>CAWFMF010000001.1:0-73954 GCA_963816985.1 uncultured Acidobacteriota bacterium
AACGACTACTGCGGCGGCGGCGGGCGTCACTTGAAGGCCATCCTCCGACTCGCACTCCCCACGTGTGTGGGGCATCGCCCGTCGCCGTGCAGCACCTAGTGCTAAACCCGTGCCAGCGAGTCGGGCTTGGCGCACGCGTCCATTAAGCGCCGAGTTTTACTGTTATTTGCGGATTAGACCGCGCGGGCGGGGCAGCAGGGCCGGGCCGACGAGCTATCTGCGCCGATAGCGAGCTATCAATTTCGATTGCGTCGAGCCTTCAAAGGCGGGAGGCGCGGCGGGCCGCTGAGAGCAGTTTGCACATGAATGAAGCCGCTCGTCGCCGGGAGCGCGGGGCTTCACGCATTCGCTAATAGCTATCGGGGATTGTTGGAGGGGCGTGTGCGTGTGTCGGGCGCGGGCAACGACGGGGCGGGGGGTTGGCGGATTTATTCAGGGGCGAGCACGCGGCTTAACGCAGCGGCTGCAAGCCTATCCGACCGAGCAGGCGGGTGAACCTTCAGTCCCGAGCCGAGTTCCTCGAACACCGGCTCGTTCCTGAGATAGATGACCATCCCGGCGCGCTCGTTAACGGCCTTCTCCAACCACTCGATGGTCTGGTCTTTGTCACCGAGCCCGGCGTAGACGATGGCCATGTAGATGGGCGGGATGTAACCCTTGCGCGACTGCTCTTTGAGTCCGGCCAGCAGTTTCTCGGCCTCCGCGCGCTGGTTGGCTTTCCCATAGGTGTAGCCGAGCATCGCGTCCCAGAGCGGGTTTTCACCGGCGAGCGACTGAACGTTTCGGAAAGACTCGATGGCCCGTCCGTAATCGCCCCGCTTCGCGTAGGTGAGTCCGAGCATGAAATACGCGTTGTGGAATTTCGGGTTCGTGCCAAGGATTTTCTGAGAGTGTTCGATGATCCTGTCGTACTGCCGCGCGTAGAAGAACGTCCGCGACTTGTTCGCGTTGAAGAATAGCGACAGCGGGTCGAGCTGGCGAGCCCGCTCGGCCTCGGCCTCGGCCTCGTCGAACCGCGCCATCGCGATGAGATAGTAGGCGTACCAGTTGTGCGCCGACGGCGAGTTCGGGTTCAGCTCGATGGCGCGCTTGAACTCCGCTCGGCCCCGTCCCAGTCCCAGTCGTAGGTCATGCGGACGACGGCCAGCGAGGTGTGCGCGTCGGCCAGCGTCTCGTCGTGCCGGAGCGCCTGCTCGGCGGCGGCCCTCGCCTGCGGCATCACATCGCCCGGAGGGAACAGGGGGAGGTTGACGCCGAGTGTCGTGTAGGCGTCGGAGAGCCCGACGTAGGCGAGAGCGTAAGTCGGGTCGAGCTTGATCGCGTCGTTGAAGAGCTCGATGCTCTTCTTCACGTCCTCAGGCGTGCGGCGGCCCCAGGCGTTGCGCCCCATGAGGTAGAGCCTGTAAGCCTCGCGGTTGTCCGTGTGCTGGTCGGCGACCCAGCGACGCTGTTCGCCGGTCACCCGGCGCGCAGCTTCTCGTTGATGTCCTGGCAAATCTCCTGCTGGATGGAGAGGAGGTCGGAGAGGGGCCGGGTGTACGTGCGCCCCCACAGGTGGCCCTTGGTGCGCGCCTCGATCAGCTCCACGGTGATGAGCAACGACTCGCCGCGCAGCACAAAGCGGCCCGTGACCAGCGCCTCGACGTTCAGGTCGCGCGCGACGGCCTCCGGGTCGAAGGCTTGCTTCTCGTAGCGGGCGGCGGCGCTGTAGGCGCTGACGCGCATTCCCGGCAGGCGCGAGAGGCTGTCTATCAGGCTCTGAGTGAAGCCCCTTGAGAGGAACTCCGCCTCCGCGCTGTCGCCCTCGGTGACGAACGGGAGGGCGGCGATGGCGTTGATGGATGAGCCGTCGGCGACCTGCGCCGCCGCGCCCCGGCCCTGCTCGGCGGGCGCTTCGAGGGCGAGCAAGCGGCGGAGCCGCGCGGCCCCGGACGGCAGTAGAAAGACGAGCGCGACGACGACCGCAAGAAGCCCGACGCCAATCAACGCGAGGAGGTTGCGGCGGGTCGCGCGTTTGGCCGGGAACTCGCCCGCCGCTGCCGGGGCCGACGTTGCGCCGCCGTCCCGCAGGGCCTTCAAGTCGCTCGACAACGCAGCCGCCGACTCGTAACGCTTCTCGCAGTCCTTCTCAAGACACTTGCGGACGACGCTCTCAAGCTGCGCGGGCACGCCGGGCTTGAACTGCGACAGCGGGGGCGGGTCCGACATCAGGATCGCCGAAATCGTGGCGAGCGGATTGTCGCGGGCGAAGAGCGACCTGCCCGCCACCATCTCGAAGAGGATCGCCCCCAGACTGAAGATGTCACTGCGCCCGTCCATCGGCTCCACGCGGAGCTGCTCAGGCGACATGAAGGGCACCGTGCCGACCGGCACTCCCGGCGCGGTCAGAAGGCTCACCGTGCTCCCGGCGACCCCCAATGCGCTCCCGCCCTCGACCATCTTGGCGAGGCCGAAGTCGAGCACCTTCACCTGCCCCCGCGCGGTGATCATGATGTTCTGCGGCTTGAGGTCGCGGTGGATAACGCCGTGCGAGTGGGCTTCCTCCATCGCGTCGGCGACCTGCGCCGCGATGTCGAGGGACTCCTCAAGGCTCAGGGGCTGGCGCTTCATCCGCCCGGCGAGCGTCTCGCCTTCGACGTACTGCATGACGATGAAGTTGCGCCCCGAATCTTCGCCGATCTCGTGAATGGTGCAGATGTTCGGGTGGTCGAGAGCCGCCGTCGCCTGCGCTTCCCGGACGAGGCGCTTCACCGAATTCTCCTCCGCGCTTTCCTCAAGCAGAAATTTGATCGCGACCTTGCGGCTGAGCTTCGTGTCTTCAGCAAGGTAGACTTCGCCCATGCCGCCTTCGCCGAGCTTTCTGACGATGCGGTAATGTGAGGACAGCTCCGTGTTCATCCGGCCATCTACTTGGGTTTCAAGAAAGGTTCGCAGGTGACTCTGTCAGCAGGTCGCCGGGTTCTCACGCCCCGGCCCGTCACAGGTGTGTTCAGCCGCCGTCCATTGTCTACCGTCCCCTTAAATATTACAACTTTTCCCCGCCTCGTTCGCCCGCCGAACATTAATGATTGACAAAACCAAGACTCCGCTTTAGATAGAGTCTGTATCGAAGTTTCTTACAGTCGCCGTCCTCTTGGAATTAAAGTTGCAGGCGGAGTTGAATAAAAGGCCGAGCCGCTCCGAAGACTCGCGGCGCGCGTGCACGGCGTTCTGTCCCCGGTGCTCTACGGGCGCGGAGGCATCTCTCCCGTAGGGTGTAAGTAGTTATTCGTTAAAACTTTCGGAGGTGAAGCATGAGCACTCAGGCGTTTCGGGGTTTGAGTTTCGTAGAGATCGTCGAGAAGCTACAGGAAGACGACGAGTTCAGCAGGGACTTTGAAGCCCTCGCGCAGATTGTCGTTGACAGCGGGAGCAATCTGGATTCTCCCGCGGGGAGAAGGCTGCTGATGCACTTCGCCAAGAATGAGGGGGAACTCGCGGAGCTCTTAGCAGCGAAAGACGTGCTAAGAAACGTCCTTGCGAGGAACCGCCGCAACACCGTGGATACCGCGACCGGAACCTTCACCGGGGGGAGCGTGGTGTGCGGGTAAGTGAAACCTCTCGGCGATGGGATACCCGCGTCTCGAACGGGCGAAGACAATGACTCGAAGGAGAGTTGAAGACCGGGCGGCGTCGGGCGCGCGCGGCGGCGCGGTTGGGATGGCGGGCGGCGGTTCGTCCCCGCAGGCGTTGATGCGCGAGTGGGAGGAGGCGTGCGCGCGCCACCTCCCCGTGAGCCCGGCTGATTCCCCTTGGCGGCTCAGCCGCCGCCCCGCCCCCGCAGACCCGGCGCAGGGGTGGAAGCTTCACGTCTCCGCGACGGTGCTCACGGCGGTCGAGGTCTTGCGCAAAGTCGCGCCGTACCTGACGCGGCGCGGCGTCCTGTTCAAGTCCCCGCGCACGTTGGCCGAGGTGTCAAACATCAACTGCGGCTTACACTACGGCTACAGTCAGGTTGGGAAGTTCGTCACCGTCTACCCGCAGAGCCCGGAGCAGGCGCTCACCATCGCGCGCCGGCTCCATCACCTGACTCGCGGGATGCCCGCGCCCCCCGTCCCGTTCGACGAGCGATACCGGCCCGACAGTTGTGTCTTCTACCGCTACGGCGCTTTTAATTCGCTGACCATGCAGCAGCCCGACGGGACTGAAGTGCCCGCGCTCCGCGCGCCCGACGGGCGACTCGTACCCGACCGCCGCGAGCCGGGGGCCGCCGTCCCCGCGTGGGCCGCAGACCCCTTTCCTCGGAAGCGCCCCGCGCGCGCGGCGGAGGTCGTGTCGCCGCTGGGGACTTCGATCTTCGCCTACGGGGCGATGTCGCAGCGCGGCAAGGGCGGCGTCTATAAAGCGCTCGACGTGAGCACGCGCCCCGCCCGCCGTTGCGTCCTTAAGGAGGGACGGCGGCACGGCGAGACGGCATGGGACGGTCGTGACGGCTACTGTTGGGTGCGGCACGAGGAGAAGGTGCTCGGCGCGCTCGCGCTCGCCGGGGTCGGAGTACCGGCTGTCTATACGTCGTTCAGGTCGCAGGTGAACTACTACCTGGTGACGGAATTCATTGACGGCTCGGACTTGCAGCAAATCATCTCGGACGAACCCGACCCCCTTCCGCTCCGTCGGGTTCTGCAATACGGCCTTCAACTGGCGGAACTGCTCGAAGGGATTCACCGCGCCGGGTGGGTTTGGAGGGACTGCAAGCCTTCGAATCTGATGATCTCCGAGGGCGGGGTGATGCGCCCACTGGATTTCGAGGGCGCGCACCCTTCGGACGAGCCTGACCCGGTGCCGTGGGGCACGCTCGGCTACGTCCCGCCGGAATGGCGCACCGGGCGGCGCACGAGTTCGAAAGCGGCGCAAGACCTGTACGCGCTCGGCGCGGTCTTACATCAGCTCTGCTGCGGGCAGGTCCCGGAGCCGGGCGGCGACGCGGGGCCGCGACCCGGCCTCCCACCCGCACTCGACTCGCTCATCGCTTCCCTGCTCGACCCGCGCCCCGAAGCGCGCCCCGGAGCGGGCACGGCTTCCGAAATTCTCCGGGGCGCGCTCCGCGAGCACGGCGACAGCATGAACGAAGGCCGCGCCTTCATTTTTTAAGCAGCGGCTTGAGCCCCATGTTACGGATCAGGCGATGGAGGTTGTTGACGTGAACGCCGAGCGCCGTCGCGGCCTTAGCGTAATTGCCGTCCGCCTGCTCCA
The DNA here is from genome assembly GCA_963816985.1 of uncultured Acidobacteriota bacterium. Lineage (GTDB taxonomy): Bacteria > Acidobacteriota > Blastocatellia > Pyrinomonadales > Pyrinomonadaceae > JAIVJM01. Next base: position 5,233 of record CAWFMF010000001.1, read on the forward strand.
TCGCGCGGACGATGATCTCGCGCTTGGCGGCGTTGAGCGCTTCGTGATACTTCGTGAGTTGCACGCCGCGCGGGAGACCCTTCTCAAGGATGGCCTCCGGCAAATCTTCCGGCTGGATGACGCCCGTGTGGCCGAGCACGACGGCGCGCTCGACGACGTTCTCCAACTCGCGGACGTTGCCCGGCCAGTCGTAATTGACGAGGCATGAGTTGGCCGCGTGCGAGACGCCTCTGACCGGGCGCTTGCAACGGTCGCCGTACTTGGCGGCGAAGTACCGCACCAGCAGGGGGATGTCCTCGACCCGATCCCTGAGCGGCGGCATGGTGATGGAGATGACGTTGAGCCGGTAGTAGAGGTCGTTGCGGAAGCTTCGGTCGGCGACGGCTTCCTCAAGATTCCTGTTGGTGGCGGCGATGAGGCGGATGTCCGCCTTGATGGGGCGCGTGCCTCCGAGCCGGACGAACTCGCGCTCCTGCAAGACGCGCAGCATCTTCGCCTGCACGCCCGGCGGCATCTCGGCAACCTCGTCCAGAAAGAGAGTGCCGCCGCTGACGACTTCGAGCGTCCCCTTCTTCTGCGCGATGGCCCCGGTGAACGCGCCGCGCTCGTGGCCGAAAAGCTCGCTTTCGAGCAGGTTCTCGGTCAGCGTCGCGCAGTTGACCGCGATGAACTGCTTGCCCGCGCGGGGGCTGTTGTGGTGAATCGCCAGCGCCGCCAGCTCCTTGCCCGTGCCGCTCTCGCCCCGGATGAGGATGGTCGAGTCGGTGGCCGCCACCTGGCCGATGACTTCGTAGACCTCGCGCATCCGCGGGCCTTCGCCGATCATCCGGTGTTCGAGCCGGAGGTCTGACTGGAGCCGCTGGTTCTCGTTCTCCAGCCACTCGACGTGCCGCGCGTTTTCGATGGCGACCGCCGCGTTGTTGGCGATGGCGACCAGCAGCCGCAGGTGGTCTTCGCCGAAGCGCGTCCCCGCCTCGCTCGTGTCGAGGTAGATGACGCCGAGCCGCTCGCCGCCGAAGACGAGCGGCGCGCAGAGCAGCGAGACGGTCTTCAAGTCGGTGAGACTCTCGACGCCCTTCAGCGCCTCGTCCGTGATGACGTCGTTGCTCAGCAGGGCGACGGCCTCGCGCATCACCTTGTGCACCACCGTCCGGCTGACGGGCAACTGGCGGCCCGCGCCCGGCCACCGCTCGCGGCTCACCGCCGAGGACGGCTCCTCGGCGTCGTCCTCGAAGAGCAGGATCGCCCCGCGCTGCGCCGGCAGCGAGTCGAGGATTAACTCCAACAGCTTCCGTTGCAGTTCCCCGATGTTGCGGAGCGCGTTGATGGCCTGACTGATTTGAGTCAGCGCGCTCAGGTCGCGCGCCATCGTGTAGAGCACGTCTTTGAGGCGGATTTGGAGCGCCGTCCTCGTGACCAGAGTCCCGTCGTCGAGGGCCGACGCCCCGGCGGCCTCGGCCTCGGCCCCGCGCAGCAGGAAGATGAAGAGCGAGTTGCCAATCCGCAGGTGGTCGCCGTGTTCGAGCGCGCGCTCGGCGACGGGGATGTCGTTGACGAAAGTCCCGTTGTGGCTTTCGAGGTCTTTAACCTTGAACGCCCCATCTTCGGCGGTGATGATGCAGTGCTGCCGCGAGACGGAGAGGTCGTTGATGACGAGTTGGTTATCGTCCTCACGACCGACGGCGAATTCGCCCGCCGCCAACTCGACCGTCGCGGTCTTGAGCGGCCCTGCGATAGCAATCAGTCTGGGGTTCATTGGGGTGGCCTCGCCTGACACGCGCCGAGGAGTTGTGGGGGTCGAAGGCGACGAAACAGATTTTAAGTGGCGACGCCGCGCTCCCGGCGCACTCTATCCCTTCTGATAGCGAGCCGAACCGGCACGACAACTTCCGCGACCTCCGAGTCGAGTCTGCGGGCCGGATTATACAGTATCCGCTGTTCGGCGAGTCACGGCACGCCTGTTGCGATGACGAACGGCGACGCGGGGGCGACATTTTAAATCAAAGGAGACGACTCAGATGGCGACCTTCATTAAGGACCTGCAAGACGCGGAACCGAACATGGACGAGCGGCTGGCGAAGAGCCTGCGCGCCGCCGAAGCCCTCGGCTACGAGACGGTCGAGCAGTTCGTGGGGGCCGCCCGCGCCGCCAAAGGGGCCTTCGAGTCGTACCTTCAGACCGACCTCACGGAAGTGCTGCGGAGTCTGCCCGCGCCGGACGCGCTCCCCGCCGACATCGCGTCTACCGAATACGGTTTGGGCGTCGAGCTGAGCAGTCTTCCACGCATCGCGCCCGCCCCCAACGTCATCTTCAGCGCGGAACGCTTCCGCGAGACCGCCCTCCGCGAGGAAGTGGATTTGACCCCGCAGATGCCGCCGGTTCGCGACCAGAACCCGCGCGGGGCGTGTGTCGCCCACGCCGCGCTCTCCGTCTTCGAGCACGTCCTCGGCAAGTCGGGGTCACAGTTCGACATGTCGGAGCAGTTCCTCATCTTTCTCTGCAAGGAGAACGACGGCCAGCCGCACCTTGAAGGCAGCACTCTCGGCACGGCCTTCGGCATGCTCCGGCTCGACGGCTGCTGCCTCGAACAGACGTGGAGGTACAACAACCACTCCACCCCCTGCAACTGGGGACAGGGGCCGCCGCCGCCGGAGGCGAGCCCCGAGGCGGCGGGCTTCCGCATCAACGGCATTGACCAGATAGCGCCGAGGCGGGTCGCCGACATCAAGACCGTGCTCGCCAGCGAACGTTGCGTCGCCTTCTCCATCCCCGCTTTCCGGTCCTGGTTCTGTAACGACGAAGTGAAGCTCTCAGGCAAAATCATCATGCCCCCGCCGGGCGACCTCCCGATGGGCGGGCATTCGATGTGCATGGTCGGTTATCGGGATATGCCGCTGCGGCCCGACCTCGGCGGAGGCGAGTTCCTCATCCGAAATAGCTGGGGCGAGAAGTGGGGAATCAACTCCGACGTTAAGGGCTACGGGACCGTCTCCTACAGGTTCATCGAAAGCTTCTGCCTCGAAGCATTCTCCATCAGCCCGTAGAGGCGATGCGGGCGCAGAGCGCGAGCGCGCCCGGTGATGCAAGTTACCCGTCTCGCCTCAGTGAGAGCCCCGGCCACCATCGTGAGCCACGCGGCGCACGGGCGACACAAGAAAAGAGCCCGGCCCCTTGTTCGGGGGCCGGGCTCTTCGGTTGTTGGTTCGTGGTTGGGTTATTGAACCGACACGTCGTCCACGCGGAACGAAGTCGGCAGGGTGATGTCGTTGGTGCCGCGGAACTGAATCCGCACGGTCTGGCCGGCGAAGCTGCTGAGGTTATACGGCCCCCTCAAGACGTAGACGCCCGCCGTGCCGCTGTTCTGGTTGCTGAACGTCGTCAGCGTCGCCAGAAGCGTCCCCGAAGTGTTCCGCACTTCGATGAAGAGGCGGTCGAAGACCGACGCGCCCGTCGCTTCGCTCGTCGTGATGTTGAGCCAGAAGTTGAGGTTCGCGCCGCCGCTCGGAATCGTCACCGTCTGGTAGAGCGTCCCCGAAGAGCTGTTGACGCCGTTGACGATCATGTAGGCCGTGCCGCTGTGCGGGAACGCGCCCGTGCTGCGTGTGACCTGACTGCTGATGACCCAGGGGGTCGTGCCCGTCTCGAAGCCGGGGTTGACGATGATGTTCGTGCCGCCGCCGCCCGTGCCCGCCTGCGTGACCGTGAAGGTCAGACCCGCGATGGTCATCGTGCCGTTGCGCGAGGCCGTGCCGGTGTTCGCGGCGACGGAGTAATTGACTGACCCGTTGCCCGAACCGCTCGTGCCGCTCGTGATGGTGATGAAGGAGGCGTTGCTCGAAGCCGTCCACGCGCAGCCCGCGCCCGCCGTCACCGAGACGCTCCCCGTGCCGCCCCCCGCCACGACGCTCGCGCTCGTGGGGCTGATGGAGTAGGTGCAAGTGCCGCCGCAATCACTCGGCAGGTCAGAGGCGGCGGTGTGCGTCGAGCCGTCGTTGCCGACCGCCGAGACGCCCATCCCGTGACGCGCGAAGACCGTCCAGATGGCGCAGCGGTTCGCACCGCCGTTCTCGTTCTGGTCGGCTTGCAGGATGCCGTCGCGCGCGTTGAGGAACGAGGGCCGGTTCGGCGTGAACTTCATACCGTTCAAGACGATCCTGTCCGTGATGGCCGCGCCGAGCTGCGTCCGCAAGTCCCAGAGCGTCGCCGCCCAGACTTCGCCGTCGCCGTGCACCGCACAACTCGGCACGCACACATCGGCGTAAGAGTTGTGGACGGCGTTGGCCGGGACGGTGTAGGCCGCGCGGCGGATGCCGTTCGGGTTGCCGGTCGAGTATTCGCCGACCGCGCCGTCGTTGTTGAGGGTGATGGCCCAGTAGTCCGACCAGCCCTCGCCCATCGCGCCCGACTGCGTGCCTTGGAGGGCGGTGCTGCCGTTGCCGATGAGGCGGTTCGAGATGCCGTGGCCGTACTCGTGGAAGACCACGTCGCCGTCCACGGAGCTGTCGCGGTCGGGGTTGGGCGAGGTGAAGATGTACTGCTGCATGCGCGGCCTTTGGCCGTCGGGCGGCGTGGCGAAGTTCGCGTTGTTCGTGCCGGAGCCGTCCTGCGCCTCGGCGCGCACCGAGTCGTTGCCCGTGCCGCCGCGCCCGTAGTTGTTCGTCTGGAAGTTGCGCGCCGTCTCCGTGAAGCCGAGGGCGTAGGAGAAGTCGTGCATGATGTTGTTGTAGTAGAAAAGATTCGTCACGACCGCCGCCTGATTCGTGGCAGTGGTCGGCGAGACGGTCGTGTCGAAGGTGAAGGTGAAGTTCTGGTTAGCGGCGGAGGCGTGGCCGCTCGAGAGCCCGTTGCCGCTGGTCGTGTCCGGCGCGTTGTTGGCGTCGCGGTCGAGGTAGGCTTCGACGTTGTTGCCCGTCGTCACCGTGGAAGTGCCCATCCATCCGGCGCTCGTGTTGATGACGGTATCGCCGACGAAGGAGACGAGTTGGCGCGCGCCCTTGTCCGGCGCTTCGATGTAGACCGTGCCCTGCGCCTGATGGACGTAGAGGTTGCTGCGCAGGAGCAGCTCGCCCGTGTGCGCGTCAACCAGAAGCTCGTACCACTCGTCGGGGCCGATGTCGGCGTAGACGTGCCACGCGAGCCGCGCCGCGTCGCCCACGCGCACGACGTTCAGCTCCGAGAGCACTTCTTCGTTGCTCATGTCCAGAGGGTTGGCGAACGAGGAGGACTCGCCCTTGGCGTCGCGCGCGCGCGTCTCGGCGAACGAGGGGATGACTTCCCTGCCCGCGTGCTCGAAGGCTTTGGCGATGCCCTCGGCCTCGGTGAGCGTCGGCCTGAGCTTGACGGTCTGCCCGTTGACGAGGAAGCCTTCGCGGACGGAGAGGACTTCGCCGCTCCCGTTGACGACCACCTTCACCTCGCCCTCGAAGACCTTGATGCCGCCGACGGTCTGCGTGTATTCGAGGAAGGAGGTTCCGGCGTCGTTGTCCTCCTTGTTGAGCTTGAGGGCGCTCGTCGCCGACGTGGGGAAGAGCGCGGCCTGCTGCTTGAGGAACTTACGCGCGATGTTATCGGGGAGGCCGGACTGCGGCTCGGAGAGCGCCGCCCCTTCGACGAAGAAATTCTTCATCGAGCCGGTCTCGTTGACGATGGCGCGCACCCGCCCGCCCTCTGGGCGGCTCGCGCGGAAGTTGGCGACCGCCGAGGCGCGAGCCTGCCGCATCGTGGCGCCCTTGTCCTGCGCGGCTGCGCTCGGCGCGTCCACCACGCTCACGTCGGAGTCCGTGAACTCGCCCTTCTCGACGAGGCGGATGTCGAAGTTGGGGAGCGCGCGTTTCCTGCGCGCGCCGCCTGCGCCCATGTCTCCGTTGCCGGTCTCTATCTGTCCTTTTTGTGATTCATTAGTCTGCTGCGCGCCCGACCTTGTGAAGGGGAACGTCGCGGCGACGATGAGGGCAAAGCCCAGTAATCCAACGAGCAATCTCTTACGCATGTATTCTCTCCCTCCGTCAGTTGCTGTTTGAGGTAAGGCAACAGGTCGCCCGAAAGTCGCGCAAGGCGCAGGCAGACGCCTTCGTTTGAATCAGGGGACATCCTTGCGGTCTTGGCCGTTTGAGGTGTGCCTTAGCGGTCTCGTTTTGCGGCGAACACGTGCGCCGCGCATACCCGCCCCGTCGCTGGCCGCGATGACGGAGGCGTGAGACTCCGCAGACGAACGTCTTGCTACCCGACCGTGGCCGACCGAGCCGGCGGTCGCTGGACGCGCTGCGTTGTAATTAACTGACTAGCGTTTGAGGAATGGGCAAGAAATCGCTGCGACTGTCGTCTAACTTGTCGGAGTGGGGCGTAGAGTAACAAATTCCGGCGCGATTGTTAAGAGCCGGGAGCGCCGCGCCGAGAGGAAGAGAGAGAGTGCGCGGCTCGCGCGGGCCGCGCACTCTCACACCGTGGCGCGCGTCGGCGCGCGTTCACTGCTCGCAGAAGTTCTTGTAGCAGTGAGAAGTGTCCGTGTTGAAACCGTCGTAGCACCGCTGCTGCTGCGGCCCTTCCGGGTACTTGGCGAGGCACGTCTCGAACGCCTCCGCGGTCTTGCGGATGCATTCGTTGCACCTCTCATTGATGTCGCCGGCCCGCGCCGTCGGCGTGTTGTAAGACAGCGAGAGGGTGAGCATAGCCAGGCAAAAGGCTACTGCCGCGAGAAAGAAAACAAAGGGTCTTCGCATCGTGGTCTCCTTCATTCAAGTCGGGACGTGGCAAGGCATTCGTCAGGGAGGCACATTCCTATATATAGAGTCCAAGATAAAGTCAATCTTTTTGGGCGGCGGGCGCGAGATGGACGAGTCGCGGCGGGAATGCGGCGGGGCCGCGACTCGCTCCGCCGACATCCCTGTTCGGTCTCTGGCATAATGTCCGGCCCGCGCGTAGGCGTACAGACTCTCCGGCGCGGCGCGTTTTACTGATTCCGGTTTGAAGGTTTGACGATGAAGGCTTTGAGTTTGACGGAAGCCCGCGCGCTGCTGCTCGCCGCGCAGGGGCTCTTGCGTCGCCCGTTGAAGAAGGCGACGAAGCGGGACGTGCTGAGCGCCGTCCGGCGCATGGGCGCGCTTCAGATAGACACCATCAGCGTCGTCGCGCGCAGCCCGTACCTCGTGCTGTGGAGCCGCCTCGGCGAGTACGACCCGGCGTGGCTCGGCGAGTTGCTGGCCGAAGCAAAGCTCTTTGAATACTGGTCGCACGAGGCGTGCTTCCTGCCCGTCGAAGACTACCCGCTCTACCGCCACCGGATGCTCGACGCGGAGTCGCAAGGCTGGCACTACTCGAAGGCTTGGGTCGAAGCGCACCGGCTCGAAATCGGAGCGCTGCTCGATTACGTCCGTGCGCGCGGGGCGGTGCGCGCCGCCGACTTCGAGCGCACGGACGGCAAGGCCGGTGGGTGGTGGGAGTGGAAGACCGAGAAGCGCGCTTTGGAGATGCTCTTCACGGCGGGCGAGCTGATGATTGCGCGGCGGCACAACTTCCAACGCGTCTACGACCTGCGCGAGCGCGTTCTGCCCGCGTGGGATGACCGCCAACTTCCTTCACATGAAGAGGCGCGGCGCGAGTTGGCCTTGAAGGCCGTCCGCTCGTTGGGCGTGACGACCGCCGCGTGGGTGGGCGATTACTTCCGCACCGACAAGCGGGAGACGAGGGCGACGGTCGAGGCTCTCGCCGCCGAAGGTCTTCTGCTCGCGGTCAAGGTCGAGGGCTGGACTGAAGCCGCTTACGTCCACCCGGACAACCGGAAACTTCTTAACGAAGCCGCCGCAGGTAAACTCGAACCGGAGTTGACGACGCTGCTCTCGCCGTTCGACCCGCTCGTCTGGGATCGTGCGCGCGCCCGCGCCGTGTTCGGGTTCGACTACCGGCTCGAATGCTACACGCCCGCGCCGAAGAGGCTCTACGGCTACTTCACTCTGCCCATCTTGCGGCGCGGCGCGCTCGTCGGGCGCGTGGACGCGAAGGCGCACCGGAAAGAAGGCGTCTTTGAACTCAAGTCCGTCCACGTCGAGCCCGGCGTGACAGCCGACGAACCGCTCGCCGACGACCTCGCACACGCCGTGCGCGAGTGCGCCGCGTGGCACAAGACGCCGAAGGTTAGCGTGCTCAACTCCGACCCGAAGAAGTTCGCCGCCCTCCTGCGGAAGTCAATCGAACGAGGGTCGTGAGATTACGGCTGCGGTTCCCAACAATCGGGAAGCTTAGACGCGAACGGAGACCGCCCCCACGAGATGAGGATGGGGCGCTCTGCTCACTCCTTCCGTCCCTCAGACTTCAGACCGTGAGCACGTCGCGCGTCGCCTTGCGCTGCGAAATCTCCTGCACGAGGCTCGTGATGCGCTCGACGCTGAAGGGCTTGGGAATCACCCAGTCGGCCTTCGCGGCGGTCTGCTCTTCGGCGCTCACGGCGTCGCCCCAGCCCGTAATCACCGCCAGAGGGATGTGCTCGTCCTGCTCCCTGATGTATCGCGCCAGCTCCCAACCGCTCATGCCGGGCAGGCCGACATCGGTCAGCACGGCGTCGAACTCCTGCTCGTCGAAGAGCGTCAAAGCCTCGTGGCCGTCCGAGGCCAGAGAGACTTCGCAGCCGTCGAGGTGCAGGATGTCCGAGAGCAGCTCGCGCACGTAGTCCTCGTCGTCAACGACGAGAATCCTGAGCCCGTCGCGCAGGTGCGCGGGCGCAGAGGATGCGGCGGCAGCGGGCGCGGGCAGCGCCGCACCCGTCGCCACCGGGAACCTGATGCGGAACGTCGTGCCGCGCCCGACCTCGGATTCGACCTCGACCGTCCCGCCGTGGCGCATGACGATGCCGTAGCTCACCGACAGACCGAGCCCCATCCCCGCCGTCCCCTTCGTCGTGAAGAACGGGTCGAAGATGCGCGAGCGCACCTCGTCGTTCATCCCGATGCCCGTGTCGCTGATGGAGATGACGACCTCGCCGCCGACTCTTTCGGTCGAGAGCGTCAGGCGGCCCCCGTCGGGCATCGCGTCCACGGCGTTGAAGACCATGTTGACGAGCACTTCGCGCAGCTCACCGGCGTCGCCCATGATGGAAGTGTTCGCGCCGATGCGACGGTTGAGCGTGATGTGGACGTTCTGCGCCTCGGCTCGATCCTTCCAGCGCGGGCGCGTAATCTCGCCGACCTCGATCATCAACTGGTCAACGTCAATCGGCTCGAAGTCCTGGTCGCGCCGCTGGCGGGCGAAGTCCTGAATGCGCTTGACGGTCTTCGCGCCGTCCTCGGCGGTCTGGATGATGATGTTGAGGCCGCGCCTCATCTCCTCCGGCGTCTGCGCCGAGAGCAGGAGCTGCGCGCGCGCCAGAATCCCCGTCAGCGTGTTGTTGAAGTTGTGCGCCACGCCCGAAGCCAGTTCACCCAAAGCCGAGAGCTTCTCGATCTGCGCGTAGTGCTCGCGCATGCGGTCGCGCTCGGCCTGCTCGGCCTGCGTCGCCGACGCCTCGATGTTCTTCAGGTAAGTCCGGTAGGTGAGGTAGATGATGAGGATGATGGGCGTCGTCAAAAGCACGTAGTAGGGGCCGGTTCTGACGACGATCCGCGAGGTGAGCCCCGCGGCGGACGCCCCGGCCAAGTACGTGATCGAAGACCAGAGGTAATACCTGCTCCACGTGTGCGAGAGGCTCTGGTTCCGTTTGATGGCCGTGAAAATGGCGGCGAGCCCGGAGTTCGCGATGTACTGCACGAGCGCCATCAGGCAGATGGCCGCGAGGAAGCTGCCCAGGTCTTCCGAACGCGGCAGTTCCGGGATCGGCCCGAAGAACTTGCGCACGGCGGCCCCCGAAAGGAAGGTCGAGAGCGCCATGATCGCGCCGTTGACCGCGATGGTCTTCGGCTTCTGGCGGTACGGCAGCGACGAGTAGACGCCCTCGGCGGCGGCGAGGAAGACGGCGGCCTCGACGCCGTAGAAGAGCATGACCAGAAAGATGAAGGTGTCGGAGACGGTGATGTGGCCGCTGTAATTGGGGATGTTGATGGAGAAGCGCGAGCTGAAGAGAATCGCCAGCACCGACAGCAGAAAGAACGTCAGGTCCAACTGCGCGAGCGGGACGCGGTAGATGCAATAAAACAGGGCTCCGACGCCGCCGGAGATAACGAGCCAGATGTAAGCTTCGAGGATGCGACTTCTATTCATAAGGTACGACGGACGGCGGCGCGTTGGGGAGGTACGCGATGTTCGGCGCGAGACCGCCGTCACTGTCTTCAGTCTAGGGGTTTTGGCCGGACGGCGTCAAAGGGTTCCGCACGATTGCCTCGCGGCTGACGAAGCTGCGTGCGTTCAGGGAGAGCGGGGGAGTTCTCAACGCCTGCCCTCAAATGCACGAGGGGCAGTTACTTCCCTTTCAAGTAACTGCCCCCGGCTGAGACTGATGTCAGGATTTACCGCGCCACCGCGTCGCCCCTTCTAGTTCCCGAAAGGGTTCGCGTGCACGACGGTGTTGTTGAAACCGAGCCCGTCGCCCGTCACGACAGCCCCTGTAATCGTGATGTTCTGGCCCGTGATGACGCCGTCCACGACCTGAAGGTTATCGCCCGTCACCACGCCGCCGCTGATCCGGAGATTGCCGGAGGCCGTGAGTTCGCCGCTGATGATGACGCCGCGCAACGGGGCGACCTCGCCGCTGATGATGACGCCGCCGGTGTCGCTGTCCTCGCCGCTGATGATGACACCATCGGTATCGGCAATCTCGCCGCTGATGATGACACCATCGGTATCGGCAATCTCGCCGCTGATGATGACACCATCGGTATCGGCAATCTCGCCGCTGATGATGACGCCGGACGTGCACAGGGACGATTCGAGGGTCGCGTTCTGGATGGTGCCCGCGTTACTGAGCGCGGTGCTGTTCAAGACCCGGACGCCGCCGGCGAAAACGCCGTCCACGGCCACGCCGTTGACCGACACGCCGTGGGCGCTGATCTGGCCGCCGTTGCTGCCGACGACCGTCGCTTCCGAGACCCCGACCACGCCGTCGACGGGCACGGAACTAGAGCAGGGTGAGGACATTTCAACAGTCTGTGTTTGTGCCTGCGCGCCGCCGACGACGCTGAAGCCCGCTACGTCGGCGACGAGGATGCCGACAGCCACAGAGAGCGACGCCAGCAGTGACGCCGCAGGGGAGAGTAAGAAACGTTTCACTGAAACCTCCGATTCGAGAGAAGAATTTATTTGAATGATAGATGTCAGCATCTATCCGCCGTGAGGATGGAACACACCACGCCTTTAATTCCTAAGTTATATAGTTAGTAAGACTGAAGGATTTTTACAAGGTCGGGTGACCGGTTCCTCAACTCAAAGTTGATACCCCAAGTCGGCGGGCACTTTACTGCATCGGAAATAAGTTGTCAACCCTTTTGTTTCCAATAGTTAAGATAAATAAGTTTAAACACTGCCAATTCATTTGCAGCTCAACGGCGGACGCTCGCCGTACTCCGTGGATGAGCCGGGCTCTCTTCCGCCTCGAAATGAAAACGCCCGCCGCCTCTTTAGTCGAAGGCGGCGGGCGTGTTTTTTAAGACGAGCTATCCGCTCTCGCCTTATCAGCCCGAAGGCGCGCGCCGAGTCCGGGCCGCCGGTCTTCGGCCCCCACTGCTTACGGGCGCAGGCGCGCGGTGAGGTAGAGCGTCCGACCGTCTCGCGCGACGAGCAGGAGCAAGGGGCGCGTGGCCGAGCGCGTGAGCGCGTCTCTTAGCTCCGCGAGGGTATTGACGGGCTGGCGGTTGACCTCTTGAATCAGGTCGCCGCGCCGGAGGCCCGCGTCCGCGCCCGGCCCCGAAGCGTCAACGCTCGTCACGACGAGGCCGCGGCTGTCGCGCGGCAGCTCCATGCGCGCGGCCACTTCGGGCGTGAGCTGTTCGATCCGCACGCCGAGCTTCCCGCTCTCGGTCGTGGGGTCGGAGCCCTTCTCGCCCACCGGCCCGGCGGTCGCGCTCTGCTCGATGGGGAGTTCGGCGAGCGTGGCGCGGAGCTGCTGCTCGCGGTTGTCGCGCAGCACGGTGAAGGAGACTTCGGTTCCGGGCCGCGTGCGCGCCACCATGTTGCGGAACGAGTTCGAGTCGGTGATGGGCACGCCGTTGAAGGACGTGATGACATCGCCGCGCCGGACGCCCGCGCGCTCGGCGGGGCTGCCCGTCTGCACGTTGCTGACGAGCGCGCCGCGCGCCTGCGGCAGGCTCAGGCTCTCGGCGAGGTCGGCGGTCACGGCCTGGATGTTGACGCCAATCATGCCGCGCCGCACCTTGCCGCCGGTGATGAGCTGATTCATCACGTCGCGCGCCATGTTGGCCGGGATGGCGAAGCCGATGCCGATGCTTCCGCCCGAAGGCGAGAGGATTTGCGAGTTGATGCCGACCAGCTCGCCTTCGGTGCTGACGAGCGCGCCGCCGGAGTTGCCTCGATTGATGGCGGCGTCGGTCTGGAGGAAGTCTTCAAAACTCCCGTCGCCGAGGCCGGTCTGCCGCCCCTTCGCGCTGATGATGCCGGAGGTCACGGTCTGGCCGATGCCGAGCGGGTTGCCGATGGCGAGCACGATGTCGCCCACTTGCACGCGATCTGAATCTCCGAGACGCAGCACCGGCAAGTCCTTCGACTCGATTTTCAAGTACGGCGAGGTCGCTCGGCTCGTCCGAGCCGACGAGCTTGGCCTTGAAAGTCCGGTTGTCGGTGAACTCGACGGTGATTTGCTCCGCGCCGTCAACGACGTGGTAGTTGGTCAGGATGTAGCCGTCGGCGCTGACGACTACGCCGGAGCCGACGCCGCGCTGCCGCTCGCGCGGCTCGTCCTCCTGCTGCGGCGTGCCGGGGTTCGGGTTGCGGCGGCGGAAGAACTCGCGGAAGGTCGGGTCGTCCATGAAGGGCAGGCGCTGCGAGGCGCGCACCATGCGCTCCGAGCGGATGGTGACGACCGCCGGGGCGGCGCGGCTCACGACACCGGCGTAAGAGTTCTGCGGCGCGGCCTGCGCCGTGGCGGCTGACGTGCCGGGCGCTTGCGCGCCGACCGACGCCGCGAGCGAGAAGACGAAGAGGAGCGAAAGGAGAGACGCTTTCAAGCCCCCGCGCCTGCGGCCCTCGACGTTTGCGAATGAAGTCGTTCTGTTAATCATGTGAACCTCACCTCTTTAGACAAATGGCTGTAAATACTTCGACCAGAGCGCCGGGGCCGCGAGCCCTCGACGCCGTCTGACGGCCCCCGTCGAATAATCTTTTGATGCCTGTGGGCCGCCGCGGGTAGCTTTCAATCTCCGCCGACACTTCCGGCCCCGTCCAATTCGTCGGACGAAATTTGTGTTAGGCTTAAGGCCGATGGGCGAACGCGAAGGACACTTGAAGGGCGACGCCGCCGGGCTGTCGCGCGAATGGCTGTGGCGGCTCATCGCCGGGCGGGTCATCATCGGGGCGCTGCTGCTGGGGGCGGGGGCTTTGTGGACGGGCGCGGCGTCTGCGAACGGTTCGGGGCCGGGTCGCCTGAGCGGCGCGTTCCCGGTCGCCATGACCGTGCTCGTGCTCTCGATTCTCTACTCGCTGGCGCTGCGCTTCCGTCTCCTCCAGCCGCGAAAGCACGCCGGGGCGCAGTTCGCCCTCGACGTGCTGCTCATCACATGGCTCGTGTGGCTGACGGGCAGCCCTTACTCGCCTTACTCCGCGCTCTACATCGTCGTCATCTCGATAGCGGGGATTTTCCTCGGCGCGCGCGTCGCCTTGCTGACGGCGGTCGGCTGCGCGGCGTGCTACACGGGAGTGATGGTCGCGCTCTCCGCCGGTTGGCTGAGTCTGAGCGGCGGGGCGGCGGCGCACATCTCTCTGGCCGAAGCGGCGCAGGCCATCGGCCTCAACGACGTGGCGTTTCTCGTCGTCGGCCTTCTGGCGGCGCAGTTGGCGGGACGGCAAAAGCACTCCGACGTGCAGCTCATCGCGGCGACGCGCTCGCTCGAAAAGCTGCGCGCGCTGCACGAGCGCATCGTCGAGTCCATCCGTTCGGGCGTCGTCACGACTGACCTCGACCGACACATCTACACGATGAACCGCGCGGCGGAGGAGATGACCGGCTACACCGCCGAAGACCTGCGCGGGCAGGACGCCTCGATCCTCTTCGGCGATTTCAAGACGCAGATCGAAGAGGCTCTGCGCGCGGCCAGTGACGGTCACGCGGGCGGGCGATACGAGGCCGACTGCCTGACCTCCGAGGGCTTCCGCATCCGCCTCGGCTACAGCATCTCGCCGCTCTTCTCCGAGCGCGGCGAGACGACGGGCCTCGTCGTCACCTTTCAAGACCTGACCGACATCCGCGCGATGGAAGAGACCTCGCGGCGGCAGGAGAGACTCTCGGCGGTCGGGCGCGTGGCCGCCGGCATCGCGCACGAGATTAGAAATCCTCTGGCGGCGATGCGCGGCTCGATTCAGGTCTTGCGCTCGGAACTCCCGCCGGACTCGGCGCAGGGCGAGTTGATGGAGATCGTGCTGCGCGAGTCCGACCGCCTCAACCGCATCATCACGGACTTCCTGACCTACGCGCGCCCGCGACAGGTCTCGCTCGCCGAGACCGACTTGCGCGAGCCGCTGCGCGAGACCTTCGCGCTCCTGCGCCACAGCCCGGAGTTACGCGACGGGCACGAGATCGAAGACGTCGTGCCGGAAGAGGCCATCCCCGCACTCGCCGACGTGAACAGCATCAAGCAGGTCTTCTGGAACCTCGCGCGCAACGCCCTCAACGCGATGCCCGACGGCGGAACTTTGCGCGCCGAGATGCAGCAGGTCGGCGAAGACCGCGCCCGCATCACCTTCACCGACACGGGGCGCGGCATGACGCACGCGCAGGTCGAGCGTCTCTTCGAGCCCTTCTCTTCCTCGACGACCGGCGGGACGGGGCTCGGCCTCTCGATTGTTTATCAAATCATTCGCGATCACGGTGGTACAATCAACGTCCGCAGCCGCGAGGGCCACGGCACGACCATCACGGTCGAGCTGCCGTGTAAAGCTCAGGAGCCGGGGCCGAGGGGCCTTTAACGGCTAGGACAACTGCGAAGACTTCCCAAGATTTTGCTATGGCTAACATCTTAATCGTTGACGACGAGCAGGGCATGAGGCAGCTCCTCTCGCTGGTCTTCGGGCGCGCGGATCATCAGGTGCGCGCCGCCGAGAGCGGCGCTAAGGCTCTGGAGATGCTGCGGCGCGAGCCCGCCGACCTCATCATCTCGGACGTGAAGATGCCGGACATGAACGGCATCGAGCTGCTGCGGGCGGTCAGGGAGTTTTTGCCCGAAGTGGCGGTCGTGATGATGACGGCCTTCGCCACCGTGGACACGGCGCGCGAGGCGTTCAAGCTCGGCGCGGACGACTTCATCCAGAAGCCCTTCGACGTGGACGAGCTGAAGCTCATCGTCTCGAAGGCGCTCGAACGGCTCCGGCTCTTGCAGGAGAACCGGGCCTTCAAACGCGCGCAGCGCGAGCGGGGCCGACTCGATCAAATCATCGGTCGTTCGGGCCGGATGCAGGCCGTCTACCAGATGATCGAGACGGTCGCGGGCGTCCAGTCCACCGTCCTCATCACGGGCGAATCGGGCACGGGCAAGGAGATGGTCGCCCGCGCCGTCCACAACCTCTGACCGCGCGCCGACAAGCCCTTCATGCCGATCAACTGCGGCGCGTTCACCGAGACGCTGCTTGAGTCCGAACTCTTCGGCTACGTGCGCGGCGCGTTCACCGGCGCGACCGCGAACCGCAAGGGGCTCTTCGAGGCGGCGGACAAGGGCACAATCTTCCTCGACGAGATCGGCGAGATGTCGCCGACGATGCAAGTGAAACTCCTCCGCGTCCTTCAGGAGCGGAAGGTGCGCCCCGTCGGCGCGCACGAGGAGAGTTCCTTCGACACGCGCGTCATCGCCGCCACGAATCGCGACCTCGCCGCGATGGTCAAGCAGGGCGGCTTCCGCGAAGACCTCTTCTACCGCATCTCGGTCATCCCCATCGAGCTGCCCCCTCTGCGCGAGCGGCGCGAAGACATCCCCGACCTCGTCGAGCACTTCACGCAAAAGTTCTGTACACAGACGGGCCGCGCCCTCCAAGTCTCGGAGCGCACGATGGAGCACCTCGAACGCTACTCGTGGCCGGGTAACGTGCGCGAGCTTGAACACACTATCGAGCGCGCCGTCGCCTTAGAGCGCACCGACACGATTCAGCCCGAAGCGCTCCCGCAGCAGGTGACGAACTATAACCCCTCGCGCGTTGACCCCTCGGCCTTCGACCTGCCCGACGAAGGCATCAACCTCGTCGCGCATCTTGAGCACCTCGAAAAGACCTACCTCCTCGAAGCGCTCCGCCGCACGGGCGGCAACCAGACGCGCGCGGCGGAAGTCCTCCACCTCTCGGTGCGGAGCCTTCGCCACCTCCTCGACAAGCACGGCATCCGCAACCTCACCGCCCAACTCCGCTCGGACGCCGCCGGGCGCGGCGGGGCAGAGTAAAAGGCGGAGGGGTGATTGTGTGCTTACCCAAAATGTTTATAATGTCTTTCGGGGTAGAGCTTAGGAGAGGCTGTTATGAATAAACAATATGTCGAAAAGATAGGCAGAGCTTACCGTCTCGTCGGGAGTCGTGTATCTCTGGATTCTATCGTTTATGCCTTCCTTAACGGTCAATCGCCTGAAAGTATCGTGGAGAGTTTCCCTACCCTTTCGCTCGAACAGGTGTACGGCGCAATCACCTTTTACCTCGCCAACCGCGACGAAATTAATGAATACCTACGACAAGGACGAGAGGAGTTCGAGGCTTTACGTCAGACTACGCGGGAGGCAAACCCGCTGTTGTATAAGAAGCTTGAAGAAGCCCGAAGTCGCATCTCGTCTGCCCGTCGGTAACAATTCTTTACGTATCCCCTCGTGAGTTGACTAAAAGTCCGTGCGCGAAGATTTGACTTGACGCGCGCGGCACAGTTCAGAAGAACCCGCCTGCCGATCTTAGAGGCCAAGCCCATTGGGTCCCGCCTCGGAACGGCGGGCTTTTTTGTTTTGAAGCGGGAGTCTAGCGGAAGGTGAATTCATGGAAATTAGATTCCAAGCTGATGAGGACTTAAACGAAACGATAATCACAGCATTGAAACGCCACGAGCCGCGCATTGATTTCCTGACAGCGTACAACGCCGGGATAAAAGGTATGCCTGATTGGCAGGTGCTTGGAGTCGCCGCACGGTCAGGTCGCATCCTTGTAACTCACGACCTCAAGACGATGCCCTATGAATTTGCAAAGTTCATTCAAACGCATGATAGCCACGGTGTCTTGATTGTTACCCAAGACCTCCCGTTGGCAACTGCTGCTGAAGAGTTATTTCTCATTTGGTCGGAGATGAAGTTGGAGGATTGGGTGAACAGGATTTGCACTCTACCTCTTTAATGCGTCTCGCGAATCTGGAAGCGGGGGCGGCGGATTCCTGAAACGGAATCGGCCTGTTTCCGGCGAAGGC
Organism: uncultured Acidobacteriota bacterium; assembly: GCA_963816985.1. GTDB lineage: Bacteria > Acidobacteriota > Blastocatellia > Pyrinomonadales > Pyrinomonadaceae > JAIVJM01. Next base: position 22,739 of record CAWFMF010000001.1, read on the forward strand.
CCTTTGGTGACAAGCAGTTGCGGGTTGTCAAATTCCGTCATCCGGCCCGTGCCGAAATTTGTTACCCGGCCCCTCACGGCACTTCTCAAGTGCTCCCGCGCGCGCGGCCCGTCAGGACTGATTACTTGCAAAATTAATGACTAAACGGCCTTTTCGGCGTCGCGCGGGGCGGCGGGACGGTCTTGGCACGGCTCTTGTTAAGGGTGATGCTGACCGAATCGCGCCACTGACGACGCGTAAGCCTGAAACGATGTCCGACAGCGCGAGAAATAATCTTCACTCGAAACATCTCAAGGAGCACCCAGAGAAAATGCAAACGAAAAAAGGCCAGTCCGGCTTCTCGCTCATCGAACTTCTGATCGTCGTCGCGATCATCGGCATCATCGCCGCCATCGCCATCCCCAACCTCCTCGCCGCGCGTCGCGCCTCGAACGAATCCGCCGCCATCGCCACGATGAAGACGATTCTCAACGCCGAAGAGACCTACCGCTCGACCAAGGGCGAGGGCAACAAGTACGCCGGTCAGGCCGTCCTCAAGACCGAGAAGCTTCTCGACACGGTCGTCGGCGATCCCGCCGCGGTCAAGTCCGGCTACAAGTACGTCGTGTCGGCAGTCGGCACGGACGATGTGTGGTTTGACGCCACGGGCACCTCGCAGCAGGCTTCGACCGGCTCGCGCAGCTTCTCCACCAACGAGGCGGGCGTCGTCTACGGCAGCGCCTCCGGCACCCTGACCGCCCCGACCTTCGCGGCTGACGACACCCGCGCGGTCACCGGCGGCACCCCCGTCAAGAACTAACACCGCCGCTCTCGACACTGACTCGCACTTCCGAAGGGGCGGCATCCACATGCCGCCCCTTCGCTTTCCCTCTCTCCAGAGACAGCGGAGCACGATAATGCATAGAGACAGAAGGCAGACCGGCTTTTCGCTCATCGAACTGTTGATCGTCGTCGCGATCATCGGCATCATCGCCGCCATCGCCATCCCCAACCTCCTCAAGGCGCGCAAGGCGACGAACGAGGCCTCGGCCATCAACAGCATGCGCACCATCTGGAGCGCGCAGACCGTCTACCGCAAGACCTTCACCAACGACACGACCTATGCCCCGAACCTGACGACACTCGGCACGGCCCCCGGCGCGCGCATCCTCAACGTCGTCCTCGGCGGCTCCGACACCCCGACCAAGAGCGGCTACGATTTCGCAATGACCGGCAGCACGGGCACCTTCTCGGCGACCGCCGAACCGCAGGTCGGGCGCGGCGACCGCCACTTTTTCGTGGATGAGTCGGCGGTCATCCGCTATAACCACACCGCCATGGCCACGGAAACCGACCGCGCCATCCAGTAGGCCGACCGTCATCAAGTCTCCAGCTCCGTTCGTGGTCGAACCTCCCGCACGCCTTCACGAGCGACTCAACCTGCTCGTCCACTGCGGCGTCACCGTCAAGGTCTTCCGCCCCGCGCGCCGTCTCAGCGACGACGCGCGGTTAGCCGCGCCCGACAATATCCGTCTCTCGAAGCAGTAGAAAAAGTCTTCACACGTCGCAGCCGTCACCCGCCGTCCGGCGCGGGGCGTGGAAAAAAATGCCGATGAGCGGTAATGTTGAATTCATGGAGCAGGCCCAGACAGTTTCGAGCGCGGGCGCGTCCGCCGTTGAGACGAAGCACTCCTCTCTGCGGCGCGTCGGGACGATTGCGCGCAACACCTTCCGCGAGGCGGTGCGCGACCGCGTGCTTTACAACCTCGTCGTCTTCGCGCTGCTGCTGACGACCGCCGCCATCTTCCTCGGCGAGCTGTCGGCGGCGCAGGAAGCGAAGATCATCGTTGACATGGGCTTGAGCGCGACGCTCGTCTTCGGCGTCTTCATCGCCATCTTCGTCGGCGTCGGGCTCGTCTACAAAGAGATCGAGCGGCGCACCGTCTACGCCATCTTCGCGAAGCCGGTCGGGCGCGGCGAGTTCCTCGTCGGCAAGTACGCGGGGCTCTCTCTGACGCTCGCCGTCAACGTCGCGGTGATGGGGGCGGGCGTCTCGCTCGCGCTCCTCTACGTGCGCGGCGGTTGGACGCCGCTCGCCCTGAGCATCTGGCCCGCCGTGGGGCTCATCCTCTTCGAGCTTTTGATTCTGGTGGCGCTCGCGCTCCTCTTCTCTTCCTTCTCGACGCCCGCGCTCTCGGCGGTCTGCACCTTCTTCGTCTTCGTCATCGGCCACTTCAGCGCAGACCTGCGGACGTTCGCCGACTCGCTCGGCTCGCCCGCCGCCGGGGCCGTCTTCGGCGCGCTCTACTATCTTTTGCCGAACCTCTCGAACTTCTCTTACATCACCGCCGCCTCGCACGGGCAGACGCCGACGGCGGCGGCCTTCTTCGGGGCGGTCGTGTACGCGCTCGTCTACGTCGCCGTGCTGCTCGCCGCCGCCACGCTCATCTTCAAACGACGGAACTTCAAATGAGAGGGAGCGTCGAAAAAGATTCGGGCCGGAGAGACGCACCGGGAGCGGTCTCTTCATCAAGCCTCTGGGACGCGCGCGACGCTCTGCTCGTGCTGCTCGTCGTCGCGGGGCTTGGGCTTGTCTTCGCCCTCTCGCGCGCGCTCGAAGGGCGGCGACCGTCCGACGACCCCTTCGCGTCTTACGAGCAGGCTTACGTGACGCCCGAAGCCGCGCGCCGGATGAGCCTCGGCTTTAACGGGCTGGTGGCCGACTGGTACTGGCTCCGCTCCCTGCAATACGTCGGGCGCAAGAGCGCCGCGTACCGGGGTGACATCAGGCTCGACGACCTGAGCCCGCTCGACATGAAGGGACTCGCGCCGCTGCTCGAACGCGCGACCACGCTCGACCCGCAGTTCATGTCGGTCTACGATTTCGGCTCGATGGTCTTACCGGCGGTTGATGCGGAAGCCGCCATCCGGCTCGTCTCCAAAGGCATCCGCGAGAACCCGCGCGCGTGGCGCTTGTACCAGCGGCTCGGCTTCATCTACTGGCAGCAACAACGCTTCCCCGAAGCCGCCGAGACCTTCCGCGCGGGCGCGCGTCTGCCCGAAGCGCCCGGCTGGATGGAGGCTCTGGCCGCGCAGATGGAGATCAGCGGCGGCAGCCGCGACACGGCGCGCGCCATCTACCGGCGCATGTACGCCGAATCCGAAGACGAGCAGCTCAAGAACGTCGCCCTCAAGCGACTGCTGCAAATCGAATCGCTCGAAGAGCGCGATGAGATTCGCGCTGTGCTCGAAACTTTCCGGGCGCGCGTCTCCCGCTGCGCCTCGAACTGGCGAGAGGTGGCCGGCGCACTCCGCGCCGCCGGACTCAAGACCGACCCCACGGGCTCGCCGCTCGACCCGACCGGCGTCCCCTACACACTCGACTCCGCCGCCTGCGCCGCGCAACTCGACGCGCGCTCGGAGATTCCGAAGAAATGATGAATGCGGAATGATGAATGATGAATTAAGACCTCGCTGCTTCTGTCTTTCATTCATCATTCATCATTCCGCATTCATCATTTCCTTATTGAGGTTCGAATGATGTCTCCTGCCGTTGAGATTAATAACCTGACGAAGGACTACGAAGTAGGCTTCCTGCGCAAGCGGAGGGTGCGCGCTCTGGACGGGCTTTCGCTTGAGGTCGAGCGCGGGGAGATTTTCGGCTTCCTCGGCGCGAACGGCGCGGGCAAGACGACGACGTTGAAGCTCCTGATGCGACTCATGTACCCGACGGCGGGCGGCGCGCGCATTTTGGGCCGCGACGTGGGCGACATCTCGATGCACGCGCGCATCGGCTACCTGCCGGAGCACCCGTACTTTTACGATTACCTGACGGCGCGCGAGCTGGTGGAATACTGCGCCGAGCTGTTCGGCTACTCGCGGTCGGAGCGCAAGCGGCGGGCTTCGGATTTGCTCGCGCGCGTGCGGCTCGAAGAGAAGAGTTGGGACAAGCAGTTGCGGAAGTTCTCGAAGGGGATGTTGCAGCGCGTGGGGCTCGCGCAGGCGCTCGTCAACGACCCGTCCGTCGTCTTTCTGGACGAGCCGATGAGCGGACTCGATCCCATCGGACGCCGGGAGGTGCGAGACCTCATCGCCTCTCTGCGCGCCAGCGGCACGACCGTCTTCCTCTGCTCGCACATCCTCGCCGACATCGAAGTCCTCTGCGACCGCGCGGCCATCCTCCAGCGCGGGCGGCTCGCGCACATCGGTCGGCTCGACGAGTTGCGCGGGGCCGGCGGCGGCGACGGCGCGCGCGCGATGGAAGTCGTCGTCTCCGGCGCGGACGCTTCGCGGCTCGCGGCTTCGCTCGAAGGCTTAGAAGGCGCGCGCCTGACGGCGACGCCGGGCGGGGCGCGCATCGAAGTGCCCTCGGAAGAGCACGTGGACGAAGCCCTCCGCGCCGCGCGCGCCGCCGGGGCGAGTCTCGTCTCCGTCCACCCGGTCGGCAACGCGTTGGAAGAGTTGATGGTCAGCGAGGACTCAACGACGCGGGCATGATTCAGAGCCCCGAAGGGGCGAGGGAAATTAGCCGGGGGTGAAGCGAGGACGCGCGAGCGTCCGAGCGCAGCCCCCGGAACAAGTCACGTAAAAATGTTTGCGCCCCGGCAGGGGCGCGGGAACGGCGTCACATGAAAGGTGACACGCGTCGTTTCCGTCGCCCCTGCCGGGGCGAGATGTTTTTGTCGCGTGATGTTCCGGGGGTTGCGCTCGAAGGCTTATGCCTTCTCGCTCACCCCCGGCTAATTTCCCTCGCCCCTTCGGGGCTCTGAACTTCTTCTATTTGAAAGTCACGCCCGTCAGTTCGAGCTTGAGGCTCGCCGGTCGGTTGTCCTGCGGGAAGTTGAGTGAGAAGGGGATGGCGACGACTTTGTTGGGCTCGATCTCCTGCTGCCAGACGAAGGTGCGCTGGCGGATGGCCTGCTTGTCGAGGTCGAGCCCGGCGGCGTGGAACTCAAGGCCGCTCACCGTGCGCCCGGTGAAGTTGCGAACGGTCGGCTTCATCGAAACGGAGTAAGGGCCGATGGCGGTCGGCCCGATGGACGCGTCTTCGTCGGGGTTGAACTCGACGACGAGGCGCTCGCGTATCTGCTCGAACTCAGGCGTGCCGGGCCGTAGCGCGTTCGCGAGGCGGGGCTCGCCCGTCTGCGTCGAGGGCCGCATGGAGAGCCATACGAGCCCGGCGACGAGCACCGCCGAGGCGAGCGCGACGGCGATGAAGATTGCGCGCCGGGACTTGTCCGCCTCCTCTTTGCCGCCGACGCCGAAGCCCGGCACGGGCGCGCTCACGCGACGCGCTTCCGGGCCTTCGCCGCCCGCCCCGACGGCCTTGCCGCAGTGAGGGCAGAAAGCCCTCCCGTCTTCGACCTCTTGACCGCAGTGTTGGCAAAGCATCACGGCTCTTTCAGGCTCCTTCCCTTCAAGAAGAATTTTTCTAACCGGCGAGCGCGCGGCGGTCAAGCTCGTCACGCGGCGCGGGCGGCTCAGGCCGCCGGACGAGCGAGCCCGTCCCCGTGCGCTGTCGCACCTCGCGCGGCCAGTTGATGCGGAAGCGGCTGCCCTCGTTCTGCTTGCTCTCGACTTTAATCTCGCCGCCGAGCAGCTCGACGACCCGGCGCGTGATGGCGAGGCCGAGACCGACGCCGCTGTACGAGCGCGTCAGGCGGTCGTCCACCTGCCGGAAGCCGTCGAAGACGTAGGTCAGCTCGTCGTTCGACATCCCGATCCCCGTGTCCGAGACCTCAATATACCACCGCGACTCGTCAGCCGCGCCCGCGCGGACGTGCACCGTCCCTTCGGAAGTGAACTTGAGCGCGTTGCTCACGAGGCAGGCGACGACCTGCGTCAGCTTGTCGCGGTCGGTAATCACCTGTCCCGTGTCGGGCGCGACCTCGACGTTCAGCTCGATGCCCTTGTCGCGAGCCTCCTCCGCGTAATTCTTGACGACCGAGCCGACCACCTCCGCGACGCTCACGGCTTCGAGTTGGAGCGCGGCGCGGCCCGCTTCGAGGCGCGAGTAGTCGAGCATGTCGTTGACGAGTTCGAGCAGCGAACGCGCGTTGCGCTCGACGCGCGTCACGGCGTCCTTCTGCAAGGGCGCGAGCGGCAGCGAAGGGTCGCGCTCCAAGAGTTGGCTGAGGCCGATGATGACGTTCAGAGGCGTCCGCAGCTCGTGACTCATGTTGGCGACGAAGGCCGACTTCAGACGGTCGTGCTCGCGCAGGCGGTCGTAGGCGGCAACCAGCTCTTGCAGCCTTCGCACGGCGTCCGTGATGTCGCGGAAGACCGCGACCAATCCTTCGGAGCGCCCGCCCTCGCCGCTCAAAGGCGTCGCGCTGACGGCCAGCACGCGCTCCTCTCCGTCGGCGCGGACGATCTTGAAATGCTCCTCCGAGACGTGCTCGCCGCGTTCGAGCGCGCGCATGATGGGCGTCGCCTCCGGCGCGAGGACGTGCCCCTCGGCGTCGCGCAAAGTCATGTCGAAGACCAGAGCCTTCACGCCGTCGCGGAACTCGCCGGGGTCGCGTCCGAGGATGCGCGCCGCCGCCGGGTTCACGCGGTAGAGCCCTCCCGCGTCAACGATGAGCACGCCCTCGTCCATCTGGTTGATGACGCTCGCCAGCTCCGACGAGCGGGCCTTCTCGGCGGCGAAGGCCGAGGTCGCAAGCTTCTCCGCCCGGACGCGCTTCGAGACTTCCGAGAGGATGACTAATAGATCGCCGCGCCCCTCGCTTTGTTCCGTCACCGGCCAAATTATTACGTCCCAGAATTTCTGCTGCTGCTGGCCAACGCCCGCCTCGCCTTCGCCGCGCGCGACGAGTTCGAGCGGCAGACTGTAGTTGACGAAGGCGCGTCGCGTGCGGCGCACGTCTTCAACTATCTCGCTCAAGCCCGCGAGCCCCGCCGCCGCTTCGTAGAGGCCGCGTCCCGTGAGGTGCGCGGCGTCGCGGCCCGCCATCGTGGCGAAGGCCGAGTTGACCTTGCGGACGACGAGCTTGGCGTCGAGCACGACGACGCCGAGCGGGAGACTGTCTAAGACTTCGCCGATGAAGGCGCTCTGCTTCTCCACGGCGTCGAACTTGGTCTGGAGGCTCGCCGCCATGACGTTGAACTTCTCCGCGAGCGAGCCGACCTCGTCCCCGGTCTCGACCTCGACGCGCTCCCGCAAGTTCCCCTCGCCGAAGGTCGAGGCCGTGGCGGCCAGTTGTCTCAAAGGCTTTGTGAAACGCCCGACCGCCCACACGGCGAGAAGGCACGAGGCCAGAAGCGCCGCCGCCCACGTCGCCGTCAGAATGAGGATGGCGCGGCCCGCCGGTGTGTCCTCCGGCGGCGGCACGCCGACCGCCACGCCCCACGCCGTCGGCCCCGTGCGGACGTAGTGCGTGACGCGCCACACGCCGTCGCTCCAATGTTGCTGCACGGTCTTGGGCGAAAGTTTTTCCGGCTTGAGCGCCGCCGCGCCCGGCTGCGGCGCGAGCGCGCGCCCTTCAGGGTCGAAGATGGTGATGATCGCGCCGTCGCCCTGCGGCATCCGCCGCCTGACGCTCGCGTAAATCTCCCCGGCCTCGGCGGGAGTGACGGCGCGCGAGGTCATTTCGGGCCGCGTTTCGAGCAGGGATTCGAGCGCGCCGACGGCTGCCGCCGACTCGATGCGGGCGATGTTGGAGGCTTGGTCGTTGAGGCTCTTCTGGTGGCTGTGGAGCTGGACGAGGCTGATGATGAGGAGCGGCAGGGACAGGAGTCCGAGCATCACCAAAAGTTTGGTGCGCACGTCGAGCGCGTTCGTGCTCTCCGCCCTTGGCCCCATGGGGGTTTTACGAAATCCGGTAATTCAGTTCGGGCGGCGTCCGCGCGGAGGGGGCCAGACGGAACCCCTCGTGCGGACACTCGGCCTGAAATTGGCTGCATAAATAATAATCGTCTGCGCAATCAACTCGTCAAAAAAGATGCTCGCGCGCCGCAGCGTGTGGCGAAGTTTCCGGATGTCTCCTCCCGTCTCGGTGGCGGTTTCCCGCCAAATAAAATCTGCCAGAACGTCACGCAAGAGCATCAACTCGCGTGCCACTTCGTCAATCAGTACACCCTGCTGAAACCTCCCCTGCGCGTAAGACCTCAGACGCGCCGCCCCGGACTCGACTTCCGGAGCCTCGGCCTCCGCGTCGAGCAAGCCCGCCAGCTCGTCGAAGAGTTCGGGCAGGTGCTCGACCAACTCCCTGTGCGAGAGGATCGAGGGCAAGTCCGTGCGGCGTTCGGCGTAGACCGAGTCGAGCCACGCGCGCGTCAACGAGTCCATGTGCTTTTGGAAGAGGGGCGCGAAGCTTTTGGGCATGGGGAAACTCTCGGCGGTCGGCCCGCAGGCCACTCATTATTTTCTCTTCAACGAGACCCGTTTGAAGATTTCGACGTGTTTCGGGCGGAGTTTAATCAATCGCCAACATCGGCGCCGCCGGAGGCCGCGAGGGCCGCGCGCTACTTAATGAGGCGGCTCAGGAGTTGGACGAGCTGGTCGAAGTCAATCGGCTTGGTGACGTATTCGTTGCAACCGGCGGCGAGCGCCTCGGCGTGGAAATCGGCGGAGTCGTGCGCGGAGACGGCGACAATCGGGACTTTGCTGTGACCATCCTGAGCGCGTATCTGCCGCGTCGCGGCGAGGCCGTCGAGCATCGGGAGACTCAAGTCCATCAAAATTATATCGGGGCGCTCGCTCTGTGCCTTCTCGACCGCCTGCTTGCCGTTCACGGCTTCGACCACACGGTACCCGCTCATCTCAAGCAAACGCCTCATCATAAAGCGGTTATCCTCGAAGTCTTCGACCACAAGGACGGTCGCACGGTCGTCATTCAGCTCTGTCATCGCACTCTAACTCCCTCCGCTTGAGCGGCTCGCCGGGGCACACTACACCCCTTAATCTAAACCGTATGACTAGCAAACAGTCTGCATTTTTGCTAAGATGCCGCATCGAAACACGACACAACAAATAGCACGGTTTTGGTTCAATCCGTACAGGCCGTGAAGGCCGCCGGACGACTTCAATCTTCAGGGCGAGAACCCGTTGGTCAGGGCACGAAGGGCATTAAATGAAGCCTTTATTAACTGAAACGCAAGACGCAGAGACGCTCCGCCAACTCGGCAGTGCGTCCGTGCAGATCGTCCACGACCTGAAGAACCAGCTCAACGGTCTCAAACTCTATGCCACTTTCCTCCGCAAGCGGATGGAGAAGAGCGAACGCCCGGCGGACGAGTTGGAAACCATCGGCAAGCTCATCAACGGGCTCGAACGCGCCGCCGGAGACATGACCTTGCTCGTCCGCTACGGGAGACCCTTGGAGCTGCGCCGCAAACCCGGCACAGACCTCTCCAAGCTCCTCAACGAGGCCGCCGAGGGCCGCGCCGTCGAGGCCGCCGAAGAGGGCTCCCCCTTCGAAGGCGACTTCGACCCGGAGGCTTTACGCGAGGCTCTGAAGAATATCACCAACGGGGGCCGCGCCGCAGCGACGGGCGAGGACGGCGCGCCGGGCTCCGTCAGCCTGCGACGCGAAGCGGCGGGCGCGGCGGCAATCATCGAGTGGCACGGCTTCGCCCAGCCGGACGAAGACATCTTTCGCGGCTTCGCCGGGGGCGAGGGCCTTCGGCTCGCGCTCGCGTCCAAAATTATTCAGGCACACGGCGGCGAAGTCTCGCAGGACGGAGACGTTTTGCGCGCGCGGCTGCCGCTCCAAAACGCAGAACGATGAACGCAGAACGATGAACTGAATAAAAAGCGAATGTCTTTCAGTTCATCGTTCTGCGTTCTGAGTTCAAACTTTCAAACCGGGGAGAGAAACCGAAGTGGAACGTAAAGAAGTGCGTATTCTGGTGCTCGACGACGAGCCGATGATGACCGATTCGCTCAAGCAGAATCTGGTCGAGGAGGGCTACACGGTGGACACGGCTTCGAGCGGGGCCGAGGCCATCGAGCTGTTCGACCGCGGCGGCCATCACCTCGCCGTCTGCGACCTCCAACTGCCCGACACGGACGGCATGGAAGTCCTCAAGCACATCAAGGACACTCGGCCCTCAACCGAGGTCATCGTCGTCACGGGCTACGGGACGGTCGAGCGCGCCGTGGAGGCGACGAAGGCGGGCGCGTTCTGGTTCCTTGAGAAACCCTTCGACTTCGAGGTGTTGATGCCCCTGGTCGAGCGCGCGCTCCAACGCTACGAGCTGATGGCCGAGACCGAGACCATGCGCCGCCAGCTCTCGACGCGCACCGAGTACTTCAACATCATCGGCTCTTCAAAGCCGATGCAGACCATCTACGAGACCATCGAGTCGGTCGCCAAGTCGGACGCCAACGTCCTCATCGTCGGCGAGTCGGGGACGGGCAAAGAGTTAATCGCCAACGCCATCCACTACAACTCGCTGCGCGCCAAGAAACCTTTCATCAAGGTCAACTGCGCCGCGCTCCCCAAGGAACTCATCGAATCGGAACTCTTCGGCCACACGAAAGGCGCTTTCACCGGCGCGCACGCCGACAAGGATGGTCTCATCCAGCACGCGGCGGGCGGCTCTCTGCTCCTGGATGAAATCGCCGAGATGCCCGTCGAGCTTCAGCCCAAGTTGCTGCGCGTCTTGCAGGAGCGCAGCTACCGCAAGATAGGTTCGGAGCGTACCTACGCCGTTGACTTCCGGCTCATCTCCTCGACCAACCGCCCGCCCGCCGACGCCATCCGCGACGGCGCGCTGCGCGACGATCTCTTCTACCGCATCTCGACCATCACGATTCACGTCCCGCCTCTGCGCGAGCGGACGGAGGACATTCAGCTTTTGACGGAGTTCTTCCTGAAGATGTACGCGCGCAAGTACCAGCGACAAATCACGGGCATCTCGCAGGCCGCTTACCAACGGCTCTTCGGCCACGGCTGGCCCGGCAACGTCCGCGAGTTGCAGAACGTCATGGAGCGTTCGGTGCTGCTCGCCAAGGGCGGCAAGATCGAGCCCGTTGATTTGCCCTTCGAGAACGGCTCGCTCCCCGAAAAGAACGCGCAGGCCGCCGGGTGGGACGTGCCGCCCAACATGACGCTCGAAGAGATAGAAAAGCTCGTCATCGAAAAGACGCTCCAACGCACGGGCGGCAACAAGCAGGCGGCGGCCAACCTCCTCGGCATCTACCGCCCGCGCCTCTACTCCAAAATCAAGAAGTACAAGATAGACATCCCCGCGCTCATCACGACCTAGAAGAAGGCAAAAGGCAAAAGGTAAAAGGCAAAAGTGAAGAGGGGTTGAATCCTCCTTACTTTTGCCTTTTACCTTTTGCCTTTTGCCTTCCCTATTCCGTCTGGTAAGTGGCGACGCTCGTCGGGGTCTCGAAGCAGCGGACTTTGTAGACGCTGACGCGCTCGTCGCCGACGCGGGAGGCGACGCGTTCAAGGATGTAGCGCGCGAGGTTCTCGGCGGAGGGGTTGAGTTCCTCGTCGAAGGGCGGCAGCTCGTTGATGTTGCGGTGGTCGAGGTAGGCGACCACTTCGTCAGCCGCGTCCTTCAGCTCGCCGAAGTCAACGAGGAGGCCGATGTTGTCGAGTTCGCGCCCGCGCGCGTAGATTTCGATTTTGTAGTTGTGGCCGTGCAGATTCTCGCACTTGCCCTTGTAGCCGCGCAGTTGGTGCGCGCTCGAAAAGTTGCGTTCTATCATGACCTCGAACAGTCCGCCCATTGCTCTCCTTCGCCCGGTTCGTTAAAGAAATCTATTTCGACGGCGACCACTTCTTGAGGAAGCCGACGAACTTTTCCTTGTCGTAAGACTTCCCCGCCTCAAGGTCGCCGGTGTTCTGCGACTGGATGAGCTTGCCTTCCGGGTCGAGCACAAAGAGGTGCGGGTAGCCGGGAATCTCGCCGTACTTCGAGAGCACGTCTTTGTTCTCGTTCTCCGGGCTGAAGTTGATCTTGACGGTGACGAAGTTGTCTTCCCTCAGTTTGAGCACGTCGGGGTTCGCCTCGAAGTACGAGTCCATGATGCGGCACCAGACGCACCACTTGCCGCCGACTTCGAGCAGCACGTTCTTCTTCGCCCGCCGGGCCTCGGCCACGGCGCGCTCGATGTCCGAGGCGGCGTCCCTCTGCGGGTCGTACTCGTGGACGGGCACGTACTTCGCGGACTCCTGCTTCGGCTCGTTCTGCCCGCACGCGCACGAAGGGCGCGCGAGCCAGAACTGCCACGCGGACGTGAGGGCGACGAAGGCCACGACGACCCAGACCAATCTCTTTGTGTGCTTCACGATGCTTGATTCCTTCCCCGTCGAATGTCTGGATTATCTCACCGGCGTCGCGTCCGGCTCAAACACGCGCGCCACATCAGTGATGTCCGAAGTGACGCGGCACGGCGGAAGGCTTTCGAGGAAGAGCCGCCCGTACCCTTGTGTCCTCAGACGCGGGTCGAGGACGGCGAGGATGCCCCGGTCGGTCGCGCTCCGTATCAGACGGCCCAAGCCCTGCTTGAGACTGATGATCGCCTGCGGCACGCTGTACTCGTAGAAGGATGAGCCGCCCTGCTCTTCGATGAACCGCTGGCGCGCGGCGACCACGGGGTCGCTCGGCACGGCGAACGGGAGCTTATCAATGATGACGCACGAGAGCTGTTCGCCGCGCACGTCCACGCCCTGCCAGAAGCTCGAAGTAGCGAAGAGCACCGCGCCCTCGGTCGAGCGGAATTTTTCCAGCAGGCCCGCCTTCGACGCGCTCCCCTGCACGAAGCAAGGGTACTCGACGCGCGGCGCGACGCGTTCGTAGAGCGCGCGCATCCCGCTCAAAGAAGTGGAGAGGACGAAGGCGCGGCCCTCCGAGACTTCGAGCAGTTTTATAACCTCTTCCGCCGCCGCCTCGGCCCACTGCGGCGAGCGCGGGTCGGGCATCTTCGGCGGGAGATAGAGCACGGCCTGCTGGTCGAAGTCGTAGCCCGAAGAGGCGACGAGTTCATCCGTCTTGTCGCCGCCTGCGCCTTCGCCCTCGAAGGCTTCCTCGCCTGCGGAGAGTCCGAGGCGTCGGCGGATGAAGTCGAAGCGGCCCGCGCTCGCAAGCGTCGCCGAAGTCAGGACGACCGTCTCGACGCGCCCGAAGAGCTTGTCCTGCAAGAGCGTGGAAACGTCAATCGGCGACGCCCGCAGGAAGACCCCGCGCCCGCGCCGCTCTATCCAGTAGACGTAGCGGCGGTCGTCGCCCGCGATGATGAACTCAAGATTGAAACGCGCCTCGCGGATGCGTCGGACGAGGTTCTCGACTTCCGGCGGCTGCTCGCGGATGGCGTCGAGCGTCGTCTCCAAACGCTGGAGCGCGCCGTCGAGACTGAGGTATGCCTCGCCGAGCGGCGTCGCCTCGACCTCGCCGTTCTGCTTCTTGCGCGCGAACGTGCCGGGCACAAGCGGCGCGCGGCCCTCCTCGCCGCGCCCCTCGCGGAAGCCCATCCAGAACTGCTCGGCGAAGCGCGCGACGCGGCCCGCCGCACGATTCAACTCGCGGTTGACGGACGAGTCCGTGACGGGCAGTTGTTGGAGGTCGCGCAGGAGGTCTTCGAGCTGGTAGTTCGAGACCTGCGCGCCGAAGTATTCCGCCGCCACGTCCTCGACCTGATGCGCTTCGTCGAAGATGACCGCCGAGTAGTCTGGGATGACCTGCCCGAACTCGCCGCCGCGAAGGGCGAGGTCGGCGAAGAAGAGGTGGTGGTTGACGATGATGATGTCGGCGTCCGATGCGCGTTGCCGCATCCGCGTGATGAAGCAGGCGTCGTAGTCGGGACACTTCTGGCCGAGGCAGATTTCGGAGCGCGCGTCTATGTGCCGCCAGAAGGAGAGGTTTTCGGGCAGGTCAACCAACTCGGCGCGGTCGCCCGTCTCGGACGCGCGCGCCCAGTGGCGCACCTCCTCGAAGGCATCCACGTCGTCGAGCCCGTCGAGAATCGGCGTCGTCTCGGCCTTCTTCACGCGGTTGAGGCACGCGTAGTTGCCGCGCCCCTTCAGGTACGCCGCCGAGAACTTCCGCTTGAGGACGCGTTGGAGGAAGGGCACGTCCTTCTCCATCAACTGCTCTTGCAGGTTCTTCGTGCCCGTCGAGATGACGACGCGCCCGCCCCTCTCTATCGCCGCCGCAATCGCCGGGACGAGGTAGGCGAGAGTCTTTCCCGTCCCCGTCCCCGCCTCGACAATCAAGTGCCGACGCTCCTCGAAGGCGCGCAAGACGGCCTCGGCCATCTGAATCTGGCCGGGCCGGTGTTCGTAATCGGGGTGGGCGCGGGCGATTAACCCGCCGGGGCCGAAAATCTCTTCCATAAAGAAATGCCAGTAGTCAGTATAAAGGCTCGGCCTTCATGTTGACTACTGGCGGGTTGGTTGATTTTGTTTGAAAAGCGAGCCCCGGCACGACCGAATTTTTGTGCGCCGGGCGCGGGACGTTTGAACGTCCGAGGGTGGTTTCGGGACGTTCCTTACTGGTTGCCGCCCTCGTCCTCGCCCGGCTCGTCTTCGGAGGGGTCTACTTTGCCGCCGGGCTCGCGCGTGAGGGCGTCAACGTCTTCGGACGGGTCAACGCGGTCGAGGTCGGGGTTGATGTTGTCTTCGTTTTCCATTTGGTTCTCCTTGGCGAAATCACAGAAGCGCGCTTCGGGCCGCGTCTGGGGCAAGAGTGTAGGTCGTGCGAGGTGTGATGCGTGTGCAAAATTTTTAAGGGCGCGAGCCCGTGGATGAAGGCGACGCCGGACTACTCCGAGTGCTGCACGGGGTTGATGCCCTTGCCGGACTCGCCCGGCGCGTCTTTGCCCGGCTTGTCCTTCTGCTGCTCGTTGACGTCTTTGTCGTCCTGGCCGCCGATGGCTCCCTGCCCTTGCGCGGAGGCGGGCGGGTTGTCGCCGGAGTGTCCGGGCGAGTCGTGTTTATCGTCGTGACCGGGATTGTCGTTCTCTGCCATGAGGTTCTCTCCTTTGTAAAGTTGCGGAGTTAGTCAGCGCCCATCGCTTCGATTTCCGGCCTCTGCCGGAGGCGCTGCGGGTAGAGCGGGAAGCGCGCAGAGAGTTCGTGGACGGACTCTCGGACGCGCGCGCGCACCTCTTCGGATTCGGGCTCGTGGAGGACGGCGGCGATGAGCCGCGCGACCTGCCGCATCTCTTCTTCGCCCATCCCGCGCGTCGTCAGGGCGGGCGTGCCGAGGCGAATGCCGGAGGCGACGAAGGGCTTGTTGGTGTCGAAGGGGATGGTGTTCTTGTTGGCGGTGATGCTTGCGGCTTCGAGCGCCTTCTCGGCCACCTTGCCGGTCACGCCCTTGCCGCCCATGAAGACATCGAGGAGGATGAGGTGGTTGTCAGTCCCGCCGGAGACGAGCCGGAAGCCCTGCGCGCCCAACTCTTCGGCGAGCGCCTTCGCGTTCCGAAGAATCCTCCGCTGGTAGTCCTTGAAGTCTTCCCTGAGAGCTTCGCCGAAGGCGACGGCCTTCGCCGCGATGATGTGGATGAGCGGGCCGCCCTGCACGCCGGGGAAGACCTTGCGGTCAACCTCTTTGGCGATGGCGTTCTCCTCTCCGGCACGGCAGAGGATGAGTCCGCCGCGCGGGCCTCGGAGCGTCTTGTGCGTCGTCGTCGTCACGAAGTCGGCGTGCGGCACGGGCGAAGGGTGAAGCCCGGCGGCAATCGGCCCGGCGATGTGCGCGATGTCGGCCATGACGCGCGCGCCGACGGAGGCGGCAATCTGCCCGATGCGCTCGAAGTCAATGGTGCGCGGGTAGGCCGACGCGCCGCAGATGATGAGCTTCGGGCGGCTCTCCTCGGCGATGCGTTGCAGCTCTTCGTAATCAATCTGCTCGGTCTCGCGCGAGACGCCGTAGTCCGCGACCTTGTAGCTGAAGCCGGAGAAGTTCAGGGGGTGGCCGTGCGTGAGGTGTCCGCCGTGCGAGAGGTTCATGCCGAGAATCTGGTCGCCGTATTCGAGCGCGGCCAAAAGGACGGCCATGTTCGCCTGCGCGCCGCTGTGCGGCTGGACGTTGGCGTGCTCCGCGCCGAACAACTCCTTCGCGCGGTCAATCGCCGCTTGCTCCACCACGTCCGTAAATTCGCAGCCGCCGTAGTAACGCTTCCGTGGGTAGCCTTCGGCGTACTTGTTGGTGAAGACCGAGCCCATCGCCTCAAGCACCGCCTCGCTGACGAAATTCTCCGAGGCGATGAGTTCAAGCCCCTCGGCCTGACGCGCCACCTCGTCGTCAATCGCGCGGGCAATCAAAGGGTCAACTTCCGCCAGAGGCGCGTTCCGCAGGTCGCTCATCTCTCCTCCTCGTCCGGGGCCGCCGCGTGTCTCGATGCAGTTGTATTTTGAAAGGCGCTTGATGTTACAACACGCCCCGCCCGCCTGCAACGCGACCCGGCGGCCCGCCGCCGCTTGAAGATTTCGGAACTTAGGCTATACTGACACGTAAATATGACCGGATTGCATTTTCGGTCAACAGTCAAGGAGAACTAAGTTATGAAGATACTCAGAGCCGCAGCAGCAGCCGCCTTCCTCTCCCTCATGATGATCATCCTGCCCGGCGACGCCCCGGCGCAAGCGCCGCCCGAACAGCCCGACATGACGCTTGACTCAGCCGCCCGCGCCGAAGTCATCGAGGCCGTCATCAAGCGACTCGGCGAAGCCTACGTCTTCCCCGAAGTGGCCGCGAAGATGGGCGAGTCGCTCCGCAAGCGCGTGGCCGGGAAGGAGTACGAGGAGGTCACGAGCGCCAAAGAGTTCGCCAAAAAACTGACCGCCGACTTGCAGGAGGTGAGCCGGGACAAGCACCTCCGCGTGCGCTACTCGCACCAGCCGATTCCCGAAAGGCAGCAGCGCGCCGCGCCGACCGCCGAGGAGCAGGAGCAGTTCCGGCGCAACATGGGCCGCATCAACTACGGCTTCGAGCGCGTCGAGCGACTGCCCGGCAACGTCGGCTACGTGGACTTCCGTGGCTTCTTCGCGCCCGAACTCGGCACAGACACTGTGGCCTCGGTCTTCAACTTCCTCTCGAACACCGACGCCCTCATCATTGACCTCCGCAAGAACGGCGGCGGCGACCCCGAAATGGTGGCGCTCATCTGCTCCTACCTCTTCGGCGCGGAGCCCGTCCACCTCAACTCTCTCTACTGGCGCGAGGGCGACCGCACCGAGGAGTTCTGGACGAAGAAGGAGGTCGCGGGCAAGCGATACACGGGCAAGGACGTGTACGTCCTGACGAGCAACTACACCTTCTCCGGCGCGGAGGAGTTCTCCTACAACCTCAAGAACCTGAAGCGCGCGACCATCGTCGGCGAGACGACGGGCGGCGGCGCGCACCCCGGCGGCGGCTTCCGCATCAACCAGCACTTCGGGATGTTCATCCCCACGGGCCGCGCCATCAACCCCATCACCAAGACCAACTGGGAAGGCACGGGCGTCGAGCCGGACGTGAAAGTCCCCGCCGACCAGGCCCTCAAGGTCGCGCATCTCGCCGCCGTCAAGAAGGCCGCCGAGAAGACGAACGACGAAGAGCTGAAGGGCGCGCTCCGTCGTCAGGCCGAGACGCTTCAGAAAGAACTCGGCGAGCTTCAGAGCAAGAAGTAGACGGCGCGGGCCGACCGGACTCAGAGCGCCGAGCAAAACATCCGGCGCTGAATATTTATTCTGGCGCTGAACATTTATGTAGGGGCAGGGCTTGTCCCTGCCCGGACGCTGACGCAGCCATCCGGGCAGGGACAAGCCCTGCCCCTACAGTCTTGTGAGCGTCGCTTTTCTCTTCCCCGCTTCAAGTCGCCGCGTGGGTGGCTTCTTTGGCGGACACGTCAGCGGGTCTCGATGGCTTGAACTCGTGCGTGGTCTCTTCGCGGCGCAGGGCACGGCGCAGGCCGAGCGCGGCGGGGACGAATGTGAGCAGGCACATCAACTGCGGGACGGTGAGCGTGTCCATGAAGAGTTGCGTGGACTGGTCGCCGCGAAGGTATTCGAGCGCGAAGCGCGTCGTGCAGTAGCAGAGCCAGTAGAAGCAGAAGGTCGCGCCGGGTCGCTCTCGAAACTTTTTGTAAAACCGCGACGCCAGAAGGAAGAGCAGCAGGCCGTTGAGCGCGAGATAGATTTGAACGGGGTGGACGGGGAGCGAGAGGTCTGCGACCGGCGAGATGAGTCCGGCGCGCGCCTGCGCGACGAAGGGATAACTGGCGTGCGGGAAGCTGACCGCCCACGGGAGGTTCGAGAGCGTCCCGTAGTCGTCGCCGTTGAGGAAGCAGCTCAAGCGCCCGACGGCGATTCCCAGACCGAGACACGGCACGGCGAGGTCTGCGTAACGCGGCGTCTCCAAGCGATGGTAGCGGCAGTAGATGAGGAGCGCGGCGAAGCCTCCGAGGTACGCGCCCCAGGAGGCGAGGCCGCCGCCGGGGTCGAGAATCTGTCGTGGGTTCGCTAAGGTCGCGTCGAGGTGCTGGACGAGGAAGAAGGCGCGCGTCCCAAGAAGCCCGCCCGCCATCATCCACAGCGCCGCGCCCGCCGCGTGATAGCGCGAGACGCCCGCGCCCTTGCTCCTGCGCATCAGGACGAAGAGCGCGAGGAGCATCGCCAGCGCGTACAGCCACACCGACTCCGGCACGAGCCACTCGAAGACGCCCGTGCCGAAGACGGAGTTGAGATATTCGACGATGCGCGGCCTCACCCTCGCACCTCGCCTTTCAGACGCCTGCGCCACGCGAAGGCCGCCGCCAAAGGCAGAAGCACGACCCACGTCAAGAAGCTCTTCGTCGCGGGGACGATGGCGGCGGTGTTGCACTTGCATTCGCACTCGCCGCTCTCGTTGATGACGGCGTAGGGCGGGTCGGCGGAGGCGACGAAGCCGTTGCCGGGAGAGGTCGAGATGCGCGAGTTGCCGCCGCCGGCTTCGGTGGTCGTGACGCGGTAGAAAATCTTGTCCCCGGCCTTGAGCGTGTTCCAGTTGGCGACGGGCAGCGTAAAAGTCCCGTTCGGCACGCCCCCGGCGGGGTTCGTGACGCCGCTCTGCACGCCGCTCGTCACGCGGTTGACGGTGAAGGCCGCGTCGTTGGCGACCTCGATCTCGAAGCGCGTGTTGAAGACGTTGGCGGCCTGCGCCGTCGTCCCGCTGAACTGGTAGTCGCGGCCCGTCCAGACCGTGAAGGTCGGCCCGGCGGCAGCGCCGCGCTGGAGGAAGTCGTCGCTGATGTCCACGACCGCGTCGCGCTCGGAGAGGAAGATGCCCGCGCGCGCGAAGCCGGAGCAGAGTTTGTGGATGCTGCTGCCCGTCCCGAACTGCGTCGTCAACTGCTGCAAGAGGTTGAGGTAGGAGTCGTGGACGGCCTTGTCCGAGCCGCTGTTGGTGAGGCCGATGCCAGACGTTTCCAGCGCCTTGAGGAGGTTGATGTTGATGACCGCCGTGCCGAGCGCGCCCTGATTGTTGAGCCCGACGCGCGTGCTCCACAAGGCCCAGTTAATCATCTGCCCGTCGGCGTGCGAGCCCGACGCCAGCGAGCGGTGGTCGGGGAACACGTCGAGCGTCTCGGCGAGTCGCGGGACGAAGCCGGTCTGCACGGGCGCGCCGCTGTTGTGCTCCCAGTACGCGCCGAAGGTCGGGTTGTTGTGGACGGTCGCCGCCCAGAAGTCCGAGAGCCCTTCGCTGATTGCGCCGGTGAACGTCCCGCCGCCGACGGCGAGCTGGCGGCGGCTGAGGATGTGGCCGAACTCGTGTGTGATGACCGTCGCGTCGAGCCCGGAGTTGAAGAGCGCGTTCGACGAAGTGCTGCTCGAAGTGGTCGCGCTGCCGATGCCGAACTTGAGAGTGTTGTTGACGGCGCTCGCGCAGGCGTTGTTCACGCTGCCGTCGCCGCAGGGGTTGCTGTGGTTGGCGGTGACGGTGATGGAGGCGAAGGTCTGACTCCCTAGTCCCTCGAAATTTTTCATGTGGTTGAAGACCCACGAGTAGGTGTTGACCTCCATGAAGCGGCTGTTGTAGCCCGCCTGATTTGTCCGCTCGACGGTCGCGCCGTTAATCGGCGAGACGTTGAAGTCGGCAGGCGGCCCGCCCGCCGAGGAGATCGTGACCGGGGTGTTCGTCACGCCGTCCGCGCCGCCGTTCGCGCCGACGATGCGGCCCGTCAGAGTCAGCGCGTAGTTGCCGCCCGAAGGGCCGTTGACCTCGAAGCCTTGCACTTCCGTGCCGACCGTCGGGCTGATGTTGAAGGTCAGGCCCGAAGCCGCGTCGGAGAAGAACTGCGGTTCGAGTTGCAGGATTTTTCCGCTCTCGGCGTCCACCCAGAGGCGGTACGGGCCTTCCTCGGCCTGCACGTCCAGCCGCCACGCGTAGAGCATCGTCTTGCCGTAAGGGAGGATGACGAGTTCGGGTTTCGACTGCGGCAAGGCATCGTCGCGGCGCTGCGGGTCGGGCGAAGGGGCGGGCTGAGCGGTCGGGACGGGCGAAGGGGCGGCGGTCGGCGCGGTCGAAGGCGCGGGCAGCGGGCCGTCCGGCGAAGGGACGGGCCGCGGGCCTTCGGGCGAGCCCTCGCCCAAGACCTTCGTGTACTGCGAGACGTGCCGCGTGGCGGCGGCGACGGCCCCGGCCTCGTCGAGGCTGCGGCGGTTGCCCATCTCGACGAGGTTGAAGACGCGGCCCATGAGGGCGACGAGGCCGCGCCCCCTCTGCGACAGAGCGCGGACGCCGGTGTTATCAATCGGCACGCCCTCGAAATGTTGGTCGAAGACGAGCACCTCCTGCGCGCGCTGGGCGTTCGCGCGGTTCTGGTTGGCCCGCTCTTCGATGTCCTTCTCGGTGGCCGGGCTGAGCTTGCCGAGCTTCCCCGCGAGACGCTTCTTCGTCTCTTCGATGTCTCGACGCGCCGCCGCGTCGAGCGCCCCCTTGTCGGGCTCCGGCGAAGCGACGCGCCTCGAAAGTCTCAGCTCCTCCGGGTTGCGCTCCCACTGGAAGGCACGGAGCACCTGCACGATGAGTTCGCGCGCCTGCCCTTCGGCGGCCTGCTGCTCGCCCGCCGGGCCGAGGTTAATCTGGAAGGCCTCGCCGTCGTAGGTGGGCAGCGCGCCCCCGGCTCCCTTCGGCAGCTTCGAGCGGTCGGCGGCGACCGGCGGCCTTTCGAGCGGCGGCGCTTCGATGGGCGGGACGCGGTACTGCGGCGCGGTTGAAGTGACCTCCTTCTGCGCGCCGGGGGGCGTGGGCGTCGCCGCCGTGCCGTTCTGGTTCTGCGTCCGCGAGTTCTCATTCTCGTCCCGTTTGCAGGAGAGTGAGACGAGCGGGGAGACGAGCAACAAGGCGAGGGCGCAAGTCCTGAGAGCGGTTTGCATCTTCACAGCAGACCTCCAGACGGGTCGGGCGACCGGGCGCGCGGATTTGAGGTTTCCACCTTGAGCGGGGGCGAAGAGCGAGAGAGCGTCGGTTGAAGTCGAGAGCGTGAAGGACGCGCGTAAAGGTGCGGGTCGCGAGAGCAGGCGTTCCTTCAGAAGCTGTTTCCCCGTGAAGTGGGCCGGAATTTATGCCCAACCGCATGGGTTGTCAAGGTCTTTTTCCGCGCGTGAAAAGTCGCGTGAGACTTCTGCGGCGTTGCGTTCGGCGCGGCACGTGCGCGAGAATGAGCGCCCGTTAATGATTCGACGGCCACTCAGTCAGCGAAGGAGACGACGCCCGAAACTTTTATGCGCTGGTCACAATTCTTTATTCCGACGCTCCGCGACGACCCGGCTGACGCCGAGGTCATCTCGCACCGCCTGCTCTTGCGCGCGGGCTACATCCGCCAGTTGGGCGCGGGGATTTACTCTCTGCTGCCGCTCGCGCAGCGCGTCTCTCAGCGCGTCATGCGGGTCATCCGCGAGGAGATGGAGGCCATCGGCGGTCAGGAATTCTTTCTGCCCGCGCTCCACCCCTCGGCGGTGTGGGAGGAGTCGGGCCGCTGGGCCGTGATGGGCGAGACGATGTTCCGCCTCAAAGACCGCAAAGGCGCAGACCTCTGCCTCGGCATGACGCACGAAGAGGTTTTTACTTCCATCGCGCGCCACGAGATACGCTCCTACAAGCAGCTCCCGCAGGTCTGGTATCAGATACAGACCAAGTTCCGCGACGAGGAGCGACCGAAGTCCGGCCTGATGCGCCTCCGCCAGTTCATCATGAAGGACGCCTACTCCTTCGACGTTGACCACACGGGGCTCGACAAATCTTTTGAAGACCAGCGCGGAGCCTATCAACGCATCTTCGACCGCTGCGGCCTCAAGTACCACATCGTCGAAGCCTCTTCGGGCTCGATGGGCGGGTCGGAGTCGAACGAGTTCATGGCGAAGACTACGGCGGGCGAGGACTTCATCGCCAACTGCCCACTTTGCGGCTACGCGGCGAACCTTGAGAAGGCGACCTCGCGCCTCGCGGGCATGGAAGACGAGGCCGGGCCAGACGCGCCCGAAGAGTTCCCCACGCCCGGCGTCCGCACGATTGAAGATTTGACGACCTTCCCCGGCGGCGCGGCGGCTGACCGTCAGATTAAGACGCTCGTCTACGTCGCCACTTCGGCGGCGACGCAGGAGCAGTTCAGCGTGCTCGCGCTCCTGCGCGGCGACCACCCGCTCCACGAGACGAAGCTCGCCGACTCAATCGGTGCGTCCGCCGTGCGTCCCGCGCAAGCGGAAGAGATTCAAGCTCTCCTCGGCGCGTCGGCGGGCAGTCTCGGCGGCGTCGGCGCGCGCGACAAGACGAGCGGCGCGAAGCAGAAGGTCTTGATTGTCGCCGACGAAGCCCTGCGCGGGCGACGCAACATGACGACCGGCGCGAACAAAGACGACCACCACCTGCGCGGCGTCGGTATCGAGCGCGACATAAGGCCCGACACCTGGGCCGACCTCCGCACGGTCGCGGCGGGCGAACGCTGCCCGCGCTGCGAGGCGGGCACGCTCGACGTGTTCAAGGCGATGGAGATCGGCCACATCTTCAAGCTCGGCACGAAATACTCCGAGTCAATGGGCGCGCGCGTCCTGACGCCGGACGGCAAGGAAGTCCCCATCGTCATGGGCAGCTACGGCATCGGCGTCGAGCGCATCCTGTCCGCCGCCATCGAGCAGAGCCACGACGCCGACGGCATCATCTGGCCCCGCTCCATCGCGCCCTTCGACGTTATCGTGACCGTCACCAACGTCAAGCAGGCCGAGCTGGTCGAGGCCGGGGAGCGGCTCTACAAGGAGCTGCGCGCCGCAGGTCTTGAAGTCCTCCTCGACGACCGCGACGAGCGCGCGGGCGTCAAGTTCAAGGACGCAGACCTCATCGGCGTCCCCTTCCGCGTCAACGTCGGCAAGAAGACCGCCGAAGGCAAAGTCGAACTTTTCGAACGCGCCACCAAGCAGTCAACCGACATCGCCCTCGGAGACGTGACCGCCGAGTTGCAGTCCCGCGCCCTCGCGGCGATGTAGCGGCGGAAGCCCGACCGTCAGGGAGGGCGTGTGACTTTCTTACGTAAGTCGCCTTCGAAGAAAGCCACACGCCCTCCCTGACGGTCGGGCTTCTGCTTTTGTTGACAACCCGAAGCAATCCGTCTATTCTGCCCGTGCTTCTGCTGGAACGTTAGAGTCTGTTCACCTCTTTCCGACCTCATTGCAATCATGACAACTTAATCGGCGGCATTGATGCGAGCGCCGTGTGCTTTTGTCCACGGCTCTCTGCGCGTCCGTGCCGCGACTCGAAATCCTCCCGGCGGAGGCTCGCGCACTACTTCCGCCGCCGGGCGAAGGACTGCCCCTTAAACCTCTTGACTCCCGGCTTGCAGCCGGAATTACCGCCGCAATTAATAGTTTAAAAAAGGAGACTCCCTTTGACCGCGCCGACGACTTCGCCTGTCAACGAAACTGATGCCTTCACCAAGCATCTCGGAATGTTCACGCACCCCAAAGGTTCGCACCTCATCGAGCGCACGCGCCCGCTCGGCGACTGGCTCGCGAGCCGCATCGAGCTGGGCACGTGGCCTTACAGCCGCTCGCTCGAAACCTCCCCGCGCACTACGGCGCGGGTCAAAAGCCTGAACGGCGTCACGGTCGAGGGCGTCAACTTCGGCTCGCAGGATTATCTCGGACTCTCTTCGCACCCGTCCGTCCACGAGGCCGCCATCCGCGCCCTGAGCGACTACGGCCCGCACAGCGCGGCCTCCGCCATCCTGCAAGGCAACACGGGACTCTCGCGCCGCCTCGAACTCGGCCTCGCCGAGCACCTCCAGACCGAGCACGTCCTGCTCTTCCCCACCGGCTGGGCCGCGGGCTTCGGGACGATTGTCGGCCTCGTGCGCCCCAACGACCACGTCGTCCTCGACCAGAACTCGCACGCCTGCCTGATGCAAGGCGCTCGCGCCGCGACCGAGAAGCACACCTTCTTCCGCCACAACGACGTGGAGGACGCGCGCCGCAAGCTCGAACGCATCCGCTCGAAGGACACGGAGAACGCCGTCCTCGTCGTCACCGAGGGCGTCTTCTCGATGGACTCCGACAGCCCCGACATCGAGGCGTTGCAACGGGTCTGCCACGAGTTCGACGCTGTGCTTTTGGTGGACGTGGCGCACGACCTCGGCGCTTCGGGGCCGCAGGGGACGGGCCAGATCGGCTTGCAGAACATGCTCGGCAAAGTTGACCTCGTGATGGGCGCGTTCTCGAAGACGTTCGCGAGCAACGGCGGTTTCCTCGCCACGCACAGCCCTTCGGTGCGCCACTTCGTCAGCATCTACGGCGGCCCGCACGCCTTCTCCAACGCGCTCTCGCCGATTCAGGCCGGGGTCGTCAACGAGTCGCTGCGCATCGTCCGCTCGCACGAAGGCGAGCTGTTGCGTAAGAAATCTCTGGCGAACATCAACCAGCTCCGCTCGCTCTTCGCCGAAGACGGCCTCCACTGCTACGGCCAGCCGTCGCCAATCGTCCCCGTCAGCGTCGGCGACGAGAAGCTGGCGAAGTGGACGGCGCGCGCCATCGAAGAGCACGGCCTCATCGCCAACCTCGTCGAGTACCCGGCGGTCTCGCGCGGCAAGGCCCGCTTCCGCTTTCAGGTCATGGCCTCGCACACCCACGAACAAGTCGCCCGCGCCGCCGAAATCTTCCGCCACGCATTGGAAGTGGCGCGTCGCCATCTGGCCGACTAAAGAAGGCAAAAGTAAAAAGGTAAAAGGCAAAAGTGAAGAGGCGACGTGCCTTCTCACTTTTGCCTTTTACCTTTTTACTTTTGCCTTCTTCAGTTCGTCATCTCGTTGACGAGAAGCGTGAGGGCGTTATCCTGCAAGGTGAGGTTGTTTTGCAGCTCGCCGTGGAGGTCGCAGGCGAAGACGGCGTAGGCGACGGGGAGCGCGGAGCCGTAGAGGTTGCCCGCGCGCGGCTCGCCGAGGTTGAGGCCGAGGAGCGACGGGCGGGAGACGCGACCGTCGCCCGGCTCGTACATGACGTTGACGACTTCTTTGCGCGGGACTTTGCGCCCGTCCGCCATCCGCAGCGAGCGCGGGCTCGTTAAGGTCAGCCAGCGTTCGCGTTTCTCGTCGCGCAAGATGACGGGCGCGGCGAGCGTCTCTTCGCAGTCGCCGCCGAAGGAGAAGAGCGGGACGGGCGCGGGACTCGAAACGTCCTGCGCGTCGAGCGCTTCGTGGAAGCGGCGCGCGCGCGCGAGCACGACGGCGAAGTACGCGTCCAGCTCTTCGAGCGTGCCCTTGTGCGTCGGCGACTCTTGATTCTTAATCTCGCCGCGCGCGTAAGCCGCACGGAAGTCCGGGTCGTTGATGGCCGCCCAGCCGAAGCGCCGCCACACGCCGGGGTCGTAGAGGTCAACGCTCAAGGGTTGCAGGTTCGCGTCGAGGAACCGCGCCTGACGTTTGTGGGGGAGGAGTTGAAAGATTGAAGGGACGGTCAGAGCGTCTTCGCGCGAGAGCTTGTTGAGGAGGCGGACGCGGCGGCGCAGGCCTTCCGTCACCGAGTAGCCTTCGAGGAGCGTGGCGAAGGCTTCCGCCGAGCCCTCGTTCGGGACGCCGACCATGAAAATCTTGTTGACGAACCCGGCTCCCTCCCAGTTGGGCCGCGGCGCGACGCCTTCGGGCGGCAAGTCCCTGTCGCCGTACATCGCCGCGTAGCGCGCTACCAAGCCGCCCATCGAATGCGCGACGACGTTGAAGCGCAAGTCCGCGTGTCCGAGCTTCGCCTTCAGAGCCTCGACGCGCGTGAACAGCTCGCGCGCCGACTCGATGTTGTCGCGCCGCCAGTCGTAAGCGAAGACGTAGAACGTGTCGCGGTCGCCGTCCGGCGCGGGGCTCTCCCAGTCGCCTTCGCGGTAGCCGCCGTAACGCCTCAGGGCTTCGAGCAGCCCGTGATAGACGTACAGCTCCGGCGCGATGCGCGCGAGCTTCGCCGTCTCCAGAATCTTCCCGGCCACGAGGTCATCACGATTCGCGGAGAGGTCGGGCGTCGTCGGCAGGCCGAGCCCGTCCACCGACGAGCGGAACGCCGAAGGCCAGACCACCTCGCCCGTCCGGCGGTTGACCATCTGCGAGCCGAGCACGCCGGGGATGACGATGACGGGCCGCTTGCCCGTGCGCGCACGAGACGCCGCGAAGATGCGCTCAAGGTCGGGCGTGCGCCGCGCGCCGCAGCCCACAAAGGTTATCGCTTGCGCGATAACCAAAACGATGAACGCGGAACGATGAACGCGGAACTGAAGAGAGTTTTGTCTTTTCATTCAGCGTTCATCGTTCCGCGTTCAAACTTTCTATTGATGAGGCTCGCGACGAAGCCCGCGCCGAAGCCGTTGTCAATGTTGACGACCGTGACGTTCGAGGCGCACGAGTTGAGCATGCCGAGGAGCGCGGCCACGCCGCCGAACGACGCGCCGTAGCCGATGCTCGTCGGGACGGCGATGACGGGCACCGAGACGAGGCCGCCGACGACGCTCGGCAGCGCGCCCTCCATCCCGGCGGCGACAACGAGGACGCGCGCCGCTTGCAGGCGCTCGCGCTCGGCCATGAGGCGGTGAATGCCTGCGACGCCCGCGTCCCAGACGCGCTCGACGCGGTTGCCCATCGCCTCGGCGGTGAGCGCCGCTTCTTCGGCCACGGGAATGTCGCTCGTCCCGGCGGTGACGACGAGGACGGGGCCGACGCCCCTCTCTTCGCGGTCGCGCCGGATGCGAATCATGCGCGCCGAAGGGTGCCACTCGGCCTCCGTGCAGACGTTCCTGACCTCGCCGAAAGTCTCCTCGTCGGTGCGCGTGACGAGCACGTTGGGCGAGCGCGCGGCGAGCCGCTCGACGATCTCGACCACCTGCGTGCGCGTCTTGCCCGCGCCGAAGACGACTTCGGGAAAACCCTGCCGCGTGGCCCGCGCGTGGTCAACGCGCGTGTGGCCGATGTCCTCGAAGTGCAGATTTGAAATTCGCCGCGCCGCCTCGGCCTCGCCCAACTCCCCGCCCTTGTAGTCGCGCAGCAGACGTTCTAATTCTCGTAAATCCATCTTAATGAAAGACGCCCTTCCCACGTCGCCCCGATAAGGAACACGCATTCTAGCACCCCGTTCGCGCCGCCCCGAAGCGTGCCCGCCTTGCCGCGTGTCGCTTCGGGGTTGACGCTGACGCGCCGCGTGTCATATACATTCGCCCTTCAACCTCGCGTCAACTGAGCCCGCGCCCCCGGCGGGCAGCACCTCAACCCTCAACCTCAAAGGAGATTCCCTTCCATGAACAAAATCACCATCGCGCTCATCATCGCGCAGAACGGCCTGCGGACGTCGGCCTCTCTGCTCTCGGCGAACGCGGCCAAACTGGATGCGCAGGCGGCTGCGTCCACGGACAAGGCGGAACAGACCAAGCTCAAAAAGAAGGCGACCAAGGCACGGAAACTGTCGCAGATTTTGACCGCCGCCGACGCGGGCATCACCTCCTACATGTCCGAGTCGGAGTAGACTCCCCAGAGCCTTGCGCCCGCCCCACGCGACCCGTAAGATGCCTCACGAAGCAGAGGTCAGCAGCCGTTGGACGAGAAGTCAGACTCAACTGACTTCCGACCGAAGGCTTCTGGCCTCTCCTCTCTACATCTATGGAACTGACCGTCGCCGTCACGGGGGCCTCCGGCTCAATCTACGCACAACGCACGCTCGCGCACATGGCGGCGAGCGGAGTGGTGGAGCGCGTCAACCTCGTCATGTCGGGGTCGGCTTTGGTGGTGGCGCGCGTCGAGACGGGGGCGAAGCTGACGGACGGCGACGTGCGGGCCGTCAACGAGTGGGTCGGCCTCGCGCCCGACTCGAAGCTCATACGCTTCCACCGCCTCGACAACATGGCCGCGCCGCCCGCTTCGGGGTCGCACGCGCAGGCCGGGATGGTCGTCGTGCCATGTTCGATGGGGACGCTCGGCGCGATAGCTTCGGGCGCAGGGAGTAACCTCATCCACCGCGCGGCGGACGTGACGCTCAAGGAGGGCCGCAAGCTCGTCCTCGTCGTGCGAGAGTCGCCCTACAACGCGATTCATCTGGAGAACATGCTGCGGCTCGCGCACGCGGGCGCGCGTATCCTCCCGGCGAGTCCGGGCTTCTACCACCGCCCGCAGACCATCGAAGAGCTGGTTGACCACCTCGTCTTTCGCATCCTCGACCAGCTCGGCGTCCCGCACTCGCAGGCGACGCGTTGGAAGGGCGACCCGACCGCGCCCGAACCCGTCCCGGTCGAAGGCGACTGAGAGCGTCGAGGGGAAGAAGGCATGTCCCAGAACGAGTGGCAACGCGGCCCATACACCATCAGCACCGACCGCGCGCGGCTGGACGTTGCGGCCATCCACGAATTCCTGAGCACGCGGAGCTACTGGGCGCAAGGCCGCGACTTCGAGACCGTTCGTCGCGCCGTCGAGAACTCGCTGCCCTTCGGAGTTTATAAAGACGGGCGGCAAATCGGCTTCGCACGCGTGGTGACGGACTGCGCGACCTTCGCGTGGCTCGCGGATGTCTACGTCCTCGACGAGTTCCGGGGCGAGGGCTTGGGCAAGTGGCTCGTCGAAGTCATCCTCTCGCACCCCGACCTGCAACACCTCCGCCGCTGGATTCTCGGCACGCGCGACGCGCACGAACTCTACCGCCGCTTCGGCTTCCGTGAAGTCGAGCAGCCCCAGTTCTACATGCACAAACTGGCCACGGGCGCGACGGCCCCGCCTCCGCCAAAAGAGGCGACGGGCGGCGACGAGTGACCCCGTTGGCAGACTGCGACGCTCGGCCCGCCGCGTGGCGATTTGCAAAGCGAAAGCGCCGCGACAGACAATCTTTCAGCGACTTTTTCAAGCATTTTTGCTGGCGCGGCCCTTGCTTTAGACGAAAGCGGTGCGAGAGAGTCAACAAGTCAGAACCGCCTGCGGTAGCGGGCGGGTCTTAATGGCCGTCAGCATAACGTTAACGTCAAAACCCGCCCGCTACCGCAGGCGGTTCTGACCTATCCAGAACATTGAGCAGAGAGACTTCACCACAGCCTTTGGCGCGCGCGGTCTTGGAGACGACACGGAACGTCCGCACGACGCTCGAAATGATAAAGATCGAGCACACGCTCTTCGCGCTCCCCTTCGCCTTCCTCGGCGCGGTGCTCGCGGCGGGAGGGCTCCCGACGCTCCGGCAGCTCGTCTGGATAACTCTCGCGATGGTCGGCGCGCGCTCGGCGGCGATGGCCTTCAACCGCATCGCCGACCGCGAGATAGACGCGCGCAACCCTCGGACGCAGATGCGCGCCGTCCCCGCCGGGCGGCTCTCGGTCTCTTTCGTCTGGGCGTTCACGATCATTTCGGCGGCGCTCTTCTTCCTCTCCGCCGCGATGCTCAACCGCCTGACGCTCCTCCTCGCGCCGGTCGCGTTGGCGAGCGTCCTGCTCTACTCCTACACGAAGCGTTTTACTTCGCTCTCGCACGTCGTCCTCGGCTGGTGCCTGTGCATCGCGCCGACCGGGGCATGGATCGCCGTGCGCGGCGCGCTCGACTCGACGGTGCCGCTCCTGCTCTCGCTCGTCGTGCTCCTCTGGACAGCCGGGTTCGACGTGCTCTACGCCTGTCAGGACTACGACTTCGACCGCGAGGCGGGCCTCCGCTCGATACCGGCGCGCGTCGGCGTCGCGCGCGCCCTCTGGGTCTCAAGGCTCCTCCACGCGGGGGCATTCGCGGCGCTCGTTGCGCTATACTTTCAGACTTCCCTCGGCGCGGCGGCGCTCGCAGGGGTCCTGGTGACGGGCGCGCTGCTCGTCTACCAGCACTCGCTCGTCCGGGCCGGCGACCTGTCGCGCCTCGACGCGGCCTTCTTCACCACCAACGCCTTCGTCAGCGTCATCCTGCTGGCGACCTTCGGCGCGGCGGTTCTGTTAGGAGTTTGAAGACGCTCGACTTAACTTGAGAGGCAAAAGCAAGTCATGACTGCCACACTCACTCCGACCGAAGAGAAGACAAGCGCGCTCGTGCTCCACTTCAGTCCCCTCCTGAAGAAGCTCAACGAGCAGGAGTTTTATGAATTCTGCATGCTCAACAAAGACCTCCGCCTGGAACTCAATGATGAAGGAGACCTCATCATCATGTCGCCAACCGGGGGAAAGACTGGAATCCGCAACTTTGCGTTGACCGTCAAATTCGGCATTTGGTCAGAGAAGGATAAGACTGGTAAAGGATTCGACTCCTCAACCATCTTCTCCCTGCCGAACGGCGCGAAGAGGTCGCCCGACCTCGCCTGGGTGGGAAACGAGAGGTGGGAGTCGCTCACGGAAGAAGAACAAGAGCGATTCCCTCCACTCTGCCCCGATTTTGTCGTTGAGCTGCGCTCGCCGAGCGACTCGATGCGGTATTTACAGAAGAAGATGAAGGAGTACATCGCCAACGGCGCGCAACTCGGATGGCTGATTGACCCGTATGAGAAGAAAGTGCATGTTTACCGCGCGCAGACTGCCGTCGAGGTTTTGGACGACCCGCAGACCGTCACCGGCGAACCGCTCCTGCCCGGCTTCACCCTCGACGTGCAGGCGCTCTGGGATTGAGTCTTAACTTTGAACTTTGAACCTTGAACTTTGAACTCATGAATTTTTCATACGACCCGAAACTCAACGAGCTGGCCGCCAAAGTCGAGGCGGGCGAGCGTCTGACTTTTGAAGACGGCGTGGCGCTGTTCGCGTCGGACGACTTGCCGGGGCTGGGCCGTCTGGCCGACTCCGTGAGGCGGCGTTTGCACGGGGCGACGACTTACTACAACGTCAACCGCCACTTCAACCCGACCAACGTCTGCTACGCCGACTGCAAGTTCTGCGGCTTCTTTCGCACGCCCCGGCAGCCGGACGCCTACACGCACAACATCGAAGACTCCCTGCGCATCGCGGGCGAGGCCGTCCAAGAGGGCGCGACCGAGCTGCACATCGTCGGCGGGCTCAACACGAAGCTGCCGTTCAGCTACTTCACAGACCTGCTCTCTTCTTTGAAGAGCCGGTTCCCTCGTCTTCACTTGAAGGCTTGGACGATGGTCGAGATAGACCACTTCGCGGGCTTCTACAAGATGACGGACGAGGAGGTCATCGAGCGTCTCAAAGAGGCGGGGATGGACTCGTGTCCGGGCGGCGGGGCCGAGATTTTTCGCGAGCCGACGCGCTCGATGATCTGCGCGCACAAGACCGACGGCAATCGCTGGCTCGAACTCTCCGGCAAAGTCCACGCCGCCGGTCTGAAGACCAACGCGACCATGCTCTACGGCCACATCGAGACGCTGGAAGACCGCGTTGACCACCTCGTCCGCCTGCGCGAGCAGCAGGACAAGTCGGGCGGCTTCCAGTGCTTCATCCCGCTCGCCTTCTACCCGCCGGGCACGCAGCTCTCGCACCTGCCGGGGCCGTCGGGCGTGGACTCCCTGAAGACGATGGCCGTCTCGCGCCTCATGCTCGACAACTTCCCGCACGTCAAGTCCTACTGGGTGATGCTCGGCAAGCGGCTCGCGCAGGTTGCCCTGCACTACGGCGCGAACGACCTCGACGGGACGATCACCGAGGGCGGCGAACTCTCCACAAGTTACTCGGTCGAGGCCGGGAACGAAGTCAAGATGTCCAAGCAGGAGATCGTCACGCTCATCGAAGACGCGGGCCTCGTCGCCGTCGAGCGCGACACGCTCTACAACCCCGTGGCGCGCGAGGCCGCCCCGGTCTGAATGTTCGACGGGCCTCGCCGTGTTAAAATGAACTTTCCCCGCCTACTGACTCCGAAATGAGGACATACGTATGACCAACGAAGAGATTCAGAAGGTGATGGAGTTCATCATCAAACAGCAGGAGAGTTTCGCCGAAAACATGGCGCAGTCCGAGGCGCGCATCAGCCGACTTGAGACGGCGACCGTCCACCTCTACAGCTCAATGACTGAACTTGCAAAGTCACAAATAGCCTTGACCGAGAAGATGGGGATACTGGCCGAGGCACAGGCACAGTTGAACGAATCACTCGCGCACACCGACCAGCGCGTGAACGCACTGATTGACATCATTGACCAGAGACGCAACGGCGAAACACAGACTTAAAACGAAATGACGACCGCAACAGAGACACGCACCATCACCGTCGCGCACTCGCCCGACTCGGACGACGCCTTCATGTTCTACGGGCTGGCGACGAACAAGCTTGAGACGGGCGAGCTGAAGTACGAGCACGTCCTCGAAGACATCCAGACCTTGAACGAGAAGGCGCGGCGCGGCGTCTACGACGTGACGGCGGTGAGCTTCCACGCCTACGCCTACATCGCCGAAGACTACGTGCTGCTCCCGCACGGCGCGTCCATCGGCGAGGGCTACGGCCCCATCGTCGTCGCGCGCGAGCCGTACAAGACGGAAGACCTCCCGCGCCTCCGCATCGCCGTGCCGGGGACTCTGACGAGCGCCTTCCTCGCCTTGCGCATCCTCTGCCCGGAGTTCGAGTACGTCGTCGTGCCCTTCGACCAGATCATCAAGGCCGTGCAGGACAAAGAGGCCGACGCCGGTCTTTTGATTCACGAGGGGCAGCTCTTTTATCAAGACCTCGGTCTGCACAAGGTCGTTGACCTCGGCGAGTGGTGGAAGGATTGGACGGCGTTGCCGCTGCCGATGGGCGGCAACGTCATCCGCCGCGAGTTGGGCGCGGAACTCATCGGGCGCGTCTCGGCGCACCTCCACGAGTCCATCCGCTTCTCGCTCGACAACCGGCAGGACGCGCTCGACTACGCGATGCAGTTCGCGCGCGACATGGACAAGGAGCTGGCCGACCGCTTCGTCGCGATGTGGGTCAACCAGCTCACGCTCGACTACACCGCGCGGGGCCGCGAAGCCGTCCAGCGACTCCTCGACGAGGGCGCGGCGCGCGGCATCATCCCCCGCCGCGTCGAAGCGGAATTCGTCAAATAAGTCCAAGGTTCAAAGTTCAAAGTTAAGAACAAGAGCCTTGCCTTTAACTTTGAACTTTGAACCTTGAACTTTGAACTTCCTTCGATGGCAACACGCGGCGGCGCTCAGGCATCTGAATATTTTGCTCGGCGGGCGTCGTTGGTGTTGTCCATGAAGGCCTCGCCGGAAGTCCTTCTCGGTCGTCAAAAACTTCAAAAAAGCCTATGAAAAGAGTGATTTTCTCAATGTTGGCGGCGGCGGTCGTGGGCGTCGCGGCGGCTTCGCAGGCCGTCGCGCAGACATCCTCGCAGACGGCGGCGGGCACGCCCTCGACCATCAACCGTTCGGGCTCGCCGGTGGACGTTGACGGCATGATTCGCCGCATCGCCGCCAAGGAGGCCGAGTTCCGCAAGGCGCTCAACGAGTACAGCTTCAAGCGCGACGCCGTCATCCAGACCATCGCCTTCGGCGGCCAGATTTCGGGCGAGTACCACCGCGTCTCGCGCTTCGTCTTCGACGACAGCGGCAACCGCTACGAGAAGATTCTGCGCTTCCCCATCCCGACCATCACCGCCATCGGGATTACGCCCGAAGACATCGAAGACCTCGGCGGCGTGCAGGCCTTCGCCCTCGAAAGCTCGAAGCTCAACGACTACGACTTCTCCTACGTCGGCAAAGAGAAGATTGACGAGCTTGACCTCCACGTCTTCGATGTGACGCCGAAAATCCTCAACGACCAGAGACGACTCGCCGCGCTCAAGAAGGCGAAGGAGCCGCAGCGCTACTTTCAGGGGCGCATTTGGGTTGACGACGTAGACTTTCAGATCGTCAAGGCGCGCGGCAAGGGCGTGCCCGAATTCGAACAGCGCTTCGTCACCTTCGAGTCTTACCGCCAGCAGATTGACGGCAAGTACTGGTTCCCGACCTACGCCTACGCCGACGACGAGCTGATCTTCAAGTCGGGCGAGTCCGTTCGCGTGCGGATGAAAATCACGTTCACGGAGTTCGAGCGGCTGCGCGGCAAGGTCATCGTCGTCGAAGAGGGAGACCCCGGCGACGTGAAGGAAGAGAAGGAGAAGCCCGCGACGCCCCCGGCGACTCCGCCAGCGCCGAAGCCCAAGCCCTGAAAGGGCGGAAGATAATAGCCGGGGGCAAGCGAACGCGAGTGAGCGACGCCCCCGGAACAGTCAACGAAAGGAATCCGACCCTGAAGGGGTCGCACCGCGCGAGGCGTCTGCGACCCCTTCAGGGTCGGATTCTTTTATCTACGTGCGACCGGGGGCGGCGTGCTTCGCACTTGCCCCCGGCTATTGTCTTCGTCCCCTGCGGGGATGGGCGGCTCGTCCTTTAAACTCGCAACTCAAACAAGCCTTGATTCTTTTAATCCCAACTCCTCCGCGATGAGCGCGTTGGTGTGCGCGGCGAGTCGCTTCACGTCCTCGTCCGTGGTGAGCCCTTCGGTCTCGATGGGCGGGAGGACGACCATCTCGATTGTTCCGGGGCGTGCGACGCCAGTCCCCTTGCCCATCAAGACATCCGTGTTCTTGAAGGCGACAGGGACGACCGGCACGCCCGCCTCAATCGCCATGTAGAAGCCGCCCTTCTTGAAGGGCAGAAGCTCGCCGGGGCGTGCGCGCGTGCCCTCGGCGAAGACGCCGAAGGAGACGCCGCGCCGGAGGCGGTCGGTCGCGGCCTTCATCGTCTCGATGGCGCGCGTGCGGTTCGAGCGGTCAATGGCGAGGATGTTAACGTAGCCCATCCCGTATCCCATGATCGGGACTCTCAAAAGCTCCTTCTTAGCGACGAGCCCGATGCGGCGTCCCAAGTGGTAGAAGAGCCCCGCCGTGTCGAGGAACGACCGATGGTTGGCGATGAAGACGTAGGAGCGACGCGGGTCGAGGTGTTCGAGCCCGCGCACTTTAACTTTCACGCCGCTCAGCCGCAGCCAGTTGCGCGCGCCGAAGAGCGCCCACGGGTAGACCCACTCGCGCCGGTTGGCTAAATACGAGACGAGAATCGAGGGCGGGCCGAAGATGAGCAGGAGCATCGCGGCGACGAACAGAGACCACCAGTACCAGAGGCGTCCGGCGAGGCTTCGCCCCGCGTCTGTGGTAGACTCGGCGCGCGTTACGCTCCCACTCCGTTCATTACTTTCTAACTCTTGAGGCAGACTTTCAGGATGCATCCTGTGTTCCTTCGACACTCCTCGTATGCGGTGCGCGCCGCGCTCCTTCTACTCTGCTGCGGCCTCCTGTTGCTCGCGCCCGAAGCCTCCGCGCAACAGCGACGGCGAACGCCGCGCCCGTCAACGACGACGACTTCCATCTCCGTCCCCTCGCCGCGCTCCGTGCTCGGCTTCACTCCGGGCGACGAACGCAAGGTCGCCGACTGGACGCAGATTAGAGACTACTTCGCGCGGCTCGACCGCGCCAGCAACCGCGTGAAGGTCGAGACCATAGGTGAGACTACTCTTGGCAGGCCGCTCGTCGTCGCTTTCATCAGCGCGCCTGAGAATATACGCGAACTGCCGAAATACAAAGACATCCAACGCCGGCTCGCCGATCCGCGACTGAACCCGAAGGACGGAGACGTTGACTGGGGCGACCTCCTCTCGAAAAGCGGCAAAGCGGTCGTCGCCATCTCCTGCTCGATTCATTCGACCGAAATCGTCGGCTCGCAGATGTCCATGCAGCTCGCCTACGAGCTGGCCACGGCCTAGGACGCCGACACGCGAAGAGATCTTACGCAACACCATCCTGCTCCTGATCCCTTCGGCCAACCCCGACGGCAACGACATCGTGGCCGACTGGTACAAGAAGTCACTCGGCAAGCCGTGGGAGGGCTCGGAGCCGCCGGAGCTTTACCATCACTACGCCGGCCACGACAACAACCGCGACTGGTTCATGCTGAACCTTAAAGAGACGCAGGCCATCACGCGCCTCTTCTGGAAGCAGTGGTTCCCGCAGATCGTCTACGACGTACACCAGCAAGGGGCGAACGGCTCGCGCTTCTTCATCCCGCCTTTTTACGATCCGCCGAACCCGCACATCCCGCCGCTGCTGCTGCGCGAGGTCGGACTGATCGGCCACAAGGTCGCCGCCGACCTTCAGGCCGCCGGATTCAAAGGCGTCATCACCAACGCGCTCTACGACACCTGGTGGCACGGCGGCTTTCGCACCGCGCCCTACTTCCACAACTCGATCGGGATTCTCTCGGAGGCGGCGAGCGCGCGCCTGATGACGCCGGTGAAAGTCACGCGCGAGCAGCTCGCCCGCTCTTCGTCGCGCGGGATGCCTTCGGCGCTTCTGCCCTCGACCAACTTCCCAGACCCGTGGCCGGGCGGCGAGTGGCGTCCGCGCGACATTCTGCGGATGGAGATGATCGCCTCGCGCGCCGTCCTCTCGATGGCCGCGAAGTACCGCGAGCGTTACCTCCGAAACTTTTATCAACTCGGCCAACGTGCCCTCGAATGGCCGCCCGTGGGCGAAGATGAAGGCGGTGCTATCTCGCGCGAAGACGCAGCCGTCGTCGCCTATCTCATCCCCGCCGGTCAGGGGCGGGACGAGAACGTGTCGAAGCTCGTCTCGCTGCTCGTCGAGCAGGGAGTCGAAGTCCAGAGGATGGACAGGGAGTTGCACATCACGCTCGCCGAGTCGCGCGGCGCGGTCTACAACGACGCGCGCGATTACCCGCCGGAGACGCCTCTGGGCAGTTATCTCGTCTTCCTCAAACAGCCGTACCGCGCGAACGTGCAGGCGCTCTTCGAGAAGCAGATTTACCCCGACCGGCGCACCGCCGGGGGCGAGGCCGAGCGGCCTTACGACGTGGCCGGTTGGACTCTGCCGATGCAGATGGGCGTCGAGTGTTATCCCGTCCGAAGCATCCGCGAGCCTGAGAGTGAGAGGCGTCTGACGCTCGTCCGCGACGAGGCGGAAGTGCGTCGTCATTTGAGCCTCACGCCGAAGAACGGCGACGCTTCGCCGCTTCAGAATCCTCTGCGGCGGCCCGTCCGCCTCGCGCTCTACAAAGGCTGGACGGGCTCGATGGACGAGGGCTGGACGCGCTACGTCTTCGACACTTTCAACGTGCCTTACACTTCCCTGCGCGACGCCGACGTGCGGGCCGGGCGGCTCTCGGAGAAGTACGACGTGATCGTGCTGCCCTCGATGCGGCTGCGCGAGATTGTCGAGGGCCGCGCCAAAGAGACCGCGCCGCCGGAGCTGACGGGCGGCATCACGGAGGCGGGCGTCGAAGCCTTGCGCCGCTTCGTCGAGGAGGGCGGCACGCTCGTCTGTTGGGACAACTCGACCGAGTTCGCCATCAAACGCTTCAAGCTCCCCTTGCGCAACGTGCTCGAAGGCTTGAAGACTTCGGAGTTCTACTGCCCCGGCTCCGTTCTGAGGGTTGAAGTGGACACCTCGCACGCGCTCGCGCGCACGATGCCGCGCTCGACGGACGTGTACTTCGTCAACAGCGCCGCCTTCGAGACGACCGACCCGTCACGCGTCCGCGTCGTCGCGCGCTACGCCGAAAAGAAGGAGAACGTGCTGCGCTCCGGCTGGCTCCTCGGCGCGGAACACCTCGCGGGCAAGGCCGCGCTCGCTGAAGTCACAATGGGCCGTGGCCGCGTCGTCCTCTTCGGCTTCCGCCCGCAGCACCGCGCGCAGACGTGGGGAACCTTCCCCTTCATCTTCAACGCAATCGGACAATGAGTTCAAAGTTCAAAGTTCAAGGTTCAAAGTTAAGAACCTGTCTTCAACTTTGAACCTTGAACTTTGAACTTTGAACTTCTTAAATGGCATCCCTTTCCCCCGGCATGCAATCAAACTGTCTGTTTTGCCCTCGCCGAAGGCTCGCAGGACGTTTTCCGCCCGAAATCAGGAGTTTTAGAAGACCATGAGAAAGTTCGCCGCCCTCATTCTGCTCGCCGCGTTCTTCACCGCCCCGGCTGAAGTGCTTTTCGGGCAGACACGCCCGCGCCGAGCCGGCCAGACGCCGACCGCCGGGACGTCGCCAGCGTCCACACGTCCGTCTTCCTCGACAACGACGACGACGACGAGGCCGACGGCGAGCCGCACGGACGGGCGGAGCGTTCCTGAAGAGGTCGCCGAAGAGGTGGGCGAGGACGAGGTGGTGCGCGTCAACACGGCGCTCGTGACTATCCCTGTGAGCATCCTCGACCACGACGGTCGCTTCATCCCGAATCTGCGCAAGGAAGACTTCAGGATTTTCGAGGACGGCACGGAGCAGGAGGTCGCCTACTTCGCCACCGTCGAGCAGCCCTTCACCGTCGCGCTCGTCATTGACACGAGCAACTCAACGCGCTTCAAGCTCGAAGACGTGCAGGACGCGGCCATCGCCTTCCTCGACCAGCTCCGGCCCGAAGACAAGGCGCTCGTCGTCTCCTTCAACGACGAGATACGCGTCCTCTCCGAAGTGACGGGTGACCGCCGCCAACTCCGCGAAGCCATCCGCCGCACGCGCTGGGGCGGCGGGACGAAGCTCTACGACGCCGTTGACCTCGTCATCAAACAGAAACTCGACAACATCAAGGGGCGCAAGGCCGTCGTCCTCTTCACCGACGGCGTGGACACGACGAGCCGCCGCGCCAGCTACCAGAGCACGCTCGGCGAGGCCGAAGAGCTGGACGCGATGATCTACTCCATCCAGTACGACACGACCGACGGGCGAGGGGGCGGCGCTGTCATCAACTGGCCCCCGACGCAGAGGAACCCGCGACGAGGCGGCGGAGGCGGCGGTAACAGGCGACGCGGCGGATGGGGCGACATCCTCGGCGACATCCTCGGAGGTGGCGGAGGGGGAGGCGGCAACAACAGGCGTGGCGGTGGCGGCGGCAACAATAGGGGCGGCGGCGGTGGCGGCGGCGGAACCTCTTCGCCCGAAGAGTACGCGCTCGGCAGCGACTACCTGCGGCAGTTGGCGACGCGCACGGGCGGGCGTCACCATCAGGCCGCCGACCTCAACGATGTCGGTCAGGCGTTCACCAACATCGCCGAAGAGCTGCGCCGCCAGTACAGCCTCGGCTATTACCCCTCGCGCACGTCGCAGAAGGTCGAGCGGCGGCAGCTCAAGGTGCGCGTCCGCCGCCCGAACCTCGTCGTCCGCGCGCGCGACAGCTACCTCTACCGCCCCACGGGCGACAACAACAACACGACCACCACCGCCGCGCAGCAGGACAACGCGAACGGCTCATCTCCGCAGCAGCCGCCCGTTCTCCGCCGCCGCAACTTCAACGATTACCCGCAACACGGGACGATAAGAGAGCGATGAAGTCAGAACGCTGAACGCTGGACTGAAAAGCTGAAAGAGGCCGGAGATTTGTCAAATGACATCAATCTCCGGCCTCTTCTTTTCAGTTCAGTCCAGCGTTCAGCGTTCTGCCTTCTGCCTTCCTTCAAACCACCGTCCCGTCTTTGACGACCGCGTTTTTGGGGACGATGACGATGCCCTCGCGGATGAAGTAGCTCTCTTCGGGGCCGTCCTCCTCCTGCACGCCGCGCTCGTTGACGAGGCGGACGCCCGCGCCGATGCGGGCGTTCTTGTCAATGATGGCGTTGCGGATGATTGCCCCCTCGCCGATGCCGATGCGCGGCGTGCCCTCTCGCACGTCCGCCGCCATCTCCTCGATTGACTGGTAGTAGTCCGCGCCCATGACGTAGGTGTCGTCAATCTTCGCGCCGAAGTCAATGCGGGTGCGGACGCCGATGATCGAGCGGTTGATGACGGCCCGCGTCAGGATGCAGCCCTCGCTGACGATGGACTGGCTGATCTGGCAGTGGTTGACCTTCGAGGGCGGCAGATACCGCGCGTGCGTGTAGATGGGGGCCTCGGTGTCGAAGAGGTTGAACTGCGGGAGCGTCGCCGTCAAATCGAGGTTCGCGGCGTGGAACGCCGAGATGGTCCCGATGTCCTCCCAGTAGCCGTCGAAGAGATAGGCCTGCACGTTGCCGCCCTCGATGGCCGCCGGGATGACCTGCTTGCCGAAGTCCATCCACGTCGGGTCTTTGTCGAGCAACTGTTCGAGCCACTTGTAGTTGAAAACATAGATGCCCATCGAGGCCAGAAACGGTTTGCGCGCCGCGTCCTCCGGGCTCAGGCCGAAGGCCGTCGTGTCCACGCGCATCGCTTCGAGCGCCTCGCCCTTCGGCTTCTCGCTGAACTCGACGATGCGCCCGTTCGCGTCGGCCTTCAAGAGCCCGAAGTCCTCGGCCTGCTCGCGCTGGAACGGGATGACCGAGATGGTCACGTCGGCCTTCTTCTCGAAGTGGCGCGCGATGAACTTGCGGTAGTCCATCCGGTAGAGGTGGTCGCCCGAAAGGATGAGCAGGGTGTCTATGCCCCAGTCGCGGATGTGCGGCAGCACTTGCCGCACGGCGTCCGCCGTCCCCTGAAACCATGAGGGGTTCTGCGGCGTCTGCTCGGCGGCGAGTATCTCGACGAAGCCGTCGGAGAAGTGCGAGAAGCGGTAGGTCTGCGAGATGTGGCGGTTCAGAGAAGCCGAGTTGTACTGCGTCAGCACGTAGATGCGCGTGATCTCCGAGTTGATGCAGTTCGAGACGGGGATGTCCACGAGCCTGTACTTGCCGCCGAGCGGCACGGCGGGCTTCGAGCGCATCACCGTCAGAGGCGACAGTCGCGTGCCCGCGCCGCCGCCGAGAATCACCGCGAGAATGTTCGGTCGCTTCTCCGCCATCGCTTCTGTTCCCTTCCCGGATTGTCTCTGGTAAAGATGTCCCCGAAGGATAGACGCAAAGGCCGCGCGTTTCAAGAAGAGCCCCGCCGATTTCAATTGCGAGCGCCGTCCGCCGCGTTCAAGAACATCTTCAACGCCGGGAATATCTGTAGGGGCAGGGCAAGTCCACGGCCCGTGTCTTTCGTCAGCACACGGGCCGTGGACTTGCCCTGCCCCTACAGATTTATTCCGCGCTCTCAGTTCTTGACCGAGTTCGAGGCGTTCCCGGCGAAGTAGCCGTGCGGGTAGGCGATCTGCACGCCCTGCTTCTTGTGGGCGGGGTTGACGAGTTCGACCTCCTTTTGCTCCTTGTCCACGGCGGTCAACAAGATACTCACCGGGGCTTCCGTTGCGGTCTGCGGCGCGCTCGTCTGCGCCAGCGAAGACGCGAGCGGCCCGAAGCTAAAAGCGAAGGCGAGCCCGACCGGCAGGCCCGCCTTCGTCAACACGCTTCGCACTTGAGAGAGACGCATCGAGGACTTCTCCTCCTTACTCCGAACTCATTCAGTAAGCGGCGGCGGACGCGGTGGTCTTAACGCCCGACGCCTCCTGCGCGATCTTGACGCCGACGCTCGCGCCGATGCGCGTCGCCCCGGCTTCGAGCATCGCGCGCGCGTCCGTGATGCCCTTCACGCCGCCCGAAGCCTTGACGCCCATCTCCGCGCCCACGGTCTGCCGCATCAGCGCCACGTCGGCCACGGTCGCGCCGCCCTTCGCGAACCCCGTCGAGGTCTTCACGAAGTCCGCGCCCGCCCTCTTCGCCGCGAGGCACGCGCGCACCTTCTCTTCGTCGGTCAAAAGCGCCGTCTCGATAATCACCTTCACCAGCACGCCGAACTCGTGCGCCGCTTCGACCACCGAGCGGATGTCGGCTTCGGCGGCGCAGTCGTCGCCGCTCTTCAGAGCGCCGATGTTGAGCACCATGTCCACCTCGCGCGCCCCGTCGAGGATGGCCCGCCGCGCCTCGTAAGCCTTCACGTCGGCGACGTTCGCGCCGAGCGGGAAGCCGATGACCGTACACACCGGCACGCCCGACCCGCGCAGGTGACAGCTCGCCGCGCGCACCCACGAAGGGTTCACGCACACGCTCGCGAATTTGTACTGCGCCGCCTCCTCGCACAACTTCTGGATGTCGGCCTCGGTCGCCTCCGGCTTCAAGAGCGTGTGGTCAACGAAACCCGCCCAGTCCCTCGCCGAAGCCGACTCGCCCAGCACCAGCCCGATGCGCGAAGCCCCCGCGTCCAGAACCCTCTGCATCCTTTCGGGGCAGCGGTTGAAGCACACCGACGAGCACCCGCACATCTCCGCCTGCGCGTCCCCGTCGCCGTTCAGACGCGCCACGATGACATCCGTTATCTGCTCGACGAGGCGCTCCAAATCACCGTTCTGCGAATATGACATGATCTTATCAACTCTCTTCAGGTGACATTCTAAACGATTGACGACTAACTCCTGTACTGCCTCTCCACGGCCTCGATTTTCGCCACGCGCTTCTTGTGCCGGTCTTCGCTGATTTCGGTCGAGAGCCAGACGGTGACGATCTCGCGCATCTCGGCGGGGGTGATGACGCCGCTGCCGAGGGTGAGGACGTTAGCGTCGTTGTGCTCGCGGGAATTGCGTGCGACCTTGGCGGAGTAGCAGGCGGCGGCGCGGACGCCGGGCACTTTGTTGGCGGTCATGGCGGAGCCGACGCCCGCGCCGTCAACGACGATGCCGAGGTCGGCTTCGCCCTCCGAGACGGCGCGCGCAACGGCGTGGGCGAAGTCCGGGTAGTCAACGGCGTCGGTCGAGTCGGTGCCGAAGTCTCGGACGCGGTGGCCGAGTTCGGCGAGGAGCCCTTTCAGCTCTTCCTTCATCGGGAAGCCGCCGTGGTCGGCCCCGACGGCAATAATCTTCTCGGCGCGCGGGCCGCGTCGAGGCGTGCGGCGGACGAGTTCTATCCTGCGCTCGCGCACGATGTCGGCGGCGAGCGGGGTCAGGCGCGCGCCCTCGGCGACGCGCAGACGCGCGCCCTCCTCAAGGCCGTGCACGTCCGCCTCGGTGATGACCATCTTGGAAGATTCGTCGCGCGCGAAGGGTTTCTCTGCTGTTGATGATGAAGGCGACGCCGTCTCCCTCACCACGTCCACGATGCGCGCGCGGGCGGGCGTCGCCTCTTCAACGCGGGTCGCGGGAGTCGCGTCGTCGCGGCGGCTCGTCGGCGTCGCGCTCGCGGCCTCTCGCGTCGCGCCTTCGTCGGGCGGCTCGTCCGCCGGGACGGCGTTCTTAAGGACTTCGCGCACCAGTGCGCGCACACGGTCGCGGGTGTCTTTGTCGTCTGCCATAAAAAAGAGATGTTAGATGTCGGATGCTGGATGTTAGAAGCCAATCACTGACATCCAGCATCCGACATCTAACATCTGTCCTTCGCTGTTGACCTTGCGTGTCTCGCTCTCTTAGTATGTCGCACCACGCGGGGCGCGCGCAAACAGTGCGCGGGCCGCAAGCGCCGGTAAAAAAACTTTCACAATTTTTCGTCCGAGATTGGAGGCCACGCCTTGTCTTCTTCCGCCATCGCCGCTTCGGAGTTCAGCAACCCGAACCTTGAGCCGCTCTTCACGGGCGAGCAGATTCAGACGCGCATCGCCGAGTTGGGCGCGGACATCGCGCGTGACTACAGGGACTCGAACCCGCTCCTGCTCGGCGTGCTCAAGGGCGCGTTCATCTTCATGAGCGATCTGGTGCGCGCGATTGACCTTAAGGTCGGCGTCGAGTTCATGGCGATTTCGAGCTACGGCGCGGAGATGAGGACTTCGGGCGAGGTGAAGATCGTCAAAGACCTCGACGTGCCGATTGAGGGCCGGGACATCCTCGTCGTCGAGGACATCGTGGACACGGGCCTCACGCTCTCGTACCTGCTCGCCAACCT
Source organism: uncultured Acidobacteriota bacterium (assembly GCA_963816985.1). Lineage (GTDB taxonomy): Bacteria > Acidobacteriota > Blastocatellia > Pyrinomonadales > Pyrinomonadaceae > JAIVJM01. The sequence goes on from CAWFMF010000001.1 coordinate 66,715, forward strand.
CCGCTCGCGCGGCGCGCGCACCGTCAAGCTCGCCGCGCTCCTAGACAAGTGGGAGCGGCGCGAGCGCGAAGTCCACATTGATTACCTCGGCTTCAAAATCCCCGACGCCTTCGTCGTCGGCTACGGCCTCGACTTCGCCGAACGCTACCGCAACCTCCCGTTCATCGCCGTGCTCAAAGACCCCAGCAAGTAGAGCTTCGAGCCCGTCGCTTTTATCATCCCGACGTTAACTGCGACCAGCCGGGCCGATGAGCCTTTGTAATGAGCCGAGGGGCGCGTTGAGACTCCATGTCCTCAACGCGCCCCTCGGCTATTGGAGAATAAGTGTTCGGAGCTTACGCGAAAACCGCAACCGGGACGGGACGTTCGACTGCCAGATTAGAGCGCTGTGATTTGATGCGCTCAAGTTCGTGCAAAGTCTCCGCCGTCAGGTAACTCGCGCCGCAGTGTGGACATGAGATGACCGGAACATTTTCGATAACGAGCAATCCGGCCCCTTTGCCGTAGCTTCTCGTCACGTGACGGATGCGCGCCCCGGCCTTGCCGCAAACGTCGCAAACCAGCTCGCCGTTCTTCTCTTCTTTACTCGACATACACGGTGATGATAATCAACTTGCCGGTCGGGCTCAACTTCGACACGGCCACCACATCATGACCCTCGACAGACTTGCCCCTGACAAGATACTTCCATTCTCCCGTCTCGGAGTCTTTCTGCCGCTCAATTATTCGACCCGTCAGGATTGCCCGCTCAACGTCGAAGATAGATAAATCGTCGCCGTCCATCTCCTCTTCAGCGTGAACCGTCATCACGTACTGAAGTGCGCGGATGTTCTCGCGCATCTGCTTAAGCATTCCTTCAAACATAGTCGGCAACGGGCTCAGACACCCGACTCTGTCCCGTCCGTATTCAAACTATCTCACTTAAAAAGCTCTCGCCCGCGCTTAGTCGGAGGCCGAAGTTGTCGGCGACGGTCTGGCCGATGTCGGCGAGGGAGGCGCGGTCGCCGAGGTTGACGCCGGGGCGGGCGCTGGGGCCGTAGACGATGAGGGGGGCGTATTCGCGTGTGTGGTCTGTGCCGCGATAGGTCGGGTCGTTGCCGTGGTCGGCGGTGAGGATGAGAAGGTCGCCGTCGCGCATCGCGGCTTCGATTTCAGGGAGGCGGGCGTCGAAGTGTTCGAGGGCGCGGGCGTAGCCTTCCACGTCGCGGCGGTGACCGTAGAGCATGTCGAAGTCAACGAGGTTCGAGAAGATGAGCCCGCGCGAGTGGCTTTGGAGGGCGCGGATGGTCTGGTCAATCGCCTGATCGTTGTTCTTGGCGCGGAGGTCTTCGGTGACGCCGAGCGCGTCGTAGATGGAGGCGATCTTGCCGACGGCGACGACATCGAGGCCCGCGCCGGAGAGCGTGGGCAGGAGGTTCTCGGCGGGCGGCGGGACGGCGTAGTCGTGGCGGTTCTCGGTGCGCGTGAAGGCTCCGGGCTCGCCGACGAACGGACGGGCGATGACGCGTCCGACTTCGTGCTCGCCCCGGAGGATGCGCCGCGCCGCCTCGCAAATCTCGTAGAGCCGCTCGACGGGGATGACCTCTTCGTGCGCCGCTATCTGGAAGACCGAGTCGGCGGAGGTGTAGACGATGGGCTTGCCGGTGCGGACGTGCTCCGCGCCGAGTTCCTTGATGATTTCGGTGCCGGAGGCCGGGACGTTGCCGAGGAAGCCGGGAACGCCAGCCTCTTTGACGAAGCGTTCGAGCACATCCGCAGGGAAGCCTTGCGGGTAGGTCGGGAAAGCCTTCTCCAGGATGATGCCCGCCATCTCCCAGTGGCCCGTCGTCGTGTCCTTGCCGTTCGAGCGCAACGCGCAGCGACCGTAAGAGGCGCGGGGGCTCTCGACGGGCGGCACGCCCGCGAGCGTTCGGATGTTGCCCACGCCCCACGCGCGCAGGTTAGGCAGTTGCAAGACGCGCGAGTCGCAGATGTGTCCGAGCGTGTCCGAGCCCGCGTCGCCCCACTCGGCGGCGTCCGGCATCTCGCCCATGCCGAGGCTGTCGAGGACGATGACGACAATGCGTTCAAAAGTTTGTCTGGTCTGCTGCTGCATAGAACCTTTTTAACAAAAGTGCGAGCCGAATCAAAAGTGCGTGGAGAAGTAGCAGAGGGTTTAAGCCGCGAAACCGTGGAAGTGGTTTCGAGCGGCGGGCGCGCTATGGCCTCGAACGAATTCCGTCAGGGCTGGCGGTAGTTGGCGCGCACGGCGTTGATGACTTCGGTGCGCGCGCCCGCCTCTCGCAATTCCCTTTCGGCCTCCGTCGTCAGTTGAAAGTCAACGCCGCGCAAGACTATCTGCTCGACCAACTCGGCGGTCGTCAGGCCGTTAATCTTCAATGCGTTCACCAGCCCGGTTCTCTTAATCGGCGGCTTCCGCGGAGCGGTGGCGACGTTCCCCGTCGGGGCATTCCCGGCAGGGGCGTTCCCCGCCGGAAGGCTCTGCGGGCGGCTCTGCGGCGGCGGCATCGGTCGTCCCGCCGTGTTTTCTTCGCGCGTCGTCGGCGTCACCGGCTGGCTTCCGACCGGGCGCGTCCCGCCGGCGAACTGGAAGTCGCTCACCAGCGACGAAGTCTCCCAGGGCTTCTGCCTGCCCTGCGTCGCTTTGAGCACGCCGACGCGCACGCGCTTGAACACTTCCTCGACGCTGAGCCCCGGCGTGCGGACGTGCTTGAGCAACTCCTGCACGTAGACGCCGTTCGACCCTTCGCCGTCGTCGGCCACCGCGCCCGGCCCCGTCGCGTAGGCGATGAGCATCTCGCCGGGCGCATCAACCACCGCCAAGCCTCTGCTCCCCGAACGTGTGCCGCGCGCGAAGGGGTTGTCGCGGCAGGCGTCCAGAATGACGATGTTCATACGGTTGCGGGCGTCCTCCATCTGCGCGAGCACGAGGCCGAGGCTGACGGCCTCGTACTCGATTTCCGCCTCGCCGTTAATCGTCGCGCCGACGGGGATGAGGTAGTTCTCCCCTTTGACCTGCATGCCGTGCCCCGCGTAATAGAAGAGGCCGACCGCGCCCCTTCGGAGCTTCTCGCCGAAGACGCGGATGGCGCGCTTCATCTCGTTCTGCGAAAGGTTCTCGTGCTGCAAGACTTCGAAGCCGAGCCCGCTGACCGTCTGCGCGATGGAGCGGGCGTCGTTGACGGCGTTCTTCAGAGGGCCTGAAGTGTAAGCGCTGTTGCCGATGACGAGCGCGACGCGACGCTCGGCGCTCGTGGAGATGCCTCCCGTCCCCTGCATCGCGGGGCGTGCCGGGGCAGTGAACAGAAGGCTCAACGCCAGCAACGCGAGACACGACATTTTCTTCATTTTTACCTCCCGGATATGTAGGGTTGTCTCCGGCGAAAATGAACGGGGCGGAGTTCGGCGGCGAGCCCTTTGCGCCGCGCGCCGCGCGAGAATGTACCACGACTGGCGGACGGGCTTAACTCCGAGGAGCTTGGTAGCCTTCGCGCGCGCGCACCTGCGCGTCTTTGATGCCGCGCACCTGCACGCGGATGGTGCGGAAAGAGCCGTCGCGCGCCGTGTTCGAGGAGTAGTAGCCGAGGCTGTACTGCGTGCCGATCTCTTCGGCGACCTGTCGGAAGGCGCGGCGGGCGTCGCGGAGGTCGGCGACGGGGAAGGTGCCGCCGCCGGTGTCGCGCGCGAGGAGGTTCATCTCGTCGCGCGCGAGGCGGTAGAGCGTGCGGCTGATGTGCATCCGCTCGAAAGGCCCCATCTGGCAGAAGTTCGAGAAGTCGGCGGAGTCTGCGCGCGAGGCGAAGAGACGCCGGTAGCGTTGGAGCTGCGCGCGTGAAAGGCGAAGCCCGCCGCCGTCCTCGCAGTCGGACATCAAGCGGTCTTCGACGAAGGACTCGGTGTTGACCTGCACGAAGTAGGCGACGAGTCCGGCCCGCTTGATGCGCGCGACCGCCTCTTCGAAGTCGGCCTCGCTCGTCGAGTCCACGCCGTCCGTGAGCGCGACGAGCGCGCGGCGGCCCCGCACCTTCTCCGAGGGCGGCTCGCGGAAGACTTCCTTGGCGACGCGCTCCAAACCGTCGTAGAAGGGCGTGCCGTTCGAGGAGCCGATGCTCTCAATCGCCGCCGTCAGTTCCTCGCGGTCGTCCGTCAAAGGCGCTTTGACTTCGACCGTCGCGAGGCGCGTGTCTTTATCTTCCTGACGCGTCGAGAAGGAGATGATGGCCACGCGGTCGCCGGGCCGAAGGGCTTCGACGAAGGCGAGCGCGGCGCGGCGGATGAGCCCCACGTCCTGACGCGTCGAGCCTGAAGTGTCTAAGAGCAGAGCGACTTCGAAGGGCGCTTCCGTCGTCGAGAAGTTGGCTATCTTCTGCGGTCGCCCGTCCTCGAAGACGAGGAAGTTGTCGGCGTGCAGGCCCGTCAAGGGCTTTCCTTCCCGGTCGGTGACGACCGCCGGGACGGAGACGAGCTGCGTCTCGACGCGCACCACGTCGTCTTCGTCAACCTCCTCGCCGGCGGGCGTCTGCTTCGGCGTCTGTCTTGGCGTCGGCGTCGGCTTCGCCTGCCCTTCGGCGGGCGGCGTGCCGACCCTGCGCGGTCTGCTGCTGCTCTCCTTGCGCGCGACTGTGCGAAGGCGCGAGAGTCGCGGTCATTGAGAGAAGCAGGAGGAGGAGGACGGGCGTTCGTCGCATCGCGTGTCTTGGGGTTGCCGGAAACTTCAGCACGGTCTTACACTCTCGGAAGCAGATTTCGATTCAAATATATCCGCAAACGCGGACGGACGGGAAGGGCGCATCAGCTATGTCTGTCATCGGGCGACTGGACGAACAGGTCAACGACATCCTCATCAAGCCGCTCTCGAAGGAGCGAAGGGAGACGGAAGAACCACCAACTCCGAGACCCGAAGAAGCCGACCCGCCCAATGAATCCGCCGACAAGGATGAGACTGCCGCGAGGCATAACGAGTTGCCCGTCTGGCTATTGTGAGTCCACTAACAAAGCCATCAAATGAAAGCCCCGCAGGGGCGTAAGATACTAGCCGGGGGCAAGTGCGGAGCACGCCGCCCCCGGTCGAACGTCAGTAAAAAGACTCCGACCCTGAAGGGGTCGCAGGCGCGACGTGCGGTGCGACCCCTTCAGGGTCGGGAACTATTTCGCCGACGATTCCGGGGGCGTCGCTCCTTCGCTGACGCTCAGTTGCTCTGCCCCCGGCTATTATCTCTATCCCCTTCGGGGATACTCACCGGAAATCTTCCCACCACTTGAAGAAGCCTGTCGGTGTTCTCACTTTTGCCTTTTACCTTTTTCCTTTTGCCTTCTCACGGCCAGACGCCGGACGCGCGCCACTGCTGGTCAACTTTGGTCTCGGCGGCCATCTTTTTAACTTCGTCGGCGCTCATCCGGCGACCGAAGCGGCGCTCGCGGTCGGCGATGGCGTAGGCGGTCGCGGCGAGCGTCGCCACCGCCGCCGCGAAGTCGCGCGGCTCGACCTTATCAGCCGTGTCGGCGATGGTGTGGTGGACGGGCAGGTAGGCCGACTCGTCTTGCAGCATGATGAGGTTCGGGACGCCCTCGGCCATGAAGGGCGCGTTGTCGGTGGCGGCAAACGCGGCGTGCTCGATGACGAAGGGGCCGAAGGCCCGGAGCGGCGTCATCAACTCCTGTATCTCCGCGTCGAGGTCTGTGCGCCCCATGGAGAACCAGCCCTGCGGTCGGCCCGCGCCGATGTCCATGATGAGGGCGGCGATTGTCTTATCCATCTCTTCACGATGTCTGCGGACGTAGGCGACCGAGCCGACCATCCCTTCTTCCTCGCCCATGAAGAGCACGAAGCGGAGGGTGCGCCGGGGCCGGAGTCCGAGCGCCTTGACGGCCCGCGCCGTCTCGACGACGGCAGCCGCGCCCGCCGCGTTGTCGAGCGCGCCGGGGCCGAGGTCGTTCGAGTCGAGGTGCGCGCCCACGACGACAATCTCTTCGGGCCGCTCGCGCCCACGTATCTCGCCGACGACGTTCGTGCTCTCGAAGCTCGGCCCCGTCTTGTTGCGCACGTCGAGCCGCACGCGCGGGCGTGCCCCCTGTCCGAGAAGACGGCGGAGCAGACTGACATCTTCCGCCGCGAGCGAAACGGTTGGGAGCGCGGCGAGGCGGGCTGAGGCGGTGAAGTCCACGGGCGACGTGTAGAGCATCGTGTGCTGCTTGTCCGAGGCGTAGAGCACGGCGCGCGCGCCCGCCTCCTTCAGTTCGCGGACGAGTTGGGGCGTGCGGTAGAACTTCTCGATGAGCGCGGCGAGGTCTGCGCCCACGGGCACGACGAGAGCGACGTTGCCTTTAAGTCTTGCGGCCTCGCGCCGAAGGTCTTCCGGTCGGCCCTCGCCCACGTCCACGACTTCGCCCTCGAAGGGTTCAACTGTCCCCGGCGTCCAGGTGTAAGAGGCGACCGTGAGCGCGCGCCCGCCGTGCGAGACGAGCGAGGCCGAGGCCGTGCCGCGCTCCCAAGAAGACGGCATGGTAAACGGCTCGCGGCGGACGGCTTCGAGGCCGAGTCGTTTGAACTCGGCCTCCATCGCCTCTTCGGCGCGGCGCGCGCCCGCCGAGCCCGTCAGGCGGCTGCCTATCTCGTCGCTCAGGAGCATTAAGTACCGCATCTGCTGGCCGCCCGCGAAGACCTCGCCGACGAGGCGCGAGGCCGTCGCCCTGTCCTGCGCGGGCCGCGCGGGTGTAGAAGAAAGGAGCGAGGAAACGAGGAGCAGCAACACGAGCGCGTGTCTCAGAGTCAACGCAAATCTCCTCCGTGTTAAGTGGGTTGTGCAGAGCGCCTTCGGGTCGGCACGGGATATTAGCAGAGTGGCGGCGCGGCGTCTGAAAAAGATGGAGCGAGGCGGCCATTTGGCCTTGCGGGTGCGCTTGACACTGCGCGGGCGATTCTCTTAAAGTGTGGACACCGTTGACGGACGAAGAGTTGACGGCGGACGGTCTTTGCAGCAAGCGGCTTACGGACGCCGGGCACGCCTTCCAGAAGAGGCGGCACTTTTTGAGCGGGCACGTAGGTCAATGGTAGACGGCCACCCTTACAAGGTGGAGGTTGGGGGTTCGAGTCCCTCCGTGCCCACCAGTTCGGGCGGCCCGCCGCCAAAAGCATTTTTGAAAATTTAAGTGGCTTTGCGGAGTCGTAGTTCAGTTGGTTAGAACGCCGGCCTGTCACGTCGGAGGTCGCGGGTTCGAGTCCCGTCGGCTCCGCCACTTA
>CAWFMF010000002.1:0-225552 GCA_963816985.1 uncultured Acidobacteriota bacterium
TAACCCCTTAAATGGGGCACAAGCAGTCGCCTTCCGGGGCGGCTGCTTTTGTTTTAGAAAGTCTTTTCGGAGCCGGTGAAAATTGTAGCTATATTGCTTAGAAATCCCGCCCTCGATACACTCCACTGACAGCTATTATTTAGGTTTAGGATTGTTAATGTTTTTCATTGCTTCAAGATATTTCTGCTGGTCAATGAATTGTTTACGCAATCGCGGGATCACATACTCCAAACTAGCTATTAAACCTTGAGCGACGTTAACGGCTTCCTCTTCCTCCATACTATGCAATGCACGACTTAGTAAATCATGCAAGGTTTTTAACGGATTCATGTTCGGTGCTGTTGTTGCTGCGGGTGCGATTTCTCACGCGAATTTGGTTTTTGATGTGAAGTCTTTCCCTGATTACTTCCTGAATTTTATCCAAGTCCTCTTGGGAAGCCCCTTCCTGCTGTTTTAGCTCATAGAGCAGTTCTAATAAAGGATTGATATATTTTTCAATCAACGGGCGTAAATAAGCACATGCTCCAATGCCATAACCTTCTCCTAAATTAGCTAATGCCTTCCTGAAAAAAACAGCGTCATCCCCAAATTCCTTCATAATTATGGGGTCAACTTTTGGCATCCACATCGGTATTTGACCGAATTTCCTTACTTTATTATTTTTAACGTCAACCCAACAAAAAAAGCGTAGTCCATCTGCTTACAACCCTGGCACTGAAGTTCAATTGGGAAAATTCCATTTACGAGCCCATCGAAAACTCACAGAATTTTCTTTAACCCTCCACTCTTGTATTTATCGGTCCAGAAAAACCACTTGGGATATTCCGGCGCTCTAAATGCTCTTTTCGTTTTACAAATAGGACAATCTAGTTGAGCGACTTCAACAAAAAAATGCTCCGCGTAGCGGCGGTAGCTGTATAGAGAAACTGCTATATAAGGGTTTCGTCTCAATAAATTCTACGGATTTCTTTTTGGAACCGTTGTTGGGCTGCCCTATCCCGGTCATACTCTTTGCCTTTAGCGAGAATCGTTGAATCAGGGGATCATTTACAGTGGACAAGTTTTATCAACCTCCCAAGGTGGTCTCTTGTGATTTCAGTTCGGTTACATACAACGGCAAGGCGTCCGCTTCGTTTCGCCGACGGGCATGAAGTCGCGACCGTTCCAGCGGTATTGGGTAATCTCGTTGTGGTCGCAGCGTCCGGCGACGCCGTAGATGCGTTCGACGCGAATCATGCCGTCGTCAACGTCTATGTAGTGGTCAAGGTCGCAGTTGACGGCTTCGGCGACGGTGAAGGAGGCGAGCAGCGCGGGCCGACCTTCGCGGAGGGTGTAGACGCGGGCCTCGGCCATGTCGGGGCTGTTGACGGGGCCGTGGCGGAGGACGATGGCGGCCTCCTCGCGGCGGTCGCCCGTGAGGTCGCCGTAGAAGGGGCCGTCGGCCATCTCCAGGCCCCATTGCTGGCCGGGCGCGACGTTCTCCGCGTAGAAGCCGTCAATGAGCTTGTAAGACTTGCCGTTCAGAGGGAACGTGAAAGACCTGAAGTCCACCTGAATGATGGTGATGAATCCCGACTCCGTGGGCGCTGAGGCCCGGCGGCTGTTGCGCGTTTGAGTAAAGCCGCTCTCCGCAAACAAAGCCACGACCGCGATGACGACGAAGACAAGTCGTTTCGACATTCCCACTGCTCCCCTTTGTGTGTCTCTTTCGTATTCCTGCTTCAATCTTATATCACCGTTCGGGGTTCGGATAAGAGTCAAGTCCCGTCTTCAAAGTCGTGAGGCAAAACAGGCCGACGCGCTTTGAACTTTGAACTTTGAACTTTAAACTCCCCCTCGATGATTCCCGTCGCCGAAGCCATCCGCATCGTCCTCGCACAGACGAAGGCTCTGCCGTCTGAGCGCGTCGCGCTCGACGACGCGCTCGGTCGCGTGCTGGCCGAGGACGTGGTGGCCGACACAGACCTCCCGCCCTTCGACCGCGCGCAGATGGACGGCTACGCGGTGCGCTCCGTGGACACAGCCGACGCGCCCGTGCGTCTCAAACTGGTGGGCGAGGCGGCGGCGGGCGAAGGCTGGCGCGGACACTTACGAGCGGGCGAGGCCGTCCGCATCATGACGGGCGCGCCTCTGCCCGTGGGGGCGGACGGCGTGCAGCAGGTCGAGTTGACGAGCGAGCACGAAGACGGCGCGTTGGTCGAGATTGAGCGTGCGACGCGGCCCGGTCAGTTCTACGTCCCGCGCGGGAGCGAAATCAGGAAAGGTGAGACTGTCCTGCGCGCGGGCGAGGAGGTCAACGCGGCGCGGATGGCGGTGCTCGCGTCGTTCGGGTATGCGTCCGTTGCGGCGTACAGGCGTCCGCGTGTCGCGGTGCTCGCCACGGGCTCGGAGTTGGTCGCGGCGTCGGAGCAGCCGGGCACGGATCAGATACGAGATTCAAATTCTTACTCGCTCTCGGCCTACGCCGCGCTCGCGGGCGCGGAGGTCGAACGTTTGCCGTTCGCGGGCGACGACCCCGAACTGCTGCGGCGTTTGATTGAAGAGGCTGCGGGGCGCGCGGACGTTTTGATTCTTTCGGGCGGCGTCTCGATGGGCCGTTACGATTTCACGAAGGCGGCGCTGCACGCGCTCGGCGCGGAAGTCTTCTTCGAGCGCGTCTCTCTGCGTCCGGGGAAGCCGACCGTCTTCGCGCGGCTGGCGGCGGCGGTGTTGAAGGCGGCGCGCTCGTCTTCGGTCTGCCGGGCAACCCGGTCTCGGTCTCGGTCACTTTCAACCTCTTCGCGCGGACGGCGCTCAGGGCGTTGCAGGGGTCGAAGGAGCCCGCGCTCAGGGAAGAGCGCGCCGTGCTCGCGCGCGCGGTCAAAGGCGCGGTCGAGAGGACGAGCTATCTGCCCGTCGCGCTCAGGACGGACGAGGGCGGGCGGCTCTTGGCGGAGCCCTTGAAGTGGGGCGGCTCGTCCGACTTCGTCGCCTTCGCGCGCGCCGAGGCGCTCGTCATCGTCCCGGCGGATGTGAAAGTCGTCGAGGCGGGCGAAGTCCTCGGCGTCGTGCGTCTGCCGGGATGAGGTTGATGAAGGCCCGTCTCTCTCGCCTCAAGTCGGACGCGTCGCGAGGGTGAAGGCTTTGGGCTTCTGCTTGTCTCGACACTTCGCGGTCGCTATACTCCGAGTCGCTTCGGCCCCGAAGACCACACTCGTTTGAGAGTCCCGCTCTAAAATTTATGCACGGTACGAACGAAAGCAAAGAGGCGTGTCTCTCGGTCGTCATCCCCGCTTACAACGAGGAGGCGACGCTCGCCTCCATCGTGCGGAAGGTTCTCGCCATCCCGCACCTTCTGGAAATCATCATCGTTGACGACAACTCGAACGACGGCACGGCGCAGGTCGGCGAGCGTCTCGCCGACGAGCACGAGGCCGTGCGCGTCGTGCGCCACGCGAAGAATCGGGGCAAGACCGAGGCGCTCAAGACCGGCTTCGCGCACACCAGAGGCGAAGTCGTCATCGTGCAGGACGCCGACCTCGAATACGACCCGACGGAAATCGCCGCCGTCATCAAGCCGATACTTGACGGCCACGCCGATGTCGTCTACGGCTCGCGCTTCCTCGTCCGAAAGGCGACGCGCGTCCTCTACTTCTATCACTACCTCGCCAACAAGTTCCTGACCTTCACTTCGAACATGCTGACGAACCTCAACATGACCGACGTGGAGACCTGCTACAAGGCTTTCCGGGGCGACATCATCCGCAGCATGGTCATCGAGTCGAAGGGCTTCGGCTTCGAGGTCGAAGTCACGGCGAAGATCGCCAAGCTCGGCTGCCCCATCTACGAAGTGCCCATCAGCTATTACGGCAGGACGTATCAGGAGGGCAAAAAAATCGGCATGCGCGACGGCGTCGCCGCCTTCTGGTTCGTGCTCCGCTTCAACCTCTTTTGCAGCCTCCGCTCTTCGTTCCGGCAGGTGCCGCAGTTGCAGGCGAACTCCAAAGTCGCGGCGGCGCGCGGCGTCGAGTCAGAGGGATGAGCGCCGCCGTCACCTACGAGGGCCGCGAGTTGGAGGCGATGTCCTTCGCCCTCAACTATCACCGCTGGATTCTAGAGATTTTCGAGCCGTACCTCGGCCAGCGGCTCGTCGAAGTCGGCGCGGGCGCGGGCTCCTTCTCCGAGATGCTGCTTGAACGAGAGTTCGACTCGCTCTCGCTCGTCGAGCCTTCGCGCGAGCAGTACGACCTGCTGAAAAGAAACCTCACGGCGCAACGGGCCGACGAAAGAGTAAAGTCTTACAACGCCGTCTTCCGTCAGGTCGCCGAAACAATCAAGACGGAGCAGCGGCCCGACTCCATCATCTACATCAACGTCCTCGAACACATCGCCGACGACGCGGGCGAGCTGCGCGCCGTCCACGCGACGCTCGCGCCCGGCGGTCGCGTGCTTATCTTCGTCCCGGCCCTGCGCTGGCTCTACGGCAGCTTCGACCGGCTGATTCAACACCAGCGCCGCTACACAAAGACGGAGTTGGAGAGCAAGTGCGAGGCGGCGGGCTTCCGCGTCCAACGCTCCCGCTACTTCGACCTCGCGGGCGTCCTGCCGTGGTGGGTGAAATATTGTCTCCTCAAATCGGAGACGATGGAGGCGGGGGCCGTCCGCTTTTATGACCGGCTCGTCGTGCCGCTCGCCAGAGTCGCCGAGGGCTTCGTCGCGCCGCCGCTGGGGAAGAATATTATTCTGGTCGCGGAGAAGAATTAGAAGCCGCGTGAAAAGTATTTATCCGGAGCCCTGAAAGGGCTTGAGATAATAGCCGGGGGCAGAGCGAACGTAAGTGAGCGACGCCCCCGGTGAAGACATAGATAAAAGAATCCGACCCTGAAGGGGTCGCGCCTCAACGTTGAGGTGCGACCCCTTCAGGGTCGAGACATTTTTCCCGCCCATTTCCGGGGGCGGCGCTCTTCGAGCTTGCCCCCGGCTATTATCTCCGTCCCCTTGCGGGGACAAGGTAAGCATTTGCTACAGAAGGGGCGAGAACTTAGTTGGGCATGACGATGGTGTCAATGACGTGGATGACGCCGTTCTTCTGGTACACGTTGGCGGTGGTGACGGTGGCGGTTCCGCCCTTCTCGTCGCGGAGCATGAGCGACTGGCCGCTCATGTAGGCCGTCAGCGTGTCGCCGCTCACGGTCGTCAAGGTGGCCGTGCCGCCGCCCTTCTTAATCGCGGCGGCGATCTTCTTCGAGTCCATCTTCCCCGGCACGACGTGGTAGGTCAGGATTTTGGTGAGCATCTCCTTGTTCTCAGGCTTAACAAGGGTCTCGACCGTCCCGGCGGGCAGCTTGTCGAAGGCCGAGTTGGTCGGCGCGAAGACGGTGAAAGGGCCTTTGCCCATCAAGGTGTCAACCAGCCCGGCGGCCTTGACGGCGGCGACGAGCGTCGTGTGAACCGGCGAGTTGAGCGCGTTCTCCACGATGTTCTTCGACTTGTACATCGCCGCGCCGCCGACCGTCGGGTTGCCGTCGCCGCTTCCGCCGTTCATCATCTGCTGCGCCTGCGCGCTCAAAGCGTTCATGCCGAACAAACCGACCATGAGCGCGCACATCAAAAACATCTTCCTCATTCTTCTTCTTCCCCCTATCAGAGTTTAAGTTTCCCGCAATGTGCCCGATATACGGGACGCGCCGCGGTGGCGGATTTAATCCGCGCGAGAAAAAATTTTCGTTGAGGTTTTAGTGCCGCCTCGCCTTGCCCGCACGGCCCCGCGCGCTTTACCTTTACGCGCATGGACGAACTCTCTCACGTAGACGAAGAGGGCCGCGTGGCGATGGTGGACACGAGCGCGAAGCCGTTGACCGCGCGCCGCGCCGTGGCCTCGGCGCGCGTCCTGATGTCGCCGGAGACGGTCGCCGCCGTCCGCGCCAACCGCACGCCGAAGGGCAACCCGCTTGAGACGGCGCGGCTCGCAGGCATCATGGCCGCCAAGCGCACCGCCGAGCTGATTCCGCTCTGCCACCCGCTGCCGCTCACGCACGTCGAGGTGCGCGCCTCCTTAGAGGAGACGGGCGTCTACCTCGAAGCCGAGGCCGCCACCAACGCCCAGACCGGCGTCGAGATGGAAGCCCTCACCGCCGTCACGGTCGCCGCCCTCACCGTCTACGACATGTGCAAGGCCGTCGAGAAAGGCATGACGATTACGGACGTGAGGCTCGAACGGAAGACGGGCGGCAAGTCAGGAGAATGGGAAAGAGAGAAGGGCTAAAAGGAAGGATTAAACTTTCCGTCATTTACTTTACCCCTTAAACCCTTGTTCTTTTATCCTCTTCCCCTTTTTTTCCCGAACGGCCCGGCGTACAATGTCGTATCAACTGGCGTGGAGCCGCAGCAGACGTTTCGGAGTGGAGAGAAACAAGAGATGAGATTGCAGATCGCACACGACGCCCGCCCGCAGGTCACGACGCTGATGCTCGCCACCGCTTTGAGCGTCGTCCTCTGGTTCATCCCCTACGCGGAGATTCTGACCTACCCGTTCCGCATCTTCGTCACGTTCATCCACGAGGGCGGGCACGCTCTGGCCGCGCTCCTGACGGGCAACTCCGTCCAGAGCCTCGCCGTCCGCGCGGATGGGAGCGGCGAGGTCTACTCCGCGGCAGGCGGGCTGCTTTCGCAGATGTTCATTTCGAGCGCGGGCTACCTCGGCGCGATGACGTTCGGCGCAGCGCTGCTCCTGCTCATCCGCCGCGCCGCCAATGCGCGCATCGTGCTCGCAGGCTCCGCCGCTTTGATATTTCTGCTGACGCTCGTCTTCGGCTTCCTCGCGCCGCTCTGGAATCTCTCTCTGCCGGGGCTCTTCACGCTCTTCGCGGGCGTCGCGCTCCCCGTCGGACTCTTCGCGGCGGCGCGCTACGCGGGGCAGCGCACGGCCACCTTCCTCGTCGGCTTCCTCGCCGTGCAGTGCGTGCTCAACGCGCTCTTCGACTTGAAGAACGTCCTCTACGCCTCGGCGCTCACGGACGCGCACACGGATGCGATGAACATGGCGCGGGCGACGGGCGTCCACCAGCTCTTCTGGGCGGCCTTCTGGGTCGGCGTCGGCTTCGTCATCGTCTCGCTGGCGCTCAGGGCCTACGCCGTCGGCAAGAGCAAGCCCTCGCAGCCCGACCTCCCGTTCGAGGACTCGCCGCTCGAAGTCTAAAAGCAGAACCCGAAGTGAGCACCGAAACCCAGAGGTCGCCGGACTCGGAGCCCAGAACGCTCCCAGCCGACGACCTCTTCCCTTCTCCGCCCACCGCCGAAACGACGGCGACGCTCGGCTCGCTCCCCCTGGGCGCGCGCCTCGTCGTGCGCTGCCGCAAAGACTGGCGCACGGCCACCGTCGCCTTCATTGACGAGGCGACGGCCCGCGTCGTCCTCTCCGTCGGCTCGCCCTCCGGCCACACCTACCGCCTCCGACGCCCCTCCGACGCCCCGCTCAACCTCGACGGCCCCGTCCCCGTCCTCGGCGAAGGCCAGTGGCGCGCCGGGCTCGCACGCTACGACGTGCGTTGGTAGCCCAAGCCAGCCGTTTCGTCCCTGAGACAAATCGGGTTATCATGTGAAGTTCGCCGGGAGGTCGGAATGTCGTCTGTGCGCCCCGGCGTGTGTTTCGAGCCATGACAGAACAAGCAATCACCGTGCGCGGAGCGCGCGTCAACAACCTCAAGAACATCTCCTTCTCTATCCCCGTCGAGCGTTTGACGGTGGTGACGGGCGTGAGCGGATCGGGTAAATCCTCGCTCGCCTTCGACACCGTGTACGCCGAGGGGCAGCGCCGTTACGTCGAGTCCCTTTCGGCCTACGCCCGCCAGTTCCTCGAACGGATGGACAAGCCGGACGTGGACGAAGTGCTCGGCATCCCCCCGGCCATCGCCATCCGGCAGAAGAACTCGACGCGCAACCCGCGCAGCACGGTCGGCACGCAGACGGAAATCTACGACTACCTGCGCCTGCTCTACGCGCGCGTCGGCATAACCTTCTGCCGCGTCTGCGGGCGCGAGGTGCATCACGACTCGCCGGAGTCCTCCGCGCAGGAGATACTCGAAGCCCTCCCGGAAGGGACGCGCTTCTACGTCCTCTTCCCCGCCGAGGCGGGCCTCAGAGTCGAGCCGAACGGCGACGCGCCGAAGAAGGGGGCGAAGGGCAAGAAGACCGCGAAGCCGAAGAAGGCGGGCGCGGGCGAAGAGGCGCGGGCCGTGACGGCGCACGTCATGAGCCTCATGCAGCGCGGCTTCACGCGACTGCTCCTGCCCGGCGGCGAAGTTTTAGAGCTGCGCACGCCCGACGACTACAAGCGGTCGGACTTCGAGGGCGTCTTCGTCCTCGTTGACCGCCTCGTCGCGCGCGCCGACGTGCGCGAGCGTCTGGTTGACTCTCTCGAAACCTGCTTCATCGAGGGCCACGGCCAATCCGTCGTCGAGACCGCCGAGGCCGAGCCGCGCCGGATGCGCTTCTCCGAACGCTTCGAGTGCAAGTACGACGGCACGGTCTACGCGCAGCCCGAACCGCGCCTCTTCAGCTTCAACAACCCCTTCGGCGCGTGCCCGACGTGTCAGGGCTTCGGCAACACCATCGGCCTCGACCTCAACCTCGTCATCCCGAACCCCGCGCTCTCGCTCGAAGAGGGAGCCGTCGAGCCGTGGACGAAGCCGCAGCACGACTGGGCGCGCGCGGAGTTGAAACGCTTCGCGCGGCAGGAAGGGATTTCGTTGGACGTGCCCTTCAACGAGCTGACGAGCCAGCAGCGACGCGCCGTCGTCGAAGGCAAAGGCAGTTGGAGCGGCGTCCGAGGCTTCTTCGAGTGGCTGGAGACGAAGAAGTACAAACTGCACGTCCGCGTCTTCCTCTCCAAGTACCGTGGCTATACGCTCTGCCCCGACTGCGGCGGCGGACGACTGAGGCAGGAGGCGCGCGACGTGCGCGTCGGCGGCAGCACCTTGCCCGACGTGTGCAAGCTCTCGATTAAGGACGCCGCGCTCTTCTTCGACCAACTCGAACTGTCGCCGGAGCAGACGGCCATCGCCGACAAGGTGCTCTTCGAGATTCGTCGGCGATTGAAATTCCTCGTTGACGTGGGGCTCGACTACCTCACGCTCGACCGTCTGGCCTCCACGCTCTCCGGCGGAGAGGCGCAGCGCATCCAGCTCGCCACCAACCTCGGCTCCTCGCTCGTCGGCGCGCTCTACGTTCTGGACGAGCCTTCAATCGGACTGCACCCGCGCGACAGCGAGCGGCTCATCAAGCTCCTGCATAACCTTCGGGACATCGGCAACACCGTCCTCGTCGTCGAGCACGACGAGGAGATGATGCGCGCCGCCGACCACATCCTCGACATCGGCCCGGCGGCGGGCGAGTTGGGCGGGCGCGTCATCTACGAAGGCGACTTTCAGGGCTTGCTCAAGGACTCTCTGACGCTCACCGGAAAATACCTGCGCGGCGAAGCGGAAATCCGCGAGCCCAAGCAGCGCCGCGCCGCCAAGAAGAAGAAGCTCTCCGTGCGCGGCGCGGCGGAGCATAACCTCCGCAACATAGACGTGGACATCCCCCTTGAGATGCTCGTCTGCGTGACGGGCGTCTCCGGCTCCGGCAAGTCAACGCTCGTCCATGATGTGATTTACGCGGGACTGAAGAAGCAGCGCGGCGAGTGGCAGGGGCACGTCGGCGCGTTCAAAGAGTTGCAGGGCGCGCAGCACGTTGACGAAGTGATTCTCGTTGACCAGTCGCCCATCGGTCGCACGCCGCGCTCGAACCCGGTCACGTACATTAAAGTTTACGACGCCATCCGCGAGGTCTTCTCGCAGACGCGCGACGCGCAGGCAAAAGGGTTAGACCCCTCGCACTTCTCCTTCAACGTCCCCGGCGGGCGCTGCGACGTGTGCGAGGGCGACGGCACGGTGACGGTCGAGATGCAATTTTTGGCGGACGTGGAACTCGTCTGCGAGGAGTGCAAGGGCACGCGCTTCAAGCCGCAGGTCCTCGACGTGCGCTATCGCGGCAAGGGCATCAACGACGTGCTCGGCATGACCGTCCGCGAGGCGATGACCTTCTTCCGCGACACCAACAAGATCGCCAACCGCCTCCGCGTGCTTGATGATGTGGGCCTCGGCTATCTCCGCCTCGGCCAGTCGGCGACGACCCTTTCGGGCGGCGAGGCGCAGCGCGTCAAACTCGCCGCGCATCTCTCCAAACGCACCGGCTCGAAGACGCTCTACATCTTCGACGAGCCGACGACGGGGCTCCACTTCGACGACATCAACAAGCTCCTCGCCGCCTTCCGCACCCTCGTCGAAGCCGGCGGCTCGCTCCTCGTCATCGAACACAACCTCGACGTGATCAAGACCGCCGACCACTGCATAGACCTCGGCCCCGAAGGCGGCATCGGCGGCGGCCACGTCATCGCCCAGGGCACCCCCGAAGAAATCATGGCCGCCCCCAACTCCCACACCGGCCACTTCCTCAAAGCCCACCTCTCCCGCTCCAACGGCCACCACGCCTAACACGGGAAGGAAAAAGGTAAAAGGCAAAAGTGAAGAGGGGTTGAATCCTCCTTACTTTTGCCTTTTACCTTTTTCCTTTCGCCTTCTATTCCTCGCCCGCCGCCGCGCGCACCCCGGCCACCACTCCTGCCGTGTTGTAGAGATCGAGCGCGAATTCCAACGAAGTAGTCGGTGAGTAGCAGATGAAGTGTCCGGGCATGGGGTTCTCCCAACAGTGAGGGCCAAAGTGAGGGCCAAGCTCCTTCTTCTCTGACGTGTCGTTCTCGCGACCGCGTGGGGCACGATGCGCGGGGCGCGACACGCGAAGCGTTTGAGCTTGTGCGTCAAGAATTTCAACGAGCGGCAGCGGCGGCGTGAACCGGGCCGGAGGAATATGGTCATCGAGGCGCGGGCCATCTTAGCTCAAGTCAGTGGTCAGGCGCGAGAGTTTTACAACTCCAAAGGTTGGCCGCACGCGGCCCTGAACTATAATGACCGCGTAAGACTTTCCGGCCATGTTCACTTCACCCGCGCGTGAGGTGAGGCCACTTCCGAACGATACTTCCGACAGGAGGACTTCCCCCGTGAACCTAACTTCGAGGGCGACCCTTTCCCTGCTCCTGCTCCTTTCACTTCAGAGTCTCCCGGCACTCGCGCAGCGGCGGGGCGCGACACGGAGGCCCGCCGCCGCGTCGGCGAAGTCCGTCTCCGAGAGGTCTTACGAGCGGGCGCGGCGCGTGCTCGACGCTGGTGTAGCGGCGCTCGGCGGGCTCGAAGCGATGCGGGAGGTGGGCGACGTGTGGACGAAGGCCGTGGGGCGCTCATACGCGCGCAACCAGAGCGTGCGGGTGGGTGCGCCGTATGACGCGATGACGCGCGACGAGACGCTCTACATAGACGTGCGCAACCGGCGTTACATCGTCGAGACGCGCGACCCTCTGCCGGGCGGTTTTGTCTTCGGCGGCAGGCAGGTCATCAGTGGGGGGCAGGGCTTCTTCGTCAACCCGCGCGACAGGACGGTCGTGCCGCTCAACCTCCAGAACTTCAATAACATCGGCATCCTTCGTCGCGTCCCGCACCTCTTTCTGCTCGCCGCATACGAGACGGCCCCCTCGACCTTGCGCTGGCTCGGCGAGGAGACTTACGACGGGCGGCGGCACAACGTCATCACCTTCGCCTCGTCGAACGGCCTCGCGTGGACGCTCTTCTTCGACGCGCGGACGAACCTCCTGACGAAGTACGAGCAGTTGGTGAGCGACAGCCTCGCGGGCGACGCCGTGCAGGAGACGGTCTTTACGGGCTACCGCACGGTCGGCAAAATCAAAGTCCCTACGGGTCGGCAGACGCGCCGGGCCGGTGAGCTGGTTGAGGACGTGAAGTACACGGACGTGCGCTTCGACACGCGACCGCCGGAGGGCGAGTTCGCACGGCCCGAAGGCTTCGAGGAGCTGCCGCAATTCACGCCGCCCGCCATCAGGGAGACGAAGCTCGGCGAGGGCGTCTACCTCTTCGAGAGCGGGGTCAATTCTCTGGTCGTCGAGTTCAAAGACTACGTGCTCGTCGTCGAGCCCTCGACGGGCGGGCGCGGCCCCAAGCCGACCATCAACAAGGCGCGCGAGATGTTCCCCCAGAAGCCCGTCCGCTACGTCGTCATCACGCACCACCACGACGACCACTCCGGCGGGATGCGCTCCTACGTCGGCAACGGCGTGACCGTCGTCACCACGCCCGCCAACCAGACGTACTTCGAGCGGATGGCCGCGAGCGCCTTCACGATTGCGCCCGACGACCAGGCGCGCGCCCCGCGCAAGGCCGCCTTCGAGCTCGTGCGCGGCGGGAAGCGCGTCTTCACCGACGGCGAGCAGACCGTCGAGGTCATAGACATCGGGCCGAGCCCGCACGCCGCCGAGATGCTCGTGGTCTACCTCCCGAAGGAGAAGCTCATTTTTCAGGGCGACCTCGTCAACCTCCCCGCGTCGGGCAAGTACGCGCCGACGACCGTCAACGACACGACCGTCCACTTCGTCGAGACCATCAACCGTCTGGGCCTCGACGTGCGCCGCATCGCCGCCGTCCACGGCCCCTCGACGACGCTCGAAGACCTGCGCGCGGCGGTCGCCAAAAGCAAAAACAAATAATGAATGCGGAATGACGAGTGATGAATTGCCGGAAGTTTTCAGTAGACAGTTTTCAGTTTTCAGTCCTGGTCTTCACTGAAAACTCAAAACTCAAAACTGTTAACTGTCTTTCATTCATCATTCCGCACTCATCATTCATCACTTCTCCTCCCCGTCCGTGTTAATTTATTCCGCGAGTCGAAACACTGTGAAAGGTGAAGTGAGTTTGCCATGAGTTTGAGAGAACGCATCGTTTCGGACATGACGGCGGCGATGAAGGCGCGGGACGCGGCGCGCACCTCGACGCTGCGGATGGTCAAGGCCGCCGTCATGAACCGCGAGATCGAGAAGGGCGGCGAGTTGACCGAGGAGGAGTTGACGAAGGCCATGCAGTCGCTCGTCAAGCAGCGAAGGGATTCGGTCGAGCAGTACGAGAAGGCGGGCCGCGACGAGCTGGCCGCGAAGGAGCGCGCCGAGATTGCGGTCATCGAAGAGTACCTGCCCCGCGCGGCCACGCCCGAAGAGATCGAGCGGGCCGTCTCGGAGGCCGTCGCCGAGGTGGGCGCGACCTCGATGAAGGAGATGGGCGCGGTGATGAAGGCCGCGCAGGCGCGGCTCGCGGGCAAGTCGGCGGACGGTCGCGCCGTCAGCGAAATGGTGAAAGCGAAGCTGAGTTAAATCGGCGGGAGGGGAAAAGGCGGGGCGCAGGCCGAGGACGAAGGCATCGCCTTTCCCCTTCCCGTTTTAAACTTTCGCGTGTCCGCCCGCGTCCCGACTTTCCGCCCCCTTTTCGCCATTTTTCCGCCTCCCTCGCCCCCCCGCCTCGCCGCCCGTGTGGCGGGTTGCCTCACGGCAGTTGTTACCGTATAATCCGCCTCTTGCTCGGAGCGCCGTGGCGTTGTCCAGTGGGTTCGCGCCCACTTTTTCTTTTGCGCGAGAGCTTTTTCGGGGAGGCTTTGAAGGGTCTGTGTCGGACGAGACTTCTGTCGAGGGGCGGGTGCGCGAGATCGCGGGGCGTGTGGCCTCGGAGCGCGGGCTCGAACTCGTCCACGCCGAGGTGGCGGGCGGCGCGCACGCTCCCATCCTGAGGGTTTTTATTGACAAGCCGAATGGTGTGACGCACGAAGATTGCGCGGCGGTGAGCCTCCATCTGGGGACGATTCTCGACGTGGAAGATTTCATC
The DNA here is from genome assembly GCA_963816985.1 of uncultured Acidobacteriota bacterium. Classification (GTDB taxonomy): domain Bacteria; phylum Acidobacteriota; class Blastocatellia; order Pyrinomonadales; family Pyrinomonadaceae; genus JAIVJM01. The sequence goes on from CAWFMF010000002.1 coordinate 13,794, forward strand.
CCTTCGGCCTATACACTGGAAGTCTCCTCGCCGGGTCTGGAGCGCGGGCTCTACAAACGCGAAGACTACGAGCGCTTCACCGGACGCATGGCGAAGATGAAGTCGCGCTCGGCCATCAACGGCCAGCGCAACTTTCGCGGTCGCATCGTCGGCGTCGAAGACGGCTCGGTCGTCTTCGATGATAAGACTTCGGGCCGCGTCCTCGTCCCCGTAGACGATGTCGTGAAGGCGAATCTTGGAGATTGACGTTGAGGAAGAGTTCCGCCTCGCCGAAGAGCGCGAGCGCGAAAGGAAGGGCGGCCCGACCGGACGGGACGCACCGGCAGACAACTGAATAGACCGACAACTGAATAAAGGTTTAGACGCCTGAGTCGCCGAGGGGCCGGAACCTCTAAAACCCGGACTCGCGCATCTAAACGACGGGTAAATTTTTATGAGCGCATCCATCGGACAGAGCATTGAAGCCCTCTGCAAAGAACACGGCATTGACCGCAACCTCGTCGTCGAGGCGATGAAGGAGGCCGTGCGCGCCGCCGCGCGCAAGCAGTTCAAGTCGGGCGAGGAGATTCAGGTCGAATTCTCTTCGGACACCGGCCTTGAGATTTTCGCCACCAAGGAAGTCGTCGAGGAGGTCGAGAACCCCGGCAAGGAGTTGTCGCTCGACGAGGCGCGCGAGCTTGCGGGCGACGAGGTGGACGTGGGCGACGAGCTTCAGATTCCGATGCCGATGGAGGAGATGGGCCGCATCGCCGCCCAGACCGCCAAGCAGATTCTCTTCCAGAAGGTGCGCGACGCCGTGCGCGCCAACGTCTACGAGCAATACATTGATAAGGTCGGCGACCTCGTCAACGGCTACGTCAAGCGCTTCGAGCGCGGCGACATCATCGTTGACCTCGGCACGGTCGAATCCGTGCTGCCGCGCAAGGAGCAGTCGCGCGGCGAGCAGTGGGCGCAGGGCGAGCGCGTCCGCGTCGTCATTGACGACGTGTCGAAGGAGGCGAAGGGGCCGCAGGTCGTCGTCTCGCGCACGAGCCCTGAGCTTCTGCGCCGCCTCTTCGAGATGGAAGTGCCGGAGATTTACGACGGCACGGTCGTCATCAAGAGCGCGGTGCGCGAACCGGGCGAGCGCGCCAAGATCGCCGTCGCCTCCATCGAGCGTGACGTTGACCCCGTGGGCGCGTGCGTCGGCATGAAGGGCTCGCGCGTGCAGGCCATCATCAGGGAGCTTCGCGGCGAGAAGATAGACATCATCGAGTGGTCGGACGAGCCCTCGGTCTTCGCCGCCAACGCCTTGTCACCGGCGAAGGTCAATCAGGTTCGCATCACCGACATCGAGCGCCGCCAGATGGAGGTCATCGTCAACGAAGACCAGCTCAGCTTAGCCATCGGCAAGCGCGGGCAGAACGTCCGGCTCGCCACCAAGCTCGTCGGGTGGAACATAGACATCCGCAGCGAGGAAGAGATTAAGCGCGAGGTCGCGGCGCAGATGGGCGCGATGATCGCTTCGGGCGAGCCCGTCCCCATCGAACGGCTCGAAGGCATGAACCCGACGATGACCGCCGGGCTCGCCGAGCGCGGCATCAGCGACATCGAGACTTTGGCGAACACGACCGTGGACGACCTCGTCGAATACCTCGACATCTCGCTCGATCAGGCCGAGAGCATCATCGGCGCGGCGCAGGCCGTGATGAGCGCGCGCGACGCCGCCGGGATTGAGGGACACGAAGAGGGCGTCACCGCCGTCGTGGCTGGAGACGAAGCTGCCGGGGAATCTTCGGACGAGACGGAAGGCGAGCAGCCGGAAGCGGCTGAGGGAACGGAAGGCGACGTGGCGGAAGAGCGGGAAGAGGGTCAGACCGTCGAACAGAACGCGGCCTCCATCGAGCTCGACCCGTCGGTTGACCCCGGCGAAGTCGAGCCCTCGGAAGCGATGATTGCCGAAGGCTACGACGAAGCCGTCGAGCAAAGACCGCCCTTCATGGCCGAGCCGGACATTCTGGCCTCGGAATCCGCTGACCCCGTGGCCGTGACCGAGATCGAGCAGATGTCCGCCGAGGAGCTGCTCCTCCAAGGCGCGGGGCGCGACCTGCGGCCCGACACCATCACGCCCGCCCCTGACATCACCTCGTCCGAGGCGGCTGTCATCGAGCACACGGGCGCGGCGCTCGAAGAGGAGCGCCCCGGCACGCTCGCCGACGCGCTCGACGAAGTTGTCGAGCCGACCGTGCGCGAAGACGAAGAAGAGGGCGACGACACTTTCTCGCCCCGCGCCGACTTCGCCTCCGAGGCGTCCGCGCCGGAAGTACAGAGTTCGTCGGAGCCGACGCTTGCGGGCGAAGGCGAGACGGCCCCTGACGAAGGCGTTGCTGAAGATGAGTCCGAAAATGCTCGCGGCAACGTCGAATAACCGCGGCTTAGGCCGCGCGGGCGCGCGTCCCTCCCAACCGAGGAACGCGCGCCTCTTGCCCGCCTTAAATCCCCTCCTCCGGCGTTAAGAGCCTTGCGCGCTCAAGTCGAGAGAAGGTTGACCGGGCGGTTTTGGAACCTAAATCTCGATTCGAGCGTGCGACGCCGTTTTACCGAAAGCGTCGAAGAAGGAGTGCATGCCGTACAGTAAAGTCCGCATTTACGATCTCGCCAAAGAGCTGAAGATGGAGTCGAAGCGCATCATGGAAGAGGTGCGCCGCGAGGGTGTGGACGTGTCTGTCCCGTCGAATACCATCTCGAAAGAGCTGGCGGAGAAAATCCGCAATAAGTATTTCCCGAAGAAAGAGCCGACCGTGCATCGCGCCGTGCGCGTCGTCAAGAAGGCGAAGCACGTCGAGACGGACGAAGTCGCGCACGCCGACGAAGCGGCGCACGCCGAAGAGCCCGCGCCCGAAGCCTCGGCCCACGCCGGGCCGGAGACGGACGCCGCGCCTTCGCCCGTCGCCGCGCAGCCGCACGCCGAGTCGCCCTCCGCGACCGCTGCGACGCCCGCCGGCGCGGTGAGGCCGCTCATCCCCCGCCTCATCAAGAAAGAGCCCGCCGCGCGAGCCGAGAGGCCCGAAGGCGCGCAAGGCACGGCGGAAGCGCCCGCGCCCGAAACCGAAGCACACATGATCGCAGCCCCCGAAGCCTCCGCCGCCGAGACGGACGCGCCGCCTCCCGTCCCCTTCACACACGAGCCGCCGCAGAACAACGGCGAGGCTTACGCGGCCACGCTCGCGCCCGAAGCGGAAGCCACGACCGGAGCGGCGGCGCCGCCGCCGGATGAAGCGCCGGGCGCGTCCGCGCCGCTCCCCGGTCGTCAGGTCAGAGTCCTGCGCCCGACCGCCACGGCGCTCGCCGGGGGCATCCAGCCCGGCCAGCGCGTCACGGCCCCTCCGGCCCCCGCCGCGCCGCCAGCCGCTCGCGACCGAGGCGGACGCGCCGGGCGGGACGAGCGCGCCGGTCGCGGCGGTCGAGGCCGCGAAGACCTCAACGCCGCACCGCGCGGCACCCCCGGCGAGACCGCCACGCCGCAGACCGTCTACACGCCGCCCTCGGACGCGCGCCGCCCCGGCGGTCGCCCCGGACGCCGCCCCGCCGGTCGCCCCGGCCACGGCAGGGGCGTCGAGACGCGCGGCGGTCGCTTCGACCGCGACTTCACCGCGCCGCCGAAGGCGCTCACGCGCGAAGAGCGCATCGCGCAGTCGCTCAACATCCCGACGGGCGGCGACGGCGGCGAACTCAAGGCCGTCCGCCTCATCGAAGGCTCGACCGTCAAGGAGTTCGCCGAGAAACTCGGCATCAAGCCGAAGGACGTGGTGGCGCTTCTCATGCAGCGCGGCGTGCTGGCGACCATCAACCAGCCCCTCAACACCGAGGTGGCGAGCGACATCGGTCGGCGCTTCGGCTTCGACGTCTCCTTCGTTGACTTCGAGGAGATGGTCGCCGACGAGGAGTTCGAGGAGATTCTCGGCGAAGGCATCGAGGACTACGTCGAGGAAGACCGCGCGCCCGTCGTCACCGTCATGGGCCACGTTGACCACGGCAAGACTTCCCTGCTCGACGGCATCCGCACCACGGACGTGGCGGGCGGCGAAGCGGGCGGCATCACCCAGCACATCGGCGCGTACAGCGTTCAGGTCAAGAGCCCCGACGACCCGACGCAACTGCGCCGCGTCGTCTTCCTCGACACGCCGGGCCACGAGGCCTTCACGATGATGCGCGCGCGCGGCGCGAAGGCGACCGACGTGGTCGTGCTCGTCGTCGCGGCGGACGACGGCGTCATGCCGCAGACCGTCGAGGCCATCGAGCACGCGCGCGCGGCGGGCGTCCCCATCGTCGTCGCGATTAATAAGATTGACCGGCCCGACGCCAACCCCGACCGCGTGCGGCAGGAGTTGGCGGGCCACGGCCTCCAGCCCATCGAGTGGGGCGGCGAGACCGAGATGGTTCCCGTCTCGGCGAAGAAGCGCGAGAACCTCGACACGCTCCTTGAGACGATTCTTTTGACCGCCGACATCCTCAACCTGCGCGCGAGCCCTTCGCGCCTCGCCTCCGGCGTGGTGCTCGAAGCCAAGCTCGACCGCGGTCGCGGCTCGGTCGCCACCGTGCTCGTGCAGCAAGGCACGCTGCGCGTCCACGACCCGTTCATCGTCGGCCAAATCTTCGGCAAGGTGCGCGCCATGTTCAACGACCGTGGCGAGCAGGTTCAGGAGGTCGGCCCGGCGACGCCCGTCGAAGTGCTCGGTCTGCAAGGCGTCCCGCAGGCGGGCGAGACCTTTCAGGTCGTCGCCGACATCACCAAGGCGCAGCAGATTTCGCACCACCGCCAGATGGTCACGCGGCAGAACACGCTCTTGCAGACCACGAAGCGCGGCATCGAGGCTTTGGGCGCGAAGGAAGTTAAGGAACTTCTCATCATCGTCAAGGCCGACGTGCAGGGCTCGGTCGAGGTCTTGAAGAGCACGTTGCAGAAGCTCTCGACCGATGTCGTCAAGGTGCGCGTCATCCGTTCGGGCGCGGGCGCGATTACGGAGTCGGACGTGCTGCTCGCCGCCGCCACGCAGACCGAGGCGGCGGGCCGCGCCGTCGTCATCATCGGCTTCAACGTGCGACCCGAAGTGCGCGCCGCCGAACTCGCCAAGCAGGAGCACGTGGACATCCGCCTCCACTCGATCATCTACAAGGTCGAGGAGGAGATTCGCGCGGCCATGATCGGCATGCTCGAAGCCATCGAGAGCGAGCGCATCACGGGCATGGCCCTGGTACAGGAGGTCTTCCGCGTGCCGAGGGTCGGGGTGGTCGCCGGGTGCCGCGTCACCACCGGGACAATCCGCCGCAACAGCCGCGCCCGCCTCATCCGCGACGGCGTCGTCGCGTGGGAGGGCAACATCGGCTCCCTGCGCCGCTTCAAGGACGACGTCTCCGAAGTCCGCGAAGGCTTCGAGTGCGGCATCGGCCTCGAAAACTTCGGCGACATCAAGGAGAACGACCAGATCGAGGCCTACGTGATAGACAAGATCGCGGCCACGGAGTTGTAAAGACCGTAAACCGTGACGGGTGACAGGTGACAAGATAAAACCTGTCTTCCTCCTGTCACCCGTCACGGTTTACCTGTCACGGCTTTTATATGCGTCGCCCGGAAAAGATTGCGGAGCTTATCCGCGAGGAGATCAGCCAGATCGTCGGCTACGAGCTGGAAGACCCGCGCGTCCTGTCGGTGACGGTGACGGACGTGCGCGTGACGGACAACCTCCGCGACGCGCGCGTGTTCGTCCTCGCCGAGGGGACGGAAGAGGAGCGCGTCGCGGCGCTCAAGGCGCTCCTGAAGGCCGCGCCCTACGTGCGCAGGCAACTGGGGACGGTCTTGAACCTCCGTTACACGCCGGAGATTCACTTCATCCGCGACACCGTGGAGGAGTCCGCGACCCGCGTCGAAGAGCTTCTCGCCGGGATAGAAATCGTCAACGACCCCCAGCCCGCCGCTCCCCCAGCGGACGAGGTGGTCGAACAAGAAGAGGAGAAAGGAAACGCAGAAGTCAGAACGATGAACGATGAATGAAAAACAGTTTGTCTTTCGTTCATCGTTCATCGTTCTAACTTCTGCGTTTTGATTTCACATGCTCAGTCAAGTCGTCGAGTTGATCGAGTCGAAGCGCCGCTTCGCGATCACGTCGCACGTTCGCCCGGATGGTGACAGTCTGGGCTCCTCGCTGGGGTTGTACTGGCTGCTGCGCGCTCTGGACAAAGAGCCCGAAGTCATCATGCGCGACCCCGTGCCCCACGCTTACCAGAAGCTGCCCGGCGCGGAGGCCGTGAGGGTCACGCCCTCGGTTGACCGCCCGTATGACGCGGTCTTCGTCATCGAGTGCTCGGACATTGACCGCCCCGGCCTCGTTGACCTCGAAAAGCAGTTCGTCGTCAACATTGACCACCACTCGACGACCGCGCTCTTCGGGACGATCAACTGGATAGACTCGACGGCCTCGGCGGTCGGCGAGATGGTCTACAACCTCTGCAAGGCCATCGGCGTCCGCGTCACGCGCGAGATAGCCGAGTGCGTCTACACCGCGCTCGTCACCGACACGGGCTCGTTCCACTACTCGAACACGACCGAGCGCACCTTCAAGGTCGCGTCCGAGCTGGTGCGCGCGGGCGTCAAGCCGGCGAAGGTCTCGCAGGCGGTCTTCGGCAACTACCCCTGGAGCAAGATAGAGTTGACGAGCCGCGTGCTCGCCACCGTCCGCCGCGACGCTTCGGGCCGCGTGGCGTGGCTCCAGCAGACGCAGGAGATGCAGGAGCGCGCCGGGGCCTCGGACGAGGACGGTGACGGGCTCGTGAACTACCCCTTGAGCTGCGGCGAGGTCGAGGCCGTCGCCTTCTTCAAGGAGAGCAAGCCGGGCGAGTACCGCGTCTCTCTGCGCTCGAAGTGCGACGTCAACGTCGCGCGCATCGCCGAGCAGTTCGGCGGGGGCGGCCACCGCAACGCCGCCGGGTGCACCTTCCGGGGCACGATTGAGGAGGCCGAGCTGGCCCTCGTCGCGCCGCTCATCGAGGCGGTCGAATCCCGCTTCGGCGTGGCCGAGGGCGGGATGGGCGGCCTTGGGGGAGGCCAGCAGGAGATCGTCGCCGCCGCCGAGCGCAGGGGCGTCGAGCGCGATGCAAGACCTTAAGATTTTCCTGCACGCTTCCGCCTTCGTCCTGCGGTATGTTACTCTTCGTGCCCGTCAACTACTTCTGATGAACCCCCACACAGAGGCGCAAAGGCGCGAGCGCGGAAGGTCTTAGAAGGCCCATGTCCTGGTTTCGCAAGAAGAGCCAACGCATCGAGTCAGTCCCCGCCGACGAGCGGCGCGTCAACACGGCGGGCATCTTCGTCAAGTGTCAGGAGTGCGACGCCGCGCTCTACAAGCGCGAGCTTGAAGAGTCCTTCCAGGTCTGCCCGCATTGCTCTCACCACTTCCGCCTCGACGCGCGCACGCGCCTCGCGATGCTCTACGACGAGGGCAACTACGAAGAACTGGACGCCGAAGTCGTCTCCTCCGACCCGCTCGAATTCACCGACACCAAGCCCTACAAGCTGCGTCTCGAACAGGCTCGGCGCTCGACGGGGCTGCCCGAAGCCGTCTTGAACGCGCGCGGGCATATCGGCGGCCATCTGGTGCTCATGTCGGCGATGGACTTCACGTTCCTCGGCGGCTCGATGGGCTCGGCGGTCGGCGAGAAGATTACGCGCGTCGTCGAGCGCGCCATCAAAGAGCGCGGCGCGGTCGTCATCGTCAGCCAGTCGGGCGGCGCGCGGATGCAGGAGGGCACGCTCTCCCTGATGCAGATGGCGAAAATCTCCGCCGCTCTGGCCTTACTGGCGGAGGCGCGTTTGCCTTACGTCTCGGTCTTGACCGACCCGACGACGGGCGGCGTGACGGCGAGCTTCGCCATGCTCGGCGACGTTAACATCGCCGAGCCAAAGGCGCTCATCGGCTTCGCCGGGCCGCGCGTCATCGAGCAGACCATCAAGCAGAAACTCCCCAAGGACTTCCAGCGCGCCGAGTTCCTCCTCGACCACGGCATGCTCGACGCCGTGGTTGACCGCCGCGAGATGCGCGACTTCATCATCAAGGCGCTCAACTTCATGGTCAACCCCGCCGTCCAGTACCAGCCCGTCCGCCCGCTACTCCCGTCCAACAACAACGGCAGCGGCACTCTGCCGGAACTCGAACCCGAAGTTCAAAGCTCGAAGGTCAAGATTCAAAGTTAAAGGGCTGTTTGGGAAGTCCCATCAGGGACGAAATGTTTATAGCTTGACAGCCCTTCTTCCTCCCAAGCTCCGTAGGAGCGGCATATACACGTGCCGCTCCTACGGAGCTTATCCACTAAAACTTTCCCCTGAGCTATAAACATCCAGCCCCTCCGGGGCTCAATCTTCCAGAGACGCTTCTCAGCACTAGCCTCGACTTTGAACTTTGAACTTTGAACTTTAAACTCCGTTCGATGAACTTCGACGAGTCCGTCAGCTACCTCTTCAGTCTCGGTCACGAGACCGTCGCCATCAAGCTCGGCCTTGAGAACACCGAGCGTTTGCTCGAACTCCTGGGCCGACCGCAGGACTCCTTCACCTCCGTCCAGATAGCCGGGACGAACGGCAAGGGCTCGACCGCCGCGATGCTCGCCTCAATCGCGCGCGCGGCGGGCCTGCGCGTGGGGCTCTACACCTCGCCGCACCTCGTCTCCATCACCGAGCGCGTCCGCGTCGGCGGCGAAGAGATTTCGCATGAAGACTTCGCGCGCGCGGCGACTCAAGTGCGCGCGGCTTCCGAAGAGGTTCAACGAGAGACGGGCGCACTCCCGACCTTCTTCGAGCAGTTGACGGCCATCGCGCTCGCGGCCTTCCGCGCGGCGCGGGTCGAGTTGGCCGTCCTCGAAACCGGTCTCGGCGGGCGGCTCGACGCGACGACCGCCGCCTGCGCCTCCTTCGTCGCCGTCACTCCGGTCGCGCTCGACCATCAGGAATATCTCGGCCACACGCTCGCCGAAATCGCCGCCGAGAAGGCCGCCGTCATCCGCACGGGCGTGCGTGCCGCCGTCCTCGCGCCGCAAGATGATGAAGCCGAAGCCGTGCTCCTCCGTCGCTGCCGCGAGTGCGGCGTCGAGCCGCGCCGCGCGCGGGCGCGATTTAGAAGTCGTGGACGCGGACGACGAAGGCCGTCTCCTCGTCCGCCTGCGCACGGAGCGCAGCGACTACGGGACTTTGCGACTCTCACTGCGCGGTCGTCATCAACTATCCAACGCGTCGGTCGCCGTCGCGCTCGCCGAGGCTCTGGGCGAGCACGGCTTCCGCATCGAGCCCGCGGCAATCATCTCTGGACTCGAAACGGCGGAACACGCCGGGCGTCTTGAACTCGATGCGTCGCGCGTGCCGCCTCTGCTCTTCGACGGCGCGCATAACCCTGCGGGCGCGCGCGCGCTCAGAGAGTATCTCGACGAGTTCGTCGCGCCGCCCGTCACGCTCGTCTTCGGCGCGATGCGCGACAAGGCGCTTCAGGAGATAGGCGCGGCGCTCTTCCCCGCCGCCGAATGTCTCGTCCTCACGTCGCCCGTCCACCCGCGCGCGGCGTCGGTCGAAGAACTCCTCTTGGCTGTGCCCGTCCCGTCGAGTTCGAGTACAATCTCGCTCGCGCCGTCGAGCGCCGACGCCCTTCGGCTCGCGCTCGCGCAGACGCCGCCCGGCGGCACGGTCTGCGTCACCGGCTCGCTCTACCTCGTCGGCGAGGTGAAGGAACTACTCCGAAAACAGACGACGGCAAAACCTGAACACGCATGACCGCCAATACGGAAACGAAAAAGTATGGGAAGGTGCTCGGCGTCGTCGCCGTCGTCGGGCTCTTGGTGCTCGTCCCGCTAGTGTGGCTCGCGATGCGGTTGAGCGACGAGGGGCGGCAGCGGCGTGTCGTCGCGGCCAACGAGGCCGACACGCTCGCCGCGCTCGAAGGCATTGCCGCCGCGCAGCAGCTCTATCTCCAGACCTACTCGCGCTACGGGACTTTCAAGGAGATGGTCGAGGCGGGCGTCTTTCAGGCCCCGCTCTCCGGCGACTCGCTCGTCTCGCACGGCTACACCTTCACGCTGCGGGTCACGCCGAAGACTGAGGCGCAGCCGCCCTCCTTCAAAGTCAACGCCGACCCCTTGAGCCGCGAGGGCGAGGCCGCGACCGGCAGGCGGCACTTTTATCTCGACTCCGACCTCGTCGGCATCCGCGTCAACGAAGACCGGCCCGCCGGCCCCGGCGACCCGCCACGGCAGACGGTCAAGAGTTACTGAGCCGCTGACGCCTTCGACGCAAAGACACATGACGAACAACTCTCAGGAAGAGCTGCCGGAAGTGCTGGCGAGCGAGCAAATTTTCAAGGGGCGCGTCATCGCTGTCGCCTTGGACACGGTGCGCGAGGGCTCGCAGGTCTACAAACGCGAGGTCGTGCGCCACGACGGCGGCGCAGGTATCGTCGCCTACTTCGACGACGGCACGGTCGCGCTCGTCCGCCAGTACCGACACCCCGCGCGCGGCTACGTGCTCGAACTGCCCGCCGGGAAAATCGAGCACGGCGAGCTGCCGGAAGTGTGCGCGGCGCGCGAGCTGGAAGAGGAACTCGGCGTCGTCGCGGCGAGCATGGAGCCGCTCTCGGACTTCTTCACCACGCCCGGCTTCTGCGCCGAGCGTCTCTGGGTCTTCCTCGCCACCGGACTCCGCGAGACCGCGCGCAAACACGAGGAGGACGAGATTATCGAAGTCGTCCGCCTGCCCTTCGAGCGCGCCCTCTCGATGGCCGCCAGCGGCGAAATCGAAGACGCCAAGACCATCATCGGCCTCCTCCTCGCCGCGCGCCGACTCGGAATCCCCGTAGCCGACTGACATGGAACGAGTAGCCACCGCGCCGCCAGAGACGACAGGAGTTCCGGACGGAGACCGACGCGCGCCGCGCACCGCGCCGCCGCGCAAGGCGACGCCGCTCAACTATCTTCATTCGGCAGTCGCCATCCCGCTCATCTACCTCTACACCGTCGTCATGGGCACGCTCTCGCTCGCCGTCTCCTTCTTCGACCCCGAAGGGCGGCGGCAGCACTGGTGCGCGAGCACTTGGAGCCGGATGATTGCGCGCACCGCCGGGGCGCGCGTGCGCGTCTACGGCGCGGAGCGCCTGCGCGCGGGCGCGTCCTACGTCTTTCTTTCGACGCACCAGAGCTACATGGACATCCCCGCGATGCTCGGCTACCTGCCCGCGCAACTGCGCATCGCCGCCAAGCGCGAGGTCTTCATGATTCCCTTCCTCGGCTGGCACATGACGCGCGCCGGTCACATCTCCATCAACCGCGCGGCGACCGCCGAGGCCGTGGCGACGCTCCAAAGGGCGGCGAGCGAAGTGCGCGAGGGCGTCTCGGTCTTCCTCTACCCCGAAGGCACGCGCTCGCGCGACGGCTCGCTTCAAGCCTTCAAGAAGGGCGGCTTCAAGTTCGCCGTGCAGACGGGCCTGCCGGTCGTCCCCGTCGCCATCTGCGGCTCGCGGCAAGTCCTGCCCCGCGACTCGTTCATCTTCCGCCCCGGCGAAATCGAGATGCACATCGGCGAGCCCATCCCCACCCAGGGCCTCGCCGACGCGGAACTCCCCGCGCTCATGCAGCGCGTCCGCGACGCGATGGAAAGCCACTTCGATTAAGGACAGCATTGACTCGCTCAGTCCGCGTCTCTTAAACTCCGAACCGTGAGCATACCGACCGAATCACTCCCGAAGGACAGTTTCGCCAACCTCAACCTCGACGCACAGGGGCTGCCCGTCGCGACGCCGCCCGCGCCCGCTCTCGGCCCCGATAACCCGCCGTGGCACGTCCCTGCCGCCGTCGGCTTCTGGATGTTGAGCGTCGCGCTCATCATCATCATGCCGCTCGTCTTCGTCGTCCCGTACATCCTCAGCCGGGGCGTCCGGATGGAGGATTTGCCCGAATTCCTCCTGTCGGACAAGACGGCGATTTTCCTTCAGATAGTCTCGACGATTCCGGCGCACCTTTTGACGCTGGGGGTGGCGTGGCTGCTCGTGACGCGCGTCGGCAAGCATCCGTTCCTGCGCTCGCTCGGATGGGTCTGGGACAAGAGGTTCAACTTCTGGCTGAGCGCCGCCGTCGCCGTCGGGATGTACGTCATCGGCATCATCCTCATCTACCTCTTCGACGGGCCGGAGACGCAGCTCGACAAGCTCCTCCAGAGTTCGAGGCTGACGGCGGTGACCGTGGCCTTCATGGCGACGGCGACGGCCCCTCTCGTCGAAGAGGTCATCTACCGGGGCGTGCTCTACTCGGCGCTCCAGAGGGCCATCGGTTCAGCGGGGGCTATCGTGCTCGTCGTCGGTCTCTTCGCGCTCGTGCACGTCCCGCAGTACTGGCCGAACTTCGGCATCCTCATCGTCATCCTGATGCTCAGCGCCGTCCTCACCATCGTCCGCGCGCGCACGGGCAAGCTCCTGCCGTGCTTCATCATCCACCTCGTCTTCAACGGCATCCAGTCGGTGCTCATCGTCTTGGAGCCTTACCTCAAGCAGTTCCTCCCCGAACAGATGCGCACCGGGGCCGAGCCCGGCTTCGTGGCGCTCGCCGCGCTGCTCGGCCTGCCGCTCTGAAAAGTATGCCTTACGAAGTGTTGGTGGTCGGCGGCGGCATCGGCGGTTTGACGTGCGCCGCGCTGCTGGCCGCGCGCGGCCTGAACGTGTGCCTCTTGGAGAGACAGAGCGCGGCGGGCGGTTGCGCCGCCGTCGTCGAGCACGCGGGCCACCGCTTCGAGACGGGCGCGGGGCTCTACGCCTCCTGGCAGCCGGGCGAGATTCACGAGCGCGTCTTCGCGGAGCTGCCCACGAACGCGCCCGAAGTGCGGCGGCTCTCGACCTCTTACGTCGTGCGTCTGCCCGACGGTGTGGAAGTAAGAGTCAGCCCGGACGCAAGGGAGTTTGAAGAGGCTTTGCGCGCCGCCTTCCCCGAATGCGCGGACGCGGCGCTCGGCTTCTACCGGGAGATTGAGCCGCTCGCCGAAGCATTGCACCGCGCGGCGGCGCGCTTCCCCGCACTCGCCACGGCCCCAAGACTCCGGCGGCTCAAACTCCTCGCCTCGGAAGCGCGGCTTTCATCAACCATCCTCGGCGGCCTCAAACACACCGCCGCGCAACACCTCGCGGGGACTTCCACACGCTTCCGCCGCTTCGTTGACGCGCAGCTCCAAATCTTCGCCCAGAACCCTTCGGACTCGACCGCCTACCTCTACGCGGCGGTCGCTTTGAGTCAGGGGAGACGCGGGATGTACGCCGTCCGTGGCGGCTCCGAGGCGCTCGTCGAAGCATTGATCGAATCAATCCGTCTGAGCGGCGGAACCGTGCGCCTCGACGCAACTGTCCTGCGACTCGCTTATGGCGCGGGCGGCGCGGCGACGGGCGTCACTCTCTTGAGCGGCGAGACAATCGAAGCCACGCGCGCCGTCGTCAGCAACCTCACGGTCTGGGACACGTTCGGGAAACTCGCCGGCGCGGAGCACACGCCCTCGGACATGCGCGCGCGACTCAAAACTTTGCGCGGCTGGGGCGCGTACCAGATTTTCATGAGCGCGGACGAAGAGGCCGCCCGAAGACTTCCCGCCGACCACGTGCTGGCGCTCACGGACTGGCAGGAGGGCGAGGAGTTCGACCCCGCGCGCGCTCTCTTCATGTACGGCTCCGCGCCCGCTTGGGACGCGCGCGCGCCCGAAGGCAAACGCGCCGCGACCGTCTCGACTTTCACGGAGGCGGCGCAGTGGTTCTCCTTTCACGAAGACGAGTCGGGGCACGAGGCCGAGGACGAGCGCGCGTTGGAAGAGTTGTGGGGGCGTCTGCACGCGGCGCTGCCGGAGTTGGGCGCGGGCGCGGAGGTTATGGAGACGGCGACGCCGCGCACCATCTACGAGCGGACGCGGCGCAGGCTCGGCATGGTCGGCGGCGTCGGCCAGAGCCTCGGAGTCTTCGGCCCCGAAGCCCTCACGCACCGGACTTCGATCCAGAACCTCTTCATGGTCGGCGATACGACCTTCCCCGGCAACGGCGTCGCCGCCGTCACGCACTCCGCGCTCATCGCCGCCGACGAAATCTGCCCCCGCAAGTGAAGTGAAGTTAAAAAGACGCTTCGAAGATGATGAAAGACGAAGGGCTCGAACTTCATGAAGTTCGAGCCCTTCGTCTTTCTTTCTGTCTTCGCCACGGCGCTCTTTAATTCTCGCCGGGTCTTCCCCTTTACTGGTCGGGACGCCCGCGTCCCTGGATGACCATCATCGGCTGCGAGGGCGAGCCAGTGACGACCGGCTCGCGCGAGCCGCCGGGGTTGCTGGGCTGGGGCCCGCCGCCGCCATTGTTGCTGACTGTCTGACCGCCGCCGCCGGTGTTGGTGTTCGAGTCGCCGCCGCGGTTCCTGACGCGGTCGTTGCCGTAACCCACGTGGCCGGAAGTGCGGTCGTCGTTACAGCCGAAGCAGCCGTAGTTGCTGGAAGGGATGAAGAGCCGGTTGCCGTAGCCGTGGCCGTAGGGCGAGCGCCAGTAGTCATAGCCGCCGAACGGCACGAAGGTGTAGCAGCCGAAGATTGAGTTGTAGTACCACACGCCCCGCGCCGAGAAGCGGCTGGGGAACATGTGGAGGCTCGTCTGCGAGAGCAGCGAGTTGGCCTGCCGCCGCGAGAGCTTCTCGTTCATCCTCGCCAACTCCTTGCCGCGCTCGCGGCTCCAGAGGTCGAGGGCGTCCCGGTCTTCGGCCTTCTTCTCGTACTTCGCCACTTCGAGCACGCCGCCCGCGCCGACGCGCACGACCTTGCTGGCCTTGTAGAGCACTTCGGGCCAGCCGACGTAGGCGCGGCCCTTCTGGACGGCGACCTCGGTCACGCCCGCGCCCGTCACGTCGAAGCGGTAGATGCCGCTGCGGACGATGCGCGCGCGCGTCTGCGGCGTCTCGACCGAGATGGACAGGTCCATGTCGCTGTAGCCGGTCGCCTCGACGACCGCGCTCCCGGACTTGAGGCCCAGTTGGAGGTCTTCGAGCGACGCGTCAGCCAGCTCGAACTCGGAGTTCGCGCCGAGGCGGAAATACGAGCCGGGGTTCAGGAGCACTTCGGCGCGACCGTTGTCGCCGGTCTTCACCACGTCGCCCGTCTTCAGGTCGTCGTCCGCCGTGAGCGCGACCCACTTCGTCTCGCCCGCGCGCCTGACGGCCACCTTGCCGGAGGCGAAGTTGACCCCGCCCGCTTTCGCCGAGATGAACCGCTCGTCCCTGCGCAGCGACTGTGCCGACACGGCGACAGCGCACAGAGAGACGGCGGCCAGAATCAAGAAACTGCGCCGTGAGGCTTGACGGATGCTTTTCATAGGGCTCTTCCTTTGTTGGACTTCAGGACTGGTAGCGGGAGAGATGAATGTTTCTCGACGCCGACAGAATACTCCCATTCCGCACCACCCGCAAGAGACTTGTGCTCCCCTGCGCCGGGCCTTAACGCTTCAAAGCGAGTTCGAGCGCGCCGCGCACTTCTCGCTCGCTGCCGCGCACAATCGTCACCGCGTCGCCTTCGATGCGGACGAGCGTGACGAGGCCGCCGCCTTCGTTCCAGACGCGCTCCGTGTCGCTTGAGGGCGCGTCGCCGCGCTGCCCCCCTTCGGTCGCGCCGCGCCGCTTGAGCGCGTTGTAGGCGCGGAAGAACTCCTGCGCGTCCTCCGGCCTGTCCCACACGGTCTTCCAGACGAAGAGCGGCGCGCGGCCCTCGCGCTCGAAGACGAAGGCGCTGTCGCCGCCCCAGCCCGCTGCCGCGCGCCGCGCCTCTTCCACCGGGACGCCCGCGAGCAGCACGCCGCGCACGCCTATCTCTCCGAGCGGCGTCGCGGCCTGCGCGCGCCAGCCGCGCCGGTTAAACCCTTCGCCGTCGAGCGAGACCTCGCGCGGCGCTTCGCGCGCGAAGAATTTTTCGGGGTGGAGCACCTGCTCGCTCGACTGAGGCGGGTGACGAAAGACCTCATCGAGCTCGACCGGAGGGCGCGCGCGCCGCACCGCCTCGACGAAGCGCGCGCCGTCGCGGTAGCGGAAGATGAAGGTCTCGGTTAGAAGCGGAGGGAACAGAGCGCCGATGCCGTTGCGGTAGACGGCGAACCGATCTTCCTCGGCCCTCGCGATGTCGTCCAGAGAGCGCCGCGCCCACGCGTCGCCGCTCTGGAGCCTGCGCTCGACGTTCATCGCGTCGCCCTCGACGAGCGCGAACGTCGCCTCCGTCCGGTCGAAGTTGAACGGGCGGACGAGGAGCATCGAGAGCAAGTCGAAGTGCTGGTCTTGCAGCGCGTGGACGAACTCGTGCGTGAGCAGCGAAGAGTCGGGCGCTTTCGTCAAGCCCTTCGCGGACTCGGAGACGACGAGCACCTGCTTGTCGAGCGGCGAGTAGTTCGCGCCCGCCATCGCCGCCGTGAAGCTCACGGCGAGCGCGGCGAGGTCTGTGCCTTCGGGCAGCATCCCGCCCGCGACGGCCAGATTGCTCATCCCCCGCAGGTCGTCCGTCCCGAACACGTCGGCAATCTCCTTCGTGCGCGTCCCGTACTCCCAACCGGAAAGCTCCGTCATCCCGACTTCGCCCTTCCAAACGAGCCCTCGCGTGCGCGAGGCCGCCTCCGCCGCCCGCGCGCGCAAGCCACGCAGGCGCGGCGAGAGCGCACGCGCCGGGAGCGGCGGCAGCGTCCGCCTCGGCGGCTCGACGACGGGCAAAGCGACCGCCGGGGCCGACGCGCCCACGCCGCGCGAGCCCTTCTTCCCGCAAGACGCCAACGCCCCCACACTGAGGGCGCCGGCAAGAACGCAAATGATGAGCTGTTTTCCCCTAGTTCGCATGGCAAAGACTTAGACGCACGAACGCCGCTTTCCGCTGCCGCTTCCCGCCTCGCGGGCGAGCCGATTACGCGGCCCCGGCGTCGAGAAGTCCCTCCGCACACCGGCGCGGAGTGTTATACTGCGCGGCGAGAGGTCAAAAGATGTCCACCCGGATTAACACTTCACCGCTGGTTAAGACCTACACCCTCGAAGAGTTCTGGCAACTGCCCGACCCGCCTGACCGCTCCAAGCTCGAACTCATCGCGGGGGTGCTCTACATGTCTCCACCACCGGAACAAACGCATGATAGCGTCATCAGACGGCTCAACCGGTTTTTGACCCGTCACCTTGATAGCATAGATGACAAAGGCGGCATTTACGTGCCGCGCGCCGCCATCTGGACGAGCGCGCGGACGTACCTTGAGCCCGACTTGTTCTACGTCTCCGCCGAACTCGAAGCCCGGCTCGACCCGGCGCGGCGGACGACCGCCGACCTCGTCGTCGAAGTCATCTCGCCCGGCTCGGCCATCTATGACCGGAACACGAAAGCCGACACCTACGGCGCGCTCGGCGTGCGGGAGTTGTGGCTCGTGGACGAGACGGCACGGACGGTCGAGGTGCGGCGTCAGGCCGGAGGCTACTTCGAAGAGGGGCGCACCTTCGAAGGCGCGGAGCAGATCGAGTCAGCCGTCTTCCCACAACTCACCCTCCGCGCCGAGCAGCTCTTCGCCGACTGAGCTTTCCGCAACCCGCCTTAAATTTTATTTCGCATTGTAGCCGCGCTTGCCGCGCGCGACCGCCGAGGGGTGGCGCGGGAGGCGGACGCGGATGGCCCGCCAGCGACCGTCGCGCTGCTTGTTGGTGGGGCGGTAGGAGAGGCTGTAGACCGTGCCGAGGTCGGCGACGACGCGCTCGTATGCGCCCGCGAGGTCTTCGAGGCGCGCGACTTCGTAGAAGAGTCCGCCGCCCGCCTCGGCGAGTTGCTGCGTGCGCTCGCGCGCGAGGTCGAAGGTTTCGGGCTGGATGTCGAGGGGGCTGAAGGCCTCGTACTCCTCGGTGTCCGTCCAGATGGTGTAGAGCACGCCGTCGAACTCCTGCGCGCGGTCGCGCACCTCCCCGTAAGTCGTCTTCGAGCCCGTGCCCGTGACGTTCGGCAGGGTGCTGTCGAGCCCGTCGCTCATCAGGATGACGGCGCGGCGGCGCGAAGGTGTTGACTCGCGCTCAAGATAGTTGAGTGAGAAGTCGAGCGCGTCGTAGAGCCTCGTGTCGCCCTGCGGCGGCTGCATCGCGGAGACTGCCGCGTCGAGCGCGCGGCGGTCAATCGTGAGCGGCGAGACGACCGATGTCGCGCCGGAGAAGGCCACGACGCCGACTCTATCCTGCGCGCGCGTCGCCGCCACGAAGCGGCGGGCCGCCGCGCGGATGGTGTCCGTGACCTTCGCCGTCGAGCCCGAAAGGTCTATCAGGAGCAGGAAATCGAAGGGCGCGTTGGCCGACTCGAAGTGCGCAAGCTCCTGCTCCACGCCGTCCTCGGCGAGCCGGAAGTCTTCGCGCACGAGACCCGTCAGGCCGCGCCCGCTGGCGCGCTCGACGACGCTCACGTTGAGCGTCACGAGGTCTGCCTCGACGCGCACCACCTCGTCCTCGTCAACCTCCTCCGGCGTCTCCGACGCCTGCGGCGCGGGCCTCTGCGATGAAGCGGAAGAACCGGAGAGAGTCGGCGGCCCGCCGCTCAAATCACCGTTCTCGTTTGAATCGTTGTTAGGGGTCGTGCGGCGCGGCGTGCTCGCGGAGTCGGCGCGGCGGGGCGCGGAGGCGAGCGCGTCGAGGCTGATGCGACCGCGACCGGAGAAGAGGTTGACGGGGCGGCTCGCGTCGCCCCAGCGCGCTTTAAATTTTTGGCGGAGCACGCGGCCCTGAGCGCCGTTCGGGGCGTCGAGCCCTTCGCCGAGCGTGACCGTGCCGTTCAGCGATTGCGCCGTCACGTCGGCGTCGGGACGGGCCGCGAGGCTCACGCTCATGTCGCCGGAGATGCTCTGCGCGTCGAGCGAAGCGGGCAGGCCGTTGACGAAAATGTTGCCTTCGGCGGTCAGGATTTTCAGACGCGTGGCGGCGGGGACGCTGACGCGCAGCCCGACCGGCGGAGAGTTCGGAGTGTTCGAGCGCGGGACGGTGATGAGAACGTGGCTCTCCAACTTCTCCATCCGCACGGGCGACTGGCGATGCGGCGCGGCCTTAGATTTAGCTGTTCTTGATTTTCCCCGCTTCGGGCTCACGGGCGCGGGCGGTCTGTTCCCCCTCGACCGCGTAGGTGATGTAATCCTCGGCCCAGACTTCGACCCGCACGCCTCCACGCCGGTTCTCAATCCGCACCTCGCCGCTTGGCGGCAACGTAATCCGGATGGAATCGGCGGACGGGTTGCGCAAATAAGAGTCGGCGGCGGAAGGCGTCGGCGACGGCAGCAGCAACGCGCAGCACACGATAAGCCCCGCGAGGAGCGCCCGCCGGATGTTTTTCGTCGGCTCTTTCTTCATTAAGGCCCCGCCGGTTTGATGCCGGTTCGAGGGCGGCGTGGTTGCCGTCAATCTGCGCGAAGAGTTACTCAATCATGTCGAGCATCGAGCCTTTGTCCGGCGGCCCCGGCGTCTTCCCCGCCTCCGTGACGCCGCCCATGTCGCTCAGGCGGAGGAGCAGGTTGCCGGGGTTGGTGGCGTAGGCGACGCCCTCGTCCTTGCTAACGACGCCGGTGCGGATCAGTTTATCAATGATGCCGTCGAAGGTCTGCATGCCGTCGAGCTCGCCCTGCTCCATCGCGTCCACGAGCGAACGGCCCTCGGTCTCGCCGCGCTCCATGTACTCGCGCGTGCGGGCCGTGGACTTGAGAATCTCGATGGCGGCGACGCGGCCCTGCTGGTCGGCGCGCGGTAGCAGTCGCTGCGAGACGATGAAGCGGAAGGTCTGCGCGAGGCGCGTGCGGATGGCCTGCTCCTCGTTCTTGGGGAAGACGCCGATGATGCGGTCAATCGTCTTCGAGGCGTCAATCGTGTGCAGGGTGGAGAGGACGAGGTGGCCCGTCTCGGCGGCTTCGAGCGCGACCTCGATGGTCTCGCGGTCGCGCATCTCGCCGACGAGGATGACCTTCGGCGCTTGCCGGAGCGCGGCGCGCAGGGCGAGCGCGAAGCTCGGCGTGTCCGAGTGCAGCTCGCGCTGGTGGATGGTCGAGCTCTTGTGCATGTGCAGGAACTCGATGGGGTCTTCGATGGTGATGATGTGATAGGCCTTCGTCTCGTTGATGAGGTCAATGACGGCGGCGAGCGTCGAGGACTTGCCACTGCCGGTCGGCCCGGTCACGAGGACGAGCCCGTTCTTGATGCCGACTATCTCCTTGAGGACTTCGGGGAGGTTGAAGTCCGCCCACTGCGGCGGGCGCTGCGGGATGACGCGCATCACGATGGCGTGCGAGCCGCGCTGCATGAAGATGTTGACGCGGAAGCGCGAGAGCCCCGGCGCGCTGTAGGAGAGGTCGGCGGAGCCGAACTTTTCGAGGTTCTCGGCGGCCACGACGTGGTTGCCCATCAGCAGTTTGGCGATGGCCGTCGTGTGGTTCGGCAGAAGCTTTTCGAGCCCCGGCAGGGGGACGGGCTGCAAGGCTCCCATGAGCTCGATCTGCGGCGGGCGGCCCGGCGAGAAGATGAGGTCGCTGACCCTGTCCGAGACCGCCAACATGCGTTGGAGGACGCCGACGAAGTTCATCTGCGGCGCGGGAGTCGCGGGCGGCGCGGCTCCGGCGTGTGTTTCTGTGCTCATTAAATAATTACGCTCCGGGTCTTATATGCTGGCGGCGAGAGGCTTGTCGGGCGAGCGCACCCCGCGTGCAGTCCACGAACTCTAAGATGACAAAGGCTGCGAGGAATGGCAAGCGTGGGTTGAGGATAGGCTCGCCGGGCGGAAGTTTTTGCCGCCGAGGGGCGGTGGCGGCAGAAACGTTTCCGTGAACAGTTGTAACCGAAAATACATGAGAAGTGCAAACAACCGTGCCGCGTGGGGCGTACATCACAATGACAGCAAGTCGCGGGGCGCGCATTCGCCGTTTGTGGGAGTTCGCTCCGGCTGCAATGGAAGGAGGCGCTTTCGAGATGGCGACATACAGAGACCCGGTGAGAGTCTTCGCCCCGCTGGAAGTTATCGAGCGCCTGCTGGAAATACGCTCTGAAGCAGGCTACGCCCCGGCAATCTTCCTGCGCAAGGCTGACGATCTGGCGGCGTACTTCGACGCCTACGGCTTTGACGTTTACGCCTTCCTCGGCGCGGAGGCGGAATTCAACTTCGGCGACTACCGCGCGCCGCTCGCGCCCGGCGGCGACCACGCGCACGTCTCTCTGACGGCGCACTAGAGAAGGCAAAAGTAAAAAGGTAAAAGGCAAAAGTGAAGAGGCGACGTGCCTTCTCACTTTTGCCTTTTACCTTTTTACTTTTGCCTTCTTACTGCGCTTTGACGATGACGAAGGTCACGTCGTCGCTCGCGCCGCGCCCGCCAGACCACTCGAAGATGTCGTTGTAGATGAAGTCAATCATGTCGCGGGCGCTCTTGTCGCGGGTGGTGCGGACGGCCTCGACGAGCCGGTCGCGCCCGTACTCCTCGCCGCTGGGGGCATTCGCCTCGGTCGCGCCGTCGGTGTAGAGCACGAGAATCTGGCCCGACTCGATGGGCAGGTAATACTCGTAATAGCGCGTGTCGCGGAAAAGTCCGAGCGGCAGCCCGCCGCGCTCGATGAAACGCGCGCTCCCGTCCCGCTCTAAGAGCACGGGCGGGTTGTGACCGGCGTTGACGAAGGCGAGCGTGCGGTTCGTCGCGTCGAGCATGCCGTAGAAGGCCGTCACGTACTGGTGCTGCTCGATGGTCTCCCAGAGGAGGAAGTTGACCTTCGACATCCCGACGTTCGGGGCGTAGCCGATGCGGATGGCGGCGCGCAGGGAGGCGCGCAGGAAGGCCATCAGGAGCGAGGCCGGGACGCCCTTGCCCGACACGTCGGCGATGACGAGTCCGAGGTGGTCTTCGTAGATTTGGACGAAGTCGTAGTAGTCGCCCGAAACCTCCTCGGTCGAGAAGTTGTAGGCGCTGATGTCGAAGCCTTCGAGCACGGGGTCGCGCGGCGGGAGCAGGGAGAGTTGCACCTGACGGGCGACTTCGAGCTGCGCTTCGAGGCGCTTCTTCTCGACGAGTTGTTCGTGGAGCATCGCCTTCTCGACGATGATGGCGACCTGCGAGGCGAGCAGCATAAGTATCTGCCGGTCATCCTCCTGATAAGCGTCGAGGTCGTCGGATTCGAGGTCGAAGACGCCGATCACCTCGTCGTTCGAGATGATGGGCGCGATCATCTCGGAGCGCGTCTCCTTGCGCGCGTTGAAGTAGCGCGCGTCGGCGCGCACGTCGGGCACGATGAGCGCCTCGCCCGTCTGCGCGACGTAGCCGATGAGCCCCTCGCCGAGCTTGAGGTTCAGCTCCATCATCTCGCCGATGTCGTAGCCGCGCACGGCCTCGGCGTGGAAGACGATGTCGGGGGGGACGGGCTCGGCAACGACGGCGCGCGGCCCTTCGCCGTGCGGCGCGGTGCGCTTGATGATGTAGATGCCCGCCGCGTCGTAAGGCAGGAGCGAGTCGAGCGTGTCCATGACCTGCGCCAGAACCTCTTCGACGTTGAGCGAGCGGCTGATCTTCTTCGTGATGTCGAGCAGCAGGCGCAGCTTGTCCGTCACGGTCAGGCCCGCCACGGGGCCGTGCGTCTTGGTGTGCTCGTCGGGCATCAGCGGAGGATTATAAATGATGAATGCGGAATGATGAATGATGAATGGCCGGAAGTTTTCAGTAGACAGTTTTCAGTTTTCAGCTCTGGTCTTAACTGAAAACTCAAAACTCAAAACTCTAAGTACAGGACAAAAGTTGGATAACTTGTCTAAACGCAAGCTGTTTCATTTTGCATAACGTGCCGCATAGTATGCGGCGCAAGTGATCGAAACCATGTCTGAAGATACTGCGCTCCATTCGTCCATGATTCTTCGTCTTGAGTGGCTTCGCTTGCGTCAACCACTCGCCGATGACATGCGCCCACGAAAAGGCCAGCGCCAGCAGTGCGACCAGCCTCCTGAGCCGCTCAGGGTCGGTGAGGTGCGTTTCTTCCATCCGGAAGCCACGCGACTTCAAACATCCGAACAAGGTCTCAATCTCCCAGCGCACCGCATACTCGGCAATCATCTCAGCACTCTGGCGGGGAGCGACCACCACCAGCAAGTCACCTCCCGCGAGGCGCATCCCACTGACATAAACCTCCCGACCCCACAACCGACGCGCGCCTGCCAACTCAACCGCGTGCCCTGTGCGCCGGTTGGCGAACAACCTTCTGGCCGCGACCCTCGCTCCGCGCCGTGTCGTCAGTTGCGTGTTGGCGCGCACGCGGATGCGAAAATCAATCTGCTTTTTGACCAGATACGAGAACCAGTCTTTGCCGATAAACTCGCGGTCGGCGCACAGATACTGGATTGCTTTGACCCCGAAGAGATCGAGAAACTCGTCGAGGAGCGCGATTCTCTCCTGCGTATCAGAGCAGCCTTTCTTCTCCAGCACTCTCCACAACACGGGGAAGGCCGCGCCTTTGTGTGCAATGCCCAAGACCATCACGTTCAAAGGCGTGTTGCCGAAGTACCAGTCGGTGCGGTCAAGTGTGATAACCCACGGGCCGGACACACCGACGAGACGCGCGACGAAGACGGCCAACTCTCGGAAGGGCAGTTCAAAGAACCGGAGGAAACGTTGGATGCGCTTGTAGTGCGACTCTGGCTTGGCGCTCCCGGCAAAGACGTTAGCGACTTCCGTGAGATTAACGGTTCTGACTTCGATGAGCGCGATGAGAAACTTTGCCAGGAAGTTGATGCGGGCGCGGTTCCACGCTACATTTTGTCGCAACACTCGCTCCAACGGCGACGTGTGAGCCATCGTTACTTTTCTCCCTTTCCAGACTCATTTGCGGTGAATCTCGGAAAGGATAGAAGCACGATGGCTTTTATGCATCTTTAGTTCTCAATTTTTGTCCTGTACTTAGCTCAAAACTGTTAACTGTCTTTTATTCATCATTCATCATTCCGCATTCATCATTTTTTCCAGCGCCGTTTCGGTCAACAGCTCGAACTCCAACGCCGCCGCCGGGTGCTGGCGGAAGAAGTCGTTAACGTCGGTCGGGAGTCGGACGAGGGCGAGGGGTGCGCCCCGGCGCGCGAACATTTCGCGGTAGCGGGCGGCGGCGCGAAGGCCGGCGGCGTCAGGGTCGAGCGCGGCGACGACGCGGAAGCGACCGAGGGGCGCGAGCCATTCGTCCTTGAGGCCGCCCGCGCCGACGAGGCCGACCGCCGGGAAGCCGTGCGCGACGAGCGTCAGAGTGTCGGTGAAGCCTTCGACGAGGTAGACGACCGCGCCGCTCGGAAGCTCCGCGAGCGCGTCGAGGTTGTAGAGCGACGGGACGGGGCCGCGCATGTTGTGCCAGCGCGGCTCAACCCCGGCGGCGGTCGTGCGCGCCTGTAGATAGACGGCGCGGCCCTCGACGAGGAACGGGAAGAGCAGGCGGTGGCGGTAGAAGGTCAGATGTTCCCTTCGGTTGAAGAGCCCGCCACGTTGAAGCTCTTCGAGCGGGAAGCCGTCGCGCATCCTCCGCATCACGCGGCGGTAGGCGCGGCGCGGGAAGTAGGCGAGCCCGGCCCGCGCGACCGTGCGTGAATCAATCCCGCGCCGCGCGAGGTAGTTCAAGCCTTCGAGCTGCTCTTCTTCGCGGCAGACTTCGAGAAAGCTCTCGCAGACGGCGCGCATCCGCCCTTCGTCGAGCGGCGCGAAGTCTTCCGTGTCGCCCGCCGCTTCCACGTCGGGCGCGGAGGCTGAGGCCAGCGAAGGCCGTCTGTGTCCGCCCCGCGCGTCGAGGCCGAGGTCGCGCGCCAGCGCACGGACGGCTTCGGCGAAGGTGACGCCGTGCATCAACTCGTAGAAGGTGAAGGCGTCGCCGCCCTCGCCGCGCGAGAAGCAGTTGAAGAGTCCCTGCTGAAGGTCTACGGAGAGGCTCGGATGGCCTTTGCCGCTGTGCGCGTGCGCGGGGATGGGGCAGAGCGAGTGGAGGCGCGCGCCCGCCTGCCGCGCTTCGGGGCAGTAGCGGAGGTAGAAGGAGCGATAGTCAATGCGCCGCTTGATCTCGTCGCGCAATTCGAGCCAGCGTTGAAGCGCATCACCGCCCTCTCGACTCATGCGTCCGAAACTAAACGATGGAAGTCGAAAATGGAAGAGCGAGCCGCGCGGCGGCGGCACGCATTAAAGCCTTCTGCACTTTTCGCTCTTTCACGCACTCGGAGGAGCGAGACACTCTCTGCTTGCCCGCCGCGTGCGCGGGAGGCTACGATAAACGAGTCGGATGTTTCTTACACAGAGAGATAAAGAGATGAGATTTTCCAGCACGAGGCGGGTCTTCATGCTCGCCTCCTTCGCGGTGCTTTTGTTGTCCCTCGCGGGGAGCGCGTCGGCCCAGTTGGGCGGACTCGGCGGGCTCGGCGACAAGTTGAAGAAGAAGACGCCGAACCTGCTCGCCGGCAAGGAGCCGATTACGACGAGCCTGCCCGACGCCAAGTGGGGCGACGCGTCGAAGGACGGCTTCACTCCGCGCGAGGCGCAGGCGTTCTTTGATGACGCTCCAGCGGACGCCGAACGGCGGCTTCGTCCTCCAGCCCGGCGCGTACTCGATGCAGACGCAGAGCTACTGCCTCAAGGCCGGGACGCACGGCCCCGGCGGCGGCGACGGCTACCTCTTCGCGCCGCCGAAAGGCCCGGCGGAAGACGCCGTGATGACCATCGTCCGCAACTCGGTCAACCGACCGGAGATACCGCAGCAGAAGATTCAGCAACTCCTGTGGGCCATCATCGCGCGCGCCAAGTTCGAGGACTTGCAGGGCGACATCAAGGCCACGGCCTCGCAACTGCTCACGCCGCGCCAGCTCGCCTCGCTCAACCGCAACGCGCTCGACGCGCTCTCCGGCAACGCGCTGACGGACGCGCTCGGCGGCGTCCCCGAACCGCTCCGGCAGATCGCGCAGGCCGAGGCGCAGCTCCGGCAGATGTTGACGACGCCGGGCGCTTCGTTCGCCGAGATGGAAAGAGTCGCCGTTCTTTCGGGCGCGGCCCCTCTGGGCGAGGGCAGTCGCGAAGTGCCTTCGGGCCGCTGGTCTCTGCACCCGGACGGTTATTTCGTCCGTTACCTGCCGAGCGGCTACAGCTCAACGCGCGTCGAAATCTGGGTTCCGCAAGGCAGCCCCGCCGTCGGCAAGGAGTTCGACCCGGCCACGCACATCGCCGTCCCCGGCAACACCGCCCGCCAGCGCCTCATCCAGTCGGGGCGCGCGCAGGCGCAGCAATAAGAAGTAATTTGACAGCCCCTGAAAGGGGCTCATTGACGTGTCTAACTCTGTGTCCGCGCCCCTGCGGCCTTGAGATAACCGTTGCGGCGTGCGAGCCGCGCGGCGTCCTCTTCCGGGTGGCGCTCGCGGTACTCGGCCCAGAGGCGGCAGACCTTCAAACGGTACTCGACCAGCTCCCGGCTGACGTTGAAGTGACGCGCCATCTCGATGGAAGTCCTTCCCTGCCGCATCAACTGCCGGAGCCCCGCGAAGGGCACGAGCGCCGCCGCGCCCACGGCGTATGCCGCCTCCTCGTCCGCCTCGTTGTAGTCGCGCGCGACCGTCTTCCCCTGCTTGTTCTGCGCCACGATGGAAAGACGGTTCGCCTTGTGGCCGAGGAAGACATGGCAGACCTCCTCCATCAGCGTCGCGTTGTTGCGCGCCCTCCCGTGCTTCGGATTCAAGATGACCACCCGCCAACCGTTCGGCAAAGGCCGCGAGCAAGTCCCGCCCGACCAATCGTTCATCCCCGCGCCGAGCAGGTGTTCGCGTGTCTCCTCCGAGAGCCCGCCGATCTGCTCGAAGTCAATCACCAGAAGCTTCGCGAAGTACGCCAGCTCGAACGGGTCGAGCGGCGCGTCGTCTTTACGCAGCCCCGCGAAATCGCGCAACCCCAGAGCACGAATCTCGTACTGTCTCCCCTTAAATGTCGGCGGCAGCTTCTCTGTATCCACGGCTCGATTATACCCGCCGCAGCGGATTTTCACTTACCCGTTTTACGCACCAGCACTCGAATTCATAGGCACTCTTATGATACTTTTCCGGAGCGGTCGGAGAGGTAGGAAGTATGAAATCTCGTGCCATTCGACGACATCACGAAGAACGCATCAAGCGCCGCGTCAAAGATTATTATGGCGGCGTCCACAAAGACGAGCCGCGCCGCATTGGTCAAATGGCTCACACCCGAAAGCTCTGCTCCTGCTGGATGTGTGGCAACCCGCGCAGGCACTTCAATGAACTGACATTACGCGAGCGCCGCCTACGCGAAGATGTCTAAGTAACTTATTAGGGCAATAATATAGTTGACGCACCAAGCTCGTATCTTCATAATACCTCACATCCGGTTTTGCGTGCTTTTTATTGAAGAGTGTGCGTGCTGTCTTTAGCGTTCACCTATGAACGCTGACGCACATTCTCAATCAAGCTCATCGGCGAGAGAAGGCGCGAAACGGGATGCTCGACCATTCCAACTTGTGAGCCTTCTCGACATGATTAAATTTGAAGGGCACGTATTCTTTCGCATCTCCGCTTTGCTCACTTCGATTGAGGGCCTTGAGATTGATGAACGTGCCGTAAACTCGGTGATGAGTGAGAGCCTTAGACAGTCTCTCGGCGAACAGTTACAACTAGTCAAATCTAATTGCGACCAAATAGGTCTTAGTTATTCCTCTCGCTATGCCGGACAACTCAGGGCGTCCCTCTCAAGACCAAAAACAACTTACGGGGAAGTTAGGAAGTCCCTGCCTGAATTGCACCATCGCATAGAGGATGAGCTTACTGACAGGTTGTTCATGTTCATCCCGCCCTCTGAGGCAAGCTGCTACGAGAACCCTGCATTGTTCGGGCAAGATGTTGCCTCGAAATTCCCTGCTGCCAACGGAGAGATAACGGCGGCGGGAAACTGCTATGCGACGGGGAACAATACCGCCTGCGTTTTTCATCTCATGCGGGCGGTCGAGCATGGGGCGCGCGCGTTAGTTAAAGGCTTGAGAGTGACGAACAAGTTGAAGCATAAGCTTGAACTCAGTGAGTGGGGTGATTTGATCGCCGCGCTTGATGACGGTCTAAAGCCTCTGGCCGTGGGAAAGCGCAAGTCCCTGATTAAAACCGAAAGGTTCGAGTTTTATAATCACGCCATCGCGCAGTTTAGGAACTTCAAAGACGCGTGGCGTAATAACGTCTCTCATACTAGAAAAGTCTATCAACCGGGACAGACAAAAGACATCATGGATAATACCCGCCAATTCATGCAGCACCTTGCCGCCAAGTTAGCAGAGTAGTTTAAGACACGGCGAGGCCGCGCCCGCGCCCGCCCCGGCGCACACGCGGCCCCCGGCACAACCCATCCCACCTCAGACGGGCGTGCTCAAGAGTGCGCTACCCACGCACCCCTGTCTTTAATCACACACTAAAATGCCTTTTAACGTGAGGTTCATATGGTATATTCCGCGCGTTCTAGTCTTTGAAAAACGGCAACGACCGGATGCTTGACTCTCTCACTACCGAGTGATGGGCGTCGCCAAAGAAAAGCCGCGAGGACTTTTGGCGACGAAACGAGACGGACGTATTTTAGGGACGTACGTCCCTAAAAGCAAGTCGAAACAGAAGAGGAAGAGGCCGGAACGCCTCGCCGGGAAGTTGTCTGAGATACGCTCCCGGCTCGGACTGTCTCAAGGCGAGATGGTCAGGCGGTTGGGTTTAGAGGATGAGTTAGAACGGGACTACATATCGAAATACGAGCGGGGAATACTTGAGCCGCCTTTGCACGCGCTCCTGCAATACGCGCGTGCAGCCAACGTCAGTACGGACGTTTTGATTGATGATGAGTTAGACTTGCCCGCCAAACTACCCATCAAGCCGAAGCGCAGAAGCTAGCTCGCGGGGGCGGGGCGAAATGAATTGCTCAAGCAGATTCTGGCGAGGGTCGAAGAGTAATCCTTCTTGCCCAGACAAGAGCCATTCTAAGGTGCGTTTCATGCCTGTAAGAACGTCCTTCGCTTGGCTGCTCCTCGCGTCGTCAGCTAGTTCCTGTTCGACCGTGGCAAGCGCATCTCTAACCGCCCGTTCATTCACAATCTTAAACCTCCCGGAGAAAAAACTATGGCAACCTCAACTTGCGGTAAGTGTGACGGGAAGAAGTTTGAAGCCGTCGTCGGCGAGCCCGCGAACTTCACGGGCAAGGTCGTTTTCATCGAGTGCGCCTCTTGCGGGACGGTTGTAGGAACCGCCGATTATGTCAACATGAATGGGCCTATCAATGAGACGCACCAACTTGTAAAGGCCATCGCCGAACACTTGGAAGTGTCTTAATATCCCGTCCCCAACGCCGAGACAATAAAAACGCCCGCCACAGGAAAGGCGGGCATACAGACGCGGTGTTATAATGCCACGCATGAAAAAGACTGAAGCACAGCCGCAGAAGTCCGAAGAGTTCACGCGCTTTGAACAGACCTTGCGTAACCTCATGGCCGTGCCGAAAAGCGAAGTGGACAAGGAAAGGGCGAAGTACGAACGCCAGAGGGAGAAAGCGGGCAAAAGGAAAAGGCCAGCCAAGTGACTAGCCTTTACGCTTCCCGCGTCCCTGTCGCTTCTCTTTAGTGACTCGTTTTCTTGCCGGTAAGTTCGTCAAAAGTCAGCCGCTTTCCCGCAATCTGCTTCACAGTCTGAACGAACCTATCAGCGTCTTTCCCCTTCCGCTCGTTAAATCTGAAAGTCTGCTCGTCTAAGTATCTGAACAGGTGGAACGGCTCGACACTCACATACGTGCCTTTGATGCCGCGCTTGAGGAGCGACCAAAAGTTCTCTATCCCGTTGGTGTGAATCTGCCCGTCAACGTACTTCTCGGCGTGGTCTATCACCTGATGAATGTAATCCTGATGCAGACCGCTATAACCCTTCCACCCGTCAGTGAAGAGTTCCGCGCCCTGCTCGACGTTGCTTCTCACTTCGGCGTGTAACGTCTCCTGCCGCGCGTTGTCTATCACTTTGGCTCTCACCTTGCCGTCGCGCTCAAGCAGACCCATCACGGCGACCTTGCCAGCCCCGCCCGTGCCTTGAACCTTACGCGCGTGTTCGCTTCTGTGCATATTGCGCGCGAGCCCGCCGATGTAAGTCTCGTCGGCTTCCACCTGTCCCGAAAGCTTTTCAAACGTCCCGGTCTGCATCGCAAGGCGGATGCGGTGAAGCAGAAACCATCCGGTTTTCTGAGTCACACCTAACGCGCGCATAATCTCATAAGAGCTAATGCCGTTCTTCGCGTTGGTGATGAGCCACACGGCGGCGAGCCACTTATCAAGCGTAATCGGGCTGTCTTCCATGACAGTACCGACCTTCACGCTGAACTGCTTGTGGCAAACCTTATTCATGCACTTCCACTTGCGGCGGGTGGACAGATAAGATACCGCCTTGCTCGCACAGTAGGGGCAAGTCACACCTTCGGGCCAACGAATCTGAGCCATGAAGGTTGTGCAGGTGTCGAGGTCTGAGAAGTACAGAATGGCTTGCTGTAGCGTCTTGGGGAATGTGGGTTCGTGCTTCATCGTGGAAGCATCTTAGCACCAAAAGCGTGGTGCGTCAACTATATTATTACCCTTATTAGCTTCCTTCCTTATCCCTTAACTGATACTAAACATACAGGCGGCCTTCGCGCGGGTAGCGCGGGTGGCGTGCGATGCGGCGGTGGTCGGAGGCGTGCCACGAGCGGACGGCCCCGACGGCGGCGAGCACGGCGTCGTCAAGGCCAACTTCCCTTGCTCGTTTTCAACTCGCCGCGTGCGAAGGGAGCGGCCTGTCGCGACAGGCCGCTCCCTTCCACATTTGGATCATGCTTTACGCAGTGGCGCTGGCTTGATGCATCGCGGCGACGCGTCTCTGCAACTCTTCGGGCGCAACGTCCTCGACGTGCGTCGCGACGTACCAAGAGTGGCCGAAGGGGTCTTCCACCCCACCCGTCCGGTCGCCGTAGAATTGATCCTTGATTGGCCTCACCAGCTTCGCGCCCGCCGAGACCGCGCTCTCCACCACCGCGTCCACGTCCTCGACATAGAGCATAAGCCCGACCGACGTGCCGCCGAGGGACTGCGGCGCGCGTTGGGGCGACTCCGAGCACTCATCGGCGAGCATGAAGATCGAGTCCCCGACCCTCAACTCGGCGTGCCCGATCTTGCCGTCGGGCGCGTCCAGGCGCATCACCTCCTGCGCGCCGAAAGCCTCCTTGTAAAATTCGATGGCCCGCGCCGCGTCGTTCATGACCAAATAGGGCGTCAGGGCGTGATAACCTTCCGGTACAGCTTTCACTTTGTCGGACACGATTCTCTCCTTTACAGGTTTGAATCTGATTCGGGAGTTTCAGATTGACGCCGGACTAACGTCCGTCATTCCGGCCACGGCGAGGAGTCGGTGTAGTTCAAAACTTCCGTTAATGAAACAGGCGCTCGGCAACCGGGGTTGCGAGCGCCTGTTGAGTTCCGAGACGAGGCTTGTTCGTTTACTTCCGCTTGCGCCCCCGGTTGTCCGAGCCGGGCGCGCTGAACTGCGTGTAGGCGACGCGGAAGAGTTCCGAGAGGGCTTTGGCGGTTTCGGGCGTCAGGTTGCGGTCGGCGCGGAGGTGCGCTTCGACGATGTCGGGCGTGGCCTCCTGCGGGAAGTAATGCACCGCCGCGGACGCGCTTTCGGCTCCGTCCGCCGACTGGCTGTTGCCCATCACGCGCTCCATCGGCATGTTGAGCCAGCCTGTGAGCCGCGCGATATTGTCGGCGTCGGGCTTGCCCGTGCCGTTCTCGATGCGCGAAAGCGTCGAGGCCGAGACGCCTGTTTCATCCGCGACATCCCGCAGACTCAAGCCCAACTCCTCGCGCTTGCGGCGGATAGCCCGCCCCAATTCCACCGTATTTACTAAGCTTTTCGACTGTTCTGCCATCTTTCGGCCTCCTTCTGGGGACACGTTCTTCCCGCCCTGACGGACGGGAGCGTCCCTCTCCACGCCCAGAACATAGCACAGGAAAATCCCAGATGCAAGATATTGTTTTATGCTTGCAACAACACGGAACCCGTGGTACACTGTTTCACGTATGAAACAGAGCGGGCACGCGACAGTGGGCCGAAGCTCTGGAAGAAGGAGACGGAAGCGACGTGAGCACCGAATACATCTGGGAGACATTCGACAGCCTGTTCAAGACCGTGCATCGGCAGGGCCGGCGCGTGGAAGAGTTAGAAGCGCGCGTCGTCGAGCTGGAGAGCCGCTTGCAGGAGCGCGCGACCGGCTTCCCCGCGCAGCCGCAGCCGTCCAAGTCGTTCGAGCAGGTCAGCGAGATGCCGACCGAGAAGGCGGCGTAACTTAAGTTTAAGACGTTTGACGGAGGATGAAGGCGATGGCAGCCGTACTCGACAAGAAATCGTTGATGCGCGACAAGCGCGCGCAAGGCATCGCGGCGATGGGTTTGGTCAACCGCGAGGGCGACCGCTTCCGCGTGACCACGCCTTCCCTGCGCGGTCGTCGTTCGAGCTACGAAGTGTGGCGCGACGAGGCCGGTAAGGTGCGCTGCTCCTGTCTCGAATTCGAAGAGCAGGCGGTCGCCGAGCCGACTTTCCGCTGCGAGCACATCCTCGCCGTCAAGCACTCGCTTTTGCAGAAGAACTCGGAGGCCGTCACCAAGCAGCCGACGACGACGAACGAGCCCGCCGCCGCGACCGAAGCGAAGGCCGTGACCGCGACGCCCAACACTAACAATCAAGACGCATCCGAGAAGCCCGTCGAAATGCCCGCCGTGGTGGCCCTCAAGGCCGCCGCGCCGCGCAAGTCGCCGCGCTTCGCACGGGAGCAGGTCGAGCAGCCGTTCGAGGCGGACGGCGCGGAGGCTTTCGAGCCCCCGGCAGCCGCCGACGCGGAAGCTCTCCCGCTTGCGGAACACACACACGAAGAGGAGCAAGAGATGAGCAAGAAACAAGCAACCGCCAACGTTCAGGAAGCCGAGCAGGACGACTTCATCACCGCCGACGAGTACGCCTCGCAAGCTCAGGGCGCGCACGTCGTGCCGCTCTCCTTCACGAGCACTTTGCGCACCCTGCGTCAGCCCGTTGACCCGAAGCTGATCAAGACGCGCGAGGGCTGGACCGACCGCAACGGCAACCGCCACATGGTCGAGTACGTCGAGTGGCACGCCGTCGCCGACATCCTCGACCGCGTCGCGCCCACCTGGGCGCACTCGGTGCGCGGCATCGTCCAGATCGGCGACATGGTGGCCGTCACCGCCGCCATCACGGTTGACGGCGTGACGCGCGAAGGCGTCGGGACGGGAACCGCCGACAACGAGACCGGTATCAAGAAGGCCGAGCACGACGCCTTGAAGCGCGCCGCCATCAAGTTCGGCATCGCGCGCGAGCTTTACCAGCGCGAGTCGGATGTCATCGAGCAGCAGGGCGCAGGCCCGCAGGCGGGCGACTTCCCGCGCGACCCGCTGGCGAAGTCTATGGCCGACCTCGTGACGCCGAAGCAGCTCGGCATGATCCGCGCGCTCGCGCGCGAGGCGGGCGTGGATGTCGAGGAGGAGTGCCAGGCGACCTTGCGCTGCCGCACCGAGGAGTTGTCGAAGCGCGCCGCGTCGAGCTTCATTGACCACCTCAAGCGCGCGCAGGGCGACTCGGCGGTCGAAGTTCGCCGCGCGAGCTAAGCCGAGTGCGCGGCGGGCGGCGGGCGGTAAACCGTCCTCCTGTGTTTACCGCCCGCCGCCCACGGCCCACGGCCAGAGTGTCAGAAGGGGGTTTTGAGATGACTACCGAAGAGTTGATTCAGGAAGCGCAGCCGCTCTCGTTCGAGCTGGAATACGCCGACGAGACGCCCGCGAACGGCGCGACGGTCGGGCGCACCGGCGCGGGAGAGGCGGCGACGGAAGAGTCGGTCGAGCACCGCTCGAAGAAGGAGCAGATTCTCGACCTCTACGAAGCGGGCACGACCGACATCGCCGACATCGTGCGCCGCGTGAAGGCGCGTCCCTCTTACGTCGCGCAGGTCTTGCAGAGCGCCGGATACCTCTCCGGCTACTTCGACCTCTACACGACGACCGGGCGCGAGCAGAACATCTACACGCGCTTCTTCCGCAACGTGCTCTCGTTCAAGAGCATCGAGGCGGCGCGCGAGTCGGTGCAGAAGATTGACCGCCTCTTCAATTACTTCGAGCGGCTCGGCGACCGCGCCGGGCAGCATCAGGCGATGGTGCTCGCGCTGACGGGCAAGAACCGCGCGCGCTGGAGCGGCAAACCCGAAGAGGCACAGGTTTTCAGTGAATGGCTCGCCACGCATTAAGAGCCGAGTAAGCTTTAACAAGGAACGCATTTAGTCCCACATGCAAGGTCAGTAGAACGAGCAAGGGGTGGGTTTGAAAGGTGAGTTTTCGGGCACGGGAACTCACCTTCTATTTTTTCAAGCTCTAACCGTACAAGCTGGTTCGCACTCGTAAGTTTTTCCCTCGCAAGCAGAATCACTTCGCCCGCCCTCTCTACGTGAAGCGGGGCGCGCGGAAGTCTTTCAAACCAACGGCAAGGCTCTCGCCCGAAGGCGCGTCCGTGGCGCGCGGCGAATCCTTTAGCCGGGGGCTTTCCCAAACCATTTCATTTGAAGGAGACGAAGACGATGGCCGAATTCACGATGCCCGCGCACGGGACTTTCTGCTGGAACGAGCTGGGGACGACGGATGTCGAGGCCGCCAAGAAGTTCTACACCGAGCTTCTCGGTTGGACGCTCAAGGCGGGCGACATGGGCCCGATGATTTACCACGAGATCAGCGCCAACGGGATGCCGGTCGGCGGCATTTACCAGATGGGGCCGGAGTTCGGCGGCGCGCCGTCGCACTGGATGCCCTACGTCGCCGTGGAAGACGTGGACGCTTCGGTGAAACGCGTCGAGGAACTCGGCGGCAAGGTCTGCATCCCGCCCTCGGACATCCCCAACGTCGGTCGCTTCTCGGTCATCAACGACCCGACCGGCGCGACGTTCTCGCTCATCAAGCTCAACCCGCCGAGCGGCGAGTGCGAAGGAGACGGGGCGAAGAATCCTTCCCCCTCGGTTTAACCGAAGGTGCGACTTTGAAACCTCGCCTGTGTTGCGCCGACTCTTCCGCAGTACCCGGCGCAAAAGACTTCTTCGACAAGGAGCTGAAAAGATGAAAATCCGTCTCTCCCTCGTCCTCTTCGTGCTGGCGCTCTTCGCCGCCGTCTGGGGCGTCTCCGTCATCACGGGCCAGGCCTCTTCCGAGGCCGCGCGCACCGAAGAGATCAAGCGCGCCGTCATCGCCCGCGAGAAGGACTCCACCAAGGCGTGGCGCGAGAAGAACAAGGCGTTCTTCGAGGGCTTCATGGCCGACGACGCGACCTTCTTCGGCGCGATGAACCCGTACCTTGAAACCAACCCGAAGGAGAACTTTCTGCCGAAGTTCGAGCAGTACGCGGAGATGTTCAAAATCCTCGACACGCAGATGTATAACCCGCAGGTGCAGGTCTACGGCGACGTCGCCATCCTCACTTACAACTCGGCCTCGACCGTCAACATGGGCGGGCGCGTAATGAACTACACGGGGAAGATGACGAGCGTCTACCGCAAGCAGGGCGACACTTGGCGCGTCGTCCACGGCCACGAATCCGTCAACGCCGGGGCTCAGTGAGCCGGGCGCATCCGCTTGAAAGGACTGGGAAGAATGCCGAGAGTTATCCATTTCGAGATTGGCGCGGACGAGGCCGAGCGCGCCCTTCAGTTCTACCGCGACGTGTTCGGCTGGCAGGCGCAGAAGTGGGAGGGGCCGCAAGACTACTGGGTCATCGTCACGGGCGAGGGCGGCCCCGGCATCAACGGCGGGCTCTACAAACGGCACGAGGGGATGAGCTTCAACGCCCACGTCAACACGATTGACGTGCCCTCGGTCGAGGATTATCTGGCGCGCGTCGAGGCCGCCGGGGGCAAGGCCGTGACGGGGAAGATTACGCTCCCCGGCGTCGGCTACCTCGCCTACTGTCAGGACACCGAAGGCAACACGTTCGGGATCATGCAGGCGGACGCGTCCGCCGCCGCGTGAGGAGCAGCCCGCAACTTTTTAAGGAGACGAAATATGCGTATTAACCATCTCGCGGTCGCCGTCTCGGCGCTCGCCTACTGGGCGCTCGGCGCTCTGTGGTACTCGCCGCTGCTGTTCGCGCGCCCCTTCATCACGCTCATGCGCTGGACGCCGGAACAACTGGCGGCGGTCGAAGGGGCGGGCGCAGGGAGAGAGATCGCGCTCGCGCTCTTGAGCTGCCTCGCCGTCGCTTACGTCTTGGCGCACTTCGTCAAGTACGTCGGCGCGGAGAAGGCTTTGGGGGGCGCGGGCGTCGGCTTCTGGCTCTGGCTCGGCTTCGTCGCGACGACCAACTCGGCGACCGTCTTGTTCGAGGGCCGCCCCTTCGGCCTCTACCTCATCAACGTCGGCTACAACCTCGTCGCCTTCCTCGGCATGGGCGCGCTGCTCGCCGTCTGGAAGCGGCGCGAGGCCCGCCAGCACTTCGCCTACCAGAGCTGAGAAGGAAGGCAAAAGGAAAAAGGTAAAAGGCAAAAGTGAAGAGGCTTCAACACCTCCTTACTTTTGCCTTTTACCTTTTTCCTTTTGCCTTGCTCCACGGTCGGGCTTCCGATTTGTTATGATGTGCAAACAACAAATCGTGCGAAGGGATGTGAGGGATGCCCGCGAAGAATGAAGACCTCCACGGCAACGTGCCCGACAAGGCCGAGGTCGCGCTGCTCTTGATTGACGTCATCAACGACCTCGAATTCACTGACGGCGAGAAGCTTCTGCGACACGCCCTGCCGATGGCCGAGAAGCTTTCGGAGCTGAAGCGGCGGGCGAAGGAAGCGAAAGTCCCCGTCATCTACGTCAACGACAACTTCGGCAAGTGGCAGTCCGACTTCAAGAAGATTCTCGCCCACTGTCTCGAAGAAGACGTGCGGGGCCGCCCGCTCGCCGAGACGTTGAAGCCCGAAGACGAGGACGACTACTTCGTCCTCAAGCCGAAGCACTCCGGCTTCTTCTCCACGACGCTCGACATCCTCCTCGACTACCTCGGCGTCAAGACCCTCATCCTCACGGGCCTGACCGGCGACATCTGCGTCCTCTTCACCGCGCACGACGCCTACATGCGCGACTTCAACCTCGTCATCCCCTCGGACTGCGTGGCCTCGACCGACCCCGGCGAGAACGAATACACTCTGGAGAAGATGGCGCGGCTCCTCGACGCCGACACGCGCCCCTCGACCGAGCTCGACTTCGCCGAACTGAAGAAGCTCGCCGCGCGCGAGCCGGAGGCGAACCCGGAGCCGCAGGCGCAACAGTTCGCCGCCGAAAATTAACCCCCCCGCGCGTCAGTCCCCCGCAGTAGATCATCCTCTTTCTGGCCTCGGTTTACCTGCACGCCTACGGCGGCGCGCAGGAGTACAATCAAGACCAGTTGGAGCACGGCGGCAAACAGTTGGTCACGGCGTTCGGCTACATGGAGACCTCCCGCTTCTGGTTCGAGTCCTTCCAGAACTGGCAGAGCGAATTCCTCTCCGTCGCCGCGATGGTCGTCTTCACGGTCTTCCTGCGCCAGCGCGGCTCGCCGGAATCGAAACCGGTCTTCATCCCGCACGGCGATACCGAGCGCTGAAAGAAGGCAAAAGTAAAAAGGCAAAAGGCAAAAGTGGGAAGGCGCGAACGCCTCTTCACTTTTGCCTTTTGCCTTTTTACTTTTGCCTTCTTCTTTTGCCTTCGGCCTTACTCGAACGACTTCATCTGCGGGTTGCGACCGCGCGAGGCGGCGGTGGCGAGTTCGCGCGCGCGCGGGCAGCACGTCAATCGCCTTGGCGACCTGCGGGTCGTCGGTGATGAGCACCTGCGTGGCCTTGACCGTGCCGAAGGCGGCGGTCGCGAGGTCGTAGCGCAGTTGCCTTTGGACGAACTCGCGCTGGCGGTCGAGCTGCGCCTCGGTCAGCTTGTAGACCTCGTGCTTCGCGGCGACGTAGTCCTTGAACGCCTTGTAGAGCTTGTCGTCCACGGTCATGTCGGTCGCTTCGAGGTTGTGCTCGAAGTTCGGCATCCCCTTCGCGGCGTAGTCGTTGAAGCCGCC
Organism: uncultured Acidobacteriota bacterium; assembly: GCA_963816985.1. GTDB lineage: Bacteria > Acidobacteriota > Blastocatellia > Pyrinomonadales > Pyrinomonadaceae > JAIVJM01. The sequence continues at coordinate 51,973 of CAWFMF010000002.1, forward strand.
GACGCGACCGTTGACCAGCTCGCGGGCGAAGCCGAAGATCGGGTCGAGGAGCCGCACCTGCGGTTGGTTGAGCGTGCGCGCCTTGACGGCCTCGTCGGGCGCGATGCCGCCGCCGCCGTAGATGGTGCGGCCCGTGTCGGTCTTCGACTCCGGCCCCTTCGGCGCTTCGGTCTTCGCGGCCTCTTCCTCCTGCGCGCCGATGCCGCCACGGTAGATGTAGTCGTAGAAGCTCGTGTTCGAGTAGTCGCGCTGGATGAGACGGCCCGAAGGCGTGTAGTACTTCGAGGTCGTCAGGGTGAGCGCCGTCCCGTAGTCGAGCGTCATGATGCTCTGGACGAGCCCCTTGCCGAAGCTGGTCTCGCCGATGATGAGCGCGCGGTCGTGGTCTTGCAGCGCGCCCGCGACAATCTCGGAGGCCGAAGCCGTCCCGCGATTGACGAGCACGACGAGCGGCGAATTGTCGGGGCTCGCGTTCTCAGACTTGTAGCGGCGCTCCTCGCCGCGCGTCCCGCGACCCTTCTGAGTCAGGATGGTCTGGCCGTTGGAGAGGAACCTCTCGGCGACTCTCACCGCCTGATCGAGGATGCCGCCGCCGTTGCCCCGGAGGTCGAGGACGAGGCCCGTCATCCCGCGCCCGCGCAGGAATTCGAGGGCCGAGATGAACTCGTCGGCGGTCGTGTAGTTGAAGCCGCGCGTCATGTCAATGTAGCCGACGCCGGGGCGGATGAAGTAGGCGTCCGGCACGGTCGGCTGCGGCACGGCGTCGCGCGTGATTTCGACCGTCTCCTTGTTGCCCGTCGAGGCGCGCTCGACCGTCACCTTGACGGCAGTCCCGCGCGGCCCGCGCAGGCGGTCGCGCACCTCGCCCGAAGGCTTGCCCGCGACGCTCTGCCCGTCAATCTCGATAATCTTGTCGCCGAAGCGGAGGCCGGCCTTGAAGGCGGGCGTGCTCTCGAAGGTGGCGAGGATGTAGGTGTCGGTCTTGTCGGCGGAGAGCTTCCGGTCGCCGATGGTCGCGCCGATGCCGTAATACTCCGAGCGCCAGTCGGCGCGCTGCTCTTCAAATTCCTTCGCGTCGTAAAAGTTCGAGTGCGGGTCGAGCGAGCGCAGCATCCCGATGATGGAGGACTTGAAGACGCCGTTGTAGTCGAGCTTGCTGCCGTCAACGTGGTTCTCCTGAATGACGGTCAGGGCCTCGGCGAGGTCGGCCTCGACGCCGTCGGTCGCCTCGGCGGGAGCCGGGCGGCGCGTCCGCGCCGAAGGGCTGTCGGGCGTGCTGCCGTTAGCGCGTCCCGCGTCGGGCCTGCGCGCGGGCGCGTTGGGCGTCGGCGGTTGTGTGCTGCTCTGTTGAGCGAAGACCAATGCCGGGAGCAAGAGCGCGAGCAGGAGGAAGGTCGCGAGCGCGTTGGAGATTCTCTTTTTCACGGAGCAAAACCTCTGTTCAAGACCGAGTAAATCGAACGGGCCGGACGGCGCTCGAAAGGCCGCCTCGCCCCGCGTTGAAACCGCCCCGGAAGGGAGGTTGGTGTAGTGTAATTGATGAGTGCGACGGCGGCAAGGTTGCGCCCCAAGAAAAAGGATAAAGGATGAGGGATGAGGGATGAAGGAAAAGACGCTCTTTTTCATCCTTCATCCCTCATCCCTCATCCCTACTTTTTCCCCGTGTACCAAGACTCGCGGATGGCCTTCTGCCCCGCCGTGGCCTGCGGGTCTTCGACTATCTGGAAGCTGACGGTCGGGCGGCCCGTCATCGTCATCGTCAGTTCGAGCAGGCGGTCGCCGCGAAAGACGGTGAGGGGCACGCGGTCGCCCGCCTTGAAGCGCGCGAGCTGCGCGGGGAGCGTGGCTTCGGTGACGCGCTCGCCGCCGACGGCGAGCAGGATGTCGCCGTTGGCGAGGACGTTGTAGGAAGGGCTCTCGGCGCTGACGCTGGTGATGGGGAGGCCGACGGCGGTCGCCGGAGTGTCCGCCGTGAACTTCACGCCGAGGTCGAAGGGCGGCTCCTCCTTGCGCACGAGCCGGAGGCCCGCGTAGCCGAGAGCGCGCTCGTATGGGAGTTCCTCCGTGCCCGCGACGTAGCGCGAGAAGAACTCGTCGAAGTCCGACCCGGCCACCGTCTCGACCGATTGCTGGAAGCCGCCCACGGGCCAGCCCGCTTTGGGGAGCCCGAAGTTTTCAAAGAGGTAGCGGAACACGTCGTCGAGCGACTTGGCGTTGTTCGTCCGCTGCCGAATCTCCAAGTCGAGGAGCATCGCCCAACAATTCGCCCTTGTTGTAGTAGCTGAAGTTGGCGTTGGCCGACGCCGCGTCGTCGTGCGTGAACCACGTGTTGATGCTCGACTCCTCGACGGTCAGGATGCGGCGCGCGGGGAGGTTCTGCAAGGTCTTAATCTGTTCGGCGATGGCCTTCAGGTAACGCTCCGGCTTCCAGACGCCGCCGCGCATGATGTGGAGGGCGCCGTAGTAGCTCGTCATCCCCTCGGAGACGTAGAGGTCGCGCGTCGGGACTTGCCGCGTGTAGTCGAAGGGGCCGAGGACGCCGGGCCTGAGACGCTTGACGTTCCAGAGGTGGAAGAACTCGTGCGAGGCGACGCCGCGCACGCTGTCCCAACCCTCCTCGGTGTTGCCCGCCCACTTGCGGCGGTTGATGACGGTCGAGTTCAGGTGTTCGAGCCCGCCGCCTCCGCTGGGAGTCATGTGGTAGATGAAGACGTAGCGTTTGAAGGGCGCGCCGCCCATCATGTCCACCTGCGAGCGCACCATCGCCTCGTGCTCGCGGCGGAACTGTTCGGTGTCGTAGTTGTGGTTGCCGTAAATCGCAAGCTCGTAGCGCGCGCCCTTGTAGTCGAAGGTCTGGACGGCTTGGTTCCCGATCTCGAAGGGCGCGTCGGCGAAGGTGTCGTAGTCGGGCGCGGCGTAGGTGAAGGGTCGGCCCGCGACCGCTTCGAGCCCGGTCGAGATGACCGTCCAGCGCGGCGGCTTCGTAATGGCGAGCGTGACGGGCCGCTCCTTCGCGCCGACGACGTAAGGGAAAGAGGAGCGGGCCGTTGAAGTAGGCGTGCGTGTCGTCGAGGTGCATTCCGGCGACGCCGATGTCGTTGGCGAACGCCTTGTAGGTGATGCGCACGGTGCTCGCGCCGCGCGTCTCAATCGTCCACTCGTTGGTCAAAGTCTTCGCGGCGGGGAGCAGTTGCCCGCCCGTCGTCGCGGCGCGGAACTCCTGCACGTTGCGCGCCGCGTCCACCACCCGGTACGCGCCCGGAACCCACACGGGGAACTGCACCTGCAACTGCGGCGAGGAGACGTTCCCGACCGTCATCGTGACCTCGAAGAGCCGTGTCGTCGGGCGCGACATGCCAAGCTCGTAAGAGATTTGGAGCGCCGCCGCCTGCCGGGCGTCAGCCGCCGTGAGAGGCAACAGGATGAGGAGCGCGAGGAGCGCGAGGCGGAGCGGACGGCGGTCGAATGAAGCACAGTTCTTCATCTTTAAAAAGTTCTCCACAGTTTGAGTGTTCAGTGTCCCGAAGTCGCGGGAGACGGCACGCCTTGGCCGTCGGCTTCGAGACGGGTCGCAGAGCTGTTGAGGGAAGCGTCGGCGCGCAATATAGCACGCGCGCGGGCGTGGCCAAAAGACCGTGCGCGGCGGGGCTCGGCTTGACGCCCCTTTTGGCACGTCCGTAGAATGAACCCGATTGATTCGTTTCCCAGAACAAAGCGCCGCGCCCGACCGTAAGGCCAGCCGGGAGCCCCGAAAGGGCTTCACACGATGCTGGCCGCACAGAGGAGGTTTCTGAAGCGATGAGTAGCAACCCGAACGACCCCAACAACCCCGAAGCCATCCTGGAGCCGATAGACGACCTGCTGCTCCCCGAAGGCGACGAACTCCCGCACGGCGAGGAGCGCGCGCGCGTGCGCGACATCGCCTCGCGCATCCCCGAATCGCTCTCTTCCATCGGGCGCGACATCAGCCGCACCATCGAGCGCGCGCTCTCGGCGAAGGACGATTACGTCGTCGCCGTCAAGGTCTCGCACGAGGCGCAGGAGCGTCTCGAACAGCTCGTCCAGGCCGGAGTCTTCCGCAGCCGCGCCGAGGCCGCCGCCTTCCTCATTGACGAAGGCATCAAGTCTCAGAGCGAGCTTTTCGACCGCGTCTCGCTCAAGCTCTCCGAGATCGAACGCCTGCGCGCCGAGCTGCGCGGCATGATCGCGAAGACGGAATAGAAGAAACGATGAAGTCAGAACGCAGAACGATGAACTGTAAAGACTAAAGGCAGTTTGTTTTTCAGTTCATCGTTCAGCGTTCTGACTTCAGACTTTGGCTTGGAGGTTTCTCTTGTCGTCAACTCTAACGCTGCCGAGCGTCCCGTTTGAGCAGTTCGCGCTCGCGAACGGCCTGCGGGTCGTGCTGAGCGAAGACCACTCGGTGCCGGTCGTCTCGGTCGCCGTCTACTACGACGTCGGCTCGCGCAACGAGCGCGAGGGCCGCACGGGCTTCGCCCACCTCTTCGAGCACATGATGTTTCAGGGCTCGGAGAACGTGCCGAAGGCCGGGCACTTCCAGTACATCTTCAATAACGGCGGGACGATGAACGGGACGACCTCCTCGGAGCGCACCAACTACTTCGAGACGCTCCCCGCCAACCAGCTCCCGCTCGCGCTGTGGCTCGAATCGGATCGCATGCGCTCGCTGAAGGTGACGCAGGAGAACCTCGACAACCAGCGCGACGCGGTGAAGGAGGAGAAGCGGCTCAACTACGACAACCGCCCGTACTCGAACGCCTTCCTGCGCTTGAACGAGCTGATCTACCGCAACCCTTCGAACGCGCACTCGACCATCGGCTCGATGGAAGACCTCGACGACGCGACCATCGAAGACATCCGCGAATTCTTCCGCATCTACTACGCGCCGAACAACGCCGTGCTGACCATCGTCGGCGACTTCGACGCAGGCGTCGCGCGCGGGCTGGTCGAAAAGTATTTCGCCTCCATCCCCGCGCAGCCCGCCCCGCCGCCCGTGGACGTGGACGAGCCCGCGGAGGTCGCCGCGCGTCACGAACTCTACCGCGATCCCTTCGCGCAGTTGCCCGCCCTGATGCTCGGCTGGAAGGCCCCGGCGCGGCGCACCGACGACTTTTACTCGCTCACGCTCGCCAGCGACCTCCTGCTCGATGGCGACAGCTCGCGCCTCTACCAAAGGCTCGTCAAGGGCGACGAGTCGGTCGTCGGCATACAGGGCGGCACGGGCGAGCGGCGCGGCCCCTCTTCGCTCTACATCTTCGCCATCCCGAAGCCGGGCCACACGAGCAAGGAGATTAGAAAGAGCATTGACGACGAGATAGAGCGGCTCGCGACCGAGGGGCCGAGCGAGGAGGAGATGGAGAAGCTGCGCAACACGATGCTCAACGACGCCGTGCGCGGTCGCCAGTCCACGCTCTACCGCGCGCAAAGGCTCGCCGAATACGCGCTCTACGACGGCGACCCGCACTTCCTCAACACCGAACTGGAACGCTACCTCGCCGTCACGCCCGAAGAGATTAAGGACGCGACGCGACGCTACCTGATGACCGACAATCACTCGCTGATGGAAGTCGTCCCCGTGCATGCCGTCACGGAAGACGCAGCGCCCGCGACCGCGCAAGGGACAGGCGAGGCCGAAGAGCCCGGCGCGACGCCGCCGCAGGTTCCCACGCCGCCGCCAGCCGACACTCCTTCGAGCACTTCCCCACCGCTCCCGTCCGAACCGGCGACGCCTTCGACTCCACCGACTCCTGAGCAACCGCCGGACGAGCCCGCGGCGAAGTGAGTCAATCTATCCGCACGCACGGCGTCTGACTTAATCACCAGACGCCGTGCGTGCGGAGTCTTTACAGGCGCGCGCGGTAGCTGCTTCACATTATCGTTCGTGTGAAGGTAGAATCAGGGAGCGACATCCCCGCAAATGTGGTAAATCGTTCAGACGCCGTGAGAGTTATTTGCGACTGCCACGCGTCTTTGCGCCGCCGCCGTTTGTCACAAACTATAGAGCGGGGCGGCTTCGACTTTATGTTCGCAATGATGATTTCAAGCTAACGAGTCTCCTTACTACATGGAAAATCAAACCGAAGATTTCAGACGCGAGCCGCCCGCGCCGCTGCCGCCGAGGCCGCTCAACTTTCCCGTGCCGGAAGAGTTGACGCTCCCGAACGGCCTTCAGGTCGTCTTCGTCGAAGAAGACCGTCTGCCGCTCGTCAGCTACCGCCTCGCCTTCCGTTCCGGCGACGCCTTCGATCCGCGAGAGCTGCCCGGACTCACCGACATCATGACGAGCATGCTCGTCGAGGGGACGGAGACGCGCACGAGCCGCGAGATCGCCGAGCAGGTGGCGCGCTTCGGCGCGAACCTGAGCGCCGGCGCTTCCGCCGACTACTCGACCGTCGCCGCCTCGACTCTTTCGGCCTACGCGACGGAAGTGCTCGAACTGCTCGCCGACGTGACGCTCCGGCCCTCGTTCCCCGAAGACGAGCTGGAGCTGTCGAAGGCCAACGCGCAGCAGAACCTCATCGCGCAACGCGCGCAGCCTTCGTTTCTCGCCACCGAGGCGCTCGCCCGCGTCCTCTTCGGCCAGCACCCCTACGGCGTCGTCTCGCCCTCGCCCGAATCCATCGAGGCGATGACGCGCGAGAAGATGATCGAGTTCCACCGCGCCCGCTTCGTCCCCAACAACGCCGTCCTCTTCATCGCCGGAGACGTGAACCGCGCGGAGATGACGCGCCGCGTCGAAGAGCACTTCAGCGGCTGGCAGAGGGGCGAAGTCATCGAGCCGCGCTTCCCCGCCCCGCCCGAAGCGCGCGACGGACGCACCGCCTACGTCGTCAACCGCCCCGGCTCCGCCCAGACCAACATCGTCGTCGCCAACCTCGGCATCAAGCGCACGCACCCGGACTACTTCCCCCTGCTCGTGATGCACACCATCCTCGGCGCGACGGCCTCGGCCCGCCTCTTCATGAACCTGCGCGAAGAGAAGGGCTACACCTACGGGGCCTACACGACCCTCGACGCGCGCCGCCACGCGGGCAGCTTCCGCGCGACGACCGAAGTCCGCACGGCTGTTACGGGCGCGTCGCTCAAAGAGATTTTCTACGAACTGAATCGCATCCGCGACGAAGACGTTTCCGAGAAGGAACTGCGCGACGCCATCGCCTACCTGACGGGCATCTTCCCCATCCGTCTAGAGACGCAGGAGGGCTTGGTTGACCAGTTCGTGCAGATTAAGATGCACGGGCTTCCGGCGGACTACCTCCAGACCTACCGGGAGCGCATCCAGCGCATCACGGTCGAGGAGGTGCGGCGCGTCGCGAACGCCTACGTCACGCCGGAGCGCGCGGCGCTCGTCGTCGTCGGCGACGCCTCGGAGATACGCGAGCAGGTCGCGCCCTACGCCGAGCGCGTCGAGGACTTCGACAGCGGCGCGGGCCAGCCCGTCGGCGAGGGCGCGGGCGTTTAGAAGAGTTAAGACGGAATCAAACCTTAAGAAGAAGGAACAACGGAGAGGAATCGGACAACATGACACTGGTAGGAACGTGGAATTTGGAAGTGGCGACGCCCTTCGGCAAGCACCCGGCGACGCTCGTCTTTGAAGGGACGGGCGGAGCCCTCAACGGTCACATCAACTCGCGCCTCGGCGACGCGCCGCTCGGAGATTTGAGCGTCGGCGACGACAACAGCTTCAACGCCACCGTCTCGCTCGACTTTCAAGGCAAGCCCTACGACGCCAACATCAACGGACAGGTGAACGGCGACGAAATCGGCGGCGTCATCAAAGTCAAAATCGCCATCGCCCCGCCCATCAAATACACCGGCACGCGCGCCTGACATTCAAGAAGCAAGAGGGCAGCGCCTTCATCAACTTCAACCGAAGAGCGAAGCGAGAAACTCCTTCGTCCCCGGCGGGCCGGTCAGCTCAAGCCACACCGGCCCGCCGCCCGGCCCCACCGACAACCTGAAGCCGAGGAACGGGCAGCAGCGCCTTTCGAGCCGGATAATCTCCGCCAACTCTCCGAGCCACTCGTCGCCTTCCGGGAAGCGGTACGCATAGCCGTCCGGCAATTCCTTCAACTCCAACACCGCCCGCCCCGCCTTCTCAAGCAGCAAGCCCCTCCGCTCTCGGAGTTCGACTTCCGTCAGGCTGCACGCGACCGGCAGTTCGGTTCGAGGCGGAAGCCCGACCGTGAGGGAGGGCGTGTCAGTCATCTCATGCACACTCCTGTGTTAGTCGAACGCCCTCCCTCACGGTCGGGCTTCTGTGCAGTCTGCTGTTTAGTCCGCGAAGGCGACGGTCAATTCCCTCAGCGTCGCCGAGTCGCTCGCGTCGCCCGACGCCGACTCCGTGCGGTTGACGTGGCGGTAGAGGATGTCTCTTTGCTGCGGGCGGAAGCCCGCCTCGCGGATGAGGTAGCGGAGCATCTTCTCGTCGGCGGTGTTGTGCGCGCCCGCCGCCGAGACGACGTTCTCCTCAATCATCACCGAGCCCATGTCGTCCGCGCCGAAGCGCAGGGCGACCTGACCGAGCCTCAAGCCTTGCGTCAGCCAAGACGACTGGATGTGCTCCACGTTGTCGAGGAAGAGCCTTGAGACCGAGAGCATCTTGAGGTAATCCATCCCCGTCGGCTCTTCCTTGATGCGACGACCTAGAGCCGTGTTCTCGCGTTGGAACGTCCACGGGATGAAGGCCGTGAAGCCGCCCGTCTCGTCCTGCAAGTCGCGGACTCTCTGAAGATGACGGACGCGGTGTTCGAGCCGGTCGCCGATGCCGAACATCATCGTCGCCGTCGAACGAAGACCGACCTTGTGCGTCGCGCGCATCACCGAGAGCCACTCGTCGGTCGTGCACTTGGTCGAGACGCGCTTGCGCACCTCGTCGTCCAAAATCTCGCCGCCGCCGCCCGGCATGCTGTAGAGCCCCGCCTCCTTCAGACGCCGCATGACCTCTTCGTAAGAGAGGCCGGAGATGAGGTGGATGTTGTGTATCTCCGGCGGCGAGAAGCAGTGGAGTTGAAAGTCCGGGTAACGCGCGTGGAGAGCGCGCAAAAGGTCTTCGTACCACTCGATGCCGAAGTCGGGATGAAGCCCGCCCTGCATCAAAACGCCCGTCCCGCCGAGCGCGATAGTCTCGTCAATGCGCTCGCAAATCTGCTCGACGGTCTGGACGTAGGTGTCGGGCTTGCCGGGCCGGCGGTAGAAGGCGCAGAAGGTGCAGACGACGTTGCAGACGTTCGTGTAATTAACGTTGCGGTCAATGATGTAGGTGACGACATCGCCGGGGTACTTGCGCCGCCGCACCTCGTCGGCGGCAACGCCGATGCGCGCCACGTCGTGCGACTCAAGCAGCGTCGCGCACTCCTCCGCCGTCATGCGCTCGCCCGCCACCACGCGGTCGAGGATGGATTGAATGTCCGTGTTACTCATCAGAAAATCTCACAATGCATCTCAAAGTGAATCTCAAAGCGAATCTCAATTTGCAAAGCCGAAAACCTTAATCCGCATTCCGCCACACACGCCCTCGAAGCCCCCGCCCGAAGTCTGAGAAACTTTAGCGCGCGTGGCCCGGCAATACGGACGCCGTTGATTTATGCAGCCCGCGTGCCAACCATGCGCAAGGGGCGAAGCTCGCGAATCAGCCCGTGCCTGTGCGCCAGACGGTAATAAAGCTCAAGCCCGGCGCGCATCTCCTCGTCCACCTCGTAGCAGATGTTGTCTCTGAGATACGCGACCAACTCCGCGCGCGGGCGACCCAGACCCGGCTCGTAGGCCGCCGCAATCTCTTCGATGCTCCGCAGCCCCTCGTCGCGCGCGGCGGCGAAGTCAACTTCGGCGACTCGCCGCGCGGCGTCGGCCCTCGCCATCCACATCGCAAACACGAAGCCGAGCCCCGTGAACTCGCGCCAGAGCGCGGCCATGTCGTAGACGCGCAGCCCCTCGCGCGGGAAGGTCATCGCCGGGTCGCCGATGACGAGCGCCGCCGAATGCTCGTCCAGCATCCCCGGCAGGACAGGCACGGCGGACGAGAGCCGGGGCGCACTCCCGACGAACTCGCGGAAGATGATCTCGACGAGCGCGGCGGAAGTCCTCGAAGAGGTGTCGAGCGCGACCGTCCGGACTTCATCAAGCTCCGCCCCGCGCGTCACCAGCACCACGCTCTGCACTTCGCTCCGCGCCCCGACGCAGACGCCGGGCACGAGTTCTATATCGGAGAGGCGCTGGTACTCGATGACGGGGACGAGCGCCGCCTCGACCTCTCCGCGCGCCAGAAAGTCCGCGCAACGCGCGGGCGCGGCGTCCGTCAAAAGCCGCACCGAATCCCTGTGCGGGCCGCGCATAAAACTCCAGATGAGCGGCGCGCTGTTCAGATAGTAAGACGCGGCGATGCGCGGCGCGCTGCCCTCTTCAATCACCTCTTCGGACGTTCCCTTCACCCTGACACAGAGCCGCGCGCCCTCCGGGCCTTCTTGCGCGGTCTCGCACGTGATGCTAACGCACGCGCCCACGCGCCGCAAGACGACCGAGCCGCCCCTTCGCCCCGTTTCGTTGACAGCGTTTCTACACGGCCAGTAACATGAAAAGCCGTGAACCGTAAACCGTGACAGGTGACAGGAAATACCTGCCTACCTCTTGTCACGGTTTACCTGTCACGGTTCACGGCTCTTATGCCCATCCACGACATCAGCGTGGCGATTGCGCCCGGCGAGACGCCGACGTATCCGGGCGACCCCGGCATCGAGGTCGAGTCGTGGGCGGCCATCGCGCGCGGCGACTCGGCCAACGTCACCTCGCTCCGCTTCGGGGCTCACACCGCCACTCATCTGGACGCGCCCGCACACTTCATCGAAGGCGCGCCGGGCATCCCCTCGCTCCCGCTCGAAGTCCTCGTCGGCCCCGCGCGCGTCGTCGCTCTTAACGAAGACGTGCTCGCCGTTGACGAAAACCACGTCGCCGCCGCACAGCTCGAAGGCGCGACCCGCGTCCTCTTCAAGACGCGCAACTCCGCCTTCTGGGACGACCCGCGCGGGCGCTTCCGCGAGGATTTCACTTACCTCACCGAGGGCGGCGCGCTCGCACTCGTCGAGCGCGGCGTCCGGCTCGTCGGCTTCGACTACCTCTCGGTCGAGAGGTTCGGCTCGAACGACTTCGCGACGCACCTCGCGTTGCTCTCGAACGGCGTCGTCATCGTCGAGGGGCTCGACCTCCGCGCCGTCGCCGAGGGCACATACGAGTTGATCTGCCTGCCTCTCAAAATCGCGGCGGGGAGCGGCGACGGAGCCCCCGCGCGCGCCGTGCTCCGCACTCTCTAAAAGAACTGAGGAGGCGTCGCCCGTCGAGCGCGGCGACGACAAACGAGATGCTTGAGAAAGTTAACATCGCAGAGAAATTCCGGCTCTTCGAAGAGCACTGGAGCCCGAAGATTGCGGGCGAGGTGGGCGACTCCTACGTCAAGCTCGTCAAGTTTCAGGGCGACTTCGTGTGGCACCAGCACGAGACCGAGGACGAGATGTTTCTCGTCGTTAAGGGCAGCATCGTCATTAAGCTCCGCGACGGCGACGTGCACTTAGGCGAGGGCGAGTTCGTCGTCATCCCTCGCGGCGTCGAGCACATGCCCGTCGCCGAAGAGGAGGCGCACGTCCTGCTCTTCGAGCCCAAGTCCGTCCTCAACACCGGCGACGTGCGGAACGAGCGCACCGTGCCCGAACTCCAAAGAATCTGAGATGGACAAAAAACATCCGACCGCGGACGCGCCCGTTCGACTCCCACGGCGGGCCGCCCTTCGACGTAGATTCGCCGCGCTACCGCGAGCGCGTCTACGAGATTGTGCGCCGCATCCCCGTCGGGCGCGTGATGACCTACGGGCAGTTGGCCGAGTTGCTCGGCGAGGGCTACACGGCGCGCACCGTCGGCTTCGCCATGCACTCGGCGGACGAGGACGTTCCGTGGCACCGCGTCATCAACGCGCAGGGCAAATGCTCGACGGGCCGCGTCGTGCTCCCGCCGGATAAGCAGAAACGAATGCTTGAAGCGGAAGGCATCAAGTTCGACGCGCGCGAGCGCTGCGACCTCGGCCAGTACCGCTGGACGCCCGAAGAGTTCGCCTCCGAGCGCGAAGCAGACGAGCCGCCGCAGCCGAGCCTCTTCAACGACTGAACGCCCCGCACGAGGAGCCGACGATGAACAACGAATCCCTGCAACCGCGAGCCCCCTACGAGATCAGCGAGCCGCGCTACTCCGTCTCGCCGCAGATGGTCACGACCGCCTTCGAACTCCCCGGCTACCGCGTCCGCCAGAACCTCGGCGTCGTGCGCGGCATCGTCGTCCGCTCCCGCAACCTCTTCGTCAACATCGGCGCGACGTTCCAGACGCTCGTCGGCGGCAACATCACCGCCTGGACGAACCTCTGCGAGACGACGCGCAAGGACGCCTTCGAGATTATGGTTCAGCACGCCACCGAACTCGGCGCGAACGCCATCATCGGCGCGCGCTACGACGCGACCGAAGTCGCGAAGGGCGCAACCGAAGTCCTCGCCTACGGCACGGCGGTCGTCGTCGAGCCGCTGGACGGGACGGGGATTTACGGGTCATGAAGGAGACACAGTTGAGCGCGGAGGAGCACGCGCGACTCGAAGAGACCTTCGCGCTCATCCCGTATGTGCGGCTGCTCGGCATCGAGTTCGTCTCGGCGGAGCGCGGCGAGGCCACCTTCGCCCTCGAAGTCCGCGAAGAGCTGACGCGGATGGGCGGACTTTTGCACGGAGGGGCGGTCGCCTCCCTGCTCGACACGGCGGCGGCCTTCGCCGTCCACACCGTTTTAGAGCCCGAAAAACGTACAGTCACCATTGATTTGACCATCCATTTCCTCCGCCCCGTCACGTCGGGCCGGATCGAGGCCCGCGCCCGCGTGCTGCGCGAAGGCCGCCGGGTCGTTATCCTCGTGGTCGAAGTGACCGACTCCAACGGTGAGCTTACCGCAACCGCGACAACAACTTATCTCAAACAGGGTTGAACCGCTCCCGCCGATTTCCGCCTCTCCGGCTCCTCCTCCGTGCCGCTTTCCGGCGTGTTAAAAATTCATAGACAAATGTGTTTGGCCTATGTCAAAATGTGTTTGCCTCGGATGGCCTCCAAAAGGCCGTGCGCCACGCTCTCATCCCTGAACTCTCCGAGCCTCGTCCACCGACCGTCGGCTTGCGACCCTAAATGCTCTCTCTCTACAGCGCCCTCCTAGCACAGCATCCGCGACAACTGACGCCAGTGCGTTGCGCGGAGCAGACGATTGCGCAGTTGCATCGCTACTTCGAGGATGTCGTGCTGGAGAACAACCTTGCGGCCCTCGTCGTCGAGAGCCTGCTGCCCGAATCGCAGCGTTCGCTGCGCGACATGGCGCGCGTGCGCGAGGTCGGCGAGGCGGCGCGTTACGGCTTCTTTTTCGTCGCGCCCGACGACGCTCTGGCGACCGTGCCTCTGAGCGACGAGGCGTTCGACGAAAAGCCGGTCATGATGAAGAAGACGGCGCAGGCCGCCTTCGACGAGCGGTTCGTGGTCATCGCCGACGCGCGCTTCTCGGCCCTCCTCGCCTCGGTGCGCAACCGCGAAGAGGACGGCTCGGAGGGCGACGAGGTGATTTGGTCTTTCGAGCCCGACATCGTCTACTCGGCGCTCGAATACCTGATGGCGCGCGTCACCGCCGAGCTTCCCTTCCAGTCCGCGGCCTTCTCAAGGGCGGTGCGGACGTGCGTCCCCAAGACGACCTCTCTTCAGTTGACCGTCTCCGTGACGACCAAGCTCGCGCGGCTCTTGCAGGAGCAGGCCGTGCGCGAGCTGGCCGTCAACCGCATCGCGACGGCCATCCGCAGCTCGCTCGAACTGCCGAGCATCCTCCAGACGACCGTTGACGAAGTGGGCCGCGCGCTCGGCGCGCAGTACAGCGCACTGAGCGTCGAGGGCGAGCACGGCCAGCCGTCCCTGACGACCTGCTACTTCCGCGACGGCGCGCGGGAAGAGGACGACGAGAGTCGCGACGAACTCGTCAGCGACATGGAGGCGTATGCCGTGCGCCTGCGCGGGCGCATGAAGGCTTACGTGCAGGACGGAACATCGGACGCCAACGACCCGAACACGCGGCCCGTGGCCGCCGTGCCCGTCATCTACCGCGAGCGCACGATGGGCGTCTTGATGGTCAGCTCCGACGACTCGCAGCGCGTGTGGCAGGAGAACGAAATCCTGCTCATGCGGACGGTCTCGGATCAGGTGGCGGTGGCCGTCAACCACGCGCGGCTCTTCCAGCAGATGCAGCAGCAGGCCTTGACCGACGGTTTGACGGGCTGCTTCAACCGCCGCTTCTTTGAAATCCAGCTCGAACGCGACTTGCATCTCGCGACGCGGATGCGGCAGCCCGTCTCGCTCATCATGCTCGACGTTGACCGCTTCAAGCTCGTCAACGACACGCACGGGCACGACGCGGGCGACGTGGCGCTGCGCATCATCGCGGGCGCTCTGCGCGAGGAGGTGCGGGGCGTGGACACGGCGGCGCGCTACGGCGGCGAGGAGTTCGCCGTCATCCTGCCGCAGGCGAATTTGGAAGGCGCGCTCCTCGTCGCCGATCGTCTGCGCGCGCGCATCGAGAAGACCGAGATGCCGGGCATCGGGCCGATCACGGCTTCGCTCGGCGTCGCAACTTTCCCGCAGCACGCCAGCTCGCGCGAGCTTCTGGTGACGACCGCCGACCGCGCGCTCTATCAGGCCAAGCGCACGGGCCGCAACCGCGTCTGCTCGCCGCTCGATTTGCCGGACTGTTCGTTTGAAGAGACGACGAGCGAGGCCGTGACCGAGCCCGCGACCGGGATTGAGACTGAGATGAGCGATTCTTTCATCAACGCCGAAGTCGGCGACGCCCTCACGAGTGAGGTTCCGGCTGCGCCTGAGATTTTGGAGACGCAGGAAGCCTTGACGCCGCCGAGCATCTAGAGCCGAACGTGAGTCGTCGCGGCTGAACGAACCGCGAAAGAGCGCCTGAGAGTCGAAACTCTCAGGCGCTTTTTTTGTGCGGACAGTGCAGCGAGCGGGTTGAGCTTAACGGTAGTCAACCCGCCCGAAAGACCGCTCGCGGTTCTGTCCGGGGGCGCGCGCGTTTGGCTTTGGGCGTCGAATCACGCATCATAGACGGCGCACGTTTCTCCTTTTATTGATAAGAGGCTTCGGCCCCGTTGGCTCGGTTTTTATGGACGATTTACGAAAATTCGCGCGGTACTTCCGGCCCTACAAGAAGTCCCTCGCGGTCGGCATCCTGTGCATCTTCCTGTCGGTCGTCTCCGGGCTGCTCGTCCCGCTCTACGTCGGGCGGGCGGTGGACGACCTGCGCGCGGACGTGACGTGGCGGAAGATTACGGGCTACGCCCTGACCATCCTCGGCGTGAGCGCCCTGAGCGGCGTCTTCCTCTTCCTCCAACGGCGTTACCTCATCAACCTCTCGCGGCACATCGAGTACGACCTGCGGCAGGACTTCTTCGCGCACCTCCAAAAGCTCCCCGCCTCCTTCTTTCACGAGAACCGGACGGGCGACTTGATGGCGCGGGCGACGAACGACCTCGCCGCCGTGCGGCAACTGGCCGGGCCGATGGTCATGTACACGATGCAGACCATCTTCGTCGTCCTCATCGTCCTGCCCTTGATGCTGCGCATCAGCGTGCGGCTCACTCTGCTGCTCTTCGTGACGATGCCGCTCGTCTCCCTGACGGTCAAGTTTTTCGGCCAGCAGGTGCACGTCCGCTTCGAGAAGATTCAGGAGTTCTTCTCGAAGATTTCCGCCCGCGCGCAGGAGAATTTTTCCGGCGTCCGCGTCGTGCGCGCCTACGCGCAGGAGGGGGCGGAGGTCGCCGCCTTCAAGCAGCTCAACCGCGAATACGCCGACCGCAACCTGCATCTGGTTCGCATCTCGGCGGTGATGCGCCCGCTCATCCAGTTCCTCATCGGGCTCGGACAGGTCTTGATACTCTGGTACGGGGGCTTGCTCGCCATCCGTGGGCAAATCACAACCGGCGAGTTCGTCGAGCTGAACTTGTACTTGATGCGGCTCATCTGGCCGCTCATCGCGCTCGGCTACGTGGCGAACCTCTACCAGCGCGGCAAGGCGAGCCTCAAGCGGATGAACGCCGTCTTCGCCGTCGAGCCCTCGATTGCCGACCGGCCCGGCGTCAAAGCGCAACCGGGCGTCCGGGGCCGTATCGAGTTTCGCGGCCTGACCTTCGCCTACAACGAGCACAGCCCGGCGGTCTTGCGCGACATCAACCTGACCATCGAGGCCGGGCAGACCGTCGCCTTCGTGGGCCGCACGGGTTCGGGCAAGTCCACCTTGATGAACCTCATCCCGCGCGTCATGGAAGCGCCGCCGGGGACGGTCTTCGTGGACGGCGTGGACGCGAGCGACTACCCGCTCGCGCAGTTGCGCTCCGCAATCGGCTACGTGCCGCAGGAGACTTTCCTCTTCAGCGAGACCTTAGCCGAGAACATCGCCTTCGGCGTCGAGCGCGCCGAGCGCGCAGAGGTCGAGTGGGCGGCGGAGATTGCGGGGCTCGCCGACGACGTGCGCGGATTTCCCGACGGCTTCGACACGCTCGTCGGCGAGCGCGGCATCACGCTCTCCGGCGGGCAGAAGCAGCGCACGGCGATTGCCCGCGCCGTCATGCGCCAGCCGCGAATACTTATCCTCGACGACTCGCTCTCCGCCGTGGACACCTACACCGAGGAGAAAATCCTCGCGCAGTTGCGCGGCGTGATGCGCGAGCGCACCAGCTTAATCGTCTCGCACCGCATCTCGACCGTGCGCGACGCGGACTTGATCTGCGTCCTCGAAGAGGGCCGCATCGTCGAGCGCGGGACGCACGAAGAGCTGCTCGCGCACGGCGGCGAGTACGCGGAACTCTACGAGAGACAGTTGTTGGAGGAAGAGCTGGCCGCGAGTTAAAGACCGGCGCGATTCAACGGCGCGAGCCGGACGGAAGGAGAGAGAAAACGTATGAGCAGCCCAAACCTGAATGTTGACCCGGAGGCACGCCTGCGCTTGATGCGAATCCTCTGGGCGGTGTTCCTTATGACGGTCGGCCTGTACGTCGTGTTCGCGTACTTCACTGTGCCGGACTCGGCGGACGCGCCCGCCCGTTCGTCCGGCTCGCCCGGCATCGGCGCTACAGACGGGGGCTTCTCCACGATCCTCCTCCTGTTCTTCGCGCTCGCCCTGAGCATGGTCGTCGCCTCGTTTCTGGTGAAGCAGGTGTACGCGAAGAAGGCCGTCCGTGAGCAGAGCACGGCGCACCTCCAGACGGGGCTCATCATTGCGCTCGCGCTCTGCGAGATGGCCGGGCTCTTCGGCCTCATCGGGCTCTTCCTCGACGGCAACCCGTTCGCGTACCTCCTCTTCGTCGTCTCCGTCGCCGGGATAGTGCTCCACTTCCCCCGGCGCGAAGACATCGTGGCGGCTTCGGGCGGCGGCGCGGGGTTCGGGATGGGGATTAACTAGGAGAGAGGTTTCGGGCACAAAGCGAATGTCAACGGCGGTCACACAGTTTCACGAAGAAGAGGCGCTCGGCAAGCATTACGATCCGGGGAGCGCGCGGCGTCTGCTGCGCTACCTGCGCCCGTACAAGTGGCTCATCCTGCCCGCGCTCGCCCTGACGCTCGCCGTCAACGCGCTCGCCGTGCTGGAGCCGAAGTTCTTCCAGTACGCGATTGATTGGTACATCATGCCGGGGCAGTTGGCCGGGCTCCACTGGCTCGCGCTCGTCTTCCTCGGCCTCAAGTTCCTACAGTTCGTCATCTCCTACTTGCAGACGGTGCTGCTGCAATCGGTCGGCCAGCACGTCATGTACGACCTGCGCGCCGAGCTTTACGAGAAGTTGCAACGGCAGGAGGTCGCCTACTTCGACCGGAACCCCGTGGGCCGCGTGATGACGCGGCTGACCTCGGACGTGGACTCTCTGAACGAGCTGTTCACGTCGGGCGTCATCGAGGGCTTGGGCGATGTCATCATGGTGCTCGCCATCGCGGCCATCATGTTCTGGATGGACTGGCGTCTGACTCTGGTCGCGCTCGTCACCGTGCCGCTCCTCTTCGCGGCGACGACTTGGTTCCGCAAGCACGCGCGGCGCGGCTACGACCTCGTGCGGACGAAACTGGCGCGCATCAACTCGTTTCTGCAAGAGCACCTGTCGGGCGCGCAGACCGTGCAGATTTTCAACCGCGAGGAGAAATCCTTCCGGCAGTTCCACGACATCAACGACGACCACCGCCGCGCGCACGTCGAGACCATCTATTATTATTCGGTCTTCTTCCCGCTCGTGGACTTCATCGGCTCGCTCGGCGTCGCCCTCATCATCTGGTACGGCGGCTGGCGCGTGATGCAGAACACGCCCGGCAACGAGGTCTTAACCCTCGGCGCGCTCGTCGCCTTCATCCAGTATTCGCAGAGGCTCTTCCAGCCCATCCGCGACATCTCGGACAAGTACAACGTCTTTCAGGCGGCGCTCGTCGCCTCGCACCGCATCTTCCGCACGCTCGACTTGCCCGTCGCCGTCACCACGCCCACGGAGCCGAAGGCACAGGGCCGCGCGCGCGGGCGCATCGAGTTCCGCGACGTGTGGTTCGCTTACAAAGATGAGGACTGGGTTTTGAAGGACGTCTCCTTCACGGTCGAGCCCGGCCAGTCGGTCGCGCTCGTCGGCCACACGGGTTCGGGCAAGACGACTATCACGAACCTCATCATGCGCTTCTACGACGTGCAGCGCGGGCAGATTCTCCTCGACGGCGTGGACGTGCGCGAGTGGGACTTGAAGCGTCTGCGCGAGAACTTCGCCGTCGTCCTCCAAGACGTGTTCCTCTTTAGCGGGACGGTCGAGAGCAACATCCGTCTGGGCCGCGAAGAGATAAGCGAAGACCGCGTCCAATGGGCCGCGCGCGAAGTCCACGCCGACAAGTTTATCGAGCGCCTGCCGGAACAATACAAAGCGGAAGTGCGCGAGCGCGGCGCGGGCCTCTCCGTCGGCCAGAAGCAGTTGGTCTCCTTCGCCCGCGCGCTCGCCTTCGACCCGGCGCTGCTCATCTTGGACGAGGCGACCAGCTCGATTGACACCGAGACCGAGCAGCTCATCCAGCAGGCCATCGAGCGCGTGATGCGCGACCGCACCTCGCTCGTCATCGCGCACCGCCTCTCGACCGTCCAGCGCGCCGACCGCATCATCGTCCTCCACCACGGCGAAATCCGCGAGCACGGCACGCATCAGGAACTCCTCGCCGCGCGCGGCCTCTACTGGCGACTTTATAAGCTCCAGTACGCCGACGACTCGCGCACCGAAGCCCTCGGCGACGCGCCGCTCCGAGACAGCTTCCAGTTAGGCGACTGACGAACTCGACTTCGAGCTTACTCTTTCGCCGCATGGCTGTCAGAAGTACAATAGTTGTTGAAAACGTCGGACGTGACCCGCGACGGTGAGTAATTCTGTAGGGGCAGGGCTCGTCCCTGCCCGCTCGGCTGCGAAAGAAAACGGGCAGGGACGAGCCCTGCCCCCTACAGTTTTTTTCGTCGTTCTCAATCCCATCCATGCTCTTCGACGGCATTTCTGAGGAGACCGAAACATCCATGAGCCAACACCCGACCGGGGCGCGTGCGCGCCGCGTCCTGCTTGCCTGCGCGCAGCTCTTCATCCTTTTGACACTGGCCGCGCAGGCCGCCGTGGCGCAGCCGCGTCACCCGCTCGACCCCTTGAGCGCCGAAGAGATTAAGGCCGCGTCCGCAATCATCGGCAAGCACGCGGGGTTCCCGGAGGGCGCGATTTATTCGACCATCGTTTTGAAAGAGCCCACCAAGAGCGAGGTGCTGAGCTTCAAACCGGGCGCGCAGTTCAGCCGTCAGTCCTTCGCCGTCCTTCTCGACCGCAAGGGCAACCGCACTTACGAAGTGGTCGTGGACTTGAAGGCGGAGCGCCTCACCTCCTGGAAGCTGGTGGAGGGCGCGCAGCCTTTAGTCACGGCGACGGAGTTCGAGGTGTTGCCGGACATCGTGAAGAAGGACGAGCGATGGCAGGCGGCGATGCGCAAGCGCGGCATCGAGGACTTCGACAAGGTGCAGATTGACGGCTGGGCCGTCGGGCAGGTCGCCGCGAAGTTTCGGGGGCCGCGTCTGCTCCGCGCGCTCACCTATCTCAAAGGCGACGAGGGCAAGGACGTTAACTTCTACGGCCAGCCCGTCGAGGGCGTCGTCGCGCTCGTCAACATGAACACGGAGCAGGTCATTGAAGTCACGGACACGGGCGTCCTCCCGCTCCCGCCGCCTTCGCAGCAGTTGGACGAGAAATCCACGGGCACGCGCGAAGCGCCGAAGCCGCTCAACATCACGCAGCCCGCGGGCGCGAGCTTCACGCTCGACGGTCAGGAGGTGCGCTGGCAGAAGTGGCGTTTTCGTTACACGATGCACCCGCGCGAGGGGCTCGTCCTCCACACGGTCGGCTACGAGGACGCGGGCCGAGTCCGCCCCATCCTTTATCGCGCCTCGCTCTCCGAGATGGTCGTGCCCTACGGCGACACGGATAAGAACTGGGGCTGGCGGAGCGCGTTCGACGTGGGCGAGTACAGCGTCGGTCGCCTCGCCAGCTCAATCGAGCGCGGGACGGACGCGCCCGAATACGCGACGCTGATTGATGCGACCTTCGCGGGCGACGACGGCCAGCCGACCGACCTCAAGCAGGCCGTCGGCATCTACGAACGCGACGGCGGGATGCTCTGGAAGCACTACGAAAGCTACTCGGAGAAGAACGAGTCAAGGCGCGCGCGCCAACTCGTCGTCTTCTTCATCGCCACCATCGGCAACTACGACTACGCCGTCAACTGGGTCTTCCATCAGGACGGCACACTCGAAGCCGACGCCGCGCTCTCCGGCATCATGCTCCCGAAAGGCGTCCGCGAGATGAGAGCAGATGAGCACGGCTCTCAACATCAACCATCCGGCCACCTCGTCGCCTCGCGCGTCGTCGCGCCGCACCACCAGCACTTCTTCAACTTCCGCCTCGACTTCGACGTGGACGGCCAGCAGAACTCAGTCCACGAGATGAACACGCGCGCCATCGCGCCGGGGCGCGCGAATCCGAACCTGAACGGGATGCTGATGCAGGAGACTATCTTGCGCACCGAGCGCGAGGCGCAGCGGCGGATGGACATGCAGGCGGCGCGCGTGTGGTCGGTGGTCAACCCTTCGGCGCGCAACTCGCTCGGCCACAACACGAGTTACATCCTCGTGCCCGGCCCGAACTCTCTGCCCTACGTCGCGCCGACTTCGCAGGTGCGCCGCCGCGCGGGCTTCATCAACAACCACTTCTGGGCCACGCGCTACGACGCCGAGGAGCTGAGCGCCGCCGGCACTTACCCGAACCAGAGCACGGGCGCGATGCGACGGCCTGCCGCGTTGGGTCGCGGACGGCGAATCGCTCGTCAACGCGGACGTGGTCGTCTGGTACACGCTCGGCGTGACGCACATCCCAAGGCCCGAAGAGTGGCCCGTCATGCCCGTCACGCACGTCGGCTTCAAGATGATTCCGGGCGGCTTCTTCTCGCGCAACCCCGCGCTCGACGTGCCGAGAGAGTCAGGCACTTCGGGCCGGAGATAGCAAAGGCCGATGACGAGCGGCAACGCTTACAGCATCAGACCGGCGACCACGGCGGACGAGCCTTTCCTCTGGGAGATGCTGTATCAGTCGCTCTATGTTGAAGAAGGGGCCGCCCCCTTCCCGCGTGAAGTCGTGCGGCAGCCGGAACTGTCGAGGTACGTCGAAGGCTGGGGCCGCGCGGGCGACCTGGGTTTCGTGGCGGTAGAAGTCGAAAACAATCTGCCCGTCGGCGCGGCGTGGAGCCGCTTGCCGGGCGTTGTTGATAAAGGCTTCGCCTACTTAAATGACGAGACGCCGGAGTTGGCCGTCGCGGTTCTGCCGGAGCATCGTGGGAGAGGCGTCGGCACGTCGTTGATGAAGCGGCTGCTGTCGGAGGCGTCGGCCCTCTTCCCCGCCGTCTCTCTGAGCGTCTCGGCGGAGAACCCGGCGCGGCGTCTGTACGAGCGGCTCGGCTTCGAGACGTTGGAGGTGCGCGGGGGTCATCCGTTGATGAGGATGAAGTTCAGGCCGTAGAGACTCTCGCCGCTGAGACCGCAAGGCGTTCCGTGTATGCTGACGATGAGAAGAGCCGAGGAGTCCGACTTCGACGCCATCTGGCGCATCTTCCGGCAGGTCGCGGAGGGCGGCGACACATTCACCTTCGACACCAACACGACGCGGGAGCAGGCCCGCGCCTTCTGGTTGGAGTCCGTGGGCGCGCAAGTATACGTCGCCGTGCTGGAAGGCGAAGTCGCGGGCGCTTACCTCATCAAGCCGAACCAGCCGGGCCACGGCTCGCACGTGGCGAACGCGGCCTACATGGTGAGCCCCGACTGCCGGGGCCGTGGCGTCGGGCGCGTGATGGGCGAGCACTCGCTCGGAGAGGCGCGCGCGGCGGGCTTCCTCGCCATGCAGTTCAACATCGTGGTGAGCACGAACGCCGCCGCCGTCGAGTTGTGGAAGAAGCTGGGCTTCGCGGTCGTGGGCACTCTGCCGAAGGCTTTCAGGCACGTCGAGCACGGGCTCGTGGACGCCTTCGTGATGCACCGTTTCCTGTGAGCGCGGGCGCGGCGGGCGTTGTGGTATCTTCGCGCCGCCGCCGCAAGGGTCGAAGCCGAAAGGAGTCAGTGACGATGGCCGCAGTCTACGTCTGCTCCAACTGCCGCTACCAGTCCGAACAGTATCTGTCGGGTTGCCCCGCGTGCGGGCAGGGGTGGTTCAACAAGCACGAGGCCGGTGAGGCTGCTTCGCTCCCGCCGCCGGCGGACTTCGCCGGGACGGGTGAGATGCACGTCTGCTACAAGTGCGACTTCGAGACCCGTCGGGAGGGCGTGACCGACTGCCCGCGCTGCGGCCACAAGCTGATGACGGCGGGCCGCGTCAAGGCGCTCGGCTGGGTGCTGCTCGTCCTCGGCCTGTTCCTCGTCGCCTTCATGGGCGCAATTACGCTCGTCGTGACGGGCATCATCATGCGGACGGGCCAGCCGGGCTCGACCTCAAGTTTCAACGGCGGGCCGAAGGAGCTGGCGCTCATCTACGGCATCTTCGGGCTCGTCATCGCCTTCGGCCTGACGTGCACGGTGGCGGGCATCTCGCAGGCGCGCTCCGGCAGGCGCAGCAAGAAGCTGGTGAAGGTTATGTTGGGCATCGTCTTCGTGTTGATGGCCGTCGCCGGGGTGATTCAGGCGATTTTCTGACGCTCAGGAGTTTCGGGCAAAGGCTAGATTCCGAGTCCTTCATGAACGAGGGGGGAGAAAGATGAAGAAATCAGGCGGCGGCGCACTCATATTCCTGACGGCCTTTCTGGTCACGCTCTCGGCCCCCGGCGAGGCCGCACGCGCACAAGGTCAGAGGCGTCCGCGCACGGCGGCTGAGCGCGCCGACGCGCCCTCGCCGCTGAACGGCGTCTATCGCATAGACATCAAAGACAGCGACAAGCTCTACACGGTCGTCGCGGGCGCTTCGAGCAACCTGCCGTTCGGCGAGCAGCAGCGCTTCTTCATAGACCTCGCCGTCCGTCTGACGCCGCCCGACCTGCTCGCCATCGAGCGCGCGGGCCGGAGCGTCACCATCGGCTCTTCGCGCGCCCCGCGCGTCACGCTCCTCGCCGACGGCGTGGTTAAGACGGAGCGGGCCGAGGACGGCCACCTCGTCCGCTCGCGCGCCGCGCTCGAAGGCGGGAGTCTCGTCTTCACTTCGAGCGGCAGGACGGAAGACAACTTCAGCGTCGTCTTCGCGTCGGTGGACGGCGGCAGTCGCCTGCGCGTGACGCGCCGCATCTCCGCCGCGCAGCTCAACGAGCCCATCGTCATCCAGACCGTCTACAACAAGGTCGCGGATGTCGCGCGCTGGGACATCTACGGCGAGGCGCAGGCCGCGCGCGAGACGCGGGAGACGCGCGCCGAAATCACAGCGGAGGCCGCCGGGCCGGGGCGAAGGCCCGCCGCCGGTGCGGAGGGCGGAGAGGCCGCCGCGCTCCGCACGTCGCTCGAACGATGGGTCGGCGCGACGAACGCGCGCGACATCGAAGGGCAGATGGGCTTCTACGCCGCGCGCGTGCGGGCCTTCTATCTCGCGCGCAACGTCACGCGCGCCTTCGTCCGCGCCGAGAAGGCGCGCGTCTTCTCCTCCGCCGAGACCATTGACATCCGCGCCGAAGAGCCCGAAATCGTCTTTCAGGACGGCGGGCGCACCGCCGTCATGCGCTTCCGCAAGAGGTACAGAATCGAGGACGGCCCGCGCAGCCGGCGCGGCGCGGTCGTACAGGAGTTGAGGTGGCAGCGCGCCGCCGGGGGCTGGAAGATTTTCAGCGAGCGCGACATCAGGGTCATCCGCTGACTGCCTCTTCTTAACGGCGATTTGATATGATTTCGGCGCACTCGATTCCACGCGCCGAGAGGCGACTTACTCCGACTCATCCCGACAACCTCGAAAGGAGTTTCACACCCGTGAGAACATTCAGGAAAGATATTCTGTCGCTGGGCCTCGCGCTCCTGCTGCTCTCGAACGCGCTGCCCGCCTTCGCGCAGGGCGGCGCGGCGGCGGGCTCCGTGCCGAAGATTCAGTTCGAGAAGTACACGCTCCCGAACGGCATTCAGGTCATCCTCCACGTTGACCGCAAGCTCCCCGTCGTCCACGTCAACCAATGGTTCCACGTCGGCTCGAAGAACGAGCGCATGGGCCGGAGCGGCTTCGCGCACCTCTTCGAGCACATGATGTTTCAGGGCTCGAAGAACGCGAGCAAGGAATATTTCCAGTACGTCGAGGCGGCGGGCGCGAACCTCTTCGAGGGCGGCGTCAACGGAACGACCAACCAAGACCGCACGAACTACTTCGCCACCGTCCCTTCGGGCAACCTCGAAAACCTCCTCTGGGTCGAGTCCGACCGCCTCGCCACGCTGACCGACGCTTTGACCAAAGAGAAGCTCGACAACCAGCGCGACGTGGTGAAGAACGAGCGGCGGCAGGGTCTTGAGAATCAGCCCTACGGTCGCTGGTTCAAGCTCCTCATGGAGAACTCGTACCCCTCGCGCCACCCCTACGCCAACGACGTTATCGGCGTCCACGAAGACCTCACCGCCGCCTCGCTCGACGACGTGCGCGACTTCTTCAAGACCTACTACACGCCCAACAACCTCTCGCTCGTCATCGCCGGCGACTTCGACCCGGCGGAGGCCAAGCGACTCGTCGAGAAATATTTCGGCACCATCCCCGCCGGCCCGTCGCTCGACCGCCCGGCCAAGGGCGTGCCGAAGATGGAGGGCGAGAAGATTGTCGAGGTCAGCGACCGCGTGTCGCAGGAGCGCACCTACTTCGCGTGGCACTCGCCCGCCTTCTTCGACGCGGGCGACGCCGAGCTTGACCTCGCATCTTCGATTTTGACGGACGGGCTCTCGGCCCGCCTCAACAAGACGCTCGTCTACGACAAGCAGCTCGCCTCGGACGTTGTCTCCTTCCAGTGGTCGCGGCAGATTGCGGGCACGTTCGTCATCTGGGCGACGGCGCGACCGGGCTCGTCGCTCCAACAGGTCGAGCAGCTCGTCACCGACGAGATAGCGCGACTCGCGAAGGACGGGCCGACCGCCGCCGAGTTGAACCGCGCGAAGACGAAGTGGGAGTTCGGCTTCGTCACCGGCCTCGAACGCATCGGCGGCTTCGGCGGCAAGTCCGACCGCCTCAACCAGTACAACACGTTCCTCGGCGAGCCCGACAAGTTCGAGGAAGACTTCATGCGTTATCGCAACGCGACGACGGCGAGCGTGCGCGACACGGTGGCACGCTGGCTCAACACGCGCGACCGGCTGCTCGTGCGCTTCCGCCCCGAAAAGTCGGGCCGCGAATCGCAGGTCGCGATTGACCGCGCGAAGGAGCCCGCGCTCGGCGGCGACAAGCCGTTCAACGCGCCGGACGTGAAATCGGCGAAGCTCGAAAACGGGATGGAAGTCCTCGTCGTCGAGCGCACGGACTTGCCGAAGGTGGCCGTCACGCTCGCGACGCGCGCGGGCGGCGTCCAGGACCCAACAGGCAAAGAGGGCCTCGCTGATTTGATGGTGCAGACCATCCGGCGAGGGACGAAGACGCGGAAGGCGCTTGAGATTGAAGACGCGCTCGGCGACCTCGGCACGGGCGTCGGCGGCTTCTCCGGCTACGAAAGCTCGCGGCTCGGCATGGAGGTGCTCAAGCGCAACCTCTCGCCCGCGCTCACGATCTTCGCCGACGTGGCGCGCAATCCAGCCTTCCCCGCCGAAGAGATTGACCGCGAGAAGAAGCAGCGGCTCGACGCCTTGTCGCAGGAGGCGCAAGACCCGAACGCCGTCGCCACGCGCGTCGCGCAGATGCTCGCCTTCGGGATGGAACATCCTTACGGTCGGCCCGTGCGCGGTCTGCCCTCGACCGTTCAGGGCATCACGCGCGAAGACCTCGCGCGCTTCCACGAGGCTAACTGGAAACCGGGCAGCTCGGCCCTCGTCTTCGTCGGCGACGTGACGCTCGCCGAGGCGACGGAGCTGGCGCGTGCTGCGTTCGGCACTTGGACGGGCGGGGCCGCGCCCATCGTCAACGTCCCCGCGCCGAAGCCCGTGGGCGCGGGAAAGGTCTTCCTCGTTGACCGGCAGGACGCGGCGCAGACGGTCGTCCGCCAAATCCTTCCCGGCCCGCCGCGCAAAACCGAGGACTACTACGCCTTCAACCTCGCCGACGCGGTCTGGGGCGGCGGCTTCGGCACGCGCCTCAACCTGAACCTGCGCGAGAACAAGGGCTACTCCTACGGCGTCTTCTCGTCCCCGGCGCTCTACTCGAAGGCGGGGATGTGGGTCGCGGCGGGCGGCGTGCAGTCGGACAAGACGAAGGAGTCGGTCGTCGAGTTCGTCAACGAGCTGAAGTCGCTCGCGGGGACGAAGCCGATCACGGCGGACGAGCTTCAGACGGCGAAGCACGCGCGCATCCGGGGCTACGCGCAGCAGTTCGAGTCGGTCGGTCGCATCGCCGATCAGGTCGCCGGGCTCTGGGCCTCCGGGCTCCCGATGACCGAACTGCAACGCGAGCCCACCGAGCTTGAGCGCGCCACGCTCGCCGCCGTCAACGCCGCCGCGCAGAAGTACGCCGCGCCTACCGGCGCGACGCTCCTCCTCGTCGGCGACCTCTCCAAGATAGAGGCCGGGGTGCGCGGCCTCAACCTCGGCGACGTGGTCATCCTCGACGTTGAAGGCAAGCCCATCGCGCGCAGGTAAAGGCGCGACAACCCAAACACCATAAACGCGAAGGGCACGGAGATGATTTCTCCGTGCCCTTCTTATTGTTGACGACGACGTTCGTGTCTTTACTCGCTGCCCTTGCCCCGCTCCTTGAACTTCACGAGGCTCTCCACCGACTTGTAAATCTGAAGGTACATCTGCGTCTCGCGCGGGATGAGCGTGCGCCACCCGTCGCCGCCCCGCCGGATGTAGAGCGGGAGTCGCGCGGGGTTCGAGTTGTAACCGGCGGCGACCAGTTCGGGCTGCGACGCGTTGTTGCCCGCCATCGAGTTGAGCACTTCCTGATTCAAGGCGAGCCCGTTCCAAGTGTCCTGCATGTAGAGCAACATCGCTTCGAGGGCGTTGCCGTGGTTGCGCATCCCGGCGACGAAGTCCGGGTTGAGGCCGACGCCGGGGTGCAGGCGTCTGACCATCTGGTAAGTCGCGGGGATCATCTGCACCATCCCGCCCGCGCCCGCCGAGCTGACCGAGTAGCGGTAAGTGTCCAGCTCGTTCAAAGCGAAGAGCGCGAAGACTTCGTTGTAGAGCCGCCCACGGTCTTCGGCGCGGAAGCGACCGTGATCCACATGCTCGACGATGCAGAGCCGCTCGGCGATGTCCACGAGTTCGGGCGAGATGTGCTTGCCCTTCTCCTTCAAGCGCTTCGCCGCGAGGTCGAGCATCGTGCGGACGTAAGATTGCCCGTGCCTGACCAGCTCCGGCGAGACGAGCGCCGGGTGCGCCGAAGTGTAGTAGGCCATCTCGCGGAAGCTGCCGAACTTCTCAATCGGGTAGGCGACGACGAGCGGCGTCAGTTGTCGCCCCTGAAGGTCTGAGACGACGACCGCCGTGTTGACGTAGTTGGGGCGCACGATCTGCAAGCGCAGGTTCGCCCCTTCCGAAGAGGTCAGCACCACCTCCGCGCCGCGCGTCAGGAAGGTCTGCTTCGAGACCGTGATTTGGTGAATCTTCGAAGAGTCCTGATCGAGCGCCGCGATGGTGACGAACGAGAGCGAGGGCGTCATCGCCGTCAGCGACAGCCGCGACTTGAGAAGCCTCTGCGCCTCCGCGACGCGCGCGCGGAACTTGCTCACGGGGAGCGGCGGCGTGGGCTGCAAGGGGACGTAAGGGACGGCGGGCGTCGTCGCCTGCGTCTGCGCACCGGGCGCGAGGACGGGGACGCTGACCGGCGAAGGCGCGGTCGTCGGCGTCTGCGTCGTCTGTGTCTGCGTCGCCGGTGACTGCGGCTGCTGGTGCGCGTCGGTGTGCGCGGGCGTCGCACTCGGCCTCGGCGCGTTCGTCTGTCCGGGCAACGGAGAAGCGGCGACCGTCGGGGCCGAAGGCTGTTGCGGCGGCGTCGCGCTCACGGTGCGGGGCCGCGTGTAGACGGTCGTCGGCGCGGGCGACTCGGACTGCGCGCGCACGGAGACCGAGGGCGCGAACACCAGAGCGGCGAATGTCAAAAGGAGGTAAGAGCGGTTTTTCATTTTCAACTTCAGGGCTTATCCAACTTTGAGACTTGAAGGCGTATCGCTCGCCCGACCGGGGCGAGGATGGTTGCCTTAAGATTCGCGCGGGTCGCGCGTGGTTGTCAACAGCAAATACCGGCCCCTCATCAAATTGCCCGATGTGAACGGTAATCAGCCGCGCGCCGGAAGGGACAGTACCGCGAGCGGTAGCGAGCGGGTTGACCGTCATCAAGCTCAACCCGCTCGCTACCGCTCGCGGTTCTGTCTTTTCTAAATCTCGCGCAGACTCCCGGCCAGAGAGCCCGCGGCGGAGGCGGCGAGGTCTTGCAGCGCTTCCGTCTTGTGCACGAGCCGGAAACGCTCGGCGAGCATGTGGCCGACGTTGAAACCGGCGCTCGCGTCCAACTCGTAAAGCTCGCGCGTGATGGCCGACTGCGAGACTCGCTCCAACGCCTGACGGAGTTCCGGGGCGGCGCGCTCCAAGCCCTCGACGAAGACGACCTCCATCCCTCCGCCCGTCCGCGAGCGTCGGCGCGCGTGCTCGCGCAGGCGTGTGCGCGCCTCTTCTTGAATCTTTCCGGTCGCCACGGCGACGAGGTGAGCCGAGTTGGTCTCGGCCTCGCTGTCGAGCGCGTGGCGCGCGTGCGCGGCGGTGAAGTCGCCGTCGCGCAGGACGAAGAGGAAGGGCTCGCCGCAAACGTCGGCGAGCATCTGCGCGCCGCCGTCCTCGTCCGAGGCGCGCGCGGCGATGCTCGCGGCGGGCACGCCTAATTCGACGAGCACCGCGCGCAGGCTGTTCACGAGCCACGCGCCGTCCTTCAACATCGAGGCGGCGAGCGCGCTCGGCGTCAGAAGCTCTTCGGCGCGCTCGTCGGCGACCGCCGCGCCGCACTCGCTGCACACGGCGTTGCTCGCCGTCACCATCGAGAGCGCTTCGGGCGAAGGCAGGCGGAAGATGGAATGACCGTCCTTGCGGCAACTGACCTGCACCTCGCGCCGGACGAGCCCCGCGCCCGCGAGCCGCGCGATGAGAGCCTCCTGCGCGGGCTCGCGCGCGCTGCCCCCGGCGGAGGCGAGCATCTCCGAGACGCGACCGTCGGCGCTCGCGTCGCTCAGTCGTTGCAGGAAGTCGCGCGCCTCGGCGTCCTCCAGAAGCTCTGCGACGCGCGTTCGCGCGGCGTTCTCCGAAGAGCGCGCCGGGCCTTGCGTCGCCGCGTTGGCTTCCGTGCCCGAAGACGTTGACGAAGAAAATCTTGAGAGCACGTCCCCTTCGCCTCCGTCGCGCGCGCGCCACTCGAAACGCGAGGGCGGGGCTTCTTGAAAGGCATCGTCAACGGCCTCAAGCTCAGTGCGCCCGGCGGTCTGCTCGACGGCCTCGCGGACGTTGCGGCAGAAGGCTTCGAGCTTCCGTGCGGGCTCGTCGGTCTCGACGTTGTAGACGATGCCCGCGCGCAAGGGGGTCGCACCGTCGCCCGCTTCGCCGAAGATGAGGAAGTGCGCGTGGTCGTCGAAGCAGAACACGTCGCCCCGGACGTAAGGGGCTTCACCCTCGGCCTCGGCCCACTCGGCGACGAGGCGTTCGAGTTCGCCGACGCGCCCCGTGCCCGTCAGGGCCTGCTCGAAACAGTAGAGCCGCGCGGCGCGGATGAGCGGCACGAGTCCCAAGTCCTGCAAACGTTCGAGCACGGCGATGCGTTGCGGCCCCGTCACAACTCTTTCGGCAGTCCTGCTTTCGATGAATAACATCAACTTCGGCCCCCTCTTTGGCCGCGCATGCTATCACGGCGGGCGCGCTAAATTCCACGCCTTGTTTAAAATGGCGGCGATTTGCGTCGAGTCGGACTCATTTATTTACCTGTTGCTTTTCATACGGCGGCCCGCCTCCGAGTGGCTTCGCGCGTGCAAAGTCCATTTAAGTGCGTACCAAGTTCGGCTTCTTCCTTCATGATGACGGATTGCACGTTTGCTTTCCGTCCATTTGTCACGAACTGTTTATGACGTGTCACGGGACGGTCACATTGCCGCTTGTGGCGTCTGTATCTGTTCTGTAGGATGATTTTACGTTGCCTCGTGCGACGACCTGCCTTCACCCCAAGCAATACCCCGAAGCAGTTTAAGTTTAGAGTTAGAGGAGACCGTTTCCCCCGGATGTTTTTGAGCAGACTATTCCCCCATGCCCTCTCGGTGTGCTTTGCCCTGACCGTGCTCGCCTCGACCGCCGCCGCGCAGACCCCGACGCGCCCGCGCTCCGTCGTCAACGAGACGCAGCCCACCACCGCCAACAGCACGCGTCTGGAGAACGACCTCGTGGTCGCGCCGGAAGCGGAGGACGAGCCGGAGTTGATTTCTGAAGCTCCCGCGACGCTCCCGCGTCTGGGTCAGTTAGAGAGCCTGATGCTGGCGGCGATTGAGGATCGGATAGGGGTTCCTTACCGGATGGGGTCGGAGGGGCCGAACCGCTACGACTGTTCGGGCTTCGTGTGGAGCGTCTTCCAGACGGCGGGCATCCCGTTCGAGCGCAGCTCGGCGCGCGCCTTCTGGACGCAGTTTCAGCCCGTGGACGGGGACGAGAGATTCAAGTTCGGGACGCTCGTCTTCTTCAACCACCTCCAACACGTCGGCATCGTCGCCGACGAGAACGGCTTCTATCACGCTTCGAGCAGCAAGGGCGTCGTCTACTCGCGCTTCGGCGAATACTGGACGAAGCGCATCACCGGCTTCCGCCGCGTGCCGACCGCGCCGCCGTCGCCGCTCCTCGCCTCTTCGGGAAGATAAGAAACGCCGCCGCGTCGAAGGAAGTAAGTTCAGGCCGACCCCTCGTGAAAGGGAGTCGGCCTTCGCTTTTGGGACTTGCGGCGGGTGTTGAGGGCGCGGCCCCCTCTCGCGTCCTACTTGCGTGCGAAGCCGGTGATGAAGCCCGCCTTCGGCTCGGAGTCGCGCTCTTCGCTGACGACGATGATGCGGTCAATCGCCACGTAGAACATCTGGTCGTCGTCGTTGACCATGTGCACCACGCCTTCCTCGACCTTCACGACCTTGCCCTTGAAGCTCGGCCCGCCGCAGAAAATATTCAACTTCTTCCCGACCATCTTCAATAAAAATTCTTTCATCTTTGTCTCCACCTCAATGAACTGAACTCAGAAGTCGGAACGCTGAACGATGAACTGAAAGACACGGTGTCTTAGTTCATCGTTCAGCGTTCTGACTTCAGCGTTTCTTTTCCGGTTCCCACTCCCAGACCTTCTCTGTGCCGTTGTCGGTCGTGACTTCGGCCTCCTTGATTTCGTGGAAGGTAATCTGCACGAGGGGGACTACGGTCTCGTCGTCCTGCTGGATGCGCTCGAAGCGGAGCAGGTCGTAGTAGGCGCAGCGGACGCGCGCGGGGTACTCGCGGCAGACTGCCGGGCGCGCGTGATAGATGGTGCAGCCGCGCGTCTCTTGATTGAGGAACTTGCACGTTTCGGGGAAGATTGTGTCCTCGACGCGCTTCAGGACGCGCTCGCCCTGATAGTTTTTGGTGTAGCGCCGCCGCGCCGTCTCGAACGAGACGCCGAAGTATTTCGCCAGCCGCGTGATGTCGCGCTTCGTGACCTGCACGCGCTCGTAGACCGAGCAGCAGTAGGCCGGGCACTTGTTGCAGTCGAAGTAGACCCTCGGCTGGTCGTCCCTGATAACCTCTTTCGCCATTCGTCAAAAGCCATGACAAGTAACCCGTGACGGGTGACAGGAGAAATGCGATTCCTTCCTGTCACGGTTTACGGTTTACGGTTCATGGCTCTTTACCTCCTCTTCGATTTCTCGTACTCGGAGCGCAGGAGCCCCATCAGCTCGTCGCGGCGGTCGTAGAGCCGCTTCAGCTCGCGGGGCTCGTGCCGCGCCAGCGCGTAGGCGGTGATGAGCGGCAGGGCCACCGTCGAGTCAACATAGCACACCACGGCGTCGGGCAGGCGTTCGGGGTCAACCTTGCCCCACGAGACGGCCTCGCCCGGCGTCGCGCCGGAGAGCCCGCCCGTGTCGGGGCGCGCGTCCGTGACTTGCAGAAAGTAGTCGTGCCCGCGCTCGTCTATGCCGAGCACCTCCTGAATCTGCGGCTCGGTCTGGAGCATGAAGTTCTTCGGGCTCCCGCCGCCGAGGATGAAGACCGCCGACTTGCCGCCGTGCTTCTTCCCCTTGTCGCCTTTGCCGTGAATCGCGCCGCGCTTGGCCGCGAGCACGATGGCCGCCGTCTCGTTCACGTCGAGCGACGGGTCGAAGGCGAGCTTGTTGCCTTGCAGCGCCTTGGCCGCGACGTTCATGCCGATGGAAGAGTCGCCGGGGCTCGAAGTGTAGAGCGGCACGCCGAACTCGTGTGCGGCGGCGAGCATGGATTTGTCTTCGAGCCCCAGCTTGCGCTCGCGCTCGCGCACGTACTTGCCGCAGAGGTTGTGGAACTCGGCGGTGGACATCGTGCGCTGGAACTCCTCGCCCTCGATGAGGCGGCGGAAGAAGGCGTCGGTGTCGAGCAGCACAGAGTAGTCGAAGAAGATGTCGTAGATGCGGACGACCTCCTCTTCGCGCAGGGTCACGTCGGAAATCGAGGTGTTGCCCTGATGGAGCGAGAGGCCGATGCCGAAGTGCGTGTCGTGGTAGAGGTTCGCGCCGGTCGTGATGACCCAGTCAATGAAGCCCGCGCGCATCAGGGGGATGAGCGCCGAGATGCCGAGCCCGGCGGGCGTCAGCGCGCCCGTCAGAGAGACGCCGACCGTCACGTCCGGCTCCAGCATCTTCTGCGAGAAGAGCTGGCACGCCTCGCGCAGACGCGCCGCGTTGTAGGCGAGGAAGGTCTCGTCAATCAGCTCGGCCAGCCCCGTGTCCGCCGCAATCGGGCGCGGGTCAATCCGCCGCCCCTTCAAATATCCGCTCTTTTTCGCCATGTTCTCCCTTCGACCCTTGTCGCTCGCCTTAAACTTACAAACCGCCTCCCGGCGTCAGAAACTTTCACTTCCCCGTCACTCTCAATCCTCTTGCCCGTCGCCGTTGGGCTCCGCGCGCCGCAGGCGCAGGCGACCGATGCGGCGCTCGTCGGCTTCGAGCACTTCGACATCCAGGCCACGGAAGGTGAGCCGCTCGCCGGGCGCGGGCACGCGCCCCGACTCGTTGATGACGAGCCCGGCGATGGTCGTGAAGTCGTCGTCCTCGATTTCCAGACCGAAGAGGCGCTCGACCTTCCCGACTTCGGTCGAGCCGAGCACGTCGTAATAGCCGCCGTCCGACTCGACAATCTCGACGATCTCGTCCGACTCGATGTCTTCGTCTTCTATCTCGCCGACAATCTCTTCGAGGATGTCTTCGACCGTCAAGAGACCGGCGAGCCCGCCGTACTCGTCTATGACGAGCGCGAGCTGGACGTGCGACTTCTGCATCTCTTCCAGGAGTTCGTCCACCGATTTCATTTCGGGCACGAAGTATGCGGGCCGAAGGAGCGGCCCGATCCCCGCGTCCTCCTTGCCTTCGGCCCAGTAGGTCAGAAGGTCTCGGACGTAGATGATGCCCTCGACGTTATCTATCTGCTCGCGGTAGACGGGCAGGCGCGAGTATTTCGACTCGATGACGAGGTCGCGCGCCTCGCGCACGGTGGCCGTCAAGGGGAGCGCGGCGATGTCCGTGCGCGGCGTCATCACCTCGCCCGCGCGCGTCTCGCCGAACTCGATGATGGACTGGATAAGCTCGCCCTCGTCCTCTTCGAGGATGCCCTCCTCCTCGCCCACGTCAATCAAAGCCTGAAGGTCTCCGCCGTCGTCGTCGTCTTCGTCGGCGGCCTCGGCCCCGGTCTCGGTCATGTGCTCCGAGCCGCGCCGGGGGCGGTCGAACGAGCGGTGCCAGGGGACGGCGATGAGCGAGAGCAGCCCGTAGAAGGGGCGGTAGAGCGGGAGCAGCGCGAACAGCGTCCGCTCCGGGTTGCGCAGGGCGAAGAGGCGCGGGATGAACTGCCGCGCGATGATGGTCGCGGCCAGCCCGATGAAGAAGGCGATGAGGAGGAAGCGCCGCGCTCCGCCGAACAACTGGTACGAGATCGAGGTCACGAGCACGGCGACGGCGACCAAAAGAATCTGTATCACCGTCGTCAGAGTGAAGCGGAAGCGAGGTCGGTTCTCCAAAACCTCCGCGAGGAAGGCGGAAGTCTGCGCGCCCGTCTCTTCCCTCTCGGTAATCAGGCGGCGCAAGCCCACGTCGCTCAACTGCCCGAACGCCATGTCAATCGTCGCCAGAAAGCCGAGCGCGATGAGCAGCAGGCACGTGATCCCGATTTCTAACTCGATTTCCATAGGAAGCCGTAAATAGTAAGTCGTCAACCGTAAATAGAAAAGGCGGTTTTATCTATTCACGGTTCACGATTTACGATTCACGAGATTATATTCCAAGTCGCCGCCGCAGCCGCAGTTCGAGCGCGTTCATTTCGCCCCCGTCCCGCTCGTGGTCGTAGCCGCAGAGGTGCAGCAACCCGTGCAAAATCAACTGCGCCAACTCCTCGTCCAACTCCAACCCGTTCTCTCCGGCCTGCCGCGCCGCCTGCTCCACCGAAACAACCACGTCGCCCAGACTCACCCCTTCGGCCTTCTCAAACTCGTCCTGCTCCGCCGGGAAAGACAGCACGTCCGTCGTCCCCTTCTTCCCCCTCCAACGCCTATTCAACTCCCGCATCACACGGTCGGACACGAACGCCACCGTCACGCCCGCGCCGTCAGCGGGCACGACCTCCAAAGCCTTCTCCACGAACCCCCGCCAACGCCCGCACGTCGAGCGGCACCCTTCGTTGGCGGTTGACGACTTCAATCATAAAAAAAGTGACGGGTGACGAATGACGCGTCACAGGCAAGCACTTCCTGCTCGTCACCCGCCACCCGTCACCGCTTCAAAGGTTGCTCTTGCTCGCGTGACTCTCGTAGGCCTTGATAATCATCTGGACGAGGCGGTGGCGGACGACATCCTTGTCGGTGAAGTAGATGAACTCGATGCCCTCCGTGCCAGCGAGGACGCGCTCGGCCTCGATGAGCCCGCTGCGCTTGCCCGTCGGCAAATCTATCTGCGTCACGTCGCCCGTGATGACGGCCTTCGACCCGTACCCGATGCGCGTCAGGAACATCTTCATCTGCTCGCTCGTCGTGTTCTGCGCCTCGTCGAGGATGATGAAGGCGTCGGCGAGGGTGTTGTGCGTCAGGATGAAGTCGTCGGTGACGTAGAGCGAGTCGGCGGCGGCGACGCTGATGCACTGCGTCTCTTCCACGCCGGCGGGCTCGATGTTGCTGATGAAGCGCATGGGGCGACCGCCGCTGTGTGCGCGGTAGAGGTCGGCTTTTCGCCGCAGCCTGAAGGGCTCAAGTCCTTCCGGCAGGCGGATGTCGAGCACGAAAGCGTCGTTGCGGTAATAGACTTCTCTGCCGTGGGCGAAGCCGGGCTTGCGCCCCTCGGCCTTGCGCCTGCGACAGTGGGCCACGCCGCCGAGCGAGCGCACCAGAAACACGACATCATCTTTGAGCCGTTCCGAAGTGGTCGTGTATTGAACGCGGCAAGTCCGGCCTTCCTGAACGACCGGCCCGCCGTCCGTGTCCAACAATCCCTGCAAGACCGAGAGGCGGACTGCGGCGCTGTTGTAGAGATAGACTTCGGGGACGAATTTGGTCGCCGAATAGGTTCCGGCCAGTTCCAGCCCGCGCAACGCCTGCGTGAGCGGGTTGCGGACGGGGATGCCGCCGCGCCCGGCAGCCGGGTTGGTGATGACGTAATCAACGGCGGACTTGCGCCGGAAGGAGAGACTCATGTCGCCGAGCGCCAGCTCCAACGACGAGACCAGCTCTGTGTCCGAGGTGGCGAACGCGGGCGAAGTCTTGTCGGTGATGCAGCCGTCGCCGAGCAGCAGTCCGAGCGAGTAAGGTTCGAGCGGGACTTCGCGGCCCGGCCAGCTCACCGGGGCCGAGAGCAGCGGAAGCTCGTAACGGTATTGATGATGACGGCGGAAGTTGCCGAACATCTCTTGCGTCTCAAGAACCCTCGGCGGCTTATCCCGACGCTTGTCCTCCATCGTGCTGACGGCCCAGAGGTGTTCGGCGCAGGCCAGCGTGCTCGACCCGTCGGTCATCGTTACGCGGAAGACCTCTTTCGGCCCCTGCGGGAAAACGCCCGTCACCGTGACGGGCTCCCCGTCGGAGCCGATGACGGAATCGCCGGGCGTGATGCTGCCCATCGTGCGCCAGCCCTTGGGAGTCAACAGGCGACTGTGTAAGGGCTGCGCCCTTCCGCGCATGAATGCTAAGGGCGCGACTTCGATGATGCGCTTCTCCAGGAACTTGGTGACGCGCTCGGCGTCTATGAGGTCGAAGAGGGCGTCGTAGAGGGGGCGCAGGTAGGGGTCAACTTTTTCCTGTAAGTCGCCGGGGAGGAAGCCGAGGCGCTCGCCGGCCTCGACCGCCGGGCGGGCCAGCACGATGCGGCTCACCTGCTTCTGCATCAAAGCCTGCACGGCCATCGCGACCGCGATGTAGGTCTTGCCCGTCCCGGCGACGCCGATGCCGAAGACGACATCGTTATTCTGGATGGCCTCGATGTAGCGACGCTGGTTGGCCGACTTGGGCGCGACCTGCTTCTTGCCCGAAGGGTTGAAACGCGCCTTGGTGAAATAGTCGCGCAGAGAGTAGGCGCGGTCTTCGGCGATCTGGGCGAAGGCCTCGCGCAGCTCGCGGTCGGCGAAGCTCTTGCCCTCGGAGAAGAGCGCGGCGAAGTCTTCGAGGATGCGCTCGACCGTCTCCACGTCGCGCGGGTCGCCGTCAATGGTCAAGTCCTGACCGCGCGCGTCAACGCGCACGTCCAGCAGCGATTCGAGGTACTTGATGTTTTGATCGTGGACGCCGAAGAGCGTCTCGATGGCTCGTGGTGGAAGCTCTATCTTCTTCAAAAGGCGCTATCTACTCCTTGTCGAGGGGACGGCTCCCCGCCTCGGCGGGCGTGTGCGGATGAGGGGCGGGGAACGGCTTGTCGCATTGCATTGATGACGCTACAACACCCGCCGCCGGGTGTCAACGAAGTGCCGCGAAGGCGCAGCGCGGCGGCCTCCCGCGCCTTGACACGACCGCGCACGGCCCCTATACTTTTCGCTTTGCGCTAGAGGGTGAATCGCTCACTGTGCGCAGTAACTATAAAATCAACCGCAGGGACGACGGAGTTTAGAAATGCCGAATCATAAATCAGCCGAAAAGCGCATGCGCCAGAACGAGAAGCGCCGCCTGGTCAACCGCAACAATCGGGGGCGGCTGCGCACGGGAATCAAGAAGCTGCGCACGGCGCTCGGAGGCGACGACGCCGGGACGGTGCAGACTCTACTGCCGGCGACCATCTCGCTGATAGACAAGGCGGTGCAGAAAGGCGTGCTCCACCGTAACGCCGCGGCGCGCTACAAGTCGCGTCTCACCGTCCGCGCCAACAAGTCCGCGGGGCAGTAACCTCCGGGCTCGAAATTTTCGACCATGCGAGGCAGACCGAAGTTATTCGGTCTGCCTCGCCTTTTTGCGTCAGGGCTTTTGCAGACCTGAAGGAGGCCGCGATGACGTTCGGGATGGAAGCCGCTTACCGAAGCGACGAAGAGGTCTTGGAGGTCGTGAGACGTTTCGAGGAATGTCTCCTTTCGCCGGACGAGTTCAAGCACCGCCCGCATTTGACGGTCGCGCTCGCGTACACCCTTCGGCTCCCCGAAGCGGAAGCCCTCGCGCGGATGCGCCTGAGTATCCACACCTTTATCGAGCACCACGAAATCCCGCCCGACGTTTATCACGAAACACTGACCGTCTTCTGGGTGCGCCGCGTGCGCTCGTTCGTCGCCGGGCGCGCGGGCGAGGGCCGCACGCTCTGCGAGCTGGCGAACGCTCTGGCGCGGGAGTGCGGCGACTCGCGATTCGTCTACGAGTATTTCAGTAAAGAGTTGATTGATTCGGAGGCGGCGCGGGCGGCCTGGGTCGAGCCCGACCTGAAGCCTCTGGACTTCTAGGCCGAGAGTTCGCAGACGAGCATTTCGAGCTGAAGGCGCGGCGTGGCCTGCGAGGTCTTGATGGAGAGGTCGGCGTCGGCGATGCGGCGGATGCGGCGCGAGAGGTCACGCGCGTCGGCGCGGCGCGCGGTGGCGAGGAACTCGGCGCGCTGGTTGTAAGGCATCTTGACGAGGTTGAAGACTTCCTGCTCCGGCGCGCCGCGCGACATCAAGTCCTTGGCGAGCGCGAGGCGGCGGAAGCTGCTGGCGAGCAGTCCCATGAGCATGAGCGGCTCCACGCCGTCGTCGAGCAGGCGCGAGAGCGTCTCCAACGCGCGCTTGCGGTTGCGCGCGATGAGGTGGTCGGTCAGCTCGAAGTTCGACAGCTCGCGCGACCGACCGACCAGAGACTCGACCAGCTCCATCGTGATGTGGCCCGAAGGGAGCGCGGCGGTCGCAAGCTTCTCCAACTCGGTCGCCA
Organism: uncultured Acidobacteriota bacterium; assembly: GCA_963816985.1. Taxonomy (GTDB): domain Bacteria; phylum Acidobacteriota; class Blastocatellia; order Pyrinomonadales; family Pyrinomonadaceae; genus JAIVJM01. The sequence continues at coordinate 91,299 of CAWFMF010000002.1, forward strand.
ACTGCCGCACGCTCTGGCCCGCGAGCGCGACGACCTGCCGCAAAGTCCGCTCGTCGGTGTCGGCCCGCAACTCCTTCAGGCGCGACTTGGCCCACGCCGCCAGCTCCCCGTCCGCGAGCGGCGCGAACTCGACGCTCACGCACGCGTCGAGGAGTTGCTTGCTGAGCTTCAGGCGTTTGTCCAGAGAGTCGGCGACGAAGACGACGGTCGAGGTCTCGGCGGGGCGCGAGAGGTAGCGGACGAGCGCGCCTTCGTCCGCCTCGCGCAGCCGCGCGAAGTCCGTGACGCGCACCACGCGGCGCGCGGCCATCATCGGCAACTGCTCGGCGGCGGCGATGGCCTGCTGCACGTCCGCGCTCGACAGACTGTAAGCCGACTCGTTGAACTCGCGCAGCGCCGCGTCCTTCAAGGCGAGTTCGGTGACGGCCCGCGCCGCCGCGTCGCGCAGGTAGCCTTCAGGCCCGAAGAGCAGGTACAGCGGCTCGACCTGCCCCGCCTTGAGCCTGCGTTTGAGTTCCTCGCGTGTGATGGCGCTCATGGATAAAGAAAGTAGGCGGTTTGAAGCCCCTGAAAGGGGCGACATAATTTAGCCCACGGCGCGAGCCGTGGGGAGAAGTCGAGAAATGATTTGTGAGGCCCCGGAGGGGCGAAAGAACTCAAACGTCGAATGTCTTCCGCCCCTTCGGGGCTTCGGATGTTTTTAAATGACGATTATTCCCACGGCTCGCGCCGTGGGCTAAATTATGTCGCCCCCTTCGGGGGCTTACCGCCTACCGCTTATTTCCTTCACGGCTCCTCGTTGACGCCGAAGCCGTTGATGAGGGTGGAGACGAGGCTCTCGGCGAAGCTGCGGGCGAGGCGTTCGACCGCCGGGTCTTCCTCGTTGTAGAAGCTGCGCGGGTCGTCGGTGAACTCGAACTCGCCGCGGAAGACGTAGTCCTGATTGTCGTAGAGGACGCGGTTGCGCACCTGATCGCGGACGGTGACGGCGGCGGTGACGGTCACCTCGAAGATGCGCGCGCGGCCCCGCGTGTCGAGCAGCACGCCGTAGAAGGCGAAGTTCTTGATGACGCCGTCCACCACCACGTCCGCGCCCTCGGTCTCGCTCTGCACGCGCAGCCCCTTGCCGCGACGGATGATCTCGTTCGTCACGGCGTCGGTGAAGCGGTGCTCTATCTTGAAGCGCAGCGCGTTGTTCTGGAAGGCGGGGACGGCGATGGTCTTAACGTGGCTCGGCAGCCCCGAACGCCTCACCGGCTTGTAGCATTCGCGAAAGCCCGAAGCCAACACGACCACGCCGACGAGCGCCAGAGCGCGCATGAATTTTATGCTCACAGACATTGCCGACAGTTTAACTAGAAAAGCCGTGAACCGTAAACCGTGACAGGTGACAGGGGAAAGGCCGTGACGAGTAAACCGTGACAGGTGACGGGAGAAAACCTGTCTTTAACTTGTCACCTGTCACCCGTCACGGTTCACGGCTTTTAATGCGTCCGCGACGCGCACGGTCTGGACGGCGGCGCGCACGTCGTGGACGCGGACGATGTGCGCGCCGTAGAGGACGGAGGCGGTGACGGTCGCCATCGTCCCGTGGAGGCGTTCTTCGACGGGCAGGCCGTCGAGCAAGCGACCGATGAAGGACTTGCGCGAAGTGCCGACGAGCAGGGGGAAGTCTTGGAAGCTCTCGGCGAGCGCGCCGAGACGCGCGATGAGTTCGACGTTCTGCTCCGGCGACTTGCCGAAGCCGACGCCGGGGTCGAGCGCGATGCTTTCGCGAGCGACGCCGCGCCGCACGGCATCCTCGACGCTCCGGCGCAGAGAGGCCGTGACCTCGCTTAAAATATCTTCCACGGGTTCGAGCGAATGGAGCGTCTCGTGCGTCCCGCGCGAGTGCATGAGGACGAGGCCTGCGCCCGCGCGTGCGGCTTCGTCGGCGAGCGTGGGGTCGAAGCGCAAAGCGGAAATGTCGTTGACGATTTCGGCCCCCGCTTCGAGCGCGGCGCGCGCCACCCCGGCCTTCGTCGTGTCCACCGAGACGGGCACGGAGACATTCCCCGCCAAAGCTTCGACCACCGGCACGACCCGCCGAATCTCCTCTTCGACTCCGACGGGCTCGCCGCCCGGTCGCGTGGACTCGCCGCCCACGTCAATGATGTCCGCGCCCTCCTCGACCAACTCGCGCGCGCGCTCGACCGCGCGGCGCACGTCGAGGAACCGCCCGCCGTCGCTGAAGCTGTCCGGCGTCACGTTCAGGACGCCCATCACGAGCGTCCGCCCGCCGCCATATGAGAGCAACCGGCCCGGCAGTTTCCAGAAGCGTGCATCCATAAACAAGTGTCAGCAGTAAGTAATGAGCAGTGGGTTGTCTCATGCGGACGTTGACGCACTCACCCTCACCGCTCGACTAAGCTGGTTTTTAACTGTGAGCTACTCACCGCTCGCCGCTTTAAAGATCAGGCTCATACAGGTCAAACCGCCCTCGGCCTTTGCGAACTCCGAAACGTCAACAACGCGCACGTCGTAGCCGCGCCTTGAGAGCATTTCGGCAGTCCGAGGGAAGGCTGCCCCCACGCACAACGACGCGCCGACGCGCACAATGTTCGCCGCCCAGGGCTCGGCGGCGTGGACGTCGAAGAGTTCGTAATCGGGGAAAACGCCCGCATCAATCCAGCCCGGATTTATCAATATCGTTCCATCGTCAATGGCCGTGCAGCCCGACTTCAGATGCAGGCAGTCTCGCAACGCGACCGGCAATACTTCGTAGCCGTGCGGCACGACCAGAGCGCGCAACGCCGCCACGCCCTCAAGGTTCGTGCGCGGCGACAGGCCGACGTACAGCCTCCGCCCGACGCGCAACACGTCCCCGCCCTCGATGGTCGCGGGCGGCGTAATTCTGGCGACGGGTCGGAGACGCGCGATTTCAGGCTCGATGGCCCGCAACTCCGGTCGCCGGGACTCGACGCCCGGCGAGGTGAGAATCGCCAGTTCGTCCAACACGATTGCCGTGTCTTCGACGAAGACGCTGTCGGGCAACCCTTCAATCGCCGGGAGCGTGACGACTCGCGCGCCACACGTTTCGAGCGCGCCGCAATAACCGCGGTGCTGTTCGGCGGCGAGCGCCGCGTCTATGGGCTGCCGACTGAGATGGGTGAGTTCGCACAGCGTGCTCAAACGGCTAACTTTCTGTCGTGCGGGCTTTCCCTCCGCTCAGATGTCGAATGCTGCATCATCAAAATGCGTGCTTCTGTAACAGAAAAACGGGAAACGGAAAAGGGGAAGCCGAGTTGAAAGTTGCGGCTCTTGCCGGACGTTTCAATCCGCCCGTGCCGTGGCATCTCACGACTCCTCCGAAAACAAGAAGGGGAAGAGGACGAATCCCCTTCCCCTTCTCACCGTTTTCACTTTCGCCCTCTTCTTCAGGCCGTCGCCGGGTTGCTGCCCGTAATCGGCGGGAGGATGGGCTTGAGCGGGTTCGCCGTCGGCTCTTTGAGCTGCGGGCGGTTCTCGTCGTCCTTCCGCGCGGAGGGCGAGTCGTCGTCGAGCGAGAGTCCGGCGACGATGCGGCGAATCTGCACGCCGTCCAGCGTCTCGCGCTCAAGGAGCGTCTCGGAGAGGCGCACCATCACGTCGCGGTTCTCCTCGATGATAGCCTTCGCGCGGTCGTACTGGAGGCCGACGAGCTTTTTGACCTCCTGGTCAATCTTGATCGCCGTGTCCTCCGAGTAGTCGCGGTGCTGCGAGATTTCCCGACCGAGGAAAATCTGCTCCTCCTTCTTGCCGAAGGTGAGCGGCCCAAGGTCGCTCATGCCGTACTCGCAGACCATCGCGCGGGCGAGTTCCGTCGCGCGCTCGATGTCGTTGGACGCGCCCGTCGTGATGCTGCCGATGAAGAGGTCTTCGGCGATGCGCCCGCCCATCAGGATGGCTATCTGTCCGAGCAGGTAGTCCTTCGTGTAGTTGTGGCGGTCGCCTTCGGGCAACTGCTGCGTCAGTCCGAGAGCCATGCCGCGCGGGATGATCGTCACCTTGTGCACGGGGTCGGCGTTCGGAACCTTGAGGCCGACGAGCGTGTGGCCCGCCTCGTGGTAGGCCGTGACGCGCTTCTCCTCGTTGGTGATGACCATTGACTTGCGCTCGGCCCCCATCAGGACTTTGTCCTTCGCCAGCTCGAAGTCGGTCATCATCACGATCTTCTTGTTGTAGCGCGCCGCGTTCAAAGCCGCCTCGTTGACGAGGTTCGCAAGGTCAGCGCCCGTAAAGCCGGGCGTGCCGCGAGCGATGATGCTCACGTCCACGTCCTCGCCGAGCGGAATCTTGCGCGTGTGGACTTTGAGGATGCCTTCGCGCCCCCGCACGTCGGGCCGCGAGACGACGACGCGGCGGTCGAAGCGACCGGGCCGGAGGAGCGCCGGGTCAAGCACGTCGGGCCTGTTGGTGGAAGCCATCAGGATGACGCCGTCGTTCGACTCGAAGCCATCCATCTCGACGAGGAGCTGGTTCAGGGTCTGCTCGCGCTCGTCGTGACCGCCGCCTAAGCCTGCGCCGCGGTGACGGCCTACGGCGTCAATCTCGTCAATGAAGATGATGCAAGGGGCGTTCTTCTTCCCCTGCTCGAAGAGGTCGCGGACGCGCGAAGCGCCGACGCCGACGAACATCTCGACGAAGTCCGAGCCGGAGATGGAGAAGAACGGGACGTTCGCTTCGCCCGCGACGGCGCGCGCCAGAAGGGTCTTACCCGTTCCCGGCGGCCCCATCATCAAGACGCCCTTCGGGATGCGCCCGCCGAGCTTCTGGAACTTCTGCGGCTCCTTGAGGAATTCGATAATCTCTTGAAGCTCTTCTTTGGCCTCGTCCACGCCCGCCACGTCCTTGAAGGTGACGCGCTTCTGCTGGTTGTTCAAGAGCTTGGCGCGCGACTTGCCGAAACTAAGCGCCTTGTTGCCGCCCGACTGCATCTGCCGCAGCATGAAAATCCAGAAGCCGATGAGCAGAAGGATCGGCCCCCACCACGCCAGCACAGACCACAGAAGGCCGCCACCGGCGGGCTCGATCTGCGGCTTCTCGACGCGCGGGATGCCGTTCTGGTCTTTCTCGACGGCGAGCGCCATCAAGTCGCCCTTAATCTTGTCGCCCTCGATGGGCGTGCGGTAATCCTGCTTGTCCTTGCCGATTGAGACCACCTCGGACTGCTTGATGGTCAGCTCTTTAACCTTGCCGTCGCGAATCTGCTGGACAAGCTCGCCGTAAGAGAGCGGCTTGGCGTCGCGCACCTGCTTGTTGACGACGAAGTTGTAGAGCATCACCGCGCCGACCAGGATGAGCACCCAGAAAATCAATTGTCTCGCTGTAGAACTCAAAATTTTTCTCGCCTCCGACGCCGATGATAACCCATCCCGGCGTCTTTTGTCGCTTCCCCGCGCCCCGGCTCCCCTCTCACGGCCCGAACGCCACGCCGGGAGCGCGCCACCAACACTTTACGGCACACGGGCGAAGTTTGGATGCCCTGCGGGGACATCAAGTTGCGCCCTTCGCGGCCCTCGGCGCGGGCCGGGGCGACGCTTCAGCCGTCCGCGAATTTAGCGAGATGCGGCAGCTCGCGCCAACGCTCCTGAAAGCCGAGCCCGTAGCCGACGACGTAAGGCTCGTGCGACTCGAAGGCCCGCCAGTCCGGCTCGACGGTCGTCCGCCGCTCGTCCGTCTTGTCCACCAGCACGCAGAGCCGCACGCGCGCCGCGCCGCGCGACTCCAACTGCTTGATGAGATACTCCTGCGTGACCCCCGTGTTGAGCACGCCTTCGACGAGCACCACGTCGCGCCCGCGCAAATCGAGCGGCGTGGTGAAGGATAAGTCCTGCACGCCGCCGAGCGCGCGGTGTTCGTAGCGGAGGAAGGCCGTCCGCAGCGGCGCGTCAATCGCGCGCAGGAGGTCAGAGAGGAAGACGAAGCCGTCTTCGAGGACGCCGAGGATGGTCAGCTCCTTCTGCCTCGAAGCTTCGGAGATTTCCGCCGCGATTGAGCGGACGCGCCCCGCGATCTCTTCCGCGCTGTGAATCTCGACCAGTTGTTCGTTCATCCCGCCTCGCTTTCAAGACATCCCGCGCCGCCGCTGCAAGAAAATAGCCGGCGCGGTGACCGGCGTTAATCAAGACCTCTTGATTGTATGTGCGGGGTGCGCCTTTTTCAATCTTTTTCACCGGCGAAGAACAGAAGCCCCTGCCGCCTGAGGACTCGCGCGCCGCCCGGCAGCTCGGCCACGCGCCCGCCCCTCTCGCCCGCCAGAAGTTTTTCGACCCCCGCGACGTGCGCCGCCCCCAGCCGACGCAAGTCGCCGCGCCCGCGCGCGAGCCACTGCCGCAAAGCCCGCCGCCGCAGAGCCTTCGGAGCCGAGGCGAGCGACGCGACGCGCAGAGGCCAGGCCCCGCGCGTCGTCTCTCCCACGGCAGCCGTATCTTCATCACGCGCCGCTTCGAGCAGCCGCGCGGCTTCGAGTTCGAGAGCGCGCGCATCCTCGCTCAAAATCTCAGCCGTCCGCGCTAAGGTCTCGGCGACGCGCGGGTTGAAGGTCTCAAGCAGCGGCAGGAGCCTCAGCCGCACACGGACACGCGCGAAACGCTCGTCGGCGTTCATCTCGTCTTCCCTCACCTCGACGCCGCGCTCTCGGCAGAAGGCGACCGTCTCCGCGCGCCGCGCCCAAGCGACGAGCGGGCGCAAAAGCATTACGCCGCCCGCGCCTTCGAGCGCGCGTTCCGGGCGGATGCCGCCGAGGCCCTCCGCTCCGCTCCCGCGCAGAAGGCGGAGCAAGACGGTCTCCGCCTGATCGTCCAGAGTATGCGCCGCGAGCACCGCGACCGCGCCCGACTCGCGGGCCGCGCCCGCCAGAAACTCGTAGCGAGCACGCCGCGCCGCCTGCTCAAGATTGTCGCGCCGCGCGCCTTCAACGCCCGACGCGCCCAACGCCGCGCGCCCCGTCAACACTTCATAGCCGAGCGCGCGCGCGAACTCCTCGACCCAACGCGCGTCCTCCGCGCCGCGTTCGCCGCGCAGCCCGTGATCCAGATGCGCCACCGTCAGGCGCACGTCGAGCCGCCCCGCCTTCAGAAGCTCGTCGAGCGCCAGCAGGAGCGCCGTCGAGTCGGCCCCGCCCGACACGGCGACGACGACCCGCTCGCCGCCCGCAGGCCAACCGCGCCGCCTCCATTCGCTCAAGAGTCGGCGCGCGAAACGGCTCAACCTCGCTCTCTCCAAACTCGCCCCCTTCCGCCGACTCGCGGCAATTCTCTTTCAGGCGTTCGCGCTCAGGCATTATTCATTTAAACTTTCGGCACCGGCAAACCTCCCGCGCGTGTTTGCCGGAGAGGCCGTCTGAATTTTTCTCCGACCGAAAGGTGCTCGAAGGTCATGAACAGAAACCGCCGTGCGCTCATGCTCGCGCTTGCCCTCGTCTTCACCGTCTGCGCCTCGACGCTCCACACTTCCGCCCGCGCCGACGCGCCCGGAGCACAACAGTCCGAACCTCAGCGCAGGCCCAGAGGCCCGGCCACCGGCCCCTCCATCACTCTCCCGCGCGGTCAGGGCGAAGGGCTCGAACAGCCGAACGCCGAGGGCGCGAAGGCCACGGCGACGGGCGCGCGGAAGTGGGAATACTGCGCCATCACCCACACCTTGCGGAAGCAGACGGGCTTCGGCTCCTCCTCCGCGACCTTCTTCGCCGTCGTCCGCTACTACCCGAACACCAACGAAGAGGTCGAAGGTAAGGACGAGGAAGACGCGCTCGCCAACGCCTTCGTCAAACTCGGCGAGGACGGATGGGAGTTGGCCGCCGTCAGGCAAAACCTCAACCTCCTCGACGGGAACGGCAAGGCGACGCACACCTACCTCTTCAAACGCCCGAAGTGACCCGCCGCATGAACATGAGAGCTTTCCCCTTGAGCGCGGCGCTGGCCGTCTGCCTGCTCGCCCTCCCGGCCTGCCGCACCGCGCCGCCGCGTGTTGAGTCCGCGCCGGTTTCAGCCGCGCCCCCCGCCGCGTCGCGGACGGGAGACGAAGCGTCCCCCGAAAGCCTTCGGCAGGCGATGGCCGCCGTCGGGCACTTGCACAAGCCGATGGGCGAGCCGCAGCCCGGCGACTGGCTGACGACCTCGCCTGAGCCGGGGCAGACCTTTGAAGAGTATTTGCAGAGCGACCCCGTCAGGCCGTCCGACGCGCGCCGGACTCTCTACGTCCAGCCGCTCGGCAAGTTCACCCCCGCGCAGAAGCGGGTCGTCGCGCTCGCCGCCGAATTCATGTCGCACTTCTTCAACCTGCCCGTCAAACTCATGCCGGAGCAGGCGCTCCCCCCGATACCTGCGAAGGCCCGCCGCGTCCACCCCGAATGGGGCGACCGGCAGATTCTCGCGGGCCACATCACCTTGAACATCCTGCGCCCCTCGCTCCCCGAAGACGCCGTCGCGCTCATCGCCTTCACCTCGTCCGACCTCTACCCCGGCGTCGAGCTGAATTACGTCTTCGGGCAGGCGTCCTTCCGCGAGCGGGTCGGCGTCTGGTCACTCTACCGTCTGGGCAAGCCCGATCTGGACGGGCGGAGCTTCCGGCAGACGCTCGCGCGGACGCTCAAGATCGCAACCCACGAGACGGGACACATGTTCTCCATCAAGCATTGCACGAAGTACGAGTGCGTGATGAGCGGCACGAACGGCCTGCACGAGACCGACCGGCGGCCCCTCGACGTGTGCCCCGAATGCATGGCGAAAATTTGCTGGGCGACAAAGACGAGCCCGCGCGAGCGCTACCTCCGGCTCGCGCGGTTCTGCGCCGCGAACGGCCTCGACGACGGGCGGCGTTTCTTCGAGGCGTCCGCCGAGGCGCTCAAAAAAAGCTGAAACCCTCTCCGGTTTTTCGCCACAAACAGACAGTCGGCGGTGTTCACCTTCCAGACGACAGAATTTCGGGCCGCCGTCCTACGTTCCAAAGTCCAGTTCTCGACACACAGGAGAAACTAGCCATGAAGCTGCGCAGCAGACGACCGGAGGCGCACAGGGCCGCCCGGCCTTTCAACAATTTTCAGGCGGCGCTCTCGCTCTTCGCCCTCGCGCTCCTCCTCGGTTGCATCCCGGCTTCGGGCGCGTTCGCGCAGGAAGAACGCTTCGCGGGCCAGTGGCTCATCGAGTACGAACGCGCCGGCACGGAGAAGATTCAACTGACGCTCAGCTACCGCGACGAGCGCGTGGACGCGAAGGGCGGCAGGCACTACAGCAACTGGAACAACACCGACAACGTCGCGGCGGGCGTCCTGCAAGGGCTCACGCGCGAGCAGGCGTTCTCCGCGTCGGGCACGAACGTCCGCTTCCAAATCCGCCGCGAGGCCGGGACGTTCCACTGCGAGGGCTGGTTCAAAGACGGCAAGGGCTCAGGCCATTTCACCTTCGCGCCCGACGCCGCCTTCGCCGCCGAACTGAGCCGTCGCGGCATCGGCACGCCGGACGCGCGGCAGTTGTTCTCGCTCGCGCAGGCCGACGCCGGGCTCGCGCTCGTTGACGAACTCAAGTCGCAGGGCTACGAACTCCCCAACATCGAACAGCTCGTCCGCATGGGCCACCACGGCGTCAGGCTCGAATACGTCCGCGGCCTCGCCTCGCTCGGCCACCGGCTTCAGAAGATAGACGCGCTCGTCCGCATGCGAGACCACGGCGTGAGCCTCGACTTCATCCGCCAGTTGAACGAGTTAGGCTACCGCAACCTGAGCGCCGCAGAACTCGTCCGCGCGCGCGACCACGGCGTGAGCCTCAAGTTCATCAAAGAGCTTGAGGCCGCGGGCTACAGCGCGCAGCCCATCGAAGGACTCGTCCGCCTCCGTGACCACGGCGTGAGCGGCGACTTCATCCGCGAGCTTCGCGCCGAAGGCTACCAGCAGCTCCAGCTCGAACAACTCGTCCGCCTGCGCGACCACGGCGTCAACATCGCCTTCATCAAGGAGATGAAAGAACTCGGCTATGCGCAGCTCTCCGTCGAACAGCTCGTCCGCCTCAAAGACCACGGCGTCAACGGCGCTTTCGTCCGCCGCGTCAAAAGCTCGCGCGGCGACAACCCGCCCGTCGAAGAGCTGATCCGTCTGAAGAACCACGGCAGTTACGAATAGGCTCCGCAGACGCGCAAAAGGAGCCGAAAAGGTTTGAGCCCCGCTCGGAGGAGATGTCCGCTTTCTCATCGTCTCGGACGCCTCCCCTCAAGCGGGGCTCAAACTTTTACTCAAACCCTCGAACCCGCCGCCTCACTTCACGCCACAATCATCGTCCCCGTCCCCTCGTCCGTGAAGACTTCGGAGAGCAGCGCGTTGCGCAAGGAGCCTTTGATGATGTGCGCGCTCCCGACGCCGCGCTTCAAGGTCTCGGTGATGTTGTGGAGCTTCGGGATCATCCCGCCCGTCGCCGCGCCGTTGCGGACGAGTTCCATAACCTCTTCGGTCGTCAGGCGCGAGAGCTTCGCGGCCTGCTCGCCCGGTCGGAGATAGATGCCGTCCACGTCCGAGAGCATGATGAGTTTCTCGGCGCGGAGGTGGACGGCGATCTCGGCGGCGATGGTGTCGGCGTTGATGTTGAAGACGCGCCCTTCGGCGTCCGCGCCGAGCGAGGAGACGACCGGCATGTAGTCGTGGTCGAGGAGCACTTGCAGCAGCCGGTCGTTAATCTCCACGATGTCGCCGACGTGCCCGAAGTCTACGGACGAGCTGACGCCCGTCTCGCGGTTCATAATCTCCTTCGGCGGGCGGCGCGTCGCCAAAACGATGTTGCCGTCCACGCCTGAAAGCCCCACGGCTTCGACGCCCCTCTGGTGCAACGCCGAGAGGATGTCAATGTTTATCTTCCCGGCGAAAATCATCTTCGCCATGTCGAGCGTCGCGTCGTCCGTCACCCTCCGCCCGTCAATGATGGTCTGCTCGACGCCCATCTGCGCCGCCAGCTCCGTCAACTGCTTCCCGCCGCCGTGCACCACGCAGAGCCTGATGCCGACCTGATGCATCAGCGCCAGCTCTTCGGCCAAAGAGGCGAGGTTCTCGTGCTCCTCCGTCACCTTGCCCGACAATTTGACGACGAAAGTCTTGCCCTTGAACTTCTGAATATACGGCAGGGCCTCCCGCAACAAATCGAGTCGCTGCTGTGTCATGGTCGCTTACCTCCCTTTCAGCAACTCCGTCATGATGGCCTTCTGGACGTGGAGGCGGTTCTCGGCCTCGTCAACGACGACCGAGGCGGGCGAGTCAATCACCTCGTCGGTGACGATGCAGTTGCGGCGCACGGGCAGGCAGTGCATGAAGATGCCTTTCTCCGTCCGTCGCATCTTCGCGGCGTCAACAATCCATTGGCTGCGGTACTGCGCGCGCTCCTCGATGTCTTCCGCCGGGTCGCCGTAGAACATCCGCCCGCCCCAGCTCTTCGCGTAGACCGCCTGCGCGCCGTCGAAGGCTTCCTCCACATCGTTCGTCATCGTCACCGTCGAGCCCGCGTCGAACGCCTGACGATTTATCTCCGACACCAGCTCTTCGTCCAGCTCGTAGCCCGGCGGGTGCGCGATGGTCAGGTCGTGCCCCATCTGCGCGGCGGCCAGAGCGAAGCTGTTCGGCACGGCCATCGGCAAAGGCTTCGGGTGCCACGCCCATGTGAGCAGCACGCGCCTGCGTCCCTCGCCCAACTTCTCGCGCACGGTCAACATGTCGGCCATCGCCTGACACGGGTGATGCATCGCCGATTCGAGGTTGATGACGGGCACTTCCGAATACTTCGCGAAGGCCGCGAGCACCGGGTCTTGCCGCTCTTCGTGCCAGTCCTTCATCGGCGCGAAGGTACGGACGCCGATGGCGGCGGCGTAGCGACCCAGCACGCGGACGAACTCCGCGACGTGCTCGGTCTTGTCGCCGTCCATCACCGCGCCCTCGCGGTGCTCCAAAGTCCAGCTCGTCCCGCCCGGCTCAAGCACGACGGCGTTCCCGCCTAACTCATACGCGCCGACCTGCATCGAGGCGCGCGTCCGCAGAGAGGGGTTAAAGAAGACGAGCGCCACCGAGCGGCCCGCCAAGGGCTTCGACACGTCCTCGCCGCTCTTGAAACGCGAAGCCGCCGCGAGCAGTCGTTCCAAATCCTCGCGCGTCCAGTCGTCGGTCTTCAGAAAATCTCTCGGCATCAGTCCCCGTCCGCCTTCCCCGTTTTGTTCGTCAGCCTCTTATCCATCAATACGCATGCGACCTCGACGCCGTTCGACAGCCGGTGCGCCCCCTGCTCGCGCCACACGTAACCCTCGCGCTCGTAGAACGGGACGCCGTTGAGCGAAGCGTTCAGGTGCAGCGACTCGATGCCCTCGGCCCGCGCCAGCCCTTCGAGCACGCGCAGAATCTTCCGCCCCACGCCGCGCTTCTTCACTTCAGGGTGGACGTACAGCGCCTCGACCTCTCGCGTCTCGCGGTTGAGCACGCCGAAGCCGACGAGCGAGCCGGACGCGTCCTCGGCGACGAAATAATCTTTGCTGAGGATGCTTTTGACGTAGTGTTCGGGCCTGCGCGGCGCGGCCCACGCCTCGATCACCTCCGGCGGATAGAGCACCCCGCAGATTTCCCTGATCGAGCGGCGGTGGACGTGCCCGATGGCTTCGCTATCCTCCTCCGTGGCCCTGCGCACGACGAACATGAAGACCTCTCTCTCCCGGCGTCACGCGCCCGCGAGACTCTCCGCCGCCCGCCGCAAGCCCTCGACGAAGAGTTCCGCCTCCTCCCTCTTCAGACAGAGCGGCGGAAGCAGCCGGAGCACCCGCGCGTCGCTCGACGTGCCCGTGATGATGCGTTGTTCAAGTAAGGACTTCTGCGCCTTCGCCGCGACCGCCTCTTCAAACTCGACTCCGAGCAGGAGACCGAGACCGCGCACGCCTTTGACGCCCGCCACGCCTTCGAGCGCTTCGCGCAGGTAAGCTTCGACGCGCCGCGCGTTCTCCAACATCCCGTCGGCCTCAATCGCTTCGAGCGTCGCCAGCGTCGCCGCCATCGCCAGCATCCCGCCGCCGAAGGTCGTGCCGAGGTCGTTCTCCTTAATCGAGCCCGCCACCGCCTCGGTCGTCAGACACGCGCCCACGGGCACGCCGCTCCCCAGAGCCTTCGCCAATGTAATCACGTCCGGCACGACGCCGCCGCCCGCCTCGCTCCCGGCGAAGAACCAACTGCCCGTGCGCCCGACGCCCGTCTGCACCTCGTCGTAAATCAGAAGCATGCCACGCTCGTCGCACAAGGCGCGCAAGCCTTGATAAAACTCCGGCGCGGCCAAACGCACCCCGGCCATTGACTGCACGGGTTCGAGCATGACGGCGGCCACCGTCTCGTCGGCCAAGCCCGCGACCGACTCGACCGAGCCGAACTCCGCGCACACATGGCCCGGCACGTTCGGCTTTCCTAGCTCTCGATACTTCCCCAAAAACGTCGCGCTAATCGCGTCCGCCGTCCGCCCGTGGAAACTCCCGTCGAAGGTGATGACGCGCTCGCGGCCCGTCCCGATCCTCGCCATCCGCATCGCGTTCTCGTTGGCCTCTGTCCCCGAATTGCAGAAGAACGCCTTCGTCAACTCCGAGGGCGCGCAAGCAACCAACTTCTCCGCCGCCCGCGCGCGCACGTCCGAATAGACGAGGTTCGAGTAGAACAGAAGCCTTTCGGCCTGCGCCTTAATCGCCGCGACGACGTGCGGGTGACAATGCCCCGTCGCCGCCACCGCGTGCCCGCCGTAGAGGTCGAGGAACCGCTCGCCGTCAGTCGTCTCGACCCACGCGCCCCGGCCCCGCTCCGCCGCGAACGGAAACTTCTTGTACGTCGCGAGCTGAAACTCCTCCTCGCGCGCCGCCACGTCCTCGAATGTCGTCGTTTCTGTTTTCATCCCACACGCGTCCCGCCGGGCACGCGCGCTTCGGGAACCGCCAGCACAGGCGTGATTCCGTCCGCGTACCCGATGTCGAAGAGCATCCCTTCAGAGACCTCGCCCGCCATCCTCTTCGGCGCGAGATTGACGACGAAGAGCGCCTGCCTTCCCTCAATCTCTTTCGGGTTCTCGCGCTCGCGCTTCATCCCGGCAAGGATGCTCCGCTTGTGGTCGCCGAAATCAACCGTCAGCTTGAGCAGTTTGTCAGACCCTTTGACATCCTCGACCGACTCGATAGTCCCGACGCGCACGTCCAACTTGTCGAGCACGTCGAACGAGACGACGGGCTTGACCGGCGCGGGCTTAAACTCTCCGCCGCCCCCGCTCAAGGGTTCCCCCCGAAGAGCATGAGCCCCGTCCGCTCTTCGAGTCCGAACATCAGATTCATGTTCTGCACGGCCTGTCCCGCCGCGCCTTTGACGAGGTTATCAAGCGCCGAGAAGACGGCGAGCTGCCGCCCGCGCGCGGCGAAGCCGAGGTCGCAGAAGTTCGTCGTCTTCACCCAGTTGATGTCGGGCGAGCCCTTGACGAAGCGGACGAAGAAGGAGCCCCGGTAAAACTCCTCGAAGAGCGTCTGCACGTCTCCGGCGCTCAGCTCCTTTTTCGTCTCGACGTAAGCCGAGGCGAAGATGCCGCGCGAGACGGGCAGCGAGTGCGTCATAAACACGAGGTCGTTCGTCCAGTCGCCCACCGCGCGCAACGTCTGTTCAATCTCCGGCACGTGCTGATGCGTGAAGGGCTTGTAGGCGTAGAAGGAATTCGACCTCTGCGGGTGGTGCGTGTTCGCCGCCGCCTTCGCGCCCGAACCCGACGAGCCCGTCTTCGCGTCCACCACCACGCGACCGCTGATGACGCCTTCGGCCACGAGCGGCGCGAGCGCCAGCAGCGTCGCCGTCGCGAAGCAGCCGGGGTTGCTGATGAGCCGCGCCCTCTTAATCTCCTCGCGGTTGACCTCCGTCAGGCCGTAGACGAACTCGCGCTGCAACTCGATGGCCGTGTGCTCGCGCCCGTAAGCCTCGGCGAACTCTTCGGCGCTCGACAGACGGAAGTCGCCTGAGAGGTCAATCACCTTCGCCTTCGACGGCAAACGCGGCGCGACCTCCAACGCCTGCCCGTGCGGCAAGGCGAGGAAGACGCAATCGAGGTCGTTCAGTTCGGAGAAATCTTCCGGCGCGCTCTCGAAGTGCAAAGGCGTGAGGCCGTGTAGGTTCCGATGTACTTCACCCACGGCTTTGCCCGCGTGCTCGTTCGCCGTCACCAACGAGACTTCCGCGTGCGGGTGCAAAAGGAGGATGCGCAGAAGCTCCGCGCCGCCGTAGCCCGACCCGCCGAAGATGCCGACACGAATGCGTGTGCCGGTTTTTGTGTCTGCTGTTCTTTCCATCTCGAAAGCCCTGCGCGTCTCGCTCCTAGACGCCGACCGAGACCGGCACACGGCCCCCGACGCCCGAAACCTTCTCCTCGATGAGCGAGAAGAGCCGCGCCCCGTCGCGCCGCGCGTTCCCGGCGGGCACGCCGAACTCGCGCTCGATGTAGTCCTCGCCCATCTGCGAATCCGTCACCGACCCGGCCACCACGTCCACCGTCAGCCCGCGCTGCTTCAACAACTCGATGCCGCCCCACACGCCCACGTAATCGCCCGCGCAGTAGAGCAAAGCCGTCAGCCGCTCGCGCAGCTCCGCATCGTCGAAGACCGACCCGACCGAGTAGCCGCCGAGGATGCCGTCGCCGAGTTCGATGACGATTAAGTCCGGCGCGCTCTCGTTGAGGTGCGTGATGATGGCCTTCGCCACCGGCGCGAGGTCGCCGACGCCGACGGTCGAGGGCAGACCGCAGTCGAGGAAGCTCGCCGTCGCCACCGCCCCGTGGTCGGCCATGTTGAGCGTGTCGCGCAAGGCCGCCACGCCCGACAGCTTCGCCGCCGCGACGCGCAAGCCCTTCCGCGTCGCCTGCCGGATGATTTCGGTCGCCGCGTAAGTCTTCCCGCTGTTCATGCACGCGCCCGCCACGACGACGAGCGGCGCGCAAGACGCGGGCAGCGTGTCGCGTAAAGTCAGAGCGCCGTCCGCGATGTTGCGCACGTTCTGCTCTTCGTCGTAGACGCACCCGATGACTTCGACCTCGATGGCGTCGCTCAAACTCGAATGGTGGCCCTTGCACTCGCCGATGACGCCGCCCATGTTGAGCAGGTGCAGGCGGTCTCCGGCCCCGACCGTCTCCGGCACGTCGCCGACGAAGCCCTTCAAGGCGCGGCGGCTGCCGAGCGCGCCCGCCATCACGTCGCCCGCGTTGATCTTCGCCAGACGCCCCGTTGCCAGCTCAAGGTTGCCGTAGGTCGCGCTCTCGGTCAAAGCGCGCACCACCACCACGTCGCCGACGCGCGCCCGCCTCCGCTCGCCGACCACCGCCAGCGTCCGCGTCAGCTTCAACCCCGACACGACCGAACCCATCTTCTCGGCCTCGACGACCTTGACCTGCACGCCCAAGTGATTGTCTTTCATCTGCGTTCCCCTTAAAAACTCGTCAATCGTCAATCGTCAATCGTGAATCGTAAGAACCTGCCTTTACTATTGCCTATCTACGATTCACGATTCACGGTTTTTATTCATCCGCAAGCGCAGCGCGTTGAGCTTGATGAAGCCTTCGGCGTCGTGCTGGTCGTAGACGTTGTCGGCCTCGAAGGTCGCGAGGTTGCCGCTGTAGAGCGAGTGCGGCGAGCGCCGCCCGACGACCGTCGCATTGCCCCGGTAGAGTTTCAAGCGCACCTCGCCCGTGACGTTCGTCTGCGTCTCGTCAATCATCTTCCGCATCAGCTCCGTCTCCGGCGCGAACCAGAAGCCGTAGTAGACGCTCTCGGCGAACTTCAAGCTCATCGCGTCGCGCAGGCGCATCACCTCTCTGTCCATCGTGATGGATTCGAGCGCGCGGTGCGCGGCCTGCAAGATGGTCACGCCCGGCGTCTCGTACACGCCGCGCGACTTCATCCCGACGAAGCGGTTCTCGACCAGATCAACGCGCCCGACGCCGTGCTCGCCGCCCAAACGGTTGAGCTTCTCAAGCAGCGCCACCGCGTCCAGCCCCTCGTCGTTGACGCTCACCGGCACGCCCCGCTCGAAACCGATAACGACATACTCGGCTTCGGCGCGCGCCTGCTCCGGCCCGGAGGTCATCTGGAAAATGTCCGGCGGCGGCTCGGCCCAGGGGTCTTCGAGGATGCCGCCCTCGTAAGAGACGTGCATCAGGTTGCGGTCGGTCGAGTAGGGCTTCGCGTGCGTCGCCGTCACGGGGATGCGGTGCTGCTCGGCGTAAGCGATCAAGTCCGTGCGCCCCTTGAACTCCCAGTCGCGCCACGGCGCGATGACTTTAATCTCCGGTTCGAGCGCGTAGTAAGTCAACTCGAAGCGCACCTGATCGTTGCCCTTCCCCGTCGCCCCGTGCGCCACAGCATCCGCGCCTTCGCGCCGCGCGATCTCGACCTGCCGCTTCGCGATGACGGGCCGCGCGAGACTCGTGCCGAGCAGGTACACGCCCTCGTAGACGGCGTTCGCCTTGACCGCCGTCCACACGTACTCCTCGACGAACTCGCGCCGCAGGTCTTCGACGTAGAGCTTCGACGCGCCCGTCGCCCGCGCCTTCTCGTCCAAACCCGCAAGCTCTTCGCCCTGCCCCACGTCCGCGCAGTAGCAGACGACCTCGCACCCGTATTGCTCGCGCAGCCAGTGCAGCATCACCGACGTGTCCAGGCCCCCCGAATACGCCAGCACAATCTTTTTAATGTCCCGCTTCGTCACGCTCTCTCCTTCTTTCAAGTCCGGAGTCTAAGAGTCTGGAGTCAGGAGTCAAAACCAAGAACCTCTCTTTGACTCCTGACTCCAGACTTCCCACTTCGACTGCTCTTATCCGAACAGCTCCCAGATTTTTTTCATCGCGCCGCGCTGCGACCTCCGCTCGGAGACGGCGATGAAGATTGTATCCTCGCCCGCGAGCGTGCCGACGATTTCCGCAATCGCCGCGCGGTCTATCTCGACCGCCACCGCCGAAGCGTGCCCCGGCTCGCACTTCGCCACCACCAGACAGTCCCCCGCCACGTCGAGACTCAGCAGTCCGCGCGCCGCCGCCCCGCCCGGCGCGGCGGGCAGCGTGTAATGCCCGTTTAACTTGAGGACGCCAAGCTCCTCCAAGTCGCGCGAGACGCTCGACTGCGTGGCCACCACGCCCGCGCGCGCCAGTTGCGTCGTCAAGTCCTGCTGCGTCCCGATGCGCTTCGCGCGGATCAGGTTCAGGATTGTCCGCTGCCGTTTCTCTTTGTCCATCACGCCCCTCGCTATGCAATCTATTTGCATAACTTGTGCATAGATGCATAAAATAGCATTTAAGATGCATAGCGTAAAGCCGTGGGCATCGGTCGTGAGAAATTATTTGGCGGGGCGCGGTGGTTTAGAATGACGCGAGGGCGAAAACTTTATGAGTGAATCGAAAAACCTTTGGGGCGGTCGTTTCGAGGGCGGGATTGACCCCGGCTTCGAGCGCTTCAACCGCTCGTTTGGCTTCGACCGCAGGCTCTTCGAGGCGGACGTGCGCGGGAGCCTCGCGCACGCGGAAGGGCTGCGCGCGGCGGGCGTTTTGAGCGAGGAGGAAACCGCCTCGATAGCCGAAGGTCTCCGCACGCTGCTGGCGCGCGCGGCGGAGCGCGGCGACGCGTACTTCGACGAAGACGAGGCGGCGGAGGACGTGCATTCCTTCATCGAGTCGCGGCTCGTCGAGCTGGTCGGCGACGCGGGCCGCAGGCTCCACACGGGACGGAGCCGCAACGATCAGGTGGCGACCGCCCTCCGGCTCTGGCTGCGCGGCGAGATAGACCGCGTGGCGGAGCGCGTGCGCGGGGTGCAGTCCGCCTTGCTCGACCTCGCCGAAGCGCACAGGGACGCCGTGCTGCCCGGCTACACGCACCTCCAACGCGCGCAGCCCGTGCTCTGGCCGCACTGGTGTCTCGCCTACTTCGAGATGCTCGCGCGCGACGGCGAACGCCTCGCCGAGACACGGAGGCGGACGAACGTCCTGCCGCTCGGCTCGGCGGCGCTCGCAGGGACGAGCTACCCCGTAGACCGCGAGAAGGTCGCGCGCGCGCTCGGCTTCGAGGGCGTGACGCGCAACAGCCTCGACGCCGTGAGCGACCGCGACTTCTGCGTCGAGTTCGCCTGCGCCGCCTCGCTCGTCATGGCTCACCTCTCGCGCCTCGCCGAAGACCTCATCCTGTACGCGACGACCGAGTTCGGCTTCGTCGAATTGAGCGACGCGGTGGCGACGGGTTCGAGCCTCATGCCGCAGAAGAAGAACCCGGACGCGCTCGAACTCGTGCGCGGCAAGACCGCACGAGTCTACGGGCATGCGATGGCGCTCCTGACGCTCGTCAAGGGTCTGCCGCTCACCTACAACAAGGACATGCAGGAGGACAAGGAGGCGGTCTTCGACGTGGCCGACACCCTTTCGGCCTCGCTCGAAGTGACGGCCACTGTTCTCAGGAACGTGCGCGTGCGTGAGGGACGCGCGCGCGACGCCGCCTCGGTCGGCTACATGAACGCGACCGAGATGGCCGACTACCTCGTGCGCAAGGGGATGCCCTTCCGCGAGGCGCACGGGGCCGTGGGCCGGATGGTGCTCTACGGTCTGGGGAAAGGTTTAGAGCTGCACGAACTCGACCTCGAAGAGCTGCGCGAATTCTCCGCGCTCGTCGAGGAAGACGTGTACGAGGCTCTATCTCTTGAACAAACCTTAGCGACGAAGCGGCAGGCGGGAGGCACCGCGCCCGAACGCGTGGCCGAAGCACTCGCCGCCGCGCGCGCGTCTCTGAACGAAGACTAAGAATCGGTTTCAAAATTGTAGGGGCAGGGCTTGTCCCTGCCCGTCTTGCGTTAGATTCAAGGTTGAATTAAACGTAAGACGGGCAGGGACAAGCCCTGCCCCTACAAATGTGTCCGACGTTGAGGTTTTAAAACTTTGAGTGAGGTGGTTGACGTTGGCTTTCATCAAGCAGCGCGCCTGCGCCCGCGCCTGCGCGGCGTCGGGGAAGGCGTGGGTGTGGGCGTCGGTGCGACCTGCGCGGGCGTGACGCGCTCGGCGAAGTGGAGCTGGCCGTTCTGGCCGATGCGGATGATGGAGACCTGCTTGACGGCGTTGCGCGCCGAGTCGAAGGTGATGGAGCCGGTGACGCCGGGGAAGTCTCTGGTCTGCGCGAGCGCGTCGCGGACGGCGGCGTGTTCGAGCGAGGCCGAGCGCGAGAAGGCGTCGAGCAGGATGCGCGCGCCGTCGTAGGCGGTGGCGGCGAAGGCGTCGGGCGTCGTGGTGAAGAGGCGTCGGTAGTCCTCGACAAACTTCTGGACGAGCGGGTCGGGGTCGTCCGCCGCGTAGTGGCTCGAAAAGTAGTTGCCTTCGAGCGCCGGGCCGCCGATCTCGAAGAGTCGCGGCGAGTCCCAACCGTCGCCGCCGACGAGTGGGGTGGTTATCCCAAGCTCACGCGCCTGACGGGCGAGCAATCCCGCCTCAAGATAATAACCGGGGACGAAGATGACATCGGGCCGCGCGAGGTTAAGCTCCAGAAGCTGCGGCGAGAAGTCGGCGGCCCCCGCCTGATAAATCTCTTCGGCGACCATCTCGCCGCCCTGCCCGACGAAAGCCTCGTGGATGGACTGCGCGAGCTGAATCGAGTAAGCCTGCTCGCGGTCGAGCAAGAGCGCGCCGCGTCGCGCCTTGAGGCTCTGCGCGGCGAAGCGGGCGATGGCCGCGCCCTGAAAGGGGTCTGCGTAACAACTGCGGAAGATGTAGTCGCCGACCGCCGTCACTTCGGGGCTCGTCGAGGAGGGCGTGAGCATCGGGACGCCCGACCTTTGCGCGACGGGCGCGGCGGCGAGCGAGCGCGAGCTGACTATCTCGCCGAGGAGCGCGTGGACTTTCACCTCGTTGACGAGGCGCTCGACGACGCGCACGGTCTCGCCCGTGTCCGAGCGCGTGTCCTGCAAGACGAGGTCAATGCGGCGGCCCCCAACGCCGCCCTTCGCGTTCGCCTCCTCGATGGCGAGCGTCACGCCGTTCGAGGCCGAGATGCCGTACTGCCCCGTGTCGCCCGTCAAAGACATGAACGCGCCGAGCCTGATCTTCTCGTTCGCGGGAGGCGTGGGGCTCGCGCCGCCCGGCGTCGGCTCCTCGCGCGGACCCGGCCCGCCGCCGCACCCGGCGACGAAGAGCGCGCACGCCAGCAACAGCGAAGGCAGTCTCAGACGACTTGAAGTAGACATCGGTTTTGCGGCGGGGGCGGAGGGGTCAGAACCGCCTGCGGTAGCGGGCGGGTCTCAACTATGCAGACACACACCTCTCATCATGGGCGAGTCTTCATCATGAGTGAGTCTTAACGTCAAGCGTCACCCGCTCGCTACCGCTCGCGGTTCTGACCCGCCTTCCGGTCAGGCGGCTCTCACTCGCCGAGGTATGCTTCCTTGATGCGTGGGTCGGCGGCCAACTCCTTCGACGGGCCTTCCATGACGATGCGGCCCGTCTCAAGGACGTAGGCGCGGTCGGAGTGGCCGAGCGCGGCGTGCGCGTTCTGCTCGACGAGGAGGATGGTCGTGCCCTTGCCGCGAATCTCCTCGATGGCCTCGAAGATGGTGTGGACGACGAGCGGCGCGAGGCCGAGCGAGGGCTCGTCCAGCAGCAGCAGCCGGGGCCGCGACATGAGCGCGCGCGCCATCGCCAGCATCTGCTGCTCGCCGCCCGAAAGCGTCCCGGCCTTCTGCGACTCGCGCTCCTTGAGTCGCGGGAAGAGGCGGAACCCGTTCTCCATGTCCTCCGCAATCTCGCGCTTGTTCTTCTTAAGATACGCGCCCATCTGGAGGTTCTCGCGCACCGTCAGGTTGGCGAAGACGCCCCGGCCCTCCGGCGACATCGCGATGCCGCGCGCGACGAGCTTGTGCGTCGGGACGTTGCTGATGTCCTCGCCCTCGAACGTGACGCGCCCCTCGCGCGGGTTCAAGAGTCCCGTGATGGTGCGCAGCGTCGTCGTCTTCCCCGCCCCGTTCGCCCCGATGAGCGTGATGACCTCGCCCTGCTCGACGTGCATCGAGACGCCCTTCAGCGCGTTGATCGCGCCGTAATTCACCGAGATGTTTTCCAGAGTAAGCATGGCAGCAACAGTTTTCAGTAGACAGTTTTCAGTTTTCAGTGAAGACCATCCGGCCTTTGAGATTCGGGATTTCGAATCTGAAAACTGAAAACTAAAAACTGAAAACTGCTTCAGTCTCCTAAGTAGGCTTCGATGACCTTCGGGTCGTTCCTGATCTCTTCGGGGAGTCCGAGGGCGATGGACTTGCCGTAGTCCACGACCTGTATGCGCTCGCAGACGCCCATCACGACCTTCATGTTGTGCTCGACGAGCAGGATGGTCAGGCCGAAGCGGTCGCGTATCTGGCGGATGAGCTTCAGGAGGTCGTCCTGCTCCGAGGGGTTCATCCCGGCAGCGGGCTCGTCCAGGAGCAGGA
The DNA here is from genome assembly GCA_963816985.1 of uncultured Acidobacteriota bacterium. GTDB lineage: Bacteria > Acidobacteriota > Blastocatellia > Pyrinomonadales > Pyrinomonadaceae > JAIVJM01. The sequence continues at coordinate 113,770 of CAWFMF010000002.1, forward strand.
GTTTGGGCCGCGTGGCGAGCGCACGGACGATCTCTAAACGCCGCTGGTTGCCGTAGGGCAGGCTCGTCCCGCCCTCGTCGCGGAAGCGCGCGAGGTCGAAGATGTCCAGCAGCTCAAGGCAGAACTCCCTGTGCTCCCGCTCGTCGGCGACGTAGCGCGGCGTCCGCAGCACGGCGTCGGCGAGCGTCTGCCGCGTGTGGATGTGGCAGGCCGTCATCACGTTGTCGAGCACGGTCATGCTCGGAAAGAGGCGGATGTTCTGGAACGTGCGCGAGACGCCGAGCGCGGCGATCTCGTAAGGCCGCATGCCGTCAATGCGCTGCCCCTGAAAATAAATCTCGCCGTCGGTCGGGTTGTAGACGCCGGTCAGGAGGTTGAAGATGGTCGTCTTGCCCGCGCCGTTCGGCCCGATGAGGCCGTAGATTTCGCCCGGCTGGACGGCCATGTCGAGCGAGTTGACGGCGATGAGCCCGCCGAAGCGGATCGAGCAGCGGTTGGTCTTGAGAATCCCCGCGCCGTCGCCGACAGACGGCGGGGGCGTCTTCGTGTCCTGTCGCGTCGCGTCCCGCGGTGTCGTCATTTCGAGGCGTCCCCCTTGCCCAGTGAAGTGTCGCTCTGCCGCTCGCCGAGCGTCGCCTTGTCCACCCCTTCGTTGATGTCGCGCGTGTCCTCGGCGGTAATCTCCTCGGCCTCGGTGCGCGTCTTGTTCCGCCGCCGCGCGCGCCAGCCCTTGAAGGGGTCGGCGTTGCCCAGAAGTCCCTGCGGCCTCGTAATCATGAGGATGATGAGGAGCAGCGAGTAGATGACCATCCGGTACTCGGCGAAGCCGCGCAGCGCCTCCGGCAAAACGGTCAGCAGAATCGCGCCGAGGATCGAGCCGACGATTGAGCCGAGGCCGCCGAGGATAATCATAATCAGAATCTCGAAAGACCTGATGAACTCGAACGACTTCGGGTTCAAGTACCCGTCGAAGTGCGCGAGCAGGACGCCGCCCGCGCCCGCCATCGCCGAGGAGATGACGAAGGCCAGAACCTTGTAGCGCGTCGTGTTGACGCCCATCGCCTCGGCGGCCAGCTCGTCCTCGCGGATGGAGATGAGCGCGCGCCCGAAGGCCGAGTGGACGATGTTGTAGACGACGGCGATGGTCACGACGGCGACGAGGAAAATCCAGAAGAAGCTCTTGACGATGGGGATGCCCGAATAGCCGCGCGCGCCGCCGACCGACTCGATGTTGTTGATGAGGACGACGATGATCTGGCCGAAGCCGAGCGTCACGATGGCGAGGTAGTCGCCCTTCAGCCGGAGCGAAGGCACGCCGACCAGAAGCCCCGCGACCGCCGCGACGAGCGCGCCGACCAGCGTCGCCAACGCCAGAGAGACGAGCCAGCCCGGCGTCCCGCCGATGCTCTCGGCGAGCGCCGCGCCGTAGTTCACGGAGAAGTAGGCCGAGGAGTACGCGCCGACCGCCATGAAGCCCGCGTGGCCGATGGAGAACTGGCCGGTGAACCCGTTAATCAGGTTGAGCGAGACGGCGAGCGTAATGGCGATGCCCGACAGCATGATGATGCGGACATAGTACTGGTTGATCATGTTCGCCTTGAACACGAAGTCGAGGCCGAACAGCACGCCGAGCACGACGGCGACGATGATGAGATTGCGCACGGTGCGGGACATAGTGAGTCGGTTTTCAGTTTTCAGTTTTCAGTTTTCAGTTCCAACCCTTCGGCCTTTGAGATTTCAAAGCTGAAAACTGAAAACTGAAAACTGTTTACTTCTTCAGACCTTTTCCTGTGCGACCGACCCCAAGAGCCCGGAGGGGCGGAAGAGGAGAATCAGAATCAGAATCACGAAGGCCACGGCGTCGCGGTAGGTCGGGTTGCCGTAGCCGACGATCATCGTCTCGGTGATGCCGATGAGCAAGCCGCCAAGCACTGCGCCCGGAATGTTGCCGATGCCGCCCAAGACCGCCGCGACGAACGCCTTGAGCCCGACGAGGATGCCCATTAAGGGGTCAATGCGCGGGATGCGGATGGCGACCAGAACGCCCGCCGCGGCGGCTAAGGCCGAGCCGAGCGCGAAGGTGAAAGAGATGATGTGGTCGGTGTTGATGCCCATCAGCTTCGCCGACTGCAAGTTGAAGGAGACGGCGCGCATCGCCTTCCCCGTCTTCGTGTAGTAGACGATGAACTGGAGCAGGACCATCAGCGCGAGCGCGATGACGAGCACGATAATGTCCGCGCTGTTGATGGAAGCGCCGCCCGGCAGGTCAATGTTCGACTTCGTGAAGAGCGTGGGGAAGAACTTCGGCTCCGCGCCGAAGACGACCTGCCCGCCGTTCTCCAGAAGGAGCGAGACGCCGATGGCCGTGATGAGCGCCGTCAGACGCGAATACTTGCGGACGGGCCGGTAGGCGAGCCGCTCGATGAGCGCGCCGATGGCGGCGCAGATGACCATCGCCAAAAGCATCACGACGAGCGCCGTAATCAGCGAGGGCTCAAGCGTCCCGCCGCCGAGCAGGCCGCGCGCGATGAGCCCGTCGGAGGCCATGCCGATTTTTTCCGCGCCGCGCGGGCCGATGCCGTTGGCGAGGTAGTAGCCGGTGAAGGCCCCGACCATGTACACGTCGCCGTGCGCGAAGTTGATGAGCTTCAGCACGCCGTAGACCATCGTGTAGCCGAGAGCGATGAGGGCATAAATCGCCCCCAGCGTGACGCCGTTGATAAGCTGTTGTAGGAACGTACTCATGCTCGTGAGTCGGGGGAAGTTTTGATGAAGTGTGCCCGGCGGGCCGCCGCCTTGAATTTTCGCGCGCCGCCGGGCGCTCGGTTGGGTCACTCACCCGGCGGCACGCGCGTTTGAAAGTTCGACGACGGCGAGCACTTCGGGGAAGTGCTCGCCGAAGCGACTGAAGCGACTACGGAGTGGCGTTCGAATTCCGCGCGCCGCCCGACGCGTTCGTGTTCGCTGTCGGGGACGCGACCACGGAGGGCGGGGCGGAAGGCGAAGCAGTGGTCGCGGGCGAAGCGCCCGCCGCCGGAGACGCCCCGGCAGCCGGCGACGCGCCGGGCGAGGCCGAAGGCGTGCCGCTCGTGTCCGAAGGCATCGCCGCGCCCTCGACCTTGACGCGCTCGGCGACGGCGTAGTTGCCGCCCGGCTCGATCTTCACCATGATGATCGGCTTCACGGCGTCGCGGTTCTCGTTGAAGGTCACGTTGCCGGTCACGCCCGGAAACTCCCTGGTCGCGGCGAGCGCGTTGCGGATGGACGGGCCGTCGAGCGCGTTGGCGCGCTTGATGGCGTCGAACATGATGTGCGCGGCGTCGTAGGCGGTCGCGGCGAGCGCGTCGGGCACGCCGCCGTAGCGCTTCTTGTAGTCCTCGACGAACTTGACGACCTTCGGGTCTTTGTCGAACGGCGAGTAGTGATTCGAGAAGTAGCAGCCGTCGAGCGCCGAGCCGCCGATGGCGTAGAGCTGCGCGGAGTCCCAGCCGTCGCCGCCGACGAGCGGGACGCTGAGGCCCTTGTCGCGCGCCTGCTTGGCGAAGAGGCCGACGTCGCCGTAGTAGCCGGGGACGAAGACCACGTCCGGGTTCGCGCCCTTAATCGAAGTAATCTGCGCGTTGAAGTCCTGATCCTGCGCCTGATAGGACTGCGTGACGACGATCTGGCCGCCGAGTTTGGTGAAGACCTCGGTGATGACCTTCTCAAGGCCCGTCGAGTAGTCGTTCTTGCGGTCAACCATCAGCGCGCCGCGCTTCGCGCCGAGGGTCTTGGCGGCGAACTGCGCGATGGCCGCGCCCTGCACGGGGTCAATGAAGCAACTGCGGAAGATGTAGTCGCCCTTCTTCGTCACCTCCGGGTTGGTCGAGGAGGGCGTGAGCATCGGTATCTTCGCGTTCTGCGCGATGGGCGCGGCGGCGATGGAGCGCGAGCTGGCGACCTCGCCGAGGATGCCGTGCACCTGACTCTGCGTCACGAACTTGGTGACGATGGTCGCCGCCTCGGAGGCGTCGGAGCGGTCGTCCTCGATGAGCAGCTCGACCTGCTTGCCGTTGATGCCGCCCGCCCCGTTCACCTCGTCCGCCGCCATCTTGATGCCGTTGACCGACGAGATGCCGAAGTTGGCCGTGTCGCCCGTCGTGGACATGAAGACGCCGATGCGGACTTTGTCGCCGCCGCCCGTGCCGCCGCTCGGCGGCTGGCACCCGGCGATTAAGAGCGACGAGGCCAGCAAGAATGCGAATGTCAGCGATACTATTTTTCTCATACCTGTACGGCGAATCGGGCAGTCCCCGTGGAGGGCTTGGAAAGCTTCTGCCCGCGCTCCTTTCAAGGTTAGGGTTCTCTCTTCAACTTCCCGCGCGCCGCGCCGTTTGGGGCGCGGCCACACGGACGTTCGGTTTAAGTGCGGCCACACGGACGTTCGGTTTAAGTAAAGCCGGTGCCGGATGAGTCGAATAATGCACTGCGTCAAGGATGCGCCGAATAATACGCGATTCCGCCGAATTTGCAAAACGTTTATACCTCGACTCGCGGCACGCTGCTTGCCCATCTCTCTGTGGAAGGTTAACAAGGGGAAGAAAATCGTACACAAGCGTCTGCGGCGGCCATTCAACGTGCATCAGTAGTCGAACACGTCCGCAGTGGATGGGGTTAAGTCTTTTCATCCGAGCCTCGCACCGGCCTTTTAAAATGAAGGTCGCGGCGACGCCGGGATGAATATTCATCCAAGAGTAAACGAAAGGATACAGAAAGTATGGGCGACCACAAGCAAGATAGTTTCGGCGAAGAGGCTTCGGCCTTCGGTCAACGCGTTAAGGGTGCGGCGAAGGACGCCGCCGGCGCGGTCACGGGCAACGAGAGCTTGGAGCGCGAGGGCGAGCGCGAGAACGCTATCGGCAACGCGCGGCAGGAGCGCAACGACGTGATCGGCGGCGACGCGGCCACGGCCACCTCGCGCGCCTTCGACACCACCGACACGACGCCGACGACCACGACGGGCCGCCGCAGTGTCCACGGTCTCTTCAAGGATCGCGAGAGCGCCGAGAGCGCCTACCGCACGCTCTCCGAGCGCGGCTACGGCAAGGACGACGTCAACGTCATGATGTCGGACGAGACGCGCAAGAAGTACTACCCGGAAGGCACTGACACCGACTCCGAGGTCGGCAGCAAGGCGATGGAAGGTCTGGGCGCGGGCTCGGCCATCGGCGGCACAGTGGGCGCGGTGCTCGCGGCCATCGCGGCCATCGGCACGAGCGTCGCTCTGCCGGGCATCGGCCTCGTGGTGGCCGGCCCTCTGGCGGCTGCGCTCGCGGGCGCGGGCGCGGGCGGCCTGACCGGCGGTCTGATCGGCGCGCTCGTCGGCTCCGGCATCCCTGAGGAGCACGCGGCCCGTTACGACGAAGGCGTCCGCAACGGCGGCATCTACATGGGCGTCAACGCCCGCGAAGACGCCGACGCCGAGTTCTTCGAGAGCGAGTGGCGCGACAAGCACCGCGGCGAGAACGTCTACCGCTAAACTCGCAACTCACCGGAAGGTGTTGACGAAGGGGAGGCTCAAGGGAGTCTCCCCTCTCTCTTTGAGATAACACGTACCACACAGTACCGCGAGCGGTAGCGAGCGGGTTGACCGTCATTAAGAGTCAACCCGCTCGCTACCGCTCGCGGTACTGTTCTAACGCATGGACTCGTGTCATACTCTGTCTCAACATTCAACAGAAAGGAGTCTTCGGGCTTATGTCGAAAGCTTCGGGCGAGATTCCGCGCAGGGCTCTGGGGAGGACGGGCGCGGAGGTCTCGGCGCTCGCGCTCGGCGGCTACCACCTCGGCCTCGTCAAATCGGAGCGCGAGTCCACGCGCATCGTCCGCGAGGCGCTCGACGCCGGACTCACTTTCATGGACAACGCGTGGGAGTACCACGACGGGCGGAGCGAGGAGCTGATGGGCAAGGCGCTCGAAGGCCGACGGCACGAGGCGTTTTTGATGTCGAAGGTCTGCTCGCACGGGCGCGACCGCCGCGTGGCGATGCGGCAGCTCGAAGAGACTTTGAGACGGCTCAAGACCGATTACCTCGACCTCTGGCAGATTCACGAAGTCGTCTACGAGAACGACCCCGACCTCCACTTCGCGCCCGGCGGGGCGGTCGAGGCTCTAGAGCAGGCGAAGCGCGAGGGCAAGGTTCGCTTCGTCGGCTTCACCGGCCACAAGCACCCGGACATCCACCTCAAGATGCTCTCGCACGGCTTCCCCTTCGACGCCTGCCAGTTCCCGCTCAACGTCTTCGACACGACCTTCCGCAGCTTCGAGCAACGCGTCCTGCCCGAAGTCATCCGTCAAGGCATCGCCCCGCTCGGCATGAAGAGCATGTGCGGCGAGGGCATACCTGTTAAGAAGCGCGCCGTCACGCCGACCGAAGCTCTGCGCTACGCGATGAGCCTGCCCGTTGCCTCGACCGTCAGCGGCATTGACTCGCTCAAGATTCTCCGCCAGAACCTCGGCATCGCGCGCGACTTCAAGCCGTTGAGCGCCGCCGAGATGCGCCGCCTGCGCGAGCGTTGCGCCGAGTCCGCCGCCGACGGTCGCTTCGAGCTTTACAAGACCTCGGCAAAATTCGAAGGCCCGCCGGGCCGCAAACAGCACAAGTTCCCGCCGCTGGACGAACTCGCGGCGTAAGACTCTATGAAGGACACGGAAGAAGGAACCGGCGGCTTCGCTCCCCCGCTCGGAGACATGAGCGCCGAGGACTTCCGGCGCTACGGGCACGAACTCGTCGAGCGCATCGCCTATTACCTCTCGCACCTTGAGCGTTACCCCGTGCTCGCGCAAGTGCAGCCCGGCGAGCTTCGTGCAAAACTTCCGCCCTCGCCGCCCGCGCAAGGCGAGCAGATGGACGTTATCATCGAGGACGTGGAACGCCTCGTCGTCCCCGCGCTCACGCACTGGAACCACCCCAGCTTCTTCGCCTACTTCTCCATCTCTGCCTCCGCGCCCGGCATCTTCGGCGAGCTGCTCGCCGCCGCCTTCAACGTCAACGGGATGCTCTGGCGCACCTCGCCCGCCTCGACCGAATTGGAGGAGGTCGCGCTCTCTTGGCTCCGGCAGATGATGGACCTGCCGGAAGAGTTTGAGGGCGTCATCTACGACACGGCTTCGGTCTCGACTATGCACGCCATCGCCGCCGCGCGCGAGGCGCTCGATGTCCGAGTCCGCGAGGACGGCATGAGCGGGCGGCCCCGTCTCCCTCTCCTTCGCGTCTACGCCTCCGAGCAGGCGCACTCGTCCGTGGACAAGTCCGTCATCACGCTCGGCCTCGGCCAACGCTCGCTCCGCAAGATTCCGACCGACGACGAATTCCGCATGCGCCCCGAAGCCCTAGCCGCCGCCATCGAAGAAGACCGCCGCGAAGGCTTCCTCCCCTTCTGCGTCGTCGCCACCGTCGGCACGACCTCGACTTCGAGCATTGACCCCGTGCCGTCAATCGCCGACATCTGCGAGCGGGAGAAACTTTGGCTCCACGTGGACACGGCCTACGCGGGCTCGGCGGCCATCGTCCCTGAGCTGCGCTACGCCATCGAGGGGAGCGAGCGCGCCGATTCCGTCGTCACCAACCCGCACAAGTGGCTCTTCACGCCGATTGACATCTCCGTCCTCTACTGCCGGAGGATGGACGTTCTGCGCCGCGCCTTCTCGCTCGTCGCCGAGTACCTCCGCACGAGCGAAGAGGGCGAGGTGCGCAACCAGATGGACACCGGCGTCCAACTCGGTCGCCGCTTCCGCTCGCTCAAGCTCTGGATGGTGATGCGCTACTTCGGACACGAAGGGCTCGCCGCACGCATCCGCGAGCACTGCCGTCTGGCGCGGCTCTTCGCCTCCTTCGTCGAGGAGTCGCCCGACTGGGAGCTGCTCGCCCCCGTCCCCTTCGCGCTCGTCTGCTTCCGCGCCCGACCCCAAGTCGAAGGCGAGGGCGAAGACGAGCGCGCCGCACGACTCGACGCTCTGAACGAACGACTCATGCACGCCGTCAACGCGAGCGGCGAGGCTTTCATCTCGCACACACGCTTGCGCGACGCGCTCACGCTCCGGCTCGCCATCGGCAACATCCGCACCGACGAGTCGCACATCCGGCGCACGTGGCACATCCTGAACGAGAAGCTTTCCGAACTTAAATGAACGACCGGGGGTAGGCTGAAAAGAGAATGCTGACACACATCGTCATCTGGAAGTACCGCGCCGACGCGAGCGCGGAGGTGAGGCAGGAACACGCGGCGCTGCTGCGCGCGCTTCCCCAGTTCATCCCCGAAGTGCAGACGCTCTCGGTCGGCTTCGACGTGCTGCGCCTTCCGCGCTCCTACGACCTCGGCCTCGTCGCCGTCTTCCAAGACCGCGCCGCGCTCGAAGCCTACAACGTCCACCCAAGGCACGTCGCCGTCGTCGAGCTGGGCCGCGCCATCTCCGAAACGGTCGCGTCCGTTGACTTCGAGGACGAAGGCGCTTGAGTTCGTCGCGCCCCGCGTCGAGGTTGAACCGATGAGGCGAGTGAAGCGATGAAGCGCTGGAAGAAAGTCGCGCTCGCCGCGCTCGGCCTGCTGCTCCTCGCGCAGTTGCCGTTCGTCTACCGCCGCCACCGTCTCGGTCGTCTCGCGTCGGCCATCGAGGCGCTCAACGCCGAGCGCGCCCCCACGCGGCCCGACGATACGCACGAAGAGCACGCGGGCGTCTTCCACGTCCACTCCTCCCTCGGCGGCCACAGCACCGGCACGTTCCGCGAGATAGTTGACGGCGCGAAGGCCAACCGCCTCGCCTTCGTCGTCATGACCGAGCACCCCTCCGCCTCCGTCAACACCGCCGAGGCCACGCTCAAAGGGACGCGGGACGGCATCCTCTTCGTCAACGGCAGCGAGCTGACCGTCCCGACCGGCGAGCGACTCTTCGTCGTCCCCGGCTTCGACGGCCCCCCTTCGGCGGAAGCGCCCGACCTCCAGACCCTCGTCAACCGCGCGCGGGACGCGGGGCGGCTCTCCTTCATCGCCTACCCCGGACAGGTGCGCGACTGGCGCGTCAACGGCTTCGACGGCATCGAAGTCTATAACCTCTACACGAACTCGAAAGAGGTCAACTACGCACTGCTCGCGGGCGACGCGCTCTGGTCTTACCGGAGCTACCCCGACCTCCTCTTCTCCACCTTCTACCAACGACCCGACGCCGACTTGAAGAAGTGGGACGAGGTTAACGCCTCTTCGGGCACGCGCCGCGCGGTCGCCGTCGCGGGCAACGACTCGCACTCGAACGTCGGCTTCGGCTTGCGCGACGAGGCGGGCGAAGAAGTCTTCGGCATCAAGCTCGACCCCTACGAGCGGAGCTTCCGCGTCGTCCGCAACCACGTCCTGTTAGAGAAAGGACAACCGCTCAACGCCGAGACGCTTCTCGACGCCCTCCGCGGGGGCCACAGCTACATCGCCTTCGACATCTTCTGCGACGCCTCCGGCTTCCGCTTTACAGCCGACAACGGCCCGGAGAGAAAAATCATGGGCGACGAAATCGCGCTCGCGGGCGGTCGTCTAAGGCTCTTGGCGAGCGTCCCCGTCAGGAGCCGAATCGTCTTTTTCAGGGATGGTCAGGTAGTGCACGAAGAGAAGGAATCTCTGGGGACGGAACTCTCGGTCGAACGCCCCGGCGCGTACCGCGTCGAGGTCTACCTCGAACGGCTCGGAGGGCGCGCGGGCTCGCAGCCGTGGATCATCTCGAACCCGATTTACGTGCGCTGAGACCGAGCAGCGGGCGTCTGAAAACTCGGCCCCCAAACGCGACATCGCCCCGCACAAGCCGCTTAGCCTGTGTGGGGCGCTCTCGCTGAGTCGGAAGCCCGGCTCAAATGCTCGGAGACGGTGCGTACGCAACCGTATACTGTAGAGAGCCGCGTGTTTGACCCTTCTCACGCATTCAGACCCAGTGTAGCGGGAAAGTGCGTGTACAGCCTCCTCAATCAATTGTCCAAGTGCTCGTGAGTTTATGCCCGAAGACGAGAACTGTCAAGCTTCAGTTTGACTGTTCCCCTAACATACAAGCCCTCCCGCGCGCTCCTTCCTCCCTCAAATTTTTAGTCAAAACCGCGCCCCCGGCGTGAAAGTAAGACGGGGGTTTCGCGTTCCTTGAGAGGCGGTTGACGATTGTTTTCATCCACGCGCCGGTGCGGCCCGTGCAGCGCTTACACGCTTTCGGTTGTCGGAAACTTATTTGGTGGAAGGGCACCCCGGCCCGCCACGCAAACCGCAGGTTTTACAGGGATTTATGCCTAAATCGAGCTGGCACCCCGCTTGCTTTATTGCACTTGGCAGGCCGTGCGCCGGAGCCGGCTCGACCGATCCGAAGCTTGATAAACTTTATTGGCCCGGAAGCACGGCGCGGCCCCTTTGAACGGAGTTCCCTATGACAGAAACAGCCACACTTCCTATCTGGCACGGCGCGAAGAAGCGCGACGCGGCCCCGGCGATCAACGTCAGCCAGCCCGCCACCGATTTTGAGTTGACGCAGGCGGCGGCGACCGGCGACATGAAGGCCTTCGAGGAGTTGTACTCGCGGCACAGCCGCCGGGTCTACTCGCTCTGCCTGCGGATGACGGCCAACACCGCCGAGGCCGAAGACCTCTCCCAGGAGGTCTTCATCCAGCTCCACCGCAAGGTCGGCAGCTTCCGCGGCGAGTCGGCCTTCACCACCTGGCTCCACCGCCTGACCGTCAACCAGGTCCTCATGCACTTCCGGCGACGCGGCGTGCGGCTCGAACAGACGACGGAAGACGGAGAGGCGCCCGTCCAGATAGTGCGTGGGACGGAAGACCCGCAGCGGATGCCGGTGGTGGATAGAATCGCTTTGGACAAGGCGGTGGGGAGTCTGCCGCCGGGGTATCGGACGGTGTTCGTGCTGCACGACGTGGAGGGGCACGAGCACGAGGAGATCGCGAGGCTGCTGGGCTGCTCGGTGGGGACGAGTAAGTCGCAGTTGCACAAGGCACGGATGAAACTCAGGTCGCTCCTCCAGAACGGCAAGACGCGGCGCAAACGGGCCTCGAACGTCGTGCGCTGAAAGTCGCCCGAACGCTTCTTAAAGTTGAAAGGCCCTGACGAACTCTTTCGAGAATTCGTCAGGGCCTTTTTCCCTTCTCAGGCGAGGTCGAACAGAATTAGCTCCGAGGGCTCAAGGGCTTTGAAGACGAGTCTTGCTTCCTCGCTCGCCGCCGCCCCGTCGCCCGGCCCCAACTCTTCGCCGTTCACATTCAGGGAGCCCTTCACCAACTGCACCCACGCGTGGCGTCCGGCCTTCAGCTCGTGTGTCGCTTCGTCGCCTTCGCCGAGGACGCCGCTGTAGACTTCGACATCCTGATGGACGTTGACTGAGTTCTCGCGCCCGCCGCGCGAGGCGATGAGTCGCAGACGCCCGCCCGCGTCCTCCGTGGAGAACTCCTTCTGCTCGTAGCTCGGCGGGAGCCCCGCGCGTTCGGGCTCGATCCAGATTTGCAGGAGGTGGACGGGCGCGTCGGGCGAGGGGTTGTACTCGCTGTGCGTGACGCCCGTGCCCGCGCTCATGCGCTGCGCATCGCCGGGCCGGATGACGGAGTTGTTACCGATGCTGTCGCGGTGCTCCAGAGCCCCTTGCGTGATGTAGGTGATGATCTCCATGTCGCGGTGCGAGTGCGGAGGGAAGCCCGCCGCCGGGGCGACGAAGTCCTCGTTGATGACGCGCAAGGCCCGGAAGCCCACGTGGCGCGGGTCGTAGTAGCGGTTGAAGGAGAAGGTGTGGTAGCTGTCGAGCCAGTCCGTGCGGGTTCGTCCGCGCTCGGCGGCGGGCCTGCGGGTAATCATGTTTGCTCCCCTTTCGGATTTCGTAAAAATTATGTGTGACGCCTGTCTCAAAGAAAGCATGACACACTTGTCAAGCGCCTCCGACTTTCAGGGCGGCGCGGGCGCGCGTGCGGCTATAATCGCGTGATGGCTGAAGAAGAAGACGTGAGAGTCCTGCGCCTCGGCGACATGGTGCTCCGGCGCAAGGGGACGCCCGTCCAGCGCGTCCTCCACGCACTGATTAGCGTGGCGCTGCGCCTCTTCTTCCGGCGCATCGAGACGAGCCGCGCCTCGCTCGTGCCGAAGGAGGGGCCGCTCGTCTTCGTCCTCAACCACCCGAACGGCGGGATTGACGCGGGGCTCGTCTTCGCCGCGCTGCCGCGCCGCATCTCCTTCCTCGCCAAATCAACGGTCTTCCAGATGCCGGTCGTCGGCGCAGTCCTGCGCGCGTTCGAGACGCTGCCGCTCTACCGGAGAGTGGACGCGGGCGCGGACGTGGCCCGGAACCAACTGACGTTCGCGGCCTGCCGCGAGCTGCTCCGTCGCGGGCGCTGCATCGCGCTCTTCCCCGAAGGCGTGTCGCACAACTCGCCGAAGCTCCTCCCGGTCAAGACGGGCGCGGCCCGCATCGCGCTCGGCGCGATTTCGGTCGGAGGCGGCGAAGGGGATTCAGTCGGGGGTGTTGACGCAAACGCGGTCGGAGCTTCAAACGACAACTCACCTGGCGGCGGGGCGGTCGAGTCTTCGCAGCTCCTCGGACTGAAGATCGTGCCGGTCGGCCTCTACTACACTTCGAAGACCTCTTTCCGCAGCGAGGCGCTGCTGCGCTTCGGCGAGCCTCTGGACGTGAGGCCCGTGGAGTTGGACGAGGAGGGCGAGCCGCCGCGCGAGGCGGTGCGCGAGCTGTCGGCGCGCATCGAAGAAGCGTTGCGCGGGGTGACGCTCAACACGGAGACCGAGGAGCAGCTCGGCGTGTTGCAGAAGGCCGAGAGGCTTCTCTCTTCTATCTATGAGGGCATCAACGTCGAACTCCCTTTGGCCGCGCGTTTCGACTCTCTGCGCCGCCTCGCTTCGGGCCGCTGGGCCGAGTGGCTGAGCGCGGGCGGAGGGGTCGAAGACCTGCGGCGGCGCATCGAGAGCTACGAGGAAGAACTGCGGCGCATCGGCCTCACGCCGGAGAACCTTTCGCTCTCGCGCCATTCGGGCTGGTACGTCTTCCGGCACTTCCTCCTGCGGACGGCGCTGCTGGTCGCGCTCGCGCCGTTCGCCGTGGTGGGCGCGGCGCTGCACCTCCCTGCTTATCTTCTGTGCGCGCTCGCGGCGCGTCTCTTCCCGAAGCACGGCGTTGACGAAATCGCCCCGACCGTCAAGATCGTGGCCGCCATCGCCCTCATGCCTTTGACGTGGCTCGTGCTGACGGCGCTCGCCTTCTACTTCCGGGGCTGGCGCGCGGCGGCCTTCGCCTTCCCGCTCTCGATTCTGTGCGGCTACGTGGCGCTCCGCTCCTTCGAAGAACTCCACGACATGCGCGGCTGGTTCCGGGCCGTGCTGCTGCTCCTCCGGCGGCGGCGTCTCTTCCTCCGCCTGCTCATCGAGCGCCGCGCCCTGCGCAACGAGATCAGCCGGATTGAGAAAGTCGCAAGTGACAAAGTCTCCGGCGATTAAAGAACGCGGAGGTCGGCCCGCGCTCGAACCCACCGCAGCCGCCCGATGAAATATAAACGGCCTTCCGTCATTTACATTTGAGGAGGTCAATGTTTATCGAATGTCGGCTGCGCCCGCTTTATGCCGCTCGACGCCGCGCCGTTTTATCTAACCTCGCCCAACTCACCATCGCTCCACCATAAGGAGAGACTTATGCTCTGGCCCAACGAAACGCAAGCGGAACTCGAAGCCTTCTACTCGAAGCACCGGCTCGGAGCCGACGGCAGACCCACCGCCGCCTGGCAGGAGGCGAACTTGATGAGGATCGTCCTCCCCTACCCGATGGTCATCGCCTGGCCCCCCGGCTCGGCGGTGACGAGAATGCTCTGCCACAAGAAGGTCGCCGAGAGCCTGAAACGCGTCTTGACGCAAATCCTCGAACACTACGGCTCGGTCGAGAAGATCAAGCGCGCGCGCATGCACCTCTTCGGCGGGTGCTACAATTACCGCATCGTCCGGGGCGCGAGCCGACTCAGCACGCACGCGTGGGGCGCGGGGATAGACATTGACCCCGACAACAACCCGCTCGGCAAGAGGTACGACCCCGCCGCCGGGATGATGCCGCAGCCGGTCATTGACATCTTCAAGGCCGAAGGCTGGAAGTGGGGAGGAGATTTCAGGAGCCGCCCCGACTGCATGCACTTTCAGGCGACGCAGTAACTCAGGTAGAGTTACGGCGAGAGGCGTCGGGCCGCGGCCTCAACGCTCCGGCCCGGCGACCTCCGGCCCTTAACCGTCTATCTGAACATCGTGAACAAAAGACTACTCCTCTTCAGCAACGGCTCGGAGCTGATCGGCGACGAGCCGACGGAGTCCGCGCGCCTCGCCCTCAAAGACTTTCTCGGCGAGCAAGTCCGAAGGGTTCTTTTCGTTCCCTTCGCGGCGGTCGTCAGGAGTTACGACGAGTACGCGGCGCGCGTCCGCGACCGTTTCGGCGCGATAGGCGTCGGCGTGGACTCTTTGCACGAAGCGGCGGACGCGCGGGCGGCGGTAGAAGCGGCTGAGGCCGTCGCCGTCGGCGGCGGCAACACCTTCCACTTGCTGCGCGGGATGTACGAGGCGGGCGTCGTCGAGGCGATACGGGCGCGCGTCGAGCGGGGCGTCCCTTACTTCGGCTGGAGCGCGGGCTCGAACGTCGCCTGCCCGACGATCCGGACGACGAACGACATGCCCGTCGTCGAGCCGCCGCGCTTCGCCGCGCTCTCGCTCGTCCCCTTCCAGATTAACCCGCACTACACGAGCGAGGTGCTGCCCGGCCACCACGGCGAGACAAGAGACGAGCGTCTGGCAGAGTTCGTCCACGCCAACCCCGGAGTGCGCGTCGTCGGTTTGCGAGAGGGGACGATGCTCAGAATCGAAGGCCCGCGCGTCCGTCTGCTCGGCGGCAAGCCCGCGCGCCTCTTCGTCAAAGGCGAAGCGCCCAGAGACCTCGTGCCCGAAGAGTCTTTCGACTTCCTCCTCCAATAGACGACGGAGTTTATGAAACAGTATCAAGACCTCCTCCGCTCCATCCTCGAACGCGGCGCGGAGCACGAAGACCGGACGGGCGTCGGCACCATCTCTCACTTCGGCCACCAGACGCGCTTCGACCTCCGCGAAGGGTTCCCCATCGTCACGACCAAGCGCGTCCCCTTCCGCTGGATCGCCGAGGAGCTGTTCTGGTTCCTCTCCGGCGACACGAACGAGGCGACCTTGCGCGCGCGCGGCGTGGACATCTGGCAGGAGTGGGCCGACGAGGAGCACACCCGCCGCTTCGGGCGCGAGGCCGGAGACCTCGGCCCCGTCTACGGCTACCTCTGGCGCTCGTTCGGCGGCCACTACCCGCAGCGCGACGGGGTTGACCAGATAGCGCGCCTCGTCCGGGAGATTCAACGGAACCCGAACTCGCGAAGGCTCATCGTCACGGGCTGGAATATATAGCCCCCAAAAGTCTTACCAGTTGATGTATGTGTGTGTGATTGGTTGATAATTGTTGAGAATTTTAATTAGATGGTAACAAGGGGTAACAAGTAGTTGCTACTAGTTGGAAATACTAATCCGCTGGTAGGCGCATATCCTTCTATGAAATTGATTTGTATAGAAGACTTGATAAATATTTTTTGAGTTTCTACTTTACGGTCTTTGTTGAACTATAATTGTGGATGATTTTATTATTTCACTGATAATGGAACTCTGACGCATGGAGATACAAGAAACAGAGCTTGAGACAATTCCGGTGCTTGATAAAGGCTTCGTCCGCCTCGTGGATTTTATGGGAGGTGACTTAGCAGATTGTACAAGGTGCGCGAGTCTCATTTGGTCAAGAAACTAAAGGTGATGATCGAGACCGCAAACTGATTAATTATTTGTTGAAACACGAACACGGGACTTTTCTGAAATGGCCGTATTCAAGTTTCATATCAAAGCCCCCATCTTTGTAGCAAGGCAGTGGTTCAGGCATCGTATCGGTTCCTACAACGAGATTAGCTATAGATATGTGGAAGTGAAAGACGAATTCTATGTACCTAAAGAGTTACGAGCACAAGACGCAAAAAATAAGCAGGCAAGTTTTCGGCGGGTCATTCACACCAGAGCAAAATGAACAGGGTCGTAGCCTGATAGAAGCAGCTCACAACTCAGCATATGAAAAATATCAACAGTTATTGGATATGGGAGTGGCACGCGAAGTCGCACGCATTGTACTGCCAGTCTCTATGTATACTCAGTTCTATGTCGCGTATAATGCACGCAGTCTAATGAATTTCGTGCGCTTGCGTATGGGTGCAGGAGCGCAATATGAAATTAAGGCTTACGCAGAAGCTTTAGGAGACATTTTCAAAGCTAAAATGCCTTGGACGTATTGTGCATTTGAAGAATTTGTTCTTAAGCGCGAAGAGTCTAATGCATGACAGCAGGTTGATGTTTCCTGCAAAATAAATGATTTACGAAAAAGGCTCTTAATGCCCCACCGCTTGCGGTGGGGATGTTTTACTTGCCGCCCGACTTCGCCACCGACTTTAGAGACAGAGCAAGTCTTTGCAGTCGGCTACTTAGCCTAGAACTACAATTACACATCAGTGCATGAAGGGAATCCAACAGTGCCTCGTCTTCGATTTGAATTCAACTGTTTACAGGGTAGAATTCTAAAGAAACGTGCTGCCAGTTTGGACTGTCTTGTAAAATTATTTCCTCATACCTCATTCAAGGGATAGGTCAGATACTCATGTCAAAGCAAACCAACGTACCTGTAAAGTCTTCTTCAGTTGCCGAGTCATTGGACTCATTAACTCCCTACAAGACCCCATTCAATGTTGTCCTTTCTAACGCACTCGTCCATCTTCTTTCCGATCAGCTATATCAGTCACTAGTAAAAGCAGTCGAGGAATTAGTTGTTAATGCTTATGATGCAGAAGCTCACTCATGTTGTGTATACGTACCTTATCCAAGCAATGCCGCATCGGATTTTATTATAGTGTTTGACGACGGGATAGGTATGTCATACGAAGGGCTAATTGAATTATGGAAGATTGGAGATAGCAATAAGCGAGAAGCAGATATTGAGACTCTTCGAAAACGAAAGCAAATTGGCAAGTTTGGTATTGGAAAATTAGCTGCACAAACCATTGGTAATAAACTTACATATATCACCAAAAATCAGGGGGAAATTCTTACTGTAACTGTTGACTTTAATGATTTCAAAAAAGTTCCTCCTCCGGCAAATACTTCTCAGCCTAAAGCGAATAGTAATGATCATGATGCATCATCTAGTGACTATAAACAGGTTCCTGCGCAAGTCCGCTCGATTACAAGCCTTGCGGATTTTTTGCAGACATCGCCGCTAAATAATATGTTGCTTGAAACTTTTGAGGATCAGGCGTGGAAGTCTTTACAAGTCGGGACTAAAGCTCTAGAAAGAGCCTCAAAAAATATAGCCGAGCTGTTGTCAAGAAAAGACTCTTGGACTATAGCAGTGATAGAGGGATTAACAGAAAAAGGCAAAAGTATAAAAAACGCTACGTTAGCTTGGGTATTAAGCACGGCTATGCCGTTAGTTGATGATTTCAAACTTTTTCTTAATGGTAAAGAAATCAAAAGCTCCAAGGAAAAGTACGATACTTTAGTAGAATTTGACATTATCGAATTGCCCCAAAAGCGGTTGGATGACCTGAAAGGTACAACGGGTGAGGAATGGAAAAAAGAAGGTGATCTTCTTGTATCAAAGTCATTTCCATTAGGAGTGAAAGGAACAGCCTTAGTCACAAAACAATCTTTGTATGGCGGTAAGAGCGACGATCTGGAGCGCAGTCATGGGTTTTTCATCAGGGTCTTACATAGACTCCTCGACTACAAAGACCCGCTCTTTGGCTTAAAACCATTGACGTATGAAATTTTCAATAGGCTACGGGTAGAAATTGACGCTGATGATTTAGATGTCGGATTAACTGCATCACGGGAAACAGTTGAAGAATCCTTGCAAGTTACGGTCTTCCGCGACTTGCTAAGAGCAATCTTCAACGAAGCTTTCAAAAGGTATAAAGAGGCAAACGAAAAAAAGGAAACTGATGGGAATCCTAAAAAAGAAGGTGAGAGAAATGAAGTCTCACATAGATTAGTTGAGTATCCAATAGCAGATGCTTTGCTAGGGCAAAGTGATTCTTTTACAGGTGCGGATGCAGATGAAAATTGGTTCTATTTGTCTCTTCCCGACGAAAAAGATATAGATAGTCTAATTAACGATCTTTACACGTCCAATCGCCAAAAATACAAGTATCATTACACCAATTCTGGCCGCACAGGTCGTCTTGTTAAATTCGACCCTAAAACTTCGACATTCGAACTAAATTCCGATCATGAGTTTGTTAAAGAATACTTGCAGGATAATGAAAAAGTCTTGCAGGACTTTGTTACTGCCGAAGCTTTGCTCGAAGTTTATTTAAGGCAGCATCAGGTCCCAATAAACATTGTCGCTGAAGTGCTAGAGCAACGGGATAAATTGCTCAGGAGTTTGGCAAAAGATCAATGCTTTTCTTTTAAATTAATAGCCCAAAGATTGCGGGATTCGGCTGCTGATGAACATGAATTAGAAATTTCTCTTGTTGTTGCTGCTAGAGCACTCGGCTTTAATGCAACACATATCAGCGGGAGCGGAAACCCAGATGGCATAGCCAAGTTTTTTGATTATCCTAATGGGGAGAAAACAATCATCCTAGAAGCAAAATCATCAGTTGATACTCCATCGTTGGGTGCAATAGATTTTGGTGGATTACATGAGCATAAAATAACTGAAGAGGTAGAAGGGTGTTTGTTGCTTGCACCGTCATATCCGGGGGAAACAAGAGAAGTTAGTGCTGTTAATAATAGAGGTAACAACTTAAAAATTTCTTGTTGGACTATTGACTTACTTGCGTCACTGGTAGAGGTGGCGGAGAGCCGACATATCAATGCAAATCATGTATTAGAGATAGTATTGAACAAGTTTGCTCCAAAAGATGTTGAAAAAGCAGTTAAAGAATTGCTCGCGGAACCACTGTGGAATCAGACCGAACTTTATATTGCAATCGTAGATACCCTTGAAAAGTTACAAAAATTAAATACCAGAGAAAATCGTTCTGTGGGGATGTTATATGGTCATATTGGATTAATGCCTAATTTTGAGAATATAGAAAGACAGAGAATTGAGAACGCTGTTAAAGACCTTGAGAGTGCTAGCAAGGGGGGATTGAAGCTGCTAAGTGGTGGGAATATTGCAATACGTGTTGCGTTGGATGAACTAAAAAGAAGACTTTCCCCCATATTAAATCAATCTGGATTCTCAAGGAGGAAAAGCAGTTTCCGACAAGATGAGAAACAATAAAATCCCCCTCGACACGATTAAGATCGGAGACGCATACAGTTTGTTGAAGGATATGCCGGATGAGTTTATAGATTTGACGATAACCTCGCCACCTTATAACAAACGAAAGAAAAACACTGGTTGGCTAGTAAACAATGAACAATATAGTGATTTTGACGATCACTTACCAGAAGATGAATACCAAGCTAAACAAACTCAGGTTTTGACTGAGCTTTATAGAGTTACCAAGAATGGCGGGTCGGCCTTCTATAACCATAAATTAAGGTGGGAAGGAGGGAAACTTATACACCCTTTATCTTGGTTGTCTCAAACTCCTTGGGCTATAAAGCAAGAAATTGTGTGGGATAGAGGACTTGCAGCAAATATGAGAGGTTGGCGTTATTGGCAGGTTGACGAACGAATATATTGGTTATACAAGCCAATTAACGGTTACCTAATCGGCGAGGAACTTGAATCGAAACACGCGAAGTTGTCATCCATTTGGCGTGTAAGACCAGTGCCGAGAATGAATGAGCATCCCGCTCCATTTCCTATAGAGATACCAGCCAGAATCATTTATTCCTTAATCAAAGAAAGGAAAGGAATCATATTTGATCCTTATTGCGGGACAGGTACGACATTGGTCGCGGCAAAATTGTTAGGGCATCATTTTTATGGTTTAGATATATCTGAATCCTATGCATCTTTTGCGTTGAACCGCTTAGAGAGCGCTCATGAAGAGGAGGAGCGAGTTTTGGAAGAGTGCTCTAGACATATAATTATTGACACATTCATATCTAGAAAAAAGAAAGGAACTGAAAAGTGGCCATTCGGCCCAAGGAAGAATAATAAAGAGAACAATATGTAAATCTTTAGGCTTGCAATCAAGTATTGAGTATGACTCATACAGGACGTTGGGAAAGCAAGCAGGCTGCAGCAAATGTTTTGCAACCCACCTGATTTTGTGCGAACTGTCCAGCATGGATTACAGCGCCATTCTCACGGGTGCTAGGGCCTGCCAGCAAAGCATGCAGAGGCGTCTTTAAAGCAGGCCCTCTCTATAGCACATCACTGAGTTACTGTAAGCCTCAACCGAACCAACTTTTCTATCCCTCGTTCTAATTAAAAACAATGGGCCTCTCCTTGGAGAACAGCGGATGAGAGTCATTAACGAGACACGATTTAATGATTTGTGTAACACGGGGGAGATATCACAGTTCGGCTGCCAGTTTATTGACGGGATAAAAATTGGTCTTCGAGCGAATGGTTCGTTGCTCAAATTACCAGAAACCGTTAATGCAAACAGCCTCGACTCGTCGTGCTTAGACAAACTCGATATCCAATCTACGCAACTTATAAAGGGAAATTTTTACTTAGCAACAACTATCGAGAAGATCAGTGTTTCAGACAGAATATTCGGGATGCTTCATACGCGCTCTTACTGGGCGCGTCTTGGCCTTGACTGTGTAGGGTCCTCAACATACTTAAGTCCCGGCTTCGGCGGTGGGTCTCCAACTCCCCTTGTCCTTGAACTCCGTCCGATGGTTTCGATATCCAATATTAAGTCCTCCTCTTTCCTCGCCGGACTTGTGCTATTTGAGCTAGAAATGGCTGTACGAACGGGAGCAATGGACCACTCTATCCGCTTTCCATTTCAATCGCTTAAGCCTTATGGAACATACAAGTAGGAGCGAACATCTTCGCTCAACACTGACACGCCCACTCGCTAACTTTCCTGAAATCCTCACGTCAGAACACATAACAAAGATTGCTGAGGTTGCCGGGAGATTGGTCTCTATAGAAAGCCTCACACGACTTCAAGCAGCATTGAGGGACGACCCTATAGCCCTTAAGGCTGCCGCTGGCGGTTCGTATTTCCACGACAATTCCTTTCTTAAGCTCATTATCATGGATTCTATTTGTAGCCGCTTTCGGTTTCGGCTGCACTGGTGGAAAGCAGACGCGAAGAATTTAAATGTAGTGCAGAACATTCATAATCATCAATTTCACTTTTATTCGTTTGTATTGATGGGTGCTCTGACAAATACCGTTTGGAATGCAGCTTCTCAAGGTGCCTCATATGTGCATTATAAATATCATCCTAGATCGAATAGAAACACTTACCTTCTTACTGAAGTTGGCACCAAGTTTCTATGCGTTAACGGAATAACGCACCAACCTGCTGGCAACATGTACTACCTCAATGCCGAGTCTCTTCACACGTCTGATCCAGATAAGGGCAAAGATGTAGTCACGCTCTTTATCGAGGATCGAGTTTCGATTCGACTGTATGCTGACGTTTTCTCAAACAGATATACCGGGAAGAAAATAGTAATTCCATCCCCTGCTCTCTCTAAACAAGAATACATTGATGGGTTATCCGACTTCATTTTAATGTTGACAAAACATGAACCTTGCTTCTGAATTGGATTTAGTTGTCTAGGAACATCATTGCTTGATCCGATGTGTTGTATTGAGTATCTCAATCAAGCATGGTTGAGACCAGACTGAACAATGAGAATTCAGGACTTCGAAAGAGATGAAATTCAATGATGAATTCTCATATGACACTTTGTCGGCAGATGAATTTGAGGAGCTATGTGCTGCGATTCTTAGCCGAGAAGGCCGTGGTTTGATTGTCGAGCGTTACGGGCGTTCAGGACAGACACAATTTGGAATTGATATTCTTGGAATACAAGCTGCTACAGGTGAGATAGTCGCTGTCGAATGTAAACGACGCGATAAAATTTCGCTAAGACTTCTCAAATCCATCATTAACAAGTTCTGGCAAAACAAAGAGCGGTGGATAAAGGAAGGCGTTCGCCGTTTCATTATATGCATTGCAGCAGATATACAAGACCGACATATCAACGACTTCTGGCTTCAGGAGGCAACACGTTTTCGACAGGTAAATATCGTACTGGAAATTTGGAGCGCAAGGACGCTCGCAAATAAGATTTCTCAATTACCTGACATCAGGAGAAAATTTTTTCCTAACCATAATTATCCTACTGAATGGAATCAAGCACCAGCAGACAAAGTTGAACTTAGTGGAGTTTCTGTGCGTCAATCGCGGGCGGCACTCAGAGTATTGTCTAATCTTCGGTTCTCTCAATTTAGCAGCCTCCTAAAATCTTTAGACGATGAACTAAATTCGGGCGAGCGTGAAATGCTGGAAGCCCGTCTGGTAGATGAGGCTAGTGCGGCGAACTTTAAACGCAGTAATCCAAGTTCAGGTATAGCGCTGCTTAGGCGGTTACTTTATATTCCAACTTTCCATGAGAACTGGAAATTCAGAAGGACTTTGGGGAGAATTGCTGGTGAGTTTGTAAGCACCGCACGTCACGAACCTAAACAGCGTTTTCAAGTGCGTGATTTAGCCGAACATTGTTTGGAACATCCCGATACTTCTATCCTGTTAGCAGTAACTGCAACATCCGGTCACTACCCAGCTCGAACTCTTGGCGCGACTGTTCTTAAGCGGCTGATTCTTCAAAAACACCCTCAAGTTCGCTGGCTTATTATGCGCGGATGGCCTGTGGTTGAGCCGGTAGTTACTGATTATTTTTCACTTCCAAGCTTGCTTGAGACTGATGATCGGTGGCTCCGAAGAAGGTTTCTGCTGACCTTAATTCGCGAACTGCATTCCGGCAACTATCCGAATTTGAAAAGCTTGCTGACGGAGCATATTCAACACGATAGTTTAGTAACAGGTAATACCCGATTCAAGACAGCACTGGGAAAGTGGTTGAGCCTACAGGCTGGAATTGATTTGTACCCTCTTAGCAGAAGAGATATTACTGAAGCTAGTACAGACTTGGCTGTTCTGATTCATTCCCTGCACCAAAGACAGGATGTCAATGACATTCATCGGTTTTCAGCGGCACTTGATTATCATTGTATTAATCTTGATTACTCCTCCTCGCCAGAAGCTCTACACATCAGTAAAGTGCATTCAGAAGGGAGATACGGGATTATCAGGCAATGGGTCGAAGAAGGGCTCGCTTCAGTACATGAAGACTTGTTATTCACATTTATAAGTGATGTGTTGGACTGCACAGATGAAGGAGTTAGATGGGCAATTAGCGCGTCAATGATAAGTTGGTTGCCGAAGATCACCTCAATAGCGCAACGGCGGGAATTGATATTCCAATTACTAAATGACTGGCATCCCTGGATTGTGCGGGAATCTTTAGAACAACTGGGCCAGAACCCTTCTAATTTCTATGGTCTTGATCCATTAGAATTGTTGACAACATGTTCAGCCAGTATTAACCGTTCAGTCAAGCAAGGATGGGAAGAAAAAGAATTCAATCGTGGCTACTTGAAAATCTTGTGGCACTACCCCAATTACGTAGATAGGATTACGCTTCGAATGATAGCGTAGGGCAGAATTCAAATTTCTTGTTATGGAAGAGTAGTTATGTCACATGAGAACGTAAAGATTGTTCTAAGTATATATGATGCCTTTGCAGCGGGAGATATTACTGCCGTTCTCAGCTTGCTCGATCCGCAAGTTGAATGGAATGAAGCTGAGAATTTTATTTATGCTGATGGTAGTCCCTATATTGGCCCTTCAGCAGTGCTTGAGGGTGTATTTATGAGAATTGGGAATGAGTGGGAAGGCTTTTCTTCTTCTCTAAGTGAGGTGCTTGACGCAGGAGAAACCGTCGTGGCGCAAGGTTACTATATTGGCATGCATAGTAAAAGCGGAAGGAAACTGCGTGCTCAATTCGCCCACTTGTTTACCTTCCGCGATGGTAAGGTTATTAAGTTTCAGCAGTATACAGATACTGCACAGTTCGCTCGAATAACAGAAAGTTAGTTCGCGCGCGACACAGACAGGACGCATAGACGGAATTAAGTCTACTCAAATAATCTCAATTGCTGGGAAACCTCTGGTTGCTCTTCCATAAGATTGTCTTTTAAGCTTATAAGTGTAGCCATGCTGAAGAATCGTTGTGGAGCCTTTAAAAGGTCCGGGCTAATAGCATTGTCAGCCCAACGTTGAAAAAAAATGTTGTGAACCCAATACAGCTTATGAGGGAGCGATCCTACATCCTTGATTTCAACACTTCCACAAGTAGATATGCCTTTAGAGAGAGATTCAAAAACTAAATTAGGGGAGAATCTCAAGTCGCTTGGAGTACAGTAGAGTGGGATAAAATATTGAGTGAGCTGTGAAATCCTAGGATATACTTGAGTGATGCGTTGTGTATTTTCGCTATCCTTTCGCAGAGGATTTTCCGCCTCATTCCATAATATAAGTATTGACTCGGTGAGCTGAGCAATTCGCCTTAAAACTACACTTCGGCTGACCTTGAAATCTTTAGCAATAGTGTCTACTGCTATGGGGCTGATCACGTCAGAATGATCAAAATACGCCTCAATCTTAGATTTAGGTAGGAGAAGAGCCGAAGCAAATAAATCACATATCGCTTCTTCCTCGCGACCTGTGTCCTCTGTTTGGGCCAGCTCTTCATAGCTTAGTGGGCCTGCAAGCCGTCTAAGAACTATATGCCCTATCTCATGTGCTAAAGTAAATCGTTGGCGGAAATAGCTTTGTTTACCCTTGGTTTGGGAGACTTCAAATTTTGCACCTGAGCGCTTTGCTGAACCTGCAAATGCGCTTGACTGCAAGCTAGAGCAGATATATGTAGTCTTGATATTTAGGGCTTCCGCTACTGCCTCGATTGGCGTGATAACATTATCGGAAAAGCAGCTTGGCTCCTGCGTACGCAACTGTGCGAGCAGTGAGACGCTTGCTTCCTCAATTATATCAGTCAACTCTCTTTCGTAATGGTGTAGTTTTAAGAGAGAGACCGGAATGGGATGCCGCCACTCAAGGTTGTGGTTTTTACTTTGAGCGCCCATTTCGTCGTGACTCTACCAGATGAAAGATTTTTTCAGCCAACTCTTTCGGGGAGTTTTCTTTATCGGTAACTCTGGCTGCTCTTTGGTACATTATTAGATATTCGGCTTCCCCAGATACCTCTACGAATTCTTCTAAAGATACGCCTCTGCGACTTAGATGGAGAAGCGGTTCATGCCATACTCTATCTAATTCTCCCTCTCCAATTAGGGCCGACATGGGAATCTTCAATGTATCAGACAATCGCCTTAGTACCCATAGGCCGGGATTTAGGTAGCGGTCTTGAGGTATGTTCCTTAGCTTGCACAATTTGAGCAAACCATACGGCTCGAAAATACTCTCAATAGACTTATAATCATTCATTAATGAAAGTAGGAATGCCTCTGTAAACCCTGTTTCCTTTGCTATCTGTGTAGTGCTTTTCCCGCTTTTATTTATAGCCTTTTTTAGGCGCTCGGAGAATGGCTCTATGCCGAATTGCTGATCTGGCAGTTGCTTTACGAATCTTTGGACTTTCTTAACGGTGGCGAGAAGTTTACCCTTTAAATCATCATAATGCTGTTGGTCCTTATAAGAGATTACCCCCGCCGAGGGCTCTGTATTCTCTTCGCCAGAATAAATAGCCGGAACGCCCCTGATCATTCTTGATATGAAATGGCTATGATAGTGAAATGCAATGATAGGAATTGCCATCGAACAAGCTATCTCAGCTTCCTGCCTACCCCGAATGACGGCGTATCCAAATTCATGATAATGAAGTCTGATTCGGCTATACGCCAGCGATCCAAAATGTATATCTCCTCGGACCGCATTTTGTCGCCTCTACTTGGGTCAGAATAGTCTTGGGGGAGATAGACGAACGTGTTCGCCGACTCTTCCAACCAGCTTTTAATTAGCGCATTAAGATTTTTGATACGGTCGCACGCTTGCGAGTCCGGCATGGTTAGAGCAGAGGACACATACGCTTGCCAAGGGAATTTGTCGCGACGGTCTTCTGGAAATAGACTGCTGGTTTTCACTTTGAAACCTCCACCAATTTTTCTATAAGAAGCGAATCAAGAAGCTGATTAGAGGGATAGCGAAAATCCCGCACCGGAAGTAGCTCTGAAATCCTACTGGTTGCATTGTCCAGCTTAACAACACTCATGAGAACGTCTAGTAACGCTCTATTTGGCGCGGCCAACTTATGGTCTCTATAGACTTCTGTTACTGTCTGTACTACCGCCGTCCCTACACCAAACAAAGATGGAGTAGAGTAGTTCGTTGAACTCTCGGAATTATTACCCTTACTTTCATGCTCCATCTTCAACTCACCCACTCCATACTTCTCGAAAACCTTTTTCCCAATCTTTTTTATAGCATTAGACGAATAGTCATGTCCTAGAGATGAAATAAGCGGCAGCCATACCCTGCTGACGCTTTGCTCCAATTGGGTTTTTATGCCAGACCTGTCATATAGACTTCGATTGGGATCGGTTAAGATATTTTCTATATTCCGATAACTATCGCGAAATGACTTAAATATGCTCCGCAGTGTGAACACTTTATTCAGGATTGCATACCGACTAGTGTCAGTTACTCCGCTAACTATATTACTTAATAGCAAAGAACTTCTTGGATATTCACGGCTACGTACCGGCAACTGACTAGATGCCTGAGCTAGTAGATTATCAACGACTTTATAAATCGTGAAGGGTAAAGTGCCAACCCTACTATTGGGGCGGCTGGACTGCTGAAGGGCTGCTGCGATTAATCTCTGATTTTCGAATATAGGGGTTGCGTTTGTTGCTTCAGCTATTGCTTGAAACAGATGTGCTCTAAAGAAATACAATAATTCTGAGGAATTAGCATTACCCATCCAGATTGTATAAATCCCTTCGGCAAACTTAGCACTATTGAACTCTGGATAGAATTCACAGAAGACACGCTCGATGCGCTCAGACATGTCTTCGGAAGTACGATCTTTCTTAAGCTTTGCGAATAAGTCATCAGTTGTAATACCAAGTGGGTGTGGATATAGCTCGTCACAGATAGCCTCAAATCGCTCAATAATGTCGGGAGAGATGTAAGTGTTTCGGTTCTTAGGAAGGACTATGTTGATCTTGAAATCGGTCGTCTCATGGATGGTATTTATCATCCAATCATATGTTTCAATAAATTCATCATCCGTCTCATCTCCAATAAACAAGATTGCTCGATCATGCAAGGTGAGCATTTCAATAAAAGACACTAAAGACTGGTGTTGGTAATAGGATATACGGTAGTTATTGCGTAGCACTCTTGAAACTTCGAAGAATAAGGATTCACCAACTATTGCAGCCATCTTGTGACCTCTAAGAGGAAGTAAGGCATTAAGCTATTGCCATTGATGTTAATTATGTGTAAGGCCACTGGGATTTAAGAGTTACTAAAAGTATCATAAATAATGAGTTGTCCTTACAAAATATAGCGAATCTATGGTGATGCACCAACGCAAACATGATAGTGATTCACCGGGTAAAATTGAAGCTGAGAATTGGGACTTGCGATTTTATCCAGCATACAAAGATGCAGTTATTAGGAAGGCTTCGTCTGGAAGGTGAGGGATTGTGGGCTAGCCGGTTTTCGCTAAAACATGCTTAGTCCAAGACAAATTTTAGGCAGTAATATTTCACTTCGATTTTTTTGGCGAATGTCCTAGGCACTCACGCTTTTGATTACTCGGCAGTTTTTTAGGAACTTCCAAGTTATCATCTGCCAGAACATCCAAAACCACACCAGCCAAATCTCCATAGCGGAGGAGTACCCGAAGTGAAGGTTCAATAATAGCACTCTCCCATTTCGAGACATATGTTCGATCAATTTCACCGCTAAGCCCTAGCCGAACGACTAGTTCATCTTGAGAAATACCACCATCAATCGTGTTTCGGATGCGAAGCAGTTTCTCGGCTAACTTACGAGGTTTTTCCCTACCCTTTCTACCCATCAGGATCACCTCCTGATGGAACTGATGTCTTTGCATTCGCCTCACCATGTTGACAGGGAGAGAAAGCTTCCGCTAGATTTACAGTGATATATATCACTGTAAATTCGTGGCGAGCAGGCTTCGCTAGGAGTTTGAATTCTCGATCCCCCCCAGCGGCCCACATATTGATCGTTACTGTTGAGCCGTTTTATTCATAAGCTGCTGCAAAGAACCCCAAGGTAGCAAGTGAGTAAAGATAGCAGACAGAGTCGCAGCTCGTCATCTTGAGTATGCCGAGACGGACTAGTTTTCAACAACTAAATGCTTGATTTGAACTAGGGAAGGGATATGACTGACGAACGGGTCCAATGTCCTAACTGCCAAAGGCAAGTTGTACCAAGGCTATGGCATGTGAGGAAGAGATTGTCCTATCTGTTGACCCAGCACTTGTGTCCCTTCTGCGGTGCTGTGATGTACTGAAACCGGCGGTAAACCGCGGTGGGGCTGCGTGATTCTGTTTCTTTTAGGTATCTTGCTCCTTTGCCTTCCTGCCATCATTGTCTTAATCACTGAAATCATGCGAAGACGTTGATTGTTGATTCTAACTTTAACCTAAGTGCTAATACTCGAAGATGAAGCATACGGGTAGAAAACATTCCCCTGGATATATTAGTAATGCGCCCTCCATTAAAGGAAATGTACTTACTGTTTGGCGTTATCTCCGAAGCGTAGCTTTTAAGACAAACCCTCCGCTCAAGGAATTTCAAGTATCCCGCCGAGAAATCAAACAAGGCACCGGCATTGGCTCATTCAACACTATTGATGATGCAGTCGCAGCATTGGAATCATTTGGTCTGCTGCGCCGCCATCCAGAACCGGGATCGAATGAGGGATACTTCTACGAGTTGATTACCCTAGAGGAATATCCCGTTCCAATAGTCAGCACACAGTCCGTCATCGCCACACTGAGACATTTGGCAGATTACCTCGAAGGCGGTGGTTTTCCCTTAACCCAAGCACAACTCCACCAATGGGCCATCTTGGCTTACAAAGCAAGGAAGCTTCTCGGATATCTTGAGTAACAGCAGCAAGACGATTTACTTAGTATGAGTATCTTGGAATAGCGGAATGAGGCAGAGACCAAAGCGATCAGATTTAAGAATCAGCTCGATTGTGCATCCTAGAATTATAACAATGATTGGCGTTGTTGCATAAATAGGGATGAACGCAGTCCACTCCCCAACTGAACCGAGTTTACGCCGCGACCTGATAGCTGTCGGGCATCCCGAGGTGCGTCATCCGGTTCAACGTCGCGCAGCGCACCAGCAGTTGACTGGCCTGCCCGTCAAAGCTGCGCGCCCGAACGCGCTCGCCGAAGATCATCTTGACGCGGAAGACAGCCGTCTCGGCCAGAGAGCGCCGGTGGTAGTTGCTCTCGCGCTTCCACTCTCGCCTTCCTTTGCGGCGGATGGCTCTCAGGTTCTCATCGCGGGGGTGGCGCTCGGCCCTCGTGTTGCCATGGTGCCAGATGCGCGCCCCATCTCGCGGCGGGATCGCTGCTCGCGCTTCTCGGGCGCGGATCGCGTCATAACAGTTGCGGCTGTCGTAGGCCCCGTCGGCGGAGACCTGGCTAATCTGACCCTCGACCTGCCCAAGCAAGTCCTCAAGCAGTTGCGAGTCCTTAAAATCGTTGGTCGTGACGACGGCGGCGACGAACTCATGGGTCGCTTCATCGACGCCGAGGTGAAGTTTACGCCACGTGCGGCGGCGCGTGTAGCCGTGCTGACGCACCTTCCACTCGCCCTCGCCATAGACTTTGACGCCCGTCGAATCCACGACCACATGCAGCGGTTCCGACTTGCGACGGCGCGGCAGCGCGACCGAAAGCTTCCGGCGACGGCGGCACAGCGTCGTGTAACAGGGCACGCTCAACTCGACGCCGAGCAGCCCGATGAGCGAGCGCGTCAACCCTTGCGTGGCTCGCAACGGCAGCCGGTAAACTTCCGAAAGCGTCGCCATGCACAGGATGGCCGTGGCGGAGTAGGTCGCAGGCGTCCCGCGCCGGCCCGTGCGCTGATGGTTGTGCCACTGCCCGATAATATCGTCGCTGACCCACAGCGTCAGACTTCCACGCTCGACCAGAGCTTTGTTATATTGGCTCCAGCTTACGGAGACGGTACGTGCGCTTGCGTTTCTTCTTTGCCACACATCGAAGATACCAACACTATCGTCTCCGTAGCTCTTTATGCAACAACGCCACAATGATTATTAAACTTGCAGGCCAACTTGACGCGACTCTGCATGAGCTTCGGAGAGAATGGCTCTCTCGAAAGCTCGGTCGTTACCGACGAAAACAACTTGTTCTTCCCCTCTGGTAGCTGCCGTATAAACCATGCTCCTATCTAGGAGATTTTCAGATGTAACAATAGGTATGACTATTCGCTTGAACTGCGAGCCCTGCGCTTTATGAACAGTTATTGAGTACGATAATTCCATTCTCCGAATGTCATTCTCCGCCATCATATACTCGACACCATCATAGTCGCAGCGAAGAGCATCACCTATTACTTCTCTAACTACCCCCAGAGAACCATTGTTTAAGCCACGCTCAGGGTCGTTATGCGTATACAGCACCTTATCGCCGACTGAGAATCGCTCTCCCGGAAATATACTGCCGCCCTTACCGTCAAGATATAGGGTCGGACGTTCTCCCATACCCCTAGCTTCATAAGTTCTATCTACCTGTGCTTGGAACATTGAATTAATCTCACCTGTACCGCCGCTGCGTTGCTTACGAATCGAAAGGACTTGAACGTTTTCGATGCCCCCTATGTCGTCTACAACTTCACGAACGGCGTAGTTGATTCTATTCTCAGGACAGGTAAGGAAACTCACGCCTTGCTCGGCTTTATGAGGGTATTTCAACAACTTCGGAACTTGCCTATTTCGAATGGCGGTTGCCACAGCAGGGATGCCAGAATCTTCTGTTGCCCGCTTAACCACCGTAAGCTCAGTCTTGCAGATGCGTTCGCTCTCAACAAGTCGGTGAAACACTAAGCCGAATTGTATTGGAGGTAGTTGGTGCTGATCGCCAACCATCAAAATTCGCGCGGGGTTATTGCGCAAACATTGAATGATTTTGCTCATGGTCGGCAAATCAAGCATTGACGCTTCATCAATTACGATAAAGGGATAGCCGGTGAGGTTCAAAGCTCCACTCTTGGCCTTATAAATAAACCCAGCAATAGTACATGCTTCTTTGCTTGTTGCGTAAGACATACGCGTGGCGGCCCTTCCAGATAAAGCCATCTGGTAGAACGTGCTACCCGTACCTTCAACAGCATCAGAGATTACTTTGAGCACGGTAGTCTTACCGCAGCCAGCCCCTCCACAAAGCACGCTTACTGGCTCGGTTAGAGCCATCCTCACAGCTTCTCTCTGCTCAACTGTGAGCACCCATCCGTTTGCCCCCTCGTGCTTAGAAATAATCTTCTCGATGAATTCATCGCTAATTCTCTGTTGATTCGTCCTACTGTCCCGGATTCCCTCGACCCACAGCTTCACCCGCCTCTCTAAAAGTTCAGCGCCCGCGGTCTGATAGCCGCCCTCCTCATCACCGACTATTACCTGCTTGGTTAGAGCCATACGAATAGACTCGGAGGATAGTCTGGCGTGCTTTTTACCTAGTCGCCCTTCTAATAGTGCGAGCAGTTCATTATGAGAAGTGATAGTGTGTTTACCTTTAATGAGCCGCTGATATAGACACGCGAGGACCGCCCCAATAAGCCTCCTCGGATCGTCCGGCGAAATACTATAGTTCCTCTGTGCTATCCCATCGACAGTTTTCCATGTTGCGAACGCCAACATGTAGTAAGGATTTTTGTCAAGATATTCTTTAGCTTTACTCCCCCAAATCTTTAACACCTTATTACCTAACCTAGCATCAAACCCCTTTTCTTGGAGATAATTAATGACCTCAATCTCAGTGGTATCAACGCACCGCCATGCTGTAATTAACCTACAGGCTGAATCCACTGTCAAAAGCCTATTGATTACAAAATATTCGATGTCTCCGCTATCCAGTGCTGCTAATAATGCGCTCCACCAAGAGGTGGTGCTAGATTGATAGACTTTTCGATAATGATCGAAAACGCGGCTAAGCTTGCCTTTGCCAATTCCTATTTGTTTGAAAGCAGGATGGTAGTGTAGGAAGTAAGCAATCATCTCACCCCTAGGTGACAACGGAATACCATGAACAACTTCTAATTGATAGCCCCATTCCGGGTGAATCGGATTCCTTTTGAATACGCCAGTAACAACCCATACGTCACCCCGCAATGGTACGCGGGTATCCTTGGGGAAAACTGAACGCGGCGCGAAAATGCGAATTGAGTCTCCTTTCTTAGCGGGGGCTATACCATTAGTCTCTAAACACTTCCCACTAAAATAGGCTCCCCCTATGTATCCACACTTGTGGGTTATCGAGTTCGACTAGTACGGGCAGGGTTTTTGTATCAGGGACATCGATAGCTACGTGAGCCACAGTGTGACTTGTCTTCAAGTTGTCCCTCTTTTAATGGTAATTTCTATTTAGCTTCGTGAAGTGGTAAAACTAGTTGGGGATTATATATGAAGTTTATGATGTATGGAACATATTATTTAAGAGTCTTACCGTGGTTTTAGATATAATTTACAGATGTGTAGCGGCGAAGTAGTAACAAAGATATGGGGGCTTTATTGGGACCCGCGCGTCGCCGACGAGGTTGACCTGCCGCCGTGCCACACGCTCTTCCAGTTCAAGGTCGAGCGCGGGCGCACGCTCCACTGTCAGCTCTACCAACGCTCGGCGGACGCCTTCCTCGGCGTGCCCTTCAACATCAGCTCCTACGCGCTCCTGACACACATGCTCGCGCACGTCTGCGGGCTCGAAGTCGGCGAGTTCGTCTACACGCTCGGCGACTATCACATCTACCGAAACCACCTCCCGCAAGTCCACGAACTCCTCGCGCGCGAGCCGCTCCCCCTGCCGCGCCTTGAGATTCTTGATGAAGGCGGCGCTCTCCGAGGTCTCGAAGGTCTGCTCGGCTTCCGCTACGAGCACCTGAGCCTCGTCGGCTACCGGTCGCACGGCAAGATCGAAGCCCCGGTCGCCGTCTGACTTTGCGCGCGGCGAGCGAAATCAGGCGGGGGAGTTGATTGATGTGCGCCGGGCCGGTTGTTTATACTCCGCGCGTCTTCAAGTGTTGTGACCGAAGGCGGCGGGAGGGCGGAGACCGGGGATGACAATCATCGGCATCGTGGCGGTTGACGGGGCGGGCGCTATCGGGAAGGGCGGCGGGCTGCCGTGGCACTACTCCGCTGATTTGAAGTTCTTCCGGGAGCGGACGACGGGGCACGCGTGCGTGATGGGCTCAAGGACGTGGGCGACTTTGAAGAAGCCGCTGCCGAATCGCCTCAACATCGTGCTCAGCAATCGTGCGGAAGTTTCGGGGCAGGAGTCGGTCGTGTGGTTGAGGGACAGGCTCTCCGTGCTCTCCCTCAAGAATTATTTGAAGTGCGACCTCTTCGTCATCGGCGGCGCGAAAATCTTCGAACTCTTCGCCGACAACATCGAGCAGTGGGTCGTCACCGAAATCCCCCTCCTCGTCGAAGGCGCGGATACCTTCATGCCCGCCGACTTCCTCCGAGACTTCGAGCCGACCGGCACGCGCCAGCTCGAAGGCGACCTGCGCGCAACCTTCTACAAAAGACGGTAGACAGTTTTGAGTTTTGAGTTTTCAGTTTTCAGTTAAGACCAGAGCTGAAAACTGAAAACTGTCTACTGAAAACTTCTTCCGGTTCATCGTTTCCCTTTCGGCGGTCTCACCCCGGCGCGTTCGTAGAACGTCCGGCCCCTCCACTTCAAACCCTTTCCTGTCACGACCCCGAACGCTGAGCCGGCGAGCACGGCGCAGCACAGAACCCATCCGAGCGGCGCGGTCAGAGCGTAGCGGGCGGGCACGCCGAGCCGCCGGTTGACCAGCGCGAGGAGCGCGACGTCCAAGGCCCACGCCGAAGCGGACGGGATGAGGAGTTGCCTCCAGACTTCGCCGCCGCCGAAGGCGAGCATCAATCCGCTGAAGATTGCGAGGAGCGGCGGGACGAGCGCGACGGTGAAGCACCAGACGAGGCCCGCCGCCGCGAGCGGGAGCGAGAAGTGGAAGGCGGCGAACCAGTTCTTCGTGGCGCTCTCCCAGAGCCCCCGGAAGTCCGTGTACATCCGCGTCCGCGCGAGACGGGGCGCATACTCCGCAAGCAGTCGCGCGCCCGAACGCTTGAGCGCCCCGGCGAGGCGGAAGTCGTCGAGCACTTCGTCGCGCACCGCGCCGAAGCCGCCGAGGCGTTCGAGCGCCGCGCGCCGCATCAGGAAGAAGCCGCCGATGCCGACGGCGAGCGGCGAGCGCGGGTGGTTCACGAGGTCGAGCGGGTAGAGGATGTGCATCGCCCAGCCCCACGTCGGGATGAAGACGCGCTCCCAGAAGGTGTGCGCCTCGAAGTGCGGGAGGAGCGAGAGGGCGTCGCAGTTTCGTTTGAGGGCGTAAGCCAGAGCGGTGCGGAGCGCGGCAGGGTCGAAGAGCATGTCGGCGTCCGTCGCTAAGACCCACTCGCCGCGCGAGGCTTCGAGCGCCTGTTGCAGCGCGTAAGGTTTTCCGAGCCAACCTGCGGGCGGCTCTCGGCCCTCGACGACGCGCAGCCTTCCGTCTTCCGCCGCAAGCGAGCGGAGGATGAACGGGGTCGCGTCGGTCGAGCGGTCGTTGACGGCCACGACCTCGAAATTCGTGTAGTCCTGCGCGAGCGCCGAGCGCACGGACTCGGCCAGTATCCGGCTCTCCTCGTTGCGCGCCGGGACGAGGACGGAGACGAGCGGCCACTCCTCAGACAGGAAGCGCGCGCCCGTCGCCGCCGCGCCGAGGAACTTCTGCCGCGCGAGGCTCAAGAGCGTCAGCGCCGTGGCCCCCAGCC
Organism: uncultured Acidobacteriota bacterium; assembly: GCA_963816985.1. Classification (GTDB taxonomy): domain Bacteria; phylum Acidobacteriota; class Blastocatellia; order Pyrinomonadales; family Pyrinomonadaceae; genus JAIVJM01. The sequence goes on from CAWFMF010000002.1 coordinate 148,938, forward strand.
ACACGAAGAAGATGACCCACGCGGTCTGAGTGAGCAGGACGGAAGAAACGCAGAAGTCAGAACGATGAACGATGAACTGAAAGACTAAGACGGTTGTTTTCAGTTCATCGTTCATCGTTCTGACTTCTGACTTTTCTTCAACGCGTGTCGAGCATGTCGTGGCGGGTGATGATGCCGGTGATGCGCCCGTACTCTTCGACGAGGACGGCGGGGCTGCGGCTGAGGAGTCGCTTGACTTCGTTGGAGGTGGTGTCCACGTCCACGACGGGGAAGCTCTCGCCCATCACCTCGCTGACGGGCGCGTCGAGCAGCTCGCGGTGGTCGAGGATTTTGGCGAGGATGCGGTTCTCGCGCGCGGCCCCGACCGCCCGACCGTCTTCGATGACGGGCATCTGCGTGACGCCGAACTTGTCCATCTTCGCTAAGACTTCGGCGACCGTCTCCTGCGGCTCGGCGGAGACGATGCGCGGAGTGGCCCCGGCGGCCTTCGTCGTGCTGATGAGCCCGGCGGTCATCCGCCTCGGCTCCAAAAGTCGCTTCTCCTTGAGCCACTCGTCCGAATGGTGCTTCGTCAGGTAGTGCTCGCCCGTGTCGCAGACGATGAAGACGACGACGCCCGTCTCGTCCAACGTGCGCGCGACCTTGAGCGCGGCGGCGAGGTTCGTGCCCGTCGAGCCGCCGCAGAAGATGCCCTCCTTGCGTCCGAGCTGGCGCGACAACTCAAACGAGTCGCGGTCGGTGACGTTGATAACCTCGTCCACGTAGCGGATGTGGACGTTGGCGGGGACGACCTCCTGCCCGATGCCTTCGACGAGGTAGGGCGTCGCCTCGTGCGTCCGCCCCGTCTCCTTGTAGGTCTTGAAGACCGAGCCGTAAGGGTCTGCGCCGATGACGCGGATGTTCGGGTTCTTCTCTTTAAGATAACGGCCCGTGCCGGAAATCGTCCCGCCCGTGCCGAGCCCGGCGACGAAGTGCGTGATGCTCCCCTCGGTCTGCTCCCAAAGCTCAGGGCCGGTCGTGCGGTAGTGCGCTTCGGGGTTGTTCGGGTTGGAATACTGGTCGGGGTAGAAGGAGTTGGGCGTCTCGCGCGCGATGCGGCGGGCGGTCTCGACGTAGTGGTCGGGCGTGCCGGGCCGCGCGGTGGCGGGGACGACCACCACGTCCGCGCCGAGCGCCTTCAGGTAACGAACCTTCTCGACCGAAGCCTTCTCCGTCATGACGAAGATGCAGCGGTAGCCTTTGACGGCGGCGGCGAGCGCGAGCCCGATGCCGGTGTTGCCGGAGGTCGCCTCGACGATGGTTCCGCCGGGCTTGAGAGCGCCCTCGCGCTCGGCGGCCTCGATCATCGAGACGCCGATGCGGTCTTTGACCGAGTAGCCGGGGTTGAGGTTCTCCATCTTGGCGAGCACGGTCGCCTTGATGCCGTCGGTCAGGCGGTTGAGCTTGACGAGCGGCGTGCGACCGATGAGGCCGAGGATGTTGTCTTGAAAGTCCATTCTCTCTCCGCTACAAAAAAATCTGCCGGGTTGTTGGGTGCTGAACTGAAGTTTACAACGGAACTCCGCCGCGCTGCCACTACGGCCTTCGGGACGCGGACGCGGGCCGCGCGCGGGCGACGGAAGCGGCAGTCACGAACGTCGCGCGGGACGAGAGGCGGCGGCGAGGCGGGCCGTATTTTCCCTTGAATTTTGTACAAATCCGTACAGACCGCCGTGCCCTCGACGCCTATACTGTGCGCCGTGTAAGTAACAAGGGGAAAAGGCTGGGGGGCGTGATCTCAGCGAGAAGCGATCCGCCCTCCTGTTTCTAAACCCCTCGCCTATCAGCCTCAAACACGTTCCCGTAGAAAGACGAAGTCAGGAAGTGATGTACCCTCGCGCCGTACAAGACTTTCGCCTCCTCAAAAGGCCGCCCGTCCCGCGCGCGCTCGGCGCGAACGACACCAGTCCGTGCCCGAAGAAGTGGAAGGTGCTCGTCGCCGAGGACAACGCGGACGTGCGCCTGATGATGAGGACGCTGTTGGAGATGAAGGGCTACGGCGTGCTCGAAGCGGGCGACGGGCACGAGGCCATCTCCGTCGCGGAGGACTCACGGCCCGACCTCATCCTCATGGACTTGCAGCTCCCGCGCCTCAACGGCTTCGCCGTGACGCGTTTCATCCGCCAGCACGCGGAGCTGAAGGGCGTGCCCATCCTCATCGTCTCCGGCCACGACCCGGCACAGCACCGCAACCTCGCGCTCGCCGCCGGGTGCAACGGCTACGTCCAGAAGCCTCTGGACTTCGACCACCTCGAAGGGCTCATCGTGAGCCTCTTGCCCGCCGACTGAAAATTCCCGAATCCGACCCGGACGCGAAGGCTCGCTTAATCCGCTTCGACGCAGGCGGCGAGGCGCGCGGCGAAGTCGCTCTGCTCCCACTCGTGCCAGAGCGTGAGCGCGCGGCGGTAGTGGCACGCGCGCGCCTCGGCGAAGTGGCCGAGGAGCCACACGCCCGCCTCCTTGAGCTGCGCGCGCGACTTGCGCACGGCTTTGCCCGCCCCTTTACTCTTTTCGTCCGCTCCGCCCTTCGCGGAGAGGCGCGCGCCGAACTCTTTAATCCACGCGTCGCAGTCGTGCAGCTCGCCGAGCGCGCCCTGCAACTCGGCGACCTCCTCGGCAAAGGCTTTGGTCGCGCCGCCCCAGCACGGAGCGAACAGTTCCAGCGCGTAGCGCAGGCGCTTGGCCGCAATCCTCATCTTGTGCAGGCGTTTCGTCTTGCGCGGGCGGTAGAGGCTGCCGCTCAACTCGGCCAGCTCGCCCCACGACTTCAAGATGATGGCGCGGCCCGCCGCGCGGAAGCTCGTCCCGTCTTCGCCGTCCGGGGAGTCCGACGCGCCTTCGGCTTCGTCGTCTTCGCTCCCCTTCTTCCGCCGCCGCCGTTTCTTGTGCGTCGCCTCTTTGATGGCGGATTGGAAGAGTTCCCGGAAAGACTCCACGGCCTCTTCCGTGATGGCCTCGGAAAGACTCGCGCGCGACTTCTCGCGCCGCGCCTCTCGCTCGCCGACGAGTAGTTCGAGACCGGCGACGGCTTCCGCCGGCGCGTCGCCTTTGAGCTTCTCCAACTCGATGAGCGCCACGTCGTCGTCGCGCACCTCGCCGAGCGCGTCCGCCAGACGCTTCAGCTCGTCGCGCGCCTCGTCGAAGCGCCCGCGCCTTTGCAGGTGCGGCATAAAATCCCTGAGCGCGCTCCGCAGGCGGCGCGACGCGACGCGCATGTCGTGGACGCCCTCCGGGTCGCTCCAATCGAGCGCCGCCTCGCGGAACCCGCACATCTCTCCGAGCCGCACGAGCAGCACCCGCCTCACGCCCAAGTGCGCGCCCGCCTTGCAGTCGAGCCCTTCAATCTTTTTCGCTTTAGCCATAGATGAGAAGTCAGAAGTCAGGAGACGGAATCCAGAAGTTCAGAGGAAGCCGAACGAACGCTTATTCATTCCGACTTCTGGATTCCGTCTCCCGGCTCCTCTCTACTGAATTTGAGTCGGCAGTCGAAGACCTGCTCGAAGAGGTCTTGTTTCTGTTCGGCGGCGAAGATTTCGCGTTCGCAGTCTTCCGCCGAGAGTAGACGGATTTGGACGGCCCCGTCGTCGCGCGTGACGCGCAAATGTCGGACGCGGCTGTCGTGGCTGCGGTCGAAGGCGTCGGCCACGCGGAGGATCGCGCCGAGGCGGCAGACGGTCTGCCGGTCGTGCTCGTTGAGCGAAGCGAATTCCGCGTGGCGCTCCTTCGGCGTCGCGCCCCGGTGATAGCGTGCGACGTTGGCGATGACTTCGCGCTCGGCCTCGGAGAAGCCCGTCAGCTCCGAGTTGCGGATGAGATAGAGCGCGTGCTTGTGGTGTCCGTCCGAGGCGATGTGGTAGCCCGCGTCGTGCAGCAGCGCCGACGCCGAGAGCAGCGTCCGGTGGTGGCGCGTGAGCCCGAAGTCTTCGGCGAGCGCGTCGAAGAGCTGCTCGGAGAGGCGCGCGACCTGACGCGCGTGCGCCTCCTCGTACCCGAACCGCCGCCCGACGGCGTGGACGCCGCGCAGGCGCGGGTCTGATTCGCCCGGAAGCGGCGGCAAAGCCTCGGCCTCGAACTCGCGGAGCGCGTCAATCACGACCCCCTCGCGCAGCGCGTAGTCGCACGAGCGCAGGTAGTTGATGCCGAGGGCACGCATCGCGCCTTCGAGTATCTGCCCGCCCGCGACGATGATTTCGGCGCGCTGGCCGCTGACGCCGGGCACGTCGCGCCGCTCGGCCAGAGTCATCGTCGAGAGTTTTTCGTTCAGACGTTCGAGCCGCGCGAAGACTATTCCCGTCCCGGCGGGCTGCGCGCCTTGCTCGGCGCGCGCCGCCTCGCGCAGGCGCAAGACCTCGCCGACGGCGATGATCGTCCCCGAAGTTCCGGTCGCGTGCATCCAACGCGCGCCGCGCATCTCTCGCGCGGGGCGTTCGAGCGCGCCGCGTATCTCCTCGCGCAGCGCGCGCAACTCCTTAGCCCTCGGCGGGTCGCCCGCGAGGAATTTTTCGGTGAGCCCGACGGAGCCGAGCCTGACCGAGAAGAGGTGGACGGGCTGACCTTCGCGCATCAGGGAGATTTCCGTCGAGCCGCCGCCGATGTCTATGTTGAGGAGCGGCGCGCCCGCCGTCGGCGAGCAGCCGTGCGACGCCGCGACGCCGATGAGCCGCGCCTCCTCGACGCCCGAAAGCACCTCGACGCGGACGCCCGCGCGCTGCTCGACCTCTTCGATAAATTCTGCGGCGTTCGTCGCCTCGCGCACCGAAGCCGTGGCGATGGCGAGGACGCGCTCGGCCCCCCGCGCCTCGGCCATCGAGCGGAAACGCTTGATGGTGTCGGCGGCGCGCGCGATGGCCTCCGCCGAAAGGAAGCCCTCGCGCAGAGTGTCGTGGCCGAGGCGGACGACTTCCTTCTCGCGCGCCAAAACAGCGAACGAATCGCTCGCCGCCGCCTCGACGACGATGAGCTTGATGGAGTTCGAGCCGATGTCTATGGCCGCCAGTTTCAAGCGTCGCCCTCTCCCGCATGTGTCTCTGAACTTTGCGCGCGGCCAGCGGGCGCGGAGTAAGCGCGGCGCGCGCGGACGTTAACGAAGCGGTTTGTCTCCAAGATGTAAGCCGTCAACTGGAAGCCGTAGACGCAGCCCGTGTCGAGCCCCAACGCGCGCGGGCCGCGTCGCGGCAAGGGCGCGGGCCAGTGGCCGAAGACGACGGTCTGCTCGCCTTCGTAAACTTCGTACCACGGCACGCCCTCGCGGCTCGTGCGGTCGGGGCCGAGCGTGCGCAACTCAGTCAGGTCTTCGACGGCCTGCTCTCCGAGCGGGACGCCGGGGCGGACGCCCGCGTGGACGACGAGGTGCGCTCCGAGTTCAATCATGAGCGGCAGAGAGTCGAGGTAATCACGGTAACGCTCGCGCCCGTCTTCAAGCTCGGCGACGCAACGCTCCTGATGAGGCTTAAGCTTGACGGGCTCGCCCTTCAAAGCCCTGAGCACGGCGCGGTCGTGGTTGCCGAGGACGGAGGAGAAGCGCGCGTCCGACATGAAGAGGTCGAGCACCTCCCGGTTCTTCTCGCCCTTCACGACGAGGTCGCCGACGCAGACGAGGCGGTCGCGCGGCGCGAACTCCAACGAGTCGAGCAGCGCGAGCAACTCGTCGTAGCAGCCATGCACGTCGCCGACGACGATGGTGCGGCCCGCCTCCGTCAATTAATCTTCCCTCCCGCCGTCGCCGCGCATGTCGCGGAGGATTCGACACCCGTCGGCGACTTCCCCCTTGAGGTACTTCTCCGCAATCTCGCGCGCGCAACTGGCGTCCACCTCCCCGTACCAGACGCCTTCCGGGTAGACGACCATCACGGGGCCGTCGTCGCACTGGTCGAGGCAATCAACTTTCGTGATGAGGACGCGCTCGCGCTCGCCCGCCTCCTTCAGCGCGTGCTTCAACTCCTTCAGAGACTCCTTGCCGCCGCGCTTCAAGCAGTCCTTGTGGTCGCAGACGAGGATGTGTCTCCTGATTTTTTTAAGGCCCGACACTTATTACTCTCTTCCGCCGCTCAACGTCCGAACCGTGACGGCGACTTACCTTTCTCCGAATGTTTTTTTCGTTTCCCTCTTTGATTACAGCACAACCCTCGCCGCCTCAACAAACGCGCACCGCGCGTCTCAACAGCCCCGCCGCCGTTTACCATTTACCGTTTACCATTTACCATTTACGCCTGATGAAAAGACTCCTCCTGATGCGACACGCGAAATCGAGTTGGGACGCCGAAGGGCTCGCCGACTTTGACCGACCGCTAAATGCGCGCGGCCTGCGCGACGCGCCCCTCGTCGGCGAGCACTTGCGCGCGCGGAATTTCCGCCCCGACCTCATCATCAGCTCGCCCGCCGAGCGTGCGCGCAGAACGGCGGCGCTCGTCGTCGAGGCGGCCCGGTTCCAGGCGGCCCGGTTCCAGACGGCCCGCCTCCGGCACGACGAGCGCATCTACGAGGCCGACGCCGCGCGCCTCGTCGAAGTCGTTTCGCAAATCGAAGAGGACGCCGAAGCGGTTCTCCTCGTCGGCCACAACCCCGGCATGGAGCAGCTCCTCCAACTCCTGACCGGCGAGACGCGCCGCATGACGACCGCCGCCGTCGCCCTCGTCAACCTCGACATCGAAAAGTGGAGCAAGGCGCGCGAGCACACCGGGCGTCTCGAATGGCACGTCAGGCCGAAAGAATTATCGGGCGAATAGGGGAGGGATATGCTCAGCATAGACGGCTCGTTCGGCGAGGGCGGCGGGCAGATTATCCGCACGTCTCTGGCGTTGGCGCTTATCACGGGGAAGGCTTTCCGGGTTTATAACGTCCGCGCGCGGCGGGCGAAGCCGGGGCTGCAACGGCAGCACCTGACGGCGGTCAATGCCGCCGCCGAGATTGGGCGGGCGCGGGTTGACGGCGCGGGCGTCGGCTCGAAGGAGTTCACGTTCGTTCCCGGCGAGGTTTCGCCCGGCCAGTATCACTTCAGCATCGGGACGGCAGGCAGCACGATGCTCGTCCTGCAAGCGTTGCTGCCGCCGCTCATGGTCGCCCCGGCTCCGAGCCTCCTCACGTTCGAGGGCGGCACGCACAACGTCCACGCGCCGCCCTTCGAGTTCATCCGCAAGACTTTTCTCCCGCTCGTCAACCGTCTCGGGCCGAACGTCTCGGTCGAGCTGGTGCGCTACGGCTTCTACCCGCCGGGCGGCGGTCGCTTCAACGTCTACGTCGAGCCCACGGGCGAGTTGCGCCGCCTCGACATCCTTGAGCGCGGCGCGATTCTCGCCGAGCGGGCGCGCGCTCTGGTCGTCAACCTCCCGCCGCACGTCGGCGACCGCGAGCTGGCGGTGGCGAGCGAGCGGATGGGCCTCGTGCCCGACCAGCTCGAACTCGAAAGCTCGACCAACGCCCTGAGCCCCGGCAACGTCTTCACCGTCGAGATCGAGAGCGAGCAACTGACCGAAGTCTTCACCGGCATCGGCGAGCGCGGCGTCCCCGCCGAGACTATCGCCTCGCGCGCCATCCACGAAGCGCAGCGTTATCTGAAACACGGCGCGCCCGTCGGCGAACACCTCGCCGACCAACTCCTCATCCCCCTCGCCCTCGCGCGCGGCGGCTCCTACACGACGGGGCCGCTCTCGCTCCACACCACGACCAACGTCGAGACCATCAAAAAATTCCTGCCCGTCGAGATTACGACCACGCAGTTGACGGAAGAGATTTGGAAGGTGGATGTTGCGGGCTGAACATATTTCAGTAGAGCCCTGAAAGGGCTAAAGACAATAGCCGGGGGCAAGTGCGCAGCACGTCGCCCCCGGCACGAGCAGGAAAACGTTTCGACCCTGAAGGGGTCGCGCCTCAACGTTGAGGCGCGACCCCTTCGGGGTCGGATTCTTTCATCTACGTGCAAACCGGGGGCGTCGCTCAAACGCTGGCGCGCTTTCGCTCTGCCCCCGGCTATTATCTTCATCCCCTCCGGGGATTTTACGCTGAGACTTAAATCCTCTCCGTGATTAACTTCTCCGCCATCAGCTCGACCGCGCCGGGGTCGAGTGTGCGTTTGAAGAGGATGGTGTTGGCGGGGATGTTTGTCAGCGGGTCGCGGCTGCCGCGCAGCTCGTCCCACGCGGCGAGGATGAAATTTTTGCGCCCGGCGTGGGCGAACTCGGCGAGTCTCTGGCGCAGGTGTTCGGGCGTCCAGAAGCCGAGGACTTCGAGGAAGACTTCTGTGCCCGAAGGATGTCGCAGCACGAAGTCAGGGATGAAGGCGCTCTCGCCGAGGTCTATGACTTCGCTGCTCGGCTCAAGCGTCCACGCGCTCCCGGTGCGCTCCCAAGCCGCCGGGAGTTTTTCTATCACGGGGTTCTCGTAGCCGGTGATTGAGAGGTAGTGCGAGCGCAGTTGACTCTGTTGGCTCGTGAGGTCGAAGTAGGCGACGCGGCCCGGCTTGGTCTGAATCTCGGCGCGCATCCGCCAGCCCGCGCAGAGCAGGAGCGCGGGCAGAAAGACCGCCATCTGGATGCCGTACTTCTGCGAGCGTTGGAAGATGGAGACCGGGCCGTCGAGGCGAATCTCGTAGCCCGCGCGCGAACTCCCTTTGACGGTGTGAATCAGACGGTACGCCTTAATCGCGCCGAAGAGTTCCCGATAACCTTCCGGCGACTGCGGCTCGACCCAGAGGCGCATCTCGACCGAGCGGTAGAGGAGCGCCTGCGCCTGCGCGACGTTGTAGAGGTCGAGCAGCGCGCGCGGCGCGAGCGTCTCGAACTGCGTGAGCCTCTGGTTATCGGAGAGGTCTGCGTAGAGACTCTCGTGCACGACTTCGGGCTCGCAGCCGAGTTCAGCGGCAGCCTCGGTAAGCAGGCGGTCGCGCAACTCTTCGGCGACGACCGGGTGCACGTCTCGCGCCTTTAAGAAGAGCGCGCGGCGAATCTCGGATGGTTCGACGGGCGTGTCGGTCTCGAACTCGCAACGGTCGGTCAGGAGCTTAATCAGCCCGCGCAGGATTTTATAATCCGTCCCCGTCCCCACATACTCCTGCAAAGACTCTTCGAGCGCCGCGCGCGTCGAGCCCTCGTGCCGCGCGAAGAGACCCGCCAAGTCCTCGGCCTCGCGCAGGTACTCTTCGTCCTCCGTGTTGATGTAGCGCGGCTTGATGCGGTCGCCCCGCACCCAGCTCAGAGAGAGATCGGCGGTCAGCATAATAAAGAAATGATGAGTGCGGAATGATGAATGATGAATGAAAGACCGGCTGTCTTCTTATTCATCATTCATCATTCCGCATTCATCATTTGTCTTCCATCCTGTTTAATTTCCTTCGGTCAAAGCAATCTCGGAGCTTCCTCCGTCGGCCTGTTGTCGCGGAACTGCTCGCCGCCGCCGCGCCGCTGGCTAATCTGCTCCTCGGTCGTGTTCTGCGTAATCACTTCGTAGAGGACGGCCTCCTTGCCGGGGAGCTTGCGGAGGATGCGGCCCAGACGCTGGATGTGCTCGCGCGTCGAGCCGGAGCCGGAGAGGATGACGGCGACCGAAGCGTCCGGGATGTTGACGCCCTCGTTCAAGACTTTTGAAGTGGCGAGCGCGAGCACCTCGCCTTTGTTGAAGGCTTCGAGCCACGCGCGCCGCTCCTTGATGCCCGTCTCGTGCGTGATGGCCGGTATCAGAAATTTTTCCGAGATGCGGTAGACCATCTCGTTCTCGGCGGTGAAGATTAAGACCTTGTCGCGGCGGTGACGACCGAGCAGTTCTGCAAGTACGCGCAGCTTCGAGTGCGTGCCGAGCGCGATGCGCTTCGACTCGCGGTAGGCCATCATCGCGCGCCGCCCTTCACTACTGCGCGCGCTCGCGGCGACGAATATCTGCCAGCCGTGCATCCCGCCCAGTCCGATGCCCTTCTCTCTGAGGAACGCGCGGAAGATTTCGCGCTCCTGCTCGTAGGCCGTGCGTTCCTCCGCGCTCAGCTCGACGCGCAGGCGGACGACGCTGTAGTCGGAAAGATATTCGCCCGCCAGCTCGTGCGTCTCGCGGCGGTAGACGAAGGGGCCGATGAGTCGTTCAAGAACTGTTTCCGCGCCGTCCGCGCGTTCGGGCGTGGCCGTGAGTCCGAGGCGGAAAGGCGCGATTGAAAGTTCGGCGGCGTAGCGGTAGACGCTCGAAGGGAGGTGATGACATTCGTCGAAGATGACGAGGCCGAACTGGTTGCCGAGCCGCTCCATGAAGCGGAAGGCCGAGGCGTAAGTCGTCACGGTCAATGCGCCCGTCTCGAAGTAGCCGCCGCCGATGAGCCCGACTTCCGCTTGAAAACAGGAGAGCAGGAGGTCGTACCACTGGTTCATCAAGTCTATCGTCGGGACGACGACGAGCGTCGAGCGTTTTACCTGCTCGACCGCCATCTGCGCGACGAGGCTTTTGCCCGCGCCCGTCGGCAGCACGACGACGCCGCGCGAGCCCGCCCGCTTCCACTCGGCAATCGCCTCCTGCTGGTACGGCCTCGGCTCGACGAGGAGCTTGGTCGGGAAGTCGAACTCGTGATAGGCGCGCGCCCGGTCTTCGTAAGGAAGACCGCCGCGCACCAACTCCTTCAAGGCCTGCCGGTATCCCCAAGCGGGCGCGCGCCAGCGCATCACGCGCTCGTCCCAGCGGAAGACCGAAGGCACGCGCGCCTCGGCGTCCGCCCCGTCCAAGAGGAGCGTCCCCGAATCGAATCGCAGTACGAGCGGCGCAGAGTTCATTCCGCAGGAGAGCTTACACAGAAACGCTTGAGGGCAAAAGGTAAGAGGTGGAAGGAAAAGTCCGAAGGGCGCGGCCCAAGGGTTTAAAGACCCTCTGACTCACGCCCTCGGTCTCGCGCCACAAGCCGCCGCCGAGCGCGGCCTTCGACGCTGTTCTAAACTAGAAAGGAATCTCGTCGTCCTCGATGTCGGGCGCGCTGTGGCGAGAGCCGCCGCCCCCGGCGCGCGCCGCCGAAGCGTTCGCGTTGGCGGGACGCGCGGACTGGTTGACGGGGATGCCTTCGACGCCCTGCGCGCTGTCAATGAAGTGCACGTCCGTAGCGTTGACTTCCAGAGTGTGACGCTGCTTGCCGTCGCGGTCAGTCCATTCCTCGACGTGGAGGCGGCCTTCGACGTAGACCCTTCGGCCCTTCGTCAGATACTTCGAGACCGTCTCGGCCTGCTTGCCCCAGACCGTCACCTTGAACCAAGTGGTCACGTCCTGCTGCTCGCCCGACTTGTCTTTGCGCCGCTCGTTCGTCGCCATCGTGAACGAGCAGACGGCTGTCCCCTGCGGCGTGTAGCGCATCTCCGGGTCGCGGCCCAAGTTGCCGACGACGATGATCTTGTTGAAGGACATTCTTTATCTCCTCATCTCTCTCAAGTTTGTTAACGCCATCATAAGACCTCACCGCGCGGCGTTGCAAGCGCGGCACATCGTATCACACGCAACAACAATTTGTATATTGACTTGCTTGTTAAAGGTTTAAGAGTGGCGAATATCATCCCCGGAGGGGATGAAGACAATAGCCGGGGGCAAGTGCGTAGCACGTCGCCCCCGGTCGGACGTTCGTAAAAGAGTCCGACCCTGAAGGGGTCGCACCTCAACGCACGCCTGCGACCCCTTCAGGGTCGGACTACTTTTCTCGTCTCTACCGGGGGCGGCGCAGACTTTCGTCTGCTTGCCCCCGGCTATTGTCTTAAGCCCTTTCAGGGCTTCGGCACTTCGACGGTCAGGAAGTCGTGGGCGAGTTCGGTGTCGGGGAAGACGGCGCGGGCTTCGCGGAGGAGGTCTGCGGGCTCGACGGCGTTGCCGGGGAAGTAGCGGGGGCTGAAGTGAGTGAGAACGAGGAGGCGCGCTCGCGCCTCGCTCGCCACGCGGGCGGCCATCGCGGCGGTCGAGTGCATGCTGCGGCGCGCGAGGTCTTCTTCGTCCGAAGAGAAGGTCGCCTCGTGGATGAGGAGGTCTGCGTCGCGCGCCAGCTCGACCGCCGAGCGGCAGTAGGTCGTGTCGGTTGAGTAGACGACGCTCCGGCCCTTCTGCGCCGGGCCGCAGAAGTCCGCGCCGTCGAAGGCGCGACCGTCGGGGAGCGTGACGCGCTCGCCGCTTTTCAGTCTGCCGTAGAGCGGCCCCGGCGGGATGCCTGCGGCGCGCGCGCGCTCCACGTCGAAGTGGCCGGGGCGGTCTTTCTCCGTCACGCGGTAGCCGTATGAGATGACGCGGTGCTTGAGCGGCGCGCAGGTGACGACGTACTCCTCGTCCTCGCAGACCTCTCCCTCGCCGATGGTGTTGACGCCGAGCGGGTACGGGTAGTTGGCCTGATACGTGACGCGGCCCACCTCGCGCACGTACTCCTCAATGCCGCGCGGGCCGTAGACATCTATCCGGCGCGCGTGGGCCGACATCCCGCACGTCGCCAGCAGGCCCAGAAGCCCGTAGACGTGGTCGCCGTGCAGGTGCGTGATGAAGACGCGCGTCAGTTGGCTGATGTTGAGGTCGCTATGCAGGAGTTGTTGCTGCGTCCCCTCGCCGCAATCGAAGAGCCAGAACTCGCCGCGCTGCGGCAGCCTCAAGGCCACCGCCGAGACGTTGCGCGACCGCGTCGGCACGCCCGAACTTGTTCCCAGGAAAGTTATCTGCAAAGTTACTCCGTAACAGTTTTCAGTTTTGAGTTTTTAGTTTGTGACTACAGATTTGAAATTTCAAATCCGGGCTTTGAGATTTCCGAACTGAAAACTGAAAACTCAAAACTGCCTACTTCTTACTGACATACACGTTGTCTTTCAACCAGAAGCGCCACGGCTTGAGGGCGTACTCTTCGGCGTAGGCGATGCCGACGCGCGGCCCGGCGGCGATCTCCGAGGGCTTGACGACCGCGCCTGCGCCCTCTATCCAGACCCTCTGGCCGAGCAGGTCTGCGCCGTCGAAGGTGCGGTCAATGCCGAGCGCGCGGCAGAGCTTGCCGGGGCCGCTCGTCAGCTCGCGGTCACTCCGCGAAGGGCGGCGCGCGCGCATCAGTTCCAAGCCCTCTTCCGGCTCCAATGCACGGACGAGGACGGCGTGCGGCAGGCCCTCGACGCCCGCGACGACGTTGAACTGATGATGCATCCCGTAGACGAAGAAGACGTAGGCCGTGCCGCCGACGGCGAACATCGTCTCGGTGCGCGCCGTCCGGCGGTTCCGGTACGAGTGCGCCGCCTTGTCTTCCGCGCCGAGGTAGGCTTCCGTTTCGACGATGCGCCCGGAGACGCGCGCGCCGTCGGCGTCGGGCACGACGAGCCGCTTGCCGAGCAGCGCGCGCGCGAGCGTGAGGGCGTCCGCGCCCGTATAAAAGTCGCGTTTGAGTTTGACTCCCCGGCTCACTCGCTTCCCTTTGGACTCGCCCGCACCGTCCATCATCTTCGGCTCACTCGAACTGCTTTTTGAAGTCATCGAATTGCTGACGGAGCGAGGCGACCTCTTCGCGCAGGGACTCGACCTCGGATTCGAGCCGCGCGACGCGCTCGTTCTCGGCGCGGGCTTCGAGCATCGCGGCTTCGGGCCGGGGCTCGGCTCGCGCGGGCGCATCCTCGACGGGCGGCTCTCCCGCCAGAAGGTGCGCGTAGCGCGAATCCTTCCTTCCGGGCTGGCGAGGGAGTTTTACTACAACCGGCTGCTCGTCCCTCGACGCCAAGCCTTCGAGCGTCGCCTCGACTTCGGCGAGGTCGGCGAAGTTATAGAGGCGGCCCGTGCGCCCGCGAATCTCGCCCACCGTCTGCGGCCCACGGAGCATGAGCACGCACATCGCGGCCAGCTCCGGCGGGTTGAGGTGCAAGTTCTCGACGCAGACGTGCTTGTACTTGGGCACGCGGCTGTCGCTGCCGTAGAAGACGTAAGCCAGATTCTTCTCGCGCAGCGTTTCGAGCGCGTGCGCCACCGCCCGCTCGTCGTATGAGACCACGGGGTCGCGGTTCGAGATTTGGTTGCACGCGTGCACCAGCGCGTTTAAGGTCAGAGGGTAATACTCCGGCGTCGTCACCTGCTTCTCGACGAGCGCGCCGAGCACCCGCACCTCCGTCTCGTTCAATAGCGCGTCCACGAATTTGGAAACTCCCCTGAAGATTTATCTCCCCCACAGAATTTCATTGACACCGCCTCACGGTCAAGTGTATTAAGCCAACACGTTTTATGATTCGCCCGAAGAACGCGAACGCGACACCCACGCCGAGTCGCGTTCGAGCCCGCACAGTGTTCTCAAGCGCCGAGCTGTTTCCGGCCCTTGCGCCTTCACACAGTCTTGGAATCCTCGCCCGCGCGTTCGGCGGGCACAACGCTTAAACCTTTTCGAGAGAGGGCCGCGGCCCCGTTACCGCGGGGAGGAGATGAAGAGTATGGCCGACCCAACATGGGGAAAACTCGAAGACCGTTACGGCGGCGCGCCGCGCCCGCGGAGGCTTCTCGCGCTCGACGGCGGCGGCATCCGCGGCGTGCTGACGCTTGAGGTCTTGATTAAGATGGAAGACCTCCTGCGCGAGCAGAGCGGGCAGGGCGAACGCTTCCGCCTCTGCAACTTCTTCGACTACGTCGGCGGGACGAGCACCGGCGCGATCATCGCCGCCGGGCTCGCGTTGGGGATGTCGGCGCGCTACCTCCGCGACTTTTACATCAAGACCGGCCCGGCCATGTTCGACAAGGCGTTCCTCTTCAAGCGCCTCAAACAGCTCTACAAGAAGGAGCCGCTGGAGCGGGAGTTGAAGAAGACCTACGGCGAGGACGTTGACCTCACCTCCGAGAAGCTCAAGTGCCTCCTGCTCGTCGTCACGCGCAACGTCACGACCGACTCGCCGTGGCCCATCAGCTCGAACCCCTTCGCCAAGTACAACCACCCCGACCGCCCCGACTGCAACCTCAGGATTCCGCTCTGGCAACTGGTGCGCGCGAGCACCGCCGCGCCCGTCTTCTTCCCGCCCGAAGTGATGCAGTGGGACGCGAAGAACCCGGCCAAGACGTTCCTCTTCGAGGACGGCGGCCTGACGCCCTACAACAACCCCGCCTTCCTCATCGCGCGGATGGCGACGCAGGGGCCCTACAACCTCGGCTGGCGGACGGGCGAGCGCGACCTGCTCGTCGTCTCGGTCGGGACGGGCTCCGCGCCGAAGGTGGACGCAGAGGTTTACTCTTCGGGCAAGAACGCCTTCTCGAACCTCGTCAACTTCCCCTCCGCGCTGATGTACGGCGCGCAGGTGGATCAGGACATCAACTGCCGCACCATCGGGCGCTGCGTCCACGGCGAGGTGATTGACCGCGAGGTCGGCGACTTCATCCCGCGCCGCGACGGCAAGCCCGTCCCCGTCTCCGAAGACACGGGCCGCGCCTTCCTCTACGCGCGCTACAACGCCGAGCTGAGCCGCGCCTGGCTCGACGCGCGCGGGCTCAAAGATGTCGAGCCCGAAAAGGTCGCGCAGCTCGACTCGATCGAGCACATCGGCGACCTCTCGCGCGTCGGAGAGAAGCTCGGCGACGAAGTCAAACTCGAACACTTCGCCCTCGAAACCTTCGGCCAGTTCTACGAGCCGGGAGGGAGGCTGAGACAATGAGAAGAGCTTTCATCGTTCGCCCGTTCGGGGTCAAGAGCAACATTAAGTTCGACGAGGCCAAGAAGGAATTTATCAAGACCGAATTCAACTTCGACGATGTCGAGAAGAAGCTCATCGGCCCCGCGCTCGACCGGCTCGGCATCGAGGGCCGGACGACCGGCGAGATAGTCGGGCAGGGCAACATCCGCACCGACATGTTCGAGCTGCTCCTCACCGCCGACCTCGTTGTTGCCGACCTCTCGATCCACAACGCCAACGTCTTCTACGAACTCGGCATCCGCCACTCGCTGCGCGACAAGCACACCTTCCAGATGCGCAGCGACACCGACAGCTTCCCCTTCGACCTCCAGACCGACCGCTACTTCCTCTACAAACGGGAGGTCTTCGCGGACGAAGCCGCGCTCGAAAAAACCGTCGAGGCGCTCACCAAGGCGCTGGACGAGACGATTAATTCCGGCAAGACGAACAGCCCCGTCTTCTCCTCGCTCCCCAACATGAAGGAGCAAGACCCCTCGCAGTTCATCGCCGTGCCGTTCGACTTCGGCGAGGAGGTGGGCCGCGCCGCCGACGACAAGCAGCGCGGCGACCTCGGACTGCTGGCGGCGGAGGTAAAGAAGGACTTCAATTGGGGGAAGGAGGGGCTGCGCGCCGTGGGCCGCGCGCAGTTCGACCTCGGAGACTCCAAGGGCGCAAAGTCCACTTGGGAGGCTGTCCGTAACATCAACCCGTTCGACCTCGAAGCGAACATCCTGCTCGGCACGATCTACCAACGGCTCGGCAGGCTGAAGGACTCGACGCAAGCGCTGGAGCGCGCCCTCTCGGTCAAAGGCATCGAGAGGGACAAGAAGGCCGAAGCCTATGCGCTGCTGGCGCGCAACGCCAAGACACTCTGGCGCAAGGAGTGGGAGGCCGCGCCCGCCGCCAAGCGGCCAGAGGCGGCGCTCCACTCCGGCCATTTGCAAGACTCCTTCAAGAACTACGAGCGCGCCTTCGAGGAAGACCTCAACCACTTCTACTCCGGCCTCAACGCGCTGGCGATGCTCAAGGTGCAGACCGAGCTGGCCGCGGCGCTGCCCGACGTGTGGGCCGAGCGGTTCGACGACGACGACGAGGCCGCGAAGGAGTTGAAGAAACTTCAAGCTCATGCCACGAAGCTCGCCGGGGCGGTCGAAGTCTCGCTCGACGCGGCGCTCGCCCGCCTGAAGAGCGCGGACAAAAAAGACGTGTGGGCCGAGATCAGCACCGCCGACTTGTGCTGCCTCACCTCGGATCGTCCTAAGAAGGTCGTCACCGCCTACCGCGACGCGCTGGCCGGGGCTCCCGACTTCGCCACAGCCTCGGTGCGCAGCCAACTCGCCATCTACCGCGATCTGAGCGTGCTCACGCCCAACGTCACGGCGGTCTTCGAGTTCCTTGGCGAGCCGGAGCCCGAAGACGGCGGCCCGAAGAAGCAACCGCGCGTCCTCATCTTCACCGGCCACATGATTGACGCCGACGGGCGCGAGAAGCCGCGCTTCCCCGCCGACAAGGAAGGTGTGGCGCGGCAGAAGATTAAGGAGGCCGTCGAAGCCGAGATGAACGCCGGCGACGGCGTCTCCTTCGGCATCGCGGGCGGCGCGTCCGGCGGCGACATCCTCTTTCATGAGGTCTGCGCCGAACTCAAAATCCCGACGCGGCTCTATCTCGCGCTCAATCCCAACCTCTACTCGAAGAAGTCCGTGCAGCAGGGCGGGAAGGAGTGGGTCGAGCGCTTCCGGCAGCTCAACAAGCGCATGTCGGACGCGGGGGACGTGCGCATCCTCAACGATAAGCTGACCGAGGAGCCCCACGACGAGGCCGAGTACCTCCCGGTGTGGCTGCGCTCGAAGCCGGATTACAACATCTGGCAACGCAACAACCTCTGGATGCTCCACAACGCTTTGGCGGCAGGCGGCGACGACTGCGTGACGCTCATCGCGCTCTGGGACAAGGAGCCCACGGGCGACGGCCCCGGCGGAACTTCCGACCTCGTGGACAAAGTCGAGCGGCGCGGCGCGAAGGCCGTCGTGATAGACACCAAGAAGGAGTTCGGGCTCTAAGAAGAAGTCAGAACCGCGAGCGGTAGCGAGCGGGTCTCAACGTTACAGACACGCGCCCCTCATCGTGGGCGAGTCTTAACGCCGCCGACACCCGCTCGCTACCGCTCGCGGTTCTGACTTGGAGCGAGTCTGAGGCGGGCTCTTTAACGCGTCGGCCTCTCGACCGCCGAGAGGTTTTCGTCGAAGGTCTTCAGGGCGTCGAGGATTGTCTCCGCCGCGCGGACGAAGAATTCCTGCGTGATCGTCTCGAAGTCGTCCGAGGGCTTGTGGTAGTCCTTGTGGTCTTCGACGCCGAAGTAGACGAAAGGGATTTTCTCCTGGTGGAAAGCACGGTGGTCGGACTGCCGTGTCCAGTCTTCGCTCTTCTGTTCGGGCCGGTCGTGTCCGAGCAGGAGCTTGACGGGCGCGCGCGCCGCGACCCTTTCCACGAGCGGCTTGAGCGAAGGGTAGTGATAAGTCCCGGCGGCGTAAAGCTCGCCGCGCTCGCTGTGGCTCACCATGTCGAGGTTGACGTTGAGCGCCACGTCGCGCTTCTCTCCGAGCAGCGCCTTGACGAGCGTGCCCGCGCCCGCGCCTCCGCCCTCCTCGTTGTCGAGCGCGGCAAGGACGAGGGAGTTATCCGGCGGCTGGCGGCTGAAGTGCGCGGCCAACGCGAGCAGCGTCGCCACGCCCGAAGCGTTGTCGTCCGCGCCGTTGTAAATCTGCCCGCCCTTCACGCCGAGGTGGTCGTAGTGCGCGGTGAGGACGACGAACCGCTCCGGGTTCTTTTTCCCGCGCACGAACCCGACCACGTTCCCGCCCGTCGAAGCCGCGCCGCCCCCACGCCCCTTAAGCTCGACTTTCTGCTCGAAGGAAGCGCCGAAGAAGGGCTTCAGTCCCGACTCGCCGAAGCGCGCCGTGACGTAAGCCCGCGCCCTCGCGCCGCCCGGCGTCCCGGACTCTCGGCCCTCCATCGCGTCGGTTGAAAGCACGCGCACGTCTTCGAAGAGTTTCCCGACGTCAATGACTTTCGACGCGACGCCCGCGGCGGTCTTCACTTCCTGCGGCGTCGGCGGCGTCTGCGTCCTGCACGGCGCGGCGAGCGCGAGCGCCAGACTGATAATCGCGACGAATTTATTCATGAGTTTGATGGTCTCACCTCCCTCCCCGGCACGCAAACATTGATGCCAGCCGCTACGCGCCGGATGCTTTCGCCGACGTGACGGCGGCGAGCCATTCGGCGCTCAGCTTCTCAATCGCGAGTTCCTTGTGCTTGGCCTCGACTTCAATCCACGGGACGCGGCGGTAGGCTTCGGGCATCGAGGCGATGAGGTCGCTGTGGTGGCGGTCGCCGAAGCGGGTGCGCCCGTTCGAGATGTGCGCGAGCTGCCATTCAGGATTGGCCCAGGTCGTGCGCGCCGCTTCGACCATCTCGCCGACGCTCGGATGGTCGTAACTGTCGAGCCCTTCGTGGACAACGTGGTGGTGCGCGTCGAAGACCATCGGCACGCCCGCGCGGCGGCAGATGTCGAGAATCTCTTCGGCGCTGTAGATGTATTCGTCGTTCTCGAAGGCGATGCGCGAGCGCACGCCCTCCGCGAGCCGCGAGACGTTCTCGACGAGCCGGTCGGCCCGCCCGCCCTTGCCGCCGTGAATCTCGACGAGCGCCCACGGGCTCCGGGGCAGTCCGAGCAAGTCCATCACGCGCGCGTGCGTCTCAAGGATTTTGACGCTGTTGGCGATTGTCTGCGGCGAGTCCGAGTTCAAGACGACGAACTGGTCGGGGTGCAGGACGAGCCGGATGCCGAGCCCTGCGGCGCGCGCGCCCGTGTGCGCCAGCTCCGCGCGGAACTCTTCGAGCACGTCAGAGCCCGCCGCGTCGTCGGCGAAGGGGAAGAGCCCCGAAGTCATGCGGTAGAGCCGGAGTCCGCGCGCCGTGCAGAAGTCGAGCGCGCGATTTAGCCGCGCGAGGTTGTCGGCGTAGAGATCGCGCAGCCTGCGCTTCTGCTCCGCCTCGTCGAACTGCAAGAGTCGCTTGCGCGTCAGCGCGCGATACCTCACCTCTTCCGAATGCGTGATGCAGACCAGCCCCAGACGCGGCGGCACTTCGCGCACGGGCTCCGCGCCCCCCGAACCTTCCGCCCGACGAGTGTTCTTCCTCATGCCCGTCAGAGTAGAGGTCTTCTCTGTCTCATTGATAACGAAAACGTCACGGAGAGATTGACTCATCGTCTCAAGAGAAGCGGCTCATCCGTTCCCTTCCAATGAGTCAGTGAGTAAATGAGCCGATGAATCAATCTTAAACCTCGACCGCCGGGCGCAGGCTCACGCGCCTTGAATCCTCCGCGGCCTCGGTCTCGCGCGCGAGCGCCGTGGCCGAGAGGAGGACGAGCGCGAGCCAGAGCAGGTCTGCGAGCAGAAGGTGTACGAGCTGAAGCCACACGGGCGCGAGCAGCGCCGCGTTCACAAGCCCGACGCCGAGCTGCGCGACGACCAGCGTCGTGACCATCGCCGCGAAGCGACTCGCCCACACGCCGGGCCTTGCCCTCTTCGTGACCGCCGCCGCCGCGACGAGGTATGCGCCCACGAGCACCGCGAGCAGAGGGTGCAACTGGTAATGCCGGAGGCTGAACATGAGCTGCGCCGTCGCGGTCAGGTCGCCGCGCGTCTGCTCGAACGCCGCGCTCGCCGGGAAGAGCGTCGCGCCGAGCGCCGCCACCGCCCCGCTCACGCCGAGCGCGAGCGTCGCGACGAGCGCGACGACGAGCCACCAGCGGAGCGCGTCACGCCCGCCCTTCAAACTCAGCGCGCGCCCGCCCGAAGCCCACCACGCCGTGAGCCCCAGCACGGCGACGAGGACGAACGTGTTGACGAGGTGCAGAGAGAGGTAGAAGGCGCGCGCCACCGAGGCGTCGTCGGCCACGAGCCGCAGGAGCACGAGCCCCGCGCCGATGAGCGCCTCGATGATGATGAAGACGAGCGAGAGCACGGCCCCGCGACGCGCCGCGTGCCCCTTCGGGAACGCGCGGAAGACCCACCAGACGAGCGCGACCACCAGAAGCAACGCCAGACCGCTCGTCGTCCGGTGCGCGAACTCGATGAAGGTCTTACCACCTTGAGCCCCGGCGGGCAGGACTTCGCCGTTGCACAGAGGCCAGTGGCTCCCGCACCCCGCGCCCGAACCCGTCGCGCGCACGTATGCGCCCCACAAAATCACCGCCAGATTGAAGGCCACCACCGCCCACGCGAACGCGGCCAGCCGCCCCGTCTTTGTCTTCGAAGATTCCACTTAAACGTTCAGCTTTCGTCGAGAAGATGTATGCGCGTTCGATTATACAGAATCGCGGAATGAGTTGAGGAGTGGCAGTGGATGAAGGAGACGCCAAAGAAACTCAGAGCATCCGTCCGTCGCCCGTCACCCGCGCACGGCGCGACGCCACGCGGCGGCCTCGCCTTCGCGGCGGATGAGGGCGGAGACCTCTGTGTAGGCGGCGGCGTAGAGGGCGCGCATCTCCTGCGCTGTGGACGTGCGCGCGAGCCCGCGCTCAAGCTCTTCGACTGAGAGCTTCTTACCCCCCCGCGCCGCGCGCGAGAGCATCGCCCCTTCACCGGCAATGTACGCGGCCAGACCTTCGACGAGCCAGAGCGGCGCGCGGCCCCGTCCGAGCGTTTCGAGGACGACGTGCACAAACTCGTGACGCATCGTCGAGGCGAGCACGCCGCGCCTTCGAAGGACTTCGGGCGGCTGCGTCTCGATGCGCCGACCCTCCGTCAAGGCCGCGACCCACGCGGGCATCCCCGTCGAGCCCGTGAAGTCGCCCGTCGTCTCGTGCACGTAAAGCTCCGCCGTCCCCAGCCCGTCGGCCTTCACGCCCGCGCCGTCCAGACGCCCCAGCACGTCACGGCGCGCGCCCTCCAGAGCGCGCAGCATCGCCTCGACCTCGCGCCGCGCGGCCCGCGCCGGGTAGCTCACGCGGAAGTTCTCGCTCGAAAGCGTCAGTCGCGGCGAGCGCGTCTCGCGCGCTTCGTTCGGCGCGGCGTCGTCGAAGAAAGCGGCACGTCTGAAGAGCGACGCGGACGGAACGTCGTCAACGTTGCGCGGCGTCGTGACGTGCGGGCCTTCACGAAACGCGACGGTCTGAAAAGTTGAAGAGTTTGGACGAGTGCGAGCGTCGCTCCGTTCGCGCGCGTTGTCGTCGTGCGCGTCGCTTTCGACTGAAGCGCTTCCGCCCGCTTCGTCGCGCGTCTCTCCCTGAGTCGCGGAGGCGGCGTGCTGAAGGCCGCCGCTTCTCTGCTCTTGCGTTCCGACGCCCGCGCCGGGGAAGAAGTAGCCGATGATTTGGCGGTAGGACGCGCCGCGCCGCGCCATGACGTGCGCGCCCGACTGGCAGAGGCCGAGGCCGTGGCCGAAGCCGCTGCCACGGAAGATGAAGTTATTGCCCTCTCGCCTCACGTCGAAGCGCGAACTCTTCAGGATGTTCCAGCCGAGCGTCCGACCGACGATGAGCTTGAAGTCCCAGCCGCGCAGGACGCGCCGCCGCTCGCCTTCGAGCTCGACCACTTGCGCGCGCCCCGACGCGTCGCGCCGCAGAATGCGCACCGAGTCGAGGTGTGCGCCCACGTCGCTCCGCTTGTCGGCGCGGAGGGCTTTAACTAAATCCGCCGCCGGTATCGAATCCTGCCACGCGCGGTGAGCTGTCCCCGCGCAGAAGTCGTCGCGCACGCCGCGCAGGTGCGCGGGCGCGTGCGTCGCGCCCCACAGCGTGACGGGGTTGGCGGTCGCGCCGCCGCACGAGGCGCTGAAGTAACTCTCGGCGAGACGGCCCTCGCGGTCGCGCAAGGTCTCGCCCGAAGTCTCACGGACGGCGCGGCGGAGCAGCTCGTAGAAGTCGGGCCGCGCGCTCCCGTCGCCGACGCTCAAGTAGCGTTGGCAGTGCGTGCTGCTGCACAAGTCGAAGCCCTCGCGCGCGTGCCGCCGGAGGTTCTTGAGCGCGTAGGTGCGACTGACGACCGTCTGCGCCTTCAGAGCCTCGAACTCGTCCTCGACGCTCCCCTCGGCGGCGACGACGCCGAAGACGTACTCGTCGAGCGGGAGCACGAGTGTCCGGTCGGCGCGCGACAGGTGGACGCGCACGAACGTCTCTCCCGAAGAGGCTTGAGGTGAGCCGGCACGGCCTTCAACAACTTCGTCCCGCCCGCCCTCCGCGTTCTCCGACTCTCCTTCTTCTTCGTCCGCTTGCTCAGAAGCCGCAGCGCGTCGCAACTCCTCGACTCGCGCGTGCTCTCGGAAGACGGGGCGCGCGACTTCGGCGGCCTCCGACCCGTTCCCGCGTTTGAGGAGGACGAGGACGGCGAGGCCGACCGACTCCGGCGCGACTTCGCCGCCCGCGCTCTTCTCCGCCGCGAAGCCGACGAACCAGCCTTGCGTGCGGAAGTCGCCGGGCGGCGTCGAGGTTCCCGTCTTGCCGAAGACGTATCCGGGCAAAGTGTTCAAGTGCGCGCGCGCCGCCGAGCCGTAGGCGACCGCGCCGCGCATCCCTTCGACGAGCAGCGCGCGGTACTCGTCTTCAATCTCCAGACGAGCGCGCACGCGCGGAGTAAAACCCTCGGCGGGGGCGACGCGCGGCGCGAAGAGCTGCCCGCCGTTGAAGAGCGCCGCGTAGGCCGAGACGAGCTGCGCGGGCGTGACCAGAAGCTGCTCGCTCTCGCCGAGCGCGTCCGAGACGCGCCAGCGACCGCGCGCGGGCAGACGGCCCGCCGCCTCTCGCTCCGCGCCGCCGCCGGTGCGCGCGCCGAAGCCGTAGACGGCGAGCGTGCGCGTCAGCGCCTCGCCGTCCACTCGCTCGCCCGCGCGCCCGAAGAAGTAGTTGCAGGACAGCGCGAGCGCCTGCGCCGGGCCGAAGGCTTCGTCCGTGGGCGGGTGCGCGCAGTTGATTTTGAAGTCTTCGTGGCGGAAGGTGTTGTGGCGGCAGGCGACGTGTGTCTCTTCGCCGACGACGCCTTCGCGCAGGGCTTCGAGCATCGTGAAGGGCTTGACGGTCGAGCCGGGAGCGAGGGTCTCTTCGTAGGCGAGGCGAGGGTTGACGACCGCGCGCACGCGACCCGTCCGCGCGTCGAGGATGAGAATCGTGCCCTCTCGACCTCCGAGGGCGTTGAGGGCCGCGCGCCTGAGAGCTTCGTCAACATCATCTTCGCGCGGCGCGACGGCAGCGGAAGATGATGACGACGCTCGCGGCTTCGACTCGTCACGCGCGCCCGGCACGGCCCACGCGAAGAGGAGCGTCGCGCAGACGCAGGCGTGCGCGAGCCCGTGCGGCGCGCGCGGGAAGCGGATGAAGGCCAACGCCCCTCGCAGTCGCGCGCGCGCGCGCCGGACAAAGCGCGCGGCGGTCTCAGTTTTGGGGCTCGTCCGTATCAATGATTTTCACGTCCGAGACGAAACGGCGGTAGTCCTCGAAGGTGCGCGAGTGGCGGACGCGCGGCTCGCGCCCGCCGCGAATGACGTGCAAAGACTCGGAGGATTCGGGCAGGAGAAGTTCCTGCTCCGGGCTCCGGAACTGCACGCGGCGGAAGCGCATCGTGTACTCGGAGCGCAGGAACCTGAACTTGCGCTTCGGCCCGAAGCGCGCGAAGCCCGCCGTGAAAACGCGCGGCGACTCGAAGTCGAACTCCTCGGCGAGCCGCGTGGAGGTCTGGAGCACGTCGAAGTTTTCCGCGTCTATCCAGACCGTGCCCTTGTGCGGCCCCGAAGCGTAGAGGCAGCCGTCTTTGCTGTGCGACCAGGGCTTGGCCTGCTCGCGCGGGACGTAGCCGAGGCAGTGGACTTTGCGCCCGCGCAAGACCTCTTCGCCCTCGTAAGTGAAGACCAGATGCTCCTGATTCTTCGGCAGAAGGAACGTGAGCGGGTCTGTGTAGCTCGAACGAGGGCCGCCGCACTTGTCCAGCTCGTCCTTCTGCTTCGAGGGTTTTACCGTCTTTCCGTCAATCGTCCGCAGACGCCTGACGGCCTTGCCGTAGAAGTCGCGCTCATCGCCCGCGCGCTGCTCGCGCAGCACGATGTTGTCGAAGACGTGCTCCTTCGTCTTCCCCTTCGGCGTCAGGTCTTCATTCAAAGCGTCGCGCCGCAGGACTTCCGTGAACGAGATGCTGAACATCCCGCCGAGGTACTGCTCCACTCGTTCGCCCGTGCGCTTGAGGATGAGTTCGAGCCGCGCGGCGTCCGCCTCCTGCGCCCGCGCCGCCGGGCAAAGGAGACTCATCAATACTAAGGCCGCAGAACAAATTGGCCGAATGGTTCTCATCTTGTCACATAAAACTGTAGGGGCAGGGCTTGTCCCTGCCCGATGCTCACGAAAGAAAACGGGCAGGGACAAGCCCTGCCCCTACAAAAACGTCTTATGCCTGTTGCGGCAACTCTTCGGCGGGCGCGGTTTCCGTCACGACCGGGGCGGCGGGCTCAGGCGTGAGCCGCGCCAGCGCGCCGAGCGTGATGGCCCATCCCACGAGCGTGAAGACGAAGGCGAGCGCCTGACGGAGGCCGAAGAGCAGGAGTTCAGCCCATGCGCTGCTGACGGGAGTGATGGTGTAGATGACGAAGTACGGCATGAGGCCGAAGACGAAGAGCCCCACGGCGTAGACGACGACCGACTGCGGCGCGAGCGCGTGGGCGATGACGCGGTGCGCGCCCTGAAGCGTTGACTTCAACCCGTCGCGCGCGACCGAGAGCCACAGACGCGCCGCCAGAAGCGGCAGCACGAAGCCGAGCAGCAAGAGCCACAGGGACGAGATTAGAACGTCCTGCCAGCGCAGGGGGATCGGCGGCGGCCCCTGCGTGTGCGGCACGAACGAGGAGGCCATGCCCGCCGCCTCTAACGGCTTCAACAGGTATGCTTGCAGCTTGTTCAGGAGGTAGACGCAGAGCACGGCGAGCGCCACGAGCGGGAGTCCGACGAGCAGGACTTTCAGGAAGTCCCGCAGCGCGCGGCGGAGCAATGTGCCCGCGCCCGTGTCGCCGAGCGCGTTGTGCGCGAGCGCCGCCTGAAGGATGAAGAAGAGCAGCGGCGCGAAGAGGGCCGTGACCGCCGAGACGGCGAGCTGCCACGTGTTCGCCACTCCCGTCTTGAAGAACCAATAGACGGCGGCGAGCAACGCCGCGTAGAGCACGCCGAGGACGACGAGCGCGCGCCAGTTGCGAAACACCCCGCGCGTCGCGTCGCCGAGGGCTTTGAATGCGTTTTTAATCATGCTCGACTTTCCTTTGAAACCATCAGCCGTGCTTCGACTTACTTATCGAGTATCGTCAACGCCCCGCTCGCCGAGTTGGCGCGCACGTCGGGCTGGTACATCAGCTCGACGCGCGAGGGGGCGACGCGGAACTGGCCGGGAACCTGCACGCGCATCGCGTACTGGAACATGGCCGAGCCGTCGAAGTAGTTGAGGAAGAGGACGGCGCGGTTGTCGCGGAACTCGCGCGCGCTGTACCAGTCGCTCCAGTCCTTCTCCGTGTGGTTGAGGTTGATGCCGCTGACCTGCTCGACCTGCTCGCAGCCCGCCGGGATCGGGTCTTCGATCATCACGTACAGGGCCTTTTCACCTTCGACCCGCAAACGCGAGACGATGATGTCGCCCGAACGCACCTCGCCCGTGAGCGGCTCGACCTTCCAACTGAGGCCGCTGTCGCTTTCGGCCACGCGCAGGCGCATGTACTCGCGCGTGAGCTTGAGCTGCGGCACGCTCCCGGCGGGGGTCTGCTCCTCGTTCGTGTGGTGCACGAGCGTCGTCGAGAGGTAGAGCATGCCGGGGCCGCGCTTGACGACGCGCACCTCGTTCGCGCCGCCGACCTCGCCGCCGCGCCGCTGGATGACGAACGTCTTGGCGGCGCTCGCCTCGGCGGAAGTCATCTGCTGCGCGAGCACCTGCGCGCCGTTCAGGTAGACCTCGACCGAATAGTTGGGGGAAAGCTCCTGACTCGCCTTGAGGTAGTCCACGAGGCCGTAGATGGCGAAGGCCGTCTCCTTCGTCGAGAGCCAGTAGTGGCCGTGCCGCCGGCTCTTGACGAGCCAGCGCGCGGCCTTCGGCAGGAGTTCGCTCCGGGGCGAGATGCGCGCGAGCGCCTTGACCGAGAGCGCCGTCGCCTCGACCGCCTCCCAGTGCGCTTCGACGCCGCCCGTCTTCGCCGTCCGCTCGATGTCGGCGGCGACCATCAAAGCCCGCTTCCCGTCGCCGCGCCCTTCGAGCGCGAGCGCCAGCAGCGCGCGACCGTAGGCCGAGAGCTTGGCGCGGTTGTTAAAGAGGCCGTCGAGGTGTCGCGCCTCGACCGCGCCGCTGATGGCGAGCGCGTAAGTGATGTAGGCGCGCTCGTCCTGCTTAAGCTCGTCGCCTTCGTCCGTCCGCCCGGCTTCGAGCAGCTTGAGGAGCCGCGCGCGACCGTTCTCAAGGCGCTGGGCGTCAACCTCGTAGCCCGCGCGCTGCGCCTGCGTGAAGCCGTCCACGACGTAGGCCGTCATCCACGCGTCGGTCTTGTCGTCCTTCCACCAGCCCCACCCGCCGTCGTCGTGCTGGAAGGCGTAGAGCCGCCGGAGACCTTTGCGCACCTTGCGGCTGAGCGCGTCGGTGTCGCGCAAGGAAGCCTGCTCGACGTTCTGCAACGCTTGCGCGACGATGACGTTCGGCAGGAAGCTCGACATCGTCTGCTCGGTGCAGCCGTATGGGAAGCTCGTGAGGTAGTCGAGCGCGCCGAAGAGCGTGCCCGCGACCGTGGGCGCGACCTCGACGCGGAGTGTCCGCGCATTCGGGTCGGCGTTCGCCGGGAGGTTGAAAGTAAAAGTCCTTTCGACTTCTTCGTCGGGGATGGCCGCCGACTCGGCGCGCGTCTGCTTGAGGCCGCGCGGGACGATGGGGATGCCGACCTCGACGGCGTCGCTCTCGACATCGGTCAAAGCCTTGGCGAGAATCTTCAGCTCGCCGGTCGCAGGGGCGTTGACTCTCCAGTTGACGCGGTGCTCGCCGCCCGCCGGGATGGTCACGGTCTGCTGCGCCGTGTCGAGCAGACGCGCGCCCGCGACCTCGACGGAGATTTGCGTCGCCTTCTCCGTCTTCAAATAGTTGTGGACGATGCCGGAGAGCGTCACCGTGTCGCCCGCCGTCAGGAAGCGCGGGAGCGCGACGCGCAGGATGACGTCCTTGCGCTCGACGACCTTCGAGACGGCGACGCCGACGCGCGTGTCGGCGGTCACGGCCCGCGCCGTCGCGCGCCACGTCGTCAGGTTGTCGGGCAGCTCGAACTTGGCGGTCGCCTTGCCGTCGGGGCCGGTGACGAGCGCGGGCTGCCAGAAGGCGGTGTCCTTGAAGATTTTGCGAATCAGCGGGTTGACGGTGTCGGCCTCGTTCTTGAGGTCGGCGAACCGCCGCGTCTTTTTGTTGGCGGCGAGGTTGACGACCTTCTTCCCGGCGTAGCCGGTGAAGTAGAAGTCGAACCAGTCCTTCGTCTGGACGCGGTTGTAGCGACGCCCGTAGAAGTCTCGGCGGATGTCGCCGACCGACTCGGAGGCGATGCTGTAGATGGCCTCGTCCACGACGCCGAGCGAGACCTCCGCGCCGGGAGCGGGGCTACCGTCGGCGTTGCGCGCGAGCACGGTGTACGAGGCGGTCTCGCGCGGGCGGTACTCCTTCTTGTTCGGGATGATGTCGAGGTTGAGCAGCTTGTCGCGCGCCGGGACGACGAGCATCAGCTCCTGCGTGTGCATCTTGCCGTCGCGGACGTAGGCGACGTTGAGGAAGACGTTCGGCGCGTAACGCGCCTCGATGGGCACGTCTATCATCACGGAGCGACCGGCCACGTCCATGCGCCGCACGGTGAGGACGCTGCCGAGTTCGGTCGTGACGAGGAGGTGCGCCTTGTCCGTCGGGAGCAGCGCGAGCACCTGCGCCGTCTCGCCCACACGGTAAGCCTTCTTGCCCGCCTGGAGCTTGATGACATCGCCGCCCTCGTAGGAAACGTCGGCGAACTCGCCCGCGCGGTCGGTGGCCCAGAGGTAGCCGGTCTCCGCGACGACGGGGCGGCCCTGCTCCTCGACGGTCGTCTTAATCTGGATGCTGCCGTTGATGGGCACGACGTAGTCGAGCGCGGCCTTGCCCTCGTTGTTGGTCTCGACCGTGGCGGAGGAAAGCTCCTTGTCCTTGCGCTCGTAGTCGGCGTACTCCGAGCCGTCGTACTCGGAGCGTTTCATCACCTTCTCCCAGCGGCGCTCGAAGAACGAGAGCTTGACGCGCGTCTGCACCGCGCGGCCCTCGCGGTCTCTGGCCGCGACCTCAATCTTCGCCGTGTCGCCCTGATAGTAGACGTAGCGTTCGGGGCTCGCGTAGGCGACTATGTTGCTGCGGATGCCGGTGAAGCTCGTGCTGCCGTCGAACGAGCGGCGCGCGGGGTCTGTGACCTGCGCGTCGAGCCGGTAGGTGTAGTCCCACAGCTCCTTCTCGTCGGCCTTCGGCACCGTGAACTCGACGTTCAAGCGTCCCTCGGCGTCGAGCTTGCCTTCGCCTTCGAGCATCATGTTGTCGTCGCCGTAGCCGTAGCCGCCGCCGCTGCCTTCCTCCTCGGCGGTCGGGTCTGCGCCGAACTCGTCAACGTCGTTGCCGTCGCCGCCGTCCTCTTCGCCCCACCAGCCGTAAGCGCGCGAGCGGTAGACGTAATACTTCACGTCGGCGCGGGCCACGGGCGCGCCGAAGAAGTAGCGCGCCGAGATGTTGAAGGTGGTCTTCTGCCCGGCCATGACGTAGGCCTTCGGCGTCGTGACCCTAACTTTGTATTCGGGCTTCTTGTACTCCTGCACCTCGAAGTAGGCGGTCGCCGAGGCGTCGCCGACCTGCGCGTTGAGGTTGTAGGAGCCGAGCGGCGACTCTTCGGGCAAGTCGAGCTCGCCGCTGAACGTGCCGCGCGTCGAGAGCGGCAGCTCCTGCTCGTAGATGGCCGCGCTGGTCGGGTCGTTGATGGTGACGGTGACGGTGCGGCCCGGCGGCAGGCGGTAGCCCTGCTCGGTCGCCTGCCGCAGGATGCCCTTGAAGAAGACCCTCTGTTCGGGGCGGTAGACGGGGCGGTCGGTGTAGATGTAACTGGTCAGGCTCTCGCCGCCCTCGCCTCCGCCCTCGCCGTCGAAGTAGTAAGAGTCGAGGTCGGAGATGGCGAAGTTCTCGCCCTCGGTCGCCATGACGAGCGAAGAGTATTCTATCTTCTCGACGGGGGCGGCCCCTTCGTCGGCGACTTCTTCGCCCTCCGACTCCTCTTCCCCCTCTTCCTCCGCCGCCGGTTTCTTATTCTCGATCTTAAAGCGCGTGATGCCCTGCTTGTCGGTCGTGCCGCCGGTGATGTCTTCGGGGCCGCGCACGACCGAGACGCGCACGCCCTCGCGCGGCACGCCCGTCTTGCGCTCGACGGCGTAGACGAGCATCCCCCCGTCGGGCGAGGTCTTCTGCACCACCGCGAGGTCGGAGACGATGACGACGCCGAAGGCGCGCAGGTCTCCGTTGACGACTTCGACGAGGTAGACGCCCGCCTCGCGCTTGCCGAGAGAGATCATCCGGCGGTCGTACACGTCTTCGAGCGGCGGCAGCTTCTCGCGCCAGTCGGACACCTTCTGGTCGGGGTTGAGGAGCGGCACGCGCGCGTAGTCGGCGACGTTCAAAGGCGTGCGGTTGCTCGTGTCGTCTTCCTCGTCGGCGCGGAACTTCTGGTTGAAGGACTTGCGCGACTGGTTCTTGAGCTGCTGCCGGACGTAGGTCTTGAACCCGCCGTAAACCCAGCTCTTGAAGGCGCGCAGCTTCTCAAGGAATGTCGGCTGGCGCGTGATGGACTTGCCGACTTCGGCCTCTTCGTCCTCGCCGACCTGGTGCGGGCTCTCCAACTGGCGGAAGAACTTCAACGGGTCTTTGACGCGGTAGACGCGGAAGTCCAGACTCTCGACGCCCCGGTAGTTGACCCACAGCCGCGCGCGGTCGGTCGTCGCGTAGGTGCGGTTGGTGTGGATGGAGAAGAAGGGCTTGGCGTGCTCGTCGGGCGGCGTCACGGTGCGCCCTTCGGGGAGCGAGTCCGGCGCGGCCTGCGCGGCGAAGCGGTTCTGCGTCCGCACGCGAAGCACGGCGAATCCCAAGACCAGCAGCACGACGGCGAGATAACACGCGGCGGCGGTTAAGACTGTTCGACGGGTCATAGAACCTCGGAATGAGTCTGGAGTCTCGGAGCCCGGAGTCTCGGAGTCAAGAGCCGTTGTCTTCTTCAGACGCCGGACTCCGAGACTCCAGACTCAAGACTTTCATTGAAGTATCCTGAGCCGGTAGAAGCCGAGAAAGTTTCGGTTGTTGACGAGCGGACGCCAGCGGCGGTCGGGGTGGCGTTCGAGTTCGGCGAGGCGGACTTTCCTGACCTCGCCCGCATCGTTAGGCGACACGCCCGTGTGGTAGACCACCCAGTCGTCCGCGCCCTCGGACGAGACGCGCGCCTCGCCGAGGTAAATCATCACGTGGTACGGGTACTTCTGCACCCACGGCTGTTGAAAGAAGAGCAGGTCGCCGGGCCGCGCCTCTCCGCGCTCGCGGCTGACGAACTCGGCGTTGAACTCTTTGAGCGTCCGCGCGTCGGCGAACTCCGAGAAGGTGTCGCCCGTCAAGTCCGTCTCCTCGAACGAGCCGAAGGCGGTGCGGAAGATTCTCTCGCGTAAGGGGCCGCGCTCTAAGGTGTAGGCGCGCACGTCCGCCGCGATGGGCTCGTACTCCGCGCCCATCTTCTGGAACCACGCGCGGTCGTGCGCGCGCAGAGACTCGCGCCACGCGAAGCGCACGAGCCCCGCGCAGTCCCTCTGCTCGGCGTTCCACGCCGCGCTCGCGCGGTAGAACTGCAACTCGGCGATGGTCGTGAACCAGCGGCGGAAATTTTCGCGGTCGTCGAAGGCGCGCAGCTCCGCGCCGTCGGGGATGCCGTCGCGGTCTGCGTCAGCCCAGCGCGTGGCGGCGGCGGGCACGGGAACCACGGCGGCGGCTGTCGTCTTCGACTCGGCGCGCGGGCGGCAGGCGGAACTCAGGGATGCGGCGGCGAGCAGGAGGCCGAGGGCAATGGTGTGGGCGGCAACAGGGCGCATCAGGGGGTTTGATCCGCGTTCAGAATTTTTTCGTTAAGACCGACCGGGACGGCGGCGGTCAATGCTTCTCTGCCTCGACTGTTCCCCTTGGACTTCTCTCGCGGGCGCGGGACACGTCGCTTCTGCGGTCGGCTAAATCGTGTGCCCGCTAAAACTATCACGGCTGTCAACTTTTTGTCCCTCGCCGGCCACATAAAATTCCTCACGATTGTCATCCCTCGCCCCAAGACGCGCGACGCGGGGCCGAACAGCACCGCTGCGTGCTGCCCCGCCTTCACTCACTGTGGATAACCACGACGGACGAGCGCCGAAGGTGCGGCGGAGATTAGCCGGGGGTGAAGCGAGGAGGCGGAAGCCGACGAAGCGCAACCCCCGGAACGACGCAAGATAAACAGTAAGCGCCCCGGCAGGAGCGCGGGAACACGCGCGACGAAGACACTCGCGCGTCGTTTCCGTCGCCCCTGCCGGGGCGAATTATTTTATTCGATTCTTACCGGGGGTTCGCGCAAACTCCGTTGGCTCACCCCCGGCTAATTTCCGACGCCCCTCGCGGGGCTGTACTACTGCCTACTTGTTCTTGTTGTGCTCCGCGTTGCCGCCCCACGCGTGCCAGCCGTCGGCGTCCGTCGAGCCGGTCTTGAGGCAGATGAGGAGGCCGTTGGAGGTTCCGACGAAGACGCTGCCGCCGGCGAGCGCGGGCTGGAAGACCATCGGCTGCTTGAAGGAATAGGCGAAGCCGACCTCGCCGTCGCTCTGTCTGACGGAGAGGAGGTGGCCGAGCGCGCTGCTCAGGTACATGAACTGGTCGCCGAGCGCGGGCGGCGAGAAGACCTGCGCGTCCTCGGTGACGCCCCCGCCGCTCACCTCCGCGCGCCACGCGAAGTCGCCGCTCGCGGCGTTGATGGAGTTCAGGTACTTCCCTTGCGCGTTGAGCATCCGCCCCTTGCTATAAGCGGCGCGCGAGCCCTGATAGGCCCAGCCGCCGACGACGGTCTTGACGCCGAGGTGTCGGTTCGCCCTGTCCAACTGCGCGGCGGCGGGCGCGTTGCTGAAGCCGACCGAGGAGTCGAGCGCGGCCTGCGCCTCTTGCTTGAGCGCGACACCGCCGCCCTTGTCTTCGCCGAGGTATCCGGCCTTCTCGCGCGCGAGCAGGCGGTCGTCTTTGTCAGTCCCGGCCTTCGTGTTGAGCACCTTGAGCCCCTCGTGCGCGTCTCTCCCCGTCCCGACCTTCTGCGTGATGACGACCTCGCCCCCGGCGATGATGGGCGCGCTCGTCCCGGCGTTCTCCTTCTTCCAGAGGAGGCGACCGTCCGCGGCGTCGAGCGAGTAGGAAGTGCCGTCGAAAGTGGTGAAGAAGACCTTGCCTTCGTTGATGACGGGCGCGGAGATGACATCGCCGGAGATGGCGCGCTCCCAGATGTGTCGGCCCGTCTTGAGGTCTGCGCACAGGAGACGGTGACTCCCCGTCTCTTCTTCTTCGGCGACCTGCGCGCGTGCGCCGGGGTTGTCGGCCTGCGCCTCGGACTGCTGCGGCTTCGGCAGCACGTTCACCTTCGGCTTGAGCATGGCGCTCTGCTGCGCGTGCGGCTTGATGGCTTGATGGTTCATGCTCGCCTTCCGCCCGTTCGACGGGTAGGCCATGAAGACTCGCCCTTTCGAGATGGCGGGCTGGCTCATCAAGGGGTCGCCGAGCCACTCCTGCCAGACGAGCTTACCGGTCTTCTCATCCACGACGATGAGCGTGCAGCTCTCGGTGTTGAAAGCGACGTAGCCGTCCTCGGCCACCGCCGCCGAAGGCCCGTCGTCCGAGGTCTTCGTCTGCCAGGCGAGCGCGCCGGTGCGCGCGTCGAAGGCGTAGAACTCGTGCGAGCCGTAGCCGCCGCCGACGAACAGGAGGCCGTTGGCGTAAGCGGGCGTCGCTAAGGGGCGGTCGCCCGGTATCTTCACGACCCAGCCCGACTTGCCGTCCGCCGTCTTGAAGGCGGTGGGCTTCAATGCGGGCAGGTGCGCCGGGAGAGGCACGTCCACCGCCTTGCTCAAATCAATCTTCGACGTTTTAGGCGGCGAGGGTTCCGCCCCCTTCTCGCGCGAGGCCCGGACGCGTTTACTGAAGCCGCCGCCCTCGGCGCGGTACGAAGCCCCCGCGCCCAACGCGACGACGACGGCGAGGAGCACGAGCGCCGCGCACAACGGTCGCCAGCCTCTCCACAACACGGTCTCTCTCTTCATCACACACACCTCCACTCAGACGAGCCTTAGAGTCCATCGGGGAGACTCATCCGCTTTTGAACTTAGAATGTGTGCGGCGGAGGAACCTTGCGTTTTTTTTAAGATGAAGAGTGAGCCGAACTCTTTTTGTCCGACCTCTCACTTTCGCCTTCGGCCTTCATTCGCAGTTGCGGGGCCGAGCACCCACGAGACGATGACGAGCTTCTCGCCGCCGAGGACGGGCTCGGCGCGGTGCGCGTAGGTTGAGGGGAAGACGAGCGCCGTGCCCGCGACGGGCTGCGCCGAATAGAGGAGTTCCGGGAAAGAGGTGCGACCGCCCACGAAGTCGTCGTTGAGGTAGCAGACGACGCTGAAGTGGCGTGAGCGCGTGCTCGGCCCCACGTCGCTGTGGAGTTCGTAGTGTCCGCCCGGAAGGTAGCGGACGAGTTGTGTGCCCGCGTGGCGCGAGTGGCTCTTGCCCCAGACGCTTCTGATGAGCGGCAGCACTATCGTCGCCATCCGCTCGTCGAAGCCGCGCCGCACTCCCGACCCCGGCGGCGGGTGCAGCACGCTCGCCGCACGGTACTCCTCGTCCATCACTTCGTGCGTCACGCCGTCGGCGTCCTGCTCGTTGACGACCGCGCTCTTCCACCCTCGCGCGGCCTTCGACCACTCGACCACGGCGCGCGAGGAGCGCGGGCGATAGAGCGCGACGCGGTAGACGCCGCTCGCTTCCTCCCGGTATTCGTTCATCGCGGATGTCTCACGTCACGGCGCGCTTGCGGGGCGACGGCGCACGCGACGAGCGGGGGGCAGATGAATCGAGGGCCGCCTTCGACCGGCGTGCGCTCCTTGTCCGACGCTCGTGGGGCCTTGCTGACGCGGGACATAACCTTTAAGTGAGTGGAGGTCTGTCCGAGCCTGAGAGTCAGGCCGGGCCGAAAGGAGTTCGCGCGCCGTGGATTGTAAATGACAACCGGGGGGGCGTAAAGAGTATTTACGGCGACGCCGTGGCCCCCGCTGCTTTCCGGCGGGTAACGGGTCAATTTACAAAAACCGGCCACGCGCACGTCGCGGGCGGCGGATGAAACGTTTGCCTCATAATCGCATAAACATTTGAAAAGCGATGAGCCGGTCGGGGCATCCGCGGTGTACGTAGGCTCAGTGGGAGGGCCGAGTCAGGTTCGAGATTGAACCATTACTTTCCGGCGAACAAGCTGACGCGCGGCTGTCCGGTTTCGGCTAGAATGGCCGCCCACACTTCGACGGGCCGGGGCCGTCCTCGGCTGGAAAGGACACCCTCCGAATGTTGAAAGTAAGAAGAACCGCCTGCCTCCTCGCTGTACTGCTGCTCTTCCAGACCACGGCCCACGCCTGGGGCGACACCGGCCACATGGTCGTCGCGCAGATCGCGCTCCAGAATCTGACCGGGACGGTCGCCCAGAGGAATGCCAAGATCGCCCGCCTCAACGAACTAGCGGGCATGATCGAGTTCCGTCAGAACAGGTACAACTTCGTCACGTCGGCCACATGGATGGACGACCTCCGCGACGACGACTCGCACGAACTGCTCCGCGATTGGCACTTCATCACCCTGCGCTTCTTCGACGGCGTCGCCCCCGAACAACCTGCCCCCGCCCCCGGTCAACGCCGTCTCTTCGATCACAGAGCTGCGAACCATGCTCTTCGACAGGGACTTCGACTCGGAGATGCGCAGGGCGTATTACGTCGCCGTGCTCGCGCACCTCGTCGGCGACCTCCACCAGCCGCTCCACACTTGCACGCGCTACACGAGCGCGCGCCCCAACGGCGACGCCGGGGGCAACCTCTTCCGCCTCTCCGGCTCGCCCGACAACCTCCACTCCTACTGGGACGGCGCGGGCGGCAACTTCCAGACCGAGTTGAAGCCGCCGCTCAACCAGACCGAGCGCCAACTGCTCACGACCTACGCCGCCAGCATCATGCAGGAGTTCCCCCGTTCGACGTTCACGCAGAAGCTCACGCAGCTCGACCCGTCGGTGTGGGCCGCCGACAGCCACCAACTCGCGCGGACGGTGGCCCACAATGGTGTTACGGAAAACACCGTGCCCAACGCCGCCTACCAGACCAAGACCCGCAGGCTCTCCCGCGAGCGCATCGCCCTCGCCGGGTACAGGCTTGCGCAGATGCTCGACGGGATAAGGTAAAGACGGAAGCAAAAGGTCAAGGGGTCAAAGGGGAGAGGGCGGAGAGGGCGAGACGGTTCCCCTCCGCCCCTTCCCTTTTTTCTCTCCGCCTTCTTGCGTCCGACGCCGCCTTCCCGCTATCTTGCTGTGCAAAAGCAACTGACAGCAGACGGCGAGGGGGCTCCGACGGATGACAGAGTTGAATCAACTCCGCGACGATCCTCTGTGGTACAAGGACGCGGTCTTTTACGAGGTCTACGTCCGCGGGTTCTACGACTCGAACGCCGACGGCATCGGCGACTTCCGCGGCCTCACCGAAAAGCTCGACTACCTTCAGTGGCTCGGCGTGGACTGCCTCTGGCTGCTCCCGATGTACGCCTCGCCCCTGCGCGACGGCGGCTACGACATCGCCGACTACTACGAGCTGCTCCCCGAATACGGGACGCTCGAAGACTTCAAGCACTTCCTCACGGAGGCCCACGCGCGCGGCCTGCGCGTCATCACCGACCTCGTCGTCAACCACACTTCGGACGCGCACCCGTGGTTTCAGGAGGCGCGCAGCTCGCCCGACTCCCCGAAGCGCGACTGGTACGTGTGGAGCGACACGCCGGAGAAATACAAAGAGGCGCGCATCATCTTCACCGACACCGAACGCTCGAACTGGACTTGGTGCGAGGAGGCCGGGGCGTTCTACTGGCACCGCTTCTTCAGCCACCAGCCCGACCTCAACTACGACAACCCGGAAGTCCAACAGGCGATGCTCGACGCGATGGACTTCTGGCTCTCGCTCGGCGTTGACGGCTTCCGCGTGGACGCCGTGCCCTACCTCTACGAGCGCGAGGGGACGAACTGCGAGAACCTCCCCGAAACGCACGCCTTCCTCAAGCAGATGCGCGCGCACGTCGCCGAGCGTTTCCCCTCGGCGCTCCTTCTGGCCGAGGCGAACCAGTGGCCCGAAGACGTGGTCGAGTATTTCGGCGACGGCGACGAGTTCCAGATGGGCTACCACTTCCCCATCATGCCGCGCCTCTTCATGGCGCTCAGGCAGGAAGACCGCCGCCCCATCGTCGAAATTCTGGAGCGCACGCCCGACATCCCCGAAGGCTGCCAGTGGGGGATGTTCCTCCGCAACCACGACGAACTCACTCTTGAGATGGTGACGGACGAGGAGCGCGACTATCTTTATAACGAGTATGCCAAAGACCGACGGATGCGCCTCAACGTCGGCATCCGCCGAAGGCTCGCGCCGCTCCTCGACAACAGCCGCCGCCGCATCGAGCTGCTGCACGGCCTGCTCCTCTCTCTGCCGGGCAGCCCCTTTCTTTACTACGGCGACGAGATAGGGATGGGCGACAACATCTACCTCGGCGACCGCGACGGCGTGCGCACACCGATGCAGTGGTCTTCCGACCGCAACGCCGGTTTCTCCAAGGCCGACTTCGAGAAGTTGTACTTCCCCGTCATCAACAACCCCGTCTACGGCTTCAACTCGGTGAACGTCGAGGCGCAGTTGCGCTACGACACGTCTCTGCTCAACTGGATGCGGCAGATGATTCATCTCCGCAAGGCGCATCACGTCTTCGGGCGCGGGGCGATGCGCTTCGTCAAGCCGCGCAACCGAAAGGTCTTCGCCTTCCTCCGCGAGGGCGAGGGCGAGACCGTGCTCTGCGTCTTCAACCTCTCGCAGTTCGCGCAGCCGGTCGAGTTAGACCTCGCGGGCCTCGAAGGCTCTGTGCCCGTCGAGATGCTCGGCAAGACGCGCTTCCCCGAAATCACGGAGAGGCCGTATCAGCTCGCGCTCTCGCCGTGGGGCTTCTATTGGTTCCTGCTCGAAACGGGAAAGCCGTGAATCGTGAATCGTAAATCGAAAGAGTTGTCCTTTTACCGCGAGACGGTTTACAGTTCGACGTAGGAGTTATTCAACTACGATTCACGATTGACGATTCACGATTCACGGCTTTTCAAGGAGGTCTGGATGCTGAAGGCACTAGGGAGCGGACTGGTGGGCGCGTGCGCGCTCACCTTGATACACGAGACGGCGCGGCGGTTCATCCCCGACGCCCCGCGGATGGACGTGGTCGGGATGCGCGCCATCGCCAAGACGATGCGCGCCGTGGACGTTGAGCCGCCGACGCCCCTGCACGAGGCGGCGCTCGTCGGCGACCTCGTTTCCAACTCGCTCTTCTACAGCCTCGTCGGCGCGGGCGACCGCGAGGACGCGCTGCGCAACGGCGCGCTGCTCGGCCTCGCCGCCGGGCTCGGCGCGGTCTTCCTCCCCGAACCCCTCGGTCTCGGACGCCAGCCCACCGAACACGCGCCCACCACGCACGCCATGACCATCGCCTGGTACTTAGTGGGCGGCCTCGCCGCCGCCGCGGCTTACCGTGCGTTCTCTGAGGACGACTAAGAACGCGTAATAAATTTGTAGGGGCAGGGCTTGTCCCTGCCCGTTTTCCCATACCTTCAAGATTGAAGTTATGAAAGGAACGGGCAGGGACAAGCCCTGCCCCTACAAATATCTCGTCCAAACTTAATGGGGTCGAATCTTTATTAGGCGAGCATCAGACGGACGTTCTTTCTGAATCGTTGTGGGTCAACGACGAGGTTCGCGGTGTGCGGGTCTTCGCCGGGGCGTTCGGGGTCACAGAGTTGGTAGAAGTATCCGAGCCCGGTGGCCGAGGCGAGGTTGAAGAACCAGTTGCGCTCGCTCTCGTCGCGTCGCCGGAGTTCGAGGACGCGGCCTCCGGGCTTCATGAACATCATGTTGGTGAGGCCCGCGCCGTGATTCGAGACGAGGAAGCGCGCGCCCGCCGCAATCCGCACCTGCTCGTCGAAGGGGTGATCCTCGAAGTGGACGACGCGGAAGCCGAACTCGCGCAGCGTGTCCAGCAGCCCTTCTTCGTTCGTCACCTTCCGCTTCGGCGCGCGGCCCCGGCTGAGGTAGACGCGCTCGCCCGCGTCCGAGCCTTTGCCTTCCCCGTAGAAACCGACGAGCAGCTCACGCAAGCCCCGCACAATCTCTTCGTTGTAATTCCCCGAAGGCGCGACGTGCGTGGGCATGAAGAGCTTGCGGGGGAAGACGACTTCGCCCTCGCCGACGTACTCGACGCCCGCGACGCGGAAGGCTTTGAGAGACGAGCGGACGTACTCAAGTTGACGGTATTGATGAGGCAGAAGCAGGACTAAGTTCTCCGCCGTGTCGCCCGCCGCGTAGAGCCTGCACAAGGCGTCCGCGAGCCAGTGGAAGTAGCCGTAGCTCCAATCGTCAACGACCCAGAGGCAGTCCCTCTCAAACTTCCTCCCCGGACGCAGCAGACGGTTGACGGCGAGGGCTTTTATGACGCTCCGCCGCCGCGCCATGAACTGCCCCATGATGACGGGCGAGGAGAAAGACTCCGGCAGAATCCGCGCGCCCTTGAAGAGCATCCCATCAGCGTTCACCCCCACGCCTTCGAGTTCGAGCATCACCGACGCGGGCGTCTCGCGCTCAAGCTCGTGCGCAAAGAGCGGCAGGTCTTCTTCCTTAAAATTCAGCGGCAGTCGGCGGCGCGAGACGCCGCCCGCGCACAACACTCGCGCGCCGTCTCGCGGGGTCTCAAGGGGTCTGAAGATTCGCAACGCTTCGGCCTCCGCGGGCTTTGTGAGCGCCCCCGCGCCTTTCTAGTCGGCGGGGAGCGGACGGAAGTCGAGCACGATGGGGTCGTGGTCGGAGAGCGCAACCGTCGAGTCTTCGAGGCGGCTGACGACGCGCGGCGGCTGTCGCGGGTCGGGCTCCACGTCGCGGCCCGCGAACCAGTCGAGCTTGAGCGCGCACCGCCCGCCGTGCTCGCGCAGAGACCATTGGAGGAACCAGAAGCACCACTGCGGAACCCACTCGGCGAGGTTCTTGTAGGCGGCGAGGTCGGCCACGTCGTAGTGGAGAGTGCCCGCGCCCATCTCGTTGAGGTCGCGGATGCTGTAGCCGCGCCGTTCCAGCTCGCGGAACAGCCGCCGCTCGAACCAGCGTTCGGGGTAGAGGTAGTGATTGCGGATGAAGTAGCTCGGCCCCATCGCCACGCGGCGGAAGAAGCCGAAGACGGCGTAGAGGGCGCGGCTCGAATTGTAGGTCGTCGTGTTCCAGTCGCCGCCGATGAGGACGGGCAGGCGGGGCGTGAGCGTGTCGAGGAAGTCTAAGACGACCGACATCTGCCGCCGCCGGTGCTGCTGGCTCGAATGCGCGTCGAGGTGGACGCTCACCGTGCGGAACGCGCCCGAAGGATGTTCCACTTCGGCGACGACGGCGCGCTGGCTCCCCAGACGCTTCTCGTTGCCGCGCATCTTGTCCTTGCCGTTCGGCAGGGCCACAGACCACGCGCGCCGCAGAGGGTAACGAGAGAGTACGGCGTTGCCGTGCAAGGCTTCTGCGTTCTCGCCCTCGGCCCGACTCTCAAGGCCCGCGCCCTTGCTCAAGTTGACGTAGCTCGGCGCGAACGCGTAGCTCATCCCCAAAGCCTCGGCTATCTCGCGCGCGACGAAGCGATTGCCGGTGCGGGCCATGCCGTAGTCAAGCTCGGTCAAAAGCAGCAC
The DNA here is from genome assembly GCA_963816985.1 of uncultured Acidobacteriota bacterium. Classification (GTDB taxonomy): domain Bacteria; phylum Acidobacteriota; class Blastocatellia; order Pyrinomonadales; family Pyrinomonadaceae; genus JAIVJM01. Next base: position 189,677 of record CAWFMF010000002.1, read on the forward strand.
GTCGCTTTGATTGAGGAGCGTGTGGTCGCGGAGCGTGTGGATAATCTCGTCGAGCCGGAGGCCGCGCTCGATGTTCCACGCCGTCGCGCGGACGGCACGGCCAGCCGCGTGCCCTTCGACGCGCGCGGACGAAGGCGGCGCAGTAAAGTCCTCGACGACGACGCCTTCCAAGACCGATTCGATCTCTTCGCTGAGGCACGCGTAGAGCGCGGAAGCCTTCAAGGCTTCGGTCGAGTGGAACTGCGCGAGCGCCTGAAAGTGCGGGCCGAGTTGGTGTGCGAGCGGCGTCGTGGGCTCTGGTTTCTGAGGTGCGAAGGTATTCATCTGGACGCGCGAAATGGTACAGGCTCGCCCGCCGCTTTTCAACCCGCCGTCTCCGCAACGGGCGGCGCGGGCCGGGGCTTCAACGCCACTTTCTAATCTTCTGGAATCTGCGCTTGACCAGGTCGCGGCGGAGCGGCGTGAGGCGGTCGAGGAAGAGGAGGCCGTCGCAGTGGTCGGTCTCGTGGAGGAAGCAGCGGGCGGTGAGCCCCTCGGCCTCCTCTTCAAAAAACTCGCCGCGCACGTCCTGCGCGCGGAGGCGGACGCGCATCGCGCGCTTGAGCGGGGCGTGCACCTTGCCGACCGAGAGACAACCCTCCTCGCCCTCCTGCTCGCCCTCAGCCGAAAGGATTTCGGGGTTGGCGGCGACCAGCCGCAAGCCCTCGCAGTCCATCACGAAGAGGCGCAGCGAGAGCCCCACCTGCGGCGCGGCGAGCCCCACGCCCTCCTCGGCGTACATCGTCTCGAACATGTTTGAGACGAGCCGTTCCAACTCAGCACCGAACTCCTCGACCGGCTTGCCGACCTCTTTGAGAACCCTTTCGGGGAACTCCGTAATCTTCAGGACAGCCATCCCTCTCGCCCTCACGTCCGACTCTGAAATTTGATTTCTCCGTGTTCCAAGTTTAGCAGGAAAACCGTCGTCTTGATGAAGCGTCGCGCGGCGACATCCCCGAAGGGGATGAAGCTAATAGCCGGGGGCAGAGCGAAGGAGCGCGAGCGACTGAGCGCCGCCCCCGGAACAGTCGAGAAAGAATTTCGACCCTGAAAGGGTCGCGCCTCGACGTTGAGGTACGACCCTTTCAGGGTCGGATTTGTTTACTACGTACTAACCGGGGGCGACGCTCAAGCGCAAAAGCGCTTTCGCTCTGCCTCCGTCTATTATCTTTCGCCCTTTCAGGGCTCGCCGGTCTTTATTTGGTCAGGACGCTCTTGAGGTAGTTGATGGCCGAGGGGTCGCCGGTGCGGCCCAGAAGGACGAGGGCCTGCTTGCGGACTTCGGGCTTGGCGTGCGTCTGCGCGACTTTGATGAGGAGCGGGACGGACTCGGCGGCGGGGCGGCGGCTGATGGCCGAGAGGGCCTGCTTCTGCAACTCGGTGTCGGCGTCCACGCGGCCCGCCGTCTCGCTGAGCGTGCCGAGCGCCTGCTCGCCCGCCATCTCGCCGAGGTGCGCGACGGCCCGCTTGCGCAGCTCGGTGTCCACGTCCTGACTCGCCACGCGGACGAGGAAGTTGACGACGGCGCTCTTGTTCTCGTTCAAGGCCGCCGCCGACATCGCGCTCCGCTTGAGGTCGCGGCTGGTGACCGAGTCGAAGAGCCGGAGGAGGAAGTCGAGCGACTGCGCGTCGCGCGAGCGACCGTAGGCCGAGATGGCCGAGCGGCGGATGTCCACCGATTCGCGTTCGTCGCGCGCCACCGAGGCGAGAAAGTCGCGCGTCGCCGGGGCGACCGGCGGGTAGCCGAGCGCGCGGACGGCCCGCGCGCGCACGCCCGAAGAGATTGAACCGCGCGCGAGCGTGACCAGAAATTCGGGCACGCGCCGGTCGTCGTGCAAGGCAATGGCGCGCGTCGCGTCTTCGCCCACGTCGCCCGCCCGGCTCGACTCGACGAGGCCGCGCAGCAACGTCAGGCTCTCCTCGTTCGGCGCGCGCCCCATCCAGTAGACGGGGAAGCCGCCGTACTCGCGCCGCCGCGCGAGGTTATAAATCTCGACGCGCACGACCTCGCCGCGCCGCGAAGGGTCGCGCAGGAGGAAGACGCCGAGGTCGCGCGTCTCGACCTTCGAGCCCGAAGAGGAGAAGCTGCCGAAGTCGTTGTTGAAGGCGACGCCGTCGAAATTAAACATCGTGCTCTCGCCGATGTAAAAGCGGCTCCCGTCGTCGCCCACGAACTCGATGTCAACGGCGACGCCGGGCCGCACGTCGAAGGCGTAAGCCGTCCAGAAGCGTTCGGCCCCGGCGGCGCGGCTGATGGCCGCATCCTGTTTGGCCTGAAGCGTCGCGCCCTCGACGGGGATGAATTTCTGATCCTGATCCAGCACGACGGCGGGCGGAACCAGCATCAGCCAGAAGAACGTCAGCAATGCGAGCATCAAAATTACACTCCCTTCAAACACGCGCCCGACTCAACAAACGGGTCGGACTTCGGGCAACACTACTCCCGGCCATCCTCTCGGACAGCTTTCCTTGACGTTGAACTGCGGCTCTATTGGTTCGGGCGTGGCTGGCCGTCTTTCGGGGGCGACGGCCAGCCACTTTCACCGATGTCCGGCGGCGTGCTACTTGAGCATGTCTTCGAGGAACCGGATGACGTCGGGGTCTTTGCTGCGGCTCAGGGCGTTGACGGCGTGCTTCCTGCGCTCCAAGGGTTCCGAGGCGTTGCGCGCGACCTGCATCAACTTCTGGAGCGCGCGCTTGTCCTCGTAGCGGCTCAGGGCTCCGAGCAGGTAGTTCTTGAGTTCGACGTTGCTCTCGCCGTCGTAGAGCGAAAGAATGACATCGAGGCTCTGCGCGTCGTCGCGGTTGGGGATGGCGTGGATGGCCTGCTTGCGCAGCTCGACGTCGGTCGCCGTGCGGGCGATCTCGGCGAGTTTAGCGCCGGCGCGCGGCGACTTGCGGTTGCCGAAGGCGGCCACCACGTACTTCCTGATCTGCACGTCCTGCACGGCGTCGTAGATGCGGAGGAGTTCGTCCACCACGGGCTCGCCCGCGCGGCGGCTGAAGAGGCCGACGGCGTGCTGGCGGGCCGCGAGGTTCTTGCCGTTGATGATGATGTCGCTGATGATGCCGACGGCGCGCGGGCTGTCGTGGTTGACCAGCGCGTGGATGGCCGAGTCGGTCGGGCTCTCGTCGGCGTAGTTCGCGCTCAACGCTATCTCGCGGAGCACGTCGAGGACGCGCTCGTCGTCGGTCTCGCCGAGGGCCGCGATGGCGCGCATCCGCAGCTTCTCGTTCGACTCGGAGCGCGCCAGTTGGATGAGCATGGGGACGGCCTCCGCGCCGCCGTGCCTGCCGAGCAGCGTGATGGCCGCCTCGCGCAAGCGGAGCGAGGCCGTGTTGGAGCGCAGCACGTCGCTGGCGAGCGTCACGCAGCGCATTTTGTCGGACTGGCAGAGGCTCTGGAGCGCGATGATCTTGATCTCGGCGTCGCCGTCCTGCGGCACGTTGATGCCCTGCGGGTCGGTCTTCGACTTAATCTTGATGAGCGACTTCGCCCCGTCCTTCGCCCAGTTCGACGTGGGGTAACGCTCGATGAGGCGCACCAGAGACTGCTCGGCCTCGCCGAGCTTGTTCTGCTTCTCAAAGGCGTAGGCGAGCCAGTAGAGCGCGGCGTCCGCGTTCTTGTCGGCGGGGTAGTCGCGGACGAACTTGCTGAAGGTCGCCGCCGCGCCGTCCCACTTCTCTTCGTTGATCAGGTCGCGGCCCTGAATGAAGGCCTTCGTCGCCGGGTCGTTGCCGCTCGCGCCCTGCACGAGCCGGTTGAGCATGTCACGCTCCGGCGTGAATAGCTGCGCCGAGGCGGGGGACGCTCCGCCAAGGAGCACCACGAGGGCGAGGGCCGTCAGGAGGGCCGCGGGGCGAATTTGATTCCGTCGAGTGATGAATTGAAGCATGATGTTTTAGTCCTTACTCTACAGGGATTATCGAGACAACTCCGCGCGCGCCGCCTTTTAGTAGACCTGCAACGACGCGATGATCTCCTTCTTCTGCATACGCTCTTTGATGGAGCGCACTTCGTCGCGCGAGGGCTCGTCGCGCAGATTCGAGATGTCCAAAAGGAAGGGCTCCAGAGAACTCAAGACCTGCTTGGTCGTCTTGTTCCCGGCGGACTCGGCTTCGAGTTGGAGAGTGATGTTCTCGTCCAGAAGCCGCCGCGAAAGGGTCTTCTCGTAAGCGATGCTGGTCGCCCCGTCTCCCTCCGTGTCGCGGGCGTTGCGGAAAGAGCGCAGGAGCATCTGCGCCTGTTCGACGTGCCGCGCGACGCCCTTCTCTTCCGGGTCGAGGAGGCGCGCGTTAATCGCCAGCACGTCGTTCTCAACGAGCCCGCGGGGCTGCGGGTTGAGCAGTGGGTCTTCGTCGCCGGGGTGGCCGAGTTGCGTGTCGCTGATGACGACCAATTCGCCCGTGCCGCCCGTGTTCGACGCCTTGCGAGGAGCCACGGCGGCGGGCTTCACGAAGTTCACTTGTTGATTGACAGAAGCGACTTCGGCGACCGACTGATTCGTAGTGGTTGTCTCGACGTTTTCGTCCGTCCGGCGTTTAGTGTCGGGGCCGGGCGTCGGGCCGGCGTTAGGCTCGCCGCCGCGCGAGGGCGTCGCCGGGGTTTGAGGCTGAGTTATTTGGGCAATCGTGTTTTGATTTTCGGGCTGCGGCGTCCGCACGAGCCAGAGCACCCCGGCGGCGACGCCGACCATGACGACCGCCATCGAGGAGGCGAGCGCCGGGCGCATGCTCAAGGCCGCGACGAGGACGGCGAACTGTTCGCGCAGCCGCATCAATAGCGGCGACCTTTTCGCGTCACGCGCCGGAGGGACTTCGGCGATCCGCTCGCGGACGGCCTCCCACATCGCGGGCGAGACTTCCAGCTCGCGGTCATAGCGGAGGTACATCTCCTGCTCCGCCCGCAGAGCCTCGAAGGCTTCGGAGCACTCGGCGCAGGCCGCCATGTGCGCGCCCATCAAGTCGCCAGTCTGTCTGTCAACCTCGCCGTCGGCGAACTCCTCTAACAACGGCAGGCACTCTTCGCATTTCATTACTGCTCACCCCCAACATAAGGGCCGATGCGGCGGCGCATCTCGGCGCGCGCCCGGTGCAAATCTGTTTTCAACTTGCCGATGGAGAATCCGGTGATCTCCGCTATCTCTTCGTAACTGCGCTGCTGAAAAATCTTGAGCGTGAAGACGAGCCGCTTGTCTTCGTCGAGCCTGAGCAGCGCGCTCTGAATGACGCCGCTCAACTCTTTATCAAGGAGTTGCCCCGCCGGGCCGCGTTGGCCGTCGTGCAGCTCGAAGACTTCCGCCTCGTCGTCCACGTGGACGTGGCCCTTCTCGCGGACGCGCGTCCGAAGCGACTCGCGCGCGACGTTCTTGGCGATGCCGAAGAGCCACGTCGAGAGCTTCGCCTCGTCGCGGAGACCGCCGAGGCTCTTGTAGGCCCGCACGAAGGTCTCCTGTGTCAAATCTTCGGCCAGCTCGCGCGAGCCGACCATGTCGTAGATGAAGCTGATGAGCGGGCGCGCATAGCGGTCGAAGATGAGGCGGAAAGCCTCCTCGTCGCCGTGCCGGACGCGCGCCACCAGTTCCTCCGTGCTATTCATCAAGGTTCCAGTGTACGCGCCTGGCTGTCCCGCTGCTTCTAAATTGACCATGCCTTTAATCGCCAGCCGCTTCATCGTCTAACACCGCCAGTAAGTGTCCCCGCCCCGTGGAAGGTTTCAGAAAAATTCCGGGCGGCGAAGAGGCGCGGGCGAGTTGGGTGAAAGAATACCTTTTCGCCCGGTTTTCGTCACTTTTCCGCGACGGACGAGGACGAGAGCCGCCGTCCTCAAAACGAAAAAAGCGGCGAGGGGAGCCGTCGCCCCTCGCCGCGATTCCGTCCTTCGGTCGCTTAAACTCCCTCCGTGAGGAGAGTGTGCGTCACTTTTGTCTTCGTCGTTCCATGAGCAGTTGGAAGCTCAGCGATTTATCATGGATGCTCTTTTCCAGAACGGCCCGCGCCGACTCTTCCCGGCAATGCTCCAACTGACGCTTCAACGCGTCCACCTCCTGCAAGAGCTGCACCTCTTCGGGGGCCACGCCCGCGTTCTTCAACACGGCGAACCCGGCGCGCAACTCTTCGGGCGTCGCGAAGTAGGCTTCAAGGTTGACGGGCCGCCCCGCGCCTTCGAGCCTGTCGAACTCGCCCGCTGCCTGCGCCTCCCTGATTTTCTGCTCAACCAGTTTGTCGAACACCTGTCTCAAACTCCTTCTTTGAAACCTCAATGCAGCGTGACCAGCACGCCGCCTCGCGGGCGCAAGGTGAACGTCGGGTCGGGCTCGACCGAGTGACCCGGCAAGAGTCTTGGGCGGAAGTGCTGCGCCAGAGTGGCGACGACCAACTGCGCCTCCATGAGCGCGAAGTTGCTGCCGATGCACTGGCGCGCGCCGCCGCCGAACGGGAAGTAAGCGAAGCGAGGTCGCGCCGCCACACGTTCGGGCGTGAAGCGTTCGGGGTCGAACTTTTCCGGCTCGTCCCAGAAGTCCGGGTGTCTCTGCGTCACGTACTGGCTCACCGTGAGGATAGAGCCCGCGGGGATACGACACCCCCCGATCTCGTCCTCCTCAATCGCCTGCCGCAGCAGAGCCCAAGCGGGCGGATAGAGCCTCAACACCTCGTCGAAAATCATCCGCGTGTAAGGCAGCGCGGGCAGGTCTTCGACGGTCGGCGTGCGCCCGCCAAGGACTTTCTGAAGCTCGGCGTGGAGTTTGTGTTCGACTTCGGGGTGCTCGGCCAGCAAGTGCCAGGCCCACGCCAGCGCCGCCGCGCCCGTCTCGTGCCCCGCGATGAGGATGGTCATCACCTCATCGCGCAACTGCTCGTCGCTCATCCCCTCGCCCGTCTCTTCGTCGCGTGCCAGCAAAAGCATCGAGAGCAAATCGCCCGTGTCCGCCCCCCGCCCACGGCGCTCGCGGATGATGCGGTAGACCACCTCGTCGAGCACGCGCCGCGCCCTCAGAAACCGACGGTTGCGCCGCGTCGGCAGAGCCTCCGGCAGCGCCCAAGGGTACGACATCCGGTAGTTGAGGTGTTCGAAGGCGACGCGGAGGGCGCTCCCGACCTTGCCCGCCTCGCCGCCGAGGTCAACGCCGAACAGAGTCCGCCCCGCGATCTGTAAGGTCAGACGCGTCATCTCCGTCGCGATGTCGAAAGGCTCGCCCGACTTCTCGAAGCCGCGCCAGCGCCTCGACATCTCTTCGACGGCGGCGGTCATCGTGCCACCCAGCGCAGCGATGCGCTGCCGGTGGAAGGCGGGCTGCGCGAGCCGCCGCTGCCGACGCCAGAACTCGCCCTCGCTCGTCAGAAGCCCTTCGCCCACGACTAGGCTCAGCGGCTTGTTGAAGAGCTTCCCCTTCCGGTAGTTATGCTGATTCGTCTGGAGGACGTGCTCGACGCCAGAGGGGTGCGAGACGAGATGCCAGTAGAGCGTGGGCAGGCCGCGCATGCGAACCACGTCGCCGTACTCGCGCCGCATCCGCATGTAGAAATTAATCGGGTGTCTGACCGCTTCCGGCCCGATACCAAAGAGGAAGTTCCCGCGCGGGCCGAGGGCGAGTGGGATATGACCGAACCCGGTCTTGTTAGCAGTGGCAACCATTCCAAGCCTCCGTCGAAAAGGGCAGACCGCCCGAAAACAAATACCTACGAGGCCGAACGAAACGTCGCTTGTGAAAGTTCGCACATTACGCGAAAGATGTCAATCTTTCAAGGGCTGCGAGCGAATTTCTTAAGTTCAGAGGGGCGAGCAGGAGACGCTCGGCGGGTCGTCTTGAGAGCCGGTAGTTTCGCGCCTCAGACCATCCGGGTCTTCCAGTGGCCTTTGCGGAAGACGGCGGCGCTGACGACGGCGAGCATCGAGAAGGAGACGGTGACGGCGATGAAGACGCCGTGCGGGCCGAGGCCGAAGACGATGGCCAGCACGTAGGCGAGCGGTATCTCCCAGAGCCAGAAGACGAAGAGGTTGATGATGGTCGGCGTGCGCGTGTCGCCCGCGCCGTTGAAGGACTGCGTGATGACCATGCCGTAGGCGTAGAAGAGGAAGCCGCAGGCGATGAGGCGCAGGGCGTCTATGCCGTAGTCCTGCACGGCGGGCTCCGAAGTGAAGAGCCGGACAATCGGCCCCGCGAAGAGCACGAAGGCGAGCCCAATCACGCCGAGGAAGCACATGTTGTAGAAGCCCGCGAGCCACACGGCGCGTTCGGCCCGTTCGGGCTTGCGCGCGCCGAGAGCCTGCCCGACCATCGTCGCCGCCGCGTTGCTCATCCCCCACGAAGGCAGGAGCGCGAACATGATGACGCGGATGCCGATGGTGTATCCGGCGAGCGCGTCGCTGCCGAAGCCGGAGAGGATGCGGATGAGCCCGATCCAGCTCGCCATCCCGATGAAGACCTGAAAGGCCGCCGAGGACGAGAGGCGGACGATGCGCTTCATCACGTCCAGCTCGACGCGCAGGTGTCGGCGCGCGAGGTGGACGCGCCCGCCGGGACGCAGCAGGCGCGAGAGCGCGTAGAGCGCGCCCGTCCCACGCCCGATGGTCGTGGCGACCGCCGCGCCGGTGACGCCGAGTTCGGGGAACGGGCCGAGGCCGAAGATGAGGCAGGGGCCGAGCAGGATGTTGATGGCGTTGGCGAGCCAGAGGACGCGCATGGCGATTGCCGCGTCGCCCGCGCCGCGGAAGACGGCGTTGACGAGGAAGAGCATGAAGACCGAGATGTTGCCGCCGAGCATGACGCGCGTGAAGTTAGTCCCTTGCTCGATGACGCCGGGCGAAGCTCCCATCACGGCGAGCAGTCGCGGCGCGAGCACGATGCCTAAGACGCCGAGCACCACCGAGACAACGAGGCCGAGGATAAGCACCTGCGCGGCGGCGCGCGAAGCGCCCTCCGGGTCGTGCTCGCCGGTGCGGCGGGCGACCATCGCCGTCGCGCCGATGCCGAGCCCGATGGCGAGCGTGTAGACGAGCGTCAACATTGACTCGGTGAGCCCGACGGTGGCGACGGCATCCGAGCCGAGCTTCGCGACGAAGAACACGTCCACGACGGCGAAGACGCTCTCCATCACCATCTCCAGCACCATCGGGATCGAGAGCAGCATGATGGAGCGCCCGATTGACCCGGAGGTGTAGTCGTAGTTGACGTGCGTGCCGCGCACGGACTGCCAGACGGACAAGAGCAGTCCGGGCTCTGCGCCGGGGGCCGAGTTGAGTCGTTCGGTCGAGTCAGACATCGTTCACTTCGCCGGAGTTCAAATTAAAAGGGGCTAAAGGCGCGTCGGGACGTTGATGAGAACGTCGCTCTCCGCGCGTCCTTCGCAATGCTTGAGTCGTTCGCGACTCACACTATCACGCCTTCGAAGGTTCTACGCGAAACGGCGAAGGCGGGCAGCGTCTTAATCTCACCGGAAGAAAATAAAGGAGGTGAGCCGGCTCACCTCCTTGTACGCAGACGGGATTCGAACCCGCTTTTCATGATTGCAAACCACGCGCGCTAACCCGTAGACGCCAGCGTCAAAACATCATTATCTGTGACGCCCGAAACTGTACCACAGATGGGACAATCTGTCAAGCACGCTACATGAATTCTACCCCCCTTTTGACGTTTACTTAATTTTCACGCCTTCGACCACGCCCATGAGCGAGTCCGTCCGGACGATTCGCGTGAGGCGGAAGCCCGCGCGCTCGTAGAGCGCCGCGTACTCGGCCTCGGTGCGCTCCTGCCCGCCGGTCATGATCATCATATGGAGGTCGCTGAGCTTGCTGAACGACGGCCCGTCGCCGTCCTCGATGACGGTCTCAATCAGTAAGAGTTTGCCGTCGTCCTTCATCGCGCGGTGGATGTTGCGGAGGATGGAGAGGGCGCGGTCTTCGTCCCAGTCGTGGATGATGGTCTTCAAGACGTAGGCGTCGCCGCCTTCGGGGACGGAGTTGAAGAAGTCGCCGCCCACGACTTCGCAACGTTCGGTCAGCCCTTCGGCTTCGACCCTCGCCCGCGCGCCTTCGACGACTGGCGGCAGGTCAAAGATGACGCCGGAGGCTTCCGGCGCGGCCTTCAAGATTGAAGTCAGAAGGAGCCCGTGGCCGCCGCCGACGTCCACCACTTTGCGGAAGGGCTTGAAGTCGTAGGCGTGCGTGACCGCTTCGGTGACGACGGTCGAGTAGGCGGTCATCGCCTCGTTGAAGGGCTCGGCGGATTCGGGGTGCGCGGCGTAGAAGGGGAAGACCTCCTCGCCGTTGGCGTGCGGGAAGGCCGTCCCGCCCGTCTCGACGCTGTGCAAGAGTTCGCCCCACGCGCGCCACGAAGGCGCTTCGCCGAGGTGGATCAGCATCGGGCGCATGGACTTCGGCCCCGTCACTAAATGCTCAGAGAGCGGCGTCAGCTTATAGCGGCGCGCGCCATCTTCGGCGAAGACGCCGACGCTCGCGAGCACGCGCATCAGGCGGAAGAGCGGGGCGGGCTGTGTCCCCGTCGCCCGCGCCAAATCTTCGACGGCGACGGGGCCGTCCTTCAACAAGTCGGCGACGCCGAGCCGCGCGGCGACGTAGAGCGATTGCGAGACCCAGTAGCCCGTGCCGAGTTGTAAGAGCGCGACTTCAGGCGGCGTCTCAAGAGACTTCTGCGGTGCTGCGTTCGACATATTCTCTCCTGTCACTTTCTTATTCACGCGGGAGACGCGAGCCAAGTCGGCCCGGTCTTCTCCGTCTCGCCTTCTAACGCGTGAAGCCTTTGAGAATCCAATCGCGCGCCGACGGTTTTTTATGGCAGGGGGTGCGGATTGATTGTTTATTGAGGAGTACGAAAAGCACAGACGGGTGCTCGGAAGGGGAAGCCATCGAAGGCGTTCTTCCCTTCTCATCACCATTTCGCCACGTGCCCCGACACGGCGGCGCAGAGGCCCCATGTTCTCACAACACCGCCGCCGCAAGGCGTCGCTCTTAGCCCTCTTCCTTCTCTGCTCGCTCGCGCCGCAGGCCCGCGCCACGTCGGGCGACGCGATGCGCGGCAATGAATTGAAGAAAGCTGAAGAGGTCTTATCTCGCCTCCGTCATCTTGAAGAGGCCGCCGGGACTCAGGGCGACTCCGGCGCGCCCCGCAGGGAGTTTTACTTCAGGCTCGTCTCGAAGGCCGACGCGCTGCGCGAAGGCAACCTCAAGACAGACCTCCTGACGGCGGCGCTTCTCTACGTCGCCGCCGACGAAGCGCGGCGCGGCGCGAATTCGCCCGCCCCCGACTGCGAGCGCGAGCAGCGTGAGGCGTACCGGCGGCTCTGTCATCAAACTCGCCCCGCCGACCGCGCGCAGTTCCTCCGCGCGAAGGCGCGTCTCCACACTCGCTGGGCCGAAGCCTCGCTCCGACGCCTGCGCGGCACGCGCGACGCCGCGATGCTTGCCGCTCTGGAAGAGGTTCGCGCCGCCCGCGACCTCGACGACGCGCTCGCCGCACGCGCCCTCAACGCCCTCAAAACCATCGCTGCGCTCACACACGCGCTCACGCCGCAGGAAGACGAAGCGGGAGAGTTGACGAGCCCGCGCGCCTCCCTCAATCAACTCTCCGAAGACTTCGCCGAAGCCTTCGGCACTGTGGACGCGGCGCTCGCCTCGCTCCCACGCGGGCGGCTCTACAACCTCCTGCGCAACTCACGCAACTCGTACCTCGACGGCCTCTACTGGCACGGGAAGACGACGCACCGGCGTGTACTAGTTGTCTCGGTTAATTCACTTGACGCGCGCGACGAGTTGAAGGAAGTGAGGCTCGACGCCTCCGACGTTGACCGCACCGTGCTCGCCAACTGGCGCAGCGCCGAGAGGTTCACGAAGCGGGCCGAGGAGTTCATCAGAGAGAGCGTGAAGGCCCGCCGACTGATTACCGACTAACGGCAGTCACCAAACAGTACCGCGAGCCGTAGCGAGGGGGTTGAGCTTGATGACGGTCAACCCGCTCGCTACGGCTCGCGGTACTGTTTTAATCCTCTCTAATCGCCGCGTGCTGTGACCGGCTCCGGCTCGTGCTCCGGGTCGAGCGGGGCCAGCTCTGCTATCAACAAGCGCTCGCCCGCTTCCACGCTGCACGAATCCTTAGACGGTCGCGTTTCACCGACGCCGCCCTCTCCGTCGCGCGGCAGACTAAACGTGACGAGCAGGGCGAGAGCGGCGAGCACAGTTCCGACCCAGAAGACATTTCGGATGGACGCGGCCAGAGCGTCCTGAAGCGCGTCGAGCGTCGCGGGCGGCATCGCGGCGCGCGCCTGCGGCTCAATCAGCGCGTTCGGGTTCGCGGCCAGCTCCGCCGCCAGCTCCGGCGTGAGCGAAGCCCGCCCGGCCCTCGCCATCTCGCCCAGTTGCGAGGCGAGCCCCGCCGAGAGCACCGTCCCCATCACCGCCACGCCGACCGCGCCGCCGATGGAGCGGAAGAACTGGTTGAGTGAAGTGGCGACGCCGAGCTGCGCGCGCGGCACGGCCTGCTGCACCGCGATGAGCAGCGTCAGCATCGTCAGACCTAACCCCGCGCCGATCATCACGAGGTCAACGTAGAGCCAGACGCGCGGCGTCGTGCGCCCGAAGTTCGAGAGCAACACGAAGCCGAGCGTCAGGAGCGCGAAGCCCGCGATGCACGTCCTTCGGTAGCCGACCCGCAACAGCAGACGCCCGCCGACCACCGAGAGCCCGACCCAACTGAGCATCAAAGGCATGAGCAAAGACCCTGCCTCCGTCGCGCTCGCGCCGAGCGCGCCCTGCGCCATCAAAGGGACGAAGGTGAGCGCGCCGAACATCGAGACGCCCGCCAGAAATCCCGCGCCGATGGCGACGGCGACGACGCGGTTACGGAACATCTTGAAGGGCACGACGGGGTCGCTCGCACGCGTCTCGATCCACGCGAAGAGCGCCGTCAGGACGCCTGCGCACGCGAAGAGCAGGAGGTTGCGCGGCGCGGTCAGAGTCGCCAAACTCCCACCGCCTTCGACGAGCGCGAGCATGAGGAGCGTGATGGCCGCCATCAAAGTTACCGCGCCCGCGTAGTCAATCGCCGGGCGCTCCTGCCGCTGCGGCTCCTTGAGCGCGAGCCCCATTATGACCGCCGCCACGAGCCCGAACGGTAAGTTGAGGTAGAAGACCCAACGCCACGAAAGCTGGTCGGTGATGAAGCCGCCGACGACCGGCCCGACGACGCTCGCGAAGCCCCACACGCCGCTGAAGTAAGCCTGCATCCGCGTCCGCTCTTCGAGCGTGTACACGTCGCCGATGATCGTCATGCCGAGCGGGATAAGCGCGCCCGCGCCGAGGCCCTGCACCGCGCGGAAGGCGATGAGCTGGCCCATCGAAGTCGAGAGGCCGGAAAGCACCGAGCCGAGCAGGAAGATGCCGATGCCGAGTTGATAAAAGAGCCGACGCCCGTAGAGGTCGGAGAGCTTGCCCCACACGGGGACGGTCACGGTGGAGGTGATGAGGTAGGCCGAGAAGACCCAACTGTAATGATTGAGCCCGCCGAGCGAGGCGATAACGGTCGGCATCGCCGTGCTGACGACGGTCGCCTCTAACGCCGCCAGAAACATCCCCATCAGAACCCCGGCGGTGACGGCGACCCGCCTCCTCGAAGACATGTCGAGCGTCGGGCGCAGGGCCTGACTCGCGGACTCTATAGAGTTTGCTTCCATCTCACACTCAATGAGTCAGAACCGCCTGCGGTAGCGGGCGGGTCTTAACAGTCAGTAGCATTTCGTTAAGCTAACACCCGCCCGCTACCGCAGGCGGTTCTGACTTTGCTCTTAACTTGACGACGAATTCTTCTTTTAGAGTAAACGCTCGCGCGGCCCTTTGTCTTCCTCTGGGCTTCACGAATTCTGCCCGAAAGAGCAACGGTTCTCTTCTGAAGCGGCGGGGCCGTTCCTTTTGCGCGTGGTTGGGTGGATAATGGGGGCTCGAAATGCCCGAACAACTTTATGATTGCATCGTCATCGGGGCGGGGCCGGCGGGGCTCTCCGCCTCGCTCTTCCTCGCGCGCTACCGCCGCCGCGTTTTGACCTTCCACCACAACAGCCCGCGCAACATCTACTCGCACGGCGTCCACGGCTTCCTCGGCCACGACGGGATACAGCCCACGGAGCTTCTCGCGCGCGGGCGCGACGAGGTGACATCATACGGCGGCCTTGTCGTCGAGGGCTGCGTGACGGGCTTAGAGCGCATCGGCGAAGAGCACTTCCGCGTCTCGACGGGCGACGGCGAGATACCCGCGCAGAGCTTCGACGCGCGGCGGCTCGTGCTCGCGACGGGCCTGCGCGACCTGATGCCGGACTGCCCCGGCTTCCGCGAGTTCTACGGGCTCTCCGTCCACCACTGCCCCGACTGCGACGGCTTCGAGACGACGGGCAAGCGCCTCGCCGTCCTCGGCAACGGGCAGAAGACGGTCGGCTTCGCCCTCGGCCTCCTGACGTGGACGGACAAGCTGACGCTCATCACCGGCGGCGACCCCGGCGACATGACCGCAGAGCACCGCGCGCGCCTCGAAGGTTTCGGCATCCCCGTCATAGACCGCCGAGTGGTCGCGCTCGAAGGCGACGAAGAGCAAGGCCAACTCCGACGCGCACGCCTCGACGACGGCGAGGCAATAGAGTGCGACGCGCTCTTCTTCAACCTCGGCACCGAGCCCGCGTCGAACCTCCACGAGATGCTCGGCTGCCGCCTCGACCCCGAATGCGGGCTCGTCTGGGTGGACGACGAGCAGCAGACGAGCGTCCCCGGCGTCTACGCCGCCGGAGACCTCACGCCCCGCTCGCAACTCGCCGTCGTCGCCGCCGCCGAAGGCGCGATGGCCGCCATCCACGTTCACAAATCCTTGATACCGGAATCGCAGCGCGTATGAATCAAAGTCAGAAGTCAGAACGCTGAACGATGAACTGAAAGACAAGAGCTTCTTGCTCTTCAGTTCATCGTTCAGCGTTCTGACTTCTGACTTTGACTTATCGTTTTGTGAAGCAGCTCGGCGTCTCGGCGAAGGCCGAAGGCTCGATGGACACGTCGTGTGTGACTTGTTCGAGGCGGATGGACATTTCGAGGCCGGAGAAGGAGAGGCGGATTGAGAAGGGGACTTTGACCGGCCCGGCCTGACGGTAGTCGTCGAAGTGCATCCCGCCGTGGTAGACGATGAGGCCGGTCGTCCGGTCGAAGTGCATCTCCTCGATTGTGCCTTCGGGCGTCGTCAGGCGCAGGACGTTCAAGTTGCCGCGCGTGCCCGCGTCCTCCATGCGGACGTACTGCTCGCGGTAGTTGACGACGCGGTGGAAGTCCGCGTCGCGCCGAAGGCCCGGCAGGAACGGCTCGGTGTATTCAAGGAAGCCCATCAAGGGGTGCTGCATCCAGCCGCGCGTGCCGTCGAAGGCGAACTGCACGACGCCCATGTGCTGGACGTTGAGTTCCATGCTCCGCTTGTCCGGGGCCTGCTCGTAGATGACGACCTTGCCGGTCATGCTCTGCATCGGGAGCGTGCTCGTCCCCCTCGACACGCGGCTCTTCAGACGGGCGAGCGCTTCCCTGCCCCCGACGGCCTGAATGTGCCGCTCCATGATGGCCACGGCTTCGGGCGTCGAGACGAAGTTGTGAGCTTTCGTCGCCGCACTCGTCCCGTTCCCTTTAACTTCGACCGGCGGCAACGACTCGGCTACGACGACGGGGGCCGTGACCGTCTTCGCGGGCGTCGGCATCGGACGCGGGGGCGGCGGCGGCGGCATCAGCAGTTGCCGCGCCGCGTCTTCGTCGGCGCGCGACTTAGAGATTTGAATCTGCCTGACGGCCTCTTCGAGCTGTTCGTCGCGGCCCTTGAGGAGCGACTCGCGGTCGAGCTTCCGCTCCACGTCGGGGACGACGCCGTGGCCTTCGAGGGCGATGCCGTCGGCGGTGTTGAAGCCCGCGCGCGCGTAGAGGAAGAGCGCGCCCGTCGGTAAACGGAGCGTGTCCGCGCCGAGCACCATCCCGGCGCTGCGCTCGCCGACGACTTCGGCGCGGCCCGACTCCTGCAACGCTGCTGCCAAAACCTCGGCGGTCGAGCCCGACAGCCCGTCAATCAAAACGACCAGCGGCCCCGTGTATGGCGAACGCTGCGGGAACGAGGGGAGCGGCATCGAGCCCGTGCGCGTCCGCATCGTGCCGAGCAGACCGGGGCTCTGCGTGATGAGCCCGGCGAAGCCGGAGGCGATGCCCATCACCCCGCCGGGATTGCCGCGCAGGTCAATGACGATGCCGCGCGTCGTGCTCAATGAACGGAGCGCGGAGCAGAGACGCTCCATGACCTGCGGCGCGAAGGCGCTCAGACGGACGTAGCCGACCTCGCCCGGCAAACGCCTCGTCTCCAGCTCCGTGTACATCGGCGGCAGGTTGCCGAGCGGCGGCGACAGCTCTCCGCCCAGTCGCTCGCGTTTGACGAACACCTGACGCTCGCGGTTCTCCGCGTCGAGGTAGCGGATGCGGACTTCCGTCCCCGGCTCGCCGCCGAGGTAGTCGAGCAGAATCTCTTCGCGGATGCGGACGAGGGTCAGAGGCGGGACGGGCGTGTCCACGGTCGCCAGTTGGACGTACTCCTCGACCGGGTCTTCGTCCACGCTCTTGATGACGAAGCCGGGCCGCAGACCGGCGCGCGCCGCCGGGCCGTTCGGCTCGACGCGCGTCAAGACGAGTCGGCCCGCGAGCACGCGCACGTCAACGCCGATGCCGTTCATCATCCGCACGGACAAATCTTCGCTGCCGACCTCTTCTTCCTCCTCGCCCGCAGTCTCTTCTGTTCCTTCGCCTTCGCTCGCGTCGCGCTCGGCCCCCCATCGTCGAGCGTCGAAGCGCGGGATGTTCTCCGGCGGGACGATGTTGAAGTGCGACTGCTTGAGTTCGTTGAGCATCGTCTGGAGCAGTTGATGGAGTTCGGCGTCGCTCGCTGCGCGTGCCGCAAGAGGGGCGTAGCGCAGGCGCACCGCGTCCCAGTCCACGCCGCCGAATGTCGGGTCATAGTGCTCGTCCTTGACCGTCTGCCACACGACGCGGAATGTCTCGACGCGCCGCAGCCGCGCGGCCTCCGCCGCTGCCTTGTTCGCCTTTGCACGGCTCGCCCGCGTCCCCTTCGCACGCGCGCCGCTCGTCGTCTTCTTCCCTCGCTGGATGAAGGCGGCGACGCCCTCTCCCTTCGCGCGCGGCGCGGCAAGACAAGGGCCGAGGGGCGCGGCACACAGAAGCAGCGCGGTGAGGATGAGTTTTATGATTCTCTGCATTATTTCTTTCCGGATGTTCGGCGGAGAACTTCTGAGACGGCTGGCGCGTTCAGATTACTTGCGCCGGGCGGCGAACGTCAACGCGGGTGACTCCTGAAGGCCCGGCAGTTATCCCTCCAACTCAACGAACACAAACGAGAGGCGAGCATGGCGGATTTCATCAAGGGCGTCGAATTGTGCGGGCTCTTTTTCGCCGAGGCGGTCAAGCCCGTCCTCGACTCGGAGTTCCCGCATCTCCGCTACAGCGCCGCGCTCTTCGGCACGGGCTCGGAAGTCCTCGGCTTCGACGACGAGATGTCAACCGACCACGGCTGGGGGCCGCGCCTCGAACTCTTTCTCGGAGATGAAGACTACGCCGCCTCGCGCGACGCCGTGGACGAGGCCCTGCGCCTCCGCCTCCCGCACCGCTTCCGCGACTACCCGACGAGCTTCACCGAGCCCGACCCGAACGACAACGGCACGCAGCACCTCGAAGCGCGTGACGGCGGCCCCGTCAACCACAAGGTCGAGATTAAGACCGCGCGCCACTTCTTCCTCAACTATCTTGACTTCGACATCGGGCGCGAAATCGAACCGGCTGACTGGCTGACGTTCCCCGAACAGAAACTGCGAACCGTCGCCGAAGGCCCCGTCTTTCACGACGAGACAAATTTGACCGAGACTCGCCGAAGGTTCGACTACTACCCGCGCGACGTGTGGCTCTACCTGCTCGCCGCCGGTTGGGAGCGCGTCGGGCAGGAAGAGCACCTCATGGGCCGCGCCGGGTTTGCGGGAGACGAGATCGGCTCGGCCCTCATCGGCGCGCGGCTGGTGCGCGACGTGATGCGCCTCTGCTTTCTCATGGAGCGACGCTACGCGCCTTACCCGAAGTGGTTCGGCACGGCCTTCAAACAACTCGCGTGCGCCGGAGAGTTTTCGCCGCACCTCTCCAACGCGCTCGCCGCCACGGACTGGCGCGAGCGCGAGCGACACCTCGCGCTCGCTTACGAACTCGCCGCCGCCAAGCACAACGCGCTCGGCATCACTCGGCCTCTGCCCTCCGAGCCGCGAGACTTTTTCGGTCGCCCCTTCAAGGTCATCGAGCTTCACGGCTTCGCCGCCGCCATCAGAGCGCAAATCAACGACGAGGCCGTGAAGCGCATCGCCGCGCGCCGACCCATCGGCGGCATTGACCAGTTCAGCGACAGCACAGACCTCATCTCGCATAAGGAGTGGCGCGCGACCCTTAGAAAGTTGTACGAGTAGAGTTAAACTTTGGAAACGTCTCGAAAAGGATTTCGGAGTTTGGACGATGAAGAACTATACGGCGGAGACTTACGGCGAGAGCTACGCGGAGTCATACGACGACTGGCACAATGCGCCCGCCGGGGAGGCGGTTGAGATGCTGGCGGAGTTGGCGGGCGGCAAAGGCGGTCGCGCTCTGGAACTCGGCGTCGGCACGGGGCGCGTGGCGATTCCTCTGGCCGCCGCGGGCGTCGAGGTGCACGGCATTGACGCCTCGCCCGCGATGGTCGCGCGGATGCGCTCCAAGCCGGGCGGCGAGCGCGTCCGTGTGAGCATCGGCGACTTCGCCGACGTTGAAGTCGAAGATCACTTCCCACTCGTCTTCGTCGCCTTCAACACGTTCTTCATGCTGCTCACGCAGGAGGAGCAGGTGCGCTGCTTCCGCAACGCGGCGGCGCGGCTCGCGCCGGGCGGGGCCTTCGTCGTCGAGGCGTTCGTGCCCGACGTGACGCGCTACGAGGGCGGGCAGACCGTGAGGACGACTTCCATCGCCGATGGTCAGGTCATCCTCGAAGTGACGAAGCTCGACCTCGCGCGCCAGCACTTGTCGAGCCAGCGCGTCGTGCTCGGCGGCGCGGGCGGCGTCCGCCTCTTCCCCATCCAGCTTCGCTACGCGTGGCCTTCGGAACTCGACCTCATGGCGCAACTCGCGGGCCTCGCCTTGCGCGAGCGTTGGGGCGGCTGGCGGCGCGAGCCCTTCGACTCGCAGAGCGGCAAGCACGTCTCCGTCTACGAACGCGCCGCCGTCGAGTCATGAGCCCGGAACGAGTCAAGACCCCGGACGCCTCCCGTCTCGCACGGCTCGCCGCCGAAATCGCGTCCCACTTCTTCGGCGAACCGCCCGCCTCGGTCATCCCCATCGAAGGCAAGGGGAGCGTCAACCAGATTTTCGTCGCGCGCGCCGGGAGTTCTCAGGTCGTCGTCAGAATGAGCGACGACCCGGAGGCCGCCGGGCAATACGAGAAGGAGGCGTGGTGCATCGAGCACGCGGCGCGGCGCGGCATCCCCGGCCCCAAAGTCCTCGCCAACGGCGAGGCGCGCGGGTTCGCTTACATGATTCAGACTTTCATCGAAGGGGACGACGGGCGCGAAAGCTCCGTCGCGCCGTCGCGGCTCTGGCGGGCGCTCGGCAAATACGCAAAGCTGATTCATGCGATTGAGGTCGGCGGCTTGGGCCTGGAACTCTCCGACATCACGCGGGGGGATTCTCAATCCTCTTGGCTCTCACACGTCAACTACAACATCGAAAGCCTCTGCGCGGACGATGCGTTGATAGACCTGAAGGTCTTGACGTGGCCGCAGTCGAATGCGGTGCGCGGGATGTTTGAAGTGTTGCGGGGCAGGCGGTTCGACTTCGGGCTCACGCACGGCGACATCTCTTTGAAGAACGTCATCGTCGGCGAATCCGGCGAAGTGAGTCTCCTCGACTGGGGCTCCGCCGCCGCCGACATCGTGCCGCACATGGAGTTGATTGAGTTGTTGAGAATGAACATGCTCGAAAACGACCCCGACGCGGCGGGGCTTCGTTCGTTCCTCGACGGCTACGGGATGACGCCCGCCGCCTTCGAAGCGATGCGGCCCGACCTTGAGGCGCTGTTGCTGCTCAGAGCCTTCGACAAGTTGAGGTGGGCGATTGACCACCACGTCCGCAATCTTGAGGACTACGTTTCCGAGGCGCGGCGCGTGTTGGAAAGAGACGTACCGAAGGGTTATTGAAGATGCGGGCGGGAGGCTCTTGAGAAATGATTTCCGAAGCAGACGCGCGCACCCGGATGCTAGGCCAACTGAAGGAGGCCGCCGAGTCCGACGCGCGCATCGTCGGCGTGGTGGATTACGGTTCGGGCAGCGAGGGGCGCGCGGACGAGTGGTCGGACGTTGATGTCGCCCTCTTCATCCGCGACGCGGACTTCGATTCCTTCTCCGGTGAGTGGGTCGAGTGGGCGGGGCAGTTCGGCGCGCTGCTGCTCGCCTACGTGGGCGGCGTCGGCCACCCGTGGGCCGTCTATGATGTCGCGCCCGTCCCGCTGCGCGTGGACTTCGCCTTCCACCGCGAATCCAAGATGGACGTGATGCTCACGTGGCCCAACTCGCCGACGAGCGCGGCGGCGTTCGTCCTGTACGACTCGACGGGCGGCGGGCTGACGGCGCTCGCGGAGAAACTCGTCGGTCAACCCTTGAGCCCGCCCGACCTCGCGCGCGCCTTCGAGGCGGTGTGCGGCGACTTCTGGTATTACCTGCTGCGGACGCTCGTGAAGCTCCGGCGCGGGCAGACGTGGGCCGCGCGCTTCGACTTCAACTTCATCATCACGGGGAACCTGCACGCGCTCCTGCGCATCGAGTCGGGCGCGCTCGAACGCTGGCGCGCGCAGTCCGCAGCCGTCGGCATCGAGCAGGCCGTCACCCCCGCGCGCCTCAAGCAGCTCGACGAGTGCATCGCTTCGGAGGACTCTTCGCTCCTCATCCGCGCCTTCGTCAAGGCCGCCGAACTCGGCTCCGAAGTCTGTGAAGCAATCGCCGCGCGGCACGGCTGGCCTTGGCCCGGACGGTTGGCCGAGCGGACGCTCGCCATCCTCGACGAGACCGAGTCCGCTGAAATTCGACCTTAAGGAAAGTCTCCCGCCGTCATTTCTGTCGCTTAACTTCGATGAGAGGCGCGGGCCGCTTCTCGCTCGTGGCGAGGACGGAGGAGCCGTCTTCGCCGTAGCAGATGCTCTCGCCCTGCTCTCGCTCGCCGAGGTCTATGACGAGCGGCGTCTGTTTCCAGACCGCGTCGAAGCCTTCGGCGGACGAGGATGATGAAGGAGCGACGGGCAGGCTCAGTTCATAGGCCGCGACGTAGTCGCAGATGACGACGCGCGTGCCGTCGGGCGAGATGTCGCCGCCCGTCAGAAGCCCGGCGAAGAGAGCGGGCACACGCAGGTCGCCGAGGCGCGCGAGCGTGTTGACCTGCTTCGTGGAGTAAGGCGCGGCGAGTTTGTAGACGCCCGCGACCGCCGGAGCTTTGGTGACGATGTAGATGTCGCCGGTCTTCGGGTGAATCATCAAAGTCTCGGCGTCGTGCTTACCGTCGGGGTACTTCAGTCGGATGGCCTCGGCGGCTTCGGTCGGTCGAGGGTTCTTGCGGTCGGAGGCGGCGTCGGTGTCCGAGACTTGGGGCTCCGGCACACGGTAGACCGTGACTTGCTCGCGCGCGCGGTCGTTGTCGCCCGTGTCGCCGACGTAGAGGTAGGCGCGGCCCTGCTCCGGCCCCGGCCCCGCCGCGATGTCCTCCCAGTCTATGGCCTGCGCGCCCTCGACGCGCCACACGCCGCGCTTGCGGCCCTGCCGGTCGAAGGCGTAGAGGTTCGGCCCGTCGCCCGAATCGTTGTGCGTCCAGAAGACTCCCGCGTTGCGGCGCGAGGCGACGACGCCGCTGCTCTCGTTGACGGCTTTGTCTTCGAGCTTGGCGATGCGCGCCGGGGCCGCGTAAGGCGCGCGCGCCTGATTGGCGGGCGGCGGCGCGGACTTGCTCATCTTCCTGACTTCGGAGGGGAGCGGCGGCTCCTCGCCCGACGCGCTCCGGCCCTTTCCGCAGCCCGCCGACGGGCAGAGCAGCATCGAAAGGACGACGACGAGCGCGCCCGCACGGCGCACGCGTTCGGTGTTCGTTTGAAGTTTCACCCGGCGATGATAGTACGAGCGGCGGCGGAGGTTGAAGCCGCGAGAGGTACGCTTCAGACTCGCAGATAATCCCCGCGCCAGTTCTTAATCTCGCGTTTGATGTCGGCGGACTTCGTCAGTTCTCCGGCGAGGACGCGTCGGACGAGCCCTTCCAGCTCTTCGTCGGGCGCGAAGCGGAGCGCGACGAACTGGCCCGTCTTCAGATTCATCGCCTGTCGCGCGAGGTCAGCGGGGAGAAGTTGGCTTATCCGCAGGCGTTCTTCGAGGCGGATGAGCCTGTCCTGCGCGCGCAAGGGGTTGATGCGAACGAGAGAGGCGAGAACGATGAGCGCCGCAGAGACGACGACCCACCACGCGCAACCCCAAGTCAGATACCAATAGAGCTGCACAACCGACCAGATGAAGTTAATCACCAGCACCGGCACGACGAAGAAGTGGAAAGGCGCGTGCCAGCGCGTGTGGTTCGCGTAACTCTGGGGGGTTGATGTCATGTGCGGACTCCTTCAAGTGAGTGTGAGAATGAAGTGTAAAAGAAGCTGCAAGGCGACCAGCAGACTTGTTCCGTCCCGCGCCGCGCCGCGTGTCAGAGGCTCGTCGGCGAGACGGGAGGCGTGCCCTGCGAGGCGGCGACGGGCTTGGGCGGTTCGGGCGTGAAGTCCTCGCCGGGGTTGATGAACTGGTTGCGCTCGAAGTGGTACTGCTTGTCGTAGAGCTGCCGGTAACGACCATTCGCCGCGAGCAGTTCTTCGTGCGTCCCGCGCTCGACGATGCGTCCGTCTTCGAGGACGAGTATCTGGTCGGCGCTGCGGATGGTCGAGAGGCGATGGGCGATGACGAAGGTCGTCCGGCCACGCCTGAGAGTTTGCAGGCCGTCTTGAATCAAAGCCTCGCTCTCGCTGTCGAGGCTCGACGTGGCCTCGTCGAGAATCAGAATCTTCGGCTCGGCGATGACGGCGCGCGCGATGGCGACGCGCTGCCGCTGCCCGCCGGAGAGTTTCACGCCGCGCTCGCCCACCACCGTGTCGTAGCCGTCACTGAATCCGAGGATGAACTCCTCGCAGTGCGCGACGCGGCTCGCGGCGACGATCTGCTCGCGCGTCGCGTGCGGGTCGGCGTAGCCGATGTTCTCGGCGATGGTTCCGTCGAAGAGGAAGTTGTCTTGCAAGCACCGCGCCGAGGCGGCTGCGGTAGTCCTTCAGGCGAACCGTGGCGAGGTCGCGCCCGTCAACCGTGATGCGGCCCGCGAGCGGGCGGTTGAAGGCCATGACGAGGCTGATGAGCGTGCTCTTCCCCGAACCGCTTGAGCCGACGAGCGCGGTCGTGGAACCGGCGGGCGCGCGGAACGAGACGTTGCGAAGGACGGGGACGCTCTCGTTATATTCGAAGCTCACGTCCTCGAAAACTATCTCGCCTTCGATCTCTTCCAGCGGCGCGCGGCCCTCCTCGTCCTCGTCCTCGGTCGCCATCCGTTTAATCTCGCGGATGCGGTCGAGCCCGGCGAAGGCTTCCGTAATCTGCGTCCCGATGGCCGCGATCTCGACGAGCGGCGCGGCGACGAGCGCCGTGAAGAAGATGTACATGAAGAAGTCGCCGAGCGTCATCTGCCCCGCGAGCACCGAGCGCCCGCCGACGAGGATGAGGATGATGCCGATGCTCCCGATGACGACCGTCGAGAAGGCCGTCACGCCGGAGACGCCCGTCACCGAGCGCGCGATGTTGCGGAACAAACGGTGCGCGCCGCGCGCGAAGACGAGCGTCTCGCGCCTCTCCGCCGAGTAAGCCTTGACGATGCGGATGCCGCCTAAGGATTCGGCCAGACGGCCCGTCACCTGCGCGCCGATCTCTCCGCGCTCGCGGAAGAGCGGGCGGAGTTTTTTAAACGCCAGCGCCATGCAGCCGCCGAAGAGTCCGAGCGCGACGAGCGTAATCGAAGTCAGACGCCAGTTGAGATAAAAGAGGACGACGAGCGCGACCGAAGCCGTCAGGAGCCCGCCCGTCAGTTGCACGAGCCCCGTGCCGACGAGATTCCTGATGCCCTCGGCGTCATTCATGATGCGCGAGATGAGGACGCCGGTCTGCGTCGAGTCGAAGTAGCGGACGGGCAGACGCGCGACGTGCGCCTGCACACTCTTGCGCATCTCGGTGATGGCGCGCTGCGCGGCGACGCCCAAGACCTGCGAGAGCGCGAACGAGCTGACGGCCTGCACCAGCGTCGCCGCGCCCGCCGCGAGCGCGATGGTCGTGAGCAGTTCGCCGTTCCGCTTGACGATGACTTCGTCAATCAGATACTTCGAGCTGGCGGGCAAGACCAGGCCGACCATCCGGTTGACGATCATCAGCCCCATCCCCAGAGCGAGCCGGTAGCGGTGCGCCCAGATGAGGTCTCGCGCGTCGCGCCAGACGAGCGAGAGCGGCGGTCGCTTCTTCTTCTCTCTGACTTTCGTCTTCGTCTCTTCGACCTTCGTCGCCATAGAGTCTTAGTTTACAGCATCGGCGGGTGAACCGCCGCAGAGCAATCCCACGAAGTATGTTACGAGCGCCCTGAAAGGGCGCAAGATAATAGCCGGGGGCAGAGCGAAGGCGTCAGCCTGAGCGCCGCCCCCGGAATGAGCACGGAAGTTGATTACGACCCTGAAGGGGTCGCACCTCAACGTCGGGTGCGACCCCTTCAGGGTCGGGACAATTTTTCCTGCTCGTTCCGGGGGCGTCTTAGCTTCGGCACTTGCCCCCGGCTATTATCTTTGTCCCCTTCGGGGACGGTATACACGCTCGTCTCTTTCTAAGGCGTTCTCGTCAATCTCCTTCGGACGGGCTCTTCTCGCCGGGCAGCTTGGCGTCGGGCTCGCCCCGGCGCGCCGCCGACTGCTCTATCTCGGCGTTGACCTGCCCGCCGATGAGAATGGCCGCGCCCGTCAGGTAGAACCAGAGCATGAGGATGATGACCGCGCCGAGCGAGCCGTAGGTGACGCTGTACGAATCGAAGTAGCGCAAATAAATTCGGAAGACGAAGGAGACCAAAAGCCACATCAGGACGCCGACGAGCGAGCCGGGCGTGATCCAGTACCAACTCTGCTCCTTCACGTCCGGCGCGAAGTAGTAGACGAGCGCGAAGGCCAGCAGCACGAAGCCGAGCACGATGGGCCACTGCGCGACCTTCCACGTCCACTCGAACGCCTCGCCCAGACCGAGCCGCGCCGAGAGCCCTTCGCCGATGGAGCCGCCGTAGAGGACTAAGGCGAGCGCCGTGATGACGAGCACGGCGAGCATGACGGTGAGCGCGACCGAGAGGAGCCGCACCTTCCAGAAGGGCCGCGTCTCGCGCACGCCGTAGGCCGAGTTGAGCGTATCGGTGATTGCGCCCATCCCGTAGGAGGCGAACCATACCGCCAGCAGCAGCCCGAAGGTGAGCTTGCTGCCGTCGGCGTTGCGCGTAATCTCCTCGACCGTCGTGTAGATGAGCGCCGAGGCCGTGCGCGGCATCAACGTGCCGAGGTAGCGGAGCAGGTCGCGCCGCAGCTCCGTTCCCGCCTCGGCGAGTTGTCCGAGCATCGCGAGGAGGAAGAGCAGCAGCGGAAAGAGCGCGAGCAGGAAGTAGTAAGAGAGCGCCGCCGCGCGCGTCAGAAGGTCGCCCGCGTAGAGTTCATGCCACACGCGGCGCGCGAGCTTCCCCCACGTCAACCCGCCCAACTCCCAGACCGACGGCATCGCTTCCCCTCCCTCCTTGTTCGCGAAGTATGACACAGACGCCTCGGCCCTCAAGCCGGGCAGCTCACATATGTTGGAAGGCGGGCGCGGGCTCTTCGTCGCGCATTCGCTCTCCGGCGTAGAGGACGCGTTCGAGGAAGAGGCCCGACGGCGGGGCCGTCCACGCGGCGGGCTCGTTGGAATAATTTTCGAGCAACGCGCCGAAGGCTTTGACCGAAAGACTGCCGCGCCCGACTTCGACGAGCGCGCCCGTTAGACGCCTCACCATCTTCCAGAGGAAGTGGCTCGCGCCGACGTGGAAGAGGATGAGACTCTCACGCTCGACGACGCGCGCCGTCTCGACGTGGACGAGCGTCGAGCCCTGTTGCTCCGGGCTCTCGCAGAAGGAGCGGAAGTCGTGCCTGCCGACGACGAGGGCCGCCGCCTCCGCCATCGCCCGCGCGTTCAGCCGGTCGCGCACCCACCAGACGAAGGGCTTGCCGAAGGCCGTCCGCCGCGTGGAGATTTGGTAGAGGTAGAAGCGGCTCCGTGCGTCGTGGCGGGCGTGGAAGTCCGGACGTGCCGTGGCAAGCGAGAGCAGATTGATGTCATGCGGGAGCAGGCCGTTGATGCCGCGCAGGAGTTGGACGGGCGCGGGGACGCGCAAGTTCGAGTTATTGATTTTCAAGTGCGCGACCTGCCGGAGCGCGTGGACGCCCGCGTCCGTGCGGCCCGCGCCCCCGACCTCGACGCGCGCGTCGAGGAAAGTCTCGGCGGCCCGCAGCAGCTCGCCCTGCACTGTCCGCCGGTCGGGCTGCCGCTGCCAACCGCCGTAGCGCGTGCCCTCGTACTCGACTTCCATCTTCCAAGTCCGCATCTTCTTCTCCCACGTGAACAGGTCTCACCCGCCCGCTACCGCAGGCGGTTCTGACCCTGACCCACTCGCATTGAAACCCTCGCGCGGGTGAAGAGTCAAACGAGGCGCACGGGAAGGGGCAACCCCTTTCTACTTTCAAGGCTCACACGAAACGGAGTATCCTCGATGCCCGAAGGAGGACGCACAAGCATGAAATTATTTTTACTGGTCTTACTGTTGTTGACGGCGGACGATTGACGGCGGCGCGACGCAGCGCGGGCGTGCCGAATCAATCGTGTTGAGGCCCGGTCAGGAAAAACTCTTCAGGAGCGCGGGCGTGCGCGTGAGGCTCGTCGAAGTCGAGGAGGACTCGCGCTGCCCCGTGGGCGTCGAGTGCATCTGGGCCGGGAACGTGCGCGTCGCGCTGCTCGTCAGAGGCCCCGGCAGGACTTCGCGGCGCGTGGCGCTCAACACCGCGTCCGAGCCGAGAGAAATCAAGCTGAAGGGGCGGACGCTCACCATCTCGAAGGTGAGCCCGGCGAGGGTCGTAAACCGCGACCTCAGGCCCCGTGACTACCGCGTCACCCTCACGCTCTCAGGCGGTCGTCCTTAACGGAGTTCGGCCCGCAGTACCGAACTTGTTCTCAGAGAGAAGGGGCGTGCGCCGTCACGGGCGCACGCCCCTTTAGTTTATGAGTTCGAAGTCAGTTCTCTCCACTTGAGCCAGACTTGAGCCCGTGCGAGAGCCGAGGCGTCTTCGGGGCCGACGGCTTGAACTCTCACCCGAAATTACCCCGGCGAACGTCGCCCCGCCTTCACAATTCGCCCGCCGGCAAGAACTTTTTGGCAAGCTTAAAGGCTGTATTCTTCAGCACTTAGCTGAAACGGTGCGTCCCTTCCGTTTTTTATTTTTCGCCCTCAAGGCTTCCTCAAGTCTTTCTCAACCACCTTCTCCTATTCTCACCCTACCGATGCGACAGCGAAATTATTTCGAGCCCGAAGATAAAAGTTTCCTTGCCCCGCTTGGAAGAAAAAAGGACGCGCTGCCGCAAGTCAAAATCAATTTTAGGAGATGGGAAAATGAGAATGACTAAAGCAAATTCGCAGCGCGTTCACCGGCACTACCGCTCCGGTCGGCGCTTCGCCGCTGCCTGCGCGCTGGCGTTGGCGGCCACCCTCTTCACCTCGACCTTCGGCCCCCTCTTCAGGGCCGAGGCCGCGGGCACCGCGCGGGCGGTCATCGTCGAGTTCAAGGCCGACCCCGGCGCGGTCTGGAAGGCGAAGGCGGAGAAGTCCGGCCAGCGCGTCTCGGACGAGCAGCTCCGGGCGTACCGCGACTCTCTGACGGCTCAGCAGGATCAGTTCCTCGCGCAGCTCAAGGCGCAGGGCATCAGCTACACGGTCGTCGGCACCGACCTCAAGAACTTCGCGGGCGAAGTCGCCGCGCGCGCCGACCACCGCTTCAGCCTCGTGATGAACGGCGTCACGCTTCAGGTTCCGGGCAAGGCCATCGGCGTCATCGCCGCGATGCCGCAGGTCAAGCGCGTCGTGCCGGACACGGTCTTGAGGCTCAACCTCAACAACAGCGTCAAGTACATCAACGCCCCGGCGGTCTACGGCCAGCAGCAGGAGCTGACGCCCTTCGACAACTTCCGCGAGGGCTACGAGGGTCAGGGCATCAACATCGCCGTCCTCGACACCGGCATCGAGTGGCAGCACCCGATGTTCGGCGGCGACCCGACGCCCCCGCGCCTCGGCTTCCTGCCGCCGACGGCGGCGGTCAACTCGAACCAGAAAGTCATCTACTACATGTCATTCTCCGGCGGCCTCGTTGACGACTTCGGCCACGGCTCCGCCGCCTCTTCGAACGCCGCCGGTTATCTGGCGTTGGCTCCGGGCGCGGACGGCCTGCCCGGCACGGCTGACGACGTGCGCGTCCACGGCGTCGCGCCGCAGGCCCGACTGATGGGCTACAAGGTCTGCACGGGGACGGGTAGCTGCGTCAGCTCCTCGACTATCCTCGGCATCGAGGACGCCGTCTCGCCGGTCAGCGTGACGCTCCAGCCGAAGCCCATCGCGCACGTCATCAACATGAGTCTCGGCGGCGCGGGTGGTCCCGACGACGCGACCGCCACGGCGGCCAGCAACGCGGCTCTCCTCGGAACGACGGTCGTCGCCTCCGCCGGTAACTCCGGCCCCGGCGAAGGGACTGTCGGCTCCCCGTCTGCTGGCCGCCACGTCATCTCCGTGGCCGCCACGACGCACCCCGGCGCGGCCAACTCCAATTGGTCGGTTGACGTCCTGCAAGCCTCCGCCGTCCCGCAAGGGCAGACCGGGGCCGTCACCCCGGCGAAGGGCCTTCCGGCGGCGGGCGGCTTCAACCGCCTGAAGCTCTACCCGATGGCCGGCACGCCCGACCCGGCGGCTGATTCCGTCGCGCAACGCTACGTGCTGGTGAATAACCCGCTCGTCACTTACCCGGCAGCCGTCAGCGGTCGCATCGCATTGATTAAAGACGCAGGGCTCACGTCGGCCACCTTCTTCGACATGGCGGCCAGCGCGGCGGCGGCGGGGGCCATCGGCTGCATCCTCATCAGCGACACGACCAACCCGACGGCGGTCAAGGGCACAATCCCGTGCGCCATCGCCTCGCCAACAGACGGCGAGGTGCTCGTGGA
Source organism: uncultured Acidobacteriota bacterium (assembly GCA_963816985.1). Taxonomy (GTDB): domain Bacteria; phylum Acidobacteriota; class Blastocatellia; order Pyrinomonadales; family Pyrinomonadaceae; genus JAIVJM01. The sequence goes on from CAWFMF010000002.1 coordinate 219,158, forward strand.
CGCCATCTCTTCGACCGACAACAACGCCGTAGACCCGGCCAACGGGGCCGTCTCCGAACTGCCCGTCAGGCTCAACCCATATCTCGCCGACGAGTTCTACGGCTCGACGACGAGCTTCAGCTCGCGCGGCCCCGTCGAGGGCTTAGGCCAGATCAAGCCCGACGTGACCGCCCCCGGCATCAACGTCTTGAGCGCGACCGTTCGCGTCGGCTTGGCGACGACCGGCGGCGGCACGATGTTCGACCCGACCGGCTACACGCTCGCCACCGGCACGAGCTTCTCCGGCCCGCACGTCGCGGGCGTCGCGGCGCTCATCAAGCAGGCGCACCTCGACTGGACGCCCGACATGATTCGCACCGCGATGATTAATACGGCGACCAATATGCGCAGCGCGTCCGGCACGGCGCTGGCGGACGGCAGCCAGTCCGACTCGATCATTGATCAGGGCGGCGGCCTCGTGGACGTTAAAGCGGCGGTCTTCACGAAGGCGCTGATGGGCGTCGCGGGCGACGGCATCAGCGTCCCCGGCATCCTCGGCAGCCACTCGTTCGGCGAGGAGCCCTTCCTCAACAACCGCGTCGTCAACACGCGCGAAGTGACCGTCACCATCCGCGACCTCTCCGGGCAGGGCGGGACCTATAACCTCTCGACGGCGAACAACCGCTTCTTCGACACGCCGGGCATCTCGGCCAGCGTCAGCCCCTCGTCCGTGAGCGTCCCGGCGGGCGGCTCGGCCACCTTCAAAGCCAGAGTCACCGTGGACGGCAATCAGGTGCGCGACACTTCGGTCAAGCAGTTGCAGTGGTACGTCATCGCGCAGCACGCCGGCAGCGGCGACCGCCTCCGGATGCCGATGTACCTGAAGGCGGGGCCGAGCCTCCCGTCCAGCGACGTGTCGAGTTCCGAGTCCGAGACCTTCAACGGCACGGTGCTCGCGGGCGACGGCGGAGCCCAGCGCGACAACGGCCTCTACGTGGCCGAGGGCGCGACCTACGTGGACGTTCCCTTCGAGGTGGACGCGGCGACGCTCAAGGTTGACGCCACCCTCTCCTGGGACTACACGGACGTGCCGGAAGCTGGTCTGGGGCTCCCTGATTTGGACTTCCTGCTCATTGACCCGAACGGCAACGAGATCGGCAGCTCCGGCAACGGCAGCGGCCCTGAGCACATTGCGGTGGATACGACCGTCCCCGGCACTTACATCTACCGCGCCTACGGTTGGGCGAACGCGGCAACCGACTTCACCATCGAGAGCACGAAGCTCAAGGGCGGCGCGCCGCCCGTCGTCCAAGCCTTCGCCGCCGACTTCGTGAGCGGCAACGAGCGGCTTGATTTCGACGGCAACTACACGCTCACGTGGCAGCCGCAGGGCGCGGTCGAAGCCTACGAGATTGAGGAGTCTTCCGACGGCACGAACTACTCGGTCGTCCGCACGGTCGGCGGCGCGGCGACGAGCGCCGACTTCGCTAACGTCGGCGACGGCAGCCGCAGCTACCGCGTCCGCTCGGTCACGCCGGGCCGCGTCGGCAAGTTCGTGACGATGCCGAGCAACGCCGAGACCGTCACGGTCGCGCGCCGCGCGGCGGTGGACGCCACCGGCTCAATCGCGACCGTCAACAAGACCATCGTCTTCGGCGCGGGCACGACCGACCTGACGACGGCGCTCAAGAACAATTCGTCCACCTCCTACTTCCCGACCGTCCGGATGGAGATCGTCTCCGTCGAGTCGAGCGGAAATTCCGTGCGCGTCGCGAACGCCGACAACGGCGGGAACGGCGTCACGGGGACGGCGGTCTTCGATTACTCGCCGCTCGTCGGCAACGTCTTCCGGCCTGATCAGGAGAGCGGGACGCGGGCCATCAGGTTCAGCAACCCGAACACCGTGCTCTTCACCTTCACGGCGCGCGTCATCGCGAACGTCTCCACCTCGACCGGCGGGACGGGCGGGACTTCGACCCAGACCGGCTCGACGGGCGGGTCTTCGGCCAGTTCCGGTTCGGGCGGCACCAGCAGCGGCGGCGGCGGCCTTCTCGGCAGCACCTCGAAGCTTCTGAAGGTCACGGTCAACCCGCTCACCAAGACCGTCTCAATCGCGCCTCTCAAGTAACTCATCCGTCCGGCGATTAGACGGTACGGAAAAGAAAAGAGCCGGCACACTGCGCAGTGTGCCGGCTCTTTAAATTTTTATATGCGCCGTCGTCTGACGGCCCGCGCGCCTTAGCTCCCGCCCTTGCGGGGCGAGTCAGCGCCGCCGCCGTCCTTTTCACCCGGCGTCGTGTCAACGATGCTCAGCGAACTGGCCCCGCCCGCTTCGACCCTGACGACTACGGAGAAGCCTCGGCAGTCCATGATCCGCGCCTGCTTCGAGGCGTCGCCGACGGGCGGCCCCCACGAGTCGTGCGGGAGCGCGAGCCGCTTCGACGCGTGCTCGGAGAATTCGTTCAAGTCCTTCCAGAGAGTCGGCGCGCGGAAGGCGACGCCTATCCCGTGCAGCCGCCCGCCGACGAGCGTGAGCGAAAGCTCATCCACGCCTTTGAAGGCTTCGGCCCGGATGTTGAGGTCGAGCATGCCGAGCGTGGCGCGGTGGACACCGGTGGGCTTCACCGTCCGAAGTTCCATTGAGGCGGGGAACATCTTCCGCAACTCGTCGAGCCCCATGCCGAGCATGACGCCGCCGTAGTCAGGGGCGATGGAGCGGTCAAGCTCACACCGCTCCTGCGCGGCGGCGGCGTGCGCCGTGCAGAGCAAGGAGGCTATGACGATGAGCAGTCGTCCGATTCGTGCGTGCATCTCTTTTGCGGCGTGGAAAAGGGTCGGCGAATTCTGAAGTGACGTGAGGACTCAACCGGCGGGCGTGCCGCCTCGTCTTACAAACCCCCTCGCGCTTCAACCTTTCAGATGTGTCGGGAACTCCTCCGGGTCGGGGTCTTCCACGCGGGCGCGGGCGCGGGACGGCGTGAGGAGCGGCGGGGGCGGCGGGCAGTCCTCCACCCCGTACATGAGGAAGCGCGCGACATCCTCGTGCCCCTTGCGCTCGGCGATCATGCGCGCCGTCCAACCGGCGGTGTTCTGGGCATCAACATACGCCCCGCGCCGGATGAGCAGGGCGACGATCTGCGGGTGGTTGTGGAGCGTGGCAATCATGAGCGACGTCCAGCCGTCGCGGAGTAGCGCGTTAACGTCGGCCCCGGCTTCGAGCAGGGCCTCGACGGTCGCGAGGTCGCCGTCGCGCGCGGCCAGAAAGAGGCGGGCGTGACGGAGCAGGGCGGCCACCGCCGTGTGGCCCTTGGCCGAAGCCAGTTCGAAGACGGACGCGCCGTTCCTGTTCCTGGCCTCGACGTTCGCGCCGGCGTTAACGAGTTCCTCCGCTATTGCTTGGTGGCCCGCGCTCGCCGCGTACATGAGGGCCGTGTAGCCGAGTCGTGCGCGTCCACCTCCGTGCCCTCGCGCGGGCGACCGACAGACGCCGGCAAGGCGCAATCATCAGCGGTGATTCGGTTGTTGATCTTCTGAGAAGTCACGGGCGCTCGACACATCACAAGAGTCACCAACAGGGCGGGCCGACCGGCGGCTCACGAGGGTCGGCGGGCGCGCATTGTATCACCCGCCCGCCGACCCGGCGAGATTTACTTCACCTTTTTCCCCGGCGTGTCCCTGCCGCCCTGACGAATCACGGCCCCGTGACCCGCCCCTGCGGGTCTTTGACGAAAGTCACCTTCGCGTCCACGACGCGCAGGAAGAAGGTCGTCTCCGATTCGGGAAAGATTTCCACCTTTGCCTGTCCCGTCGCCTGCGACATGAGGCTGTTCCCCTCCCTCGTGATGGTGAGGACGAAGCCGGGCGCGATTTCGTACTCGCCGACGTAAGCATCATAAACCTTCGTGTCCACAGCGGCGGCCCGGCCCTCCAGTCTCTTCAGCATCTCGACGGCGTTCGCGTTCTTCGGGTCGAGTTCGAGCGACCGCTTGTAGTTCTGCGCGGACAACATCATCCAGATGGACCCGGACGGGAAGAACCAGAAGTTCTTCGCGCGCGGCCTGCGGAACGCCGTCGGGCCGCGGTGGGCGGTGGGACGCCTGTTCGCGACCAACATGGGCTCTGACCACCTCGGCGACCACAAGCCCGCCGACACCATGTACGCCGTCAGGGAGGGCGCCGACTACGGCTGGCCCTACTGCTTCCAGTCGGGCGCGGGCCGCTTCCCCGACGGCAAATTCAACGCGGGCGGGAGGAAGCGGAACTGCCGGAAGGTTGACCGGGCCTACGCGGCTTTCGACGCGCACAGCTCGCCGCTCGGCCTCGACTACTTCGGGGCTGGCAACGGAGACGAACTCAGGGACTCTTTCCTCGTCGCCCTCCACGGCTCGACGAAGGAGGGACTCCGGAAGGGCTACCGCGTCGTGCGGCTGCGTGCGAGTGCGGCGGGGATGCCCGCGCCCGAAGATTTCATCACAGGCTTTCTCCGCGAAGGCAAGGTGTACGGGCGACCGGTGGACGTGCTCAACCTCGGCCCCGACACCTTCCTCCTGACCGACGACAAAGCGGGCGTCGTCTATTACGTCTCTAAAAAGCAGTAGGTATTTAACTTTTACTTTGGGACGAGATTTTCACTTCCGCTTCACGACGCCTAACAATCCCACCAACTCTTTTTCACACCGTCGCCGCTCAGGGATATGAACGCCCCGCGCCGGGAGATACATTTGTGAGACGCATCCGTCCATGTATAAAGCGTTGCGGCAATTCAACTGTTCCCTGAACACCGAGGCGAAGTCATGCAGATTCACCTCTCCCTTCGAGATCACGATGTAGACCTCGTCAGGCGACTTGACCCCAATCCCATTCCGCACATATAGAGATTGCGAGTCCGGCTTGAGGTCGTCGTTCACCTCGCCGTCAATGACGAGCAGCGGCCCGGATTGCGTGGCCTGTTGAATCCCGCCCCGTTCATTGAGCGGCTGAAACTTTTCCGATTCGACAATCCCGGCGCCGTCGTCCGCGACGTAGAAGACGCCGTTCGGCCTCCAATAAAAGTTCCCCTCACCGCCCTTCAGGTTAAGCGGGCTCAACGTCATACCCCCTTCGACGTGGAGCCCTTCGGGAGCGTGATTCTCGGAGTAGATGCCGGCGTTAGTGATGGCGAGCAGGTCGTCACCGACCTGTCGGTAGGCTTCGTCTAAAGAACCGTAAGGGACACCGGCGGAGTTTCTCCACAGCGTCTCGATGCGCGCCGCTCTTAAATCAACACGGAGGACGACGTATGTCACTTGGCGGTGGTTAAGGCAACTGACTTCGAGCCCCTCGGCGGCATAAGCGGGGCATTCAACGTCTGAGCGTCGAGACGCTCCTTCCGGGCCGGCGGGCGAATCGCCGCAAGAGGCAAGGAGCAACAGACCGAGAAGTAGAAAAAGCCTGGTGTTTAAAAAGCAAGTCTTCACCCCGCTCTGCCCTCTCTTCGTTTCCTTACCGACTGTCTGCGGCATAATGCCCGAATTATCCGGCGAGCAGTCAACGCCAAAGATAAAAGACTTGCCGATTGCGAGTCCGGTTGTCTGAGTTGTCAGGCCGCTGTCTGCTCCGAAGACGCTCTGTCTGACAGTAATATTCCTAGCTGTGATAACTTTCGACTGAAGCCTTCAACCGTATTGAGCGTATGCAGATACGTCCCATCTAATTTCTTGTAAGAGATCAAACCTCCATCTTCAAGTCGGGCAACCACCACAATGTCTTTCGCTTTCTCGACGACGAATTCAGAAATTTCGGTCTCGCGATTTAATAAGTCTGCGGGCGCTAGCGTTCTATCCACACCAAGTAAAACATACCTGCCGGGGCAAGCGCGAAGAGGGTTCCAGTTCCACCCGGATTTGAGTTCATCGAATGTCATTTAGCTTTAGCCTCTCTTCGTATGCAGGCCGATGATATGCCGCCCATCAAAAAAAACATTCTACATAGTGTTCTGACTCTCACGCCGAACGCCAACCCTGTTTCTAAGCTCATCCGCAACCTCACGAGCCATGAAGAGCGGAGGCATGAATACAATTTTACCGCCGAACTCTGAAGGTGAATGGAGGTGGATGGCGATACGCTGATGAGAGGAGTTTTCCGGCTTGGATACGTGCTCGACATTGGAGAGAGGTATCTCAATCTCTTTAAGATAGTTTGAAACCAGCAAGCTATCAAACTTCAGGTAGACACTCTTCAAACCCCCAAGCATCCAGAAGGCGAAAGCGCCACCCAGTATCGAAAAGAGAAGAGCCAGCGGGTTATAGTCGGCAAACGGAGATTTTGCGCCATCCGGCAGCGTCAGCCATTCCCGTACAAGTCGAAGAGCGCCAATCACGAAGGGCGAAATCAAAACCACGGGAAACAGTTTCCAGAACAACGTGCCCGATGATGAT
>CAWFMF010000003.1:0-158510 GCA_963816985.1 uncultured Acidobacteriota bacterium
GCGACGGCGGTCGCAACTTTTAAGACCGCGCCTCGGCCCGACTCGCGACGGCGGGTAGATTGCGGGATAGAGCACGAACTCAAACACACCAGAGCGCCGTCGGCAACACAACATGATTGCCGGCGGCGCATCCCGCGACTTTGAAGGTTCTCCCGCTGGGTTGTGACGAAGGAATAGTGAATCGGCGAAGGCAAAAAAGAGGACGTTGACACGACTTCGGCGGAGTTCAGGCAAGGGGTCGAAGCCGGGCTCAATTCCGAAGAGGACACGAAGAACTGGAAAGCCGGTAACGACCTTGGCCGGGAGCTGAGAGATGAAGGCGAGACCGAAGAGCCGGGTCACGGACGCCTGACCAATCCGCCGCTGGCTACGCTCTCCCCGCTCTTCATGAGACGCAGTGCGGAGGGGGTCAAGGGGCCTGACCAGGATGAGAAGGATTGGATGGGAGAGTGACGGGCCTCCGTTATAAGCGGTATACTGTAAAAAACCCTGAGCGTTTCTGCGGCGGGGGACTGACACACGAGGAGTAGCTGAATGTATATTTATACGATAGAAGCCATGCCGGGACAGAAAGCGAAGTTCGAGGGCGACACGTCGGTTAAATACAACGTTAGAAGGAAGTACACTTCCGCCTCGGCTGAACGGAAAAACAGCTCCGACCTGATTAGAGGCGGTCTGGAGTATTCGGAGGCGACGGCGCTGGTCACGAAATTTAATGATAAAGAGCGAGAAGCGCGCGTCACCAGACACACAGACTCCTCCCGCCACATACTGACAACCCGTTAGGTCGTCAGCCCCTCTGACACTCGCGGCTGAATAAAATAGATGCCGCCGCCAAAACCCTCAAGCATTTCAGCACCGCATGGCGCGGGCGCGAGACAGGCCACCGCGTGTCATCACGCTTCCGCTTCAAAGTCGAAACTCGTCCGGCTCATGCAGAATCCGGGCGGTTGATTGCCGCGCCGGATGTCTCTTGGACGCCATCTCAGACGTTCTGACGGATGTTCGCTTACTTCTATCAAGTCTGCCTCGTCATCTTTCTGCTTCAGGGAATCTCCACGCCGTTGCTCGTGGTGATTGCGGGCGTCGTGTGGCGGAGACAGAGCCGGCGGCTTGAGTCTCTCAAAAAGGAGTTGGGGCTCGCGCGCCTCAAGGAGATCAAGTCGGACGAGAGGCTTGAGGCGATTCTCAAAGGGTTGCCGAAACTTCGTCCCTTGAATTGTGGCGACTGCGGCGGGAGTCTGTTGCTCCGCGAGACGGAAACCCTCTGCCCGTATTGCGGCGCGCGCGGCGACGTGCCGGAAGATTACGCGGCGGCGGTTTCGCTCAAGTCGCAGGTCAAGGCTCTCCTTAAAAGCGCGCTCAGACATTGGCGGGTGGCGAACGTCCTGACGTATCCGCTGGTCGGTTGGCTCTTCTTCCTCTTCATCTTCGCCGAGCCGCTCGTCTTGTTCCCGACCGTCGTCATCGGCAGCAACCTCTTCCCCGACACTCAGTTTGACAGGGCCTTCGAGGCGCTCGGCGAGACGACCGCTTTCCTCGTCATGTTGTCCGCCTTCTTCGGCTTCATCATCTGGATGATCGTCTTCATCTTCCTCACGAACCTGAGCAAGAGCCTGCGCGTGAACCTGCCCGTCGTGCCCGTCTTCGAGGGCGAGACGCGCGGCAGAGAGACTGCGAGCTGCCAGACCTGCGGCGGCGGCATCGAGTACGACGCGGGCGATTTCGCGTGCCTGTGCGGCTACTGCAACGTGGAGAACTTCCGCGCGCGGTTCGTCCGGCGTGAACGCGCGCGCGCGGAAAATCAGAGCACGCACACGAAGTCGGCGCTCTTCGGCGCGATGGAAATTATTGAAGACTTCGTCGGGACGTTCTTCTTCGTCACGCTCATCCTCGCCGTCGCTTCAACGCTGCTCGCTCTCTACTACGCGCTCAAAAATCTGCTCTGAGTCGGAAGTCTGCCTCCCGTGTTTTGCTTAAGAAGCGCCGGGTGCGGGCCGCATCTTTTGGGCGGCGTCGAAACCCGACGCACGCAAAACTCTTGAAGGCGAACGCACGCCCGTGATATAAGCCCGCCGCTCAGGGCGGTTGCAAGAGCGACGCCGCCCCCGCACTTGCCGAGACGAATTCCGTAACGTGCGTCTTCGGCGTCCCCTCTGCCCGCGCGGGCGGCGGGCCGCGCCGAGGGTCGCGCCGACGTAGTACTTACCCGCCGACCGGCCTTATCTTTTCAGGCCAAAGGAGAGAGATGGCTAGATTCAAAGACCCCAACGTTCCCGCCGCGGCTTTCCAGCCGTACCTCGAACCGGGCGAGCAACTTAAGAATTGGGCATACGGCGTCAAGCAGCCGAGCATGCTGCTTATCCTCCCCCTCTTCTTGCTCGCGATCCTGCCCGGCGCGATTGCCGTCGCGTTGCTGACGAAAGAGTACGTCGTCGGGCTCACCGACCGGCGGTTCATCGTGCTCCGCTTCAAGGGCAAGAATCTGGAAGTGCAGGAGGTCTTGGAGTACCCGCTGAACAACCTCCCGCCCGTGAAGGCTTCCACCGGCGGGCTCTTCACGCACATCAAGGTGCTCGACCCGGCGAAGCCGTTCGTCGCCAAGTTCCACCGCATGGGCATGCCCGGCAACCGCGAACACGGGATGGCGATTGAGGCGGCGCTCACCGGCAAGCCTGCTGCCTAACGGGAGGCTGAAGATGAGTTTCGCACAGGGACAGACGCCGACCGGCGGCCACACTTCGGCGCAACCTCCGGGCCGCGTGTGCCCGTTCTGTGGCGCGCCCGCCGACGCCGCGAAGTTCTGCGGCTCGTGCGGGCGCGCCACGACCGCGCCGCGCCGCCCCTGCGGACAGTGCCGCCGGATGGTGCCGACCGGCGAGCGCGCGTGCTGGAATTGCGGGGCCGTCTTCAAAAGCGATATGCGTTGGAAAATCCCCCTGATTATTTTCCTCTTCATCCTCGCCTTCATCATCAGTATCCTGCTCGCGCTGGTGAGATAAGAGAAGGGGCGGTATCAATGTCGCCGCTTCTCTTATTTAGAATGTGTCCTCTCATCTGACCGGCGTGGGGGCGCTCACTCCGGCGGCCCTTTTCCTTTTCACCGTTGAAGTCCTTCCGTCGTCATGGCCGGGGGCCGAGCCGCGAAAGTGATAAGATGGTGGCCGAAAGGAAGGGGAATTGATGATCCTGTCACGAGCCGTGCTCGTCGCGGCGGCGCTCACGTTGCTCTCATGTCCGCCGGCGCGCGCCACGGCTCAGACGGCGGGAGGCCAAACGGGCAAGCCTGATTTTTCCACGCAGACGCAGCTTCAGGAAGACATCGCCGCCGCCCCCTGCAAAGGAAACTCGGAGCGCCTCAAGGCCGTCAGGGCTCTCTTCGAGAAGATGGGCGCGCGCCCCTCCGACATCTCCGTCGAGAAGCTGAAGGAGGTGGAGAACGTCACGGTGCTCAAGCGGGGCAGCACGCCCGAACTCATCGTCGTCGGCGCGCACTACGACAAAGTGAGCCACGGCTGCGGGGCGGTGGACAACTGGACTGGCGTCGTGACGATGGCCCACCTCTATAAGACTATTAAGGATTTGCCGCTCAAGAAGAGCGTGCTCTTCGTCGGGTTCGGGAGGGAAGAGGAGGGGCTCGTCGGGTCGAAGGCGATGGTCAAGGGCATCGGCAAGGAGCAGCGCGCTCGTTACTGCGCGATGCTCAACATAGACAGCCTCGGCCTCGCCGTCCCGCAAGCGGAGAGCCGCATCTCAAGCGGGAAGTTGGTCGCGCGCGCCGCCGATTTGGCCGGGCGGATGAAGATGCCGTTCCAACAGGGGACGGTCTCCGGGGCCGATTCGGATTCGAGCTCGTTCCTCGACGGCAAGATACCCGCCATCACCATCCACGGGCTGTCGAGCAACTGGCGAAAGGTTCTCCACACGAACGGGGACAGTGTTTCTAAAGTGAATGCGTTGAGCGTGTTCATGGGTTACACGCTGACCCTCGCCCTGCTCGGCGAGGTGGAGGACTCCGCCTGCGACGCTTTTAGATGAGAAGCGGGTGCGAAGGAGGAGGCAAGATGTTTGACCTTGAAGGCTTGCGAGAGCTTGCCCGCCACATGCAATGGGCCGACGCCCTCGTCTGGACTGCCGCCCTGTCGAATGCGGGTGTGGCGGATGACCTCGCGCTGCGCGGCAAGCTCTTTCACATCCACATGGTGCAGCGGGCGTTCCTCTCGGTCTGGCAGGGCGGGCCGCTCAGACCTCCTCCCTCCGACTCGCCGGAGCTGCCTGAGACGCTCGAATCCGCGCGCGGTTACTACTCGGAGCTGTCTTCATTCCTTTCCGCGCTCGGCGAAGATGAACTCCAGCGGCCTGTCGAGCTGCCGTGGGCGGGGGGCTTCGCCCGGCGGTTCGGTCGAGACCCCTCGACCTCTTCGCTCGCGGAGACACTCCTGCAAGTCACGTTGCACAGCACCTACCATCGAGGGCAGGTCAACACGAGGCTGCGGGAACTCGACATCGAGCCGCCGCTGACCGACTACATCGCATGGGTCTGGTTCGACCGGCCCGGCCCACAATGGCCCGCCCTTTCCACTTAGACCGCAACCGACACGACTGCACGGAGGAGTCAGAGATGGGCGCGAAACAGATCGCCGAGATGGAGCCGAGCCTGCGCGAAGTCTACGAAGGGGTCAACGGCCCCGACGACCCGCCGCCCGCGTGCTGCACGATGGAGACGACAACTCTTTCGGGCTCGGAAGTGTGGCTTCAGGTCATGGCCGGCACAGTCAACATGGCTTACCCTTTGACGGAGGAGCCGCTTGAGCTTCTACAAAGGCAGGGCATCCGCACGCCCGCGGGCTTCTACATGGTGGAATGGGCGGCGGGCGAGTACGCCACGTTCGGCTTCGACAACATCCCTCCGAGCGAGCACGCGGCCTTCGCAGACCAACTCTTCGTCAAGGTGCTTGGCTGCGATGACGCGAGCTACGAGCTGAAGTTTTCAATCGAACCGCTGGAGGCGTAAGCCCTCATGACGGCGTGAGGGGAAATTCTATGGGGTTACTAAACATCCCAAGGGAGGGGCCGGAAGTCTCCGACGCGATCATCTCTTTCGACCCCGAAACGCTCGAACGCCAACCCGTCGTCAAGTCGCAAGTGATTCGAGAGTTCAAGGCCATCGGCAACCAGACGGCGGCGCGTATCGTCGAGCGGATACCGGAACGAGGCGGCGTCCTCGACCCGCACGCGGTTGACCGCCTGCTCGTCACCGCCCACTGCGAGATGCAGCGCATCTCGGAGGAGTTCCAGCACGGGCAACGGGTCGCCAATCTCTTGAAGCCCCTCTTGAATGCCTTGCGCGAGGGGGCCGTCGAGAGGCCCATCCGCATCGTTGACATCGGCTGCGGGACGGGCTTCGTCGTGCGTTGGCTCGCCGCCAACGAACCCCTCGGCGATGATGTCGAACTCGTCGGCGCGGACTTCAACGTCGCCCTCGTCGGCGAGGCCCGGAGACTGGCCGAGGTCGAGAAGCTCCCCTGCACCTTCGTCGTCGCCAACGCGTTTCGCTTAGACCACCCCGCCACCATCTACCTCTCGACGGGGATTCTTCACCACTTCCGTGGCCGAGGGCTCGTGGAGCTTCTCAGTCAACACGAACGCCCGGAAACCTGCGCCTTCATCCACTTCGATTTCCACCCTTCACCGATGGCCCCGCTCGGCTCGTGGCTCTTTCACGCGGTGCGGATGCGCGAGCCTTTGGCGAAGCACGACGGAGTGCTCTCAGCCGTCCGCGCGCACCGGAGCCGCGACCTGCTTGAGACGGCCAAGACGGCTGCGTCCGGCTTCGTCTCGACCATCTACGGCACGAGGTTGTGGGGGCTGCCCATCCCGCGCGTCTTTCATTCACTCGTCGGCGTCCGCCCCGTCTACCGTGAGTCCTTCCTGAAGCACATGGGCAGCCGGGTCGCTTCGCTCGGTAAAATTGAATGATTGCTTTAGCGTTGTGGGCTCTGGCCACCATTGACGCGGCCCTCATCGGTTACAGGGAGGCGGCGGGGCGCAACGCCCTGATTGACAAGCGCGCTTATTACCGCCGCGCGATGATGCGGGGCGCTCTTCTGGGGCAGGTTGCGGTGGGCATTGCGGGCGCGGCGGTCGCCGTCCTGCTCCTGCTCTCGACAGACCCCGCGGGGCTCTTTAAAGAGCTTCAGGAAGTCGGCGCGCGGATGTTAATCGTCTACGTCCCCTACGCGCTGATTATTCTTGCCGCCTTCGCCGTCCGCGCCGCGCCGTCGGTAGACCTTCGAAGTATCACCAGCGTCCTCATCTTCGGCCCTTTTACTTTGATACGGCCCGCCGTCGTCGTGGCCGGGGTGGCGTGGGGCGTGCTCGCCGCGCCGAACTTCAGAACCCTTCTGCTCGGCCTGCTGATTCTCTCCCTCATGCTCAACTTGGGGCGGATGATGAGTGGCTTGAGGGCGCGTGGGATAATATGAAAATTCTTGAAACTGAGCGTCTCATCCTTCGCCGGGCGACGGTCGAAGACGGCGAGTTCATACTCGAACTCTTGAACGACCCCGCCTGGCTGCGGTTCATCGGCGACAAGGGCATAAGGACTCTCGACGCCGCCCGCGACTATATTTCGAAGACGCTGGTCGCGATGTACGAGCGTCTCGGCTTCGGGCTGTACCTGACCGAGCTGAAGGATGGCGACGTTCCGATAGGCGTCTGCGGGCTGATTAAAAGAGACTCTTTGGAGGATGTGGATGTCGGGTTCGCCTTCCTTCCGGACATTCCGTGGGAAGGGCTACGGCTACGAGTCGGCCTCCGCCGTGATGGAGTACGGGAGAAGGACTTTCGGCCTCAAACGCTTGGTGGCTATCACCTCGCCGGACAATGAGGATTCGGCCCGGCTGCTTGAGAGATTGGGATTCAATTTTGAAGGGACAATCAAACTGTCCGGCGACGGCGAGGAAGTTAGTTTGTTCGCCTCCGACTTCTCATCAGCCGCCGGTTAGTGCGTCCCGGCGTGGCCGCGTCGCTAGGCCCATCTCCGGAGCGCGGCGTTCGCGGGCGGCGCGGCCTGCTGCTTCAGTAACGTGTCAATGGCCGAGTGCGCGACCGGGCCGGAGAACAAAATCCCCTGACCGTATTCGCACCCCATCGCTTCGAGCGCGGCCCGCTGCGCGCGGGTCTCGACGCCCTCCGCGACGACCGTCATTCCGAGGCTGTGCGCCATCGTCACAATCGCGCCCGCGATCTCAGAACTCTCCGACCCCGCGCCGATGCGCCCGACGAACTCCCTGTCTATCTTGAGCACGTCAATGCGGAAGCGGTGGAGGTAGCTCAGAGACGAGTAGCCGGTTCCGAAGTCGTCGAGGTATATCTCGGCCCCCAAACTCTTCAAACGCTCCAGCGTCTCGGCGACCGACTTCTCGCGGCCCATGAGCGCGCTCTCCGTAATCTCCAACTTGAGCGAGGAGGCGGGCACGCCCGTCTCAAGCAGCACGCGCTCGACGCACGCGACGAGGTCGGGGCGCGAGAACTGTTTGGCCGACAGGTTGACGCTCACGGACAAAGGCGGCCCGTCCGTAAAGCACGCCTGCCAGCGGCGCAGACGGCGGCACGACTCCATGAGCACCCAGCGGTCTATGTCAATGATCGCCCCCGTCTCCTCCGCCACGCCGATGAACTCGTCCGGCGCGAGCAGCCCGCGCTCCGGGTGACGCCAGCGCACGAGCGCCTCGACCCCCTCGATGCGGCCCGTGCCGAGTGACACTATCGGCTGGTAACACACACTGAACTCTTCGCGCTCGACGGCGCGGCGCAGCTCGGTCTCAAGTCGGAGGAGGGCCGCCGCCTGCGTGTGCATCGTCGTGTCGAAGACCCTGTGGCAGGCCCGGCCCTGCGACTTGGCGCGGTGCATCGCGGTGTTCGCGTCGCGCAGGATGTCTTCGGGGCGGTCGTAGCCGATGGCGTTGAGCGCGACGCCGACGCTCGCCGAGGCGAAGACCTCATGCCCGCCGAGGTCGAAGGGGCGGTCGAATTGGGCTTGAATCCTTTCCGCCGTGCCGGTCGCGGCGTCGGCGGGGCCGAGGTCTTCGACGAGCACGGTGAACTCGTCGCCGCCGAGGCGGGCCACCGTGTCGCCCGCGCGCAGGCACGCGCACAGCCGGACGGCGACTTCCGTGAGCAGAGAGTCCCCGGCGGCGTGACCGAAACTGTCGTTGACCATCTTGAAACGGTCGAGGTCTATGAAGATGACGGCGAAGGGAAATTCGGGGTGACGCCTTGCGCGCTCCAGAGCGTGTGCGAGGCGATCCATGAAGAGCGCGCGGTTGGGCAGTCCCGTCAGAGAGTCGTGGAGCGCGCCGTGGACGAGCCGCTCCTCGGCGAGCTTCCGCTCGGTGATGTCCGTCAGCGAACCGGCCATGCGGATGACTCTGCCCTCGCCGTCCCTCACGGCCATCCCACGGCAGAGCATCCAGCGGTAGTCTCCATCCTTGTGCAGCACGCGGTGCTCAATCCCGAAGTGCGCGCCGCCGTCGCGCGCGTGCGCCTCAATCTCGGCGCGGAGCCGCTCTTCGTCTTCGGGATGCACGCGCCCCAGCCACTCTTCGGGCGCGTCGCCGATTTCGTCCTCGGCGTAGCCGAGCATCGCTTTCCAGCGCGTCGAGTAGTAAATCGCGCCCGGCTTCAAGCGCCAGTCCCACAGGCCGTCGTTGGCCCCCCCGGCGGCGAGCGCGTAACGCTCTTCGCTCTCGCGCAGCGCGGCCTCGAACCTCGCGCGCTCGACCAGCCGTGCCACCTTCGCCACGAGTCTCATCGGGTCGAAGGGCGCTTCGAGATAGTCGTCGGCCCCGGCGCGTAGACCCTCGACGGCGCTCGCCTCGTCCACGCGCAGCGCGCTCACCAGCAGGACGGGCACGGAGCGCAGTTCCTCGTCGCCGCGCATCCAGCGGCAGAGGTCAATGCCCGTCGCGTGCGGCATCATCACGTCGCTGATGACCACGAGCGGGCGCTCGCGGCGGGCGACTTCAAACGCCTCCCGCCCGTCGCCCGCCGTCAGAACCTTGTAGCCGGCCTGCTTCAAAAGCAGCGCGACGAACGTCAGGCGATCCTGATTGTCGTCGGCGATTAAGATTGTCGTCTCACCTTCGTGGGTCATGGCGGAACCCTCCGCGAGGGAGTTGTGAGGAAGCGTCTGCCCCGCAAAGGGGGCGGTTGATGTTGTCCGCACGAAAGTTACTTTCAATCGGCACGAGTGCCGCCCTTGATGTCGCGTCCGAAGACTTCGGTAGAACCTGAGCCGATTCAGGTGATTATGAGAGCAAGCTGTGGGCCAGACGGGCGGCTTTTCTCTGGAAGGCGCGCGGCCCTCTTCCAGAGTCTTGAGGTCTCCGCATAATTCGCTGCCGAGTGGCTGCAAAAACAGAGGCGGCTGGATTTATACGCCTCTCGGAGCGACGTTCCGGGGGCCGGGCGGCTTCCGCAAGGCACGTATGAGTGTGATGCACAGGCGAGTAAAATTTTTATCCTTCCCCCGCCTTGAGACGGGGGCTCTCTTGTCAGAGCCGCCTCCGGCGGGAACGCTCAAGACTACGGGTCAGGCCCTTCGGCCTCGCTCTCAAGACACGTTCAATCCGCTCCTCATCAACAAGCTCTCACTCCCCGTCACAAGCCGTTGACACCCCGCCCACTCAATAATATCTTTCCCTTCTGCGGGGCTGACGAACCAACCGGGGCGGATGATGTCGAAGGTCAAGGCGTCATAATCAAATCTTAAGGCAGGAAGACCAGAATGATGACCATTCCGAAACACCTGACGACGACGGAGCTTGAGGCGGGGCTGGACGAGATTCGCCGTTCGCCGAAAGATGAAGGTCTTCTGGAAATGATCGTCCGCCGCCCACGGACTGATGAGCGGGAGGTGCTGGCGGAGGGCGAGCTTCACCTTCTTGAAGGTCTCGTCGGAGACGGCTGGTGGGAGCGCGGCAGCTCACGCACCGCTGACGGCTCGGCGCATCCTGAGATGCAGCTCAACGTCATGAACTCAAGGGTCATTGCCCTCGTCGCGCAGTTCAAAGAGCGTTGGCCGCTGGCCGGGGATCAGCTCTATCTCGACCTCGACTTGAGCGAGGAGAACTTGCCTGCGGGGACGCGGCTGGCCTTAGGGACGGCGGTGATTGAAGTGACGCCGCAGCCGCACACGGGCTGCAAAAAGTTTGTGGCGCGCTTCGGGCTGGAGGCGATGAAGTTCGTCAACTCGGCGACGGGGAAGCAACTCCATCTGCGCGGCATTAACGCGAAGGTGGTCAAGGGCGGCGTGATACGTGTGGGAGAGGTGGCGAGGAAGCTTTAAGGACGCAGGAGCCTTAAGACTTGGCCGCCGCCGGTATCCGCACGGTGAAGGTCGTGCCCGCGCCCGGCTCGCTTTCGACGGAGACTGTCCCGCCGTGGTCTTCCGCCGCCTTCCGCGCGATGGCGAGTCCGAGGCCCGTGCCCGTCTCCTTCGTCGAGAAGTAGGGCTCGAAGATGAGCCCGATGTTTTCCGCCGCGATGCCGCCCCCCGTATCAGAGATGCGGACGCGCGCGAACCCGTCCTCCTGCGACAAAGAGACCGTCAGCCGCCCGGCCCCCTCGCCCTCCATCGAGTGGAGCGCGTTAATCAAGAGGTTCGTGAAGAGCGAGCGCAGCGCCGCCGGGTCGCCCAACACCAAAGGGATTTCCCCCTCCTGCTCGACGCGCGTCTCCAGCCCGCTCTCTTCGGCCTGCACCTCGACCAACCGCAGTGCGTCCCCCACCTCTTTCGCCAAATCGAGCGGGCGCAAATCCAAAGAGGCCGGTCGCGTGTAGTTGAGGAACTCCTTAATACGCGTGTTGACGCGCGCCACTTCCGCCTTCACCTGCATGGTCAGCCGCTCGAAGACCGAGCGCTTCGGCTCGTCCGGCGGGGCGAAGCTCGTCCGCAGGTGGTCGAGCGTGAGGTTGATGTAGTTCAGAGGGTTCTTGATTTCATGCGCGATGGCCGAGGCGAGGCGGCCCACGACCGCCGAGCGTTCCGCCTGATGCAACTGCGTCTCAAGCTCGCGCGTGTGTTTGAGCCCGGCGAGCATCTCGTTGAAGGTCGAGGCGAGCGCGCCGATCTCGTCGCGCCGCTCCGCCGCCGCGACGCGGAAGTCGAAGTTCCCGGCGGCCACCATCTGCGCCGCTGACATCAGCTCGGATAAGGGGCGCATGAAGCGCCAGACGAGCAGGAAGGTGGCGAGCGTCGCCACGAGCAACACGGCGAGTGTCGTCACGAGCGGCTCCGCGCCTTCCCAACTCGTCTGGTTGCCCAGCATGTTGGCCGAGCCGAGCACGATGATGATATAGGTCATCCCCCGCGCGCTGCGCAGCACGATCGGGACGGCGCGCGGCTCCCCGGCGACCGGCTCCGGCGTCGAAGGGAGCCCCGGCAGGAGTTGCCTGAGCCGGGTCATCCCCGGCCCCGACCCGGCGAGCTTCGGGAGGCCGACTTCGGTGATGTGGAAGTAATGCCCGCCACTGGCCTCGCGTGACGACGGCCTGTATTTAGGGTCGAGGCTGTCGTCAACGCGCCCGTCTTCATTCACCACGAGGACGTTGATGACCCGCCCCGCGAACCGCTCCAACAGCGGCGTCCTCCGCTCCGCGTCTATCTCTTGCAGGTACCGCGTGGAGTCAATGCTTTCGAGCGCGAGCGAGGTGCTCCGCGCGAGCGCCTGCTCCTGCTCGGCGATGAGAGTGGCCGTGCGCCCCTGCGCGCGTCGCTCGATGAAGTACTGCACGCCCAGCGTGGCGAGCAGGAGCCCCGCCAGCACGAGCAGCAGCCGCACGCGGAAGTTGTAAAAGAGTCTGAATTTACTCATCGTCTCTCCTGCCGCCCTCCTGACCTTGTTCTCTTGTCGCGTCTCCGGCGGGCGTTCAAGCTCGGTGGTGGCATCTCTCGCGCCGGGGAGCTTCGACGGCCTCACGAATCAACTACAGTGACGGGTGAGGCTCGGCGTTGGGTTGCTTTGAATATTATGAGGCTAAAAATTTTAGCCGTCATCTTTCTCGCGGGGTTTCCTAAGCTGCGACACCCGCCTCTAGCTCTTGCCTCGGACATTCGTTTGTTGATTCAATGCGCGTGGTCGCTCTCTTTGAATCAGGACAACTCCGGAAAGGGGTCGCGAGGTTGAAAATGGACGCGCGAACTTTACGCATTACGGCGGTGGCTCTGGCTTCCGTGCTCTTCTTCGGCGTGAAGGGCGGAGCCCAATCCCCCGAACGCTTCGAGGGAACGTGGGGCCGTCCGAACTCGCCTTTAATCATGCGTGCCTTGAGGGACGCGCGGGCACAGAAACGCCCGACAGCGGCGGCTGATGCGTCAGTCGTCATCTTCAAACCGGCGGGCGATTCGGGCGTGGCGAAAGCACTGGCCGACGCGTTGGGGGCGGACGAGCAGAAGAAGGCCGAGTTGACTGAGCTTTTCCTGCAAATCAAAAAGGGCTACGAGACGGACATCGTGAAGGAAGGGAAGGCGAACAACCTCGCCGCCGCCTTCGCCTTTTTCATCTCTCTCAACGTGATGGCCCACCAGCGGCAGGCGGAGCCCTCCGACAAAGCCTCGGAGGCGCTCTTCGCGGAGTTGCAGAGGGCCGTCGCGGGCGTGCCGGAATTCGCCCGCGCGTCGAACTCCGAGAAGCAGAAGATGCACGACTGGCTCGTGTGCGTGGGCGGGTACACGCTCGTCCTCTACGAGGTCGCCAAACAGACGGGCGACGCGCAAGCGCTCGACACCAACCGCGCCTTCGCAGACTACGTGCTGCGCTTCGTGCTCGGCGTCGAGGCGAGCAAACTGAGTTTCAAGGGCGACCAGCTTCTTATTGCGGAAGACAATCCCGCGCCGCAGCCCGCGCCGCAACCCGCGAATTCAAACGCGGGACAAAGCGTCGTCGGCATGTGGAGCAAGAGCGCGAGCAGCCCGTGGGGACTCTCGCCCGGCGCGGTGCTCACCAACGCGGGTTACTACAAGGGCCAGTACCAATTCGGGGCCGACGGCTCTTACAGTTTTAAGGGCGAGAGCTGGGGCGGTTATTTACGCTCGGACGAGTTCTGGACGATTTTGGAGAGCGGCTCCTATTCCGTCGAGGGCGACTCGCTGACCATCTCGCCGAAGACGAGCACGGCGACCCTTCGGAACCGCGCGGGGGCGGTCTTGAAATCACAGAACAACCAGCCCGAAAAGATGACCTACCGGTGGAAGCTCCACTACTTCGAGGGCATCGGCGAAATGAATCTAGTCCTCGTACCGGCGCGGCCAACCACGCGCGACGGGGCCTTCGCCGGCAACAGCGACTTCCCGAACTCTTACCTGTACGGCAAAGACAAGAAGCTGGAGTGGAGATTTTAGTGCCGCGCAGGCAGCGAGTCTTTATCTTCGTCGCGCACGGGAGAAACCTATTCTTCTTCGTCCGGCCTCCCGGCGGTCTCCACGCTATGCGCGCCGAAGGGCCTGCCGAGCGCTAGGGCCTCACGCTCGGCTTTGGGGACGAGTCGGCGCGCGTTGCGGCCCATGAGGTATTCCGCGAGGGGGCTCGCGAAGAGGCTGCGGAAGGCGGCGAAGGGCGCGAGCGAGCCGGGCACGTAGACCTTACGCTTGCGCCGCTCGATGGCCTTGACGAAGGCGGCGGCGCAAGTCCCGACCGAGGTCACGGAGCCGAACGGCCCCGGCAGAGTGGCGAGCATCTCCTCGAAGCTTCCGAGGTCGCGCCGCGCGTCGCGCACGAGGTCTGTGTCTATCCACGCGGGGTGCGCGACGCCGACGCCGACTCCCTTGTGTGCCAACTCCAACCGCAGCACGTTGCCGAACTGCTCGACGCCGCTCTTCGCCGCCGCGTAGGTCGAGATGCCGGGCAGGGGGGCGAGCGCGGCAGCCGAAGAGACGAGGAGGTAAAAGCCTTTCGCTTCCGTCACGTGCGGGAGCGTCGCGCTGACGGTGCGGACGACGCCGATTAAATTCACCTCGATTGTCCGCACGAGCGCATCCACGGGGCCGGTCGCCACCATGCGATTACATGCTATCCCGGCGTTGGCGACGACCACATCAATCCCGCCCAGAGTCTCGAACGTCCCTTCGACCGCGCGTTCGAGCGCCGCCTGATTCGTCACGTCGCACTCGAACCAGACGTGCCCGTCGCCCAGCTCCGAGGCCAGAGCGGCGAGGCGCTCCGGTTCAAGCCCGACCAGAGCGAGACGCGCGCCGCGCGCGGCGAGCTGGCGCGCGGTCTCCGCGCCGATGCCGCGCGCCGGGCCGGTGACGAGCACGACTTTACCCGCAACGTTGTAGCTCAAGGGACGTGTTCCTCCGTTCCGAAGCTGAGGACGTACTCGCCGGGGTCGAGGCGCGCGACGCGTCGGCGGAAGCGCCAACTGAAGTCGGGCCAGAGCGTCGAGTTGCGACCCGTCGAGTCGAGATACCAGCTCGCGCAGCCGCCCGCGACCCACACCGTCCCCTCCATCCTCTTCTGGATTTCGTTGACGTAAGCCGTCTGCGCCTCCGCCCTCGGCTCGATGGCGCTCGCGCCGCTCCGCCGCACGTGCCGGAGCGCGGCGAGGACGTGCTCTATCTGCGCCTCCATCATGTAGACCACGGAGTTGTGTCCGAGCCCCGTGTTCGGCCCCATGAGGATGAAGAAGTTCGGGAACCCCGCGACGGTCGTCCCGGCGAGCGCGCGAGGGCTCCCCATCCAGACCTCGGCGAGCGTCCGCCGCCCGCGCCCCCGGATATGTTGCGCGAGCGGCGGGTCGGTGACGCGGAAGCCCGTGCCGAAGATGATGGCGTCGGCGGGCCGCTCGACGCCCGCGCGGTCAACGATTGAACGCGCGCGCACTTCCTTGATGGCTTCGGTCACGACCTCGACGTTCGGGCGCGTGAGCGTCGGGAGGTACTCGTTCGAGATGAGGATGCGCTTGCAGCCGATGCGGTAGTCGGGCGTGAGCCTCGCGCGCAGCGAAGGGTCGGGGACGGACTTCTCAAGGTTCCGCCGCGCGAGGGCTTCGATTCTATCTGCGAGCCAGAGGTGGCGGAAGCCGAGGAGGAAGACTTCGCGGAAGAAGTAGATGAAGGCCCGCGCGAACCTCTGCGCGAGGGGGAAGCGGCGGAACATTCGGCGCTCGCGCTCGCCGTGCGCGCGGTCGCGGCGCGGCACGACCCACGGCGCGGTGCGTTGATACAAGTCGAGCCGCGCGACCTGCGGCTGTATCTCCGGCACGAACTGGACGGCGGACGCGCCCGTGCCGACGACCGCCACGCGCCGCCCCTTCAAGTCGTACTTATGATCCCAACGCGCGGAGTGAAAGACTTTTCCTTCGAAGCTTTCGAGGCCGGGGAGATTCGGCAAGGCGGGTTCGCTCAGTGCGCCCGATGCTAAGACGAGAGCCGAGGCCGTGTACCGGCCCCGCGAAGTCTCGACGCGCCAGCGTTGCGCGCCTTCGTCCCAAGCGGCTTCGCGCACCTCTTCATGAAAGCGGATGTGCGGGAGCACGTCGAAGTCGCGGGCGCAGCGTTTGAGGTACTCCCAGATTTCGGGCTGCGGCGAGAACTTGCGCGTCCATTCGGGGTTGGGGGCGAAGGAGAAGGAGTAGAGGTGCGACTGCACGTCGCAGGCGCAGCCCGGATAACTGTTGTCGCGCCATGTCCCGCCGACCTCGCCCGCGCGCTCGAAGACGACGAAGTCACGGACGCCCTCCTGCTTCAAACGGATGGCCGCGCCGAGGCCGCCGAAGCCGCTGCCGACAATCGCCACGCTCACATCGGCGACATCTACGCCCGGCGTCACGCTCTCTCCTCCATCAGTCACGTCTTGCCTTCTCGAACTTTCATGCCCGCACGTTCTTTGCCCCGGCTACTCCGCGCGCCGTGCGCGTATAGGTATAAACTAATTCGCGGTTCTTTCAATCGCAAATCCAAAATCTAAAATCCAAAATGCCCGGAATGCGCGACCCGCAGCCGTGTGTTAAGGTTATCCAAAACACCATCTGGAAAGGATTCGACCGTGAAGAAGAAGGTCTCGAAGACGGACGAAGAGTGGCGCGCGACGCTCACGCCGGAGCAGTACGCGGTGGCGCGGCGCAAAGGGACGGAGAGGGCTTTTACGGGGAAGTATCACGACTCCAAAGAGCAGGGCACTTATAAGTGCGCGGCCTGCGGCGAGGAGCTTTTCAGCTCCGACGCGAAGTTCGATTCGGGCTGCGGGTGGCCGAGTTTCACCGCGCCCTCGGCGGACGATAACGTCCGCACCGAAGTGGATACGAGCCACGGGATGATGCGCACGGAAGTGCTCTGCGCCGCCTGCGACTCGCACCTCGGCCACGTCTTCGAAGACGGCCCGCAGCCGACGGGCCTCCGCTACTGCATCAACTCCGTGGTGCTCGACTTGGACAAGTCGGACGAAGGCGGCGAGTGAGGAATTTAGAGCGCGTGGCAAAACTGTAGGGGCAGGGCAAGTCCGCGGCCCGCGTCTTCGGCACACGCAACCGTCGAATTCAGCGAAACCAAACGGGCAGGGACAAGCCCTGCCCCTACAGACATTGCCCACGTTAGCTGTTTCGCCACGGGCTTTAAGACGAGGAGGGTGAGAAGTCATGAAAGGCACAGGCGCGATTCCGTTCTCGGTCTTAGACCTCGCCCCCGTGAGGGAGGGCGGCACGGTCTCCGACTCTTTCCAAGAGATGCTGGACTTGGCACGGCACGCCGAGCGTTGGGGCTACCGGCGTTACTGGCTGGCCGAGCACCACAACATGACCGGCATCGCCAGCGCGGCGACCTCCATCCTCATCGGCCACGTCGCCGGGGGCACCGAGACGATTCGCGTCGGCTCCGGCGGCGTGATGCTTCCGAACCACTCGCCGCTCGTCATCGCCGAGCAGTTCGGCACGCTCGAAGCTCTCTACCCCGGACGAATAGATTTAGGGATAGGGCGTGCGCCGGGCACAGACCAACTGACGGCGCGTGCCCTTCGACGGAAGCTCTCGGACACGGAAGACGACTTCCCGCGCGACGTGACGGAGCTGCTTCACTACTTCGCCCCGGCGCGCGCGAATCAGGCGGTGCGCGCCGTGCCGGGCGCGGGGCTCCGGGTGCCCGTCTGGCTCTTGGGCTCAAGCCTCTATAGCGCGCAGTTGGCCGCGCTGCTCGGCCTCCCCTTCGCCTTTGCTTCTCACTTCGCGCCGGACTATCTAACGCAGGCGCTCGAAATCTACCGCCGCGAGTTCCGCCCGTCCGAGTATCTCAAGGAGCCCTACGCGATGGCGGGCGTGAACGTCTTCGCGGCGGACACGGACGAAGAGGCGCGGCGGCTTTTCACCTCGCTCCAACAGGCATTCATCAACCTTCGCCGAGGCGTGCCGGGACAACTGCCGCCGCCGCTCGAAAGCAGTGAAGGACGCTTTAACGAAATCGAGTTGGCGGGGACGAGGCACGCGCTGCGCCACTCGTTCGTCGGCTCGAAGGAGACCGTGCGGCGCGGGCTCGAATCTTTCATCGAACAGACGGGGGCCGACGAGCTGATGCTGACCGCCCAAATCTTCGACCACGCGGCCCGCCTCCGCTCCTTCGAACTCGCCGCCGAAGTGCGCGAGACCTTGAGCGCGGCGTTGGCCTCTTGAGACAAAAGACCTTACAACTCGCCCTCGGATGAGGGCACAATTCATCGAGGAGGAAATAATCCGTGATAGAGACAAAGGGGTATGCCGCCCACGAGGCGAGCGCGCCGCTCAAGCCCTTCGCGTTCGCGCGGCGCGAGCCGGGGCCGAAAGACGTGCTCATCGAAATCGAATACTGCGGGGTCTGTCACTCCGACATCCATCAGGTGCGGAACGAGTGGGGCAACTCGACGTTCCCGATGGTTCCGGGCCACGAGATCGTCGGTCGCGTGGCGCGCGTCGGCGCGGAGGTCACACGTTTTAAAGAAGGCGACCTCGCGGGCGTCGGCTGCTTCGTGGACTCGTGCCGCGTGTGCCGCAACTGCCGCGAAGGCGAAGAGCAGTTCTGCGAGAATCATCTCGTCTCGACCTACAACGGGACGGAGCGTGACGAGAAGACGCCGACCTTCGGCGGCTACTCCAAGCACATCGTCGTGGACGAGGACTACACCTTGAGAGTCCCTGAGAATCTACCGCTCGCGAACGTCGCGCCGCTGCTCTGCGCCGGGATTACGACCTACTCGCCGCTCCGCCGCTTCAAGGTCGGCGAGGGCCAGCGCGTCGGCGTCGTGGGGCTTGGCGGCCTCGGCCACATGGGCGTTAAGCTCGCCGCCTCGATGGGCGCGCAGGTCACGGTCTTCAGCACGTCGCGTTCGAAGGAGCAGGACGCGCGCGGCCTCGGCGCGCACGACTTTGTGGTGACGACGGAGGCGGGGAGCCTCGACTCGCTCGCCGGTAAGTTCGACTTCATCCTCGACACCGTGTCGGCGCAACACGACCTCAACGCGTATCTCAACCTCCTGCGCGGTAAGGGCGCGATGGTGCTCGTCGGCGCGCCGGAGAAGCCCTTGGAGGTGCATGCCTTCTCGCTCATCATGAACGCGCGCTCGGTCGCCGGGTCGCTCATCGGCGGCATCCGCGAGACGCAGGAGATGCTCGACTACTGCGCGGAGAAGGGCATCACCTCGGACGTGGAAGTCATCCCCGTCGGGCAGATTGACGAGGCTTACGACCGCACCGTCAAAGGCGACGTGCGCTACCGCTTCGTCATTGACTTGAAGACGCTTTAGAGCGAAATCGAAGCGAGGTCAGAGAGCCGGGTGAACGTCAAGGCTTATCTCGAACGCATCAACTACCGTGGCCCGCTTGAGCCGACCGCCGAGACTCTGCGGGGGTTGCAGGTCGCGCACCTGCTGGCCGTGCCTTTCGAGAACCTGAGCATTCATCACGGCGAGCCGATTGTCCTCGCGGACGACGCGCTCTATACGAAGATAGTTGAAAACGGGCGCGGCGGCTTCTGCTACGAGGCCAACGGCTTGTTCGCCGCATTGTTGCGCGCGCTCGACTTCGACGTGGCGATGCTTTCCGCCGGGGTCGCCAGAGACGACGGCGGCTTCGGGCCTGACTTCGATCACATGACGTTGATGGTCACGTTAGAGCAGCGGTGGCTCGCGGATGTCGGCTTCGGCGATTCGTTCCGCGAGCCGCTGCTTTTGGACGAGCGGGGCGAACAGGCACAGGGCCGCTCTGCATACAGGCTCGACCCCGACGGCGACCAGCTCATCCTCACGCGGCGCGACGAAGGGGACGAGTGGAAGGCTCAATACCGTTTCACTCTCCGGCCCCACGAATACGCCGACTACGCGGAGATGTGCCGCTATCATCAGACCTCGCCGCAGTCGCACTTCACGCGGCAAAGCGTCTGCTCGCGGGCGACGGAAGGCGGGCGCGTCACTCTGAGCGGGATGCGACTGATTACGACCTCCGATGACGGCGGGCGGCAGGAGCGAACCCTGAGCAGCGAAGAGGAGTATGCGGAGGCGCTGCGCGAACGCTTCGGCATCGTGATGGAGGGCTGAAGCGACTTCGACAAACGGCCTTGAGACTCTTATCCGTCAACGTCAGCCGCCCGCGCCTCGCCGTGTGGAACGGGCAGAGCGTCTCGACCGGCATCTTCAAGACGCCCGTCGAGGGGCGCGTCGTCCTCCGCGCTCTCAACCTCGACGGCGACCGGCAGGCCGACCTCAACATCCACGGCGGCCCCACCAAGGCG
Organism: uncultured Acidobacteriota bacterium; assembly: GCA_963816985.1. Lineage (GTDB taxonomy): Bacteria > Acidobacteriota > Blastocatellia > Pyrinomonadales > Pyrinomonadaceae > JAIVJM01. The sequence goes on from CAWFMF010000003.1 coordinate 19,751, forward strand.
GTCTACGCCTACCCTTCGGAGCACTACGAATACTGGAGTGCCGAACTGCCGGGGACGAAACTCCCGTGGGGCATGTTCGGCGAGAACTTCACGACCGAGGGGCTCGACGAATCGAGCGTCCGCATCGGCGACCGCTTCCGCGTCGGGACGGCGGAGTTGACCGTCACCGAGCCGCGCATGCCCTGCTACAAGCTCTCCATCAAGTTCGGTCGCGCCGACATCGTGAAGAGGTTCATGGCGAGCGGGCGTTCGGGCTTCTACTTCTCCGTCCAGCGCGAAGGCGAAGTCGGGGCGGGGGACGACATCGAACTGCTCGCGCGCGGCGAGGGCGACATCACGGTTGCCGACATCACCCGCCTGTACGCGAGAGACAAGGAGGACTTCGAGACGATGCGCCGCGCCGTCGCGCTCGAAGCCCTGCCCGACGGCTGGCGCGAGCATTTCCGGCAGCAACTCTCGAAGGCCGACGCCTGACGACTCACCCGACAGCCACTCACCCGACAGGCTCGCCGAAGCCTTCTTCACTCCCGCAAAAAAAAAGAGGGGGGCCGAAGCCCCCCGGTGCATGGTCGTTAAGAGAGTGACCGTGTCAGAAGATGAACTTGGTCCTCAGTTGGATAGTGCGCCCGCTGAAGTTGCCGACGCTGTAGTCGTTGAAGTTCGGGCTCGTCACGTCGGGGAAGGCGAACGAGACCGCGCCGATGCCGAACTGGTTCGTCCCGTTCTGGTCGTTCTGGTTGACGAAGAAGGGCGAGCCGTAGTCGCCGATGGTTCGGATGCGCTGGTTGAAGAGGTTGCCGACCTCCGCGCCGAACTGGAAGGTGTAGCGGCCTTCGCCGCCGAAGCGGAAGTTCTTGAGGAACACCGCGTCGGTGCGGTTCCAGCCGTTGGTGCGCAGCGTGTTGCGGCCCGCGTTGGCGCGCGCGCCGAGTCCCGCCTGAATGTACTGCGCGTTCGGGTTCAAGGCGACGTAAGCCGCCGTCCGCCCGTCGCCTTCGGAGGGGTCAACGAAGCGCGTGACGCCGCCCTCGGTGACGGTCAGGCGGTTGCCGTTGATGTCTACGGGGTAGACGGCGGAGCCCGTGCCCGGCGTGCCGCTCAAGTTCAGGATGGTGCGGTCGCCCGCCGCGTCGCGGTCGCGGTTGCTGTCAATGCCGGACTGCGGCGTGATGACCTGACCGGATTGGGTCTGGAAGATGCCGCTCACCTGCCAGCCGCCGAGGAGCGAGCGGACGAAGCCGTTGTACTTGCGGAAGGTCGGCGTCTCGTAGTTGAGCGAGGCGACGAAGCGGTGCGGCACGTCCACCGCCGAGAGCGCGCGCTCGTCGCTCAGGTCGAAGCCGTTCTGCGAGCGGCGCGGGTTGACGGTGCTTGAGAACAGCTCGTTCGTGGCGTTGTCTATCGCCTTGCTCCATGTGTACGCGCCGGTGAAGGAGAAGCGGTTGGCGAAGCGGCGCGTGATGCTGATCGCGCCCGCGTCGTAGACCGAGTTGCCTTCGGGCTCGAACGAAGTCACGGAGCCGGCGAAGCCGTTGCCGCCGAGCCGCGCCGGGAAGCGGTTGTTCGCCACCGCGTTGCCGTCCTCGTCGCGCACGATGTCGAGCCCCACGTCGCCGAGCGTCTGGCGTCCGGCGAGCTGCCCAGACGTAGGGTTCGTCAGGAACGTCGGGATGACGAGACGGTTCGTGTCCACCACGCCGCCGTTCAAACGCACCTGCACGGGGAGGTGACGGCCCGCCGTGTGCAGGTAGCGCAGCTCCATGATGGTTCCGGGCATCAGCTCTCTCTGGTAGGAGAGCATCCAAGACATGTTGTAGGGCTGGACGGAGTCGGTGATGAAGGAGGCCGTGTTGGCGCGCGCGTCATCCACCGTCGTCGGCGGGATGGGCGTCGAAGGGACTCCGCCGTTCTGAAGGAAGTTGGCGGTGAGTCCGAGCACCGCCGCGCTCTGCTCCTGCTGGAACTGCGGCGGGAGGTTCAAGAGGTAAAGGTTCTGGAACGTCTCGTAGTAGCTGATGGAGAAGTTCGCGCGGATGGAACTCTGCCCGCGCTTACCGGAGATGAGCCGACCGAGCGTGCCGCCGAACTCCGGCGAGTAGGCGAGGCCGACGCGCGGCGCGAAGTTGTTCTTGTCGGTCTTCGGGACGTTGAATTCAATCAAGCCCGGCACGTTCGCGATGGAGTTGAGGGCTTGGAGCTGCGCGTCGCGCGGGAGCGAAAGGTGCTCGTAGCGCAGTCCGAGGTTCAACGTCAGGTTCGGCGTCACCTTCCAGTCGTCCTGCGCGAAGGCGTAGAGCTTCCGCTGGTTGCCGGTGAAGGCCGAGGAGCCGACGCCGCGCAAATCAACGACCGTCGGCGCGCGGTCTAAGAGCAGCTCGTCGAGGTTGGCGTAGACGTAATCGCCGCGCCCGCGCGGGAGGAAGAAGCTCGTGAAGATGAGGAAGCGGCCTTCGGCCCCGAACTTGAAGGCGTGCGCGCCGCGCGTCAGGCTCACCGAGTCGTAGAGCTGGTAAGAGTTGTCGAAGCCGCCCTGCGGCAAGTTCCCGTTCGGGCCGAGGCCGAGGTTCAAGTCGGGCACGGTCAGATTGGGGAAGGTCTCAAACGCCGGGTCGTCGAGCACGAAGTCCTGCTTGAAGCGCTTGTAGGAGAGGCGCAGCTCGTTGACGACGTTCGGCGTGAAGAGACGAATCCAACCGGCGGAGAAGAGCTTCACCGGCTGCGTCACCGTGTTGTTGAACTTGACGTTGCCATTGCCGGGCTGCTGCTGCACCTGACCGTCCTGCGAGTAGCGGAAGCGGAACTGGTCGCGCTCGCCGCGCAGGTAATCTATGTTGAGCTGGAACTGCGTCTGCAAGAGGTCGTTCGGCGTGACGATGGAGACCTGACCGAAGGGGATGCCGGAGACGCCGAGCACTTCGCGCGTCTCGGTCGCCCCGGCGGCGAGCGTCAGGTTGTCGCGCAGGAGCCCGGCGACGAAGGGGCTCACGCCCGGTATCGCCGCGATGCGCGTCAAGCCCTCGGCGGTCGGCGCGGTGTAAGAGACGCCCGCGCCCTGCTGCTTCAAGTCGGTGCGCTGGTACGCGCCGAAGAAGAAGAGCTTGTTCTTCAGGATCGGGCCGCCGAACGTCCCGCCGTAGCGGGGCTGCCGGAGCTGCGGCTTCTCCAAAAGGTCGCCGCGCTGGATGGCGGCCTCCTCGCCGGTCGTCGTCGCGTTCAGACGCTGGCTCAGGAAGTAGAGGAAGCCGGAGCCGTGATACTCGTTCGTCCCCGACTTCGTGACGGTGTTGAACTGGCCGCCCGCGCCCGTGCCGAACTCGGCGTTGAAGTTGTTCGTCAGGATGGCGACCTCGGAGATGGCGTCCTGAATGATTTCGAGCTGCCGCCCGGTTACGCTGGGGTCGTTGTTGTCCACGCCGTCCACGTTGAAGGTGTTCGAGTTGGGACGCGTGCCGCCGACCGAGCCGCCGTCGCCATTCACGCCCGCGCCCTGCGCCACGACGTTCGGCGAGAGCAAGGCGAGCGAGCGCGGGTCGTTGAAGATGGGCAGGTCTTGCACCTGCCGCGCCTCGAAGTTGCGACTGAGCTGCGAGTTCTCGGTCTGCACGAGAGCCTCGCTGCCGCCCGACACCTCGACCGTCTCCGCGCCGAGACCGGCGACCTGCAAGACCGTGTTGACGCTCGACTCGTTACTCAAAGAGACGGGCACTTTCTGCGTCGCCTTCTGGAACCCCTGCGCCTCGACGGTGACGGTGTATTCGCCGACGAGGACGTTGGGGAAGTTGTAAGCGCCGGACTCCGAAGTCTGCGCCGTCAGGGTCTGCCCGTTGGCCTCGTTGCGGAGCGTGACGGTGGCGCTCGGAACCGCCGCGCCGTTCGCGTCCAGAACCTGCCCCGCGATGGAGCCGCCCGTCGCCTGCGCGTGCGCCGCGCCCGCGTTGATGAAGATGAGCGCGAGGGCTATGAACATTCCGACCGGTAAACGTCTAAACATAAACTTCGACCTCCAAACATTTCTTCTCGAACGGTTCGGCAGGCGCTTGCACGGGGAGACACTTCGAGGGACTCGTCGCGCGCCTTTTACAACCCGTCCGACGAGTTGGACGACGGCGCGGGCGACGCGGCCTGCCGTCGTTGACGGATGCAACGCACATGCCTGATGCCTTCGCGCGCGACGGACGCTGGCATTAAACGCGCCGCCGTCTTCACCGTCCGCGGCGACGCCGAAGGGCGGGTCTTGACGAAAATGAATTTAGAGGGGCGTGGCCTTGCGGGATTTGGATAAAGGGCTTTGAGCGCTGTCCGAAGAACGGGACGAACGTTTTACAAGTCGGTCTGCGCGGCGGGATAAAGTCTCGCGCGATAGACGCAGAGAGCGGGTGCGACTGACACGCCTCGCCCTCTCGGCATACAATAGAGCGCATGAGGCCAACGAAGTTTGGCAAGAGTTGGACGGGTTACGTGACGGCGTTCGCGGGCGTGGCTGCCGTCACCGCCGTGCTCAAGCTCTTCGCCGGACATGCCAACACCACGACCGTCGCGCTCGCACTGCTGCTCGTCGTGATGTTCGTCGCCATCCGGCGCGGCGCACGGCCCGCCGTGGCGGCCTCTCTGTTCGGCGTCCTCTGCTTCAACTATTTCTTTCTGCCGCCGTTCGGCACGCTGACCGTCGCCGCCCCCGACAACTGGGTCGCGCTCGCCGCGTTCCTCGTCACCGCCATCACCGTGGGGCAACTCTCGGCGCGGGCGGAGAGGCGGACGGAGGAGGCGGACGCCGGTCGCCGCGAGATCGAGCGGGTGTACGAAGAGCTACGTGAAGCCTTCGAGCGCGCGAGTCACGCGGAGGCGCTCAGGCAGAGCGAGAAGTTGAAGTCGGCGCTCCTCGACGCCGTGACCCACGATATCCGCACGCCGCTTACTTCAATCAAGGCGTCGGTCAGCACCCTTCTGGAAGAGTTGCGCGCGAAGGCGTCCGGCATGGAGCCTTTGACGCTCGGCGCGGCGGCGCGGCGGGAGATGCTGGAGGTGATAGATGAGGAGTGCGACCGGCTCGACCGCTTCGTCGAAGGGATGATCGAACTGGCGCGCATCGAGGCGGGCGAGATGCATCTGCGCCGACGTTGGGGAGGCGTTGACGAGATCGTCGCGGCGGCGCTCGCGCGCGCCGAGCCGCTGACGCGGGGCCGCCGGGTCCTGGTCGAGATTGAAGACGAAATCCCGGTCGTGCGGGTTGACCCGCGTGCCGTGTCGGAGGTGGTCTATACGCTGGTGGATAACGCGGCCAAGTATTCGCCGGACAGGACGAGCGTCCTCGTCGCGGCCTCGCGCGCCGAAGGCGGGATGATAAACATCGCCGTCGAGGACGAGGGGCGGAGCATCCCCTTCGCTCTGCGCGAGCGGGTCTTCGACAAGTTCTTTCGCGCGACGCGCGACGGCGACACCGGCGATAGCCGCCAGCCGAGGGGCACGGGGATGGGGCTCGCCGTCGCCAAGGGAATCGTCGAGGCGCACGGCGGGCGCATCTGGATTGAAGACGCGAGCGGGCGCGAGGGCACGCGCGTCGTCTTCACCCTCCCGATTGACGACGCGCCAGCCGTGCCTGATTCTTCATCGAAGACCGATTTTTCATCGAAGACCGAAGCCGAGCAGGCGGCGTCAGGCGACCTGCGCCGAATGCCATGAGCCAGCCGCCGCGCATCCTCGTCGTGGACGACGAGCCGCAGATCGCGCGCGTCCTGCGCACGGGGCTCAAGACTCACGGCTACGACGTGCGCGTCGCCGCCGACGGCGTCTCGGCCCTTGAGACCTTTGGCGACTGGAACCCCGACCTCGTTGTGACCGACCTTGCGATGCCGAACATGAACGGGCTTGAGTTGTGCCGCCGTCTGCGCGCGCTCTCGCAACTCCCGATCATTGTCCTCTCGGTGCGCGGCGAGGAGCAGGCGAAGGTCGAGGCGCTGGACGCGGGCGCGGACGACTACGTGACCAAGCCTTTCGGGATGGAAGAGTTGCTGGCGCGCGTGCGCGCCCAACTGCGGAGGGCGATGGCGACCCCCAAACCGGAAGCCTCTCCGGCGGTGTTGGAGTCCGGCGACTTCCGCATTGACCTCGAAGCCCGCAGCGTCTTCGTGCGCGGCGCGGAAGTTCATCTCACGCCCAAAGAATACGACCTCCTCGTTCACTTCGCGCGGCACGCGGGCAAAGTCCTCACGCACCACAATCTGCTCGGCGCGGTCTGGGGCGGCGACTACACGGAGCAGGGCGAGTACCTTCGTGTCTTCGTCGGCCAACTGCGGAAGAAGATCGAGCCGAACCCTTCCGCCCCCCGCTACCTCCTCACCGAGCCGTGGGTCGGCTACCGCTTCAACAGTGAGCAGTAGACAGTTTTCAGTTTTCAGTTTTCAGAAAACCTCTTTGAGCTAGGTCGCCCCATGTCCACGCGACTCAGGACGAAAACTGAAAACTGAAAACTGAAAACTGAAAACTGAAAACTGAAAACTTTCTTCCCGTCTTTACAAACTTTTTATAAACCCTTTACGCCATCCTTACGCGCCGGGCCGTAATATCCGCGCGTTGACAACTTGTTTGCCGAAGTTGCTCGCCGCGCCGGAAACCGGCGTCGAGAAGGGCAACGCGGGGGAACCAACGTCCCGCCGATGGCGGGGCACGGGGCGCATCGTGCGGCTCTAAAGCGCACGAAGGACACTTCCAAGTCCGAGCCCGTCAGCTAACCTCGCAGGCTCGGATGGAAGAGACAATGCCGCGACCGGACTTTACTGAGGGCGTGGGAGCATCGTGCTTCCGCGCCCTTCGTCGCGCGCGCTTGAGTACAGGAAAGACGATGGACAAGGTTTACACACTGCGCAGGGATGACTTGCGGGGCGAGCCCTACCGGAGAATCCTCCTCCTTGTGAGAAAGAGGCGCGGAGGTTGGCAATCCGCCGGGGCGGCCTTCGGGCTCGGCGGCGGGATGCTGGCAATCCCCACGGCGTTGATGTTGTGGGCTGCCGTGCGGTTCCTCGCGCCGTTGACCATCAGTTCGACGCTGAACGTCTTGAGCAACGTCCTCTTCGCGGCGGCCATTCCGCTGCTCGCGTTGGGCGCGTGCTGCCTCGACCTCTTGGAGAAGAAGCCGCCCGCTCTGCCTCTGCCCGGTCGGCGGAGAAGTTAAAGGCTTCATGGTCACAGCGATCAAGCGGCTGCTCGTCGGCAATCCGCTCAAGACGGAGCAGGCCGTCCACGAACGCCTCTCGAAGAAGACTGCGCTGGCGGTCTTCTCTTCGGACGCGCTCTCTTCGACGGCTTACGCGACCGAGGAGATTCTGCTCGTCCTCGCGGCGGCGGTGGCCTTCGGTCAGGGTTACGCCTTCCACTACGTCGTCCCCGTCTCGGTCGGCATCGCCGTGCTGCTCGTCGTCGTGGCGACGAGCTACCGGCAGACCATCCACGCCTACCCGTCGGGCGGCGGGGCTTACATCGTCGCCAAAGAGAACCTCGGCACGACGCCCGGACTCGTCGCCGGAGCATCGCTGCTGGTGGACTACGTGCTGACCGTCTCGGTCTCCGTCGCGGCGGGCGTGGCGGCGGTCACCTCGATGGCGCAGGGGACGCGCTTCGCGTGGCTCGACGAACATAAAGTTGTGCTGTGCTTCGTCTTCATCGCCTTCGTCGCCGTCGCCAACCTGCGCGGCGTGCGCGAGTCGGGCGCGCTCTTCGCCGTCCCGACTTACGCCTTCGTCCTCTGCTTCCTCTTCATGATCGGGTACGGCATCTTGCGCTACTTCTCTGCGGGCGGCGCGGCCCCCGTCCCCGCCGCCGAAGAGCTGAAAATCGCCGAAGGCTATGAGTTTCAGCCAATCACTCTGTTCCTCATCCTCGGAGCCTTCTCGAACGGCTGCGCCGCGCTCACGGGCATCGAGGCCATCTCGAACGGCGTGCCCGCGTTCAAGCAGCCGGAGGCGCGCAACGCCTCGCGCACGCTCGTCGTGATGGCGGCGATCCTGACCGTGATGTTCCTCGGCACGAGCGTCATGGCCTACCTCTACGGCGTGCATCCGCACGAGAGCGAGACGGTCATCTCGCAGTTCGCGCGCATCATGTTCACGGGCGCGTTCGGTTGGTTTTATTACGTGGTGCAGATCACGACCGCCCTCATCCTCGTGCTCGCCGCCAACACTTCGTTCGCGGACTTCCCGCGCCTCGCCAGCTTGCTCGCGCGCGACCGATACCTGCCGCGCCAGTTCGCCAACCGTGGCGATAAGCTGGTCTTCTCAAACGGCATCGCCATCCTCGCCCTCTTCTCCTGCGTCCTCGTCGCGGCCTTCGGCGGAGACACGAGCCGCCTCATCCCGCTCTACGCCGTCGGGGTCTTCCTCTCGTTCACACTCTCGCAGGCGGGCATGGTGCGGCACTGGCTGAGAGAGGGAGGCGGAGGGTCGAAGGAGAGAGCACGACCGCGCGAAGAAAACTCCGGCGGGGCGGCGGCTTTGCCGGACGCGCAGTTGGCGGCGGGCGAGACGCACGCGCCCCACTTCGTGAGGGACGAGGTGACGGACTCCGCGCGTTGGAAGAAGTCACTGGCCGTCAACGCGCTCGGCGCGGCGGCGACCTTCGTCGTGCTGTGCGTCTTCATCGTGACGAAGTTCACGCACGGGGCCTGGATCGTCGTCGTCATCATCCCGCTCCTCGTGCTCATGTTCCGGGGCATTCACAAACACTACGCAGGCGTGGCGAGACAACTCTCGACCGAAGGCGTCGAGCGGCTTCACGAAATCAGGAACACCGTCATCGTGCCCGTCTCCGGCATTCATCGCGGCGTCATCAACGCGCTCGAATACGCCAAGTCCATCACGCGCGACGGCGTCCGCGCCGTCTACGTGGACTTCGACGAAGAGGCGACGCGGAAGCTGCGCGAGAAGTGGGAGCAGTGGGGTTCGGGCGTGGAGTTGGTGGTCTTACCGTCGCCGTACCGCTCGCTCTCGCGCCCGCTCCTGCGCTACATCGAACGCCTCAAGCGGAGGCGCGAAAACGACTTCGTGACGGTGGTGCTCCCCGAATTCATCCCCGCGCGTTGGTGGCAGCAACTCCTCCACAACCAAAGCTCCCTACTGCTCAAAGGCTCGCTGCTCTTCAAGAAAGGCGTCATCGTCACCAGCGTCCCGTACCACCTCGAACACTGACGCCGCGCAGGCGGGACTGTCCAAAGGACTTGTCCGGCGCTGTGGCGAAAACTACAATCGGCGCGAAGGACTGAAACTTGATGACTCGTGCCGAGACAGAGACGAAACTCGTCGAGCCCTGCGGTGGTGAGTTGGTCAACCTATTAGTCGGCGAAGACGAGTGCGAAGAGTTGCGCGCACGCGTCTCGTCGCTCAAGCGCCTGCGGCTCTCGCCGCGCGCCGTCTGCGACCTTGAGCTGCTCGCGACCGGCGCGTTCTCACCTCTCGCGCGGCTTCATGGGCCGCGCCGACTACGAGCGCGTCGTCGGAGAGATGCGCCTCTCGAACGGCGCGCTCTTCCCGATGCCCTTGACGCTGCCCGTCGGGCGCGACGAAGGTCTCTCGCTCGACGCGGAAGTCGCGCTCGCCGACCAGCACAACAACCTGCTCGCCGTCCTCCGCGTCGAGGAGCTTTACGAGTGGGACAGGGAGCGCGAAGCTCTCGAAGCCTACGGCACGAGAGACCTCCGCCACCCGCTCGTCGCCGAGATGCACTCGTGGGGCGGGCTCTACGCCGCCGGACTTTTGCGCGTCCTCCAACTCCCAAGCTACTACGACTTCAAACCCTTGCGCCTCACGCCCGCCGAAGTGCGCGCCCGCCTCGGTGCGATGGGGCACGCCAACGTCGTCGCCTTCCAGACGCGCAACCCTCTGCACCGCGCGCACGAAGAGTTGACGGCGCGCGCCGCGCGAGAGGTTGACGGCGCGCTCCTTCTTCATCCGGTCGTCGGCATGACGAGGCCCGGCGACATTGACCACTTCACGCGCGTCCGCTCGTACAAGGCTCTGGCCGAGCGTTACTACGACCCTCGAAGGATGCTGCTCGCCCTGCTGCCGCTGGCGATGCGGATGGCCGGGCCGCGCGAGGCGCTCTGGCACGCGCTCATCCGCCGCAACTACGGCGCGAATCACCTCATCGTCGGGCGCGACCACGCGAGCCCCGGACTCGACTCGCAAGGAAAACCCTTCTACGGCCCGACGGACGCGCAGGAGTTGGTCGCGCGCCACGCCGGAGAGTCGGGCGTCAGTCCTTTGCCCTTCTCAGAACTCGTCTACCTGCCCGAAGAAGACCGCTACGAAGAGGCGACGCGCGTCCCTCAAGGCGCGCGCACGGCCTCGCTCTCCGGCACAGAGGTGCGCGAGGAATATTTGCGGCGCGGGAGGCCGTTGCCCGCGTGGTTCACGCGCCCCGAAGTGGCTTCGATACTCGCCGAGGCGCACCCGCCGCGACACCAGCAGGGCTTCTGCGTCTGGCTCACGGGCCTTTCGGGCGCGGGCAAGTCCACGACCGCCGAAATCCTCGCCGTCAAGCTCCTCGAACAAGGGCGGCGGGCGACCGTGCTCGACGGCGACGTGGTGCGCACTCATCTCTCGAAAGGGCTCGGCTTCAGCAAGGAAGACCGCGACATCAACATCCGCCGCATCGGCTTCGTCGCCTCCGAGATAGCGCGCCACGGCGGGGCCGTCATCTGCGCGGCGGTCAGCCCCTACCGCGCGACGCGCAACGAGTGCCGGGGGATGTTCGTCGGCGACGCCTTCGTCGAGGTCTTCGTTGACGCCCCGCTCGAAGTCTGCGAGAGCCGCGACGTGAAAGGCATGTACGCCCTCGCGCGCGAAGGCAAGCTCAAGCACTTCACCGGCGTTGACGACCCCTACGAGCCGCCGCTCCACCCCGAACTCGTCGTTGACACGGTCGCCCACGCCGCCGAGGAGAACGCCGAACGCATCCTCGCCCACCTCGCCGCGCAGGGCTTCATCGCCGCCCCCGCGCCGCCGTCCGAGGCGGAAGGCGACTCGGCCTTCACGGCGAAAAAATAAGAGAGCTATCAGCTAAAAGCCGAATCATTGACACCCGCCCCGCGCGGGAATATATTCCCCGTGCGTATCCCTCAAACCCTTGCCCGGCTGTTGATAGCTGCGCGCGGCTGCAACCTCACTCCCGGTGATTCACAAGACGCCACGCCAGCCGCGCCCTCCGGCTCGACTCTTTCAAGGCCACGGCGGCCTGTTTAATCGCCGGAGTCAAAATCTACACAGGAGGACAGGAACCCATGCGCCAACATGCACGGGCCGCGACTCAGCCCCGGCGCACGGAATCGCCCGACCTCGCGCGTCCGCAGGCCGCAACCCCGGCGACGAAACATTCGACCCTCACTAACGCTCGTCATCAATCCACGCTCGAAGGAAGGGCGGCGGGGCATTCGTCGCCTCCGCACACCCACGACGCCGGGACGGGTTCCGCCGACGCCGCGTCGCCGACCGGCTTCGCTCACGATTTCAGCCGGATACCGGCGGGCGGCACGACGCCGGAGGAGTCGCGGCGCGAAGGCGCACCGGGCCTCGAAGCGGGCTCGCCGCTCAGAGGCGGCCTCCGCTCTTCCTTGGAGAGCTACTTCAAAACCTCTCTCGGCGGCGTCAAGGTGCACGCCGACCCGGAAAGTCAGGCGACCGCCGAACGCCTTGGGGCCAGCGCCTTCACCCTCGGCCAGAACATCCACCTCGGCCCCGAAGGCGTGCGGGCCGACGGCGCGTCGCGGGACGCCCTGCTGGCGCACGAAGTGGTGCACACTTTGCAGCAAGGCCCGGTCGTCGCGCGCGCGAAGCCGAAGGTCGGAGCCCGCGACGACGCCTTCGAGCGGCAGGCCGACCGTCTCGCCGCCGGGTTCACCAGATTCAAACGGAACCCTCACGACCCCATCGCCATGAAGCTTCGTGATTCGATGAGCATCCGGCAGGTCTCCGGCGAAGCGCCCGCCATCCAGCGCGGCAGGGTTCCGACCTACTTCGGGGAGTTCGAGGATTTCAAATATCAGGACATGACGGACGCGGCGGGGAAGGAGGTCGGCGTGGAGATGTATCTCAAATTCCACCCCGGCCCGAAAGCCGTCGCCGACGTTATCGGGATGACTCAGGCGGCGCAGGGAACCTTCAACGGAGTTAAGATCAGGCAAGGCATCTACGGCGAGCATAGCGCCTCGACCGGGGCCGGGGTCGGCGTTTTCATTGACCGGCTGGAAGGATTCCCCAACCCGATTTACCCGACGACGGAGGCCGTGAAGCCGGGCGGCAAGGCCGAAAACCTGCAAGACTACGAGACCGAACCCATCGTCCCGCTGACCCCGGCGGAGCAGACCACGCGGGCCGCCGCGACGGGCCTCACCGGGCAGCGCTACACGGGCTGGGGCAAGACCGGCTCCCACAAAATGGTCGGGGGCGCGCTCGTCCCGGAGGCCGCGGAGTTATACGACACCCCGGTGTTGCCCACTGCGGGAGCAAATTCCGAGCAGGTCTTCGAGACGACGGCCTTAGCTATCTCCGGCGCGCTCAACAGAACCTACTACGGCTCGGTCGAATGGGGCTGGCGCAAGGATGCGGCGGGCGCGTTCACCCGCCTGCCTTTGAGGGTCATTTCGCAGGGCGTGCCGAGCGTCAATTTCCTGACGGCGGCGAAAATCTGGAACGAGTCGAAAGCGTCGTTCGGCTTCGTCGCCACCGCCGCGACCGACCTCCTCGACGCCACGCTGACGAAGATTCCGGGGGCGGCGGGAACAATCGCGGTCGGTGCGGAACTAGTACCCACCGGCAGAGTCGCAACCGTCGGGGCCATCACTTACGCCGAGGTCAGCCATGCAGGCACTACCGGCGCCGTGGACAGTAGCAAGATTCGGCCCGCCGCCATCGGCGCGGCGACCGTTGACCTGCCGGTGCCGATGATTCACACCGTCACCAACCCCGCGGGCTCGACGATGATTCTCGACACCGCCCCGGTCGCCACCATCCCGTTGCCCACGGGCAGCACGCTCGCACTGGCCGCCGGGTCTCGCGTTACTACGACGCACTGCATGGCCCCGCGCGGGGCTCTGACGAATCATTACAAGGGAGAGGTCGTTGACGGCCCTCAGACCGGAGCCCGTGGCTACTTCTACGTGCCCGACCTGACGCTCGAAGAGTTGGGGAAACATTAACGCGCGTCGCACCGAGCCGCCATGAATGAAGACCACAACCAACTCGCGCAACGACTGACCGAGCACGGCTACGCCGCGTTGTTGGGGGAATACCCGAATCAACCTCTGGTCGAATCCCTCAAGGCCGAGCCGGACATCGCCCCTCGCCTGCTCGGCATCGTCAACGACCCGCAAGCCCCTTGGGAGGCCCGCTTTCTGGCCGCCGAGTTCCTCTTCCGACACGTGGACATGACCCTCAGCAGCCGATTCGACCGCGCGAGTCTTCAAGAGAGTTACTTCGAGGCGCTGCGCCACAACTACACGGGCAACGGCGTTGACTGGGGATTCAAGAAGGGGCCGGACGACATCGGGCCGTTGGGCCATGCGGTCGTCAGTTGGGGGAAGGAGAGCAAGGCATTCGCGCGCGGCCTCGATGATGACGGTATCGTCACCGATGAACTTTCCGTGGGGGACGCCGCCCCATCTTCGCTTCCCGTATCGCATCAAGGATTTCGCCGCGCTCATCCTCGCAAGGGCTCACGGGTTAGAAGTTGACCTCGCGGGCTCGCCCGAAGAGCGCGACCGCGCAATCGAAGGATTGAAACGTTTGATGACGAACCCTTGAACGGCGGGCGGCTCAAGGCGTCTGAGAATCACTCCATGATTCTATCCAGACCACGGACGAGGCCGACGTGATTCCGCACCTTCCGAATCGCTAAGAGCGTCCCCTGAATGTACGGCCCGGCCCCGCTCCCGGCGTCGTGCCGGATGCTCAGACGCTCGTCCGTCGCGCCGAAGATGGCTTCGACGCCGATGACGTATCCCGGCAGGCGAATCGAATGCACCTGACTCCCGTTGAGCGGCGCGCCCCGGCTCGCCTTCTCTCCAATCGTCTCTTCAACCGGGTGGGTGAGTTCCGGCCTCCTGACTTCCGAGAGCCGGAAGGCCAACTCGCGCGCCGTCCCGCTCGGCGCGTCCTGCTTGGCGTCGGAGGCGTAGTCAATAATCTCCCAGTGAGAGACGTACTTCGCCGCCTCGCAGGCGAAGCGTTGGAGCAGCACGGCGGTGATAGCAAAGTTACCGGCGGCGATGACGCCGACTTTCTTCTCCACGGCGGCCCGTTCGATGTCGGCGAAATCCTCTTCGTTCAAACCCGAAGAGCCGATGACGACGTGGACGCCCGCGCCGATGGCCGCGAGCACGTTGGCCTTCACCGCGTCCGCCTTCGTGTAATCAACGAGCACGTCCGTCGGCGCGTCGAGCGCCTCCGCGACCGACCCAGCAATCTTGATGTCGGGGACGGAATCGCCGACGGCCTCTCTCAAGCTTCGGCCTTTGTGAGTGCGCGAGACCGCGCCGACGAGGCTCAAGTCCTCCGCCTGAGACACGGCGACGCAGAGAGGCTTTCCCACCCAACCGGTCGCACCGGCGACACAGACCCTCAGTTTCATAAGGTTCCTCACCAACGCTTTTTATTCGTCGCTACGTGAGCGGGACGTAATCGTACTCGCCGACGCCCTGAAGCACGAGGAAGGTGGCGGAGCTGTCCCCGCCGTTGACGACGAGGTGCGGGCGGCGCGCACGCACGCGGAAGGATTCGCCGGGGCCGAGCCGCACTTCCTCTTTGGGCTCGCGCAGGAAGAGACGGATGCTGCCCTCGATGACGTAGAACGTGTCCTCGATGTTGGTGTGCGAGTGCCATGGGACTTTCTGCGTCGGCGAGATTTGGAGTTCGCTGATGCGGAAGCCGGGCCGCTCGGCGTGGAGAGCCCGGCGCTCGACTTCGTAGTGGCTGCTCGCGTCCTTGAATGATTTCATGTTCGTCTCTCCTGAAGCGATTCTATAAATTCCGGCGAGGGGTTGTCAGCCCCCGATGCGGACGCGGCTCCGGATATTTGTATTGACTTCATCGCGGAGGGGGGAATATCTTCGACGGCAACACGCGGGTCGTATTCCGAGCTGACGAAAGCCTGACCGTCGTCAGCCACTTCAAAAACATCAAGGGGCAATGACGCCGTGGCGGACAACGGAAGCCTCGGCGGCGCACGACGATCTTCAAGTCCGATTCAACGAACGAGGAGAAAATCAGATGGCGACAAAAAGAGCCACCACCAAGAAGCCTGCGGCCAAGTCCCGGAGCAAGGCCACGGCGTCAAAGGCCACGGTGTCGAAAGCCACGGCGACGAAGGCGAGCGCGGTCATCAAGCGGAAGAGCCTCTCGGTGGGCGTGGGGAGCAGGTCTTCCATCACCGACATCACGAAGCAGTTGCAGAGGGCTCTCGGCGAGGCCGGATGCACCCGCTGCCTGTCGGGGCTCGAACGCCTCATCCTCGACGCCAGAGTGAACCCGCAGTAACGAAGGTCTCGGCGCGCGAGGGCGATGAACGAAGCGTTAAGAGTGCCGAAGCTCGGCGTGGGGCTCGCCTACGGCCCCTCGTTCCGTGGCTTCGTCGAAAGCAACCGGGGGCGCCACTTCGACTTCCTCGAAGTGGTGCCCGACACCCTCTGGACTGACGCCGGCGTGGGGCGCGCGCCGCGCCACTCGAACAACCCGGCGGCGGTCGAATTCCTCGACGGCGTTAAAGACGAGCTGACCGTCGTCCCGCACAGCATCGGCCTCTCGGTCGGGAGCGCGCACCGCTTCGACACCGAGCACGTCGAGCAGATGGCGAGCTGGCACCGCTGGCTCGACTTCCCCTGGCACAGCGACCACCTCTCTTACAATCTGGCCGAGCACGCGGCGGGCGAGTTGAACGTCGGCATCACGCTGCCGCTCGCGTGGGACAGGCAGACGCTCGACCTGCTCGTGCCGAGGATTAAGGAAGTCCGCGCGCGCGTCCCCAAGCCCTTCCTGCTTGAGAACAACGTCTACTTCTTCAGCTTCGCGCGTCAGGAGTTCACCGAAGCCGAGTTCCTCAACCAACTCTGCGAAGAGTCGGGCTGCGGCCTCCTCCTCGACCTCCACAACCTCTACACGAACTGCCGCAACCACGGCGCGGAGCCGCACGCCTTCCTCAATGGGCTCGACCTCTCGAACGTCTTGGAGATGCACGTCGCGGGCGGGATGGAGCACGAGGGCTTCTACCTCGACGCGCATTCCGGCGTGAGCCCGCACGAAGTCTGGGAGCTTCTGGACTGGGCTCTGCCGAGATGCCCGAACGTCGGCGGCGTCGTCTTCGAGCTGATGGATTCGTGGTACGCGGTCGTCGGCGAGGAGCGGCTCGCCGCGCAGCTCGCGCGCATGAAGGAACTGTGGGCGAAGCATCAGCCCGCGCCCGCGCGTCGGGAGGCGGCGTGAGCCTTCCGGTCTTCCAATCCACGCTCGCGCGGCTCGTCATTGACCTCGACTTCCGCGCGGCGGTGCGCGCGGGCGCAGGCGACGCGCTGCCCGTCGGGCTCGACGCGATAGAACGTGAGCGGCTCGTCGCGGTCGCGCACGATCCCGGCCTCGACGCCACGCGGACGATCTACAAGGGCTTCCGCCTCAGTAAGCTCCTCATCGCGCTGCCGCTCACGCGCACGCTGCTCGGCGCGGCGCGTCTCGAAAGGGAAGTGTCCGCCTTCTGGGCCGCGCGCCCGCCCGTCAGCTTCTATTTTCTCGACGAAGCTTTAGCGTTCTGCGAGCACCTTCGCGCGCGGATGCGCGGCGGCCTGCGCGTCGCTTATCTTGATGAAGTGCTGGCCTACGAGACGGCCTCGGTC
Source organism: uncultured Acidobacteriota bacterium (assembly GCA_963816985.1). Classification (GTDB taxonomy): domain Bacteria; phylum Acidobacteriota; class Blastocatellia; order Pyrinomonadales; family Pyrinomonadaceae; genus JAIVJM01. The sequence goes on from CAWFMF010000003.1 coordinate 36,612, forward strand.
GAGTTGGAGCGGGCGCGGCTGGCGGGCGCGGGGCCGACCGCGCGGAGAGTCGAATTCCGGCACGACCCGGCAATCCTGCTCGGCACTCTGGCCGAAGGCCGACGCCCGCGCGCCGTCCCCGCTTCGAGTCAAATGCTCGTCGGGAAGCTCGACCGCGCGGGCCAGACCGACTGGAAACTCAAGAGACGCCAGCGTTCGCAAGCCCCCGAAGGGGGCGAAAGAAGTTAGCCCACGGCGCGAGCCGTGGGGACAAGGTAAAGAAGAAAATAAAGAGCCCCGGTAGGGGCTAAAGAAATTCGACGTGTGCAATGCGTGTCTCGAATTTCTTTCGCCCCTACCGGGGCTCTCAACTTTTTTTGCGCCGGTTCCCACGGCTGACGCCGTGGGCTAACTTCTTCCGCCCCTTATCAGGGGCTTGCGAACAGCTTCTAAGAGGCGAGCGTGCCCCGTCGTCGTCGCTTAACGGCTCGACTTCTTCCCGGCTTTCTTCGCCGACTTCTTCTCGGCGGCCTTCTTTACTCCGGCCTTCTTCGACGCGCCTCGCTTCTTCGTGCTCGCCTTCCGGCTCGCGGACTTGCGGGCGTTGTCGGCCATGCTCTTGGAGGCGGCGGGAGTGGGCTTGGCCTCCTGCGCTTCGTTCGGGTAGAAGAACTGGAAGTAGGGGCTGCCGTAGTGCTGGTAAGAGCCCCAGGTGGTTCTGCCGTTGGTCGTGTCGGCAATCTCGGTGCGGGCGTCACGCATCGAGATGTGCATGGGCCTTGAGCCCGCAGGGTCGGCCTCGTACTGGCCGGGCTGCCCTTCAATCTCGCGCAGTCCGAGCAGTCGCGAGTAGAGCATGAGGGCGAACTGCCGCGCGCTCAAGTCGTCCACGGGCCACGCGGTGCAGACGAAGTTCGAGACGCCGCGATTGAAGAAGGCTTCGGCGAAGCTCGGCGCGAGGTAGGCGTTGCGCTCCTCGGAGCGGTCGGGCGTGATGCCGGACTCGCAGGCGTTGGAGAAGACGAACTTCGGCACGCGGTCAATGCGGTTAAGCTCGAAGGCCGAGAGCAGCTCCTTCGTCGCCGCGTTGAAAATCCAGCCCGACGCTTCCGGGTCGCCGTCCCACTGGAAGACGCAGTGGCCCGCGTAGTGGAGCACGTCGTAGGAGCGCGACATGATCTCGCGCAGGACGTTGGTGCGCGTCGCCTCGCGCGGGCCGAACATCCGCTTGACCTGAATGCGCGAGCTTTCGGGGTCGTCCTGATGGACGAGGTTGTAGCTCTCGAAGAGGTCGGCGACGGCGACGCCCTCTTCCTGCGCGCCGGGCAGGTGCGCGTCGGCAGCCGGGTCGGCGACGACGAGGATGCGCAGGACGCGGCGCGGCGGCGGCGGCGGTTCGGGCGGCGGGGCAAACGTCGTGCGCAGTTGCCTCGTCAGCCCGCGCGTCGTGCCGAGGAAGCCTTCCTTGTAGAGGTCTTTGAGGTTGGCCTCGGCGTCGGCGCTGGCCGCCGCGCCGGTGTCGGCGGTGATTTCGGGCTGCGCGACCATCTCCCAGTGGATGCGCGCGGTCGTCGCGTCGAGCATGAGGACGAGCGGCGCGCGGCTGTAGAGCTGGCGGCGGAGGTCGCTGGGGATGAGCAGCCCTTCGAGGAAGCGACCGCGCTCCAACTGCATGCCCGGAATGTCCTCGCCGACCAACTCGTCGTTGGCCTGCATGACGAGCTTCGGGTCAACGCGGATGTCGCGTTCGGGGACGGCGGCGGTCTCGGTGATGGCCCCGAAGCGGTAGATTTTCTTCCCGGAGTCGAGGCTCAGGTTGACGCGCGTCGGCGCGACGTTGGTCTCGGCCTCTTTCGGGTTCTCCATCCGCCGCTTGTACCACTCCCACTCCCGGCTGTCCCACGCCGCCTTATCCTTCTCCATCTCCTTCAACTGCGCCTCCGTCAGCGGGTTGAAGGTGACTTCGAGGCCGAACTTCGACTGCTGCCGCACCTCGTCGAGGATGGCGTTCTGGAGCCGCCGCACCTTGCGCGGGTCGTGCTCGACGAAAGTGATGCGGCGGAGCTGCCGACCGGGACGCCCCTTTTGCCCGGTGTCCTCGGAGGCGTTGGTGAGCGCGCGGCGCACGCCGTTCATCCATGCGGCGACGGCCTCGCGCGGGCTCAGGTTGCCGTTGCCGGAGCCGATCATGACGGTCGCGAGGTGCTGCTTGCCGATGCGCCCCAGAGCCCAGCACAGCTCGCGCGCCAGCACCGTCAGCTCCGGCACGCCGAAGCTCCCGGCCTCGCCCATCCCGGCGAGGACGATGACGCGCCCGCCCGCCGGGCTGTTCGGCCCGCCCGTGTCGCGCGGGTCGGGGAGCATGAAGGGCTCGCCCAGTTTGCCGTGGATGATGCCGCGCTCGGTGTACTGCGTGAGGAGGAGGCGCGTCTTGTGGATGCCCTTGGCCTCGCTCTGGGCGAGGCCGATGAGCGCGGCGGTGATGCTGCGGTCGAGCACCTCCTCGCCGCCCTGCGGCTGGACGCCGATGTAGTGGCCGACGGCGACGGCGTCCACGGGCGCGCTCTCCCGCCCCGACGTGCGGATGTTCTCGTACCTGATGCTCTCGATGCCGCCGAGCTCGATGCCGATCTCTATCTTGACCGCCTCGATGTCCTGCTCGAACTCCTCCGTGAAGTCGTCGCGCGGCACGTCCGAAGGGCCGCGACCGAGGAAGCCGCGCGTGATGCTCTCTTCGAGCCGCCGCTGTTCGGGGCTGAAGTATTCGTCGGGAATCGTCTCCTCGGCGAAGGTCTCGGCGGCGTCCTCGACCGCCACGGGCTGCGCCGCGCGCGGCACGCCCCGGCCCCGCATCCGGGTCAGCGAAATCTGGATTTGCTGCTCGTCGCGGTCGAGCTCGTCCTTGAGCTTCTCTTTCATGCTCTTCTGGCTCAGGGTCGCCGCCGCGCGGGTGGCGGACGCGGGCGGCTGGGTGGCGAGGGCAGTAGTCTTCCCGTCCCGCAGAAGCTCTTCGAGCGTGCGGAGGATGACGGCGTTCGACGAAAGCTCGCCGTGGCCCTCCTTGATGTAATAAGTCGGGACTCCCTTCAGCAAGCCGAGTTCGTGCGGCACGCGCCCGTCGCCCATCATCGTCATCTTGTAGCCGTCGAGCGAGTCGAGCTTCCGGTAGTCGGCCACGTCGGAGAAGGTCGGCTGGTCGTAGCCCGCGACGTAAATCATGCGCGCGGCGTCCACGGCGTCGGCGGCGAGCTTGCGGTGGTGCGCGCGCGCCGCGTCGAGGTGCTGCTGCGAGACCGTCACCTTGAAGGGGGCGTAAGTCCCGGCGTTGTAGAGCGCCTCGGCGTTCGGCAGCGCGTCGGGCGAGGGGAGCATCTGGTAGGAGCCGGCGAAGGTGTTGAAGGTTTCGAGCAGGTCTTCGAGGCTGTGGCGGAGGTCTAAGAGCGCGAGCTTCCTGACCAGACCTTCGAGCCCGGTGATGACCTGCGGGATGGCGAACGAGCCCATGTTCGGCGTCCCCAGCATCACGAGCCGACCGCCGAGCGCGCCGTCCGTCTTCTGGTCCCACATCGTCCGCCAGCGGTTCGGGTAGTTGGCGATGAAGGTGCGGGCGGCCAGTCCCCCCATCGAGTGGGCGACGATGTGGACGGGCGCGTCCGTGCCGAACCATTCGTTAATCTTAGTGTTGAGAGCGTCGGCGGCGAGGTTCAAGTCCTTGCGCCAGTCGAACCAGAAGGCCTGCACGTCCCAACGCTCGGAGAGCGAGAGCAGCAGCTCGCCGTAGTAACGCTTCATGATGCCGCTGGCCGTGACCCTGAACTTGTCGTTGGCCTCGCGGCGGCCCGTCGGGTCGAGGCGGAGGCGGTCGAGCCAGCCGCGCATCACGCGGAAGGCGTTGACCCACGTCAGGTCGCCGTTGCCGCCGCTGCTCACGCTCAGCTCCGCGCCCATGATGCCGTGGATGACGACCACCCTGCCGCGCGGCTCCGCCGCCCCGCCGCGCGTCGCGCTGCGCTTCAGGGCGAGGCTCCGCTTGAGGGCCATGCTGTGCATCCGCTGGTAGCGTTCGTCGCCGAGGTGCGCACGCAAAACCTTCTCCTGTTCGAGCGTGGGGCTCAGGAGCAGCTCGGCCAGCTCCTTCGTGCTCGCGGCCTCGATCTGCGCGATGAACTCTCTCTCGTTGAGCATTCGTGACTCTCCTTAGCGGGACGCGCCGTGCGGGCGCGTGCCGCAGACACTCGTCGCGGCCACGGCGACGTGAGTCTGCTGCCGTGGCCGCGACGAGCTGTCTAAAGTTAACAGTCTGTCAAAAACAACTTTCCGCCGTGCGTCCGGGCCTTAGCGATTGCCGCGCCTGCCCGCGACTTTCTTCGAGCCTTTCCTCGCCGAGACCTTGCCGGACGACTTCTTCGACGTGCCCTTCTTCGCGCCCTTCTTTGCCGCCGCGCCCTTCGTACTCTTCTTCACCGAGGACTTGGCGCTCTTGCCCGACGCCTTCTTCGCGGATTTCTTGGGGGCAGCCTTCTTAGAAGCGGACTTCTTGGCCGCGCTCTTCTTCGCCGCCGCTTTCTTGACGGCAGACTTCTTCGGCGCAGACTTCTTGGGCGCAGACTTCTTCGCTGCGCTCTTCTTTGCCGCAGGCTTCGCCGCCGCCTTCTTCGCGGCCTTCTCCGCGGCCTTCTTTGCCGCCTTCTTCACAGAGCCTTTCGCGGCCTTCTTCTTCGCGGCCTTCACGCCGCCTTTCACCGTGCCGCCCTCGACGCTGCGTGTCGCGGCCTTGGCCGCGCCCTCCGTGGCGTTGCGCTCCGCCGCCGTGGGCGTCGTCTCGCCGGACTCGTCGAGCCCGCGGGTGAAACGCTCCCCGGCCTCTGCTTCGATGCCGCGCGTCGCGCCGCCGCCGATGCTGCGCGTCCCCGCCGAGACGCCGAGCACGCGCTTGGCCCGCTCGTAATATTTCTTCCGGTCGTCGAGCCCGTTCGTGCCGCCGTTGATGGCCTTTGTCACGGCGACGATGTCCTGCCGGTCGGCCATCGCGTTGATGTTGTTCTTCTGCCAGTAGGCCCCGGCGATGCGGAAGCCGACTTCGGGCGTCGCCGCTTGCTGCGGGTTGTTGATGAGGTCTAAGCCGAGCAGGTCGCCGTACTTCTTGTAGTTGAAGCGACCGGTAATCTGAATCGGGCCGCGCCCCTTGTAGCGGAAGCCATCGCCCGCCACCGTGTTGCCGAGGTCGCTCCGACCTTCGTAACGCCTTTGCGCAGGAGTCGGCCCCCAAATCTCTTCCATGAACCGGAACTCGGCGGACTCGTGCGCGAGTTGCGCGAGGAAGGCCGCTTGGCGCGCGGGCGTGTTGATTTGGAACTCATCCATCGCGCGCAGCAAGAAGGGGAAGAACACGGCGCGCTTATCCGCCTTGAGGTTGGGCATGATCTGCGCCAACGCCTGCTCGCTCAGAGAGCCGGGCGAGCCCGTCGGAGTGGACGAGCCTGTCGAAGCGGATGAACCGCTGCTGCCGCCGCTCCCACCCTCCTCGACGAAGCCGAGCTGCTGCGCCTTGGCGAGCGTGCCGGGGCCGACGACGCCGTCCGAGCCGAGCCCGTTCTGTCGCTGGAACTCGACGGTCGCCTGCACCGTGCGCTCGCCGAAACTGCCGTCCGCCGAGCCCGCCCCGAAACCCTTCCGCGTCAAAAACTCCTGCCACTGCCTCACGTCCGAACCACTCATCCCTCTCCGCAGAACTCTCATAATCTTGACCTCCGTCGCTCTCGACAAGTTGTGTGTTAACTGCCCCGCCCGCGTCGCCGTTCCGCATCGCCCTCAGACACCTTCGCCCGCTCGGCCCGCCGGTCGGGGCCGTCTGAAGAAGAGACCGTTGAGACCTCCTTCGCGTCGCTCTCCGGCGCGTGAGGGGCGTCTCGTTAACGGTTCTGGTCGTCCAAATAGTACGTGAGTCTGGCGAAGGTGACGCCGCCTGCATCTCGCGTGAGAACTGAAGGCCGACGATGGATGCGCGACCGATCCGACCGGGAGGACGGCGAGAGAGTAATGACAAAGCTCTCGGCCTGTCAACAGAAATCTTCGCCGCAAAAGAATGGATGGCCGCGACCTCAAGCGCGATGCTTTTCGCGCCGTCCGCGCCGGGCCGACGGCGCGCGCCGGAGATTCGGGCGGGGGGAGTTTGGCGCGGCGCGTCCGGGGTTCGTGGTAAATTAAACCGGGCACGAAAATGACGGACGAACCGATGAATTTGAGGACTGTCAAAGCCACTCGATACGTCACGCCGCTCCGCGAGGGCGGGTCGCTCCCGGCCATCGTCGAGGCCGACGACGACGGGCTCTACGTTTTGAAGTTCCGGGGGGCGGGGCAGGGGCCGAAGGCTTTGATCGCGGAGCTGGTGGCGGGCGAACTCGGTCGCGCGCTCGGCCTCGCCGTGCCGGAGCTGGTCTTCATCGAGCTCGACCCCGAACTGGCGCGCACCGAGCCCGACCCGGAGATACAGGACTTAATCCGCGCGAGCGCGGGCCTCAACCTCGCGCTCGACTACCTGCCGGGCTCCATCACCTTCGACCCGCTCGTGGATAAACCCGACCCGCAGTTGGCCTCCTCAATCGTCTGGTTCGACGCCTACACGACGAACGTTGACCGCACGGCGCGCAACACGAACCTCCTCGTCTGGCACCAAAAGCTCTGGCTCATAGACCACGGCGCGTCGCTCTACTTTCACCACGACTGGGCCAACTACCTCGCACGCAGCCGCAGCCCCTTCGCGCAGATTAGAGACCACGTGCTGCTGCCCTTCGCCGGGGACTTGCGCGAGACGGACGCGGCGTTGAGCTTGAAGGTGACGCCGGAACTCGTGACCGCCATTCTGAGTTTGATACCGGACGAGTGGCTCACCCCGGCGGTGCGGTTCGCGTCTGTGGGCGAGCACCGCGCGGCTTACGCCGAGTACCTCCTCGCGCGTCTGGAGTCGCCGCGCGATTTCGTCAAGGAGGCGGCGGATGCCCGAACTTTGCCCGTTTGACTACGCCATCATCCGCGTCGTCCCCAGAGTCGAGCGTGAGGAGTTCATCAACGCGGGCGTCATCGTCTCGTGCCCGTCGAAGAGCTACCTGAAGGCCGGGATTGAGCTCGACCGCGCGCGGCTCGCCGCCCTCGACCCGACGCTCGACCCGGCGATGGTGCAGAGACACTTGGACGCCATCTCCGCCATCTGCGAGGGCGGCGCGGGCGCGGGCCCCATCGGCTCGCTCCCGCCGCGCGCGCGTTTCCACTGGCTCGTCGCCCCGCGCAGCACCATCATCCAGACCTCGCCCGTTCACACGGGCCTCTGCGGCGACGGCGACGAGATGCTCGAACACCTGCTCACGAAGATGGTTCGCGTCGCGCGAGAGACGGAAGGGGAGAAGGGCGTCGCGGCGTCGAACGCCGCCGCCGAGTAGTCGTGGCGCGTAGACGTTTCAAATGGCTCGCAGTTTTCCTGCTCGGCGTGGGCGCGCTCGCGGGCGCGCTCTACGGCTCTCTCGCGTGGTCGGCGGGCGAACGCGCCTCGGATCATCCCTTCTTCAAACAAGACAACCGGCGGACGTTAGTCATCGCGCACAGGGGCGGCGCGGGGCTCTGGCCCGAAAACACTCTGTACGCCTTCGGGCGCGCTTCCGAGTTGGGCGTGGACATCATCGAGTTTGACGTGCGCGCGACCGCCGACGGCACGCTCGTCGTCTTCCACGACGCGACCGTCGAGAGGACGACCGGCGGCGCGGGTGAGGTCGGCGACATGAAGCTCGAAGAGCTGAAGAGGCTCGACGCCGCCTACCGCTGGTCGCCGGACGGCGGGAAGAGTTTCCCTCTGCGTGGGAGCGGCATCAACGTGCCGACGCTGGAGGAGGTCTTCGCGGCGCTGCCCGGAATGAGGTTCGTCATCGAGCCCAAGCGGGGCACGCCCTCGCCTGCGAAGGCGCTCTGCCGCGTCGTCCGCGAGCGAGGGATGACGGAGAAGGTTCTGGTCGCGTCGTTTACGCAGGGCGTGCTCGAAGAGTTCCGGCAAGAGTGTCCGGGCGTCGCCACCTCCGCCGGGCCGGGCGAGGTGAGCAAGTTTCTCGCGCTCTCGAAGACCGGGCTCGGCGCGTCCTACAGCCCCTCGATGCAGGCGCTCCAAATCCCTGAGTACGCGGGCAGCGTGCGTTTGATAACGGGAGGCTTCGTCGAGGCCGCGCACGAGCGCAACCTCAAGGTGCACGCGTGGACGGTCAACAAGGCGGAGAGCATGAGCGGCCTCATCGCTCTGGGCGTGGACGGCATCATGACGGACTACCCCGACAGGCTCATAAATCTGCTCGGACGTGGGCGGCCCGTGAGCGAGGTGCGTCCGCATCGTTGATGCGTCGTCTCCCTTCCTCAACAAACGTGAGCGCCCTCACGCGGAGAGTTATAGCGTTTTGCAGATGAGTGTGACCGATGTCAAAACTGTAGGGGCAGGGCTTGTCCCTGCCCGCTTGGTTACGGAAGCGGCGGGCAGGGACAAGCCCTGCCCCTACAGTCATTCCTCCGAAGTCACATCCAATCGCAAGCGACTATAAAATGCGTCATCCGCGCAAGCCGATGGCGTTCCTGTCTGTGCTCTTGTTAGTCTTAGCTTCTCTTCAGGCCGCGTCCGCGCAGAACCGAGGCCCGGCGGGGGCGGCGGGCGGCGATTAGCCTGTCTTGACGGCGAAGTGGATGTGGTTGCGGTGCTGGCTGAGCGTCGTGGCGTTGTAGTTGTGTTTGACCCCGCGGTCGTAATTCCACTCGTTGCGATTCGCCTTCCCGGCCACCGTGGCGTCGAAGATGAGCTCGTCAATATTCATCTCTTCGATCATCTCGTCGGTGGCGATGCCCGGCAGCAGCGCCGCGGCGACCTCCTCGTTGCCCACGTCGAAGGCGCGGCCCCGGCTGTGATGCCCTTGATCGGTGCGGACTATTGAGCTGATGCGGATGCGGCTCCGCCTTGAGACCTCAAGCACCAACTCCTGTAGAGACTCGGTCACTTTCGTCCCGGCGTTCTCGCCGAGCAGCTCCCTGCGCAGCCTCGCCGACTTGGACGTCGGCGGGTCGAAGGTGATCCTCCCGGCGCTAATCTGCGACCTCAGGTCGTCTATGACACTCATGGCTTTCTCCTTAACTTTGGCGTTGCGTCGGACGGCGGCCCCGGAGGAAGCGCACCGGCCCCGGCTTGCCGGGAGGTGCGTCCCGACGCGGTGAAGCCCGGACGAGGAAAGCCGCTCAACAAATAATGAGCGCGACGGCGATTTCATTTCAAGGGACTGGAAACTTTTCACCGGGCCAGCCGTGTCGGTCGGGGTGAGGTGCCCCGCGGAGCATTGACGGACGAAGAAGACTTGAGCGGAAAGGCGAGACTAAAAGAGAAAGGGGTTGGCGCAGCCTTCGCTGCGCCAACCCCTTCCGAGACTCTCACGAGGCCGGAAACTTTTAGTAGCCGTTCCAGCCGTCGCGGTAGCCGTTCTCGAAGCCCGCGCGGAAGTAGCGCTGGTAGAGGGCGCGGTTGCCGAAGCGCGAGTTGTAGTCCTTCGACGCGCTGCGGTAGTCGCTCTCGTCCGTGAAGTTGAAGCGATCACCGCGCCGCTGGTCGTTGCGGCCTTCCTTCATGCCCTCGTTGTAGCCCGCGTTCAGAGCAGTCTGACGCATCTGAGAGTTGCCGCCCCAGTTGCCGTAGCCGCCCCAGTCGCGGCCACGCCGGGCCTCACGACGCTCTTCACGACGCTCCTGACGCTCTTCGCGCCGCTCTTCGCGCCGCTCCTGGCGGTCTTCGCGACGGTCTTGCCTCGTCTGCGCCGTAACGCCGGTCGAAGGCAGTAGCATGAACAGTCCGAGCGCCAGCACCGACGCCCCTCTCAATATCCCAACATTGCTTCTCATCTTAATTTATCCTCCCTGACTTTACGGTGGCTCGCACCCGGCACCTCGCCGACGCTGCGACCGTCCCCGCTGAAGATGTAACAAGCACCGTGCCACTCGCGCGCCTGAGCTTTAAGGCCAATAAATCCGCACTTCGCGGCCTTCGTGCGCCGCGGACTACACGATACCGTGTCCGCTCTCACCAACGCGTGAGCGCGAGAATGTACGCAAAGAATTCTTCGCCCCTTGACCGTCATCCGAAGACGCTTATCCCGTGCGCGGTCTTTCGGCGTGCCCACGGCGTCTGACCGGGCTCGCCTAAAACTGTATAATCCTTTGCGGCAGACAAAACAAATTATGCGCGCACAAAATCTTTCGCTCACACATCTCGCGAGGGAGCCGCGTGCGGAGACCGAGCAGGGTCGCCCGCCGCTCCTTCTGCTCCTGCACGGCGTCGGCAGTAACGAGGAAGACTTGTTCGGCCTCACGTCTTACCTCGACGGTCGCTTCCTTGTCCTGAGCGCCCGCGCGCCCTTCGTGCTCGGCCCCGGCTCATACGGCTGGTTCAACATCGAGTTCACGCCGCGCGGGCTCGTCGCCGACATCGAGCAGGCGAAGCAGAGCCTAAAGCTTCTCCCCGCCTTCATCGAAGAGGCGGTCGACGCCTACGGGGCCGACGCGCGGCGCGTCTACCTCGGCGGCTTCAGTCAGGGCGCGATGATGAGTCTGGCGCTCCTGCTCACGCGTCCCGAAATGGTCGCGGGGGTGGCCGCCATGAGCGGGCGGCTCCCGTCGCAGGTGCTCGAAGGCACGCCCGACCCGGAGGCCCTGAAGGGCACGCCCGTCCTCATCACGCACGGCACTTACGACCCCGTGCTGCCGGTCGAGAATGGCCGTGCCGCGCGCGAGTTTCTTGAGCGGCTGCCGGTCGAACTCACTTACCGCGAATACCCGATGGGCCACGAGGTGAGCATGGAGAGCTTGCGCGACGTGAACGCGTGGTTCGGCAAGTCGCTCGACACCGGTCGCGCCGGACGGAGTTCAAAAGAAGATTCCCCGCGAACATAATCCTTGCCCGAAAGCCAGAGGATGAAGCGTTGAAGATCGTCATCACGGGCGCGGGCGGTCTGGTCGGCAGCCGTCTGGCCGGTCGCCTGCGCGAGAGGCACGAAGTGCTCGCCCTCAGGCGCGGCGACCTCGACATCACGGACGGCGAGACGGTCTCCCGCTACGTCGCCTCCGAGTCGCCGGGGTTGGTCGTCAACTGCGCCGTGCTCGGCGTGGACGAGTGCGAGCGTCACGAGCGCGCGGCGCGGGCCTCGAACGTGGAAGGCCCGAAGGCTCTGGCCGTGGCCGCCGCGCGAGCCGGGGCGGAGTTCGTCCACTTCAGCTCCAACTACGTCTTCGGCGGCGAGGATGAGGGCCGAGAGCCTTACACGGTCGTTGACGAGCCGCGCCCTTTGAACGTCTACGGGCGCACGAAGCTTGAGGGCGAGCTGGCCGTCCGCGCCGCCGCGCCGCGCAGCTACGTCGTGCGAACGTCTTGGGTCTACGGCCCCGGCAAGGACAGCTTCCTCAGCGCCGCCCACGCGAAGTTGAAGGCGGGCGAAGCAGTCCGCGCCATCACAGACACGTGGGCGAGCACGACCTACGTCGAAGACCTCGCGGGCCGTCTGGAAGAGATTCTTGAGAGACGCGCTTACGGGACGTATCACGTCGTCAACGAAGGGGTCTGCTCCTACGAGGACTTCGCGCTCGAAGCGGCACGGCTGGTCGGGCTGAGCGCGGACGAGGCGGCGCGCATGATTGAGAGGGTCACGGAAGAGGAGATGGGCCGCGAGGCGGCGCGACCGCGCTACACGCCGATGCGCTGCCTGCTCTCGGAAGAAATCGGTCTCCGGCCCTTGCGCCACTGGCGTCAGGCGCTCGCCGCTTACGTCTCGGCGGGTGAAGGTTAAAGGGCGGATGCGGCGGGCGACGAGGCGAGTTCGAGCATGGCGTCTCGGACGCGCGCCGAGACGGTCGCCGCGTCCTCGGCGATGTTGGCGAAGAGACGGAGCGTGTCTGTCCAGCCGGGTCGCCGGTAGAAGCGGAGCAGGGCGTCGGGGTCGAGACCGCGCGTGTCGTCGAAGGGGTGGATGAGTCCGCGCGCGACGAGCGAGTGAAGATCATGAGAGCTGTGGTCTATGCCCGTCACGTAGGCGGCAGGACGGCCCGCCGTCACCGCCTCGACGAGCACGCTGCTGTTACCTGCGAGCACCACGTCAGTCGCCTTGAGGTCGTCGGACACGGAGCTGCTTGAACTCCGACTCAGACGCGCCTCACTTCTCGAAGTAATCCATTCATCAAGACCTCGCCACAGATTCTTCGGGTGCGGTCGAATGATGACGCGCGCGACGCGGGGGTCGTTGAGGAGACGCTCGGTTAAGGCTCGCAGCCTCGCTTCGTTCACGTCCTTGCAGAGAAAGATTCCGACGCTCAAACGTCCGGCGGGCGCGGCTTCGTCGGGCATCGGCGCGTAGTCCTGCCGCCGCCCGTGGACGAAGACCCGGCCCAGACGGCAGCCCTCTTCGACGTATGTCCGACGCGCGGCCTCGCAGTGGACGACCGAGAGTTCGTATGAGAGGCGCGCGACGGGACGCACCGGCATCCCGTGCGTGACGAGGACGACGGGCACGCCCGTCTTGCGGGCCGCGAGGTTGAAGGCGATGCCGTGCGGGTTGCTGTGGCTCGACATCAAGGCGAGCCGGAACCGCCCGCGCCGGAAGATGTCGAGGTAGCGCGCGTAGTAGCCGACGAGTTCGGCGGCGCGGAGCACCTTGAAGAAGTCGTGACGGCGGTGCAGCCGCCGCGCGAGCCTGTACGTGCCGCGCCAGCGACGGAAGAAGCCGCGCGTCGCCGCCGAGAAGCCCTCGGCTTCGGGGACGAAGCGGAACTTCAACTCCTCCCACTCCAATTCGGGGAGCAGAGCGGTCAGCGGCTCGATGGCCCGCCGTTCGTTGCCGAGGCGCGCGACCGAGACCGCGCCGCCGCCCTCTTCACCCGGACGCACTTCCAGAAACCTCGTCAGCGCGCCGAGCGCCGCCGCCGCCGGTGGCAGTGGAGTCCCGCGCGCGCGCTCCATCAACGCCGACCCGACGCGCAGGACGGCGTGCTGCGACATGACGTAACGCGCGATGCCTTCGACTACTTCGGCCTCGTCGCAACGCAGAAGGCTCTTGACGCCGCGACAGAGCAGCGCGGCGTGCTCAACTTCATTCGGCGCGTCCGCAAGTAGAGTCATCGGCTTCAAGCTCGCTTGCAAAACTCAACGCGCATGATGTCTGTAGGGGCAGGGCTTGTCCCTGCCCGCCGACTTCGGTGAAGAATCGAGTCGCGAGATACCGGCAAACGGGCAGGGACAAGCCCTGCCCCTACAATTCTGCGACGTTGATTGCGTCATTCCGCTTCTTGCAGCGCTTCGAGAAGGTTGGCGACGGTTGCTTCGTGAACACGACGGCGCGCGGCGCGACCGCTGTTGGCGTTGTGGGGCGCGAGCAGGCAGTTGTCGAGCGCGCGGAGCGGGCTCTCGGCGGGGAGCGGCTCGACCTCAAACACGTCGAGCGCGGCCCCGGCAATCGTTCGCGCGCGGAGCGCATCGGCGAGCGCGCTCTCGTCCACGACCGCGCCGCGCGCCGTGTTGATGAGATACGCGGTCGCCCTCATCAACTCCAACTCGGCGCGGCCTATCAAGTGAAAGGAGGTCGGGTTGAGGTCGCAGTGGAGCGAGACGAAGTCGGACTCGGCGAGCAGCGTGCCGAGCGGCGCGAGAGTGATGCCCGTCTCTTCGACGAACGCGTCGGGCACGGGCAGGATGTCTGTGCCGAAGACCTTCATCCCGAAGGCGCGGGCGCGGCGCACGACGGCCCGCCCCGTGTCACCGACGCCGACCACTCCGAGCGCGCACTCGTTGAGAGCAACCGCATCCGGCTTGACCCACAAGCCACTTCGCACGTCCCTGTCCATCGTGTGCAGCCGTCGCGCGAAGCAGAGGACGTAGCCGAGCGCGGTGTCGGCCACCGAATCCGTGAAGGCTCCGGGCGTGTTGCGGACGCGGACGCCCAACTCTTCGGCCACGCGCCGGTCAATGGAGTCAACGCCCGTCCCCCACTTCGACAAGACCTTCAGACGCGGGGTCGCGCGCCTCAGCACGCGCTCGGTGAGCTGGTCGTCGCCGCAAATGACGCCGTCAAACTCACCGGCGAAGGCGAGGAGTTCTTCTTCGCTCAGATGCTCGCGCACGTCGGCGAGGACGAGTTCCACGCCTTCGGCCTCAACGCGCGGGCGGAACTCCTCGATGGCCTTGAGCATGTACGGCGCGCTGACGAGGACGCGCCACTTCATTCGAGAGCCCCCGCGCGCACGGGCAAATCGCCGTCCCGCTCGAAGAGCGAGTCTTTCTTCATCAACGCTTCGACAAGCCGCAGGTCTTCGGGCGTGTCAACGGCGTGCGTCTCGGCGTCGGTCTCGACCAGACGCACGCGCCGCCCGTGCTCGACGAGGCGGAGCATGTCAATGGACTCGGCGCGTTCGAGGGGCGTCGGCTGAAGCAGCGCGAACTCGCGCAGGGATTCGCGGCGGAAGGGGATGACGCAGACCTGTTTGAAGATGGGCGTCTGTACGTCGTCGTCGAAGTCGAAAGAAGGGATGGGGGAGCGCGAGAAGTAGAGGGCGTCGCCGTGGACGTTCGAGACGACCTTGATGGTGTTGCGGTCGAGATACTCTTCGCGGCTCTCGATGCGGCGCACGAGGTTGACGCACTCGACGGACGCGTCCCGCAACATCGGTGCGAGCGCGGCGTCGAGCATCGCGGGCGTGATTAACGGCTCGTCGCCCTGAATCATCAGGACGATGTCGGCGTCGAAGCTTTCGGCGGCTTCGGCCACGCGGTCGCTCGCGCGCTCGTGCGCCGCCGAGGTCATGATGACCTTGCCGCCGAAGCCTTCGACCGCCGCCCGAATCTCTTCGTCGCACGTCGCGACGTAAACGGCGGCGAGCGCGTCGCACATCGAGGCGCGGCGGAAGACGTGCTCGATCATCGTCCGGCCCTTGAGCGGGGCGAGCGGCTTGCTGGGGAAACGCGACGAACCCATCCGCGCCGGGATGACCGCGACGATACGGCCCATGAATTCTCTCCTCCGAACTCGACTCGTCTCCGTGCCCGAAGACGGCCTTACTCTACACGCGCGCGGCGCGGTTGTGCCACCCGCGAAATCGCTTCCGGCGGCGACGAACGTCCGCGAGTCAGTGGGCGAGTTTAGCGGCGCGGGAACGTGACGCGGAGGGTGTAGCTGATGGTCTGACGGAGGCGGCGGAGGGCTTCGGGCGAAGGGTCGTCGGGGCCGTCTTCGACGAGGACGCGGATGCGGTAAGTGCCCGCGGCGGGCAGGACGCCGTCCCAACTCGTGGGGCCGCCGTAAGGGTAGTCGCCGAAGTCGGGCGGCTGCCCGTCTTGGTTGTCGAGGACGAAGAAGACCGCTCCGGCGCTGTCTCCGCCGGGATATTTGACGCGGTTCGAGTTGAGCCGGACGGAGATTTTTTGGCCCGCGTCGGCGCGGAAGGTGTATTCGACGCGGGCGCGGCTCGTGCCGGGGCGAAGCGTGCCTCTGACCGTCACGGCGCGGCCCGGTGGGAGACGGACGCGGCGCGCGTCCTGCGGCGTCGCCGCCGAAGCCGCAGGAGCTTGAGGCGACGGCCAGCAGCATCATTATCAAGATGGAGGCCGCGAACGCCCTCGGAAGCCGAAAGGCTTTGGAGCGTTCGTGCGTTGCGGCGGGGCGCGTGTGACGGGATAGTCTCATGGTCATACGTTGAAGAGTTACGCGCCGCCGCGACCGACGAGGCTGGCGACGACCGCCACCAGCTCGGCCAGCTCCACGGGCTTTGGGACGTGCATCTGATACCCGGAGCGGAGCGCCTGCATACGATCCTCCGTCCGCGCGTAGGCCGTGAGGGCGACGGCGGGCACGCGGCCTCCGCCGCTGACGGGCAGCGCGCGGATTTTCCTGATGAGCCCGTAGCCGTCCTCCTCCGGCATCCCGATGTCGCTGATGAGCACGTCGGGGACGAACGTCACCAACCGCTCCAAAGCTTCGGCGGCTGAACTGGCGACTGAGACTTCCGCGCCGCACTGCGCGAGCCCGAACTTCAGCATGTCCAGAGTGTCCTGCTCGTCGTCCACGACAAGGACGCGGAGGCCGTCGAGCCTTTCGGGGCAGTGGTAAGTCGGCAGCGTTTCGCGCGCCGCCGGGTGGACGCGCGCGGCCATGTCGTCCGGGTGTTGGACGGGCGCGACCGGCAGACGCACGGTGAAGGTCGAGCCCTGGCCCGCGCCCTCGCTCCGGGCCTCGACCGTCCCGCCGTGCAGCTCGACGAGGTGGCGGACGATGGCGAGGCCGAGTCCGAGCCCGCCGTGCTGACGAGTGATGCGCTGGTCGGCCTGACGGAAGCGTTCGAAGACGTGCGGCAGGAACTCCGGCGAGATACCCGCGCCGTCGTCGCTGACGACTATCTCGATGTGCGAGTTGACGCGCTCCAGCTTGATTTGAACGCGCCCGCCCTTCGGCGTGAACTTGATGGCGTTCGAGAGGAGGTTCCAGACGACCTGTTGGAGTCGCACGGGGTCGCCCGCGACCGTGACGACGCCGGTGTCCATGATCTTCTGGACGCGCACGCTCTTGGCCTCGGCGGCGGGCCTGACCGACTCGATGGCCGACTCGATGAAGGTGTTCGGGGCGACCGGCCTCACGTCCAGACGGAGCTTGCCGGTGATGATGCGCGAGACGTCGAGGAGGTCGTCAATGAGCTGCGCCTGCGCGCGCGCGTTCCGCTCGATGGTCTCCAAAGCCTTGGTTCCGCCGTCGGCGTCGTACTGGCCCGTGCGCAGCATGTGCGCCCAGCCGAGGATGGCCGTCAGGGGCGTCCGCAGCTCGTGCGAGACGGTCGCCAGGAACTCGTCCTTGAGGCGGCCCGACTCCTGCGCTTCGAGGTAGAGCCGCTCGTTCTCGGCGGCGGCGCGCTCGGCGTCGGCGCGTGCTCGGCCCACGGCCTCGAAGAGCCGCGCGTTGTCCATCGCGACCGCCGCCTGCGAGGCCAGCCCGGCGACGAGCTGCTCGTGCCGTTCCGTGAAGACGCCCGCCTCCGGGTGGCCGAAGAAGAGCCCGCCGAGCACTTCGCCCGAACGCGAGACGACGGGCACGGCCAGATAGCTCGTGACGGGGAGGTGGCCTTCGGGCATCCCGAAGTAGGGCGAGTTCTTGCCGAAGCGCGGGTCGAGTTTGACGTTCGCTATCCTGAGCATGCCTTCGCCGCGGAAGGTCGGGCCGAAGAGGTCTGTGGCGCGCGGCATGGGGAAGTGCTCGAAGGCTTCGAGCGGCACGCCGGAGAGCGTGTAGAGCATGTAGGACGCGCCCTCTTCATTTAAGACGTTATAGAAGAAGGAGCCGAAGTGCGCGCCCGTCAGCGAGGTCGCGGCGTCGGTCACGGCCTGCACCAGCCTGTGGAGGTCGAACTCGCCCGCCAGCGTTTGCCCGAGGTGGTTGACCGTCTTGATGACCTCGGCCTGCTCGCGCAGATCGGCCTCGGCCTGCTTGCGGGCGGTGATGTCGCGGGCGATCTTCGAAGCGCCGACGACGCGCCCCTCGGAGTCCCTGACCGGCGAGACGGTGAGCGAGACATCGAGTAACGTGTTGTCCTTCCGTCGCCTGACGGTCTCGTAGTGATCCACACGCTGGCCCGCCCTGATGCGGGACAGAATGTGCGGCTCCTCGTCGGAGCGGTCTTCGGGGATGAGCATCGTGACGGACTGCCCTATGGTCTCCTCAGCCGTGTAGCCGTAGAGCCGCGCGGCCCCCGGATTCCAGCTCTGGATGACCCCGTTCAGGTCCTTGCTGATGATGGCGTCGTTCGAGTTCTCGACGATGGCCGCGGCGTGCCGCAGTCTCATCTCGGAGAGGCTGCGCTCGGTCACGTCGCGCGTGATTTCGAGGATCGAAGCGATCTCACCCCGCCGGTCGAGCACGGTCGCCCAGCGGGTCTCGGCGACGATTTGCACGCCGTCCTTGCGCGTGTGCAGCAGTTCGCCTTCCCAGTAGCCCTCGACCCTCAGCCTCTCGTAGATTTCTTCCAGCGGGATGGGCGGCACGGTCTTGAGAAGTTCATGCGGCGAGCGCCCGAGCGCCTCCTCCGGCGTGTAGCCGTAGGTGCGCTCCGCGCCCCGATTCCAGAGCGTGATGAGGTTCGAGGAGTCGCGCAGGAAGATGGCGTCGTAAGCCTGTCTGATGACCTCCGCCTGCGCGCGGAGCGTCTCCTGAGCGTGCCTCTGCTCCGTGATGTCGCGCGCGATCTTCGACGCGCCGATGACCTGGCCGTCGGCCCCTCGGATGGGCGAGATCGTCAGAGAGATGTCAATGATCGTGCCGTCCTTGCGCCGCCTGACGGTCTCGTAGTGCTCGACGCGCTCGCCGTTCCTGAGGCGCGCGAGGATGGCGGGCTCCTCGTTGATGTGGTCTTCGGGGATGAGGATGGTGATGGGCCTGCCGATGACCTCGTCGGCGGTGTAGCCGAAGACGCGCTCGGCCCCCTTGTTCCAGCTCGTGATGATGCCGTCGAGAGTCTTGCTGACGATGGCGTCGTCGGCGGAATCAATGACGGCGGCCAGCCAGTAGGGCGCGACTTCGGGACTTTGCAGCCGCGCCGCCCACTCGTCCATGACGACGTGGCCGGGCGCGGGCGTGTTGGGCGGTTCTATGGGCATGAGAGCAAAAAGGACTCTGTGGGCGAAGCCTTGATATCAATTAAGTTTCGGGGTTTGAGACGCACCGGATTATACCGTAGCGGCCCCGCGATTACCACGGAGACTTTCCGGCGCGCTCGCCGCCGTGCTGACGCTGGCGAGCGTCGCCGTGTTCGGCAGCCACGGGCACGCCGGGGGCGGCTTCAGTTTTGCGCAGGGCGGCCCGCGCGGCGGCCACGGCCACGGCGGCCCCGAAGGCGGCCCGCGCGGCGGCGGCCACCTGCTCGGCCCCCTAGCGCGCGACCTCAATTTGAGCGACGCGCAGAAGACCGAGATTAAGAAGCTCACGGACGCCTTCGAGGCGAGCACCAAGTCGCTCCACGAGCAGCTCAAGGCGACGGGCGGCCCCGGCGGAGAGTTCAAGGAAGGGGCCTTCGACGAGGCGGCGGTGCGCGCGGCGGCGCAGTCGCGGGCCGCTGTCCACGTCGAGTTGGAAGTGGCGCACGCGCGGTTGATGTCGCAGGTCTACGCGCTGCTCACCGCCGAGCAGAAGGCGCAGCTCGCCGAACGTCGGCAGCAGTTCGAGCAGCGCCGCCGCGACTTCGAATCGCGCAAAGGCGACGCGCCCGGCGCGCTGTAAAGACGTTTGAGGCGAAACAGCAGCGCCTTCAAACAGAAGGGCGGGGAGATGATGTGACGGACATCTCCCCGCCCTTTAACTTTCAGGCCGAGACTTGAAGACCATTGACACCCCTTCCGGACTCCTACTATCTTCCACGGCGGCGTTAGGCTCCTTCACTCTCAAACGGACGCGTGCGTGATGATACGAACCGGAAAACATTCGGCAGTCTTACTCGCCTTGTTGCTGCTCGCAGCCTTCGTTCTCCCGAATATCGTCTCGGCCCAGACGCCCGAAGCGCGGCGGGTCACGTCGGCGGCGGATTCGTTCTACCGGATGCACGTCGCGCATTTCGGCTTCCCACTGGAGCCCGACCTCAAGCGGCTCCGCCCGTACCTGAGCCCTTCGCTCAACTCTCTGCTCAGGAACGAAGTGCTCAGGATGCGCGCGTGGAGCGCGCGGAACCCCGACCAGAAGCCGCCCGTCATCGAAGACCTCTTCGTCTGCAACCGCTACGAAGCGCCGCAACGCTTCGGCGTCGAAGGAACGAAGATAGAAGGACGGAAGGCCGTCGCGACCGTCAAGTTCGAGTACGTCGAAGGCGGCGCGGTCGTCCAGACCTGCACGACGGACGCGACCTTCGTCCGCCTGCGGGGCAAGTGGCTGCTCGACAACGTGGCATGGCCGGGGAGCGCCGACTTGAGAACCTTACTCTCCCGCAAAGACTACGAAGCCGTCCCGCCTTGAGTCTCCGGCGGATGACAAAAGCTCATTACAAACGAAGCGAAAAGCGTATAATGTTCGGGCTCAATAACCACCGAACAATCTCCGGCACTCGAAAGGGAGACTCTTAATGCTTCGACCGTCCCGCGCCCGCTCCGTCACGTTGATGTTAACCCTGCTGCTCTCCGCCTCTCTGTCGGCGGCCTGCGGCTCAGGCGGCGAGAACACTCGAAACGGCAACGCCGCCAACGCCAACGCCGCCAACGCCAACACGTCCGGCGCGGCCACCAACCAGAACGCCGCCGCCACCCCGGCTTCCAACACCAACTCCGCCGCCAATGCTTCGACGGCGGGCGGCGCGTCAAAGCCGAAGCTCAACCTCAACACGGCTTCGGAGGAAGAGTTCATGGCTGCCATCCCCGGCTTCGGGAAACGGATGGCGCACGAGTTCGACGAGTATCGTCCCTACCGCAGCATCCAGCAGTTCCGGCGCGAGATAGGCAAGTACGTTGACGCGGCGCAGGTCGCCGAGTACGAGAAATACGTCTTCGTCCCCATCAACGAGAACGAATCGGACGCTCCGACGCTCCAACAGATTCCGGGCCTCGACGAGAAGGAGGCCGGGGAGCTTGTGTCGGGACGCCCCTACGCCTCGCGCGACGCCTTTCTCTCGAAGCTCTCCGAGAAGGTCTCGGCGGACGAGCTAACGGTCGCCAAAACTTACTTGAGCAGCCGATGAGCCCCGCCGAAGTTCTCGCAAGGCTGCGGCGTTTCCTCCTCGCCCTCTCCGTCCTGCTCCTCGGCGGCTCTCTCGTCGAGCTGTTCCTCGTCGAGCACACGGAGGACGCCGTGCAGCTCGTCCCGTTCGTGCTCTGCGGGCTCGGCGCGCTGGCCTCGCTCGCCGCGCTCTTCAAGCCCCGGCGCGCGACGCTCCGCGCGCTCCGCGTCTCGATGTTGCTCGTCGTCTGCGGCAGCCTCTTCGGCGTCTACCAGCACGTCTCGCACAACTACGAGTTTCAGAAGGAAGTGAACCCCAACGCGACGGGCGGCGAGTTGATACGCGGCGCGCTCGGCGGCGCGAACCCTCTGCTCGCGCCCGGCATCCTCGCCGTCGCCGCCGTCCTCGCGCTCGCCGCCACCTACCGGCACGAAGGAAAGTCAGAAGTCAGAACGCTGAACGATGAATGAAAAGGCATTTGTCTTTCAGTTCATCGTTCATCGTTCTGACTTCTGACTTACATGAGGAGAGCCATGAAGCGACGCCCGTTGTTGTTGTGCATCACCCTGCAACTCTTGTTCGTCGGTACTCTCTCGGCGCAGGTCAGGAGCGGCGACCGCTGGCCTTCGTTCCGTGGGCCGCAGGCGGCGGGCGTGGCCGAGGGGCAGAATCTCCCCGAACGTTGGGACGGGCCGAAGGGGACGCACGTCAAGTGGAAGACGCCGATACCGGGGCTCGCGCATTCGAGCCCCATCGTCTGGGGCGAGCGCGTCTTCGTCACGACCGCCGTCAGCAGTCGCGGCGGCGACAACTTCCGGCACGGCCTCTACGGCGACGGCGACGCCTCCGACGACCGCTCCGTCCACACTTGGAAGCTCTACGCGCTTAATAAGGCGAGCGGCAAGGTCGTCTGGGAGCGGACGGCTTACGCAGGCGTCCCGCGCGAGAAGCGGCACATCAAGGCTTCCTACGCCAACTCGACGCCCGCGACCGACGGGCGCTACGTCGTCGCCTTCTTCGGCTCGCAGGGGCTCTACGCCTTCGACATGCGGGGCCGACAGGTCTGGAAGAAAGACCTCGGCGTCCTCGACGCCGGAGCTTATGACGCGCCCGACTACGAGTGGGGCACGGCCAGCTCGCCCGTCATCTACCGGGACCTCGTCATCGTCCAGTGCGACACGCAGAAGGACTCGTTCCTCCTCGCCGCCGACTTGAAGACCGGCAAGACCGTCTGGAAGACAGCGCGCGAGGAACTGCCTTCGTGGGGCACGCCCAACGTCTACGCGGGCAAGTCGAGGGCCGAACTCGTCACCAACGCCTCGAACTTCATACGGGGCTACGACCCTTCGACGGGCAAGGAGTTGTGGCGGCTCGGCGGCAGTTCCAAGATTACCGCGCCGACGCCGGTCTTCTCCGGCGACCTCATCGTCGTCGCCAGCGGGCGGCGGCCCGAAGCGCCCATCTTCGTCATCCGCGCGGGCGCGCAAGGCGACATCACGCTCGGCGCGGGGCAGACCTCAAGTAAGCACGTCGCGTGGAGCAAGCAGGCGCGCGGCTCTTACATGCCGACGCCGCTCGTCTACGGCGAGCATCTTTACGTGCTCTCGAATCAGGGCGTGCTCGACTGTTACGAGCTGAAGACCGGCGCGGAAATCTACCGCGAGAGGATTCCGCATCACGGCGGCGGTTTCAGCGCCTCGCCCGTCGCGGCGGACGGGAAAATTTATCTGACGAGCGAAGACGGCGACATCTTCGTCGTCAAGGCCGGGCCGAAATTCGAGCTGCTCGCGAAGAACCCGATGGGCGAGTTGATGATGGCGACGCCCGCCATCTCGTCCGGCCTCATGCTCGTCCGCACGCAGCATCACCTCTTCGCCATCGGGCGGTAAACCCCGAAACCTTGAGCGCGGCAGCAAGTCAGAACCGGGAGCGGTAGCGACCGGGTACGACTTTCATCACTCAGGCGGGATGCGGACAGCGAATACCCGGTCGCTACCGCTCCCGGTTCTGACCCGTCCCGGCAAGCCCGACTCGTCACACCGTCGCGGTGCTTCGACACCATAAACTCGCCGCTCGTCACATAGTCAGAACATTCGCAACCCTTCCGCCCGTATAGTCCCGCGTGACGGCGAGAGCGCAACCAGACGCGACGCGCCGGAAATTTTAAAACCCAAAGCAGCCTCGAAAGGAATTTGCCATGAAGAAAGCCACCTCCCGCATCGCCACCGCTCTCCTACTCTGCGCCCTCTCCGTCGCCGCCGTCTCCGCCAAGGTCAAGACCCGCGCCGTCACCTTCGGCCAGGACTTCGCCGTCGGCGGCACGCTCGTCAAGGCCGGGACTTACAACCTGAGCTTCGACGACCAGGCCAACACGCTCACCGTGATTGACCGCAAGTCGAAGGAAGTCATCGCCAAGGCCGAAGCCCGCGCCGAGGCGCGCCGCGCCGGTTCCACGCTCGGCATGGACATCCAGATCGTCGGCAGCGGCAGCGCGGCCACGCTCGCCAGCGTCGCCTTCCCCGGCGAGAAGATGGCCTTCGCCGTCAGCGGCGCGACCGCCGCGAAGTAAACACCGACACGGCACGCACAGTTAAAGAGGCGGCGGGGTTCATCGAAACCCCGCCGCCTCTTCTCTTTTTGTCCGAAAAATTCTTTTGGAACTTTCCTCCCGCCTCCCTGAAATAAACAGTGTCCGCGAACTTCCTTCCGGCGGGCGCTGTCACTGGGGACAATCCGCCTCGACGGGCGTCCGGCTCCCGGCGCGTAAATATTCGTGCGCCCGGCGGGACGCGAAACAATCCACACGAACTCGGAGAAGAGAAGCTTTATGCAGAGACTGAGCAGAACAATGTTATCGCTGGCGCTCGTCGTCTTGAGCGTCGGCGGGACTTTCGCCAAAGACAACGCGAGCGCGTCGCGCGCCGAAGAGGTGCTCAAGCAGGCGCGCGCGGCCATCGGCGGCGAAGCGAAAATCGGCGGCGTCCGCAGCCTCTCCATCGAAGGCAAGTTCCGCCGCGTCATGGGCGAGCGCGAGATGTCGGGCGAGCGCGAGTTCGACCTCCTCCTGCCCGACAAGTACATGCGCACCGAGTCCCTCATCATTCAAGGCATGGGCACGAGCATGACCACCTCGCGCACCATCAGCGGCCAAGAGTTCTGGTCGGAAGGCGGCCCCGGCGGTCGCGGCGGCGGCATGGTCTTCGTGATGCGCGGCGACGGCAAGGAAGCCACCGCCGAAGACAAGGCGAAGGCCGAGCAGGAGCAGGCGCGGCAGATGCGCGTCGAGCTGGCCCGCTACGTCCTCGCCTTGCTGCTCACGCCCCAGCCCAACTTCCCGCTCGAATTCTCTTACTTCGGCGAGGCCACCGCCGACGACGGCAGCGCCGACGTGATTGACGCCACCGGCCCCGAAGGTTTCTCGGCCCGCCTCTTCCTCGACAAGCAGACGCACCTCCCGCTCATGCTCAGCTACCGCGCGCCCAAGCCGCGCGTCTTCACGATGATGCAGCCGCAGGGCGGCCCGCGCGGCGGCGCTCCGGCGGGCGCGCACGGCGGCAAGACGCCGGAAGAGCTTTTGAAGGAGGCGCAGGACAAGATGAAGGCGCAGGGCGAGATGAAGCCCGAAGAGGTCGAGATGCAGGTGCGCTTCAGCGAGTACAAAGAGTCGGGCGGCCTTCTGCTCCCGCACCGCATCGCCTCCGGCCCCGACGGCGAGACGAGTGAGGAGTGGGAGATTAAGAGCTACACGCTCAACCCGCAGTTCAAGGCCGACAAGTTCCAGAAGAAATAGAAAGGGAGCAGCAACGTCATGCTTCGTCACGGATTCAGCATCCGCGCCCTGAGCGTGTGTCTCGCCGCGCTCGTCCTCTTCGCTCCCGCGTTCGCGTTCGCGCAGAAGCCGGGCGAGTCTTCGAGCCTGACCGTCATCGTCGTTGACCCGGACGGCGCGGCCATCCGGCGCGCGAAAGTGACCTTGAAGGCGAGCGAAGGCGAGCAGTCGCGCACCGCCGAGACGAACGAGCGCGGCGAGGCGACCTTCGCCCGCCTCGCCTCCGGCAAGTCGCTCCTGAGCGTCGAGGCCGAAGGCTTCAAGGGGCACGGGCCGGAAGAGTTTTCCCTTGCGGCGGGCGGCAACCAGACGCGCGTCCGTCTGGAAGTGGGGGGCATCGTCGAAGAAGTAGACGTGGCGCAGGACGAGCGCGAACGCAACCTCGACCCGCGAGGGCCCGCCTTCTCGAACGTCCTCACGGCGGAGCAGATTGCCGCGCTCCCCGACGACCCCGAAGAGTTCGAGAACGCCGTCAACCAGCTCGCCGGCCCCGGCGCGAACATCCGCGTCAACGGCTTTCGCGGCGGCAAGCTCCCGCCCAAAAATCAGATTCGAGAGATACGCTTCCGCCGCAACCCCTACGCCGCCGAGAACCACGAGCGCGGCTTCGTCTCCGTGGACGTGTTCACCAAGCCGGGGACGAACACCTGGCGCGGCTCGGTCGGCTTCGGCTTCCGCGACGAAGCCTTAAACGCCCGTCAAGCCTTCGCGCCTTTTCGCGGCCCCGAACAGCTCCGCCGCTTCAACTTCTCTTTGGACGGCCCCGTCTGGAAGAACCGCACTTCCGTCTTCCTCTCAGCGGACTTGAACGACGCCTACGACTCGAAGACCATCGTCGCCGCGCTCCCCACGGGACGACTCGACGCTCTGGCCTTGCGCCCCTCGCAACGCCTCAACTTCTCGGCGCGCGTCGAGCACGCGATTGATAAAATCCACGCGCTCCGCTTCGAGTACCAGCGCAACTCAATCAGTCAGGAGAACCTCGGCGTCGGCGACTTCGATCTACCCGAACGCGCCTACGCCTTCGACCAGACCGAACACCTCTTCCGCCTCTCCGAGTCCGGCGTCTTCAAGAAGAAGTATCTCAACGAGCTGCGCTTTCAGGCCCGCTGGCAGGAGCGCGAGACGCGCGCCGACGTGAACGCGCCCGCCCTCCTCGTCGCCGGGGCCTTCAACGGCGGCGGCGCGCTCACGCGCGGCACGCGCGCCCTGCGCGAGATAGAGGTTGCGGATAACCTCGACTTCGCCACCGAGAAACACTCGATGCGCGCCGGGGTCGAGTTCGAGGCCGGGAGCTACCGCAGCGACGAGACCTCGAACCCCTTCGGCACTTTCACCTTCGCGAGCCTCGAAGCCTTCCGCGCCGGAACGCCCACGACCTTCTCGCAGCGCATCGGCGACCCATCGCTTTCCTTCTCGCAGTACCAGTTCGCTTGGTACTGGCAGGACGACTGGCGCGTGCGCAAAGACTTGATGCTGAGCTACGGCGTGCGCCACGAGTTACAGACGAACCTCGACGACCGCTCCAACTTCGCGCCGCGCGTCGGCCTCGCGTGGACGCCCTTGAAGTCCGGAACCGTCACCGTCCGCGCGGGCGCGGGCGTCTTCTACGACTGGTTCGAGTCCGGCACTTACGAACAGGCATTGAGGGTTGACGGCCAGCGGCAACGAGACCTCGTCGTCCGCGACCCCGACTTCTCAGACCCGCTCGGAGGCGGCACAGGGATAGCTCTGCCGCCGGGCCGGATTCAGGTTGACCCCAACTTGCGGATGCCCTCGGTCTGGATGGCCTCGGTCGGCGTCGAGACGCGCATCACACCGCAGCTCCGGCTCTCGACCGACTATCGCTTCGAGCGCGGCCTACACCTCCTGCGCGGGCGCAACGTCAACGCGCCCCTCGAAGGTTTGGGGCGGCCCGACCCTTCGCTCGGCAACGTCACGCAGATCGAATCGTCGGCCACCTCGACCACGCAGCGTCTCACCTTCCACCTCATGCCCGCGATGATTAAGAGCGGCTTCTTCTGGTCAACCATGTACGCCTACTCGCGCTCCCTGAGCGACACGGCTGGCCCGTTGAGCCTCGCGGCGAACAACTCGGACTTTCGCGGCGAGTGGGGGCCCGCGCCGAACGACGTGCGCCACTTCTTCTCGGCGATGCTCAACCGGAAAATCTATAAAGGCTTCTCGCTCGGCTTGATGTTCGGCGCGAACTCCGCGCCGCCCTACAACGTCACGACCGGCTTCGACGACAACGGCGACACCGTGAGCAACGACCGCCCCTTGGGCGTCACGCGCAACAGCGAGCGCGGGGCCGCGCGCTGGGACTTGGGGACGCGGCTCGGCTGGAGCTTCGGCTTCGGCGGCGAGCGCGCGGCGACCTCGATGGCGGGGCCGATGGTCGTCCGCATCGGCGGCGACGGCGGCGGGCCGTCACTCCCCGGCGCGAGCAACAAGAAGTATCGCCTCGAACTCTACGCGCAGGTCTTCAACCTCCTCAACCACTCGAACCTCGTCGGCTTCTCCGGCGTCCGAACCTCGCCCTTCTTCGGGCAGGCCACCGCCTCCATGCCCGGTCGCCGCGTCGAGACGGGGATGCGGTTCAGCTTCTAAGAAGCGGTTTGAAATGATGTGGTCGGAGCCCTGAAAGGGCTCAAGATAATAGCCGGGGGCAGAGTGCGAAGCACGCCGCCCCCGGTCATGTGTAAATAAAAAGATTCGACCCTGAAAGGGTCGCAGGCTCAACGTCGAACTGCGACCCCTTCAGGGTCGGATTCTTTCTGTTGCCTGTTCCGGGGGCGTCGCTCAAGCGCTGCGCACTTTCACTTGCCCCCGGCTATTGTCTTTGTCCCCTTCGGGGACATGAAGAGCCTTTTCAAACAGCTTCCAAGACATTGCTCGTTCATCCACACGGTTTGATTGCCGACCCGCCTCGCGCGCTCTAAACTCTTCCGACGGAGGACACATGGTCATCATCCTGATGGGCGTCACCGGCTCCGGCAAGACGACAATCGGGCGCGGGCTCGCGCGCGAGTTGGGCTGGGAGTTCGACGACGCCGACGACTTTCACCCGGCGGCCAACGTCTTGAAGATGGCGCGCGGCGTCCCGCTCGACGACGCGGATCGCGCGCCGTGGCTCGACACGTTGCGCGAACTCGTCCGCGCGCGCGTCCGAAGAGGCGAGAACGCCGTCCTCGCCTGCTCGGCTCTGAAGGAGAGCTACCGCGAACGCCTCCTCGTTGACGAGACCGTCAAGCTCGTCTACCTCAAAGGCGAATACGGACTCATCCGCGAACGCCTGCGCGAACGGCGTGGGCACTTCATGAAAGCCTCTCTGCTCGACAGTCAGTTCGACGCGCTCGAAGAGCCGGGGCAAGGATTGCGGGTTGATGTCTCCTCGCCGCCGGAGGAAATCATCAAGCTCATCCGAGACGGTCTCGGCGTGTAGCGCGGAGGCCGGACGGGGAAGAATGTGACCCGGCGCTCTATCTCTCGCGGGCCGCGATGTCTCCGGCCTCGAAGTCGAGTTATATTGTCCGAGAGCGTTACTTCTTTTAAATCGCTCGGAGGAAGAATAAAAAATGGAGAGACTTTTCTTTGTGGTCGGGGCCGTCTCGGCGTGCGTCGGGGTGGCGGTCGGGGCGTTCGGCGCGCACGGTTTGAAGAACCGGCTCGACGCCGAGGCGCTGGCCGTCTTCGAGGTCGGCGTGCGGTATCAGATGTATCACGCCTTCGCGTTGATGGCGGCGGCGTGGGCTTGGTCGCGTTGGCCGGGGACTCTGGCCGTCGCGGGCGGGTGGCTCTTCGTCGTGGGCACGCTCCTCTTTTCGGGCAGCCTCTACGCGTTGAGTTTGACGGGCGTGCGCTGGCTCGGCGCGATTACGCCTCTCGGCGGGCTCGCGTTCCTCGCCGGGTGGCTGTGCCTCGCGGCGCACGTCTTGAAGTCCGGCAATAGCTGATAATTTAAGGGAAGACGAGACGGGAAGAAATAACGGGCCGCGGATGAACGCGGATGAGCGCAGATCAGAAGTGATTTTAAAATCTGCGCTCATCCGCGTTCATCCGCGGCCCCTTCTTAACTTCTTAGTTTTTGACGGAGGCGAGCACGCGTTTGATGAGTTCGTCAGGGTTCGGTTGATGCCAGCGCCAGACGATGACGAGGTCGTGTTCGGGGTCAACCCAGATGGTGTTCGAGCCGTAGCCGAGAGCGGCGTAGCTCGTTTCGGGCGCGCTCGGCCACTCCTTGCGCCCGGTGTTGAGCCACCAGAGGAAGCCGTAACCGGGTTTGACCGAACTCGGCTCGGTCGCCGCCTTCACCCAACGCTCGGAGATAATCTGCTTATTCTTCCAACGTCCGTTGCGGAGGAAGAGATAGCCGAACCGCGCCTCGTCGCGCGTGCTGATCCAGAGGCCGCCGCCCCAGCGCGTGCCGCCGCCAACCGACGACATCTTCTTTCCGTCAACCATCACGTCCGAGTTCGCGTAGCCGTGATACTGCCAGGTGTTTGAAGCCCCAATCTCGTCCATCACTTCATCTTTCAGGACTCGCGGCAAAGGCTTGCGCCAGACGCGCAAGAGCGACAGAGAGAAGCGGTTGATGCGCACGTCGTTGTACTCCCAGAACGTGCCCGGCTCTTTTGTGGGCCGAGGCTCGCGCTTGCCCTTGCCGAACTGCTCGACGCCGACGAAGTCGCTCTTCTTCCCCCACATCTCGCCTTCCCACTCGCTCGTCTGCCGCGCGTGTTGCTCCCAAGTGACCTTCGCGTTGTGCGGCGAGTCGTAGCCGCCGTCCTTTATATAATCGCGCACGGGGTCTTCGACGCGCCGAATCAGCCCCCGGTCGAGCGCGAGGCCGAGGACGGTTGAGAGGAAACTCTTGGCGACGCTGTAGGTCGGGTCAATGCGGCGCGTGTCGCCCCACTCGGCGACGACGTAGCCGTGGCGGATGACGATGCCGTTGGTCTCGCCGCGCTCTTTGGGGAGCGGGCCGAGCAGCGAGCCGAACGTCTCGACCTGCGTCGAGAAGTCGCGCGGCACGCGCGTCTCCTGCGTCTTCGCGTAGGCGACGGCCTCGTCCAAGAGCGCCGAGTCCATCCCGACATCTTCCGCGCGCCTGCGCTCCCACGCGTCGCCGCGCGGCGGGTAGTAGACGGATTTCCGCGCGCCGCTCTTCGTCGCCGTCTGCGCGGACGCATCACGCACGGGCGCGACGCCGGATGAAAGCAACAGCACGAAAGCGGCGAGTAAAATTGCCGCGACAAGTTTCGATGTCTTCTCAAGCATGGCTCAACGAGTCAGAACCGCCTGCGGTAGCGGGCGGGTGAACAAGGCAAAAGGAAAAAGGTAAAGGGTAAAAGTACGGAGGGGAGCACTTCTCTCGACACATCGTCCGTCCCCACTTTTGCCTTTTACCTTTTTCCTTTTGCCTTGGCGAAGCGACCCGCCCGCTACCGCAGGCGGTTCCGACCTGTCCGAATTTAAAGATTGATACATCCGCGTTAGGCGGCTATGTTAACAATCAAAGCCGAAACGCGCTAGAGTGTAAGCAAGGTGACGCCGGAACAGTTCCTCCAACTAGCCAGAGTCTTACCCGAACCCATGTGCCTCGTCTCGGACGACGGGCGGGTGCTCGCCGCCAATCCTCCGGCGGCGCGACTGCTCGGCCTGCCCGCCGCAACGTCTCAAACGACTCGACTCACGGAACTCGTCGCCGACGACGCGGAGAAACTCAAAGAGTACCTCCGCGACTGCGCACGCGCGGCGGAGATGCTGCAAGGGACTCTGCGCCTGCGCTCGGAGGGGGGCGGGGAACTCGCTTGTCGCTGCGAAGGGGCCGGGGTCGCGGCGCGCGACGGCGACGCGCCCGCGCTCGTCCTCCTGCGCTTCATCTTCGAGGAAGCGCCGAGTGCGAACGAGCAACGCTTCCGGATGTTCATGGAGAACCTGCCGGGGCTCGCGTGGATGAAAGACCTCGAAGGCCGCTACGTCTACGCCAACGCCAACGCCGCCGAAGCCTTCGGCACGCCGCGCGAGGAGCTTTACGGGAAGACCGACGAAGAAATCTTCCCGCCGGAGACCGCCCAACAGTTCCGCGCCAACGACCGCCGCGCGCTCGAAAGCGGGGCGTGCGTCCAGACCTTGGAGACTTTGGAGCAGGAGGATGGCGTTCACCACTCCATCGTCAGCAAGTTTCCCATCCTCGGCG
This sequence comes from uncultured Acidobacteriota bacterium, assembly GCA_963816985.1. GTDB lineage: Bacteria > Acidobacteriota > Blastocatellia > Pyrinomonadales > Pyrinomonadaceae > JAIVJM01. The sequence continues at coordinate 67,343 of CAWFMF010000003.1, forward strand.
CGGGCGGCGCGGCGGAGTTCGTCGGCGGCGTCGCCGTGGACATCACCGAGTACCGGCGGGGCGAAGACGCCCTGCGCGAGAGCGAGGAGAAGTACCGCAGCCTCCTCGAAGGCGCGAACGACATCATCTACTCGCACGACCTGACGGGCAAGTATCTCACCATCAACCGCGCGGGCGCGGAGGTCACGGGCTGGACGCGCGAAGAGATTCTCGGCGGCCTCAACATCGCGCAGGTCGTCGTCCCCGAACACCTCGAACTGGCGAAGGAGATGACGCGGCAGAAGCTCACAGACCCCTCGCCCACAATCTACGAGGTGGACATCAACACCAGAGACGGGCGGCGTCTGACGCTCGAAGTGAGCACGCGCATCGCCTTCCATGGCGGGCGTCCCGTGGCGGTCGAAGGCATCGCCCGCGACGTGACCGAGCGCAAGCGCGTCGAGCGCGTGAGGGAAGAGCTGCTCGAACGCGAGCAGGCGGCGCGGCGCGAGTTGGAAGAGGCTTCGCGCCTCAAGGACGAGTTCCTTGCGACCGTCTCGCACGAACTACGAACACCTTTGACGGCCATCTTCGGGTGGGCGCACCTGCTCCGCTCCGAGAGTCTGGATGAAGAGACACGCGCCCGCGCCGTCGAGATCATCGAGCGCAACGCGCGCTCGCAGAAGCAGCTCATTGACGACATCCTCGATGTCTCGCGCATCATCACCGGCAAGATTCGCATCAACGTCCGGCCCGTCGAACTCCTGCCCGTCATCGAGTCGGCGCGCGAGGCCGTCCAGCCCGCGGCGGCGGCCAAGGAGATTATCTTTCAACTCGAATACGACTTCCGCGAGGCCTCCGTCATCGGCGACGCCGACCGCCTCCAACAAGTCATCTGGAACCTCTTGTCGAACGCCGTTAAGTTCACGCCCGCCGGAGGAATCATCGCTCTCAGGACTCGCGCGCGCGGGCCGCCACGCCGAGATACGCGTCAGGGACACGGGCGAAGGCATCGCGCCGGAGTTTCTGCCGCGCGTCTTCGAGCGTTTCAGTCAGGCCGACGGCTCCATCACGCGCGAGCACGGCGGTCTCGGTCTTGGCCTCGCCATCGTCCGCCACTTGGTCGAGCTGCACGGCGGGAGCGTCCACGCCGAGAGCGAGGGCAAGGGAAGCGGCGCGTCCTTCATCGTCATGCTGCCGCTCAGAGGGCGCGAGCCCGGAGAGCCGCCGACGCCGCTCGCCCACGAGACGCGGAGCGACGGGCGGGGCGAGCCGCTTCTGCCGGACGAGTCGGACAGGCTCAAGGGCCTGCGCGTGCTGGTCGTGGATGATGAAGAAGACGCCCTCTCGCTCATCTCGACGGCGCTTAGGATGAGCGGCGCGTCGGTCTCGACCGCCACGTCCGCCGCCGAGGCTCTGGGCGCGCTCGCGCGCGAGCGATTCGACCTCCTCGTCTCCGACATCGGGATGCCGAATGTTGACGGCTACGAGCTTCTCCGCCGCGCATCCGAACTCGGCGTCGAAATCCCTGCCGTCGCCCTCACGGCCTACGCCAGAGACGAAGACCGCCGCCGCGCCCTCGAAGCGGGCTACCGCGAACACCTCCCGAAACCCATCGCGCCCGCCGACTTGGTTGATGCCGTCGCGCGCCTTGCCGTGCAGGGTAAAGGGGAGTAAGACGGCTTGGGGCGGAAGCCCGACCGTGAGGGAGGGCGTCTTCGAGCGGATGCCCTGAAAGGGCATAAGGTAATAGCCGGGGGCAAGCGAGAGCGCATGAGCGCTTGAGCGTCGCCCCCGGAACAGACGAGAAAACAAATCCGACCCTGAAGGGGTCGCGGATTCAACGTTGAATCCGCGACCCCTTCAGGGTCGAACTCCTTCATCGAATGCTAACCGGGGGCGGCGCAAACTCTGTTTGCTCTGCCCCCGGCTATTATCTTCATCCCCTTCGGGGATACTTCTACTGATGCACGCGCCCTCCCTCACGGTCGGGCTTCTGCCTCTTTACATGAGGAGGATGTCAACGCGGTGGGCGTGCACCATGTATTCGCAGGGCGACCAGGCGAAGACGGTGAAGCGACCGTCCTGTGAGGCGACGAGGGCGACGGCGTCCTTCTGATCCTGTACGAACTGCGCCGCCGAGAGGTGCCGCGTCCCGCCGATGTTGGTGGGGTGGACGACCGCCGCCGTGCCTTCGATGACCGGCTCGGTCAGGACTACTTCTCTGACCTGCTCGCCGCCGTCGCGCCGCCCGATCTTCGCGCCGAAGGCGAGCACCTGGAAGCGGTCGCTGATGATGGTCGCGCCGTCAACGGCGGTGAGCCCCGCGACCGCATCCACGGCGTCAATGAAGGCCTCCTGCCACGTCTGCTGGTTCCGCTCTTCGGGGTCGCGCTGCATCAGCTCGGCCAGCTCCGAGAAGGGCGGCTCGACCGAGTAGGTGACGGGCAGGACGATGGACTCGCGCCACTCCTCCGAGCCGTGCGGCACGACGAGGAGCGAGCCGCCCCGGCGGTGCGCGCGCATCGAGGCGGCCAACTGCACGAGCGCGTTGACGGACTCGACCCCGGTGACGGGCGTCGGCGCGCCGAAGCCGAGCAGAGACGTGAGCAGCTCCGGGCAGTCGGGCAGGCTCGTCCCCTGCTCGTCAACGATTTTTATCTGGTCGCCTTTGAGCACGGCGACGTTGACGAACTTGCTCGCCTCCTGACCGCGACGGTATTTCACCACCAGCAGTCCGGGCTCGACCACTTCAAGGACGAAGCAGAGCTTCGGTATCGTCCTCGTCGTGCCCCAGACGCGGAGCGCGCCGCCGGGGTCGCGCCAGACGCCGAGGTGGATGCCGGGGCGCTCGACCGCCGGCGCGAGTTTGGCGAGCGCGGCGGCGTCGAGCGGAAGCTCGCGCTCGAAGCGGAGCGGCTGCCCGGCCTCTTCGGGCGGGAGAAAAGCGAGCGAGATTTTCGGCGAGTAGCCTTCTTCGCGCCGCAGGCTCGCCCAGAAGGCGGCGTCAATGATGGCTTCGATGGTCTGGGCGTCGGCCTCCGGCGCGAGAACCTGCGGGCGTCGCTCTCTGGCCGCCGCGAGCCTTCGGGCGAAGTAGTCCCGCACCGTCTCGGCGACCGCCCGCGCCGCCTGATAAGTCGCTCCCGTCATCGCTTCTCTGACCTCGCTCATCTCAACTCAACCTCCGAACCATCCATGCCTGTCCTGTCTAAGAATCCGTATCAAAACATTCGACGCGGGTGATGTCTGTAGGGGCAGGGCTTGTCCCTGCCCGCCGCTTTCGTTAAGAATCAAGTTGAATCTAGTACCACGCGCGGGCAGGGACAAGCCCTGCCCCTACAGTTCTGCAACGCGTTCTAAGTTAAACCGCGCACGGCTTTTTTACCATCCGCCGAGGGCCGTGGGCCAGAGCCGCCGAAGGGCTCGCCGAACGGGCGGTCGTCCCGCAATATGTTAGAGTGTTTCCGTAATTCTTAAAACGGACGGGACACGAAGGGTCTGAGGTGTGAGCCCGCGCGCGGCGGCGACACTTTCAGGAAGGCCGCTCGCGTGAGTGTCTCCGGCGTAACTTCCGATGAATGAAATGAACTCCGTCTCGACGGCCTCGGTGCTCGTCTTCGGCTTCGTCCTCGGCCTCAAGCACGCCGTCGAGGCCGACCACCTCGCCGCCGTCTCCGCCATCGTCAGCGAGCGCAAGAGCCTGCTCGGCTCCGCGTTCGTCGGCGGTCTGTGGGGCTTGGGTCACACCGTCTCTCTGCTCGTGGCGGGCGTCGCGGTCATCGTCTTTCACGTCGAGATTGGAGAGCGCGCGGCGCTCGCTTTGGAGTTCGGCGTCGGGCTCATGCTCATCTTTCTGGGCGCGAACGCGCTCCGCAAGCTCGCGCGCGGCGGGCACGTCCACCTCCACGTCCACCAGCACGGGGGCCGCGCGCACGCGCACCCGCACGTCCACGACGCCGCGCCGGAGAAAGACCCGCGTTCGCACCACGGCCTCAAGGTCGGCGCGCGCCCCGTCGTCGTCGGGATGATTCACGGGCTCGCGGGGAGCGCGGCGTTGATGCTGCTCGTCCTCTCGTCCATCCCGACGCCCGCGACCGGGCTCCTCTACATCGCCGTCTTCGGCGTCGGCTCGACCGGCGGGATGATGCTGATGAGCGCGCTCGTCGGCCTCCCGCTGCACTTCACCGCCGCGCGCTTCAACCGCGCGAACCTCGCCGTGCGCGGACTCGCCGGGCTCTTCAGCCTGACGTTCGGACTCTTCATGGCTTACGAAATAGGCTTCGGCGGCGTGCTCTTCAGGTAAGATTGACAGAACCATGAGGGAAATGAGGGGCCCGCTTCGACGGGCTCAATTCGCACCGCTGGATTCGTTCTTACGGCTGGCCGAAGCGGCGGCGGTATTCGAGCGAGTTGACGAAGGAGGCCACCATCTGCGCCGCGCGCCAGTCGCCGTTGAAGGAGTTGAGCTTCGTGAGCCAGAACTCCCAGCCGCGGAAGTCCACGTCCTGCGGGTCGTCCGGGTTGCGCCGCATGTAGCCGAAGTATTGCATGAGGACGAAGGCCGGGCTGAACTCCCTCTGCACGAGGTCTGCGTCTTCGGCGACGCGGCGGAGGACATTGGCGCGGGCCTGCGTGGTGTTGCCCGCGACCGTCAGCTCGTTGACGAGCGTGTTGCGCTCTGACGTGGAGAGCACATTCCCTGCGTTCGCGTTCAAGGTGTCCACGAACTGCTCCGGCGTCATCGTCGAAGGATAGCGCGAGGTGAAACGCCCGCGCGCCATCAACTCGCTGATGAAGGCATTCTTGTTCGCGTCAATTTGTCCCTGCCAGTCTCCAATCCCCACGGCCACGCCGCGCCCGACGCGCTGCGTCTCGGGCAAAAATTCCTGAATCGTAATCGGCACGGGCTTCGCCGCCGAGATGTCGCCGAAGGCCGCCTGATAGACGCGGTAGACGAAGTAGCCCGTCTCCTGAAATTCAATCGAGAGGAAGAAGGCGGCTGAAGTGTCCACGCGTCGCGCTTCGCGGCACGCGGCGTTCGCGCCGCACGACTCGATGTTGTTTATCCAGAAGTTGAGGCCGCCCGCGTCCGGCTCGCGGTTGAGGAAGTCGAGGTAGTGCTGGCGGACGAAGAACTGCGACTCTTCAATCGGGTTCGGCGACTGCGTGAAGGCCGGGTATCTCCCTTCGGAGTTGACCGTCGTCTGGTCGCACTCGGCGACGCGCGTCGGCATGTTGTTGGCCGAGTCGTTGACGTTGCAGATGTAGTTCATCACGGTCACGCCGTCCTGCTGCGCGCAGATGCCGCCGGGCGGCAGGGCCGGGTGGTCGAGCCCCATCGTGTGCCCGACCTCGTGGAGCGTGAGCTTGATAATCATCGTCTCGAAGCCCGGTTGCGAAGGGTTGACGATGAGCGTGTTCGTCCCCGCAAAGACGGCGTTCGGGTTGAAGGTCAGAGTGCCGGAAACGACCGTCCCGTCCGAGGAGAAGACCTTCTGCGCGAAGGCCGGGGTGTTCGCGTCGAGCGAGCCGTTAAGGATGTGGAATTGGAAGTTGCCGCCCGTGAAATCCTCTTCGAACCTGACGCGCGAGTTGTTGACGCTGTTCGCACGCGTCCACTCGGCGAGCCCCCAACGCACCTGCCGCTTCTGCTCTTCGCTCAGGTTGGCGTTGAGGAAGAAGCGCACCGTCGTCCCACGGCCCCACCCGATGTTGTCAATGGTCGGGCACTGAGCCCGCGCCGCGCCCGCGTTCGCGAACGTCAGGCAGATGAAGAACGAAAGCGCGAGCACGCCGCGCGCAGTGTGTCGGAGAAGAGAAGTCGGGACGCTCATTTGAAGACCCCTTAAACCTTGTGCCGGGCGATTGCTGAAGTGTCCCGCGTGTCTCTACGTTCACGGACGGAGGAGGGGCGGCGGGACGTGTTGACGCGTATCCATCCAGAGGGGAAGAGTCGAGCAAAGGTCGGCAACTCAAGTGCCGCGACCGGGAGCCGACTCGGAGCCTTGAGCGCAGGTATCTCTGCCCGCCAAAGCGTCTCCGGCCAAAAAAATGCCGCCCGCGCGTCGCGTTGTAAATCGCACTAAAATTAATCATGGGCGTGCGGTCGCAGTATCAAACGAGTACAGGCGATTAATTGCGGACTGTTTTGCCGCGTCTTAACTGTGAGGGCCGGGGCGGTGCTTTTACGGCGCGAGTCGCGACGGCGGGGGGCGTTGGCACTCGTCTTGCTAAAAATAACCTCCGAAAGGGAACAAGGGGAGTCGAAGTTTCGTCGAGGGCGTTCGTGTGTCTGCGCCCCGCGAACTTAAGGAGACGGGCGGCGGGCACGGAGTGATGAGTCAGCCGACCTTCACACGTGCGGATAACGACGGAGAACATTTAAAATCATGCTGCTGAATAAAAAGATTTTCACACCGCTGGCGTGCTGCGCGGCGTTGCTCGCTTCGACCCTCTACGCGTCCGGCGTCCGCGCACAGGACGCGGTCGTCCCGGCGCAGGACAAGCCCGCCGCGATTGAGATTAAGGTGGAGAAACAGGACGCGGCCAAGACGGATAAGAAAGACAAGGAGCCCGCGCCGACCGGAGTCCCCGTGCTGTGGCGCGATCCGGGCGACGTTTCGACGCGCAACCTCATGCTCGGACGCGGCGGCGAAGAGATGAAGCCCGACCTCTCGAACGTCGCCTTCATGGAGGAGGAGACGGGCGGCTACTCTCCGAAGTTCCGCGTCAAGGACGGCGCGGGGCGCATCTGGGTGGCGAAGATGGGCAAGGAAGCACAGCCCGAAACGGTCGCCGCGCGGCTCGTCTGGGCCGTCGGCTTCGTCGGCGAGACCAATTACTTAGCGCCGTGCGTCATGATTAAGGGAGCGCCGGAGCCGAAGAAGGAAGTTGACCGTTGCGAAGGCGGCAAGGGCTTCGCCAACGTCCGCTTCGAGGCGCGGCCCGAAGGCCACAAGCGGCTCGACGAGTGGAGCTGGAAGACCAACGAGTTCGCCACGTCGAAGGAGATGAAGGGTCTCATCGTCTTGATGGCGCTCATCAACAACTGGGACTTGAAGGACTCGAACAACAAGGTCGTCTTCGTCCCGAACGGCGAGGGCGGGCAAGGGGAGTTGCACTACATCATCAGCGACCTCGGCGCGACCTTCGGCAAGACCGGCAACTTCATCACGCACAACCGCAACGAGCCGAAGGACTACGCCAAGAGCGACTTCATCGAGAAGGCCGAGGGCGGCAAGGTCTCGTTCGGCTACGACGGCAAGAATCAGGGGCTCATGAGCGACATCAAAGTCGAAGAGGCGCGCTGGATCGGCGGCCTTCTCACGAAGCTCACCGACGCGCAGATTCAGGACGCGTTCCGCGCGGCCAACTACGGCCCCGAAGACGTGAGCACTTTGTCGGCTGCGCTGCGCGCCAAGATTAACCAACTGGCGAGCCTTCAGTAATTCAACGAAGGCGGCGACCGCAGGAGTCGGTCGCCTGACTCGCAAAGGCAAAGCGTCGCACGTACCCAGACGCGTGTGCGCCTTGAAGAGACCGGGCCTTGCTCCCGGTCTTTTTCATTTGAGCCACACAACACAAACAGTACCGCGAGCGGTAGCGAGCGGGTTGACCGTCATTAAGCTCAACCCGCCCGAAAGACCGCTCGCGGTACTGTTTGCATCGGGAAAAGCCCTCCTCTCGGAGTCTCAAAAAAGTGTCCTCAAGGTGTTCCACAAGCGTTCGCACACCGGGCGGGCGTGAGGCGTCGGGCTAGCCTTCGGCGTCGGCGTATCTGTTGACTTTTCAGCCACTAAGCGGCTCGACGAAGCAGGGGCGGGCGGCGCGTTTGTGCTGGCATCGTGTTTGCAAATATGTCCCTTGATGAAACAGCAAAAGAGAATCCCAGTCGCCTTCGGGGCCTTCGCGGCCTTCGCGCTCTGCGCGGCTTTGTCGCCCGCCTCGTCAATCATCGGGCCTGTGTCGGCGCAGCAGCAGACGCCGCAGGGCTCGCAGGTCTCACTCTCGGCGGAAGCGAGCGCGGCGGTCGCCGCCTTCGAGGGGCGCGCGAAGGCTTACGCCACGCGGCGCGAGGCGCTCGAACTGAAGCTCCCGAAGCTCGCCAAGGAGAGCACGCCCGAAGAGATTGAGGGGCACAAGGCCATCTTTCAGGAGGCCGTGAGGCTCGACCGCGAGGGCGCGAAGCCCGGAGACATCTTCAACGAATCGGTCGCCGCCCACATCCGCGCGCTCATCAAGAATGAGTTTCAGGGGAAGGAGCGCGCCGAGCTTCGGCAGACGGTCTTCGAGGCCCAGACGGCGGGCGTGCCCCTGCGCGTCAACTACCCTTACCCGGAATCTAAAGAGCTGGTCGAGATGCCGCCGACGCTCCTGCTCAGGCTCCCGCAGCTCCCGAAGCAGTTGCGCTACCGCTTCGTCGGCGAGAACCTTCTGCTCGTGGACAGGGAGAACGGGCTCATCGTTGACTTCATGACGAAGGCCGTCCCGCCCGGCCCGGCGGTCGCGCCTCATGCCGAGAAGGACGCTGCGCCCGAAGCCGCCAAAATAGCCGCGGCGGCCCCGGCGTCGTCCGCGCTCCCACTGAGCCTCCCCTTGAAGGAGAACTCGGTGCGCTTCCTCGTCGTCGGCGACACGGGCACGGGGACGAAGCAGCAGAACGAGCTGGCCGAGCTGATGCACCGCTACCGGCAGGCGTTCCCTTACGAGTTCGCCCTCCTGATGGGCGACAACATGTACGGCGGCGAGAAGGCCGAAGACTTCAAGATGAAGTTCGAGAACGTCTATAAGAAACTTCTGGACGAGAAGGTCACGTTCTACGCCTCGCTCGGCAACCACGACGAGTCGAACCAGCGCTTCTACGACCTCTTCAACATGAAGGGCGAGGAGTATTACCGCATCGAGCGCGGCAACGTCGCCTTCTACGCGCTCAACAGCAACTACATGGACAAGAAGCAGGTCAAGTGGTTCGAAGAGCAGTTGGCGAAGGACACCGCCCAGTGGAAGGTCGCCTTCTTCCACCACCCGCCCTACTCTTCGGGCGGCAAGCACGGCTCCTCTTCGGGCTTACGCGAGGTGGTCGAGCCCATCTTCCTGAAGTACGGCGTCAACGTCGTCCTCGCGGGCCACGAGCACTTCTACGAGCGCATCAAGCCGCAGAAGGGTATCTACTACTTCATCTCCGGCGCGGGCGGCAAACTGCGCGAGGGCGACGTCAAGGACGGCTCGCCGCTCACCGAGAAGGCTTACGACAAGGACATGTCCTTCATGCTCTTCGAGGTCGCGGGCGACGAGATGCATTTTCAAGTCATCTCGCGCACCGGCGAGATCGTGGATTCGGGCGTGATCATGCGCCAGAAGAAGAGCGCGACGGCTGCGCCGTAAAGCGGCGAGAGACGGAGCAAACAGTACCGCGAGCGGTCTTTCGGGCGGGTTGAGTGTTGATGATACTCAACCCGCTCGCTACCGCTCGCGGTACTGTTTTTCTTCGTCCAGAGCCTTCCCCAGACATTCGAGCCCGGCGGCGAGCGTCTCGGTGTCGCCGCCGATGCCGACGCGGAAGTGTTCGGGCATCTCGAAGAATCTTCCGGGCACGACCGTCGTGTCGTACTTCTCGCTGAGCAGCGCGCAGAGTTCGTCGGCGTTTCCTGTCTTCAGACGCGGGAAGTAAACCGTGCCGAACTCACGCCGCGTCCAGTCCAACTCGCCGCGCGTTTCGAGGAAGGATTCGAGCAAGAGCCGGTTCGCGTCGAGCAACGCGCGCGACTTCTCTGTGATGCGTGCGAGGTTGTCGAGCGCGATGCGGCTCAGAAGCTCCGCCGCGTGCGCGGGGATGACGCCGAAGATGTCGTTTAAGAGCCACATCCTGCGCGCCAGCTCCGGCGCGGCGACCACCCACCCGCAGCGCAGGCCGCTCAGGCCGTAGACCTTCGTCAGACTGTTCGTGGTGATGAACTCTTCGCCGAGGCGGAAGGCCGTGGGCGGCGTGCGCTCGAACATCGAGTCGAGATAAACCTCGTCTACAAGGACGCGCGCGCCGACCGACCGCGCTGACTCGCCGACACGCAAGAGAACTTCGTCGGGCGTGTACGCGCTCGAAGGGTTGTGAAGGTTCGTGAGGACGACGAGGCGCGTGCGCGCGCTCAAGTGTCGCTCGACCTCCGAAGAATCGAGCGCGAAGCCGTCTTCGGCGCGTCGCTTGAACCTCTTCACTTCCGCGCCGAGGTAGCGCGCGAGCGTGACGAGCAGTTCGTAGGTCGGCTCTTCGATGAGAACTTCGTCGCCCGGCTCGACGACGGCGGCCATCGCGAGGTGGTTCGCCAGCGACGTGCCCTGCGCGGCGACGACGCACTCCACGGGGACGCCGCACTTCGCGGCCAGAGCCTCTTGCAAAGGCGCGTAGCCGTAGCCGCTCGGCCCGCTCAACTCAAGGTCTTCAAGCCTCACGGGCAGCTCCGCGAGCGTGTAGTTCATCACGCCGCTATTCGCGAGGTTGAAGCGCCCGTGCGGGTTCGTCTTGGCCCACTGCATGTAACGGGAACTCGTCTCGGCCCGCCGCGCAAACTCTCTCATCGAAGCCTCCGCCAGAAGAAGTAAGCCGGGACGCCCGCCGCCATGATGATGAGGCCGACGGCGCTGTCCGAAGGATATTTGTAGACGGTCGCCGCCACGATGAGCGCGCAGGCGACGACGAAGAGCGCGGTCGTGAAGGGGTGGCCGGGAATTTTGAAGGAGGCCGCGCCTTCGTCGCCTGCGGGTTCGCGCGTCGCCCGTCCGCGGAACGCGAAGACGGCGGCGGCGGTGAGGCCGAAGAAGATGAAGTCCACCGAGACGACGTAGTTGAGTATCTTCTCGTACTTGCCGGAGAGCGCGATGATGGCGGCGAGCGTGCCTTGCAGCGCAATCGCCACCACGGGCACGCGCGTGCGCGGGTCAACCTTCGCCACGCCCTTGAAGAAGAGGCCGTCGTCGGCCATCGCGAAGTAGACGCGCGGCGCGGTGAGCATGCCTTGACTGAGGAAGCCGAGAGTCGAGACGGCGATGCCGACCGCGATCAGCGACGCGCCGCGCTCGCCGAGCGCGAGCCGCATCACGGAAGAGGCGGGCGTCGTCGTCTCCGCCAGACCGCCCGCGCCGAGCACGTAGAGGCAGACGAAGTTGACCGCCGTGTAGAGCAGAATGACGCCGCAGACGCCGACTAAGAGCCCGCGCGCGAGGTCTCGTCGCGGGTCGCGCATCTCGCCGGAGATGAAGCTCGCCGTCTGCCAACCGCCGTAGGCGAACATCACGGGCGTCATCGCCGCGCCGAAGTCCGTGAGCAGGCTGCCGTCGGCGGGGCGTCCGAGCAGAGGCCCGGAGAGGTTCTCCGGCCCGCCCGCGAACACGAGCCCGCAGGCGACGAGCGCCGCGATGGCCGCAATCTTCAAGACCATCAAGAGGCTCTGCACGTTGCTCCCGGCTCGGACGCCGAGGCAGTTGACGACCGTCAAGAGCGCGAGCGTGACGACGGCCACCGCGCCGTCCGTCAGCGGCACGTGCGTCACCTCGCGGAAGTAGCGCGCGAAGGTGACGGCGACCGCCGCCATCCCCCCGCTCTGGATGACGAGCAAAAGCGCCCATCCGTAGACGAAGGCGACCGACGGGTGATAAGCGTCGCGCAGGTACGCGTACTGCCCGCCGACTCCCGGTCGGCGCGCGGCCAGCTCCGCGTAGACGAATGCGCCAAGCAGAGCGACGAGCCCGCCCACGAGCCACGCGCCGAGAATGAGCGCCGGTGCTATGCACCTGCCGCGCGACGACGGAAGGGTTCATGAAGATGCCGGAGCCGACGATGCCGCCCATCACGATCATCGTCGCGTCGAAGACGCCGAGCCGCCGCGCGAGCCTCGGCCCCGTTGTTTCGCGTGGTTCAGACATGCGAGCGAGCCATAGAAAGTAAGTTGCCTAAGCCCCGAAGGGGCTTGAGACAATAGCCGGGGGCAAAGTGAACGTAGTGAGCGCCGCCCCCGGAACGAGTAAGAAAAAGTTTCCGACCCTGAAAGGGTCGAAGCTTGCTGTGCGACCCTTTCAGGGTCGGGTTCATTTTGGGTGCGTGACCGGGGGCGGCGTGCTGCGCACTTGCCCCCGGCTATTATCTTCGTCCCCTGCGGGGACAGAGCGCGAATGAACTCTTCCCGCTTTCAAGAGGTTGGTGGTAAAACAGGGAATCTCTTTAAGTCTGGTCGAACGAAGCCGCATGATAGTGCAAGAGGCTGCACGCGCCAAACTCGTTCGGCACACGCGGAGGCCGTGACAGTGTGTAAAACAAGAGTCGCCGCTCTTCTCTTCGTCGTTCTCGTCTTAACTTCGACCCCGCCGCTCTTCGCGCAGCCGCGCCCGCAAGCTTTGAGCGCGGCGGAGCGGCGTGTGCTGGCCGCGCGCGCCAAGTCGGAGTTCATGCACGCGTGGCGCGCGTACAAAAAATATGCGTGGGGCCACGACGACCTGCGCCCCTTGAGCAAGACGCATCATGATTGGTACGAGCAGCCCTTGCTGATGACGCCGGTTGATTCGCTCGACACGTTAATCCTGATGGGTTTTAAGCAGGAGGCCGAAGAGACGAAGGCTTACATCCTCAAGAATCTCTCCTTCGACAAAGACATCTCCGTCCAGAACTTCGAGATTACGATCCGGCTTCTCGGCGGCCTCCTCTCCGCGTATCAACTCACGGGCGACAAACGATTACTTAAACTCGCCGAGGACTTGGGCGACAGGCTCCTGCCGGTCTTCGACTCGCCGACGGGCATCCCTTACAGGTACGTCAACTTGAAGACGGGGAAGGTGCGCGGGGCCGAGACGAACCCGGCGGAGGCGGGGACGCTGCTCGTCGAGTTCGGCGCGCTCTCGAAGTTGACCCGCAGGCCCGTCTTCTACGACAAGGCCAAGCGCGCGCTCGTCGAGGTTTACAAGCGGCGCTCGAAACTCGGACTCATCGGGACGCGCATCAACGTCGAGACCGGCGAGTGGACGAACACCGATAGCCACGTCAGCGCCGAGATTGATTCATACTACGAATATCTCCTCAAGTGCTGGCTCCTCTTCGGCGACCGGGACTGCCGGAGGATGTGGCGCGAAAGCGTCGCCGCCGTTAACCGGCATCTCGCGGACGAGGTGCGCGGCGAACTCTGGTACGGACACGCCGACATGCACACGGGCCGCCGCACCGAGACCACCTCCGGCGCGCTCGACGCCTTCTTCCCGGCGGTGCTCGCGCTCTCCGGCGACACGGCGCGCGCCCGACGCCTGCAAGCCTCTTCGTTCAAGATGTGGTCGCTCCACGGCATCGAGCCGGAGACCTTAGACTACAAGACGATGAAGGTCGTCCACGCCGGTTATCCTCTGCGCCCGGAGATTGTCGAATCAACTTATTATCTTCATCACTACACGCGAGACCCGCGCTACCTGCGCGAAGGCGAGCGGATGTTCGAGGACTTCGTGCGGCACTGCAAGACCGACGAGGCTTACGCCGCGCTCAAGAGCGTCGTCACGAAGGAGAAGGCCGACTCGATGCAGAGTTTTCTTTTCGCCGAGACCTTCAAATATTTCTACTTACTGTTCGCGCCGCCGCGCACGCTCCCGTTCGGCAGCGTCGTCTTCAACACCGAGGCGCATCCGATACGAAAGAGTTGGTGACTCTCTGATGACGAAAGCGACGCCGAAAAAAATCGAAGCAGGCGACGGGTTCTGTTACGACCCTTCGGAAGCCGTGCGGCATCTCTCGGCGGCAGACGAAACGCTCGCCCGGCTCATCAAGCTCGTCGGGCCATACGCTTTGCAAATCCGCGACCTCCACAACCCCTTCGAGGCGCTTGCCCGGAACATCATCTTCCAGCAGCTTCACGGCAACGCGGCGGCGGCGATTCACGCGCGCGTCCTCGCGCTCGGAGGCCGTAGCCGCCTGCGCCCGCGCGACATCCTCGACGCGATGGAAGAGAGTTTGCGCGGCGCGGGTCTTTCGGGCGCGAAGACGTTGGCGATCCGTGACCTCGCGGCGAAGACGCTCGACGGCACGGTTCCGACGCTCGCGCGGCTGCGGCGGATGTCTGATGATGAGATCGTCGAGCGACTGACACAGGTGCGCGGCATCGGTCGCTGGACGGTCGAGATGCTCTTAATCTTTCGACTCGGCAGGCCGGACGTGCTGCCGGTCGGCGACTTCGCCGTGCGCAAAGGTTTCGCGCACGCCTACGGTTTAGAGGAGAGTCCGAAGCCGAAGGAGCTGGAAGCTTACGGCGAGCGTTGGCGTCCCTTCAGGTCTGTGGCGAGCTGGTACATGTGGCGGGCGTCGGAGCTGACGCCGGAGGCCCTGCGCGCAAACGATGTCTGAAGAGAGAGACGGAGCGACGAAGAAGGAAGTCGAGGCGCGCGTCATCGTCCTGCCCGACACGGACGAGGCGCTCTTGCGCGAATGCGAGGTCGAGACTTTCCGTTCGAGCGGCCCCGGCGGCCAGCACGTCAACACCACCGAGAGCGGCGTCCGCCTCCGTCATCTGCCTTCGGGCGTCGTCGTCGCCTCTCAGGAGGAGCGCAGCCAGCACCGCAACAAGGCGACCTGCCTCCGCAAACTCCGCGAGCGCGTCGAGCGCCTCAACCACCGCGCCGCGAAGCGAGTCCCCACGCGACCGTCGAAGGCCGCAAAGAACCGCACCCTCGAAGAGAAGTCCCGCCGCTCGCGCCTCAAGCGTCAACGCTCCAAGCCGTCCGCCGACGAATAAAGGGGAACGAGTTCGCGGCGACAATCTCTTTTCACAGACCCCATCACGGCGAAAGACTACATCCCGTAAATCGTGCACCGGACGTTCCATTTGGCGACGGTGAGGCAAGCTCCGCCGTCGAGGCCGAAACCATCGGGACGCGGAAACCTCAGCAATTATCCCGTATCGTCGTCATAAAGGACATGCCCGTTGTCGTGGCTTGGCAGTTGCAGGTCTCCGGGATGAATCACACTTTTGGACTCTCTCCGACGGTGTGTGGGCAGCCGTCCAGCGAAAATGCCTGATTCACAAAACCGAAATTTAGGAAGGGTCTAACAGATGAAAAAAGCACTTCTTTTGGGTGTCATAGCTTTGCTCCTCAGCGCCTCGTCCGAGACGTTTGCGCAACGCCGCTCCAACAACCGCTCTGACCGCCAACGCGTCCGGCGCGGCATCCGCTCCGGTCAAATCACCCGCCAGGAGGCGCGTGTCATACGCCAGCGACAGCGACAGAATCGCGCCGAGCGTCGCGTCTACCGCTCCGACGGAACCGTCACGCGCGCCGAGCGCCGCGAGATTCGACGCGACGAGCGCCAGAGCGACCGGCAGATTCGCCGCGCCCGCCGCAACAACGTCGGCAACTCGACCCACGGGCGCAACCATCGTCGCGGCGACGGCTACTACCGTCGCGGCGCGGGCTCGAACACTCACCCGGTCTTCGGGAGTAACAATCGTCGCGGTCGTGGTCGCGGTCGCAACTAACTAGCGCACGGCTTGACGGACTCAGCATGAAAGAGGGCCGACGCTCGCACACGGCGGGCGTCGGCCCTCTTCCTTTCATACAGGTTACTTCGCCGAAGAACTCCGGGCCGAGGCTTTAGGCCGTCTGCCCGCGCGCGCCCGTCGTCAGATTCGGCGTGTCCGTCACCTCATCCGGCGGGCTCCCGCCAGACATCTGCTGCGCGATGATGAGCTGACGCGCCTCGCCCCTCAACATCGGCAGCCGCAGCCAGAAGAGAGACGCGCCGACGATGCACGCCGCGCCGCCCACGGCGACCGTCAAAGGCGCGCCCAGACGCCCGGCGAGCGTCCCCGCGAGCAGCGCGCCGAGCGGGGCCATCCCCATAAACATCATCGAGTAGACCGCCATCACTCGCCCGCGCAGCTCGTCCGGAACCATTGACTGGATGAGCGTGTTCGATGAAGCCATCTGCACCATCATCGAGAAGCCCGTCGGGACGAGCAGCGCCGCCGAGAGCCAGAACGAGCGCGACATCGAAAACATGATGAGCCCCGCGCCGAAACCCGCCGACGCGAACGCCACCCAACGGCCCAACCCTTGAATCCCTTTGCGCGTCGCCAAAGCCACCGCGCCCGACAGCGCGCCGAGCCCCGACGCGCCCATCAGGATGCCGAGCCCGCGCGGCCCGCCGTGCAGAATTCGGTCGGCGAAGATCGGCATCAAGACCGCATACGGCATCCCCATCAGGCTGACCAGACCGAGCAGGAGCATGAGCGCGCGCACCGGCCCCGTCCGGCCCACGAAGACGAAGCCCTCACGAATCTTCTCGAACGCCGACCCGGCGACGCGCGGACGCGCAGACACCGTGACCTTCATCAAGAGCAGCCCCGCGATGACCGCCGTGTAGCTCACGGCGTTGGCGAAGAAGCACCACCCCTCGCCGACCGCCGTGATGAGCACGCCCGCGATTGCCGGGCCGATGATGCGCGCGCCGTTGAACATCGAGGAGTTGAGCGCGATGGCGTTGACGAGGTCTTCCTTGCCCACCATGTCCACGACGAACGCCTGCCGGGCCGGGATGTCGAAGGCGTTGGCGACGCCGAGCAGCGCAGCCACGACGAAGACGTGCCACTCGCGCACCGCGCCGAAGAGAGTCAGCGCGGCGAGCAGCGAGGTGAAGACCATCGCGGCGGTCTGCGTGGCGACGAGGATGCGTCGCCGCTCCATGCGGTCGGCCAGCGCGCCGCCGAAGGGAGCGAGCAGGAAGACCGGAATCTGCCCGGAGAAGCTCACCAATCCGAGCAGCACGGCGGAGCCCGTCAGACGGTAGATGAGCCACGCCTGCGCCACCGACTGCATCCACGTCCCCGACAGAGAGACCAACTGCCCGCCGAAGAAGAGCTGGTAGTTACGATGCCTCAAAGCGCGCATCGCCGACGGCAGCCTCGACGCCCGTGCTACAGAACTCGCGCCCGTTCCTTCGTTTTGCACTGCCATTTAAAGTTAGGGCGACGGAGCAGACGAATGAGTAGCCGCAGATGAACGCGGATAGACGCGGATCAAAAAATCAATTTTCTGATCCGCGTCTATCCGCGTTCATCTGCGGCTACTCTCTGTCTTATTTCGTCAACCACCGCCGAGCTTAAATATTAACCGCCTTCAGTCTCTGCCCACGCCGAGCGCGTCGGCGACGCGGTTGATGTAGTTGAACCACGAGGCGATGAGCGTGATTTGCAGAATCCCTTTATCGTCGAAGCCGACGGCGCGCAAACGCTCGTGGTGTTCGGGCGTCACGCGCGTCGCGTCTTTCGTAAGCTGCGCCACGTAGTCGAGCATCACGCGGTCGCGCTCCGCGAGCGGGGCCGTGCGGTAGTCCTCGCGCAGTGCCGCGACGAGTTCTTCGTTGAGTGTCACGCGACGCAGAAACTCTGCGTGAGACTCGATTCAATAATGACAGCGGTTCGTCACCGAGACGACCGTCGTAATCATCTCGTGCTGCGCGCGAGTCAGCGGCAGCTTCTCCGACATCAGCACGCCGAAGGTGGCGAAGGCGTGGTGCAGCGCTTCGGGGATGAGGCTGTGCGAAGAGACGATGCCTGCGGCCTCGCCGTCGTTTACGGCGTGAACAGGCGTCGCGTACTCGATGGGGTAGAACTCGCGCGCCGCTTCGAGCGCACGTAAGAGTTTCTCGTCGGCCTCCGTGGCCGGGATGGTTTTAATCCAGGTCATAAAAACAGATTCTCTCCTTAAATTTATCAGTGCCCGAAGCGATAGCATTGAGTATATAGCACGGCGTCGAAAATGAATGTAGGGGCAGGGCTTGTCCCTGCCCGTCTCTTTCCCAGCCTGACGGGCAGGGACAAGCCCTGCCCCTACAGTTACATTATCCGCTTGGACTTTCTCCCACGGAAGAAGATGTAATAGACGGGCAGGCCGAGCGCCGTGACGCTGAGGCCGAGCAAAGCCTGCCACGGATTATTGCCTCCGAGGAGGACGAGAAGCAAAGCGACGAGCGCCAAAAATGCGAGCGGCGTCAAGGGATAGCCCGGCGTCAGGTACTCCGGCCTTGCTTCCGCGTCGCCGCGCCGGAAGCGGAAGAGCGCCGCGACCGTGAGCGCGAGGAAGAGGACGACGACGAAGATGAAGTAGGCGACGATCCGGTCGAAGTCGCCGACCGCGACGAGCACGGAGGCGAGCACGGCCTGAATCGCGATGGCGCGCGCGGGCGTGCCGAAACGCGGGTGGAGCCGCGCCACCGACTCGAAGAAGATGCGGTCGCGCGCCATCGCGTAGTAGACGCGCGGCGCGGCCATGAGGAGCCCGGCGAGGCTCCCCAGGACGGCGACGACGACGACCGACGCGAAGACGCTCCCGCCCGCCTGACCGAAGAGCGCCTCGCCCGCCTGCGCCGCGAAGGTCTCGCCGGAGGTGACCTGGCCCGTGGGCACGAGGTAGACGAAGGCCGCGCTGGTCAGAATGTAGACGAGCGTCACGGCCAGCACGCCGTACATCAGCGCGCGCGGCAGAGTCCTTGCGGGCTCGCGCACTTCGCCCGCGAGCTTGCTCACCTCCCACCACCCGGCGAACGAGAAGAAGGCCGCCACCATCCCTCCGGCCAATGCCACGAGGAGCGGCGCGGAGCCCTCCTTCTGCGCGACGAACGGCGTGAAGTGTGACCAGTCGCCGAGCCCGAAAACGAAGCCCCACGCGAGCACGAAGAGGAGGAGTCCGAGCTTGAGCACGGTCAGCCAGCGCATGAGCCACGCGCCCGTGCGGACGCCCATGATGTTCGCCGCCGCGAGCAGGAGAATCGAAACGATGCCGACCGCCTTCGCGCCCGCAGGCGAAAGGCCCGTGACGTACCCGGCGTATTGGCCGAGGCCGGTGGCGAGCGCGGCGGTGATGCCGGGGTCCATGACGACGAGCGCCATCCAGCCGTAGAGGAAGGCGAGCCCCTCGCCGTAGCCCTCGCGGAGGTAGACGTAGCCGCCGCCCGCTTCGGGAAACCGCGCCGCCAACTCGCCGTAACAGAGCGCGCCGCACAGAGCCAGAGTCCCCGCCAGCAGCCACACGACGAGGAGCCAGAAGGGCGAGCCCAGCGACTTCGCCATCCCGGCGGGCGTCAGGAAAATGCCGACGCCGACGACTTCGCCGACGACGAGCGCCGTCGCCGTCCGCAGTCCGATTTGCCTTTTCAGTTCTTCTTTTAGCAACGTCTTCAGAACGTCAGCCGGAGGGCTAAGTTGGAATGAGCGTGGTCTGCCGATGTGGGAAAAGAATATGTTATATTCGCGACCCTCGTCCAGCGGAACGCGTCATCATCAAAGCTAGCGTTGACGGAAGTCTCGACCGTCGGGCGTTGAAGGCCAACGCTTAAGGCGACGGCGCGGGCCGGGGCCGGAAGCGAGCCACTCGACACATGCGAACCCTTATCCCCTTCAAGCACCCGCGCGCCGTCCTTCTCATCATCCTTTTGTCGCTCAACACAACGTGGCTCGTCTCGTGCCGGCGGGCGAACCTGCCGGAAGCGGGCTCGCCCAAGTACACCGAAGCCGTGCGCGCCTTCTACGTCGGCCTCGCGGCGCTTCAGGTCGGCGACGACGTGCGCGCCGAAGCGAAGCTCAAAGAGGCGACCGTGCTCGCGCCCGACGAGCCCGCCGCGTGGGCCGACCTCGGACTGCTCTACCTCCGCCAACGACAGTACGACCTCGCCGCGCAGAATCTTGAGAAGGCCCGCTCGCTCGCTGCCGACAATTCGACACTCTACGTCCTGCTCGGACTGTTGGAGTCGAGCCGCGGGAACTCCGCCGAGGCGATTAAGCATTACCGCCGCGCCACGGAGTTGGACGCGCGCAACCTGAAGGCGCTCTACGCGCTCGGCGGCGAGTTGGAGCGCGAGGGCGGGGAAGGGGCCGAGGCGGAAGTGCTTCGACTGCTGCAACGCATCCTCGAAGTGCAGCCCGGAAACCTCTCCGTCCAGTTGGACGTGGCGCGGCTCGCGGCGAAGCGCGGCGAGAAAGAAACTTTTGAACGGATGATGCAGCGGTTCGCCGAGCAGTCGGGCACTTGGCCGCCCGAAGCGCGGGAGCAGCTCAAGGTCTTGCAGGGCCGCGCGGGCGAAACATCCGACGCGACCACGCGGCTGCGCGCGCAGGCCGTGCAATTCTTGCGCAACGTCCTCGTCCGCGTGCCCGAATACCGGCAGTCGCGGCTCGCCGTCCAAGACCCGCCCGAAATCCTCGGCGAGCCCTTCACGCGTTTCCTCCGCCTGCCCGCGCCTCCGTCGAATCCGGCCCCGCCGGACGAGGCGTTAACCTTCAACGTCGAGCAGCCCCAGGGCTTCGGCGCGGGGCCCTGGGGCTGGGGCGGCGCTCTTTCTTTGTCATCGGAGGCCGCGCCCGCGCTCGTCTTCGTCAACGGGCGCGAGGCGCAACTCACCGGGGGCATCAAACTTCAATTTCCCGGCGGGGCCAACGCGGTGCTCCCTTCGCCGCACGCCGTCGCCGGACTTGATTTCGATTACGACTTCAAGACCGACTTGGCGTTGGCGGGCGAGGGGGGCTTCCGCCTCTACCGTCAGGAAAGTCCGACGGCGTTCGTTGACGTGACCGCGACGACGAAGCTGCCCGCGACGGTCACGGGTCTCGCGGCGTCGGGCGTGTGGGCGGCGGACATCGAGGCCGACGGCGACCTCGACATCGTGCTCGGCGCGATAGAAGGCGCGCCCGTCGTCCTGCGAAATAACGGCGACGGCAGCTTCGCGGAGCAGCGGCCATTCGAAGGCGTGAACGGCCTCAGAGATTTCGTGTGGGCAGACTTCGACGGCGACGGCGACCCGGACACGGCGATGCTCAACCGGGAAGGAAAACTGTTCGCCTTCACGAACGAGCGCACGGGGCAGTTCCGCGCGCGAGTCGTGCCGGAGATTGACGGGCCGGAGGTCGCGCTCGGCGTCGCCGACGTGAACGGCGATGGTCGCTTCGACCTGCTCGTGCTCAACTCTTACGGCCCGCTGTTCCGCTACTCCGACAAGGACGAGGGAGGCGGTTGGGAGACGGCGGAAGTCCTGCTCGTGACGGAGGCGCTGACGTGGCCGCTCGACGTGGGCCTGCGTCTGTTCGCCGCCGACCTCGACAACAACGGCGCGATTGACCTGCTCATCTCCGGCGCTCCGGGGACGAGCGCGTGGCTCGGCGACGCGTCCGGCAACTTCAAGCCGCTCAAGCTCCCTGACGCGGTCGCGCGCGCGCGCACGCTCTCGGTCGCGGACACGGACGGCGACGGGCGGCTCGACCTCGCGGGCGTGACGGCGGACGGCGGGGCGTTCAAAGCCGCCGCGCGCGGCTCGAAGGATTATCACTGGCAGGTCATCCGCCCGCGCGCCGCGAACGCCACTGGCGACCAGCGCATCAACTCCTTCGGCGTCGGCGGCGAGATGGAGATTCGTTCCGGCCTCCTCGTCCAGAAGCAGCTCATCGAGGGGCCAATCGTCCACTTCGGCCTCGGCGAGCAGACGGGCGCGGACGTGGTGCGCGTCGTGTGGCCGAACGGCTCGGTGCGCGCCGAGTTCGAGCTGAAGGCCGACCAGGCCGTGCTCGCCGAGCAGAGACTCAAAGGCTCCTGCCCGTCGCTCTTCGCCTTCGACGGCAAGGAGATGAGCTTCGTCAAGGACTGCGCGCCGTGGAGCCCGGCCATCGGCCTGCGCATCAACAACTACCAGACGTTGAAGGTCGCGCAGATCGAAGAGTGGGTCAAGATTCAGGGACGACAGCTCGCCCCGCGCGAAGGTTTTTATGACCTCCGCATCACCGCCGAGCTGTGGGAGACTTTCTACCTCGACCATTACGCGCTCGCCGTCGTGGATCACCCGAAGGGGACTGAGGTCTTCGTGGACGAGCGCACGTCGAACGTCCCGCCCGCGCTCAAGGTCTACACCGTCAACTCGCCGCGCGGGTTCGCGGCGGCGCGCGACGACGCGGGGAAAAACGTGTCTGAGATAGTCGCTGTGCGCGACGGTCAACACCTCGACAACTTCGGGCGCGGCACGCATCAAGGGGTGACGCGCGAGCACTTCGTCGAACTGGAGTTGCCGGAAGACGCGCCGCGCGAGGGGCCGCTCTGGCTCGTCGCGCACGGGTGGCTGCACCCGACCGACGCTTCGATTAACGTCGCGCTCAGTCAGGGCAGCAAAGCGCCGCCCAAAGGCTTGAGCCTCGAAGTCGCGGACGGGCGCGGCGGGTGGCGCGCGGCGAGGGCAGACCTCGGCTTCCCCGCCGGGAAGAACAAGACGATTCTGGTTGACCTCGCGGGCGTCTTCCGTGCCGGCGAGCCGCGCGTCCTGCGCCTCCGCACCAACATGGAAATCTACTGGGACGCGCTCGAATGGGCGACCGGGGCGGGCGACACGCGGACGAAGATTGAAAGACTCGACCCTTCGACCGCCGACCTTCGTTTCCGTGGCTTCTCGGAGATGCGGCAGGCTGATAGCTCTTCGCCGGAGACGCCGGACTACAACCGGCTCGCCTCGACGGGTCAGCGTTGGCGCGACCTCGTGGGCTATTACACGCGCTTCGGCGACGTGCGCGAGTTGCTCTCGAAGGTGGACGACCGCATCGTGATTACCAACGCGGGCGACGAGCTGCTTTTGCGTTTCCCTGAGCGGCCCGCGCCGCCCGAAGGTTGGGCGCGCGACTACGTGCTCATCGGCAACGGTTGGATTAAGGACGGCGACTATAACTCGGAGTTCTCGAAAACGGTGCTCCCCTTGCCCTCGCGCGACCGCGAATACTACACTACACCTCCGACACGTCTCGAAGACGACCCGGTCTACCGCCGCTTCCCCGAAGACTGGCAAACTTTCCACACGCGCTACGTCACGCCTCGGAGTTTCGGCGAGGCGCTGAGAGTGAAATGACGCACGCGGGTTAAAATTGTAGGGGCAGGGCAAGTCCGCGGCCCGCTGTGTGGCGACAGATTTAACTTGAGGGCCAAAGTCAGGCGGGCAGGGACAAGCCCTGCCCCTACAGTCGTTCCGCCCGAAGACTTGGTAATGAGAAAGAGTTTTATCCCCCGCGCCATCCTCTTCGTTTTCTTCGCCGCGCTCGTCGCCACGCCGCTCGCGCTCAGGCGTTGGTACGGGCGCGACGGCGGCTCGCCCGCGAAGCCGGACGCGCAAGCCGCGAAGGATTCCGCGCTCAGACGCTACGGCTTTCAACTGCAAGAAGTGTCGAAGGAAGTCGGCATCTCTTTTAACCACACCGCGCCGACGCTCGACCGCCGTCTCGAACACATCATGCCGCAGGTCGCCTCGATGGGCGCGGGCGTCTCGGTCGCCGACTTCGACCGCGACGGCTGGCAAGACCTCTACGTGACGAACAGCGGCGAAGGGAGCCGGAACGCGCTCTACCGCAACCGTGGCGACGGCACGTTCGCGGACGTGGCCGCAGAGGTCGGTCTCGCCGACGTGAACCAGCCGGAGACGGGCGTCTCGATGGGCGCGGTCTGGGGCGACTACGACAACGACGGCTTCGAAGACCTCTTCATCTACAAGTGGGGCCGTCCCGAACTCTTCCACAACGACGGCGGCAAAAGTTTTACGCGCGTCACGGAGCGCGCCGGACTGCCCGCGTGGGTCAACGCCAACACGGCCATCTGGTTCGACTACGACCGCGACGGCCACCTCGACATCTTCCTCGGCGGCTACTACCCGGAGGACGTGAACCTCTGGCGTTTGAAGACGACGAAGATCATGCCGGAGAGCTTCGAGTACGCGCGCAACGGCGGGCGCAAGTACGTCCTCCGGGGCAAAGGCGACGGGACGTTCGAGGACGTGACGGCATCTTTAGGCGTGGACACGCACCGCTGGGCGCTCGCCGCCGCCGCCGCCGACCTGCGCGGGACTGGCTACCCCGACCTCTTCATCGCCAACGACTACGGCGTCTCCGAACTCTTCTTTAACGACGGCGGCAAACGCTTCCGCGACGAGGGCGAGACGACGGGCGTCGGCTTCTCGCCGAAGAGCGGGATGAACGTCTCGTTCGGCGACATCCTCAACCGAGGGCAGCTTCGCCGTCTACGTCACGAACATCTCCGAGGAGGGCGTGCTCATACAGGGCAACAACCTCTGGGTTCCGCGCGAGGGCACGGCGGGCGACTCCTTGAAGTTCGACAACATGGCGAGCGAGATGGGGGTCGAACTGGGCGGGTGGAGCTTCGGCTCGCAGTTCGGCGACTTCAACAACGACGGCGCGCTCGACTTGTATTTGACGAACGGCTACGTCTCTCTGGAACGAGGCACGAACTACTGGTACGACTTCGCTAAAGTCGCCGGGGGCAATTCCTCCATCATCAGCGACGCGGCGAACTGGCCGCCGATGACGGGCCGGAGCCTTTCGGGTTTTCAGCAGAAGCGCGTCTGGATGAACGACGGGGCGGGGAAGTTTACGGACGTGGCGCAATCGGTCGGCGCGCGCGACACCTTCGACGGTCGCTCGGTCGTCGTCGCAGACCTCTGGAACCGCGGCGTCTTGGACGTGGTGGTGGCGAACCAGCGCGGGCCGCTGCTGGTTTATAAGAACACCGCCGCGCCGGAGAACAAATGGGTCGGCTTCGAGCTGGAAGGCTCGGCGAGCAACCGGAGCGCGGTCGGCGCGCAGGTCAGAGTCTACTGGGCGGGGCAGGAGCAGTTGCAGGAGGTTTCGGGCGGCAGCGGCTTCTGCGCGCAGAGCCAGCGACGCCTCCACTTCGGCTTGGGCCGTGACGCCCGCGTCGAGCGGGCCGTCATCCGCTGGCCTTCGGGCAAGACGCAGACCATCGAAGCCCCGGAGGCGGGGAAACTTCATCGCGTCAGAGAAACTTAGAACGCCGAATGAAATTGTAGGGGCAGGGCTTGTCCCTGCCCGTGCCTTCGGTAAATTTAATCTTGCATATGTCGTCCGGCGGGCAGGGACAAGCCCTGCCCCTACAGTTCTAATTTCCAAGAGGCCATTGATGAGTGCCACGACGCTTTCAGATAGCAGTCCCGCCGCCGCGCCGCCGCAAGGGGCGTCTGGCGAGCCGAAGCTCTTCGGCATTGACCACCGCTTCGTCGCGCCGCTTCTGATTACGCTCATCCTGCTCGGCGGGCAGCTCTCGTTCGGGCTCCTTGAGAGCTACCCGAAGACGGCGCTCGCCATCGTCACGGCGATTCTGTTGGAGATAATCTTAGGCCGAATGTTCGCGGGCAAGTGGCCGCACCTGGCGAGCGCGTACATCTCCGGCATCAGCGTCGGCATCCTCGTCCGCTCGCCCGACGTGTGGCCGTTCGCCTTGTGCAGCGCCATCTCCATCACTTCGAAGTACGTCCTCAGAGTCGGCGACCGCCACATCTGGAACCCCTCGAACTTCGGCATCTGCGTGATGCTCTTCCTCGCGCCTTACACGGTCGCCTCCCTGAGCATCCAGTGGGGCAACAACGTCTGGCCGATGCTCGTCATCTGGGTGCTCGGCTCAATCATCATCTACCGTTTGCGTCGCTTCCACATCACGCTCACTTACGTCGTCTCGTTCGTCGCCTTCTCGTTTTTGCGGAGCTACCTGACGGGCCACGCCTTCGCCGCCGAGGTCGCGCCGATTACGGGGCCGATGTACCAGCTCTTCATCTTCTTCATGATTACCGACCCGAAGACGACGGTGCGCTCGTCGAAGAAGGCACAGATGGGCGTCGCCGTCGCCGTCGCCTTCGTCGAGATGATCCTGCGGCTCTTCGAGAACGTCCACGCGCCCTACTACGCGCTCTTCCTCGTCGGCCCGACGGCGAACCTCGTGGAGATTTACCTGACGCGCCGCCGCGCCGCCGCCGCCGTCTCCCCCAAGGCGTCGGCGCACGCGTGAAGAGTTTAAGATTCGTCAACGACAAGGTGGAACGTCCCCCCATGCGTCATCGCTCAACCCTTCTTTCTCTTCTTCTCCTTCCCGCTCTTCTCTCCGGCTGCAAGGAAGACCCGACGACGAAGACAAGTCTGCCGCCGCAGGAGCAGTCCATCTCTGCCACGGCCTCGCCGGGCCTGACGCCGACTCCGACGCCGGGGAGCGCGCTGAGACCTTCCGGCCCCGTCGAATTCTCGGACGTGACCGAGGCGGCGGGCCTTCGTTTCCGCCACACGAGCGGCGCGGCGGGCAAGAAGTATCTGCCGGAGACGATGGGCGCGGGCGCGGCCTTCATAGATTTCGACAACGACGGCTGGCAGGACATCTTCCTCGTCAACTCGACGAGCTGGCCGGGCGAGAAGGGCACGAAAGGCTTCTCCGCGCTCTACCGCAACAATCAGGACGGCACGTTCCGGGACGTGACGCGCGAGGCTGGACTAGCCTTCGAGCTTTACGGCATCGGCTGCGCCGTCGCCGACTACGACAACGACGGCTTCGCCGACATCTACGTCACGGCCATCGGCCCCGACAAGCTTTTCCGCAACCTCGGCGCGGGTAAGTTTCAGGACGTGACGCAGCGCGCAGGAGTCGGCGACCCCGGCTTCGGGACGAGCGCCGCGTGGCTCGACTACGACCGCGACGGGCGGCTCGACCTCTTCGTCGCCAACTACGTCGAGTGGTCGCCCGAAACGGACGTGAGCTGCACGCTCGACGGCACGAACAAGTCTTACTGCACGCCGCAGAAGTACAAGGGCCAGTCGCCGACGCTCTACCGCAACAAAGGCGACGGCACGTTCGAGAACGCGACGCAGCGCGCGGGTCTCCAAGACCCGGCAAGCAAGGCGCTCGGCGTCGCGCTCATAGATTTTAACGACGACGGCCAGCTCGACCTCTTCGTCGCCAACGACACCGAGCCGAACCGGCTCTATAAAAACAACGGCAACGGGACTTTCACCGACGAGGCTCTGACGGCGGGCGTGGCCTTCGGCGAGACGGGCGCGGCGCGCGCCGGGATGGGCGTGGACGCCGCCGACTACGACAACTCTGGCCGTCAGAGTCTCATCATCGGCAACTTCACCTCCGAGCGGATGGCGCTCTACCGGAACGAGGGCAACGGCCTCTTCACCGACGAGGCGCAAACGTCGGGCATCGGGAAGATGTCGGAGCAGTCTCTGACCTTCGCCACCTTCTTCTTCGATTACGATCTCGACGGTCTCCTCGACATCTTTGCCGTCAACGGCCACGTCTCCGACGACATTCAGAAGGTGCAGCCGCGCGTCCGCTACGCGCAGCCGCCGCACCTGTTCCGCAATCTCGGACGCCGCAAGTTTGAAGAGGTGACGGCGAGGGTCGGTCGCGCTCTTGGCCGCGCGCTCGTCGGTCGCGGCGCGGCCTACGGTGACATGGACAACGACGGCGACCTTGATTTGCTCGTCACCTCGAACAACGGCCCGGCGCGTCTTTATCGCAACGACAACGCGAACCAGAACGACCTTTTGCGCGTGCGTCTCGTCGGCAGTCGCTCGAACCGCGACGCCGTGGGCGCGCGCGTCTCCGTGGTCGGCGCGGCGAACCCGCGCAACATGGTGCGGACGGGTTCGAGCTACGCGTCGCAGAGCGAACTGCCGCTGACTCTCGGCTTAGGAAAACCCGAAGGCGCGGAGAAGACCGTCGCGCTCGAAATCCAATGGCCGAGCGGCGAGCGGATGACGCTCCAACAGGTCAAGGCGAATCAGTCGCTCGTCATTCAAGAGGGACAGGGCATCATCAAAGCCGAGCCCATCGTCTTCGCCCGCGTCGCGCCGACGCCGACACCGACACCCGCGCCGCAGCCGTAACAGTACCGCGAGCGGTAGCGAGCGGGTGCGGAGACAGCGGCGAGTGTGATGACGTAAGCCTGACCCGCTGGCTACCGCGCGCGGTACTGTTTGCGCGCAACCGTAAAGGTGTTATTCAATCTGTCTTATGAGCAATCGTTCCCGCCGTCTCGCCCTCGTCTTTCTCTGTCTCGCCTGCGCCCTCTTCGTCGTCCCCGCGCGGCGTGGCAGCGGTTCATCTCCACAGTCGAACGTCTCGGCGGAGGCGCGCGAGGAGGCTTACCGCGCGAACAATCTGGGCGTCGCGCTCTTAGAACAGTTCAAGCACGCCGAGGGGGCCGAACAGTTCCGCCGCGCTTTGAAGATTGACCCGCGACTTGCGCTCGCGCGCATCAACCTCGCCATCGCTTTGCTGTACGTGCCCGACGCCTTGAACGCGCGCAGAGAGGCTCTGGCCGCCTCGTCAATCGCGCCCAATGCGCCGCAGCCACACTACGTCCTCGGCCTCCTCAGTAAGTCGGAGAACAAGCCCGAAGAGGCTCTCTCATCATTCCAACGCATCTTGAAGATTGACCCGCGCGACGTGGGCGCGAACGTGCAGGTCGGGCAAATCTACGCGCAGCAGCGCAAGTACCCGGAGGCCGTCGCCGCCTTCCGCGCCGCGCTCGCCGAAGAGCCTTACAACGGGACGGCGCTCTACAACCTCGGCACGGCGCTCCTGCGCGCGGGCCAACGCGAAGAGGGCCAACGGCTCGTCCAGCAGTTTCAGGCTCTCCGCCAGAGCGGCGCGGCGACGACCATCGGCCAGAACTATCTCGAACAGGGGCGATACGCCGAGGCCGTCAGCTCGACCGGCGCGGAATCAGACCTCGTGAACAAGGCGACGCCGGACGTGTCCTTCGTGGACGCGACCGAAAGCGTCATGCCGCCGCCGAAGGGGCCGGGGCTCGCTTCGAGCCCTTACCTCGGAAGCGCGGTCGTGCTTTTCGACTTCGACTCGGACGGCGACCTCGACCTCTACGGCGTCTTCGTCACGGCGCGCAAACTCTTCCGCAACGACGGCGGCAAGTTCGCCGACGCGACCGCGCAGTCCGGCCTCACGGCATCGGAGACCGGCTGGGCCACGGGCGCGGTCGCGGGCGACTTCGACAACGATCAAAGACCCGACCTCCTCTTGACGGGGCAGGGCTTCCTGAAGCTCTACCGCAACGCGGGCGGCGGTCGCTTCTCGGAAGTGACCACGGCGGCGCGCGTCCCCGCTTACCCCTACTCGCCCGGCGCGGCGGCCTTCGTTGACGTTGACCACGACGGCGACCTCGACATCTTCGTCGCGGGCGGCGTGGAAATCCCGAAGGCGGGCGCGCCAAGCTCTCAGCCGTCACAGCCCGCGCCGAACCTCCTGCTGCGCAACAACGGCGACGGCACGTTCGCGGACGTGACCGCCGCGTCGAAGCTCAACGGCGCGGGCGGCCACGCCGTCGCGGTCGTCCCGACCGACTACGACAACCGGCGCGACGTTGACCTGCTGGTCGTGAGCAATGAAGGCGAGGTCGCGCTCTGGAAGAACCAGAGGGACGGGACTTTCCGCAACGTCGCGGCGGAGGTCGGGCTCGGCTCGAAGGGCGCGCGGGTGGGCAGCGTCGCGGCGGGCGACGTGAACAAGGACGGTTTTACCGACTTCTACTTCGGTCGGGCGGGCGGCCCCGGCGAGTTCGCTTTGAGCGACGGGAAGGGACGCTTCCGGATGGCTCCCGCGCCCGCCGTGGGCGCGGAGTCGGGCGAGCGCGTCGCCGCACAGTTCCTCGACTACGACAACGACGGGCTGCTCGACCTCTTGACCGTCTCCGGCTCGGCGAAGGACGGCGGCGGCCTGCGCGTGCTCCGCAACACGGGCGACGGCTGGGCCGACGTGAGCGAGAAGGCCGCGCGCGGGCTCTCGGCGGGCGGACGTTTGCTCTTGTCGGGCTGGCTCGCGTCCGGCGACGTGGACGGCGACGGCGACACAGACCTCTTCGCTGTCTCGACCGCCAACCCCCTGACCGGCGTGCTGTTCGCGCGCAACGAGGGCGGCAACCGCAACGCCTCGGTGCGCGTGCGACTCGCGGGCAAGGTGAGCAACCGGGGCGGCGTCGGCGCGAAAGTCGAAGTCCGCGCGGGCAGTCTCGGTCAACGCGCCGAGACTTACGCGGCCACGCCTGCGCCCGCGCCCGCCGACCTCGTCTTCGGCATCGGCCAGAGGGCAGGCGCGGACGCCGTGCGCGTGCTGTGGCCCGCAGGCATTGTGCAGACCGAGACGGAAGTCGGCGCGAAGAATTCAACGAGGCCGTCGGCGGTCGCCGTCACGACGACGGTCACGGAGTTAGACCGCAAGCCCTCTTCGTGCCCGTACCTCTACACTTGGAACGGCGAGAGGTTCGAGTTCATCACCGACTTCATGGGCGGCGGCGAACTCGGCTACTGGGCCGCGCCCGGTGTGCGCGCCGTGCCCGACCCGGACGAGTTCGTCCGCATCCGTGGCGACCAACTCAAAGAGCGTGACGGGCGCTTTGAACTGCGCGTCACGAACGAGTTGGAGGAGGCTCTCTTCATAGACTCTCTGAAGCTCGTCGCCGTCTCGCACCCGCAGGGCGTCGAGGTCTACCCGAACGAGGGGCTCGGCAACCCGACCTCGAAGACCTTCAAGCTCTACGCGACGCGCGGCGCGCGACCGCCCGCTGCCGTGCACGACGAGCACGGCCACGACGTGCGTTGGAGCGTCTTGGAGATGGACAGGCGATACCCGGCGGACTTCGGGCTCGCGGGCCTGCGCGGCTACGCCGAAGAGCACGCGCTCGTACTCGACCTCGGAGGCAACACGCAAGGGAAGAGTGAAGTTAAAAACTCCAAGCCCGTCGAACGAGGGCGCGTCGCACGCGCTGAAGAGGAACGCATACTCTTACTGATGACCGGCTGGACGGATTACGCCTTCTCAAGCGACAACGTGGCCGGGTCGCAGCGCGGCCTGACGTTGAAGCCGCCCGCGCTTCAGGTGAGGGACGCGCGGGGCGAGTGGCGGACGGTCATCGAGGACATCGGCATCCCCGTCGGTCGCCCGCAGACGGTCGTCGTTGACCTCACGGGAAAATTCCTCTCGGCGAGCCGCGAGGTGCGCGTCCTGACGAACATGATTATCTACTGGGATCAAATTCTGGTGGACACTTCGGGCGGCGCTTTTCCCTTCCGTCTGAAGAGCCTGCGGCCCGTCGTGGCCGATTTGAGCTGGCGCGGCTTCTCGGCGGAGACGACGCCCGACGGGCGCGAGCCTTACGGCTACGACTACGAGCGCGTCTCTGAGAATGCGCCGTGGAAGACCATGACGGGCCGCTACACGCGCTTCGGCGACGTGCGCGAACTGCTGCACGGCGTTGACGACATCTTCGTCATCTCGCGCCCCGGCGACCAGATTGCGCTCTCCTTCGACGCGCGGAAGCTCCCGCCGCTCCCGCGTGGGTGGACGCGCACCTTCCTGCTCCACGCCGACGGCTTCAGCAAGGAGATGGACATCAACTCGGCGAGCCCCCATCAGGTCGCGCCGCTCCCCTTCCACGGGATGAAGAGCTACCCTTACGCCGCGCCGGACGCTTACCCCTGGACGCCCGCGCGCCGCGCCGCCGACGAACGCTATAACACGCGCGTCGTCGCCTCGCCGGTAAATGCATTTGTGGGGAACAGGGAAGAAGGGAAAGGGAATTGAATAACTTCACCCGTCGTTCACCTTGACCCCTTGGCTCTCTTCACCTTTTCACTTAGAGGTTTTTATGGAGCACATACGTTACTCGGTCGCCGCTTGTCAGACGGACATGCCGAACCCTTTGGAGCGGCGGGAGATGCGGCGGAACACGGAGCGGATGCTGTCGTTGATTGACTCGGCGGTGGCGGGCGCGGCTCCGTTCCTGCCCGTGCGCCTCGTCGTCTTCCCCGAATTCGCGCACGCCGCGCCGGTCTTCCAGACCGTCGAAGAGCTGCTCTCGAAACTCGCCGTCAACATCCCGAACGAGCACACCGAATTACTTGAGAGGAAGGCGCGCGAGCACGACATCTACATCCAGACCGGGACGATGCTCGAAGCCGACCCTCGCTGGCCGGGCCGCGTCTTTAACACGACTTGCCTCATCGGCCCCGCAGGCGTCCTCTACAAGTACCGCAAGGTCAACACGTGGCTGCCCTACGAAGTCCACACGAGCCCGCACGACCTCGAAGGCTACGACGAGCCGCTCTTCCCCGTCGCCGACACGCCCATCGGTCGCATCGGCTGCGCCATCTGCTACGACTGGCTCTTCCCCGAAGCCATCCGCCAACTCGCCGCCAACGGCGCGGAAGTGCTGGTGCGCGTCTCGGCCTACATGGACCCGTGGGGCGCGACGCCGCCGATGGACTGGTGGACGACCGTCAATCGCTGCCGCGCTCTTGAGAACACGGCCTACGTCGTCGCCGCGAATCAGGGCGCGAGCTTGAAGCATTACCCGCCTTACTCGTGGCCGGGCGGGAGCATGGTGGTGGACTTCGACGGGAGGGTTCTGGCCGAGGCGAGCCCCGGCCCCGGCGAGCGCATCGTCGTCGCGCCCGTGGACGTTTCGGCCCTCCGCCACGAGCGCGCCGCGCGACGCGGCCACCACATGCTCGCGCACCTCCGCACCGAAGCCTACCCGGTCTACAATGCGCACCGCTACCCGCCGAGGCTCGAAGCCGAAGCGGCGGGGCCGAGCTTCGAGCGCAACTGCGAGCTGATAGACGAGTCGAAGCGGAGTGGCGGAGGTCGGGGCTAAACGGGGCGGCCCTCGCCGAACCTTCTTCACGGGCGATGCGCACTTCCTTACTCCTCCCTGACGAAAGATATCGGGCGTTCGCCGCCCGAAGCTATTGACAGGACAGAACGGGCGGGCATATCTTGTGCGGACTCGCGCCTTCCGAAGGCTTCATGTCCGGGTAAAAGTAGACCATGAATAAAAAGACGCTCCCGCCCTTCGCGCAATCTCCGACCGCACCCGCGCACGCTCGGCAGACGGGCGCGCAGTCTCTACCGAAGGCTCCTCAACGCGGAGCCGTGCAGCTTAAGGGCGGCCCCGGAATACGACCTGTCACAAAGCCCGTCGCCCCGCCCGCATACCGTCCGCAACCCACCCCCAGAGTCCTCCAGAGGAAGGCTGTGGGCGGCGCACAGACGCCCGCGAGCGGGACGCCGACCGCGCCGCCGGTGTATAAACCACAGCCGACGCCCAGAGTGTTGCAAGCCAAGACGGGGCCGCCCGTCCAAAGGCCCGCCGCCGTTCAGCCGGTGCGCACTCCCCCCGCGCCTCAGCCATACCGCCCGCCATCGCCGCGACAGGTTCCGGCGGCTCACGGCGCGTCCGGCCAAAGGCCGCAGCCCCGCCACATGGCCGCCCCGCCGTCGCCCCTCGGCCCCTCGGCGCGGGGGAGCGTGCAGCCCAAGATGGCGACGCCCGCGCAGGCGCATAACCCTCAAAGTCCGCTTCAGGCGGGCCGCCAGCCGAACCCTCGACTGCCTCAGACCGCTCGCCCGCCCGCCGCCGTGCGACAGCCACCGAGCCCCCCTTCGCGGACTATCCAGCGCGTGATGATTCCCGACACTCACGACGCCAAAAATGCGCGGCGCTACGTGATGTGGCGGGAATACGACCGCGACCCTCAAGTCTCGCAGTCGGGGCACAGGCTCGGTCGCTGCTACGTCTGCGGGAAGTACGATTACATGGTCAACATGGAGGTGGATCACATCGTGCCGGAGAATTTCCTCCGCAACCTACTTGACCTGCGCGGGGAAAATCAGGGAATGGCGGAAGATATCGCCGAAGCTGTGGGCCTGAACTGGAAGACGACGAAAGAATATGACATTGAAAAGACGTATGACGCCTACTCCGGTTTCAGGGAGCGGTACGAGAATGTTGAGAGGACATCGAAACACAGCTTCCACGGGTATGTGTACGAAGCCCTGCGCGACATAACGAATCTGGATTTGATCTGCGGCAGTTGTAACGGCAAGCAAATCAAGACGAACAAGTTGCTGACGCGGGATTATGACGCGCTTCAGGTCGAGTATAAGAGATGGGACAAGTCGGGCAGGGAGCGGATCAAAAAACATCTGGGCGCGTGGATCAAGACGGACTACGAGATTGATCAGGATGATATAAACCCCAACTACGGCTCCCCGCCGAATTCGCCGGGCTATGGCAGTCCCACCATTTACAAACTTTGAGAGTCCGCGCGCCCTCACCGCGCGACACGCCGAACCCCTCGCCGGGGGTCAAGCCGGAGCCGGAAACCACGGCGAGGCCGACGACGCCCGGCCTTCATCCGCCCGCCGCTCGTGAGAGGCGGGCGGGGGGGCGGGCGAGATTTTCATTGACACGCAACGGGACTGAAGGTAGCCTGTGCGGGCTTTCTTTCACCTCGTGACCAGTGCGCCGCAGCCGACGAGTGCCCCACTCGTTTTTCTCACTTAAGGGCTACGCTTTTTCACATCACTCGACTCGGGGCCGGTTAAGGCCGGTCAGGACGAGCTTTTCCGTTTTTTAATCCCAAGGGCAGTACCGAGCACGTCAAACGCTGAGACGGAGATGTTTTTATAACACCTCACGCGGGCGCTCCCGTCCCATCCGGGACCGCGACCGCGGGCTCTGGGTAACTCCATCATTCGAGACCCCTCTCGTCCCCACGGACTGAGAGCGACCACAAGCTTTAGAGGGCCTTTCAATGACGCGCGCCGCCTCTCGACCGGCATCACACACGTCCCCGCCGCCGACAGTGTGCACGAGTCGGGCCGCGGCTTTCCCATCACATCACCCGCGCCCGGACGGGGGCGAGCTGTAGTCGCAGACGAAACCTCCAGACCTCGCCCGTCGCCCCAAATCCGGCAGCCTTTAAGCGAAAGGAAGAACCGATAATGCCAGTGTCACCAACCTACCCAGGCGTCTACATCGAGGAGATTCCGAGCGGTGTCCGCACCATCACGGGAGTCCCAACCTCGGTCACTGCTTTCGTCGGCCTCGCCGCGCGCGGGCCGGTGGACGACCCGCAGTTCATCACCAGCTTCGCCGACTACGAGCGGCAGTTCGGGCGGCTCGCCGCCGACAACCCGATGGCCTACTCCGTCTTCCAGTACTACCAGAACGGCGGGAGCCTCGCCATCGTCGTCCGCGTCATCGGCGCGAACGCCGACGCCTCGACGGTCACACTGACCAACGGCGTCGCCCTGCGCGCCGCTTCGGTCGGGCCGTGGGGCAACCAGCTCCGGGCGCGCGTGGACTACAACGACATCGCGGGCACAGACCTCTACAACCTCACCGTCCGCGACATGGCGACCGGCGAGCAGGAGCGCTTCGCCAACATCAGCATCGCCGCGAACCCGGAGCGCACGCTCGACAAGGTGCTCGCCAACTCGGCGCTCGTCCGTTCGAGCGGCGCGACCAACGCGCGGCCCGACGACCACGACAACCCGACCGTCATCGGCGACGACCCCTTCAACCCCGCCGGCGGCGGGACGAACACCTTCACGCAGGCCACCGCCAACAGCGGCGACAGCGGCGACGCCGTGGTGGACGCCAACATCACCGGCATCGAGGCCAACAAGACCGGGATGTACGCGCTCCTGAAGACCGACATCTTCAACATGCTCGTCTTCCCGCCGCTCTCCGTCGCGGCGGTGCCGAACAACCCGACGCTCGTCTCCGAGCCGGTGCTGACGCAGGCCCTGAACCTCTGCGTCGAGCGGCGGGCGATGCTTCTGGTGGACACGTCGAGCGCGTGGACGAACATCACGCAGGCCGTCAACCTCCGACCGAGCATCACGATCACCGGCCCGGCGGCGCGCAACGCCGCGCTCTACTTCCCGCGCCTGCGCGTCACCGACCCCGACCCGGCGGGGAACGGGCGCAAGATTGATGTCCCGCCTTCGGGCGCGGTCGCCGGCGTCTACGGGCGCACCGACGTCTCGCGCGGCGTCTGGAAGGCCCCGGCGGGAACCGACGCCGTCTCTGAACGGCGTCCCCGAACTGAGCATCCCGATGACCGACCCGGAGAACGGTCGCCTGAATCCGCTCGGCGTCAACTGCCTGCGCTCGTTCCCGATCATCGGGCGCGTGGTGTGGGGCGCGCGCACTCTGCGCGGCGCGGATGTCGAGTCGGACGAGTACAAGTACGTGCCGGTCCGCCGCCTCGCGCTCTTCATCGAGGAGAGCCTCTATCGCGGCACGAAGTGGGTGGTCTTCGAGCCGAACGACGAGCCGCTCTGGGCGCAAATCCGCCTCAACGTCGGGGCCTTCATGCAGAACCTCTTCCGGCAGGGGGCTTTCCAAGGGTCGTCGCCGAAGGACGCGTACTTCGTCAAGTGTGGCAAAGACACCACGACGCAGAACCACATCAACCTGGGGATCGTCAACATCCTTGTCGGCTTCGCCCCGCTCAAGCCCGCCGAGTTCGTCATCGTCCAGCTCCAGCAGATGGCCGGACAGGTCGAGGTCTAAGGAGGACTTATGGCTCAATTCACCGTCAACGCCGAACGATTCGACCCTTACAAGAATTTCAAGTTCCTCATCAAGTTCGTGGGCAACACCAACCCGGTCGCCGGGATCAGCAAGGTGAGCTCGCTCAAGCGCACGACCGAGGTGGTGAAGCACCGCGAGGGCGGCGACCCTTCATCGAGCCGCAAGTCGCCGGGGCGCACCGAGTACGAGGCCATCACGCTGGAGCGCGGCGTGACGCACGACCTCGAATTCGAGGCGTGGGCCAACAAGGTCTGGGACTTCAGTTCGGGCCGCGGCACCGAGGTCTCGCTCAAGGACTTCCGCAAGGACATCATCATCGAGGTCTACAACGAGGCGGGCCAGCTCTCCATCGC
The DNA here is from genome assembly GCA_963816985.1 of uncultured Acidobacteriota bacterium. Classification (GTDB taxonomy): domain Bacteria; phylum Acidobacteriota; class Blastocatellia; order Pyrinomonadales; family Pyrinomonadaceae; genus JAIVJM01. Next base: position 103,913 of record CAWFMF010000003.1, read on the forward strand.
CTACAAGGTCTTCCGCTGTTGGGTCTCGGAGTATCAGGCGCTGCCCGACCTCGACGCCAACGCCAACGCCGTCGCCATCCAGCACATCAAGCTGGAGAACGAGGGCTGGGAGCGCGACGCCGAAGTGACCGAGCCGACCGAGCCCATCCTGTAAGACCGGGCCGGGGGTTTAAAACCCTATGCACGCGCTGTCAGCCTCGCAACTACTGAGCGTCTGGGAGCGGGCGGCGGGCCGTTCGCACGCCGAGCGCGCCCTCGCCCTGCTCGCCCCGGCCTGCCCGGAGATGAGCCCGGAGGGCTTGGCGCGCCTCAGCGTCGGGCGGCGCGATTCGCTCCTCCTGACGCTGCGCGAGTGGACGTTCGGCCCCCGGCTCGCCTGCCGCGCGGAGTGCGAGCGTTGCGGCGACCCTTTGGAGTTGAGCTTCGAAGTCTCGGACATCCGCGCCGTCCAGAGCGAGGCTGAAAGTTCGGACGCCCTGACGCTCAGCGTTGACGACTACGAAGTCCACTTCCGTCTCCCCAACAGTCAAGACCTCTCGGCGGTCGCCGCCGAAGTCGGGGGCAACGGGGGCAACAGGAATGGGGGCGAAGACCTCGCCGACGCGCGGCAGAGTCTTCTCGCGCGCTGCGTGCTCAGGGTCGTCGAGGGCGGGGAAGAGAAGGCAGGCGTCGCCGTCGTTAAGGCTTTACCGGAGCGCGTGCGCGAGGCGCTTGCGGCGCGGATGGCCGAGGCCGACCCGCAGTCGGACGTGCAGCTCGCGCTCTCGTGCCCTTCGTGCGGCCACCGCTGGTCAGTCGCCTTCGACATCGTCTCCTACTTCTGGAGCGAAATCACCGCGTGGGCCGGGCGCACCTTGCGCGAAGTGCACACGTTGGCCGCCGCCTACGGCTGGCGCGAGGAAGACATCCTCGCCATGAGCCCTCTGCGGCGGCACGCTTATCTGGAAATGGTCGGCGGATGAGTGACTATCTCGAAAACCTTCTGGCCCGGCAGCTCGAACGGCTTGAGACCGTCGAGCCGCGACGCCCTTCGCGCTTCGAGCCGCCCGCCGCCGCCGTGACCTTCCCACCCGTCGTGGGAAGACCCGGCGACGCGCCGGACGAGGACGCGCGCGAAACGGGCGACGCGTTCCGGACGGGAATGACGGAAGCCTTCATGGACACGCCGGACGCGTTCGCGGACTCGCCCGTCGAGACAACACGAACGTCTTCGCCGAGCCCGACGCGCCGCGCGCCCCTCGCCCCTTCGCGGGATGACGCGCCAACACAGCCGCTACGCACGCATGAAGCGACGCCGCACGCGCCGAAGTCGTCTGCCTTCGAGCCTGAGACGGCGGAGACCATTTCGCCGTCCGAGCCGCTGCGACCGCAGCCCTTCGGCGTCAACGACGACGCGGCTGACTCTCTCTCTCCTTCACCGTCTCGCGCTTCATCTCCGCCGCCCGAAGCTCCCTCGGAGCCTGCGCGCCGCACGGCGACAGACGAAGCGCCTTCGACCGGGAACAGGCCGCAAGCCTCTCTGTCCTCTGAGGAGACCGCCGCGCCCCTTCCGGTCGAGCGCGTCGAACTCGTCGAGCGGGTAGAGATTTTCAAACCCTCTCCGCCACAACCTTCGCCGTCGGGGCTTGAGGCTGAAGCGAAGACGGTCGGCGCGTCGTCCGGCCCCGCTGCCCCGACGCGAGAGACGATTCTCGTCCCCGTGCTCGACACGCGCGAGACCTTGGGCCGCGCCGCGCCCGTGCGTGAGGGCGAAGCGAGGATGTCTCATTCGTCGGAAGCGCCGCCAATAGTCCCACAACCCTCGAAGCCGCCCGTGCGTGTAGATGAGTCGGTGGCGAAGCGCGAGGCGGTCGAGCCCGCGCCGAAGCCCGCGCCGAAGCCCGCGCGTCTTGAGAGGGACGAGGGCTCGGAGTACGAGACGCTCAAGGCGCGGCGCGAGCGGCAGCGGCAGGCGTCGGCGGCGCTTGTCGAGCCGCGCATCACGCGTCGCGCGGAGGCGCGCGCGGCGGCCTTTCGGCAGGCGGAGGCCCAATCGAAGGCGGAGCCCGCGCCCACTATCAACGTCACCATCGGTCGCATCGAGATTCGCGCGACCGCGCCCGCGTCGCGCCCCGCCGCGCGCCGCGAGACGGAGAGCGCCGCGCCCATGAGTCTCGAAGATTACCTGCGGCGGCGCGGCGGGGGAGGTGGGAGATGAGTAACGCGCTGGCCGTGGCCGCGGTCACCACCACACTGCGGAGCTTCTTGACGAACGTGCTCGGCGGCGTCATCAGCGTGACGGCGAAGCCGCTCGACGAGGCGCGGCAGACGGCCTTCGATCAGGTCAACCTCTTTCTCTATCAGGTCACGACCAACGCGGCGCTGCGCAACACGCCGATGCCGGGGCAGACCAAGCCGGGCGAGAGCGGCCACCCGCCGCTCGCCTTGAGCCTCTACTACCTCGTGACGGCCTACGGCCAGAACAACGAGGACGGCTCGGCGCACCGCCTGCTCGGACAGGTGATGGGCGCTCTACACGACCACCCGCTGCTCAGCCCCGACGAGATTCGCAGCGCGACGCAGGCCTCCCTGCCCGACAGCGACCTCCACTCTCAGGTCGAGCGCGTCCGCATCACGCCGCAGCCCATGCCGCTCGAAGAGATGTCGAAGCTCTGGGCGACTTTCCAGACGCAGTTCCGCATCTCCGCCGCGTACCAGGTCTCGGTCGTGCTCATCGAGAGCACGCGGCCCGCGCGGACTCCGCTCCCGGCGCTCGGTCGCGGCGCGCAGGACGACCCCGGCGTCGCCACGCAGCCCGACGTCACCACCCCGTTCCCCACGCTCCTCTCCATCGAGACGCCCGACCCGCAGTTCGGCGCGCTGCTCGGACAGACCATCACCCTGCGCGGCCTCAACCTCGCGGGCGCGCCCGCCGCCGTGCGGCTCACGCATCAGGCGCTCGACCTCGAACGCATCCTGTCGGTGTTCATCACGCAGACCGACGAGGAGATTACCGTCGCGATTCCGAATCAGCCGGCGAACTTCCCCGCGGGCTTCTGGACGGCGGCGGTCGAGGTCACGCGCCCCAGCGAGACCTTCAGCCGGACGACCAACCGGCAGGGCTTCGTGCTCGCGCCGGAAACGACCAACCTCCCGGCCTCCTTCCCGCGCAACGTTCAGGGGCTGGCGACGGTGACAATCAATAGTCGCCCCGAAGTGCATCCGGCGCAGCGCGTGGCGCTACTCCTCGGCGACCGCGAAGTCGCCGCCGAGCCGCACCCGGCGCAGACGGCGACGCTCACTTTCCTTGTCACGAACCCGACCCCCGCCGCCTCGCCCGCCGCGGTCGAGCACTTCGCGCGGCTGCGCGTGGACGGCGTGGACAGCATCCTCGTTGACCGCACGGGGCCGACGCCCGTCTTCAACGTCAACCAGAAGGTGACGATCACATGAGCGACGGCGAACGCTGGCAGCTCGGCAACGAACAGTATCTGGCGGCGGCGCTGGCGTGGCTGCGGCTGCGTCTGGAGCGCGCGGCGAGCCGCGAGCACACGTCGCAGCCCCTCGCCGAAGTCTTCGGCGAGGTCGAGCCGCCCCGCCGGAGACTGTTCCGCCGCGCGGCGGAACAGCACGCCGCCGCCAAGCCTTCGGTGCCGCTGCTGCCGCCCGCCAACATCTCCGAAGAGCAGGTCGAGCGCGCCGCCAACGCGATGGGCATCGCCGAGTGCGAGCTTGACCCGCCGCCCGCGCTCTCCATCCTCGCGCAGCGCTTCGGCCTCTCGGAGTTCGAGCGCAACATCCTCCTGCTCTGCGCCGCGATGGAACTGGACACCCGGACGGCCATGCTCTGCGACTACGCGCAGGGAGGGCAGGGGCGCAGGTATCCGACCTTCGCGCTCGCCTTCACGCTCTTCGACTCGCCGTCGTGGGACGTGCTCTCGCACGAGCGGCCTTTGCGCCGCTGGCACCTCATTGAAATTAACCAGCAGGGCGGCGCGCCGCTCACCGCCGCGCACCTCAGCATTGACGAGTGGATTCTCAACTACATCAAGGGGCTCAACTTCCGTGGCCTCAACTATGTTGACGACCGTCTCGGTTCGCTGCTCGTCCCGCTGCAAGTCCCGCCCGTCGCGGTCGGCCTCCCGCCCTCGCAGCGCGAGCAGGTTGATCAGGTCGTCCGCGCGCTGCAACAGACCGGCGAGGGCGAGCGCCTGCCCGTGACGCAGCTCCTCGGCTCCGACGCGCAGAGCAAGCAGGTCGTCGCCGCCTACGTCGCCGCCGGGCTCGGCATGCACGTCTACCGCCTGCCCGCGCGCTTACTCCCGGCGCAGGCCGCCGAGCTGGAGACCTTCGCGCGCCTCTGGCAGCGGCAGAGCGTCCTGCTCCCCGTCTGCCTCTACCTCGACGCGCTCGAAGTCGAGACCGCCGCGACCGGCGAGGGCCGCGAGCCGGAACTCCCGCCCGTGGGCCGCTTCCTCACGCGCAGCGACGGCGTCTTCTTCCTCGACACGCGCGAGAGCTGGCCGCGGCTCGACCGCGCGACCGTCACGCTCGACGTGGCGAAGCCGACGCCCGCCGAGCAGAAGGCGGCGTGGGCCGTCGCGCTCGGCGAAGAGGCGGGCGACTCCCCGGCCCGCCTCTCCGGCCAGTTCAGCCTGAGTCTTTCGGAGATCACGCGCATCGCCGCAGCCGCGCTCGCGGCGGGCGAAGAGGAGGGCGCGCGACCGCTCAACGAGAGGCTCTGGGACGCCGCGCTCTCTTCGACGCGCCCGCGCCTCGACGCCCTCGCGCAGCGCATCGAGGCGAAGGCCACTTGGAGCGACATCGTTCTGCCGGAAGCGGACGGCGTGCTGCTCAGGCAGATTGCGGATCAGGTCGCACAGCGCGCGACCGTCTACGACGACTGGGGCTTCCGCGAGGCTTCGAGCCGCGGCCTGAGCCTCACCGTGCTCTTCACCGGACAGAGCGGGACGGGGAAGACGATGGCGGCGGAAGTCCTCGCCAACGAGCTGCGGCTGAACCTCTACCGCATAGACCTCTCGGCGGTCGTCAGCAAGTACATCGGCGAGACCGAGAAGAACCTCCGCCGCGTCTTCGACTCCGCCGAGGAGGGCGGCGCGCTCCTCTTCTTCGACGAGGCCGACGCCATCTTCGGCAAGCGCACCGACGTTAAGGACGCGCACGACCGCTACGCCAACATCGAGACCAACTACCTCCTGCAACGGCTTGAGTCCTACCGTGGGCTCGCCATCCTCGCGACGAACATGAACAGCGCGCTCGACCCGGCCTTCATGCGGCGGATGCGCTACGTCCTCGACTTCCAACTGCCCGGCCCCGCCGAGCGCGAGCGCATCTGGCGCAAGGTCTTCCCCGCCGGAGTCCCTCTCGGAGAGCTGGACTACTCGCGCCTCGCGCGCCTCGGACTCGCCGGGGGCGACATCTTCAACATCGCGCTCAACGCGGCCTTCCGCGCCGCCAACGAGGGACGCCCCGTCACGATGCCCCTCATCCTCGGCGCGGCGCGCACGGAGCTGCGCAAGCTCGCGCGCCCCGTCAACGAAGCCGACCTGCGTTGGGATGAGGAGGAGCAGCAGCCCGCCACGGGCGCGCGCGTCGCATGAACGTTAACCTCCACATCGAGCACCTCGTCTTAGACGGCCTCGCCCTCGAACGCGGCCACGAACCGCTCCTGCGCGCCGCGCTCGAAGCCGAGCTGACGCGCCTCATCGCCGACGACGGCGGCAGGGCGCAAGGGTTGATGTCCGAGGGAGTCGTTCCCCGCGTGTCCGCGCCCAACATCGAGACGGCGATGGGCGGCGGCGGCGACCCGGCGGGACTAGGCCGCCAGATAGCGCGCTCGGTCTACGACAGTTTCGGCAGCCGACGTTGATTCGGAGTGAGACGGGCGGAGGTCGAGCGAGACGTCGCTTCCGTCTGTGAGCATTAAGACTTTATGAGAACGCGAGTCTCCAAACAGGCACAGCCCGCGTCGTCGTTCCCCTTGCGGAGCGTCGGCGTGCTCCAGCGCAAGCAAGGCTCCCTGCTGCGCGAGGCGGGAGTGGTGCCGCCGGTCGTGCACGACGTGCTGCGCTCAACGGGCCAGCCGCTCGAAGCCTCGGCGCGCGCCTTCATGGAGCCGCGCTTCGCCCACGACTTCAGCCGCGTCCCTAACGGTCAGGCCCCGCGCGCGGCGGGCAAGCTCTCTCTCGTCCCCCCGCATCACGGCTCCGAAGCCGAGGCCGACGAAGTCGCCCGTCGCGTCGCGCATCAGACCGACGCCGCGCCGCGCGCCGACGACTCCGGGCAGGACTTCAGCCGCGTCCGCGTCCACGCCGACGCCAAAGCCGCCGAGAGCGCGCAGGCCGTCAACGCCCGCGCTTACACCGTCGGCGAAAACATCGTCTTCGGGCAGAACGAGTACGCGCCGGAGACGCAGGAAGGCAGGCATCTGCTCGCCCACGAACTCGCGCACACCGTCCAGCAGCGCGACGGCGCGGGCGGCGCGACCGTGCAGCGCGCCGTCATTGACGACGTGCGCGAGAAGATGTCTTACGCCTTCACGGACTGGGCGATTACGGACGAGGAGGCGCTTGAGTCTCTGGCCTTGCTGGGGACGATCCCCCCGGCGAATCTCGCCGCCGAGCTGGCGAAGCTCGACTCGAAGTACGTGACGCGCCTCTTGGACAACCTGCCGGACTCGGCGAAGACCGGCGATATTTACAAGCGCATCATCGAAGCCATCGGCCCGTCGGGTGCTGTCCCTTACGCCGTCGAGCAGCTCAACTTCGGCTTCCTCGACTGGGCGATTACCGACGAAGAGGTGTCGCGCGTCTTCAACATCTTCAGCACTCTGCCCGCCGCGCAGCAGGAAGACTTTCTCGTTAAACTCAACGACGCCGGACGCCTCGGACGCCTCATTGATAATTCAAATCACGGGCATCACCTGCTCTACATCATCCCGTGGTTGAAGACGCTGACGCCCGGCGCGACCACCCTCAGGCAGCGAGACATCCTCCGCCGCATCGTCCAGAAATCCTCCAACGACGCGCTCGACACCATCACGCTCGCGACCGAAATCCGCTTCAAAGTGACCGTCGGGCCAAGCACGATCCACGGTCGCACCCCGGTCGCGTGGGACGCCCCGCACCTGCGCCGGACGTACCTCGCGCTCGACCTGCTGCCGGAGGCGCACGTCGCGGGCAACAAGGAGTTGCTGCGCTTCGGGCAGTTCACGCAAGACCCCGATAAGAGCGGCGGCCTCGTCGAAGGCGTCTATAACACGCCGGAGCTGGCCATCAACATCAAGACTTCGGGCGACATCGAAGCCTCGATCATCCACGAGACCGGCCACGCCGTGGACGCGGAGATGGGCTGGCGGACGAGCGCCGAGCCCGCCCTGCCCAAGCGCGGCGGGTGGAAGGAGTACGGGATAGGGGGCTATAACCTCTGCGCTAAAGACATGGTTGACGATTCGGCGGGCGGGATTAAGACCAAGCTCGCCGCCGGCGACCGCGCCGACGTGGAGAACGACATGGGGAACGCCATGAACGCGCAGAGCGTCGCCAGCCTCAAGTCCGACATTCGCGCGCACGCGTGGTTCGGCGCGCTCGGCGGGGCGGATAAGAGCGCGGTTCTCAACGACCCGGCGCTCGCCGCACTGGATGTCGGACTCAAAGAGCCGTACTTCACCGTGGAAAGCGGCGGCGACCACCTCGGCAACCACATCTATCAGGAGAGCTACCCGCTTCAATGGGTGCGCTACCGCCACGAGGCGCGCTCGCGGATGGTCTCCAAATACCAGTTCAGAGGCCCCGGCGAATGGTTCGCCGAGGCTTATTCCTTCTACTACCAGCCGGACAAGCGCGGCAGGGGAGCGAAGCTGAAGGACAAAGACCCGGACACCAAGACGTACTTCGACAACTTCGTGCATACGCGCGCCTCGACGAGGTGAGGTCGTCCGCGAGTGCGCCGTCGAGTGAGGGGACAAGGAACGCGACCGTGAGGTGTATGGAGGAGCAGCCCATCAAGGAGATCGTCGCGCGCCGCGCCGAGGAACTCGGCAGGCGCGTGAGCCCGCGCGACGTGAGGCTTGAGTTCATGGAAGGGGAGGCCGCTCCGGGGTGCAGGCTCTTCCACGCAAGTTGGGGCGCGGGCCGCCGGGAGCGTTGGCTCCCCGGCCTCTTGATGGACGGCGAGCCCGCCGACACGCACGCGGGGCAAGCTCTGGCGAAGGTCTTCCGCCGCTGGATCGAGACGGAAGGAAAACTGCCCGACGCGCGGCACGCGGCCAAAGTCTCGGCCTACGTCTACGACCCCGCCGGGATGAACGAAGTGATTCTCAGCGAGGAGGACAGCGCCCGCCTCGTCACCCGCGACGAATGGCGCGCGCACGTCCGCCCGCCCGCGCTGATTGAAGTCGAAGGGCGTCCCGGCGTCGCCTTTTGGTGGACGAGCCCGCGCGGCGTCTCCGAAGTGCGCCTCTCGCTCGACGAAGGCGGGCGGGTGCGCACCGCCGAGAAGTTCATACAGGAATTTCTTCAAGGGGCAGAGGCCGACACGGCCTCTTGAACAAGAGCGTGCGGGGGTCGCCCGCACGCGCCGAGCCGCAGGGAAAGTTTATGAGCACGCGAGAGATGGTCAGGCCGAGTCCCGCCGAGGCGTTCCCCCTGAACACGGGGCTGCTCCTCCAGCGCAAGTGCGCCTGCGGCACGCACACCATCGGGGGCGGCGAGTGCGAGGGCTGCGGCAAGGCGCGTCTCCAACGCAAAGCCTCGAACCGCTCCGACCCGCCCGAAGTGCCCTCGGTCGTCCACGACGCGCTGCGCTCTCCGGGCCAGCCGCTCGACGCGGCGACGCGCGCCTTCATGGAGCCGCGCTTCGGTCACGACTTCAGCCGCGTCCGCATCCACACCGACGCGCAGGCCAACGAGTCTGCGCGGGCCGTCAACGCACTGGCCTACACCGTCGGCTCCGACATCGCCTTCGCGGGCGGGGCCTACGCGCCGCGCACTCAACGGGGCCGCCACCTTCTGGCCCACGAGTTGACGCACGTCATCCGCCAGGGGGAAGGCGCGGACACGTTCCAGAACAAGTTGAGCATCGGGGCCGCGGACAGCGACTACGAGCGCGAGGCGGACGCCGTGGCCGACGCCGTGACCGGCGCGGGGGTCGCGTCGTTCGCGCCGCCGCTCCCCGGCGCGCACGTGCTGCCCGGCCTGCTCCAGCGGCGCGAGGACGCCCCGGTAGCCGGGACGCAAGCGCCGGAGTACGCCGGCCCCGACTGGAGCGCGGCGGGCAAGCTCGGCATCGTGCGCGTCGAGGAGGCCGACGCGAAGGTGTCCGGCGCGAACCTGCGCAAAGGAGCCTCGACGAGCGCCGAACTCATTCAACACCTCGACGAGAACACGCGCGTCCACATCCTCTCCGAGAACAAGGCCACCAAGTGGCTCTACGTGATGGTCACGAGCATGCAGTACGCGGGGGCCGTCGGCTACGTCGCCTCGCACCTCGTCTGGACGGGCCTGCCCGACCCCGACGCCGTGCTCTATTACATCGCCGAGCCGGGGCTGGGCCTGCAAAAGCTGGTCGAGAACCACCCGCAATACAAGGACTACGACATCCGCACCGGCGACGACGCCCGCTCCATCGTCATGGCCGTCCTCGCCGCCAACGAGGAGGACACGCGGACGAGCGGGGGCGTCCGCCTCAACGAAGAGAAGCTGGCCGAGGCGTCGAACACCGGCACGTGGGAGGGCCTCAAGGACAAGGCCGACGAGTACCGCCGCGTGCTCCGGCCCATCCTGCAATCGGTCGAACTGGTCAAGGACAAAAAGATTTGGCTCCCCGGCAAGACCTACATTCAGGCGCTCAAGGGCAAGGGCATCATCCCGACGCGCGCCGGTTGGAAGAACACGGCCATCGCCATCGCGAAGGGGGTCGGCGGTTTCGCCGCCGGGCTCGGCGAGGGCTTCATCATGTCCATCGCCGATGTCTTCATCGGCATCTACGAGATGATTAAGTCGGTCGTCTCGCTCATCCGCGACCTCGTGAGCGGCGAGGCGCTGAAGGCCGCCGAGGAGTTCTACGACGCCCTCGTGGAGATGATCGAGACCAAGACCGTGGGCGAGATTTTCACGATGCTGAAAGACGCCCTCGTGCAGATGGTGACCTCGTCCGTCAACGACTTCACCAACAAGTGGAACTCGAACAACACCTACAACCGCTGGAACTTCCGCGGCTACGTCGTCGGCTACATCCTCGCCGAGATCGTGATGATTATCTTCACCGCCGGGACGGCCACCGTCGCCAAGTGGCTCGGCAAGCTCGGCAAGCTCGGCGCGAAGATTCTCAAGGTCTTAGCGAAGGTCTTCGACAAGGTGGACGACGTGCTCGACAAGGTTCCCGGACGCAAGGGCCGGAAGAAGCACAAGGGCGACAGCGATCAGGAGCAGAAAGACCCGAAGCAGAAGAAGGACGAGGAGGGCGAAGAAAAGGCGCGCGAGCTGCCGCAGGCCCTCATCCTTGCCACCTCCATCGCCGAGACGCACGACGCCCGCAACGACCCGACGGCGGTCGCGCTGCTCTCCCTCTCCGGCCTCAAGCGGCGCTACAAGTGGATCAAGGGCTTCTCGAAGAAGAAGACCGGCCCCGGCAAGTTCAAGTTAATCATGCACGCCTCGACGCACGTCGTGGACGACGACTACACGCCGCAGAAGGACGAGGAGGAGGACATCTCGCAGCAGGTGCAGGAGGAGTTCGAGGACGCGCAGAAGAAGCAGACGCCGACCGACAAGCCGGAGGGGACGAGCAAGATCGTCAAGGCGAAGACGAGCATGGACAAATTAATCCACGACTACGGCGTCGCGGGCGGCAAGTCGAGGGCCGTCAAGGACGGCCTCTCGCCCAACATCCCCGGCAAGGGGAAGGCTTGGGAGAACCCCTACGAGTTCGACGGCCCGTTCGGCAAGGGCATTGACGACATCATGTTCGACAACAAGGGCAACCCCGTCATTATCGAGTACAAGGGCGGGAAGGCGAAGCTGGCGGAGGGCCAGATGAGCCGCTCGTGGATTTGCCGGAAAATCGCCCAGTTGGCGAGACGCAACGACCCGATGGCGGCCATCCTCGCCGACGCCATCAAGAAGGGGAAGCTCAGCGGGCGGCTCTACCGGACTCCCGTGAGCCACTCCGGCAAGGCCGGCGACCTGCTCGTCGTCGAAGAGGCGTCGCTGGAAGATACCTGGAGCAGGGCGGATTACAAGGGCAAGTGCCCGTAAGGACGAGGCGGCGAGGCGCGTCTCGCTCTCTTTAATCAAAACGGGTCGCATCGAGGGCAGTCAAGGCGGAGGAAAAAATCTTATGAGCAGCTTTCCCGGAAGCCCGAAAGTCTTGAAGGGCGCGATCATCGGGCTCGACCTCTTCAACCCGTTGGCCAGCGTGACCGTCTTCCAGTACAACCCGGACACGATGACGCGGACGCTCAAGGCGCGCTCGGCGAAGGAGGACTCGGAGCGCTCCGAGGCGCTGCGGCTCAAGGGCGCGCCCGTCGAGAACATCAAGATGGAGGTGGAGATTGACGCCACCGACCAGTTGGAGAAGAACGAGGGCTTCGCGTCGAGCCTCGGCATCTACCCGCAGCTCTCGGCGCTCGAAATGCTGCTCTACCCGAAGAGCATCCTCGTCATCACCAACACCGTCATGCTCGCGCTCGGCAAGAAGGAGATCGTCCCGCCCATCGGGCCGCTGACGCTCCTCGTCTGGGGCATCAAGCGCGTCGTCCCCGTCAACCTCACGGAGTTCACCATCACGGAGGAGGCGCACGACGTTAACCTCAACCCCATCCGCGCGCGCTGCTCGCTCGGATTGCGCGTGCTGAGCTACAGCGACCTCTCCATCAAGCACGCCGGCTACTACATCTTCCTCGCCCACCAGATCGTCAAGGAGACGATGGCGACGATGGGCAGCATCAGCAACCTCGCGTCGCTCGGCGACGTGGACATTATCTGAGAGGGGGTTTGACGCCAGTGTTCGACTTCAAGAGCCGTTACTACTCGATTGAGACCGTGACGCTCACCGCGCCGGACGGGAGAATCCTCTCCTACAAACGCCGCCGCTTCCTGCCGCGCGGCGAGACCATGACGCTGCTCGCCGAGGTCGAGGTCACGCAGGGCGACCGGCTCGACCTGATGACGGCGCGGACGCTCGGCGACCCGGAGCAGTTCTGGCGCGTCGCCGACGCCAACGAGGCGATGAACCCGTTCGATTTGACGGCGGAGGTGGGGCGGCTCTTGCGCGTCCCCGTGCCGGAGGCGGGAGGCTGAAGGGATGCTCCTCGGTATTCATCTCGGCTTGCTGGTCGGGCCGAGCATCGCCGTCCCGCCCTCGGTGGACATCACGGAGGCGCTCTCCGGCGCGACCGTGACGCAGAGCGACCGCGGGCGCTCCGGCTTCCAACTAACCTTCGAGGTCGGGCGCTCCGGCCCCGTGGACATGGTGGACTACGGGCTTCTGCTGAACCCTCTGCTCAAGCCCTTCAACCGGGTCGTGCTGACGGTCTCCTTCAGCCTCGTCCCGCAGGTCATCATGGACGGCATCATCACGAACGTGCAGCTCGTGCCGAGCAACGCGCCGGGGGCCTCGATCCTCACGGTGACGGGCGAGGACGTGAGCGTGATGATGGACTTGAAGCAGGAGGCCGTCGAGTGGCCCGCGATGAGCGCCGACAACATCGTCCGCATCATCGTCGCCAAGTACGCGCAGTACGCCATCATCCCGCAGGTCTCCCCGGCGCTCTTTCCCGACGCCGCCCTTGCCGACCGAGCGCATCCCCGTGCAGACGATGTCCGACTACCAGTACATCCAGTTCCTCGCCGCGCGGCAGGGCTACGTCTTCTACATCGAGCCGGGGCCGCTGCCCAACATGAGCACCGCCTACTGGGGGCCGCCCAAGCGGGCGGGGCTCCCGCAGTCGGCTCTGACCATCGCCGCCGGGCCGGACAGCAACATCCGCTCCATCAGCTTCAACTACAACGCGCTCGCCCCGACGACCGTCTCCGGCCACATACAGGACAGCCGGACGAACGTCGCCGCGCCGGTGCTCGCGCCGACCACCGTGCGCGTCCCGCTCTCGGCCATGCCCGCCGCGCTCGTCAACCAGCCGAACGTGCGCCAGAGCTTCCTGCCCGTGACGCGCGAGCAGGCCGAGGAGCAGGAGGCCATGAGCCAGACCGGAACGGCCACCGCCTCCGGGCGGAGCTACGCGCACGCGCGCACCGCGCCGGGGCTCGACGCCGCCGAGGCGATGGCGCGCGCGCAGGCCACCGTGGACGCCTCGACCGACAACGTCGTGACGGCGACGGGCGAGCTCGACGCCCTCGAATACGGCTCGGTCTTGAAGGCGCGCGAGCTGGTCGGCGTGCGCGGCGTCGGCTTCACCTACGGCGGCAACTACTACGTCCAGAGCGTCACCCACACCATCAAGGAAGGAGAGTACAAGCAGAAGTTCACCCTCGCCCGCGAGGGCACGGGCGCGCTGCTTCCTCTGGTACGACCATGAGCCAGTACTTCGGAAAATACCGGGGCAAGGTTTCGAACAACATTGACCCCAGCAACATCGGGCGCATTCAGGTGAGCGTCCCGGCGGTCTTCGGCGACCTCAAGAACAACTGGGCGATGCCGTGCGTCCCCTACGGCGGGTCGCAGAACGGCTTCTACGCCATCCCGCCCGTGGACGCCAACGTCTGGGTCGAGTTCGAGGGCGGCGACCCCGACCACCCCATCTGGACGGGCTGCTTCTGGGGCATCGGCGAAGTGCCCTCGCAGGCGCTCTCGACGCCCGCCACCATTGACCACATCCTCTTGCAGACGCCGGGGCCGACCGTCCTCCTTTTGAGCGACATGACGGGGCCGACCGGCGGCATCGTGCTCTCGACGGCGGCGGGCGCGAAGATCACCATCAACGACCTCGGCATCACCATTGACAACGGCAAGAACGCGAAGATCGAGTTGAAGGGGCCGACCGTGAGCATTAACGGCACGGCCTTCGCCGTCACTAAAATAAAACCGTCCCGGACGAATCAGTTTGGAGGCAGCTTAAATCATGCCCGGATTCCTTCTGCACCTCGGCGCGACCGTCAAGTGCTCGCACGCGGGGACGGCCACGCCCGTCGTGCCGAGCACGCGCGTCACCGTGGACGGTCAGGCCATCGTCACGATGCCCGGCAACTACACCGTCGCGGGCTGCACGATGCCGCCGCCCACAGCCGGTAACGGCCCCTGCGTCACGGCCTCTTTCCTCTCCGCCGCGACGCGCATCACTTCGGACAACCAGCCCGTCCTGCTCCAAGACAGCCAATCCACCTGCGTCCCGACGGGGACGCCTTTAATGATCGTCAAGACGCAGACGCGCGTCACGGGGACGTGAGGGGAGAGAAGACGTGAACATAGACTTCCCATTCCAGTTCGACGCGCGCGGCCTGACGGCCACCGTCCAGAGGGACGCGCACATCCGCGACATGATCGAGCAGCTCGTCTTCACCAACCACGGCGAGCGCGTCAACCGCCCCGAATTCGGGAGCGGCCTCCAGCAGCTCATCTTCGCGCCCAACAGCCCGGAGCTGGCGACGGCCTTGCAGTTCTCCATGCAGTCGGCGCTCCAACGCTTCCTCGGCGATGTCATTGATGTCGTCAACCTCGAAGTCGAGAGCCGCGACTCGACCCTCCGCATCCTCGTCCAGTACATCGTGCGCGGGACGAGCGAGAGTCAGACCGCGGTCTTCACGCGGGTGGTGTGAGGCTATGAACAGTCCAGAGAATTGCCGCGACACATCGAAGCGCCGCCGTCGCATCCGCAAGGCCGCGCGCCGCTCCGGCTCGCACGAGCCGAACGGCATTGACTACGTCGAGGTCAGCGAAGACCAGAGGGTCATCACCGTCTTCTTCCTCAACAAGGCCCCGCACGGCGTCGGCCCCGCGAATATCGTCATCGAGGGCGGGGTGCGCGTCCGCGACATCCGCGTCGTGGACGTGACGCTCTGCGAGGTCGAGGACGAGGCGCGCGACGACTGCATGCGGGTCGTCGTGGACAAGTACGGCGACTTCTCGACCTACACGCTCCGGCTCGTCGAGGCCGTGAAGGGCCGCCCCGGCACGCTCCCGCTCGAAGGCTTCGACCCGCGCTACGCGCAGATTGACTTCTCCTTCAAGGCCAACTGTCCGAGCGACTTCGACTGCGCGCCCGAAGGCGACTGCCCCGCAGAGTCGCCGCCCGAACCGGAGATTGATTACCTCGCCAAAGACTACGCGAGCTTCCAGCGGCTCATCTACGACCGCCTCTCGCTCGTCATGCCCGACTGGAAGGAACGGCACGTCCCCGACATCGGCGTCGCCCTCGTCGAGTTGTTCGCCTACGTCGGCGACTACCTCAGTTACTTTCAGGACGCCGTCGCGACCGAAGCCTACCTCGACACCGCGCGCCGCCGCATCTCCGTGCGCCGCCACGCGCGGCTCGTGGATTACCTCATGCACGAGGGCTGCAACTCGCGCGCGTGGGTGACGGTCGAAACTGACGGCGACGTGACCGTCGAGAGCACGAAGGACTTCTACTTCGTCACGGGCCGCGGCGCGTCCTACGGCGCGGGCGGGCGCGTCATCTCGGAAGACGACCTCCGGGGCGTCGCCCCTTCGAGCTACGAAGTCTTCGAGCCGCTCACCGCCGGTTGGCGCGGGGAACCCTTCCGCCTCCGCAAGGCGCACAGCCGCATCAGCTTCTACACGTGGGGCGACCGCGAGTGCTGTCTCCCGCGCGGCACGACCTCGGCGACCTTGCGCGACGAGTGGAAGGACGAAGACCAGCCGGGGTACGAGCCGCAACCGCCGGGCGGCGTCTACGAGCAGACGGCGCAGCAGCGCGACTACAAGCAGAAGCCCCCCGTGCAGGGTTACGACGAAGGCTCGACCGACGGGCCGGAGCAGAAACCCAAGCCGCCGCGCGACGAAGACGCCCCGCCGCGTAAGCGTGCTCTGAGTCTAAGCGCGGGCGACGTGCTCATCTTCGAGGAAGTCCTGGGGCCCGTCACCGGGGCCGAGCCGGACGCCGACCGCACGCACCGCCACGCCGTGCGCCTGACGAGAGTCGAGCCGCGCGTGGACGAGCTTTACAACCAGCCCGTCGTCGAAATCGAGTGGGCGTTGGAAGACGCTCTGCCCTTCGCGCTCTGCCTCTCCGCAATCGGGCGCGCGCCGGAGTGCGAGTACCTCGAAGACGTGAGCGTCGCGCGCGGCAACGTCATCCTCGTTGACCACGGGCGCACGACCGGGCCGGAGACCTTCGACGTGCCCGACGCCGAAGAGCTTCCCGCCGGGTGCTTCGAAGCCTTCGACCCGCGCGACCCCGTCTCGCAACCGCGCCGCTTCCGCCCGACCTTGAAGCGCGGCCAGATCACGCACCGCGCGCCGTTCCCCTCGCCCACGGCCTTGCGCGGCGCGCAGGTGCGCCTCCTCGGACGTTTGACGGTTGACGTGCGCGCGCGCGTCGAGTGGCTCTGGAAGAGAGTCGGCGCGGGCCGCCCGCTCTCGAAGGAAGAGTTGGCGGAACTGACCACCATCTTCGGGCGCGCGACGCTCGCGCGCGTCGGCGTCATCGCGGCGGCGGGCGAGAAGCCGAAGCAGAAGCAGCCGCCGCCGACGCCCGCCGAGCAGGCCGAAGGGCTCAGTAAGCTGTTCGCGCGCTTCGACGACTACGTGTGGAAGAAGGCGCGGCGCGTGCGCGTCCTGCGCGAGCGCGTGCTCGGCGGCTACACGCTCACGAGCACGGAGCGCGACGAGTTGAAAGAGATGTTCGGCGCGAAGTTCGTCGCGGGGCTCGAACCTTCTTCGGGCGTCACCTACGGCCCGGCGAGCATCGCCTTGTGGCAGGAGCCGCGCGAGGCGCTCGCCTCGGTCAAAGTCCGCAAGAGTCGCCAACAGCCCACAGCCGGAGGGGCGGAGCCGGCCTTCCTCTCGAATCATTACCCGCGCTGGTGGCCCGCCTACGACCTGCTCGGCGGCGGCGACGACAGGCGTCTCTTCGTCGCCGAGATTGACGACGAAGGCCGCGCCCATTTACGTTTCGACGAGAGCGAAACGGGACGCGCGCCGGAGCCGGGGACGGCCCTGAGCGCGACCTATCGCATCGGCAACGGCACGAAGGGCAACGTCGGCCCCGAAGCCGTCTCGCACATCGTCATGCGCCGCAAGATTGACCTCGGCGTCACGGTCGCGCGCGTGCGCAACCCTCTGCCCGCGAAGGGCGGCGTCGAGCCCGAACCCGTCGAAGAGGTTCGAATCTTCGCGCCGGGCGCGTTCCGCAAAGAACTCCGGCGCGCCATCACGCCCGAAGACTACGGGAGCCTCGCCGAGCGCGACTCCGGGGGACAGGTGCAGCGCGCCGCCGGGAGCCTGCGCTGGGGCGGGAGCTGGCAGGTGATGCAGACGGCGGTTGACGCGCGCGGCGCGTCCGAGGCGGGCGATGCGTTGCTCGCCGAAGTCGCGGGCTCGCTCCACCGCTACCGGCGCATCGGCCACGACCTCCTGACGCGCGACGCTCGCTCCATCCCGCTCGACATCGTGGTCGAGGTCTGCGTCCTGCCGCATTACCTGCGCGGCCACGTCCGCGCGGCGCTCCGCGACGTGTTCAGCAACCGTGACTTGACGGGCGGGCGGCGCGGCTTCTTCCACCCCGACAACCTCAGTTTCGGCGAGGCCGTCCACCTGAGCCGTCTGGTCGCGGCGGCGCAGGGGGTTGAAGGCGTCGAGAGCGTGAGTGTGACGCGGCTCCAACGTCTGCACGAGGGGCCGAGGGGCGAACTGACCGAAGGCTTGCTGCCGCTCGGCCCGCTCGAAGTGGCGCGGGTGGACAACGACCCGAACTTCCCTGAGCACGGCAGACTCAAGCTCGAAGTGCGAGGTGGACGATGAATCAATCCTGCGGCTGCTGCGAAGGCACCGAGCAACTGACACCGGCCTCGACCGCCAACCGCCCCGGCCTGAGCGCGATTACGTACCGCGTCGGCACGCACGGCTCGTTCTTAGAGACGATGCTCGCGCGACTGTCGAACCACACGCTCGGCTCGTCGCCGCTCGACTCTTACGTCCCGTCCGGCGGGTCGCAGTCCGACGCGTTGCCCGCCAACCCCCTCAACTCGCTGACGACGCGCGACACGAGCGACGGCGCCATCGCCTTCCTCGACGCGTGGGCGACCGTCGCCGACGTGCTCACTTTTTATCAGGAGCGCATCGCCAACGAAGGATACCTGCGCACGGCCATCGAACGGCGGTCGGTGTTGGAGCTGGCGCGGCTCGTCGGCTACAGGCCGCGCCCCGGCGTCGCCGCGAGCGTGCATCTGGCCTACACGCTCGACGAGGGGAGCGAGGTGACGATTCCGGCGGGCAGCCGCTCGCAGAGCGTGCCCGGCCCCGGCGAGCTGCCGCAGAGCTTCGAGACGAGCAAAGACCTCTACGCCCGCTCCGTTTGGAACCTGCTCCGACCGCGCCTCACGCGACCGCAGGACCCGCGCCGCCAACTGGAACGCGGCGACGCGCTCTACTTCAAAGGCACGGCCACGAACCTCAAGCCGAACGACCCGCTCCTCGTCGTCCTCGGCGACGGGCCGGGCCGGCAGGCCCTGCTCCGCGTCCTCAAGGTCGAGCCCGACCAGCCCAACGACCGCACGAAGGTCACGGTCGAGTTGTGGGAGCTGCCCGCCGGGAGTCGCCGCGTCAACGTCGCCTCGGCGGGAACGGGACGCGTGGAATCTGGCGCGCCCTCGGACGACGCGACCGCCGACGCGCAGGTTAAAGATGTGCAAGCCGTCATCGAGAGCCACCGCAAGATTGAAGACTTCAGCGTCAGCGCCGACACGGCGACGGCCCGGCGCGTCCTCGGACACCTCGACGAGTTGGAAAAACGTCTCTCCACTCAGCCCTCGCGCGCGGAGCTGCGACAGCTTCTGGGCGAAGCGATTCAGCCGCTCCGCGAAGAACACCGGCTCGCCGTGGAAGGGAACTTCAACAAGTTGGAGCCGTGGATCGCGAGCATCGTCTCCGGGCTTGAAGAGGTGTCGGACAGCCTCGCGTCGGCCCCGACCGCATCCGCCTCGACCGCATCGGCGGACGAGACCAAGCGCTTCGCCGTCAACATGACGAAGACGGGCGCGCAGCCCTCCTCCCGGCCCGCGCTCCAAAGCATGAGTCAGGAGTTTCTGGACAACCTCACCAAGCCGCCGTCGGCGCAGCCCGCGAGCCCACAGCAGTTGGGCCTCAGCCTCGCCGACACCTTCTCGCCGACTTCGGGCACTTTAACCAAGACGCTGACGGCGCTCCGGCCCGGACTGCGCGGCGCGTTCGAGACGGCGTGGGGCAACGTCCCCGTCACCGAGTCCGCAGGCATCGCAGTCTACGCGCTCCGCACGCGCGCCTCCCTCTTCGGCCACAGCGCGCCGCTCAACATCATCCGCGATGTTGAAGACCCAATCGGCAGACAGGAAGAGTGGACGCTCTTCCGCGATGTCGGCGAGCCCACCTTCGAGCATTTCATCATCGCCGTCGGCCAGTCCGACGTGGTGGTGACCAACACCATCAACAACAACAACCCGCCGACGGAGAGCACGGTGGTCGTCGAGATTAGAAGCCCATTGGGCACGGGACAGAGCGCGCGCGTGCGCTTCCCCATCGTGAACGGCGCGACCGCCACCATCAACGTCCCCTCGCCCATCGGCGAAGTCATCACCCTCGACATGGTGGTGGTGACGACGGGAGAGGGGAATGTACAGGCGTACCTCTTCACGTTCCGTGACCGCGACGTGGAGGTGTCCGCCACCGTCAGGACGAGCGTGCCCTCGACTGTCCAGACCTATTCCGTGGACATCCGGAGCAGCGGCACCAACCCCACATTCGCGCGCGTCAACCCGACGGTTCTCGGTCCCGCATCCATTGACGGGGAGTCTTTCAACGGCTACCTCGTCATCCAGGGCGCACTTCGCCAGACTTCCGGAAGCACGCCGACCGAGCAGCCCCGCGTCGTCAGCCTCGACGCCTCTTACAACCTCATCCTGCCCGGCAGTTGGGCCGTGATAGACCGCCCGACGCCGCTCCGTGGCGTGCCGCCGCGCGTCCTCGTCCGCAAGGTCGAGACCGTCGCGGAGGGCTCGCGCGCCGACTACAACGTCTCGGCCAAGGGGACGCAGCTCGGACTCGACGGCGACTGGATTAACCCGGTCGTCGAAACCGGCGACACCTTCGAGGTCATCCGCAAGACCACCGTGCTGGCGCAGAGCGAGCTGCTTGAGCTGGCCGAAGTGCCGCTCGACCCCGTGCGCGAAGACGTGTGCGGCAGCCGCGTCGAGCTGGCCGACCTCGTCGAAGGACTTGAGCCGGGCCGCTTGCTCATCTTCAAGGGCGAGCGCACGGACGTTACCTTCGCGACCGAAGAGGGCGGGGCCGGGGGCGTCGTCGAGGAGAAAGACCCGGCAGACCTCGTGGCGGGCGTCGAAGCCGTCGAGCTGGTCATGCTCGCGGGCGTCGAGCAGGGCTACGACCCGGCGCTCCCCGGCGACAAGACGCACACGACGCTCCTGCTGGCGCGCGAGATGGCCTACTGCTACCGGCGCGACACCCTCCGCATCTACGGCAACGTCGCGCACGCCACGCACGGCGAGACGCGCGCCGAAGTTTTGGGGAGCGGCGACGCCGGTGTGCCCGGTCAGACCTTCACGCTCAAGCAGTCGCCGCTCACCCACGTCTCCGCGCCGACCACCTCCGGCATCGCCAGCACCCTCGCGGTGCGCGCCAACGAAATCCTCTGGCACGAGACGGACACCCTCGCCGGTCTCGGCCCGAAGGATCGCAACTACGTGACGAAGACCGACGACGCGGACGCGACCGCCCTCGTCTTCGGCAACGGGCGCGAGGGCGCGCGCCTCCCCACGGGGCAGGAGAACGTCAAGGCCGTCTACCGCACCGGCATCGGCAAAGAGGGGAACGTCCTTGCCGGGCAGATTAGCCTCATCCTGACCAAGCCGCTCGGCGTGAAGGAGGTTGTGAACCCGCAGCGGGCGAGCGGGGGCGCGGGGCGCGAGGAGCGCGACCAGATGCGCCGCAACACGCCGCTTGCCGTGCTCGCGCTCGACCGTCTGGTCTCGACGCGCGACTACGAGGACTTCGCGCGCACCTTCGCCGGGATCGGCAAGGCGAGCGCCGCGCGCCTCTCGGACGGACGCCGCCAGCTCGTCCATCTCACCATCGCGGGCGAGGACGACATCCCCATTGACGTCAACTCCGACCTCTACAAAAACCTCCGCGCCGCGCTCCACCGCTTCGGCGACCCGTACCAGCCTTTGCAGGTCGCCGTCCGTCAACTCAAGCTCCTGATAATCGCCGCCAAGGTGCGCGTCCACCCGGACTATCTCTGGGAGACGGTCGAGCCGTGGATACGCGCCGCGATGCTCGAACGCTTCGGCTTCAACCGGCGCGACCTCGGTCAGGACGTGGTCTCGAGCGAGGTGACGGCGGCCATCCAGTCGGTCGAGGGCGTGGCCTACGTGGACGTGGACACGCTCGACGAACTGGCCGAGGACATCCCCATCGAAGACCTTCTGGAAATCGCCGACGACCTCAAGTTGAAGACGCGCATCCGCGCCGACCTCGCGCACGTGACGAAGAGCACGTCCGGCGGCGCGAACTTCATCAGCGCGGCGCAGCTCGTCACCTTGAGCCCGCTCGTCCCCGAAACGCTGAACCTCACGGAGTTGAAGGTATGAACGAACAAGACGCGAAGCTCGACCGACTCTACGACCTCCTGCCGGTCGTCTACCGCCAGCGCGACGTTGACGTGGGGCAGCCCCTGCGCGCTCTCTTGCAGGTCATCGCCGAGCAGGTCAACATCGTCGAGGAAGACATCGAGCAGCTCTACGAGAACTGGTTCATCGAGACGTGCGAAGACTGGGTCGTGCCCTACATCGCCGACCTCATCGGCCACCGCACGGTCTACGAGGCGGGCGAGCCCGGCTCGGTCGCGACCGAAGAGGGCACGGCGCGCAACCGCATCCTCGTGCCGCGCAACGAGGTCGCCAACACGATTCGCAACCGCCGCCGCAAGGGGACGCTCGCGCTCCTCGAAGAGCTGGCGCGCGACGTGGCCGGGTGGCCCGCGCGCGCGTCGGAGTTCTACGAGGTGCTGTCCGCGACACAGCACATGAACCACCCGCGCGCCGGGAAGGGCGGGACGGTTGACGTGCGGCGCGGCGACGCGCTCGACCGCGTGGGCGGCGCGTTCGACGAACTCGCGCACGGCGTCGGCGTCCGCCGTCTCAACTCGCGGCGCGCACGCGACCGCCACAACATTACCAGCACCGGCCTCTTCGTCTGGCGGCTCAGGGCCTACCCGCTGACGCACGCCCCGGCCTTCTGCATTGACCGCGCGCGCCATCACTACACCTTCAGCGTCCTCGGCAACGACACGCCGCTTTTTACGGAGGCCGTCTCGGAGCCAGACCCCGTGCACGTCGCCGACGAGATGAACGTCCCCGCCGTCATCCGCCGCCGCGCGCTCGAAGAGAGAACCGCCGACTATTACGGCAAGGGCAAGAGCCTGCTCATCTGGCGCGACGGGGCCGACCGCCCCGTGCCTTTGGAGAACCTCGTCGTCGCCGACCTCAGTCGCTGGGCCTACCGCCCGCACGGCGAGCAGGTCGCCGTAGACCCGCGCCTCGGTCGCATCGCCTTCTCGCCCCGCGCCGAGCCGAAGACCGGCGTCTGGGTCACTTATCACTACGGCTTCAGCGCCGACATGGGCGGCGGCGAGTACGAGCGGAGTTTGCGCCGCCCGCGGAACGCCGTCCTGCGCCGCCCGCCGCCGCCGCCCTCGCCGCAGACAACAACAGCAACAGCAGCAGAGCGCGCCTTCGCCAAAACGCCCGCACGTCTACCTCGTCAGTCAGGAGCACGCCGGGAAACTCTACTTCGAGAGCATCAGCCGCGCGCTCGACGCGTGGCGCGCGGACGCGCCCGCCGAGGGCTTCATCCAGATAGAAGACAGCGGCGCGTATGTCGAGCAGATTGAAATCCGCCTCGGCTGGAACCAGCGGCTTGAGATTCGCGCCGCCGAAGGCACGCGCCCCGTCATCCGCCTCCTCGACTGGTACGCCAACCGCCCCGACTCTCTCAACATCTACGGCCCCACGCCGGGGCACGACGCCGAAGGCGGGCGCGGTCAAGACACGGAGCACGTCGTCAACGAGCAGGGCAGTGCGCCCGACGAGGAAGCATGACTACAACCTGCCGGGCGGCACGGAAGGCGAGGGCTTCGAGCCGCAGCCGCTCCCGGCTGAAGGCTTAGGGCAGGAGCAAGCACAAGGAGGCGGCGGCATGGCGAAGGCTTCGGCGGCGGACGGCGAACGCCCGCGCCTCAAGCCGAGCCTGACGCTCGACGGCCTCCTCGTCGTCGGTCGCAGCGTGCAGGTCTCCGGCCTGCTCTCGCGCGTCCGCTTACGCCACTGCACGCTCGTCCCCGGCTGGTCGCTCGACACCGACAGCTACCCCGAAAGCGAGACCGAGCCGAGCATCGAACTGACCGACACGAGCGCGCGCCTCATCGTCGAGCACAGCATCGTCGGCAGCATCGTCGTCAACCTGAACGAGGTCGCCGCCGAGCCGCTCGACATCGAGCTTACAGACAGCGTCCTCGACGCCACGCACCCCGAACTTCAGGCGCTCTCCGGCCCCGACAACACGTTCGCGCACGCGCGCCTGCGCGTCCTGCGCAGCACCGTCTTCGGCACGGTCAGGGCGCACGCCTTCACGCTCGCCGAGAACAGCATCTTCGACGGCCACGTCGCCGTCGCGCGGACGCAAGTCGGCTGCGTGCGCTTCTGCTACGTCCCGCCGGGCTCGCGCACGCCGCGCCGCTACAACTGTCAGCCCGACCTCGTGACCGCAGGCGTCGAGGACGAGGACGAGAGGGCCGCCGCCGAGACGCGCGTCCGCCCGCGCTTCGCGAGCGTGCGCTACGGGACGCCCGCCTACTGCCAGTTGTCCGAGACCTGCGCCGAAGAGATTACGCGCGGGGCCGACGACGAGTCCGAGATGGGCGTCTTCCACGACCTCTTTCAGCCGCAGCGCGAGGCGAACCTCCGCGCACGCCTCGACGAGTACACGCCCGCCGGAATGGACGCGGGCATCATCTTTGCCACCTAAGGAGACCGCAATGGCAGGCGACATCTCACGCAATACCTACGACGAGACCAAACACTACTCCCGCGTCCTCATGCAGCAGGGCCGCGTCCTCCTCGACTCGGACTGGAACGAGCAGACCGCGCTCCACCTGCATTACCTGCGCGCGCTCGCCTTCGACCTCATCGGCCCCGCCGGAGGCCCCTGGAACAACTGCGGCTTCAGGATCACGGCCCCGGACGCGGGCGGCCTCGTCGCCAAAGAGGAGCGGGACTCCCCGCGCATCGAGCGCCGCGAGAGGGCGGATGGCGAGAGCGTCTTGAATGCCGGTGAGGGAATACCCGAACGCCGCCCGCTCGCCGCCGCCGACGCGCCGCGCAACTTCGTCATCGGCTTGGGCGCTTACTACGTGGACGGCATCCGCTGCGAGAACCATTACCCCGTCCTCTACCGCCGCGCCGAGAAGGGCAACTTCCCCGCGCAGCCCGACTACTTCGCCGACCCTCTGGAGGACGACAGGACGTACCTCGTCTTCCTGATGGTCTGGGAGCGCGACATCAACTCGCTCGAAGACGAGGGCATCCGCGAAGTCGCGCTCGGCGCTCACGCCCCCGACACGGCGACGCGCGCGAAGGTCGTCTGGCAGGTCTTCGCCCAGAACCTGCCCGGCGGCTTCGACGGCCTCGACGCGACGAACGTCATCAACAGCCCGGCGTGGCGCGAGCGCGTGCAGGCGTGGCAGCCCGCCAACCGCGGGATGCTCCGCGCGAAGGCCGACGAGGCCGACGACCCGAACGCGTCGAGCCCCTGCATCATCTCGCCCGACGCTCGTTACCGGGGCGCGGAGAACCAGCTCTACCGCGTCGAGATTCACTGGGGCGGCGCGGTCGCCAATCAGGCCAGCTTCAAGTGGTCGCGCGAGAACGGCTCGGTCAATCTCCCGGTGCGCGAGATCAACGGCACGAAGTTGACGATGGACTCTCTGGGGCGCGACTCGCGTCTCGGCCTTCAGGTCGGCGACTTCGTCGAGTTGGCGGACGACGGCTACGGCCCCCCGCGAGCGCAGCGAGGAATCGCTCCTCACCGTCACCGACGTTGACCCGGACGAGATGATCGTCACGGTCAACAAGGCGTTCCCATCCGATAGTCGTCAACCGGACTCGACCGCCCCTACATCCTCCGCCGCTGGGACGGCACGGCCACCATCAAGGAGGCCACGGGCGCGAACGAGAACTGGTTCGAGTTGGAGGACGGCGTGAAAATCCAGTTCCCAGCCCAACGCGCGACTATCGCACGGGCGACTACTGGCTCATCCCCGCGCGCACCGCGACCGGCGACGTGGAGTGGCCCGGCCCCGTCGGCAACCCGGAGCCGCGCCCGCCGCACGGCATAGACCGCTCCCTCGCGCCGCTCGCCATCATCCGCGTTGATGACGGGACCGTCGTCGTCGAGAGGGACTTCCGTCTCGCCTTCGCGCCGCTCGCCACCCTCCCGGCGGAACCGCCGAAGTAGACGCACACGGCGGAGGCCGCCTCGCCGACCTTCGTCTTCGAGCCCGCGCTCGCCGGTAAATTCCTTGACCCGCCGCCGGGACGTGCTTATAGTTTCGCGCGTCCCGGCGCGCGCCCCGTTCGCCCGCGCCGAAGGAATCCGAACACAACAACACCTGCCACTCTCAAAAGCGTTCTCCCCGGACGGGCACGGTCGCCGTCCGGGCGGTGTCGCCGAAAGCCCGCGAGGCCGCCGTGGACGACGCTCGAAACGGCAACCCCGAAAGGAGTAACTGAATCATGCCCGCCCCCATCGTGACGTTCCTCGTCTGGGTTGGGTCGAAGGCCGCGGAGAAGGCCGCCGACGCCATCGTCAGCAAACTGGTCAGCGTCCCCGTGGACAAGGCGCTCGGCATCGAAATGCAGGGCGCGACCATCAGCGCGTGGGGCGAGACGATGGTGCTCGCCATCTTCGCGGGCGGGAGCCTGAGGCCGGAGCCGACCTTCGAGCAGAAGGTGAGCCAGAGGTTCCGCGACCTCGAAAATCAGATAGGCGAGATACGCAAAGACCTCGCCGAGCTGAAGAACGAGATGGCGGCTTTCGAGTGGCACGTCCAGTCGCAGTTCAACCAGTCCGACGAGGAGAAACTGTGGAAGGACGTTCTGACCCTCGACCACACGCTCGACTCCTTCTACACGCAGCTCAACAGCCTTGGGAAGTCGAGAGCATCGCTCGAAGACCGCCGCTGGCGTGCCGTCGAACTCGCCAACAACATCGTGTCTAGCCTGAGGCCGCACATCGCCAACACGCGGATGTCTTTCCTCGGCGAGAACGTCGGCGCGGGCAAAGAGCGCGTGCAGGGCTTCTTAGAGATTTGGCAGCAGCAGGCGCTGCGCGACGCAGACCTCGGATGGGACGCCCAACGCCTGACGGACATCTACGTCCTCCTCGAATCGAAGTTCACGCGCGCCCTGCTCATTCAGGTCAAGTGCGCGCGGCTGTTGATGGAGGCGTATGAGACGCTGCACCGCGAAGACGATTCGGAGCAGAGCGGCGTGGACTACCTCGTTGACGAGTACCACCCCATCCTGCGCAAAGAGGTCGAGGGCTTCCGCGACCTCATCGAGACGCTCGCCGTCAACCTCATCCCGCTGCCCACGGGCCAACTGCTCCCGCTCAAAATCCCCGACGAGATAGCCGGGATGCTGGCGCGGCTCGACATGTTCACGGCGCAGGCCCTGAGCGGCAAAGTCTCCGCCGGGGGGACGAACGCCGAGGGACGGCAACTGCCGGGCGTGCCCGCGCTCGCGGGCTTCTGGGGCCGCGTCGTCGTGCCCGGCACGCGCTGGATACGCCGCGCGCCGGGCTCGAAGGAGGCGGCGCGGGCGACCATCACCGCGCCGGGCGGGCGCACTCTGAAGTGCGAGGGGACGCTCGAAGTCCGCGCCGTCAAATACCTGCCCTACAAGAATCAGGGCGGCGCGACGCTGCACAAGGGCTACCAGCTTCAGGTCGGCAACGACCTGCGCGACATGGACAAGATGCTGCTGGCGCACTTCACGCCGAGCGACGTGCTGCCGCCAGACCTTTCGGGCGAGGTGGAGGTGAAGCTCGAAGACCAGACCGGCGACGTGCTCGCGCAGTTGCAGGGCGTCGTCGTCCCCATCCCGCTCGACGAGGAGCAGAAGGCCAGCGCGCCTTTCGGCACTTTCATGTCAAGCTTCACGGGCGGCGCAGGCTTGCGCGGCAGATAGGAGGAGAGCGAGATGAAATTCTTTGCGGGCAGCGACAACAGGGGCGGCGCGGTGACGGTCAAGGCCGCGCGCAAGTCCGAGACGCGCGACAGCAACTACAACCTTGACCCCTCGTACCGCTACACCAAACTCGCGCGCACGCTCTCCGAGCGCGACGGCGCGGGCGGCGGCGGCGATTGAAGTCACTCTGGAAACTTCTTCGGAGTACGTCGGCTATCGGAAGGAGAACCACGAGTGCGCGGGGGTCAAGTTCAAGAGCAAGGGGACTATCAAGCTTCCGCAGGAGGCCGCCGCGTCGTCCGCGCTCGGCGTCGTGCAGGACTCAATCGCCCTCGGCTTCCGCGTCGAGCAGGCCGGTCAGGTGCAACTCACGGCCTCGGTCTTGAGCGACTTGGACGTGGCCGAAATCCGCCTCCAGGGCCCCTCGTTCCCCGACCCGATTCGAGTATATGACGACTACGACGAGACGCTCGACATCACCAAACCCGGCGAGTACATCCTCAAGGGCTCGTACCAGCTCAGCGTCCAACTCCCCAACCCCGGCCTCGGCGGTCGGCCCATCTCAGTCGAGATTCAAGCGACACTGACGCCCGTCGCCTGAGAGCCACAGAACCGCGAGCGGTAGCGAGCGGGTTGACGTTGATGACGGTCAACCCGCTCGCTACCGCTCGCGGTTCTGTTTGCTTATCTCTTACCGTTCGATTGTAATCGCCACGTCCGTCCCTTCGGTCGCCTCGTTGCCCGCGTAGTCCGCGGCGTGGATGCGGAGGGTGTAGTCGCCGGGCGGGAGTTCCGAAGTCTGCCAGAGCCCGCGCTCGGCGCGGCCCGCGCGGACGGTGTTCGTCACTTCGTAGAGGAATCGCGTGGACTTGCTGCCGTAGACAGTGATGCCGCTCTCGTCGGCGTAAGCAATCTTGGTCGCCTCCATGTCGGGCGGCAGGCGGTCGAACTCTATCTGGGCGCGCGCGCGCTCGAAGCCGGGCGCGGGCGAGCCGTCGGGTTGGAGAAGTTGATAACCCAGACGATAAAGTCCGAGGCGGCGGCGCGACTGGTTGCCGTCCACCTGATCGTAAGCGTCAACGACGACGCGCACCGCCCCGCGCACGACGAGCCTGCCTCCGCGCGTCTCCTTCAGACGCTCGCCCGCTTCGTTAAAGAGTTGAATACCGCCGCGCTCGATCTTCGGCGCGACCGCGTCCGAGAAGCCGACGAAGGGGAGCGCGAGCGCATTCACTTCCGCGCCCGGCGGGCCGAGGTTCATGTGGACGTGATACATCCGGTTGATGGTGCCGAGCCGGTCTCCGACGCGCACACGCTCGCCGCGCCGCAGGCGCACGCGCGCGACTTTCCCTTCCGCGTCGCGGACGGGGATGAAGGGCGTGCCCCCTAACATCACGTCGCGCTCGTCGCGCCCGACGCGGAGGTGGATGTAGGAGAAGAGCCCGACGCGCACGCCTTCGTTCAAGCCGCCGAAGCCCCAGTTCGGGAGCGGGTTCGAAACCTTCTCCTCGCGGACGGCGCGCACCGTCTGCCCGTAGAGGCCGAACACGTCGAGACCGCTGTGCAGGTGATGGCGGCTGTCCTCCGTGTCGTAACTCCCGCGCACCTCGCCCAGAGTGGCCACGACCTCATGACGCTGTAACTGCGGGTCGAGCGGCCACGGGAAAGGTTTTCCTCCGGCGATGCTTTCGACATCAATGCGCGGCAGAGAGAACGCTTCAGCCGTCGCCGCGCTCGCGCCTTGATTGATGGGAGAAGCGCCTTCGTCATCTTCCTTGACGGCGGAAGCGCCTTCTTCATTTTGCGTGACGGCTGAGACGCGACGGACGAGATAGTTTGCGCTGTCGGCGACGAGGAGCGAGCCGGTGCGAGGCTCGACGGCGACGGCGGCGGGCTGGTTAAAGCGCGCCGCCCCGCGCCCTTCGCCTTCGCTGAAGCCTGAGCCGCGACCGGCGATGACGCGCGCCGTCCCGTCCGGCGCGAGTTGGCGCACGCGCCCACGGTCGAGTTCGGTGAAGTAGAGAAAGCCGTCGTGCGTCAACGCGAGCCCCGAAGGGTTCGAAGCCTCTTCGGGCGTCTCGCCGGGCGGAGCGTTGAGGGTGACGGTGATGACTTGGCCTTCCTTCGTCAACTTCCGCAGGCGGTCGTTGCCCGTGTCGGCGATGAAGAGTTCGCCCGCCTCATTCACCGCGACGCCGCACGGCGTATCGAAGAGCGCGGCGGTCAGAGCGTCGCCGTCGGCGTAGCCGGGCGAGCCTGTGCCCGCCACGGTCTTCACTTCTCCCTCTTTCGTCACGACGCGGATGCGGTCGTTGTAAGTGTCGGCGACGAAGACGCGGCCTTCCTTGTCAACGGCGACGCCGACGGGCGCGTTGAACTGCGCTGCTTGCGCGGGGCCGTCCCGAAAGCCCGCCGTGCCGTCGCCCGCCAGAGTCGTGACCAAGCCTTCGGGCGTCACCTTGCGGACGCGGTGGTTGCCCGTGTCGGCGACGTAGAGATTGCCGTCTTCGTCAACGGCGAGCGCCGACGGCGTGTTGAACGAAGCCGCCGCGCCCGCGCCGTCCGCGTCGCCTTCCGCGCCGCCCGCGAGCGTCGAGACCAAACCCTCCGGCGTAATCTTCCGAATCCGGTTGCTCTCGCCCGCGTCGGCGACGTAGACGCTGCCGTCTTGTCCGACCGCGACGCCGAAGGGCTCGCCGAAACGCGCGCCCGTTGCCGCCACCCCGTCCAACACGCCCGAAGAGCCGTCGCCCGCCAGTGTCTTTACGGTCGCGCGCCAGCCCGCAAGGGTCGGTCGTGGCTTCTCCGAAAGCTTCCGGTAGACGATGAAGAGGGTCACCCCAACGGCAGCGCAGAGAACCGCCGCGAGGAGGATGAGCTTGAAGACGCGCCCGCGCGTGCGAGGCGGGTTGAATGTTTGTCGCAATAGTGTATTAAGTGCCAGTCCCCGAAGGGGACGAAGATAATAGCCGGGGGCAGAGCGAACGCAAGTGAGCGTCGCCCCCGGAACGAGCAAGAAAAGTTTTCGACCCTGAAGGGGTCGCACCTCGACGCACGTCTGCGACCCCTTCAGGGTCGAAATCGTAAACCTACGTACAACCGGGGGCGGCGCAGACTTTCGTCTGCTTGCCCCCGGCTATTATCTTGCGCCCTTTCAGGGCGTTGATAACAAAATGCCTGCTCATGCGCTCGGAGAAGCTTTTACTGGCGGCGGCGTTCGTGTCAACCTCTCGGCCCTTTGCCGGAGAGGTTTTCGTGCGCGCATGGACGTTCGGCGGAGTGTTGGTTTATCCTGCACGCATCACGTCTTTCGAGTAACATTCCTTCACGGAGTCTAACGAAATGCACAGAAGCCTTTCCCCCTTCCTGCGCGCGTGCGTGATGTGTCTCGTCGCGTCGTGTTGCTTCTTTACAACCGTGTCGGCGCGACAGACGCCGCCCGCCCCGACGCCGACGGCGACGCCAGCGAGCCCGGAAGACGCCGCGCTCGAAATGAAGTCGTTCGAGCGTCTGGAGTGGCGGCAGATAGGCCCGGCCAACATGGGCGGGCGCACCGCCGACGTGGAGGGCGTCCCCGGCGACCCGAACCTCGTCTACGTGGCGACGGCTTCGGGCGGCTTGTGGAAGACCACCAACGGCGGCGTGCGCTGGACGCCCGTCTTCGAGCGGCAGGGCACAATCTCCATCGGCGACATCGCACTCGAACCCGGCAACCCCGATGTCATCTGGGTCGGCACGGGCGAGTCGAACACGCGCAACTCGGTCTCGTTCGGCGACGGCGTTTATAAATCAACCGACGGCGGGAAGAACTGGAAGCACATGGGGCTGCGCGACTCCGAGCGCGTCTCGCGCATCCTGATTAATCCGCGCAACCCCGATGTCGTCTACGTCGGCGCGCTCGGCCACGCCTTCGGGTCGAACGAGGAGCGCGGCGTCTTCATGACGACCGACGGCGGGCGCACGTGGGCGAAGACTCTGTACGTGGACGCCGAGCACGGCATCGCCGACATGGACATTGACCCCTCGAACCCGAACATCCTCTACGCGGCGGTCTGGAAGTTCCGGCGCACGCCGTGGACGCACACATCGGGGAGCGAGCGCGGGGGCGTCTTCAAGTCAACGGACGGCGGGCGGACGTGGAAGAAGTTGGAGACGGGACTCCCCAAACTCGCAGGGAGAATCGGCGTCAAAGTCGCGCCGTCGAACCCTTCGGTCGTCTACGCCATCATGGAGGCCAAAGACGGGACGCTCTACCGCTCCGACGACCGTGGCGAGACGTGGCGCAACGTCTCGAAGCAGACCAACATCGTCTCGCGCGGCTTCTACTACACGGACATGCGCGTTGACCCGACGAACGAGAACCGCATCTACGCCGTCGCCTCGACCCTCTTCGTCTCGATTGACGGCGGGCGCACCTTCCGCTCCATCACGGGCCGCACGCACATTGACTATCACGCGCTCTGGATTGACCCGCAAGACCCTCGAAGGATGTGGCACGGGCAGGACGGCGGCGTCGCCGTCTCCTACGACCGGGGCGAGACGTGGGAGTACGTCAACAACATGCCCCTCGGCCAGTTCTACCAACTCCACGCCGACAACCGCCAGCCGTTCTATTACGTGATGGGCGGACTCCAAGACAACGGCTCTTGGACGGGGCCTTCGCGCACGCGCGAGCCCGCCGGAATCTTGAACGACGACTGGCGGATGGTCTCTTTCGGCGACGGCTTCTACATGCTCAACCACCCGGATGACCCGGAGCTTTACCTCTCGGAGTCGCAGGGCGGCAACATCGTCCGCACCGACATGCGGACGCGCGAGCAGCAACTTGTTGTCCCCTACATGGGCGACGACGGCGGCCCGGCCTCGGACGCGAAGTACCGCTTCAACTGGAACTCGCCCGTCGTCCCCTCGCCGCACGACAAGAACACGGTCTACCTCGGCGGCAACGTCGTCTTCAAGTCCACGGACTTCGGCAAGACGTGGGCGACCATCAGCCCCGACCTCACGACGAACGACAAGGAGAAGCAGAAGGATGCGGGCGGCCCCGTCGCTTTCGAGAACACGGGCGCGGAGTACCACACGACCGTCATCAGCATCGCCGAGTCGCCTCTCAAGGCCGGGACAATCTGGGCGGGCACGGACGACGGGCAACTCCAACTCACGACCGACGGCGGGCGCAACTGGACGAACCTGACGAAGAACGTCCCAAACCTTCCGTCGAACTCTCCCGTCTCGCACGTCGAGCCCTCGCGCGCCGACGCCGGGACGGTTTACGCCTCTTTCGACCGCCACATGCTCGATGACTTCCGTCCTTACGTCTACAAGTCCACGGACAACGGTCGGACGTGGCAGAACGTGACCGCGAATCTCCCGCCGAAGGCCCACGTCTGGGTGGTGCGCGAAGACCCGAAGAACCCGCGACTCATTTACGCCGGAACTGAACTCGGTCTTTATGTGTCGTACACGGCGGGCGGCAACTGGACGAGTCTCGGCTTGAAGAACCTGCCGCACGTCTCTGTCCACGACATCCTCGTCCACCCGCGCGACAACGACTTGATTCTCGGCACGCACGGGCGCTCCATCTGGATTCTCGACGACGCCGCGCCCGTCCAGCAGTTGACGCCCGAAGTCGCGCGCAAAGACGTGCATCTCTTCGAGCCGCGCCACGCCCTTCGCTTCACGACGCGCTTCACGCGCTACGGCATCGGCGACAAAGTCTTTACGGGGCCGAACCCGCCCTACGGCGCGCTCGTCAGTTATCACTTGAAGGAGAAGCCGGACGAGAAGACGAAGGTCAAGGTGCAGATTCTCGACGCGGCGGGCAAGCTCATCGCCGAGATGGAGAACCTTGCGAAGGAGAAGGGCTTGAACCGCGTTTCGTGGAACCTGCGTTACGGCGGGCCGCAGGTGCGCCGCCCTCCGACCGACGAGGAGACGCAGTTCACCGGCGGCCCGCGCGGGCCTCAAGTCCTGCCGGGGACATACACGGTAAAACTCTTCGTCGGCGAGAAGACTTTCGAGACGCGCGTCGAAGTTCGTCTCGACCCGACGATTACGGTCGCCCCGGCTGACCTCCGCGAGCAGTTGGAAATGTCCCTGCGCCTGCGCGACATGCAGTCGGCGACGAACACGGCGCTGCATACGCTCGACAGCCTCAAGACGCAGATCGAGTTCGTCGAGCGGACGGTGAAAGACCGCTTGAAGGAAGTGCCGAAGGAACTCTCCGATAAGCTCGCGGCGCAGAAGAAGCAGGTCGAGGAGTTGCAGAATCGCCTCGCGCAGCCAGATGGCGGCCTCGGCTTCGCCGGGAAGGCGCAGCTCGTTGACCGTATCGGCGGCCTCTTCTTCACCATTGACGCCACCAACGCCGCGCCCACCTCTGCGGCGCGTGAGCTTTACGCCGATTTGCAAAAGGAGTTCGACACCAAGATCGCCGACGTTAATAAACTCCTCCGCGAGTCCGTGCCCCAACTCAACGAGACGCTCCGCCGCTTCGACGCGCCGACGCTGATGACGGGCAAGCCCATCGAGCTGCCGAAGCCATGAGAAGAAGGCAAAAGGCAAAAGTGAGAGAGCGAAACGAACGCGTAAACGTTCAACCCTAGTTCGCCCCACCCCGCTTCACTTTTACCTTTTGCCTTCCTTCCTCCCTGCCGCCGAGGGGACTGATGCTGTACACGACGAAGCAGTTCTACACGCCGCCGCTCCACCCGCACGAGTTCAACGAGCGCGCGCTGATTATTGACACCGAGACGGTGGGCGCGGGGCCGCAGATAGAGATCATCGAGGTCGCGCTCTGCGACTCGCGGGGCGAGATGGTCTTCGACACGCTCGTGCGTCCGACCTTTAACCCGCTGCCCGCGCCGTCGAGGCACAAGCGCTTCGCGCGCGACGACTTCGAGTCCGCGCCGCACTGGCCCGACGTGTGGCCGCGTCTCGCGCCTCTGATTGAAGACAAGCTGCTCATCGCTTACAACGCGGCCTTCGACCGGAGGGCTCTGGCCGCGACGTGCGCGCGTTTCCGCCTGCGCTCCGAAGAGCGCGGGTGGCGCGACGCGCTCCAACTCGTCAAAGAGGCTCTGGGGACGAAGAAGTCCGTGACGCTCTCGGACGCCTGCGCGCGCTACGGCGTCGAGGGCGGGAACCACCGCGCCGCGCGCGACGTGCTCGCCGTCTACGTTTTGCTCAAAGCCGTGCTCTCGTCGCCCGCTTCGGAGAAGTAGAGAAGGGAAGTGCCGCCGACTGAAGATGATGATGCCCGCGAGAAATTCCAGAGAGCTTTTGACGGTCGAGTTGATACCGCGCACGTCTTGGTTCACGAACGTCCGCTCGCACGTCTCCGCCGGAGAGTGGGGGCGGCTGAAGCAAATCGTCTCGGAGCGTGCCGGAAGGCGCTGCGAAATCTGCGGCGGGCGGGGCGCGCGCTGGCCGGTCGAGTGTCATGAGGTCTTCTCTTACGACGACGAGCGGCGCGTCCAGCGGCTCGAACGCCTCGTCGCGCTTTGCCCCGCGTGTCATGAAGTGAAGCACATCGGGCTCGCGGGCGTGCGCGGGCGACGCGCCGAAGCCTTGAGACATCTCGCGCGCGTCAACGGCTGGTCACATTCGGACGCCGAACTCTACCTCGAAGCCTGCTTCGAGCAGTGGCACCGGCGCAGCAACCACGAGTGGACGCTCGACCTCTCGCACCTTGAGCAGTACGGCGTCAAAGTCGAGCGCGTTTGAAATTCTTCCGACATGGCAGGTGAGATAGAATGTCTGCTCCGACTGACAAGCCGGGGCGAATGTTCGTGCTTTCGCCGGGCTTCAGGGTGTGCCAGCCGTCCGAAGGAGTCTGTCCCTATGAGCGAAGAAGATGTCCAACCCCGAACGGAGAGAGAAGCGATGCCGGAGCCGGTCGTGAAGTCAACGCCACTGGCGCGACGCGTCGGGCCTTACGCGGCGGTGCTGCTCGCGGGGCTTCTACTCGGCTTCGTCCCGACGTGGCTGAAGTCGCGCGCGTGCGCCGACAGTCTCGCGGCGTCGGAGCAGCAACTGGGGCTCGCGCGGATTCGGAACACGATTGCGTCGGCGGCGCTTGACGCGCGGCGCGGCGAGTACGAGCCTGCGCGGCAGTCGGCGAGCCAGTTCTTTACCTCCCTGCGCGCGGAGGCCGACAAGGGCGCGGCTTCGTCTCTGAACGAGGCGCAGAGGAACGGCGTCGAGCCTTTGTTCGCGCAGCGCGACGAGATCATCACGCTGCTCGCGCGGAGCGACCCGGCCTCGGCTGACCGGCTCTCCGAGTTGTACGTCGCCTATCGGAAGACCGTGAACGACTGACGGTGACGGAGCAACAGAACCGCGCTTATCTCCTGATGCTCGGCGGGGCTCTGGCCTTCGCCACGATGGGCGCGCTCAGCCACGCGGCGGGCGAGCGTTGCGACTGGCGTTTGGTGGCGGTGGCGCGCACGTCGGTCGCCTTCGTCCTCTCGGCGGCGTTCGCGAAGGCGACCGGCGTCAGGCTCGTCGCCCTCGGCCCGCCCGTCCTCTGGGTGCGGAGCCTCGCCGGGAGCCTCGGCGTCCTCGGCGCTTTCTACGCGCTCACGCACCTTCCCATCTCGACCGCACTCACTTTAAGTAACACCGTGCCCGTGTGGGTGACGCTTCTGGCGTGGCCCGTCCTCGGCCAGAGACCGGCGGCGTCGGTGTGGCTCGCCATCGCGGTCGGCATCTGCGGGGTCGCGTTGATACAGCAGCCGGAGATGGCGGGCGACAATCTGGCGCTCGCGCTCGCGCTCGGCAACGCCGTCTCGACCGCCGTCGCCGTCATCGGGTTGAATCGCCTGGGGGGCGTGGACGCGCGCGCCGTCGTGACGCACTTCTCCGGCGTCTCGACCGTCTTCACCGTCGGCTTCCTCCTGCTCTCCGGCGCGGATGTCTCCTACGCGCCGCTCGCCGACGGCGTGACGCTCGCGTTGCTCGTCGGCGTCGGGCTCGCCGGGACGCTCGGACAGTTGGCGATGACGAGGGCCTTCGCCCTCGGAAGTCCTTCGAAGGTCTCGGTCGTCGGCCTCACGCAGATCGTCTTCGCGCTCCTCTTCGACCTCCTGCTGTGGCGTCGCCCCTTCGATTTACTCACGCTCGCCGGCATCGTCCTCGTCGCCGCGCCTTCGGGCTGGCTCATGCTCCACAACCCGCTCCGGCGCGCGACGCCGATTCACACGACGAACTAAGGCGGCACCCGGCGGGAGACTCAACCGAGCCCGCCCGCAGTCGCCTAAACACTTGAATCTAAAGCCCCGCCGAACCTCAAGTCGGCCTCAAGTCTGAGCCGCGCGCCCCTCAAGTTTTTCTCAAGACCCGCCCGCTATCCTCCCCAACGTCAACCCAAAAGCACGTCCTCGCAGACGAACGTTTTGCCCACTCGAAGACTTGAGGAGAAACACATGCGCTGGCAAAGATTGGTAATCATCACGACCGTCCTAATGCTCGCCGTCGGCCTGCTCTCGGCGACTTCGTTGCCGCAAGACTCGAAGGTCGCGGCGGCCCCGGCTGCTCCGGACGCCTTCAAAATGTACGCGCGGCCCGCGCCGAATTTCGACCTCAACCTCTCGCGCAAACTCGCGCCCGCGCGCCGCGCGACCGAAGCGCAGCTCAACGGCATTGAGACCATCAAGGCGAACGCGCAGGCCCCGCGGATGACCGTCCGCTGGAACGACTTCGGCGGCTCGCCCGACGTGCTCATGGACTTTGCCAGTGTGCCCTTCAACGGCTCGCCCGAAGAGGCGGGCCGCGCGTTCCTTGCGACGAACGCCGCCGCCTTCGGCCTCTCCAACGTCGCAGACCTCCGCCTTGTGAGCGAGCGCGCCGCGCTCGGCGGACATCTCCTGCGCTTCCAGCAGACGCATCAGGGGATTGACGTGCAGCACGGCGGCGTCGGCCTCGTGCTCGACAAAGACAACCGCGTCCGCATGGCGAGCGGCCCGCTGTTCCGCGACGTGAACGTCAACACCGTCCCGACGCTCAACGCCGCGCAGGCCAAACAGAAGGCGGAGGCCGACCTCGCGCGCTTCACGGTGCAACTCCCGGCGAACGTGCAGGAGCTACTGCGCCCTGGCCTCGAAGCCATCACGAAGCAACTCGCGGCGGTGCAGAACCTCCAGCCGCGCCTCTCCGTCTACCCGACGGCGGACGGCTACCGGCTCGTGTGGAAGGTCTCGAAGTATTCGACCAACCCGTTCGGCCTCTACCTCCACATGATAGACGCGCACACGGGCGAGGTCGTCTCGCGGCAGGACTTCGTCAACTTCGTCCAGAACCCGGCGACGGGCGAGCCTTTCAAAGGGGACATCTACCCGAAGTACCCGGAGGTCACGCAGGAGCTGAAGGACGAGGGGAAGATTAGCGTCGAGAACGGCGTGCCGAAGGGGCAGGTGAGGGCCACGCTGCGCAAGTTCGACGCCTCGAACGTCGTGACGGGCGTGAACGGCACGCTGACGGGGACGCACGCGCTCGTCAACAACATCCTCGCCACCAAGCAGCCCTTCCCGCAGGCGGCGAAAGGCACCTGGTTCTTCCAGAAGGACGACCCGACGAACTTCGAGGCGCGGACGAACGAGCGCGAGCACTTCGGCCCGACCGCCGAGCCCGCCGAGCATCAGGACGACATCAACGCCTTCTTCTTCGTCACCTACCTGCTCGAATACGTTGACTACCTCCACGTCGCGGGCGACGCCAAGCACAGCCGCGTCGGGCAGGGCGACTTCCCCGACGACTACCCGAATCACGACGTGCCGCTTCCCGCGAACGTCCACGCGCCGAACATCTACGTCGGCCTGAGCCCGGTCTACAAGGAGGTCATCCAGAAGAACCCGGCGGAGACCCCGGCGGTCGTCCTCGGCCTCGACAACGCCGTCGCCGTCAACGTCACCGGCCTCGTCCGCGAGCTGACGGGCGTGCAGTCTCCGGCCAACGTCAACCCGACCGTCTACGGCCACGGGTATCTTTTGAACGACCTCGCGCTCGAAGGCACAGTCCCTTACCACGAGGGGATGCACGCCATCACGAGCCCCATCGCCGGGCTCGAAGGCACGCCCGAAGGCGCCGCGCTCAACGAGGGACAGGCCGACATGTGGGCCTTCACCATTACGAACAGTCCTTCACTGGGCGAATACGTCGTCAACGCCTACGGCTACCGCAACCGCTTCCGCTCGCGCGGCCTCGACCCCGACCGCATCGCCTACGTCCGGAGCGCGCTCTCGACCTTGAAGTATTCCGACATCGGGACGCTCTACGAGACGACCGACGTGCTCGGCAACCCCATCCCGCCGCGCTACGCCTTCGAGGAGCACCGCGACGGCGAAATCTACATGTCCACGATGTGGGACGTGCGCCAGATGTTCAACCGCCTGTACCCGGAGGCGGCGACCTACAAGCGCCCGAAGTTCGAGGACGGGACAGCCGGGAGGCCCGTCACCAAGGGGACTGAAACCTTCGAGCGCATCTTCCTCGGCTCGATGTACGTCCTCGGCACGACCGCGCCCGACACGATGGTCAAGGCGCGCGACGCGATGCTCATCGCCGACCAGTCGCTCTACCCCTCGGACGCGAGCGACCCTTCGTCGCCGGGCCTCCACCGCGCGCTCATCGAGCAGGTCTTCGCCGCGCACGAACTCGGCATCAACGCCAGAGAGGTCGTCGGCGACAAGGCGACCGTCTCGACGCAGGTCTCGCACTTCTCAGCCGGGCAAGGTGGCGGAGCCGCGCCGCAGAACGTCTCGGTCGCACCCGCCTCCGCGCGGAGCAACAAGGTCACGTGGTCGCCGGTCGAGGGCGCGCTCGGTTACGAAGTCTTGAAGCGCAAGACGGCTTACAGGAATAAGCGCGAGCCGAACGCGGGCCGCGAGTACCTCGACGGCGACGCGGCGACGACCGGCTGGCGGCACGTCGCTTACGTCGGCGCGAACTCGACCCTCTACGAAGACAACGGGGTGGTGGAAGAGGTCTTCGCGCCCGCCGGTCTCTCGAACCTCTTCGACAGCGAATACGCGGTGCGCGCCTTGCGCGTCAACGCCAACCGGCAACTGGGCCTCTCGGACTTGAGCGGCGCTGCCGAGCCGCGGCTCGCCTCGCAGGACGTGACGGCGAACGTGGACTCCGCGGTCTCGAACGTCACCTTCGCGGGCGGCGTCTTCTCCTTCGACAACACGCTGACGAACGCGCGCGGCGCGAACTCGGTCGAGAAGACCATCTACGCGCCCGTCGAGTTCCGCATCACCTCAATCTCCGACCCGTCCGTAACGGTGCGCAACGCCGACCAGCCTTCGCCCGTCCCGACCTTCGTCTACAACAAGGCGCTCGCGCTCGGCGCTTCGGCCACCAGACGGTTCGAGTTCAACGACCCGCTGGCGAAGCTCTTCACCTTCGAAGCGCAGGTCATCGGGCAAGCCTACGCGGGCTCGACCGGCGGCACGGGCAGCCAGACGGGCGACGGCGGCAGCGACGCCCCGCCGACGAGCTTCACCTACTCGATCCGCCGGGACGAGCACAGCGGCGTGATGCCTCTGGGCGACCCGACGGGCGTCACCAACGGCTCAGGCGCGATTGAAGACAACCTTGAGGTGCCGACCGACGCGAACCCCACGTTCAAGGGCGTGACTTATGTGGACATCCCCGTCACGACGGCCTCGGATGTCTTAATCCTCGACGCCGAGCTGACCTCGCTCGCGGCGGTGGACTACGACCTCGAACTGCTGACGGCGGACGGGCAGACGCGCCTCGACCGCTCGGCGGATACGGAGAACTTCGCGCACGAGCGCATCCGCTACTTCGCGCAGCCGAACACGAGCTACATCATCCGCGTCGTCGGCTTCGTCAATGCGGCCTCGGACTACAAGGTCGTCGTCCGGCAGTTCCTCCCGCAGGGGTCTGCGAACGCCAACTCGGAGGACGTGACCGTAGGAGCCGACGGCTCGGAGACGACCGGCACGAGCGGGGCCGCGCCCGTCACCGGCCTCGTCCGCAGGCTCATGCGCTTCACCGTCAACCCGCTGACCAAATCCGTCTCGGCGAAGTTCCTTAAGTAGTCGCACCGCCGGACGATCATCAGAGACGCCCGCCGCCTCCTGCGGAAACAGGAGGCGGCGGGCGTCTCTGCGTGTCTTGATAACTAATGAAGCGCGGCCATGCGAGGCCCCGCCCGCGCCCCGGACTTTCTTCGCCGGTTCAAAAAGCTGAACGCCGTGCTTTCACTCTGTTTTTAGATAATCCGGAACACGAATCCAAACTCCTCAAGATTCCGAAGCCCCGCGCTCAGGCGACTTCATGAAAATGAAAGAGTCTGACGTGTGGGGCTTTGGTGGCACAGCCGTTGCCCTCTTCAGACATCGGGCATGACTCCTCTTCGCCCGCCCGACTGTTGCCGGGGCCGAATCCACCTTTTAGGACGGCGGAGGGGTCGCAAGGATCGGTTTGACGACCGGCCCAGGCGGCGGTGTGCCCGCGTCTCGTCAGCGACTACAAACCCCCTCGTGGAGCTTGAAAGGAGTGATCGAAACAATGAGTAGAACAAGCCGACTACTGGCGTTGCTCGTGGTTCTCTTCTGCGGCGCATCCGTGCCTGCCGTGGCGCAGTCAACCGCCGCCTCGCTCGCGGGCCGGGTCACGGACGAGCAGCAGGCGAGCGTCCTCAACGCGACCGTCACGGCGCGCCACGTCGAGACGAACATCTCGCGCTCGGCGCAGACGAACGAGGAGGGACGTTACCGGCTGGAGGGGCTGCCGGTCGGCGGCTACGAAGTCACGGTCGAGGCCGGAGGCTTCGCCCGCCACGTGCAGACCGGGATCACTCTGCTCCTCAACCAGAACGCCGTCGTTGACGTGACGATGAAGGTGGGCGGCGTGCAGGAGACCATCAACATCGTGGAGAACGCCTCGCTCCTCAATACGACGACCGCCGAGGTCGGCACACGCTTCGACTCGCGGCGCGTCTCGGAACTGCCGCTCGCCACGAACCGCAACGTCTACAACATCGCGCTCTCGGCCCCCGGCGTGAGCCAACTCGGTTCGGGCCAGACCTCTTTCGCGGGCGGCGGCACGGGCTCGACCTCCGGCGTCAGCTTCTCGGCCAACGGCGGGCGCATCCGCTCGAACAACTTCATGATTGACGGGCAGGACAACAACGACTTCGGCGTCGCCGGGGCGGCCATCCCGCTCAACAACCCGGACGCCATACAGGAAGTGCGGCTCATCACCAACCAGTTCTCCGCCGAGTACGGGCGCAACTCAAGCGCCGTCTTCAACGCCATCACCAAGTCGGGGACGAACGACTATCACGGCTCCGGCTTCTGGTTCCACAACGACAACAAGCTGAACGCGTGCAGCAACACAGACAAGCGCGGCGGCTTCTGTAACCCCAACGCGACCGACCCGTCGCGCACGGGCGCGCCTTTCCGCATCGAGAACCAGCTCGGCGGCACAATCGGCGGCCCGCTCCACCTGCCGCGCTTCGGCGAGGGCGGCCCCTCCTATCTTTCGGGCAAGGACAGAACCTTCTTCTTCTTCTCCATCCAGCGTTGGTGGGATCGCCAGCTCGGCATCGGCACGACGCTGAACGGCGCGCCGACCGAGGCGGGCCGCGCCGTCTTGCAGGCGGCGGCGGGCGACCTGCCGCAGGTGAGCGCGCTCTTGAGGTTCCTCCCCGTGGCGCAGTCGCCCATCAACCGCAACGCCGTCTTCGAGCGCAACGGACAGCGCTTCACCGTCGCGCTCGGCGCGCTGACCGGCGCGCAGCCCTCGGCCTTCAACGACTGGCAGACCTCTTTCCGCATTGACCACCGCCTGAGCGAGAAGCACAACCTGAGCGGGCGTTACATCTATCAGGACAACGACACGCTCGGCGGCCCCGCCTCGCAGATCACGCCGCCGGGCTTCTCCTCGGCCATCGTCGCGCGCACGCAGGGGCTCAACCTCTCTCTGACGAGCGTCCCCACCTCGAAGCTCGTCAACGAAGCGCGCGCCGCCTTCCTGCGGTTCGCCTCGCAGACGAGTGCGCTCAACCCCAGCGCCGAGGAGATTCCGTCCATCGAGATAGTCGAGCTGGGCTTAAGGCAGTTCAACGCCGCCGCCACACGCACCGGCATCGGATTGGGCGTCAACCTGCCGCAGCAGTCCGTCCGCAACACCTTCCAGTTTCAGGACAACGTCTCCTATACGACCGGCAACCACTCGCTCAAGTTCGGCGGCGACGTCCGCCGCAACCAGCTCAACCAGCTCTTCAAGCCGACGACGCGCGGCCTCGTCGAGTACGCCACGCTCGACTTCTTCGTCAAAGACCTCGCGACCCGCTTCAACATCAACAAAGACCTGCCCGGCGTGGCGCGCATCCTGCCGCTCGACTGGCACGACTTCTTCTTCTTCGTGCAGGACGAGTGGAAGGTTCGGTCGAACTTCACGCTCTCGCTCGGCCTGCGCTACGAGAATCCGGGGCAGCCGATTCAAGACCTCGTCGAGTTGAACGCGCCGATCCTCGCCGCCTTCAATAACGACCCGCGCTTCCGCGTCCAGCCGATACCGGGCCGCGACTCGGACAACTTCCAGCCGCGCATCGGCTTCAACTGGAACCCGCGCACTTCTGAGGGTAGCCTCTGGAACTTCGTGACGGGCGG
Source organism: uncultured Acidobacteriota bacterium (assembly GCA_963816985.1). Classification (GTDB taxonomy): domain Bacteria; phylum Acidobacteriota; class Blastocatellia; order Pyrinomonadales; family Pyrinomonadaceae; genus JAIVJM01. The sequence goes on from CAWFMF010000003.1 coordinate 146,985, forward strand.
CGACCGGCTCGTCGTGCGCGGCGGCTACACGCGCACCAACAACTACGTCTTCACCAACATCGCCCTCAACATCTGGAGCAGCTTCCCGTTCGTCGCCGCCGTCTCGGCCATCCCGACGATTAACGCCGTGGACATCAACGCCGCGCCCGGCGCGCCGCTCGTCCGCGTCTCGCAGAACGCCTTCGCACTGCTCTCGAACCCGCCCTTCAACCCGGACACCCTCAACCGCACCATCGTGGACGACGGCTTCCGCACGCCGACCTACGACTCGTTCAGCCTTGAGCTGCAACGCGAGTTGACGCGCGACCTCGTGATGCGAGTCGGCTACGTCGGGACGAAGGGCACGGGCCTCTTCGAGTCGGTGGACGCGAACCCCACCGTCATCGGCTGCGCCAACCCGTCGGCGGCCAACAACTTCTGCCGCAGCATCCCCAATCAGGGGCCGACGCGTCTGCGCACCAACTCCGGCAACTCCATCTACCACTCGCTCCAGACGAGTTTGGAGAAGCGTCTCTCGCGCGGCTTCTCGGCGGGCCTGCACTACACTTGGAGCACCTTCATTGACACCCAGTCGGAGATTTTCAACGTCTCGACCGGCGAGGTCGCCGTCGCACAAGACTCCTACTGCCGCGCCTGCGACCGTGGCCGGAGCAGCTTCGACCGCCCGCACCGCCTGACCGGCAACTTCGTCTACGAGCTGCCCTTCTTCCGCGCGCAGCAAGGCTTCGCCGGACACCTGCTCGGCGGCTGGCAGGTGAATTCGTTCTTCACGCTTCAGAGCGGCTCGCCCTTCTCGCCTCTCTTGGGCAGCGACCCGACGGGCGCGCTGGCGAGCATCTCCGGGCTCGTCGGCAACTCCATCCGCCCGAACGTCAACACCACCCTCGACCTCTCGCGGATGAGCGTCGAGGAGATCGTCGGGGCTGGCGGGCGCGTGCTCTTCAGCACTCTCCGCACCGGCCAGCGCGTCGGCAACGCGGGCCGCAACATCCTGCGCTCGGACGGCATCAACAACATAGACTTCGGCCTGTTGAAGAACACGCGTCTCGGTGAGGGCCAACAACTCCAACTGCGGGCCGACTTCTTTAACCTCACCAACACGCGCGACTTCGGCATCCCGGCCTCCGACATCACCTCGGCGAACTTCCTCAACCAGTGGGGGACGAACGGCGGCAACCGCCGCGTCATCGTCGGGCTGCGGTACGTGTTCTAAGCTCGCGTTAGCCGAAAATGAAGAACCTTGCCCCGGCGCTCCCCTGAGCGCGTAAGACAAGGTTCTTCATTTTCGGCTTTGGCCGTCGAAGACTTTATTTCACTTCCCGAAAAACCAGGGGTTCTTCGGCTTGGGCCGACTGCACCTGACGCCCGCGCGCTGCGGCGAGCAGTCGTTGCCCTCCCCCTTCTGCGCCTTATCCTGCCGCTTCTGCGTGCTCGTGGTAGTAGCGGCGGCGGGAGACTTATCTTTCTGAAGCTTCGCGCCGCCTGACTCCTGCGCCGCGACCGCCGACGCCGAGACGGCGAAGGCGAAGGCGAGTAGTGTCGTGCTGAAAAACTTTTTCATGGCCCCTCCTCGATGCGGATTCGTTGGCGGACATTCTAGCGGACTCCATCAGGCGTTGCATAGCCCCTGTCTCATCTTATGCCGCACATGAAGACGTGTGTGCCGAAAAAAACTTGGGACTATTCTTCCCCGCAAGTCACTTACTCAATGTCAACAGAAGTGGGGAAGTGAGGTGACATGAATTACGCGGGCCTGATTCGCACTACTCTTCTACTCGTCCTCGCGCACTTTTCGGTGGCGCACGCCTCGCCCCTCCAGGGCGGACGGCAACAGGCCAGCGAGGCGCGCGCACACCGCGAGGCGGGTCTCAGACTGTACGCGGCGGGGAAGTGCCGCGAGGCCGCCGCATCCTTCCGCCGCGCCGTCAAATCGAACCCCGCTTACGCCGAGGCGTATAACGACTTGGGCGTGGCGCTCACGTGCTCCGGAGAGTCCGCCGAGGCGTTCACAGCCCTTGCCTTAGCCATCAGCCTCCGTCCCGACTTCGCCGAGGCGCACTACAATCTCGGCGCGGCCCGCTACGCCTCAGGGCAACTCATGGATGCCGCCTCCGCGTTCGACGAGGCCGCGCGTCTGAGGCCGGATTACGCGGCGGCGCACCACGACTTCGGCGTCGTCAATTACGAGCTGGGCAGATACAAGGTCGCCGCCTCGGCCCTCGCCCGCGCCGTCGAGCTAAAGCCCGTTTGGCCGGAAGCACACTTCCAACTCGCGCTCGCGTATTACCAGACGGAGAGGGCCGCCGAGGCCGTCGAGTCTCTCGAACGCGCAATCAGTCTGAAGCCGGACTTCGCGGAGGCGTACAACAGTCTCGGCGTGGCCCACTTCAACGAGGGCCGGAGGGCCGAGGCGGAGGCGACCTTCGCGCGGGCCGTCGGGCTCAAGGCGGACTACGCGGTGGCCCGCTACAACCTCGCGGTCGTCAGTCTGGCGCGGGACAAGCGGGGCGCGGCCCTCGCGCAGTACCACGCGCTCAAGACGTTGAATGAAGAGCTGGCCGCCAGACTCTACGGCGGCCTCCGACGGGGGATGGTTCTCAGCCTCGCGGAGAAGTGAATCCGACGGGGCGTAGTAGTTCGTCTGAACAAAGATGGAGCGGCTGGCGGAAGGCATTCTGGGGCCGGCGCGGCGGCCCGCCTCGGAAGCCGGGGCCTCAATGAACATCTCCGAGGAACTGATCGCGCGCGCCCGGCGCGGCGACGCGGAGGCCTTCCGCCTGATCTTCGAGCGGTACACGCGCCCCGTCATCAGCTTCATCTTCTACATGGTCAACCGGCGCGATCTGGCCGAGGAGTTGGCGCAGGAGACCTTCCTGCGCGCCTACCGAAACATCGGCTCGCTCCGCGACGAGCGGAGTCTCGCGGCGTGGCTCTTCGGCATCGCCCGAAACGTCGCGCGCGAGGCGCTCCGCTCGCGCGGGCGCGAGCCCGAAAGCGTCGAGATAGACGACCCCTCCGTCGCGGGCCTCCTCAGCGACCGAGGGGTTTCGCCCGTCGCGAGGCTGCTCGACGAGGAACTGAGCGCGTCGGTGCGAAAGGCCCTCGCCGCGCTCGACGAAGACAAGCGAATGGTGTTTACGCTCAAGGTCTACCAGCAGCGTTCATACGAAGAGATTTGTGAGCTGACGGGCTTCTCCCTGCCGAAGGTGAGGAACGACCTGTACCGCGCGCGGGCCGAGATGCGCCGCCGCCTGAAGGGTTATCTGGGTGAGAAAAATGAAGTGTGAAGACTGCATCCCGCTGCTCGACCTCTTCTTCGACGGTGAGTTAGACCGCCGCGACGCGGACGCCGTGGCCGCGCACCTCGGCGGCTGCGCCCCGTGCTCCGCCGGGTATCAGGTGCGGTCTGACGAACAGTCGCTCTACCTGCGCCACGAGTGCGGCGAAGTTAACGTGCCCGCCTTCTGGGACGGCCTCATGCGCAAAGTCGGGGCGGAGGAAGCAAGACCAATCCCCCCGTCACGCGTCGCGCGGCTCCGCCGCCGCCTCGCCCTCGCGCTCGCCGCGCCCCGCTTCACCCCGGCAATGACCGCCGCCATGCTCCTCGTCGCCGTCGGCCTGACCGCCGTCGTTATGAGATACTTCGGGCCGCGCCCCGCTGCGCCCGCCGTCGCGACCGCGAGCCAAACCGACGAAGGCACGAACGTCGAAGACGTAAAAGGCGAAGGCATAACGAAACCCATTGTCTCCTCCGCGCCCGGAACCGAAACAGCGGGCGAGACTCCGGTGGCAGTCCTGAGTAAAGAAGTGCGGGAAGTCAGCGACGGGGTGAAGCGGGGCGCGGGAGGCTCAGGCGTCAAGACGAAGCCGGACGGCGTGAGGTCTGAAGTTGCCGGGGCCGTGGGGCGTGCCCGCCGGACGCTGACGGCGGACTCGCGTGATGACGCCGCCCCCGAAAGACTCGTCCGCGAGGCCGAGCAGAAGTACCTTGAAGCAATCGCCATCCTCTCGCGTGACGTGGGTCGCCGCCGCCCGCGGATGGCCCCGGAAACGCTCGCGCGCTTTGAACGGACGCTCGCCGTCATTGACCGGGCCATCGCCGACACGCGCGGCGCGACGCGCGAACACCCGCGCGACCCCGTGGCGGCGCAGTACATGTTGGCGGCCTACGCCAAAAAGGTCGAAGTGCTGCGGGAGATGGCGCGAGACTGACGCCGCCGTCGGGAGGCTTAAAGACTAGGCATGAGGATGACGCTCATCACATTCTTAGCATCGCTGGTCGCAATCTCTTCGACGCTGCTCGGCGCGACGGTCGCGGCGACGAATCGGCGGGTCGTCGTCACGGCTCAGACCGGCGCGCAAGTCGTGCGCGACGAGCGGGGGCGCGTACACATCAGGCTCGCGCGCGGCGGCAAGGTCGAGCTCGACAACCGCACCACGGGGCGGATCGTCGTCATGGGCTGGGACCACGATTACATCGAGGCCGAGGCCACCAGCGCACGCGGGGCGGAGCACGTCGAGGCCAGCTCCGACACGGGCTTCAAAGGTCAGTGGGTGAGGCTCAAGGCCGACTACAAGGACGAGCCGTGGTTGCCCCGCCTGAAATTTCCGGAGCTGTCGGCGACGCCTTCTTTAGGGACCGGCCCGTCATCCACGACTTCCGCGAAAAATTCCGACGCGGGCGTTGGGCGACAGGCCGACCCCGACGAGGTTCATCTGTTAGTGAAGCTCCCGCGTTACGCGGAGCTGGACATGATCTCCGTCAACCGTAGTGAAGTCGAAATCACGGGGTTGACGACGCCGGTCGCCGTGAGCGGCAGGAGGAGCGCCATCAAGCTGATGGAGGTGGGCGCGGTCGAGGTGCGCAACGAGCGCGGGTCGGTCGAAGTGGACGGGGCCGCCGGCCTCGTTGACGTGGTCACGAGTAGCGGCCCCGTGCGCGTCAGGAACGTCCGGGGCGATGTGCGCGTCATCTCGCTCAGCGGGCAGGCCGAGATCGCTTGCGTGCGCGGGCGCGTCAACGTCAGCAACACCGAAGGCACGGTCGCACTCTTTGATGTGGACGGCGACGTGGACGCGACGACGGTCAACAGCGTCATCAAATTCGCAGGCCCGCTCCGCCCGGAAGGGCGCTATCACTTGAAGTCCATGTCCGGCGACGTCGAGATGGGCGTGCGCCGCAACCCGCCCGGCTTCACTGCCCTCCTCTCATCCTACCGGGGCACGGTGGACAGCGACTTCAATCTCGATTCCAGACAACAGCCGAAAGACTCTCAAGGCACACGCCGCTTCAGCCGCCACGGCGACGGGCGGGCGCAGATTACGCTCGACTCTTTCGACGGCAGGGTGAGGCTCAGTAAGCTCCAGTCCGAGCCGCCGGAAGCGTGCAGGTGAGGACGCTGCTTCCGTCCGAACCTTAGGCTCCGGATTCAACTCATACATACGTCTGTGGGCCCGGAATCTTCCTGCTCGCGGGTCTGCCTCACAATCCCAAATCCCGCCCCACTCAATTCAGACTCACGAATCGGCGGAGGGCGGCAGAGGCATTCGTCTAAGACGGCGTGGCTCATTCCGCCTGATGCGCCCCGGCGGTGGGAGATTGCTGGCTTTTTCTGACTTCCTGCCTGATTATACGCCCGAATGGGCGTCCTTCGAGGCGTCGAATAGTACGTCTGATATGCGTTATGCCGCTTGCTTGTAGGTAATCGTGAATAGAAAATTATGGTAATAATATAGTTGACGCACCAAAGGGTTAGGGGTAAAATCGCCAGCGAGGTTACAACATGAATTGCGTAGAGGTACGAGATTGTGCCGTTTACTTTTGCCTCACTGAATAAACGACGCGAGCACTTCGGAAAGCATGGCGCGGAGTTTGGGGTAACAAACGAATTTGACTATGAGCGATTAGCCGATGCTTTTATAGCATCACCCTCAAGTCCTGAAATATGGGAATGCAGAAACCCCCGCCGCAACGACGTAGTAAGGTATAATCATATTACCAACGAGTTCGTGGTAGTTAGTGCTATTGGTACAATCAGAACGTACTTCAAGCCAGACGTGGCAGAGCATAGTTTACCGCGAAATTTGGATTACTATTTAGTCAATTGCGTGCAGATATGAACTACGCTTGTCCTGTGTGTGGTTTTCCTAACTTAGAAGACCCGCCGACGGATTATGAAATCTGTCCATCTTGCGGTACTGAGTTTGGTTATACCGACATTGCACGCCCCTATCCTGCCTTGCGTCAACGATGGCTTGACGCTGGCGCACAGTGGTATAGCCGTGTGACTCCACAGCCGCACGGATGGAATGGTTATAGGCAATTGATTGATGCTGGTTTTATTAAGATAGTGCCTGTCGGTATAGAGTCGGGGTCAAATATTTCAATTGTAGACTTAGGGGCAGGTATTATCCCCTTATCCATCTCAGGTTCTTTTGGCGAGATTAAGACAAGGCTTGTGGCTTTAGGGCGCGCAGTTCCATCTATGCTTTCCAGCATTCACCCTACCCATGCTAAAACGTAAGGTGTGATATGCCTAAAATCCTTATATTCGCTCCATGCGAAAAAGTGATTATCAGCGAAGATGACAACACCACGTCTCTTATTTCGCTGATTGAGGGCTTTACTATTGGCATCCCCGAAGACGTGGAACTTCCCGAAGATACAAGTATCCCGATAAGGTGGCATATCATGTCCATCTGGGAGAAGGTGGAGGGCGAGGGCGAAAAGCGATTTGAGCAACGGATCGAACTCGTCTTGCCCAGCGGGAAGAAGGCAATGGACGAAAGCACGACAATTGATTTTAAGCCAGAGCCAACCCGATTCCGCCAAGTAACTATGATAGTCGGCTTCCCGGTCTCGTCAGCCGGGCCTGCCATGTTAAAGCTTTCGTTCAGAGAAGTAGGGCAAGCAGACTGGCAAGCGGCGGCGGAATACGCAATCCCCATCACACGCCTACCAGCGACGCCGAAGGGAGACGGCACAAATGAAGAACCCGAGCCCGAAGCCGCCGAAGTCGGATGAGTTCACGCGCTTTGAGCAGACGCTACGCAACCTCATGGCTGTGCCTAAAAGTGAAGTGGATAAGGAGCGGGCGAAGTACGAGCGCAAGCGAGAGAAAGAGGGTAAAAGAAAAAGGCCAGCCAAGTAGCTAGCCCTTCCGCTTCCCGCGCCCCTGCCTCTTCTTTTTAATGACTCGCTTTCTTGCCAGTTAGTTCCTCAAAGGTTAGCCGCTTGCCCGCAATCTGCTTCACCGTCTGAACAAACCTATCGGCGTCTTTACCCTTCCGCTCGTTAAATCTGAAAGTCTGCTCGTCTAAGTATCTGAACAAGTGGAACGGCTCGACACTTACATACGTTCCGCGAATGCCGCGCTTCAATAAACTCCAAAAGTTCTCAATGCCGTTCGTGTGAATCTGACCGTCAACGTACTTCTCGGCGTGGTCTATCACCTGATGAATGTAATCTTGATGCAGACCGCTATAACCTTTCCAACCATCCGTGAAAAGTTCCGCGCCCTGCTCGACGTTGCTTCTCACTTCGGCGTGTAACGTCTCCTGCCGCGCGTTGTCTATCACTTTGGCTCTCACCTTACCGTCGCGCTCCAAGAGTCCCATCACGGCAACCTTGCCAGCCCCGCCAGTGCCTTGAACCTTTCTCGCGTGTTCGCTTCTGTGCATATTGCGCGCGAGCCCGCCGATGTAAGTCTCGTCGGCTTCCACCTGTCCCGAAAGCTTTTCAAACGTGCCCGTCTGCATCGCAAGCCGGATGCGGTGAAGCAGAAACCATCCGGTTTTCTGAGTCACGCCGAGCGCGCGCATAATCTCATAAGAGCTAATGCCGTTCTTCGCATTGGTGATGAGCCACACGGCGGCGAGCCACTTGTCGAGGCCGATAGGCGAATCTTCCATGACCGTGCCGACCTTCACGCTAAACTGCTTGTGGCAAGCTTTGTTCATGCACTTCCACTTGCGGCGCGTGGACAGATAAGATACCGCCTTGCCAGCGCAATAGGGACAAGTCACACCTTCGGGCCAACGAATCTGAGCCATAAAGGTTGTGCAGGTGTCGAGGTCTGAGAAGTACAGAATGGCTTGCTGTAGTGTCTTGGGGAATGTGGGTTCGTGCTTCATCGTGGAAGCATCTTAGCACTAAAGGCGTGGTGCGTCAACTATATTATTACCAAAATTATCATCATCGGGCACGTTGTTCTGGAAACTGTTTCCCGTGGTTTTGATTTCGCCCTTCGTGATTGGCGCTCTTCGACTTATACGGGAATGGCTGACGCTGCCGGATGGCGCAAAATCTCCGTTTGCCGACTATAACCCGCTGGCTCTTCTCTTTTCGATACTGGGTGGCGCTTTCGCCTTCTGGATGCTTGGGGGTTTGAAGAGTGTCTACCTGAAGTTTGATAGCTTGCTGGTTTCAAACTATCTTAAAGAGATTGAGATACCTCTCTCCAATGTCGAGCACGTATCCAAGCCGGAAAACTCCTCTCATCAGCGTATCGCCATCCACCTCCATTCACCTTCAGAGTTCGGCGGTAAAATTGTATTCATGCCTCCGCTCTTCATGGCTCGTGAGGTTGCGGATGAGCTTAGAAACAGGGTTGGCGTTCGGCGTGAGAGTCAGAACACTATGTAGAATGTTTTTTTGATGGGCGGCATATCATCGGCCTGCATACGAAGAGAGGCTAAAGCTAAATGAGATTCGATGAACTCAAATCCGGGTGGAACTGGAACCCTCTTCGCGCTTGCCCCGGCAGGTATGTTTTACTTGGTGTGGATAGAACGCTAGCGCCCGCAGACTTATTAAATCGCGAGACCGAAATTTCTGAATTCGTCGTCGAGAAAGCGAAAGACATTGTGGTGGTTGCCCGACTTGAAGATGGAGGTTTGATCTCTTACAAGAAATTAGATGGGACGTATCTGCATACGCTCAATACGGTTGAAGGCTTCAGTCGAAAGTTATCACAGCTAGGAATATTACTGTCAGACAGAGCGTCTTCGGAGCCGACGGCGGCCTGACAACTCAGACAACCGGACTCGCAATCGGCAAGTCTTTTATCTTTGGCGTTGACTGCTCGCCGGATAATTCGGGCATTATGCCGCAGACAGTCGGTAAGGAAACGAAGAGAGGGCAGAGCGGGGTGAAGACTTGCTTTTTAAACACCAGGCTTTTTCTACTTCTCGGTCTGTTGCTCCTTGCCTCTTGCGGCGATTCGCCCGCCGGCCCGGAAGGAGCGTCTCGACGCTCAGACGTTGAATGCCCCGCTTATGCCGCCGAGGGGCTCGAAGTCAGTTGCCTTAACCACCGCCAAGTGACATACGTCGTCCTCCGTGTTGATTTAAGAGCGGCGCGCATCGAGACCCTGTGGAGAAACTCCGCCGGTGTCCCTTACGGTTCTTTAGACGAAGCCTACCGACAGGTCAGTGACGACCTGCTCGCCATCACTAACGCCGGCATCTACTCCGAGAATCACGCTCCCGAAGGGCTCCACGTCGAAGGGGGTATGGCGTTGAGCCCGCTTAACCTGAAGGGCGGTGAGGGGAACTTTTATTGGAGGCCGAACGGCGTCTTCTACGTCGCGGACGACGGCGCCGGGATTGTCGAATCGGAAAAGTTTCAGCCGCTCAATGAACGGGGCGGGATTCAACAGGCCACGCAATCCGGGCCGCTGCTCGTCATTGACGGCGAGGTGAACGACGCCCTCAAGCCGGACTCACAATCTCTATATGTGCGGAATGGGATTGGGGTCAAGTCGCCTGACGAGGTCTACATCGTGATCTCGAAGGGAGAGGTGAATCTGCATGACTTCGCCTCGGTGTTCAGGGAACAGTTGAAGTGCCGCAACGCTTTATACATGGACGGATGCGTCTCGCAAATGTATCTCCCGGCGCGCAGTGTTTATATCCCTGAGCGGCGACGGTGTGAAAAAGAGTTGGTGGGATTGTTGGGTGTCGTGAAGCGGAAGTGAAAATCTCGTCCCAAAGTAAAAGTTAAATACCTACTGCTTTTTAGAGACGTAATAGACGACGCCCGCTTTGTCGTCGGTCAGGAGGAAGGTGTCGGGGCCGAGGTTGAGCACGTCCACCGGTCGCCCGTACACCTTGCCTTCGCGGAGAAAGCCTGTGATGAAATCTTCGGGCGCGGGCATCCCCGCCGCACTCGCACGCAGCCGCACGACGCGGTAGCCCTTCCGGAGTCCCTCCTTCGTCGAGCCGTGGAGGGCGACGAGGAAAGAGTCCCTGAGTTCGTCTCCGTTGCCAGCCCCGAAGTAGTCGAGGCCGAGCGGCGAGCTGTGCGCGTCGAAAGCCGCGTAGGCCCGGTCAACCTTCCGGCAGTTCCGCTTCCTCCCGCCCGCGTTGAATTTGCCGTCGGGGAAGCGGCCCGCGCCCGACTGGAAGCAGTAGGGCCAGCCGTAGTCGGCGCCCTCCCTGACGGCGTACATGGTGTCGGCGGGCTTGTGGTCGCCGAGGTGGTCAGAGCCCATGTTGGTCGCGAACAGGCGTCCCACCGCCCACCGCGGCCCGACGGCGTTCCGCAGGCCGCGCGCGAAGAACTTCTGGTTCTTCCCGTCCGGGTCCATCTGGATGATGTTGTCCGCGCAGAACTACAAGCGGTCGCTCGAACTCGACCCGAAGAACGCGAACGCCGTCGAGATGCTGAAGAGACTGGAGGGCCGGGCCGCCGCTGTGGACACGAAGGTTTATGATGCTTACGTCGGCGAGTACGAAATCGCGCCCCGGCTTCGTCCTCACCATCACGAGGGAGGGGAACAGCCTCATGTCGCAGGCGACGGGACAGGCAAAGGTGGAAATCTTTCCCGAATCGGAGACGACCTTCTTCCTGCGCGTCGTGGACGCGAAGGTGACTTTCGTCAAAGACCCGCGGGGCGGGTCACGGGGCTCGTGATTCGTCAGGGCGGCAGGGACACGCCGGGGAAAAAGGTGAAGTAAATCTCGCCGGGTCGGCGGGCGGGTGATACAATGCGCGCCCGCCGACCCTGAGCCCGCCGGTCGGCCCGCCCTGTTGGTGACTCCGCCTCGTGATGTGTCGAGCGCCCGTGACTTCTCAGAACAACAACCGAATCACCGACCTGATGATTGCGGCCTCGCGCGGCGATTACGCCCGCGTCGAGTCGCTCCTGCGCGAGGGCTCGGAGGTGGACGCGCGCGACGTCTTCGGCTACACGGCCCTCATGTACGCGGCGAGCGCGGGCCACCAAGCAATAGCGGAGGAACTCGTTAACGCCGGCGCGAACGTCGAGGCCAGGAACAGGAACGGCGCGTCCGTCTTCGAACTGGCTTCGGCCAAGGGCCACACGGCGGTGGCCGCCCTGCTCCGTCACGCCCGCCTCTTTCTGGCCGCGCGCGACGGCGACCTCGCGACCGTCGAGGCGCTGCTCGAAGCCGGGGCCGACGTTAACGCGCTACTCCGCGACGGCTGGACGTCGCTCATGATTGCCACGCTCCACAACCACCCGCAGATCGTCGCCCTGCTCATCCGGCGCGGGGCGTATGTTG
>CAWFMF010000004.1:0-3375000 GCA_963816985.1 uncultured Acidobacteriota bacterium
GCGTCCGAAGGCTGTCGCTCGACGAGTGCCTGCGCCGCCAGAATCTGCCGGTCGGAAGGCGTTTGATTTCTGACGCAGCCGACACGGACTGAACCAGTGAGTCCGTACTTGAGGCGCTCTCCGACGCCGCGCGCGTGCAGGCGGAAGCGAGGCCGCAGAGTGTGACGAAGACGATGACGAGGAATTTCTTGAACATGATTTTCCGGTTTAGAGTGCGGTTGCGGGGGCGTGCGTGTTCCGCACGCCCCCGCAACGAGGTTAGTTGACTCGGTCATTTCCGACCGAACCGTGCCGCCAGGCGGCGAGACGTTACGGCCTCGGCGTCGGGCTCGGCGTCGGGCAGGGCGAAGTCGTATCGGGACGCACTCGCGACCGCGGAACGGATTCGAGTAGCCGTCATACGGCGACGCCAGATACGGAAACGTCGTGCGGAACGGACTATCGTTCTGGTTCACGCCGTCGCCCAGCTGATTATTCGGCGCCTGGTTGCAATTCGCCGTGCCGCCCGCGCATGAGTTGCCGGAAGCAGGACGCCAGCCGCGACGCGGAACGTGATGTCAACCACGTCGTCGCCGACGCGACGGCCGTTTGGATAGCCGCCGAGATCGCCCCCGATGACGCCGAGGCGGTTTTCTGAGCCCGATGCAGTCGCCGGGACGGCGGTGTTCAGGCGGATGTACTCGCCGGGGCCGAGCCGGGGCCGGCGCTCGGGTCAGCCGGGTCGGCCTGGAACGGGAAGCGGGTCGCGCCCGGAACGCCCGTCAGGAAGACGCGCACGAGATCGTTGCGCCCCGAAGTCGGCGCGTCGAGCACCGGCGGGTAGAGCAGGTTGATGAGCCGGACGGGTTCGACGCCGCGCGCCGCCGTGCCGCGCACGTAGTCAATGCGGTTCACGTCCGTCGCCGGGAGCTGCGCGTTGTAGAGGTCTTTGTCGTTCTCCGAGACGGTCGGCGAAGTGCCCATCGGGATGAGCAGCTCGTTGAAGAGCGGGTTGCCCAGACGCGAGACCTGCACGCAGCCCGCCGTCGGCGATGTCCCGCCGGGAGCAGCCGCCGTGCCGCAGGCGGCGTTCAGTCTTCGGTCTTCGTGCCGTTGATGTTGAGGACACGTGTGCCGGGGCGGCTCGCGGTCGCGTAGATGCCGAGGATCGCGGTCGGGTCGGTCGGGCCGGTCGGCAGCCCGCCGGTGCGCGTGAGCAACTGCGTCGGAATCTGAATCGCGATGGTGTGGACGTTGGAGCCCGCGAGCGCATCCACGCCGTTCGAGGTCGGCAGCGGCGCGAGGTGCGCCGGGTTGAACGGGCGCAGGCCGAGGAGGTCGAAGGCCGAGCCGAGGTCAACGTAGAAGCCCTCTTCGCGCTGCCCGGCGAACACTTTGATGTCGCCGACGCCGGTCGGCACGGTGCTGATCGAAGGCTCGGCGAGGTTGGTCTCGTAGTTGGGCGTCGAGCGCGGCCCGATGTTGACGGGCGGCGTCGGCAGGTTAGTGCCGAGGACGAAGGTCGAGAAGGTCGGGTTCGCCGGGTCGCCCTGCCGGATGAGCGCCGTCACGTCCATGAACTGCTTGACGTTCCAGTCCGGGTCGGAGAGGTTGTCAATCGTGTTCGTGTTGTAGAGAAACGTGTCGCCGTTGCCGACCACGGTGCGGAAGCGGAACTGGATGGCGAGGTCGAGGCGACCGTCGCCGTTGTTGTCGAACCTGATCTGGTAGAGCACGCTGTCGTCGAACTTGAAGAAGTTCGGCCCGCCCGCCGGGTTCTGATCCGGGATGTAGTTGGCGAGGATGGTGACGCTGTTGGCCCTGTCGGGGCTGATGAAGGCGTAGAGGTCGGTGTTGTCCGCGAGCGGGTCAGCCGCGATGAGCGGGGCCTCGCGGTGGCTCGACGCCTTCGCGACGGGCAACACAAACGGGCCGGCGGCGAACGTCGCGGCCAGCAGACCGAGCGCGGCGACGCGTGTTAGTTTTCGTAGAGGTATGCGCATGGCTCTTTCCTTGTTCTCCCTGTGATTTTCCCGGTTGGCCCACCGCGCTTCGTAAGCCGGGCTCTCGGAATCCACGCCGCGCGGCAATCCTTGTTTGAGGCGCGGACGCCGCGCCGCTCTTCTTAGTCTCCGACGAGGGCGGGCGGCGGTGGCCGTCGCCGGACGCGGAGTTCTCACCTCATTAAATGGTCTTAGGTATTCGAAGTACGGACGCCGCTGTCGAAGCGGATTGAGGTGCCTCGCCGAAAATTACTCTCCCGGTCGAGGACGCCGCCGGCAATTCGTCGGAGGTACTTCACACCGCGCCTGCGGCTTAACAATGCATCTGGGGGGACGCGTAGATGGTAAATGGGGAAGAATTTATTGTATGTGTGTTAACGCACATTGTGCTGTCGGTATAATCGGAAGGCGTGTAGGGTAATCCCCGACAGGGAATTTAAAGACCGGCTTGAGGGACGGGAGTTCGGACGCGGGGGCGGAGGGCGGTCATTCGTCCTGAAGCAACCCCTGACGGAGGGCGTAGCGGACGATGTCCGTGCGGCTGCGGAGGTTGAGCTTCTCCATCAGCCGGAGCTTGTAGGTGTCCACCGTCTTGACGCTGATGTTGAGCTTCCAGCCGATCTCCTTGTTGCTGTAGCCCCACGCGATGAGGCGCAGGACTTGCGATTCGCGCTCGCTCAAATCGCCGCCCGCCGCCTTGCCGTCGGACTGGTTCTGGTTGAAGTAGCTGCTGACGACTTTGTTGGCTAGGGTCTGGTCGAGGTATGAGCCGCCCGCCGCCACCGTGCGGACGGCGTGAACCAGCTCCTCCATCACCGCGCGCTTGAGGACGTAGCCCGCTGCCCCGGCATCCAACATCTGCCGCAGATAACTCCTGTCTTCGTAGAAGGTGAGCGCCAGCACCTTGACCTGCGGGCACTCCCGCCGCAGGCGCTCCGTGGCCTCCGCCCCGCCCATCTCCGGCATGGACACGTCCATCACCAGCACGTCGGGCTTGAGTTCGACGGCGAGCTGCACAGCCGTCCTGCCATTGTCCGCCTCGCCGACGACGTGCATGTCCGCCTGCGCGTTGACGAGCGTCTTCAGCCCCTCGCGCACGACCATGTGGTCGTCGGCGATAAGGACGCGGAGTTTACTCACGCGCGCCTCCTCCTCCTTCGTCGCCGCCCGCGCCGACGGGGATGCGGACGAAGACGGTCGTGCCCGCGCCGTGCGCCGACTCGACGTCGAGCGTCCCGCCGAGCATCGCCGCCCGCTCGCGCATCCCCAGCAGGCCGAGCTTGCGACATTTGGCCGAAGTCACCGGCGGCGCTTCAACGTCGAAGCCTTTGCCGTTGTCTTCCACGACGACGAGGACGTGATCCCCGCGCCGCTCAAGGATGAAGCTGACGCGGTCGGCCCCTGAATGCTTGAAGACGTTGGTCAGCGCCTCCTGCGCGATGCGGTAGAGCGCCGTCTCGTGCGAGAGGGGGAGCCGCCCGCCGTCGAAGCCCGCGCTGTGGAAGTCCACGGGCACGCGCGAACGCTCGGCCCACTCCTCGACGTAGTTGGAGAGGGCCGTGTGCAATCCTAAATCGTCGAGCGCGGGCGGGCGCAGACCCCACGCGAGGGTATGTACCTCACGCGCCAACTCGTCGGTCAACTCTTGTAGTTGTCGAAGGGTGCGGAGGGCGGATTGCCGCCCGTGCGAGTCGGCGTCGAGCGCCTTGAGTCCCATCATCAGGGCGGCCAACTGCTGCCCCATCTGGTCGTGCAGTTCGCGCGAGATGCGCCGGCGCTCCTCCTCCTGCGCGGAGACGAGCCGCCGCAGAAGTTCCTTGCGGCCCTCCTCGGCGCGCAGACGCTCGGCGTTCTCTTCCTTCAGCGTCGCGTTGGCGCGCGCCAGTTCGGCGGTGCGTTCTTTCACGCGCCCTTCCAACTCGTCGTATGCCTCGTGCAACTCCCGCTCGGCCCCCTTGCGCTCGCTGATGTCGCGGATGATGGATTGCAGCACCCCGTCCTGAACCATCCGCCCGCTGATCTCGACGGGCAGGAGCGTCCCGTCCTTGCGGAGCAGCCGCCGCTCGGTGATGAGCGTCCGCCCGGCCCGCAACTCGTCGAAGCGGAGGGGCGCGCGGGCGAGGTCTTCGGGGGGGATGATGTCCTTGACGTTGAGCCGTAAAAGCTCTTCGCGGGTGTAGCCGAGCATCTCGCAGAGCCTCAAGTTCGTCTCGATGAAATTCCCGCGCAGGTCATAGGTGTGGATGCCGTCGGAGGCTTGCTCCAATAACAGACGGTACTTGCCCTCGCTCTCGCGCAAGTCCTCTTCGGCCCGCTTGCGCTCGATGGCGAGGGCCGCCGTGCGTGCGAGGATTTCCACCACCTGACGCTCCAGCGCCACGGGCTCACGGCGCTCGCGGAAGTAGGTGCCGAAGGTTCCCAGCACGCGCCCGTCGCGGGCCGTGATGGGCATGCTCCAAGCGAATTTAAAGCCCAATCCCAAAGGCAGATGCTTGATGCCCTCCCACTTGGGATCGGCGGCGATGTCGGGGGTGACGACGGGCCTGCCGGTGGATGCCGCCGCGCTGCAAGTGCCCACGTTCGGGTCGGCTTTGAGACCGTCAATCGCATCGAGGTAGTCATCCGGCAGGCTCGGCGAAGCGCCGTTACGCAGGCGGCCCTCTTCGTCCAGCAGCAGGATGGAGGCGACCGCCCGCCCGTCGGACTGCTGCTCGACGACTCGCGTCAGATAGGTCAGCACTTCGGCGAGCGGCCTGCCGGTGACGACCATCTCCAGCGATTGCTTCTGCGCGTCGAGCAGCCTCTCGGTGCGCCTGCGCTCGGTGATGTCGTTGGAGACGCCGACAAAGCCGACCACCGCCCCTTCGTCGTCGTAGATTGGCGCGTCCGTGATGTAGGCCGGGAAGGTCGTGCCGTCGCGCCGCCGAACCGTCATCTCGCCCGACCAGCTCTGGCCCTCTTGCAGGCGCGACATGATTTCGACGGCCTGCTCCCGCATGGCTTCCGGCAGCATGACTTCTATGATGTTGCGCCCGACGATTTCGGCGGCGGGCCACCCGTAGAGAGTCTCCGCGAAGCGGTTCCAGTAGGTGATCGTCCCACTAAGGTCAGTGGCGATGACGGCCTGCTCAACCGTGTCGAGCAGATGAGACCGGAAGCGCGTCGCTTCTTCGGCGAGCTTACGCGCCGTGATGTTCGCGTGCGTGACGACGGCGCGGACTTCATCGTCCAACTCGAAACGCGTCGCGCGGGCGATGAACCAGCGTCGTTCGGCGGGCGAGTGGCAGGGGTATTCGAGAGAGAATTCGTCCAACTCGCCGGCGACGACGGCGCGGAGACCTTTGGCGAAGCGTGCGGCGTCCGCCGCGCCCACCCCCCTCGCGCTCTCGCAGGCGTCGAAGTAGTTCGCCCCTTCACTCAGTCCCTCCGGCGAAAGCGAGTTGGCCCCGGCGAACTCGCGCCACGCCCGGTTGACGGCGACGACCGTGCCGCGCTCGTCGAGCACGACGACGTGTTCGGAGAGCGCGTCGAGTGTCGCGTAAGCGAAGCGCTCCGAGTCGCGCCACGCCCCGCCCGTCGCCCTTTCTTCATCAGTCCGACTACTCACGAAAACCTCTCCCATTCGCCTTCGGGCTCAAATCCCTTTCACCTCACCGACGCGCTATTTCTACGACTAAGCTGGCCTCCACGGATTGCCGACGGTTGTCGCGCCGCGCAGCTTCCGACAAATCGCCGCGACAGAAATGATACTGAAGTGAAGTGGGAATAGTGTTATAAGTGCCCCGAAAAGTAAACTCCCGGAATGATTATGAACGCGGCGGAGACGAACAGTTCTGGAGACTCGACGGATTTCGCGGTCCGCCCCCTGCGGGTCGAGGACGCGCAAGCCCTGTCCTCGCTCCTGCTCGCGCAGCCGCCCGAATACACGCGCTTTTTCTACGCATTCAGTTTCGCGGCAGACCAAATCGCGAAGATGCTTGCGGAGCGTCGTAAGGATGTTTACATGGGTCTCCTGTGTCAGGATGAACTGGCGGGATTTTTTATGCTGCGCGGATGGGATGAGGGCTACGAAGTGCCGACCCTCGGCACTTTTGTCGCCGAGAAATATCGCGGCTACGGGTTCATGCAGTTGACAGTGGAACTGACCAAAGTCATCTGCAAGCTGCGCGGTACATCGCGTGTGATGTATAAGTCGCACCCTGATAACGCCCCGGCGAAAAAGGCCGCCGTGATGGGATTCACGCAGGCGGGAGTTGATCCCGCAACCGGCAACCTCATCTACCATCTCGATCTGTAAAAAGGCTTTCGGCTGATGCGCCTGCTGAAAATTGGCGTCTACTACCCCACCTACCTCGAACAGTTCTACGCGCGGCTTCCGGGCCTCGCCGCGCAGCCCTACGCCGCGCAGCACGCCGCGCTCATCGAAGACTGTTTCGGCTCGTCCGACTTCTGGACGAAGGCACTCGAAGGGCTCGGCTACGAGACTTGCGATCTGGTCGCCAACGCCGGGCCGATGCAGAGGGCTTGGGCCGCGGAACACGGGCTCGTGTTCGACGAAGGCGACTGGCTCTTTGACATCACCGCCGCACAGGTCACGGACTTCCGCCCCGACGTGCTCATCGTCGCCGACTACTCGACCGTGACCGCCGCGTTCCTCCGCCGCCTCAAAGAAACGTGCCCCTCACTCCGTCTCGTGCTCGGCTGGTGCGGAGCGCCTTACCGCGACGGCTCGGTCTTCCGCGAATGGGACGTAGTGCTCTCGTGCGTGCCTGAACTGGTCGCGCATTTCACCGAGCAAGGCCACCACAGCCGCCACGTCAACCACGCGTTCGAGCCGCGCGTGCTGAACAAGCTCGGCGCGACGCCCGCGCCCGCCGCCAACTTCGTCTTCCTCGGCTCGATCATCAAGTCCGACCAGTTTCATCTCGAACGCGAGAAGATTATCTCGCGGCTCGTCGAAGAGACCGAACTGCAAATCTGGTCTGAGGCCGGGCTGCAACCTCCGAGCCATCAACCGGGCGTGCGCGCGCGCGTGTCAGCCTTGCCGTTCGTCGGAGGCGTGGCGCGTCGTGCGGCGCGGATGCTTCGCGGCGGCACTGCGACACTTGCGCCCGCGCCGTCGTTAGACGAACGCATCGTGCGCCGCGCGCGGCCTCCGCTCTTCGGCCTTGAGATGTTCCGACAACTCCGAGACAGCCGCGTCGCCCTCAACACGCACATTGACATCTCGCCGGTCAACGCCTCGAACATGCGTCTCTTCGAGGCCACGGGCGTCGGCGCTTGCCTGCTGACGGACTGGAAGACCAACCTCCCCGACCTCTTCGAGCCGGACACGGAGGTCGTCGCCTACCGCGACGCCTCGGAGTGCGTCGAGAAAGTTAAATACCTGCTCGCGCACGAGGCCGAGCGCAGCCGGATCGCCGCCGCCGGTCAGCGCCGCACGCTGCGCGAACACACCTTCGCGTCGCGCGCCGCGCAGATTGACGCCGTCGTCCGCGAGGCGTTGGGCGGGTGAGGTGCGCCCGACTACGTTCGCAGGTTTGTGGATTGGATTCGTGACATGAGTAATTCCAAGGCGATGGTGACGCTGGCGGTCGGGAAGAGTTACGCCGATCAGTGGGAGCGTTTGTGCCGGGTGAACTGGCAAAGGTATGCCGACCGGCACGGCTACGACATCATCTGCTTCAAAGAGCCCCTCGACGGCTCGGAGCGCGGCGCGCGGCGCTCGCCGTCGTGGCAGAAGTGCCTCGTCCTCGGCCAGCCCTCCGTCCAAAAGTATGAGAGGGTGGTGTGGATGGATTCGGACATCCTCGTCAACTGGGCGTCCGCGCCCTGCGTCGCGGCGGGCGTCGCCGTCGAGAAAGTAGGGGCCGTGGATGCGTGGTCTATCCCGACGCCGGAGTTGAGCGAGGTCGCCCTGCAAAGACTGTACGAGCATTGGGGAGACACCTGCCTGCACGTCGCACACACGCCGCGAGAGTATTACGCGATAGACGGCTTCGACTGCGACTTCGAAGGCGTCGTGCAGGGGGGCGTCTTAGTCCTCTCGCCCGCGCACCACACGCGGACGCTGGAGGACATCTACTTCGGCTACGAGGAGACCGATAAAGGCAACTACGAGACGAGGGCACTCTCTTACGAGCTTCTCAAAGCGGGGCTCGTCCAGTGGATTGATCACCGCTTCAACCTCGTCTGGCTCGCCTACAAGTCTTTGTACTACCCGTTCCTCCTGAGCGGCGGGCAGTCGCCTTCCGCCCGCGCGCGGTCGGCGTCGCACGGCCTGGCGGCCCGCTTCAGGCGTAAGTTTTACCCCGGCGCTGAAGGCCCGCCGCAAGAGAGGTTTGAAAGGCTGTGCGCCACGACGGCATTCCTCGACGGTTTCTTTCTACACTTCGCCGGGGCCGTCTCCGAGATGTCGCTGGTTGACGTAGACGCGAGTTCGTGGCGCGACCTGCTCGCCTGAGTCTCCCTTTAGAGTCTTCTGATGAGACCGTCTATCGAAATCGAGAGCGCCTGTTACTGCTGCTGCCTCGACGTGCGTCGCGCGGCGAGCGAAACGGCGGCGGGGAGACTGGTGTGAGGGAGCGCGCCGC
Source organism: uncultured Acidobacteriota bacterium (assembly GCA_963816985.1). GTDB lineage: Bacteria > Acidobacteriota > Blastocatellia > Pyrinomonadales > Pyrinomonadaceae > JAIVJM01. Next base: position 8,576 of record CAWFMF010000004.1, read on the forward strand.
CTCTCTCATCCGTCGCTTGCGCCGTCTAAGCCGCGTGACGACGGCGGGCGCGTCGCCTCCCGCCGCTTCGTTCATCGAAGTCGAACGCGCGGAGAGGATTTTTTATCTCGGATACCTGCGCGAGGGGATGACGGTCTTCGACGCGGGCGCGAACGTCGGCGACTTGACGCTCCTCTTCTCCCGCTTCGTCGGCGAGACCGGGAGCGTCCACGCCTTCGAGCCCTGCGGCGCGGCCTTCGAGCGTCTGTCGGCAGTCAGCCGCGCGGCCTCGCTCCGCAACGTCCGCCTCAACCAGCTCGCGCTTGCGGAGGAAGAGGGCACGGTGCTCCTGCACATCTACGACGACGAATACATGAGCTGGAACACGCGCGCCCTGCGTCCGCTGGAGAATTACGGCATCAACGTCAAGCCGCGCGCGACCGAAGAAGTGCCGTCCACGACCGTTGACCTTTACTGCGAGAGGAACGGCGTCACGGAAATAGACCTGCTGAAGATTGACGTGGAGGGCGCGGAGCTTCAGGTGTTGATGGGCGCGCGGCGGATGATGAGCGAGAAGCGAGTCCGCTGCATGACGTTTGAGTTCGGTCAGACGACCTTCGACATGGGCAACACCCCCGACCAGCTCGAAGCATACTTGAAAGACGCAGGCTACGAACTGCGGAACGTCGTGGAGGGCGACCCCGTTTTCCCCGGACGAGAGAGCGTGCAAACCGCTTGCTACTCCATGCACCTGGCGACGCCTAAAAGCCGTGAATCGTAAATCGTCAATCGTGAATAGTAAGAAGTTGTCTTTCACGATTGACGATTTACGATTCACGATTGACGACTTGATATGATCCCGCTGCACCCGCTCACAGAGGCCGACCACGAGTGCCCGCACTGCCGCGTGCGCCTGAGCGTCGCGGGCTGGCACGTCCCCGGTATGCGTAACCTCGCCGACCTTCGTTGTCCGCATTGCCTTCGAGAGTTCTACGGCGACCTCTCGTCGGGGCAGGCCCTCTACACGCCGATGCTTTTAGAGAAGGCGACGGGCGCGGTGCACGACCCGCACGGCGTCGAGTGGTTCGCCGAATGGCTGCGCGGCTCCTACGCCCGCCGCACTGACACGCCCGTGCCCTTCGACGTGCGCGAGTGTCTGCCCGTCACACGGCACGTCGTCCTCCTCAACTGTCTCGACACCCTCTACGGACACTCGCTCCTCAAACTTCTCAACGTGCAATCCTATCTCGACCAGCGACGCGACGTTGACCTGATTGTGATCGTGCCGTCATTCCTCGCGTGGATGGTGCCGGACGGCGTCACGCAAGTCTGGACGGTCGGCCTGCCCTTGCGACGCGGGACGGAGTGGAACGAGTGGCTCGCGCGCGAAATCCGCCGCCGCGTCGAAGCGTTCGAGAGCGTGAGCCTCAGCCACGCACTCTCGCACCCGCGGCCCGACGAATACGACATCGAACGCTTCACCCGCGTCGAACCGTTCCCGCTCGAAGAGTGGGCCGAGCGCCTGAAGGAGCCGACCGTGACCTTCATCTGGCGCGACGACCGCCCGTGGCAAGCGACGACAGATGACATTCCTTCAACCCGCCGCGAACAACTCAGACGCTTGCTCGCCCCTTCGGCCCGCGCGCAAGGCGGCCAGCACTTTCTGGTATCCACGCTCGCGGAAGCGCTCCGCCGGGACTATCCCACACTCGATTTCGCGGTCGCGGGATTGAGCAAGGCCGGGAGAGACGAAGTCCTCCCCCCATGGGTCAAAGACCTTCGACGCCCTGCGATAGACGAAGCCACCGAGCGGAGCTGGTGCGAACGCTACGCCGCGAGCCACGTCGTCGTCGGCGTCCACGGCTCGAACATGCTGTTGCCCTCGGCCCACGCCGGCGCGGTCGTCGAACTCATCGGGCCGGAGCGCTGGGGCAACTTCATGCAGGACATCCTCTTCCGCGACATCGGCGACGCGCGAGAGCTACTCTTCCGCTACCGCTTCCTCCCGGACTCGACGCCGCCCCTCGCGCTCGCAGAGATGGTCAGCCTGCTGCTACGGGGACGCGAAAGCTTTTGCCAACTGATGAACGTTGAGCCGCATGTCACCAGACGGTGAAAGATTGACGTGTCCTTCAGCTCGTGCTCAGAGCCTCGTGGATGCCGCCGAACTGTTCGAGCGCGGCTTGCAGATTTTCGCTGATCTCCTGTGCCAGCACTTCCGGCGCGGGGAGGTTGGCGGAGTCTTCGAGGCTCTCGTCCTTGAGCCAGAAGATGTCGAGGCTCACCTTGTCGCGTTGAAGTAGTTCGTCGTAGCTGAAGCGCTTGAAGCGCTCTGTGTCTTTGCGGTCACGGCGGTTATCGGGGTTGAAGCGGGAGATGAAGTCCCGCAAATCCCCCTCGCCGAGCGGGTTGGTCTTGAGCGTGAAGTGGATGTTGGTGCGGAGGTCGTAAATCCAGAGCTTCTCCGTCCAGGGCTCTTCCCTTCCGGGCCGCTTGTCGAAGAAGAGGACGTTGGCCTTGACACCCTGCGCGTAGAAGATGCCGGTCGGGAGGCGCAGCAGCGTATGCACGTCGCAGGCTTTGAGCAGGCGGCGGCGGATGGTCTCGCCCGCGCCGCCCTCGAAGAGCACGTTGTCCGGGACGACGACGGCAGCCTTGCCGTTCGTGGTGAGCAGCGAGTAGACGTGTTGGAGAAAATTGAGTTGCTTGTTGGAAGTGGTGGCGAAGAAGTCGGGGCGCTCGTAGGTGATGGACTCGCGGTCGGCCTTGCCCTCTTCGTTGATGATGGTGATGCTCGACTTTTTGCCGAAGGGCGGGTTGGTCAGCACCATGTCGAAGTTCTCACCGGCGGGGGCGGCGAGGCTGTCGCCGACGCGGACGGGGCTCTCCTTGCCGCCGACGCCGTGCAGGTAAAGGTTCATCACGCAGAGCCGCGCGGTCGCGTCCACGATCTCCCAGCCGCGTAGGGCCAAGTCGCGGAGGTGTTGTTTCTCGTCGCGGTCGAGCGCGAAGTTATTCGGGTCGGAGATGTAGTCGTGCGCGGCGAGGAGGAAGCCGCCCGTGCCGGAGGCCGGGTCGCAGACGGTCTGAAGCGGTTGCGGGCGCATCACCTCGACGACGGCGCGGATGAGCGGGCGGGGCGTGAAGTACTGGCCCGCGCCGCTCTTGGTGTCCTCGGCGTTCTTTTGCAGGAGCCCCTCGTAGATGTCTCCCTTCACGTCAATCGGCAGCCCGGCCCAGACTTCGGTGTCAATGAGGTCAATGAGGCGGCGGAGCTTCGCCGGGTCTTGAATCTTGTTCTGCGCCTTGCGGAAGATGACGCCGAGGAGGCCCGGCGACTTGCCGAGGTTTTCGAGGATGTGCCGGTAGTGGACTTCAAGCGCGTCGCCGCTCAGGTCTTTGAGGCTCGCCCAGTCGTACTCGGCGGGGACGCCGGAGGGCTTGGCAAGTGACGGCGGCAGGCGCGCGCCCTCGTCGGCCATCTTGAGGAAGAGCAGATAGGTCAACTGCTGAGAGTCCTCCTCAAACACTTCAGGGGCAAAACCTTTGCACAGATTTCGCCCCTGCTGATTGAAAAATTTAAAAGTACGTGAGTTCGACGTAAGAAATTGGCTAAGTCGTTGAAAACAAACAGCTCGTTCTGAAACAGCTAACTTCAATGTGCTCAATCCTGCTACTGACGGGCACTTTCGGCCTGTTCCCGACGATTGAGCGCAGATTTCAATCAGTCTCAGAAGTTAAGTTGTTGATTCTGTTCAAGAATTACGTCGAACTCACGTTAAAAGTGAACGCCGCAAGTCTAACGCGAAGAGAGGAGGCACACGCAGCCTCGCCTCGGTCAACCGGGAGCTTGAACTACTCTCGCGCATTCTCACCTTGGCCGTCGAGCCCAGGCACACGGACACTAACCCATGCCAGAAAGTCAGGAAATTCGACTTGGACAACAAGCGGCGCAGATACCTGCTCGACGAGGAGGAGCCGCGCCTCCTCTCCGTGCTCGCAGGCTCGCTCGCACACCTGCGCAGGCCCGTCATCGTCGCCATCGGGACGGGGATGCGGCGCGGCGACCAGTTCAACCTGCGCAAAGAGCAGGTTGACTTACAACGCAACGTGCTTTGGGTGCCGAACTCGAAATCCGGGAAAGAATACCCCGTGCCGATGAACGCTGAAGTAAGGACGATCATGCTTGAGCTGGTGCGGGAGAACCTTGGAAGCGCCTACGTCTTCGTCAATCCGAAGACCGGCAAGCCATACACTGACCTCAAAAAAGGTTTCGCCGAGGCATGCCGCCTCGCAGGTATTAGGAACCTACGCTGGCACGATCTTAGGCACACTTTCGGGACGCGCCTGGGTGAGGCCGGATTCTCCGAGGCGACTATCGCCGAACTGATGGGACATTCTTCAGTCGCGACGACCCGCCGCTACACGCACGGAACAGAGCGGGCGAAAAGGGAGGCGGTTGAGGCGGCGAGGACTAGAACCGGGCAAGCCTGCCCCATTCCTGCCCCGAAAGAAGAACAGCGGCCAAAGCTGGCCGCCGTAAATGCTTGATTCTGTTGGTAGCGGGGGGGAGACTCGAACTCCCGACCTTGGGGTTATGAATCCCACGCTCTAACCGGCTGAGCTACCCCGCCACGCTGGAAGGGGGTTAATTATAAAGGTTAGAGGGGAAAGGTCAAGTTGGGGGTTGGAAGGGCGGGCGGTGGTGCGGGGGGAGTGAATTTTCATCCTCCGCCGAGGATTTTAGGGCGGGTTCGGCGGGTGGGTTTGCGGGGCGGCGGAGGTAAAACGTATGATTGCGGTCGCGTTGAAGATGTTGGAAGCGGGAGGAGTGATTTGCCGATGAGCGACCTTGTACACCGCCCCCGGCGGCTGCGGCGGCGGGAGGGTTTGCGGGCGCTGGTGCGGGAGGCGCGGCTGTCGAGGGAGAACCTGATGCTCCCTCTGTTCGCGTGTCCGGGCGCGGGCGTGAGGCGGGAAGTTCCTTCGATGCCGGGTGTCTTTAACCTTTCGGTCGAGGAGGTCGCGCGCGAGGCGTCGGCGGCTTTTGACTTGGGCGTCCCGGCGGTGCTTCTGTTCGGGCTGCCGGAGTCGAAGGACGAGACCGCTTCGGGCGCTTACGACCGTCGCGGCGTCGTGCAGGAGGCCATCCGCGCCGTGCGCGCCGCTGTCCCGGAGATGGTCGTCGTCGCCGACACTTGCCTGTGCGAGTACACTTCGCACGGTCACTGCGGGGTGGTGAGAGACGGGGAGGTCTTGAACGACGAGACTTTGGAGCTGCTCGCGCAGACGGCGGTGAGCCAGGCGAGGGCGGGCGCGGACGTCATCGCGCCTTCGGCGATGATGGACGGGCAGGTGGGGGCGATCCGCGAGGCGCTCGACGGCGCGGGCTTCTCGCACGTGGCGATTATGTCTTACGCGGTGAAGTACGCCTCGGCCTTCTACGGGCCGTTCCGCGAGGCCGCCGACAGCGCGCCCGCCTTCGGCGACCGGCGCGCCTACCAGATGGACGGGGCGAACGCGCGCGAGGCTTTGAGGGAAGCAGAGCTGGACTACTCGGAGGGCGCGGACATCCTGATGGTCAAGCCGGCGACGGCGTTCCTCGACATCCTGCGGATGGTGCGCGACCGCTTCGATTTGCCGCTCGCCGCCTACCACGTCTCCGGCGAGTACGCGATGATTAAGGCCGCCGCCGCGCGCGGCTGGATAGACGAGAAGCGTGTGATGCTGGAGACTTTGACCAGCATCCGCCGCGCCGGGGCCGACATCATCATCACCTACTACGCGACGGACGCGGCGAGAGAACTGAACAGATAAGTCAGAAGTCAGAACGCTGAACGATGAACTGAAAGACAAACTGTTTTTAGTTCATCGTTCAGCGTTCTGACTTCTGACTTTCTTACGGTCGCGGGTTGGTAAAGCGCGTGAAGCCGATGATGGCGCAGACGGCGGCGAGGGCGACGAAGAGGTTGAAGAAGGCCCCGACGCTCAAGACCGTGTCAGTGCTCTGATCCATAATCCCCACCGCCAGCAGAACCCACTGCAAGTGATAGATGACGAGACACACCGAGGCCAGGGCGAACCAGCGCGCCGCGGCCCCGAAGACGCGCGCCCGCGTGAAGCCGAGCACCGCCGCGACGAGCCAGCCGAGCGCGCCCAAAGAGAGGAGCGCGAGCGCGACGGGGATGAAATAGGTTGGGGCGCGGTAGGCTTGAGACTCCTGCGCCTGAAAGACAAGGACGAAAACGTCGAACATCGGGCAATCTCTCCTGCCGGGTCGGGAATGAAAAAGCCGCCCGCACTCTCCGGCGGGCCTCACCGCCGGAGAACACGAAACGGCGTCACGAAATCAATTCGGAGGGCGTTACGGGAATGGCTTCCGCCGGGCTCGCCCACCCGTTCGCATGCGCGGGGCCGCTTCGCGAAGACTCGCGCGACGCGGAGCGCCGGCGGCCTTCACTGCGTGATGTGTATCTCTTCTTCCGCGCCGGAGTGGCGGAGGAAGAGGGCGAGCGCGCAGACGGCGAGCACGATGGCCCCGGCTATCGCCATGTAGAGATTCGCCCGTGGGCCTTCGGTTCCCTCGGCGGATGCGAACACGTAGAACTCATAAATCGCGAAGACGAGCGCCGCTAATCCAACGATCCCTAGCAGAACGTCTAACATGCTTTTCATGTCGAGCCTCCAGCGTTCGATAGATCGGAAAAGGTCGGCTTCAGAAGACCGAGCCGCTCACAACTTCTGTAGAATTTTGCCGGTGTCGAGCTACGGCCATTGGGACTGCTTTTTTGCGGCCCTATGTTACAGCCCTCACCCGCGAGAAGCAAGAGATTTAAAAGCCGTGAGCCGCGACAGGTGACAGGTGACAGGAGAAAACCTGTCTTCATCTTGTCACGGTTTACCTGTCACGGTTCACGGCTTTTAAAGGATTATCCTCCGGTCTCCGGCGCGGCGCGTGACGCGCGTGCGGTCGAAGTGTTCGAGCAGTGGGATGGCGTATTTGCGCGAGACGCCGGAGAGTTCCTTGAAGGCGGCGACGTCAATGAGGCGTTCGGGCTCGTGGCGCGCGGCGTAGTCGCCGAGCGCGGCGACGAGTCCGTCGAGCGCCTCGCGGTGGAAGATGAGGTCTTCGCGCACACGGACGAGCGCGCCCGCGTCGAGCAGCAGCCGCAGGATTTTTCGCAGGTGTTCGGGCCTCGCGCCGGGGCCGCCCGCCGCCCGCTCAAGCGCCTCCGCGAGCGTCGGCGCTTCGAGCCCCGCGTCGCGGTAGATGTTTTCGAGGCGGTCACGCAACGCCGCGTCCGCCGGCGAGAGTTCGAGGCTGTGGCGGCTCGAACGCACCAGCTCGCGCTCCGAGACGAGCGCGCCGCGCTCCTCGGCGTCTCTGAGCGCGGCGCGAAAGACCTCCGGCGCGGCGTGCGCGAAGACCTGCTCGCGCAAAGTCTCGCGCGCCATCCCGCGCGAGAGCGGGTCGCGCGCGTGGTGCGCCTCGACTTCCTCCTCGGCCCTCTGCGCCAGACGCTCGAAGACCGCGCGGCTGACCGCGACGCCCTCCGACTCGACCACGAGGCTGCGCGCGAGCGCTTCCTTTAGTGCGCCGTCCAAAACCTCATCGCGCCAGCCCGTGCGCGCCGCGAGTTCAGACGCGCGAGCGCCCGCCTCGCCCGCCGAGACGATGAAGAACGAGAGACGGCCCGCGTGGTCGGCCTCGGTCAACTCTGACAATCGAGTGCGCGCCCGCTCGTGCTCGCGGCGGCGGTGGCGCGCGGCGTGCGCGTCCAGAATCTCTCCGCCCGCGATGGTGCGTTGCGGCGAGTAAGACCGGATGATGAAACGCTCGCCGGGGAGCGCGGCGACCGGCGATTCGAGCCGGAGTTGCGCGAAGCCCGACGCGCCCGGCGCAATCTCGCCCGACTCTTCCAGCACCGCGACGCGCGCTAAGACTTCCGCCGTGCCGAGGTGAACCCGAACCCTCTGCCGCGTCCGCACGGCGCGCGAAGCGCTCTTCAGGACTTCGACGCGCGCGTCCAACATCTGCGTCGGAGTCAGACGACCGACCGGCGCGAGCAACATCCCGCGCTCGACCGACGCGGCCTCGACGCCCGCGAGGTTGACCGCCGTCCGCTGCCCCGCGCCCGCCGCGCGCACCGCCGCGCCGTGCACCTGAAGGCCGCGCACGCGCACGCGCGCGCCCGTCGGTAACAGTTCCAACTCCTGCCCTTCGCCGATCTCACCGGCGACGAGCGTGCCCGTCACGACCGCGCCGAAGCCGCGCATCGTGAAGGCGCGGTCAACCGGCAGGCGCGCGACGGTCTCGGACGAGCGGGCCGGGACTGCGAGCGCGACTTCGCGCAAAACTCTCTTCAACTCTTCGAGCCCCTCGCCCGTGCGCGCGCTCGCCGCGACGACGGGCGCGTCTTCGAGGAAAGAACCGGCGACCAGCTCTGCGGCCTCGGCGCGGACGAGTTCCAGAAGCTCTTCGTCAACGGTGTCGGTCTTGGTGATGACGACGAGGCCGGACTTAACTTCGAGGAGCGAGCAGATGTCGAAGTGCTCGCGCGTCTGCGGCATCACGCCCTCGTCGGCGGCGATGACGAGGGCCACGGCGTCAATGCCGTGCGCGCCCGCGAGCATGTTCTTGACGAAACGCTCGTGCCCCGGCACGTCCACGAACCCGACGCGCACGTCGCCGAGGTCAAGCTCGGCGAAGCCGAGGTCAATCGTGATGCCGCGCCGCTTCTCCTCCGGCAGACGATCCGCGTCCACGCCCGTCAGAGCGCGCACCAGCGCCGTCTTCCCGTGATCAATGTGCCCGGCTGTGCCGACGATGATGGAAAGCATAAAGGCCGTAAACCGTGAACCGTGAACCGTAAACCGTGACAGGAGAAGAGCCGTGAATCTTGAGTTGTAAACCGCGACGTGAAGAACCGGTTTTCTCCTGTCACCTGTCACGGTTTACCTGTCACGGCTTTTAAAACCACTTGAAGACGCTCACGATGTCGGAGAAGTCGTCGCTCCAGACGACGAATTTGCCTTCGTGTTCTTCGAGGGGCTGCCAGCGCACGTCCGCCGCGAGCGCGCCGAGGTCTTGCTCGCGGCGGGCGACGACGACCCACTCGGAGGGCTCCTTGCCTTCGGACGGCTCGTATTCTCTGTCGGCGAAGACGCGCGCCGCAAGGCCCGCGCGGCGCACGAGCCCGCCGACGACGCGCGAGAGGTCGAGGCTCCGGTTCGAGACGTGGAAGGCGATGAGTCCGCCTTCCGTCAACTTCGAGAGGTAGAGGTCGAGCGCCTCGCGCGTCATGAGGTGCGCGGGCACGGCGTCGGAGCTGAAGGCGTCGAGCACGACGAGCCCGTAGTGATGCGCGGGCGCTTCGCGCAGCCGCAGACGAGCGTCGCCGACGACCGCTTCGACGGGCACGGCGGTGCAGTTCGAAAGATACGTGAAGAGCCGCGCGTCGCGCGCGAGGCGGACGACCGAGGGGTCTATCTCGTAGAACGTCCACGTCTGCCCCGGCTTCGAGTAGGCCGCGCTCGCGCCCGTCCCCAAGCCGACGACGGCGACGTTCACGGGCCGCGCGGCCCGCGCCTCGAACGACTCGAAGAGCGAGCCGAGCGGCCCGCGCCGGTGATAATAAGAGAGCGGCTCGCACGCTCTTCGAGGGTCCGTGAACTGCCGCCCGTGGAGAGTGCTGCCGTGCGAGAAGCGGCGCATCGTGTCCGCCTCGTCGCGCGTCACGCGCATCGTCCCGAAGAAATTCCGCTCGGCATGGAGCGTCCAGTTCGAAGGCTCGGACATCAGAAGGCTCGCCAACATCACCGCGCCGAGGCCGAGCGCGAAGCGCAAGGGGCGCGGCGCGAAGAAGTGGTTGAGCAAAACCAAAGGGAGTCCGAGCGTGAGCGCGAGTTTCTCGACCGTCTCCAACTCGAACTCGACGGCGACCGCCACCAGCACGGCGGTCAGAAGCCCCACTCCCAAAGGGTATGCCACGTCGCGCCAGCCGACACGACTCTCATCTTCGACGGCTGCTCCTTCAACATCATCCCCCTCGACCGCCGCGCGCTTCTCCGCCTTGCCGAAGCGCGGCAGGCCGAACCTTCCGGGCTGCATCAACGGGCGCAGGTAGCAGGCGAGGAGGATGACGAGCGGGTATTCGGCGACCGAGTTGAACACGAGCGGCGCGACGATGGCGTTGAAGAAGCCGCCGAGCGCGCCGCCGATTGAGACCCACAAGTAAAACTCCGCGAGGTGCGCTGTCGGCGGTCGCTCTTCGGCGAGCTGCCCGTGGCAGACCATCGCGGCGACGAAGAGGAAGATGAGATGAAAGAGGATGAGGAACCACGCGGGCTCGGTCGCGCCCGAAAGATAGACGAGCGTGATGATGATGCCCGCGCCCGGCAGGAGCCTCGCCATCAGACGCCACGAGACGAAACTGCGGCGCGCGAAGACGAGGACGAAGCTCAGTAGATAGAGCGTGAGCGGGATGATCCAGAGCAGCGGCGCGGAGGCCACGTCGGTCGTGATGTAAGTCGTCACGCCGAGCACGAGACTCGAAGGCACGAAGGCGAGCAGAGCCCAACGCGCCCTCTGCTTGAGACTCAAGCCCCGCGTTTCTTCATCATCAACAACTGTCCCTCGCTCGTCATCGTTACTCGTCCCTCTCGCTTCGTCCGCGTCCGACTTCCCTTCTCCTTCCTGCTTAACCGTGCGGGTTCTGAGGGCCGCCACAGCGCAGGCCACAATGAGGACGGCGAGCGCGGCGTAGCCCCACGCCCAAGAGGCTCGTTGCCCCGCGAGCGTCCAGTTCGGTTCGAGCAGGAGCGGGAAGGCGAGGAGCGCCGAGAGGCTCCCGGCGTTGCTCGCCGCGTAGAGAAAGTATGGGTCTCCGGCGGAGGCCGCGCGCGTCTGCGAGAACCACTTTTGCAAGAGCGGCGCGGTGGCCGAGACGACGAAGAACGGCGGCCCCGCCGTTATCAACAAGGCTTTAAGAAGCCACCCCGCCGGGTTCCCTTCGGTCGGCACGTCGCTCGTCGCCAGCACTCCGGGGACGACGAACAACATGAAGAGCGCGGCCCCCAACAGCAGCGCGCCGTGCAGCAACACCTGCGCGCGCGTCGTCCGGAGGCTCCGCGTGACGACGAGGACGTAGGCGTAGCCCGCCAGCAGCGCCGCCTGAAAAAAGAGCATGCAAGTGTTCCAGACGGCGGGCGTGCCCCCCAGAAGAGGCAGCAGAATCTTCCCCGCGAGGGGCTGCATCCAGAACAGTAGAAACGCGCTGACGAAGAGTGTGACGGCGAATAAAGAGGACATAGAGTTCAAAGTTTAAAGTTCAAAGTTCAAAGTTTGAAGTCAGCCCTCGACTTTGAACTTTGAACTTTGAACCTTGAACTATTTCACGATCTCGAAGTCTATCCACTGCGACGCAGTGGCGTGGCGGCCTTTGACGAGTTCGTCGGTGACGATGAGTTGGAGGACGTACTCGCCGGGGACGAGGTCTGAGCCGAGGCGGAGGCGGCTGCCCGTCGTAAAATAATTCGCGCCGTTCTGACTTCCGGGGTCGAAGGATTTGACTTGCCCGGTGAAGGCCGGCTGGCCCTCGCGGAAGAGCCGCATCTGGACGCGCAGTTGCGGGCGCGCGGTGGCGCGGTCGAGTCTGGCGTTGTAGATGTTGACTAAATAGTCGGCCAGCGTGCCCTGCCGGAAGCGCCTGACCGCCGAACTGCTCATCGGGTCGGGGCCGCGCCCCTGCCCTTCGCCCGGAGTGCCTTGCTGCTGCGGCGGCGTCGTTGAGGACGCGGCGGCGGGCGCGTTCGCCTGCGCCACGGGCGAGCCTTCGAGGATGATGCCGGAGAGCGCGAGCCGCTTTTTCTTGAGGTCGGGGACTTCGATGAACTGGCTCGCGGAGCCGAGGCTCTCGGTCGCCGCGTCGCGCACGGCCACGCGCAGTTGATACGCGCCCGGCTTCTTGACGGGCACGCGCATCGTGTAGACGAGCCCGCCCTCGACGACGGCGCGCAGCGAATCCCCGCGCGCGCGCACCGTCTCGGTGCGGTTCACCTCGTCCACGACGTTGCCGTTCTCGCCGAAGGTGATGGCGATGATGTCGAGGTCGGCCTTGTGCCAGCCGTCGGCCTCCTCGGCGAACTTCACCTTGCTCATGTCAATGTGCATGAGCGAGGCGACGAACGTCCCTTGCTGCGCGTCGCCGCCGAAGAGCGACGTGAGGCGCAGGCGCACGTCGCCCGACGCGAAGGGCGAGGTGAGCGCGCCGATGAGCTGCTCGCCGCGCGTGCGACGGAGGGGGCGGGCCGCTTCGTCTTCGGTGAAGCCGTAGAAGCCGCCGCGCGTGCGCACCCGCAGGCCCGCGCGCTTCACCTTGACCTCGACGCGGTTGAAGCGGCGGCGGCCTTTGACCGGGTCGAAGGTCTCCTCGTCGGGGCGGAAGCCGATGAGGTAGAAGCCCCTCTGGTCTTCGAGGACGCGCGCGACGCCGTTGCTCAGGTCGTTGTTGTTGCGGACAAGGAAGCCGCCCGTCTCCTGCGCGAGGTAGCGCAGGGCGTCCTGCGTCTCAAGGAACTTCGTCGAGCGGTCGCTCATCGCCGTCTCGATCTCGCGCGACGACATCCCCGAAGTGTTGTCGGCGGCGCTCAGCCCGAACCACGGAAGCCCGCGCGCGTCTATCGTGTAGATGCGAACCGAGGCGCGGTTGGCGAGGTCTGCGAGGCGGCGCATCCCTTCGAGGATGCGCGTGCTATGCGCCATGTCCTCGCGGCGGTAGATCGAGAAGCCCTCGGAGAACATGACGATTGACTTGCGGCCCGGCAGCTCCTTCATCCCCTTGACGATGAAGTTCAGCGCGCCGAGCGTGCCGACGGCGAAGACCTCTTCGCGGAACTCGTCCACGCCGCCGCCCCTCTTCTCCGTCTCCTCTTCGTCTTCGCCTTCGCGCCCGCCGCTCGGACGCGGCACGTCGCCCGAAAGCTTGCCTTCGAGCGGCTGGAAGATGCCGACGCCCGAACGCCCCATCGGGTACCAGCGCACGCGCTCGATGGCCGCGTGAAGTTGCCGACGGTCGGAGGTGAACTGCTGGAGCGCGCCCATCCCGGCGCTCGTGCGGATGATGGCGACGAGGTCGTTGGGCTGCATCTGCTCGTCAACGTACTTCTTGAGCGCGCGGCGGATGAAGGCCGTGCTCTCGAACGAAGCGCCGAGGTCGTCCACGACGAGCGCGATGGTGCGCCGCACCTGACCGGGCCGCAGACGCGCGGGCGGGACGGGCGGCGCGTCACGCCCGGCGGGCTTGCTTGCTTCCGCCGGGCGCTCGGCGGCTGAAGGGTCGGCGACGTTCGAGACGTAAGAGAAGTTAGTGATCTCCTGCCGCTCGCCGCCGAGCGTGACCTCGAAGTCTTCGGGGCTGAGGTCTGTCACCGGCCTCCCCTGCTTGTCCACAACCACGGCGTCGAACTGCACGAGGTTCGAGGTGATGCGGACGACTTCATCTTCGGCGTCCGCCTGCGGCGAGGGGGTCGGAGTTTGTTGCGGCGTCGCCGCCGAAGGGCTCGGCGCGGGCGTCGGAGTCCGCGGCCCTTGCGCGCGGAGCGGCGCGAGCGTCGGCGCGACGATGAGGAGGGCGGCGAGGAGGCGAGGGACGATTCTTTTCATCGTGAGTTCCCGTCAAACGTAATTGGCGGAGGCGGCGCGCGGCGCGGCCCCAAATGTCCCGGCTGGATTTCGCACGGGTGATGTGCGATGCTTCGACGAACATTCAAACGAACGGAGAAATTATGGCAGAGCCTGTAAAAAACGGCGACCTCGTGCGCGTCCACTACACCGGTCGGCTGGCGGACGGGGCGGTCTTCGACACCTCGAAGGACGGCGGCGAGCCCCTTGAATTCACCGTCGGCACGGGGCAGGTCATCCCCGGCTTCGAGGATGGCGTGCGCGGCATGACGGTCGGCGAGTCGAAGACGATTGAAATCGAATCCGAAGACGCCTACGGCGCGCACCGCGAAGGACTCGTCGCCGAGATAGACCGCGAGAACGCGAAGTTCCCCTTCGAGCCGAAGGTCGGCATGAACCTCCTCATGCCGCTCCCCGACGGCCAGCAGCTCGAAGTCGTCGTCACCGAAGTCACCAACACCCACGTCACCGTTGACGGCAACCACCCGCTCGCCGGCAAGAAGCTCATCTTCGACCTCGAACTCGTCAGCAGCGAGCCGCAAGGCGAGTAGGCCAAGTCAGAAGTCGGAACGATGAACGCTGAACTGAAAGACAAACGCTTTTTGTTTTCAGTTCAGCGTTCATCGTTCTGACTTCCGCGTTTCTTCCTCACCGCTTCTTCTTCTTCTTCGGCTTGGGAGATGGTCGCTTGACCTCGGCGGGCCGTTCCTCTTCTTCCTCGTCGTCTTCGGGGGCGACGCCGAAGTAGCTCATCCACTCGCCCAGTTCGGACGCGGCGACGCCGGAACGCTCTTGCGATTCGGCCCGCGCGTCGCCCGCGCTCGCCTCTTCGTCGAGACGGCGGCGGAACTCGCCGGAGCGGACGACCTGCGCGCCGCACTGGCGGACGTAGGCGGCCAGCGCGCGGTCGGAGGTCACGACCTTCAGCGTCCGCCGCTCGCGCGAGGACTCGACCAGATGTTTGATGCGCTCGTCGGCGTTCGACCCGCGCTCGGCGTAGAAGACGCGCACGCCCATGAAGCTCGAACCGTCAGGAAAGTGCTCCTCCGGCGCGCCGTCGAAGACCACCTCGACGCTCACGCCCGCCGCGCGCGCGAGCCTTGAGAGTTCCGTGAGCAGCCGCCGCCGCGCGCCCGCCTTGTCGCGGTGCCACCCCACGCGCTGCCCCATCACGTTGTTGCCGTCCACGAGGTAAGACACGCCCGCGACCACCCCGACTTAAATTTTTAAGACTACTCCGACTCGGACTCTAACGATTACTCGGACTTGAACTCGTAGGTGAGCTGGCCGCGCGCTTTGATGGGCTTACCGGAAAGCAGCGTCGGCGAGAAGCGAGCCTGCCGCGCCGCCGCCTCGGCAGCCGCACGCAAAAGCGGGTGGCCGCTCACCGCCCGCGCCGCCGTCACACGGCCACCCTCGTCCACCTCGACCGAGACGACCACCGGGCCGGAAGCCTTCACCGCCCTCGCCGCCGGCGGATAAGTGGGCACGGGCTTGCTGATAACCTTTCGGTTCAAGTCTCCCACGGTCACACGCTTCACGCCCGACGCCGTGTCGTCGCCCCCTTGCGCCGGTTCGTCTTCCTTCGAGACTTCTTCGGGGCCGCCGACGACGTTGACCGACTCGCCGTCTTCGATTTGGACGAAGGCGCGCGTGATGCGCCAGACGCCCGCCTCGCGCGTCATCAAGACCATGTAGCGACCGCTCGCCTTCGTCCCCTCGACCGACACCGTGTAGGTGGCGAAGCCGGAGCCGTCCGCGTCCACCTTGAAACTACCGACGGGAAAGCCCGTGCTCTTAATCTCGCCCAACTTCTCGGCGACCGCCGCGCTCCGCTTCAGCTCCGCCTCCGCCAACTGGTACGCCTCGGAAGACTTGAGGCTGCTCTGGACGTACCTGTAGCCGTAGTAGACCGCGAGCCCCGCGCCCGCGCCGACGAGGACGAGGAAGGCGAAGAGGATGAGCAGAATCTTCCCCGTGCGCGACTTGCGTTGCGGCGGCGGCGGCTGCGCGGCCTTGCGGCCCCGTGTTCCACGAAGTCTGCATCTGCCCGCCCGGCGGCACGTAAGCCATCGGGGGCTGCTCCTGCGCCGCCGGGCTCCCACACTTCGGGCAGAACCTCAGGCCGGTCGTCAGCGCGCCCCCGCAATTCATGCAGTTCATCTTCTCTTCCTCCGCGCGAATTAGTACCACAAATCAGCGGGCGGCGGTGTATTTAGATTTTCGAGCCGAAACCGTTTGGCCGGGCGCGGCGCGGTCGAGAATGTGGAAGGGCGTCCGAGGCTTTGGACGGGGCGAAAGTTTGTTGACGGATCGTATGCTTCTCAATAATATATGGCTATGTCATATATAGGCTCACACATTCTCGACCGCGAGTTGAAGAAGGGCAGCGCCGAGCTTTTAATCCTTTCGCTCGTCGAAGACCAGCCCCGGCACGGCTACGACATCGGCAGCCTCATCGAGCAACGCTCGCGCGGCGTCCTGCGCTTCAACATCGCCTCGCTCTACCCTTTGCTCTACCGCCTGGAGCGGCGCGGCTGGATTCTGGGCCGCTGGGTGGAGAAGTCCGGCCAAAGGCGGCGGCGTTACTACCGCCTGACGCCCGCAGGCAAGAAGGTTCTGGCGGCGCAGCGCAGCGGTTGGCTGGAGTTCGTCGAGGCCATCAACCGCATTATAGGAATCGAAAATGCCTGACTGGAAAGAAGTGGTCAGAAGGCGTCTCGCGGGTTCGGGGCTCGCGCCGCCGCGCGAGGCCGAAATCGTCGAGGAGTTGTCGCAGCACCTCGAAGACCGCTACGAGCAGTCGCTGCGGGGCGGCGCGACGGAAGAGGGGGCGCGTCACGCGGCGCTGCTCGAATTAACCGAGAGCGATTTGCTGGCGCAGGAACTGCGCCGGGTCGAGCGGCCCGAACGGCGCGAGACCGTCACACTTGGGGAACGAAGGAGAGCGAACATGTTCGGAGGTCTCTGGCAGGATTTGCGCTACGGCGTGCGGATGCTTTGGAAGAATCCCGGCTTCACCGTCGTCGCCGTCGTCGCGCTCGCCTTAGGCATCGGCGCGAACAGCGCGATCTTCAGCGTGGTCAACACAGTCCTTTTGCGCCCGCTGCCTTACAAAGACCCCGAACGGCTCGTCATGGTCTGGGAGGACAGAACCGCGCGCGGCTACCCGCGCGACACGCCCGCGCCCGCGAACTTCGTTGACTGGCGCGAACAGAACAAGGTCTTCGAGGGCATGGCGGCGATTGCCACTCACAGTCTCAACCTGACGGGCACGGGCGAGCCGGAGAGGCTCGAAGGCAAGCGCGTCTCGGCCAGCTTCTTCCCGCTGCTCGGCGTCGAGCCCCTCCTGGGTCGCGCGTTCTCGCCCGAAGAAGACCAGCCCGGCGGGAACCGCGTGGTCGTTCTCAGTCACGGCCTCTGGCAGCGGCGGTTCGGCTCCGACCGTGGAATCCTCGGCAAGCCTCTCATCTTGAACGGCGAGAGCCACGAGGTCGTCGGCGTCATGCCGCAGCACTTCCAGTTCCCCACACGCGAAGATGAGTTGTGGGTTCCCATCGCCTTCACGCCGCAGCAGGCCGCCGCGCGCCAGAGTCATTACTTGCTGGTCATCGCGCGCACGAAGCCCGGCGTCACCGTCGAACAGGCGCAAGCCGAGATGAGCACCATCGGGGCGCGCCTCCAACAACAGTATCCGGCGGCGAACACAGACCTCGGCGTCGCGGTCGTCCCTTTGCACGAGCAGGTCGTGGGAGACATCAGACCGGCGCTGCTCGTCCTCTTGGGCGCGGTCGGGTTCGTGCTGTTGGTCGCCTGCGCGAACGTCGCCAACCTCCTCCTCGCAAGGGCTGCGGCGAGGCAGAAGGAGATCGCTTTGCGCGTCGCGCTCGGCGCGAGCCGGATACGTCTCGTCCGTCAATTCTTAACGGAGAGCCTTCTGCTGGCCGCGCTCGGCGGCGTGGTCGGGCTGCTGCTGTCTCTGTGGGGCGTGAATCTTTTGAAGGCGTTCATCCCGGAGAACATCTCGCAGGCCAGAGACATCGCGATTGACGGCTCGGTGCTCGGCTTCACTCTTTTGGTCTCTCTGTTGACGGGGCTGATTTTCGGTTTAGCGCCGGTCTCGCAGGCGTCCAACTTCAACCTCAACGAGACTTTGAAGGAGGGAGGCCGCGACTCGGTTTCGGGGCGGCGCGGCAACCGCATCCGTAGCATTCTGGTGGTCGCGGAGGTCGCCGTCTCGCTCGTCCTCCTCATCGGCGCGGGACTTTTGATTAACAGCTTCCTGCGCCTGCGAGGGGTTGATCCGGGCTTCCGCGCGGACAATCTGTTGACGATGAGAGTCGTGCTCCCGGAGACGAAGTATCCCGATCAGGCGCGGCGCGCGTCCTTCTACGCGGAGTTGGTGCGGCGCGTCGAGTCGCTGCCGGGCGTGCAGTCGGCAGCCGTCACGAACTGGATTCCCTTAGTCAAACAAGGCGATTCTTCGGGCATCTCCATCGAGGGTCAGCCCGACCCCGGCCCCGGACAGAATCCGAGCGCGGTGACGAGGGTCGTCAGCCCACACTACTTTCAGACGATGGGCATCGAGTTGTTGCAGGGCCGCCAGCTCAACGAGCAGGACAGGTCGGACTCTCCGAGGGTGATCGTCATCGGCGAAACGATGGCGCGGAAGTTCTGGCCGGGTGAAGACCCTCTGGGCAAGCGCGTCACGATGGGCGGCCCGGCGGATGCCCCTATCCCGTGGCTTGAGGTCGTCGGCGTGGTGAGGGACGTGCGGCAGTTCGAGCTGGCCGCCGAGCCGAAGCCGCAGATGTACGTGCCCTTCGAGCAGCCCGTCTTTTTCCGACCGAGCCATCTCGTCTTAAAGACGAGCGTCGAGCCGGGCGGCCTCGCGGCGGCGGTGCGCAAGACCGTGTGGGAGATAGACCGTGACCAGCCCGTCTCCAACATCCGCACGATGGGAGAGGTGCTTTCGGAATCAATCGCGCGGCAGCGTTTCAGCATGCTCCTGTTCGGCATCTTCGCGGCGGTGGCGCTGGTCTTAGCGGCGGTCGGCATCTACGGCGTGATGAGCTACTCGGTCGCGCAAAGGACGCACGAGATAGGCATCCGCATGGCGCTCGGCGCGCAGGCGCGCGACGTGCTCAAGCTGACGGTCTGGCGTGGCTTGAAGCTCGTCCTCATCGGCATCGTGCTCGGTCTGGCGGCGGCCTTCGCGCTGACGCGTGTGATGACGAGCCTGCTCTTCGGCGTGAGCCCGACCGACCCGGCGACCTTAGCCGTCATCTCCGTCGTGCTCATCAGCGTGGCCCTCTTAGCGAGCTACGTCCCGGCGCGACGCGCCACAAAGGTTGATCCGATGATCGCTCTGCGGTATGAATAAGTCGCTCTGTTCAGGCTTCGAGCCGCCGGAAGAACTTGAGAGACAGACCGCAGACTTTCATGGAAGCTTCTTCAACAGACAAACTCCGCCCCATGCCGGAGCGGGTGCGAGAATTCATCAGCGCGGAAGTGTATCCGCTGGAGCGGGACTTCCTGCGCAAGCCCTTCCGCGAGCTTGTGCCCGCGCTCGAAGAGAAGCGGCGGCGGGTGAAGTCACTGGGTCTGTGGTCGCCGCACCTGCCGGAAGAGTACGGCGGGCCGGGCCTGACGCTCTCGGAGTTCGCGCTCGTGAGCGAGGAGTTGGGCCGCACGCCCGTCGGCCATTACCTCTTCAACTGTCAGGCCCCGGACATCGGGAACATGGAAGTCCTGATGTCGCACGCCACCGGGGAGCAGAAGGAGACCTACCTCTGGCCGCTCATCCGTGGAGAGGTGCGGAGCTGCTTCTCCATGACCGAGCCGGAGCACCCCGGCTCGAATCCCACATGGATGAGCACGCGGGCCGAGAAGGACGGCGGCGACTACGTCATCAACGGCCACAAGTGGTTCACCTCCTCGGCTGAGGGCGCGGCCTTCGCCATCGTCATGGCGGTGACGAACCCCGAAGCGCCGAGCCCGCATAAGCGCGCGAGCCAGATTATCGTCCCGACCTCGACCGAGGGCTTCCGCTTCGTCCGCAACATCCGTGTCATGGGCGACGAGGGGAGCGACTACGCGAGCCACGCCGAGATTCTTTACGAGAACTGCCGCGTGCCGCAGAGCAATCTTCTGGGTCGCGAGGGCGAAGGCTTCCTCATCGCGCAGGAGCGTCTGGGGCCGGGCCGCATCCACCACTGCATGCGCTGGATAGGCATCTGCGAGCGCGCCTTCGACTTGATGTGCGACTACGCCGCTCACCGGGAGCTTTCGCCCGGCGTGCTTCTCGGAAGCCGCCAGAGCGTGCAGGAATGGATCGCCGAGAGCCGCGCCGAGATTAACGCCGCGCGCCTCCTCGTCCTCCACACCGCCGCGCGCATTGACTCGGAGGGCGCAGCCGCCGCGCGCGAGGACATCTCGCTCATCAAATTCTTCGTCGCGGGCATCCTGCAAAAAGTCTTAGACCGCGCCATACAGGTTCAGGGCGCGCGGGGCTTGACCGACGCCACGCCCCTCTCCTACTGGTACGCGCACGAGCGCGCGGCGCGCATCTACGACGGCCCCGACGAAGTGCACAAGACGGTCGTCGCCCGCAGCGTGCTCAGGAAGTACGGCGTCGAGGTGTCATCTTAAGAGCACATTTAAACTGTAGGGGCAGGGCAAGTCCGCGGCCCGCCGACTTTCGTTAATAATCGAGTTGCGTGTCACCGAACCGGCGGGCCGCGGACTTGCCCTGCCCCTACAGACTTCACGCACGCTGAGTTGAAACCCACTCCAAGTCTTATGTCGTCGGAGACAAACGCGCAGGAAGACTTCAGCGACAGGTCGCGCTCCGTCCGCGAGGGCGAAGGGCTCGACGGCGCGCGGCTCCTCGCGTACCTGCGCGAACAGTTGCCGGACATCGAAGGGCCGCTCGTGGTCGAGCAGTTCCCTTCGGGCTTCTCGAATCTCACATACCTTTTGCGCGCGGGCGAACAGGAGTTCGTGCTCCGCCGCCCGCCCGTCGGCGCGAAGATTAAGACGGCGCACGACATGGGGCGCGAGTACCGCATCCTCTCGCACCTCCGTCCGGTCTTCCCGAAAGTCCCGCGCACAATTCTCTTCTGCGAAGACGAATCTATCATCGGCGCTCCGTTCTACTTGATGGAGCGCGTCCGTGGAATCATCCTGCGCGCCCAACCGCCTGAAGGGTTAACTCTCACGCCCGAAGTGATGCGGAGACTTTCGGAGGCGTTCGTCGGGAACCTCGTCGAGATTCACGGGGTTGATTACGAGGCGGCGGGGCTCGGAGAGTTGGGACGCCCCGAAGGCTACGTCCGCAGGCAGGTCGAGGGCTGGACGAAAAGGTATTACAACGCGCGCACCGACGACGTGCCCTCGATTGAAAATCTGGCCTCGTGGCTCGCCGCGAACACGCCGCCGGATTCAAGCCGGGGCGCGCTCATTCACAACGACTACAAGTACGACAACGTCGTCCTCGCGCCTGACAACCTCTCGAAAGTATCTGGCCGTGCTCGACTGGGAGATGGCGACCGTCGGCGACCCCTTGATGGACTTCGGGACGACGCTCGGTTACTGGGTGGACGCCGACGACCCCGCCGAGTGGAGGCTTTTCGGGTTCGGGCTGACGACGCTCGAAGGCAGTTTTACCCGCCGCGAAGTGGTCGAGTATTACGAGCGCCGGACGGGGCGCACGCTCCCCGACCCGGTTTTTTATTACGCCTACGGGCTCCTCAAAATCGCCGTCATCGTGCAGCAGATTTACTTTCGTTACCGGCAGGGCTTAACGAAGGACGCGCGTTTCGCCGGGCTCGGCCAACTCGTCCGCGCGTGCGGCGACCTCGCAGGGCGCGCCATCGAAAGAGACCGCATCGAACGCCTCGGCTAGACCTCTGTAGTTAACCCCAATATTAATTTCGTCACTCACTTCGACGGGCTGAGAGTCCCGTTCGCGTTCACGCGGAAACGCAGCGGGTCGCCCGTGGCTTGCAGCGTGAGGTGCGTGCCGCCGCCGACTTTGTGCATGGCGTAGACGCGCGCCTCGTGCTCACCGACGGCAAGCGACGAGACGTTGAAGGTGTAGCCGCAACGCTCGTCCTTCGTCCACCCCGCCGCCGCCACATCCGGGCGCGGGAGGTCGGCCAACTTGTGTCCTACGAAACGCTCGTCAACGTAGAGCTGCACCTCGACGGGGCCGCTCGTCCCTTCCCGGTCAACCGCCCAACCCGAAATCGAACGCGCCGCCGCCGTCACTTCGCCCCAACCGCTGAAGCGCGGCGGGAAAAAGACGTGATGCAGATAGACCGAGGCCGCCCCGACCAAGAGCGTCGCGGCGAGCGGTATCCCGATGAGCAAGTGCGTCCTCAAGTGTCGAGCCATGCGCCGCTTCTTTATAACACGCGCGAACACAACGGCCCTCCGTCGTGCGAGGCCGGAGGACGAAGCATAACTATTGACACGCGGGGCGCGCGCGGAATATCTTCGCGGCGTCTTACGCAACACGCTCGACCGCCGAAGCGACTTGCGGCGCGGCGTCTCACACGACCAAAGCCGCGCTCCCGAATTTTCAACACTTCCAAGCCGTCCGCCGTCAGCCCGCTTGAAGGCCGCGAGCGGGCGACCCATCGAAAACCATCTTTATGGGCGAGCGCGCACCCAAAGTGAATCAGCCCCGCCGCGCGGAGACTCCCGCCCACGGCGGGCCGAAGGCCGCGACGAACGCGAAGCGGTTGTCTTCGCGCTCCGCCGCCCCAGCAGTCGTCGAGGAGGTCTTGCGCTCGCAAGGCCAACCGCTCGACCCGCCCACGCGCGGCCTCATGGAGACGCGCTTCGGCCACGACTTCAGCCGCGTCGGCGTCCACACGGACGCGCGCGCCGCCGAAGCCGCTTCAACTATTAATGCCCGCGCCTTCACGCTCAACCACAACATCGTCTTCGGCGCGGGCGAGTACGCGCCGCGGACTCACGCCGGTCGCTGGCTCATCTCGCACGAACTGGCGCACGTCGTCCAACAGACGGGCGGCGTCGCCGCGCTCGACGCCCCGCAACGCCTCGGACTCTCTCTCGCATCGGCGACGCCCGCGATGCCGCCGAGTCCGAGGCGGCGCGCGCCGCCGACTCTCTCGTGCGCGGCGGCTTCGCTCTCCGGCAGACGACGCAGCACGGCGAGGCCGTCATCCGCCGCCAGCCCGCGTCGGAAGGCGAGCGCCTTCGGCGGGCGACGCGGGGTGGAGAAGGCCCGCGAGGAAGTCGAAAAGCTTTTCGCCGCATACGGTAAGAAGAAGTACAAGACGAAAGGCGGGGGCGACGAGTTCGACCCGGAGGCTTTGGAGGACGCGGCGGCCATCAAAGCCGCGCTCACCTCGGACGGGCGGAAGTACCTGCGTTCGGAGGCGGGGCTCTCGACTCCTCAAAGGTCTTCAGGGTCAGCCGGAAGGCCACGCGCTCGCACTGTTCTCGAAGTCCTGGCTGGGGGCCGAAGACTTGTCGAAGTTGAAGGCCGAAGCCTCGGCGGAGAGCGGGGCGTCAAGGAACTCTTTAAGCTGATCGAGCCGCTGCTGGATAAGACCTACAACCCGCCTGCCCCTGAAACGCAAGCGGAGACGGAGGCGGGCGACGAGCAGAGCACGGCTGGCCCGCCCCCGCCCGGAAAGGTTTAGGGTGGCGTCGGCGTTTGAGGCGTTGGCAGAAAGCCCTCTTCAGCAAGGCGGGCCGCCGCCCGCCAAGACCAGCTTCAAGCGGTACGACCGGAGGCGCTCAAGGATTGCTTCTCCGCCATCGGGAAGCTCTCGGATGAAGCGAGGAAGTATCTGAGGTCGGAGGGCGGCGCGGAGTTATTGAACAAGCTGGCGCTCAAACCCGAAGGGCACGCGCTCCGCCTGTTCGCCGAGAACTGGCGCTCCGCCAAACGCTGCCACGAAGAGGAGCGAACGGCGACTCGCCCGGTTCCAGACGCACTACGGCGAGCGGCTCGGCAAGTTCAGCTACAAGGCTTGAAGGAGCAGGCGAGCGACGAGAACCTCCCGGCCACGTCAAAGCCCCGCCAAGCCCGCGGGCGAGACGGCTGCCGAGTCCGGAAGAAGACAGATCGAGGACGCGAAGCTCGAAGACCCCGCCTACGCGGCATCCAAGGAAGCGGAGCAGGACATCGAGGACCTCGAAAGCCGTCCGCGGCGATGGTCGCGGGCGGTCGAGGGCGACCTCTTGAGCCACTGGCGCGTCAGCCGTCTCTTCAGCAAGGCGCGCGGCGTGGCCCTTAACCCTTACCTCCACAAGCGGGCCCGCGCCGCGTTCCTCGACCCGCGGTCAACCTAGCTGCCCGGCGCGGGGGCGCTGCCCGGCGTGGAAGCGACCGGCGACTCGCCGGGGATACCTCCGAAGGAAGCGGCGCAGACGCCCGCCGGGCTCATCCTCAACATGAACCGGGAATGGCAGAGCATCGCCCATCGCCCTGGGCAAGCTCCCGGCGTGACGTCTGGAATGGCCACCAGACCGGTCACGCCGGGCAACATCCTCTTCGGGGAAAAGGCGCTCAAGCCCGAAATGCTCAAGAGCTTCGGCGCCGACATCAAGTGGGACTTCGGCAGGAAGGAAAGCCCTTGGAAGTTGGAAACTGGAAGAACAAGTACACACACGCCTCGCCGCCGGACGAAGCGGCACGAAGCCCGGCGGCGAGGTCAAGCCGACCGGCGTCTCGTTCAAGGGCAACGTCGAGATCGGCCAGAAGGACAAGACGACCGAGGAACCCGTGCGAGACACTTCACCGGCAAGCTCGACTACGAGTGCAAGGCGGGCGCGCTTCAAGGCGGGCTGACTTCGGGCCAGAAGTTCGGCGACAAGAAGGGCTCCGCCACCTTCTCGGAGGGCTACGAGCAGGAAGCGGAAGGCAACCTCATATCTTTCGGCGCGGACGATAAAGACCGACATCTTCACCGCGATGCTGGCCCTATAACTTCCCGCGGGACGCGGCCAAGAAGGCCGACGGCGGAGACCACCGAGATCGGCCTCGGCGCGAAAATCCCCGTGGGCGAGAAGTGGAAAAATCGAGGACGCTCTCGGCGGACGCCGACATCACGACGAACTTACTGAGCAAGGACCACGACGCAGATGGGCTCGCGGACAAGGAGTTCATGAAGGGGCTCGCGGGCTTCCTCGATACGACGACCCGAAGGAGTTCATCAAAGCGGCCTTCGGCTAGCCAGCTCGAACTCGGCTACCAGATGCAGAAGGAGGACTTCGCGTTCGCCCTCAAGAAGACCTGGGAGGAACGTCTCCGTTTACCTCGGAGCCTCGTTCGGCCTGAGCGGCGGTAAGCCCGCCCTCGCCGAAGGCGTCCTCGGCGTCAGGGCCAACGTGCACGCCAACAAAAAATACGGCCTCTTCCTGGAGGGCGAGCTACGGCCAGGGCTTCGGCCCCGCCGCCGCTAAGAACTACGGGGTGACGGCGGGCATAACTTCCGCAAGGAAGTCGCGCGAGCTCGGCGGATACGCCACGAATGACCCGGCCAACGCGTTCGGCCTCGAGTTCGTCACAAACCTTCGACCCCGCCACATGGCTCAAGCGGAAGCGTTGAAGGAAACACCCGTCGGCCAAGCTCGCCGGACTATCCCCTTCAGCGTCAAACGCTCCGAGCCGGAATCCTGTCGGTACTGATGACGGACGTCGCCTTCAGATGAAGGTCTGCCCGTAGTCGCAGTATTCGACGATGGGGCACTGTCCGCACAAGGGTTCGCGGGGGCGGCAGAGGGCGCGCCCGTGGCGGATGAGGTTGACGTGGAAGGAGTAGAATTTTCCTGTGGGGACGAGGCGGCTGAGAATGTCGTGGGCGCGGGCGTCGGTGCATTTCTGGGGGATGAGGCCGACGCGGCGGAGGATGCGGAAGATGTGCGTGTCGAGGGGGAAGACATCCTTGCGGCAGGCGAAGAGGAGCGTGCAGGCGACGGTCTTCGGGCCGATGCCGCGGAAGCGTGAAAGGTATTCGACGGCCTCTTCGGTCGTCACGTCGTGGAGGAAGGAGAGGTCGAGCGAGCCGCGCTCGTCCTTAATCTGCCGGAGCAGTTGGCGGATGACGGCGGCCTTCTGGTTGGCGAGGCCGCCGGGGCGGATGGTGTCGGCGAGGGTTGACTCGCGGGCGCGCAGCACGGCGTCCCACGTGGGGAAGCGTTTTTTGAGGGCGGCGAAGGTGCGCTCGCTGTTGGTGTCGCTCGTCGCCTGCGAGAGGATGACGCCGACGAGCATGTCGAGCGGGTCGGCGCGTTCCGCACGGCGGTTGACGGGGACGCCGTAGGTGCGCTCAAGGTTCTGGATGATGTAGCGGAGCGGCTTCTCGTCGCCGGAGTCTCCGGGCGAGTCGTCAAAAGAGACAAAACGCGCGTCCGCCTCTTCCGGCCTCAACCCTTCAGCCTCTTCCTCAGCCCGCCTGCTCTTTCGACGCCGCGATGACGCGCTCATAAAATTCTATGTACTGTGGGATGACGAGATCGGTGCTGTAACGACTCACGGCGGACTCGCGCGCGCGGCGGCCCATCTCGCGGCGCTCGTCTTCGTGCGAGAGGAGGTGTGCGGCGTCCGCGCTCATCTTCTCGATGTCGCCGACTTCGCTGAGGCAGCCCGTCAGACCGTCGTCAATGACTTCGGGGATGCCGCCGACGCGCGAGGCGATGACCGGCACTTCGCAGGCCTGCGCTTCGAGCGCGGCGAGCCCGAAGGACTCCTGCTCTGAAGGGAGCAGGAGCACGTCGGCCACCGAGAGGTAGTCAACGATGCGCGGCTGCTTGCCGACGAACGTGCAGTGCGCGTCCACGCCGAGGCAGCGGGCGCGGTGCTCGGCGCTGCTCCGCTCGCTCCCGTCGCCGACCATCACGAGCCGCGCGCCCACCCCCGACGCGCGCACCCGCGCGAGAATCTCCACGCAGTCCACGGGCCGCTTGACGGGGCGGAAGTTCGAGACGTGGACGAGCAGCGGCTCGCCGTTCGGCGAAAGCTCGGCGCGCAGCTCCGCGCGCGGCGTGCGGCTGTATTCCGAGGCGCAGATGAAGTTCGGGATGACGGCGATGTGGTCGAACTGGAACGCCTCGGCGGTCGCCTGCTTCAAGTAGTTCGAGACCGCCGTCACGCCGTCCGACTGCGCGATGCCGTAGCGCGTGATGGGGAGGTACGAGCGGTCTGCGCCGACGAGCGTGATGTCCGTGCCGTGGAGCGTCGTGATGACGGGGAGCGTCCGGTGCGGCTTTAAGGATTCGCGCGCGAGGATGGCGCTGATCGAGTGCGGGATGGCGTAGTGGACGTGCAGGAGGTCGAGGTCTTCGCTCTCGGCCACGTCGGCCATCTTCGTCGCCAGTGCGAGCGTGTAAGGCTGGTGCTCGAAGAGCGGGTAGGACATCATCTCGACTTCGTGGAAGCGGACGCGCTCGCTCAACTGCGTGAGCCGCGTCGGCAGAGCCGAGGAGATGAAGTGAACCGTGTGCCCGCGCTCCGCCAGCTCCTTGCCCAGTTCGGAGCCGACGATGCCGCTGCCGCCGTATGTCGGGTAGACCGTGATGCCGATATTCATAAAACGAAAAAGATGCCAGATGTTAGACGTCGGATGTTAGAGAAAGCAAGGGCTCTTCTAACATCCGACATCTGACATCTAACATCTAAAAAATGCAAGAGGCGGACGACCCTCGCTATCGTCCGCCTCTCGTCTCAACTTGTCTCACCTGCGAAGGGGGGACAAGCGAGGGTCTAGAATATACGCCTGCTTTCGGGTTTTGACAAATTAAATTTTAGTGATTTCGACAATTTTTTTGCGGTTCCTTCGGCCATTCCGGCAAACGCAATATTGACGCGAATTTAGCCGTTTTACGGGGGCGTCGCCCCGCCCCTCGGAGGCCCGCCGGAGACCTTTTATGTACGCCCGCGCACCTCTTCCCGGCGGCCCCGTCGAGGCCCGCCGCCCGCGACTAAACGTTCTCGCGCGACAGGGGGTATAATGGTTATAAGGTGAACGATTCATCCGAGTTGACTTAATCGAGGAGCGCCCCTTGCGCGCCCGCTAATGGAAAGCCTTTATCACGGAGATTTGAGAGATGCCGAAGATTGATAACATCGAAGAGACCCCGAACCCGAACGCCGTCAAGTTCATCTTGAAGGAGCCGGTGACGAACGGCACGACGCGCTCGTTCCACAACGAGGCGGAGGCCGCCGACGACCCGCTCGGCAAAGCCTTGTTCGAGGTCGGCGAAGTGGCCTCGGTCTTTTACATGGACAAGATGGTGACGGTCGAGAAGGAGGACGAGGCGGACTGGGACGACCTCCTGCCGCGCCTCGCCGTGCCGATTCGTGCCGCCGAGTCCGTGTCGGCTGCGGCGGCGAACGGGAACGGCTCGAACGGGGCGGCGGTGACTGAGGGAGTCGGCGGCGCGCTCGGCGCGTTGATGAGCGACGACCCGCGCCTCATCCGCATCAACGAGATTCTCGACGAGCGCATTCGCCCCGCGCTCGCGGGCGACGGCGGCTGGCTCGAAGTCCTTGGGCTCAAAGAGAACACCCTGACCATCAAGTATCAGGGCGCGTGCGGCAGTTGCCCCAGCTCGCTTTCGGGGACGCTGATGGCCATCGAAGGGATGATCAAGCAGGAAGTTGACCCGGAGATTGAAGTCGTCGCCCTCTAAAGCGGTCGGCTCAGTCAGTACCGCGAGCGGTAGCGAGCGGGTGTGGTGACGATAGCAGACCCGCTCGCTACCGCTCGCGGTACCGTCTCATCATCTGGATTTAATCCAACTCCGACGACGCCCCCGCGTCGCGCCCGAAGTTTTTGGAACCGTCGCCGACCGCCGCGCGTTTACGCCTCCAACTCAGATGAGTGCGGGCCGTGCTCTACCCGTTGGCCCGCGCCGCCCGGCAGCATCAGTCCGAACATCATCCGCCGAACGCTACGGGGCGACCCCCGCTGAAGCCGCCGCGCGTTCCCGAACGGGAGAAGAAGACCATGCCTCAGTCCGCACGCCTCCGCGTCATCGCCCTCTGCCTTTCGGCCTTCGCGGTTTCAAACGTCAACGCGCAGGAGAAGCCGCAGCAGCAACCAGCCGCCGCGACGCCGCAGAAGGTTTCCGCGAAGAAGCCCGCCTCGAAGGCCGCGCCCGCCGAAGAAGACCCGATGGCCGAAGTGCGGCGGACGACCGCCATCTCTCTCATCACCTCTCTGGCCGACGACGCGCGCACCTTCCGCGAGCCGACCCTTCGCGCACGCGTGCAGGCCCGCGCCGCCGACGCCTTGTGGGACACCGAGAGGGAGAAGGCCAGAACACTCTTCCGCCGCGCGTGGGACGAGGCCGAGGCGGCGGACGCCGAGAACGACCGTCGCATTGAAGAAGAGCGGCGCAGGCAGACGCGCGAGCGCGGCTCCTTCTCGATTCAGATGCCGCCGAGCCTGCGCACCGAAGTCCTGCGGCTCGCCGCGAAACGCGAGCGCGAACTCGGCGAAGAGTTCCTCGCGCGGATGGAGGCTTCGCGGAAGGAAGAGACCGCCAACAACGCGACCGCCCCCGCCGCGCCGGGCGGCGAGGACACCGTCGAGCGGCAGGGCGCGGGCGGCTCGCAGCGCCGCGCAGACCCGAACGACGCCACGCCCGCCGCCGCCAAGCGTCTCCGCCTCGCCGTCCAACTGCTCGAAGACGGCGACGTGGAGCGCGCCATCCAGTTCGCCGACCCGGCCTTGACGCAGGTCAGCAGCCCCGCGCTCGAATTCCTCGCGCGGCTCAGGCCGAAGAACGCGAAGGCCGCCGACGAGCGTTACGCCGCCCTCGTCCGTCGCGCCGCGACCGACCCTTCGGCTGACGCCAACACGGCCTCGCTCCTCATGTCCTACATCTTCACGCCCTCGCTCTACGTCACCTTCTCGCCCGAAGGCGGGTCGAACAGCAACTCATGGGGGCGCAACTTCCCCGCGCCGTCCGACCTCGCGCCGCAACTGCGCGCCGCTTACTTCAACGCGGCGTCGGCCATCCTCCTCCGACCGATTCCGCCCGCCGACCAGGACCGCTCGTCTTCGGGGCGCGGCGGCTGGTACATGGTCATCGCGCGGCTGCTCCCGCTCTTCGACCAGCACGCGCCGGACAAGTCTTCTCACCTCCGCGCCCGCATGGCCGCACTCCTGCCCGACACGCCGGGGGGCGCGCGCGGGCCGAACAACAACGCGCTCACGCGCGGCCTCGTGCCCGAAGACCCGAACCGCGACCGCGTGCAGGAGACTCTCAACCGCCTGAACAGCGCGAAGACCGCCGAAGAGCGCGACGAGGTCTACGTGGACGCCGTCTTCAGCGCGATGCAGAAGAAGGACCCGCGCGTCGAAGAGTTCCTCAACAAGATTGAAGACACCGACCTCCGCAAGCGCGTGCGCGCCTACGTGGACTTCGAGGCGACGGAGCGGGCCGTCCGCGACAAGGACTTCGCCGAGGCGCTCCGCCTTGCGCGCGGCACGAGCCTGACCTCGATTCAGAAGACCTGGGCGTTCACGGAAGTCTCAAGGCTGCTGGCGAAGGATGACCCCGGCAGGTCTCTGGAAATCCTCGAAGAGTCTCTGCTCGAAGCGAAGCGCATTGACGACGCCTCGCCGGAGCGCGCGAGCGCACTCGTCGCCATCGCGACGCAGTTCTACGAGCTTGACCGCCCGCGCGCGTGGGAGGTGATGAGCGAAGTCGTCAAGGCTTCGGATTCGGCGGCGGGCGGGTACACGGGCGAGGACGGCGTGTTGAGCGTCCGGCTCCAGACGAAGAACTCGACGATGATGAGTAGCTCCAGCGTCCAGAGCTTCGACCTCAACGGCATCTTCTCGAAGCTCGCGCGCGAAGACCTCCCGCGCGCCGTCGAGTTGGCGCGCGGCTTCGGCGTCGAATCGCCCCGCGCCGTCGCCACGCTCGCCGTCGCCCGCGCCGTGCTCGAAAAGAAAGAGGCGAAGTAGATGAAGCGGACGAAGTGGGTCGAGAGAAGCTTCGACTTCAGCCTCCCCGTCGGCGTCTTTCCGAGCGTCCTGGAACGCCTGCGCGGGACGCCCGCGCGGCTTGAAGAGATGGTGCGCGCGCTCCCTTCGAGGGCGCTCACGGCGCGGGTCGGCGAGCGTTGGACGATTCAGGAGCAGGTCGGTCACCTGCTCGATTTGGACGAGCTGCACGAAGGAAGGCTCGAAGACTACGAGCGCGGGCTTGAGACTCTGCGCCCCGCCGACATGAGCAACCGGAAGACCTACGAGGCCGACCACAACGCCGCGCCCGTCGAAGACCTCCTCGCACGCTTCCGCGCGGCGCGCGAGGCATTCGTCCGCCGCCTCGAATCGCTGGACGAAGCAGGCGTCGCCCGCACCGCGCTCCACCCGCGTTTGCAGAAGCCGATGCGCGTCATAGACATGGCCCTCTTCGTCGCCGAGCACGACGACCACCACCTCGCCAGCATCACCGAACTCACCCGCCTGCTGGTCGAAGACTGAAGAAGGCAAAAGGAAAAAGGTAAAAGGCAAAAGTGAGGAGCCAAGAGGTCGCGCCGGTGTCGCGTGCTCTTCCTTACTTTTGCCTTTTACCTTTTTCCTTTTGCCTTAAAAAAAAGCCGCCCGGCGTCTCTTCAACGCCGGGCGGAAACCACAGGAGAACCATCCATTTACCCCAGCCGCGACCCCACTCACGGCTTGCGGTAATAGCTATGCTGTTCCTTCGGATGCGCCGCCCCGTCCCTCAAGTTGCCAAAAAAAAGCTGTCAGCTTTTAGCCGTTAGCTTTCAGCTTTTTTTCTGACGAGAGCAGGCCGGTTTCGACGAACCGGGCACGCCCCGGAAAGAGGTTTTAGCTGAAAGCTAACGGCTAAAAGCTGACAGCTAAAAGCTTCTTTTCATCTCTCGTATCGCAGCACGAGCCCGTCGCCGCCGACGGCCCAGCCGGTCTTTTTGTCGAGGTAAAGCGCGTAAATGTTCTGCTTGGTGCTGCTCTCCTGAACAAGCCACGTCTGCCCGCCGTCCCCGGAGCGGAGGATGACGCCGCCGCGCCCGACTATCCAGCCCTCCTCGTCGTTGACGAATTTGACGCTCAAAAGCGTCGAGCGGACGGGCGCGCCCACGGCCTCCCACGTCGCGCCGCCGTCGCGCGTGCGGAGGATAGTCCCGCGCTCGCCGACGGCCCAGCCACGGTCGTCGCCGTTAAAATCAACGTGATAGAGCGTCGCCTTCGTGTTCGACGTTTGGAGCGCCCACGTCTCGCCGCCGTCGCGCGTGTGGAGGATGCGGCCCGCCGCGCCGACTATCCAGCCGCGCTTGTCGTTGTCGAAGTCGAGGTGAATCAACTCGTCGGCGACGGGCACGCGCAAACGCTGCCAGGAGTTTCCGCCGTCAGTCGTGTAGAGCACGAGGCTGTCCGTCACCCTCTCGCGGCGGCTGAGCGAGCCGACGATCCAGCCGCGCTTCTTGCTGGTGAAGCGGACGCTGTAAAGCTCCGGGTCGGCCCCGCCGAAGGTCGCGCTCTGGAAGCGGTTCGACAGACGCCACGTCGCGCCGCCGTCCTCGGACGAGAAGATGCGGTCGCCCGCGAGGAGGTAGCCGTCCTCCTTGTCGCGGAAGTAGATGTCGTTGATGCTGTCTTTGGTCTCGACGCGCTGCGCCGCCCACGTCCGCCCGCCGTCCTGCGTGTGCAGGACGAGGCCGCCGTCGCCCGCCACCCACCCGCGCTTCGAGTCGGAGAAGTAGACGGCGTTCAAGTCCTTGCCCGCCTGCCCGCGCCGCTCGCCGACCCACCCGTCGGCCTGCGCCCGCGCGCCCGCCGTCTCCAACGCCGCGCCGACAGTCAACGCCAACAGAAGGGCCGCGCACACGCGGCGCGCGGCCCCCAACACAAACGTCTTCCTTGAAATCATCTCTCGCACACACTCCGTCGTCGGGACTTACCACAACCCTCCTTGAATTCGTTTCGCACTCTGTTTGTACATGAAGCGAGGCGCACAAGACAAGGGGAAGCAGACCGTAAACAGTACCGCGAGCGGTCTTTCGGGCGGGTCGGCGCTGATGATGCCCGACCCGCCCGAAAGACCGCTCGCGGTACTGTTGCTTTTATGCCTACGGCGTCGCCGCGCTGACGCGATAGACGCGCCCCTTGTGGACGACGACGACGCGCTCGCCGAGGGCGAAGAAGCGCGCGAGGTCGGGCTCGCGGCTGACGAGCGCGAAGTACTCATCGCTGCCGAAGACGAGCGCCGTTTCGGGCAGTTTCGCGTCCGGCTTGAACGAGGAGTCAACCCACACGTTGTCGCGGAAGTAGAAAGTCTTGTCGCCGACCTTGCGCGCGCTCTCTATGCGCATCACGCTGTCCTCGTCGTCAGCGCGCATGACTTCCTGCTGCGCGCGCGCGCGTCGGCTCTCCCTCACCGCAGCCTCGCCCGTGACGGCCTTCGCGGCATCCCTCTTCGGCGCGGGCGGCGGGGGCGGCGGGGCGGACACGTCGGGCGCGGAGAGTACGGGTGCGCCCGCGCTCCCGGCGGCTCCGCGCGCGTCGCGGCCCCTGCGTTGGGCGGGCCTGTTTTGATTCGCGCCGTCTAACACAAACGAGTTATTGCGGCTGTTCGTGACCGTCGCCGCCTCCGCCGATTCGAGCGCGAGGTAAGAGGTGTAAGGCGTGACGATGCCGTAGCGCGTGCCGAGGTCTGTCACTTCGTCAACAAGCTCTTTCTGCTCGCCGTTGGTTCTCACCTGCTCCATCAGCCAGCCGACGCGGCGCGTGGCCCAGAGGCGCGGGAGGAAGTCGTTCGCGCTGCTTTCGAGCGGGAAGCGGAGGTTCTGGTAGTCGAAGGAGCGCGTCTGACTTCCCGTCCGGCCCGTCAGGCGGAGGTTCGTGAAGGGCACGTCCCCGTTGTTGCGGTAGCGACCGATGAGCGTGACCTGCGTGCCGCGGAAGAGGTCGGGCATCTCGCGCGGGTAGATGAGTTCGGCCTCGACCGCGCCCATCTCCAAGGCGAGGTTGGTGAGGACGGGATGGTTAATCTTGGTGAAGAAGCTCGACACTTTGACTTCCAAGTCTTCGCGCGGCTCGACGTACTCGGCGACGCCGCCGTTCTCCGCCGCGAGCTTGTCCAAAAGCGTCGTGTTCACGTCGTAGCCGACGCCGAAGGTGAAGAGCCGGACTCCGGCGACGCGCGCGGCCCGCGCGTTCTCGACGATGCGCGCGGTGTTCGTCTCGCCGACGGTCGGCAGCCCGTCCGTCATGAAGACGAGCATGCGGGGGCGCTCGCTCTGCTCGAACTGCTGCATCGCGGCGACGAGCGCGCCGTTGATGTTAGTGCCGCCGACGGGCCTCAACTCCTTGACGAAAGCCTCGCCCTTCGAACGCCCGGCGGCGTCGGCCTGAATCAGCTCCGAAGACATCAGACGCTCTTCGCTCGCGAAGTTGATGATGTTGAAGCGGTCGCCGTCGCGCAGACTACGGACGCCGAAGAGGAGCGCGGCCCGCGCCTTCTCCATCTTCCCCGCCTCGTTCATCGAGCCCGAAGTGTCGAGCACGAAGACGATGTCTTTCGAGGCGTACTCCTGCTCGGCCAGCTCGTCCTTCGGCGAGATGGTGAGGAGGAAGTAGCCGTGCCTGCCCGGCTCGCGGTGCGTCAAAAGCGTCATCCCGAAGTCTTCGTCCGAGACGGCGTAGAAGAGCTGGAAGTCCTGCGGCTCGCGCCCCGGCTTCGACTCGAACGAGATGCGCGCGCGCGAGCCCATGTGCTTCGTGTCTATCTGGTGGCTCGGCGAGTAGATGTTGCGCAGGGCCTGTCGCGCCTCGACCTCGATTGTGCCGGAGACCACGCCGACCTCGTTCATGTTGCGCCCCGTGGCGAGCGGGTAGCGGTAGGAGACCGTGCCCGACTCGGCCTTGAGCGCCTGCGTGTAGGTCAGCTCAAGCTTCTTGTCCGAGCGCGGGGGGATGGGAAAGATGCTCGCCTGGAAGAGGTCGCGGCCCGCGTATTCGAGCAGGCCGGGGTCGCGCTGCTTGCGGACTATCTCGTCGTAGATGCGCCGCGCCTCCTCGCGCGAGCGCACCTCGCCGACGAGCCTTTTGTCTCCGTCCCAGATGGCGAACTCGGAAATCGAGGCCGACTCAGGGATGGGGAAGAAGTACGTGCCTTCGAGGGTCGCGTCCGTGTCGTTGCGGAAGATTTGCTCGACGTGCGTCGTCGCCACCTGCGCTCGGACTTTGGTGTCAATCTTGATGGACTTGACGGGCAGCGCGCGGGGCAGCGGGATGGGGCGCGGCGGGACGGGGCAGCGCACGCACGGGCGCGGGACGATGACGCCCTGCGCGCTCGCCGTCGCCGACATGAACGCCAGCAGCAGGACGCCGAAAAAGAGGCACAGCAAATCTCTCGTGGTTCTCATCGCTCTCTCCTCAAAAGCTCTCGAAGGAAATCGAATCTCTCCGACTGGCCTGATCGCGTGCCGGTCTGGTGGTAGAACGCCCGCCGTGCTCTTTCTTGCAGCTCTGAATCCGTCGGTGGGCGGAAACGTTGCCTCCGCCCGAAAAGTCAGAAGTCAGAACGATGAACGATGAACTGAAAGACAAACTGCTTTTTGCCTTTTCAGTTCATCGTTCATCGTTCTGACTTCTGACTTCGCTTTTATAGTTCTCTCAGGCGCGGGCTGCTCCATGCCACCCAGGCGACGAAGAGGGCGATGAAGAGGCCGCAGGCGGCGAGCGTCCGCTGCGGGCCGAAGCGTTCGGCGGCGGCCCCCGACAGGAAGCTGCCGAGCGGCATCGTCCCGATGAAGGTCAGAATCCACATGCTCATCACGCGCCCGCGCATCCGGTCGGTGACGAGGTGCTGGACGAGCGCGTTGCCGACGGCGAAGAACGAGACCATCGAGAAGCCGATGCCGAAGAGCAGCGGCAGCGCGACCGCCGGTTGCGGCGACAACGCGAAGCCGACGACGCAGACCGCCGCCGCGAACGCGCTCCACAAAGCGAACCGCCCCTTGCCCCGGAAGTCGCCGAGGTAAGCCACCGTCAGCGCGCCGCAGAGCGCGCCCGCGCCCGGCGTCCCCGTCAAAAGCGAGAACCCCGTCTCGCCCCACCCGAAGACGTCTTTCGCGAACACGGGCAGCAGCACGAGGTACGGCGCGCCGAAGAGGCTCACCACCGCCGAGGACAGAATCAGGAGGCTCACGCGCGGGCGCTTCTTGACGTAGCTCAGGCCTTCGAGCAAGTCCCTCAGCACCTCCCGCACACCGGCCTTCGCCACCGCCGTCGCTTCTTCCGCACTCGTCGGCGCGGGGGTCTCCCCACTTGAGACCGTCGGCGCGCCGCCTCTCTCTTCCTTCTTCTCGAACTTCATCCGCGAGAGCGCGAAGAGGATTGCGACGTAGGAGAGGGCGTTGAGAAGGAAGCAGCCGGCGAGCCCCGCGAACTTGATGGTCAGCGCGGCGAGGAGCGGGCCGATGACGCGCGAGAGCTGAAACTGCGTGGAGTTGAGCGCGATGGCGTTCGAGAGGTCTTCGCGCTCGACGAGGTCAATCGTCATCGCCATGTACGAAGGCCCCGCCACGGCCCAGCAGCAGCCCGTCACGAACGTCAGCGCGAGCACCATCCAGACCTCGACCGTGCCCGCCCAGACCAGCGCCGCGAGGGCGAGCGCCGAGAGCCCCGCCCCCACCTGCATGATGATGAGCACGCGCTTGCGGTCGAAGAGGTCTGCGTAGACGCCCGCGGGCAGCGTCAGCAGAAGCCCCGGCGCGCTCGCCATGAAGGTGTCGAGTCCGAGCCAGAAGGCCGAGTCCGTCAGTTCCAGAACGAGCCAGCTCTGCGCGACCGTCTGCATCCACGTGCCCGCCCCGGAGAGGAACGCACCCGTCCACATGAGCCGGTAGTTGCGGTGCGAGAGAGCGCGGAACATCGCGCCCGTGCGCCGGGTCGCCCCGTGTGCCGTTGACATAAAACCTTGATTGACGTGGCCGGAAAATTAATAATGCACCGCCGCCCGCCGGAGGGCGCGCGGAAGCTCTACAATGCCCCCAACCGCCGGGAGACCGCAAGGAGCAGGGATGATCCGCGAAAAGCTTCTCACACAGGGCGTCGGCGAGGAGTTCGGCTTCCGCTGGCGCGGCCAAGACGTGACGCGCATCGAGGCCCTTAGCGACGCCGTCTTCGGCTTCGCCATCACGCTCCTCATCGTCTCGCTCGAAGTCCCGCAGACCTTCGACGAGCTGCTCTACATGATGCGCGGCTTCCTCGCCTTCGCCATCTGCTTCGCCATCCTCCTCATGGTCTGGTATCAGCAGTACATCTTCTTCCGCCGTTACGGGATGCGCGACACCGGAACCATCGTCCTCAACGCCGTCCTGCTCTTCGTCGTCCTCTTCTACATCTACCCCTTGAAGTTCGTCTGGAATTTTCTGACGAACATCCTCATCACCTTCGACATGCGCGTGCGGCTGCCGAGCGGCGAGATGATCTACCCGGTCGCGCGCGAGCAGGCCGGGACGATGATGCTCATCTTCGGCGTCGGCTACGTCGCCGTCTTCGTCGTCTTCGCGCTCCTCTACATTCGCGCCTACCGCAAGCGCGCCGAGCTTGAGCTGAACACGCTCGAAGTCTTCGACACGCGCACCGAGATCGAGGGACTGCTCCTGCAAATCGCCATCGGCCTCGTCTCCGTCTCCTTCGCCGCCGTCGGCGGCTGGCGCTTCGCCGGCCCCTCCGGCTGGGTCTACGGCCTCATCGGCCCCGTGCTCGCCGTCCACGGCAGGTTCCGTGGGAAGCAGCGGAAGCGCATGGAGGCCCACATCCGCACCACGACGCCTGCGACCGTCGCCGCTTAAGAAGGCAAAAGTAAAAAGGTAAAAGGCAAAAGTGAAGAGCCGAGAGGCCGCGTCGGTGTCGCGTGCTCTTTCTTCCTTTTGCCTTTTACCTTTTTACTTTTGCCTTCTTTATTCCCGCCGCCATGCCGAGAGTGGAGCGCCCGTGCCGCCGCGCCGCTCGGCGACCATTTCGGCGAGGACTGAGAGCGCCACCTCCTCCGGCGAGACCGCGCCGATGTCGAGCCCGATGGGCGCGCGCACGCGCCGCAGCTCATCCTCTGCGAAGCCCGCCTCGCGCAGCCGCGAGAGCACGATGTTCGTCCGCCGACGGCTCCCAATCATCCCGACGTAGCGTGGACGGGCAGACAGCACCGCCTTCATGCACTCTTCGTCCTCGTTGTGCCCCCGCGTCACGACCGCGACGTACACGCCCCGCCCCGCGCCGACCGCCGCCCTCACCGCCTCCGTCCAACCCGCTTCGCCCGCTGCGACGAGTTCGATACTCTCTTCGGGAAACCGCTCGCGCGCGACGAACTCGGCGCGGTCGTCTAAGAGCGTGACCCTGTAGCCGGTCGCGTGCGCCAAACGCGCCAAGGCCGCGCCCACGTGCCCCGCCCCGCAGACGACGACGCGCGGCTCCGCCTCCACGCGCTCGAACAAGACCCGCCCGCCGCTTAACTCTTCCCTCCCCGGCGCGACCTCCTCCAACGTGTAGGTGCGCGCCTCGGCGTGCGAGTCGAGGAACGTCCGCAAGTATACCGAGAGACTCTCGTCGAGCGCCGCGTCGCCCGTCGAGCCCGTGCGCGCGCCCGACTCTTCGAGCAAAACCTTCGCGCCCACGCGCACCGACGCCGCGCCGTCGGACGAGGCTCCGCCCGGAGCCTCGACCACGGTCGCGAGCGCGGCCAACGTGCCCTCGTCGAGGACTCGCGCCGCCGCCCGCGTGATGTCTTGTGTGGAAGTCTTTCGCCCCGCGTCGCTCATCCGCGTCAGGGCGTGCGCTTGTCGAGCGGCCTCTGCTGCGGCGATGGGGGCCGCAGAATACCGACCGCGCCGAGCGCGCGCCGCAGGAGCCACAGGGGGCCGACGATGAGGTACACGGGGTTGCGGAAGAAGGCGGGCTGGTTCCCCTCAATCGCGTGCCCGACGAATTGCAGAATCCAACCGACGACGAAGAGCGCCAGCGCCCAACGCCAGTTCCATAAGAACAGCGGCAGCGAGACGACGATCATCGGGATGCCGATGCTGTGCGTCAGCTTGTTCAAAGGGTGCCGGTGCTTCGCCTTGTATTCTTCGATGAAAGATGTCGCCATACTCTCAACTCCGTGACAGGTGAACGGTGACAGGTGACAGGACGAGAAACAAAAGATACGCCTTTTTCCTTAACCTGTCACTCGTCACCCGTCGCGGTTCAAGGCTTTTCGCCGTCCCACACGTCTATGAAAATCTCCATCGTGCCGCCGCAGACCATGCCTTCCTCGCTGGCTTCGTCGGCGGTGAGGCTGAACTTGTGGAGGGCGGAGCGTCCCGTGCGGAGGGCGTCGCGGGCCTCGGCCCAGACTTCGGCCTCGATGCAGCCGCCGCCGACCGTCCCGGCGGTCTGGCCGCCCTCGAAGAAGAGCATCTTCGCCCCGCGCCGCTGCGGCGTCGAGCCGCGCGTGTGCGCCACCGTCGCCACCACGACGCGCTCGCCGCGCCGCCCGGCGGCTTCGATGTGACGGTAAAGCTCAGACTGCGAAATCGTACCCATAATCTAAAGTCAGAAGTCAGAACGATGAACGATGAACTGAAAGACAAGTCTCTTGCTCTTCAGTTCATCGTTCATCGTTCTGACTTCTGACTTTTCATCTCGGTGGTTCGGCGGGCGGGTTCGTGCTCGTGGGGGTCGGCGTGGCGGTGGTGTTCGTCGTGCCGGTGGCCGCCCCGGTCTGTGGCTGTGGCTGCTCGTTGGCGTCGAGGCGCTGACGGAGGCGTTCGACTTCGGCCTCGGAGCTGGAGACCGCCGCTTCGAGGCGCGAGCGGCTGTTGGTGACGAGTTCGAGCTGCTTGCGCGTGCGCTCGCGCTCTCGTTCGAGGCTGCGTTGTATCTGGTCGCGGACTGCTGAGGGGTTGAGCGAGCCGATGAGCGCGGCGCGGCGCTGGATGGAGGCGGGGTCGAGCTCGTCTTCAATCTGCGCGAGCCGCTCTTCGTGGACGAACTGCTTATCGGTCACGTCGCGCAGTTGCGCGCGAAGGGTCTCGGCGCGCTGCTCGGCGCGGTTCAGGCGTTCGAGGTCGAAGAGCGCGCGCTGGTCGCTCTTCATCGCCGAGATGTCTTCCGTCAGCTTCTCGACCTGCGTGGAGAGACGCGTCACGGTCGAGCGCAAGGGGGTCGGGCTCCGGCTCCGGCGTGTTCGTCGTGGCGCGGCGCGACGTGCGCGAAGTGCCCCGGCGCGGCGTCTCGTCCTGCGCATCTTCGTCGGCGGTGGAGACGAGGCGCGGCTCGCCCCCCGTCGTTGCGGGCGCGGGCGTGGACTGCGGCGCGGGCGTCTGCGTGGCGGGCGTCGTCGCCCGGCGCGAAGGTCGCCTACGCTGCTGCGAGAAGACTTGCGGCACACAGACCGCGACGAAGGCGAGCGCGAGGAGCGCCGAGCCGAGCCGCCGAGCCGTTTTTTCTTTCATCACAAAACCTCCGTGACCCTTTCCGCCAAAAACCTTACACGCCCCACGCGCACGTTTGTTCCCGCTCAAGCGGGCTGCAACTTGAAGCTGATGTCCACGGCGCGCGCCGAGTGCGTGAGCGCGCCGATGCTGATGAGGTCAACGCCCGCCTCGGCGTAGGCGCGCACGTTCTCTAAGGTGATGCCGCCCGACGATTCGAGCACGACGTTCGGCGCGAGTTCGCGCGCGAGCGTGACCATCTTTGCCGTCTCCTCCGGCGAGAGGTTGTCGAGCAGGATGATGTCCGCGCCGCAGCGCAGGGCTTCGCGCAAGTCCGACTCCTTCGAGACTTCGACCTCGATCTTGTGCAGGTGTCCGACCGCCTTGCGCGCGCGATCAACCGCCGTGCCCACTCCGCCCGCAAGCGCGATGTGGTTGTCTTTAATGAGCACGCCGTCGTCCAGACCGAAGCGGTGGTTCCGGCCCCCGCCCGCCTGCACCGCGTACTTCTCAAGCATCCGCAGGCCCGGCGTCGTCTTGCGCGTGTCCACTATCTGCGCGTTCGTGCCCTCGACGGCCTCGACGTAGCGGCGCGTCAGAGTCGCGATGCCGGAGAGGCGTTGCAGGAGGTTGAGCGCGAGCCTTTCGCCGCCGAGCAGCACGTCGGCGAAGCCGGTGGTGCGCGCGATGACCTTGCCCGCCTCAACTTCGTCGCCGTCCGAGACGAAGGCTTCGAGCTGCTGCTGCGAGTCTAAGGTCGAGAAGACCGACTCGGCGGCTTCGAGACCGGCGACGACCATCGGCTCTTTCGCCAGAAAGCGACCGCGCGCGCTCTGCTGCCGCATCACCGTTGACTGCGTGGTGATGTCGCCCCGCCCCAAGTCTTCGTTCAGGAAAGCGCCGATCTGCGAGAACAGCGCGCCCTCGTCGAGCCAGTTCATCCTTCGAGCGCCTCCAGCATCTGTCTCATGGCCTCTCTTCGTTGCCGGATGTCGGCGAGCCGTTGCCGCAACTCTTCGACCTTCTCGGCGGGCGCGCGCTCGACGAACTGCGGGTTCGCTAA
Source organism: uncultured Acidobacteriota bacterium (assembly GCA_963816985.1). GTDB lineage: Bacteria > Acidobacteriota > Blastocatellia > Pyrinomonadales > Pyrinomonadaceae > JAIVJM01. The sequence goes on from CAWFMF010000004.1 coordinate 49,742, forward strand.
CTGCGCCTCGACCTTCTGCAACTCTTTGTCCAACTTTTCTATCTCGCGCGTCAGGCGCACGCGCTCCTGCGCGAAGTCAATCAAGCCTTCGAGCGGGACGGCGACCTCGGCCCCGCCCGCCAGAGCCGCACGCGCAGAGGCGCGGGGCGCGTCCGCCGACGACTCGCCGAAGGAGACTTCCGTGGCGCGCGTCAGCCGCTTAATCTGCGAGAGACTCTCGTTGAAGATTCGTCCGAGCCCGTTGCCCTGCGCGCTGATGAAGAGCCGCACTTCCTCGCCCGGCTTGACGTTCAGCTCCGTGCGGATGTTGCGCACGCGCGAGACGAGCTCGATGACGGACTGCATCTCTGCTTCGGCCTGCTCGTCAATCAAACTCTCTTCGGCCCGCGGGTAGGCGGTGAGCATGACAGTCGGACTCAACGCGCTCTCGCGGTAAGCGGGGTGCAGGGACTCCTTGCCGACGCCGGGAAGGCGTTGCCAGAGTTCTTCCGTGATGAAGGGCATGAAGGGATGAAGGAGCCGGAGCGCCTGTTCCAACACGGTGACGAGGCGGCTGCGCGCCGCGTCGCGCGCGGGAGTCGCTTCCGTCGCCGTCATGTCGGCCTTCGACAACTCGATGTACCAGTCGCAGAAGTCGTCCCAGAAGAAGTGATAAATCGTCTGCACCGCCGCGTGGAAGTCGTAAGCCTCAATCGAAGCCGAACTGTCGCGCGTCGCCTTTTGGAGCCGCGACATAATCCAGCGGTCTTGCAAGGCCCACGTTGAAGGCTCGCCCTCGAAGCCTTTGCCGACCTCCGCGCCTTCGGAGTTCAGCAAGCAGAACCGCGCGGCGTTCCAGATTTTGTTGGCGAAGTTGCGGTAGCACTCGACCTGATTGTCGTTCCAGCGCGTGTCGGTCGAGCCGATGGAGGCGAGGACGAGGCGCGTCGCGTCAACGCCGTACTTGTCGAAGACATCGAGCGGGTCAACGCCGTTCGCCTTCGTCTTCGACATCCTTTGGCCGTGCTTGTCGAAGATCGTGCCGGTGATGTACACGTCGTCGAAGGCGCGCTCGCCCATGAACCTCATGCCCGTCATCATCATCCTTGAGACCCAGAGGAAGATGATGTCGCGCGCCGTGACGAGGACGGAGGTCGGGTAGAAGGTCTTTAGGTCTTCAGTCTCGTCCGGCCAGCCGAGCGTCGAGATAGGCCACAAGGCCGACGAGAACCACGTGTCGAGCACGTCCGGGTCTTGCGTGAGCTTGTCCGTCCCGGCCTTCTCACGCGCTTCTTCTTCGGAGCGCGCGACGATGGTGCGACCGTCTTCGGTGTACCAGGCGGGAATGCGGTGGCCCCACCAGAGTTGGCGCGAGAGCGTCCAGTCGTGGAGGTTTTCGAGCCACGTCGTGTAGACCTTCTCGTAAGGCGTTTCGGGCGTGAAGTGCGGGAGGTGTTTTTCTCGAACCAGTTCGAGCGGCGCGCGCGCCAGTTCCGCCTGCTTCAAAAACCACTGCGTCGAGACGAGCGGCTCGATGACCGTGCGGCAGCGTCCGCACTTCGTAATCGAGAACTCGTAGTCAGAGACCTTCTCAAGCAGTCCGAGTTCCTCGAACTTCTGGACGACCTTCTCGCGCGCCTCGTAGCGGTCGAGCCCCTCGAACTCCGCGCCCGCCTCGGCGGTCATGCGCGCGTGCTTGTCTATGACCTTCATCAGAGGCAGAGAGTGGCGGCGGCCCATCTCGTAGTCGTTCGGGTCGTGCGCGGGCGTGACCTTGACCGCGCCCGTGCCGAACGCGGGGTCAACGAACTCGTCGGCGACGACGGGAATCTCGCGGCCCGTCAAGGGGAGTTCGATGATCGCGCCGAGGAGGTCTCGGTAACGCTCGTCTTCGGGGTTGACGGCGACGGCGGTGTCGCCGAGCATCGTTTCGGGGCGCGTCGTCGCGACGGTCACGCGGCGGTCGCTCCCCTTGACGGGGTATTGCAGGTAATAAAGTTTCCCGGCCTGCGGCTCCTTCTCGACTTCGAGGTCGGAGAGCGCGGTCTGGTCTTTCGGGCACCAACTGATGAGCCCCTCGCCGTGGTAGATGAGCCCGTCTTCGTAGCAGCGGACGAAGAATTCGCGGACGGCGCGCGTCAACCCCTCGTCCATCGTGAAACGCTCGCGCGACCAGTCAACGCTCACGCCCTCGCGGCGCATCTGCTTGAGAATCTCGCCGCCGTACTTCTCCTTCCACACCCAGACGCGCTCGATGAATCGCTCGCGCCCGATGTCGTGGCGCGTCAGGCCCTCGTCCTTCTTCAGTTGCTTCTCGACCTGAATCTGCGTGGAGATGCCCGCGTGATCCATGCCGGGCAGCCAGAGCGTGCGGAAGCCGCGCATCCGGTGGTAGCGCGTCAGCACGTCCATGATGGTGTGCTGGAGCGCGTGGCCCATGTGGAGGTTGCCGGTGACGTTCGGCGGCGGGATGACGATGGAATAGACAGGGGCCGAGGGGTCGCGGTTGAGTTCGGGCTTGAAGCAGCCCTCGGCCTCCCAACGCGCGTAGTGCGCGGCCTCGGCTTGCTTGGGGTCGTAAGTTTTCGGAATCTCCATAAGATGCCTTCAATAGTAACAAGTCCGCCCTTCGCGCTCAAACCGCGCGAAGGAAAGGCAAAAGTAAAAAGGTAAAAGGCAAAAGTGAGAAGGCCGGTCGCCTCTTCACTTTTGCCTTTTACCTTTTTACTTTTGCCTTCTCTAGCGTCGCTCTTCGTCGAGTCGTTGCTTGATGAGGAGTTCGGCGAGGTCGGGGACGACTTCCCAGGCGATTTCGCGGACGACCTTTTCGGACATCAGCTCGACGACGCGGCGGGCGATAGCGTCAACCTCTTCGGGCGATAACGCAGCGGGGCGGTGGCCGCTCTCGACTGGGCGCGCGGAGTCTGCGGGTGCGGCTGTGTCGGACGAAGAAGCAGCGGCGGCGAAGGTTTCCGGCGCGTGTGACGTGTCGGCGGCGGCGTCGGTGTTGAAGGAGTCGGGCGCGGCGGGCGACTTCGCCACGTCGCCTTCGACGCTGCCGTCGGTGAATTCGGCGGGGACTTCGGACGGGGCCGGGATGTCGGCGGGGACGACCTGCGGCTCGATGAACTCGTGCGCGTGGCCCGTCTGCGTGTGGAACATTCCGCTCTCTTCGCGCGGCTCTTCGGAGACGGCGGGGGCGTCCGCGACGATGTTATCCGAAGAGGCGACGGTTTGCGGCTCGTCCGGCGTGGAGACTTCAGTCTCGTGCGGCGAGATTTCCCAGCCTGAGCCGGTGGGGGCGGTGGCGAAGGGGCGCGAGGCTTCGGAGGGCGCGGGCTCTCCGTGCGAGGCTTCGGCTAAGGAGCTTGGTGCGTCCACGCGCGGGTACTCGGCGGAGATGAAATCCGGCTCGTCGAAGAAGGGAGTGTCTGAGTCTCCCGCACGGGCGTAAGAAGACGCGGCGGACGCGGACGTTGAAGGCGAATCGTCGGCGAGGTCGAGGATGAAGTCGTCGGCCTCGGCGCTCGCGCCGGGCGGGGCGATGTCGCCGAGGTCGAGGAGCGCTTCGTCGGCGGCTGCGGCGTCGGCCATGCGCGTGGCGAAGGCCGGACGCGCGGCGAAGGGTTCTTCCGATTCGTGCGGCGTGGCGGCGACGGCGGCGGCGCGACCCTCGCCCATGAGGTCGGCGCGCATCTTGAGGAAGCCGGGCACTTCTTCTTCGCCGAAGGGCTTCGACTCGACCTCGGCGGATTCCGCGCGTGTGTTGCTGCTGCCGCCGAAGTCTTCGGCGGGTCTTGCTTCAATCATCTGGTCGTCCATTTCGATGTCGGCGAAAGAGGCCGCTCTATCGCCGAAGCCCCCCGCGTGTTCTTCCTCTCTTGAAACTTCGTTCGACGGCGCGGACGCTTCCGGCGCTCGCCGCCCGACGGGCACGTCGGCCTCACGCATGAGGGCTTCGTCAGCCGCACCGGCGGCGGCGCGGCGTGAGTCGGCGGCTTCGGTCGCCGCCTCGTCCTCGTGCTTCGACTCGCCGCCGCCGAGGAGCGAGCCGACTTTGCTCACCAGATCACGTATGGATTGAAATGGTTTGGTCAAGACCGTGTCCGCGCCCACCCGGCGCGCCTCCGCTTCGTTGAATGGTTCGAACGTGCCGACGAGCAGCATCACAGGGATGTGACGGAAGCGCACGTCGCCCTTGATGCGTTCACACAGCCCGTAGCCGTCGAGGCCGGGCATCACCGCGTCCGCGAGCACGATGTCGGGCGCGACTTCTTCCAAAACCCGGAGCGCCGCGTCGCCGTCGCCCACCGCGATGACCTCCAGCCCCTCGTCGGCGAAGGTGAGGCTGATGACCTTTTGGATAGTCGGCGAATCGTCCGCGAGCAGCAGTGTCCGTCGTCCCGGCGGCAAAAGCGTTCTCCTTCGATGTCAGAGGAGCCATCCGTCAGAGGGGGCGGCGGGCGCTCTCGCGCGGGGGTCGGGATGGCGGGGCCAAGGCGGCGGGTCAACAATTTCCCCTTCAGAAGCCGCAAATTAAAGCTAACAGACGGGCTCGCGGCGCGTCAAGATGATTCTTCCGCAGTGGCTTCAGGGGTCGCAAGCGGCGCTTCAAACGCATGCGGGTAAGAGCCTTTTGTCCCCGCAGGGGACGAAGACAATAGCCGGGGGCAGAGTGCGAAGCACGCCGCCCCCGGTCATGTGTAAATAAAAGCTTCGACCCTGAAGGGGTCGCAGACTCAACGTTGAGGTGCGACCCCTTCAGGGTCGAAATCTTTCTCTTGCCTGTTCCGGGGGCGACGTTCAAGCGCATCCGCGCTTTCACTCGCCCCCGGCTATTATCTTTGTCCCCTGCGGGGACGGGAAAACCTTTCCAGAAAATCTCAAAGCACGCGAGATTATAGCGTTTTGCGGATGAGTGTGACCGATGTCAAAACTGTAGGGGCAGGGCTAGTCCACGGCCCGCCGCTTCCGTAACCAAGCGGGCCGCGGACTTGCCCTGCCCCTACAGTCATTCCTCCGGAGTCACATCCATTCGCAAGCGACTAGAGGTTCTTCGCGCGAGTGCGCAGGTCTTACTCACGCCGTCGTAAGCCCTGCGCACTCGTGAGTACGTCATGCGCTCGCGTGAGAAGGCTCTGCGCACGTCAGCGTAAGCTTTGCGCTCGTGAGCGTAAGGTCTGCGCACGTGTGCGAAGCTTCTTCGCCCATGAGCGTAGGCTCTGCGCAGGCGTGGGTATGTCGTTCGCGCTTATGGTTACGACGTAACCATAAGCGCGAACGACATACCCACGCGCGCGCATTAGATAATTATTAATGATTATGACGTAACCATAAGCGCGAACGACATACCCACGCGTCGGAAGGTTCTTCGCTCACGTGGGAAGGCTCTGCGCACTAACGGGAAGGTTCTGCGCGCTCGTGGGAAGATGCTGCGCAGGCGAGGGTAAGCTTTGCGCACGCGCGGGGATGCCATACCCGGAAGGGAGAAGCGAATGCGCGCGCGAGTTGATAACGTTGCCCGCGTCGGGCCTACCGTCAGACGGCCCTCGTCCTTATTACCTCCCGGCAATCCCGACGTTGACAACCAACCCGGAGAGGCATATCGTGGCCGAGCGTCTCAACCGGTTTACTCGCCGACAGCTACACCTGTCAGCCTCACAGCCTCAGCCTCGACGATACACCAGGGTCACTTTTATGAGTAAGCCGACGCAACCTCAGCCTCCTCCCTCGTCGGCCCGGAAGATTACCCATCAGTCTCCGACCCGCACGTCGCCCAACGCGCCGCCCGTCTACCGCCCCCAATCTACGCCGCACGTCTTGCAGAGGAAGGCCGCGCCCGTGCCGTCGCCGACACCCGTCATGCCGGGACGCACCACGCCCGCCGCGCCTCCCGCGTACCAGCCGCAGCCCGCGCCCAGATGTCTGCAACTCAAGCCGTCGGGAGGCCGACCGACATCGCCGGGTCAAACGCCCCGCCCGACACCGAAGGCCCCGCCGGTCTATCGCCCGGAGGCGAAGGTCGTGCAGCCTCTGATGAGCGCCGCGGCGCAAGGAAACCGCGCGCCCAAAGCACCCCCTGTCTACAGGCCCGAACAGAGCAAGGTCGTGCAACCCAAGACGGGCGCTCTCGCGCCGCCGCGCCTGACGCCGCCGCCCGCGCCCACGGTCTCTCGCCCGCAGCCCGGCCCGGCCAACGGGCGTCGAGTCATCCAGCGAACCGTCACTCTCAACGGTAAGCATTGCAATACCGTGCCCACAGGTTTGACTGAGTTTCAAAAGATGCGAGCGAGAATGCTCATCAAGGATGATGATGTCGAGTACGACTTCGAAAACGAGAATGATTTCCGTCTCTATTGCTCAGACGGGAAGATGACCGGGGAAGTTACGGAACGCGACCTCAGGCCGGAGCGCATGGCGCGTGAACAGGCTGAGAAGTTAAAGCTCGAAGAGGAACAGATTAAGCAGGCTAAGATCGCCGAGGCCGAGGCGGTTGAAAAAAAGAAGATCGCGGATGAGGACTCGCGGGGCGTGATGAGTAAACAGTGGGAAAATGGCGGGGCCTTTTACTCTCTGCGGCTTGCCGCCGAAGATAAAGATTTTAACTTGAGGACTGAGAAGCGGTTCACTAACACAGCGAATGAGAGCACCGCGCGCCGCGCCGGCCCGACACTGACCTTCCTGGCGCAGATGTTCCGCGAAGAGATGATGAGAGAGATGCCCCTGTGTATGGAGGAAACAGACAAGGACGCAGAAGGCAATGTCGTGATCGTCTGCGGCGTCGTCAGGCACGAGGGTCAAAACCTGCTGCTGGTTGCCGCCAACGGAGGGGTCAATGCTCGTACAGGGTTGGACATCCTCAAGGACGTGATTAAACAGATCGGCAACAGTGGGAGACTGCCGTTCGACCAAATAATCCCGCTCATAGACGCGCCGGAGCCGACCGGAAAGGCGGCGGATCGTGTTCAAAATAGCGGCAAGGATCAAGACCGCATAGTCACCGCCTCGGCGTGGCACGGGGAGCAGAAGTTGGCGGCCTACGCCAAGCAATTAGGCATCAAAACCCGCGAATCGCTTCAAGTGTTAGGCATCGCGCACCCTAAGGGGCCGTGCAACGCGAAGACTACCGACGCGCCGCAATACTGCGACAAATATTTGGATGAAAAGACCCGGCAGGGGAAGAAAGATAAGGTTAAACCGAATAAGGGGGAATACAAACCGCTCCGCACGCTGGCGGCTTACTGGGATCCAAAAGCGTTTGGATTCAAGTATGGGTTGAATGATCTCGAACGCGCCCAGAATAACCTCAGGGAGCGAGACCGGGGCGTCATTATCTCAAATAGTGACTACCGGGGATCGAACTCAACTTCCTCCCATAACAACAACCCGTCCCGCAAGCGCTCCAAGTCTGAAACGACGATCACGAACTCTAACAACAATAACAACAATAATAATTATCAGCCGACGAGTTCCTTTTCCACCGGGGACTCGTCGGTCAAGCGTTTTAAAGAAGACAAGAAGTAGTAGCCGATAGCCGACGGCAAACATGTCGGCCAGGGGATTTCGAGTCGAGCCCCGCATCTATGAAGGCACGCGCGTGAGACTCACGCGCGTGCCTTCATAGATGCGGGGCTCGACTCGCGACTGGCGCTTACGCCTTCAAGTGGCCGACGTAGCCGAGGCGTTTGCTGAGGCGCAGTTCGGCCATGTCGCCGGGGCTCGACCAGTGCGGGTCGCTCGCGGTGAGCGGGACGCCCGCGTGCTTGTAGGCGGCGAGGAGGAATTGCGAGCAGAAGAACTGGTCGTTGCCGCCCGTGCCGAGGTTGACGCGGCCCGCCCAGTTGCGGCAGCGGTCGTATTCCTCGCCCGACTTGCCGCGACAGAAGACCGCCATGTCGAGGCGGAAGAGCGCCTGCCGCACGATGCCCCAGTAGTTGTACTCCTTGCCGAGGTGCTGCCCGGCGAAGTCGCGCACCATGAGCGCCTGCTCGCTGGTGATTTCGGGGTGGCGGAAGGCGACGGCGACGGTCGCCGGGCCAACGGCGTCGGCGAGCGAGCGGAGGACGACGCCGGAGCCGATGGCCTCAACTACCTGCCCGCCGCCGATGTAGAGCATCGAGTGGCTGACGGGCGCGCCGGGGCGGCGGAGAAGGACTTCGACGCCGAGACGTCGCCGTTCTTCGACGGGCCGCCGTTCTTCGACGCGCCGATCTTCGCGATGGTCGTCTTGCGCCGCGCGGCGGGCCGCTTGCCCCATGCGACGGGCGGCTTGCGCGCGCCGGAAGACTTCGGCGGCGCGAGCCCACCGCCGGAACGCTTTGTCGGCCCTTGCAGTTGGGATTCGAGTTCGAGCAGTCTGTTCATAATGTTTTCCTTCTCGCCTTAAGTTCGGAAGGCGAACGGCCTTAGACCTCCGCGATGATCGCGCCGTAGTAGTTGGCTTCGAAGACGTTCGGGTCAACCTCGACGCTGACCTTGCCGCCCCACGTCCAGCAGTCGAACTTCACCTTCCCCGTAGGCAACTGCCAGATGGGCGACTCCAGCACGACGAAGTGGTTCGGGAACCCCTGCAAGAGGCTGCTGCTCTTCTTCTTGCCGGAGGCGGCGGCGTTCGCCAGAACGTGCGCGTGGATGAGCAGCGAGACATCGGTGTTGGCCGACGGCGAGAGGCCGAGCGCGTGCGAGAGCGATTTAGTGAAGACCCAGTTGCCCTCGTCGCGGACGTTGCGGTAGACGCCGGTCGAGGTCTGCCAAGAGGCTAGCTCGGCGGGCGTCGTCAGGCCCGCCACGTCCTCTTCGGGCGTGCCTTCGAAGTCGTTGAAGGCGTTCGCCTCGTCGCGCAGCGCGCTCATAAACATCCACTCGGCGATGGGGCAGACGACGTTCATGCGCGGCACGACCGCCTTGTAGTCCTGATTGACGAGGTCGCTCCCCGGCGTGACCTTGTAGTTGCCGATGTAGCCGTAGCCGTCCTCGTACATCTGGATGGAGTAGCGGACGAAGGCTACGGGGTCGCGCTTCGCCCAGTTGTAGAAGAAGGCCGCCGGGCCGCAGAGGTTGAGAGAGCCTTGCGAAATCAGAGAGGGGTCGCGCGTCACCTCTTCGAGCCGCTTCGCCACCTCGGCCCGCAGGAGCTTCCAGCGGCTCGTGCCGGTGCGCGCCGCGAAAGAGGCGATGCCGGGCAGAGCCGCCGCGACGGTCGAGCTGTTGCCGAGCGCGAGGCTCGGCGCAACAGACGCCTGCCGTGAAACGTCCGGCGGCGTCGCGGGTGCGACACTCGGCACGCGGTAGATGGGGAAGGACGCGGGCGTCGCCGGTGCAACGGGCATCGGTTCCCTCGCCTCGCTGAAGGCCCCGACGACGCCGAGCGCCGAGAGGTCGCGCGCGACTTCGTACTCGGAGAGCGCGCCGCTACCGGCGGAGAAGGCGGAAGCCTTCGGCTGGTAAGCGGGCGGCTCGTAGACGGGCGCTGCGGGTTGAGAGACCGACTGTTGGAACGAAGGCGGAGGCGGCGCGGCTTCGCTCGCGGGCCGCGCCTTCGGCAGCGCGGCGGCCTTCGCAAAGGACTTCTCCGCCGACCTGTCGAGGTCGTTGAAGAGCGTGTCGAGCTGCACGGAGCCGACATCGAAGGTCGTGGCGAAGGCCATGCTCTGGCCGAGGCGGTCGAAGATTTGGTGCGAGTGCTGCGCGCCCGCCTCCTGCGCCCCCGGCGCGGCGGTCGGCGAGTCGCCGCCTTCGGTCGAGAGTGCGACCGCCGGTTTGTTATCCGGGTCGCGCCTCTCCTCGCTCTTCTCGTACTGCTTCTGTCCGGTCATGATGGCGTGGAGGTCGGCCTCGAACGCCTCGGCGTCCTCGGCGCGACCGTCGTCCGACTGATGCCACGAAGGCGCTTCGAGCGCCGCCGCCCACGGAGCGTTCGCTATACACCCGGCCCGTGCTCCTGTCAACAGAAACGTCCCGCAACCCGCCTGACGCGAAAGGGCCGCCCCGCGTCGAGCGTGGGGCGGCCCCTTCAAAACAGTACCGCGAGCGGTAGCGAGCGGGTTGAGCATCATCAACGTCAACCCGCTCGCTACCGCTCGCGGTACTGTTCACTTTACTTCCGCGGCTTGACCCGAACGCAGCGTCACGTCGTCCGCCGTGCCTTCCTTGCCGTCCGCGCCGTCGGACGCGAGCGTGTAGGCGTCGCGCGTGCCCGCGTAGCGGTACGGCCTGCTCCAGGGGTCGAGGCGGATGATGCGCTTGATGTAAGCAGGGCTCAGGTGATCCATCAGCACCGAGTCGTTGTCGGCGACGACGTAGAAGCCGCGCGCGCGGCGGAAGGCTTCGAGCGCCGCGCGGACGGTCTCCAACTCTGCGCGCGCGCGCTCGGCCTTCGGGTTGTTGACGGCCTTCCAGAGCGAGTTCAAATCGCCGCTCGACTCGCCGCCGATTGAGACTTCCGCGACGAACCACTTCCCGCGCGCGTCTTTCGCGAGCCGGAAGACGCATTCGACGGCGATTTCGGCCAGAGCGGACGACCCCTGCGCCGAGACCTGCTTGACGGTCAGAGGCCCGACCGTCAGAGGCTCGATTGTTTTGCTCTCGCTCTCAAGCCGCCGCGCCTCGAACTCCGTGAGCAGTTGTTCGAGCGCGCCCCTCGCGCGCTCGACTCTTTCGCCGCCGAGCGCGGCTGACAGAAAGTCCAACCCTTCCCACACGCGGTCGCCGGTGCGGAACTCGACGGCGCGCCAGCGCTTCACTTTGAAGATGCCCTGATGCGCGCCGCGCTCGTCCTCGACCTGCTCGAAGCGGAAGGCGGTCGTGAGCGCCGCCGTCACGGCGACAGGTTCTATTCCGGCGTCGGAGATGGTGCGGACGCCGACCGCGCCCGTGTTCAAAGCGAGTCCCGGCGCGGCGGCAATCACGCGCCGCGCTTCGCCCTCCTTGAGCGCGGGCTTCGGCTTCTTCGGCTTCTTCTGCGCCGCGACGACGCAAGACATGAGCGCGCACGAGACGAAGAGGACGAGCACTTTGATGAAGACGTTGCTCATCCCCTTTCGTCCGTCTCTGCGTCGCTCGTCGTTCACGCTCACCTGATCTCTGGCGGCAGTGCGATTTGGAAGTGGGTGAGGAGGCGCTGGGCGGCGTCGCGCCCGGACTGTTCGAGCTGCGCCTGCGTCGGGTAGCCGCCCGTCGGCACGCGCACGCCGCCGACCGTCGCCCGCGAGTTGTAAGGGCGCGAGACGAAGCGGTCGGAGAACTTGAGGTCGCCCGTCGCGGGTGTGTAGACGTAAGTCTTGATGGTGAGCGTGCTGTCTTGTTGGCGGCGCGAGTCCGTCCTCATGTTGACGCCGGGCGACTCTTCCTCCAACTCGATGAGCACGACGAAGGCTTCCTTCTGTTCCTTCGCGCGGTCGCGCGCCTCCTTGCGCGTCGAGCGACCGCCGCGAGTGACCGCCACGAGCGCCGACCGGTCAAGCTGTTCGGCGAAGCTCGCGAGGACAATCCGCCGCGCGGTGAAGTCCACCTCGAAGACGGTTCCCGCGTCCTCAAGGAGGACGAACGAGGCGAGCGGCTTCACGTCCTTCTTCGTCGCGGCGGTCGTCGCACCGCCCGACTTCTCGCTGACCGGCGGCGGCGGGCTCGTCTTCGACATCGTGGGCGAGCGGCGGCCCGACTGCGCGCGCGCCGCGTCCGCCGACGCGAACGCACACGCGGCGCAGGCGAAGAGCAGCAACAGCAGTCGTGCGACTTGACGGCGTGCGCGCGGCGCGCGCCCCTTCGTCTCTCGAAGCTTCGTCATGGCGGTATTACTCCTTGCGAGTCTGACGGGTGCGCGCCTGAAGTCTGCGGCGCGCGCGGTCGGGGAGACCGGGCTTCTCTCAGGCGTTCTGCGATTTGCTGATGAGCATGCGGAGCATGATCTGGAGCTGCGAGGTGGTGAAGGGCTTGGGGAGGAAGACGACCGCGCCCGCCGCGAAGCTGTCGGAAGAGAGCTTCGGGTTCTGCTCGGCGGTCATCATCATGACGGGGATTTTCATGAGCCGCTTCTCCGTCTTCATGTACCGCACCAGCTCCGGCCCCTGTATGTGCGGCATCATCACGTCGAAGACGCAGGCCACGAAGTCCGTACCCGCCTGCAAGAGCTTGTACGCCTCGCGCCCGTCGCGCGCGGGCTCGACCGCGTAGCCCTCCTTCTCGACAATCGCCGTCACCAGACGCAGGATCGCCGGGTCGTCGTCCGCTACAAGGATGCGCTTCGGGCTCGGATTCTGCGAAGACAAGTTCTGAAACCTCCGGTTTCTGGGAAGTCAGAAGTCAGAACGCTGAACGATGAACTGAAAGAGAAAAGGCTGTTTGTTTTTCAGTTCATCGTTCAGCGTTCTGACTTCTGACTTTAATCCTTGCCGCTCTCGTCGCGGCGGGCGAGGCGGGCGGCGAGGGTGATGGCGGCGACGAGGCTCGAATGCCCGGCGACGCCGCGGCCCGCGATGTCGAAGGCCGTGCCGTGATCCACGGACGTGCGGATGAAGGGCAGGCCGAGCGTGACGTTGACGGCTTCGCCGAACGAGAGGCACTTCACCGGGATCATCGCCTGGTCATGGTAGCACGAAACGACGGCGTCGAACTCTCCGCGCGAGGCGCGCAGGAAAACCGTGTCGGCGGAGAACGGCCCCGCCGCGTCAATCCCCTCGTCGCGGCTCGCCTCGACCGCCGGGATGATCTCCGAAGCCTCCTCGACGCCGAACAGCCCGCCCTCCGCGCCGTGCGGGTTCAGGGCCGCCACCGCGATGCGCGGGCGCTCGATGCCCCACCGCCGGAGTTCCCTGTCGGTGAGCTTGACGACGCGCACGATCCTGTCCTTCTCGACGAGGCGGATGGCCTCGGCTAAGGGGACGTGCGTCGAGATGAGCACGACGCGCAGGTTCTCGGCGACGAAGGCCATCGCGCAGTTCTCCGCGCCCGTCAGTCGCGCGAGGAATTCGGTGTGTCCGGGGAAGCTGTAGCCGCCGAGGAAGAGGGCGCGCTTATTTATCGGCGCGGTCGAGATGGCGTCCACCGCCCCGGAGGCGCAGAGTTCGACCGCCGCCTCGATGTACTCGCCCGCCGCGCGTCCCGCCACGCCCGACTCGACGCCCGGCTCGATGGAGGCGTTGATGTTGTCGAGGTGGTAGATGATGGGCGCGTCCCACGCTTCGGGCAAGGGCTCGCCCCGGCGCACTATCTCGTAGCCGCAGAGGAGGTCGAGCGTGCGCGCCGTGTGCGCGAGGAGTTGCGCGTCGCCGATGATGACGGGCGCGCACGCTTCGAGCACCTCCGATTCGGCGACGGCCTTGAGGACGATTTCGGGGCCGATGCCCTGCGGGGTCGCCCATCGTGATGGCGATGCGCGGGCGGCGGCCCGCGCCGCGTTCGGGCGCGAGCCCCGCTGGCTGTGTTGAAGCGTCGGTCATTGTACGATGCCGGAAACGGTTGATGAGGGATGAGGAAACTGCCCGCCCGCGCAGGGCTCGCCGCCGAAGGCCGACGACGACCCGTCGTCTAGCCCTCCGACTCCTGCCCTTCGCGGTCTTCGGCCTTGAACATGTATTTGATGTTGTGCTTCAGGAGCATGATGTTCGGCGCGTCCTTGCGGTTGATCTTCAAGGCGCTGCGGTCGTACCACTCGATGGTGCCGATGACCTCCTCGCCGTCGAGGAGCACGATGACCATCTGCGTGTGCGCGTCCATCTGCTTCTTGTAATAAAAAATCTCCGCGTTCGTCTCCGCCGACGGAACCTTCTTGCGCCCCTGCGGCATCGAGGACGAAGAAGACGAAGAGCCGGAAGACTCCCGGTCCCTGGACGGCGAAGAGCCGCCGCCCCCGCCGCGATGCGGGGCCGCGCTGCGCGCCGGGGGTTCGGGCCGCTCGCGGCGCTCGACGGGCTGCGACTCGCGCCCCTTGACCTCTGCCAGTGTTGTGCGAATGAGTTTGCGGTTCACTTTTGTTTCCTTAACCTCCAACCGGTGCTGTGGCAAAAAGCTTGCCTTGAATTCTTGCGCCCGCGGGCGCGGTTTGAAAGACAGGATCGCAGGAGAGACATGAAGGCACACAGCCAAAACCTCTAAGTCACGCGCCTTCGGACGGTCTGCGGATATAGGTAGACGGACGAGAAACGGTCTTTACCCGTGGTTGAATTTCAATCCTGTCAGATTTGCGGGCAATGCTACACGAAGAAAAGGCAAAAGTAAAAAGGTAAAAGGCAAAAGTTGAGGACGGCCTGAACCCCCCTTAACTTTCGCCTTTTACCTTTTTACTTTTGCCTTACTTTTCAGTCCGCCTTCTTGCGGATGAAGGTCGGCACGTCCAAATCGTCTGCGCGCTGCGGCGCGTTGGTGCGCGGCGGGAGTTCCGCGCCCGGAGGGTTGTAGCGCGGCGTCGGCGGGAGCGCGCCGCTGCCCGCGTGCGTCGCCGTCCCGATGTCCGCGATCTCCTTGTCGAAGCCGGTGGCGATGACCGTAATCTTCATCTCGTCGCGCAGGGTCTCGTCAATGACCGCGCCGAAGATGATGTTGGCGTCGTCGTCCGCCGCCTCGCGGATAATCGAAGAAGCTTCGTTGACCTCGTACAGCGTCAGGTCGCTGCCGCCCGTGATGTTGATGAGCACGCCCTTCGCGCCCTCGATGGTCGCCTCTTCGAGCAAGGGGCTGGAGATGGCCTGCTGCGTCGCCTCCATCGCGCGGTTCTCGCCGCTCGCGCGTCCCGCGCCCATGAGCGCGAGCCCCATGCCCTGCATGATCGCCTTCACGTCCGCGAAGTCGAGGTTGATGAGGCCCGGAACGGTAATCAAATCGCTGATGCCCTGCACGGCCTGACGGAGCACGTCGTCGGCCATCTTGAAGGCGTCCTGCAAAGACATGTTCCGGTCAACCGTGTGCAGCAGCCGCTCGTTCGGAATCGTAATGACCGTGTCCACGCACTCGCGCAGCTCACGCAAGCCCTGCTCGGACTGGTGCATCCGCCGCTTGCCCTCGAAGTGAAAAGGCTTGGTGACGACGGCGACCGTCAGAGCATTCAACTCGGTGGCGAGCGAGGCGATAATCGGGGCCGCGCCCGTGCCCGTGCCGCCGCCGAGGCCCGTCGTGACGAAGACCATGTCCGCGCCTTCCAG
Source organism: uncultured Acidobacteriota bacterium (assembly GCA_963816985.1). Lineage (GTDB taxonomy): Bacteria > Acidobacteriota > Blastocatellia > Pyrinomonadales > Pyrinomonadaceae > JAIVJM01. The sequence goes on from CAWFMF010000004.1 coordinate 64,855, forward strand.
AGCCTCGATGATCTTCTCCGTGTCTTCGAGCGCGGCGTTACGACCGATGTCGGGGTTCGCGCCCGCGCCCAAGCCTTTGGTGAGCTTGCCGCCGAGCTGAATCTTAATCGGAGCGCGCGAGCGCTTCAGAGCCTGCAAGTCCGTGTTGGCGACGAGGAACTCGATGCCCTCTATCCCGGCCTCGATCATGCGGTTGACGGCGTTGCCTCCACCGCCGCCGACGCCGATGACCTTGATGCGCGCGCCCGTGATCGGCGGGTCGTCATCTATGAAAATATTAATCCCACTGCCCGGCTGACGGCCTTCCGGTGTCATAATAAGTCCGTTCCTCTCTTCGTTGAAAGCATCACCGCCTCGTAAGCGCTGGTGCGGTTATCTTGGGGCTGCGCGTGCCGACCGCTCAATATATTGAGGACTACATCTTGTGCCGGCTGGCGCGGCAGCATACAACATCTACTCAGAAAATACCACCAAAACGATTGCGGAATTTCGAGACCAGAGCGCCCAGTCCGCCCGTCGTTCCGCGCTGCGCCGCCGTGGCCCGCATTTCGGCTGATTTCGCCCTCTGCGCCATCAGGCAGAGGCCGGCGGCGGCGGCCCACGCCGGGCTCTGCACGTCCTCGACGAGTCCGCCGAAGCGGTCGCGCTCCGGGTAGCCGAGCCGCACCGGCGCGTCGAAGACCTGCTCGGCGATCTCGACCATCCCGTTCATCAAAGCGCCGCCGCCCGTCAAGACGACGCCGCTCGAAAGTTGACCCTCCCAACCGGCCTCGCGAATCTCGTCGGCGACGTGCGAGAGCACCTCCTCGGCGCGCGGCTGGAGGATGTCGCAGAGTATCTGGCGCGAGAGCTGCCGGGGCGGACGCCCGCCCACCGAAGGCACTTCGACAAGCTCGCCGCGCTCCATCTCCGAGAGGTTCAAAGAGGACGCGCAGCCGACGTTGCGCTTGATCTTCTCGGCTTCGGGGATCGGGGTGCGCAGTCCGAAGGCGATGTCGTTGGTGAAGTGCGAGCCGCCGAGGGCGAAGACCGCCGTGTGCTGCACCGCGCCGCGCTGGTAGATGATGAGGCCCGTCGTCTCTGCCCCGATGTCCACGAGCGCCGCGCCGAACTCCTTGTCGTCGTCGGTCAGCGTCGCCTCGGCGGCGGCCAGTTGTTCGAGCACCATCTCGCCGACGACTAACCCGGCGCGGTTGACGGCGTTGATGACGTTTTGCCGCGCGGTGACGGGGCTCGTCACGATGTGGACTTTGACGGCGAGCCGCGCGCCGATCATGCCTACGGGGTCGTTGATGCCGTCTTGGTCGTCAACGATAAATTCTTGCGGCAGACGGTCAACGATCTCCCGGCCTGCCGGGAGCGGGATGGTGCTTGCGGATTCGATGGCACGGCGCACGTCGTCGTGCGTGATTTCGCGGTCGCGCCCGACGACGGTCAGGGGGGCGGAGTGGCCGCGCCTGCCGTGGCCGTTCGTTTCGGGGTGGAGTTCGCGCTCGCGGCCCGAAACGGCGACGATGGCCTGGCCGTTGGAGCTGGTGATGTGCGAGCCCGAAAGGTTGATGGCGACCTCTTCGGCCTCGACGCCGCTCATCCGCTCGGCCTCCTCGACGGCCTGCGTGATGGACTCGACCGCCGCCACGGGGTCAACGACGACGCCTTTACGGAGGCCGCGCGCCTCGGCCTCGCCGATGCCGATGATGGAGACGAGCCCGCCGTCGCCCGGCTCGCCGATGATGCAGGTCACGCGGCTGGTGCCGATGTCGAGCCCGGCGATGTGCGACACGTTTCTAGACATTTAAGGTTTCGCTCCTCCACAAACTTTCTAAACACTTCAACCGACGCGGCGCGGGCGCACGGCCTCGCCCGCAGGGCGCGCGGCGGTGTTTCGCTTCCCCTGCTCTTTCGGCGACTTCTTCTCCGTCGGCTTCTCCTTCTTCGCCTTCGACGACGGCTTCTTCGCGGCGGCCTTCACGACGACCGGCTGGCTCTCGTCCGCCGCCGCCGTGTCGGCTGACTCCGTGCCCGACGGCGCGGCGTCTTGCGCCTCTGTGCCCGAAGGACTTTCGAGCGGCGCGTGGGCGGTCGAGCCCGTGCCGACGATGGCGCGCGTGCCCTGCGCGACGTCAACGTAAGTGACGAAGGGGCCGCGCGGCGTGTTGCGCTGCGCGTCGAGGACTTCGAGCGCCTGCCGGAACCGTTTGACGAAATCCTTGCCGCCGAGGCGGACTTCGACGTGCGCGTCGTTGCCCGCGAGCTGCACGCGCACGTCGCCGAGGTCGTCGAGGTTGACTTCGCTGACGCGGCCCGCGACGCCCGTCTGCGCCCACGCGCGCGAGAGTTCCTGCGCCGCCGCGACGCGCTCTCGGTTCTGCTGCCGCGCTTCGACGTTGCGGCCCTCTTCGAGCCCGCGGACGAAGAAGTCCTGCTCTCCGGGCGAGGCGTTGCCGAGGACGATGCCTTCTTCGTCAACCCAGACGAGGTGGCCCGCGCTCGTGCGCGCGATGACGACCGGCGCGCGCTCCGTGACCCGCACGCGCAGGCCCGAAGGCAGCACGCGCGAGACGACCGCCGTCCGCACCCAGGGCAGAGCGCGCAAGCCTTCGCTGATGCGTTCGAGGTCGGCCTTCCAGACGCCTCCGGGCGCGGAGCGGAGCACCGCCGCCTTGATGTCTTCGCGCGAGGCGCGCGTCGCGCCCTGCACGTCCACCGACTTGACCTGGAAGAAGGAGGCCGAGGCCGCCGTCCGGTAGCCGACGAAGGCGAGCAGGCCGAGCGTGACGGCGAGGACGATTTTGATTGCCAGAGGCAGGTAGGCGAGCGCCGCCTTCCACGCGCCGCCGTCGGCGCGCTTGAGCGTCTGCTGCTGCGGGCGCGCGCGCCGCGAGGCGGGCTGCTGCCCCTTCGACGAAGGCCGCCCCGTCTGCCGTCCCGCGCGTGGTGTGATGACTTGCTCTCTCACTTCTCTTCCCCCCCGGTCGCCTCTTCCCCTTCGGGCTTTGCTTCCGACTTACTCTCCGCGCCCCAGAACTCGACTTCGTATTCGAGCTCGATGCCGTGCTCGCGGCGGAAGCGTTCGCGTATCTCTTCGGCGAGCGCGAGGGCATCGCGGGCGCTCGCGTCCTCGCCCTCGGTGACGATGAAGTTAGCGTGGACGGGCGAGACGACGGCGCTGCCGCGACGCTCGCCCTTCATCCCCATCTCGTCAATCATCCTGCCGGTGCTCAAGCCCGAACCCGGCGGGTTCTTGAAGAAGCAACCGGCGCTGCGCGCGCCGTGCGGCTGCGTGCTGAAACGCTTCTGCTTGGCCTCGTCCATGCGCGCCTTAATCTGTTCGGGGTCGTCGGGCACGAGCTTCAGAGTCGCGCCGAGCAGCAACTCGCCTTCGCGGAACGAGGTGTGCCGGTAGTCCCAACTGATGTCGGAGCCGGGCACTTCGACGACGCGACCGCCGCGCGCCACACGCACGGACTCGACGACCTGACCTATCTCTGTGCCGTATGCGCCAGCGTTCATCCAGAGCGCGCCGCCCACGGTGCCGGGGATGCCGCCCAAGCCTTCAATGCCGGAGAGCCCGCGCCGCGCGGCCTCGACGCAGAGGCGCGGCAGAGAGAAGCCCGCGCTCACCGAAACTCTCTCGCCGTCGAAGCGCGCCTCGCCTTTAATCTCGCGCGTGCTCAAGACGATGTAGCGGTGCTCGCCGTCGTCCGCGAGCACGTTGCTCCCCGCGCCGAGCACGCGCCACGCGACGCCCGCCTCGTTCAGCGCGCCGACGACGGACGCCGCCTCGCTTTCGTTCGTCGGCATCAAGACCCAATCAATCGAGCCGCCGACACGCAGGGAAGTCAGCTCCGCGAAGCGCCGCCCGCGCTCCGCGCGCACGCCGAGCCGGGCCGCGATTTCACTAACCAGCTCGTCGCGCCCCTTCGTCTTCGGAGTCTCTTCCCTGTCGGTCACCATGATTGCCATGCCTGCTCGCCGTACCTCTTCGTCAACACTTTCGGCGGCTCGTCGCGTCGCCGCCTGTCACTCGAATCAAGCGGCCCCCGCCGCCTTCTCTTTCAAAATTTCCGCGAGCCTCTCGCCCGCGCGGCTGACGTTGCCCGCGCCGAGTGTGAGCACGATGTCGCCGGGCCGAACCTCTTCGGCGAGCGCCTCGACCGCCGACTCGATTGAGCCGACGTAGCGCGTGTCCTTGTGGCCGAAGCGCTGCACGGCTTCGACCAACGTCTCGGAGGTGACGCCCTCAATCGGGTCTTCGCTCGCCGCGTAGATGTCGGTCAGCATCAGCACGTCGGCGTTGTTGAAGGAGCGCGCGAACTCGTCCATCAAGTCCAGCGTCCGCGTGTAGCGGTGCGGCTGGAAGAGGACGACGATGCGCCTGCCCGTAGCGCCTAATTTGGCGGCGACGAGCGTCGCGCGAATCTCGGTCGGGTGGTGGCCGTAGTCATCCACGACGAGCACGCCGCCCGCGTCGCCCTTGAACTGGAAGCGGCGGTTGACGCCCTCGAACGCGCCGAGCGCGTGGGAGATGGTCTCGAAAGGGACTTCGAGTTCGAGGCCGATGGCGATGGCCGCGAGCGCGTTATAAATGTTGTGCAAACCCGGCACGTTCAAGGCGACTTCGCCGATGGGCTCGCCCATCCGCCGCACCTGAAACGTCGAGCCGAACGGTCGGTCGTAGCGCACCTCGCGCGCCGCGATGTCGGCCTGCGCCGAGAGCCCGTAGGTGATGCGGCGGCGGACGATTTCCGGTATCACGGCCTGCACGTGCGGGTCGTCGAGGCACAGGATGGCCGCGCCGTAGAACGGAACCTTGTTGACGAAATCGGCGAAGCACTTCCGCACGTCCGTCATGTCCGTGTAGTGATCCATGTGCTCGCGGTCAATGTTGGTGACGACGGCGAACGTGGGCGAGAGCATGAGGAACGAGCGGTCGCTCTCGTCGGCCTCGACCACCATCAACTCGCTCTTCCCCAGACGCGCGCTCGTCCCCAGAGAGCCGACGACGCCGCCGACGACGACCGTCGGGTCTAACTCGGCGTGCGCGAGCACGGTCGCCACCATCGAGGTCGTCGTCGTCTTGCCGTGCGAGCCCGCGACGGCCACCGTGTCGCGCTTCAAGCGCATCAACTCGGCGAGCATCTCGGCGCGCGCGATGACGGGAATCGAGCGTTTGCGCGCTTCGACTATCTCCGGGTTGTCGTCGCGCACGGCGGTCGAGCGGACGACGACGTGCGAGCCGTTGACGTTCTCGGCGGCGTGGCCCTCGAAGACCAGCGCGCCGGCCTCCTCCAGACGCGCCGTCGCGTCCGAGCGCCGCAGGTCGGAGCCCGACACCTGAAAGCCCATGTTCGCCAGGACCTCGGCGATGCCGGACATGCCGCTGCCGCCGATGCCGACGAAGTGGACGTGCTGTACGCGTCTGAACATAAAACTCAAGTTTTCAGTTTTCAGTTTTTAGTTTTCAGCAATTTCAGATTTGAGATTTGAGATTTCAAATTTGAAGACTCAAAGCTCGGAACTGAAAACTGAAAACTAAGAACTGAAAACTAACTTCTCCATCAAATCAACGGTCGTGGCCGCCGCGTCGCCGCGCGCGAGTTGGCGGCTCGCCTCTTCCATGCGCGTGACGCGCGCGGGGTCTCGGATGAGCGCGTCTATCTCTTTCGCCAGCCGCTCGCCGGTCGCGTCCTGTTGCAGCACCAGCACGCTCGCCCCGGCGTTGGCGAGCGCCTCGGCGTTCTTGCGCTGGTGGTCGTCAGCCGCGAACGGGAAAGGGACCATGACGGAAGCCTTGCCCGCCGCGATAAGCTCGGCGGTCGTCGTCGCCCCGGCGCGGCACAGAACGAGGTCGCTCGCGGCGAAGTGCGCCACCATGTCGTCGAGGTACTTCCGCACGTCGGCCCGCTCGCCCCAACCGGCGTCGCGGTAGCCCTCGCGGACGCGCTCGAAGTCGGCCTCGCCCGTCTGGTGCACGACGCTCAGAGTGTCGCGGTGCGCGTCCAGATGCGGGAGAGCGGCGACCAACGCTTCGTTAATCGCCCGCGCGCCTTGCGAGCCGCCGAAGACGAGGAGCGAGAAACGCTCGGCCTCGCGCCGCTTCGCCGGTATCTCAAAGAACTCTCGCCGGACGGGGTTGCCCGTCACGACGCCTTTACCACGGAAGAAGGGCAGAGCCTCCTCGAACGAGACCGCCGCCGCGTCGGCGAAGAGCGCGAGCCGCCGGTTCGTGAAACCCGGCAAAGCGTTCGACTCCATGACGAGCGTGCGGACTCTCATCAGCGCCGCCGTCAAAAGCACCGGCCCCGACACGTAACCGCCCGCGCCCACCACCACGTCCGGCTTGAACTCGCGTATCAAGCGACGCGCGGCGACAAAACTCTTCGGCAGGAGCGCGAGCCCGCGCAGCTTGCCCGCCGCGCCCACGTTCTTGAGCCCCGCCGATTCAATGAGCGAAAGTTCAAACCCCGCCTGCGGCACGAGCCGCGTCTCCAAACCCTTCGCCGTCCCGACGAACCGCACTACCGACTCCGCGTCGCGGCGCATCAACTCGTTCGCCACCGCGATGCCCGGATAGATGTGCCCGCCCGTCCCGCCCGCGGCGATCAGCACGCGCAGCTTCATCCGAGCAACCGCCACGCGAGCGTCGCCGCGCCGACGCAGATGAAAGCCGCGCCCTTCAAATAGGCCGAGCCCAGTCGCCTGCCCTTCAAGCTCTCGCTCACCCTGTGCCTCTGCGCGCCCGTCTCGACCAACGTCTGCCCGCTCTTGAGCCCCGCGTGCTGCGAGATGTTCAAGAGCAAGCCCACCGAGAAGAGCGTCGGGATGAGCGAAGAGCCGCCGTAAGAGATGAACGGCAGAGGGATGCCCTTCGTCGGCACGAGCGCCAGCACGACGCTCATATTAAAGAGAGCCTGCGCGACTATCCCTGTCACGATGCCGACGCCGAGAAGCATCCCGAACCTGTCGGGCGCGCGCAGCGCCGCGCGCATCCCCCGCCACAGAAACAACCCGAAGAGAGCGATAACTCCGAGCCCGCCGAGCAGCCCCAACTCCTCGCTGACCACCGCGAAGATGAAGTCCGAATGCGCGAACGGCAGGAAGAACATCTTCTGCCGCCCCTCCGTAAAGCCGAGCCCGTTGACGCCGCCCGAACCGACCGCGAGCAGAGACTGGATGATTTGATACCCCGCGCCCTGCGGGTCGGCCCACGGGTCGAGGAAAGTGACGAGCCTCTTCAAACGCCACGGCACGAAGAGCAGCAAGCCTCCCAAGCCGACGAGCGCCGGGGCCGCCGCCAACGCCATGTGCGACAAGCGCGCCCCCGCCGTAAAGAGCATCACCGTGGCGATGACCGCGAGCATCAAGGCCGTCCCTAAGTCGGGCTCCGCCACGACCAGCAACGCCAACACGCCCGTCACCGCCACGCACGGGACGAACGTCCTCACGAAAGAACCTTCCGTGCCCGCGCGTCGTTCGAGGAACCTCGCGAGGAAGACGGCGAGCGCAAGCTTGGCAATCTCCGACGGCTGCAAAGAGAAGCCCGCGAACTTGATCCAACGCCGCGCGCCGTTGATGGGCGAGAAGGCGAAGACCACGACGAGCAGCACGAGCGTCAAACCGAGCAGCCCGTAAGCCAGCGTCGAACTCCGCAGCCGCGTGTAATCGAACCGCATCCCCAGAAGCATCACGCCGAGGCCGAGCACCGTCCACACGGCCTGACGGAAGACGTAGTGGTATTGCGTGTGGCCCGTCTCGCTCGCCGCGACGACCGCCGACGCGCTGTAGACCATAATCACGCCGAACAGCGCCAGCGCCACCACGCCCGCGAACAACCACTCGTCTGCTTGTAGCTTTCGAGCCATAAAAATCCAACGATGAATGCGGAATGATGAATGATGAATTAAGAAGAGACGCCCGCATTTGTCTTCTCATTCATCACTCCGCATTCGTCGTTCATCATTTGTCTGACCGCTTCCTTGAACACACGCCCACGATGCTCGTAGCTCTGGAACATGTCGAAGCTCGCGCACGCAGGCGCGAGCAGGACGACATCGCCGGGCCGGGCCGCCGCGTGCGCGCGCCGCACGGCGTCCGTCAAATCTTCGGCGCGTTGGACGGGGACGATGCCCCCCAATTCCGACTCGATGCGCGCGGCGTCTTCGCCGAGGGTGACGAGCGCGCGGCCCTTCGAGCGGATGAGCGGCGCGAGCGGCGCGTAAGGCGCGTTCTTCCCGCGACCGCCGAGGATGAGGACGATATTGCCGGGCTCGTCCGCCAGGGCTTCGAGCGCCTTCAGGGCCGCGTCCACGTTCGTCGCCTTCGAGTCGTTGTAGAAAGTCACGCCCTCGACTTCGGCGACGCGCTCAAGCCTGTGCTCGACGGGCGCGAAGCGGCGCACGGTCTCGCGCATCGAGTCGGGCGTCGCGCCGCACGCGAGCCCCGCGGCCAGAGCCGCCAGCACGTTCTGCGCGTTGTGCAAGCCCTTCAACTGCATCTCGTCCCTCGACATCAGACACGCGCTCGCCGCCCCTGCTCGTGCGCGCCACGAACTCGCGACCGCCGCGCAAAAACAACCCCTCTTCCAACTCTCGCTCGACGCTAAAGAGCGTGACGTGCGCCTCCAACCCTCTCGCCCACGAAGAGACGATGGGGTCGTCGGCGTTCAGCACCGCCAAATCGCCTTCGGCCTGATTCATAAAAATCCTGTGCTTCGCCGCGCCGTAGTCCGTCAGAGACTCGTACCTGTCCATGTGGTCGGGCATGAGGTTCAGCACGACCGCCACCGTGGGCCGGAAGTCGCGGATGGTTTCGAGCTGGTAGCTCGAAAGCTCCGCCACCGTCCAACCGTCCTCGCGCGACTCCTCGGCGAGCGAGATGAGCGGCGTCCCGATGTTGCCGCCGACCTGCACGGGAATCCCCGCGTCCTTCAAAATCTCGCCGACGAGCGTCGTCGTCGTCGTCTTCCCGTTCGTCCCCGTGATGCCGACCACGCGCCCGCGCATAAAACGCCACGCCAGTTCGACCTCGCCGATGACCTCCGCGCCCGCCCTCTCGGCGTAGCGCACCGGGATGCTCTTCGTCGGCACGCCCGGACTCAAGACGACCAGCTCAATCTGGTCTAAGAGCCACGAAGGGACTTCGCCCGCCAGCAACCCGACCACCCCGTCCGACTTCAACGCTAACGCCTCGTTCGACCACTCGATGAGAGGCTTCCGGTCGTTCAAGGCGACGACCGCGCCCCGCGCCGCGAGGAACCTCGCCGCCGCCACCCCGCTCCGGCCCGCGCCGATGACCAGAACTTTTTTGCCGTCTACTTCCAAGTCACCTCAGTTTCAACGTCGTCAGGCTCAGCAGCGCGAACAGAACCGCGATGATGAGGAAGCGGAAGACGATCTTCGGCTCCTTCCACCCGCGCTCGCCGACCTCGAAGTGGTGGTGGAGCGGGGCCATCTTGAAGATGCGGCGGCCCGTCATCTTGAAGGACGCGACCTGTATCATCACCGACAGCGCCTCGACGACGTAGACGCCGCCGACGAGTAAGAGGATGAACTCCTGCTTCGTGAGCACGCCGATGGTCCCGATGGCCCCGCCGATGGCGAGGCTCCCCACGTCGCCCATGAAGACCTCGGCGGGCGGCGCGTTGAACCACAGAAAGCCCAGACTCGCCCCGACCATCGCCCCGCAGAAGACCGTCAGTTCGCCGATCTCCTTCTGGTGTTCGAGCCCCAGACGCTCGGCCCAGCGCAAATCGCCCGTCACATACGTGAAGGCCGTCAGCGCGCCCATCGCCACCACCGTCACGCTGATGGCGAGTCCGTCCAGCCCGTCCGTCAGGTTCACCGCGTTCGAGAAGCCGAGCAGCACAATCGCGATGAACGGCAGATAGAGCAGCGGCCCGATGTCCGTCACGCGGCTGATGGCCGTCTGCTTGAAGAACGGGATGCTCAGCTTCCAGGAGTAGTCGGCGAAGCCGTAGTACGTGCACGCGTAGAGCGCGACCCACACGCCGACGGCAATCAGCAACTGCCCCACGAGCTTCTTCCGGCCCGTCAGGCCCAGACTCTGCTTGCGCGAGACCTTCTCGTAATCGTCGGCGAACCCGATGAGCGCGAAGAGGAGCGTCGCAATCAGAATGATCCAGACGTAGAGGCTCGAAAGCTTCGCCCACAGCAGAGTCGAGATGACGACCGAGCCGATGATGAGCACGCCGCCCATCGTCGGCGTCCCCCGCTTGGCCTGATGCGCCTGCGGCCCCTCGGCGCGAATCTCCTGCCCGATCTTCAGACGCCTCAGCGCCTCGATGACGCGGCTCCCGAAGACGAGCGAGATGAGCAAGGCCGTGATCGCGGCGTAGGCCGTGCGGAACGTCACGTACTGAAAGACGTTCAGCGCCTTGACGAAGTAGGACTCGCCCCCCCCGCCCGCCGTGAGCGACTTAAAGAGCCATTCGTAAAAGATGTAGTAGATCATCGTTTTGAAATGATGAATGCGGAATGATGAATGATGAATTAAAAACAGAAGCCGCTTGTCTTCTCATTCATCATTCATCGCTCATCATTTGTTCGTATCGCTCTTTCAAACGCCCGATTACCTTCTCCGTGTGGACGCCGCGCGAGCCCTTAACGAGAACGAGGTCGCCCTCCCTGACGAACGCGGCGAGCGCCTCCGCGGCCTCTTCCGAGTTCTCGAAGAAGGCCGTGTTGGCCTCCCTCATGCCGCCCTCTCGCGCGCCCTCGACCAACTCCCGCGCGTGCCCCTCGACGCCCCACACAACATCTAAACCGAAGCCCGCGACTTCCCGGCCCGTCTCGCGGTGAATCTCCGCCGACTCCGTGCCGAGTTCCCGCATCTCGCCCGCCACGACGATTCGCCTCCGAACATTCTCGCCGCCTTGCGCTATCGCCTCGGCCATCGCCAGCAGCGAGCGCGGGTTCGAGTTGTACGAGTCGTCAACGACCGTGAAGCCCTCACCGAAGCTCAGCACCTCGCCCCGCATCTGCGAGGGCGCGGCGGTCTTGAGCGCCTCCGCAATCTCCTGCGCGCCCATCCCGAAGCAGTGCGCGACCGCCGAGGCCGCGAGCGCGTTCAAGAGGTTGTGCCTGCCCGGCATCGGCAACTCCGCCCGCGCGCTCCCCGAAGGCGTGTGCAGAAGGAAGCGGCTCAAGCCCAACCCCGCCCTCTCAACTTCCGTGGCCGTCACGTCCGCCTTCTGCTCCAACCCGAAGGTCAAGACCGGCCCCGAATGTTTCGCGCGCATCGCCGCGACGCGCTCGTCGTCGGCGTTGAGGATGGCCGTCCCGCCCGGCTTCAAGCCTTCGACGAGTTGCGCCTTGCCCGCCGCGATGGCCTCGACCGAGCCCATGAATTCGAGGTGCACGGGCGCGACGTTGACGACCACCGCGAAGTCCGGCGGCGCGACCAGACAGTGGCGTGCAATCTCGCCCGGCATGGACATCCCCATCTCAAGCACGGCCACGTCGAAGTCCGAGGGCCTTGCGCCTTCCGACTCCATCTGCAAGACCGAGAGCGCCACGCCCAGCTCGTTGTTGAAGTTCTTGCGGCTCCGCAAGACCCTCTGCCCAGTGTGTCCGAGGACGTGCGCCGTCAAGTCCTTCGTCGTCGTTTTCCCTGCGCTCCCCGTGATACCGACGACCCGACGGCCCCACTCATCTATGACTCCGCGCGCGACCGCTTGCAAGGCCGCGATGACATCTTCGACGAGCAGCAGGCGGTCGGCGTAAAGGCCGAGCGTCTCGTCGCCCTCAACCCTCGCAGCGCGCGCCACGCAGGCCGCCGCGCCGCTCTCGAACGCCTGCGGGATGAAGTCGTGCGCGTCGGCGAACGAGGTGGCCGTGAAGCAGTGGCGGCGGTAGTCTTCGGGCGAGAGCGCGAAGAACAGATCGCCCGCCACGATGCCGCGCGAGTCAATCGCAAATCCGAGTATTTCCTTGTCAAAGAGCGTTTCGCCCGCCCCTGTCGAGGCGCGCATCAAACCCGCTGCTTCTCTTATTTTCAAACCCGTTCTCTACCCTTCGGCGCATGGATTTGTCGTCCGCCAAACGCCGTCCGGAGGAGAGCGGGCTGACGGCTCAGGGCTTCGCCTTGAACCCCCCGGACGTGACGGAAGCGCCGATTATTTCGGCCCCTTCCGCCGGCAAAATTTCGGCGGGAGACGACTCGCGCCCGGCTATTCTGCGCGTCGCGCGCCCGCGGCGCAAACGCTCGCGGCAGTCGGCAATTCGTCGTCTCATTTCGTCTCCCTGAAAGCTCACACGCGGCGAAAAACTGAACGGGGCCTTCTGATTTCGCATCTGTTCGTTCCGAGGTCTGACACCGGGTTTCCAACTCCGTCCGACTTCGACAAGGGGGTGTCGGGCGGGAAAAGCTCTCTACTTATAATGTCTCGGATTTGAGATTTGAGATTTCAAATCCGAGACATTTCAAACCATGACTCTCAAACATCTGTCTCGCGTCAACTGCGGACTCACTTCAATCGCAAATCCAAAATCCAAAATCAAAAATGGCTCTCAGTCGCTTCTGCCGAACTCGATGCGGACGGTCTGACCGGCTTCGAGCCGCGCGCCGACCGAAGGGCTTTGACGCAGGGCGCGGCCCTCGCCGTAGGCTTCGAGTTCGAGACCGAGCTGCGCGCAGACCCGCGCCACGTCGCGCACGCTCCGGCCACGCAGGTCGGGCATCAAGAGCGCGCGACCGCCCGCCGACGCATACACCACCTCGCGGATTTCGCCGCCGCTCGAAAGGCTCTCGCCCCGCATCACGACCGGCAGGTTGGACGGCTGTTGGGCAGCTCCTTCATCATCCTTCGCCGCGCCCTCAAATCCTTGCGCGCGCGTTGCGGAGGCCATGAGCTGCGGCGTCGAAATCGTCGGCTCTTCAATCTCCTCGTCGGGCATCACGTCGAGGTACGGCAGAATCTGGTCGGCGATTTCGCGGAAGATGGGCGCGGCCACGTCGCCTCCGTGGTACGCGCCGACCGGCTCGTCCACGACGACGACGATGACGACCGAAGGATTCTCGACCGGCGCGAAGCCGACGAACGAGGCGACGTGCTTCGTCTTCGAGTAGGCGCGCGTCTTCGGGTCAATCTTCTGCGCCGTGCCGGTCTTGCCCGCCGCCGTGTAGCCTTCGAGCTGCGCCCGCTTCGCCGTCCCCTTCAAAGTCACCGTCTCCAGCATCCGCCGGATGGTCTGCGCCGTCTCCGCGCTGATGACGCGCCGCGCTTCGGGCTCCGCGCGCCGCACCACCTGCCCGTCGGCTCCGCGCTCCTCGCGCACCAGATGCGGCGCGACGCGCACGCCGTCGTTGGCGAGCGCGCCGAAGGCCGAAGCCATCTGCAAAGGCGTGACGCCGACCTCCTGACCGATGGCAATGGAGCCGATGGAACTCGGCTGCCACTTCTCGACTTTCCGCAAGAGCCCCGCCGTCTCGCCCGTCAGCTCGACGCCCGTCTTCGAGCCGAAGCCGAAGCGGCGCATGTAGTCGTACATCCGCTGGTTGCCGACCCGCATGCCGAGCTTGATGGCCGCGACGTTCGAAGACTTGGCGAGCGCCTCGGTCGCCGTCAGCGTGCCGTAGGGCGTGTGGTCGCGGACGAAGCGACCGAAGACGTTGATGCCGCCGCCGAGGCAGTCAATCTTCTCGTCGGGCTGCACCAGCTTCTCTTCGAGCGCGGCGGAGAAGGCCACGACCTTGAAGGTCGAGCCCGGCTCGTAGATGTTCTGTAAGGACTCGTTGCGTCGCGCCTCAAGGCTCGTCCCCGAAGCCGCGTTCGGGTCGAACGAAGGCGCGTTGGCGAGCGCGAGAATCTCGCCCGTCTTCGGGTCGAGCACGATGGCCGCGCCCGACTTGGCGTGCGCGCGCTCGACCGCCGCCGCGAGCGCCTGCTCCGTCCTGTACTGCACGGTCTGGTCAATCGTCAGCACCAGACTCTGTCCGGGCCGCGCCGCGTCGCCCGTGCTCTCGAACGTGCCGCGCCGCGCGTCGCGCCCGACGACGAGGCGGCCCTCGTCGCCAGAGAGCGAAGCGTTGAAGACCTGCTCGACGCCGCCCAAGCCCTTCTCGTCCAGATCAACGAAGCCGAGCACGTGCGCCGCCAGCCCGCCGTTCGGGTAGCGACGCTGCGGCTCCTGCATCGAGTAGACACCCTTAATCTTCAGCTCTTGGACGGCGCGCGACTGCTCGTCGCTCACCTTGCGCGCGAGCCAGACGAAGCTGCGCCGCGACTCCTTCGCCTGCTTGAGCCGCGTCGAGAGCGCCACTGCGTCGAGGCCGAGTGCGCGTGCTAAAGCCGACGCCGCCGCCTCCGCGTTCTCCAACTCGCCCGGCGCGGCGAAGAACGAGTCCGTGTCCACGCTGCGCGCAAGTTCGCGCCCCTTGCGGTCGAGGATGAGGCCGCGCGTCGGCGCGAGCTTCTCGACGTTCAACTGCTGCGCCCGCGCGCGCTTCGTCAGGTCTTCGTGCCGCGAGATTTGCAGGTAGGCCAGACGCGCCCCGACCGCCAACATCCAGACGCAAAGAAAAACGGCGACCACTAAAGCACGCCGCCGTGAGACATCGGGACGCTGTGTGCGCTCTGAACCGTAACGTTCCGGCATATTCGGGGACGGCCCTTTCATCGTTCTCCCGTCTTGCGGCGCGTGCCCGACCTAGCGTCGGGAAGAAGTGGGGCTGCGCGGTTACTCGGCGACTACTCGATGGCGAATCCTTTCCCGGCTATCGCCGGAGCACGCCGCCCGCCGTCGCCGTGCCGACGAAAGACGAAGGGGCGGACTCTCGACGCGCCGAGGCGTTCTCGATCTGCGCCGCGCGCGCCGGTTGCAGGCCCATCTCGCGCGCCGCCGCCTCCAACTGCGCGGGCGAAGAAATCTGTTCGAGCGCGAAGAGCAGCCGCCGCTGCTCGTCGAGCAGTTGCTCCTGCTCGCGCCTGAGCGACTCGGTCTTGTAGCCGTACTGGACGGCCTTAATCTGCTGCCTCACGGCCAAGACGAACCCGGCGGCCAGCACGAGACAGCTCAAGAGCAACCAAACCTGCCGCCGCGCGGCGCGCGGGTCGCGCTCGCGGCGGAGATGGGGATTCGCGTACTGCTGGGGCATTCTTCTCATCTGCTTGTCGGCCTCGGATAAAAGGTTTGGTGTTGACTGTCATCAAAGACTGAGTGGGAGGTGGGAACACAGTCTCTTCATTTTCTCAGTCCCGTCGGCAACCGGCACTGTCTTTCAAAGTTTCGAGCAGGCCCGCAGCTTGGCGCTGCGCGCGCGCGGGTTCTCTTCCATCTCCTCCGGCGTCGGCACGACGGGTCGCCGCGTCAGAATCTCCACCGCCCGCCGCGCCCCGCACGTGCAGACCGGCACCCTCGGCCCGCACTCGCACTGCCCGGCGAGTCGCCTGAACGTGCGCTTCACGATGCGGTCTTCCAGAGAGTGGAAGCTGATGACCGCGAGCCGCCCGCCCGTCTGTAAAAGATCAACCGAAGTTTCGAGGAAGGCGTCGAGCCCTTCGAGTTCGCCGTTGACGGCGATGCGCAGCGCCTGGAACGTCCGCGTCGCCGGGTGAATCCGGTCGGTGCGCTTGTGCCCGACGGCGCGCGCCACCAGCTCGGCCAGAGCCGCGGTGGTTTCAATCGGCTCGCCCCGCTCGCGCCTCTCGACAATCCAGCGGGCGATGCGGCGTGAACGCCGCTCCTCCCCGTACTCGTAGATGACGCGCGCAATCTCCTCTTCCGGCAGGCGCGCGAGCAACTCCGCCGCCGTCTCTTCCGCGCCCTCCGCGTCCATCCGCATGTCGAGCGGCGCGTCGTGGCGGAAGCTGAAGCCGCGTTCCGCCGTGTCGAACTGCAAGGACGAGACGCCGAGGTCGGCCAGCACCCCACTCGCTTCACTCTCGCCCGCCTCGCGCATCACGCGCGCAATCTCTCGGTGGTTGGCGTGCGCGGCGCGGAAGCGTGGGCCGAAGAGAGAGAGACGTTCGGAGGCCAGCCGCAGGGCTTCCGGGTCGCGGTCTATGCCGAGCACCCGCGCGTCCGTCGAGGCTTCGAGAATCGCTTCGCTGTGGCCGCCGAGGCCGAGCGTCGCGTCCACGAAGAGCCCGCCGCGCTCCGGGGCGAGCAACTGCACCGTCTCAAGTAGCAACACGGGGCGATGGGGCGTGCCCGGCCCCCCTCCGGGCTCCGCCATCACCACCGCCCCGTGGTCTCGTGGAAGGAGAATGAATGTCGAGTGATGAGCGCCTCGCTGTTTGAAATCTCGAATCCGAGATTCGAGATTTCAAATCCGTCTTGACTCATAACTCGTCACCTATCACTTTCCTTCAGATTCCGAGCCGCGCAATCGAAGCCTCGTCCTCCTCCGTGTACGGGTCGGAGAGAAGACGCCGCTCGAAGCGCTCCAGTTCCCAAACTTCCAGGTATGTCAAATATCCGAGGACGGCCACGTCGCCTAAGACGCCCGCCGATTTCCTGAGGAGCGGATGGACGAGGATGCGTCCCTGCCCGTCCAGCTCCGCCTGCTGTCCGTAATAGTTAGTCCTGTCAAGGAACTTTCGTCTTGCCGGGTCCATCGAAGGCAGGAGCGCCAGACGCTGCTCGATGGATTCCCACTCCGGCAGAGGGAAGATGCGGACGCATTCTCCGGTCAGGCTCGTGACGTAAACCGCCGTGCCGTACTTCTCTTCGAGGTAGCGCCGGAACACGCTCGGCACTTTGAGCCGCCCCTTGCTGTCCATCCGCGCCGTGTAATTTCCTCTCAGCATAGGGGTTTGCGGCGAAATGACGGGAGCAGGATGCTTAAAAGTTAAAGTGAAACTCTAAGCAAAGGCGGCAAGCTCCTCTCAGTAGCCCACTTTTAGCCACTTTTGACCACCCGCCGCGCATAGTACGCCCGCCTGCTTAAGCATGTCAAGAGCAAAAACACTGTCAAATCATAAATTTTAAGCACCATATGGTGTAATTCCCCTTAAGCTGCCCCCGTAGCCAAGCCCGCGCTCATCCTGTATAGTTGCGCGCCAAGCGATGCAAATATTATTAGGACGAATTTCGGGGCGACTGAACTTCGGATGAATCTCGGCGAACTCCTTCTGTTCGGCAGCCTTGTGGCGTTGGCGAATGTCTTGGGCGGCGTGCTTTTGGCGCGTCCCGGCACTTTTCACCGCAGCCGGAGGTCTCTACGGTATCTGGTGGCGCTCGGCGCGGGGTTCATGATGGCGGCGATTTTCATCGAAATCATGCCGGAAGTGTTCGGGCTCTGGGCGAGCGGGGCGACGGGCGCGGAGGCGGGCGAGGCCGTGCTCGGCGCGATGACGCTCCTTCTGGGCGGCTACCTCCTCATCCATTTTTTTGAACACACGATTGCGCCGCACTTCCATTTCGGCGAGGAGACGCACCCGGAAGCGGTCGTCCGCCCCTCGGCGGCCTACACGGCCATCGGCGGCCTCTCGATTCACACTTTTTTCGACGGCGTCTCGGTCGCTTCGGCCTTCGTCGTTGACCGGAGAGTGGGGCTTCTGGTCTTCGTCGCGGTGCTTTTGCACAAAGTGCCGGAAGGATTCACGGCGGCTTCGATCATGCTCGCTTCGGGGCGGACGCCCGCGCGGGCTCTGGGGGCGACATTAATTATTGGGGCGGCGACGCTGGCCGGGGTCTTGTGCGTGGCGCTCATTCAGTCGCGCGCGCAGGAGGCGGTGGTCTACGCGCTCCCCTTCTCGGCGGGCGTCACGCTCTACGTCGCGGCGAGCGATTTGATACCGGAAGTCAATCACCTTGAGCACAAGAACCCCTTCGTCTCGCTGGTGGTCTTCGTCGGCGTCGCACTGTTTTACGCGCTCCACGTTTTAATCGGTTAATGAGGCCGGGCGTGTTTCGCGGCGGCTTCGATGAATTAAAAACAACGTCGGAGATTTCTTCGTATTAGCTTCCGACTGTTATCATCCGAACATACATGCCAAGCAGACGTTCAGTTTTACCCGCCGCCTTCGCGGTCGTCCTGTGCCTGCTCTTTGTCTTTACGGGCGCGGCGTCGGCGCAGAACGCGCGCGCGTATACGGAGTCGCCGCTCCCGCCGCCGACCGGCTACGTCACCGACAACTCCAACGTCATTGACGCCGCGACCGAAGAGCGGCTGACGGCGATCCTCAACAACCTTAAGGAGCGCGCCGACATCGAGTTCGCCGTCGTGACCGTCCCGACGACGGGCGGGCGCGACATCTTCGACTACTCGCTCTCGGTGGCGCGCGGTTGGGGCATCGGCTCGAAGGATGGCGAGAAGAACGGTCTGCTCCTGCTCGTGGCGACCGGAGACCGCAAGTACCAGTCGCAGGTCAGCCGCCACCTCGAAGGCGACTTGCCGGACGGGCTCGTCGGCGAGATAGCAAGGCAGAAGTTGGTTCCTCCTTTTCGTCAAGGGGATTACGGCAAGGGCATCTCGGACTTTGTCCTGACGGTCGTGGCGACTCTGGCGCAGAAGCGCAACTTCAGCGTCGAGGGCATTGACGCGAGTCAGGCTTACCGGCCCGTGGAACGCACGAGCACGCGACAGACGCGCGGCGTGCGCGGGACGCAGAGCAGCCTGAGTCTCGGCGCGTGCTGTCTGATAGGCATCGTCGTGCTGGTTGTGCTCTCGATGTTTTCCGGCGGTGGCCGAGGCAAGCGCGGGGGCGGCGGTGGAAGCGGGTGTCTGAACGCGCTCCTGCTCGCGAACCTCTTCGGCGGCCTGAGCGGCGGCGGACGACGCTCAAGCGGTTGGGGCGGAGGCTTCGGCGGCGGAGGCGGTTCCGGCTGGGGCGGCGGAGGTGGCGGCGGCGGCGGCTTCGGAGGCTTCGGCGGCGGAGGCGATTTCGGCGGCGGCGGCTCCGGCGGAAGCTGGTAAGAAACGATGAAGGCGGAATGAAAGACAGTTAACAGTTTTTGAGTTTTCAGTTTTCAGTTCTGGTCTTAACTGAAAACCGAAAACTGTCTACTGAAAACTTCTTCAAGTTCATCATTCATATTTGATTTGGCGGTGAACGATGGCGAATAGAGTGGCGCAGGAAGCGTTTAATCATCTGATCGGCGATTTGCGCGCGACGCACGGGGACAATCTGGCGTCCGTGGTGTTGTACGGGTCGGCGGCGGCGGGCGACTTCGTGCAGTTGGAGTCGGACTACAACATTCTCATCGCGCTCAACCGCATCACGCCGGCGGACTTGCGTCTGGCGCAGTCGCCGATGCGCGAGTGGCAGAGGCTCGGCCACCCACTGCCCGTCTACTTCACCTTCTCGGAGCTGCGCGACGCGGCGGACGTCTTCCCCATCGAGTTCCACCAGATGGAGCGGTCGCGCCTCGTGCTCTACGGGCGCGACCCCTTCGAGACTCTGCGCATCTCGGACACGAACCTGCGCCACCAGACCGAGTACGAGCTGCGCAGCAAGTTGACTCAGTTGCGCCGCCTCTACATTCCGGCCTCCGTCTCGGCGCGGAGGCTTCAGGACTTGATGAGCGACAGTCTGGCGAGCTTCGCCACGCTCTTCGCGCCGGTGCTGTTGCTGCACGGCGCGCAGTCGCCCGTCCTCAAGCACGACATCGTGAGGGAGACCGTGAGGCTCATCGGCCTCGACGGCGAGACCTTCGAGCGCGTCTTCGAGCTGCGCGAGGCTGGCGAGGCGCGCACGCTCGACGACGCGGAGGCCAACGACCTCTTCGCCGACTACATGGCACAGATCGAGCGCGTCATCGAGGCCGTGGATCGTTTGGAAGTGTGACGCGGACGGGAAACGTTTTGACGGTTGTCCGGTTTGAGAAAGGGACATGAGTATGAGGAGAAACGTGATGAATAAAAGAAGAATGTTGCTGCTCGCCGTGGTCGTGTTCGTGGCGGCGTCGGGGAGCGGCTGCGGTTACAACACTCTGACGACTAAACAGCAGAACGTGAAGGCGAAGTGGGCGGGCGTCGAGAGCCAGCTCCAGCGCCGCGCGGACTTGATACCGAACCTCGTCGCGGCGGCGCAGTCGGCGGGCGTGCAGGAGCAGGAGGTCTTCGGGCAGATCGCGGAGGCCCGCTCGCGGCTTCTGAACGCGACGGGCGCGCAGGGGCAGGCCGAGGGCGGCGACAAGACGCCGGAGCAGAAGCAGGCCGTCATTGACGCCAACAACAGCTTCGGCGGGACCATCGGGCGGCTGCTCTCTTTGCAGGAGAACTACCCCGTGCTCCAGTCCAACCAGAACTTCCTGAAGTTGCAGGACGAGCTGACGGGGACGGAGAACCGGCTCGCGGTCTCGCGCGATGACTACACCGCCGCGGCGCAGGACTACAACACCGCGCGCAGCCAGTTCCCGACGGTCATCGCGGCCAAGATGTACGGCTTCAAGGAGGAGCCCTACTTCAAGGCCGACGAGGGCTCGCGTCAGGTGCCGAGGTTCGACCCGAACACGATGCGCAGGAATCAAGCCCCGCCGGCTGGCACGACTGCGCCCGCGCGCTGATGACGGACAACAAGCAAAGACAAAGAGGCTGCTTCATCTGGAAGCAGCCTCTTTTGATTTACGCCGAGAGCAGATTGTGGTTTGACGCGTAAACAGTACCGCGAGCGGTCTTTCGGGCGGGTTGACCTTAGTGATACTCAACCCGCTCGCTACCGCTCGCGGTACTGTTTGCGCCGTCTCAGAAGCCGCGAGAGTTACACATGCCGCAGTGGTCGCAGGGCTTGCCGCCGGGCTCGACGTTGCAGGTCTTCTCGCGCTCGAACATCTCGACGAGTTCGGAGACGGCCTCGCCGATGTCGGCGAATCGCTCCTGACTCGGATGCGAGACCGCCGAGACGTATGTGCCGCTCAGCGAAGTGGGGCCGGTGCCCGTCCGGCTCTCCGACTGGTGCGAATGTGGCCGCGCCGCCGCGCCGCTCGACGATAAAGGCGAAGAATACTTTTCTTCCTTCAGGTCGTGCCCGCACGAGCCTTCGTGCGTGATGTGCGCCTCGATGTGCGCGAGGCGGCGTTGAATCTCGGAGAGAGTGGCGCTCAACGCCCCGGAGTCAACGCCCGCGTCCGGGGGGCGCGCGCTCGCTTTCTCTTGCGTCCGCCCGTCCGCCAGCCGCCGCGCGATGCGCTCGGCCAGCTCACGCGCCCTGTCCTGCTCGATGCTCATCCGCGCCCCTTCTCTTCCTTCTCCAAAAAATCTATCCGGTCAACGACGCCGATGATGGCCGAGTCTATGGCCGCGCCCTGCTCGCCGGTCGCGGCGGTCGAAGCGCCCCAGCCTTCCTGCACGACGAGCACCGTGTCGCCTATCCCGGAGTCCACCGAGTCGAGCGCCAGAAGCGTCGCGCCCGTCTCTTCCCCTTGCGGCGTGACGGGCTGGCACATCATCACGCGCGCGTTGGCGTAACGCTCGTTCTTCTGCGTCGCCACGACGTTCCCAACGACTCGCGCCAGAATCATCTTTGTCGAATCCCCTTCGTGACGTGGCCGTCGGAATCCACGATGCCGATGATCGTGCAGTCGGTCGGCGTGTCCTCGCGCCGGAACGGGAAGCTCGCCTCCTTGCCCCTGCACCAGAAGACCAGTTCGCCCATGCCCGCGCCCACCGAGTCGAGCGCCACGAGCGGCTGACCCTGCGGCTCAAGGTCTGCGTTCAAGGACTGCACGACGAGGAGCTTCCGCCCCTCCAGCGAATCATTCTTCACCGTCGCCACGACCGTCCCGATGACCCGCGCGAGTTGCATGACGACAGTTTTCAGTATCCAGTTTTCAGTTTTCAGAAAACAGCCTTCCAGTTCTTAACTGAAAACCGGATACTGAAAACTGTCCTCAATCATTGACGAAATCAACCGTGTCAATGACGCCGACGATGGCGGCGTCAACGGGCTTGTCCTTCTGGCCTTCGGCGAGGCGCGCGCTGGAGCCGGCGACGACGAGCACGCGCTCGTGGAACCCCGCGCCGACCGTGTCCACGGCGACGATGTAGCCGCTCGTCTCCGTCCCGTCGAGGTTGAGCGGGCGGACGAGCAGGAGTTTGCTGCCCTTCAGACGCTCGTCCTTCTGCGTCGAGACGACCGTGCCGAGTATGCGCGCGATAATCATAAAAGGCCGTGAACCGTAAACCGTGACAGGTGACAGGAGAAATCCAAATCCTTCCCGTCACGGTTTACCTGTCACGGTTTACGGCTTTTAGCTGTTCCCGATGGGCAGGGCTTCGTCCACGCTGCCGTGGGGGCGGGGGATGACGTGGACGCTGACGAGTTCGCCGACGCGGCGGGCCGCAGCCGCGCCCGCGTCGGTCGCGGCCTTGACCGCCGCCACGTCTCCGCGGACGATGGCCGTCACGAACCCCGCGCCGATCTTCTCGTAGCCGACGAGCGTGACGTTCGCGGCCTTGACCATCGCGTCCGCCGCCTCGATCATCGCCACCAAGCCCTTCGTCTCGACCATTCCGAGTGCTTCCTGAGGCATCAATCTTCTCCTAAGTGGTAAATGGTAAATCGGTAAAAGCCGTGAACCGTGAATCGTCAACCGTAAATCGTCAGAACTGCTTTTAACTATTCACGATTGGCGATTCACGATTTACGAAATCCTCTGCGTGCGCGCGGCCTCGACGAGTAGTTCGACGAGTTCGTCGCGCGTCAGTGAAATCTTGCCCGCGCCGTTGGTCGCCGCCTTCGGCGAAGGGGCGGCGGTTGTCCTCTCGCCCGTCGGGCAGACGATGCGCGTCTCGTGGAGGTAGCCGCACGACTGGCAGCGCGCCCGCTCGTCCAGGTAGCCCGCGCGCTCGCGCACGTCAATCAGCTTCTCAATCGAGTCGGGCGGGAGATTCCTCGCGCCGCCGAGGGCGCGCGCGAGAATCGCGATCTTCGCCGTGTGCTCCAGAGTTTCCAGACGGTCGAAAGCCTGCCAGAGATTCTCGCCGTAAGCAACCGCGCCGTGGTTCGCCATCAGGAGCGCGTTGTGATGCTTGACCAGAGGGAGCATCGCCTCCGTCAACTCGTCGGTCGAGGGCGTGCCGTACTCGGCGAGCGGCACGCAGCCCAGAGTCAGTATCACTTCGGACAGAATCGGCTGGTCAATCGCGAGCCCCGCGACGGCGAAGGCCGAGCCGTGCGGCGGGTGCGCGTGGCAGACGGCGCGCACTTCCGGGCGCTCGCGGTAGATGAGGAGGTGCATCGCCAGCTCCGACGACGCGCGCCGGTCGTTGAGCGCCTTGCCCTCTAAATCCGTGAGCGCGAGCGAGTCCTCCGTCATCCGCCCCTTGCAGGTCTGCGTCGGCGTCGCGAGGACGCGGCCCTCGTCGAGGCGCACGCTGATGTTGCCGTCCGAAGAGACGACGTAGGAACGCTCGTACATCAACTGGCCGACGCGCACTATCTCGCGCCGGGCTGTCTGCTCATCCATCTAAAGTCCGGCGGCCATCCGGTCGTTGAGGCTGAAGATGTAGTCCATCTCTTTGGTGACGGTGACGGGCGTGCCGCGCTCCGTCGCCGGGATGAACCTCGCCCGCCAAGCGACCTTCTCGGCCTCCTCGGTCAGACCGTAGGGCAGGCGGAGGACGGGCACGACTTCCTTAATCTCGCCGTCCGCGCCGAACGTCACGCGCAAGCGCACCGTGCCCGTGATGCCCTTCGCCCAAGCCTCTTTCGTGTAGCGCGTGTTCGGCTCGAAGGTGTGGACGACCGGCGTCGTCGTTTTGCAAGACCTGTACCTGTGGCCGTGCTCGAAGCCGGAGCCGCTCAAGACGAATGCCGCCCGATGAGGCGTGCGCGTCTTGAAGAGGCCCGCGAAGCCGCCGAGCCCGACGCCGATGATGAAGGTCAGAGTGAACGGCAAGATTCTTTTGAGGTACTGCATGGTCACGGCCTTGACTCCTTGTCTTTAACTGAGCAACTCCTGTTCGTCGCGCTGCGCGATCTCTTCGTAGGGGAGAATGCTGCGCGGGTTCGTGACGCAGGTGATCTGCGGGCGCGCCAGAAAATATGAGAGAGACTCCAACGAAATCGTCAGGTCAACGTTCTTCACCTTGACGCCGAGCCGCGCGTGCAAACGCACGGGGGCGAAGTTCAAAACGGCCTTAATCCCCGCCGACATCACCTGATTGAGCACCCTCTGCGCGACGCGCGCGGGGACGGCGATGACGGCCACATCCACCTGCTCGTCGCGCACCACGCGCGCGAGCTTGCGCACGTCGTGGACTTTGACCTGCGCCTCGCCGACGTGGCGGCCCACCTTCTCGCGGTCGTTGTCGAAGAGCGCGACGACCGTGAAGTTCGAGGCCGTGAAGCCGTTGTAGTTGGCGAGCGCAGTGCCGAGGTTGCCCGCGCCGACGATGCCGACGCGGTGCGCGTTGTCGAGGCCGAGAATCTGCGTCAGATGCCGGCGCAGCTCGTCCACCGAGTAGCCGACGCCGCGCACGCCGAACTCGCCGAAGTAGGCGAGGTCTTTGCGAATCTGCGCCGAGTTCATGTTGAACTGGTCGGCCAGCGCCTGCGAAGAGATGGTCTTAATCCCCGCCGCCGCCAGCAGGTTCAGGCAGCGCAGGTAGACGCTCAGACGGTTCGTCGTCAGTTCAGAGATTTTCTCCGATTTCATCCAGTTCCTTTTCTCTGGGGAGCCGACACCCAGTATAACCCCACGACGCCCGCCGCGAAAAGACAGCCGCGCGCGGGGGCGACTCTTCGGCGTGAATCATGCGCCATTTCCTTCGGCGTTGCTGTAAAATTTGGGAGAAGGAGAATCTTTAAACTTGAGTACGACGCTCACGGACGAGCAGCTCGCGGAGTACGGGCGGAAAGGTTACTTGACGCTGCGCGGCGTCTTCGGCGCGGACGAGACGGAAGTGTGGGCGGCGGAGTGCAAGCGGCTTTTGGGGCTCGGCCTCGCGCACGAGCACAACATCCGCACCGTGCCGCACTACATCACGAAGACGCTCTGGATAGTTGACCGCTTCGACCCCGTGATAGACATCTCGCCCGTCTTCAAAGCCTTGACCGAAGACGAGCGCGTGCGTGCGCCCTTGCGCGACATCTGCGGCGGCGGCGACGTGTCGCTCTTCAAAGACAGGCTCATCTACAAGATGGTCGGGATGCGCGGCTACCCGATTCATCAGGACTATTCGTGGTGGCAGTTGTTCCCGAAGGAGCTGGTCAACGTGATGATTGCGATTGACGGCGCGGACGCCGCGAACGGCGCGGTCGAGCTGTTCCCCGGCTATCAGAACCGGCTGCTCTCGACGCCCGGCGAGATGCGCCACATGAACGAGGAGGAGGCGCGGCAGATAGATTTCGGAAGCGGCGAACTCGTCGAGACGAGGCCCGGCAACCTCGTCATCTTCCATTCGCTGACGCCGCACCGCAGCGGCCCGAACACCTCGAACCGTCTCCGGCGACAGTTCTACCTCACCTACTCGCCCGCCGCGCACGGCGACCTCTACGCGGAACAGCTCCGCCTCCTCAAAGAGGGGCGCGCGAGCCGCCGCATCCCCGAAGCGGTCAAAGACCGTCTCTTCTTCCGCTGAAGGCGAGGATGAAGCAAAAGCTTAGGCACAGTTTCAAAACTTCAATGCGGATAAAACTGTAGGGGCAGGGCTTGTCCCTGCCCGCTACTCCGGTACAATTCAACTTGAGATTAACTAAAGCGGCGCGGGCCGCGGACTTGCCCTGCCCCTACAATTTTGTCCGACACTCTTAACCGTCGGTGACGAAAGCGATGAACAAACTTCTCCTGCTCCTCCTGCTCGCCTTGTGCGTCGCGCCGTGCGCGCTCGCGCAAGACACAGCGTCCGGCAACCCCGCGCACTTCTGCCGCAACGGCGCGTTCCCCGGCGACGGCGGCGACTTCCGCACGGCGCGCGTCGTCGGCGCGAAGGGCTCGCGCGCATACTTCCACGGCGACGAAGAGGGCTGCCCCGGCGCGAAGTGCCGGACGAAGGCTTACGTCATTCCGGGCGACGAGGTTGTAGTCTCGCGCAGCTTCGGCGACTGGCTGTGCGCGTGGTATCAACCGCCCAAAGGGAGCGAGACCGTCGGCTGGATTCCCGCGCACCAGTTGTCCGTGGCGGAGACTTTGAAGAGACCTTCGCCCGCCGCCTGGCTCGGCACGTGGGAGTTTTACAGTCAGACTCTCAACATCAAACGCGACGCGAAGACCGGCATGCTCCGCGTCGAGGGCGAAGCCTTCTGGAAAGGCTTGGGCGACAACATCCACACGGGCGCGGTGAACGGCGAGGCGAGGCCCGAAGGCAACCTCCTCGTCATCGAGGACGACATCTGCCGCGCGACCTTGAGGCTCGTGGGCGACTCCCTCGTCGTCAGCGACAACTCCGACTGCGGCGGGATGAATGTCCGCTTCGATGGAGTCTACCGCCGCAAGCTCACGCGCCGCGCGCCGCCCCGCAGCCGCCGCAGTTCTTGAAGTCCCTCCGGCCTCTTTTAGAGCGGGCTTGACCTCACCGCAAACCCTTCGCCCGCTCTCTAAACTATAAAGTCTACTCGCGTAGGAAAAGGTATCTCGACCTCTTCCCCGCCCTCAAAATCCTTGATTTATTCTCCCCGCGACACTGCGGAACGGGGCTTGCATTTATCCCCGTCGGAATCATTGTGATTCCCGGTCTCGACTTAAGGAGGGGACAATGGGAGCAAGTTTTTATCAGCGTTTGGCCTTCTCGGCTATCATCGGCGCGGCGTCGCTCGTCGGGGCGGGCGTCGTGCCCACATACGCTCAGCGGCAACGCCCGGAGCGACAAGAGGAACGTCAGGAAGAACGCCAGCAGCGGCAGGAGCAGCGACAGGCGGAGCGGACTGCGCGACGGCAGGAGCAGGGGCAGGCGCGCGAGCAGCGACAGGCCCATCAGCAAGCCCAGCAACAGCAGCAGGAAGCCCAACGCCAGCAGCGGCAGACTGAGCAGCGCCAGCAGCAGGACTCGCGCTGGCAGCAGCGTCGTCAGGCACAGCAGCAGCAACAGCAGCAACAACAGACGCAGCAGCCGACGATGCGCATCGAGGGTCGCGGCAGTCAGCAGCGACAGCAGCAGCAACAGCGCGTCGAGCAGCAACGCCAGCAACAGCAGCAGTGGGAAGCCCAGCAGCAGCAGCGGCGCGTTGAGCAGCAACGTCAGCAGCAACAGCGTGTCGAGCAACAGCGGCAGCAGGGGCGCGGCTGGGAGCAGCAGCGCAACAACACGCAGCAGCGACAGCAGCAGCATATTTGGCGACAGCAGCAGGAGCAGCGTCAGGCGCAGTACCGACAGATGCAGCAGCAGCGCGCGTGGCAGTTGCGCCAGCAGCAGTTAGACCAGCAGCGTCGGCGCGCGCAGTGGCTCTACCAGCAGCGTTATCAGGAGCGCCTGCGCCGCGACCAGCAGCGACTTGAGAGCTGGCGTTACAACGACTACGGTTCGTCCAACTATCGCTACAACCGTGGCGGCAGGTACTACGAGACGAACCAGTACGGCGCGCAGCAGCTTCGTCAGGCCGTCAACGTCGGCTACGAGGAAGGCTACCGCGCCGGGCAGGCGGATCGTCAGGACGGCTGGCGCGCCAGCTATCAGGACTCCTACGCCTATCAGGACGCGACCTACGGCTACGACGGCTACTACGTCAACCTCGGCGAGTACCAGCACTACTTCCGCGAGGGCTTCCGTCGCGGCTACGAAGACGGCTACTACAGCCGCTCGCAGTACGGTCGGAACTCGAACGGCGCAATCAGTATCCTCGGAGCCATCCTCGGCCAAATCCTCAACTTCCAGTCCTTCTAAAGAAGCGACTGCGCGACAGACGACGACCGGGCTCATGCGACTGTTCAAAGTCGCATGAGCCCGGTCGCTTTCATTCTCACTTACGCCTTCAGACCTATCCCGCGATTGGCCCCGGTGACGAGCGCCGCGCTTTTCGTGTCGTCCTTCATAAACTCACCTCGTTTCCGCAGTCATCTTAGCAAGCCTCCCGGCGCGTTGCCGAACCCCGGCGCTTCATCTAAAATCGCACTTGAAACAAGAGACGCTCCCGAAATCCCTTCTCTTCCGTCGGCACTGAAAAATGATTGCACATCTGTCCGGCACACTCCTCGCCAAGCACGCGACCAGTGTGATTCTCGACGTGGGCGGCGTCGGCTACGAGGTGACGATTCCCGTCACGACCTTCTACGGCATGGAGGACGTGGACGCCCAGGTCAAGCTCCGCATCTACACGCACGTCCGCGAAGACGCGCTCCACCTCTTCGGCTTCCGCACCGAGCGCGAGCGGCAGCTCTTCATGCTGCTCATCTCGGTCAGCGGCATCGGCCCCAAGTCCGGCATCGCGATGCTCTCCGGCATGAGCGCCGACGAGATCATCACGGCCATCCGCCAAACCAACCTCGCGCGCCTGACCTCGATTCCGGGCGTCGGCAGGAAGACCGCCGAGCGGCTCTGCATCGAGCTGCGCGACAAGATGACCGCGCTCAGCAACCCCGCGCTCGACGAGGAGATCGCCGCCGGGGGAGCCGCCGCCCCTCCGAGCGAGGACGTGCTGCGCGAAGACACGCTCTCCGCGCTCGTCAACCTCGGCTACCAGAAGGCGTCCGCCGAGAAGGCGCTCTCGCAGGCCATGAGCGAAGGCGGCGACATCTCCGTCGAACTCCTCCTGCGCCGCAGCCTCCGACACCTCTCGAAAGGCTGAAGTCAGAACGCTGAACGCTGAACTGGAAGAAGAAAGGCTTTTGTTTTTAGTTCAGCGTTCAGCGTTCTGACTTCATCGTTTGCTTTATGGAACTTGATCCCGTCAGCGTCCGCGAGGGAAACGCGGTGGACGACGAGAAGCAATTCGAGCTTTCTCTCCGGCCCACGCGGCTCGGCGAGTACATCGGCCAGAAGAAGGCGACGGAGAACCTCTCGGTCTTCATCCGCGCCGCCCTGAAGCGCCGCGAGGCGCTCGACCATGTGCTCTTGACCGGCCCGCCGGGACTCGGCAAGACGACCCTCGCCAACATCGTCGCCAACGAGATGAGCGCCGAGCTGCGCTCGACCGCCGGGCCGGTCATCGAGAAGCCCGGCGACCTCGCCGCCCTCCTCACCAACCTGCAAGAGGGCGACGTGCTCTTCATTGACGAGATACACCGCCTCAACCCGGCCATCGAAGAAGTTTTATATCCCGCGATGGAGGACTACCAGCTCGACATCATGATCGGGCAAGGCACGGCGGCGCGCTCCATCAAGTTGGATTTGCCGAAGTTCACTCTGGTCGGCGCGACGACGCGGGCCGGGCTCATCACCGCCCCCTCCGGGGCCGCTTCGGCATCGTCTTCCATCTCAACTTCTACACCTACGACGAGCTTGAATTAATCGTCCGCCGCTCCGCCGACATCCTCGGCACGGCGATAGACCGCGACGGCGCGCGCGAGATTGCGCGGCGCGCTCGCGGCACTCCGCGCATCGCGAATCGTCTGCTCCGGCGCGTCCGCGACTACGCCGAGGTCGAGTTCGACGGGCACATCACGAAGGAGGTCGCCGACAACGCGCTCAACCGCATGGAGGTTGACACCTTCGGCCTCGACGAGATGGATCGCAAGATGCTCCTGATGATTATCCAGCAGCATCAGGGCGGCCCCGTCGGCCTCAACCACATGTCCGCCGCGTTGCAGGAGGAGAAGGACTCCATCGAGGAGATTATCGAGCCGTACCTGATTCAAATCGGCTTCCTCAACCGCACGCCGCGCGGGCGGATGGCGACGCGCCTCGCCTACGAGCACTTCGGCCTCGCGCCGCCGCCGCAGTCAACGCTCATGCGCCCCGGACTCTTCGACGCCGAACAGTCTTGAGTTAAGAGCGTGCGATAAAACTCTGGACGGGCAATGATTTTGTAGGGGCAGGGCTTGTCCCTGCCCGTGCCTTTCGTTAGCGTAAGACGGGCAGGGACAAGCCCTGCCCCTACAATTATTCCGGTTTAATTGGACGCCCTAACATAAAGTGTAAGTTGTGAAGTCTCCACCTCGCCAACTCCGAACCCACCTCGCCGCCGTGCTCTTCTGCGGCGCGTGCGTCGCCCTCGGCGCGTCGGCGCAAGAGCGGCCTGCAACGCGTAACTCTTCACCTCGCACGCCCTCGAAGGAAACGAAACAGACTCCGCGCAAAGCCGACGCGAAGAAGGCGAAGGAGCGGCGCGAGCGGCAGCAGGCCGTCGCCGCGCTCCTCGAAGTCGCCGACGGCGCGCGCGCGCTCGAAGACCTCGAAGCGCGGGCAGACGTTCTGTCGCGCGCCGCCGACGCGCTCTGGCCCGCCGACGAGCCTTCGGCGCGCGCGGTCTTCCGCCGCGCGTGGGAGGCCGCGACCGCCGCCGACCTCGCCGACACGAAGCGGCGCGAAGATGAACTCCGCGCGAAGCGTCCGGACGGCCTCGCGCCTTCGGTCGCCGAGACGATGCGGGCTCGCTTCGCCGCGCTCGGCGTGTTGGCGCGGCGCGACGCGCGCATGGCCGAGAAGTTCCTCGGCGAGTTGAAGCCGACGGCGGCGGGCGATGAAAGCGACGCCGACGAAAACACTGCTGGCACGTCCGCGACGAACGAGAACGCGAGCGAGCGCCGGGAGGACGAGCGCACTCTGAGCCCGCGCGGCGCGCAGAGACTCCGGCTCGCGCTCGACCTCTTGGATCGCGGCGACCCGGCGCGGGCCGCGCAGGTGGCCGCCCCGCTCGTCGCCGAAGGCCCGAACCGCGAGTTCGTTTCCTTCCTCCTCAGACTCCGCACACGCGCCCCGCGCGAAGCCGACGCGCTCTACGTCCGACTCCTGCGCGGCGGGCTCGCGGCGGACGCGAACGACGTGCTCGTCCTCTCATCCTACGTCGTCTCGCCGCAGCTCATCATCACGGTCAGCCCGGACGCCTCGGTGCAGCTCAACCCGCAGTGGCACGGGAACGAAGAAGACGCCGAGGGCTTGAGCGTCCCTGCGAACGTGCGCCGCGCCTTCTTCGACACGGCGGCGGCGGTGCTCCTCCGGCCCGCCGGGCCGCAGGCGAACGAGCAAGCCGCGCTCGACGAAGCCTCGGCCCGCTTCTTCGCCGTGGGTCGTCTGCTCCCCTTCTTCGAGCGCGACGCGCCGCAGCACGCGCCCGCCTTGCGCGAGCGCATGGAAACGCTCGCCGCAGGCATCGAGGAGGCGCGACGCGACCGACTCTCGGCGCACATGCCGACCGAGAGCATGCGGACGAGGAATCCGTCCGACCCCTTAGAGAAATACATCGAAGAGCTGTCCGACCCGGTGAGCCGCGCCGAGCGTTTCGGGTTGCGCCTGCGCGCCGTCTCGGAGGCCGCGCGCCGTAAGCTCTGGGATAGGGCACGCAAGCTCGCCGACGGCATCGAGGACACGGACACGCGCCGCGAAGCCCTCGCGCTCATCGCCTCTTACCAGATTAAGTTTCTGGCCGAAGGCTTCGCCGACGACAAAGACGAGAACGACTTCGAGCGCGCCGCCGCCTTCGCGCGCGAGGCCGACGTGCTGCCGGCGGTGCGCGCGCGTGGGCTCGCGCAGGCCGCCGAGATGGCCGCGCGCAGGGGCAAACGCGAGCGCGCCTCGGAGCTGTTGGATGAGGCCGTCGGCTTCGCCCTCCGCGCCGACAAGGGCACGGGAGAGCGGCTCGACGTTCTGACCTTGCTGACCGCGCTGGCCGCGCGCCTCGACCCGTCGCGCGCGTGGGAACTGATGCCGGAAGTCGTCCGCGCGGCCAACGCGTTAGGCGAAGCGACTCCGCCCTCGCCGGAGGCGGCGGACGCCGCCTTGCGCTCGGTGCTGGCCGACAACGGCGAACCGTCGAAAGAGATTTTCGACCCATTCCCCCCCGAAGAACTTTTTGCGACAATGGCCCGGAACGACTTCGCCCGCACGCTCGCGGAGGCGCGCGCACTCACGGACGACGAGACGCGCGCCCTCGCGCTCATCGCCGCCGCCCGGCCCATCGCCGAGCGCAGCGCGAAGAGTCCGGGCGTCGCTTCGCGTTCGGAGAAGAATTAACAGGGATGGACAGGATGAAGAAGAAAGTCAGAAGTCAGAAGTCAGAACGATGAACTACAATCAATTTGTCTTTCCGTTCATCGTTCATCGTTCTGACTTCTGACTTTCTTTCTCCCGGCGTTTGCTAATGCAGAATGTGCGCAGACCATTTTTTACGCGGCACCGGTGGGGCGTTAAGAACCACGCGCCGTGGACGACCATCCTCAGCCACACCTTCCACCAGTTCCACGAAAACGACCTCTTCACGCCCGCCGCCGCGATGAGCTACTTCGGGCTCCTGACGCTCTTCCCGGCGCTGCTTGTGCTGCTCGTCGTCGGCAACCAGTTCACCGCCGGGGGCGAGATGCTGGCGCGCATCGTCGAGGTCTATCCGGGCTCGCGCGAGTTCCTGCGCACGACCGTCCGTTCGCTCTCGAACGTCGGTTGGGGCGGGGTGGTGAGCGCGCTCGTCATCGTCCTCTGGGCCGGCTCGTGGGTCTTCGCCGTCATCGAGCGCGCGCTCAACCGCCTGTGGGGCACTAGGCCCCGCGCCTTCCTGCACGGTCGCGCGCTCACGCTCGGCATGATCGGCGCGGTCGGCGTGCTCCTCATCTCTTCGGTTTTCCTGACCTCGATTTTGCTCGGCCTGCAACAGCTCATAGACCAACTGCCGATCCGCGTCGTGCGCCGCGCGGATTGGCTCGGCATGGTCAACAACGCCTTCTGGCAGACAGTCTTCGCCGTCGCCAGCACGCTCGTCACCGTGACGCTCTTCGCGCTCGTCTACCGCCTCGTCCCGAACGGGCGCGTCACGCTCCGCGACACGCTGCCGAGCGCCGTCGTCGCCGGGCTCCTCTGGGAGTCGGCCAAGTACGTCTTCGCCGGGAGCCTCCAATACTTTCACTACGACCAGATTTACGGCTCGGTCGGCGCGGTCGTCGCCGTGCTCACATGGAGCTACTTTTCGAGCCTCATCCTCCTCTTCGGCGCGCAGCTCTCCGTCGTCCTCCACCAGGAACATCAGGTCGCCGAGCTGTCGGAAGAGACCCCGGCTTCGCCTTCGTAAACGCAGAAGTCAGAACGATGAACGATGAACTGAAAGAAGAAAGGCACTTGTTTTAAGTTCATCGTTCATCGTTCTGACTTCTGACTTTCCTTTTTATGTTCATCTCCGACTTCGACTACGAGCTTCCCGAAGAGTTGATCGCGCAGCACCCGGCGGCGCGGCGGGACGCTTCGCGGATGCTCGTCGTGAGCCGCGAGCGCGGAGAGTGGCGCGACAGCTCTTTCTCCGAGCTGCCTTCTGAGCTGCGGGAGGGCGACGCGCTCGTCGTCAACAACACGCGCGTCTTCCCGGCGCGGCTCGAAGGGCGGCGCGAGCCTTCGGGCGGGCGCGTCGAGCTGCTGCTCATCCGCCGCCTGACGGACGAAGGGGGCGCGCAAGTCTGGGAGGCGCTCGTGCGGCCCGCGCGTCGTCTGGGCGCGGGAGCTTCAATAACTTTCGGCGACGGGCGGCTACGCGCCTTTGTCCTCGACGTGCCCAGCACGGGGCCGGAGCGCGTCCTCCGCTTCGACGCGGACGGCGACTTCGACGCGCTGCTCGAAGAGTTCGGGCAAGTCCCCTTGCCGCCTTACATCCGCCGCGCGGGCACAGACCTCGCGGCGCGCGCCGAAGACCGCGAGCGATACCAGACCGTCTACGCCGAACGCCGGGGCGCGATTGCCGCCCCCACCGCCGGGCTCCACTTCACGCCGCGCGTCTTCGCGGAGCTTCGCGCGCGCGGCGTCATCGTCGCCGAAGTCACTCTCCACGTCGGCTACGGCACGTTCGCGCCCGTGCGCGTCGAAGATTTAGATGAACACTCGGTCGCGCCCGAACATTTCGAGTTGAAGGAAGAGACGGCGACTCTCATCAACGAGACGAGGGCGCGGGGCGGTCGCGTCGTCGCCGTCGGCACGACGACGGTGCGCGCGCTTGAGTCGGCGGCGGACGAACGGGGCCGCGTCCGCGCCGGGGCCGCCGAGACTTCACTGACCATCACGCCCGGCTACACCTTCCGCGCCGTGGACGCGCTCCTCACCAACTTTCATCTCCCGCGCTCGTCGCTCCTCGTGCTCGTCGGCTCTTTCGCCGGGCGCGCGCTCACGCTCGCCGCCTACCGCCACGCCGTCGCCGCGCGCTACCGCTTCTACAGCTACGGCGACTGCATGTTCATCTCGTAAATCGTCAACCGTGAATCGTAAATCGAAAAAGAGTTCTGTTTCTCTATTTACTATTCACGATTCACGATTTACGATTCACGTAGGTATGGCTGTTCTGAAGAAGATTCGCTCAAGGCTGTTTGCGTCGAGCGCCGGGGACGAGGCGGCGCGCGCGGGTGAGGGCGCGCGCGCGCATCTGGCCGAGGCCGCCTCCGCCGGGTCGCGCTACGACATCCGCCCGCTGACGGTCGCGCAGCTCGACGAGTGCTGGCGGCTCGACCAGCGCTGCTTCATTGACGGCGAAGCCTACAGCCGCGAGACCTTCGAGTACCTTCTCACCTCCGCCGACTCCGTCTCCTACCGCGCCGTGACGCCGGAGGGCGCGATGGTCGGCTTCATCGTCGGCCTCGTCGAGCCCGACCACACCGGCCACATCACCACGCTCGGCGTCGCCCCCGAACACCGCCGCCGCCGCATCGCCGAGCGCATGTTGCTCAAGGCCGAGGACGGCTTCCGCCGCCGCCGCGTCCGCATGGCCCGCCTCGAAGTCCGCTCCATCAACACCGGCGCGCAGGAGCTTTACGTCAAACTCGGCTACGCCGTCACCCAGCGCCTCCCCCGTTACTACTCCAACGGCGGCGACGGCCTGATGATGGTCAAGTCGCTGATATAAAGACCGTAAACCGTAAACCGTGACGGGTGACAAGAGAAAGACTGTTCTTTCCTGTCACCCGTCACGGTTTACGGTTTACGTTTTTTTAGCTTCTCCGCAGTTCCGTCAAGACTTGCTTGGCGACGGACTTCAAGGTGTCGAAGACGCCGGAGCCTTTGGAGGCGACGGCCTCGTGGACGGGCTCGTCCTTGCGTTTGAGTTCGGCGACCAGCTCTTCGGCGGGCAGGACGTTCGGGAGGTCGCGCTTGTTGAGTTGGAGGACGTAGGGAATCTTGCCGAGGTCGTAGCCGTTCGACTTGAGGTTCTCTTCGAGGTTGTAGAGCGACTCGATGTTGGCGTCCATGCGCTCCTCCTGCGAGTCGGCGACGAAGACGACGCCGTCCACGCCCTTCAGGATGAGCTTGCGCGAGGCGTCGTAGAAGACCTGCCCCGGCACGGTGTAGAGGTGGAAGCGCGTCTTGAAGCCGCGCACCGTGCCCAGCTCCAAAGGCATGAAGTCGAAGAAGAGCGTCCGGTCGGTCTCGGTCGCCAGAGAGATGAGCTTGCCTTTCGCGCCCGGCGCGGTCGCGTCGTAGATGTACTGGAGGTTGGTCGTCTTCCCGCACAGGCCGGGGCCGTAGTAGACGATCTTGCAGTTGATTTCCCTCGAAGCATAGTTGATGAAGGTCATATCATTCCCGCCGCACTCTGGAAGTCTGAGAGTCTAAGAGTCTGAAGTCTGGGGTCGAAGACAGGGCGTTTCGTTCCTGACTCCCGGCTCCAGACTTCAGACTCTTAGACTTTAATTGAAAAGGCTGTCTATGTCGTCGTCCGTAATCTCGGCGAAGAGCGCCTGGTCGGCCTCCTTGCGTTGCTCGGCGACGCGCGCCACGTCCTCGAAAATCAACGCCAAGTCGCGCGAAGCCTGTTTGACGCGCAGCTTGATGAGGCCGAGGCTGGAACGCTCGTCGAAGACGACGACGAGCAGGACGCGCCCGATGATACAGATGTGGATGCTCTCGCGCTCGCCCTCGTGCGAGAGCGTGGGGAATTCCCGTTCGCCGATGAGCCGCGCCATTCCGCCCGTCGCCGCCACGTTCCCGGCGGCCAAACTCGCCAGACTCGTCGTGTCGAGGTCGCCCACGTCGCCCATGACGGCAATCTGCTGGCCGTTCTTATCCACCAGAAAGACCACGCGGGCAAAGGAATCGAGCCGCAGCTTGTTCAGAATTTGCTTGAGCTGCTGAAACTGCTGCTCGTGCATTATGATGGGTGCGTCTGTCATTCGTACACAGGCTCTTTCTCTCGCAGGAGACGGACGGGAGGTGAGTTTTCGAGGGGGCGCGCTAGGGGTGTCCGCTTGAGAACTTAAATGAAGAGTCGAGAAGACTTGAACGCTCTTGGCGGCCAGCGTCCGGATGGGGCGGGGGCGAGTTCCGCCGTGCCTCGCCACGCCTTGAGAACTCTAACATAGCGTCTCAGAGGACTTCAACTGTTTTTCTATGTTGGCTTTTGTGCCCACACTGTCTGACCCCTCGACCGCCCGCAAACCAAACAGCTACGTTGATTTATACCATCCGGTATGCTAAGCTGCGCGAGGTCTAAGGCTCTCGCCGCAGGCGCGAGAGTTATCTGTGAAAACCCGAGTGCTTCGCATGAGCGATCCAGTCATCAAGGGTGCCAAACGAACGTCCTCCCGCCCAGCACCGCCTAGCGCTTCGCCTAAGTCTTCGGCCAAAAGCCGCAAAGTGACTGCCAAGGCGGCGCGACCCAAGCCAAAGCGTGCGGCGTCGGAGAAAGCTCCCGTGCGCAAAGCCACGCCCGCGAAGTCCTCCGCCGGGGCGAAAGCCTCTGCCAGCGCCAAGCCTGCGCGCCCGACCGCCGCCAAACAGCCCAAACGCGCCGCGCCGCCGCCGAAACCCTCGAAGGTCAAGGCGAAGAGCGCCGCCGCGCCGCCGAAAAAAGCGGCCCCCGCGACGAAGGCTAAACCCTCTAAAACCAAAGCGACGGCGGCGAAACCGCAGCCGAAAAAGGGCTCGGCCACGGCTGCGGCCCCGACGAAAGCGCGGCCCGCCGCCAAGTCGGCCCCGGTCACGAAATCCGCCGTCAAGACGGCCACGAAGCCGTCGCCGAGGCCCGCTCCGGCCCCTCCGCGCCAGCCCACACGCGACGAGGCCGCCGCGCTCAAGGCTTTCGAGCGCGCCCACAAAGAGTTCACGCGCGGGCGTTTCACTGACGCCCGCAACCTCTTCCGCTCGCTCATCGAGCAGCACGCGCGCGTCTCGGAAGTGACGGCGCGGGCGCGCACTTACCTCTCCATCGCCGAGGCCCGTCTGCGGACGGAAGCCTCGCTCCCGCGCGACCCCGACTCGCTCTACGACCGGGGCGTCATCGAGCTCAACCGGGGCGATTTCGTCGCCGCGCAGGAGATGTTCGAGCGCGCCTTGAAGCGCGACCCCGACGCCGCCGACACGCACTACGCCCTCGCCGCCACGCGCGCGCGCCTCGGCGCGGTCGAGTCGGCGTTGCAGGCTCTGGCGCGCGCCGTCGAACTCCGGCCCGTCCTGCGCGTCCGCGCGCAGACCGACTCAGACCTCGTCGCACTGCGCAACGAGCCCGACTTCGAGCGGATCGTTTTTGCCTCATCGCGCGCCTAAACTCTCCGCCCCTCTCTTCCCCCGCGCCGTCTCCGCCCCCGCAATTTCCTTCCCACTCCTTTGAGAAGCCCAAGGCTTTTCGAGTATGATTTCAAACAACGGCGCGTCTGTGCGCGCCCGCCCCGTCCGTAAAGGAGACCGAAAAGTTGGAAGTTGATTTCGAGCGCGGCCTCAAGCTCGTCGCCATCGGCGGCGGGACGGGCCTTTCGACCGTGCTGGCGGGCCTCAAGGAGCTGGTCGGGCAGGAGCGGCGCGGCGGCGTGTGGCTCGAAGCGCTCTCGGCCATCGTCGCGGTCTCGGACGACGGCGGCAGTTCTGGCCGCCTGCGCGACGAGTTGCAGATGCTCCCGCCGGGCGACATCCGCAACTGCATGGTCGCGCTCTCGGAAGACTCGACGCTCCTCTCGCGCCTCTTCCAGTATCGCTTCCGAGGCGACGGACATCTCGGCGGTCACAGCTTCGGCAACCTCTTCCTCGCCGCCCTGACCGAAGTGACCGGCGACTTCGTCGAGGCCGTCCGGCTCTCTTCGGAAGTCCTCGCGAGCAAGGGTCGCATCTACCCGGCGACCTTGAATGACGTGCACCTCGTCGCCGAGCTTGAAGACGGCGGGACGGTGCGCGGCGAGACGAACATCACGGCCTCGCGCTCGCCCGTGCGACGCCTGCGGCTTGAGCCCGAACACTGCCTGCCGCTGCCCGAAGCGCTCATCGCGATTCGCGCGGCGGATGTCATCACGGTCGGCCCCGGCTCGCTCTTCACGAGCCTCCTGCCGCCGCTGCTCGTGGCGCGCGTCGCCGAGAGCATCGGCGCGGCGAAGGCGGTCAAGATTTTCATCTGCAACCTCATGACGCAGCCGGGCGAGACCGACGGCTACACGGCGCGCAAACACCTTGAGGTGGTGAAGTCCTACGCGCCCGAAATCAAGTTCGACTACGTCGTCGTCAACGACCGGCGCATCAGCGAGGAGCAGTCGGAGCGCTACGCCGCCGAGGGCGCGCGGCAGATCGGCATGACCGACCACATGTTGGAGCGCGAGCTCGGCGCGGAGGCCGAGGTCGTGCGCGCAGACCTCCTCGACGAAGGCGCGAAGGTGCGGCACAGCCCCGGCAAACTTGCGCGGGTCATCGTCGCGTGTTACGAACAGGCGTGCGCGCGCCCGACACTGACCGCCGCACGCTGAACGAGCCTATGGAAAAACAAGCACAGCCCCCCTCGCCTTCCGGCAGTACCACTCCACTCGACATCCTGATACTCGCCGCCGGCCTCGGCACGCGGATGCGCTCTCGCACGGCGAAGGTCTTGCACAAGCTCGGAGGCCGCCCGCTCATCGCCCACGTCTGCCGCACCGCCGCCGCGCTCTTGAAGGAGGCGCGGCCCATCTACGTCATCGTCGGGCATCAGGCCGAAGAGGTGCGCGAGGCCGTCCGCGTCGAGTTGGGCGAAGAGGGCGCGCGCTTCGTCACGCAGGCCGAGCAGCGCGGCACGGGCGACGCCGTGATGTGCGCGCGTGAAGCCTTGGAAGCCGAGAACTCGACGCTGCTCGTCCTCTCCGGCGACGTGCCCTTCGTCCGCGCCGAGACCCTCGGCGCGCTCGTCCAGCAGCACCGCACGCACCGCGGTCGCGGCGCGGCCTGCACGCTTCTTTCGGTCAAGCTCGACGACCCGACCGGCTACGGTCGCGTCATCCGCGACGCCGAGGGCCGCTTCGAGCGCATCGTCGAGCAGAAGGACGCGAGCCCCGAAGAGCGGCAGGTCAACGAAATCAACGCCGGGATTTACTGCTTCGAGACGCGCCTCTTGTTCAAGGCGCTCGAACGTGTGCGCCCCGAAAACGCGCAGGGCGAGTTTTACCTGACGGACGTGCCCGGCATCTTCCGCGCCGACGGCGAGGACGTGAGCGTCTACCTCCACCCGGACGCGCGCGAGGTCTCCGGCATCAACACGCGCGTCGAGCTGGCCGAGTTCGAGCGCATCCTCCGCCTGCGCACGCTCCGCAGCCTGATGCTCAACAGCGGCGTCACCGTCATTGACCCGCAGCACACCTACGTCAGCCCCGACGCGCAAGTGGGCAGCGACACCGTGCTCCACCCGAACACGCACGTCGAGGGCCGCACCGTCATCGGCGAGGGCTGCGAGATACACTCCGGCACGCGCATCCGCGACTCGCGCGTCGGCAACGGCGTCGTCGTCAAAGACAACTGCCTGATTGTTGACTCCGAAATCGCCGACGGCTGCACGGTCGGCCCCTTCGCGCACCTGCGGATGAACGCGCGGATGGAGGAGAACTCGGCGGTCGGCAACTTCGTCGAGATGAAGAAGTCGCGGCTCGGCAGCAAGTCCAAAGCGATGCACCTCACCTACCTCGGCGACGCCGAAGTGGGCGAGCGCACCAACATCGGCGCGGGCACCATCACCTGCAACTACGACGGCAAGCAGAAGCACCCGACCGTCATCGAGAACGACGTTAAGATCGGCTCCGACACGATGCTCGTCGCCCCCGTGCGCGTCGGCTCGCGCTCGGTCACGGGCGCGGGCTCGGTCGTCAAAAAGGACGTGCCCCCCGACACCCTCGTCGCCGGAGTCCCCGCCGAAGTCAAGAAGCAACTGCCCCGCGAGACGGACAAGCCGTCCGTGTCCGACGTGGCGAACGAAGAGGCGGTGGCCGACGCTTCCGTCTAAGGTGGCGGACTTCAGATGATCTTTGTTGAGACGACTGCTTTTACACGGCGCATCGCATCTTTATTGGCGGATGATGAATATGGCCGTTTGCAGAGTGTCTTACGAGAGCATCCTGAGGTTGGAGATGTAATTAAAGGGAGCGGAGGTCTCCGCAAAATCAGATGGGCCGCATCAGGTCATGGTAAACGTGGAGGAGCAAGGGTAGTTTATTATTGGGCCTCTGATCGTGACATTATTTTGATGTTGGCTGTATATTCAAAGAATGAAAAGCAGGACTTAACAGAAGTTGAAACTAAAATCCTGCAACAAGTAGTAAAGGCGGCGTTCGGATGAAAGAAAAGATGTTCGCGGAACTAGTTGAAAGTATTGAGGAAGGCGGAGCCATTCTCCGGGGGCAGCGGAAACCGTCGCGAGTATTCAAGTATCCATCTCAGGGTGCCCCTTCGGCGCAGACAGTCCCGTTTTCTTTGCATGAAAATCAAGACATGGAAACTACGCGAAACGAAGTTTTCGCGATTTGTATAGCTACGGATGACACAAAGCTTTTACAAACACGCAAGCTCTATTTTGTGACTTTATTGTCGAACGACTTACTGTCACTCGTTGACGAAGAAGGCGAGACTGCTGTTTATCCTACCGACCAATTTATCCTCATTGAGTTGCCACGTGAAGTTGAGGACGCGCTCACTCGTGTCGCTTAAGTGGACAAGTGCTTTCTGCGTCTGCCTCTAAACAATCATCTAACTGGAAGGATTTATCGTAATGTGTGGCATTGTCGGTTATGTGGGGAATAAGCAGGTCGTGCCCGTCATCCTCGACGGGCTGAGGAAGTTGGAGTATCGCGGTTATGACTCGGCGGGCATTGCCGTCGTGGACGAGGCGCACAACCTCGACATCCGCCGCGCCGAGGGGAAGCTCCGCAACCTCGAAGAGGCGATTCGTCTGAAGCCGCTGGACGGGACTTACGGCATCGGCCACACGCGTTGGGCGACGCACGGGCGGCCCACCGAGGAGAACGCGCACCCGCACCGCGACTGCACAGGGAGAGTCGTCGTCGTCCACAACGGCATCATCGAGAACTACGTCCAGCTCAAAGACCGCCTGCGCCACACCGACCACCACTTCGTCACCGAGACCGACA
This sequence comes from uncultured Acidobacteriota bacterium, assembly GCA_963816985.1. Taxonomy (GTDB): domain Bacteria; phylum Acidobacteriota; class Blastocatellia; order Pyrinomonadales; family Pyrinomonadaceae; genus JAIVJM01. The sequence continues at coordinate 106,119 of CAWFMF010000004.1, forward strand.
CGGAAGTCGTCGCCCACCTCATCGAAGAATATTTAAAGACCGAAGAGTCTTTCGAGAAGGCGGTGCGGCTCTCGGTGCGCGACCTGCGCGGCATCTTCGCGCTCTCGATCATCTCGACGGAGGAGCCCGACACGATCATCGCCGTCCGGCAGGGGCCGCCGGTCGTCATCGGCCTCGGCGACGGCGAGTACTTCGTCGCCTCCGACGTGCCGCCCATCCTCCAGCACACGCGCGACGTGTTCTTCCTCGGCGACGGCGAGATCGCCATCCTGACGAAGGACTCGGTGCGCGTCACCGACTTCGAAGGGAGCGCGGTCGAGCCGCAGCAGCAGCGCATCACCTGGGACCCGATCATGGCGGAGAAGGGCGGCTTCAAGCACTTCATGCTCAAGGAAATCTACGAGCAGCCCCGCGCCGTCCGCGACACCGTGCAGGGCCGCGTCTCTCTCGACACGGGCCGCGTCTACATGGACGAGATGAACATCACGCCGCAGGAGTTCCAGCAGTTCGACCGCGTGATGATCGCCGCCTGCGGCACGTCTTGGCACGCGGGGCTCGCGGGCAAGTACATGCTCGAACAACTGGCGCGCATCCCCGTCGAGGTGGACTACGCCTCGGAGTTCCGCTACCGCGACCCCGTCATCAACGAGCGCACGCTCCTCCTCGTCATCTCGCAGTCGGGCGAGACCGCCGACACCATCGCCGCTTTGCGCGAGGCCAAGGAGCGCGGCGCGAAGATTCTCTCCATCTGCAACGTGCAGGGCTCGATGATTACCAGAGAGTCGGACGGCACGATTCTGACGCACGCCGGGCCGGAGATCGGCGTCGCCTCGACGAAGGCTTTTACTTCGCAGATGATCGCGCTCTACCTCTTCGCGCTCTACTTGGGGCAGGCGCGCGGCGAACTCTCGGAGTCGCAGGCGCGCGACCACGCGCAGCAGTTGGCCGAGCTGCCCGTCAAGATAGAGCACCTCTTGAATGAGTCGGACGAGTTGGAAGAGTTGGCGAAGGAGTTCTTCCGCTCGACCGACTTCCTCTACCTCGGTCGCGGCATCAACTTCCCCGTCGCGCTCGAAGGCGCTCTCAAGCTCAAGGAGATTTCCTACATCCACGCCGAAGGCTACCCGGCGGGCGAGATGAAGCACGGGCCGAACGCCTTGATTGACGAGCGCCTCCCCGTCGTCGTCATCAACACGCGCGAGGAGGGCAACAAGTCCTCCGAGCTGCGCTACGAGAAGACGCACTCGAACATCGTCGAGGTCAAGGCCCGCGAGGGCGTCGTCATCTCCGTCCTCACCGAAGGCGACCGCGTGTCCTCGACCGTCTCCGACCACGTCATCGAAATCCCCGCTTCGAGCGACCTCCTCTCGCCCATCCTCGCCGTCATCCCCTTACAACTTCTGGCCTACCACATCGCCGTCCGACGCGGCTGCGACGTTGACCAACCCCGCAACCTCGCCAAGTCAGTGACGGTGGAATAGACGGAATTAATTCAGACGAGAGACGCGTGCCGGGCAGCTTCAGAGCGGAGCTTCCCGGCGCGCGGTTTTTGTGTAGAATGGCGTACAAGGAGGGCTGAGTATCTATGACGAATGAAGAGATGCAGCGCACCATGCAGTTCATCCTCGAACAGCAGGCGCAGTTCGCGGCAAACCAGCAGAAGCATGAGGAGTACCTGCAAAGACACGAGGAGCATCTTCAAAAACATGAGGAGCAAATGCAGAGGCATGAGGAGAACATGCGGAGGATAGAAGAGTCGCAACTCGTCACGAGCCAGGCCATTGCGCACCTCAGCAACGCGATGCTGGAGATCGCGGAGGCACACGCCCGCGCGGATCAAGGGCAGCCGAAACGGACGACCGGTTGAACAACCTGATTGTGGTCGTCGAGCGTTACATCAGCGGGAAGGCGAACGGGAGCGCGTGACGCCTGACGCGCCTTCGGACGAAATGGACTCCGCCCGCCTGACCGTCTGACCGAAGTTCTTCACCCTCTCACCCTCCGTCCGAACCTTTAATGACCATTAACGAATTCATCTCGAAGTGGCGCAAGTCAGAACTGACGGAGCGTTCGGCTTCGCAGCAACATTTCCTCGACCTCTGCGAATTGTTCGAGCACCCGAAGCCGGCGGAGGCCGACGCCGCGGGCGAGTGGTTCACTTTCGAGCGCGGCGCGGCCAAGCACTGCGGCGGGCGCGGGTGGGCCGACGTGTGGAAGCGGGGCTTCTTCGGCTGGGAGTACAAGGGCAAGCGGAAGAATCTGGAAGAGGCTTACAAGCAACTCCTGCTCTACAAGGATTCGCTCGAAAACCCGCCGCTGCTGGTCGTCTGCGACATGGAGCGCTTCGTCGTCCGCACGAATTTCACTTCGGCGGTCAACCGCGCTTACGAAATCCCTCTGGACGAACTGGGCGAGCCGCACAACCTCGAAGCTGCTGCGCGCCGTCTTCCACGATCCCGAACGCTTGCGCCCGCAGGTGACCGTGGCGAGCGTGACGACGGAGGTGGCCGAGCGGCTCGGTCGAGTGGCGCAGGCTTTGCGCGGGCGGGGTCTCGCGCCGACCGACGTGGCGCGATTCCTCGACCGCATCGTGTTCTGCCTCTTCGCGGAGGACGTGGGGCTTCTGCCGCGCGCGCCTGTTCAGCCAGATCGTCGGGAAGGCGCGCGACCCCGAACACTTCTCGAAACTCGTCGCGCAACTCTTCGACGCAATGCGGACGGGAGGCGACTTCGGGCTTGAGACGATTCGCCATTTCGACGGCAATCTTTTTACGGAAAGTCCCGTCCTCGTGCTCACCGAGGAGGAGATTGCGGACGTGCGCGAGGCGGCGCGGCTCGACTGGGGCGCGGTTGACGCTTCGGTCTTCGGGACGCTCTTCGAGCGCGGCCTCGACCCCGACACGCGGGCGCAGCTCGGCGCGCAGTACACGAGCCGCGAGGACATCGAGACGCTCATCGAGCCGGTCGTGATGCGCCCACTCAGGCGCGAGTGGGAAGAAGTTAAAGGCGAGGTCGAGCGGCTGCTCGAAGAGGAGAGGGCGCGTTTGTCAGGGCCGGTCTTGACGGTGCGCGGGCGGCAGTCGCGGCGGAAGGCTCTGGAGAAGTCGGCGCGCGAGCCGCGCGCTCTGCTGCGTCGCTTCCACGAGCGGCTGACGGGCCTGAAAGTGCTCGACCCGGCGTGCGGGTCGGGAAACTTCCTGTACGTGACTTTGCAGAAGCTGAAAGACCTTGAGAAGGAGGTGCTGGTGTTCGCGGGCGACACGGGGCTCGGCGTGTTCATCCCCGGCGTCGGGCCGCACCAGTTCCACGGCATCGAGCTGAACCCCTACGCCTTCGACCTCGCGCAGACGACGCTCTGGATAGGATACCTGCAATGGATACACGCCAACGGCTACGGCTGGCCGAACGAGCCCATCCTGAGCGGGATGCGCACCTTCGAGAACCGCGACGCCGTGCTCGACCTCACCGACCCCGCCGACCCGCGCGAGCCCGAATGGCCCGCCGTGGACTTCATCGTCGGCAACCCGCCGTTCCTCGGCGGCAAGCGGCTAAGGACGGAACTCGGCGACGAATATGTGGACAAACTCTTCAAGCTCTACAAGGGGCGCGTGCCCGCCGAAGCTGACCTCGTTGCTTACTGGTTCGAGAAGGCGCGGAAGCATCTCGAAGATGGCAAGTGCGGGCGCGCGGGGCTGCTGGCGACTCAAGGCATACGCGGCGGCGCGAGCCGCGAAGTGCTCAAGAGGATAAAGGAGACGGGCGACATCTTCTTCGCCGAGAGCGACCGCGACTGGATACTTAACGGTGCGAACGTACACGTCTCGATGGTCGGCTTTGACAACGGGACGGAGAGGGAAAGAGTTCTTGACGGCGCGGCTGTCGTCAACATCAACGCGAATCTTAGCTCTGTCGCGGACGTGACTCAGGCCGTCGCTCTGGCAGAGAACTCAGGCGTCGCTTTTATGGGCGACACGAAAGGAGGCGCGTTCGACATTGCCGAAGACGTTGCGCTGAGAATGATGTGCGCCCCCAACCCGCACGGAAGGCCGAACTCTGACGTTATCGTGCCGTGGGTGAACGGCCTTGACGTAACGCGCCGCCCGCGCCGGATGTTCATCATAGATTTCGGCCTGAAAATGTCCCTTGCGGAAGCAGCTTTATACGAGCTTCCGTTTGCTTATTTACAAGAGCACGTATTTCCAGCGCGGTCAAAATCAAGAAGCATAGTTAAGAAGTGGTGGATACACGAGCGACCGAGGGTTGAAATGCGAGAGGCAATAGACGGCTCGCAGCGATGCCTTTGCACGATTACACTTTCAAAATATCGACTGTTCGTGTGGACACAGTTCGCCGGTTCTACCAGACCATCAGCTAATAGCTTTCGCTTGCTCCGACGATTACTTCTCCGGCGTACTTCACTCTCGTCTGCACGAAGTTTGGGCCTTGAAAATGGGGACGCAGCTTGAGACGCGTCCGCGCTATACGCCGACGACCTGCTTTGAGACTTTCCCCTTCCCCCTCCCCACGCCCGAACAGCGCGAGGCGATTGCCGAGGCGGCGCGGGAGTTGGACGGGCTGCGCGTGCGCTGGCTCAACCCGTCGGAGTGGACGCGTGAAGAGACGCTCGAATTCCCCGGCACGGCCAACGGGCCTTGGGCGCGCTACGTCTCCGAGACGGACGAGCATGGCACGGGGACGGTGCGCTACCCGCGCCTCGTCCCGCGCGACGCCGCCTCCGCCGCCCAACTCGCCAAACGCACGCTCACCAACCTCTACAACCAGCGCCCGGCGTGGCTCGAACACGCGCACCGCCGACTCGACGAGGCCGTCTGTGCTGCCTACGGCTTCGACCCCACGCTCCCCGACGACGAAATCCTCGCCCGCCTCCTCGCCCTCAACCTCGAACGCTCAGCCTCCGCGCCGTCCGGCTAAGACGAAAAAAGAAGGCCGCCCCGGGAGGCGGCCTTCGAGTTATGTAGTCGCTTGAAAGTTGCGGAGCGCGCCAGCTAGTCCTTCATCCCCAGTTGGGTGAGGACGTAGGCGTAGTCGAAGGCGAGGTCTTTGAGGGCGTCGTAGCGACCGGAGGCCCCGCCGTGGCCCGCGCCCATGTTGGCCTTGAGGAGGATGGTGTTCTTGTCGGTCTTCATGGCGCGGAGCTTGGCGACGTACTTCGCGCCCTCCCAGTATGGGACCTGGCTGTCGTTGAGGGAGACGCGGACGAGCATCGCCGGGTAGTCCTTGGCGGCGATGTTGTCGTAGGGGCTGTAGCTCTTCATGTACTCGTACTCGGCCTTGATGTTCGGGTTGCCCCATTCGAGATATTCCTGCACGGTCAAGGGGAGCTTGTCGTCGAGCATCGTGTTGATGACATCCACGAAGGGCACGTAGTTGACGACGACGCGGAAGAGGTCGGGCCGCATGTTCGAGACCGCGCCCATCAGCAGGCCCCCGGCGCTCCCGCCGGAGATGACTATCTTGTCTTTCGCCCCGTACTTCTCCTTCACCAGATGATCGCCGGCGGCGACGAAGTCAATGAAGGTGTTCTTCTTCTTCATCATCTTGCCCGAGTCGTGCCACGGCTTGCCGAGGTCGCCGCCGCCGCGGATGTGCGCCAGCGCGAAGACGAAGCCGCGGTCGAGGAGCGAGAGGCGGTTCGAGCTGAACCCGACGTTCGAGGGCGCGCCGTAAGAGCCGTAGGCGTTGAGCCAGAGCGGGTGCGAGCCGTCGCGCTTGAAGCCCTTCTTGTAGACGAGCGAGATGGGAATCTTCGTGCCGTCGGGTGCGACGGCGTGGATGCGCTCGGACTGGTACTGCGCCGGGTCGTAGCCGCCCAGCACCGGCTGCTGCTTGAGGAGCGTGCTCTTGCGCGCCGCCACGTCGTAGTCGAAGGTCGAGGCGGGCGTCGTGAACGAGTTGTAGCCGTAGCGCAGGAGCTTCGTGTCGAACTCGCGGTTGACGCTGACGAAGGCGCTGTAGACGGGTTCGGGGAAAGGCAGGTGGTGCGGCTTGCCCGTCTTGGCGTCGGCGATGCGGAGCTTCTGGAGGCCGTTGTCGCGCTCGGCGACGACGTAGAAGTCCTTGAAGGCGTCAATGTCTTCGAGCATCACGTCGGCGCGGTGCGGGATGATCTCCTTCCAGTTCTCGCGGCGCGGGTCGTTGACCGGCGCGGAGACGAGACGGAAGTTGCGGCCCGTGTCGTTGGTGAGGATGAGGAACTTGTCGCCGAGGTGCTCGACGGTGTACTCGTGCTCCTTCTGGCGCGGGATGATGACCTTCGGCGTCTCCATGGGCTTATCGCCGGGGATGAAGCTGTACTCGGTCGTGTCGGCGCTCGAAGAGCCGAAGACGATGACGCCGCGACTGCGGCTGCGTCCGGCGAAGGCGCGGAACAGCTCGTCCTTCTCTTCGTAGACGAGGGCGTCCTTGTCTTTCGCGTCGCCGAGCGCGTGACGCCAGACCTTGTGCGGTCGCTTGGCGTGATCCTCGGTGGTGTAGAAGAGCGTCTTGCCGTTCGGCGACCAGAAGGCCGAGACGACTTTGCCGAGGTCGTCCGCGAGGTCTTGCCCCGTGCGGAGGTCTTTGACGCGGAGGAAGTATTCGCGGTAGCCGTTGTGGTCAATCGAATAGGCGAGGAGTTGGCCGTCGTCCGAGACCGAGTAGGTTCCGAGCGCGGTGTACTTCTGCCCCTCGTTGAGCTTGTTGAGGTCGAGCGTGACCTCTTCGGGCGCGTCCATGCTCCCCTTGCGGCGCGCGTAGATGGGGTATTGCTTCCCCTCCTCGGTGCGCGTGTAGTAGAGGTAGCCGTTCTCGCGGTAGGGGACTTGCGCGTCGGTCTGCTTGATGCGACCGAGCATCTCCTGATAGAGCTTGCCTCGCAGCGCCTCGGTCGGCTTCATGTAGGCCTCGGTGTAGGCGTTCTCGGCTTCGAGGTACGAGGTCACTTCCGGGTTCGTCTTCTCGCGCAGCCAGAAGTATTCGTCAACTAAAGTCTCGCCGTGGATGCTGGTCGTCTTGGCGACCTTCCGGGCAGAGGGCGGGGCGAGCGCGCCCGCGCTCACCGTGTTGTTGGTCTGTGCCATCATGGTGCTCGTCGTTGAGAGGGGGGCCAGCGCCAACAGCAGCGCCAGCGGGAGATAAAACCTTTTCATCAAAATCCTCCGTTCGGGTCTCGGAAACTAAATTCGCGGCTGAAGTTTCGCGGGCGGGCCTCTTCGGGTTGCCGTGGCGAAAGGCTGTTTCGGTTGGGCGAGATTATAGAGACACGGCCCCGCGCGCCGCAACTGGATAGAGGGGGCGAACATTCCGGCTCCCGCGTTCCCGGCGCAGCCGCCTTTGCGGAACTTGCGCGGGCGGCGCGCGTGGTTGTAGGCTGTGGTTTCATCGAACGTCCCGCCCGGCGCGCTCACGCGCGTGTGCCGGGCGGCCTCAAGGCTGTTCCAGCCGCCGACCGCCGCCGACAAAAGGAAATGGAAGCATGCCGAACTCACTCGCACGCGTCATGTTAATCTCGCTCGCCTGCGCGCTCGCCTGCGCGGCGTGGGCCGCAGCACCCTGCGCCGCGCAGACGGCGACGAAGGAAGCGCCCGCGACCGTCGCGGGGCGCGTCACGAACGGGGAGAAGGGGATGCCGGGCGTCGAAGTGGCGCTGGCGATAAACTCCGACGCGAGTCCCAACGGCAAGACGGCGGCGCGCGCCGTGACCGACGCCGAGGGCCGCTTCCGCCTGACGGGCGTCGCGCCGGGCCGCTACCAGTTGATGCCCCTCGCGCCCGCGCACGTCGTCCCCGACATGACGGGCTGGCCGCCCGGCAGGGCCATCACCCTGAGCCCCGGCGACACGGTCGAGGACATGAACTTCGCGCTCACGCGCGGCGGCGTCATCACGGGCCGCGTCACCGACTCCGAAGGCAAGCCCGTCATCGGCGAGCAAGTAAACATCGTCCCCGCCGAAAAAGGTCAACGCCCCCTGAGCTTCTTCGCCGGTCAGCGGAACACGACCGACGACCGGGGCGTCTACCGCGCCTACGGGTTGGCCGCCGGGCGTTACCGCGTGAGCGTCGGGCAGCAGCGCAACAGCGGCATGATCCGCGTCGGCGGCCCGCGCCGCTTCTACCGCCGCACCTTCCACCCGGACGCGGTGGAGGAGGCGCAGGCCAAGATCATCGAGGTGCGCGAGGGCGGCGAGGTCACGGAAGTGGACATCAGCGTCGCCAAGGCTTCGAGAACTTACAAGGCCGAGGGGCGCTTCGTCAGCGCCGAGACGGGACGGCCCATGCCCGGCTTGCAGTTCGCCTTCGGCACCCTCATGGGCGAGGGCGCGAGCCGCCGCGTCGGGTCTTACGGCAGCACGGGCCAGAGGTCGAACGCGCGCGGCGAGTTCGTCGCCGACGAACTCGCGCCCGGCAGCTACGCCGTCTTCGCCGTCAGCGACGAGAGCGTCGAATGGTACAGCGACACCGCCGTCGTCGAGGTCGAGGACGCGGACATCTCCGGCCTCGAAATCAAAATCCGGCGCGGCGCTACCCTGACCGGCGTCGTCCAGATTGAAGGCGCGAGGGATCGCGCCGCCTACGCCAAGCTCATCGAGCAGGTCCCGCTCGCGCGCAACGTCGAGGCGCGCGGCGAGCTGACCGCGCCGAACTGGAACCGCATCGCCATCGCCCCCGACGGCAGCTTCCGCATCAGCGGCCTGCGCCCCGGAAAACTCCGCCTGATGCTCGGCTGGCCGCCGGTCAAAGGGCTCACGCTCGTGCGCGTCGAGCGCGAGAACGCCGAGATGCGCGACGGCATCGAGATTACCGAGGGCGCGAACGTCACCGGCGTGCGCGTCCTGCTCGCCTACGGCAACGCGGTCATTCGCGGGCAGGTCAACGTCACGGGCGGCGTGCTCCCGCAAGGGGTTCGGATGATGGTCTCGGCGCGGCGCGCGGGCGCGAACACGCCCGGCCTGATGCCGATGGGGATACTGCCCTCCAACGTTGACGCGCGCGGTCGCTTCGCCATCGAAGGGCTGGCGGCTGGCGACTACGAACTTCAGCTCCGCCTCTTCGGCCCGGACTATATGAACGTCCAGCCCCTCAAGCAGACGGTCTCCATCCCCGAAGGCGGCGAGACGCCCGTCACCTTCGCCGTCAACCTCAACGCACTCGTCAGGGGGAACAGCACGCCGTGAACGCACCTCGCACCAGACCCGCGTCGCACTCGCGCGCCGCCCTCATCCTCCTGCCGCTGCTGCTGCTCCTCCTCGGCGCGTCGCCCTGCCCCGCGCAGTCGAACGCCGACGCCGCGAAGGCGAACGAGAAGACGAACGATGCCGCCGCGCCCAGGCCGCCCGGCGAGGCGGCGGGCGCGCGCGACTCGCGGCGTGCCAACGTCACGGGCTCAATCACGGGCCGCGTCATCGGCGAGGGCGGAGAGCCTCTGTCCGGCGTCGCCGTCCGCGCCAGCGGCAGAAGCACCGGCACACTCTTCGCCACCCCCCCGACGGCCAACACCGACGAGGAGGGCCAGTTCGTCTTCGAAAACCTTGAGCCGAACGTCTACAACCTGTCGGCGGAGCTGCCCGGCTACGTCAACGAGTCGGACGTGCAGCCTACACCGCCGCGCCAGCGCATCGGCAACAACGTCACGCTCAGGATGACCAAAGGCGGAGTCCTCACCGGCACCGTGACCGACGCGGCGGGCGACCCCATGGTGGGCGTCAACGTGCGCGTCCTGCGCGTGCGCGACCTCGAAGGGCGCAGCACGTCGGTCGGCGGCTTCGGCGGGCGCGACGCGGCGACCGACGACCGGGGCGTCTACCGCGCCTACGGGCTCATGCCCGGCATCTACATCATCTCGGCGGGCGGCGCGCCGATGTGGACTTTCATGCCCGTCCCGCGCTCCGAGAACGCGCCGACCTACTACCCTTCGGGCACGCGCGACACGGCGGCGGAGCTGGCGGTGCGCGCCGGTCAGGAGACGAGCGGCATAGACATCCGCCTCCGTGACGAGCGCGGCTTCCGCATCAGCGGCTCGTTCGTCACCCCGCCCACGTCGTCCGGCGACGACATCGGCGGCGTGAGCGTCAGCCTCATCCACGCCGCGACCGGGACTTATCTCGCCTCGTCGTGGGTGATGACGCGCGGCGACGCCGACCGCGCCTTCTCCTTCGAGGGGCTCGCCGACGGCGACTACGACCTCAGCGCGCAGCAGACCTCGCGCACCGGCGTCAACAGCAAGTCGCCCCCCTTGCGCGTCAGCCTCAAGGGCTCGGACGTGACCGGCATCAGGCTCACGCTCGCCCCGATAGCTTCGCTGAGCGGCACGCTCTCCGTCGAGCCTCTGGCCGAGGCCGAGCGCGCGCGCGGCGAATGTAAAGACCGACCGGCGGCCCGACTGCTGCCGCAGGAGACCGCCGTCTTCGCGCGGCTCGACCCGCAGCCCGTCGCGCGCGGGCAGGCGCGGACGCGCGCCTTCGGCTCCGAGACCGTGCCCGACAGCGGCGGCTCCTTCAACGTCCGCAACCTTGAGGCCGGACGCTACCGCGTCGAGGTGCGGCCCGTGGACGAGAACTTCTACACGCGCTCCGTCCAACTGCCCGAATCCGCAGCAGCGACGACGACCGTCCCTCCGAAGCCCGGCGCGGCCCCGAAGGCGACGCCTTCATCAACCACCGCCGCGCGTGACTTCATCGAACTGCGCGCGGGCCAACAACTCTCCGGCGTGCAGGCGCGCGTCGCCGAAGGGGCCGCCGTGCTCTCCGGCCACGTCGTCGCCGCCGAAGAGGGCGGACAAGTCCCCGTGCAGACGCGACTCTTCCTCGTCCCCTCGGAGCGCGAGCACGCCGACAACATCCACCGCTACGCCTCGGCCACTCCGGCGAGCGACGGCGCGTTCGTCTTCCGCAACCTCGCGCCCGGTCGCTACCTCGTCGTCGCGCGGCAGGTCAACACAGACCCCGCCGACCCCATCTCCATGCGCCCCCTCTACTGGGACGCCGCCGAGCGCGCCAAGATGCGCCGCGAGGCCGAAGCCACCAACCTCTCAGTCGAATTCCAGACGTGCCAGCGCACGTCCGACTTCACCGTCCGCTACCCGCTGGCGGTCGCGAAGTAGTATTAAGCCCCGGAGGGGTGATGGAGATTAGCCGGGGGTGAAGCGAGGAGGCGCGAGCCGACGAGCGTAACCCCCGGAAAGATACAAGAAGAAATTGTGCGCCCCGGCAGGGGCGCGGGAACACGCGCGGCCACACCCGCGTGTCGTTTCCGTCGCCCCGCCGGGGCGAGATATTTTTATCGTTGCGTGTTCCGGGGGTTGCGCTCAGACGCTCTCGCGTCTTCGCTCACCCCCGGCTAATTTCCGTCACCCCTCCGGGGTTTTGACCTTCTCGGCGATGGTTTCCTTGCGTCCGTTTTGCTTGCCGCGCCGCGTGTGCTTAAATGATTCCTTTCCGGAGGGGTCATTCATGCGGCATGAAAATACGCTCGAACTCGGTCAGGCGGCGCTCGTCATCATTGACATGCAGGAGTCTTTCCGCGATGCCATCTCGGACTTCGCCGAGGTGTCGGCGCATTGCGCGCTCGTCGCGCACGCCGCGCAGCTCTTAGGCGTCCCCGTCGTCGTCACCGAGCAGTACCCGAAGGGATTGGGCCGCACGGCGGGCGAGATTCGCGCCGTCCTGCCCGAAGCGCTCGAACCCGTCGAGAAGACGGCCTTCAGCTCCTGCGGCGCGCAGGCGTTCGTCGCGCATCTCGACTCCACCGCCGCGCGTCAAGTCCTCGTCTGCGGCATCGAGGCGCACATCTGCGTCAACCAGACGACGCACGACCTCTTGGCGCGCGGCTTTCAGGTGCACCTTCTGACCGACTGCATCACCGCCCGCTCCGAGCAGAACCGCCGCGCCGGGCTCGACAAGATGTGCCGCTCCGGCGCGCTCCCCTCCTCCACCGAGATGGCGCTCTTCGAGCTCATGCGCGACGCCCGCCACAAACAGTTCAAGGCGATTCAGAGACTAATCAAGTGACAGGTAAACCGTGACAGGTGACAGGAAAGAACAAGTTTTTAACTTGTCACCCGTCACTCGTCACGGTTCACGGCTTTTATGGACTTTCTCTCTTCACTCAACGCACCGCAGCGCGAGGCGGTCACGACGACCGAGGGGCCGCTGCTTATCTTGGCGGGCGCGGGTTCGGGGAAGACGCGCGTCATCACCGTCCGCATCGCCTACCTCATCGCCGAGCGCGGCGTTGCGCCCTACCACATCCTCGCCGTCACCTTCACCAACAAGGCCGCGCAGGAGATGCGTGAGCGCGTCAATAAACTCCTCGCCGACCAGCGGCTGGAGAGTGCGCCTCTCGTCTCGACCTTCCACAGTCTTTGCGTCCGTATCCTCCGCCGCGACATCGAGAAACTCGAAGCGGGCTACACGCGCTCCTTCACCATCTACGATCAGGACGACTCGGCGCGCGTCATCAAGGGCTGCATCAAAGACCTCGGCTACGACGACCAGCGGCTCGCGCCGCGACAGACGCAGAGCGCCATCAGCCACGCCAAGAACAGCGGCCTCGACGCCGACCTCTACGCCGCGCGCGTCGAGGCCCATGACGAGAAACGCGCGGCCATCGCCCGCGTCTTCCGCCTCTACGAAGAGCGTCTCGTCAACAACAACGCCCTCGACTTCGACGACCTCCTCATCAAGACCGTCCAACTCCTCCGCCAACGCGAGGACGTGCGCGCCAACTACAACGAGAAGTTCCGCTACATCCTCGTGGACGAGTATCAGGACACCAACAGCCTCCAGTTCGCCCTCATCCACTTCTTGACGGAGAAGCAGCAGAACATCTGCGTCGTCGGCGACGAGAGTCAGAGCATTTATAAGTGGCGCGGGGCCGACATCTCGAACATCCTCAACTTCGAGCAGCACTACCCGAACACGAAGACGATCAAGCTGGAACAGAACTACCGCTCGACGCAGAACATCCTCGACACCGCCGACCGCGTCATCAAGCACAACACGGAGCGCAAGGACAAGACGCTCTGGACTTCGAACCCTTCGGGCGAACGCATCCGCTACTATCAGGCGCAGGACGGCGAGACCGAGGCCCGCTTCGTCGCCGCCAAGATTGAAGAGCACCGCCGCCGGGAGCCCAACCTGCGCGCCGCCATCCTCTACCGCACCAACGCCCAGTCGCGCGTTTTTGAAGAGGCGCTCCGCCGCGCCGGGCTCCCCTACAACATCGTCGGCGGCTTCTCCTTCTACGAGCGCGCGGAGGTGCGCGACATCGTCTCCTACCTCAAGCTCGCACTGAACCCGCACGACTCGGTGGCGCTCCTGCGCGTCATCAACACGCCGCCGCGCGGCTTAGGCAAACAGACGCTCGACGAACTCGACCGTCGCGCCAAAGACTACGGCGTCTCCTTGTGGGAGACCATCGGCATCGTCACCAGTCAGGGCGAAGGGATGGGGCCGCGCGCCGTCTCGGCGCTTAAGGGCTTCCAGTCAATCATCAACCGTCTGGTCGAAGCGGCGTCGAAGGAGCCCGCCTCCGAGGTCGTCAAAGCGGCCATCCTCGACACCGGCTACGCCGCCGCGCTCAAGGCCGAGAACACCGAGGAGGCCGAGGGCCGTCTAGAGAACATGCAGGAACTCGTCAACGCCGCCGTTGACTACGACAAGGAAGAGGGCGGCGGCCTCCGCGACTTCATAGACGCCGCCGCGCTCGTCGCCGACACCGACCAGTATCAGGGCGACGCGCCCGTGACGCTTATGACCGTCCATTCCGCCAAAGGACTTGAGTTCCCGCTCGTCTTCATCGTCGGCCTCGAAGACGGACTTTTCCCGCACGCGCGCTCCGCGACCGACCTTGCCGAACTCGAAGAGGAACGCCGCCTCGCCTACGTCGCCATCACGCGCGCCGAGCGATTCCTCTACGTCTCGCACGCCATGCGCCGCCGCGTCTACGGCGAAGAGCTGGCGTCCGAGCCCTCGCAGTTCCTGAACGAGATGCCGCTTGAGTTGATGGAAGACCTCTCGCGCGGCGGCTCGTGGCTCTCGTTCGCGCGCAGCTCTTCGACGCTCGACAACAAACACGCGGCGCGCGCGCTGCGCGGCGAGGCGGGGCAAGAGCGGCGCGCGAGTGGCGGAGGCTTCGCCGGGAAGACCTATGACAGCGTTGATTCCATCGCCGAGTTCTTCCGCCAGCGAGGCGACAAGTTTCAGGGGCGAACCGGTCAAGTCCCGAAGCCTTCGACGCCGACCGTCAAGCGTCCCGCCGCCGGTTCGGGACGTGGAGGCTCTTCAGCCGCCTCTTCATCATCCTCCGACGCGGGCGGGTCAGGCTTCACGCCCGGCTCGCACGTCCGCCACCCGAAATACGGTCGCGGCCTCGTGCTGCGCCGCGAGGGCGTCGGCGACGCCGCCAAGCTCACCGTCAGCTTCCCCGGCTTCGGCCAGAAGAAGCTCATCGAAAAATACGCGGGCCTTGAGAAGGCCTAGAATAGAAACGATGAACGCGGAACGATGAACGATGAATTGAAAGCAACTTGTCTTTCATTCATCGTTCATCGTTCCGCGTTCATCATTTTCCTTTTGGAGTCCCCCGACATGAAAAACTCTCGCCGCGCGGCGACGCTGTTGCTGTGCGTCCTTGCCCTCTCAAACCTTTCCCCGCTTCACTCTTCGGCGCAAGTCCAGAAGCGCGGCATCCGTATCAAGAAGGAAGAGACGCGGAAGCCCTCGACCGCTAAGGACGAGGCCGCGACCGTCGAGGCGAAGCCTTCGACGGAGAGCGCGACGAGCGCGGGCAAGCCGAGGCTCGTCTTGCAGCTCGGACAGCGGACGATTGTATACGGGTTCGCGGCCTTCTCCGCGGACAGCCGTTTGGTGGCGACGGGCGGCGGGACGGACGCGGTCGTCTGGGACGTTTCGACGGGGCGCGAGGTGCGCCGCTTCGGCGGCAACGCGGGCGACCCCGGCGCGCAGGACATAGACGGGCTCATGGGCGGGGCCATCTCGCCCGACAAGCGGCTGCTCGCCGTCGTCGCCGGGCCGAACCTGCGGCTCTGGAATCTCTCGACGGGCAAGCTCGTCTGGAAACGCTCCAACGCCTCGAACGCCTTCTTCCGGCGCGGCGAGACGCACGCGCCCGTCGCCTTCTCGGCGGACGGCAAGCAGATAGTCGTGCGCGGCGACTTCGGCACGGCGACTTGGGACGCGGCGACGGGACGGCTCGCCGGTCGCGCGAACGTTAAAAGCGTCGGCGAAGGCGTCACGCTCGAAGAGGTTCCGCGCAAGAGTCTGTCGGCGGACGGGCGGCTCGTCGTGAGCGCGGAGGCGGCGGGCGTCGTCTCCGTCAAGGAGAAGGCCACGGGCAAGGAGTTGGGGCGCGTGCGCTTCAAGGAGGTCGAGGGCGAAGAGGGCGACGGGCTCATGGCCTACGCGCTCTCGCCCGACGGGCGCGTCCTCGTCACCGCCGATAAGGTTTCCGACGAAGAGGAGTCCATCCGTCTCTGGGACGTGCGCGCGGGCTCCGTGCTGCACGAGCTTGAAGGCGCGGCGGGCGACGAGTCCTCCTTCCGCTTCACCGCGGACGGCGCGCTGCTCAACGTCTCGGTGAACGGCGAGACGATTCGCGCGCGCGACATGACGGGCGGGCGCGAGGTCGAGTGGAAGTTGGAGGCCGAGCCCTCCTGGGTCGAAGTCTCGCCGGACGGTCGTTTCGTCCTCACCGCCGCCGGTCGCACGGGGCAGGTCTGGGACGCGCGCACCGGCGCGGAGTTGGCGCGCGTCGTCGCCGAACTGCCCGAAGGGTCGAAGGAGACCGAGAGTTTCACTTGGGACTTCGCGGGCTTCACGCCGGACGAGACCGTCACCTTCTACGAAGACACCGCATGGTTCGCCGCCGAACGACACCGCTTCCGCCTGAGCACGAAGGATTGGAAGGAGAAGCGCGTCAACGGGCTCGGCCCGCTCCCGATGTCGCGCGAACAAGGAGAGAAGCCTTTCGTGATGACGACGGACGCGCGCGCGGCGGCGTGGGAGATTGTCCAGAGCGGCGACGGGCCGAACAAGCACTGGGTAACGGTCTGGAACTCCGACCCGAACATTAAGAACAAGACCTTTCAGGTGGACACCGACGAGGCTTACGGCGACCCGTCTGGCCTCGCCCTCTCGCCCGACGGGCGGAGGCTGCTCGTCTCGACCGCCAACAACGGCGGTAATCTCGCGCAGGCTAACATCAAGGTCTGGGACGCCGACGCGAAGCGCGTCCTCTACAAGTTGAACGCGCCCGGCTTCCGCGTGGGCAATACGGTCGCGTGGTCGCCCGACGGCAAGACGCTCGCCACCGGGGCCGAGGACGGCAAGGCCACGCTCTGGGACGCCTCGACGGGAAGGAAGCTGCACTCACTCGCCGGTCACGCGGACGACATCCGCGCGCTCGAATTCTCGCCCGACGGGCGCAGGCTCCTGACCTCCGGCGCGGACGGCTTCAAACGTCTCTTCGACGTGGAGACGGGCGCGGAACTCTGCCGCCTCATCGCGTTCGACGGCGGCGACTGGGTGGTGGTTGACCCGGAGGGGCGCTTCGACACCAACAACCTTGAAGAGCTGCGCGGCTTGCACTGGATTGCGCCCGACGACCCCTTGAAGCCGCTCCCGCTCGAACTCTTCATGCGCGACTACTACGAGCCGCGCCTGCTCGCGCGACTAACGGGCGGCGAGAAGATGAGCCCCGTCCGCTCGCTCGCGCAGTTGAACCGCCTGCAACCGCAAGTCCAAATCGTCTCCGTCGAGCAGCACCAAGACCGTCCCGAACTCGTCAACGTCCGAGTCGAAGTCTCGCAGGGAAAGAGCGACGCCTCGCAGGCTCAACCGTCGCAAGCTCAAACGTCGCCAAACACGCAGACGAAGGAGCAAGTGTCGGGCGTCTTCGACCTCCGTCTCTTCCGCGACGGCCAACTCGTCGCCTACGCGCCCGAAAGCGGAGGCGAAGTCCAAACCGACGCGCAGACGGGCAAGACTTTCATCAACTTCAACAACGTCCGCCTCCCGCGCCGCGCCGACTTGAGCGAAGTCGAGTTCACGGCCTATGCCTTCAACCGTGACCGCGTGAAGAGCGCGACGGCGCGCAAGGCTTTCCGGCCAACGAACGCGCCCGCGCCGGTCAAGGGTCGCGCGTATCTCATCTCGGTCGGCGTCAACGCTTACGAGAACCCCGCTTGGGACTTGCGCTTCGCCGCCAACGACGCGCGCCGCCTGCAAGAAGTCGTCTCCGAACGTCTCGCGCGCGAAGGCACATACTCCGAGGTTGTCCGCGTCCCGCTCGTCTCCGATTACGAGTTGAAGGACGGGAAGAAGACCGAGCCGCGCGTCCTCACCGAGACGACGGCGACGAAGGCCAACTTCCGCGCCGTCCTCGACGTGCTCGCCGGAAAGACCGTTGACCCTCGGCTTCTTAAAAACGTCCCGGCAGCCGAACACTTGCGGCCCGCCGCGCCCGAAGACCTCGTCATCATCTCCTTCTCCAGCCACGGCTACGCCGACGAGCGCGGCAACTTTTATCTCCTCCCTTCCGACACGGGGCCGGGCGGCGGGATGAGCGAAGTCCTCAGCCGCTCCATTTCGAGCGAAGAGCTTTCCGCCTGGCTGCGCGACGTGGACGCGGGCGAGATGCTTCTGGTCGTGGACGCGTGCCACTCGGCGGCGTCCGTGCAAGGCGAGGGCTTCAAGCCGGGGCCGATGGGGAGTCGCGGATTAGGGCAGCTCTCTTATGATAAAGGCATGCGTATCCTCACCTCGACGCAGGCCGACGACGTGGCCTTGGAATCGAACCTCACGCAGCAGGGGCTTCTGACTTACGCCTTGACGCGCGACGGCATCGAGCGCGGGCGCGCGGACTTCAAGCCGAAGGACGACTCCATCACGGTCTCGGAGTGGCTCGCCTACGGCGTCGAGCGCGTGCCTGCGCTCCACGCCGAAGTCGAGAAGCAACTCGCCGAGATGCGCGCGGGCCGCGCCCAGACCACAACGCTCGAAGCAGGCGCGACGCAGACCAAAGTCGTCGTCTTCTCGGCGCGCGGCGGCGGCGACGCGAAGTCCGACGGCGCGAAGGGACTCGCCCTCGCCGCCAACGCCGTCCGGGCGCAACAGCCCTCGCTCTTCGACTTCGCACGACGGCGGCGCGCGACCGTCCTTGTCAGAAGGCAATAGGATGTAGGCGTCCCCGCCCTGAAAGGGCGGAAGATAATAGCCGGGGGCAAGCAAACGAAGTTTGCGACGCCCCCGCTGACGCGAAGAAATGAGTCCGACCCTGAAGGGGTCGCACCTCAACGCGGCGGTGCGACCCCTTCAGGGTCGGGATTGTTTCTTGTCCATTCCGGGGGCGGCGTTCAGTCGCTCACGCTCCTTCACTCTGCCCCCGGCTATTATCTTCATCCCCTGCGGGGATGTTTCTCCGCCTTGCCCTCTTCCACTTTTGAAACTATCTTTCCCCGTGTTTTCATTCCTCAAGCGGTGGCGGGGCGATGACGAACGAGGAGATCGCGCGGAGGTTCGAGCGGCTGGCGTTGCTGATGGAGATTCGCGGCGACGACCGCTACCGCGTGCGCTCGTACCGGAACGCCGCCGAGACCATCGAGACGTGGCCGACGCCGCTCCGGCGCATCGCCGACGAGGAGGGCATCAAGGGCTTGCAGACGCTCCCCGGCGTCGGCAAGGCCATCAGCGGCAAGATCGTCGAACTGCTTGAGCGCGGGACGTTCGAGGCTTGGGAGAAGTTGACGGAGGAGACGCCCGCGACCGTCCTCGACCTCCTCAAAGTCGAAGGCGTCGGCTTGAAGACCGCCGCCGCGCTCCACCAGCAGTTCAAGATTTCCTCGCTCCGAGACCTGCGGCAGTTCGTCGAAGGCGGCGGCCTCGAACTCCTCGACGGCGTCGGCGAGAAGACCGCCGAGCGCATCGGCGCGAGCGTCAAAAGACTCACACGCGATTGAGAAAAACAGTACCGCGAGCGGTAGCGAGCGGGTTGAGCATCATCCGCGTCAACCCGCTCGCTACCGCTCGCGGTACTGTCTCCCTTGCCCTTTGCCTTCCTTTAGAGCGCGGGCCTGTTCATCCGGCGCATCTTGTCGCGGTGGCGTTTGCGCTTCTTGTGCTTGGCGCTTCCCCAGATGGTGCGCGCGCCGCCGCCGGCCTCGCGGATGTCGGCGTAGCAGCCGGGCAAGACATGGAAGGGCTCTTCGGTCAGACCGAGGTGATCGAACTTGCGCGAGCGTGGCGGCCAGTTGTGCTCGTACCATTCGGGGTAGACGAAGTCGCAGACGACAACGCCGTCTATCTTGTAGTGCTCACACTGGACGGCGTCGCAGACCTCGTAGAAGTAGCCGCGCTCGCGCCGCCCGCGCCCCGCCGGGCGGTAGGCGTAGAGGTTGACCGCCGGGTCAACGAGCATCTCCAGAATCTCGTGGCTCAGCGTGTCGCTGATCGTCCCGTCCTCGCGCATGTCGTCTTTGGCGAAGATGGTGGCGATGGGGCTGCCGTCCGAGTGGAAGTGGTAGCCCATGTATCCGGCGTCGTCTTCGGAGGACGCCTCGTCCACGACGATGATCTGGTAGGCGTGGCGCGGGATGCGCTTCTCGGCGAAGACTATCTGCGCGCCGATGCCCCAGGCGGGTTGGAAGTGCTCAGTGACCTGCCTTTGGAGCGAGGAGATCATCGCGACCACGTCGAGGTCGCCGAGAATCGTCGAGTCGTTCTTGATGGCAATGAGAGGGTTTGCGCGTGAGTGCCGCATGGGGGTTCTCTCCGTTCGATTTTTTTTAAAGTCGCCGGTGAGGTTTCGGGGTTCAGATAAAGCGGTCGCCGCTTCGACGCCGCGTCACTTCCCTTCGCTCGTCCGCTTGACGATGAGGAGCGTGATGTCGTCCACGGCGGGCGTGCCCTGCGCGAAGGTCGAGAGCGCGGCCTCGATCTTGTCGCGGATGCCCGCCGCCGAGCGGTCTATGTTCTGCGTGATGACCTGTTCGAGCCGTGCCGTGCCGAACTCTTCGCCCTTCGGGTTCTGCGTCTCGGTCACGCCGTCGGAGTAGGCCACCAGCACGTCGCCGACCTGAAGCTGCGTGCGCCCCTCGCGGTAAACCGCGTCGGGCATGATGCCGAGCGGGAGTCCGCCCGCGCCCAACTGTTCGAGCGTGCCCTCGGCGTGCGCGATGAGCGGCGGGTTGTGGCCCGCGTTGATGAAGGAGAGCGAGCCGGTCAGGGGGTCAACCTCGGCGTAGAAGAGCGTCACGAAGCGGTTGGCGGGCGTGTTGTCGGCGAGGTAGCGGTTGACCGCGCCGATGGTCTCGGTGAGCGGGCGGCACGAAGTGACCTGCGCGTGCACCGCCGCGTGCAGCGATGACATCAGGAGCGCGGCGCTCGTCCCCTTGCCCGAAACGTCTCCGAGCGCGACGACAAGCCGCCCGTCGGGGCAGAAGATGAAGTCGTAGTAGTCGCCGCCGATTTCGTAAGAGGGGAAGCTGATGCCTTGCAGCTCGAAGCCGGGCACGACGGGCGGCGAGGTCGGCTGGAAGCGCTGCTGAATCTCGCGCGCCAGTTGCAGCTCTCGCGCGTAGCTCTCCTGTTCGAGATGCTCTTCCAAAAGCCGCGCGTTCTCGACGCGGATGGCGGCGACCGAGCCGAGCGTCGTCAGGACTTTCAGGTGGTCTTCCGAGAAACGCGACTCCGTCAGCGGCGAGTCGGCGTAGATCATCCCGAAGAGCGACGCGCCGACGCCGAGGGGGACGGCCAAGACCGAGCGGATGCCCTGAAAAGTCACCGTGCTCGACTTGAAGCGCGGGTCGTGCTGCGCGTCGGAAGTCAGGACGCTGCGTCCCTGATTGACGACCTCTTCGATGATGGTACGGCTCACTCGAACCTCTCCGACCTCGCCCTGCCGGTCGCGCAATTCGGCGACGCGGACACGCAGTTCTTTGTCCGTGCCCTCACGCAGCAGAATCAAACAACGCTCGGCGGGGACGGCCTCGAAGACGAGCCGCGCAATCTGGCGGAGCGTCTCGTCGAGCGTGGCCGAGGCGAGGAGCGTGACGCCGACCTTGCTGATGAGCGCGAGGAGGTCGCCCTGCTCGATGCTGCGCTCCGGCGCGCTGACGGCGGAGGAGACGTGACGCCCGGAGGTCTGCGTGCGCGCGCCCTCGATGGCTTCGAGGAGCCCGGAAGTGGTGCGGTGCGCCGAGTCGAAGGCGATGGTCGCTTCGGGGACGAGAGCGTCGCCGGCGTCTTCCTCATCCTCGATGGTCGCCGACCCGGCAAGCTCGCCCGCCGTGACGGCGATGTCCTTGAAGACGATCTCGGTCTCGCCTATCTGGATGCGCCCGCCGGTCGTGAGCGGGATGGCGGCCTCGGCCCGCGAGCCGTTGTAGTAAGTGCCGTTGGCCGAGCCGAGGTCTTGGAGGATGTACTCGTCGCCCTCGCGCCGCACCTCGGCGTGGACGCGCGAGGCGAAGGGGTCGGCCAGACACAGGTCGTTGCGCGCCGAGCGCCCGATGGTGATGCGTAAGCGGCCCAGAGGATAAATGTCCGGCGCGCGGTCGGAGTAGTTGACGACAAGCTCAGGCATAGTCGAAGTGATGAATGATGAATGCGGAGTGATGAATGAAAGACAAGTTGTTTTTATTCATCATTCATCATTCCGCATTCATCATTATCTTTGCAGTCTGTCGAACTCGCGTTCGAGTTGTTTCGCGCGCGCGCGGGCTTGCTCGGCGAACTGGCCGCGTTGCGCGCTCTGGAAGAGTTGCAGGGCGGCGACTATCTCGGCGCGCTTGAGGCTGCGGAGGTCGCGGCCTTCGACCATGCCGAGGCCGAGGTAGTAGTGCGCGTCCGGGTTGTTGCCCGCCGCGCGGAACTCTCCGAGGGCCGCCGAGCGGTTCGACGACCAAAGCTCCGTGCCGCGCCGGTAGTGCTCGGCGGGCGTCGAGGCGGCGGGCCGCGAAGGGGTCGGCGCGGGTGGCGGCGTCGGCGCGGGAGTCGGCGCGGGAGTGGCGACGTTGGCGTTCGGCTGCGCGACGTTGGCGTTCTCGTCCGCGCCCGGTTCGTTCGTGCGCGCCTGCTCGCTCGCGTTCTTCTGGCCGGGCGTGGGCGTGGGCTGCGCCGCGAGTTCGGCGAGACGTTGACGCGCGGCGCTTGCCACTTCCGCCGACGGGGCGGACGTGAGCCGCTGGTAGACGGCGCGGGCCTCTTCGGCGCGGCCCGAACGCGAGAGCGCGTCGGCGTAGGAGAGGAGGTCGGTCGGGTCTGCCGCCGACTCGCCGACGAGCGCGATGAGTCGGCGGTAGCTCTCGGCGGCGTCGCGCGAGAGACCTTCGGCGAACTGCGCGGAGGCGAGTTGCCGCCACGCGGTGAAGTCGTTCGGGTCGTTCTGCGTGACGGCGCGGAACTCCTCGATGGCCTCGCCGCGCGCGCCGCTCTCCAAATATATTTCGCCGAGCCGACGGTGCGCGCGCGTGTTCGCCGGGTCAATCGCGTTCGCCTCGCGCAGCCGCGCGAGCGCCTCGTCCATCTGGCCGGAGGCGAGGAACGATTCGGCCTCGGCGAGCTTCGCGTCGAAGAGCTGCTTACTGTCGGGCGGGACTTCGGTCGGCGTCTCTGTGTTCGTCACTTCGGGCGCGGGCCGTTGGAGGTAACGGATGGCGAGCCACCCGGCGGCGACGGTCACGGCGAGCGCGGCGACGCAGGCGGCGACGACGTAAGGCCAGAGGCGTCGGCGTCGGGCCTGCACGGGCGGCGGAGTCTGCGGGGGGTGAACGGGCGTTGCGGAAGATGAAGGAGGAGCTTCCGCGCCGTCAACGAATTCGAGGGAGATGCCGTCGCTCGCGGGCGCGTGTGCGACGTGCGCGTTAGCCGTCGCTGTCTCGGCTTGCGCCGAAGTCCGCGCGGGCCGTGGGCCGAGGACGGTCAGCTCTTCGTCATGCTCGTGGGTGAAGGACGGGACGGTCTGCATCCCGAAGTCGCCGCCGTTCTCGGAGACTTCGGAGTGGATGGCGGGGGCGGTGTCGTGCGTCTCTTCAATCTCGGAGGTGTCCTGCGCGTCGTCTTCGCCGTCGCGTCCGAGCGAGGACTCGAAGCGTGCGAACTCGTCGGCGAGCGCGCCGCCGGGTCCGGGGTGGATGAGCGTCGTCGCGCCGTCCGCGCCGTCGTCGGCGGCGGTGGTCGGCGAAGCTGGTCTGGACATCTGCTGCGTGCGCAGAAGGTGGTCGAGGTCTGCGCGGTTGACGCGGCCCGTGTCGGCGGCTGAAGGGAGTTGGTTGTCTTCGGAGCCGAGCCCGTCGGTGGTGCGCACGGCGTCGCCGCCGAGCGGGACGGTCGCGGCCTGCGGCGAGACTTCGCCCGTGCCTTCGCCATCGCCTGCCGAGGCGCGGAGCGGCGCTCCGCAGCGGCGACAATATCGCGCGCCGGGGTGCGTCTCCGCTCCGCAACTGGGACAAGGCTTGTTCATCCGTTTCACACGTCGCCGGGGGCTTCGGTTCCGACGGGCCGCGCTGAAGCGGCGCGCGTGCCCGCGACGCCTCGGCTGCGGACGACGACAGTCCCGGCCAGAAGGTCATGGAGCGCGCGCCCCTCGGCGTTGAAGGCCGCGAGGAGGAATCCGGCCCCGAAAGTCAGGAGCGTCAGAGGGTATCCGGCGAGGTGGCGCAGCAGCGCGCGCCCGAAGCTCAGAGGCACGCCGTCGCGGCGCTCGATGCGCAGGCCCGCGACCCACTTGCCGAGCGTGCGACCGCTGAGGCCCGCGAGCAGGATGTAGTTGATGGCGGCGACGGAGAGCGCCGCGACGTACCCGGTCGTCAGAAGAGCCGCGCTCCCGCGCACCCCGTCGCCCGAAAGGCGCGCGAGCAGAGTGGCGAAAGCGAGGACGCCGACGACGAGGATGTAGTCAATCAGGAGCGCGCCGCAGCGCAGGGCGAAGGGCGCGCGCAGCCGCTCGAAGTTCACCTCCGGCGCGCGGCGCGCGGCGGCGGCGTGGGCGGCGGTGGCGGCGCGCGGGGCGCGCGCCGACGAGGTCGGGGTTTGTTCTACTCGCACGGACATTCGATTTTAAAAGTCTGGGGTCTGGAGTCCGAGAGCTTTGAGTCGAGAGAGCAGGGATTTCATCTTCCCGTTCCGGACTGCGCGACTCAAGACTATACGACGTTCGGACGTAAAACTATCCAATTAAAAAATGGAGCGTGGTCTCGCCGAGGCGCAGGCGGTCGCCGTTCTCTAAGGGTCGCGGCTGGCGCGGGCCGAGCTTCACGGCGTCGTTGACGACCGTCCCGTTGACCGAGCCGAGGTCTTCGACGAGGAACGTGTCGCCCTGCCGCCAGATGCGCGCGTGGCGGCGAGAGATTTTCGTTTCGGGGTCGAAGCGCGAGAGGTCAACGTCGGGGAAGATGTTCGACTGCGGGTCGGTGCGCCCGACGAGGTTCGACTCCTTCTGAAGCGGGAACGTCCCGGCCTCGATCTCGGTCGTGCCCGCGACGATGAGCTTCGCGGTGGCGCGCGCGGCGCGCACCGAGGCGCTGGCGGCGGCGATGGGCTGGCGCGCGCCGCAGTGCGCGCAGAACACGTCGTCGCCCGCGATGGTCTTGCCGCAGAAGCCGCAGTAGACCATCTCGACCGACAGCGTCGTCTTCACGTCGTGGCGTCCCGACTCGTGAATGTTCGCCGAGCCGTAAGTGACCGCGCCCGAACGCAAACGCTCCATGTGCATGATGAGCGCCTCGCGGAACTCACCGGCGGAGCGGAAGCGCGCCTCGGCGTTGTGCTCGGTCGCCCGTGTCAGGATGCGCTCCATCTCGTTCGAGAGCGCGGGGTTAATCTGGCGCGGGCGCGGGTACTTCGTGAAGTCGAAGATGAGGAGCGGGTTGTCCTGCGGGTCCGCGCCCGTCAGGAGGTGAAACATCGTCGCGCCCAGAGAGTACACGTCCGAGCGCGGCTCGACCTTGCCGCTGAAGAGTTCGGGCGGCGCGTAGCCCATCGTCCCGACCGCCGTGACGCCCTTCTCCTGCGGCGAGACCCAGCGCGCGATGCCGAAATCAATCAGCATGACGCGGCCCGTGTTGCCGTCAATCATCAGGTTCGCGGGCTTCAGGTCGCGGTAGATGATTTGCGGGCGGCGGTTGTGGAGGTAGTCGAGCACGTCGGCGACCTGCGCGCCCCAGTCGGTGACGGTCAGCTCGTCAATGCGACCGCCGGGCGCGTTGCGGAGGCGCGCGAGGAAGTCGCCGCCGGAGATGTACTTCATGACGAGATAGAAGCGGCCCGACGCCTCGTCGTAGAAGTAGTCGTAGATGGTCGGGATCGAGGGGTGTTCGAGCGAGGCGAGGAGCATGGACTCGCGCTTGAAGTCGGCGACGGCCTTCTCGTGCTGCGACTCGTCGAGCTGCGACTGGATCATCTCCTTGACGGCGCGCGGCGCGTCGCCGAGGTTCCTGTCCTTCGCGTAGTAGACCGCGCCCATCCCGCCGCCGCCGATGCGGCGCACGATCTCGTAACGGCTGATGAGAATCGTCGAGGGTTCGAGCTGCTTGGCCGAGGCGCGTCGGCTGTCGCCGGTCTGGGAGCCGGTGCGCGGGGCGTAAGGGACTTCGCCGGTCGCGCGCGGCACGCGCTCGCCGTCATCGGCGGCTTCCTTATCGGCGGCGTCCTTCAAAGTCTCTTCGGGCGAGTGCCCGCCCGTCGTCGCGCCGAGCGGCGGCGTGGACTCGACGAGCGTCGCCGACTCGAACTGGTCGGGGGTGACGGCGGCGACGGGCGGCAGCATCTCTGACGAATCGGAGCCGGTGGCAGCGGCGGTCGCGGCGGCGGCCCCGCCGACGGACGAGGGCGGCGGCGACGGCTGCTGCCCGCCGTGCGACTCGATGATGGTCGGCTGAAACTCTTCGCTCGTCCCCTGCCCGCCCGGCATTTCGACGGCGGAAGTCTCGCCCTCCGAAGGCTCCTCGGTCTCGTCCTCCTGCACGAGGGCGGAAGACTCGCCCGGCGTCTGCGGCGCGTCGCTGTCTCCGCCGACGGGCGCACCGGCGCGCGCCGCCGCGACGGCTCCGAGGCTCGCCGCCGGTTGGGCGGCGAGCCCGCAGTTGCCGCAGAAGCGATCTTCAGGCGCGTTCTGCGCGCCGCAGTTGAGACAGGTCTGCATCAGTCTTTCGAACTTAAAAATTCTTCGCGCGCCACTTAAAATTTTTCGCGCGGGGGCACGGGGGCCGAACTACTTCCTGAGCACGTGGAAGCGCAGGAACGTCTTGCCGACGATGACCTCGTCGCCGTCGCGCAGGGACTGCCGGTCGCCCGGCAAAAGGCGTCGCCCGCGGTTGAGGAACGTGCCGTTGGTCGAGCCGAGGTCTTCGATGTAATACTGCTCGCCGCGCCGCGTGATGCGGGCGTGGCGGCGCGAGACTTTCGCTTCCGGGTCGTCCGAGTCGAGGTCAACGTCGGGGAAGATGCCGCCGTCGGCGTCCCAGCGACCGATGTGCGACTCGTCCTCGCTCAAGGGGAACTCCTTGCCGACCGAGCGCCCGCGATGGATGACGAGCTTGGCGTGCGGGCCGTTCTCCCTGCCGGAGAGCGAGAGCGCCGGGGCGGAGATTTCAGCCGACGCCGACGGCGCGGGCGCGGCGGCGACCTCGTGCGACGCGGAGACCTTGCCCGAAGAGACGGCGGTGTGCGCGGGGACGATTTCCGAGGAGCGGCGCGTGGCCGAATGCCGTTCGGTGCTCTCGCGGCGACGCTCGGCGCGCGTCGGCTCGACGAAGTGCGAGTTGCCGGGCGTCTCGCTCTCGTCGGTCGGCCCCGTCGTCGGCGTCCGGAGGGCGGAGGGCGGCTCTTCGCGCAGGATGGCCCCGCACTCGTCGCAGTATTGCGACCCCTCGATGTTCTCCGTCTGGCACCTTGCGCAGGTGATCATGGTCGCGTCCTTCGTTCTTGGGCCTGACAGTGCGGGCCTGAAGCGGCCCCGGAGATGCCTCGAAACCGGAGCCCCGGCGACTCGGCGAGCGCGCCCGCGGCCCATACCTCTGGGCCTCTGGTCGGCGCGGTATTGTAGCGCGAAACCCGAAGCCGCGCCAACAGCGTCAAAACCGTGACGGGTGACAGGTGACGGGTGACAGGAAAGAATAGAAAGCCCTTACCCTGTCACGGTTCAAGGTTCACGGTTTACGGCCTTTTTCCTGTCACCCGTCACGGTTTACTTGTCACGGTTCTTGAAACTGTTACAGCATTTCGGACGTAGAAGATTTGCCGGCGAGAATGGGCTCCTCTCTTGAGACTTTGACCCGGCCCCGGTTTGTGCGAAGCTAGGCGGTCCCGGCCCCTTATCCATTTCAACCCCTGAGAAAGAGGAACTTGTCCCCATGGCTGTGAGCCGAAAGAAGAAGATTATCATCGCGGTCGCCGCCGTCGCCGTGCTCGGCATGATCGTCATCGCCAGCATTTTCGCGCGCGGCAAAGACCAGCCGGAAGTGACCGTCGTTAAAGTTGAGACGCGGCCCGAACTCAAATCCACCGTCACGGCTTCGGGCGAAGTCCGCCCCATCCGCTTCGTCAACCTGACGAGCGAGGTGCAGGGGCGCATCGTCGAGATTTCCGTCAACCCCGGCGACAAGGTGACGGTCGGCCAGCCGCTCGTCCGCGTTGACCCGACGCAGCTCGAATCCTCCGCCGAGGCGCAGGCCGCGAGCGTGCAGGCCTCGATCAGCGACGTGCAGAACGCGCGCACCTCCGTCCTCTCCGCCGAGAACAACGTCGCGCAGTCGCAGCAGTCTCTGGCGACCGCCGAGGTCTCGCTCCAGCAGTCGCGGCAGGCCGTGGACACCGCGCAGACCTCCGTTGACCGCGAGCAGGTCAACCTCGCCACCGCGCAGCGCGAGCTGAAGCGCACGACCGACCTCATCGAGTCGGGCGTCGCCTCGCGCTTGGAGTACGACACGGCGAGCGACCGCCTCAAGCAGGCGCAGGTCGCCCTGCGCACCTCGCAGGCGCAGCTCCGCTCGGCGCAGATCGCCGTCGAGGAGTCGAAGACGCGCGTCAACCAGCAGCGCCTCAACGTCCGCGAGTCGCAGGTCGGCGTCCGCCGCGCGCGCGAGAGCGTGCAGACGAGCGAGGCGCGCGCCAACCAGCAGCAGGCGCTCCTGCGCGGCACGTCGTCCCTGCGCTACAAGGCGACGACCGCCTCGCCGCTCACCGGAGTGGTCGTGGACATCCCGGCGAAGGTCGGCCAGTTCACGCTGGCGAGCACCTCGACCACCTCTTTGATGACCATCGCCGACATGACGACCATCAACGTCGAGGTCAACGTGGACGAGACCGAGATCGCCGCCATCGAGGTCGGCCAGCCCGTCAAGGTCAAGGTGGACGCCACCGGCGAGAAGGAGATCGAGGGTCAGGTCGTGCAGAAGAACCCGCTCGCCGTCTCGCGCTCGGACACCACGGGCGGCGGCATCAGCAACCGCGTCAACGTGCAGGAGGCGAAGGAATTCAAGGTCGTCATCCAGCTCAACAACGTCCCCGACGAAGTGCGCGACAGCCTCCGTCCCGGCATGACGGCGACGGCCAACATCACCACCAAGACGCGCCAGAACGTCCTCGCCGTGCCCTTGCAGGCCATCGTCGAGAAGGCCCCCTCGCCGACGCCGACGCCCGCCGCCGGCTCCGTCCCCGCCCCTTCGCCCGAAGGCGAGAAGCCGAAGGACATCAAGGGCGTCTACGTCCTCGACGGCAACAAGGTCAAGTTCCGCAACGTCGAGACGGGCATCACGGGCGAGAGCGACATCGAGATCGTCGGCGGCATAGAGCCCAATCTCGAAGTCATCACGGGGCCGAGTCGCGTCCTGCGCACACTTAAAGAAGGCGACGTTGTGAAGAAGCAGGAGCGCAAACCCGGCGGGCCGGACGAGAAGGCGGAGGGCTCCAAGTAATGAGCGACGCGACGCCACAGGCGGCGAGCCCGACGACCGTCGAGCCCGCCGCGCTCGAACACGGCGACCTCCTCGCGCACGACGCCGTCCCGGCGGCGCTCATCTCGATGCGCGACATCTGGAAGTCTTACCAGATGGGCACCGAGCTGCTCCACGCCTTGCAGGGCGTCTCGTTCGACGTGCAGCGCGGCGAGTACGTCGCCATCATCGGCCCTTCGGGTTCGGGCAAGTCCACTTTGATGAACCTCATCGGCTGCCTCGACACGCCCTCGCAGGGACGCTACTGGATCAACGGCAAGCTCGTCTCCGCCATGGAGGATGACGAGCTGGCGCGCATCCGCAACAAGGAGATCGGCTTCGTCTTCCAGACCTTCAACCTGCTGGCGCGCGCCACCGCGCTGCACAACGTCGAGTTGCCGCTCATCTACGCGGGCATCAGCGCCGCCGACCGCCACGAGCGCGCCAAACGCTCGCTCGACGCCGTCGAACTCTCCGACCGCATGACGCACCGCCCCAACGAGCTTTCGGGCGGCCAGCGTCAGCGCGTCGCCATCGCCCGCGCGCTCGTCAACACGCCCTCGCTGCTGCTGGCCGACGAGCCGACGGGCGCGCTCGACTCGCACACCAGCGTCGAGATCATGAACCTCTTCGAGCGCCTCCACTCCGACGGCAACACCATCATCGTCGTCACCCACGAGCACGACATCGCCGCCCGCGCCCACCGCGTCATCTCCATCCGCGACGGCAACATCGAGAAGGACGAGAAGATCAAGTAGCCCCGGCGACACTTCGGACGGATTTAGACCGGCGCGGCGAATCGCACATTCGCCGCGCCTTAGTTTTACGGCTAGACCCGCCCGGAGCTTTGCGGTAAGAATAGACGCATCTCTTTCATCCGCGTCATAGAAAGTGTGTTCCCGACAGGCACATGACCAAAGACCTTCTCTTCGCCCTGCGCAACCGGGCGAGACGTTTCAGGGGCTTGGCCTTCATCATCGTCTTCTCCGCGCTCGCCTTCGCGTCGCGCGAGGCCGCCACGGCGCAGAACGGCCCGCCGCTCTTCATCTACGAAGAACTCGTCCGGCTCTCCGAAGAAGAGACTTTGAGCGAGCCGCTCGGCGACAAGCTCAAGACGCTGCTCAAGACGCCCTTCGTCAGCAACGCGGCCACGGCGCGCGGCGTGCGCCCTCTGAAGCCCGCCAGCCCGCGCCTCGGCGGTCGTGTGCTGCGCGTCGCGCAGTGGAACATCGAGCGCGGCATAGAGTTCGATGCCGTCGCCGCGGCCCTCGCCGACGGCGAGCGTTTCTCCACGCTCCTCGACCGGAGGAAGTACCCGCGCGGCGCGGGGCGCGGCGTTGTCCTGCGGCAGGCGGCTCTTTTGAAGGAGGCGGACGTCATCGTCCTCAACGAAGTGGACTGGGGCTTGAAGCGCAGCGGCTACCGCAACGTCGCGGCGGAGCTGGCCGCCGCGCTCGACATGAACTACGCCTACGGCGTCGAGTTCGTCGAGATTGACCCCGTGCAGCTCGGCACCGAACAGTTCGCGGGCGCGAAAGAGGCAGACCGCCGCGAACTCCTCGCCCACATCCGCGTTGACCCTTCGCGCCTCCGTGCGCTGCACGGCACGGCCATCCTCAGCCGCTACCCTTTGGAGAACGTCCGGCTCGTCCCCTTCGAGTTTCAGGGGCACGACTGGTACACCGCCGAGCGGAAAGGGGTCGCGCCCTTCGAGAAAGGTAAGCGCACGGTGAGCGAGCGCGTCTTCCTCGAAAAGGTCACGCGCGAGGTGCGGCGCGGCGGGCGCACGACTCTCTTAGCCGACATCAGCGACCCCGAAATTCCGGGCGGGCGCGCGACCGTCGTCGCCACGCACCTCGAAGCGCGCACCGAGCCGAAGAACCGCGCCCGCCAACTCAACGAACTGCTCGACGCCCTGCGCGACATCCCGCACCCGGTCATCGTCGCGGGCGACATGAACACCTCGACGCAGGACATGACGCCGACCTCTCTGCGGCGCGAGATTAAGAAGCGGCTCGGCGACGAGCGATTCTGGGTCGAGCAGGGCGTCAAGTACGCGACCGGCGTCGGCCTCCTCCTCGACGTGGTGAAGGGCGGCCTGAGCTTCAGCCGCACGCACGCCGACCCGACCGTCAGGAGCGTCAAGTTCGTCGCCGAGAACCCGGAAGCAAAATTCTTCGAAGACCTCAAGGACTTCCGCTTCGCCGACGGCGGCGTGTTCGACTTCCGCGGCGACAAGGCGCGCGCCTCCAATGGTCGCTCCGGCCTGCTCGCCAACTCGAACGAGCGCGCCCGCAAGGGTTTTGCTACCACCTACTCCGTGAGCCGCGCCATCGGCCCCACGGGCAAGTACAAGCTCGACTGGATTTTCGTCAAGCCCCACGCGCTCCGAGACTCCGGCGGCGCGGGGCAGCCCTACCGCTTCGCCCCGCACTCCGGGCGCACGCTTGAGGAACTCAACTACGCGGTCGCCGACCGCATCTCCGACCACAACCCCATCGTCGTTGACCTCCCGCTTTCAGAGCCGCAGGAGAAAGTCAGCAGTCAGAACGATGAACGATGAACTGAAAACAACTGCCTCCCGTCTTGCAGTTCTGCGTTCATCGTTCTGACTTCTGCGTTTCCTTTACGGTCGGGCTTCGGCCTCGCTTGCCTTTTAACCTCGCCTCGCTTTAACCTTTTACTTCCTTTACATATGGGCGGGGCGGCGCGTGCAACTAAACGGGGGCGGGCGCGTACTAAACAAACGTCGTGAAATTCATCGAGACATTGAAGCTGGCGCTCGCGGCCATCTGGGCGCACAAGCTGCGCTCCGCGCTGACTCTGCTCGGCATGATTATCGGCGTCGCGGCGGTGGTCGTCGTCGTCTCTCTGATTCAGGGCTTCAACGCCTACATTGACGAGAAGATCGCGGGCATCGGCGCGAAGTCTTATAGCATCGGGCGCTTCAGCTTCGAGGACTGGAAGGACACCGACTCCATCGCCGAGGCGCAGCGGCGCAACAAAGAGCTGACGATGGAGGACTTCGAGTTCCTCAAGTCGCGCCTCACCTTAACGGACAAGTTCGGCGCGGGGGCGCGGCCACAACGCGCGCAGGTCAAGCGCGGGTCGGAAGTGCTCGACGAGGTCGGCGTGGACGGCAAGATGCCCATCGTCGGCGAGATAGAGAAGGTCGAGCCCGCCGAAGGGCGCTACTTCATCGAAGCCGAAGACGAGACGACGGCCCGCGTCGCCTACATCGGCGCGGACGTGGCGGTCAAACTGTTCCCGCGCATGTCGGCGGTCGGCGAGGAGATTTTCATCAACGGCCTGCCTTACCGCGTCGTCGGCGTGGCGACCGCCAAGGGCACGGTCTTCGGCATCCCGCAGGACACCTTCGTCACGCTCCCCTTGAGAACCTACCGCCGCAACTTCGGCGCGCTCCGCAACTGGCGCTCGTTCTACATGGTCGGGACGGCCAAGGACGACCTGATGTTCGACGAAGCGGTCGAGGAGGCGAAGCACTGGATGCGCATCCGCCGGGGCTTGGAGAAGGGCGAGAAGGACACCTTCGGCGTCATGACGCCGGACGCCATCACGGGCCTGCGCGACCGGCTCTTCGGCACTATCTTCTTCGTCGCCGCGACCGTCCCCGGCATCGCGCTCGTCGTCGGCGGCATCGTCATCATGAACATCATGCTTGTCTCCGTCACCGAGCGCACCAAGGAGATCGGCATCCGCAAGGCGCTCGGCGCGCGCCGCGCCGACATCCTCAAGCAGTTCTTAGTCGAGGCCATCACGCTCTCGGCCATCGGCGGGGCCACCGGAGTCTTCATCGCGTGGGGGCTCGGCAAGGCCGTCTCGGCGTTCCTCATCCCGACTTATCTCTCGGTCACGGCGGTCATCGTCGCCGTCACGGTTTCGGGTGTCATCGGCGTCCTCGCGGGCATCTTCCCCGCGTGGAAGGCCGCGCGCCTCGACCCGATTGAAGCGTTGAGGGCGGACTAAAACCAAGTAGTCAGTAGTCAGTAGCCAGTAGCGCTCCGCGTGGAAGCTGTTGACGCTGACACCCCGACGATACCCAAGAAAAGGTTTTTCTACTGACTACTGACTACTGACTACTGCTTTATGTTCATCCGCAGCGACATTTACGAGAACTTCAAGATGGCGATTCAGACGCTGCGCGCCAACAAGCTGCGCTCGTTTTTGACCGTCATCGGCGTGATGATCGGCGTCATCACGGTGATGCTCATCGCCTCGATCATCAGCGGCATTGACGAGCAGGTGAAGAAGGAGATCGAGTCTTTCGGCACGCGCTCCATCTTCATCATGAAGTACGAGCCGGGCATCCACGTCGGGCGGCGCTCGCGCGAGGAGCGGATGCGCAAGGAGCTGACCTACGACGACGCGATGGCGCTGGCGCAGCTCCCGACGGTCGAGCTGGCCGTCCCCTTCCTCGACATCACCAACAACTTCTTCGGCCAGAAGCTCAAGGTCTCGACGAGCGGCAAGACCTCCGAGGCCGTGCGCCTCGAAGGCACGCTCCCCGACTACATGAGGGCCGGAACGGAGGTGCTCTCCGAGGGCCGCTTCTTCTCGCAGTACGAGAACGACACGAACCAGCGCGTGGCGGTCGTCCGGAGCCGCATCGTCGAGGACTTCTTCGGCGGCGAGTCGCCCGTCGGGCAGGCCATAGACATCGGCGGGCAGGAGTTCCGCGTCATCGGCGTCATCGAGAAGCGCGAGTCGCTCTTCGGCGGGGACGGGAGCAACGACGTCAACAACTCGATCTTCGTCCCCTACAACGTCGCGCGCAAATTGAAGCCGAACGCCGACGACATCGTCATCATGGCCGTCGCCCGCCCCGGCATGATTGCCGACGCCCGCGACCAGATTACCGACTTGCTGCGCGTCCGGCGGCAAGTCCCCTACGGCCAGCCGAACAACTTCGGGATGGCGACCGCTGACTCCATCATTGACAACTTCCGCTCGATCACGGGCGGCGTCGCCGTCGCGATGGTCGCCATCTCTTCGGTCGGGCTGATGGTCGGGGGCATCGGCGTGATGAACATCATGCTCGTCTCGGTGACGGAGCGGACGCGCGAGATCGGCATCCGCAAGGCCATCGGCGCGCGCCGCCGCGACATCCTCTGGCAGTTTCTCGTCGAGGCCGCGACGCTGACGGGCCTCGGCGGGCTCATCGGCCTCTTCATCGGGTGGCTCCTGACGCTCATCATACGGATGATTTTGCCTTCTTACGTCCCGCTCTGGGCTCCCGTTCTGGGCTTCGTCGCGAGCGTCCTCATCGGCCTCGTCTTCGGCCTCTGGCCCGCCTGGAAGGCCGCCCGCCTCGACCCCATCGAGTCGCTCCGCTACGAATAAGCATCAGTCGAAAAGGGCGAAGGCCGGAGCGTGGGTGCTCCGGCCTTCGCCCTTTTCGCGCCAAGCCTCCGGGGAGTTCTTCCGGCGACCGACTTCGCAGCCGCCTACGACGCGCTGCCGAAGGCGAACGCGGCGATGAGGCGCAACACTACGCCGATGCCCCACAGCGTGAGCACCACGGCCCACGCCGAGCCCGACTTGAGCCGCCCGACTTTGCGCAAGCCGAGCGCCGCAAGGAAGAGGCCGAAGAAGGCGAAAACGTCGAGCGCGCCGAGCGCGGTCGAGAGCACGGGCTGCGCAGTCGAATCCACGAGGACTCCGGGGTTGGCGCGCACCAGCCCGCGCCCGACCCCCTGCGCGATGGCCGTCTCGTCCTCAGGCGGGTTGAGGAACAGCAGCACGAAGTTGAGCACAGTCATCAGGACGAGCGGCGGCAGAGCGGAATACACCCAGACCGAGAGGGCCTGCTTGTAGCTCAGCCTGCCGCCCATCACGTTCGCGCCGAGCATGTAGAGGGCCGCCCCCGCGGCGAAGATGACTGCCAGGACGAGCAGCGGCGACCACAGGCGTATCTGTTTCACGGCGGGCATTTTTTGAATCCGCAAGCCCTGCTCCCGCTGCTCTTCAGTCGCGTCGGGGTTTTTCTTCATCGCGACCGCCACTTCGGACTCGACGATTTTGTCGTAGCCGATGCGCTGGATGTAGGCGAGATAGAAAGACATGAAGGCGATGAGCGTAATCAGAAGGGCGGCGAGGAATCGGGGCCGCGCGCGCAGCGCCTCGAAGGTCGTGCCCGGCTCGAAGAAGATGTTCGCGAGCGTCTGCGGCGTGGACATCACGGGCGCGTTCACGTCCGGGGCGTCCGGGACGGGCGGGGGCGGAGGGGGAGTCAGGTTTGCGTCGCTCATTTATCTTTTTGTCCTTCCGGGAAGATTGGAGAAACAGTGTGTGAACGTGTGAACGTGTGTGGAAAAGCGGCTTCAAGCCTTCCGAAGTGAGAGGCCATAATCACCCGCTTGATACGCACTCCGGGCGATTACGGTTTCAAAAGCAGCGATGAGGGATGAGGGATGAAGCAGAAAGTCCATTGCTTCTTCATCCCTCATCCCTCATCCTTCATCGCTGCTTTCGTCGGCGCTTCGGCCCAGCCGGGGACGCGGATGCAGGCGACGGTGTGGCCGGGCGCAACCTCTCGCAAGTCGGGGTCAATCTTCGAGCATTCGGGAATCGCTTCGGGGCAGCGCGTGTGGAAGCGGCAGCCCGAAGGCGGGTTAATCGGCGTCGGCACGTCGCCCTTCAGGACGATGCGCTCGCGCTTGCGCGTCGGGTCTGGGATGGGGATGGCCGAGAGCAGAGCGCGCGTGTACGGGTGCAGGGGGTTCGCGTAAAGCTCCACGGCTGAAGCCACCTCGACGATGCGACCGAGGTACATGACGGCGACGCGGTCGGAGATGTGCTCGACGACGGCGAGGCCGTGCGAGATGAAGAGGTACGTAAGGTCGAACTCCTTCTGCAAGTCTTCGAGGAGGTTGATGACCTGCGCCTGCACCGACACGTCGAGCGCCGAGACGGGCTCGTCCGCGACGATGAGCTTCGGGTTCAGGGCGAGCGCGCGCGCGATGCCGAGCCGCTGCCGCTGCCCGCCCGAAAACTCGTGCGGGTAGCGGTTCATGTAGTCGGGGTCGAGCCCGACCTTGCTGAGGAGTTCCGCGACTCTCTCGCGCCGCTCGCCCTTCGTCCCTATCCGGTGGATGATGAAGGGCTCGCCGACTATATCCCTCACCTTCAGACGCGGGTTGAGGCTGGCATAAGGGTCTTGAAAGATAATCTGCATCTCGCGCCGCAGCCGACGCAGGTCTCCGCCGCCGAGCGCGCGCACGTCCTCGCCGTCGAAAGTAATCTCGCCCCGCGTCGGCTCTATCAGCCGCAAAAGACACCGCCCGACCGTGGACTTCCCGCAGCCCGACTCGCCGACGAGCCCCAAGGTCTCGCCCCGCAGAATCTCGAACGTCACCCCGTCCACGGCGCGCACCACGTCGTCGCTCCCCGCCACCGGGAAGTGCTTGAACAAACCGCGCACGCGCACGAGTTCGTCCGCGCCGCCGTGCGCTTCTTCCACGCGCGCGGCCTGCGCCTCGGCGGCGGGAACGGTCTGCATTCGCTCGTTTGTGCTCATAAATCCGACGTATTCGACTGAAATGATGACGCGCGAATAAATTTGTAGGGGCAGGGCTCGTCCCTGCCCGTCTTCTTCCGTAACACACGGGCAGGGACGAGCCCTGCCCCTACAGTTATTCCGTCGCGCGTCCTTCTCTGTGTTGCTCAATCTGATGGTCAGCCGTCACCGCCGCCGCGAGATCGTACAGGACGCAGCGCACCTCGACGCCGTGCTCCAAAGGATAGAGCGGGATGTCGCCCTCGGTGCAGCGCGGCATCCGGTGCTGGCAGCGCGGCGCGAAGTGGCAGCCGGGCGGAAGGTTCGTCGGCTTCGGCACGAAGCCCTCGATGGTCGAGAGCCTCTCGACCTTCTTCACCTCGGCCTCCGTCAACTTCGGCACGGAGCGCAGCAAGCCTTCGGTGTACGGGTGCTTCGGTCGCGCGAACAACTCTTCGACGGGCGACTCCTCCACGATGCGGCCCGTGTACATCACGGCCACGCGGTCGGCCACCTCCGCCACCACGCCGAGGTCGTGCGTAATCAAAAGCACCGCTAAATTCCTCGAACGCCGCAGCCCGTCAATCAGCTCAAGAATCTGCGCCTGAATCGTCACGTCGAGCGCGGTGGTCGGCTCGTCCGCGATCAGCAGCTTCGGGTCGCACGCGAGCGCCATCGCGATCATCACGCGCTGCCGCATCCCGCCCGAAAGTTGATGAGGATAATCGTCCACGCGCCGCACCGGGTCAGGGATGGAGACCTCCCGCATCGCCTCGATGGCCGCTTCCCTCGCCTGCTTCCTCGAAAGCCCTCGGTGCAGCCTCAGCGCCTCGGCAATCTGCTCGCCCACTTTGAAGACCGGGTTTAAGGAAGTCATCGGGTCCTGAAAAATCATCGCGATGTCGTCGCCCCGAATCTCCCGCATCCGCGCTTCCGAAGCCGCCAGCAGATTTTCCTCCCCGAACCACACCTCCCCGCCCACAATCCGTCCCGGCGCACCAATCAGCCGCATCACCGACAACGCCGTCATAGACTTCCCGCACCCCGACTCGCCCACGAGCCCCAACAACTCGCCCTCGCCCACGCCGAAACTCACCCCGTCCACCGCCTTCACCAACCCGGCGCGCGTCGGGAAATGAGTCTGGAGATTTTTAACTTCGAGCAGGTGCGGCATGGTTCGAGATTAACTGAAGATGCATCCGATGCCAAGAATGCCAAAAGTTACTGATGCCCTCTTCTACAGGACGATAACGAAGAGAGGCCCGGCGGTACTTTCAAATGTAGCGAATCTGATTGACCATCTCGTCGGCGGTCACTTGATTGAGTACCGACAGGAGTCGCCGAGCGATTTCGCGTGGAGGGCGGCGCACGGCGATGACGATTCCGTAGTGCGACGTACTCGACGTGAAGTATTCCCGCGCTAGACGTTCAAAATCCGCTCGATTATGTGTGAGAAAAGCTTTCTGCTCGCTGACGGCGTGCGCTAGTTGATCCGCGTCATGCTTCCCCAGATTACCGGCTTCTTGCGTCGTAGTGATGGAAAACCCGCGTGCCCTGATGAGGTCTGCCAGCAGCACGCTTACGTCCTCGTCCGTGTAGAGTTCGATGAAGAGGCGGCTCAAGGCTTCTCCGACTACGGCTCCAACATTTCTTCGGGGACACGGTTTCGCTCGATGTGCGCGTTGATTTCGTCCGTGTGGTCGCTGTAGTAGCTCAGTGCGTCGAAGACTTGCGCCAGCGTGAGGTGCGGCAAGTGGTCAAGTATTTCTTCGGGGGCGACACCTTCGCGCCAGATTTCGACAATCGCGCGGACGGGCGTGCGCGTGCCCTTGATGATGGGCTCGCCGCTTAAAATTTGGTCGTCGGTCACGACGTAGAAGTGTTCTGTTGCTGTCGTCATCTCAAGCCCCTCGGTGGCTCACCTCTTTGAAGTCACAATCTCCGGACTCAGATATTTCAACACGTTTGCCCGCCTGACTCTACACCGTCACGGCCTCGCGGTATTCGCCCCAGACGCGGCGGAGGCGGTGGCTGATTTCGCCGACGGTGGCGTAGGCCTCGACGCATTGGAGGATGCGGGGAAGAAGATTCTCCGTGCCGTGGGCGGCGTCTTCGAGGAGGGTGAGGGCGACCTCTACTTTCTCGGCGTCGCGGCGTTGGCGGAGGGCGCGGAGGCGCTCGACTTGCGAGTGTTCGATTGAGGGGTCAACGCGGTGGAGGGGGACGCTCGGTTCCCCTTCGGTGCGGAAGCGGTTGACGCCGACGACGACGGCATCGTTAGTCTCGACGGCGCGCTGGTAGTCGTAGGCGGCTTCCTGTATCTCGCGTTGGACGTAGCCGGTCTCAATCGCGCGGAGCATCCCGCCGAGGGCGTCTATCTTTTCGATGTAGTCGAGGGCGCGGCGCTCTATCTCGTCCGTCAGATGTTCGACGGCGTAGGAGCCCGCGAGCGGGTCAACCGTGTCGGCGACACCGGACTCGTGGGCGATGACCTGTTGGGTGCGGAGCGCGAGGCGGGCGGATTGCTCGGTCGGGAGCGCGAGCGCCTCGTCCATCGAGTTTGTATGTAGTGATTGAGTCCCGCCGAGGACGGCGGCGAGCGCCTGAATGGTGGTGCGGACGACGTTGACTTCGGGCTGCTGCGCTTGCAGCGTCGAGCCCGCCGTCTGCGTGTGGAAGCGGAGCATCAGAGAGCGCGGGTCGCGCGCGTGGAAGCGTTCGCGCATCAGACGCGCCCAGAGGCGGCGGGCGGCGCGGAACTTGGCGACCTCTTCGAGGAGGTTGTTGTGCGCGTTGAAGAAGAAGGAGAGGCGCGGCGCGAACTCGTCAACTTTGAGCCCGGCTTTAATAGCCGCCTCGACGTAGGCGGCGGCGTCGGCGAGCGTGAAGGCGACCTCCTGCACGGCGGTCGAACCGGCCTCGCGGATGTGATAGCCGCTGATGGAAATCGTGTTCCAGTTCGGAACGTGAGAGGCGCAGTAGGCGAAGGTGTCGGTCACGAGCCTCAAGGAAGGCGCGGGCGGGTAGATGTACGTCCCGCGCGCGATGTACTCCTTGAGGATGTCGTTCTGAATCGTGCCTTGAAGCTTGTCGGGCGAGACGTTCTGCCTCCGGGCGACGGCGACGTAGAGGCAGAGGAGCGTCGAGGCCGTCGCGTTAATCGTCATCGAGGTCGAGACCTCTCCGAGCGGGATGCCGTCGAAGAGCCGCTCCATGTCTTCGAGCGAGTCAATGGCGACGCCGACCTTGCCGACCTCGCCCGCCGAGAGCGGGTCGTCGGAGTCGAGCCCGATCTGCGTCGGCAAATCGAAGGCGACGGAGAGGCCGGTCGTCCCTTCGCCGAGAAGGTACTTGTAGCGCGCGTTCGACTCTTCGGCGCTGGCATAGCCCGCGTACTGGCGCATCGTCCAGAGGCGGCCCCGGTACATGTTGCGGCGCACGCCGCGCGTGTAGGGGAACTCGCCGGGCGCTCCGAGGTCGCGTTCGTAGTCGGGGCTTTCCGTGTTCGACGGGTTGAAGTCGTTCGGGAGCACGATGCCGGACGAGGTCTCGAAGCGCTCCCGACGCTCGCCCCGCGCCGCTTGTGTGGCGTCGGTCTTCGTCGTCATAAAGGCCCTCTCCCGCCTGCTTGGGAAGTGCTGAAATTGTCGGCGGTAGCGTCTTGTGTCCGAGCCTAACACACGGCGCGCGCGCGTCGCAATGCATGGTTTTTGTGCGCCCGCCGAGGGCATTTTGAACGGCTTTCGGGATACAACTGAAACGCAATACTGAGCGTCAGAGTTACGTCTTTTCGACACCCCTGTTGTAAACAAGCAGACGACAAACGAAAGCCCGATAACGATGAGAAGAAAGTCCTTTTTTTCTGTTCTCCCGCTCGTAGTGTTTCTTGCGCCCGCCATGCCGCAGCTCCCCTTCTTCGGCGGGCTCGGCTTCGCGACCTTCAACGCGCCGCGCGCGGAAGTGCGCCGGGACTCGGACGCGTCCGACGCGGTGCGCACCCGTTTGAAGGCGGCCCGCCGTCTGCTCGAACAAGCAGCGCCGGAGTCCACAGACTTCGTGACGCTCGCCGTCGAGGACGCGGCCACTTCGCAGTTGCACCTGCTGAGGCTCGCCAAAGACGCCTTCATGAACAAGGACGCGGGCGTCTCCGTCGTCTCCGACCGGGGCGAGACTTTCAAACTCCGCGCCGTGCGGCCCAACTACGTCAACACTGCGGTGCGCGTGACCGACTCGCGAGGGCGTGAGCTTCAGCCGCTCCTCGTGCAGTACCCGGTCGAGAAGAGCGGCAAGCTCAAGGAAGTCGCTTACTACTCTTCGGCGCACCCGGCGCTCCACTCGCCCGCGCTCGTCCGTTCCGGCGGCACGTATGTCCGCCGCTCGCTCGACGAGGCCGCCGCGCGACTCAGTGCGCAGGGCATGGAAATCTCGCCCGACATCGTGGACGTGGCCGAGCGGCTCTGCGTCGTCGAGCACACCGACCACAAGCGCTTCAAGACCGAAGACCGGGGCTCGCTCTACGAAGAGATTTACACGCTCTACGCCTTGAACTCCGGCGACACTTACCGCTACTCGGTCAGCTCGGCGGGCGCGGGCGGCATGGTGCAGATGATCCCGCCGACCTACGAGGCGATGCGGCGGATGTACCCGTCAATCGGCCTCAAAGAAGATTTCGTCGAAGGGATGCGCGACCACTCCAACGCCCTCGAAGCGATGCTGCTCTACATGCAGGGCACATGGGACAAACTCTCCGAGAGCGAGCAGGTCACGAAGGCGCTCGAAGAGAAGACCGCCACGCAGTCGGAGCTTCTCGCCGCCGGTTACAACTCGAACCCCTTGCGCCTGCCCGGCTACCTCGAACGCGGCGGCGACGGCTGGCGCGCGCTCATCCCCGAAGAGACGAAGATGTACCTCCGCATCTACGCCTCGGTCGAGAGCCTCGTGGATTTCAAGAACCGCGCCTCGTCCTGAGATAGTTGAGAAACAGTACCGCGAGCGGTAGCGAGCGGGTTGGGTGTTGATGACACTCAACCCGCTCGCTACCGCTCGCGGTACTGTTTGCTTCGTCAGTTGACCGCAACGCCCTGCTCACGTAGCATTCCATTTTATCGAAGGGCTACCATCTCAGTTTGAGCCGGCTTCGGAGCGCGGGAAACATTTTGGACATCAACGACGACGCCAAAGAGATCGTGCAGGAACTCGGCGCGGCCATCAACGCGGCGGTCGAGGCCTCGCCGCAGGTGGCCGAGGCCATCGAGCGTCTGCGCGAGGCGGGCTACGAGATGGAACTGACGCTGAGGCTCGAAATCGGCCTCCGCGAACTCGACGCGGAGGCGGGCGACGGCGACGGCGACGGCGCGACCCTAGAACTGACCGACGAAGACCGCCGCACGCTCCGCAGCATGAAGATTCGCTTCGACGACGCCGAGTGAAATGCGTCGCCCGCCGTCGTCCGCCTCAAGGCCGGCAGCGATTTCTTCAAGCACAGAAAGTCAGGGGATTTTTACCCATGAGATGGGAGTATCTGGAGAAAAACGACTTGTCCGCGAGTGACCTGAACCAACTCGGCGCGAACGGCTGGGAGTTGGTCTCGGTGGTCTATCACCCGTTGCACTACATCATGCTTTACTACTTCAAGCGTCCCCTCTAAGCCAAGTCAAAATTCCTGTCTGGAATCGGAACCACGTCCGACGGAAGCCCCACTTTGCCTCAGTCAAGTGGCTGTGTTAATCTGTCGGGCTTACAACACAGTGATTTCCCTCGCC
The DNA here is from genome assembly GCA_963816985.1 of uncultured Acidobacteriota bacterium. Taxonomy (GTDB): domain Bacteria; phylum Acidobacteriota; class Blastocatellia; order Pyrinomonadales; family Pyrinomonadaceae; genus JAIVJM01. The sequence goes on from CAWFMF010000004.1 coordinate 148,341, forward strand.
TGTCGGCTTTATCTATTTAAGAGGAGCATTTCGGAAGAGTATGCCTACGCCTAACGGAAACGCGAACGCCGGGAGCAACGGTGGCCCGAATGGGCGCGTCGTGCAGATCATCGGCCCCGTCCTTGACATCGAATTCGAGAGCGGCTACCTGCCGCCGATTTACACCGCCCTGCGCGTCGTCTCCGAAGGCTTCGACGTGCCCGAACCCATTGACATCATCTGCGAAGTCGAGCAGCACCTCGGAGAGGGGCGCGTCCGCACCGTCTCGATGAAGCCGACCGACGGCGTGGTGCGCGGGATGAAGGCCATTGACACCGGCGGCCCCATCACCGTGCCCGTCGGCGAGATGACTCTGGGCCGCGTGCTGAACGTCATCGGCGAGCCCGTGGACAACCTCGGCCCCGTCAACTCCGAAAAGCGTTACCCCATCCACCGCCACGCGCCGACGCTCGACGAGCAGTCCACAGAGCTTGAGATGTTCGAGACGGGCATCAAGGTCATTGACCTCATCCAGCCCTTCCTGCGCGGCGGCAAGATCGGACTCTTCGGCGGCGCGGGCGTCGGCAAGACCGTGCTCATCATGGAGTTGATTAACAACGTCGCGATGAAGCACTCCGGCTTCTCGGTCTTCGCCGGGGTCGGCGAGCGCACGCGCGAGGGCAACGACCTTCTGCGCGAGATGGTCGAGTCGCAGGTCATCCAGTTCGGCGCGGAGTTCAACAAGCACTTCGAGGAGACCGGCGAGTTCGACATGACGAAGGTGGACATGAGCACCATCGGCGAGTCGAAAGTCTCGCTCGTCTACGGGCAGATGACGGAGCCGCCGGGCGCGCGTCTGCGCGTCGCGCTTTCGGGCCTCACGGTCGCCGAGTATTTCCGCGATCAGGGGTTGGACGTGCTCCTCTTCGTGGACAACATCTTCCGCTTCACGCAGGCGGGCTCGGAGGTCTCGGCGCTTCTCGGACGTATGCCTTCGGCGGTCGGCTACCAGCCGAACCTCGCCACCGAGATGGGCGAGTTGCAGGAACGCATCACCTCGACCAAGACCGGCTCGATCACCTCGATTCAGGCCGTCTACGTCCCGGCGGACGACTACACAGACCCGGCCCCGGCGACGACCTTCGCCCACCTCGACGCCGTGACGGCGCTCTCGCGCCAGATCGTCGAATTGGGCATCTACCCGGCGGTTGACCCGCTCACCTCTTCGTCGCGCCTCCTCGACCCGCGCATCATCGGCGAGGAGCACTACCGCACGGCGCAGCAGGTCAAGCAGATTCTTCAACGCTACAAAGACCTGCAAGACATCATCGCCATCCTCGGTTTGGACGAGCTGTCCGAGGAGGACAAGCTGGTGGTGGCGCGCGCGCGCAAGGTGCAGCGCTTCTTCTCGCAGCCCTTCTTCGTCGCGCAGCAGTTCACCGGCTACTCCGGCCAGTACGTCCCCGTCGCCAACACCGTCCGAGGCTTCCAGGAGATCGTTGACGGCAAGCACGACGACCTCCCCGAACAGGCCTTCTACATGGTCGGCACCATCGAACAGGCCCGCGAGAAGGCCGAGCAGATGGCCGCAGGCACATAAAAAGGAAAGTCAGAAGTCAGAACGCTGAACGATGAACTGAAAGACAAAATGACTTCTGTCTTTACAGTTCTGACTTCATCGTTCTGACTTCTGCGTTTACATCATGGCTGAACGTCTTCAACTCGATGTCATCACACCGGAGCGGCGGCTTCTGTCGGAGGCCGTGGACGCGGTGACGGTTCCGGGCGCGGGCGGCGAACTCGGCATCCTGCCGGGCCACACGCCGCTCATCTCGCAGCTCCAGACGGGCGTGCTCTCGTACACGCAAGGCGGAGCCGTGCGCCGCCTACTCGTCTCCGGCGGCTTCGTCGAAGTCAACGCCAACCGCGTCTCCGTCCTCGCCGACTTGGCCGAGACGCCCGACGAAGTGGACACCGCGCGCGCGCGCACCGAGCGCGACGACGCCGAGCGTAAACTCGGAGGCTTCACCGGCACGCCCGAAGAGATGACGCCGCTGCGCACGCAGCTCGACCGCGCCAACGCGCGCCTCCAACTCGCCGCCGCCGAAGGCACTCGCTGACAAGCAGAAGCCCGACCGTGAGGGAGGGCGTAGAGGAAACGCAGAAGTCAGAACGCTGAACGCTGAACTGAAGAGCAAAGAGGTTTGTCTATCAGTTCAGCGTTCAGCGTTCTGACTTCTGACTTGAGTGTGCCCTCCCTCACGGTCGGGCTTCTGTCTCTATTTTTTCTGTTTCACGCTTGAAACATTTGCCCGCGCGTGGCATAATAAGCGCCTCGGATGAAAGCCGTTGCGGCTGCTATCAAAAGGGAGCTTATTGATGTCACAGACGATGCCGGAGGCGGCCAACCCGGTCGAGGTGCCGCGCGAGATTTCGGGCGCGGCGACGCCGGAAGATCAGGTCGCCGAGCCCAGTCTGCGCCCGCGCAGGCTCGACGAATACATCGGCCAGCCGAAGATTACGACCAACCTCAAAATATTCCTGCGCGCGGCGAAGGCGCGGCGCGAGACGCTCGACCACACGCTTTTTTTCGGCCCGCCGGGACTCGGCAAGACGACACTCTCGCAAATCATCGCGCAGGAGATGGACGCGCCTTTGAAGTCGGTGAGCGCGCCCTCCATCGAGCGCGGCGGCGACCTCGCGGCTGTCCTCACGAACCTCCAAGAAGGCGAAGTCCTCTTCATTGACGAGATTCACCGCCTCAAGCCGCAGATTGAAGAAGTCCTCTACCCGGCGATGGAGGACTACCAGCTCGACATCATGATCGGGCAAGGGACGGCGGCCCGCTCCATCAAGTTGGATTTGCCGAAGTTCACTCTGGTCGGGGCGACGACGCGGGCCGGGCTCATCACCGCCCCCTTGCGGGGACGCTTCGGCATCGTCTTTCACCTCGACTTTTATTCGCAGAAGGATTTGGAAATCATCGTCCACCGCTCGGCGGAAATCCTCGGCGTGGAGATCGAGTCGTCGGGCGCGACGGAACTCGCGCGGCGCGCGCGCGGGACACCGCGCATCGCCAACCGTCTGCTGAGGCGCGTGCGCGACTACGCCGAAGTTTTGAACGACGGGCGCATCACGCGCGAGGTGGCGCGGCGCGCGCTGGACGAGATGGACGTTGACCGCTTCGGCTTGGACGAGATTGACCGGAAGGTCTTAACGACGATCATTGAGAAGTTCGACGGCGGCCCCGTCGGCGTCGGCACCATCTCGGCCTCGATTAGCGAAGAGCGCGAGTCCATCGAGGAGATCATCGAGCCCTATCTCATCCAGATAGGCTTTCTCAACCGCACGCCGCGCGGTCGCGTCTGCACGCCCGCCGCGTACAAGCACCTCGGCATCGCCTTGCCGAAGCTACGCGAGCTGGCGTCATAGGATTTTGGATTTTAGATTTTGGATTTGCGATTAAAAGAACCGAGTACCTTTCTTTAAGCGCAATCCAAAATCCGAAATCTACAATCCAAAATGGTCTTGGTTTCGGTCTCGTTTCGGCGGGGCCGAGAAGCGCCGGGCGGGCGCGTGGGGATGGATCGGGAGCCTCCCCACGTCGCCCGCCTCGGTGCGTCTAGGGGATGACTTCGCGGGGTTTTTCCGGGGCGGCGGGGATGTCGGGCTTGAATTTGAGGGTCACGTCCACGATGAGCTTCTCGCGGTCGGGACGGACGACGCTTTCTATCTTGAAGGGCTTGAGCGGCCTGCCGTTGCGGGCGGCGTCCTTCGTGAACTCGACGACCGATTTTTTGACGAACTCCGAGAGGTAGCCCTCGTCGTAGACTTCGCGCGCCAGAAGGCTCCAGCGGACGCGGAGGTCGTTGGTCTCCTGCTCGCCCAAGCCTTCGATGTCGAGCGCGCCCATGCGGTACTGCGGCCCCTCCGTGACTTTGAAGTGGAAGGTGACGCGGCGCGCTTCGTCGTCGAAGACGGGGGTCGCGACCGCCCCCGCGCCGAGGAAGCCTTTGCGCCCGTAAGCCCTGCGCACCGACCCGACGCCCTTGTCCACCTTGAGCGCGTTGGCGACCTCGCTCGCGCGCATCCCCAGAGCCGCGCTCAGCTCTTCCGCCGTGAGCGACGATTGCCCTTCCCACTCGGCCTTGTCCCAGAGGTAGACCGCGCCCTCCTCGACGGGGAGCGTGACACTGACGCCGCCGCCCTCGCAATTCTCGCCCGCCTCCTCCGCCTTGACCGTCGGCGCGAGGAAACCGGCGCGCAGGTATCCGCGCTCGTGGTAGAGCGGAAGCAGGGTGTTCTCGGCGAAGCTGCCGACGTACTTCCTCGAATAGTCGTTGTCGAAGATGCCGCCCGACTTCTGCACGAGCAGCTCTGGTTGGAGGGCGCGCGCGCCGGGGAACTCAAGTTTGCAGACGCGCAGGCCCGGCCCCTTGACGGTGAAGAGGTGTTGCACGCCCCTGCCGCGCTGCTCGTCGGAGAGCGTGTACTCGACCGCGCCCTGAACTTTGCGCGCGCGGAGAAGCTCTTCCAGCGCCTTGCGGATGGTCTCGGTGACGCTGCCCACTTCGGGGGCCGTGCCGTCGAAGCTCGGCAACTTGCGGCGCACGGCCTCGGTCAGCTCCTCGTCCGTGAACCAGATGAAGTTGTCGAAGACGACGGGCATCGCCGAAGTCATCTCCTCGACCTTGAAGGTGACGGTGGCCTTCTCGTTCGTCCCGCGCACGCTGTAGCTGAGGTTCTTGAAGAGGCCAGCGTTCATCAACTTGTCGGCGGCGGCGTCCACTATCTCGACGCTGACCGGCTGCCCGACCTGCAAACCGCTCGCGGCCAGAGCCTCTTCGCGGCTGACGCGCTTGAGCCCGTCGAAATCAATCTGCGTCAGGAGCATCGTCTGCCCGCCCTGCGTCGGCTGCGGCTGATGCGGCTGCGGCTGCGAAGGCCGTGGCGGCTGTGGTGGCGGCGGCAAAGGCTTCTTCTGCGCGAAGGCGACCGGCGCGAAGGCGAGCGAGAGAGCGAACGCCGCGACGAGAGAGCGCCGGGCGGCGAACGTGTGAGGGTTCCGGTAACGAGGTCGAAAGAAAATCACAAAGCTTCTCCGTTCGGGGTTGTCCGAGAGACAGAGTTTACACTGAATCTATATAGACGGAGAAAGCGGCGAGATGGTTGGCAGCCCCCCGGCAAAGTCGCCGGGGAGAAGTGAGGCCCGGAAGCGGCTCTTTCATCAACGTGCCTGCCGGATGCGCTCGCGCATCTCGCGGACGGCTTCGGCGAGCCCCGTGAAGACGGCGCGCGAGATGACGTTGTGGCCGATGTTGAACTCCGCGACTTCGGGGATGGCGGCGACCGCGCCGACGTTGCGGTAGGTGAGGCCGTGGCCGACGGCGACGACGAGGCCGTACTGCGCGGCGAGCGCCGCCGACTCGCGCAGGCGTCTGAGTTCCTCTTCCGCGCGCTCGCGCCCCTCGGCGTGGACGGCGCGCGAGCCGAGCGTGGCTTCCGCATAAGCCGAGGTGCAAAGTTCTATCTGCTGCGCGCCCGCCGCGCGCGAGGCTTCGAGCTGTCGCGGTTCGGGGTCAATGAAGAGGCTCACGAAGAGGCCGCCTTCTCGAAGTTCATCCACGGCGCGACGGACAGTCTCAAAGTTCCCGGCCACGTCCAGACCGCCCTCGGTCGTAATCTCTTCGTCGCGCTCGGCGACGAGCGTCACGGCGTCGGGCCGCGCGTCGAGCGCGACGCGCATCATCTCCTCGGTCGCCGCCATCTCAAGGTTGAGGTAGGTCGTGACGACGCGCCGGAGCGTGTGGATGTCCTCGTCCTGAATGTGCCGCCGGTCGCCGCGCAGGTGGACGGTGATGCCGTCGGCCCCGGCCTGCTCGCAAAGAGTAGCCGCCGCCGCGACGCTCGGCTCCGGCGCGCGCCGCGCCTGCCGGACGGTCGCCACGTGGTCTATGTTGACGTTGAGTCGCGCGGTAGTCATGGGAGAAGCATAGGCGGAAACGGGACGGGCGCAAGTGCCATTTAAGTAAAGCGGCGACGTGCCATTCTCTTACAGTCTCATCCCGGCCAGCTCCGGCGAGACGTCGCTCTCGAACTCTTCGTCGCGGAGCGTCGGACGCTCGGCGCGGGCGCGGGCGGCGGCCTCGCGCGTCCTTTGGATGGCCTCGTCGTAGAGGCCGCGCTTCCAGTTGCGGCGTATCTCGCGCAGCTCGCCGAAGCCGTGGAGGCCGGTGCGGAAGCTGACCTTGCTGCCCTCGGCGTCGTCCCAGCGGACGGCGCGCTCATGGAGGCGGAGCCCCGCGCGGTGCGCGAGGTGGAGGAGTTCGACGTCGAAGCCGAAGCGGTCAATGAGCGCGCCCTCGACCAAGGGGCGGCAGACGTCCATGCGGAACGCCTTGAAGCCGCACTGCGTGTCCCAGAACGGCAGCCCCGTCGCCATCCGCATGACGAGGTTGAAGACGCGACCACTCTGCTCGCGCTGCCACGGCTGGTGGACGCCGATGAGCGAGCGGTCGAGCGCGCGCGAGCCGAAGACGATGTCGTACTGTCCGGCGCGGATGGGCTCGACGAGCTTGGGGGCTTCGGTGATGGGAGTCGAAAGGTCGGCGTCGCTGAAGAGCGCGACGGGCGCGCGCGCCGCCAGCAGTCCCGCGCGCACGACGTAGCCCTTGCCGCGGTTCGGCGCTCCGCCGATGACACGCGCCTCGACGCGACCGCCCTTCGTGCGCGAGGCGAAAATCTCTTCCGAGACTTTCTTCGTCTCGTCGCGCGAGCCGTCGTCCACGACGATCAGCTCGCTCGCGCCCGGCTGCTCTTCGAGGTAGTCCAGAATCGTGCGCAAAGATTTGCCGATGCGCGTCGCCTCGTTGTAGGCGGGGATGATGATGGAGAGGGATAAAGCCATCTGATTTTCTGAGAGCCCGTGAGCAGAAAGCCTCACGGCGTCATTTTCGTCGCTTGATTTCGAGCCACGACTGGCCGTAGGTCTTGTCCCGACCGAGTTCCGAGACGCTCAGCCCTCGGCGGTCGCACTCGGCCTTGATCCAGCGGAGGCTGTGATGGATGCAGCCGGGCACGTCCGACTCGTGACTCGTCCCGTACCACTCTTCGCCCTGATAGTCCGGCTTCCCCCAGCCCGACGGGAGGTAGCTCGTGAGAAACGCCGCGCCGGGTCGAGAGTCGCGGACGAACGAGTCGAGCGTCAAACGTATCTGCCGCTTCGAGGCGTGCGTCCAGATCGAGTAGGCGATGAAGAAGTCGAACTTCTCGCCGAAGACCGACGTGTCGAAATGCGGGTTGGTGTCGAAGCGCGGTCGCTTGGCGGCCAACGTCTCCGGCTCCAAGATGGTGTTGACGCCCATCTCCAGCCGCCCCGCGTGGGGCTCGATCCCGCAGTAGCCGTCGGGGTCTAAGAAATGAATCAGCCAGTAGCCGCCGCGCAGCACCCCGCAGCCGAGGTCTGCGACCTTCGAGGCGGGGTTCAGGCCCGCCGAGCGCATGTAGCTTAAAAGCTCGCGGCCACCCTCCGCAAAACCCTGAATCGGGACGCCGAGGAACCCTTCCGCGCCCAACATCTCGGCCCTCTCCTGTAAGCTCACCCCGCGTCCCCCATCACATTTGTTCGTCCCGCGCGGTCGGGAAAGGGGGTTCACTTCAGAGACGCCCCGGCCCTCCGCGAGCCAGAGAATATAGCACGGAGACGCCGCCCGTCGCCCGTCGCGGCTGCGCCCGCGCGGCGCTTCGGTGGTAAAATTCTTTCTGGCCGCGCGGTCGGGTCGCGGCAGAAGGATTTTCGGAGCAACACATGAGCACCAAGACTTTCGTCCGCATCGCCGCCGTCCTCCTCCTCGCCGCCGCCACGCTCGTCGGCGGCATCCGCGGCTTCAGCCGCATCGAGGGCAGCAGCGACCACATCGAGTCGGCCTACACCGAGGCGCTCTCGGTCGTCACCGAGAACTACGCGGACGAGGTGGACTACGACAAGGCGGGCGAGGCCGCCATTCAGGGGATGCTCTCGACGCTCGACCCGCACTCGAACTTCTTTACGAAGGCCGAGTACCAGAGGCTCATGCAGGATCAGGAGTCGCGCTTCACGGGCATCGGCGTCTCCATCCTCCGGCGGCGCGACGGCGTCTACGTCCAGACGCCGCTCGAAGGCACTCCGGCGGCGAAGGCGGGTCTGCGCTTCGGCGACCGCATCGTCGAGGTGGACGGACGTGACGCGCGCAACTGGACGACGCCCGAAGTCTCGAAGGCCGTGCGCGGCCCCGAAGGCGAGCGCGTGATTATCAAAATCGAGCGCGCCGGGGCGAACGCGCCGCAGTTCTACACCATCGTCCGCGGCTCCGTCCCGCAGCCCTCCATCCGCAACACCTTCATGGCCCGCCCCGGCGTCGGCTACATCGGGATGACGGGCGGCTTCACGCAGACGACCTCCGACGAGTTGAAGCAGGCGCTCGACAATCTTCGGCGCGAGGGGATGCAGCAGGTCATCCTCGACCTGCGGAACAACCCCGGCGGGCTGCTCGGCCAGTCCATCGAAGTGGCGAGCCAGTTCATCGAGCGCGGCAAATCAATCGTCTCGGTGCGCGGGCGCGGCGGCGAGGCCGACCGCGAGTATAAGAGCACGACGAGCGAGCCCGTCCAGTACCCTCTGGTCGTCCTCATCAACCGCAACTCGGCCTCGGCCTCCGAGATCGTCGCCGGGGCCGTGCAGGATCACGGGCGCGGCATCCTCGTCGGCGAGACGAGCTTCGGCAAGGGTCTCGTCCAGAAGGTCTTCCAACTGCCCTACGGCGCGGGCCTCACTCTGACGACGGCGAAATACTACACGCCTTACGGTCGCCTGATTCAGCGCGAGTACACGGGCGGCTCGTTCTACGACTACTACACGCGCCACGGCGTTGACGCCGGGCCGACGCCGCAGACTCCGCAGCAGCCGACTACACCGGCGACTCCCGGCGCGGCGGCGACCGACGTGCCGACGCCCCTGCCCACGCCGCAGGCGACGCCTTCGGGGCCGGCCATCAAGACGGCGGCGGGCCGAGTCTTCTACGGCGGCGGCGGCATCACGCCCGACCACGAAGTTAAGCCGCTCGACTTGACCGTCCCGGCGCGCGCGCGCGTCTTCGAGGAGTCTTTCTTCTTCGTCCGCGCGCTCGTCGCCGGGCAGGTTCCGGGGTTCGAGTCTTACCGTCTCAACGCCGGGCCGCAATACGGTCGCTACCCGCGCCCGACCGAGTTCCCCGTCAACGACAAGCTCCTCGAAGCCTTCCGCGCCTTCGTCCGCAAAGACCCGGAGGCCGGGCTCGGCATGAAGCAGATAGAAGCCGAGCTTGACTACGTGAAGCTTCGCCTGCGCGAAGACCTCATCACCGCCGCCTACGGCACGGACGCCGCCGGTCGTTTCCTCCTTGAGAGCGATCCCCAACTGCTCCGCGCCCTCGAACTCATCCCCGAAGCGCGCGCGCTCGCCGAGACCGCCCGCCGGGCCGAAGGCGCGGAGTAAGCACACCGATAAAAGCCGTAAACCGTGAATCGTCAATCGTGACAAGTAAGAACTCGGTTTTTACTTGTCACGATTGACGATTCACGGTTTACGGCTTTTGACGGCCTTTCTTTGACTCAGGCCGTGTCAGTCTTCAAGAACTTGAGCGGCGAGTCGGCGAGCAGCGCTCCTAAATCCTCGCGCTTCTGCGCCGTGGCCTTCCTCATCTTCTCGAGCTTGAAGGCCGGGTATCCGTTGTCGCTCAACTGACGGATGACGGCCTCCGATTCGTCGAAGAATTGTCGGGCCTTGTCGCCGTCGCCCGTGCCGAGATAGGCCTCGCCCATCGTCGCCAGCACCCAGGACTTTTCCTCCAGATGTTCGTTCAACTCGCGCTTCGCGGCGGCGGTCGCCCCGCCCGGCGGCTTCGTCTCCGCGAGCCAACGCTCGCAGGCGGGGATGACCTCGCGGCGGATGCGCTGCGCGAGGATGAAGTCGGCGACGGCCTCGGCGTGGTCTTCGGAGAGCGAGGCGCGGACGTTGCGGAGGAACGCCTCGTGGATGCCGTTGAAGTAGTCGCGGCGGAGGTTGAAGCTGCGTTCGTAGCCGCGCAACGCTTCGTCGAGGTGACTCTTGTCGCCCGTCAACTTCCACAGTCGTTCGTGGACGGTTCCCCACAGTCCGAGCGTCCACGGGTCGTCCGAGACTTCCGGGCGCAGCGTCTTCAGAAGCTCAAGCGCGTCTTCGAACGCCTGCCGCGGCGTCGGCTTCCCGCTCTTGAAGGTGGCGACGACGAGGCGGTGCGTGACGTACGTGTCGCCGGGCCTCATCAGTCGCACGGCGGCGAGCATCGTCTTGGCCGTCTCGAAGTCGCCCTTCCGCTGCGCGTCCTCGATCTGCTCCATCATCGCGCTGTGAGTCTCGGTGGGAGCCCCCGGCCTCGCGTCGCCGTTACTCGTACTCCGGTCAACGCCGAGCGCGGTGTCCATCTCCCGCCCGGCTTCGGCGGCCTCCTCGTCGCTGAGGGTCGGCGGCTTGAGCCTCCTCAGGAAAGTGTAGACGGGGCTGTCGCCGTCGGGCGGCTGCTTGGCGAGGATTTCGGTGACGGCCTTCTTGAGTTCCCCACGGAAGCGCACCACCTCCTCGAAGTCTATCCCCGGGCCGAGGTGCTTGTACTGCCGGATGACGATGTGGCCGAGGTCGAAGGGGAACTTGAATTGGTCTTCGGCGATGATGATGGTCGTGTGCGGGCGCAGGGCGTGGCGCACGCCGAGTTCGTAGAAGGCGTTGGCGTTCGCGGTCGAGAGGTCGGCGATGACGACATCCGCCTTCAGCAGTTGCTCGTACATCGGCACGTCAATCTGGCCGGAGTGGACGATCTCGTCGGCGCGCACGCACTTGAGGCCCGCCTCTTCGACGGCGGGCTTGATGACGTTGCGGTAGGTCTTGTCGAGGTCGAGTTGACGTTTGGGCTCGGACTGGAAGTCGGTCTTGACGCCGAACCCCATGACGACGAAGCAGGTTCCCTTGACGTTCTCGGACATGGCGCTCCTCCTTCGGTGAAGCTGGTAAGGATTTCAAAAGCGGAGACTACTGGCCCGTGCTCATTCGATGACGCGCGCGACGACGCACTTCAAGTAGAGCGTTTCGGGGACGCCGACGAGGACGGGGTGGTCGCGCGACTGCGTGCGGCGCTCGACTATCTGGACTCGTCGACGCGCGTCCGCCGCCGCCTCGGTGATGACTTCGAGGAACATCTGCTCGCTCATGTGGTACGAGCAGGTGCAGGTGACGAGGACGCCGCCCGCGTCGAGCAGCTTCAGGGCGCGCAGGTTTATCTCCTTGTAGCCGCGCGCCGCCGCCGGCACGCTCGCGCGGTTCTTGGCGAAGGCTGGCGGGTCGAGCACCACGGTCTGGAAACGCTCGCCCGCCTCCTCCATCCCGCGCAAAGCGTCGAAGACGTTGGCCTCGCGGAACTCGACGTTCGACGCGCCGTTCAGCTCGGCGTTGCGGCGCGCGGCGGCGACGGCCTCAGCCGACACGTCGAGCCCGACGACGCTCTCGCACGCGGGCGCGATGCTCAAGGCGAAGCCGCCGTTGAAGGTGAAGCAGTCGAGCGCGCGGCCCCGCGCGTAAGAGCGCGCCGCGAGGTGGTTCTCGCGTTGGTCTAAGAACGCGCCCGTCTTCTGCCCGCCGAGGGGCGAGACTTGAAAGCGCACGCCGTGCTGCGAGACTTCAAGCTCCGTGGGCGGCTCGCCGGAGAGCACGCCCGCCTGCATCGGCAAGCCTTCGAGCATCCGCACGCGCACGTCGTTGCGCTCGACGACAGCGCGCGCGCCCGTCTCCTCGACGAGCAGCTCCGCGAGCATCCCCTTGAGCGCCTCAGTCCCCTGCGAGAGCGTCTGCAAGACCAGCACGTCGGCGTAGCGGTCAACGATGAGCGAGGGCAGGAGGTCGCCTTCGGAGTAGACGAGCCGGTAGGCGTCCGCTTCTTTATCAATCCCCGCGCGCCGCGCCAACGACTCGCGCAGTCGGCGACGCCACCACTCCCTGTCAATCTCCTCGTCCCTGTGTGTCAGGAGCCGCAAAGCAATCTCGGAGCGGTCGCTGTAGAACGCGTGCGCGACGAAGCGCCCGCGCTCGTCGCGCACGCGCACGACCGAGCCGCCGCGCGCGCCGCCCGCGTCCCGCACGTCGCTGCGGTAAATCCAGAGGTGGCCGCCGCGCGCGCGCTCGGCCCCGCGCCGGTTGATGGTGACGAAAGATTGGCTCATTTACTCATCCACCCGTTGACTCGTTTGTTTCGGCGGCTCATTGAAACATTAATCCGGCGAGACATTCAAATGAGGAGTCGGAACCGCCTGCGGTAGCGGGTGGGTGTCGGCGGCGAGAGCAAGACCCACCCGCTACCGCGGGCGGTTCCGACAGCGGCCTTGAAATAGTGCGGCAATGGTTGTAGCCTTACGGGCGTTCGCCCCCCTTAAAACTTAATTCTTCGGAAGATGAGGAGGTGTATCTCTCTATGCCTGAAGTCGGAGACATGGCCCCGGACTTCGAGCTGAAGAGCAGTCTTGCGCAAGACAAGACGGTTCGGCTCTCGGAGTTTCGCGGCAACAACAACGTCGTCATCGCTTTCTACCCGCTCGCGTGGACGCCCGTCTGAACGGCGCAGATGCCTGCGTACGAGGCCGACCTCGAACGCTTCAAAGGCTACGATGCCCAGGTCTTGGGCATCTCCGTTGACAGCGTCCCGTCCAACGCCGCCTGGGCCAAGAGCCTCGGCGGTCTCACCTACGACCTCCTCAGCGACTTCGAGCCGAAGGGCGAAGTGGCCCGCGCGTTCGGCGCTTACCGCGAAGGCGACGGCATCTCGGAACGCGCCATCTTCATCGTGGACAAGGAGGGCCGCATCGCCTTCAAAGACATCCACGACATCGGCGACCAGCCCGACAACGAAGACCTCTTCGAAGTGCTCCGCAAGCTCTGAAGCCGAGGCGCGCGCTCTCGACTAACGAAACCGCACGGGCGGGCCGCATCCCACAAGAGGCGACTCGGAAATTCGCCTCCGGGGTGCGGCCCGTGAAGTTTTAGAGATAAAATCGGCGTATGAAGAACGGCAAATCTTTCTTCAAGACCGAGGCCGTGCTGAACGTCGTCGTCCACTACGGCTTGCTCTTGCTGAGCTTGCTGGCGCTCCTCTTCTCGCTGCTCGTCGGCTGGCTGGGGGGCCGGGGCTGAGCGGCGGCGCGGAAGGTTCTCAGGCGTATGACAACACTCTCAAGGAAATGCGTCCCGTTCACGCCGTTCGACGGCGAGCTACGGAAGGCGACCGTCGCCCTCGTCACGGCGGGCGGCGTCCATCTTAAAGACCAGGAGCCCTTCAACATCGCCGACGAGATGGGCGACCTCGGCTTCCGCGTCATCCCGCAAGACGCCGACACGTCGCAGCTCATGGTCACGCACCACCACTATGACCACACGGACGCCGACGCCGACATCAACGTCGTCTTCCCGCTCGACGTGCTGCGCGACCTCCAGACGGAAGGCTTCATCGGCGACATCGCGCGCAAGCACGTCGGCTACGGCTACACGCAGCAGCTCAAGGCGATGTACGAGGGCACGGCCCCGCAGATCGCCAACGAGATAGACCGTGGCTCGCGCGCCGATGTCGTCGTGCTGACGGGCGGCTGCCCGAACGTCTGCCACCGCACCATCGTCGCCGTCCAGCGCGAGATAGAGATGCGCGGCATCCCGACCGTCCTCATCACCGTGAGCCCCGAAGTCTCGGCGCAGATGCGCCCGCCGCGCGCGCTCTACCCGAAGGGCTTCAAGGTCGGCAACAGTCTGGGCCACTCCGGCATGCGCGAGTTGCAACGCCGTGTGCTCCGCGACGCGCTCTCGCTCCTGACCGGGGACACGCGCCCCGGCTCGACCGTGACGCGCGAATACACGGAATACGGCGAGCAGTACGAGCCGCCGAGAGTCAAAGCCGTAAAATAAAAGCGCCGTGAACCGTCAACCGTGACAGGTGACAGGAGAAAATACACGTCTTCATCCTGTCACCTGTCACGGTTGACGGTTCACGGCTTTAGGAGCTTATGTTCAAGACCATCGGACTGGTGACGGGGGGCGGCGACGCGCCGGGGCTGAACGCGGTGATTCGCGCGGCGGTGAAGACCGCCGTGGGCGAGTACGGGATGCGCGTCATCGGCATCGAGGACAGCTTCGAGGGTCTGCTCGGCGAGACGCGCACGCGGGAGTTGAAGCCTGCGGACGTGCGGGGCTTGTTGCCGCGCGGCGGGACGATCCTCGGCACGCGCAACCGAGGCGCCTTCGTCGTGCGCGACGGGGATGGCGGCCACAGCAAACCCGAAGAGGTTTACCGCGAGGCCATCTCGAATCTCGAACGGCTCGGCATCGAGGCTTTGGTGGTGGTCGGCGGCGAGGGCACGCTCGCCATCGCTTACGAGTTCGACCGCCTCGGCTTCCCCGTCGTCGGCGTCCCGAAGACGATTGACAACGACCTCGCGGCGACCGAGTTGACCTTCGGCTTTATGACCGCGCTCGACATCGCGACCGAGGCGCTCGACCGCCTCCACACGACCGCCGAGTCGCACGACCGCGCGATGGTGCTCGAAGTGATGGGCCGGCACGCGGGCTGGATCGCGCTCCACTCCGGCGTCTCCGGCGGGGCCGACGTGATTCTCATCCCCGAAATCCCCTTCTCCGTCGAGCGTGTCGCCGAGAAGGTCTTGGAGCGCGAACGCTGCGACTCGCAGTTCAGCATCATCGTCGTCGCCGAAGGCGCGAAGGAGATTGAAGGCACGCAGGTCTATCAGGACATGGGCGACCGGCAGAGTTCGCCGCGCCTCGGCGGGATGGGCCACTACGTCGCGCAAGAGGTCTGGCGGCTGACGGGCAAGGAGTCGCGCTGCGTCGTGCTCGGACACCTGCAACGCGGCGGGAGCCCCAACGCCTTCGACCGGATGCTGGCGACCAACTTCGGCTCGGCGGCGGTGCGCGCGCTCCAACGCGGCAAGCGCGGCGTGATGGTCTCCCTGCAAGCCGCCAACATCCGCACCGTCCCCATCTCCGAGGCCATCGCCAACATCAAGAACGTCCAGCCCGAAAGCCAGCTCGTCCGCACCGCCCGCGATGTCGGCGTCTCCTTCGGCGCACTCAACGAGGACGACTATCACAAGCACGAGATTTGTTAGAGGCCAGAGACTAGCGGCTAGTGGCTGGTGGCTAGTGGCTAGAGACTAGAGACTAAGGGGTTGAGGCTTGAGGTTAGAGATTTGGGGCGTGACGCTAGAGATTTGAGGCCAGAGACTAGGTTGTGTTGACATAACTACCTGAGCCAGATGACTGTGCTGGCGAGATAGATGAAACTCAAGTAGTTCTTCGCCAACTTATCGAACCGCGAAAACACCCGACGGAAGTGCTTGAGCTTGCCGATTTGGTTCTCAATCAAGTGCCGTTCTTTGTAAAGGTGCGCATCAATCTGTCGTTGCTCTTTGCAAGTGATGCGCGAAGGGATGACGGGTTCAGAGTTTCGCCCTTTCAGCTTCAGGACGAACGCTGCCGCGTCATAACCTTTGTCGGCTATCACGTAATCGGCGACGAGGTCGTTGACCAGCGATTCAGCCTGCGTGATGTCGTTGCGCTCGCCGCCCGTCAGGATGAAGCGCACGGCGTTGCCTAGAGCGTCAGTCGCCAGGTGAATCTTGGTGGAGAAGCCGCCGCGGCTACGGCCTAAGCTTTGTGCGCCCTCTTTTTGCGCGCCGCCGGCACACGCGTGAGCGCGCACGACGGTCGAGTCGATCATCAGATATTCCATGTCGCGGTCGGAAGAGAAATGCTCGAACAACATCTCAAAGACCTTGAGTTCGCTCCATCTGGCGAAGCGTTTATAGACTGAGTTCCAGTGGCCGTACTTCGGCGGCAAGAGCCGCCATTGCGCGCCGCTACGAGTAACCCAGAGGACGGCTTCGAGGAAACGGCGCACGTCGCGTCCGGCTCCGAGCCTGATCTGTGGGCAGGTTTTCAAGACGGGCAGGATTTTCTGCCATTGCTCGTCGGTTAACTTAACTGTCATCGTGTAGAGCAGTTTAGCTTCTTTACGTCAACACAACTAGGGACTTGAGACTTGAGGGTAGCGATTTGAGTCTGGATGTTTGAGACTTGAGGCTTGAGGTTAGAGACTTGAGACGAGAGACTAGGGGCTTGAGACTAGAGACTAGAGATTAGAGGCTTGAGGCTAGTAAGAGAGAACGTCTTCTTACTAACCTCAAGCCTCTAGTCTCCAGCTTCTGCTTTTGTTTAAGCCGACGGGCAGAACTCCTCAAGAAATTCCCAGTCGAGGATCGCGCCGGTCTCCTGCGGCTCGGCGTCGCCGAGGGCGTCGAGATACTCGAAGAGCTTGCCGACGAGGATTGGGTCGAACTGCGTGCCTGCGCCTTGGCGAAGCCGCTCGACGGCGATTGTGTGCGGGAGTCGCGGGCGGTAGGGCCGGTCGCTCGTCATCGCGTCGTAGGCGTCCACGACGGCGATGACACGCGCGCCCAAAGGAATCTCTTCGCCGCAGAGGCCCGCCGGGTAGCCGCCGCCGTTCCACCATTCGTGGTGATGCAAGACCATCGCCCGCACCTCCTTCATGCGCGGCACTCCGGCCAGAGCCTGCTCGCCGTGGTGGACGTGGCGGCGCATGACGGCCATCTCGTCTTCGGTCAGGCAGTCGGGCTTGCAGAGGACGTATTCGGGCACTCCGATCTTCCCCACGTCGTGCAGGAGCGCGCCGAGCTTGATGAAGATGGCCTCCTCCTCCGCTATCCCGCAGTGGAGCGCGAGCCCCTCGGCCATCAAGGCGACCTTCTGCGAGTGCTCGCCCGTGTAGCTGTCCTTGGCGAAGAGCAGAGTGATGAGCGTCCGCACGGTGGCGACGAAGGCGCGGCGCGCTTCGAGTTCGAGGGCGCGGTTGCGCTCCTTAATCTGGCTGAGCATCAGGACGTTCCCGATGACGTTCAGAAGCTCGCGGTAGCCGAAGGGCTTGTGGAGGTAGGCGAAGAGTCCCTGTTCGAGCAGCTCGCGCTGCTCCACGTCGTTGCTCGTGCGGGCCGTGAGCATGATGACCGGCGTGTTGCGCAAGGAAGCGTCCTCGCTCCGCCGCAGCTCCTCGAAGACCTCGCGCCCGCTGAGGTCGGGCATCATGTAGTCGAGCAGGATTAAGTCCGGGTGGGCCGTGCGCGCGAGCCGCAGGCCCTCCTGACCGCCGAGCGCGCCGAGAAAGCGGTAGCCCGCGCGTTCGAGCGTGAGGCGTCCAAGACGCAGCAGCGAGGCGTCGTCGTCCACAAAGAGGATCAGATTTCCTTTGCCGGCAGAGTTTTCCAACATGGCAAGTTTTAGCTGCGCTCCGAACGCGTGCACACTGCAAAATGGGACACGTCCGCGGCGCACTCCCTCCCTTTAAATAGAGAAATGCCTCGCGAGGTTAGTTTTCCGGGGCAAAGAAGGCGCGCCCGCACCGGAGAGAGAAAGCTTAAGCGGGAGCACGAAGCACGTCTGTTGGAGAGGCTGAGCTGGCAGAGAGTACCGCTTCTTGTCGGAGCTGAGCCTCTAGGACTGGGGCCAAAGACGCGGAAAGGAGTATATTCTAATCTACTGTTTATCATCCATTGCTTTTTTGTTACATTTCCCGGCATCGTATCTGAGCGTCTGGAAGCGTACACAAGCGTACACAGTAGTCATCAGGGAGACGAAGAAAAGTGTCCGAGAACATCAAGCAGAAACTACAAAAAGAGCTGGACGAGCTCGACACGGAGTTGCGCGTGCTCCTGCCGCAGCAGATTAAGACGGCGAAGGAGTGGGGCGACCTGCGCGAGAACGCCGAGTACCACGCCGCGCTCGCGCGCCAGCAGTTCGTCCAGGCGCGCATCCGCGACCTGCGCCAGCGCATCATCGAGGTCGCCTCGATAGACACCTCGAAGGTTCCGCACGACAGGGCGGCCTACGGCTCGACCCTCGTCCTCTACGACGCGGAGCGCGACGAGGAGGTGACCTACCGCCTCGTCACCCCCGAAGAGAGCGACCCGCAAGGCGGCCTCATCTCCACCACCTCGCCCGTGGGCCGCAGCCTCATGGGCCGCGAAGAGGGCGACGAGATCAAAGTCCAGACCCCCGCCGGAGCCCGCAACTTCGAAATCCGCAGCCTCAAGACCCTCCACGACGAAGCGAGGGAGGCCGCGCAGAAAGACGGCGGCGAGACCAAGTAGGGCGGGCAATCATGCCGTCAGACTCCTCATGCACGTCATCACGCGCCAGCGTCTCAACGAATTCGCCGATAAATATCCTGAGACCAGAGCCGCGCTCGCCCATTGGTACGGAATCGTGAGGCGGCATGACTTCGGCTCGTTCGCCGAGTTGCGCGGGCATTTTCCGTCCGCCGATCAGGTCGGGAAGTTGACGGTCTTTAACGTCGGCGGGAACAGAGTACGTCTCATTGCCGCAATCCATTATAATCGCCGCAGGCTTTACATCCGCGCGGTGCTTACTCATGCGGAGTACGACGAAGGCAAGTGGAAGGAATAAGCCATGCAAAACGTTGAGCTGAATAAGGCGCTTGGCGCGTGGCCGGAGATGGCGGGGATGATTTACGTCCCGCATACCGAGGAGGAGTATCAGAGGCTGGTCGCTTTTCTCGACGGCTTGATTGACGAGGTGGGTGAGGACGAGACTCACCCGCTCTCATCGTTGATGGAAATCGTCGGCGTTCTCATCGAAAAGTACGAAGACGAGCACGTGGCCGAGTTGGTCGAGTAGCCGAGAAGCCGTTGACCACGGCTCAGGCGCGTGTGTTTGAGAAGCTGAACTTCATGGGACGGGCACTCGTCACATTCGCGTGTGACGAGTGCCCGTTCATCTTTGGGCGGCGGCGGGGGGAGAGGGGTATTCAGTCCGTGGCGGCTTCGGAACCATTCGACGTGCCGCTCAAAGTCGCGGCCATGATGCGGGGCTTCGGGCGGAGTTGGTTCGTCGCCGGTGGCTGGGCGGTTGACCTGTATCTTGGGGAGTTGACGCGTCGGCACGGGGACATCGAGGTCGCGGTCTTCCGCGAAGACCAGGCGGCACTGCGCGATTACTTCGGCGGGCGGCGCTGGCGGAAGATGGTTGAAGGCGTGGCGTCCGAGTGGCGGAAGGGCGAAGTGCTTCGGCTCCCGGTGCACGAGCTTTACTGCTCGGACGAGTCCGAGGGGCCGAACGAGATTGAGTTCCTGCTGAACGAGTCGGACGGACGCGGGTGGGTGTACCGGAGGGACGCGAGGGTCGCAAGGGCGCTCGACAGGTGCGGCATGAGTTCCGCGGAGGGCGTGCGCTTCCTGTGCCCGGAGGTGGTTCTGCTCTACAAGTCGAAGAATCCGAGGCCGAAGGACGAGCGGGACTTCGAGGCGGTGGCGTCGCGGCTGGGCGTCGAGCGCAGGGCGTGGCTGAGGGAGGCGCTTGAGGTCTGCGACCCCGGCCACGAGTGGATTAGGGAGTTAGAGGGCTGACGCAGGGCGGGACGGGGGGAAGCCGCCGCGCGAGTTATGTATAATCCACGCGAACCGGAATTCAACTCGTCGGCAGGAGCAACAACTTCATGGAATGGCTGTCTGACCCTCAGGCGTGGATCGCGTTTCTGACCCTCACCGGGCTCGAACTCGTCCTCGGCATTGATAACATCGTCTTCATCTCGATCCTCGCGGGGAAGCTGCGGGCCGAAGAGCAGCAGCGGGCGCGCACCATCGGGCTGGGGCTCGCGATGTTCATCCGCATCGCGCTCCTGTTCTCGATCTCGTGGGTCATCGGCCTCACCGCGCCGCTCTTCACGGTGCTCGGTGAGGAGATTTCGGGCCGGGACATCATCCTCATCGTCGGCGGGCTCTTCCTCATCGGCAAGAGCACGCACGAGATTCACGGGAAGCTCGAAGGCGAGGAGGGGCACGCCTCGGCGCGCGTCGCGCCGTCGTTCGCGGCGGTCATCGTCCAGATACTTTTGCTCGACGCGGTCTTCTCGCTCAACTCCGTCATCACGGCGGTCGGGATGGTTGACCAACTCAGCATCATGGTCGCGGCGGTCGTCGTCTCGATAGCGTTCATGATGGCGTTCGCCGGAACCATCGGCACATTCGTGCAGAAGCACCCGACGGTGAAGATGCTGGCCCTGAGCTTCCTCATCCTGATCGGCGTGACGCTCATGGCCGAGGGCTTCGACCAGCACATCCCGAAGGGCTACATCTACTTCGCGATGGCCTTCTCGGTCTTCGTCGAGATGCTCAACCTGAAGCTGAGGAAGGCGAGCAAAGCCCCCGTCAAGCTGCACGAGCCTTACGTGGCCGAAGCCGACGAGGCGCGCGCGGGCTGAGGCGCGGGACGGCTTTTCATGACGGACAAGATTTTGCCACGGAGACACGGAGGCGCAGAGTAGAAGGAAAAAGGCGGTCACATTGGGGGAGAGTTGAATCAGACAACCCTCCCTCTCGCAGACTTCCTTCTTCTTTTCCTCTCTCCGTGCCACTGTGTCTCCGTGGCAAATCCCGGCGGCGAAGCGCTGCGGGGTAACTTCCTTGACAAGCCGTTTGACGCGTCCATATCATGCAAGCATTGGTAAGACGCGCGCCGCCTTGAGCGTTTAGCGGACGCGCCCAACCCCTTCTAAAGAATAAAGCGCGGGCGGAGAGAGGGACACAGTTTGTTCGGGGCGAGCATCGGACGCGGCGCGGGCCGGATCATCAACGCGATGGTGCAGGGCCTGGCGCGCGGGAGCATCAACCCCAACGTGCTCACCGTCATCGGCGTCTCCATCAACGTCCTCTGCGGGCTGATGTTCGGCTTCAACCAGTTCTTCTGGGCGGGCATCATCCTCATCGTCGCCAACGTCTTCGACATGCTCGACGGCTCGGTCGCGCGCCTCACCGGAAGGGTGACGCGCTTCGGCGGCTTCCTCGACTCCTCGCTCGACCGCCTCTCGGACATGGCCGCCTTCGTCGGCCTCATGGTCTTCTACGCGCGCGACACCGAATTCCACTCGACCTTGAACGTCTTCCTCGCGGGCACGGCGATGGTCGGCTCCGTCCTCGTCTCCTACGCGAGCGCGCGCGCCGAGAGTCTCATCCCGAAGTGCGACGTCGGGTTTCTCAGGCGGCCCGAACGCGTGGTGCTCTTAATCATCGGCGCGCTCTCGACGCACCCCGGCTCCACGAGCCCCTTCGCCAACCGGATGCCCGCCGTGCTCTGGATTCTCGCGGTCGGCTCCTTCTGGACTTTCGCCTACCGCATGTACCACACGTGGAGCGAGCTGAACCGCATTGACGCGGCAAACCCGCCGGACGCGCGCGAGGCGCAGCTCATGGCCCACGACGCCTCGCACCAGACGGCGAGCGCCGCAGCCGTGGACGAAGCATCGCCGGAGGCCGAGGCGGCGTCTAACACGAGCGCCGAGCGGCACAACCCGCCGAAGCCTGCGCGCCGCCGCGCGCCCGCGCCGCGCTGAAGGCGGTGGCGAAGGAGACAAAGGGGAAGTTCTCCGAACCCTTCCGTGACGAGGAGGCCGAAAGAATTTGACGACCTGTCCATGCTGCGGCTTGAAGTTTGAAGGCGAGATGCGTGACGGCTGCGCCGGTTGCGGCGCGCGGCCCGTCGGCCCTCCGCTCGTGCGCCCCGAACGCGAACTGCCCGGCTACGGCCCCGCGTTCTTCGTCGGCACGACCGGCGCGCTCGGTTTCTTGTCCTTCGTCGTCGCCCTCTTCGCCGCGCTCTTCGAGCGGGAGAGCCTGACGCTCGACCCCAACTCCCTCGCCCGCGCCGCCGAGACCGCCGCGTGGCGTCTGAAGTGGAGCGCGCTGCCCGCCTCCTTCGTCGCCGCCTTCGCGAGCCTCAAGCTCTACGCGCGGATGAGGCGAGAGCCCACGCGCTTCGTCGGCGTGAAGGCCGCGCGCGTCGGGTTGGCCCTGACGGCGTTGACCGCCGTCGCGCTCGTCGCTTTCATCGGCGTGACCGTCCCCGAAAGATTAAGGAGGCGCGAGCTGGCGCGGCGCGCCGCCGAGAACGCGGTGCTCTACGCGGGCGATCAGGCGCTCGCACGTTACCGCGCGCGCTTCGGCACGTACCCGGCGACGCTCGGCGACCTGCGGCGACTCGAAGACCCGAACTGCGAACTCGCCGCCGTGCTCGAAGCGATGGGGGCGACCGAATACAAGCCTGAGACAGACCTCGCCTCGCTCTCGACCGGGGGCTCGAAGGGGCGCGGCGAGAGGCGTCGCTCCGTCCGCGTGCGCAACGCCTCGGCGCGCAACACCGACGACCTGCCCGGCACGGGGCTCACGCTCACGAACTATGAGCTGGTGCTGCCCGGCAGAGATAAGCTCCTCGGCACCGACGACGACCTGCGAATCCGCGACGGGCTGATTGTTGAAGGCGGCGCGCGCCCCGCCTCCGTGACGCGGACGCCCGCCGCCGCCGCCGGAAGGCGCACGCCTTAAGACCGGGCCTTCATTTCATATGGGTATCCTGAACATCTTCCGCCGCAAGAAGGCGGGCGACGAGACCACGCGCCGCGCCGCCCTGCTCCGCACGGGCCGCATCACCGAGGGCTCAATCTTCGACGTTATCACGGACGACGCGGGCGCAATCACGCAGGTCTTCTACAACTACGAAATCAACGGCGTCGAATACGAGTCGTCCCAGACGCTCGACGACGTGCAGAAGCAACGCTCTATGGACTACTTCCCCGGCGCGCGCGTCACCGTCCGCTTCAACCCGCGCCAGCCGGGCAACTCGGTGGTGGTTTAAAAGCCGTGACAGGTAAACCGTGACAGGTGACAGGAGGAAACCTGTCTTCCTCCTGTCACGGTTTACCTGTCACGGTTCACGGCTTTTTTTATGTTCAAAAAAATCCTCATCGCCAACCGGGGCGAGATCGCCGTGCGCGTGATGCGCGCGTGCCGGGAGCTGGACATCTCGCCGGTGGCCGTCTACTCGGAGGCGGACGCCGAGGCGCTGCACGTGCGGCTCGCGGACGAGGCTTACCTGCTCGGCCCCGCGCCTTCCGCCGAGAGCTACCTGCGCATCGAGCGCGTCGTCGAGGCGGCGCGCATGAGCGGCGCGGAGGCCGTCCATCCGGGCTACGGCTTCCTCGCCGAGAACGCTTCGTTCGCGCGCGCCGTCGAGGAAGCGGGGCTCACGTTCATCGGCCCGACGCCCGAAGCGATGGAGCTGATGGGGTCGAAGACGAGCGCGCGGCGGGCGGCCATCAAGGCGGGCGCGCCCGTCGTGCCGGGGACGACCGAGCCGCTTCGGTCGGCGGAAGAGGCGCGCGCGGCGGCGGCGCAATTCGGCTATCCCGTGATGCTCAAGGCGGCGGCGGGCGGCGGCGGCAAGGGGATGCGGCTCGTCGCTGCGGAAGGCGAGATAGCATCGGCCTTCGAGACGGCGCAGTCCGAGGCGTTGGCGGCCTTCGGCGACTCTTCGGTCTACTTGGAAAAGGCGGTCGAGCGCCCGCGTCACATCGAGATTCAAATCTTCTCCGACACGCACGGCAACTTCGTACATCTCGGCGAGCGCGAGTGCTCCATCCAAAGGCGACACCAGAAGGTCATCGAAGAATGCCCCTCGCCGATTGACGATTCGTCTTTGCGCGAACGGATGGGCGCGGCGGCGGTCGAGATTGCGCGGGCGGCTGATTACGTCGGCGCGGGCACGGTCGAGTTCCTCGTCTCGGACGTGACGCGCGAGTTCTACTTCCTCGAAATGAACACGCGCCTACAGGTCGAGCACCCCGTCACCGAGATGGTCACGGGCGTTGACCTCGTGCGCGAGCAGATTGCGGTCGCCGCCGGGCTGCCGCTCTCCTTCACGCAGGAAGAGGTTCGCTGGACGGGCCACTCCATCGAATGCCGCGTCT
Source organism: uncultured Acidobacteriota bacterium (assembly GCA_963816985.1). Taxonomy (GTDB): domain Bacteria; phylum Acidobacteriota; class Blastocatellia; order Pyrinomonadales; family Pyrinomonadaceae; genus JAIVJM01. The sequence goes on from CAWFMF010000004.1 coordinate 172,247, forward strand.
ACGCCGAAGACCCCGAACAGGACTTCATGCCTTCGCCCGGTCGCATCACCTCCTTGCGCGTCCCGGCGGGGCCGAACGTGCGCGACGACGGCGGCGTCTACGCGGGCGCGGAGGTCTCGATTTATTACGACCCGATGATCTCGAAGCTCGCCGTCTGGGGCCGCACGCGCACCGAAGCCGTCGAGCGGATGCGGCGCGCGCTCGACGAGTACGAAGTCGGCGGCATCAAGACCACGCTCCCCTTCTTCCGCCGCATCATGCGCGACGACAGAGTTCGTCGCGGGCCGCCTCGACACCGGCTTCATCGCGCGCTTCAACGAGCGGCAAAGTCAGAAAGCTGAGACGGTCGAGCTGGACGAAGATGAGACCGCGAGGCGCGACGTGGCGGCCATCGCCGCCGCCCTCGAATACGAACGAAGCATCAGAAACTCTTCACGCCTCCAACAAGACCAGCAACCGCCGAGCCGTTGGAAGTTGGCGGGCCGCGCGGCGCTGCATCAGTCGAGGACTCCATGAAACTCAACGCGGAGATTGAAGGCGAGAAGACGCAGCTTGAGTTGCGCCGCGAAGGCGAGCGCGTCTCCGCCGAGGTCGGCGGGCGGCGCTACGAGTTGGAGGTGCGCGAGCCGGAGCCGGGCGTCTTCCTCATGCTGCACGAGGGCCGCGTCTACGAGTGCCGCGTCGGCGGCGGGGGCACTTCGGCGCACGGCGCGGAGGTGCGCGTCGGCAATCGCTCGTATCACGTCCACCTCTCCGACCCGAAGCGCCTGCGCGCGGCGGGCACGGCGGCGGGGCACGAGGGGGGCCGCGCGCAGGTGCTCGCGCCGATGCCGGGCAAGGTCGTGCGCGTGCTCGTCGAAGAGGGCGAGGAGGTCGAGGCGGGCGCGGGGCTCGTCGTCGTCGAGGCGATGAAGATGCAGAACGAACTCAAGTCGCCGAAGGCGGGCACGGTCGCCGAGCTTCACGCGCGCGTGGGCGCGACCGTCAACGCGGGCGAAGTCCTTGTTGTCGTCGAATAAAGAAGTCTGAAGTCTGGAGTCTCGGAGTCTGAAGTCGAGAGGGCAAGGCTCTTGTCCTTGACTCTCGACTTCAAACTCCGAGACTCCAGACTATTTTTCCTTATGACAGATTTGCGGGTTCTCCTTTGGGACATTGACGGGACGCTGGTGCGTTCGTCGCGGGCGGGGGCGTTTAAGGATTACACGATTCCGGTGTTGGAGAGCGTCTTCGGGACGGCGGGGCGGCTCAAGGAGATGGCCGTCTCAGGCATGACCGACTGGCAGATCGTGCTCGAAGCCTTAAGCCCCGAAGGGTTCACGCGCGAGCAGGTGCGCGAGCGCGTCTTGGAGCTGCGCGAGCGTTACGTGGCCGAGCTTGAGCGCGTCAGCTCGCTCGAACACGAAGAGCCTCTGTTCCAACTCCTGCCGGGCGTGCGCGAAGTTTTGGAGGCGGCGCGCTCGCACCCGCGCTACGTGTCGGCGCTTTTGACGGGCAACGTCGAGCCCGCCGCGCGCCTCAAGATGCGGGTCGTCGGGCTCTCGGAGTTCTTCACTCTGCCCGGCGCGTTCGGCGACGACTCGCACGACCGCCGCGACCTGCCCGCCGTCGCGCTCCGCCGCCTCAGCCGCCGCCTCGGCGTCCGGCTCAAGCCCTCGCAACTCATCGTCATCGGCGACACGCCCAACGACATCGCCTGCGCCCAACACTTCGGCGCGCGCTCCGTCGGCGTCGGCACGGGCCGCGTCAACAGCGTCGAGACGCTCCGCCCACACAAGCCCGACATACTCCTCACAGACCTCTCCGACACCGAAGCCGTGATGCGCGCCTTCGATTCACTCTAAGAGCAGATGTTAGATGTCAGATGCTGAATGTTAGTTGAAGCAAGTAGTCTTCACTAGCATCCAGCATCTGACATCTAACATCTTTCACCTGTTGAAGCCGCGTTCGATGTCTCTTTTCGCGAGGCGGAGGATGATGGGGCGACCGCGCGGGCAGGTGGTGGGCGAGGAGGTTCGGAGGAGGCGTTCGATGAGCCAGCTCATCTTCTCGCGCGTGAGGGGCGTCCTTGCTTTGACGGCGGCGCGGGAGGCGAGCGAGGAGGCGACGCGTTCGCGCAGAGTGTCGCGGGCGCGACCGCGCCGCTCGGCGTCCACGGAGTCGAGGATTTCGGCGAGGAGGTTATGCGCTTCGGTGGCCGGGAGGTCGGCGGGCACGGCGCGGACGGCGACGGTGCGGCCAGAAAGGCGCATCAGTCCGAAGCCGTAGCGTTCGAGCTCGCCCGCCACGTCGTCGAAGGCGGCGGCCTGCGCCGGAGTGAGGTCGAAGGTTTCGGGGACGAGCAGTTGTTGCACTTCGGCGGCGCGCGTCTCTTCGAGCACGAGGTACTTGTCGAAGAGCACGCGCTCGTGCGCGGCGTGCTGGTCAATGAGGAGGAGCCCTTCCGAGTCGGCGGCGACGATGAAGCTCTCGTCCAGTTGTCCGAGCGGGCGGATGTTCGAAAGGGGCGCGTCGGCGGGGACTTCGCGCACGAGCGCGGCGACGGAGTTGACGGGCGGGAGCGTGGAGGAGACGTGCGCGCCCTCACTCTCTGCCGGAAGCGGCGCGCCGGTTGTTGATGAAGGCTGCGCTCCCTGCCCGTCTGTAAGTGCGGATGGGAAAGACTCGCCCGCGCCAGTCGCTTCTTCTCGTCGGAGTTCTTCGGCACGCGTGTCGTCTTCGTGCGGACGCTCGCGCGCGGGGGCGCTCCGAGCACTTCGCGCGACGGCTCCGAGGGCTGATGAAGAGGGCGTCGTCGAAGAGTCCGCGAGTCGTTCGCCCCTTGCGAAAACTTCGTCCGAGACGGTCGGGGTTCTGCCGAACTCAATCGCTCCTTGCGTCAACGAATCGCGCTCGACAGTCTCGGCGCGTGAGTGCGGCGCGGGCGTGCTTTCGCTTGTGAAGCCTTGACGCGTGTCGTCGAGGGCGAGTTCCTGTTCGTACTCTTCGGGACTCTCGGCGGCGAGGCGGAGGAAGCCGCTGGTGGCGAGCGAGGCGCGCACGGCGTCGCGGACGGCGTCAGAGACGGCGGCGGCGCGACGGAAGCGGACTTCGGTCTTGGCCGGGTGGACGTTCACGTCCACGTCGCCGAGCGGCACTTCGAGGAAGAGGAGCGCCGCCGGGAAGACGCCCTGCGGCAAGACCGTGCGGAAGCCTTCGGAGAGGGCGCGCGTCACCAAGCGGTCGCGGACGAAGCGACCGTTGACGAAGAGGTACTGCGCGTCGCGCGTCGAGCGGCGCTCGCGCGGGGCCGAGACGTAGCCGCTGACGCGCGCCGCCTCGGCGTGGCCGCCTTTGACCTCTAAGAGATTTTCGAGAAACTCCGCGCCGAAGATTTGGTACGCGCGCTCGCGCAGGGAAGAGGCTGGCGCGGCGCGCAGGACTTCGCGCCCGTTGTTCATGAGAACGAACTCGATTTCGGGGTGCGCGAGCGCGTAGTGCGTGACGAGGTTGGTGAGATGGAAGCTCTCGGTCGCCTCGGAGCGGAGGAATTTTCTGCGCGCCGGGACGTTGAAGAAGAGTTCACGCACGGCGATGGTCGTCCCGCGCGGGCGCGCGGCAGGCGACACGTCGCGCATCCTCCCGCCCTCGATGCGGACTCGCGTCCCTTCGGCCTCGCCCTCGATTTGCGTGACGAGTTCGACGCGCGCGACCGAGGCGATTGAGGCCAGCGCTTCGCCCCGGAAGCCGAGCGTGCGGATGCTGTTGAGGTCTTCGGTGGTCGCAATCTTCGAGGTGGCGTGGCGCTCGAAGGCGAGCACCGCGTCGTCGCGCGTCATCCCTGAGCCGTCGTCAGAGACGCGCAGGAGTCTTCGACCGCCCGCTTCAACGTCCACCTCGACGCGCCGCGCGCCCGCGTCAATCGAGTTCTCGACCAACTCCTTCGCCACCGACGCCGGGCGCTCGACCACCTCGCCCGCGGCGATCTGGTTGGCGATGTGGTCGGAGAGGACTCGGATTTTAGACATAAGAAAAGCCGTAAACCGTGAACCGTGACAGGTGACAAGAGGGAGACAGGTTTTATCTTGTTACGGTTTACCTGTCACGGTTCACGGTTTCTGCTTGTCGCTCAAAGATGAATGATTTGGTGCTCGACCGTGCCGATGTCAATCGCGTCGTGGAGCCACTCAATCGCGTAGCGACCGTGGCGGGCGATGAGCGAAGTGATGTTGAGGTGTCGTTCCTGGAGCGCCTTCTCCGGGTAGAGCGCGGTCGCGGCGCGTTCGAGCTGGCGGAAGACGGCGCGGTCGCGCGCCATCTGCGCGCGGTGGAAGCGGGCGCGCAGGCCTTCGAGCTGGTACTCGATTTTACGTCGCCCGGTGGAGAGCGCGTCGCCGAGCGTCGGGTCGAAGGCGGCGAGTTCGTCGCGCAGCTCTTCGAGGGCGCGGGCGATCGTCGCGTCCGTCTCGTCGAGGCGGCGGGCCACGTCCGCGCCGAGGTGCTCTTCGACGACGCGGGCGATAACCGGGTCGAGCCCGTTGAAGAAGTCTTCGAGCTTGAGGCCGAAGCGTTCGAGCGTGCGTCCCGTGCGGCGCTCGACGACCGTCAGGCTCGCGCGGTGGAGGATGGGCGTCGCGGGCCTTTCCAGCACTCGATAGACCTCGGCGGTCTGCGCGAAGTAGGCGACCTCCGCCGCGCCGCCGAAGTAGGCGACCGTGGGGAGCAGGTAGTCCTGCACGGCGGCGCGAAGTGTGACGTTCGGGCTGAAGCGTTCGGGCTCGCGCTCGGCCAGTTCGGCCAACTCTTCCGTCGTCCACGCGTCGCCGGAGCCCTTCACGGCGTAAAGACCTTCGGCGTTGCGCACCAGAGCGCGGCGCGCGCCCTCTTCGTCGAGGATGAAGAGCGGGAAGGCGTCCGAAGAGGTGTGCACCTGCGCGTGAAAGCCTTCGGCCTCAAGCTCGCGCGAGCGCGCGTCGAGCGCGGCGGCGAGTTCGGGCGCGCGGCGCGCGGCCTCTGCGTAGAGCGGCGCGGAGAGACGCTTCAAGCGGGCGTCAGTCGGGTCGAGCAGGACGAGGCCGTAGCGACCCATGAGCGACGCGAGCATCCGCGCGAAGGCCTCGCCGTAAGCACGGCCCGGCTGGTAAGAATCGCGGATGAGTTTTTCAAGGTCGGGCAGGAACTCGCTTGACGGTAGAAGATCGAAGAGCCGCTGGATGGTCTCCTCTATCTCTTCGCCGACGCGGACGCCGCCGACCGCCTCGCCCTCTTCGTGCCACGCGGCGGGAACATTCGTGCTGGCGAGCCGCCCGTCGCAGGCGATGACCTCCGCCGCGCGCACCTCTTCCCAGTCGTGATCCTCGGTCGCCATCCAGAAGACGGGGACGGCCTCGGTGCCGCGCTGCGTCAGGCAACCGGCGAGCTTCACCGCCGAGAGCGCCTTGTAGATGGTGTAGAGCGGCCCCGTGAAGAGTCCGGCCTGCTGGCCCGTGACGACCGCGACCGCGTGAGGCGCGCGCAGCCGCTCGATGTTGGCGAGCGTCTCCTTCCCTGCGCCCCACGACGCATTGAGCGCGCCGAGCGCGTCGGCGAGCGCGTCGCGGTCGGTCTTGTGCGCGGCCAGAACCTTCGGCGCGCGGGCGGCTAACTCGTGATGGAAGCGGACGGCTTCGGGGTAGAAGCGTCGGAGCGAGAGAGGGTCTTCGAGGTATTCGAGGAAGAGCCTTGACTGGTGCGGGATGCGCCCGAAGGGCAGGCGCTCGACGCGCAAGCCCGCCTCTTCGGGCGTGCTGTAACATGCGGGTTCGGTCGTCGTAGTCACACGCTTAACGCTTTCGACTGATGGTGCACGCCCCGCGGCGGTTCGTCTTCTCTCAAGGCCCCGGCATTATAGCGAGTGCGCGCGGAGGCGCGCAAACTTCCCTTCCCGTCGCCGCCCGCTAAGCGTGCGTCAGGACAGACGCTTCTTCGAGTAGGCGCGCGAGTTCGCGGCGGGTCTCCTCACTCGGCCCACGGAGCGGCGCGCGCACAGGCCCTCCGGCGTAGCCGAGCAGTTCGAGCGCGGCCTTCAAGCCGCCGATGCCGAAGCGCGTCGTGACGGCGGCGGCGAGCGGCGCGAGTCGCTTCTGTAGAGTGCGCGCGCGCTCGTACTCGCCGGCCTCGAACGCCTCGTAGACGGCGACGCACAACTCCGGCGCGACGGCGGCGACGGCCAGAATCGCGCCGGGCGCGCCCGCGCACAAAGCCGCGTAGAGCGCCCCGCCGTGGCCCGTCATGACGACGAAATCATCCGCCGCTTCCGTGCCCGTGAGGCGCAGCGTCTCGGTCAGTGCGAGCACGTCGCCGGAGCTGTCTTTGACGCCGCAGATATTTCCATGGGCGGCGAGCCGCGCGATTGCGTCGGGCGCGAGCGTGACGCCCGTGTTCTGCGGGATGTTGTAGAGGAGGACGGGCACGGGCGAGGCGTCGGCGACCGCCTCGAAGTGTTCGCAGAGCGCCTCGGCGTTCATCGCGCCGCGATAAAAGTGCGGCGTGAGGACGAGCACGGCGTCCGCCCCCGCCTCGGCCATCCGCCGCGCGTCCGTCGCGGTCGCGCGCGTGCCCTGCTCGCCCACCCCGACGACGAAGGCCAACTCCGTGGGCACGGCCCCGCGCGCCGCCTCGACCACCGAGAGCCGCTCGCGCTCCTCCAAGTGGACGCGCTCACCCGTCGAGCCGAGCGCGACGTACCCGCTCACGCCCGTCCGGTTCCAACGCTCGATGTTAGCGCACACGGCCCGCGCGTCAACTTCGCCTCCGTCGTCGAAGTTCGTCGGGAAAGGGATATGGACGCCGCGCAGCTTTCGCCGGAGCGTCGCGCCGGGCGCGGCAGTTTGTCCGCTGGGATGTTCTTCGTTCTTCAAGGCGCGGCATTATAACGAGGCCTCGCGGGGCTCGCAACGGCGATGGGCGTGACCGGTGACGACATCCTTGAAATAAGCGACGGGGCACGCGAAAGAGGGGTTCCGCGCGTCTGCCCGGAACCCCTCTTTCGCGTGCCCCGCTCACGCTTCCGCGCGAAGCTAAGGCTTTCCTTTGAACTGCGGCTTACGATTGAAGCCGTACTTGAACGAGGTCAGTACAAAGCTCTTTTTCTGGCCGTCGGCCCGGCCCGAATTCCCGCCCGCCGAGATCACAAAGTAAAGATTCTCAAGCAGCCGTGCCTCGGCCCCGACGGTGAAGCGGTTCGACACGTCGGTCGAGCCGCCGATAATCTTGTTCCGCACGTACGCGTCTTCCAAGTTGAAGGCGAAAGCCGGGCCGCCCAGTCGGAGTCGGCCACCGAAGAAGAAGCTGTTTTGTGTCAGGAACTCATCCGCCACGTCCGGGTTCGGGATTTGCTCACGAGTCCGGTAGCGCGCGTGCAAAATGAGCTGGGAGAATTTCTTCAGGCTCTCGACTTCCTCGAAGCCATAGGCGACCGATGTCCAGAACGCCCCGCCGTTCCACTTAAAGTCGGCGCTTTGCCCCGTCGTGCTGATGAAGCTCGGCGCGTAGGCGATGACCCAGCTCGAACGGTTCCAATTCAGCCCGCGCACTTCGTCGCGGCACTTGTCGGCCAAGGGCTTGAGCCTCGCCTCCTCCCCGGCGACGAAGCTCGCCACGGCCTCGGCGTCGTCGGGGTCAACGGTCGCGGGGATGTCAAAATCGTCGCTGAACTTCAGCTTGCTGACGAAGCACGTCAAGACATCGCCCTCAGGCCCTAAGTCGGGGCGGTAGACGCGCGGATCGCCCCTGTCCCACAAGGTCGAACTGAGGCCCACGCCGAGCCGCGTCGAGAGGTCGTCTTCAGTGGCCCCCTTCGCCGCCACGAACGAGAATTGCGTCCGGGCGAGGAGCCGCTGCATGTAATCCTTCTGGTAATCCCCGATCTTCACGTTGGCCCCGTTAAAGAGCATGTAGGGCACGAAGTCGAAGGCGATGCCGGTCTGGAAGTTACCGTTCTGGTCGAGGCTGTTGAGGAACGAAGTGGCGAACTGGCGCGGGCTCGAAGGACGAATCACCGTCTGAGGCGTCAGCCCGAGCACCGCCGCCGCGGGAGATTCGGGCGGCGACAGGTCGAGGTTCATGGCGTCTGCTTCGGCGTTCGCTTTGAATCGCGCGAGCAGCACGTTCACGACGGCGTCGGTAAGGTTCTGCCGGAACGGCGGGAAGACCCTTGTGGGGACGACCTCCGACGAGCCCGCTGCGATTTGTGGCGTGGAAGGGGCTTCGGCTGCGCGCGCCCCGACTGCCGCGACTTCGCTGGACGGCGCGTTGACAAGCACCTCCAGCCGGTTGAACTTCTGAACCGCGCGCGCACTCGCGCCCGGCTGGAGTTGGATGGAAATCGCGACCCCGTCGCCGCGCGCCTCGGCGCGCATGCCCGCGACCCCTCGACTGCTCAGACCTTCGCGCACAGCCGGAGCTTTCGCCGCCGGGATTAAGACGACGAAGCGGTCGCCGTCTCGGTAGGCCGAGTAGTCGTCGAGGGCGGCGTCGGCGACGATCAGCACGCGGGAGCCTTCGGCGGTGTCGCTGCTGCGCGGGGCCGCGATGTTTTTGGGCAGCGCTCTGCCGTCCGGCGACGCGTCTCCGGCGTGGGCCGCCCGCCCTTCCTGCCGCTGTGTCTGCGCGGCGGCGGGCTGCGCGACGATGGACAGCAACAACGCAAGCGTCAGAATTGGAATCTTTTTCAGCATAGGTTTCACACTATTTTAATCTGGACTCGGTCGTAGACGATTTTCGGGTCGGGGTCGAGTGCGCCCTGCCTGTTGAAAGGCCCGTCGTCACAGTTCTGGCCGTCCTGCGTGAAGGTGCCCTTCATGCTGTACTGCTCGTTTGCTCCCCCCGTCGGCGAGGCGATGATGGCCTGCCAGGTGATGAAGCATCCGTCGAGGGTGGCGAGCGGCGCTTCGATGGGCCACTTGTCCGGGACGGTATCTACGTTCACCCCTTCGCCGATCCTTGCGAGTTTATTTTTCCCGGTCGTGTCCCAGAGGTTGATCCTGTATTGAGCGAACTGCGCGAACCCAAACTCCAGCTCAATCTCAGGCTGGCCGCCGTTTCTCTTGAACTCAACGAACTGAATTGCCATCACGTTACTCCTTCAAATGATAGGCGAAGAACTCCCTTATCGAGGTGGCGCGGACGCCGGGCACGCGAAGTCCCGCCGAGGGTTTTTACCTTACGCTGGACTGTTCAAATATTTCTCGGTAAAGCTCGCGGCCCGCATTCGCATCAAGTGGTCGGTGTAGACCACTTCCTTCGTGATGCGGCGCTATTTCGGCGCCATGCTGCGTTGCGATCCTTGACGGTCGAGCGCGTTGTAGGGCGCTCGCCGGATGTAAAAGTACATGTGAAGCGCGTGCACAATAAGCTCGTAGGCTAAAGATGTCAACGGTTTTTTTTCGCCCCGTCGAGCGTCCCCAAAAAAGCGTAAGGGGAATAAATCAACGTCCGAGACCGAGGTAAAACCGTGTCGGGCGTCTGACCTTAGAACTGAGTAGACCTCTTGCGAAAGTGGTTAACCGAGGCCGAGTTCATAGTCGTACAGCCCGGCGATCAAGTTGAAGCGCAGCGAGAAGCGCTGCCTCCGGTTGCGATACCGCTCCGCTAGGATGCGGAAGATTTTCAAGCTGCGGATGACGTGCTCGACCACGACCCGGCGTCGAGCTAACTCCCGGTTGCTTTGCTTCTGCTCCTCGGTTAGCTCTGACTTACGCGGCTTCTTGTGCGGCGTCCGGCTCTTTTCATGCAACTTCTGCAAGCCTTGATAGCCGCTGTCGGCCAGCACCTCCAGGCTCTCATGCAGCTCAAGGTTGCTGCGCTGATAGAGGGCGAAGTCATGGACGGGGCCGCGCCCATGATGAGTGCAGATAACTTGCCGGGTGCGCCCGTTGACCACGATCTGGCTCTTCAAGGTGTGGCGCTTCTTTTTGCCGCTGTAGTAGGCTTTCTGCTTTTTTTCGGACGTTCTATCGGGGTCTCGGCGACATCCACCACGACGAACTCGATCTGGTGGTCTGAAGGCTGCAACACTTTCTTGCCCGGCAGCTTGAAGGCCCGGCTCTTGGTCAAAATGTCTTCCACGCGCCGGATGACGCGGCACACGTTCGACTCGTGCAGGCCCCAACTCGTGGCGAGGTGGAAGAGCGTGCGGTACTCGCGCCAATACTCTAAGGTCAGCAAGACTTGGTCTTCGACAGGGAGTTTAGGCGGTCGCCCCGTTTTACGCCGCGTCCTGGTCAGCCGCTTGGAGACGAGTTCGACCATGCGCTGAAATGTTTCCGGTTCGACCCCGCAATAGCGTTTGAATTCTGCGGGGCGTAAATCTTTGATTTGCTCGTAGCTCATAGGATTTTGCCTGCTGAGCTACTTGTCGCATCTTTTACCCGACTTTCGCAAGAGGTCTAGTTTGTCCGGACTCGGTGACAGGTATCGCCCCCGTCACGCCCCCTCTACTTAGATTATGGTTGCGCTCAAGGTTTCATTTCATTAAATTCGGCACGGCCCTCGAATTTTGCGACACGGCATTCGGTAATCGGAGTAGTATGGGCGGCCTCAAGGGTTTCCAAGGGTGCCGCGCTCTCCACGGAAGCTGGCCTCGTATCCACGCTTAGGACGAAAATTTCTCATCCGGCTCGCTCCCGACAGAGCCATATTCCTCTTAGGTGCAGAACATGAATGGAAAAACCCGGAAGCAGGAAATCCCCCTTCATCTTTGCCAGGTGCTGGAAGATGAGTTCGAGAGTCTCCACGAGCAGCCGGACGCGGAGGGCAAAGTGGACGCGTCGGTAGCGAAGGACGCGGGGGCGGCGGTCGCGCCCGACTGGGAGTTCCAGGAGGGGCACGTGGATACGGCGGCGCTCGGCAGGACGCTCGAAGCCGCCTTCAAGGAGTGGGAGGAGAGCGGCGGCAGTGATTTGAAGCGCGTGGACGACCTCACCACCTACCTCGCGCTCAGGTATCCGGGCCTGCGGGGCGAGGGCGGCGAGAGGCTCGCCATCCTCAACCGCATACTCCGCGACGAGGACGAGGGCGGGCGGGCGAACGAGCCGGACTTGAGGGTCTTCAAAAAAGTCCGCTTCGAGCACAAGGCTCTGCGCGACGAGACGCGGGGGCTTTTGGAACTCGGCTGGCCGCGCGACGGCGAGGAGGCATTCGACGACGCGGGCGGGGCGCGGAGCGACCTCGTGCGCTTCCGGCGGCTGCTGCTTGAGGACGCCTTCCCGGCGGAGATGAAGCGCGTCTACGACCTGCGCGTCGGCGAGGCCGTGAGCCGCGTGCACTCGTTGGAGAAGAAGCGCTCGGCGGTCTGCTTCTCCGGCGGCGGCATCCGCAGCGGGACGTTCGCGCTCGGCGTCGTCCAGTCGCTCGCCGAGCGCGGACTGCTCAAAGAGTTCGACTACCTCTCGACCGTCTCCGGCGGCGGCTACGTCGGCGGTTGGCTGACGGCATGGATTCACCGCCACCAGCAGGGGCTCGAAGGCGTCGTCAAAGAGCTGGACGGCTCGGCGCGCGCCTCGAAGACGGAGCCGGAGCCGGAGCCGCTGCGGCACCTGCGCGACTTCAGCAACTTCATCACGCCGCGCACCGGCATCCTCTCCGCCGACAGTTGGTCGTTCATCGTCATCTACATCCGCAACCTTCTGCTCAACTGGGTGGTGCTGATACCGCTCCTGGCGAGCGTGCTGATGATCCCGCGCGTGGCGAACGCCGTCGTCCTCGCCGACCCGGCGTGGCGCGTGCTGGCCGGGCTCGTGCTGCTTGGGGGCTTGAGCATCTTCCTCCTCAAGCCGGACTGGAAGACCTTCGGGTGGACGTTGGGCCTGGGCGTGCCGTCGCTCCTCGTCATCTGGGTGGCGCAGTCGGGCGCGTTGGTCGCCACCGCCGACCGGACGGCGCGCGTCGGCTACATCATGGGGACGCTGCTCGTCGCGGGCGCGCTCCTGAGCGCCTACGCGCTGGCCTTCATGCGGCTCAACCGACCAAGCAACAGCGGGGTCTTGAGGCCCGGCAGTTATTGGGACAAGCGGCGCGACCAGAACAGCTTTATCTGGATGTGCCTGCTGCCGCTGGCCGTCTCGACGGCGTTGCTGACCATCTTCTGGGCGTGGTTCCGTCACGAGGCGATGGTTCGGAACCTCCCCGGCGTCCGGTTCTTCGACTGGAAGATGGGCTACTTCAAGGGCTTCATGCTCTACGGCGTGGCGCTCGGCGTCCTGGGCGCGCTCATCTACGGGCTGCTCGCCGCCGTCTCGTGGCTGCAAACGCCGAAGGAGATGTGGCGCAAGCGCGACGCGTGGCTGCTGACGCCGTCGGAGGCCCGGAGGAAGTACGGTCGCCGGGGATGGAAGCTCGTCGGGAGCATCTTCAAGAACGGTTGGCGCGAGCTGATCGTGACGCTGCTGGCGAGCATGCTCGGCGCGTTCCTGCTATGGGTGGCGGCGGTCAAGATTCCGGTCTTCTACGAGCCGGTCGTGGCGGCGTTCCAGACCTACCCGGACGGGAGCGTCTCGACCGACACGCTCTCGCACACGGTCTGGCGGCGGGCCGAGGTCTACACCTACCTCGCCTTCCCCGTCTACCTCCTCATCTACTTCCTCGGCCTCACGCTCTTCGTCGGGTTCACGAGCCGCCGCTCGGAGAAGCCGCCGCTTGGGTACGGCGGGAACGGCGATGCGATGGGGCCGTTCATCCGCCGTCTGAACTGGTTGGGCAGCAGGCCGGACAGGATGTGGAACTGGGTTCTAAAAAAGACTCACGTCGAGGACGAAGACCGCGAGTGGCTGGCGCGTGCGAGCGCGTGGATTTTCATCGTCGCGGGCGGGTGGCTGCTCCTCGGCGGGCTCGTCATCTTCGGGCCGCTGCTCTACTTCGACTTCGGCAACTGGCTGGCGGCGGCGGGCGGCGCTTCGGGGCTCGTCGCGCTCCTCGGCGGCGGCAGCTCGCGCACGCCCGGCGGCTCGAAGCAGGACGGCAAGACGAGCTTGCTCCAGACGCTCGGCGTCAACGTCTTAGTCCTCGCCGCATTCGTCTTCTTCGCCTGCATCATCATTCTGGTCTCGATCCTCTCAGGCACGATCATCGCGTGGCTCGCGCAGTTCTTCACGCCCGCCGTGTCGGGCTTGCTCGGCATCACGGCGCGCGACCTCGCGGCCTTCTCGGAGCGCTACCCGTTCCAGAGCCGTGCGAACGTCTTCCACGTCCTCCACTTCCCCTCATGGCTCTTCCTGCTGGGGCTCGCGCTCGGACTGCAACTCTTCGGGCGGCTCTTCGCCGCGCTCATCAACCTCAACAAGTTCTCGCTCCACGCGGGCTACCGCGACCGCATCATCCGCGCCTTCCTCGGCGCGTCGCGTCTCCGGGGCGAGCGGAGCGCGAACCCCTTCACGGGCTTCGACCCGCGCGACAACCTCCCCATGAGCGAACTCCGCCCGTGGGTGCTGCGCGAGGCGGACTTCAGGGGGCCGGACGACCTCGCGCGCTTCGTCTCCGAGATTAACCACCCGGTCGAGCGTGCGGTGGAAGTTGAGATTAAGGAGAAGAATGAGAAGTTCGTCGTTGACGGGACGACGCGGCGCGGCCGCCGCCGCCGCCCTGCGCGCCGGGATAGAGCGCGACGAGGGCGAGTCGCTCCGGTACTTCAAAGACCCGCCCGAAAGCATTGACTTCAACGCGTCGTTCCGCTCGGCGCTCTTCGCCGACCTCAGCCGCCTGATACAGAAGTCAGACCTCTCGGCGAGCGAGCCCTTCAAGGGCTTAGTGAGCAAGGTCTTGGAGCGAGAGGCGCGGAAGCTCGCGGAGGCGCGGAAGAAGGGCACGGGGGGTGAGGGGGACTCGCCCGCCGTCGCCGCGCGCAAGCCGGACACGGTGAAGCTGAACCGCCTGCTTCTCAACGAGGTGTTCCCCGACTGCCTGCACTACCCGCCGAAGCCTTACCGGCTGCTGCACGTCGTCAACATGACGCTCAACCTCGTGCGCGGCAAGCGCCTCGCGTGGCAGCAGCGACGCGCGCAGTCGTTCACGTCGAGCCCCTTGCACTCCGGCACGCTCTTCGGCGGCTACCGTCGGACGCTCGACTACGGCGGCAAGAACGGCATCACGATGGGGACGGCGGTCGCCATTTCGGGCGCGGCGGCCAGCTCCAACATGGGCTACTTCTCGCCCTCGCCGTTCGTCACCTTCGTCCTCACGTTCTTCAACGCGCGGCTCGGATGGTGGCTCGGCAACCCCGGAGTCTACGGCGCGGAGACCTTCTACCGCTCGCACCCGCAGAGCGCCTTGAGCCCGATCCTCGACGAGGCGTTCGGCCTCACCGATAACGAGCACCCATACGTCCTGCTCTCCGACGGCGGCCACTTCGAGAACCTCGGCCTCTACGAGATGGTCTTGCGCCGCTGCCGCAACATCATCGTCGTGGACGGCTCCGCCGACCCCTCAGGCGGCTACTCCGACCTCGGCGCGGCGGTGCGTAAAATCCGCATTGACTTCGGCATCCCCATCGAGTTCCCCTCGCCCTTCCCCATCCTCGCGCGCCCCGAAAGCGAAACGAAGGGCGGCTCCTACTTCGCCGTCGGCGACATCCACTACGAGGCGGTGGACACGCCCCCGCACGGCATGTCGTCCCGGAGCCTGACGGGCAAACTCATCTACATCAAGCCCGCCATCTACAATCAGGAGCCCCGCGACATCTTCAACTACGCGCAGGGAGACCCGACCTTCCCGCACGAATCCACCGCCGACCAGTTCTTCGACGAGCCGCAGTTCGAGAGCCACCGGATGCTCGGCTATCACATCCTCGAAGAACTCCTGGACGGTGCGGCGTCCGGCTCGACCGGCGACGGCGTGACCGCCAGCCCGCGAAACCTCCAGACCTTCGTCAACTGGCTCGCCGAGAAGGCGGAGATGGAGAAGCGCGCGGCGGCTGAAGAGGAGCAGGACAAGGCCGTGACGCTCTTCAACGCGATGCTCTCTTCCCTCCCCACCGCCGAGGGCGCGAGCCCGAAGCAGAACGGCGGCTCCAACAGGGGCGGAGACCGCCGAGCAGCCAGACGCCGCACGCCGCGCAAGCCTAAAAAGCCAAGGGACTCGAACCCCGCGCAGGGCACGCCGAGGGCAGGGCTCGTCCCTGCCCTCTCTCTCTTGTGGCGAACCGTCTCGTTTGATATTCGGCGCGGGGGCGTGCGAGGATAGGGCCGCTTCCGGCTGAAACATTTTATGAGCGACACACGACTCGACCTGCTCATCATCGGCGCGGGGCCGGCGGGGCTCTCGGCGGCGGATGCCGCGGCGCGCGAGGGTCTCGACTACCTCGTCATCGAGAAGGGGCTCATCGCCGACACCATCTATCACTACCCGGTCGGCCTCACCGTCTTCTCCACCGTCAACGAGCTTGAGCTGCGCGAAGGGACTCTGCATCCCTGCCGCGAGAAGCCGACGCGCGAGGAGCTGCTCTCCTACTACGTCCGCTTCGCGCTCGAAGAGAACCTGCGCATCAACACCGAAGAAGAGGTCACGGCCATCGAGCCCGCCGCCGGGGCCGAGGGCTTCGTCGTCGAGACGACGCGCTCGCGCTACGAGGCCGCGCGCGTCCTCGTCGCCACGGGCGCGGGCGGTCGCCCTCGACGCCTCCACGTCCCCGGCGAAGACCTCCCGAAAGTCCAACACCGCTTCCACGAGCCCTTCCCCTTCGTCCGCAAGGAAGCGCTCGTCGTCGGCGGCGGAAATAGCGCCGCCGAGGCCGCGCTCTTCCTCTCCGAAGGCGGCGCGCGCACGACCTTCGCCATCTGGCGCGCGGACTGGGAGAACCGCGACCCGAAGCGCGGCGCGATCAAGCACTGGGTGCGCGGCCCGCTCGAAAACGAAATCGAGCGCGGTCGCCTGCGCCTCCTCCTCTTTGAAGAAGTCGTGGAGATACGCGAGACCGAAGTCGCCATCAAGACCGACGCGGGCGAACTCGTCACGCTCCCCAACGCCGCCGTCTTCATCCTCATCGGCAGCGACGCAGACTTGACGCTGCTGCGCCGCCTCGGCGTGCGGATAGAGAAATCCGGCCTCTCGGAAGTTCCCGCCTACGACCCCGAAACCTTCGAGACCAACGTCCACGGCCTCTACGTCGCCGGGCACTTCACACACTCCCGCCACATCAAAGAGGCCATCGCCGTCCCCCGCCGCATCGTCCCGCTCGTCGCGCAGTCTTTGAGAAGCGCGGCTCTGTCCTGAACGGCGGTAGCCCGGCGCGGTCGGCTACGGGCGGTTGCCGGGCCGGGTCGTGTTCATTTCAGGTTCTGGATGATGCAAATGAACGGGTTTCTGCTGCGCTGCCGGATGAAACCTTGCGGCGTGAGTGGCACTTTAGTCCGGCGGATTGAGTCCCCTTCGTTGCCGCCCATGCAGAGCGCGAAACGGCCCATGTCGTCTTGCCCCGTCCCGACGACGATGATCGAGTGGGAGGCGTATTGCGAGTTTCTCCTCGCGTGGTCGAAGTCGAATCTGGCGTTCCCGCGGTTGTGCTGGATGATGTCCCCGACGTTCGGGGCGTGGGCGCTGATTTCGAGGCCGTGGAAGACTCCCGTCCCGTTCCGCGCGTCTTGAATCGCCTTCTGGACGAACACCGAGTGCCTCTTCGAGAACTTGAACTCCGCCGCCGTGGCCCCGGCCTCTTTGACGCACCACGACACGAAAACGGCTGACCAGGGGTGCGCGCTACTCGTACAACTCACGAAGGCCCCTCCGATTTCCACCGTCCATCTCCTAATCTGCGCGCAGAGCTGCGGGTCGGCTTCGTTCACGAATTGGAACCTCTCGTGCTGCGCGCGAGCCGCCGAGGCGAGCTTCCCGGCGAATTCCGAGGGCGTCGTCGGCATCGTCGTCGGCGTCGTCGAGTCCTCGCCGGGGATGTTCACCACGTCGCCCGGTTGGATGATGTCCGGGTGAGCCCTCAGTTGAGGGTTGACGGCGAGCAGTTGCTCCAAAGTTATTCCATTAGCCCTCGCGATTTTCCCGAGGGTCTCTCCCCTTTTGACGACGTGAGGCATGGCGCTGCGTTCCTTTCTTTCGGCGGTCATCCGACATCAATTAGAGGCAAGGTGTTTTCGGCACGCGGCTTCTCTTTTCCCGTTGTGCCTCCCTGACGTATATGCCGAAGAATAAGGAATCGTTTCGTTCCTGCCCCGACGAGCGCGAGTTCAGTTTATCGCCCCACAGTTCGAGCCGCGGCGTCCCTCTCATCACGCAATCTTTAAGAAGTACAGCGCCATCCTGATTGAAGCCATGAAGCGAGAAAGTAAGACGCCCGTCCGGTTCGCGGTGTGAAAAAAAGCCGCCATCTCCGGCGAGGTGGCCGGCGTGTCTACTAACATGGACACGGGTGTGCAGTTTTGTACACAGGTCGAAAAAAACTCGCCACGCAAATCTTGAGATTCCGTTGAATTGCCGCGACGGGCCGATTGGCACGCCTCTTGTACACACTTCTGGTAGTCGTCGGCGTCGTGGTTGCCCTATGCCAGCTTCACCCTTCGCCGCGTACCCTTTGAAACCTTTTGCCTCAAATCTACATACACATTGAAGACAATCAAGCTTCGTCGTCTTCAATGAGGTTCGCGGAAGAACCATCTGAGGTTAAAAGCGACTCATGGCTCGCCGGGCATCGGCTTTGATGCTTAGGGGCTGAAATCCAGACACGCGCACGTCGCGTTTGCTGTCAGCGTCGAGCCGACAGCGTCTCCTCTTTTGCATCCCGCGCCAACCTCATGATCCTCGCAGGCGCGGGAACGCAAACTACCATCCGGGGCAAAATATAGTCGGGCGTGAGGCTGCCGTCCGTTCTCGCTCTGCTCTTCCTTATCCTACGCGTCGTCGAACTGCCGCTCCATCTCGCACCAGAACGAACAGGCGGTCGGTCTCGGAACAGAAAGGAAAGAGAGACCCGATGTATCGAGAGCTATTCTTCCAACTCATGAACAAGCACGTGACGGACGCGCGCCTGCGTTTCAGTTGCGAGGGGGGGGATTTTTTCGTCGGCGCTCCGGCCAACGGGAAGGAGGGCGCGAGCGAGGACGTGGCGATTCTTGTCAAGCAGGAGAGCTTTTTCGCGCGCGTGTTGTCTCACGGAAATTTAGGTTTAGGTGAGGCTTACATGGACGGCTCGTTCGAGATTACACACGGCTCGCTCCACGGGTTTTTGGCGATCCTCTTGAGAAATCGTCTGGACAAGAAACTCGCCCGCGACTTTCGGATGGGCCTCAAAGTGCTCGGCATCAGATTCGTCAATACGGCGCGCGGCAAGTGGCGCAACGTCCAAACTCATTACGACATCGGCGGCGACCTGTTCGAGTTGTTTCTCGACTCGACGATGACGTACTCGTGCGGCTATGCCTCGACGAAAGAAGACGACCTCGAACAGTTACAAGCGAATAAACTCGGTCGCATCTGCCAGAAGCTGATGCTGCGGCCCGGCGACAGAATGCTTGACATCGGCTGCGGCTTCGGCGGCCTTTTAATCTACGCGGCGAAAAACTACGGGGTCTGTGGCCGGGGCATCACCAACAGCCGAGACCACTTCGCCTCCGGCAACGCGAAGATTCAGCGGGAGGGGTTGGCCGACCGCATCAGTATCGAGTTGAGCGACCACCGCTCGCTCAACGGCGCGGATAGATTCGACAGGGTTGTGAGCGTCGGGATGATGGAGCATTTGCAGCGTTCGGAGTACCGGCGTTACTTCCGCAACATCTCGGATTCGCTGACGCCGCAAGGCGTCGGTCTGGTTCACGCCGTCGGGTGCAATTCATCCAAGAACGAGCACGACCCGTTCATCCAGAAATACATCTTCCCCGGCTCGGCGCAGCCTAAGCTGTCGGAGATTACCTCACAGCTTGAGCGCAACAATCTGGCGATCATTGATGTCGAGAACATCGTCCGTCATTACCATTACACGGCGGGCGAGTGGCTGCGTCGCTTCCAGTTGAACAAGGCGCGGCTCGACCCGACTCGATACGGCGACGTCTTCCTGCGAATGTGGGAATACTACCTGTGTTGCTGCATCGCGGCGGCAGTCGCCTCCGACTCCGCGGTCTTTCAAGTCCTCTTCACCAAGGACTGCACCGCGGAACTGCCGCTCCGGCGCGTCTGACCTCGCACTTCACAGTCAAAGGGAAAAGGTCAATCCTCATAAGTAGAGGCGGTGAGACGATGAGCGCAAACACTTTGACCGCAACGCACCTCGCGCTCCTGAAGAGAGAGATACGCGATCAGGGCTTTTATGAAATCCCATCGGGCAGAGCTTTGTCCGAGTTGGCCTTCCATTTCGTGATTGCGCTGGCGGGCATAGCCGTGTGCGTGGCGAGCGAAAGCTTGTTGGTCAAGGCGGGGGCGTTGCTCGTTTCGACTGTCGGGTCGTTAGGAGTCACGACCAGCACACACACTTCTTCGCATTATGCGACGGCGCGCGTGAGGTGGGTCAACAAGGCTCTCGTCTACATAGGCTATACCGTCTACTACGGGATGTCGGCGCATTACTGGTGGCACAGCCACGTGACGGTGCATCATCCCGCGCCCAACGTGATTGGCGTGGACGACGACGCGACTCTCTCGCCGTGGTTCGCGCTGAACGAGGAGGAGTTCAACGCAAGCGGCGGCACGGTACGTCTCTTCTACCGCATCCAGTGGCTGGCCGTCCCATTCGCGCTCGCATTCAACGTCTTCAACGTGCAATTCATCTCCTGGAAATTTCTCGCGCGCAAGCTCGCCGACGCGCGTCTGCGCAAGCCCGCGCACTGGTTCGACCTCTCGCTGATTTTACTTCACTGGTGCGTCTGGATAGTTATCCCCATGCTGTTCTTCGCGCCGGCCAGTGTGTTGGCGTTGTACATGACTCGTACTTGCCTGGTCGGTTACGCCGCCTTTTGTGCCTTCGCCTCGGCCCATTACCCGGCGGAAGCCGTGTACGTGACGAAGGGCGATTACAAATCCAATTTCCTCCACGCGCAGACCATCACGACCGTAAACTTTCGCGCGGGGTTCATCGGGCGGCTGCTCTGTTCGGGCGTTGATTATCAGATCGAACACCACCTGTTTCCGAGCGTGAGCCACGTCCACTATCCGCGACTGAGCCGCGTCGTCGAAAAGTTTTGCCGTGAGCACGGCTACCAATATCGCACTCTGGGATGGGGCGAAGCGATCTGGAAATCGCTCAAGACTTTCTATCGCCCCAAGAAGGTTCTGCCCGACATCAAGGGTAGTGTTCTCTGAAAGGTGCGGGTCACGGAAAACCTTCTCCTCTTCCTTGCGTCTGAAGGTTAATCGTGAAATAGCCAAGTTCTCGATGACATCCGAGCTAACTCGCGGTCGGGTGCCTGCCGTTGTTGGGCGGCTAACTAACCTACCTGAAGGATTCTTCGCCGACCAGGCCCGGCACTATCTCGGCGGTGAAATAGCTCTCCGCACGAACCGGGCTTCCCGCCGCGCGCCGCAGCATCACGATCTGCCCGACGTGCGTCAGGGCGTCGCCGATGGGGCCTTGGATGAGTTTCTCCAATGGACACGCCAGCGGCGCGTCCGACGCCAGATATGAGTCCAACTGCTTCGCGGCGGAGAAGAACCGCGACACCTCCTCACCCCACGGCAAGGGCGAGGAGGTTAGATGAACCAATTCTCCCTTGAGCAGATAGAGCGACCCTTCGAGCAAATCACCGATGTGCGCCATGATTTCTCCCGGCGCGCGCACGCCTTCGTTGATACGAAACACGGCGAAGCTCTCCGGCGCACCCGACACGGCGACGCCGCCGCGGTAGGCCACCGTGGCAACCATGTGGCGCAATAGCTCACGTTTCGCATCTCCCGACAAAACATCCCCTCGCTTTCAGACAATCAATTTACTCACCGGAGAAGCCGCCCAACTACAATTAGGCCGGGGCATGCGGTACTTGTCAGCCTCTGGCCATCTTTTACCGCATGCCCCGGCCTAGTACGCCTAAGCTCGGACTTTTACCGCTACCCACAGCAAAACGCAATCCTTTTTAGTTGGTAAGTAACATAAATTTTCGGTGACTACGTCTTAATCGCGGCGTCTTACGGCTTAATCATGCGTGCGAAGAACGTAAGACGGGGCGAGTATGTCTTACTGGTGCGTGAGTATGACGTACTCATGCGTGGGCATTAACTTCTCTCTAATGGGTATGGCGTACCTATTGGAGAGAAGTTAATGCCCGCTTGTGCGCAGGGCTTACCCATGCGTGGGTACGTCATACCCGTTAATGGGTATGACGTACCCACGCATGGGTATGACGTACCCGTCAATGGGTATGACGTACTGATTAATGGGTATGGCGTACCCATAAGAGAGTATCTAATGCGCGCGGGTGGGTAAGGCTTAACGGCGGGTGGGTATTTGATGCTGGCGGGTGCGCGGGGCTTATTTGTGCTTGATTCCTTTGTAGCGGACGGAGCCGGGGAGCTTTGCGGGTAAATCTAGCTCATCATTAATAATGTCTTCGACGTGCACTCCCGCCACGCGAGCGTAACGCAGGATAATCTGCAAGGGCGGCTCGCGCGCGTCTGTTTCGTACTGTGAAATTTGGCTGGAAACGATGAGGTCTTCGGCGTCAAGTCGCCTGAGCATCTGAGACAGGGAAAGGCCGAGGGCAGACCGAATCTGTCTTAACTTCTCACCAAGACGCGCTGGCCTCAGTCGGACGTAGCCCATCAGGAATACCCTCCTGATGGGTTCGTCTTTAGAAGAAAAGACTTGCTACCACTAGCAGATGGTAGTACACTCCGATTGCGTAACTGATTCGCCGTGAGTATGAACCTTTCATGCTCAACGGCGATGCTCATCAATTCTCTGAGGTTGAGGAGCTACGCATCCGACCCGTTGCCTTAGATTTTCAAAGAAAAGAACGCGCGGAATATATCATAAGGAGCCTCACATCAATGGGCATTTTAGTTGGGGATTAACGGTCAGGGGTGCGGGGGTGCGCACCTCTTAGCACGCCCGCCTTTTGAGGGTAGGCGGGTTGTGCTGCGTGGGGCCGCGTGCGCGCAACGGACGGCGCGTGCGCGGCCTCGGCATATGCGTGGGGCATAAAAAACCTCTTACTTCGGGCCGCGATTGGGTATAAGATGCCCGCGCTTCCTCGCTCTCACTGGTGCCCCTTTCCTCACAAAGGAGAAAACTCACCCATGGCTAAAGATCAAACGACGAGGCTCAAACCGGCTTTCCTCGAAGCCGACAAAAGCAGCCACGCGGCCTTGCAGGCCATCACCTCATACGCGCCCGCGAACGTCACTTTCGCGCTCGCGTCCATCAACGCCGCGCGCGCGGCGCTCGACACGGCGCAGGCCGCCGAAGCGCAGACGGCTGCCGCCGCCGCCTCGGCGCGCGACGACGCCGTGACGAAGGAATGGGAGTTTCATAACCTCATGCTCGGCGCTAAAGATCAGGTCGTCGCGCAGTTCGGCAGGGACTCGAACGAGGTGCAGTCGGTGGGCTTGAAGAAGGCTTCGGAGTACAGGACGCGCAGGCGCGCGACGACGAAGGGCTCAACGCCGCCGGGATAGGTTAGTTTGTCAAAGCCCCTGCGAGGGGCGGAAGAACTTACCCCACGTCTCGCGTCCCTCGTCTGAGTTCTTCCGCTCCTCGCGGGGGCCACAAAGGCTTGAAGGGCTCCGAGCACATTGATTTTGAAGTTGACGCCAGAACCCCGCATGCTAACCTGAAGGCCAGAGACTTGGCCGACAAAGCTTACATGAAAGGCCGCTAGACCGGCGCGGTTTGAACCGCCGCCGCCGAGCCGAAACAAGGAGAAGCCGATGAGAATGTTGACCCGGATACTTTTATGCTGCGCGTTCTGCCTTTTGACTGTGCCCGTCGCGTCCGCGCAAAAGGGAGCCAAAGCGAAGCCCTTCCCCACCGAAGGCACTTTCAGCAACATCACCGCCGGCCCCGGCGGCGACTACGGCGGGATGCAGATTTATCTGACCGACGCGGACGGGCAATTCTACGCCGCCGTGACCATTGCCGAAGGGGTTCTGCTTCCCCCTGTGCTCGTCAAAGTGCAGGTGCAGGTCGAAGCGCGCAAGATAGAGTTCGTGCTCCCCGGCGAGGACGGCGGGCGCAAATTCACCGGAACCGTCTCGGCGGACGGGCTCGCGCTCGTCGAAGGCGGGAGTAAGAGCTTCTTAAAAAGGACGTGTCTCGACTAAGTTTGGATTGACCAGCGCGTCGGGCGTGACGCGTGCGCGGCCTCGGCGTAAAGAGCCCCGAAGGGGCGGAAGAATTTAGCCCACGGCTGACGCCGTGGCCTAATCTTCCGCCCCTGTCAGGGGCTTAATCAAACCACTTCTAAGCGCGTTAGCCTTTCGGGTTCTCCTCGTCGCCGTCGTTCTTGGCCTCCGTGTCGGGGGCGGGGCGGTCTTTGGAGGGTTGCGTCTGGCTCTTCTCGCGGGGCTTGACGGTGGAGCGGACGACGATGATTTTGTTGAGGAGGTCGAACCAGAAGGGCGCGCCCTGCGAGACGGCGAGCGCCGTCAGGATGAAGCCGACTATCTTGAGGGGCCAGCCGCTGGGGTCGGGCATGCCGCGCGGGTTGACGGCCATCGGCTCCGAAGACCAGCCGATGGGCAGGCCGAGGTCGTTGATTTCGCCGCGCATCTGCGCGATGCGTTTGATGGATTCGTCGTACTGCTGCTGAGCCGTGCGCTCGCCGGCGGCGGGGTCGGGCGTCGGGAGCGGCGTCTTGGCGTAGTTCTCGGCGGCGGCGACGACCGTCGCGCGCAGGTCGGGGTTGTGCGCGAGCGTCTGGACGATGTTGACGCTGTCAATGTTCAGCCCGACGGCGGCGGCCAGCCCGATGCCGAGCAGAATCCAGTGCGTCCGCCGCTTGTAGCCGCCGGAGACGCGATCCATCGCGTCGTCGAACCACTTCTCGATGTTGTCGCGCGCCTTGTCGAAGTCGCCGCTCGCCTCGTCCATCAGCGAGATGAGCGAGCCCTTGAGGTTGAGGGGGAGTTCCGTGTCGGGCAGACGCGTGATGGTCGAGCGGAGCAGCTCGATGTTCTTCGTCACCCCGGCGATTGCCTGGGGCGTCTTCTCGGCGGCGGCGGTCGCCATGTTCCAGAGGGCGAGACTGAAGGTGCGCGAGGGGATGTAAGAGGGGTTCTTGCCGAGCGTCTCGATGAGCGGGTGCTTGAAGAAGTCCTCCGCCAGATTAGGGTTCGCGAGGAGCTTCGCGATGCCTTTCTTCAAGTCGCGCGCGCGGAACTTGAAGAGCGACTCGAAGAACTCGCTGAGGGCCGAGCACAGGAGACTCAGCAGGAGGTAGACGAAGGCCATCGCGAGGGCGATTTCGAGGATGTTCGAGCCGAACAGCATGGCGGGTGTTTCTCCTTACTTGAAGGGGACTGGGGAAGAACGCCGGCCCTCTTCCGGTGCGGGCGCGGGACGCTCTGCGCGTGAGTGCTTCGCGCTTCGCTTCGGGGTCTCGGCGGCGGCTAGGATAGCAAAAGCGTCGGCGGACGGATACGGTTTTCGGTTCAAACGGCGGCTAGGATAAAGGCGACCGTCACAGACGAGAAGCAAAACGTCGCCCTGTAAGGGCGCAAGGTAATAGCCGGGGGCAAGTGCGCAGCACGTCGCCCTCGGTAGCGACGAGAAAAGAGATTCGACCCTGAAGGGGTCGCACCGCGACGTTGCGTCTGCGACCCCTTCAGGGTCGGATTATTTTTGCGTGCTGTTCCGGGGGCGGCGCAAACTTTGTTTGCTTGCCCCCGGCTATTACCTTGCGCCCCTTCGGGGCTTCGGCAGGCCGTTGGTGTTGCGCGGCGCGGGCTTGGGGACGACGGTCGGTGCGGGGACGGGCGCGGGGCCGCCGCGCGTGCTGACCCAGAGTTCGACGGCGAGGCTCTCGCGCAAGCCCCCGTCAACGGCCCGCACGCGGTCGGCTCCGAGGCCGCGCGCGTTGACGAGGTAGTCAACGGCGCGGTCGGCGCGGCGCTGTGCTTCGTCCCGCCGACCGCCGCGACCGCCGTAGACGAGGACGTAGGCGACCAACTCCGGCTCTTCGTTCAGCGTGTGATGAAAGTTATCGAGCCGCGCCTTCTCGTCGCCGATGGTGATGTTGGGGTAATCGTCCCACTTGTAGGGGGCGACGCCGACGCCGGTCTCCATCTTCCCCCTGCTCTCGCACCCCGCCGGGAGGCCCAAGACTTCGACCTCCGCCGCGACCACTTTGGGGCTCGCGTCAAGCTCGCCGACCGTAATCTTGTCGCTCCCCTGCCCGCTCAGGATTGTGCCGTGCGAGACCGTCCAGCGGAAGGTCGGGCGCACCGAAGGGTCGCCGTCGCGGAGCGACACGCCGAAGGTCAGAGGCCCGTTCGCCCTCAAGAGGTATGTCTCGCCGGCGGCCCGGATGTGCGGGCAGATAATCATTGACTCGCGCGGCGCGGTCGGCGTCGGCTCCGGCGGCTTCGCGCCTCTCGCCAAGACCCACAGCTCGACCGTCGCCTGCTCTCGCAAGCCCCCTTCAACGAGCGCAACCCGACCGGGCTTGATGTCCATGTTCTCGAAGAGCTTCTCCTCAAGGATTTTGATGCGCGCCGCGCCGTCCGGCGAGCTGTAGTTGCTCACGCGCGACGTGTAGACGACGACGTGGCCGCGCTCGCGCGGGCGTCGCTTCAGGTACCGGACGAAGCTTTCGAGCTTTTGCCACTCGTACACCTGCGTCTCGCCGAACAGGCGCGGCGCGGGGCGGCGTTGCGCTTGCGCGAGGGAGTTCGTCGCGTGTGCGAAGGCGAAGACGAGGAGGAGCAGCAGCAACGAAGAGAGGAGGCGCGACGTGCGCCGAGGTGACGTGCGTTTGAGGTTTGACGCGTTGACCATGCCGGTGCGCGAGGAGCCGTGCGGCTCACATGATTGAGTCAACGCCCGTGCGCTCGCGGCGCGCGACGCCCGTGCGGTAGGCGGCTTCCTCGACCTCGCGCGAGACGGCTTCGGCCACGCGCTTGTCGAAGACCGAGGGGACGATGTATTCGGGGTGGCGCTCTTCGTCGGTGATGATGCCGGCGATGGCCTCGGCGGCGGCGAGCTTCATCTCTTCGTTGATGCGCGTCGCGCGGCAGGCGAGCGCGCCACGGAAGATGCCGGGGAAGCAGAGCACGTTGTTGATCTGGTTCGGGTAGTCAGACCTTCCGGTCGCCATCACGGCGACGTGCCCGGCGGCCTCTTCGGGCATGATTTCGGGCGTCGGGTTCGCCATCGCGAAGACAATCGGGTCTTTCGCCATCTGCTTCAAGTCTTCGACCGTGATGATGCCGGGGGCCGAGAGGCCGAAGAAAACGTCCGCGCCCCGAATCACGTCGTGGACGCCCCCGCGCTCGTTGTCCGGGTTCGTGAGGCGCGTGTAGTGCTCCTTGACCCAGTTCATGTGCTCCGTGCGCCCACGGTAGAGCGCGCCCGTCTGGTCGCAGCCGACGACGTTCTTGACCCCGGCGTTCAAGATGATCTTCGAGCAGGCGACGCCCGCCGCGCCCACGCCGTTGACGACCACCTTCAAGTCTTCCATCCGCTTGCCGACTATCTTGACGGCGTTGATGAGCGCGGCGAGGACGACGACCGCCGTCCCGTGCTGGTCGTCGTGGAAGACGGGGATGTCGAGTTCTTCTTTGAGTCGCTCTTCAATCTCGAAGCAGCGCGGCGCGGAGATGTCTTCGAGGTTGATGCCGCCGAAGGCGACCGAAATGTTCTTCACCGTCTGGACAATCTCGTTCGGGTCTTTCGTCGAGAGGCAGATGGGGAAGGCGTCCACGCCCGCGAACTCTTTGAAGAGCATCGCCTTGCCTTCCATCACCGGCATCGCCGCCGCCGGGCCGATGTCGCCGAGGCCGAGGACGGCGGTTCCGTCCGAGACGACCGCCACGGTGTTGCGCTTGATGGTGAGGGTGAAAGCCTTTTCGGGGTCGCGGTGGATGGCCTCGCAGACGCGTGCGACGCCCGGCGTGTAGGCCATCGAGAGGTCGGCGCGCGTCTTCAGCGGAGCTTTCGAGACGACCTCTATCTTGCCGCCGAGGTGCATGAGGAAGACGCGGTCGCTGACGTTGATGACCTCGACGCCGTCCACGTCGCGCGCCGCGCGGACTATCTCCGCGCCGTGCTCGGCGGAACCGGCGTTGACGGTCAGGTCGCGGATGATGGTGTCTCGGCCCGACGCCGACGATGTCAATCGCGCCGATGTCGCCGCCCGCGCGACCGATGGCGACGGTCAATTCTCCGAGCGTGCCCGTGCGGCTCGAAAGTTTCACTCTCAGGGTCAGACTGTAACTGGCGCTCGGCGTGGTCTGCATCGCGGGCATCCGAAAACCTTTCAAGGGTTGATTCGCAAGACCTTCAGGGATGACTTGGTTTTACTCTAACCCCAACGACGGAGACGCGCAAGCAGCGTCGCCTTCATCAACTTGCCCGGCGAGCCGCGCGCGGTTTTTCGGGATTCACTTCCTCCCGTCGTTCTCCTTGAACGCCTCGCCGAGTGCGCGCGCAATCTCCTTCAAGTCCGAAGCGTTGGCGTCGCCGCGTCGCGCCGCGAGTTTCAGAGAGACATCGCCGAGCAGCACATAGAGCATGAGCGCCGTCGAGTCGCCGTCCTTGAGAAGCGCGGCGAGGTGCTTGCGCACGGTCTCCACGTCGGCGCGCGCGAAGGTTCCCGTGAGCGCGCGCCGGGGGCTCCGCGCCGAGAGATTTTCGAGCGTCCCGCGCAAGAGCGGCAGCAGCACCTCTCGCGCACGTTTCTCCGAGAGGCCGCAGCGTTCGAGCATCCGCGAGGCGGTGTCGAAGAGCGCGACCGTGTGGCCCGAAGTCATCACCGCCGCCGCGTGATAGAGCGCCTTGTCGCGCGCGCGCACGGAAAAGCTCTGGCCGCCGAGGTCGCGCACGACGCGCCGCGCCGCCGCCGCCGCCGCGCGCTCGCCTTCGACGCAGAAGAACGCGCCGCGCAAACGCTCGGCCCCGCTCGCGGCGTCGCTCACCGGCGCGAGCGGGTGCATCGAGCCCGTGCTGAAGCCGCGCTCACGCAGAGGCGCGAGCACCTCCGAAGAGAGCGCGCCGCTCGTGTGGAGCACGACGCGGCCTCTCTGTCCTTTCGAACTTAAAGCGGCGAGGCGCGCGGCGGTCTCGGCAATCGCGTCGTCGGGCGTCGTGATGAAGAGGAGTTGAGTCGGCGGGAGAAGTTCGAGCTGTGCGGAGTTAAGTGCGTGCGCGTGCGACACCCCGGCGAGCGCGGCGGCGCGTCGGGCGTGCGCGGCCCGACGCGCGACCAAGGCCCGCACGTCGTAACCGCACGCGGCGAGCGCGAGCGCGAGGGCCGTGCCGAGCCGCCCCGCGCCGACGACGGCCACGGACGGACGGGCAGAGGGGGAAAGGGGCAAAAGAGGAAAAGGGGAAGAGGGATTACCCGCCTTCCCTTTTACCCCTTTACCCTTTTCCCCTTTGACCCTTTGCTTGCCTTTTGCTTTCGTCTTACGCGGCATTGATGTTTTGTCGGGCGACGACTTCGATGAGCACGGGACGTTCGGGCAGCTCGTCGAGCCACTGCTGGAAGCGCGAGCGCAGCTCGTCGCGCGTCAACAGCCCGACCTCGCCGACGGGCGACGCGACGCGCACGGGCGGCGGGGCCGCCGTCCTCTGCAACGCGCGCTCGACGAGCCGCACGTCGTGCCGCGAGAAGCGTTCGGGCGTGTTGCCCTGCGCGAAGGCGGTCGAGAGAAAGCGAGCGCGCCGGGCCGCTTCAACGTCCTCCTCGCGGCGCGCGAGCGCGTCGAGCGCGATGGCGAGGTGGCCGCCGAGCATCGAGAGCGTGCGGCGGTAGACCTTGAGGCCGTGCTTCATCAACTCTTCCAGCTCAAGCGGCAGCAGCTCGTACTCGGCGGCGCGCGCGAGGCGGAAAGAGCACGCGCACGACGACTGCGTTTCGAGCAACTGGCGGACGGGCAGCTCGCACCGCGCGCCGTCCGCGCGACGCAGAAGCCCTTCGGCCTGCCGCCAGACGTGCGCGCTGACGACGGGCAGACGGGCCAGCGCCTCGAACTCGCGCCAGCGGTCGCCGCGCCGCAGACGCCTTAAGGCTTCGAGGTCTTCGCGGCTGCCCATCGTTTTATCATGGATGGCGGCGTAATGCTCGACGTAGCGCGCGTGGAATTCGAGCCACAGCCGCCCGAAGCGTTCGCGCCGCTCGTCGTCGAGCAGGCTGTTCGGGTCTTCGGCGATGGCGAGCAGCTCGCGCCGCGCCGTCTCGATTTCGGGGACGCCGGTCGGCTCGGCGGTGGCGAGGTAGTCGCGCTCTGTCGCGCGGCACGCGAAGCCTTCGACGAGCGCCGTCAAATCTTCGAGACGGCGAGAGACGTGCACGAACCTCTCCGCCGAATCGCCGAAGGCGAGCGCGGCACGCTCCAAGCCGTCTTCGAGCGTGAGTCGCCCGGCGAGCGCGGCCTCGACGGCGGTCACGGCCCGCCCGAAGCCGCGGCTCACTTCGGCGTTGACGCCCCACATCGTCGTCGTCAGACCCGAAGCGGGGAGCGCCGAGAAGTGCCGCGTGATGTCGCGCGCGCGCCAGCCTTCGAGCCATTCCGTGAGCGCCGCGCAAATCTCGCCGCGCCCCTGCGGGTCGCCGACGAGCGGGAGCGCGGGCCTTGCGGTCAGAAGCCGCGCCCACTCGCTCAGGCTCTCGGCGCGCGGGTGTGCGGAGACGGCGGGGACTCGCTCCTTCGTCGAGTCCGTCGGCGGGCTCGCACTCTCGCCCGCGACGGTCGGAGGCGTTGACTGTGCCTGCGCCTGCGCGTCGGGGACTTCGTTGATGAGAGTGTTGCCCTCCGCCCTCACGTCTCCCGCCGCAAAAGTTTCGGTGGGCGGCAGGTTGCCGACGAGCACTTCAGCGGAAACGTTCGCCGCCGGGACTTGCGCGGCGGGCGGGGCTTTGAAGTCGTCAAGAGCGCTGATGCGGAAACAGTAGAGAGCCGTCGCTCCGTCGTTCCTTTGCAGGCTGCCGGGCAGCGCCTCTGCGGCGAAGCGCGCGAGTGTCTCTTCGACTTGCGCCACCACGCCCGGCGTCGAGTCGTCGTCTATCAGGAGCAGGGCCGCGCACAACTCGGCGGCGGTCGCGCCGCGCCCGTCGAGCGAGAGGACGAAGAGGCTCTTCAAGATGAGACGCGCCTGATGCCGCTGCATGACGGGCATCTGCCCGATGCTCTGCGCCACGAGATGGTCGTAGGAGGCGAAGGCGTCGCGCAGCTCCGAAGCCTGACGCAGCTCGTTCTCGGCCCCGTCGAAGACCTCGTCGAGCAGGACGAGCGAGAGCGCGGGCCGCGCCGCCGCGCGCGCCGAGACTCCCGCCGCGAACGGCAGGAACGCGAAGGTCGGGACGTAGAGACGCACCGAAGGGGCCACCTCCGCCAGCAGCGGGTGGACGGGGTAGAGCGAGGAGAAGCGCGCTTCACTCCAGTTGAATCCGGGGACGCTCGCGCGGAGGTTGTGGTAGATGTCGCTCAGCGCCGCGCGCCCCTGCGGCTTCTTGCGCAGGACGAACTGCTCGACGACGCGGTAGAGGTTTTCGGGGTCGAGGTAGTCTATGCGGTAGGTTCCGGAGAGCGCGACGTTCGCGCCGTCCGCGCCCTCGATGTCGTCGTCGAGCGCGAGCGCGACGAAGGCGTTGACGCCGAGCGACGTGACGGCCAACTCGCCCAAGAGCGGCCCGTCGTCGCGCCTCACACGCGCCGGGCGGTTAAAGGCCGTGTCCACGAGGACGACGAGCGTTTCGTCCAGGGCGCGCGAGGCGGCGACGGCGAGCATCCCCGCCGGGTCGTGGCCCCACTGCGCGTCGTCGCCGCCGAAGACCTGCGCGAAGGCGTCGGCCATCTCCTCGGCCAGAGAGACGCGCGACCCGCGCTCGACCCGCACCACGGCGTAGCGACGCCCCGTGAGCCGCCGCGCGCTCGTCGAGACGTGCGCGTCCGAGACGACCGAACGCAGCCGCTCCGAGCCGGCGAGCGCGCCGAAGACCGCTAAGGTGTGGCTCTTGCCGACGCCGCGCGCCCCGGCGAGCGCGAGCGCCGCGCCCTGCCCGCGCGGGAGGTCGGCCAGAGAGTCGAGCCACCGCGCCAGCAAATCCGCCGTCATGTCCGTGAAGCGGTAGGCGTCGAGCGCCCGCGCCGGGTCGGTGGCGAGATTCCCTATCTGCTCGAATGATTGCGGTTCGACTAAATCCTTGATCTTGTCCTGCGTGCGTTTCATGCTTTACGAAGACGGGCTTGGATGGCTTGGGAAATCCCTCGGAAGTGAGGGCAGGAGGGCACTTTTGACTCTAACACGCGGCGCGCGCGGGGCGCAACGAATAAGTTTTTACACCGGCCAACGCCCGCGGCTGCTATAATCCGTGGGCTTTTAAGCCACAGGAAAAGAGTCGCCGCCGCAGCCGCCCGTGTGTGGGCCGAAGGGCTTTAATTCTCACCCGCGACCCGGCGCAACCTCTTGAGCGGGCAGGCGCATCAAAGGTTTACGCCTTGCCGGACACTCAGGAGTGGTTTCGAGTTTCCCGGCCATACCGTGCGGCGGGCGCTCCTTCGGTCAAGACAAGAAATTTGAATAGCGCCGCCCCTAGTACGTCCGGTCGGCGCTCAAACACCCACGGGGAAGCCCCGCGCCGGTCTTGCTCAATCAAGGCCCGCGCTCGGTCGCTTCGCCGACGGCCACAGGCGTTGGAAAGTTTTTTGGAGGCTCTAAAGTGATTCACAACAATTTCTCCCGCAAGTTCATGGCGCTCGCTTGCATCTTCAGCCTGTGGGCGTGCTCGCTGACGGCTGTCGCCGCCGCGCCGCGCCGGGCCGCGCGGCAGGACGCGCAGCAGAAGTCCGGGGCCGCGAAGTCCGACGACAAGAAGAAGGCCGACGAGAAGGCGAAGGCGGCGCAGCCGACTCAAGTCAGCTCGACCAAGCCGCTCTCGGAGAAAGAAGACCCGCGCCTTATCGGCAAACGCAAGATTAACGGCGGCCTCATCGCCAGCATGAGCGGCTCGGTCGAGAAGGAAGTCGCGCTCGGTCGCCAGCTCGCCGCCGAGGTTGACCGGCAGGCCAAGTTCGTTGACGACCCCGTCATCACCGAGTACATCAACCGCGTCGGCCAGAACGTCGTGCTCCATTCCGACGCCAAAATCCCCTTCACCATCAAGGTCATTGATTCCGACGAGGTCAACGCCTTCGCGCTGCCCGGCGGCTTCTTCTACGTCAACAAGGGCCTCATCCTCGCCGCCGACAACGAGGCGGAGGTGGCGGGCGTGATGGCGCACGAGATCGCGCACGTCGCCGCGCGCCACGCGATGGAGAATCAGGCCAAGGGGATGCTCGCCGAAATCGGGCTGCTCGCGGGCTCGATCTTCCTCGGCGGCATCGGCGGGATGCTCATCAACAACGCGGCGCAGTTCGGCGCGCTCCTCGGCTTCATGAAGTTCAACCGCAACGCCGAATCGGAGGCCGACGTGCTCGGCGTCCAGTACCTCTACGCCGCCGGTTACGACCCGAACGCGATGTCCACGATGTTCGAGAAGCTCTCGGCGAAGAACAAGAAGAAGCCGGGCACGCTCTCGAAGCTCTTCTCGACGCACCCGCAGTCCATTGACCGCATGGAGGCGACGCGCGTCCTCGTCTCGCGCTTCCCCGACAAGGAAGAGTACGTGCTCTCGACCTCCGAATTCCAGCGCGTCAAGAACCGCCTGCTGCGTCTCTCGAACGCGCGCGCCTCGACCGCCGGAGACATCGCCCCCAGCGACGACGGCGCTCCGGGCCGCCCGACGCTCAAGCGCCGCCAGCCGACGCCCGAAGACTCGACCACGCCGACGACCGACGGGCAGACGAGCCCTGCGGAGCAGAAGCCGGAAGCGCCGAGGCTCAAGAAGAAGACCGACGAGACCAAGCCCGCCGAGCAGACCGATAACCCGTAACGGCCCGGCGACGCAGAGGTTCGGAAGGCCCCCCGACTGTTTTACCGGGGGGCCTTTAGTTTGAGTTCCGGCGGGCGTCGAAGGCCGGCGCCGCCCGCAGCTTGACAACTTTTGGGCCGTTTCGTATTCTACCCGTTCGCGTTTTAGACGCTTAAAACTGAGAGACTTACCTATGTCAACATACTTTCCCAGCGGGGACGGCCTCGCCGAAAATCGCAAGTGGTACGTCGTGGATGCGGCGGGTCAGACGGTCGGGCGGCTCGCCACCGAGGTGGCGCGCGTCCTCTCCGGCAAGAACAACCCGAAGTACACGCCCTTCCTCGACATGGGCGATCACGTCATCGTCATCAACGCCAAACAGGCCGTCTTCAAGGGGTCGAAGGCCGAGCAGAAGGTTTACCACCATCACACGCTCTACCCCGGCGGCTTGCGCACCATCTCGGTCAAAGACCAGCGCGCCAAGCACCCTGAACGCATCATCGAGCTGGCCGTCCGGGGGATGCTCCCGAAATCCAAGCTCGGCAAGGCGATGGGCAAGAAGCTCAAGGTGTACGGCGGAGCCGAACACCCGCACGCGGCGCAGCGCCCCGAACCGCTCACCCTGAGTGAGCAGGCGCGGGCGTAATAAAGAGTCACCAAAATACTTAAGGACGACAAGCTGTGGCAGAGATTCAGTATTACGGAACCGGGCGGCGCAAGACTTCGACGGCGCGCGTCTATTTGCGACCGGGCACCGGCGAAATCAAGATCAACCGCAAAGCCTTCGACAATTACTTCCCCAATCAGGCGCTGCGCATGATCATCAGCCAGCCCCTGAAGCTGACGGGGACGGACGAGAAGTTCGACATCATCGTCAACGTCGCGGGCGGCGGCCCGGCGGGCCAGGCCGGGGCCGTGCGCCACGGCATCACCCGCGCCCTCATGGTCTTCAACAGCGACCTCCGCCCCGCGCTCAAGCAGGCGGGACTGGTGACGCGCGACCCGCGCATCAAGGAACGCAAGAAGTACGGCCAGAAGGGCGCGCGCAAGCGCTTCCAGTTCTCGAAGAGATAATCCGGTCGTGACAAGTAAACCGTGACGGATGACGAGAAAAAGCTTTTCATCCTGTCACGGTTTACCTGTCACGGTTTACGGCTTTTGACAACATTCCATTGTCGCGGCCCCGTTGGTTGCCCTCGCCCCGTTTGGGCCGAGAGTCCCTTGGGTCGCGGCGAGTACACTAAACCAATCTGGTAGGAGGAGGCTTTTCTTTTGGCAGTCACCGTCACGATGAAAGAACTACTGGAGGCCGGCGTCCATTTCGGCCACCAGGTCAAGCGCTGGAACCCGAAGATGAAGGAGTTCATCTTCGGCGAGCGCAACGGCATTAACATTATTGATTTGCAGAAGACGCAGAAGATGTTCCGCGACGCCATCTCGTTCGTCACGGGGCTGATGGGCGACGACCGCGGGCGCACCATCC
This sequence comes from uncultured Acidobacteriota bacterium, assembly GCA_963816985.1. Classification (GTDB taxonomy): domain Bacteria; phylum Acidobacteriota; class Blastocatellia; order Pyrinomonadales; family Pyrinomonadaceae; genus JAIVJM01. The sequence continues at coordinate 206,675 of CAWFMF010000004.1, forward strand.
TCTTCGTCGGCACGAAGCGGCAGGCGCAGGACGCGATCCGCGAGGAGAGCGAGCGCGCCGGGCAGTACTACATCAACCAGCGTTGGCTGGGCGGGCTCCTGACGAACTTCCAGACCGTGCAGAAGTCCATCAAGCGTCTGCGCGACCTCGAAGCGATGCAGACCGACGGGCGCTACGAGAAGTTGACGAAGAAGGAGCGCATCAAGCTCGACCGCGAGCGCGAGATTCTGGAGAAGAACCTCTCCGGCATCAAGAACATGTCGCGGCTCCCCGACGCCCTCTTCATCATTGACGTGCGCAAGGAAGAGATCGCGGTCGCCGAAGCCAACCGCCTCGGCATCCCCGTCATCGCCGTCGTGGACACCAACTGCTCGCCCGAAGGGATTGACTACGTCATCCCCGGCAACGACGACGCGCTTCGCGCCGTCCGCCTCTTCGCCTCGCGCATCGCCGACGCCTGCATCGAGGGCACGCAGGTGCACACGAAGGGCGACGAGGACGAGGCCGCCGCGCAGCAGCAGCAGGGCGAGACGGGCACGGACACCGCCGTCAGGCCGGAGCGTCGCGTCACGACCTCGTCCATCACGACGCAGAAAGACCCCGGCGCGCAGTCGCAGAACTTCACCGACATGGAGAACGCCGCGCCTTCGACCGAGACTCAAGTCTCAGTCCCCGGCAACATCGGCTTCGGGAAGACGGGACAGCAGCCCGACAGCGTCGGCGACCACGAGCAGGTCGGGACGGGCGCGCCCGTTCGCGGCGCGACTGGCGCGCCGGACGCGGAAGGCACGCAGCCGCAGTCCTCGCCCGAACAGGAGAAGGGCGCGGAGTCGGTCGGCGTCGCCAGCTAAGCGGGGACGCACCGAGAACACGGGCCACCAGTTTTCGATCAACGGCGAGCGCAGCCTGTCAGTGCGGAAGAACCGCCGGGCTGCGCTCTCTTTAAATGCGGAACGATGAATGATGAATGATGAATAAAGAGCAGCGTGCTTCTTATTCATCATTCGTCATTCCGCATGCATCATTTTATACCGAGGAGATTTTAAGAAATGGCGGAGATCACAGCAGCCGGTGTGAAGGCGCTGCGCGAGAAGACGGGCGCGGGGATGATGGAGTGCAAGAAGGCGCTCACCGAGGCCGAGGGCAACGAGGAGCAGGCCATCGAAATCCTGCGCAAGCGCGGCATGGCTTCGGCCAGCAAGAAGTCGGGCCGGGTCGCGGCGGAGGGCGTCGTCGGCTCCTACATCCACATGGGCGGCAAAGTCGGCGTGCTCGTCGAGGTCAACTGCGAGACCGACTTCGTGGCGCGCACCGACGAGTTCCAGGCGCTCGTCAAGGACATCGCGATGCACATCGCCGCCGCCGAGCCGCGCTTCGTCACGCGTGACGAAGTCCCCTCGGACGTGCTGGCGAAGGAGCGCGAGATTATGACCGAGCAGGCGAAGAACGACCCGAAGAACGCGAACAAGCCGGAGCAGGTCCTTGAGAAGATCGTCGAGGGCCGCCTCAACAAGTTCTACGAGGAGTCCGTGCTGCTCGACCAGCCCTTCGTCAAGACCCCTGAGAAGACCATCAACGAACTCCTGACCGAGAAGGTCGCGGCCACGGGCGAGCGCATCACCATCCGCCGCTTCTCGCGCTACAAGATGGGCGAGGGGCTCCAGAAGCGCGCCGACGACTTCAGCGACGAGGTCGCCGCGCTCGCGGGCGGCAACCAGTAAGCACACGAAAATGGTGAATGCGGAATGATGAATGATGAATGAAAGACAAGCTGCTTCTTATTCATCGTTCATCATTCCGCATTCACCATTTGTCTTCCACCATCCGTCTTAATTTTTAACCCATGACGAACAGCGACAACAGCGGCGCGGCGGCGAGTTCGGGGCGCAGTCCCGCCTTCCGCCGCATTCTCCTGAAGGCGTCGGGCGAGGCGCTGATGGGCGCGCAGAACTACGGCGTGGACGTGGGCGTGGCGCGCGCCATCGCCGAAGAGATTAAGGCGGTGCGCGACACGGGCGTCGAGGTCGCGGTCGTCGTCGGCGGCGGCAACATCTTCCGCGGCGTCTCGGAGAGCGCGGGCGACATGGATCGCTCGTCCGCCGACTACATCGGGATGCTCGCGACCGTGATGAACGCGGTCGTCTTGCAGGACGCCCTGGAGAAGACCAGCGTCCACACGCGCGTGCTCTCGGCCATCAACATCCCGCAGGTGGCCGAGCCCTTCATCCGCCGCCGCGCCATCCGTCACCTCGAAAAGGGGCGCGTCGTCATCTTCGCGGGCGGGACGGGGAACCCCTACTTCACGACCGACTCGGCGGCGGCGCTGCGCGCGCTCGAAATCAAGGCCGACGCGATTTTGAAGGCGACGAAGGTCGAGGGCGTCTACTCAGCCGACCCGGTCAAAGACCCTTCGGCGACGCGCTACGACTGCATCACCTATCAGGAAGTGCTCGAACGACAGTTGAAGGTGATGGACGCCTCCGCCATCAGCCTGTGCATGGACAACGACCTGCCGATCATCGTCTTCAACATGCGGACGCCCGGCAACATCATGCGCGTCGTCATGGGCGACGAGGGCGTCGGCACGCGCGTGTGCATGAACAGACCAGAAAAGCGGTGATAAGCGATGAGTGATAAGTGATGAGACAGAACTTGTCTTTTCTCTTATCACTCATCGCTTATCACTCATCAACGTTTTTAGGAGAGAGACATGAGCGAGAAGGATGTGATTAAGGAGACGCGACCGAGGATGGAGGGCGCGGTCGAGGACTTGCGGAGGAGGATGGCGACCATCCGCACGGGGCGGGCGGCGGTGAGCCTTCTGGACTCGGTGGTGGTCGAGTATTACGGGACGCCGACGCCCTTGAGCCAGTTGGCCTCGGTGCACGCGCCGGAGCCGAACCTCCTCACGGTGCAGCCGTGGGACCAGACGCAGCTCGGCGCAATCGAGAAGGCCATCCGCTCGGCAGACCTCGGACTGAATCCCTCGAACGACGGGAAGCTCATCCGCGTGCCCGTCCCGCCTTTGACCGAGGAGCGCCGCAAGCAGCTCGCCAAGCAGGTGCACGAGACCGCCGAGGAGCACCGGACGGCGATCCGCAACGTCCGGCGCGACGCCAACGACCGGCTGAAGAGGATGCTCAAGGAGAAGGCCATCTCCGAGGACGCCGAACGCGACGCGCTCGAAGAGGTGCAGAAGCTCACCAACACCTACATCGGCAGGGTTGACGAGCTGGCGAAGACGAAGGAGCAGGAGATTCTGAGCGTCTGAAGAGGAAGCGCCGTCAGGCGCGGAAGAGTTTAGCCCACGGCGCGAGCCGTGGGTGACATGCGAGGATAAAATTAGTAAAGCCCCGGAGGGGCGAAAGAAGCTCAACGAGCATTTCTTTCGCCCCTCCGGGGCTTTTGATTTGTCTTCGGCTTCCCTGACCCACGGCTTGCGCCGTGGGCTAAACTCTTCCGCCGCTTTCAGCGGCTAGGCGAGAAACAAATCTCGCCTAGCCATCCGGAGCGACTTTAGAAGTTGAAGCGGGCCGAGAGTTGAACCTTGCGGTTGCCGCCCGCCACGCGCCCGCCGCCGAAGGGGCCGACGATGCTCGTGGACTCGCCGAAGAAGGGCGAGAGGAGGTTGCCGTTCGGGTTCGAAAGGTTCGTCCGGTTCAGAAGGTTCTGGAAGTTGACCGAGAAGGTCATGCTGTAACGCTTCTGCTCGCCGCCCGGCCCGCCGGGGCCGCCGGGTCCTGCGGGGCGAGGCCCGCCACCGGCAGCAGCAGCAGGGGCCGCGCCGCCCGCGGGAGCAGCGCCGGCGGGACGAGGCCCGCCGCCTTGCGGAGCCGCCGCCGACGCGCCCGGCATGTCGCCGAAGGCGAAGGTGCGGCTGATGCCGAGGTTGAAGGAGAAGAAGCCGGGGCCTTCGCCGTAGTTGCGGGGGATGATGGTCTGGCCCGCCTTCGGGTTGCGGTCGAAGTCGCCCCACGGCGTCCGCACGAGGTCGGCGGCGGTCGTCTGCGCGTCGGCGAACGCCGGGCGGTCGTTGAAGATGTTGTCGCCGTTGCGGTCAACGCCGGTGATGATGTTAAAGAACTGACCGGTGCGCGCGATGATGAACGGGTTGAGCGAGAGCTTGAGCTTCGGGACGACGAGGTTGCCGCCGATGAAGACCTGATGGCGGGCGAAGAAGGAGACGCGCCCGTTCTCGTTGCTCAGGTCGTAGGAGTCCGCCGGGAAGCAGCCGAAGACGCCGCCGAAGACGCAGTCGGTGTCGGAGGTCGCCTTGCCCGTGTTGTAGTTGGCGAAGACCGAGAAGCCGGGCCTGATCTGGTTGCGGACGCCGACCTGAAGCCGGTAGTCGTTGTATTTGCCCGTGGACTCGTACTGCTGGATGTCGCCACGCGTGTCGTCGGGGCGGTCGCAGCTCACGCCGGGGACGAAGGTTCCGGGCAGGCACGCGTTGATGTTGCGCGCGCGGAAGACCCGCTGCTGGCGGTAGTTGAAGAAGACGCCGAAGACCGTCCAGTTGCCGGGCAACTGCCGCTCGGCCTGCACCGCCGTCATGATCGTGCGCGGCGCTTGGAGGTTGTCGGCGACGGTCGTCACGGTCTGCGGCTGGAGGAACCCGGCCAACTGCTCGACCGTCGGGATGTTCGAGATGCCGTTCGCCGTGAAGACCACGTCGTCGAGGATGTTGGGGTCGTTGACGAAGAAGCGCTGCTGGCCGACGCCGCTGAAGCGGTTGGCCTGCAAACTGCCCTGCTCGGTGAAGCGGTCGTAGAAGATGCCGAACCCGCCGCGGATGACGAACTTCGGCTGGCCCGCGTTGCTCCCGCCGAAGGGGTTGATCGAGCCCGTCGTCGTCCCGCCCGGAGCCCACGCGAAGAAGATGCGCGGCGCGAAGTTCATGTGGCTGCTGATGTTCGACTGCGTCTCGTAGCGCAGGCCATAGGTCAGCGAAAGGTTCGGGCGGAGGCGCCACTCGTCCTGAAAGAACGCGCCGATGTCGTACTGGCTGACGCCCGCTTCGGGGTCGCCGCCCGCGACGGTGAACTGCCGGGGGAGTCCGCCCGTGCCGAGAATCGCCGAGCGATAATCGTCGAGCGAGCTGAAGGTGAAAGTGCCGTTGAAGTTGCTGTCGGTGAACTCCGAGATGTTCACGCCGCGCAGGCGCATGCCGAAGCGGATGGTGTGCATCCCGCGCGTGTGCGTCGTGTAGTTCTGCAACTCCCAGCGTTTCTCCGTGTAGGAGGCGAGGCCGGTCGAAGCCCCGCCGCCCGTGAAGGCGTCGAGCACCTGGATGGCGGGCGTCGAGTTGTCGCCCTCGGTCTCGCGGCGCGAGCGGGTGAACTGGAAACGCGTCTCGTTGATGGTCGTCGCGTTCAGCACGTCGGTCATCGTGAGCTGGACGTTGTGATCCTTGCTCGTGGACTCGGTGAGGCGCGACAGGAGGTTGAAGCTGCCGACGCCGAAGACGTTGGTGGACTGCGTGTAGGAGTAGCGCGCGATGAGCGTGTGATTCTGGTTAAAGGCGTAGTCGAAGCGCGGGCTGAAGGTCGTGAAGCGGCGCGGGGTCAGCACGGCGAGGTCGAAGCGCTCGGCGTCGAGCGAGGTCGGGTTCAGCACCGTCGCCGTAATCACGTCGTTGTCGTCCTCGGCGCGGGTCGAGAAGTCAACGAAGAAGGAGGACTTCTTCGAGACGATGGGGCCGCTCAGGTTGAAGCCGAAGGAGCGCGACTGGTAGTCGGTGCGCGCCGGGGCGAAGGGGTTGCGCGAGTTCAAAGCCTCGTCGCCGAAGCCGGTGTTGAGGCTCCCGCGAAACTTGTCCATGCCGGGGCGCGTCAGGATGTCTATGCGCCCGAAGCCGGGGCGGTCGTTCTCGGCGTTGTAGGGGTTCTGGTTGATGCGGACTTCGCGGATGGACTCTTTCGGCGGGAGGCGGCCTCCGGTGAAGCCGTCAATGTAAATCTGCCCGCCGTTCGGCCCGGCGGAAGGGCCGGCGAGAGCGGTCAGCGCCGAGGTCAGGTCTTCCGGGTCGTCGGGCAGCGCGTCGAGGTCTTTGCCCTTGAGGACGAGCGCGTCGGCGTTCGATTCGGCGGCGGTGCTGATGCCGGAGTCGGCGGCGACCGTCACCTCTTCCTTCTGGAGCGCGACACTCAACTTAACGTCGAGCGTCTGGCGCGCCCCGGCGGCGACTGCGACGCCCGCGTCCTCGAACATCGCGAAGCCGCCCGCGATGACGCGCACCGAGTAGGTTCCGGGGGCGAGGCCGTTGATGGTGTAGACGCCGTCGCCGTTGGTGGTCGCGGTCTTGGCGACGCCCGCGGAGTTCGTGGCCGTGACGGTCGCGCCGACGATGGTTCCGCCGAACTCGTCCGTCACCAACCCGCGCAGCGTGCCGTTTGCTTGCGCGAAGGCACTCACGGCGCCCAGCGTCAGCGCGAGCACGGCGAGCAGGGCCGCCCTCGTTAATCTTTGCATGGCTTTCATGGTGATTCCCTTTTCAATGTCCGCGAGTTTGTCGAGGCTTCACCGAGCGAGGCAAAGGCGCTGACAGTTTCACCGACCGATTCAAAGTAAGAGTTAGTGCTCCGAGTGGGGTAAAAGTTTCAGGCCGAACGGCCCGGCCAGCCCTTACGGCTGGCCGATGCCGAGGTTGAACGAGCCGAGGTTGACGGGGCGGCCTTGCGCGGCGGCCCTCGCCTGCATCATCTGGACGATGGGGTCAATCCCCGCGATGAGCTGAATCGCGGTGGCGCGCGCCGGGTCTGCGCCCGTCGTGCTGAAGACGACCATCGAGCCCTGCTTCAACTCTTCGAACTTCGCGGCGGGCAGACGCTCAAGCATCTCCTGCATCCCGCCGCCCATCCGGCGCGGGCCTCCCCCACCGGGGCCTTCGCCACCGCCGCCAGCCGGTCTGCCGCCGCCGGCAGCGGGAGTGCCTCCGGCAGCAGGCGCGGGTGCGGCCCCGCCGCCGCCAGCGCCGGGTGCGCCGCCGCCGGGGCCGCCGGGGCGGCCTCCGCCCATCATCATCTGCGCGAACTCAGCCGGAACCTGCTTCACGTCCGAGTCCTTGCTGACGACGACGGTCATCGGCTGGTTGCCGGGCATCGTCTTGATTTGGAGTTCGCGCGTCTCCGCGTTGACCGAGGTGATAGTGCCGAGGACGGTGCGGAACGCGCCGCTCACGACCTCTTCGGGCGTGAAGCGCGCGCCGTCCGTGCTCCGCTCGCCGAGCGCGCGGAGTTGGTCGCCGACCTTCAATTCCTCGAAGGTGCTCGCCTTGGCGTCGCTGAACTTCACGGAGTCGGGCGTGTAGCGGCGGAACTTGACGGTCTGTGCGCCCGCCGCGACGACGACCGGGGCAGGCTGTGCGGGCGGGCCACCGGCCTGCGGGCCTGCGGCCTGCGCGCCGCCCTGCGCGCCCGCCGGAGCGCCCTGCGGCTGTTGCTGCGGCGGCTGCGGGCCGCGCCCGCCGAGGGGCTGAATCGTAATCTCTTTGGCGGCGGGGTTGAGCGCCGTGACGACGCCGACGATGCCGCGCTTGCCCCACTCGGCGCGGTCGGCCTCGTGCTTCTGCGCGAGGTCGGTCTTGGTCATCGCGATGAGCATCCGCGCCGTGACGGTCTTGCGGTCTTCCGAGAGAGCGCCGCGCGCGAAGACGCGGTCGCCCGCCGTCAGAGCGTCGAAGGTCATGTCGGTGGCCTTGCTGAGGGTCGTCTCGCCGGGCGGGAGTTTCTTGAACTGAGTGGTGTCGGCGACCGCCACGGTGACGACCGAGCCGGCGTCGGTCTTGACGAAGACCTGCTTGGCCTTGGCGTCCACGGCCACGACTTCGCCGATCACGCCGTTGGCGGTGACGCCGGGGTCGTTAGCTTGCGCGAAGGCGCTCGCGGCCCCGGTCAGGAGGATGAGTGCCGAAAGAAAAAGAGCCCGCATGTTTTTCATTAATGATCCTCGTCGTGTCGAACTAAGAAATACCGCTTGTGCAGCTTTGGTGGTTGAGTGTCGGCGTGCTTTCAGAACTATCCTGACCGAGCGACAGTTGTTTTACGTCCCCGCGTCGCCGATTGTTCCAAAACAAGCATGAAACCGGCGTCGCGGAAGAGAGATTTTACGTCCGCGTCGCGCGTCCTGAATTCGGGACAAAACGGGGCGGCAAAAAGGCACACTGATGCCCACCCAATCTAAGTATTCCGTCAAGATGTGGGGAAAGTTCCACACTTTCTGGCAGGCACGAACCGACGCAGATTTAGACGCTTAAAGTAAAAAGATAGTTGGCACAAATCAATGGATATAAATCCAATATTTTGGACGCATTAGAGGTCGGACGAGACAGTACCGCGAGCAGTAGCGAGCGGGTTGAGTATCGTCAATGCTCAACCCGCTCGCTACCGCTCGCGGTACTGTCGTAGCCTCTGGACTACTTCGCCGCCGGGGCCGTCTTGAGGGCCGACTCGATGGCGGCTTTGAGTGTCTCGTAGTGACGTTCGGTGCGGACGCCGTTGACGAAGAGGGTCGGCGTGGCGTTGACGCCGACCTTCTGGCCGTCAAGGATGTCGCGCTGCACCTTCTCCTTGAACTTACCGCCGTCGAGCGCCGCGTCGAACTTCGCGCGATCGAGGCCGAGCGCCGTCGCGTACTCCTTGAGCTTCTCCACCTGAAGCGAGCTTTGGTTGCGGTAGAGGATGGTGATGTAGTCCCAGAACTTGCCCTGCTCGCGGGCGGCCTCGGCGGCCTCGGCGGCCTTGAAGGCCTCGGCGTGCATCGAGAGCGGGAAGTCGCGGACGACGAACTTCACGCGGTCGCCCATCTCGCCTATCAGGCGTTCGACGACCGGGTGCGTCTGCGCGCAACTGGGGCACTGGAAGTCCGTGAACTCGACGACCGTGACCGTGGCTGCGGGGTTGCCCTTCATCGGCTGGTCGTCGGTCGAGATGTCGAAGCGCGGAGGCTCCGGCGCGGTGAGGAAATTCTGGACGCTCGCCGCCTGCCGCAGGCGCGTCGCGAAGGCCGTCTCGGCCTTGCGCGCCTCCTGCTCCTGAAGGTACTGGATGATCTGCGGTTTGAGCTGCGCGAAGTCGCCGTTGAGACGCTCCTTGTTCTCGTTGAAGAAGACTTGCGCCTGCGCCTCGGTGACGGTCGGCACTTTGGCGGTCACCTCGGTCGAGAGCAGCGAGTCGGTAGTGACGCTTTTCTTCTGCGCCTCCTGCGAGAGCAGGATGTCGTTGGTCTTCAAGTCCACCTCGTTCTTGCGGAGGCTGTAGACCTGCTCCTGTGCGCTGAAGATGAGCGGGCGCAGCGCGTCCTCGATGTCGGCGGAGGAGATGCGCTGGCCGTTGACGGTGGCGAAGACGCGGGCGCGCTCGGCGGGCGTGGCGGGCGGCGTCGCCTCCGTGACGAGCATCTTCACGTCCGCCGAGGCGCGCAGCCGCTCGGCCAGCTTCTTCGCCTCGTCCTGCTGCCGCTGGTCCCTGAGGAAGGTAATGATGTTCTCCTTCACTTCCTTCAGCTCGACGGCGCGACCGGCCTGCGCCTCGATGCGCGACTTGTTCTCGTTGAAGAAGGCTTGCACGTCGGCGTCGGTCGGGTGGATGAACTTGGCGATGACTTCGTCTTCGAGGAGCTTCGTCGTGCTGATGCCGCGCTTCTTCGCCTCGGCTTCGAGCAGGAGCGAGTTGATCTGCAAGTTAAGCTCGCGCTTGCGCGCCTCGGTCACTTCCTGTTGAAGTTGTTCGATGCGCTGCCGGGCCTGCGGGCTGATGTCCTGCCGCGTGATCCTGATGCCGTTGACGACGGCGAGCACTTCCGGCAGCGGCTTGTCCTCGCAGCCGCACGGGTTAGGCGTCGGCGCGGGAACGCTCGCAACGGGCGCGGGAGTCTGTGTCGCGGGGGTCTGCGGTGTCGGCGTCGGCCTCGGCCTTGCGGCGGGCGCGGCGGGGCGTCTCTGCGCGAACGCGGGTGCGGCGCAGGCAAGTAGCGCAAGCAAAAGAAAACTGAAGAGCCTCTTCATCAATCCCTCCGGTCGGTTCATTATTTGTCGGAACCGCCTGCCGCAAGCGGGCGGGTTATAACTTTGCTGACACGCGCCTCTCATCGTGAGTGAGTCCTAACGTCAACGACACCCGCCCGAAAGACCGCTCGCGGTTCTGACCTGTGCTTAATTCAGTAAGCCTTGACCCAGCCGCTGACGTGCGTGAACTCCTTCTTGTCGGGGTCTATGGTGACGATGCTCGCGCCCGCCGCGCCGACGCGACGGTTCGGCCCGAAGGTGAGGCGCGGCGTGACGCCGGTTTCATAATCATAAAGTCCTTCGAGAGCCGAGATGAGCTTCTCGCGGCTCAGGTCGCGGCCCGCGCGCTTGAGCGCCTCGGCGAAGACCTTGGCCGCGCCGAAGGCCGCGAGCTGCGCGGCGACATGGCGCGGCGCGAACTTGTACTTGTCGGCGAGCGCGCGGAACTCGGCCATCCCCGCCGGGGAGATGTCCGCCGGGACGGTCGGGAAGGCGAGGAAGATTTTATCCCTGAAGCCCTGGGTGACCGCGCCCGTCAAATCTCTCGCGGCGAAGACGCCGAGCATGAAGACTTCCGGCGTCCAGTTGGCCGAGGCCGCCTCTTTGATGAGCGCGGAATCCTCTCCGTTGGAGCCGAGGAAGAAAAGAGCTTCCGCATTCTCCTGCTTGAGCCGCTTGACGAGCTGCGCGGCGTCGAACGGCCCGCGCGGGTAGGCGACGCGGACGATTGCCGACTGGCCCCACCCGGCCTTCTTCGCCTGATCCTCGATGGCCGAGGCCGCCGCCTGCGCAAGCTCCGTCTCGGAGTACGCGATGCAGAGCTTCGGCCTCTTCGCGCTGTGCCGCGCGGCGGCGAAGTTGACGAGCGCGCGCGCCTGCTCGGCGACGCCCGGCATGAGGTAGAAGACCTGCCGGTTCGAGGGCGTGGAGGTCTGCGTCAAGAGTGTCGAAGGGCCGACGAAGGGCAGCTCCGCTTCGGCGGCGAGCGCAGCCAGTTCTTTGTCCGCGCCCGCGCTGATGCCGCCGACGAGCGCGAAGACCTGCTCGCGCTCGGCGAAACTTTTGACGGCGGCGGCGGTGGCCGAAGGGTCTGCGCCAGTCCCCGTGACCCGGAGTTCAACCTTGCGGTTGTAGACGCCGCCCTGACTGTTCACATCCTCGAAGTAGGCGGCGAGCACGTCGCGCATCGCCGCGCCCGTCTCGGCTAGTGCGCCCGTCGCGGGGAGAATCGTCCCGACCTTAATCGAGTCTTCGTTGACGCCGGGGTCGGCGTCCGACTCGATGCGCTTGAGGTAGGCGAGGAGGTCGGCCATGTCGGCGGCGGACATCCTGTAGCGCGGCATCGCGGCCAGAAGATCGTTGCCGTCGGGGTCAACGCCATTCGCCACGGCGCGGACGAAAGAGGACTCGTTGAAGGGGCCGTGCTTGCGCCCCGTGGGGTGCGTGTGACCGTAAGACTTGAGGAGGTGCGACCACGCGAGCGCCCCGGCGGTGACGCCGCCCTCGGTCTTGCCCTCGCCTTTGAAGCCGTGGCAACCGGCGCAGCTCACGGTCGAGCCGGGCACGTCCAACTCGCCGATGACGGCGACGACCTCGCCGCCCGAAGGGCTCTCGCCGCGCTGGTAGACGGCCTTGCCGCGCCGCTCCTGCGGGGTCAAAGCGCGTGTCTGCGCGGCGGCTGGCGCGACGGCGGTCGCCGCCTTGCCGTCCTGCACGCGCGCCGACGAAGCGCCGCCGAAGAAGGCCGTGGCGAAGAGCGCGCAGGCGAGCGCGGCGACCGAGAGCTTGAGACTTTTAATCATGCTCCACACACGCGAAGGCCGCCGACGAGGCACAGTGACAGACGGTCGAGGTCGAAAGAACTCTCTCCATTTACTGATTTACTCCTTCAAGGATGCCGTTCGGCAGGCGTCGAAGATTTTATCACCGGGCGGGTCGCTCTGGACAGCGAAGGCAGGGAGTTCAAAGTTCAAGGTTCAAAGTTCAAAGCTCAAGGTTCAAAGCTCAAAGTTAAAAGGCAAGCTCTTTAACTTTGAACCTTGAACTTTGAACTTTGAACTTATTTCAGGCCCGCTTCCAGTTGAGTCGGTAGCGCGCCGTCAAAGTGAGTCCGAGGCTGACGATGACGAGCCCCGTGACGAGCAGCGGCCAGACGTAGGGGAGCGCGAGGATGACGGCCCAGAAGGCCGCGCCGAGGAGGAGCGCGACCGACTCCGAACGCTTCTCTTCCGAGAGCAGGAGACGTTGCAGCCAACGCCCGGTCGCCGCGTGAATCACGACGCGCCCGAAGAGGTAGGAGAGCAGCAAGAGCAGCAGCGCCATGAAGCCGACCAGCAGGCCGAGCACGGGCGGCAGAAGACGGAGGCTGAAGACCACGCCCGGCCCCATCACAATCCCTCCGACCAAGCCGATGAGCGCCACGCGCGTGAACGTCAACTGCATCCTCGCCGCCGCGCGGCTGACCGCGCCCGGCGTCACCGCCGTCAGGGCGATGGAGACGACGAACCAGAAGAGCACGGCCAGCAGTCGCAGGCCGACGTAAGAGAACGAGAACTCCGGCTTCAGCAGAGAGGCGGGATTGCGCGCCAGCTCGCGCAGCTCCTGCTCGTAGCCCGCGAACATGATGATCTTGCCCGCCGGGTTGCGCCCCGGCGCGCCCTCTTCGTGTCGGTACGCGCCGCCGACGACCATTATGTCGCCGCCGATGTAAGAGCCCGCGCGCTGGATGACCGAGCCGCCGATGGAGGCCACGTCGCCCTCGACGCGGCCCTCGACTATCACGTCGCCGCCGAACGAGATGACGCCGTGCCGCACCTGCCCGCGCACGCGCACCGAGCGCCCGACGCCGAACACGTCGCTCGTGCTGTGGCCTTCGACGACTAACTCGTCGCCACTCTGCGCACGCGTCTCCACGCCCGTGGCTATGCTGTCTCCCTGCGCGCGCGCCGCGCCGTGGACGCAGAGGAAGAGGACGACGAGCGCCGCTATCTTCGTCAGTAAGTCGAAGCCGCGCGCGAGCGCCGAGACGGAGAGCGGCGAGGACGAACCCGCGAACGAGAAGGAGGGAAGAAGGCAAAAGGTAAAAGGCGAAGGCCAAAAGTGACGGAGCAGACCCGACGCTTCGGGCTCGCTCTTCATTTTTGCCTTTCGCCTTTTACCTTTTGCCTTTTCCATCGTCCTCTCTTAAAACACGAACGGCCAGCGCCCGGCTCTCCTCGCGACGACTGGCCCGAAACTTGTGACCCGCGTGCCGAAGCGGCGCGCTCTAATCCCTCGCGCCCGCGCGGTGGTAACGGCTGATGAGGCACAGCAGCAAGACGAGCGCGCCGACGAAGACGATCCACTGGAGCGCCTGAAGCGGCTCCGAACCGGCGACGAAGCGACCGCCGACGGCGCGCATGATGACGCCCGCGCCCGCGCCCGCGTCCGCCGCCGCGTGGCCCGCGACGCCCGCGACGCCCGCCGCCGAGCGCAGCGCATTGACGACCGGCGCGACGACCGCCGCGCCGAGCAGCAGGCACGTCACGGCGGCAAGGGCGGCGCAGATTTTCAGAGCCCTGGCGCGCTCGCCGCGCCCGCGCACGCCGCTCATGTCGGTCTGCGCGCGCGCGCGCACGACGCGCGTGAAGTCGGCGGGGAGCGTCACACTCTTTTCAAACGTGTCGTCGAAGGCCGTGTCGAGCAGGCAGAGGAGACGGCGCTGTTCGAGCAGCGAGTCGGAGCAGTCCGCGCAGTCGCGCGTGTGTTGCTCGAAGAGCGAGGAGGCTTCGGTGTCCAACTCGCCGTCGAGATACGCGGCAGCCGAAACCACCTGAGCGCAAACCAACTGCCCGCCCTTCGCCGTGAGTCCGTGCGACATACCCGCTCTCCGCGCCCCCTCTACACGCTCGTAATCCCGCGCTCGACGAGCTGGGCGCGCATCGCCTCGCGCGCGCGGAAGATGCGGTTCTTGACCGTGCCGAGCGGCAGGCCCGTGACTTCGGCGATCTCGTCGTAGCTGAAGTCGTGCGCGTGGCGGAGCACGATAAGCTCGCGGTACGCGGGGGGGAGCTGGCCGATGACCTCTTCGATTTCGACGCGACGCTCGTTCCGCTCGCTCAGTTGTTCGGGCGTCGGCGCTTTGGACGCGAGCGGGCGTTGGAAGGTCTGCCCACCCTCGCCCTCGACTTCGAGGTCTTCGGTGCGCGAGCTGTCGGAGCGGCGGAGGTGGTCAATGGCGGCGTTGTGCGCGATGCGGTAAATCCACGTCGAGAATTTGAATTCGGGGCGGTAGCGACCGAGGGAGTTGTAAATCCTGATGAAGACTTCCTGCGTCAGGTCGAGCGCCGAGTCGTAGTCGCCGACCATGCGGTAGACGTAAGCGACGATGGGTCGCTGGTAGCGGCGCACCAACTCCTCGAAGCTCTCCTCGCGGCCCGCGAGGGCGCGCGTGATAAGCTCGCCGTCGGCCAGCGAAACCAGTTTATTGAGGGAAGCTGCCTCTGCAATCATGGTACAAAAGTTTTACGCGCGCCCGGCGGCTAAAGTTTCACCGCCCGGAAGTCAGCGCGACGCCGAGGCCGAAGGGAGGGCGCGTTCGATGGCGTCGCGGAGTAGGTCAGCCGTGCGGCCCGGCGTGTAGCCCCGGAGGTGCTTGACGATCTGCCCGTCGCTCTTGATGACGAAGGTCTGCGGGATCATGTTGTGGCCGCGCATCAGGGCGCGCGCCGACTCGCGGTCTATCCAGCCGAGGCGGTAGCGGAGACCGAACTCGCGCACGAATTTTTGGACGCGCTCGCCGTCCGTCTGCGGGCTCTCGACGGTGAGCCCGACGAACTCGACGCCCTTCGACTCGTACTCGCGCCGGACTTCATCAATCTCAGGGATTTCGCGGCGACACGGCCCGCACCAACTCGCCCAGAGGTTGATGACGACGACCTTGCCGCCCAAGTCGGAGAGCTTGAAGCGGCCCTCCTTCAGAGACTGGAACTCGCGGCTCAGGACGGCTTCGGGGACGTAGCCCGGAACGGCCTCCGGCGGCGGGGTCGTGCCGACGTAGACGCCTTCTTCGGCGCGCGTCACGGTCGCGTGCGACCCGGCGGGAGGCAGCGTCGGAGGCGCGGGCGGCGGCGCAATTCTTCTGCCGGACTGCCCGGCTGCGTGCGCCGAGAGCGCGAAGGCGATGAGCAGGAGGGGGAACAACTTTCTCATGCGGAACCTTTCTGCCGCGAGTCTCAGCGACCGTCTTGAGTGTCGGTCACATGGAAACCCGCGTTCAAAAACTCTCTCGCCTTCTCGCGCGTCGCGCTTCGCCTTCAGCCCCATGCGAGCGCGGCGAGCCCGGCGGGCGCGGCTATCTGGCGGAAGTCAATCTGGTCGGAGGGAAAAGCGAGGCGCACGTCCGAGGCGTGCAGCGTGCGCGGCGGGACGGCGAGGGTCTCTTCGACGACGGCGCTCGCCTGTTCGGCGTCGAGCCCCGTGCCCGCGACGAGCAGTTGGCCGATGGTGTCCGTGGGCGCGTGGGCCGACTCGCCGGCGACCGCGCCGGGCGCGGCGGTGCGGTCGCGGTAGAAGAGCATGAAGCGGTAAAGCTCGTCCGTCCGGTCTTCGACTTCGCAGATGACGCCTCGGACGTAGAGCGGCTGACCGCCGCGCAGGACGACCGCTGTGAAGCCGTCGGCGTGCGAGCTGACGAGCAAAGAGTCCGCGCCCGCGCCCACGTCCCGCTTGAGCCACGCGGCCTCGCCCATGTGGCGCGGAACCATGAGCCCGGCCCGCCAGCCGAGCGCGTTAAAGACCGACTCGTACTCGGCGAGCACCGAGAGCCGGACAGCGGTGACGAGATGGCGGGCACGACCCTGCGCGTCCGGCGCGAGCCGCTCGCGCGCGACCCTCAACTCGTCGAGCGGCGCGCCGACGGTGCGCTCTATCTTCCAGCGGAGCATCTCTTCGCCCTCGCCGCGCGAGGACGCTCCCGCCTCCATCGTCAGAATCGAGGTGCGCGTCGCCGCTTCGGGGAGCGCCACCGACCAACGCCTGCGCTTCGCCAATCCCGTGCTCGAAGCAAGCTCGGCGAGCGTGTTCGCCAGCTCGTTCGGGTCTGAGACGTTGCCCTCGTCGAAGCCGGGGACGAGGAGACCTTCGGGCAGAGGGACGTAGCCCGCGCGCCTCACCGAGAACACGTCGCGGCGGCGCTCCAACTGCACGACGCTGACGCCTTCGCCCGCGAGCCCGATGGCCGCCGACGGCAGGCGCGGCGAGATGAGTTTGCTGAGAGGATTCATGCTTCAGTTTTGAGTTTTCAGTTTTCAGTTTTCAGTTTCGAGCCGGAAGGGAAATGATTCGCCTTCGTGCCGAAAACTGAAAACTCAAAACTGAAAACTGTCCCTCACCAATCGCTGTAGCGCGAGGAGCCGTCGGACGAGACGTCGGTGGCGGCGCTGCGGACGCGGATGACGCCCTGCGAGCTGTCGGTCGCGCCGGGGTCGTCGCCGTATTCGAGCACCCAGTCCTTCTGGTCGGTGATCGGGTCAACGGGAATGTCCGGCAGGTAGCCCGCGCCGGTCAGGTCTTCGAGCGACTGCGGGAGCTTGCCCTTGTCGGCGGCGTACTGGTCGAGCATCCGGTTCATCGTGTGGAGGTCTTGCCGGAGCGTCGCCTCCTTCGCCGCGAGCACCGTCTTGCTGTACATCCCCATCGCGACCATCGCGAGGATGACCAGTATCGAGATGACGATCATCAGTTCGAGCAGCGAGAAGCCGCCCTGACGGGCGCGGGGCAAACGGTTGAAGAGATGTGCGGATGAAAGGGACGGCGACGCACCTTCCCTTCCGCCTCTTCCCTTCTCCGCCTCTTCCCCGACCCTTTTACCAATCACTGTACTTCTCCCCGTTGAGCGCCTCGGCGTCGGACTTCGAGCGCACGTCGAAAATGTTTTCGGGCTGCGACTGGCAGCCATCGTCCGGCCCGGCGTAACTGGAGCGGAAGCACCACTCGCGCTCGCCCGTGATGGGGTCCATCGGAATCTCGCGCAGGTAGACCTTCTTCTTCGTCGAGAGCAGGGGGTTGTCGGTCGCCTGCCGCTCGTTGGTGTTCACGCCGCCCGTCATCTGCGCCATCGTGGCGGCGCGCGCGACGACGTTCACGCCCTCGACGAGCGTCTCAAGGTTCGGCGGGTAACGGTCGGTGTTCATCACGTCGAAAATCGTGCAGTCGGAGATTACGACGCGGCTGCGCGGGTCAATGTAGGTCTGCTGGTTGGGGATGGGGCCGCCGCCGCTGACTCCCCCCGGCGTGCATTGCATCCCGACGGTGTCACGCCGGAACTCGTCAATGGACTCGCGCATGTCGCGCAGGACTTCGCGCAACTGCTGCTCCTTCTGCCGCCGGACGGAGTTGCGGACGACGGGCACGACGCCGAGCGTGAGCACCGACAGCACCGTGATGACGATGACCAGCTCGATGAGCGTCCACCCGGAAGCGGAAGAAGGGGAAGAGGCGGCGGGGGGAAGAGGCGAAGAGGGTTCGTTCCGCACTTCCCTCTTTGCCTCTTCCCCTCCGGCCATCTTCCCCTCTTCTCTCATTCCGCGCGCCTCTTCCGTGCTTACTGCGTGACCTTGAAGCCGCTCGCGTTGAAGCGGGTGTTGATCTTGCGACCGTCGCTGGCGATGAGGTGCAGCTTGTCCGCGTCCACGGCGAGCGCGCTCTCGCCCGCGGCGAGCGCCTCGACCTCGATGATGAAGAGGAGCCCTTCGCCCGTCAAAGGCTGCGCGCCGGCGGCGGGCGAGACCGAGACGACGAGCACGCCGCTCGCATCAACCGAGTGATTAAGGACGGGGAGCCTTCGACGCGTCAGCCGTCAGCATCCCCTGCGAGACGGCGCGGACGGCGAGGGCGCGCGGGTCGAAGCGGAGCGTCGCCGTCGCCAGACCCACCGGCGCGTCGGTCTTCAGGAAGACCATCACGCGCCGCTTCTCGCCCACCTTCATCTCCTGCCGCTCCGGCATGAGCATGAGTTCCGCCGTGCTCTCCGTCACGGCGGCAGCAGCGGGCTTCACTTCGGCGGCGTTCGTCGCCGCCGGTGTCGCCGTGTTCACGACGGGGACGGTCTCCGGCTTCGTCTCCGCCGTCAGAGCGGCGGGCGCGGGCTGCGCGGTCAACGCCGCGCCGGGTGTTGAAGTACTCGCCGTTTGCGCGTCGGGCGTCTTGGCGCTCGTGTTGACGGCGGCGGGCGGGTTGGTGGCCGTCGTGTTCGCCGTCTCTGTCGCCGTCGCAGTCTTCGCGGCGTCGCCGCCGTTCAGGTTCGCGGCGGTGTCGGCGAGGGCCTTCGGCGCGGGGACGAAGGAGACTTCTTCGCCGGGCGGCGGCGGGAGCTGCACGGTCTGGCTCGTGGGCAGCTTGCGCGCGTCGCGGAGGTTCTTGGCGAGCTGCTCCTCGCGCTCGGCGTCAATGATCATCGCTTCGAGCGACTCGGACTTCGGCTGCTGCATCGAGCCGGTCTCGCGCGTCTCCTCGTCGTCGGGCGTGATTTCGGGGGCGCGCAAAACGCGCGGCGTCATCGTGATGACCACGTCGCTCGTCTGGTTGTCGCGGCGCGGCGCGGTGAAGAGCCGACCGAGGATGGGTATGAGTCCGAGCAGCGGCAGCCCCGTCCGTCCGCTAATCTCGCGGTCTTGCGCGACGCTGGCGATCATCATCGTCTTGCCGTTCGGGATGCGCGCGACGCCTGAAATCTTGCGCTGCGTGAAGACGGGCGTCAGAGGGTCGGGGCCGGACTCGACGCCCTTGGTCTCGATGTTCATCGTGACCTGCACGTCCTGATTCGGGTAGACCTTGGGCTTGAAGTCGAGGACGAGGCCGGTGTCCTCGTACTGGATGACGGGGAAGCCGCCGCCGCCGAAGACGCCGTTCGTGGCGGTTCCGCCTGTGCCGCCGCCCGTCTGCGTGGGGGCGAGACTGTTGAAGACGCTCGCCGTCTGGACGGGGACTTTCGAGCCGACGCGCGTCTCGCTCTTCTCGTCGTCGAAGGCGTGCACCTGCGTCGAGAAGATGAGCCGCGTGTTGCTCTTGGTCTGAAGGGCCGAGATGGTCGAGGCCGGGATGAGGATGCCGAGCCCGGAAGCGGTCGGGAGCGCCGTCTTGCTCACCGTGTCAATGATGGTGCGCGCGCCGCGGTTGACGAGCACGGTCGAGGGCTGGAGGCCGCCCAGAGCGCCGAGCGTGTCGCCGCTGCCGAGCTGGTTGCCGATCTGCAAGAGGTCGGTGCGAGAGACCTCGTAGATGGAGACCTCCATCACGACCTCGGAACGATCCTTGTCAATGCCTTGCAGCAGTTGCCCGATGATGCGGATGTTCTCCGGGGTGTCGCGCACCGTGATCGAGTTGGTGTTCTCGTTGATGGCGTAGGCCGGCTGGCGTCCGGCGTTCGGCGGGAGCGCGCTCTGGAGGAGCTGCCGCGCCTGATCCGGCTTGATGTTGTAGAGGTAGAAGGTGCGCAGGACGAGCTGCTGGTACTGCGGGCGCTTCGACTGGTCGGCGACGATGATCGTGCGGCGGTCGAGCTTCTGGTAGAAGAGGCCGTAGGCGATGAAGATATGGTCGAGCGCGCGGGCCGCCGTCACGTCCTTGAGCCTGAGGTTGATGTTGCGCTTCACCTGCGCGAAGTTCTGGTCGAAGATGACGTTGATGCCCAGCTCGTCGGCCAGCTTGCGGATGAAGGGTTCGAGCTCGCCGTTGTAGTTGATGTTCTGCAACTGCTCGACGCGTTCGGGCTGCGCCGCCGCGCCGACGCCGTTCGCGTGCCCCACGCCGTTCGCGCCGCCGACGCCCCTCACGTTCGAGCCCTTGCGGAACGAGGTCGGGGAGATGTCGGCGCCTTTGGGGTCGCCGCCCTCCTTCTCGCGCTGGAGCCGCATCACGCGGTTCATCTCCTGCGCGGCCAGCTCGTTGACGGGGTCGTAGCCGTAGGCCTGCCGGAAGGCGTTGTACGCGCCGACGTAGTCGCCCTGATCGGCGAGCGCGCGCCCCTTCTGCATGAAGACCTGCGAGGCGTTGAAGATGGAGCGTCGGTAGTGGAGCTGGTACTCGGTGTCCGACGGCGCGGCGGCGACGGCGAGGGCGAACTCCTGCGCGGCCTTCTCCCACTGCTGGGCCTGCTCGTGGGCGACGCCCCGCTTGAAATTCTTCTCGCCCTTCTTCGCCAGCGCGGTGAGCGGGGAAGCAAGCAGGAAGGCCGCCAAGAGAAGCGCGCCGAAGGAACGCGCGCGGGCAAAAGATTTCATCTCGAACCTCACTTTTGGTAATGCCGCAAGCCTTGCGGGCCGCCGCGACAAACAGGGTGTCGCCTTGAACTGAAAAAAGATACCGGGAATGAACGAAACTCGGACGCGAACGCCGGGGAGGGGCCGTTTAAAATTTCGAGCGCCGGGGGAAACCCGTCGTCCGCCGCTCTCGGCCTCCCGCGACCCTTTCCGCGGGCGTCGCTGCTGACGGACACTTTACACGCCGGGCCGCTAATAATAGTTCCTGAAACTCTAAACTCAAAGTCGGGAGCGGGGGGACAGTTTTCAGTTTTCAGTATCCGGTTTTCGGCTTTCCGGAATTTGAAATCTCAAATCTTCAGGAGTTGAAAGCTAACCACTTAAAAACTGAAAACCGGATACTGAAAACTGAAAACCGTTACTTCTTCTCCCCGTTCGCCTTGACCTCTTCGACGAAGGTCACGCGGTTGATTTCGTGGAGCGTCGAGTCGCCGTTGAAGACCTTTTCGAGCGCCGACTCGCGCAGGGACGAGAGCCCCTCGGTCTCCGCCGCGCGGCGCACCTCGGAGCCGGGGCGGCGCTCGATAATCATCTCGCGGATGTTGTCCGAGAGGTTCAGAAGCTCGTGGATGGCCGTCCGGCCCCGGTAGCCCGTGTGGTTGCAGGCGTCGCAGCCGACGCTCATGTAGAACGTCCGGCCCGCGTGCTCCGAGGGCTTGAGGCCCGACTCCATCAACTCCTCGTCCGTCGGGTGATAAGGCCGCTTGCAGACGCCGCAGAGCATGCGGATGAGCCGCTGCGCGAGCACGCAGTTAAGGGACGAGACGAAGTTGTAGGGCTCGACGCCCATGTTGAGGAAGCGACCGATGACGTCAATGACGTTGTTGGCGTGGACGGTGGTGAAGACGAGGTGGCCCGTCAAGGCCGACTGGATGGCGATCTGCGCCGTCTCGTTGTCGCGGATTTCGCCGACCATGATCTTGTCCGGGTCGTGGCGCAAAATCGAGCGCAGGCCGCGCGCGAACGTCAACCCCTTCTTCTCGTTCACCGGAATCTGCGTGATGCCGTGGAGCTGGTACTCCACCGGGTCTTCGATGGTGATGATCTTGTCTTCTTCGTTCCTGATTTCGTTCAAAGCCGCGTACAGCGTCGTCGTCTTGCCGGAGCCGGTCGGCCCGGTCACCAAGACCATCCCGTAGGGCTCGGCGATGTAGCGGCGGAAGTTCGTCAGGTCGCGCGCGAGGAAGCCCACCACGTCGAGGCGGAGGTCTTTGAACTGCTCGTTAATCTGCTCCTTGTCGAGGATGCGGATGACGGAATCCTCGCCGTGGACGGTCGGCATGATGGAGACGCGGAAGTCCACGTTGCGCCCCTTGTAGCGGACGCGGAAGCGACCGTCCTGCGGGACGCGGCGCTCGGCGATGTCGAGTTCCGACATGACCTTGATGCGCGAGATGAGCGTCGAGTGATAACGAATGTCTATCGGGTCAACTTTCGCGTAGAGCGCGCCGTCAATGCGGTACTTGACCTGCACCTCGGTGTCGCGCGTCTCGATGTGGATGTCGGAGGCGCGGGACTCCATCGCGTTGAAGATGATGGTGTCGACGAGCTTGATGATCGGCGACATCTCGGAGTCGGTCGCCAGACGGTCGAGGTCTAAGACCTCCTCGCCGTGCTCGGTCTCCTTGACGAGCGAGATGCGGAAGCCCGACGCCGCCTCCTGCAAGACGCGCTGCGTGGCGTCGCCCTTGCGGAGCACGACATCAATCGCCCCGGCGGTCGAGACGTGGGGGATGATGCGCGCGTGCAGGGAGCTTGAAATCTCGTCGAGCCGTTCGAGGTCGGTCGGGTCGGCCATTGCGATGTGCAGCCGCTTGCCCTCGCGCCTGAGGGGCACGAACAGGTGGCGGAGCATCAGGTCTACGGGTATCTCTCCGAGGAGCGCGTAGTCAATGGGCGAGTCGCCGACGGGCGGCAGGAGGTCAACGTAAGGGAGCCGGTAGCGTCGCGCCAGCTCCATCGCGGCGCGGACTTCGGGCGGCACGTGCTGCGCGCCGTCGTCGGTGACGAGCGCGCCCGTCCCGCCGTTTTGGCGGGGAATCTGCTCGGTCTGGGATGTTTCGGTGTTGATTTCTTTCACGGCGCGGCTCGAATCTATTCAGATGCTTGAAAACGGGCGGGGGCTGCTTAACCTTTGTGCAAACTGATGTTGGAGATGGAGCGAATGATCGGCAGGTAGATGGCGAGCAAGATGGTGACGACGATCCCGCCCATCACCAGCAGAATCGCAGGTTCGATGACCGTCGTCAACTGTTCGAGCTTCACCTCCGACTCCCGGTCGTAGAACTCGGCCACCTCTTCGAGCATCTCGCGCAGAGAGCCCGAACGCTCGCCGACGCCGATCATGTCGAGCGCGAGCGGGGGAATCCAACCGGCGAACTCAAGGCTCTCCGTGAACGAGCGCCCCTCCTGAATCATCGGGAGCGTCGCGGCGCTGCGCGCCCGCAGCTCTTTGTTCGTCAGAGACTCGGCGGCGATCTCCCAGGAGTCCACGAGCGTGATGCCGCCCGCCAGAAGCGTCGCCAGAGAGCGCGTCACCTGCGCGATGGCGAGTTGCTTGACGAGCGGCCCGGCGATGGGGATGTGCAGCAGGAGGCGGTCTATCTGAAGTCGCCCCCCGGCGGTCTTCGACCAGAGGAAGAGCGCGATGCCGAGGCCGATGATGGCGGGCGCGAGCCAGTAGATGTTGCCCGACACGAAGTTCGAGAGCCCGATGACGACCTGCGTCACGGCGGGCAACTCGCTGCCGAAGCCCTCGAAGAGCGAGGACATCTTCGGCACGACGTAGACCGTGAGGAACATCACCATCCCCATCGAGGCGGCGAGCAGGAAGGCCGGGTAGGCCAGAGCCCCGCGAATCTTGCGCCGGATTTCGACGCCGCGCCGCATGTATGTGACGTAGCGGTTGAGCACGTCGTCGAGCGCGCCCGAACGCTCCCCGGCGAGGATGGACGCGGTGTAGATGCGCGGGAAGATCGGCCCCTGCGCCGAGAAGGCCGCCGAGAGCGCCAGCCCGCCGCGAATCTTCTCCTCCACGTCGGCCAGCACGGCGCGCAGGCGCGAGGAGGCCGCGCGCCGCCTGAGCATCGCCACGGCCTGAAGGATCGGGATGCCGGCGCGGATGATGGCGGCGAGCTGCTGGTTGAAGAGGAGGAAGTCGCCCGGCTTGACTCTCGCATTCGTCCCGCCCTTGCCGCCGCGCGTGAAGGAGGCGACGCCGCCCGTCTTCGGCACGACGACGGAGAAGACGCGGAAGCCCTCGGCTTCGAGGCGCACACGCGCCTCCTGCGCGCCCACGGCCTCCACCGTGCGCGTCACCACCTCGCCCGCGGGCGTCCCCAAACGACAGATGAATTCAGCCATTATTCCTTCTACTTATAATTTGACGGAGGCGCGTTTGGCCTCTGTGAAGCGAGTCGGGCACCGCGACTGTTGGACGCGGATTATAACACGCGCCGCGGCTCCATCGAACGCCCGCGCGGCCCTCCCTCTACACGCCCGCGCGGGCGGAAAGTTGCGCGGAGATAAAGCCGGGACCAAGTCGCACTTGGAAGCCGTTTGGAGAGCCGCCGTCGGAAGCACCGGGCGGGTCTCGGATGTGACCATGCGTGAGATATGCCGCGCGGAGTTGTTCGTGCGGAGCAACTATCTCGAACCCGTATTCATCTTTCTTATCTCAACTCACTGAAGGGGTCGCTTGACATCCCTTTACTCCTACACTAACAACCGATAAAGGACTGGATAAGATTACGCCCTATCAACGCGCGTAGTGTCTCCTTCCTCACTAAACTCAACGACGGCTCTTTTCAACGCGGAGTAAATCAAAGCGTCCGGAGAGAGATTCCACGGTTCAGCAAGTACTCACGGAGGTAACGGATGTTGACAAGAAAAACTGTGCTGGCTGCGATTGCCGCCGCCGCCGTACTGACCTTAATCAGTATCGGGGCGGCGCAGAAGGCAACCAAGCTGAAGGATGAACGGCTGGTCTCGAAAGACGACCTGCGACAACAGCAAACAGAGCGGGCGAGGGCCGACGCGACCCTTATTCAGGATGGCGTCACAGACCCGCGGCAGAAGGAGCACGCCAAGCGTTACAAAGGTTACAAGTCGGGCAAAAAACTGCGAGACCTGACGACGACGGTCGGCGACGTGATGCTCCGCCGGGAGGTCGGCACACAGGGCGGCGACCCGAACGAGACGCCATTCAATTTCCAGACATTTCTTCAGGAGATGGCTGGCGACGCGGACGCCGTGGTGTTATGCACGGTCAAGAATAAATCCTCTCAGTTAACTGAGGATGAGGATTACGTCTTCACCGATTACGACGCGACGGTCGTCGAGGTGTTGAAGGACAACGCGGCTGCCCCCATCCAGACGCATAACAAGATAGTCGTGACCCGTCCGGGCGGGACGATTCTCCTCAATGGCCGAATCGTCGAAGCCCTCGACGAATCCTTTCAGCCTCTCAGGAAGAAAAATCAGTACCTCCTCTTTCTCCGTTTCATCCCTGCCACGGGCTCGTATGAGGCACTGAACAGCAAGGCGAGTTTCCAACTCGGCGACAACAAAATCAACAAGCTCACGAAGGAAAACTTCTCTTTTGAAGATGCGGATGTCGCCTCTTTCATCAACGAGGTTCGGGCCGCCGTCGCCGTCGCTCCTTCCGGCAAGAAAAAGGGAGGGGCGCAGTGAAGAGACCAAATTCCTCAACTCGTTCCTCACGTCGTCTGCCGCTGGTGTTTGCTCTCTTGTTGCTCGTGATGGGCGGCAACTCCGCGATTTACAGTCAGACACCGACACCGACGCCCTGACCGTGCGCGACGACCGGCCAGTCCAGTCAGGCATGGAAGCAGGACGCGACCGTCTACTACAACCTGTCGAACATCACCGACCCTCAAGCAAGGCAGAAGGTTCAGGACGCCCTCACGGCCTGAGACACCGCGAACCAAAGCAATAACTCTGGCGTCCGTTTCTCGTCGGCTGCTCCTCCGGCGGGCGCACCGACCATCTCATTTCAGGTCGGCGGCTCGAACGGTTCAAACGCCGGACACTTTGACAGCACAGTGAATCTCTCCACCGGCGTCATTCAGTCGGCCACCGTTCAAATCTACACGGACGGAAAGACTCCCGGCGGCAATCCGATATTCGATAAGAACCAGCCCGGCTACTACGATATGTTCCTCAAGATAGCCCTGCATGAGATAGGGCACACGATGGGACTCAACGACGACGCCGTGCCCACGAGCGGGTATTGCGACCAGTCTGACGGCGCGACCGTCATGAACGGTTATTGCGGGACGAACGATTCGGGTGGAAATCTCTCCACCACGGTCACCGACTGCGACAAAAAAGCGCTCAACTCCTCTGACTCTCCTTACCCGCCGAAAATTATTACCCCGCCGACCGGCGGAGGTGGCGGCGGCGGCGGAGGCGGAGGCGGCGGTTACTACTACCAGCCCTGCACGCCGTACTACTGGGTTTACTACGAATCCTGGGACGACGGGCAGTCGTGGGAGATGGTTGATTACTCTTACGCCGGTTGCTGGTAGTCGCTAACGGCAAGCCAGCCAACGCTTCAAAGCGGCGAGCCCCTCTCAAAGGGCTCGCCGCTTCTCTTTTCACCTCACTTATCGTCGAAATTGAAAATGACCGGCGGCTGAACGGAGATGTTTCTTGCGCGAGCGCGGCGGCGTGCCTTACAATGCGGGGCGAACGTAAAAGAGGGAGTCTCCCCAGTCTTCCGTTCGAGCACCTAAAGCGAACAAGTGAAGGGGCGGCGGCTGGCATTCGTCAAACGCCTTCAGGCCTCAAACGGTTGCCGCCTTCGCCAAGCGAAGACGAGCCGCCGGGGACTTCCCTTTCCCGTCCGCCCAGACAGCACTGTCAGGAGGGTTCTTATGCGTGCACGGCGTTCCGTGGGTCTAGGCCGAGTTGCCTTCGTCTCCTTCCTCATCGTCGTCGCAGCCGCGCACTTTAGCGCGCGCACCGCCTCGGCCCGGCAGCCCGCGCAGGAGCCTTCCGGGCAGAAGGCTGACCAGCAGAAGGCGACCCCGACCGCGCCGCCCAACAAGGTCGCGCCCGCGCCCGCCTCCTCCTCTTCGGGCAACGCCGCCGTGCCGCAGCCACCGCCGCCCGCCGCCGCCGGAGCGGGCGAGATTAAAGCCGCGCCCCTGTCCGGCCCCTCTCTGGCCGTCGAGAACGACCGCCCCGTCATCACCCACACCGACATGGTGACTTTGACCGTCACGGTCACGGACACTTACGGTCGCTTCGTGACCGGGCTCGGCAAGGGCTCCTTCACCGTCACCGACGACAAGGTCGCGCAGGACATCACCTTCTTCTCGGACGAGGACGCGCCCGTCTCGCTCGGCGTCATCTTCGACGTGTCGGGCTCGATGGGCGGCGAGAAGATCAACAAGGCACGCGAGGCCCTCAAGAAGTTCATCGAGACGAGCCACACCGGCGACGAGTATTTCCTCATCGGCTTCAACAACCGCGCGCAGCTCCTCCTCGACCGCACGCGCGACAGCGACGCGATGATGCAGAAGCTGACCTTCGTCCAGACCAAGGGGCAGACCGCGCTCTACGACGCCTGCTACCTCGGCGTCGAGCGCGTGACGCGCGGCGCGCACCCGAAGCGCGCGGTGCTGCTCATCTCCGACGGACAGGACAACAGCTCGCGCTACACCTTCACCGAGCTGCGGCGGATGCTCAAGGAGTCTGATGTCATCATCTACGCCGTCGGCATCGTGGACGGCAACGACGAGGGCACGCTCGGCTACGGGGGCCGCGCCATCCTCGAAGAGCTGGCCGGGGTCTCCGGCGGCAAGGCGTTCTTCCCCTCTTCGGGGGCGGAGATGAACGACACGTTCGAGCGCATCGCCCTCGAACTTCGGACGCAGTATTCCATCGGCTTCCGGCCCACCAACTTCGTCAACAACGGCAAGTGGCACAAGCTCAAGATTAAGGTGCAGCCGCCGCGCGGCTTCCCGCGCCTCTTCGTCCGCGGGCGCGAGGGCTACTACGCCACGACCAACCCGCGCTGAGGGCGCGGAAGCCGGAAACCCTTGAGGCGGCGGGGCGGACGACTTTCCGGCAACGTGCGGCGACCGGAAGGCATCTTTAGTTGATGTGGCCGCGCCGTTCCCGGCGTCAATCCGCCTTTTAAAAAGGCCCCGAAAGTTCTTTGCCCCGGCCACGCGCGGGGCCTCCCGCCCGGATAGAGGGGGAGGCCCAACGTCAAAGGTCAGCGCCCCGCGCCCCTTCCCCGAACGGTGGACGGGCCGACGCGGGGCGTTACTTTTGAGCGGGTTGCGGAAACCGCCCGTTTTAGTCTGAGGATGGTTCAAGACATGAAAGATCGAGTCGGTCTCAAAGCATTAGTCTCGACGCGCGCCCGCGCCGCCGTCCGTATGCTCTTCGTCGCGCTCGTGCTCGCCGCGTCGTCGCTCCCCGTCTCGCACGCGCGGCAGCAGCAGGCGGGCGGCGGGCGACCGCGCCGCGTCAATTCCGTCGCGCCGCAGACGAACGCGCGGCCCGCGCAGACTCCGGCCAACAACAACACGACCGCCGCGCCGCGCCAGACGCCGACGCCCGCGCAGACGCCGACGCCGACCCCGGAAGCCAGCGCGCCGAAGCTCCAGAAGGCGACGCCCATCCAGCAGAACGACCCGAACGCGGGGCCTTCCGAAGAGGAGATTGACGAGGGCGACGTGGTGCGGGTCGAGACCAATCTCGTCAACCTTCAGGTGCGCGTCATTGACCGCAACAACCGGCCCATCAACGACGTGCGCGACGATGACTTCCGCGTCTTCGAGAACGGCGTCCCGCAGAAGATAGAGTTCGTGACGAGGGAGGAAGTGCCCATCTCCTACGGCCTCGTCGTGGACAACTCCGGGTCGCTCCGCAACCAGATAGTGCAGGTCATCGAGGCGGGCAAGACCATCGTCGAGAGCAACAAGCAGGGCGACGAGACCTTCGTCCTCCGCTTCGTCTCCTCGGACGAGATCAAGATCATGCAGGACTTCACCGCCGACAAGCAGTTGCTCGGCGACGCGCTTGACGACATGTTCGTCGAGGGCGGGCGCACCGCCGTCATTGACGCCGTCTACCTCGCCTCCGAGCACGCCTCGGAGCGCAAGAAGGGCGACCCGCTCGAAGATAAGCGGCGGCGGGCCATCATCCTCGTCACCGACGGCGAAGACCGCGCCAGCTTCTACAAGCGCGAACAGCTCTTCGAGAGCCTCAAAGAAACGGACGTTCAGATTTACATCATCGGCTTCGTCAACGAGCTTGAGCGCGAGGCCGGGTTCATCAGCAAGTCGAAGCGGCAGAAGGCCGTTGACCTGCTCGACGGCCTCGCCAAAGAGACGGGCGGACGCGCCTTCTACCCGACCTCGCTCTCGGAGCTGCCGAAGATCGCCGAGGAGATTACGAAAGACCTCCGCACGCAGTACGTCGTGAGCTACGTGCCGACCTCCAAGGCGCGCGCGGGCGAGTTCCGGCCCGTCCGCGTGGCCGTCGCCGACGCGCCTAACAGAGACCGTCGCATCGCCGTCACACGCGCCGGTTACACCTCGCGCGGGAGCGTCGAAGCGCCCGCCGCCACACCCACACCGACGCCCGCGACGGGCTCGCGCCCCGCGCCGAACGTCAGGAAGCCTTGAAGTAAGTTTGAAGTAAGGACGCGCCCCTTCACGCGAAGAGCATGAGCGGGGCGGAGGCGAGCGGGAGCAGCGACGCGACCGAGAGGCGCGGGGGCTGCTCTTCGCTTTCGGGGGTTCCGGCGGGCGTGAAGCGAATGCGGCGGATGCGGTGACCGTCCACCCGCTCGACACGGAAGATTCCGGCGACGTGCTCCACCGTGTCGTCCGCGTCGAGGACGCGCCCGGCGCGCGCCATCAGGAACCCGGCGAGCGTCGTGTAGCCTTCGTCTTCCGGCAGGCCGAGGCCGAGGCGCTGGTTGGCGTCGCGCACGGCGAGCATCCCGTCCAAAAGATAAGTCCCACGGTCGCGCGTAATCTGCTCGCGCACTTCTTCGTCGAACTCGTCGTTAATCTCGCCGACAATCTCTTCCAGCAAGTCTTCGAGCGTGAGGATGCCTTCGAGCCCGCCGTGCTCGTCCAAGACGAAGACGAAGTGCGTGCGCGTGGACTGCATCTGCGCGAGCGCCGCGCCGAGCGTCGCCGTCGCCGGGATGAAGACGGGCGGGCGCACGTGCTGCTCCAGCTCGAACCGTTCGGGGAGCACCTGCCCCATGTCCAAATCCTTCCTGAACAAAAGCCCCACCACTTCGTCCAGACGACCCCGGTAGACGGGCAGGCGCGAATACCCGTTGGCGCGGAAGGCGGCGCGCGCCTCGTCGAAGGTCGCCTCGACGGACAGTGCCTCGACCTGCGTGCGCGGGACCATCGCCTCGCGCACCTCGGCGTCGGTGAACTCGAAGACGCGGTTGATGAGCTTCTGCTCTTCGGCTCCGACGTGGCCGCTCTTGCGCGAAACGTCGAGGAGGTGTCGCAGCTCTTCCTCCGTGTAGACCGAGGCGTGGTCGGACGACGACTCCATCCCGAAGAGCCGGACGGTGCGCGTGCCCGCCCAGTCGAGCAGCCGTATCGGCCACGAGAAGATTTTGTAGAAGGCGTGCAGCGGCCACGCGACGGCGAGCGCCACGCGCTCGGCGCGTTCGAGCGCCATCGTCTTCGGGGCCAGCTCGCCCAAGACGATGTGGAGGAAGGTGATGATGGTGAAGGCGACGGTGAAAGAGATGGTGTGGAGCGCCACCTCGGAGACGCGCCCTTCGAGCGGCCCTTCGAGAAGGCGCGCGAAGACCGGCTCGCCGAGCCAGCCCAGTGCGAGCGAGGCCATCGTGATGCCGAGCTGCGTGGCCGAGATGTAGGCGTTGAGATTGTCGAGGAGTCCGAGCAGGCGGCGCGCGGCGCGGTTGCCGCTTTCGGCCAGAGTCTCGATGCGCGAGCGGCGGACGCCGACAAGGGCGAATTCGGAGGCGACGAAGAACCCGTTGAGAAGGACAAGCAGGAGGATGCCGAGTAGGCTGCCGATGGTTAACACAACGGTCGTATTCTACCCGACCGCGCCCCGCGCCTTCAACTTTACTTCGGAGGCATGAGCGTGATTTGCCACGCGATGAAGCCCATGAAGAGGAGCATGGCGACGAGGATGGCGAGGACAATCGGCTCAAGGCGGAAGATGCCGGAGGCGTCGCGCTCCTCTTCGAGGAACTTGTCGGGCATCTTCACGGACTGGTTGCTCACCGTGATGGTGTCGGGGGCGGTGTGCTCGCCCGTGCTTTGGTCGGACTCGGCGAAGGCCGCCGTCTCCTCCAGAGGCGCGAGGCGGGCGGCCATCTCCTCCTCGTGCTTGCGGCGCTCCGGCCCGCTGCCGTGCTGGTGTCGTCTTCGTCTAATCTTCACAGCCAACGCACCTTCCTTAAGTAGAAGTAGATCGCGAGCCCGACGGCGACCATCGAGCCGAGGGCGAAGACGTAGCCGAACCTCCACTTCAGCTCCGGCATGAAGTCGAAGTTCATGCCGTAGATTCCGGCGATGAGCGTCACCGACATCAAGACCGTCGAGATTGACGTGAGCCGCTTCATGATCTGGTTCATGCGGTTGCCGGAGACGGAGAGGTAGGCATCCATCGTCGAGCTGAGCATGTCGCGGAGGGTGTCAATCGTGTCGGCGACGCGGATGATGTGGTCGAAGACATCCTGAAAGTAGACGAAGGTCTCGCGCGGGAAGATGGGCTGCTCGCGCCGGAGCATCGTGTTGAAGACATCGCGCAGCGGCGTGATAGAGCGGCGCAGATAAAGGAGCTGCTTCTTGATGCGGAAGATGTCCTGAATGGAGTCGGGCTGAAAGTCGCCGAAGATTCGGTCTTCGAGGTCGTCCATGCGGTCGCTCAGAACGTCTATGAGCGGCATGTAGTCGTCCACGATGGCGTCTATCAGGAGGTAGGCCAGCAGGCCAGCGCCGTGCTCGGCGCGGTCAGTCCACTCGCCCCACAGGCGCTTGGCCGTCTCGACGGCGCGGATGGGGCGGCTGTGGACGGTGACGAGGAAGTTCGGGCCGAGGAAGATGTTCAGCTCGCGCAGTTCGAGGTCGTCGTCCGGGCCGGTGAGTTGCGCTTCGTAGAGGACGATGAAGTAGTAGCCGGGGAACTCCTCGATCTTGGGACGCTGGTGCGCGTTGCGGCAGTCCTCGATGGAGAGCGGGTGGAAGTTGAACTCCTCGGCAAGCTCGGCGAAGTCCTCGCCGGTCGGGTCGCTCACGTCGGCCCAGACGACGTTCTGCTTGCTCAGGCAGTAGTCGCTCAAGTCCGCCGCCGGGAAGTCCTTGACGAACTTCTTGGTCGAGCTGTCGAGACAGATGGTGGTAATCATCTCAGTCGGTTTTCGCCCCTCCACTCAAAATGCGAGACTTCGAGTATACTGAATTTCGCCCCGTTGAGAACCCTTTAAATGTTTCGCTCTCCAAGCTTCGCATGAGGACGACTGCCCAATCGCTCAGGGAGTACGCGCGCGGCGTGGCCGGGGGCTTGCTCTTCAGCCTGCCGCTGCTCTACACGATGGAGGTCTGGTGGGCCGGACTCACTTCGCACCCGTGGCGGCTGGCCGCCTACGTCGTCGCGACCTTCGTCCTGCTCCTCGGCTACAACTACTACGCGGGGCTGCGGCAGGACTCGTGCTTCGAGGAGGTCGTCATTGACTCGGTCGAGGAGATGGGTATCGGCCTCGCCGTCTCGGCCTTCGTCCTCTTCCTTCTGGGGCGCATCCACACGGGGATGCCCGCGAGCGAGGCCGTCGGCCAGATTGTCGTCGAGGCGATGACGGTCGCCATCGGCGTCTCGGTCGGGACGGCGCAGCTCGGCAGCGGCGACGAAGAGGACGCGGCGGACAAGGGCGTGGGCGACGGCGGCGCGGGCGGTGGGCAAAAGAGTGCGGCGGGACGGGCGAACTCCGGCGGCGGCGGAGAAGTTCACTTCGGCGGCCAGATGGTGCTCGCCGTCTGCGGCGCGGTGCTGTTCGCGGCGAACGTCGCGCCGACCGAAGAGATTCTGATGATTGCCGTCGAGATTACGGCGTGGCGGCTGCTCGGTCTGGCCGCGCTCTCTCTGGGGCTCGGCGCGCTGATTCTTTATTACAGCGAGTTCGCGGGGTCGAGCCGGTACGTGCGCTTCGACGCGCGCCACGACGTGCTCGTCGGCACGGTCGTCACATACGCCGTCGCGCTCGCGGCCTCGGCCTTGATACTGACTTTCTTCGGGCGCTTCGACGGGCAGGCGCTCGCGACCTGCGTGGCGCAGACAATCGTGCTCGGCGTCGCCGCGACTCTGGGGGCGTCGGCGGGGAGACTGTTGCTGCAATGACGAAGAAGAAGCAGAAGCGGGTGGAAAAGAACTGGCTGGAGTGGGCCGTCTTCGGCGTCGGCCTCGTGCTCGTCGCGTGCACGCTCGGCTTCCTCATCTACGACGGGGCGAGTTCGGCGGGCGACGTGCCGCCCGACGTGAAAGTCCTGCTCGGCGCGACCGAACAGAGGGGCGAGCAGTTCGTCGTCCCCGTGACCGTTGTGAACGAGGGCGGGCAGACCGCCGAGGGCGTCACCGTCGAGGTCTCGCTCGAACGAGACGGCTCGCCGCCCGAACGCGGCGAGTTCGCCGTCGCCTTCCTCCCGCGCGGCGGCAGTCGCGAGGGCTTCGTCACCTTCCGCACAGACCCTCGCACGGCGCGTCTCGTCCCGCGCGTCCTCGGCTACGAAAAGCCGTAAGTATTCGCCTTTTTCCTTCCACCACATTTTCGCAACACCTTCCGCCGCCACCTCTTACATAACTATTACAATCAACGGGCTCGCTTCCTGCTACGATTAACTCACCCCCACACATCTCAATGGTGGAAAATTTTTCCGACTCGAAAAGGTTGAAGGAGAAGCGAGAGACATGACTGAAGACAAGGCGGTAGAGCAGATAAGGCGGACGGGCGTTAACTGGGGGACGACGGTCACGGTGATACTTTTTCACATCTTCGCCGTCGCCGCACTCTTCATGTTCACGTGGCAGGGGCTTGTGGCCTTCGTCGGGCTGACGCTTCTGGCGGGCGCGCCCGGCATCGGCATCGGCTACCACCGGCTGCTCACGCACCGCGGGTTCAAGACGCCGAAGGTCGTCGAGTATTTCCTGACCATGTGCGGGATGCTCTCGCTCCAGAGCGGCGCGATCAACTGGGTCGCGACGCACCGCATCCATCACGCGCACACCGACGGCCCCGGCGACCCGCACACGCCGCGCGACGGCGCATGGTGGGCGCACATGGGCTGGATTTTCACCGGCACGGCGCAGCAGCACGACGAGTCAGTCCTCAGACGCTACGCGCCCGACCTGATGAAAGACCCCGTCCACGTCTGGATGAACCGCCTCTTCTTCATGCCGCTCATCATCACGGGCGCGCTGCTTCTCGCCTTCGGCGGCTGGTCAATGCTCTTCTGGGGCGTCTTCCTGCGCGTCGTGGTGGCGTGGCACGTCACTTGGCTCGTCAACTCGGCGACGCACATGTTCGGCACGCGCCGCTTCGAGACCAACGACGATTCGACCAACCACTGGCTCATCGCGTTCCTGACCTACGGCGAGGGCTGGCACAATAACCACCACGCGCACCCGCGCTCCGCCAAGCACGGCCTCGCGTGGTACGAGTTCGACCTCAACTGGGTCTTGATTCGAGGGATGCAGTTGGTCGGCCTCGCGAGCGACATCAAGCTCACCAAGCTGACCGCGCCCGTCGTCGCCTCCGACCGGGACACCGCGACGAACGCGCTCCGCGAAGCAGCTTAACGAAAGTTTTTAAGCCCCGCAGGGGCGGAAGATAATAGCCGGGGGCAAGTGCGCAGCACGCCGCCCCCGGTCAGGATGTAGATAAAGGAATCCGACCCTGAAGGGGTCGCACCTCAACGTTGAAGGTGCGACCCCTTCAGGGTCGAAATTCTTTTCCTCGACTGTTCCGGGGGCGGCACGAACTGTCGTTCGCTTGCCCCCGGCTATTATCTTCCGCCCCTGCGGGGCTGCCCGCCGCTAACGCGGCATCAATGTTTCGCCTATAATTAACGTCATGCGCACCGACAGCCGCCGCAAGTCAATCGCGTTCTTCATCACGCTCGGCGCGATACTGGTCTCGATTGCGGTGGCCTTGAACGTGACGTGGATTCTGCTCAACTGGCAGAAGGTCGCGCTCCTCATCCTCGGCATCATCTTCTTCGTCGTCATCATCACGGGACTCGTCCTCAACACCATCTTCCTCGTGCGCGAGATTCGCCGCAACGACCAGCACGACTCCTTCATCAACGCCGTCACGCACGAGCTGAAGACGCCCGTCACTTCCATCCGCCTCTACCTCGAAACGCTGAAGGCGCGCGACGTGGACGAGGAGCAGCGGCGCAAGTTCTACGACGTGATGCTCGCCGACAGCGACCGACTCCTGCACACCATCGAGCAGGTCTTGCGCGCGGGCCGGACGAGCCACCACCGCCGACACCTCCACACTTCCCTGATAGATGTCGGCGGGATGGTGCGCGAGGAAGTTGATTTGGCGCGCACGCGCTATAACCTCGGCGCGGGCGCGCTCCGCTACGAGGAGACCTTCAACGGCGGGGGCCGCGCGCGCGTGCGCGGCGACGTAGACGAGCTGCGCGCGGCGGTCTCGAACCTCTTAGACAACGCGGTCAAGTATTCGCGCGACGAGGTGGAGGTGGCCGTCGAGGTCGAGACGGCGAGCGAGCGCGCCGTCGTCGTCCGCGTCAGCGACCGCGGCATCGGCATCCGCCCCGGACAGATGAAGCGCATCTTCAACCGCTTCTACCGCGCGCCGGGGCACGCTCTGGCGCGCGTCAAGGGGACGGGGCTCGGCCTCTTCATCGTGCGCTCGGTGGTGAAGAAGCACGGCGGTCGCGTCTTCGCCGAGAGCGAAGGGCCGGGGCGCGGCAGCACCTTCACCATCCGCCTGCCGAGGGCCGAAGAGAGATGAGCGCCTCAGTCCTCGTCGTCGAAGACGAGAAACACTTGGCCGACGGCCTCCGCTACAACCTCGAAGCCGAGGGCTACGTCGTCGAGACCGTCGCGGACGGCGAGGCGGCGCTCCGTCTTTTGCTCGAAGAGCGCGCCGAGTTCGACGCCGTCGTGCTCGACGTGATGCTCCCCGGCGCGGACGGCTTCGAGGTCGCCACGCGCCTGCGGCGCGAGGGGCACTTCGTCCCCGTCCTGATGCTCACGGCGCGCGGGCGGCCCGAAGACGTTCTGCGCGGCTTCGAGTCGGGCGCGGACGACTACCTGCCGAAGCCCTTCGAGCTTTCGATACTGCTTGCGCGGCTGCGGGGCTTGCTGCGCCGCCGCGAGTGGCTGCGGCAAGACAATGCGAGCAGCGAGGCGGGCGCGAACGAAACGGCGGCGGGCGAGGGCGGCGCGGCGAAGGCGGAAGCGGAACGGGCCGAGGCGGCGGAAGAGCTGGTCTACGTCTTCGACGGCAAGACCTTCGACTTCGGCGCGCTGGAGCTGCACGTCGGGGGCCGCACCGTGCGCCTGACCTTGATGGAGGCCGAACTGCTCCGCTACCTCATCCGCCACGCGGGGCGCGTCGTCTCGCGCAAGGCGATGCTCGAAGACGTCTGGAACCTCAGCGAAGACACCGACACGCGCGCCATAGACAACTTCATCGTCCGGCTCCGCCGCTACGTCGAGGACGAGCCCTCGCGCCCGCGCCACCTCCTCGCCGTCCGCGGCGTCGGCTACCGCTTCATCCTCTCGCCCGTCGAAGAGGACTGAGGCCGCCAACGGCGCTCCGTCCGGCGGCGCACTTGCTTGACTTCAAACCCCAAAAAGGTTCATATTTTGCGCCTTACAAGCCGGTTGCACCGATGAAGTAAATCGGTGCGCTTCCCAGACCAAACAAGCGGGCTCTTCCTGACAATCAGGGCCGAGACCTAACCCCCTCTCGCACACGGCAAGGCACGGCCCTCACACTTCCCGCCGCTCGCGCGGCGTTCCCTGTGGAGGTTTAGATGTCCCTCGAAAGATCGAACGGAAACGGAACTCACAACTCACACGCGCCCGCGTCGAACGCCGGGACGAAAGATGCTCAGACCGCCGAGCCGCCCGCCGACGGCGGCAGGCTGATCGTCATCACCGCCCCCCTCACCGAATCAATTGACCACGCCGGTTACTTCATTCAGATGGCTCTCGCCTCTCTGCCGATGTGGATGGAAGGCGTCATCAACCGCAAGTACCCGAAGTGGCGCGACGTGGAGCGCGACGCCGACGGCTCGGCGCGCTACATGCCGGCGGGCGTGCGTCTGGTCGAGAAGTCTCTGCTGCGCGCCTACGAGCGCGGCGACATCGTGGCCTGCTACCCGGCGGACGTGCATAAGTTCATCGGCCCGAAGACGCGTGTCGTCGCCGTCTCGACGCACAACCCGCTCGGCGTGACCTTCGCCGCGGGCGTCTACACCTCCATCTTCGGCTCGTCCAAGATGCCGATCAACTCGCACTATTCGCGCGAGATGTTCGCCTCGATAAAGTCGAGTCCTTACAAAGACAATTTCAAGACAATCGTCGGCGGCTCCGGCGGCTGGCAGATCATCCAGACCGACAGCTTCGAGGAGTTGGGCGTGGACTGCGTGGTCGAGGGACGCAGCGAATCCGCCGAGACCATCGAGCTCTTCCGCAAGGCGATTGACGGCGAAGAGCTGCCGCGCACGATGGAGGTCAAGCACCCCTCCGACCCGAACTCAATCCTCTTCCCCGACTCGCGCACGACCTTCGGCGTGGTCGAGATGACGACGGGCTGCGGTCGCCGCTGCAAGTTCTGCGTGCCCGACCTCAACCCGCAAATCTCGCTCCCCAAAGACAAGATCATGGAGGCCGTGCGGGCCAACGTCCGTCTGGGCAACAAGCAAATCTCGCTCGCCACCGAGGACATGTTCATCTGGGGGCAGGTGCACACCGAGACGCCCTTCTACTTCCCCAACCGCGAGGCGCTCATTGACCTCTACTCCGACATCGTCAACACGCCCGGCGTCGAGCAGCACGTCCTCTCGCACGCGACCATCGCGCCCGCCGTGGTTGACCCGACGCTCATCAAGGAGCTTTCCCGCATCCTGCTGCCGAAGAGCCCGATTCACTTCCCATACCTCAGCAGTCACCCCGAAAAGAAGGCGCTCGCGCCTTTAATCGGCCTTGAGACCGGCTCCGTTCGGATGGCGAAGCAGATCATGTCTTCGAAGGGCGTGCCCTTCCACATCGAGGACTGGCCGAGCGTCGTCCTCGAAGGCTTGAGCGTTCTTAACGAGAACAACTGGTTCCCGGCGATGACCCTCATCGTCGGCAACCCCGGCGAGACCGACGAGGACGTGATGGCGACCATTGACCTCGTCTACGAGATCGAGCGGCGCGGCCTCTTCGCCTTCCTCATCCCTTCCATCTTCACGCCGCTGCACGACACGCGGATGGAGAACGAGACGGGCGTCACGCAGACCAAACAACTGACGCCGCTGCAATGGCAGTTGATGATGAAGTGCTGGAAGATGAATCTCAGGCCGGGTCAGTACAGTTGGTGGGGGCCGACCGCTTGGCGCGTCGGCTCGATAGCGATGTGGCTCTACAAGCTGCGGCGTCTGAACGGGCCGAACTTCACCTGGCCGCTCTGGATGTTTTCAGGCGCGATCTCCGAGAAGCGGCTCGCCCGGATGGGCAAGATTTACGGCGGCAGCCCCATCAAGACCAAGACGCGCGCCGAACTCATCGCCACGCTGAGGCCGAAAGACCGCCAGCACCTCCGCGCCGACAACGGCGACCTCCCCGAAGACTTCGCGCCGATGCCCCCGCCGGGCGTCTCGCGTCCGCTGCCGATTGCCGCGAGTTAAGCCCCGGAGGGGCGAGGGAGATTAGCCGGGGGTTGAGTGAGAAGGCGTAAGCCTTCGAGCGAGAACCCCCGGAACAACGTGAGATAAAAATGATGCGCCCCGGCAGGGGCGCGGGAACACGCGTCGCTAATGATAATGCGCGTTGTTTCCGTCGCCCCTCCGGGGCGAGATGTTTTTAACGGACGTCCTTCCGGGGGTTCGCTTCAGTCGCTTGCGCTCCCTCGCTCACCCCCGGCTAATCTCCCTCGCCCCTCTGGGGCGGATTATTTAAGGCGTCGGCGGTGTCGTCGGGAGGTACTCGATGCCCGCGCCGGGGCCGAGCGGGAGCCCCAACAGATACCAGACGACGAGGAGCAGCGTCCACAGCACGAAGAAGGTCACGGAGTACGGAATCATCGTCGCCATGATGGTCCCGATTCCGGCCTTCTTGTCGTAGCGCTGCGCGAAGGCGACGACGAGCGGGAAATACGCCATCAGCGGCGTGATGATGTTGGCGACCGAGTCGCCGATGCGGTAGCCGGCCTGCGTCAGTTCCGGCGAGTAGCCGAGGAGCATGAACATCGGCACAAACACCGGGGCCATCACCGCCCACTTCGCCGACGCGCTCCCCAACACGAGGTCGAGGAGCACCGTCACGACGATGAAGCTGATGATGAGCGGGACGCCTTCGATGCCTGTGGAGCGCAGGAAATCCGCGCCCTTGACGGCGGTGATGACGCCGAGGTGCGTCCAGTTGAAGAAGGCGACGAACTGCGAGGCGAAGAAGGCGAGCACGAGGTAGAGCGCCATCGTTGACATCGCCTTCTCCATGGACTTCATCACGTCGTTGTCGTTGCGGATCGTCCCCGCCGCGATGCCGTAGGCCAGCCCCACGATCACCCCGCCGAAGAAGATGATTGCCACGACACCCGTCAGAAACGGCGAGCGCAGGACGCTGTCCGTCTGCGGGTCGCGCAGGAACCCGCCCGAAGGCACGAGCCCCCACAGGATGACCGCCACGAACAGCAAAGCAGCGACGAGCGCGCACCACAGCCCGCGCTTCTCCCTCGGACTCAGTTCCTTCAGCTCCTCCGGCTTCTCGTCACCCGTGTACTCGCCGAGGCGCGGCACGATGACCTTCTCCGTGATGAACGTCCCTGCCAGCACGATGAGGAAGGCCGAGGCCGCCGCGAAGTAGTAGTTGGCCGCCGCCGTCACGACGTAACCCTTGTCGAGGATGCGCGCCGCCTCCTGCGTCAGCCCCGCGAGCAGAGGGTCGGTCGGGCCGAGCAGGAAGTTCGCGCAGAAGCCGCCCGACACGCCCGCGAACGCCGCCGCCAGTCCCGCTATCGGGTGTCGCCCGACGGCGAGAAAAATCATCGCGCCCAAGGGGATAACAAGCACGTAGCCCACGTCGCTCGCCATGTGCGAGAGCACGCCCGCGAAGACGACGACAACCGTCAGAAGCTTTCGCGGGGCCGAGAGCACGACGGCCCTCAAGGTCGCCGAGATGAGCCCGCTCCCTTCGGCGACGGCGATGCCGAGCATGGCGACGAGCACCGTCCCCAGAGGCGCGAAGCCCGTGAAGTTCGTCACCAGAGAGGTGAGGATGCGGTGCAGCCCCGCGACCGTCAGAAGGCTCTCGGCCTTGACGACCTCCTTCGTGCCGGGGTGGATGACCGAGACGCCGAGCGCCGCCGTGATCGCCGAGAGCACGACGACGAAGAGCGCGAGGATGACGAACAAAGTCGCCGGGTGCGGCAGGATGTTCCCGGCCCGCTCGATGAATCCGAGCAGGCGGTTGAGGAAAGAGTCTTTCGCCGGGGTTTCGAGCCCCCCTTCGGGTCTCATTGTTTCCATTCGTCTTTCGCCTCACTCGGTTGCCGCACGTCCGCGCGGCGGGGATGGAGAAATCAACTACGCCTGTGATGCCGGACGGAAAAAGGCGGGTTCGCCGTTAGCTTCCAGCTTCGACGTTTAAGTCGGTCGCCGCATGATAAGTGCGCCGCCTTCATCCCGTAAAGCGAAAAGCGAAAAGCCCCGCGCGTCGGACGTGACGCGCGGGGCCGATGTTTTGATGATGAAGGCCGGGCCTTCCGGCCTCACTTCTCCAGATAAGTCTTCGCCGCCATCTTGGCGAGCTTCCAGATTTTGCCCCACTCGATGCGCCCGTCCGAATCGCGGCCCGTGAGCTTGTCGAGCATGAGCTTGCGGAACTGTTTCCCTTCGCGCCGCAGGACGAACTCCTTGGCGAAGGGTTTCGCCGTGTCGAAGAAGCTGAACTCCGGGTCGGTGACGATGCCGATGCCTTCCAAAGTCATCAGGGCGCGGATGATGTATGTGAAGTTCGACGGCAGACGGAACGGGTAGTCGTACATCACCTCGGCGAGGTCGTAGGTCAGCTCCTTGAAGTTCACGTCGCCGAGCTTGAGATTGATGTAGTGACGGAAGAGCCCCTCGACCACGGGGCGCACGCGCTCCGGGTCAACGCCGGGCTTGAGGAAGTTGAGGTTTATCAAGTCCTGCGCGAGGCCCTCCACGTCGCGCCCGATGACGTGGAAGAAGGCGTCTATCATCTGCGACTGGAGGCGGGGCGTGATGCGGCCCGTCATCCCGAAGTCGAAGAAGGCGAGGTGGCCCGAATCCATCACGAGCAGGTTGCCGGGGTGCGGGTCGGCGTGGAAGAAGCCGTCCTCCAAGAGTTGCTTCAAGTACGCGCGCACGAGCAGGCGGTTGACCTTGACGGGCGAGATGCGCCGCGCCTTCAACTGCTCGATGTCCGTGACCTTCGTGCCGCGGATGAACTCCATCGTGATGACGCGCGCGGTGGTGTGCGACCAGTGGATGCGCGGGACGTGGACGGCCCGCCAGTCGCGGAAGTTCTGGCGGAAGCGGTCGGCGTTGCGCCCCTCGTGCGCGTAGTCCATCTCCTCGAAGATGGTCAGGCGAAACTCTCTGAGCATCCCCTCCCAGTCGGCGTTCTCGCTCGCGGCGGGGAAGCGCGCGAGGAAGCGCGTGATACGACCGAGCACGGCGATGTCGAACGAGACCTTCTCGCGCAGGTTGGGCCGCTGGACTTTGACGGCGACCTCTTCGCCCGTGCGCAGTCGCGCGCGGTAGACCTGTCCGAGCGAGGCCGAGGCGACCGGCTCCGCGTCAATCTCCATGAAGGCTTCGGCGACGGGCCGACCGAGTTCGGCCTCGACGCGCGCGAAGGCTTCCGACGTTGGGAACGGCGGGACCTGATCCTGCAAGGTCGAGAGTTCCTTAATGTAGGCGAGCGGCAGAAGGTCTGCGCGCGTGCCGAGCGACTGCCCGATCTTGATGAAAGTCGGGCCGAGCCCGATCAAGTGGTCTCTGAGCCAGACGCCCTGCTTCTCAAGCCGTCGCTCCTTGCCCTCCGTCCCCTCAGCGCCGCGAAAGACGAAGAGGCGCACGAGCCTGATTAACTTGTCGAGCGCGCGGCGCAGAAAGAGGTCGCGCGCCCATTCACGGAAGAGGGCTGTGCGACCGAGCGCGCGGGCCTCCTCGCGTTTGCGTTCGGACACTCGCTGGTTGAAGGCGGCGCGGATGTCGTAGTCGTTGAGGAAGAGGTAGAGCGCCATCGTGCCGAGCACGCGGACGATCTGGAAGGTGCGGAGCCAACCTTTGAGGCCGCTCGCTTCGACGACGCTCGCATCATCGGCGCGGGCTTCGTCGCCCGTCGCGGAAGGCACGGCACTGTCTCGTGCGCCCGCGGCCCTCTCGCCGTTTTGACCGTTCGTCTTGACGAGCGCGATGGCGGTCTTCGAGCGCCCGTTGCCGTTCGCGCCGTTGCCTTCGACGCGCCGGGGCTCCGTGCCCGCCGCGCCTGTTTCTGAAAGTTCTTTCGGTTCGATGGCCGCCATATTATCGCCGACTTTACTTGAGATTTGTCGCAATCCTGTCTCTATAAGGTTCAAACTTCGGAGATTCTAGCTCCTCATCAGCCCCTCAAAGGCCGACATAATTTAGCCCACGGCGCGCGCCGTGGGACATAATGATTTACGTAAGCGGAGCCCCAAAGGGGCGAAAGAAATGCAAAATATTTGATGCCTCAAGACCGATTTTCTTTCGCTGCTTCCGGGGCCTAAAAGCCTTTCCGCGGGTTCCTCAATTACGTCTCAAACGACCGCGAGTGCACGGCGCACGCCTTCCCTCTCAAAATATTTCCGGGCGCGCTCCACGTCGGCGTCAATCTGCCGCTTCAGCTCTTCGACGGAGGCGAAGCGGCGCTCGTCGCGGACGCGGTGGAGGAAGCGCACGCGCACCACGTCGCCGTAGAGGTCGCCCGTCCAATCCATGACGTATGTCTCGACCGAAGGTTCGGCCTCGCTCTCGAAGGTGGGGCGGACGCCGATGTTCGTCACGCTCCGCCGCCACGCGCCCTCGATGAGAGTCGCCGTGACGTAGACGCCCCGGCGCGGGATGACGCGGTTCTGCGGGTGGAGGTTCGCGGTCGGGAAGCCGATGGTGCGCCCGCGCTCCGCGCCGCGAACGACGCGGCCCTCGACGCCGTAGGGGCGGCCCAACATCCTCCGCGCGAGGTTCACGCGGCCCTCGGCGAGCAAGTCGCGGATGAGGCTTGAGCTGATGCGCTGGCCGCGCAGGCGCACTTCCGGCACTTCGTCGGCGAAGAAGCCGAGTTGCCCGCTGACCTCGCGCAGCAGATTGATGTCGCCCTCGCGGTTGCGCCCGAACGCGAAGCCGCGCCCCAGATAAACTTCCTTCGCGTGGAGACGCTCGTGCACCACGTCGCGCAAAAACTCGGCGGCGCTCACGCGCGCGAAGTCTCGCGTGAAGTTGATGACGATTGATTGCTCGATGCCCATCACGCCGAAGGACTCGATCTTCTGGTCGAGCGTCTGGAGGTGCGGCGGAGCAGACTCCGGGTGGAGGACGGCGCGCGGGTGCGGGTCGAAGGTGATGACGGTGGGAATCGCTTCGACGGAGCGCGCACGCTCGACCACCGTCCGCATCACGAGTTGGTGGCCGAGGTGGAGCCCGTCGAACACGCCGAGCGTCAGCACGGTCGGGCGCGCGATCTCCGCATTGTCGTAGCCGTGGAAAAGTCTCATAAAAAGAGAGTGATGAATGCGGAATGATGAATGATGAATATCTTGCCGGTTGAAATGTTAAAGCTGAGATTTGAGAAGTTCAAAATCGGGCTTAATTCATCATTCATCACTCATCATTCATCATTTATTTCCAGTCCGT
Organism: uncultured Acidobacteriota bacterium; assembly: GCA_963816985.1. Classification (GTDB taxonomy): domain Bacteria; phylum Acidobacteriota; class Blastocatellia; order Pyrinomonadales; family Pyrinomonadaceae; genus JAIVJM01. The sequence continues at coordinate 250,105 of CAWFMF010000004.1, forward strand.
CGTAAGCGAACTCGACGCCTTCGGGCAGGAGGGCGGAGTCGCGTGCGTGCTTGATGTCGTGCGCGATGTGCGTGAAGTAGGTGCGGCGCGGGCGCAGCTCTTCGACGTACTGGAGGGCGCGCTCCAACCAGAGGTGCGTCGGGTGCGGCCTGATGCGCAGGCAGTCGAGGACGAGCACGTCCAAGTCGCGGAGCAGCTCGGCGGAGGCCGTCGGTATCTCGCTCAGGTCGGTCAGGTACGCGAAGTCGTTGAAGCGGTAGGCGACGACGGGCAGCCGCCCGTGAATCACCTCGACGGGCGTGACGCGCAGGTCGGGGCCGAAGCAGAACTCCGCGCCCGGCTCGACCGTGTGCGCCAGGACTTGCGGGAGCCCGCCGCCGAAGTGCGAAGGCTCGAAGACGTACTGGAAGATGCGGCGGATGTCGCGCCACGCGCGCTCGTTGGCGTAGACGCCGAGAGCGCCGTGGCGGAAGTTTAAGGGGCGGATGTCGTCGAGGCCGAAGATGTGGTCGGCGTGGCAGTGCGTGATGAGCACTGCGTCGAGGCGCTTCAAGCCTTGACGCAGGGCCTGTTGACGGAAGTCGGAGGAGGTGTCAACGAGGACGGTCTGGCCACCGTGCTCGACGAGGACGGAGACGCGCAGACGCTTGTCGCGCTCGTCAACGGAAGTGCACGTCTCGCACTCGCAGCCGATGGACGGCACGCCCGTCGAAGTGCCCGTGCCGAGAAAGGACAGTTTCATAAAAGCCGTAAACCGTGAACCGTAAACCGTGACGGGTGACAGGAGAAAAACAGTTTCTTTCCTGTCACCCGTCACGGTTTACGGTTCACGGCCTTTTACATTCCGCCGGTGATGTCGCCGCCCGTGAAGCCGCGACCGCCGCCGCCGCGTGGCGAGCCCGCGCGTCCCGCGCTGGTGACGGAGACGTACTGCATGCGCAGTTGCGAAAGGATGACTTCGAGGAAGTGCTGCTCCTCTTCGTTGAGGTTGCCGCGCGTCTTGCGTTGGAGCGCGCCGAGCATGTCTATGCACTGCTTGGCAAGCGGCGGGTTGACCTCGCGCCCCTCCGCGCCGGGGTGGTTCACCATGCCGAGCGCGTCCGCCGCGAACGACGCGATGAACTCGACGGCCATCAGGAACTCCTGCCCGTCTTCGTCCGCCGCAGCCGCGCCGTGGGACTCAGCCGCGCCACTCGCGGATGGGCCGCGCGCAGCCGTTGACGCATCCTCGTCGCCTGCCGGGCGCGCGGGTTCCTCTCCGGCCCCGCTCGCGGCGGGCGAGTCCGTGGCCGTGCTCGAAGGCGCGGGCGCGGCGTCGGCCTCCTGCGACGGTGCGGGCGTAGGAGGCGGCGCGGGCTCCTCGCGCTCGATATCGCGCGGCGAGCCGTCCGGATTGAAGAGTCTGCGGTCGGTGATTTTAAAATTGGGTTTATCTTCGCTCATCTTGATACTCGTCAAGCGCCTTCTGAAGCCCGCCGGGGCCGGGCTCGCCGCTGGAATTTTGTTTGAATACTTACCGGAGGATGGTAGCACTGCGGCCCGCGCCGTCGCAACAAACGGGGATTCGGAGAAGACCAACAGCACATCGCTTTGTCCCCGCAGGGGACGAAGATAATAGCCGGGGGTAAGCAGACGAAAGTCTGCGCCGCCCCCGGTCACGCGTAGATAAAAGAGTCCGACCCTGAAGGGGTCGCGCCTCAACGTTGAGGCGCGACCCCTTCAGGGTCGGACTTCTTTTCTCGCCTGTTCCGGGGGCGGCGTGCTTCGCACTTGCCCCCGGCTATTATCTCGCGCCCTTTCAGGGCTTCGGCAACTTATTCGTAGCGCAGGCACTCGATGGGGTCAAGGCGCGAAGCCTTGAGGGCGGGCCAGACGCCGAAGACGAGGCCGACCGAGACGGAGACGACGAGGCCCGTGACGACCGCCCAGGTGGGAATCTGGGCGGGCAGGCTCGGCACGAAGAACATGATAATCCAACTCGCGACGAACGAGATGAGGACGCCGAGGATGCCGCCGAAGAGCGTCAGGGTCATCGCCTCGTAGAGGAACTGGCTGACGATGTCTATGCGGCGCGCGCCGACGGCCTTGCGGATGCCGATCTCCTGCGTCCGCTCGGTGACGGAGACGAGCATGATGTTCATCACGCCGATGCCGCCGACTGAGCAGGCCGACCGACGAGATGGCGATGGCGATGAGGCCGACCATCCCGAAGATGCTGTCGAACTGGCTGATGAAGGCGTCCGCCGCCTTAACGTCGAAGTCGTTCGACTGCTCGAACTTCACGCGGCGGCGGGCGCGCAGGATTTCTTCGATCTGGTCAATCGCCGCCTCACGCAGCCCCGGCTTCGCCTGAACGATGAAGAGCAGGAAGCGGCGCGCGGGCGCGACCTGGAGGCCCGTGCGGAACGGGACGAGGACGGCGTTGTCCTCCTCGTTCTCGCCCATGAAGGCGTTCTTGCGCTTCTCGAGGACGCCGATCACCTCCCAGACGTAGCCGCCCATCTTGACCTCCGTGCCCACGACGCGGTCGGGCTGGTCGGGGAACAGCGCCTGCGCGGCGTTGACGCCGAGGACCATCACGTTGCGGCGGAACTGGTCGTCATGCTCGCTGATAAAGCGACCCTCCTTGAGCTTGACGTTCGAGATGTTCGCGTGGTTCGGGGTCACGCCCTGCGTGTTGCCGCGCCGGTAGGTCTTCCCGTTGTAGCTGATGGTGTCGTCGAAGGGGCCGCCGTAGTAGCCGATGTTGGGCGAGACGAAGGCGAGGTCTTCGACCGCCGGGGCGAGCGCCATGACGGCCTCGCCGTCTTCGGGCGTCAGGACTTTGCGCGCGCGCTCTTCCTGGTCGCGCTCGCCGAGCTGGATGCCGGTCGAGAGGTGGAAGACGTAGATGTTGTTGACGCCGTACTCCTCGACGATCTTGACGAGGTTGCCGCGCAGGCCCATCAGGATGGCCGCGACGCTCAGGGCCGTCAGGATGCCGATGACGATGCCGAGCACGGTCAGCGCGCTGCGGAACTTGTTCGACCTGATGCTGTCGAACGCCATCGCGAGCACGTCTTTAGTGATGAGGCCGGGCAGGCGGAACTTCATGTTCAATTCCTCGTGAGCGCGACGATGGGGTCAAGGCGCGAGGCCTTGAAGGCCGGGTAGATGCCCGCGATGATGCCGATGACGCTGGAGAAGCCGATGGCGAGGACGATGTAGACGATGGTGATCGTCATCGTGATCGGCGTGAACGTCGAGATGAGCTGTGCTATCCCCGCCGCCGCCAGAAGGCCGAGGATGCCGCCGAACGCGCACAAGAGCGCCGACTCGACGAGGAACTGCATGAGTATCTGCTTGCGCTGCGCGCCCAGAGCCTTGCGCAGGCCGATCTCGAAGGTGCGCTCGGTGACGGAGACGAGCATGATGTTCATCACGACGATGCCGCCGACGACGAGCGAGAGCAGCGTGACGGGCGTGACGACCAAAGCGATGGCGCTCGTGAACTGGTCAATCTGCCCGCCCAGCTCTTCGGTGTTGACGAGGCCGAAGTCGTCCTCGGCGCTCCCCGAAAGCTTGTGGTAGGTGCGCAGGGCCGTGCGCGCGTCCTCGATGGAGAGTTGGAACTGGCCGGGGACGGCCCCCTTGCCGTGAATCTGCATGTCGGACGGTCGGCCCCAGATGCGCCCATACGCGGAGATGGGGATGTAGACGTGCTTGTCCACGAGTTCGCCGAAGATGGGCCCGCGCCGCTCCTCCACGCCGATGACGAGCATCGGGAGCCCGCCGACCTTCAGAGTCTTCCCGACCGCCTCGGTGTCGGGGAAGAACTTGTCCTTGATGTCCGCGCCGAGGACGACGACGAGCTTCGCGTTCTCGACCTCCCGCTGGTCAAGGAAGCGCCCCTCGGTAATCGTCTTGTCCTCGATCTCGCCCATGTTCGCCGTCACGCCGAAGACGATGCCGCCGAGGAAGCGCACGCCGTCCTGCTCGAAGTTGAAGCCGCGCCCGACCTGCGCGCCGACGGCGCTGCACGTCTTGCAGTTCTCCCGCAGCCACTCCATGTCGGCGAACTCCAACTTGGGGTTGCGGCGGTTGCGCTTCTCCCACTCCTCTTCCGTCATCTCCCCGGCGCCCGCCATCCGCGCGATCATGAAGTGGTTCGAGCCGAGCATCTTGCTCATCTTCTCCACGACGTAGGTGTTGAGCCCCGAAATCGCCGCGCCGACCACCACCACCGACGCCACGCCGATGATGATGCCGATGAGCGTGAGGAACGCCCGCAGCTTATGCGCGAAAATGGACTGCAACGCGATGCGGAAGGTCTCGACGTAAAAAGAGTGAAGGTGTCGCATAAAAACTCGGCTCTGGGGTCTTAAAAAGGACGGGCGAGCAAACTGCCTCGAACGCCACTCTATACGCACGCAGCGCCCCGCAGGTTTAGGGAATATCGCCGGAATGGCATAATAAACGGAAGATTTGCCACGGAGACACAGAGGCACAGAGATTTTAAGAAAAAGGAAGAGAGCGAGGCGAGAGGGAGAGCTGAGTGATTCAACCCTCACTTAACATTTCTTTCCTTCCTTCGTTTTATCTCCATGCCTCCGTGTCTCTGTGGCAAATCCCTGACCACAGCCCGAACAGCGCCCCTCTGAGCACGAATGCCCATAAAAGTGTCGGCGGCGGTCATCACCCCGCGCCCAACGCTTCCAGCAGCAGGAGTAATTCCGCGGCATCTCTGGCGTCTATCTCAGGGTTGTCGGCCATTGCCGGGTCGCGCACGCCTCGCAGCACGTCCTGTATCATAGTAATTAACGCTTTGACCTGTGGCGCGAGGTTCTCGCCTGAGAGGTCTGCGAGCTGTTGTCCCAGCTCTGACTCAGCGCCCTGCGTGATGGCCTCCGCCACCGCAGCGCAAAGTTCTGCTCCGACTGTCGTACCATATCCGCCGTCTCTTCGATAGACCAGATAACTTTCAAGTGCCTTCTGGCGCGCTTGGGTAGCTGCCTCCCTGTTTCCGGTGGCCTGCTCCAACTGGCTGAGGATATTCCAAGTCGTCCACGGTTGAGCCGCGTGACCGTAAGACTGCTTGCACTTGATGGCGCGCAGCAATTCACCCCTTGCCTCGTCATGCCGCCCCAGTTTGAGGAGAGTGTGGCCTAGATTGTTACGAGCTGTCCCTTCCTTCTTTTGGTCTTGTAGCTTAACGTAGATGTCGGCTGACTGCCGATAGCACTTGACCGCCTCCTCCAGCCGCCTGCTTCGACCATAAAGATTACCCAACTCGTTAAGACTGGCGGCCTCACCAGCGGCGTCCTTCTGCTGGACCCTGATAGCCAGCGACTGCTGGTAGGCGCGTTCAGCCAACTCGTACTGTCCCGCATCCTTATGCACCATCCCGATCTGGTGCCAAGCCGTGGCGACACTCCGACGCTCACCTAGCCCATCGAAGGTAAGCCGTGCCTCCTCATGGGCTGCCAGCGCCTCTGGATAGCGCCTCTGCTGCATGCGGACTGTCCCGAGCTCTCCTTTGGCGCCAGCAGTTCCCCTTTGGTTTCCCAATTTCTCGTGACGTCGGACAGCCTCCTCATAAGCCTGTGCTGCCTCGTCCAGACGCCCTAGGTCTTGCAGGCAGTTGCCGCTCTCGGTGAATGCCGTCGCGGCCATGAGCGCGCCGTCTTTATTGCCCCTCTCTGCCAGCACCTCGAAGCGGCGACGCGCCTCGTCTAGCAGCACCAGCGCATGCTCAGCCGCACCGCCCGTCACGAGCACCCTGCCCAGCCTAAAGTGCGCCAAAGCGAAGTCGTAATCAGCTCTAGGATATGCACTCTCACCGGCCTGACGGCAGCTCTCAAGCAACTGTTTTGCGACCGAGAGCGCCGCCCGCACCTCGCCGCGCTCAAGCAGATGGTCAATCTGGCCGCTCACCGCTGTAAATCGCGCGCGCCCCCATTCGCCCAGCTTTTGTGCCGCACGCTCGCGCACCCCGATCGCCTCTGCCAGCGCCTGAGTTCTGTCCAAATCTGATAGCAGTTCTTCAATGCTTAATGCTATCTCGACAACCGCTTCCGGTTCTTCCTTCTCCTCAGCCCGCCGCAGCAGCGCCAGAATGTTTGGCAGCTCCAGCACAGTCAGCCGCGAGGACAGCCTGGCGTCTTCAAACCGTTGCTCATACAGGAAGCTCGTCAGCATCTTCATCGCTTCGGCCCAGCGCCCCTGGGCCGACTCCCGTTCCTGCTCGCTCCGCTCCCTCAGCAGGTATGAGGGCAGCGCCGGGTCGAGACGCAGGTGGCCGTCGCCCGCGTCTTTTGCCAAACCTACTTCTATCAACTGCACGGCAAGGCTGTTGACCACCTCCAGCTCAGCGCCGAGTACCTGCCCCAATACGTACAGATGCGCCCCGCCGTGGAACACTGCCAATGCTTTCGCCTGCTCCCTGCTCTCGGCGGGCAGACGTTGTAGCGACAGCTCGACGCTGGCATAGAGGGAGTTTTCGCGGTCGCCGGGGAATTTTTCGTGCAGGCCTTCCATCAGGCGGCGGACGTTCTCTGTCGTTGCCGTCACGCCCTCATGCGCCACCTCTCTGGCAAGCAGAGTAAGGGCGCGGGCGTGGCAGCCCACCGCTTCGACCAGTTCTGTGACCTCTTTCGGGTCTGCGCCGGGGTCTTCGGCCTTCGGCGTGAGCCCCTCACGTTTCATTACTTCGCCGACCAGGCGCACGGCGTCTCTCTCGTCGAGCGCACCGAGGGGCCGTTCCCTGCGTTCGTCATTGAAGGGGGCGGGGAGCGGCTCGCGCGTTGTGAATACGAGGCGGGTGGCGGGGCTCGCCTGTAGCAAGCTCTGGCAGAGATCGAACAACTCTTCGACGGGCTCGGAGCCCGCCGGGGCGCGTCCTTCCTTGTCGGGCAGCACGCTCTCCATGTTGTCGAGGACGATGATCGTCGGGCGGTCTCTCAAGGCGCGCTCGACGGGTTGGAGAGCTTCCTTCAGGTCGTCAGAGTAGTTCGTGACGCTGTAGCCGGGAACCAACTGCCGACCAAGGCTGTCGAGCACGCCGCGCGCGTCCGTGTAATGTTCGAGGCTGACGAAGGCGGTGCGGCGGAAGCGGCCCACGCGCACCAACCAGCGCGCAAGCTCGGCGGCGAGCGTCGTCTTGCCCTCGCCGCCCTGCCCGCGAACGACCGCGTAAGGCTCATCCACCAGCAGCCGTTCAAGTGCCAGCAGCTCGCGGCTGCGACCGATGAAATCGTGCGCGGGCGGGGCGGGAAGCTCACCCAGACTGAGAGTGCGCCCTTTCTTCTGCAACTCTCGCACGTCATTCGGCGGGAGTCGTGTGACGAGTTGCGGGTCGTGCTCCTCCTGATAGAGCACGGGCACGAACCAGTCCTGCAAGTGGAGGTCGCCCGCGCCCAACATCTTCCCCCGGTAAGTATCCGAGTAGAGCGCCTGCTGCCCCGCGAGCATCGCCGTGCCGATACGCTTGCCTTCGGCCAACTCCTGATAGAAGGCTCTGACGAAGCGTTGGGCCGTCTCCACGAGGATGCTGTGGCTCATCGCCACGACTGACGTGACGCCCTCTTCCAGCAGCGTGACGGCGACCGAGGCGGTCGGCACTTCCTCGCTCGCCGCCGACTGGCACGCTTCGAGGAACATCAGCGGGATGCGGTAGGCGCGCACCAGATCAACCATGTATTTATTGTTGCCGACGGATTTGTCCTTCGGCGGCGCGGCGTAAATCAATTCGCTGGCGCGCCCCGAAAGCTTGTGCTCGTCGGCGGGGTCTTCAAAACAGAGCGCGCCCAGACTGCGCTCGCGGTCGTAGACGCCGTGCCCGTCGAAATGAACCACGTGGAAAGGCTTGCCCGCCTCCGAGGCTCGGCGCAGAGACTCCTGCAAGGCCGGGAAGTCGGGGGCGTGAGGAGGCTGACCGAGACCAGCTCGCCGAGGTCTTCGAGGGCTTCGACCAGCGGCTTGGCGCTGGCCCGGTGGTCAATGTAGGCGGCGCGCTTGTCTTCCGGGCGCGGGCTGACCAGAAGGATGCGGATCGGCAACCCCGTCGGGGCGGCAGTCGTCGGGCGTTCTTTCGGCAGCGAGCGACGCACCCTGACCGGATTCCTATCGTGGAAGAGATAGGCGTCTCCGTCGTGCAGCAACTCCCAGGGCAAAGAGAGCAGCGCGCTCGCCGCTTCGTCGGCGACGGCCTGCTCCTCGTCTTCGCTGCCCTCCAGCGCACGGTTCTCCACCATCACTGAGAACCTGCGCTCGCTCCCTTCGGCAACGCTCATCCAGTCTGCCAGAAGCTTCTGCGCCGACTGCGCGCCGGTCGCCGCCTTGTATAACTCCTGCCCCCAGACCGGCAGCCGCGACTCGATGTGCGCGGCGCGCTCGTTGAAGACGCCCGTCGGCCAGAGGTAGTAGCTCTCCAGATACCAGCGCAGGTCTTCGGCTTCGATGGGGCCGAGCGGCGCGGTGAATTTAAACTCGCGGCTCTCGACGGCAGGTCTGAGCGGGTCTGCGGGGTCGTAAAGCAACTGCGCCGTCGCGGTCGCGCGCTGCACGCCTTCAGAGACCTGCGCGACCGCGCCGTTCCTCAATCTCAACTTCAACTCGGCGACCGGGCGCGCGGAGACCGCATGCGCGGGCTGCGGGTCGTCCGGCAGTCGCTCGCCCAGCGCGGAGACCAGGGCGGGCAGTGCATCACTCAACCCTCCCGCCGTCACCTCTATTTTCACACCCACCGGCTCCTCGTCGAACCACGTTCCCAAGGCGTCCGGCCCCACCCCGACGAGCAGCGGGATGACTCTATAACCCTCGGCCTTGCGCCTCTGCTCGACCTCCAAAGCCTTCCTGATCTCCCTCCTCACCCAAGGGGACTCGACCGTCTCTTTACTCAGAACGACGACGAACTGCCGCGCCGCCTCGATGGCTGCTTCGATTTCCGGCGCGAGTTTCGACCCGCCGCGCAGGTTGCGAGAATCCACCCAGACATTGATGCCGAGCCCTTCAAGCGCCTCGCGCAGTTGTTTGACGAAGGGGTCGTCCTTGCTACTGTGAGAGATGAAGACGTGAGTGTTTGTCATGGCTGTCTCGTCGAGAGGTGCAGGGCGTTTTGCTGTCGCCTAAAAGCGTCGAGTGAGTCACCGTCGAGGCCGTGGGAGAGGCTTCTCCCGCCCCCAAGTGGGTCTGGGCAAGATATGCCCGGCGATGCGGAGTGTCAACATTGCCCGCGAGTCAGGTCGAGAGGTGACACGAACCGTGCTTTGCACTATAACTTTGAACTTTAAGTACAGGACAAAAGGTTGCAAAGTTTAATGAAGTCAATGCGTTTGGTTAGGCAGTCCTGATTGCAAATTATGCGGCGCAAGTAATCGAACCCATGACGAAAAAGACTTCTCGCAGGGCGACCATGTTTCTTGATCTTGATTGGGTTGGTGTGTGCCAACCACTGACCCGCAATGTACGCCCAACAAAAGGCCAGCGTCATCAGAGCAAGAAGTCTCTCAAGTCTCTCGCGCTCGGTGATATGTGTTTCTTCCAAACAAAAGCCCCGCGACTTCAAGCAACCGAACAGCGTTTCGATCTGCCAACGCTTGGCATAATCAGAAAGTATCTGTTGACTCTCAACATTGCTGGCGACAATCACATATTCGCCCTCTTCGGTTCTCATGCCCATCAAGAAAAACTCTTCCCCCAAGACTTTCCGCTTGCCAGAGAGCAGACTCCCGACCCCGGCCCGCTGTGTGCGAAACAAGTTCCTGGCCGACACCATTTTGTTGCCACGACAGTTAGCAACTTTGATGTTCTCCCTGATGCGAATGCGAAACGGAATCCTCTCTTGACGAAGATGGCGGAACCAATCCTGCCCAATAAACTCGCGGTCCGACGGCCACAAACGAAAGCGAATCCTTGCCGAACAGTCTCAGATACTTGTCCAACAATTCGATTCTTTCTTGGGTATTGGAACAACCTTTCTTCTCCAAGACAGTCCACAGCAGAGGAAAGGCCACGCCTTTGCAGACCACGCTCAACATGAACACGTTCAAAGGAGTTGCTCCCAAATACCAATCAGTGCGGTCAATCGAGAGGATGAACGGCTGTGGGATGCCAAGCAACCTGATGACCAACGAAGCGACCTCGGCAAACGGCACGTCAAAGAATCGCAGGAAGCGTTGACATCTTTTGTAATGCGAGTCTTGTTTGGCTCGCCCACTCATCACCGAAGAGATTTGCACCAGACTGATTGTCTTGACTTGAACGAGTGCGAGCGTAAACTTCGCCAGAAAGTTGATGCGGGCTTTGTTCCAAGTTACATTCTCTGCAAGCGTTCGCTCCAAGTGGCGAATGTCGGCCATTGTGTTCGTGTCCTTTCAAGAAATGTTTGGCGACAAATCTTGTCAAGGATAGCGGCACGATGGCCTTTTATGCAGTTTCAAAGATCAATTTTTGTCCTGTACTAAGCTTTGAACTTTGGACATTAAATTTTGAACTTAGGAAGAGGATATGGCTGCCACTTTTGAAGATTTGGTCGCGTTGATGTCCACCTTGCGCTCGCCCGAAGGGTGCCCGTGGGATCGGGAGCAGACCTACGCGAGCCTCGCGCCGATGCTTTTGGAGGAGGCTTACGAGGCGTTCGAGGCCGTCGAGGAGGCGCGCGAGGGCCGTCCTCTTGAGCTGCGCGACGAGTTGGGAGACCTGCTCTTCCAGATCGTCTTCTACGCGCAGGTGGCGCGCGAGCGCGGCGAGTTCACGATTGAGGACGTGACCGACGCCATCCATACCAAGATGGTGCGCCGCCACCCGCACGTCTTCGGCGACGCGAAGGTGCGCGACAACGAAGAGCTTCTGCGCAACTGGGAGGCGATGAAGGCCGAGGAGAAGCGCGCGGCGGGCAAGGACGGGGGCGAGAAGGCGGACTCTTCGCTCCTCGAAGGCGTCTCGGCCAAAGCGCCCGCGCTCATGGAGGCGCACCAGCTCACCACCAAGGCCGCACGCGTCGGCTTCGACTGGCCGGACGTGGAAGGCGTCTTCGACAAACTTCAGGAGGAGATTGAAGAACTCCGCGCCGCCGTCCGCGACCACGCCGCGAGCGCGCCCGACTCAGAGGCCGAGGCCGCGCGCGTCCGCGAAGAGGTCGGCGACCTCCTCTTCGCCGCCGCCAACATCGCCCGCCACCTCGGCGTGGAGCCCGAAGCCGCCCTCAAACTCACCAACCGCAAATTCCGCCGACGCTTCCGCCACATCGAACGCGGCCTCAAGGAACGGGGCCGCGAACTCGGCGCGGCGACTCTGGACGAGATGGAGGAGCTGTGGCAGGAGGCCAAAGGCCGTGAATCGTAAATCGTTAATATACTGAGGCCGATTTAATCCGTTGACGATTCACGATTCACGATTTACGATTTATGCCCTGGAGGTTCGAGACGCACGATGGGCATGATTCAGTTCGTCAACAACTACGACGACCTTTCCACAGACAAGGGCTACCAGTTCAAGTTCCACTGCGACAAGTGCGGCAACGGCTACATGTCGCGCTTCCAGCCTTCGATTACGGGAACCGCCGGGTCGCTTCTGCGCGCCGCCGGGAACCTCTTCGGCGGGTGGGCCAGCTCCGCCGGTGATTCGGCCTACGAGCTACAGCGCGCCGTCGGCGGCAAGGCCCACGACGAGGCTTTGCAGAAGGCCGTCGAGGAGGGCAAGACGCATTTCCAACAGTGCTCGCGCTGCGGCAAGTGGGTCTGCCCCGAAGCCTGCTGGAACGCCTCCGCCGGTCAGTGCGAAGAGTGCGCGCCCGACTACAGGGAAGAGATCGCCTCCGCGCACGCCCACGCCAAGGCCGACGCCACGCGCGAGCAGCTCCACGAGAAGGCGCGCTCGACCGACTACGCCTCCAACATAGACATGAGCGCCGGGGCGACCCTCAAGGCCCCGACTTCGGCGCAGCAGCAGGCGTCGGCCACGCCGCGCTGCTCGGCCTGCGAGGCGGAAGTCGGCAAGGCCAAGTTCTGCCCCGAATGCGGGACGCCGACCGCCCCGCCCCGCCCGACCTGCGTCGGCTGCGGCCACCAGCCCGAAACCGCCTCGAAGTTCTGCCCCGAATGCGGCGGCAAGATGTCAGTGACCAGCTAACAGGCAGAAGCCCGACCGTGAGGGAGGGCGCAAGAGCTTCATAAATATCCCCGAAGGGGATAGAGGCAATAGCCGGGGGCAGAGCAAACGAAGTTTGCGCCGCCCCCGGTTAAGCGTAGATAAAATTTTCGACCCTGAAGGGGTCGCAGATTCAACGTTGAATCTGCGACCCCTTCAGGGTCGGATTCTTATTGCTACTTATTCCGGGGGCGGCGTGCTTCGCACTTGCCCCCGGCTATTGCCTCTATCCCCTTCGGGGATACTTGTCGAAGGCTTTACGCCCTCCCTCACGGTCGGGCTTCCGCTTCTGAACTTAGCTCGTTGATGTCTCTTTCGAGCGCGAGGAGTGTGCGTTTGAGCATCTCGCGGTGGGCGGGCGCGGCGGCGCGTTCGAGTTGTTCGAGCGTGCGGGCGCGCGAAAGTCGGAGCGCGTCGAGGCGTTCGCGGCGGGCGCGCTCCGCGGGCGAAAGCTCCTCGAAGGCGGCGCGGTCTTCGTCGCGCGCGGTCTTCTCTTCCAACTGGGCTTCGACGGCTTTGCTCTCCCAACCTCTCGCCATCCGAGACCCTCTCCTTTCGGCAAAGAAGCGGGGCGGCCTGACTCTCAAAGTCAGGCCGCCCGCCGTGTTCAATCGTCCTTCGAAGAGCTTCGAAAGCCCGGCTCAGTAACGGTCGTTGATTTGCAGCGTCCGCAGGATGTTGTTGAACGACTGCTGGTAAGTGGCCTGCTCGTTGCGCGGGGCGACCGCCGCCATGTAGAAGAGGTCGCCGTTGCGCAGCAAGCTCGTGACGATGGTCACGGTCTCGCTCTGGCCCGTCACGGGCGAACGCCCGATGAGCGTCGTCGCGATGGCCGCGCGTCCGTCAACGGTCATGCGCCGCGACGCGCCCGACCGCCGCAGGTACGTGTTCACCTGAAGCAGGCCGTTGAGATACTCCTGCGTCGCCTGCTGGAGGTTGTTGTTCTGCGGGCGATCCATGCCGAACATGACGCCGTGCGTGATGCCCTGCGAGCCGTATGCGCCTTCGGGCGCGTAGGTCACGGAGTTGTTCTCGCCGCCCAACTCGCGCCAGTTGCTCGGCACGGCGACGCTGAAGAGGTTGTTGCTCGCGTTGCGGTAGCTCGTCGAAGGGTACGAGACGCGCGCGCCGTTGGCGTAGGTGTCGTTTTGCTGCGGGTAGCGGTTGTCGTTAGGGTTGCGGTTGTCGCCCTGCGAAGGGTAACGCTGGCCCGAACGCGCGATCTCCTCCATCGTGCGCGCGCGCGGGAAGCCGCGCAGGCGCTGCTGCACGTTGCGGAAGGCCGCCGTGTCCTGCCGCGCCGCGTTCGGGCTGACCCTCAAGAGCGAAGCCTCTTGATTGATGCGCTCGTAGCGGTTGCCGGGGTTCGGGTGGCTCGAAAGCCATTCGGGGCCGCCGGAGCCGCCGCCCTGCTGCTGGATGGTGCGGAACATGTTGGCGAGGTCGCGCGGGTTGTAGCCGGCGCGCGCCATGATCTGCGCGCCGAGGATGTCGGCCTGCGTCTCGTACTTGCGGCTGTACTTCAAAGCGCCCGCGCCGAAGCCGATCTGGCTCGCCGCGCCGATGGCCGCGCCGCCGACGCCGCCGATGACCGCGCCCGCAATCTGTCCGAGCACCGAGCCGATCTGGAACTTCTGCGTCTCGGTCGCCTGAGCGGTCGCGTGGCGCAGGGCGACGTGACTAATCTCGTGCGCCATCACGCCCGCCATCTCGCCCTCGGACTTCGCGGCCTCGATCATGCCGCGGTTGACGAACATCGGGCCGCCGGGCAGAGCGAAGGCGTTGATGTCGCGCGCGTCCACCACGTCGAACGAGTAGCGGAAGCCGGGCTGGCGGAACTCTTCGGGGATGGCCGCGACGAGGCGCTGGCCGACCGACTCGACGTAGCTGTCAATGTTGTTGTCGCGCATGATCGGCATCTGCTGCTCGACCTGACGGGCGGCGTCCTGACCGAGCTTGATGTCGTCCTGCACGTTGTACTTGTTCTTCGGCATCTCGATGCGCGTCTGCGCGAGCGCCGAGAGCGGCATCACGAAAACGAGGAGCGCCATGAGCCAAGCGGACGCGCGGCGCGTGTGATGATTTTTGATAGCTGTCATTTTAATCTCCTCCGTAAGGGGCGACCCTGACGGGGCCGCGCCTTCAAACGTCGTTCGCAAAGTCGAAAAGCGGCACGCCTCCCTCTCGCTCGTCGCGCCGGAGGTCGTGCCGCTTTCGCGTCGAAAGCTTCTCCCCCGGCCCCTTTACCTACACCCTTGACACAAATCGTTCAAGACGGGAGAGAGAATCAACTTTTTCGTCCGCCGTGCCCGCGTTTCGTGCGCTCGCAAGCCGCTCGGCTGACTACATTTAGATGAGTTGCGAGGGAGGCCGGTTGGCCTCTTTATCTTCCTCTCACCCGACTACGTCTTCCGCCCCGCGCACGAGGTTTCACGGGTTTCTTACGATTCTGTGGCGTCGCGTCCGCCTCATTGGCAAGCCCTTCAAAACGGACGGTCGCGCCCGTCGGCGGTCGCTGGATAGAGACGGCGACGAAGGGCGAAGAGACGGCCTGCGTTGTAATATCTCCGGACGCCGGACGCCGCTCGTTGATACTCACAGCAAGCACAGTGCCAACACGTTTAATGCCCGTAATCTCGACACTATAGCCGCCCGTCGGGTGTCGCCCCTGATACACGACGACGACGGCGCGCGTATCAAAGTTGACATCAGGCAAAAGCCGCCCGCCGCCGATGAAGCCCCACGCCCGCCGCCACTCTTCGGCGCTCGTCACCAGCTCGACCGAGCGCGTGCCCTCGTAGCCGCTGAACGTCCCCGTCGCCAGCACGGAGAAGTCAACGGGCTTCGCCTCGTCTGCCGCTTCGACGAGCCCCGCGCCGTTCGCGTTCGCGCCGCGCGACTTCGAAGCGTCCTCGCCGAGCATCGCCATGCGCAGCACGCGGACGGGCGGCATCCCGTAACTGAGCAGTCGGTCGTGGAACTCGCCGAGGCGGAAGGAGTCGCCCATCTGCGCGCGCCACTCTTCGCGGAGCTTGAGTATCTCCATCTTGCCGAGCGTGTAGACGAGGTAGGTCGGGTCCATCGTCCCGCGCCGCGCCTCGCGCTCGGCGTTGGTGCGCGCGAGGAAGCCTTCGCGCATGAAGAACTCGACGGCCTCCTCGTAGCTCATCCCCCCTGTGTGCATCCGTATGCCGACGAGGTAGCGGCAGAGGCGGAGCAGCGCGGCGTTCAACTGCGCGAGGCGGAGCTTCGGGTTGTTACCGCCGAAGCCTTCGTCGAGCATCATCTGCTCGCAGTAGTGCGCCCAGCCCTCGACGAAGCTCGCCGCGCCGAGCGCCGAGCGCACGCGCGAGGGCGTCTGCCTCATCTTCAAGAGCTGGTAGTAGTGGCCCGGATAGGCTTCGTGAATCGAAGTGATGGGGAGCTGGAAGCGGTTGTAGTGGCTGAGGTGCTCTTCCCTCTGCTGCGGCGTCCACGCGGGGTCGGGCGGCGTGACGTAGTAGAAGCTCTCGGTCGCCACGCGCTCGAAAGGCCCCGGCGTGTCCATCGAGGCGAAGCTCAGAGAGCGCGCGTACTCCGGCGTCTCGGCGACGGTCAGGTTCTCGCGCGCGGGGACGGTCAGAAGTTCTTCCGAGCGGACGAAGGCGCGGATGCGGTCAAGCTCGGCGCGCGTCTCGCCGACGAGCCCGTCAGATGTAGGGTGTTCACGTCCGAGCAGTTGCAACGCGGCGGTGACGCCCCGGCCCGGCGCGGCCTCTTCGGCGACGGCGCGCATCTCGTCCTGCGTCTCTCGCAGGCGACGGTCGCCTTCGCGCAGGAGCGCGGGCGTAGGCGTCTCGACCATCTCTTCGTAGAGGAGCTTGCGCCGAAAATTCTCCGCGCCGATGCGGTAGTCGCCCGTCGAGCGCGGCAGCAGCTCGTCTCTCAGCCACGTGCGGAAGGATTCGAGCGCGGCAATCACGCCCTCGTTCGCGGCGTGAAATTCGGCGCGGCGGGCGGCGCTCATGCGGCTCCCGCCCGCGCGCTCGAACATCTGCGGGACGACCCTCTGGAAGAAGTCGAGGCTCCCGCCGACCTGCTCGATGGCCGTCTCGGTGTAGATGCGCGGCGGGTCTTCGAGGTTGAGGCGCGCGTCGGCGAGGAGTCGTGCAATCTGCCGCTCGCGCGCGAGCACGGCGTCGAGCCTCTGTTCGACGGGCGCGTAGGCGCGCTTCAGGATGTTGTCAACGGAGGCCGAGGCGAGGTTGTTATAGACGTTCGGGTTGCGCCGCCACATCCGCACGTCTTCGAGTTCGAGCAACTGCGCGCGCGCGTGCGACGCGAGCACGAGGTAGTCGTAGCGCGCTTCGGGCGAGAGCCGCCACTCGACGACGCGCGCGAGTTCCGCGAGCGTGCCGCGCAGGCGACGCGCCTCGCGCTCGATGTCCTGAGCCGAGCGCGCTTCGAGCTGCGAGTCGAACTCGTGGAGACCGGCGGAGGTCGCCTCGGTCGGGTTAAACGCGTAGTGGCCGCGCAGGTAGGCGTCGGCGATCTGCGCGACGCGCGCGTCCTGTGCCCTCGTGTTGGAGGCCGCAGCGGCGGCGGTCGCGCCCGACGCCGACGGGCGACGCGCGGGGCGGCGACGCCGCTGCGCCGAGGCCCCTTGCGGGAGCAGCGAGGCGATGAAGGCGATTGTCAGAAGAGACGCGAAAAGCTTCCTTCCCATGAAGCGAAACATCTCCGGAAGAGTTGTGGCGGAAATCATGTCGCACGTTGCAGAGGGAGACCACAGGTCGTCTCGGAGATTAACACAAAAACAGTTTTCAGTTTTCAGTTTTCAGCTTCCGGAGGGTCGGGGTACGAGTCCGGGGTTGAGAATGTTGCCACCTACTTACGTGGTGACCTCGTGGCGGCGGCTGACGTATTTTCCATCACGCGGTTGGAAACAACCGGGCGGGCATGGCGGGGAAAAATCGCAACGTTCCCCACGAAAATAACTTCGTAGCTGATTCTCATTTTGATTTTAAGGAGTTCCTCAATGAAGAGCATTATCCGCAACTCGGTTTTGGCGCTCGCGCTCGTGAGCCTCACGGCGGCCCATCACACGGCCAACGCGCAGACGGGCGGGCCTTCAGCCGGGGGCACCCTCAAGTTCTCATCCGAAGACGGCATGACGAAGATTTTGGAGTTCGAGGCCGCCGCCGACAAGGACGGCAAGGCGTCGGGCAAGATGATTTTGAGCGGCGCGGAAGAGATTCCCGAACAGGACGTTGACGGCGCGGGCTCGAAGGAATTCAGCGGCAGGCTCGAAGACCTCCACGTCGAGGCGGAGTTCGACGGCATGGTGGTCGAAGGCAACAAGGCCGTGATGAGCGGCGTCGTCACCGCCTGCACCCTCGGCGAATACATCGGCCAGCGCGTGCTGCTCGTGGTCGAAGACAACGGCGACGGAGAGAAGGCGCCGGACAGGGTGATGTGGGGCCTCTACAAGCCTTCGGAGAGCGGCTGGACGCCGACCGACGCGGAGTTGGAGAAGGACGAAGGCGCGCTCCTCAGTTGGGTCGCCACTGACTTCGAGCGCGAAGACGACAAGGGCATCCAGATGCCGAAGAAGGACACAGAGACGAGTCTCCCTCTCGCCTCGCACGACTTCGCGGAATTCAAGTACTCGGACGGCAACATTCTCGTCCGGCAGTAAGACAGAATCCCCGAAGGGGATGAAGGCAATAGCCGGGGGCAAGCTCGAAGAGCGCCGCCCCCGGAAGAGACGAGAAAAGAGGTTCGACCCTGAAGGGGTCGCAGATTCAACGTTGAGTCTGCGACCCCTTCAGGGTCGAACCTCTATCTATGCGAACCGGGGGCGTCGCTCGCTGTCGCTCGCTCTGCCCCCGGCTATTGTCTTCATCCCCTTCGGGGATTTCCTTTCCGTCTACGCCCTCCCTGACGGTCGGGCTTCCGCCTTGTGCGTCTTTACTTCATCGGGTTGAGTCGCTCGTTGAGGAGGCGCGTGCCTTCGTCGAGCGGGGCGATGTGGTGGGGCTTGCCCTGCCAGACGCGCAGCATGGAGACGATGAGGAAGATGAGGGCGGCGATCCCGAAGAGCGTGCCGCCGAGCCCGCTGTCGGTAATCACCTCGATGACGCCGAAGATGAACGACCCGGCGAGGATGACGAGTTGGAGGGCGAGCCCCTGGGCGGCGTGGAAGCGCGTCCGCGTCTCGTGGCGCGGGACGATTAAAAGCTCGATGACCGCGGCCACGAGCCCGATGTAGAAGGGCGCGTAAGGCAGGACGGTCGCGATGTTCTCGCCGATGCCGAGCTTCGCCACGGGCCGCGACGAAGGCGCTGCGCCCGGCGCGTTGTAAGGCGACGAAGGGCCGGGAGGCGGCGCGCCCGTCTCGGCGGGCGGCGCGGCGTCGTGCGGCCCCGCGCCGAAAGTGGTGAAGGGCTGCGGGTGCTGCGGCGGCTGGTACGCGGGCGGGACGAAGACCGAAGGGTACGAGGCCGACATCTGCTCGTCGAAGCGGCGCGTCGGGTCGTCGGCGAAGGGGCGCGGCTGCGGCGGCTGCGTCTGCTCTTCCTGCTGGGGCGCGGCCTCGCCCGTCGCGCCGCGCACCTCCTCGGTGCGCCGCACGAAGTCGGGGTCGAGCGGGTCTGTGTCGTACTTGCTTCTCTTCTCCGTCATAAATCCGTCTTACGAAACGCCGCGCGGCGCGGTTCTCTCTCGCTCTCTCACTCTCCTCAGTCGTCAATCAAAGCGAAGTCCGCGCGCTCCCAACTTCCTTCCCTCTCCGAGATGCGGAAGGCGCGCAAAGTCGGCTCCGTGCCGCCGAGGCCGACGATGAAGTAGACCGCCGACGGGTAAAAGGCGAGCTTCACGTCGGTCGGCGAGGGCACGGGGTCTGCCGAGCGCGGGTGCGAATGATAAATCCCCAGAAGCTCCTCGCCGCGCGCGCGCATCAGCCTCTGCGCGGCGAAGAGGTCTTCGGGCGCGGCCTCGTAAGCGACCGCCGCCGACGCGCCCGCCACGTTCCGCAGGCGGTAGACACTCTCCGCGCGTCCCCCGCGCCCGCTTAAGAGTCCGCAGCACTCTTCGGGGCTCGCCGCGCGCGCGTGCGCGAATATCTCCTCGGCGAGCGCGCGCCGGAGAAGGATGTTGCTGACGGTGGCGACGTTTCCCTCTTCTCGATTCATCGTCACAGACGCCGGATGCGTTTTCCGTCTCTAATCCTGAACGATGCGGATGTGCAGTTCTTCCAACTGCGATTGGTCAATCTCGCCCGGCGAGTCAATCATGAGGTCGGCGGCGGAGGCCGTCTTGGGGAAGGCCATCACGTCGCGGATGTTCTCGATGCCGGTGAGCGCCATCAACAGCCGCTCGATGCCGGAGGCGATGCCGCCGTGCGGGGGCGTGCCGAATTCGAGCGCGTCGAGGAAGAAGCCGAAGCGGGCGCGCGCCTTCTCTTCCGAGAGTCCGAGCGCCTTGAAGACAAGCCGCTGCACGTCCCGGCGGTGAATCCTTATCGAGCCGCCCGCGACTTCGACGCCGTTGATGACCGTGTCGTAAGCCTTCGCGCGCAAGGAGCCGAGGAGTTCGGTCTCGCCGCCCTCGACGGCGCGCTCGAAAGCCGCGAGGTCTTCGTCGAGCGGCGAGGTGAACGGGTGGTGCATGGCGTAGAAACGCCCGTGCTCCTCGTCGTAGTCGAACATCGGAAAGTCCGTCACCCACAGCGGCGCGTAGGTGTTCGACGGAATCAGCTTCTCGCGCCGCGCCACCTCGTTGCGTAGTGCGCCGAGGGAAGCGGCGACGGTCTTCGCGTTACCGGCGACGACGAGCACGGCGTCGTCCTTCGACGCGCCCGCCGCTTCGGCCATCCGTCTGACGGTCTCTTCGCCCAATGCTTTGAGGAGCGAAGACGAAAGCTCGTCTCCCAGTTTGACCCACGCGAGCGCGCCCGCGCCGTAACGTTTGACGAACTCCTGCAACTCGTCGAGCGCCTTGCGCGAAAGGTGCGCGCCACCCTTGACGGTCAAGCCTTTAATCTCGCCGCGCTTCTCAAGGACGGAGGCGAAGGGCGCGAAGGTCGTGCCTTCGAGCGCGGGGCGCAGGTCTTGCAGCTCCATCCCGAAGCGGAGGTCGGGCTTGTCGCTGCCGTAGCGGCGCATCGCCTCGGCGTAGGTGAGGCGCGGGAATTTTTCGGGCAGCTCCGCGCCGACGAGGCGGAAGACGCGCACCATCAAGCCTTCTATCAAGCGATAGACCTGCTCCGGCGAGGCGAAGCTGAACTCCACGTCGAGCTGCGTGAATTCGGGCTGGCGGTCGGCGCGCAAGTCCTCGTCGCGGAAGCAGCGCGCAATCTGGTAGTAGCGGTCGAGCCCGGCGATCATGCAAATCTGTTTGAAGATTTGCGGCGACTGCGGGAGCGCGTAGAACTTGCCGTGATGGAGCCGCGAGGGCACGACGTAGTCGCGCGCGCCTTCGGGCGTGGACTTGATGAGAATCGGAGTCTCAAGCTCGGTGAACCGCTCGGAGTCCATGTAGCGGTGAATCTCCGAGACGACGCGCGCGCGCAAACGGAGATTCGCCTGCAACTGCGGGCGTCGCAAATCGAGGTAGCGGTACTTCAGACGCACGTCTTCGCTCGCCAGCTTGTCGGGCGGGGCGTCGAGCTGGAAGGGCGTGGTGCGCGCCTCGTTCAGCACCCATAGCTCGCGCGCCTTCACTTCCACGTCGCCCGTCGAGAGCTTCGGGTTGCGCGTCGCTTCGGAACGCGGCACGACCTCGCCGCGAACGGCGACGACGTACTCGCCGCGCAGCTCCTTGGCGCGGGCGTGCGCTTCCGGCGCGGTCTCTTCGTTGAAGACGACCTGCGTCAGGCCGTCGCGGTCGCGCAGGTCAACGAACGTCAGAGGGCCGAAGTCGCGCCGCACGGCGACCCAGCCCATCAAGACCACCGTCTCGCCAGCGTCCTCCGCGCGCAGCTCGCCGCACGAGTGCGTGCGCTCCAAGTCTCCCAGATTGTCGAGCATCATTGCGATGACTTCTCACTTGATGAAATTGTCGTGCGTATCATTGTCTTAATCGTCTCCGCGTCGCGCGGCAGGGTCTGCTGCTCGCCGCTCGTCATGTTCTTCAAGGCGACCTGACCGGTCTTCCGCTCCTCGTCGCCGACGACCGCGACGAAGGGCACGCCGCGCGAGGAGGCGTACTTGAACTGCTTGCCTACACGGTCGGCCTCCGGGTACACGTCAACGTCGAGCCCTGCGGCGCGCAACTCTCCAGCCAGTGCGAGCGAGTCGGCGATTGATTCCTCGCTCCAGACCGTGACCATCACGTCCGCCGCCGCGCCGGAGAGCGAGGGCGGGAACATCTCGCGCTCGGTCATCACGACGACGATGCGTTCGAGGCCGAGCGAGAAGCCGCAGGCGGGCACGTCCTTGCCGGAGAACATGCCGACGAGGTTGTCGTAGCGACCGCCGCCGCCCAGAGAGCCGGCGAGGTCGGGGACGCTGACCTCCATAATGGCTCCGGTGTAATAGGCGAGCCCGCGCGCAAGGCTCGGATCAATCTTAATCCTGCTCCGCGACTCATAAGCGGCGGAGTATTCGATGATTTTGCGCAGGTCTTCGACGCCGCGCGCTCCGGCCTCGTGCGCGCCGACGAACTCGACGAGGCGTCCGAGCATGGCGGCGTTGAAGGCTTCGTTTTCGGTCTCGGCCCGCTCGCCGTCGGCGACGAGCCCGGCGGCGCGTGCGAGCGATTCGACCGAGAAGAAGTCGAGCAGGTTCTGGCCCGCCTCCCTGCCGATGCCGCGCGCCTCGAACTCCTTAGCGACACCTTCCGGGCCGATCTTGTCGAGCTTGTCGAGCGCGACGAGCGCCTCGCCGTGCTTTTCGGCGGGGACGCCCGAAGCGTCGAGCACACCCGCGAGCACCTGCCGGTGGTTGAGGCGGATGGTGAAGTCCTTGAAGCCGAGCGTGCGCAGCACTTCGTCCACCGCCGCGAAGACTTCGGCCTCGACGACCATCGAGCGCGAGCCGATGGCGTCCACGTCGCATTGATAAAACTCGCGGAAGCGACCGTGACCGGGCCTATCCGCGCGCCACACGGGTTGAATCTGGTAGCGCTTGAAGTACTTCGGCAACTGCTCGCCGTACTCGGCGACGACGCGCGCGAGCGGGACGGTCAAGTCATAGCGGAGCGCGAGGTCAGCCTCGCCCGTCTTCGCCTGCTCGCCGCGCTTCAGGATTTTGAAGATGAGCTGGTTGCCCTCTTCGCCGTACTTCCCCATCAACGTTTCGATGTTCTCGACCGCCGGAGTCTCCAAAGGCTCGAAGCCGTAGCGCTCGTAGACCTCGCGTATCACGCGGACGACGTACTCGCGCCGCCGCACGTCCGAAGGGAGGAAGTCGCGCATCCCGCCCGGCGGTTTCGTGCTCTCCCGTTGTTTCTTCTCAGCTTTTTCCTTCTCAGCCATTTTTATTCGTCCCGCCCGCGCTTACTTGAAGAAAGAGAACCCCACGTAGAAGAGGTTCGAGTCGAAGCCGGGGTTGGCGGTGGCGCGGTAGCCGTTCGAGATGTGGTGATACCTGTAGCCGACCGTCCACGCGCGCCGCGCGCCCGTCTTGACCTGCACGCCGCCGCCGAAGTCGGCGGTGAAGTTGAACTGCGCGCCCGAAGCGTCCGGGATGCGCTCGGCGAAGTAGAGGAAGCCCCCGCTCGCCTGCGCGAAGGGCTGCGACGCGCTCGCGCCGACGGAAGTTGACCTGAAAGCCGACGGGCGAGAGTCCCGCGCCGTAGACCGTCCGCCGCAGGCCCGGCGTCGAGAGGACGGGGAACGAAAGAACCGCGACCGGCACGGCGTCCGACGTGTACTTCAGAGTGACGTTCTCGCCGCGCGCCAGCACCCGCGCGTAGCGGACGCCGAGGAGTCCGAGCCGCGCGGCCTCGAACTTGCCGATGAGCGTCGGCGAGTCGAGCGAGCCGCCGCCCCAGACGCCGAACTCGTTGGCCGACTTCTCAAGGCCGAACGCGCCGCCCGAAGACTGCGTGGCGACGGCCAACTCCTCCGAGTCGAAGTTCTCGCCCAACGCCCGCTCCTGCGCCGCCGCCGAGGGCGCGCGCAACGCGAGCGCGAGGAGGAAGAGGACGAAGCCTCTCAAGACCGACGGGAACTTGCGCTCTGAAGTCTTCATGGCAACTCCGTAGGGGCCGGGCTTGAGGCTTGAGGCTCAAGCGCCATCCGTGATGCCGTACTCCTCGCGGTAGACGCGCGTGTACTCGACGTAGTTCTGCCAGAACACGTCGAGCCCTGAGACCTCTTCGTCGGTCAGCTCGCGTTTGACCTTCGCCGGGACGCCCAGCACGAGCGAGCGCGGCGGGATGATCGGTGCCGGGCGAGACGAGCGCGCCCGCCGCGACGATGGACTTCTCGCCGACCTCCACGCCGTCCATCACGACCGAGCCCATGCCGACGAGGCAGCCGCGCCCGACGTGGCAGCCGTGCAAAGTGACGTTGTGCCCGACCGTCACTTCGTCTTCGAGGATGGTGGCGTGCGTCCCGTTGGCGACGTGGATGACCGTCCCGTCCTGCACGTTCGAGCGGTCGCCGATGCGGATATAGAAAACGTCGCCCCGGACGACGGCGTTGAACCAGACGGACGACTGCGCGCCGATGTGAACGTCGCCGACTATCTGCGCGCTCTCTTCGACGAAGGCCGTCGGGTGGATTTGCGGGCGCGTCCCACGGAATGGTCGAATCATCTGCCCTCGCCGTCCCCTTTTATAACGAATTATAACGAAACGCCATGCGGAAAAAGGCGTTACGGGTGAAAGTGGCAACGGTAGCATGCCCCCGCGCGCGGGGCAAGAGAAGTGCCCTCGGTCAGAGTTTCGCCACGGAGGCACGGAGATAAAGTCAGAAGTCAGAACGCAGAACGATGAATTGAAAGACAAGACCTCCGCCCTTCAGTTCAGCGTTCATCATTCTGACTTCTGACTTTCTTTGTGCCTCCGTGGCTATCTCTTCAGCGAGCCCGCTTCGGGCGTGCCGCCGCAGAGGCCGATGCGGTAGCCGCCGGTGTTGTCTGAGGGGAAGCCGTCGCCGACGCCAAAGGTCAGAGGCCCCGGCGGCGCGTTGATGCGGAACGTGTAACGGTGATCCTGACGGAAGCCGGGCGGCTGCCGGTTCGCCATGAAGTTGTGCGCCGGTTGCCCGTTGATGGTGAGCACGAACTCGTTCGGGTGCGTGGGCGTCGTCGGCGTGCCGTTGGAGTTGGCGAAGACGTAGAAGGCGTCGCTGTAGTTCCGCCCCGACGCCTGACCGACGCCGCTGATGGTGACGGTCGCAAGTCCGTCGTAGGTCAATGCCGTCCGCCCCCCATTCGGCCCGGCGTTGAGCGGGATGCTCAAATTCTCGCCGCCGCGACAACCGCCGGGGATTTCGAGTTGGCCGAAGTGAACGACGTTCCTTTCGGCAGTCCCGTCGAAGCCGCCGACGGTGTAGAGGAAGTCCTTGTACGCGCCGACGCGTGCGCCCGCGAGCAGGGCGGCGGGCGGCAGGTTCAGAGTCGTCTGCCAGGGGTCGGGCGGGCCGTTCGGGTTGAGCTGGGCGAAGTAGACCGAAGGCGTCCCCGAACCGGCGAGCACGTAGAGCTTCGCGTCCGTGGCGAAGGCGGAGTAGCTGTCGAGCGGGCGCGGCAGCCCCGGCGATTCGCCCCACGCGCCGAGCGTGCCGTCGCCTCTGAGCGGGCCGAAGAAGACCCTGCCGTTCGGCGCGAGCACGTAGAGCCGCCCGTCGTAGGCGACGAGGGAGTGCCCCTGCATCGGGATGGGCAGGGGGGCGGTCTCAAGCCAACAGCGCGCGGGGTCGGGGTCGGTGCAGGCGAGGTGTCCGTCCGGCTGCACGCGGATGTAGCGGAGGTTGTTGATGAGCCCGCCGGAGTTGCCGCCCGCGACGTAGATGAAGTCGCCGAACGCGGCGGCGGCGAAGCTCTGCCGCGAAGGGAGACGCGCCCGCTCCAAATCCCAGACGGGGCCGAGCGCGCCGCCCGCCGTGATGCGGTTGTGGTAGACGGCATCCGAGCCCGCCGCCCCCGTCAGCAGGAAGACGTGGTCGCCCACGCGCACGACGACGTGGTCGTGGAAGTCGCCGGGCAGGTCGGTGGTGCGCGTCCACGCGCGGACGCGCCCGTCGGGCAGGAGGTCGCCGTAGTAGACGTTGCGGAGTCGCTGGTCTCCGGCACGCCCGCCGAAGACGTAGACGCGGTTGTTGTGAAAGACGAGTTGCTGCGCGCGCCGCTCGAAGGGCGCGGACGAGGCGACGGGCAGCGGCGCGGTCGCGCCCCACGCGAGCACCTGCGGCCCCACCTCGGCCTCGATGAGCCCCGAAAGCGGCGGCTCTGAAGTGACGAAGCCCTTCGAGGGGTCGTCGTTGTGGTCGAAGATGCGCGCCGCGATGGCCGGGGGCGAGGTCGTGTTCCACCAGTTGCGCGCGGCCATGAAGCCGCGCTCGCGCGTCATGTCGTTGAAGGCGGCGAAGACGCAGGGCTGATCCGGCGCGCCGCCGCAGATCATGTTGTTGTGCCACGCGTTGATGTCGTAGGAGTCGCCGCCGACCCAGAGGCCGCGCTGGCGGTTGTTGACGATGGAGTTGCCGTGGAGGCTGTAGTCGGACGAGGGGCAGCGCCGCCCGCAGTAGTCGGTCGGGTTACGGCGGTCGCAGACGGGGTTCGTGCACAGCTCGTCGGCGCGGAGGTAGACGCCGAACTGGTTTTTCCAGATGACGTTGTAGTCAATCTCGTTCTCGAAGCCGTGCTCGATCTCGATGCCGACGGTGCGGTTGCTGACGATGTTGTTGCGCGTGATGCGCGAGCCGTAGGAGTAGCCGAGCCAGAACCCGTAGTTGCTGTTCGACGCCTCGTTGTTCTCGAAGACGTTGCCGCGCGAGAAGGTGGCTTCGAAGGCGTTGGCCGGGGCGTAGGAGCCGTCGTTGCCGTAGACGTAGTTGTCGTTGCTCGCGCGCGAGAAGAGGTTGCCGAGGAAGAAGCCGTCGCCGCTGTTGGTGAAGGAGTTGCTGACGACTTGGTTGTTGTGCGAGCCGGAGACGAGGAGTATCCCTGCGGAGTCGCCGGGGATGAGGCACGTCCCGGTCGCGGGCGCGATGCACGCGCCGCAGATTTGCGCCGCCTGACACTGCGGCGTGCACGGGTAGCGTTCGCGGTTCACGTAGTCGGCGACGTTGCCGCGCACGAGGTTATTGGTCGAGCCTTGAAGCCGGATGCCCCAACAACTGTTCTGCTGCGCCTCGTTCCCGGCGGGGCCGAGCGAGGTCTTGTTGTTCAGGACGCGGTTGTTCCGGCTGTCAATCATCTCAAGGCCCGTGCTCTGGTTGTAGAGCGTGTTGTTCTGCACGACGGAGTCCGAGACGTTGCGGAAGATGATGCCGCCGCCGTACACGTCGCCGTCGCCGATGCCGAGGAAGCAGGTCGTCTTGTCCTTGTAGTTGCCGGAGATGTTCGCGTTCTCGACGCGGACGCCGCTTGAGTTCTCGACGCGCAGGCCGTAGCGGAACCCGCCGACCGTCCCGCCGCGCAGGGTGACGCCGTTGCGACCGCGGACGATGACGCCGGAGCCGCCGAAGTTCGCGTCGCCGGAGTTGAGGGTGACGCCGGTCGCGTCGAGCGTGATGTTGTCGGCGGCGACGCGGATGACGCCGTCGCCTTCCGGGTCGTCGAAGGTGTAGACGCCGGGCCTCAGTTTCGTGTTCTGCGTGACGAGCATGTTGTCGGTGACGGGAACATCAACCGCCTGCGAAGAGGAAGAAGCAGCGGCGGCGTGTTTCGCGCCGGTCTCGAAACGTGGAAGAGAAGCGGAGGCGAGGAGGAGAAGGAGCAAGGCTGCGAGTGAGAGGACTCTGAGGGTGCGTGGCATTTCGACCTCACTTTTCAAGCTTGAGGAACTGCGGGAGCGAGGATGCGTGGACTCGCGGGAGCGAGTTAAAGAAGAGTGGATGCGACCTGTGCAACCCGTCTGTTGGTGAGGCCGACGCGGGGCGCGGTCCCCGTGCGGCGAAGGGTTCAAGGAAAGAGCGGTGGTAAAGCGCGGCCAAGATATTTTTATTGTCGCCGGATGTCAACGAAAATCTTCGCCCGCGCCTGAGGTGAAGGAGGTGCGCGGTCGCGTCCCGAAGTGTTATGCTCTCCGGCAACTCGCGACGCGCGGCCCGAAGGACTTGTGGCCGCCGCCAACACGCTTCATTCAAACGGACAGGAGAACCCGTAAAAGCTGTGCCGACCGAGACGCCCCCGCCCTACTTCCCGCAGACCACACTTTCGCCCGGCGACGCCAGAACCGCGCGCAAGATGCGGCTCGCGCTCTACGGGTGCGGCTTTCTGCTGCTGCTCGCGCTGGCGGGCGCGGTGTGGGGCGTCGTCTATCTCTTCCGTTCGCATTCGTAGACGGCCCGGCGGGACTCTCTGAAGACTTCGGTCGCCTTCGCTCTTAACAGTCCGACGTTTCTCTGCCATGAAGATACGAAGTATCAGTCTCTTCATCATCTGCGTCGTCACGATAATCTCTTTCTGCCCCGCCGCCGCGCCGCGCGCCGCCGCCTCGCCCGACGACGCCGGGAAGGGCTGGACGAGCGTCCGCTCCAAACACTTCCTCGTCCTCGCACAGTCGCACGAGTCCGAAGTCCGGCGGCTCGCGACGGGGCTCGAACAGTACCACGCCGCCTTCGCGCGGCTCCTCCCCGCCGAGCACTTCGACCTCTCGGTTCCGACCACCGTCATCGTCTTTCGCGGCGACCGCGAGTACGGCCCCTTCAAGCCGCTCTTCCGTGGGCAGTCCGCTTCGGGCGTGACGGGCTACTTCCAGCCGGGCGCGGAAATCAACTACATCACCTTAGCGGCGGACGGCGAGAGCGAGCGCGGCCCCTCGCAGACGCTCCTGCACGAGTACGCGCACCTCCTCGTCAACAACTACGCGCGCCTCGCACCGCTCTGGCTCGCCGAAGGGTTGGCCGAGTATTACAGCACGGCCCGCCTCTCCGGCGACCGGCGGAAGCTGACGCTCGGCAAGCCCGTCCGCAATCGCGCACAGGCCCTGCGCGCGCACTCGCTCCTGCCGCTCCCCGAACTCTTCGCCGTGAACCACGAGTCGCCGCACTACTCGGAGCAGCCGAAGCGCCCGCTCTTCTACGCGCAGTCGTGGGCGCTCGTCCATTACCTTTTGAACGGCGGCGGCGCGGCGCGGCGCGCGCAGCTCCCGCGCTTCCTCGAACTGCTGGCAGCGGGCGTGGTCGAGGACGAGGCCTTCCGCCGCGCGTTCCAGACCGGCCCCGCAGAGATGGCCGCCGAGCTTTCGATGTACGTGCGCCGCGCGGCCTACCCCGAAAGAAATGAGACGTTCGGGAGCGCGCTCGACTTCGACCCGGAACTGCGCGCGCGCCCGCTCACAGAGGCCGAGGCGCTCGGACACCTCGGAGACCTTCTGCTCCACGCGAATCGCGCCGACGAGGCCGAAGGTTATCTGCTGCGCGCGCTCGCGCTCGACCCGTCGCACGCGCCCGCGCACACCTCGCTCGGCATCATGCGCCTCAAACAGAACCGGCTCGAAGACGCGCGCCGTCACCTCGCCGAAGCCATCCGCACCGACCCGCGAAACTACCTCGCGCTCTACCACTACGCCGATGCGCTCCAACGCGAAGGACTGGGGATGGACTTGTCGGATGTCTCCGTGCGCGGCTTCGAGGAGAAGACCCGCCTCATCCGCGAGTCGCTTCAGAAGGCCATCGGTCTCGCGCCCAACTTCCTTGAGCCTTACCGCCTGCTCGGCACGGTCGAGATAGAGCGTGGCGGTCAGGCCGACGAGGCCGCCGCTCTCGCGCGCCGTGCGCTCGCGCTCGCGCCGCGCCGCCACGAGTTCACGCTCCTGCTCGCGCAGGCCCGCTCCGAGCGTGGCGCGCACGCCGAGGCGCGCGAGCTGGCCGAACGCGCGGCCCAACTCGGCGGCGACCCGCTCGTCCGCGAGCAGGCCCGGAGGGTTCTGGAGTTGTTGACCGCGCGCGAGGCGCGGGCCGCGAGGTTGAAATCCGAGGCCGAGGAGACGGCCCGGCTCGAAGCCCTGGCGCGCGTCCCGACGCAGCCGTGCGACATGCCCGACCCCGGCCCGCAACACAAGCGTCTCCGCTTCGACGGCGAGCAGGTCTGCGGCCAGCTCAAGAGCATCGAGTGTGAAGACGCAGGCGTCACTTTCATGGTCGAGGCGGCGGGCCGCTCCCTTCGGCTCCGCGCCGAAGCTATCAACCGCGTCCGCTTCGTCACCTACACGACCGCCGTCACAGGCCACGTCACCTGCGGCGCGCGCGACCCTTCCGTCCCCGTCCTCGTCACCTTCAAGCGGAAGGAAGGCGCGAAGACCGGCTTCGACGGCGTGCCCGTCGCCTTCGAATTCATCCCGCTTGAGTGGGAGCACTGACTTTCGTCTTCGGGAGGGCGGCGGGAAGGAAGCCGCAAGGCGAGTCGGGAGGTTAAAAATCAATAAAGCCCCGCGAGGGGCGGCACATTTCGTCGGAAATGCTTGCCGCCCCTTGCGGGGCTCTGATTTTTCAAACGCCGCTTCAACCACGGGCCTGACGCCCGCAGCTACTCCACGCCGCTCCTTAAAGGAGCTTGCCGTCCGGCTTACGCCTGAACGCGGGCGTGGATGAGTCGGCGCATCCGGTCGGAGAAGAGAACGTCAATCTTCTGCGGCTCGATGACGGCGGTGACTTCGCCCATCCCGTAGGTCGGGTGGAGCATCGTCTGGCCCGTGCGGTAGGTGCGCGTCCAGTCGTAGGGCGCGCCGGGCTGCGCCGAGGTGCGCGGCCCCGCGGTGCTCTTCCCGCTCTTGAAGGTGCTGCGCGTGCCGCACTTCGGGCAGCTCACGCGCGAGATTTGGCCGCGCTTGGTGACGGACACGACGACGTGGCCGCGCTCCTCGGCGCACACGTCGCACATCTTCTCGACGCGCTCGCCGACGGTGTATGTCTGCTTCTCCAGCTTCTCCACGGGACTACTCCTTTTTACTGCTTCCTACTTGTATCTGTAAGTGATGCGACCCCTCGTCAGGTCGTAGGGCGACATCTCGACGCTCACGCGGTCGCCCACGAGGATGCGGATGCGGTTCTTGCGCATCTTCCCCGAAATCTGCGCGAGCACGATGTGCTCGCTGCCCTCGATCTGCACTTTGAAGAACGCGTTGGGCTGCTTGTCAACGATGAGCCCCATGGCCGGTATTAAATCTTCTTTTGACAATCGTCATCTCCCTCGTTAGCAGTTGTGTCCCCGCGCGCCGTTGTGCGCGGCGCGCGGGAGTCTTCAGTCGGACAGTCTTACCTGCTCGCGCGTCGCGGGCGGAACGAGCGGCGACCGACGGCGCTCGGACGGCGTGCCGCCGAGAAAGGCTTGTTAGCGCCGACGGCGGTGGACGCCGTCGCCCTCTCGCCGCCGAAGGCGGGCAGCACGACGCGCTCGACCGGCTGTCCGGTCAGGCGCTCGATGGCGCGCATCGAGGTCTCGTCAACGGGCGTGACGAGCGTGATGGCGCGGCCCTTGAGCCCCGCGCGGCCCGTGCGACCGATGCGGTGCACGTAGTCTTCGGGCGCGGCGGGCACGTCGTAGTTGATGACGTGCGAGATGGAATCAACGTCAATGCCGCGCGCCGCGATGTCGGTGGCGACGAGCACCCGCGTGTCGCCGTCCTTGAAGCCCCGGAGCGCGGCCTCGCGCTGCGGCTGCGTGCGGTCGGCGTGGATGCGGTTGACCCTGTGCTCGCGCGCTTCGAGGATGTGCGAGAGGCGCTCGGCCCCGCGCCGCGTGCGCGTAAAGACCAGCACGCGCTCGAAGCGTTCGCGCTCAAGGAGGTCGAGGAGCAGTGCCGTCTTCGACTCGGTCGCGACCGGATAGGCCGTCTGCTCCACGGTGATGGCGGCCTGACCGCGCTGGCTCACCTCTATCATCTGGGGCTTGCGCATCGTCTTGCGCGCGATCTCTTCGATGGCCGAAGACATCGTGGCCGAGAAGAGAAGGGTCTGCCGCTCGTTCGGCAGGACGTTCAGAATCCTCTTGATGGAAGGCCAGAAGCCCATGTCGAGCATCCGGTCGGCTTCGTCAAGGACGAGCACTTCGACGGTCGAAAGGCTGACCGTGCCGCGCTCCATGTGGTCGAGCAGACGACCCGGAGTGGCGACCACGACCTGCGCGCCGCGCCGCAGCGCCTCGCACTGCCGGCCCATGCCCGCGCCGCCGATGATGCCGACGCAACGCGGGGCCTTCTTCGGGGCGAGTTCCTTGTAGCTCTCGACGATCTGCGAGACCAGCTCGCGCGTCGGGGCGATGACGAGCACGCGGACACCGGGTCGCGGGCGCTCCATCATCGTTTGGATTGTAGGTAGAAGAAACGCGGCTGTCTTCCCTGTGCCAGTCTCGGCACAGCCGATCAAATCGGAGCCGCTCAACACGACAGGGATCGCCTGTCTTTGAATCGGTGTGGGTTCAGTGTACCCGAGGGCCTCGCAGCCGCGCACCAGCGCGGGTTGGAGTCCCAGTTCTGCGAAATTCATTTAGTTCCTTATCTCACCAGCGCGCCTTCCGTGCGGTCTCGTCCCGCGGCGCGTCTTGAAGTTAAAACCTAAAAAGCGCCCCCGGCGTGAATGTTTCAGTCGCCAGGGGCGCTTTTGTTAAGGGGGTCGCTGGCGTCGTCCCGTCCGTGGGGCTTACCAGCGCGGCTCGCGGTTGCCGCCGCCGCCACCGCCGCCGCGGTTCCCACCGCCGCCGCCGTAACCGCCGCCGCGTCCGCCGCCGCCGCCACCGTAGCCGCCGCGACCGCCGCCGCCGCCGCCGAAGCCGCCACGACCGCCGCCGCCGCCGCCGCGATTACCGCGGTCTTCGCGCGGGCGCGCTTCGTTGACGGTCAGGCTGCGACCGTTGACTTCCTTGCCGTTGAACATGCTGATGGCAGCCTCGCCCTCTTCCTTGGTCGCCATTTCGACAAACCCGAAGCCGCGCGAACGGCCCGTCTCGCGATCCTCAACCACCGAAGCCGATTCGACCGTGCCGGCCTGCCCGAACAGCTCCTGCAAATCCTCGCTCGTCGTCTGGAATGCGAGGTTACCGACGTAAAGTTTCATTGACATGTAGATGTACCTCTCCTATGTGAAGGAGTTCAGAGAGAAGCTTCGGAACTGAAGTGGCTTCGGTGTAACGGTGGCAGCGAAGGCTCGCGTTCGGACGCTCGAAGTGAGCGGCTTCTAAAGTTGAAATCGGCCTGCTCTCGTATCATCCAAAACGCCGCCGCCAATCTTCGAGGCACGGGGCGCATCACCGTTGACGCGCGAGAGAAGGAGTGGACGGCTACTATGATGCACTATTTCGGGTCATAGTTGCAAGGCTTGGCGCTCATCCACCGTTTCTGAGGGCCGAAGCGAGGTTGAGCTTCGGTGTCGTGCCGGTGTAGTAAAATCAACTCCCGCCGGAGCAGACCCGGCCACATTCCCGCACGCCGGGAGACGAAACCGAGGCGGTACGGCGATGCATCCTGAACACTTCAACCAGTCGCTACTCCTCGCCGGTCGCCTCGCCGACGGCGGCGATTACGAAGACGCCCTGACCGTGCTCCGGCCCCTTCTCGAATGCGAACTCCACGACGTGCACAAGTCCATCGTCTGCGTCAACATGGCGATCATCCACGGGACGCGGGGGCAGACCTCGGACGCGCTGGCGTGCTACGAACGCGGCGTCAACTTCGAGCGCCCGCACGCACGCTTCTTCGTCGCCGAACAGAAGGCCGCCTACATGGCCGAGCAGGGCTGGACTGCCGACAGCCTCACGCTCTACGAGCGTCTCCTCTCGGAGCCCACCCTCACGGACGAAGACGCCACCCGCATCCGCCACAACATCTCCGTCTTACAAGAGCGCCTCACCTGAAACCAGCGCGCACACTTCCGGGCCGAACCCGAATGCCGCCCTCCCCTTCCCGCATGATACGTGCCGGGAGCGACAAGCTCCGGCAGCCTCTCACCGCGCTCCTCCTCGAAGGTAATCCCGCGTCTTCCTTCCGCCCCGCGCCCGTCGCCGGTTTGTCCACACAGCCGCAAGCGCGCGTGTCGCCGGTTAATTCTTTGCGCAGCCATGCTCAAACTCGCGCCAGCCCCGCTCAAATGATTAACACGTGCGCTCAAATTTCTCGCACGCTTGCCTAAACATTGTGCAGAGGTGCGAGAAATTTGAGCATGACTGCCAGACTTTGGCACGCTCCCGCTTCATTCGGGAGCGCCCCTGCTCGAAGTTTCCGCACGCCTGATATTCTTTCAAGCGAACCCGCGCGAATAATTTTACCGCCCGCGAATCTTGCTTCACCCCTTGCGAAATAATCCCGCCCGCCCGTCGCCCCTGTGATAAGCTGCGCGACACCTCGCGCCGCCCACACCCGAGCGTGCCAGCGCACCTTCTCTTGTGGCTTCTGACAAGAGCGATAACGCTGGTGTAGTTCTTCGGTTGTCAAATGTGGTTTGAGTTCGATTCGTCTCGCCATGACGACTTTTTACTCAAACACTCTTTTTATTGCAAGCTGGTATTAGGCAGAATTCTGCCTAATAGCAAGACTCTTAGGCGTCAATCCTGCACGCGAGGAGGTACCTCCTAGCGTGCGGGTTCTGCGTCAAAAAAAGAGGCCAAAGAGACTAGCAAGTAAATTGCTGCAAATTCGGCTAGGTCTCGGACTTTCACAGGGCGAAATGAGTAGACGCTTAGGCGGGGATGACACTGAACGTGCCTATATTTCCAAGTACGAGCGGGGGATATTAGAGCCACCATTACAGATTCTGCTCGAATATGCCCGCTTAATTTCTACTACTGGCAGAGGGGAATTTCTGGAAGCACTTATAGACGATGCGATGGACTTACCAGATCACTTACCATCCATACCTAATAAGTATAATATAGTATCGCGCGCAATATGCACAGAAGCGAACACGCGCGTAAGGTTCAAGGCACGGGCGGGGCTGGCAAGGTTGCCGTGATGGGATTGCTAGAGCGCGACGGCAAGGTGAGAGCCAAAGTGATAGACAACGCGCGGCAAGAGACGCTACACGCCGAAGTGAGAAGCAACGTCGAGCAGGGTGCGGAACTCTTCACTGACGGGTGGAAGGGTTATAGCGGTCTGCATCAGGATTACATCCATCAGGTGATAGACCACGCCGGAGAAGTACGTTGACGGTCAGATTCACACCAACGGGATTGAGAACTTTTGGAGTCTCTTAAAGAGAGGCATTCGCGGAACGTATGTGAGCGTCGAGCCGTTCCACCTGTTCAGATATTTAGACGAGCAGACCTTCAGATTCAACGAGCGCAAAGGGAAGGATGCTGATAGGTTCGTCCAGACCGTGAAGCAGATTGCCGGAAAGCGGCTGACCTTCGATGAACTTATCGGCAAGAAATCGGGTCACTGTTACCAGAAGAAATCGCGGCATCAAGTAGTCTCAGATTTGTGTCCAGGAGCAGAGCACCTGAATTAAACATTTTAGAGTAGAGTCAGGTTCTTTGTTTTAAGTCCTTGTTATAGAGGAACGCATTGGCACTGACGTTGTTGATGAATCTCGTTTCCAACAACACAAACCTCCCTTACTCCGAAGCATGTATGAGTTCCTATCTTTTGTAGTAGGGAAGAGTCATCAAAAGGCAGTATGGAGCGTATTGCTGGTTACGAAAGAATCCCTCATGCTTTTTAAGATGTGCGAATTGCTCGGTAAGGCGGCGAGCCTCCGGCCCCGCGGCCGAACCGCATAGCATGCGCGAAACTGCCTTCCGATGTTCAGGGTCTTGATTAGCCAGTAATAGTTGTGTAGCCAAGTTGCCTGACAAGCTTTCAGGAATATCGCCGGGAAACTGAGTGCCGATAGCTATACCGACACCGAATGCACGTCCTTCGCGTGCAAGTTCCTGTAGACGAATACTTTCCCGGACACGCCAAGCCTCATCAAACACAAGGAGGCGCCGTAGCTCTCGCGGCTGTTCGCCTTTCAGAACATACCCGTGGAGGCGCACAATGATGAATTCAGATATCGCTGCCTTAATACGATCATCTGGCAGTCGATGCATATCGAGAACCACACAATCCTGAATCATCTGCTCAAACGTAGTGCTAGCAGACGATACGTCAGGGAATAAATTCAGGTCGAAGAGTGGCGAAAGTCGATTGAGTAATGGCTCATTTTTGCTGTCTTCCTCAAGAAAACTCTTCACCTCATTGAAGCTCGGCACACTCGCAACCGAAGAAACCTTATGCCTTACTTCTGGCCTATTACCATGAGCTTCATACCTAGATGTAATGGCCTTTCTAAGTCTCGACTCTTGTTGGCTGCCTAGACTGAATATGCGAGTGAGGATGCTTACAAGTTCGTGTACTTGACGGATAGGCTGTGCTTCGCCGCGATCATCAGGTATTAATGTAAGAGGGTTAAAAGGCAACCCTTCTCGGTCAATATCGTACACGTTAAGCTTATGCTTCCGAGCAAAAGCGTCATCCGAATAGTCATTCTTAAAATCAAAAATAGTCACTGGCAACCCCTGATCTGCTGCTTCTGCGATTAGGGTTCTCAAAATCTGAGTTTTCCCAGATCCGGGATCACCTGTTACAAGTAACCCGAAGTTATTCAGCGGAGAGCCGGGCTTGTTCGGTTCCCAAAATACATCATAGCCCGCCGCAGATTCCCCGATTAGCACCTTCATATTCGGTGCCACTGGGGTTGAAGGCTGCGATTTTGAATCTTTAGCATCTGGGCCGTTAGGCGGAATGTCTTTAGTGGATTTAGATTCCTGCTTGGGAGAAGATGCGGCCTGCTCTTTTTTATCATGCGAAAGGTTATTAACTGGTATAGAAGACCTACCGGAGTTAAGACCTGATGATTGTGAGCCACCTTGGGCGCGTCCCTCAATGATATCAACTACGCCAATACGGTTCCCGGCGGAAGACTTAGACCAAGCGGGAATTCCAGGGGACTGTGAACTACTTCCGGCAACGATTTGGACGCGAAAAACAATGCCATCAATTGAGACTGGCCCCTTAGAGAATAGTTCCTCAAGAAGGCGCACGTAACGTCCCCGTTTGTCGCCCCCGTAAGGGCGTGAAGCAACTGCTCGGTATAATTGATCACGCAGGATATCTCGTCTTGCTCGTAAAACGGGTGAGTTAGAAGCGTCGTCAAAGATTGCACGCAGAATTTGAATCGTTTGGTCTACTTGTATAACAGCCTTACCTTCAACGATGACACCACGCTTCTTTACGCCAGCATCCTCTGCATCGTGGGCCTTAACTTCGAGCGCCTCAACAATCAACCCATTTTCGGTTTGACGTACTCCAAGTAAGTCCCCGCGCCTATCATCTGTCCCGACACCGAGTATCCATTGACGACTAGTCGGGTCGTCCAACGAAATAACTAGTGAGTCTGGGTACACTTCCGAATACCACCTGTTAGCCGCTAGAACTCCAATCATGGCCTTAGCAGTTCGAGGATCTGCCAGCGAAACATCTGGGCGAGTTTTGGCTAGGGCTAGAACAGCTTCACCATTCAATAAAAAGAGTTGAGAGAGGATGCTCTTTCTCGTATCTTCATCAGCGACTAAACCAGCTGCGCGAACTGCATCGCCAATTAAGTCTTCTATCGTTTCAGGGTGAGCGGTGAATGTAACCACATCCCTTCCGCCATCCGTCCGCCAGTCAAGTCGCTCTGCACCGCCGATCCTTAGAGTCGGCTCTATGGCTTGGTCAACAACAATGGTCCAAACGCACGCTCTGGCAATGCTTTCAAGCTGACGAACATTCTGGCTCGCCCCCGATCTTCTACCAATAAAATCAGTCTTGGGAATACCAAGCGTTTTGCAGAACATGTTGTGATATGTGGAGAAGGGTTCTGCATCACCGGCTAAAACTACATCAAGCCTATCGTCGAATGCGTCATACCGATATGCTCGCGGCACGACAAGTGGAGATAAAGCCGGAGGTTGTACCAGCCCAACTGCAATTCGCTCGCCGACCCCCGGATCAAAGACAACCGCCAAGTGAGCAGAGTTATTCCTTAAATAGTCGGCAACGTCTTTGAGTGATCTCATTGCAGGTGCGACAGATAGCGAGCCTGCCTGGTCAGTAAGTTCTCGGGCAAGAGTATTGATTGCGTCATCCTCTTCGTCCGTAGAGTTATGCAGGGCACGTGTTCGAATCACGTATGCATGAACCGGAATGGCTTCGTCTTCGTTGAATGGATCCACAAGATCAAGCAGATCTTCCAATGCCCCTGACACGGAAGGAGGGTCAATCAGTGCCACACGAAGCCCAAATGCCGCATGCGGCATTAGCCGTATAAGCCGTTCAGCTACCTTAGCCAATGAACGGGCGCGGAATTTTCCAAGTTGCCTAGCAGTAGGCTCTCCAAAGAGGGGTAGAGTTGCGAATGAGCCCGTCGTTATGAAAGATCGTGGCCGGTCTAGTGCTGTCGTCTTCAACGCGAAAGGGCTCAGTACAATTTGGGGGCACACATTAGGGGGATCGGTTACGAGCGGCTCTAGAACATCTTGACCTATCTCCTGCAATTCGGCTTTATGTTGATTGAGTGTTGCAAGGAGTCCTGTCCAACGCCAGAGGTGAAATGGATGTGTCGGGGCAGCAATTGCAGTAAATTCGCCTCCAGCTTGAATGAAAGCGACATCTAGAGTAAGCGCACAAGCTATTAGTCTTCGAGACGCTTCGTCAGCTCCACGCGCCTCAAGTTCCTGTGCGGTCTCATAAATCGCGGATAGCGCTCCTGCGTATGACGTGATTAGAGTTTCAGCTTGCTCCGCAAGTTCCTTGTCTCCAGCTAATGCGAGAAGTGGGTGATCTATAAGATCCGCTGCTCTCGCTAAAACCTTATTCCGCGCTTCTGCATAAGCTTCCCACCTATGTAGAACTGTCGCCGGAGCAAGGCCCCGATCTACCGCTCGTTTTAAGGTTCCCCAAACATGATGCTCTTCGGCAGGATTAAATTCCTCGATTACAGCGTCACCAGATGCCACGAGCCTTTGGGCGCTAACAAAATCAACAGCCTCAGGCGTAGTAATCAAACCTCCCCAAGCATCTTTTGTAAGAATTTGCCCGAAGAGTCCTGTGGCTTGAGTGGTTCCGACTTTAACCCGTGGAAGAATCGTACGCCTACCTACCGTAAGTTCTTCGGCATCTATTAAGCCTTCTGGGTCTGGCTCTATTGCTTCACTAAAACGTTTTGCAGCTACCCCTAGCCCTCGTCCATCAGCATTCATCACAAGGTCGAGAGCTAATGCATCGCCGTCAAGCCTTTCGCGTTTTACAGTAGGTTGTGGCGACGGCCTATCTATCCGCTCATTACTCGATTTAGCACGGAGTGTTTCCTCAATCTCTTCGAGAGTAAGGTTCCCCAGATCGCTGAAGTCGCCCGTGTTCTCAAAATTAAGTATGGCGGTTGCGCGAGCGGCCAATGCGTGCCGAGTTTCTATGAGGGACGACAGACTGTCCCGAAGTTTTGGCTGCAAGTTGCGGAGTGAACGCACCAAATCAAGATTCTTCCGAACCACACGACGAGCGGAGGAACTACCTTGAGCATTGAATAGCGAAGTGGAAGGGATTAGCCCTAGCACTTTGACTTCTCTAGGCTCAACCTCCATGAGAGTGGCCTTACCCTTAGCAGCCGCGGCCTCAAGCAAACTTGCGAATTTGAACAGCGTTGATGTGGCGATATCCCCCGTACGCTCACCCACTGCCTTATAGAAGGCTACACGTTCAGGAGTATTTAGGAGGATTTGGCATCTTTGCAGAAGGGCTTGTCGAATATCTCTTGCTGTTAGCACCGGCACCACGGTACGCAGCGAATTCACCTTTGGCGTAGGGCCAAGGACTACGAAAATGCCAGGACACCCCTCTCGCGCGGCTTTATCATTACGCCAACTGTTTGCCACAGCCGGGTTGGTAGTCACCTCTATATTCTTGGGCGTTCGGCCGATCTTGGTCTTAGTGCCGAGAAGTGCAATCCTAACTTTTGATGGGGCCGCAGCGTTTACAGCCGAAATAAAAGCTTGTAGGTCTATAGCAGGTACGTTCTCGACAAACACCCCAAGCCTACCTCCGCTGAATGCTTTGGCGACACAGAGTTCTGCAAGCACTTTAGCGGAGTAACTGTTATCAACCCCCATAGCCATCTCCCACGATTGTTACGCCGTCCGGGTAGCGACGAGCGAGCCCCATAAGTACGATCTCATTAATAAACAGTTCTGTGTTGGCCGCGAGTTGATCAATGTCAACGGGTAGACCTGCTTGTTCCAGATACGCAGCATCATCCCACTCACTGGAGCGTCGCCCGCCGACGATAAGACCGAACCTTTGCCACAACCGGGCTAAAAACTCATCTAAGTCAACCGCATCTCCTGCCGGCACACACGCACGCACTAGCATGTCTACTATGGGGACGCTCGGTCTAACACGTTTTTCCCTTGCGCGTCCCTGGAAGTGTGGGTAGAGCAATCCAACCTTACGACCAAGCCCTTGTAGAAAGCTCCTAGGGCCGCCTGACTCATACTCACGTGCATAACAATTTACAAGAGTATGGCCTAAAACAAGCGCCGGGCGCTTGCTCCCAAATTCCTTTAGTTTTGTAACAAAGCTTTGGTAACGTGTGTCGAGGTCGTCTTTGTCCGGTAAGTCGTGTGACTTCTTAGCTGTGCCGATGTGCCCTAGCAGAGAACGGATTGTGCGTCCATCCACCGTTGAAACTTCAAGGGTTTCATTGTCGCCTGTAAGCGGCAGACTATCTTCTATTCGCTGTCCCAAGCGGTCGCCGAGCCACCGTTCGAAACGGCTGTATATAGCATCTAGCGAGCGCTCACTTGTTAACGCGAGGTCACTGCGGCGATTACCCGCCAGCGCAACTAACGCTGGGGGACGGCTGTTCAGGTCGCCATCTGCGGCAAGGGCTTGTGCGTGCGCGTGTGTAGCAACGCATGCGAAATGAACTGCGCGCTGCAATGTGTGTAGCCTATTACCCTGTGCCCGTTCATGTGTGGCAAGGCAGTTTGCAGCTTCCCGAATGGCTTTGAAAATTTCGCGATTATGCTTGCGCTTACTAGCTTTTCCTAGTTTATTGGCATGCTTCGCCGCTTTAGGTTCTTGGGGAAGGAGCGGCCAGACTAGAATTGTTACTGGATCATCAGGCCGATTAGGTTCGACGCTACGCAGCACCTCGTCCGCCAACGAATCACTGCCGTCCTCGGACGAGAGCAAAAACGCAGCAAACTCCCCGAGTCCCCGGTCATTATTATCACGCGTAGCCATTCGCCCAGTGGTCAGCGAGAAAGATGACAAGTCAGCTGACGGGAACAGGGCTTTGTCTGCGCCAAGCAGTCCGAGGACGTAGCGGCGCGTCCGCTCAAAGTCTTGTTGTGAGTGCGCCAAGTACCCGAGACGCTGCGCCCCTTCTCCACTAACAAGCGCCTCGAACGCTCGTCTGGCGTCAGGAACCTTACCGGCACTCCACCAAACAACAAATTGATTCAGTTCCCTCGTGTCGAAATATGCTTGCTGGACTGCACGCACTAACCCATTAGCGACATGCACTGGCTTAATCGCCCCGGATGCGGGTCGCCACCCGATGTCGTCATCGTAAACGTTATTAAGGATTTCTCCGATATGCATGATTGATTCCTGCTATAGGTTTACGTAAGTGCGATTGCGAATGTCCACAGCCACGCGATGATTCGCTCCAGTATCCATATCAACCAACCGCACCTCGACCGTATCCTCCGAAGTATTACCAGTCAGCTTAGCGATACGGTCGAAGAATGCTGTGATTCTTGCCTCCGGCTCGCTACGGCGGAATGTAGATGGCATGCCCTGCTCTGCGGCGAGAAGCGCCGTTAAAATGGGCCGGTCAATACGTAAACCTGTGCTTGGCGGCGCTCCTTTGTGGCACAGGATGGCAAATGTAGGTTGATAGTCAGGGAACGCCTGAGATAATTCCTGGCGGAGTGTTGGGACAAGTATTTCCAGCTCATTACTCGCCACTGATACACTACTAGCTGCGAAACGACTTGGCTGCGCGTCAAATCGGTGCGTAACCCATAGATGTAGGACATCGCTCCGTTCGTCATTTTTGTCGTAGAAGCGATTTAGAAGTCGCACGACCTTCTTCACGACAGTCGATGTACCGCGAAGCACTTCGACCATCAGTTGATCTACTGGTGCGCCTGACCTAGAGAGGATCGCCTCCCCTTGTACATGCTCAAATAGTGCCCGACGTTTGCGTGAGACAAACGCATCATGGCGCGCGTCCAGACTGTCCCCTAGTGAGGGCGCATTCGCCAAGGGAGGCTCCCAATCATTTGAACTTTCTGCTCCCCGCCACAAAATATCATCTAGCAACGGAATAGTATTGAGATGGGGATCGAAGGACCTCAGTATGTCAAATAACGGCCCCTGACCACCTTCAAAAGCATTCTGCCAATACAATGTTCCTACTTCGCCTTCCTTGAAGTCCTCGCATTGATATCCATGAGAGAGCAAGTATGCCAAAAATCCTTGTACGTCACGCATGGTGGCGTGAAACCCCGTTTTAGAAATCATATCTAGTAAGCCTATAAGTCGATCTACAGCTCGGCCATATAGGCGTCCCACATTCATTTGCAGACCGCATGTGGTCTTCGGGCACCCCTCACACGGGGAAGACAGGTCTTGTAGTTTCTCTAGTGCCTGCCGGATCACCTCACCCGAAAGGTTATTACGGAGGTTAAGGTCGATGACACATACAAGTCGGTCAGATGTTCTTTTCTGCTCACGGTACACGAAGGGATTCATTAGCTGACTTCGCGCCGCCTGCGCCCATGGTTTATTACCTGCGGCCTGAAGCAGATTTACTAGGATTCCTTCGTTTATGGCAATGGCAATACCCCGCCCCTTCCGTTTTAATACGGAGTCGATACGGCTAATAATGAAAGCGTCATCGCTCTCATTAGCGTCGAGTAACACCTCTACCTTCGCAGCTGCCAAGTCCGCTTCAAGTCGCCTCAAAAGGTGGGTCTTACCGTCTCCAGGATTGCCGGTTACAAAGATGACGCCTCCCTGCTTCGCTCGGGACCGCAAAAATTGGTCAAGCGTGGTTTCAATATGCAAGAGATTCACTGTCGAGGAATCATGGTGATCGGCGCACGCGGCGGTTGACCGATAGAGATTCTGGACGAGTTTGGGCTTACTCTTTGTGGGCATATGTACCTTCCGAGGCTGAGGGGGCAGAAGAGATACCGGCTCGGTGCCGGACTGCTCAAAAAGTGTTAGCTGAGCGTTGTCTGGTTGGGTTAGATCGGCGCGCACCGATGCCGGACCCTGATACGCGATACGATCAAGAGCTGGCCGGTACGTTATGCGCGAAGCGAGCCAGCGGTTGAGCCATGCGTTAGCAATGTCGTCGAATGAAGGGAGGATTGCGTTCGCGGTTTCATTCAGGCAAAGACAGTCCCTCGCCCCTGCAAACAGGTCAAGTGAATATACACGTCGCGGCGTGCTGTGCTTGAGTAGTCCATTACTGTCAAGACCTAGCCCGTCCAATGCTTCACGAACTTGCCTTAGACGCGGACTTTGCCCTTCGCCGAATACATTATTTACGTTGCGGTGTCCTTTACGCTCTATAGATAGAGTTCGAAGCGTAGCAACAGTCTTTTCACCAAATTGTGTAGTTCCAAAACCGTCAGTAACGCCCAGGTCACGCCAATTGACAGTCCTCCCTCCATTGCCATTCGGGATATGAAGTTTCAGGCGATTATATTGGCTCGTGGCAAGTCCATAGAGGCTCGTAGTACCGATCACACAAACATCAGCAGGGCGGAATACTGCCTGCCCGGCCATCTGAGATGCAATTTCGCTTGGACTGCGCGCATACCGCTTTGCATAAGCTTGTACGATCTCTGCACTTGCGACAGCTAATGCAGCCAATTTGCCGGCCAAGAGGTCGCCATAAGGCATTACCGCTCCACAGACATTGAGTTCTAGTACGCGACTTGCGAGTCCAACTTTACGAATTTCACGGGCGGCTATTGCGAATGCCCTCTTTAACTCACCCTCACTGTTGAGTACGGAGATATCAATGTCGTCTGTTAAATCTCTAAGAATCCGCTGGGCAAACAAAAGTTCCGCAAGTAGGTTCGCACGTTTCGCTACGAACAGAGGTGACGCGGATGCAGCCTTCCAGTCAGTGTCCCCTTTTTCATCTACCGGCAATTGCCTGAGTGATGTAACAATTCCCCCTTGCACGAGACGGTCATTGCGTTGCTGAAGAGCGATCTCGCGTCGCTTTTTCGCGTCTGAGGCGATAGCGAACAATCGGGCTTCCAATGTCGCCCCAGCCACGTCACCAATGTCACGCAAGATATCGTCAGATCGGATAAGGTCTATCCCT
Organism: uncultured Acidobacteriota bacterium; assembly: GCA_963816985.1. Classification (GTDB taxonomy): domain Bacteria; phylum Acidobacteriota; class Blastocatellia; order Pyrinomonadales; family Pyrinomonadaceae; genus JAIVJM01. The sequence goes on from CAWFMF010000004.1 coordinate 293,693, forward strand.
TCCTCCAATGTTCGTAGCATGGAGGCACGAAGCCGCGGCCAAAAGGCAGGCTCAGTTTGGATACGTTGTGAGAGTGCGCGGGATGACCAGCCGATCTCGTCGTCGCGAAGCCGCAGTTGCAATGTAGCATTCGCAAGGGCACCTATAGCCATGATAGGTGCATTTTCCCTTGCCGCATTTCGAATAAGGAAAAAAAGACTGCGGCCAGGCGTAGACCGGTATTCCAGCGACCACGTGTGCCGAAAATAGCGCCACACGTGCATAAGGGGTATGCCGGTAACTGGGCAGGTCACCCCACCTTGAATGACGATTAATTGCGGGCGTACAACTTTTGCTAATGCTCGCGCGCGCTCTGAAGACGGCAAACGAGAGAGTTCGGCCAAGGCGTTTGCTAATGAGTGCCCATCATCGACTAGATCAAGCACTGAGGCACGCTTGCCGCCGAACAAACGCTTCGTCTCCATCTGCTTGATAAAAGCGCGAACTGGAGGTAGTTGGAGTTGCGTGCTGCGGGAATTTCGGAGCCATCCTCGGAGACGATCCTTTACGGCCTCCGGGGTTTCGCCGTCGATAGCCGTAGCGAGAGGCGGCGTGGCCCAGATACAGTCTCCATCAATCTCCAACATCCAACCTTGCTGGTGCAAATCGGCGAGAATCAGGCACAAAGCGGATCCACCGATATTTTCACGTCCCAATTGAGAGGCGAGCCGGAGCCATGCCGATGGTCGCTCGACATTCTCGTGATCACGCAAAACTTGAAGAATATGAAACCATACGTTAGCGTCAAGATTAGGGCGAAGTCGGATTGGCCGCCGACCGTCGTTTGCGAATTTAACGCCGCCATGATTCACGAACAGCGGAGTCCTCTCTTTCGTGAGTAACTTAATGACTGAAAGTTGTAGTTAGCTGACTGGACTGTGCAGACGAAGCTTAGAGTTGACGCACAGAGCATTAGCCGCACGCAAGGGGCGCTTGCTTCTCAAGCCCTCCTCTTATTAGCAGGTAAAAATAATCCGCTTATCCTGACCAGCTGGCGGGTGTCAGAGACCGAGTGGACTTACACCTTCATTCTCTCGAAAATTTGTGAGAATGTTCAGCAGCTAGGGAAGCGGGTCTATAATTCCTATCAACAATGAGGGGCCAAAAACTTCTGACTCTGATACGCGTTCAACTTCACAAATCTCTTAACATATAAGGGTACTCAGTTTGATCGATATTGCAACAGTTATAAAACTGCGCAGACACAAGCTGAGTTATAGCGGCTCTAAGCGCCTATCGGCACTTTATGCGTGAGTAACATCTTACCCCCCCTTCTTGTTCCTGACAATTCTTACTTTATGCTTCAAGTTTTCACGCTTTATGCTTCCTGATTGTGACTTTACCCATGAGTTAACCATAAGTGGAAGCACATGTTGGCCGCACGTCAGCAAAACTCCTGAATATTTCAGCCAGAGGATTTTGTTTCAACATAACAGAGGAAGCATACATTGACCGAAAGTGCTAATTGGAAGCATAAGCTTGCAGAAAGTACGCCAGCGGCGGGATACGTCCTACTTAGAGTCTTATTACCTGCTTGAGCAAGAACTAAGGAATGTCTATTGATAATTTGGGAACCATCATGCCAATCATTCCATCAATTCTTCAAGAGTTTCAAAGAGACGGTCACAGTTAGGAGCTGCATTTCTCACTCTGGTGACATCGAGCTGCTTTAACAATTCTGGCCCATGTAAAATTTTGTGGTATGCACCCTTTTTAGTTCTATTAGTAGCAGCTTGCAACGAAGAATAGATTACAGGCTTATCTATCTGTTCCACATTAGGGTTCCTTGGTATTGAGCCTGAGTGAAAGTTCTGCCCATAAAATCGTTCGAGGCAGTGAATATCAGCAAGTAACCAAGCTTCAACGACCTGAACCATTAAATGGCATTGGTCATCGCTAATATGACTCAAATTCCAACCATCTCTATGTAATAAGTGATCGCGTGGGGGTCTAGATACAGGTCCTTCAGAGTCTACTAACAGTATATTGAATGCGTCTGAATGGGTGCGCAATGCTGTATTGAAATCATTGAGGGCGGAATTGCGAGAGCCACAAGCAATTACACTCCACCTAATTCTTTTTTCACGCGCCGTATTGATTATGTCGCTCAAAAAACCAGTAAAGCCTTGGCGAACTCTCGCTTTTGTATCTTTGCCATCTCCCCCACCTTCTACGTAAACTCGTATCTCTGTGACCATTAAGTTCCCCCTAACTCACCCATACGCCAGAGTTCACCAAGTGTGTATTTTTGAAGCCACTCCCTGAGCCTTTCGGGGTCAAGCCGTCTTAGCTGAGTCCCATATTTATCGCGCTCACAAACAAGTATGCAATCAGACTGGCTTGTAAGAGCTGAAACCAAGACATCCGAGTGGGTAGTGACTATAAGTTGAGTTCGCTGGGATGCATCAACGAGTAGTTCGGCAATTAATGGCAGGATGTCCGGATGCAGACCCAGTTCTGGCTCTTCTATACAAAGCAGCGGTGGGGGAGTAGGGTGGCATAGTAAAGTTAATAAGCATAAATAACGAAGAGTTCCATCCGACAAGCGGGTAGCAGGAATCGGCTGATCGAGACCCTTTTCATGAATAAATACTTGTACAGTCCCCCCATGAATCTTTGTTGAGACCTCTTCAGCTACGTAATAAAATTCTTGTAGTCTTTGGATTATTTGTTGTTTTGCAACCGGCCTATGTTGTAAGTCATTTAGCACAAGGCCAAGATTGCTAGCATCCTCTAGAAGGAAGTCATCCGGCAAATCAGCTTTCTGCGGTAATCTTGGGGCTGTATACCGTCCTAAATTCCACTCTCTGTATAACCTTATTTCCCCAAATGTATTTCCTAAATAGGTGATTTCGGGATACTGATCCGGATCCTTTCTCTGAGATAGGACAGATTGCTCCGGGCTAAGGTCTGCTCTGTGGAGATATCGTTTTCTTCTACCGTCACTACTTCCTGCCTGGTCTTGTGTCACATCCCGGACATTCAATACAGGATTGCCGCTTTGATACCGATAGAAAAAATATACGTCCTGTTCATTTTGATAAGTTGGGGCCTCATTTTCTACGGCTTCATCAACAACCTCTAACCTTTGACCGACCATAGTAAAAGAGATCTTATAGCGGAGAGGCATTATTCCATCTGGGTAACTAATAGTAGCCTCTATTTCTGCATGTGGACTGCTCCCATTTCCTTTCCATAGCCACTCGCTTATCCCACCACCTTCACGAATTGGAGCGGTCAAGTTCTTAGGCGTTGAGCGCAATATACCAATTGCCTCAATCAGATTTGACTTGCCAGATGCATTTCTACCTATTAATACGTTGAGTGGCTGGAGAGGTATCTCGTCTGCCTGATTTCCGTATGAAAGAAAATTCTTTAAACGAAGTGACCTTATTAACCTTTTACCTTCCATTCTGCCCATCCTTTCAAAAAGTTGATTGCATATTTCTGCAAAAACTTAGACGGTGAAGGAGCTAGATGAATTAACAGGATGTTGCATTTCAAACTTTTAGTTCTCCTATCTCACTCCAGAACTAACTCTTGCGCGAGTGTCACACTGGTGAATGAAAAGACATGACTATCATGGTACTCCTCAAGACTTGTCAGGTAGAGAGATTACTCTGCATTGTCGCCCTACCACGAAGCCATAACTATCCACGTGCGAGCAAAACGCTCGATCCGGATCATAGCCAAATTGAAGATACGCCTTTGCACGCAACAACCAAGCAAAGAATGGAAACTCGTCAGAAAGCGCATCAGCGATGGGTTGAGTTGCGATAAGGCCAGCACTCTGAGTGAAATGGTTGCAATCCTTGGCTGCGTGCGTTGTGCTCTGTCGAGCGCAATACGGAAATTTACCAGAGTAAAGGTGATGAATCGACCATGCGTTGGTGCTGCCGAACCGTTTTGGTCGCTGCCCTCCCGCAAGCAAAAAAGACGCAATAGCGGGACCATTTACTCTTGTGTCTAGGGTTACACCTGCGGTGCGTGCCATTTTGCGTAAGTGTTCAGGGTAAGAGTGATATTTAGCTTTTTTGCCAGGCTCCGGAACGCGATCACACCCGGGCCATAGCAGTACCGCCTCACCAGCCCATCGGACGAAAGCACTCAGATTTGCTTCAACGGTCTGGAGAACAGTTCGCACTGGTTCACTAGAAACCTGAGTGAGTTCTTTAGCGAACCAACCACTAAGGTCGTCTAACTTGCAGGGTTCCAACTGAACTTGCCCCGATTTAGTGGACACGAAGTTTATGCCGCTTGACTCACCAACTGCTCCTCATACTCCGCCGGACTCACATAACCCAGCGAAGAATGCCGCCGCTTCGGATTGTACCAACATTCGATGTACTCGAAGATCGCCAGACGCGCCTCGTCTCTGGTTCGCCAGTCGCTGCGCTCGATCAACTCCCACTCCAGCGTCGCAAAGAAACTCTCGGCCACCGCATTATCGTAACAGTTCGCTCTCCTCGACATACTCGGCACGATTCGGTGCCGAGCCAGCAACTCCTGATAATCAAGCGCCGCATACTGCACCCCGCGATCACTGTGATGCAGCAACCCACCGCCCGGGCATCTCGCTTCGATGGCCATACGCAGCGCATCAATCACCAAACTCGCCTCCAGGGAGCGTCCCATCGACCAGCCGACGACTTTGCGGCTCGCCAAGTCCAGCATGACGGACAGGTAGAGCCAGCCTTCGCGCGTCGGCACGTAAGTAATATCACCCGCCCAGACGCGGTTCGGCGCTTCGATCTTGGTGACGGCAAAGCGGCGGTCGAGCACGTTAGGCGCGACGCGGTGCGTGTGTTTCGAGTCAGTCGTCGTGGGCCGGAAACGGCGGCGCGCTTTCACCCGCAACCCAGCCTCGCGCATCAAGCGGGCTATTCTTGTGCGCCCATACCTCGCGCCTTGCGCTTGTAACTCGGCATGCACTCGCGGGCTGCCATAAGTGCGGCGGCTCGCCTCATGAATCACACGCACCTGCGTGCACAGCTCTTCATCACGCTTAACCCGGTCACTCTTGGCTCGCCGCCTGGCCGCATACAAGCCGGAGCGGCTGACCTCCAGCACGCGGCACATCAGCGTCACGGAAAACCACGTTTGGTGGGCTCTGATGGCGGCGTGCTTCATCTCGATTCCTTGGCGAAGTAGACCGTCGTTTTTTTTAAGAAGTCGCGCTCTTGCCGCAGCGTCTCGACCTCCCGGCGCAAACGCCGCAACTCTTCGTCCTGGCCGGGCAACTGGCCGTGGCCCGGAAAGACATCCGCGGGAGGTTGCCCCGCTCGACCTTCAACTTGCCGCCGCCAGTTCCGCAGCAGGTTGGGGAGGATGCCCAACTCGCGCGCCACATGTGCTAAAGGCTTGTCGCCTGCGGCAGCGAGCCGGACGGCTTCTAATTTGAACTCAGGAGTGAATTTTCTTTTCGGTTCCGCCATGAACACCTCCATGCCCGAATATAGCATCGGGCATTATCTGGGTGTCCATCAAACCGGGTCAGGTCCAAACAGTCCATTGGGTGATGAAAGGTTGTAAGACACTTAATTATCGCTTTGGATGTTCTAAGCTGTCTGTGTATGTTAGTTCGGCGCACCACTTCAATCGGGATTGGCATTGTCCGCATCTGTCTAGCCTTGTGAAAAGACAGGTACGCTGGCTTGTCCAACCTTTTTTTCAAACCATTCAGGTTTTAGATCAAGTCGTTTAGCTGTCTCCATCCCTCAAGAGATTTTTTATAGCTATAGGAGCTGCTATTGTTCAGCTTCCAACCATTAGGCCCGTCTTGAACAGCAATACCACCAGCCATATTAGTTTTGCCCTTAAGCCATTCTTGTAGAGCATCAGCTTTATATTTAGTCTCAGCCAGTTCCGCCGTGGCCCCCTTTTTAGTATCAATTATCCAAATCTTGGATTTTGTCTTGACAATCCAGTCAGGATAGAAAAGGAACTCCTTGTTTTCATCAGGATTATAGTAAGCGATTGAGAAGTATTCGCTTCCCGCATCGCCGTTCTTGTACCACCACTCTATGTCATCGTGGATTTCCAGAAACTTGATGAATTCCTTTTCATTGTCTTCCCCGGTGTAGTTTTTCTCAAAATAAAACGGACTCATGGCACACTTCTTTACCTTCATCTCTTCGTATTGATCGGTAAAGAAAAGTGTGTCTCGTGGAATTTCGATAACCTCAGTTCGCTTCGCCCTAGCAGATTTTTTATTAACTTCTTGCTCCCGAACCGGGCGGTATTTTTCAAGGGCTGTACCAATAAGAGGAGACAAGACACTTGTGGGGCTTAATAGATCATTTACAACGATCTTGTAAATACGCTGGCGAGGCTCCCCTAGTCGATTCATGAGCCACACGTTTAATGCGGTCTTTAGCTTCCCCCATGAACGCTCAGGAGCAAACTTTTTATTCTCATCAACTTGTTTAGAGATCAATGTGAAGCAGAGCAGGTTATAAAGCCTTTCAAGGTCATGCTGCGACATCTCCTGCTCGTGGGTATCCCCTTCGTCCCGAAGCTCTTTGGTGAAGTTATCGTAATCATCTATCTCAACACCCACTACTAATCCATTAGTTACTATAGGATTAATCTCAAGCTTCTTCGCTTTAATCTTCGTCAACATCGCCGCTCGCAAATCTCTTGTGCTAATACCGAAATACTCATCCGTAACTTTGGCGAACGTTTCCTGAAACGTATCTCCGAGGTCGTTATAGTCGGTACGGCTCATAAAGACCGACTCCACTTTAACAGGCTCAATTCCCTTCTTACGTGAGCTAGCATATATTGCCGGCCTGTTCTCATTCTTCGTTTTATTAAACTCGGCTAAGACTTCGTTTCGCTTATAGTTGGTATATAGATAGCCGATGTTCAGCTCCGGCTTAGGGAAATGCGTGCCGAGCGGCATACGGAGGATACGACCCACAGTCTGGATAGCGAACGTAGGATTTTTAATCTCCCTGAACATCACTAGCACGCTGGCGCGCGGACAGTCCCAACCAGTTGCCGCAGCCTGTTTGAATAGAAGGAAGGAAACCGGCGAATTATTCCTTTCAATATCTTCCAGATTCACCTTGTCTTGAGAAAGCCATACCGCTACGTGATCTGAGCCAATCCCCTTATCTTCAAGGTAGCTCAGAACAATTTGCTGCTTGTTAATGGGATTAGTCGCTGATAATGCTTGGTCGTCGTTGGGAAGTTGTATTAGAACGAGAGGGTTAATCTCTTTCCCTAATGTTTCATAGAACTTGATTAGATCGAGCCGTTTTTGGTACGCCAGTTCCAGCAAGATTTCATCTTGATCTTTACCCTTAAACTCTGGTTTCGATAGGTCCTCTTCTGTCTGAAAAACTATCTTCTCTTTAATGAGACCTTCTTTAATAACATCATCTCGCTTGACTCTAACGAAACCAGCTTTGAGATCGTCTGTTTCTTCGCGGGTAGGCTCATACTTAGGGGTTGCAGACACCCGTAAGGTGATATTGGGCTTAATTACACCGTCTATAACTTCTAGAGCAAGTTTCGTATCAGACCCTATGTGTTCCTCATCAATGATAACTATTATTTTTCTGTCGTCGTCATGGGTGGCTTTGATAAAGTCATCAAAGGTGAGGCCCATTTCATTTTCGCGTCGGAGCTTACGGCTGTCTTTTGATGTGCCTTTAAGCTTCTGCCAGTTAATAAAAAAAACGCTATTACTTTCTAACTTCCCTCTGTTCAGGTCGTTCAGGTCGAGCAAGTCTAGCTCTGCCGCACCGCCGTAGTATTCCTCTAACTTGTTCTTACTCTGCTCATAAGAATCTTCACTGAAGGAAAACCAGATAAAAGCTACGTCCTTATCCTGAAATCTAGGATCACTTACTATATCGCGCAAAAATTGCGCGAGCATGATGGTCTTACCTGAGCCTGTAGGCGACTTGAAAACAAGTGGGATGTTTTGATGCGGAGATTTCCATAACGCCAAAAACTCTTTTTTTAGGCGCGTAATAGCATCTTCTTGGAAGGGCTTTAACTTGAACATACCTACACTCTATTAATCTCTTTATACACTTCTAAGATTGGCTCCGGGATGTCCTCGACTCTAATATTATCGGTGGAGTAATCGCTCTTATATTCGTTCTTGCCCCAACTGAATATGTATAGAGCTATGGGAACAGTCTCCTCCGTGAGCTTTGCTGCTAAAGGGGGTAGTTGGGATTTATCCTCTTTGAAATAAATAGCGGTCAACCTTCCATTGCCTTCAAAGATTTGCCACCATTCATTCTTTTCCCTCTCGAATAATGTATCTTCTCGAATGGCAATCATCTCGCCTACCTGAAAAGTAACTTTTATCTTTGCTTCGTCGGATACTCGATTAAGCCTCTCTACATTAACGAGATCAGTCTTATAGTAAAGTAGATTTCCGCCAAGCCCCGCCACTCTCTCGCCCTTGATATTCTTATACCCTTTTATTACGCGCTTCACTCTTTCGTATGTCACTTCTCCACAGATATTGTTTTCGTTATTGGTACACAGAATGAAGCGGCGATTTCCTCCTAGCTCTTTTGTAAGCTCAAGGACCGCATGTCCTGTTGTCCCTGAACCAGCAAAGAAATCCAAGATCAGGGCATCTTTCCTGTCTCTACAAACAGCAGCCAGACAATCACGAACTGCATAAAGTGATTTTGGGAACGGGAATGTCCCCGGTTTACCCATTATGTTTTTTAGTAAGTCTGAACCATAAGCCCCTGCGTCGTGGGAGGTGCGATGCCATACAGTTTTTATTTGTCGCTCAGCAACATCTTTATATCGAACTTCTACTACATTTCGCCGTTCGTCATAACGAACAATCTCTAGTATGCCTGCAGCAATTTGATCTTGCGGTTTCTTGCTCAGGTACGAAATGCCATAGCTATTGCGCTTTTCATCATACGCACCAACCGCGACGTACCCTTTATCAATAAGGGTTTTTAGAGTTGTATGTCCTACACTCCAATTGCCTAATGAGTTATCCGAACGAATAGGAAACACGGGGGTTAGCCCTTTGATTGGAGTATTAAAATCTGGCTCTTGATCGAAAGGTACAGGATCGCCAACATCAAGTACGGCCTGTCGCTCTGGATCAATTAAAACCGGATAGAACATGCGTTTACGATCAGCCCGCGTTGCGTTAGTGCCAGACCGTAATAGGCCCTTCCATCTGGGAACCCCATTATCCTCTTCCTCCTCATCGGCCTCAGGTGTGAGTAGATCGTCACCTAAACCTTTAACGCCGGCGTTACCTAAGAAGCAGAACTGAGCATATTCCTCGACACGGGAAAATCTACCTTGTGTTACCCCTTTGGGGTTAACAATAATTGTAACCATCTGTCGGTATGCTTCAGGGAAAAGTGATTCCAATAGCAGCCCCAGATGATGGACTTCGTGCTCATCAATCATAACGATGAGTACGCCATTTTTCTTTAGCAGCCTCTTCGCCAATTTTAAGCGCTTCTCCATGAAGGAGAGCCATTTACTATGCCGCCACTGGTCATTAGCATCTACATATTGATTGTTGTATTTCCAATCCTTTGCCCCTGTGTTATAGGGCGGATCAACATAAATAACGTCAATCTTATTGCGATGGGTGTAATTCAATGTAGATAAAGCGTGGTAGTTGTCTCCTTCAATCAGGATGTTCATGGGGCGGGCTTCATCGGTGATAACCCTTCTTGATTTAACCTCCTCGAATACAGGTATGTTCTCTTGACACTGTAGAACAATATCTTCTGGGTTAGCTTCCCAAACTAGACCATATTTCTTTCGCTGTTTTAGCTTCCCTACTTCAGTCTCTAATTCACGAATGCGAGCCTGAAGAATCTTTTCTTTATCCACTTGATTCATAGAGTTTGAGAATATCAAAATTGAAGTGAAAAACACTTCAAGTCTAACATAGAGCGGCTAGGGTTACTGAGACCGTAATATTGTATTGTTCTTAACCAGAGCCCATGTCTCCGCGAACTGCGCGAGGTGGCACTGAGCTTCTTCCACTATCTTTCCCTGATGCCTATCCGAAGTAATTTACCAGGCAAATCTGCATCATCATCAATCAGCACATCAGTTGAAATTCCCGCAATACGTGCATAAGTGAGTAAAAGGGTCAAAGGGGGTTCGCGCTCTCCTCTCTCCATAGCTGAGATGTTGGTTGGATAAATTGGAGAGTCTTTATAGCCTAATCTCTCAATCATTTGCTCAAGCGTGAGATCAAGCGAGGCGCGAATCTGCCGAAGTTTCTCGCCTAAGCGCGCAGGCCGTGGACGGTGTGAGCGTCCCATCAGCGATACCTCCCTGACGGGACACGTCCACATACAACAATGCGACCTGCTTGCCTAAATAGGCAATTCTTGTCAAGATTGCTCTGTGCCACCGGGAGCATGAATACATTCAGCTCCACAGCAGCTCGGATCATCTGTGTTGACAGGGCCGGTAGCGCATATTCGGTAGCTAGTTGTCAAAGAAACAGTCTGTTCAAAATACCAGATTCGCCTCTGGTTGTTGATATGGACAATGCATTATAGGGAGAGGTGATGTCATTCATCCTCATCGGAATCGGTAAGAAGACAATTAAAGATTTAGGCGAAACAGGGCAGGAGCAGCAGTGCATCTGGTGCTCGGCTGCTGTCTATTATCACCTGATCTTTAGGCAAACTTGGCTCACCTGTTTCTTCGTACCCCTCTTAGCGTATCGTAGCGAATACCGCGTAGAGTGCCCTTCGTGCTGTCATGGGATAGAGATTCACGGAGATGAGATCAAAGCAGCCAAGCGAGGTGAGTTGAGCCTACACGCTACTACCACGGACTGAACTGATGAAGAGCCAAGAGCAACATACAGGTTCTTCACAAGCGGATTCTGATGAATACGGTCAGCTTTCTCTAAAACGCACGGATAAGGCTGTTCTGAAGTACCTTGGCGAGGGAGCCCAGATAGGCAATGGAGCGACGTGTACGGCCAGTATCCCCAAGATTGCAAATGCCTGTAAGATTTCTAAAAGGCAGGTGCAAATAAGTACCAAGAGGTTAATAGAGGCCAAACTTATTGAGCGTGTCGGTTACGATTTTGGCAATCCTAATCGAACACAGAGAGGCACAATTTATAAGCTGCTAATCCATCAGGATAAAATGAAGCCTTCAGCAGAAGGAAAGAGAAAATCCATCAAGCTATTATTGCTGTGGAGTGAAGAGTAAATAGCTCCGCGCCTACCCGCCACTATAAGCTCCTTCACAATCACGACTATCTGCTCACATCCTAACTCTTTATTCAGAGCTGTATAAAACCTTTACAAATGACGCGCGTGCGCGCCAATTGTAAATAACCTCAAGCCTTTCAATAACTTAGGCAAATATTTATTCTTGCAAAATTTCCCTAATTATTGATAATGAGCTGACAATCAAGGGCATTGAGGAGTGCCCATAAACAAATCGACCTGAAGCGCTTGGTTGGTCGCCGTTCGCTCCAGGTCAACTCTTGAACTCGCTAGGTTGGCGAGGCGGCTTTCGTGTACCCCGAATGCCTGTTTGCATTTTACATCTAACTGTCGCCTTGTCAAGAACATAACCGGCTGAGCTAAGTAACGTGAGTTCGACGTAAGAAATTGGCTAAGTCGTTGAAAACAAACAGCTCGTTCTGAAACAGCTAACTTCAATGTGCTCAATCCTGCTACTGACGGGCACTTTCGGCCTGTTCCCGACGATTGAGCGCAGATTTCAATCAGTCTCAGAAGTTAAGTTGTTGATTCTGTTCAAGAATTACGTCGAACTCACGTTAAGTACAGGACAAAAGTTTGATAACCCTTCGTAGAGCAACACGTTCAGCTTTGCATGGCTGGTTGCATAGTATGCGCCGCAGATGATCCAACCCGTGACGAAAGATGCTCACTGCCTTGCGCCCATGCTTCTTGATGGGCAAGGGCCTCTGTGCGCTCAACCACTCGCCAACCACATGTGCCCAGCAGAAGGCCAGCGCGACGAGCGCCAGCAACTTCTTGAGCCTCTCCGTATCGGTGACGTGCGTTGCCTCCAGGCAGAAGCCGCGCGTCTTCAGACACCCGAACAAAGTCTCGATCTCCCACCGCTTCGCGTAGTCTTCAAGGGCAGTCGAGACTTCCCGCTCCGCGACAACGAGCAGGTACTCGCCTTTGGGCAGCCGCATCCCACTGACATGCCATCGCTCGCCCCAGATGACTCGCGCCCCTCGAAGCGCCTCCCCGTGTCCGACGCGGCAGTGGCGGAACAGGCGGCGGGCCGCAACCGGCAGCCCACGCCCGTTGGTGACCCTCGTGTTGGCGCGGATGCGGATGCGGCAGGCGATGCCTTTGCGCCGCAGGTACGAGAACCATACTTTGCCGATAAACTCGCGGTCGGCGCACAAGTAAGCGACCGCCGGGAAGCCGAAGAGGTGCCCGAACTCGTCCATGAGCGCGATGCGTTCGGCCGTCGAGGAGCAGCCCTTCTTCGGCAAGACGGCCCACAGGATGGGGAAGGCCGTGCCCTGATGGCAGACGCCGAGGACAAGGATGTTCAAGGGCGTCTGCCCGAGATACCAGTCGGTGCGGTCGAGCGTGAGCACCCACGGCGCGGGTACGCCGAGCAACTTCAAGACGAAGGCTGCCACCGCAGCGTAAGGCAACTCGAACGAGCGCAGGAAGCGCTGGATGCGCTTGTAGTGCGACTCCTTGAGTGCGCCCCCGGCGAAGACGCCGGCCACCTCCGCGAGGTTAACGCTTTTGACTTGGATGAGGGCGACGAGGAACTTCGCCACGAAGTTGATGCGCGCCCTATTCCACGTTACATTCTGCGCGAGCGTCCGCTCCAACAGGCGGATGTCGGCCATTGTGCTTTCCCCTTTCACGTCTCATTTGGCGATGGACGCTGAAAGGATATAGGCACAGTGGCCTTTTATGCAGGTTCAAAGAACGATTTTTGTCCTGTACTCAGCCGGCTGAGTTAAGCAGGGGGTTTGCGGGTTTTTATCTTAAAGCTCTGCATAAACCATTCCTGCATGTTGGGGAGAAAATTTATGGTTACTGCCGTAGAGATAGAAAACTGGTGTCAGCGAATTCGCTTGAGTAATGAGGCTCAATTACTGATCCACCACATTCGTACCTCACCACCCGTCCGCACAGTGCACAGCTCCAAGGGCAATGTTCGTGGGCGTTATCCGAGCCGGAAAATGGGTGTGACTATTCAATTTGAGAGTCACAAGAACGAACTTGCTTTCATTCATGAGTATGAGCATGACGACGATGTAATGGAATACTACGATCAACCGTCAACGATTAAACTCGATTATGAAGCGGCAAACGGGCGACGTTTAGGTGTCGTGGATTCAACTTGTAAGTGCAACTTTGAGATTAGCGGTTGAGGGGCAAGCTGCGGTAGCGTAGCGTGCTTTCTCAAACCGCCAAGTCAAAGAAGCACATTGATGAGCTACCAGCAGCTTACCCGCGAGCAAAGATACCAGATTTACGCTTTGAAGAAAGCCTGTCACAGCCAGACCGAGATGGCCTCGATCATCGGCTGCCATAAGTCCACCGTCTCGCGCGAACTCTCTCGCAACGGCGGGCAGCGTGGCTATCGCCCCAAGCAAGCACAGGAACTGGCGCTGGCGCGCAAGCCGCTGGCGCACCGGCCACGCATCGAGCCCGAAACCTGGGCGAGTGTCGAGACTTTGTTGCGCCAGCAGTGGAGTCCCGAACAGATCAGTGGGCGGCTCAAGCTAGAGCAGCAAGGGAGCGTCAGCCACGAGCGCATTTATCAGCACATCTACTCGGACAAGCGCGCGGGCGGCCAACTTCATCTTTTCTTGCGCTGCCGGAAGAAGCGCCGGAAGCGCTACGGCGGGCGTGATCGGCGGGGACAGTTGCCGGAGCGCCGCTCGATTGACGAGCGCCCCGCGGTCGTGGACGCAAGGCGGCGACTCGGCGACTGGGAGGCTGACACCATCATCGGCCAGAACCACCGCGGGGCTATCGTCTCGGTAGTCGAGCGCAAGTCGAAGTTGACGCGGCTCGCCAAAGTTGCGCACAACACGGCGGAGTTAGTCGCTCAAGCCATGACCGTGCAGTTAGTGCCGCTTGAGGTCAAGACCATCACCAGTGACAACGGGAGAGAGTTCGCCCGGCATCAACAGATCGCGCAACGTCTGAAGGCTGACTTCTACTTCGCACACCCCTACTCGTCCTGGGAGCGTGGCCTAAACGAGAACACCAACGGACTGGTCAGGCAATACTTCCCCAAGAAATCCGATTTCTCAAAGATCACTGACCGGCAGCTCGACAGAGTAGTAGAACGGCTGAACAATCGCCCCCGCAAAACACTCGGCTACGAGTCCGTAGAAGCTGAAGAAATTCTACTGCGACAGCGAATTGCTGATCGAGAAGGCCACACAATATTAAGCCTGATAGACGGTGGTGCCTTACCGCTAGAAGGCGACGGCACTAAGTCTTCTCACTCTTTTACTAATGTGGATAGGCACTTACAACATACATCGCTCCCAGAGGAGCAGTACGAAGTTCCACAACCAGAATTATATGGGGAATTCTAGCAATGCCTGTCAGTCAATCAAGCAAATTCCCAAAAGAGCTACTTAAGCGGTCTGCTGACGAGCGACTGGAATATTTCAGGGCGTTCACTGTCAAGCATCCTTTATTGCTACGCGCATATGAAGAGGTCAGATGCGCTATACGTGACTCCAATGCTGGATCAATTATTTTCATTCAAGGGCCGACAGGCGTAGGTAAAACAACTCTTCTGCATCGCTTGGAAAAACATTTGAAGGAAATAACAATAAGGGAGTTGGAAAAGGATAAAGAGAGAATTCCTGTAGTTAAGGTGCAACTTGCTGCTCCCGCCCACGGCAACTTCGATTGGAAAGATTACTTTAAACGATTGCTACTGGCACTCGAAGAGCCTCTTGTGGATTACAAAGTCGATATGAATCGCTGGCATGGTTCATCACCTAACATCATTAGCAGCGATGAAAGCAACATAAATTTAATCTGTAGTGATAGACCGGGCATGCGCCCAATGCGGTTTGCTTCTGAACAGACACTAAGACACCGACGACCTCTAGCGGTTTTACTTGATGATGCACAACATTTTGGGATTATAAGCTCGGGGAGAAAACTACTG
This sequence comes from uncultured Acidobacteriota bacterium, assembly GCA_963816985.1. Lineage (GTDB taxonomy): Bacteria > Acidobacteriota > Blastocatellia > Pyrinomonadales > Pyrinomonadaceae > JAIVJM01. The sequence continues at coordinate 308,876 of CAWFMF010000004.1, forward strand.
GATCAGTTAAATACTATCAAATCGTTAGCAGATGAATCTCAGGTCACGCATGTGCTTTGTGGCACCTACGAACTTGTTCCACTCCGAAATTTAAACGGACAACTGAGTCGCAGAAGTATAGATATACATTTTGGGCGCTACCATATTGATGACGAAAACAGCCAGCGAGAGTATATCAACGTGCTGTACACCTTCCAGCAGCACTTACCCTTCTCCGACCCACCTGATTTGGTGTCGAGATGGGACTACTTTTATGAAAGAAGTCTCGGCTGTGTCGGAGTCCTTAAGGACTGGTTAACACGCTCACTATAGCGCAGTGCATTTGAATGCGACCGATGACTGAGAGTAAGGTATCAGCCTATGCGCGCCTACTCTTTAGACCTTCGGCAGAAAGTAGTCGCCGCCGTCGAGCGCGGCGACTCGACCATTGAAGAGGTCGCCTCAACCTTCGGCGTCGGCCTCACCTTCGTCAAGAAGATGTTGCGCCAGCACCGTGAGACCGGCGACCTCCGACCCCGCCCGCACGGCGGCGGGCAGACTGCACTTCTTTCGGCCAGGCACCTCAAGTTGCTGCGCTCGGAGGTCGCGCGCCGCCCCGACCAGACCGCCGCAACCTTGCGCGATTACCTCGAAGAGCGAGGCGGCGTCTCGGTCAGCCGCCCGACCGTCAGCCGCGCCCTCTCCCGGCTCGGGCTGTCGCGTAAAAAAAACGGTGGCGGCCAGTGAGCGCAACCCTTACAAGCGCGGCTGGTTCTGGCGCAGGGTGCGCGGGATGAACCACCGCCGCTTTATCTTCCTCGACGAGTCGGCGGTCAATACGGCGATGGCTCCGACCCACGGGCGCGCGCCCAGAGGTGAGCGCGTGGTGGACTCGGTGCCGCGCAACTACGGCGAGCAGACCTCCATCGTCGGCGCACTCTCTTTCGGGCGGGGGCTGTTGGTGGCGATGACGCTCACCGGGGCTGTTGACACTCTGGCCTTCGACGCTTACCTCACGCGGTTGCTCGGGCCGCGCCTTCGGAAAGGCGACGTGATCGTGCTCGATAACCTCAACGTCCACAAAGCGAGCCAGGTCAAGCAGGTAGCCGAAGGGCGCGGCGCACATGTGATCTGGCTCCCGCCCTATTCGCCGGACTTCAGCCCCATTGAGCAATGTTGGTCAAAGATCAAGACAGCGTTGCGTGCGGCGAAGGCACGCACGCGCGAGGAGTTGGAGAAGGCACTGGCAGAGGCCATCGAGATCATCACGAAATCAGACATCCGCGGCTGGTTCAAGCACTGCGGCTACAAGGTCGCATCCGGATGAACGCCGCTGTAGCTTTAGCCTTGGACAGTAATAGTCATAGTCTGCCCCTCAGTTGTTTGGAGCGCCGTGCCCTATCTGTCAATCAATGCGCAACTATGCTGCGGGAGATGGTTGCAGGAGAGAAGGAGTTGATTGAGGGGGAAGAAGATCGGCGGCGGCTCCGTAAGAGTTTAGGTCTATGTGAGGAAGCGTTAAATAAAGACCACGCAGATCTCACAACAAGTGGGTTAGAACAGAACTCAGCTATCGAGGGTGTCAGATAGATTGTGTAAACGGCATTAACCGATGCAAGCTATCGCTTGCGGAAAGGAACCCTGATGCCGATTACACCCGAACTCCTCGACGAACTGCTGAAAGACTATAAGTCGCCCGAAGACATGTTCGGCGACGACGGCCTCCTCCAACAACTCACCAAGGCGGTGGTCGAGCGAGCGCTGCAAGGTGAGTTGACCCACCACCTCGGCTATGAGAAGCACGACCCGGCCGGTGCCAACTCCGGCAACTCCCGCAACGGCAAGTCGAAGAAGACGATCAAGGGTAAGCGCGGGCAGGTCGAGATCGACGTGCCGAGAGACCGCGATAGCTCCTTCGAGCCGCAGTTCGTCAAGAAGGGGCAGACCCGCTTCGACGGCCTCGACGACAAGATCATCTCGATGTATGCCAGAGGCATGACCTGCCGCGAGATCAAGGCTCATCTCCAAGAGATATACTCAGTCGCAGTCTCGCCTGACCTCATCTCGACCGTCACCGATGCGGTCATTGACGAGGTGCGCTCGTGGCAGTCGCGCCCGCTCGACGCCGTCTATCCGATTCTGTATCTCGACGCTTTACAGGTCAAAGTCAAAGACCAGGGGAGAGTGTCGAACAAGGCGATTTACCTCGCCATCGGCGTCAACATGCAGGGACTCAAAGAAGTTCTCGGCCTGTGGGCCTCGGAGAACGAAGGGGCCAAGTTCTGGCTCTCGATCATCACGGAGTTAAAGAATAGGGGCGTGCGCGACATCTTCATCGCCTGCGTGGATGGCCTCAAAGGCTTCCCCGAAGCCATCGAGACCATCTATCCGCAGACACAGGTGCAGCTCTGTTTAGTCCACCTGCTGCGCTTTTCCTTAGCTTACGTCTCGTTCAAAGACCGGAAGTCGGTGGCCGCCGACCTCAAGGCTGTCTACCGCGCCGCGAGCGCCGAAGAGGCCGAGCAGCACCTGGCGACCTTCGCCGGAACATGGGACGGGCGGTATCCCTCAATCAGCAAATCGTGGCGAGCGAACTGGGCGCGGGTGACGCCGATGTTCGGCTTCCCCGACGACATCCGCTGGGCGGTCTATACGACGAACGCGATAGAGTCCTTGAACATGAGCCTGCGGAAAGTCATCAAGACCCGAGCTTCGTTCCCGAATGATGAAGCCGCGTTCAAGCTCTTGTATTTAGCCTTGCGCAACATCGCGAAAAAGTGGACGATGCCGATCAAGCAATGGAGTCAGGCGATGCAGGCTTTCTCCATCATCTTTGAAGGGCGCGTCCCGACGCTGGATGGAAACTCGTTTACACAATTCATCTGACACCCTCCAATCCGACGGTTATTAGCAGGAGAAACAAGGCTACGCCTCCCCGTACTACTTCAGTTGTGCGCCAGATTAAACATTCGACCTCTGGATTTATTAGCTGATCAAGGTACTGAAAAAAATAATTAGCACTCGTCATCTTATACTTGGGCAAGATGTTCCATTACAGAAAGAGTTAACGCCATGGGGCGACGTTGAAGTAAGGCTTAGGGCTGCGTTGCAGGAGCCTATACCACCATCAATGGAAGCGATAGCGCGTCGCATGGGACGCCACCCGCCAACGGTTAGGGTACACTTTCCAGAGTTATGCGAGCAGATCATTTCCCGCTATAGAGAATACATAAATGGCAGGCATCCTCCTCCCAAGGAAGTAAAGCGCGCCCTACGAGCTGCGCTTAAAGAAGATCCGCCTCCATCATTACAAAGAGTTTTTAGGCGCCTCGGCTGTCGTGATACTGGTTACTATTACTACAGCAATTACCGCGATTTGTGCTTTGCTGTTACCCAACGTTATTTGGACCATCGCAATAATCCGTTTGATAGAGACCTTGATCGTGAACGCTTGCTAGATGCCCTTGCCGAAGAGCCGCCGCCTTCATTCTCAGAAGTTGCCAAGCGATTCAGGCACAATAGGGAGTTCGTGCGGCGAAAGTTCCCTGAGCTTTCACAGGCGGTTACTGTTCGCCACATGAATTACCAAAATATTTTGCGCAAAGACAAGGCAGATCAGCTTCGCCGGGTAATTAGGGAAGCAGCAGAGCAAATTGTAACTGCGGGATTGTATGTGTCGGAGGCAAGAGTTAAAGAGCACGCGAAGCACCGCCTCCCTAACCTTGGACGTGACAGCCTCTTTAAACAAGCCCTGCGCGAAATAAAATTAGAGATGGGACTGACCAGCCAATAACCTCACTCGCTGAGCACGCAAAGGTCGGCGTACTTTCATCGCTTAGAGCGGTTTTCAGTTGGCTGTAAGCCAGCGGGAGAGTAGATTCACCGCATGAAAGCCTACTCTCCAGATTTATGCGCCAAGATCGCGCGGGCCTACGACGAGGGCGAAGGCTCGCAACGCCAGCTCGCCCGGCAGTTCCGCGTCAGCCTCGCCTTCATCCAGAAGATGCGGCGGCGCGAGCGCGCCACGGGCGAGTCGGCCGCCACGCGCCACACCGGCGGCCGTCGGCCCCTGCTCGATGCCGACTCGCTGGCGCTCATCGCCCGCCTCATCCGCGAGCAGAACGACCTGACGCTCTCGGAGTTGTGCGAGCGGGTCTCCGACGAGCGCGGCCTGCGCGTCTCGGTGCCGACGATGTACCGGGCGCTACGACGGCTCAGCCTGCCGCATAAAAAACGCTGATCCACGCCTCCGAGCGCAACACTGAGCGGGTGCAGGCAGCGCGGCTCTCTTACCGCGACGAGGCTGAAGAGTTCGACCTCGACCGGCTGAAGTTCATCGACGAGTCGGGCATCAACATCGCCATGACGCGCCTCTACGGGCGTGCCCCGCGCGGCGAGCGGGCCGTGGGGAGCGCACCGCAGAACTACGGCGAGAACGTCACCATGCTCGGCGCGCTCTCGGCCTCGGGGCTCGCGGCGCTGATGACGGTTAACGGCGCGACGGACGGCGAAGTCTTCGTCACGTTCGTGCGCGAAGTGCTCGCGCCGACGCTGCGCGAGGGTGACATCGTGGTGCTCGACAACCTGAGCGCACACCGCTGTGCGGCGGCACGCGAGGCGGTCGAGGCGAGGGGGGCGCGGCTCGTGTTCCTGCCGCCCTACTCGCCGGATATGAACCCGATAGAGAGATGCTGGTCAAAGATCAAGACCTTCTTGCGAGCGGCGAAGGCGCGCACCCGCGAAGCCTTGGAGGCCGCGATCAAGCAGGCCATCGCGACCGTCACTGAGTCGGACGCCCGCGCATGGTTCAAACACTGCGGCTATGTCTTACACTGAAGCGAAAACCGCTCTAAGTGGAAGCATGAGTTTGCAGCAGGCTGTTGGAAGCATGAGTTTGCAGTTACTGCAAACTCATGCTTCCAGTCACACACCGACAAATAATACCGACTTGCACAACAAAGTGAGATCATGCGGTCGGTAGCCAATGGTAGTTCGTTAATGCCGTGACTTGTTCAGGCGCGGCGCTGATCTTTTGACAACGCGAGCAGACACTTTGCTCTAAATCGTCGAGCGTGCGGAAGTCGCGGTTAGCAACTCCTTCGCGCACCATCGTCCAGAGTCGTTCGGTCGGGTTCAGTTCCGGCGTATAAGGCGGCAAGCGCACCAGCGTGATGCGCTCCGGCACTCTGAGGCTCTTGGCGCGATGCGCCGCCGCCCCGTCTGTGACCATCACGATACGTTTACCTTGGGTGGCATGAGTGCGGGCGAACTCGTCGAGAAAACGCTGCATCAGCTGCGCATTCAAGAAGGGGAGCACCAGCCAGAAGACTGTGCCCGAGCGGGGATGCGCCGCCGCATACAGCCACAGCCACTCGTAAGCGGGAGAGGCAGTGGCGACGGGGCGCACGCCGCGCGGTGCCCACTGCCGACGCAAGATCGGCTTGAGACCTAAACGCGCTTCGTCCTGGGTCCAGAGTTCGACCCGGTCTCCCGGGTGGCGGCGCGCAACTTCGGCGACCGTCTCGGCGAGCTTTTTTTGAACGCGGTTTGCTCTTCTTCAGTCGCCGCGCGGGCATGATGTGGGCGCGGCATCTGCAAGGTGAACCCGAGTCGGCGCATGACGCGCCATGCCGTGCTCTGGTTAACCGCGACGCCGGTACGCTCCGCGATCCAGCGTGCGACTCGCGGTGCCGTCCACAGCCCGCCGTCCGCAGGCTCAGCGCGGAGTGCCAGGTCTAAGGCTCGGGCGGCTTCGGCGTCCAGACGTGGGCGACGCCCCGGCGCGACTTGGCCGCGCGCATCCGGCACCGCCTCTGCGCCGCGCTCGTTGTAGCGGCGCGCAAGCTCGGTGATCCACCCGGAAGAACGCCCCACCCGGCGCGCGGCATGATTGGCGAGTTCACCGCCGGAGATGAGGTAGAGCGCACGCCAGCGCAACTTCTCTTGCGGATGACGACACGCGCGGTAGCGGCGGTAGAGTTCGTCAGTCGTGAGGTGCGACTTCAATGTGATGCGTCGTGGCATGGTGAGGTTCTATCGTATCTCATATGGTTACGCAAGTTGGTATAACTTGTAGGTTCGCGCATAAAGTGAAAATTCCCCGCACGGGGAATCAACAACTTACGGGTGCTATTCGCTCATAAAGTGAAAAAGTTTTCGCGCATAAAGCGCAAAAACCCTACCGTTTGCGCTCATATATTAAAAATTTCTGAATGTGATTCCCTTTGATTACAGGTTTTGCTAGCGATCATTTCGGGGAGGTAAGTAGGTACAACTTTAGTAAGGAGGGGTTAATGCAATCAAGCGTGTTGCTGGATGGCCTCATCTTCCATAGATAAGGAAGCTTCAGAGAGAATCAAATCCCGCAGCGTGCCTCCATGAGCAACAAATTCGTAGATGCCCCGGAAGAACTGTTGCCGTAAATCAGCACTATACTTTGCCCCAGCCCGAATCGGCTCCAACCCCCTTGATACTTCAATAGGATCATTCAAGTTGATACCGCTAGCGCAAAGCCAAGTGGCTACTAAGGAAGGCATTTCCTGACGATGACGCTCGTCATCAGAAATATTAGCTGTAAAGTACTCAGCGCCTCCATTCAGCACAAAGTCTGTTGGATCAAGTCCTAAGGAGATCTTTGAGGATTTCAGGAAAGACCTGAAAATGAGAGTGAATTCGGGAGTGGTAAACTCTTCAATAAGGCAAATCATTCCTAAAGCGAAACCAAAGTTGCCTGAAACGCATTGCTGATAATGTTCGTCAGTATATACCTGCGCCTCTGGTATTGGACGAATAAGCTCGATCTCTGAATCTGATAGACCGAGTAAGCGCGCTAGTCTTACTGCTAACCAATAGTGAGACCGATTAGCGTGTCCATATGCCCCTGACTCATCCCAAGCATTTTCTATTAACCCGTGACGAACCGCATCCTCTTCTGCACGGGAAGCGAGGGCAGCGACATAACGTGGGAAACAGTATGAACCTACTACCATGTTAACAGACCAAACAGAGGCAAGAGCAAAACAAAGATCCGTGCGCGAGCCTTCGCTGCCTAGGGTTTGCACGAAATCATCATTCCAGAGTGGATGTGCGTGACAATCACCTGCCATTGCTTCAGCCCAAAGCCGACCAAAAACGCTGTCTTGCTTGAATTCGATAGCTGACGCGAGCGATACTCGACGAGGAAACATTGCTGACTCCTGCCACAATCTAATTTGCTTTAGCCTAACTGTAAAGCTACCTCAACTGCGAAGGAGGCTGCAACGTCTGCGCAATACGGTTGCCAACTCTTCTCTTTAGCAGGGGTCGCCCAATCGCAAGCCGATTTAATCACAACCGGGATCTCCATACCATTTTTCGTACAAAATGCGGCCACTCCTGCTCCTTCCATTTCAAGAAGTAAGCGTCCAGGAAATATCTTTTTTAAATAATCCCGCACTCCATGAGCCTTGACGACCCTAGAACCAGACAGAACCCGTGTCGGGACTATTCGCTGGCACCCAGGTTCTGCCGGAGGGGTAAGTTGAATCCTACGCTGCCATTGACCTTCAGTTGCCACATGCTCCGCCTTCTGAATTACAGATTCCGGACAAGGTCTTTCCACCAAGTTAGATCCAAAATCCGTCATTTCGACTTTCGCCTGGGATTTCTTAGCAAGCTCTTGGATCGCATCTCTGTCTTGCTGTCCTGTAAAGGCAGCTTGAAGCCCCGGCGCAAGCCGCTCCTCTAAGATTCCGGTGAGGAATAATTTGTTGTCCTTGAATCGTAATACAGGGGGACGCAGTTCAGCGGGGACGAGAGTCCAGTCAGGCTCGCAAGTCACGCTTACTTCAAAGCTTAATATTACATCTGGAGAGTCTCTAGGATTTACCGTGTTCTTCGCTAAAGTAATATCATCAATTTGAGTCGAGTATGCAATATCGCCTAAACCAAACTCAGAATCCTCACCCAAGGAAGCGCCAACTCCAACAACTATAGTATGTCTCGGATACCAACGAGAAAAAAGCTGATTAGCCGCTAACGCTGACTCAGTCGGCCCGTATTTCGAGCCACATACGACAGCTACTGAAATCGCTTGGCGACGTTTTAAGATAATCCCTCGAACCCATCCTGGTGGAAGCAGTTCCCGTTGATTCTTTGGATTATCTATAAAACCCCGTGTGAATCTAGGATCTGTGCCTTCAAAGAAGTAATCCATGCGCCGTACTATAGCTAGAAACTCTGTAGGGAAAGCCGTAATAAACAGGCAATCAATATACGGCCGGCCTGTAATCTTATGTCTCGCGTTATCTCGTGCTTTAATAGCTTTCACATAATCATCATGTCCAGCTTTAAACAAAGAGCGAGATCCTCTATAAGCTAACTCTTTATCATCAATATATGAAGGATACGGGTATTCAGATTCAGTGTCAGGCCAAATATTTGCGAACTCTAAGAGAAGGAACTTGCAGGCATTATGGATGCGATGTAGATCATCAGTTCTTATCGTTGGTAGGTTCAACAGATCTTTGAATAAGAAGCAATCCCGGTTCTTGCGGAGCACATCCAGAAACGGCCTTGGCAAAATTTTGACTTCATCTAACTTACTTGTACCCGAGATTATATGCCTCAAAAGTTGTAAATGATTTTCATTCCACATTGGGCTCTTCCTCTAGGGTCTCTTCTTTATCTGTGTACTGGAACTCATGCCAGCGCTGAAGATTTAGGTAGTCACTAACCAAGTTATCTAGGAAGTCGAATTTTCTTGTCACTTCAACTCGAAGGTGGTCTAGCCAAAGTAGACGGTCTGCCATTTCAGCAATCTCGCTTACAGACCCTCCGTCAAACAGGAATGGGACAGGATCACGCAGGAAGGCGCCTGCCATTGTGCGCCATTTGAACATTTCTTTTACGGTTTCCCTCGTATCAAGGGAGGCAGCACTATTTGCTTCAGGAGATGAACTGCCCACTTTTGCGATAGCCATATCAAGTCCGGCACTGACCACACTTCCCATGTACCAGCGAACGCGGAGTATCTCACATAGGTTCAATAAAGAAGGAATGACAAAATAGGAGGGAATGTCCTTGAGATTTGCCGTCAGTGCGATTGCACCTCTTCGACTAAATGCGAAGAAAAGGCGCCGATCTAAGCAGAGATTCACAAGCCCATGTCGTTCTCTATTATAAGGTAGGACACTTGTTAGGTAATCTTCACTTGTGTGCAGATAGTCCTCCTCGATGTGTCGATTATCCAAAGTTACTTTACAAAGAATCGAGCCTATCTCCCGCGCAGCATTTATAGTTGATGCTTTCCGGAAGCGCAGGAAGGAATTTCTTTCTACCTGCGCTATTGTGAAGACAAAAGGACTCTGAAAATCCTGATTCAAATCGTCTAAATCAATGACCTCTTCATCACTCCTAAAGGCAGTCGCTATGTGTGGCCCCAAACTTGGGGATACGTCAGCAGGCTTCCAGCTCAAAGGGCGATTCAACAAACGACGAAAGAGATCATGCAAAAAGCAAAAATCCTTTTGAGCATTAACCGCATAAGAATCACCCTCTTCCTGAGGAAATAAAGACGAATCCATCCCTTCGATTTCAGCCTCAGGAAGCTTTATGAAGGCATTGGTTAAGTGGTTCTGATGACCATCTGGCTCGCATCCGAGGTCTACATTATGAGCCAGATGAAGTACCGAATGAATATTCTCAAAAGTGGCAAGGTCTTTTGGTAAGTGAACGGCAAATGTGCATGTCGCTCCGCCATTTTCAAACAGACGGACGGTATATTCTAAACTGACAGGCAGTTCACGACGATCTTCGAGCCTCTCCCCAATATTTAAACCACGATATTCTTTGATCGGGACTAAGAGAATAATGTTTTGAGCTATGCGGCGGCTACGTTCTAAAACAATTTTTTTTGTAACTAAACTAGGCTGATACGTAGGCCCCATATCTCTATTCAGATCCCAAAGAACTCGATCATGTAATCGGCGCCACTTCCAGCCCTTTACGCTGGTGCCGTGTTTGCAAATTTCTCCCGCGGCATCTTGAAGCAGATCTCGCTGTAACGTCTCCCACGAAATATTAATATCCCAAGTAAAAGAGTAGATGAAATAAATATAAACTTCCTGATAATCCAGGAACTGATGCTCCTGCCCTTCATACTGTTGGGTTGTATGATAGGAATCTTCTCCCATTTGAAATCTCCCTATTTTTGGTTAGGTAGCCAGAAAGATGTCTTGCGTTCGATGAGTAACGAAATTTTATTGGCAGTAAATCCAACTAGGCCGAGAAGGATAAGGCACGCATACATCTGCGGCACTCGGTAAGCCAAATAGAAGTCGTAAATTTGCCGGCCTAAGCCATTGTTTGCACTCAGAAACATCTCCGTGACAATAACTAGGACTAAGGCAAGTGAAACACAAACACGAAAGCCCGCAGCGATGTTGGGCATCGCATCGCGCCAAACAGCTAAATAAAAGATATGCCATGAAGTGGCACCAAACGAACGCAACATATTAATACGATCCTGTTTTTCTCTAGAAGGCTTGGCACCATAGACTGTGTTAACAAGCATGATTAAAGAGCAGCCATAAAAAACAACGGCGACCTTAGCCATATCACCAAGACCGAACAAGAGAATGAAAAGGAAAAAGAGTGCTGATGATGGAATTGATCGGAAAAAATCTATGGGTAATTCAAAGAATTGGTAGAGATTGGGGAAACGCCCAAATATCAAGCCTAATGGCACAGCTACTACTACAGAAAGAACGAGACCAAGCAGCGCACGGAGGGATGTGGCTAGTATGTTGATGTAAGTACTTGTTTCAGTCAGTAATTCTCTAAAAGCTTTACCAACAGAGCCGAGACTTGGGAGAAACAACGGATTGATCCAACCCATTACGTTGATTAACCACCAAAGCCCAATCATTAATACTATCGTGGATAAAGGACGAAAATTAAGAACCCTTCGTCTACTCGCCCTTGGCATATAGTTCTTCCTCTTTAGCTAGAATAGAAGAACGTATTTCCATGTAAGCTTGACTTAGAATCATTTCTCTAGCTCTAGGTCGCGGCAATTCCACTTTGAACTGATTGATAATCCGTGACGGGTGCCCGTGCAGTAATAAAATACGATCCGCAAGATAGATGCAATGATCTAGTTCGTGAGACACATAGAGAATTGTAGGATGACTTATCTGGTGAATACGCGACAGTGCTTCTTGAAGCTCCCGGCCTGTGTGCGCATCCAGATTAGCAAATGGTTCGTCAAGTATGAGCAAGTGAGGCTCATGAACAAGAGCGCGAGCGACAGCTATTTTCTGTTTCTGCCCTCCGCTAAGCTGATGAGGATAGGCAGCCCCTGGCAAATTATCAAATCCAAGTGAATCAAGTAGCTCGTCTGCTCTTAAGTATCGCTTCGATTTCCCAACACTTTCAAGCCGAAGAGGGATAGTAATATTCTCTAAAACATTGAACCAAGGTAATAAGCTTGAGGTGTAATCCTGCTGAACATAACCAATGCGAGGCCGCACCACGTCAGTAGCATTGAAACTCACCTCCCCTTCTGTTGGAGACTCAATTCCTGCAATGATGTTGAGCAGGGTTGTCTTGCCTGATCCATTATCACCACGGAGGGCAATTATCTCCCCTTTTGATACTTCAAGATTAACGTCTTGCAATACATTATTTTCCTGCCCGTTGCTCTTGAAGCTTTTTCCGAGTCTACGCAATAGGATCTGAATCATTCATATATACCTACTAACAGACAGCTATGTTGTTAGCGCCGAGGGTCAGGCAACAGGTAATCTGAAATGTTCACTTTGGACTGAAGTGCTTTATTATCTGCCAGCAAATCGATGTAAGACTGAAACTGCTTCGAGTCAATTTCCGAAAGACTCTTCCACGGATTTAGATTAACGTCATCGAGGATATCCTGCCTCACTTCTGCGTACTTAACTAAATATGCCTTTGCCTCCTTCTCATGCTCATGACAATAAAGGATAGCTTTCTCATAAGCATCAATAAAAGCAGCTATCTGTTTTTTGTCTGCCCTTGAATAAAAATCCGCTGCAACCCAGTGCCCGGAGAGCGGGACATCAGGCATTAGATCAGCATAAAAGCCCGGAAAGATGGAAGTGCCAACGCCGTCCTTAATAATCTGAGTTGCATTTGGTTCCAATGCAGATACCGCATCAACAGATCCTGTTTGAAGTGCTGGCTCCCAATCCTTAGGAAGGAGTTCGGAATAACTATATGAATCACGAGGCACTCCGTGCTTCTCAAGAATGAGGTAAGTAAAAATTCTGTTAACTGAGCCTGGGAAGCTGGCGACCTTCTTGCCTTTGAGATCCGCAAGTTTACTGACACCGGAATTTTTCCGAACGATCAGATGGTCTGTGACATGGCCGGGGCTGTTTGAGTATGGATTAACAGCAAAGAGTAGATGTCTTTTGCCAGATACAGTGCCAATATCAAAAATGACGTTTGAGGCCGCGCCTGCTAAAATGTCAATCCTATCAGCGGTAGCAGCATTTCCCATATCATTACTAGACGCTACTCTAATTAACTCAACCTGAATGCCTGCATTCTGAAAATAGCCTTGCTCAACTGCTACGAAAAGAGGAAGTTCAGCAGCAACTGGCAGGTAGCCAATTCTCAATTTTGTCCAGTTTCTTTGAGACGTATTTTCTGGTGGATTGTTATTACATCCTATCAGGGTAATAATTATTAATAAAATGAGACCGGCATTTGTTATCCACCTTCTTTGATTCATAACAAGTCCTCCATCCAGTAATATTCTGAGCTTACAATGTCCATTGTAAGCTCAGAATATTACATGGACTCTATTCAAACCTATGCTGGTAAAGGAGCTGCTGATATTGCGGGAGCAGCTCAAAGAAGGAATTCAGATAATGTGAAGCTGCTACAATTGCTATATAATAGTGAGAGCGACGGCCCGCAATTTACCACCAGTCACGCGATTTTACAACGAATTTTTCCTCACGCCTGAGGTGGAACAGACATAATGCCAATTCTCAGACTCTTATTTATAAACGGATTAATGTGGACTAGCTGGCTGGCGAAGCTCACGAAGGCATACATAAATCGTATTGATGCCTACGCGATATCCTTCTTTTACTAATTGACGACGTAACCTCTGGCCGGATATAGGCTTCCCGTTCGGCTTAGCACTCCACTTCTTAACCAGTTGTTCAATGCGGGGGCCTACCTTATTTCTCACCGGCTGCCAATAAGGCCCTGCCGGCCTGCCAAAGCGAGAGCTTCTGCCCTCACTTAACCGCTTTGCTTTGAATGCTTCTCTTTCTGCATACAATCTTTCAACATCACTACGCGAGTAGAGCTTATGTACGAAGCCCGCCGCTTTTATCCCCGATATTGGTTGGAGCAGGCCAGCACCTACCCACGAATGGACGCTGTGATTACTTACCTTGCAAATAGATGCCACTTCTGCTGTGGTTACACATTGCTGCCTCAGCTCATTTCTACTCTTGACAAGCCCTTTCACCTCGTCTAGCCGGAAGTAGCGTCTGCTAGCTTCATCATAATCCACTATCGCCTGCAAAAGTTTCTTTGGGATATATCTATGCGAATCAGTAGTTGAAAACGAGCAGCAAGAAAGCGACTGCAAGTTTGCCCCAGCAATGGATCATTAGCGCATCTGTTGAGCGCACTTTGCTCGCTCTTTGAATCTGCGTCTTCTCCTCGATCCAGTTGAAGAGACTTTCAATCGGTTGACGGATGCTGCGCACCAACCGATTGTAATACTTCTCGTCAAGAGTTAAGTCCGTGCCCTTCGGCTTTTTCCGTGGCGCAATGAGCCGCGTCTGCTGTTCTTTCAAATGAGAGATGATCGCCGGTGTCGGGTAGGCCAGATCGCCGAAGAGTTCAGTTGAGGCTAATTCCGGTTGCTGTTCGATGAAGGCTTTCGAGTCATGATGCGAGGCGGCACACAGCCATATTTGACCGGGGAGCGGCAAGCGGCTCGCCCGTCGTTGCGCGATGCAGTGCAGGCGCACGCCATGAAAGCGAGTCTTCTTCGCCGCACAAAAGCCGATATCAGCCACCTCACGCCCGACCCGCGCTGAGTAAGAGTGGCCGTGTCGGGCGAGCATGACGGGTAAGCTGTCAACGAGGTGGTCAACCTCCGATGTTCTCGCGGCGGCCAAAGCGCCGGACAAGGCCGCACCGAAAGTCTGAAAAGTCGGCTCCAAGCGGTTCAGCCGCAGGACGAAAGTTTGATAGCTCGGTAAGCGCGGGAACCACTCGCGCCAATAGTTAAGAATCAGGCGGTGCATCTTCTTCTTCTCGAAGCAGCCTTCCAGGTGAGCAAAGAACCAGATGGTGATTAGCTCCTGGTCGGTGAACTCCGGCCTGGAATTATTGCTCAAGCGTTGAAAGCAGGTCGCGGGCGAAGTATCGTAGACGCGGCAGACGAACAGGTAGATGTCAATCAGTAGGTTTTCCATGGTAAGAAAATTCTACTGACTCTGCCGTTCGTCTGTCTTTTTCAACTACTGATTCGCATATCTATATAGAGTATGCGAATCAGGAGTAGAAAGTGAGCAATAAACAAGCGACGGCGAGTTTGCCATAGCAATGCACTTTCAACCCCTGACTAGAACGCACGCGCGAAGCGTTCTGTAAGTCTGTTCTTTGAATCAGCCAGTTGAATAAACTTTCCAATGGCTGACGAATCGTTGAGACGAAACGATTGTAGAGCGTCGGTACATCCTGCTGCGTCTCATGCCGGTGACGTTTGTATGAGGCGACTAAAAACCAGCCGCGCTCTTTGCAAGCGGCTTCTGTGTCGCGGTGGAAATAGGCTTTGTCGGCGAACAAGCCGCAACCCGCAGGCAAGCTAGGCGACACTTCGCGCAACGCCGAGAGGTCATGCTGCGAAGCCCGTGAGAGGTGAATCTTCTCCGGCAAGGGCAACTTAGCAGTTCGCCGCGCAGCAATAAAATGCAGCTTGACGCCCCGATAATGCTGTTGTTTAGTGGCGCAAAAGCCGGTGTCGGCTAACTCGGGAGCGACCCGCCCGCGATTGGCGCGAGTACCGCGCGCGAGCATGACGGGCACGCTATCAATGAGGCGGTCGTCACTGGCCTGAACCTGCCATGCACCATTGAGAAGCAGGTGTTCGATGAACAGTTCAAAAGCTGGAGCTAGTTCATTCAACCGGCAGTTGACGCTTTGGTATGAGGGCAAGGCGGGAAACCACTCGCGCCAGTGATTTTGGATGTAATCATAAATCCGGCGTTGCGTCGTGAGCCCCTGAAGATGCCCGAACAAGTACATGGTTAAGAGTTCTTCGTCCGAAAAAAGCGGCTGGTGATTATTGCTCAAGCGTTGCTGTTTAAGCACGGGTTTCGTATCGTAGAGGTGGCAGATGAGCAAATAGAGGAGGGTGTCAGATGAACTGTGTAAACGAGTTTCCATCCAGCGTCGGGACGCGGCCTTCAAAGATAATGGAAAAAGCCTGCATCGCCTGACTCCAATGTGGGATCGGCATCGTCCACTTTTTCGCGATGTTGCGCAAGGCTAAGTAGAGTAGTTTGAACGCTGCATCATCATTCGGGAACGAAGCCCTCGTCTTGATGACTTTGCGCAAGCTCATGTTCAAAGACTCGATGGCGTTGGTGGTATAGACCGCCCGCCGGATGTCGTCAGGAAAGCCGAACATCGGGATGACTCGCGCCCAGTTCGCCCGCCATGATTTAGCAATCGAAGGATAACGCGCATGCCACTTTTCCGCGAAGGCCGCGAGATGAGCTTCGGCTTCCTCCGCGCTCGCGGCGCGGTAAATCAGCTTGAGGTCGGCGGCCACCCCTTTGCGATCTTTGAACGAGACGTAGCAGAGCGAAAAGCGCATCAGGTGAACGAGACACAACTGCACCTGCGTCTTCGGATAGATGGTCTCGATGGCTTCGGGGAAGCCTTTGAGGCCATCCACGCAAGCGATGAAAATATCTTTCACGCCACGGTTCTTGAGCTCCGTGATGATGGAGAGCCAGAACTTCGCCCCCTCGTTTTCCGATGCCCACATGCCGAGGACTTCTTTGATCCCTTGCATGTTGACTCCGATGGCGAGGTAAATCGCCTTGTTCGAGACGCGCCCCTGGTCTTTGACTTTGACCTGTAAAGCGTCGAGATACAGAATCGGGTAAACGGGGTCGAGCGGTCGTGACTGCCACGCTCGCACCTCATCAATGACCGCATCGGTGACTGTCGAGATGAGGTCGGGGGAGACTTCGACCGAGTAAATCTCTTGCAGGTGAGCTTGAATCTCCCGACACGTCATCCCTCTGGCATACATCGAGATGATCTTGTCATCGAAGCCGTCGAAGCGCGTCTGCCCTTTCTTGATGAGCTGCGGCGCGAACTCCGAGGCGCGGTCACGCGGCACGTCAATCTGCATCTGCCCGCGCTTGCCTTTAATCGTCTTCGACGACTTGCCGTTCCGGGAGTTGCCGGAGTTGGCGCCGGCGGGGTCGTGCTTCTCGTAGCCGAGGTGATGGGTCATCTCGCCTTGCAGAGCGCGCTCGACCACAGCTTTGGTGAGTTGTTGGAGGAGACCGTCGTCGCCGAACATATCTTCGGGCGACTTATAGTCTTTCAGCAGTTCGTCTAAGAGTTCGGGTGTAATCGGCATCATAGTTCCTTTCAGCAAGCCGTAGCTTGCATCGGTTAATGCCATTTACACAATCTATCTGACACCCTCTCGCTCGCAGCTATGCGGCGACTTTTTACAACTTTATCTTTTACACTATCTACTAAACATTTGACCTCTTCTGAATTGAACTTATGATCACTGCGGTCGTCAATTCCCTCATCAGTAATCGGCCTAAGCAAGTTACATTCAATCATCTCATATACCCGCTGACTGGTGACGCCAAGCATCTTTGCAACTTGCTTTAGATTTAACGAATGCCCAAGCTCCTGCTTAACGGAATCAAGGCTGGCTCTCTCAATGAGAATTCCTCTTGAAGTGCCATTATTGCTAATTACGGCCTTCAACTTTCCTAAAGCGATAAGCCTATCAATTCCTTCAACCTTTATACGCAGAAATTCCCTAGCGTCTTTCCTTGAGACATATTTGCTGTGCATGCGTAGGCTTGGACTAAGGCGTCTTACATGCGCCACATATCCACCAGCCCATCTCGTGACGAGGTATTCTTCAAAGCCTTCTCGCATGAAGTTGAGCTGTTCTGAGGCGAGTTGGTAGTACAGGGCTGACTTGTACTCCGCAAAATCTCTATCTAACCCGGCTCGGAAGCGCCGGTTAGGCATATGCATTCTTCGCCATTCTAGAAAATCAAAATAATTATTTGGCCAGTTATTGAAGACGGATAAAGCTCTATAGAGGAACGTGTGGATTTCTGCGTTTCTACTTTTGGAGGCGAAGTTCTTCCCTTTTGTGTCTACCACACGTTTACCCTTTTTATAGTCAGTATTCATAAGCTGGCTGGCGACAAACACCAGCGCGGACACAAAATTCTCTAAATCGACCCTATAAAGAGGGCTATATGTGTTTAGCGAACCACTAGGCCCAGTATTGTCATCGTTAACGGCGAGATGACATAGAAGATGTATATGCTGCGCAATCTGTAGCTCTGCGGTATCAACATAGGGTGGGTTATACTCGCGCCAATCATATTCACATTGGCACACAGCCACCTTGTTTCTTGCCCATGTGATGCGTTCTCCACAGCTTGGGCAATTGTCTAAGAGAAGACACTTATGCACTGGACAAGTTGTTACCAGGGCAAATTCCCATACCTTGTGAATATAGGGGAACTCCAGCAGGCACCGCGGACATACCTTTGGATGCTTCGGACGAATCACATATTGTGGAACTGGGAAACCAAAGAAAAGCCGTCTGAAGGTGGAGACCGACTTTATATCGACGGGGTATCTCAGTGATTCAAGCTCTGCCAAGTTAACATCCGTGAGGTTGGAGAGAGCTGATAAATTAATTGGTTTGTGGGAAGTGGCGGCGCATTTTCTACCGACATACCCAAGCCCAGCTTCTTGCGTTATCCACGTTGGGCTATCACAATCGTTGAGTTCAGCGAGGCGCAGGATAAAACCCAGAAAGCTCTCATGGGGTAGCGGCCTCGCTCTTAACAGCAGCCTTTTACGCTCCCTCGCTTCCAATGCACTATCCCCTGCGACGAAGGATATCCGCAGCTTTCGGCTGTGGTTTCTTCGCACGAACACGCTTGTTAGTGGCTCCGGGAACGTCGTGTCTTTCTTCTTCTGGTTCAATCATCAGGTCGTTTAGGTTAACCTCTCTAAATGGATTCACCCTGCGGGAGAACACTTTACGAAAATTCTTCTCATAAGCGTAAGAGAGCAAATCAGCGTCCAATTTACCCGCCGATTGTCTTAAACCCCTAATTGCGGCTCCACGAATAAGCTTCATCACATACCCGATCACGCCCTCGGTAGCATAGTAGATTTGAAAAGCGACTTGCGGATCATCCAGATTTGAACGCTCATTGAATGGCAATTTACCGTCTATATGGCTCAATAGCTGCCTGAAAGTATCTTGCTGCTTAGCGCTTTTCCAGCCAAAAGGCTCCAAGCTTTCTTTCAAAGTGAACCGCCTTTTCAATTGCTCATTAGCTTCTAGGATTTTGTCCGAGTTAGGCATCCCGATTAGTATTACCGGCTTTTTGGTCTTATCCATCAGTACCTTTAGCCAGTCGGAAACATCATGCAGAACTTTATCTGATTCCTTATCGATAAAGTGCTGGAACTCATCCGCAATGATCAACTCCACTCCGCAGGCTTTTATCAAATTCCTCAGACGCCTAGTCTGACTAGCTGATGAACCGCGGTCAGGGAATGAATCGCCAAGCGCCTCTAATAGCTCGCCGACAAGACTCTTTACAGTTGCGGACTGGGGAATTGTCACTATGAGAACAGGAACAACTGTACGGTCTTCTTCATCCCGCCGGGGGAACTTCTCAGCATAGCGCTCGATAAATTTGGATTTACCTACCCCGGCTAATCCCGTGATGAGCATGCCCTCTGGATCTAAATCCTCATCTATCTTGGAGTACTCGTGGCAATGCTCGACCTGTCGCATCAGTTTCTTTAATCTCGGGTGCTCAATGAAAATATGCCCGAGTAACCGCACCTTAATCTGGTATGGCACTTCCCTATCAGCTTATGTGTAAGCCAAGAGCCTCGTCAGGGCTATATTTTTAATGCTCCCCGATCATTCTGTTTTAAGTTTTTGACCGCAACTTTTTAACTTAATGACCGACAATTTTAAGTTTATGACCGAACTGACATAACTTACAGCCTGGAGTACGTCATGCCGGTCTGGCCCTGGTATTTGCCGCCGCGGTCTTCGTAGGAGACGTCGCAGTCTTCGTCGGATTCGAGGAAGACGACTTGGCCGATGCCTTCGTTGACGTAGACGCGGAGGGGGAGGTCGGCGAGGTTGGCGAGCTCGACGACGAGGCGGCCCGTCCAGCCGGCTTCGAGGGGGGTGGTGTTGACGAGGAGGCCGGCGCGGGCTTCTCTAAACATTATTTTTTTGCACATTCAATCTACCAGACATTAACCACAATCCTTTCAAATTAACGCACTTGCTCATTCACACCAGTGTTGCATATTTAAGCCATGAAACTATCGCTTCTAAGTAGATCAAAATAACGGTGGAGTTCGCAGCAACATATGGCCCTTATTATGCGGCAGAACTATTTTTATTATTACACCGCAATAGGAGGAGATCACTACCACTTACCAGACAAGATTACTAACAACTGACTCTGTTATCCACCAAGCTTTGAGACGCCTCCTTCATAACTCCCTGCTCCGGTCTCAACTCGCCCTGCTCGACTTCAATCATTTCGTCTCGGACTAATGGGCCTCGTACGAGCTTCGGCTCTACGTTAGAGCGCAAGAAAGTAAATAGTCCGACCACAAAGATAAGCATAAAGACACTCGCCCGGAAGCTAACAAGCAGCGCCACCAGAACAACTAGCACTATTGAAGCTAAATAGAAAGCGTTGATAATAGATAGTCGGGGATTGGCCTGTAGCCGGAAAGTTCGCCGAATGTAGCGCCCTCCTCCAAGGTTAACGAATTCGGTGAACACAGCTTCTTCCGTTAGGCGCGTCTTCGTGGCACCTGTCTCTATGACTTTGGCGGTTGACATAGCTCCCCCCTATTCTACGCAGGGAAATGGCTCCCCAACAGTTTGTTCGCGGGTTGTCCCATAATCTTGCCACTCGTCAGGCTTAACCGACTCCTTAATCTCTTTTAATGGGCCACGCTCATAATCTTTAATGCTGTCGCCCGGTGCAACCAATCCGGTGCCAGCGAATGCCAGACCTGACGCCCCTGTTCCGACAGTAGCTATCGTGTTCCCTGCTGCCAACAAGGCAGGGGTTCCTATGGCACCCAATGCTCCGCCAGTTATAATCGTCAAGCCAGCGACAGCGACAGCTCCAGTAATGATCCCCGTCCAGATTAAACCCTTCCTTAATTTGCTGGTCTTTTTATTCGCTGCGTAGTAAGTACAAGTATAAACGTTTACTTTACGGCGCTGTGGTTGCGTTATTTTGTACCCTTGACACATGCCTTCGGGCGCACTATCTCCGGTGAGGACTCTTATCTCTTCACGGACTTCCTTGAAGCGCTCTTCTGAATACTCTTTCACTTTCCAACAGTCTTCCCAAACCTTCCCGCCGTCACTATTCAAATGGAGCGTTGAAACATCTGGTGTGCGATTATGGTGAGAGGACATAAAGTGTTCTCCCTATCAGGAAAAGTCATTCAGGAGCGAGGCTTAAATTATGACATATATATTGTGCCACCGAACATGAATTTCAAGTATCGAACCTTGAGCACATCTAAAGTGGGAGTGTCAATTTCGTAATCCTTCCACGTAATCCCGCTGCTCCATAGAGGCATCGTTATTCTCCCACGTCAGGGTTATGTCCTGCGGAGCCATCTACTTTCTTAACTTAGACAACACTCATGGTGGAAGATAAAGCCCCTGTCTTACATATTTGATTTTCCATCTTTTTTAACTATGCTATAAGTATCTGGAACTGAGTCGGCGTAATCTTGCAGAGAATGAAGCTTTAACTGCGCCGATTTGGTGTTATGCGGAAAGCGAACGGCCCCAGTCCAGCAAGACTGGGGCCGCTCTGAATGACAGGATCAAGTTGGTCGCTCGATCTGCATGGTCATTCTGGGCTTTCCGTACTAATTTTGTCAACAACGAAATGAAAGGACGCCCAGATGTCTAGCTCATTACACATATCGACAGCCCACCCATTGATAGCTTCCAACAATTCTCACCACAAACGTCCAACAAAGCGACTCCATAGTGGCTATCTATTAAGGCGTTAATCCCCAGAAGCTGCACAGTTACTGGTCACAATTTGAAGAATATAGGTCTGCCTTAGTCTTGAGTGAGTTAGGCAAGTAGACCTTATGTGTCCAATTACTCAGGCTGGATTCTTATCGCCATCCCACCAGCCAACAAAGCCTTTCTGGAGGCAGCCATGTCTTTGGTTAATATCACACGAATTAAAGTGAAAGATTTCTACACAGGACAGACCATATATAGATTACTAGACGATGACGGCAACTTCATTGAGGCGTTCGACAGATTTTCTAAGTTCCTGCTCGAACAATCCTATTCGTTTACCACACGTAAGAGATATACCGAGGTCGTATCTCGCTTCATTGATTATTTATTCCACTTAGATGTGCTCGGAAAAGACACAACGAACTTTGAGGTTAATCGCGCAATTAGTTCCTATCCACTCCTGTTGAGGGATGGCGTAAATGTTAGCGATATAAACACCGACAGAGTTGAAATATTGAGAAGGTATGCTGAAGCTACGGGACTCAACACGGGTTTAGCATCAAACAGCTTTACACCCACTATAGCTGGAATCAATTGTTTTCTTAGGTTCGCTAAAGAGTTGGCTGCTGAGGCCGCAGCCAAGATGAAGCTTTACACCTCAGAAGAAATCCCTAACGACTGCCAGCTATTGATAGAAGCCATTGATGGGTTCACAGCCATTTCCATGTATGAAAGGAGAAGGCTAAAGCAGCATTCAGTTTTAGGAGCTTTGATCCGGCTACACGGTGAAGTTAAAAGACCCAGAGGAATTAAATCTCCGATTAGAGCGGAAGAGCAGAATGATCTTGTCCGCCTAGATTTTCCTCTGTGCGAATTCTCTAAGCTGATTAAAGCGGCAACCAGCTATCGCGACAAAGCCCTGTATTCGCTACTTGGAGCAAGTGGAATAAGATTACATGAGGCATTAAATCTTGAATTGGTTCATATCGATGTTGAGCACGGAATCGTTTATGTGTTTGACCCTAGAAATCGCAGATTCGGCAAGCAAATGTCGGATGATGAAAGATACCGATTCAAAGGTCGAACGACTTCAAGAACCTATCTATTTGAACCTCTCAGGTCTGAGTTCTTTCACTGGATGGAGCTATACATACGAAATGAGTTTGTACCAACCAATGACCACGACTTCCTTTTCCAGAAATTGAGCCTCCATGAATACGGGAAGCCTCTAAAAGAGGCTTCGGGCACGGCACTCAACAAAAGGTTCAAAGGCACAGTGATACGTGCAGGAATCAAGGGGCCAGAGATGCTGCCAAGCCATATTTGGACTCTACATTCTCTACGCCACATGTATGGTGTGTTCATGCTGAACTACGTTCCGGTTCCGGGCGGTTTCGGGTTGGAAGAAACCGAAGTTCAGTCGCTAATGGGGCACAGAAGCATCGAGTCAACCCGCCACTATGCTCGACACGACGACGTTCTTCTCAAAGCTAAGCTTGAATATGCTGATCGCATGATCGTTGATGGGGGATTCGACATCGACAGTTTCCCGGACCTAATAGCTAAAAGGCTGCTAGCTGAGGCTAATAGATATAGGCAAGCAAGGGCATTGAGAAATGATTAATAAAACGACTCAGCCGCTACTGATTAATCCGAACATCGCAGCCTCCGAGTTAGACATGGCAATACGTGAAGCCCTGCGTTATACGGTCGAAAGCGAATCGAAATATTTGAGTTCTGGTAGTAGCTCGACTGTGTTAAGACGCGATTCTCATGTACCTACGTTTGCTTTCTTCTTTTCTGACCTGCCCCTTAATCACCAATATGGAGAAGAGTTTTTACGGGCAGCATTCTCTATATGTCAGCTTAGCAATCTGAAATCTCTGTCAACTCTTCCAAGGCTTGATTCCGTACTTGTACATCGGCCTAAGATAAAGAGTACTCGAAATTATCTTGAGCCGATTAGAGGCGGATTCAGACCTTTCTTTGTTCATCTATGGTCAAAGTCTATTCTTACTTTACCTCTCACCTTCACAGTAGAGAGATCACTAAGGAAGCAGCATTACAGGGAGCTTCTTACCGAAGTGGCCGCTTACTTTTATTTTTACGATGTAAAGAACAGACAAACCCCGCAGAACCATCCGAGTCTTGGCTCGTGGAACGACAGTGGCTTTAATTCTTTGCACCGCATAATCTGGGCGACCAATTGGCACCACTTTGAAGATGCCAACTTGGAAGAGATAAGCGACTTACATACCTTCTTGATCTCTAAACCCCCTGAATTCCCGAACACGACATTCGACATACGTCCTATGCTGCGAGAGATGTTTAGCAAACATAGCGACCGCGTGAACTTTACAGCAGAAGAGATCAGTCTTTACGACACATGGATTAGGGGTCGTAATTTCCAGCAATTCTCTTACGAATACTTTCGTGAAAACCATGAATCTATCAAGGTTGAGCGCAAGAACAACTATGCTCGAAGTAATAGCGAGGCAGCTAGAAAAAGATATGCTGACAAAATAAAAAATTGGGAGACAAGAGGTCTTTCGGATTACACCAAACCGCTCATTATCACATTTCTCGAAAATATTGCGGTTAAAGCCGACCATGACGCAGCTCTTGAATACTTTACTCACCTATCAGCACTCAAGCGAGGATTTGCATCAATTCAATTATACCCAGGAAGGACACATATTGACTTTGCAAATTTGAATCATCTTTGGCAAAGGACATTTCAAGGTTGGCTACAATTCAGAGCCACGCTCGGCCTCGAAAGCGACGATGGGCAACGTGTCGATTTGAGTGTACTTTGTGATTATCTATTCTGCTACCTTCCTTGGTGGAAAGAGCTGTATCCACATAGCAAAATAGAGATTCCACTCTCACCAATTGATTTTGATCGGTTCATCTTCTTAGTACCCAACGGAAAGGGCATCGAGGAGTCCCCGTTGCCGTTCCTTGAGATATTAAAACTCCGCAGAAATGACGTAAGTGGCAGAGGGAGCGTTGTTTCTACTTTATTTAATTACTTTGAGTACTTGATAAGTTATGCCAATTTATACCCGGAGTTTGTCGGACAGTTGATAAAGAATCCGGTGAGTAAACTCGATTATCCTAGAGGACGGAATCTACATAGTAAGACATCAAAAAATCCTATTTCTAAAAGCATCATGCCCTACCTATTACGTTATTGTTATGCAATAGAGATGTTCGGCATGTACTTACAAGGGGAGGCTCTCGCTGGCAGGCCCCTCCTTACAAGACTTGCACAGCAACCCTCTCTTAATCCAGATGATTTTGGATATTCACTCACAATTGAATTCAATGGTGAGATTATTCCCATCTCCAACGTTCCCAACATATTTTCCGTAGTTAAGCGGACAATTAGAAAAGATGATGGACAAATCATATCCGTGGAAATACCTCATCTTGGAACGATGCGGTTATACATTGCTATCCTAGAGACAGGCTTGAGAGGCCAGTCAATTCAGTGGTTGGATAGGCGAAAGTGGGACCTCTTTAATGCAGGTAAACCAACAGGCCAGTACATGTATGATTTGTATGTAAATACTGATAAGTCGAAAGACCGTGCTTGGATTGCGCCAATTACCTACCGTGTCAGAGAGTTGTTGCTGAGAGAGCAACAATTTCAAGAATCTATAGAAGAAGAGGGGATGAATGATCTAATACCTTACGAGGGTCGCCCAAATAGTCGCTTTGATGATGTACTACCCTTGTTTAGAGCATCCAGACGTGATCCCAAACCTATTAATGATAGTTGGTATCATGCGACATGGCCCGAACTGCTCGTAGGTTTTGAAATATTCTACAATGATAACGTCGTTCGCGAAGGCTATACACATTTCGTCAAAATTGGGCCGTCTTGGGTTAGAGGTTTAGAAGGAGGTGTTATAAGAATATGTAAAACTTTACAGGGTTGGGAATACTGCCCTCTACGCTATAGTGCTCTTCATACTCCTCACTCTGCCCGTGCGACTTTTATATCCAACCGAGCTGGGATTATAGAGCTAGAAGATATTAGGTTGGCAGTTGGGCATGCTAACGAACTCATAACATCTTATTACGTTGTCGAGAAGCACGAGCAGATTGCTGCAAAACTTCAGGCCGCTGACGATGAGCTTTGGAACTTCGATCCTAATAATCCAGTGCATATTCGTGCTGATCAGGAAAACAGCACATTAAAAAGAAGTTTCAAAAGGGATCGTGTTGACACGGAGCAAAGATTTGGCTTTGTTTCCGTATCGCTGCTTAACGAGAACGACGATGATTTTTTAGACGGGGTGGATTTACTCCGAACGACTTCAATGACTCAAGTTGTTTTTCGGGAAACGCACATTTGCCCTGTGGGTGAAAGCTGCCCAGAAAATATCAAAGACCTCATCTACGAACCTCGACGTTGCGGATTATGTCCAATAGCAGTCAAATCTGTGGATCACATGCCAGCAATCACAGCCAAAATGCGCCAGCTATTAGAGCAGATACAATGCTCGACTCTTCTGTTAGAAAAACTGGAAAAACGCGGCGAGCCTAGTGCAGTGCTTGACGAGATCAATGAGCGTAGAAAGATTGATACACTTGAGTATCTCGGATGGTGCCGCGCCCTGCAAGCAGTTTCACAAATTCTGGATACAACAACCAAAGATGCCTTAACCACTTATCATGTTGATGAGCCAGAAATAGTTAAGAGACATCTAAAGCTTATAGCGAAAAAAACCCCTCCGGTTGAATTTATTCTTGAAAGAATTATTGATTCTGAAGCGTATCCCAGCATGCAAACGCCAGAGTTAAGGGCAAAGGCAAACATTCTCAGACAACGCCTACTGGCGAATGTTGGGCTTGTAGAGGAAGCATTAGAAGAAGTTAGTGAAGGTGATGAGATAAAAGGCTTGCTGTCTTCGCTCAAAGTTGTGATGGATGCTTATGGAGTAAACATACAAACTCTGCTCCATGAAAGATGGTTAGACGTTAAGCATCAACAAAGGCTAATGAAACATCCCAAACGACTCTCACAAGGAACTCCCTCCATTAAATCCTCACAATTAAAATCAATAAACGAGTAGGAGTTTAAGATGGGCGCGCGTAAGGGACAAGACAACTTTACAAGCTATCGGGTAGGCAGGACGGATAGTAACAAGCGGCTAGTCTTAACCGTCTTAAAGAGCGTGAGAAAGGGGACTGTTTTTACTCATTTAAATGATTTAATAATTTATGTAGCAGAAAGAACAAAACTACACCGCACTACAATAAAAAGGAATCCTGAGTATTTTAAGATGGTGTTAAATCACTTTGGGTCCCAAGCTGGCGCTGTAGCTTACGTAAGCGACGAAGATGCTAGTGCATCCACAGCGAGAGCAAAACATATCGCTGAGCAGATTAAAGTAAAAAATCAAGAAGCAAAGATAGCTCGTCTCACAAAAGCCCTCGAACGATCATACGCCAGCCAATCTTCTAATAAACATCCACCTGAAAATCAGACTTATGAAGGGGACAATAACACCGACAGTCCAATATCCGATCTGGCTTTTACGAATACAGCAATGGTCCTCTTATCATTATTAGAGCGATTATCTGAGAAAGGCTTGGGGATAACAGTAGAGCCGGATAGTATGACCATACTAGATAACACAGAAGTAGGTGATAAGAAGCTAATAGCAGGTTCAAAGCGTACCAGATGGTTTTTTGAATTTCTTTCAACCCACCCGCTGTTACGAACTTCAGTCATTAGCACCAATAAGAAGGACGGTAGCTAGGCTAAGTAATTCCAGTGCTACCAAAGCCTCCGACATCACGCTTTGTTTCATTAAGCTGATCTGCCCACTCAGGGTCGGGGGTGGCAATAGACTCAACAATGATTTGTGCAATACGGCTACCTTCCTCAACAAGAAAGGTAGTGTCCCCATGATTAATTAAAACACAAATGATTTCACCACGATAATCGCTATCAATTACGCCAGCTAGAACATCAATTCCACGTTTCGCCGCCAAGCCGGAACGCGGGGCAACTCGGCCATAAAAGCCCGGAGGAATTGCTACGGAGAGTCCCGTCTTAATGGGGAGATACTTACCTGCCTGAATCGCAATATCTTCGATGGCATAAAGATCAAGTCCGGCAGCCTGTACGCTGCCTCTGGTCGGAAGTTTTGCATTCGGATGAATCTTTAAGAACTTTAATGTTTCGCCCACTCGAATAACCACCGCCTCCTTATATGTCGGTTAGAGTGTCACCTATAAGGCAAAGCCTACCTGCCTCATTCTAACCGATGGCTCATTAACGATGGCTTCCGCAAAAGCCTTTTGGCTACCTATAAAAATTACCTGCTCAATTCCTCTGGTTAGAGCGGTATAGATCAGCGTTCTATCTAAGAATCTTCTCAGCCTACTGCTGGACAAGCCACTTTCCGTAATAGGAATGATCACACGTTTGAATTGACTGCCCTGCGCTTTGTGGACAGTTATGGCGTAGGCCCATTCCACGTTACCCATATCCTCATTTGATAAGCTGATCGAGCGCCCCTCGAAGTTTACTATAGCGCGTGCGGAATTCTCCTTGTCAGTATCCTCCACTGATGGGGTTGGAAGCACCTTCTCCACGTAGCCTAGAGAACCGTTAAATAACTCGCGCTCGTAATCGTTGACGGTGTAAATCACCAAATCAGACTCCGCAATGTCCCATGCTCGAAGCTGTGGTTGGGCAGCAGTATTAATTTTATGGAAAGTGCTATTAATGTTACTAACACCAGCAGGACCAGACTTGATTGCGCCGAGGATTTGAGCCTCTTGAAAACCGCCGAGGTCGCTCATAATATTGATCAGTTGCTCAACAATTTCGTACTGCCTACAGTCAATAAAGCTAACGCCATATCCGGCACCCCGATACGGAACGAATTCAGGGATAACTCCCTTTCTTACTTGGCTGGCTACAAGGGGGATGCCAGTGGATTCCGCTTGCCTATGAACTTGCGTTAATTCGACCATAGGCACGGATGTACTATCGGCCAAAATATGAAATACGAGTCCCGGCCCAATTGGGGGGAGTTGATATGGATCACCTACAAAAAGTAGCCTGACCTCTTCAGGTAAAACACGCATCAATCGATACACCAATATGAGGTCGAGCATTGAAGACTCATCAATGACTATTAAATCTCCGTATCCGAGTTTAATCTGCCCGTTCTTAATTCTGTTCAAGAAGCCAATAATCGTATAAGCATCTTTACCTGTTGTTTCCCGCATACGCTGCGCCGCACGCCCGGCAAGTGCCATCTGAAAAACCGAAGCTCGCATAGCTTCAGCGACTTGATGAATGACCTTCAAGACTGTCGTCTTGCCGACCCCTGCCCCTCCTTTTATGACGGCTAACGAACTTGTAGCCGCCATGTGAACCGCGCGCCGCTGTTCTGGGTTTAAGCAGATTCCCTCTTTGTTCTCGAACTCACCTATATGAGCATCGACGAGAAGGTTGGCCCCTTCAGTTCCGAACAGGTCAAGCTGGCTGCCTCTGGAGTTAGTCAATAAGGAATTGAAGCGACGAGCAAGGTACTGCTCCATGAAGGCGCAACCCAGTGGTTGAAATCCTCTTGACGAATCCCCTACGACAGCCCCCTCTTGGAGAGCCAAGGATAGTGCTCTTTGGGCCGTCTCCTCA
Organism: uncultured Acidobacteriota bacterium; assembly: GCA_963816985.1. Lineage (GTDB taxonomy): Bacteria > Acidobacteriota > Blastocatellia > Pyrinomonadales > Pyrinomonadaceae > JAIVJM01. Next base: position 337,861 of record CAWFMF010000004.1, read on the forward strand.
TCAGAAGCGTTGATTAATTGGCTTATGCCATTCTTTAGGCTCTTTTCATCTGTGAGGGTGTCCTTGTGAAGGTCGAGTCTTCTGTATGTGAACGTCTCTGTTGCAGCGACCAGACGGCGAGGATCGAGCCGCAGGACTTGGAGGCCCTTCGCAAGTTTATCGACTTCATCCCAGTTCGCTATGATCAGCAGCCTATAAGGATTCTCGCAAAGTTTCTCAACTGCCCCGGCTCCCCAGTAACTAAGAATCTTCCTTGCTAGGCGAAGGTTGATTTTATGTTTGTTCAGGAAAGCGATGACCGATAATTCTTGCGCATTAGCTCGCCATGCGGCGACAAGTTTCTCTGCTGTTTCTTGAGTCAGAACCTCCGTGAGAGAAACGGTATCACCCTTTTCTATAACCACAGCAAGTTCATCAGCAAATTTTTTATATAGCTTCGTAGCTTTAGCAACCCCTAGACCGATCCCTCTAAAGGCGGGGTGGTTGCACAGATACTGAATCAATAGGCGACCAGTTGGCGATACCAACTCACAATGCTCAACGTGTAGCTGATAGCGGTATTTCTCATGGAATATAAGTTCACCTATTAACTTCCACGTCTCGCCGCGATTAGGTGGATCAGGCAGGCAGTCGTAATCTACTTTTGCGCGAATCCATTTTCCAGTGTGGTCCTGCCCGGTAAAAAAAGACCCGCCGCCGGGCCTTGGTGTGACCGTTGAAACTGTTACTGTAGTCGTAATCTTCTTGGAGGGATTAGTACGCACTTAATGAAGGCTAGCTATGCAATGAATCTTCTACCATTAGTCGTCATGACCTCTTCAAAAACAGTGTATTGACGGAGTTTTTCTTTAAGCTCTCGATTCTCACGTTTGAAAGCATCCCTTTCCGCAATAACAACAGACAGTCTTCCTTCAAGCTCCTGAACACGACGGTTACTCTTCTCTAATCGTTTCTCTGTATGTTCTATCCTTCCGGGGGACTCTTTCTTCTCAGTTGTAATACCCAGTTCCTTAGCAGCATCCTCAATTACAGCTCGCGCTTCAGGATTATCTCGAAAAACCCCACGGTCGAACTCACATTCAAATGCAATAGCACTCAAGTTTGGCTGACCATCTCTATTGCCGGGGAGAGGCTCGCTACGCTGTCTTTTTATATTTACGTATGCACGTACTTTTTCTACATTTTCCCTTCCCTTTTGCTGTCCACTTTTGCCCGTTCGCTCAGTTGTTATTTCAATGCCTGCATCATTACTCATCACCGTCTCCTCTCATTATCTCACTGCTAAAATATAACTTATGCTCGGCCTTGAAAATATAACTCGATGGGTCTGCTGGTTATACGTATTTAACCGGCGTTCTATCTCTTCACAATTCCGATAGTAGTCTACGCGCCTTACAAGCTAATATCGCCCACTGATTAAGCTGTTGCCGACTTAAAGCTGGGTTATTACGCTCAAGATTATCAGCTAATTGTCTAAGAGTGTTAGTAATCGTCTCTGCACTAACGACGGGCACAGGTTGCTCATCCAAGGTGAGCAACTCGTATTGATGTCCGTCATTTGATCCCGGCTCTGAGAATCGTAATAGGAAGCCGTAGGCTTCAAGAGCTGCAATTGAATCATCAATCGTGTTCAGTGAGCCAATGTTAGCGCCCTGCTGTATTTCCCGTCGTGACACCTGAAAGCGCCTCGTCGGTGGACTTGTCATGAAGGCTATGCTTCTTAGATAAGTCCAGACAATGAGTACGCTTCCTTTAATCGGGGTGCTGATACCTTTAGGCCCGTCTGAAGGTCTTCGAGGCGCGAGATTCATTTCCCTTCTAGTTCATCTGACAAGTCCAACGGGTATTCAATCTTATGGTGATGGAGATTTTCGTAAGCCCACACTGATCAGAACGATAATGGCAGGCAAACACAGCAGAAAGATAGCGATCAAGACTGCGATTACGCAGCCCCATCTCGGCTCACCTCCACTTTCATACATTACAGCACCACAAAAAGGGCAGAGGTGTTGCGTCCTCAAATACGACAATCTGCCTCTGATGTGCCATAGTCTCGGCACGACGTGTCGCCCGCATTTTGGGCATGCGATCCTGTCGTCACTTGCCATATTTATATTTGTATATTTACCGTGTATCCGACCCAGATGACGCCTTACGACGCTTTTGCTATCTTGGGGCCGGTTAGTATGTAATTTGCATATGAGCGCTGCGGTTCCACATCACGGATGATGTGCGCCGCACGGGAGTTAAAAGCACTCAATCTCCCGGCGAATTTATCCTGCCTTAATATCCTAGAACGATTTGGTTCCAGCGGCAAGAGTAAAACACTCTACTTCTTCCTATCGGGAGGTCTATCCTGATGGGAAAAGTTCCCCGCCCAAAACCTGCGCGTTTAGCAGAAAAACTCCTTCAAGTTCGATTGGCGCTCGGTCTGTCTCAGAATGGGATGCTTAAGCAGCTAGGTCTTGATGAAGGCTCATTCCGCAGTAGCATTTCTGGCTATGAATTAGGTACACGTGAGCCGCCTCTCCCTATTCTGTTGAGTTATGCGCGTGCCGCAGGAGTTTATGTGGATGTGCTGATTGACGATCAATTGGATATGCCGGATAAATTGCCAAGCTCTCGGACTCACGCAGGTGTTAGAAGTAAAGAAAATACTGTGTCAAAAAGAAGGTGAAGTATTCTCAAACTAACATACGGGACTGATTCGCTTGTTGCCACTTCCTGAACCAAACTTACTTATATTACCCGCCTACAGTCAGGTTGCTAATGTGCTCTGAGAAGTATTAATTAGAGATGAGTTAGACTTACACGAGAATCTCCCAGCTTCAAAGAAGCAATAAGGCGTTCCAAAGTCTGCGAAGAGGTCAAAGAAATCCATAGTCTTTGCTATCGGAATACAGGGGGACTTACATATAGTATTTGTACTTCCGCTCCGGCTTCTGAGCTGAGGGCACTTCACGCAGAATATCTCCAACCAAGCGAGAGAAGCGCAGCGTTATTGGCATCAGCCCTGAAAAATTCGCTGAGTTCCAATTCATCTTTGTTAGCACAAGACTTTCTCGTAGAAGCTGTGTCCTTGAAGTGTCCCCTACATGATCAGCAATCTGTAAGGGCGACGGCACATGACCGTGCGGGTATCTACCAAGAATCGGAAGATAGCCGCTCGTGTAAAGATAAGATGTGTCGCCAACAGTGAATGCAGTACCTCGCAACGGTGGATACTGCCCGGCTCGAATCAAACGCACTTCGCTTGTCGGGCTTAGGGCTACCAGATCGTACTGAGACACGTTCGACAAAGCTGCCTCAAAGCCTGCTCTTTCACTTGGCTCATACCTTGAAGTCTTATGCACAACTACACGCTGGGGAAGTTGCCCCCTGCGCTCTTCTCGATATAGCTCCAACACCATCCCGATTAACTTACCGGCTAACTCTTCGCTTAAATGTGGAGTCTTACCATCCTTCTTTTCATTCCACTGAAAATCATGGCCCCTCAGTACAAGACCTTCTCCGTTTTCATCAAAAGCTTGCACAACACTTGTACGCAACGTAGAAGCTTCACCGAGAGGGCGAAAGAAACTTATGCCTATAAAACAACTTGAAGGAGGCAGACCTATAGGACTCCACGGAAGGCCATCTACTTTAGAGTAGAGACCCGCGAAAAGATTCCACGCAATGACTGATTTGTGATCGAGTTTCCTCGTTTTCGTGGCTAACCCTGTAGTTGTCTCAAGAAGAATTTGCGTCGGTTTTTTGTATTTCATCGCCATTGCCTTGAACGAACGGCGAAGGTCTCTATGGACTTTCCCTAACCCCTTTTCAAAGTAATCGGTAACTCGGCATCTCTTATAGAGGTCTTGCGGAAGCACGAGCACAATGTAATCGAGCGGATAATCCTTGCGAGTGAGAAGATCGAGTTTGCTCTCTAATAGAGCAACCATAGTCTCAAATCGTTGACGCTGATTTCTTATATCAAGTATATCGTTGCTTTCGCGCCTAGTAATCGACTCCACAAGATTTGAGTCGGTCTGAAGCTCGCAGCGAAAGCCCCTATCCTGCTGGCAGCCGGGGAAAGGAGCATGATCATCATCACCATCAATGCCATCAGCGCATTCAGCGTAGAACTGGCGAGCATTTTCTACGGCTTCCGCTGTTCCAATGAATCCAACGTGAACCTCTCGCTTATGGCGCGCAGTATTCAGTGAACGTGGGCCATAGAGGGGAATACCTACTTTCGGGTCAGCATGAGTCATGCCATCCGCAAACAACAGTTCAGGCTCTTCTCCCCATTCCGTAGAGACACGAGGCGTTTCAAGCCGAAGCGGACGCAGTCTTGAACCCGGCTCTATCTTAGGCTTAATCGTCCTCGAATTCGTCTTCAGCTTCGTCCTCGGTCTCATCCCAATCTATCTCCTCGCCTGTTGCCACTTCATTTAAATCCATCAACGTAAACAAATCTTCTGGGTATAGCTGAGTTGTAAGCGGCTTATCATCGCCCGGAATACCAGGGGAGCGTACATTAAAAGAGAGCAGTTGCGCGTCTATGACTGCTGATTGCGTTCCGAAGTCTAAGATGATTCTTGGACTTCCTTTAGCCAGATAGTCTCGCCAAAAATGTACTTCTCGCAAGTAAAGCTCGTTGTACATTTTCGCCTTGAGGCTCGTAACTTTGGCTCCGATCTGAGCAGAAGGTAGTGGCTCAACACTATCTTTTGTAACGTGCCTTTCAGGTCTTAAGGCTAAAACCCACTGCATCTCTGCCATTTGATAAAACTTTATCCCGGCACCCATATGCCACCAGTAGTTACGCGGCTCTCCTGTCTTCTTTCTTTTAGGCTGCCATACAACACGCTTTCTTTTTTGCCAGCCTTTGAGCGTCGTGTAAGTAACGTGTCGCTCTTCGCCTTCTTTAAGAACCGGAAAGTAGAATCGGTAGTGATCTGGGTCATACCGCACTCCCAATCGTCCAGTATGCTTATAGAGCGTGCGGTTGAGAAGATTGATGTATCGGCGCTTTCCTTCAGCATTAGCCCACATATCAGTGGCGCGAAGTCTTTCGACCTTATCGGTCTTTACAAGTCCGGCAAAGGGACCATTTTTATCGCTCAGGTCGTGAAAAGCTAGAAATTTTTCGCGCAGAATGAATGGCGTTAGCTCATTTTTGTTCTCTGGATATTTAACGAGCTTCTTAACTTCTTCAAGCTCGGTTTGTAGATAGTCAGTCTCAGCAGCGAAGACGACTTGCGGCAAGTGAGTAACTGTTAAGAGCGTGCTATGAACAGTATCAACCTTAAGAGGCTCTTTCGTTTCTTTAGCTGGATTCGCTGTAGCGTATTTAATCCGGTCTTCGTGATCCAGCTTCATTTGCCTGAGCACAGGGACACTAAAGGTACGCGGCTGTGAGTCGATGATTTTGTGATGCTCGCGGCAAAGCAAGATAAGGTTTGTGTGTTTACTACGCTCTTTCTCATCCATCACATCATCGCCACGCGGACCTTGCCGACTGTCAGCAACAATATGAGCCATTTCCCCGATTATCACCGCATCATCAAGAGTTGTTCCCGGCTCAATAAGGCTTCGTCCACATCCCCGAAAAGCGCACACGCCTCCCGACTTGAGGCATAACACCTTCATTTCTTTTTCCGGTATGTCCTGTCTCACTGATTCCCCTCAAGACTTCGCATCGTCACAGGCAATAGTCCTTCGGGAGGAGGACGCGACGGCTCGAAAGATGACTTGGTAGGATTTTATCACTTCTCCCATGTTTTAGCCGCTTTTTAGTTTTCTTCACAAATTACATCTTGCATCAGAGCGTGCAAGCAATAAGGTAATATATGGTTGAAAACCATAGGTGATTTTTATAATTAGTTTGTTATTATCATATGGTTTAAGTTAATATAATTGTTGACACCTGACTAGGTTGATGGTAAAAGGCGCGTTGCATGCCGAAGTTCAGAAAACAAGTCTGGGCTTATAGGTGTACGAGGTGCGAGCATGAATGGATACCCGTGAAAGAAAGTAATCCTCCGGTGCAGTGTCCAAAATGCAGAAGCCCGTACTGGGATCGTCCTCGTCGAGAGAAAAAGCAGGGGAAAATCGTAGGGAAATCGAAGTAATCGAAGGAGGCTTGGGGTTCAGGAGTACTCGTTGTTACACTGTTACTTTCTACGCCTACCCGGAAAACAAGAATGGCAGCAAAATTCAACAAGAAAGATTTGATAGATACGGCTGAGGTGGCAGGCGGCGCTCGTCTTAGCGCCGTCCCTGCCCGCACTACTGACGCTAGTGCAAACGGGGCGAGCGCCAACGGTAATGGTCATTACGCAAAATCCGCTAAACCTTCCAACTCATCCAAGACATCAACACCAGATTTACAAACCCAGACGCTCTTCTCTGAAACCAGAATTATCAAAGGTGACGCTCGGCATCTTGACGCTATCGAAGACAAGTCAGTAGACCTAGTGGTTACGTCTTCACCGTACTGGCGCAAGAGGGACTACAAAGTTGAAAATCAGATAGGACAAGAGCCTACTGCCAATGAATTCGTTGCTGCAATCATTGAATGTCTCAGAGAGTGGCGCAGAGTTCTTAGACCCACAGGGTCAGTGTTTCTTAATATCGGCGACACTTATCACAATAGAAGCCTTGCAGGTATACCCGGAAAGATTGAGGCGGCGGCTGTAGACGACCGTTGGTTAATCCGCAACAAGATTATTTGGGCTAAGAAGAGGGGAATGCCGGAGCCTTCAAAAAGCCGACTAGCAAATCGCTACGAATACATCTTTCATTTCGCAGTCACTACAGATTACTACTACGACCTTTTTGCTTACGCTGAGAAGTACGGTAAGAACGGCGCTAATCCCGGAGACATTTGGTATATCGATCCGGGGAGACATATGGGTGATCACCTTGCCCCTTTTCCTGCTGAGATAGTAGAACGTGCAATAACGCTTGCTTGTCCAGAGAGTGTCTGCGCTAATTGCGGCAAGCCTCAGACCCGCATAGTGCGCCGAACGATGGAGCTTGATCCAAACCGTCCACAAGCGAAGCGGGCAATGGAAATTGCGCGTGAGGCTGGCTTAACGCCTGAGCACATCGCCGCAGTTCAGGCAACGGGAGTCTCAGACGCGGGAAAGGCTTTAAAAGTTCAAAATGGCACGGGCAAAAACTCTGCTCGCGTTAAGGAACTCGCCGCTGAAGCAAAGAAGGTCTTAGGTGGGTACTTCCGCGAATTTACGTTTGCGCGTAGGGAGACCGTTGGCTGGACAAAGTGTGATTGCGACGCAAGAACAATTCCGGGAGTTCTGCTGGACCCTTTTATGGGCACGGGCACTGCACTCAAAATTGCCGAAAAAATGGGACGTTCTGCGATTGGTGTTGACTTAAATCCTGTTTACTGAACATCCCCTACCGCTTATACTGAGGTCGCTCCATTTATCCCTTCACCCAAGGAAGCGACCTTGGTTCAATACATCGTAAAACCCGCGATTGTAGCTGATTGTTTGGAAGAACTCCGAAATCAGCGGATTCATAATAATTTCGCAGGTTATCTGTGCGTTAAGCGCACGGCTTTCCGGGACAGCAGAAACGATAATTTGCAGGTGAATTTCAAGGATTTCTTCGATAATTTCTTTAGGGTCGAAGGTGCTCCTTCCGATAAACCTTATGCAATGCCCTTCTGGGATGCGCCGCCCTCAGAAGCTAACAAGTGGTTTAACGAAAACGTCGCTGGGTCATATGCGCCGAGTTCTCTTCGTTCTGGCTCGCCTTTCCGCAAAGTGATTGGAGTTGAAGGTTCACGGCGAGCCGCAGATATTCGATACTCTCTGCTAGAAGATGATGCGAAGCTTGCCTTAAAGCATCTGCTCTACAATACACAAATTCCGGCTTTATCTTTAGCGACGTTTCTTTACAGAGACTTTGCTATTTCAGTTGATGAGGGTGCAGTGCCGACCAATCACGCCATAGTGCAGGTTTTTCAAGAAGAGTTCGGATTTATCGATGAGGCCCTTGATTACATCGGCGATGATTTTGAAACTCTCTTTTCTTATGACTACGAGAGCGCGGAAGGAGAGACCGACTGGTTTGAACCTCTATGAGCCGTCGTATTAGACAATTCCCGCAAAGTAAACTGCGTTCGGCGGAGAAAGTTCGGTCGCTCGACGCCGCAAGTCTATTTACTAATGACAGCACTGAACCGTCAGCCCAATCCGAATTTCAAACGGAATGGTTGCCGTGCGAGATTGGTGATGATGACACTTTGCTTCTTGAAGTACAGGAGCTAATAGATGATTACGCAGGCGTCATATTCACAGGCTCACCGGGCACAAGTAAAAGTTGGTACGCCGCGCAGATTGCGGCAAAGCTCGCCGACCGAGACCCGGAGCGAGTGAGGTTCGTTCAATTTCACGCTTCTTATCAATATGAAGATTTTGTAGAAGGCTATGTCCCGAAGAAGGACGGAGAAGGGTTTGTTTTAATCGACAAGCATCTCTTGGATATGTGCGATGTTGCTCGCAGACATCAAGGAGAGCTTTGCATCATTGTTGTGGATGAGCTTAGTCGCTCTGATCCGGGCAGAGTTTTCGGCGAAGCTCTCACTTATATCGAGGTTACAAAGCGAGACCAAAAGTTTCACCTTGCATCTGGAAACACAGCTTCTATCCCGCCGAATCTATGGTTCATAGCAACGATGAATCCGATGGACCGAGGAGTGGACGAAGTAGATGCGGCGCTTGAGCGACGGTTTGCAAAGATTGCGATGGACCCCAACGCCGGAATGCTAGAAAGCCTTTTAGCTAAAAACGGGATGGATGAGGCTTTACGCAGGCGTGTCATTCAGTTCTTTCGGTTTTTGCAGGGTAACTCAAACGACCGATGTAAAGTGGGGCACGCTTACTTTCGCGCGGCTGTAGACGAAGATGATCTAAAACGACTCTGGGAGCGTCAACTGAAGTTTCACATGGCAAAAGCTTTTCCTCTCAATAGTGATGGTTATCGAAGCATTGAAGAGGAGTGGGAAAAGATTTTTCCGAAGCCTGCGGTCGCGGCAGGAGGCAGATCAGCGACGACAGAAGCTGAAGGCGGAGAGGAAGCCGGTAGTTAAGAGTGGTACAAGCAATCTCAAATCTCATCTTCGGTTATGACGAGTACGACATTTCTTCTGGAATAGGGTTTGAGCAGAAGCGGAAGGTCTACACGGTCAAGGAGTTTGAAGAAGTTGATGTACCTCTATCGGATTTAATCGTAAATAATGAGCTTCAAGTATATGAGCCGGTAGGCGAAGGCGATTTCTTCAGCTTCAATAGAAAGAAAGGTCGCCTTGTTTTTCGAGCTGGGAGCTACATTGGCCTAATCCCCATAAATGACCGCGTTGTTTTAGATGTCCGCCCACGCGTTCCGCTAGATAATCTTGAGCGAATGCTCAGGATTGCTGAAGATACGCCCTTAGAACTCAGCGACTTCTTTCGTTTCTACGATATTCTTGAAGAGCCATTGCCTTCGATGATTGACCTTTTTGCTCAAGGTCTAATCAATGCAATCAGAGAAATTGAAATCAATGGTTCATATCGAGAATATATCCAGCGTGAAGAGGATACTTCTTTCCCGCATGGGCGCTTGAGGCTAGGGGAGACTATGCAGCGCCACGCGGCTCGTGGGATAAAGCATAGGGTTACTGCTTCTTGGTTTGAGCCTACAACGGATAATCCGGCTAATCGCTGTCTAAAATATGCTCTCTGGTTCTTAGCGGATCACTACACATCGACAGGGCAGAATAAGAGTAGATTACTTCAAGGTTTAGAGCGAAGCTTTCACCTCTTTAGCGGCGTTGAGTTGGATAAATCACTTCAGTTCTTGAAGTCTCCCAATGTAGCGAATCCAGAACTCATGCCTTCGATTCGCTCTTACTACAAACCGGCTCTATACCTTGCCCTCATAATAATTCGCAATCGAGGAGTGTCCTTTGCGAATCGCAAGGGCGGCATTTTGATGCCCTCATTTCTTATAAACCTTCAGAACACTTTTGAGACTTACTTAAGGAACGTTCTCCGCTCTAAACTTCGGGGCATTTCAGATCAAGTGCGAGTGCTTGACGGCAATAAGAAAGGCAGCGATGGCGGGAGTAAACTTCTATACGATGAATTACCGTCTACAGATGCTAAACCGGATATAGTTTTTAAGAGCGTGAATCCCCTAGCAGGCGTTTCTGAATATCTGTTGATAGCAGATGCCAAGTATAAAAATGTGAAGAAGCCAGAAAGACCGGAGATTGAGCAGGCTGTAACTTACGGGACTTCTTACCGTGCGCCCGTTGTTGTTGTCATACATCCGAGAATCGATAAATCTCCGCACGGGCTTCATCTTTTAGGGAATATCAAGCCCATTTCGGTTTATCACTATGCTTTCGATTTAGCGGCAGATGATCCCGAAGAAGAGGAAAAGAAGTTTGCTGCTTCTGTTAGAAGATTGTTAAATATACCCACCTAATTTTATGCTCTATCGGCTCACTAACGCCCAAGATGGTTCAAAAGAGCTTGAGCCTCTGGCCTTTCTCGATTTCGCTGCTCTGGGAAAGGTTGAGAAGGACCTTGAAGTATTACTCGCCACTCACCTCTTGGATGTGTTGTTTGAAGATGCAGCGCTGATGCCAATATTCCAAGAAAGAGCGATGCAAGCCGAAGCTGATTTGTACGCCATCAATAGAGATGGAGAGCTAATCATTTTTGAATTGAAACGTGGGTTCGCGGGTTCAGATGCAATGCTCCAGGCATTGCGCTATGGACAAGATGCCGGTCAGTGGTCATACAACGTCCTTGAAGAAAAATACAGGACGTACTGTGGAAACGCTGGCGCGTCTCTAGCAGAAGCACACCGTGAGGCATTCAGTCTTGAAAGAACACTATCGCCGTCTGAGTTCAACACGCGGCAGCATTTTATGATCGTAGGCAGTGCTGCTAACGATTCTCTAATAACAGCGGTGGACTATTGGAAGCGACGCGGCATCTCCGTAGATTTTCTGCCCTATAGACTCTATTCGATTGGCGATCAGTATTACTTTGAGTTTTTTGCTCTCCCGTATGATCGTCATCAAAACCCTTCTTCTGCTAAGGGCGTTCTTTTTGACACAAACCGCAGTTGGAATGAGGATGCTGTGTGGAATATGGTCGAGCACAATAAAGTCGCAGCATACGGCAGCAGCAAGCATGTAGTTGATTACTTAAATCTGAAAGACCTCGTCTTCTTTTCTCACAAGTGGGTCGGCATAGTCGCCGCCGCAGAAGTTACTGGACAGGCAAAGAACAACGGGGCAGATGAACGATACCGCGATGTGAAATTCTTGACGCCCGTGCCGAGCAAGGATATAGGCATCAAGAAGTTCATGCCTTTCAATCAGGTTTCTACTGTATTGGGCAAAAGCTTTTTCTGGGCGCGGACAATTAAGGTGCCTTATCTATCCAGAGAAGAAGCTCAACAGCTTTTGGCTGAACTCAAGAAGGTGGTGGCCTAAGTGATGTCTGACGGGTGCTTGCATCGGACTCGCAATAAAGTAGCTCTTGATTACTTTAATTCTCATCCTATGTAATTTCGATCAACACAGCCTCAACAAACAAACCCTACGGGAAGTAAAGGCGGAATTACGGCTGGCATAGTCAGCCCCCGACTTTCCCAGCCATAGTTGTACAAACCCACCAGTTTAAAGTGGAAGCATAAGCTTGCCGGAGCGGCAAAGTTATGTTCCCAGTCCTGTAACGGACATCATTACAACCTTGGCGGAGTTACTCCGCGCTGCCCTTGATACTTTCCTCCACGGTCCTTGTAGGAAGTTTCGCACACCTCATCGGCCTCGAAGAATAAGACCTGCGCTACCCCTTCATTGGCATAAATCTTGGCGGGTAATGGAGTGGTATTTGAAAACTCTAATGTCACATACCCTTCCCACTCCGGCTCGAAGGGCGTTACATTTACTATAATTCCGCATCTTGCATACGTGCTTTTTCCAAGACAAATTGTTAGTACATTGCGTGGAATCCGAAAGTATTCGACTGTGCGTGCAAGCGCGAAGCTGTTAGGTGGCACAATTACGTGCTCGCCTTTTACGTCAACGAAGTTTTTGGAGTCGAAGTCCTTCGGGTCAACGATGGTGCTGTTGATATTCGTGAAGAGTTTGAACTCATCAGCACATCGGATGTCATACCCGTAGCTTGACGTGCCATAGGAAATAACACGACGCCCGTCGATCTCCTTGATCTGGTTCTGCTCAAAAGGGTCGATCATTCCCTGTTCAGCCGCCATACGGCGAATCCACTTGTCTGATTTGATACTCATGGGAAGTACGCTTGTCGGCCTCTGCTTATTGATATAAGAACTCAAAATCCGCCTGAAATTCGCCTTGAAATGAATATGCTCCGAATTGCGCGTTCATTTTGCGGCTAATATACATGGTTTTACTGGGATTTCACCCACACACACAGTCAGCGGAATATAAATTTGGTTTAGAGAAGCGGGCGTAGGTGGACTTGCCCATCGCGATGCCGGTGACGCGGCGGGGCATGCGGAAGGTCTCGACCGTGACGCCGAGGGCGTAAGAGTGCGGGGGCATGAGGTAATACTTCGAGCCGTCCTCGGCCTCGCGCAGGGGCGGCTCGGCGAGCGAGGAGGAGTCGAAGTTTTTGGGGTCTATCTCGCGCCCGTGGATGGGGGAGAAGACGCGGAAGCCGTCGTCGGCGAGGCGCATGTCGTAGCCGTATGACGAAGCACCGGCGGAGATGATGCGGCGGCCCTCGACCTCGCGGACGAGTTGGGCGTCGAAGGGCTGGATGAGCTGGTGCTCTTCGACCATGCGCCGAATCCAGCGGTCAGACTTGACGGTCATTGCTTTTGAGTCCTGGGAAGAAGTCGGTGAAAGAACGCGTCCAGCATAATGCTGCGCGGTGGGCGAAGTCCAGAAGGCAGGAGGCAGTTTTCAGTAGACAGTTTTCAGTTTTCAGATTTTAAGCGGTCTGCTTTTAGCCTTGAGCCTTTCAGCACCGGAAGATTTGAGCTTCAGAACTGAAAACTGAAAACTGTCTACTGAAAACTGTTTACTGTCCTGACTGCTTGATGCGGAGTGTGCCGTCGCCGAGGATGAAGGAGAGGGTTGCGCCGCCGTTGCCGGAGCGCGCCTGGAGGGACTGTTCGGTGGGCTTGGTGCGCTCGCGGGGGGCGAGGCCGGTGAGGGTGTTTTCGACGCGACCGGCGTGGAGCACCTGCGCGTCAATGTCGCCGCTGTAACCGGCGGGCAGCTCGACGTTGAGTTCGCCGCTCACGACGCGGAGGTTCATGCCGCGCCCGCGCCAACTGCGCGTGGGGACGCGGATGTTGACGGGGCCGGTGCCGAGGGTCGCTTCGACGTCGCCGCCCGCGAGCGTGAAGGTCGCGCCCGCGCTCGTCGGGGCGTAGAGGCGGATCGAGCCTTCGACGCCGTTGATGACGAGCGCGCCCTTGCCCGCGTACATCTCAAGGTCAACGGCGGCGGGGACTTTAATCTTGTAGTCAATCTTCCAGGGCATCGCGAGCAGATGCTTCGGCAGGTCGCGCGCGACGCGCTTGACGTGCTTGCGGTCGTGCGTGCCGGTGGTGACGACGCGGACGTGGTTGTAGTCCTCGTCCACGACGAAGCCGTTGACGGCGGCGAGGCGCGTGAGTTCCTCTTCGGTGTTGGCTTGCAGCTCGACGTCGGCGGTGATCTCGACTTCGCTCCGCTCCCAAGCCTCGACGGTGACGGAGCCCTGGGGCGCGCCGTAGATGGTCACGGAACTGCCGTAGCCGAGGCGGCGCGTCTCAGTCCGCGAGGTGGTGCGCTTTAAGAGTTGGGGCGTCGGCGTGGGAGATGCCGAGGACGCGGACTTCTTCGCGGCTGGCCTCCCGCTCTGCGGAGAGGCGGCAGCGGTGAAGGAGAAGTTGAAGAAGAGGAGCGCGGCTGCTGTCGTCGTCGTCAGGAAAAGAAGGAGGCGCGGGACGTTGCAGTTGAAGGTGTTGGTCAAGTGGCGTCTCTCGTCCGATTTTTAGCGGGGGTAGAAGACGATGTTGCCGCGACCGTTGGTGGTGCTCAGGGCCGCGCCGCCGTCGCCGACCTTGCCGACGACCTTGCGCTTGTCGTTGAAGTATTCGAACTGCCCCTGCTGCGCGAAGCCGTTGAGGTCTATGTTGCGCGTGCGCGGCGCGGTCGCCATCAGGCGGAAGCCCGCCTCGGCGGTGATGCGCAACTGGATGTCCCCTTGGGTCGAGTTGAGGACGTAAGTCCCGCCGCGCAGGAGTTCCGCGTCGAAGAGGATGTTGCCGACCGTGTTCTCGGCCATCACCGTCAGGGCGCGGATGCCGGTCAGCTCGATGTCGCCCTCGCTGGAGACGTGCGCGCGCACCATCTGGCCGCGGATGTCGCGGATGGTGATGTTGCCGCGCATCGTGTTGATGTCCACGGTCGAGTTTTCGGGGACCAGAATCTTGAAGTTGATGTCGCCCACGTCCTCGCGGTTGTCGCGCAGAACGTCAATGCGGACGCCCTCGCCGTCGGCCTCCGGCGCGACGCGCGCCGCCTTCGACTCCATCGTCGCCGTGACCTTGATGACGTTCTTCTTCCACGCCAGAACCTCTATCGTGCCGGAGCGGTTGTGGAGGTGAAGGCGGATGTTCGACTGCGCGGGGAACTCTTTGGTGACTTTGCGCTGCGCGGAGGCTTCCGGCGAGGCGAGGAATGAGAGCGCGACGAAGACGGCGAGCGAGAGACAGGCGCGCACGAGGGCGCGCGTCGCCGGAATATGTCGGCACGCGCGCGGACGCTCGGCGGAGGGGGTAGTTCGTGTGTCTCTCATCAAACTCTTCTGAATCAGTTGCGCCGGGAGTTGCTCGGCATCGAAGCGCCCGCGCTCCAGAGGCGTGCGGAGTCGCGGGCGGAAAAGCTTTCGCGTGAGCCGGCGCGCGGCGCGCGTCACTGCTCGCCGAACTCCCTGAGCAGCTCGATTTTGTCGTGCAGGGCGGAGTTTAGCATCTGCTCGGCGATCTCGTCGTGCGGGTTCTGTTCGAGGTCGCTCAAGGAATCGTTGACGGTCTCGTCAAGCACGGTCAGGCTGCGGTCGAACGCCGCGCGCATGCGCGGGTTCCAGTTGGCCTTCTTCTGCTCGACGCGCTGCTGCCAGTATTGCAGGCTCGCCTGCCGGGGCTCGACGAAGCCCTGTTGCTTGTACAAGGCGCGGAGCGTGTTGCCGCGCCGCGCGCGTTCGACCTCGACCGCCGAGTTGCGCCCTTCCGCGCCCGCCGTGAGATGCTGCAAGCCGAGCGTGGTGACGAGCGAGACCGCGACGGCGACCGCCGCGACCGCCGTCGCCATCTGCGGCAGCGTCAACTCCCAACGCTTGTGGAAGAGCCGCGCCCAGAAGCCTTCGCGCGCGCCGGTCGAAGAGGCGCGGGCCGCGGCGGCGCGGTTGTAGTCGGCGTCCGACTCGATGGTGTTGCGGATGCGGAGCCAGAGGGCGTGCTCGTCCGGCGGGGCGACGAACTCTTCGCGCGAGGCGCGGGCGACGCTCAGGATGGACTGAAACTCTTCGCGCACAAGCTCGCAGCTCAGACACTCTTCGAGGTGCGCGTCGAGCAGCGCGCGCTCGCCGCCCTTGAGCGTGCCGTCAAGAAAATCGCTGAGTAGTTCCTGACACTGATCGCAGTTCATTGCGTGTAACCTCTTCGCGCTACGGATGCCGCGTCGCCGGGCTTTCGGCCAAAGTGTGGGGGAGGAGCCCGTCATCAGGGGCGTCCGCCTTCGCCTTTGGGCGAGGGCGCAACGCGGCGCGCTCTTCATTTCAAAATCTTTCGGCGCTTGCAGGCCGAACGGGCGTGTTAGCTTGCCCGTCATTCACCGCGCGGGGGTTTCGAGGTCACGTCCGACGCCTTCCTTCTCCGCGACCCGCGCGACGTTGTTGGAAGCTACTGGGACGGATTCTGTTGCCTCAGGAGTGTCCTGAGTTTCATCCGTGCCTTGTGGAGCTGCGACTTACTCGTCCCCACCGAGCAGCCCAGCAGCCTCGCGATCTCCTCGTGCTCGTGCCCCTCCACGTCGTGCAGCACGAACACCGTCCGATACCCCGGCGGCAGACTCCCCACCGCCTTGTCCAAAGCGATCCTGTCCACCACCGGCATCCGCTGCGGGTCTTCCGTCCCCCTCACTATCTGGACGGGCGCCTCGCCGTCTTCCGTCGTCTGTTCGAGCCGCACGCCCCGGCGCCGGAAGTGCATGAGGACTTGGTTGACGGTCAGGCGGTGGAGCCAGGTGGTGAAGGCCGACTCGCCGCGGAAGCTGCCGACCTTGCGGTGGAGCTGGATGAAGACCTCCTGGGAGAGGTCTTCGGCCTCGGCGGTGTTGGCCGTCATCCGCAGGCAGAGCGAGTAGACCCGCCGGCTGTGACGCGCGTAGAGTTCCTCGAAGGCCAGCATCTCGCCCGCCGCCGCTCGCTGCGTCAGCTCGTAGTCCGAAGCTTTCCCTTTGTCGGTCTCGGTTGCCGTCACGTGTCCGAACGTCCGGGCAAGCAGAAGGTCACCAATCATCGCTGCACCTCTTCCACCCTGACCGCCGACTGCGGAACGTCTCGTCTCAACCTGTTAGACCTTCGACCCCGGCGATGAGGTTTCGCCGATGAGCATAACTCTTGGCGTATCACCGGGTTCTCAGCGGTTGTGATGCGTCGCTCGCGGCGCGTCGTTGCCCTCCCCCGCCCAAAATTTACCACCACCTGGCGCGTCCGGCACGCTCCGCGCGGACTTCGAGGCAGGTTTGTGTTACGACCGCCCCAGAGGATACGTTTATCCACCTGCGCTGACAAGCACGAAGTTAAGTCGGGGAGGCCGCTAGAGACGCGCCCGCGCCCGTCCAAGGCACTCATGTCTTGACGGGCGCGGGCGCGAATTTCGTTATCTTGGAGTGACTCACTTAGCCTTGCAGCCGCCAGGGCTTCGGGAAGATGCGCCACTGGCCGTTGACGTAGGCGAGCCCGTCGAAGGCCATGCCGAGGTCTTTGCCGGGCTCGACGAACTTGAAGCGGTAGAGCTTCATGCCCGGCTTGAGCTTCGCGGCCACCTGCTTGTAGCCTTCGGGGAACTCCGAAGCGCCGCCCGTCCAGCTCTTCAGCTCGTCGGTCGAGGCGGACGACAACTTCAGCTCGGTCTGACCCGCCTTCGGCGCGACGACCATCTGGCCGCCGTCCCACGCGGGCGTGTAGACGGCGTCGGCGCTCGCCGCCAGGTCAGACTCGAAGACCGCGTCGTAGTCGGCGCGCGACGGGCGCAACTGTTTCGTCAGGGCCGCGTGATCCGCGCCCGGCTTGAGGAACTCTTTGAGCAGCGCCTCGGCCCCGGCGTCCGTTCCGGGGTGCGTCGAGGCGTTGGACGACGACGCGCCGCCCCCGCACCCGACGGCACAGACCGCCAAGACCAGCACACAGATGGACAAGAGGCGCGCGTGCGCCCGGCTTGAATCTCTACTCGGCATCATCTTCAAACGCTCCTTCGGGAGTGTGTTCGAGCGACCCGGAGGATAGCACAACTCCGCCGCCGCCCCGCGCATCGAGCCGCCGCCAGCCTTCCGACTCGACGGCGACCTTGAGCCAGAAGGTGTAGCGCGCGGGCTCCGTCCGCAGGTCTCGGCGCAGTTCGTCCATGCCGACCCAGCGCCACTCCTCGACCTCGGAAGAATCGGGCACGGGCTCGCCCGCGAACTCGCCGACGAAGACCACGTCGTACTCGTGCTCGACGAGACCGTCGTCAAGCTCCGCCCGGTAGGTGAAGTCGAACGCCTCGCGCAGCTCGCACTCGAAGCCCATCTCCTCGCGCAGACGCCGACGGGCCGCCGCGCCGGTCTCCTCGCCCGGTCGCGGGTGGCCGCAGGCCGTGTTCGACCAGAGCCCGCCGGAGTGGTACTTCCCGCGCGCGCGACGTTGAAGCAGGAGACGCCCGCCCGTGTCGAAGACGAAGACCGAGAAGGCGCGGTGGAGCGCGCCCGACTGGTGCGCCCGCAGCTTCTCGTCCGCGCCCACCTCTCGGTTCTGCTCGTCAACGAGGATGACCTGTTCCGTCGTCTGTTCCATCTTGATTTTATTGTCGGTCTAAAAACTTCGCCGGGCAAGGAGGCCGCCTCTCAACTTTTTTGACGTTGCAGCGAGAGCCGTTCGGCTCAGGCCCAGTAGGTGCGGTCGAGCGAGCGGTAGCCGACGGCCTCGGCGACGTGATGCGGGCGGAGGTCTTCCGCGCCTTCGAGGTCGGCGATGGTGCGGCTGACCTTGAGGATGCGGTCGTAGGCGCGGGCCGAGAGGCCGAGCCGAGCCATCGCGCTCTCAAGCATCCGCTCGCACTCCTGGTCTATCACGCAGAAGCGGCGGATGAGGCGGGGCGACATCTGCGCGTTGGAGAAGACGCCCGCGCCGCCGAAGCGCGTGCGCTGGCGCTCGCGCGCGGCGAGCACGCGCTCGCGGATGGCGGCGGAGCTTTCCGTGGGCGGCGCTTCGCCGCGCAGCTCTTTGAAGCGGACGGCGGGCACGTCTATGTGGATGTCTATGCGGTCTAAGAGCGGCGCGGAGATGCGCCCGACGTAGCGTTGAATCTGCGGCGGCGTGCAGCGACACTCGCGCGTCGGGTCGTTCCAGAAGCCGCACGGGCACGGGTTCATCGCCGCCGCGAGCATGAAGGAGGCCGGGAAGGTCAAAGTCATCGCGGCGCGGCTGATGGTCACCTTGCGGTCTTCGAGCGGCTGGCGCAAGACTTCGAGGACGCCGCGGTCGAACTCCGGCAGTTCGTCTAAGAACAGCACGCCGTGGTGCGAGAGCGAGACTTCGCCGGGGCGCGGGACGGCACCGCCGCCGATCAGGCCCGCGTCGCTGATGGTGTGGTGCGGCGAGCGGAACGGGCGCTCCGAGACGAGCCCCGCGTGGCCCGTGAGCCCCGCCACCGAGTGAATCTTCGTCAGCTCTAACGCCGCCTCGAATTCGAGCGGAGGAAGAATAGTCGGCAGACGTTTGGCGAGCATCGTCTTGCCTGAGCCGGGCGGGCCGATGAGCAGAATGTTGTGCGAGCCTGCGCTCGCGACTTCGAGGGCACGCTTGGCCGCGAGCTGGCCGCGCACCTCTCGGAAGTCAACGTCGTAGCGGCCTTCGGGCGCGAGCAAGTCGGAAGAGTCAACACGGACGGGCGTTGGCCGCTTCTCCGGCGAGTCGCCGCCGCGCCGGAGCGCTTCGAGCAGCTCGACCGCGCCGCGCAGAGTCGCGACCGCGTACACGTCCACGCCCTCGACCACCGCCGCCTCCTTCGCGTTCTCTTCGGGCAGAAGGAGACTGTGGAGCCCCGCCTCGCGCGCGCGGATGGCGACGGGCAGCGCGCCGCGCACGGGGCGGACGCGCCCGTCGAGCGAAAGCTCTCCGACCGAGAGCACGCCTTCCAAGCCCTCGGTCTCGCCGAGGTCGCCGTTCGCGCCGAGGATGCCGAGCGCGATGGGCAAGTCGAAGCTCGCGCCTTCTTTACGCACGTCCGCCGGGGCGAGGTTGATGGTCGTCTTGTGGAAGGGGAAGAAGAAGGCGCTGTTGTTGATGGCCGCGCGGATGCGCTCGCGCGACTCTCGCACGGCGAGGTCGGGCAGGCCGACGATGGTCACGGACGAGGGCGAGTCGGCCTCGCCGCGCGCGGGCGTGAGGTCAACTTCGACCTCCACGAGGTCGGCGTCTATGCCGTAGACGGCAGCCGACTGGGTTCGGAAGAGCATGGGCGTGGGACTCTCTCTCGGTGTCGAGCGTCGGCCCGCCGCACGCAAAGAGACTTCGTGTGTGTGCGTCAATGCGTGCGCGCGTGACGAGCGTGAGCCCACGGCAGGCGGAGTGAAGGCCCGCAGGCGTTTCAGGAGGGTGACGAGCTTTCTGAGAGGGTGACGGTAAAAATCGAGGCGGGCGCGCTTCAGGAATTTCTGCCGAAGACGCGCCCGCCCGTTTTTGTCTGCCGCATCCGAACCGTCAGGGCGGATGCGCTTGTCTCTAGTTCTTAACGGCGGCGCTTGGGCGCGGGGGCCGATGTGGCGGCGGGCTTGCCGCTTGACGGGACCCTCACCTGCTGGCCGCGCGTGAGCGAAGTGCTCGCGGCCATGCCGTTCAATCTCGCCACGTCCTCGACGGACGCGCCGACGCGGGCCGCGAGTTGGGCGATGGTCTCGCCGCCGTTCGCGGCGACCATCCGCAGGCTGCTGCCGATGGAAGTGCTGCTTCCACGGCCCCGCTCGTAGACCTTGGCGGTCGGCATCACGGTCTTGCCCGTGGGCACGACGATCTTGCCGCCCTTGCTCAAGTCAATCCCGCCGTTCCACTGCTGGAGCTGCGCGAGGCTCGTGCCCGTGCGCGCGGCGACCGTCTGGAGGTCTTCGCCCGCCGAGACGGGGATGACGCGCGCGAGCTGGTTGCGGCGATCAACCGGGATGCGCTTCAAGAGTGCGACCAACTGGCTCCCGCGCTTCGGCGGGACGCGGACGTTGTAGGACTCGCCCGGCGGCGTCACGTCGCGGCGCAGTTCGGGGTTGATGCTGCGGAGGTAGTCCACGCTCGAATCCGAAAGGCTCGCGAGCAGGTGCAGGCTCGTCGAGGACGGGACGTTCACGATGTCGTAAGCCAACGGCGACATCCTCTGCACGTTGCGGAAGCCGTACTTCTCCGGGCTCTTCGCAATCAGGATGGTCGCGAGGATGTTCGGGACGTAGTTGCGCGTCTCCTGCGCGATGTACGGGTAGATCGTCCAGAAGTCGGACGAGCCGGCGCGGCGGATGGCGCGGTCAATGTTGCCCTCGCCCGTGTTGTACGCGCCCATCGCGAGTTCCCAGTTGCCGCCGTAGCGGTTGGCGAGCCACTTCAAGTACTTGGCCGAAGCGCGCGTCGCCTTCTCGAAGCTGTTGCGCTCGTCAACGTAGGCCGTCTGCCGGAGGCCGAAGCGCGCGCCCGTGCCCGGAATGAACTGCCAGAGGCCGGAGGCCGCCGCCCAAGACTGGGCCGTCGGACGCCAAGAGCTTTCGACCTGACCGAGCCACACGATGTCTTCGGGCACGCCTTCCTCGCGGAAAATCTTGCGCGCCATCGCCGTGTACTGCCCCGAACGGCGCATGCCCGTCTCCATCGTCGCGCGGCCACGGCCCTGATAGTAGTTGATGTACTGCTGGACGAGCGGGTGCGGCCTGAACTGGAAGTCGAGCGAAGACTTGATTTCGTCTTCGAGCTTGGCGACTTCCTCGTCCGAGACGTTCGTCTCTTCGGGCGTCAGGACGAGCTTGCTCAATTCGTCCAAGGGCGAGGGCTCGAATTTCTGGTCGCTGAAGCCGACCTGCGGCGGGAGCGCGGGCGCCGTGCCCTGCTGCGCGACTTCGACGAACTGCGCGCCGCCGGTCTGCGTCGAGGGGATGCCCTGCATCGGGACTTCGACGCGGTAGACGCGCTCGACCAACTCTAAATAGAACTTGTTAAGGCGCGGGTTCGAGCGCACGTCCATGCCGGATTCGAGCACGGTGTCCACGGCCTGGTCGAACTTCTGGCGGGCCGCCTCGCGCTTGTTGTCGCGGAGGTTCAGCTCGCCCAAGCGGAACTGCTCTTCGGCGCGCGCGATGATCTGCTGGACGCGCGGGTCTTCGCGCTCGATCTCACTCGGCGTGTTGCGGAGATATGATTGCGTGGGGACTTGCGCCTGAAGCGTGAGCGAAGGAGTGATGAACGCGGCGACGAGTGCGGCGTTAGCGATTAAGCGGGGGAGGCTCGTGTTCTTCAATCGTTGATCTCCTTTGCGAGCTAAAGCGAATCCACGATGGCGACCACGGGGCGGGTCGCACGAGCGGCATCCACTACGATGATTACGGGGAAGATTTTATCCCGCGTCCGAGATGGCCCTGCGCGAAAGGCTTCCCTGATAGGAAAGACGAGGGCCGCTAACCGCCCCGGAGGGTAGCACACGATTTCGCCACATGTCAAACCTATCTACTTGCAAATAAACGGCGAAGCGGCGTGATTTTCCGGTCTTTTCCGTCTTGTCTGGGGGACACATAAGATGCCCGGCGGGGGCCTTGGGTTGCGCCGCGAGGGGGCGAAATTTCAGCCCGCAGATACGTTTAGAGGCGGTCTTCGAGCCGCGAAAACAGTACCGCGAGCGGTAGCGAGCGGGTTGACGTTGGCGACACTCAACCCGCTCGCTACCGCTCGCGGTACTGTTTGTTCCGTCAAGCCGTCTGCGCGGTCAGACCCTCGGCGCGGCGGCCTGCGGGAGCCGGGGCGGGCGGCTGACGGGGGCGGCGGGCGCGGGGGTCTGCTCCTTGAGCGCCTCGCGGAAAACGTCGCGGACGTTCTCGACGTAGACGAACTGCATGTCGCCGAAGACCTCCTTCGGCACCTCTTCCATGTCCCTCCGGTTCAAAGCGGGCAGGATGACCTTCGTGACGCGCGCGCGTCGCGCCGCCAAGACCTTCTCCTTGACGCCGCCGACGGGCAGGACGTTCCCGCGCAGGGTGATTTCGCCCGTCATCGCCACGTCCTTGCGGATGGGACGCTGCGAGAGCGAAGAGACCATCGCCGTCGCCAGAGTGATGCCCGCCGACGGGCCGTCCTTCGGGATCGCGCCTTCCGGGATGTGGATGTGGAGGTCGTACTTCTCGAAGTCATCTTCGGGGATGCCGAGGTCCTTCGCGCGCGACTTGGCGTAGGAGAAGGCGGCCTGCGCCGACTCCCTCATCACGTCGCCGAGCTGGCCCGTCAGGACGAGCGTGCCCTTGCCCTTCACGCGCAGCGCCTCGATGAAAAGCACGTCGCCGCCGACGGGCGTCCACGCGAGACCCGTCGCGACGCCGATCTGGTCTTTCTTGAGCATCTCTTCGGGGAAGATTTTCGGCGCGCCGAGGAAGTCATGAACGTTGCGCGGCGTGACGCGCACCACTTCGGTCTTCCCTTCGGCGATGCGCCGCGCGACCTTGCGGCAGATGGTTCCGATCTCGCGCTCCAACTGACGGAGGCCCGCCTCCTGCGTGTACTGGAGGACGAGCACGCGGAGGGCGTTCTTCGAGATTTGCAGATTCTTGGCGGCGATGCCGTTCTCGTCAATCTGCTTCGGGACGAGGTGGCGGCGCGCGATTTCCAGCTTCTCCTCCTCGGTGTAACCGGCGAGGCGGATGACCTCCATGCGGTCGCGCAGAGCGGGCTGGATGGTGTCGAGGACGTTGGCCGTCGTCATGAACATCACGTTCGAGAGGTCGAAGGTGACGCCGAGATAGTTGTCGCGGAACGAGTTGTTCTGCTCCGGGTCTAAGACTTCGAGCAAGGCCGACGAAGGGTCGCCCCGGAAGTCCGCGCCGACCTTATCTATCTCGTCGAGCATGACGAGCGGGTTGTTCGTCCCGGCCTGCTGCAAGGACTGTATGACGCGGCCCGGCATCGCGCCGACGTAGGTGCGGCGGTGGCCGCGTATCTCGGCCTCGTCGTGGAGGCCGCCTAAAGAAAGACGCACGAAGCGGCGGTCGAGGGCGCGCGCGATGGAACGACCGAGCGAGGTCTTGCCGACTCCCGGCGGGCCGACGAGGCAGAGGATAGAGCCTTTCGGCTTCTCCTTGAGCTTGCGCACGGCCAGAGCCTCGATGATGCGCTCCTTAACTTTTTCGAGCCCGTAGTGATCCTCGTCGAGAATCTTCTCGGCCTTCCCCAAGTCGAGGTTATCAACGGAAGCCTTCGACCACGGGAGGTCGGTCATGATCTCCATCCAGTTGCGCAAGGTCGCCGTCTCGGCGGCGTCCGGGTGCATCCGCTCCAACTTCTTGAGCTGCCGTATCGCCTCATCCTCGGCGTGCTTCGGCATGTCGGCGGCTTCGATCTTCTCGCGGAACTGCGCGACCTCTTCGGCCAGCTCGTTCCCCTCGCCGAGTTCGGTCTGGATGGCCTTGAGCTGCTGGCGCAGAAAGAACTCGCGCTGCGAGCGGTCAATGTCGGCGCGCGCCTGCGTGTTGATCTCCTGCTGGACGGTGAGGACTTCAATCTCCTTGTTGAGGAGTTCGTTGACGCGGCGGAGGCGAGCCGTCGTGTCGGCGATGTCCAAGACCGACTGCGCGTCCTCGACCTTGAGTTCGAGGTTCGAGGCCGCAAGGTCGGCGAGTCTTCCGGCTTCGTCGAGGCTCGTGACAATCGCCATCACTTCGGGCGAGATGTTCTTGCCGAGGTTCGCGGCCTTCTCCATCGAGGCGCGGACGTTCCTGACCAGCGCCTCGACTTCGAGCGAGCGGTCGGGCGTCGAAGCCTCCTCCTGCAAGACGTTGATGCGCGCCTTCAGGTATTCCGGCCCGTCTTCGACCGACTCGACGCGGGCGCGCGTCAAGCCCTGCACGAGGATGCGGATGCGCCCGTCGGGCAGTTTCAGCATCCGCATGATGACGGCCACCGTCCCCGTCACGTAGAGGTCGTCGCCGCCGGGCTCCTCCTTGTCGAGGTCTTTCTGCGAGACGAGGAAGATCATCCGGTTCTCGCCGAGCGCCGCGTCCACCGCGCGGATAGACTTCTCGCGCGAGACGAAGAGCGGCACGATCATGAACGGGTAAATGACGATGTCGCGCAAGGGGAGGACGGGCAGAACCTCAGGGACCTGCAACTGCTGGTCGCCGCCTGAGCTGTCCGCCGTCTCTAAAGTCTCTGTGATGTTTGAAATTGAAGGCATATGATTTCCGTGACAAGTAAACCGTAACGAGTGACAGGATAAAGACCGCGAACTATGAACCGCGCCGGATGACTGAAGTTTTCTTCTCCTGTCACCTGTCACCCGTCACGATTTACGGCTTTCCCTCCGTGCCCGTCACCTCAATCCTGAACTCCGTGCCGCGCCGGTCTTCGAGTTTCGGGAGGCGGACGGTGAGCACGCCGTTTTTGAGTTCGGCGGTCGCCCCGTCGGCGCGGACGGGCCAGCGCAGCGGGACGGTTCGCTTGAAGTGTCCGTAACTCCTCTCTGAACATAGATGCGAGATGACGCCGCGCGGTGCGCTCTTGCGCTTCCGGCCTGAGACTCTCAGGTGCTCGTTCGTCAAAGTCACCTCGACCGACTCGGCGCGCACGCCCGGCAACTCCATCTCGATGGTGACGCCCGCGGGCGACTCGCTCAAGTCCACGGGCGGGAGCCACGCGCCCGGCGCGTCGAGCGCCTCCATCTCGGAGGCCTCCTGCAACGCCGCGAGCAGCCTGTCCACGCGCGCCCGCAAACGCTCCAACTCGCCGCGCTCAAGGATTGTGGCGTGCACCACTTTACGCATAACTTATTTCTTCGACGTGCTGGAGCGCGTGCGGACCAACGTCTTGAGTTCGTGCATGAACTCGGTCACGTCCTCGAATTCGAGATAGACGGAGGCGAAGCGCACGTAGGCCACTTTGTCCAGCTCCTTCAGGCGGCGCATGATCATCTCGCCGACTTTGGTCGTCGGGCGCTCGCGCTCCGCCGACTCCTGCACGTACTTCTCGATGGAGTTGACGATGCTGTCGAGCTTGGTGGCCGGGATGGGCCGCTTCTCGCATGCGCGCAAAAGGCCCGCCATCACCTTGTTGCGGTCGAAGGGCTCGCGCCGCCCGTCTTTCTTGACGACCATGTAGGGGATTTCGTCAATCCGCTCGTAGGACGTGAAGCGCCGCTCGCAGCGCAGGCACTCGCGCCGCCGACGGATCGCGTCGCCCTCGCGCGACTCGCGCGAGTCCACGACTTTGTCTTCGATGAAACCGCAGAACGGACATTTCATAAGCTGTGAGTCTCAGGCCGTTTTTTAGTCTCGTCAGGTCAAAGTTTGACCGAAGGATGTTCCGCTCCCACTCCCCTTGCTCGCCGCCGTCGAGAATTTCATGCACGCGCCGCGCGCGGCGGCGTCTCGCCCGTCCCGCGCGGCTCTTCTTTAGACGGACTCGAAGCTTCTTCGGCTTCCCTCTCGTCGCGCGCGGCGAGGTCTCGCAGGCGGGCGAGGCCGACGCCGCTCCGCAGGAAGTAGTAGACGCCGAAGAAGAGGGCCGAGCCGAAGACCACCAGATGCAGGACGATGGTCGCCGCCTTCGCCTCCGACTCGGCGACGCCGAGGAAGGCCGTCAGCCCGTAGGCCGTCGCCGCGTGATACGTCCCGGCCCCGCCGCCCGGCGTCGGCACGAGCGACCCGACCAGCGACCAACCCAACACGAAGACCGTCTCGCTCACGCCGAGCGGGAAGCCGAAGGCCCGCAGCACCAGCATGTTCGCGAGCGTAATCGCCGCCCACAGGGCCGCCGTCCACCCGACCGTCACCACCAGCTCGCGCGCGTCCGTCAAGACGCCGAGCGTCCGCGCCAACTGCTCGAAGAGACCCGTCACCGCCCGTCCCGCGCGGTTGATGACGCGCGGCAGACGCTCAAGCCTCTTGTTCAACCAACTCGTCACCGCGCCCGCGTGCCGCCTGAACCAGACGAGCAGGCCGACGCCGACCAACGCTCCCACCAGCAGAACGAGCCCCGCCTCGCGGACGCGAGCGTAAATGCCCGCGTCAACTCCCGGCAGCCGAAGCACCAGCAAATTCGCCGCGAAGAGGATGACGACGGCGACGATGTCGTAGATGCGCTCGACGGCGATAGTGACGAAGGCCGCGCCGGGCTTGACCTCCGGGTCGCGCAGCGGCAGGAAGGCGGGCCGAACCACTTCGCCCGCCCGGCCCGCCAGAAAAATCGCGCTGAAGCCGACGGTCGTGGCGGCGAAAGCCTCGCGCAGCGAAGCGCGCGGCGCGAGCGGCTTGAGCAGTGCGCGCCAGCGGAAGGCGCGAATCAGGTACGTCGTCCAGATGATGAAGACGGCCACGGCGATCAGCCGCCAGTCGGCCCGCCTTAAAGCCCCGGCGGCCTCAGCCCAGTCGAGGTTCCACACGAACCACAGCAAAACGAGCGCCGCGAGGAGGCAGAGGACGATGAATTTCAGGTATTTACGCAAGCGGTAAAAGTTCCGTGGCGAGAAATCACGTCAGCATCCGGGCAGGCTCCCGCCCGGAATTTGACTTCGTAAGCCTGTCGCCACAAGATATAGTGTCACACAGAGTAGGCTATAATAATCATTGCGGGGGCGCAAGGCGCGGGGCTCGGCGGCGCGGA
This sequence comes from uncultured Acidobacteriota bacterium, assembly GCA_963816985.1. Taxonomy (GTDB): domain Bacteria; phylum Acidobacteriota; class Blastocatellia; order Pyrinomonadales; family Pyrinomonadaceae; genus JAIVJM01. Next base: position 365,004 of record CAWFMF010000004.1, read on the forward strand.
GCGGTCGGAAGGCCGCGCCGGGGCCGGCGTGGAACCGCCCCGAAGCAGAGGGAACTTTCCCCCTTCGACGGTCGTAATGCCGCTTGGAAAAAGGGTTTCGACCACCCACGCGGGTCGCTCGGAGGGGCTGCGGAGGGATTTCGAGAAGGGACGCGAGGTGGGAGTAGCAAAGGCGGTGACTGTCGGCGAAGGGGCTGAATTGGTCAGGAGGTGTCGCGCGGGAGACGGCGCGGCGTGGGAAGAGATTGTCTCGACCTACTCGCGGCGCATTTACAATCTCGCCTACCGCTTCACTTCCCGCACCGACGCCGCCGAGGATTTGACGCAAGAAGTTTTCGTCCGCGTCTATCGCTCGCTCGCCCAGTACGACCCGAAGCAGGGCGACTTGCAAAACTGGTTGATGCGCCTCGCGCGTAATTTGATAATTGACGACTACCGCCGCCGCCAGCGCGCGCCGCAGGACACGCAGGCCGAAGACCTCGAAGGCCACACCTACCACCTGCGCGCTTCGGGCGGGACGCCGCAGAGAGAGATGGAGCGGCGCGAACTCGGCGAGCAGGTGCAGGCCGCGATTGACAAGCTGCCGCACGACCTCCGCACCTGCGTCATCCTCCGCGACATCGAGGAGCTGAGCTATCAGGAGATCGTTGACCATTTGAAGATACCGGAAGGCACGGTCAAGTCGAGGATCAATCGCGGGCGCATCGAGCTGGCGAAAATCCTCCGAAGGATGCGGGTCGTCGCGATGAGCGACGTTTAGCCGGGGCGGCGCGAGAGACGGATTGTGGGGGTCGGGGGTAGCCTCCTTCGTTCTTGAAATTTTTGAGGAGTAGAAGGGTGAAACGAGATTAGACATGCTGTGCAGAGAGTTTGAAGATCGGCTGACGGACTACATGGACGGCGCGCTCGAAGGCGACGCCGGGCGTGGCTTTTCGGAGCACGCGATGCGCTGCCCGCTCTGCCACGAGCTTTTGGACGAAGTTAAAAGCGCGCTCGCAGAGTGCCGCGCCTCCGCCCCGCCGCCGCCCTCGCCGGGGCTCGAAGCGCGCATCATCCAGAAGACCGCGCCCGAATCCTTGATGTCTTGCGAGGAGTTCGAGGAGCACCTGACGGACTACCTCGACGGCTTCCTGCCCGCCTCGCTCTATCACCGCTGGGAGCGGCACGCCGCGCTCTGCGAGAGCTGCACGGAGCTGCCCGGACAGGTCGTTCGCTCCATCGGCGCTTGCTACTCCTACATCAGCGAAGAGCAGCCCGTCCCCGCCGGACTGCACGAGCGCATCCTGCAAGCCACGCTCGGCACGACCGAGGCGGAGATGGTGAAAGCGCCTTTCGCCGCACGCGTCGCCGAGTGGCTGCGCGGCTGGCTCGACGTGGTCGTCTCGCCGCAACTGGCGACCGTCGCGACGATGATTTTGCTCGCAGTCCTCGTCGGCACGAGCACGGTCTCGGAGGACGGCTCCATCAGCGGCATGTACCGGGCCGGGATTAACGTCGCCAAGAAGACCTACACGCACGGCGCGGAGCGCGCCGACGACTTGCGGCGCGTCACCGAAGGGCTCGTCAACGCGCCCGCCGAGAGCGGCGCGACCGAGCTTAAGGCCGACCAGCCCGCGCAGGACGCGGCCCCCGCCGAGGCGCAGCCGCAGTCCGAGCAGGAGAAGCGTTAAGGTGGGCGGCGCGAGCGCAAGGGGGTTTTCAGTTTAGTGAACGGCTTGATGAACTGCGCATACCACATGACGAACCGGGCGGTTGTCCAGTGCAGCCGCTGCTCGCGGCCACTGTGCCCGGCCTGCGACCACCGCATTCGGGGCTTCCCCTACTGCCAGGACTGCATCGTCGCGGGCGTCGAAGTGCTGCAACAGCAGCAGTCGCGCTCGGCGAGCGTGCCTCAAGCCGTGCGCCGCAAGACTTCCGCCTTCGTCGCTTTGCTGCTCTCGCTCATCGTCCCCGGACTCGGCGCGGCCTACAACGGCCAGACCTCGAAGGCGCTCGTCCACTTCACCATCTTCGCCAGCTTCTTCCAGATGGCGACCGTCACCGACGGCACGGCCTTCTTCGTCCTCGGAGTGGTCGGGACGTGGCTCTTCGCCGCCGTTGACGCGACGCGCACGGCGCAGCTCATCCGCACGGGATTAGCGCCCGACGCCGAGAGTGACGCCATCGCCCAGCGCCTCTACGGCAACCCGATCGCGTGGGCCGTGACGTTGATTACGCTCGGCACGGTCTTCCTCCTCCACACGATGTTCGGCGTCCGTCTCCCCGTCCGCGAGTTTCTCCCCATCGTGCTCGTCCTGCTCGGAGCTTACATGCTCTTCGACTACGTGAGGTCGCACCGCGGCAGGCGCGAGGTCACGGGCTACGACTCGTTGAGCCGCCCGCCCTCGGCCATCGCCCCGCCGCCCGCGTCCTTCCCTTCGGAGGTCACGCGCTTCGGGACGGGCGAGATCATCACGCAGGTCTCGGCGCGCGAGGGCTCCGTCTGGCCGACCGAGCCGCGACTGTAAGGCGGTGTTGATGAAAGTCGGCGTCCGCGAAGCAACCCTCGCCACGCGCCCGTGCTCTTTGTTATGATGCGCTCATCCCGGCGCGCAAAAGTTTTGAGTGAGGGAGTCGAGGTCGGACAAGGAAGGAGATTTAACTGATGTCATCATTCTTCGTTACGGCGGGCCGGTGGGGCGGAATCGCCACCATCATCCTGCTCGTCATCGCGCTGCTCAAGCAGCTCATCGCCTTCGTCGGCTTCATCATGTTCGCCGTCAAGGCCGCGCTCGTCCTCGCCTTCATCGCGCTCATGCTCATCATCGTCGTCTTGATGCTGCGCACGCGCCGCCAGCGACGCCGCGAGGAAGTAGAGCTTTAAGCGAACGCCCCGCGAACGATATTTAGAGCACCGACGCCCGCCGTCTGCCAAGCGAAACGCAGACGGCGGGCCTTTTCATATCCGTAAGCCCCTGTGAAGGGGCGGAAGAACTTAGCCCACGGCGCGAGCCGTGGGAATGACGTGGCGACAATTTTTGAGAGCCCCTGAAAGGGGCGAAAGACATCGGGCGTCGAATGTCTTTCGCCCCTTTCAGGGGCTCTTACATTTTTTATCCTGCGTGTTCCCACGGCTCGCGCCGTGGGCTAAGTTCTTCCGCCCCCTCCGGGGGCTCGTTACACAGAGGCCGCGCACGCGCCACGTCCGGACGCGCACGCGGCCACGGCGGCACTGTCCGCTCATCCTAAAGCGGACGTGCTCAGGGATGCGCCTTCCTTGTGCGCGCCCCTGTCTCTAGTCAACGACTAAAATGCCCATTTACGTGAGGACTCCTGTGATATATTCCGCGCGGTCTTTCTTTGAAAACCCTGCGACGGTCATGCGTAGCTCACGCCTCAGCCTCATGGACGAGTAATGAGCATCGCCGTTGAGCAAGGAAGGTTCCTACTCACGGCGAATCAGTTGCGCAATCGGATTGTATGCTGTCATCAGCATAAAAGCAAGCTCTGTTGTCCGCTTAATGCTCTGTCGGGAGGTGACTCCTGATGGGGAATGCGCGCCAGAGGGCGGAGCGCCTAGCGGGAAAACTGTTACAGGTGAGACTCGCGCTTGGCGTTTCGCAACCAGTGATGCTCAGACGCTTAGGCGCTGAGGATATGGTTCTTTACAACAGGATTTCCGAGTACGAGTTAGGAAAACGCGAACCTCCCTTGCCGATTCTCCTCCGATACGCCCGCGTGGCGGGTGTGCCGATGGAAGTTCTCGTTGATGACGAGTTAGACTTACCGGAAAAGCTCCCCGGCTCGACTAACCACGAAGAAATCCGCCGCAAATTCTCCCCGCGCCGCCGCCGACAGTAACTAAGCGGCGCGCATTAACCCGTTATCCCGCATCATTACGAGACAAGCAGGCGTGATTAGGCTCTGAGCACGCGTGCTCAGAGCCTAATCACACGCGCGAAGGTTCTGAGCACGCGTGCTCAGAACCTTCGCGCGTGTGTTAAGAACCTTCGCGCAGGTGCTAAGGCTCTTAGCGCGTGCGCTAAGAACGTAAGCACGCATGCTAAGAACCTTAGCGTCAGTGCTAAGAACCTTAGCGCGCGTGCTTACGACGTAATCATTGATGCTCAGAACCTACGCACACGTGCTCAGAGCCTAAGCGCGCGTGCTTATTAAATGAGCGCGGCGTCTTATGTCATAAGATGGCGTGCGTAAGACGTGAGCGCGTTTCGGGTGGGATGACGCGGGGCGCGGACTACCTGCCGGTTGCAATCTCATGTTTCGTGTGCTAGGGTTCAGCCCCTTGTGCAGCGCCAATAGCGTTCCCGTCTCCGCTTTATCATCACGGATGGGTCTCGGCCAGCACTCTTCAGGAAGGGTCTCGCACTAAGTCAGAACCCGGACAATTGTAGTTTTCGCACTCGTCGCCTTCTTTCGGCAGACAGTGCCTTTCGCGTTCATCCGCGCGCCGCCCTCCCCAGAGTACGACGGCGCGGACGGGACGCCCAAGGAGCACACTCCGATGAACAGAGACGAGCGTTTTTACGCTTTCATCGTCGCCCAGACCACGCGTTCACGCTCCCGCATCCGTCGTTTTTCCGTCCGCAAAAGCTGGCTCAAAGTGTCGGCGGTCGCGGCCTCGGTCGTCCTCTGCGCCGCCTTCTACGGCGTCTACGGGCTGACGCAGCAGGCCATGCACCTGCGCATCGAGCAGGAGAACGACCGCCTCCGCATGGAGAACGAGCGCCAGCGCCATCAGCTTAAACAACTTGAGAATCGCGTGGACGCCATCGAGGACGACGCGCGTCGCCTCACCGAAAGGTCGGGCGTCGCGCCCGAAGCGGAAGAGGGCACGGACCCGCACGGCGCGGGCGGCCCGCTCTTCGAGCTGGACGAGGCCGCCATCGCCGTCATCGAGGCGCGGGCCGCGCACCTCGAAGCAGACCTCAGGGTTTACGAGGCGGCGTTGCGCGTGCGCGAAGAGCAGGCGCGCATTCCTTCCATCTGGCCGGTCATCGGCGGCGAAGTGACCGACGGCTACGGCGTGCGCGGGAACCCCTTCGGCGGCGGCTCCGCCGAGTTTCATTCGGGGCAGGACATCGCCGCCCCGCGCGGGACGCCCGTGCTCGCGTCTGCCGACGGCGTGGTGACACTCGCCGGGTCGCAGAGCGGCTACGGGCAGGTCGTCATGATTGACCACGGCAACGGCCTGACGACGCGTTACGGCCACCTCTCGAAAATAGAGGCGACGCTCGGACAGGAGATGAAGCGCGGCGAGTTGCTCGGCGAGGTCGGCTCGACGGGTCGCTCGACGGGGCCGCACCTCCACTACGAGGTGCGCATCAACGACGTGGCCGTGAGCCCGCGCCACTACCTGCCGGAATAGACGGATTCTCTTACATGCGGCGTGAACTTTGTGCTTGACACTTTTTTGGCTTTCGCTTAGTATGCGCCGTCGTTTGAAGCCGGGGCAAGACTTAACCTCGCTCCCCTGTTAGGTTTAAGCACTACAACAGCAATGAAGTTAGAGTGGTCCCCTGTCTGTCCGTGAGTGGTGTGTCTCGAAGGCGCGAGCAAGCAAGCGCCGCAGGCCATCAGTCGCGGGCTGTTTTTTTGTCTCGGAGTTTTTGGCGCGCCGCCCCGTTCGGAAGGCTGCGCACCGGCTCGTAAAAGTCAACACGGGTGAGCGAGACCCTCAGATGTTTCCCGCCCCTTTGCCGAATCGTTAGGAGGATTCGTTAGCTATGCCTAGAATTACCGGTAAGGTCAAGTGGTTCAACAACGCGAAGGGCTACGGCTTCATCGAGCAGCCCGGCTCTTCGGACATCTTCGTTCACTACAGCGCCATCCAGGGCGACGGCTTCAAGACGCTCGAAGAGGGTCAGGAAGTCGAGTTCGAGGTCACGCAGGGGCCGAAGGGGCCGCAGGCTGAAAAAGTGATCAAGATGTAATCTCCCCACCTCAGACGCTTTCGTTTGAAGGCCACTAGACCGCTTCCGGTTTTCTCAGAAGAGCCGGTAAGCGCAAGACGGAAAGCAGTAAGCGGAGAGGGCAGTCAAGACGTTTCGACGTTTCGACTGCCCTCTCCGCTTTTCTACTGTCTCACCGCTCGGCTTTTATTTATCCGCCTTGGCCTTGAAGCTCACGCGACCGTCCTTGACGGCGATGGAGAAGTGGACGCGCTCGCAGCCCGCGCGGTCTTTGAGGGCGTCGGACTTCTCGGCGATCATCCGGTGGAAGCGTGCGAAGGAGAGGTCGTCGGTCGGCTCGCCGCACTGCCGCTTGGCGTCCACGAAAGACTCGTAGAGATTCTTGATGGTCGAGACCTCGCGGCGCGCGTCCGCGCAGACGAAGGTGCGCGGCGGCGGCTCTTCCGCTTCGGCCCCGCCGCCGAAACGCGCCGCGGCGCGCGAGGCCGCCGTGCCCCGGCCTTCCTCTCGATCCTTCATCGTGCGCCGCCAGAGTTGGAGGAAGGAGGTGTGGCGCGCGACGAGCGAGTTGTACTGGTAGCGTTGCGCGAAGGTCATCGAGCGGTCGTCGGCGAGCCTTTTGACGAGCGTCTCGACGCGCCCTTTCGTGTCGTAGGGCGGTCGCTTCGCGCCGCCGTTGAAGTAGATGTCGAACTCGACCTTGAGCCGCCGGATGTCTTCTTCGAGGCGGACTAACTGCTCCTCGATGGTCGGCTGCGCGTCGCGCACGACGACGTTCTTCTTCTCACGCTCTTTGGCGCGGCGCGCGAATTTGTTCTGGCGGACTGCCAAGCTCTCTCCCCTTCCCTTGCCGACCGCCGGAGGTTCCGGCGCGACACGCTTTCGAGTCTAGGGTTTCGTCGCGGAGGGTGTCAACAACTATCCTCAAGGCACTTTCGTTAAGGCCACTGGATGACCTTCCGCCGCTCGGCGGGCGTGGGCGCGGGGGGCGGGGTGTTGACGAGCGAGGGCGTCGAGCCTTGCGTCGCCGCGCGCCGCGTCTCGACGCCCGTGCGCGTTTGCGAGCCCCTCGAAGGAGCGCCGGGGGACGGGCCTTCGTCAACGCCCTCGTCTTCCCCTGACGCGCGCGACGCGGCGGCGGCTGATGCCGGAGTCTTCCCTCGAAGCCCCGCGTCTGACGCGCGACCGCGCGGCGCGTTACCCTCCGCCGCGACGCTCTCGGAGACGACCGACGGCACGTTCGAGGCGGGCGCGGCCCCCTTCGCCGGAGGTGCGCCGGAGGCGGTTGTGTCCTGCGCGCTCGGCGTGAACGGGAAGGAGTCATACGTGCCCGGCGCGACGGGCAGAGGCTGCGCGAGTTCCGGCGTGGTCGTCGGCGAGGGCTGCGGCAAGGAATCGGCGGCCAGCGTCGGCGGCGTCTGCGGGACGACCGGCTGCGGCGCAGCGCCCGTGGCCGTCGGTGCGGGCCGCGCGTTGGAAGTCTCCGCGCCGCGACGGAGCAGGAAGACCGACGCGCCGGAGGCGACGATGAGGACGACCGCGCCCACCGTCACCGGCCACGATTGAAGCACGCTCCTGAAGCGCGAGCCGGACGAAGAAGGCGAGACCGCTTGGGGCCGTCTCCGAGCTAAGACTCTGCAACGCCGTGCTCTCGACGGTCGCGCCTTCGTCCGCCTTGTTGTTGATGAAGGTCGTGCCCTCTCGGACGGCGGCGGTGTCTGCGTCGGGCTCGCGCGCCGCGCCGACGGAAGAGGCCGCGACCATCGCTTCCAACCGCGCCTTCGTTGCCTCTTGAGATTCGACTAACGAGTCTCGACGCTCGTCCTTCGAGGCTCGTTGCTCGACGGATGATGTGCTCGGCTCGAACGGCAGCTCTCGCGGCTTGAAGACGGAAGTGACGACGGGCCGCACTTCTTCGGTCTCGACGCGCACGGGGATGTCCGGTTCAGTCTCGACGTGTGGTTGACTCTCCGGCTCTTGCGGGCGAGCGGGCCGAGAGGCTTCGGCTTCCTTGAGCAGTTCGACGATCTCTTCGAAGCCGCGCGAGGCGGCCCAACGTTCGGCGGTCGTGCCGAGTTTCGTCTGCGCCGACGCGTCCGCGCCCGCGTCGAGGAGGAGCCGCACAACGTCTTCGTGCCCGAAAAAGACGGCGAGGATGAGGGGCGTGAAGCCGTCGTCGCGCCGCGCGTTGACGTTCGCGCCCGCGCCGATGAGGAGTTGCGCCACGTCCGAATAGCCGCGCGCCGACGCGCGCATGAGCGCCGTCTCGCCTTTGTCGAAAGTCTCTTCGACGTGCGCGCCCGACGCGAGCAGCGACTCGACGCCGGCGGCGTCGCCCGACTCGACGGCGAGCGGCCACTCGGTCGTCGGCTGCGTGGGCGAAAGTGCTTTGTCCATTTTCAGTTTCTCTTCGGGGCGAACGGCGGCGTAGAATGTTCGGACGCCGGAGACGGCGCGCGGATAAAAGTTATCATCAACGAACGCCTCCTGACTACCTCTGCCGCCCGTGATGCCCGAAACGACCGACGCTACCACAACTCCCGGACGGAGACTGCGCGCACTGCCCTCGATTGACGCGCTGCTGCGCACGCCCGCCGCGCTCTCTCTGCGCGCGCGCGTCGGCGCATCGCGCCTCAAGTCGCTCGCACGTTTGGTGACGGACGAGTTGCGCGAAGAGCTTCGGTCGGACGAATCTTCGTTCGCGCAAAGGGACGGCGACTTGACGCGCGACGCGCTTCTCGCCGAGGCGGCGCGGAGGCTCGACTTGGCGGCAGCACGCGAGGCGACGGCGGGTATGCGCCGCGTCATCAACGCGACCGGCGTCATCCTGCACACGAACTTAGGCCGAGCCCCGCTCTCCGAGGCGGCGCGGCGCGCCATCGCCGAAGAGGCCGCCGGGTACTGCACGATCGAATACGACTTGGAGACAGGCGCGCGCGGGGCGCGTGGGCGGCGCGTCGAAGAGCTGCTGGCGGAGCTGACGGGGGCCGAGGCCGCGATTGTCGTCAACAACTGCGCCGCCGCCGCGCTGCTCGCGCTCTCGGCGCTCGCGCGCGGCGGAGAGGTCATCGTCTCGCGCGGCGAGTTGGTCGAGATAGGGGGCGACTTCCGCGTGCCCGACGTGATGAACGAGTCCGGCGCAACGCTCGTCGAGGTCGGGACGACCAACCGCACGAAGCTCTCGGACTACGAACGCGCCATCACGGAGCGGACGCGGCTCGTCATGCGCGTCCACCCGTCGAACTACCGCATCGTCGGCTTCACGGCGACGCCCGCGCTCGACGAGCTGGCGCAACTGGCCGACGCGCACGGGCTCCCTCTCTACGAAGACGCGGGTTCGGGCGCGCTCTCCGACCTCAGCCCCTTGGGCCTTCTGGGCGAGCCCGTCATCCGCGAATCAATCGAGGCGGGCGCAGGCGTCGTCACCTTCAGCGGCGACAAGCTTCTGGGCGGGGCGCAGGCGGGGCTCGTCGTCGGGCGGCGCGAGTTAATCGAGCGACTCCGCAAGTCGCCTCTGTACCGCGCGCTGCGCGCCGATAAGCTGGCGCTCGCCGCGCTCGAAGCGACGCTCGAAGCGCACCGGCGCGGGACGGCTTTTCGTGAAGTCCCCACGCTCCGAATGCTCTCGGCGACGCGCCCCGAAATCGAGAAGAGGGCACGCGCCTTCAGCCGTCGCCTGCGGACGCGCGTCGCGCACGGCGCGCTCGGCGTCGAGATTGTCGAAGGCAGTTCGGCGGTCGGCGGCGGCTCCGCGCCGACCACGCACCCGGCGACCGCGCTCCTCGCGCTCACGCACGCGAAGCTCTCAGCCGCCGCGCTCGAAGAGGCTTTGAGGAAGACGAGCCCGCCCGTCGTCGCGCGCATCATCGAAGAGCGCGTCGTGTTAGACCTCCGCACGGTCATGGAAGACGAAGAAGCGGAACTGCTCGAAGCCCTCGTCTCGGTCGTCTGAGACCTCTTCAGGCAAGGCTCTTGTTCGCGAACGGTCGTTCGTTGTATGATGTTTGCGCGCCGGACTTCTCGGACGGCGATTCCGTAGCAAACCCACCTCAGTCTTGCCCCTCTGAACAGCCTTGAAAAATTCAAACAACTCTTCTTCCCGGTCTTTTTTTGTCTCCGCCGCCGTGTCTTTAGCCGCCGCCGCCGTGGCCTTCGCGCTGTGGGGCGCGGGGCTTCTGGTTTCGCTCGAAAGCCTTTTCCTGTTGGGCGAAGCGACCGCGCCGAGCGTGCCGCCGCAGACGTGGGTCGTTCTGTTGCTGGTCGCGGCGGCGGGCGTCGGCGCAGGCGTCACGGTCGAGCGCGCGGGCGCGCGGAGGGCTTCTCTCTTCGTCGGCGCGGCGCTCGCCGTGTGGTGCGCGGCGAGCCTCGCGGCCTCGCTCTTGATGCTCCTCGACGTGGTGTTCGTGCCGGTCGCTCTGGCCGCGTTGACGGCGCTCTTGGCGGTGCAGGTGCGTCGCCTGTGGGCGATTGACGAGGCGCTTGCGGAGAGCATTCAGCGCGTCGCGTCGCAACCGTCGGTGCTCGAAGGGCGCGGCGCGAACGCGCGTCTGTTGAGCGGGCTCAAGCTGCTCGAAACGGTTTTGCCGCTCGAAGAGGCGGTCATCTTTCGGCTGGACGCGGCGGGCGTCCCCGCTGCCGCTGCGCGTTTGCGGGCTGCCGCGACCAACGCGCAGAACGGCGCGGACTCCGACCGCAACAACGTCTGGCGCGAGGGAGTGCGCCTGTGCGAACGCTCGGTCGCGTCGGGCGAGATTCTGATTCAGTCGGGCGAGCGCGCGACGGTCGTCGTGCCGCTCAGGCACGAGGGGCACGCGGTCGGCGCGCTGCTCGTCCGCCTGCGGGAAAGGTTTGACGAATCGGACAGGCCGCTACTTTTGACGGTGAGCGCGCAGTTCGCGCGCAACCTCCAGCGCGACGAGGCCCGCGCGCTCGACGTGCCGGAGCCGAGCGCGTCCCTCTTCTCTTCCAGGGCGGCGTCGCAGCGGCTCGAATCCTTCGGCGTCGTGAGCGGCCTTTTGGCCGAGCAGGGCTTCGCCGCGCACGTCCTCGCGGAAGCCAACGAGGGCCACGCCGTCGCGTATCTCGACGGGACGCTCGCGTGCGTCAACGCGGCGGCGCTCGAAGCGGCGCGCGTGAGCGCCGAGGAGTGCCGCGCGCTCGACCTCTTCGGGCTGCTCGAACGCTTCCGCACGGGCGTCTTCGACGAGCCTTCAATCGCCGTCCGCCGCGTGCTCCAGACGGGACAGGCGTATGAGCGCGAGCTGACCTACATCGAGCGCAGCCAGACGCTCGCGCTCCGCATCGCGCTGGTCACGGACGCGGCCTTCTCGAAGGAGACGACCACGTGGGGGGCGAAGGAGGAAGGCGCGGCGGCGGCGCGCCCGCTCTGCCTCGCCGTGACGGTGCGCGACGTGACGCGCATCAAGGAGTACGAGAAGCTCAAGAGCGACATGCTCTCCTTGATGTCGCACGAGCTGCGCACGCCCATCACGAGCATCAACGGCTTCGCCGAACTTCTCATGGCCGACGAGAACATCCCCGCCGAGGCGCGCGAGTTCTTAGGCATCATCAACGCCGAGTCGCAGCGTCTGACGCGGATGATTGGGACGTTCCTTTCGGTCGCGCGGCTCGAACAGAAGGACAGGCAGGAGGTCTTGATGGCCCCGCTCATGCTCGACGACGTGTTGCGCGACACGGTGAGCAATTTTCAGTCGGTCGCCAAGCGCAAGCGCATCCGCCTCGTCGAGAAGGACGGCGCGAAGCTCCCGCCCGTCGCCGCCGACCGGAGCCTCATCACACAGGCCGTCTCGAACCTTCTGGACAATGCCGTCAAGTACAGCCCGGAGCGCACGACCGTCACGCTCTCGACCGCGCTCGAAGCCGACGCCGTGCGCCTCACGGTCGAAGACCGAGGCTACGGCATCCCGCCCGAAGACGTGGAGCGCGTGTGGGAGAAGTTCTACCGCGTCGCGCGCGACGGTCGCGTCAAGGAAGAAGAGTCCACGGGCCTCGGCCTCTCCTTCGTCCGCGAAGTCGTCGAGCAGCACGGCGGCGTGGTCGAACTCGAATCCGAAGTCGGTCGCGGCTCGAAGTTCAGCTTCACGCTTCCGAGACTCTGAAAAAGCCGTAAACGGTAAACCGTGACGGGTGACAGGAAAGAATTTGTCTTTCACTTGTCACCCGTCACGGTTTACGGTTTACGGTCTTTTACTTCCTGTTAATTGTGCCCCGGCACTTGGGCGACTGGCAGCGGCAGCGGTAGTCGTCGGGGTGGTAGGTGGAGATGTAGTCGCAGGTGATCTCTTCGCCGGGGTGGATGTCTCGGAGCGCCATGAAGATGAGGTGGCCGCGCGTGATGCGCATGTAGGCGTTGGGCTCGCAGGAGTGGTTGAGGTAGTGAGTGCCGTTGCCGCCGTGGCTGCCGTCAATGCTCCAGCCGTTGTCGAGCGCGCAGATGCGGTGCTTGTCGCGCGTCTTGAGGCGGCGCTCGCCTTCCGCGCTCGTAATCCGCTCGCCCTCGTACTCGGCGATCTTGCGCCCCTTCGGGAAGAAGGCCGCGGCGAAGCAGCCCATCCCGTCTATCTTCGATTTCCTGACGGCGAGTCCCGGCGCGAGTTTTAGTTTCATGGAAGAGGAGGAAGAAAGTCAGAAGTCAGAACGCTGAACGATGAACTGAAGAGCACAGAGCAGTTCGTCTTTCAGCTCATCGTTCATCGTTCCGACTTCTGACTTTATCATGGCTGCTTGAGGCGGAAGCTGCGCGCGATGGCGTCGGTCTGGTTGCGGATGAGTTGGAGCCGCTCGGCGCGGGCCGTGAAGTGGAGCGTGTAGACGGTGCGGTTGTCGGCCTGCAAGTAGTAGATGCGGCCCGCCATCGGCTTGCCCGCGCTCGTGTACTCGTAGGAGGCCGTGATGCCGCTCAGGCGTCCGGCGAAGCGTTCCTCTTTGCCGCCGACGTAGCCGGGCAGATAGCGCAGCTTCAAGTCCGCCTCGCGGCGCGCGACCTCGTTGAGCGGAGTATTCGCCTCGACGACCTCTTTGCGCAGACGCAGGAAGCCGTCGCTGCGGTCACCGTAGATGAACTCCAAATGCTGGTGCGCGCTCTCGGCGCGCGGCGTCGCCTTCCAAGTCTGCGAAGGGAGTTCGATCTCGTAGTCGTCGTTGCCGCTCGTGTACGACTGCTGCTGCGCGAGCGCGGGGGTCGCGCCGAACGCGAGCAGTAACAGTGCGCCCGCCAAAAGTCTCTGCGTGCGTCGCATCTCTGTAAGCAACTCCTTTGTGTGGCCCTCCCTTCTTGACAGGCCGGAGAGGGGGGACGGCGCTTGCGGAGGGTGTCGGTTTCGGCTTTCAGATGCCCGCTTCACGCCTCTCTGTTGCCCGGCGGCGCGTCAGAGAGTGCGAGACCGGAAGGGGCGGAGGCTCTCTTTAACTTCTCTTCAAGACTTCCCGCGCAAGCTCCTCACGGCGCGGGCTGTTCGAGCGCGGCGCGCTGCGCGGCGAAGAGGGTTTCGAGTCCACCATGCGCGAGGTCAAGGAGGGCGTCCGTCTCGGCGCGCGTGAAGGGCTCGCCCTCCGCCGTGCCCTGCAACTCGATGAAGCGCCCGTCACCCGTGCAGACGACGTTCATGTCCACTCCGGCGCGCGAGTCCTCGTCGTACTTCAAGTCTAAGAGGGGCGTCCCGCCGACGATGCCGACGCTGACGGCGGCCACTTCGCCGATGACGGGCAGGCGCGAGAGCCTCCGTTCGGACGCGAACTTCCGCACGGCCAGAGCGAGCGCGACGTATGCGCCGGTAATCGAAGCGGTGCGCGTGCCCCCGTCGGCCTGCAACACGTCGCAGTCAATCGTGATGGTGCGCTCGCCGAGCAGCGAGAGGTCTGTGACGGCGCGCAGGGAGCGACCGATGAGCCGCTGAATCTCGTGCGTCCTGCCGCCGGGGCCGCCGCGCCCCGTCTCGCGCTGCGTGCGCTGCTGCGTGGCGCGCGGGAGCATCGAGTATTCGGCGGTCAGCCAGCCCTGCCCGGTGTTGCGCTTGAAGGGCGGCACGCGGTCGTCAATGGTGGCGGTGCAGATGACGCGCGTCGCGCCCATCTCGATGAGGGCCGAGCCTTCGGCGTTCGGCATGAAGTGCGGCGTGATGCGCACCTGCCGAAGCTCGTCGGCCCTCCGCCCATCCGTCCGTGTGTATGTTTCGCTAGCGGGTGTGAAGCTCATCCTGGCCCCAGACTTCGACGGCCTCCAGAACGCTCGGCGCGGCCCCCAGAAACCTTTCGGCGACGCGCGCGAAACGCTCAGCCGCGTCCGTCACGTAGAAGTGATCCAAATCATCGCACAAACGGCTCGCGTTCGCACGCTCTTTGAGCAGGCGGCCCGTCTCCGTGTCGAAGCTGCCGCGCCGCAGACTCTCGCCGTCGAGCATCGCGGCCACGGCGTCCGCCGCCGCCTCGCCCGAATCTATCAGAGCGCACGCCCTCGCCGACCGCCCCTTGAATCACGCGACGTAAGATAGGGTAGTGCGTGCAGCCCAGAACGAGCGCGTCAATCCCCTCTTCGCGCAGGCCCTTGAGATACTCTTCGGCGACCGAGCGCGCCACTTCCGTCTCGGCCCAGCCCTCCTCGGCCAGAGAGACGAAGAGCGGGCACGCAAGCTCCGTGACCTTCGCTTGCGGCGCGAGCCCTTCGATGGCCCGCCGGTACGCGCCGCTCTTGACCGTGGACTCGGTGGCGATGACGCCGATGCTCCCGCTCTTCGACTCGCGCACGGCGCGGCTCGCGCCCGGCTCGATCATCCCGACGACGGGCAGACTGACGCTCTCGCGGATGGCGGGCAGCGCCAGCGCCGAAGCCGTGTTGCACGCGACCACCAAAAGCTTGATGCCGTGCGCCTCAAGGAACCGCGCGTTCTCAATCGCGTACCGCTCGACGGTCGAGAGCGACTTCGTCCCGTAAGGCACGCGCGCCGTGTCGCCGAGATAGACGAAGCGCTCCTCCGGCAGACGCCCGTGCAGCGCGCGGTAGACGGTGAGCCCGCCGACGCCGCTGTCGAAGATGCCGATGGGAAGGTCTCTGTTCAAGGGAGTCTCGGAAGGCACGGGGGAAAGAGTTGTCTCGATGAATTTCTTCGTGGCTCGAATCTTCAGACGAAAATCTCCGACACCTTGCAGCGGAAGCCGGGCACGACCTCCTGCCCTTCTAGCTCGTCCGACTCCGAAAGTCTTATAGCCTCCGCCGTCGAGCGATAGACAGACACGCTCCGCCGCTTCGGGTTGACGACCCACACGGCGCTCGCGCCTGCCGCGAGCCACTCTCCAACTTTGTCGTCCACCTCTTCGTAGGTGTCGCCCGGCGAAAGGACTTCGACGGCGAGATCGGGCGCTCCCGGCCAGAACTTCTTCGGGATGCCGCTTTCGGGGATGCGCTCACGCTTAACAAATGCAATGTCAGGCGCGCGCACCGTGTCCGGGTTGGAGGCGAGTTTGAAGCCCGTCTCCGCGCCGAAGCAAACGCCGAGGTTGTTGGACTCGACGTAATAACCTAGCCGCACCGTTAGCTTCACGATAATCGCTCCGTGCTCACTGCCTGCGGGTGACATTTTTCTGAGTTCTCCTTTGACCAACTCATAGCGGAAGCCGTCGTGCGGCATCACGAAGAGTTCGTCGGCGGTCATCAACTTGGTTGATGTGCTCATCTTGTTCACTCCTTCAGGCGGGCCGGGCGCAAAAGAAAATAGCAGCCGGTTCGACCGGGGATGTTATCACACCGCCCGCCGCGCCGGCTGCTACTCAGGTTGATGATGGAGGCGCCGAGAATCGAACTCGGGTCCAAAGGCCGACGCCGTCGGAATCTACATGCTTAGACGTTTCTCTGCTGCCCGTCTTTCACGGGCGCGTTCGCTTCCGGCGGGTCAGTGAAACGTCTAAGACCCCGCCAGAGGCTAGCCCAGATTTTTCTCGCCCGCCGCCCCTGAGCACGAACGGCAGGCCAGCTCAACTGTGTGACATTTCACTCCGCGCGCTTGAGCGACTTGCGGCGAAACGCTTGCATTAACCTAAGGTTAATTAGGCAGCAAGGGCCAACGTTTGGTTATTGGCAGTTGGTTTTCCCATTGCTTTTTAACGAGCTGCATAGAGTAAGCCCGGCATGCATCCGTCCGGCGATCATGACCCCTGTCGAGACCTTTCGCCCCCTTCAAAGACGTGCACCGTTTTTGATGCACGGGCGCGCATTATAGATGCACTTGCGAGCCCACGGCAAGGCCACCCGGAAGCCGCGCCGTGGCATCTTAAGCTTCTGAGCAGGCGCGATTTACGAACTGCCCCGTGGGAGGCCGAGGGGCTTCGGTCTCGCGCTCCGGCGCGGGGTTAAGTTATAATCCGCCTCGACTCGGCACACCTCGCGCCGACGCCGGATGAGTCAGTTGATGTCGTAAGGGGCCGACCCCCTTCCCGTCTTCCGAGCTTTACCTTGAGAGGTTCTTCCTGATGTCCGCAAAAACTCCGAGCCCGCGCCCCCGGCGAGAGGGCGGCGCATACGCGCTCCGGCCCGCGCCGAAACGCCGCCGCAGTTTCATCCGCCGCTTCTGGTTCCCGGCGGTGCTTCTCTTGGCACTCGCTGCCGGGGGCTTGACCGGCATCGTCCTCGCCTACGGGCTCAACTACTCGCGCGCGGCGGAGGAGGTCAAGGCCCTTGCGACCTATCGTCCGAGCGTCGTGACGCGCGTCTACGCCGACGACGGCGAGACGGTCATCGGCGAGTTCGCTTTGGAGCGGCGCATCCCCCTCAAGTACGAAGAGATTCCGCCGAACGTCCGCAACTCTATCTTAGCCGTCGAGGACGTGCGCTTCTTCGACCACGTCGGCATTGACCCCATCCGCATCTTCGGCGCGGTCTGGAAGAACGTCACGACGGGGAGCCGCGAGGGCGGCTCGACCTTGACGCAGCAGATCGCCAAGCGGCTCTTCCTGACGCCCGAACAGACCTACTCGCGCAAGGTCAACGAGTGGGTCGTCGCCGTCCAGATCGAACGCTTCTACACGAAGCAGCAGATCATGGAGATGTACGTCAACAACATCTTCGTCGGCGCGGGCGCATACGGCTTCGAGGCGGGGGCGGAGACCTACTTCGGCAAGCAGGCCAAAGACATGACGCTCGAAGAGGCCGCGCTCCTCGCGGGCATCCCGAAAGCGCCGAGCCAGCTCTCGCCGACCGTCAGCATGGCGGCGGCCAAAGAGCGCCGCGACCTCGTGCTGCAACTGATGGCGAAGCACGGCTTCGTCTCGCAATCGGAGGCCGACGCCGCGCAGGCCAAGCCCATCAAGCTCGCCGACACCGCCTTCTCTCTCTCGCAGCCGCGCTCCTCGATCTTCGCCTACCCCGTCGAAGAGATTCGCCAGCAGCTCGAAGAGAAGTACACGACGCGCGTCGCGCAGAGCGGTCTCGCCGTCTACTCGACCATCAACGTCGCGGCGCAGGAGAAGGCTTACGAGGCGCTGCGCAAAGGCTTGAGGGATTACGACCGAGGGCACTCCGGCTGGCGCTCGGCCTACCAGTTCATCGGGACGACGAACCCGGACGGCACGCAAGTTCCGGCCACGCCGCAGCAGATCGCCGCCTTCAAGCACCCCGACTGGTTCGCCGACAAGTACGAACCGGGCCAGTATCTGATGGGCCTCGTCACCAAAATTGACGCGGCGCGCAACGAGGCCGCCGTCCGCTTCGGCAACTACGACGCGGTCGTGACGGCCAAAGAGATGGGGCGCTCCGCGCGCCAGCCGCGCACGGAGTTCAAGGTCGGCCACCTCGCCGAATTCAAGGTCGCAGAGGTTGACGAAGCGGGCCACAAGCTCAAAGTCGAGCTTTCGCAAATCCCCGCCGTGCAGGGCGCGCTCCTGACCGTCAACGCCAAGAACGGCGAGATCGTCGCCATGATCGGCGGCTACGACTTCAACACCAACAAATTCAATAACGCGACACAGGCTTACCGCCAGACCGGCTCGTGCTTCAAGCCCTTCGTCTACGCGGCGGCGGTCGAGTGGGGGATGACGCCCGACACGGTGGTGAGCGGCGCGCCCATCAAGCGCGGCTCGTGGCAGCCGCACAACTTCGACGGCTCGCTCGGCAACGGCGACGTGCCGATGCGAATCGCGCTCGCCAAGTCCCTGAACATCCCGGCGGTGCACCTGCTCGACATGGTCGGCATCCAGACCGGCGCGCAGATGGTTCGCCGCTTCGGCATCACGCAGCCGATGGCCCCCTACCTCCCCTCGGCGCTCGGCGCGACCGAGGTCCCGCTCGTCGAGATGGTCTCGGCCTATTCGGCCTTCCCCAACAAGGGCGTGCGCCACGAGAAGCACCTCATCCGGCGCATCCTCGACCGCGACGGGACGCCTCTGGAAGAGTGGGAGCGGACGACCTTCAAGGTGATGAGTGAGTACGTCGCACTCACCATGGTCGAGATGATGCGCGGCGTCGTCGCGGGCGGCGGCACGGCCCCGGCGGCGTCCGCCGTGGGCGTCCCCGTGGCGGGCAAGACCGGCACGGTCAACGACCACACGGACGTGTGGTTCATCGGCTACTCGCCGACTTACGTGACGGGCGTGTGGATGGGCTACTCGGAGCGCAAGAAGTCTCTGGGGAGCGGGATGACGGGCGGGCGCGGCGTCCTCCCTATCTGGGTTGACTTCATGAAGACCTACCTCAAGGACAAGCCGAAGGAGACCTTCGAGAAGGCCCCCAAGATGCCTGAAGACATCCGCGAGCTGCACCTCCAAAGGCAGCGCGAGATGGCCGAGGAGCGCGAGTCCTTCATGTCCGCGCGCGGCGAACGAGGCGGCGACGAGCGCCTGCTCCCCGCCCTCAACATCGAGCCCAAGCTCGAACAGATTACGCTCCCGCCCGCCGCCGGCGAGGGCTTGACGGCCACCAACCCGCCGCCCGCCGACGACTCGTCCAAGAAGCCCGAAGCGGTCGCGCCCCGCGACGACGACCCGCCCCCGCCCCCCGCCCCCGCCTCGCGCCCGCGCGAGGTCGAACAGCCCAAGAAGAAGGGCAAGAAGGGCTCGGACGAACCTTAACGATTTTGGATTTTAGATTTTGGATTGCGGATTGGAAGAGGGGGAGTGAACGGCACGTTGCCATTCACTCCCCCTCTTTGTCGAGCGCGGATTTATAATCCGCAATCCAAAATCTAAAATCCAAAATCGTCAGAGCAGCTTGTCGAGCCAGTACGGCAGCATCTTGCGCCACCACGGCCAGTCGTGATCCACGTCCGGCCCCCAGATATCGAGCGTGTGCGGGATGCCCTTCGAGTTGAGGATGCCGGAGAGCTGACGGCTCCGCTCCGGCGCTTCATACGACCCCTGCCCGGAGAGGATGACGATGGCGTCGGCGTGTTGCAGCGTCGGCAGGTAGCGGTCGTCGTTCAGGTTCGGCAGATACTGCACGGGGTTGTTGAAGTAGACGTTGTCGTCGAAGTAGCCGTCGAACCACGAGCGCACGTCGTAACTCCCGCTCATCGCGACGACGCCGCGCAGCAAGTCCGGGTGCTTGAAGTAGGCGTTCGCCGAGAGATACGCGCCGAGGCTCGCGCCCGTCGTCAAGGGTTTCTGCCCGCCCGCCTCGTGCCGGATGAGCGGCAGAACCTCCTCGGTGATGTAGCGGTCGTAGCGCGTCAGCAGCTCGCCTTTGAGCGGCGGCGGCGCTTTGTCGTTCATCAGGCTGTAGCGGTTGACGCTGTTGATGGAATAGGCGCGGACGCGCCCGGCCTCGATGTGATGGCGGATCGAATCAATGAGGTGGAACCTCTCGTATTCGAGGTAGTCGGCGGCGGCGGTCGGGAACATCAACAGCGGGTAACCGGCGTGCCCGTAGGCGACAATCGGCATCTCCATCCCCAGATTGGAACTGAACCAAGAGTCGGTGCGGCGCTCCATGTAAACAAATCCCTCCTCCGTGAAGGCGTCTCGGCTGCGATTAAACTGTCTTGGGTGGCGCGGTAATTCGGCCCCGATAATCCCTCAAAACCCCCGCGCGCGCAAGCCTCCCCGCCCCTCCGCACCCCCGCTTGACGCTCGCGCGCCCGCTCTGCTATAAAAACATCTCGCGTCGGCCCGCAGCACCCCATTGCCGCCACGCCCCATACAAAATATCTTCCGCAGTAGCTCAATGGCAGAGCATTCGGCTGTTAACCGAAGGGTTGTAGGTTCGAGTCCTACCTGCGGAGCCAATTAAATTAATAACTTACGGGAGGCTTCGAGCCTCCCGTAATTCGTTTACCCGCGTTCATACCCGCTTTCGTTCCTAACCCGGTTATTTTTCTTCATTGAGCTTTGGTTGAGGAGAGGGTTCTAATAGGATTTCAATCTGTTAAATGACGTTGTTGCATAAAAGGCTACGGAGACGGGAGTGCTGGTAATCTTGAGGTGTGAAACACAAGAATACGAAAAGCACGTACCGTCTCCGTAACTGGAGTCACTATAACAAAGCTCTGGTCAGGCGTGGAAGTCTCACGCTGTGGGTCACAGATGACATCCTCGCTAAGTGGCAGAACCATCAGCGCACGGGCAGGCGCGGGAAGCCTTCCATCTACTCCGACACGGCTATCCTCTGCATGGCGACGCTCGCGGAGGTGTATCGCCTGCCGCTGCGCGCCAGCGAAGGGCTGATGAGCGGCGTGGTCAGCCTGCTCGGACTTTGTTTGAGCGTGCCTTGCTACACGACCCTGTGCCGGCGCAGACGAACGCTCGAAGTCTCTTTGCCGCGCCTGCGCCGGAGTGAGCCGCTGCACTTGGTGGTGGACTCGACGGGCGTGAAAATCTACGGCGAGGGCGAATGGAAAGTCAGGCGTTACGGGTGGTCGAAGCGGCGGACGTGGCGCAAGTTGCACTTGGGCGTGGACGAAGCGACGGGCGAGTTGGCGGCGGCGGTCGTGACGACCAACGACTTCGGTGACGGGCAAGTGCTTCAAGACCTGCTCGCTCAGGTGGGTGACGAGTTGCGGCAGGTGACGGGAGACGGCGGCTACGACGACCGCCAATGTTACGACGCCATCCAAGAGCGCAAGGCGAGAGCCGTCATCCCGCCGCAACGGGGGGCGCGCATCTGGCGTCATGGGAACACGAGAGGCGAGCGGCACGACCGTGATGAAAACCTGCGCTACTTGCGTGCTCACGGGCGGGCGAAGTGGAAGCGCGATTATGAGTATCACCGGCGCTCGCTGGCGGAGGTGGCGGTCTTCCGGCTCAAGATGGTCTTCGGGGCGAGTGCCAGTGCGCGCAGTTTTGCGGGTCAGGCCAGTCAACTGTTGGTGCGGTGCGCGGCCTTGAATCGGATGACGCACGAAGGGATGCCCGACAGCTACAAGGTCACGGCGTAAGGTAAGTTCAGTTGGAGGGTCAGCTTCGCTCATCCTCTTTTATGCAACAAAGTCCTGTTAAATTGTAAGCCTATTTCTATCAGAAATTTTAGTTTGAAGAGTAGCAATGATGTCTGCTAGCTCCACATTTGGGCTCGCCTGTAAGCCCAAACAGACAGCTATTCCATCGCTATCGGTACTTGTCCGAGCAGTTAGTTCTATACGGTTTTGTTCTTCGCCTTTTCTAAAGGTGTAGGCGTGAAAGTGCATAAGGTCTCCAAGTTTTGCCTCTCCAATATGAGCAAAGGAAAATTCCCTTGCCATATAAGCGAGAAGGAAATCTTGGAGAACAAGTACGAAGTGTTTATTTACGTGCTCAAAGGTCTTTACCTTATGGTGTAATTGGACAAGAGTTGTCTTCGCAGTCATCTTCCAATTCATGCCATAGGGACTCGCGTTATTAATATCTGCTTCATCAACTTCTAAGCCAACAGATTTGAGGAATCGCTGACGCGCGGGCCATACAGTTCCGGTAGTATCAACTGCCTGTAACTCTATTCCCACAAAATCTACTACCTTCCCACCTTTAACAGACACGAGAAAGTAATCAACACTCCCGCCGGGGATAGAAACTTCTGAAACTATGTGCAGTATATTGCCGGGTTCGTGAAGGGTTAACAGGTGAATACAATCAATGAAAATCTGCCTTCTTTCTAAAAATCGGTGGGGGCAGATAATTATATCGGCAGGAATTCTACCGTGCTGTACTGTGCAAGTTCCAATTGCTATATCAGGTCTGCTTTTTCTAGTTTTAACGCACACTCTGTCAAGGTAATCACAATGTTTGTTCCTTACAACAATCTCCCAATCAACGTCGGGACGATGAGTAGGAATTGTAAAGAGGTCTACTATCTTTTCACTCATAAGAGCCTATGACATCTTTGTTCGGCTGCGATTATGTACTCTTGAGAAACATCTATGCCGACCGACTTTCGTGAAAATTGAAATGCGACGAGGTTCGTAGTACCCGTTCCACAAAAGGGGTCTAATGCTATCCCGTTAGGTGGGCAAGTAGCTAATAAAGGTATTTTACATAAATCCTGTGGGTAGGCTGCGTAATGTTCGGATTTTTGCGTGTCCTCCGGGATAATGTCCCAAACATCACTAGGCTTACTGCCGTTAGGATGGTACTTAAGAAAATAAAAGCCCTTTTGCAAAAGTTCTTTTGCTCTCCCCGATACCTTTTCGGAATCAGAATGAGTCGTTCGTTGTTGTCCCCTAATTACCATTCTAAAATCTGAAATCTTATCTTCTGCTACTTGCTTTAGGACTTGATTAAGAGCTGTGAAAGCAGACTCTTTTTTCTTTTTCAGTCAAAGATGTGGATAATTCTATTTGCCGCTTGTAGCGCACTCCGGTAACTCCTGTGGCCGAGACTATCGCGCCGTTTACAATCTTGGTCTCTCTCGGTTTTGACCTAATAGCATCTGCGTCGTAGTAATAATTCTTAGGCTCTTTAACGAAGTGGAAAATATGTTCATGGACGTTGCGTAATCTATCTAACGAATTGTCCGGCCCACCTTTAACCTTATTCCAAATCACATCATTTCTAAGAATCCATCCCTGTTGGTCAGTTAATGCGACTGCTACTCGCCACGGAATGCCTACCAGAGCCTTACTCTCATAGGTATCCCCTAAGTTGAGCCAAAAAGAACCCGTTGGCTTTAACAGCCTATGTACTTCCTTGAAGATACTAAGAAGTTTTTGGATATATTCAGTCCATGTTTTCTCTAAGCCGATACCGCCCGCCGTATATTGACGCTGCCCCCAATAGGGTGGGCTAGTCATGCAAAAATCTATGCTCGCGCTAGGTAGTTGTCTCAGTGTGTCCAGAGAATCAGCGCAAAAGAACAACGGCCTCACACTATTGCCTAGTAAGTAGTTGTTGAATTCTACAAGGTGGTTTGTAATTGACAGATTTTGCATTAGACCGATACCTAATTGATGGTAAGCCCTCTCACTATAATTATGCTAAAAGTCGCTTATGGAACTTGTCTGTTAGCTCCTTCAATCATTAGTCCGCCATTCGTGAATCCTGCCCGCCGCCCTAGCAGCGTGTCTTAAGTGTGTAAGCCTTTTTTGAATTGCCCTAACATTGCCCCTAACCGCTAATATTCTCCGCTTCGTTAAATTAACATCCTTCACCGGGGACGACGCCTCACCCCTTCGTGCTTCTTCGCGCTCGGCAACTTGGCGGGTAGGTCTAGCTCATCATCAATCAGCACGTCAGTGCTTACATTTGCCGCCCGTGCGTACCGCAGCAGAATGGGAAGCGGCGGCTCGTTCGTCCCCAACTCATACGTCGAAATCTGCTTGAACCAGATGAAGTCTTCGACTCCAAGATGCTTCCACATTTCGGACTGAGAAAGCCCTAACGCCTCTCTTATCCGCCGCAACTTCTCCGGCAGACGCTCCGGCTTAATACGTGGCCTTCGTCCCATCAGGCACAGTCTCCTGACGGGATAAGCAACGTCCGACGCTTGTTGCTACCATTAAATAATGGTAGTATGTGTTCGCGTAACTGATTCGCCGTGAGTAGGAACCTTCCTTGCTCAACGGCGATGCTCATTACTCGTCCATGAGGCTGAGGCGTGAGCTACGCATGACCGTTGCAGTAGATTTTCAAAGACAGAGAACGCGCGGAATATATCATAGGAGCCTCACGCTCATGGGCATTTTAGTCTGCGATTACGCATAGGGGTGCGTCGGGGCGGACGCATCTCTCCGGCACGCCCGCCTTTGAGGGTGGCGGGCTGTGCCGCGAGGCCGCGCGCGCGTCAGGCAGGCGTGCGCGGCCTCGCCGCGTGCGGTGATGGAATCCGAGGCGGAAACCGCCATTGAAGAGAGCGGAGGGGTGGCTCTCGAATTCTTGGAATCCGAAAGCTGTGCGGAATTACATGACTCCCGCCTAAGATTGCGGTTCTTTAGAGGGCTAAATTAAGGCGGGGCAATGGTTTAGACAGGATAAAAGTCCGTCCATACAGCCGCGAAGCTTGTTCAGACAGCGTAAAACCTTCTTCAGACAGTGCGAAACCTTCTTCAGACAGTGCGAAACCTTCCTCAGACAGTGTGAAAGCTCGTTCAGACGCTGCGAAAGCCTCTCCATACAAGGCGAAACGCGGTTCAGACAGCGCGAAAGGGTGTTCGGACGGCGCGCGAGGTGGTTGAGGCGGCGTGTGAGTTGAGGGCGGCGGAGAAAAAGTCTTTTAGGGCGGGGTGGGCGGGCGTATAATCCGGGGCTCAGGGCGGCTCCTCAGCGACGCAGGCCGCCGCAAGTGGGTACGAATGAGTCCTCGCCTCTCGACCTGAAACATTCCTGACTGTTTCCACGACAGGAGACCTCACTCATGAAAGACATCGAAAAACGTAAGTACGAGATGTTCCTGCGCCTGCGCGAGTTCCGCGCGGCGCGCGCGGCGGAGTTCCCGCAGACCACGCTCGCGGGCGAGCTTTTCAACCTCATCAACACCGTCATCAACGAGCTGGACGCGCACACCTCGGCGCAGGCTTCGGGGCGGGGTGCGGCGCAGGAGAGCACCGCGAGCAAGGCCGCCGCGCGCGACGAGTTGCGCCGCGACCTCGACGCCATTAGCCGCACCGCCCGCGTGATGGCGCTCGGCATGCCGGGGCTCGAAAACAAGTTCCGCGCGCCGCGCAGCGTCAGCGACCAGACGCTGCTCACCACGGCGCGCGCCTTCGCCGCCGACGCCCTGCCGCTGAAGACAGACTTCACGCGGCGCGGACTGCCCGACGATTTTCTCGAAGACCTCGCGGGCGACATCGAAGACTTCGAGCGGGCCATCACCCAGAGGATTCAGAAACGCGAGGCGCGGGTGTCGGCGACCGCCGCGATTGACGAAGTCATCGAGCGCGGAGTCAACGCCGCGCGCGAGCTGGATGTCATCATGCGCAATAAGTTCGCCGCCGACCCTTCGACCCTCGCGGCGTGGCTCAGCGCGAGTCACACGCAGCGCACGCCGCGCCGCGAGGCCGCGAGCCAGCCCGACCCCCCTCCGCCCACGCCCGCGCCTTGAAGAATGAATCCTTTACGCGCTGGCGATTAAGTACGGCAACGCGGCGCGGGGGTTGGTCTCGGCAGGAGGGCTTCACTTCAGAGACTATGAAAACGGCGACGCCCCGCACGCTCTTCGAGTCGAGGGTGCAGGGCGTCGCCGTCTCTGTTGCGAAGCGCTACTGCTGCAAGATGTCGGTGAGCGCGGGGAAGTTCTCGCCCGCCGCGTTGCCGATAATTTTGTTGTTGACCCACGAGGCGATAGTCCCCCCGTTGAAGTTGAGGGCGTTGCCGTTGCCCGTGATGTGCGTGTTACTGAGCCGGACGGCCTGGTTCGTGTTCGCCTGAACGCCCACGGCGTTGTAGGTGATTTGACAGTTGTCCACGTCAATGATCGAGCCGCCGACGACAACCGAGTCGGCGAGGATGGCGGCGCTGTTGGCGGTCGCGTTGATGAGCGTGATGACCGAGTTCGAGATGGTCGCGGTGGCGCGGTTGTTGACCCGGAGGCCGTTGGCGCAGCGCGTGATGGACGAGCCGTCAATCTGGACGGCGTTCGCCACCGGGCTCGTCCCGGCGATCTCGATGCCGTCGCCGCCGCACTCGGAGATGTGCGTGTTCCTCACTATCAGGCGACCGACCGCGGCGTTGTTCATCCGAATGCCGTCGCCGCTGAAGCGCTGGATGCGGACGTTCTCGACGTGGAGGGTGTTGGCGGCGAGATAGGAGATGCCGGTGACGCCGAGGGTCGCCCCGGCCCCGTTGATCGAGAGGTTGCGGAGGTGGACGGTGTCGCTGGCTCCGGGGGCGTTGACGATGAAGCCGTTGGTCGCCGAGGCGAGCGTCGAGCCCCAACCCGCCCCCGTGCCGCCGTCAACCGTGAGCGGCTTGGTGATATTGAGCGTGCCGTAGCCGCCGGGGTCGAGGACGGAAATCTCGCCGCCGGAGGCGGTCTTGATAATCGCTCCGGCGAAGGTCTTGCAGGGGGCGGTGCGGCTGCACGGGTTCACGTCGTTGCCGACGCCCGACACCCACGTGCGCGTCGCCTGCGCCTGCGCGAGAGTGGAAAGAGTCATGATGAAGGTCGCACATGCGAGGACTTTAAGGGTGATGGACAATTTTTTCATGAGAGCCTCCTTACAGGTCTGTCTATTGATAGTTGGGCGACGCTTTCCGAGACGCGTCACGTGTTTCATTGATACGCATTGCAAGGCCGCCGGAGTGTGTGCGGACGGGCCGGGCGCACGAAGCCTTAAGACTGAACCCGGATGTCGCCCGACCAGTGCTCAAGGTCAACAAAGGTGTAGGCCGCCAGCGGGAAGGTCTGGGTGTCTATCGCCTCGACGCCGGGCATCTCGACGCCCACGTCGTCCCGGCGCTCGGCGTCCGATGCCACCCAACGCAGCCCGACGCCCTCGTCCCTCTCCAGCTCCGCGTCCGAAGTCTCCCAACTCCTGCCCGTGGGCGCATAGAAGCCCCACGTCAGCTTGTCCGGCTGACCGGAGTTATCCCTGCTGTTGTCCTCGGCGGTCAGTAGAACCCTCTGCCCTATGAGGGCCGTGATGCTGGAATCGCGGACGGTGCCGCTCATCACCGCCTGATTGTTCGAGACCAACAGGCCGTCGAACTCCGCCCTCAGATAAAAGCCCCTGTGCGACTCCTGCGGGTCGCCGGTTCCGTCAACGTCCTGTTCGTTGACCTCCGCCTCGTCGCTGAAAAATAGCTGCCCGGTCGCGCCACCACCCGTCTGCGTCCGTGCGTCGAACTCCACGTACTTCGTGTAGCCGTCTCCGACCGCGAACTGGTAACTGCCGGTGGCGGATTGCCCGCCCGTCTGGGCGCGGGCGGCGGGCGTCGCGGCGAAGCCCGACAGGAGCAGCACAATGATTGGGATAACCCGTCTTATCTTCATTCGGAACCTCCTCATGTCTTAAATCAAGAGGGTGCGTTATTTTCAAGGGAAAGCGTCCGTCTGAGCTTTCCCTCGAAGCCGTGTCACCCTAAGTCCGCACTCTACAGGAGGCGCGCGAAGCAATCATGAAGGTTTGGTAAGGGATTGGTAAGGAAGACGAATGAGGGGAAATGGGCCAGCCGGTTGAGGCGGTCGGGTTGGGTTGAGCCGTCGGGTCGGCGAGGCGTGAGACGGTCTTGAGCGGGCGTCACATTCCGGGGTATTTGCCCCAGAAGATGAGCAATAACGCCACCGTGTCGTAAACCCCGTGGGCGATGATAGGGGCCCAGAGATTACGCCCGGCCCACAAGTACAGCGCGCCGTAGAAGAGGCCCGCCGCGACGTTGGTGGCGACGCCTGAGATGCCCTGATAAGCGTGCCCGACGCCGAAGAGGATGCTCACCAATACGAGGCTCAACGCCCACGCCTTGCCGTCACCGCCTGCCAGCTCCGCCACTCGATTCATCAGGTAGCCGCGGTGGACGAACTCTTCCCCGAAGGCGGCAAATGTCCAGATGAGCAACAGGAACGCGAAGAACGCGAAGACATTTCCTTTGATCTGCGCGAACTGGCTCAAGTCTATGGCCTCGCCCGTGAGCAGGACGATGAGCGGTTCTAAAACGTAGAGACTAAAGAACTGATAGACGACCCCCGCCGCGACGCCGACGAGCAGCGTGCGCCTCCATTGCGCCGGGCGTCTCAAGCCGACCGAACGCCATCCACGGCCCCGCAGCCACAGCGAGAGCCAGCCGAAGAGCAGAAGGAAAGGCGTCTCACTTAAGGGGAGGAAGTCCGCGAGATAGAAGGCCACGACGAGGAGGGCAAAGAGCAGCTCTACGGCGATGAGCAATTTATTGTCGCGCAGGAGACTTTCGCTGCGGGCGCGGAAGCGGCGGTAGCCGGACGTGTCTTTATCCTGCTCCATTCACCCTCCCGAAGAATCAGTTATGAGAGGCACGCCACAAGGGCACCGGGCCGAATGAGCTGTCAGGTGGCTGTCGGAGTGTCTGCCGAAAAATGAATCGGCTGGTACAACTTAGCGACGACGAGCAAAGCATCACCATGTTCACGGTCGAATCCCCACTCAGATAATCTTTCCTCAAACTGTTCAGTCCCGCTTATGCCAAGCTGATAGTCGCCCAAACGCCGCTCCCGATAGATACCTCGACAAATACCGCTGCTCCTATCCAGTCCGGTGGCTTCCTTAGCCTCTCCGATATGCTCTAACAGATACTGCATAATCAAACGGCCTTCCACCCCATCGTATGCAGTCTCTAACGGGAACAGAGAGCCTAGTTTACCGTAGCGTTTCATCACCAGAGGATTCTGAGTTCTCCCCCCTATCCAACCAAATTCACGGTCGGGGAAAAGCTTACCGGCACGCTCAAAAACTTCCCTCGTCTTCTTACTCCCCTGCACCCCCTTCTTTAAGCAAATAGCATCCTCCCAGAGCATATATGCTCCGCTCAGAGGCGCATCCGGGATGGAATAGAGCGCGTAGCCGTTAACCTCGCCACCGGCTGTCGTCAGGAGGCCGAGCACCGTAGAACGCTTTAAAGCCTTGCTAATACCGTCTAAGCTCCAGCCCTCTTGCAATCCGAATCCATCAAGAAAGACTTGATGAATTGCTTTCAATATATTCTCGTCGGAATCATCCGCACCCGTCAGTCTCCGGAAATTCCAAATGTCCATGACTCAAATAATCCTCTCGGATGAGCGACCCGACGCACGAATCATTTATTACAGTTTCTCCACTCGTCCAGTCGTTCAAAAAATTGCAGCGTCTCCGGCGCGGCGTTCTCTCTCATGTAGGACTCGAAGAGCTGTTTGCGCGGGCACATCCGCTTGGCCGCGTACCAGCTCAGGGGGAACCTCACGTCTTCAATCCTGACCAGCTCGGAGCGCACCGCCGATTCGAGCTGGCTGACCAGAAAGAACGTCCGGTCGAGCCGGTCAATGATGTGCCTGTCCTTGTCCGTGCTCTCGTCCTTTTCCAGCGCGGCGTAGACGGCCTGGACGTTGACCTTCTCTTGCTGGCCGTTGATTTCATACGCCCGCCCCTCGTCATCCCAGTCCATCATCTCCATCGCCTTCCAGCCCTCGTCGGCCATCATCTTGTTGACCATCTCGCGCGCCAGCTCGGCCTGCTTCCAGCGCAGCTCCCTGCCGCTTTGCACGTTGCCCTGCCACAACTGATAGATTCCGGCGAACGCGGCGATGAGCCCGCCGAAGATGCCGACGAACTTGACGAAAGACTCCAGACGATCCGGCTTCCACTTCGCGTCCGGCTCGCCTTTCCGCTCTTCATGGCTCACTGGCAGCTCTCCTTCTTGAATGACGACGAGTTCAACCGTGCTCTCTCGGCGCAGGGCAAGCGCATCACGCCCACCGTCAACCGCGCCCCGGCGTTTAAGAGTATTTCGCGGCCAGCCTTTTCACCGTATTCGCCCCGCGCAACGTTGCCTTCTGACCGAGGGTCTTCTCAAGCACGGCGTTGGAAATCTTCGAGTCGCTCTGCCTCGTGCGACATAACCAGTAAACCTCACGCTCGTGCGTGTGAAACTCATCAATCTCCGTTCTCAACGCCGTCAACTTCCGCCTTGCTTCGTCATCAAGCCTCTCTGACAGGAAAGCAATATTCAGCGCCGCTGCTCCTTCAAGTTCGGGTTGGCTGAACGGCTCGTAATTTGCGACGGCTGCCACTTCGGCGTCCGTCCTGATGAACGTCGCGACTTCATAGCCGAGCGCTTCACGCAGCTTAGTCTCTATCTTCCGTTCGAGAGCCTGAGTGTTCTTCGATGTCGTCTCAAAGACGACATTGCCGCTGGCGATGAAAGTTTCGACATTCGAAAAGCCCAGCGACTCAAAGAGCCGGCGCAACACATCCATCTTGACCGTGTGGCCGCCGACGTTGATGGCCCGCAGGAAGGCGATGTATCTAGGCATAAAGGGTATCTTCAAGAGAGCCGCCGAACGCCCGTCATCATCCGCCGGCTGTGGCCTTTGATTGTATCTGACAAGATACGTGTCGCGGGTCGGGTGCGTGCCGCTTGTCGGGTGCGGCGGTGGCGTCTACCTCTCCAAGCCTCTCGCCCTCATCTTATCGGGGTCGCCCAGTCACCCATGAGTAGATTCTGAGGAACTTGCCGGAAGTTGTAGCGGGCCGTGTCGGGCTTCTGTTCGAAGACCCAGACCATGTCGAAGCGGTCTCCGGGCCAGTCCTGCGGCGACATCGTTTTGCTCCCCAGAATGTAGTTGGCAATCTGCGGGATGTACTCGTGCTGCCAGCACACGAGCACCGCCCCGGCGCACAGGAAGACTTCCTCCAGCATGCCTTCCACGTCAGGCTTCGGAAAGTGTGAGTTGATTCTAATCGCCAACTTCTCGGCTAGAGGCGTGATCGTCTCGAACGGGCGGCGGCTCCCGTTACGCTTGGTGGGTTTGGACGCGTAGAGGAACTGCGGCTCGGCCAGCGAAGGGTCGCGGAAGGAGTTGTCCGGAGGGGCGAAGAAGCCCGCCAACGCGCCCGCCCGCTGCCAACCCCGAACCGTCAGGGACTCCTTTTCCCGCTCGCCCTCTAACGTGACGCCATAAGGAGGAGGGTCACCCGTCGGCTTTTCAGCGTGGCGGATGACCATTATCTTTACTGCCTGCCGAAGGGTTTCGCTCATCCTGTCGCCCCCCAGTTACTTCCCTTTGAGCGCTTGACGCCGGGACTCAGGCGACGCGCGCGCGTCGCCTTCAGGTTAGGCTTCATGCAGGACCCGGAGCTTGCGAATTGCGGCAAGACACGGCCATGCACCGAGCAGGATGAACCCGGCGAGGAAGAGATCAATCGCCGCTAATCCGCGAAACGCCGCGAGCGGAATCGCCAGCGCGGCAAGGACTAAGTACAAGACTGCCGCGAACCACTGCGCGGGGCGGATGACTCTGCGCGGAAGGAAGTCCGGCACTGCCACGAAGAAGATGAACATCGGCAACAGGGAAACTATGAAAGCGGGCCAGAAGGGTAGCTGGATGTGAAAGAGCAAATCCAGCGACGAGAGCAACAGCACGAGGATTCCTATCCCGCCGGAGCCGACTGTGCCTCTCACCGCACCCAGCGACCAATTCAGCAGTTGCTCCTCAGGCTCTCCACCCAATTTGAAGGAGCCGCCGTCATGCCCGGCGTGGACTCCAAGGCGTATGTCGGCATCGCCCGGCACGACGCCGTATTTTCGCTGGTATCGTTCAAAAAGGGAGACCAACTCCGAAAACTTAATCCCCAGCGTGTTCGAGGAGATGGAGATGGGACTGCCGACCATTCGGTTGTTAGCTTTATTGAGTGTCCGCTTCAGAGAGCTTCCACGGGCGATGTATTCACGCGGGTCTCTGACCTTGATGATGAGCAGCTTTT
The DNA here is from genome assembly GCA_963816985.1 of uncultured Acidobacteriota bacterium. GTDB lineage: Bacteria > Acidobacteriota > Blastocatellia > Pyrinomonadales > Pyrinomonadaceae > JAIVJM01. Next base: position 396,685 of record CAWFMF010000004.1, read on the forward strand.
GCTTTTGTATCTCGAATATCTCCGCGCCCACAACCTCAGACCACGGGATGAATCCCGGCGAGACGCTGCTCGCGTTATCAACAATGCCGGAGTCGTTAAATACCAGACCGGGCTTTGTGTCGAATAGCTTTTTGAGACCGTAGAGCCCGAAGCTTCCAAAAAAGACGATTGCCACGAGTCCGAGGCCGCGGGCATACACGGGGTCGTTTAAACTGCGCTGAGACCGAATCTGCGCGTCGTCGAGGGAGAGCAGCAAGATTCCTGCCGCCACGAAGACGGACGCTCCGAGCAGGAGCAGCAGGATTTTCGTTTTGCTCAGTTTGATTATTGTTTCGTCGCTGGAGGCCATATCGTGTTCGCCATGCGTAATCCCCGGACAAGCTGCCGCCCGAAGGCGGAACGTGAATTGAACCAGAGAGCGTTGATGAGAGGCAAGCTGTGGGCGGTCGGGCCGGATGAGCCTTGAGGCGCGTCGTCGGGGTGACTGAGCCTCCGGGTTGATGCGTCCGGTTTATGCATCTACCGACCGTCATCTCCCCTGCGTGGAAGCGATGACCGCCAGTTTTTCTCGGAGCCTGTCCTTGAGTTGTTTCTGTCCTTCCCAAAATATGGTCGGGATGTCCGCGACATCGAAAGGCAGAGGCGTGTCTTTATACGCCGTGATGATAACTTGTTTGCCTGCCCCTTGTGCGAATCCGAGTTCGTAATAGACATTCGGTTTGAACTCGCTCAAATCTACAATCACGAACGCCGCCTTTTTGATGCTGTTAAATATTTCCGGGACGATCCGGTCTATCAGACTGGCGTTGTCAACTCGCCTACATTCGTATTCGAACTCTTTGCAAATGGTTTCGAACGACTCGTAAGCGTCATCCAGCTTAGGGTCTTCGGAAAAAGACATGATGACGAAGACGTGCCTTGAGATCATCATCCGCGCGCCTAACGAGATGGTGTCTTTAGCAATTTTCGGCAGGTCGGATGAAAGCTGATTCAAGAGTTCATACTCGGATTTGTCAATCCGGTCTGCGTACTTGATGTCGAAATCCTTTAATTCCTCCTCGAATATCTCAACCGCCGACCCGCCGAAATTGGTCAGGGGCATGATTGGTTTCCGTGCTATCCGCGCCCAGTTGGCGGCACATTGTGTCCCATCAGTTCCGCCAAGAACCATTATCACGTCGGCCAACTCTATCGTCTCCGGCACATCCAGTCCTGAGGAGGCGAGACTTTCCCAGTTGAAACATCGAGATTTGAGGATGGTGCCGAATTCGTGCGACGGCTGGGTGTTCGGACCGACGTAGCAGGTAATGCGTTTGCCGGGGTCTATCCCTTTCTCCGTCAGCCGCTCGTAAACACTCTGAGCCATTATTCTGTCCAGCTCATTGCGACAGCCGTTTATTAAGTGGTGCCCTTGATCCGCGATTTCTCTGGCGAGGTGCTCAAGCAGCTCACAGTTCTGCGGGTCGTATGACGTTAAAGAACCGATGACTAAGAATTTCGCCATTTCCCATCTCCAGTCTCGGCCATTCCGAGGATTTAGCGTCTCACGCCCGGCATCAGGTTAGTAGGGCGGGGGCGGCCTGCGTGGACGCCCCCGCCCAAACCCTTCAGGCGGACTTCTAGTAGTGAATGACCGCGGTGTAAAAGTCGTTGGAGTCGGACACGGTATCGGTGTTGTCGGTGAAGAGCGTGAGCGTGTGCTGCCCCTCGCCCAGTTGGATGGGGATGTAGGTCGGCACCACAGTCCGGTGGGTGGCGTTGCCGTTGGAGTAGAAGAGCGCGTGCCCCACCTCCTGGTTATCCACATTGACCCCGATTCCGACGACCACGTTGGTGGACTGGCTCCAGACGGAGCCGTTGACCTCCAGGTACATGGGTTCGTCTCCGGGGGCCTCGAAGGTGGCTTGGAGGGGCAAGGGGCCAGCCTGTTGAAGGATCACCTGTATCGGCATGCGTGTCTCCTTTTTTGCTTTGGGGAATTGAGGAACTTAAGCAAGTCATAGAACCCCGGCAAGGTATTCTTCCGACGGTCAAAATGTCAATGGATGGTCAGGAAAAGATGCAGGGCCTCACGCTCGGCATCACCCGCGCGCCGGGCTGACTTTTGCGGCCCGTCTGCTGGCTCCGGTTAGATGCCCCGCAGCTCGTACTTTTCCAACAACTGCCAGGGCGCGTCCCCGTCCTGCTCGATGAGATAGATGTTCGGGAATGTAACCTCGACGACTTCAGGCAGCTTCGACGTGTGGCTCAACGAATTCCCTCCCGCCTTCGGGTTCCGTGGGTGCGCCAGCGTGATGTGAGGCTTCTGCTCCCTGACGCGGCTCGGAGCGAGCAGATACTGCCGCAGCGCGCGGAACTGCTCTTCGCCTTCGACGCATTCGAGCAGTAAGCCGTGCCCGGCGAATGCCGACGGCTTGCCGAACCGCAAGGTGAGCGGCTTGAAGGGGGCGCTGCGGAGTCGAGCCCGGACGGACTCAAGATCGCCAAGCTCATCCTCTCTGCACAGAGTCACGTGCGCCGGAATCAGTCGGCTTTGGATCGGGTCAACAATCCTCCGCACCGCCTCGATTTCTCTCGCGGTATCGTGCGGAACATACATGCTCAGTTGCCTGCGGGTTCCCGTCATCTACTCGGCGAGGTGAGAGCCTCTACTTTCCGGCGCGGACGCAGAGAAAGCATGGCAGTCGTGAGAGTTCCTCATAATGCTTCGGGTCTGCCTCTTTGAACTCTTCCGTCGGCTTCGGCTCGACTATTCTTTCCAAGTGGAAACCCGCTTCGAGAAGCGGGGTCAGCATCGCATTCAGGGGGCGGCGGAAACTCGGCATGTGAACTTTAACCGGCTCAAAACCCCGCCACTCACAACCGACCAGCTCTGTCTCGTGATAATTATCCGACTTGTAATACAGGTAATCGGAGAAAGGGTGCGTGACGGAAAATATAAAGTGGCCCCCCGGACGCAGGACTCGATAGAACTCCGCGAAAGCGCCGCGCCAATCCCCGACGTATTCTAAAACAAGCGGACTCAGCACAACGTCAAAGGACGAGTCGCCCAGAAAGTCGAGGGGCTGGCTCAAGTCCGCCTGCCGCACCTCCGCCGCCCCGCCGAGCCTCTGTTTTGCCAACTCGACCATTTTCAGGCTGGCGTCAACGGCGACGACTTCCGCTCCATGTTTGAGCAGCCACTCGGAATAAATCCCCGGCCCGCATCCGGCGTCGAGGACTCTTTTGTTTTTGACCTCCGGCAAGAGTGAGAGGGTCGCCGGGCGTTCGCAAAATGCGTTATGTGGTTTCGTTTCGATGACCGCCGCGTAAGCCTCGGCCAAAGTCTCATACGCGTCAAGAGCTACAGGTTTATCACTCATCATTGTTCGAGGTGTCGGCTCCGTCTTTACCACGGAGCCGCCCGACGCCGCGCCTCACCCGCGCCTCCGTTCGACTTTCATGAGAGGCTCCGTGAAGGGGCGTCGGGCGCATGAAGTTGTGCGGCGCGGGGAGTGCGGCCATGCTCAAAGCGGAGAGTGTCAGCCTCCTCCCCGGCGCCCGCTGCCGCAAAGCCGCAGCGCAAAAGCACCCCGCTCGAAGCCGGATTCGATTCCGCCGTATGGGCAATCACCTTCGTCACCCGCGCGTGACTGAACGCACGCTCTAACAAGGCTCGCACAATCTCACTGGCGTATCCCATGCGCCGCCACTCCGGAAGCACGGAATAGCCGACCTCTACCACGCCCTCCGAGTCCGGCGGCCCGAAGTAGCCGCCCGCCCCGACCAACGCGCGTGGGCCGCGCGCGTCGGCTTTCCGCAACGCGTACCAACCATACCAGCCCTCGGCCTCCGGGCCACCTTCTTCGAGCCGGGCGCGGAAAAATTCCATAGCGTCCCGGTCATATTCGCCCGTCGGCCACGCCGTCGAGACTTGGGCGTCAAGCAGAACGCTCAGTTGCTCAGGGGATTCCAGCTCGACGCGGACGTGCCTGAGCGTGGCGGCAACCAGCGTCAGGCGTTGAGTATCAAGTTGTGTAGTATTACGCATCTATATATCAGCCTGTGAATAAACAGAGGCTACACCCAACTCACAGGCGAGACCAAGCCTGACGCAGACCGAGCGCGTGGAGCAGCCCCAAGCCCAGACAGATGCCTGAACTCCAGTACCAGAAGGCGGCACTGTTGCCGGGGAAGAAGGGTTGAAGCGGCACGAAAGCGAGCGCGCGAAAGAGATAGACTCCGGTAATAACACACAGGCCCACGCGCAGGAGTGGCAGCCGCCGGATAAGCCCGGCGCCCGACCACGCATACAGCGCCCATGCACACAGGATTGCCGCGATGCCAAGAGTTAGAACCGTTGGATACCAATGGCCACGGGCAGCCATCCGCGCCATGCGCTCTCCGGCCCCAAAGAAGCGATACCATTCCGGGCCGCCCGCGATGCACGCCAGATGCAGAAGCGATGCCGCCATTGACCCGGCGCCCGCAAGAACAAGAAGCGTTGATTTTCGATTCGCGATCATGTGCCTGTGTGGCCTCACGCCCAACATCAACCGCCGCGCACACAACGAAACAGGCACGGGGTCTCGCGGACGAAGGTCGCGCTCTTCGCGGTCGGCTGCGTGGCGTTGTGAGGCGTATCTTGCCGTGATTATTTCAGCGCGCTCTCTAGCCTTTTAACAAACTCCTCTAGCGCCACCCCGGCAACCTGACATATCTCGCGCACCTCCAGCACATCCAACCGCCGCTGCCCACTTTCATACCTCGAAACATAGGCTTGGTCTTTCGCGATACGTGCGGCTAAATCAACCTGCGTTAGCCCCGCTTCAATTCTCATCTCACGCAGAAGATTGACGAGGCGACCACGTTGAGCAATGTAAATCCTCTTCTTCATTTATGGCTTTCGTGTATTTGCGCGCTGCTTCGGCGGCGTCCCTTGCGTGCTTGAGTCGCCCGCCGGGGACGAGGCGCGAGAGTCGGGGTGGAGGTTTTCCGTGAACAGTTTGAGGATGCGCTTGTACTCGTCGGCCCAGCTCGAAGGGCGCTCGAAGCTGTGGTCTTCGACGGGGTAGACGGCGAGTTCCCAGTTCTCTTTGCGCAGCTCGACGAGTCTTTGGACGAGGCGGACGGTATCCTGAAAGTGGACGTTGGTGTCCACCATGCCGTGGCAGATGAGGAGGTGGCCGCGCAAGCCTTCGGCGAAGTAGATGGGCGAGCTGCGCTTGTAGGCTTCGAGGTCTCCTTGCGGCGTGTTGAGGATGTTGGCGGTGTAGGGGTGGTTGTAGTGCGCCCAGTCGGTGACGGGACGGAGCGCGGCCCCGGCGGCGAAGACGTCGGGCTCGGTGAACAGCGCCATGAAGGTGATGAAGCCGCCGTAGGAGCCGCCGTAGATGCCGACGCGTTTGGGGTCTACGCCGTGCTCGCTGACGAGGTAGCGGACGCCGTCCACGTGGTCGCTCAAATCCTTGCCGCCCATGTGGCGGTAGATGCCGGTGCGCCAGTCGCGCCCGTAACCGGCGGAGCCCCGGTAGTCAATGTCGAGGACGGCGAAGCCGCGCTCCATCAGAAGGTGATGGAACATGTATTCGCGGTAGTAGCTCGACCACCACTTGTGGACGTTCTGAAGATAGCCCGCGCCGTGGACAAAGACGACCGCCGGGCCGCCGCGCCGGAAGTTCGAGGGCTTGTAGAGGCGCGCGTGAACGTCCGCGCCGTCGCGCGCCTTGAACGAGACGATGGGCGGGTCAATCCAGTTGTAAGTGGAAAATTCGGGGATGGGAGAGGTCGTCACTCTCATCGTCGAGGTCGAGGCGTTGGCGTTGCCTTGCAGGTAAAGCTCCGGCGGTCGGTTGCTGTAAGAGTTGATGACGGCGAGCAGCGTCTCGTCGGGCGAGACCTCCGTCTGGTTGTGGCCGGGCATCGTCGTCAAGCGTGTGCGCTCGCCGCCGCCCGTGGGCATCCGGTAGAGGTTGCGCTCGAAGAAGCTGCCCTCGCTCGAAGTGAAGTAGAACTTCGTCTTGTCGCGCGAGAGCCGCACGTCCGAGACCTCGAAGCGCCCCGCAGTCAACTGCGTGGGCTCGCCCCCCTCGGTCGAGACCGTGTAGAGGTGCGCGAAGCCGTCGCGCTCGGAGACGAAGTAGACGCGGCGGCTGTCCGCGAGCCACCCCAAAGTGAAGGAGCCGGGGCCGCCCACCCACGCGTCGTCGTGGACGCGGGCGAGCACGCGCGTCTTGCCCGTCGAGGGGTCGAGCGCCAACACCCAACGATCCTTGTTGTCCGCCGCGCGCGCCATCAGCACGGCCCGCGAACCGTCCTCCGACCACTGCAACTGGAAGAGCTGCACGTCGCGGTCGCGCGCCTGCGCCGCCGTCGCTTCTGTTTGTTGTCCCTGCTGCTGCTGCGGCGGCGGCGCTTGCTGGCCTTGAGCTTGAGACTGTTGCTGCGTCTGTGTCTGCGCCTGTGTTTGCGTCTGACTCTGTTGCGGCTCGCCGCGCTCGCGCTGCGCCTGTTCGGTGGCGTTCGCTTCGGTGCGCGTGCGGACTGCGGGCGCGACTTCGACTCTCTGCCCGTGCTCGATCCACTTGAACTCGCCCGTCTCGGTCGAGACGACGGCCATCCGCGTCCGGCCCTGCGCGTCGCCGACCTTCGTGCGGCTGTTGATGTCTTCGGTGTAGGCCGTCTCCGTGACGTAGTTCGGGACGATGGTCGCCTTCGCGCCCGTCCCCTGCTCGCCGACGGTGGCGACGACGTATGAGCCGTCGGGCGAGAGCGAGAGGTTCGAAACCGTCTGCCCCGCCGGGAGCGGGAACGGCCTGCGTCGCTCGCGCCTGCGCCGACGCGCCTCCTGCTCCTCCCTCTGCTCGGCGCGCTCGCGCACGGCTTCGAGGAGCGAGCGTTCTTCCTTCCTTACGACCTCCTGACTCTCGCTCCCCGCGCGCGGAGGCGTCGCGCCCGTCTGCGGCCCGCCGCCCCCGACGCGGATGTCGGTCAACTGTTCGAGCAGCCCGCCGTCCAGAGAGATGACGTAGAGATTGTTCTGCCGCGTGAAGTAGACGCGCTTCTGGTCGGCGGTGAAGCGCGCGTTCGTCTCCACGTCCACCGTGCGCGTCAGGCTTCGGCGCTCGCCCTTCGAGTGGTCGTAGATGAACACGTCGCCGTCTTCCGTGAAGACCGTCAGCGTCCCGTCCTTCGACAACTCGCCGCCCGCCGGAGGTGCCTGCCGCGCCTCCTCCTCCGAAAGCTTCCTGAGGCCCGTGCCGTCGCGCTCGACAACGTATGTGTCCATCTCCCGCAGGCGCGGCTCGCCCGCCCGCTTCCAGCGGAAGTACACGCGGCGGCTGTCCCGCGACCACACGACGCGCGCGGGCTCGTGCCCCACCAAATCCGGCCCGCGCATGATGCTGTCCACCGTCAACTCGAACTTCCTTGAAGATGACGCGGGCGAAGTCTGTGAAGGCGAAGCCTGCGTCCGAGTCTGTGCGAGCACTGCGGGCTCGAAGAGGAGGAGCGCGGCGACGAAGGCCGCGACGATGGACACACTGTTTTTATTCGGCATAATCTTTAGACGGAGGGCGAGACGCGGCGACGCACGCCACTCGCGGGCGGCGCTGCGGCGGACGCGTCAAGACGATTCATAGAAGGCTTCGGGTTTGGGAGACGAGATGAGCGAGCGACCCGCCGATGATACAACAAAAGAGCCCGCGCGCGCGCGCCGCGAAGGCGAGCGACCGCGCGGGCCGGGCGACTACTACTACGACGACGGCACGGGCTACGAAGTCTACGACCCTTTAGAGGAAGACCCGGACGACTCGCCGGACGAAGACGAAGGAACGAAGGAAAGTTGAAGGCCGGGACGTATCCCTTCATCAACCACCGCCGCGCGCGAAAGCTGTAGGGGCAGGGCTTGTCCCTGCCCGCGCGTGCGCTTCTCACTCGGCGTTGAGTTCGGCGAAACCGGCGGGCAGGGACAAGCCCTGCCCCTACAATCTCGCAATAAACGCTTATCGCTTGCCGCGCCTCACGTTCAATCGCCGCACGTCCGAGTAGGTTTGCGTGTCGCGCTTCCGCTGCTCGCCCCTGTACTCTCCGTCCTCGTACTCGCGGCAGTCGCAGTGCTCGCCCCCGCGCTCGAAAGAGCACCCGCCCTCAATCGTGTGTTGCGCGTGCGCGTGCCCGCAGTTCCAGCAACTTCCGTCGTTCATGCCGATCTACCTTCCGTCGTCCGCTGCCGTCGCAAAGAACGATTCCAGCGGGAGGCCGTAAATCCGCCGGAACAGTATGCGTTTGAATTCGTTTGGCGGGAGGTGCGGCGGGAGCGAGGCGATGACCATCTCCCGCGCCGCGTCGAACATCAGCGCGCCCATCACGAAGCGCTCCTCGCCGGAGCGCGCCATCAACATCCCGCGCACCATCTCTTCGACTTCCGGCGGCGTGTCATTCATCCGCAAGCTCCAGCCATAAATTGAGCAGACCTAATTCACGCACCCACTTCTCAAGATAGGCCGCATCATACCCCGTCGCCAGCAAGTTTTTCACGTCCCGAAGCTGTAGCTCCGAGCGCGACTCCCGCGCCCAATCAATCTTGGAGATAATCAAGTCCTCTTTGCTCGCAATCCAGACGGTGAAGTCCTGAATTTGGACGGCCTCGCGACGCTCGAACTCCAGCCGCCGGTAGTCTCCGCTTTTGCGGACGATGCAGTCCACCTTGATGATCGTCTCCTGATGAATCAAGTTGAAGACCGACTCGCGCGCGATGGCACGGACGACCGCCTCACTCGCCACGTAATAGTCTTCCCCGAAAAGGCCGACGACCCTCTCGGCGTCCCCCGGCCCCAATGCCACGACGACATCAATGTCGCGCGTCATGCGCGGCTGCGCGTAGTAGTTCATGGCGAGCGAGCCGGTCAGCATGTAATCAATGCCGCCCCGCTCGAACCTGCCCGCGAGGTCGCGGATGACATCAATCTCATTCTTCATCGCATGGTGAAGCCGCCCGCCAGCGGAAGCCTTCAGGACTCCTTCTTCTTCGGGCGCTCGTTCGACTTGAGGACGCGCTTGCGGAGGCGGATGGACTGCGGCGTGACCTCGACCAACTCGTCGTCGGCGATGAATTCGAGCGCCTGTTCGAGCGAGAGGTCTTTGACCGGGATGAGCCGCATCGCCTCGTCGGCGGACGAGGCGCGCATGTTCGTGAGCTTCTTCTCCTTGATGATGTTCACGTCGAGGTCAACCGAGCGCGCGTTCTCGCCGACGACCATCCCCTCGTAGACCCTCGTGTTCGGTTTGACGAACATCGTCCCGCGCTCCTGTAGGTTGAAGATCGCGAAGGTCGTCGCCTCGCCCACGCGGTCGGCGATGAGCGAGCCGGTCGTGCGCCCGCGCATCGTGCCCTGCCAGGGCCCCCAGCGGAGGAAGAGCGTGTTCAAAAGTCCCGTCCCCTTCGTCTCCGTGAGGAACTCGTTGCGGAAGCCGATGAGGCCGCGCGAGGGCGTCTCGAACTCCAGGCGCACGCGCCCCGTCCCGTGGTTGACCATCTTCGTCATCTGCCCTTTGCGGCGGCCCATCGCCTCCGTCACCACGCCGATGAACTCTTCCGGGCAGTCAATCACGACCTGCTCGATGGGCTCCAAAGTCTGCCCCTTCTCCTCGCGCGTGATGACCTCCGGCTTCGAGACCTGAACCTCGTAGCCCTCGCGCCGCATCATCTCGATGAGGATGGCGAGTTGCAATTCGCCGCGCCCCGAAACCTTGAACTGGTCGGGCGACTCGGTCGGCTCGACGCGGATGGCGACGTTCGAGAGCAGCTCGCGGTCGAGCCGCTCCATGATTTGACGCGAGGTGACGTACTTCCCTTCCGTGCCCGCGAACGGCGAGTTGTTGACGCCGAAGATCATCGAGATGGTCGGCTCGTCCACGGCGATGACCGGCAGCGGTCGCGGGTCTTCGGCGCTCGTGATGGTCTCGCCGATCTCGATGCCCTCCATCCCGGCGAGCGCCACGATCTCGCCCATCTGCGCGCGCTCGACCTTCTCGCGCTTCAAGCCCTCGAAGGCGTACAGCTCCTTGACGCGCATCTTCTGGATCGAGTGGTCGCGCTTGGCGACGGCCACCGTGTCGCCCGCCGCGATCTCGCCGGAGAAGATGCGACCGATGGCGAGGCGGCCCACGTACTCGCTGTAGTCAAGATTCGCGACGAGCAGTTGCAAGACGTCCTCGCGCACGGCGCGCGGCGGCGGGATGGTCTCGACTATCTGGTCGAAGAGCGGGCGCAGGCTCTGCGACTCGTCTTCGAGGTTCTTCTTCGCCACGCCGTCGCGCGAGACCGCGTAGAGGATGGGGAAGTCTATCTGCTCGTCCGTCGCGTCGAGGTCTATGAAGAGGTCGTAGATTTCGTTGACCACCTCTTCGGGGCGCGCGTCCTGCCGGTCAATCTTGTTGACGACGGCGATGGCCGGGAGCCTCGCCTCCAAAGCCTTGCGGAGCACGAAGCGCGTCTGCGGCAGGCAGCCCTCGGCGGCATCCACCAGAAGCATCACGCCGTCCACCATCTTGAGGACGCGCTCGACCTCGCCTCCGAAGTCGGCGTGGCCCGGCGTGTCCACGATGTTGATCTTCACGTCGCCGTACCTGACCGACGTGTTCTTCGCCATGATGGTGATGCCGCGCTCGCGCTCCAAGTCCATCGAGTCCATCACTCGATCCCTGATGGCCTCGTTATCGCGGAACGTGCCCGACTGTCTGAGCATCGCGTCCACGAGGGTCGTCTTCCCATGGTCAACGTGCGCGATGATGGCGATGTTACGGATGTCTTTTCTCTCTTCTGTCATGATTACCCCCGCACGGCTGTGACCGGCGCATTTTAAGTGTCCCGAATGAAACGCACATCTTATCACGCGCGCCCGAAATACTCCCGCCGCCACGGGACGGAAGTTCCAAAACGGCTGAATTATGCGGGATTTTAATAGGCCGGGGTTACTGTGGACGCACGCGCGGCGCGCCCGTTTAAGGCTTGAGCGCGCCCGTCTGGCGCAGCGCTTCGTAGAGGACGATGGAGACCGCGTTGGCGAGATTGAGGCTGCGGACGTTGGGGTTGAGGACGGGGATGCGCAGGCAGCTTTCGCGGTTCGCGCGCAGGACTTCATCCGGCAGGCCGCGCGTCTCGCGCCCGAAGACGAGGCAGTCGTCCGTCGCGAACCGCCAGTCGGTGTAAGAGGTCTCGGCCTTCGTCGTGAGGTAGACGAAGCGCACGCCGGGCAACGACTCGCGGAGCGCTTCGAGGTCTCGGTGGCGCGTGAGCGAGACCTCCGGCCAGTAGTCGAGCCCCGCGCGCCGCACGGCCCGGTCGTCGAGCCGGAAGCCCGCGACGCCGACGATGTGCAGGGGCGTGCGCGTCGCCGCGCAGAGGCGCGCGACGTTGCCCGTGTTGGGCGGAATCTCAGGCTCGACGAGCGCGACGTGAATCATAAGGAAGCTCTCGGCACTGCGCTTGAAAAAATTTCGGACGGCGTGCATCGTGTGCAACCGCCGTCCTTTTGAGAAGCCCTTTCGGGCAAAGCATGTTGTGTGCGCCGGTGAAGGTTTTGCTGACCTGCCGGAACTGAGTTACTTCTTCGAGCCGCCCTTGGCTCCGCCCTTTTTCGCGCCGCCCTTTTTCGCGGCGGCCTTCTTGGCTCCGCCCTTTTTCGCGCCGCCCTTAGCGCCGCCTTTCTTAGCGCCGCCCTTCTTCGCTGCTGCTTTCTTAGTTGCCATAGGTTGTAGCTGCTCCTTTTCTGTTTAGTGTCTTGACCACAAGATACTGTGTCGCTTTATTCTTGTGGCCTAGAGTGAATGGCGCACAACATATTGGATATATAAACACAATGCAACTGGATGTCAATAACTTAATTAAAATCGCGCGCTAAAAAATTTCGGCGAGCTATGCAGTGAAGATGCTCTGCGTATGCGCGGGCTGAGATTGTCGTTCGTGTTGAGTCGGAGTGAAGAGAGGCGCGCGGCTGTCGAGTGACAGTGAAGAGGGCGAGACGCGTTACTTGAAGAAGGGGGTGAAGACCCACTTGTCGTGGCGCTCGATGTCGTAGTAGGTGAGGACGGAGGGGCGGCGGCTGCGGCTCGCGACTCCGATGAAAGGCCCGTTGCTTGAGAGCGATGTGTCCTCGCCGCCGGGCGCGTCGTCTTGCGTCCCGGTGTTGAGGATGCTGATGACTTGCCTGAACGAGCCTTCGAGCCCTTTGATGAATTGGTTCTGGTCGTTGGTCTGCGGCAGGCGGCCTTCGGAGTAGAGCGTGACGGCGCGGATGAACTCGGCGAACTCCCGGTCGTTGGCTTTGATGAGCCGCCACTCGCCGTCTTTGGAGAGCGGGTCGCGGGCGGCGCTGGCGCGCAGGATTTGTCGTTTCTTGATGACGCCCGGAGCGGCGACGCCTTCGAGCAGCTCTTCCATCGAGGTCGGCGGCGTCCCCTTCATGTGGATGTAGGCGCGGATGGCCTCGGCGACCTCTTCGCCGCGGGCGATGGCCTCGCGCTCAAGCTCGCGGCGCGTCTGCTGGCGGATGCTCGGCGCGGCGCTCATCATGACGATGAGGATGATGGTCATGAGCGCGAGGAGGGCGACGAGGGCGTAGCCGCGCTGCCCCGACGCTTCCGCGCCGCGGCTCATCTCGGAGCGTCTTCCGGGCGTGTGAAGCTCAGGGTTCTTCATCGTCGTCGGCGGCGGGCGGCGGGGGCGGCTGGATGGAGCCGGGGGCGCGGCCCGGTGCGGCCCCGGTCGAGCGCGGCTCGACGAAGGTCATCGTGTGCTTGACGTTCAAGTCCTTGTCCACGAGCTCGACGTTCTTCTCGCTGATGGCCGTGACGCGGAAGCGGCCTTCGACGAGGTCGCCCGCGCGGACGCTGTGGAGTTCGCCTTTGCCGTCCTTGAGCACCGCCGTGTCCGCCTTCGCGTTCGCGCTCGGACGCTTGAGCAGGCCGATGTAGGTGTAGGTCGGGGCGGGCGGCTGCATGACGTTGAGCGTCGAGGGGTTGGAGTAGAGCTGGTTGTCGGGCGTGCGGACGATGACGTTGCGCGCGCCGGGGAAGGCGATGGCCGTGGCGGGCACGGTGGCGACGAGCTGCTGCGGGCTCTTGAACTGCGTCGGCTGCTCCTGCCCCTCGATGTAGAGGCGGGTCGCGGGCGTGAACTTGTCGCCGGAGATTTGGAGCGTGAAGTTGCCGGTCTTGGCGTAGACGCTCTGCGGCGCGAGCGACGCGAGGGTGAGCGGCGGAGGGGGCGTCGGAGTCTCGACCGGCGCGACCGGGACGGGGGTCGGCGTCGGCGGCGGCGGCACGTAGAAGGCGAAGATGTTGCGCCCGGCGTCGGGGCCGCCGTAGACGGCGGGCTCCCAGCGGATGACGCGCATCGCGCCGAAGAGGTCTTCGAGGTTCTCTTCCGCCGGGGGAGCGCCGGGCCGCGGCCTGCTCTGCGAGGTCTGCCGTCCTTTGGTGTTGGTGTTGGCGGACTGATTCACATTCGGCGAGGGCGAGCCGAAGAAGAGCAGCCGGATGACGAAGATGAAGGCGACGAGCGGGAGCGCGATGGCCGCGATCATCTTGTTGCGTTCCGCGGGAGTTTTTCCTTCGAAGAGAGCCATAAAACTTTCGCTGCCATGGCAGCCGCCGGGCGGAGGCGGATGAGAGCCTCCGTGGCTGCACTCAAGTCTTCATTCGCCGTTCGCCGCTCCGGCGCGGCGGAAGTAGGCGGCCATGTCGAGGCGGAGGCTGACGAGCGTGCCGCGCGTGGAAGACGGCGCGGCGACGGCGTTCGGGTCGTTCGGGTTGGGCGTCATGACGGCGGGCGAACTCGTGTCGGTGACGCCTTCGAGCTCGACCGTGTTGATGACGACGAAGTGGCGGTCGGCCTCGACATCACGGACGAAGCGGCGGAGGTTCGCGTAGGTTCCCTCGACGGTGAGCGTGACGCCGATGCCGGGGAAGGTGCTCTGCACGACGCGCGCGCCGCCCTCTTCGCGACGAGTCTGCTGCTTCTCGGCGTCGGGCACGACCTCCTGAAGCTGCACGTACTGGATGCCGCCGCTGATGCGCAGCTTGTTCTTGAGGATGAGACGGTTCAGCTCGCCGACGATGTTGCGGAGGCCGACGCCGCTGCCCTCGCCGAGGTGCTCGATCTCGAAGTTCTGGAGGCTGCCGAGAATCTCCGCCTGACTCTCCTGCGTGTTCCGGCTGTCGCCGATGGTCTTGTGCGTGCTCGCCAGAAGTCTTTCGAGGTCGGCGCGGTCGGCTTCAAGAGTCTGCGCGCGCATCCGCTGCGGCACGAGGAGGAAGAGGTAAGAGAGGATGGCCGTGAGCAGGAGCAGCGCGGCGGCGGCGAGCGCGGCGACTTCGGGGAGTCCGAGCGCGCGGCGGCGGCGCGAGCCGCGCAGGTGCTCGAAGCGCGCGCGCACGCCCGGACGGCGCGGCAGCGCCTCGTCGCGTCTCGGCGTGGCTGTCGTCTCGTCCCTCAAAGCTCTTCCCTCCCCCCGGCGTCCCGTGAGCCCTCGTCAACCTTGCGCATGGCGGCGTTGTTGGTGTCGTCGTCGGAGTCGCCGCCGCGCGTCCGCGCGCGCTGCACGTAGCTGACGCGCAGCACCCATTCGAAGCCGCTCTCGCCCTTGCCCGAACGCTGATTCTCGGAGACGGGGACGGCCTGAAAAGTGCCCGTGCGGTTCATCTCCGACATCATGTTGATGACATCGCTCGGCGTCTTGCCGACGACCGTGAGGTCAAGCTCCGCAGTCGTCTGCTCGCCGCGCCGCGACACGTCGCGGACGTTGATGCGCGCGACGCGCACGCTCGAAGGCAGGAGGCGTTCGAGGTCGGCGAAGAGCTGCGACCACGAAAAACTTTTGCGCTCGACGAGCGCGTGCGCGGCTCCGAGCGTCTGCTGCTGCTCGCGCGGGATGCCCTCTTTGAGGGCGGCGGCCTGCTTTTCGAGGTCGCCGCGCTGGCCGCGCAAGGTCTGCACCTGTCGCTCGGACGGCGTCCGACTCGGCGCGGACGCGCCGGTACTCGGCGAAGATCAAGACGAGCGCCACCAGCGACACTAAAGAGACGAGCACCGCCACCACCCACGGGAGCGTGCGGTTGCGAAAAGGTTGACTGGCGAGATTGAGTTTGGCGATCACCTGCTCTTTATGCTTTCCGAAGGAACACGGGGGGCGGACGCCGCTTCCGGCATCCTTTGATGCCGGAGAAGCATAACGCGTGCGCCGCGAGGGGCGCAACCGGGTGCAAGGCAAAAGGGACGAGTCGAAAGGCAAAACCGAATGACTCGCCCCGTCCCGCGCCCCACGACGCCGCCGAGCCCGCCCTCAGTCCGCCTCTTACACGCGCCGGGGCCGAAGGGGTTTCAGAAAGAATGCGGGAGTAAGACGGAGAGAAACGCGAACGGGGGCGGGCAGATTAAGTCTGCCCGCCCCCGGCTCTGACCTCCGCCCCTTTGCGGGGCCAAGGCGATTCGTCTTCCGCGCTCTACGGCTTCTTCCGCGCGGGCGTGTTGCCGCCTTTCCCGGTCTCGATTTTGACTTTCGGGATGCCGAGGTTGCCTTCGAGCCTCCGGAGCTTTTCGAGGTCAACCGTGCCGACGAGATTGACGAGGACGATTTGTTTCGGCTCGACGGCGAGGAAGACGAGGCCGTCGGCGCGGCCCGCCGCGTTGCGCGAGAGATAGACTTCGGCGTTCTCGAACCCTTCCTTGCGGCTCTGGATGCCGACGATGCGCGTCCAGACCGGCTCGCGGAGCTGCGCGCGGATGGGCTCGATGTCGCCGTCGGCGTACTCGCCCGCGCCCTTGAAGCCGAGCACGCGCACGTATACGCCCTTGAGCCCGGCGACAGCCTCCTTAATCTCCTTCTCTTCCGCGTCGTCGGCTTCAAGGAACCCGACGCCTATCTTGAGCAGGCTCTCGTCCAACTGCACGTTGACGGTCTCGGCGGCCTTCGGCGCGAGGCGGTCGAGGCTTTCGAGTTGGACGCGCCCGCCTCCCTGCGTGGCGGCGGTCTGCGCGCTCGTCGCGAGCGAGTAAGCCGCGACGAGCGAGAGGGCGAAGACGAATTTAAAGGACGTGCTGATATATGTTTTCATGTCTGCTTCACCTCAACGGATTCTGTCCCGCTCGTTCAAACTGTGGCGCGGGGTCTCTTCGCCGCGCGTCATCTTCCGCACTTCGTTGAGCTTCGCGCTCGCGAGCCGAAGGGCGTAGACGAGTTGTTCCTTCGCCGCCTGCTGTTCTAAACGCGTCGGCGCGGGCGGCTGTTGCGCGACGGCGACTTGAAGCTCCTGACGATGCGCGCCGCGCGCGACCGACGACGCCTGCCGCCGCTTTCTCGAAGTCGCCTGGAAGTCGGGCGGCACGGACTTCTTCATCTCCGCATCGCTTCGGCGCGCACGCTCGTCGCGCTTCTCAGGCATGAAGGAAGGCTTGGGCTCCTCCGGAGGCGCGGGCGATTCCGTCTTCGACGGCGTGACCGGCTGGTTAGTGCTCGCCGAATGCCGGTTCGTGTCTGCGCCGTCCTTGCGGAGCAGGACGAGGGCCGCGCCCGCCGCAAGCGCCATCAGGAGGAGCGCCGCCGCCGCGACGAGCGAGGGACGGAAGCGGCGGAGATGTCCTCCGACAAAAGAGGTCTGAGGCGCGGCCTCCGAAGGCAGTTCGAGTGCGCGGGGCTTGTGGCCGAAGGAGCCGAGCAGTTCTTCGAGGCGCTCAACGTCTTCATCCGGCTCGCCCGTCTTGTCCCAAAGGTAGTCGCTCATTTCTCCGACCCTTTCGTCCCCAACTTCTCGCGCAGGAGTTTCATTCCTCGGTGCAGGTTGACGCGCACGGACGCGGGCTGCAAACCCGTGCGCGCCGCAATCTCCGGCCCCGTCATCCCCTCGACCAGCCGCAAGACCAAAGTCTCGCGGTAGGCTTCGGGCAAGGCGCGGATGGCCGCGAGCGCCTCCGCCGCCTCGGCAGAAGGCCGCCCGGCGTGCGCCAGCTCCTCGTGCAGCTCCTCGGTCTCGCGCGAGCGACGGTAAAAATCCATCGCGCGGTTGCGCGTAATCATCGCCACCCACGGGCCGAAGCGCGCGGGCTCGCGCAGTGAGCCGAGCTTGCGAAAGGCGACGAGGAAAACGTCCTGCACGAGGTCGCTCACCTCGCCGTGCGGGACGCGCGCCAAGAGGATGCCGTGCACCATCGGCGCGTAGAGCCCGTAGAGCCGGTCGAAGGCTTCGCGGTCGCCGCTCCTCACCGCCGCGACGAGTTCGGCTTCGGGCGAGACGGCTGCGACGGCTGGACGGGCACAGCCTCCCCGACGCCCGCCGGGGGCGGCCCCTGCGCGCTCATTAAAAACAGCTCGCTTCCGGTCTCGACTTTGAACATTAACGAAAAACCCCTCCGGCCTCGCTCGACTACAAAGACGCGGGCGGGGCGGGAAGCGTTAACAGGAGAAATGCCGTGAACCGTGAACCGTAAACCGTGACAGGAGAAGACCTGTTCTTACCTGTCACCTGTCACGGTTTACCTGTCACGCCTAAAAGATGGTGTAGATGAAAGGGGCGAGCGCCGAGCTTTGCGCGAAGACGAGGAGCGCGCCGAGCACGAAGAGCACGACGATGATTGGCAGCAGCCAGAGTTTTTTGTTCTGCCGCAGGAACATCCAGATTTCGGCGGCGAGCGAGAGCCTTCCCAAGTGTTTGAATCCTCCTTAAATGTCGCGCCTTCGGCTGTGGCCGCCGTTTAAAAAAGGCGCTCGAACTGTTCTTTTGCTTGCCTCGTCTGCTTGCGCTCCGTCCAGTAGCTCTCGCGCCGAGAGCCGCGCCGACGCCTGAGCGGGTCGCGGCCCACGAGGCGCGAGACGAGGCTGTAGGGCGTGAAGACGAGGTAGTACATGAGCGTCAGCAGGACGCGGCTGTTGACGTAGCCGAGGACGGCGGCGACCTTCATCCAGAAGACGTGGAAGCGGCGCGCGAGCGCGGGGATGAGAAGCCCCGTCAAGACGAGCGCGACGCCGACGCCGCCCGTCACGGCGACGACCGTCATCCGCCCCCGGTACAGATTCCAGGCGGCGATGGCGACGAGCACCGCCGCCACGACGAGCGCCGTCTTGCGCGCCTGCTCGTCCGTGACGTTTGACGCGGCGGAGGCTCGCGGCCCGACGACATTGCGCGCGACGCGCGTCTTCTTGTCATTCGCGGTCGGCTCAATCAAGCTGAAACTCCTCCTGCCAGGAGTGGTCTTCCGCGAGCGCGCTCGCGCCCTGCTCGTCTTTGAGGAGGACGTAGTCGCCGAGCACTAAGGCGTCCATCTCCGTCCGCATGAAGCAGGCGTAAGCCTCGGCGGGCGTGCAGACGATGGGCTCGCCGCGCACGTTGAAAGACGTGTTGACGAGGACGGGGCAGCCGGTCAGACGACCGAACGCCGAAAGGAGTTCGTGATAGAGCGCGTTATCTTCGCGCCGCACGGTCTGGACGCGCGCCGAGTAGTCAACGTGCGTCACGGCGGGGATGGTCGAGCGCGGCACGTTCAGCTTCTCGATGCCGAACAGACGCTCCTCTTCGGCGGTCGTCTCGCGCCGCAGCTCTTCACGCACGGGCGCGACCAGAAGCATGTATGGCGAGTCGCAGTCCAGCTCGAAGAAGTCCGCGACGCGCTCGCGTGTGACCGACGGCGCGAAGGGGCGGAAGGATTCGCGGTACTTGATTTTGAGATTCATCTGCGACTGCATCCGGGGCGAGCGCGGGTCGCCGAGGATGCTGCGCGCGCCCAAAGCACGCGGGCCGAACTCCATCCGTCCCTGAAACCAGCCGACGACCTTCTCTTCCGCTAAGAGCCGCGCGACCGTCTCGGCCAACTCTTCGCGCGCGATTCTGCGGTAGCTCGCGCCCGTCGTGAAAAGAAACTCTTCAATCTCTTCCCCCGCGAACTCAGGGCCGAGGTACGAGCCGCGCATCCCGTCGGCGTGAGGGCCGCGTAACGTTTCGACGTTTCTCTCGTTGCCGAGATACTGATGCCAGACCGAGAGCGCCGCGCCGAGGCTGCCGCCCGCGTCGCCCGCCGCCGGTTGAATCCACACGCGCTCGAACGGCCCTTCGCGCAGGATGCGCCCGTTGCCCACGCAGTTGAGCGCGACGCCCCCGGCGAGGCAGAGATTTCGCTCGCCCGTCACCTTGTGCGCGTGCCGCGCCATCCGCAGCATCGCCTCCTCGGTCACCTCCTGCACCGAGCGCGCCAAATCCATCTCCCTCTGCGTCAGTTGTCCTTCGCCCGCGCGCGGCGGCCCGCCGAACAGCTCATCAAACCGCGCGTTGGTCATCGTCAGCCCGTGCGCGAAGTTGAAGTACTTCATGTTGAGACGGAGGCTTCCGTCCTCGCGCAGGTCAACGAGATTGTCGAGGATGGTCTGGACGTAGCGCGGCTCGCCGTAGGGCGCGAGGCCCATCACTTTGTACTCGCCGGAGTTGACCTTAAAACCCGTGTAGTAAGTGAAGGCCGAGTAGAGCAGTCCCAAGCTATGCGGGAAGTGCAGCTCCGAGAGCAGGTGCAGTTCGTTCCCGCGCCCGTAGCCGTAGGAAGAGGTCGCCCACTCGCCCACTCCGTCCATCGTCAAGACCGCCGCCGTTTCGAACGGCGAGGGGAAGAAGGCCGAGGCGGCGTGCGACTCGTGGTGCTCGGTGAAGAGCACCTGACCTTTAAAGCCCGCCTCCTTCGACACCTGCTCGCGTATCCAGAGTTTTTCCTTGAGCCACAAAGGCATCGCCATGAGGAACGAGCGCAAGCCCTTCGGCGCGTAGTCAATATATGTTTCGAGGAGCCGCTCGAATTTCAGGAGCGGCTTGTCGTAGAAGGCGACGTAGTCCAACTCTTCGGGCGTGATTCCGGCGTGTCTGAGACAGAACTCGACCGCCGAGGAAGGAAAGCGGTGGTCGTGCTTCTTGCGGGTGAAACGCTCCTCCTGCGCGGCGGCCACAATCTCGCCGTCGCGCACGAGGCACGCCGCCGAGTCGTGGTAGTAAGCCGAGATGCCGAGGATGTTCATGGAGCAGTTTTCAGTTTTGAGTTTTCAGTTTTCAGTTAAGAGATTTCAGATTTGAGATTCCAAATTCACGACCGACCGCTAAAGACTCAATGCTTTAATCTGAAAACTGAAAACTCAAAACTGAAAACTATCTTTCACAAATCTGTTAAATCTTGGCGTCGCCGCGCGGGCGCGGTTGACTTGAGTGCCGGACGGTCAATAAGCTAGACGCAAAGGGAGGAAATATCAAATCATGGCAAGCACTACCGGGGCCGAAGCGAAGCCGATGCCGATCAACATCGGCATCGAAGAGAACGACCGCAAGGAGATCGCCGACGGTCTCTCGCGCCTGCTCGCGGACACCTACACGCTCTACCTGAAGACGCACAACTACCACTGGAACGTGACGGGGCCGATGTTCCAGACGCTCCACCTGATGTTCGAGCAGGAGTACAACGAGCTGGCGCTCGCCGTTGACCTCATCGCCGAGCGCATCCGCGCCCTCGGCTTCCCCGCGCCCGCGACCTACAGCCAGTTCGTCAAGCTCAGCTCCATCAAGGAAGAAGAGGGCGTGCCGACGGCTGAAGAGATGATCCGCAAGCTCGTCGAGGGGCAGGAGACCGTCGCGCGCACGGCCCGCTCCGTCTTCGGCACCGCCGACGACGCCAACGACCAGCCGACCGCAGACCTTCTGACCCAACGCCTGCAAGTCCACGAGAAGACCGCGTGGATGCTCCGCAGCCTCCTCGCCGAGGAAGGCACGGCGACGACAGCCAAAGGCGCATAACGCCGGACGCGATTTCAGTAACCGACGAAGCGGGCGCGAAGATTTAGAGCGTAGAACAAAACATCTGGCGGTGAATAAAACTGTAGGGGCAGGGCTTGTCCCTGCCCGGATGCTGACGACAGCCATCCGGGCAGGGACAAGCCCTGCCCCTACAGTTTTGTTAGACGCTCTTAGTTTATCTTCGCGCCCGCTCTCTTTACGCCCTCGCGCCTTCGGCCTTCGGCCTCTTCGTCGCCGCCCTCTTCGCTACACGCCCAGAAGGTTCTCCGCGACTATCTTCTTCCGCATCTCCTCGGCCACGCGCTCGATGCCTTCGCGCGTCCAATGCACTTCGTCAACGTGTAGAGACCAATCGCCGTGCGGGAGCAGGGCGTCGAGGTCAACATAGTCAATCCCTTCGCGCGTGAAGAAGCGTCTCAACTCGTCGTTCATCGCCGAGACCTTCTCGCCGGGCGCGACCCAATGCGCCGTCGCGGCCAGAAACTTTGCCCCGTGGTCGCTCGACACCGCCCGCTGCAACTTCAGGTTGCGCTCGAAGAGGCGCATCCCGGCGAGCACGTCCGGGGAACGCTTGAGGCTGCCGACCTTCATCACCTGCGAACCGATGTCCGAGCCTCCCCCGGCGCGGTCGAGGGCGTAGGAGACGCGCGTCAAGAGGTACTAGCGGAAGGCCCAAGCGGGTAAGCGCGACTGCCAAGACCTGTACTCGTCGTCGAAGTCCCCGTAGACATTCCGGTAGTCCGGGGCCGCGCCCTCGAACCCGATGAGGTTCGCGTCGTTCACGCCGTCGTATGAGATGACGAGGTCGGGTTGGAACTCGACGCCGATGAATTCCAGATTTATCAGGCTCGTCGGGCTCGCCGCCATGACGACGCCGAGGTTGATGACTTCCACCTTCAAGCCCTTCTCCCCGTACACCTCGTTCAGCATGGCTTCCAGCCGGGCGGGCCACGTCTCGGAGTCAGTAAAACCGTCCACGGTGGTCGAGCCGCCGAGGGTGACGATTCTCTTGAACCCCCTCCGGCTTCTCGAAGGGCCGCTCCGGCGTCCTGAAGCCGAGCGAGTTCAACGTGTAGTCGTATGAGTAGGTGCGGTTCGTCTCCGGCCTGAAGACCCGCAGCACGCGCCGGTCGCCGGGCCTCTGCGCGAAAGGCAGGAAGGGGTGCGAGACGAACCGGCCCTGCTCCGGGGCCGTCGTCGCGTGATAGACGGAGGCCGGCTTGAAGGCGTTGATGTCCCGGCCCGTGAACTTAAAAAAGAGGCGCAGCGCGACCTCCGACAAGAGCAAGGCGAAGAGCACGGAGGCCACGACGACCGACGTTTTCAGCAACAGGCGGCGCAAGGTTCTAATTCCTATCTTCGATGATTTAAGCGGGCTCGCCCTCACTCTGGCCTTCCTGCACCAACTTGCGCACGGCTTCGAGCGTGTCTATCTCTTCGGGCGTCTTGTCTTCGCGCAGACGCAGAATGCGCGGGAAGCGGAGCGCGTAGCCGCCCTTGTGCCGCTTCGATTCCTGCACGCGGTCGAAGGTCACCTCTAAGACAATCTTCGGCTCGACGACGCGGACGCGCCCGTGCGCGAACTCCTGAAGCGTGTGCGCGCGGAACCACTCGGTCAGCTCGGCGAGTTCCACATCCGTCAAGCCCGAATAAGCCTTGCCGATGTTCAGAAGCTCCGGGTCTTCCTCCGAACGGCGCACGGCGAAGGTGTAGTCCGAGAGCAGGTGACGGCGCTTCCCGTGCCCGACCTCGACCGAAGTGACGACGACATCGAGCGTCGCCAAAGCGCGCTTCAACTTCAGCCACTCGCGCCCGCGCTTGCCCGGTTTGTACGAAGAGCGCGGGTCTTTAATCATCAGCCCCTCGTTGCCGCGCGCGCGCGCCGCGTCGAACTCCTCGTCCAGCCCGGATGTCTCGTTCATGCGCTTCGCCTCCGACAGACGCACGACTGCCGAAGCGTCGTGCGGGATGAGGCTTTCGAGCACGCGCCGCCTCTCGGCGAGCGGCTCTTCGACGAGTATTCGCCCCGCGGCGTAGAGCAGGTCGTAGGCGACGAAGGCGACGGGCGTCGAGGCGAGCAGCTCATCCGAGACCGTCTTGCGGCCCAGACGCTTTTGCAGTTCGAGGAAAGGCAAGATTGACGCGCCGCGCACGGGCACGATCTCGCCGTCGAGCACGGCGTCCGTCGGGAGCGCTTCGAGCGGCGCGGAGAGTTCGGGGAAGCGGTGCGTCACCTCGTCGAGCGTGCGCGTGTAGAGCGCGACCCTTCCGCCTTGCGCGTGCGCCTGCGCGCGGATGCCGTCGAATTTATCCTCGACGTAGAACTCTTCCGGCATCGTCCGCGCCACGTCCTGAAGGTCTTCGGCGGCGGTCGCGAGCATGAACTTAATCGGATGAAAGAGGCGCATCGAGACGCCTTCGAGTTCGCCGCGTCGCGCCCGCACGGCGGTCTCGCCGATGTCGCCCGTCATCATGTTGACGCGCGCCACCGCCGACAACTCGCGCCCGAAGGCACGCGCCAGGGCGTCTTCGACTAAGCCCTCCTTCAAACCGATGCGCAGGTCTCCGACCAAAAGTTTGACCAGATACTTCGCTTCGAGCGGCGTCGCTCCGCTGAGAGCTGCGACGAGCAGAGCCTTCTTGTTCTTCGTGCCGCGCGTCTCGCTGAGGGTCTGGACGAGCGTCTGCGTCCCGTCGAGCGTGTGACGCGGCGCGGCGTTGTTCTCGCCCCGCGCCTCGGCGAAGGCTTCGTAGGCGACCTCGCCCGAATCGCCGAGCCGGACGTAGCGCGGGCGCAAGTTCTCAACTTCGAGCCCCGTCACCTCGCTGATGGCGTCGCGCAGCATGCCGCCGCCGACATTCGTCGTCCGCGCGTCGTGGAGCGCGAACTGTTGACCGGCGAAGTAGCGCGCGGCGAGCGTCAAGTCTTCGTCCGAAAGGCCGTCGAAGTATGCGCCGAGCAGCGCGGCCTTCTCCAGCTTCTTCGTCGTCGCCGCCACCGCCTCGGCCACGCGCGCGAAACTTTCCAGAGTCCCCGTGGTCTCGGCTTTGCTCTTCTTACGTCTCATGTTTTCGAGTAAACGGCACGGCGGTAAAATTATCAATCACCCACCGTCTCACGACGCCCTGAAAGGGCGTGAGATAATAGCCGGGGGCAGAGCGAACGCAAGTGAGCGCCGCCCCCGGTGACACATGCAAAATGATTCCGACCCTGAAGGGGTCGCGCCGCATGTTGCGTCTGCGACCCCTTCAGGGTCGAGGCTGTTTCCTCGTCTGTGCCGTGGGCGTCGTGCTCGCGTACTTGCCCACGGCTATTGTCTTCATCCCCTTCGGGGATAAGCGATAAATGTCTTGCGCCCTCCCTCACGGTCGGGCTTCCGCCTCCGCCGCCCGCATCCGTTCGGCGGGGACGCGCACGGCATGACTCTCTTCGGGCTCGCCGAAGATTTCGGGGTGAAGGATGCGAGAGAGGATTTCCGCGCCCTCGACGACGCGCGGCCCCGGTCGGCTGAAGTACGAAGTGGCGTCCACGGCCCACACTTCGCCCGCGCGCACGGCGGGCAGGTCGTGCCAGCCGCGAGGCAGTCGCGCCGTCGCGAGAGCGGCGAGCACGTCCTCCTTGTAATAGCCGCACGGCGCGAGCACGACGACTTCGGGCGCGTATTCGAGGATGGCTTCCGGCGTGGTCGTCAGGGATTTTTCGCCCGCGCGACCGAAGGCGTGGTCGCCGCCCGCGAGCGCGACCTGTTCGGGAACCCAGTGGCCGGGCGCAAACGGCGGCTCAAGCCATTCGAGGACGAGCGTGCGCGGTCGCCGCTCGACCTCGGTGAGCAGGACGGCGAGCGCGTCCAAACGCACGGCTAGTTCCGTCACCAACACTTCCGCCTGCGCCTCCGCCCCGGTCATCTCTCCGACGGTGCGGATGTTGTCGAGGATGTCTTTGATGGTCAGCGGTTCGAGCGAGACGACGCGCACGCCCGCGTCGAGAGAGCGCGCCGCCTGCCTGACGGTCTTGTAGCTCACGGCGCAGACCTCGCACAGCTCCTGCGTGATGACGAGTTCGGGCCGCAGCTCTCTTAAAAGTTCTTCGTTCAAATCGTAAATCGAGCCGTGGCCGTCGAGCTGCGAGCGGACGGCGTGGTCAATCTCGGCGCTCGTCATCGTCTGGTGCGAGATGCGGCTCGCCGTCAGGACGGGCTTACCGACGACCGTCGGCGGGTAATCACACTCGTGCGTCACGCCGACCAGACTGTCTTCGAGTCCGAGCGCGCAGACTATCTCCGTCGCCGACGGCAACAGCGAAACGATGCGCGGCGTGCTTCCTTCCATAAGACCTCTTTCGACTTGCAGATTTTCGGCGTGCACGTTGTTTGCCAGAGCGCGCCGCCCCGTGTCAAGACCCCGGCCCTCGAACGACGAACGCGCCGAATCGCCGCCCGCTGTTTTCTTCCCACACGCCGAGGGGGTACAATCAGTTCAAAGTTCAAGGTTCAAAGTTCAAAGTTAAGAACCGACCTTGAACTTTGAACCTTGAACTTTGAACTTGTTGGAGGGGCGATGGCGGAAGAGTTGGACGTGCGCGTGAGCGGGGTGGTGGATCACATCGCCGTCGAGTCGGAGGACTTGGGGCGCGACGCGCGCGAGTACGAACGTCTGGGCTTCAGCGTCGAGACGATGTACGAGGACTGGGCGATGCTGCGCGACGCGCGCGGCTTCGGCGTGGCGCTGCTCCCGCCCGGCTCGAAGCACCCGCCGCACCTCGCCATCCGCGTCGAGACGCGCGAGGCTTTGGAAGAGGCCGCGCGGCGCGAGAACCGCCCCATCAAAGAGCACCGCGACCGCTCGCTCTCCTTCTACACCAGAGGCACGAGCGGGCGCGCGCTCGAAGTCATCTACTACCCACCGGAATACAAGAAAGAATAGTTCAAAGTTCAAGGTTCAAAGTTCAAAGTCGGGCAACCGGCTTGCCGACTTTGAACTTTGAACCTTGAACTTTGAACTTTAACCATGCCGACCGTTCTGCTTGTTTTCGAGTTTCTGGGGACGACCGAGCTGATGGTCATCGCCTTTGTGGCGCTGATTATCTTCGGCCCGCGCAAGCTGCCGGAGATAGGGCGCAAGGTGGGGCAGCGCCTCGCCGAGTTCAAGCGCGCCTCGGAGGATTTCAAGCGGACTTGGGAGTACGAGGTCGAGACCGAGCGCACGCAGAGCGCCCCGCGCATCGAGTCGGAGACGGTCGTCGCGAGAGAGAGCTTGAGCGCGGGCGACGGCGGCGGCGACGTGGACGGCATCGGCGCGGACGACGCGGCGGTCGCGACCGAGACGGACGTGGATGAACGTCTCCCCGAAGGGCAGACCATCGCGCGCGGGCCTTCGGACTTTCCCGCCGCGCGCGCGGCGGAGCCGGACGACGACGCGCCGAACGTCGTCGAAAGCTCCGAGCCCGTGCCCGGCAAACAACAATCCTGACTTCTTTAATCAAGACTTCGTTCCCGGCGGCGCTGGCGGGCCGACACGTAAACTGACGGATGGCTTCAACTCTTCTGGACGACGAACAGGGCGAAGGCGATGAGTCGCGTCTCGGCGCGCAGATGTCTTTCCTCGAACATTTGGATGAGCTGCGCCGCCGACTCATCCGCTCCGTCGTCTTCGTCTTCATCGCCGTCGTCGCCTGCTGGTTCGTCTCCGACTACCTCTACAACTTTCTCGCAATCCCCGTCCGCCGCGCGCTCGCCCAAGCCGCGCAGCGGCCCATCCCGCTCCAAGGGCTCACGGGGCAGGAGGCCATCGTGCCTCTGAGCGCCTTGAAGGAGGGCGAGGGCGGGCGCTACATCTTCGCGGAGGCGACGAAGTTGGGGACGAGCGTCATCCCGGCGGGGGCGTCCGTGCTGGCGCGCGTGGCGCGCGACCCGTCGGGCCGCGTCGGCGTCTTCACGGACGAGGCGGTGCTCGCCGGCCCGACCGTCATCCCGAAGGGCGTGCGGCTGCCCGTGGACATCACGGCCTCGCCGGAGGCGCTCCCCGGCATCGAGGACAAGCTCGTCGTCCGCACCGCCATGGAGCCCTTCTCGCTCTACCTCCAAGTTTCTATCTACGCGGCCTTCTGCCTCTCGGTGCCGTTCCTTTTGTGGCAGGTCTGGGCCTTCGTCTCGCCCGGCCTCTACCCGCACGAGCGCGGCTACGCGATCCCCTTCATCGCGCTCGCCAGCATCTCTTTCGTCATCGGCGCGGCCTTCGCCTATTACGTGCTCTTCCCCCCGGCGGTCTCGTATCTCCTTGGGCTCGGCACGGAATTCCGCCTCTTCCTCAACGCGACCGACTACTTCGACTTCATCATCCTCATCATGCTCGCGATGGGCGCGGTCTTCCAGATGCCCGCCATCACCTACGTTCTGGCGCGCATCGGCATCGTCAACGCGGGCTTCCTGCTCCGCCACTGGCGCATCTCGCTCATCACGATTCTCGCCGCCGCCGCCGTGCTCTCGCCCACCTCGGACGTGCTCAACATGATGCTCTTCGCCGCCCCGATGATGGTGCTCTACATCATCTCGGTCTTCATCGCGTGGATGTTCGGCAGGCCGCGGACGGCGGAATAGAAGGAGGGGCCGGGCTTCGCCACCCGCCGCCCGTCCGCTAGGCAACCGGGGCGCTTTTCGCCGCATCTTGACTGTGACACTTGCGGGTTCTACAATTTGCCGGAAAGTTGGCGATGAACCCCGTGGCCTCGAAGAGGGAGAGCAAGCCTCGGACGGGCACCCGCGGTCGTCGCCATTTTCGCGGCCTTCAATGTGTAAACCGACATTTCCAAGCGGCCCTCGCTCCCCTCTCGTCCGACAGGGGAAGTGGTCGGGCCTGTGGCCCGGCTCTAAATCTTTAGTGAAAATTAACAGGAGTAGTAAAGCGATGGCTCGTCACCAAGCGATGCGTTCACTCGCGTTGGCCCTCAGCCTGCTGGCCCCGTTCGCCGGGGCGACGCCCGCTCTGGCGCAGAAGGAGAAGAAGGGGAACGCCGATCAAGACGTGATGTCGCGCGAGCGCAACGTCAAGACTGAGAAGACGAAAATCTTCCAGAAGTGGCTCCGCGAGGATGTCTCTTACATCATCACCGACGAGGAGCGGCGCGCCTATAACAAGCTCCGCACCGACGAGGAGCGCGAGCAGTTCATCGAAGCCTTCTGGCGGCGGCGCGACCCCGACCCGGACACCGACACCAACGAGTACCTCGAAGAGCACTACGAGCGCATCGCCTACGCCAACCAGCACTTCGCCTCCGGCATCCCCGGATGGAAGACCGACCGCGGGCGCGTCTACATCATGTACGGCCCGCCCAACGAGAAGGAGACGCACCCGACCGGCGGGCAGTACGACCGTCCCTCTTACCACGGCGGCGGCTCGACGACCACCTACCCCTTCGAAGTCTGGTTCTACCGCCACCTGCCGGGCGTCGGCTCCGGCGTCGAGATCGAGTTCGTTGACCCGACCGGCACGGGCGAATACCGCATCGCCCGCTCGCCCGACGACAAGGACGCGATGATTAACATCCCCGGCGCGGGGCTCACCTTAAACGAGCAGCTCGGCATGTCGAACAAGGCCAACCGCGTCACCAGCCGTGGGACGTTCGGCTACACCGGCCCCGGCGCGCGCGAGCAGGACAGCCCCTTCTCGCGGATGCAGCTCATCACCGACCTCCAGAGGGCGCCGCAGATCAACGCCGTCTTGGAGAACTCGCTGGTGACGACCAGCTCCCCCGGCGTCGAAGACAGCGCCCTCGACGTTTCGGCCCGCGTGGACTTCTTCCGCGCCTCGGACGAGCGCGTGATGACGGCGCTCACCGTCCAGACCGACAACGGCGACCTGACCTTCAAGGACGTGGGCGGCGTGCAGACCGCGCGCCTCAACATCTACGGGCGCGTGATGAGCGTTTCGGGCCGCCGCGTGACGAGCTTCGAAGACCCGGTCGTGACGACCGCGACCGTGGACGAGCTGACGAACTTGAAGGATCGCAAGTCGGCCTACCAGCGCGTGCTGCCGCTCCCGCCGGGCACGTACAAGGTTGACATGCTCGTGCGCGACATCAATTCGGGCACGCAGCAGATCAAGCAGATCGGCTTCACCGTGCCGAAGTACGACGCGACGAAGCTCTCGGCCTCGACGCTCGTCCTCGCCGTCAAGTTGCAGAGCCTCGGCGAGCAGCTCCCCGGCATGTTCACCATCGGGCCGCACAAGGTCATCCCGAACGTCTCCGGCACCTACAAGCGCGGGCAGGACGTGGGCATCTACTTGCAGCTCTACAACGCCGGGATTGACCAGACGACGCTCCGGCCCTCGGTTGACGTGGAGTACGTCCTGACGAAGGACGGCAAGGAACTTCTCAAGCAGCCCGAAGACTGGAAGGGACTCTCGGACAGCGGCCAGCGCCTGACGCTCGCGCGCCTCCTCCCGACCGACAAAATGGCGCCCGGCGACTACGAGATCAGCATCCGCGTCCGCGACCGCGTCTCCGGTCAGTCGCTGACACCGGCGGGCAAGTTCACCATCACCGCCGACAAGTAAGAGGCGGCAACTTTCCGAAGTCACACACACGGGCGGCGCGCTTCCCTTTCGAGGGAAGCGCGCCGCCCGACTCATTTCCCCGTTTCGGTGTTATCCTGTCCCGCGCATTTCAGTCGGCGCGCGGCTTCTGCCGGAGAACTTCCATCCCGCACGCAAGGCGAGGCCACGGCGGTTTCTTTCACCCGTCCTCTCAAACTCTCAGGTGAGGTCTCAATGAATCGTCCGAAAACTGTTCTGAGCCTGCTGCTGGCCGCCGTGTCGCTCGCGTTTGTGCTGAGAGGCGTCACCTTCTCCGTCGCGCAGGACGTGCGCACGCCGCAATCTTGGACGCTCGACGCGGCGCTCGCCGAGATGCGCCTCCACCCGCAGGACGCCTACCTCCAATACGTCGTGCTCCAACTCGCGCGGCGCGAAGGACGCTTCCAGCAGATTGAGGAGGAGGTGCGGAAGCTCGTCCCGACGGAGCGCACCGCGCGGTCCGCGCGCCGCGACAGCGTTGATCTCTTCAGCATCTTCAACGGCGCGCTCGCCGTGCAGGAGAGCCTGCAACTCGACACCATGCGCTTCGCCGTCACGGGCGACCCGCGCCCCACGCCGGAGCCCACGCCCGACGCCACCAACTACAACCTCGCGGTGCCTCCGCCCACGCCCGCGCGCGCACGACGCGGCGGCCCGACGGGAAGGCGCAACCCGCCCGCCGGAACAAGGCGCAACCTGCCCGCCGCGACGCCGCGCGGGGCCGTCAAAGAAGCTCAGAGAGCGCCGCGCCCCGACGTAGCCGTCTCAACGCTCAACGGCCCGACCGTCAAGAGCCACCCGTGGGAGCAGATGCTTGGGCGGCGCAAGGCGGAAGTCTCCGCGCTCTCCAGGAGCGTCCCCGAAGACTTCTACTTCGTCGAGTTCCGCACGCTCAACAAGCTCCTCGAAGCGTTGGACGCGGGCGACCTCTGGGGCACGCACCTCTTCAATCAAGCGCTCCACGAGGCGCGCACGCTCGACGTCGGCGAGCGGCTCAAGCGGCAGCTCGCCATCGAGACCGAGCCCGCCCTGCGCCCCTTCTACGACCTCGTCGTGGAGGAAGTCGCGGCGGTCGGGAGCGACCCTTTCGTCCGTGAGGGCAGCGACGTGACGCTCCTCTTCCGCGTCAAACAGCCGCTCGTCTTTAACCTGCGAATGAACAGCTTCCTCGACAACGCCGAGCGCGCCAACCCTTTGGCGAAGCGCTCGAACGGCGAGCACCTCGGCGTCGAATACGTCCACCTCTCGACGCCCGAACGCGACCTCCACGTCTACGCCGCCGAGCCCGAACCGGGGCTCCACGTCCGCTCCAACTCGCTCGCGGCCTTTCGCCAAGTCGTCGAAGCCGTCAAGGGTCGCGACGCTGCGGGCCGACGCGTCCGCCGCCTCGGCGAGACGCCTGAGTTCGCCTACGTCCGCACGCTCCTGCCGCGCACCGAGGCCGAAGAGGACGGCTTCGTCTATCTCTCCGACCCCTTCATCCGCCGCCTCGTCGGCCCCGAACTGAAGCTCACCGAGCGACGGCGGATGCTCTGCTACAACCACCTGCGGATGGTCGGCCACGCCGCGCTGCTCTACCGCACCGAGCGCGGTCGCTGGCCCGCCTCGCTCGCCGAGCTGCAAAGCGCCGACGCCGCGCCCGGACTCTTCGGCGCGGGCGCGCTCTCCTGCCCCGAAGGCGGCCAGTACGCGCTCTCCGAAGACGGCACGACCGGCGTCTGCACGCGCCACGGCCACGCCCTGCGACTGACGCCGAACTTAGAGATTCCCGTGAAGCGTGTGAGCGCCGAAGAGGCCGACGAGTACCGCGCCTTCGTCACGGAATACAACAGCTACTGGCGCACCTTCTTCGACCCCATCGCCGTGCGCCTTAAAATCACGCCGCAGCAGTACCGCGCCGAGACCGTCATCCTGCCGCTGATTGACAACTCGATTTACACGTCGCTCGCGGCGAGTCTCGGCGGCGAGCCCGAACCGCTCGACGCGCGCCCCGTCCCGCGCCGCAACATCTTCAGCGTCAACCTCCGCTTCAACAAAGAGAAGCTCCTGAAGTCCGTCGCCGGAGAGCTGCGCGAGTTTGACCAAGAGTTCTCCCGCGACATGGGCATCCCGCGCGGCACGGCGACGAGCGTTGACGGGACGGAGCTTTTGACGAAAGGCATCGGCAACCAACTCGGCTTCCACGTCTACGACGCGCGGCCCGCCTTCGACCTCAACATGCCGGGCCTTGCCGGTCTCTTCATCACCGACGGCGCGGGCGTCTCGGCCTCCTCGGTCGGCAGCTTCGAGATGCTCGCCTTGATGGGCGTGGCCTCCATCAACTCGCCCGTCTACATCTCCATCCCCGTGCGCGACGCGCAGGTCGTTGACCGCTTCCTCGAACAGACGGACACGGCTTGGGCCGCCTTCACGCGCCGGGAGAGGCGCGGGCGACTCCGGCTCGACCTTGAGCAAGACTTCTTCAAGTTCAATCTCAGCACGGGCGAGACGGCGCGCGGCTTCGGCCTCCGCTTCGGCCCCGCCAAGCTCCGCTTCTTCTGGGCGCGCATCGGCGACGGTCTCTACATCGCCAGCAAGCCCTTCATCCTCGAAGACCTCGCGGCCCTGCACCGCGCGGGCACAACCGCGAATCCGAACGCCGCCAACGCCGCGCCGGGCCACGCGCTGGCCCGCGTCCGCGCCGACAGATGGAACGAAGTGCTCGAAGACTACCGACTAAGCTGGGCCGAGAACGAGCGCGAAGCCTGTCTCAACAACCTCGGCCCGCTCTCGAACGTGAGTCGCGCCCTCGCCGCGCGCATGACCGGCGGCGGAGACCCCGCGCCTTCGGGCGAGGCGCGCAACCGCGCCGTCCTCGAACTGGCCGCGCGTCTCCACGCCGCACACTACTTCTGCCCCGAAGGCGGCGCATACGAAGTCGCGCCCGACGGCCTCTCGGTCTCCTGCGCCGTCCACGGCGGCGCGCTCAACCCACGGCAGACGACCGCGCCCTCCGACCGCAGCGCCGCCGGTCGCACCATGCGCACGCTCTCAGGCGTCACCGCCACGCTCACCTTCATGGAGGAAGGACTCCACGCCGTCGTGACGGTAGACCGGAAGTAAGAACGTTCGACGAAAGATAAAGGAGCGCCCCGGCGCTCTCGCGCCGTGAGCTGACCCGCGATAGAATGTTGGCCCGAAACTTTTATCCAACAAGGAGAGCACTGATGGGAACCGACAAGGAAACAGAGAAGGAAGTCGAGAAGTCTTACTCGGCCCACGATACGGTCGCCAAACTCCGCCGCCTCGCCGACGCCCTCGAACAGGAGAAGACCTTCGAGATACAGATTGCCGGCGAGCGCATCTACGTCCCGCCCTACGCCTCGGTCGAGTTCGAGTACGCCCGCGACGGCGAAGAGGAGGAAGTCGAAATCGAACTCAAATGGAAGCGCCGCTCAAGCTGACGGCGCGGCCTTGACCACGCTCAGAACGCGGACGTAACCTCAGGCTATGAAGCGCGATGCACTTTGAGGTCATCGGCGAAATCACGGACGTAGAGACCATCGCGGTCGGCAACTCCATTCGTGAACTCGCGCGGCTGCGGAAACAGTTTGGCGTCGGACGATGGCGAAAGCTTAAAGGCGTCGCCACCGTCCGACTCGCAAGCGGCAGGACGCAAAGGGTCGAGCTTCACTGGTATGAGGCTCACGGGATAGGCAAAAGGAAGGTCAAAATCAAACGCTATTTGGACTGAACGTCATGAAGCGCAGAAAAGCAGAGCCGCGATTTGTTCTCTGTCTCCGCAATGAAGATTGTGAGGATTTGGAGCCTCGTAAAGTCTATCAAGTCCTTCCCGACGAGGCTGCGGCTGAAGACAGTTACATCAGGGTGATAGACGAATCGGGCGAAGATTATCTTTACCCGCGCGATTACTTCGTGCCCATTGAATTGCCTCTCGCCGCCGAAAAGGCTCTCCTGTCCGCCGCTTGATTGTTTGAGCGCACCAACCCCACAGCGCCTGCCGCACTAAAAATCGAAACTTCCCTGCTCGCCCGCGTCGTCGCTCGGAGACTCGCCGGAGTCTTCCGAGGTCGGGGCGCGCTCGCCGCGTCGGAGGGCGTTGACGAGGAGGTGCGCGCGGCGTGTGGGTTCGGGCTGGCGGTAGCCGCCGTCCGAGCGGAGCGTCAGCTCGACCGCGCCGTCAATGTCTATGAGGTGGCCGGGCGAAACGTAGATGGGCTGGACGCGGGTCTTCGTGCGGAGCGCCGCGCCCACCGTCTCGCCTTTGTCCACGAGCGGCGCGCGGCTGCCGCGCTCTTCGCCGAGGTCTTCGAACTTGCCGACGAGCACGGACTTCGCGCAGCCGAGCGTGGGCCGGTTAATGAGGAGGCCGACGTGCGAGGCGATGCCGACGCGGCGCGGGTGCGCGATGCCCTGCCCGTCGAACATCACGGCGTCGGGCTCGGTCTTGAGACGCGCCCACGCTTCGAGCACGGGCGGCGTCTCGCGGAAGGAGAGGAGGCCCGGCACGTATGGGAACTTCGTCTCGCTCACGACGCCGACCTCTTCGACGACTTCGAGCGTCGGCAGGCGCAGGACGACGATCCCGGCGTAGAGGACGGGCGAGAACTTGTCGAAGCTGATGTCCGCGCCCGCTATCGTCTCGATCTCGCGCGCCAAAGGCTCGACGCGGACGCGCTCGCGCAGAGACTTCTGCAACGCCACGGCCTCGCGCGGCGTCAGCGACCATTCGTGCAGTTGTTCAAAGTGCGCCATGAAGAAATCCCCCTCTGCCCGTCTCGCTCACAAATTATCCGGCGTCGAATATTCCTGTAGGGGCAGGGCTTGTCCTCGGCCCGTGTCTTTCGCAACCGAGAGGGCAGGGACAAGCCCTGCCCCTACAGTCATCTCTTGATAGCCGACGTGAAATAACCGTCGTCCGGTCGCGCGTAAGCCCGTGCCGATGCCGTGTAGGTGCGTTCCGATGTCATACTGACATATTCCGATTCCATTTCGGTACAGTCTGACGCCGCGTAGGCGCGTTCCAACGCCGCGTAAGACCAGAAAGTTACGCGTAGGAGCATTCCAACGCCGCGTAGGACGAGAAAGTTACGCGTAGGTTCGTTCCAACGCCGCGTAGGCGTGTTCCGGTGACAAGTAATGTCATTCCGGTGAGGCGTAGGACGAGAAAGTTGCGCGTAGGCGTATTCCGGCGTGACGTAGAAGCATTCCGGCGTCGCGTAGGCTGAGACCGGGGACGTTTTCACGCCTCCAACCCGACCGAAGATAAGTCCGACGAGAAATCAATCGTCTCGCTCGAAGTAATGCCCGCGTCCTTCTGAATGATTGAGTGGACGCGCCAGCGTTCGTCGTCGCGTTGTGGGAAGTCAACGCGGTGATGACCGCCGCGCGACTCTTCGCGCCAGAAGGCGGCGCGGGCGACGAGCTGTGCGACCGAGAGGAAGTTGCGCGCGGCGGGCCTGAGCGGGGCGCGCGCGATCTGCTCGAACTCGTTGAGGGCACGCGTCAGAGAGTGGCGCGAGCGCAGGATGCCGACGCGCTCCCACATCAGTCGCCGGACGCGCTTGCGCACCGCCAGCATCGCCGCGCTCAAGCGAACCGAGTCTTCGCCCACCGCCTCGTCCGCTTCTTGCTCAAGCCGCCGCTTCAGAGTTCGTGTCCTTCTCGCCCGACCAGTCCGCAGCCGCCGCGAGTCCGGCGCGCGCGCCGAAGACGAGCCCTTCGAGCAGAGAGTTCGAGGCCAAGCGGTTCGCGCCGTGGACGCCCGTGCAGGCCACTTCGCCCGCCGCGTAGAGGCCGGGGAGCGTCGCGCGCCCGTCGAGGTCTGTGCGGACGCCGCCCATGATGTAGTGCGCGGCGGGGCTCACGGGGATGGGCTCGACGGCGAGGTCGAGGCCGTATTGCAAGCAGGTGCGGTAGATTTTCGGGAAGCGTCGGCGGAGGTGTCGCGCGTCGAAGGCGGTCATGTCGAGGAAGACCGAGCGGGTCGCGGTGCGCTCCATCTCGGCGACGATGGCGCGGCTCACGATATCGCGCGGCGCGAGTTCCGCGCGCTCGTGATAGCGCGGCATGAAGCGTTTGCCCGCCTCGTTGCGGAGCACGCCGCCCTCTCCGCGCAGAGCCTCGGAGAGCAGGAAGCGCGGCGCGCCTTCGACGTTCAGGGCCGTCGGGTGGAACTGCACGAACTCCATGTCGGCCAGCTCCGCGCCCGCCCGGTAAGCCATCGCCATCCCGTCGCCCGTCGCCACCTCCGGGTTCGTCGTGTGCTGGAAGAGCTGTCCCGCGCCGCCCGACGCGAGCACGACGGCCCGCGCCCGCAGAGTCCGCGCCGCGCGCACGAGCGGGTCGAGGTAGCGCACACCCCTCACTCTCCCGTCTTCGACGACTAAAGACTGCGTGGCGGCGTGCGCGAGGAAAGAGATGTTGCGCTCGCGTCCGGCGCGCGCGAGTAGGGCTCTCACAATCTCGTGGCCGGTGGCGTCGCCGTGCGCGTGGAGGATGCGCGGGCGCGAGTGCGCGGCCTCGCGCGTGAAGAGGAGGCGTCCGCCCTCTCGGTCGAACTCCGTGCCCCACTCGATAAGCTCCTCGATGTAGCGCCGCCCGTCGGCGACCAGCACCGAGACGGCGCGCTCGTCGCAGAGCCCCGCCCCGGCGGCGGCGGTATCCTCCTCGTGCAAAGAAGCCTCGTCGT
The DNA here is from genome assembly GCA_963816985.1 of uncultured Acidobacteriota bacterium. Lineage (GTDB taxonomy): Bacteria > Acidobacteriota > Blastocatellia > Pyrinomonadales > Pyrinomonadaceae > JAIVJM01. The sequence goes on from CAWFMF010000004.1 coordinate 432,740, forward strand.
CCTCCGAGAGCGCGACGGCGACGCCGCCCTGCGCGTACTCGGTGTTCGACTCTTCGCGCCGCTCCTTCGTCAGGACGGTGACGCGCGCCCCGGCCCGCGCCAGCTCGACCGCCGCGCGCAGACCCGCGATGCCGCTGCCGACGACGATGAAATCAGTTTCCAAGCTCATCACAAGAAAGTCAGAAGTCAGAACGCTGAACGATGAACTGAAGACAAATGCTTTTTATTCATCGTTCAGCGTTCTGACTTCTGCGTTTGTCTTCCGTCCGGTTGAATTTTCTCCCCCGGATTCTAACAACCGTTGGGGGGGCGGGCAACGTTGCGCGCCCGTGGCGTCGCGCGTTAAAATGCCGGGCAGTTCATACCGTTCCCCGGACAATTAAAAAACGCGGATCAGCACGGCGCTGGTGCCGACGCGGCCCGCCCCGTCAACACACGTCGTCGCTTTCACGCCCGAATAACGGAGGGAGACACCAAACATGCTTTGCAAACGTCTGCTGGCGATTCTTATCGCCGCACTGCTCCTCGCGCCCGGCCTTCCGGCGTTCGCGCAGAAGGGAAAGGCCCGCAAATCCGGCTCGACTTCGGCGGCGGCGCAGAAGCGCACTCTGCCGCCCATCAACGTCTCGGAGTTCACGCTCCCGAACGGCCTGCGCGTCATCCTGCACGAAGACCACTCGACGCCCATCGTCGCCGTCAACGTCTGGTATCACGTCGGCTCGAAGAACGAAGTGCCGGGCCGCACCGGCTTCGCGCACCTCTTCGAGCACATGATGTTTCAGGGGTCGAAGAACTACAACAACGACTACTTCAAGCCGTTGCAGGAGGCCGGGGCCGCGCTCAACGGCTCGACCAACCCCGACCGCACGAACTACTGGGAGCTTCTGCCGAAGAACTTCCTCGAACTCGGCATCTTCATGGAGGCCGACCGCATGGGCGGACTCCTCCCGGCGATGACCGAAGAGAAGCTCGCCAACCAGCGCGACGTGGTGAAGAACGAGAAGCGGCAGCGCATTGACAACCAGCCCTACGGAATGGTCTCGGCCAAGATCGCCGAGGCGCTCTATCCGCCCGACCACCCGTACCACTGGCTGGTCATCGGCTCGCTCGAAGACCTCACCAACGCCTCGATGGAGGACGTGCAGGAGTTCTTCCGTCGTTACTACGTGCCGAACAACGCGAGCCTCACCATCGCCGGTGACTTCGACCCGGCGGAGGCCAAGCGGCTCGTCGAAAAATACTTCGGCCCCATCCCGCGCGGCGGCGCGATTACGCGGCCCAAGCCCGCGCAGCCCCGCCTCGAAAAAGAGACGCGCATCGAGCTTGATGACCGCGTCCAACTCCCGCGCGTCTACATGGTCTGGCACGCCGTCCCGGCTTATTCGAAGGACGACGCGACGCTCGACACGCTCGCGCTCATCATGGGAAGCGGGAAGAGTTCCCGCCTCTTCAAGTCGCTCGTCTACGACAAGCAGATCGCGCAGCAGGTCTCGGCCTTCCACGGTTCGAGCGAGATCGCGGGCACGTTTACCATCGTCGCCACCGGCAAGCCGGGGACGACCACCGCGCAACTCGAAGAGGCCATCAACGCCGAGTTGGCGAAGATGAAGGCCGCGCCCCCGACCGCCGCTGAGGTCGAGCGCGCCTACAACTCGCGCGAGGCTTCATTCGTCTACGGCCTCCAAACCGTCGGCGGCTTCGGCGGCAAGGACGACCAGCTCAACGGCTACGCCACCTACCTCAACAAGCCCGTCTACTTCGACCAGGACCTCGCGCGCTACCGCGCCGTCAAAGCGGCTGACGTGCACCGCGCCGCCAACTCGTATCTGAGTGACAAGCGCTTGATAGTGACGGTCGTGCCGCGCGCCGCCGGTCAGTCGAGCGCCGCCGGGCCCGCGCCGCAGAGCCCGCGCGAAGGCATCGCCCCCGCGCAGGCGCAGACCGCCGGGTCGCAGCAGGCGGGCGCGGCCAACGCCGCCTCGCAGACGCCGCGCACGGGCACGGCTTCGGGGACGGGCGCTTCGAGCGACACGTCCTCCGGCGCGCAGGCGCAGACCAAGACCGAGGCCGCCGCCTCGCAGCCCGCCGGGGCCGCGCCTCCGGCCTCTTCCGCCCCGGCCACTTCGCCGCGCCCCGGCGGCGGCGGTCAGGCCGCGCAACGTCCGGCGAAGAAGCCGGAGAAGATGGTTGACTCGTCGAAGCTCCCGAAGCCGGGGCCGAACCCGACGTTTACGCTCCCGCCGCCCGCGCGGCGCACGCTCTCGAACGGGATGGAAGTCCTCGTCGTCGAGCATCACGAGCTGCCCATCGTCAACATGAACCTCGTGATGGAGATGGGAGCGGCGGGCGACCCCGAAGGCAAGGCGGGTCTCGCGACGCTGACCGCCGACATGCTCGACGAGGGAACGAAGACGCGCACGTCGCTCGACATCTCCGACCAGCTCGGCTTCATCGGCTCGAACGTGAGCGTCAACTCCGGTTGGGACTCGACCTCGGCGAGCCTCACGACTTTGACGCGCCACATGGATCGCGCGCTCGAAATCTACACGGACATCGTGCTTAACCCGGCCTTCCCTGAAAAGGAGCTGGCCCGCCTGCGCGCGACGCGCATGACTTCGTTCAAACAGCGGCGCGACGACCCGAACAGCATCGCCAACATGGTCTACGCGTCTTTGCTCTACGGGCGCAACCACCCTTACGGTCACCCCTTGACGGGCGACGAGCAGTCGCTCGAATCCATCACGGGCGAGGACGTGCGGAAGTTCTACGAGACCTTCTACCGCCCGAACAACTCGACGCTCATCGTCGTCGGCGACGTGACGCCGGACGCGGTCGTGGCGAAACTCGAAAAAGCTTTCGGCAAGTGGGAGAAGGGGCACATCCCGGCGGTTGACGTGTCGGCGGCGGCGGTCACGCGCGACCGGACGAACGTCTACGTCGTTGACCGTCCGGGCTCGGCCCAGTCGGTCATCCAGATCGGCCACGTCGGCGTGCCGCGCTCGAACCCCGACTACTTCCCGCTCCTCGTCTTGAACACGATGCTCGGCGGCCAGTTCACCTCGCGCATCAACATGAACCTGCGCGAAGACAAGGGCTACACCTACGGCGCGCGCTCGTCGTTCGACTTCCGACGCGGTTCGGGGCCGTTCACGGCCTCCGCGCCGGTGGTGACGGCGGCGACGAAGGAGTCCGTCATCGAGTTCATGAAGGAACTCCGAGGCATCCGGGGCGATATTCCGGTGACGCCCGAAGAGCTTGAGTTCTCGAAGCAGGCCATCATCCGCGGCTTCCCGCGCAGCTTCGAGACGCCGGGGCAGATCGCCGACCGGATGGAGACGGTCGTCACCTACGGCCTGCCCGAAACCTACTACAACACCTACATCGAGCGCGTGAACGCGGTCACGCTCGAAGACATCAACCGCGTCGCCAACCGCTACATCCAGCCCTCGCAGATGGCGGTCGTCATCGTCGGCGACCGCAAGGTCATCGAGCAGGGCCTGCGCTCGATTGAAGAGTTGGGCGAACGCATCTCCTTCGTTGACGCCGAAGGACGGCCCGCCACTTCCGGCGGCGCGTCGGGCGGCGGCGGCGGGATGAGACAATAAGCAGCCCCCGTAAAGGGGCGGAAGAATTTAGCCCACGGCGCGAGCCGTGGGAATAAGTTAGAGACAAGAACGAGAGCCCCGTTAGGGGCGAAAGATATTCAAGCTGCTTTCGTGCTCAGGCTCGAATATCTTTCGCCCCTGACGGGGCTCTCCTTCGTTTCGGAATCTAACCCCACGGCTAACGCCGTGGGCTAAATTCTTTCGCCCCTTAACAGGGGCTTCCCATAACTCCAGTCCGACTAACGCGGCGCGGCCTGCCTGACCAGAAGCACGAGGATGATTGCCTCGTCGTGGCGGCTGGTGGTGATGGTGCTGACGAGCGCGGGCTCGCCTGCGCGCACGTTCAGTTCGGTGGAGACGCCCGTCTCCTCGTGGTTGACGACGGGGAAGTCCGTGGCTTCGCCGCTGCTGTTGCTGGCGCGCACCGTCGAGGGGACGATGGGGAGTCGCATGCTGAAGCGGAAGCCGCGCACTTCGACGAACGACTGCCCGTCGGAAGTCTTCTCGGCCCTCAGCCTTTGAATCTTGAACTCGTAGTGGGTCGTATTTTTCGGCATGCCCGGCGGGAGGCCCGTCAGCGGAGCCCCGCTCACCCCGCGCACTTCCAGCGAGCCGCCGTCCCTCACGCGGTAGACGAGCGTCGAGGCCAGACGGTAGCTCTCGAACGGCAGCGAAGCCTTGAGCTGACGGGCGACGCTCCCCATAGACTGCGGCAGCGTCTCTCTCCGGGCCGCGTCGTTCGTGCCGACGATGAGGTAGAGATGAACGTCGTGGTTCGTGTCGTCGCGCCTCGCGGCGCTCGCAGTGGGCCGCGCCTGCGAATCCTGCGGCGGCTCCTGCGCCCTCGCGGCTTGGAGCCCGGCGAGCAAGCAGACGAGCGAGAAGAGGAAGACGGCGGGGAGTCGTTTAAGTCTGGACATCGGGAGCCCTTCCGTGTGGACAAAGAGATTCGGCGAGCTGCTTTTGAGTTGACGCCGGAAACGCGTGGGGACGCCCGCCGCGACGCGGGGACGCGCTTCGCCACTCTCCGACGCCCCCACACGCTCCGGCCCCGGCCTCTCGTGTAGCCGGGTCAGGTAACAATTCTCACGCCGCGCGGCGGACAAAGTTTCAGAAACAATCCAAAGAAAAGTCAGAAGTCAGAACGCTGAACGATGAATGAAAGACAAGTCGTCTTCAGTTCATCGTTCAGCGTTCTGACTTCTGACTTTTCTTCTTATCGTCGCTTGTCGGTCTTGTTGAAGGCGCGGGTGATGCGCTTGACGCGGGACTTCTCTTCCTGCGACTTGCGCTGGTCTTGGCGGGTTTCGAGTTGGCGCATCTCGGCCTGCATCTTGAGGTAGTTGCGGTAACGCTCGGCGTCGAGCGTGCCTTCGGCGAGCGCGTCGCGGATGGCGCAGCCCGGCTCGTTCTCGTGGCGGCAGTCGCTGAAGCGGCAGCGGAGCGTGACCTCCTCGATTTCGTCGAAGGTCTCACGGAGCCCGCGCTCGCTGACGAGCAGTTGAAGCTCGCGCATCCCCGGCGTGTCGAGGAGGATGCCGCCCGAAGGAATGACGAACAGCTCGCGGTGCGTCGTCGTGTGCTTGCCGCGCTCGTCGCCCGCGCGCACCTCCTGCGTCCTCTGCACGTCCGAGCCGAGCAGCCGGTTGACGAGCGTTGACTTGCCGACGCCGGACGAGCCCATCAGGGCGACGGTGCGCCCGCGACCCGTGAAGGGCAGAAGCTGCTCGATGCCCTCGCCGCGCTTCGCGCTCAGAAGGAGCACGGGCGCTCCCGGCGCGACCAGCTCGATCTCCCTCTTTTTTTCTTCCGCGTCCTCGACGAGGTCGGCCTTGTTGAGCACGACGACCGGCTCCGCGCCGCTCTCCCAAGCCATGATGAGGTAACGCTCGATGCGGCGCGGGTTGAAGTCGTTGTCGAGCCCGGTGACGAGGAAGACCGTGTCCACGTTAGCGGCAACTATCTGCTCCTGCGTCTCGCGGCCCGCCGCCTTGCGCGAGAACTTGCTCCGGCGCGGGAGGATTTCGTAAATCTTCGCCTTGTCCTCTTCGCCGACGCGGCGGACGGCAACCCAGTCGCCGACCGCCGGGAGGTCTCCGGCCTCGCGCGCGTGGTAGCGGAGGCGGCCCGTCGCCTCGGCCCACGTCTCGCCCGCCGCCGTGTAGACCATGTAGATTTTGTTGTGTTGGAGCGAGACGCGGCCCGCCTCGAAGCCTTCGGCGGCTAAGGGGGCGAAGTCTTCGGCGAGCGTGGAGTCCCAGCCGTAGTCTTCGAGCGTCAAGGTCTTGGGAGAGTCGGGGTCTTTCATTTCATCTTGAGATTAATCGTCCCCCGGCACTTCGGCGAGCCGCAGCGGCAGCGCTTCGTGTCGGGGTGGTACGACTCGACGTAGTCGAGCGTGATTTCTTCGCCGGGACGGATGTCGCGCAGCGCGAAGAAGATGATGTGGCCGTGGATGATGCGGACGAAGCTGTTCGGCTCGCACGAGTGGTTGACGTACTGCGTGCCGTTGCCGCCCCGGCTGCCGTCAATGCCCCAGTAGGTGTCAATCGCGCAGATGTGCAGACGCTCGCGCCCGCGCATCCGCCGCGCAGCCTCGACCCGCGCGATGCGCTCGCCCGTCAACTCCGCAATCTTTCGCCCCTTGCGGAACGGCGCGGTCGCGAAACAACCCTTCCCGTCAATCCCTGACGAACGAACTTCGATGCCTTCTGCCAGCTCTGCTTTCATCTTCATGGTGGGCAGTAAAAGTTAGCCCCAGAGGGGCTGGATGTTTATAGCCCGCAGGTAGGTTTTATATGCCCAGCCCCGGAGGGGCGACACGTGTCCATTCCGCTCCTCCGGAGCTTGCAGAACATAAATAACCCCTAAGCTATAGACGTTCCGTCCCTGACGGGACTCCTCACACGGCTTCTCGAATCTCAAATCGCTCTTAGCGATTACTGCTTTCTGTTTTCTTAGGCCCGGTGTAGCGGTAGTGACCGGTAATCTTCCAGTTGAAGAGCACGTCCTCCATCTGCGGCCCCGCGCCGATGTTGTGGACGATCATCAGTCGGCTCTCGTCCGCCGCCGAGGGCACGTTGACGATGATGCCGATGTGCGTCAACTGCCCGCCCAAGTCCCACGTCACCACGTCGCCGGGCTTGTAGTCGCGCGCGTCTTCCGTCACGGGCAGTCCCGCGCCCTGCCGCTCGAAGAAGACCATCAGGTTGGGCACGCGGCGGTGGTCAATGTTGGTGTCCGTCTTCTTCAACCCCCACTTGCGCGGGTAGAGCTTGAAGTTGCGCGCCATGTCTTCGTGCACCTCCTTCTGGAGGTCAACGCCGACCTTCCGGTACGAGCGGATGACCTCGTCGGTGCAGACGCCGACTTCCGCGGGCACGTCGCCGCCGGGGTAGTCAATCTTGAAGTACGCGGGGTCGTAGCGCACCGGCTGGCTCGTCCGCTCGACCGCCGCCTCGACCAGCTTATCGAGGAACGGCGAGCCGCTCGAAGGCCGGGGCGCTTGTCTCTGCTGCGCCGTGGCGGGCTGCGCGGCGGTCGTTTGCGAAACGCCCGGCCTCGCGCCGCAGCCGTTCAGGAAAAGCACCGCCGACGCCGCGACCGTGCGCAGAAGATTCGAAGGCATTCGAGTGTTCATAATTCCCTCAAGCACCCCTCACAAACCGGGGCGAATTATACCGCATCACCTCGCCAACCGTGCCGGGCTTCTCACTCAGACGCGTGGTCTCGCCCTTCCGGTTGCTGCTATAATTGACTCACCTTCACCCTCGGCCCGCAAACTGAAAGGCGACGCGAAATGACGGACGAAGAGAGACAGCGGCAGATGGATTTCATCGTGAATCAGCAGGCGGCACTCACCGTGAGCATGGATAAGCTTGCCCAATCGCAACGAAGTTCTAATGAGAAGTGGGCGCGGACTGAGGAAGGTATCCGCTCACTGCTCGCCATCGCCGAGATTCACGAACGCGAGATTTCGGATTTGAAGGAGAGCATCCGCGAGGCAAGTGTAATTGCGCGTGGCGGCGAGTGAGAGTGCGCGGGCGGCGAGCGAGGCCGGGCGTGCGACGGACGAGCGGCTGAACGCTCTGATATTGATGGTCGAGAAATACCTCAGCGAGCGGCGCAACGGGAGAGGACAAGGGGATCAATAAGGGTGACGGAAGAAGCAGTACATCTGACGGGGCTCGCGCGCGAAGAGCTGGAGCGATTGGCCGAGGAGTTGGGCGAGCCCGCGTACCGTGGGCGGCAAATCTTCGCGGCGGTGCAGCGCAGGCGTCTGCGGTCGTTCGAGGAGATGACCGACCTGCCGAAAGGTTTGCGAGCGCGTCTGGCCGAGCGTGCGACCGCCTCGACGCTCACGGTCGAGTCGCGTTACGTGGCGGCGGACGGCACTCGGCGTTACTTGTTGAAGACTTGCGGACGGGCTGCCCGTCGAGACCGTCTTCATCCCCGAAGAGCGGCGCGACACCATCTGCTTCTCGTCGCAGTCGGGCTGCCCGCTCCAGTGCGACTTCTGCCTGACGGCGAAGCTCGGCCTGCTGCGGACGCTGACGGCGGGCGAGATTGTCGAGCAGATAGTCATCGCCTTGAACGACGCCTACGGCGTGGGGGCGAAGACGCCGCGCGGCACGAACCTCGTGGCGATGGGCGCGGGCGAGCCGTTCCTCGCCTTCGAGCCTTTGATGAAGGCGCTCCGCGTGATGTCCGACCGAGAGGGTCTCTTCATCGTCCCGAACCGCGTCACGGTCTCGACCGCCGGGGTCGTGCCGAAAATCAAAGAGCTGGCGCGGATACCCGAACGCCCGCACCTCGCCATCTCGCTCGCCGCGCCGACCGACGAGCTGCGCGACCGCCTGATGCCCATCAATAAGCGTTGGCCGCTCAAGGAACTGCTCGCCGCGTGCAAGGAGTTCGAGGAGTCGCTCCGCCCCGGCGAGCGCTTCACCTTCGAGTACGTCATGCTCGACGGCGTGAACGACACAGACGAACACGCGCGCCAACTCGCGCGGCTCCTCAACCGCCACTCCTTGCGCGCGAAGGTCAATCTGATACCGCACAACCCCGCCGACCCGCTCCCCTATCGGCCTTCGACCGTGGAGCGCGTCGAATCCTTCAAAGCCGTGCTCGAAGCCAAAGGCGTCCACGCCTTCGTCCGACGCCCGCGCGGGCGCGACATCTACGCCGCCTGCGGCCAGCTCGCCGCGCGTGGCGGAGAGACTAACCCACAAGCCCTCTATCAAATATCCTAAGACAATTCACAGGACGGAAGACAAATGATGAATGCGGAATGATGAATAAGAAGCAACTTGTCTTCATTCATCATTCCGCATTCATCATTCATCATTTCTGCTTTATCCTGTGAATGTCTATCGCTGCGGCAAACCTTCGCGCGCCGGTGCGGCATCTCTTCAACTCGGTCGCGCCGGACGTGTTTGATGGTTTCGGGCGGCGGAATGTAGAATCACTTTAACCTTTTAAGCTTTCAGGACTAAACACAGAACATGAGACGAAAAGTTTTCAGACGACGCACGGCGCTCTTTCTCTTCTTCGCCGTCCTGCTCGCCCCTTCGGATTTCGCTTCGAGCGCCGCGCCGAAGGCTCCTTCGACGACCGCGCAAGGCGGCAACGTCAACGTCAACGGCTTCTTCTCCGTTGACCCGGCGCAGCAGGGGAGCAGCTTTCAGGCGGCCATCGTGATGGAGATACCGCGAGGGCTTCACGTCAACGGCAACCGCCCGCTCGGCAAGTTCGCCATCCCGACGACGGTCAAGGTGGACGCGCCGCGCGGGATGAAGGTGAGCGCCGTCACTTACCCGCGCGCCGAGGTGCGCTCGTTCCGCTTCGGCGACGACGTGCCGCCGGAGCGGCTCGCCGTCTACGAGGGCCGCGCCATCATGCGCTTCAACGTCACCGTGCCCGCGAACTTCGAGCGCGGCGTGGCGCGCATCCGCGTCAACGTGCGCTACCAGAGCTGCTCCGACTCGGTCTGTTTCCCGCCGAGGAGTCAGGAGCTGACGCTGCCCATCGCCATCGTTGACCCCGGCCACCCCTTCAACCGCATCAACGGCCAATACTTCGGCGGCGGCGGTCGCGGCAGAAGAAGATGAGGCGATTTTAGATTTTGGATTTTGGATTTGCGATTGAAGGACGGCTTATTGCTCCTCAATCCAAAATCTAAAATCTAAAATCCGAAATCGGCTTTCCGATGACCGAGAGTAATCTGCCGGTGCGACCGTAGAGCTTTTTTTCGCGGCGGTAGGAGAAGAAGAGTTCGGGGCGGCAGATGGTGCAGAGCGGGAGAGTGTGGACGCGTTCTTCGTGGACGCCCGCCGCGAAGAGTTGTTCGCGGTTCGCTCTTTGAAGGTCAACGAGCGCGTGGCCTTCACGCGTCGGCGTGAAGAGTTCGGCGGCGCGCGGGAATTTTTCGTTGAAGGCTTCGATGACTTCCACGCCGACTTCGTAGCAGCAGGCGAGCGCGGCGGGGCCGATGGCGGCGCGCACGTCTCGCGGGTCGGTGCCGAACTCGTCGCGCATCTTCGTTATCGTGTGGCGGACTATCTCGGCCAGCGTCCCCTTCCATCCGGCGTGGACGCCCGCGCACGCGCCCGTCCGAGGGTCGGCCAGAAGCACAGGCACACAGTCGGCGGTCTTGACGCCGAGGAGCACGCCCGGCTCGCGCGTCACCTGCGCGTCGCAGTGCTCACGCTCCGAGCGCGTGTCCTCCGCGTCGCGGACGACGCGCACCGTAGCGCCGTGCACCTGCCAGCAGCCGGAGAAAGTCCACTCGCCGTCGAGCAGCCGGAAGAAGCGGCGGCGATTCTCCCGGATGTTCTCCGCCGAGTCCTCGTCGAACCCGGCGAGGTTGAGCGAGCCTTCGGGGAACGCGCTGACGCCGCCCCCGCGCGTCGAGAAGGCGTTGGCGAAGCCGTCATGTTCGAGCGGCTCGCAGACGAGGGCGCGCACGCCTTCTTCGCCTTCGCGCCAGACGAAGCCTGCGCTCGTGAGTTCCGATTCCGAATCCGTGATTGTTTCCATCGGCATAGACATTATCGAAATCGAGCGCGTGCGTGAAGTCCTCGCGCGCACGCCGCGCTTCCGCGAGCGCGTCTTCACTTCAGGAGAGCGCGAATACTGCGACCGCCGGGGCACGCAGGCCGCGCAGCACTACGCCGCGCGATTCGCCGCCAAGGAGGCCGCCTTCAAGGCGCTCCGCACGGGCTGGAGCGGCGGACTCGGCTGGCACGAAGTCGAGGTCGTCTCGAAAGAGTCGGGCGAGCCCGTCCTCGTGCTCCACGGAAGCGCACAAGAACTCTTCACCCGCGCGGGCGCGACACGCGCACACCTCTCACTCTCACACACCTCCCAACACGCCGTCGCGCAGGTCATCTTCGAGCGGCTGGCGGAAGAGAAAGATTAAGCTCACAATGTTTTAGCCCCGACAGGGGCGTTGGAGATTAGCCGGGGGTCAGGCTTCAGGAGCGAGCCGCAGGCGTGCGACGAAGGCGCAGCCCCCGGAAGCACGCCCGTTAACAAAATCTCGCCCCGGCAGGGGCGACGGAAACGGCGCTTGTCTTCATCAAGCACGTTCCCGCGCCCCTGCCGGGGCGCGAACTTTTTTATGGCGTGTGTTCCGGGGGTTCTCGCTCAGGTGTTTCACACCTTCGCTTCACCCCCGGCTAATCTCCAACGCCCCCGCCGGGGCTTAACATTTTCTTTTGACCTTCGCCGGTTCAGCGCTGCCAGCCGTCCTCATTCTTTTCCGCGACTCGAACGTCGTTCGTCAGAGAGGGCCGACCGTTGCGCCTGACTTCGACGCGGGTGGTGCGGATGACACGGGGTTCGGGTTGCAGGGTGTTCGCGGCGGAGTGCGTGAGAGGCATGACGCGGGCCTCGTCTGCGCCGGAATTTCTTAAAGACCTTTGTGTTTCGACTACTCGCTCGGCGACGTAGCCGGCGGCGTCTTCGACATCTTCGGCGTCGAGCGAAGCGAGGGCGTCGTAGCTCGCGGCGGCGTGCGTGAAGCACTCCTGCGCGGGCGCGAGGGCGTGGGTGATGGCGACGCGTTCGCGGTGCGGGCAGGCGGCAGTGGCGAGCCCGCCGGTTTCGGGGTCAATCTCGACGGTCGTGATGGAGTCGGGGCGCGCGAAGGACTCGCCGCCGAGTTCGGGCCTGAGGGCCACGGCGCGACCGATGAACTCCGACCACACGGGCAGCGCGCTCTCGGCCCCCGTCATGCCGAGTTCTTCGTTGTCGTCGAAGCCGACGTAGACGACGCAGACGAGGTTCGGCGTGTAGCCCGCGAACCAGCCGTCGCGCGAAGTGCCGGTCTTGCCCGCGAGCGCGACGCCCTTGGCCGTGCCGCGAGCGGCGCGCGCCGTCCCGCGGTTGATGACTTCGGTCATCATGTCGGTCAGCATGTAGGTCGTCGAGGGCCGCAGGACTTGCCGCGCCGTCTGCATCTCTTCAAAGCCGTTAGAATTTCGTTCGGCGTTCGCGTCGTCCACGCGCGCAATCGCCGTGGGGCGCACGACGCGGCCCGCGTTGGCGAAGGCCGTGTAGGCGGTGGCGACTTCGAGCGGCGTCGCTTCGGTCGTGCCGAGCGCGAGCGAAGGATACGCTTCGGGCTTCGGCAGTCCGAGGTTTTGGGCGAGCGACGCGACGCGCGTGAGACCCGTGCGCAAGGCGGTGTCAACGGTCACGACGTTCAGAGAGCGGACGAGACCTTCGCGCAGCGTCACGTCGCGCATCGAGTAGCCGCCGCCGTAGTTGGCGGGGCGATACTTCGCTCGCACGTCGTAGCGGAACTCGCGCGGCGCGTCGGTCGAAGTGCTCAGGGGCGAGATGCCGCTCTCGATGGCGGCGGCGTAGACGACGGGCTTGAAGACCGAGCCGGGCTGGCGGCGCGCGTCCGTCACGCGGTTGAGCTGCGAGTCGGCGTAGGAGTTGCCGCCGACCATCGCGAGGATGTCGCCGGTGCGCGGGTCGAGGGCAACAAGAGCGGCCTGCGGCGTCCGCTTGCCCTTGAAAACTTTTTCGAGCCGCTGAACTTCGGCGCGGACGGCCTCTTCGGCCATCTGCTGAAGTTCGAGGTCAATCGTCGTGTAGACGCGCAGGCTGCGACCGTCTTCGGGCGTCACCGCGCCCGCGTAGCGCGCCTCGATGTTGCGGTTGACATAGTCAATGAAGTACGGCGCGGTGGCGTCGCGCCCGTCCGAGGCGACGACGCGCACGGGCTCGTCGGTGGCGGCGCGCGCTTCGTCTTCGCTGATTGCGCCGTCGCGCAGCATCGCGGCGAGCACGGTGTCGCGGCGCGTCTTGGCGTGTTCCGGGTGGCGGTCGGGCGCGTAGCGTCCGGGGCTCTGGATCATCCCGGCGATGGTCGCGACCTCGGCGAGCGAGAGGTCTTTCAAGTCCTTGCCGAAGAAGACGCGCGCTGCCTGCGCGACGCCGCGCACGCCGACGCTGCCGCGCTGGCCGAGGTATATCTCGTTGCAGTAGAGCGCGAGGATGTCTTCCTTCGAGAGCCTTCGCTCGATGACGCTCGCGAGGATGGCCTCATTGAACTTGCGGCGCAAAGTGCGCTCCGGCGTCAGGTAAGTGTTCTTGACGAGCTGCTGCGTGATGGTCGAGCCGCCCTGCTTGAAGTCCTGCCCCGTCGCGCCTTCGCCGCCCCAACTCCAAAGGGCGCGCGCGACGCCGAAGAGGTCGAGGCCGTTGTGCTCGAAGAAGCGCCGGTCTTCAATCGAGAGGACGGCGCGGACGAGCGTGGGCGGCAGGTCTTGATAAGAGAGCGCGCCGCGCTCGCCCGTCTTCATCGCCGCGTCGTTCGTCAGCGGTTCGGGCTCTAAGGCGTAAGAGTCTATCTCCGCGCCGTCGCCGGAGAGCGAGGAGATGTGCTGGCCGCGACGGTCGAGTTCGACGTGGACGACGGCGAAGGGCTGCGCCGAGACGCCGGTGTCGCGCGGGCGAATCTCGATGCCGTTGCCCTCGATTTTGAAGCGACCGCTCCACACGCGGCTCGCCTCCGAATCCACGTAGCCCGCGCGCCGGAGCATCTCCACCAGACGCTCGCGCGTGACCTTCTGCCGTGGGCGCAGGACGCGCGGCGCGGCGTAAATCCCCGCGCGGCTCGTGAGGTAGCCGGAAGCGAGGCGCTCGTCCACGACGCCCGAATAGTGTGTGTAGAGGTAAGCGATGACGGCGCCGAGTGAAAGGGTGAAGACGATTGAAACGACTGCGATGACGCGGAAGTAGAACCTTCGGCGCTCGAAGCGGCGGGCGCGCTCGCGGAAACGCGTTGCCGCGTTCTTGAATCGCGGCAGGCCTCTTTGCTTCCGCTCCGAAGTGACTTCGATGACCATCTCGGCTTCCCTTACTCCTCGGCCCGCGAGACACACCGCTCCGCACGAGCACGCCGCACGGCGCGCCCCAATCAAGTGGGTTCGCGTCAGATGTTTTGTGTGACCCCGAAATAAACGACTAATCGGACTCGGATTCTCGATTGTCGTTTCCGTCTAACGCGCGGAGCCGGGGAGTGGGAGAGAGAGACGGGGCAAGCCCTTCCGCGCGCCTCTGTGCGAAATCCTTCAGCCGAACATCAACGAAAGCGCCGTCGTCGAAACGGCGAGCGTGATCATAATCATGATGATAACGAAAAGCTGCATCAGGCTGCTGACGACTTCCTTCATGATGTTGCGCGTCCCTTCCTCGTTGATTTCTCTGCTCTCGCGCCCCTCACAGTGCAACGGCCATGCCGACCGCCCGCGCCCGCGCCCCGCGCCGCTTCGAGCGAACTCTAAGCGGCGCGACGTTAACACTTAACAACTTTAAGGGACGCGCCCGAAGCTCCGCTCCGAAGCGGTCGCACGTCTCCCTTGCCTTCTTTCAGTACGGAGATTTTGAAGGCCGGGCCGTAATTTGTGTTTTGAATTAATCCAGACGGCGGCTATTGCCTCTCCGTCTTGCGTTGTGGGCGGCGGAGCGAGAGCCAGTTGGAGGTCTCTTCGGGCTGCGGTTCGAGCAGCTCGCGGATGGTCTTGAGGGCGGCGCGCGCGGCCTCTTCGCCCGCCGCGATGAGTTCGGAGGAGCGCGTCATCTCGTCCCAGCGGATGTGGCCGACCTGCGGGCTGATGACGACATCGGCCAACTGCCTTTGGTGGACGGCGGCGGTGCGCTGCATGAGGATGATTGATTGCAGGAGGACGCCGACGACCGAGGTCGGCGTGCCGAGAAATTTCGCGCCCGCGTGGTTCACGTCCACGCCGACGACGACCTCCGCGCCGAGCGCGCGCACGACCGCCGTCGGGAGGTTGGCGACGAGTCCGCCGTCCACGAGTTGCCGCCCGTGCTCGTCCGTGACGGGGACGTACCAGCCGGGCAGAGCGCAGCTCGCGCGGATGGCAAAGGCCACGTCGCCCTCGTCGCGCATGATGACGGGCGAGCCCGTGAGGAGGTCGGTGGCGACCGCCGCGAAGGGGACGGGCAGTTCCTCGAAGCGCGTCACGGGGAAGCGTTCGCGGACGTAGGTCTCCATCCGCGCGTTCGACTGGACGCCGAGCTTCGAGAGCGTCATCCGCCCGAAGTCGCGCCAGCGCATGTCGCACGCGACCTTTTCGAGTTCCTCCAGACTCATGCCGGAGGCAAACGCGCCCGCGACGAGCGCCCCGGCGGACGTGCCCGCCACGCAGTCCACCCGGACGCCCTCTTCGCGGAAGACCTTCAGCACGCCGACGTGCGCCGCGCCCCGCGCCGCGCCGCCCGAAAGCGCAAGGCCCAACCGCGGCCTCCGCCTCGCATCCTGATTCGTCAGTCGTCGCCACATAGAAGCAGTTTTCAGTTTTTAGTTTTTAGTTTTCAGTTTTCAGTTCTAATCGTTGAGTCGTTAGCCTTCAGTCGCCGAATCTCAAATCTCAGAACTGAAAACTGAAAACTGAAAACTAAAAACTCTTATCGAGGATAGTGATTTCGGCGGCGGTGCGCGCCTCTTCGAGGAAGGCGTCAATGTCGGATTCGATTTTGCTCTCGACTAGTTCGCTCTGGATTTGCGCGGTAGCCTCGGCGAGCGTCGGGACAATGGTGCCGGGCGACTGGCGTCGGCGGCGCGGGACGAACACGTCGCGGTAGAAGGCCTCGACCTCCTGCGGCGTGACGACGGTGAAGGAGCGGAAACGGAAGTCGAGGTACTTCTTGATGACGACGCGATCCTGCACTATCTCGCGGAGCTGCTCGGAGTTTTCGCCGAGGCCGACGCGGGCGAGGCGGCGGTAGAACTCGGCCTGCGAGGGGAAGTGCTCCTTGATGATGCGCGTCACCTCGACGTTGACCTCTTCGGCGGTCGGCGAGACCGAGGGCAGCTTCTCCGCCTCCTGCGCGATGAGCCTCTGGTCTATGAGCGTGTCGAGCGCGCGGCGCAAATCTTCCGGCTTCGGATTTTCCAGCGGCGCGTCCGGCTGGAGCGCGAGCTGCCACAGAAGGTCGCTGTAGGTAATCAACTCCCTGCCGTTGATGACGGCCACCATCCGGTCAACGACCTCCGCCCCGGCGCGCGGCGCGGTTGCGGGCGCGGGCGTCTGCGCGCTCGCCGACGACGCGACGACGGACGCGGCGAACAGTATTGAAAGTAGAATCCGTTTCATAAACCCCAAACCTTTTCAGGCCGCCGAGGCCGCGACCGCCGCGCGCCGCGCGAGGAGCGAGCGCGTCCAGCCCTTTAGGATGTCAAAGGCGCGGCAAAGGCTGACCGCCGCGAGGACAAAAAGAAAATGGTGGATGACGAGGACGTAGCGGTACTCCGTGTGGAGCGCCGACTGCGCGCAGAGATAATAGACCGGCACGGCCAGCAGGACGAGCAGCGAGCGGCGTTCACCCCGCCAACACAAAAGCACGAAGCCCGCGACGTAGAGCGGCAGCGCGAGCGCCGTTACGAAGAGACGCTGGACGTTCGAGACGACGAAGCGCGGCGCGCGCGTCCAGAGGTTCGAGGCGTTGCCGAGCGCGTAAAGCTGTGGATTTGAGACTTGCACGAACGGCCTCTGAGGGCTCGAAGCGGCGTTGATGAAGAGCAGTCTGACTCGCCTCACGTCGTCGCTCGTGAAGGCTAGTTGTGCGGTGCGGAAGGGCTGCTCGGCCTCGCTCTTCGTCTCCAGAGGCTCGATGATGTTCGAGGCGAGCGCGTCTCCGCTCTCGGCGTCTCGGACGCTCACGGTCATCCGCCCGCGCGTGACTCTGTAAGGCACGCGGAGCACGTAGTCGGTGTCGCCCGCCACGTCGAAGGCGGCGGAGGCGAACTGCTCGCCGTACTTCGATTCGTCGCCTGTGAGCTGCATCGCCTGCGCGTCCGGCGTGGACGTTAACTCGGCGCGCGTCGAGAGGAGTTGGCCGCCGCGCGCTAGTGCTTCGGGCGCGGAAGACCATGCGGGCGTCTTCCCTTCCGCCGCTTCGAGCGGGTGCGAGACGGGCGGCTGCGGGCCGACGCGGCGAGCCCTTTCAAGCCGGAACATCGAGAGGGCTCGCCGCGCCATCACGCCGCCGAACCAGAGCGGGTGTTCTTTAATGACCGTCCAGCCGAGGCGCAGGCGCGCTCGCTCACGGCGCACGGCGTCGGGGCCGAAGAGCGTCGTCGCGTAGTCGGGCCGCGCGTGCTGCTCGGCCTCCATGCGCTGAATCCCTGTGTCGGTCGAGGGGATGCCGAGCCGTCCTTCGGGGTCGAAGTCGCCGATGCCTTCGAGCAGCGTCTGCCCCGCGCCGAGCGAGACGGGGACGAAGTGGCCGAAGACGTAGGCGTTCCTCAAAGTCAGAGGCGCGATGACGAGGAGCGGCCCCGGCGACGACGGCGAGCGCGTAGCGCAAACTCTTCCCACGCTCGAACAAAAGAAAGACCGAGGCGGCGATGAACGGCGCGAGCAGCATCGCGTTCGCCCTCAGCCACACGGAGAGGCCGACGAGCGCGCCCGCCGCGAAGAGCTTCCACGCACGCGGATGATGCAAAGCGAGCACGACGCAAAGGACGGCGAGCAGGATGGGCAGCGCCGCGAGCGTGTCGGGCAGAACTTGTACCGAGTTCCAGACGAACTGCGGCGAGAGCGCGACCAGCAGGCCCGCCAACAACGCCGCGCCGCGCCCGACGAGCCCGCCCGCGACGAGCGAGACGACGACCGCCGCCAGAGAGTCCGCCACTATCTGCACGATGCGCGTCGCGTCGTCCGACTCGCCGCCGCAGGCCGCGTAGACGAGCGCGAGTAAAATCGGATAACCCGGCGGGTGGCCGAGCGTGTTCGGGTCGGCGAGCGGCGACGTGCGGCTGAAGAAGGCTCCGGGGCCGCCCTCGACGAAGGCGCGCGCCGCGTGCTTGTAGTCCGCGGTCACCCCGGCCTGCGTCCGCTCCGCCTCGAAGCGCGTGTCCTGCCACGCCAGCACGCGGACGCCGAGCGCGACGAAGAAGACAAGAAGGCAAAAGGTAAAAGGCAAAAGGTAAAAGGCGGAGGGGCGGGAGTCGTCCGTGAGGGCAGCGGCCTGACTCGCTTCGTCCGCCGTCTCAACTTTTGCCTTTTGCCTTTTACCTTTTGCCTTCATTCAGAACGTCTGTCCGAAGCGGAAGTGAATCTGTCCCTGTCGCGGGCGGTGGATGGCCGTGCCGCCGCCGAACTGCGGGATGACGAACTCCGGCGGGTTGAGCAGGTAGCCGTAGTCCACGGCGAGCGAGCCGAAGGGCGTCTTGAAGCGCAGGCCCAAGCCCACGGTGTGCGACCAGCGGGCGCGGAAGTTGGGGTTGCGGCCCGGCTCGTCTTCGCCGCCGCCGAAGATGTCTTTGACCTTCTCGAAGACGTTGCCGCCGTCGTAGAAGGGCACGACTTGAAGCTCGCGCGTGACGCCGATGCGCGCTTCGAGGTTGGCGATGGCGAGGGCGTTGCCGCCGATGGGGACGGTGAAGGGGTTGAGTTCGACGGGCTCGCCCTTCTCGTTGCGGAACGTGCCGCAGGGCGGGAGCGGGAAGCCCGTGTTGGGGTCGAAGACGGGCGTGGGCTGCGGGCCGAACGTGCAGTTGGGGACGACGACGCGCGGCCCCGCCTCCTCGAACCCGAAGCCGCGAAGGCTCGTCGAGCCGCCCGTGAAGAAACGCTCGCTGATGGGAAGGCGTCGGTCGGCGTCGTCAATCACGCCGTTGTCGTTGCGGTCTGAAGGACTGTAAATCCGCGCGAGGCCGAGCTGGAAGCTCGCCGCGAGCACGGTGTTGCGCAGGCGGTTGACCGCGTAGTAGCGGTGGTAGCGCGCCAGCAGTTTCGAGAAGGAGATGTTGCCGCCGAGACCTTTAAGCGCGAGCGCGTAGTCCACGTTGAAGAAGTCGCCGCGCGTCGGGTCGAACTGCCGGTCGCGCGTGTCGCGGGCGAACGATGCGCCGAAGCGCGAGAGGCGCACGACCTGATCGGGGCGCAGCACGGGCGCGATTAAAAGGCTCCCGATGTTGAAGAGGCGCACGTCTTCGTAGTTGTAACGGAGGACGAGCGTGCTGCGCTTGCGCACCGCGCCCGAAGGACTCAGCTCCAGCTCGAAGTCGCGGCGCGTCTCGACGTTGAAGGTGAGGCGGTTAATCGAGGGCTCTTTGACGCTCTGGCCGAACTCGTCAACGATGTTGCCTTCCTCGTCGAAGCGTTGGACGATGCCGCCGCTGCCCCGGTCAATGGTCGAGCGGAAGAAGCGCGTGACGCTCGTGTCGCGCTGGTACTGGATGGAGGCGATGAGCGGCGCGAACGAGCGTTCGCCGTAGCGGCGGAAGCGCGGGTCGAGATACTCGAAGCGGACGAGCTGGTGGAGGCGGCTGAAGCGCGAGCGGAACGCGCCCTCGCGGAGCTTGCCGAAGAGGTTGACGTTGCGGACTTCGAAGCCGCCGAGCGGCCCGTTGTCGGTCGAGAAGCCGACGATGTAGTCGGTCGTGATGCGCTTGGTCTCCTCAACGTCAATAATCACGTCGCGGCGCTTGAAGCCGCCCGCCGTCTCGCCCGCCGGCTCGGTGCGGATGATGACTTGTCGAAAAGCCTCCGTGCTATTGAGGAGCGCGCGCTCGCTCTCGGCCAGCTCGTCGCCGCGCAGGACTTCGCCTTCGCGCAGAGGGATAGCGTCGAGGATGGCCTGACGGTCGGTGAGGACGTTGCCGTTGATGAAGATGTGGTTGATGAAGACCTTGTCGGACTCCGAGACGGTGTAGATGAGCCGCACGCGCTCGTCGGCGCTGCCCGCCGCGACCGGCAGGTCAACGACCGAGAGCGCCACCTCCGCGCCGAGGTAGCCGTTGCGCGAGTAGAAGCTGCGGAGGCGGTCGGCGTCGGCGCGCGCCGCCGCGCGCGAGTAGGCCCCGTCCTCAATCAGACACGCCTCGTCGGGCAGGGGGTCGGGCGGGCAGCGCTGGTCGCGCAGTTGCTCGGCGGTGAAGAGCTGGTTGCCGCGAATCTCGATTCCGGCGACGCGCGTCAGCGGCCCCTCTTCGACGTCGAAGGTGATGATGAGATTCTCGCCTTCGAGCGTCACGCCGCGCCTGACCGCGACCTTCGCGCGGCGGTAGCCGAGTTCGTTCCGCATCCGCGCCTGAATGGTGCTCACGTCGCGCGCGAGCGCCTCTTCGCTCGTGTAGCCGCGACCGTAGCCGAGCAGAGGGATGATGCCGAGGATGGTCGCCTCGCGGCTCCGGAGGTCTTCCTCCACGTCCTCGAAGGCGAGGCGGTCTGTGCCCTCGATGCGGATGTCGGTGAGCTTGAAGCGGCGACCGCGCTCGACCTCGTAGGCGATGAGGACGCTGCGGCTGCCGAGTTCTTCCGGGTTGAGCAGGTCGCACGTTCCGAAGTCGCCGGCGTCGCCGGGCAGCGGCGCGCTCTCCGGCAGCGGCGCGAGCGGCGGCGTGATGGTGCAGACCGTGTTGACCTCGGCGAAGAAGTAGCCCTCTTCCTGCAAGCGGTTGCGCAGGCGACGCTTCCCTTCCTCGATGGCCGAGGGCTCAATCGTCCCCTCGCGGCGGACGGGCAGCAGCTCGCGCTCGCGCTTCTCGCCGATGTCGTAGCCGACGACTTTGACCTCGACCTTCGGCCCGATGCTGCCCATGAGCGCGACGCTGATGCGGTTGGTCGCCGGGTCGAAGCGGATGTCCGGGTCGGAGAGGCGCGGGGCGAGGTGGCCGAGCTCGATGATTGACCGGCGGAGGAGCGCGATGTCCTCGCCGAGCGCCGCCTGCGTGAAGGTCTTGCCCGGTTGGAGGCTGAAGTCGGGGCGGAGGCGTTCGGCGTCGAAGCCTTCAATCTTGATTTGGAAAGATTCGAGCAGCGTGGGCGGCCCCGGCGTGACGTGGAAGATGACGGTGGCGCGGGTGCGCGTCGCGTCGAGGCGCTGCTCGTAGCGCACCTCGGCGCGGTAGAAGCCACGGTCGCGCAGGTAGACCTGCACGGCGTCGGCGTTCTCCTTGAGCGACTGTTCGGTGATGCGCTTGCCGGGGTCGAGCAGGTTGAGGCGGGCGCGCAATTCGTCCTCGGTGATGCCCGTGCCTTCGGTGACGCCGACCTCGAATTCGACCCCGGCGACGAGCACCTGCGGGCGGATGACGAACCGCAGGGCGACGCGCGGGCGGCCCTCTTCGTCCAACGCCCCGGCGGCGTCCGACGCCTCGACGCGCACGTCGGCGACGCGGTTCGTCTCGAAGAGCGCCTGGAGCGACTCGCGCACGCGCACGACCGAGAAGCGGCCTCCCTCGGCGAGCCGGACGCGCGAGCGGAACTCTTCGAGCGCGGCGGGCTCGACCGAAGCTTCCTCGATGACCACCTCGACCGAAGCCACCGTGCGCCCCTCGTAACGGCTGAGGTCGGGCGCGAGGCGCAGCCCGGCGCGCGCGCTCAAAGTCGCGAGCGAGAGAAGGACGAAGAGGAGGGCCACCCGATGGATAGTCACGAAATCAGTTTTCAGTTTCCGGTTTTCAGTTTTCAGTTCTCCGAGTCGTCCGCTTTCAGTCGTCCAGATTTGAAGTGCTCATCTCCGACATTCTTAAACTGAAAACTGAAAACTGAAAACTGTCTACTCTTTTCAATAACGCTTCCTGAACCGCAGCTCGAAATTAAAGTTGTCGCTGCGCGAGCGCAGCGTGTCGGTCGCGCCCTGCTGGTACTGCGCGACGAAGGAGAGGCGGTCGGAGACGCGGTAGACGACGGCGAGCACCTGATTCGGCTCGCCCGTCACGTTGGTCGAGAAGGTGACGGCGAGGTCGCGGTTAATCTGTCGCCCGACGGTGAGCCTCGCCGTCGGGCTCGCGCCGCCCCGTCCGGCGATGATCGGGTCGAACTCGAAGCGGTTAAGGCCGAAGAGCTTGTCGGTCGCCTTGCGGACGGGCGCGTTAATGAGGCTCTCGGTCAGAAGACTCGTCGCCGTGCCGAGCCCCGTCTGCGCGATGGTCGAGAAGCCCTCGGTGCCGGTCGAGAGGTTGCCCGTCGTAATCAAAGCGACCACGTTGGCCTGCGGCAGAGCCGGGTCGGAACGCAGGGACGTGACCGGCTGCGAGAGCGGCCCCGTGATGCCGGCGATGATGCGGTAGCCGCGAATCTCCGACTCGGCCTGAATGTTCAGAACCGGGTCTGCGCCGCGTCGAGGCGGCAGGTCAATGATGGCGCGCTGAATCTCGAAGCGGTCGTTGCGGAAAGCGAGCGTCCCGCGCGTCGCCGTGACGCGCCCCGAAATCACAGGGTCTTCCAGCGGGCCGACCACGCGGACTGAGAGCGAGCCGACCACGTCGGCGAGGTTGTTACGGACGACGAGCGCGTCGCGCCCCTGTATCGTCAGTTCCACCGTCGTCTGCCCGCCGAGGAAGTCGCCGCCGCCGCCCGTCCCCGTCTCGGTGAGTGAAGCCTGACCGCGACGGTCAATGAGGTCGGCGAGGTCTATGTCTTCGGTGTACTCGGCGCGTCGGACGTTGACCGTGCCTGTAATCCTCTGCCCCCGGAGATTGCCGCTCAGTTCGAGTTCGGCGTCGGCGGTCGTGCGGAAGTCTTCGGGCAGAGGCACCGTCACACGCTCGGCGCGCGCGACGATGCGGAACGAGGAGGGGCGGAAGCCCGCGAGCAGAGCGCCGCCCGAAGCCGTGATGCGACCGCCGCCGAGCGTGGCCGTCAGAGTCTCGATGCGCGCCTGATTCTCGTTGAAGCGGACGACGCCGTTGATGCCGGTCGCCGTCAGACGCTCGTCGCCGATGAAGGTGGCGAACGTCGCGCCCGCGACCGAGGCCGTGCCGTTGATGCGCGGGCTCTCGAAAGTGCCCGTGACGGTCACGCCGAGGCGCGCCGCGCCCGCCAGAAGGATGTTCGGCGAGAGGTTGTTCAGGACGCGGAGGTTGAGGTCGCCGTTGACGGTCAGGTTCTGGCGGCCCCCCGCACCGAGCGCCGCCGTGCCGCCGAAAGAGATGTTCGTGCCCGGCCCCGTGAAGCGCGTCCGCTCGAACGTCACCTCGCTCGGCGTGAAGAGTACGACGAGCGGGTTCTCGGCGGTCAAAGGCACATCCTCGACCTGCACGACCAACTCGGAGAACTCCGCGCGCCCGCTCAGATTCGAAGTCGTGAAGCCCGCCTCGCCGAGCAGGTTCCCGCTCGCGCGTAAGGTTCCGGTGGCGCGGCCCGTGACGCGGACGTTCGAGTCGGGCAGGAGCGCGGCGAAGAGCGGCGTCAGGTCGGTGCCCGTCAGAGTCGTCTCGGCGGTCACGGAGAGGTCTTCGCTCCCCAAATCCACGCTCGCGCGGACGACCTGCGGGCGACCGAGGAGGCCGGTCGTCAGCTCGACGTTGAACTTCTGGTCGGGCGTCGTCCGGCCCGTGAGCGTCAGCTCGCCCGCGGGCTGGCCGTTGATGGTCACGTCGCGGCCCTGCGCGTTCAGCTCGACGCGGTAACTCGTCGGGTCAACGAGAGTGCCGGAGGCCGTGGCGGTGAAGTTGGCGAGCCCCGAAAGGCGCGGGGCGCTGCGCGCGACGGCTGACCCGCCGAAGAGGCCCGTGATTAAATCGAGCCGCACGTCCTTGCCTTCGGCGCGGAGGTCGAACGACTGCTGCTCGATGTCAACCGTCCCGCTCGCCGTCAGAGACCCGGCGGGCAGTCGCGCGTCGAGCCGTTCGAGATTAACTTTCGAGCCGCTGAAGGTGGCGCGCGCCACCAGCTCGTCGTAAGGCTGCGCGCCGATTTGCCCGCGCCCGACCTTCAAGTCCGCGCTCCCCGACATCGCGCCGGGGTAGCCGTTGACGCTCAACTGGCCCGACGCGGGGCCGAGCCCGGCGAGGTTCTTCGGGTCTATGCGGCCCGCGCCGAAGGCCGTGACGAGCGCGCCGGCGTTCGCGTTTTCGAGAGTCGCTTCAAACGAGATGTTGTTCTCGCCCGTGCGCGGGATGACGGCGGTGAACTGCGCGCCGCCGCCGTCGCGCTCCGTGAGGCGACCGTTGTTGACGCGCGTCTCGGCGGAGGTCGAGGCGATGTCGGCGCTCAGGGCTCCGAGGTCTTGACCGTTGACGGTGAGCGAGCCGAGCGCGAAGCTGCCGTTGACGATGGGCGCGTCGAGGTCGCCCGTGATTCTGCCGTCGAAGCGGACGGAGCCCGCGAGCCCGACGCCCAGCTCTTCCACCTTCTTCTCGATGTCGGGCAGCAGCCCCGTCGCCAAAGCGACGCGTTGAAGCTCCGCCGCGTCCGAAGAGTTGAGGTTGATGGCGAGGTCTGAGCCGCCGTCGAACGAGAAGCGGCCCGTCGCCGTCAGCTCGGTCGCGCCGGTGCGCAGGTTGGCGCGCTCAATCTGAAACACGCCGCGCTCGGCGTTCAAGGCCAGCTCGCCCGTTAGGGGCGTGCGCGCCGACTCGTCTCTGCCGGTCGCGCCCTCGAAGCGTGCGTCGAGACGGCCCGACGCGGCCTTGAAATTCGTCCCCGGAAAACTGAGGTTGACAGTCCCCGTGGCCGCGCCCGTCAGAGGGACGGCGCGACCCGAAATCGTCGCGACGGCCCCGCCCACGTCCACGCCGTCGAAGCTCGCCGCGACCGTCGAAGTCCCGCCGCCGCGCGGCGCGGTGCTGATAGTCGCGCGCCCGGTCGCCCGACCGTTGAAGATGTCGGCGACGAAGTCGTTAAGTTGAATCTGATTATTCGTCGCCACGACAGCGGCGCGCGCCGAGCCGAGCCGCATCTGTCCGAGCACGCCGCCGCCGAGGCTCAAGTCCGCGCTCGCGCGGTAGCGACCGCCCGGCTCAAGGACGAAGCGCGGGCGCGCGAGGCGGACGTTTTCAGCGCGCCCGCCGTCGGGCAGCGCGACCGACCCGGCGTTGATGTCGCCCGAAGTTCCCTCGACGCGTCCGCCGCTCGTGATGGCGAGCCGCACGCCCGCGACGTTGAGGCTCCCCGTCCGCGCGCCCGAAGCCTGCACGCCGCCGATGTTCACGCGTTCGACCGTCACGCTCGCCGACTCGTCCGGGTTGATGGTCGCGCTCAAGCCCGATGCCTGCGCGCCGTTGACGGTCGCCCCTTCGGCGTTGATTGTCCCCGCGCGCGCGCCCTGCGCGCTGACGGTCGTGCGGCCTTCGGCGTCGCGTTTGAAGCGCACGCCCGAAGCCTGCGCCCCGGCGACGCGCGCGCCCTCGGCGACGACGGAAGAGGCGCTGAAGCTCGCGGCGCTCCCGCTCAAATCATCGCCGCGCACTTCGGCGGTGGCGTCTTTGAGGATGAGCCCCGTGATGCTCGTCGCGCCGCTGCGGGCGGCGGCGGCGCGGAGGTCGCCGACCCACTCGAAGTCCGTGCCCGTGCCCATCACCTTGCCCGCGAGCTGCACGGTGTTGAGCTGAAAGTCGCCCGCCGTCAGAAGCTCGGCGACGGCTTGGCCTTGCGCCTCGTAGCTCTTGCCCTGCCCCGTCGCCGTGCCCGTCACGTTCAAAGCCTTGAGCCGCACGTTGTCCGCCGCGAGCGCGTCCGAGATGATTTGGCCTTCGACCTTGTAGTTGTCGCCCTCGCCCGTCACCGTCCCCTTAAAACGCCCGTCGCCGCGCACCGACGCTTCGAGCTGCAACACGTCCGAAGTCTGCGTCAAGTCCACGCTCGCTTCGACCTGCATCCGGTAGCTGAGCTTGCGCCAGTCGTCGAGCACGCCGGAGAGCCGCGCCTCCGCCACGGGCGAGCGCAAAGTCAACTCGCTTATCTCCGCGCGCACCTGATTGACGCGCGCGTTGGCGTTGATGTCAATGTTCTTGACCTCGCGCCCGTTGTAGACGAAGGACGAGTCGTTGAGCGCGACCTCGACCAGATTCATCCGGCTCTCTTCGGGCGCGTTCGGGTCTTCGGGGCGGATGAAGGCCCGGAGGTTGCGCGCCTCGCCGGAGATGTCGTATCGCTTGTCGTCGTAGTGGAGAACAGCGCCGTTCAGGCGGATGCGCGCCGTCGAGTAGGAGAAGAGGATGCGGCTGTTCGGGTCGGGCGGGGGGAGCTTGATGTTGCGGAAGTTCGAGCGGCCCTCGGCGTCGAAGGAGACCCACGATTCGAGCCCGTCAATCGTCAGCTCTTCGAGCTTCACGTCGCGCGAGAGGCTCAGGGCGTACATGTCCTCGATGCGGACGGTGGCGACGATGCGGTCAATCTTTCCGAGCTGCGCTCCCGAAGTCGCGTCGTAGAGCTTGAGGTCTCGAAGCTCGGCGGTGCGCGGCCCGAACTTCGTCTCGAACGAGCCGACCTCGGCGCGGATGTTGTACTTGGCGAAGGTGCTGACTATCTGCCGGGCGATGATGCGATCCACCTGCCCGCTGCGGTAGAGGATGAAGATGATGACGGCGAGCGCGAGCACAGCGACGACCGCGACGATGCCCGTCCACATCGCGTTGCGGCGGTTGACGACGCGACGCCAGCGGGCGCGGCGGCCTCTGGGCGTGAGCGGCGCAGGGGCCTTCTCGCCGCCGGGGGCTTCCTCGAACTTCAGGGGTGCGTCGCCTCCCGGCTCCGGGGCGGGCGCTTCGTCGTCAACGGGCATGATGTTTTACTAAACGAGCCGTCCGGGGGGAAGGAGCGGCGAAGGGCTTCAGGGCTTTTTACGGGGAGCCGGATTTTAACTCAGTTCGACCGCCGCGCGGCACGCAATTTCGTCTCAGGACTGTAAAGGCTTCGCCTCGCCGATTTCGAACCCGCTGCCGCCGCCGCCGTTGCGCTCGGCGCGAGCGGGCGAGCCGAGGGCGACGCTGCCGACAATCTCCAGCTCGAAGCCTTCGAGCGCGGAGACCTTCGGCGGGTGGTTCGTCAACAGCAGGATGCGGCGCAGGCCCAGCTCGTGGAGTATCTGCGCGCCGACGCCGTAGTCGCGGTCAGAGCCGTAGCCGGTCTGGAGACTCGCCTCGCGCTTCTCGATGCCCCGCTCCTGCATCAGCGCGTAGGTCTTGAGCTGATGGATCAGGTCGAGGTTGTTGTGCCGCTGCCGGAGATAGAGGACGACGCCACGGCCTTCCGCCGCGATGCGTTCGAGCGCGGTGTGGAGTTGGAAGCCCGTGTCGTCAATGAGCGAGCCGAACATGTCGCAGGTCACGTTCTCGGTGTGGACGCGCACGAGCACGGGCTCCGTCCCGCCGTTCGATGACACGTCGCCCATGACCATCGCGAGATGGACTTCGCCGTTCGTGTCGTTCTCGAAGGCGATGGCGCGGAAGAGGCCGTAGACGGTCGGCAGGTCGGTCTCGGCGGCGCGGCGCACGAGGACTTCCTTGCGCATCCGGTAGCGGACGAGGTCGGCCACCGTAATCATCTTGAGCCCGTGCGCGGCAGCGAACTCTTCCAACTGCGGGAGCCGCGCCATCGTCCCGTCCGGGCTCATGATCTCGCAGATGACGCCCGCCGGTTGGAGCCCGGCGATGCGCGCGAGGTCAACGCTCGCCTCGGTCTGCCCGGTGCGGACGAGGACGCCGCCCTTCTTCGCGCGCAGGGGGAAGATGTGACCGGGGCGCGCGAGGTCTTGGGGCCGCGTCTTCGGGTCAACGGCGGTCAGGATGGTGGTCGCGCGGTCGGAGGCCGAGATGCCGGTGGTCACGCCGCGCCGCGCCTCGATTGAGACGGTGAAGGCCGTGCCGAGGTACGAGGTGTTGTCGGCGACCTGCATCGTCAACTGCAACTCGTCGCAGCGCTCTTCGGTCAGGGGCATGCAGATGAGCCCGCGCGCGTGCGTCGCCATGAAGTTGATGATTTCGGGCGTCACCAACTCGGCGGCGCAGGCGAGGTCGCCTTCGTTCTCGCGATCCTCGTCGTCCACGATGATGACCATCCGGCCTTCGCGAATGTCTGCGGCGGCCTCTTCGATGGAAGCAAAAGGCATTTTCGTTGAACTCAACTAGTTTGTTTGGAGAGATAACCGTCGGGCAACATGTTACCCGAAACTTCCCTTTTTTGCGACCATTTCGGGTTCGGCCCCTGCCGGGTTGTGACTCGCGCCGTTTCAGGGCGCGGGCGACGCGGTTGGATTGGTCGGCACGATGGGCGTGGGTTCGTCGGGCGGGCTGTCGGGGGCGGGCGCGGCGGCCTCCTGGCACCTGACTTGGAATCTTACCTCCTGCGACTCGGCTTCGTTAGGCTCGGTTACGATGACGCGCGCGGAGCCGACGTAGGAAGAGTTGCCCGCGCCGCGGATGCTCCACAGCGAGCTGACGAATTTGACACCCGGCGCGTCGAAGAGGAGAGTCCCGTCAACTTCTTCTCCGTCCTTGCGGACGAATTTGTAGGCGACCTTGCCGCTCCCGCTGACGACCTCGATCTTCGCGAAGAGCCTGACCGTCACGGGGCAGCGGCCCGAATAGTTCTGCCGGTCGACGCTCATCTCGGGCTTCGCGACCTCGAAGCCGCCGCGGTCGGGCACACTCCAGACGCGCGCCGTTTTGTCGCGGCTGGCCGTCAACGCCGTGCGCCCGTCCCGGCTGAAGGTGGCGAGCGTGAGGTCGGACGTGTGCCCGCGCAACTCGGCCTTGATGTGCCCGCCGCGCGTCCAGATGCGCGCCGTGGCGTCCTTGCCGGACGTGATGATGCGCCCCGCGTCGGCGTCGAACTCGGCGCTCAATAACCCCGCGTGCCCGAGCAGGACTTGACCCCCCTGGCCGGTTTGCGAGTTCCAGATGCGCGCGGTGTTGTCCTCGCTGGCCGTCAACACCGAAGCGCCGTCGGGGCTGAAGGCCGCGCCGTAGACGGCCCCCTTATGCCCGGACAGAGTGCGCATGGACTGGCCCGAACCAGTGTTCCAGATGCGCACCGTCGCGTCGTCGCTCGCCGTCAGGACGCGGTCGCCTTTGAGGTCGAAGGCGACCGTGTTCACGCCGTCGGCGTGCCCGCGCAGTTCGAGGGGGGGTTGCCCCCCGACGGCGACGCTCCAGACCCGCACCAGCTTGTCGTCCCCGGCTGTCGCCAGCAGCGTGCCGTTGCGACCGAAGGTCAGGCGGTTGACCCGGCCCTCGTGCTTGCGCGGCAGGGTGCCTCGGCTCTGGCCGTTCGCGTCCCAGATGATTACCGCCCCGAACGTCGTTGGCGGTCGCGATCAGCCTGCCGTCAGGGCTGAAGGCCGCGTCGGTGAGGCCCCCTTCGTGCTCGCCGAGGACGTGCAGCAGCTTGCCGTCGGCGACGTTCCAAATGCGGGCCGTCCGGTCTTCGCTCGCCGTCAGAACGTGACGACCGTCAGGGCTGAAGACGACTCGCGTGAGGGGGCCGTCGTGGCCGCGCAGCACCAGCGGCTTGTCGACGTTGCCGGTGTGCCAGAGCATCGCCGTCGCGTCGCGACTGGCCGTGGCGATGAGGCCACTGTCCTTCGGGCCGAAGGCCGCGCTCACGACGGCGTTGTCGTGGCCGCGCAAGACTTCGAGGGAGTACGGGATGGCCTTGTCCAGCTTCCTCACGATTTCGACCTCGCGCGCCAGCTCGACGTTGAGCCGGTTGACCTTCTCGTCCTGCTCCCGCAGCGTCCGCAGCGTCTCGACGAGTTTGAAGCGCTGCTGGATCATGAGGAACAAAAATATCATCAGGACGAGCAGCGCGATGCCCATGAGCCTTGAGGTCATGCGCCGCCGCTCTCTCCGCTGCTTTCTCTGCTTTTCTTGCTGCGCCTCCAACTCCCTCTGCTTTTCCTGCTGCGCCTCCAACTCCCTCTGCTGCTCGGCCCTGCGCTGCTCGTAGCGCTTCGTCCAGTCCAGCACCGGCTTGGCCAGCACGTTGTGGACGATCTCGTAGCGCGGGTGGGGTGGGTGGCCGGGCGCGGGGGGCACGTTTCCGAGGATGCGGTAGTCGTTGTCGCTGAGCTTCTTAATGACGGGGGCGAGGTCTTCTTCCGAGACCCCGGTGAGGTCGGCCATGTCGAAGAGGGAGAGGGCCTGCATGACGCCGGACGAGAGGACGAGGAAGTGGAAGATGTTGGCCGCGATTCGCTGCTCGCCCGTCGTCAGCTTGTCCATCAGGTCGTCGAGGTGCGACTGGACGATCTCGCGCGCCCTGCTCGGCGCGTCGAGCATCTTCGGGACGAGGGCGGGCGGCTTCTGCTTGAGCGCCTCGCGCCACAGGCGCAGCATCACGATCTGGAGGAAGGGCGTCTGGATGCCGCCGGTCGCCTGCTTGGGCTGATTCCGCATCAGTGCCGGGGCGCGCGGGGCTCCGCCCGGCCCCGCGAACGCCGTCCCTGCTCAGAACCCGCTCGTCGAGTTCTTCGAGCTGGCTCAGGGCCATCTTAGTGAACGGCTCGACGATGGTGACTTCCGGCTGCCCCTCGGCGCGCGTCCGGTTGTACTTCTCGACCGGTCGGGTGATGGCCTCCGCCGCCGCCTTCCGGTCGAGGTGCTCGATGCGGATACGGTTGTCGAACAGCCGCGGGATGTAGCCGGTGAAGAGGTCGAGCCGCGAGAGCCAGTCCTCGCGGATCGAGATGAGGAAGTTGACCGGCAGGTTCGGGTTGATGACCGCGTGTGGGAACTCCGAGGCGAAGGTCTCGCCGTCGCTCTCCTCGGCGTGGAAAAGGAAGTAGTCTTCAAACTGGTCGAGGATGATGAGCAGTTGGGTGCGGGTCCCGGCGGTCAACTCCTTCAACTGCTGCACGAGCCGCCGCGGTGCGTCCGGGTTGAACGGCTCGCCCTTCGCCGCCATCGAGATGGCGTCGAGCAGCCCGAGGAGCGGGTCTTCGTCGCGCCACTCCTTGAAGTAGACGGCGATGTATTCCTCTTCGCGCTCGTCCGGGGCTGCCGCCGTCGCCGGGCGCGGGTCGTCGTCGCCGAAGGCCGCGAGGGCGAGTTGTTTATGCTCGAATTTGCGCAGCCGCGACAGGTTGCGGAGGTAGGGCACGACCCCGGCGCGCAGGACTGAACTCTTGCCGACGCCGCTCGGGCCGTAGAGCACAGTCAGGCGGTTGGTCAGGAAGTTGGCCGAGATGATCTCGCGCTCCCGGTCGCGCCCGAAGAAGAAGGGCGCGTCCTTCTCCTCGTAGGGGGCCAGCCCGAGATAGGGCGTGTTCGTGGTGGCCGGGCTGTCCATCGCGCGTCTCCGTCCGCTTAAGGCAAGGTGTCGAGCTGCCGACGCAGTTCGGCGACGTACTGGCTGAGGGGGATGTTGAAGAAGTCTACGTTGCGCTTCTCCCAGAATTTTTCGTCCAGTTCCTCGAACTTGTTGAGGACGGCCCAGGAGGGCGTCTGGCGGGGCCGCTCGTCGAAGATGCGGTGGAGGAGGACGCGCAGGTTCCAGTCGCTCAGGCTGTAACCGAGGAAGAGGAAGCTGCTGGTCAGCATCTTACTTTTCAGGGTGGCGGGGATGCCGTTCGCGTCGTTCATCCCGGCGAGGTATTTGATGTAGTCGTCTTCCGTGATGACGAAGTTGGACTCTTCCCAGTTCCCGCGGATGACCGCGCCGTGAATCTTCAGGATGGTCGTGCACTCGACGGTCTCCCCCCGGATCGGGAGTTCGCCGTAGGTGAGCGGGTTGACGATCACCTGCGGGGTGCCGTCGGGCCACAGGTGCATGAATTTGCCGTGCAGCACCGAGTCTCTGGCCGCCCGCGCGTAATAGACCACGTGGAACGGCTCACCGGCCTTCGTGAAAGCACGCTCCAGCACGTCGTCGTAGTTGGTCGTGACGATCAACTGGCAGGGATTCATGTGGCCCTTCGCGCGCAGCACGCCCGGCAGCCGTGCGAAGAAGTCGTGCACGTCGTTCGGCGGGTAGTCGGCGTCGAACACTTCATGGAGGTGCCTGTACAACTCCAGCTCGTCTTTGAGCGAGGCGTAGGCGGAGACGCGGATGAGGTTACTGCTGTCGCCGTTGGGGTATTCAAACTTGTCGGCCAAGTCGAGGGCCAACTCCTGCCCATTGGGTAAATATTTGCCGCGCCGGTAGTAGCTGCCGAGCGGGCGGTTGCTGAGGTTGACGCCCGCGCCGAGGAAAGGCACCAGCCTCCCGTTCCTCACCTTCTGCATCACCTGATAGCAGTTCTTCTGCATGAGGTTGTGACGCCCGGCGTCACCTTCAGGTTCACTCGCGGACATGAACGCCCCCCAGAAAAGATTCAGTCGCCCCCGCGTGGCTGCGGGGGCGAAGTCCTCCGCGCCGCCGGAAGTGTCGCAGGTTCGTCACTATGTTGGTTCGCGTGAGGGCTTTCGCCAGTGGCTTCCGGTGAGTCTGCATAGACCGTCTTGAGCGCAGGCCGCGGTGAGACGAGTGTGAGAACGGCGCGCTCAGGGAGCCGCGTCGGACGCCGACGACTGTGTAAGAGCAGAGTGGCTTATATCCCATAAGCTATCACCCGTCAATAGTGATGCGCCCGCGCCGTGGGAGACGGAACAAACATGGTATCCCCCTGCGAAGGCTCCTCATCTTTGGCCGGGGTGGCCTGCCGGAGGTGCGTGGTTGGGTGGAGCGATGGTTGAAAAGGTGAGCTAAAAGGCTGGACACACCAGCCGACCGGCTTAACTATGGAGTTGCGACACAACCATAGGGGGGCCGCTCGACGATGTGTCCTCTCAGATATTACCCGATGCTACGTCGGAGTACAGAGCCGACTTACCTCCGCTTCGAGTTGGTGCGCTATGCCCGCGAGCATGGCGTCAAGCCCGCCGCGCGTCAGTTCGGCACGACCGCCAAGACCGTGCGCAAGTGGCTGCGCCGCTGGGAGCCCGGTTCGCTGCGTGGGCTCGCAGACCAGAGCCGCGCCCCACACCACCCACGGCAAGGCATCACGCCGGGGCAGCGCCGGGAGGCCGTGCGGCTCAAGCGGCGACTACCTTCGTGGGGCGCTCAGCGGATGAAGCGCGACTTCTCGCTCGCGCTCTCGGAGAAGGCGCTGCTGGCGATCTGGCGTGAGGAAGGGCTTGTGAAGCGCAAGCGCCGGAAGCATAAAACCAAGCAGTGCCTGCGTGAGGTGAAGCTGAAGTGGCGGCTCTTCGAGCAGACCTCGGTGGATACGAAGGATTTATGCGACCTCCCCGAACTCTGGGCGCAGGCGCAAGCTCTCGGGCTCCCGCGCTACCAGTACACGGCCAGAGAGGTGGTCTCAGGTTGGCACTACATGGCTTTCGCCCAGGAGTGCACGCTGGCCTATTCGAAGCTCTTTGCCGAGGTCATCCTGGGGCACTTACAGAACTGCGGCGTGAAGTTCAGAGACTCGCGCCTCCAGACCGACAACGGGTGCGAGTTCGTCGGCAACTGGCAGGCGAAGAGTGAGAGCAAGTTCACCGAGGCCGTCGAGTCGGTCAAGGGGTTGCGCCACACGCGTTGCCCGCCACGCGCGCACACCTGGCAGAGTGACGTGGAGACGGCGCACCGCCTCATCGAGGACGAGTTCTACGAGGTCGAGCACTTCTCTTCGCGCTCGGACTTCATCGCCAAGGCCGGGGCTTACAACCTGTGGTTCAACGTGGCGCGGCGCAATCGCGGGAAGGAGCATAAGACGCCGTGGGAGTTGATTCATGAGCGGGAGCCGAAGGTTGACCCGGCGGTCTGCGCGCTACCGCCGATCTTCCTCGACGAGTTGTTCATGAAGAAGCTCGATTCCAAGCTCCAGTGGGGGTACGATGTTATTCCGCATCCCTGATGCGCCCGCGCCGCCTGCCCGCCCGTCGAACCGCGTGACGGCGGGCGCGGCGGGCGACCGAGGCGGGGGCGGCTGACTCGCAGCCGAGCCCGGCCAGTTTCTCCGGCGTCAGAGCTTCGGGTCGTCGCCGCCCGTCGGCGCGGTCGCCGCCTTGCTCTTGATGAGTTCCTTCATCTCCTCAACGAGTTCCGAGGTGTCGAGCGCGACGGGCACGTCCGGCCCCGTGATGCGCTCCATGCCTTCGAGCCGCTCGCCGAGCACGTCGCGGATGTAAATCTTCAGCACGCGGTCGCCGAAGAGCGACTTCATGGCGCGGAAGACTTCCGGGTCTTTCTCGCCTGAATCGCCGACGAGGATAAACTTGCGGCCCGCGAGGTTCATCATCAGGTTCGTGATCTGCCTGATTTTCTGGTCGAGCGTGGCGAGGTCGCCGCCCCGGACGAACTTGATGATGCTGTCGAGCCCGCCCGCGTCGAGGATGTTCTTGCCGACGGTCTTCATGTGGAAAGTCCCGGCTGGAAAACCCTTCTCGCCGACGAGGAACGCTTCGAGCAGGCCGAAGAGCTGCCACGGGCTCCCCGAAACATAATGGAAGGAGACGACGCCTTCACCTTCGGCGAATCCCTTGTAGCGGTCGAGCATCCCCTCGGCCTCCTTGAAGGCGTTGAGGAAGGTGTTGCGCAGCACCGTCTTCTTGCCCGCCGGGACGTGCGTGACCTTAATCGTGTCGTCAATGTCTGAGACGATGGAGAGCCCTTCGGGTTCGAGGAAGAGGATACGACCGTCGCCCGCGCCGTTGTTGTCGGTGGTGCGCGCGCGCACCTTGAGCCAGCCGGGCGTCTCAGTCTCGCGCGCGAGCAAGGCGTCAACTTTCGCGGCGGGGAGGCGGACGGTCTCCTCGATGACGCCGTTCGGCGAAGTCAGTCCGGGGAGGCGGAACACTTCGTCGTCGCCCTCGAAGGTGAACTCCACGCCCTCGGCGTTCTTGTCGTCGGCGATAAAGTTTTCGAGGCACGCTTCGAGCCGCTTCGCCTCGTCCTCGGCGAGGGGCCGCCCGATGTCCTGCTCGAAGTGGGCGCGTACCTTGCCCTCGATGAAGTCCTCGACGAAGGGCGTGTCGCGGTTGTCATGCACCCAGACGCGGACGGGGACGAGCCACTCGCCGCCCTCCCGGTAGCCGTAGGTCGGGTAGAACGTGACCTCCATCCCGACGAGCCGCCGCCGGATGTTCTCGACCGTGCCGGAGAACGCCGCGCCCGCCGCGTCCACGCCCTCGCCGATGGTCTCGGCCACGTCCCCCACCTTGTCCGTCACCTTCCCCACGACCTTCTTGAAGAATGAGTCTTCCGACATGGCGTGCCTCCAGTCTTAAACGAAAAGTGGTTCGAGGATTCGCGCCCCGGCGAGGCGGAGACGACGAGTTTTATCTAGGTATATCCGAGTTCCGACAGACGCTCGGCGGTGATGGACGAAGCGCCGCCCTCGCGCGGGGGGCCGACCGAGAGGATGCGCTCGACGTACTTGGCGATGATGTCGGCTTCGAGGTTGACGGCGTCGCCGCGCCGCAAGTGAGAGAGGTTCGTCTGCGCCCACGTCTTCGGGATGACGGCGATCTCGAAGTAGTCGGCGGCGAGGGCGGCGACGGTGAGGCTGATGCCCTCGACCGCGACCGAGCCCTTGAAGACGAGGTAGCGGGCCATCTCCGAGGGGAAGCCGACGCGCACCGTCCACGAGCCGCCGTGCTCCTCCGCCGAGAGGAAGCGCCCGCGCGCGTCAACGTGCCCCTGCACGATGTGCCCGCCGAGCCGCGTCGAGGGCGTCACGGCGCGCTCTAAATTCACGACCGACCCGGCGCGCAAACTGCCGAGCGTCGAACGCTGCAAGGTCTCGCGCGACCCGTCCGCCGCGAACGAGTCCGGGCGCACGTCGAGCGCCGTGAGGCACACGCCGTTGACCGCGATGGAGTCGCCCTCCTGCGTCCCCTCCGAGACGACGCGCGCCTCGACCGTCATCCGCACGCCCTCGCCCCGCCGCTCGATTGAGCGCACGCGCCCCAGCTCTTCGATGATGCCCGTGAACATTCAAATCACCGCCCGCTCTAATTGTCCTTCAGGGGAAGGTCGGAAATCCGCCTCAAGCCCTGACCGGGAGGGTTAACAATCAAACCCGCCTTGCGCTTCTGCTGCCAATCGTCCTCCGCCGCACGGCACGCGCGGCAGTAGAGAACTTCGGCGTACTTCGGGCTCTCGTCCGTGATGACGCAGCCGCCGCCGACCCAACGGTTCGCGTTCGGGAAATTCTTCGCCGCCTCGTTCCCGTTCGGGTCGAGGAGCATCAGGCCGTAGGCGATTTCAACTTTGTCTTTCTCCAACTTGAAGCCGTGCACCTCGCAGGTCTTGCCTTCGTGGTCTTCGGGGATGTAGCTCACGGTGTCGGGCGGCTTCGGCACGACGACGACGAGGCGGAAGGGCGAGGCCGACGCTGCTCCTTCTTTCGGCAACTCGCGGCGGAAGTCGAAGGTCAGGCTGCGGTATCTGTTGACGGAGGCGGGCGCGAACCGCCAGCGACGGGCCGCCGCCAGCGAGCCCTCTCGCAGCAGCGGGTGCCCGCTCGTCGCCTCGGCGGAGGTCACGCGCCCCTCGCCGTCAACCTCGACCTCGACGACGACCTCGCCGGAGGCGCGCGCCGTCCTCGCAATAGGCGGGTAGACAGGGCTGACCGCTTCCAAGACTTCCCGCTGCGCGTCCTGCGGGGGCGCGGCGGCGGCCCCTGCGAGCGCGAGCGCGAACAAGAGAGACGCGGCGGCTAAAGTGACGAACGTTCGCTTCATGTCATGCTCCCTCGTAATCCGACCGCTCGCGGATGACTTCCAACATCCTTTGGAACACGTCCTCGACGGAAAGCTCGGTGGTGTCAATGACGACGGCGTCTTCGGCGATGGCGAGCGGCGAGTCCTCGCGCTCGGAGTCGCGTTGGTCGCGCGCGTTGATGTCGGCGAGCGTCTCGTCGTAGTTAATGTCCTGCGCGCGCACGCGCTCCTCGTCGAAGCGGCGGCGCGCGCGCTCGCCGGGGACGGCGGTGAGGAAGAACTTCACGTCGGCGTCGGGGAAGACGACCGTCCCGATGTCGCGCCCGTTGAGGACGACGCCGCCCCCCCGACGCCCCATCTCGCGCTGCCGGCGCACAAGCTCGCGGCGCACCTCCGGCACTGCCGAGACGACCGAGGAGGCGTGCGTCACCTGCTCGGTGCGAATCGCCTCCGTCACGTCGCGCCCGTCGAGCGTGACGCGCATCGAGTCCGGGTCGCCTTCGAGCACGATGTCGGCGCGGCGCGCGATCTCGCCCACGGCCTCCGTGTCGGTCAGATTCACCCCGGCCTCCGTCACGGCCAAAGCCACCGCCCGGTACATCGAGCCCGTGTCCAGATACAAAAGCCCCAACTCGCGCGCCAGCAGACGGCTCAGGGTGGATTTGCCCGAACTGGCCGGGCCGTCAATGGCGATGATGAGAGAAGGCATAGAGAAGTAGTCAGTAGTCAGTAGCCGAGTAGTCAGTAGCCAGTAGAAGAACCTGTCGTTATCGAGTGGGCAGTGTGTCAGCATCAGTGCAATTAATGCGAAGCCTACTGGCTACTGACTACTGGCTACTGACTACTGCCCTCAGGGCTTCGAGTGCGCTCTCGATGTCGGCGCGCGAAACATCGTAGTGCGTGACCATGCGAATCGAGGGGCCGAAGCCGGAGGCGAGGACGCCATGTTGCGTGCGGAGGCGCGCGCAGATTTCGTCCGCCGCGATGCCCGTGCCCGTCACGTCGAAGATGACGATGTTGGTCTGCACGGCTTCGGGGTCAACGCTGATGCCGGGCAGCGCCGCCGCGCCCTCGGCGAGACGGCGCGCGTTGGCGTGGTCTTCGGCGAGACGCGGCGGCGTCTCTTCGAGCGCGACGAGCCCGGCGGCGGCGAGCACCCCGGCCTGACGCATCCCGCCGCCGAGGAGCTTGCGCCATCGCCGAGCCTCAGCGATGAAATCGCTCGTCCCCAGAAGCATCGAGCCGACCGGCGCGCCCAAGCCCTTCGACAGACAGAACATCACCGAGTCAACGGGACGTGCGAGCGACTCGACCGTCTCGCCGAGCGCCTCGGCGGCGTTGAAGATGCGCGCGCCGTCGAGGTGGACGGGGAGCGAGACGGCGTGCGCGCGTTCGCAAAGCTCTTCGGTGCGCGCGCGCGTCATGCAACTGCCGCCCGCGAGGTTGTGCGAGTTCTCAAGCGCGACGAGCCCCGTGGGCGCGACGTAGTACGGCGCGTCGTTCGAGTGAATCGCCGGCTCGATATCTTCCCAAGCGAGGACGCCCGTGCCGTCGCCGCTCTTGACGGGCCGCGCGAGCGCGCCGGAGATGGCCGACATCGCCGCCATCTCGTAGTTGTAGATGTGGCCGCGCTCTTCGATGACGACCTCCGTGCCGGGCCGCGTGTGGAGCTTGACGGCAATCTGGTTGCCCATCGAGCCGGTCGGGACGAAGAGCGCGGCCTCCTTGCCGAAAATCTCGGCGGCGCGCTCCTGCAAGCGGTTGACCGTCGGGTCTTCGCCGTACACGTCGTCGCCCACCTCGGCCTCGGCCATCGCGCGCCGCATCGAGGGCGTCGGCTTCGTCACCGTGTCGCTGCGTAGATCAATCATAAGAAAGTGTGCGGTTTCAATCCCTCAACGTCGAACGCATCTGTAGGGGCAGGGCTTGTCCCTGCCCGTGCCTTCGATAAATTCAATCCTCACTCTGTCGCAAAACGGGCAGGGACAAGCCCTGCCCCTACAGTCTTACCGCGCGTTCTAAACAAACGCCGAGAAGACTTCGTTGGAGAGCAGCGCGCCCGCCGCGGTGAGCCTTAAAACGTCGCCGTCGAATTCTATCAGACCGGCTTCGTCGAAGCGCGAGAGGTCGGCGGCGTACTCGGCTCGCACGTCGCGGCGGAAGCGTGCGCGGTGCTCGGCGAGGTTGACGCCGCGCGCCAAGAGGCGGAGGCCGAGGAAGAGCGCCTCGGCGCTCGCGTCGCGCTCGTCGAGTTCCGTCCGTTCGACGACGGCGTGGCCGTGCCTGTCAATCAACTCAACGTAGCGGCGCGCGTCGCGCTCGTTCGACCAGCGCGAGCGCCGACCGTCGAAGGAATGCGCCGAGCAGCCGAAGCCGAAGTAGGGCTCGCCCGTCCAGTATTTGAGGTTGTGGCGCGACTCTCTGCCGGGCACACAGAAGTTGGAAATCTCGTACTGCTCGTAGCCCGCGAGGCGCGTCCGTTCGGCGAGCATGACGTACATCTCGGCGGCGAGGTCTGGGTCGGGCGCGCGGTAGCGGCCCTCGCGGATTTGCGCGGCGAGCGGCGTCGCTTCGTGGACTTCGAGGAGGTAGAGCGAGAGGTGCTGCGGGCGGAGCAAGAGGGCTTCGTCGAGGTTGCGCGACCAGCCTTCGAGCGTCTGTTCGGGGAGCCCGGCGATGAGGTCGAAGCTGATGTTGTCGAAGCCCGCTTCGCCGAGGAGCGCGAGCGTGCGGCGCGTGTCCTCAGCCGTGTGCGTGCGTCCGAGCCGCTTCAGCTCGCGCTCGTCGAAGGTCTGCGCGCCGAAGCTCGCGCGGTTGACGCCCGCCGCGCGGAAACCTTGCAGGGCTTCGGGCGTGACCGTGCCGGGGTTCATCTCCATCGTCACCTCGGCGTCCGCCGTGACGCGGAAGCGGCGGCGCACGGCCCGCATCAAGCGCTCAATCTGTTCGGGCGTCAGAAGACTCGGCGTGCCGCCGCCGAAGTAGACGGTGTCGGCTTCCGTCTCCGAGGCCGCCGCCGCGTCGAACGACTCGATCTCCGAAGCGAGCGCGCGGACGTAAGCTTCGGCCAGCGCGCCTTCGTAAGTCCCGGTCGCGAAGTCGCAGTAGGAACAGCGCGCGCGGCAGAAGGGGATGTGGATGTAGATGCCGGCTCGTGTCATTACTTAAGTCCTCGGATTATAACACGCGCCGGAGACCCCAAAGCCCTTGCGTGCGTTGACGAACATACGTGCGCTACCGAACATAAGAGCGACGATGACTGTATTATTTTCTCAGCCGCGTGTATGACTTTGAAGTGACGGCGCGGCGTCTGAAGTTATCGCTTGTCGTTGCGCGCGGCGGGAAGCACCACTAAACAAAAATAATTTATTTACTAAAACTTATCCGCCCGCGCGTGGCATGAGTCTTGTCTTTTCAAGCGGTCACTTCTCGCGAACAAACCGGGATGAATGTGTGTGGGCATCTCGAAAAGCCCCCTGTCCGTGGAAAGTTTTCGGCGTTCATCCATTTACTCGGCTCACTAACATCGAACGTTGGAGGAGAATCATATGGCAGATAATGAAGAAGGAACTGGCGGCGGTAGCTCTGGCGGCGGCGGTTCGACCGGCGGCGGCGGTAGCTCTTCGGGCGGCGGCGGCGGCAGCTCCTCCGGTGGGGGCGGCTCCTCAAGCGGCGGCTCGTCCGGCGGTTCGTCCGGCGGTGGCGGCGGCGCTGGCGGCGGCGGTGGTGCCGGCGGCGGCAGCGGCTCCGGCGGTTCGTCCGGCGGCGAAGGCGGCGGCAGCGGTGGTTCCTCCGGCGGCGGTGGCGGCAGCTCCTCCGGCGGTGGTGGTGGCAGCTCTTCGGGCGGCGAAGGCGGCGGCGGTGGCGGCTCCTCCTCTGGCGGCAGCTCCGGTCGGCGGCGGCGGCTCTTCGAGCGGCGGCTCGTCCGGTGGCTCGTCCGGCGGTGGCGGCGGCAGCAGCTCCGGCGGTTCGGGCGGCGAGTAAACCCGCACGGCCCCAGAAAGGCTCAGACTAAACGTCTGGAAAAAACGGAGTCGCGCCGAGTTGAGACATTCAACGCGGCGCGACTCCGTTTTGCCGCGCGGTCATTCCCTTCTTCCGCTTCCCTTACTTCTTCAACGGTTCGAGGCGGCGCGTGCTGCCCTCGCCGCTGACGGCGCGCGTGTTGACGCGCGCGACGCGCTCGGCTT
The DNA here is from genome assembly GCA_963816985.1 of uncultured Acidobacteriota bacterium. GTDB lineage: Bacteria > Acidobacteriota > Blastocatellia > Pyrinomonadales > Pyrinomonadaceae > JAIVJM01. The sequence goes on from CAWFMF010000004.1 coordinate 473,398, forward strand.
CGGCGAAGGCCCGCATCGTGTTCCCGCCCAGAATCTTCAAAACGTCTTGCTCGCTATAGCCCCGGCGCAGAAGCTCGTAGGTGATGTTCGAGAGCTGCGAGACGTCCTCGATGCCTTCGGGCAGCGAAGGGATGCCGTCGAAGTCCGAGCCGAGCCCGACGTGATCCACGCCCGCGACCTTCGCGATGTGGGCGATGTGGTCAATCAAGACCGAGAAGGGCGTGACGGGCAGAGGGTTCGCGTCGTTCAACTTCTTCAACTCTTCGTCGAGGCGCGTCTGGTCGTCCTTGAACTGCGCGCGCAGTGCGTCGCGCTGCGCCTTCAGGCGCTCGTCCCTCTCCAACCCCGCGACGCGCACCTTCTCGTTAATGAAGGCCGGGTAGAAGTTGACCATCACGACGCCGCCGTTCTTGGCGATGCGCCGCAGGAGTTCGTCGGGGATGTTGCGCTTGTGGTTGGCGAGCGCGCGCGCCGAAGAGTGCGAGGCGATGACGGGCGCGGTCGAAGTGTCGAGCACGTCCGACATCGTCTCGTCCGAGACGTGCGAGATGTCCACGAACATCCCCAGACGGTTCATCTCGCGCACGACCTCCTTGCCGAAGTCGGAGAGGCCGCCGTGCTTCGCCTCGTCGCAGCAGGCGTCGGCCCAGTCGTTCGTGTTGTTGTGCGTGAGGGTCATGTAGCGCACGCCGAGGCGGTAAAAATCCCTCAGCGCCGGGAGCGAATTCTCGATGGCGTGACCGCCCTCGATGCCGAGGAGCGCGCCGACTTTCTTCTGCTTCTTCGCGCGTCGCACGTCTGCGGTCGAGAAGGCCATCGTCAACTCGTTCGGGTACTTCTCTGCCATGCGGTAGATGATGTCAATCAAGTCCAGAGCGCGCCGCGCCGAGCCCCCGGCGGTCGCGTACTTGCGGTCAACGTAGACGGAGAAGAACTGCCCCGTCATCCCGCTCCGCACGAGCCGCGCGAGGTCTGTGTGGTACTTGCCGACCGAGGGCGTGCCGAGGTCGTAGCCGGTGTCCACCATGATTTCCGTGATGTCGTTGTGCCCGTCGAGGACGAAAGCCTTGCGGTGCAGCTCCTGCGCCTTCTTCCACAGTCGCTCGTCGCGCGCGGGCGTCGGCGAGGGCGCAGCCGTCTGAGACTGACGTGCGCCGACGGACTTCGCCGCGCTCTCACGCGCGGGAAGCGACAAGGAAGTGAGCGAGAAAAGAATGAGGGCTGAAGGCAGAAGGACGCGGACGAGTTTATTCATTAACATTCTCATTTTTTAATCGAGATTTCGCAGGAGCGTTAGATTATAAAACCCGGACTATAACTTTGTCGCCTGCTTACGCAGGGACTTGAAGGCGCAGGCGATGCCGTCCTGCAAAGACTTGCGCGTGGTGAGCCCTTCAAGCTCGACGCCGAGGCCGACGAGGCTGCGCGCGACGCCGCCGCGGATGCCCGTCAGCACGACGTGCGTGCCGAGGAGACGCGCCGCCTGCGCCGCCTGCACGAGCGTGTTGGCGACGTTCGTGTCCACGACCGAGACGCCCGTGATGTCAATGATGGCGACGGGCGGGCGCGTCTCCGAGAGTCCGGCGAGCAGCGTCTCGATGACCCGCCGCGCGCGCTTCGAGTCAATCGTCCCGACGAGCGGCATGAGGACGATCTGGTCTGTGAGCGGGATGAGCGGCGTCGAGAGCTCGACCAACTGCTCGTCCTGCACGCGGATGATCTCGGCGCTCAGGCGCGCGCGCTCTTCCTCGGCGCGCTGCCGTTCGATGGCCTGCCCCGTCTGGCTCCCGACGCTCGACATCATCGCCATCAGGGCCGCGTCGGGGGGCCGCACCTCGCGGCTGAAGAATTCGAGCACGCCGAGCACTTCGCCGTGCAGGAGGACGGGGTAGGCGAACGCGCAATGGAGGCCGAGTCGTGCGGCGGCGGCGGCGCGGCGGTACGCACTCTCCGCGATGTCATCAACCCACACGGGCTCGCCCCTCTGCCACACGTCGCCCGGCAGCCCCTCGCCGAGCGGGAACGTGTGCAGCCCGCCGAGGACTTCACCGTCCTTGAGCCCCAGCGTCGGCGCGCGCCACGCCGCGACGTGCCGCAGCAAGCCTTCGGACTGCTCCACGATCCACAGCGCGCCCTTCTCCCAACCGAGCCCCTCGCACACCGCCCGCAGGAAGCGCGGGGCGGCCTCCGCGAAGTCCTTCGACTCGGCCAGCGCGCGCGTCACCTCGTGCTGCGCCGCCAAACGCCGCGCCGCGCGCTTGCGCTCCGTGATGTCTCGCGCGATCCCCGTGAAGTAGCGCCGCCCGTCCAGACTGAACTCCCCGAACGAGACCTCCAGCGGAACCTCCCGCCCGCTCTTGTGCAGCCCCGGCAACTCCACCCCCTCCCACGAGATGTGCTTCTGCCCCGTCTCCATGTACCGGCGCATCCCCGCCTTGTGCACATGACGCAGGTAATCCGGCATCAGCATCGTTAGCTGCGCCCCCAGCAACTCGTCCCGCGAGTACCCGAACACCCTCTCCGCCGCCGGATTCACAAACCGAATCACACTCCCCTCATCAACCGTCACGATGGCGTCCGCCACCGTCTCCACCACGATCCGGCTCCGCGCCTCAGACTCGCGCAACTCCTCCAACTCTTTTTCTCTAGTCACCATTATTCCCAACCATCACTGCTTTTTACCCATCTTACCAGAATACGAACTCATCCCCCTCAAGCCACTCACCAAATCAAGAGATTCATCTCTAACCATTTCGCCGTCTCGCAGCCGCTCTGCATCTCCTATGGTTGCCCGCGCCACTCATCCAGTTGGGCACGCACCGTTGCGGCGTGTGGTGATTCAATCTGCTCAAAAATCTCAAGCGCCGCTTCAGCATGTGCGACTGCTTTGACACGGTCGCCGAGTTTGTAGCGCGCTAATCCAGTATTTAAAAGCGCATTGCCCTCGCCCCGCCGGTCTCCGATTTCGCGGGCGATGGCAAGGGACTGCTCGTAGAACTCAACAGCCAGTCTAATCTCGCCCAGATCGGCGTGGGCCGCTCCCAAGTTGCCTAAAGCTTGACCCTCGCCCAGTCGGTCGCCGATTTCGTGGGCGATGGCCAGACGTTGCTCTTGGAACTCAATAGCGCGGCGAGTCTCACCCAAGGCAGCATAGGCAACTCCCAAGTTGCCTAATACGGCTCCCTCCCTTCGCCGGTCACCAAGTTCGCGGTTGATAGCCAATACCTGTTCATAAAACTCAACAGCCCGGCGAGTCTCACCCAAGGCAGCATAGGCATTGCCCAAGTTGCCCAAGACTGTTCCCTCCCCGCGCCGATCCCCTATTTCACGAGCAATAGCAAAATACCGTTCGTGAAATTCAATCGCGCGGCGTATTTCGCCCAAGGCGGTATATGCTATCCCTAGGTTGCCTAGATGAACGCCTTCAACGGTACGGTCTTTTAACCGACGGGCGGCTCCTAATGCTGTTTCAAGCCAGAAGATTCTTTCACGCGGATGCTGACGCAAGCTCAGCAGATACGCCCCGGCATAAGGATAGTCGCTGGATAATTTCGCCGCCTCACTATTTCCATCAAGTTGCTCACCGGCCCTCATCTGTCCTGCTTGTACGTTGCGCCATTCGAGATCGAACAGCGCCAGTCCGCGCTTGATAGCTTCACCGCCCTGCAAATAAAGATTATCAGCCTTCCGAAGGACAGTTAGGTAATGTGCGGCATGCCGCATCTGACTTGCAACTCTCTCCTCTTCGCTCAGGCGCGCGTTGGCGAACAATCGAGCGAGGTCATGCAGGCGGTAACGTGCGGATGCAGCATCGTAGAGCACAAGGCTACGGCGGATGAGTTCGCTAAGGTGTTTGTGGTTTTCGTCTTTGCATATGACTTCCTCCGCCGCAGCGTCAAACGTCGTCGGGAAGACAGCTAGCTGGCGAAAGACGCGCGCTGCATCAGGTGACAGACGCGCGTAGCTAAGATTGAATGAGGCTTCAACATCAACATCTACGCCTTCGGTTCCGATTAGCTCAAGGCGTGTGCGTTCGTCGCGAAGTTGCGCGGCGTAGTCGGCGGGGTCTAAATCAGCAGCCACATCGAGCAGGCTGCCAGCGGCGCGGATGGCGAGGGGTAAGAAGCCACAGAGGAAGCAAATTTGGTCGGCCAAGTCGGGGGCAACGCGCGGCGCGATACTAGTCAGCAACTCCCGCGCTTCGATGGGAGGCAGTTGTTCGAGGATGACGCGTGTCATGCGAGGCAGGCTTACAACATTTCGAGAAGTAACAAGCAATGCTGAGCCCGCCGGTGGGACAAGAGGACGCACTTGCGCACTGTCAAATGCATTGTCAAGCAGGATCAGAGCACGCTTGCCATTAAGAATGTTGCGGTAGAGTTTGGTAAGGTCTTCAAGACTGTCTGGCAATTTTGCCTCAAGACTAACAAAGGCGCGGATGCAGGCTGCGAGAGCATCTGCTGGATCGCGCGGCTTGTCGTCCATGCCGCGCATGTCTATGAGCAATTGCGCGTCGGGGTAATCGGCGCGCAGTCGGTCGGCTATAAGGAGGGCCAATTCAGTCTTTCCAATGCCGCTCATCCCGCTTATGCCGCTAATGGCGGCGCTGCCACCGCTGCGAAGTGCCACTGTTAGCTCTGATATTTCCTTATAGCGCCCCACAAAATCACCAACGGGTGCGCGAAGTTGATGGCGAGCTGAAGAGTTTGAGATAGAACCAATCTTTGGCCGCCTGAGTATTACTTGAAAAGTTTCTGCTGGGCCGTCCTTGAATTCGGGCGGAGGAAGCCCTTTCATTAACATTGCCTGCGTCATTCGATTGATGCCTGTTCCCGCCTGCTCCACGTGACCATACAAATAAAACACACGAACAACTAATGGATTTCTTGGATAAGTACCTGATTTATCAAGTGTCTCAACAGTTATTTGTGGCGGCAACTTTCCTGGGCTTTTTATTTCAATCCTATCTTCAAATAAGTCTACTGATATTGGATCATTGCGATTGATGTACACGCGATGTATCAAAGCGTTAGCCACTGCCTCTCTTAAAGCAACAAGCGGTATTTCGTACTCTTCGTTACTTCCCTCCTGTCCAATTCTCCTTTCAAGCCTGAGGTATTTTGTTAAGAATTCAATAGCACCAGTGAACTGTGAAATGAGATTTTTTTTGAAGGTACTGCTTTCTAAAAGACCAGTGTTTTTGTGTGAATCTCGCCAGTAGTTGCATTTAGTCATACACCCTGCGACAACAGAATTGGGTGCTTCACCAAAGCAAAGAGTTGTTCCATACGTTGGTTTCGCTCCATCCCGAACGAATTCAAATTGTTCAAATTGCTGCTTTGGAGTAAGGGCAGCGTTATAATCTTCTTGCTTCTTCACACGCTCCAATCGTAGGAATCCATCTACGGCTTCAAACTTAAGATCACCCCAATGGGATTCCTTATAAATTTCATAGTCGAATGGTTGTTCATGGGAATCAGTATGAGCCTTAAAGAAATTAGGATTCGTTATAGTGAGGCTATCAACTTGGATGGTATTACTGTGAATAACATCTCTACCGGCGACATTAACGGAAAACCCTGACTGCCGTAGTAATAATATTAAATCCCTATTTAATGCGCTTGTATCCGTGACAGCGTTGAGCAGAGCTTGAGCCTCGGCGCGTGACGTGTCGCCCGAAAAAGCGCCTTCGAGTTTTGGCGTCAGGTAGTTGTCGAAGAGCCAGCGGTGGAGGTCGGCGGTGAGTTTGGCGGCGAGGTCGTGTGGGTTGACGAAGTCGGGGGCGATGATGTGTCCGTGCTGAGGGTCACGTAGGTCTCGCTTGAAGGCGTCGAGCTTCGCGGTCTGTTCGGGATCGGTCTCGCGCCACTTGTTAGGGATGGAGTCGTCTTGCTTGAAGTAGATGAGGCAAGGCAGGCCACGAGAGCGTGCGCGGCGGTACTCGTCTTCGGTGATGCTGGAGCCGTAGCGGGCGGCGATGATGGCGACGTAGACTTCGCTGCTGTCTACTTCGTCGAGGGAGGCGCGGCGGGTGGTCTCGTCGCGGCTGCCGAAGTATTCCATGCCGACGAACTTGGTCTCGCGCATGGCGCGGACGGCGGCCTTCGACGGCCTTGCGTTCGGGCTCAAGGTCGAGCCAGGTGGAGCTGACGAAGACGCGGAAAGTAGGTTCGGGCACGGGGGCGACTCCTGACGGCGGACGGACAGTGAGGTCTCGACTTCGGCCCGCCGCCCGGCGGCGCGGTGCGAGACGGCGACAGAGATTCGGCCCGTTTAAAATACCGTCGGCGTGGGCGGATGTAAATCTCTGTCAGGCGGGGGCGAGGCGTTCGGGCGCGGGCGCGTGAGCCTTGCCGCGCGGGCGGGATTCTGGTACACAGGACGCCACGTAAAAAATGTTTCGCTTCGTCGTGGCGGCAGGGGCTTTGAAGGGAGCCCGGCAGGCCGCGTGGAAGTTCCCCCCGAAGAAGTGTCAACGAAAAGATCATTGACGAAGGAGTAGTGTCAGCCGCGTATGTCTTCGCAGACGACCAACATCGAATCGGTGCTGCACGAGGAGCGGGTGTTCCCGCCGCCGGAGGAGTTCTCGCGTCAGGCGCACATCAAATCTCCGGAGGAGTTCGAGGCTTTGCGGCGCGAGGCGGAAGAGTCGCCGGAAAATTTCTGGGCGCGTTTGGCCGAAGAGGAGTTGCACTGGTTCAGGAAGTGGGAGACGGTCTTGAAGTGGGAGCCGCCGCACGCGGAGTGGTTCGGGGGCGGGCTGATTAATGTCTCGTACAACTGCCTCGACCGTCACGCCGAGACGTGGCGGCGCAACAAGGCGGCGCTCATCTGGGAGGGCGAGCCGGGCGAGCAGAGGACTCTGACTTACGGCCAACTGCTGCGCGAAGTCTCGCGGTTCTCGAACGTCTTGAAGCGCGCGGGCGTGGACAAAGGCGACCGCGTGGCGCTCTACATGCCGCTCGTGCCGGAGCTGGCGATAGCGATGCTCGCGTGCGCGCGCATCGGGGCGACGCACAACGTCATCTTCGGCGGGTTCTCTTCCGCCGCGCTCATTGACCGCATCAACGACTCGGGCTGCAAGCTCGTCGTCACCGCCGACGGAGGCTTCAGGCGCGGCGCGGAGGTGAAGTTGAAACCGGCGGTGGACGAGGCCCTCAAGCAGACGCCGACGGTCAAGGCCTGCATCGTCGTGCGACGGACGGGGACGCGCATCCACATGGAGGCGGGGCGCGACTACTGGTGGCACGAGTTGATGGAGACGGTCGGGGACGTTTGTCCGGCTGAGGAACTCGACAGCGAGCACCCGCTCTTCATCCTCTACACGTCGGGCACGACGGGCAAGCCCAAAGGCATCCTGCACACGACCGCCGGGTATCTGCTGCAAACGCACCTCACGACGAAGTGGGTCTTCGACTTGAAGGACGAAGATGTCTACTGGTGCACGGCTGACATCGGTTGGGTGACGGGCCACAGTTATGTCGTCTACGGCCCGCTCTCGAACGGCGCGACCGTCCTGATGTACGAGGGCGCGCCGAACCACCCGGAGCCCGACCGCTTCTGGTCAATCGTCCAACGCCACCGCGTCAACATCTTCTACACCGCGCCGACCGCCATCCGCGCCTTCGTCAAGTGGGGCGAGCACTGGCCGCTCAGGCACGACCTCTCAAGCTTGCGACTGCTCGGCACGGTCGGCGAGCCCATCAACCCCGAAGCGTGGATGTGGTATCGAGAGATTATCGGGAAAGGGAGATGCCCCATCGTTGACACTTGGTGGCAGACCGAGACGGGCGCGATCATGATTGCGCCGCTGCCCGGCGCGACGCCGACGAAACCGGGTTCGGCCACGAAGCCTCTGCCCGGCATCGAGGCGGCGGTGATGACGAAGAACGGCGAGGAGGTCGGCGCGACCGAGGGCGGCTACCTCGCCATCAAACGCCCGTGGCCTTCGATGCTGCGCACCATCTGGGGCGACGACGAGCGTTACCGACAGCAGTACTGGTCGGAGATCGAGGGCGTCTACTTCGCGGGCGACGGCGCGCGGCGCGACCGCGACGGCTACTTCTGGATCATGGGGCGCGTGGACGACGTGATAAACGTCAGCGGCCACCGGCTCGGCACGATGGAGATCGAGAGCGCGCTCGTCTCGCACGAGGCCGTCGCCGAGGCGGCGGTCGTCCCACGCCCCGACGAGCTGAAGGGCTCCGGCATCGTCGCCTTCGTCACGCTCGAAGGCGAGCGCAAGGCGACCGAAGAGTTGAAGGAGGAGCTGCGCCGCCACGTCGCCCGTGAGATCGGGGCTTTAGCGCGCCCCGACGAGATACGCTTCAGCGACGCGCTCCCCAAGACGCGCTCCGGCAAAATCATGCGGCGGCTGCTCCGCGAAATCGCTTCGAGCGGGGCCGTGCAGGGCGACACCACGACGCTCGAAGACTTCTCCGTGCTGGAGAAGCTCCGCGTGCAGGAGGAGGAGTAAGGCAGTTTTCAGTAGGCAGTTTTCAGTTTTCAGTTATGAGATTTCAAATTCAGAAGACGAGGGCTAAAGGCTCAACGCTTGAATCTGAAAACTGAAAACTGCCTACTGAAAACTGCTTTTCCCGATTCCCCCTGCTTTCGTCGTTTATCTTCATCAGGCACGAATTTTAATTCCGAATGGGAGGCCCGACATGTCCGTGAACTTTATTGAGCAGCGCACAGGCCCTCGCTACCTGGCGCAGATTCCGGTGCGCGCCGAGTGGGACGACGAGGGGTCGGGCGAGCACGTCGTCTCCGAGGGCGAGACGACGAACGTCGGGCCGACGGGGACGCTCGTCCACTTCGAAAGACTGCCCGACGTCGGGAGCCGCGTCCAGCTCTTCGTGCCCGACGCGCAGGGGCACACGCTCGAAGCCGTCGCCGAGGTGCTCCGCATCGAGCGCAACCCGGTGCAGCCGCTCGCCGCGCTCCAACTTATAGACGCCACCGAGGAGTGGCGCGGCCTCGTCTGGGAGCCCGCCGCCCCGCGCGTCCGCGAGCCGAAGGAAGAGGACGTGGACGCCGAAGACGACGCCTTCGAGCACTGAAAAAGAAGCTGTCAGGAAAAGCCCCTGAAAGGGGCGGAATAATTTAGCCCACGGCGTGAGCCGTGGGAGAGGCGACGAAGAAAGGGTAAGAGCCCCGTGAGGGGCGAAAGAAATCTGACGAGCGGCTTGCCCGTCTTGAATTTCTTTCGCCCCTCACGGGGCTCCGTCGTTTTAAATGTCGCTTGCTCCCACGGCTCACGCCGTGGGCTAAATTATTCCGCCCCCTCCGGGGGCTCGCCGATTATTCCTCAAACACGTCCTTCATCTCTTCCGCATTGTTTTCGCGCGGCGAGTTGGTGCATGATGGGTCATAACGATTCCGACAAAGACAGCAATCGAGGTGAGATGAGCGAGGAGAGGATGAGCCACAAGCAGGAGGTGAAGGAGGTCGCGGAGACCGCCGCCGTGGCCGCGTCCGAGGCCGCGTGGCCGCAGACGCGGGCCATCCTCCGCATCATCTTCATCGTCATGATAGTGGCCGCCGGGCTGTGGGTTATATACGCGCTGACGGGCGTTCTGCTGCTCGTCGTGCTGGCGGTCTTCTTCGCCTACCTCATCGCACCGCTCGTCGAGTTGGTGCGCCGCCCCTTCAAGCTCAGAGGGCGCGAGAGGACGCTGCCGCGCGGCGTCGCCATCGGCGTCGTCTACTTCGTCATCTTCGGCTCGCTCGGCCTCTCGATGTACGTGCTCATGCCTCGGCTCGGCGCGCAGATGGCCGAGTTCACGCGCAACGCGCCGGAGTATTTGACGAACGCCACGGTGCGCGCCCGGAGCCTCGACAACCTCTACGACCGGATGCGTCTGCCGCCGAGCGTGCGGCGCACGGCCAACGACGCCGTCAACGGCGCGATCTCTTCGGCGAAGGTCTATCTCGTCGGCGAGGAGGGCAGCGCCGAGGGCGGCGAGGGCGTCAAGAGCGCGCTCACGTTCCTCGGCTACCTGCCGTGGCTCATCCTCGTCCCGATCCTCGCCTTCTTCCTCTTGAAAGACGCCGACAGCTTCCGCCGCTCGGCCTTGCAGATGCTCCCGCAGGGGCGTCTGCGCTGGCGCGGCGACGAGTTCTTTCAGGACGTGAACTCGACCCTCGCCGCCTACATCCGCGCGCAGCTCATCGCGTGCCTGCTCATCGGCGTGCTCTGCACCGTGGGCTTCATGCTCATCGGCGTGCGCTACGCGCTCGTGCTCGGCGTCATCGCGGGGCTGCTGGAATTCATCCCGCTCGTCGGGCCGCTGGTGGTGTTCCTCATCGCCGTCACGGTAGCGAGCTTCTACTCGGTCAACCAAGTCATCCTCGTCTTCCTCTTCCTCGGCGTCCTGCGCATCGTCCACGACTACGTGACCTACCCGCGCATCATCGGCTCCGGCATCCACCTCCACCCGCTGGCCGTCATCCTCTCGATTCTGGCGGGGCACGAGCTGGCGGGCATCGCCGGTATCTTCCTCGCCATCCCGGTCATCGCCATCGTCACCGTCACATACCGCCACTGGCTCGAACACCGTGGAAGCACGGGGCTCGTGGCCGAGTTCCTGAAGCCCGCCGAGCAGGCCGTGACCGCGCCCGCCTCGTCGGACGACCACGCCCCGCCGCCCGTCCCCGTCCAACAGCCGACGCCCGCGCGGACGGCCCCCACGTCCTGAGCCGCCCCGGACAAAAGTCTTGATTATTTGTGCGGATTGAGGCTTAATATCCGGCGTTACGTCCTCATCCGTAGAAAGCGCGTATGCGCTTTCGGACAGACTGTCAGAACAATCAGCCGATAACGTCCGGGTTCCCTTTTTCGCTCCACGAAGGAGCTGTTCCCCCATCGTCAGTTTCAAAAGGAGTTCCCCCGATGCCTCCTCGCGAACGGCGCGTGCTTTGCGCCGAACCCCATGCGGACACCTGCGGCCTCATCAAGATGCTGCTGGAACAGCAGGGCCATGAAGTCGTCTCGGCTCAGACCGTCGCCGAGTGCCTTGAGTTGGTCGGCGGCGAGCACTTCGACCTCTACATGCTCGACGACGATTACATTGACGGCACGAGCCTCGAACTCTGCAAGCAACTGCGCAAGCTCACGCCCGACACCCCGATCCTCTTCTTCTCCTCGCGCGCCTTCCAGCGCGACCGCGAGCGCGGGATGGAGGCGGGCGCTTCCGCCTACCTCACCAAGCCCGGCGACATTTTCGAGATCGTGCAGACCGTCAACTCTATCCTCTTGCCCAGCGCGAGCGCGTCCGGCCTGAATGGAAAACCATCTGAGCCTTGACGCGCGGCGATTCTGTTATTACATTGAAGTCCCCCGTAGAAAGATTTCCCCCTCTCCCATTTTTCAGCCAGGGGTCTCTTTCGATGCCGACAGTTAAAAGGCGCATCCTGTGCGCCGAATCGAACAAGGACGTGAGCGACCTCGTAGCCCTCCTGCTCCGCGAGAAGGGCTACGAGGTCGAGACGGCGCAGACTGCCGCCGAGTGCCTGAAGATCGCCTCGACCGACCGCTTCGACCTCTACGTCCTCAACGACTCTTACGTTGACGCCGACAGCCTCGAACTGAGCCGCGAACTCCGCGCCATTGACCCCGTGACGCCCGTCCTCCTCTTTTCGCTGGAGAGCAACGGCTTCGACCGCCACAAAGTCGAGCAAGCGGGCGTCAGCGTCTACCTCAGCAAGACCTCCGACTTCGTCGCCCTCGTTCAGACCATAGACCAACTGCTCCGTCCCTGAGCGAACACCCGCGCCGGATTTCCCTAGACAGCCGACGCGCACTCGTTTAGTCTTACCGCCCGCGCGCAACACATCCCGGCCCCGCGCGCCGGGGCGTCCGCGCGGACGCCTCGCGCCACAGGCTCACACGCCGCCGCCGCCCCGGCGCGCGCTTCCGTCAGGAGGGCTTTTCGGCAACCTCGCTGCAAAACGCTGCCCCACTCACACAGGAGGATTCCCCCATGCTCACACGCGACGCGGACGACGGTCGGCGCTTCTCCGGCGGCAGGAGCGGAGCGTATCTGGCCTATAAGCCCCCGCCCGCCCCTTTCGAGGACATCTATTTCACGGTCGCGCTCGAAGGGATGCTCGACAGGCCGCTCCCCGACCAAAGCTTCACCTGCCACGCGCGCCGCTGGTACTCGCCGAAGCCTTCGGGCGACCTCACGGTCTTCATGATTCCGGGCATCGGCCACAACTTCAACTTCTTCGCGCCGCTCGCCGCGACGCTCCTCGACCCCTTGGGCGGCTTCGTCGAAGGCGTCAAACAGGTCTACGCCATTGACCTCCCCGGCCACGGCGGCAGTCAGACCCCGCCCAACATCAAGTTCGGTCTGCTCACGCTCGACCACTACGTGAACGCCCTCCGGCAGTCGCTCACGGCGCTCAAGGAGAGAGGCCCCGTGGACATCGTCTGCGGGCACAGCATGGGGGGCTTGCTGGCGATGCTCCTCGAACAGTCTTTCGTCGCGGACGGCACGACGCTCGAAGAGGCGCACGGCACGCGCGGCGTCGTCCTTCTGGCCCCCGCCATCCCCGAAGAAGTGCCCTGGTCTCTGACGACCGGGCCGGTTGACGAGGGCGGCCCCTTGAGCCCCGCGCTCGCCATCCTGACGCCCTTCGTCACCGCCAACGCCGCCTACGGCCCCTTCATGTACGCCTCGGACGAGGACTACCTCAACACCTTCTTCGGCATCGAGGGCGGGCTCGCCGTCGGCTCGCCCACGCTCATCGAGGCGGGCGCTTTGAACGGCATGGAGTCCTTCGCCGCCGGGTCGGAGCTGGCCGGGATAGACCTTGAGAAGGGCGACATGTTCGAGCGCCCGCACGTCCGCCACGCGCTCTTCCGTCCCTACGCCTTCGGGCTCGCCTGCTACTCCGAAGACTTCCTCCTCAAGCCGGAGGAGGAGGCGACGCTCGGCATCTACCTCTACGGCGCGGGCGAGGGCTGGACGTTCCTCCCCATCACGAACAAGGACGCCGTCCACAACGGCCCCTACTCGCAGCCCGCGCGCACGTCGAAAGTCTTCGCCGACGTTATCTCCGAGATGGAACGCCGGGCCGAGACGCCGAGTTAACTGCAAACGCTGAAGTCAGAACGCCGAACGCTGAACTGAAAAGCGTCAGACAAATCTGTAGGGGCAGGGCTTGTCCCTGCCCGTGCTTACGTTAGCGAAAGCACGGGCAGGGACAAGCCCTGCCCCTACAGATTTGTTCACCGCTGAAAACTTCTGACGGTTCAGCGTTCAGCGTTCCGACTTCAGCGTTTATGTTCGCGTTCCATCAACTCGACGAAGCGCGTGAAGTGGTGCGCGGCGTCGTGCGGGCCGGGCGCGGCTTCGGGGTGGTACTGGACGGAGATGACGGGCAGGCGCGTGTGCCGCAGGCCCTCGACGCAGTCGTCGTTAAGATTAAGGTGCGTGACCTCGACTTCGGGCGGGAGGCTCTCGGCGCGGACGGCGAAGCCGTGGTTGTGCGAGGTGATTTCGACCCGCCCCGTCGAGATGTCTTTGACGGGCTGGTTGCCGCCCCGGTGGCCGAAGCGCAGCTTGTAGGTCTCGCCGCCGAAGGCGCGGCCCAAAAGCTGGTGGCCGAAGCAGATGCCGAAGGTCGGCACGCCGCTCTCGGTCAGACGCCGAATCTCTTCGACCGCCGCGTGCATCGAGGCCGGGTCGCCCGGCCCGTTCGAGAGATAAACTCCGTCGGGCTTCATCGCTAAGACTTCCGAGGCGGGAGTCGTCGAAGGCACGACCGTCACGCGGCAGCCGAGCCGCGACAACTCGCCGAGCGAATTCCGCTTCACGCCGAAGTCGTAGCAGACGACGTGGAAACGCTCTTCGCCCGCCGCCGCCACCTCATACGCGCGCGGCGTCGTGACCACGCTCGCCAGCTCCCGGTTCTCCATCGGCGCGGAGCCGAGCGCCTTCCGGAGGACGCTCTGCACGTCGAGGTCAACGGTCGAGATGCAGGCGCGCATCGCCCCGCGCTCGCGGATGTGCCGGACGAGGGCGCGCGTGTCCACGTGGTCAATGGCGACGACGCCCCAGCGTTTCAAGTAAGCGTCGAGCGTCTCCTCCGAGCGCCAGTTCGACGCCGTGCGGCTCGCCTCGCGCACGACGAAGCCCTCGACCCACGGTCGCGCGCTCTCGGCGTCCGCCTCGTTCACGCCGTAGTTGCCGATGAGCGGGTAGGTCATGCAGACGATCTGCCCGGCGTATGAAGGGTCGGTCAGAACCTCCTGATAGCCGGACATCGAAGTGTTGAAGACCATCTCGCCGCAGGACTCGCCTTCGGCCCCCCATGAACGACCACGGAAGGCGCGACCGTCTTCGAGGACGAGCAGGGCAGGTTTGTTTTCTCTCTTGTCCATTCCGGTTTCGTCTAGGCCTGCGTGCGGAGGAACTGCTGCGCCTCGTTGAGCCACCGCTTGTCGGCGCGGTACTTGTAGGCGGGCGCGGTCTTGACGGCCTCGATGCAGCGCTGCATCCACTCCCGCGCCTCGCGCAAACGCCCTTGACCGAACTGCGCGCGCCCCATGAGGTAGAGCCCTTCGGGGTCTGACTGCCTCTGGTCGAGAAAACGACCGAGCGTCTCCTGCGCGTCCTCGAACTGCCCGGCGGCGACGTAGGTCGCGCCTATCTCGCGCCAGATTTCGTGCTGCGCGTGCGTCTGGTCGCGCACGACGACCTGCTCGAAGTGGCCGACGGCTTCGGGCAGACGCCCCTGCTCGCGCGCGATGCGTCCGAGTTGGTAATGCGAGTCCACCTCTTCGGGGTCAATCTCGACGGCGCGGGCGAAGCGGGCGCGGGCCTCTTCGAGTTCTTTGCGTTGGAGGTGGATGAGTCCGAGGTTGTAGTGCGCCGAGGCGTCCGCCGGGTTGAGCGTCGCGGCTTCCAGATTCTGCTTGAAGGAGGCGCGCGCGCGCTGCCCGCTCATCACTTCGGCGAAGTACCCGCGCAGCATGAAGAAGAGCAGGAGGAGGAGGAACGGCGAGGCGAAGACCCACTCGAAGACCGGGCCGAAGAGCATGCTCAGGGGAATCATGGCGAGGCTGCTGCCCGCCACCGTGAGCAGCGCGCGCCCCCACGAGAGCCGGAGCGCCTCGCGCACGGCGACCAACAGCCAGAGCGCCAGAAACGGCAGCATGATCGTGCTGGCGAAACTCTCCGGCAGGAGGAACGGCCTCTGCGCCAGAATCTCTTCGAGGCTCTGCCCGCCCTGCCGCGCCAGCGACTCCAACATCTTCAAAGACTGCTGGTAGCTCATCTCCTCGATGCCGCTGGCGCGGATGAGCGCGGCGAACGGGAGCGCGAAGAGGCTCGCCAGCACGCGCGCGTAGAGGACGGTCGAGGCGAGGGGCGCGTATTCCTGCCTGAGCGTCACGCCGAAGCTCGCGCGCCGCTCGACGATGTTGCCGACGAAGACCAGGACCGGCACCAGCAGAATCGTCGTGAAGAGCAGAGAGCTGACGACCTTCCAGGCCACTTGCAGCAGCAGCCCGCCCGTCCACACGGGGCTCCCCGCATTGGAGACGAAGGGCCAGAGGACGAACAGCATGTACGCCCCGTGCGCCACGAACGCGAGGAGCGCGGCGAAACCGAGCGGCGCGCGGTCGCGCACCTCCGCCATCCCGCGCGCGGGCGCGTAGAACATCAAAAGGAGTGGGCGCAGGAGGTCGAACATGAAGACGGGTTTCAGTAAACGGTTTTCAGTTTTGAGTTTTCAGTTTAGTTCAGTTTTCGGAATTTCAAATTTGAGTTTTGAAATCTCAGGAGCCGACAGCCGGAGACTGAAAACTCAAAACTGAAAACTGTCTACTCCTCACTACTCAGCTCTTCGCCGTCGAGGCGTCGCCGCTCTTGACCGGGGATGCCGGGGTATTCGGTCTCGTGACGGATGACGCTCGCCTTGCCGAGCGGCCAGTAGCGGAAGAGCGCCTTGCCGTAGATGTACTTTTCGGGGACGAGCCCCCACGAACGCGAGTCGGATGAGTTGTCGCGGTTGTCGCCCATCACGAAGTAGTAGTGCGAGCGGACGAGCACCGGCGGCAGGCTCTGCGTCGTGACGTTCTTCGCGGGGTCGAGGTACGGCTCGCTGAGTTCCTTGCCGTTAATCAGGATGCGCCCGTCCCTCACCTGCACGGTCTCGCCGGGCAGGCCGATGAGCCGCTTGATGTAGCTCTTCGTCGGGTCTTCCGGGTACCAGAAGACGATGATGTCGCCGCGCTCCAAATCCGGCAGGCCGTAGTAGATGAGCTTGTTGACGAAAATCCGCTCGCCGTCTTCGAGCCGTGGGAGCATCGAAGTGCCCTCGACCTTGACGGGCTGGACGACGAAGACGATGACGAGCGAGGCGATCATCAAGGCGAAGGCGAGGTCGCGCAGGAGCAGACGCGCCTCGGCCCAGAAGTGCCGCCGCGACTCGTCCTGCGGGCGGCGCACCTCGATGCCGCGGTCGTCGTCCGCGCTCACGTCGCCGAAGGCGGGCGCGGCCTGACTCTTGTTTTTGAATAGGGACATGCGTTCTCTCTTCGACGCCCGCGCGCCGCAAAAGCTTTCGAGTTTTGAGGTTAGCCGCCGCGCGCGCGCTTTGTCAACGGAGTACGAGTTTTCGGTTTTCAGTTTTCAGTTTTCAGTTTCCGACTCTTCAGACTGAAAACTGAAAACTGAAAACTCAAAACTGTCTGAGGCTTGACAGCCGTCGCCGCGCGTCTCTATTATCGCGACGTAAAGTGTTGCCAGCCTTACACAAAGCACCTGCGGGGAATGAGCCGGAGCCGGGAGCGGAGGCGAAACAGGCGTGATTAAACTCGACATCGTGAATCGTGTGGCGGAGCGCACGGGCGTCCCCAAGATGAAGGCCGAGCAGGCGGTTGACGCCCTCTTTCATTCGATGAAAGAGGCGCTCGCGCGCGGCGAGCGGATCGAACTGCGCGGCTTCGGGGTCTTCGTCGTCAAGCCGCGCAAGCGCGGCGTCGGGCGCAACCCGCGCACCGGCGAGGAGGTCGCCATCCCCTCCGGCAAGACCATCCGCTTCAAGCCCGGCAAGGAGCTTCAGGCGCACGGCTTCGACGGCGAAGACCACGACCACGACGAAGACCACGACCACGAAGGCGGCGTCTCCACGTCCTCAGACGCCCACGCCGACCCGCCCGACCCCGACTCGCGACCGGAATTCTAAAAGCCGTAAACGGTGACAGGTAAGCCGTGACAAGATAAAACTTGTCCTCACCTGTCGCCGTTTATGGTTTACCGTTCACGGCCTTACCATCATGTCCGAATCCGTCAGGAGCATTCCGAGTTTCGTCCCGCGCGAGGGGTTCACACGCGACGCCGGGGCGAGGCCGACCGCGCGCGAGTGGGCTCGCCACGCGGCGCTCCTGCTCGCCACCGCGCTGACGGTGACGTGGGCCGGGCTCGTGCTCATCATCCCTTCGGGTGACATTCCGGAGCCCGCCACGCCCGCGCCCACTTCGCTCGCCGGGTACTTCATCTTCATCCCCGTTTACTACGCGCAGTGGATGGCGGCTCTCTGGTCGCACGCGCTCGCGCACCCCGCGTACCTCGCCGAGGGCGCGACGTTCGCCGCCTCTTTGCTCGCCATCCTTCTGGCGCACGAGGCCGGGCACTACGTCGCCTGTCGTCGCTACGGCGTGCGTGCGACGCTGCCCTTCTTCATCCCCGTGCCGCCGCCGTTCTTGCTCGGAACCTTCGGGGCCTTCATCAAGATTAAGTCGCCCATCCCTTCGCGCCGCGCGCTCTTCGACATCGGCGTCGCGGGGCCGCTCGCGGGCTTCGCCGTGCTCGTGCCCATCGCTTTGCTCGCCGTCTGGACGGCCACGCCGGAGACGCGGGTGCTGCCCGCCGAGGGCGTGCTCGTCTTCAACGACCCGCCGCTGCTCAGACTCCTCGCCGCGCTGACGGGACTCGAAGACCTCCCCAACATCGCGCCGAACCCTTTCTATTACGCGGCGTGGGTCGGCCTTTTGGTGACGAGCCTGAACCTCCTGCCCGTCGGCCAGCTCGATGGCGGGCACGCCGTCTACGCGCTCTTCGGCGTGCGCGCGCACCGGATGACGGGCCGCGTCGCGTTCGCCGTCATGCTCCTGCTCGCGCCCCTCGGCTGGCTCTGGCACGGTGCGCCGAGCGGCTTCGTCTACGCCGTCCTGCTCTTCGTCATGCTCCGCGTCCGACACCCCGCAGCCGGAGACGAGTCGGAGCAACTCGGTCGCCCACGCCTCTACGTCGCCGCGCTCACGCTGCTCGCCTTCGCCCTCTCGTTCACGCCGTTCCCTCTGACTATCAGGTAAAAAAACAGTACCGCGAGCGGTAGCGAGCGGGTTGACGTTAATAATGGTCAACCCGCTCGCTACCGCTCGCGGTACTGTTTTTTCTTCGCGGAGTTAGCTGCCTTCGCGCTTCCGCTCGACGCGCTTCTCCGTCTCGATGACCTGCACCGTCCCGTCCGCGCGGCGGATGACGATGCGCGTCCCCTTCGTCAAGGGCTCCGGCGGAAGCGGCGCTAGAGGGGGCGCGGGCGGCAGCGGCGGCAGAGGCATCTCGTGCGAGAACCTCGGCGCGTTCGGGCAGGCGCGAGGCGCGGTCATCGTCCCGAATTGGACGACGGGGACGACTTGCTCCTCCGCGCGCGTGAAGGAGAAGACGCCGAAGATAATCGCGGTCGTCACGCCGAGGACGAAGGCGACGAGGCTGGTGCTGAAGTGCAGTAGAAGGCGGCGCATGATTTACGGATGCTCCTTGTCTTGAATTAACGCTTACACGTTCAAACGTCGCGGCGGCGGCGCGGGTTCGCCTCGCCCGTCAAAAGTTTGTAAAAACTCGCGGCGCTTGTCAGGCCGTCGCCGCCGAGGGCAGAAGGCCCTTAATCTCCCTGACGATGCGCTCGGCGTCCTCCTGATCCTTGAGCGCGATCATGAAGAACTTGTAGCCCTGATGGAAGCAGATCACGCCGTTGGCGAAGAGCCAGAACGCCGTCGAGGATGGGGTTGCCGCCGAGGAGCCAACTGATGGGCGCGCCGACGATGGGGCCGGGCTGAAGGATTTGCGCCCACATCGCCACGCCCGCCGCGCAACTGAACGCGCCGAGCAGGGGCGCACCGACGTAGCGCACCATCTTGCGCTCGAACTCGACGCGCTTGCGCTCGGCCTCGTCCAACTCTCCGCCTGCCATCAGCTCTTCGCGCTCGCGGAGGTATGAGTCAAACTTCTGTCCAACTTTGCGCATCGCCCAGACGGGCAGCGCCGAGTGCGTGAACCAGTGCGGGTGCGCGCCGAGCAGCACGCCGTCTATGCCGGGGAAGGCCGCGCCGAGGCGCACGCCCGTCGCCAAAGAGAGCGTGACGAAGATGGCGCGCTTCGGGTTCTCGCGCGCCCAGTCGTAGGCGCGGAAGAGGCCGACCGAGGAGGCCGTCGTCAAACGCGTCGCGCGCGCCGTCACGTCGTAGGCGCGCGAGGCGCGGTCGTAATACTTCTTCGCGCCGCCCAAAACTCCCTCGGAATATTTCTTCGCGTCGCCCAGAACTTCTTCGGCCCGCACGCCCGCGCTCTTCCCCGCGGCGCGGAGTTTTTCTCCCGCCTCGCGCGCCACTCGCGCGGCCTCTTCGGCGGCGCGGCCCGCGTGCTGGCGCGCGGACTCGGCGCGCTCGCGCACGTCCTGCGCGTGCTCGTCCACGTCGAAGTCTTCGCCCAAACGCTCGGCCTCGGCGCGCGCTCGCTCCGCCGCGCTCGAAACCTTCTCCGCGCCGCGCCGCGCGGCCTCGCCGGCGGCCTTCGCGCCCTCTTCGACGCGCTCGCGGACGCCGTACTTCTCGTCCAGCTCGCGCGCCTTGCGCCGCGCCGCCTCGCGCCACTCGTCCAACTTGTCCCGGTAATCAGCCATAAATTCTCCTGAAACGATGAACTCAGAACGCCGCAACGATGAACTGAAAACAACTGCCCTCGCTTTTCGTCTTTATAGTTCAGCGTTCAGCGTTCTGACTTCTGACCTTACTATGATACGCCGAGCGGGAGCGCCGAGTTCGGCTCGGACTGTTTGGGAGCGCAGCCCACGCGGTCGCGACCGCCGCGTTTGGCGTCGTAGAGCGCGGCGTCGGCGGCGGCCTTCAGCTCGTCGCCGGTGGCGGCGCACGTGGGGAACTCCGCGACGCCGAAGCTGGCGGTGATTTGCCCCGCGCCTTCGACGTTCAACGACCCGACCGCTGCGCGCAAACGCTCGGCTACTTCGAGCCCGTGTTCGAGGTCTGTTTCGGGGAGGATGACGGCGAACTCGTCGCCGCCGATGCGCGCCCCCGTGTCAATGCCGCGCGTCCCGGCCTGCACGGCGTTGCCGAGGCGGCGGAGCGCCTCGTCGCCCGCGTCGTGCCCGTAGGTGTCGTTGACCGCCTTGAAGTTGTCAATGTCCACCATCAGCACGCAGAAGGCGTGCTCGTAGCGCGCGGCGCGCGCCACCTCGCGCTCCAACTGGCGCTCGAAGCGGCGGCGGTTGGCGAGCCCCGTCAAGTGGTCGGTGAAGGCCGCCTCCTCGCACGAGTCGAGGTAGTTCTTGAATTCGAGGAGCGTCCGGGCGCGCGCGCGCAGGAGGTCGAGGTCGGTCGGGTCGGTGATGTAGCCGAGCGCGCCGACCTCGGAGCCGAGGCGGATGTCGTGCGCCCCGGCGCGTGCGGCGGACTGGATGATGACGGGGATGAATTTGGTGCGCGCGTCCGAGCGCACGCGCCTGACCATCTCGTAGCCGTCCATGCGCGGCATCATCACGTCGGTGATAATGAGGTCGGGCTGGTGCTCCGAGACGGCGGCGAGGCCCTCCACTCCGTCCACGGCGGTGCGGACTTCGTAGCCCTCGTGCTGGAGGGCGAAGGCGAGCAACTGGCGTTTGTCGGGCTCGTCGTCAACGACGAGGACGTTGAACCGGGTAGACATAATATTTGCAGCGGAAGCCGCAACGAAACAGGGCTTGCGCGCCTTCCGCGCTTCGTGCTAGAGTGCCCGCCAACAAAGGGACGGTTTCCGTTTCGCGTTCGTTTGGCAGCGATCTTTCCTCATCGAACGTGTTAAAAAGATAAAATGTAGAATCGCCTCGCTACACATTAAGCGTTTTCCACGCGCGCTTCTTCCCTTTTCCGGTTAAGTCGTCTTTTCGGAGCAGAAAGCTGCTCCTGCTTCCGGTTTGTCCCCGTTCGGGGCGGCTGTGCCACGCGCGCCCTCACGGAAGTCCCCTTTAAATCCAACTGACCGAGGAACCCCCACACCATGCCACACCGACGCGCCTGCGACCTGAGCACTGAAGAACGCGCAGAGATTATACGACATTCGGAAGTCGGCGCGAGTCTCGACGCGGAGACCGCCACGCTTTTGGCCGAGGCGGCGACCGCCACGGACTTTCGCCGCCGCCGTTTCGTCTACCGCGAGGGCGACGTGGCCGACGCGCTTTTCGTCATCGCGCGCGGGCGGGTCAAAATCTGCTCGGTCGAGGAGGCTTCGGGCCGCGAGGCCGTCATTGACATCGTCGGCGCGGGCGCGCTCTTCGGCGAGTCGGCGCTCTACGACGGGGGGACGCGCGAGCGTTGCGCCGTCGCCTACGAGAACGTGCGACTGCTGCGGATTCCGGTGGGGGTTTACCAGGAGGGGATGTCTACGAGCCGCGGACTTTATGATTACACCTTCCGCATGGTTGGTCAACGGCTTGCGCGGGCCGAGCGGCGGGTGGCCGACTTCGCTCTGGACGCCATCCCCGCCCGCCTCGACAAGCTCCTCGCCGAACTCTCCGAGCGTTACGGCGTGCGCGAAGCGGCGGGCGTCCTCATAGACATCCCACTGCCGCACAGGGAGATTGCCTCCATCGTCGGCTCGACGCGAGAGAGCGTCACCGTCCGCTTGAACGCCATGCGCCGCGCGGGTATCATTGACTTCGTTGACCGCAAAATCCTGATTAAAAACCCGCCGGTCGCGACCGCCGTGGTGTGAAAAGAAGCTCTTAGCCGTCAGCTTTTTTTAGAGTTCATTCAAGGGGGTTCGAAGCTCTTCAGTTTTTAAGCTACCCGCTAAAAGCTAAGAGCTAACAGCTTTTTCCATGAAATGCCCGACTTGCCACAAGCCTACCACGCTCAAAGATAATCTCTTCCGCCCCTTCTGCTCCGAGCGCTGCAAGCTCATAGACTTCGGCGCGTGGGTCAACGAAGAGTACGCCGTCCCCGCGCACGAGCCCGCGCCTTCGCTCGAAGAGACCGACCTGAACGCGGAACACGGGACGCGGGATGATGAAGGGACTGTTAATTGAAATCTCAAGGTTTGAGATTCAACTCCGTCCCGCTGTTCATCGCTCATCTTTCATCACTTCAAAGCCTCCGTCGCGGTCGGTCTTCCGCCTGACGCGTGCCACGCCCGCGCGCGTCGTGTAAAATGCTGCCCTCTCTCGGAGGAGCTTTCACACAGATGCCTTTCGCCTTTCACGCAGACCTCGCGCGGACGACGACGCTCGCGCTCTTCGTAATCCTGTCCGTGCTGACGGCGGCGTGCAGCCTCGACGGCGCGTCGAAGAAGGAGCGCGCGGCCAACACGGCGACGCCGCAGGGCGCGCAGTCGCCGCGCACCGCGCGACCGATGCCGCCCGCCGAGACGGCCCGCCGCACGAACGAGCGCGGCGGCAGCGCGAGCGGCTGGACGCTGCTCGACGGGCGGCGCGCGAGCCTCGCCGACCACCGGGGCGAGGTCGTCGTGCTCGACTTCTACGCGACCTACTGCCCGCCGTGCCGCGAAGAGATTCCGCACCTCGTCAAGCTCCAGAGGCTTTACGGCCCGCAGGGCTTCAAGGTCATCGGCCTCAACGTCGGCGGCGCGGAAGACCAGGCGAAGGTGCCGGATTACGTCAGGGAGCTGGACATCGAGTACCAGCTCGCCAACCCGGACGAAGAGGTCGTGGACTTGTTCCTCGCGGGCGTCAGCGACATCCCCCAGACGTTCGTCATTGACCGCGAGGGCCGCATCGTCGAACGCTTCGTCGGCTTCGACGAGAACGTCGCCCGCAGGATAGAAGCCGCCGTCGAGACCGCCCTCAAGGACAAGACCGTTGACGAATAACAATCAAAAGTCTGGAGTCTGAGAGCCCGGAGTCGCGAGTCAAAGACAATCGTTCTGCTTTTGACTCACGACTCCGGGCTCTCAGACTCCAGACTTCTTTTCAGGGGGGAGTTGAAGTGAGAAGAGCCAAGATACTTGCCACGATAGGCCCGGCGTCGCGGGAGCCTGCGGTTTTGGAGTCGCTGATGGTGGCGGGCGCGAACGGCGTGCGCATCAACATGTCGCACGGTACGCAGGAGGAGCACTCGGAGTCCATCAAGCGGGCGCGCGTCGCCGCCGAGCGTCACGGGCGCTCGCTCTCCTTGCTCGTAGACCTTTCGGGGCCGAAGATCAGGACGGGCATGCTCAAAGGCGGTCAGCCCGTCGTGATTGAAGCGAACGCGCTCTTCACGCTCACCACGCGCTCGGTCGTCGGCGACGCGCGCGAGGTCTCGACCAACTATCCGGGGCTCGCGCGCGACGTCAAACCGGGCGCGCGCATCCTCCTCGACGACGGCGCGATTGAACTCTCGGTCGAGAGCACGAACGAGACGGACGTGGTGACGCGCGTCGTCAACGGCGGGACGCTCGCCGAGCGCAAGGGCATCAACCTGCCGGGCGTGAGCCTGCCGATACCTTCCCTGACCGACAAGGACAGGCGCGACCTTCAGTGGGCCGTGCGCGAGCGCGCCGACTACATCGCGCTCTCCTTCGTCCGCCGCCCCGAAGACTGCGAGGAGGCCAAGGCGCTCATCAAGGCGGCGGGCGGCACCGCGCCCCTGGTGGCGAAGATTGAGAAGGCCGAGGCCATCACGCACCTCGAAGAGATTGTTAAGGCGGCGGACGCCGTGATGGTCGCGCGCGGCGATTTGGGCGTCGAGACGAGCGTCGAGAAAGTTCCCGTCTACCAGAAGCAGATCATCGAGGAGGCGAACCTGCGCGGCAAGGTCGTCATCACGGCGACGCAGATGCTCCAATCAATGATCGAAGAGCCGCGCCCGACGCGCGCCGAAGCCTCGGACGTGGCGAACGCCGTGTGGGACGGCACCGACGCCTTGATGCTCTCGGCGGAGACGGCGACGGGCAAGTACCCGGTGCTCGCCGTGGCGACGATGGCGCGCATCATCGAGTCCGCCGAAGGCGGCACGAAGAGCCGTTCGGGCGACATCACGCGTTGGGCCGGGAAGCAGTCGGGACACGTCAGCCGCGCCCTGTGCGAGGCCGCGGCCTTCGCCGCCGAGGAGATCAGCTCGCGCACCATCGGCGTCATCACCGAGTCCGGCCTCATGGCGCACCGCCTTTCGGCGCTCAGGCCCGAACAGCGCATCATCGCCATCACCTCCGACCGCAACGTGCAGAACGAGCTCGCGCTCGTCTGGGGCGTCGAGTCACTCTCGCAGTCGCCGTGCGACAACACGGACGACCTTCTGCGCGCCTGCGAGCGGACGCTCGTCGAGGCCGGTGTCGTGCAGCAGGGCGAGACCATCGTGCTGATGGCTGGCCGCCTCTCCGGCAAGGGGCTCTCCAGCTCCGTCACGCTCTACACCGTCGGCGGCCCGCTGCCGCGCTCGTTTTAGAGGGCCGCCGCTTGAGCGGGCGCTGGCAAATCTCCGCCGGTGATATTTCCGAGGCGCTGCGCCCGGCCTTCTACATCTTCGCCGTCGCGGCCTCCGCGTGGGTCTTGGCCTCCGCGCGACGCCACGGCGGCTTTCGTCTCTACGCCGTCTGGGCGTGGGCCGTCTGCACCTTCATCTTCCCGCCAATCGTCCTCCCGCTCTACCTCGTCGCGCGCATGTACACGCGCCGCCCGGACGCATCTCCGACGGACACGCCAACGGAGGACGGCGGCGCGAAAGAAGCGATGCAGACTGACGACGGCGCGGGCGAAGTGATTCAAGATTCGGGCGCGAGCGCCGCGCGCGACGACGACGCGGGCGAGCGAGCGGAGACGCCCGCGCCTCCCGCGCGGAGGCCGAGATTCGTCGTGCCGCTGCTCTACGCCGGGGCTTTACTGCTCGTCGGAGGGCTCTTCTTTTATCAGGATTATCAGAGCTTCGATGCGCACCTCGCGCGCGCCGCGAGGGCGAAGCTCTACGAGCAACGCGAGCGCACGATTAAGGAGTACCGCGCGGCGCTCGGCGTGCAAGAGGACGCGCACACGCGGAAGCTTCTGGGGCTGGAACTGCTCGAAGCGGGACGCGCCGGGGAGGCGCTCGCGGAGTTGCGGGCCGCCGAGGCGGGCGGCGAGCCCGACGAGATGCTCGTTTTCCACGTCGGCTCCGCCCTCGAAGCGACGGGGCGCGCGGACGAGGCGGCGCGTTCTTATCTCACGTTTCTGCGAAGTAGTCTCTGCGCGCGGACGCCCCCAAACGTGAGTTGCGAGGCCGCGCGTGCGCGCGTCGGGCAAACGGACGAACCGGCGGCCCCTTAGTGGCACGCCCGTCGCGTTGTGGCTAAGGACTCTGTGCGGGCGGGGCGGCGAAGTACTCGTTCGACGCGTGCGCCTGCCGCATGAAGCGGACGAGCGCCCCGCGCGCGAATTCGAGCGCGGCGGGGCTCATTGACTTCGACACGTCGAAGATGACGCCGACGCTCTGCGGCAACTCCTCGCCGCTGAAATAACTCAACTCCGGCGCGCTCTTCCCTTCGGAGACGCTGAAGGCCTCGCGCCTCAACCCGGTGACGTTCCGGCCCGCCTTGTCCGTGACCGTGACCGTCAACTTCAACTGCCCGGAAGAATCAACCCCGGCGGGCGTCGGTGTCGCCGGAGTCGAGGAGACGGCGGCGTTCTGGCGTGCGTGGGCCGTGTGGCCTGTTGGTAAGACGAGTAGCAGAAGAAAGAGCGCGAACGTCGCTGCGAGGGCGACGTTCGCGCTGGCGGAATGTCTGTGGAGGTTGTCGTTCACGTGCGCCCCCGTATGTTGAGGAGTGACTCTTCTCGGCGGGCGCTTGGCGCGTGGGGCGTCCGCTCGTTCGCGCCTAGTCGGCGCGGATGGTGCGCATGATGGCGTCGCGGAGGCGCTGCGGGGCGGCGTTCTTCGCCGCACCCTTCTGCGGGTTGCGCCAGTTGTCGAGGATGGCGGTCTTGTGCGCGCAGGCGACCGTGCAGAGCGGCGCGCACCACTTGTCGGCGTTGTACTCGCGGTCGAAGTCTTCCATCGAGTAGTCGGCCAGAGGGATGCCGGGGTTGCCGCGCTGCTGCGAGCAGTAGTGGACTAAACCGTCCTCGCAGATGTAGAGGTAGCGCGCGCCCGCGCGGCAGCGCCACTCGTTCGGCTTGCCGTCGGCGAGGTTGTTCTGGAACCAGGCGAGCCGCGAGTAGTTGCTCCTGTTGAAGACCTTCAGCTCCTCGTAAGCCTTCCGCTCCTTGTCTTCGAGCGGCTTCAGAATCCCCTGCCCGTCGTGGATGATACCGACGGTGGTGTCGAAGCCCAATTCCCTTGCGCGGCGCGCGATGACGAGCGCGTCGTCGGGGTTCTTGATGCCGCCGCCGATGACGGAGTTGATGTTGACGTGGAAGTCGGCGTAGGCGGCGAGGTTCTGGAGCTTCTTGTCGAGGTTCCGAAGGCTCTTCCGAGAGACCTCGTCGGGCTCGACGTTATCAATGCTGATTTGAAGATACTGGAGACCGGCGTCGTTCAAGCCCTTCACGCCTTCGGGCGTCATGTAGTAGCCGTTCGAGATGAGCCCGGCGATCATCCCGCGCCGGCGGATGTGGCGGATGATGTCGTTGAGCTGCGGGTGCATCATCGGCTCGCCGCCCGAAATGGTGATGATGGACGTGCCGAGGTCGGCGAGCTTGTCGAGCCGCCGCTTCATCTCTTCGACGGGCACGGGGTCGGAAGTCTTGTCGTACTCGTTGCAGTAGGCGCACGCGAGGTTGCAGCGGCGCATCGGGATGACGTGCGCGAGGACGGGGTGGCGCGACGAGGCCAAGCCGCGGAGGATGAACTCCGCCTGCCGCAGCTTTAACTTGAGGTGCGTGCTTCTCTTCATCAAACTGTCTTTATCTTCGCCTCGGCGCGACGGTGCGGGAAAGATGCTTAAGAGCGCCGGACTCCCTTCAGAAGTACGGTTAGAAAATACGCAAAGAGCGTGCAGGAAGCAAGCCGCCGGGTGCTTTCCGAGAGCGCGTTGGCGTAAGGCGGGCCACAAACGCGGCGAAGGGTTCCGGCTCTCTTCGCGCCGGAACCCTTCCCTCGCCTGAACTGTTTGTAAAGAGCTTAGCCCTTGACGATTTTGACGCCGGAGCCGAGTTGGAGCGTGAAGGCGTCCGAGGGGATGCGGACGTTCTTCTGCGGGTTCAAGAGGCGGACGAGCGTCGAGTCGTTATTGCGCTCGGTGACGCGTGTCTGGATGGGCATCCCGCCGTCGTCAACCCAGACCTCGGCGTACTTGAAGCTGGCCCCGCCCTTCGGCGTGAACTTCAAGAGCCAGACGTGCGGGCCGTCGAGCGTGCCCTCGCCGACGAGTTCGATGTCGTAGGCCGAGTTGAACTGCGCCTTCGACATCCCCAGCCCGAAGCCGAGCACGCCGCTCACCTTGGAGTTCTTCGACGCGCTGCTCGTGCTGCCCTGATAGGCCATGTTGAGGCGCGGCTTGAAGAGCGTGTACTTGCCGCCGGACACCGCAAGGTGCTCGCGCAGCGGCTGCTGCCAGTCAATGCGGACGGAGACGTTCTGCCCCGCGCCGGGGACGTACTGCACTTCGCCCTGAAAGTTGTCGTAGTCCTTAATCTGGGCGTTGTACTTCTGCATCATGACGCCCGCGCGCAGGCTGCGCATGTCGCGGCGGTTGCGCTCCATCTTATTGAGAATCGAGCTGACGAGCCCCGCCCCCTGCGCGTTCGCCGCCGGGGGCAGCGCCGCAGAGCCGACTAAGAATGCCAACGCGAGGCCAAGCAAAACTAACTTCTTCATGCGAACTCCTTTGGGAAACTAAGGGAGACTCCTGCCCGGTCTCGGAAACCGGGTGATTATAGTGAATGATTACTCGATGTCAACCTCATATACGGCGATTCGCCCGTCTTCGGTTCTGAGCGCCCGCCACCCCTTGACCCGTGCGTCCGGCCTACCCGTAAGCCTTTGCACGCCCTGTTCCACGGCCTTTGAGTCGGGATTTGCCCCCAGATTGTCGGGGCGGAGGAAAAGCTTCTCAGCCGCCATGAAACTATTTTGATGCAGTCCCCGCCCTTGCAGTTTGCCCTGTTCAAACCAGCTTTTCGGCGTCAAAAAGACGAAGGCGACGATGAGCACGCAGAGCACGTCGTACTGCCAGGTCGTCCGCCCATACGACCAGAGAACGATTCTTTTGATGGTGCGCAGGATGCTGGACATAACAAAAAATGGCGGTCGGCGGCTGACAAGTGGCGCAATTTGGCTGCGCTTTTCGACTCGTTCAGTCAAACGGCGCGACCGTCCGCAGTGCATTATATCTGGACACGGGGGGCGGGGGCAACGATTTGCCCGTCGCGCATCTGGATGATGCGGCGACACATGGCGGCGGCCTCCGGGTTGTGGGTAATCATGATGATGGTCTGGTTAAAGCGGTAGTTCATCTCCTGAAACATGTTGAGGACGATGGCCGAGTTCTCGGAGTCGAGGTTGCCGGTCGGCTCGTCGGCGAGGACGATGGCGGGGCGGTTGACCAGCGCCCGCGCCAGGGCGACGCGCTGCTGCTCGCCGCCCGAAAGCTCCAGAGGCTTGTGGTGCATCTTGTCTTCGAGCTGGAGGAGGCGGAGGATTTCGCGCCGCCGTTCGGGGTGGTCGTCCTTGCCGCCGTCGCCGCCCGCGTGGATGCGCTCGGCGAGCCGCAGATTGCCCTCGGCGGTGAGCGTCGGGAAGAGGTTGAAGCGTTGGAAGACGAAGCCGATTTTGCGGCGGCGGATGTCTGTGCGGCGGGCGTCGGTGGCGGCGGTGAGGTCTTCGTCGTCAATCACGATGCGCCCGCTCGTCGGGGTGAGGAGGCCGCCCAAGAGGTGCAGCATCGTTGACTTGCCGCAGCCCGAAGGCCCCATGATGGCGACGAACTCGCCCTCCTCGACATCCATCGAGACGCCGCGCAGGGCGTGCACGTCCACCGTGCCCACGCGGTAGACCTTCTCCAAATTCTCGGCTTGCAGGATTGTTCGCATCAGTCAATCGTCAAAACTTCTTCAATCGTACTTCTTCAGTCGTAGGAGAGCGCGTTCACGGGGTCGAGGTTGGCGGCGCGCGCCGCCGGGTAGAGTGCGCCGAGGATGCCGCCGAGGAGCCCGATGAGCGCCGCCGTCAACCCCCAAGACCAACTGTACTCGAACATCAGTCCGTAGGAACGCTGGATGAGATAGCCCGCGAGGAACGAGACGGCGAACCCGGCGACGACGCCGCAGACGCTAATCAGCATCGCCTCCTTCTCGATCTCGCCGACGATGTAGCGGCGGGAGGCTCCGAGCGCCTTCAAGATTCCTATCTCGCGCGTCCGCTCCGTAATCGTCGTGTACATGGCGAGCATGACGACGAGCCCGCTGACGACCGCCGAGAGCCCGACGAGCGTGCGCAGGAAAGTGCCGAGGTAGGGGATGCTCTCCTCGAAGCCGCGGAAGACCTCGCGCGTGAACTGGATTTTGTTGCCGGGCAACGCCTCGTCTATCCGCCGCGCGACGGCCTCTTCCTCCGCCGGGTTATTAATCTTGACGTAAATCCACGTGCACTTGTCCGGCACTTCGAGCGCGTCCTGCATCGCGGCCAGAGACATCTTGACGCGCGGCCCGGCTTCGGGCGTGTAGACGCCGACGACCGTGTAGGGCTGGTCGCCGAAGAGCTTTAATGTGCCGCCCACGCGGAGGTCGTTGTTGCGCGCCTTGGTCTCGTCAATCACCACTTCGTTGAGGCCGTTGGGCGCGCGGCCTTCGACGAGTTTCATGCCGTTCATCTCGGCGAAGGGCTGCCAGTCCACGCCCTCGACCTGCTCGAAGCCGAAGCCGCGCCCCCCTTGCGAGACGTAGCGGATGGCGGGGACGGCCAGCCGGACGCCCTCGACCTTCAGAAGCTCTTCCACGTACCTCGTGTCGAGACTGGCGGACGAGCTGACCATCTCGGTCGAGCCCGGTCGCGTGAAGATGATTTCGGCGCGGAGGTTCGAAGAGCGCCGCTGGAGGTCGTTCGACATCCCGCGCGCGAGCCCCGTAAAGAGCATCACCAGACACACGCCCAGAGCAACGCCCGCCGCGCTCACAAGAGCGCGCACGGGACGCTGGCGGACGTTGGCGGCGGCGAGACTGTCCATAAAAATGCCGTGAGCCGTGAGCCGTGACAGGTGACAAGTAAGAACAAGATTTCTCTCGTCACGGTTTACCTGTCACGGTTCACGGCTTTTATCTCCTTCTGGCGTCCAGATCGAATTCCGGCAGCTTGGAGTCGTTCTTGAGGACGAAGATTCCGGAGTCGTCATAGACACGATCCACGTCCACCGACTCCGGCTCCTGAAAGGCAATGCGGATGGAGTAGCGATCCTGCGGGCGCGTCAGTTCGATTTGCGCGGGCAGTTGGTGGCGGCTTTCTGAGCCGAAGCTCTTCTGGTTGTTGTAAATCACGTCGGTGAAGAGTTGGCCGCGCTCGTTGTAGGTCTGGACGCGCGCGAGCCGCACCTTCGTGCCGAAGCGGTCGAACCAGAAGCGGCGGAGGACGCGCGCGCGGTTCGGCTCTTGCGGCTCAAGCTCTGTGAGCACGTAGTAGCCGCGCACGACTCTCGCGTTCTTCTTCGCGTTGGGGCGCGTGTCCGGCTCCTCTTCGAACGTCTCGGCCTGCGCGTAGATGAGATTCGAGTTCTCGGTCGTGACCGGCAGCACGAGCAGGGCGTCGGAGAAGTGCTGCGGGCGCAGGCTCGATAATGCGCTGACGGTGGCGCGCTGCATCGCGGCTTCGCGCTGCTTATCGTTGCCGCGACAGTCGGGGGCCGCGCTGTTGGCCTCAAGTTTCTCGTAAACGGCGCTGTTCGTCCCCGTCACGAAGCGTTTGTACTTCTCGTCGCCCTGATAGAGCGCGGCCCAGAACTTCTGGCCGTTCGAGCTCATCTCTGCAATCTTGATGCCGAAGGGCGCGTTGATGGCGAGGTAAATCTGGCCGGGCCTTTGGACGATGATGCTCCCCTCGGTGGTGCGGTACTTGTCTATGACGCCGCACTCGGCGAAGGAGGTGTCGAGGAACTGGATGTCAATCTTGCCGCGCAGCGAGCGGACGGCGGCGAGGCGGTTGATCTCGGCGAAGAGCGCGGGGGTGTCGGCTTCGGCGAGCGGCGTGAGGATGGGCGCGACCGCGACACGCCGCTTCGGGCTGATGAGCCCGCAGCCGGTGAGCAACACGGCGACCGCCAACGTCGCCGCGAGGCGCGCGCGCGGCACGTTCAAAGGGTGCTTTGAATTGGACATCGAAAGAAGAAGCTGCCTCCGCGCAATCCCCGTGGGCTCAAAAATTTAGCGAAAACAATCAAAGGAAGCTAACAAACGCGCTTCGCCCTTGTCAACGCGGGGCGGGTGCCGGGTGCCGGGCGACGGTTGACGGTGAAAGACGTTTACTTTCCCGTCACCCGTCGCACGCAACCCGGCACCCGCTTTTCAGTCGAGCATGAGCGGCGGCTTGTCGAACTTCGCGCGCAGGCCGTTGATGGCGCGGAAGACTGTGGGGCGGCCCACGAGCTTCGTCTCAAGGTCTCTTTTGCCCGGAAAGTCCAGCAGCATGATGCCGAGCAGGATGGTCAGAACGCCCGGCCCCGGCACGCCCGGCAGAGTCATTACGACGCCGGAGAAGACCAGCACCAGCCCGAACAAATTCTTGGCGACGATGCCGGCCCAGCGCAGCGCCTTGTGCCTGTCAACCAGAAACTCCCGCTCGTGCGACGAGTGGAAATAGTTCGCGGGCAGCTTCACCAGCACGAACGTCACGATGCCGGTGCTCAGGGCGAAAGTCACCACCGAGATGAGCACCCCGGCCAGCACCTGCCACCACGAAAGACCCCATGACTCCAGATATCGCGTCAGCCAATCCATGAGAATTCAGTAATCAGTTTTCAGTCTTCAGTTTTCAGTTAAGCCAAGAACTGAAAACTGAAAACTGAAAACTGATTACTCTTTAATCTCCTCTCGCGCGCGGACGAGCGCGGCTATCGTCTCGGCGACGACTTCGCGGCTCACGCCTTCGAGTCCGAAGTCTCGCGCCTCCGCGCCTTCCCAGAATTCGTCGAGGCCGCGCGCGCCCGCGCGCTCGAACATCAGGGCCTGCGCCAGAAGGTCTATGATGTCCGCCGCCTTCACGAGCCGCGCTTCGAGGCTCGCGCGCTCCTCGTAGTCCTCGTGCAGCTCGCTGTAGCGCGCGCCGTGCCTCTCGCCCAAGTCCCGCGTCATGTCGTCGAAGGCGGCGCGCTCGGCGCGCTTGCGAACATCCTTGCCGTAGTAGTCGGCGACCGTGCGCGGCATATCGCCCGTCCGCGCCTCGGCCACGTCGTGCAGGAGCGCGAGCCGCAGCACGCGCTCTGCGTCCACCTCGACGCCGCGCGCCGCGGCCTCGTCCGCCAAAAGCATCGCCGCCAGCGCCACGCCGAAAGAGTGTGCCGCCACCGACTCCGCTCCCGGCGGCAGTCCACGCAAGACCCACCCCGTGCGGTCGAGCCGCTTGAGCCGCTGAAGTTCTAAAAGGACGCTAAGCATAAAAGACGTGAACCGCAAACCGTGACAAGTGACAAGAGGAAGACAGATTTTCTCCTGTCACCTGTCACGGTTTACCTGTCACGGGCTAAACATCTTCCCCGGATTGAGGATGCCGTTCGGGTCGAGCGCGCGTTTGATGCGGCGCATGGTTTCGACCGTCGAGTGGTCGAGCGCCATTTCGAGGTACGGCGCTTTGACGTAGCCGATGCCGTGCTCGCCGCTGATCGTGCCGCCGAGTTCGACCGAGGCGGCGAAGGTGTCGTGGACGGCGGCGCGCGCGCGGCGGACGGCCTCCGCGTCCGCGCGGTCGCACATGAAGTTGACGTGGATGTTGCCGTCGCCGAGGTGTCCGAAGTTGACGACGAAGGTCTCGTGCCTTTTGCCTATCTCCTCGACGCGCTCGATGAGTTCCGGCACTCGCGAGCGCGGCACGACGACATCTTCGTTGAACTTGAGCGTCCCGTACTTCTTAATCGCGGGCGACAGAGCGCGGCGCACGTCCCACAGGCGGTCTTCATCCTCGCGCGTCAACGAGCGCAGAACGTCGTAGCCGCCCGACTCCTTCATCACATCTTCGACGACGCGCGAAGTGCGCTCGACCTCTTCCGCCGAGCCGTCCAC
Source organism: uncultured Acidobacteriota bacterium (assembly GCA_963816985.1). Classification (GTDB taxonomy): domain Bacteria; phylum Acidobacteriota; class Blastocatellia; order Pyrinomonadales; family Pyrinomonadaceae; genus JAIVJM01. The sequence continues at coordinate 506,797 of CAWFMF010000004.1, forward strand.
CGAGACGAGCAGGAGCGCGCCCGCTTCCGCGTCAATGCCGAAGGCGAACTCGGCCTCGACGGCGCGGATGGCGCTGCGGTCTAAGACCTCGATGGCGACGGGCGTGACGCGGGCGCGCGTGAAGGCCGCCGGGCAGGCGCACGCCGCCGTCATCGTGCGGAAGGTCGCGCGCACCGTCCGCGTCGCTTCGGGCAGAGGCAAGAGGCGCAGTGTCGCCTCCGTGATGATGCCGAGCATCCCTTCGGAGCCGCACATCAAGCCCGTCAAATCGAAGCCGACGACGTTCTTGCTCGTCCGCCCGCCGGTGCGCATTATCTCGCCGGTCGGCAGAGACGACTTCGAGTCCGAGGACGTAGTGCTTCGTCACGCCGTACTTGGCGGAGCGGATGCCGCCCGCGTTCTCCGCGATGTTGCCGCCGATGAAAGAGTTCTTGTACGAGGCCGGGTCGGGCGGGTAGAAGAGCCCCTGCGATTCGACCGCCTGTTGCAACGCGTAGGTCGTCACCCCCGGCTCGGTCACGGCGTAGAGGTTCTCGGCGTTGACCTCAAGCACGCGGTTCATGCGGTCAGTCCCGATGACGATGCCGCCCTCCACGGGAACCGCGCCGCCCGTGTAGCCGACGCCGCCGCCGCGCGCCGTGACCGGAAAGCGACGCTCGTTCGCCAGCCGCATAATCTCCGAAACTTCGCGCGCCGAGCCCGGCAGCACGACCGCCTCCGGCGGAAACTTTTCCTTGAGCGCGTCCGCCGCGTAAGGCTCGACCTTCTCTTCGTCAACGAGCACGTTCTCCGCGCCCACGTACGTCGCGTAAACGCGCCAGCACCTCCGGCTCCGAAGCGGCGGTGCGCGCACGCACGCCTCCATCTGCGAAGTGAATCGAACGGCTCATTTTTCTGCGGCGTTGCTCCTTGCGCTTACTTTATCGCGCCACACGCCAACTCATCAACACAGGAAGATTGTGTAAGCAGTAGAAAAAGCCGTCAACCGTCAATCGTCAATCGTGAATAGTTAAGACCAGCTCTTACTATTCACGATTGACGATTGACGGCTTTTTGGCTTCGTCGTTTGTCTTACTTACTGGTTAATGCCGGCGGATTCGTTGAGCGTGAGGTTGAAGGTCGTGCCCTTCTCCAGACGGAGGTTGCCGCCGTTGAGCGAGAGCGTGGAGCCGCCTTCGGCAGAGGCGCTGGCCGACTGCGAGACGCGGACGCGACCCAGTGTGTCGCCGACGCCGCGCGTCGTGTTGCTGACCGTCTCGGTCGTACCGCTGACCACGTCGCCCGCCGCGCGCGTCACGCCGCCGACCGTGTTGCCGACCGCGTTGGTCGCGCCGCCGAGCAGACCGCCGCCCGAAGAGTTCCGCCGCCACTCTGCGCGCGAGTCGAAGTGTTGCTGCTCGCGGCAGCGCCGAACTCTTCGTCGCCCACGCGGCCCCGCGCCCCGGCCTGCGTGATGGAGTTAATCGTGACCGAAAGGGGCGCGGAGAGCGAGCCGCTTTCGAGCCGGTCGAAGAGGAGCGTGACGGAAGACTCGGCGCTGCCCTTCGCCCTGCGGCTCACGTCCGAGACGCGGCCCAAGAGGTGCGCGCCCTTCTTCACTAAGGTCTCGCCGTTCGACTTGATGGCCTCCGTCGTCTTCAAGACCACTCGGTCGCCGACGCGCGCCTTGCTCACGTCGAGCGTGTCCTGGAGTTGCGCGTTGAGGCGCGTGCCCGAAGCGATGTCCAGACGCCTGCCGTCCTGTGTGACCGAGGTCGCGCTCTCGGCCCCGGCGCGCGCGCGTGGGTTCTGAGCCTGCGCGGTCGCGGCGACCGTCAAAAGCAAAAGCGCGATGAAAACTTTCTGACGCATAAACCCTCCTTCGGATTTGCGGCGCACTCTGTCGGGCGTGGCGCTCATTTGAATCTGCGACCCCGCCCCCGGCGCAAACCGTGTCCACGCATTCCGCGTGCGAACTGCGACTTGAGTCGGGGGCGGGTTCTTAACTCTTGAGATGACGAGAAGGGTAAAGCGGGGTAGCACGGAGTTAATTGTGATTCGATTACATTCCTCAGACAGTAGAAAGCCCCGGCAGGACGCGACAACGAACGCGGTGAGAAACATCGCGTTCGTTTTCGTCGCCCCGCCGGGGCTTCGTGCCAAAGTTTTTCGGCGCGCTCTTAGCCGCAGTCAGGGTGATGGCAGGTGCAGCCGATCTCCATCATGTGAACCTTGTGCGCATCTTCGCACTCCTCGCTGCAATACTTGCTGTCCTTCGCCGGGGGACACCCGCAGGTGTCACGGGCACACGTGTTCGCGTTCTTGTCATCAGCCATTTCTCGTGAACCTCCTCGTGTCAACTTGTCTGCCGGTCGGGGCTCTGGTGTTCCCTAAGTTTCGACCCGTCGCCCCGCTCAGGTCAAGCCGGGAAAAGCAGGGATGAAGGATGAGGGATGAGGGATGAAGAAAAAGCCGTCCCGTTTTTCTTCATCCCTCATCCCTCATCCTTCATCCCTTCTCTTCACGGTGCGGGTTGGAGGACGATGCGGACGCGCTCTTTGCCGACCTGAATTTCGAGGGGGTTGCCGAGTTGGATGGGGATGGTCTTGCCGTTGACGTTGATTTCGAGCGGGGGCGTGGCGGCCATCGGCGTTTCGGTCGTGGGGGTCGTGCCCGGAGTCGCGGCAGGTGTGGCGGCGTCGGCGCTCGTCGGGAGGCTCGTCTCTGTTGGTGACGGAGCGCCGGGGCTCGGCTTCGCCACGTCGCCGGTGCGCGTGAGCATCGTGGTGGCGACGACGCGCCACGTCGCGGGCGTGCAGGTCAGTCGCAGTCCCGGCGTGTCCACCTCGACCTGCTCGTTGGGCGCGAAGGCTTCGAGCTTCCACAAGCCTTCGCCGCAGCGCACGCCCTCCGAGTCGTAGAAGGTCGCCCAGCCGGAGACGTATGTGAGGAAGAACTGGCTGCGGTTCTCAAGGACGAGGCGCGTGTTGCGCACGGGCGCTTCGGGCGTGCCCGAAAGAGACTGCGTGCGGAGGCGACCGTGGAGGGCTTCGCGGCCCGCCACGTCGAAGGCCACGGCCACCTGCGCGAGCGGCACGCGCGCCTCGCTCTGCCGCACGTCGCCCGTCGCGGCGGTCGTCTCCTGCGCGTTCGCCGTTGGACAGACCGTCGCGGCGAAGATTAAGAGGCACGTGCCGATGATTGCTGCTTTCACTTTTCCCCTCCTTCTCAGTTCACGCGCGGGCGTTGATGATGATGAAGGCGCTGCTATCTCGCTTCAGCGTCTCTCCCGCCGTAGTCGAGCAGCCCCGTGTGCATCGTCATCTTCCACTCGTCGCCGACCTTCGAGTAGACCTTACACGCGCGCCCCTTCCAATGGAAGTCCCGTCCGTCGGCGTCGCGCCAGAGCGTGTCCACGTCCACGACCGCGAACGCGCCGTCGCCTTCGGCGGTGACGACGATTTTGCGAATCTCCCGCCGGTTGTGGACGAGCGTGTGCGTGTCGAAGAGCGTCTGCCAGTTCCGGCTCCAACGCTCGTAGTCGTAACGGCCCGCCCAGAAAATCCAACTCTCCGGGTCGTGCGCGTGCTCGTCCGGCGGCCACGGCCAGACCATGTTGGGATGAAAGACGCTCAACAGGAGCTTCACGTCCTGCGTATCCCAAGCGCGCGTCTCGCGGTTGACGATCTCGGTGATTTGCTCTTCGACGCTCAACTATAAGTCCTCTGCCGAATCAACCTACCGCGACGACCGGCAGCAGCGCCGCGCCGCGAGGCAGGATATAACCACTCTCCGACGAGCCCGCTTCGGCGAGCGCATCTTCGACGCTCCGCGCGGGATGAAGGCGCATCCGCCGCACTTCATCTTCGTGGAGCGCGGAGACGAGCCGGACGCGGAACCGCTCGGCCTTCATCAACAAAGACCATGCGGTCTGCCCGTTCACCTCGTAAGCTTCGCGCAGGCGCGTTTCGAGCGCGCGCGAGTCGGCGGCCTCGAACCACTTGAGGAAGTCCGGGCGACCGAGCCCTTCGGCGCACTCGGCGACGAGAATAATCGTGCCGCCTTCGACACAAGCATGAGAGGCCATCTCCAGAGCCTTGTGCGCCTGCACGAGGTTGAGGTCGTGCGGCGTTCCGCCCGCCGAGACGATGACGACGGCGCGCCTCTCTTCAACGGCGACGGTGTGCTCGTCGGCGTACTCGGCGCAGGCCAGTCGGTGCGCCCTGCGCCAGTCGCCCGCGTAGGCCCGGACGGCACGGCCTTCATCGTCCACGACCGTGTTGATGAGGAACGAGGGCGCGACCTCCGCCGCGATGCGCTCGCATTCCTCGTGGACGGCGTTGCCGTCGAGCCGTCCCACGCCGACGCCCGCGCGGCGTCCCCCGCGCTCGAAGTCGAGCGCGCGCAGGTGCGTCGCCTCGACCGTCCGCGCCGAGGCGAGCCCCGGACAGACGCTCTTGCGCCCGCCCGTGAAGCCCGCGAAGTAGTGAAAGCCGACCGCGCCCGTGAGGATGACGTGCGAGTGGTCGAAGAGCGCGCGGTTGAGCTCGATGGGCGTGCCGCTCTCCGTCTCGCCGAGGCGCGAGTGCTGCGCTTCGTCAAACGGGTCGTGGTCGAGCGTCCGCACGCGCTGCACGATGAAGGGCGAGAGCAGCTCCGCCTTCTCCTCGCGCGTCACGCGGCGGTGGATGCCGGTGGCGAAGATGATTCGTAAATCGTATGGCGCGACGCCGAGCTGAATCAGTCGGCGGACGAGGAGGTTGACGACCTGCGCCGAGGCGGTTGCGCGCGTCGCGTCCGAGACGACGATGAGAGCGCTCTCGCCGGGACTGATGATGTCTTCGAGCAGGGGCGAGTCAACGGGGTCGTCAATCGCCGCGCCCACCTCCGCGTCCGAGAGCGGTCGCCCCACGCCCTCCGCGCCGCCGAGCACCGCGAACCGCCCATCCTCGAACTCGAAGCCGACCGCCCCGCGCCCGTACCTTAATTCAATGTGCGACATAGATGGGAACAGTTTTCAGTAGACAGTTTTCAGTTTTCAGCACAGAGCAGAACTGAAAACTGAAAACTGTCTACTGAAAACTGTCTTCTCCTTCAGACTCCGAAGCGAATCAACTCGCGCTCGATGACGTTGAGCGAGGCGAAGTCGGTCTTTCCGGCGGCGCGCGTGTCGGCGAGCCAGCGGCGCAGTTGCCGCGCCTCGTCCAGCGTCTGGATGCGGCACGCGCCCGTCAGCGCGAGCGTCACCAGAGAGTCCGGCGCGCCGTGCGTCACCAGCGCCGCCTGAAGCGCCGCCTGCTCGCGCAGGTCGAGGACGAGTAGAAGACTGATTTCCATATTCACTCAAGTTCAAGGTTCAAAGTTCAAAGTCAAAGACGAAGGACTTGCCTTCAACTTTGAACCTTGAACTTTGAACTATTCCCTCGCCGAGCGGAAGCAGGCCGTGCCCGATGTGCAGAAGTGGAACGACTCGTCCTCGAACTCCGCCGTCTCCATCTGGATGGTGAGGTGGTCAACGCCGAACTGTTCGAGGATGCGCGCGCGCAACTCCTTGAGCAGTTCGGGCTGCGAGACCGCCCCGGCGTGGATGACGTGCGCGCTCAGAGCCTCGCGGCCCGAAGTGATCGCCCAGACGTGGAGGTCGTGCACGTCCTCGACTCCGCCGGTCGCGCGGATGGCGTCCTCGACCGCCGCGAGATTGATGTGCGCGGGCGTGCCTTCCAGAAGAACGTTGGTCGCCTCACGAATCAAATTCCACGAACTCCAGATGATGAGCAGGCAGATGAGCGCACTCACCACAGGGTCAGCGGCCTGCCAGCCGTAGACTGTGACCAGCACGCCCGCCACAATCGCGCCGACCGACCCGGCGGCGTCGCCCAGCACGTGCAGCCACGCGCCGTGGACGTTCAAGTCCTTCTCGTGGTCGCCGTGCAGCACCCACGCGCACGCGAGGTTGACGACGAGACCGCCGGCGGCGACCGCCGTCATCAAACCGCCGCGCTCGATGACGGGCGGCGTGAGCCAGCGTTCGTATGACTCGTAGAGGATGAAGAGCGAGACGACGACGAGCGCCACGCCGTTGCCGAAGGCCGCGAGAATCTCCAGACGGTAGTAGCCGTAAGTCTTGCTCGGCGTCGCGGGCCGCGAGCCGAACCACGCGGCCATCAGCGCGAGCGCGAGCGCCGCCGCGTCCGTCAGCATGTGCCCGGCGTCGGCCAGCAGCGCAAGGCTCCCCGTCCACCACCCGCCCAGAGCCTCGGCCACCATGTAGGAGGCGGTCAGCACCAGCACCATGAGCAGCCGACGCTGCCCGCGCGAAGAGAGCCCGCCGCCTTCGTCGTGATGGTGGTGGTGATGATGCGGCGCGCCCGCGCCGTGCTGTCCGTGTGCGTGTCCGTTGGATGAAGCCATCTCGTTCGGTCGAACGGCTGAAAAACCTTCGCCCCCGCCGTCCCGTCGAACGAAAAACGACGGACGGGCAGCGGCCCCCTCGCGCGGAGCGTGTAAGATTATCAGATTGCCGCGGAGCGTGTCAGCGCGAGAAGGCAAAAGTAAAAAGGTCAAAGGCAAAAGTGAAGGAGGAGTTCAATCCTCCTTCACTTTTGCCTTTGACCTTTTTACTTTTGCCTTCTTTAGCGAATCACAACTCCGACACGTTGAGCGCCTTGTTGAGGTTGCGGTAAAGCTCGTTGAGGTCGCGGATGTTCCGTTCGAGCGCGCGCGGCAGCTCTTTCACTTCCGAGGTGTTGACGACGAGGTTGGCGTTGAGGAGGAAGGCGGCGTGCGCGTCGCTCGTGCGCGCCGAGGAAGAGAGCTGGACGAAGACGAGGCGGCGGCGTTCGGGCATCCGCAGCGAGTTGATCTCGCGCCCCAACATAATCGCGCCCTGCTCGCGCGGGTCGAACTCGGCGTCCAAGACGAGCACGTCCGGCACGTCCTCGCGCATCCGCTCGACGGCCTGCGCCGCGTCGGCGGCGACGTAGACATCAAAATTATTTTCGGCCAGAGAGCGCGCCGCGTCGTCGCCCTGCGCCGAGCCCACACACAGCAGAGCGCGCCTGCGCTCCCACGCCGGGCGGCGCGCGTCGTGCGGGGCGGCGGCGTCGGGCGCGCCGCGCCGCAGGAGTGACGATAAGAGTCGCACCAGCTCGCTCTCGGCGGAGGCGTGTGCGTCGGCGGGCGCGGGCGTCGGCTCGGCGAGCGCGTTGCCGTTGACGACGGGCGCGCGCGTCACGCTCATCTCCCGCTGCGCGCGGGTCGAGGCGGGCAGGTCGCCCACCGCCGTCAGCGCGTCCTTCTGCGCCGGCTGCGCCGGCGGCTGCGTGTTGATGATCTGCTCGCACTTCGGGCAGCGCACGCTGAAGGGGCGCGTCGGGATTTTCGCGTTATCCAACTGCAAACGTGTCGTGCAGTTCGGGCAGGTGACAATCATAAGATTCAAGTCTGGAGTCTGGAGTCTGAGAGTCTGGAGTCGAGGAAGTTGAGAGAGTCCGTGTCTTGACTCCAGACTCTCAGACTCCAGACTTCTTTTATTCAATCATGTCGAGCATGGATGCGCTCGCGCCGGGGCGCTGCGGGACGCCGGGGAGGGGCCGCCGCGCGCCGAGGGGCCGGGGTGCGCCCGGAGGCTTTTCGGCGGCGAGGAAGTCGTCGGAGGCCGACATGCCCTTGAGCGCGAGGACGAGGTTGTTGGGGTTGGTGGCGAAGGAGAGGCCGTCTTCGAGCGTGACATCCTCGCGCTCGATCATCCCCTTGATGACGGAGTCGAACTCCTGCATCCCGTCGTGCTTGCCGTCGCGCATCGCGTCGAGCAGGGTCTTGCCTTCCGATTCGCCCTCGCTGATGTACTCGCGCGTGCGCGGCGTGGACTTCAGGATTTCGACCGCCGCGAGGCGACCGAGCCCGTCGGCGCGCGGGATGAGCCGCTGCGAGACGATGTAGCGGAAGGTCTGCGCGAGCCGGATGCGGATGACCTGCTCTTCGTTCTTCGGGTAGAGGCCGATGATGCGGTCAATCGTCTTCGAGGCGTCAATCGTGTGCAAGGTGGAGAGCACGAGGTGTCCCGTCTCCGCCGCTTCGAGCGCGATCTCGGTCGTCTCGTAGTCGCGCATCTCGCCGATGAGAATGACCTTCGGGGCCTGGCGGAGCGCGGCGCGCAGGGCCGAGGGGAAGTCTTTGGCGTCCGAGCCGATTTCGCGCTGGTTGATGGTCGAGTTCTGGTGCGAGTGGAGGAACTCGATGGGGTCTTCGATGGTGACGATGTGGTGGTTGAGCGTCTTGTTGATGCAGTCAATGAGGGCGGCGAGCGTCGAGCTTTTGCCCGCGCCCGTCGGCCCCGTGACGAGCACGATGCCGTTGCGCAGCTCCGTAATCTCCGAGAGTTGCGGCGGCAGGTTCAAGGTCTCCAGCGTCGGGATTTCCGTCGGGATGACGCGCATCACGATGGAGTACGTCCCGCGCTGCTGGAAGATGTTGACGCGGAAGCGGGTGCGCGAAGGCAGAGAGTAGCTGAGGTCGGTCGAGCCGGTGTGCGCGAGCCGGTGCGCGGCCTCCGGGTTCCCCGACATCAGCGTCATGGCGACAATCTCGGTCTGATACGGCGAGAGCTTCTGCACGCCGAGCTGCTTGACGGGCATGAGCTTGCCGTTAATCTCCACGAGCGGCGCTTGCCCGACCGAGAAGTTGAGGTCGCTGATCTTGTCCGAGACGGCGAGCATGCGCTCGATGATGGGCGGGAGGTCGAAGTATCTCATGCGGGACTTTCCGGCTCCGAAGTGTTGAAGATAAAGACCGGTGGGCGGCTCGTGTGGGCTTGTAACCTGCTGTGGCCGCCCGCGACGGGACTCGCCTCGGCGGCGGCCTTGAGGCATTCTCTCGCATCGGGCGGAGGAATGCAAGTTAAAACTTTTAACACCTTTACCCTTTATAATTTAACCTCTTTTCAGGCCGCGCCTTTCCGGGCCGCGCCCGAAATTTTTCTTTTACACGGGACGGGCATTCGTGTTAAATCATGCCGTCCGCGGCGCATAATTCGGTGCACGCCGGAGACTTCGGCCCGAAGGGAAAACCGTCCGAAGGTTCCGGACGGCTGAGAAGGTCGGCCCGCTCGTGCTCACGGCCCGCGACGCCTCGCTTTCGGGGCGGCCTCGACGCCGCCCGCGCTTTCCTGAAATCAAAGGCATCGTTTTTTGGTGCCGGTCTTCGCAAGAGACGGGGCCGCCTCCGCGCGCCCGCCGTGCCGACCGGCCAGTTTTTTTCGCCACGCCGCGTCCGGCGTCGCACCGTCCGTGCGCTTCCGCGCGTGGCCCAAGACTCTTCGGTCAAGGCTGCGGCGCGACGCGCGGGATTCTAACGAGGGGGAGGCAATCCGATTTACGCTCGAACGAGCCAGAGGGCGGGAGTAGATGTCAAGCAAGTAAAAATTCGATAAGGAGAGAAACAGTGAAACTCAGCCGACTTCTGAAGACGAGAGTTCTGAACGTTCTCATCGGGTGCTTGATGGCGGGCGCATTGCTGGTCGCGTGCGGCGGCGGCGACAACACCAATACCGCTACAACTAACACCGCCAACACCAAGACCGGCACGACCAACACGGCCAACACCGCCACGCCGGCCAGCACTGCCCCGACCAATACCGCCGCCGCTCCGTCCGCCGACAAGATCGGCGTCCCTGAGTGCGACGAGTACATCGCCAAGTACGAGGCCTGCATCAACAGCAAGGTTCCCGAAAACATGCGCGCGACGTTCAAGAACGCGTTCGACGCCTCGCGCAAGGCTTGGCGCGACGCGGCGGCGACGCCGCAGGGCAAGGCCGGACTGGCGACGGCCTGCAAGGCCGCACACGATCAGGCCAAGACGACGCTCGGCTCCTACGGCTGTAGCTGGTAATCAAAACTCGGCGGGCTCGCCCGTCAACATTCAGAAAAAGGCCCGGCGGGGTTTCAAATCTCCCGCCGGGCCTTTTCTGTCTCCGCGAGGAACTCGCGCGTGCGTTGGGTGATGGACGAAGGGTCGTCCACGGCGACGAGTGCGCTGATGACGGCCACGGAGTCGGCCCCCGCTTCGAGGACGGAGCGCGCGTTCTCGCGCGTGATGCCGCCGATGGCGACGAGCGGGATTTCACTGCCGACGGCCTCGCGCGCGCGCCGCAAGCCTTCGAGGCCGACAACCCGGTCGGGGTTCTCCTTCGAGGAGGTGTTGAAGACCGGGCCGAAGGCGATGTAAGTGACGGGCATCCGCGCGGCCTCGGCGGCTTGCCGGAGGTCGTGGGTCGAGAAGCCGACGATGGCCGCGTCGCCGAGCAGTGCGCGGGCGGCGTCGGGCCGCAGGTCGTCCTGTCCGAGGTGCACGCCGTCCGCGCCGATGGCGAGCGCAATGTCCGCCCGGTCGTTGATGACGAGCCGAGCCCCCTGCCCGCGCGCGACGCGCAGCGCCTCGACGGCCTCGCGGTAAAACTCTCGCGGCGCGAGGCGCTTCTCGCGCAACTGGACGAGCGTCGCGCCGCCCTCACACAGACGCGCGACCTGCTCGGCGTGCGAGAGGCCGGAGAGCCGCGCGTCGGTGATGGGGTAGAGTTTCGGCAGCTTCATAAGGCAAATGATGAATGCGGGAAGATAGTTTTCAGTTTTGAGTTTTCAGTTTTCAGTCTCGGAATCTCAAATCTCGAATTTGAAATTTCAAATCCGGGAAGCCAGAACTGAAAACTGAAAACTGTCTACTGAAAACTATCTTCCCGCATTCATCATTTCGGTTTAGACCTTGACCTTGTCGAGTTTGAACTTCTTCGCCTTGACGAAGGCGGGGGCTTCGTTGGGCATGTACTCCCAGTGCCAGTGCTCTTTGTTGACGGTGCGGATGAAGCCGAGGCGAGGGCCGTTCTTCCTGAGCCAGTCGTAGACTGGGTTGCCGTCGAAGCCGCCGGTGTTGAAGTCGAAGGCCTGCCCGTGCTGGTGGTTCGAGTTGCCGGCTTTGGCGGCGAGGTTGAAGCCGGGCTTCCTGGCGATGAAGCCGTCGTGCAGCGACTTCTGCTTGGCGAAGGTGCGGAAGCCGCTTTCGAGTCCGACGGCGAGGTTCTCCTTCGCCGCCTCTTCGACGAGCTTGAGGTACGGCTCCAGACTTTCGAGCGTAATCTGCTCCAACTCGCCGCCCGTCCCGACGATGTTGACGAGGAGTTTCTGACCGAGGAATCTGCCCCCGCGCCAGCACGCGTTCGGCCCCTGCTGGCTGGCCCACTCCGCCGAGCCGTAGATGTCCGAGCAGCCTTCCGAGAGGTTCGAGGCCGAAGTCCAGCCAATCTCGTCGCCCTGCGCGAAGCCGTCGCCGTTGACCGTCCCGGCGCAGACACGGACGAACTTACCGGCGGGCGTCGTGTCCTTCGAGGCTTCGAGCACGGAGACGAAGCTGCCCGCCGGAATCGTCTTCCCGCGCGAGGCGTATTTGGGGCCGCCGTCGCGGATGACGGCGTTCTTGTCGGTCACGGTCTTGTGGTCGCCCGGCGGCGGCAAGGCCCACGACGCGGGGGCGAGCCCGACCGTCTCGTTGAGGAAGCCGCCTTCGAGGTTCGTCGCCATCGTCCAGCCTCCGGGCGTGTTCTCCAGCGCGCCGACGGGGTTGACGAAGACGTAGATGTTCTTCCGGTCGTCGGCCTTCACGTCGCTGACCGTGACCTGCGTGCGCTTCGGGATGATCTTGGTGTCGCCGACGTTCGCGCCCGCGGGCCGGGGCTCGCCCGGCGCGTAGGTGGCCGACTTCGTGATGTCATCGTCGCGGCGGATGCGCGCCTCGTTGCTGATGACCTTGAATTCTTTGCCGACGTAGCTCTTGAAGTTCATGTCCTCATCTCCGTTGAAGGCGTCCGCCGGTGCGGCGGGCGTTGGGTGTCAGTGGGAATCGAGGCGGGCGCGGCCAGTGGGAACGACGCCCGCCCGATCAAGTTAGCGAAGGCGGGAAAAAGCGACCCGTCGGAAGCCGAGCGCGAGATTAAGCGAGGTCTCGCGGCGGTGTCAATGCGGACAATCTCCTGCGCCTGTATGCGTCTCCGGGGCAAGGTCTTTCAAGGGGCCGCGCCTGCGGGCTACCTCGCGTCGGGCGGGACGGCGCGCGCGTTGCCGTCGAGGTAACGCTCGAACCAGTAGGTCTGCCAGTTCATGCTCTCGACCAGATGGCGCGGCTCGCCCGTGCGCGTGAGGTTGTGATTCTCGCGCGGGAAGATGACGAACTCGGCGGTCGCGCCGAAGTGCTTGAGGGCACGGAACCACTGCTCGGCCTGTTCGAGCGGGACGCGGAGGTCATTATCTGAGTGCAGGATGAGCGTCGGCGTGCGGACGTTTTTGGCGTACTTGAGCGGCGAGCGTTCCCAGTAAAAGTCGAAGCGCTCGAAGAGGTCGCCGCCGAAGTCGGGCGTGTGGCCGTATGCGCCGTCGCGCGTGCCCTCGTCGCTGACGAAGTTCGTGACGCTGCGCAAAGTCACCGCCGCCTTGAAGATGTCGGTGTGCCCGACTATCCAGTTGGTGAGGAAGCCGCCGTAACTGCCGCCGGTGACGCCGAGCCGGTCGCGGTCAATCCACGGATTTTTTTGCAGGACGGCCTCGACGCCGTTCATCACGTCCACGTAATCCTTGCCGCCCCATTCGTTCTCGATGCCGCGCTCGAACTTCTGCCCGTAGCCCGTCGAGCCGCGCGGGTTGGTGTAGAAGACGGCCCAGCCCTTCGACGCGTAGACTTGAAACTCTTGGAACCAGTCCACGCCGTACATCGCCGCCGGGCCGCCGTGGATGCTCAGCACGAGAGGGTACTTCCGCCCCTCCTGCCACCCCAGAGGCTTGACGAGGAAGCCGTCCACGTCCCAGCCGTCCGCGCCCTTGTAAGTCATACGCTCGACATCTTGCAGCCGGAGCTGCGCCCAGAGCCGCGTGTTGAGCCGCGTCAACTGCCGCTCGCCGTCGCCGTCGAGTTCCGCGACGTAGAGATCATCAAGACGCTTGAAGTCGTTCGCCGCGTAAACCATCCGGCGCGAGTCGGCGGCGATGTCCACGCCGCGCACCGCCCGCGCGCCCTTCGTCACCTGCTTCAACTTGCGCGTCGGAACGTCCACGCGGAAGAGGTGCGACTCGCCGCGCACGCCGGTCTCGAAGTAGAGGGCACGACCGCCCTCGGCCCATTCGAGATTCGAGGGGATGAGGTCGAGCCCTTCGGCGGCGAGGCGAGAGGGCGTGCCGCCTGTCGAGGGCGCGAGCCAGATTTTCGGGTGGTCTCTTTGTTTGACGACGCCGACGAAGGCGATGGTCTTGCCGTCGGGCGACCAACGAGGGCTCGCGTCCGCCTCTTCGTGGTCGGAGATTTTCGTGAGCGTGCCCGTCCCGTCCGCGTTAATCACCCACACGTCCGAGTTGCGGCTCTCGTCAAAAGCCTTGCCCGTGCGGTCGGAGACGAAGGCGATGCGCGTCCCGTCGGGCGACCACTGCGGGTCGGAGTCGTTCCAGTCTTCGCCCGAAGTAATCTGCTTCGCCGCTCCGGTCTTCACGTCCACGACCCAGACGTGGCCGCGCTTGTCGTCGAACCATCCAGTGTCGTTGAACTTGTATGAAGTGTGCTTGTAGTGGCGCACGTCGCTCGAAGGCGGCTTCGCGTCGCTCGGCCCCGTGCGGCTCGTGACGGCGAGGCGCGTCCCGTCCGGCGACCACTGAAAACTGCCGACGCCGTTGCGCAGGCTCGTCACGCGCACGCCCTCGCCGCCGTCGAGCGAGAGGACGAAGACCTGCGCGCGCGGCGTTTCCGTGGCGGTCGAACTCGCCGGGCCGCTCGGCACGCCCGGAGTCGTCGCCGTCCCGACGGGGCCGGGCGGCGTGCTCGCGGGCGCGGGAGTCTGCGGTGCGGTCTGCGCGCTCGCGGCTGGTGGCGTGGGGTTTGTCGTCTGCGAGGGTGAAGGCGTCGGCGTCGGCTGCGACGCGCTCAAGCCTCCGGCGTCCGAAGGGCGCGCGGAGAGGAAGGCGAGCGAGCGACCGTCGGGGCTCCAGCGCGGCGAGGTCGAGGACTGCGGCGCGGTCGTCAACTGCCTCGGCGGTCGCGCGCCCTCGGCGTCCACGAGCCACACGTTCGACTGCCGCCGGTTCTGCCTCTGGTCAATCGTCGTCAGGACGTAGGCGACGAGCCGACCGTCCGGCGAGACGCGCGGGTCGCTCACGAACTCGAAGGCGAAGTAGTCCTCCGCCGTCATGCCGCGCCCGCGCGCCGCGTCCGTCTGCGCGCGCAGCAGAGGCGCGCTCGTCGAGAGCAGCAGGAGCATCGCGAGCGCGAACGCGCGCCGTGCGGGTCTTCTCATCAAAGTCTTCCCTCTCAGTCTTCAGTTTTAAGGCTTCGGGATGGCGAAGAACTTGAACGTCAGCCCTTCCTCCGGCCTCTCGGCGTCGTAGCCGACCTCTTTAAGCACCCACTCGCGCAGGTTCTCCAACGACACAAACATGCTGTCATGTCGTCCGGCCTCCGCTTCGACGCGCCGCAGACATCAATCAGCAGGTACGTGAACTCACCCCGCCGTGTCACCAACAGGAGCTTTACGGCTTCAATCCTCGCCGCGCCCACCTTGTCGCCCAGAGCCAACACGTAACTGCGCCCGCGCTCGACGAAGGAGATGCTGCGCCCGTCGCGGCTGACTCTGAGACGCGTCTGAGCCGTCGAAGCCCCGCGCTGTTTCAAAACCCCGCCGCGAGTGATGACTGTAGGGGCAGGGCTTGTCCCTGCCCGCTTGGCATCTCTGAATTCAACGTTGCGCGCGCCGCTCGTGCGGGCAGGGACAAGCCCTGCCCCTACAGACTTGCAACACGCTCTTGGAGACGCGAGGGCAATCAACGCGACCGACGCGAACACCGCGACGACACGGAACGACGCGCGCATCACTTCGCCCCTTCTTTCTCCTGCCGCTCGGCGGGCAGCTCCACGTCGTAGGCGAGCACCATCTGCCAGCGACCGCCGCGCCTGACGAAGATGTCGGTGAAGGCTCCCCGGCCCACCTCTTCCTTCCCTTCCTCCGTCCGCACCGTGGCGACCTGCACGCCGGTGAGGACAGCCGTCTCGCCGTAGACGTTGACCTTGAGCCCCTCGCCCCGGACGGACAGAATCTCGAACGGGATGGAGGCGATGTTCTTCAGGAACGCCTCCTTCGAAAGCTCCTCGCCGACAGGCGTCCGGTACGCGAAGTCCGCGGCGAGGACGCGGCCCAGAGCCTCTCTGTCCTTCCTCTCAATCGCCGCCATCGTCTCGCGCTCGATTTCCAGAATCTCGCGCCGCGCCTGCTCGTCCGAGACAGTCTCGCCCATCCTGCTCTCCTCACGTTGCGGACGTATAAACGAAAAGTGCCGGGGCCGTCAGGAAGAACGTCGCGGCCAGAAGAAGCATTCGCGCCCTGAGATTTCTGAAAGTGAAAAGCGGTGACTTACGCCGCCGCGCCGCGACCGAGGACGGAGAGGAGGCGGGCCGGGTGGTCGGTGATGATGCCGTCCACGCCCATCTCCTTCACGCTTCTCATCTTCTCTTCGTCGTTAATCGTCCACGCGTGCACTTGCAGGTTGAACTTCGTCCGGGCCGTCTCGACGAACTCCTTCGACAGCACCGGCAGAGAGAACAGCCTGAGCCTCTTGACCTCCGCCACTATCTCCGGCTTCAACTGGATGGCCTGCGCCTTCAAGGGCCGGTTCCTGATGAGGTACTGCCCCAGTTCCAGAGGCGAGGCCGAGGTCGCGACGCCCGGACAGTGAACCCGGAACTCGTTCAGGTAGCTGTGCGAGAACGAGGCGACGAGCACGTTGTCCGACATCTTCTTCGCTCGGATGAGCGCGCAGAGCCTCGCCACCGGCGAGAGCAGCGCGGGCTTCATCTCGATGTTCATCCGCACGCCGGGGAAGGCTTCGAAGACTTCCTTCAGCGTCGCCACGGGGAGGTTCTTTTCTCTGAAGCGGTGAGTCTTGCCGCCGTCGTCCGTCCAGCGGTAGCCCGCGTTGAGCGCCTTCAGCTCCTTGAGCGTCATCAGGTTGACGAGCCCCCGGCCATTCGTCGTCCCGTTGACGGTGCTGTCGTGCATCAGCACCAGCTCGCCGTCGCGCGTCCGGTAGATGTCCATCTCCAGCATGTCCACGCCGAGCTTCAACGCCTCCTCGAAGGCGAACATGGTTTCTCCCGGCCACTGCAAGTCGCCGCCCCGGTGGGCGATAACCTCCGGTCGGTTCCTGGCCCGTGCGAAAAAGGGATGCGGTGCGACTTGCCGTTGCGAGACGTTCGGCGCGGCCTCGCCCGTCACGGAAGGAAGGAAGACGCTGCCGACGGCGGCGGCGGTCGCGGTCAACATCGCGGAACGCTTGATGAACGTGCGTCTGTCGTATGTCTCCTTCATGCATCCTCCCGCGGAGAGTCAGACGCTTGCGCGGCCACGTGCCCTATCCCGTAAACCAGCACCTCGTGCCCGAACAACTCCGCCCGCCCCTCAAGTTGTTCGCCGAGGCGTTCGGCGACTCGAATAGACGCCCGGTTGTCCGGGCGGATGAGACTGATGACGTGCGTCCGCCCCATCTCCTCGAAGGCGTAAGCGAGCGCGCGGCGCGCGCCTTCGGTCGCATACCCTCTGCCCCAGAATTCCCTTCCGAGCATCCAGCCCAACTCGAACCCCGGCCACCCCATCGGATTAAAGAAGCCTATCCGCCCGGCCAGCCGTCCGCTCGACTTCTCCTCGACGGCCCAGAGCCCGTACCCGCGCAGATGCCAGTGACCGATGATAAAAGCCATCTGCCGCCAGGCGTCAGGCCCGCGCAGAGGCTTTCCGTCTCCGAGGTGGCGCACCACCTCCTCGTCGGCGCAGATGCGTGCGTAGTCATCGAAATCATCTTCCACGAACATCCGCAGGACGAGCCGCTCTGTCTCCAGCCGTGGGGCCAATGTCTTGAGCATGCGGAGCGTGTCTCCTTAACGCCCGACGCCGGAGTTCAAACGCCGCCCGCGAGACAGCATTCGGCCCGCGCCGCGAGGGAGCATCTTGAGAGTGATGCCGTCGTCTTGTCGTGCGGGCCAAAATGGGTCGTCGGGCGCGGCGTTGCAGGAAGCAATGACGCCCGCCGACGCCGGGGTAGTTATTCAACGCGGGAAGGATAAATCAATGATGTGAGGAATGTCATCACGGGGATATGAGGAATGTCATCACGGGCGGCGGGCCGGGCGGGCCGTCTAACGTCTGCTCTCGGCGACGCGCCCGGCGATTTTTGTGGAGGATGACGGCGACGCTCCTCGCGCGTTAGGGTCGCCGGTTCGGTAAGTGTGTCTCAGGCGTCAGCCGCCGTTTTCGTTGGCGTGCTCCTTGTCTAGCAACGTCTGCTTGCGTTCGACGCCCCAGCGGTAGCCGCTCAACTTGCCGTCCGCGCCGACGACGCGGTGACAGGGATTGACGAGCGCGACCGGGTTGGTCGCGCAGGCGCGGGCGACGGCGCGAACCGCCTTGGCGTTGCCGATGCCTTCGGCAATCTCTTTGTAGGAGCGAGTCTCGCCGTAAGGGATGCGCCGCAGCTCCGACCAGACTCGAAGCTGAAAAGCCGTCGCCTGCAAGTCGAGCGGCAGCTCCAACGTCCGCCGCCGTTCGTCGAGATACTCGACAATCGTCCGCACATGCTGCCGCAACTTGCCGTCGTCCGGCTGAAGCTCGGCGGCGGGAAATTCTTTCGAAAGATTCGCCTCCAACTGTTCCGCCGTGTCGCCGAAGGCGACGGCGCAGACGCCCTTTTCGGTCGCCGCGACGAGGAGCGTGCCGAGGCTGGTGTGCGCCGTCGTGAAGCTGATGTTGAGGCTCTTGCCTCCTCGGCGGTAAGTCGCCGGAGTCATCCCCATATTCTGCGCCGCCTTCTCGTAGAGCGCGCGGCTCGAACCGAAGCCGCTCTCGTACATCGCCGTCGTCACGTCCGTCTGCCGAACCTGCTTCTTGAAATTGTTCAGCCGCAGCGCGTCGGCGAACTCCTTCGGCGAGACGCCGAGCGTCTCTTTGAAGGTGCGCTGCAAGTGTGAAGGGCTGACGCTCAACTCCGCCGCCAGAGACTCCAAAGAGCTTTCCTCGCCCGGACTGTTTTCGATGAGCTTGCAGGCGCGGGTGACGAGTTCGGCGCTCGCGCTGCGCGCGACTTCGGCGCGCGGGCGACACCGCAGGCAGGCACGGAACCCCGCGCCCTCGGCTTCCGCGCAGGAGGCGAAGAACGTCGTGTTCTCGCGTTTCGGGAGGCGCGCGGCGCACGAAGGCTTGCAGTAGATTCCCGTCGAACTGACGCCGAAGAAGAACGCGCCGTCGAACTCCGAGTTTTTGGCTTTGACGATCTGCCAGCGCCATTCGCTGAGCTGCTTCTGTGTGGAAATTGCTCTTGTCATCACGAGAGGCATTCTACGCAAAAGGCGTGCGCGCGTTCTATCCGATTTTTGCTTTCGAATTTATTTTTCAAACTCCCGGCCTCCGAGTC
Source organism: uncultured Acidobacteriota bacterium (assembly GCA_963816985.1). Lineage (GTDB taxonomy): Bacteria > Acidobacteriota > Blastocatellia > Pyrinomonadales > Pyrinomonadaceae > JAIVJM01. The sequence goes on from CAWFMF010000004.1 coordinate 525,255, forward strand.
CGTGCTTTAATGGGCTCCAAGGCGCAAGCCGCCGGACGGGCGGCAGAAGAATCTTAGAGAGTCTGAATGCGCGGCGACTCGTCCCGGCGGAATCCGTCAGGGCCGTCAACATCCACACGCCCTTGAGGTTTCCCACTTGGCACACATCCCGGCAAAGGTCTCTGCCCTGCTGCGGGAACTCGCCGCGCAACTCCCCGTCATCCTTGGACGGAATCTGTTCGGCGTCTACCTCTACGGCTCGCTCACGCAGAGCGCCTTCGACCCACGGCGCAGCGACGTGGACTGCATCGTCGTGACGCGGCGCGACATGAGCGACGCGCAGTTCAGCAGGCTCGGCGAGTGGCTCAAGCGCTCCGCCGAGTCGAACCTCTGGGTCGCGCGCCTGCAAATGCTTTTTCTCAACCGGGATGAAGTCCTCACGATGGACGCGCGAGCCTGCCTCTATCAATTCGGCGTCCTCAACCGCGGCACTTCGGACGGCAACCCCATCATCTGGATGAACGTGCTGAAGAGCGGCGTCGTCCTCTACGGCCCCCGACCGGAGACGTTCGTCCCGGCCATCACGCCGCAGATTCTGTTCGAGGCTCTCGCGCGCGAGGTCGGCTACCTGCGCGAAGAGATAAGTGAGAAGCCGGAGAGCGAATGGCGCGACGTTCCGCACTACCGGGTCTATCAAAGAAGCGGGCAGGGACAAGCCCTGCCCCTACAAGTTTATGAGCCCTACTCGTATCTGAGCGCGATGAGCGGGTCAATGCGCGTCGCGCGTCGCGCAGGGATGTAGCAGGCGACGAGAGAGACGACCGCGAGGAGCACGACGATGGCCGCGAACGTCAGAGGGTCTGTGGCCTCGACGCCGAAGAGCAGGCTCGACATGACGCGCGTCAGCGCCAGCGCACCGGCGAGGCCGAGACCGATGCCGACGAGCGTGAGCAGGAGCCCCTGACGGAGGACGAGCATCAGGACGCGCGCGGGCTGCGCGCCGAGCGCCATCCGCAAGCCTATCTCGCGCGTCCGCAAAGTCACCGAGTAGTTCATCACGCCGAAGATGCCGACCGCCGCGAGGATGAGCGCGAGCGCGGCGAAGAGCGTGAAGAGGAGCGTGTTGAAGCGCGCGCGGCCCACCGTGTCGGCCATCACCTGCTCCATCGTCCGCACATCCGAGACGGGCTGGTCAGGGTCTATCGCGCGCAGTTCGCCACGCACCGCCGGAGTTATCTCCGCCGGGTCGCCGCTGGTGCGGACGACGAGCGTCATGAACGGGTAAGTGAGTTCCGGGTGCGGGAAGTAGACGGTCGGCTCCGCCTCGTCCGTCAGGCTGTCGTAACGCACGTCGCCGACGACGCCGACTATCTCCGCCGGAGTGGGCTTCTCGAACATCGCCACGTCAAGGCGCTTGCCCAGGGCGTCTTCGCCGGGAAAATACTTCCGCGCCAGCGACTCGCTGATGATGATGACGCGACGCGCTTCGGCGTCTTCGGCGTCCGTGAAGTTGCGGCCTCGCAGCAGCGGGATGCCCATCGCGCCGAAGTAGCCCCGGTCGGCCACGCGCACGTTCGTGCTCGGCCCCTCGCCCGGCGGCGGCGCGGGCTGACCCTCGATCTTGAAGCCGGTCGAGGAGCCGAGTCCGCCGTAGAGCGGCAGGAAGTTCACCATCCCGGCTGCGCGCACGCCGGGCAGCGAACGAACGCGCTCCGTGGCCTGACGGAAGAAGTTGACCAACTGCGCGTCCTCTTTGTACTTGCCGCCCGGCAGGCTGACGACCATCGTCAAAATGTTCTCCGTCTCGAAGCCGGTGTTGATGTTTTGCAGGCGACCGAAGCTCTTCACCATCAGCCCGGCGCTCGCCAGCAGGACGAGCGCCAGCGCGACCTCCGCGACCACGAGCGCGCTCCGCAGTCGTCCGCTCCGCGCGCTCTGCCCGCCGGAGCCCTTGCCCCCCTCTTTCAACGAGTCGTTGAGATTGAGGCGCGTCGCCTCCAACGCGGGCGCGATGCCGAAGACGACCCCGGTCAGGAGCGAGACGGCCAGCGTCCAGCCGAGCACCGTGAGGTTGATGCCGACGCCCTGCAAGTTCACGAGGTCGCGCGGGCTGATGGCGACGAGCGCGCCGATGCCCCACCACGCGACGAGCAGCCCGACGCCGCTCCCCATGAGGGCGAGCAGAAGGCTCTCCGTCAACAACTGCCGGACGACGCGCGTGCGGCTCGCGCCGAGCGCCGTCCGCACCGCGATCTCTTTCTCGCGTGCGGCGGCGCGCGAGAGCATGAGGTTGGCGACGTTGGCGCACGCGATGAGAAGCACGAAGCCGACTGCGCCGAGCAGTATGAGGAGCGCGGGCCGGACGTTGCCGACGAACTGTTCGCGCAAGGGGATGACCTCCGAGCCGCTGCCCTTGTTGAACTGCGGCGCGTCCTGTTCGAGGCGGGCCATGATGGTCTTCATCTCGGCCTCGGCCTGCGCCTGCGAGACGCCGGGCTTGAGCCGCGCCACCGCCGAGAGGAAACGCCCGCGCGCATTGCTCTCCGGCCCTTCCAGATTCATCGAGAGTCTCGTCCAGATTTCGGCGGGCCGCGCTGTGCCCGACCTGCTCCGGATGTGCCACTGGAAGCCCGCGGGCATGACGCCGACCACGGTGCAGGCTACGCCGTTGAGCGTGATGGGCTTGCCGAGGACTTGCGGGTCGCCGCCGAACTGCCTCTGCCAGAGGCCGTGGCTCAGGACGACTTCGGGCGCGGCGGGGCTCGCGCCGTCCGGCGTCAGTCCGTGCCCCAGCACAGGCTCGACGCCGAGGACGCGGAACAGTTCCGGCGTAGCGAGTTGGACGGAGACCTCTTCCGGGTCGCCGCCGCCGCCGGTCATGCTGAGCCGCTGGTCGGAGAAGGCCGCCATCTCCTCGAATGACGTGCTCTGCTCGCGCCAGCCCAGATAGTTGGCGCGCGAAGTCGTGTTCTGCCGCCTGCCGTTCGGGCTCACTTCCCACAGCATGACGAGCCGCTCCGCGTCGCGGAAGGGCAGGGGCCGCAGCAGCAGCTCGTTGACGACCGAGAAGATGGCCGTGTTCGCCCCGATGCCGAGGGCGAGCGTCAAGACCGCCACGAACGTGAAAGCCTTGTGCTTGGCGAGCACGCGCGCGCCGTACCGAACGTCCTGCAAAAATGTCTCCATCACCCCGCCTCCACGCACCCCGTAGGCCACGTCCCTCAGACTGTCAAAATTGCCGAAGCTCAAGCGCGCCGCCCGCCGCGCTTCGCTCGGCGACATCCCGCGCGCGACGTTCGCCTCCGTCGCCATCTCGACGTGGGCGCGCATCTCTTCGTCTATGTCGCGGATGACGGCCTCGCGCCCCATGAGAGCGCGGAGCCGTGCCGCGAGAATGTTGAGCCAACGCATCCGACCCCGTACCCCTCTATGAAGTCGCCTGCCGCATCTTCGAGACGGCGAGCACTAAGCGATCCCAGCTCTCTTCTTCGGCGGCCAGTTGCCGCCGCCCCGCCTTCGTCAGCGAGTAGAACTTGGCTCGCCGGCCCGTCTCGTTCTCGCCCCACTCCGCCGTCACCCAGCCCCTCTGCTCGATGCGGTAGAGCGCCGGGTAGAGCGAGCCCTGCTCGACATCGAGCATCTCGCCCGACATCTGGCGGATGCGCTGGATGACGCCGTAGCCGTGCAAAGGCCCTAAGGAGACGGCCTTGAGGATGAGCATGTCGAGCGTCCCTTGCAGGAGCGCCGCCTTCTGTTGTTCTGTCAACTGTTTTCCCTCCACACGCGCAAAGGTCTCTTGCCTAGAGCGTCGAGGCATAATAGGCGTGGAAGCCTAGACTGTCAAGGCTTGCGTGATGACAATCCGGCGAGGGTCAATCCTCGACTTCTGTGAGGGCCGGAGGCGGGAGGCTTACGGCTTTTTGTTCTGTTTGATGTAGAGCTCGAACTTCTGTCGTTCGGGGTAGGCGGGGCGCTTGGCGAGGAACTCTTCGAGTTCGGCGGCGGCCAAATCCTTGCGACCGGCGTTGTCGTAGAGCATGGCGAGGCGGAGGTGCGCGTCGGCCTTGCCGTCGGGGTCGAGGCGGAGGGCTTCGACGTAGTGCTTTGTGGCCTCTTCGTGCTTGCCGGTCAGGAGGTAAGCTTCGCCGAGGAGGTGTTGGGCGTCCGCCGAGAGCGGGTACTTTTCGGCGGCGGGCTTGAGGACGGCGATGGCCTGCTCGTAGTTCTTGGCGGTGAGGCGGAGGCGACCGAGGTTGACGGCGGCGGCGAGGAGGTCGGGGCGGACGGCGAGGGCGCGCGCGTAGGCCCGCTCGGCCTCGGCGGCGTTGCCGAGCGCGAAGTGCATCGTGCCGAGGTCAGTCCATGCGAGGTGGTCTTTGGGGTCGGCCTCGACGACCTTCTGCAAGAGCGCGGCGGCCTCTTCGAACTTCTTCTTCTTGATGGCGGCGGCGGCCTTGTCGAAGAGCGCGCGGGTGGCGGGCGGGCGCTCGTAGCTGTCGGCGGCGGCGACGGTTCCCGTCTTCGTCACATGCTTGTTGCCTGAGCCGCTCTCCCATTCGAGGCTGATGTCCTGTTTATAATCCACCCTGTTCTGCCCGAAGAGCTGGACGCGGAGGCGGACGACGGGCATCCCGGCGGACTCGACGACAATATCGTAGTTGCCGTTCTTCAATCCGATGAAGCGATAGCGCGTGTCGTTCATCACGCTCTGCCGCTCGACGACGCTGCCGGTGTCGGTCATCAGGACGAGGACGAAGGAGATGGGAACCATCCCGCCCGCCTTGCTCTCGTCCACCTTGAAGTCGCCGTAGATCGTGTGCAATCCGCCCGACCCGCCGATCTGCGCGCGCGCGACGCGCGGGGCCGAGACGAACAACGTGAAGGCGGCGAGCGCGGAGACGAGGACGAAGCGCCACGCGTGCGCCGGGACGTAAATGCCGCGACCGAAAGACGCGCTCGTAGCTGCTTGACTCCTCAACACGTTCGTCTCCTTCCCTCAGCCCCCGGATGTTTGTGCGCGAGGCCCGCACACGCAGACTGTCGGCGTCTGCCCCGCGCATCTTATCACCGCCCCGCGCTCTTCGACAGCAAGTTTAAGACTGGCGTTTTAACCCGGCGTGTCAGATTATACGGCGGCATGGAGGTCAAATTCTTCAAGACGCCCGCCGACTTCCGCCGCTGGCTGGAGAAGAATCACGCCACGGCGGCGGAGCTGTGGGTCGGCTATTACAGGAAGGATTCGGGCAAGCAGGGCATGACGTGGGCGGAGTCGGTGGACGAGGCCCTGTGCTTCGGCTGGATTGACGGGATTCGGAAGCGGGTGGACGAGACGAGCTACGCGAACCGCTTCACGCCCCGGCGACGGCGCAGCACTTGGAGCGCGGTCAACATCGGGCGCGTCGGAGAGCTGACCCGTCTGGGGCTGATGCGGCCCGCCGGGCTCAGGGCCTTCGAGGCGCGGACGGAGAACAGGTCGGGGATTTACACGTATGAGCAGAGGAGCCCGGAACTCGAAGAGCCTTACGCGAAGAGGCTGCGGCGGAACAAGGCGGCGTGGCAGTTCTTTCAGGCGCAGACCGCTTCGTACCGCAAGGCCCTGAGCTGGTGGGTGCTGAGCGCCAAGCGGGAGGAGACGCGCCTCAAGCGGCTGGCGCAAATCATCGAGCACTCCGCCGAGGGCCGGACGGTGCCTCAATTCACGCGCGAGAAGAAGCGCGACTGAGTTAAGGAGTTCCCCCATGAAGATGACTCCCCCAGGTCTTCTGCAACAGACGGCGACGGTCAGTCCGACCGCGCGCCTCCCGACAGTTGATGAGAGTCGTGCCCTCTGACGAGTGATGCGGGCCGGAGCGGCTCTTCGGACTGCTTCCGCCGAGGCCCGCGCCGCGGCTCAAAAATTTCCCTTCCGGCTTCCCGGCGGCGCAATCTCCTATCCTCAAGCCGCGCGATTTCTGCTATCTTGTCGCGCACACACGCACGCGCGCCTCGTCGGCGCGGGCTGAAATCCTTTCCGGGGCGGGGTCATAAATTAATGACCTTCAACGTTCAAGGCGGAGTTTGATGTCGGCGTGAGTTTCCCTACCCGTCGGCTGTTGGTAAGGCTTAACGGCAAGCAAAGGAGTCACCTCATGGCAGTTCTCACCCTCCCCACGTCGTCGAGGGCCGTCGTCTTCTCGTGTCTCATCGGGCAGGCGCTCGTCCTCTACCCGGTGGCGACGCACGGCCAGCGCAGCCTCTGGCTCACGCTCGTCGCCTTCTTCATCGGCGGCTTCGTGACCGACCTCATCAGCGGCATCTTTCACTTCAGCTTCGACTACGTTCTGGCCGCCGCGCTTCCCCGTCATGGGGCCCATCTCGGTGGAGTTTCAGGAGCACCACGTTGACCCGACGCTCGACCCCTCGGCCTTCATCTCGAACTTGACGAGGGGCGCATACGGCGCGCTCCCCATCGCGCTCATGGCGTGGGGCGTGCGCGCGGGGACGGCGGAGACGCCCCTCTCGTTTCTGGTCGTCGCCTCCATCATGTGGACGAGCATCTGGATGCTCGGCTTCCACCAGATACACTCCTACACGCACATGGGCGCGCGGCTCTCGCCCGAAGAGTTCAACCGCGCGGTGGACAAGATCAGCCAGCTCGCCTCGAAGCGCGAGCAGCGCAAAGAGTTCGCCAAGCTCTTCAAGGCGGTCGGCATCCCGCGCTTCGTCCGCTTCCTCCAACGCTGCGGATTGTTCCTCCGGCCCGAAATCCACTGGCGTCACCACGTCCACTTCGAGACGGACTTCTCCAGCGTCAACGGCTGGTCAGACCCCTTGACGAATCTGATTTACAAGCCCATCGCGCGGCGCAAGAAGGCGCGGCGCGCGGCGGTCTTACAGGCGACGGGCGTGAGCATGATTAAGACGGGCGTCGCCTCACCGTCCACCCATTAAGGAGAAACGCTTCCCGTGGACAAGTTATTCCTGCCGGTTCTTCTGGGCACGAACCGCAAAGAGCGGAAGAGCGCCTTCGTCGCCGAGTGGCTCGTCGGCGAGATGGAGCGGAGGCCGGAGATCGAGACGCGCCTCTTCGACGTGGCCGACTTCGCTTTGCCGCAGGACGACTACGGCGGCGGGATTAAAGACCTCTTCCCCGAATGGCGCGACGCCATCATCCGCGCCGACGGGCTCGTCATCGTCGCGCCCGAATACAACCACGGCTACCCCGGCTCGCTGAAGAGCGTTCTGGACTTGCTGCTCAAGGAGTACATCCACAAGGCGGTGGCGTTTGTCGGCGTCTCGGCGGGGACTTGGGGCGGGACGCGCGTCATCGAGGCGATGGTTCCGATGGTCAGGGAGCTGGGCCTCGCCGTGACCTTCTCAGACCTCAACTTCCCTTCCGTGCAGAAGAAGTTCGACGCGGAAGGAAAGCTCCTCGACGCGGCCTACGAGAAGCGGGCCTCCGAGTTCTTAGACGAGCTCGTCTGGATGAGCCGCGCCCTCAAATGGGGCCGCGAGAATCTCCCGTCGAAACACCACTAATGACCAGAACAACTGTAGGGGCAGGGCTCGTCCCTGCCCGCTTCTTTGGTGAGAAGAGCGGGCAGGGACGAGCCCTGCCCCTACAAATTTATTCGTCGTCGTTTTAATCTTTGCCATCGCCGCCCGCCATCGAGCGGTAGAGCCACGCCTTCGCGCGCCGCCACTCGCGCCTCACGGTGGTGGGCGAAATCCCCAAGACCTCAGCCGTCTCCTCGATGCCGAGCCCGGCGAAGTAGCGCAGCTCGACGATCTTTCCCTTCTGCGGGTCGAACTCCTCCAACTCCTTGAGCGCCTCGTCGAGCGCGACCAGCTCGGCGGCGCGGCGACCGTCCAGGGCCTCCACCTCTCCCAGACTGACTTGCACCGCGCCGCCGCCGCGCTTGTCGCGCGCGTGCGAGCGCGCGTGGTCTATGAGGACGTGGCGCATGACCTGCGCGCAGACGGCGAAGAAGTGAGCGCGGTCTTGATACTCGAAGCCGTCCTGCCCGGCGAGCCGGAGGTACGCCTCGTTGACGAGCGCCGTGGCCTGCAAGGTGTGGCCCGGTTGCTCGCGGCTCATCTGCCGGCGCGCGATGCCGCGCAGCTCCGCGTGGACGAGCGGCGCGAGACGGTCGAGCGCCTCGCGGTCGCCCCTGCCCCAGTCGGCGAGCAGCCGCGTAATCTCCTCCGGCGGGCCTTCTGCCATGCGTTCGTGCTCCTCAACCTGTGCGTCCAGACTCTCCGAGAAAGGCGGCGCGGATTTTATCACCTCCGGGCCGCGAGACCGTTGGGCGAAAAAAAATTACTGAGGGGTGGACACTTTTCTCTCCGCGCGTCGCTTTCAGAAGTGAGCGGACAAATCGGCGGGGAGGCCGAAGGGCGCGCGCCGCGCGGACGGCGCAGCAGCCTGAGCCGGAACCCGCCGACCGCTTACAGACTTTGAGACGGGAGGCTGAAAAAACTTATGCGAAATTCGACCAACACAGAAGCGAAGGCGACGACGCGGGCCGAGGCGCGGATGCTCGGCGGCATGGCGCTGGCCTGCTATTCGACGACGCTCGCGGCGATGTTGGTCTTCGGCTACACGCTGCTCGCGCTCGCGCTCCGGGGCGTCGCCTTTCAAGACCTCATCGTCCGTTCTTCGTGCCCCTGTTTCTAAGTCGCCGCCACAAAAAACGCTTAATTTTTGAAACTTAAGAGAACCGAAGGAGACCGTAAAAATGTTGAGACACTTGAGAAACAGAATGATTTTCGTCGCCCTCGCGGCCCTCGCCGTCGGCCAGCTCTCGGTCGCCGCGCAGGCTTCCGTCCCGTCGGGCGCGAGGGCCGAGGACGACGCCGCCATCCGCGAGAACGTGCGGCAGATGGAGGCGGGCTGGAACGCGAAGAGCGGCGAGCAATTCGCCAAACCATTCGCCGAAGACGCCGACTACGTCGTCATCAACGGCAGGCACATCCGAGGGCGCGACGCCATCGGCAAAGGTCACCAGCAAATCTTCGACACCTTCATGAAGGGGACGACGATGAGCTTCTCGGTCAAGCAGACCCGCTACGTCCGTCCCGATGTGGCTGTCGTCCACGTCGGCGCGCACCTCAAGCAGTCGCCGACCGCCGGGGGCGGCGCGCAGGAGGCCGACGCCTCCATCACCCTCGTCATGTCGAAGGAGAAGAGCGGCTGGCAGATCGTCGCCTTCCAGAACACGCAGGTCGAGGACAGACACTGACGAACGCTCTCAGCCATCTTCGCAAACGTGAAAACGGGAAGCCCTTCAAGCTTCCCGTTTTCACATTTGACGTGCTACTTTCCGGCAACACACGCGGGCGGGCTCGAACTTGAGAGCGGGAGAGTCGTTCCGTCTCTCCTCTGTAACAACCGGAAGAAGTTTATGAGCGTCGAAAGCTCCGAGGCGATGGGCGCGGTCGGTTTGAGCGCCACGGAAATCGCGCGGGCGATTGCCGTGGGCGAGTTGTCCGCGCGCGAGGCCGTCGAGGCGCACGTCCGCCGCATCGAGTCGGTCAACCCGCGCCTCAACGCGGTCGTCGTCCCGCTCTTCGAGCGCGCGCTCGCGGAAGCGGACGAGGCGGACGCCGCGCGCCGCAGAGGTCGGACGCTCGGCCCGCTCCACGGCGTCCCCGTGACCGTCAAAGAATCCTTCGAGGTCAAAGGCACGGCCACCACGCTCGGCATCGAGCATCGCTCATCGCTTCTTGCGACCTCCGACGGCTTCCTCATCTCACGTTTAAAAAACGCGGGCGCGATTGTCTTCGGCAAGACTAACGTCTCGCAGATGCTCTTGGGGAACGAGTCGGAGAACCCTGTGTACGGGCGGACGAATAACCCCTGGAACGCGGAGCGCGCGCCGGGCGGTTCGAGCGGCGGCGAGGGCGCGATTATCGCGGCTGGCGGCTCGCCGCTCGGCTTCGGCAGCGACATCGGCGGCAGCGTCCGTCTGCCCGCGCACGCCTGCGGCATCCACGCCTTGAAGCCAACCGCCGGGCGGCTGACGATGAAAGGCCACGCCGGGCTCTATCTTGGACAGGAAGCCATCCTCGCGCAGCCCGGCCCTCTGGCGCGCAGCGTCGAAGACCTCTCGCTGGCCTTCGACGTTTTGAGTGCCGAAGGGCAAGACAAAGCTGACCCCGGCATCGCTCACGTCGCGCGGCGCGACCCGTCTGATGTCTCTCTCGAAAATCTGCGCGTCGCCTTCTACACCGACAACGGCTTCATGCGCGCCGCGCCCGCGCTCAGGCGCGCGACGACGGAAGCGGCGGAGGCTCTCAGCGAACGCGGCGCGCACGTCGAAGAGTGGACGCCGCCCGGCGTCTCTGACGCCATGCGAATCTACTTCGGCCTGCTCCTCGCCGACGGCATGGCGGGCACACGGCGCGCGCTCAAAGGGAGTAAGAGGAACAGGAACATCAGCATGGCCCTGCTCGCCGGGATGTTCCCGCGCGGGCTCGTCAAAGCCCTCTGGCCGAGGCTTCTGCCGCTCGCGGGGCAACATCGTCTCGGCGAGATGATGCGGAGCACGGGCAGGCTCTCGGCGGACGGCTACTGGCGGCTCGTCCACGAGCGCACGCTCTACCGCGCGCGCTTCATGGAGTCGCTCGACGCGGGAGGCTTCGACGCCATCGTCTGCCCGCCCGACGCGCTCCCCGCCCTCACGCACGGCGACAGTTGGTATCTGGCCGACGCCCTCAGTTACGCCGCGCTCTACAACCTCACGGGGATGCCCGCCGGGGTCGTCGCCGCGACGCGCGTCCGAAGCAATGAAGAGAGCGACCGGCCCGGCGGCAGAGACTTGGTCGAGCGCACCGCACGGAAGGTCGAGCGCGGGAGCGAAGGTCTGCCCGTCGGCGTGCAGGTCGCGGCCCGCCACTGGCGCGAGGACGTGGTGCTCGCCGTCATGGCCGCGCTCGAAGCGCACTTCAAGACGCAGGCCGACTATCCGAAGAAATGATGAATGCGGAATGATGAATGATGAATATCGCGCCGCTTGAAATCTCAATCTGAGATTCGAAATTCAACCGTCAAGACATTCATCATTCATCATTCCGCATTCATCATTTCTCTTTACGGGAAGACGAGTGCGAGGATGGTGATGGCGGCGGCGGTGATGAGTGCGCGGCGGTGGATGCGCCGGGCCTTGTCGCGGAGTTGGGAGGCGAGCGTCGTGTCTTCAATCTCCTCTTCGCCCGCGTCCATGTTGCAGACGCCGCGCGCGGCCAGCGCGATGCAGGTCTTCTCGCGCGCCTGCAAGAGGCCGAGCCCGGCCATCCAGACGGGGAAGAAGACGACGGCGCGCGACCAGCGCGGCGCTTCGAAGATGACGAGGACGAAGGCCAGGCCCACGCCGACCGTCAAGGCCACGACGCCCATCAGACGCCGCTTGCGCCGCTCGCGCGGGCCGATGTTAATCGCTTCCGAGGACATACGAATCGCCTAGCGCCCTCCGGCGCGCAGCGTCGCTAAGGGCTGCCCGGCCCGCACGCTCTCGCCGACGCGCGCGTTGACGGCGCTCACCGTCCCGGCTGAGGTGGCCCGCGCGACGACTATCTGCTCGACCGTCGTCGCCGCCGGGAAAGAGTTTTGCGACTGCTGCTGGCGGGCCACGACGAGGCCGGACTGCGCGCCCTGCGCGGCGGACTGCGCGCGTTGGAAGCGCTGCTGCGCGCGCTCGTAGTCGGCGCGCGCGCCGTCCAACTGCCCCTGCGTCGCCTCGCCCGAAGCGACCATCGGCGTGAGGCGACTGACCTCAACTTCCGTCCGCACCACCTCCGCCCGCGCCGCCTCGACCTCGCCCTGCGCGGCCCCGATGTTTCGCCCCGCCCTCGCTACCGGGTCTTCCGCTTGCGGCTGCGAAGGAGCGGGCGCGGCGGTTCGCACGACAATCTCGACGACGGGGTCGCCTTCACTGACCTGCATGCCTTCGCGCACGAGGACGCGCCGCACTTCGCCCGCCGAAGGGGCGTTAACTACGACGACGCCGACCGACGCGGCCTCGTCTTTGACCGCGCTCGACTGACACGCGGACGAGACGAAGAGGGCGGCGAGTGATGAAGGATGAGGACCATGCGACGGAGATGGGCGTGCGTGTCTGGACTGTAGGGGCAGGGCTCGTCCCTGCCCGCGTTGACATGACATTCAACGCCGTGTGTGACGAGAGTCGGCGGGCAGGGACAAGCCCTGCCCCTACAGTCATCATCGGCGTTGAGATTTTTTGCCGCGCACTTATTTGTCATCCGGGTTCGTTCCGGTCGTCGTCGTGGGCCGGGTTGGTCAGAGAGAGCAGCGAGTTGGAGTCGGGCGCGGGGCGCATCTCCAGCTCGCGCGTCGGCGTGTCGGCGCGCACCGAGACGTTGTTGGATTGGAGCGTGTTGCCGGTCGCGCGCTGGAAGTCGGCGATGGCCTTGTTGAGGTCGGTCTGCGCCTGAAGCTCTCGGCCCCGCGCCGCGAGGAGTTCGTTCTGACGTTGGAGGACGAGGAAGACCGTCGTCGTGCCCGCTCGGAACTGGCGCTGCTCGCTCTCGTACTGCTGCTCGGCGGAAGAGCGCGAGGCGGCGGCTGAAGCGAGTCGCGCTTCGGCGGAGCGCAGGGACTGCGTGGCGTTGCGCACGTCGGCCTCGATAATCTGCTCGGCCTGCGCGCGCTGGTTGCGGATGCGGCTGCCTTCGGCGAGCGAGCGACCGAGGTTCGCCTCCGCCGTGCGGTTGCGCAAAGGAAGAGAGACGCGGACGCCGACGCGGTAGGTCGGGTAGTCCTGCTGAAGCAGGTTCGTGACCGACTGCGTGTAGCCGCCGACGAGGTTCGGCGTCACCGTCCCGCCGCTGCCCGTCGTCGTTTCGAGCGGCGTGAGCCCGGCGATGACGGAGAGTTCGTTGACGCGCGTGCGCAAGGCCGTGTTCGAGCTGTTAGAACCGCCCGTGCCGCTCCCCGCCGCCGTCAGAGAGCCCGCCAGGCCGACCGAAGTGTACGTGCCCACGAGGTCAATCTGCGGCTTGGTGAGGTCGCGGAAGTAGCGCGTGTCTATCTGGTTAATCTCCGCGCCGGTCTGAAGCTGCGCCAGTTCGGGGCGGTTGTTGATGGCGGCGGCGACGGCCTGTTCCAAAGGCACGCGCGGCGCTTCGAGGTTGACGGGCGTGACCGGCGTTAAGGGCTTCGACCAGAGGGGCGCGGTGCGGTCGGGCAGTATCAAAGTCTTCAAGGTGTTCTCGGCGCGCGTCACGGTCTCCTGCGCCGTGTAGACGTTCTGCTCAAACGTCGTGACCTGCGTGTTGGCGGCCACGATGTCAATCGGCGCGAGCACGCCCTTCTGGACGAGCCGCTGGTTGCTTTCGAGCTGCACGCGCGCCTGCCGCACGGCCTCAATCTGGACTTGCAGGTTGCGGAGCGCGAAGGCCAAGTCCCAGTACGCCTGCTCGACCTGCGAGATGACCTCGATGGCGCGCTGGCGGAACTGCGAGTCGGTGAGCGAGAGATTCTTCTTGGCGATCTCGATGTTGCGGCGGTTCTGGTCGAAGCGCAGGCCGCGCCAGAGCGGCTGCGTGTAGGTGAAGTTCAGGGCCGTCGGGAACTGCGGGTTGAGCGTGACGTTCTGGTTGTTCGTCGTCAAGCGCGTCGAAGAGAAGTCGAGCTGGTACGCGCCGCCCGCGACGGGCGAGAAGCCGCCGAAGCGCACCGCGCCGGTCGCGTCCGTCTGCTTGACCGAGCCGTTCTGCGCGCCGCCCAGGGTCGAGCTGGTCGGCGTGACGCGGCTCTCGAAGAAGCTCTCGGAAGAGAAGACGGGGTCGTAGACGCCGCGCGCCGCCGTCAGGTTGTACTCGGCGACCTGCACGTCTATGCGCGAGCCGTCAATGTCGTTGTTGTTGGCGAGCGCGAGCGCGATGGCGTCGTTCAAGCTCAAGGGCGTCTGGTCGGCCATGTCCACGCCGACGCGCTCGGCGCTCGGCAAAGGACGCGCGGGCGCTTCGAAGTTCGGCGCGATGGGCGGCGGGTCTGCCGGGAGTTCGGCGGGCGCGATGCCGCCGGAGACGCCGACGCTTTGGTCGGGCGTCTGTTGAGTGCCGGTCGCGCCGGGAGTCGTCGTGCCCGTGGTCGTGCCCGGCGGCGCGGTCGTCCCGGCGGGCGTGGAGGTCTGCGGCTGTTGCTGCCCCGGCGCGGTCTGCTGCGAAGAGGGTTGCACCTGCGGCGAAGGCGGGCGCGGCCCCTGCGTGTTGGGCGTCGTCTGCTGCCGCTGCTGCTCGACGCCGGTCTGCGGCTGCGTGCTCTGCTGCGCCTCGTTCTCAGGCCGCACGGGCGCGGCGGAGGAGTTCGGCGGCAACTGCGTCGTCGGCGTCGGCGGCGAGCCGGGACGCGTCTGTTGCGGCGTCGTGCCCGCGGGCGGCGACTGCTGCGGCGTCGAGGACGGCGGCGTCTGCCCCGTCTGGTTCTGCGCGAGCGCCGCGCCGGGCGCGGAGACAAGCATCGTCGCCGCGACGAGCACCGCAACTCCAACTCGATAAAATTTCATCATCCGCAATCCTTGCTCTCTCTCGCAAAATTGTAGGGGCAGGGCAAGTCCTCGGCCCGTGCAACTTTGCCAGCGCTCAAGTTGAATCTGTCGCCGCAACGCGGGCAGGGACGAGCCCTGCCCCTCCAGTCTCACGACGCTTTCTCAGTCGCCCGAAGCCGGGTCAACATAGCTGTCCTTGACGGCGCGGCGCGAGACCGGCTCTTCGAGTCTCGTCTTGCGCGGGAAGACGCCCGCGTAAGCATCCGACAAACGGCGACCCACGCCGCCCTTGAAGTTGTTGAAGCCCGCGCCGACGCGCGACCACACGGTCGAGTCCTTCGCGTCCTCGAATAAGGAGTAGAAGACCGGGACGGCGAGGAGCGTGAGCAGCAGGCAGAGCGACTGGCCGCCGACGACTAAGACGCCGATGGAGCGGTTCGTCGCCGCGCCCGCGCCCGTGCCGAGGACGAGCGGAATCATCCCGGCGACGAGCGCGATGGTCGTCATCAGGATGGGCCGCAGACGGTCGCGGTTCGCTTGCAGGATGGCGCTGTAACGCTCCATGCCGTGCGCGCGCAGCTCGTTCGTGTGGTCAATCTGCAAGATGGCGTTCTTCTTCACAATGCCGAAGAGCAAAAGGATGCCGAGCGCCGAGAAGATGTTGAGACGCTGCCCGGCTATCAGAGTCGAGAGCAGCGCGAACGGAATCGAGAGCGGGAGCGTCAGCAGAATCGTGACGGGGTGGATGAACGACTCGAACTGCGCCGCGAGAATCAAATACATGAAGACGAACGAGAGCAGGAAGGCGAGCATGAACGACTGGTTCGCCCTCTGCAACTCCTTCGACTGTCCCGTGACGCCCGTGCGGTAGCCCGCCTCCATGTTCAGCTCCTGCGCGTAGCGCTGGACGGCGGCCAGCCCTTCGGACTCCGAGCCGTTGGGCGCGAGCGACGCCGAGACCGTCACCTGCCTTTGGCGGTTGAGGCGGTCAATCGAGGCCGGGCTCTCGCCCTCTTCGAGCCGCACGAGTTTCTCCAAGTCCACCGTCCCGCCGTTGGCCGAGGCGACCGTGAAGTTGCTCAAGTTCTCGCGCGTGCGCCGGAACTCCTCGCCCGCGCGCACCACCACGTCGTACTGGTCTGAGCCCTCGCTGTAGGTCGTGACGCGCGCCCCGGCGGCGAGCGTGTTGAGCGCCTGCGCCACGTCGCCCGCCTTGACGCCGAGGTCGGCGGCGCGGCGGCGGTCAATGATGATGCGGACTTCGGGGCTGCTCAGTTCCAGCGAGCGGTCGGCGTCGCGGAAGTTGTCGTCCTGCTTGATGCGCTCGACCAGCTTGTTCGAGTACTCGTCGAGCTTTTCGATGTCGGGGCCGCTGATGAAGAAGCCTAAGCTTGAGCCGCCGCGCCCCTGTCCGAGGCTCGCGCCGATGGACGAGCCGCCCGAAGCGTTGATGACGTACTCCTTCGGGTACTTCCGCTTGCGAATCATCTCGCGCGTGCGCTGGATGAGTTCGGTCTGCGAGAACTTCCGGTCTTCGACCGGCGTGAGGCTGACCTGCACCGAGCCCCGGCTCGGCGAGCCGCCGCCGCCGAAGCCGCCCGCGTTGACGAGCGTATTCTGGACGCCCGGTATCTGCTCGCGCACGTCGCGCGCGACGCGCTCAAGGACGGATTGCGTCGCCGCGAGGCTCGTCCCCTGCGGCGCGCGCAGGGAGACCTGGAAGGCCGACTCGTCCTCGTCCGGCAGGAAGTTGTAGCCGACGGCGCGGTAGAGCGGCACGATGGAGGCGACCACGGCCACGCAGATGATGACGACGATGAGGCGGTGCGCCATTGACCAACGCAGCATCCACATGTAGGCGGCGTCAATCGGTCGGTAGAACCGCCCGGACTTGGAAGTCGTGCGGTGTTCCTTCTTCACATCCTCCGCCGCGTGCTCGTTCGTCCCGTCTCCCTCCCCGCCGTCGCCGGCGGGCAAGCCTTCGGGCGTGACGGTCTCCTTCGGCGGCTTGATCCAG
The DNA here is from genome assembly GCA_963816985.1 of uncultured Acidobacteriota bacterium. GTDB lineage: Bacteria > Acidobacteriota > Blastocatellia > Pyrinomonadales > Pyrinomonadaceae > JAIVJM01. The sequence continues at coordinate 541,740 of CAWFMF010000004.1, forward strand.
CGGGCCGCGAGCATCGGCGTCAGCGTGAACGAGACGATGAGCGAGACCGCAATCGCCGCCGCCGCCGTGAGGCCGAAAGACGACATGAAGCGACCGACGATGCCCGACATGAAGCCGACGGGGATGAAGACGGCGAGCAAGGAAAGCGTCGTCGCCATGACGGCGAGGCCGATCTCCTTCGTCCCCTCGACCGCCGCCTGATACGGGTGCATCCCCTTCTCTTCGACGAAGCGGTAGATGTTCTCAAGGACGACGATGGCGTCGTCAATCACGATGCCGACCATCAAGGTCAAGGCAAGCATCGTCATCTGGTTGAGCGAGTAGCCGAGCACCGCGATGATGGAGAAGGCCGCGATGATTGAGGTCGGAATGGCGAGCGCGGCGATGACGGTCGAACGGAAGTTCCACAAGAAAAGAAAGACGATGAGCGCGGCGAGGAGGCCGCCGACGACCAAGTGCTCTTCGATGGCGTGGAGCGACGTTTCGATGAACTCCGACTGGTCGCGCGTGACGACGACCTTAACGTCCGAAGGCAGCAGCGGCACGATTTCCGCCATCCGCTGCTTGACGCCGTTGATGACGGCGATGGTGTTCACGCCCGACTGCTTGCGGATGCCGAGCGAGACCGACGGCACGCCGTTCAGGGAGGCCGCCGACTGCGGGTCAACGCCGCCGTCCTCGACGCGACCGATGTCGCGAATCTTGACGGGGTAGCCGTTGCGCGTCGTGATGACGATGTCGTTGAAGTCCTCGACCTTCGTCACCTTCGAGAGCGTCCTCAGAGTCACGGTGCGCGCGCCCTCGTCCAGACGCCCGCCGGGCAGCTCTAGGTTCTGCGCGCGCAAGGCGTTCGAGACTTCCGTCACCGAGAGGTTGAAGGCGCGCAGGCGGTCGGGGTCAACGTAGACTTTGATTTCGCGCGTGCGACCGCCGAAGACGACGACCTCGCCCACGCCGTCCGCCGACTCGATGCGCTCCTGAATCTGGTTCTCGACGAGCGTCGTCAGCTCAATCGAAGAGCGCGGCGCGCTGATGGCGTAGATGAGGACGGGCTGCGAGTCCGGGTCGGACTTGCGCACGACGGGCGGGTCGGCGGTCTCCGGCAGGCGGTTGATAATCGTGCTGACCTTGTCGCGCACCTCCTGCGTCGCGAGGTCGGGGTCTTTTTCGAGGTTGAAGTTGATGGTCACGTTCGAGCGCCCCTGCGCCGAACTGGAACGCATCTCGTCAATGCCGGGGACGGTGTTGACGACGCCCTCGATGATGTCGGTGATTTCGGTCTCAATCTCCTGCGGGGCCGCGCCGGGATTCGAGGTCGAGACCGAGACGGTCGGGATGTCAATCTTCGGGAAGCGGTCAACGCCGAGCGTGAAGAAGGAGAACCCGCCGACGACCGTCAGCAAGAGAATCAACACGGTCGCGAAGACCGGACGCCGCACGCAAATTTCAGCTAACTTTTGCATAAGAGTTCAAAGTTCAAAGTTTAAAGTTCAAAGTCGGTTCGGCCAGTTAAGTTCAAGATTCAAAGTCGAGAACTTGTCTTCAACTTTGAATCTTGAACTTTGAACCTTGAACTTATTGCACGACTCGCGCGCCCTCGAAGAGCTGGTCGAGGTTGCTGGTCGCGACCGTCTCGTCCGGGTTGACGCCGGAGAGTATCTGCATGGTGTCGCCTTCTTCGATGCCTATCTGCACGACGCGCAGTTTTGCCGTCCCGTCCTGAATGACGAAGACGCGGTACGACTGCGTGTTCTGGTCGGAGACGACCGCCGCGCGCGGGACGTAGACGGCGCGGCTCCCGCCCTGCCGGACGATGCGCGCGGTGGCGAACATCCCCGAACGCAGCGCGTTGTCGCCGTTGTCAATCGCGGCCTCGACCGTCGCCGCGCGCGAAACCGGGTCAATCGCCGGGTTGACCGCCGTCACGCGTCCGGCGAACTTGCGCTCGCGGTGCGCGTCCACTTCCAAAGATACGCCCATGCCGGGCGTGATGAAAGGCACTTCGGCCTCGGCCACCTGCAACTGCAACTTGATGGGGTTGGTGCGTAAGACCGTGGCCGCGATGGAAGAAGGAGTGACGTACTCGCCGACGGCGATGGGGCGGTTGCTGACGAAGCCCGCGTAAGGCGCGCGGACGACGGCGTCTGAGACGGCCTTCTGCGCGATGGCGACCTGAGCGCGCGCCGACTCGACCCCGGCCTCGGCGGTCTGGATGGCCTGATTGCTCTGGCGCGCGGTGTTGACGGCGGCTTCGAGCTGCTGGCGCGCGGCGTTGACGCGCGAGCGCGCCGTGTCCCTCTGCGTGCGGAACTGGTCGTAGACGCTCAGGGCCACGTCGCCCGTCTCTACAAGATCGCGGTAGCGTTTCTCGTTAGCCTCGGCGAGACGAAGTTCGGCCTGCGCCTGTTCGAGACTCGAACCGGCGGAGCGGACTTCCGGTATCGTCACGGCGTCGAAGTTGCCGCCCGGTCTGAGTCCCAGACGCGCCTCGGCCTGTCGCACCCCGGCGACGGCCTGCGTCACCGCCGACTGCGCCTGTTGCAGACGAAGGCGCGCGTCCCTGTCGTTGAGTCGAGCAATCACGTCGTCCTGCCGGACGAACGCGCCGACCGAGACGGGCGTCGCCACGACCTGACCGGAAGTCTGCGGGGCCACGTCCGAAGTCTCCTGCGCGATGAGGCTGCCCGTCGCCTGAATGTAGGAAGGCACTTCGCGCGCGACTGCCGTCGCGGTCGTCACGGTGACGGGCGGCGTCTCCGGCCCGCGCCTCGACTCAGCCGCGCCGCCTTCGCCGCCGCCCTTCGTGTTCTCCCTCGCGTCCGCTTTCGATTCCGACCGACCGCATCCCGCCAGCAGCATTGAGACCGCGAGCGCCGTGCAGGCGAGCGCGGAAGCGTGTAACCTGCGGGAGACAAATGAAGAAAACATAGATAGCCCTTTTTACCTTTATACTTGCAAGACGACCGGCGTCGCGTCGCGGTTACAGATTTTTCGTTTAATAAAGTCGCTGGCCGGGGTCGAAATAAACGGCATAAATCCAAAGTTTCGTCCGCGCGCGAAGCTTTAGATGATACCCGCATTTGGATGCGGTACGGTGTCGAATATGTCACACGGGAGGGTAAATTTTTATGGACGGGTGGATGGCGGAGAGGGAGCGAACCTTGCGCGAATTCTTCGGGGCGGAAGAGGGGCGCGCACTGGCTGCGCCCGACGCCTCGAAGTTCGAGTTGACGACGGAAGTGTCGAAGGGGCTCGCGCACTTCAACATCGAATGGCACTTCATCCCACGGGATGAAGCCGTCCCCTTCGACGACGCTTACGTGGCGCGGCTCTACCCTTCGGCCCCGAAGGATTTCAACGAGCCGCACGAGCACGGGGCCAGTTACCGCGAACGCTTCACCGAGGGTCACAAAAGAGTTCAGGGCCGCATCGTCGGCGTGGAGGCTATACGGAAGCCGCGCTACCTGCCCGGCAACCGGCAGTTCTACGGCACGGCCTACGGGCACGACGCTTCAGCCGACCCCTTCGCGCCCTACATGGGCCGCGCCGGGATGATGAACGGCACGCGCTACGCGCACAACTATCTCTCCTTGCGCACCTTCCTCCGCGTCGTCAACGAGGACTGGCGCGCGCGCGCGATACTGCCCGCCGGATACCGCCTGACGGTCTGCCCGCCCGCCGTCTTCAACCTCGTCGGCACAGTCTTTCACCCCGAATGGAGCGAGAGCGAGACGCTCGAAATCGGCTTCTACCGCGACCCGCAGGGCAACGCCACCTGCTACGCCGTCGGCTCGAACGCGCCCGGCGACTTCTCCTACGTCAACGAGGTCGAGGGCGACGCCGAATGGTCTCTGATGGGCTTCCGCGTCGCCTTAGTGCCGGAAGATTAGGCGCAGAAAAAATGTAACCGGATGCGCGCGGCGGGCGTCTTGTACTGTGAAAGGCCGTTTGAGGAGTCATTCTCTCCTGTGTCCGATGCGGCTCGCTACAAATCAACACTCTGGAGATTAAGACTGATGAAATTGACCGGAACAAAGAAGATCATGGGCGGACTGGCGCTGGCCGGGTCGCTGATGCTGACGGGCGTCGTCGGCTTCGCGCAGCAGGGCTCGACGCAGGGTCAGGGCGACAAAGAGCACGCCGGGCGTAAACACGGCGAAGGCCGTGGCCATCGCGGCATGAAGGGCGGCATGAGGGGTGGTTTCGGCGGCCCCTTCCGTCAGCTTAACCTGACCGACGCGCAGAAAGAGCAGATGAAGCAGATCGCCACGCGCCACCGCGAGACGGCGAAGGCCAAGCGCGGCAACATGGGTCGCGGCGAAGGTCGTCGCGGCGGGTTCGACCCGTCCACCGGCGTCTTCGACGAGGCCGCCGTCCGCGCGGCTGCGCAGGCGCGCGCCAATGCCCACGTCGAGCAGGAAGTCGCGCACGCGCGCATGATGTCCGAGATGTACAACGTGCTGACCGCCGAGCAGAAGGCGCAGCTCGCCACCGCTCGCCAGCAGCGCGAGCAGAAGCGGCAGGAGCGCCGCCAGAACCGTCAGGGTCGCCGCAACGCCGTGACCCCCGGCGAGAGCATGTAAGTCAGTAAGGACAAGGGCCGCGCGCTCTTCCGACGACGGGAGAGCGTGCGTTCCGCGTCTTGCGGTAACCTGACCAAGACGACGAAGGGCAGCCCTCGGCCAAGAGGGCTGCCGCTTTATTTTCGTGGGCGGACGAGAAATGGTTGTCTCATCTCTCTCCTAAAGACTCTTCGAGGAGACCGGCGGCGGGCAGTTCTGAGAAGTCATGGACGAGACGGCGGACAACCGCGACACCGCAGAGGAGGCCCAAGTCCCCGCCGCCGTTGAGCACGCCGGGCCGACCGACGCCGCGCTCGTGGCCCTCGTCCGCGAGGGCGACGACCCCGCCTTCGAAGAGCTTTTCAACCGCCACCGCCGCCGCGTCGCCTCAATCGCGGGCCGCTTCTTCCGCCAGCGCGAGCAGATCGAAGAGGTCGTGCAGGAGAGCTTTACTAAAGCCTTCTTCGCGCTCCCCGAATTTTCCAACCAGCGGGAGGCTTCCTTCGCCGCGTGGGTCGCGCGCATCGCCTTCAACGCCTGTTACGACGAGCTGCGGCGCATGAAGCGTCGTCCCGAAAGCGCCTTGAGCGAAGTCTCCGACGAGGAGGCCGCGTGGCTCAGCGAGCAACTCACGGACGAGGCGGCGGGCTCCGACATCGAGGCCAGCGCCTCGGCGAAGGATTTGGCCGGAAAACTCCTCGCGCGCCTGAGCCCCGAAGACCGCCTCCTGCTCGTCATGCTCGACGTGGAGGGGATGTCCGTTTCGGAGATCGCCGAGTCCACGAAGTGGTCGGCCTCGAAGGTCAAAGTCCGTGCGCACCGCGCGAGAGTCTCTCTGCGGCGCGTGCTCGCAAGATTCCTGTAACCGAGTCCACCGGGCGCGCGTCTTTATTGTTGAAGACGTTGCCCTCGAAAGTTTTAGAGAGTGGGTGAAAACTTATGGCAGGCACAAAGAGAGAGCGTGGGCTGAAGGACGAACGACTCGACCAACTCGGTCGAGGGCTGGTTCGCGCCTCCGCCTCGGAGGACGCGGAAGTAGAAGCGGTCGCCGCTTCGCCTTTCCTCTACGCGCGTCTGCGCACGCGGATTAACGCCGAGGCCGAGCGCCGCGAGGCGGGCGAGAGCTGGCTCGTGCTCCTCGGCGTCTTCTGGCGCTCCGCGCCCGCGATGGCTCTGGCGGCGGCCTTCGCCTTCCTCCTCTTCTGGTCGTCGAGCGCCTCGACGCTCACGCCCGGCGTCCTCAGCGACGAGGCGTTCCTCGACACCCGCGACGCGGGCTTCGAGCACGTCGTCTTCGCCGAGCGCAACCCCTTGTCCAACGACGAAGTGCTGGCGACGATTCTCAACGACGAAGACCGGGAGGCTCCGAGATGACCCCGCGCGGTGTGACCCGACTCAAAATCTGGCTCGTCCTCCTCGGCGTCTTCGTGCTCGGCTCCTTGACGGGCGCGTTCCTCGACAGCGCATACCGCCTGAAGGCGGGCGCGGGCGAACGCAACACGCGCGGCGGCGGGCGCGACCGCGGAGAGAAGATGTTCGAGGGCATGAAGCGCGACCTCAACCTGAACGCGCAGCAGGAGACCGAGATTCGCGCCGTCCTCGAAGAGACGCGCGCGGGCTTCCGCTCTCTGCGCTCCGAGGTGCGCCCGCGCTACGACGCCCTGAGACAGAACTCGCGCGCGCGCATCCGGGCGCTGCTCACGCCCGAACAGCAGCAGCGCTTCGACGCCAAGACCGCCGAGATAGACGCGCGCCGCGACCGCGACGAGAAGGACGGCAGGAAGTAAGAGCCCGTCCGCCGTCGAAACTTTTTTTCGACGCGCCCGACGCCGCCCCTTAGAGAGGCGAGCCACGAGCGTGTCAGTATCCGACTTTTTTTACTCGCCCCCTCGACAGAAACTGTGGGGGCGATTGCTTGAAAGCTTTGGGGGGAGAAGATGCATTTATTTTTTAGCGTGTTGAAGCGGGGCGCGGGTCTCGCGCTCGTGCTGGCGCTCACGGTCGGCGCGGCGTTCGCGCAAGGCGCGGCGGGCAGCTTGCGCGGTCAGGTCAAGGACGAGTTCGGCGGTGCGATCATCGGCGCGACCGTCACGGCGCAAGCCGCGGGCGGGGCCGAGAAGACGACGACCACCAACGACGAGGGCGCATACACCTTGAGCGGCCTCGCGCCGGGAACTTACACCGTGCGCGCGGGCTCTTCGGGCTTCGCGCGTTACGAGAACGTGGCCGTCGAAGTCGCCGCCGGTCGCGCCACGCCGCTCGAAATCGTCCTCGGCGTGACCATCGAGGCCGAGGAGGTGACGGTCGCCTCCGAGTCTCCCGTGAGCACCGAGCCGGAGAACAACACGGGCGCGCTCGTCCTGCGCGGCGCGGACATCGAGGCGCTGCCCGAAGACCCGGACGACTTGGCCGAAGCCTTGCAGGCGCTCGCGGGCCCGTCCGCCGGGCCGAACGGCGGGCAGATTTACATTGACGGCTTCACCGGAGGCCGCCTCCCGCCGCGCGAGAGCATCCGCGAGATTCGCATCAACAGCAACCCCTTCTCCGCCGAGTACGAGCGGCTCGGCTTCGGTCGCATCGAGATTCTGACGCGGCCCGGCACGGACAGGCTCCGAGGTCAAGCCTCCTTCGGCTTCAACGACGAGTCTTTGAACTCGCGCAACCCCTTCGCGCCTTCGCGCGCTTCTTACCAGTCGCGCACCTACGGCGGCAACCTGAGCGGCCCCATCATCAAAGGCAAGGCATCCTTCTTCCTCGACTTCGACCGCCGCGAGGTTGACGACAACGACGTTATCAACGCGACGATTCTGACCCCGGACTTCGTGCCCGACCAGTTCGGCTTCACCGTCTTGACGCCGACGCGGCGCACGAGCTTCAGCCCGCGCTTCGACTACGCCATCAACCAGAACAACACGCTCGTCGCGCGCTACACCTTCACGCACAACGAGCGTCTGAACACGGGCGCGGGCGACTTCAACCTCCTCTCGCGCGCCTTCGACACGTCGAACACCGAGCACACTTTCCAGTTGACCGAGACGGCGATTCTGAACGCGACGACGATCAACGAGACGCGCTTCCAGTTCATCTCGCGGCGCAGCGAGCAGGAGGGCGACAACTCCATCCCGACGGTGCGCGTGCTCGACGCCTTCACGGGCGGCGGCTCGGCGGTCGGCCTCGCCTTCAACGAAGAGAAGCGTTGGGAGCTGGCGAACAACACGACCTGGGCGCGCGGCACTCACGCCTTGAAGTTCGGCGTGCGGCTGCGCGGCATCTCCCTGCGGGACTTCTCGCCGAACAACTTCGGCGGCACGTTCACCTTCGCGGGCGGCTTCGCCCCGCAGTTGGACGGCGACGACCAAGTCGTGCTCGGCTCTAACGGCCAGCCCGTCATCGTCCCCATCACGAGCATCGAGCGTTACCGCCGCACCGTCCTCTTCACGCAGCAGGGCTTGACGAGCGCCGAGGTGCGCGCGCTCGGCGGCGGCGCGACGCAGTTTCAGATTGCGGGCGGCAACCCCGAAGCGACCGTCAAGCAGATGGACTTCGGCGCGTTCGCGCAGGACGACTGGCGCGTCAGGCCCAACCTGACGCTCTCTCTGGGCCTGCGCTACGAGGGGCAGACCAACATCGGCAGCGACCTCAACTTCGCGCCGCGCTTCACCTTCGCGTGGGCTCCGGGCGCTTCGAGCACGGGCGGTCGCGGCCAGCAGACGCAGCCGAAGACCATCATCCGCGGCGGCTTCGGCGTCTTCTACGACCGCGTGGGCGAGAGCCTGACGTTGCAGGCCGCGCGCTTCAACGGGACGAACCAGCAGCAGTTCCTCGTCACCGACACGAGCATCCTCGACCTCGCGCGCTTCTCGCTCGACGGCGTGACGAACGTGCCTTCGGCGGAGACGCTCTCCGGCTTCTCTTTGCCGCAGACGACGCGGCTCGTGGCCGAAGACCTGCAAGCGCCCTACACGATGCAGACGGCGCTCGCCTTCGAGCGGCAACTGCCGCGCAACATGACCTTCTCGGCGACCTACATCGGCTCGCGCACGCTCCACGTCCTGCGCTCGCGCAACATCAACGCGCCGCTGCCCGGTACGTTCACGCCGGGCGTGCCGGGGAGCGGCGTCAGGCCCGTTCGCCGGGCTCGGCAACATCTACCAGTACGAGTCGAGCGGTCGCATCAACCAGCAGCAGTTGATACTGGTCTTCAACAGCCGTCTGAGCAGCAACCTGACGCTCTTCGCCAACTACTCGCTCGGCAAGGCCGAGGGCGACAGCGACGGCGCGAACTCGTTCCCGGCGAACCAGTACGACCTGACCGGCGAGTTCGGTCGCTCCTCGTTCGACGTGCGCCACAGCTTCCGCTTCGGCGGGACGATCAACGCGCCGTGGGGCCTGCGCTTCAACCCGTTCGTCATCGCCTCTTCGGGCCGCCCCTTCAACATCACGACGGGTCAGGACACGAACGGCGACTCGCTCTTCACCGAGCGGCCCGCGTTCGCCACAGACCTTTCGAAGCCCGGCGTCGTCGTCACGCCCTACGGCGCGTTCGACCCGAACCCCGCGCCGGGGCAGGAACTCATCCCGCGCAACTACGGTCAAGGCCCGGCCTTCTTCATCGTCAACCTCGGCGTGAGCAAGACCATCGGCTTCGGCTCAAGGGGTGAAAGCGCCGCGCAGTCGCAGCGCGGCGGCGGCGGCGGTGGCGGCGGTCGTGGCGGCGGCGGTGGTGGTGGTGCTCGTGGCGGAGGCGGTCGCGGAGGCGGCGCGGTCTTCGGCGGCGGAGGCGGCGGAGGTTTCGGCGGCGGCGCGGGCGGCGGCGAGAGCCGTTACAGCCTGACGTTCTCTCTGAACGCGCAGAACCTCTTCAACAACACCAACGAGGGCGCGCCCGTCGGCAACCTCTCGTCCTCGCTCTTCGGCCAGTCGCTTTCGGGCGGCGGCGGCTTCGGCTTCGGCCCCGGCGGCGGAGGCTCCGCCGGCAACCGCCGCATCAATGCGCAAGTCCGCTTCAGCTTCTAAAGCGACTCGCCGTATCGCGCACATCCCCGAAGGGGATGAAGATAATAGCCGGGGGCAAGCCGGAGTCGTAAGCCGAAGGCGAACGACGAAGCGTCGCCCCCGGAACAGTCGAGAAAAGAGATTCGACCCTGAAGGGGTCGCAGACTCAACGTTGAATCTGCGACCCCTTCAGGGTCGGAATACTTTCATCATCTCTTCCGGGGGCGTCGTGCTGCGCACTTGCCCCCGGCTATTATCTCTATCCCCTTCGGGGATTTTCCTCTCCGCTTACGCCCTCCCTGACGGTCGGGCTTCTGCCGTCGCGGTTTTTTACAACCTTTTTACATACCATATTCGCCCAATATGTTGATAATGTCCGGCATGAAACGTTGGGCACTGGTTCTGGCCGTCGCCGCACTCTACTTCCTGCACCAAGACATCTGGAACTGGACGGACAAACGTCTGGTCTTCGGCGTCATCCCCATCGGGCTCTTTTACCACGGCTGCTTCTCGGTCGCGGCGTCGCTTTTGATGTGGATGATGGTGAAGTTCGCGTGGCCTTCGGAGCTTGAACGCGAGGTTGAAGAGCACGAAGCCGTGCAGGAGGTGAAAACGAATTGATCCCCGCCATCTTCGTCTTCATCTATCTCGCCGCCGTCGTCTACATCGGCGTCTTCGCCTTCCAGAAATCGCGCGGCAGCCACAAGGCCGAGGACTACTTCCTCGCGAACCGCTCGTTGGGGACGTTCGTCTTCCTGATGTCGCTCTTCGGGACGAACATGACGGCGGTCGCCATCCTCGGCTCGTCGGGGCACGCCTTCACCAACGGCATCGTGACTTACGGACTGATGGCGTCTTCTTCGGGCCTCGTCATCCCCCTGACCATCTTCCTCATCGGGACGCGCGTCTGGGCCTTAGGAAAAAAGTACGGCTTCATCACGCCCGTCCAGATGTTCCGCGACCGCTGGGAGTGCGGCCACATCGGGACGGTCATCTTCGCCGTGCAGGCCGTGCTCTTAGTCCCCTACATCATCATCGGCATCATGGGCGGCGGGACGACCTTGAGCGCCATCAGCGGCGGCTTCGTCCCTTACTGGCTCGGCGGCGCAGTCGTCGCGGTCGTCGTCATGAGCTACGTCTTCTTCGGCGGGATGCGCGGGACGGCGTGGGTCAACACCTTCCAGACGATTCTCTTCCTCGTCTTCGGCATCATCGCGCTCGGCGTCATCGGCTCCGGCATGGGCGGCTTCCGCGCCTCGGCGGAAGCGCTCGCCAACGCGGACGCGACGAAGTGGCTTGTGACGCGCGAGCGCTTCTCGGCGTATCAGTTTTTTAGCTACACGTTCATCCCGCTCTCGGCCATCGCCTTCCCGCACATCCTCATCTTCTGCCTCACGGCGAAGAAGATGGTGCAGTTCAAGAAGACGGTCATCTTCTACCCGCTCTGCATCCTTCTGATTTGGCTGCCGTGCGTCTTCCTCGGCGTGATGGCGAACCGCGTCGCGGACGTTCCCGCCATTCGCGCCAAGCAGGAGGCCCGCCGCGTCCTCGCCACGCAAGGCAAGGCGATGGAGCCGGAGCAGAGGGACGAGCTACGGGAGAAGGCGGCGGGCGACGACGTTATCCTGCTGCTGCTCGAACGCTACGCGCCCCTCTGGCTCGCGGGCATCTTGGGCGCAGGCATCATGGCGGCGGTGATGGCATCGGACTCGCAGATACTCGCGCTCTCGACGATGTTCACGGAGGATGTCTTCGCCTTCTACGGGGGCAAGCGCCGCTTCGGCGAGGCGGTGCAGGTGCAGACGGGCCGCGCCTTCGTCGTCGTCCTCACGCTCCTCGCGTATCTGGTGGCGCTGCGCGCGCCGGAGACCATCTTCGAGATTGCGATTCAGTACGCCTTCTCCGGCTTCGCCGCGCTCTCGCCCCTCATGATCGCCGCCATCTTCTGGCGCGGCAGCACGAAGTGGGGCGCACTCGCCTCGACCGTCTGGGTGGCCTGCGCCGTGTTGGCGGTCGCCTTCTTCCAGCAGACCGTCCCCGCGCCCGCGCCGGGGCCGCCCCTTGTCGTCTGGTCGCTCGGCGGCGTGGACATCCTCGCCCGCACGCCCGCCGGAACCTCCGTCTACGGCTTCATGCCCGTCGTCCCGATGGTGCTCGTCTCCGCGCTCCTCATGGTCGTCGTCTCCCTCCTCACCTCTAAGCCCCGGCAGGAGACCATTCAAAAGTATTTCTCTAAAGCCTGAACCACGGGTTCGATATAATGCGCGGGTCAAGAGCAGGAAGCCGAGTGTGTCGGCTTCCTGCTCTCTAGTCGCGGAGTTAGGCCGAATCATGCGGCCTAACTTGCGTTAGGCTGCTTTTAGGAGGCTTGGTCGTTGAGCTATTCTATCCAGAATTCGAGACACGGCTCTCTGATTGGGTCAACAATCACTTGGTTCCTATCATTTCCAATTTGGAGGTAACATGACAGAAGATTCCAGCGCCCCCCTAGCTCCGTTGAATCTCTTTTTTTCAGTGCGGTTTGACGAAGACACCTCTGCCACTTTCCAAGAAGTAGAAGTATTAAATAGCGATCTTCAGCGCATCGAATATCGGCATGGCGACAGCCCCAGCTTCTATCCAATCAAAATGCCTGGCTTGGGAAGAGTTGGCCATTTAGTCTTGCGCAAAGGCATCTTGAGCAACGCTACCAAGTTGTGGGACTGGTACAAAGAGACCACGCTGAAGAAAATCAAGGCTGACCATATAACTGTTCATTTGATGAACGAGGAGGGAGCAAGAATGATGACCTGGACACTCACCCGAGTTTGGCCGACGAAGGTTAGTGATCCAGAGGAATTACTGGATGGAGAAGCCAGTGTCGAAGCGATGGAAGTTACGTTTGAACGGCTGATTGTGGATGTGCCGTAGGAAAGCCGAAGAGAAGGGCAAGCCACAACGAAGCAGCCTAACAACTCATTCAACCGGAGCGCGAATAGCATTGCTTTCATGCGCTAGACTTGGCGCTATCGGCGTTGTGTGCGCGCCCGGTTAATTCGGGCGTTAGGCGCATCAATCGTCCCTGCCCGACAGTTAATGCAGACCGCTCTTTCCTCTTTCAAGAGCCGCGTTGATAAGATGAAGCGGCTCATCTTGGGGCTTCAAATGGCCCTCTAATGAAAGCACGTACAGTTTGACCGCAGCTTTGTGAGCACTGGTGTGAAGGTAGATTGACTCAATGCCATTGAGTAGCATTTTGCTCGCCCGCATCGCCCCTTCCGGCCCGCTGTCGATTGCTCTCTTAATCATGAACAGAAGACGAGCTAGACATTCGATTGCTGCCTCATCTTGACACAAAGTAGGCTCAAGAATTGCAGCCCAATCCTCTTCATCTGCAAGTGTGATTACAGGTTGATGTCCCGTCATCGATTAATACACTCATGCGAATATCGCATGCGCATGCTAGGCCATTTTTGCATATCTGTCAACATGCTCATATAACATGATGGATGAAGAAGAAGGTTTACATTGCTCAACGTAGCCGGTTGGTTAGCCTCTTGCGTGAGATAAGGGTTGAAGCCGGTCTGACGCAGATGGATGTGGCCGTGCGCATTGAAAGAGACCAAACTTTTGTTTCGAAGTATGAAAGCGGTCAGAGGCGGCTGGATGTGCTGGAGGTGCGTGAGATATGTCAGGCTATCGGAATCACGTTAGAGGAATTCGTCGAAAGGTTAGAAAAGGTGCTGAAGTAGTCGCAGTAAGATACGCCTAACAGCTCATTCAACCCGACCGCCCTCAGCGTGCCTCTCATTAACCTTGTGTCCTGCGATGAGGGTTGTGAAATGAGAAAGGAGACCTCATGCAACACGAAAATCTCTTCTCAAAACTGGATTACATCCTCAAACAGATTGAGAAGCTCGACAAGGAGAATCCGACCGGGCCGGATGAAGAGGGAGACCCGCGCATCGACAAGTTGCTTGACGACGCGGAGGAAATCCAGAAGGAACTAGACCCACTAATGCGCGAGACCTTTCGCAACCGCCCGGCGGAGCTTGCCGAATGGGACGGCATCATGCACATGTGCGACGACATAAAGGAAGATCGGGCGGATGGTTGATGAAGCGAAGCGTCATTCGGAGTCGGAGCGGGAGGCGGCGCGGTCGCGCGGGCCGTTGGCGCGGGTGTTGTTGGCGTTGACGATTGTGGCGTGTTTGTCGGCGGTCGGGGCGGGGGTGTACGGGGTTTATAAGTTCCCGGACGCGCCGCTGAGGCAGACGGCGGGTGGTTACGCGGGGAAGCATGGGGAGCCGAGGACGCGGGAGGATTTTGAGGCGTTCGTGAGTTGGGAGCGGGTGATGTTTGTGGTGTTCCCGGCGGCGTTCGTGTTGGGGTTCGCGTTCGCGTGGGCAGATAGGGCGGGGCGGCGCAAGTCTTAGAGACGCGGAGTTGAGGAAGGAAAGCAAATGTAGCGGCGGCGGCGTGGGGGCCGCCGTGTTTCGTTAGGGCTTGAAGTGTTATGGAGTATGAAATCAGTTTTGCAGAGAACGCCTCGGACGAAGAGCTTCAAGTCCTGAGCGAAGGCATTCTGGAATATAACCGTGCGAAGGTGGGCGGGAGGCCGAAGGAGCCTCTGACCTTCTTTGTGCGGGACGGGGAGGGGCGGATTGTGGGCGGCGTCCACGGGAATTATTCGGGCGCGGCGGGGTGGCTGTACGTCGCCGCGCTGTGGGTGTCGGAAGGCTTGAGGGGCGGCGGTTACGGGCGGCGTTTGATGGAGCGCATGGAGCAGGAGGCGTTGGAGCGCGGGTGCACGGATGCTTACTTAGACACGTTCAGTTTTCAAGCGCCGGGGTTTTACCGGAAGCTCGGCTACGTGGTTTTCGGGGAGTTGGAAGACTTCCCCGTGGGGCACAGCAGGATTTTTTTGAGGAAGCGGCTGAAGCCACTTCCCCTCTAACTCATGCTTGAAGGCGGGCCGCGCCGGGCCTCTTTGACAAATCGTGGCCGGTGCTTTAATTATGGTTCATCTCAAAAATTGTTCACCTCACTTGTGACGAATACTTCGAAAGGAGACTCTGGTCAGGAGTTCTATGGCAAAGTCTGGGCACAAGGGAATCAGTCGCATTGATAGTCCGCTGAAGAAGATGCACGGGTGGTACGTGCGGGTCAGGTTTAATCATCAGGCGCGGTCGAAGTTCGTCCCCGACAGGCTGCACGAAGGGAGCCGCGAGGGGTCGCTCGTCGCGGCCATCGAGTGCCGCAACGAGATGGAGCGGGAGTTGGGCAGGCCGCGCACGGACTGGTCTGTGGTCGGCAAGAACCCGCGCAACGTGACGGGCGTCGCGGGCGTGCGGCGCGTGGTGAAGAAGTACAAGGGCAAGGACGGCACCGTCCATCTCAACGAGGTCTACGAGGTCTCTTGGAACGCGGGGCGCGAGCGGAGGGGCCGCACGTCGGTCTCCATCAAGAAGTACGGCGAGGCTTCGGCGTTTCGCCGCGCGTGCGCCATCCGCCGCGAGAAGGAGCGCATGATGTACGGCGAGCCGGTGGCGGGCAAATGGGCCGACGCGCTCAGTAAGGTCTGCGCCGCCTGACAACTCTTTGCGGCGGGGGTTTGTTGAAGGACTCGCCCCCGCCCGTCTTCCTCACTTCGACACTTTCGGGAGACGCGCGCGGGTCGCCTGTCTTAAGCAACCGACGAAAGCGCCCGTCCCGTCTTGACATCAAAAGGGCTCGCGCCTATAGAAGTTCCAGCGCCGCCGCTCTTTGCCGTTTCCGTCTGAAGGCTCCGCTTGGGCGGGCTGCTCACCTTCTTCAACTCTTGAGAGAATCGGAGGAGACCGAAAAGTGAACCGTAATTTCGTCGCACAAGGCTTCGCGTGTGCGCTGCTGCTCTTCGCCGGGACGTGGATGCCCGCCGCCCGCCCGAACTTCGCGGGCACCTGGTCGCTGGAGCACGCGCGGAGCTACAGCATCCCGCGCGACTCGCAGCAGACGATGGTGGTCACGCACGACGGCGACCGCCTGAGCATCGAGACGCGCATCGTCTCGCCGCAGGGCGAGCGGACAGTCAAAGACTCTTACATGCTCGACGGCAAGGAGGCGGAGTTCACGCCGCAAGTCCCGGCGGACGCGCTCGTCGGCAAGGGCAAGCGGACGGGTCGCTGGCTCCCGAACGACACCGGCTTCGTCGTCGAGGAGGAGTACCAGACGAAGACGCCGGAGGGGCAGACCGTTGACAACCGCCTCACACGCAAGTGGATCATGTGGGCCGACGGCTCGCTCTCGATTGACCTCTACACGGACAACCCGCGCGGCTCGTTCGAGACCAAGCGCGTCTTCATCAAGAAGCAGTAGCAGCGCGGACGGAGGGACGACGTGAGGAAGTGGCTCGCGTGTTTATTGATTCTCTTTTTGGCGTCACTCGTCGCGGCGGTCGCCTTCGCGCGGGTGCGCGGCGGCGGGCAGAAGCGCGACGCGACGGCGACCGAGGCTCTGAAGGCGAAGCGCGAGAGCACGGCGCGGGGCGGCGAGCGTCTGCGGCGTCTGATGTCGGCGGCGGGCGTGAGTGTTGACGAGGCGGCGCTCGCT
This sequence comes from uncultured Acidobacteriota bacterium, assembly GCA_963816985.1. Classification (GTDB taxonomy): domain Bacteria; phylum Acidobacteriota; class Blastocatellia; order Pyrinomonadales; family Pyrinomonadaceae; genus JAIVJM01. The sequence continues at coordinate 557,867 of CAWFMF010000004.1, forward strand.
GAGCCCAACAACTATGTGCGCGAGCTGCGAATCTCCTTGCAGACTCCGGGCCGTAAAGGCTCTGCGGCGGAGTTGCGCGCGGATGAATTGTCTCTGCCCGTCGCCGCCACGGTCGTCTCCGAGCGGTACAAGGACGCCATCTTAAATAGGCCGCGCTCGCTTGAGCTTTCGCCGGAGCACGTCTTCGTGGCGACCGTCAACGCCAAGTCGCAGCTCCTTTGGTGGTCGCTCGTCCCAGACCCGCGCGTCGTCCGCGCCGAAGGCCCGAAGGGCGTGGACGACAACGAGCTGACCGGCGTCCGCCTCTTCCAGCCCCGCGCCGAGTTCTTCATCCACATCCCCGGCGACGAGGAAGCGACGGAGGTGCGTTTTTATCACCCGCTCGCGGAGGGTGTTGAGTTTCGTTTGCAACTGCTCGGCGCGGTCTCGCTGCGCCGGGATTAAAGAGAGCGTCGGAGAAGTTCCTCGCCATGAAGTCCCCGCCCGAACATTTCCCGGCCCTCGCCCTACTGCTGCTGCTGCTCGTCCTCTCCTGCGCGCGCGTGGCGCAGGCCGAGCCCTTCGAGACCATCGTCAACCACGGCACGCCGCAGAACCGCGTGGACATCGCCGTCATGGGCGACGGCTACACCGCCGCCGAGATGGACAAGTACCGGGCGGATGTCGAGGAGTTCATCCGGCTCATGTTCGAGCAGGAGCCCTACCGCGAATACCAACGCTACTTCAACGTCCACCGCATTGACCTCGTGAGCGCGCAGTCGGGGGCCGACCACCCCGAACGCAGCAGCTTCGTCAACACGGCCTTGAACGCCGCGTACAACTGCGGCAACATCCAGCGACTCATCTGCGCGGACATGAACCTCGTCAACGGCGTCCTCCAAAGAAGCCTCCCGCCCGCGCAAGCCGACATCAAGCTCGTCATCGTCAACGACCCGGAGTACGGCGGCTCCGGCGGGCCGTTCGCCGTCGCCTCGACGCACGCGCAGGCCGTCGAAATCATCCTCCACGAACTCGGTCACAGCTTCGGACTCCTCGCCGACGAGTACGGCGGCTCGAACTGCCCGCCCGCGCCCGAACCCCCCTGGCTCAACCTCACGCGGACGACCGACCGCGCTTCCATCAAGTGGCTCCACTGGATTGACCCCGCGACCCCGGTTCCGACCTTCACCACGCAGAACGGGGTGCCGGGACTCTACGAAGGCGGCACGACCTGCGACAACGGCTACTACCGCCCGACTTTCAACTCGAAGATGCGGACACTCTTCCGGCCCTTCGAGCAGGTCAACACCGAGCAGCTCATCCGCCGCGTCTACAACGTCGTCTCGCCGCTCGACGGCGCGAGCCCCGCAGGCACGGGCCTCGCTCTGACGCAGGGGCAGACGCAAGCCTTCTCCGTCTCGACCCCTTCGCCCGCGACGCACGCGCTCGGCGTGACGTGGTTCGTGGACGGCGCGGCGAGCGGCTCCGCGCCGACGTTCACGCTCGACACCTCAACCCTCGGCGCGGGCGCGCACACAGTTGAGGTCTTAGTGCGGGACGACATCGAGTGGGTGCGCGTGGACACGCAGCAGCTCCTCGCCGAAGCCCGCAGGTGGGACTTGACGGTGACGGCGGCGGCGACTCCGACGCCGACTCCCGTGCCGACGCCCACGCCTTACCCGCCGGGCGAGTCGCCGGTGTTGTTGACGGAGGAAGGCACGCAAAGGGCGTTGGCGCTCGAAACGGTCAACTGGCTGAACGGCCCGTTCTCGCTCTTCACGACGCAGAACTTCAGCCCCGACCAGCGGACGCGCATCTCCCTGTTCGTCTTCAACGCGGAGCTTTTGGCGGGCGAGAGCCCCACGGCCTTCACGGCGCGGGCCGAGAACGGCGCGCAGCAGGTCTTCCCCCTGACGGTCGAACACGCGTCGAAGGTCGAGGGCGTCGAACGGCTCACGCAGCTCGTCGTCCGCCTGCCCGACGGGCTCGCGGCGGGCGAAGCGCTGGTCAGCGTCTCTCTGCGCGGCACGTCGAGCAACAAGGCATCCGTCCTCATTCAATAGACCTCCGGCGCGAGACTCAAAAAAACTCACCTCAATCCCTTCGCGCGCGGCCCCCTGAAACACTTCTCCCCTTAAACGCATAAAGGTTTGAGGCACGGCATGTGGGGCGAGCTGTCGCCGGGCGGCTCGCCCGCGAGGCCGCCCGCGCGGCGTCTGAAAACGGCCCGGCCCGCCGGGCATTGACATCATTTCGTTTAGGGATAAGATGGTGCCGCTTCGGCCACCACTCGGTTCGCCCCGTTGACGAGAACCCCGCTCTCGCCGCTTCCAGTCAAGACGCTTTCCAAGGGCTCGCCCGCTGTACCTCATCAGAACGGACACAGGGCGGCAGTCATCTTCGAACGACGGCGGGCATCGCCGTTGACCTCGCCACCAGCCCCACGGCCAGCCCGTCTGGCCCTTCACACACACCTCTAAACCGCGCCCACGGGCGAGAGTAGGAGAACAGGCAATGGCAACCAAGAAAAGACCGGCGTCCAAGAAGTCGAGTTCGGGGGGGACTTCGGGCGGGAGCTTGCAGGCCGCCATCAGCAACAGCGGCTACGAGTGGACGGCGGCGGCGACGCCCGTCTCAAGTCTGAGCGCGAGCGAGAGGAGGGGCCACCTCGGCCTTCAGGTCAACGAAGCGCAGATGGCGGCGACGGCGAGCGCCATCCGGGCTTCGGAGAGTCTGCTGGCGCTCGCCGCCGCGCCCATCTCGGCCCCCGCCTCCGTTGACTGGCGGAACAAGAACGGCGCGAACTGGATGACTTCGGTCAAAGACCAGGAGAGCTGCGGGGCCTGCGTCTCGTTCGCCACCCTCGGAACCATCGAGGCCCGGCTCAACATCGTCTGCCAGAAGGAGAATCTGGACAAGGACTTCTCCGAGGCCAACCTCTTCTTCTGCGGCTGCGGCAACTGCTGTAACACGGGCTGGTTCTTCGAGCCCGCGCTCGAATACTGCCGCAACACCGGCGTCTTCGAAAACTCGGCCTTCCCTTACACCCCGCAGAACCAGCCGTGCAAGCCGAGCGGTTCGCCCTTCATGAAGATCACCTCGTGGAAGTCAGTCCTCACGGTGGCCGAGCGCAAGAACCTCCTCGCCACGAAGGGGCCGCTCGTCGCCGGGATGGTCGTCTTCTCGGACTTCTTCAGCTACGCGGGCGGCGTCTACCGCCACGTCACGGGCGGGCAGGAGGGCGGCCACGCCATCGTCTGCGTCGGCTACGACGACGCGCAGGGGTGTTGGATCTGTAAGAATAGCTGGAACACCACGTGGGGCGAGGCCGGGTACTTCAAGATCGCCTACGGCGAGTGCGGGATAGACACGTCGTTTGCGATGTACGACGTGGACTTGGTGTGCCCGCAGCCGCCGCAGCCGCCGCAGCCCGTTGACCCGTGCAACGCCTACGTCCCGGTCTTGAAGCGGGTGCTCGACGCCGCGCGCTTCAACTTCACGCTCCGGCTCTGCCTGCGCTACCACGTCTGCGGGCGCGGCCTGCGCCCGTGGTGCTCGACGGCGAACATGGCGGTCGTCCGCTCCGTGCAGGAGATTCTGCGGCAGTGCCCGCGGCTCCGCGCCTCTTTCTGCCAGGCCCTCGGTTAAGGCACAATTGACGCCGCCGCCGGGGCTCAATGGAGTCCCGGCGGCTTAGAGAAAGGGAGGATGAAGTGGGAGAAGAAACGTTGTTCGAGGCGTTGCCGCCGTTGGCCGACGAAGGGGCGGGCGCGGAGAAGCCCTGCGGCTGTCAAGACAAGACGGGCGAGAGTTCGGGCGACCTCTTCGGGGCGTCCGGAGCCGAGTCGGCCTCCGCCGGGCTCATCTCGCAACTGGACGCCGCGCTCTCCACGGCCCTTTCGGGCTCGGACGCGGCGGGCGGGCCGGACTTGCTCGCCATCGAAGAGCAGTTGGAGCTGGCCGCGTCCGGCGGCGAGAGCCAGATCACTCTGGAAGACATTCTCGCCTTCGCGGAAAGGAATCCGGGGCTCAAAATCACTTTCTCTTTCTGAGAGAAAGCGGCGCGCCGGCGAAGGGAGTCCGAAGGCTTTTGCAGGCCCTCGTGTTCCCCTCGTCGGCGCTTTACTATCTCGGACGGGCCGCCGAAGCTTATAATGAGTTCGGAGGTTCCAAACGATGCCGAAACGTTACGGGCGGGCCGACGCTCACATCAAAGCCAAAGTCGGCGAGCCCTTCATCATCGAGCTCGAAGGCAACACGACCACCGGCTACCGCTGGCAGCTCGACCCGGAGCAGGACAAACTCCGTCTCTTGAATGAGGAGTACGTCGCGCAGGGCGGCGGAGCCGTCGGCGCGGGCGGCAAGTTCGTCTTCACCGTCGAGCCCATCGCGCCCGGCGAGGCCACCATCCGCGCCCGCTACAAACGCCCCTGGGACGCGCACACACCCGAAGAGCAAGAGTTCCGGCTCGACATCAAAGACTAGGCTCGAAGGGCTCTCCGCTCATTCAGCCGAAGCAGTAAAGCTTGCCGTCCTGCGCGCCGACGACCACGCGCCCCAAAGCCACCGCCGGAGAGGCCGAGATAGGAGCCCCCGCGTTGAACTCCGCCACCTTCCGCCCGCTCGCGAAATCCAGAACGTAGAACCTGCCCGTCGTTCGACCCGACGAAGACCCGTCCCCCCGCAATCGCGGGCGAGGACTCGACGCGCGCCTGCGTCGCGAAAGTCCATTGCGCGCGGCCCGTGTAGGCGTCCAGACAATGCACCATCTTGTCGCGCCCGCCGACGACGAGGCGCGCGTCAATGATGGCGGGCGAAGAGTAGAACGGGAACTGCCGCTCCGGATGCCGGTACCGCCAGCCGACCTGACGAGCGACGAGGTTGACGCCGAGCACGTCGTTGTTGAAAGTCCCGTAGAAGGCGTTCCCGGCGAGCAAGGCGGGCGACGCGCCCGTGTACGCGCCCGAATTGATCTGAAACATCTGCCGCCCGTCCGCCACGCGCACGGCGCGCAGGATTTCGTCGCAGCCCGCCACGTAAGCCACCCCGTCGGCCACGCCCGGCGTCGCGTGGACGGGGCCGTTGGTCTTCAACTTCCAGAGCAGCTTCCCCGTCGTCGCCGAGACGCAGTAGAGGTGCTGGTCGTAAGAGCCGATGAGGACGCGGCTCCCGACGACGACGGGCGAGGACTTAATCTCGCCGCCCGTCTTGAACGTCCAGAGGGCTTGGCCGTCGCGCGCGCGCACGGCGTGGAGGACGCCTGAGAGGTCGCCGACGAAGACCGTGCCCGCGCGACTCACGGCGGGCGAAGACTCGCCGATGCCCGTCTGCGCCTGATACCTCCAACGCAGTTTGCCGTTGCCGAGGTCGAGCGAGAGCAGCTCGCCCTTCTGCGTCCCGACGAAGACCGCGCCGCCCGCAATCGCCGCCGACGATTCGATTGACTCGCCCGCCTCGAACGTCCACAGCAGACGCACATTACCCGGCATCCCCGACGGCGAGAAGCCCGTCAACTGCGCGTTCCCACGGAACTGCGGCCAACCGTCGGCGGGCGCGGCCCAGTCGTCCCACCCCGCCGAAGCGGTCGAAGGCAAAAGGCAAAAGGCAAAAGTTAAAAGTGCGAGGACGAAGGCTCTCAACGAACGCTCCACACTTCTTTCCGAACGTTTAAGCCGGAAGGATTTCTGTAGGGGCAGGGCTTGTCCCTGCCCGCTCTGCTTGCCGAACGCACGGGCAGGGACAAGCCCGACCGCGGACACAGTTATACCGAAACGCTCTTTTAGTACGCGCACTCGTAAACCTCCGCCGCGCCGCCCGCGTCGAAGCGACGCGGGTTGAAGCGGCCCGTCCACTGCCCGGCGGCGTCCTCGGCGAGCGTCGGCAACTCCGCGCGCGGGACGCCGAGCGAGCCGAGCCCGCCGGACAACTCACCGGCCTCGATTAATTCTTCCAGACGCCGCGCGAGGCTCTCGCCCCCGTCCGAGACGCGACGCCCGCCGCCCGCATTCATCAACTCGTCGTAACGACTGCCTACGTCCTGACTGTTCCAGCGCACGACCGTGGGGAGCAGCGCGGCGAGCGCGCGACCGTGCTCCGTGCCGTGCCGCGCCGTCAAAGGGTTGGCGCAGGCGTGCGCCGCGCCGAGCATCGAATTCTCAATCGCCGACCCCGCGAAGTACGCGCCGAGCTGCATCGCGGCCCGCGCGTCGAGGTCTTGGGGTTGTGTCAACACGCGCTCGTAATTCGCTTCGAGCAGCCGCCACGCCTCGCGCGAGAAGAGTTCCGAGAGCGGGTTGCGCCGCGTCGTGACGTAAGTCTCGACGGCGTGCGCGAGGGCGTCGAACCCTGAAGTGGTGGTCACGCCGCGCGGCTGCGTGACGGTCAGCGAGGGGTCGAGGATGGCGACGCGGAACGCCGCGCTCCGGTCGCCGCAGGCCATCTTCATGTGCGTCGCGGCGTCGGAGATGAGCGCGTAAGACTGCGCCTCGCTCCCCGTCCCCGAAGTCGTCGGGACGCCGATCATCGGCAGCAGTGGCCGCGCCGCACGCCCGTAGCCCTGATAGTCCTGCATCCGCCCGCCGTTCGTCACGAGGAAGTTGATGCCCTTCGCGCAGTCCAAAGAACTCCCGCCGCCGAGGCCGATGATGGAGTCAACGTCGTGCGGCGCGGCGAAGGCGCGACCGCGCTCGACCATCTCGGTATCGGGGTTCGTGTCGAAGTCTTCGAAGTGAAAGACATCAACGCCGGAAGCCTTGAGCAGCCGCGCCGCCTCTTCGACGTAGCCGTGCGCGACGAGCCCCTTATCCGCGACGAGCAGCGCGCGGCGGAAGCCTTCCTCGCGCGCCGCGTCGCCGAGCGAGGCGAGCGCGCCTTTGCCGTAGATGACACGCGAACGGAAGCCGAATCTTAAAAGCTCGCTCATTTCGTCGTCTTGTCCGCGACGGCGTAGACGTGGCCCGACGTGCGGATGAAGAGCATCCCTTCAGAGACGGCGGGCGTCGCCATCAACGCCTCGCCCATCGGGTTCGTCGCCAGCAACTCGAACTTCGGCCCGGCGCGGACGACGTACACGTCGCCGTCCTCACTCGACGCGTATATCTTCCCGCCCGACGCGACGGGCGAGGCGCTGAACGTGCTCGGCAGACGCTCCTGATAAAGACGCGCGCCGGTCTTCGCGTCGTAAGCCGACATGACGCCGTTGTCGGCGACCGTGTAGAAGTGTTCGCCGTAGATGATGGGCGTCGGCGTGTAGGGGCTCCCGCTCGCCGTCTTCCAGGCGAGGAAGGCGTTCGTCTCTTCGCCGCTCTTGAGCGAGATGTCGCCGCTCGCGCCGGGGCGGAAGGCATACATCGCGCGGCCCGCCGGGTAGCCGCCGGTGATGTAAATCAAGCCGTGCGCGACGAGCGGCGCTTGCATCTTGACCTGCGTATCGTTGTCGGCGAAGCGCCACAGCTCCTTGCCCGTCCGTGGGTCGTAGGCGCGGATGAAGCGACCGCCATTAACTATCAACTCCGTGCGCGCCTTGCCTTCGTAGATGTTCGGCGTGCTCCAGGAGGTTATCTCGCCGCGCTCGACGCGCCACGCCTGCTTGCCGGTCTTGAGGTCGTAGGCGGCGATGAAGGATTGCTTGTGCCCGTCGGCTTGGACGATGACGAGGTCTTTGTAGATGACGGGACAACTGGCGTGTCCCCACGAAGAGGTCGGGTCGGCCCAGAGGCCGGGGTTGAGGACGCCGAGGTCTTGCTTCCAGAGTTGCTTGCCGTCAAGGTCATAAGCGAAGAGACCTTCGGAGCCCATGAGCGCGACGACCGTGCGACCGTCGGTGACGGGCGTCGAGTTGGCCTGCGTCGCCTTGACGTGGCGGCGCGCGCGCGGCACGCCCTCGTGCGCGGTGCGCTCCCACAAGACCTTGCCGCTCGACTTGTCGAGACAGTAGATGCGCCATGCGTGCTTCGCATCGTCGGAGGCCAAGCCGATGCCCCGGTTCTTGGCCGAGAAGGTCGCGCCCGCGTCTTCGCTGACGGCGGTGATGACGAAAACTTTATTGCCCCACACGACCGGACTCGCGTGCGAGAGGCCGGGCACGGTCGTCTTCCAGAGAATGTTGGAGGACTTCGCGGCGTCCCACGCGACGGGCAAACTCTTGCCCTCGGCGACGCCGGATGCGTTCGGCCCGCGGAACGAAGGCCAGTTCTGCGCGCGCGCGACCGACGCGGCGGCGAGGCAGAAAATGAGACAGAAAAGCGGCGAGCGTTTCATCATCCATGCTCCTTCGGAAGAGCGTTTTAAAAGCCCCGGCGGGGGCTTTGGAAATTAGCCGGGGGTCAGCCGGAGGAGCGAACGACAGTGAGCGACGAAGGCGCAACCCCCGGAACACAAAGCGATAAAATCAACCTCGCCCCGGAGGGGCGACGGAGATAACGTGCGCGTGAGTCGTCCTCGTTCCCGCGCCCCTGCCGGGGCGCACAATTTTTACTCTGCTTTGTTCCGGGGGTTGCGCTTCGGCGCTAACGCGCCTTCGCTCACCCCCGGCTAATCTCCGACGCCGCTATCGCGGCTCAAACTGCTTCTTCGACGCTCTCACCATGACTCGCTACGGCGCGGCGGGCTTCGGCGTCGGAGACGCGGCTGGCGTCGTCGTGGCCGTGCCTTCGGCGAGCGCGAAAAGCTGGTTGCGGTTGGTGATGAAGAGCGCGCCGTTGGCGGGGACGGGCGTGCTGTAGACGGAGCTGCCCATGTTGATGTCCGGGTTCGGCTGGTTGAGGAGCTTCAAGGTCTTGCCCGTCTGAATCACCACCACGTCGCCGTCCTCGTCGCCGAGGTAGAGCTTGCCGTCAATGACCATCGGCGAGCCCCAGACGGCGGCGAACATGTCGTGCTTCCAGTAAGCCTCGCCGGTCTTGGCGTCAATGCAGTGGAGGAAGCCGCTGAAGTCGGCCTGATAGACGAGCCCCTCGTGGATGGCCGGGGTCGAGATGGAGCGGCGGATTTTGTCGTAGTGCCAGACCATCCCCGTCTTCGTGATGTCGCCGCGCTTGGTGGCGTCAATGCAGTACATGTGGCCGATGCCCTCGCCGTGCTCCGGGTCCTGGCCGTTCGAGAGGTAAACCTTTTCCTCGTAGATGACGGGCGTCGAGATGATTTCGTTGCGCGTCTTCGGCCAAGTGGACTCCTTCGGGTTGGTGTCGAACTCCCAGAGCTTCTTCCCCGTCAAAGCCTCGTAGCCGCGCACCCAGCCGTCGCCCTGCCCCATGATGACCTGATCCACGCCGCCGATTTTCCCGACCGTCGGCGTTGACCATTGCCCGTGCAGGATATTCTGGCCGACCGAATTGTCTTCCCAGACGAGCTTGCCGGTCTTCTTGTTGACGGCGATGATGCTCGGCGCTTTGGGCGCGGGGACGTTGACGTGGCTCTCGTCCTGACCGTTCGAGGTGCTGACGTAAATCAAATCTCCGAAGACGACGGGCGACGAGTTGGCGAGGTTGTGCGGGAGCGTGCCGACCTCCTCCATCATGTCCATGCGCCAGACCACGTCGCCGTCCGCGTCGCCCTTGAGCTTCTCGTCGGCGACGGGGCCGTCGTTCTCCTTGTCGCGGAAGCCTCGGAGGTCAACGCACATCAGCTCGGCGCGGTTCGAGACGTAGTAGACGAGGTCGCCCTCGACGAGCGGCGAGGAGGCGATGCCCTGAAACGGCCAGTCGTTGACGCGGCCCGCGACGAGCTTGTCGTGCACCATCTGCCAGAGGAACGCGCCGGTCTTCTCGTCGAAGGCCATGAGGATGCCCTTGTCGCCCGTGACCTTCGGGTCACGCTTGGCCTCGTTGTTCGTGCCGACTAAGACGACGCCGCCCGCGACCGTGATGTTGCCGTAAGTCTGCGAGCCGAGGTCGGCCACCCACTTCACGTTCTTCTTCGTCTTCACGTCCCAGTGTGTGGGCAGGCCCTTCATCTTCGAGACCATGTTGCGGTCGGGCGTCCCGCCCCACATCGGCCAGTCGCCGCCGCCGGGGTCGGAGGGTAAAGCAGTAGACAGTAGACAGTAGACGGTAGACAGTAGAACTGCCGCGCCCGCGCCGAACAACCGTGACCCCTTTTGACGAACTTTCAACATTAATTTCATTCTCAAATTGCCTTTCTCTTCTACCGGCTACCGACTACTGTCTACTGTCTACTTTACTTGAACGACACGATGATCGTCTGCGGCGGCACGGGGTGCGCTTCGCTGCGCGCGAAGCCCGCCTCGCGGAACATCGCGTCGAACTCGTTGAAGGTGTAGGCGTCGCCCGAAGGGGTCGTGCCGAGCATGACCATCGCGAAGGAGGCCGCTCCCGGCGGCGAGACGCGCCCCTCGTCCGGCACGAATTCGAGCGTCACGGCGCGGCCCCCGTCCTTCAAAGCCGCGTGGGCTTTGCGCATCAGACCGACGCACGTCTCGCGGTCGAAGTGGTGGAAGAAGTTCGTCAGGAGCACGAGGTCGTAGCCCTCTCCGAACTCCAACTCAAACGCGCTCCCCGGCATCTTGTGGAAACGCGCGGCGACGCCCGCCCCGTCGGCGTTCTCTTCCGCGATGCGAAGGACGCTCTCCCAGTCGAGCGCGTAAATCTCCGCCTCCGGGTTGTGCCGCGCGAGGGTGATGCCGAAGAGGCCGTGCCCGGCGGCGATGTCCAGAACCTTCAAAGGCCCCGCGCTGCCTGCGCCCACGATTTGCGCGATGCCCTCCGCCGGGTAGCGCATCATCCCGGCCATGCTGCGCGCGAAGTCGTCCCAGATGGGATTGTCCGGCGTCACCGAGCCCTGCTCTTCGAGCGCCGTGCCGCCCTTGCGGACGCACTCGGTCAGGTCCTGAAAGGCTTCGTGCATGAAGGGCCGGTTGAGGAAGCCGACCACGCCGCCCACGTAGGCGGGCGAGCGGCGGTCGAGGAAGAGCGCCGCGTCGGGCGCGAGACTGTAGCGCCCGCCTTCTTTGGAGAGAAAACCGGCGATGGTCAGGAAGTCGCAGAGGATTCGGACGCCGCGCTCGGCGGCCCCGCAACGCGCGGCCAGTTTGTCGGTCGTGTCCTCGCCCTCGGCGACGGCGGTGAAAACGTCGAGTTCGATGGCGGCCTTCAACGCCGCCGCCGCCTGATAGGCCGTGAGCGTCTGGAAGATGCGCTCCGGCGTCAACTGCTGTTGCTGTGCGTCCGTGTTAGGGGTTGTCGTCGTGTCCATGCTTATCCGTCGTCGTCCTTATTTGTTCGGTGTCACTTTGAGGTTGTCGAAATAGACCTCGGAGGTGAGCGCGCTGCCGAAGATGCCGGGGCTGCCCTGCCGGTTGCCGATGAGGTCAATACGCTCGACCGTCCACGGGGCGGGCTCCGGCTCCGACGCGAGCCAAGCCTTGCCGCGGGCGCGCACCCTGCCGTCCGGAAGGTTCTCGACTTGGAGCTTCATGCGATACCAGGTGTCAGGCTTCCACGCGAACGGGACGCTCGCGACGCGCGCCGTTTCGGGCTGCCACGGGGAGATTTCGAGCTTCTGCGCGTTGCCGAAGAGGACGAGCGCGTAACGCTGCGCGATGACCCCGGCGTCGCCGACCTGCCGCCGCTTCTCGGTCGCGCGCACGTCGGCCTCGACCGTGTAGTCGTGCAGGTCGTTCGGCCCCATGTAGGCGCGCGCGCGCGTGCGGAGTGAAGAGCCCTCGACCGTCTTCACGAAGACCTTCCGGCCTTCCAACTCGCGCACGACGTACTTCATCCCCGTGTTCGTCCAATGCTGCGGGAAGGTGTTCAACTCCATCGCGTCGAAGTCCTCGGCCCACGGCAGCGGCGGGATGACGCGCACGCGCGCCGCGCCCGTGACGCCGCCGACGCTCGCCCTCACCTCACCGGCCTGCACTACGGCGTCGGACGCGGTGGCGAACTGCCCGTTCGCCACCGTGCCCTTCAACTTGTCGAGCGACCACTCAGCCGACTTCTCTTCGCGGACGAAGTTGCCGCGCTCGTCGAAGAGGCGCGCGCGGAAGCTCGCCTTGTCGCCCGGCTTGAGCGTCAGTTCGGCGGGCACGACCTGGACGTATGTGACCGGCCCAACGACGGGGGCCGTCGGCAGCGAAGGCGTCTTGCCGGTGTTCGACTTCTTGCCGACGCAGTAGACGTTCGCGTCGGTGACGATGAAGACGCGCCCGTGCGAGACGGCGACCGAAGCGATGATGGCTTCGGGCACGGCTTCGGTGCCGAGCTGGTCTTCGTCGAGAATCTTCGCGCCCGTGGCCGAGGGCTCGATGATGAAGAACTTGCCGTTCTCCGTCCCGACGTAGAGCTTGCCGTCGGCCAAGACCGGCGAAGCTTTCTGAATCGTGCCGAGGTTCTGGAGCCACAGTTGCTTTCCGGTGCTCACCTCGAACGCGGCGAGGTTCGCGCCGTTGTCCACCTGATAGAGCCGGTCGCCGTCGAGCACGGGCGAGGAGAAGCCGCCCTGCCATCCGACCTTGCTCCACCTGACCTGCTCTTTCTTCAACTCGCCGCGCGCCGTCGCGTCCACGGCTTCGATCATCCCCATCTCGCTCGATTCGAGATTCTCCTCGCTGTGCGTGAGGATGGCGGTCGTGCCGTGGACGACCACTCCGGTGTTGAGACCGCGCTTGCTGACTTCAATCTTCCAGACCGCCTCGCCCGTCTGCGGCTTGATGGCGTGGACGAAGCCGTCGCTCGTCCCCTGTATCAGGAGGCGCGTGCCCGCCACGTCGGCGATGATGGGCGGGGCATAGGTCGTGTCGTAAGGCTGGCTGCCCGGCGCACTCGACCAGACGACCTCGCCCGTCCGCTTGTCGAAGGCGACGAAGCGGTGCGTGCCGCGCGAGTGCGTGCCCCAACTGAAAGTCACGCCGCTCGTGATGACGAGGTCGCCGTCAATGATGGGCGAGACGGTGCGCCCGCCGTGCGTCGTCAAAAGTCCCATGTCCTCGGCGAGCGAGTGCTCCCACAAGACCTTCCCTTCCTTCGAGAGCGCGAGCACCGTCCCGCCGACGCCCATCACGTAGACGTTGCCGGTCGAGGGGTCTCCGACCGGCGAGGCCCAACCGACGCGGTGCGGCGGCACGTCCGAGAGGAAGACGTTGAAGCGGTGCTCCCAGAGCACCTTGCCGGTGTCGGCGCTGAGGCACATCACGCGCTCCTGCAACGTCTCGCCCTTGCCGAAGGTGTTGACGAGATAGACGCGATCATCCATCACGATGGGCGTGGAGCGACCGCCGTAAGGGGCCTTCCAGGAGAGGTTCTCGCCCGTCGGCGACCACTTTGAGGGGAGGTTCTTCTCCGTCGAGACGCCGTCGCGCAAGGGGCCGCGCCACTCGGCCCAGTCGCCCGCGCGGGCCGTCGAGGGGAGCAGGAGCAGAAGTGTTAAGACGACGAAGGACGAAGGCCGGAGGGAAAGCATTTTCATCTTCGGAGTTCCTTGCGGTCTGTGATTGCCTGAACCGAGATTTTGGATTAAAGACGCGACGCGGGAGCGGCCCTCGCGCGCTTCTCTGTCGCTCTTACGTTTTAACTTCGCGGCGCGTTGCGCCCTGCGTCTACGGGTTACGATTTATTATCGCTCACCGGGCATGAAATGTTGTAAAGATGTCGTAAAAAGAAACCTTTCCGCACCCGTTTGCGTTTCTGCAATGTACAATCGGGCCGCCCGCCGCCACCGCGCGCATCTGTCTTTCTCTTGCTTTCCGCCGGGTCTCGGAGTTTAATCGCCGGAGCCCGCCCGAAGGACTCACGCGCACGGGCCAACGGACTTAGAACTACGGCCCTCGAACGTTCCTTAAATTTACCACTCACACGGCGACTCCCGAAAACGAGGAGCGATGATTTTATGAGACTCTTACGCACTCTCCCGCTGCTGCTCATCGTCGCCACCGCCTTCGCGCCCGCTTCCCGCGCGCAAGGCACGGCGCAGAAGCAGACGCTCAACGACGAACTTTTCGCCGCCGCGCGCAACGGCGACGCCGTGGCCGTCACCTCCGCCCTCGACCGAGGCGCGGACGTTAACGCCCGCTTCCGCTACGGCACGACCGCCCTCTTCAAGGCCGCCGAGAAGGGGCACGCCGAGGTCGTCAAACTTCTCCTCGAACGCGGCGCGGACGCCACCATCAAAGACACCTTCTACGGCGCGACGGCGATCACGTGGGCGATTCAGAACAAGCACGTCGGGGCCGTGCGCGCGTTCCTCGAAAAGAGCGCCGAAGGGGTGGACGACGTTTTAGGCGCGGGGGCGAGCGAGGGCAACATCGAGTTCGTCCGCATGGCGCTCGATAAGGGCGGCGCGAAGGCGGACACGCTCTCCGCCGCGCTCGGCGAGGCCGAGAAGGGCAAGCACGCCGAGATAGTCGAGCTGCTCAAGAAGGCCGGGGCGGTTCCGCCGCCGAAGGCCGACTTCGTGGTGGACGCCGAGACGCTCAAGTCTTACGAGGGCACGTATAAGAGCGAGCGCGGGCAGGAGGTCGTCGTCGCCGTCAAGGAGGGCAAGTTCACGCTCGGCTTCGGCCCACAATCCTTCACGCTCGGCGCGTTCGACAAGACGAAGTTCCGGCCCATGGAGTTCGACGGCGCGACCATCACCTTCAACTCGGAAGGCGGCAAGGTCGTGAGCTTCACCTTCAGGCAGTCCGGCAACGAGTCCGTCTTCAAACGCGCCGAGCCGGCAAAGCAGCCCTGAGCCTTCCGCAGTCGGAAACCGAGAACGCGCGCGGTCGCGTCGAACGACGCGGCTGCGTCGCAAGAGCCGCAGTCTTCCTCCGAGGTTTAAAGATGAAACGCTTCCTCCTCTTCGTCTGCTTCATCGCTCTCTCCGCCGCCAGCGCGTCGGCGCAGAACTGGCCTTCGTTCCGCGGCCCCGGCGCGTCGGGCGTCGCCGAGGGGCAGAACCCGCCGACGACTTTCGACGCCACGAAGTCCGTCAACGTCCGCTGGAAGACGCCGATACCGGGCCTCGGCCACTCGTCGCCGATTGTCTGGGGCGACAAAGTCTTCCTCACGACCGCCGTCAGCACCGAGGCGACGCCGGAGACGCGCTTCGGCCTCTACGGCGACGTCGCGCCCGTCAAGGAGAACCCGAAGCACACCTGGAAGGTCTACTGCCTCGACAAGGCGACGGGCAAAATCCTCTGGGAGCGCGTCGCCTACGAAGGCGTCCCGAAGGTCAAGCGACACCCGAAGGCGACGCACGCCTCCTCGACGCCCACGACCGACGGGCGCACGGTCGTCGCGCTCTTCGGCTCCGAGGGGATGTACGCCTACAACACTTCGGGAAAACTTTTGTGGAAAGCAGACCTCGGCACGCTCGACGCGGGTTGGTTCTACGACGCCGACTATCAATGGGAGTACGCCAGCTCGCCCGTCATCTACAAGAACATGGTCTTCGTGCAGGCCGACATCCAGCAGAACTCCTTCATCGCGGCTTATGATTTGAAGTCCGGCAAGCGGCTCTGGATGACGCCGCGCGAAGAGATTCCCGGCTGGGGCACGCCCACGGTTTACGAGGGCAAGGCGCGGGCCGAACTCATCACCAACGGGACGAAGGCCGTCCGTGGCTACGACCCGGCGACGGGCAAGCTCCTCTGGTGGCTCTCGCCCAACTCGGAGATTACGACGCCGACGCCCGTCGTCGCGCACGACCTTATCTACGTCACCAGCGGCTACGCCCCCGTCCAGCCCATCTACGCCATCCGGCCCGGCGGCAACGGCGACATCTCCCTGAAGGACGGCAAGGAGACGGGCGACTTCATCGCGTGGAGCAAGAAGCGCGGCGGCCCGTACATGCCGACGCCCGTGGTCTACGGCGACCACCTCTACACCGTTTCCAATCAGGGCGTCGTCACGGCCTACGACGCGAAGACCGGCGAGCGCGTCTATCAGGAACGCATCGCGGGCAAGGGCGGCGCGTTCACCGCCTCGCCCGTCGCCTCGGACGGCAAGATTTATCTGGCGAGCGAGGACGGCGAAATCTTCGTCTTCAAGGCCGGGCCGAAGCACGAGCTGCTGGCGACGAACCAGATAGGCGAGGTGATGATGGCGACGCCCGCCATCTCCGACGGCCTGCTCATCGTCCGCGGCCTCAAGAACCTCTACGGCCTCGGCGAAGCCGGGGCGTCGAAAACTAAGAAGTAATCAGTTTTCAGTTTTTAGTTTTTAGTTTTCAGTTCTGAAATCTCAAATCTTCAAGAGCTGAGAGCTGAAAGCCGACTGCTTAAAAACTGAAAACTGAAAACTAAAAACTGAAAACTTTCTTCTCTTGAGGAAACCACACGTGAAACTGTCCGGTCTCTTTAAACTTACACTGGCGGTCGGCCTTCTCGCCGCCGTCGCTTTCTTTAACTCTTCGACTTCGGCGGCGGGCGACGCGAACTGGCCGGGGTGGCGCGGGCCGGAAGGTTCGGGCGTCTCGGCGGAGAAGAATTTGCCGCAGGAGTGGAGCCCGACGCAGAACGTCCGCTGGAAGACGCCCATCGCGGGCAAGGCCCACTCGTCGCCCATCGTGTGGGGCAAGCGCGTCTTCGTGACGACGGCCATCGAGGGGCCGGTCGTCCCCGGCGCGAAGGCCATGAAGCACGTCATTGACGGCAAGGACTGGCAGCACCCGGACAGCGTCGGCGCAGACCGCAAGCACACCTTCAAGGTCGTCGCCCTCGACCGCGAGACGGGTAAGATTCTCTGGGAGCAGACCGCCTGGGAAGGCACGCCCTACGACGACCGCCACCGCAAAAGCTCATACGCCGCCGCGACGCCCGCCACCGACGGCAAGCTCGTCTACGCCTTCTTCGGCGCGGAGGGGCTCTACGCCTACGACTACGCGGGCAAGCTCGCGTGGAAGTCAGACCTCGGCAAGCTCGGCACGGTCGGCTTGGGGACGGGGACTTCGCCCGTCATCTACGAGAACCTCGTCATCGTCCAGTGCGATCAGGAGGACGGCCCCGAATCCTTCATCGTCGCCGTGGACAAGCGGACGGGCAAGCAGGTCTGGAGGACGCCGCGCAAGGTGCAGGTCAGTTGGGCGACGCCGATTCTCGTCCGCACGGCGAAGCGGGCCGAGTTGATTACGAGCGGGACGGAGGCCGTCATCGCCTACGACCCGGCGACGGGCAAGGAACTCTGGCGCGCGAAGGGCGTCGAGAGCAACGCCATTCCGAGCCCCGTCGCCTCGCGCGAGATGGTCGTCGTCTCGGCGGGCTTCCCCGCCAAGATCGCCTACGCCATCCGCCTCGGCGGGACGGGCGACTTGTCCGCGCCCGCGAACATGGTCTGGACGTATGCGAAGGGCACGGCCTACGTCCCTTCGCCGATTCTCTACGGCGAGTACATCTACCTGATGACCGACCGAGGGCTGCTGACGTGCCTCGACGCGCGCACCGGCGAGGTCAAGTACGAGGGCGGGCGCATCCCCATCCCCGCGACCTTCACCGCCTCGCCCGTCGCCTACGACGGCAAGCTCCTTCTGACGAGCGAGGACGGCGACACCTTCGTCCTCGCCGCCGGGCCGAAGCACTCCGTCATTCGCACCAACTCGGTCGGCGAGCCGGTCTACGCCTCGCCCGCCATCGCCGACGGCAGCATCTTCATCCGCGGCGAGCGCAACCTCTACCGCATCGCCGCGCCGGGGAAGTGACGCGCAGTGATTTATGGAACACGGCGGCTCTGCCGTCCGTCTAAAGATTGAGACACTAGAGACACAGAGAAGATTAATGTAGGGGCAGGGCTTGTCCCTGCCCGTGTGTTCGGTAAGAAGAACGGGCAGGGACAAGCCCTGCCCCTACAATTTTTTCCACCTCTCAGGGGAGCGTGATACATGACCGACGAAGACTCGAAGCCGCCCGCGTGGTATCGCTCGTGGCCGGCGCTTTTGGCCGCCTCAGTCCTTCTGCCGCCGTTGGGGCTCGCGCTCGTCTGGACGCGGCGCGACTTCGACTTGCCGCTCAAGGCCATCTCCTCCGTCATGCTCGTCGCGCTCGCCGCCGGTTACGTCTACTTCATCTTCGGCGAAGACCAAGGCGCGGCGCACGACGCGGCGCTCGAACGTCACCGCGCGCAACAGAAGCAAAGCTCGCCCGCCGGAGTCGCGGAAGCACAGATGCCCGGCGCGCAAGTCCCGCAAGGCACGGACGCGCAGCAGACGGGCGCGCCCGTCGTTGACCCCGCCGCGCAGGCCGCCGTCCCTGACGGCGCGCAGCCTCCCGCCGAGCAGGCCGCCGCCGCGCAAACGGCGGGCGCGCAAACTTCTCAAGGCGCGCGCCGGAACTACTGGACGAACTTTCGCGGCCCCGGACGCGACGGGCGTTATACGGACGTGGCCCTGAAGTCGAATCTGGGCGCGGGACTGCCGCTCCTCTGGCGTCAGCCCGTAGGCGGCGGCTACGCCTCCTTCGTCGTCGCCGACGGCGTGGCCTTCACCATCGAGCAGCGGCGCGATAAGGAGGTCGTCGCCGCTTACAGCGTCGAGAACGGTCGGGAGCTTTGGACGCACGAATGGGCCGCGCGCTTCACGGAGTCCACGGGCGACGGGCCGCGCGCGACGCCGACGTGGGACGCCGGGAGGCTCTACGCGCTCGGCGGGACGGGCGAACTGCGCTGCCTCGACGCGCGGACGGGCCGCGCGCTCTGGTCGAAGAACATCCTCAAAGACAACGGCGTGTCCAACATCCAGTGGGGCATGGCCGCCGCGCCTTTAATCGTGGACGACAAAGTCGTCGTCCAGCCGGGCGGTTCGTCGAACAAGTCGGTCGTCGCCTACAACAAGATGACCGGCGCGCCCGTCTGGAAGGTCCTTGGCGACGAGGCTTCTTACACTTCGCCGATGCTCGTGACGCTCGCCGGGCGGCGGCAGATTCTCTCGGTGACGGGGCGGCGCGTCGTCGGCCTCGCGCCCGAAGACGGCTCGCTCCTCTGGGAGCACCCGTGGTCGAACTCCTCCGGCATCAACGTCGCGCAGCCCATCGTCGTCTCGCCGAACCGCTTCTTCATCTCCGCCGGGTACGGCAAGGGCGCTTCGCTCGTCGAGGTCGCCGCCGCAGGCAAGGGCTTCGCGGCCCGGCCCGTGTGGGAGAACAATTCGATGAAGAACAAGTTCAACAGCTCCGTCATGCACGAGGGGCACATCTACGGGCTCGACGAAGGCATCATGACGTGCGTGGACATAGCCAGCGGCGAGCGCAAGTGGAAGGGCGGGCGTTACGGTTACGGGCAGGTCGTCTTAGTCGGCGGGATGCTGGTCGTGACGACGGAAGAAGGCGAGGTCGTCTTCGTCAAGCCTTCACCGGCGCAGCACACGGAGGTCGCGCGCTTCAACGCCCTCTCCGGCAAGACTTGGAACGTGCCAGCCGTCGCCGACGGTCGCCTCTTCGTCCGCAACGAAACGGAGATGGCCTGCTACAAGCTCACGGACTGAACCGAAGTCAGAAGTCAGAACGCTGAACGATGAACTGAAAACAAGTTGTCTTTCAGTTCATCGTTCAGCGTTCTGACTTCTGACTTTCTTCCTTATCCCGCCGGGATTGAGAGCGAGGCGAGGGTGGTTTCGTCTTTGACGAGGATGCGCGCGGAGTTGACGACGACGGGGTGCGCCCACGTCGGCGAGCTGGCGACGGTGTACTGCGCGGCGGGCGCGTACTCCTTCGCGCTCGCGGGGAGGACGATGAGGTTGGCGTCGTTCGTCAGCAGCAGGAGCGTGCCGCCGAGGTTCAGGATCGCCGCGTTCTCGCCCGCGCGCCCCGGCCCCTGCCAGACGGTCTTGCCCGTATCGGCGTCGAGGCAGAAGAACTGCCCCTTCTTGCGCGCCGACATCCCGAACAGAAGATTGCCCTGCGCGACCGGCGAGTTCATGTAAAGCTCGTTCTCGGAGTTGCGCCAGACCTCCTGCGCGGCGAATCCGGCTCCCTGCTTGACGGGGCGGACGGCGACCATCCCCTGCTCTTCGAGCGAGAAGATGATGGTGTCTTTGTAGACGAAGGGCGTGACGGAGTTGGTGTCGTATGCAGACTTCGCGGGCAGCTTCCAACGCAGCGCGCCGTTCGAGGCCGAGACGGCGACCAGCTCTTTCTGCGTGAAGGTGACGATTTGACGCTCGCCGCCCGCTTTGAAGACGACGGGCGAAGAGTATGCGGGGCCGTCCGGCTCGAACGACCACTTGACCTTGCCGGTCGCCGCCTCGAAGGCCGTCAGCGCGCCCTTGTCGTGACCGCCGACGTGCGCGATGACGAGCCCGTCTTCGACCAGCGGCGACATCGAAGTGCCGTAGAGCGGCGAGGTGTTCGGGTACTGCTTGGAAAAATCTTTCCGCCAGATGACCTTGCCCGTCCGCGCGTCGTGCGCCGAGAGGACGCCGGTGATGCCGAGCGTGAAGACTCGACCGTCACTGAGGGCGGGCGTGGACTTCGGCCCCTTGCCGTGCCCGCGCGCCGCCGGGTGCATCTCGTAGGCGATGGGGTTCGCGCTCCGCCACAACTCCTTGCCCGTCGAGGCGTCGAGACACATGAGGACTTCCTCCTCGCCTTGCCGCGCGAAGACGAAGGCCCTGCCCTCGTTGACGAGCGGCGAGGCGTGGCCGACGCCGACCGTCACCTTCCACTCTTCCTTCAAAGTCTTCGGCCAGACTCGCGGGGCCGCGACCCCTCCGACGTTGCCGTCACGATTCGGCCCGCGCCACTGCGTCCAACTCGCCGTCTCGGCGGACGGCGACGACGACGATGAAAGCGACGCTCCCGGCACGTCGGAAGTCTTTGCGACCTCGACGCCTGCGGCCTCGCCTCCGGTCGGAGTCGCCCCCGTCTCCGAAGAAGCCCCCGTCTCCGAAGAAGACGACGACGGCGCGGCGGAGGTCGAGTTGTCGGTCGTCTGGACGGTCGCGCGCGCGGCGCACCCTGCAAAGCCGAGCGCGACGGACAAGACAAACGCGGTCGCTTTAATCATCTTCATAAAAGTTCCGCTCAGAACAGAAGCTTCGCGCCGAACTGGACGTGGCGCGGGTCGCGGGCCGAGGTGACGCGCCCGAACGTCGGCGAGCCGAGGAAGTTGTCGGGCATATTCAGGTTCGGGTGGTTGAAGAGGTTGAAGACCTCGGCGCGGAGTTGGAGGCTGAGACGTTCTCCGAGCGCGGTGTTCTTGACGAGCGAGGCGATGACGTTCTCCGTCCCCGGCCCTTCCAGAGTGTTGCGGCCCGCGTTGCCGAACGTCCCCGGCGCGGGGAACGCGAACGCCGAAGTGTCGAACCATCGTTCGGGCGTGCGGTTCGAGAGCGTCGGATTCCGCAAGACGTTCGGGCGGTCGTTCGCGCCGAAGCCGAGCGAAGAGCGGCCCGTCCCGCTGTTGTCTATCTCGGAGAGGAGGGCGACGGTGAACGGCCTCCCCGTCTGGAGCGTGACGATGCCGAAGGTCTGCCAGCCGCTCAAAACCGTCGAGAGCCAGCCCCGGTCGGCGAGGTGCGAGCGGCCTTTGCCGAACGGCAGGTCATAGGCGTAGCTCACGGAGAGCCGGTGGCGCGCGTCGAAGTTCGAGCGCCCGCGCTCGGCCCGCAGGTTGTAGCTGTTCTGCGGGAAGTTCGGGTCGCCCGCGCTCGTGAAGAAGTTCGACGCGTCGTCAATGGACTTCGCCCAAGTGTACGAAGAGAGCAGAGAGAGCCCGAAGTCGAGCCGCTGCTCGAACCTCGCTTGGAGGCTGTGGTAAATCGAGCTCGCGCGCGACTCAAGGACGTTGATGTCGTCGAACTGCGGCACGGGGCGCGGGACGAAGGGCAGGCCCGGCGGCAAGACGCTCGGCTGCGGCTGGTTGATGTCGCGCGCCGAAAGGAGCTTCGTGCCCTTCGACCCGACGTAGGCGATTTCAAGCACGCGGCTACGTCCGAGTTGCCTTTGCGCGCTCACGTTCCAGTGCTGCATGTATGGCGTGCGCAAATCGCGCTGGATGGCGAGCGCCGAGTCGGGGAGCGCGAAGGGGAAGAACGCCGGGAACGGGTCGTTGAGCGTTAAAGGCAGGAACGGGCCGAGCGAGAAGAAGAGGTTGAAGTCGAAGTACGGCTTGTTGAAGTAGAGCGCCTCGCCCGGCGCGAGCGGCGTCTGGTCGTAGTAGACGCCGTAGCCCGCGCGCAGCACGGTGTCGCCGCTTTCGCCCACCGTCCACGCAAGGCCGACGCGCGGCGCGAAGTTGTTGCGGTCGGGCTCGTAGCCGCTGCGCGGGACGCCGTTCGTGCCGACGGCGACGAGCGAGCGCGTCGCAGGGTCGTAGATGTTGGCGCGGTCTTCCGTATCCACCGGGGGCGAGTTGTATTCGTAGCGCAGGCCCGCCGAGAGCGTGAGGCGCGGCGTCAGGCGGATGCTGTCGTTGACGAAGAAGTTGAAGCTCTCGCCGCGCAGGTGCTGCGGGTTGTCGAGCCGCGCGCCGCCCGTCAGCAGCGGCAGGCCGAGCAGGAGGTCGCCGAGCGCGTTGAAGGTAATCTGCCCGAAGGGCGAGAACTGGATGCGGCCCCTCGACTCGACATCGCGGAAGGCGTTCTGCCCGACGGTGCGGATGTCGCCGCCGAATTTCAAAAGATGATTGCCGCGCGAGTAGGTCGCCGTGTCGAGAATCTGGAAAGTGTTCGTCACCGAGTTCTGCGGGTTGTTGCCCTCGTGGCCGAGCGGCGAGAAGCCCGTGACGGTGATGAAGCTCAAGCCGAAGTCGCGCGGGTTCGAAGAGAGTTCGGGCAGTCCGACTTGATTGTTGATGCTCACGCCCGCGCCCTCCTGCCGGACGGCGGTGGCGACGCGGCTGAAGGCGAAGCGGAGGTCGTTGACGAGCGCGGGCGAGAAGACGTGCGTCGCGCCGAGCATGGCGTTCTGGCTGCGGCGCGTCACGTCGTCGCCGAAGCCGGGCACGACCGAGAAGTTCGCGCCGGAGAAAGGCTCGAAGAGCGCGCGGTCGCCGAAGCTGTAGCGGAAGACGAAGGTCGTCATGCCGTTCAGGAGCGCGTGGTCAACGCGCACGTCGAAGTGGTCGTTGCGGTCGCGCTGCGTGGGCGACGAGACGAAGTTCTGAAACGGCGTCGAGCGGTTCGGCAGCGGGTAGAGCGCGGCGACGGCGCGACCGATGGCGCTCTGACGCTCTACAGGAATCCGCCCGTCCGCGAAAGGCATCCCGGTCGCCGGGTCAACGGGCACGCCGAAGAAGCTCTGCGAGAAGTCGCCCGCGCGCTCGGCGAGAGTGGGGACGTTGGTGACGCGCGTCACGCCTTCGCGCGAGCGCGTGCCCTCGTAGTCGGCGAAGAAGAAGGTTCTGTTTCTGACGAGTGGGCCGCCGACCGAGAAGCCGAACTGGTTGCGGATGTACTTGGGGGCGGGCTCTCCGGCGGGCGCGAAGAAGTTGCGCGCGTCGAGCGCGCCGTTGCGGTGGAACTCGTAGAGCGAGCCGCGAAACTCGTTCGTCCCGGACTTCGTGACGACGTTGACCTGCGCGCCCGCGCTCCGCCCGAAGGCCGCGTCGTAGGTCGAGACCAGCATCTCGAACTCGCGGATGGCGTCCACGGGCGGGCGCACGCCGAAGGTGTTGAGCTTCGGGTCAACGTTATACACGCCGTCCAGAAGAAAGTTGTTCGAGTCCTCGCGCGCGCCGTTGACGCTGAAGGCGAAGTCGCCGCGCGCCGAACCGGCGGAGCCCTGCGCCGCCGGGACTGCGCCGGGGACGAGCAAAGACAACTCGAAGAAGTTCCGCCCGTCGAGCGGCAGCCCCTCGACCTTGCGGTTGTCAATGACCGTGCCGAGCGACGCCGATTCTTTTTTCAAGTTGGAGATTTCGTCGCTGGTGACGATTAACTCCTCCGTAATCGCGCCCACTTCCAGCAGGACGTTAACCCGCTTCTCCTGGTTGACGAGCAGTTCCACGCGCCGGAAGTGTTTCCTGAAGCCCTGCCTCTCAACCTCCATCCGGTACCAGCCCGGCGAGAGCGACGAGAGCGCATACTCACCCTCGGCCCCGCTCGTCACGACGCGCGCCTCGTTCGTCCCTTCGTGCGTCAGTCTGACCGTGGCTTCGGGGATGACGCTTTGCCTCGCGTCCCTGACCTCGCCGCGAATCGAGCCGCGATGCGTCTGCGCGGCGACAGAAGAGGCGGAGAGCAGGACAAAGAGGATGAGCGCGGAGAGAGTTGAAGGCTTCAAGACGAATTCTCCTCGGAAGTATTCGGACGGGCAGAGACTCAAACGGACTCGGCGTCGAGATTGTTTCGGCGTCGAAGATTATGGCCTAAAACACCGGAGTTGTTGTAAACAACCTGTAAAAGAAAACCTCGCGCCGTCAATTAACGTAAAAAAGGGGGACGATTTTCTACACAACTCCGTACAGGGTTGTTAGAATCCGTGGGCGTCACCCCAGAGAGTTTACAATCCGGAGTTAATCATAACAGTCATGCGCCTTAAGCTCTTCCTCCCGCGCTTTGCGGGGAAATCCATCTCGTTAATCTTCGTCCTCTTTTTCGTATTCGCCGCGACCGCCCGCGCGCAGACCACGAGCACGCTGACGGGCGAATTGCGCGACGCCACGGGCGCGGTCATCAACGGCGCGCAGGTGCGGGCCAAAAATCTTGAGACCGGCTCGACGCGCAACGTCCAGAGCGACGACGAGGGCCGCTACACGTTCCCCGCGCTGCCCGTCGGGGCCTACGAGGTGCGCGCCGAAAAGAGCGGCTTCACGCCCAAGGTCTTCGGGAGGATTATCCTCACCGTCAACGAGACGGTGACGCTCGACATCCCCCTCGACGTTATCACCTTGAACGAGACCATCACCGTGACGGACGAGGCGGCGCTCGTCAACACCGAGACGCCCGAACTCAGTTACCTCGTCGGCGAGCGCGCCATCCGCGAACTGCCCTTGAACGGGAGGAACTACACAGACCTCGCCTTCCTCCAGCCCGGCGTCGTCGCCTACCCGCACCGCGACACGGGCTCGGTCGTCGCGCACGGCACCGGCATCAGCATCAACGGGCAAGACCCGCGCTCGAACGTCTACCTCCTCGACGGCACGCCGCAGAACGATTTCACCAACGGCCCGGCGGGGAGCGCGGCAGGGACGGTGCTCGGCGTCGAGACCATCCGCGAGTTCCGCGTCGAGACCAACGCCTACAGCGCCGAGTTCGGTCGCAACTCCGGCGGGCAGATTAACGCCATCAGCAAATCGGGGACGAACCAGTTCCACGGCTCGCTCTACGAGTTCCACCGCAACGACAACTTCGACGCGCGCAACTTCTTCGACCCGGCGGAGAAGCCCGAATTCAAGCGCAACCAGTTCGGCGTCTCGGCGGGCGGCCCCATCGAGCGCGACCGCCTCTTCTTCTTCGCGGGCTACGAGGCGCTCCGCGAAAACTTGGGTCGCTCAATCCGCACGTTCGTCCCCGACCTCGACGCCCGTCAGGGAATCCTGACGCGCTGCGCCGTCACGCCTGCCGCCGGCGGGACGTGCCCCGAAGCGAGCATCATCCGCGAGACCGTCACCGTGAACCCCGCCGTGAGGCCGTACCTCGACGAGTTCCCCGTGCCGAACACGGGGCCGTCGCGCGTCGTCGGCAACCTCGCCGCCCACGTCTTCAACTTCAACCAGAGGGTCAACCAGAACTTCTTTCAGGGCCGCGTGGACTACAACCGCAGCGACCGCGACCAGTTCTTCGCGCGCTACACCTTCGACGACGCCGATCAGGAGCTGCCGACCGACTACCCGCAGTTCCCGCGCACGTTCCTCTCGCGCAACCAGTTCTTCACCGCCGAGTACCGGCAGACGCTCTCGCCGACGACGCTCAACACCTTCCGCTTCGGCTTCGGTCGGACGCGCATCGGGCAGAACGTCACGGCCAACACGACGCAGGAGTTGCAGCCCTTCGTCCCCGGTCGTGAGCTGACCGGCAACATAGACATCGGCGGCTTCCCGCGCTTCGGCCCGCAGACCTCCGGGAACCTCCGTCTCACGCAGAACGTCTTCAGCTTCGAGCACGGGCTCGTCCACAGCCGGGGCCGTCACCTGATTAAGGCCGGGGCGCTCGCCGAACGCTATCAGGACAACATGGTCAACCCGACCTTCGGCAACGGCGTCTTCGTCTTCCCCGGCATCCGCCAGTTCGTCCTCGGCACGCCGGTGCGCTTCATCGGCCTCACGCCCAACGCCCAGCTCGACCGCTACTGGCGCTTCACGCTCCTCGGCTTCTACGTGCAGGACACGATGCGCGTCACGCCGCGCCTGAGCTTGAACGCGGGACTCCGCTACGAGTTCACGACGATGCCCGTGGACACGCGCGGGCGCGACTCGGCGCTCCCGAATTTGAGCGACCGCGCGCCGACCGTCGGGCCGCTCTACCAGAACCCGACGCACAAGAATTTCTCGCCGCGCGTCGGCTTCGCGTGGGACGTGATGGGCGACGGCAAGACCTCGGTGCGCGGCGGCTACGGGATTTACTTCAACACCAACAACCAGCAGAACCTCATCGTCACCGTCACGAACCCGCCCGCGACGCCGCGCCCCGTCGTCGCCAACCCGTCGTTCCCCGTCCCGAACTTTACGGGCTCCATCTCCATCCGGCCCGTGCAGTACGACCTCAACAACCCGTACAGTCAGGTCTGGAACCTGAACGTCCAACGCGAGCTTTGGTTCGACACCGTGATGACGGTCGGCTACGCGGGCTCGCGCGGCGTCCACCTTCTGCGGAGCAGCGACGTGAACACCACCGTCCCCGTCCTCCGCGAAGACGGCACGCCCTTCTTCCCCGCCGGAGCGCCGCGCCCCAACACCGCCTTCACGACCATCGAGCTGAAGAGCAGCGACGGCAACTCGTGGTACAACGCGCTCATCTTCGAGGTGCGCAAGCGCTTCACGCGGGGCTTGAGCGCGCAGTCGTCCTATACCTTCTCGCGCAACATTGACACCACGCAGGCTTCGACCTTCTTCTCCGACGCGACGAACGGGACGACCTCGGCGATGCCGGAGTTTCCGCAGCTCAACTACAACAAGGGGCTCGCGGACTTTCACGCCAAGCACAACTGGGTCGTCAACTTCACTTGGGCCGTGCCCTTCGCGGAAGGCATGAGTGGAGTGGCGGGCAAACTACTCGACGGCTGGCAATTCTCCGGCATCGGTCATGCGCGCAGCGGAAACCCCCTGACCGTCTTCGTCCAGAACAACCGCTCGCGCTCGCAGTGGGCGGCTTCCGTGGGGCCGGGCATCGGCATTGACCGACCGAACCTCGCGCCCGGCTACACGCACGAGACGGCGGTGACGGGCGACCCCGAAGGCTACTTCGTCCCCGAAGCCTTCGTCCTCCAGCCCGCCGGAACACTCGGCACGCTCGGACGCGGGACTTTCATCGGCCCGAACCTGCGCACCTTCGATTTGTCGGCGGTCAAGAATACGCGCTGGTCTCTGCTCGGCGAGAACACCGTCATCCAGTTCCGCATCGAAGCCTTCAATCTCTTCAACCGCGCGAACTTCGCCCCGCCCGCGCTCACCGCCTTCGTCGGCGCGGCGAACAACGAGCAGGTGCTCTCGACCTTCGGGCGCATCCGCTCGACCGTGACATCTTCGAGGCAGATTCAACTCGGCCTGCGGCTCACGTTTTAAGACCGTCAACCGTGACAGGTAAACCGTGACAAGATAAACGCTGTCTTTCTCCTGTCACCCGTCACGGTTTACCGTTTACGGTTCTTCCCCATTCTCGACTGACGAGGAGTCCAAATGCTCTGGATCATCTTCGCCCTCGGCGCGGCGCTCGCGTGGGGGCTCTACGGGCCGGTGCTGCATCAGGGACAGGTGCAATTGGGGAACCCCATGCGCGCGCTCCTGTGCGTCGGCATCGCCTACTTCCTCATCGGCGTGCTGGTTCCGGTCGTGAGCCTCTCGACGCAGGACGCGGGGCTGACGAGCGGCTTCACGTCGAAGGGCGCGACCGCCGCGACCATCGGCGGCGCGCTCGGCGCGGTCGGCGCGGTCTGCATCATCCTCGCCTTCAAGTCCGGCGGGCTCCCGACCTACGTCATGCCGCTCGTCTTCGCGGGCGCGCCCCTCGTCAACGTCCTCTTCTCGATGTGGCTCCACCCGCCCAAAGTCGCCCCCAACCCGCTCCTCTACGTCGGCTTCGTCTTAGCCGCCGCGGGCGCAGGCATGGTGCTCTACTTCAAGCCGCAGTCCTGACGGCAATAAAGAGATAACTCTTGCGCTCAAAGGTCTTCGTCAGCGAGAGACGGTGCGCTTGCCGACGGCGTAGAGATGGTTCGAGGTGCGGATGAAGATTTGGCCGTCGGAGATGGCGGGCGAGCTGAGGCAGTACTCGCCGAGGCTGTTTTCGGCCACCACCTCGAACGCGGGGCCGGCCTTGAAGACGCTCGTCACGCCGTCCTCGCTCGTCGCGTAAATCTTGCCGTCGGCCAGGACGGGCGAGGCGCTGTATGTCCCGCTCTTCAGACGCTTCTGCCCGTAAATCTCCTGCCCCGTCTTCGCGTCCAGACACCACACGATGCCTTTGTCGTTGACGACGTAGAAATATTTGCCGTCGGTGACGGGCGTCGGCACGTCCGGCCCGTTCTGGAAAGACCACAGCAGGTGCGACTTCGAAACGTCGCCGCGCCCGCCCGGTCGGAAGGCGAGCAGCGGGCGGACGCGCGTCGGCGCGTAGACCACGCCGTCGTGGACGACCGGCGAGGCGACGATGCGGTAGAAGGGATTCTTGTCCGGGTTCAAGCCGCCCGCGCGCCAAAGCTCCTTACCCGTCGAGGGGTCGTGGCCCGTCACGTAGTCGCCGCCCGTGACGACTATCTCGAACGTCTTGCCGTGCCGCACGACCGCCGGTGTCGTATACGAGTCGGGCGACTCGCTCGCCGCGTCCGTCGGTCGCTCGACCCGCCACATGGTCTTGCCCGTCGCCTTGTTGACGCGCAACACGTAAGAGGGGTCGTCCGTGTTCATCCCGTGCAAGACCTGCACGTAGAGCGAGTCCTCGAACAGCAAAGGCGAAGAGGCGTAGCCCCAGTTGAGGCCGAACGCGCCGTAATCTTTTTGCAGGTCGCGCGCCCACAGCTCACGCCCGCTAAAATCGAACGACTTGAGCAAGCCCGTCCCCGTCATCACCCACACGCTCTTGCCGTCCGTTACCGGCGACGGCGAGGACATATTGTGCTTGCGCATCTTGACGTTGCCGACGCCCAGAGGCTTCTTCCACGCCACCTCGCCCTTCGACCTGTCCACGCACCACAGGGACAGCGCGTCGCCCTCGCCGACGTTGAGGAAGATGCGGTCGCCCCACACAATCGGCGTCGAGCCGCTCAAGCCCGGCAGCGCCAACTTCCACGCCACGTTCTCCGCCGCGCCCCAACGCTCCGGCAGATTCCTCTCCTCGCTCACGCCGTTCAGAGCAGGCCCGCGCCACTGCGGCCAGTTGCCCGCCAACGCATTCGTCATGAAGAGAAGACACAAGAGACAGGCCGAGAGCATTCGTCCGCGCATTCCTTCTTCCTCCTAACAAAGTTTGGGCCGGATTTTAAGTAGTGGTTCAGTTTGAAAGCTTAGGGTATGAAGATTTCATCGGCAACAAGTCAGACTGCCTAAGAGTATTGATAGATAAATCTTTAGAAAAGACCTTTGGTACATTTTCTGCCTGATCGTAGAACCATCGCATCTGTTCTGCATATTGCGCATTTAATTCCTGTCTTTCATCTTCAGTGAGATTTGGGCTGTCGAGGTTTAGTTTAGTGCGATTCGCCTGACGTGCCCTTTGATATACCTCTCCAATATAAGAGGATACATCGTCATCAAACAAAAAGTGGCGCTCAATTGTATCGTGGTAAAATTTTCCTGTATCTGCTTTCCCGCTCATAACGAAGCCGCCATTGAACTCTTTAACTATCTCAAATAGTTTTAGACGTCGCTCGTACAAGTCGAACTTTAACTTAGCCTCGCTAAGCCTGAGTTGCTCGGAAGCAAGTCTGAGTTGCTGTGAGGAAAGTGTTTTGTTCAGCTTGAGTTGCTGGTAGGCTAGAATCCAAGCCGCAACACCAATGGCTGCGGTGAAGAACGTCGAAATAATCTTTAGCCATAGGTCAAGCGTCATTATGTTAGGCATTTTATCTTAGGAATATCATGTCCCCAACGCTCCGAAGCATATATGAAGGTTTCAATTGAATTCAAACTGAACCACTACCAGATTTTAACTTAAATTCGACCGGGTGAGACGGCGAATTTGATAGACGTCAAAGACGCACTCATTCGGCGCGGAGAGATGCGAGCAGCGGCGAGCGCAGAGCGGCGACGGTCGCCAGCAGAGACGCGAGCATCCCCGACGCGACGACGGCGAGGAGCAGGCCCGCGAGAGAGGTGAAGGGGAAGCGACCGCCGCGCGCGTAGATGACGGGCGCGACGGCGAGGAGCGCGCACGTCAAGCCCGTCGCCAGCCCGCAGAAGAGGAGCAGGGCGTTCTCGGCGATGACCATCAGGCCGAAGTGCTTCTTCCGGTAGCCGAAGGCGCGCAGCAAGGCCAGCTCGCGCCGCCGCTCCAAGACGTTTCTTAAAAGCACCGCCGCCAAGCCCAACGTGCCGAGCACGAGGCCGAGCGCGCCGAGCATCTGGAAGGTCGAGAGGAAAGTATTTTCGACGCGGTGGAAGGTCGCGAGCCTCTCGGCGGTGGGCGACACGTCGAAGCCGTAGTCGGACAGTCTTTCTTCCAGAGCCGACGCCACCGCGCCCGCGCGCTCCTGCGCCGGGAGGTCAACGAGGAAGAAGCGATGGCCCTCCTGTTCGGGGAAGAGTCGCAGGAAATTCTTCTCCGAGGTCAGCAGCTCGCCCTGAAAGATGCTGTCCGAGAGGGCCGCGACAAGTCTCAACTTTAAAGCTTGCGCACCGCCGCCGCGTTCAAGTACGAAGTCTTCGCCGAGCTTGAGGTGAAGGACGTAGGCCATCGAGTTGGCGTCGGCGATGACGGGGACGGCTCCGTCCGCGAACTCTCTTTGAAGGAGCAGCCAGGGGTTCTCTTTCTCCTCTTTCGTCTCGGCCAGAGAGTCTTGAAAGACGAAGCGGCCTTCGCGGAGGAAGCCTTCGGCGGGCGCGAGGATGCGCGGCTCGCGCGGCTTGTAGAGGTTGAGACAACTGGCGTCGTCGCCGGGCCGCAGGCGGAAGCGCGCGAACGAGATGCCGCCCAGAGGCTCGGTCTCCGGCCCGCCGAGCAGAAGGTTCAAAGCCTCGCGCCCCTCGTCCGTGTTCGGGTCGTGGACGATTGGGAGGAGCGACTCCGCCATCAACGCGTACCCGCCGCCGCCCGACTTCCTGTCTTGCGAAGCGTCGCTTTCGTCGCGCCGGAAGGAGTCCACCGCGACGATGAGGAAGGCGGCTGAGGCGATGAGCGTGATGCACAAGACGCTCCGGCCCGGCCTGTGCGTCGCGTTGCGCAGGCCGAGATGCAGCACCGGCCTCAAGCCTCTCCCGCCGATTGTGCCCGGCCTCCCGCTGCGCAGCCACGCGGACTGAAAACAGAGCAGCGCCGTCAAGAGCAGAGCGCCGCCGCCGAAGAAACCCGCCGTCTGCCCGACGATTTTAAGAGACGCCAGAAGCAGGAGGCCGAGCCCTGCGACGCTCAACACGAACGCGACTCGCCGCGCGTCGAAGAAAGACGACGCGCGGCGGGCGCGTGTTGCTCCGTCATGCGCCTTCGAGCGTCGCGCCGTGGGCGGGTTGTTGAGCGCGCTTCCCGCGAGCAGGCTCCGCGTCGAGTGGCGCGCGAGGCCGCGCAGAGACCACACGATGCAGACGAGCGACGCGACCACTCCGCCCAACACGCCGAGCGCGAAGGACTGCGGCGAGGCGTGGAGCGAGAGCGCCCTCGTCCCCGTCGCCCCGACCCACCACGAGCCGAGCCCTTGCATCATCAACTTGCCGTACAGGTACGCGCCCAAGACTCCGACGAGGCTCCCCGCGACGGTCAAGACGAGAGCCTCGCCCATAAAAATCCGCCGCACGCGCGACGCCGGGAAGCCGAGCGACTGAAGAACTCCTATCTCCCGCAAACGCTGCTCGACGCCGAGCCGGAAGAAGAGCGCCGCGAGCAGGAGCGCGGAGACGACGAGGAAGAAACTGAAGTACAGGAAATATTCGCCGAAGTCGGTCGCCCCACTCGACGCTTCGAGCCCTTCGGCGCGCGCCGGGAAGACCGTCAGCCCCGCCGCCGAAGGGTCAATCGCCTCGCGCAACGCCGCGCGATAAGCTCCGAGCGCGCCCTCGGTCGTCTCGCCTTCGTTCGTGCGGACGCGCAGCGAGGTCAACTTCCCGAAGCGCGTCTGCCAGAGTTCCTGCCCGCGCGCGAGACGGACGAAGGCCTTCGGCGTCGTCTTATACTCGTCCCAGTAGTCTTCGTCACGCGGGCGGATGCGCGCGAGTTCGACGGGGAAGGGCGGGTCCCAACTCGACAGGCTCTCCGAACCGCTGATGCCGGGGTAGTCGGGCACGAGGTCTCGGTCGGCGGCCATGCCCTCGACGGGCACGACGCCCGCCAAGCGGAACCGCGCCTCGCGCGTCACGAGCCGCCCGTCGTCCGCCCACAGGTAATATTCGAGCGTTAGCTCCGCACCCGTTTGCACGCCGAGGTCGTTCGCCGCCCACTCGTTCAAGATGATTTCCGAAGGGTCGCCCGCGTCGCCTTCCCTCACCGCCGGCACGTCGAACTGCTCGCCGCCGTCATTCCGCCCCGAAGCCCTCAGCCGCTCGAAGCTCAAGGGGTCGAGCGCCGTCACCAGCGAGTAAGGTATCTCGCGCCCGTCCGCGCGGATGCTGTTGGCGAGGTACGAGAAGACGGAGCGCGGGCCGCGTCTTCAACTTTTCGGCGGCAGCCGAAGCCGACTCGGCGAGCGCATCATTGACGAGCCCGCTCTCACTCTCGATTGCGACGCCGCGCCCCCCGTCGAGAGCGCGCAGCTTAACGCCCAGGTCTTCGACCGCGAACTTCTCGCGCAAGATGCGCCGCAGGGCTTCGCTTCTCGCGGCAGAGTTCGCGTCTTCGCGCGCCGAGACGAGGAGTGTGTTGACTTTGCCCTCCTGCCCCAGACTCTTCTGCAACAGGCGGAGCGGGACGAAGACGGCGCGCACCGCCGACTGCTGCGGGCGCAAGGAAAACTCTCCGAGCGCCGAAGCGTGGAGCGACTCGCGCACCGTGAGACGGAGCGTGCGCCCCACGTCCTCCTTCCGTCCGTGCAGGGATTCGACCGGGATGGCCGAAGGCTTCTCGACCCTCAACAACAGAGCTTCGCCCGCCGCCGCCTTCAACTCTTCGGCGAGCGCCGCGCTCAGTAAAACCTCTTCGTCGCGCGGCGTCCGTTCCTCCGCGCCTTCGCGCCCGTGGAATCTCCAGAAGCGTTCGTCCACGCCGTAGACCTGCACGCGCACCCCGCGCCGACCGCTCGCCTCGTGCGTCGCCGTGCCTTCGATAGAGACGACGGGGCAGACCGCGCCGAGTCCACTTTCAGCAAACTCATTGCCCGACTCGACCTCCGCCGCCAACTGCTCGCGGAAGAAGCCGCCCGTCGAGACGACAACCTGATCCGTGTTGCCGAGCCTTTGCAGGAACAACTCGCGCAGGCTCGCCCGCACCGACTCGCCCACCACCAGAGCCCCCGCCAAAACGGCCACCGCCGCGCCCACGCCGAAGACGACGGCCAGATTCGTCCGCCAGTAGTAAGCGAGATTGCGTCTGAGGAGCGTCGTGCTTCGCATTGAGCAAAAGGTTAAGGGCGGAATGATGGATGATGAAGGAGGCGCTATCTCGAATCTCAACTCTCGAGAGTTGAGATTCGAGATAGCGCCTCCTTCATCACTCATCTCACGCCCCTCATCCCTCATCCCTTCTGACAAGTTGTTGACCGATTAAGTCGAACCGCGTGGGGAACCTCGCCGCGAGTTCGGGGCTGTGGGTGACGACGACGAGGATGGTCTCCTGTTTCCGGTGCAACTCTAACAGGAGCGAGGCGACGACCTCCGCCGAGTCTCGGTCGAGATTGCCCGTCGGCTCGTCGCAGAGCAGCAGGTGCGGCTTCATCACGAGCGCGCGCGCCAGAGCGACGCGCTGCTTCTCGCCGCCCGAAAGCTCCGCCGGGCGGTGCGTGAGCCGTCCGGCCAAGCCCACCTGTTCGAGCAACTCGCGCGCGCGCCCCTCCGCGTCTCCGTCGTCCCCTCTGGCGACGAGCGTCGGCGTCAGGACATTTTCAATAACGGAGCACTGCGGCAGCAGGCAGTGGTCTTGAAAGACGAAGCCGACGCGGCTGTTCCTGAACGCCGCCAGCTCGCCCGCGCGCAGCGCGAAAGGGTTCTGCCCGTCGAGCGTGACTTCGCCCGCCGTCGGCGGCTCCAACGCGCCGAGGACGTAGAGCAGAGTGCTCTTGCCGCTCCCCGAAGGGCCCATCACGGCCACCGCGTCGCCGCGCGAAAGTCTAAAAGAAACGTCCGACAGAATCGGCAACGCGCCAGCGGGCGTCGGGTACTCTTTCGAGAGGTGCGAGACTTCAAGCAAACTTGTAGGAACCCCCGGTCTTCACGCCGACTTAACTCCGTGTTGATTTAAGCAGGTGATGTTGTGCTGGTCTATGCCGCGCCCGCGCGTCGTGTCTCGCGCCCGCCCTGTGCTTCAACGTCGGCGAAGCCGCCATAGACTTCGAGCGCGCGCTCGGCCATGAGGGCGATGTTGTAATGCTCGCGGACGCCTTTGAAACCCCTGTCGCCGAGTTCGGCGACGAGCGCGGAATCTTGACTGAGGCGTAAGAGAGCGTCGGCGAGCGCGCCCGCGTCGTCGGGCTCGACGAGGAGGCCGCCGCCCGCCCGCCCGACTATCTCAGGGAAAGAGCCCCGGCGCGGCTGGACGACGGGGACGCCGCAGGCCATCGCTTCGAGGAGGAAGATGCCCTTCGGCTCGTCATACGTCGCCGGGACTGAGAGCACGTCGAGCCCTTGCAGGAACTCAATCTTCTGCGCGCGGTCGAGCGCGCCCCGGTAAACGAACTCTCCGCCGAGGCCCCACTCCTTCATCCGCCGTTCGATGTCGCGCAAATAACCTTCGTGCTCCGCGCCCAGATAGCCCGCGACCTCAAGGCGCATCGGCGTCTCGGCGTCGCGCCCGCGCAACTGCCTGTAGGCTTCGGCCAGAACGTGCAAGCCCTTCTCCGGCGCGACCCGCGCGAAGTAGCCGACCGTAAAGGGCCGCCCCGCGTCATGCCCGTCGCGCCGCGCGTAGCCCTCGAGGTTGATGCCGAGCGGGACGACGCTGATTTTCTCTTCGGGAATCTCAAGATAGCCGGACATGAATCCGGCGTAGTAGTCGCTGACGGCGATGAAGGAATCAACGTGTTTGACGCTGGCGCGAATCAGGGCGAGCGAGTCGCGGCGGTACGGCTCCGGCAGTCCTTCGAGGAACAGGTCTTCGCCTTGGAGCGTGCAGACGATGGGGCGTTTGAGCGCGTCGCGGATGGGCTTGGCGAGTCCGATGAGCAGCGTGTACGGCAGGCTAATACAATCGAACGGCGGTTCGCTCTTCAGCCAGTCGAGCAGTTTCGCCAACTCCTTGCGCTGGTTCCCGTCCTCGCCTCTGAGCATCGAGACGGTCATCTCGCCGAGGAACTTCGGGCTCGTCGTAAGCGAGCGGCGCGCGGCCCACTTGAGCATCGGCGTCGAGTCCCAGAGGCGGTCGAGCACGCGCGGCGTCCAACGAAAGACCGACATGTGCTGTTGCAGATAGACGCTGATGCCGCCGAAGAAGACGCGCCCGCCGCTCACGTTCGGCTCGTCCGTTAAGGTCGGCGTGTACATCGGCACGAGCAGCACGTCGTGCCCGCGCGCGAGGAGTTCCGTGGCGAGCGCGTTGTCGCGCAGGCAACTGCCGCAGTACATCTGCGCGGCCCCGGCGGTGATGTAGAGAAGCCTCATGCGATTTTGGATTTCGGATTTTAGATTTTGGATTGGCGTGCTTCTTAAACTCGAAGCCGGGGTTTGAACCGCTCAGCCTTCGTCGCCGAGTCAATCCAAAATCCAAAATCTAAAATCCAAAATCGGGCATCATCCGGCGCTTCGCTGAAAGGCTCTGCGCCCGTAAAGGTGCTCGAAGAGGTTGCCCTCGTGCGGCTGATCCCAACTCACTTGCGAAGTCGGGACGGGGCCGAGGTTGAGACGGTCAACGTGGGGCGAAGAAAGAAGACGACGGATTAACTTCTCGTCCTCCGTGATTGCCGTCACGACGAGGCTCGGCCCCAACAGCTCCGGTATTTCTTCTTGCTCAACTTCGACGACGCTCGCGAACGGGAACATGAACTCCTTGCGCGCGAGCGTGTGCTCCGCCGTCTCGCACAGGATGACGGTGGGCAGGAGGTAAGAGCTTCCCTTCCACTCGACCAGCCGCCCGCCTTCGCGGTGCGAGGCCGTCACGTCGCGCGCGCCCGGCTCGCGGAGCGCGTCCTCGATTGAAGCGTTGATACTCGCGGCCACGCGCGCGTCGGCGAAGGGGGCGAGCAACGCTTCCTCGTCCTCGGCGTCGCGCGGGCGGATGCGCGCGAGACGTTCGGCGAGCGCCCCGGCAACCTCCTCCGCGCGCGAAGGAACCCAGAGGCTCGAAGCGTTGACGCACGAGCGCCCGCCGTTCTCCGCGAACGAAGCGACGAGCACGTCCAATGCTTCTCCCACTCATCCATCTTGTCTTCGCCGATGACGACCTTGCTGTAGCCGGGGCCGTGAATCTCGACGCGCGGGTCGCCCCGCCACGCGCCGCTCGTCCCCGCGTCGCCGAAGAGCATCCCGCGCCCGCAGCTCCTCAAGATTTCGCCCGCGCCCGCGTGGTCGGTCGGGTAAAAGCTGAAGGCCGCGGGCGGCGCGCCCGCGCGCAGGAGCGCCTGAATGATGCGGTAAGGCGTCCACGGCTCGGCGCTTCCGGGCTTGAGGACGAGCGGGATTTTCAAAGCGAACGCCGGAACCCACAGCGCGTGCACGCCCGGCGAGTTGTTCGGCAGCACCACGCCCAGAGACTCCGCGCGCGGGAAGTAACTCAAGGCGTGCCCCTCCGCCTCGCCGACGCCCGCGTCCAGGATACTCAAGTCGAGATTCCGCGTGAGGCCCGCCAGCACGCTCTCCATCTCCGCCAGTACGCCGCGAATCTTCGACATGTTCCGACGCACCAGCACGTGCGGCAGCCCCGTCGTCGCCGACACCTGCCGCACGTAATCCGAAGGCGTCTGCCCTTCGTCGCCGAGCGGCAATTCATCATCCATGAAATGTTCCGCCGCCCGCGCGCACATCTTCAACAACTCTGACGAAGGAATCCGCGCCAGAGCCTCGCGGCCCTCTCTCTGCGAGAGCAGGTCGCGCCGGATGAGCCCCACGTTGGCCTGACTCACCTCGACGAACGCCTCCCGCGTCCCGTGATGCGCCACGCGCGCCACGTCGAGACTCTTGTACGGCTCGCCTTTGCGGAGTAAAGGAATATGCATAGCCATTTTGGATTTTAGATTTTAGATTTTGGATTCGCGGTTAGACACGTCGAATGAATTCTTCCAATCGCAAATCCAAAATCTAAAATCCAAAATCAGTAGACTCCTTCAACCACGGTCGTTTGGAGGCGCGAGAAGGGTCGGACGTTGCGGACGCCGTCCCAGGGGTACGCGTCGCAGGGCGGCTCGCGCTCGGCCTCGTCGCGTTCGAGGAAGCGGGGCATGAAGAACTCGCGCGTGAGCGTGGTCAGGCGCACGCGGCCCGTCTCGCCGTAGCCGACGACGCGCGCGGGCTCGTCCGGGTCAACCACTTCGATGAGGGCGCGCGGCAAAGGCGGGTAATAGATGATGTCGTAGTCGTCGCCTTCGCGGCGCGGCTTGTGGACGGCGAGGCCCATCAGGGTGTTGCCGTAGGTGGGCGCGAAGTACGCGCCTTCGAGAAGCTCCTCGACGGCGAAGCGGTGGAACTGCGGCGTCATCTCCGTCCCGCCGCAGAAGACGCCGGTGATGCCCGCCTTCTTGAGAGAGATTTTCTCGCAGAGCGCCTCCAACAATTTCGGCGTGGTGAAGAGGCAGCGGATGTTCTCGTGCGCGCGCATGAGCGTCAGGCCCTGCTCGACGACGTGCTGCTTGTAGGCTTCGGCCATCTTGGGCTGGCCCATCTTGACGAGCTTGATGACCCAGCGCGGGTCGAGGTCAACCATGAAGCAGATGCCGCCCCGGTACTGCGCCAGATGCTCGACGGCGAGGCGGAGGCGGCGCGGCCCCGTCGGCCCTAAAGACAACCAGTCCGCGCCCGGCGGAAAGAATTCGTCGGGCAGCGTGCGGCTGAAGAGTTCGTAGTCAATGCGGAAGTCTTCGACGCTGATGCGCGACTTGGGGACGCCTGTGCTGCCGCCCGTCTCGAAGATGTAGACGGGACGGCCTTGTAAGCCCTTCGGAATCCAGCGACTGACGGGGCCGCCCCGCAGCCACTCGTCTTGAAAGAAGCCGAAGCGCGCGAGGTCTTCGTAAGTTTGAATTTCGCGCCGCGGGTCCCAGTCGAGTTGCCTCGCGTAGTCGAGCCAGAAGGGGCAGCCGGTCGCCGGGTCGAAGTGCCACCCGACGATCTCGCGCACCCACGCGTCCAGCGTCTCGCGCGAACTTCCGATGCGTGTGTCCAGAGTCTCTTCTTTGGTCGCCATGACTGTGAGGAGATTAACCAAGCGGGGCCGGAATGTTCAATCCCCGGCGAGAGAATTTGCGGCGCGGCGTTGTAAAAAATTCTTTACATCTCCGAGAAAAGCCCTGAAAGGGCGTTAGACATTAGCCGGGGGCAAGTGCGAAGCACGTCGCCCCCGGAACAAGTAAAGAGAAGAATTACGACCCTGAAGGGGTCGCAGGCGTGCATCGAGGTGCGACCCTTTCAGGGTCGTATTGCTTTATCTACGCTCGACCGGGGGCGGCGCGAACTGCGTTCGCTTTGCCCCCGGCTATTATCTGAATCCCCTTCGGGGATTCCATTTAACTGTCGCTATGTGGATGGGCTCTCAATAAAAGACTCGACGGCGGCGGCGAGGCTTTCGTCGTCTTCGCCCGCGTCGAAGTTATCAAAGAGTTGCCAGCGTTCCTCGTGTTCGACCGTCGCGCCGGGGGCGAGGCGAGTGAGCGGAGCGAGCGATTCAAGCTCGATGAAGGAACCGGCGGTGAAGACTTCGTTGTTGCAGCCGTCGTCGGGGTAGGCCGCGCCCGCTTCGTAGGCGAAGCGTTTGACGAAGAGCGAGCCGCCGACGTGGTAAGCGGCCCAGCCTCGTTTGTTCTCGACGCCTATCTTCTGCGGCGCGGCGTGTTCGGCGTCGGAGCGGAGGCGGAGGAAGCGTTGACCGAAGCGGAAGCGCGCGTCGCTCAAATCCGTGTAGCGCCAGAGCACGAGGCGGCGGGCCGGGAGGAGATGTTCGGGGTGCGCGCCGAAGGGCTCCTGCGGGATGACGGCCTCGCCCCCGCCGCGCATGATGGTCAAGGCCCACGGCGCGACTTCTATCTCCCAGAGTCCCCGG
Source organism: uncultured Acidobacteriota bacterium (assembly GCA_963816985.1). GTDB lineage: Bacteria > Acidobacteriota > Blastocatellia > Pyrinomonadales > Pyrinomonadaceae > JAIVJM01. The sequence continues at coordinate 597,341 of CAWFMF010000004.1, forward strand.
TTCGTGATGCGATGATGAAGGCGGACGCCGCTCCCCTCTCCGTCCAACTCGATGAAGAGTTCTTTCCGCAGTCCCGTCGCCGCTTCGACCGAAGGCGTGAGGCGGACACTGCGCTCGCCGTCGAACTCAAACTCCACGGGCGCGTTGTCCGGCGCGTAGCTGCGCGGGCTCGCTTCGGGCGCGGCCCAGAGGCGGTGGCCGCCCCACGGCTTCCACTCGCCGAGTTCCGTCCTGACCGACGCTTCGGGGCACTCGCCGAGCACGTTCTCGCCGCCCGCGAGACAGTAGCGCACGACGCGCGGCCCGACATCGGTCGTGAAGACCAGCTCGACCGTCCCGTTCGACAGGCGGTAACAGTTCGGCAGGTTAAGGCAGTTTATCTTTTCCACTTTTCGGTTCTGAGGTCAGTAGGCGAATGATTGATAGACTTCCGTCCCGCCTTCGTCTTCGGTCGAGTCAACGACGGGGTTGAAGCGGAGCAGGACGCGCGCCCGTTCGGAGAGCGCGTCGAGCGCGGCGCGGGGGACGCGGATTGAGACTTCGGGGCGATGGAGCCAGCGGCGGCTGTAGCCGACGACGACCATCGGTCGCGGCTCGCGCGTGCGGTTCGGCGTCCCCCTGTGCAGGCCGCGCACGTCGCGGATGAGCACGTCGCCGAGCCGCATCGTCACGGGTTCGAGCGCAACCTCGCCCGACTCGATGCGCCGCAAGCCTTCCTCCTTAGAAATCATGTGCGTCCCGCGCGCCACTTCAAACGGGCCGTGCTCGCCGGTCACTTCAATCAGAGGAAAATTGACGGCGAGTTGGAAGGGCGGCGTCTCCGCGCCGGTTTCGGGGAAGAGCGGCGGCGCGTCGCGGTGGATGTCCTGATAGTCGGAGCCGTGGAGCGGGGTGTCGGTCGCCAGTTGATGCAGCACCGCGTCCTCGCCGACGAGCGCGCCGACGACGGCGAGCACGTCTTCGTCTTCGTAAACGCGTGGGTCGGCGAAGGGCTCCGTGAACGGCAAGGTCACGTAGTAACGGCCCGGCCCTCGGTTCCGCAAGTGCCCCTCGCGCGCGACGTGCCTTTCCAGGAGCGGCGCGAAAGCCTCGCGCCACGCGTCGAGCAGCTCTTTCGAGAAGTGCTCCGGCAGAAGGCAGAAGCCGTCTTCCAGCACTTGCCGCGCGAACGAATCAATCTCCGTTTTGTCGTAACGCCCCTTGCCCATAAACAGTACCGCGAGCGGTAGCGAGCGGGTGACGCCTTGGGAAGCAGACCCGCTCGCTACCGCTCGCGGTACTGTCCCGGCCTCGCCCTCCTTCTCTACTCACTTCCTCTGACTCAGACGATTCTGCACGATGACGACGGCGAGCAGGATGACGCCGCGCACGACGAGCTGCCACCACGGCGTCACGTCGCCTTCGAGGTTGAAGATGTTGAAGATGACGCCGAGCAGGAGGACGCCGATGAGCGTCGAGCCGACGCCGCCCTGACCGCCCGTCAAAAGCGTCCCGCCGACGACCACCGCCGCAATCGCGTTCAACTCGTCGCCCACGCCCGCGACGGGCTGACCCGCGCCGAGCCTCGAAGCCAGAGTCACGCCCGCCAACCCCGCCAACGCCCCGCTCAAGGCGTACACGCCGAGCGTCACACGACCGACGTTCAACCCCATCAGCCTCGACGCCTCCTCGTTGTCGCCTATCGCATAGACGTGCCGCCCGAAGCGCGTGTAGTTCAGGACGACCCAACCGAGCAGGTACGCGAGGACGAGAATCAAGACCGGGTACGGGACGGAGAAGACTCCGAGGTCGAGCTTGCCGCGCCCCAACTCGGCGAAGCCCGAAGCCTCGCGCCCGACGCGCACCGACTGCTCGCCCGTGTAGGCGAGCGCAAGGCCCCGCGCCGCGATCATCATCGCCAGCGTGACGATGAAGGGCTGGATGCGCGCCTTCGCGATGACGAGGCCGTTGACGAGTCCGAGCAGGGTCGTGCAGCCGACCGCCGCCGCGAGAGCCACGAACAACCCGCGGTCGGCGAGGCTCGCCGCGATGACGCCCGCGACCGCGAGGAGCGACCCGACCGAAAGGTCAATGCCGCCCGTCAGGATGACGAACGTCATGCCGAGCGCGATGAACCCCAACATGCTGTTCTGCCGGAGCACGTTCGTCAGGTTCTCTTCCGTCAGGAACCGCTCGTAGCGCATCGTCGCGATGACGCACACGGCCAGCAGCGCCGCCAGCGCGCCCTGCCGCTGCACCAGCGACGCGAACCGCCCGCGCCACACGCGCCCCCGCACCGAGCCCGCCTCGTCCACGGTCGTCGTCCCGGCCTCACTCATCGCAACCTCCAGAGAAGAAAGTCAGAAGTCAGAACGCTGAACGATGAACTTAAAGACAAGGACGAAGTTGTTTTCAGTTCATCGTTCAGCGTTCCGACTTCTGACTTTATCTTCGGCGTGATTCTCACCCAGTCGAATTTCGCCGCCGCGCCCGGCGACGCGCCGCCCGCCGTGAGCGCGACGCGCGCGCCCTCGATGTAAGAGCCGTCAACGGGGTCGCCCAGATTTTTCCACTCGCGCCCGTTCGTGCTGAAGGCGAAGCGGTACGTCTCGCCGTCGGTCGCCGTCATGCGGAGATAGATGGAAGGCGAGTTCGGGGCTTCCGCCGTCGCCAGTGTCCGCTCGTCCTTCCCCTCGCGCCGCCATGTGAAGACGCGCCCGCCGCCCGTCGCGACGCCCACCGCCCAGTCGCGCCAGCTATAAGCCGAGAGTCCGGCGAGCGTCCCCCTCATCATCCCGCGAGCGTCCACCAACGCGGTCGCCGTGTAGCTGCCCGAAACGGTCTCGCGCGCCACCACCGCGCTCGTCAGGCGGTCGCCCTTCGGGTTCGACACGGGCGCGAGCACGAGATGGCCGCCGCCCGCCGTCTCGACGCGCGCCGTCTGCTCAATCAGCATCGGCCAACGCCAGCCCGCGTCGAGCGTCGTCGCGTTGAAGCCGTCGAAGAACTCCGCCTCGTCTTCCGCCTCGACGACGCCGAGCGGCGAGGGCGCGACGCTCGAAGGCCCGCGCCCCCGGTTAATCGTCGGCCAGCCTCCCTCTTCCGCCGGCCATTGCACCTCGTCGAGCAAGGCTTCGCGCCCGACGTTGAACGTGTCGCGCCGCTTTCGGTATGAGTGGTAAAGCAGAAAGTCTCGACCGTCCGGCGTCCCGACGATGCTGCCGTGGCCCGGACACTGCCACTCGTCGTTGGCTCCGAGAATCGGGTTCGCGGGGTTCTTCTCCCAGGGCCCTAAGAGTTTGCGCGCGCGCGCGACGCCGAGCGCGTAGTCGCAGCCGCGCCCGCAGCAGGCGTTGCCCGAATAGAAGTGATAGAACCAGCCGCCGCGACGGATGATGAAAGAGCCTTCGGTGACGTGCCTCTCCCACGGCGCGTTGTTGCGGAGGATTTCTTTGCGCTTGCCCGTCAACTTCTTCCCGTCTTCCGTCAACTGCTGCGCGAAGATGGAGGTCGGCTGGTCGGGCTCGGCGTCGTTGCCGTCGGCCTTCCAGACGAGGAAGGGACGGCCCCCTTCGTCGCGCACGTAGAAGGCGTCAATCGAGCCGACGTTCTTCAACTCCTTAATCTCGCAGACGAGCGGCCCCCCGTCCGTGTACGGCCCTTCGGCGCGCGCGGCGGTCGCGACCGCGACGCAGAGCGTCCCCCGCTTCTTCGGCCCCTCGTCGCGCCGCGCCGTGTAGTAGACGAAGAAGCGACCGCCGTCCTCGATGATTTCGGGAGCCCAGAAGTCGCCCTTCGCCCACGCGGGTTTCGTCCGGAAGACGGAACCGGCGACGCGCCAGTTCACAAGGTCGCGCGAGTGCAGCAAGGGGAAGTGCGGAGCCCACGTCCCCGAAGTCACCGCCGCCCAGTAGTCGCCGCCGACGCGAATCACAGAGGGGTCTGGATAGTCGCCCGCGACGACCGGGTTCGTGTAGGTCGCCGCGCCCTGTTGCCTCGCCCCTGCGTCCGCTACCAGACAGAGGCCGAGCAGCACGGCAAGGAGAAAGTATTTGAAAGACTGCTTCATGCTCACGCGACTTTGGGCCGCTGGATGTAGACGGCGAAGATGATGATGGCGGCCTTGACGACGAGCGACCACGAATACTTGATGTCGTTCATGTTGAAGCTCACCGTGATGATCTGCATGATGAGCGCGCCGATGAGCGTGCCGAGCACCGTCGCCCGCCCGCCCGTCAGGGGCGTCCCGCCGACGACCGTCGCGGCGATGGCGTCCAACTCGATATTGAGCCCGATGTTCGGCGCGTCGCTCGCGCCCTGCCGCGCCGTCTCGATGATGCCCGCCACTCCCGCCAGCAGCCCGCTCAACGCGTAGACCGTAATCTTCGCCCGGTGAACTTTGACGCCCGCGAGCCTCGACGCCGCCTCGTTGCCGCCGACCGCAAGGACATACCGCCCGAACGTCGTCGCCCGCATCACGAAGACCGCCACGGCGACCGCCACGAACATCACCAAGACCTGCACGGGCACGGGGCCGATTGAGCCCTTGCCGAAGAACTCGAACGCGGGGTCGCTGAAGGGGATGAGCTGTCCGCCGTTGATGACCTGCGCGACGCCGCGCCCCGAAATGAGCAAGGCGAGCGTGACGATGATCGGCTGGATGCGGAAGAACGAGATGAGCGCGCCGTTGAAGGCCCCTGCGGCGAGCGCGACGGCGAGCGCGAGCACGACCGCCACGCCCGTCCCACGGTCGAGCGAGGTGGCGGCGACCGCCGAGGCAATCGCCATCACCGCCCCGACCGAAAGATCAATCCCGCCCGTCGCCATCACGAACGTCATCCCGATGGCGACGAGCACGGTGGGCGAGACTTGAATCAGAATATTTCTGAAGTTGTTAAGGTCGAAAAAGTTCGGCGTAAAAAGCGAGTTCAAAACGAACAACAGGACGAGCGCGGCCAGTGCGCCGTAAGTCGGCGCGTAGTCGCCCAGGTTGGACAACTTCAAGCCCCTCGCCCCGCCCGCCGGATTCAACGCCGCGTTTGACATCGCCTGGAAGCTCCTCCGTTCTTCGTCCGTCCCGCCGCTTTGTTTCTAACTTACGCCTGCCCCGTCGTCGTCGCCGCCTCTTCGCCTTCGACCGCGCCGCCCTCGGCCATCGCGTGGATGATGTTGTCCTGCGAAATCTCTCCGCCGCGCAACTCCGAGACGCAGCGGCCCTCGCGCATCACGACGACGCGCGAGCTGCCCTCGACCAGCTCTTCCAGCTCCGACGAGATCATCAGGACGCCGAGGCCCGACCCGGCCAGCTCGTTGATGAGCGACTGAATCTCGCCCTTCGCGCCGATGTCTATGCCGCGCGTCGGTTCGTCGAGGATGAGGAACTTCGGGTTCTTGCAGAGCCAGCGCGCGAGCAGAACCTTCTGCTGGTTGCCGCCCGAAAGCTCTCGGATTTTCTGCTCGGCGCTCGAAGCCTTGATGCCGAGTCGCTTCATGAAGCGGCTGACGATTTCGTTCTGCTTCGCGCGCGAGACGACGCCGAGCTTGCTCAAGGCCGGGAGCGCGGCGAGCGTCAGATTCTCGCGCACCGAAAGCTCAGGGATGATGCCCTCGGCCTTGCGGTCTTCGGTGAGGAAGGCGAGACCGGCGTCAATCGCGTCGCCCGGCGCGTCGAGTTTGAGCGGCGTGCCTTCAAGGAAGACCGTGCCTTCGTCCAGAGAGTCCGCGCCGAAGATGGCCCGCGCCGTCTCCGTCCGGCCCGAACCGAGGAGGCCCGCCATGCCGACGATCTCGCCCCGGCCCGCCTGAATCGAGACGTGGTTGAGCTTGCGGCCCCGCGTCAGATTCTCCGCGCGGAGCAAAGGCGTCGCGGGCTCGCCCGTCGTCGCCACCGCCGCCGCCGCGCCGTGCGCCTCGCCGAAGGCGGTCGCGCCCTTCTTCTGCAACTCCTCGCGCTGCTTGCCGAGCATGAGGCACACGAGGTCGAGCCGCTCCAACCCTTCGAGCGGGCGCGAGGCGACGAACTTCCCGTCACGCAAAATCGTCACGCGGTCGCAGACCGTGTACAACTCGTCGAAGCGGTGGCTGATGTAGACGACGCCGACGCCCTCGGACTTCAGGCGACGAATCACGTCGTAAAGAATCGAGACTTCGTGCTCGGTCAGAGAACTCGTCGGCTCGTCCAGCACGACGACCTTCGCGCCGAACGAGACGCCGCGCGCGATTGCCACCATCTGCCGAAGCGCGATATTGAGCGAGCCGAGCGGCGCGCGCGGGTCAATGTCGAGCCCCAGTCGTTTGAGGGTTGCGCCCGCGTCCGCGTTCATCCGCCCCCAGTCCACGAGCCCGTAGCGGCGCGGCTCGCGCCCCAGAAAGATGTTCTCGGCCACGGTGCGGAACGTCAGGAGGTTGACCTCCTGATAGACGGCGACGACGCCCTCGGCTTGCGCGTCCTCCGGCGAGTTGAAGTTGACCTCTCGGCCTTCGAGCCACGCGCGCCCGCCGTCGCGCCGGTACGCGCCCGTCATCACCTTGATGAGCGTTGACTTCCCCGCCCCGTTCTCGCCCACCAGCGCGTGCACCTCGCCGCGCTCCAACGTGAAGTCCACGCCGTCCAGCGCCGCGTGCCCCGCGAAGATTTTCGTGATGCCCTCCATGCGGAGGAGAGGTTCTTCAGACATAGTTCATAGTTCAAAGTTCAAGGTTCAAAGTTCAAGACCCGTCCAAGCTCAAGTTCAAATTCAAAGCTCAAGTCCGGGCGGCGTCCGACTTTGAGCTTTGAACTTTGAACCTTGAACTTCTAATACGCTTCCGCCACGAACTGCGCCGCGTTCGAGGCGTCGAAGAAGCGGTCGGGGACGATGATCTTGGGCGGCACGGGCTCTTTGCGGAGGTACTTCTCCAAAGTGTCGAAGGCGATGGGGCCGAAGCGCGGGTTGCACTCGACGGTGGCGTTCATCTCGCCGCGCGCGATGGCTTCTAAGGCCGAACGCTGGCCGTCCACCGAGAGGATGATGACATCCTTACCGGGTTGGCGGTTGGCCGACTTCAAAGCCTGAATCGCGCCGAGCGCCATCTCGTCGTTGTGCGCGTAGACGACCGTAATCTTGTCGCCGTGCGCCTGAATGAGATTCTCCATCACCCTCTGCCCCTCGGCGCGCGTGAAGTTGCCGGGCTGCGCGGCGATGATCTTCATGTCGGGCGAGCCCTTGATGGCGTCGGCGAAGCCCTTGTGGCGGTCGTCGGCGACCGAAGAGCCGGCGGTTCCGAGCAGCTCGACTATCCCGGCCTTGCCGTTCGTCTGCTTGACGAGCCACTCTCCGGCGCGCTTTCCCTCCTCGACGAAGTTCGAACCGATGAAGGTCACGAAGTCCGCGCCCGGCTTGCCCTCGACCTCGCGGTCAATGAGGAAGACGGGGATGTTCGCCTCCTTCGCCGATTGCAGGGCCAGCTCGAAGCCTCGCGCCTCACGCGGGGCGAGGAAGATGGCGTCCACGCGCTGCGCGATGAGGTCTTCGACATCCGAGACCTGCTTGGCGGTCTGCCCCTGCGCGTCGGTGACGATGAGCTCGAAGCGGTCGGAGCGTTTGGCCGCTTCGTCCTTCATGCTCTGCGACTCGGCGATGCGCCACGGGCCGCTGTGCTCCATCTGCGAGAAGCCGACGCGCATTTTCTTCCCCGTCGCGCCGCCCCCGGCGGTTCCGCTGCTCGTGCCTCCGCCGCTTCCCTCCTTCCGGCAACCCGCGAGCGCGAGCGCCGAGAGCGCGAGGGCCAAAACAAAGTAGAGAGCGAAGCGACGACCGTTGGTGTGCGATTTCATTTTGTTATCTCCGATATGTTCATTCGATTGAAGAAAGATGAAAGACGACTGACTCTTTAGCGCGAAGGCACGACGCGCAGGAAGGCGAAGCGGGCCGCGCCGCCGCGTGCGCCTCCCGCCGTGAGCGCGACGCGCACGCCCCTGTCCCACGGCGGGAGGTAAGCGCCGTCAACTTCTTCGCCCACGTCCTGCCAGCCGCGCCCGTCGCGGCTCACCGCGAAGCGGTAGCGTTGGCCTCCGCGCGCGCGCATCCGCAAGTGAACGGTCGCCCCGGCGGGCGCGTCCACGCTCGCCACGGCGTTGTGCTCGACCCGCTCGCCTTTCCGCTCGCGCCGCCAGAGCGTGACCTTGCCGCCGCCGACGCTGAGGCCCAAAGCGTTGTCGGGGTCGCCGAAGGCCGAGAGCGCCGCCGTCATCCCGCCCGTGAGCGAGCGCGTCTCGACCTCGGTCGTCGCCTCGTAGTCGCCGGTCGTCGTCGAGCGCGCGACGACGGCCCCGACCGGACTCTCCGCTTGGCCGGAGGCGGGCGCGAGCGTGAGCCAACCCTGCCGCCGCGCTTCGACGTTGACGACGGGCTCGTTGGCGGCGGGCCACTGCCAGCCGGGGCGAAGGCTCGCCGCCGTGAAGTCGTCAAAGAAGCGGTGCGCGTCCCGGTCTTCGAAGCGGACGCCCATCGGCGAGTCGGCGCGCGACGAAGGCCCGCGACCGTCGTTGATGGTCGGCCAGCCGTCGCGGCCCCACTTCACTTCATCGAGCAAGCCTTGCCGACCGACGTAGACAAAATCCTTCGCGTCCATCGCGTGGTACATGAACCAGTCGCGCCCGCGCGCGTCCGAGACGATTGTCCCGTGGCCCGGACACTTCCATTCGTCGTTGCCCTTGAGGATCGGGTTCGAAGGGTTCTTCTCCCAGGGCCCCAGCAGATTTCGCGCGCGCGCCACGCCGACCATGTAGTTGCACTCGCGCGCGCAGCAGAAGTTGCCGGAGTAGAACATGTAGAACCAGCCGCCCCTGCGCACGACCGCCGGGCCTTCGATAAGGTCGCCGTAAGGTAGTGTGGCGTGCTTCTCCCACGGCTCCGTGTTGCGGAGGATTTCCTTCTTCTCGCCGACCAGACGCGTCCCGTCCGCCGAGAGCCTCTGCGCCCAGATGGGCGTCGGCTTGGAGACACTGTTGCCGTCCTCTTTCCAGAGCAGATAGCGCCGCCCGCGCTCGTCGTCCACGGGGAAGCCGTCAATCGAGCCGACCTCCTGACAGACGAGCGGGCCGTGGTCGGTGTAAGGCCCCTGCGGCTTGCGCGCCGAAGCGACGGCGACGCAGAGCGACCCGCTCTGCTTGCGCGCCGAATAGTAGACGAAGAAGCGACCCCGGTGCTCCGAGATTTCGGGAGCCCAGTAGCTGCCGGTAGACCACGCGGGACGCTCACGGAAAACCGAGCCGACGACCTCCCAGTTAACGAGGTCGCGCGAGTGGAGGATGGGGAACTCAGGAGCCCACTCCGAAGAGGTCGCCGCCGCCCAGTAGTCGCGCCCGACGCGGATGACCGAAGGGTCCGGGAAGTCGCCCGCCGCGACCGGGTTGCGGTACGTCCCGCGCCGCTGCGCGTTGACTCCGGCGGCGCACATCAAGGCGAGCAGCACGACTACAAACGCGCGCCCGGCGCGAGCGTTGAATACGATTTTTTTCATCTCTACATTCATCCCTTGTCTTGTTCTCGGTCGGCGAATATTCACGTCTTCCCGTCCAGAGCTTCAGCCGGCGCGCGCGGGCGCGGTCGAGCGGCGGATGACGAGATACGTCTGGACGTGGATTTCGACGCCCTGCTGGTCGGGGTGCGCGATTGTGGCGAGCACGGCCTCGACGGCGCGGCGGCCCAGCTCGATGCGCGGCAGGCAGACGGTCGTCAACTGCGGCTCGGTCAAAGACGCGAACGCGATGTCGTCGAAGCCGACGATGGAGATGTCGCCGGGGATGTCCAGACCGGCGGCGCGGAACTCGCCCATCGCGCCCAGCGCCATCATGTCGTTGGCGGCGACGACCGCCGTGGGCCGCTCGCGCCCGGCCATGATCTCGTAAGCCGCGCGACGACCGCCTTCGAGCTTGAAGTCGCCGTGAAACACACGCGGCGGCGCGTCCGGCAAATGCCTGCGGAGCGAGTTACGGAAGGCTTCCAAACGCTTCTCCGCCGAGGGCAGAGACTTGGGGCCGCCGACGAAGGCGATGCGCCGGTGGCCGAGCGAGACGAGATGCGTGATGGCCTCCTCGATACCGGCGTCGTAGTTGACGCAGAGGTTGCTCATGTGGACGCCGGGGCGGCCCAAGTCGAGGAAGACCACCGACACGTCGCGCCGCGCCAGCTCGCCGACGAGCGCCGTGTCCAGCTCCGAGGTCATGAGGACGACGCCCGCCACCTTGCGCTCGATGAAGCGGCGGACGTAGTGCGACGTGCGCTCCGGGTCGTAGTTCGTGTTCGAGAGCATCACGTCGTAGCCGCGCTCGAAGGCCGCCGTCTCGATGGACTTGACGAGTTCCGGGAAGAACGGGTTGGCGATGTCCGAGATGACGAGCCCGATGATCTGGCTGCGGCCCGAAGCGAGGCTCCGCGCGTGCGCGTTCGGGTAGTAGCCGCACCGCTCCACCGCCGCCGTCACGCGCGCGCGCACCTCTTCGGACACGTACCTCGTGTTGTTGATGACGTGCGAGACGGTCGCCGTCGAAACGCCCGCCTCGCGCGCCACGTCACGGATGCTACTCATAGAATCGAAGTCAGAAGTCAGAACGATGAATGATGAACTGAAAGACGGAAGGCAGTTGTTTTCAGTTCATCGTTCATCGTTCTGACTTCTGCGTTATCTCCCCCGCTCCTTCGCCCGCGTCGGTGACGTAGACGACCGTGCCGGTGTCGAAGGCCCGCCGGTACTCGTCTTTGACGACGCGCTCGAAGTCGTTGAGCGCGTCGCAGCGGACGAGGCTGACGGTCGAGCCGCCGAAGCCGCCGCCGGTCATGCGCGAGCCGACGACGCCGACTGCCGAAGTTCCAAGCCGTCTCGGCGAGGAAGTCGAGTTCCGCGCAGCTCACCTCGTAGTCGTCGCGCAGAGACTCGTGCGAGCGGCGCATGAGTCGGCCCACTTCCGAGAGGTCTCCGCGTCTGAGCGCGTCCGCCGCGAGGAGCGTGCGCTCGTTCTCGTGGACGACGTGGCGGCAGCGGCGGCGGATGGGCTCCGGCAGGCGCGACTCGTAACGCCCGAACTCTTCCGTGCTCACGTCGCGCAGTTGCGCGATGCCGGGCAGAAATTCTCTGAGCAGTTCGACGCCCCGCTCGCACTCGGCGCGGCGCGTGTTGTACTCGGAGGTGGACAACTCGTGCCTGACCCGCGAGTCGCAGATGACGATGGCCGTCTCGCGCGTGTCGAGCGGGACGGGCGTGGCTTCGAGCGTGCGGCAGTCTATCAGGAGCGCGTGCCCCGCGCGCCCGAGGGCCGCGACGAACTGATCCATGATGCCGCACATCGTCCCCACGTAAGTGTGCTCGGCCTGCTGCCCGGCGAGCGCGAGTTCCACCCGGTCAACCTCCACGCCGGAGACGCTCGCCAACGCCAACCCGGCAGACACTTCGAGCGCCGCCGAAGAGGAGAGCCCCGCGCCCGCCGGAACGTCCGAGAGGATGAGCAACTCCGCCCCGCCGAGCCGCACGCCGCGCGATTCGAGCGCGCGCGCCACGCCCTCGACGTAATCGAGCCAGATGCCGCGCCGCCGCTCGCCCGGCTCGTCCAAGTGAAACTCGGCGCGCTCTCCGAGGTTCAAAGAGTAGGCGACGACGCGGCGGTCGGCGCGCGGCGCGGCGGCGACTATGGTCTCGCGGTCAATCGCCAAAGGGAGGACGAAGCCGCCGTTGTAGTCCGTGTGCTCGCCGATGAGGTTAACGCGGCCCGGCGCGCGGAACAGTCGCGGCTCGCGCCCGTACATTTCGCTGAAGGCCCGCCCGACAATGCCGCGCTCAATCAAACGCCCTCCTCCACGGAAACCAGGTTAATCTACCCCTCCGCCGCTTCGCACGCACGACGCGGCCCTCGTTCTCACTTCATGGTGACGACGCGCACGGCGTCCCAGTTGTTCTCGGACGAGCCGAAGCCGTAGAGCATGACGTGGAAGGGGCGCGGCATGTTCTTTATCTTTTTGGTGAGCCCGACCTGCGCGTCCTGCGGCGGGCTGTCGGGGCCGTTGAGGACGAAGAGGAATTCGTCGCCCCGGCGGACGACGCCGATGACGGGGTTCTTGATCTTCGTCCCCAACTTGCGGTTGTCCATGCGCTCGCTGCGCCCGTCAACGACTGACCACGCCTCGAACGTGCCCTCGCTCGTCAGAATCCACTCGATGCGGTTGCGGCCAGAGTTGTCGAAGAGGATGGTGAGGCCCGCGAAGCCGAGCGGCGAGCCCTTCTGCCCCGGCTCCGGCAGCGCCGCGCCGACTTTGGCGACGCGCGCCTCGACGCTGTAACGGTCGCCCGCAAACTGCTGCCGACTGCGGATGCCGGAGCGCGTGCCGTTGCCGCTGCGGATGCGCACCTGTCCCTCTTTGACTTCGAGCTTGCCGCCGCCCGTGCCCTCGAAGGTGAAGCGTTCCCACTTCGACTCGTCCAGCTTGTCGCCGTCGAACTCGTCGCCCCACTCGTCGAAGGCGGGCGCGGGTTGTTGCTGCTGCGCCCGCGCGTTGGCGGCGGCGCATAAAGTTGAGGCGATGAGAACGATGATGAAGAAGGCGCGTGAAGACTTCATACCCGGGAACCCCTGCTCAACGTCGAAGACTTTTGTAGGGGCAGGGCTTGTCCCTGCCCGACGACATTCATTACCAAACACGTCGCGAGTTGTCGCGCGAGGCGGGCAGGGACAAGCCCTGCCCCTACAGTTTTGCAACGCACTCTTAAAAGCGGACGTTGGCGAGGCGGCGGACGAGGTCGCGCCGCGCGGTCTCCTTCTGCTCCTTCTGCGCGTCGCTGATCTGCTTGAAGGTCGCCAGCTCTCTCTGCGCGTCCGCCGTCCGCTTGAGGCGCGTGTAGACGCGGCCCAGTTGGTAGTGCGCCTCGGCGAGTCCGGGTTCGAGCTGGATGACGCGCTCGAACTGCTCGGCGGCCTCGGCCCAACGCTCGGTGCGGACGTGGAGCTTGGCGAGCGCGAGCCGCGCGGCGGCGAACGTGGGGTCGAGCTCGACCGCCCGCGCCAGATATTTTTCGGCGCGCGGCGCGTCCACTTCGGTCTGCCGCAGGAGCGTGTCGGCGGCGAGGAAGTAAGGGACGGCGAGCTTTCCGTCGGCGGCGATGGCGCGCTCGTAGAAGGCGACGGCCTCGGTATACTGCCCGCGCTCGGCGTGCGTCGTGCCGAGATAGGCGAGCGCCGGGACGGACTGCGGGTCGAGTTCTAAGGAGCGAGCGAACGAGGCCCGCGCGTCGTCGTTCTGGCCGTGGTTGAGCTGTGCGATGCCGAGCGCGAGCCAGAGACGCGCCGAGCGCGGGAACTCTTTGAGCGCCTCTTCGAGACGGATGATGGCGGCGGCGGGGGCCTTCGTGTCGGTCAGCAAAAGCCCGTAGCGCACCACGTAGGCTTCGTTCTTCGGGTCGCGCGCGATGGCGAGGCGCATCGCGGGGATGGCGTTCTCGACGTAGCCGCCCGCCTCGTAAACTTCGGCGAGCGCGGCGTAGACGGGCGCGACATCGAGCCCGCGCGCGACCGCCGCTTCGAGCGTGCGGCCCGCCGCCGGGATGTCCTTGCGCGCCAGATGCGCGCGGGCGAGCGAGACGAGCGCCTCGACGTTCGAGGGCTCGGCATTGGCGGCGGCGCTCAACTCTTCGACCGCTTCGTTCAAGAGCCCGCCTTCGAGCAGCGCGCCGCCGAGCCCCGCGCGCGCCGACGGCGCGGAAGTTTCGGGACGCGCACTCGCGAGCTGCGCCGTGTACTTGCGGAAGGCTTCGGCGGCGGCTTCTCTCTCTCCGAGCCGCAAAGCGATGATGACGAGGGCACGGGCGATCTCGGCTTCGGGCGCGACCTGTTGCGCGCGCTCGAAGAGGTCGCGCGCGGCGCGGAGGTCTTCGGGCGTGCCGCCCGCGAAGCGTATCTGCGCGAGGTTGACGAGCGCGCTCGGCTGGTTGCGGTCGAGCTTCAAAGACGCCTCGAACTGCGCGGCGGCGAGCGCGTGTCGGCCCGTGCGCAGCAAGATCGCGCCGTAGTTGTTGCGCGTCGAAGAGAGGAACGGCGAGGCGATGGCGGCGGCGGCGAAGTGCTTCTCAGCCGTCTTCAAGTCGCCCGCGCGGTCGGCCAGTGCGCCGAGGTAAGTGTGCGCCGTGGCGTTGTCAGGTTCGGCGGCGAGGGCGCGCTCGAAGAAGGTCTTGGCCGCCGCCTCTTCGCCGCGCTCGACGGCGGCGACGCCCTCGGCGACGAGCTTCTCGGCCTGCTGCGGCGAGGGACGTGGCGCGGGCTTCTTCTGCGAGGCCGACGAAGGAGACGCGAACGCGGCTCGCGCCGTCGCCGTCGTCGAGACTGCCGGAGAGCAGCAGACGCAGAAGACGACAATCGTCGTCGCCGCCCTCACGGAGAGTTTGAAACGTCTTCGCACTGGTCTTCTAAAACGAACGGCGCGGGAAGAGTCTCTTACAGCGGACTGCTCCCGCGCCTTGTTAAGTCTGGGGCGGTTGCCGAAGCCGCCGCCGTTTGAGTCCGGCCCTAGAAGATGAACCGCACGCGCGCCTGAATCTCGCGCGGGCGGTAGCCGCCGTCAATGCCGGAGAAGCCGAAGTCGCCGCCCGCCTGAAGGTCGCTGTTCGGCTGCGCGAGGCGGTGGCGGTTGAAGATGTTGAAGGCCTCGGCCCCGAATTCGAGCGCCACCGTCTCGCCGAAGCGAATCTTCTTCAGGAGGCTCATGTTCTCGCTCAGGAACGGCAGGTCGCGCGCCTGATCTATGACCGGCGGGGCGTTGCCGAAGAAGCGGTTCGGGTTCGAGTAGAAGGTGATGTAGTCGGGGTTGACGTTGCCGTTCGGAAGGCGCTGCGGCGGCGCGCCGTTGGTGAAACTCGGCGGCGCGACGAAGGCCGCCGGGTTGACGATCCTCACGCGGTCGCCCGTGCGCGGGTCGGTGGTGAGAATCGGCTGCCCCGTCAGGATCGGGCGGATGTCGGTGACGAAGCCCGTCGTGTCGGGGCCGAAGGCGTCCTGCCGCGTGTTGCGGATGACGAGCGGGAGGCCCGACTGGTAGCGGTTAATCCCGCCCAACTGCCAGCCGCCCAAGACCTTGTCCACGAACCCGCCGTGGTCGAGGAAGCGACGGCCCTTGCCGAACGGGAGTTCGATGATGTAGTTGACGACGAAGACGTGCGGGATGCTGTTGGGCGAGACCGTGCGCAGGGACTCGCGGTCATACGGGTTCTGCAACAGCGTGCCGATGGGCGAGCCGCCGAGGAGGTCTTCCGAGGCATCCGTGATGAGCTTCGCGAAGGTGTAGGACGCGCCGAACTGGATGCCGTTCGAGAAGCGTCGGTCGAGCTTGACCTGCATCGAGTTGTACCAGCTCTGCCCCTGACTTTCGAGCTGGTTGTTGATAGTGCGGTACTGCGGGAAGCGGCGGAGCGCCTGCCCCACAGTCCCCGTGAAGGTCGGGAAGACGGCGGCGTTGTTGGCCGGGAGCGGCACGCCGACGCTCGCCGCGAAGGCGCGCTCCGAAGCGTTGACGTCGGCGAGCGGGCGGTTCAAAAGCTCGTTGCCGAGCCGCAGGGCGTTGAAGGGAATCGCGTTCAGGCGCTCGAAGTTCGAGTGCAGGCGCGTCGCGCGGTGGCCGACGTAGCCGATGGAGAAGGCGAAGTTATAGGGCAGCTCGCGCTGGAGGTCGAGGCTGTACTGGATGGTGCGCGAAGTCTTGAAGTCGGGGTCGAAGTAGTCCACGTCGGAGCCGAGGAACTGCCCGTTCGGGTCAATCGGCAGCACCGCGCGGTAGTTGCGCAGGAAGAGGTCGGGGTCGCCGCCGACGCCGCCGTTGACGTTCGCCTGCACCGGCGTGTTGAAGCCGATGGTCCCGCCCGTCAGGTTGTTCTGCCCGCCGGAGCCGTAGACGACGGGCGAGTAGTAGATGCCCGCGCCGCCGCGAATCACAGTCCGGTCGTTCCACGAATAAGCGAAGCCGAGGCGCGGGCCGATGTTCGAGCGGTCGGGGCCGGCCAGAGAGCGGTGCGCGGCCTGCCCGCCCTGCCCGCCCGCGCCGACGATTGCGCCGAGGCGGCCTCCCGCCGCCGGGTTCGGGGCGAACGGGTCGAAGCCGCGGAAGCGGTCTTTGGATTCGGTGCGCAGGCCCGGCAGGTCGTAGCGCACGCCGAGGTTGACGGTCAGGTTCGGCCTCAGCTTCCAGTCGTCGGCGAAGAAGTAGGAGTGCGAGAACTGACGCCAGCCGGGGTCAATCGTCTGCGCGCTGTTGAAGGAGAACTCGGTCGTGCCCGTAATCAGGCTCGCGATGGGCCAGCCCTGATTGTCGGCCTCGGTGTTCGAGGTCTGGTTGTGGCGGAAGTTGAACTCGCCGCCGGGGTGCACCAACTGGCTCACGTTGAACTGCTGGATGCGCACGTCGCCGCCGAACTTGAACGAGTGGTTGCCCTTGATGAAGGTCATGAAGTCGCTGAACTCGACGGCGTTGTCGCCCGACTGGTCGTGGAAGAAGGTCGAGCCCATGCCCTGATACGAGCGCGGGTCGCCGCGCGGGTCGGCGGGGTCGCTGTAGCCGGGGAAGCCGATTAAGGGGAACGACTTGTTCTGCGTCGAGTTCGCGCGGAAGCCTAAGCTGGTGTTGTCGAAGCCGATGGTGAAGTTCTTGTTCGCCACCTCGTAGCGCGTGAAGCCCGCGTTGAAGTGGTTGAGCAGGCTTGAGCTGATCGTGTAGTCGTGCTGGAGGCGCGCGAAGTGCGAGACGAAGAACTGATTCCAGCGCCCGGCGGCGACGAACGGTTCGGGGAAGCGCGGCGCGCCGCCCTGAATCGTGTCCTGCTTGCGGTACGAGTAGCTGAAGCCGAGCCGCTGCATCGGCGTCAGGATGAAGTCCAGCTTGCCGACGTACTGGTTCATCGTCAGCGGTCGCTGCGTGCTCGAAAGGTAGTTCTGGAAGACGCCCTCGCGCGTCGGCTGCGGGAACAGTTGCAGGATGTTGGAGCCCACGGGGTCAATGATGGTGCGGCCCGTGGCGAGTTGGTACGCCGGGATGTTGTTGCCGGGGATGGCCGCGCGCCCGCCGAAGCCGCCCGAAGTCGGGTCGAAAATCTGGACGCCGCCGGGGCCGAAGCGGCTGAGGATGACGGGGTCGGTGAACAACTCGCCGAAGTCGCCCGCGCGCATCCTCTGCGTCGGGACGGTGAGGAAGACGTTCTCGGACTGCGCGAAGCGGTAGCCCTCGTAGTTGAAGAAGAAGAAGGCGCGGTCTTTGCCGCTCCAGTAGCTGTCGCCGCCCTCGCCGAAGCGCGGCGTGTAGATGGGGCCGCCGACGTTGAAGCCGAAGTTGTTCTGGTGGTCGCGCGGGCGCGGCAGCAGCGGGTTGCCGTTGCCGTCGCTCCCGGCGGCGTTGTTGGTGAAGCTGTTGGCGTTGAAGGCCTCGTTGCGGTGGTACTCGTAGGCTTCGCCGTGGAACTGGTTGCCGCCCGACTTGATGGAGAAGTTGACGATGCCGCCCGAAGAGTTGCCGAACTCCGCCGAGTAGCTCGAAGTCGAGACGGTGAACTCCTGAAAGGCGTTGGGGCTCGGCGAGACCTCGGTGAAGAACGTGCCGTTCTGCGCGCGGCGGGTGGCCGCGCCGTCAATCAAAATCTCGGTGCCGAGCCCCTGCCCGCCGCTCACGCGGAAGTTCGTGGCGTTGGTGCCGTTGCCGGCGGCGGCGGTCACGTTGCTGTCGAGGAAGATGAAGGCGAGCGGCGAGCGCCCGGCGGTCTCGGAGCTGACCTGAAGGGGCAGTTCCCTCACCTGCCGCTCGTTGACGTTGGTCTGGCGCACGGGCGTGTCGGTCTGAATCGCCGTCGTCGCGGCGTCCGCCGTGACGGTCACAACGTCGGTCACCGCGCCGACTTCGAGCTTGAAGTCGAGGCTGTGCGTGACCTGCACGGCGACCTTGACGCCCTCGTTCGAGGCGGTCTTGAAGCCTTGCGCCTCGACCGTAATCTTGTAGAGCCCGGCCTTCAGTTCGGGGAGCGTGTAGTTGCCCTCGTCCGAACTCGTCACCTCGCGCACCTCGCCCGTGTCGGTGCTGGTGGCTGTGACTTTGGCGTTGGGGATGACCGCCCCGCCGGGGTCTGTGACGGTGCCGGTGACGGAACCGCGGTCGCTCTGCGCGGCGACGGGCGCGGCGGCCCACACCAGCAGCGACAGAGCCAGCAACGCAAAGAAGATCGGCCTCTGAGATTTCATAAACTTCTCCCCCAACTCCCGTGTGTATTTTTGAGAAGCGGCGTCTGCTCGGAAGGACTCCGCCCCTTCGACTTCTCTGAAATTGGGCCGCGACGATTGCCCGTCTCAACGGTCGTCGCACGGCCCGAAAGGGCCTGCGGCCACTTGTCGCGGCGCGCGGCCCTGAAAGCTTAAATTTGTAGGTCTGCTTCGGAAAGATAAAATCCCGGCTAGCCAGTCGGGTCTCACGTAAACGGTTAACCGGATGTCCGGCTTATAGCAGGGGCTCGCGCCGCTTGTCAATCTTTTTGTCGGCGGCGGGCGCTCGGAATGCCCCTTTTTCGGAGGCGCGTCGGCCACGGACACTCTCGTCCCCGTCCTCACGCAACCGCTTACAGCTATAAATTTAGAGGAAAAGCCCGACCACAGATAAGAAACGCGGCAGTCGGAACGCGGAACGATGAACTGAAAGACAAGATATTTGTGCTTCAGTTCGTCGTTCCGCGTTCCGACTTCCGCGTTTTCCTAGTT
Organism: uncultured Acidobacteriota bacterium; assembly: GCA_963816985.1. GTDB lineage: Bacteria > Acidobacteriota > Blastocatellia > Pyrinomonadales > Pyrinomonadaceae > JAIVJM01. The sequence goes on from CAWFMF010000004.1 coordinate 616,065, forward strand.
GACCATCCAGCCGTCGGCGAGTTGGATGACGCGGTTGCCGTAAGCGGCGTTCTGTTCGGAGTGTGTGACCTGAATGATGGTCGTGCCCTGATCGTTGAGGCGCTTGAAGAGTTCCATGATCTCTTTGCCCTGACTCGAATGGAGGTTGCCGGTCGGCTCGTCGGCGAGGATGAGGCGGGGGCTGTGGATGACGGCGCGGGCGATGGCGACGAGCTGCTGCTGGCCGCCGGAGAGCTGGTTCGGGTAGAGGTCTTTCTTGCCGACTATCTGGAAGCGGTCGAGGACGTCGGCGACGAGCGCGGCGCTCTCGCTGCGCTTCACGTCGCGGTAGCTCAAGGGGATTTCGATGTTCTCCTTGACGGTCAGGCTGTCAATCAGATGATAGCTCTGGAAGACGAAGCCGACGTGGCGCTTGTGGAGGGCGGCGCGCTCCTTGTGGTTGAGCTTGTGGACGGGCTGTTCGAGGAGGAAGTATTCGCCCGTCCATGTGCTGTCGAGGAGGCCGAGGATGCTCAAGAGCGTCGTCTTCCCCGAACCCGAAGGCCCCATGATGGAGACGAACTCGCCCTCGCGCACGTCCATGTCAATGCGCCGGAGGACGAAGGTCTTGCCCGCGCCCGTCTCGTAAAATTTTTCGAGGTTGCGTAGTTGAATCATCGGCGGTCTGCTCCGGCTTCCCTGACTTTGAAGGACATCGAATAACAATCAATCTCTCATTGTGTAGTAAACGCCGTGCCACCTCGCGGCCCGCTCGTTCGCCCCGAAAATCAGAGCACAAAGGAGACAAAGGAAGGAATCCTTCGTCGCTTTTGTTCGTTTGCGGGATTGCCCCGTCCCACAAATGAACAAGCTCAGGCGGGCAGACGCAGCCGGGCCTCGCAGCCCGTGCCGCTTTTGCGGTTTTCGAGCGTGAGCGTGCCGCCGTGCGCCTCTGCTATCTGGCGGCAGAGGACGAGGCCGATGCCGGAGCCGCCCGGCTTGGTGGTGAAGAAGGGGACGAAGAGGTTGGCGGGGTTGGCGATGCCGAGCCCTTCGTCTTCGACGCGGATTTCGACGTGGCCGTCCGCGCGTTGCCAGCCGACGCGCACGCCTCCGCCCGTGACGAGCGCGGCGTCCGTCGCGTTGCGCACGAGGTTGATGAGGAGCTGTTCGAGCTGGTCGCCGTCGGCCTCGATTGAAAGCTCTTCGCCTCCGCCGCTGACATTGACCGAGAGGCGCGTCTCAAGGCCCGCGACGCGGCGGACGAGCGCGCCGACCGGGACGGGCGCGAGGCGCGGCGGCGGCAGTCGCGCGAGCCTTGAGTAAGACTCCATGAAGCGGCTCAGGGACTCGGCGCGCGAGGAGACGACCGTCAGGCCGCGCTCCATGTCGTCCTGCCAGTCGTCGGGCCGTGGCGTGCGCGCGAGCAGGTTGGCGAGGCTCCCGGCGATGGACTTGATGGGCGCAAGCGAGTTGTTCAGCTCGTGGCCGAGCACGCGCACCAGACGCTGCCAAGCTTTGCGCTCCTCCTCGCGCAAGGGGCCGCTCAAGTCCGAGAGCACGAGCAGGTGATGCGGCAGGCCGCCTTCACGAAAACTGCTGCGGCGCACGCCCCACGGCTTGTAGACGTTGCCCGCGCCGGGGAAGGCTTTCTGCAAGGTGTGCTGCGCGCCGTCGTCCTTGAACTTGAGACAGTCGGAGAGTCCGAGTTCGTCCGCCGTGCGGCTCAGGAGTCGCTCGGCGTGGCGCGCGAGCAGACGCTCGCCCGCGCGGTTGACGAGGCGGAGGCGTCCTTCCGGGTCGAAGGCGAAGACGGCGACATCAATCTCCGCCATCACGGCGCGCAGGAGCGCCGTCGCTTCGAGCGCGCCGAGGCGGTGCTCGCGCATCGTCTCGCCGAGGGCGTTAATCTCGTGGATGACTTCGCCGAGCGCGTCTTCGCCGCGACCGCCGCGCGCGCGGAACGAGTAGTCGCCTTCGCGTAAGGAAGCGAGCAGGTTCGAGACCGTTTGCAAGCGGACGCACCACACGCCCCTGCGCCGCGAACGAGAAGCCGAGCCAGACGCAGACGATGAGCGCGGCGAGCGTCCAGACGGTCTTCGGCGCGTAAGGCCCGGCCCAGAGCAGGACGAGCGAGACGACGACCGCCGGCGAGGCCGCGAGCAAGGCCATCAGCAACACGCGCCGCTCGTGGCTCATGCGCTCGCGCCTCTTCGGCGCGGGCTGAGGCTTCCTGACGGCTCGTGTGTTTGAAGTCTTCGCGGGAGTCGTGTGCGTGGGAGTCTGTTCGGCGCGGGCTGGTTGTGGGGGCGGCGGGTCTGGACGAGAGGGCGTCGCCGCGCCCCGCCTGACGGGGAGCCGTGCGTCCTGCGCCTGCTCGTCAGAGTTCATACTTTTGCATTCGCCGGTAGAGCGCGCTGCGGCTGAGGCCCAAGACTTCCGCCGCCTGACTGACGTTGCCGCCGAAGCGCTTGAGCGCCTTCTGGATGAGGAGGCGCTCGACATCTTCGAGGCTCATCTCTTCCAGCCGCCGCTCGCCGCCCATTTCTCGCACAGGCTGCAAACCGAGGTCAACCACGCGCACCTCGTCAGCCCGCGCCATGAGCACCGCCCGCTGGACGACGTGATCCAGTTCGCGCACGTTCCCCGGCCAAGCGTTGCCGCACAAGGCTTCGAGCGCGGCGGGCTCGAAGCCCTTCAGGTGTTTGCGGTAGCGGTGCGCGTAGACCGCGAGGAAGTGCTCGCACAACTTCGGGATGTCTTCGCAACGCTCGCGCAGAGGCGGCAGACGAATCTCGACCGCGTTGAGGCGGAAGAGGAGGTCTTGGCGGAAGCGACCGGCGGCGACCTCTTCGTTAAGGTCGGCGTTGGTGGCAGAGAGGACGCGCACGTCCGTCCGCCGCGTCTGCGAAGAGCCGACGCGCTCGAACTCGCCCGTCTCAAGGACGCGCAAGAGTTTCGGCTGAAGGTTCGGCGGGACGTTCGCAATCTCGTCGAGGAAGAGCGTGCCGCCGTCGGCCAGCTCGAAGCGGCCCACGCGGTCGCTCTTGGCGTCGGTGAATGCGCCGCGGACGTGGCCGAAGAGTTCCGACTCGAAGACGCCTTCGGACAGAGCACCGGCGTTGACGGCGACGAGCGGCTTCGAGGCGCGCGGGCTCAAGGCATGGAGCGTGCGCGCGATGACCTCCTTGCCCGTGCCGTTCTCGCCCGTGATGAGGACGTTGGCGTCCGAGGGGCCGATGTGCTCGACGAGTTCCAGCACGGGCTGCATCGCCTCCGACCCGGCGATGAGGAGCGGGCGACCGTGCCCGTTCTCCTTCCTGAGCATCTGGTTCTCGGCTTCGAGCCGCTCGCCCTTGCGCAAAGCCCCGGCCAGCTCGGTCTGCGTCCGCAGGATCGTCAGCAGCCGCTCGTTCTCCCAGGGCTTCTGCACGAAGTCGCGCGCGCCGCGCCGGATGGCCTCGACGGCGAGGTCAACGCTGCCCCACGCCGTCATCACGACGACGGGGAGCGAGGCGTCCACGGCGCGGATGCGCGCGAGGAGGTCTAAGCCCTCCTGCCCGGAAGTCGTGTCGCGCGTGTAGTTCAAATCTATGAGCGCCACGTCGAAGCTCTGCCGACCGAGGGCTTCGAGCACGTCGCCGGGCGCGGCGACCGTCTTAATCTCGAAGCCCTCGCCTTTGAGGAGCAGGCGCAGGGCTTCGATTACGGCGGGCTGGTCATCTGCAATCAAGACGCGTGGCATAGTTAAAAGACAGCTCATCGGTTCAAGTTCGGAGTCGGAGAGTTTGACACGCGCCCGGCCCGGCGCGCAAAAGCCTTTACTTCAAAAGTCCTTCGAGCACGCGCCCCGCCTTCTCGTGGAGGTCGGGCGGCGCGCCGTAGAAGACGGCGGCGGTCTTGCCGCGCTGGTCGAAGACGAACATCGTCGGGACGCCCGTCACCGTGCCGAAGGGCGCGACCCGCTCGTCCGTCCCCATGACGACGTGCGCCGGGAGCTTGAGTCCTTCGGTCATCTCTCGCACCTGCTCTTCGGGCGACTCGACCGCGACGGCTAAGACCGTCACGCGCTCGCCGTAACGCCGCCCGACCTCGCCGAGCCAGCCGAGTGTCGTGCGGCACGGCGGGCACCACGTCGCCCAGAACTCGACGACCACGACCTGCCCCGCGAGCGCCGAGGATTCCACCCGCCGCCCTTGCAAGTCCTGCATCGAGAAGGCTGGGAGCGCGGCGATTTCGAGCGGCGACTCGGACGGCGCGGCGGCCCGCGCCTCGCCGTCGGCGGCGTTTCCGCGCAGAGCAATCTCAATCATGCGCGAGAGGTCGCGCTTGAACTTCTCGTGGCTGGACGCCTCCCGCCACGGCGCGTAGCGTCCCACGTTGCGGCCCCACCCGCCGAAGTCTTCGGGCTTGGCGACGAGCATTTCGTCCACGAAGACGACCGGATATCTTTTGACCCCGAAACGCTCGGCGAGCTTCGACGTGCCCCAGTTCTCGCTCACGAAGCGCGCGCGCCCCTTGTAATTTTCGACGACATCTTTAATCAGCAAACTTGCCGGGTCGGACAGGCTTCAAGTGTAAGGCCAGCGCACGAGCGTCACCGTCACCTGCCGCGCGCCGCCGTCGCCGCCGCCGTCGGGCCGCCGCGCCTCCCCCGCCTTCTGCGCGGCGCACGCGCTGAAGGACAAGAGGCCCATGAGACACAAGGTCGCGAACGTTTTCCAGACCTTCACTTTTTCTCCCCCGCCATGTACTCGAAATAGCTCGGCAGCACCCGCTCCAGAATCGCGTCGGCACGCCTCAACTCGTCCTCGTTCGGCGAGCCCGCCTCCGACCCTTCGAGCGCCGTGCGCGCCATCTCCCAGAAGAGCAGCCCGACGCCTTGCTCCCGCCCGCCCGCGCCTTCGAGCTTGGAGCGCGCGGCGTCGCTCTTCTCGCGCAGGGAGGCCGCTGCGGGCGGCGCGGAGTCGGCGGCTTCGATGTGCGCGAGCACGCGCCGGGCTTCGAGGTACTTGAACAACGCGCCCGCGAACCTCCGCTCGCCGTTTAGCTCTCCGGCCATCTTGAGCGTCGAGTTGAGGGCGTTGAAGCGACCCTGCTGCGAGGCCGCGCCCGGACGACGGTAGGCGGTGAGCGTCTCGGCTTCGAGCCGCGCCAGTTCCGCATCGAGCGGTCGCAACTCTTTCGTCGTGCCCGTCTCCTTCGACCCGAAGTTGAGCCCGTGGCAGAAGAGCGCGAAGTCCATCCCGGCGGACGCCGCACCCATGTAGTAGAGGCCCGCGTCGAGCGTCGTGTTGAGGCCGTAGAGCCGCCCGGCCTCGTAGTGCGGCCTGACCTGCGTGAGCGACGCCTCGGCGAGCGCGGCGACCGCCGCAGGCAACTTCCCGCCCGCGCCCAAGCTCTTCTCCTTCGCGGCCAGCTCTTCGCCGAGCCGCTTCCACTCGCGCTCGAAGCCTTCCGTGCCCTGCTTCAAGACCTCCGCCTTCCGCCGACCGTACTCGCCCGCCATGACCGTCGAATGAATCTGCTGCAAGCGGTAGAGGCCGAGAGAGATTCGCCCGGCCCGCAAAGACTCTTCCACCCGCCGGAGTTCCGCCTCCTGCTGCCGCGCCTCGGCTTCGGGGAGCCCCGCCGCCGCGAGCACGCCCCGCAGGCGTTGCACTTCGGCGGAAATCCGTCCGCCCGCTTCGGGCCGCGCCCCCTTCTGCTGTCCGGCGCAGCCCGTCTGCGTGAGCAGCGTCAGCCAGACGAGGGCCGAGACGATTCGCGCCGCGCTTTTGCGTCCGAGCATCTTCGGCCTTGTCCCTTCGAAGCTCATTGGTATCTGAGCGCACCCGCCGGGTCAACCCTCGTCGCCCGGCGCGCCGGGATGAGGCTCGCGAGCAGCGCCACTCCGGCGAGTGACACCGGCACCAGAGCGAACGTCAACGGGTCGGTGGTGCTCACCCCGTAGAGCAGGCTCGCCATCATGCGCGTCAGCAGGAAGGCCGCCGCGAGCCCCGCGCCGATTCCGCCCAGCGCCAGCAGCATGCCCTGCCCGACCACCATCCTGAGGATGTCGCGCCCTTGCGCGCCGAGCGCGAGGCGGACGCTGAGTTCATGGCTGCGCTGCGAGACCGTGTAGGAGATGACGCCGTAGATGCCGACGGACGCGAGGAGCAGCCCGACCCCCGCGAAGATGGCGATCAGAAGCATCGTGAAGCGTTGGCGCGCGACCGACTCCGCCATCACCTGCTCCATCGTGCGGACGTTGTAGAGCGGAAGGTCTTTGTCGAGGGCCGCCACCTCGCGGCGGACGCCCGGCGCGAGCGCGAGCGGGTCGGCGGCGGCGCGCGCGACGAGCGTCATCGAGCGCCGGGGGAACTGCGCGTAGGGCGCGTACATCTGCGGGTAGGGCACCTTGTCGAGCCCCTCGTGCCTGATGTCCCTGACGACCCCGATGACCGTCCGCCACGGGCTCCTCGACGGGTCGCCGAGGTTGATGCGTTTGCCGACGGGGTCTTCGCCGGGCCAGTGGAGGCGGGCCATCGTCTCGTTGATGACGGTGACCTCCGGGGAGCCCGCCACGTGTCGCGCCGTGATGCCTTCGCCACGGACGAGCGCGATGCCCATCGTCGCGAAATAGTCCGAGCTGACGACTCTGTATTCGGCGTCCATCACCTGTTCGGGGGGCGGCGCGGGCCGGCCTTCAATCTCGAAGGCGATGACATCGCCGCCGCCGCCCAGCGGCAGCGCGCTCACGGCAGCCGCCGACTCGACGCCCGGCAACGCCGAGACGCGCCCCAGCAGTTGCTCGAAGAAGCCGGAGAGTTGCGGGGGCTCCTTGTACTTGGAGGCGGGCAGCGCCAGACTGACCGCCATGATGCGCTCCGGCTTGAAGCCGGGGTCAACTTCTTGCAGGCGCATGAAGCTGCGAATCATCAGGCCCGCGCCCGTGAGCATGACGACGGCGATGGCCATCTCCGCGATGACGAGCGCGTTGCGCAACCTCCTCCCGCCGACGCCGGTCGTCGAGCTGCGGCTGCCCTCCTTGAGCGCTTCCGTGAGGTCGGAGCCGGTCGCGTAGAGCGCCGGGAGTAGGCCGAAGACGACGCCCGTCGCGAGCGAGACGAGAAGCGTGAAGCCGAGCACTTTCCAGTCGAGGCCGACCTCATCGAGCCGTGGCAGGTTGCCCGGCCCGAGCGCGAGCAGCACGTCTATCCCCCACATCGCGAAGAGGAGCCCCAGCGCGCCGCCCGCGAGCGCGAGCAGCACGCTCTCCGACAGGAACTGCCGGACGAGCCTCAACCGCCCCGCGCCGAGGGCCGTGCGGACGGCGATCTCCTGCCGCCGCGACGCCGCGCGCACGAGCAGCAAATTGGCGACGTTCGCGCATGCGATGAGCAGCAGGAAGCCGACCACGCCCGTCAGCACCCACAGCGCCGCGCGCGCGTCGCCGACGAGCCTTTCCTGTAGCGGGACGAGCGTCACGCCCCACCCGGCGTTGGTCGCCGGGTAAGCCTCGGCGAGCCGGGAGGCGACCGCCCCCATCTCGGAGCGCGCCCCGTCGAGCGCCGCGCCCGGCTTGAGGCGCGCGACCACGCTGAGGTAGTCGCCCCGCCGCGCCGCCTGTTCGAGGTTGAAGGCGAGCGGCACCCACATCTCCGGCTGCGGGCCCGTTTCGGGGTGCTTGAACCCTTCGGCGGCGACCCCGACGACCGTGTACGGGTTGCCGTTGAGCGTGAGGGTCTGGCCGAGGATTTTCGTGTTCGACCCGTAACGGCGCTGCCACAGCCCTCGGCTCAGGACGACGACGCGGTTCTTGCCGGGCGTGTTCTCTTCGGCGAGGAAGCCGCGCCCGAGCGACGGCTCGACGCCGAGGACGGGGAAGAAGTTGGCGGAGACGGCGGCTCCCTCGATGCGCTCCGGCTCGCCCTCGCCCGTCAGCGCCAGCGGCGTGCCGGCGAAGGCCGCGATGCCCTCGAAGCTCTGGCCCTGCTGTCGCCAGTCGTTGTAGTTCGGGAGCGAGGCCGGCTCCCGCAGGATGTTATTGGTCTCGTTGGTCTCCCAAATCCAGACGAGCCGTTCCGCCGCCGGGTAAGGCAGCGGGCTCAGGAGGACGGCCTTGACCACGCTGAAGATGGCCGTGTTCGCGCCGATGCCCAAGGCCAGCGCCAGCACCGCCACCACGCTGAAGCCGGGACTTTTGAACAGCACCCTGACCGCGTACCGCACGTCACGCAAGAGATTCCCCATCATCACCTCCAAATCAAAGTCAGAAGTCAGAAGTCAGAACGATGAACGCGGAACTGAAAGAAGAAAGGCGGCTGTTTTTAGTTCATCGTTCAGCGTTCTGACTTCTGCGTTTCATTCGTATCTGAGTGCCACCATCGGGTCTACTTTCGTCGCGCGGCGCGCGGGCACGTAGCAGGCGACGAGCGCGACCGCCGCGAGCAAGGCCGTGATGGCGGCGAAGGTCACGGCGTCGGTCGCCGAGACGCCGTAGAGGATGCTCGACAGCACGCGCGTCACGGCGAAGGCCGCGAGGAGCCCGACGCCGACGCCCACGAAGGCCAGACGCATCCCCTGCCCGGCGACGAGCCGGAGCACGTCTCTTCCTTGCGCGCCGAGGGCCATGCGGATGCCTATCTCGTGCGTCCGGCGGCTGACGCTGTAGGCCATCACGCTGTAGAGACCTGAGGCCGCGAGCAGGAGCGCGAGCAGCCCGAAGCTTAACGAAAGCGACGCCGCCATCTTCGTCCCCCAGAGCGCCCACGTCATGTGCTCCTTGAGAGTCTTGACGCCGTAGACGGGGAGCTGTGGGTCGAGCGAGCGGATTGCGCCGCGCACTCCGCCCACGACGCCGAGCGGGTCGCCCGAAGTCCGCACCAGCAGGACGACGCCCGGATCGTAAGCCTGCTCCATCGGGAAATAGAGGAAGGGGCGCGGCGTCTCGCCGAGGCTGCGGTAGCGACCGTTGCGCGCCACGCCGACGACCTCTCGCGGGCGACCGCCGCCGACGACCAGACGCTTGCCCAACGCGCTCTCGCCCGGCCACAAACGCTCGGCCAGAGTCTGGTTGATGACGCAGACGCGCGCCGCGTCCTTCGTGTCGGAGGCGGCGATGTCGCGCCCCTGAAGGAGTGAAATCTGGAGCGCGTCGAAGTGGCCGGGGCCGACCGCGTTGTAAGGGACGCTCAGACCCTCGCCGGGCGGCGGCGCGGCTTGGCCCTCGGCGTAGACGGGGCCGGTCGAGCTTGAGCTGTCGCCGAGCTGAAGATACCGCGCGACGCTCGCGCGCTCGACGCCGGGCACGGCCTCGACGCGCTCCACGAGTTGGCGGAAGAAGGCCTTGCCGCGCTCCTCGTCGTAGCCGAGGAGGCCGGGGTTCAAAGAGACGGCGAGCCCGCGCTCGGTCTGGAAGCCGGGGTCAATCCCCTGCGCGTTGACGAAGCTCTTGACGAGCAAGCCGCCGCAGACCAGCACGACCAAAGAGAGCGCGACCTGCGTCACGACGAGCAGGTCTTTCAAGGTCACGCGCCGCCCGCCTTGACGGAGCGCGACCGTCTCGTTCTTGAGCACGGGCACGAGGTCTGTCTTCGAGGCTTGCAGCGCGGGCGCGAGCCCGAACACCACGCCCGTCACGAGCGAGACGCCGAGCGTGAACCAGAGCGCGCGCGTGTCGGGCGCGAAATCCATGATGACCGTGTAGGGGAGGACGGGAATCATCGCCTGCATCAAGTCCGCCGCCCAGAAGGCGAGGAGCAGTCCGAGCCCGCCCGCGAGGACTGCTAAGAGCACGCTCTCCGTCAACAACTGCCGCACGACCCGCGCGCGGCTCGCGCCGAGTGCGAGCCGGATGCCTATCTCCTTGCGCCGCGCCGCCGCGCGCGCGAGCAAAAGATTCGCGACGTTGGCGCACGCGATTAAAAGCACCAGCGCGACGACGCCGAGCGCGAGCCCCGCGCCGAGCTTGACCGTCCCGGCCATGTGGTCGTAGCGCCCCTCGGTTTCCGGTAGCACCTGCGCCTTCATGTTCCGGTCGCGCTGGTCCGGGTAGGCGTCGGCGAGCCTCTGCGCGACGGTCGTCAAGACCGCCGCCGCGCGCTCGCGCGTCACGCCGTCTTTGAGCCTCCCGACGACGTTCAGGCGGTGGTCGCCACGCCTGTCGAGCCAGTTGGCCTCGCGCGTCACCTGCTCCTGCATCATCAACGGAACCCAGAAGTCCATCGCGAGCCCGAACTTCGTCCCCGTGAACTCGCGCGGCGCGACGCCGACGACCGTGAAGGGCTGGCCGTTCAAGGTGATGCTCTTGTTGACGACCGAAGGGTCTGCCGCGAACCGCTTCTCCCAGAGGCTGTGACTTAAGACGACGACCGGGTGCGAGCCCGGCGCGCGATCCTCTTCGGGCAAAAAGGCGCGGCCCCGCGCGGGCCGGACGCGGAGCACGTCGAAGTAGTTGCCGCTCACCAGCTCGCCCCACACCAGATCGTTCTGGTTGTTGTTGCTCAGCGCCGCCTGCGTGATGCGGTGCGCGAGCAACCCCTCGAAGACCTCGCCGGACTGCTCGCTGTAGTCGCGAAAGTCGGGGTGCGAAAAGTCCTCAATCATGTCGCCGGGGTTGCGCCCCTCGAAGATGCGGACTAATCCTTCAGGCTCCTCGACCGGCAGGGGCCGCAGCAGGAACGCGCTCACCGCGCTGAACATCGCGCTGTTCGCGCCGATGCCCAGAGCGAGCGTCACGACCGCCACCGCCGTAAACCCCGGCGTCTTCCACAGCATCCGAAACCCGTACCGCAGGTCTTGCCACAGAGTCTTCATCGTCACCTCCGAAAATGATGAATGCGGAATGATGAATGATGAATGAAGAAGACGGCTTGCCTTTCATTCATCATTCATCACTCATCACTCATCATTTCATTCGTACCGAAGTGCCACCATCGGGTCTACTTTCGTCGCTCGACGTGCGGGCACGTAGCAGGCGAGGAGTGCGACCGCCGCGAGCAGCAAGGCGACGCCCGCGAAGGTCGCGGGGTCGGTGGCCCCGACGCCGTAGAGCAGGCTCGACATCAAACGCGTGACGGCGAAGGCCGCCGCGAGCCCGACGACGACGCCGACGACTGTGAGCCGCATCCCCTGACCGATGACGAGGCCGAGCACGTCTCTTCCCTGCGCGCCGAGGGCCATGCGGATGCCTATCTCGTGCGTCCTCTGGTTGACCGAGTAGCTGATGACGCCGTAGAGGCCGAGCGCCGTCAGCATCATCGCCAGCACGGCGAAGCCCGCCATCAGAGACATCACGAAGCGCCTGTCCGCGACGTTCTGCGTGAGCAGGTACTCGACCGTCCGCACCTTCCACACGGGCTGGTCGCGGTCAACCGACCAGACCGCGTCCTTGACCGCCTTCGAGAGCGCCAGAGGCTCGCCGACGGCGCGCACGACGAGCGTCCCGAAGATGTGCGGGTTCTGCGCGTAGGGCGCGTAGACCTGCGAGCGTTGTTCTTCGCCGAGGTCGTACTGCTTGGCGTCGCCGACGACGCCGACGACGACCACCGTCACTTTGCGTTCGGGCAACTCCAACTGCTTGCCGAGGGGGTCTTCGCCCGGCCAAGTCCTCTCGGCCATGAAACGGTTGACGATGATGACGGGCGGCGCGTCGGGGCCGTCCTGCTCCGTGAAGTTGCGCCCGCGCAAAAGCGGCAGCCCGACGGTCTCGATGTAGTACGGGTCAATCGCGTTTTCGAGCGCGCGCGACTCCTGCCCCTTCGGCGGGACGGGCTGGCCCGGCACGAGGTAACTGGCCGTGCCGCCGTTGCCGCTGAAGGGCAACGCCCGCACGACCGCCGCCGCGCGCACGCCCGCCACTTCGCGCACGCGCTCTTGCACGCGCCGGTGGAAGGCCCACTGCTCCTCGCCCTTCGGGTACTTGTTCTTCGGCATCCGGTACTCCATCGTCAGGAGGTTCTCCGGGTTGAAGCCCGGACTGACGTGGAGCAGGCGGTAGAAGCTGTTTAAGAGCAACCCCGCGCCGACGAGCAGCACGAGCGAGACGGCGACCTGCGTGACGACGAACGCGCTCCGCAGGCGCATCCGCCCCGCGCCCTCGCCCAGAGCCCCGCCGCCGCCCTCCTTCAGCGTCCGGCTCACGTCCGCCTTCGACAACTGCAAGGCCGGGACGACGCCGAACAGCAACCCCGTCAACACCGAGAGGCCGAGCGAGAAGGCGAGCACCTGCGCGTCCAAGCCGATGTCCTGCGCGCCGGTCGGCAGTTGACTGGGGTTGAGCGCCAGAAGCGCGTCCACGCCCCACACCGCCAGAATCACCCCGGCGACCCCGCCCGCGAAGGCGAGCAGCAAGGTCTCCGTCAACAACTGCCGCAGCAGCCTCGCGCGGCTCGCGCCGAGCGCCGAGCGGAGCGCCACCTCCTTCTGCCGCGCCGCGCCGCGCGCCAGCAGAAGGTTCGCGATGTTGGCGCACGCAATCAGCAGGATGAAGCCGACCGCGCCGAGCAGCAGAAACAGTTGCGGGCGGAGGTCTTCGACGAGCTGTTCGTGCAAGCCGACGACCTCGATGCCGCGCCCCTGATTGTCTTCGGGGTAAGCCTGTTCGAGACGCTTGGCGATGGCGCTCAGCTCGGTCTGCGCCTCTTCGTAAGTGACGCCCGGCTTGAGCCGTCCGAGCACGTAGCAGTTGTGCGACGCGCGCTCGTTCTTATAGTTCGGCCACTTCTGCGCGGGCAGCCACACGTCGGGCTGGATGGAGGGGTAACGAAAATCCTCCGCCATCACGCCGACGACCGTGTAGGGCTCGCCGTTAAAGATGAGCGGCTTGCCGAGCAGCTTCTCATCGCCGCCGAAGCGGTTCCGCCAGAAGTCGTAACTGATGAGGGCGACGCGCTCGGCCCCCGCCGCGTCCTCCTGCGGCAGGAAGGCGCGACCGGCGGCGGTCTGCACGCCGAGGATTTGGAAGAAGCTCGAAGAGACGAAGCCGCCCACGACGCGCTCCGGCTCCTCGCCGCCCGTGAGGTTGACGCTCTGCGGGACGAACGTCGCCAAGCCCTCGAAGACACGGCTCTGGCCCCGGTAGTCCTCAAGGTTCGGGACGGAGATGAAGTCGCGCGGTATCTTCTGCGTCGTCTCGAAGACCGAGACGAGCCGCTCCGAGTCCCTGAACGGCAGCGGCCTCAAGAGCACCGCGTTGACGACCGAGAAGATGGCCGTGTTCGCCCCTATCCCTAAGGCGAGCGTCAAGACCGCCACCACCGTGAAGCCGGGCCGCTTCAAAAGCGTCCGCAGCCCGAACCGCATGTCCTGTAGCAGAGTTCTCATCACGACCTCCAAATCAAAGTCAGAAGTCAGAACGCTGAACGCATGAACAGAAAGAAGAAAGGCGGCTGTTTTTAGTTCATCGTTCAGCGTTCTGACTTCTGCGTTTCATTCGTATCTGAGTGCCGCCATCGGGTCTACTTTCGTCGCTCGACGTGCGGGGACGTAGCAGGCGAGGAGCGCGATGAGCATGAGGAGCGCCGAGACCGCCGCGTAGACCGAAGGGTCAGCGGCGCTCACGCCGAAGAGCAGTCCCGCGAGCAGCCGCGTCAGGGCGAGCGCCCCGGCGACGCCGACCACCACGCCCGCGAGCGCGAGCAGCATCCCCTGCCGGAGCACCATGCCGAGCACGTCCCTGCGCTGCGCGCCGAGCGCGACGCGGATGGCAATCTCGCGCGTCCGCTGGCCGACCGCGTAAGAGATGACGCCGTAAATCCCGACCACCGCGAGCAAGAGCGCCACGCCCGCGAAGACGCCGACGAGGTACGCCGGGTAGCGACGCATGAAGGTCTGGGCCGAGTCGGCAATCAAACGCTCCATCGTCATCACCGAGTAGAGCGGCACTTCGCGGTCGAGCGCCTGCACCTCGCCGCGCACGGCGGACGCCAGGCCGTCGGGGTCGCTCGACGTGCGGACGACGAGGCTCATCGTCGAATCCGGGCCTTGCAGGTACGGGAAATAGATGACGGGCTTGGTGCGCGCGTCGAGGCCCGCCACCTTCTCGTCGCCGACGACGCCGACGATTTCATACGGCGGCAGGTCGGCGGTGAATCTAAACGTGATGCGTTTTCCTAAAGGGTCTTCGCCGGGGAAGGTGCGCTCGGCGAAAGTCCGGTTGACGAGGACGACCACCTGCGCGCCAGCGCGGTCTCTTTCGTTGAGCGCGCGCCCCTTCAACAACGGCACGCCCATCACGTCGAAGTAACCCGCGCTCACCGTCCGCAGGTACGACTCGCCCGAAGCGTCCGACTCGGCCTGCGGGCGACCGACGACCTGCGGCGTGCCCGTCCCGCCGTCGCCGCTCAAAGGCAGGTTGCTCACCGCCGCCGCGCCGCGCACGCCCGGCAGATTCTCGACGCGACCGAGCAACTGTTCGTAGAACCCTGCGGCCTTCGAGTCGTCGCCGTAGCGCACCGACGGCAAGGTCAACTTCAGAGTCAGGAGGTTCTCCGTCCTGAAGCCGGGGTCAACACTGAGCATCCGCAGAAGGCTCTTCAACATCAGCCCCGCGCCCACTAAGAGCACGAGCGCGAGCGCGACTTCCGAGACGACGAGGAAGCCCCTCAAGCCCTTCGCGCCCTTCGTGCCCGAAGCTCGTCCGCCCTCTTTTAAGGACTCCTGCAAATCGGTCTTCGTCGCTTCGAGCGCGGGCGTGAGTCCGAACAGCACGCCCGTCAAGATCGAGAGCGCGCAGGTGAAGACGAGCACCCCGCCGTTCAGAGAGAGTTCGCGGAGGTAAGGCATCATGGCGAGCTGCGCGGGCGGGATGGCCGCGACCAGAAGGTCAACGCCCCACAACGCGAGCACGAGTCCGAGCCCGCCGCCAAGGAGCGCGAGCACCGTGCTCTCCGTCAGAAGCTGCCGCACCAGCCGCCAGCGGCTCGCGCCGAGCGCGACGCGAATCGCAATCTCTTTTTTGCGCGCCGTCGAGCGCGCGAGCAGAAGGTTGGCGACGTTGACGCACGAAATCAGAAGCACAAACCCGACCGCGCCGAGCAGCACGAAGAGAATCGGCTTGAGGCCGCCGACGAACTCTTCCTGCAACGGCACGAGCCGGACGCTCGTGCCCGCGTGGGCCGACGGGTCTTCGCCCGCGATGCGCGCGCCGACCGCCGTCAGGCGGTTCTGCGCCGCCTCGAACTCGACGCCCTTCCTGAGCCGCGCGACGACTTGCAGCCAGTGAAAATACCGCCGCTCCCTCTGCATCGGCGTGGGCCTTTGCAAGACCCACACGTCGGCCTCGCCAACCTTCGCGAAGCTGAAGTCCGCGGGCAGCACGCCGACGACGTTGAAGCCCGTGCCGTTGAGCGTCACGGCCTTGCCGATGACATTCGAGTCTCCGCCGAAGCGCCGCCGCCAGAGGCCGTGGCTGAGCATCGCTGCGCGCTCGGCGGAAGGGCTCTCGTCCTCGGCGTTGAAGGCGCGGCCCGCCGCCGTCTTCACGCCGAGCACGTCGAAGAAGCTCGCCGTCACGCCCGCGCCGTTGACGCGCTCCGGCGACTGCCCCTCAGCCGTGAGCGTGAAGCTCCCCTCCGTGTAACCGCCGATGGCCTCGAAGACCTCGCCGCCGCCCTCGCGCCAGTCGAGATAATCCGGGTACGAAGCCTCCCTCTCGCCGAAGTCAGCTTGCGGCTTCGTCTCCCAGAGGTGGACGAGCCTTTCCGGCTCCGCGTAAGGCAGAGAGCGCAGCAGCGCCGCGTCCACGACCGTGAAGATGGCCGTGTTCGCCCCCACGCCGAGCGCCAGCGTCAAGACCGCCACCAGCGCGAAACCGGGCTGCCGCAAAAGCACCCGCACCCCGTACTGTAGGTCTTGCAACAGACTTCTCATCACGACCTCCAAATCAAAGTCAGAAGTCAGAACGCTGAACGATGAACTGAAAGAAGAAAGGCGGTTGTTTTTAGTTCATCGTTCAGCGTTCTGACTTCTGCGTTTCATTCGTATCTCAGTGCCACCATCGGGTCCACCTTCGTCGCGCGGCGCGCCGGTAAGTAGCAGGCGAGAAGGGCAACGGCGGCGAGCAGCGCGGCGACGGCGGCGAAGGTCAGGGGGTCGGTGGCCGACACGCCGTAGAGCAGGCTCGACATCACGCGCGTCAGGGCGAAGGCGGCGGCGAGCCCGACGGCGACGCCGACGAGGGTGAGCCGCATGCCTTGTCGGATGACGAGGCCGAGCACGTCGCGCCCTTGCGCGCCGAGCGCGACGCGGATGCCTATCTCGCGCGTGCGCTGCGCGACCGAGAAGCTGACCACGCCGAAGATGCCGACGCCCGCGAGCAGGAGCCCCGCCAACCCGAAGAGCCCGGCCAGCGTCGCCGCCATCCGTATCGGCAGCAGCGACGTGCTGATGGCGTCGGTCAAAGGCATCGCGTCGAGCAGGGGGATGCTCGCGTCCATCGCCGCGACCTCGCGGCGCACGGCGGCCAGCAGGCCCGCGCCTTCTCCGGGCGAGGCGGCGCGGACTTGGAGCGTCATCTGCGTCTGGTAGTTCTGCGCGAAGGGGAGATAGAGATAGCTCGTCGGGTCTTCGCCGAGGCTGCGGTACTTGCCGTCGCGCGCGACGCCGACGATCTCGACCGGCTCGCCCTCTTCGCGGAACCGGAAGCGCTTACCCAGAGGGTCTTCGCCCGGCCAGAAGCGGCGCGCGAACGTCTCGTTGACGACCGCCACGAGCGGAGCGCCCTCCCTGTCCGACGCCTGGAAGTCGCGCCCGCGCACGAGCGGGATGCCGAGCGTGGCGAAGTAGTTCGGCGTGACGACGTTGAAGTCCGTGCCGAAGGAGCCGCGACCGTCGGGCGGCTCGCGGCCCTCGACCCTGATGCGCGTCTCCATGTTCCCGCCGCCGAGCGTGACGTTGCGCACGAGGCTCACGGCCTGCGCGCCCGGCAGGGCCGCGACGCGCCCGGACAACTCCTCGAAGAACCTCTGGCCGCGCGCCTCGTCGTAGCCCTGAATCCGCACGTCGAAGCCGGCGGTCTGCACGCCCTCTGGCTCGAAGCCGGGGTCGAGCGCGCGCGCGTTCTGGAGCGAGCGGAGGAAGAGGCCGGTGCTCACGAGCAGGACGAGCGAGACGGCGACCTGCCCGACGACGAAGGCGTTCAGCAGTCGCGTCCGGCGGCGCGCGCCGCTGCCCGCGCCCTCGTCCTTGAGCGCCGGGAGCACGTCCGGCCTCGAAGCCTGCAAGGCCGGGGCGAGTCCGAAGACGACGCCTGTCAGAAGCGACGTGAAGAAGGTGAAGGCCAGCACCCTCGCGTCGAGCCCCAGGTCGAGTTCGATGCTGAAGGGCGTCGGCGGCTTGAAGCTCATCAAAAGGTCTGTCAGCCACACGGCGAGCAACAGCCCCGCCCCGCCGCCGATGAGGAAGAGGAGCACGCTCTCCGTCAACAACTGCCGGACGATGCGCCCGCGCCCCGCGCCCATCGCGAGCCGGATGGCGAGTTCCTTCCTCCGCGCCGCCGAGCGCGCCAGCGTCATCCCCGCGACGTTGGCGCACGCGATCAGCAGCACGAAGCCGACCACCGCCATGAGCACGCCCAGGAAGCCCTTGACCGGCGTCTCGAACTGTCCGAGCCCCGTCCGCATGGGCCGCACCTCGACGCCTTTGCCCCGGTGCGTGTCCGGGTACTGCTCCTCGAACTGCCGCGCCAACGCGGAGAGCGCCGACTGCGCCGCCTCGACCGAGAACGCCGTCCTTCAGCCGCCCGACGACCTCCATGTTCCCGCCGCCGCGGTTATTCAGCCACTCGACCGCGTTCGGTCGCGTGTGCACCTGCGACCACATGGGGACGTAGATGTCGGGCGCGAGGCCGACGCGGACGCCCGTGAACTTCGGCGGCGCGATGCCGACGACCGTGAACTGCCGCCCGTTGAGCGCGAGCGTGCGCCCGACGAGCGACGGGTCGGAGCCGAAGCGCCGCTGCCAGAAGCCGTGGCCGAGGACGACGACCGTCGCGGGGTTCGCGGGGCTGTCCTCTTCGGGCGTGAAGAAGCGTCCCGCCGCCGGGCTCACGCCCAGCACAGAGAAGGCGTTGCCCGTCAAGACCATCCCGAAGACGCGCTCCGACTGCTCGCCCGCGTTCAGGCTGTAGGCGTCCACGGTGTAGGCGAGCGCGTCCTCGAAGACGCCGCCACGCTCGCGGAAGTCCGTGTAGTCCGGGTAAGAGAAGGTGTGGAAGCCGCTGCCGTCCGGCGAGGTCGAGTGGACGTTGACGAGCCGCGCGGGCTCCCTGACCGGCAGGGGCCGCAGCAGGATTGCGTTCAGCAGACTGAAGATCGCCGTGTTCGCGCCGATGCCAAGCGCCAACGTCACGACGGCCACCGCCGTGAAGCCCGGACGCTTCCACATCACCCGCGCGCCGTAGCGCAAGTCCTGCCAGAGTGTCCCCATCACGACCTCCAAATCAAAGTCAGAAGTCAGAACGCTGAACGCTGAGCTGAAAGAAGAAAGGCGGCTGTTTTTAGTTCATCGTTCAGCGTTCTGACTTCTGCGTTTCATTCGTATCTGAGTGCCACCATCGGGTCTACTTTCGTCGCGCGGCGCGCCGGGACGTAGCAGGCGAGGAGGGCGACCGCCGCGAGCAGGAGCGAGATGCCGAAGAAGGTCAGCGGGTCGGTGGCCGAGACGTTGTAGAGAATCCCCGACATCGCGCGCGTCAGGGCGAAGGAGCCCGCGAGGCCGAGGCCGAGGCCCACGAGCGTGAGCACGACGCCGTGGCCGACGACCAGCCGGAGGATGTCCGACGCCTGCGCGCCGAGGGCGAGACGGACGCCTATCTCGTGCGTCCTCTGCGTGACGGCGTAGCTCATCACGGCGTAGATGCCGACGCCCGCGAGCAGGAGCGCGCAGACGGCGAAGAAGGCGAACATGAACATCGCCAAACGCTTCGGCGAGAGCGTCTCGTCAATGATGGTCTGCATCGTGCGGACGTTGTAGACGGGCAGGTCGCGGTCGAGCGCGCGCACCTCCTCGCGCAAGAGCGGCGCGAGGCTCGAAGGGTCTCCCTTCGCACGCACCACCAGCCCCATCTTCCACCACGGGTCTTGTCGGTAAGGCAGGTAGACGCCGAGTTCCGGCTCCTCTTCGATGTCCTCGTCTTTCACGTCCGCCGCGACGCCGACGACTTCGAGCGGGCCGTCCTCTTCGCTGAAGACGAGATGGCCGCCGACCGCCCGGCCTCCGGGGAAGAAGCGGCGCGCGAGCGTCTCGCTGATGATGACGACGTGCGTCGAAGTTTCGTTGTCGGCTTCGTTGAAGACGCGGCCCTCGCGGAGCGGCGTGCCGACGGCCTCGAAGTAGCGCGGAGTGACCATCCGGTACTCGGCGTAAGGCTCCTGACCTTTCGGCGGCGCGGGTTGGCCGACGACGTTGAAGGTCGTGCTGGTCGTGCCGCTTCGATCCATCGGGATGAAGTTGACCGCCGCCGCCGCCGTCACGCCGGGCAGGTTCGAGGTGCGCTCAAGGAGTCGTTCGTAGAATTCGATGCGCTGGCGCGGCTCCGGGTACTTGTCGCGCGAGGGCGAGACTTCGAGCGTCATCACGTTCTCGGCGGTCACGCCGAGGTCGGCGCGCAGCAGCTCGACGAAGCTCCGCACCATCAGCCCCGCGCCCGCCAGCAGCACCAGACTGAGCGTAATCTCCACGACCACCAGAGCGCTCCGCAGGAAGCCGCCGCCGCCGCCGCGCGAGGAGCCTTTAGTGCCCTCTTTCAGCGACTCGTTGAAGTTGACCCTCGTCGCCTGCCACGCGGGCGCGAGGCCGAAGAGCACGCCCGTCACAACCGAGGCGAGCAAAGTGAAGACGAGCACCTCGCCGTCAACGCCGAGCTTGCGCCAGCCCGCGATGTACTGCGTGAAGGTCGGCGGCATGCCCTTCGAGACGAACTCGACGCCCCACACCGAGAGGAGCACGCCGAGCGCGCCGCCGAGGAGGGCGAGCAGTAAGCTCTCCGTAATCAACTGCCGCACGACGCGCCCGCGCCCCGCGCCGAGCGCGAGACGGATGGCGAGTTCCTTGCGCCTCGAAGCCCCGCGCACGAGCAGGAGGTTGGCGACGTTGGCGCACGCGATGAGGAGCACGAAGCCGACCGCCCACATCATCACGACGAGGTACATCCGCGAGCCGCGCGCGTGCGAGTCGGTGAACGTCTCGACGTAGGCCGTCCGCCCCGCGTTCGTGTCCGGGTGCTCGGCTTGCTGCCGCTCGGCGATGGCCGCCATCTCTCCCTGCGCCTGTTCGATGGTCGCGCCGGGCTTGAGCAGGCCGAAGACTTGCAGGTAGCGGTTGTAGTGGTTCGCCGCCTCCTTCGGGCTAAAGGCGATAGGAGCCCACAGCTCGCTCCCGTTCATCGGGAACTCGAAGTCCTGCGGCATGATGCCGATGACGGTGTGCGGCTTGCCGTCAACGCTGATGGTCTTGTTGACGAGCGCCGGGTCTCCGCCGAAGCGCCGCTGCCAGAGCGAGTGCTTGATGATGACGACGGCGCTGCGGCCCTCTTCGGCCTCTTCGGGCAGGAACGTGCGCCCTCGTTCGGGCTTCACGTCGAGCGCCTTGAAGAAGTTGGTGGACACGCGCGCGCCCGTGACGCGCTCCGGCTGGTCGCCCTCGGTGAGGTTGAAGTAGTTGTTGTTGTAGGTGACGAGTTCCTCGAACGAGGCGGCTTGCGCGCGCCACTCGTTGAAGCTGCCGGGCGAGACCGAGCTGCGCTGTATCCCCGCCGAGAGGTTGCGCGCCCAGACCATCACCAGCCGGTCGCTCGTCGAGAAGTCGAAGGGCCGGAGCAGGAGCGCGTTGACGCAACTGAAGATCATCGTGTTGACGCCGATGCCGAGGGCGAGCGCCAGCACCGCCACCGCCGTGAACCCCGGATTCCTCCGCAGCATCCGCGCCCCGAACCGCAAGTCCTGCCAGAGTGTCCCCATCACGACCTCCAAATCAAAGTCAGAAGTCAGAACGCTGAACGCGGAACTGAAAGAAGAAAGGCGGCTGTTTTTAGTTCATCGTTCAGCGTTCTGACTTCTGCGTTTCATTCGTATCTGAGTGCCACCATCGGGTCTACTTTCGTCGCGCGCCGCGCCGGGACGTAGCAGGCGAGGAAGGCCACGCCCGCCAGCAGCACGGCGACCCCGGCGAAGACCAAGGGGTCTGTGGCCGTCACGCCGTAGAGCAGGCTTCTCATCAGACGCGTCAAGGCGAACGCGCCGACGAGCCCGACGCCGACGCCCGCGAGCGCGAGCACCATTCCCTGACCGACGACCATCTTCAGAACGTCGCGCGTCTGCGCGCCGAGGGCCATGCGGACGCCGATCTCACGCGTCCGCTGCGTCACCGAGTAGGCGAGCACGCCGTAGAGCCCGACCGAGGCGAGCACGAGCGCGACCGCCGCGAAGATGCCGAGCATCAACATCGAGAAGCGGCGCTGCGCCATCGAGTCCGAGACGAGCTGCTGCATCGTCGTCACTTTGTAGACCGGCAGGTCTTTGTCCATCTCCCGCACGACGCCGCGCACGGCGGGCGAGAGACTTTCGGGGTCGCCTGAAGTTCTGACCGCGAGGAAAATCCCCGCGTTCGGGCGCTGCATGAGCGGGACGTAATACTGGACGCGCGACTCGCCCTCCAAATCCTTGTGCCGGACGTGACTGACGAGGCCGACTATCTCGCGCCAGCGCGGGTTGTTGTCCGGCCCGGTCTCGAACGAGATGCGCTTGCCCACGGGGTCTTCGTTCGGCCAATACTTGCGCGCCATCGTCTCGTCCACCATCGCCACGCCGGGCGCGTCGGGGCCGTCCTGCTCGGTGAAGTAGCGACCGCGCACCAAGGGGATGTTCATCGTCTTGAAGTAGTCCGCCGTGACCAGCCAGCGGTCGCCGTGCGGCGAGGTCTGCCCCTGCGGGACGGGCCGTCCCTCGATGTTGAAGCTGCCGCTCTGGTTCTGACCGCTCAGGGGCAAGACGTTCGTCGCGCCCGCCGCCTCGACGCCGGGGAGAGCCTTCACGCGCTCCATCAACTGCCGGAAGAACTCCTGCCGCTGCTGCGGCTCTTTGTACTTCGCTTCCGGCAGCGTCAACTGCATCGAGATGACGCCTTCGGGGCGGAAGCCGGGGTTGACCTGCTGCAACTGCGCGAAGCTCTTGATGAGGAGGCCCGCGCTCACGAGGAGGATGAGCGCCAAAGCCATCTCGGCGACGACGAGGGCGCTGCGCGCGCCGCTCTTCATGCCGCCCGCGCCCGACCGACCGCCTTCCTTGAGCGTGTCGTGGAGGTCAATCTTCGACGCCTGCAAGGCGGGCGCGAGGCCGAAGAGCACGCCCGTCAGGAGCGAGACGCCGACCGTGAAGCCGAGCACCCAGAGGTCTATGCCGACCTCGTAGGCGCGCGGAATCTTCGACTCGTTCAAGGAGAGCAGAAGGTCAACGCCCCACATCGCCAGCAGAAGCCCCAGAGTGCCGCCGACGACGGAGAGCAGGACGCTCTCCGTCAGCAGTTGACGGATGACGCGCCCTCGTCCCGCGCCGAGCGCCGTGCGGATGGCGATCTCCTTCTGCCTCACCGCCGAGCGCGCGAGCAGAAGGTTGGCGACGTTGGCGCACGCAATGAGGAGCACGAGGCCGACCGCGCCGAGGAGCATCCAGAGCATCGGCCTGATGTCGCCGATGACCTGCTCGCTCATCTGCGTGAGCTTCAACCCCCAGTCGTTCACGGTGAGTCCCGGCATGAGCTGGCCGCGCAGGGCGTCGGCGACGGCGTTCATCTCCGACTGCGCCTGCTCGAACGAGACGCCCGGCTTGAGGCGCGCGAGCACGAACAGGTTCTCGCGCCCGATGTTGTCCATCGAGAGCTGCTGCGGCGTGAAGCTGATGGGCGACCAGATTTCGACGGTCATCCCTATCTCGCGCCCGAACTGAAACTCCGGCGGCATGACGCCGACTATCTGGTAGCTCTCGCCGTTGAGCTGGACGCGCTTGCCGACGAGGTTCGGGTCAGCGCCGAAGCGGCGCTTCCACAGCCCGTCGGTGATGACCGCCACGCGGTCGCGCCCCCTCTCTTCCTCTTCGGGCAAAAGGACTCGCCCGCGCGCCGCCTCCGCCCGCAGGAGCGGGAAGAGGTTGGCGCTCGTCGTCATCCCTTGCAGGCGTTCCGGCTCGCCGTCGCCCGTGATGTTGGCGCTCCAGAACGACATCGCCGCCAGCCCTTCGAACGACTGCGCGGTCTCGCGGTAGTGCTTGTAGCCGGGGGCCGAGACCGAAGCCTTGAGGTCAATCTTCGGGTAGTTGTGATTTAAGAGGACGAGCTGGTCGGGGTCTTTGTAGGAGAGGGGCCGCAAAAGGATCGCGTTGACTACGCTGAAGATCGCCGTATTGATGCCGATGCCGAGGGCGAGCGTCAAAACGGCGACCGCCGTGAAGCCCGGATTCTTCAACAAAACGCGACCGGCGAAACGGAAGTCCTGCCAGATGTTTCTCATCAACGCACCTCGCTCCGGCTGCTTTGGGGGGCCGGGCCGTCTAAAGTTTGAAGCCGCTCTCTTCGAGTTCCTCTTCCGAATGGGGGTTGCGGTCTTCCTCGACCACCTTGCCGTCGAAGAGGTGGAAGGTGCGGTCGGCGTAGCGCGCGTAGCGCGGGTCGTGCGTCACCATGCAGATGGTCGCGCCGCCCGCGTGCAGCTCGCGCAGGAGGTTCATCACCGCCTCGCCGTTGGTCGAGTCGAGGTTGCCCGTCGGCTCGTCGGCGAGCAGCACCGAGGGGTTCCCGGCGACGGCGCGGGCGACGGCGACTCTCTGCTGCTGACCGCCGGAGAGCTGCGCCGGGTAGTGCTTCATGCGATGACGACATGCCGACCTTCTGCAAGGCGTCTTCGACGCGGCGGCGGCGCTCGGCGGATGAGAGGTCGCGGTAGGTCAAAGGCAGCTCGACGTTCTCGTAGACGTTGAGGTCTCCGATGAGGTTGAACGCCTGAAAGATGAAGCCGATCTCCTTGTTCCGGATGCGCGCGCGCTCCGAGAGCGAGAGGTTGGCGACCGGCGTCCCGTTCAGCAGATACTCGCCGTCGGTGGGCGAGTCGAGGAGGCCGAGGATGGAGAGGAGCGTTGACTTGCCGCAGCCCGAAGGCCCGGCGATGGAGACGTACTCCCCTTTGCGAATCTCCATGTGGATGCCCGACAGGGCGTGCGTCTCCACCTCGTCGGTGAAGAAGACCTTGCGAACGTCGTCCAGGTGAACCAGCGTCTCGCTCGATGCGCTCATCTCTTTTCCTTTCGTCTATCGTGAATCGTCAATCGTCAATCGTTCGGAGCCATGAAGCGTTGGTCGTTAATCGTGAACGGGGGAAGAATGTCTTTCACGATTTACGATTTACGATTCACGATTCACGGCTTTCGTCTAATCAATCTTCAGGCGGTCAACGCCGTCCCACTGCGGAGTGTCGGAGAGGATGACGAGGTCTCCCTCGCGGAGTCCTTCTAAAACCTCGATGGTGTTGACGGAGCTGCGACCGAGCTTGACGGGGACGCGCACGGCTGAACGGCCCCCGTCCTCGATGCGGAAGAGGCTGATGCTCGCCTGCGCTCCGCCCGAAGCGGGGCGGCTCACGTAGAGCACGTTTTCGAGCCGCTCAAGCTCAATCGTCCCGTCCACGCTGAGGTCTGGGCGCGCGCCCGTCGGGAGTCCGCCTTCGAGCCTGACGTCAACGGTCACGGTCGCGTTCTGCACCGCCGGGTCAATGCGCTGGACGCGGCCCTGTATGACGCCGCCGCCGCGCGTGTCAATCGCGGCCAACTGTCCGAACTGCACGTCGCGCGCCTGCGTCTCAGGGATTTGCAGAGCGGCCTTGAGGCTCGAAGGGTCGGCCACGCGCGCGATGTTCGTCCCCGGCGTAATCTGCTGCCCGACCTCGACCGTCACCTGTTGCAGCACGCCCGTCGTCCCCGCGCGCACGTAGAGCGAAGCGACCTGCTCCTGATTCAGACGGAGCTGCGCGCGCAACTGCTCGATGCGCGCCTGCTGCGTCGCGGCCTGCGCCTGCGCCGACTGGAGGCTGCTCCCGATGCGCTTCTTTTCAATCTCAAGCCGGTTGGCCAACTGCTGCACGCGGACGCGCGAGATGCGGATGGTCAAGGTGGGGACGAGCCCTTCTTTCGCCAACTGCTCGTCGGTGTCGAGTTGAATCTTGGCCTGGCTGTACTCGGACTGAATCTGCGCCGTCGCCGCCTGCTGCGCCATCCGCTCGCTCTCAAGGCGGGCGCGGATGTTGTTGAGTTCTGCTTCAGCCGCCTTGATTTGATATTCGACATCCACGCTCGACTGCTTCAAGGCCGGGTTCGACAGCTCGACGAGCACCGTGCCCGCGCCGACCGGTTCGCCCGGCTGCGCGTAGATGCGCTCGACGCGGCCCTCGACGGGCGCGGCCACCTGCCGAATCTCTTCGGGGACGAGCGTGCCTAAACCTCTCACCTGCCGGAGCATCTGCCCGCGCTTGACGGTGTCGGTGTAGAGCGTGGAGCGCGAGACGCTCGGCGCGGCGCGCTCTAACTTCGAAAGTCCGTAGGTGATGAGGACGAGCGCGAGGACGCAGACCACAGCGAGGGCCGCGAGCTTGAGTCGCTTCTTATTCTTGCGTGCGGGGCGTTTGACATCCATAGGGGTTTAACTATCAGCGGAGCACAACTCTTCCGTTCAAGGCCCGTCTTAACAAGCCCCGTACCACGCGCCCGAAGAGGCAAACAAAGGGAGACTTCGATGTTTTTGGCCGGAAATTTTGAATTAGAGAGGCGCGCGGTGTCCGTTTTCGCAAAGCCGAATCCCAAAATCGGAAAAGCGCGCGGCGCGGCGCGCGAGTTAAAATTCAAACGCCGGGACAAAAACCAACTTAATTAATGCGCCGGTTCGGAGTATTATCCGGGGCGGATTCGGATAGACAGTCGTCGGGCCAAGACTTATCACTCTCCTCGGCTCTCGCGGCGCGGATGTCCGTAAGACGTTTGCAAACCCCACCCGTTTGACCGTTCGAACGAAAGGAAGCCGCGATGTTCTTCAGACCGTCTCTCGCATTCGCCCTGACCCTCTGCCTCCTCTTCAACGCCTTCGGGCAGCAGCCGCAACAGCCGACGCCCGCCTCCCAGACTCCGCCCGACGACGAAGACGAAGTGGTGCGCATCACCTCGAACCTCGTGCAGATGGACGCCATCGTGACGGACAAGCAGGGCCGCCACGTCACAGACCTCCGCGCCGAAGATTTCGAGATCAGCGAGGACGGTCGCAAGCGCGACATCACGGAGTTCTCCTACATCGCGACCGTGCCCGCGACGAACCTCGCCACGACGACGCCCGCGCCCGCCTCGAAGAAGGCCGCGCCCTCTGCCGCGACCGTCGCGCCCGTGGCGCGCATCCGCGCGCTCAGTCCCGAACAGACGCAGCGCACCATCGTGCTCACGGTGGACGATCTGGGGATGTCTTTCGACAGCTTCCCGTTCGTCAAGCGCGCCCTCAAGAAATACGTGGACGAGCAGATGCAGCCGGGCAACCTCGTCGCCGTCGTCCGCACCAGCTCCGGTTCGGGTGCGGTCCAACAGCTCACCTCGGACAAGCGGCAGCTCTACGCCGTCATCGAGCAGTTGCGCTGGCGACCGAGAGGGAACGCGCGGTCTCTGGTCTTTAACAACCCCGGCGAAGAGGGCCAGAATTCGACTGACAGTCAGGGGGCGACGCCCGCCCCCGCGCCTGCTGACGCTCCCCCCACCATCGCCGAGATCACCGGGGCGCAAGAAGGCGTGGGGCTGGGCAGCGGGCAGTCGGCCTTGGGCAGGGTCGAGGCCGCGCGCCAGGAGGCGCGCACCATAGACACGCTGAGCGCCCTCCACTTCATCGTCAACGGGCTGCGGCGGGTGCCCGGTCGCAAGTCCGTCATCCTTTTCAGCGACGGCCTCTCCATCTTCACCGGCGATAACGCGTCGCGCATCAACCCCCGTGGCATGAGCGGTCAGCTCGTGGACATGCTCCGCCGCCTCACCGACTCGGCCAGCCGCTCCTCCGTCATCTTCTACGCGATTCACGCGACCGGGCAGGTCCCGCTCGGCGTTCAGGCGTCGGACGACGGGCTCTACATCGGAGGGAACGCGCGGGCGGGCAACCTGCAACAGGTCAGGGCCGGGAACGACCCGCGCGTCGCCGAGAGGCGCACGCTCCACGCCGAAGGCAAGGACGGGCTCGTCGTCCTCACGCGCGAGACGGGCGGCTTCGCCGTCCTCGGCAACAACGACATCGGCAAGGGCCTCGGTCGCGTGGTAGACGACCATCAGGGCTTCTATCTCATCGGCTACAAGCCCGACGAGAAGACCTTCGACCCCTTGACCGGGCGGCGACGCTTCCGCTCTTTGAGCATCAAGGTCAAGCGACCGGGCCTGACTGTCCGCACGCGCAGCGGCTTCTACGGCGTCCCCGACGCGGAGCGGCCCCCCGTCCCGACGACGCGCGACGGGCAGTTGCTCGTCGCCCTCGCCTCGCCCTTCACTTCGGGCGGCGTGGCGTTGCGCCTCACCGCCTTCTTCGGCAACGAAGAGCCCGAAGGCTCCTTCGTCCGCTCGATGCTCCACATAGACACGCGCGGCCTGACCTTCAAGGACGCGGGCGACGGTTGGCGCGAGGCCGTCATTGACGTGCTCGCCGCCGTCTTCCGCCACGACGGGACTTTCGCCGAGCAGATCAACCAGACCCACACCGTCCGCGTCCGACAGGAGGCGTTCGAGCGCAGCCTCCGCAGCGGCCTCGTCCACACGCTCAACGTGCCGGTCAAGGAGGCGGGCGCTTACCAGCTCCGCGTCGCCGTCCGCGACGCGGGCTCGGAGCGCATCGGCTCGGCCAACCAGTTCGTCGAAGTGCCGGACGTGAGCAAAGGGATGCTCGCCCTCTCAGGGCTCGTCGCCGCCGCCGCGCCGACACCCGCCGCCGCTTCAAGCCCCGGAGCCCCGTCCGTCAGGCCCGCCGCCGCGTCCGCGCCCGACGCCGAGGCCGAAGCGCAGGCGAGCCCCGCCGTCCGCCGCTTCCGCACCGGCATGCGGCTCGACTTCGGCTACCTCATCTACAACGCCAAGCTCGACCCCGCGAACGGCAAGCCTCGACTGACCACGCAGGTGAGCCTCTTCCGCGACGGCAAACTCGTCTTCGCCGGGCAACCCGAACCTTATCAAGTCGGCCAGCAGACAGACCTCAAACGCCTCGTCGCCTCCGGTCGTCTCCGCCTCGGCGCAGACCTCACGCCCGGCGAGTACATCATTCAGGCGGTCGTCACCGACGCCCTCGCCTCCGAACGCTCGCGCACGGTCTCGCAGTGGCTCGAATTCGAGATCGTCAGATAAACCCTTTCGACTGGAAAGGGATGACTGTAGGGGCAGGGCTTGTCCCTGCCCGTGTCTTTCGTAAACACGGGCAGGGACAAGCCCTGCCCCTACAGTTTTGAATCGTGCCTTGGTGATTCCGTCTGCGCCCGGAGTGTTCGCGGAGACTTCAGCCGACGACTTCTTTGATGACTCCGACCAGTTCGCGCACGTCCTCTTCGGTCGTGTCGAAGGAGGCCATGAGGCGGACTTCGGAGGTCGGTTCGTCCCAGACGTAAAAGAAGTAGTGCTGCTGGATGGCGGCGACGTGTTGGGGCGGGAGGCGTGCGAAGACGGCGTTGGATTCGACGGGTTGGGTGATTTGGACTTGGGGGACGTGCGCGAGTTCGGCGGCGAGTAATTGCGCCATGCGGTTGGCGTGGGCGGCGTTGGAGAGCCAGAGGCCGTCCGAGAGGAGCGCCTCGAACTGCGCGGAGATGAAGCGCATCTTGGAGGGGAGGTGCGTGCCCTGCTTGCGGACGAATTTGAAGTCCTTCGCCAGTTGCGGGTCGAAGAAGACGACCGCCTCGCCGTACATCATCCCGTTCTTCGCGCCGCCGAAGGAGAGCACGTCCACGCCCGCGTCCGCCGTCAACTCTTTGAGCGAAGCGTTGAGGTGCGCCGCCGCGTTCGAGAGGCGCGCGCCGTCCATGTGGACGAGCAGGCCGTGCTCGTGGGCGAAGGCCGAGAGGGCGCGCGTCTCTTCGAGGGTGTAGACCGTCCCCAACTCTGTGGCTTGCGCGAAGGAGACGACGCGCGGCTGGACGTGGTGCTGGTCGCCGGTGCGCAGGAGGCAGGGCTCGACGCTCGCGGGCGTGAGCTTGCCGTCGGGCATCTGCAAGGGGATGAGCTTGCAGCCCGTGAACTTCTCCGGCGCGCCGCACTCGTCCACTTGGATGTGCGCGTTGGCGGAGCAGACGACGGCGTGGTGCGGCGCGGTCATGGCTTGCAGGCCGAGGACGTTCGCGCCCGTCCCGCCGAAGACGAAGAAGGCTTCCGCGCCTTCGCCGAAGTGCTCGCGGAAGGCGGCCTCGGCGCGCGCCGTGAAGGGGTCGTCGCCGTAGGCGATGACGTGCCCGCCGTCGTTGGCCTCGGCAAGCGCCTCCATCACGCGCGGGTGGACGCCCGCGTTGTTGTCGCTGGCGAAACTGCGCTTCGGTTTCATCAGAAATAAATTAACACGGATGGACAGGATAGACAGGATGAAAGACGAACGACGAGCGCCGCGACGATGGATGATGAAAGAGCCGCTATTTGAAAGCGGCCTGAGAAGCAAGACACCGCCGCAGACCTTGAAGGCACGAAGATGCGTATTTATCTTCGTGCCTTCGTGTCCCGGCGGTGCTTTTTTTGTCGCGCCCAGATGGTTCGCCTAACGCACAGCCTGCGCCGCGACGTAGGCCGCCAGCAGAAGGATGACGCACGCGGCCACGACGTAACCGATTTTAATGATTCGCTTGTTCACTCTCCCCAACCCCCCTTGCACGTTCTCCGAAGTCTTTACATGATGCCCGAACGCGCGGAAGGGTTTCCTGCGTCCGCTCTTCGCCCCGCGCCCGACTTCGGCTATTGTATCCTCCGCTCTCAAAAGCGGCGTGCCCACGGCGCGTCGCACCTCTCATTAAATTTAAAGACGAGTGGGGAGAAGGATGTCAGAGACGGCGCGGCAGGCAACGACGGATGCGAGACGGACGGGCGGCGGCGACGGGGCCGCGACGACCGAAGAGATTCGCGCGCACTTCCCCGCGCTCGAACGGACGCACGGCGGCGAGCGTGTCGCGTACTTCGACGGCCCCGGCGGGACGCAGGTTCCGCGCGCCGTCGTCGAGGCCGTGAGCGAATACCTCTACGGCCACAACGCCAACACGCACTGGGCCTACCCGACGAGCGCGGAGACGGACGAGATTATCGAGTCGGCGCGCGCGGCTCTGGCCGACTTCCTCGGCGCGACGCCGCAGGAGATAGTCTTCGGCGCGAACACGACGGCGCTCGCCTTCCACCTCTCGCGCACGCTCGGACGCACGTTCGAGCCCGGGGATGAGATCGTCGTCACCGAATTAGACCACCACGCCAACGTCGCGCCGTGGCACGCGCTCGAACGCGAGCGCGGCGTGCGCGTCCGCGTCGCGCGCATGAACCCGGAGGCGGGCGCGCTCGACTGGGAAGACTTCGGGCGGCACGTCAACGAGAGGACGAAACTTGTGGCGGTCGGCGCGGCCTCGAATGCGCTCGGCACGATTACGGACGTGCGGCGCGCGGCGGAGCTGGCGCGCGGCGTCGGCGCGCTGCTCTTCGTGGACGCCGTGCATCTCGCGGCGCATGAGTTGCCGGACGTTGGCGCGCTCGGCTGCGACTTCCTCGCCTGCTCGGCTTATAAATTTTACGGCCCGCACGTCGGCGCGATGTTCTGCCGTCAAGAGCTACTCGAAACGCTCCCCTTCCCGAAGCTCGCGCCTGCGCCCGACACCGCGCCCGAATGCGCCGAGACGGGCACGCAGAATCACGAAGGCATCGCTGGCGCAGCCGCCGCCGTGGACTTCCTCGCCGCGCTCGCGCAAGGCTCCGAAGGCACGCGCCGCGAACGTCTCGGCCTGACCTTCGGCGCGCTCCACGCGCGCGGCGCGGCGCTCTTCAAAAGGATGTGGGAGGGGCTCGCAAGTTTAGAAGGCTTGAAGCTCTACGGCCCGCCGCCGGGCTCGCGGCGCACGCCGACGATTGCCTTCACGGTTGAAGGCGTGACCTCGACGGAGGTCGCGCGACAACTCGCCGCGCGCGGCGTCTTCGTCTCGCACGGAGACTTCTACGCGGCGACGGTCGTCGAGCGGCTCGGCCTCGGCGAAGAAGGATTGGTGCGCGCCGGGTGCTCCTGCTACACGACGGCGGAAGAGGTCGAAAGACTCGTCCGAGGCGTCGGCGAGATCGCGCGCCGGTCTTGATTCCCTCACGAGCGTGACGTAAATTTAATTTAATGGACGCGGGGCGCACGTTTCGCCGAAATGTCTCATCAAAGCACTTCTCGGCGAGCGAGCGCCCCGCCCCAACACTTAAAAGCAGCGACACCGAAAGGCCGAGGCCTTTCAGCACCTCGAACTCACGTCAGACACGGAGGCTCCCTTCCGTCATGTCGAGCCGAATGACAAAATTCCCGCGCGCCGTTTTAGTTTGGTGCGTGCTCGTGTGCCTGCTCGCGCCGCTCCCGGCGGGCGCGTACGGTCGCGGCGACGACGTGTCCATCTCGACGGCGACGAGGGAGGGCCGGCTGCGCGTCTTCGAGGAGGTCTGGGAGCAGGTGCGCGTGCGCTACTACGACCCTTCGCTGCACGGCGTTGACTGGCGCGCGCTCGGCGAGACGTTCCGCCCGCTCGCCGCCGAGGCGCGCGGCCAGACCGAGTTCTACGCCGTCCTCCGAAAGATGCTCGGACACCTCCACGACCCGCACACGCGCGTCTTCGCGCCGGGCGAGAGCCCCGACTGGCGCGTGCAGCGCTTCGTCACGGTCGGCGTCTCGGTGAGAGAGATTGAGGGTGCGGCTGTCATCACCAGCGTCGAGCGCGGCTCCGAGGCCGAGAGCGCCGGAGTCCGCGCGGGCGATACCGTCATCAGCCTCGACGGCGAGCCCGTCGCCACGCTCGTCGCGCGCCGCCTCGCCGAACAGAGCAACGCGCCCAACGAGACGGCCCGGCTCCTCGCCATCGTCAGGCTCTTCGACGGCCCGCGCGACACGCAGGTGTCGGCGGTCTTTCGCGGCGGCGGCGCGCGCGCCCGCGAGAAGCGCGTGCGGCTGCGCCGCCAACTCCAGACGCGCGTGCCCTCGCTTCAGGTGCTCGGCGCGGCGCGCGGCGTCTACGTCGTCCGCTTCAACATTTTCACCTGGGAGATTGCGGGGCAGATTGCGCGCGCGCTCAAAGGCGAGCTGAAGGACGCGCGCGCGCTCGTCATTGACCTGCGCGACAACGGCGGCGGCGAGACCGAGGCGATGGCCGACATCGCTTCGCTCTTCCTCCCGGCGGGCAAGAGCCTCGGCAAATTCAGCGACCGAGAGGGCCGCGTCCTCGTCGAGCCGCACACGCGCGCCGCGCTCAATTCGACCGCCGAGCGGCCCAAGACTTTCTCCGGCCCCGTCGTCGTCCTGACGGGCGCGCGCACGGCGAGCGCGTCCGAAGTCTTCGTCGCGTCTTTGAGGGAGGCGAACCGCGTCGCCGCTGTCGTCGGCGAGGGCACGTGCGGCTGCGTGCTCGGCATCCGCCGACGCCACCAACTGCCGGACGGCGGCGTCCTCGACGTGAGCGAGATGGACTACCGCACGGCGGGAGGCCGCCGCCTCGAAGGCGTCCGGCTTGAACCCGACGAAGTGATTAACCTCACACGCCTCGACCTCCTCAAGGGACGCGACCGCGCCGTCGAGCGCGCCGTCCAGATTTTAAAATCCAACTCCTTGCCGAGTGCCGAATCGCGGAACCCGGAGCGCGAGCCGCGGAGCGGCGGAAGAATTTAGCACACGAGCGCGAGCCGTGGGACACGGTGTCGAAGAAAAGTTTAAGAGCCCCGTGAGGGGCGAAAGAGATTCAACTCGACTTCAACATAAGTCGGATTTCTTTCGCCCCTGACGGGGCTCTCGTTGTTCTTCCCTGTCTTGTTCCCACGGCTGACGCCGTGGGCTAAACTCTTCCGCCCCTGACGGGGCTCAAAAACCTTCCGACTTTAAGGGTAGTCACTTGCGGCGCGAGAGGTCGTCGAGGTCGAAGAGCGACTTGAGCGCGCGGCGCAGGGGGTCGTCCGTCTCCTCTTCCAAGTCTTCCGGCTCGGCGAGGCCCTCGCTCACGTCGTTGATGCGCTGGCGCATGGACTCTCGAACTTTGATGTAGTCTTCGGGCAGGGCTTGTCCGCAGTAGTTGCAGGCGGGACTGCCGAGCGCGACGAGGCGGCGGCGGCAGTGCGGGCAGAAGCGATAGTCGGTCGCGGGCTTCGGGCCGAACGCCGCGCCGCAGCTCGCGCACTTGGTCGCGCCCTCTTCGCGTGCGGTGTGGCAGTAGTCGCAGGTCAGGGACATTGCGTTTGGCCGCGTCGAGAGACGGGCGGCAGTGTTCGGTTTACTTCTTCGTAATCTTCCCGATGCCGTTGACCTTCGGGTTGACGGTCTTCGGGTCGCCGTAATAATCAACTATGCCGACGCCGTTGACGGTGGCGTCGAGCGAGTCGGAGGCGTGGACTGTGATGGTGCCCGCGCCGTTGTTGACGGCGGTGACGTTCGCGGCGTGCAACTCGCGCGCGTTGACGAGCCCCGCGCCGTTGAGCGTGATGTCGAACTTGCCGGTCTCGCCCGCCGCGCGAAACTTGCTCGCGCCCTCGACGTTGAGCTTGAAGGCTTCGTTGTCCAGACCGTCGAGACTGAAGTCGGACGCGCCCGGAATCGAGACCTCCGACAGGTCGGCGACGTTAATGCGGACGCGCGGCATCGTCTCGGTCTTCATCCCACGGTCGCTGTGGATGCGGAGGCGACCGCCCTCGACATCCGTCTTGATGAAGGGCAGGAGGTTGTCGTCGGCTTCGATTTCGAGCGCGCGCGCGTCGCCGCCGCACTTCACCTCGACACGGTACGCGCCTTCGACGACGAGGCTTTTGAAGTCCGCCACGTCGCGGCGCTCGGTCTTGCGCTTGCGCCCGACCCGACGACCTGATCGCCGCCGCCGAAATTCGTCGAGACGTTGCACCCGGCGGCGAGAGCAGCGAGGGCGACGAGCAGCACGACTGCGAAGACCCTTCTCATTCTTTCGACTCCGGAGCCGCCGTGGGCGTGCCGCAACCGGCGCAGAACTTCGCGCCGGGCGCGAGCGTCGCCTCGCAGTTCGAGCACTTCTTCGGCTCGACCGACTGGCCGCAACTGGCGCAGAACTTCGCGCCCGCCTGCACCTGCGCCTTGCAGTTCGGGCACTCGCTCGTCGCCGCCGCCTGCGGCGCGACCTGCTGCGCCCCGCAGTTCGAGCAGAACTTCACGCCCGTCGGGTTCGGCGTGCCGCACTTCTGACACGGAACCATCTGCGCCGCCGCGCCGCCGCCGCCGCCCTGCACCGAAGGCCCGCCGCCCTGTTGCTGCTGACCGCCTTGCTGCTGGCCCGCGCCGCCGATGTTGTTCGCCATCATCTGCCCGAAGCCGAAGCCCATGCCGAGGCCCATGCCCTGACCCGCCGCGCCGCCCGGCTGCTTCGCCGCGTCCTGCATGGACTCGGCGGCCTTATAGCGCATGTACCTGTCCATGTCGCCGAGCGCGCTCATGCTCGAACGCTCGTCAATCTTCTTCTGCACCTCTTCGGGCGGGGTGATGGCCGAGATGAGCATGTCAACCAGCTCAAGCCCCTGCTTGGCGAAGTCCTCGGCGACGCGCGCCTTGACGCCCGCCGCCAGCTCGTCGTAAACCGCCGGGAGGTCGAAGACCGTCTTGAGGTTCTCGCCGAGGAGGTCGTTGAGGCGCGAGACGATGATGTCTCGGAGGTACTCGCCGACGCCCTGCGTCGAGACGATGTTGCGCGTCCCGACGACGGAGTTGACGAAGAGCTGCGGGTCAACGACGCGGATGGAATACTTGCCGAAGGCGCGCAGACGCACCATGTAAAGCTCCGAGTCGCGGAAGGCGATGGGCTCCTTCGTCCCCCACTTCAAGTCCTGAAAGGTGTGGCGCGCGACGAAGACGACCGCCGCCTGGAAGGGCGATTCGCCGCCGAAGGGGATCGAGAGCAGCCGCGTCAGGAGCGGCACGTTCATCGTCGTCAGGGTGTGCCGACCGGGGCCGAACGTGTCGAGCGCCTTGCCGTCGCGGTAGAAGACCGCCGACTGGTTCTCCTGCACGACGAGCTGCGCGCCCATCTTGATGTCGGTCGAGCCGCTCGCCGGGAAGCGGTTGACGATCTGCGCCCCGGTGGGGTCGTAGAACTGAATGATTTCGAGTGCCATCTTGAGCTGCTTCTCCTCCTCCGTAAGCCTGCGCCTTG
Organism: uncultured Acidobacteriota bacterium; assembly: GCA_963816985.1. GTDB lineage: Bacteria > Acidobacteriota > Blastocatellia > Pyrinomonadales > Pyrinomonadaceae > JAIVJM01. The sequence goes on from CAWFMF010000004.1 coordinate 651,418, forward strand.
AGCAAGTGTGCGCGCGGCCCGGCCTTAAAAGTTTCGACCTACTTCTTGAGCTTGATGTCGCCGTTGACGACTTTGATGAGTAGGGGCTCGCCGCCCTCGCCGATGCGGCCCAGCGCGTGGCGGCCCGCCGGGTTCTTGACGAGGCGGAGGCCGAGCGCCTCGTCCGCCTCGATGTCGCCGTCCATCGTCTCGGCCTTCACGTCCGTGCTCGTCCGCTCGGCGAAGTCCACCTCGACGTTGCCGCGCACGACGCTGAACTCCTGCGGGCCTTCGTGCGTCCCCTGCTCGAAGGAGACCTTCGTCGAGCCCTTGATGAGCTTGCTGCGCACCGTCCCCGTCACGTCCCTGAGTTCAATCGTCCCGGCCTTCACGTCCACCACGACCGAGCCGTCGAGGTTCTTCAGCCTGACCACGGACTCCTCCGCCGAGATGTCCAACTGCCGGAGCGAGTGCGGCAGCTTGAGCGCGTAAGAGACGGAGACGCCGGAAGTGTTCGCCAACGCCGACGGCGGACTGAGGAGCGAGACGCGCTCGTCGTCGCGCGCGAGCATGACGGGGACGCGGCGGCGCTGCTCGGCGCTCCCGCCGCGCTTGGTCACGATAATCTGCGCCTCGTCGCCGTCCCACCCTTCGATGGTCACGTCGCCGGCGGCCTGCGGAATCGAGAAGGCCATGTCCTCGCCGAGTTGGACGGTCTTGGTGATGACCGTGCGGTCGCCCGTGACGGTCGCGCCCAAATCGTCGAGCGGCGCGGGGACGCCCGCGTGCTCGACGGCCTCCCTCGCCTCCTCCGACGCCTCCGGGGGCATGGGCGGGAGCGGCGGCACGATGGAGCCCGTCTCGGCGAGCCCGCCCCGCTTGATGATGACGGTCGGCCTTTGCGCCTGACGCTTCATGAAGATGACGCCGATGCACGCCAGCGCCACCATGAAGATGAAGGGGAACGTCCACCACTTCGCGCGCCCGCCGCGTCCCAGGGAGGGCGCGAGCGGCGCGGTCTGCTGGAAGGCGCGAAAGGGTTCCTGCGCGGCGGTCGGTCGCGGCCCGCCGAAGGGGTCTGTCCCGGCCCCGCCGCGCGGCTCGCCCGTCGCGCCGCCGCCCCGCGCTCCCATCGCGCCGCCTTCGAGAATCTGCGTCGGGCTCTCGTCGCCCGCCACTTGTGGGCGCACGGCGGCCCCGCAGCGGCGGCAGAACTGCTGCCCCGCGTACAACTCCAAACCGCAATTCGTGCAACGCTCAGACATGGGAAGAAACGATGAAGTCAGAACGCGGAACGATGAACTGTACAGACAGAAAGCGAAGGCAGTCGTTTTCAGTTCAGCGTTCAGCGTTCTGACGTTCTGACTTCAGCCGAACATCGGTCGGCCCTGCGTGTCGTCGTCGGGCTTGAAGTCGTTGATGGCCTGATAACGCTGGTCGAAGGTCTTGTTGAGGTCGTCGGCGGCGCTCTCGGCGTTGGCGGCGGCCTGCTTCAAGCCTTCGGGCGTCGAGCCGTTCGCCTTCAGCTCCTGCGCGCGCCGCTCCAACTCCTCGACCTTCTCGACGAGGGCGAGGTCGAAGCGGTAGATGGCGTCGAGCTGCGGCTCTTCAATCTTCACCGCGTCGAAGAAGCCCGCGTAGCCGTAGGACGCGTAGCGGACGCGGTTCTCGACGTGGTCTATCTTCTTCAGCACGCGGTCTACGGGGCCGATCTCGAAGAGGCGGCCCGTCGAGGTCATCTCGCGCACCGTCTCCGTGAACGGCTGCTTGGCCGCGCGAATCCGCTCCGCCAAATGCTCGCGGTGCATCTTGTCCACGTCGCGGCGGCGCTCCTTCGCGACGTAGCCGCTGTAGCCCGGAATCTTGTCGCCGAGGCGCTCCAGCCAGTTGCGCTGATCGCTCATATTTTTTTCACCCGTCGCGGACGCCCGCGCCCGCCTCCTCATTAAAGAAACTCAGAAGTCAGAACGCGGAACGATGAAGACGAAAAGCGAAGGCAGTTGTTTTCAGTTCAGCGTTCATCGTTCTGACTTTATACGTCGCCGCCCCGCTAAGGGTTCAGCCCCGTGATTCTATCACCGCGCGCGCTCCTTCGCGCACAGTAGTTGCGCGGAAATTGCGCGGCGACTTATTATATTTTCGGGTCACGACGGAAAACGCGAATTCGGCCAGAGACGCGCCGCGCCGAGGGGCGACGGCCTTCCGCCCTGATGCCACACGCCCGGCCCCGTCCGTTTCGGGAGCCGCCCCTTCATCAACAATTTTCTAGAAAGAATTTATGAGCGCTGAAACCGAACAAGCCGCAACCCCCGCGCCGGAGGGCAAGTACGTCTACTGCATCATCGAGACCAAGGAGCCGCGCACGTTCGGCACCGTCGGCATCGGCGGGCGCGGCGACGAGGTCTACACCGTCCCCTACGACGGGATGGCGGCGGTCGTCTCGAACACGCCGATCATGGTCTACGACCCGACGCGCGAGAACGTCTTCGCGCACGAGCAGGTCAACGAGACCGTGATGCGCGAGTTCACCGTGCTGCCGATGGCCTTCGGCGTCTTGTTCCGCACCGAGGACGACATCATCGAGCTCATGCGCGGAACCTACGACGCGCTCCGCGACGTGCTGGCGAAGATGGCGGGCAAGGTCGAGTTCGGCCTCAAGGTCAACTGGGATCGCGAGCGCGTGATGTCGGAACTCGAACAGGAGAGCGAGGAGATTCGCAACCTCAAGGAGCAGATCACCTCGCGCGGCGCGGGCTCGACCTACTTCGCGCGGATGCAGCTCGGTCGGCTCATCGAGGCCGCTTTGACCGAGCGCGCCGACGCCTACGTCCGCGAGGTCTATTCGGGACTGCGCGACACGGCGGTCGCCTCGCGCGCCAACAAGCCCATCGGCGACAAGATGATCATGAACGCCGCCTTCCTCATCGAGCGCGAGCGCGAGGCCGAGTTCGACAGCAAGGTCAAAGAGATCGCCTCGAACTACGAAGGAAAACTCTTCTTCAAGTACACCGGCCCGTGGCCGCCCTACAACTTCGTCCACATCCGCCTGAAACTCGAACGCGGTGAAGGAACCGCGTAACTCTCAGTTCAGGAGGAACGCACGATGACCGAAGAAGACCGCGAACGCACGATGAACTTTATCCTCGAACAGCAGGCGCAGTCCGCCGCCCGGATGGAAAAGTTCGAGGTGGGTATGGAAAAATTGGAGCGCGCCCTCGTATTCATGGCCCACCAGTTCCGCCGCGAGCGTAAAGACCTCCGCGAGCGCATCAACGCACTCGTGGACTCCCAAATCAGGTCGGAGGACAAGCTCGCCTATTCGGAGGAACGACTGTCGCGCCTTGAAAGAATTACCGAGCGCAATATCGCCAATTCGGATGAGAGATTATACAGTGTTGAGGAGCGGATGCTGCGCATCGAAGAGCTAATGGAACGTAACATCACTAGCTCTGAAAGGCGGCTGATTCGCCTCGAAGAGACTATGGAACTCAACACCGCCAGCTCGGAGGCTCGGCTGGCGCGCATCGAAGAGTTGACCGGGCGTAACAGCGAAGCTATTCGCAGCAACAGCGACGACATCCGGGCGCTGACCAACTACGTCGCGCGCGACGACAGAAAACAGAACGGCGAGGCGGGCGAGGGATAAAGGCGCGCGGCTTCACCCCTCGTCTTTAAGGCTTCGGGCGGCGAGTTTCTTATGTTCTTCATAGACGATCTGCTGCTGGCCCCGGTCAACGGCTTCAAGTTCATCATGCGGCAGATTCAGGAGATCGCCGACCGCGAGCTGAACGACGAGTCGGTGCTCAAGGAGCAGTTGCTCGAATTGCAGATGCGGCTTGAGCTGGAGGAGATTTCGGACGAGGACTACGCCGAGGCCGAGCGGGAACTCTTCGGGCGGATGCGCGCCATCAAGATGCGGCAGCTCGAAGCCCTCGGTCAGGTGCACACGGCGGAGACCTCCTCCATCGTCATCGAGTCCGGCGGCGACGACGCGGGCGGATTCTACGAGCCGGGCGGCGGAGAAGAGCGTTGACACGCAAAGGGGGCGCGGGCAAAGGCCCGTCGAAGCGCGTCACGCCGCCCCCGAAAAAATCTCCGGCTAAGGCTCCGCGCACTTCCAAAACGGCCCGCAAGCACTCACGCACACCACAGACGACGCGAAAGACTCCCCCCTCCACGCAGACCGAACTCCCCGCAGATTTCCCCGGCACTCGTTACCTCTTCTTCGGCGGCAAGGGAGGCGTCGGCAAGACGACGACCGCCGCCGCCGCCGCGCTCCTCCTCCTCGACTCTGCCGCCGAGGGCGAGCGCGTCCTCCTCTTCTCCACAGACCCCGCGCACTCGCTCTCCGACAGCCTCGGCGTCGAAGTCGGCGACCGCCTCGTCGAAGTCGCGCGGCGCGGTCGTGAGACGGAGGAAGAGACGCCGCGCCTCTACGCGCGCGAGATGGACGCGACGCGCGCGCTCGAAGAGTTCAAGGCGAAGCACCACGCCGTGCTCAAGGAGATCGCCGACCGCGGCACGATGCTCGACGAGGCCGACATAGACGACCTGCTCTCGCTCTCTCTGCCCGGCATGGACGAGGTGATGTCGCTCTTCGAGCTGAGCGAGATTGAACGCGCCGGAGACTTCGCGCGCGTCGTCGTGGACACCGCGCCGTCGGGCCACACCTCAAGGATGCTGCGGCTGCCCGAAGTCTTCGCGCGCTGGATAGCCGCGCTCGACCTGATGTCCGAGAAGCACCGCTACATGGTCGCGCAGTTCGCGCGCGGGAGACGCCGGGGCGGGGCCGACGAAGTGGAACTCTTCCTGCGCGAGCTGACCGAGCGCGTCAGCGCCGTCCGCGCCATGCTCTTCGACGCGGCCCGCGCCTCCTTCACGCTCGTCACCATCCCCGAAGCGATGGCCGTCGAAGAGAGCATCCGCTACCAACGGACGCTCGTCGAAGCCGGGGTCAACGTCACCGACCTCGTCGTCAACCGCGTCGAACGCGCGCACGACCGCTGCCCCTTCTGTCTCTCTCGCGCGCGGATGCAAGCGCCGTGGCTCAAGGCGCTCGCGAAAGAGTTCAAGCACCTCCGCGCACGCCGCGTCCCGCTCTTCTCCGAAGAGGTGCGCGGCCCCGAAGCCTTGCGCTGCTTCGCGCAAGCAGTCTGGGGCGGAGAAGAAGCAAGGACAAAGGGCGAAGGCGGAATGACGAAAGGAAGAGATTTGAAGTCTCAAGTCTCAAATCCGAAATCTCGACCGGCGACACCTTCATCATCATCTTCGCCGTCGAGTTTTAGTCTCGACGCGCGGCAGTTGTTCGTCTTCGGCGGGAAGGGCGGCGTGGGGAAGACGACGGCGGCGGCGGCGGCGGCGTTCAGGCTCGCCGAGAGCGATAAGAAGGCGCGAGTGCTCGTCTTCTCGACCGACCCGGCTCATTCGCTCTCGGACAGCTTCGGCGAGGAAGTGGGTGAGTTGAAGCGCGGCGTCGCCGGAGTCCGCAACCTCGACGCGAAGGAGATTGACCCGGCGGCGAGGTTCGAGGAGTTGAAGGCGCGTTACCGCGCGTGGACGGACGAGCTGTTCGAGTCCTTGACGGGCGGCTCGCGTTGGGAGGTGCAGTTCGACCGCGAGGCGATGCGCGAGCTGGTCGCGCTCGCGCCGCCGGGGATTGATGAAATCGCCGCCCTCTCGACCGTCAGCGACCTGCTCGAAGAAGGCACGTACACGACCATCGTCCTCGACACCGCGCCGACCGGACACCTCCTGCGCTTCCTCGAACTGCCGCAGGTCGCGCTCTCTTGGGTGCGGACTTTCATCAAGCTCCTCTTGAAGTACAAGAACGTGGTACGCTGGAGCGGCGTGGCCGAAGAGCTGGTCGCGCTCTCGAAGAGCATCAAGCGCGTGGCGTCTCTGCTGACCGGCGCGGAGAATTGCGAGTTCGTCGGCGTCGCCATTCCGGAACGGATGAGCCTCGAAGAGACGGCGCGGATGGCCGAGAGCCTCAAGCGTCTGGACATTCCAATGAGCCGCCTTCTCATCAACAACGTCTCGACGGAAGAGGCGGCCCGCGCGTGTGAGTTCTGCGCCGCGCGCCGCCGCGCGCAGGGCGAAGTCATCGGCGAGTTCCGCCGACGCTTCGCGCGCGGCGTGGAGATTTTCGTCGCGCCGCAGCAGGCGGGCGAAATCAACGGGCGCGAGCGGCTGCGCGAGCATTTTCAGAACTGGCGTCAACTGGACTGAAGCACACAAAAACGAGTGAGAGCGCTGCACGGATGAGCGAGGGAGAGTCAAAAAAGAGTTCGCGCGGCGGAGAGGGCGAAGGGCTTGCGCTGTACGTCTACTGCGTCGGCGCGCGCGACGCGCTCGCGCGCGTGTTCGGGGGCGAGTTGCCCTCGGCGATTGAAAACTCCGAGCGACTTGAGTTGCTGACGGCGGGCGAGCTGGCGGCGGTGGCGAGCGCCGTGCCGCTCTCGGACTACAGCGAAGAAGCTTTGATGTCGAGGCTCGAAGACGCCTCCTGGACGGCGGTGCGCGCGCTCAGGCACGAGGCCGTCGTCGAGCACTTCGCGCGGCGGGCGAGCGTCGCGCCCTTGCGCTTCGGGACGATTTACTTAAAGCGCGAGTCGGTCGGGCGGATGCTCGAAGAGCGCGGCGAAGAGCTGCGGCGCGTCGTCGCGCGGCTCGAAGGGCGTGAGGAGTGGGGCGTCAACGTCTACGTTGAGCGCGCGAAGATGAAGGCCGAGGTGACTCGCCTCAGCCCGCGCCTGCGAGAGATGTCGGAGCGCGCCGACGCGTCCGCGCCCGGACAGGCTTATCTTTTGCGCAAAAAAATTGAAGCGCTACGCGACGATGAGACGCGCGCCGAGACAAAGCTCATCCTAGCCCGGATGGAGGGCGGGCTCGCCGCCGCGAGCGTGGGCACGGCCCGCCTTCGTGTGCTCAAAGATGAGGCCAACGAACTCGGCGAACTGGCGGCGAAGTTCGCCTTCCTCGTCGCGCGCGATGGTTTCGAGGAGTTCCGCGTGCAGGCGGAAAGCCTCGCCGAGATTTACGCGCCGCTCGGCTTCCGCATGGAGTTGACCGGCCCGTGGCCGGCATATAACTTTGCGAGTGACGACGAGAGTTTTGAAGGGGTCAAAGGAGAATAGCTGTCTCCCCTTTGACCCGTTTCCCCTCTTCCCCTTTTAACCTCCTCTTGAATCTTTATGGCTGACGAAGTTTTCGAGCTTGGAGAGGAAGACGAGTTGTCTCTGTTGGAGACGCTCGACCACGTGCTCGACCGCGGGCTGGTGATCGCGGGCGAGGTGACGATTGCCGTGGCCGACATAGACCTCGTGTATATCGGACTGAATCTCCTGCTCGGCTCGGTCGAGTCGGTCAACAAGGTTCTGGCGGGGCGCGAGGGGCCTTTGGAGATTGTGCGCGGGCGCGTCCTCCCCGGCGCGGCGGAAGGCGGCGGCGGGCCGGACGAAGCGGGATGAGCCGTTGGTATGTCTACTGTCTCGGCGACGAGGTCGCGCCTGAGATGATTGAGGGCGCGCAGGGCTTGAGCGGCGCGCCTCTGAGTCTCGTCGGGCGGGGCGACATTCTGGCGGTCGTCAGCGCGTTCGGGTCGGAGCGCGTATCGGTCACGCCGGAGAACGCGCTCACGCACAACCGGGTCAACGCCGCTCTGCTGGCGCGCTCGACGCCGCTCCCTTTTCGTTTCGGGACGCTCGTCGAAGAGGCGCGCCTGCTCGACTTCATCGAGTCGCGCGAAAGCGCTCTGCGCGAGGCTTTGGGGCGCGTGCGCGGGGCGGTCGAGATGAGCGTCAAAATCATTTGGGATTTGGAGACGGTCAGGCGCGAGGCCGAGGGGCCGGGGCCTTCGGAGGACGCGGCGGCGACGACGGCGGAGGGCAGCGGGACGGCCTTTCTCCGGGCGAAGCGGCGGGAGATTCTGGGCGGCGAGGCCGTGCGTGCGCGCGCCGAGGCGCTGGCCGAATGGTTCGGCGGCGAGGTGTCGGATTTGGCGCGCGAGTCGCGCGTGGACGTGAACCCTTCGGGGGCGCTCGTCGTGCGCGCGGCTCATCTGGTCGGGCGCGAGCGCGTCGAGGAATACAGGGCGCGCGTCCAAAGCCTCGGCGAAGCGCGCGCCGGGAGCCTCCGGTTTTTGACGAGCGGGCCGTGGCCCCCTTACAGTTTCGGCGACGTGCGCCCGTGACGCCGCAAGCCCGCCGCGTAATGTTGTGGACACATCGGGACGGACAAGGTACTCTTTGTGAAGCATCCCCCAGATGAGCCTTTGAAGCCGGTCGAGCCGGAAATCGAGACCACGCACGCGGGCGAATTCGTCGCCGAGTTGCGGCGCGTCGCCGACGCGCTCCCCGAACGCGTCAACATTGACGCGCAGTCGGTCGAGCAGGGCTTGGCGAAACTCGTCCTGACCCTCATCGAGCTTATCCGGAGGCTCCTTGAGAAGCAGGCCATCCGGCGCATGGAGGGCGAGGGACTGACGCCCGCACAGGTCGAGGAACTGGGGCTCGCTTTGATGAAGCTGGAAGCGAAGATGCAGGAGTTGAAAGGGCAGTTCGGGCTGGAGGATGAAGACCTCAACCTCGACTTAGGCCCGATTGGCCGTTTGATTTAAGAGCGGTTAGCTATGAGCTGTCAGCTTTTAGCTCCCGAAGATTTCAAATTTGAGTTTGGGATTTGAGGTTTCAAATCTTTAGAGGCTGACAGCTAAAAGCTAACAGCTCATAGCTCCAAAGGAGACGAAGCGAGTTGTCAAGCGACCGAACAAGTCTCATCTCGTCGCGCCCGCCGGGTCTGGTGGACGTGCTCGACCGGATTCTCGACAAGGGGCTGGTCATCGCGGGCGACATCAAAGTGTCGCTGGCGAATGTCGAGCTGTTGACGCTCCAGATTCGGCTGCTCGTCTGCTCGATAGACAAGGCTGAGCAGATCGGGCTCAACTGGTGGCGCTACGACTCGAACCTGACGACGCGCGCCGCCGTCGCCGAGGCCGAGAACACCGAACTGCGCGAGCGCGTGGCCGCTTTGGAGCGCGAACTCGGACAACTGAGCGCGCCGCCCCGCGAGGTCGAAACGGCTGCCGCGCGCGGCGGCTCGAAATCACGCGCCGCAACGTCGAAGCGCGGCGCGGGCGGCGCGACGGCGCGTGGCAGGAAGCGTCCACCGCCCTAAGGCGCGGTAGACGTAACGGCCCGCGCGACGCTTAGGCCAAGCGAAACCGAAAGCCCCTCGCACGCATTTTAAGAGTAGAGGAAAGACCGGAGCCGCCCCGCCCCCGCAGCACGATTGAGAGCAGTAACGACGGCGGCGCGAAGTTTCGACTCATTCCGAGAGAGAGAGAGAGGAATCAAACCACATGGCAGTTGAAAGAGCCCCGGGCGGCACCAGTCTGATTGATGTTCTCGACCGCGTGCTGGACAAAGGCATCGTCATTGATGCATGGGTTCGCATCTCGCTCGTTGGCATTGACCTCATCACGGTCGAGGCGCGCGTCGTCGTCGCCTCGATTGACACGTACCTCAAGTATGCCGAGGCCATCGGCCTGACCTCCGGCGTCTCGCGCCCCGCGATTGGGCCGGCCCCGGCAGAGCCGCTCGCCGACGACACGCCCCGCCGCCGCGTCCCGCTCGACGTGGAGAGACAGTAGACGGTTTTCAGTTTTCAGTTTTCAGCAGGAACGGTTGGAAGAAGCCGACGGCCTTTCGCCCCTGCTCAGAACTGAAAACTAAAAACTGAAAACTGAAAACTGGCAATGGACAACCGTCTCACCGAGCCCGCGGCCACGCTCGACGCCTTCGCCGGAAGCGCGACGAGCCAGCTGCCGCTCCACCAGTACGAGTTCCTCTTCGAGATGACGACGCAGCTCCTCGCGGCGCAGAAGCTCGAAGAGCAGATGTCGCTCGTGCTCGACACCGTGACGACGGGACTCGGCTACCAGCAGGCGGCCATCGCCCTGATAGACAAGCATCAGGGCCTGCTCAAGATGCGGATGGCCGCGGGCTTCGAGGACGACGAGGCGGTCGGCGCGCTGGAGCTGTCGCTCGACTCCAACGCGCCGCAGGTGAAGGTCGTGCATGACGGGCGGCCCGCGTGGGTCGAGCGGGAGACGGGCGAGGGGGTGGCCCCGAACGCTTTCCTCGAACAGACGGGAAGCCGCGCCGACGTGCTCTCGCTGCCGCTCTTCGGCGGGCAGCCCTCGTCCGCTGCCGATGAATTCGCGCGACGCCCCTACGACGAAGAGAAATACTGGATGCCGCAGGCGCTCTGCATGGGCGCGCTCTACGTCGGCGCGCGCAAGGCGGAGATGGACGAGACGCAGCTCAGCCTGCTCGCGCGCTTCGCCGACCGCGTCGGCGTCATCCTCGCCAACACCGTCAAGATCGAGCGGCTGAATTCGACCGTCCGCAAGTTGCAGCGCGAGCGGCAGTGGGTCGAGTCCATCATGAAGTCGGTGGCCGACCCCATCGTGCTCACCAACATGGACAACGAAATCCTCCTCCAGAACCGCCGCGCCGAGGAGTTGTTCAGCGACCTCAAGGACGCGAGCGAGGGCAAGCGGCGCGCGCTGGAGATGAACGACCTGCTGTTCTCGGCCTACCTTTCGAGCGCGGCGGTCGCCTCGAAGGAGATCGTAGGCCGTGACCTCACGCTGGTTGACCCGCTCGAAGGGTGGGACATCCACTTCGAGGTCATCTCGACCCCGGCCCTGAACGCGCGCGGCGAGCGCATCGGCATGGTCTCCATCTTCCGCGACGTGACCGACCTCCGCCGCGCCAACGAGGAACTCGCACGCAACTTCGGGCTCCTGCAACAGGCCGAGTCCGAGGCGCGGCGCGAGCGCGACCGCCTCGACCTCATCATCGAGCACGTCGGCCACCCCATCGCCGTCTGCGACACGAGCGGCAAGTTCATCCTCTTCAACGAGCGCGCCGAGCGGCTCTTTCAGGAAGCCACGGGGCAGTCGCCGCGCGCCGCCCGCGCCGTCTCGGCCAACTCGGTCAAGCTCACCTCTTTCATCTCCGCTTTGGCGTCCGAGACGGGCACGGGCCGTCAGGCCGAGATTGAACTGATAGACCCGGAGACGGGCGTCGGCCTCCCGATGGAGATTACGTCCGCCGAAGTTACAGACCCGAACGGGCAGGTGACGGCGGTCGTCTCGATCCTCCACGACCTTTCGGAAATCAGAGAGCTTGAGCGCCGCCGCGTCGAGCAGCAGCTCTTCGAGTCGGAGAAGCTGGCGGCGGTCGGTCGCCTCGCCGCTTCCATCGCGCACGAGGTCAACAACCCCTTGGAGGCCATCAAGAACTCGCTCTATCTTCTGACTACAAATAGGAGCGTCGAGCAGAACGCGAAGTTCCTTGACGTGGCGCGCAAGGAGACCGAGCGCGTCTCGCACATCATCCGCCAGATGCTCGGCTTCGCCCGCCGCTCCGGCGAGGTCGAGTGGATTAACGTCAACCAGCTTTTAGAGGAGACGCTCATCCTCATCGAGAAGAAGCTCCGCCAGTCGCGCGTCCACATCGTGCGCGAGTTAGACCCCGCGCTCCCGGCGGTGCGCGCGCGCGCCGACCAGCTCCGGCAGGTCTTCCTGAATCTCCTCCTCAACGCGCAGCAGGCCATCGAGGGCGAGGGGCAGCTCAGGATTCGCACTTCGCGCTACGATCAGGCGTTGCAGCCGACCGTCTCCGTCCAAATCATTGACACGGGGCGCGGCATTGACGAGGCCGCGCTGGCGCGCATCTTCGAGCCGTTCTTCTCGACGCGCACTAAGGGCACGGGGCTCGGCCTCTGGGTCACGCAGGACATCGTCCGCCACCACGGCGGGCGCATCGAGGTCACGAGCGCCGAGGGACGGGGCACGACCTTCAACGTCATCCTCCCCGTGGACTCGCCGACGCTCACCGAAGCCGATGCCGGACAAGCCAAACAGTAACGGCGGCCCGGCGGTGGGCGCGTCGCGCGTCGCCCCGGCCTTCCGCCTGCTCGTCGTGGACGACGAGGAGAACGTGCGGGTGACGACCGCCGCCATCCTCGAACAGGAGGGCTACGAGGTCGAGACCGCCTCGGACGGGCGCGAGGCGCTGGAACAGGTCGCGCGCGGGGACTTCGACCTCGTGCTCACAGACCTCCGCATGGAGGACATGGACGGCATCACGCTGCTCCACGAACTTCAGACCCGGCACCCGAACCTCGTCACCATCGTCCTCACCGGCTACGCCACCATCGAGTCCTCGATAGACGCGCTCCGTCAGGGCGTCTACGACTACCTCGTTAAGCCGTGCGTCGTGGACGACCTCATCCGCACCGTGCGGCGCGCGCTCGAACACCGCGAGCAGCGGCAGCGCATCACCGAGCTTTCGAGCCCCGTGGTGGAAATCTGGGACGGCGTGCTGCTCCTGCCGGTCGTGGGCCGCCTCGACGACGCGCGCGCCTCGCAGATGGCGGGCGCGGTGCTCGAAGCCGTCCGCGCGAAGTCGGCGCGGGCCGTCATCATTGACATCACGGGCTGCACGGTCGTGGACACCTACACCGCCGCGCACCTCGTCAACACCGCGCGCTCGACGCGCCTCCTTGGCGCGCACTCGATCATCACGGGCGTCAGCGCCCACGTCGCCACCGACCTCGTCAAGCTCGGCGTCGAACTCGAAGACATCACCACGCGGCGGCGGCTGGCCGACGGGCTGCGCCTCGCAATAGAATTGGTGGACGGCGGCGCTCCCGAACTTTCAAACTTCAAACTTCAGACTTGAGATTTCCGGGTTCCGATTCGCGTCCGACTCCCCAGACCGCCGGACACGGCCCGCCGACGGTCGGCGGCGACTGACCAATCCTTCTATGCTCGACGAGATTAAGAGACACGACACGCAAGCCGCGCCGGCGCGGCTGCTGGTGGTGGACGACGAGGAGAGCATCGTCCTCACCATCAGCGAGGTGCTGCGCATCGAGGGCTACGCGGTGGACGTGGCTTCGAGCGGCAGGGACGCCGCCGCGCGCCTCGCCGAGGCCGACTACGCGCTCGTCCTCACAGACCTTCACATGGAGGACGGCGACGGCCTCAACGTCCTCGAAGAAGTGCGCCGCCGCTCGCCGCTCACCATCACCATCGTCCTCACGGGCTTCGCCGCCTTAGAGACGGCCATCGCGGCGCTCAGGCGCGGCGCGTATGACTACCTCACCAAGCCCTGCATCATCGAGGAGCTGAAGCACACCGTCCGCCGCGCCATCGAGCACCGCGAGCTGATGCTCGCCGAGCGCGAGGCGCGCGCCGACCTCGAACAGCTCAACCGCGAGTTGGAGCGCCGCGTCGAGGAGCGCACCGCCGAACTCCAGCGCGTCAACGAAGAATTGTCGGAGGCGAACCGCGCGAAGGACGTTTTCCTCGCCACGCTCTCGCACGAGCTGCGGACGCCCCTGACGCCCGTCCTCGGATGGGTCAACCTCCTGCGCTCCGGCGGGATGGGCGCAGACCCGGCGCTCATGTTGCAGGGGCTCGACGCCATCGAGCGCAACGCGCGCCTACAGGCGCGGCTCGTGGACGACCTCCTCGACATCTCGCGCATCGTCTCCGGCAAGCTCCGCATCGAGTGGGACACCTTCAATCTCTGCGCCGTGGTCGAGGCGGCGGTCGAGACCGTGCGGGCCGAGACGAAGACACGCGGCATCGCGCTCGAAGTCGAGCTGACGGACTGCCCGCTCGTCGTGCAGGGCGCGCCCCTCCGCCTGCAACAAGTCATCTGGAACCTTCTGTCGAACGCCGTCAAGTTCACGCAGAGCAAGGGCAGCGTGCGCGTCCGCGCGTGGCACGAGGGCGCGGAGGCGCGCGTCGAAGTCTCGGACACCGGCATCGGCATCGCGCCCGCGTTCCTGCCGCACGTCTTCGACCGCTTCCGCCAAGCCGACGGCTCGACGACGCGACTCTACAGCGGGCTCGGTCTCGGACTCGCCATCGTCCGCGCGCTCACCGAGCTGCACGGCGGGTGGGTGCGCGCCGAGTCCGAGGGCGAGGGACGGGGCGCGTCCTTCACCTTCGGGATGCCCTGCGTGGCGGGCGCGGTGGGCACAGAGGAGACTCCCGCGGAGGACGCGCCGACGCGCGTGGGCTTGCGCGTCCTCATCGTCGAGGATTCGGGCGAGACGCTCGAACTGCTGCGGATGATGTTCGCGCGGAAAGGTTTCGAGGTGATGGCCGCCGCCTCCGGCGCGCAGGCCCTCGCGCTCGCCGGCGAACAAAAGCCCGGCCTCATCATCTCCGACATCTCGATGCCGGGGATGGACGGCTACACTCTGCTCGCCGAGCTGCGGCGTCTGCCCGGCTTCGAAGGCATCCCGGCCATCGCCCTCACCGGCCACGCGATGGACGAAGACCGCGAGCGCGCCCTCGCCGCCGGCTTCTCCGTCCACGTCGCCAAGCCCGTTGACCCCGACAGGCTCTTCCAGATCGTCGGCCAGCTCACCGCCTGAGAGTTCAAAGTTTAAAGTTCAAAGTTTGCGGACGGGCATCCCGTCCCCGAAGGGGACGAAGATAATAGCCGGGGGCAGAGCGAAGGCGTCAGCCTGAGCGTCGCCCCCGGAAAAGGCGTAAAAGGAATCCGACCCTGAAGGGGTCGCACTTCAACGTTGAGGTGCGACCCCTTCAGGGTCGGATTCTTTCATCAATGCTAACCGGGGGCGTCGCAAACTTCGTTTGCTTTGCCCCCGGCTATTGTCTCGCGCCCCTTCAGGGCTTTACGTCTTACCGCAATCCGCCGTTAATCGTCACGGTCTCGGCGACGGTCGCATCGCCGCCCTTCGTCTTGCTCCCCTTCGCCAGCTCGCGCCTCAGCTCCTTTTCGATGCCCGACGTGGGGAGCGCGCGGGCCGCCTCGACGCCGGGCGTCCAGACGCTGTTGAGGAAGTAGCGTTCGCCGTAGCGTTTGAAGCTCACCTGCGGGAGTTCGCCGCCCGCCTCCGCCGTGTTCGTCAGGACGGTGACGGACGCGCGCCCGTCCTCGCTGCGGATGAAGAGAGCCCTGCCGGAATCCCTCCCGGCGCGCGTGATGGTGTAGCGACCGGCGGGGAGGAGCTTGCTGCCCGCCATGAACTCGAACGGGACGTTGACGACGAGGCGTTGCGAGGACTGCGCCGCGAACGTGTTGAGGGAAGTGGCGGCCAACGTCAGAAGCAGGCCGAGGATGGCGAACGCTCTCATGATTTGCTTTTTCATAACTCCTCCATTTAGTCTCGATGACATAAAATTTTTGCTGTGGCCGGTCGAACCTTTTGCCGCCGCCCCTTCGTTCATCCGGTAGCGGGTCGGCTCGTGTGCCGCCCTCGCTCTTCACGGGATAACGCGGAAGCGAGGGGCGTTTGATTCTCAAAAGCCCTTCAAAGTCGGCCAAAATAGTTTTGAAAGAGTTATCAAAGAGATTTCAAAAGCCCTTATGACGAGCCCCCCCAACAGCTTCTACGAGTTCGGCCCGTTCGTCTTGGACGCCTCGGAGCGCACGCTCCGGCGCGGCGCGGAGCACGTCCGGCTGACGCCGAAGGAGTTCGACACGCTCCTCGTCTTGGTGCGGGGCGGCGGGCGCGTGATGTCGAAGGGGGAGCTGCTCAAGGAAATCTGGCCCGACACCTTCGTCGAGGAGGCGACGCTCGCGCAGAACGTCTTCACTTTGCGCAAAGCGCTCGCACGCGGCGACGAGGGCGGCGAGCCGCCGCAACAGTACATCGAGACCGTCCCCCGGCGCGGCTACCGCTTCGCCGCCGTCGCCGATGCGCCGCGCGTTGATGAAAGACACGCCCACGAAAATTCCGGTCATCCCGTGCGCGCGGCGATTCTCATCGCGTTGGCGGCGGTGCTCGTTTTCGGCGGGCTCGTCTACGCCGTCTTCCGTTTCTCGGTGCGGCGCGAGACCTCCGCGCCGCGCCCGCCCGCGTTCCAGTCCATGAAGGTGACGCGGCTCGCCGTCGCCGGGGACGTGCAGGAGGCCGTCATCTCACCCGACGGCAAATACCTCGCTTACATCACGCCCGAAGGCGCGAATCAGGGCATCTGGGTGAGGCAGGTCGGGGCCGCGAGCAACGCGCAGCGCGTCGCTCCGCCCGTCGAAGGCGGAGGCTACGGCGGGCTCCTCTTCTCGCCCGACGGCAGCCACATCTTTTACGCCGTCTTCCGGAACGGCCTGCCCGCGCCGGAGCTTTACAAAGTGCCCGTCCTCGGCGGCACGCAGAAGAGGATTCAAGAGAGCCTCCGCAGCCCCATCTCCTTCTCGCCCGACGGCAAGCGCTTCGTCTTCCTCGGCGGCGGCAACGACCCCGCGAACCCGCACTCTCTTCACCGCCGACTCGGACGGCGGCGACGTGCGACCCATCCCCTTGCGCCTGCCGGCGGGCGTCGCCATCGGACTGCCCGCGTGGTCGCCCGACGGCAAGACGATTGCCTGCGCCTACGGCTCCGCGCTCAACCAAGACCCGAACAGCACGTACCTCGGCGTGACCGCCTTCAACGTCTCGGACGGCGCGGAGACGCGCATCACGAACGAGCGCTGGCTCGGCGTCAACGGTCTCTCTTGGCTGCCCGACGGTTCGGGCCTCGTCTTAAATGGCGCGGAGCAGGAGTTGAGCCCGCCGCAAATCTGGCAGCTCTCCTTCCCCGGCGGCGAGGCGCGGCGCATCACCAACGACCTCAACACCTATCAGGGCGCGAGCCTCACTGCGGACGGCACGTCGCTCGTCGCCGTGCAGACCGACCGCGTGCCGAACATCTGGGTCGCGCCCGGAGGCGACGCCGCGCGAGCGCGACAGATAACTTCGGGCACGGGCCGCTTCGACGGTTTTTATGGAGTCTCGTGGACGCCGGACGGGCGGATAGTTTATGCGTCGGTGGCGAGCGGGAGTTGGGACATCTGGTTGATGAACGCCGATGGGACGGGGCAGAGGCAGTTGACGGTGGGCGCGCGCTCGAACTACGGCCCGTCGGTCTCGGCGGACGGGCGCTACATCATCTTCGTCTCGAACCGCGCGGGCGAGGTCTTCAACGTCTGGCGGATGGACTTGGACGGCGGGAACCCGAAGCGTCTCACATCAGGGCAAGGGGAGAACTTCGCGCACCCGACGCCGGACGGTCGCTGGGTCGTCTACGCGACGCTCGGCACGGGCTCGCTCGGTCGCATCTGGAAAGTCCCGATTGAAGGCGGCGAGCCCGTGCCCGTCACCGACGCGCCCTCCTCTTGGCCCTTCGTCTCGCCCGACGGGAAGTTCGTCGCCTGCATCTACGACCGGAACGGACAAGTCAAACTCGCCGTCGTCCCCATTGAAGGCGGCCCGCCCGTCAAACTCTTCGACTTCGACCAGAGCTTCCGCGCCAACGTCGTCTGGATGCCCGACAACCGCGGCCTCGCCTACCTCGACTCGCGCACCGGCACGCAGAACGTCTGGATGCAACCCCTCAACGGCGGCAAGCCCGTCCAACTCACCGACTTCAAGACCAACGGCGTCGCCGCCTTCGACTTCTCGCGCGACGCCAAACAACTCGTCGCCACCCGCAGCGCCGAAACCACCGGCGTCGTCCTCCTCCGCGACTTCCGCTGAATCGAAATATCAAGATACTGCGAACATTCCTCTTGACGCCCTATCAACACAATGATATTGTTGGGTTCTCGCAAAACGGATGCATTCCCTGCGAATGTGTAATTTAGGACACCCTGACCGAAACTCCAAAACCCTCAAAAAGGAGAGACTCCCGCCATGAGCACTCGTTGCGCGCGAAGAGGAAGCTGAAATGATTCCCCAATTCAACGCCGATGGGTTGTTACCCCAAGGGGTACATCCTGCAACTTTGGAGGAAGTGAGAGAGCGTTTTGGAGGTAATGAGCGAAGACGGCAACTATTACGAGGATTGAGCGAGGCTCTGCGTCTGCTGAGAGTAGCGGGTTGCCGCCGCGTATACATCAATGGGAGCTTCGTGACGGCGAAGGAGCGACCGAACGACATTGATGTCTGTTGGGACATTAACGGCGTTGACGCTGATGCACTCGACCCAGTGTTTTTCGATTTTGAGAACGGACGGGCGGCGCAGAAAGCTCGCTTCGGAGTTGAGTTCTTCCCGGCGCAAGTGCCGGAAGGTCTCACCGGAAGGACGTTCTTAGAATTCTTTCAAGTAGACAAACAGACCGGAGAGCCAAAAGGCATTATCGTTCTGGAATTAGATGACGGATGATGATTAAGAATGAACGCCAATATCGTATAACCAAAGCGCAGGCCGCAAAGCTTGACGCCGCTTTGGAGTCCTTCTCGACGCAGACGACCAACGAGGGGACGACTCACCCGCGCCTGATTAAAGCGCAGGCCGATGCCCTGCGGAGTCAGTTGGAGTCTCTGCAAGGCGAGTTGCGTGAGTATGAGGGAATAAAAGAAGGGGACATCCCGCCTCCAGACCTCAGTTATATCGCAGACGTGCCTCAAGACCTTATCCGCGCGCGCATCGCATCCGGACTGAGCCAGAAGGAACTGGCCGAACGTCTTGGGATGCCGGAGCAGCAAATCCAGCGTTACGAATCAGTGGATTATGAGTCCGTCAGCTTTGCGCGCATTGCGGAGATTGCGGAAGTCCTTCAAGCCGCACAATCTTCACCGAACAGATACGCCGGGAGCGGCAGGCTTAGATAAGCGCGGCTCCTCTCACCCATTCCGCATTCATCATTTCTTCTTCAGCCCTTCGCCCACGGCGTGCGACTCGGCGGCGGCGCGGCGCGCTCTCGCGCCCTCGCGCGTGCTTAAGTAGGTGTGGACGACGACCGCCGTGATGATGATGGCCCCGCCGAGCAAGGCCCAGGCGGTGGGCCGCTCGCCGATGAAGAGGTAGACCCAGAGGGGATTAGAGACCGGCTCGATGTAGCCGACGAGGGCGGCGTCGAGCGAGCGCACGCCGCTCTCGACGCCCCACGTGAAGAGCGTGTAGGCGAGCCCTATCTGGAAGACGCCGAGGAAGACCATGATGCCGACGTCGGACAGCCTGACCTTGTGCGCGCCCGCGACGAACGAGGGCAGAGTGACGAGCGCGAGCAGGATGCTCCCGTAGATGATGGAGGACGCGCGGTTGACCTCGCCCGCGCGCGGGTGGCGGATGAGGAGCATGAAGAACGCGAAGCAGAGCCCGGAGAGCATCGCGATGAGGTTGCCGTTCATCTCTTCGGGCCGCACCCGCCCGACGAAGAAGAGCGCGATGCCGACGGCGCACACCGCCACCACGAAGGCGTCGCGCCGCCGGAACTTCTCTTTGTAGATTATGGGTTCGAGGATGAGGACGTAGACGGGCGCGGTGTACTGGATGAAGATGGCGTTGGCGGCGGTCGTCATCTTCGTCGCGATGACGAAGAGCAGGAGGAGCGCCGCGTAGAGCACGGCGACGACGCCCGTCAACCAGTTGACGCGGAAGCCCTCGCGCCGCGTGAAGTAAGCGACCGTCACGGCGGCCAGAAGCGAGCGCCCGAAGGAGAGTTCGAAGGCCGAAAGCTCCGTCGCCTTGATGAAGAGCCCGCCCGTGCTCCAGAGGAGCGCGGCGGCCAGCACGTAGAGGATGGGCGGGAAGCCTTTCGGCATCAACTCATTTAAGCATCAACGAACCGGAAAGCAAAGAAGGCGCGGCCTCCGCGTCCAAAGCCTCCGCGTCTCTGGCATCGGCGCGGCGCGTGTGACAGAATACATCCGCGCCTCGCGCGTCAGCATCTAAACAGTCGGCGCGAATTTTCGCGCCCCGAAATGTTTCGCCTAACAGAAGAGGATTTTCAAATGAGCGATTATCAGCCGAATAACCAGCGATATAACCGGCCCGAAGCGTGGCCGCCGCAGCCGGGCCGCGCCGTTGACCGTTGGGCCGAGGATTTCCAGCCCGTGACCGCCGCGCAGGCGAGCGCCGAAGAGCGGATGTCATTCGTGCGCAAAGTCTACGCGCTCTTCTTCGCGGCGACGCTCTTCGCCGTCGGCGGCGTGGCGCTCGGACTCTCGTTCCCGCCGCTCCTCAACTTCGCCTTCGCGCACCCCTTCATCATGCTCTTCGTGATGCTCGGCGGCGTGATGGGCGCGCAGGCCGTGCGCCACGTGCGGGGCCTGAACCTGCTCGCGCTCTTCGCCTTCACGACCCTGACGGGCGTCGTCATCTCGCCGCTGCTCTACGTCCTGAGCCGGGTCAACCCCGGCTCCATCTGGCAGGCGGGCGCGCTGACCATCGGCATCTTCGGCGGCCTGACGGCCTACGTCTTCATCTCGAAGAAGGACTTCAGCTTCATGCGCGGGATGGTGACGGTGGGCTTGATCGTCGTCGTGCTTGCCGGACTGCTGAACTTCTTCATCGCTTCGAGCGCGTTCAGCTTTGCCATCTCGGCGGCGGCCTTGCTGCTCTTCTCCGGCTTCGTGCTCTATGACACGTCGAACATCATCCGCCGCTACCCCGTCAACGAGTACATCGCGGGCGCTCTGTCGCTCTACCTCGACGCCTTCAACATCTTCCTCGCGCTCTTGAACATCCTGAACGCGGGACGACGCTAAAGGCTTCCGTTAAAACTGAAAGCGGCGGGCTCACTCAGTCAGAGTGAGCCCGCCGCTTTGTGTGTGCGGGTCAGTACCGCGAGCGGCGCTGTGCTCGCGTAACCGCACCCGCTCGCTACCGCTCGCGGTACTGACTGGCCTGCGTTCCGCCCTCAAAAATCAAACTTGAGCGCGAGTTGGAGTTGACGGGGTGTGACGAAGGTCGTCGTGCCCGACGCGGGCGAGCCGAAGGTGCGCGGCGTGCCGAAGGCGGTGAGCACGTTGGGGGCGGTGAGCGCGCCGTTCGCGCCGCCGGAGTAGTTGAAGAACGTGTTGTTGACGAGGGCCACGTTCGGGTGGTTGAAGACGTTGAAGGCTTCGAGGATGAGGCGCAGGCGCGTCGTCTCCGAAGTGCGGATGTTGCGCGTCAGGCGCGCGTCGAACTGGTAGACCGAGGGCGTCGTGAACTGGTTCCTCACGGTGCCGGGCAAACGGTCGTTCGAGCGGTTGCCGTCGTTGTTCGGGTCGCCGCCGACGAGCGCCGAGTAGGGGACGCCCGACTGGAACTGCGCGATGGTCGAGAAGGTGTAGTCGCTGAAGAGGGTGCGGGCCACGATGTTGTCGCTCCACTTGATGCGGCCCCACTCGTAGACGGGGCTGAAGACGAAGCGGTGGCGGATGTCGTTGTCCGAGCGCGCGTAGTCGAGGCCGGGGTTAATCTGGTTCTCGACGATCTTGGCGTCGTCCGCGCCGACGACGACGATGGTCTGGTCGGGCCGGTCGTCCTCGGCCTTGGCGAAGGTGTAGGCGGCGAGGAACTGGAAGCCGCGCGTCAGGCGCTGCGTCGCCTGCAAGGCGAGGCCGTGGTAGGCGGACTTGCCCGCGCTCTCGAAGAGGCTGATGCGGTTGTATGACTGCCCGCTCGTCCGCGTGATGGGCCGCGCACCCGTGAAGCGTTGGAACGTGTAGGTCTGCGCGTCCGGCCCGGTGCGCGCGAAGGCGACGGGCGCGGGGAGGTTGATGTCGCGCGTGCGCGTCAGGTGGACGCCCCTGTAGAAGAGGTAGGTGGCCGAGAGGCTGAGGTTGTTCAAGACTTCGCGCTCGACGCCGAAGCGGCCCTGCTGGACGTAGGGCTGAACGTAGTCGTCGGCGAAGACGAAGAGATTCGGGTTGGCCGAGAAGCCTGCCGGGGGCGCGGTCAGGATGTTCGGGTAGGTGACGACGGCGTTGACTTCGTTGGCCGGGGTCGCCGTGTTGTCAGAGATGTTGATGCCGGTGACGTTGATGCCGTTCTGCGAGTGAACGGTGCCGAGGACGATGGCGGGCGTGCGGTTGTAGTAGATGCCGTAGCCGCCGCGCACGACCGTCCGCGCGTCCGGCGAGTAGGAGAAGCCGACGCGCGGCGCGAGGTTGTTCTTGTCGCTCGGACAGAGGCCCGTGTCCACGCCGTTCGAGAGCAGGAGTGTGTCGGGGTTTCTGACGGGCGGGCAGGCGAGCTTCTGGTAGTCGTAGCGCACGCCGAGGTTGAGCGTCAGCCCCGGCGTCACGCGCCAGTCGTCCTGCGCGTAGAAGGCGTATTCGGAGATGTTGGGCTCGGTCGTCCCTCCGGTCGTCCCCGGCCCGGCGAAGTTCTGCGTGTAGGCCGAGGGCAGGTTGTTGGCGAAGGCCGTGAAACTGGGGAACGTGTAGGAGCCGCTGAAGAGGCCGGGGAAGAAGTTGAGGATGCGGTCGAAGTTGAAGTCGAGACCGACCTTGTAGTTGCTGCGCCCCGAAACGTAAGAGATGTTGTCAATGAACTGGACGCGCTTGATGGTCGTCTCGCGCGGGCTGAAGTTGTTTCGACCGATGCTCAAGTTGACGCCGCCGAGCGTGTTGATGACGGCTTCGGGCGCGTCGCTGTTGGCCTCGCCCGGCTCCTTGTCGCGCGCGAACTGGAAGCGGAACTCGTTGACCAACTTCTGCGTCAAAGTCGAAGCCAGAGTGCCGGAGAGCGTGTCGCTCTTGACGACGCTATCGCCCGAATGCTCCTCGACGCTCTGCGGGCCGTTGTTCTCGTTGTTGCGGCCCGTGAAGCCCTGATGGTTGTAGCGCAGGGAGAGCTGGTTGCTTGAGTTGATGGTGATGTCGGTCTTGGCGAGGATCACGTTCTGATTGCGACCGACCTGATACACGTCGAGTTTGGGGAGCAGGACGTTGCGCGCCGCGACGGGTGCGGTCGTGACGTTCGGCACGTCCAAGACCTGCGGCACGTCGGAGCGTTGGCCGTCGTAGGTGAAGAAGAAGAAGGCGCGGTTCTTGACGATGGGGCCGCCGATGCGCCCGCCGAACTGGTTGATGCGCGAGGGCGGTCGCTTGTTCGGCTGCCCGCGCCGCGACTGGTTGGCCTTCGTCACGGGGTCGTTGGCGTTCAAAGACTCGTCGCGGAAATACTCGAAGAGCCCGCCGTGGAAGGCGTTTGTCCCCGATTTGGTGACGACGTTGATGACCGCCCCGCCCGCGCGCCCGAACTCCGCCGAGAAGCCGTTCTGGTTGACCTGAAATTCCTGCACCGACTCTTCCGAGAACTGGTAAGGCGGTCGCACGCCGCCGCGCCCTAGAGGCCTGACCGAAGAAGGTGTTGTTGTTGTCCACGCCGTCAACCTGAAGGCTGTTGAAGGTTCCGCGCTGGCCGCCGACCGAAAGGTCTCCGCCCCGCGGGTCGCGCGTCACGCCGGGAGAGAGCGTGGCGAAGTCCTGAAAGTTTCGACCGTTGATGGGCAGGTTCTCGATGGAGTTCTGGTTGATGGTCGTGGCAACGGAGGTGCGCGTCGTCTCGACGACGGGAGCCTCGCCCGTGACGGTCACTTCGGTGCGCGCGCCCGCCACGCCGAGCGTCGGGTCGAGCGAGACGGTCGAGCCGACCGTGACGGTCACTTCCGGCACTTCGGAGGCGGCGAAGTTTGCCGCCGAGGTCTTGACCGAGTACTTGCCCGGCGGCAAAAGGATGATGCGGTAGTTGCCTTCGTCGTCGGTCGTGGCGGTGCGTTCGAGCCCGGTCGCATTGTTGGTCGCCGTGACGGACGCGCCGGGGACGACCGCGCCGTTGGGGTCGAGCACGCGCCCCTCGACGTTGCCGGTCGTCGCCTGCGACTGCGCGAAGGTCGCCATCGCCAGGCAGGCGCAGCACACCGCCAGCGCGACGAGGCGCGCGAGAACTGGGGAGAAGTTTCTCAGCATAGATTCCTCTGTGGGTGTTTGAGTTCGGTCGTATGTGTGTGTGGGACGATGCCGCCGGGCAGCACTTCGAACCCTTGCGTTCTTGAACGCCGGGATACTATGCCGAGCGGGAGCGCGTGGTCAAGACAATTAAGAGTGGCGCACGCGGCACTACTTAGAATCCGTTTCAAAACTGTAGGGGCAGGGCTTGTCCCTGCCCGAATGTCTATGTCGCCACACGGGCAGGGACAAGCCCTGCCCCTACAGACTTCACGCGCGTTGAAGGTTTGAAACTCACTCTTACCTTCTGCCGACGGCGACGGGGCGGAGCGCTTCGAGCCAGCGGCGGACGCCGGAGGTTTGGAGCAGGCTCATCACGCCCATGTAGCCGTAGCCGAAGCAGAAGAGCGAGAGGAAAGGGATCGTCCCCCACATCTCCATCCGCGCGGCGTAAGCGATGGCGAGCAGGAAGTAGGCGGCGAACGAAAGCTCGAAGAGCGGGAGCCAGCCGCGCCCGCGCCGGTACTTCTTGCGCTTCCACGTCTCGTCTGATGTGCCCTCGACCTTGTACTTCGGCGTGCGGACGAACTCGGTCTTGATGCCGAGCACGGCTTCGAGCACGGCGCGCGCGTTCGAGAAGGCAAGGCCGATGCCGAGGCCCATGACGAGCGGGAGATGCAGGAGTCTGCGGCGCGAGTGCGGTCGGTCGAGATACCAGATGGCCGAGCCGTAGAAGAGGACGACCGAGACGGTCGAGAAGAACAGCAGCGGCACGTCCAAAAGCATGAGGTGATAGAACCCTTGATTGTAGCGGACGAGCAGGAGCGGGAATTGAAGCAGGCTCGTCAAGATCATCAAGGGGTAACTGATGTTGCCGGTAAGGCGGAAGAGCATCTCTAACTTGACTCGCGTCGGCAAGTCCGCGCGCCAGATGCGCGGGTAGAGTTTGAGTCCGACTTCCGTCACGCCCTTCGCCCAGCGGCGCTGCTGCGCCTTGAAGGCGTTAATCTCGACGGGCACTTCCGAGGGCGCGTCTTCGTCCAGGAGATAGACGAAGCGCCAGCCCATGAGCTGCGCGCGGAAACTGAGGTCTGTGTCCTCGGTGAGCGTGTCGTGCTGCCAGCCGCCCGAAAGTTCAATCGTCCGCCGCCGCCAGATGCCCGCCGTCCCGTTGAAGTTGAAGAAGCCGCCCGTCCGGTTCCTGACCGTCTGCTCGACGACGAAGTGGCCGTCGAGGAGGATGGTCTGGAGGCGCGTCAGAAGGTTGTAAGAGCCGTTGATATGCGACCAACGCATCTGCGCGCAGCCGACGAGCGGGTCGCTGAAGAAGTGGACGAGTTTTCTGAGACAGTCGGGGCGCGGCACGAAGTCCGCGTCGAAGATGGCGACCAGCTCGCCCGTGGCGGTCTTGAGCCCGTGCTCTAACGCGCCCGCCTTGAAGCCCTCGCGGTCTTCGCGGTGGACGTAGACAATCGGGAAGCCCTCCGCCTTGTAACGCTCGACCGCCGCGCGCGCGACCTCGCACGTCTCGTCGGTCGAATCGTCGAGGACTTGAATTTCCATGCGCTCGCGCGGGTAGTCAATCGCCGTCACGGCGGCGAGCAGTCGCTCGACGACGTACATCTCGTTGAAGAGCGGGAGTTGGACGGTGACGGCGGGCAGCTCTTCTTCGTTGAAGAGCGCGCGGGGGCGCGGGGCGACGCGGCGGTAGCGCCAGAAGTCTATGACCTGCTTGATGCGATAAGCGCCGTAGAGCGCGAGCACCGAGAGGACTGCGAAGTAGAGAGAGAGGATCGTCCAGTCGAAGGCATCGAGGCGGTAGAGCGGGCTGATGTTCTCCGCCGTCTTCCAGACGGCCTCCTCGACGTAGGTGCGGAAGAGCGGGTCGCTCTGCGCGGCGAAGAAAGTTGTGTTCAAAGACATCGCCTCTCTTAACTTCTCGAAATAAATGCAAACGGGCGACGCCCTTCAAACCGCAGAGCGCCGCCCGCTTAGATGCACGAACCGCAGCCGTCGAGATGCCCGCGCTTCGGAAAACGCGGACGGCGAGTGTCCGCGCGCCCCACCTCACTCGCGGCGCGCGCGGACGCTCGATGGTTCCCTGCCCTCGACGCCCTTAAGAGCCCTGGCCGAACGTGCCGCCGCCGCCGCCCGCCGGGCCGCCGCCGAAGCCGCCCGCCGCCGGGGGAGGAGGAGGAGGCGCAGCCGCGCCCTTGCCGAAGATGGGCACGCCGATGAGACCGCCGATGGTCGCGCAGACCACGAGCCCGATGGCGACCATCAGGATGCCGACGACCGCGAGCGCCATGCCCGTGAAGGGAACGTCCACGCCGGTCTGACGAATCTGCGCCATCTGCGCTTCCATCTGCGCCATGCCGACGAGCAGCATGAGCGGGATGCCGATGATGGCGTAGACGATGGCGGCGACGCCGCCCGTCATCGCGCCGAGTACCGCGCCGTCGGCGGGCTGCATCGGCGTCCGCGTGTTCTTGATGTAGAGGTAGACGGCTAAGATACCGCCGCCGATGGCCCACAGGCAGCAGCACGAACTAACGAAGGGGATCACGGACAGCACCCCGGCGACCACGCCGCCGATGAGTGCCGCTTTGGTTCTCTCGTTCATCTAGCACTTTCTCCTTCAAAAATTTTCTTAAAGCTCAGGCTTGGGAAACTTCGCGAACTGCACGCGCGAGACACGAAACTGACAGTGCGCTCACGCCCTCGATCCTTTGACTACGGAACGCGTCTGAAAGGGTCGCCGGAGGTCTCTCGTGAACAGGTCGGCGAGCCCCGGCAAGATGAAAAAGGCGGACGCCGCGCCGAGCAGGAGCGCGGTCGAGAAGCGCGACGCGTGCGTGTTCTCCCACACGCCGGACACGCCGAGCAGAAAGTCGAGCGTCGTCGGGAGCGCCGCCAGAAAGAGCCACCCGCGCGGCGGCGCGTCCGTGCGCGCGAGCGGGCGGCGCAGCAGAGGGTACGTCAGGAACCCGACAGCCGCCCCCACGTAGAGCCCCGCGCAACGCGCGCAGACCGCGAGCGGGAACCCCCACAAATGAAAAGAACGCTCCGGTATCTGGTGGCACGCCGCGCCGAAAAGTTGGTAGACGGCCCGTGACAGAAGCAGAGACCCTTGTGCCCTCAGCGCCGGCGCGAGCGCGACGAGTCCTAACACCACGAGCCCGAACGCCGACGCACAAACCCACGCCGTCACACCCGCCCGCCGCCGCCTCGCGGCCTCTTCGCCCGCCGCGACCTGCGGGACGTATTCGGAAATCAAAGAAGGCATAAGACGATTTTGGATTTTAGATTTCGGATTTTGGATTGTTCGAGCTTCTGAAGTTGAACGTCAGGCATCCGGCTTCGAGCTGAAGCAGCACGCTAATCCAAAATCCGAAATCTAAAATCGAATCACGGTGTCGGGGCCGCCCTCGACGTGGACAGTGTCAACGAAGCGGATGTGGCGCGACTCGGTGGTCATGATGAGCGAGTGGGTGCGCTTGCCCGCGCCGAAGAAGCGGACGCCGCGCAGGAGCGAGCCGTCGGTGACGCCGGTCGCCGCGAAGATGATCTTCTTGCCGGGCGCGAGGTCGTTGGTGTCGTAGATTTTGTTGGGGTCGTTGATGCCCATCTCGCTGAGGCGCGCGAGCACCTCGGCCTCCGGCGGAACCTTGTCCTTGTCCACGCCGAGGCGTTCGTGGTCGTAGACGAGCCGCGCCAGTATCTCGCCGTTCAAGCACTTCATGGCCGCCGCCGTCAGCACCCCTTCGGGCGCGCCGCCGATGCCCATCAGGGCGTGGATGTTCGTGCCCGCGACCGCCGCCGAGATGCCCGCCGAGAGGTCTCCGTCGCCGATGAGGCGGATGCGCGCCCCGGCGTCGCGCACGTCCTGAATGAGTTTCCGGTGGCGCGAGCGTTCGAGCACGATGACGGTCAGGTCTTCGATGTCGCGGCCCAGACGGCGGGCGATGGCCTTGAGGTTGTCTTTGACGGGCGCGTCAATGTCTATCGCGCCGCGCGACGAAGGCCCGACGACGATCTTGTCCATGTAGATGTCGGGCGCGTTGAGGAGCCCGCCGCGCTCCGAGGCGGCGAGGACGGCGATGGCGTTGTTCGCGCCGAGCGCGCAGAGGTTCGTCCCCTCCAAAGGGTCAACGGCGATGTCCACCTCCGGGTACTCCGCGAGCACCTCTTTGGGCGCGCGCCAGCCGGAGCCGACCTCCTCGTCAATGTAGAGCATGGGCGCGTCGTCGCGCTCGCCCTCGCCGATGACGATGCGGCCACGCATCGGCACGGCGTCCATCTGCTCGCGCATCGCCTCGACGGCGACCTGATCGGAATACTTGCGTTCGCCCTGCCCCATCGTCCGCGCCGAGGCGATGGCCGCGGCCTCGCACACGCTCAGGAAATCCAGCGAGAGGTTGACGCTGTTCCACTCTTGACCCATGCCGTTACGCTCCGCAGCCGTCTAGGATTTTGCCGTCTGAACTTCCGCCGTGAATTGAATTGCTGGCGACTGGATAGGCAGAGGCATACTAGCAGAGAGCGCGCCGAATTGATAGAGTCAAAACTTTAAGGTGAAGCGCCGGAGGCGCGGAAGAATTTAGCCCACGGCGCGAGCCGTGGGAATGTATAGAACGAAAATATAAGAGCCCCGGAGGGGCGAAAGAAAACCGACGTTCCGCGAGCGCGTGTCGGTTTTCTTTCGCCCCTCCGGGGCTCGACTTTCTTTCCCGCCTGATACCCACGGCTGACGCCGTGGGCTAAATTCTTCCGCCCCCTTCGGGGGCTCTGTGCGCCTCCGTCCTTAATCCGCCGCCACGGTGTCGCGCGACTCGGCGGGGCGGTAGGGCGGGAGGGACTTGCGGGCGGACTTCTCGCCTTTGAGTCCGAGCGCCCAGTCGGCCTGCATGAGCGTGTGGATGTCGCGCGTGCCCTCGTAGATGACCGCCGCCTTGCAGTTGCGCAGATAACGCTCGACGGGGTAGTCGTTCGAGTAGCCGTTCGCGCCGTGCACTTCAATCGCCATCGAGGCGGCCTTCTCGCTGCGGATGGTCGCCTGCCACTTGGCGAGCGAAGTCGCGCGCGCGTTCGGCTTCCCCTCGTTCTTCAAGTAACCGGCGCGCAGCCACAGCAGGTGCGACATCTGGTAGTCGGATTCCATCTCGGCGATCTTCTGTTTGACGAGCTGGTGGTGGGCGATCTTCGTCCCGAAGGTTTCGCGCTCTAAGGCGTAGGCGACCGAGGCGTCGCGCGAGGCGCGGATGATGCCGGTCGCGCCCGCCGCGACGGTGTAGCGGCCCTGCTCAAGTGCGAACATCGCGATCTTGAAGCCCTCGCCCTCTTCGCCGACCAGGTTCTCGGCGGGCACGCGCACGTCCTGCAAGGAGAAGTAGCCGGTGTTGCCCGCGCGGATGCCGAGCTTGCCGTGAATCGTGCCGGAAGAGAAGCCCTTCATCGAACGCTCGACGATGAAGCAGGACATCCCCGTGTGGTCGCGTTGGCGGCGCTTCTCCTCGTCCGTCCAGCAGAAGAAGAGGAAGTTGTCGGCCACGTCGCCCGCCAAACTTATCCACATCTTCTCGCCGTTCAAGACCCACTCGTCGCCCTCGCGTCGCGCCGTCGAGCGCGCGCCCACGACATCACTGCCCGCGCCCGGCTCGGTCAGCCCGTAGGTCGCAATCTTCTCGCCCTTGGCCTGCGGGACGAGGTACTTCTGCTTCTGCTCCTCAGTCCCCCACGTGTAGAGCGTCATCGAGTTGAGCCCCGTATGGACGCTCATGATGACGCGCATAAAAGTGTCCACGGCTTCGAGTTCTTCGCAGACCAGGCCGAGCGAGATGTAGTCGAAGCCCGCGCCGCCGTACTCTTCGGGGATGCAGACGCCGAGGAGGTTAAGCTCGGCCATCTTGTCGAGGATGGTGCGGTCGAACTGCTGCTTCTCGTCCAAGTCCTTGATGCGCGGCGCGACCTCCTTCTGCGCGAAGTCGCGGACGGTCTGGCGGATGGCCTTGTGGTCTTCGGTCAGTTCAAAGTCAATCATGTGTGCCTCGTAAATTTATAAGTAAGGTCGGAAGATCGTCTTTCGCAGGGCGCACGGTGTGGCACTGCCTTCGCGGAGCGAGGGATGCGAACGGAGCAGTTTACCACCGCCGCGCGTCGTCCACGAAACGGGCGTCAACGGCGGCGCGCGTTGTGGAAAAGCGGCTTGAGGACGAAATCATTAACCAGCAGCGAGCGCCACAGGAGGAAGCCGGGCGAGGTCAGCGCCTGGAAGTCGCGCCTCAAGCGTTCTCGGCCCCCTTGCGCTCAATCAACCCCCGCGCGGCCCGCTCCGCCTCTTCTAAGTTGCGCACGCGGTTGTCGAGCTGCATCTCGTAGACGGCGTCGAGGATTTTGCCGAAGAGCGGCGAGGGCTTGAGCCCCATCTCCATTAAGTGTCGCCCCATCAGAATCGGCGCGGGCGGCGTGCGCTCGACGTTCAGCTCGCGCGCGCGCGCGATGAACCAGTCCTGCGCCTCGGCGGTGAACCAGCGTTCGCGCGGAACCCACTCAGCGTTGCGCCCAAGGGTGTCGGCCTTCGCTACGCGGTAGAGCAGCTCAAGCTCGCAGCGGCGCGCGAGGCGGCGGAACGCGCCGTCGGTAATCTCTGCGCGCGCGCGGTAGAAGTCGCCGGGCTTGAGGTGGTCGCCGACGAGCGCCAAGACTTGCGCGCGCACGTCGTAGCCTTCGAGCGTGTAGACCTTGAGGCGTTCGAGGAAGCTCAACGTCGGCGCGACGCCCGCCGCCTCGTGCCCGCGCGAACGCCAGCGACCTTCGAGGAACTCGGTCGTCGAGGGCTTGCCGAAGTCGTGGCAGAGCGCGCCGAGCATGACCGTCACCTGCCGCGCGTAGTCGAGTTCGTCAATCAGCTCGCGCGCGCGGTCACAGGTCAGCCACGTGTGCACGTCCACGTCGCCTTCCGGGTGCCACTCGTAATGCTGCGGGACGCCTTTGAGCGCGTGCAGTTCGGGGAAGAGGCGCGCGCTGACGCCGAGTTTGTCGAACCACTGGAAGCCGACGGACGGGCGGCGCGCGCGCAGCATCAACTTCTCCAACTCGCCCCAGAGACGTTCGGGCGCGAGGTCTGTGAGGTCAATCGTGTGGCAGAGCGCGGCGGTCGCGGGCTCGATGTCGAACTCGAAGCGGGCGGCGAACTGCGCGGCGCGCAGGACGCGCAAGGAGTCTTCGGCGAAGGTCTCCGAGGAGACGGCGCGGAGGATTTTTTGTTCGAGGTCGGCGCGACCGCCGAAGGGGTCGAGAAGCTCGCCCGTGAGCGGGTCTTCGAGGATGGCGTTGACGGTGAAGTCGCGCCGCCGCGTCGCTTCTTCGACGCTCATCGAGGGGTCGCCTTCGATGACGAAGCCGCGGTGGCCGCTCCCCGTCTTGCGCTCGCGGCGCGGGAGGGAAACGTCCAAGTCCTGTCCGAGCTTGTAGACGGTGAAGGCTTCGCCGACGACGTTGACGCGGCCCATGCGGTCGAGCAGGCGGCGGAGCGCGGCGGGCTCGACGCCGTAGACTTCAACGTCCCAGTCCTTCGCTTCACAGCCCATCAGACGGTCGCGCACGCAGCCGCCGACCATCAACGCACGCCCGCCCGCCTCTCGGACGGAGCGCGCGAGCGATAGAATTTTTTCGGGAATCTGTGCAGACATCAACTGGCTTCGGCGGGGCGCGTGGAGACAAAAATTCAGCCGGGCCGGTGTTTAAAATTCGCGCGGGCGCTCCGGCTCTTCTTCTTGACTGCCGGGGCCGCCGTCTTGCTCAAGCTCCCCGGCGTCGTCTTCATCTCCGTCGTCTTCGTCGCCGTCATCATCATCTTCGTCGAGGAAGTCTTCGTCCTCGTCGGCGTAGTCTTCCGGGTCTTCGACGATGATCTGGACGCCGCGCGTCGAGGGGAGGCAACTGATAATCTGGACGCGCTCGACGGCGGTGCGCTCTTCGGACGAGTGCCAGAGCTTGACCCAGAAGCTGCGCGTCGCGCCGTGGACGACGAAGGTCGCGCCGTCCATCATCACCGGCACGGGCTCGGCCCAAGTTCCCTCGCGCAGCGCGGCGAGCAATTCGGGGACGTGCGGCCTGAAGGTCTCGAACTGCAAGACAACCGCCTTCTCATCAACCTCGGCGGGCGGAAGCTCAACGGGCTCGTCGGATTCGAGGACGAGCCGCGTCTCGGTCTGCTGGTTACGTTTTTTGACTACTGCCATATGGAAAAACCGTGAATCGTGAATCGTCAATCGTGAATAGAAAGAACTGCTTTTAACTATTCACGATTGACGATTACGATTGACGCCTTGCTAGCATTAGATTCCGAGTTTCTTCCTTAAATGTTCCGGCAGTTCGGCGACCTTAACGCGCTCCTGCTCCCAAGTGTCGCGGTCGCGCACGGTGACGGCCTCATCCTCTAAGGACTGGTGGTCAACGGTGACGCAGAAGGGCGTGCCGATTTCGTCCTGCCGTGCGTAGAGCTTGCCGATGCCGCCCGTGTCGTCGTAGACGGCGCGCATCGAGGGCTGCAACTGCTTCTTCAGCGAGCGCGCGAGCGCGACTATCTCCGGCTTGTTCTTCGCCAGCGGCAGCACGGCGACCTTAATCGGCGCGAGTTCGGGGTGTAGCTTGAGGATGACGCGCGTCTCGCCCTTGTCGGTCGTCCTCTCGGTGTAGGCGTCCATGAGGAACGCGAGCACGGAGCGGTTGACGCCCGACGCGGGTTCGACGACGTGCGGGTAGAAGCGTTCCTTCGCCGCCTCGTCGAAGTACGAGAGGTCTTCCGTCGAGTCGGGGTTGCGTCGCTTCCCCTCCTCGTCCGTCGGCTTGTTGGAGTGCTGCTTCAAGTCGTAGTCCGTGCGGTAGGCGATGCCCATCAACTCCTCCCACTGCCGCTCCTCTTCGGGGCGTTCGGGGAAGTAGCGGTACATGACATCCACGGTGCGCCGAGAGTAGTGCGCGAGCTTCTCCGCTGGCACTTCGTAGAGGTTGAGGTTCTCGCGCGCGAGGCCGAGGCCCGTGTACCAGCCGACGTACTGCTCGACCCAGTAATCCACGAGCGCGAGATGCTCGGCGTCGGGGCGGACGAAATACTCCATCTCCATCTGCTCGAACTCGCGCGTGCGGAGGATGAAGTTGCCCGGCGTGATTTCGTTGCGGAACGACTTGCCGACCTGCGCGACGCCGAACGGCAGCTTGCGCCGCATCGTCTGCTGGACATTGAGGAAGTTGATGAAGATGCCCTGCGCCGTCTCAGGCCGCAGGTAGGCGAGCGACGAAGGGTCGTCGTCGGCCACTGCGCCGAGCCGCGTCTCAAGCATCATGTTGAAGGGGCGCGGCTCCGTCCAGTTGGTCTTGCCGCAATTCGGGCATTTGATCTTACTTAAATCAACTCCCTCGGCGGACTCGGCGGCTTCCTCCGCGAGCTTGTCCGCGCGGAAGCGGCTCTTACACTCCTTACAATCCACAAGCGGGTCGTTGAAGGTCGCCTCGTGCTCCGAATATTTCCACACGAGGCGGTTGAGGATGAGTGACGAGTCAATGCCTTCGATGTCGTCGCGCTCGTAGACGAGCCAGCGCCACCACAGGCGCTTGACGTTGTTCGCCAGCTCGACGCCGAGCGGGCCGTAGTCCCAGGAGCTGCCAAGCCCGCCGTAAATCTCCGACGAGGGGAAGACGAAGCCTCTGCGCTTCGAGAGCGAGACGATGGTTTCGATGTTCGGTGCGGGCACTTCAATCCTCTGCGTAAAATCGGGAATCTGGAAAAGCCGTGAACCGTGACGAGTAAACGGTGACGGGAGAAAGACGGTCTTCCTTCTGTCACGGTTTACGGTTGACGGTTGACGGCTTTCATCGTATCAGCCGCGCGCCGGAAATGAAAAGGAGGGGGACGCCGAAGACCGCGAACGGCTCGGCGTCCCCCTCCTTAAGTTCTAGACGGTGTCGCCTGCGCGCGCTACTTGGCCGCGGGCGTGTCAACCTTGATGTTGATGTCCTTGCTGCCGCCGCCGCCGAAGACGCCGCCGCGCCACGCGAGGACGGCGATGACGACCACGATCAAAAAGATTACGACGATTGCCACCACGCCGGTGTTGCTAGAGCCTTCGCCTTCTGCCATTTTCTCGATCCTCCTTCAAGGGGTGTTTCGCATGAAGCGCGCCCGCCGCCGGACGCCGCCAATCACGTGTGTTTTAAGTAACAAAAAGGACAGCCGAGGCCTCGCACGTTTGATTACAGTACGCGAAGGAACGTCCTCGGTCTCGACAAGGAAAAGCCGTGCCACGGCGGCCTCAGGAACTCTTTAAGCCGCGCCGTAAAAGCCGAGCGCCGCGCGTCCGTTGTCGGAAGAACGCGCGGCGCGCTGTTGCTGTGTCTACGATTCGGCCCTCGCGGCCCTGCTAGTCGCGGCGCGTGCGGCGCGCGGGCGGCGCGGGGCGAAGCTGACTGGGGTCGAGCGTCGGCGTCGCGCGCGGCGGCTCCGCCCCTTGCGGCACGAGCCAAAGCTCGTAGGTCACGTCTTCGCGGTAGCCGCCGTTGACGTAGACGAGGCGGCTGCGGCTGATGCCGCGATAGTTGACGAGGTAGTCCATCGCGCGCGTGCCCATCTGGTCGCCGACTCCGGCGCGGCTGCGGCGGCCCGCGTAGCCGATGACGTAGCCGGTCGCGCCGGGGTTGTTCTGGAGTTCGATGGCGAGGTTGTCGAGCCGCGCCTTGTCGTCGTCGAAGGCGACGGACGGGAACTCGTCGAACTTCTTCGGGCCGTCGGGGAGGCGGCGCGAGAGGACGCCGGTCGCGGCCTGCGCCGTCTGGCGGCAGTTGCGGTCGCCGGAGCCGTCGTCAACGACGAGGATGGCCGTCACCCTTCGGTCGCCTAAGCCGGAAGTGTCCACGGTGATGGTCGGCGTGCCTGCGCCCGACATGATGCGCGCGGCGGGCGGGCTCACCGTCCAGGTGTAGTTGAGCGCCGACTGGCCCGCGTATCCGACGTCGGAAGTGAAGGTCACGAGGTCGCCGTCCGAGACGTTGGCCGGGGCCGAGACGTTGACGGGGTACGGGCACGGCGAGACGGGGATGGCCGGGACGCTGATGGTGCGCGGGCGGTAGTTGAGCGCGATGCACTCCTTGCGGCCCGCGAGGATGTTGAAGGTGTGCGTCCAGCGCGTGTTGTTCGGGAAAAGGATTTCGACCGTGTGCGGGCCGGGGTCTAACTCGATGGCACGGACGAAGTCGGTCGTCTCACCGGCGGGCTGCCCGTCAATCATGATGGGGTAGCCGCCCGGCTGCGTCGAGACCTCGACGCGACCCTGCGTCGGCTGGTTCTTGTTCTTCTTCTGCTTCTTGGCCTCGGCATCGAAACCCTCGAAGGGCGCGGAGGCGGTGGCGGCGAGCAGGAGCGCGACGAGGGCGAGTGTGCGGGTGCGAGTTGCTTTCAACATGAGTCCTTAGACCTCCTCGGCAACCGCGCGCGGCGTCTCGACGGTCAGCTCTTTGCGACCGTAGCGGCGGCGGGCGCGCGCGCCGAGCGCGAGCAGGCCGGAGCCGAAGAGCAGGAGCGTGGCCGGTTCGGGGATGGGCGTCTCAGGCGTGTCGGGCGTGTCGGGCGGCTCGAGGACTTCGTCGCCGTGGGGGATGAAGGCGAGCGGGATGCCGGCGAGCGCAAACAGCGGCCAGAGCGGGAAGCGGCGACCGGGGCCGGGCGGCACGTCAATCACGCCGCAGTCGCAGACCGTCCCGGTGACGTCGCCGAGGTCAATGGTCTCGACCTGACCGCCGCTCTGCGAGAGGGTCGAGTCGGTCGAGCCCGCAGCGCCCTGCGGCGTCGCCGGGTCCTGCGCGGTGTCGGACTTCTGGGTGGAGGACTGGCTGCTCTGTGTCGAAGGGTTCTGCTGCGTGGCCGTGCCGTCCTGCGCGAAGACGCGGAGGCGGACTTCGTTGGCGGGTCGCGACTGACCGACGAGGCCGGGCGCGTGCACGACTTCGACGAACTCGATGGTTCCGGCGTGCGCGGCGGGTGCGGCGACGAGCAGGAAACAGAGCATCAGAGCAACTGGGCGAAAAGCTTGATGCCTCATTGTGGGGTCGTCCTCCTTGCTTTCCCCTAACGGGCGCGCGGTCGGGGCGAAACGGATTGACCGGCGTCGAAAACTCTTAATCTAGCGATTTATAATTTCACTTCGGAGACGGCGCGGCGGCCTCAAGTCCCGGACTTCACTGTCTCGGCTGAGGCTGCCTCGGCGGCGGCGGCGCTCCCGGTTTCCCGGCTTCAAAGCTCCGGCTCTTTCAAACCGTCGGGCCTCGTCCGTCTGGACTGCCCGCGCCCCCGTGTCCCCTAACTGCCCACAATTAAACTACTTTGCGGGAAAAGCCGCGTCCGGGCTTTCTGTATTGAGAAGAGACGCTGAATAGCTTTTGTATTCCAGTTTCGGGTGCTCATTAAACCCGCGCGCGCGCCGCCTGTCAAGACAAAAAAAGGGCCGCCCCATGGGGCGAACCCTTTTTCTGTCAGGAAGTTGATACGAAGGGCCGGGGCGACTACTCGTCGCCGCCCTGCCCCGCCGCCTCGGCCTTCCCGGCCTTCTGTTTCTCGTCCTTGAGCACGGCCTTGCGCGAGAGCTTAATCTTGTTGCCCTCCTTGCCGATGCACTTGACCATGATCTGCTGCCCCTCTTTGAGTTCGTCGCGCACGTCGCGGACGCGGTGCTCGGCGATTTCAGAGATGTGCAGGAGTCCGTCGGTGCCGGGGAAAATCTCGACAAACGCGCCGAAATCAACGATCCGCGAGACCGTGCCGAGGTATGTCTCGCCGATGTCGGCCTCGGCGGTGAGGCCACGGATGCGGGCCACCGCCGCCTGTGCCGCCTCGCTGTCCGAGGTGGCGATGGAGACCGTGCCGTCGTCCTCGACATCAATCTTCGCGCCCGTCTCCTCGACGATGGAGCGAATCATCTTGCCGCCCGGTCCAATCACGTCGCGGATGCGGTCGGGGTTAATCTTGATCTGGATGATGCGCGGGGCGTAAGGGCTCATGTCCTCGCGCGGCTCGCGGAGCGCGTCTTCCATCCGTTCGAGGATGTGGAGGCGGCCCTTCTTGGCCTGCTGCAAGGCTTCGGCCATGATCTGCGCGTTGATGCCCGCGATCTTGATGTCCATCTGGAGGGCGGTGATGCCTTCGCGGGTGCCTGCGACCTTGAAGTCCATGTCGCCGTAGTGGTCTTCCGCGCCCGCGATGTCGGAGAGAATCGCGTAGCGGTTGCCCTCCATCACGAGGCCCATCGCGACGCCCGCGACGCCCGCCTTAATCGGCACGCCCGCGTCCATCATCGAGAGGCTGCCGCCGCACACGCTCGCCATCGAGGACGACCCGTTCGACTCCGTGATGTCCGAGACGATGCGGAGCGAGTAGGGGAACTCCGACTCCGCGGGGAGGACGGGTTCGAGCGCGCGGCGGGCGAGTGCGCCGTGGCCGATTTCGCGGCGGCTGGTCGAGCCGAAGCGTCCGACCTCGCCGACCGAGTAGTGCGGGAAGTTGTAGTGGAGGAGGAAGCGGCGCTTGATCTCGCCGGATTCGAGGTCGTCCATGAACTGCTCGTCTTCCTTCGTGCCGAGCGTCGTGGTGACGATGGCCTGCGTCTCGCCGCGCGTAAAGAGCGCCGAGCCGTGCGTGCGCGGGAGCCAGCCGACTTCGCACTCAATCGGGCGAATCTCGGTGAAGCGGCGACCGTCGGGGCGGCGCTTGTTGCCGAGGATGTCGTCGCGGAAAATCTTCTCTTTGAAGTGGTCGAAAATCTTCTTCGCCTGCTGGCGCTTTTCGGGGAGGTCTTCGGGGTAGGACTCGACGACCTCCTTCTTCAAGGCGTCAACGGCGGCGTAGGAAGCCTGCTTGCCGTGCGTCGAGGTGTCGAGCGAAGAGCGCAGGCGGTCGGTGTAGTTGCGCTCGATCTCGCCCATCATCTCTTCGTCCAGAACGGGCGGCGTGACGGGCCGCTTCTCGATGCCGAGCGCCTTGTAAAGCTCCTTCTGCCAGCGGCAGAGGCGGTTGATCTCCTTGTGCGCGAGCATCAGGGCCTCGACCATGATCTCCTCGGAGACTTCCTTCGCGCCCGCCTCGACCATCACGATGGCCTCTTCGGTCCCGGCGACGATGAGGTTGAGGCGCGACTCGCGCACCTCGTCGTAGGTCGGGTTGATGATGTAGCGACCGTCAATGAGCCCGACGCGGACGCCCGCAATCGGGGTCTCGAAAGGGATGTCCGAGAGGTAGAGGGCGAGCGACGCGCCCGTGATGGCGATCACGTCCGGGTCGTTGTCGGCGTCCGCCGAGATGACGGAGGCGATAATCTGCGTCTCGTTGCGGTAGCCTTCGGTAAAGAGCGGGCGGACGGGGCGGTCAATCAGGCGGCAGGTCAGGACTTCCTTCTCGCCGGGGCGGCCCTCGCGCCGGAAGTAGTTGCCGGGGATGCGACCGGCGGCGTAGTTGTGCTCGCGGTATTCGACCGTGAGCGGGAAAAAGTCTATGCCCTCGCGGGGCGTCTGCGCGCCGACCGCCGCGACGAGGAGCATCGTGTCGCCGTAGCGGACGACGACCGAGCCGTCGGCCTGCTTGGCGACCCGGCCCGTCTCGACCGACAGTTCGCGGTCTCCCAGTTTAATTTTCTCTTTGAGATACTTCTTCGTTGCCATTGTCTTTTCGTCTCCTTCGGGCGCTCCCTTTCGGGGGGACTTTGCAGGCGCGGGCGTCTCATCCGCCGCGCGAGCCCTCGTGTGGTTGTCTTCATGCCGTGGGGCGGTGGGGCGCTACGTGAGGCGACTCCCGCCCGTCCGGCGAAACGATAAAAAAAGCGGCAGCAGCCTTCACCGTGAAGCCTGCTGCCGCCTTTTGCTTGATCCGCTTGAGGCCGCTCCCCGTTGTCCGCTGTGTCAGGAGTCTTAAGCGCCGTCACGTTCGGCAACTCCCGCAAGCTTTTGTCAGGACACGGGGTGATGTTTGAGAGGCTTAGAGCCTCGTTCACTGAAAGCTTTGAACCCAACTCCGCCGCGCCTAACGGCGGAGGCCGAGTTTGGCGATGAGCTGGTGATACCCTTCGATGTCTCTACGCTTGAGGTAGTCGAGCATGCTCCTGCGCTGCGAGACCATCTTGAGCAGTCCGCGCCGCGAGTGGTTATCCTTCTTGTGGGTCTTGAAATGCTCGGTCAGCTCGTTAATGCGCCGCGTGAGCAGCGCGACTTGCACCTGCGGGGAGCCCGTGTCGCCTTCGTGCGTCTGGTGCTCCTTGACTATCGTCTCT
The DNA here is from genome assembly GCA_963816985.1 of uncultured Acidobacteriota bacterium. GTDB lineage: Bacteria > Acidobacteriota > Blastocatellia > Pyrinomonadales > Pyrinomonadaceae > JAIVJM01. The sequence continues at coordinate 690,405 of CAWFMF010000004.1, forward strand.
TTCACTTCCGTTGCTAAAGCCACTGTTTAAGATGGTCCTCCCAGACCGCAGTACGCCTGCCTCTATCCACAGGCAACCGCTAGAGTTAATCAAACTTCCGAAACAATCTAGCACGCACCCGCGCGGACTGTCCAGCCGACAAGGCGGGCGTCGTTCGGCGAGTGAAAAGCCGCGTCGCGCCGTCCCCGCAGGGGACGAAGGTCAGAGCCGGGGGCGAGCAAACGGAGTTTGTGACGCCCCCGGTAGAGCCTTGAAAGTAGTCCGACCCTGAAGGGGTCGCAGGTGGCGCGCGGCCTGCGACCCCTTCAGGGTCGAAGCTGTTTTCTCGCCGGTTCCGGGGGCGGCGCTCACTTGCGTTCGCTCTGCCCCCGGCTAATTATCTTCCGCCCTTTCAGGGCGAAGGCGACATCCTCCGTAGAAATGCGATAAGCGCGCCCTCTTACCTCATAAGACGGCGCGCTTATCTTCTACGACGCCGCGCGCAGAACCTAAGCACCCGTGATTATGACGTAATCATCCGTCGTAAGCCTTGCCCACGCGAAGGTAAGCCTTGCCCACGCGAGGGTAAGCCTTGCCCACGCGAAGGTAAGCCTTGCCCATGCGAAGGTAAGCCTTGCCCACGCGAAGGTAAGGCTTGCCCACGCGTGGGTAAGCCTTACCTTCGCGTGGGTATCTTCTGCGCGCGTGAGGTTACGTCATACCCACGCGTGGGTATGACGTGCGCATTGATGGTTATGCCTTACCCACGCGTGGGCAAGGCATAACGGCGCGGGAGTGCATTGTAATGATGCGCGGTTAAGGGCTGCTGCCCGCCCGTTATTTACTGCCGGGGCGACGCGGGGCGAATTTGCGGCGGATTTCTGCGTGGTCGGTCGGGCCGGGGAGCTTTTCGGGTAAGTCTAGCTCGTCGTCAATAAGCACTTCGGTCGGGACTCCGGCGACGCGGGCGTAACGGAGCAGAACTGTCAGCGTCGGCTCGCTTTTGTCCAGTTCGTAATCCGAGATTCGCGTGTAAGGAACTTCGTCCTCGACTTCCAAACGCCTGTGCATCTCCGTCTGAGAGACGCCGAGCGCAGTCCGAATGTGCAGGAGCTTTTCGGCAAGGCGGCTTGGCCGTCGGCGCGCGTGGCCCATCAGGAGAGACCTCCCAACAAGCACAAATCCGCGCGAACGTACCTGCATCTATCCGCAACACCGGATAGAATGTGGCTGCGTAGTAGATTCGCCGTGAGTATGAACCTCTCATCTCGCACGGCGATGCTCATCACTCGGTTTTGAGGCTGAGGCGTGAGCTACGCATGACCGTCGCAGGGTTTTCAAAGAAAAGAACGCGCGGAATATAACATAGGAGTCCTCACACACATGGGCATTTTAGTTTGCGATTACGCATAGGGGTGCGGGGGTGCGCACCTCTGAGCACGCCCGCCTTTTGAGGGTAGGCGGGCTGTGCCGGAAGGCCGCGCGTGCGCGTCAGGCGGGCGCTGCGCGCGGCCTCGCCGTGTTAAGTGTAGCCACTTAATCTCAACGCGGGTGTTGCCTGTAGGGGCAGGGCTTGTCCCTGCCCGTTACGTTTCGGCGGATTCGACGTTGAATGAAGTGTCACCACGGGCAGGGACAAGCCCTGCCCTACAGTCTTGCCACGCGCTCTTACTGCCTTCTGCTTTTTTCTGCTACGATGCCGCGCGAAATCCTTTTAAATTGTCGGTGGGAGACTTCTTCATGGACGCCAAAGACGAGAAGGAGCCGGAGCGGGCGCGCATCGTGGTGGTGGGCGGGGGCTTCGGCGGGCTGTTCACGGCGATGGGGCTGGCGGGGGCGGGCGAGGTGACGCTCGTCGGGAGCGAAGACCACTTCCTGCACACGCCGATGCTCTACGAGTACCTGAGCGGCGAGGTCGAGGCGTGGCACATCGCGCCGCACTACAAGGAGCTTCTGGACGAGCGCATCCGCTACCTTCAGGGCGCGGTGACGGGCGTTGACTTCGACGCGCGCGAGGTCGAGGTGGCGGGCAGAGTGCGCCGCATCCCTTACGACTATCTGGTGCTCTCGGTCGGGGCCATCACGAACTTCTGGGGCATCGAGGGCGCGGACAAGTACGCCATGCCCTTCCGCAAAATCCGCCACGCCGACGACCTCCGCCAGCGGATGATCGAGGCGCTCGACCGCATCCAGCCCGACGCCGCGCCGCAGGACGCGCAGCGCGCCGCGACCTTCGTCGTCGTCGGCGCGGGCGCGAGCGGCGTCGAACTCTCGACGAAGATGGCAGACCTTCTGACCGACGCCTTCCGCCGTCGCGGACTACGCGGCGAGCCGCGCGTCATCATCGTCGAGATGGGCAAGGCCGTCGTTCCCGGCATGGACGCGGGACTGCGCGCCTTAGTCGAGAAGGAGCTGCACGAGAAGCGCATCGAGCTGCACACGGAGACGCGCGTCGTGCGCGTTTTGCCGAACGGCGCGGTCATCGAGCACGGCGGCGAGCAGAGGGAAATCGAGGCTTCCGGCGTGGTGTGGACGGCGGGCGTGCGGATGAATCCGCTGCTGGAAAAGTTGGCGATAGAGAAGAACCAGCGCGGGCAGATAGTCGTCGAGCCTTCGCTTCAGGTGCGAGGGCGCGCGGAGGTCTTCGCGCTCGGCGACATCGCGTACTTCCCCGACATCGTGCCGAGCCTCGCCGGGACGGCGCAGCTCGCCTTCCAGCAGTCGAACCTCGTCGCCTCGAACGTGCAGGCGCTCATTGACGGCAGCGTCCCTTCAAGAGGTCACTTCGAGGAACTGGGCGAGGCCGTGAGCCTCGGCACGGAGACGGCGGCGGTGCTCGTCGCGGGCCAGGCCGTCAGCGGCGCGCTCGCCCGGCAGGCCCGCTTCGCGCTCTACACCGCGCGCCTCCCGACGTGGCAGCACCGCCTCCGCGTCGGCGCGAGCTGGTTCTTCGGCGGCAAGACGCCGAGGCCGTTAGGTCTGTGAAAATTCTCAAACATCCCCGAAGGGGATGAAGGCAATAGCCGGGGGCAGAGCAAACGAAGTTTGCGACGCCCCCGGTACGAGCAAGTGAAAAATTCGACCCTGAAGGGGTCGCAGGTGCAACATCGGACTGCGACCCCTTCAGGGTCGAATTTCTTTCCCCGTCTCTTCCGGGGGCGACGTGCTTCGCACTTGCCCCCGGCTATTATCTTCCGCCCTTACAGGGCATTCACTTGAACACAACCTCACGGACAGTCATGCTTCTGCATGATGATAAAACCGCTGAAATTCGGGCTGCAAAAATAGTTGCTGCGCGGAGTGGGTTTCGTGTAGTAGGATGAATGAAGTGCCCTCCGGCCTCTCGCGGATGGGCCTCTGGTGACCGCCTCATTCTTCGGTCGCAGCCCTTTTATAAATTCGACCGGCAGACGTTTTCGGCCCCACACGTTGCCATCGGTGTGACCTCAGCCCGGTTCAAGTCTATGTCACAAGTGATTGGCGGGATGCCGCCCGCGAGCGTCAAGTCCCCTCCCGCGGGCGCGCATACGCCCGCCGGAAAACAGGATCGCAGCGTCCTCATCGTTGACGACGAGGAGTCCATCCGCTGGCTCTTCTCCGACTGCCTCGGCGCGCGCTACTTCTGCACGACCGCCGCCAACGCCGAAGAGGCGCTCGCCCACATGGCGCGCGAGGAGTTCGCGCTCGTCCTCGCCGACGTTTCGATGCCGGGGTTGAGCGGCATCGAGCTGCTCCGCCACATCGTCGCCCGACACCCCGACACCGCCGTCATCATGATTTCCGGCATTGACCGCACGCAGCGCGTCCTCGACGCCGTGCGCATCGGCGCGAGCGACTACCTCATCAAGCCGATTGACCTCCACGTCTTAGAGTTGAGCGTCGAGCGCGCGCTCGAACGCCGCGCGCTCCTGCGCGACGCGCGCCGCTACAAGCAAGACCTCGAACGCCGCAACTCGGAACTCGCCAAGCGGAAGGCCGAGCTCGAACGCCTTCAGGCGCAGATCGTCCACAGCGAGAAGATGGCCTCTCTCGGCCAGCTCGCGGCGGGCGTCGCGCACGAGCTGAACAACCCCGCCGGGTTCATCTACGGCAACATGGATTTCCTCGCCGACTCCGTGGACTCCATCGGGCGTCTGCTCACGCTCTACGACAGCGCCTCGCTCTCCGAGCAGATGCGCGAGCAGGTCAAGACGCTGAAGGAAGAGATTGATTACGAGAACACGCTCTCGGACTTGCACTCGATCATCGGCGACTGCCGCGAGGGCGCGGAGCGCATCCGCAACGTCGTGCAGAACCTGCGCACCTTCTCGCGCCTCGACGAGGCCGAGTTCAAGAAGGTGGACATCCACGACGGGATTGACTCGACCGTGCGACTGCTCTCGCGCTACTACTCGCAGGGGCGCGTCACGCTCCGGCGCGCTTACGGCGAGCTGCCGCTCGTGGACTGCTACGCGGGCCAGCTCAATCAGGTGTGGATGAACCTTCTGGCGAACGCCGCGCAGGCGGTCGAGGCGTCGGGCGGCGGCGAGGTCTCCATCCAGACTTACGTCGAGAACCGGACGGCGCTGGTCGCCGTCACGGACACGGGCTGCGGCATCGAGCCCGAACACCTGCGCAAAATCTTCGACCCCTTCTTCACCACCAAGCCCGTCGGCGAGGGCACGGGTCTCGGACTCTCCGTGACCTACGGCATCGTCGAGCGGCACGGCGGCTTCATCCGCGTCCGCAGCCGCCCCGGTCAGGGCTCGACCTTCGTCGTCGGCCTCCCCATAGGCGACGCGACGCCGAAGCAGTCGCCCGGCAACTGAGTCAATTTTTTTCCGAGTCCTCATCAAAAACCCACAGGAGTTTCCTCAAACATAATGCCTTACAAAATCATGGTCGTGGACGACGAGCCCGCCAACGTCCGCCTGCTCGAAAGACTCTTCAGGCGCGACTATCAGGTGCTCGCCGCCTCGTCGGGGGCCGAAGCGCTTCAGTTACTCTCGCAGCACGACGTGGCGCTCTTAGTCACCGACCAGCGGATGCCCGGCATGACCGGCATCGAGCTTTTGAAGCACGCCGCCGCGCTGCGCCCGCACATGGTTCGCATCATCCTCACCGGCTACACAGACATGGAGGCTCTCGTCGAGGCCATCAACTGCGGGCAGGTCTACCGCTACGTCACCAAGCCGTGGAACAACGAAGACCTGCGGCTGACCGCCGCGCGCGCGCTCGAACACTACGAGGCCAACCGCGGCCAGCACGAACTCACGCTCGCCAACCGACGCCTCTCGCAGCGTCTTCAGTTGATGACGCGGAGCTTCGTCCGCGCCGTCGCCGACGCGCTCGAAGCCAAAGACGACTACATCCACGGCCACGCGCGCCGCGTGAGCGGCTACGCGGCGGCGGTGGGCCGGCGCATGGGGCTCGCCGCCGAAGAGCTTGAACTGCTCTCTCTGGCCGCGTTGCTACATGACATCGGGAAGATCGGGACGCCCGAACACATCCTCTTAAAACCGGGGCCGCTCGACGCTGAAGAGCGCGCCGTCGTCTGCCTCCACGCCGAGCGCGGGGCGCGGATGCTCTCCGGCGTGCCCGACATGGAGGAGGTCGCCGAGGCCGTCCGTCATCATCATGAGCACTTCGACGGGACGGGCTACCCGGAAGGCTTGAGCGGCGAGATGATTCCTCTCGCCTCGCGCATCATCCTCGTCGCCGACGCCTACGACGCGATGACCAACCCACGGCCCTTCCGCGAGGCGTGCGACCACGAGACGGCGATCCGCATCATCGAGCGGCGTTCGGGCGAGCAGTTCGACCCCTCGGTCGTCCGCGCCTTCTTCGGGCTCGAATCGCTCGCCCTCATCCGCCACCGCCTCGCGCCCGACACGTGGGCCGGGCTCCTCGACGACACGACCTTCGACCTCACGGAACAGCATCCCGACTTCGAGGAGCTGCGGAGCGAAATCACGACCGACCCCGTGCTCGCCGCCTGCGTGCTGCACGAAGCCAACACGCGCTACAACGCCGAAGCGACCTCCGACCTCGGCGAAGCCTGCGACCGTCTCGGCGTCGCGCACATGGGGGCCGTCGTGGCCCGAATGGGCTCGCGCGACTGGGACGGCGAGGCGGGCCGCGCCCGCGCGCACGCGCTGCGCACGGCGGAGGCCGCGCGGCTCATCGCCTCGCATACAAAGATTGTGGGCGAGGAAGAGGCTTACACGCTCGGACTGCTGCACGACGTGGGCGAGATTCTGCTCGGCGCGCTCTTCCCCGAAGAGACCGGAGGGTTCGACGCGCTCGAACCTTCGGCGCGTGTCGAGCGTGAGGTGGCCGCCTTCGGCGTTGACCACGGGCAGGTCGGACAGTGGGTCTTGGAGGAGTGCCGCCTGCCGCGCTCGCTGGCTTCGGCGGTGCAGGCGCATCACGACGCAATGCGGATCAACGCGCCCGTCGCGCTCCTTTTGCACATGGCCGACGCCGTGGCGCGCATTGACGAGACCTGCAACTTCGCCTCGCTCGACGAGCTGGGCTCAGACCGCCTTGCCATGCTCGGCCTCAACCGCTCGGTGCTCGCGGACATCCACGCGCAGACCGCCGCGCGCACGGAATTGCGTCTCGCCGCTTTGAACTAAGTGCGGGCCGCATGCGACGGGAGCCACGAAAGTCCGCTTCAGGCGCGGGCCTCGTGGCTCCCGTTTTTAACAGTACCGCGAACAGCGATAGCTTTAACAGTACCGCGAGCGGTCTTTCGGGCGGGTTGAGCATTGACGATACTCAACCCGCCCGAAAGACCGCTCGCGGTACTGTGTGTGCTTACGTCGAACTGACTTACACCGTCGCCGCTTCGCACGAGTCGAGGACGGGCGCTTCTTCGTCCTCCGCCCCGCCTTCGCCGATGTAGGTGCGGCCCGCCGCGACGGTCTCGAAGTATTCGCCGATGCGGTCGAGAACCTCGTTGACGGAGTGCGAGTGATAGATGACCTGACGGAACCGCGCGCCGCCCGGAAGTCCGCGCGTGAACTGCCCGGCCAGTTGCTTCATGCGACCGATGGCGGGCAGCTCCGGCATGTCGGCGCGCAAGAGGTCAAAGTATTCGAGGAGCACCGCGCGCTTATCTTCGAGCGTCGGCTCGAAGGGCACGCGGCCCGCGAGCGTGTCTTCAATCTGCCGGAATATCCAGGGGTTCGCCATCGCGCCGCGACCGATGAGGATGCCGTCGCAGTTCGTCTCGCGCCAGCGTGTGAAGGCGTCCTCGACCGTCACTACGTCGCCGCTCCCGGAGACTGGAACCCGCACGACCTCCTTAATCTGCCGCACCAAATCCCAGTCGGCCCGCCCCTTGTAGCCCTGCTCCTTCGTCCGCCCGTGCAAAGCGATGTGCTCGGCTCCGCACTGTTCGGCCATCCGCGCCGTCTCGACCGCGTTGATGTGGTTGTCGTAGAACCCGGCGCGAATCTTGACGGTCAAGGGGATGTTGATGGCCTTCTTAATCTCTTTGAGAATCGTTTCGAGGCGCGGCAGGTCGCGCAGCAGCCCGCTGCCGCCGCCGTGCTTGACGACCTTCGGCGCGGGGCAGCCGCAGTTGATGTCGAGGATGTCCGCGCCGACTTCTTCGGCCATCTCGGCGGCCATCCGCATCCGTTCGGGCTGCCCGCCGAAAATCTGCACGGCGAACGGGCGCTCGTAGTCGAAGAAGCGCATCTGCCTTCGAGACTTCGGGTTGTTGCGCGTCAGGCCCTCGACCGAGATGAACTCCGAGACGGTCAGGCCGATGCCGCCGCGCCGCTTCAGCAGCGCGCGGAAAGCCACGTCCGTCACGCCCGCCATCGGCGAGAGCACGAGCGGCGGACTGATCTCCACGTCACGGATTTTGAAAGGCTTCATAACAAAATGATGGACGATGAATGATGAATGATGAATGGAAGACAAGTTGTCTTTCATTCATCATTCATCATTCCGCATTCATTACTTCCATAATTCGACGCCGGTGGCGACGAACGAGACTTCGTGCGCCGTGCCGTCGGGGTTGGCCTTGATCTTCGCGCCGTCGTCTTTGACGAGGTGGTCAACCTCTTCCTTGCTCAAAGTCTTGACGCCGACCACGCCCTCGGCGCGGAACTTCATCTTGGCGGTGTCTTTGGGGATGGTGAACTTGTGGTCGAAGGTCACGCGGACGTTCGCCTCGGACTCCGCCGCGGGCTTAATCTGCATCCAGCACCCTTCGGCCTGACAGACGCGCTCGACCAATCCTTCGATGCGGACGGTCTTGCCCTTGAACTTCGCGGGCTCTTTGAGCACGTCGGCGAAGGCGACCTGCGGCGAGTCGCCGAGCGCCGTGCCGCGCTTGATGACTTCATCCTTCGACGAAGCGGCGGCGGGCTCTTGCTTCGAGTGTTGCTGATGCTGGTCTTGGCGCGCGGCGGCGGTCAAGGCGAAGCAGGCGACGAGGGCGAGCGTGGAGAGGAATGTTTTCATAGCGAAAATCGGTTATCCTTTTCAAAGTTGAATCGAACTTGTCGAACCAGAGGCGCGGACGGATTATAGAATGCAACACCGGCTCATCCAAAGCGCAGGCATCGTGTGGACGCTCGTCTTCGCCGCCTTCGTCGTCTGGCTCTACGCCGCCGCGCCGCAGAGCGTGGGCGACGTGGCGACGCAAGCCTCGGTCGTCGCCGGGACTTACGAGGTTGACCGCGCGCGCTTCGACGCGGCCCGCGAGCTTTTCCTCCGCGAGCAATACGCCGCCGCGCGCGACGAGTGGGCGCGGGCCGACCCCGCGCGGCGCGACGCGCGCACGCAGTTTTACGTCGCATACGCCTTTTACCGGCAAGGCTGGGGCCGCGTCTACAACGACGACGCGCTCTTCCGTCAGGGGCTCGAAGCGGCCTCGCTCGCCATCCAACTCTCGCCCGAAGGCGCGCTCGCGGTTGAAGACACGGAACTCAAAATCCACTCCGCCCCCGAACTCAAGGCCGAACTTGAAAGCGGTCTCGTCCGCACGGCGGAAGACTTTAACCCGCTCAAAGTTTTCCGCGAACGGAAATGAACGCGCCGATGACAGACACACGCACAAGGAACCGCGCGCTCGTCCGGTACGTTCTGCTGCCGACCATCTTTTTGACGGTGACGCTCCTCGGCGGCTTGCGCGTGAGCGCGGGGACGAACGCGCTCGTCTTCGTCGCGCCGCCGCTCGTGACGCTGGTGCTGGCGTTGATGCTGATGGCGCTCTTCGTGCGCGGGCGCGCGCTCGACGTGGGGCGTTGGCTCGCGGGCGAAAATCCTCTGCTCACGAACGTCTCGCACGCGCTGACGCTGGCCGCGCTCTTCTTCGCCTCGGCGCAGAGTTTTAATAGCGTGCTGCCCGAAGCGGGTCTGCTGCGGTGGATGTTCTCGTTCTTCTTCCTCTGGACGCTCTGGAACGACCAGTTCTCTTCCTTCGACGCGCGCCGTCTGCTCCGAAGTCTCGCGGCGCTCTTCGGCACGGCGTTCGTCTTGAAGCACATGCTGCTCGCCTCGCTCTACGCGCCGGGCGGCGGGTGGCTCAAGCGTCTGGCGGGGGTCGTGCTCGAAGGCTTCACGCTCGGCACGCTCGACTCTCCGGCGTTCGCGCCCGCCACCGGCTACATCTCTTTCTTCGCCCTCGCGCTCTACGTCTGCGGCCTCATCCTTCTGCCGCCCGCTCCCGGCGAAGAAGGGCTTAAAGAAGCAGACGCGGGTGGAATCGTCAGCACATACCGAAGGCTTCCGCCGGAAGAGCGCGCCGGAGCGCTCGAAGCGATGCTCGACGAAGAGCAAACCCTGCGCGAAGGCGAGGCGCGAAGGCTGAAGCCGCCAGTCGAGTCAGCGGACGCGATGTTGGAATGAGCACCGTCAGGTGCGGAATAATTTAGCCCACGGCGTCAGCCGTGGGTATAAGACAGGAAAGAACAACGAGAGCCCCGTCAGGGGCGAAAGAGATTCAACTTGTATGGAGGACAAGTTGAATCTCTTTCGCCCCTGACGGGGCTCTGAAACTTTTTCCGTCGCTGTGTCCCACGGCTGACGCCGTGGGCTAAATTATTCCGCCGCTAACGCGGCTGAGAACTCTTTTGCCGACAACAAACGAGAGAGGGTGGCCGGAGCAAACGTCCGGCCACCCTCTTTCGCTCTCCCCCTTCGCCGAGAAAACTTACCAGTTGACGACGAGCTCTTGTTGCGCCTGCCAGACGGGCACGTCCTCGCGGATGGCGGCGCGGTGCAGACGTTCCTTGTCGCTGAGCAGACGGCCCGCGCCGAGGGCGACCGCCGCTAAGGGCTCGTCGGCGACGGCGACGTGGAGGCGCAGCTCTTTCTGAAGCCGTTCGGCCATGCCGCCGAGCAGCGCGCCGCCGCCGGTCAGGATGAGCCCGGTCTGGTAGATGTCCGCCGTCACGTCGGGCTTCGACTCTTCGATGGCGCGGCGCGCGCCCGCGACGATTTCGGCGACGACGGGCTCAATCGCCTTGCGCACGTCCTCAGCCGTAATCTCGACGACCTTCGCCAAACCGTCCGTCACCTCCTTGCCGACGATCTCCATGCTCTGCGCGTCGTGCCCCTCTTGGAGCGCCGCGCTGAAATCTTTCTTGACCTGCTCGGCGGCGCGCTCGCCGAGTTGCATCTCGTAGTGCGAGCGGACGTAGTCGCGAATCGCTTCGTCCATCGCGTTTCCCGCGGCGCGCAGGCTCGTCGAAGAGACGACCGCGCCCGAAGAGACGATGGCGATGTTGGTCGTCCCGCCGCCGATGTCAACGACCAAGTGCGCCTGCTCGTCGTCGCACGAGAAGCCCGCGCCGAGCGCGGCGCACAAGCCTTCGTCAACGAGGTCAACGCGCGTCGCCTTGGCGTCGCGCGCGGCGTCTCTGACCGAACGCTGCTCGATGGGAGTGGAGGAGCCGGGCACGCCGATGACCATGTGGCTGCGCCTGATTTGGCTGCCCGTGACGCGGCTGATGAAAGCTTTGAGCATCTTCTCCGCCGCCTCGAAGTCGTCAATCGTCCCGTTGCGGATGGGCCGGTGGACTTCCACGTCCTTCGGCTCGCGTCCGAGCATCTTGTAGGCTTCGGCCCCGACCGAGAGGACTTCGCCCGTGTATTTCTGAATCGCCACCACCGACGGCTCGTTCAAAACGACGCCGCGCTCCGGCGCGTAGATGAGCGTGTTGACCGACCCCAGGTCAATCGCCAGGTCGTCCGTGAAGATGCTGCTCAGGATGTTCATAAAACCCTTCTTGTTTTGGGAACGGCCCCGCACCCGGCCCGTTTACGAGGTAATACTTTCCGACTCGATTATCGGCAATCCGCGTTCCACTTTGAGGATGGGGCTGTTTTCCGAAGTCCGACGGGTGGGCGTGGTGAGAAGCGTTCCATTTCTGGACAACCACCCGGCTAAAGACCGCCTCCGGCTGCGCGAAAGGCGAACGGAAAGAAAACGTTGAACTCTTGCGGGGGGCGCGCTAAGGAAAGTAAAGACTCAATGCCTTTGACTTTTCATTCCGCGTCGAGGGGATCGTCGTTCGTCTTCGTTTCGCCGAGGATTTCGTAGAGTGTGGGGGCGTCGCCGCGAGAGACTTGCTTGGTCGTGGGGAGGGCGGCGACGCGGACGCTGAGCGCGCGGTCGCGGCGCGTGAGGGTGATGAGGTCGCCGACGCGCACGGCACGCGAAGAGCGCGCCGGGGCTCCGTTGACTGAGACGGCCCCGGCCTCGCACAACTCCTGCGCGACCGTGCGGCGCAGGACGAGTCGGCTGGCGCGGAGGAATTGGTCGAGGCGCATGGAAAAAGTTCAAGGTTCAAAGTTCAAGGTTCAAAGTTAAGAACCCGTCTTTCGACTTTGAACTTTGAACCTTGAACCTTGAACTCCGGTGCTACTTCTTGTCCTTCGGCTTGGCCTGCGCCTCCGGCTGGCTGGCGGTCTCGGCCTTGTCCTTGTCGAGGAGCGGCTGGATGACGGCGCTGTACTCCTTGGCGGGCTTGATGTAAGCCTCGCGGCGGAGGTTGCGAAGGTAGTTCTCGCGCTCCTTCGGGATGCGCTCCTGAGCGAGGATGTTGCGGACGTGGTTCTCCTTGTAGGCGTCGTCGCGCTCGTTGACGCGCAGGATGAGGTAGCCCTCGTCCACCTTGATGGGCTCGCTGACGCCGCCCGCCTTGAGGTCTTTGATGGCCGAGGAGATGCTCGCTTGCAGCTCGGCGACGAGGAACCAGCGGGGCTTGCCGTCCTCTTCGAGTCGGCCCTTGGTCTTCTCCGCGACGCGCACGCCTTCGCGCTCGCGCTCGGAGTTCTTCGCGGCCAGCTCGCCGAAGTCCGACCCGCCGCGCGCGAGCGTGATGAGGTTCTTGGCTTTGGCCTGCACCTCGGCCTCGGAGCGACCGGCGAGGCTCAGGAAAATCTCCGAGAGCGTGACGCTCTGGAATTTGGCGCGGTGCTCTTCGTAGTACTTCCGCAGCTCGGCTTCGGCCAGCCCGTAGTAGGTCTTGCCGTCCACCTCGCGTTGCAGGACGGCCTGCTGCGTGTACTGCCGCCTGAGCGTCTCGCGGATGTCGGAGAGCAGGACGCCCTCGTTGCGCATCGCGGTTTCGAGGTCTTCGATAGTCTTGATGCCTTCGCGGTTGGCGACGCGCAGGATTTCGCGGTTGACCTCGGCTTCGACCTCCTCGGTCATGCGCGGCAGGTCTTTGCCCTTCTGCATGATGAGGGATTCGTTGATGAGGCCGAAGATGATTTCGGCCTGCTTCTGCGCGATCTGCGAGTCGGCTTCCTGCTCGGAGACGCCGCGCTGCTTGACGAGCACGTCCTTGAATTCGCGAATCTCGCGCTTGAGCTGCGAGAGCAGGATAACGTCGTTATTGACCTGCGCGATGGGCTCGTCGAGGACGACGGGGACGCCCTCCTCCTGCGCGCTGGCCGGGGCCGCGAACAGCGCGAGCGCGAGCGCCGCCAGCAGCAGCATCCGCGCGCGGGCCGAAATGTTTTTGAATGACAAAGTTCTAACTCCTCTTAAAAATACTTTTTGACAGGCGAGTTGTGCCTGCCGTGCGAAGTGGCGTGCGTGTCGGGCGGCGGACAAGGCCGTTTCCGGCCCGTCTCGAACAAAGCGCGTATTCTACCCTTCGGCGCGAATTTCCAGCAACACGCGGCGGGCGGCCTCGATAATCTCCTCGCCGTCGCCCGTCTCGATTCGCAAGACCCCGGCGGGGCTGAAGCTCGCCGCGTCGCCCCCGCGCGCGACGAGCGCGAGGAGCTTGTCGGGCGCGACCCGCGCCGTCTCCTTGAGCTTGACGGCCAAGCCGGTCGGCGTCCGGTCAATCGAGATGACGCCCAGAACCTCGGCAGTCCGCCGCAAACGCGCGTAGGCGAAGAGCCTTTCGACCGTCTCCGGCAGGCGACCGTAGCGGTCTTCGGTCTCGCGTCGAATCTGCGCTAAGGTCTCCTCTTCGCGGGCCGAGGCGATGCGCTTGTAAGTCCGGAGGCGCTGGCCCATGTCCGAGACGTAATCTTCGGGGATGGCGACATCAACTCCGAGGTTGATGGAGACCGAGGCTTCGTCCTCGATGTCGTCGCCGCGCAGCTCCGCGACCGTCCGTTCGAGCATCTGCGTGTAAAGATCGAAGCCGAGGGCGTCCATGTGCCCCGACTGCTCACCGCCTAAAAGATTGCCCGCCCCGCGCAGCTCCAAGTCCAGAGCCGCCACGCGGAACCCCGCGCCGAGGTCGGAAAACTCCCTGATGGCGGCCAGACGGCGGCGCGCAATGGGCGTCAGCTCGGCCTCCGAAGGGATGAGCAAATAGGCGTAGGCGCGTCGGTTCGAGCGCCCGACGCGACCGCGTAGCTGGTAGAGCTGCGAAAGGCCGTAATGATCTGCCCGGTTTATGATGATGGTGTTGGCCCGCGGGATGTCTATGCCGTTCTCGATGATGGTCGTCGCCACCAGCACATCCCCTTTATATGCGACGAAATCGAGCATTGCCTGCTCCATCTCCTTCTCGTTCATCTGCCCGTGGGCGACCGAAAGCCGGGCCTGCGGGACGAGGCGGCGGACGAGCGCGGCGATGGTCTCAATCGTCTCCACGCGGTTGTGGATGAAGAAGACCTGACCGCCGCGACCGAGTTCGAGCTCGACCGCCGACTTGATGACCGACTCGGAGAACTGCACGACCTGCGTCTGGATGGCGAGGCGGTCGCGCGGCGGGGTCTCAATCACGGACATGTCGCGCAGACCCATCAGAGACATGTTGAGCGTGCGCGGAATCGGCGTCGCCGAGAGCGTCAAAACGTCCACGCGCTTCTTCAACTGCTTCAGGCGCTCCTTGTGCGCGACGCCGAAGCGTTGCTCCTCGTCCACGACGACGAGGCCGAGTTCGCGGAAGGCGATGTCTTTGGAGAGCAGGCGGTGCGTGCCGATGATGATGTCAATCTCGCCCGCCTCGACGCGCTTGACGATCTCCTTCTGCTCCTTCGTCGAGCGGAAGCGCGAGATAAGCTCGGTCGTCACGGGGAAGGCCGCGAAGCGTGCGCGGAAGGTCTCGTAGTGCTGGTAGGCGAGCACCGTGGTCGGCGCGAGCACGGCGACCTGCTTGCCGTCCATCACGGCCTTGAAGGCGGCGCGCATGGCGACCTCGGTCTTGCCGTAGCCCACGTCGCCGCAGAGCAGTCTGTCCATCGGCGTCAAGGCTTCCATGTCGCGCTTCACGTCCTCGATGGAGGTGTCCTGATCGGGCGTCGGCACGTACTCGAACGCCTCTTCAAATTCCCTCTGCCACGGGCTGTCGGCGGCGAAGGCGTAGCCCTGCACGAGTTTTCTTTCGGCGTAGAGCCGCAAAAGCTCGTCGGCCATGTCGCGCATCGCGCGCTTGGCCTTGGCCTTCGTCTTGTGCCAACCCAAACCGCCGAGCTTGTCGAGCGTCGGCTCGTGCCCCTCCGCGCTCGAATACCTCTGCACGAGGTCGAGCCGCTCGACGGGCACGTAGAGCTTCGAGTCCTCGGCGTAGAAGAGGAGCATGAACTCGCGCCCGCCGCCGTCGGCCTGCCCGGCGAGTTCGAGACGTTGCAGCCCGCCGAAGCGCGCGACGCCGTGGTCTATGTGGACGACGTAGTCGCCGACCTTCAAGTCTCGGAAGTCTGAGAGGAAGGCCGCCGTCTTCGACTTCTTCCGCCGCGTCGAGACGGTCGTCCCCGGCGAAGTGCCGGGGGCCGCGCGGCGCACGTCGGCGGCGTCGCTCGCCTCGTCAAAAAGGTCTGTCTCGACGTGGACGACGAGCCGCGCGGCGGGCAGCTCGAACCCGCCCGAAAGACGCCCGACGGTGACGATGGCCGGGAAGTCTTCGACGCTCGCGCCGCCCTCGCCCGCGAGCACGACGCGCGCCGTGACGTTGTACTCGTTGAGCATCTCTCCGACACGCTCGGCCACGCCCGCGCTCGGCATCGCCAGCAGCGTCAGAGCCTTCTTCTCTTCCCGCGCGCGCCGCACGTCCGAGGCGAGGTCGGGCACACGTCCGTGATAACGGCGCGAGGGCTGCGAGCGCCACTCGACTTCGGGCGCTTGCACGACCGCCGGGAACAGAAAGAGCGGTCGCGGCGCGGGCCGCGCGCGCCCAATCTTCGCGGCGGGCTGCTCGGCCTCGCCCGCGAACCTTTCGTCCACGAGCGCCGCCGCGCGCCCCAACGCGCGGAACTCGACGCGCGTGCCCGCGTCCAGACGCGCGCGCAGTTCCTCCGGCGTCAAGTAAAGCTCTTCGGGTTTGAGCCCTATCTCGCCGCCCGCCTCCATCTCGGAGTAACGCGCGGCGAGCGTCTCGAACGTGCCCGCCAGATACTGCTCGACGCCGCCCGGCTCGTCCACGACGATGACGGCGTCGCCCAAGTAATCGAACGCGCTCGCGTCGGTGCTGAGCAGAAGAGGCATGAGCCATTCCCACCCCGGAAAAGTCTCGCCCTCTTCGGCGATGGTCGTGCGGTCTTTGAGCGCGCGCACGCGCGAGTCGTCCGCGCCCCAACGCTCGCGCGCCGCCTCGGCCCACAGGCGGAAGTCGCCCGCGCCCACGGCCAGCTCGCGCATCGGCACGACTTCGGTCTCCTGCAGAGGCTCGATGGAGAGTTGCGTTTCGGGGTCGAACCTCCTGATGGAATCAACGGTGTCGCCGAAGAACTCGACGCGGACGGGCGTGTCCTCGCCCGGCGACCACACGTCGAGGATGCCGCCCCGCATCGAAAATTCCCCGACCGCGCCCACCGGGTCTTCGCGCACGTAACCCGTCGCGAGCAGCAGTTCGAGCAAATCTTCGGGCGCGAAGTCCTCGTCTCGTCTGAGCCGCGCGCCCGCCTGCAAGAGCCGCGCGGGCGAGACCGTGCGGCGCACGAGCGCACGCGCCGAGAGCAGTGTGAAGCCGCCTCTGCCGTGCGCGAGATGCCAGAGCGCGAGCGCGCGCCGCTCCAGAGTCTCGGCGTGCGGCGAAGCTCCCGCGTAAGGGTCGCTCTCCGAGGCGGGCAAAGTGAGCACGTCTTCGCCCCCGCGCTCTTCGCCGCCGCCGCTGCGGAGCGCGCCGCCCCAGAAACGGAGGTCGCGCTCCCAAGCCTCCATGTCCTGATTCGACTGCAAGACGACGGCGAAGCGCCGCCCCGTCTCGCGCCTCAAGGCCGCGAGCGCCAGAGCCCTTGCCGCGCCCGAAGTCAGCCCCGCCACCGAGACGATACGCGCGCCCCCGGCGACCGCCGACAGGAGACGCCCGAACTCCTCGCCCTCCGTCACGCGCCGCAGCACGCCCCGCAACACCGGCATGGATTCAACTGGACTACTCATAGAATTCAATGATGAATGATGAATGATGAATGATGAATACGTTGCAGCTCGAATGATAAAACTCAACTCGTCTTTTATTCATCATTCATCATTCCGCATTCATCATTTTCCCTCCCCGCGCCTTTTCGATGCTCGACTTGATGAAGTCGGTCTTGGCGTCCGTGTACGCGCCACGGTCGGAGCCGTGTTCGGCGGCGAGGTCGCGTTTCAGTTTTTCGTACTCGGCGGCGGCCTCCGCGTGTGAGCGGAGGTAGTCGCGGAAGAGGAGGTGAACTTCCCAGAACTCGCTCGACCGTTCGACCATGTGCAGGTGGTGCGTGCCCGCGCCGTGCGGCCCGCGCCGGAAGTAGCGGCGCTCCGGCATCACGGTTTCGTACTTCGGCACGTACTCGTAGCCGATGGCCGCGAGCGGCGCGACGCACGCGGGCGCGTCCGCGAGACTCTTTATCGCCACCATGACATCAATAATCGGCTTCGCCGCGAGGCCCGGAACAGAGGTGCTCCCGATGTGCACGACCGCCGAGACGTACTCCCCCACGGCTTCGAGAATCCGCCGCCTGTCCTCCTCGAACATCGAAGGCCAACGCGGGTCGTAAGGCTCGATGCGGATGGGCGGGTCGCTCACTTCTTGTCCTCCTCCGTCCACCACTCCGGCCCGCGCTCGCCGAGAGCGACCTTCGCGGCGTGGACGCGCTTGCGCGCCTCGCCTTCGGCCTCCTCGTCCCCGGCGCGCAGGGCCGCGCCCACGTCGCGCCGCGCCTTCATCAACTCGCCGACCAGACGCCGCCGCTCCTCTTCGGGCAAATTCGGGTTGGTCGCGCGCCAGCGGCGACCGTCAATCAGGACGTGCCGACCGTCCGCCGTCCTCTCGACCCGCCGCCCGCCTTTGGCCTTTTTACCCTCAGACATCTTCGCCCGCCGTCATCACCTTGATGCGCTCGATGATTGAGGTCGTCGAAGCGCCCTCGACGAAGGGGAGCGAGAGGACGCGACCGCCCGCCGCCTCGACCTCCTCGCGCCCGTGAATCTCGGCGGTCGAGTAGTCGCCGCCCTTCACCAACACGTCCGGCAGCAAGTCGGCGATGAGCGAGCGCGGCGACTCCTCTTCGAAGACCGTCACGAAGTCCACGGAGGCCAACGCCGCCAGCACTTCGGCGCGCTCCTCTTCATTCATCACGGGGCGGCCCGCGCCTTTGAGCGCGCGCACCGAGCGGTCGCTGTTAATCGCCACGAGCAGAGCGTCTCCGAGCGCGCGCGCTTCGTTGAGATAGCGGACGTGCCCGACGTGCAGCAGGTCGAAGCAGCCGTTGGTGAAGACCAGCCGCCGCCCCTCTTCGCGCAGACGCTCGCGCACGCGCCGCAGCTCGTCCCGCCGCAAAATGACTTTTTCGCGCATGGTTACTGGTAAATGGTAAATGGTAAATGGTAAATGGTAAATCGCCGAGCGCGTGTTTTGTCTATTTACCATTGACCATTTACTATTTACCACTTATGACGACACCGTTTATCGAAGAGAACGACCAGACGCGCGCCCGCCGCGAGCACCTCGAAGGCATCCGCGAGCTTGTCGGCAACGCCTACCCGAACCGCTTCGCCCGCACCAACGTCGCCGCGAGCGACGAAGGCGAAGACACGATTACTGCTCTCGTCCGCCAGTTCAAAGGCCACGCGCCGCAGACGGAAGCAG
This sequence comes from uncultured Acidobacteriota bacterium, assembly GCA_963816985.1. Lineage (GTDB taxonomy): Bacteria > Acidobacteriota > Blastocatellia > Pyrinomonadales > Pyrinomonadaceae > JAIVJM01. The sequence continues at coordinate 708,866 of CAWFMF010000004.1, forward strand.
GCGCGCGTCCGACGCCCGAACAGCTCGAAGAGGCCAACGCGAAGCTCAAGGAGGCGGGCACGGTGCGCGTCTCAGGCCGCATCGCCACGCCGCCGCGCGTGATGGGCAAGGCCGCCTTCGTCCACCTCTCGGACGGGCGTGAGCGTCTGCAAATCTACGTCCGCAAGCAGGACGCCGTGGCCTTAAGCAACGACTCCGGCCAGCCCGTCGAAGCGACCGAAAGCGGCTGGGCGCTCTTCCAGCTCCTCGACCACGGCAACTTCGTCGGCGTCGAAGGCTTCATCTTCGTCACCCGGACGGGCGAGCTTTCAGTCCACGTCGAAAAAATTCAGTTCCTCTCGAAGGCTCTGCTCCCGATGCCCGACAAGCTCCACGGCATCAGCGACCCCGAAATTCGCCAACGCCAACGCTACGCCGACCTCATCGCTTCGAGTCTCAAAATAGAGACGAGCGACGAGCAAGACGAAGCCACGGCGCACGAACTCTCGACGCGCGAAGTCTTCGAGCGCCGCTCGAAGCTCATCACACAGATGCGCCGCCACCTCGACGACCACGGCTACATCGAAGTCGAGACGCCCATGCTCTCGCCCATCGCTTCGGGCGCGGCGGCCCGCCCCTTCAAGACGCACCACAACGCGCTCGACATTGATTTATATCTCCGCATCGCGCCCGAACTCTATCTCAAGCGCCTCCTCGTCGGCGGCTTCGAGCGCGTCTACGAACTCAACCGCAACTTCCGCAACGAAGGCATCTCCACCCGCCATAACCCCGAATTCACCATGCTCGAATTCTACACGGCTTACAAGGACGTGAACTGGATGATGGACTTCTGCGAGGAGATGCTACGCAAAGCTGTTCTGAATGTGACGGGTAGTTTACAAGTAAAATTCACTGGTATTCCTCAACCATCAATAGCTTTCGTTGGGCGTAGACCTTTAGAAGAAGAGATTATTATTGATTTCTCTACGTTCACGCGGCTTACGATGAAGCAAGCGATCAGCCGTCATGTTCCAACTCGCGTAAAGGAATTTATCGGCGAGGATATTGGGTCATGGCTGGACAGAGATGCAAACCCTGCAATACTCCATGACTTTTATTGGTGGGACATGAAGCGTTCAGACGAGCTTTCTAATGCATTCGAAGCCGTGGATGTGAACGGAGAGAGTGTTAGGTTATTTTCGCCAGAAGAGGAAGCGCGCCTAAGACAAGAGACATGGGAGAAAGAGGCCCCTGACATGTGGCGAGAGCTTCACAAGTCCTATTCTCACCAAACTATATCCGAAGATGAATCTGCTAAAGCTTTGTTGTCGCTCTTCGAAGAATTAGTAGAAAAGGAACTGGAGCAACCCACTTTCATTATTGATTACCCAAAGATTATATCTCCGCTCTCGAAAGCATCTCCCGAAAATTCAGCTATCGCTGAGAGATTCGAGTTGTTCGTGGCAAAAATGGAGGTGGCGAACGGGTTCTCGGAGTTGAATGACCCGGTGGAGCAGTACCAGCGTTTCGAGGAGCAGACGCAGCAGCGGGAGCGGGGCGACGACGAGGCGATGCAGATGGACGTGGATTATGTGAAGGCTCTCTCCTACGGGATGCCGCCCGCCGCAGGCATCGGCATCGGCATTGACCGTTTGACGATGCTCCTCACCAACCGCCGCTCCATCCGCGACGTGATTCTCTTCCCGCACATGAGGCCGCAGCGTCCCGCCGGGGAAGCGGCGGAGGGCGTCGAGGACGAAGACGCCGCCAACTAGAGAGGGCAAACAGTACCGGGAGCGGTAGCGACCGGGTTGAGCATCATCTAAGCTCAACCCGGTCGCTACCGCTCCCGGTACTGTTTGCCCTGTCGTCGGCAGTCACAGACTGCCTCTAAACTACTTCTGCGCGCCCGTCGAGGCCGTAACCTTCTGCCGCAGGAATTCGACCCGCTCGCGCGCCCAGTCGGGGACGGCCCCCATGCGCTCGACGGCGCGGACGTAAGACTCGGTGGCGGCGAGCGACTCGGCCCACTTCTCTTCCTTCTCTTTGACGCGGCTCACGTCGAGCAAAAATTGCGGGCTCTCGTCGCCGAGCAGCGCGACGGCCTGCGCGTAGGCCGCGCCCGCCTGCTCAAGCCTTCCGAGGTGTTCGTAGTAGCGACCGAGGTGATAGAAGGCGATGGGGTAGCGCGTGCCCTCTCTCTCCGTCACGCTGCGGAGGCTTGCGACCGCCTCTTCGTTGCGACCGAGGGCGGCGAGCGCGAAGCCCATCTCAAGGTTCGCGGGCGGGAAGTAGCCGCCCGTCCCTTCGATGACGCGGCGGTAGAGCGCGACCGACTCTTCGGCCCGCCGCGCCTCGCGGGCCGCGCGCGCGCGCCTCAGCAGAGAGTATGTGTCGCGGTCAATGTTCAGCGGACGCGGGCGCGCACCCGTCTTCGACTCGCGCGCGGGCGAAGATGAAGAAGACGCCGGACGGCTCTCCGTGGAAGCGACTTTCTCGACGCGCTCGAACGTGGCGACGTTGCGCGCGGCCATAATCTCCCCGCGTGCGACCGAGACTTCGCGCGGCGCGAGCCCGCCCGTGCGGGTGAAGCGCGCCGAGAAGGTGTCGAGGACGGCGAGCCCCTCTTCCGCGTCTCCGTCGTCCGCGAGCGCGCGGGCGAGCGCGACCGCCGCGTCCGCGTGGTCGGGCTTAATCTTGAGCGTGCGCGCCCACTCCTGCATCGCGAGCCCGGCCTCGCCGCGCAGCGCGTGCAGGCGACCGAGGTTATAGCTCGCCTCGGCGTAGGCGTAGTGTTCGAGCCTGAGCGCGGCGGTCAGGGCTTCCTGCGCCTCTTCCCAACGACCGAGGCGGATGAGCACGACGCCGAGGTTATGCTGCGCGCGCGCGTAGTTGCCGCGCCGCTGCCCGGCGGCCTTGCGGTACGCCTCGATGGCCGCGCCCGACTCGCCGAGCCGCGCCAGAGCGTTCCCCGCGTTGTAGAAGTACGGCGGGTCGAAACGCTCTTCGCCGAGCATCTCGCGCAGGAGTTCGACCGCCTCGATTTTGCGCCCCGCCGCCGCCAGTCGTTCGGCGAGCGCGAGCCGCGCGCGACCGCGCCCCGAAGCGTCCGCGTCTGACGCGGCGCGCACACGCAACGCTTCAATCTCCGCCGCCTCTTCGCCCGCGCCCGACATCGAGACGACGACTTCGGCGCTCGCGTCCGTCTTCTCCTTCGAATCCTTCGACTCCTTCGACTCAACCAACACGCCGTCTTTCGAGTCCTTCGACTCAATCAAAACGTCGTCCTTCGCCTGCGGACTCTTCTCCGCCGCCTCCTTCGTCGCAGCGTCTTGCGGCTCCGTCACTTCCTTCGGCGCGGGCGCGTCTTTCTTCGCGGCCTCGGCCCTCGCACGGCGCGCGCGCGACGCGGACGAAGGCGCGGGCGTCTGCGCCGCCGCCGAGAGGGCGAGCCCGCCGCACAGCGCGACCGTCAGCAACCCAGCGCCCCGCGCGCGCACCAGCCGCGAGACTGAAGACATGTTCGGCGTCGTTGATTGATCCGGCATGATTACTTCTCCGAGGGAAGAAAGAGCAGATGTCAGATGTTAGATGTTAGTGAAGACCGCTTGCTTGAACTAGCATCCAGCATCTGACATCTCACATCTTCCTCTTCATCCTTTTCTTTCAATGGTGATGATCGTGCCGCCGAAGCCGACGGCCCAGCCGCGCGTGCGCCCGGCGAAGGAGAGGCGTTCGAGTGTGTGGGGCGTCCCCGTCGTCTCCGCGCGCCACGTCTGGCCGCCGTCCGAGGTGTGGATGGCCGTCCCGTCGCCGCCGACGGCGAGCCCCTCTCGCGCGTCGAAAAATTTCACGTCCCAGAGGTCTGAAGAGACGTTCGACTGCTGCGCGCGCCACGTCCGCCCGCCGTCCTCGGTCGCGTAGATTGCGCCACGTCCGCCCACCGCCCACCCTCGACGCGCGTCCGCGAACGAGACCGCGTTGAAGCGCACCGAAGGCGCGGGCGTCGGGTTTGAAGCAGGAGAGCCGGACGACGTTGAAGCGCGCCGGGTTGAAGGAGCTGAAGGAGTCGCGGGCGTCTGTCCGGCGAGAGAGCCTTCGCGCCACGTCCCGCCGCCGTCCGAAGTTTGCAGCAGCGTCGAGCCCGCGCCGACGAGCCAACCCTGCCGCGCGTCGAGGAACGTGCCGCCGAGCAGAAGGTGTCTGGTCGGGACTCTCTGCCGCGCCCACGTCTGGCCGCCGTCCTCGGTCGCGTAGAGCGCGCCCATCTCGCCGAAGACCCACCCGCGCTCGTGGTCGGCGAAGCGCACGCGCACGATGCGCGCGTCCACGTCCGCGCCCAACACCTCGACGCGCCGCCAACTCGCGCCGCCGTCCTCGGTCTTCAAGAGATAAGAGCGGTGCTCCTCCTTCGTCTTCAAGAGGTAGATGCTGCGCTCGCACGCGACCCAGCCCGTCAGCTCGTCCGTGAAGAAGATGTCGTTGAGCGTGTCCTCGACCGGCGGGCGGCGCAACTCCCAACGCGCCCCGCCGTCCTCGGTCGAGAGCAGTGCGCCCTTGCCGCCCACCGCCCACCCGCGCCGCTCGTCCACGAAGTAGACCGCGTGGAGCCACGCCAGCGTCCCCGACTTCTGCTTCGCCCACGCGCCGCGCGCCGCCGAAGCGGCGGAAGGCAAAAGTAAAAAGGTAAAAGGCAAAAGTAAGAAGACGGAAGTCAGCAGAGCCCGTGCGCGTCGCGCCGCCGATGCCCTCTCACTTTCGCCTTTCGCCTTTCGCCCTTTGCCTTTCATTAACTTTTGCCTTTTGCCTTTTTACTTTTGCCTTCTCTCAGAATCCGCCCGTGAAGATGCGGAAGAAGCTCACGACCGGCATGAGGTCGAGGACTTTCTTGACGGTCTTGTAGCGGTTGCCGGGGACGATGACGAGGTCGCCCGCGCCGAGGAAGTAGTTGTCGGGCGCTTTGCCCTTCTCGATGGCCGCGATGTTGACGGGGATCAGCTCGCGCGTCCCGTCCGCCTTGATGCGCGAGATGGTGACGCGGCTCCGGTCGCCGGTGTTGAGGATGCCGCCCGATTCGAGGATGGCCTCGTAGGCGCTCAAACGCCGCGTCATGGTGCGGATGCCGGGGTTCGCCACGTCGCCGATGACGTAGTAGCGCATGGACATCGCCTTGTCCAGAGAGACCGTCACCTTCGGGTCAATGAGGTACTCGTCGAGGTGTTGCTCGATTTCGTCGGCGACCTGCTGCGTCGTCTTGCCCGCGACGTGGACGCCGTCGCGGATGTGGAAGTAGTCCACCTTGCCGTCGGGCGGGACGGTGACGCCGGTCACGGTGTAGCGGTCGAGGCCGAAGACCCTGATTGAGATTACGTCTTCGGGGCCGAGCTGGTACGACGTGAGGAAGTTGTTGAAGGAGACGACATCCGAGTCCTCGGCCTCGTGCGCGCTCTCGCGGCGGTTGGCGAGGATGCGCTCCGGCACGTCGCCGCGCACCTTCGTCGTATCGTCCGGCTCAAGTCGCTCGCCCGCCTTCTTCGCGGACGGCGCGACGGTCGGCTTTTGCGCCTTGCCTTTCTGCTTCTTCTGCTCCTTCGCGTCGGCGGGCGTCTGCCCTTGCGCGACGGCCAGAGGGGCACACGGCGCGAGCGCGAGGCACGCGAGCGCGAGGGCTGCGGCGGCGAGTTTCAGATTCGACTTCATCACTTCAAACCTCCAAGTCTTGCTTCGCTTTCAACAGCGGGGCGGCGAAATCTTTTAAGTGCCGCGACCGAAGAGGATCGTCTTCACGGTCTCGAAGAGAATCACGGCGTCGAGCACGAGGCTCTGGTTCTTGATGTAGAACAGGTCGTACTGGAGTTTCTGCCGCGCGTCCTCGATGGACGCGCCGTAAGGGTATTTAATCTGCGCCCAGCCGGTGAGCCCCGGCGGTATCAAATGGCGCTGCTCGTAGAAGGGAATCTCCTCGGCCAACTGTTTGACGAAGTGCGGGCGTTCGGGGCGCGGGCCGACGAAGTTCATGTCGCCTTTGAGGATGTTCCAGAACTGCGGTATCTCGTCCAAACGTATCTTGCGGATGACGCGCCCGACGCGCGTCACGCGCGAGTCGCCGTCCTTCGACGCCCAGACGGGGCCGTCGCGCTCGGCGTCGGTGCGCATCGAGCGGAACTTGATGACCTTGAAGGGGCGACCGTTCTTGCCGACGCGCTCCTGCGTGTAGAGGACGGGGCCGGGCGATTCGAGCTTGATGAGGACGGCTGTCAAGATCGCCAAGGGGAGCGACAAGAGCGCGCCGATGAACGCGACCGCGCGGTGGAAGAGCGCGCGCACGACGCCGCTCAGACGCGCCTGCCGCCCGCGCCCGGAGAAGATGAGCCACGAGGGGCGCAGCATGTCGAGGTGGACGCGGCCCGTGAGGCGCTCGTAAAAAGAGGCGCACTCCTCAATCGCCACGTCGCCCGAAAGGCTGAGGTCTAAGAGCTGTTCGGTCGGGAACTGCCCGCGCCGCTCGCCCATCGCGACGATGATGCGGTCAACTCCCTCGCGCCTCACGACTTCGGCCATCTCGGTGCTGAGGCCGAGGACGCGCGGGTTGACGAGGCTCTGGCCGACGAGTTCGGGGCGGTTGTCCACGAAGCCGACGATGCGGTATCCGGCGTCGCGCCGCTCAAGGACTTCGCGCGCGATCTCAATCGCCGTCTCGCCCGAACCGACGATGAGGATTTTCTCGCCGACGTTCGGGTGGCCGAGCAGCCAGTGAATCGCCACCCGCCACGCGACCATCAGGAAGAGCGCGAGCGGGAGCGCGATTAAAGAGACGCCGCGCCCGATCATCAACTGCGGCAGCACGTACATCACGAGCGCCAGAGCGACCCACGCGAGCCCCAACGCCTGCACGAGCCGGAGGACAAGCTCGCGCCGGTCGTGCATCACGACGAAGTCGTAGAGGTCGTAGAGGTAGAAGGCGGCGAGGCAGAAGGAGGTGAAGAGCGCGGCCTTAGCAAAACCCTGCTTGTCGTTCAGCTCGTAGTAGGCGTCAACCCATCCGAGGCGCACGTGCGCCGCCGCCACCACCGCGCCGAAGATGAGAAGCGCCTCGGCGATGATGAGCAGGAGCGTGCGGACATTGAAGCGCGTCGAAGCCAAAAACTAGACTCTCCCTTGAAGTTCATGAACGGGGACGTGAACGCCCGTCCACAATCATTCCGTCTCGCCGCCCTCGGTGCGGCGCGTCTTGTAGCGGCGGTAGTAATAATTCTGCTCGGTCATCTGCTCGTTCGAGCCGTTGAGGATGACGCCTAAGATTCTTTCGCGCGGGACGGGCGCGAGCACGCGTTCGAGCGCCGCGTAGCGCGTCTGACCGGCGCGCGCGACGATGAGCGCGGCGTCGGCGCGGTTAATCAGGACGGTCGCGTCGGTGAAGACGGCGAGCGGCGGCGCGTCAATGATGACGTAGTCGAACATCTTCCGCGCCTCGGCGAGCACGGCGCTGAACTTCGGCCCCGAAAGCAGTTCGGCCACGTCGTCGCGCACCGAGCCGCCGGGCAGTAGATGAAGGCCCGCCGGTTCGAGTTTAATAATCGCCTCGGCGAGCGAGACTTCACCGCCGAGAACTTCGGAGAGGCCCGTCGGCGCGTCGAGCCCGAAGTAGTCGGCGCAGCAGGGGTTGCGGAGGTCGCCGTCAATGAGGAGCGCGCGCACGCCGTCGGTCTGCGCGAGCAGCCAAGAGAGGTTGACCGCCGTCAGGGTCTTGCCCTCCATGATGCCTGCGCTCGTGATGACGAAGGCCTGCATCTTCTTGCGCTCCCCGGCGTGGAGGAGTCTGGTGCGGAGAGAGCGGAAGCGCTCGGCGTGGCCCGAACGCGGCTGCGTGACGGCGACGAGATGTGGTTCGACGCGCGCGGCGGAAATGTCAAAACTGACGAATTCCGGCGTGCGCGCCGAACCGGCAGCGCCCAAAGTTGCCCCAGCAGCACGCGAAGCCTGCCCCCCGGAGAGTGCCGACCCGGCGGGTGTCCCGGTGTGCTCATTGGACGCTGAAACGTGCGCCGCCTCCGGCGCGTTGAAATGTCTGGACGACTGAAAGAGGAATTCGGGCGAAGTGGCGGGCGGCGGTGCGGTCGCGGCGCGCGAGCCGTTCGACTGCGTTGCCGTCAAGGGCTCGGCCTCTTGAGTGACTTCGTGATGGCCGTTCGGCGTCGCGGCGGGCGCGATGCCCTTCTCGACTTCGGCCTCCGCCTTCGGCTCCGCGCCGTTCTTCTTCGCCTTCGCGCCGTTCATCTCGGCGGCGCGCTTCAATGCCTCATAGACTTTGCTGCCCATCACTATCCTCCCGTCTTATCCCAACGGCTGAAGGCGCGGCTCAGGTCTTCGCCGTCCGGCGCTGCCGCCGCTGCTGCGTCCCCGTCGCCCTCCGTGCCTTCCTGCGCATTAAACTCGCGCTCCATCTCTTCCTCGTGCCGCGCCTGCGCGGCCCCGGCGACGCTCGTCTGCGGGCGTCCGGCGTCTTCCGTCAGGCCCGCCCCGGCGGCCCACAATTCCGCGCGACCCGTGGCCGTGAAGATGCGCGAGGCGGCCTCTCGCTCTTCTCCCAACTGACGGCCCCGGTGCGCGCTCGGCAGGAGGTCGAAGGTGTCGGCGACCTCCTCGATGACGGCGCGGCTGATGGTCTCGGCCCCGGCGGCGAAGCCCGCCAAGAGCGCGTTGTCGCAGAGGTTATTAATCTGTCGCGGGATGCCTTCGGAGCAGCGGAAGACGTAGTCCACCGCGCCCGGCGAGAAGATGTCCGTGCGGTCGGCCCCGGCGGCCAAGAGCCGCGAGGTGATGTAACGCTCGGTCTCCTCGATGTTCGGCAGCGCCTTAATCTCGCAGCGCAGAGCGACGCGCTGCTTGAGCTGTCGCAGCTCCGGGTTGTTCAGAACGTCGCGCAGTTCGGGCTGCCCCGTGAGGATGATTTGCAACTGCTTGGCCGAGTCCGACTCGAAGTTCGAGAGGAGCCGAATCTCTTCGAGCACCGCCGGCGAGAGCCCGTGCGCCTCGTCAATGATGAGCACGGTGCGGAGGCCGCGCGAGTGGCGGGCTTCGAGGACTTCGCCGAGCTTCAAGAGCAGCTCCGACTTGTTCTCCCAACGCGGCACGTCCAGAAGCTTCGGCGAGGAGATGTACTGGTAGAACTCCCCGGCGCTCATCCGCGGGTTGAAGAGGTAGGCGACGAGGACGGTGCGGTCGAGCCGCTGCATCATCCAGCGGAGGATGGTCGTCTTGCCCGTGCCGACTTCGCCCGTCACGACGATGAGCCCCTTGCCGCTCTCGATGCCGTAATGGAGATTCGCCATCGCCTCGGTGTGCGACGGCGTGAAGTAGATGAAGCGCGGGTCGGGCGTGAGCGCGAACGGCAGCTCTTTCAGACCGTAGAAGTCAAGGTACATTGCAGACCTCCGAAAGACCGTGAACCGTAAACCGTAAACCGTGACAAGTAAGAATGGGTTTTATCCTGTCACCCGTCACGGTTTACCCGTCACGGCTTTTCTCATCCTTTCGACGCGAACATCTCGATGACGCGCGTGAAGCGGAGCGCGAAGGCGAGCGCGGGGACGCTCAAGACCGCGAGGGCGACCCCGGCGGTGACGAGGGCGGCGCGGCGCATTTTGAGACGGCGCTCCTCGCGCGCCGTCAGGAGGTTCGGGAGCGTGACGAGCACGGGGAGGCCCGTGTAGTGCTCGGCGTCCTCGGTCGTCTGAATCTTGAGGAGGCGCGGCACCTCGAAGAGCGCGGCGAACATGAAGCCGCAGGCGAGGCCCGCGAAGAAGCCGAGGGCGATGAGCATGGGGCGGTTCGGCGCGATGGGCCGCTCCGGCAGGAAGGCCGGGTCAATGACGGCGATGGCTTCGCCCTGCGCGTTGGCGTTGACGCTGGCGACGATGTCGGCCTTCTGCTCCTGCGTGAGCAGGCTGTCGTAGTTGGCCTTCGCCGTCTGGTAGTCGCGGTTGACCTTCTCCAGAGCGACCTCGGTGTTGGGCACGTCGTTGAGGCGGCGCTCGATTTGCGCGATCTGCGCCTCGTTGATCGAGAGCCGCTTCTCCAGCGCGGTGGTCTGGCCGTCCACCGACTGCAACTCGTACTTGAAGGAGTTCAGGCGGGGGTCAATCTGGACTTCGAGCTTCCTGCGCCGCTCGGCGATCTTGGCCTTGGTCTCGGCGAAGATTTCGTCAATCTCGGCCTGCGCGGAGTTGATCTCGGCCTGCTTGGAGATGACGTCCGGGTGCTTCGTCTTGTAGACGGTGAGAAGCTGCTGGCGCTCGCTCTCGAACTGCCGCTTGCGCTTGGCGAGCTCGATGTAGTTGGGCGTCTGCTTGGGGTCGCCGACGGCCTCGACGATGTTCTCGATCTCCTGCGCGCGCTGCTTCTCAAGGTCGCCGCGCTGCGTGTTGAGGAGCGAGCGCCGCTCGCGCAAAAGGCCGAGCGTCGTGAGCACGCTCTTCTGCTCCTCGCGCAGTCCGGCGAGCTGGCCGATCATGGACTGCGTGCTCTGCGGGAGGCTCGACTTGTTCGCCTCCATGACCTGAAGGCGCTGGCGGTCAATGGCTTCCAGCTCCTCCTTGGCCTGCTTGAGCTTCTGCCCGAAGAAGTCAATCGTCCCCTTCGCCTCGTTCATCGCGGCGGCGGCCTGCGCGCTGGTGTACTTGGCGGCCAGCTCCTCGGTGACGGCCTTGGTGACGCGCGGTTCGGGGCCGCGGAAGGAGAGGATGAAGCCGTTGGTCACTTCGCGGCTCGTGTTGATCTGGATGCCGATGTCCTTGGTGCGCATCCGCTCGACGAGCACGTCCATCGGCTCGCCGCGCAGGCGCTCGGCGGCGTAGAGGTTGTAGCGCTCGATCATCGGCTTGAGCGTCGAGTTGCTCGTCACCTCCTGGCTGATGTTGTTGATGCGGATCGAGAGGTCGCTGTCGGAGAGCTGCGGCACGACCGAAGAGGAGATGGCGGGGGGCCGCACCGTCAGCAGCGTCTTCGACTCGTAGGTGTTCGGCAGCCGCCACACGACCCACGTCACGGCGAGCGTCACGGCCAGCGCCGGCAAAGCGATCAACCACTTCCGCCGCCACAACATCTCCGCGTACTCGCCCAGCTTCCGCTGTCGGAATTCAACACTCATGGCTCACTCCGTTCGCGTGACAGGTAAACCGTAACAGGTGACAAGTCCAAGACTGTTCTTTCCTGTCACCCGTCACGGTTTACCTGTCACGGCTTTAAAGGCTTTCCAACGTGCGGCGCACGTCGTCCAGAGGGGTCGAGGAAGGCGACTTGACGGTGCGCTTCTCTTCGACCGCCGCCAGCTCAAGGCACTTCTGCAACTCGCGGCGCGCGGCGGTCTTGTCGCCTTTGACGGCGAGCGCCTTGCCGAGGTGGTAGCGGTAGAGCGAGTTGTCGCCGCCCGCCTTCGTCGCGCCGCCGACGGCCTTCTGCAACTGCTCGACCGCCGCGTCGTTAAGACCCTTGCGGAAGTAGACCCAGCCGAGCGTGTCGGCGAAGCCGGGGTTCGTGGGGTAGCGGCTGACGATGTCCTGCGCGAGCCGCATCGCCTCGTCGCCGTTGCCCTTGCCGTGGTCGGCGTAGAGCATGGCGAGGTTGTTGGCCGCCACCGGCTCGTCGGGCCGGATCGAGAGCACGCGGCGGTAGTATTCGCCGGCGGCGTCGAGGTTGTTGCGGCCCGCCTCGATGAGCCCGATGTTGCGGAAGGCCACGAAGTCGTCGGGCCGCCGCTCGGTGATCTTGCGGTACTCGGCGATGGCGCGGTCGGGCTGGCGCGTGGCGAAGTAGATTTCGGCGAGCGCCGTGTAGGCGGGCATGTAGTCGGCGTCGAGTTCGACGGCGCGGCGGAAAGACTCCTCGGCGCGTTGCGCGTCGGGTTCCTGCGCGGCGACCGCGCCGCCGCCGGAGGAGGAAGAGGACGGCGCGGCGCCGCCCGTGCGGTACGCCTGACCGCGCAGGTAGTGGAGCTGCGCGTTGTTCGGCTGCTCGGCGATGAGCTGCTCGATGCGCGCGCGCGCCTGATCCAGACGGCCCTCAACCGCCGAGAGGTTGATGAGCGCCGTGAGCGCCTGAAAGTTCCCGCGGTTGAGTTCGAGGGCGCGCTCGACGTGCTGCAACGCTTCGGGGCGCTTCCCTTCGGCGAAGGCCACGTCGGCGAGGTTGACGTATGGGAGCGGCGAGTTGGGCGAGGCGACGCGGGCCGCGTCCATGTCGGCGCGCGCCTCAGCGAACTGCCGGAGGCCCAAGTTCGCCTTGCCGCGCAGCAGCAGCGTGTTCGTCCTCACGTCGGCGAGGAGCTGCGGCGTCTGCTCGCCGTTCGGCGCGGTCTGCGCGAGGCGACCGAGCAGCTCGCCCGCGAGCCGCTTGGCGGTCTCGGCGTCGCCGGAGTCGAAGTTGATCTGAATCTGCAAGAGCTTCGCCGGGAGGAAGTCCGGGTGGTAGCGTTCGAGTTCCCCGGCGCGCGCCCGCGCCTGCTCCAACTGGCCGTCGCGGTAGAACGCCTCGGAGGCGAAGTAGAGGCCGAGCCGCGAGCGCGGCTCCTGGTCGAGCACGGTCTTGAGGTCGGCGATGGCGTCCTTCAACTTGCCCGCCGACATCAGCAGTCGCGCGCGCAGGAAGAGCGCCTGCATGTCGCGCGAGTTCTTCTTCAGAAGCTCGTCCACCTGCGCCGTCGCGCCCGCCGCGTCGCCGCGCTGGAGACTAATCTCGCCGAGGCGGTAGCGCCCGCGCGCGTAGTCGGGCGACATCTGGACGATCTCGCGGTAGAGGTTCGCCGCCTCGTCGTAGCGCCCGACCGTGGCGTAGAAGTCGGCGAGGCGCGCGCGCCCGTCGGCCTTGTCCCAGTCGAGCTGCGCCCAAGCCTTGTAGGCCGCCTCGGCCTTGTCCATCTGCTTGTTGACGAGGTAGAAGCTGGCGAGTATCCAGCGCACGTCGCGGTTGTCGGGCTCGGCCTCGGCGGCGAGGCGGAACTCGTTCTCGGCGTCGGCGTTGCGGCCCGCCTGCACGAGGTAGCGACCGTACTCGACGCGCGCCAGCGAAGAGCGTTCGTTGACCGCGATGGCCTGCTTGAAGGTGGCCTCGGCCTCGGCGGTGCGGTTCGTCTGGAGGTAGAACTTGGCGAGGCCGACGTGCGACTCGACGCGCTTCGGGTCGAGGCTGATGGCGTACTTGATCTTCTCCTCGGCCTGTTTCTGGTCGCCCTTGAGGCTGATGACGTTCGCCATCAGGATGTGCCCGTCCGGGTTCTTGTCGTTGCGCGCGAGAATCTCGTTGGCGAACTGCTCGGCGCGGGCGAGGAATTCGGCGTTCTTGTCCCTGCCGCTGGAGTAGGCGAGGAGGTAGGCGTTGGCGAGCTTGAGGCGGGCGGTGACGTTGTTCGCGTCGAGGCGGACGGTGAGCTGAAGCTCGTCCATCGCTTCGGGGACGCGACCGAGTTGCTCGTAGGCCTGCGCCAGACCCCAGTGCGCCGCCGCCAGATTCTCGTCAATCTGGATGGCGTTGCGGAATTCGAGCGTGGCTTCCTGCCACTTCTTCTCTTTGAGGAAGGCTTCGCCGCGCGCGAGGTGTTCGGCCTTGGCTTTTTCGGGGTTGGAACAGGACGCCGCGAACGCGACTGAGACGGCGAGCAAGACCAGCAGCAACGCCCTCAAACCGCGGGCGCGCGGGCACTCTTGACGATTCATTTGTCCGGCACTCCTTCTGCGAGAGGCGGCCTCATCCGAGGCGTCCGAAGTACCGGGGCATTGGTCTCCGGGCCGCAATCGAGGGCCGCTCGTTCGTTTGACACCAGCAAGCGTCGCAACCCATCGGCGGCGGGCAAAGCCGCTGAGCGGGCACGACCAACACATCGTAACACGAAGCCGTGGGAACGGAGTCAGTTAATTCTTGATGAAAAAACCGCCCTTTTCGGCCTCAAACGGCCACTCGTCGCCGGGGGCACCCGGCGGGAGACGGCAATCCCTTTAAAACGCTCAATCGGCCTTCATTTCCTGTAAAACTTCGCACACTTCCTGCGCTCCCCTTCTCTTCAAAAGCCTTTAGTTGGGGATGTAGGCCGGGAGGTTCGGCGCGACCTCGGCGGCGAAGGCGGTCGCCGAGGCGAGCGCGTCCTCCTCCGACGCACCCACGGGGACGAGGACGCGCACCATCGAGCCGTCCGAACGGCGGAGGCGCACGCTGTCCATGATCGTGTAGACCTTGTCCCAGTATTCGTCCGCCACGGCGCGACCGCGCCCCTGATACCAGTAGACGAGGAGCTGCTTGGTCGTGCCGTTCTGGATGATGTAGCGGTTGGCCTCGAAGGCGGGCGAGCCGTTCGCGGGGTTAATCTCGACCGTCGCCGGGTCGGTGAGCTTCCAGCCCGAACCGGGCAGGCAGTTGAGCGGGCTGTGATAGGTCGCGCCCGCGCGCTGCGTCGCGTAGTAGCCGACGTAGAGCGAGGCATAGCGACCGTCGGGCAGAGTGTAGTCGCGCGTCACGTAGTCGTCGGCGCGCAGGACGGCCTCGGACGCCGCGTCGAAGCGCGCGTCCGGCCCCACCTGCTTCCACGCCCCGACCTCCTTCGGGAAATCCACGAGCGCGCGGCGCGGGACGCGGGTCTCGCCCACGACCTCCAAAAAGTTGACGGCGACGCCGCCCAAAATGAGGACGACGACGAGCGCCCAGAAATGTTTTTGTGCTTTCATCTTTAAAAACTCTTCGCGGCGACGACCGGCGACTCGCCGACCGTCTCGGCGTGTGCCGTCCCTTCCGTGTCCGTCACTCTCTCTTTCTCATCGCTGCTCCCGCCGCCCGCGCCCGGCCCCGCGCCGCGCGAAGGGTTGAAGCGGTCGAGCAGCCAGCCGAAGCCGAAGAGCAGGAGGAAGGCGACGACGTAGACGACCCACCCGGAGAAAGAGTGGAAGAAGCCGTCGGCGACCTCCGTCCCGTAGTAGTGCGAGAGCACGCCCGTCCCGCTCACGCGCCCCGCGTTCGTGATGATGGCGATGGGCACGGCGGCGAGGACGATGAGCGCCGAGCGCAAGGTAGCGTAACGCGAGAGCCGCTTGTTACCGCCGACGCCGCCCTCCTTGTCCCCCTCGTCGGGGTGCGTGAAGTAGGCGAAGACGACGGCCAGCGTCACCAGCGTCATCAGGCTGCGGATGCCGCTGCACGCCTCGACCACTTCGAGCTTCTTGGTCGTCACCGAGCCGAGCGGCATCAGCTCGATGATGTTGCCGTCGCGCAAGACCGGGATGTCGAACTGCCGCATCGCCCACACGGCGCAGCGCGACGCGAAGAGCTGAAGCGGGAAGGCGACCTTGTTAAAAAGAATCGTCGGGATGGGGATTGCTAAGGCGAGCAGGAGGAGCGGGACGGCCACCGCGCGCAGCATCCGCCAGCCCCAGAAGTAGAGCGCCACGCCCGCCAGCATGAGGATGAGCGACGTGCGCTGCACGAACAGCTCCGCGCCCGCCATCCCGGCCCACAGCGCGACGAGCGCGCACACAACGCCCGCGCCGCCCCAGCGGAGCGCGGGGCGCACGGGAATGCGCGCGAGCCTTTCGCGCTCAGTCCAGAGAATGTACGCGATGATGACGGGGACGAGCAGGCCGTGCGAATAGTTCTCGTCCTCCCACCAGAAGCGGCCCAGACGCAGGAGCACGCTCCAATAGACGAAGAGGACGGCGGCGGCGACGAGCAGCGGCTGCCAGAGTTTGCGGGGGGCGGAAGATTCCATGTACGAAAAACCTGTGTATAGAGAAAACGCTCGGAAGGTTTGTTCGGAAACGCGAGGCCGTCGGCGTTCGAGTTCCCGCGTGCGAGACGCGGGCCAGGGCGTCGCCTACGCTTTTTCAAAGATAACGCATCATTCACGGCGCGGGCAACAAGAAAACTTTGGCGGCGATTCCGCGCCCGGCGGCTCGGAGGCCATCTCAGCTCTCCTTCTCGATGACGTAGGACGGCGTCGAAGGGTTCGAGTCCGGCATCTCGCGCCGAATCTTGAGGCCGACTCGTTTGAGTTCGCGTCGCAGCATCGCCTCGGTCTGGAACGTCTCCGTGCCGACGAGGCGCGTGCGCGGCTGTCGTCCCGTGGCGCGGTAAATCGTGCCCGCCGAGAGCACGCGCGCGGCGTGGACGAAGGACGAGCGGCGAGAGAGCGGCGACGGCGCGCGCGGCCTCGGCGAGGTAGTAGCGCGCGTGGTGCGTCTTCAGGATAAGCACGCCGCCCGCGCGGAGCACGCGTGCCATCTCGGAGAGAGCACGCGCGTTGTCCGTGTAAGGGAGCGCGAGGCGGCAGACGACCACGTCGAACGAGCCCCCGGCGAACGGCAGAGCCTCGGCGGCGGCCCGCACGAAGGCGACGCGGGCCGAGGGCGCGTGCGCGGCGAACAACTCGCGCCCCGCGCGTCCCGTTTCGGGCGCGACGTCCACGCCCACGCCGACGGCCCCGCGCCCTAAGACGAACGGCAGAAGCTCCTGCCCCGCGCCGCACCCCACGTCGAGCACGCGCTCGGCGACCCCGCCGCCCACGGCTTCGAGCGAGGCGCGCGCCCGCGCGCCGTCGCCCTCGAACAACTCCCACTCCTTCCGCAAGTATGCGTCGTAAGAGCCGAATGACACCCGCCAGTCTCCTCCTCTTCGACTTCGACGAACACCTCTCTAGCCCCGGCGACGCGCGGCCCGCGCGAGCAGCCGAGGCGCGACGCGCAGCAGCAGCAGGGCCGCGCGCAGTTTCCAGCTCGGCAGCACGCGGTTCGCCTTCTCGAACGAGGCCCGCGCCTCTCCGAACTTCTCTTCGAGCAGTTGCTGCCTCCCCGTTTCGAGTTCGAGCGTCGCCTCCTGCCGCGCGAGCATCGAGTTGATGACGGCGCGTTCTTCCGGCGTCAACTCGTAAGTGTCGGCGATGCGCGTGGTGACGCGCCACTCGCGCCGCGCGCGGTTGAGCACGTCGCCCGAAAGGCTTCCCTCGTGATAGCGGTAGCGGAGCAGAACCTTCCGCTGGTAAGCGAGCCGCGCGCCGCGACGCGCGAGCCGCACCCACAGCTCGAAGTCCTGCGCGTTGCGCAGAGACTCGTCGAAGAGTCCCGCGTCGCGCACCGCCTGAAGACGCGCGACGACGCCGGAGGTGATGACGTTGCACTCGTTCCTGATGAGGCTCATGAAATTGACGGGGCCGTTAGAAGGCGCGGTCTCCATGTAGGTCTGGCCCGCGAGCGGCGAGTCGCCGAAGAGCAGAGCGTCCGCGTATACGAGGTCGAAGCCGCCCGCGCGGATGAAGCTCAACTGCTCTTCGAGGTACGAGGGCAGCCACACGTCGTCCCCGTCGAGGAAGGCGACGAACTCGCCCCGCGCCTCTTCGATTCCACGGTTGCGCGCCGCGCCCGCGCCACGGTTCTCCTGCCGGAAGTAGCGGACGCGGCCCGCGTATGGTGCGAGAGCGCGCTCGAACTCTTCGGTGTCGGGCGAGCCGTCGTTGACGATGACGACTTCGTAATCCCTGAACGTCTGCGCGAAGACGGAGCCGAGCGTCTCGGCGACGAAAGGCGCGATCTTGTAGGCCGGGATGACGACGCTGACCGAGGGCGCGTCGCCGCCGCTCTCGGCGTCGTCCGTAGCTCCGACCTCGACCGCGCTCTTCTCTTCACTCATGACGTTAATTCCGTTCACCGCTGTCTTCATCTCAACGCATCCGCGCCGTAGGCCGACGCTTCCCTGCCGCCCGCCTCGCGCCTGCGCGGGAGCGCGGCGGAGACTCCCGTCAGCCACCCTTCGAATTCGATGGGCGCGAGCGAGGACACGTCGAGGAGGCGCGGCAAAAGCAGACGCCCCGACTCGCGCGAGGCGTAGCCCGTGTCGCACGTCGTCGCCGAACGGACGCCCAATTCTTCGAGCCACGGCAAAAACTCCGCGTGGTAGACGCCGCTCGGATAGCAGAAGTGCGTCGTCTCGCGGCCCGTCATCTCGCGTATCGCCGCACGGTTGTCTTCAATCTCGCGGCGGAAAAGTTCGCGGTCAAGCGGCGTGCGGTGGCGGTGCGTGTGCAACTGCACGTCCACGCCCGCGTCGGCGAGCGCGCGCACCTCCGAGGGGTTAAGGATGTGCAGCAGCCGTTGCGAGATTAACTCTTCGTGGTCAACTCCGAGACGCTTCGCGAGTTCGACGAGCAGTTCGTCCTTCTCTTCCGCCGAGAGACCTTGCTCGCGCGCGAAACGCCTGAGCGCCGTGTGCGCCTCGCGCCTCGCCGCGTCCGAAGAGAGGTCGAATTCCAGAGGCTCGCCCGTCAGGGGTTTGAGGTCGAGCCGCGAGCCGCGCGCCTTCCAGAGAAGGTACGAGGAGAAGCCGTCGAAGACGGGGCGGTTGAAGCCGGAGTAGAAGGTTGTGAGGTAGAGCGTGACGGGGAAGCCGAACTCCTCGATGATGGGGAAGGCGCGGGCGGCGAAGTCGTATGCGCCGTCGTCGAAGGTGAGCGCGACGCTCCTTTCGGGAAGGTCGCCCGCGTAGAGCCTTTCAACTGCCTCGCCGAGCGGCAGCACGGTCGCCCCAGACTTCTGAAGCATCCGCAGCCGCGCGCGGAAGAAGTCCGGGTGCAGGTACATCGAGCCGTCCCAGAGGTGCTCGTCCGCGAGCGAGACGCCGTGATAAGCGAGGATGAGGAGGCGACGCCGCCGCCAGCCGCTTCCCTGCGCGACCCGGAACGCGCCGACCGCCTTGAGGGAGCGGAGCGTCGCCTGCTTCAACTTCTTTAAGGTGCTCATGCTCACCGGCTTCTCTTCGCCCGCCGCGGCCTGCTCACACCCGCGGGCGCGTCGGCAGGCTTCTGCGGGATTCGCGGGGCGGGCTCTATCTTTGCGATGAAGAGGTCGTATCTGCCGCTCCCCTCCCAGTTCGACGTGTACGCCACGAACCGCCCGTCACGGCTGATAGTCGGCTTCGGAGCGGCCCAATAACCCGTCGAGTCACTCTTATTGTCCACCTTCGTCCGCGTATGTAACAGACGACGGATGCGGCCAGACCCGTCCGTCGCCACCTGCATCAACTCGTCCTCGTAAACACCTGTCTCGCCCACCCCCTCGCCGGGGTCGTCGTAGGTGCCGAGGAGCGCCCACCCCTCGTCGTCCGCGTAGAGCGAGGTGTGCTGGTCGTTCGACCAGTCCGTCACGCCGCGCGAGTCTTTCATGTCGAAGAGTTGGACGCGCGTGTGCGGCGCGTCGAGGCGGCGGAAGCTGACGCCGCCCGTCCACGGGTCGCGACCGACGTTGGTGCCGGAGCCGCTGTCGCCGTGCGAGAAGGGCGCGTCGGTCGGGTTCCAGTTCAAAGCCTCGAAGCGCATGGTCTGGAGGTCGAGAATCTTGCGCGGGTTGGTGTGCCGGTTGACTGAGAAGTATATGTAGCGGCCCGTCTTGTCGGGCACCGCCGCGTTGTAGTCGTCGTTCGGGACGTGCGCCAGCACACGGTCGGCGGATTTTTTCCAGATGATGAAGAAGAGCGGCTCGGAGCCCGCTCCCACTCGCTTGTGCATGAAGGTAAATATCTCGTCGGAGGCGTCCACGTGCATCTCGAAGAGGAAGTCGGGACGACCCGGCGAGAGCTGCGGGGCGAAGTCCTTGAGCAGGGCGAAAGTGTTTGATGAGGGGCGGTAGGTGTAGAGCTTCATCCCCGTCGCCTTGTACTGCGCGTTGTAGTAGTTGACATGGACGAAGATGAGGTCGGGGTCGGTGCGCGACCACGTCGCGCCCTGCCATTCGAGCGCGACGCCGCCCGCGAGCGTCGGCGTGCGCCGGAGAGTCCTTCCGAGCGTGAAGGTGTCGGGGTCGAACGCCTTAATCAGAACTTCGCCGCTTGAGCCGCAGCGGATGAGGAGCCGCGTCGAGTCGGCGTTGAAGGTCGGCCAATGCGAGTAGTAAGTCCCGCAGCCGGGGGCCGGGGAGTCGCGCTCGTCGGTCGCGCGCATGACCTCTGTGCCGAAGACGGCGTCCACGTACTTGCCGCCCGCCGGGGGCCGCGCGGGGAGCGGCGGCTCGGCGTAAACCTTTCTGTCCGTCCTCACGCGCGCGGGGCCGTCCGCCTTCTGCCACGCCCACGGCAGCGACGACGGCGCGTGTCGGAAGTCGCCCGTCAACGAGTCCGCTCCGAGGTACGGCGTTAGAGACTGCTCGACGCCCTTCGTCGGCGCAACGCGCGGCGCGCTCGTGACGGCTGAGGGCGCGGGGTTGAAGGCGAGCAGGCAGACCGAGAGGGCACAGCAAGCCTTGAGGGTTGCCGGGCCGCGCCTTCCTGAATGTGCGGGTCTGAATCTCACGCCTTCGCTGTTGCTCCGAATCTCAGGCCGTCGTTGATGAAGCGGCTGCTTGGCTCGCCTCCGTCGCCCCGCCGTGCGAAAAATCATAAAGGCTGGGGCACGTTTAAGTGAAGCGCCTTCAGGCGTCGCGGCGGGCGAGCGCCGTCTCGATGATCGCCCAGAGCTTGCGGTCGCTCCGCTCGGTCGAGAAGTTCTCGGCGATGTGCCGCCGCGCGTTTTGTCCGAGCCTCCCGGCGAGCTTCGGGTCGCGCGCGAGCGTCTTCATGTGCGCGGCCATCCCCTCGACGTCGCGCTCTTCGACGAGGAAGCCGGTCTCGCCCTCGGCCACCACGTCGGGGATTCCGGCGTGGCGCGTCGAGACGACGGGCAGGCCCGACGCCCCGGCTTCGAGGATGCCGACGGGCGTCCCTTCGCAATCGCCGTTCGGCGCTTCGATCGAGTGCTGCACGAAGCAGCGCGCGGCGCGCATCTCGTCCTGCACGCGCGCGTGCGCCTGCGCGCCGAGGAATTCGACCGCGCCGTTCGAGAGGCCGAGTTCGGCGGCGAGCGCGCGGCACTCTTCGAGGAGCGGGCCGTCGCCTATCATGCGCAGGCGCGCTCGCGGCTCTTCGCGACGGACTTCGTGGAAAGCCCTGAGCGTCAACTGCGGGGCCTTCTTCTCGACGAAGCGACCGACGGCGACGAACAGCGGCGGCGAGTTCGACGGGTCGGCCCCGCCGAATCGCGCGCAGTCAATCCCGTAAGGGTTGTAGTGCAGCTTCTCTTCGGGCGCGCCGAGCGAGGCGAGTTTGCGCCGCATCGCGCGCGAGACGGCGACGACCGCCGCCGCCTCCCGGAACATGCGCGGGTAAGTCTCGCGGTGCTCTTCGAGCACTTCGCGGACGCTCGCGTCGTAGCCGTGGAAGTGGACGACGAGCGGGACTTGCAGACGGCGGCAAGCCTCAAAGACGAGCGCGCCCGTGTCGCCGTACTCGGCGAGCACGACCTCCGTGCTCGCGCGACGGAAGGCCGCCGTGTAGGCGTCGGTCATCTCGCGCTCGATGCCGCCGCCCGAAAGTTTCCGCCTCGCCTTGTGATAGACGCGCCGCGCCTGCGAGAGCACGGGCCGCCCGCCCTCGGTCAGGGGGTAGCCGTAGACGAGCGTCGTGCGCGCGGGCAGTCGCTCGATGTGGCCGCGGATGAAGGTCTCGCTGAGCGCGGGCTCGTAGGGCGCGACGACGCACAGGCGCACGTCGCCGCGCCGCGACGCGCCGCGCGCTTCGTCCGCGAGCAGCCCTTCGCCGAATCTCGTCTCGGCGGAGTCCATGAGAGAGGGGCTCATTTGGTCATCTCGACCACGCGGTTCGTGGCGAAGTGGCCGAGCGCGGGGAGACGCCGGAGGATGGCGGCGTCCATCCTGTAGCTCTGGTGGATGAACCGCCGTTCGAGCGGGGGGAGGACGGTGACGACGCTCGTCGTCGGCAGCAAGAACGCCTTCGAGCGGTACGAGGAGAAGTCGCGGGCGTAAGTCTCAAGCTCGCGGTCGGTGAGCGGCCTCTCGAAGGGCGAGACTTCGGGCGAGCGGTAGGGGATGAGTCCGCGGACGAATTTGACGAGGCGTGAGTTCCTCACCGGCTCAAGGAAGATCGCGCGCCCGCCCGGTCGCAGCACGCGCCGAACTTCGCGCGCCGAGAGCGCGAGGTCGAGGTGGTGGAGGATGGCGATGCCGAAGACCACGTCCACCGACTCGTCCGGCAGGGGGAGGTCGTGCGCCGAGCCGACGACGAACTCGACGCCTTCGCGGATGCCGTTGACTTCGAGCCGCCGCCGCGCGACTTCGATGAGGTCGGGCGAGATGTCGAGGGCTTTCACGTCGGCCCCGCGCCGCGCGAGGATGAGCGTGTTGCCCCCGTCGCCGCAGCCGTATTCGAGCACGGTCTTGCCGCGCGCGTCGCCGAGCAGGTGAAAGCAATATTCCAGCGGGTAGACCGTGTCCGCCGGGGGGTTCAGGTAGCACCCGCAGTTGTTCTCCGTGGCGAGCATGTTGGAGGTGTCGGTGTTGGACGCCTCGACGGCGCTCCGCTCGACCTCGGCCCGCTCCCACTCCTGAATCGTCGCTTTCGACATACGAACCTCTCGCTCTTTAAGACTAGATGCGGCCCCCGGCGGGCGGCTGGCGCGCGAGCACGTCGCTCGCCATCCGTCGTTCAGCCCGCCTCGACCGGCCCTTCGACCGATAGAAGGTCTGCCTCTTTCCTCCTCAGCACGATGGCGGCCACCTCCCGCGCATCCCTCAGCGCCCTTCTCCCCGCCGGCAGCGCCCAGAGGGTGACGAGCGCGGCCACCAAAGCAATTAACAATGCGACGACGACGCCGACGAGCGGGCTCGGCACTGTGACCCAACGGCGGAAGAGAAAGACCGCCGCCAACACGACCAGCGAGGCGCAGAACGAAGGGGCCGCGGCGACGTAAAAATCGGTGGCGCGCACGGGGCCGGAGCGCCCGACGAAATAGAAGAGGAGCGGCGTGACGACGCCGACGAAGACCAGCGAATACGAAGTGGCGACGCCGACCGTCCCCCACGGCAGCCCGGCCACGATTGAGACGACGATGAGCGTGCTGCCGATCAGCCCCCACTGGAACAGGTGGCGCATGCGACCCTGCGTGATGAACAGCCAGCCCGTCGTATTGGTGATGGGCTGGACGAGCGCCGCCAGTCCGAGCACGGCGAAGATGCGTCCGGCCTCCGTCCACTGCGGCCCGAGGACGACGAGCACCAGCCAGTCCGAGACCGCGATCATGAAAGCGATGCCCGGCATCGTCACCATCGCGACCTTCTCAAGGATGCGCAGGTAAGCTCGACGGTAACGCTCTGGCGCGTCGTTGAGGCGGCTCAGGGCGGGTACGGCGACGGTCGTAATCGGCGAGTTGATCTGGTCGAGCGGCATCAGCAGAAGCTGGTAAGCCTTGACGTAGAGGCCGAGCTGCTGGCTCCCCCAGAAGCGCCCGATGAGGATGTTGTCCGCGTTGCGCGCGAAGTGATTGATGACGCTGAAGCCCGTGAAATTGCCGCCGAAGGCGAGCATCGAGCGCACCCCTGAGTCGCGCGACGGGGGGCCGGGCCACCAGCCGCACGCGAACCAGATGCAGACCAGATAAACCAGACTGAGCGCGAGGTGCCCGCCGACCAGAGCCCAGTAGCCCGCGCCGTACCACGCGAGCAGGACGGTCGCCGCGACGCTCGACAAAAGCGCCGCGACTTCAGCCGCCGACAAAGCCCCGAACCGCATCTGGCGGCGGAGCAACGCTTCGTGCTGCACGGTCAGGCCGCCGAAGAGGAACCCGGCGCAGTAGGCGAGCGTGATGGCCGTCAGGCGCGGCTCGCCGTAGAACCACGCGACGAGGGGCGCGAGGGCCGCCGTCAAAGCGGCGACCCCGACACTCAGCGCCACGTTGACCCAGAAGAGCGTGCTGACCTGCGCGTGCGTGATCTCTTCACGCTGCACGGTCGCCGCCGACAGCCCCAAATCTTTGAACAGTGCGACGAAGCTCGTGACGACCGCCACCATGCCGACGAGGCCGTAGTCCGCCGGTCGCAGGAGGCGTGCGAGAACCACCGTCGCGATCATCATCGCGGCGAATTTGAAGCCCTGCGAGATGACCGTCACGGCTCCGCCGCGGGCCGTGCGCGCGCCCAGATTCGCTTTCAGGCGCTCGGTGCCAAAGTGCCCGTCACGCTCGGCGGCGGGCACGATTGTCTCAGCGGGGGATGACAGGTCTTGGGCCATCGGGCGTTTGTCGTGGACGCCCATCCGACGCGGACGGGCGGGAACTTCCACGAATTACATTAACATGAATTTCCTTCGGAGAGACCAACGTCGTGGGTCGCGCGCGCGGAAGCCATGCCGTTCGTTTGCGCCGCGAAGACTTCAACGACAAGCGGGCCGCGCCGGCACTTCGGGGCAGGTCGAGGCCCGAAGTGCCGGCGCGGCTCATCTCGTCCGGCGTTGATAGGAAGAGGTCTTGCTTACTGCTGCCGGAAGCGGTTGCGGTACTCGATGGAGTCGAGGAAGGCCGCGACCATCTGCGCGCGGTTGTAGTCGCCGCCGTTGTCGTCGAGCTTCTTGAGCCAGAAGCGGAAGCCGCCCTCGTCCGGGTCGCGCCGCATATAGCCGAAGTACTGCATCAGCACGAACGCCTTGTTCAGCTCCTTGCGCGAGACCGCCGGGTGGTCAACGATCCTGGCGAGCACGTCGGCGCGCGTGGCCCCGGCTTGCAGTTGGGAGATGAGCGCGTCGCGCTCCACCTGCGTCGCCTCGACGCCCAGCATGTCGGTGAAGAGGACGTTAACGAACCAGTAGTCGTTCAGCCCGTCGTAGCGCGCGCGGAAATCGTCGCGCCGCACCCACGCGTCGAGGAAGGCACGCTTGTTGGCCGACAGTTTGTCCGCCCACCCGGCTGTCCCGACCGTCACGCCCTTGCCCAACTCGCGCGTGTCGGCGACGAACTCGTCGAAGCGCACCGTCCGCCCGTAAGTGGCGCGGTAGAGGCGGTAGGCGAAGTAGCCCGTCTCCCTGAACTCGATGGAGAGGAAGTAAGCGGCGGAGACATCAATCCGCCGGGCCGCGACGCACGCGCGGTCTGTGCCGCACTCGGCAATCTTATTCGTCCAGTAGTTGCGCCCGCCCTCGTCGGGCTCGCGCCCGAAGAAGTCCTGATAGTGCGAGCGGACGAAGTACTGCGCGTAGTCGCTGAAGTTCTCGACGTTGCCGTGCTGCATCATCACGCCGGCCCGTTCGAGCTGGTCAATGGCCGCGCCGAGGCTCGTCCGCGCCTCGGCGAAGGAGGACTGCTCGGCGAGCGTGTTGGCGCGGCTCGCGTGGTCGAAGGCGCTCGTGAGCGCCGTCTCGATGCGGGCCGCCGCCTCGTAGAAGCTCCGCTCGGTGCCGAAGTCCATGTAGGCCTGCTGGATGGTCGCCACGACGGCGGCGATGCGACCGGCGGGCGCGACCGCCATCTGCGGCGTGTTGGTCACCGGGGCGTTCCCGCCCGTGCTCGCCGTGACGGCCAGGTCGTTGCTCACGGCCTGCGCGTCCACGCGCGCCTTCGTGAGACTGCTCAACGCACGGCCCGGCGTGCCGGAGGGCGTCGGCTCAGGCGTGGGGGCCGGAGTCGGCGTCGGCGTCGGCGTCGCCAGCGGCGGCGGGACAGGAGCCGGAGTCGGCTCAGGAGTGGGAGCGGGTGTCGGCTCAGGCGTCGGAGTCGCCGTCGGCGCAGGAGTTGGAGAAGGAGAGGGAGAGGGAGAGGGAGCAGGAGTCGGAGTTGGCGGCGGCTGCGACGGCCCGGAGGCGGCTTCTATCTTGGCGATGAAGAGGTCGTACCTGCCGCTCGCTTCCCAGTTCGACGTGTAGGCCACGAACCGCCCGTCGCGGCTGATGGTCGGCTTCGGGGCCGCCCAGTATCCGGTCGTCTCCGAGCGGTTGTCTACTTTCGTCCGCGTGTGCAACAGACGACGGATGCGCCCCGACCCGTCGGTCGCCACCTGCATCAGCTCGTCCTCGTAAACGCCCGTCTCGCCCGACCCTTCCGCCGGGTCGTCGTATGTCCCAAGCAGCGCCCACCCCTCGTCGTCCGCGTACAGAGATGTGTGCTGGTCGTTCGACCAGTCGGTGACGCCGCGCGAGTCTTTCATGTCGAAGAGCTGGACGCGCGTGTGCGGCGCGTCGAGGCGGCGGAAGCTGACGCCGCCCGTCCACGGGTCGCGACCGACGTTGGTGCCGGAGCCGCTGTCGCCGTGCGAGAACGGCGCGTCCGTGGAGTTCCACAGGAGAGACTCGAAGCGCATCGTCCACAAGTCGAGAATCTTTCTGGGGCTGGCGTACTGGTTGGGGGAGAAGTAGACGTAGCGCCCGGTCTTGTCGGGGAGCGCGGCGTTGTAGTCATCGTTCGGGACGTGCGCCAGCACGCGGTCGGTCGAGCGTTCCCAGACGATGTAGAAGAGGGGCTCGCTCCCCGCGCCCACTCGCTTGTGCATGAAGGTGAAGACCTCGTCGCGCGCGTCCACGTGCATCTCGAAGAGGAAGTCGGGCTGTCCGGGGGCGAGCTGCGGGGCGAAGTCCTTGAGAAGTGTGTAGGAGTTGGTCGAGGGCCGGTAGGTGTAGACCTTCATCCCCGTCTGCGCGTAGTTGGGGTGGTAGTAGTTGGCGTGGACGAAGATGAGGTCGGGGTCGGTGCGCGACCACATCGCGCCCTGCCATTCGAGCGTCGAGCCGTCCGGCAGGTTCGGCAGGTTCGCACGGAGCGTGCCCCGCAGCTCGAAGTTGGCCGGGTCGAATCGCTTAATCAAGGCCCCGCCGGTGATGCCGTTGCGGATGAGCAGCAGCGTGTTGTCGGCGTTGAAGGTCGGCCACTGCGAGTAATACGTCCCGCAGCCCAGCGCGGGGCAATCCTGCGCGTCCGTCGCGCGCATGACCTCCGCGCCGAAGACGGCGTCCACGTACTTGCCGCCCGCCGCCGGAAGCGCAGGCAGCGACGGCTCGGCGTAGACGCGCCTGTCCGTCTTGACGCCCGGCGTCGCGGACTGCGCGCGCACGACGACCAACTGTCCGGAGACGAGGCCGACGAGGATGACTGCGATGATTGACCTGAGGGAAAAGAGGCGAGCAGTGAACGCAAGACGCCCACACCGGTATGACATTGTAGTTTCACCAGGTAGCCCGGCTAGGTCGGCGCAGCTTGCGTGCCGATCCCCGTGGCTTTGCGGCCCACGCTCGCGCGTGGTGTGCCTTTATTCAGTGATGTAAATAGGCCCGGTCGGCGAACGCGTGCCCGGACGGCAAAGACTTTAAGCGTTGATGAGGAGGGGTTGCCCTCGAAATCGAGGGCGGGCGAGAGTTGCGGCTCGAATTTCCGCCGCATCCGGACGGATGCCCATTGGCCGTGTGACTCGCTCTTTCGGCGAACCACAAATCTACAATAACCACTCTGGCCGAACCTTGTCAACGACCTTTTTATTTCGCCTTCATTTCACCGTTTTGCCCTTATTTTTCGCCTCTCGGCCTTCAACGGCAAAGGCGTCCGGGCGGCGGCGCGCGTTAATCGAGCGCGCGCCGCCGCCCTCTCTATTTAAAGTGTTGTCAGCCCCCGGCGCGAAAACATATAATGACCGAAGGCGGGCCTCGCCCTTGCTTCCGCCGGACGCGAAGCGGCAGCCCGAACACGCTCTCTGAAGCCCGCGAGGTCTTTATCAACGCGCCCTCCCTGATTCCCGGCAACACCACAACCCTACAACCGACGCTCGTGCGCGATTCATGCGCGCCCGACTTCAATACCAGTCCGCGACCCGTCAGGTGGGTCTTTCAGAGGAAGCTAAGGATGAGTAATTCCGAGTCGAAATTGGTCGAGCATCTGCTGGCGAAGCCCGACGTGCACGAGCGTTGGGAGGGCGGCTACCGGACGGCGGAGAACGAGAGCTTCTACGAGCAGGCCTTCGACTACATGATTGACGTTTTGCGCCCGCCCAAGGGCGCGACCTTCCTCGACGTGGGCTGCGGCCCGTGCGCGCATTCGGTGCGTCTCGCGCGGCGCGGCTTCAACGTCCGGGCGGTGGACTTCTCCGAGAGCGCCCTCAAGATGGCCGCCGAGTATGTGCGGGAGCGCGGGCTGGAGGATCGCATAAGCCTCCAACGTGAGAGCCTGCTCGGACTCTCTTTCCCCGACGAGAGCTTCGACTACATCCTCTGCTGGGGCGTGCTCATGCACATCCCCGAAGTCGGGCGGGCCGTCGCGGAAATCGCGCGCGTCCTCAAACCCGGCGGCGTGCTCGTCGTCAGCGAGGGCAACAAGGCTTCGCTCGAAGCCGTCGGCGTGCGCGGCCTGAAGCGGCTTCTGGGCAAAGAGAAGGCCGAGGTCAAGGAGACGCCCGAAGGTGTCGAATACTGGAAGGCCGAGGGCGACGACGCGCTCGTCACGCGGCAGGCGAACGTGACGTGGCTGATGGAGAGTTTCGCGCGGCACGGGCTCACCGTCGAGCGGCGCGTCGCGGGCCAGTTCTCCGAGGCCTACGCGATGGTCTCAGCCGCCCCGCTCAAGCGGCTCGTCCACGGGTTCAATAGTTTCTGGTTCCGTCGCGTCAAGTCGCCCGGCCTCGCCTACGGCAACCTCCTTTTCCTGCGGAAGAAAAGTTAAGCGGAAGCCGCCGCCGTCTTTTTTTGTCTCGATGAGAGCGACAATCAAACTGCTCGCGTTGATGGAGGCGACGACGGTCACAGGCCCCGCCAAGCACCTCATCAACTTCTACACACGCGCCCGCGCGCAACGTCCGGCGGCGGACGGGCTCCCGCGCGTCGAGGGGACAATCGTGACGTTCGAGCGCGGCGGAGGAGGCGAGCCGAATGAGTTCGTCGCGGCGGCGCGCGACGCGGGGATAGAGGTTGATGTGCTCGAAGAGAGATTCCGTTTCGACACGGGCGTCATCGCGCAGTTGCGCCGCGTCGTCGAGCGGCGCGCGCCCGACATCATCGAGACGCACATGATTAAGTCGCACTTCCTCGTCAAGCTTTCGGGTTTGGGGCGGCGTCTGAGATGGGTCGCTTACCATCACGGCTACACGACGACTGATTTGAAGATGCTCGTCTACAACCAGTTCAACCGCTGGTCGCTCCCTTCAGCCGACCGCGTCATCACGGTCTGCGAGCCCTTCGCCGCGCAGCTCGCACGCAACGGCGTCGAGCGCGCGAAAATCTCCGTCCGTCACAACTCCATCACGCCGCCCGCGCCCGTCAATGAGGAAGAAGTCGAAACGCTCCGCCGCAAGCTCGGACTGAGCGGCGACGAGCGACTCATCCTCTCCGTCGGGCGTCTCTCGCGCGAGAAGGGCCACGCCGATTTGGTCGCGGCGCTCGGCGAGTTGCAGAGGCTCAAACCCGGTCTGAACTTTAAGCTCATCGTCGTCGGAGAGGGGCCGGAACGCGTGCGCGTCGAGAGCGCGGGCGAGGCGGCGGGCGTCGCCGCTCGACTCGTCTTCGCCGGGCACATAAGCGACGTGCGCCCGTTCTACGCACTGGCCGACGTGCTGGCGCTCCCCTCCCACAGCGAAGGCTCGCCGCTCGTCCTGCTCGAAGCGATGGCCGCCGGTCTGCCGGTCGTCTCGACGCGCGTCGGCGGCGTGCCTGAGATGGTCTCGGACGAAGAGAGCGCGCTCCTCGTCGAGCCGCGCGACGCGCTCTCGCTGGCCGCCGCGCTCGGACGCGCGCTGGAGGATGAGGGACTGGCGCGCACGCTCGCGGCGAACGCCTCGGCGCGCGCCGCCGAGCATTTCTCGCCCGAAGCGCAGGTGCGTTCGCTCGTCGAAATCTACAGCCGTCTGGTCAACGGCGGAGGCCCGCCGGAGGCCGGGGCGTCGTGACGCCTGAGTCAAAACGAGTGCGCGTCTCCGTCATCATCCCGCTCTACAACAAAGCGCCTTACGTGCGGCGCGCGCTCAACTCGGTCGCGGCGCAGACCTTCCGCGACTTCGAGCTGATAGTCGTGGACGACGGCTCGACCGACGAGGGCGCAAAGGTCGTCGAGTCATACGAAGACTCGCGCGTCCGTCTCCTCCGCCAGCCGAACGCGGGGCCGGGCGCGGCGCGCAACCGTGGTGTCGAAGAGGCGCGGGGCGAGCTTGTCGCCTTCCTCGACGCCGACGACGAGTGGACGCCCGACTATCTCTCGGAGAGCGTGCGGCTCTTGGACGAGTACGGCGCGGGCGTGGCGTCCGTGACTTCCGGTTACGTCCTGATGCCCGGCGGCGCGTCGGCGGAAGCAATGTGGCGCGCGCGCGGTTTGAGCGAAGGCGTGCACAGCCTCACGCCGGAGACTTCCGCCGCGCTGGCCGTCTACATGCTCGCTTACATGTCGCCGTGCTCGACTGTCGCCCGCGCCGAAGTCTTCCGCCGCTGGGGCGGCTTCTACGAACGCGAACGCTGCCTCTACGCCGAAGACGCCTTCCTCTGGCTCAAGTTTCTGCTGAACGAGCGCGTGGCCTTCAACCTCGCGCCGCTCGTGCGCTTCCACGCCGACGCCTCGGCGCTGAGCAATAACCTGCCGGGCGCGCGCCCCGTCGAGCCGTTCCTCCTCCACCCGGAAGAGATAGAAGCCGCCTGCCCGCCGCACCTCCAACCGCTGCTCGCGCGGATACTCGCGGCCCGCGCCTTCAAGACCGCCTGCGTGCTCGGCTACTGGGGCGACTGGCGCGCGGCAAACTCTCTGGCCCGCCGCCACGGCGCGGTCGAGGGCCGCTGGCGGCTCCCTTTCTACGTCCCTTCGCTCGTCTGCCGCACGCCCTTCGGGGCCGCGCTCGGCGGGGTTTGGCGCGCCCTGCGCGCGCGACGCGCCTCCTGAAACACGCGCCGGGCGCGGAAAGATATTGATGGAACTATCAACCCTTTGCCCGTATACTTGCCCCGCCGCGCCGCAGGGTTAAGAAGACCGACGAATTCATATCTCACAAGGGAAGCGCCCGATGTCATCGTCCGAGAAATACACTACCCCTCTCGTCATCCTGCTGACGTGCCTCTTCATCTTCTGCACCGCGCCCGAAGCTCGCGCCGACGAACTCGTCATCACCGGCGGCATCGTCAGGATCGGCGGCGAGCCTTTCTCGCGTAACGCCTTCCGCGCCTACTTGTTTGATTTCTCCGGCACCAACTTCAGCGTCAGGTCTGGGGCGGGCGACGGGGAAAGCAGGCAGCAGCCGGACGGCCCGTGCGGCTTCGAGGCGTGTCAGCCCGGCACTGTGGTCTCGCCGGGCAGCCGCGCGCACTCCGAGAACCCCGGCACGGTGATGTTCAACGGCGTCACCTACTCGGCGTGGATGTTCGGAACCGGGAACCTCACGTTCACGGGGCCGAGCGTCGTCATCCCGGACACGGGCGCGACGCTCGTTGATGTCTCGACTAATTTCTCCATGACCGGCACGCTGGCCGTTCACGACCTGTTGATCCCGGAGCACCCGCTACTCTTCACCATGAACTTCACCGGACAGGGAACCGCCGTCCTGACCTTCCAGCTTATCGTTAACGGCCCCGCGAATACCGGCTACTATCTCCGCAACATTACTTATCAGTTCAGCGACCCCGTGCCCGAACCCGCCACGCTGCTGCTGTTCGGCACGGGGCTGGCGGGCGCGGCGGGCGCTTATCAACGCCGGAGGCGACGGCTCAACGAGACATAAGCTTCGGCTGCTAAAAGACGAAGGCGCGTGGATGAAGAAACTTTTGAAGAGTCTCTTCCTCCACGCGCCTTCGCGTTTGCGGTTCTCGTCCCTGCGAGTCTTTCAATACCGCAGGCGGTAGTAAATCATCTTCACGTACTCGCCGGGGACGAGTTGCCAGCCGAGCGGTCGGAGCCACCAGAGGGCGGCGCGCGGCGTCTGTCGCCCCGGCTCGACCGGCTCGACTCCGACCCGCACGCCGCTCCCCTCGAAGACCCTCCGCAAAGTCCAGCGAGCGCGCCGCGACTGGTAGCCGGAAGTGACGACCAGCAGCGAGCCGACGCCCCGCGCGGCGGCGTAACCCTTGAGCGCCCCGACCTCATCGAATGTGCCGGAGACCACCTGCGGGACGACTTCGATTTTATTCGCCGGGACGCCCGCGCGGCGCAGCTCTTCGGCGGCCATCTCGACGAAGAGCGGGTTGCGCTCCTGCGAGGCGTCCCAGCCGCCGCGCTGTCCGTCGTTCGTTAAAATGATGTAGGGCGCGCGCCCCTCCTTGAACAACTCAGCCGCGCGCCGCGTGCGCTCGACGTAAGTCGCCGAGCCCGCCAGCACCACCAACGCGTCGGCGTGCGGGAGGTCTTCGCCGACGACCAGCCAACGCGCCGCCGCCCAAGCCCCCACAGACCACACCGCGAGCGCGACCGCCGCGACCAGAGCGTAACGCCGCGCGCGGCTCGCCGCCGGTGGTCGTGTCTTCGGCGCGGAGGCCACCGTCCCGTTCGCCTCCTTCAACTTCAAGCGCTCGCGCGCGGCACGCCCGCGACCGGCTGCGAAGTCTCCGGCGCGCGCCGCGCGATCAGCTCTTCGTACAGCGCCTCGGCGTGCGAGAGCTGCGCCTCGCACGAAAATGTCTCCGCGACGACGCGCCGCCCGCGCTCGCCCATCAAACGCGCCCTCTCCGGCTCCTTCAATAACGATGCGACGCGCGCGCCCAACAACGCGTCGTCGCCCGAAGGGACGAGGAAGCCGGTCTCGCCTTCGATGATTGCTTCGCGCGCGCCGCCGACATCGGTCGCCACCACGGGCCGCGCGGCGGCCATGTATTCGAGGATCGAGTTGGAGAAGCCTTCCGCCGTCGAGCTGAGCGCGCACACGTCCGAGACGGCCAGAAGCTCCGCGACCCGCGCGCACCGCCCCGTGAAGAACACGTCCGCGCCGATGCCGAGCTGCGCGGCGTAAGATCGCAGCTCATCCATCAACGCGCCCTCGCCCGCGATGACGAAGGCGGCGTCCGCGACCTCGTCTTTCACGCGGCGCGCGGCGCGCAGGAATGTCGCGTGGTCTTTGGTCTTGTTCTGCACGTTGGCGACGATGGTGACGAAACGCCGGTCGCGCGGCAGGCCGAAGGAGTCGAGCGCCGCCTCGCGGCTGAAGCCGGCGGGCGGCTCCACGCGCCTCATGTCGAGCCCGTTGTAGAGCGTCACAATCTTCTCCGAACTGACGCCGCCCCGGACGAGAAATTCGCGCACCGCTTCGGCATTGACCACGAGGCGGTGCGTTAAAGCGTAGGCGCGGCGTTCGAGTAAATCCTGCGCCGTGGTGCGGAAGCCCTCGGTGTCGCGGCGCGAGGCGATGCGCGCGGGCGTGCGCGCTAACGCCGCCGCGAACACGCCGAAGATGTTGGTGTAGAGGTCGTGCGCGTGGACGACCGAGACGCGCCGCTCGCGCAAGTGACGCGCGAGCCGAAAGACCTGCCGGACGAAACTCACACTCCCGAAGCCGCCGAGGCGGTACTCCTTAATCTCGCCGAGGTCGAGCCTCTCGGCCTCTTCGCGCAGCACGCCGTGCGCGTTGAGGCAGGCGAGGCTCACGTCAAAGCGCCCGTGCTCTTTGAGCAGCCGCACGAGCTGCAAGGTCTGGCGCTCGGTGCCGCCCTGCTCGAAGCTGTTGATGAGGTGGAGGACGTTGGGTTTCAAGGTCTGAAAGCTCATCCGATGCAGGTTAGAATTGCGAGTTTGGTAGTTGCGAGTGTGAAGACCAGTCGGCGTTCGGTGGTTCAATCCAAAATCCAAGACCAATCGCTACAATCGCAAAATCGATTTAGGCGAGCGCCGTTTCGCCGATTGACTCGCTGCGCTCGCGCGCGGCGACGCCGCCGCCGTCCGCGAACTGCCGGTGCCAGAGTTCGAGGACGAAGAGCGCCCAGAGTTCGGTCGAGTGGTCGCGCCGCCCGCGCTCGTGCTCTTCGAAGAGCAGCTCGACGTAGCGCGGCTCGGCGAAGCCGCGTTGACGAGAGCGCTGCTCCATGAGCGTCCCGCGCACGCGGTCGCGGAGCTGCTCATTTATCCACTGTTCGATGGGGACGCCGAAGCCCTGCTTGGGTCGTTCTAAAATCTCCGGCGGCACGAGGTCGCGCACCGCGCGCTTCAGGAGGTACTTGGTCTCCAAGCCCCGCATCTTGAGCGAGGCGGGGATGCGCGTCACGAACTCAATCAGCTTGTGGTCGAGCAAAGGCACGCGCGCTTCGAGGCTCGCGGCCATGCTCATCCGGTCAACCTTGGTGAGGATGTCGCCGGGCAGATAAGTCTTGCTGTCGAGATAGAGGAGCGCGTCGAGCGGGTCTGTGGAGCCGGAGCGCGCGGCGTGCGCGCGGAACATCTCGGCGGGACGCGACGCGCCGCCGTTCAACTGGCGGCGGAAGTCTTCCGTGTAGAGCGCGGACTTGTTGAGACGCGTGAAGACCGAGACCGATTCGAGGTAGCGGTCGAGCCCGTCGAAGGCCACGTCGTGGATGAAGTTGCGGCCCCGCGCGCCGTGCGGAAGCCTCCGCGCCGCGCGCTGCATCAAGCCTTCACGGACGAAACGCGGCAGGCGGGCGAAGCCGCTCCGCTGGCGGTCAATGACGTAGCGCGTGTAGCCCGCGAACAACTCGTCGCCGCCGTCGCCGGAGAGGACGACCTTGACGTGCTCGCGCGCGAGCTTCGAGACCATGTAGGTCGGGATGGATGAGGAGTCGGCGAAGGGCTCGTCGAAGTGCCAGACCAGCTCGTCCACGACCGCGCAGATGTCGGGCGTGACGACGAACTCGTGGTGCTCCGTCCCGAAATGTTCGGCGGCGACGCGCGCGTACTTCAACTCGTTGTAGCTGTCCTCGTTGAAGCCGATGGAGAAGGTCTTGACGGGCCTGTCCGTGTGGCGGGCCATGAGGCCGACGACCGTGGAAGAGTCCACGCCGCCGGAGAGGAACGCGCCGAGCGGCACGTCCGCGACGAGGCGCAGACGCACCGACTCGTCGAGCAAAGCGCGCAGCTCTTCGAGATAATCTTCCTCGCGCCGCTCTTTAGCTTCCTCGAAGCGGAAGTCCCAGTATTGTTCGACGTGTACGCACCCGTCGGCGAACGTGAGATGGCAACCGGGCGGGAGTTTCTCGACGCCCCGGAAGATGGCGAGCGGGTCGGGGACATAGCCGTAAGTCAGATAGGCGTCGAGCGCGGAAGGGTCTATCTCGCGCCCGACCTCCGGGTGGACGAGTAAGGATTTGAGTTCCGAGCCGAAGACGAGCGAGCCGCGCGCGGTCAGGGTGTAGTAGAGAGGTTTTTTGCCAACGCGGTCGCGCGCGATGAAGAGGCGGCGACGGCGCTCGTCCCAGATGGCGAAGGCGAACATGCCGCGCAGGTGCTCGACGCACGCCGCGCCGTACTCCTCGAAGGCGTGGACGATAGCCTCGGTGTCGCAGTGGGTCTTGAAGACGTGGCCGCGCGCTTCTAGTTCCCTTTGGAGTTCACGGTAGTTATAAATCTCGCCGTTGAAGACGATGCTCAGCGACGGGTCGCAGCCCGAAAGCGGTTGATGACCGCCCGCGAGGTCAATGATCGAGAGGCGGCGCATGCCGAGCGCGGCCCCGCCACGGACGAGCGTCCCCTGATCGTCCGGCCCGCGGTGCGCGATGACGCGGCACATGCGTTCGAGCACGTCGCGGCGCTCGCCCTCCGCGAGGGCGTCCACGTCACCGACGAATCCGGCTATCCCACACATAACTTTTTTCTTAACCTTTACAGAACCGGCTCGCGGATCGGCTCCCAACGCGCGTAACGCTCGCCGCGCACGAACTTGTAGAAGGCGATGACCGACGCGAGGTTGGCGAGCACGAAGTAGTGCGCGAGCGCGAGCGGCTTGAAGCGAAGCCCCGCGCGCTCCAAGAGCCAGCCGAGCGCCGCCGCCGTGTAAAAAAGCAACTGACCCACAAGGAGCGCGGCGAAGAACCACGAGCGCGGCGCGAGCCACGCCGTCGAAATGAAGACGAGCATGAGAAAGACGGGCACGAGGTAACGCATGACCTTGTGCGACAAAAGCTCGACGGCGTAGAAGCCCGTGCGCAGTGGGTTCATCAAGGCGCGGTGACGCCAGAGGTCTGTGTACGTCTGCGCGATGACGCGGACGCGCATTCGCAGCTCCTTATCAGCTTGGCGGTTCGTCTCTTCTTCGCACACCGCCGAAGGTTCGTAGACGGCGCGCAAGCCCTGCTCGACCATCTTCGTGGCGATGATGAAGTCGCTGCACGCCTCGTGATAGAGCGGCACGTAGGCCGCGCGGCGCACGGCGTAGAGGCAGCCCGACGCGCCGATGAGCGAGCAGGCGCGGCTCTCGTGCGTCTTAAGGAAAGTCTCATAGCCCCAGTAGGATTTCGCGCCGCTCCCGACCGCCGAGCCCGTGCGGTCAACGTAGACGAGCCGCCCGGCGACGCAGCCCACCGAAGCGTCCGCGAAGTTCGGCGCGAGCGCGCGGAGCACGTCCGTTCGATAGAGTGTCGTGGCGTCGGAGAAGAGGATGATTTCGCCGCGCGCGAGTTCGACCGCCGCGTTCTGCGCCGCCGTCTTGCCGAGACGTTCGGCCTGCCGGTGCAGGCGCACGCCGCGCGTGGAGAAGCTTCGTGCGATCTCGTCCGTGCGGTCTGAGGAGCAGTCCGAGGCGACGATGATTTCGAGTTTGTCCGAAGGGTATTCGAGCGCGAGCGTGTTCTCCAACTTCGCGGCGAGGTCTCGCTCCTCGTTGTAGGCGGTGATGATGACGGTCACTTCGGGTTCGCACGCCGCGCGCCGGACGGGTCGCGGGCGCACGCGGCTCAGCGTCCACACCAGCGCCGGGTAGCCGACGTAGGCGTAGAAGAGCGCCGCCGCGCCCGACCAGAAGACCACTTTCGCCAGCAGTTCGACGCTCAACTCAGACCCTCGAAACTCATCGTTTCACCCGCCCGGAGGCCGTGGGCGGCTCCTTCGTCAACGCCCGCCCGGCCTTCGTCGCGGGCCTCCGCCGAAGCCTTCTCCGCCGCCTCCGACTCGTACATCCTCCGCAGGCAGACGGCGTAGCCGACCACGTAGTAAACGTACCATACGTAAGCGACCGACGAGAAGAAACTGTTAATCATGTAGCCGACGAGCGACGCTTGAAGCCCGACGGCGAGGTAGTAGAAGCGCGAGCGCTTCCGGTCGTCGAAGGTCTCGCGCTCGATTGTCGAGAGCCCCTTGAACGGCGTCAGCAGGAACAGCGAGTAGACGACGAGCGCCGGTATCCCCATCTCCGCCGCGACCTGCGTGTAGGCGTTGTGGCTCACGAGGTCGCGGAACGAGACGAGCGGGAAGTTCCCCATCCCGATGCCGTTGAGCGGGTTGACGAGCGCCGTGTAGATTGACTGCCAGAGAATCTGCCGCCGCATGTCGGACGAGCCCACGGGGTCGAGCCCCGGAATGACGATGGACAGCAGCCGCGTCGAATACTCGCCGGGCGCGACGAGGAGCAGCGCGAACACGCACACCACCCCGGCTATCACCACCAGCGCGCGGTTGCGCCGACCGACCTTCCAGGCCATCAGCGCGAACGCCGCCGCGAGCCCCAAAGACGAGCCCCGCGAGAAGGTCACGACGACCGCCCCCACAAGTAGCAGCGACGCCGCCCCGTACAACAGTTTCCAGAAGAACGAGCGCGAGCCGAGCGCCAACGCGACCGCGACCGGGATGACCGTCACGAAGAAGAGCGCGAGGTCGTTCGGGTTGCCGAAGATGCTCTCGCCCACGCCGCCCACCCGGTAGCCCTCGACCGTCAGGTTCCCCGAACGGTAGTCGCCCACGACCTTCAAGCCCAACGCGAGCGCCGCGACG
The DNA here is from genome assembly GCA_963816985.1 of uncultured Acidobacteriota bacterium. Classification (GTDB taxonomy): domain Bacteria; phylum Acidobacteriota; class Blastocatellia; order Pyrinomonadales; family Pyrinomonadaceae; genus JAIVJM01. The sequence continues at coordinate 746,484 of CAWFMF010000004.1, forward strand.
AGCGCCACCCACAGCAGGCCGCGCAAACGCGCCTGCGTGCGGACGGCGTTGACCATCACGACGAAGATGATGACGCAGCGGATGAATGTGCCGCTGAAGGTCTCCCACGCCATGCGCGGGTCGAGCGCGAGCGGAATCGAGAGGAGGCCGAAGAGGCAGAAGATGAGGAGCAGGTTGACCTCCCTCGGTCGGGCGGTCAGTGTGCCTTCGAGGCCAAGCTGCGAGAGGAGGAAGACGACGAGTGTGAACGTCCCGATGACGAAGGCGATGGAGGCCGTGAACGCCGAGGGATAGAGTTCGGAGGGGCGCAGGTAAAGGACGATGGTGAAGACGAAGAGCGAAAGGTACGTGAGCCCGTGCCCGCGCTTGAGCGCCACGGGTTTCGCCCTGGGCTTCTCGCGCGGGGCGGAAGACGGCTCGTCCGCGTCCGTCCGACTCTTGAGTTCGACGGACGGGCCGGGAGCAGTGTCGTCATCTTCGCCTGCGGCCTCGCCGACGCGCGGCGGGCGCGCGAGCGGCGTGACCGGCTCGTAATCCCATGCCTGTCGGTCGGAGGGCATCGGCGGCACTTCGCTTCCGGCGAGCGCGCGAGGGTCGGAAGCCTTCCCCGGCCTCGCGTCTAAAACAGCCGCACGGAGGGCGGGGGGCACTCCCGACCTCCGTGGGCTCTCGTGGCCCGCGCCTTTGCCGCCCCTTTGCGGGCGACTCTTGGCACGGCTCCTCTAAAGATGTTCTGCTAAACCGCGACGCTCTCGCGGTCGCCGTCGGCGACCAGCGTCCGCACCCTCTCGCGGAGCGCGATTTCGAACCGCCGCGCCTCCTCTATCTCGCCGAAGGCGAGCGCGCGCAACTGCTGCTCGATGCGCCGACGGTAGTCGGAGACGAGCGAGTCGGAGACGTTCAGACGTGCCGCCGCTTCGAGCTGCGTGATGTGCGCCGGGCTCAGGTAACAATACCACAGCACGCCGAGCATGCGGTCGTACTGCTTGGTCTTGCCGCGCACCGCCGCGTGCAGCCCCTTCAAAAATTCGTCCACGAAGTTCGCCGCCTCGTTCTCGGACTCGCGCCTGAGCAGAGACTGCTCCGGGTTCTCGCGCCCGTCCACCGGCTCGAAGCCCTTGCCCTCGTCGTCGTCGCCGCCGATGGGCACGAGGTAGATGTCCATCACGGGGAGCCGCGACATGACGAGGCTGCGCAGGGAGCGCACGTCCACCGGCGAGTCGCAGGCTTCGAGGACGGAGACGATCAAGTCTTCGAGGTCGGAGTTGCTGATGATGATCTGCGCGTCGCCCGTGCAGCCGACCATGCGCGTGTCGCGCTGGCGGACGGGGATGAGATGGACGCGCTGTTCGAGTTCCTGCGCGCCGCGACGCTGCTTGTCCTCGCGCCACTCGCGCAGGCCGTAGATGCGGTCAACGAGTCGGCGGTGCGGCTCGTCCTCGCCCTCGACAGCCCCGGCGTTATCCACGCGGCGGAAGTTGGCCGAGGACTGGATGATGGTCGAGATGCGGCGGGCGAGGCGGTAGCTTTCGGGGTGGCGCTTGCGAAGCTCGGCGGTCAGGAGGTTCGTCAGCTCGATCTGCCCAATCTCGCACTCGATCTCGGAGTCGGTCATCCCCGTGTCGAGGTAGTGCTGGAAGCGCGACTTGGCGAGGAGCGTGACGAACAGCTCCTGCGTCAAATCGAGATACGCGCTCCCGCGGTCGCCCTCTTCGACGAGCAGGCCCGCGCTGTGCGAGGCGCGCACGAGCGGGTGGTTGATGACGAGGCGCTGGAGTTCCGTCCACAGGCGGCTCACGTCGGAGCGGCGCAGCGATTCGACCCACGCGCCCGCGTGGCGCGCCGGTCGCTCGTGCGTGCGTCCCGATGACGAGGGCGTTTTTTCGTCGGTTGCGCTGGTCATGGACTCTTCCAGGCGGTGAACTTGATCGGCAGATGTGGCAGCCATGTTACTGATAGTTGTTGTGCGGGAGCAAGGGCGGAGATGCGTTTTGGCGCGCCCGGCGCGGGGAGGCCGTGGGACTTGGGGGACGTGTCCCGGTGCGCCTGAGGCCCGGCGGTCGGCCCGGATGTTTCAGCCGCCGACGGAACAAGCGTCGGCCCGTGGGAGGACTTTCGTGCCCCGCCGACCCCGGATTTGATTGTAGACCTGCAAGGGGAATCCGCACCGGATGCCGCGAAAGGTAAAGGGCGCGGCCACCGTGAAGGGACTTTGTGCGGAGGGCGCGAGCGGCGCTCCCCGAACACAATTGAGATGGTAACAGCAATCCCGGAATTGAGCAACATCTTTTTACACGCGGCCCAAGGCATTGAAAAAAATAGAGAAAGCGGGCGCTGAGGGGCGCAGTTTGGGGGGAGAAGTTTGGAAAAGACGGGGGATTGATATTTTAGTTTTCAATGAAACGGCGAAGCGCCCGAACGAAGGTTTGACGGCTGCTGTGGTTCCTCGCCACGCGTTCCGTTTTTTTGCCCTAACCTCCGGCTTGTGCTGTGCCTTATCTCGAACAGCGCTTCGCTTTGAGAGATTCCGCCCCGAAGAGCCCGCTCTCCGTCCGGGCGGCGAACAAGGAAAGAGAGGTCAAGGAGGAACCATGCGTTCTTCGAGCACAGCCAGATTCAGAAAACTTCGTACCTGCCCCTCAACCGAGGCGCTCCTCCTTCACGGGCGGACATCGAGCACGGGCGGGCGGCGCGACCAGATCGCGGCGCACCTCTCGGCCTGTGACTTTTGCTGCGCGGAGATGCAGTTACTCTCCCACTTCGCGCCGCCGGCGAACGCTCTCCCCTTCGTCGCCCTCGAAATCCCGCGCGCGCTCCTGCGTCTCGCCGAAGACCTCATGGACGAGCCGACGCTCCAACGCGCCCGCTTCGCCGAATCCATCCAGGAGATCGAGCGCCTGACGCTGACGGACGCCTGAGAAAGTCAGAAGTCAGAACGCTGAACGATGAACTGAAAAGCAGGAGCCCTGTCTTTCAGTTCATCGTTCAGCGTTCTGACTTCTGACTTTCATTCTTCCTTCGCCCCGCCGTAGAGATTGTCAATCACGTCGCTGTACTTCTCGTCAATGACGCGCCGCTTGACCTTGAGCGTGGGCGTCAGCTCGCCGCCGTCAATCGAGAACTCTTCGGGCAGGAGCGCGACGCGGCGGACGCGCTCGTAGTCGGCGAGCGTGGAGGTGAGCGCGGCGATCTCCTTCTGCACGAGCTTGACGGCGGCGGGGTTGCTCGCCCAAGAGACGCGCGGGGTGTGCTCCTCGGCCTGCGGTTCGGGGAGAGCGCCGGAGAGCGCCTCCCAGTCGGGGACGACGAGCGCGGCGGGCTGCTTTCTCCCTGCGCCGATGACGACGACCTGGCTGACGTAGGAACTCTGCTTGATGAGACTTTCCAGAAGTTGCGGCGCGATGTACTTGCCGTTCGAGAGTTTGAAGAGTTCCTTCTTGCGGTCGGTGATATAGAGTCGTCCCGCCTCGTCAATCCGCCCCACGTCGCCGGTCATGAACCAGCCGTCCTCGTCGAAGACGGCGGCGGTGTCGTCGGGCTTCCCGTAGTAGCCGCGCATGATGTTCGGCCCGCGCAAAAGAATCTCGCCCTCCCGGTCGAGTTTCACTTCGACGCCGGGGAACGGCACGCCGACCGCGCCGACGCGGTTATTCTCCGGGCGGTTCGCCGAGACGATGCACGTCTCCGTCATCCCGTAGCCCTGTAGGATGTTGATCTCCGCGCCGAGGAAGGCGTAGGAGAGCGCGGGCGAGAGCGACGCGCCGCCCGAAACGAAGAAGCGGAGGCGACCGCCCACGCCCTCGCGCCACTTCGAGAAGACGAGACGGCGCGCGACCTCCTGCTGGAGTTCCAAGAGAGGCGGCACGGTCGCGCCTTCGTCTTTGAACTTCGCGTATCGCTGCCCGACGCCGAGCGCCCACGTGAAGAGCTTCGACTTCCAACCGCCCGCCGAAGTCCCCGTCTTGACTATCTTGTGATAGACCTTCTCGAAGAGTCTGGGCACGGCTGTCATGATCGTCGGTCGCACCTCCCGCAGATACTCGCCGACGAGGTCGAAGGAGGCGGCGTAGTAGACCGAGACGCCGTTGTGGCAGAAGACGTAGAAGACTGTGCGCTCGAAGATGTGCGAGAGCGGGAGCACGGAGAGGCAGATGTCGGTCGCGTGGATGGGCAGCACGCTCGAAATCGCCAGAACGTTCGAGACGAAGTTCGCGTGCGTGAGCATGACGCCTTTGGGCTCGCCCGTCGTCCCCGAAGTGTAGATGATGGTGGCGAGGTCTTCGGCCTCGACCGTGTTGAGCACGCGGTCGAAGACTTCCGGCTCAAGGCGGTCTAACTCCGCGCCCTGCTGCTCTAATTCGAGGAGCGTCATCGCGCCCGCGTGCGAGTCGGCGGCGTCGGTGTCGAAGAAGACGACCTTCTCCAAACTCTCCACCCCGACGATGCCGGGCCGCGCGTGGCGGTAGACCTTCTTGCCGGAGACCAAAAGGACGCGCGCGCCGGAATCTTCGAGGATGTAGCGCACCTGTTCGGGGGCCTGCGTCGTGTAGATGGGGACGTTGACCGCGCCGAGGCTGAGGATGGCGATGTCCGTCACCGACCAGTCGGGCCGGTTCTCCGAGAGCAGGGCCACGCGGTCGCCCTTCTTGACGCCCAACGCCGAGAGCCCCAACGCCACCGCGCGCACGCGCTTGATGATGGCCTCGCCGGGGATGTGCAGCCACAGCCCGCCCGACTTGAGGTTCACCGCGTCCGGCTTGCCGTGCGTCTCAAGCGCCCGCAGACACATCTCCGGCACCGTGGCCGGGGCCTGCACGTTCGAGGTGTGCGTTTCACTCATAAGAAAAGACGTAAACCGTAAACCGTGACAGGTGACAGGAAAAAGGCCGTGACGAGTGAACCGTGACAGGTGACAGGATAAACCTGTTCTTTCCTGTCACGGTTTACCTGTCACGATTCACGGCTTTTAATTCTTTCCGCGAAGTAGGCGACCGTCCGTTTGAGGCCGTCGCGCAGGGGGATGGTGGGCGACCAGCCGAGGAGCGTCTGCGCGCGGGTGATGTCGGGGCGGCGCTGGCGCGGGTCGTCCTGCGGCAGCGGGCAGAAGCGCGTCTGGACTTCGACGCCCGCCGCGCGGCCCACCTCCTCGGCCAGCTCCTTCATCGTGAACTCGCCGGGGTTGCCGATGTTGACGGGGTCGTGCACGTCTATCCCTTCGTGCGCGCCCTCCTCGACGTTCATCAGCCGGATGAGCCCGTCCACCAGGTCGTCCACGTAGCAGAAGGAGCGCGTCTGGCTCCCGTCGCCGTAGATGGTCAACTCTGAGCCTTTGAGCGCCTGCACGATGAAGTTCGACACCACGCGCCCGTCGTTCTCAAGCATCCGCGGGCCGTAGGTGTTGAAGATGCGGACGATGCGCGTGTCCACCTTGTTTTGCCGGTGGTAGTCCATCATCAAAGTCTCGGCCAGACGTTTCCCTTCGTCGTAGCAGCTACGAATCCCGATGCAGTTGACGTTGCCCCAGTAGGATTCGGGCTGCGGGTGGATTTCCGGATCGCCGTAGACTTCCGAGGTCGAGGCCTGAAGTATCCGCGCGCGGACGCGCTTGGCGAGGCCGAGCATATTAATCATGCCCATGACGCTCGTCTTGACGGTCTTGACCGGGTTGTACTGGTAGTGGACGGGCGAGGCCGGGCAGGCGAGGTTGTAAATCTGGTCAACTTCGACGAGGACGGGCTCGATCACGTCGTGGCGCAGAAGCTCGAACCGCTTGTCGTCGAGCAGGTGATAGACGTTCTCGCGGCGGCCCGTGAAGAAGTTGTCGAGGCAGATGACCTCGTTCCCTTCCTCGATGAGCCGCTCGCACAGGTGCGAGCCGATGAAGCCCGCACCCCCTGTGACTAATATCCGCATCTCTTCTCCGGGTTAATCAAACTCCGCGCCTCCGACTTCTTCTTCGCGCGAACATAACATCTCACGCCAAGCCGCACAGGCGCAAAAACTCATCTTCCGTCGTCGTCCGTCTTCACGCCGCGAGGCTCTCCCTTTCGGGCGCTTCGGCGTCGGCGGCTTGGGGCGTCTCGCCCGCGCGTCGTCGTCGTCGTCGCTTGCGGCGGCGTTGCGCTTCGGGCTCTTCGACGCGCCCGTTGAGAGTCGCGAGCGCGGCGAGCACGAGGAAGAGGAGCGCGTTCGCCATCGCGTGCAAGGTGAAGTCGAAGAAGCTGTGGACGAGCACGCCCGCGCAGCCCGCGAGCGCGCCCAAAGCGACGCCCCGGCGGAAGCGGTCGTGCGACTGCATCCGCGCGAGCGCCTTCCGGAAGAGCCACACGACGAAGAGCAGGCCGAGCAGGCCGCCGACCACCCCGGCGTCCGAGAGAATCTGCAAGTAGTCGTTGTGCGCCTGTTCAAGGCGGTACGTGCCGTTGCCCGTGTCGTAGCGCGGGTAGACGGCGCTGAACGCGCCGAGCCCCGTGCCGAAGAGCGGGTGGTCTTTGATAATCTCGACCGTGCCCTTCCAGAAGTGCGCGCGGCCCGTCGTCGGGTCGGCGGCGTTGACCGTCCCGACCAGACGGCTCAGGGCGTCCTCGCCGCCGAAGTAGAGCGCGCCGAAGACGACCCCGACGACCATCGCGAAGGCGAGCGCCACGCGCAACGCCAGAGAGCGCACGCGCGAGACCTTCGGCCCCTCGCCCTCCTCACTCCGGCTGCTCTCGCGCCCGACGCGCACCGAGACGAGGACGAGGAAGACGATCTCGGCGACCATGCTCAGCATCCCGCCGCGCGAGTTGGTCATGACGATGGCGATGCCCATCAGCGCGGCGGCGAAGGCGTAGAGCGGCATGCGCTCGCGCGGGACGGCGCGCGCGAGCAGGAGACCGAGCGGCAGCCCCATCGCCAGCTCCATGTACCCGGCGAACTGGTGGCGGTTGATGTAGGGGCCGAAGGGCGAGGCCTGCTTCGGCTCGCGCAGCCAGAAGATGGTGCTGGGGTTGACGAAGTGCTGCATGAGCCCGAACATCGAGAGCACGAAGCCGAAGATGATGACGAGCCGCACGACGAGCCGCAAGCGGCGCGGGCTGTCTATGAAGGCGAGCGCGGCGGCGAAGTAGACGAGGAGCGCGACGAGCTGCAAGACGACGATGCGGGTCGCGTATGGGTCGAACGAGAGCGGGAGCGCCGCCCCCGCGCCGCCGCCGCCCCCGCCGAGCGGGAGGAGTTGCACGAGCCCGACGACGATGAGCCCCACGAGCGGGAGCTGCAAAAAATTCCGGCTCACGCGGAGCGTGCGCGAGCGCCACGCGTCCAGCATCCAGAGCGCGAGGACTATTCCTGCGCCCGCCTGAAAGAGTCCGAGAGACCACGCGTGCACCGTGCCGAAGGCGAGCGTCGAGAGCACGACCGCGATGCAGAGCGTGAGGATGATGAAGCGGCTCCAGAGCGTGCGCGGGACTTCGGCGACGGGCGTCGAGGTGCGCGCCGAGTCCGAGGGCGGCGCGGGCGGCTGTCCCCCGATGGTCGAAGGCACGACCGCCGCCGTCGCCGTCGTCTCGGCGTCAGCGTGCGGGTGCGCGGTTAGCTGCTCGTTGGAGGTCGAAGTCGTCATACCAGATTTTTCCGAAGATCGGGCACACCCCGTCGGCGCAGCCCGCGCGGCTGAGGCGCACCAGAACGCTCTGCGTGTGCGGCCCCGTCGTGAACTCAATCGTCACCGGCTGCCAGTCCTGCGTCCCCACGGCGACCGGGGGCGAAGAGCCGAGCACCGCCCCGTCGCCCGTCCCGTCGAGCGCTTCCGTGTAGATGGTGGCCGCGCTCTTCAACTCTTCAGTGCGGACGAAGAAGGTCAGGCGATAGCGCGTCGAAGCTTCGGCGACGACGAGCTGCGAGACGCTCTTGAAGTCTATCTGCGCCGACGAGCCGAAGGAGACTCGCAAAGACCGCTGGCCCGCGTGCGCGGCGCGCGAGTCAATCGCCACCTGCGCGCCCACCGGCAGGTTCGCCACCTGCCACTGGAAGAGCTGCTTGCCCGGCGGGCCGATGTCCGACTCGAAGCCGCCGTTAGCAACCTTCTCGGCGGCGAGCCCCTGCGTCCCCTGCTCGCCGAGCGCGCGCAGTGCGCTCCGGTGCTGCCCCTGTTCGTAGAGCGCGCGGATTAGAGACTCGCCCGCGCCCGGATGCAACTGCTTCTCCTCGGCGCTCAACCCCGACCACACGGCGAGCGCGTCGTCCAGACGCTTGCGGCCCACGAGCACGACCGTCAACTGCGCCCGCGCCAGAGCCGAGCTGCCGACGGCACGGATGACGCGCGGCATGTCCTGCTCGTAGACCTGCCACGCGAGGTTGTAGACCTGCGCGAGCAGCGACGGGTCGGCCTCGGCGGCCAGCCTCAATTCCGCGAAGGCTTCGTCCACCTCGCCCGCGCGCAGGAGCGCGTTACCCAGATGCCAGCGCGGCTGCGAGTAGTGCGGGGCGAGTTCGACCGAGTGGCGGAGGGCGCGTATCCCGGCCTCCGAATCGCCCGCCGCGCCGAGCGCGCGGCCCATCTCCATCCAGATGAGATAGTCGTTCGGCGCAAGCTCCGCCGCCCGCTCGTAGCCCTTGAGAGCTTCCGGCAGCTCCGCCGGCTCGAAGCTCACGCGACGGATGCGCGCCGCCTTCAAGTGCGACTGCGGGTCGGCGGGCGCGAGCCGCCGCGCCGACTCGGCGGTCTCCAAATTCTGCGCCCACTCCGCCATCGTGTTGCCCACGCACCAGCGCAGCCCGCACCACGCCCCGTAGAGCGCCGCCCCCGCCAACACGACGAGAGGCAAGCGCATCCACACGGCGCGCATGTTGATGAAAGTTACTTGCTCGGCCATTCGTCAGTTTTCAGTTTTCAGTTTTCAGTTTTCAGTTTCAGCTTCTGAGATTTGAAATTTCAACTTTGAGATTCCAGAGGCTGAAAACTAAAAACTGAAAACTGAAAACTGTTTAAAATTCGTGCCCCACCAACTCGATCTCGATTCTCATCCGCTTGAGGGTGATGCGGGCCTCCTCACAGTCGCGGAGGATTTCGCGCAGGCGCTCCTCCTCGAACTTCGTGGAAGAGATGAGCACCTCCTCGACCGACTGCTCCTCGCAGATGCGGCGCAGGTTCCCGTTGCCGCCGAAGACGCGCAGTCCGTGGATGACCTTGCCCTTCTTGAACGGGTCGTCGTCCACAAAGCCGACCGGCGTGTACTGGAGATGCATGTTGTTGCGCATCTCTCTGAGGAGGAGTTCGCCGCCGTCGCCCGCGCCGTAGATGAGCACGCGGCGTCCCCCGGCGGTCGGGGCGGGCAAAAGCTGCCGGAAGAGGCGGAAGGCCATCCGGCTCCCGGCGAGCATCAGGAACAGAATCATCGCGTCGAGCACGACGACGGCGCGCGAGAACCCCTCAAAGCGGAAGGCGAAGAGGAGCGCCAGAACGCTCGCCACCGAACCGGCGGCGACCCCCTTCGCGTAGGCGATGAGGTTGTCCACGCTGACGTAGCGCCACAGGCCACGATAGACGCCCATCACCAGCAGCGCCGTCATCTTCACGAAGATGAGCACGGGGATGGTGCGCAAAAAGAGCTGCCACGTCTCCGGCGGCAGGCTCGACCCGAAGAGCAGCACGAGCGCGCTGTAGTAGGCGAGGATGATGAGCACCATGTCGAGCAGCACTTCGAAGATGCGCCGCTTGTACGAGAGGTCAACGAGGAACGACACCAGCGGCTTCTCGCGCGCCGCCGCCACCTCCGACTCGTCGTAGACCTTGACGCCCGCCAGATACACGCCCACGAGCGTGAGCGCCACCGTGAAGCCGAGGACGAGCGCGAGCCCCGTGTGGTACTCGAACTCGCGCACGAGGAGGGCGAGGATGCCGGACGCCCCGGCGAAGCCGTAGAGCATCCAGACCGCGCGCCGCTCCGAGAGGCCGAGCGCGACGAGGCGGTGCGAGGCGTGGTCGCGCCCGCCTTGCGAGGCGGCGCGGCCCGAAAGTTTCCGCACCACCGTCACCAGCGTCGTGTCGAAAATCGGGATGAAGAGGATGAGGACGGGGACGGCGATGACGACGAGGAAGCTTCGCCCGCGCCCGCCCGACGCGCTCAGCAGCGCCGTGCTCGCTAAGAAGAAGCCGATGAACATCGAGCCGCAGTCGCCCATGAAGATCGAGGCCGGGTTCGAGTTGTAGACGAGGAAGCCGACGAGCGCGGCGGCGAAGACGGCGAGCATCAGCGCCTCGACGGGCTGCCCGTTGATGGCGAGCGCGGCGGCGATGAAGCAGGACGCGATGGCCGAGATGCCCGTCGCCAGCCCGTCCATGTTGTCCAGGAGGTTGATGGCGTTCGTGATGCCGATGAGCCAGAAGATCGTCACCGCCATGTTGAGCGAGGCGGCCCACCCCCACGGCAGCGCGAGCCCGAAGTAGAGGACGACGCTCGCGCCCATCACCTGCCCGATGAGTTTCTGGTACGGCTTGATGTGCAGCAGGTCGTCCACCAAGCCCACAAGGAACAGGAACGTGCTCGCCGCAATCACGACCCACCCCTGCCGCGTGTGCGGGACGAAGAGCAGGTAGCTCACGACGACCGAGAGGTAGATGGCGACGCCGCCCATCATCGCCGTCGGCTTGCTGTGCCAGCGGTCGGCCTTCGGCTTCGCCACCATGCCGAGCCGCCGCGCGAGCGCGCGCACGACGGGCGTCAGCGCCAGCGCGAGCGCGAGCGACACGAGGACGGGGATTAAATACGTACTGCTGAAGGGCATGGCTGAAGTTTGAAGGTAAATCCTGAATTCCCTTGAAAACTATTCGATACGCCGCCGGAAATCAAGCGTCAGGAGAGCGGCGAGCCGTCCCGGCGGCGCGGCCCCACATTCTAAGCGGGGGACAGCACGCAGATGGTCTGGCCGAACACGCTCTTGCCGCTCACCACCGCGCCGCTCTCCAGCGTGACCGGGTGCGGCAGCGTCACGAAAGGCTTCTCGCTCTCCTGAATGAACTCGACCTTCAGGCCGAGGCGCGACGCCCAGACGCGCACCGCGTCGTGACTCAGGAACATGTTAAGCGGGTGCGCGCCGACGCCGATGTCCTTGAGGTTGAACTCGAAGACGGGCCAGTGGCTCGGACTGCTGAAGTCGAGGAAGGAGAAGACGACCTTCCCGCCCCGCTTCAAGACCCGCTTCGCCTCCATCAGATAGGTGTAAGACTCCTCGTGCAGCAGGTGCGTGAGCACGGAGAAGAAGCAGACCATGTCCGCCTTGCCGTCCTCCTCCGGGATGCTCAGCCCTCTGGCGACCTCGAACCGCCAGTCGGGGCGGCGGACGAGCGTGCGCGCGTAATCCACGAGTTCCGGCACCACGTCTATCCCCAGATACTTCCCGGTCAGGTATTCGGAGAGGGGTCGCGCGAGCCGCCCCGAACCGCAGCCCACGTCAATCAGGTAATCATCCTTCTTCAGACCGAAGTGGACGAGTATCTCGCGCTCGATAATCCCGATGCCTTCAAACTCCCCGCCGACGGCCAACTTCATCGCGTCGTCTTTGTCATGAGAAGTCTTGAGGGTTTTGACCAACCTCCGGTAACTCTTATTAAAGTCCGTTTTCGTTGACCAGTCCTTCTTATCCGCCCCGAACAGCGGCCTGACGACCCTGTAATTGATGCTGTTAACTATCCTGCGAAGGCCAGTGTTCATCTGCGTACTCCTTACTCGTAAGGTCGTGAGGGATTCTACCGGCCAGAGGCCGCCGCCTTTACTTCTTCCTGAGCAGGTAGGCGTCCTGCTGCGGGTTCCCGCGCGCGCCTTCGGGGATGAAGTCGAGCACCTCGAACCCCTCGGCCATCTTCTCGCGGACGTACCGCTCCGGGTGGAACGTCGCGCACTCGTTCGAGCCCGCCGTCTCCGGGTATCTGATGACCACCTCGTCGCGCTCGAACGTCGCGCGCTCCGAAGGGCTCAGGTCGTCGAGGTAATGCCTGCCGTGCGTCGTCAACAGAAGATATCCGCCCGGCTTGATGATTCTCTTGAGTTCCTTCATCCACGCCGCCTGAAGCTCTTCGGTCAGGTGCGTGAAGACCGAGAAGGCGTAGACCAACTCGAACTCGTCGTCGGGGTAGTCGAGCGGCGGGTTCAACTGGTTGACGCCGAAGTTGGCAAAGGAAAGATTGTCGCGGCACCACTCGATGAGGCTCGCGTTGTAGTCCGTGCCGTAGACCTTCACGCTCTTCGAGGCGTGCCAGTGGCGCAGCACGCGCCCGCACCCGCTGCCGAAGTCGAGCACTTTGTCGAGTTCGTCTAACGAAACGCCGTTCCGCTTCAGGATGTCCTGAATGGTCTCGAACCCGCGCCGCCCGCCTTCGAGGAACCAGCTCACGTCCCTTGAGCCCGCGACCAAGTAGAGCAACTCCGGCTCCGGCACGGGCAGGCCGTTCTTCAGCTCCTGACGGCGCAGGCGTTGGTTGCCCAACTCCGTCCGCACCGCGCCCGGCACCTTGCGCGCCGCGTGGAGGCTCTCGTACACACGCACCGCCGGTTTATAGAGCCCCACTTTTTTCAGCACGTTCTTCAGAGACTCTTTCAAGCCCCCGGACGTGGCCGCCGTGCCGCTCATTTGCCCCGCCCCCCGTCCGCCTGCCGCCCGCTGGAGTACTCGATGACCGACTGAAGAATGCCGTCCAAATCCATCGTCGGGCGGAAGCCGACGAGCGCCGCCACCTTCGAGATGTCCGGCACGCGGCGCGGCATGTCCTCGAAGCCCTCCTCGTATGCCTCGTCGTAAGGCACGCGCACGATCTCCGACTTCGAGCCGGTCAACTCCCTCACGCGCTCGGCCAGCTCCATGATGCTGACCTCCTCGTTCGACCCGATGTTGAAGACCTGACCGACGGCCTCCTCGTTGTCCATGAGCTTGATGAGCGCGCCCACCACGTCTTTGACGAAGCCGAAGCAGCGCGTCTGCGCCCCGTCGCCGTAGACGGTGATGGGACGGCCCGCCAGCGCCTGCCGGACGAAGGTCGGGATGACCATCCCGTACTGACCCGTCTGCCTCGGCCCGACGGTGTTGAAGAGGCGCACGACCACCGTCGGCAGCTTCTTCTCGCGCCAGTAGGCGAGGGCGAGGAATTCGTCAATCGCTTTGGAGCAGGCGTAAGACCAGCGGCCCTTCGTCGTCGCGCCCATCACGAGGTTGCCGTCCTCGCGGAAGGGCACGTCGTTCGAGAGGCCGTAGACCTCGGAGGTCGAGGCGACCAGAACCTTCTTCTTCTTCTTGTTGGCCTGCTTGAGCACGACCTCCGTGCCGCGCACGTTGGTCTCGATAGTGCGGACGGGACTCTCGACGATGAGCTTGACGCCGACCGCCGCCGCCAGATGGAAGACCACGTCGCACTGGTCAATCAGCTCGGCGATGGCGGGCTGGTTGTGCACCGAGTCAATCGTGTAGTGGAAGCGCGGGTTGCTCTTGAGGTGCGCGATGTTGTCTATCGAGCCGGTCGAGAGGTCGTCAATGATGAAGACCTCGTCGCCGCGTTCGAGGTAGGCGTCGGAGAGGTGAGAGCCGATGAAGCCCGCGCCGCCCGTGATTAAGACTCGCAAATAATTTAATCCCCTTTCAATCGCGCGGCGGCGCGCGCCAACTCCTGCGGCGTCTCCGCCGCGACGGCGCGTTCACCCTTTGTGCCCGCGCCCGCGCCGCCCGTCAACTCTTCGTAAAGTTTCCCCACGTCCGCGAGGAGCCGCCCCACCGAATAGCGTTCCTCGACGAAACGACGCCCGCGCCCGCCGAGATCGCGCCGCAACTCTTCGTCCGCGACGACGCGCGCCAGAGCCTCGCAGAACGCTTCGGCGTCTCTCGGTCGAACCAGCACGCCGCGCTCGCAGACCTGCCAGCCACTCCGGCTCTCATCATCTTCGACGCCGCCGCCGTCGCCTTTTCCGTTCGCCGCCGCGTCGGGCTCGCCGAGCAGGTCAACGACTCCGCCGACGGCGGTCGCCACGACCGCGCGCGCGTTCGCCATCCCCTCGATGAGCGTGAGCGGCGTCCCCTCGTTCAAAGAGGTGAGCGCCACCACGTCGAGCGCCGGGTAAAAATTCTCCGGGTCGTCGCGCAGGCCCGTGAATTCTACATCATCGGAGAGTCCGAGCGCCCGCGCCCGCGCCTCCAACTCGCCCCGCAGGTGACCGTCGCCGACGACGAGGAAACGCACGCGGCCCGGACTCGGCGACTCCGAAACGCCCGCGCCGACCGCCACGCCGCGCCGCCCGAACCTCTCTTTGTAGAGCGCCGCCGCTTCCAGAAAGAGCGCGTGATTCTTGACCTCGGTCAGACGCCCGACGATGCCGACGAGTATCTCTTCGCCCGTCGCGCCCAACTCGTGCCGCGCTGTCTCGCGCCGCCGCGCCCAGTCGTCGAAGGCCGAGGTGTCGAGTCCGAGCGGGATGACCACGAACTGCGAGCGGCGGCCCACGCCGAACTGCTCATGTATCTCTCGGAGCTGCTGCGGGCTGATGACGACGATGCGGTCGGTCACGAGGAACGCGAGCGCACGCTCGATGAAGAGGAAGAGGCGCGTCTTCCAGCGACCGTAGTAGCTGTGGAAGATGTGGCCGTGGTACGTGTGGACGAAGCGGCACGCGCGCGGTCGTCCCCAGAGCGACGAAGGCGTAAGCCAGCGGTAAAAGAAGCCCGCCACGCGCCCCACCGTCCCCGCCTTCGCCGTGTGCGTGTGCACCACGTCGGGCCGCTCGCGCCGCAGGAGGCGGTAGAGCTTCCAGACCGTCACCAAATCCTTCGGCGAGACCTCGCGGCTCATCTCCGGGATGATGAAGGGGCGGACGCCCAAAGACTCGGCGAAGTAGCCCATGTCGTCCTCGCCCGGCGGAACCACGCCCGCCACGAGCAACGACTCGACACCCGCGCGCCGCAGTCCCGCTTCGAGCCACGCCACGTGCCGCGCCGGCCCGCCCACGTTGAGCCGCGCGATGATGCGAACAACTTTCATCGAACAGTTTTCAGTTTTCAGTTTTCAGTTTTCAGTTTCAAGCAGTGGCGAAAGGCCGTCCGGCACTCTCGACTCTTCCTGCTGAAAACTGGAAACTGAAAACTGAAAACCGCGTCCTCGCCTTTATCTGAGTCCCGCCTGCGCCGCGTCCGTGGCCTCGACGGAGCGCGAGGGCTTGTCGCCCGCGCCGTCCATCTTGTTCGCGCCGGTGCGGGCGACGAGGGTCGAGGCGTGGAGGAGGCTCTCGAACGTCCCGGCGTCCGTCCACCAGCCTTCAAGCTCGTCCCAAGTCATCTCGTCGCGCTCGATGTAGGCGTTGTTAACGTCGGTGATTTCCAGCTCGCCGCGCGCCGAGGGCTTCAAGGTCTTGACGATGTCGAAGACATCCGCGCCGTACATGTAGACGCCGATGACGGCGTAGTCGGACTTCGGCTCAAGCGGCTTCTCCTCGATGCGCACCACCCGCCGCCCGTCGAGTTCGGGAACGCCGAAGCGCTGCGGGTCTGTCACTTGCTTGAGGAGGATTTTCGCGCCGCTGCCCTGATGGCGGTACGAGCGCACGGCGCGGCAGATGTTGTTCTCGATGATGTTGTCGCCGAGGACGACGCAGACCGGCTCGCCCGCCGCGAAGTGCTCGGCCAGAGAGAGCGCGTCGGCGATGCCGCCCTCGCCTTCCTGATACGTGTAGTTGAGATGCTTGAGGCCGAAGTCCTTGCCGTTCTTGAGGAGCTTGAGGAAGTCGCCCGCCGAGTTGCCGCCCGTGACGATGAGGATGTCGTTGATGCCCGCGTTAACGAGCGTCTGAATCGGGTAGTAAATCATCGGCTTGTCGTAGACCGGCAAAAGGTGCTTGTTCGTCACCGCCGTCAAAGGCCGCAAACGCGTCCCCAAGCCCCCCGCCAAAACAATTCCCTTCACTTTAAATCCCCTCCTCCTAAGAACTAAGTTTTAAAACCTCAACGCTCACGATGTCTGTAGGGGCAGGGCTTGTCCCTGCCCGTCCGACTTTGGTTATTCTCAAGTCGAATTCGTCTCTGCGTTGCGGGCAGGGACAAGCCCTGCCCCTACAATTTTGCGGCGCGACTTAAGCTATTTCACCGCCCGGATTTTTATCGAGTCGCCGAGACGCATCGTGCCGAGCGCGCCGTTCAAGGCCGCCTTCAACACCCGCGTCGCCGGGTTCTTCATCAAAGCCTCGTTGAGTTGATACGAAGTCGCGACGCGCTCCGAGCTGGCCTCGCTCTGCGCCTTCAACTGCTCCTTGACCCCCGCGCCGTTCTGTTCGTCCGACGCCGCGCCGCGCCTGAACGCCTGCCGCAGCTCGTAAGGGTTGCAGCCGTGCGAGGTGATGTGCGCGCGAACTGAAACCGGCTTCCTTCAAAAGCCCGCGCACGCCGCCGAGCGTGAACAGTTGCAAGTGTTCGGGCGGGCTCACCGTGCTCCACTTGATTCCGAGCACGCGCGCCGAGAGCCCGCGCCCGTGCGGCGTCGTCGCCCAGAAGAGCCCGCCGGGCCGAAGGATGCGCGCAATCTCTCGGAGCATCGAGAGTGGGTCGGGGACGTGCTCGATAATCTCGCTCGCCGTCACCACGTCGAAGTGCCCTTCCGGATACTTCGCCTCCGCCAGCTCGCCGTGGAAGACTTCGAAGCCTTCGCCCCTCACGTGCTCGACCGCCGGGCGCGAGACTTCAGTCCCTTCCGCTTCCCACCCCGCGCGCCGCGCGGCTTCGAGCAGAGAGCCCGCGCCGCAGCCGACATCGAGCAGGCGGTTCGACTTCCGGTGCGGCGCAAAGCTCTCGAAAATCTCGTCCAGCCGCCGCGAGATGAAGGCCGGGATGGAGAGGTTCGCCTCGTGGTAATAGGCGTCGTAGTCGTACCCCTCGCCGCCGTCGCCTCCCGCCTCCTTGTGGCGCGCGTAGAGCGTCCCGCAGTCGCGGCACGCGCCGACGCGCAGGCCGTTCTTCTCGCCGCGCTCCACGCGCGACGCCGAGCCGCAGGCCGGGCAGCGGCGCGTCTGCATGGAATCCTCCGCCCTCTTCTGTGAACCGGCGGCGCTCAATCTATGAATCTCTTGAACCACAGTTCGAGCATGAGGAGCGTCCAGAGCTGGTGCGTGTAATCCTTCGCGCCGCGTGTGTGCTCCTCGACCATGCGCGTGACGACTTCGGGGCGCGTGATGCCGCGCCGCGACGCCTTCTCCGACAGCAGGTGCTCGCGCAGGAACGGCTGCATCTCGCCCCGGAACCAGTGGCCGACGGGGACGCCGAAGCCCATCTTCTTTCGCGTCAGGTTGTCGGACGGGAGGAGCTTCTTGAGCGAACGCTTTAAGAGGTACTTCGTCGTCAGGCCCCGCAGCTTCAGGTTCTCCGGCAAGGAGGCGGCGAACTCGATGACGTGATGGTCTAAGAAAGGCGAACGCGCTTCTAAGCTTACGGCCATGCTCGCGATGTCAACTTTGACGAGGAGGTCGTTCGGCAAGTAAGTCATCGTGTCCGTCAAAAGCGACGCGTCCACGACGCCCGCGCCGTTCGCGCGCGCGAACCACGGCGCGAGCCACTGCCGCACGTCCGCCCCTTCGGTCTCGTGCCGGAACTCGTCCGTGTAGAGGTCGGCTTTCGCGCCCACGTCGAAGACGCTCACCCAGCGCAAATATCTTTCGACCGGCGGGAGCGAGGCCGCTTGCAGAAACCGCTTGAGGTTGCGGACGCGCCCCCGCTTCAGCTCCGAAGAGGGCAGCAAGTCCACGGCCTGACGGATGACGCGCTCGCGCAAAACGTTCGGCAGCTTCCGGTATCGCTCCGACAGACGCATCGCCGCGTAACGCTCGTATCCGGCGAAGCTCTCGTCGCCGCCGTCGCCGTTCAAGGCGACCGTGACGTGTTTTCGCGTCTCGCGCGCGACGTAGTAGGTCGGGATGGCGGACGAATCGGCGTAGGGCTCGCCGTAGTGCTCGACGAGCGTCGGCAAGACTTCCAAAGCGTCGGGGCGGACGATGAATTCGTGGTGCTCCGCGCCGACGTGCTCGGCGACGCGACGCGCGTGATGCAGCTCGGAAAAATCCTGCTCCTCGAAGCCGATGGAGAAGGTCTTGACGGGAGTCGGGCTCACCTCGCTCATCAGGGCGACGACCGTGGAAGAGTCCACGCCGCCCGAAAGGAACGCGCCGAGCGGGACTTCCGACATCAGCCTGACGCGCACGGCGTCGCGCAGAATCTCAAGGACGCGCTCGCCCGCCTCCTCCTCCGAGATGTCTATCTTCTTCGAGAAGTCGGGCTGCCAGTAACGCTCGATTTTGATTTCGCCGTCGCGCGTGTAGCGCAGAGTGTGGCCGGGTTCGAGTTTCCTGATTTGCCGGTAGGCGGTCATGGGCGCGGGCACGCACATGAAGGAGAGGTAGTGGTGAATCGCTTCGCGGTCAACGTCGCGGCCCACTTCCGGGTGGAGGAGGAGGGCTTGAAACTCCGAGCCGAAAATCAGCTTCCCTTCGGTCTGCGCGTAGAGCAGAGGCTTCTTGCCCACGCGGTCGCGCGCGAGGAAAAGCTCACCTTTGCGCTCGTCCCAGATGGCGAAGGCGAACATCCCGCGCAGGTGCTTCGGCGCGTCCGTGCCGTACTGCTCGTAGGCGTGGACGACGGCTTCGGTGTCGCAGTCTGTGCGGAAGTGGTGTCCGAGTTTTTCGAGCCGCTCTTTGAGTTCGCGGAAGTTGTAGATTTCGCCGTTGAAGACGATCCACAACGTCCCGTCCTCGTTCGAGATGGGCTGCTGCCCGCCCGCCAAATCAATGATGGCGAGGCGGCGCATCGCCATCCCGGCGCGACCCTTGAGGTAAGTGCCTTCCTCGTCCGGCCCCCGGTGATGAATCGCCTCGTTCATCCGCCCTAAGAGCGCGGCGTCCACGGGGCGTTCGTCGCGGTGGACGATGCCAACGATTCCACACATCTCTAAAAATCAATCCTCTCGGAGAGGCCGCGCGCGATCTCTTCCATTTCCTTATCGCGCCCGCGCTTCCATTCTTCGTAGCGCCGCCGCGCGTCCTCGTTGTGCGTCTCGCCCGTCGCCGCCGCGCCGCGCGCGCGCGCCACGCTCTCCTGCCGCGTCTCCTGCCTCTCCTTGAGCAGCACGGCCCCGACGGCGACGAAGATGAAGTAGAAGACGAGCACCTGCGCGCGCTGCCGGTAGGCCGTCCCGACGTTGCCCTGAAAAATCGAGTAGGCGAGGGTCAGCATCGTCGTGAAAAGAATGATCGGCAGAGCCTGCCTCAAACGGTACTTGAGCGTGAACCAGACGCCGAGCACCAGCATCGGGAAACTGCCCCACCAGACGAGCATTTCCGGCAACGTGATGGACTGCCGGAGGTTCGCCAACTGCCACGGGAACGGCGCGAAGAGCAAGTAGACGAGCCCGATGGGGATGGCCGTCAGGGCTCCGGCGGTGGTCGAAACGTCCACGTCCGCGGCGAAGCCGGAGTTCGCCGAGTTCGCGAGGTCGGAGCGCGCCACCTGCACCGCCTGAAGGTTGCCGAAGGCTTCGAACTGCCCGCCCGCCCCGCGCAGCACGCCGAGGTAGGTGAGCGCGAGCCCCACGCCGAGGACGATGAGCACCTGCCGGCCCAAACTCTGCGACGTGATGCGCCGCATCCCCACGAGGAACGCGCCGCCGATGGCCGCCGACAGCATGTAGAAGACGTAGAACCTCAAGCTCATGATGCTGAAGAGCGCCAGCACCAGCATCGAGAAATACTTCGCCGAGAACCTCTCGCCGAGCTTCAAGGTCGCGAGCATCGAGACGGCGAGGAGGAAGATGATCGGCCCGTCTTTTAAACCCTGCGACGACCACAGAACGAGGCTCGGAAAGAAGGCGACGAAGAAGGCCGTCACCCTCGCGACGCGCAGATTCTGGAAGATGTGACGGGCGCAGAGGAAGATGACGGGCGCGGTCGCGGCCCCGACGATGGCGTTGAAGAACTGCACGGCCAGCATGTTCCGCCCCGTCACGCCGTAGACCCCTGCGACGAGGTAGAGCATCCCCCACCCGCCGCCGGAGTTCGCCCACTCTTTCGCGACGCTCCCCTCGGCGGCGTCGCCGTGCCACGACGCGAGCAGCGAGTTGCCGTAGAGGTCGTAGGTGTTGGCGTCGCCGCCGAAGAAGTCCTGAAGCGCGAAGTTGTAGATGAGGACGCCGATGAATATCCGCACGAGCAGGCCGCTGACGAAGATTTGGAGCAGGAAGGTGCGCTGGTCTTCGACCCGCGCGATGGCCATGCCGAAGGGGATGGCGGCGGCGGCGCAGAGCACCACCGCCGCCGAGCCGTCGCGGACGGTGACGGCGACGGTCGCCCCCAATGCGAGCGCGAGTACGGCGAGTAGAGCGTTCATATCCTGTTCCGGCGGTTTGAGCTTACGCCGTAGTATTCAGCAAAAGAGTCCGCGCCGCAACTGGCCGCGGACTTCAAGACCGACGCCCGCTGGGCGCTCAACCGCCCGCCCGGAGCTTCAAAACGTCGTGCGCCTCGCCGCCGGGGTCTGCGCCGCCACCGGCGGAATCTCCCGGCGCGGCGGCCTCGGCCTCCGGTTCGCCGCTGCCGCCTCCGCGTCGGCGGCCCTCTTCTGTTCGCGCAACTGCCGCTGATTCTCGCGCCGCTCCTTCATCAGCACGATGCCGACGGCGACGAAGATGAAGTAGAAGATGAGAAGCTGCGCCCTCTGCCTGTAAGCCGTCCCGACGTTGCCCTGAAAGACGGAGTAGGCCACCGTCAGCATCGCCGTAAATATGAGAATCGGCAGAGCCTGCCTCAGACGGTACTTCACCGTGAACCACCCGCCGAGGACGAGCATCGGGAAACTGCCCCACCAGATGAGCATTTCCGGCAACGTGATGGACTGCCGGAGGTTCGCCAACTGCCACGGGAACGGCGCGAAGAGGAGATAAATGAGACCGAGGGGGATAGCGCTCAGAGCGCCCGTCGTGGTCGAAACGTCCACGTCCTGCGCGAAGCCCGAATTCGCCGAGGTCGCGAGGTCGGCGCGGCTCCGCTGCACGGCTTCGAGGTCGCCGTAGACCTCCACCTGCGCCCCGGCCCCGCGCAGCACGCCGAGGTAGGTGAGCGCAAGCCCCATCGCCGCGACGATGAGCACCTGCCGCGCGACGTTGCTCGTCGTCTGCGCCCGCATCCCGATGAGGAACGCGCCGACCACCGCCGCCATCGCCATGTAGAAGACGTAAAACCGCAGCGTGAACAGCCCGTAGAGCGCGAGCATCAGGATGGGCACGTACTTGAACGAGAACTTCTCGCCGAGCTTCAAGGTCGCGAGCATCGAGACGGCTAAGAGGAAGATGATCGGCCCGTCTTTTAACCCCTGCGACGACCACAGAACGAGGCTCGGAAAGAAGGCGACGAGGAGCGTGGTCAGGCGCGCGACGCGCAGATTCTGGAAGATGTGACGGGCGCAGAGGAAGATGACGGGCGCGGTCGCGGCGCCGACGACGGCGTTGAAGAACTGCACGGCCAGCATGTTCCGCCCCGTGATGCTGTAGATGGCGGCGACGACGTATGCCATCCCCCAGTTGCGGAGCATGAAGGGGCCGAGGAAATTCTCGTAGTCGGAGTAGCTCAGAGGGTAGCGCCAGTGGCCGAGCAGTGTGTCGCCAACCATGTCGTAGGTCAGCGCGTCGCCGCCGAAGAACTCCTGGAGGTGGAAGATGTGGATGACCGTGCCGATGGCCATCCGCAAAAGCAGCGCGGCGGCGAAGACCTGCGCGAGGAAAGGCCCGTGGCTCTCGTGGCGGCTGACGACGTAAATGATGGGGGCGGCCAGTACGGCGCAGGCGACCACAGCCGCGGGGCCTTCGGCGGGAATGAGCAGGGAGACGCTCACGGCGAGCGCGAGCGCGAGGACGGCAAGCAGGGCGTTCATATCTCTATCTTGGGCCTTCGGGGGCGGCCCCGGTGTTACACGTCGTCGGGCAGGTCGGGCCGCGTCTTGTAATCAATCAGGAAGCGGTCTTCCTCGCTCAGTTGCTTGATTGGTTTGGCCGGGACGCCCGCGATTAGTTGGTTTTCGCCTTCCAGTCGCCCGGTGATGACGGAGCCGATGCCGACGATGCAGCGCGATGGTATCACGCCGCCCGGCGCAACGCGAATCTCCGAGCCGACGTAGGTGCGCGACCCGATGGAGATGGGCCGCGTGCGCTGCCGGTTGTGCGTCCAGAGGCTCGAATTGCGCCCGCCGAGGATGGTTCGGTCGCCGATTTCCACGCGGTCGGTGAAGTCAATCTTGTGGCTCGCCGTAATCACGCTCCCGTCGCCGAGCGTGAAGCGCGGCTCCACGGGGTTGACGACCACCGGGTCTGGAATCGAGTTGATTTCGTTGAGCCGGATGATCTCCGCGTACCGACCGAGCCGCACCTCGTCGCCCCCGCGCAGGACGTTGAGGTGGCCGATGCGGGCGTGCTCGCCGACCACGAACTCCCCCACGCCGATGACGACGTTGAGGTGGCCGATGCTCACGTCGTCGCCGATCTCGCACACGCCCGCGTCAATCAGGCTCCACCCCAGACGCACCCGCTTCCCGATCTTGTACCCGAAGCAGAGCCGGTAGCACGGGCGCTTGAGAAAACCGGGCAGCGGCGCGACGAGCGCGAGCATCAGGAGGCGGAATTTGCTGCTGCGACGGGCCATGCGGGTGAGCTGCCGGGCACGCGCCCGGCAGGAGGCTTTCTTCTGCGCGCGCCTTTCAGCGCACGAGCTGGCGCGTTTCGAGTTCGGCGGTGGCGCGGGCGACCGAATCGTCGGCCTTCTGCTCGCGCACCCAGCCGAGGAGTTCGGGGATGCCCTCTTCGAGCGTGACGCGGGGCTCGTAGCCGAGCAGTTCGCGGGCGCGCGAGATGTCCGAGACGCAGTGGCGGATGTCGCCCTCGCGGTACTTGCCGACGATCTCCTGCGCGGGGTCTTTGCCTAAGCCTTCGGCGAGGAGGCGGCCCACTTCGCGAATCGAAGTCGGGCGGCCCGTCCCGATGTTGACGGCGTGGTAGTCGGCGCGGTCGGTTTCGAGCGCGAGGAGGTTGGCGCGCACGATGTCGCTGACGTGGACGAAGTCGCGGGTCTGCCCGCCGTCCTCGAAGACGAGCGGCTGCTGGTCGTTTAAGAGGCGCGAAGAGAAGATGGCGCAGACGCCCGTGTAGGGGTTCGAGAGCGCCTGCCGCGTGCCGTAGACGTTGAAGTAGCGGAGCGCGACCGAAGGGATGCCGTAGGCGCGGCCCACGACGAGGCACAGTTGCTCCTGATCCTGCTTCGTGATGGCGTAAACCGAAGTCGGGAAGAGCGGCTTGTCCTCGGCGGTCGGCGCGGCGGCAAGCTCCGCGCCGCACTGCTCGCACTCGACCTCCCAGCGTCGCTCGACGAGCTGCGCCGTCGGTCGGAGTTGCGGGTAGACGAGCCCGTGCACGGGGCACGTGTAAGCGCCCTCGCCGTAGATGGACATTGAAGACGCGACAAGGAGTTTCCGAATCTGCCCGCGCCGCGCCGAGAGGCGTTCGAGGAGGATGGACGTGCCGAGGGTGTTGGCGCGCACGTAGCGTTCCATCTCGTACATGGACTGCCCGACGCCGACCTCGGCGGCCTCGTGGTAAACCACGTCCACGCCTTCGAGCGCGCGTTCGAGCGCGTCGGCGTCGCACACGTCGCCGTAGACGAACTCGGCTTCGGCGTGGAGGTGCGCGGGCCTTTCGCCCGACGCGTGCACCTGCGAGACGAGCGCGTCGAGGACGCGGACGCGGTGGCCGCGTTCGACGAGCGCGTCCACCAGATGCGAGCCGATGAAGCCCGCGCCGCCCGTCACCAGAACGTTCAATTTATCCATAAGTGTTCCCCGTTGATGATTTCTAATGCGATGAAGATTAACGGACTGAGACCGATTGACGGTTACTGACCGACGCCTGCTTCTTCGAGTCGCCGACGACCGACTCGATAATCTGGAAGACGCGCGGGGCCTGCACCTCCGCCGAGTAGCGCGCGTCCACGGTCGCGCGTCCGGCGCGTCCGAGCCTCTGGCGCAGCTCCGCCGAGCGAAGCAGTTGGGTCAGCTTCTCGACCCACTCGTCCTCGGTCGCGGCGATGAGTCCGTTCTCGCCGTCCTGAATGATTTCGGTGTTGACGCCGACGGGCGAGCAGACCGTCGGGACGGCGAGCGCCATGTACTGCAAAGCCTTCAAGCCGCACTTGCCCCGGCTCCACTGGTCGTCGGGCAGAGGCATCACTCCGATGTCGAATGTTCTTAACTCAGAGACTTCCGTTTCGGGCCGCCACGGGATGGCCTCGATGTTCACGTCTTCAATCTTGAAGCCGGGCGCGCCGATGACGCGGAGCAGGAAACGCTCCTGCCGTGCGAGGCGTTGGAGCGCGCCGCGCAGGGTCGCCAGGTGCTGCGCCGTGCTGTAACTCCCGCTCCAGCCGATGACGGGCATCTCGTTCTCCGTCGCCCTCGGCTCGATGGTGTACTTCTCGGTGTCAATCGTCGTCGGGATGATGGTCACGCGGTTGTTGACCTCGCGCGCGTAGTCTGCGAGGTACTCGTTCCCGGCCATGACGTGCGCGGCGAGGCGGCAGATGGAGCGCGTCTTGCCGGGGAATTTCAGGTAACTGAGGTAGCCGTTCGAGGGGCTCACGTAGGGGACGAAAACGGCGTCGTCGAAGTCGAAGATGAAGGGGACGCCGGTGCGCGCGATCCAACGCTCGAAGAGCGGGGGGCCGAGGAGCGCGGCTTCGCGCAGAACATAGACGGCGTCGTAGTCGCGCGCCGCGCGCACTTCCTTGAAGCGGCGCGAGACGGACTTCAGGACGAGCCGGAGTTTTTCCGCCATCTGCCCCTGCTTGTAGAGGACGGCGTTCAGCTCTTTGGTCTCGAAGGGCTTGTAAGTTATCTCGACGCCGCGCGCCCGGAGCAGCGGCTCCCACTGCTCGATGCGGAAACGCTGGCTGGGGTTCGTGTCGTAAACGCTGGGCACGATGGCGAGAAGGCGCATTGCTTGTCTCTCAGTCCTCTTTGTTCGGTAATCGTTTGTCGGCAAAAGACGCTTATTCTTACACAGAAGCCTCCGGCGAGGCTAACGGGGCGGCACGTCCGGCGGCAGGTCAATGAAGAGAATTGGCCGCAGATGAACGCAGATAAGCGCGGATTCAAAAAATCATTTTTATTTTAATCCGCGTCTATCTGCGTTCATCTGCGGCCAATTATTTCGCCGATGCGCCGGTAGACGTTCGCGTAACGCTCGCCGCCGACCGTGTGGAGGTCGAAGTGACGGCGGGCGACGGCGACGCAGCGCTCCCGCGTGGCTTCGTCAGCCGCGAGGGCGAGCGCGGCTTCCGCCGAGCGGGCCAGCTCTTCGGGCGTGAAGTAGCGGACGACGACGCCGACGCGCTCGCCTTCGAGCAGTTGGTCAACGTCGCCGATGCAGGCGTTGCTGACGACGGGCAGACCGGCGGCGAGGTATTCGGGAATCTTCGTCGGCGAGGCCGCAATCTGCGAAAACGTCGGCTTGCGGAAAGAGAGTCCGAGCCGCGCGCGCTTCAAGTATCGAGGCACTTCGCGCGCGGGGACGCCGCCGATGTGGAAGTCTTCCGTATCGAGTCCCACTCCGCGCAGGCGCGCGGCGGCCTCGGCGGGCGGCGACTTGGTAAGGATGCGGAGGAAGGCGCGGGGCTCGCGCGCACGGAGTTCGATGAAGAAGCGGCCCATCTCCTCAAGCATGTAGAGGCCGGTGACGGAGCCCGCGTAGACGACCTCGAAACGTCCCGGCTCGTCTCCGCCCGCGTCTTCGATGTTAACGTGCTCGCCTTCTTCGCCGGTGTTGAAGTCTTCCGCCTCGGCGTAGCGTTCAAAGTCCACGCAGCACGGGATGACTTCGACGCGGTCTTCGTTTGCCATCCCCTGTCCGAGCAGCCACTCGCGCATCGCGCGCGTGAGCACGACTATCTGGTCGGCCTTGCGGATGCCCGCGCGTTCGAGCGCCTTGATGGCGCGGAACTTGAGCGAGCCTTCCTTCCACACACCGGCGTCGGCGTACTCTTCGGCCATCAGCCCTCGGATGTCGAAGACGAGGCGCGAGCGCGTGAAGCGGCGAGCTAAGAGCGCCATCGCTAAGGGCACGTGCGCGCGCGCGTGGAGCACGTCTATCTCATGTTCGCGCACGAGCCGCACCGCCGCGCGTGCGCCCGCGAAGATGTCGTAGACGGTGGCCGGGACACTCGGTCGCTTGTGGTAAGGCAGGGCCGACCAGTTGATTCCCTCCCCGGCGAGGCGCGCGCGCTCTTCCGTCAGAGCCTTCTCGTCCCAAGAGCTTTGCATCTCCGGCTCGAAGGTGAGGAGGTGGACGACGACGCCTTTGGCCGCGAGGCGGCGCAGGTAAGGGATGACCTGCGTCTGGACGAGCGGCTCGCGCAGGCCGAAGTAGCAGAGGTAGAGAGTCTTCAAGGCTTGGTCGGCGACCCCTCGACGCCCGCGAGCCCGTCGCGCCCACGGTGGCGCGCTGCGCGGATGCTCTGCGACAGGCGCTTCCCGACGCAGAGCCGCGCGGCGACGCTCCAGAAGTGGCGCTCGCGCACGACCAGAGGGTACTCGCGCATCGCCGCCGAGAGTTCGCGCCGCGCGTCCGCGAAGCGGCCCGCGAGGTAGTAGCCGTAGGCGCAGTGCGTCCGGTTGACGGCGAGGATGCGGCGGCCCGGAATGCCGAGCGCGGCGGGCAAGCCCGTCGCAATCACCTTCTCCGTCGCCCGCACGCTCTGGCGCGCGAACTTGTCCGGGTTGCCCCAAGTGCTGTCCGGGTGCAGGCGTCGCCACGCGGTCGGGCGGCCCACGCGCCGGAAGTTTGAAGTGCGCAGCAGGTTGACCCAGACGAGCCACTCTTCGAGCATCACGGCTTCAGGGTCGAAGACATCGGTCGAGCCGTAAGCCGCTTCGAGCGCGGAGCGGCGGACGACCACTTCGGTCGGGAAGATGATGAGCTGCTTGAGGCAAAGCTCGCGTTTGAAACGCTCGCCCTCGAACGCCGGGCGCGGGACGTGCTCGCGGATGACTTTGCCAACGGCGTCCACCAGCCCGTGGTCACTGTAGGCGGCGGCTGCTCCTTCGTCTTCCTGAAGCGCGGCGACGCACGCGGCGATGTGCGGCGGGCGCAGCAGGTCGTCCGAATCCAGGAAGGCGACGAACTCACCGCGCGCGAGCCTGAGGCCGTGGTTGCGCGCCACGCAACGCTCCGCGTTCTCCTGCCAGACGTAGCGGACGCGCTCGCCCCATGCGGCCTTGTGCCGCTCGACGACGGCGGCGGTGTCGTCGGTCGAGCCGTCGTCCACGACGATGACTTCGACCTCCGCGCCCTCCTGTGCGAGCGCCGACTCGACCGTCAAAGGCAGATAGTCGGCGCGGTTGTAGGCGGGGATGACGACGCTGGTGAGTGTAGAAGACATTGATTTACTGCCCGTTAATCCGGTCGCGCTTCAGTGGGCGGCGATGACCTCCGTCAACTGCCGGGGTTGCCAGCCCGCGACCTGTTCGGGGACTAAGTAAAAGACGTTGCCGACGACGGGGAAGGTCGCGGGGCATTTCGCGCAGGTTAAGCCTTCGGGCGCGTCCGTCAAGTCGCCTTTGCACTTCGGGCAGCAGAGCATCGAGCGGAAGCGGGCGGCGGCGCGCGGGTCGGATTGGCGGCGCGCGAGGCGCGCGAGTCGCTTCTTGACGCGCTCGTTCCGCGAGAGGGGCTTCGGCGGCACGCGCCTGAGTTGCGCCGAGAGTTCTTCGCGGCTCACGGGCTCGCTCTTCTCAAGCCGCGCGGCTGTCCGCTCCCACACGCCGCGCGGGAGGCGGCGGATGGTGTGCTTGATTTTCCCCACCCAGTCGTAGGCGGCGACCAAGTCGAGCCGCTCCATGTTGTCCACGAAGAAGCTCTCGAACTCGCGGTCGGTCTCGAAGCGGCGCGAGAACCACTCGTGCAGCTCGGCGTCGTGCAGACGGCGCGGCTTCTCCTCGAAGTACAACTCGTCGCCACGCACCTCGACGTACCAGCGGTGGAACTCCCAGCCGTGCAGAATCTCCCGGACGCGCGCCGGGCATTCGACGTATCCGGCGCGCGCGACGCGCGAAAGCTCGGCGAAGAGCGCTTCGGGCTCCTCGACGTGCTCGGCCAGATGCGAGCAGATGATGTAGTCCACGCTCCCGTCTTTGAAGGGCAGGTGCAGCGCGTCACAGACGACGAAGGGACGCTCGTCGAGCGCGATGGGCTGCTGTCGCTCGGCGTCGTCCACGAGGAACTTGTCGGCGAGGACGTTCGAGCGCATGTTGGGCTGGTGGCCGCAGCCGATGTCCACGACGACCGCCTCCGCCGGGATGCGGTGGCGGCGCGGGAAGTCCCACCACGCGCGTAAATTTCGCAAACTACGAAGCATCAAAAAGTCGCCCCTCCAACTCCCCCCTCCGCGCGCCCCGCTTCAGGTAGCGCAACGCCGCCGGGTGCGAACTCAGCGCCCGGTACGCGAGGCGGCTGAAGTCCGCGAGCCGCCCCTGATGCAAATGCGATTTGGCGAGCACGGAGTAGTGCCAAGCATAAATCAACCGGCGCTTCGACGCCACCGACGGCCACGCGCTCTCGACGCGCGGGCACGCGAAGAGCCGCTCCAACGCGCGCAGAGTGCAACGCTCAAGAGTCTCGACCGGGAACTTCGAGTGCGCGGCGACGCGGATGACCGTTAAGGGGCGCGCGACGCGGACGTGCTCGAAATGCGCGGCCAGACGCATCCACATATCCCAGTCCTCGCCCGTCCGCAAACTCGCGTCGAAGACGCCGACCTCACCGAAACACTCGCGCCGCACGAGCACGGTCGGCGTGGCGAAGAGGTTGCCGCCGAGCAGTTGGAGCAGGAGCGGCTGACCGGGAATGCCGCAGGCGAGGTCTTCATCAAGGCCGTCCGGGTGTCTGAGCGTCACGTCCGTATAACTGAAGGCCGCCTCCGGTCTCTGCGCCAACGCCTCGAACTGCGCCGCGAGCTTACCCGGTAGCCACAGGTCGTCGGCGTCGAGGAAGGCGACCCACTCGCCCCTTGCCTCTTCAATCCCCCGGTTGCGCGCGGCGGCGGCTCCCGCGTTCTCCTGCCGGAACCAACGCAGGTTCGCGTGCTCGCGCGCCAGAGCTTCGAGCACTTCCGCCGTCTCGTCCGTCGAGCCGTCGTCCACGACGATGATTTCCAGATTGTCCCACCCCTGCGCGCGCACGCCCTCGACCGCGCCCGGTAAAAAGGACGCGAGGTTGTACGTGGGGATGACGACGCTGACGTTCTCGTTCATGTGCTCGACTTTTGAAATTGCGCTTTCGCCCTCAAGGGTATGTTTTAAAATCTCGACGTTGAATAAGTCTGTAGGGGCAGGGCTTGTCCCTGCCCGCTCAAGAATCATAAAACTCAGCGTTGAAGATAACGGAAGCGCAGGCCGCGGACTTGCCCCTGCCCCTACAGTTTTGCGATGCGTTCCAAGTTTCAGCCGCGCCGCAACGCTTCCTTGAGTTGCCGCCTCTGGACTTCCGCCGAGACTTCGACTTCCTCAAGCCTCCGGCCCGCGACGCGCCTGCACGCGCGTTGGAACGAAGAGGCGAGGTAGCCGGCGAGGAGGTTCGCCACCAGCCGCCGCTTCGGAAGGCTGTGACGCTGGAAGAAGTAAGCGGCTTCGAGTTGCACGCGCAGCTTCTCGGTCGTGTCCCAACGCTTGGCGGAACTGCGCCCGCCGTGGTGCAGGACGATGGCCGAAGGCTCAAACATCAGACGCCAACCGGCCCGAACCATCCGCAGGCACCACTCGTTGTCTTCGCCGTACATGTGAAAGCGCGCGTCGAAGCCGCCGACCTCATCAATGACCTCACGCCGCACGAGGATGGCCGCGCCGCCGAGCATCTCGACGCGCCGCCGACGGTCGTGCTCCCAGTAATGGCCGAGCAGGAACTCTCCGCGGACTCGCTTCGGCAAAAGCCGCCAGCCGCCCGAAGCCGAGAGCAGAATCGAGAGCGCCGTCGGCGGGTTGCGCCACACGCTCGCCTGCAAGCTCCCGTCCGTGTTGACGAGACGCGGGCCGACGGCCCCGTGGCGCGCGTCTTCGCCGAGCGTCTTCAAGAGGCGGTCGAGCGCGCCGGGAGTGACTTCGGTGTCGGGGTTGAGCAGGAAGAGGAGCGGCGCGTCGGTCAGCTCGAACGCCTGATTGTTCGCCTGCCCGAAGCCCTTGTTGTCTTCGTTGAGGAAGACGCGCAAGCGGCCTCTCGCTTCGAGTTCGGAAGCGCCGCGCCCCGCGCGCATCGCCTCGACGCTTTGGTCGGCGGAAGCGTTGTCTACGACGACGATTTCGTATTCGACCGACGGCGGCGCGGCGACGACGCTCTCGACGCAGCGGCCCAGAAGCTCGCCGCCGTTCCAGTTGACGATGATGATGGAAAGCTCGATTTTCAAAAGCGACAACACTAAAAAATCTGCTTCAAAATCTCGACGTTGAATAAGTCTGTAGGGGCAGGGCTTGTCCCTGCCCGTCGCTGACGTAACCACACGGGCAGGGACAAGCCCTGCCCCTACAGTTCTTAAGTGCGCTCAGGCCAGCAAATCCTTGACGGCGCTGTAGACGCCGTTCGAGTAGAGGTGATAGCGGCGCGAGAGCAGCTCGCGCAGGACGCAGCGGGCGCGGCTGAGCTTGCCTTCCGGCAAGGAGGCGCGCGCGCGCAGATGCTTGATGCGCGCTTCGAGCTTCGAGAGCGCCTCAAGGCTTCCGTACTCTGCGCGGCGCTCGGCGAGTCGGCGGCGCGCGCGGCTCCCGATCTCGATCATCTCGCCGTAGGAGTTCGCCCGCCGCATCGCCTCCTTGACCGCGACAACTCGGCCCGCGCCCGTCGTCCGCCTTCCGCTCGCGCGCGCCGATCTGCTGCCGCGAGTGCTGGCGGTATTTCACCAGCGGCTCTTCGATGAAGGAGACTTCGGCCACCGACGCGATCATCAAGGCGATCCAGCCGTCGTGAATCAAAGCGAGGTCGCCGGGGATTTCGAGCACCAGACCTTTGAACCCGGCGCGGAAGGCCAACGTCGCCCCCGTCACCGTCCAGCCCGGCAGAAGCACGTCGAGCGCGCGGCCCTCGCGCACGAGGCGTTGGTGCGCTTGGTCAAAGCCGACGCTCTCCCACAGACGGTAGCCGAGCGGACGAAGATTCTCGTCCACCACTTCCGCGTCCGTGAAGACGAGCCCCGCGCCGGGCTCCTTCAAAAACCTTTCCTCGATGCGCCTGAGCTTCGAGGGTAGCCACACGTCGTCCTGATCCGAGAGCGCGATGATGTCGCCTTCGCAGAGGCTTATCGCGCGCTCGAAATTTTTCGTCGAGCCGAGGTTCTGTTCGTTGACGTGGAGGCGGACGGCGAAGGGGCTTGAGGCGGCAAACTCTTTAACGATGTCGCACGTCGAGTCGGACGAGCGGTCGTCGCAGACGACGAGTTCGTCCGGCGCGCGTTCCTGCGCGGCGATGCTCGCGAGCTGCTCACGCAGGAAGCGCTCCCCGTCGTAAGTGCACATCGCCACCGAAATCTTCATCGCCGTCAAAGCCTTACTGCCCCGGCCCCGCGCTCGAAGCTTCTACGAGACCCCGGCGACGCCGCCCGCGAGCGAGTGCGGCCTGTCGGTCGCGGTGCGCGCGACCGCTTCGAGGTCGGCCTCGACCATCTCGTCCACCAGTTGCTCGAACGTGTAGCGCGGCTCCCAGCCGAGCGCGTCTTTCGCCTTCGCCGCGTCGCCGATGAGGAGGTCAACCTCCGCCGGGCGGTAGAACTTCTCGTCTATCTTCACGAAGTCGTTGTAGTCGAGCCCGGCCTTCGAGAAGGCGCGCTCGCAGAATTGCCGGACGGTGTGCGTCTCGCCCGTCGCCACCACGAAGTCGTCCGCCTCCGACTGTTGCAGCATGAGGTGCATCGCGCGCACGTAGTCGGCGGCGTGGCCCCAATCGCTCTTGGCGTCGAGGTTGCCGAGCCGCAGTTCCGACGCCCGCCCCGCCTTGATGCGCGCCACGGTCGAAGTGATTTTCCTCGTCACGAACTCGTAGCCGCGACGCGGGCTCTCGTGGTTGAAGAGGATGCCGGACGAGCAGTACATGTCGTAAGCCTCGCGGTAGTTGCGCGTGAGGTCGAAGCCCGCGACCTTGCTGATGCCGTAAGGCGAGCGCGGGTGGAAGGCCGTCGCCTCGGTCTGCGGCACGTCGCGCACCTTGCCGAACATCTCCGACGACCCGGCGAAGTAGAAGCGGCAGTCGGGCTGCAACTCCCTGAGCGCGGCGAGGACGTAGTGCGTGCCGTTGATGTTGGTGTTCATCGTCGAGAAGCCGTCGGCGAAACTCTCGGCGACGAACGACTGCGCGGCGAGGTGGTAGCACTCGTCGAACTGGTGCTGGCTGAAGATGTGGAAGATGGAAGGGTAACTCTCAAGGCTCGCCGGGTGGAGCGTGACGCTCTCCAAAAGGTGCTCGATGCGCGTGAAGCGGCGCGTCGGGTCTTCGAGCGCGACGCGGCGGATGAGGCCGTGAACCTCGTAGCCGAGGGAGAGAAGGTGCTCGGCGAGATAACTGCCGTCTTGGCCCGTGATGCCGGTAATCAGTGCTTTTTTCATAACGTGAAGTCTGGATACTCCTGGTCTCTTTTAAGTAGGACTCGCGCGCCCACGTCGGGCCACTCGATTCGGAAGAAGGGGTCGTCCCAGCGGAAGCCCCTGCCGCTTTCGGGCGCGTAAGGCTGCGACACCATGTAAAAAACTTCCGTGTCGTCAACGAGCGTCTGGAAGCCGTGCCCGCAGTCGCCGGGCAGGTATAGCATACGGCGGTTCTCCGCCGTCAACTCGACGCCGACCCACTCTCGGTAAGTCGGCGAGTCGGGCCGCAGGTCAACGGCCACGTCGTAGACCGCGCCGCGCGTGCAGCGGACGAGCTTGGCCTGCCCGTGCGGCGCGGCCTGATAGTGCATCCCGCGTATCGTCCCGCGGCTCTGGCTGTAGGAGATGTTGTTCTCGACGAACTCGCTCGCCATCCCGCGCGCGGCGAACTCCTTGGCGGAGAAAGAGGGCGCGAAGAAGCCGCGCTCGTCCTCGAACCTCTTCGGGTCGAGGAGGTAGATGCCCTTCAGTTTGGTTTCGGTAAAGTTCATGTTGAGCTTAAAACCTTGCCCTCTGAAATATCCGCAGCGGCGAGCCTCGCCGCCGCCCCTTTGGTTCGCCGAGAGAGCCCCTCTCTTCCTTCTCAGGCGTCGCGCCGGATGTCGTCGAGCCGCTTTTTGATGAGCGCGCCGACGGCCACGGGCGAGAAGCGCGTCTCGATGG
Source organism: uncultured Acidobacteriota bacterium (assembly GCA_963816985.1). Taxonomy (GTDB): domain Bacteria; phylum Acidobacteriota; class Blastocatellia; order Pyrinomonadales; family Pyrinomonadaceae; genus JAIVJM01. The sequence continues at coordinate 779,844 of CAWFMF010000004.1, forward strand.
TCTGACGCGCGCGCGCGCCGATAGTTTCGGCGAGGCCGGGTTCGTCCACCAGCCGCCGCATCCAGCGGGCCGCCTGCTCCGTGTCGGGCTCGGCCCAGACCTGATGCGACTCGTAAGGCCCGTAGTCTTTCCCCAAGCTCACCAGCTCGTAGTCAATGCCGATGGAATTATCCGGCGTCATGTAGTCGGTGTTGCCCGACCAGTTGGTGAGCATCGCGGGCTTCGCCAAAAGCATCGCCTCCGCCGGGACGAGGCCGAAGCCCTCGGAGCGGTGCAAGGAGACGAGGCAGTCCGACGCTTCGAGCAGCGAGACCATCTCCGCGCGACTCAGGACGCGTTCGACCGTGTGGATGTTCGGGACGCCCCTGACTTCTTCGAGCACCGCCTCCAACTCCGTCGAGGGGAAGCCGGGGTTGTTGAACTTGAGCACGAGCGCGGCGCGCGTGTCGCCGGGCGCGAAGGCCCGCTTGAAGGCCCGCACCGCGCCGAGCGGGTTCTTTCTCTCCAGCACGCTCATCGTGTCACAGACGCAAAGAAAGATGAAGCGGCGCTCAGGCACGCCGAAGAAGCCGCGCGGCACGTGCCCGCCCGCCGTCACCTGCACGACCGGCGGGATTCTCACGACGGGGACGGGGGATTTGTGCCCGACGGCCTGCTCGACGAAACGCGACCCGGCCCAGACCTCGTTGACCAGAGAGAACTCGCGCACCCACGCCTCCGGCAATTCGGAAAGTTCCCAGAACCAGTTGCCGACGACGTAGCGGCTGCCGAGCAGAGTGTTCGGCAAAGTCGCCCTCACGTTGTCCGCGTTGTCGGGGTTGACGCACAGGAGCGTCACGTCGAAGCCGGGCCGCTCCGCCTCCCTGTGCGCCCATGCGAGGTTCGTTTGCGCCGCGAGGTTGCCTTCTTCAAAGTTGACGACGGCGAAGGGAACGCCCGCCGCCTCCAACGCCGAAGCCATCCCGCGCGCCGCCTGTCCGAGCCCGGTCTCGGCCCGCATGTAGCCGACGAGGTTGACGCCGTAGGGACGCGGCGAGAGACCGAGCCCGCGCCGCGCGCGACGCCGCAAGTTGAAGCTCCTTCGGGCGAGCGCGAGGCTCCGTATCTTCGAAGCCACCGCCGCGCGTCCGGCCAGAGCCCTGACCTTCGTCTTGAGATTTGAAGCCATGCTTCCTCGGCCCGCCCCGGCCTTCTTCTTCTTCAACGGCTCCGCAGTCGCGTCCAGTATAGCCGCGCGATTCTCCGCATCAGAAGCGCCGCGTCCGAGGGGTTTTCCCTGAGCGCGCGGCGGTACTGCGAAAGCGCCACGCGGTCAATCGGGTACGGCTGCGCGGAGAGCGTGTCGGCGAGCCAGCGGTAGGCGGCGGAACGCTCCGCCTTCGACGCCCGCGCGCCGTGTTCGGGGAACAACTCCTCGAAGGGGATGCTCTCGATGCGCTCGCGGAAAAATTTCGGGACTTCCTCGGCCCACTTCTTCGAGCGGATGCCGCGCTCCTCGTGCTCCCGCACCTGCATCAACGCTTCGGGCACGCGCACCAGAGGGAAGCGGCGCACGAGCCTTGAGAGCATGTCCACATCCTGCGTGTAGCGCCAGGTCTCGGAGTAGGGGCCGACCTCTTCGACGCAGCGGCGGTCGAACATCAGAGAGTAGCAGGCCGAGCAGACCGGCCCGCCCGTCAGGACGTGCCGCAGCGTCTCGTGCCGCTCGTATTCGGGCAGACGGTGCTCGTTGACGACCTCGCCGCGCGAGTCAATCATCTCGATGTCGGTGTACGAGGCCGCAGGGCCTTCGAGCGGTTTGAGCGCCTCGACCTGCCGCTCCAACTTCGTCGAATGAAAACGGTCGTCGTGGCTGAGCCAACTGATGTAGCGACCCCTTGCCAGACGAATCCCGTGGTTGAACGCGCCCGCGACGCCGGTGTTGTCCTGACGGACGTACCTCAGACGCTCGCCGTATGAGCGCGCGACCTCCGGCGTCGAATCCTTCGAGCCGTCGTCCACGACGATTAGCTCGAAGTCCCTGAAGGTCTGTTCGAGCACGCTCTCGACGGCGAAGCGCAGGTAGTTCTCGCCGTTGAAGACGGGCAGGATGACGCTGACTGTGACTGTCTGATTACTCATCTCTCAATTAACTTTCGAGCCGTTCTCATTAACCCTCGCGCCGCCCGCCGCGAGCCGTTCGTAGAAGCCGAGCACGCGCTCGCGTATCTCGGCGCGGTTCGCCACGCGCCGCACGAGGGCGAGGTTCCTTGCGGCGGCGTCGTCCACCAGCGCGTCGTCGGTCATCGCGCGCACGAGCGCACCCGCAATCTCCTCCGGGTAGAGGTTGCGCGCGAAGAGGACGTTCTCACCTTCGGCGACGAGCGGGAGAATGGTTTCCAGCGGCGAGACGACGGGGAAGGCCCCGGCGGCCATCGCTTCAAGGAGCGTGTTCGGCACGCCGTCCACGAGCGACGGCGCGAGCATCACGCGCGCTCTCGTCATCAGTTCGAGCACGTCCGCGCGCGGGATGCGTTCGGTCGCGCGGCAGCTCGCCCTGATTTCGGCGGGCAGCGTGCGGAACCACATCCACGTCTCCGGCATCATCGCCAGCAGGTGAATCTCGCAGGGCGGGAGCCGCCCCCAGCAGAGCTTGAGCGCCTCGAAGACCGGCAGCGCCTTCGACCACGGGCACTCGTAAGCCTTCGGCCACAAGATGACGCGGCGGCGCGAAGGCGGCCCGTCCCACTTCGCGGCCAGCGTCTCCACCTCGACGCCGCCCGTGCCCGGCACCGTGCCGATGTCCGAGAGCTTCTCCTCGCCGACGCCCATCGCGCGCGCGTGGTCGAAGCCGACCGCGTTGTCGCCGACGAGTTGGTCGCAGGCGCGCAGGACTTCGCCGACCCGCCCGCCGAGCTGTTGATTCAAGTGGCACGCGCCGGGCACGAGGTCTGCGCCGCCGAGCGTCTGCAAGACCCACTTGCCGCCGCCTTCGAGCCCGTACTTGCGCCGCGCGCGAAAGTAGAAGTCCGACTGTTCGAGCCCCATCGTGTGAACGACGTGGGGCTGCCACTCGCGGATGACCTCGGCGAGCCAGCGGGCGGCGGCCTCCGTCACGTCCGGCACGCCGCGCAGGCGGTTGTAGTGTCTCCACGCGAAGCGCGCCGCGCGCCCGCGCGGGAGCAGCCGCAGGCGGGTCGCGGAGTTCGCCACGTCCGAGTGGTAGTAAGTGACGTAAGTCGGGACGGGCCAGCCGTCGGGCGGCGCGACGCTCGGCATCGCGAAGAGACGGGCGTTGAAGGGCGCGCCGTCGAGCAGTCCGATCCAAGAGTGCGTGTGCGAGCTGTCGGGCAGTCCGACGAAAAGGATTCGCGGCCTCCCCGGATACTCGTCCGTGTGAAACGAAGACTTCATCCTCCGCCCTCAGACGCCTCCCGCCGCCCCGCCTCCCGCAGAGGCATCCGCGCCCGCGCCTCGACGCCGTTGCCGCCGTAGTACACCTCCAACTCCGTCAGCCCGCACGACTCAAGGCACGCGCGAATCTCTTCGACGCTCCGCAGGTGTTTGTAGTGGTCGGTCAGCAAGTCGTGCGTGTCGAGCACGGCCCACTCGGCCAGAAGCTTCTCGCCGAGCTGCGGGTAGACTCCCGCGTAGTCAACCAGCGGCGAGTGGCGGCTGAGCGGCGCGCGCAGTCGCCACCTCCCGCGCTTCTCGCTCCGGGACATTCTGTGCAGCGGCAGCAGTGCGCGCGACAAAGCGAAGACGAGCGACATCGAGACGCCCGGCGGCAGGCGGATGAACAACTGCCGCAGGAGAGCGCGCGACCAGTGCTTCCGCGCGGCGTAAGTGTACTGGTCAATGACGAGCGTCCCGCCCGGCTTCAACTGTCGCGCGAGCGCGGCGATGGTCTCTTCGGGGCTCGGCGTGGCCTGTATGACGCCGACGCAGACGACGAAGTCGAAGGAGTGCGGCTCGACGGGCAGACGGCGCACGTCGGCCTGCGCGACGAAGTAGCCTTCGAAGTGTTGACAGTTTTCGTAGTTCGCCTCGACGGCCCGCGAGAGGTCGCAGGCGAAGACGCGCGCGCCCGCCGCGAGCATCAGCTCGGTGAAGCGTCCCGCGCCGCAACCGACTTCGAGCACCGTGCGCCCGCGCAAGCCTTCGAGCGAGCCGCCGAGGCAGCGCGCCAGACGTTCGCGCGAGATGTTCGTGCCCGTGTGCGAGTCGAGCTGCGTCCGGCGAAAGAGCTTCCACTGCCGCCCGAAGGACGCGGCGTAGCCGTCCGAGGCGACGAAGCGCGGCACGCCGCCGACGACCGCGAAGCGACATCCGCCCTCACACGCCAGCTCGCGCGCCTCGTCCACGCGCGCCGCCCCGCCGACGACGCTCAGACGCGCGCCGTGCACCGGACATCTCAACTGCGGCGGAATCTCCATAAACGAAAATCAGTTGACGCGAAACGAAAATCAGTTGACGCGCGGCGCGTCCAGTTTGAGCACCTCCGCGAACTGCACGCGCGCCTTGCCGAGATCGAAGTCGGCCTCGGCCCGCTCACGCGCACGGGCGGCGAGTCTTTCGCGCAGCGCGGCGTCGTTCAAAAGCGTATCCAGAGCTTGCGCCAGTCGCGCCGGGTCGTCTTCGTCCACCACGACGCCGCACTCATGATGCCGGAAGTACCAGGAGATGAAAGAGTCCCGCGGCGCGTGGACGAGGACGGGCCGACGCGCCGCCAAAAATTCTCCCATCTTCCCCGGCGCAGCCGTCCTTACGATGTCCGGGTGCGGCGTCTTAAAAGCCAGCGGGAGAAAGAGCACGTCCGCGCGCCGCTGCACTCCGGGCATCGCCGAGGCCGACTCGTGCGTGTGATAGACGAGCGCCGGGCCGCCGATGCCTTCCCTCTCCAAATCCGCGAGCGGCTGCGCCGTGTAGAGGTGCAGCTTCACTTCCGGGCGTCCGAGCGATTCGATGGCCGCCAAGAGGTTGCGGAAGGCATCGTAATGGACGGGGCCGACGCCGCCCGTGTAGACGATCTTGACAGCGCTGCCCTCTCGCCTCACGTCGCCCGTCGTCTCCGTCTCTTCTTCTAAGGGGTCGTCATAGTCAGAGAGGTCGCAGGGGTTGTGGATGATGAAGGGCTCGATGCGATGACGTTGCCGGAGTTCTTCGGCGAGGAATTCGTTGGGGGCGATGACGGCGGCTGCGCCTCTCATCAGCACGGGTTCGAGTCTTTGAAGGAAGTGCTTGCCGTGGACGTAGGCGACCATGTGGAAGTACTGGTCGAGGAGGTAGGCGTAGAACGGCACGCGCGCGAGGCGGCTCGCTAAGTAGCCCGCCGGGAAGTCGAGGATTTCGTTGCCGCCCGTGCAGACCACGACCGCCTCGCAACGCTCGCGCCGGATGATGCGGGCGATGGCACGGGCGCGCGTCAGGACGCCGGAATAGAGGTTGAAGTTTTCGCGCGCGCGGCGGAGGCCGAAGCGGTGGCCGCGCGTCAGCTTAAAAGTCGGTCGGAGGTAGAAGTGCTTGCCCGCCAGACGGCCCGAATAATCGGGCTGCTCGCCGCTCACGTAGTCTCTGGAAGAGAGGAGGCAGTAGCTCGCGGGGTCGAGGTCGCGCAGGAGCCGTTGGATGATCGTCGCGTGCGCGGACTCCGAGGGCGGCAGGACGTTGGAGATGAGCGCGAACTTCATATCTCACGCCTGCGGCGCGGGCGCGGCGTAGCCGAGGAGGATTTTGACGACGGTGCGGCTCACGCCCTCGGCCATGTATTCGGGCGGGACGGCCCAGTCGCTCTCCTGTTCGAGCACGGTGCGGACGCAGCGCATGACGGCTGCGGGGTCGGCCCCGCTCAGCATGTTGCTGCCGCACTCGATGGTTTCGGGCCGCTCCGTCACGTCGCGGATGGTGACGTTGGCGACGCGGAAGATACAGCACTCCTCCTGCACCGTCCCGCTGTCGCTGAGGACGCAGAAGGCGTTCTTCTCCAAGGCGATGAAGTCGAAGAGGCCGAAGGGCTCGCAGAAGCGAATCTCGCTGTGCGCCCCGGCGTCCACGCGGAACCGCTCCATGACGGCGCGCGTGCGCGGGTGCGTGCTGCAAATGACGGGGAGGCCGTACTCGCGCCCCAACGCTTCGAGCGAGCGGATGAGCGCGAGCAGGCGCTCTTCCACGTCCACGTTCTCCGCCCGGTGCATCGTGACGAGGAAATACTTGCCCGGTTCGACGCCGAGTTCCGCGTGAACTTTCGACGCGGCGATCTGCGGGCCGTAGTGCTCGATGACTTCGCGGATGGGGTTGCCGGTGACGTAGACGCGGCGGCCCTCGATGCCTTCGCGCAGAAGGTTCATGCGGCTGCGCTCGGTGTAGGGCAGCAAAACGTCGCTGCTGTGGTCAACGATGCGGCGGTTGACCTCTTCGGGCACGCGGTCGTCGTAGCAGCGGTTGCCCGCCTCCATGTGGTAGACGGGGATGCCGAGCCGCTTGGCGACGATTGAGCTGAGCGCGCTGTTGGTGTCGCCGAGGATAAGCAGGCGGTCGGGCCGTTCGGCGAGCATGACGCGCTCGCACTCGGAGATGATCTGCCCGATCTGCTCGCCGAAGGTCGCGCCGCGCACGCCTAAGAAGTGGTCGGGCTGCCGGACGCCGAGTTCTTCGAAGAACAGCTCGCTCAGGCGCGGGTCGAAGTTCTGGCCGGTGTGGACGAGGCGGTGCTCGCACAACCCGTCGAGGCGTTCGACGATGCGGCTGAGGCGGATGATTTCGGGCCGCGTGCCCAGCACGGTCATGATCTTCATGCGAGCATGTCTTCCTCGTAGACGAAGCGGTCGCCGACCATCAGGTTATGCTTCTTGAGCAGCTCGACGACCTCCTCCTTGTTCATCAGGCTGTCGGCGGAGCTGTACTCTTTGCCGAGCGTGACCTGCTTGTCCGCGTCCTCGCGCAGTTCGGGCAGCATCGGCAGGATGACGTAGTAGTCGCCGCGCTCGATTGTGCGGAAAGCCTCTTCCTCGGAGACGAGGATTTCGTGCACCTTCTCGCCGGGGCGAATGCCCGTCACTTCGGTCTTGATGTCGCGGTCGCCGATGAGCCCGTCGGCGATGTCGGTGACGAGCGCCGAGGGGACGCGCGGGATGTAAGTCTCGCCGGGGCGACCGCCCTTGACCGCCGCGAAGACCGTGTCCACGGCCTGCTCCAAGCTCAAGAGGAACCGCGTCATGTCGGTCGTCGTGATGGTGACGGGGCCGCCGCGCCGAATCTGCTCGTGGAAGAGCGGGATGACGGAGCCGCGCGAGGCCAGCACGTTGCCGTAGCGGACGCAGATGAAGCGCGTGTGCTCGGCGTCGAGGTTGGCGCGGACGAAGAGACGCTCCTGCACGGCCTTCGTCATGCCCATGACGTTGACGGGCTTGCACGCCTTGTCGGTCGAGACGCCGACGACCGTCTCAACGTCGAAGCCGCCCTCGCGGACGGCGCGGATGATGTTCTCCGCGCCGTTGATGTTGGTCTGCACGGCCTCGTAAGGGAAGTATTCGCACGAGGGGACTTGCTTGAGCGCGGCGGCGTTGAAGACGACGTGCGCGTCGCGCAGGGCGGTCTTGACGCTGTGCGGGTCGCGCACGTCGCCGATGCGGAATTGGAGGAGCCGCTCGAAGTTGTGATAGATGACCTCGTCGGTGGCGGTGCGCAATCTTTGGAAGGCGAGCCGCATCGAGTGCTGCTTGGCCTCGTCGCGCGAGAAGACCGTGATTTGCTTGGGCAGACCCATCTCGCCCGTCAGCAGGCGGCGCACCAGCACCTTGCCGAGCGAGCCCGTCCCGCCCGTCACCAGAACCTTTTTACCTGTCAGCATAATTATTCCTTACCACTGTTCGTTTAACCGTTCCTTATCTCTTCGTAGGGAGTCGCGTCGCGCGCCATCCGCTCGATCATCTCCGGCCAGGCGGGGGGCACGAACCCCGTCTCCCGCCGGAACCGAGAGCCGTCGAGGCTGCGGTCGCAGACGAAAGTCTCGTCCGGCTCGATTTCGATCTCTAACCCGTAGGCGTCTCTGACCAAAGTCAGCAAATCGAACTTGTTGATCGGCTCGGCGGCGACGTGCCGGACGCCGCTCAAGTCGCGTTGGTCGGCGATAATGTCGCCGATGATGCGGGCCAGCGCCTCGGTCGTGAAGCCGCTGAAGACGGCGCGCTTGAAGCCGCGCACGCTCTTGCCCCGCTGCGAGAGGAACCACTCGACGAGGCCGTGCGAGCCCTGAAGCTCGCGCCCGATCATCGAGGTGCGAATCGTCAGCGAGTGGTCGTAGGCGACCTCGCCGAGCCACTTCGTCCGCCCGTAGATGTCTTCGGCGTCCGAGGCGTCCGACTCTTGGTAGTCGCCGCGCCGCCCCGTGAAGACGCAATCCGTGCTCAGGTGAATGAGCCGCGCGCCCGCCGCCGCGCACGCCTGCGCCAGCCGGTGCGGGAAGAGCGCGTTGACGGCGATTGACTGGTAAGGGTCTTTCGCCGCCGCGTCCTGCTTGACGATGCCGACGCAGTTGACGACCACTTCGGGCCGCGCCGAGGCGAGCGCGCGCACCACGCCGTCGAAGTCGTGCGCCGAGACATTGCCTATCGCGCGCGAAGGGTCGAAGAGGCCGAAGCGCGCGTAGGCGGCGGGCGACTGCCGGAACGTCGCGCGCGTGTCGAAGCGTTGCGAGAGAGTCTGCCAGAGCTTGTGCCCCAGCATCCCCGAACCGCCGAGAATCAGAACCTTCATGAAGTCATCGCCCTCTCGCCGTCCCTTTCGCTCACGCCGCAGGCGTTGACGTTGCGCCCGCGCGCTCGTCCACGTGCTCGGTGCTCCAGTCGAGCAGCGGGCGGACGACGCCGAGCCAGTCGCCGAAGTAGTCGCCGCGCGCCGCGCCGTGCTCGTGCACCTCGAACTCTACAGCACAATCTTCGCGGTGATAAATCGAGTAGTTGTCGGCCCAGACGATGACCGAGACTTCGAAGCGCCCGTCGGGCAGGAGGTTCGCGGGGACGCGGCACGTGCTGCGGAAGACACCCGAAGGAAACGCCCGCCCGTGCCAGTTCGGCTCGCGGTTGCTCAAGGAGCTGAAGACGTGCACGCCGTCGCTGTTGAAGAGCAGCACGCTCGCGCCGAGCGCCGAGCCGGGCGAGAGGTTCTGGTAATCAACCTCGACGGTGAACGGCTCGTGCGCGCTCAGGTCGCTCGACACCTCGCCCGACGCGTTGCGCACGCGCACGCCGCGCAGGCGGAAGGCGCGCGTGCCCGGAGCCTGCGAAGGGTCTTGCCACTCGATTTCGGCGCGGCTGATGCGCCCCGCGCCGAGGTACGTGTTGACGACGCGGACGGGCGAGCCGTCTTCGGCGAGCGTCCCCTGATGGAGCAGAATCGCGCGGCTGCACATCGCCTTGACGGCAATCATGTTGTGGCTCACGAAGAGCACGGTGCGCCCCTGCTGCGCGACGCTGCTGATCTTCCCCAGGCACTTCTTCTGGAAGGCCGCGTCGCCGACCGCGAGCACCTCGTCAATAATCAGAATCTCCGGTTCAAGGTGCGCCGCGACGGCGAAGGCGAGCCGCACGTACATCCCCGAAGAGTAACGCTTGACGGGCGTGTCAATGAACCGCTCGATTTCGGCGAAGGCGACTATCTCATCGAACTTGCGCGCAATCTCGGCCTTCCTCATGCCGAGAATCGCGCCGTTGAGGAAGATGTTCTCGCGCCCCGAAAGTTCGGGGTGGAAGCCCGTCCCGACTTCGAGGAGACTGGCGACCCTGCCGTAGAGCGCGACGCGCCCGCTCGTCGGCTCGGTGATGCGCGAGAGGATTTTCAGGAGCGTGGACTTGCCCGCGCCGTTCCGGCCCACGATGCCGAGCACCTCGCCCGCCCTGACCTCGAAGTTGATGCCCCGCAGCGCCCAGAAGGCCTCGCCGCGGCCCGCACCGCGCCTGCCGCCGCCCTCCGCCTCGCGCCCGCGCCGGAAAGGGGCGCGCAACGCGCCGACCAGCGTGTCGCGCAGGGTGTCATACGACCCGGCGCGCGCGCCGAGGTGGTACTCCTTGCTCAAGTCTTCGACCTGGATGATGGCGCTCATGCAGTAAGTAAAACCCTTCAGACGATGTCGGCGAACGTCTTCTCCATCCGCCTGAACGTGAAAGCGGCGTAGATCAAAAGCGCGACGGTGAAGACGGCGGAGATGCCCAGCGCCAGCCAGTCGAAGCCCTTACGCCCGAAGAGCGCGACCCGGAAGCCCTCGATGATGCCCGTCATCGGGTTGAGCGCGAGCACCCACCGCCAACGCTCCGGCACGTGGCTCGCCGGGTAGATGATGGGCGAGGCGAAGAACCACAACTGAATCATGAACGGGAGCGCGAACCTCACGTCGCGGTAGCGGACGTTTAAGGCCGACATCAGAATGCCGAAGCCGAGCACGAGCCCCACCAGAAGCACGACGAGCACCGGCAGCATCAGCGCGCCCCAGCCGGGGGCCTCGCCGTAGAAGGCCATCAGCAGAGCGAGCACGACGAAGGTGACGGCGAAATCCACGAGCGCCGCGCCGACCGAGGCCGTCGGGACGATGAGGCGCGGGAAGTAGACCTTCGTGATGAGGTTGGCGCTGTTGACGACGCTGTTGCCGCTCGTGTTGGCGGCGGTGGCGAAGAACGTCCACGGCAAAAGGCCCGCGAAGGCGAAGAGCGGGTAGGGGATGCCGTCCGAAGGGACGTTCAGGAGCTGCCCGAAGAAGAGCGAGAAGATGAGCATCATCAGGAGCGGCTGCAAGACCGCCCACATCACGCCGAGCGTCGCCTGCTTGTAGCGCACCTTCACGTCGCGCCACGTCAGGAAGTAGAGCAGCTCGTGGTACGCCCAGAGGTCGCCGAGGCTCGTGCCGAGCCACGACTTGCGCGGCTCGATGACGACGAGCGGCCTGTCCGACGAAGGGTTCGATGCCTGAGGAGTGGGCGTTGCTGTTTCCGTCGTGCTGGCGACCGGTGCGGCTGTTGGCAGTGAGTCGGCTTTTTCGGCGGGCGTCAAATTCATCAAGCTCAAAGATTTCCAGACGGGCTCTTCCAGAGGCCCCTCAAAACTTTCATGGAGACGCTGCGGGCGAACAAGTTAAAGGCATCATCTCGGCGGTTTCGACGTGGGCCGTAGTTTAGTCACACGGCCTAATGTCCGTCAAGCAAGGCGGCCCCGTCCGTCAAGCAAGGCGGCCCCCGAATGACAACTCCCCGGCAGTCGCGCGGGGGCGCGGCTGCCGGGGAGCGGCGGGTTTGTCTCTGCCTCTCGTCCTTACTGCTGCAAGATGTCGGTCAGCGCGGGGAAGTTCTCGCCCGCCGCGTTGCCGAAAATCTTGTTATTGCCCCACGAGGCAATGGTTCCGCCCGCGAAGTTGAGGGCGTTGCCGTTGCCTGTGATGTGCGTATTACTCAAGCGAATGGCCTGATTCGCGATTGGCTGAATGGCCACCGAGTTGTACGTGATCTGGCAGTTGTCCACGTCAATGATCGCGCCGCCCGAAACCACCGAGTCGGCGAGGACGGCGGCGCTGCTGCCGGTCGCGTTGATGAGCGTGATGACCGAGTTCGAGATCGTCACGGTGGCGCGGTTGTTGACCCGGAGGCCGTTGCCGCAGCGCGAGATGGAACTCCGGTCAATCTGGACGGCGTTCGCCACGGCGCTCGTCCCGGCGATCTCGACCCCGTCGCCGCCGCACTCGGAGATGTGCACCTCCCTCATGATGAGACGACCGACCGTCGAGCCTTCCATCCTCACGCCGTCGCCGCTGAAGCGCTGGATGCGGACGTTCTCGACGTGGAGGGTGTTGGCCGTGATGTAGCGGATGCCGTTGATGCCGAGGGTCGTCCCGGCCCCGTTGATCGAGAGGTTGCGGAGGTGGACGGTGTCGCTGGCGCCGGGGGCGTTGACGATGAAGCCGTTGGTCGCCGAGGCGAGCGTCGAGCCCCAACCCGCCCCCGTGCCGCCGTCAACCGTGATGGGCTTGGTGATGTTGAGCGTGCCGTAGCCGCCGGGGTCGAGGACGGAAATCTCGCCGCCGGAGGCGGTCTTCGAGATCGCGCCCGCGAAAGTTTTGCAGGGGGCGGTGCGGCTGCACGGGTTCACGTCGTCGCCGACGCCCGACACCCACGTGCGGGTCGCCTGCGCCTGCGCGAAGACGCCGAGCGCGAGGGTGAACAGGACGAATGTCAGAGCGTTGAGAGTGATGCGGGTCTTGGACATTTAGGGAATCTCCTCTTTTGGCGAGTCAAGTTGTAGGCGGAGCGGCGTGTACATGGGGCCGCAAGTTGTGTATCAAAGGGCAGAGGAAATAGTGGTAACTACCCAATGCTTTTGTTAGCGGGCGAGGCAAAAAGGCCCGACGGGTTTGGCTTCAATAGAAGCGGCGCAACCTTTTATGCTAAATTGCGCGCCTTGTCAAATTTTTTTTGACCGATTTTAAAGGCGCTCGCGCGTGCGAACTTCCGGCGCGGCGTCCGGCCATCCGGGTGGCGTTCCCCGCCCCGCCGTGCGGCGTCAACGGGCCGCGTTTTCTCTCCCGCGTTCGGTGCTTTCCCGTTCCCGCCGGTGCGTCGTCTCTCGCACGCCTGATAAACTACGCGAAAAGAGTTGCCGCCGTCACCACGTAGTTAGGTAGGTAGGTAGTGCCGCGACGCGCGGCGACTTGAGCAATACGGACGTGTCCTTTAGTCTTGGCGTGCGGCGCTTCGGATGTCAGGCTCGACAATCTTTTCGGCGCGTCATCATTGGATATGGAGAAGATGAAAAAATTATTCGTGACGGGCGGCGCGGGCTTCATCGGCTCGGCCTTCGTCGGGCTCGTGCTCTCGGAGATTCCGAACTGCGAGGTCGTCAACTTCGACGCCCTCACCTACGCCGGGAACCTCGACAACCTCGCCGGGCTCGAAAGCGAGTCGCGGCACCGCTTCGTGCGCGGCGACATCTGCGACCGCGAGGCCGTGCGCGCCGCGCTCGGAGAGGGAGTGGACGCCGTCGTCAACTTCGCCGCCGAGTCGCACGTTGACCGCAGCATCGCCTCGGCGGACGAGTTTTTGCGCACCAACGTCCTCGGCACGCAAGTCCTTCTGGACGCGGCGCGCGAGCGCGGCGTCGGGCGCTTCGTGCAGATCAGCACCGACGAGGTGATGGGGAGTCTGCCCGACGAGGACGACGCCTTCTTCAACGAGGCTTCGCCGTTCGAGCCCAACAGCCCCTACTCGGCCTCGAAGGCCGCCGCCGAGCATCTGGTGCGCGCCGCGCACCACACGCACGGGCTCGACGTGGTGGTCACGCGCTGCGGCAACAACTACGGCCCGCGCCAGTTCCCCGAAAAATTCCTCCCGCTCATCATCTCGAACGCGATGCGCGACGAGCCTCTGCCGCTCTACGGCGACGGGCGCTACACGCGCGACTGGATTTACGTCGAAGACCACTGCCGCGCCATCCTCATGGTGATGCAGAAGGGGCGCGCGGGCGCGGCCTACAACATCGGCGCGCGCAACGAGCGGCGCAACCTTGAGGTCGCGCATTCGGTGCTCGACAAGCTCGGCAAGCCGCACTCCTTAATCCGCCACGTCAAAGACCGGCCCGGCCACGACCGCCGCTACGCGATTGACCCGACGCGCGTCGAGACCGAACTCGGCTGGCGACCGCGCGAGACGTGGGAGACGGGCCTGGAGAAGACGCTGCGCTGGTACGCCGACAACGGCGAGTGGGTCGAGCGCGCCCGCAGCGGCGCGTACCGCGAATATTACGAGCGACAGTACGGGACGGAAGCGAGTCTGGAGTCTGGAGTCTAAGAGTCTGGAGTCGGAAGGGAGTCAAAAGCAGTCTGTCTTTGACTCAAGACTCCTGACTCCGAGACTCCAGACTGTTTGAATCTTATGAGAGTTCTCATCACGGGCGCGGGCGGGATGGTGGCCCGCGCCGTCGCGGAACACTGCGCGGCGCGCGGCGACGAGGTGCTGGCGCACGGGCGCGACAGCCTCGACATCACTTGCGAGCAGAACGTCAGGGAGGTCTTCGAGCGCGAGCGCCCGGAGGCCGTCATCAACTGCGCCGCGTGGACGGACGTTGACGCCTGCGAGTTAGACCCGCAGCGCGCCTACGAGGTCAACTCGCGCGCCGTCGGCCTCCTCGCCGCCGGGTCGCGCGCCGCCCGCGCCGTCTTCGTCACCATCTCGACCGACTACGTCTTCGACGGCGGGAAGGCGGAAGGCTTCTACACGCAGCGCGACGACCCACGGCCTGAGAGCGCCTACGGCTCGGCGAAGCTCGAAGGCGAGCGGCTCGCGCAGGCCACCTCGGCGCGCACCGTCGTCGTCCGCACGGGCTGGATTTACGGCCCCGGCGGGCGCAACTTCCTCGCCACGGTCGTCGAGCGCGCGCGGCGCGGCGAGCGCCTCAAGGCCATCTCGGACGCCTACGGGACGCCGACCTACGCGCCCGACCTCGCGGCGCGTTTGCGCGAGTTGGCCGAGCGCGATTTGCCGGGCGTCTATCACGTCGTCAACGCGGGCGCGGGGACGAGTTTCGAGGGGTTCGCGCGGGCGGCGGTCGAAATCTGTGGTGCAACCGGGGCCGAGGTCGAGGGCATCAAGATGGATTCGCTCCAAAGGCCCGCGCCGCGCCCGCGCAACTCGCGCATGCGCTGCCTGCTCTCGGAGGCCGTGGGGCTCGCCCCCTTGCGGGACTGGCGCGAGGCGCTCGCCGAGTTCGCCGCGCACGGTTCCGAAAAAGCTTTTTGATTCGACCCGACGAGCCCGCCGCCGCCTATTCATTGGCCGGAAATGGCGTGCGCCGCGTTTGCCGCGCGGGCCGTCTCTGTTATTATGGCGGGTCTCGGTCAACCCCTTGAGGCGCGCGGATTTCGCTCCGCCGACAACCCCGGAAGAAGAACTAAAGAACTATGATGTCGCAAGATAATCGCCTGCTGCCGCTCGGTTCCGAGCCCCTCGACCGCCCCTTGCGCGACCTCGCGCACCCGGCCCCGGTCGCCGCCGCCGCCTCGCCGAGCGAGCCCGCGCACCTGCGCGAGTACCTCGCCGTCGTCCTCAAGCGCAAGTGGCTCATCCTCAGTCTGGTGGTCGTCGCCACCAGCCTCGCGGCGATTCAGATGTACCGCCTGCCGTCCATCTACGAGGCGGGAACGACCATCCAGATCGAGCAGAAGGCGCGAAGCGTCCTCTCGACCGGGCGCGACGGCGGCGTCATCATCCGCGGCGGCAACGACCCGCAGTACTGGCAGACGCAGCTCCGGCTCCTGACGACGCAGCAACTGCTCCGGCAGGTCGTGATGCGGCTCAACCTCCAGAACAACCCCTCTTTCCTCGGCGCGAACCGCGGGACGGGCGTCATCACCTCGCTGCGCCGCGTGCTGACGGGCGAGAAGGCGGCCTCCGCGCAGCAGCAGCAGGAGCAGCAACAGCAGGAGGGCGCAGTCCCCGTCGTTGATGACACGGAGTGGCCGGAGTGGCTCAAGGCGCAGACCCTGACGCCGGAGCAGGCGGTACGGCTCGAACCCTACGAGGACGTGCTCAAGGCTAATCTCAAGGTCGAGCCCATCGAGCGCACGAGCCTCGTCTACATCCGCTTCCAGCACACCGACCCGCAGATTGCGTCCAACGTCGTCAACACCATCGCCGCCGTCTTCTCCGAGAACGACAAGCGACGCGAGACGATGGGCTCCGAGAGGGCCGAGGCCACGCTCGGCAAGCAGGTCATTGACCTTCAGGCGCAGATCAAGACCGACGAGGCAACGCGCCTCGCCTACATGCAGCGCAACGACCTCCCGCTCGACAACAAGGCCGGGATGGACTTGACCGCCGACCGTCTGAAGAACAACAGCACGCAGATGCAGACCGCCGAGGCCGAGCGCAAGGAGGCACAGGCGGCCTACGAGGCGGCGATGGCGACGCGCAAATCCGCCGGGGTGATGGCGATTCCGCAAGTGCAGGCCGACAGGAACGTCCAGCGGCTGCGCGAGAAGATAGACAATCTTAAAGAGCAGCGGGTGGGGCTTTTGGAGACCTACACGTCGGAATGGCCCGCCGTGAAAAAGATTGACGCGCAGCTCAAGCAGCTCGAAGGCGATCTCGAAAAAGCTCCGGACGAGATTATCGCCTCGCTCAAGTCCAACTTGGACAAGGCCCAACAGAAGGAGCGGGCGGCGACCTCCGCCTACTTCGGCGAGCGCGGGCGGGCCCGCACGCAGAGCGTCTCCGAGATGGGGCTCGGCGAGCTTAACCAGCGCATCGAGACCAACAAGCAGCTTTACCAGACATACCTCCAGCGCCTCAACGAGCTGAAAGTCACTTCGAGCGACCGCTCCGACAACGTGACGCAGGTCGAGGAAGCGCGCACGCCGCGCGCCCCCATCGGCCCGGCCCGCGCGCGCAACATCATCATCGCGCTCATGCTCTCCCTCGGCGTCGGCGTCGGTCTGGCCTTCCTGCTCGACTACCTCGACGACACCTTGAAATCGGTCCAGGACGTTGACCGTCACCTTCAGCTCGCCACGCTCGCGCTCATCCCCGCGCCGCGCGAGGCTCGCCGCTTCCTCGGTCGCAACGCGCCCCCGCCGCCTGTGCCCGGCGAGAACACCGCGCTCGCGCTCATTCAGGACGTGCGCTCGCCCGTGGCCGAAGCCTACCGCCACCTCCGAACGTCGCTCCTGCTCTCGTCGGCGGGCCAGCCGCCGAAGACCGTGCTCGTCACTTCGAGCCAGCCTTCCGAAGGCAAGACGACGACCGCCGTCAACATCGCGATGATGCTCGCGCAGACCGGGGCCGAGGTGCTCCTGCTCGACTGCGACCTGCGCCGCCCGCGCATCCACGCGCACTTCGGGCTCCCGAACACGCGCGGCGTCACGAACTACCTTTCGGGCGAGGCCAAGGACGACGAGATCGTGCAGTTGGCCGACACGTCCAACCGGATGCCGGAGAACCTCAAGGTCATCACTTCGGGGCCGATCCCGCCGAACGCCGCCGAGCTTCTGGGCTCGAACGAGATGCGCAATCTGATCTACGTGCTCTCGGAGAAGTACGCGCACATCATCATTGACTCGCCGCCCGCCATCTCTTTCACCGACGCCTCGATTCTCTCGACGATGGTTGACGGCGTGATGCTCGTCGTCCACGGCGGGCGCTCGTCGCGCGCGGTCGTGCGCCGCGCCAAGCAGCAGTTGCAGGACGTGGGCGCGCACCTCTTCGGCATCGTCTTGAACAACGTCAAGCTGGAGTCGAACGACTACTACTATTACAACAGCTACTATTCGGGCTATTACGCCGAGGACGAGGGCGCGCCCGAAGGCGCGGAGGCGGCGGGCACGGGCGGCGGCGACGGTCGCCGGGCGGGCTAGATGAGTGAGCCCGAATTCTCGGCCATCTCCCCGGACGTGCGCCTGGGGAGAGACGTGCGCATCCACCGCTTCGTCAACCTCTACGGCTGCGAGATAGGCGACGAGACGCGCGTCGGCACGTTCGTCGAAATCCAGAAGGGCGCGCGCGTCGGGGCGCGCTGCAAGATTTCGAGCCACACCTTCATCTGCGAAGGCGTCGAGATCGAAGACGAGGTCTTCGTCGGCCACGGCGTGATGTTCATCAACGACCGCCGCCCGCGCGCCACCCGCGCCGACGGCACGCCGCAGACCGAAGAGGACTGGACGCTCGAACGCACGGTCGTCCGCCGGGGCGCGAGCATCGGCACCAACGCCACCATCCTCGGCGGCCTCGAAATCGGCGAGCGCGCGACCGTCGGCGCGGGCTCGGTCGTCACCAAGAGCGTCCCCGCGGGCGCGACCGTCGCGGGCAACCCGGCGAAGATGATTAAAAGCCGTGAACCGTGACAGGTAAACCGTGACAAGATAAATCCTGCTCTTACTTGTCACGGTTTACCTGTCACGGTTTACGGCTTTTTGCTTTTCTTTTATGAACGTTCCCTTTGTTGACCTTCAGGCGCAGTACCGCGCCATCAAGACGGAAGTTGACGCGGCTATCAAGCGCGTGCTCGACACGTCGGCCTTCATCCTCGGTCGGGAGGTCGAGGCGTTCGAGCGCGCCTTCGCCGAGTACGTGGGCGCGGAGTTCTGCGTCGGCGTGAGCAACGGGACGGCAGCCGTCCAGCTCGCCGTCACGGCCTGCGGCGTCGGAGAGGGCGACGAGGTCATCGTCCCCGCCAACACCTTCTTCGCCACCGCCGAGGCCGTCTCGACCGCAGGCGCGACGCCCGTCTTCGTGGACTGCGACGCGGACTCCTTCAACATTGATGCCGCCAAAGTCGAAGCCGCCATCACGCCCCGCACGCGCGCCGTCATCCCCGTCCATCTCTACGGTCAAGCGGCAGACCTCGACCCGCTGTTCGAGCTGGCCGAGCGCCACAACTTAATCGTCATCGAGGACGCCGCGCAGGCGCACGGCGCGCGCTACAAGGGCCGCCGCGTGGGCGGGCTCGCGCGCGCGGGCTGCTTCAGCTTCTACCCCGGCAAGAACCTCGGCGCTTACGGCGAGGGCGGCGCGGTCTTGACGAACGACGCGGAAGTGGCGCGCCGACTCCGGCTCCTGCGCGACCACGGCTCGGAGCAGAAGTACCGGCACGAAATCATCGGCTACAACTTCCGTCTCGAAGGCTTGCAGGGCGCGGTGCTCGGCGTGAAGCTCCGGCACCTCGACGGCTGGAACGCGCTCCGCCGCGCCCACGCCGCGCGCTACACAGAGCTGCTCGGCGCGCTCGACACGGAAGGCGCGCTTACGCTCCCGCGCGAGATGACTTACGCCGAACACGTCTATCATCTTTATGTCGTGCGGGCCGAAGACCGCGACGCGCTCCAACGCTCGCTGCAAGAGGCGGGCGTGCAGACCGGCATCCATTACCCCGTGCCCATCCACCTGCAACCGGCCTACGCCTCGCTCGGCCACCGGGCCGGGGACTTCCCCGAAGCCGAACGACAGGCGGCCCGCGTCCTCTCGCTCCCGATGTTCCCCGAACTGACGGACGCGCAACTCGAACACGTCGCCGAGGCGGTTAACAAATTTAGCAGTCAGAAGTCTGCGTCCGTCAGCCTGTAGGGGCAGGGCTTGTCCCTGCCCGTTGACTTTCGCCAGAGACGGGCAGGGACAAGCCCTGCCCCTACAGTTATTGTTGAGATGAGCATTAGCATCGGAGTCATCGGCTGCGGCTACTGGGGGCCGAACCTGATCCGCAACTTCGCGGAGGCGGACGGGGCCGAGCTGCGCTGGGTGTGCGACGCCGACGCGCGACGTTTAGAGCGGATGTCGCGGCGCTACCCTTCGGCGCGCTCCGCCACGGATTACGAGGAGCTTCTGGCCGACCCGCGACTCGACGCCGTCGTCATCGCGACGCCCGTCGCCACGCACTACCGCTTCGCCCGCCGCGCGCTCGAAGCCGGGAAGCACGTCCTCGTCGAAAAGCCCTTCACGTCGAGCGTCCGAGAGGCCGAAGAGTTGATCGCTTTGGCCGCGCGCGAGGGCCTGACGCTGATGGTGGATCACACCTTCATCTTCACGGGCGCGGTGCGGCGCATCAAGGAGCTGGTCGAGAATGGTGAGGTCGGCGACCTCCTCTACTTCGATTCGGTGCGCATCAACCTCGGCCTCTTCCAGCACGACGTGAACGTGGTCTGGGATTTAGCGCCGCACGACCTCTCGATCATGGACTACGTCGTCGGGCGCGAGGCCGTCGCGCTCACCGCCACGGGCAGCTCCCACATCAACCCCGGCATCGAGAACATCGCCTACGTCCAGCTCCGCTTCGACGACTCCTTCATCGCCAACTTCCACTTCAACTGGCTCTCGCCCGTCAAGATTCGCCGCACGCTCATCGCCGGGAGCCGGAAGATGATCGTCTACGACGACATCGAGCCGACCGAGAAGCTGCGCGTCTACGACAGCGGCGTGACGCGCGCGGAGCGCCTCCTCGACGAGGAGGAGACCTACAAGACGCTCGTCAGCTACCGCACCGGCGACGTGTGGGTTCCCAAGCTCGACATGACCGAGGCGCTGCACTACGTGAGCGCCGAATTCCTCGACGCCATCCGGCACTCCCGGCCCTCCGTCTCCGACGGCACGGCGGGCCTGCGCGTCGTCCGCCTGCTCGAAGCCGCGCAGCAGTCCATGAGCGGCGGCGGCAAATTAGTCAGACTCTAACGACATGATAAACAGACCGACCCCGGCGATGAACGTCCCCCTCCTCGACCTCAAGGCGCAGCACGCCGCGCTGCGCGAGGAGCTGCGCGCCGCCGTTGACCGCGTCTTCGACTCGCAGCAGTTCATCCTCGGCGAGGACGTGCGGCTGCTCGAAGCGGAACTCGCGCGCTACACGCGGGCGGCGCACGCCGTCGGCTGCGCCTCCGGCTCCGACGCGCTCTTGCTCGCCCTCCTCGCGCTCGACATCGGGCAGGGCGATGAAGTCATCACCACCCCCTTCACCTTCTTCGCCACCGCCTCGGCCATCACGCGCGTCGGCGCGCGGCCCCGCTTCGTGGACATCGAGCCGCGCACCTACAACCTCGACCCCGCGCAATTAGAAGCCGCCGCGAATGAACGCACGCGCGCCCTTCTGCCCGTCCACCTCTACGGCCAGTGCGCGGAGATGAACCCGATTTTAGAGTTCGCCGCGCGGCGCGGACTCCACGTCATCGAGGACGCGGCGCAGGCCATCGGCGCGGAAGACAGGGGGCGCGGGGCGGGCTCGATGGGCGCGGTCGGCTGCTTCAGCTTCTACCCGACGAAGAACCTCGGCGCGGCGGGCGAGGCGGGGCTTTTGACGACCAACGACGACGCGCTGGCCTCCCGCCTGCGGCGTCTGCGCGTCCACGGCGGCGAGACCGAATACCACCACCGCGAGGTCGGACTCAACAGCCGCCTCGACACCTTGCAGGCCGCCGTCCTGCGCGTCAAACTCCCGCACCTCGACGATTGGTCGCAGGCCCGCCGCGACCGCGCCGCCGTCTACACGCGTCTCATCTCCGAAGCCGGCCTCGACGAGTTCGTCACGCCGCCCTTCGTCCGCCCCGACGCGCAACACATCTTCCACCAGTACGTCATCCGCGTCCCCTCGACGCGCCGCGACGCGCTCATCGAACACCTCAAAGCCAACGGCGTCGGCACAAAGATTTACTACCCCATCCCGCTCCACCTTCAGGAGTGCTTCCGCGACCTCGGCTACCGCGCGGGCGAGTTCCCCGAATCCGAGCGCGCCGCCCTTGAGACCCTCGCGCTCCCCATCTTCCCCGAACTGACTCAGGACCAGCAGCGCTACGTCGTCGAAACCATCCGCCGCTTCTTCGCCTGAGTGATGCGCACTTTCGAGAGCCAGAGCGATATTGCGCTACCCGTGTTGGAATTCTAGAGGTAATATATTCATCCATGCCGACGGTATTAAAAATCGGCCCGTATAGAGTTTACTTTCACAGCCACGAGCCGAATGAGCCGCCGCACGTCCATATTGATCGAGACAGACTGTCTGCAAAGTTCTGGCTTGAACCAGCGAGTTTGGCCCGTAATTTTGGCTTCAACCCAAGAGAGTTGCGAAAGCTACTATCTCTCGTAGAAGACCATCGAACAGAATTTTTGGAGGCTTGGAATGAGCATTTCCGCATTGGCGGCTGACGAGCGCGTAGTTACAGTGGAGACTTCGGAAGATACATTAAGCGTCCGACTGATGGACGGAAGGACTATCAGTGTCCCGCTCGTGTGGTATCCACGCCTGTTGAATGCCACGGAAGAACAGAGGAATAATTGGGTCATCTCCGGCGGCGGCTACGGGATTCACTGGCCTGATATTGATGAAGATTTAAGCACCGAGGGACTACTCCGCGGAGCACCGGCTCCTCGCAAACAGACAGTTGAAAAGGCTGCGTGGCACTCCGTAAAACAATCCGTATATCACAACAACTCAGGGTGCAATACCGGACACAACATTGACCCCGAACACCTTCGTCAGGGGACGGGCAGTAGGCCACTATGTAACGAGTGTAATAGCCTTAATCAAATTGGTTGATAGACTGTCTCTTGCTCATGGAAGTTAACGACAAAACGACGGACGCCCTCGCGGGCACGGTGAAGGGGCCGGGCGAGCGCCCGCACGAGTACCTGTTCATCACGGCGGACAACCGGCGCGCGCGGATCGGCGAGTTCGTCTATTACTCGGCGCACGACGGCGCGGAGGAGCGGCGCATCATCGGCAACATCACGGGGCGGCGGCTGGTGAGGAACCTGCCGGACACGTTTCTCTCCGACCCGGAGACGCCGCCCGCGATGCTCTCGGCGCTCATCGGCTTGGACGGCGAGGGCTGCGAGCTTTACGAAATCACGGTCGAGACCATCGGCTACTTCAGCCGCCGTCTGGGCGATTTCGTCAATCCGCGCATCCCGCCGCAGCCGGGCGACCCCGTCTTCCTCGCCTCCTCGCAGACGCTCTCGGACGTGCTCTCGCCCCGTCACGCGGGCGACACCGGCTCGGCCCACGTCGGCAGCCTCCTGACGCGCGCGGCGGGCGAAGTCCCCGTCGTCCTCTCCATCAAGGACGTGGTTTCGACGCACCTCGCCATCCTCGCCTCGACGGGCGCGGGCAAGTCGTACACGGCGGGCGTGCTCGTCGAAGAGCTGATGATGCCGCACAACCGCGCCGCCGTCCTCATCGTTGACCCGCACGGCGAGTACGACACCCTGCGCTCCATCGAGGACGACCCGCAATTCCGCTCCGCCGGGGACGGCTACCGCCCCGAAGTCAAAATCTTCACGCACGACCGCATCAAGGTTCGCTTCTCTTCTTTGACCGAGGCCGACGTTAAATACCTCCTGCCCGAAGGCACTTCGGACAAGATGCTCCACTTCCTCTCGCAGGCCTTCCGCCAACTGACGGCGACGCGGCAGAACGAGCTGTGGGGCTACCACGATTTGCGCGACGAGGTGAAGGCGCAGAAGTACGAGGGCGGCGAACGAAGCGAGTCGAGCAACGCCTCTTCAATCGAAGGACTCCTCTGGCGGCTCGACATGCGCTTCGACCGCCCCGACTCGCTCTTCTCCGACAGCGAGCACATCGCGCTCAAAGAGATGTTCCAGCCGGGCCGCTGCACCGTCCTCCAGCTCTCCGACATCGAGCAGAACGAGCAGCAGGTCGTCGTCGCCACTCTTCTTAGAAGAGTCAACAAGGCCCGCGTCGCCACCGTCCGCGGCGAGGCCACGCCGGGGAGCGACATGGAGTTGCGTTACCCGGTCTTCACGCTCCTCGAAGAAGCGCACCGCTTCGCGCCCGCCGGGCAGACCGTGGTTTCCACCAACATCCTCAAGCAGATTCTCTCCGAGGGCCGCAAGTTCGGCGTCGGCATCGGCCTCATCACGCAGCGGCCCGGCAAGCTCGATCAGGACGTGCTCTCGCAGTGCATGACGCAGGTCATCATGCGCATCGTCAACCCCGTGGATCAGGACACCGTCGCCAAGTCGGTCGAAGGCGCGGGCCGCCAACTCCTCAACGAACTCCCCGCCCTCACCAAAGGCCAGGCCGTCATCTCCGGCGTCGGCGTCAACACGCCCGTCATGTGCCGCGTCCGCGAACGCCTCACACGCCACGGCGGCGAGACCTTCGACGCCCCCGCCGAGTGGGCCAAGTGGCACACCAAAGACGAACAACAGCACCGCGAACAGGACTCCGCCCTCCTCGCCGACACCCCTAGCCCCAAGAAGACCGAGAAGGTGCGCGGCTTCCAAATCTGACCCTCTCATACCGACTTGCAATAAAAGGAGAGTTTGAGTAGAAAGTCGTCATGGCGAGACGAATCGAACTCAAACCACATTTGACAACTGAAGAGCTTGCTACACGCTACCGCTCCTGTCAGAAGCCACAAGAGAAGGTGCGTTGGCACGCCCTCCACTTGATTTCAAAAGGCGTGGTGGCTGCCGATGCCGCCCGCCGCACGGGACGAGCCAGTTCTTGGATCACAAGTCTTGCGCGTCGCTACAACCGAGATGGCGCAAAAGCAGTAGCACGCAAGCAGTCCACTAAGCCGAGTCATCGCGCCAAAGGGGATCGAAAGTTGGGGAAAGCACTGGACACGGCGTTGCGCTCTGCGGCCCCGGACGGCGGGTTGTGGACAGCGCCGAAGGTCGCCGCCTGGATTACGGAAAAGAGCGGCCAGGAAGTTCATCAAACGACCGCTTGGCGCGCCATGCGTCGGCTCGGCTTTAGCCTTCAAGTGCCACGCCCCGCGAACAAGCGGCGCGCCTCCAGAGAAGAGCAGGACGAGTTCAAAAAAAGATAGAACTTGAGGCGCGAGCCCTGCGACAGGCGTATCCCGCGGACACCCTAGAGGTCTGGAGCGAAGACGAAGCGCGCTTCGGCCTCAAGCCAATCATCAGGCGTGTCTGGGCGGCAGTCGGAGCGCGACCCGTGGCAGAAGTTGATGAGCGCTACGAATGGCTCTGGCTCTATGCAGCAACTCATCCCCGCACGGGACGCGTCTTCTGGCTCATGCTGCCGCGACTCGACTCAGCTTGTGTGCAACTGTTTCTCGATGCGTTTGCCAAAGCGCACGCACCCAAAGGTAAGCGCATCGTGCTGGTCTGGGACGGCGCGCCCGCTCATCGCGCCCACTCGTTGCAAGTCTCGGAGCGAATCTCTGTGCTCAGCTTGCCGGCCTACACGCCGGAGTTGAATCCGAGTGAGCGGGTCTGGCCGCTGGTCAAAGAGGGCGTCGCTAATCGCGCGCACGAGAGTATGGACGAGTTGGAGCAGCGAGTCTGCGCACGTTGTCAAAAGATCAGTGCCGCAGAAGTCTCAGCGCGGACAAATTATCACTGGTGGCCTGAGCTATGAGCCACCTCTCTTTTCATCGCAACTTGGTATCAGTTTATGTATGAGTTGAATCTGAAGCCGAAGTTTTACGCAGAAGTGGCATAGAGAGAGAGGCCGACGTTATTCAACGTCGGCCTCTTCTAGTGGTCGCTCACCATCCGGCGTGCAGACTGTGAAGTCTCTTAGTTTTAACGCGATGAAGGCTCTCCGCGCTTGTTTTCTAGGCCAGCCGTGGAGGTTGTAGTGGCAATCGTCGTCAGTGGTACTTCGCTCTTGCTCGAAGCGGCAGCCGGTGGGAATGATTGCATTAGGAATGTTCCAGTAAATCGGAGGTTCGCCGGTCTGCTCAGAATAGTAGGCATCAATATGCTGGCAAACGGAGCCGCTAGTAGCAACGGCACAGCCACGCTCGACCACAGAGATAGGTTCACCGGTGCGGAGGTCAAGGGCCTGACTTGCGAAGTTGTTGCGTTCAGAATCGTAATATTTCCGATGGACAGGTCTGAAGAAATCCATAGACTTTCGCCGAAGTTAGTCAGTGAGGTAAAAGCCTCCTCTATTGAGGCCGCTTCCTTAAAAACTACTTGCTCGCCCCTCGCGTCCTCGGCGATGGTTACGCTCCCGTCCGTCTCAAGCGTCAACTCCAGCATTCGGGGGCCGCGATAGAAGGTCACTTGTACTTGGCCGCCGACGCCCGGAAAGGCGTTCGCCCTATCAATCCCTAAAGAGTGCGCCGCGATGAGCAGATTGCGCGCCCGCGCACTCAAGGTCTCCCTCGACGGCACGCCCTCTCCGAAGTGCCAGCCTTCCGGCAGATCAGCGAACTCGTTAACCTTCCTGATTGCTTCCGCTATTGTCGGCATCTGCTGTTCCTTGACCACTCTCTTTTCGTTCGGATGCGAGGAAGTCAACAATTTGCTGCATGGCAGTGGCGAATCCTGGGAACTTGTTTTTAGCAATGGTTACACGCGCCACACAGTCGGCGATCAGGCCGCCCTCCTCAATAGCTTTTAATTGCTCCTCGGACGGCTGGCCCGCGAAAGGTGGGAGGATGAGTTCGTAGAAGGAAAGTATGACCTCATCTTCGCCCGGCTGCACGAGCATGTGGTGCGCGTAAACCGAGGGCATCCTGCCGCCGATTCGAAAGTTGACTTTGACTTGTACGTTTTCGGGAAAGCCGCCCGCCTCTTTACTCATTCAAGGGTGCCCACGTTTGCTGACAATAAAAGCCGTATCCGCCTCGCGTTTACGGCCCGTCCGTTTACTACAGTTCCGTAGTAAACGTCAATGCCTATTTTCCGCCTCCTAGTGTTAAACGTCAACGTTTAAAGTGGCCCATTGGGACATTGTTGGGCCAACATTGGGACATTATTGGGTCAGGAAATGGGCCAGTTTATGGGCCACTAATAAGAGCTAAGGAAGGGCTTGAGGGCCACATTCGCCCAGTGGCCCACGGTGACGTGTGAGCATTTTGGGTCACTGCGCAGTGGGCCACTGGGTGGGTCAGTCATGGGCCATAGAGTGGGTCATGTGTCTTTAGAAGCCCTTAGACTTGGCTGGCAGCTTCGCGGGCAAGTCCATCTCATCGTCAATCAAAGCTTCTACGCTGACATTCGCGGCGCGAGCATATCGTAAGAGAACCAGCAACGGCGGCTCGGTCACGCCAAGCTCGTACTTCGATATTTGTTTGTACGTGATAAGGTCTTCAACCCCTAACTGCCTCAACGTCTCCGATTGCGACAGGCCGAGTGCACTCCTAATCTGTGAAAGCTTCTCGCTAAGACGCGCGGGCGTCGGACGCGCTTTCCTCCCCATCAGGCACGCCCTCCCGATGGGATGAGCGCACCCGGCGTCTTGCTATTCTCGCTAATTAGCGATAGAATGTCTGTGCGTAACTTGTCCGCCGTGAGTATGAACCTCTCAAACTCAACGGCGATGCTCACGACTCGGTTTTGAGGCTGAGGTTGAGCTACGCATCCGACCCGCTGACTTGTTTTCAAAGACAGGAACGCGCGGAATATATCACATGAGCCTCACGTTAAAAGGCATTCTAGTGACGGATAAGGGATAGGGGCGCGGCGAAGGTGACGCGCTTCTAAGCACGCCCGTTTACGAGTGGCGGGCTTGTGCCGGGTGACCGCGCGTGCGTCGGGGTGGGCGTGTGCGCGGCCTCGCCGTGTCTAATCGTGAGGCGGGCTGTCGAATGGTGAGGCAAAGCGCAGGCGGGGATTGAGTTCACTGGCCCGCGCAGTTAATTCCCGCCACTCGCAATTGAATTTGCACCGGCGCTAACTCAATTTGCGCCGGTGCAAATTCAATTGTGGCACGTCGTAATTGGATTTGCGTGAGTGCAAATTGAGTTGCGGCCTGCTGCAAGTGAATTGTTACGTGGCGTAATTGAATTGTTGTATGTGCTAATTCAATTGCGCCGTGTGGTAATTGGATTTTCACAGGTCGCAATTAA
The DNA here is from genome assembly GCA_963816985.1 of uncultured Acidobacteriota bacterium. Classification (GTDB taxonomy): domain Bacteria; phylum Acidobacteriota; class Blastocatellia; order Pyrinomonadales; family Pyrinomonadaceae; genus JAIVJM01. Next base: position 807,121 of record CAWFMF010000004.1, read on the forward strand.
ATTAGCGTCGGTGCAAATTGAATTGTCAGTGGTTGTAATTCAATTTTCGCCCGCGCAAATTCAATTCCCGCCTGCGGGAATTGAATTTGCGCGGGCGGACGAGCCATTTCGGGAGGCGAAAATCGCTTAGGCGGGGGGTGGCGGGAGGGTATAAGATGTGCGCGCCGCCTCGCACCCTCTGGCGTCCTTTCTCTCACGAATGACGCCCTTTTTCTCACGAAGGAGAAGCCCACGATGGCGAGAAACGAAAGCAGGCGGGTGGGGCTGAGGTTTGTCGAGGCCGACAGGAAGGCGTTCGCGGCTTTGGAGACGATGGGCGGGTACGAGCCGCCGAACGCCGTCTACTCGGTCACAGCCGTGAGGGAGTTGCGCGACGCGCTCGACGCGGCGCGGGTGGTCGAAGCACAGGCGGCTGCCGCCGCCGCCGCCGCGCGCGATACCGCCGCGGCGAAGGAGTGGGAGTTCCACAACGCCATGCTCGGCGTCAAGGCTCAGGTCGTCGCCCTCTTCGGGCGGGATTCCAACGAGGTGCAGGCGCTCGGACTCAAGAAGTCCTCCGAAATCAGGGCGGGCCGCCGCGCCAAAGGCGTCACTCGGCCACAGGAGTAGGCGCGCTGCGCGCCCGAATTGCGTCTGAGAGCGCGCGCCGAGAACTCTCGCTGTCACTACACGTCCGGTCGCGCCCCGCGAAGTCCACGAAATGGGATTGACTTGGCGGGGCGGGTTGGCATATCGTCGCGCCCTAAAGAGTGGCCGGGTGAGAGCCACCCTAAAAGTTTTGAGAGCAGGCGGCCTCGCCTCTCGACCCGCCCGGCCCGCACGAGTCCATTCCCGTTTCCGCTCCAACACGGCAAGTTCTTCGAGGGGAGAAACGTCCACATGCTTTACACGACGAAAAGAGTTTTGAAGTCCTCGCTCCTCGCGGCCCTGCTCGCCTCCGCGTTCGCGCTCCCCGTCGCCTCGGCGCAGAACGGCGGGGCGGCGAAGGACAAAGACGACCCGCCCTTCCACGACTACAAGGGCGTGCAAATCGGCATGACCGCCGACGAGGCGCGCAAGAAGCTCGGCGACCCGACCGACAAGGGCGACGCGCAGGACTTCTACGCCGTCAACGACAACGAGACCGTGCAGGTCTTCTACGACGCACAGAAGAAAGTCCACGCCGTCTCCATCATCTACCTCGGCGGCGGGGCCGCGACCGCGCCCAACGCGAAGGCCGTCCTCGGCGTGGATGTCGAGGCTAAGGCCGACGGCTCGATGCACCGCCGCGTGGACAACATGAAGGCGGGCTACTGGGTCGCCTACAGCCGCACCGCCGGCGACTCGCCGCTCGTCACCATCACCATGCAGAAAAAGTAACGGCGGGGCGTCCGCCTGCGCGCTCCGGCGTCTCGCTCGCCACGGCCTTCCACGGAGGCCGTGGCGACCGCTTGGCGACGCCGCAGCGCCCCGCCCGGCGCGCGGGGCCTCGGACACCCTCCGGCCCCGCCGCACCTTCACTCCGCACCGCACTCCTCCGCACCCGCCGCGCGCGTCCCCCTTCCGGCCCGGCGCGGTTGCTTTTCCCCGCCGCGATGCTAAGATAAACCCGTCGTTCCCCAAAGCCCATTTAAAGTAATTTCCGCAGCCGTAGAGACTCCCTTCTGCGGGAGACCAAAGCGACACGCGCCGGGCCGCCGCTGCGGCTGCGGTGTGCGCCGCACACCGAGGACAGAAGATGGCGGATCAGAACTCTTCCACGACGACCGACGAGCGGCCCATCGTCAACCTGCTTTCGACGCGCCGCGACGAGATTCTCAACCTCTGGATCAAGGGCCGCCTCGAAGCGGACGAGTTCCGCGACGAGCTGATCTCGAAGAAGGACTTGCGCGAGCAGTCGCGGCAGGTTCTCGACATGCTCGCGCAGGCCATCCCCGACTCCGGCGACGCGGGCTTCGAGCACCCGGCGTTCGAAGACCTCCGCGCCTACCTCAACGAGATTTCGCACATGCGCGCCGTCAAGGGCTACACGCCGACCGAGAACGCGACCTACATCCTCTCTTTACGCAACGTCGTCATCCCGCTCCTCGCCGACGAGCTGGAAGGTAACGCCGAGGCGCTGGTGCGCGAGATGAACTACTTCACGCCGCTCCTGGACAAGATGAGCCTCGTGATGGTCGAGAACTTCATCCGCTGGCGTGAGGAGATCATCCGCCAGCAGCGCGCCGACATGCTCGAACTCTCGACGCCCGTCATCAAGGTCTGGGACAAAATCCTGACGCTCCCCATCATCGGCACGCTCGACTCGCGCCGCGCGCAGATGATGATGGAGGCGCTCTTGCAGAAAATCGTCGAGACCGGCTCGACCATCGCCATCCTCGACATCACCGGCGTGCGGACGATGGACACTCTGGTCGCCAACCACCTCATCAAGACGGTGACGGCGGCCCGCCTGATGGGCGCGCGCTGCATCCTCACGGGCGTGAGCCCGGCCATCGCGCAGACGATGGTGCAGCTCGGCATAGACCTCACGCAGATCACTACCCGCGCGCAGATGTCCGACGGCATCAAGCTCGCGCTCGAAATGATCGGGCGCGCGGTCATCTCGACCAAGGCGCTCGCGCGGATGTCGAACGGGGCGGAGGGGTCGTCGGCCACCGCGGCCCAGTTCGCCGAGCAGGCCAAGAGCATCAACGACAACAACGCGGAGCGCGAGGGCGCGTCGCGGTCTCCGCGCAAGTAGGCCGCGCAGAGAGAGTGTGTGTCTTTGTCCGGCGTCAAAGGGGCCGGAGTCAATTCCGAGAAGGGCGGAAGCAACGTTATGGACGGATCGCAACGCATCCCGATTCTGAAGGTCGGACGGGTGCTCATCGTGCCGATTCAGGTGGACATGGACGACCAGACCGTGATGCACCTGCAAGAGCGCATCCTCATGGAGCTGGAGCGGACGGGCTCGCGCGGGGTCTTGATAGACATCTCGCTTCTGGAGATGGTGGACTCCTTCATCGGGCGCGTGCTCTCGGACATCGCGGCGATGGCGCGCATCATGGACGCCCGGACGGTGGTCGTCGGGATGCAGCCGGCGGTCGCTATCACGCTCGTCGAGCTGGGGCTGGAGCTGCGCGGGGTGGACACGGTCTTGAACGTGGACGAGGGCATCAAGCTCCTGCGCAGCGAGTTCGGCATTGACGAAGAGGACGAGGACGGGCTGTCACGAGGGGAGTTGGGAGCCTTTGCCGAGCAGATCAATCGCCCTTGAGAGCGAGCACGACATCGCGGTCGCGCGCGGGCAGGTGCGCGACATGGCCGCAGCCATCGGCTTCCGCCTGATAGACCAGACGCGGCTCGCGACGGTCGCCTCGGAATTGGCGCGCAACATCATCAAGTACGCCCGGCGCGGGCGCATGATCGCGCAGCCGACACAGAAGCCGGACGGGCGCGACGGCCTCCGCCTCATCTTCGAGGACGAAGGCCCCGGCATCGCCGACATCGAGGCGGCGATGCGCGACGGCTTCACGACGGGGCGGGGCTTAGGCAAAGGGCTCCCCGGCTCGAAGCGGCTCGTGGACGAGTTCAAGATCGAATCCGGCGTCGGGCGCGGGACGCGCGTGACGATCGTGCGGTGGCTCTAAGCTCAACGCAGAAGTCAGAACGCTGAACGATGAACTGAAAGACAAGAGGCAGTCTGTTTTTCAGTTCATCGTTCAGCGTTCTGACTTCTGACTTTTCTTCCATGCGTGAGTTTCATTCACAGACCATCACGGACGAGGCGCAGGTCGGCGCGGCGCGGCGGGCCGTGCAGCGGTACGCCTCGGCGCTCGGCTTCGGCGAAGACCAGTTGGCCGAGCTGGCCATCGTCGTGCAGGAGATAGGGACGAACGCCGTCCGCTACGCCACTAACGGCGGCTGCCTCCACTGGACGACGACCTCCGGCGACGAGTCGGGGATTGAGCTTTTCTACGCCGACAAGGGGCCGGGCATCTACGACCTCGACCGCGCCATCCGCGACGGCGTCTCGACGGGCGGGAGTCTGGGCGGGGGGCTCGGCGCGGTGCGCCGGCTGATGGACGAGTTCGACGCCTACTCGCTGGTCAAAGGCACGACGCGCCGCCTCGGACTCTCGCGGCGTTCGACGCACGGCACGGCCATCATGGGCCGCAAGTGGGTCTCGGCCACGCCGCACGGCCCCGTCGCCGAGAGGGCGCGCGCGATGTCGAAGCGCCTCGGACTGTGGAGCCGCCCGCGCCCCGGCGAGGACATGAACGGCGACGCCTACTTCATCGGCCAGCACGACGGCGCGCTGCTCTTCGCCGTCGTTGACGGGCTCGGCCACGGGCGCGGCGCGCACGAGGCTTCGCGGGCCGCGCTCGAAACGCTCGCGCAGTGGCGCGGCGAGCCTTTGGACGAGCTTCTGTGGGAGGTGCACGCCGCTTTGCGCCCGACGCGCGGGGCCGTCATCGGCGCGGTCGTCCTCGACCCGGAGGCCGAGACGATGTACTACGCGGGGGTCGGCAACGTCGAGGTGCGCGTCCTCGGCTCGCACGAGCCCGCGCGCCCGATTCCGGTCAACGGCACGCTCGGCGCGCGTCTCTCGCAGCTACGCGTCTGGCCGCACCGCTGGACTCAGGGCTCGACGCTCGTCCTGGCGACCGACGGACTGAGCGCCAAGTGGGACATCGGCTCTTACCCCGACCTGCTCCCGCGCAGCCCGCAGCTCCTCGCGGGCGTCCTCCTCCGCGACTTCAGCCGCCCCTCGGACGACGCCACCGTCCTCGTCTTTCGTTGAAGCTCAAGGTTCAAAGTTCAAAGTTCAAAGTCAAAGGCAAGGCTCCTGTTCTTAACTTTGAACTTTGAACTTTGAACCTTGAACTCATTTTCGGCTTTGAACTTTGAACTTTGAACTTTAAACTTCGGAGCGTTATGGAAGGCATCAACTCGACCCGTCTGGGCGACATCTACGTGCGGCGCGAGGCCGACATCATCAAGGTGCGCGAGCGCGTCCGGCGGCTGGCGCGCGAGATGGGCTTCGACGCGACGACGCAGATTAAAATCACGACCGCCGTCTCCGAGCTGACGCGCAACATCTACGAGTACGCCAGGTCGGGCGCAATCACGCTCGCCGTGGCCGAGCGCGGCTCCTCCTCGACGGGCCTGCAAGTGACGGCGCGCGACGACGGCCCCGGCATTGACGAGGTCAAGCTCCGCTCGATCATCCGCGGCAGCTACCGCTCGCCTTCGGGGCTCGGCGTCGGGCTCATCGGCACGCGCCGCCTGATGGACGAGTTCGATCTGGCGTCGAAGCCGGACGAGGGCACGCGCGTCACCGTCGTCAAGTGGCTCCCGCCGGTCGAGGGGGCCGAGGTCAGAAAGCGCGTCGCCGAGTTGCGCTCGCTCGTGACGACCGAGGAGGACGACTCGGCGTTCGAAGAGCTGACGCGGCAGAACCGAGACCTCGTGCAGGTCTTGAGCGAGCTCGAAGAGAAGCGCGAGCAGCTCGAACGCCTGAACGGCGAACTGGAAGCGAGCAACCGCGAGCTGAACGACGCCAACGCCAAGCTCCGCGAGTTGTCGGAGATGAAGGAAGAGTTCCTCGCGCTCACCACCCACGACCTGCGCTCGCCCCTGACGGTCATCAGCGGCGTCATCAACTTCTTCACCTCCGGGCGTCTGGGCGACCTCACGGCGGAGCAGAAGAACATGGTCTCGATGATGGAGCGCAACACGCAGAGCCTCATCGAGCTGGTGAACGATCTGCTCGACGCCTCGAAGCTCGAATCCGGCACGATGCGCCTCGACCTCGCCTCGATAGACCTCGGCGCGCTCATCCACGAGGTGCGCGAGGGGATGCTCCCGATGGCGCGCGAGAAGGGCATCACCATCGAGGAGAGCGTCCTCGCGCAGCTCCCGCCGCTCGTCGCCGACCGCGCGAAGCTGCGCCGCGTCATCGTCAACCTTCTGTCGAACGCCTTGAAGTTCACGCCGAAGGGCGGGCGCGTCGAGGTCAGCGCCGCGCCGGAAGGCCGCTTCGTCCGCGTCTCCGTCACGGACACCGGCGTCGGCATCGCGCCCGAAGACATGGAGCGACTCTTCGACAAGTACGAGCAGGCCCGCTCGCGCGCCACGCGCAGCGAGAAGGGCACGGGCCTCGGCCTCTACATCACGCGCCAGATCGTCGAACTCCACGGCGGCAAAATCGAAGCCCGCTCCGAACTCGGCAAGGGCTCGACGTTTTCTTTCACCATTCCAACAGCAGAAAAGCCGTGACAGGTAAATCGTGACAGGTGACAGGAGAAAGACTGTCTATTCTTCACCTGTCACCTGTCACCCGTCACGGTTCACGGCTCTTATGCACTATCACCTCATCGGAATCTGCGGGACGGCGATGGCCTCGCTCGCGGGGATGCTTCAGGCGCGCGGGCACAGGGTCACGGGCTCGGACGAGAACGTCTACCCGCCGATGTCCACGATGCTCGAAGGCTTAGGGATTCAAATCATGCAGGGCTACAGCCCCGCGCACCTCGACCCCGCGCCGGACTGCGTGGTCGTCGGCAACGCGCTCTCGCGCGGCAACCCGGAGATAGAAGAGACGCTTAACCGCCGTCTGCTTTATCGCTCGCAGGCCGAGACGGTGAAGGAGGAGTTCATCCGCGGTCGCCGCTCGCTCGTCGTCGCGGGGACGCACGGCAAGACGACGACGACGAGCATCGCGACGTGGGTCATGGAGTGCGGCGGGCTTCGTCCGAGTTTCCTCGTCGGCGGCGTGGTGCAGAATTTCGAGTCGAGCTTCCGCGTCACCGACGGCGACTACTTCATCATCGAGGGCGACGAGTACGACACGGCCTACTTCGACAAGGGGCCGAAGTTCATGCACTACCTGCCCGAAGTGGCCGTCGTCGGCAACATCGAGTTCGACCACGCCGACATCTACAAAGACCTCGACGCCGTGAAGACCGCCTTCAAGCGCCTGATGAACCTCGTCCCCGGCGACGGGCAGGCTCGTCGCCGGTTGGGACAGCGCGGTCGTCCGCGAGGTCGTCAACGAGATGGGCAGCCGCCTCCACACGCGCGTCGAGACCTTCGGCACTTGCGACGACGCGACGTGGCAGGCGCGCGACATTGACTACACTTCGGGCGCGCTCACGCGCTTCCGCGTCTTTCGCGAGGGCCTTGAGTGGGCCTCGTTCGAGACGCCGCTCATCGGCGACTTCAACGTCCGCAACTGTCTCGCCGTCGTCGTCGCCGCCGACGCGTGGGGCGTGAGCAAGGAAGCGATTGCCGAGGCGCTCGCCACCTTCAAGAGCGTCAAGCGTCGGATGCAGGTGCGCGGCGAGGAGCGGGGCGTCGTCGTCATTGACGACTTCGCGCACCACCCGACCGCCGTGCGCGAGACGCTCTCCGCGCTCCGCGCGCGCTACGCGGGCCGCCGCGTCGTCGCCGTCTTCGAGCCGCGCTCGGCCACCTCCCGCCTCGCCGTCTTCCAAAGCGAGTACGTCGAAGCCTTCCAACGCGCCGACTACGTTGTCCTCAGCACCGTCTTCGCGCGCGAGAAGGGCAGCGCCTACGGGCAACTCCTCGACACCGACGAACTCGCCTCGGAGATAGCCGACGGCGGGCCGCCCGCGCACACCTTCGACGGCGCGGACGAAATCGTCCAGCATCTCGCGCCCGAACTGCGCGAGGGCGACGTGGTGGCCGTGATGTCCAACGGCGGCTTCGGCGGCATCCACGAAAAGCTGCTCGACGCGCTCAGGCAATAAACGGCCCGTCGGCTTTCAAGTTTTCGGATTTCGGTTTCGATTTTTAGTTTTCGGCATCGGGGCTTCCGTCTTCGGTTCGGGGCGCACGGGCTTCTCTCCGCGCCGCCCCGGTCGGACGAAACCGAACGGCCTCGTCTTTCGTAAACGAAGGTCGCACATTCTTTCGTCAAAGAAGCTCGCACTAACGGTTCGCGCGCGCCCCGCGCCACGCATCTCTTCAATTCTCCGGAGTCAACGAACATGCACAGACCGCTTCTCGCCCTCGCCTTATTGCTCTGCCTCTGTCTCCCGCTCAGTGCCCAGACGACGGACTCGCCGCTCATCATGCGCAGCCCCGCAGTGAGCCGCGAGCTGATTGCCTTCGTCTTCGCCGGTGACCTCTGGGTCGTCGGGCGCGAGGGCGGCGACGCGCGCCGTCTGACGACCGGCACGGGCACCGAGACCGCGCCTTCCTTCTCGCCCGACGGCAGACTCATCGCCTTCACGGGCGAGTACGACGGCAACGCCGATGTCTACGTCGTCGAGGCCGCGGGCGGCGTCCCGCGCCGTCTGACCTATCATCCCGGCGTTGACCTCGTGACGGGCTGGACGCCCGACGGCGGGGCGGTGCTCTTCCGCTCGTCGCGCGACAGCTCGACCTTCGCGCCGCGACTCTTCACGATGCCGCTCGCGGGCGGCAACCCCACGGAAGTCCCGCTCCCGCAGGCGTCCGAGGCGAGCTTCTCGCCCGACGGGCGGCGGCTCGCATACGTCCCGTACCTCCGCGCCTTCGGCCAGTGGAAGCAGTATCGCGGCGGGCGCACGACGCCCGTCTGGGTGGCAGACCTTTCGGATTCGAGCGTCGAGCCGCTGCCGCGCCAGAACTCGAACGATTACAACCCGATGTGGGTCGGCGACCGCATCTACTTCCTCTCCGACCGCGAAGGGGCCGTGACTATCTATTCCTACGACACGCGCACGCGGCGCGTCGCGCAGGTCATGAAGAATACGGGGCTCGACGTTAAGTCGGCCTCGGCGGGCGACGGACGTATCGTCTACGAGCAGTTCGGCTCGCTCCACTCGCTCGACCTCTCGTCGGGGCAGTCGAAGAGGATTCCGGTGCGCGTTGCCGGAGACCTCCCGTCGGTGCGGCCCCGCTTCGCGCGGGTCGCGCAGAACCTCTCGAACGCCTCGCTCTCGCCGACGGGCGCGCGTGCCATCTTCGAGGCGCGCGGCGAAATCATCACCGTGCCTGCCGAGAAGGGCGACGCGCGCAACCTGACGAACACGCCGGGCGTCGCCGAGCGCGACCCCGCGTGGTCGCCCGACGGCAAGTGGATCGCCTACTTCTCCGACGAGTCGGGCGAGTACGCCTTGCATCTGCGCCAGCAGACCGGCATGGGCGAGGTGCGGAAAGTCTCGCTCGGCGGGTCGCCGTCGTACTACTACTCGCCGGTCTGGTCGCCCGACTCGAAGAAGGTCGTCTTCACGGACAAGCGGCTCACCCTCTGGTACGTGGACGTGGAGAAGGCTTCGGCCCCCGTCAAGGTTGACGCGAACATGTACGACAACCCCTTCCGCGTGCTCGACCCCTCTTGGTCGCCCGACTCGCGCTTCATCGCCTACACCAAGCAGCTCAAGAATCGTCTGGCGACCGTCTTCATCTACTCGCTCGAAGAGAACAAGGCGCGGCAGGTGACCGACAACATGAGCGACGCGCGGTTCGCGCGCTTCGACAAGGAAGGCAAGCACCTCTACTTCACGGCCTCGACCAACGCCGGGCCGTCTTCGGGCTGGCTCGACATGTCGAGCTTCGAGCGGCCCGTGACGCGCTCGGCCTACGTCGTCGTCCTCCGCAAAGACCTCCCCTCCCCGCTCGCGCCGGAGAGCGACGAGGAGAAGATTGCCGAAGAGCAGAAGGCCAACACCCCCGAAAACAAAGGCGAGCCGCAGCCCGGCCCGACACCCGCGCCCACACCCGCCCCGCTCTCGGTTGAGTCATCGGAGGAATACGCCCTCGCTGCCGAAAGCGTCGGCGAGTCTGAGCCAGTTCAAGAGCCCGCGCAGGGCGGAGGCGGTGCGGCGACAGCGCCGGGCCGCCCCGGCGGCGCGGCCAAGAAGCCTGAGCCCGTGCGGATAGATTTCGAGGGCATCGGCCAGCGCGTGCTCGCGCTGCCCATCCCGGCGCGTAACTACGCGGGGATGCTCGCGGGCAAGGCCGGGTCGCTCTACATCCTCGAAGCGCCGAGCGGCCCCGACGGGCCGGGCTTCGTCCTCCACCGCTTCGACCTCCCGAAGCGCAAGATAGAGAAGGTCACGGAGGGCGTCGCGTCCTTCGACCTCTCGGCCAACGGCGAGAAGATGCTCTTGCAGCTCGGCGGAGGCCCGGCGTCGCGCTGGCTCATCGTCCCCGCCGCGCAGCCCTTGAAGCCGGGCGAGGGTCAAATCAACACCGCCGCGCTGGAGGTGCGCGTCGAGCCGCGCGCCGAGTGGCGGCAGATTTATCACGAGGCTTGGCGCATCCAACGCGACTTCTTCTACGACCCGACCTTCCACGGGCTCGACATCACCGCCGCCGAGCGCAAGTACGCGCCCTATCTCGACGCTCTGGCGCACCGCGCCGACCTCAACTACCTCTTGCAGGAGGCGCTCGGCAACATGGTCGTCGGCCACCACAACACGGGCGGCGGCGACACGCCCACGGCCCCGGCGGTCGCGGGCGGACTGCTCGGCGCGGACTACCGCATCGAGAACGGGCGCTACCGCTTCGCGCGCATCTTCAACGGCGAGAACTGGAACCCGAACCTCCGCGCCCCGCTCACGCAGCCCGGCGTACAGGTGCGCGAGGGCGACTACCTGCTCGCCGTCAACGGGCGCGAGTTGCGCTCGTCGGACAACCTCTACAGCTTCTTCGAGGGCACGGCGAACCGTCAGACTCTCATCAAGGTCGGGCCGCAACCGGACGGCGCGGGCGCGCGCGAAGTGACGGTCGTGCCCGTCCAGAACGAGGTGGGCCTGCGCAACTTAGCGTGGATCGAGGGCAACCGCCGGAAGGTCTCGGAGATGACGGGTGGCCGCGTCGCCTACGTCTATCTGCCGAACACGGGCGGCGCCGGCTACACGAACTTCAACCGCTACTACTTCGCGCAGATAGACAAAGAAGCGGCGGTCATTGACGAGCGCTTCAACGGCGGTGGGGCCGCCGCCGACTACATGATTGACTACATGCGCCGCCCGCTGATGAACTACTGGGCGACGCGCGAGGGCGCGGACTTCGCAACCCCGGTCGGCTCGATCTACGGCCCGAAGGTGATGCTCATCAACGAGTATTCCAGTTCGGGCGGCGACGCCCTGCCGTGGTACTTCCGGCGCGCGAAGATCGGCCCGCTCGTCGGCAAGCGGACGTGGGGCGGGCTCGTCGGCATCTACGACTACCCGGAGCTGATTGACGGCGGAGGCGTCACGGCCCCGCGCGTCGCCTTCTACAGCCCGGAGGGCGAATGGGAGGTCGAGAACGCGGGCGTCGCCCCGGACATTGATGTCGAGCTCGACCCGAAGGCTTGGCGGGCGGGCCACGACCTGCAACTGGAAAAGGCCGTCGAAGTGGTGATGGAGGCGCTGCGCAAGAATCCTCCGCCCGCGCCCCGCAGGCCCGCCTACCCGAACTACCACAAGGGCGCGACGCAATAAGGTCAAACTCGACCGAAGCAAGGCGCGGTGAGGGCCGCTTCAATCCTACGGGATTGGGGCGGCCCTCCCCTTAAACGTCTTCGGGGCCGCGCCGTTTTCTCCACGCTCAACAATTTCACGAAACATTCGCAACGCGGGTGAAGCTTTGAGGGGTTAGAAGTGTTTGTGGCGTTCCCCGACTGCGCCCCCGACACCCCATGAAAGAGTTCTCCATCTACGACTTCGCCCTTCAGGCCGCGGGCGAAGGGGTCACAGACCTCGGCACGGTGAAGCACGTCTCCCGCCGCGACTTCGACGGCCACGCGACCTTCCGCTTCCGCGCGCAGGTTCCCACGCTCGAATACATCAGCCTGCTCATCGAGAACGCCCTGCTGCTCAGGACGCACAGGGGCGGGCGCGTCTACACGGGCTTCGAGAAGCTCTCAAGGATGGAGCCGGTCGTTGACCGTTACATGCGAATCGCCGACATCTCGGAGCGCGTCTACGTCTTCGGCGAAGCCGACTGGGAGCCGCCGCGCCACCCCAACATGCGCGTCGTCCGTCTCGCCGAGGGCGTCCGCCTCGCGCGCGAGTGGTTCGTCATCGCCGCCTCGCCCAACATGCGCGTCGCGCTCGTCGGCGTGGACGAGGACGGTTTTACTAATCCCGTTTTGGAAGAGCGCACCTTCCGCGCCCTCAAGACGAGCGACCCCGCGCTCGCCCAACGACTCGCCGCCGCCGCCGACGGACTGATAGACCAAATCCCCTCCGCCTGAGCAACGCGTCTCGCCCCGGCCAAGGCTTCGTGGTAAATTAAAAAGAAGTCACGAGTCTGAAGTCTGAAGCCTTAAAGTCGAAACGGAGTTCGGCGTTTGTCGCCGCGCGACGGACGGCGAAGACGATTCCTGTTTTGACTCCGGACTTCGGACTCTGAGACTCCAGCTCTTCCTTATGAACATACTCGAACGCATCCGCCAACGCGCCGCCGCCGACCCGCAGCACATCGTCCTGCCGGAGGGCGAAGACCCGCGCACGGTGGTCGCCGCTTCAATCTGCGTGCGCGACCGGCTCGCGCGCGTGACCGTGCTCGGCGACGAGGAGAAGATTCGCGCCGCCTCGCGCGAGGCCGAGAGCAGACCTCGCGGGCGTGAACATCATTGACCACCGCCGCGCGCCCGACTTCGAGAAGACTGCCGCGCTCTACCACGAGCTGCGGCGCGCGAAGGGCATGATGCCCGACGAGGCGCGCTTCGCCGTCCAAGACCCGCTCTACTACGGCAACCTTATGGTGCGCGAGGGCCGCGCCGACGGCTCGGTGGCGGGCGCGACCAACACGACCGCCCACACCGTCCGCGCCGCGCTCCACTGCATCGGGATGCGCGCGGGGCTGCGCGTCGTCTCCAGCTTCTTCGTGATGGTCGTCCCCGACGAATCCTTCGGCGCAAACGGCGCGATGATCTACGCCGACTGCGGCGTCGTCATCGAGCCCACGGCCCCCGAACTCGCCGAGATTGCCATCGCCTCCGCCGACTCGGCCCGCGCGCTCCTCGAAGTCGAGCCGCGCGTCGCCATGCTCTCCTTCTCGACCAAGGGGAGCGCCGCGCACAAGCTCGTTGACAAGGTGGTCGAGGCGACGCGGACGGCGCGCGCGCGCCAGCCCGATTTGGAGATTGACGGCGAGCTACAGGCCGACGCCGCGCTCGTCCCTCGCGTCGCCGAATCGAAGGCTCCGGGCTCAGGCGTCGCGGGCCGCGCCAACGTCCTCATCTTCCCCGACCTTCAGGCCGGGAACATCGCCTACAAGCTGACCGAGCGGCTCGCCGGAGCGACCGCCATCGGCCCCATCCTGCAAGGCTTGGATAAGCCCGCCAACGACCTCTCGCGCGGCTGCAAGGCCGAAGACATCGTGGACGCCGTCGCCATCACCGCCGTCCAGTCGCAGGCGCGAAAGAAAGGATGAAGGATGAGGGATGAGGGATGAAGAAAGATGGCTTTTTCTTCTTCATCCCTCATCCCTTATCCTTCATCCCTGCTTTTCGCGGCGAACGCGGGTTCGACCGGGCCGCATCAGAACCTAAGTGCAAAAGTTTAGCGGCGGAGGATTACCGATGCTCAAGCCCCGTCTTCTTTCAACACTCGTTCTCTTCTTAACTTTAACGGTCTTCGCCGCGACCGACGCGGGCGCGCAGAGCGGGGTGCGTCCGAAGCCGACGCCGACGCCCGGCGACGCCGAGGAGACCGAGGCGATCTTCATCGAGGAGGTGCGCATCCCCGTCTTCGCCTTCGACGACGAGGGGCGCTTCGACTCGCGGCTCGAAGTTGACGACGTGCTCGTCGTCGAGGACGACGTGCCGCAGCAGGTCAAGAGCGTGCAGAGAGTCCCGGCGAGCGTCGTGCTTCTCTTCGGCACGGGCTGGGACTTGAACCCGGTGGTGCGCGCCGACACGACGCGCGACATCGGCCTCCGCGTCTTAGCCAACTTGCGCGACGGCGACCGCGTGGCCGCCGTGCAGTACAACGCGAAGGCCGAAGTCTTGCAGGGCTGGACGGCGGTGCGGGCCGAGGCCGCGCGCTCCATCCGCGCGCGGCTCCAGTCGGGCAAGGGCTCGAACCTCTCGCTCGGCATCCGGCGCGCGGTCGAACTCCTGCGCGAGCAGCCCGTCGGCAACCGTCATCTCGTCCTCGTCGCCGACGGCATTGACACCGCCAGCTCGAAGGAGTACGAGGACGCCGTGAGGCGTCTCATCGGCGGGCAGATTACCTTGCACGTCATCAGCTATTCGGAGATGGGGCGGCGCGAGCTGACGAAGAAGAAGTGGTGGGAGCATCCGAAGGAAGCGCCCGGCATGACGCAGAGCCGTGCCGATATAGCAACGGTCGGCATTGACCCGACGCGCCCGGCGGGCATGCGCGGCCCCGGCATCAATCCCCCCAACGTGAATTCCGGCGTTCGCTTCGACCCCGCCATGCGCCGCCAGCGCAAGGCCGCCGAGCGCGAGATGAAGCGCGGCGAGGGGCGTTTGAAGACTCTGACCGAAGAGACGGGCGGGCGACTCCTCATGCCGCTCTCGCCGGAAGAGATGATCGAGCGCGGCGCGGAGGTGGCGAAGGAGATTGACTCGCAGTACGTCGTCACCTACAAGCCGAAGCGCGCCTTGCGCCGCTCGCCCGCGACCGAGTTCCGTCGCGTCCACGTCGGCGCGCGCAGATTAGGATTGCAAGTCCGCTCGCGGCGCGGCTACGTCGTCGGCGCGATGCGTTAAAGTAAGGCGAGACTGTTCGGCGTCGGAAAAACAGAACCGCGAGCGGTAGCGAGCGGGTTGAGTGTCATCAACACTCAACCCGCTCGCTACCGCTCGCGGTACTGTTTTTTTCCGTGAACCAGTCAGAACCGCCTGCGGTAGCTGGCGGGTCTTAACAGTCGGTAGCGTTGCGCCACGCAAACACCCGCCTGCTACCGCAGGCGGTTCTGACTTAGTGGACGTGCGCGGTCGCGCCGGATTCGACGAAGACGTTGCCGGAGGCGCGTTCGAGCCGCGCCGCCGCGCTCTTGCGCTGCTCGCCGACCTCGACCGAGCGGCGTCGAATCTCATCCCACTCGCTCGGCGGGACGCGGTGGAAGGCCGCGACGACGGCGGGGTCGAACTGCCGCCCGGCGAAGGTTTCGAGTTCGGCGGCGGCCTCCTCGTAGGTGCGCCCACGGCGGTAGACGCGGTCGCTGATCATCGCGTCGAAGGCGTCGGCGACGGCGAAGATGCGCGCGTTCAAGTCAATCTCCTCGCCGCGCATGCCGCGCGGGTAGCCGGAGCCGTCCCACTTCTCGTGGTGCTGCGCGACGACGCGCGCCGCGCCCCGGAGGAATTCTATCCCGCTCAGAATCTTCTGCCCGTGCAGGGGGTGCTCGCGCATCCGCGTCCACTCGGACTCGTCGAGCGCGGCGGGCTTGCGGAGGATGGCGTCGGGGACGCCTATCTTGCCGATGTCGTGGAGGAGCGAGCCGAACTCAAGAGACTGCATCTGCTCTTTGCCGAGGCCGAGCTCGACGCCGAGGCGCAGGGAGAAGTTGACGACGCGCTCCGAGTGGCCGTGCGTCTCGGCGTCGCGCGTTTCGAGCGCGGCGGTCAGCGCCTTCAAGGTCGTGCGGTAGGCGTCTTCGAGCGAGTGGAGCGTCTTGTCCAGCTCCGCCGTCCTCTGCTCGACCATCTCTTCGAGGTAGCTCTCGTAGCGCCGCTTGGCGAGCCGCAGCGAGTAGTGTTCGAGGGCGCGGGCGACAGCCGCCTCGACGTGTTGGATGTCGAAGGGCTTCATGATGTAGTCGAACGCCCCGGCGCGCAGCGCCTCGATGGCGCTCTCGACCGTCTGCACGCCGCTAATCATGATGACGACGACGTCCGGGGCCGTGCGCAAGACGTGCGGGATCATATCCAGCCCGCTCATCCCGCTCATCATAATGTCGCTGATGACGAGGTCGTAGGTGTTACCGCGCAACTGTGCCAGTGCCTCTTCCGCCGAGCTGACGGTGGCGCACTGGTAGACGGGGCTCAGGAGGTCGTAGAGAACGTCCCTGATCTCCGTCTCGTCGTCGGCGATAAGAATGCGAGCTCTCCTGCCCAGAGTCTCAGACATAAAACCGTCTCCGCGTTCTTAAAGTCGGGGTAGTACGTGAGGGTTGGGAGAGGTACGACCGGCGCTCGTCGGGGACGAGCGGGCCGCCTTGTTAGAGGCAAACTTATATTACAGCCTCCGCCCCCGCCGCACAAGCCATTTAAAGACCGGCCCCGGTTGACGGCCCCACGCGACGCGCCCTATCATGCACGAACCACCGAGCCGGAGTGGCGGAATGGCAGACGCGACGGACTCAAAATCCGTTGTCCGAAAGGGCGTGTGGGTTCAAGTCCCTCCTCCGGTATTCAACTGGCTCAACAAGTTAGGGGCAGCCCGTCGGGCTGCCCCTTTCTCTTCCTCAACCTGCTTGTGTGCCTCTAGCGTGCCAACCTTGCTCAAGGGTTCGGCAGTCCCTCCAACAATTCCCGCCCCCCCTGACCGAAGTCAGGCTACTGCTTTTTGATGATGCTCCGCTTGCGCTTCTTCGCGGGCGTCCTCTTCTCCTGAAGCCGCTTGTGCCGGGTGTTCAGGATGGCACGCAGTTGTAAACTCAACTATTGGCCGCCGGTAAAGACGCACGAAAAGCCCGGCGGCGAGTTAGTACGAATGCGTACTGACGGGGCTGCGGCGTGTTGTTATTTTCGTCCCCCAAAGCAGAACCCTTTGGCCCCCGCCGAACTCTAAACGCTCATGCAAACCCCCGCCTGAGCATAACAAGGGAAAGGTGTCTCTATGACCGGCAAGGATTGAGGATGAGAGGGCGGCGACCGGGAGAGCAATAAGATTTACGCCCGCTTTCGTCTAATTGTTGTCGCGCGGACGGCCCGGCACGCGTGGTAAGTGCGGGACGGTTTCGCGACAGAAAAAACTCACATAAAGTTTATAGTGTAAAAGACCTGGTGGGACAGTGACTCGACACGCTCGGCCTTAGCTTCGGCAGCGCCGCTATTGCATTTTCCGCCACGCTTTTAACCCGGATTCCTAATTCGATTTGGAGTCAGCAACAGTCATTTTGCTTGAGAGAGCTGTCTCAAGCGGCAGGGATAATACGGATGAATAACTACCCGTTTGAGCCGAATAAAAATACCGCACACTTAAACTCGGAAGCGCAGCCCGACCTCGTCTGTCTTTCGCACCTGCGCTGGGACTTCGTCTACCAGAGGCCGCAGCACTTGCTGAGCCGCTTCGCCAAAGGCCGTCGCGTCTTCTTCGTCGAGGAGCCGCTCTTCGGCGACGGCGAGCCCCGCCTCGACATCACGCCGCGCGGCGACCGTTTGCACGTCGTCGTCCCGCACCTGCCGCACGGCTTGAACGCGGAGGACGTGGAGGCGGCGCAGAAGAACATGCTCGACCAACTGTTCGAGGAGCACGGTATCGGCGAACACGTGCTGTGGTATTACACGCCGATGGCGATGGCTTGGACGCGACACCTGAAGCCGCTTGCCACCGTCTACGACTGCATGGATGAACTCTCCGCCTTCAAGGGCGCGCCGCCCGCTCTGCGCGAGCGCGAGGGCGAACTCTTCCGCCGCGCCGACCTCGTCTTCACCGGCGGCCAGAGTCTCTACGAGGCGAAGCGCGACCAGCACCGGGCGGTCTACGCCTTCCCTTCGAGCATTGACGCGTCGCACTTCGCGCGCGCCCGCGCGGTCTCGCAAGACCCCGCGGATCAGGCCGCGATACCGCATCCGCGCCTCGGCTTCTTCGGCGTCATAGACGAGCGGATGGACATCGAGCTTCTCGACGCGGTGGCGGCGGAGAGGCCCGACTGGCATCTGGTCTTGGTCGGCCCGGTCGTCAAGATCGAGGAGTCGGAGCTGCCGCGCCGCGCGAACATCCACTACCTCGGCGGCAAGTCTTACGACGAGCTGCCGACGTACCTCGCGGGGTGGGACGTGGCGCTTTTGCCGTTCGCGCGCAATGACTCGACGCGCTTCATCAGCCCGACCAAGACGCCCGAATACCTCGCCGCCGGGAAGCCCGTCGTCTCGACTTCGATCCGCGACGTGGTGCGCCCTTACGGCGAGATGCAGTTGGTGCGTATCGCCGACACGGCTGAGGAGTTCGTCGAGGCCGTCGAGCAGTCGCTCGCCGAGGACGCGGCGGCGCGCATGGGCGTGGTTGACGCTTTTCTTTCGCAGACCTCCTGGGATCGCACGTGGGGTCGCATGAGCGAGTTGATTGAGGACGCGGTGGCCGCCGCGCGCCGGCCCTTAGCGGCGCGGGCCGCAGTCGCCTCTGCGCCGAGCTACGCGAGCGGCGACTGAAGTTTTTCCGGCGGATTATTCATTGAACGTTTGAGGGCTTGAAGCTATCGAACCGGGGGAGACATTAAGGTGTTTGACTATTTGATTGTCGGGGCAGGATTCGCGGGGAGCGTGCTGGCCGAGCGGCTGGCGAGCGTGTCGGGCAAGAAGGTCTTAATCTGCGACAAGCGCAACCACGTCGGCGGCAACGCCTACGACCACTACAACGAGCACGGCGTCCTCGTCCACAAGTACGGGCCGCACATCTTCCACACCAACTCGCGCGACGTCTTCGACTACCTCTCGCGCTTCACGGAGTGGCGGCCTTACGAGCACCGCGTGCAGGCGAGCGTGGACGGCCAACTCGTGCCGATGCCGATTAACCTCGACACCATCAACAAGCTCTACGGCCTGAGCCTCACGAGCTTCCAGCTCGAAGAGTTCTTCAAGTCGGTCGCCGAGCCGCGCGAGCAGTTGCGCACCTCGGAGGACGTGGTGGTCTCGAAGGTGGGCCGGGAGCTGTACGAAAAGTTCTTCCGCAACTACACGCGCAAGCAATGGGACTTGGACCCTTCGGAGCTGGACGCGTCGGTCACTTCGCGCGTGCCCGTGCGCACCAACCGCGACGACCGTTACTTCACCGACACCTTTCAGGCGATGCCGCTCCACGGCTACACGCGGATGTTCGAGCGGATGCTCGACCACCCGAACATCAAGGTCATGCTCAACTGCGACTACCGCGAAATCGCGGACGAGTTCGAGTATAAAGAGATGATTTACACGGGGCCGGTGGACGCCTTCTTCGACTACCGCTACGGCAAGCTCCCGTACCGCTCGCTCGAATTCAAGCACGAGACGCACAACGTCGAGCGGTTCCAGCCCGCGCCCGTCATCAACTTCCCGAACGAGCACGCCTACACGCGCGTCACCGAGTTCAAGTACCTGACGGGGCAGGAGCACTTGAAGACGAGCATCGTCTACGAGTACCCGCAGGCCGAGGGCGACCCTTACTACCCCGTGCCGCGCAAGGAGAACGCCGACACTTATACGAAGTACAAGGCGCTCGCCGACGCCACCCCGGACGTGCATTTCGTCGGGCGGCTCGCCACCTACAAGTATTACAATATGGATCAGATAGTCGCGCAGGCGCTCACCACCTACTCGAAGCTGAGCGGGGCGAAGCGTGCGGCGGCTGCGGCGGCGACGGCAACGACGACCGGGGTCATCCGCGTCAGCGGGAACGGCAACGGCAACGGTAACGGGCACGGGAAGCAGACGCGGGAGTTGTTATCCACGGCCCGCTGAAGGGGCGCGCGAGCACACAGCCGGGGGAACTTCAGATGGCGTTTGAACCGACCCCGCAGCCGGAGCAGCCGGAGCTGTGGGCCGGGATCGAGTGCACGGTTAACCGCGTCGGCGACGTGTACTTCGACCAGTTGAAGCTGAGCGGGCACGCGACGCGCGCCGCCGACCTCGACCTTCTGGCCGGGCTCGGCGTGCGCGCCGTCCGCTACCCGGTGCTCTGGGAGCGCACCGCGCCGGAAGCGTTGGAGCACGCCGACTGGTCTTGGCCGGACGCGCGCCTCGGTCGCCTGCGTGAGCTTTCTTTGCGTCCCGTCGTCGGCCTCGTCCACCACGGGAGCGGCCCGCGCTCGACGAGCCTCGTTGACCCTCTCTTCCCGGAAAAGCTCGCGCGGTACGCGCACGCCGTCGCCGCGCGCTACCCGTGGGTGGAAGACTACACGCCCGTCAACGAGCCCTTGACGACCGCGCGTTTCAGCGGTCTCTACGGCCACTGGTATCCGCACGGGCGCGACGACCTGACGTTCGCCCGCGCCTTCATCACGCAGGCGCGCGCCGTCGTCCTCTCGATGCGCGCCGTCCGCGAAGTCAACTCGCGCGCCCGCCTCGTCCAGACCGAAGACCTCGGCAAGACCTTCAGCACCAGCACCCTCAGTTATCAGGCCGAGTTCGAGAACGAGCGGCGCTGGCTCACCTTCGACCTGCTCGCGGGCCGGGTCGTGCGCGGGCACGCGATGTGGGACTACCTGCGATGGGTCGGCATCGAAGAGCACGAGCTTGAATGGTTCACAGAGAACCCCTGCCCGCCCGACATCGTCGGCGTCAATCACTACCTGACGAGCGAACGCTTCATAGACGAGCGCGTCGCGCGCTACCCGGCGCACACGCGCGGCGGGAATGGCCGTCACGCATATGCTGATGTCGAGGCCGTGCGCGTCTGCGCCGAGGGGACGGAGGGGCCGCGCGCTCTGCTCATGGACGTGTGGAGGCGCTACCGCCTCCCCGTGGCCGTGACCGAAGTTCATCTGGGCTGCACGCGCGAAGAGCAGTTGCGCTGGCTCAAGGAGGTCTGGGACGCGGCCCGCGACGCGCGCGAGGCGGGCGCGGACGTGCGCGCCGTCACCGCCTGGTCGGTCTTGGGAGCCTTCGACTGGCACAACCTTCTGACGCGCGACGAGGGGCGCTACGAGCCCGGAGTCTTTGACCTGCGCGCGCCGCGCCCGCGCCCGACCGCGCTCGCCTCGATGCTGCGCGACCTCGCCGCGCGGGGCGAGCACGACCACCCGGCGCTCGACTCGCCCGGCTGGTGGCGCAGGCTCGACCGCTTCTGTTATCCGCCCGTCGCGCGCCGTTCGCGCGCCGCCGCCGCGTCAATGCGGAGCGTCAAGAAGGGGGGCGAGAAGACGCGCACGCTTCTCATCACGGGGGCGACCGGCACGCTCGGCTCGGCCTTCGCGCGCCTCTGCGAGCGGCGCGGTTTGTCGTACCGCTTGCTCACGCGGGGCGAGTTGGACATCGCGGACGCCGTTCAGGTTTCGTCCGTGCTCGAAGCTCTTCAGCCGTGGGCGGTCGTCAACGCCGCCGGGTACGTGCGCGTGGACGACGCCGAGCGCGAGCCCGACCTCTGCCGCCGCGAGAACACCAGACGGCCCCGTCACTCTGGCCGAGACTTGCGCGCGTCGAGGCGTCGCGCTCCTCACTTTTTCATCCGACTTAGTTTTCGACGGCGCGAAGCGCGAGCCTTACGTGGAAGGCGACGCGACCGCGCCTCTCAACGTCTACGGCGAGAGCAAGGCCGAGGCCGAGCGCCTCGTCACGGAAGCCCACGCGGGCGCGCTCGTCGTCCGCACGAGCGCCTTCTTCGGCCCGTGGGACGAGCACAACTTCGTGACCCACGCGCTCCGCGCGCTCGCCGCCGGGCGCAACTTCCCGGCTGCCGGAGACGTGACCGTCTCGCCGACTTACGTCCCCGACCTCGTAGACGCCTCGCTCGACCTCCTCATTGACGGCGAGCGAGGCATCTGGCATCTCGCCAACGAAGGCGGCGTCACGTGGGCCGAACTCGCGCGACTCGCCGCACGCCACGCCGGGCTCGACGCGTCGCCGGTCGAGCCGCGCCCGAACGACTCCTTCAAACTCGCGGCGCGCCGCCCCGCACGCGTCGTCTTAGCGAGCGCGCGCGGGACGCTCCTGCCCACGCTCGATTCCGCCATCTCCCGCTACGTCGCCGAGTGCGAGACGTGGAGGCCGTCGTCGGTCGGGAGGTCGGCGGCTGGCGGCAGGTGACGGGCACGCGCGCTCGCGGTTGCGCCGACACGGCTTCCGCGTCTAAATTTATTTGGATGAGTCTTTCAACTAACGTCCCTCGCCCCGAATACCCGCGACCGCAGTTCGTCCGCGCCGAGTGGTTGAACCTGAACGGCGAATGGGAGTTCGCCTTCGACGACGAGAACCGCGGGCGGCAGCTCGGCTGGCACTACGGCCTGCCGCTCGAAGGCCGCATCAACGTCCCTTACCCTTATCAATCCGAGCTGTCGGGAATCAACGACCAGACCGTCCACGAGGTCGTCTGGTACACACGCTCCTTCGAAGTGCCGGAGGAGTGGAGGCGCGGGCGCGACCTCCTGCTTCATTTCGGCGCGGTTGATTACAGCGCGACGCTCTGGGTCAACGGCCACGAGGTCGGCCACAATCAAGGCGGGCACGTCCCCTTCTCCTTCGACATCGCGCCTTACCTCAATCAAGGCGAGAACCGCTTGACGCTGCGCGTCGAAGACCGCCAGGACCCGCAACAGCCGCGCGGCAAGCAGTCGGTCACGGGCGAGCCGCACGACATTGATTACTACTGCACGACCGGCATCTGGCAGACCGTCTGGTTGGAGCCAGCCCCCGCCGTCCGCGTCGGCGAAATCAAGATCACGCCCTCGGCGCGCAAAGGCGAGGTCGAAGTCATGGTCTACCTTCACGCGCCCGCCGCGCTGCGCGAGATAGAGGCCGAAGTCTTCGACGGCACGGTTCTGGTCGCGCGCGTCGTCGAAGAGACGACCGCCGCCGTCTTTCAGGTCTTGCTGCGCGTCCCGGAAGCGAAGCTCTGGTCGCCCGACGCGCCGCACCTCTACGACCTGCGCCTGCGGCTCTACGAGGGCGGCGAGCTGCTCGACGAAGTGACTTCGTATTTCGGGCTGCGCGACGTGGAACTGCGCGGCGGGCGCGTGCACCTCAACGGCGAGCCCGTCTATCTGGCGATGGTTCTCGATCAGGGCTACTGGCCGGAGAGTTATCTGGCCGCGCCGTCGGACGAACACCTGCGCGCCGACGTGGAGTGGGTCAAGCGCTTCGGCTTCAACGGCGCGCGCAAACACCAGAAGATAGAAGACCCGCGTTGGCTCTACTGGTGCGACCGTCTGGGCCTGCTCGTGTGGGTCGAGATGCCGAACGCGCGCGAGTGGTCGCAGGACTCGGAGGAGCGGCTCGCGGCGGAGTGGAAGCGCGCCGTGCAGCGCGACTACAACCACCCCTCGGTCATCACGTGGGTTCCCGTCAACGAGAGCATGGGCTTCCCCGGCCTCCGCCATCAGCACCCCGGACAGTACGCCTTCATCGAGCGGATGGTGGCGATGACCCGGCAGATTGACCCGCGCCGCCCCGTCATAGACAACGACGGGTGGGAGCACACGGACATCACGGACATCTGCGCCATCCACGACTACACGCCGACCGCCGAGCTGCTGCGCGAGCGTTACCGCGAGACCGCCGGCGGCGGCTCGCTCCCCGCCCACGTCTGGATTGACGACAAGCCCCTGTTCGTCCTCGGCTCGCGCTATCGTGGGCAGCCCGTGATGCTCACGGAGGTCGGCGGCTTCCTCATGATCCCGCCCGACGTGCGCCCCGAAGACCGAGACATGCTCTACCGCTTCTACGGCTCGGTGGGGACGCACGAGCAGCTTCTGGAGAAGTACCGCGACCTGCTCGAAGGCATCGCCTCGCTCCCGTTCCTCGCGGGCTTCTGCTACACGCAGCTCACCGACATCGAGCAGGAGATCAACGGGCTCCTCACCTACCGGCGCGAGCCCAAAGTCCCGCCCGAAAAGATCGCCGAGATTCACCGCGCGCTCTTCGGCCTCGGCGTCGGCGAATCCCTCGCCGAGAAGTCTTAAGCGGCGGGCCGCGAACACACATTCTTTCGCGCGACGCTCTGTGCGGAGGCGGACTGAAACGGGCTCCGGGGCGCGGGGATAATAAGCGCCATGAGTAAGGAAAGGTCGGACGCTAAAGACGGGCGGCGCACCTTCTTCCGGTACGTCCTGCCCCTCATCGTGATGCTGAGTTTCCTCGTCGCCTTCCTTTTGAACTGGTCGGCGGGGAAGGTTTGACGGCGGCGCGGGCCGGGTTTTAAATCTTTCTGCTTGACCACTTAGCCCTGTTTTAGTTATTTTTAATACTGTCCGGCCTGACAAGAGAGGCCGCCCCCTTTCATCTTCCCGTCCTCAAGTCACAGCGTCTCGCCGGAGACGTCCGAGGTCATGTCCATCACCACCAACGAGTTGCAAGCCGATTCGGGCGAGTTGCTGCGCGAGCAGCGGCGGGCCGAAGGGCCGTCTACGGCCCGCGGCTTCGTGGTGTCCGGGCCGCCGCTCCCGTCGCAAATCGGGGCGCTCGTCGAGCGCATCGAGCCGCCCCCACTGCGGGCGCTCGTCTCGCCGGTCTTCAGCGACCTCGCGCGGCTCCTCGGCTACATGAGCCTCGTCGAGTCGGGGCTCTCCGGCGACGACTCGCTCCAGAAGACCGGCATCATCTTCCGGCTGGTGAACGAAAAGACCTCCGCGCTGCTCCGCCAGCTCGACGACGCGGCGGCGCGCGCCGCACACTTCGACGAGGGCGTGCGCGCGACGCTCGACGGGATGGGCTTCGCCGTCGGCCACGAGCTGCGCCGCGTCTTCAACGAGGAAGTCCCGAAGCTCAACGACTCGCGCCACCCTCTGCTCTCGCGCGCGGAGCTGGTGCGCGCCCACGGGCTTTTGCACAACTGCTTCCAGCAGTCCATCATCACGCTCGCGCAGGTCTTCGACGCCTCGCTCGACGGCTCGCAGCTCTTCGAGGACTACCGGCTCCGCGTGCAGCAGTCGCTCGTCCTCTACGGCGAGCTGCTCTCGCTCTTGCAGAAGGTGCGCGACGCGCGCGGGAGCGAGGGACTACTCGCCAAGCACTCGCTCGCCACGAACCTCAAGCACTTCCGCGAGGAGACGATGCACCTGCTGATGTACAGGGACTGGACGGAGTTCGAGGAGTTCGTCGCCGAGGTCGAGCGGACTTACGACGAGCCTGCGCGCTTCGCGCCCGTGCTCCACAAGTTCGCGAGCTATCTGGGGACGCTGCTCCGGCACGTCGGGATGCGCGACGTGCTGCGGAACCGGCCCAGGCCGACCGCCCCGAACGGCGGTCGCCCCGCCGCCTGAGCGCGTGCGTCGGGAGGGATTTAAGTAACGATTCATAAGGGTGGGCCCACACGGATGCAGGGGTCGGACACTGACATACTTTTAAGTTACGACGCGGTGAAGGCCGAGGAGCGGCGGTCGAAGGAGCGCCTCGAAGTCTACCTCCACGCGCGTTGGGAGGGCGATCTGGGCAGCGCCACGGGGACGGTCAGCGACATCAGCGTTGACGGCTGCTTCGTCCTCACGGGCGGGCGCGTCGCGCCGTATGAACTCATCACGCTGGAGATTCAACTGCCGAGCGACGAGTGGATCGGCGCGTGGGGCCAAGTCGTCAACTACACGCCGGAGATCGGCTTCGGCGTCCGCTACATCAAGTTCGGGAGGCGCGAGCGCGAGGAGCTGGCCCGCTCGGCGGAGTACGTCGAGCACCTGCGCGCGGCGGTCGCCGTCCTGCGGCGGCTCGACGCGGCGGTGGTCAAAAGGGAGTACGAAGCGCCGGTCAGAATTCTGACGACGCAGCGCGAGTACAAGGCGATGCTCGTCCTCGCCTTCCCGAAGGTCAACAAGGCGATGCTCGCCCTCCCCGAATGCAGCAAGAAGACGGCTGTCCGCCTCTCGCTCGAAGCTTACGCCGAGGCGAGCCACGCGTGGGAAGCGATGCTCCGCGAGGGGGCCGGGGCGAGCAAGGCGCTCGTCGAAGCGTACCAGCGCCTGCAAAGCAAGTTCGCCGCGCCGCCCGCCGTCCTCGCCTCGCTGCTCCGCAAAGAGCCCGCGCCCGTCCTCGACTTCCTCTGGCGCAGGGGCTGCATCCACTTCACGCTCGCGTCCTGAATAGTCAAAGAATTAGCCGCAGAGACACAGAGGCGCGGAGATTTTCAAGAAGAAGAAAGGGTCGGGATGAGAGGGAGAGTTGAATGATTCAACTCTCCCTCTCATCCCGACTCTTTTTTTCCTTTTGTTCGTCTCTGTGTCTCCGTGCCTCTGTGGCTAATTTCCCTCTCGAACCAGCGCAGGCGGCTCCCGGCCTTTGAGCAAAACGGCGAAAGGCTCTATGCTAATCTTTCAAATCTGAAAAAAATATCGGGTCGAGAGACGCGGGTTTCCCGGAGGAAAGGATTCGAGTCATGAGCGCGAGCAAAGACACTCTAACCATCACAGACAACCGGACGGGCAAGCAGTACGAGGTTCCCATCGAGGACGGCACCATCCGCGCGATGGACCTCAGGCAGATCAAGGCGGGCGAGGACGACTTCGGGCTGATGACCTACGACCCGGCCTTCATGAACACCGCCTCGTGCAAGAGCACCATCACCTACATTGACGGCGACAAGGGCGAGCTCGAATACCGTGGCTACCCCATCGAACAACTGGCCGAGCAGAGCACGTATCTCGAAGTCGCCTACCTCCTGCTCCACGGCGAGCTGCCCACGGCTGAAGAGTTGAAGCAGTGGACTTGGGACATCACCCACCACACCTTCATCAACGAGAACATCAAGAAAGTTCTGGACGGCTTCCACCACAGCGCGCACCCGATGGGGATGTTCGAGGCGATGGTGGCCGCGCTCTCGACCTTCTACCCGGAATCCAAGAACATCCGCGACGAGGTTTGCCGCCGCAAGCAGATTCACCGCCTCATCGCCAAAGTCCCGACCATCGCCGCCTTCGCCTACCGCCACCGGACGGGCTTGCAGTATTCGTACCCCGACAACGACCTTTCCTACGAGGGCAACTTCCTCAACATGATGTTCAAGACGACGGAGCTGAAGTACCAGCCGAACCCCGTCCTGGAGCGCGCGCTCTCCGTCCTCTTCATCCTCCACGCCGACCACGAACAGAACTGCTCGACCAACACGATGCGCTCCATCGGGAGCGCCGAGACCGACCCCTACTCGTCGCTCGCGGGCGCGGCAGCCGCGCTCTACGGCCCCCTGCACGGCGGCGCGAACGAGGCGGTCTTGAGGATGCTCAACGAGATCGGCTCGGTCGAGCGCGTGCCGGAGTACGTCAAGCGCGTCAAGGCGGGCGAGTTCCGCCTCATGGGCTTCGGCCACAGGGTTTATAAGAACTACGACCCGCGCGCGCGCATCATCAAGCAGATCGCCTACGAGGTCTTCGACGTGACGGGCAAAGACCCTCTGCTCGACCTCGCGCTCGAACTCGAACGCATCGCGCTCGAAGACGAGTACTTCGTCAAGCGCCGCCTCTACCCGAACGTGGACTTCTATTCGGGCATCATCTACCGCGCGATGCGCTTCCCCGTGGACATGTTCCCCGTCCTCTTCGCCATCCCGCGCACTTCGGGCTGGCTCGCGCAGTGGGTCGAGATGCTCGGCGACTCAGACCAGAAGATCGCGCGCCCCCGCCAGATTTACCTCGGCCACCGCACGCGCGATTACGTCCCGATGGAGAAGCGCGACGGGGCCGCCGAAGGTCAGGCCGCGGGCGGGTAAAGACGAAGCCCTGAAAGGGCTGAAGATAATAGCCGGGGGCAAGCCGGAGTCGTGAGTCGCAAGGCGAGCGACGGAGCGTCGCCCCCGGAATAGATGTGGAAAGATATTCGACCCTGAAAGGGTCGCACCGCACGTTGCGTCTGCGACCCTTTCAGGGTCGAAATGTTTTTTCTACGTTCTACCGGGGGCGTCGCAAACTCCGTTTGCTTGCCCCCGGCTATTATCTGTGTCCCCTTCGGGGACTGGCTAGAGGCTGTCGGCTGCGGGGTCGAAGAGCATGGGGAAGAAGCGCCCTCCAATCTTTTTGCCCTTCGGGATGACGGGCACGCCTTCGAGGAGCGGGGCGTTTGAGTTCGACATCACGCCGTCGCGGAAGACGTTGATGACGGTCGCGCGGCGCGGGCTCGCGGTGTCGTTGGCGTAGGAGCCGTGGATGGTGCGCGGGTGGTGGAAGGCGGCTTCGCCCGCCTTGAGTTCGGCGGCGACGGGGCGGAACTGTTGTTTCTGCTCTGCGGTCAGGACGGACTCGATGGCCCCCATCTCGCCGGTCAGGCCCGTCACCGGCAGGTCGGGCCAGAGATGACTGCCGGGCACGTAATGGACGCAGCCGTTGGCGCGCGTCGCGTCGTCGAGGCCGATCCAGCAGGTGAGGTGCGCGAGCGGAGTGGTGCGCGTCCAGTAAGAGTAGTCCTGATGCCAAGCGACCACGCCGCCGTGGCGCGCGGGCTTGCAGAAGAGCTGGTCGTGCCAGAAGCGCACCGCCGCGCCGCCCAGAAGTTGCGAGGCCGCGACCGTGAAGGCCGGATGCCACAGGAGGTCGTGAAACCCCTCGGCGACTCGCCAAGCGCCGAGCGCGTGGAAGAGGACGCGCGAAGGGTCTTGCGACTCGTTCGAGTGGTACTCGTAGAAGAGCGCGCGGCCCTCGTGCGCGGGGTTCATTAAAACCTTCAGCTCTTCGCGCAGGGCTTCGACTTGCTCGTCCGTCAGCACCCGAACCCCGCTCAGGTAGCCGTGCTCTTGGAAGAACTCGACCTGCTCGACGGAGAGGCGATACTGCTCGCACTCGCGCGCCGACGCGGGGCGCGGGAAGAGGCCGCCGACGGGCGCGGGGCGCGCGGAGAAGTCTTCGGTCATCTACTTCGGGAGCGTCGTCAGCTCTTTGATGCGCGACTGGACGGCCCCCGTGTAGATGCGCACTTCTTCGGGCGTGTAGTTGGCGGCGCGGAAGGCGTCGCCGATTTGGCGTTCGCTGAGGCGCGCGAGCCAGCCGCCGAGCCAGCGCGCGTCGGCGACCGTAATCTTGTCGAGCATCCCGGTGTTGACGCCCGCGTAGTCGAACTTGACGTAGCCCTGCTTGACCTCTTTGATGAACTTCGACTCGGCGTAGTCCTGCGGGTGGCTGCGGCTGCGCTTGAGCTTCCAGAGACGCCCTCCGCCCGTCTTGCCGAGCGTCGCGCCGAGGTCGCTGATGGCGTATTGCAGCTCGTCCGCGCCGCGCTGCTGAACATGGAAGATGACGTTGTTGTCGTCCTTCGTGTCCCAGTTATTGAGGAAGACCATCAAGACTTTCAAGCCTTGCATCTCGCGGCGACCCTCGAAGGGGCTGCCGACCCACGGCCAGTAGTCGAGCCGCTTGACGTTTTCGGGCCGCGCCTCGAAACGTGCGTTGCGGTAGCCGCCGCCCGCGCACGCCTCTTCGTCCTTCGGCTGCGGCGCGCCTTCGATGCGGACGCAGGGGACGAGATAATTAATCTCGGTCGGGTAGCCGACGGCCCACACCAAACGCACGGCGGCGGTCTCCGACTGCGACTCCTTGCCGAGCTTCACCACCCACGTTTTGCCCGCGCCGTCTTTGACGCGGTACTTCTTCGACCACCCGCCCGTCTCCTGTTTGACGAACTCGACGCGGCTCAGGTCGGGCTTCATCCGCTCGCCGCCGGGGCCCGCGAGGAGGTCGCGCGAGTCAATGTCGCGCGGCTCTTCCCAGAGGACGGCCTTGCCGGGCGGCAGTGGCTTCTTCTCTTTCTTCTTCTTGTCCTGCGCGTGCGCGGACGAGAAACCGAAGGCGAGGAGGAGCGCGAGTGCGGCGAGCGCGAGTGCTTTACTTCGCTTGAGCATCAATCATTCTCCGCAAGCGCGCCGGGCATCCCCCGGCGTCCGAAGGACACCCGCGAGGCCCGGCGCGCGTTCGATTCTTAATGTTAAGACGACTCCAATACTAACAGCACGGCGCGGCGGTTGACTATAGTGCGACAGCGCGCCGTTACTGCGTGCAGGGGCGGCTCTGCGCCTCCGCGAGCCCTCGCGTCGCGCATTTGACGAGGAGCTTCCAGCCCTCGATGGGCGTGTTCTTAACGTTCAAGTGGCTGGCGAAGTAGCCGAGCCTCTGCGTTTCGGGGCCGTTAGCCCACTTGAACCGCTCCTTGAGATAGTAAGGCGGGATGGATTGGTAGTAGAGCGCGACGCGCACCGTGGCCGCGCCGCGCGTGCGCGTGCTGAGGGGGATGCGGTAGACGATATTGTCCGCGCCGCTCGCGCCGGGAGGGTTGGTGAGCTTTGAATAGTTCGGGTCAATGAAGTCGGGGTCGCTCGCGGCCTCGAATTCGGGGCCGCTGACTTTGGCGTAGGGGCCGTCGGGCTTCCAGCCTCGCGGGAGGATGCGGTTGTCCTTCGCCACCTCGTCGAGGCTCACGAAGCTCGTCGTGATGAAGCCTTCGGGGTCTTTGACCAGCTCTTCGTAGATTTGCACCTGATCCTCGCGCGTGATGGTCTCGAAGTGCGGCTGCCAGAGTTGCTTACACACCTTCGGGTCGAGGCGGTCTTTGCACAGCTCCTGGCAACGGCGCGGGTCTCGCCCGTCCACGCAGACGATTTCCATCAGCTCCGTCGGCAAGACCTCCTCGCCCGTGCCGTTGACGACGGCCCCGACCGAGTTGGTGCGGCCCGAAGCCCAGAGGACTCGGCCCCCCGCGTCCAAGACCTCGAAGGTGATGAAGGCCCGTCGGAACTCGACGCCCGAAGGGAAACTGTGGCCCGCGAGGTTCTCGACGCGCACCTGCGCTTCGAGATGTTCGGCGGTGCGCTTAATAGAAGTGACCTCGACTTTGGCGGTCTCGTTGCGCGCCAGCTCGATGCTCGAATTCTGCGCGGTGATGAGCCCCGACTCGCCCGCGCTGTACATGTAGTCGTTGGTGCGGATGCCGAGCGTGTCGGGGAACTGCTGGAACATCTGCATCCCGAAGACGTTGATGCCGAGCAAGGTGTGGCGCGAGTAGTCGTCGCGGACGCGCAGGGTTATCTCTCTGTCGGGCGCGCGGTAGTCAACGTATGGGTAGAGGATGTCTTCGATGTTGGCGATGCGGTAGCGGAGCCTTCGACCGTTGTAGGTGTTCGGCATGTGGCAGTCCTGACAGGTGCGCGCGGTCGCCGGGTCGAAGGGATTCACTTCGTTCTGGTAGACGCTGTTGAGCCATTCGGGGTAAGTGGTCTGCTCGTAAATCTCTTTGGGCTTGCCGTGCTCCATGACCGGCTCGCCGTTACGGCGGAAGACCGGAAGGACGACCGTGTGGCAGCTCCCGCACATGGCCGAGGACTTCAACTGCTCGGCGTAGCGCGGCGTCATGCCGAGGGCGTTCTTCATCGCCAGCGGCGCGACATCTTCGTAAGGGCCGTTGATGGTGTCGGGCGGGTCAACTTGAAAGCTGCCGGTGAAGCTCGCGGGCGTCCCCAAGCCCTCCTTCGCCATGTGGTGACAGGCGGCGCAGGAGACGCCGTCGCGGGCGAGCGCGCCGTACTTGCCGTCCGGCTCGCCGGGCAGCGCGTAGACCATGCTGTGCTTGAAGTCCTTCTTCGAGTCAATGTGTATCTGCCGCTGGCCCATCACGCCGTGGCACTTGTAGCAGGTGTTTTCGAGGAAGGCGGTCTGCTTGGGATAGCGCGTCGTCTCGGATTCGAGCTGCGCGTGGAAGATCGGGTCTCGACCGGCGAGGCCCATCATCGAAGCCCGCCACTCGGTATAAGGCGAGAGGTTGACGGGCTTGCGCTTCGGGTCAGCGAACGTGTAGGCCATGTTCTCGGTCGAGGCGGCGTGGCAACTCAAGCACTGGTCGGAGGTGACGAACTGCTCCGGCCCCTTCGCGCCGGGGTAGACGTGGTCGAGCGCCTCGCCCGGAAAGGCAAGCGGCCCCTTCACGGGGAGCGGCACGTCTTTGAAGAGGCGGATAAAGGCCGGGTCGGGCGCGGGCAGAGGGTCGGGCAGAGTGTCCGGGAGTTCGCTCGCTTCGGCGACCTGCTCATGAAAATCTTTGTTGTGGCGCGGCTGCGGCTGCATCGTCGGGTCGAGGACGACGAAGGTGATGGGGTCGCCCGTCACGTTCTTGCGGCTCGCGAAGGTGGACTCGGTCTCGGCGGAGGCGTGGCAGCGGATACAGTAGAGGCCGAAGCCGGAGTCCGGGTAGTCGAGCTGCGGCTTCGCTTGCGGCCCCGCGCCCACGCCGTGATAAGACCAGTACCAGCCGTCCCAAGAGCCGCGCTTGTCCTTGACCATCACCGTCCAGCCGCGCAGGGTCGAGCCCTCGCGCGCGGGCGGGTCGAACATCTCCTTGACGATCATCTCACGGTCGGGGAACTCGCCCGCCTTCTCGCGCCGCTCAGTCCACTCCCAACCCTTCGGCGAGTAGAAGACCTTGACCGCCGGGTGCGTGCCGAACGAGCTGCCGTTGATGAAGGGGCCGGTGTTCCGAATCTCTCTATCAGCCGTCCACTTCTGGTAGCAGCCCTTCTCTAAAAAGTCGTAGAGCAGCCGCTCGAACTTCTCCGTCCCTATCTCGCTCGGTCGCGGCAGAGGGAAAGGGATGTCGCACTTCGCCTCCGACTTCCGCGCCGACGCGCTCGTGTGTCCCGCATCCGCGAAGACGAGCGCCGCGACGAAGAGCGCGCAGAAGGAAAAGACGATTCCGAGCCGGTAGAGATTCGAGCGCGTCATGTTGCCTCCTCATGTTCGCGTCACGCCCGGAGGCGGACGAAGAGAACCGCCATACACACCACGCCAACACCACAAAAGCTAACGATGAGAGACTCGCCAAAAAAGCTGATGATGAGAGACTCGCCAACTCGCGGTCGGCTCTAATGACTGGTTAGCCGCCGGTCTGTCGAAGCACTCAGGAACCATACCTATTGACTCTTAAGCCTAACATAAACAGCCGTGGGAAATATTTTTTCATTGCGCCTTTGCTCAATCATGTTAGAAAACTTACTCAGCATGACAGTGAGCTGTTTATAGCCGTATGTTCTCGGATCGAATGCCGGGTCTAATCTGCGAAGAGTACTGCCAAAGACCGCCAAATTAACCCACCCATCATTTTTGATATTCATGGCGAACGCCTGTTTAAAAAGCTCTTCCAACCCGCCTCCTGAATTCGTACCGGCTGAAGTTATCAGTTGAGCTTGTTTCGCCTTAGCTTTCGGTTTGGGCGGTTGAGCCACTAAGTTCTGAGTATAAACGAAAGCATCACACGCCTTCACGAAAGACTTGGGGGTCTTACTTTCTCCAATCCCAAGTACGAAGAGACCATCTTCTCTTATCCTTGTTGCAAGTCGTGTGAAATCACTATCACTTGACACGATACAAAAGCCTTCAACCAAACGCCTATGAAGGATGTCTAAGGCGTCAATAATCATAGTGCTATCCGTAGCATTTTTGCCGGTCGTATATCGGAATTGCTGAACCGGCTGGACGGCGAGATCGAAGAGTGATTTCTTCCAGCTATTCATGTTCGGTGTCGTCCAGTCACCGTAGATTCTTTTGATAGTGATGCGCCCGTATTTTTTGACCTCCAGCAAGACATGTTCAAGCAAAGACGGCTGGGCATTGTCCCCGTCCACAAGCACAGCAAACTTATCTTTTATAACTTGGTCATTCATTACAGCTTTTCTCCTGCACCTAACAGCAGACAGCTAACACCTATTCGGCGGCCTCAAGACGTTGCCCTAACACATCCGGGCGGTACGTGGCCCAGAGGAAGAAGCTCGGCGGGACGATGCGCTTGAGGTGCTCCCAAGTGCCGGGCGGCGCGTCGGCTTGCTCGCAGAGGTCTTCCCACAGTCCGAGGATGGCGAAGCCGTGGCCGACAAGGCCGTTGACGAGCGTCGAGAGGGTGTGCCGAAACTCCTTCGGCCCTTCGACCATGCGGCAGTTGCCTTCCTCGTCCCAGACTTCCCAGCGGGTGTCGGCGGGGACGACTTCCGCGCCGTCCACGTAAGGCAGATTTAAAGGGTAGCACTTGCCGTCCCAGTCGCGCTCGTCAATGCCGATGACGAACGGGTTGGGGCAATCAACTTTATAAAGCCCACCACTTCGGAGCACGCGGGCGACCTCGCCGAAGACCGGGAGCACTTCGGGCACAAACTTGATGGAGTGCGGGTGCCACACCACGTCGAAGGAGTCGTCGGCGAAGCAGGAGAGGTCGCGCATGTCGCCCTGCACCGTCTTGACGTTGAGGCCGTAGTGCGCGGCGGCCTCTTGGTCTCTCTCCAACTGCGTCTCGGAGAGGTCGAAGACGGTCACGTCCGCGCCGAGCAGTCCGAAGGCCGCCGACTGCTGGCCGCCGCCGCTCGCCAGACAGAGGACGCTCTTACCCTCGACGCTCCCCAGAAGCCCGTGCGGGTCGAGCATCCTCCGCGCCGCCGCCGCGTCGAGGTCGAGCGCGGGGCGCGAGAAGACTATTCGCGCGCGCGCCAACTCTTCCCAACGCTCCTTGTTGTATCTCGCCAACTCGTCCATAAGCTTTCACTCTTTGAGGCCCGGTCGGACGCCGCGCTCCTTGACGGCGGTCTGCTCCTCGACGGGTTCGAGCGACCAGAGCCAGCGCACCGCCAGTTCAAGTTGCTTGCGGTCTTTGTTGCGCATCGCCTCTTCGCCCTGCGCGAGCCAGCGCGCCGCCTCGTCGCGGTTGACGAAGGCGCGGCCCGGCTGCTGCATGTAGCGGAACCAATCTTCCCAGAACCAGTCCTGCGCGAGAAGGATTTGGCCGCGCAGCTCGACGAGCGCGCGCAGGGCCTTCCGCACGCCGCGCGTGTCGCCGCGCGCGCCCGACTCTTTCAATTCGCGGTAGAGCGCGTCGAAGCGGTCGCGCTGCGCCGCCGTGCCGTAGCTCTCGACGGTGCGCTCCACGTCGCGCGCCCGCGCGAGCGCGGCTTCAAAGCGAGGGTTCTGAGCGTCGCCGCGCCCACGTTTTTCGAGCCCGGCGAGCCGCGCGCGCAGCTCGCGCAGACGCTCGACCGTCCCGCGCGCGTAGTCCTGGTCTTCGGTCTCAAGGGCCGCCGCGCTCCCCGCCGAGACTTCGAGGTCGAAGTCTTCAAGCTCAAGCCGCAGCCGCGCGCACTCTTCGCGCAAGGCGCGCGCGCCGCCTGCGCCGCCCCAGTGTGATTCCTTCATCTCGCCGGGCAGGAGGTCTCCGCCCTCGTAGATGAATTCGGGGAAGTCTTCGTCGCCCGCCCCGACGCCCGCCTCATTGCCGTGCTCGGTCAGAAACTCTTCGAGCCGTTCGAGGCGCATGAGGTAACTCTCTATCTCGAAGGGCACGCCGCGCAGCAGTTCGAGATAGTCGGGCTCTTCGTCCTTCGGGACGTAGATGCTCTCGGTAAAATGCTCGTTGAGGTGCGGGATGAAGACCTCGACGGTGATGAGGCGCGAGGCGTCCACCTTGATGTGGAGTTGCAGCTCCGCGCCTTCGGGGACGGGCCGCCGCACGCGCTCGCTCTCGACGTGCATGTTGCCGACCCAGTTGTTGGCCTGCGGGTCTGAGAGCGCCTCGCCCTCCCAGAGCTTGATGGCGAGCGAAGTCTCCGGCTCACTCGGTCGAAGCGTGTGCGCGGCGCGGAACGTGACGGTCTTCTCGGCGGGCAGCAGAGTCCGGCGCGGGAAGACCGGGCTGAGGACGGCTGCGCCCTCTTCGTTCGACACTTCGACCGAGATGGTGTGCGGCAAAGGCGGCGCGCTGATGGTCAGGCCGTGGCGGATTTGAAACTCGCCGGGCTCGACTTCAAGTTCGCGGCCCCGCGCGTCGCGCGCGCTCAACAGAAAGCGGTTGAGCAAGCCCTCCTGCAAGACGAGAGGGATTTCAAACAGTTCCTCTTTGACGGCGTGCCAGCCGCTCGTCCAGAAGCCGTTGTCGGCGTCAATCTTCACTTCTCTTGCTTCCGCCGCGCCGCGCCCGCCGAACTTGCCCGCGACTAAGGTCTGCGGCGCGGCGCTCACGGGCTCGAAGGCGAGCCGCACCCGCAGCGTGTTCTTCGAAGTTGATGAAGAAGCTGCCCTCTCGCCTCCCGCGACGCCGCCGCGCTCGACCGTCGAGGCGTAGATGCACGCGCCGCGCGCGACGACCGTCATCGGGTCTAAGGAGGCGTCAACGGCGACGCCGAGATGCTCGTTGAGGGCGGCGCGCACGTAGGGCATCTGCGTCGGGCCGCCGACGAGCAGCACGCGGTCGAGGTCTTTGCCCGCGACGCGCGCGCCCGCCAGAGCCTCGTCCGTCAGGCGCAGGCAGCGCGCCACGAGCGGCGCGACTTCCCTCTCCAACTCGGCGCGCTTCAAGGTCAACTCGGCTTCGATGGCGACGCCTTCATCATCTTCGCCGAGGTCGAGGAAGCTGACGACGGTCTCCTCCGTACTCGTCAACTCTATCTTCGCGTACTCGGCGACGAAGGCGAGTTTACGGAAGAGACGCCGGTGCGCGGGCGCGTCGTCAGCCGCGCGCGGGAGCGCGAAGTTCTCCGAGAGGAAGGGCAGGAAGATTCGCTCGACGACGAGGCGGTCAATGTCTTTGCCGCCGAGGTGGTTGTCGCCCCGGTGTTCGAGGACGTGGAGGCGGCCCTCGCGCGTCGAGACCACCGCCACGTCGAGCGTCCCGCCGCCGAGGTCGAAGACGAGCCAGCGCTGGTCGCGTGTCCCATGGGGCCGCGCGCCGTAGGCGATGGCCGCCGCGATGGGCTCCTGCAAGAGCGGGTGCTCTTCAAACCCTGCGAGCCGCGCGGCGCGCGCCGTCGCCTCGCACTGCAAGGCCGTGAAAGCCGCCGGGACGGTGACGCACGCGGCGCGCACCTCCTCGCCCGTCCGTCGTCGCGCGTCCGCCGCGAGCGCCTTCAAGACCTCCGCCGAAAGCTCTTCGGGCTTGAGCACTCGGCCCGAAGCCGGGAACGTCTTTTCGGACTTCTGCCCCATCAGCCGCTTGAATTCCAGCGCCACGTTGTCCGGGTCTTCGACGATGGCGTTGTACGCCCGCCGCCCCGTCAGAAGGCTCCCGGACTTCAACACGCGCACGACCGACGGCGTGACGTTCGACTGGTCGTTCGTCTGAATGACCTCCGGCCCGCCCGCCTCCATCCGCGCGATGCAGGAGTTCGTCGTCCCCAGATCAATCCCGAAATCAATGTACCGGCTCATGCTCAACCTCGGAAGAAATGATGAATGATGAGTGATGAATGATGAATGAAAGACAAACCGACTTCTATTCATCATTCATCATTCCGCATTCATCATTTAGCTTTTCTCACAATGACTTGCCCGTGGCGGACGACCGTGCCGCGCCAGAGGACGATGGGCGAGAGCATCTCGTCCACCACTTCAGTCCCGGCGGGGGCGGTCGCGTCGCGCACCACGTCCACGACCTCGACGGCGAGCCCCGGCTCGTAGCGTTGGCCCGTGAGGTCGAGCACGCTCAGCTCGCGCTCAGTGAGGAACCGCCCCAGACGGCGCGCGACGTGGCGCGCGGGCGAGACGGGCGCTTCGGGGCCGAAAGACGCGGCCCAACGCTCCAAACGCCACCACTCGACCGCCAGCTCGGCGAGCGACGAGAGCGACACTTCCAACGTCTGCGGTAGGTTCTCGGTCATGTGCGGTGGTCAGAACTGTAGGGGCAGGGCTTGTCCCTGCCCGCAGGGTTGCGACAGACACGACATTGAACGTTGCGAATGTTCAAGGGCAGGGACAAGCCCTGCCCCTACAGACGTGCCCGACGTTGAGGTTTTGAAATTCAAATCTAAGTGTGCCTCGCGGCTCTCCGGGCGGGCAGGGTGGATTCTAAACCATCAGGCGTCTCGGCCCGTCAATTTTTTGGCGACCCGCCGGGCGTGGGGCTCGTGGCCTCGCGGCGCGGCGCTCTGGTCGTAGTGGTCGGCTGCGGTAGCGGCGGCGCACCGGTCTCGACGTTCTCGTTCCCCTTCGTTCGGACGTTCGCGGGTCGTTGCCCGCGCCTCGTGCGCTTCGGCGGCGTCGTCAAAGGCGGCGGGATGTTGATGGGCTCAAGATTCGGCATCGGAGGGATGACGATGCGCGGGGCGTTGTAGTTGAAGTTGAAGGAGGGCGGGGGCGTGACCGACCTCCGCGTGTTGATGACGCCGCACTTGTTGAGCAGGAAGCAGAGCGCGACGGCGACGAAGTAGAAGGCGAACTGACCGAGGCAGCCCCCCACCGTGTCAGTCTCTCCGCCGCTCACGGCGACGAACACTTCGCCGTCGAAGAGCTTCGGCGGCACAAGCCTGTCGGCCAGCTCGGCAGCGAGGGCGGCGGCGTATCCCGGCTCGCCATAGGCGAACGGCGTCGCCGCCGGGTCAAGCGCGCGCAAGCCCTCTTCGGCTGCGGCGAGGGCCAGAGAGCCGGGCGGCGCGAGCGAGCGCGCCTGACGGTAAACATGAAGACTCTGCTGGCGGTAGTCATAGCGGTTGTAGCCCGCGCCGAGCACGTTCAGATTCTGCGCCGCCTGCTCGCAGGCCCGGCGCAGGGCGTGGCTCTCCGCGCCCGCGAGGAGAAGAAATCTTGCGAGGTACGGCTTGACGCGCCAGTGGTAATTCTTCCACGCCTCGTCCAGATAATGTTTGCCCCTGACCTTCGCGTCATCGCCGACGTAGATGAGAGAGGCGTTCCCGAACGCCTCGACGCAGATCGTCTCGGCGCGGTCTTCGACGGGGCCGAGGGCGGCGTTCTCGTACTCGTTCAGCAACGCGGCGGGCAGAGACGCCGCGCGCAGGACGCCGAGAGCGCGTGCGCCGGTCTCGAAGTCGTCGCGCGCCACGGCGGCCCGCGCGCGTTCGGCGATGGCGGCGGTCAGGAGTCGCGGCGCGCGCGCGCGGAGGTCTTTGACCTCGCCGTAGTTGGCGAGCTGCTCGAACTCGCCCCGCAAGTCCGTGGCGAGGAGCAGAGACCAGAACTCCTCGCGCTCCGAGACCTCGCGCCAGAGCGCGTAGGCGCGCGCCCACGCCTCTTGATTTTTGAATCCGGGGTCGAGACGTTGGAGCGCGGCAAGCGACAAGAGCGCGGCGTCGTGACGGGCCGAGGGACTTTCCGTTCTGAGCAGCGTGTCAACCGCTTCCCAGAGTTGGGCGGTCTTGGCGGGCGGCTCGATTGTGGGAATCGTGTGGAACCAGAAGAGTCGTTCGAGGATGCGAAGGGGCGGGTCGGCGAGTCGGCTGAGCGCGTCGCGCACGTCCGCTTCGGTGCGCGTGAAGGGGCCGAGCCACGGGAGGTCTGCGTCGAACGCCTTCTCGACTTCGAGCTTGTGCGCGAGACGGAGCGCCGTGGCCCGCTCGTGAATCTCTGACTGCGAGGCCGAGGCCGCGAGTCCGAGCGTGCGAAAGGCGTTGCGCGCCAGAGGCTCCAGTTGCCGCCCCGGCTCGTCCCTCTTCCGGCCCTTCGTCAGAAATTTCGTCGCCACTTAATTAAAGTCAGAAGTCAGAACGATGAACGATGAATTGTCGGAAGTTTTCAGTAGGCAGTTTTCAGTTTTCAGTAAAGGCCGGAACTGAAAACTGAAAACTCAAAACTGTTAACTGTCTTGCAGTTCATCGTTCATCGTTCTGACTTCTGACTTTGCCTTTCACAGCCCGGCCATGTCCCACTTGCGAACTATCTCGTTGACGAGCGCGGCGACCTTGTCGGTCACTTTGTCGAAATACTCTTCGGCCTTCCGCTGGTCAAACTTCGGGTAGCCCTGCCCCGGCTGGTAGAGGCCGATGGAGGATGGGAAGGGGGCCGCCGACCACGTGCCCGGCGCGGGGTACGGCGTGGCGAGTTCGGGCTTGTAGCGTTCGGGGTGGACGAGCGTCGGGTCTATGGCTTGAATGAAGGCCGTCTCATTCAACCCCGCGTGGCCGCCGTCCTCGCCGAAGACCTGCTTCGTCACGTCGGAGGCGAACGACCACCAGTTGACGACGAGCGTGCGCACCTTTCTCTCCGCCGAGACTTCAGCCGCGACCGCGTTCAGCACGGCAGTCTGCGGCCCGCCGTGGCCGTTGATGACGATGATGTTGCGGAAGCCGTTCTTCGCCAAGCCTTCCAAGACCTGCTTGACGAAGGGGCGGTAGGCGGCCTCCGTAATCTGGAACGCGCCGGGGTACGCCTCCATGCTCCCCGTCATGCCGTAAGGCAAGGTGGGCGCGACCAGGGCGTTAACGCGCGGCGCGATGCGGCGGGCGATTGCGAGCGGGGCCGTGTTGTCCGCGCCGTTGTTGATGACGCCGTGCGGCTCTAGAGTCCCGGTCGGCAGCAGGACGGTCTGGACGCGCGCGGGCACGACCTCGCGGAACTCCATCCAGTTAATCCGCTCCATCTCGCGCGTCGAGACGAAATCCTTCTGGCCTGCCGTCGAGCCTTGCGCGTGCGCCGCCGACGCGCACCACAGGAGCAGTAACACGAAGCAAACATTTCTCATCCCGGCTCCCTCCAGACTCTCGAATTAATATTGCGTTTGACTCGCCTGCGCGAGACAGTGTAGAAGCATTGCTTTCGGCCCGACAGAGAATACTTCATCAAACGCGAGCGTGGGAACAGCTTTCGGCGGCGCTACGGATTCCGAGAGAGGCCACGGGGGAGACTCCTGATGCATGAGCACACGGCTGCCGTTAGCGGCGGCGGCGAGTCGGAGGCGACGCGCTGGGGCAAGGTCATTGACCAGACGCGCTGCATCGGCTGCCACGCCTGCACGACCGCCTGCAAGTCCGAGAACCTGGTGCCGCTCTCGGTGACGCGCACCTACGTCAAGCACGTGGACGTGGGCGAGTTCCCGCAGGCCCGCCGCGCCCATCAGGTGACGCGCTGCAACCAGTGCGCGCACGCGCCGTGCGCCACGGCCTGCCCGACCTCCGCGATGTTCAAGCGCGCGGACGGCATCGTGGACTTCGACAAGTCCATCTGCATCGGCTGCAAGGCGTGCATGGCCGCCTGCCCTTACGACGCCATCTTTATCAACCCCGAAGACCACTCCGCCGAGAAGTGCAACTTCTGCGCTCACCGCATTGACGTGGGGTTGGAGCCCGCGTGCGTCGTCGTCTGCCCGGTCGAGGCCATCCTCGTCGGCGACATGAACGACCCCGACTCGCGCGTCGCGCAAATCGTCAACCGCAACACCGTCAACGTCCGGCGGCCAGAAAAGGAGACGCTCCCGAAGCTCTTCTACAAGGGCGCGCATCAGGCGACGCTCGACCCGCTCGCCGCCAGACGCCCCGAAGGCAACCTCTTCATGTGGAGCGAGCAGCGGGAGGGCGCTGGAATAGTCAACTCCGGCCACCCCGCCTACACGAACTCGTCGGCGGCGGCGCTTCTTTCTTACGACATCGCGCATGCGATTCCGTG
Organism: uncultured Acidobacteriota bacterium; assembly: GCA_963816985.1. Classification (GTDB taxonomy): domain Bacteria; phylum Acidobacteriota; class Blastocatellia; order Pyrinomonadales; family Pyrinomonadaceae; genus JAIVJM01. Next base: position 848,167 of record CAWFMF010000004.1, read on the forward strand.
GGACTGGCGCGTGAGCCTCTACACTTGGACGAAGGGCATCGCGGCGGGCGCGTACCTCGTCATGGCGCTGTTCGTCGTCTTCGGCTACTTGACCCAGCCCGACTTTAGAGCGTTCGTTTCGGGCGCGAACGCCTCGCCGCTGTGGCTCTGGGTCGCGCCCGTCCTCTCCGGCGTCTTCCTCGCCGTGACGGGCGCGCTGCTCATCTGGGATTTGGAGCACCCCGAACGCTTCTACATGATTTTCACGCGCCCGCAATGGCGCAGTTGGCTCGTCAAGGGAGCGTTCGTCATCGCGGGCTACTCGCTCGTCCTCGCTCTGCACTTCCTCGCGGTGATGCTCGGCAACAAGACGCTGCCCCTTCTGCTGATAATTCCGGGCCTGCCGCTCGGCGTCCTGACCGCCGTCTACACGGCCTACCTCTTCGCGCAGGCGAAGGCGCGCGACCTCTGGCAGAGCCCGCTCCTGCCGCCGCACCTCTTCGTCCAATCGTTGCTGCTCGGCTCGGCGGCGCTGATGCCTTTCGCCGCGTGGCTTGAGCCGCCGATGGTCGCGCCGCTCGCATGGACGCTCGGCGCGTCGAGCCTCGTGCACCTCTTGATGGTCTGGGGCGAGGTGACGCTCGCGCACCCGACCGCGCACGCCTCGCTCGCCGTCTGGGAGATGACGCGCGGGCGCTACCGAGCATACTTCTGGGCGGGCATCGTGTTGACGCTCCTCGCCGTCTCGGCCCCCTGGGTGGGGCTCGCCGCCGTGCCGCTCGCGCTCATGGGTCTCCTGCTCCACGAGCACGCCTACGTGCAGGCCGGACAGTCCGTGCCGCTCGCTTAGACGTGCGGAGAGAAACTTTGAAGCTGGAGGATAAAGCGTTGGCGACGAAGAAGACCTCGACGAAGAAGCAGGCGCAGACGAAGACTTCGACGCCAAAGACCTCGACGGCGAAAAAGTCGGCGGCTTCTTCAACATCAAAGACGAAGGCAGCGTCTTCTTCATCATCGAAAGGAACTAAGACGCGGGCCGCGTCGAAGTCGCCCGCGACTCCGGCGGTGAAGCGCTTCCGCGTCGCGCTCCAAAAGCACGAAGGCAGCGAGGCGGCGCTGCTCATGGTTCCCTTCGACGTGCAGAAGGTCTTCGGCACGCGCGCGCGAGTGCCCGTGCGCTGCACGATTAACGGCTTCACCTTCCGCAGCTCCATCTTCCCGACGGGCGAAGGCACGCACTACATGGTCGTCAACCGTGAGGCGCGCGCGGGCGCGGGCATCCGTGCCGGCGAGACGGTCACGATGACGATGGAGCGCGACACCGAGCCCCGCGTCATCACCCCGCCCCCTGAACTCGCCCGCGCGCTCAAAAGCAACAAGGCTGCGCGGGCCGCATGGGACAAGCTCAGTTATACGCACCAGAAGGAGCACGCGCGCGCCGTCGAGGAAGCGAAGCGGCCTGAGACGCGCCAGCGCCGCGTCGAGCGGGCCGTCGCCGAACTCGCGGCGGGGAAGAAACCCGCCTGAGGTTTCGCGCCGGGGACACACGTTAAGGTTTCGTGCCGGGGACGAGTACACAGCGCACTTCGACGCCTCGCCGCGTATTTCGTTCAGAGAGACCTCGACTCGGAAGGAGAGAGATGATCGGGAAAATAATCTTGGCCGTCGGCGTCCTCGGCCTCCTCTTGGGAGGCGGCGTCCTTCTGGTTTCGCTGCTCCTGCCCTCGCTGACGAGTGGCCGCACGAGTTGGGAAGAGGCGATGCTCGGCATCATCCCCGGCGCGCTCGTCCTCGTCGTCTCATTTTTAATCACGGTGGCGGGCGTCGTCCTTCTCCTCATGGGTCGGAAGAACCGCCCGGCGAGTTGAGTCATTTGAGCATGAACCTCGACGAACTGAACGCGCGCGCGTGAGTGCGAGCCCGCTGCGGCGGCGTGTTAGACTACCGGCGGCTGGCGGCACGGGGAAGTAAGTTATGAAGACTATTCAAGTGACGATTGACGAAGCCTTGCAGGCCGAGCTTGATGTTGCCGCGCGCGCTCTTGAAATGTCGCTGGAGGCTTTCGTCTACGAAGCTTTGCTGAGGGCTTTGCATGAACGGGCGCTGAGCGTCTCTCAGGAGCAGAGACACGCGCGGGGGTACGCGCGCCGCCCGCCCGCCGCCGACGAGTTTGAAGGGTGGGAGGCGGAGCAGGTGTGGGGTGAGCCGTGAAGCAGGGCGACGTTTACTGGTACACCTTTCGCGCCCCGGATAAACGACGCCCGGTGCTCATCCTGACCCGCAACTCGGCCATCCCTTACCTGACCGGGTTGACCGTCGCCCCCATCACGACGAACATTCGAGACATCCCGACGGAAGTCGTCCTCACGCCAGCCGACGGCATGCCCGCCGAATGTGCCGTCAACGCGGACAACATCCAGACTGTCAGGAAGGCGGGCCTCGGCGACTACATCACTCAACTCTCGCCCACGCTGATGCACGAAGTGCGTGCCGCCGTCGAATTCGCGCTGGGCTTTGATGCGCTTCAGTGAGTACGTTCAGTCTTCCATCATTAATTTAGCTATGAACCTCAAAGAGCTGAGTAAGCGCGTGAGCGCGGCGCGCAAAGAGACCGAGGCGCGCGGCGAGACTTTCTATCCGGGGCCGAGCCGCGTGCACTTAGCGGCCTTCCCGCCGAAGGAGCGTTGGGACGACTGGGTTGAGTTGGAGTCGAAGGCTTGGCCGAGGCGCGAGGAGCGGCGCTACATGCTCGTGCCGACGACGTGCTTCAACTGCGAGTCGGCGTGCGGGCTTCTGGCCTACGTGGACAAGGAGAGCCTGCAAGTGCGGAAGTTCGAGGGCAACCCCGAACACCCCGGCTCGCGCGGTCGCAACTGCGCCAAAGGCCCGGCGACGCTCAATCAAATCACAGACCCCGACCGCATCCTTCACCCGCTGAAACGCGTGGGGCGGCGCGGCGAGGGCAAGTGGGAGCAGGTCTCCTGGGACGCGGTTCTTGAAGACCTCGCCGGGCGCATCCGCAAGGCCATCAATGAAGACCGTCACAACGAGGTGATGTATCACGTCGGTCGTCCCGGCGAGGACGGGTTCACCGAGAGAGTTTTGGCGGCGTGGGGCGTGGACGGCCACAACTCGCACACGAACATCTGCTCCTCTTCGTCGCGCGCGGGCTACCAGTTCTGGATGGGGCTCGACCGTCCGAGCCCCGACCACGCGAACGCGAAAGTCATCCTCCTCATCAGCGCGCATCTGGAGTCCGGCCACTACTTCAACCCGCACGCGCAGCGCGTCATCGAGGCCAAGGCGGCGGGCGCGAAGCTCATCGTCTTCGACACGCGCCTGTCGAACACGGCGACGCACGCCGATTACTGGCTCGCGCCTTACCCCGGCTCCGAGGCGGCCATCGTGCTCGCCATCGCAAACTATTTAATCCAGAGCGACCTTTACAACCGCGAGTTCGTGCGCCGCTGGTGGAACTGGGAAGAGTACATGGCCGTGGAGCGGCCCGAAACGGAGACGAACTTCGAGAACTTCGAGCTGGCGCTCAAAGGTCTCTACGCCGACTACACCTTCGAGTACGCCGAGGCCGAGTCGGGCGTTGACGCGCGCACGATTGAAGAGGTGGCGCGCGTCGTCGCAACCGCAGGGACGAAGTTTTCCAGTCACAACTGGCGCTCCGCCGCTTCGGGCAACAGCGGCGGCTGGCAGGTGGCGCGGACGCTCTTTCTCTTGAACACACTGCTCGGCGCGGTGGCGACCGAAGGCGGCGTCTTCCCGAACGCGTGGAACAAGTTCGTGCCGAAGCCCATCCACACGCCGCCGCACCCGCCGCGCTGGAACGAGCTGACGTGGCCGCGCGAGTACCCGCTGGCGATGAACGAGCTATCGTTTTTGCTGCCGCAATTCTTAAAAGACGGTCGGGGGAAAGTTGACACTTACTTCACGCGCGTCTACAACCCGGTCTGGACGAACCCCGACGGCTTCTCTTGGGTCGAGGCGTTGAGCGACGAATCGTTGGTCGGCTGTCACGTCGCCCTCACGCCCGTGTGGAGCGAGACGGCCTACTTCGCCGACTACGTTCTGCCGATGGGCCTCGGCTCCGAGCGCCACGACATTCATTCCTACGAGACGCACGACGCGCAGTGGCTCGGCTTCCGCCAGCCCGTCCTGCGCGCGGCGCGCGAGCGAACCGGCGAGCAGATTAAAGACACGCGCGAGGTCAACCCCGGCGAGGTCTGGGAGGAGAACGAGTTCTGGCTGGAGTTGACGTGGCGCATAGACCCGGACGGGAGTCTCGGCATCAGGCAGTTCGCCGAATCCAAAGAGCGACCGGGCGAGCGTCTGAGCGTTGACGAATACTACTCATACATCTTCGAGAACTCCGTGCCGGGACTGCCCGAACGCGCGGCGGCTGAGGGCTTGAAGCCGCTCGCCTTCATGCGGCGCTACGGCTCTTTCGAGGTGCGCAAAAAAGTCGGCGCGATTTACGAAGAGGAAGTCCCGGCGGAAGAGTTGGAGGACGTGCGCGTTGACCGCTTCGGTCGCGTCTACACGCGGACGCCGAAGCCCGCGTCTCTCAACATCGTGCCCATCCCGACGCCCGACGCCGACGCCGAGGGCCGACGCTTCGTCGGCGTCGAAGTTGACGGTCGCACCCTCCGAGGTTTTCCGACGCCGAGCGGGCGGCTCGAATTCTACTCGAAGACTCTGGCCGACTGGGGCTGGCACGAGTACAGCACGCCCGTCTACATCAAGAGCCACATCCACCCCGACAATCTCGATGAAGACCAGACGGTTCTGATCTCCACCTTCCGCCTCGCCGTGCAGATTCACACGCGCAGCGCGAACGCGAAGTGGCTGAACGAAATCGCCCACACCAACCCGCTCTGGATTCACCCGACGCACGCGGCGCAACTCAGTCTGCGAACGGGCGACCTTGTCCGCGTCGAGACCGAGACGGGCCACTTCGTCGTCCGCGCGTGGGTCACGGAAGGCATCCGCCCCGGCGTCGTCGCGTGCAGCCACCACATGGGCCGCTGGAAGCTGCAAGACGCAGGCGCGCGTCAACTGATGGCGACCGTCTCGCTCGACCATGAGGGCAGCGAGTGGGGCTTGAAGCGCGAGCGCGGCGCGGGGCCATACGATTCGGCGGACGCCGACACCAACCGCATCTGGTGGACAGACGTCGGCGTCCATCAGAACCTGACTTTCCCCGTCCACCCAGACCCCATCTCCGGCATGCACTGCTGGCATCAGGCCGTGCGCGTCAAGCGTGCGCAGCCCGGCGACCGCTACGGCGACATCTCCGTAGACACCGCCAAGTCGCGCGAAGTCTACCGCGCGTGGCTCCAGTTCACGCGCCCCGCCGACCTTCACTCGCCCGACGGCACGCGCCGACCCTACTGGCTCCTCCGACCCTTGAAGCCCGCGCGCGACTTCTACCGCCTCCCCGCCGAACCCGAACCCGTCGGCGAAAGCAAATGATGAATGCGGAATGATGAATGATGAATATGAAGTAGATTGTCTCTTAATTCATCACTCATCATTCCGCACTCATCATTAATCTCCTATGGAACTCTTCCGCGCACTCGCAGCATTGGCCGAGCCGCCTTCGGATGGGGGGAGCGCGGGGCGTCTGTCGGAGGCTCTGGGGCTCGGCGCGCCGCCGACGGCGAGCGAGTACGCGGAGGTCTTCGTCTTTCAGCTTTACCCTTACGCGTCCGTTTATCTGGGGGCGGAGGGGATGATGGGCGGCGAGGCGCGCGAGCGGGTGGCGGGGTTCTGGCGCGCTCTGGGGCAGACGCCGCCGGCGGAGGCCGATCACCTCTCGACTCTGCTTTCGCTGTACGCGTCGCTCGTCGAGTTTGAAGAGGCGGAAGGAGACGCGGCGCGGCGCGAGGGCTGGCGCGGCGCGCGGAAGGCTCTGCTGTGGGAGCATCTTCTGAGCTGGCTTGCGGTCTATCTAGAAAAACTCTCGGAGGTCGCGCCGCCGTTTTATCAGGGGTGGGGAGAGTTGTTGATGAAGGCGCTGCTGGCGGAAGCCTCGGCGGTCGGCGCGCAAAGTGCTCTGCCCGCGCACCTGCGCGAGGCGGGCGGGCTCGTTGACCCGCGCGTGGGTGGGGTCGAGGAGTTCATGCAAACGCTGCTCGCACCCGCGCGGAGCGGGATGATTCTGGTGCGCTCAGACCTCAGCCGCGCGGCGCGCACACTCAATCTCGGCGCGCGTGCGGGCGAGCGGAAGTTCACACTGAAGTCTCTGCTCGGTCAGGACGCGGCGGGCGTGTTGGGGTGGCTGGCGGAGGAGGCGTCCGCTTGGACGACAAGACACGGCGTGCATCGCGCGTCGCTCGGCGCGGTCGCGGAGTGGTGGGAGTCGCGGGCCGTGGAGAGCGCCGCGCTCCTGCGCGAACTCGCCGCCGAGGCATCTGAATAAAACTGTAGGGGCAGGGCTTGTCCCTGCCCGTGTGGAAGTGCAGGCATTCGGGCAGGGACAAGCCCTGCCCCTACAGTTATACATGACGTTGAAGTTTTGAAACCCGGTTTGAAGCTTAAAATAGTTTGAGGCCGCGTGCTTGCTCGCGCGCGAGGCGTTGGAGGAATTCTTCGCGGGGGATGAGCTTCGCGCCGAGGGCTTCCATGTGCGGCGTCAAGACTTGGATGTCGAGCCATTGGAGGCCGCGCGCGCGGAGGTGTTCGACGAGGTGGAGGAGCGCGAGTTTCGAGGCGTTGGGGCGGAGGCGGAACATGCTCTCGCCCGCGAACGCGCCGCCCGCGTCCACGCCGTAGACGCCGCCGACGAGTTCGCCGTCATCCCAAGCCTCGGCGCTGTGCGCGTGGCCGAGGCGGTGAAACTCGCCGTAGCCGCGAATCATCTGCGGGTTAATCCAGGTCCCCTTCTCGTGCGCGCGCTCGACTGCGGCGCAGGCGCGGATGACGCGCTCGAAGGCGCGGTCAATCGTGAAGGTGAGGCGTGTGCGCCGCCGCTCGCGCGCGAGGCTGCGAGGGACGTGCAACTCTTCGAAGTCGAGCACGGCGCGCTCCGGCGGGCTGAACCAGAGCAGAGGGTAGCCGTCCACGGGCCACGGGAAGATGCCCCGCCGGTAGGCTTCGAGCAGATAGTCGGGCTCCGGCTCGCCGCCGTAGGCGACGATGCCTTCGGGCGTCGAGTCGCGCGGGTCTGGGAAGCGGACGTGGGCCATCGGTTTCAGATGATAAAGCAAAAGTCCGCGCCGCACATTTAAAGGCGGAGGTAAAGAAGGCGCAAGCCCTCTCGCCGTCAGACGTTCTTCGTCAGGCTCGACACACCGACGGTCGCCCCGGAGTGGGACGAAAATTTTGAAAGCCGCGAAACGTCTGTGCTACTTTTTGTCGAGCAACGTGGCCTTGAGATTCACACGTTACAGAGACGCCATGCCCCCACATAGAAAACTCCTTCTCGCCGTCGCACTCTTCCTGTCCGTCTCCTCTTCCGTTTCGGCGCAGCGGCCTGAGCTTTACATCCGTCGCGCGCACGCGGGCACGGTGCGGGCCGTGGCCTTCAGTCCCGACGGGCGGCTGGTGGCGAGCGCGGGCGAGGACGGCACCGTCAGGCTCTGGGACGTGGAGAACCGCTCGGTCGTCCGCACGCTCGGCGGGCACGGCGGCTTCGTCACTGCCCTGCTCTTCGTCACCGAGAAGAACCTTTTGAGCGGCGGGTCAAGGGGCATCAAGTCCTGGGACGTGCGGACGGGCAAACTCCTGCGCGAGATTCCTTCGACGGGGCCGGTCAGCTCGATAGCCTTGAGCCACGACGGCAAGCACCTCGCCTTCGTCGCGCCGGACAGAATCGTCTTGATGGACTTGGTGAAGCGCGAGCCGAGAGTCCTGACCTACGAAGGCAAGAGGCCGCACAGCGTCGCCTTCCGCCCGCGCAGCGCGCCCGACGCGATGCTCCAACTGGCGACCGGCTTCGGCAACCGCCTCGTCGTCTGGGACGCCGCGACGGGCAACAAGGTCGTTGACCTCGACAGCCACTTCGCGCTCGCGGAGGTGCGCGCCGTCGCCTTCAGCCCCGACGGCAAACACATGGTGAGCGCCGGGAGCGACTACCTCATCTTCTTCAACCTTGAGACGACGCTCGTGCAGAAGCGCGACTGCGTCGCCAACTCCCTCGCCTTCAGCCCCGACGGCAAGACCCTCGTGACCGGCAACCTCGACGGCACGGTGCGACTCTGGGACACGGAGACGCGCGAGGAACGCCGGAGCTACAAGGCCGAGGGCGGCGACTATCTTTCGGTCGCCTACAGCCCCGACGGCAAGACGATTGTCGGCGGCGGGCGCGAGGCGACGAAAGAGACTCTCGGTTTGAGGCCGCTGCTCTCGACGTGGGACGCGACGACGCTCGCCGAGACGCGCCTCGACGCCGCGCCCTCGACGAGCCTCGAAGCGATAGCCTTAAGCCCCGACGGCAAGACGCTCGCCGCCGGGGGCGAGGACAAGAAGATTCGTCTGTGGGACTTGGCCGCCGGTCAGGGCGGGCTCGCCGTCGGCGACCACGAATCGCAGGTCATCGGCCTCGCCTTCAGCCCCGACGGGCGCATGCTCACCAGCACCGGCCTCATGGAGCCCGCGCGCTTCTGGGAGGTCGCCGCGCGCCGCGAGAGTTTCCCGGCGGGCGCGCCGAAGCCGAAGCCGACGCCCAAGCCGACGCCGACGCCTGCGGGCGGCAAGGAAGACCCGGCAGACAAGCTCATCGCCGCCTTCGGGAAGCTCGCCGACAGTCTGGGCCGGATGAACTACAGCGGCAACCTCGTCTTCAGCCCCGACCTCAAGACGCTCGCGACCATCGAGCCGGAAGAGCGGCGCACCGTCTTTCTGCGCGACGCTCGGACGGGCCGCAACGTCCACACGCTCGCCGGTCACGCTTCGCAGGTCTACACCGCCGCCTTCAGCCCCGACGGTAAGCTCGTCGCCAGCGGCAGCGACGACGGCTTGACCAAGCTCTGGGACGCCGCGACCGGCAGAGAGGTGCGCAACCTCGCGGGACACCGCGCCTCGGTGCGCTCGCTCGCCTTCAGCCCCGACGGAAAAGTTCTGGCGAGCGGGAGCAACGACCGCACCGTCCGCCTCTGGGAAGTCGAGACGGGCAGGCTCCTGCGCACGCTCGCGGGCTACGGCGACTACGTTCGCTCCGTCGTCTTCAGCCCCGACGGCCAACGGCTCGCGCACGGCGGGATGACCAACAAGGCGCTTGTCTGGGACGTGGCGACGGGCCGTCTGCTCCACACTCTCTCAGGACACGACTTGAAAGTGCCGGTCGTCGCCTTCACCTCCGACGGGCAGTTCATCTTCACCGGCAGCGACGACGCGACGATGAAGCTCTTCCGCACGCGCGACGGCGCGGAGGTCGCGTCGCTGCTTTCGGCGGGCGACGCCGACTGGATGGTGGTCACGCCCGACGGCCTCTTCGACGGCTCGCCCGCGACGTGGCGGCAGATTATCTGGCGCTACGGCGACACGCTCTCTTACGCACCCGGCGAAGCCTTCTTCGCCGACTTCTATCGTCCGGGACTGCTTCACGAAATCCTTTCGGGCCGCGCGCCGAAGGCCGAAGTTGACATCGCCAACAAAGACATCCTCCAGCCGACCGTCACACTCGCGCGCTCGGACGCCGCGCGCGGAGACGCCGCCGAGACGCGCCGCACCGTGACTCTTAAGATCGAAGTCGCCGAGTCGCCCGCCTATGCCGTGCACAGAGAAAGCGGTAAGGGCGGCGGCGCGCACGACGTGCGTCTCTTCCGCAACGGCTCGCTCGTCAAGGCTTGGCGCGGCGACGTGCTCGGAGGGAAAGAGCGCGCGACGCTCACCGCCGAGGTGCGCGTCGTCTCAGGCGAGAACCGCTTCACGGCCTACGCCTTCAACAGCGACAACGTCAAGAGCGCCGACGCCACGCTCAAAATCGAAGGCGCTTCGTCGCTCCGCCGCGCGGGCACGACGCGCGTCCTCGCCGTCGGCGTCAACTCTTACGCCAACCCGGCATACAACCTCCGCTACGCCGTCGCCGACGCCCGCGCCTTCTCGGCGGAAGTCTCGAACCAGCAGAAGAAGCTGCGGCGCGGCGCGAGCGTAGAAGTCACGACGCTCCTCGACCGCGAGGCGACGCGCGCCGGGATATTGCGCGCCCTCTCCGCTCTGGCCGACAAGACGCAGCCCGAAGACACCGTCATCGTCTACTTCGCGGGCCACGGCACGGCGCAAGGCAATCGCTTCTACCTCATCCCACACGACCTCGGCTACACGGGGCCGCGCGAGACGGTCGAGGCCGCGGGCCTACAGACAATCGTCGAGCACAGCATCTCCGACGAAGAGTTGGAGCGCGCCTTCGAGCGGCTCGACGCCGGGCAGTTGCTGCTCGTGATAGACGCGTGCAATTCGGGTCAGGCTCTGGAAGCCGAGGAGAAGCGGCGCGGGCCGATGAACTCCAAAGGCTTGGCGCAGCTCGCTTACGAGAAGGGGATGTACGTCCTCACCGCCGCGCAGAGTTTTCAGGCCGCGCAGGAGGCGTCGCAGCTCGGCCACGGTCTTTTAACTTACGCGCTCGTCGAGGAAGGCTTGCGGCGCGCGCTGGCCGACTCGCAGCCCGCCGACGGCGACGTGGTGACGCGCGAGTGGTTCGACTACGCGACACGCCGCGTCCCCGAAATGCAGCTCGACAAGATGGAGCAGTCGCGCGACGCCGGGGGCAACTTGTCCTTCGCCGAGCACGAGCGCGGCCTCACCATCACGCAGCGCGCCGGGCAGCGACCGCGCGTCTTCTACCGCCGCGAGCCTGAGTCGCAGCCGCTCGTCATCGCCAAGCCCGGCGTCTCCAACACGGGCAAGTGAGGCGCGGCCCGCGCGCGCCTCACTCTCCTTATTTTCTTCCCTCTCCTCCGCCCGCCGCTTCCGCATTTTGTCTTTTGCCCTCCGACGCCTAAACTTACGTCATGCCGGAGCGCGAGTACGGATTAGACGAGGAGGTCGCGACCGAGACGCGGGAGAAGCTCAAGAAGCCCCCGCTCTACCGCGTGCTTCTGCATAACGACGACTACACGACGATGGAGTTCGTCGTCTACGTCCTCGAAGCCGTCTTCCAGAAGGCGGACGAGGACGCCTTCCGCATCATGCTTCAGGTGCACACGCAGGGGCTGGGCGTCGCGGGCGTCTACACCTTTGAAGTCGCCGAGATGAAAGTCGAGCGCGTCACGCACCTCGCGCGCGCCGCCGAGTACCCGCTGCTCTGCACGTTGGAGGAAGAACCACAAGAGCCGTGACGGGTAAACCGTGACAGGTGACAAGATAAAACCTGTCTTTCCCCTGTCACGGTTTACCTGTCACGGTTGACGGCTTTTTATGATTACCAAAGAATTACAGGAAACCTTAAATTTCGCGGCGACCGAGGCGATCACGCGCCGCCACGAGTACGTGACGCTCGAACACCTGCTCTACGCGCTCCTGCACGAGAAGACGACGGCGAACATTTTGCGCCAGTGCGGCGCGAAGGTCGAGCCGCTGGCGCGCGAGTTGGAGACCTTCTTCGGCGAGAAGTTGGAGCGAGTGCCGGAGGCGAGCGAACTGTTCCCCGAATACACTGCGGCCTTCCAGCGTGTCGTCGAGTACGCCGTCTTGCAGGCCGAGGGCTCCGGGCAAAAAGAAGTTGACGGCGGCAACGTCCTCGCCGCCATCTTTCAGGCCGCCAACTCGCACGCCGTCTATCTGCTGAAGAAGCAGGGCGTGACGCGGCTCGACGTGCTCAACTATCTCGCGCACGGCGTCTCGAAGATGAACGGCGGCGACGAAGGCGAGTTCATCTCCGAGGGCGGCGAGGAGGCGGACGCTGGGACGGACGAGGCGCAGAGCGCGCGCGACCCGCTCAAGGCCTTCGCCTCGAACCTCGTCGAGCGCGCCGCCGAGGGGCGCATTGACCCGCTCATCGGTCGCGGCCCCGAACTTCTGCGCACGATTCAGGTGCTCTGCCGCCGGCGCAAAAATAATCCCATCTTCGTCGGCGACCCCGGCGTCGGAAAGACCGCCATCGCCGAGGGGCTCGCCTTAAAGATTCAACAGGACGACGTGCCCGAAGTCCTGAAGGGCGTCGAAGTCTACGCGCTCGACATGGGCGCGCTCTTGGCGGGCACGAAGTACCGGGGCGAGTTCGAGCAGCGTTTGAAGTCGGTCATCAACGCGCTCAAGAAGAGGCCGAACTGCATCCTCTTCATTGACGAGATACACACCATCGTCGGCGCGGGCGCGGTCTCCGGCGGCTCGATGGACGCCTCGAACATCATCAAGCCCGTCCTCGCCTCCGGCGAGATACGCTGCATCGGCTCGACCACTTACCCCGAATACAAGGCCGCCTTCGAGCGCGACCGCGCCCTCGCCCGACGCTTCCAGAAGATAGAAGTCGGCGAGCCCACGGTCGAAGAGACCGTCCAGATTCTCGACGGCTTGAAGACGCACTACGAGGAGCACCACGGCGTCCGCTACACGGCGGAAGCCCTCCGCGCCGCCGCCGAGCTTGCGGCCAAGCACATCCACGACCGCTTCCTGCCCGACAAGGCGATTGACGTGATTGACGAGGCGGGCGCGGCGGTCAAACTCTTACCTGCCGAAGAGCGGCCCACGGAGATCGGTCTCAAAGAGATCGAGACGGTCGTCGCGCGCATCGCCAAGATTCCGCCGCGCACGGTCGTCGGCTAGGAGCGCGACCGCCTGCAAAATCTCGAACGTGAGTTGCGTTCGGTCATCTACGGGCAAGACCACGCCGTCACACAGGTCGTCAACGCCATCAAGCTCTCGCGCTCCGGGCTCGGCGCGGCTGAAAAGCCCATCGGCTCGTTCCTCTTCTCCGGCCCGACCGGCGTCGGCAAGACCGAACTCGCCAAGCAGCTCGCGCACGCCCTCGGCGTCGGCTTCCTGCGCTTCGACATGAGCGAGTACATGGAGCCGCACACCGTCTCGCGGCTCATCGGCGCGCCGCCCGGCTACGTCGGCTTCGATCAGGGAGGGCTGCTCACCGATGCCGTTAACAAGACGCCCTACTCCGTCCTCGTCTTAGACGAGATAGAGAAGGCGCACCCGAACCTCTTCAACATCTTGTTGCAGGTCATGGATCACGGGACGCTCACCGACAACAACGGGAAGCGCGCCGACTTCCACAACGTCATCCTCATCATGACGACCAACGCGGGCGCGCGCGAGATGAGCGACGCCAAGATTGGCTTTCAGAAGCAGCAGGAAGGCACGGCCACGGGCATCGGTCGCGGGGCCATCGAGCGCACCTTCAGCCCCGAATTCCGCAACCGCCTCGACGCGTGGATCGCCTTCGCGCCGCTCTCGTTCGAGACCATCGAGCGCGTCGTGGACAAGTTCATCAAAGAAGTTCGCGCGCAGCTCTCCGAGAAGAACGTCCGCATTGAGCTGACCGAGGGCGCGCGCCGATGGCTCGCCGAGCGCGGCTACGACCGGCAGTTCGGCGCGCGACCGATGGCCCGCCTCATCCAGACCGAAATCAAAGCCGCCGCCGCCGAGGAAATCCTCTTCGGCAAATTGCAGTCGGGCGGGACAGTGACGGTTGACGCGGAAGAAGGGAAGCTCAAACTCCAATTCGACGGCAAAGAATAATCCCCGAAGGGGATTAAGATAATAGCCGGGGGCAAGTGCGAAGCACGTCGCCCCCGGAAACGTCAGACAAAGAAATTCCGACCCTGAAGGGGTCGCACCTCAACGTTGAGGTGCGACCCCTTCAGGGTCGGAACTCTTTTACTTACCCGTAACCGGGGGCGTCGCTCAGTCGCTTGCGCTCCTTCGCTCTGCCCCCGGCTATTATCTTTCGCCCTTTCAGGGCTCCGCGTTGAACTTAAGGAAGCGTCACGAACGCGCTCAGGAAGTTGCGCGCGGAGTCCGTGTCGAGGCGGTAGACGACGTTGGTTGCCTTGCAGAGCGCGTCGCCGGTGATGGTCGTCCCGGCGATGATGTTGGTCTCGGTCGCGCCCGCGCCGAGGAAGTTCGGGCCGCCTGAATCGCCGAAGCACGCGCCGCTGTCGCCGGTCGCCGGGTTCTGCGAAAGGCGCAGCCACGCCGGGTTAATCGCGTTCAGCGAGGGGGTCGCGAACTCGCGCGTGTCGAGGAAGCCGATGACGGGGCCGCCGGGTTGGTTGATGGGCTCCTGCCCGCCGTAGCCGACGACCGTGAACTTCTGGTTGACCTTCAGCCCGTCGAGCTGCCCGGCGGTCGGGAGCCGCGCCGGGGCGATGCCCTTGATCGGCTTGTCGAAGACGACGACGGCGATGTCGTGCGGGTCGCTCTGCGTCTGGTTGAACTGCGGGTCGGAGTAGAACGTCCCCGCGTGGAGCTTCGAGTGCGAGGAGAACTCCGAGTCGAAGGTGACGAAGACGGTCGTCGTGCCGATGTTGCAGTGGGCGGCGGTGAGGAAGACGGTCGGGGAAATCAGTGTGCCGGAGCAGTAGGGGAACGACTGCCCGTTGAAGGTTCCGACGAGCGCGCCGACGTTGGGGTGGCGGTTGCCGTCCGGCTGCCCGTAGGTGATGGCGAAGACGGTCGCGGCGAGGCAGAGTAAGAGCGCGGCGGCGAGGGCCGTGGTTTTGAGCTTGCGCATACGGATTCTCCTGTAAGAGGATTGGCGCTGTCGCCTTTTGACGAAGTTTCCCGTGTGAGTTGGAGAAGAGTCCCGACCCCTTGAGATGTGCAATCGCCGGAGATTTCCGGCGTCGTCTTGACGGGGACGCTTTCAGGGCGGGGGGATTCTACCAGCCCGCGCCGCGCGGCGGAAACCTTTCCGGCTTGCGAGTGGAGAAGCGTGCCGACCCCGACACTCGAACAACTGCTCGAACGACTCGACGAGTTGAAGCGCCCGACGGACGCGCGCGGACGGGCGCGCTTGAGAGTCGTGCTGGCGCAACTCACGCGGCGCAAGTTCCGCGACGCGGGCAGCCTCATCCGCTTCCACGAAATCCTCCTCTTCATGCGCGCCTACCCGCAAGGCCGCGCGCTCCTCGCGCAGACGGAAAAGATTCTCTCTTCATTCAAACAGAGAGTTGAAGAGCTGCAAGATGCCGAAGACTTCTACGAGTTCGAGCGGCCCGAAGTCTCCGGCATCAGTGGGACGGCCTTCTCGGCCATCTTCACTTACGATGTGGTGCGCTGGCTCGTCGGTCGTCATCCTTCGCACGTCCGCATAGATTGGGAAGGCTACGTTGAAGAAGGACAACTCGCCGCCGTCCTGCCGCGCCTGCTTCCGCTCGTCGAAGAGAACGCATACGTCGAGACCTACTTCCCCTTCCACGAATACCTGCGCGCCGCGCGTGGGAAGGAGCGCAACGAGCTTGCGTGGCTCGTCAAACGTTTTGAGGGCCTGAACGTCTCTCCGGTCGAGCGCGCCGCGCTCTTCGACTCTTTGCGGCTCTGGGTGCGTTGGGACTTCGCGGACACGCGCGCCTCGCGGACGCGCATGAAGCTCCGCACTCGTCGCGTCTTTTTCCACGACGCGCCGCTCCTCACGCGCCGCGACGTTTCGCTCGCGCACGAGCTGGAAGACGAAGAGCCTCTGCCCGTCGAAAAACTCTCGCGCGCCGAAGGGACGAAACTGCTCGACGCGGGGCGCGAGACGATGACGGCGCGCTTCCGCGAGCTGCGCGGCTTCACCTACGGCGACCCGGCGACGGTGCTGCGCGCCGATGCCGGAAGAGGCGTCGAAGTCTTCATGTGGGGCTTGCCCTTCGAGCGACGCCTGCCCGTGCTCGCGTATCATTCGATGCTCGTCCTGAAGAACGGCGTGCCGTGCGGCTACGCCGAGGCGCTGACGCTCTTCGAGCGCGTGGAGGCCGGACTTAATCTCTTCTACACGTTCCGCGACGGCGAGTCGGCGTGGGTCTACGCGCGACTGCTTCGACTCTTCCGGCAGGCGCTCGGCGCGTCGGTCTTCTCGATTGACCCGTACCAGCTCGGTTTCAAGAACGAGGAGGGCATCGAGAGCGGCGCGTTCTGGTTCTACCGCAAGCTCGGCTTCCGCCCCGTCCAGCCAAGACTCGCCGCGCTCGTCGAACGAGAAGAAAGAAGGCTCGCGGCGCGACCGGGCCTTCGCACACCGGCGAAGCTTCTCCGCGAACTCTCCTCCGGCCACGTCATCTTTGAAGCGCCTTCCGCCTCTTCGCGTCTGAGGCCGGGCGAGTGGGACAGGTTCCACGTCCGCAACCTCGGCCTCGCCGTCGCCCGCCGCATGGCCGAACGTCACGGGGGCGATGCCGCCGCACTCCGCCGCGCCTCCGCCGCGCGGGTCGCCGACGCGCTCGGCGTCAACACGTCCGACTTCGACGTTGATGAGAGACTCGCCTTCGAGAATCTCTCCCTGCTCGCCGCGCTCGTCCCCGGTTTGAATAGTTGGACTGAGGATGAGAAGAACGCCTTCACGTACATCGTCCGCGCGAAGGCCGGGCGGGACGAGTTGAAGTACCTGCGGCTGCTGCGAAAGCACGCGAGACTGCGGGGGGCGATAATCAGGCTCGGCTCTGTACCGACTGAGCCCTGAAAGGGCTCAAGATAATAGCCGGGGGCAAGCAAACGAAGTTTGCGCCGCCCCCGGTCAGACGTAGATGAAAGAATCCGACCCTGAAGGGGTCACACCTCAACGCGGCGGTGCGACCCCTTCAGGGTCGTAATTCTTTTCTCGCCTGTTCCGGGGGCGACGTTCAAGCGCTGGCACGCTTTCACTTGCCCCCGGCTATTATCTTCGTCCCCTGCGGGGACGGAGCGACGCGTCTTCGGCTTTTTGGACTCGCTCCGGGAATCACACACGCACTGCTTTGACCGTTACTTGCCTAAGAATCCCCTGACCTTCGATTTGACGTAGACGGAGGCTTCCTCCCTCGTCTTGTGGACGGGGACAGCCGCCGCGAGGCGACCGGCGGCGAGGGCCTTGATGTGCTCTTTGACGTTGCCTGTGGTCGGGAGGTGCGCGGCGGCGGCGACGAGCGAGCGTTGGTATTCGGAGGGCGGGGCGTTGAGCTGCGCTTCGACCTCGGCGTCCGAAGGCTCGTAGGGAATCGCTTCGACGTGGCGCGGGCCGTCGTTGTCCGGCCCCTTGAGCGTGAGCGCGCTTTCGAGGTCGGGGGCGACGGCGTCGCGCGCGGAGAGAGGCCCGCCGAGCTTGAAGCACTTCCTGAGCGTGGCGATGATCGAGGTGTGGTCGAAGGGGTAAGGCGGCCCCTCGTGCGGGAGCCTCTGGTTCGGCACGGGCCGGAAGACGGTGCCCTCCTGAACGTAAGGCGAGATGATGACCGCCGGGACGCGCACGCCGTAGCGGTCGAAGGTGAAATGTTCCGGGTCGTAACGGTCGGGCGAGACGGCGCGCGGCGGCGGGACGTGGTCGTAGCAGCCGCCGTGCTCGTCGTAGGTAATGACGAGCAGGGTCTTCTTCCAGTGCGGCGAGTTGCGGAGCGTGTTGTAAACGTCGGCGATGAGCTGCTCGCCGAGGCGCACGTCGTGCGGCGGGTGCTGGTCGGTCGGGAGCGTCCTTAAGATAGGGTCGGGGAAGAAGCGCGGCTCGATGAAGGAGTACGAGGGGAGCCGCCCGCGCGCGGCGTCACGTTTGAACGTGTGGCGCTCCAGCGGGTCGTCGTAGAAGTGGAAGTGGTCGGCGTGGAACCAGAGCCGCGCGAGCGTCAGGGACTGCGGGAAGTCTTGAAAGTAGACTCTCCACTTGCGGTCGAAGCGGCAGGTCTTGAACCGCTCGAAGATTGAGCGCATGAGGTAGGGGAAGTGGAAGGGCTCGTTGTTGACGTAGCCGCGCGCCGTGGAGGTGTGCGTGAAGAAGCGGTTGGGCCACGTCTGGCAGGGGGCCGAGGCGTGCCACTGGTCGGAGACGGCGAAGGAGCGCGCGAGGCGGCTCAAGGCCGGAACCTGCTCCGGCACGAAGTAGTGCATGATGGCCTGCGGGCTGAACTGCTCGCCGGTCAGAGCCGCTTGCGCGAAGTAGTTGTTGACGAAGCCGTCCATCTTCGGCACGCCTTCGACCGGCGCGTCGAGGCCGAACTGCTGCTCGTTCATGTCCGTGAACAACTCGCCCGGATCGGGCGTCGGAATCGTCCACGGCGACTGCGGCGGGCTGCTCTCGTTCCACGCGTAAACCTGCTGCGGCGGGCCGCCGGGCGGGTCGAAGGGGTTGGACGCGCCGACGAGCAGGCCCTCGAAGTGCTGCCCGCGCGGGGCCGGGTGCGACGGCCCGTAGAGCGTGCCGAGGATGTTGTCGAACGAGCGGTTCTCCAACATCAGGACGACGACGTGCTTAATCTTCTCGGTGAGGATGCTCATCTCTCGACCTACTGCTCGACCGGGCGCGGGTCGTTCGTCCGCCACGGCACGGGCTGCGGCGAAGGCGGCGGGGGCGGAGTGCCGCCGAGGATTTCGGGGTGGTCAACGCTCACGCCCGCGTAGTGGATTTCGGGCCACGTCACCTCGCTCGCGTAGTAGGCGGAGGCGGCGATGTTGACGCACGCGGCGTAGAGGTTGCGGAACTGCTGGACGCCGCTCCGGCTCATCCTGTCTAAGACTTTTTGACGGTCGGCCAGCGAGAGGTACGAGAAGCCGCGCAACGTGTGCCCGAAGAAGAGGCTGACGATGAAGCCCTCCATCGCCTTCATCCCCTGCTTGAGCGCGTCGCGCTGCGCGCGCCGCTGGTAGCCCACGTAGTCGTCAATCATCGGGATGAAGTTCGGGACTTTCAGACGGAGCGTGTCGCCGACGACCGCCTCCGCCGCCGCGAAGATGACGTAGGCCGTGTCGGGTTCGAGGAACTTGAGCTTCGACTCGTCAATCTGTATCAACTTCTTCGGCATCACAGACCCTCCCACGGCAGAGGCCCGCCCGTCTGCTGGTGCAGCTCGAAGGGCTTGCCGTACTTCGTGCAGATGTGCTTCGAGGCGCGCAGAGCCATCGCGTAGATTGTGACCTGCGGGTTCGCGCCGAGGCCCGTCGGGAAGACCGAGGCGTCCGCCACCCACGCGTTCGTCGTCTCGCGCAGACCGAACTCCGGGTTGACGACCGTGCTCTTCGCGTCCGCGCCCATCCGGCAGCCGCCCATCACGTGGACGGTGAAGATGGTCGCGCGCTGCGGCTCGAAAGAGACGGAGTCGAGGAGCTTCAAGTCGGCGAGCGTCTTGATTTCGAGCGAGGGGTTGGTGAAGTGGTAGACGGAGGTCGCGCCCGCGGCGAGGTGAATCTTCGTCATCTCGACGAGGCTCCGGCGCATCGCCTCGGCGTTCTTCGGCGCGAGCTTGTACTCCATCTCCGGGTCTTTGTACTTGTCGAGCGTGACGGTCCCGTACTCCTGCCTGGCCTCGAACCCGGTCGTGTGGTGCGCGTACATGATCGCGCCCGAAGGGTAATACTCGCGCATGATGCGTTCGAGCTTCTGCCCGTAGTCGAACGTCGCGGCGGCGCTCAGGACGGGGAAGAACGAGCCGGTCTCGATGAGGTAGCCGGTCGGCCCCGCCTCGAACTGCTTGCTCATCATGTTGTCGGGGACGCCGTAGGCGGGGTGCGTCAGTCCGGGGTAGCGACCGATGCAGATCGTCACCGGGTGGATGTGCGTCCGCTTGCCGACCTGCCCGTTCGGGTTGAGGTTCGAGCGCAGCAGGATTGCCGGAGTGCCGACCGCGCCCGCCGCGAGCACCACGCCGACCTTCGGGCGGACGACGAGCTTGTGCTGTGTCGGCTGCGTGAACTGGTCGAGGAAAGTGGCGTGCACTTCCTTTATCTCCGTCCCGACTTTAACGAGGTGGCTGACCTTCGTGTCGGTGTAGACGCTTGCGCCTTTGGCGATGGCCGCCGGGAGCCACGTCACGATGCCGCTCTGCTTGCGGTCGTAGGGACAGCCCACGCCGCAGCTCCCGCACTCGCGGCAGTTGTGCGTGTTGTTGGGCAGCACAGACCAGTGATAGTTGAGCGCCGTGCAGCCGCGGATGAGCGCCTGCGCGGAAGAGTTGAAGCGGTCGTTGCGGTTGATGTGGAGGAAGTTGACGACCTCCCTCATGTACGGCTCAAGGTTCTCCATCGTGAAGTGGAGGCCGAACTCGTTGCGCCAGAACTCGATGGTCTCCTTGCGCGGCGGCAGGCACGCAGACCAGTTGACGGTCGTCCCGCCGCCGAGGCAGCGGCCCTGCAAGACCTTCACGCCGCCGTCGCTCGTCAGACGCGCCGCGCCCTCCTGATAGAGCGTCTTGTACATGTCGAACTCGCGCTCGGTGAAGGTCGGACGGACGTGCGCGTCGCCGCCGTGGCCCTTGCCCTTCGGGATGTTCGGCCCCTCTTCGAGCACGAGCACGTTGAAGCCCGCCTCCGAGAGCTTGAGCGCGCACACGCCGCCGCCCGCGCCGGAGCCGACGACGCAGAAGTCCGGCTCCAGCGTCCGCCCGCCCGTCAGCGTGCGCCCCTCAACAATCTCGCCCATGCAACTCCTCCTTTTCGTGCGCCGCTTTCCGGGGCCGCACGTCGAAGCCGAAGAATTCCGCAGGGATGGATTTGATAAACGAACTGCGTGAGGCCGACGAGGGGACAAGGACAAAGGCTCTCGCCGGCACGACTTGAACCCGCAAGGCGCGCTCACTCTAATCCCGTTCCAACCGCCGGTCAAGAAAAGTTTACGAAGCCGACTTCGACTCCCCTTCAGCCGGGAACGATTAACTTCGACGGCGGCAGCATCGCCGCCTTGCCACGGTGCTGCCAGCAGCGACCAGTCCCGCGCACGCGCCGCTGGCACGGCGTCCCCTTCTGCGTCCGCGCGCCGCACATCGAGACGACCTCCGACGCTTCCGTCGGCCTCTCGCCGCTCGTCCCGTCCGGCCCGTAGCGCGTCTCTTGAGGAGGAGGCGAGACACCCGCGCCTTCATCCTTTTCCACCGCGCCCGCTGACGTTTGCAAGGCGTTCGATGAGAGAGGCGCGACGTTCGTACCTCCGCGCTCGACGATGAGCAAAGGAGCCGTCGGCGTCCGCCCGCCGCGACTCCCGAAGGCGAAGCCGAGGACGAAGACCGTCGCGCACAACACGAGCGGCGCGGCGATTCTTCTCTTCCGAAATCGTCGCCCGCACGTCGCGCAAAATCGCCTGCTCGTCCACAAACGCCAACGCGCGCGCACGACGCGCTCGCCGCACTCGGCGCAAAAGTTCGGCCTGTACATCGCTCCCGTCTCCTTCGTCCGCAGTGTGTGTTGATGACGTGTTAGAGCACCATCCGAGAGACTCGGCGCGCGGGGCGGCGCGCGAGGCAGGCGGTTCATTGAGCGGCTTTGGGCCGGAGGGTTGCCGCGCATTATACGCCCGCGCGCGTGCGTTTCGACGAAGGAATTTTTATCCCCATTCAAACCGTGCGTTGCACGCCGTTGCACACACGGAACGCACGTGTTATAGTCTTTCGCGCTCCCGAAGAGACCACGGACGCCGTGTGTCAACGCCTCGAAGGCGAAGCCGTCGGCGTCTCTCCTGCGTCCCGCGAAGCCCCGTGTGATTCCATGAGCCTGCGACTTTACTGCAACCGCTACGGGCATTTTAAAGACGCGCTCGTATGTTCCGTGAGCTGCGTGTACCGCACGCGCTGCAACGACTTCGCGCTCTTCTACGACGACCACCGCGCGGAGGTGGACGCGCTCGTCGGCGACTACTACGCCGGACGGCGCGAGCAGTCGGAAGCGCCCGCGTCCCCTTCGCGGCGCGACGCGGCGCTCGTCCACATCGCCCCCGTGGCGAGGCCCGAAGCGCTGCGCAAGCTGATTAGTCTGGAGGTTTTGAGAGTCATGGCCGATAACCTTTTCATCTGGATAGACAAGGAAGACCGCGCCGAGCTGCTGGCGACCAACGAAGTCCTGCGGCGGGCCGAGCGCGGCCAGAAGGCGAAGAACATTTATCAGGTCTCGCGCGAGATGGAGCTGCGCTACCAGCTCGTCCCGCGCAAGCGCATCGAGAAGGCGCGGGGCGTCGCCGCCGCCGAGGCCGAGCGCACAGAGGCCCGCCGCACGCGCCGCACCTCGAACGCGAAGCAAGCGCCCGCCCCCGTCCCCTTCCCCGTGCCGGTCGCGCCCGCCGAAGAAATCCCCGCCCCGACGCGCCGCACCCGCCGAAGAGTCGGACGGTAAGACAGAAGGCAAAAGGCAAAAGGTAAAAGGCAAAAGTTAAGGAGCGAACGCGACGCGTCGAGGCTCAAGCCTCACAGGTTCGTCCGCTCTCTCACTTTTGCCTTTTACCTTTTGCCTTTTGCCTTCTTTAGTTCGTGGCAACTTCCCGCGCGCCCGTCGCACCAAAAGAATCCGACGAACGGCGAGACTTTCATCAACAAAGCCGTGGGAGAAGGAAATCTCCGACGCTTTTTTGGATTTCGCGGGGCCGTTCTGGAAGGATTCATCCGGGCCGCCGGGGCCGCGTCCGCCTTGCTTGCGTTCGCCGCGCGCCCGCCTGCATACTAGCCCGGTCGAACGTGACTTTGAGCAATGACCCCTTCAAACTTCCCGGCGCACAAACTGCTGACAAAAATTTTCGCCGCCGTCCTCGTCGTCTTCTGCCTCTGCGCCACGGCGCGCGCGCAAGGCGAGGACGATCCCGTCGAGAGCATTAACTCCAACCTCGTCATCCTCAACGTCGGCGTCGCCGACCGGAGGGGACAGGCCGTCACCAACCTCTCGCGCGAAGACTTCAACGTCTACGAAGACGGCGCGCGCCAGTCAATCGTCAGCTTCGAGCCGACCTCCGCGCCCTTCAGCCTCGTCCTCCTGCTCGACATGTCGGGCTCGACGCTCAACTTCCGCCCCGTCCTCAAGCAGTCGGCGCTGCGCTTCATAGACGCCCTCGCGCCCGGCGACCGCGTGGCCGTCGTCTCCTTCTGGGTCAAGCGCAGCGGCGGCAAGTCCGAGAACAAGTTGGCGACGCTCACCGACTTCACCGACAACCGCCGCGACATCGCGCACGCCATCACCTCGGCGGAAGGCTCCGGCGGCACGAACCTTTACGAGGGCTTGAGGTTCGCGCTCCGCCAACTCGCGCACGAGGGCAACCGCCGCAAGGCCGTCGTCGTTCTGACCGACGGCAAGGACACAGAGCTTGAGACGCTCGACCGTCAGGCGTCGGGCGCGGCGAACTCGAACGACGAGGCGCTCAACGCCGTCAAGCCGGACGCGAGCCCGCGCCTCCGCGCCGTGCTCGACACCGCCGACCGTCAGGGCGTGACCATCTACCCGCTCGCACTGCCTTCGGGCGACCTCAAGCGCATCGCGCAGCCCCTGCCGCAGCAGGTCGCCATCTACACGGCGGCCCGCGCCCGGCTCCAGTCGCTCGCCGACCGGACGGGAGGCCGCCTCCACGTCATCAACCGCCTCGAAGACCTCGGCAGGCTCTACGCCGAAGTCGCCGCCGAGATGCGCACCCTCTACAGCATCTCTTACCAGTCCTCCAACACACGCCCCCGCGACGGCAGCTGGCGCGCGATTAATATCGAAGTCACCCGCGCCGAACTCATCGCACGCTCCCGCCCCGGCTACTACGCGCGCTGATTTCGCGCGCCCCGCACCCCCACACCCCACGGCCCCGCCGACCCCGCTTGACACCCGCGCCAGCCGCCCCGTATATTCGTCTCACTTCACCTAACAATATGCACCCGTAGCTCAGTTGGATAGAGCGTCTGACTACGAATCAGAAGGTCGCACGTTCGAGTCGTGCCGGGTGCATTAAATAAATCAAGGGGTTGCGGGCGCTGCCAAAGCGCCCGTTTTGCTTCACACACACATTCACACACAAATCCGAATCGCAAATAAAGCTAGGCAGCACATTCCTTGATGCACTCACCTAGCCAACTTCAGTGCGATTTTTCGTTATATCGCTGAATTAATCTTGCTGCCGCACGATGCCAGCAGGGTTGACCATTCGCGTATGCCTTGCACTGGCAAGTGCCGTTCGCGCTGTATATTTCACCAGAGGATGAAAGGATCAGAAGCGCTTGGCCATCAAAGTGCATGAATGGATTTGACTCGATTTCCTGTTTCGCTTTGGCTATAGCAGTTTGCCATCGGCGAGAGGCAGAAACCTTGTCGAACGCTTCCTGAATCACCCTCTGTATTCTGTTTTCATCTAGGTTCATCATCTCCGTTCACCTCTCATGCTGATGTCTATCTAATACAGTAACTATACCGTAGGGGAATAGTTTAGTCAAGAATTTTATTCCTTTGCGGAACAATTATCTTGATGTATAAAGGCGGCATGGAAGATGAGAAGATGTTGACGACGAGTGAAGTTGCGGAGCGGCTAAACGTGAGTATGCGCCGCGTTCGAGCTTTAATTGAAGCCGGACGATTGCCGTCTAAGCAGTTCGGACGCGACCACTTGATTAAGGAAAGTGACTTAAAACTCGTTGCTGAGCGTAAGCCGGGTAGACCCATCAAACAGGCGAAAAAGAATCTCTCAGCAAACAAAAGCGGCGAGTAGCAACAAAGGAAGTCTTTCCAGAGCCTTACCTCACTTAACAGCAATGACTCCAGAACAGCTCGCAAGAATTGAAATTGATAAGCTGCTGGCATCCTGTGGTTGGATTGTTCAAGACAGGACAAAGCTCAATCTAGGCGCGGGTACGGGCATCGCCGTCCGCGAGTGGCCTTTAGAAGTTGGGCCGGTGGACTATCTACTTTTTGTAAACCGGAAGCCAGTTGGTGTTATCGAGGCAAAACCGATTGGAACAACTTTGAGTGGAGTAGCTGAGCAATCTACGGGTTACTTACAAAGCACGCCTAAAGGAATCCCCCCGTTGGCAAAACCTATGCGCTTTCACTACGAAAGCACAGGTGAAGAAACTTTCTTCAGAGACATTAACGATCCTAATTCTCGGTCGCGCAAGGTCTTCGCTTTTCATCGCCCGGAAACACTCCTCTCCTGGTTTGAAACGCCGAATACGCTTCGCGGAAACTTACAAAAGCTGCCATCGCTCAATAAGGACGGTTTGCGGGATTGTCAGGTCGAAGCAATTGAGAATCTCGAAGAATCTTTCGCTGCCGATAGGCCACGTTCGCTGCTACAAATGACAATGGGTAGCGGCAAGACTTACACCGCTGTTAGCTTCGTCTATCGCCTTATCAAGTTTGCGGGGGCAAAGCGCATACTCTTTCTAGTTGACCGCCGCACACTGGGCAAACAAGCCTTCACTGAGTTTGACCAGTACCGCGCGCCTGACGACGGACGTAAGTTCACGGAACTCTATAACGTTCAACATCTCAGATCGAACACATTAGACAGTGAGGCACAGGTCTGCATCACGACTATTCAACGTCTATACTCGATGCTCTGTAATGAATCTGAATTTGCGGAAGAGAATGAAGAGAAGCCGCTTGAGGAAATAGTTGATGAAGAGGCTAAACCGTTCACGGTTTCCTACAATCCGAAGATTCCGATTGAGACCTTTGATTTCATAGTGACGGATGAGTGTCACCGTTCGATTTATAATCTATGGCGGCAGGTGCTTGAGTATTTTGATGCCTCTTTAATCGGTTTGACGGCAACCCCCTCGAAGCAGACCATAGGCTTTTTCTATCAAAATCTCGTCACCGAATATAGCCACGAGCGCGCGGTCGCAGATGGCGTCAATGTTGGTTATGAGGTTTACCGCATCCGCACCAAGGCTACTGAGGAAGGCGGGAATGTTGAGGCGGGGTTCTACGTTGACGTTCGTGACCGGCAGACGAGAAAAGTGCGTTGGCGGAAGTTAGACGAGCCTCTGAAGTATGAGGCCAGCCAGCTCGACCGCAGTGTAGTCGTGCCGAGTCAGATTAGAAAGGTTATTCAGACTTTCAGAGACAGGCTGTTCACGGAAATCTTCCCCGGTCGTGAGGAAGTACCGAAGACGCTGATTTTTGCGAAAGATGACAGCCACGCTGAAGACATTGTGCATATCGTTCGCGAAGTCTTCGGCAAGGGCAATGACTTCTGCAAGAAGATAACTTATCGCACTACGGGTGAAAGCCCCGAAACGATGATTTCGGATTTCCGCAACTCTTACAATCCGCGCATCGTCGTCACGGTTGACATGATTTCCACCGGCACAGACATCAAGCCGCTTGAATGTCTGATCTTCATGCGCGATGTGAAATCCAGCGTTTACTTCGAGCAGATGAAGGGGCGAGGGACGCGCGTTATTACCGAGACTGAATTTCATAACGTAACGACGGATGCCCCGGCCAAGACGCATTTCGTGATTGTTGATGCCGTCGGAGTCTGCGAGGGCGACAAGACGGAGTCGCGCCCATTGGAGCGCAAGCGCGGTGTTCCGTTTGCGAAGTTGCTTGAAACCGTCCAGCTTGGTTTCAGAGATGAAGACACGATTTCGTCTCTGGCTAATCGTCTGGCGCGGCTGGATCGTAAGCTGAAGGACGAGGAACGAAAAGAGATTGAGAAGGCATCCGGCGGCGTGTCTCTGCGGTCGCTCGTAAACAACCTGTTACGAGCGGTTGACGCGGACGAGCAGGAAGAGAAAGCCGCTGAGATGTTCGGCACGGAGACGCCGACCGAAGAACAGATCAGGCAGGCGACGGAGAAACTGACTGATGCGGCTTGCGCGCCGTTCGATAATCCTGACCTGCGCGAGACAATCAAGCGGCTCAAGCAACAGAGCGCGCAGATTATTGATACTGTCACGCAGGATGAATTGCTCGGCGCGGGATTTGACGAGGCGGCGAAAGAACATGCGCGCTCGACCATCGAGACATTTAGGAAATTCATTGCTGACAACCGCGACGAGTTGACGGCATTGCAGATTTTCTATGGACAGCCCTACGGCAAGCGGCGTTTGACGGAGACGGCTGTCAGGGAGCTTGCCGAGGCAATTGCGCGCCCTCCGTACAACCTCGCCCCGCAGAAGGTCTGGGCGGCTTATGAACAACTCGAAAAGGCGAAGGTGCGCAGCGCGGGAACGCAGAAACTCCTGACCAATCTTGTTTCGTTGTTGCGCTTTGAGCTTGGCGAGACTCCGATTTTAGAGACTTGGGACGTGACGGTCGAGGGGCGTTTTAATGAGTGGTTAAAGCAACAAGAGAGCGTGGGGCGGGAGTTTACGCCGGAGCAGTTGGAATGGTTGCAGATGATTCGCGAGCATATCGCCAATGCGCTGACGATTGAGATAGATGATTTCGAGAACGTGCCGTTTTACGAGAAGGGCGGCGCGTTCAAGGTTTACCAGCTTTTCGGCGCGGAGTTGACGACGATTCTTGATGAATTAAATGAGGCGTTAGCGGCGTAATGAATGAAACAAATAATCTTCTTGAATTGCCAGAAGGTTGGGCATTAGCAACTATTAGCGATTTGATTGATGAAGAGGGAGTGTTTATTGATGGTGATTGGGTTGAAAGTAAAGATCAAGACCCTAATGGGGACGTTCGGTTAATCCAGCTTGCGGATGTTGGAGATGGAGTATACAGGAACAAATCTTCTCGCTACCTCACATTACAAAAGTCAGTTGATCTCGGCTGCACTTACCTTATAGCGGGTGATGTGCTCATTGCCAGAATGCCTGATCCTCTTGGTCGAGCTTGTATTTTTCCGGGAGACACCAAAACTTCTGTCACTGTAGTTGACGTTTGCATTGTTAGAACGGGTGCTCACGGCGTAAATAATAAATGGCTAATGTATGCGATAAATAGCCATAAGTTTCGGGTTGAAGTTGCAGCTTTACAAAGTGGCTCTACTCGAAAAAGGATTTCAAGGGGTAATCTTGCTACACTTAAACTGCCAATCCCTCCACTTCTCGAACAACAACGTATCGTCAACAAGGTCGAAGAGCTTTTCACCAAGCTGGACGCGGGTATTAACGCGCTCAAGAAGGCGCGGGCGCAACTAGGGCGTTACCGTCAGGCGGTACTCAAAGCTGCGGTGACAGGCGAACTTACGCGCGAATGGCGCGAGGCTCACAGAGGCGAACTTGAGCCAGCAGCAGACTTGCTCGCACGCATCCTCACCGAGCGCCGCGCTAAGTGGGAAGTAGACCAGCTTGCCAAGATGCTAGCCGCAGGCAAACCGCCGAAGAACGATGATTGGAAGCAGAAGTATCAAGAGCCTATTGTACCCAACACAAGCGAATTGCCCGGATTACCGGGTAGCTGGATGTGGACACGCGCAGAACAGCTTTGCGATTTTATAACCAAAGGAACAACTCCAACCGCAAATAAGCTCTTCAGCGAATCCGGTGAGATACCCTTCATTAAAGTTTATAATCTGACGCATATTGGGCGGCTTGATTTCACAGTTAAGCCCACCTTTGTAAGCTATGTAACGCATAACGGTGAATTAGCACGTTCAAAAGTTATCTCCGGTGATGTGCTAATGAATATAGTTGGGCCTCCGCTCGGCAAGGTGTCCATTGTTCCTAACACTTATGAAGAATGGAATATCAATCAGGCAGTTGCCGTTTTTCGCCCGATGCCAAGCTTTGATAGAAAGTATCTCAGCATTTGTTTGCTAACAACGGAAATCCAGTCATGGGCAGAACAACGAGCCAAAGCAACGGCGGGACAGTTCAATCTTACGCTTGAAATTTGTCGCGATTTGCCTCTGCCCTTGCCTTCTCTTCTAGAGCAACAACAAATTGTTTCGGAAGTCGAACACCTGCTTTCCATTGCT
Source organism: uncultured Acidobacteriota bacterium (assembly GCA_963816985.1). Classification (GTDB taxonomy): domain Bacteria; phylum Acidobacteriota; class Blastocatellia; order Pyrinomonadales; family Pyrinomonadaceae; genus JAIVJM01. Next base: position 876,815 of record CAWFMF010000004.1, read on the forward strand.
GATGCGATGGAGCAGACCATCAAGCAGAGTCTCAAACAGTCCGAACGACTACGCCAGTCCATTTTGCAGCAGGCTTTCGCAGGACAACTTGTGCCGCAAGACCCGAACGACGAACCGGCGTCCCGTCTGCTTGAGCGTATTCGTGAGGAACGCGCGCACGAATCCGAAGCAGCCCCAAAGCAGAAGCGAAAAAGCAGCAAACACAAGCAAGCAGCTCAAACTTCATTCTTCAGTTAAGCCCCGAAAGGAAAGTCAGAATGGCTCTGTGGCTAGTCCGCGCCGGGAAGTACGGCGAACATGAACAGCACTTCTTAGACAACAACCGCGTCTATCTGACTTGGAGCGGGCTTCATAACACAGATCTGACGAAGGCAAGCAGCTACGAAGACATCAAAGCCGTCGTGCGCGATGCCGAGTCGCCCGACGCCACGCCGGGGAAGATCGCCAACAACGCCGGACAAGTCTGGGCCTTTGTCTTGGGAATGAACGTCGGTGACTGGCTCGTGCTCCCGCTCAAGGTGAAGTCAGCTATTGCTGTCGGCGAGATCAAAAGTAAGTTCACTTATGACGCGAACGCTGAAGTGCCTTTTCAGTCTTGGCGTGATGTGCATTGGCTCGCCAAAGACGTACCACGTTCAGCCTTCGACCAGGACTTGCTCTACTCCTTCGGCGCGTTCCTGACCTTCTGCCAGATCAAGCGTAACGACGCCGAGCGGCGAGTCCGGCAGATGGCCCAGAACAACTGGCGCTCGACCCTCAAAGCTTTAACCCCTGGCAAAGAGGCCATAGTTGCGGCCGACACTGAAGCTACGGAAGATGCCATTGACCTCGAACGTCTCGGACGGGACAGTATAGCCCGCCTCATCATCGGGAAGTTCAAAGGGCACGGCATGGAGCGCCTCGTGGAGGCCATCCTCAAGGCACAGGGCTACACCACCTACCGCAGCCCCGAAGGGGCCGACAAGGGTGTGGATATTCTCGCCGCCCCCGGCCCGCTCGGCTTCGGCCGACCGCGCATCTGCGTCCAGGTGAAGTCGCAGGAGATGCCGGTTGACCGCCCGACGCTCGACCAACTCGTCGGCACGATGCAGAACGTCCAGGCCGATCAGGGGCTGCTCGTCTCGTGGGGCGGCTTCAAGTCGTCGGTCGAGCGGGAGATCGCCAGCCAGTTCTTCCGCGTACGCCTGTGGGATCAGGACGCACTAATCAAAGAACTCCTCGACAACTACAGCCAGCTTGACGAAGACCTTCGCGCCGAGATTCCGCTGAAGCGCATCTGGACGGTCGCAACACAAGAAGAGGGAGAGTAAATAATTAGATGGCTAACGATGCCGCCTCAATCGTCAATCGCGTCTGGAATTATTGCCACGCGCTACGTGACGATGGCGTTTCTTATGGAGATTACGTCGAGCAGTTGACTTACCTGCTTTTTCTCAAGATGGCGGACGAAGGCTCGAAGCTTCCCCCGCCGCTGGGCAAGCCTTCGACTATCCCCGCAGGCTACGACTGGCCCAGCCTCTGCAACAAGATCGGCGACGAGTTAGAAGTCCACTACCGCCACATCCTCGAAACGCTCGGCAAGGAAAAAGGCTTGCTCGGCATCATCTTTCGCAAGGCGCAGAACAAGATTCAAGACCCCGCCAAACTGCGCCGACTCGTCGCGCTAATTGACGGCGAGACTTGGCAGGGACTGGACATAGACATTAAGGGCGAAATCTACGAAGGTTTATTACAGAAGAATGCCGAAGACACAAAGAGCGGCGCGGGCCAATATTTCACGCCCGCCCACTCATCCGTGCCATTGTCGAGGTCATGCGCCCGCAATCCGGTCAGACCGTTGCGATCCCGCAGCCGGGACAGGCGGATTTCTGCTTGCAGCACACGATCACATCTCGCGCCTACCCAATCTCACACGCCAACAGAAGCAGTTCTTACGTGACGGTGCTCTGCACGGCTGGGAGATTGTGGATGCGACAGCACGACTCGCGTGATGAATCTTTACCTGCACGGTATCGGCGGCGAGAACAGCCCTATCAATGTTGGTGACAGCCTCGCGACTCTGCCCAGCACGAACTACAACATGGTCTTGACGAACCCTCGTTTGGCAAGAAATCCAGCATCACGATCATCAATGAAGAGGGTAAGGCTGATAAAGAATCCGTGGTCTACGAAGGCAAGACTTCTTCGCCACTACTTCCAACAAACAACTAAACTTCCTCCAACACATCTACACGCTTCTTGGAACACATGGCACTGCCGCCGTTGTAGTGCCTGACAACGTACTTTTTGAAGGCGGCGCGGGCGAACGCGTCCGCCGTCTGTGCTAGAACGCTGCGACGTTCACACACTCCTGCGACTCCCGACCGGCATCTTTTACGCACAGGGAGTCAAAGCCAACGTGTTGTTTTTTGATAAGAAGCCCGGACGCGAGCAGGCTTGGACAAAGACACTCTGGATTTATGACCTGCGCACCAATAAGCACTTCACGCTAAAAACGAATCCTTTACGCGAAGACGACCTACAAAATTTCATCGCCAGTTACAACCCGCAGAACCGTCATGAGAGAGAAGAGACTGAGCGTTTCAAACGCTTCGATTATGATGACCTCTACCAACGCGAGAAGCTGAGTCTCGATATTTTCTGGCTAAAAGATGAGAGCCTTGAGGATTCTGCCAACCTTCCCTCGCCCGAAATTTTAGCCCAAGACATCGCAGATAATTTAGAGTCAGCTTTGGAGCAATTCAACAGTATCGACGAGACGTTGACCACCAAGTAAAGGAATGCTTTGACTACATGTCCCTCGTGGCAGGTTAATACGTGACATGAGCTTTATTAAGGTAAGCTTTCTTAGTCAACAAATGCTTCATCGCCTGAAAAGTTTACCGCGTTATAATGCTCGGTGTTCGGGGCCGTGGCGCTTTCGGCGCGCGTATTGAGCCCGCTTGCTCTACGCTGAACAGGGGAGCCTGTCACACGGCCCCGCCCTCTCACGCATCTTTTTTGATGATGCTCCGCTTGCGCTTCTCGGCTGGCTTCCGCTTCCTGAGAAGTTTCTTGTGGCGCTTGTCCAGCATCGAGCCGAGGGTCTGATACCGGACGCCTAGCAGCTTCGCCGCCCGTGTGACACTACCCCCTTCCTTCTCTAACGCCTGCTCGATGAGCCGCGCCTCGAACTCGCTGCACGGCGCTGTAGAAGGTGAAGTTCTTGTCGTCGCAGCCTCGCATCCCCGCCAGCGCCGCTTGACGACCACGCCCGCGCACGCCCGCAGCCGCGCGATGTCCTCGGCGTCCTGCGTGTCCTTCAGAAACTCGTCGGCGCAGCTGTAGACGTCATAGGCCCTCGGACGTCCGACAGCGCGCTTCGACGCGCCGTGCTCTTCGATGAGCGTCAGCGCGGCCGTCCCGGCCTAGCGAGTTGGCCCCGGCCTCGCGCGCCACGCGCATCGCGTGCCGCAGGATGATGATCGAGCCGTCGCCGCTCCCGAGCCTCGCCCAGATCGTCCCTTGCAACCGTCAGCGCGTCGGCCAGCAGCGCGGCCTCGCCGCCCTGCTCAAGAGTCTTGACGACGCCCGCCATGACGCGGTCGGCCTCCCTGAACTTCTTCTCCGCCACCAGCACGCCGCGCGCGCGTCTCGTCCACCTGCGCGAGATTGCCCGGGTCTTTGAGCTTGCGTGAAGATGAGCTGCGCGCGGTCGAGCTGCTCGTGCGCGTCGGGGTAGCGCCCGAGTTTGTAGAGCAGGCAAGGCGAGGTTGTTCAGGTTTAGCGCGCAATATCTCTCGTGATTCGCCTGCTCGTAGTGGAAGATGGCGGCGGTGTACTCCATGATCGCGCTGTCGAAGTACTCCGCACGGCGCTCGGCGGTGCCGAGCATGCCTGAAGAATCAGCCCCTTCTGCCCGTGCCACCTGCCCTTGAGCGCGTCGCCGGCCGATCCCGAAGAGCGGCTCGGCCTCTTTGAGGAGGTCGAGCGCCTCGTAATATTTGTTCTCGCTGACGTCGACGAGGGTGCGTCCTGATGAGGATTTTCGGCCTTCAACTCCACGTCGGCGTCGGTGGAGAGGCTTCATCGCCTCGTTCATCATCAGGCGCGCCTCGTCGAACGCGCCCAGACGCCAGTAGCAGATGCCCAGCTCGTACTGCGCCTCCGAAGCCTTCGACGCCATCCCCTGCGAGCGGAACGTCGCCAGCGCCTCGAAAAGCAGGTCTTTGGCCTCCTCCTGAGCGCCGGCGATGTGCCGGGCGCTGCCGAGCCAGCCGGTCAGAGTGCCGCATTGGAGCAGGACTTCGGCTCTCGGCCGTGGCCTCCATCCGCGCCGTCTCCGGCCTCTGCCCGACGCCCTGCCAAAGGTCGCCCAGAGCCTCCGCAGCCGCCTCGAACTGCCCCTTGTGGATGAAGTCCGCGGCAAGGCGGCAGCGAAGGAGAGCCCGCCCGTCCGCGGTTGCCGGGGGCGCATCTAGTTGCTTCAGGTATTCATCTGCTAAAGTCATGTGAGGTCAGCCTTTCTCTGTGAATGCCACGTTTTCGGCATACACAACAACGCCGCCGAATCTTCAAGACTCAGGCGATTCGCGCTGAATAACTTATAAAACAAAGTGAGAGGAAAATGATGCGCAAAGCTCTCAGCGTAGTAGCCCTCGTGCTTCTACTGCTCCGCGCAAGCTGGCTACATGCGAGAACGGTTCGCCTGAACCGCCGCCTCCGCAACCGGCGACCGCCGTTCAAGGGCCGACTACAGACGGCGAGATGGATACGGGAGCGACGACCACGACCGCAGACGGTTACATGGGGAACGGTGCGGCAGCTACTTTCATCGAGACAGTGTTAGCCCTACTCGCACGAACTAATGCGCAGCCAGTCTAGCCGTAGCAAGCTACCCGATGGCGGCTTAGGATAAGTGTGCTTGCGTGTGAGAGTCTAAGAAAGTAGAGGCGACGCCCACAGCGCGAGAGAATGACGCCGTGAGAGACAGAATGCAATAGATTTTGCAGAAGCCAAGTAGCAGGGCCGTGTGTCGGTAAAAAGTGATGAGCGTAAAGGGAGGGTGATACAGCCGATACGCGCGCCTTGTGCGCCACGTGCCCAGACGCCGCAGATCATATCTATGACGGCATTGCGGGCAAGCTAGCTTCTTACAGTGGTGAGATAACTATCTTCTTACGAAGATCGATACCGCCCCTCCGGTACATCTTTCGCCTCCGAGGGCTTCGCCGCCTCACGAATCAATGAATAGTGGCGCGTGACGGCGGGCGTATAATACGCCTCGCCTCGTTCCGTGTTATATGCCCCAATAGTCAGAGATCGCCGGCTTTTCAGAGACTCCTGTCGGATTATGCGCCCGAATGGGCGTCTTTACCGGCGGCGAGCAGATATCTACGATGCGTTAGAACCGCCTGACGTTGCGACATGCCGACAGGCAGAAGAAAGTCTGCCGATGTGGTCATACCGCAACCGGGAGGCGGTCTAACATCTCGCTCAACCGACCGCGAGGGAGCGCGGCTTTCATCCGCAAGACGTGGGTGCTTGATACGTTGTGTGCGCAGCGGGTTATCTCAGCGTTATGCCGCCTGATAGAAACGTGGTGAGACGCGGAAAGTGTCACCCCGTTTCAGGGGCGGTTGAACATCTCATTGAACGCGACGCCTCGATAGCATGGCTTTCATCGGTGTCTTTGCAATCAGGTAGAATGCTATCCGCTCGCCGCGCGTTAATTCGGGCGTTCGGCGGCTTCCTTTTATGCGAAGAAGCGATTGCCCTTTGGTGAAATAGTTATAGAATCTATATCCTTGTACCTAGCATGGATAAAACATAGGAGGTTATTTTATGGCCGGAATGTATGGTAGCTTCGGAGACATAAAAAAAGCTGTCGGTGTCGTTATGGTTTTATTGGTCGCCGCATTTATCTTAGGCATCGTTGTAGGGTATAAGGCCGGTTCACCGCCGTCAGGTGCTCCTAGTCCAACGAGCCAAACAGACATTGAACGGCGTGCTGATGAGATAATTGAGGAGGCTCAACGCAAGAGTAATATGAATAACAGTGGTTCACTTAGCGGAAATAATGGCTCTGGGAACACGCAAACAAACACATCTGATCTCGAAGCGGCTGAAAGAGAAATGCAGAAAATGGTCGAAGAGTATAATAAAAAGCCTAGTCAAGAGAATAAAGCGAAAGAAAAACAAAGCCATTGACGTTGCCTTCTTCGCCGTTGCTTGAATGCTATTCTGGCATGTATGTGTTTTGCGTATTCTAGAAATTAAGCCGCCGCCGAACAACCCATCTGAGGCGTTCGAGTCAAGCAGGACTTCGCCCTCACGCCGGATTCTGCGCCGCATAGTTGAGTAGCGAAGAGCCTTTCCTGCGCAGCCCCTCCAGGTACTTCACCTCGTCGTAAGGCGTGCGCGTCTGCCAACACCGGTAGATGATTCTGATCCACTTGAAGGCCAGCGCCCGCACCGCCGCCTGATGGCCGCACCGCTCGCCCGCTGCTGTTCATAATAAGCCTTGGCCCAGAACGAATGACGGACGGACTGTGCCGCATACTCGTGGAAGCTCTGGCGCAGGAACTTCGGGCAGAAGTAGCGCCACCTCACCCGGCAGCTCTGCCCGCTCCGCTCGATGACGGGCGCGATGCCGGAGAGCTGCGCCAACTCGTCCGCCGACTGCCACCGCCCCCGATCCGCGCCCAGCGCCGCCGTGAGCCGCGCGGCATAGTTCTGCCCGGCCCCGGGCAGTGACTTCAGGAGCGCGAAGTCCTCGTTGACGGCGCACAGGGCGGCGACCTCAGTGTCGAACTCGGCGATGGCGGCGAGCGTCGTCTTCATCTGCGAGGCGAGCGCCTTGACCATCAGCACGGAAGAGGCAATGACGGCCTGGTCGGTGACCAGCGGCACGGCCTGCCTGATCGCCTCGACCCGCTTCTCGATGGCCTCTTTCCTGACCGAGTTGTGCGCCCGAAAGAACTTCGTGAGCGTCTCACGTCGTACCCGGCGCAAGCTCTCCAGGGAAGGCCAGCGCAAGAGGAAGTCACAGACCAGCGTGGTGCGGATGTCGGGGAACGAGTCCAGCACCTGCGGGAAATAAGACTTCAACAGCGAGGTCATCCGGTTACTGATGCGGGTGCGGTCATCAACCAGGCGGCGGCGATGCTCGACCAGGTAGCGCAAGGTGCGCGTTCGCTCCGAGTCCGGGTGCCAGGCCCGGAGGTGGTCGCGATGGGAGGAGAGCAACTCGGCGAGGTAGGCGGCGTCCGCCGAGTCGTCTTTACGGCGGGATGGCGAGAAGGCTTCGCGGTAGCGAGAGAGCGTGGAGGGGTTGACGGGGTAGAGCGTGATGAAGTCATACTTCATCAGGGCGTAGATGAGCGGGCCACGAGACTGTTCCAGACAGACGGCGACCTTCTGCCCGCCGAAGCGCGCGCGTAAAGCGGCGGCCCACTCGCCGATGGACTCAGGTGAATGAAGTAGGGTGGTCGCCTCGCGCCGCCCCGTCGTCGGCTCGATGAGGCAGATGTCGTGCTTGGAGTCAGACCAGTTGATCCCTAAGAGCGCGGCGTAATCAGCCATCGCAGTCCTCCGTAAAAGAGAGTGCATCGAGCTCGGAGAACATGCTGGCAATAGCTCTGCGAGATAGTTATAGTAGCGCGCGCTCGGCGCGCATCATCTGAGGAGTCGTTGTCGAGCTAAAGAAGCTGGCGGGTGTGCGAACAGGTTGTTAGAGGCGTCGCGAGCGCCTTTCATTCAAGATTCGTCACACCCGCCCGGCATGTTCTTCCCTCGCTCTGACTCTAGCGAACCAGAGCCGAAGAATGAACCTCGACAACCTATAACTCATTCAACCCGACGCCTCGATAGCATCTCTTTCATCGTCTTCTCCTGCGGGTAGTCACGCCACCTTCACGCCCCTGATGGTCTTCGTCCGCTCCCGCCTCCTCACCCGTGCCGTCTTAGCCCTCACCAGCCGGATGTTAGCCAACTGCCGCGCCCCACGCTGGAACGACTTCGCGCACAACTCCACCATCCTGAAAGCCTGCTCTATAGCCTCCGCCTCCTCCTGGTAAGGCACATCCCAGTGCCCCGGATTCCAGTGATGCACCTTCGCCCCCAACTTCCGATGCTCCGCCCACTGCCGGAACTCGTATGACTCCGTCCGCGGCTCGCCTTGGAAGCGCGTCATCGCCTTCTCCGTCCATTCGAGCTGCATCACGTAGGCTTGCGTCATCTGGTCTATCAGGATGTACTCCGACGCCCCGCGCGGCCTCCACTCCTCGATCAGCCCGTCTCGAACGGCGAGGTACTGCGCCCTCTTCCAAGTTTCGTGTTCCCACCGCATGACCTCGAAGGCCCGCGCCCCGTAGTGGCCGGAAATGAACTCGTCGCGCGCCTCTAGCCGGACGGCCTTCCACAGCTCGATGGCGTCGCGCGGCGAGGCGTTCCACAGTTGCCCGATGTCGCCCCAGTCAACGAACTGGGCGGCCTTCCGCTTGATGTACTTGATGTGCTCCTCAAGCTCCTCGTCGGGCTTCGGCTCCCACTTCCGCAACCAGAGTTCGCGCTTGCGCTCCCGCAGCGCCTGCTCCGCCTCCCAGGACTCTTGATACGTCTTCGCATCTTCCGGCGACTTCATCTCGCAGCGCAGCTTCTCCTGCTCCAACTCGTAAGCCGCCACCGTGCTCCAGCGCTTCGATATTTCGCGCACGACCGAGCACGGCTCGACGCCAGCCGTCCTCGCGTCGAATGAAGTCGGGTCAATATGGAGAGGCGGCAACTCTTCCGAGAGCTCAGGCGACACTTCCGGCTGATCCTCGATCTTCTCGACGGCCTTCAGTTTCGTGCTGATATCTTTACCCCCACGGCAGCGGACATCAGGCGACGCAGGAAGGCCCGCGCCTCGTTGAGTTCGGAGCGCCAGCACGGCGACGCCTCCGCCTCGCTTCGATAACAGCCCTGACGGCGGACACATCCTCCCGCTTCACGTAGAACTTCGACAGACCCGTTGGAGAGGACACGAAGAAGTAGTAGTAGCCCTCGTGCAACTCTCCCCGCGCACAGCGGCAGTTAGGCTTGCCACACTTCACGCGCTGACATTGGAGCGAGCCGCCGCGTTCGGCGAGGTGCAGAATCTTAGGTAAAGAATCCGCAGATTTTTTTGACGCGCCTTTACGCGAGGCGTTCTTGTGAGACGTAACATCTTTTGATTTTAGCTGCATGAGACCTTAACCCTTGCACATTATGAACTTAACCGACGCAGCGGCTGCTATTTGACTAGGATAAAGTACATCCCTACTGCTTAATATGACCTTAATAGTGCCGGTAAAAGAGCATTTAAACATCTCTTTTGGGCAATTTAGGCCACGGTTTCTGCCTCTTTACTGTCGTTCTGCTCCGCCGGAACGAAACATTCGACGAGTTCGCCGCAAGCTCCACAGAGCGTGTCAACATACAGTAAGCCTTCCTTGAAGGATTTCTCTTGCCGCATCCCGCGAGAGCCGCAGTACGGACAGCGGCGCGATAGCAGGCCCACGATTTCCGCTTTGTATTGCCGCAACGCGGTTAGCTTCGCTTCGGTCAGCACGCCGCGCGGTGCGTCCAATTCAAGGTTGCCGTCCGCCGTCGCAGTTATGACTACCCCCGCCGTTTGTAATTCACTTAAGAGCGTTGTGGCCCTCATATCCTCACCTTCTCTCGCGTGGTTGCAGACTCTGCCAACATAGGTTGAGCAAAAGAAGAAGAGGTAGAAAAGTTCTCTGGTCTTTTATTTACAACTCTCACAATCCTCAGAACTTCCTTCCGACGGGGAGTTTTGAGGATTGTGAGAATTGTGAGAATGAGAAAAGAGCAACGGATTAACGTCGAAGACTTGACTCGGTTTGCGTCCCGGTCTGCGGTCTGTGTTGTCTGTGCGCGCACGGATATATCCATGCGCTTCGAGAAGTTCCAGCGCAGGTTCGATGTCAGTTACTTTTTTGAATCGCCCTTTTTGGGCTTGGTGCGCCTCGCGTTTGGTGAAACTATGTTGGCCTGTCCTCTCAACCCAGCGCAGCAAGTGTCTGGCATTTTGATCTGTATGTCCGCGCCCATCTCGGCATAAGCGGCTCTGGCGTGCGGGATAAGGTAGCGCCCAATGGTGATGGCGCGCAGCATCGCTTCCGAGGACACTCGCTCCGGCCAGTGAGCAAGGTTTTGCGCGTGTTCTGCCAGATGAAGAATACCCGCGATCCTCACAACCGCGCCCGCCAGCTTGCCAGCCCAATCTGCCATCGTGCCCAGCGCCCCATCGTCCGCGAGCTGCGGCTCTAGCTCAGTTTCAAATTGTTTAAGTAGTGCATTGGCCTCGGCAGTTAAATAGAGCATTCGCGCTACGGGCAAACCGTCATAGTCTTTAGTAGATTCAAGCTGCGCTAATGCCGTAACGTTGTTCTTGTAGGTGTGCCGAACTTCGCTTTCCAATGGCTGTGAGTCAATCTGGCGGCGACCAATAGTGCTTTTGGGCAAGCTGTAAAGAAATCTGCCGATGAGGCCGCGCCCGCGAAAGCCCGGCTTGTCCACAAGGCCACGAATAACATCCGGCTGCACGGTCAACCCAATCGTCAGCGCGGGGTGCGGCACATGCTCGGATCGTCCGCGCTGATCCACGCGCAGCGTATCCCCCGAATGTCCCTTGAGAATCACGTCGAAGTTCGGAGCGCCGCCCGTGTAACGCCCGGCCAGCATGTCGAACAGATCGCCTTCGGGCGAGAACAAGCACATGCGCCCGCTTTGCTCCGCCAACAGTGAAGCCAACACTTCAGGCGTCGCGTCAGCCGCGATCAGACGAGGCGGTAGGGGAACTTTCAGCGCGGCGAGTTCCTGTGCCAATCTGATCGCCTCATCCTCTTTACTTTTGCGCTCTAACGGATCATCGGTTCTGGCCGTTTCTTTCTCAAGCCGATGGCGTCTTTCCTCCAGCATTCGATACTCGCTCGCGGCCTGAGCAATTTCATCGCGCTTCGCCTCGCTCAGAACGCGTTCGATTTCTTCAAGCGGTTCACACGTCGCGGAGAAGACGGCTGACTTGCGGTTGGCGGGGTTCATCGCCGAGACGGTGTAAAGGTTCAATGGCTCAGTCCAGCCGGGCCGCGCTTGAATCCGTACCTTGCCCGCGAGTGCGCCCGCGCAGACTGAGAGCGCCAGCAGGGCGGCCAAGTCAACGGGTGTCTGAGTCTCACGCGCCAAACTCTGCACGAATACGCGCAGCCAAGCAGGAAGCGTCTTTACGGGAAAATCCGGCAAATCATGTTCGTAAAATGCGGCGGGCAGTTCCCATTGCTCTGACTCTGCGGTTGTATTTCTCTGATAGGTTCTTTCTTTTGAAGGCAAGCGTCCGGCAGATAGCCCTTCGGCAACAAGTAAAGCGTCATAGCTACACCCGGAGTTACACGTCACCGCGCCGCTGTCTGGAAAATAGGCGAGTGCCGTCATACCTTTGCCGTTATGAGCTAAACACTGCGCATCATAATTGCCGCGCGGGTTACGATTCGCGCGTGCCATGATGCGCTCACAGAGTTCCATGTGACGGTCTTCGTGATACTCAAAGACGGGCGTCTTATCATTGCTGCGTTCTGACTGTCTGTCATTGGGCTTTGACCCAAGATCAAGTGCGCGCCAATCAAGCAGGAAACCTTCTTCAGCGTGAAACTGATATGGAGCATCTGGTGAGGCAATGGCGGGTGTGTAATACATCCGGCTGGCATCCTGCGCTTGCGCGTCAATCCTGCCGTCTGATACGCGCGCCGCCCATCGCCAAAGCGCGGGGAACTTTTCCACCGGGATCGGCACGGCCAGAGGCGGACACATTCAACTGAATGGGCCACTAATGTGTTGGGCCAAAGTTGTAGAAATGGCTGTAAGTGCTCTAATGAAAGGGTTTGGCGAGACTACGAATCAGAAGGTCGCACGTTCGAGTCGTGCCGGGTGCATTGTCAGTAGCAATAAGTTAAGGGCAGCCATGCGGCTGCCCTTTCTCGTTTTGTGTGCCTGTAGTGTGCCAGCCTCAAAGTGGCAGATGAGCACAGCTCATTAACATACTTTGTTCAGATAAAAATTTGACAGGTTAATCTGGGCAAGAGCAACATTGCGCCTATTCGGGACTCTCCTAATAGCGTAAAGCCGAATCCACGTGTGCTCGCGTTTGTGGCGTGATGCGGGGCTTCGAGCGCGGCTGCTTGCGGGGCCTGTGCCAGTTCGTCGGCCTGCTCACAGGTGTCTTGATATTATGCCCGTGTCTGGTGCTGCTCTTGTCGCAATGGAAACACTTGCGCCAGTATCTGCGCCGACCTGAGCGATGAACAGATTCCGGATTCAACGGCGAGGTAAGAGAGCCAACTCTTACCCCGCTTAATACCATGCGAGGAGAAAAGAATGGAACGTAAAGCAGCATCCGATTACCCGCAGGAGTTGTTAGACCTCTTTCACGAATACCAGCACGGCGACATCAGCCGCCGCGCCTTCCTTGACCGCGCCGGGAAGTTTGCGGTCGGCGGCCTGACCGTCGCGGCAATCTTCGAGGGCCTCAAACCCAACTACGCCTGGGCGCAGCAGGTGAAGCCGGATGACAAGCGCATCAAGGTGGGCTACGAAGTCGTGCAGTCCCCGGCGGGGAACGGCTCGATCAAAGGTTATCTGGCCCGCCCGGCGCAAGGGAAGAAGCTGCCCGTCGTGCTCGTCATTCACGAGAACCGAGGACTCAACCCCTACATCGAAGACGTGGCGCGTCGCCTCGCGCTCGCCAAGTTCATCGCCTTCGCGCCCGACGGGTTGACCTCGGTCGGCGGCTATCCGGGCGACGACGAGAAAGGCGCTGTCGCCTTCCGCAACGTGGACGGGAAGAAGATGACCGAAGACTTCGTCGCGGCGGCCAAGTGGCTCAAGGCGCGTTCGGACTCGACCGGCAAACTGGGCGCGGTGGGTTTTTGTTTCGGCGGCGGGATGGTGAACCAACTGGCGGTGCGTTTGGGCGCTGAACTGAATGCCGGAGTCCCGTTCTATGGCCGCCAGGCGGGCGTGGATGATGTCCCCAAGATTTCCGCGCCGCTGTTGTTTCATTACGCGGGCAACGACGAGCGGGTCAACGCCGGGATAGCGGCTTACGAGGCGGCGCTCAAGGCCAACAAGAAGGTCTTTACGTCGCACATGTACGAGGGCAAGCAGCACGGCTTCCACAACGACACGACGCCGCGCTATGACGAGACCGCCGCCAAACTGGCGTGGACGCGCACCCTCGAATTTTTCAACAAACACCTGCGGTGATGCTTGATGACGCCGGCGGCCATCGAGACAAAGGCGCGAGCGCTCCTCCTCTTTGGCCGCGGGCGCATACGAGCTGAGTCTGCTACCAGATGCTCGAACAGCATTGCCGAAATCAGACGTTCATCAGGTCGCCTCTCCCTCTTCAATAAAATAACTCTTCCGGGGAATCTGTAGGTTCGTGTGTCTGTGGTGTGAGAACTTCAAGGTGACGCCGAACACGGATGAGGAATTGGAGCCGCCGCGACTCCGGGCGGGAGTCGGTGTCGGTGAGCGGCGGCTCCGCCGTCGGGGCGCGCTTGCGAGGGGGGGCGGGGCGCGCGGGGGTGGGAGACGGCTTTCGTGAGTGGGCGAGGACAGAACTTAAATTTTCAGAAGGCGTCGGAGACCGCCCGGCTGCTCGTCAGACGGTGACGGCCCAGCGGGCCACGGCGGGGACGCTCAAGGCTGTGACGTCGCGGCGGGCGCTGTTCGTCCTCTTCAATGACGTATGAGTTTCTTCGGGAAAACGTTTCACGGCGGAGATGCCGGCGACGCGTGTGATGCTAGAATGGCGTCCGGTTCGGCCCCACGTTTGAAGCCCCGACGGGAACCAAGATGAAGGGACAGAGTAATCTCACACAGGCGGCTTTCGATTCTTTGCTGGTCTGGCTCGACGCGGACAGGGAGCAGGCCGGGAGGAAGTACGAGATGATCCGCCAGAGGCTCATCAAGATTTTCACCTGCCGCGGTCGCCCCGACGCCGAAGAGCTGGCGGACGAGACCATCAACCGCGTCACGCTCAAGGCCGAGGAGTTGTCGAAGGGCTACGTCGGCGACCCCTCGCTCTACTTCTACGGCGTCGCGCAGAAGGTCTATCTGGAGTCCCTGAGGACGCGCCGCGCGCCGGTCTTCGTGCCGCCGCCCGTCGCCAAGTCCGAAGAGGACGAGGAGGAGTACGACTGCCTCGAAAACTGCGTCCTTCAGCTCCCGCCGTTCAGCCGCGAGCTGGTCATCGAGTATTACCAGAACGACAAGCGGGCGAAGATTGACCACCGGAAGGAGCTGGCCGAGCGGCTCGGCATCGCGCAGAACGCCCTGCGCATCCGCGCCCACCGCATCCGCCTGACGCTCCAGCGGTGCGTCGAGACCTGCCTCGCGCAAAAGCTCCCGGCATGAAACGCGGCGGCCCTTTTTCGCATACACTTATAGAAGGGCCGACAGCGCCGCCGTAAACGAATTAACCGAACGATTTATTAAATGACGACGAACGCAGGAGATAGCAACGAAATCAGGCGATACCTGCTGGGGGGCCTGACGGAAGAGGAGGGGCAGGGGGTTGAGCAGCGCCTGCTGACCGACGAGGACTTTTTCGAGGAATTGCTCTTCGTCGAAGAAGAGCTGACCGACCAGTACCTCAAAGAGGGGCTCGACGAGGACGAGCGCCGCGCCTTCGAGGGCCACTTCCTCTCGACCCCGGAGCGCCGACGGAAACTCAGGTTCGCGAAGGCTCTGAACAGGTACGTCTCCGAACATTCGGCAACCGCTTCGGGCGTCGAAGCCGCCGCCTCTCAGCCGCAGCACGTCGCCGACCTGCCGATTTTGGCCGGGCGGGCGCGCCCCTCCTTCTGGAGCGGTTGGGGTTGGACGCTCCGCGCTTCGACGGCCTTCGCGGTGGTGGCCTTGATGGTCGTCGGGGCGTGGTTTGCCACGCGCCCGACGACGCCCCGGACATTCGCCACCATCAGCCTCTCGCCCACCTCCGCCACGCGCGGCGGCGGCGGAGATGACACCCAGACGACTTCGGTCAGACTCTCGCCGGACACGGACGCGCTGCGGATTTTATTAACGCTGCCGGGCGGCTCATCCCCGGCTCAGGCGACGCGCTTCAGCGTCTTGTTAGAAGATGTACGCGGCGTGGGCGAACGTTTCGAGGCGGAGAGGGTGGACGGGCAGACGGTCTCGGTGGTCATCCCGGCGACGCGCCTCGCGCGCGACCGCTACACCCTCAAGCTCTTCGCGTCCGCTGCGGAGGGCGCGGAGCAGAAGCTTCCCGGCAGCTACTTCTTCAACGTCGAATAGCCGCACTCCCTTCAACGTCGAAATAATCAACACGTCAGACGCGCGCCCCTTGAGAACGACGACGACGACGATACAGCCACGCCGCGCCGACGCACGCCACCAAGAGAAGCGCGCCCGCCGCCAACAACATCTTCCCTTCAACAGTCGCCACGCCCGCCCGTGTCGCCGCGATGGGGCGACGGTACTCGCCCTGCAAGGTGAACGCCGCCCAGTAGTAAGGCGAGCGCCACTGCGGCTCGCGCCGGATGCTGTTCTGCGCGTCGCGGAGCGCGGCGGCGGGCGTCTGTCCGCCCCGCAGGACGTTGGCGTAGAAGCGCTTCATCAGCTCGGCGGTCGCCTCGTCGTCCACCTTCCAAAGGCTCGACACGACACTCGACGCGCCCGCGTACATGAAGCCGCGAGTCAGCCCGATGAGACCCTCGCCGCGCACCTCTTTGCCGAGCGCGGTGCGGCACGCGCTCAGCACCACGAGGTCAACCGGCGCGCGCAGGTTGTAGATGTCCTGCAACTGGACGAAGCCTTCGATGGGCCGCCCCTCGCGGTCAACGGTGGAGAGTACGAGGCCGGATTTTTCGGGGCGCGCGGGGTCGAGGAAGCCGTGCGTGGCGAAGTGGAGGATGGCGAAGTCCGTGAGGTCTGTGGCCCGCAGTCGCTCGCGCGTCGCGTCGTAGTCGGCAGCCACGAAAGTCTTACCGGCGGAGGCCACCTCGCGCAGGTTGGCTAACTCGCGCCCGGCGTAAAACAGACGCCCGGTGCGCGTGGGGTCGAAGGCGTCGCCCTGAAGCTCGATGTCGCGCACGGCGCGGCGCGCTTCCTCGCCTTCCGGCGTCCGCGTGGCGGCGACCACGCTTCCGCCCCCGCTCTTGCCTTTGTCCCGCGCGTAGTCCGAAGCGGAGACCGGGTCGCCGAAGGCCGCAAGGGTTTTGGAAGGCGCTCGACGCCGCGCCGTCTCCTGCCGCAACTGTCCGAGGATGGAGGCCGAAGGGGCGTTGACGACTTCGTTGACCGCGATGAGAGGCTCGCCGTCGGCGTTCGGCGACGGGAGGAGTTGGAAAGGGATGTAGTTGAGCGCGCCGTCGGCGACGACCACGACGCGACGCCCGCCCAGACTCTCGGCGACGGGCGACAAGACCATCCGGCTCAACTCTCCGGCGGCCCGCGTCAGACTATCATCCGTCCCCTCGCCGGGCTCTTTCGCCAGCGCTTCGTAGACGGCGCGCGCCGCCGCGTTGATGGTGGCCCGCGCGGGCAACTCTCGGAACGTCAGTTGGTCGCGCGTGATGGCCCAGACGTAGCTCCTCGCTTCGCCGAGGCTGAATTCCAAGAGCACCGTCTGGTCGTCGGCGACGACCTCCTCCTGAATCCGCCGCAAGTCCCACGCGGAGGGCCGCGCCAGTTGATCGTAAGTCGGGTGACTGGCGCGGATGCTCTCGTTGACCTGCTTGTACTCGGCTTCGAGCCGCGACAGCTCGGCCTCCAAGGCGTCGAGTTCTTCCTTCTTATACTCGCCGCCGAGCAACGCGACGCGGTCGTCCTCCCGCACGCGGAGCGCGAGCCGGAGCGATTTTTCGCGCGCCGCCAGTTGCGGGTCGAGGCCGGGCGCGAGCGTCGTCTCGGTGGCGCGCAGCAGTTCGGCGAGCGAGCGCCCGCGCGCCAGCTCGCTCGTCTCGAAGGCGCGCGCCTCGAAGCCGCGTCCCGGCTCCGCGCGCGCCTTGCGCATCAGGCACTCGATGTAACTCTCGTAGCGCCCGTGCACCGACGCCGAGAAGGCCGCCGTCAGGTCCCGGCTGGTGGAGAGGCGGCGCATGTTCTCGGTCGCCTCGATGGAGCGGCGCAGGTAATCCTCCGCCGCGTCGAGGTTATTGCGTTTCAACTCCAGACTGCCGAGCGCGTAGAGCGTCGCCGACTGGTTGACCTGATCGGCGAGCGCTTGGAAGGTTTCGAGCGCGTCGCGGTAAGCCTTCTCCGCCTCTTCGACTCGCCCCTGCTGTTCATAGACCTGCCCCTTGAAGGCGCGGACACGAGCCGCCTCCAGAGGGTGCTTGAGCTGCTCGTACATCTCCTGCGCGCGTTCGAAATGGCTGAGGGCCGAGGCGTCATCGTTCAACGCAAGGAAGGTGCGGCCCAGAAAGTCATGGCAGAGGGCGGCGACTTTTTTGTCGCCCATCGCCTCGGCGTCCGCGAGAGTGCGTTGCAGTTCGTCGAGCGCCTCCGGGTACTTGCCGAGCATGTACTGAGTCTTCCCGATGGCCCACGCCGCCGCAATCATGGCGCGCTTGTCCTGCGTTCGGCGGTAGATATCCATTGACTGGCGGAATTTTTCGAGGCCGGGGCCGGGCAGCCCGCTCTCGACGAAGGCTTCGGCGAGACCGGCGTTAATCCGCCCCATGTTGTAGGGCTCCGATTTTTCGTCGAGCAGCCCTTGAGCCTCGGAGAGGAACTTGAAGACGTTCTGCCACGCGCTCTTGCGGAATTCGATGAACCCCAAGTCAATGAGGGCCGCGGCCTGCTGGTCGGCGACGCCAAGCTCGCGCCAGATGCCGAGTGCAGCCTCGTGGCTCTCCGTCGCTTCCGCCAGATTGTTGAGCGCCTGATGATAAGAGCCGATGGCGGCATACGCCTTGGCGACGCCCGTTTTGTCTCCGGCGGACTGCGAGAGGGCGAGGGCCTCGCGCGCCATGCCGAGGGCCGAGGTGGGGTCTCCGTAGTGCTTGCACTCGCTGAGCGTGAGCAGGGCCTGTGCCTTACCGGCGGCGTAGCCGCTGCGCTCGGCGAGCGCGACGGCCCGGCGGAGGAAGTCGCCCGCCGCGTCGCACTCGCCCACGTGTGTGTGGGCCGCGCCGAGGCCGTCGAGGGCGTCAACGCTCGCCTCCGCGTCGGGCGTCCGCTCAAGCAGCGCGAGCGCCTCCCGGTAACTCTCCATCGCCTCGCGCGGGAGTTGCAGACGCAACTTGACGTTGCCCGCGCGCGTGAGGAGGCGGGCCGCCTTCAACGTCTCGCCGGAGTCGAGCGCGCGGCGGGCGGCTTCCGAGAGGGCGCTCAAGGCGCGCTGCCTCTCTTCGTCCGTCTTCGCCGCGCCTTCGTTCACTTCGGGGGCCGACGCGTCGCCGCCCTGCGCCCGCGAAGGGGTCGCGGGCGGCAGGGCGCAGAGCGTTATTAACAGCAACAGCAGGGGCAGGCGGAGTTTAATCATCGAACGAACTACCGGCGGGCGCGTGCGAAGAGGTCGCGCCCGCCGGGAACCGGGCCGTCGTTTTAGGGCTCCCCTTTGGACGCATCCAGAAGCTCTTTTTTGAACTCATCCAGAAGCTCTTTGCTGATGGAGAAAACTTTGATGCGCTTGCTTTTGCCCTTCTCCTTTCTGACCTCATCGGCGAAGTTTTTGATCGTCGGGCAGGAGCACTCCATCCCGACCGACGGGACGGGCTTGCCGCTGTTGAGCGCGAAAGTGGGCGAGGTGTTGTTGCCGTTGCCGTTACCGAGCGGGCCGGTGTTCGCACTCTCCTTCGCCTTGTTGTACTCCTCCCGCTGTCCAGCGGAGAGGCCGTTCTCATCGATGCGCGACTTGCGCTGAGTCCGGTCGAGATAGCGGTTGAGGAAGTCGAGCCACGAACGCCCTTCGCCCAAAGTCTCCGTGAAGGCGTACTCCCCATATCTCTCCATAATCCCCTTGGTGCGGTTCTCGCCCTCTTCCTTCACGACCTCGACCGGCCTCGTCCACGGGAAGAAGATCGAGAGCCCATGCGAGTACTGGTACTTCGAGCCGAAGTGCTGCGAGAACGCGAGCGGCTTGTCGCTTATCCCCGCGAGGGGCTTGACGATTGTCCCCGTCACCACCCCGCACGCCTCCTTGATGAGCTTCTGCCGCGCGTTCGCCGTGTCGCACGCGTCGGCCAGACACTTACAGAAGTCGAAGAGGTCGGTGTAGTTCTCCTGCCAGTAGCTCTGCGACTTCAAGTGCGCGAGGAGGACGAGTTCTCTGATGCGCCCGTGCTCGCGCCGCTCCTCCTCCGACCAATCCTTTTCGGGTTTGTTGCCGAGCCCTTCCAAGAGCAGGCCCACCAGATTGCGAAGCGGTTCCGTCAGTGTCTTGACGTGCTCGTCGTGGAGGCTGCACAGACTGAGGTCGGCGGAGTAGCCGGCCATGTCGAAGTCTGTGGCGTTGAAGAGCACGTGGAAGAAGAGCTTCTGCATCAAGTCGGGCACGTCGAGCTTGCCGTTCGGCGTGAGTACTCTCTCATCTCCCTTCTTCGCCCTGCGTATCGTCTTCAGCGTCTTCTTCAGCAACTGGCGGTAAGGCCAACTGCCCATGTAGGAGAGGCCCTGCGACGCTAGCATGTAGTTGGCTGTCCCCTTGAGCTGGTAGGCGACTTCGACCGAACTCATGGAGCAACTGTGGAGGCCGAGCAGCTCGAAAGCGCCGCCGTCGCCTTTCACTTGGCCGGCGAACCCGCGCAGAATGTTCTCCATCTCTTTCAGCGTGAGGGCGGCGACCGGGTTTTCGTCCGGCAGGAAGGCGTCGTTGCCGACGATCATCCCGTGGCCGATGAGGAAGAGCATGTAATGATCCGCCCGGTGTTTCTCAACGCAGTAGCCGAGAAAGTTCCGCAGCGAGTCCGCGACGTTGAGCTTATCGGGTTTTTCGAGCCCCGCCCGCAGCGCCCTCGACGCGTCGCCCCCGTCCATGCTGTCCAGTGCGACGCAATCATCCTTCATGTTGGGGACGAACGAGTCGGTGCCGTCGCCGATTTCATCGTCCGTGGCGCGACTCTTCCTCTCCCGGTTGACGTCAAAAACCCGCGTGGGCGCACCCAGCTCGTTCGGGTCGAAGTGGACTAAGACGGACGTGTTGCGCTGGAAGCCGGCGGCCTTGATGGCTTTCAGCTCCGAGACCATCAGCGGCGCGAGCTGGTTATCGCCCGCCAGAAAGAACATCAGCGTCCATTCATTCGGTTCGGCCATTTCTACTTCTCCTTCATCTAGATGTGAGTTGGGACAATTGTTCCGCGTAGGATGTCGCTGCGGCCCCCTGCCGTCCTGAGATACGGCGAGCAGGTGTTTAACGATGACCTCTGAAAAGACTGGGAACGACGCCGGGCGGCAATGGAAAAGTCTAAAAGGCAGCGACAGGCTATTCCTCCGCGGAGTAGGGTGTCAACAAAATTCTCGTCCTGTCTGTCCCCGGCGGTCGTTGAATCGAAAGCGAAGGCGCGGCCTTCAGCCGCCGCGCTTCTCTCTCCGGGAAGACTCTCTGTTAAGTAATGTCCGGGCGGTCGAAAATGTTTCTCGCGGGTGCGAATCGCGGGCGGCGGTTGTATACTCGGACGCACCGACTCCCCGTACAGAAATTTGGATGGTGAAGTACCCTTGGAGTTCTACATCGCCCTCATCCTCGTGCTGACGCTGGCCGCCGTCGCGGGCGTGCTCTACTTCTACGTGATGTTCCTCGAAGCCCGCAGCCGTCAGCAGAAGCGTCGCATCGCGGAGCTTGAAAGCATGTGCGCCGGGTTCGTCGAAGAGCTGCGCGAGGCGCGCGTCGCCGGAGGGCTGGACGACAGCCGCGAGTTGTGGCCCGAAGTGATTGACGAGGACAGCGGATACACGATGAGTTGAGGTCTTCAGTCGCGGCGAAAAGTTAAGGGCGCGTCCTTCATGTTGAAGGACGCGCCCTTTCACTGTTTCGCCTCTTAACGTCTTTATCTTATCTCGGACGGGGCGGCGTCGCGCCGGGCGGGACGATCCAGAGTTCGGTGGTGCCGCTCTCGCGGTAGCCGCCGTCCACGGTGACGAGACGCGAGGCGTCAATGCCGCGCGTATTCGTCAGGTAGTCGCGCGCGCGGTCGGCGCGTCGCTGGCCTTCGCCGGGCTTCGCCCGACGACCGCCGTAGGCGATGATGTAGCCTTGCGCGCCGGGGCTGTTCTGCAACTCGATGGCGAAGTTGTCGAAGCGCGCCTTCTCGTCGTCGCGCGCAATCTCGCCGAACTCGTCGGCCTGACGGGGCGAGGGCGGCGCGGGGACGGCGCTCTGGCAGGTGGCGCGGCAGTCGAGGTTGTAGCCCTCGACCTCGACGGTCGCCGTGATGGGCTGTCCGGCGAGGCCCGCCGTATCAACCGTAATCGTCGCCGTGCCCTGACCGGCGGTGATGCGACCGGCGGTGACCTTCCAGTTGTAGACGGGCGTGATGCCGGGCGTGCCGCCGCTGATGCTCGCCGTGAAGGTCACGGGCGAGCCGGCCTGCGTGATGTCCGGGCAGTAGATCGAGACGTTCGGGCAGACGGGCCGGGGCGGCGGGCAGTTGCGCACAATCACCTTCGTCGAGGTGAAGGCCGTGCACAAGGGATCGCCAGATGGGCCGCTCTCCAGGGTCACGTCAGCCGAGTAGACGCCGGGCGCGGCGTTCGACAAGTCCCACACGACATCCGTCCCCTCGCCTTCGAGCGTGCCACCGCTGACCTTCCAGCGGTAGCTCAAAGGGAGCCCGTCCGGGCTGTGGCCGACGGCCCTCAGACGGACGCGCGGGTTGGCCGTACTTTCGGCGTCGGGGCAGAGCGTGACGACCTGCGAGTCGGCTTCGAGCACGAGCGTCGGCGGACGCTGCGGCGTGGCCGCAGGCAACTGCCTCCGGTCTTGCGGCGACGAGGACGCCTCCGACGGCGTGTAGACGGAGGCCGCGAGGGCCAGCAAAATCATCGCCAGAACGGCCAGAGGACGCTTGCGTGAAAGCATGTCTCACTCCTTGCTGTTTTCGTTAACGCTCTTGGGCGCACAGGTTAAACTAAAATCGCGCCTGCCACAACGGGAATTTCACACCCAGAGAAAACGGCCAATCCCGCCCGGTTTCCAAGTCGAGAGGCGAGACAAAACCGCCGGAGGCCGAATGCGAGAGGCGTGGCGCTCGGACGAATGTGATAAAACATGACTCTCGGTCAGAACCGCCTGCGGTAGCGGGCGGGTGTCGTTTCGCCGAGCGGGCCTCGCACGAACGACAAAACCCGCCCGCTACCGCAGGCGGTTCTGACCTCTTCTCAAGGTGAATGATGAAGGAATCGCCCACTTCGCTCAGGAAGTTTGCCGTGTCTTTGCTTCGTCTTCGTCGCCGTCGCGGCATCGCACGGCTCGCCCCTCTTCGTCGTGTCGAGCGCGCAGGCGTTGCGCTCTCTGCCCACGCCCGCCGCGCCGGGGAGCGGGCAGTCGAACCTCTCGGTCGGCCCCGACGGTCGCGTCTATTTAAGTTGGATAGAACGTCTGGAGGAGAAGCGCTTCGCGCTCCGCTTCGCGCGGCGGGAGGGCGCGGGGTGGTCTGCGCCGCAAACGATTGCCGTGGGCACGAACTGGTTCGTCAACTGGGCCGACTTCCCTTCGCTCGCCGCTCTGCCCGACGGCTCGCTCGCGGCCCACTGGCTCGCGCGCAGCGGCACGGGCGCATACGCCTACGACGTCAACATCTCGCGCTCGACCGACGGCGGGAAGACTTGGAGCAAGCCTCTCGTCCCCCACCGCGACGGGACGCAGACCGAGCACGGCTTCGTCTCCATGTTCCCGGCGGTCGGCGGCGACGCTTCGCTCCTCGGCGCGGTCTGGCTCGACGGTCGAGAGATGAAGGCGGCCTCGCACGGCGGCGGCGGCCACGACGAACATCAAGGGCAGATGACTTTGCGCTACACGACCGTCGGACGTGACGGCAAGATAGCTTCCGAGTCCGTCCTCGACACGCGCGTCTGCGAGTGCTGTCAGACTTCAGCCGCACTGACTTCCGAGGGCGTGGTCGTCGTCTACCGCGACCGCTCCGGCGAAGAGGTGCGCGACATCTCGGTCGTTCGTCTCTCACGCGGAGGGCGTTGGAGCGCACCCCAAACAGTCCACGCCGACGGCTGGCGCATCGAAGGCTGCCCCGTCAACGGCCCCTCGGTCGCAGCCTCCGGTCGCCGCGTCGCCGTCGCCTGGTTCACGTTGGCGGGCGGCACGCCGCGCGTCCGACTGGCCTTCTCGAAGGACGCCGCCAAGACCTTCGGCGCGCCCATCGAAGTCTCCGACGGCGACCCCATCGGGCGCGTCGAAGTGTTAACGCTCGCCGACGGCTCGGCCCTCGTCTGCTGGTTAGAGAAGACCGCCGCCGGGGCCGAACTCCGCGCCCGCCGCGTCCGCCCCGACGGCACGCGCGGCCCCTCAATCGTCGTCGCCCCTTCGGGCTCCACACGTTCCAGCAGCTTCCCCCAGATGGCCCGCTCCAAAAACACAATCATCTTCTCCTGGACGGCCCCCGACGGCATCCGCACCGCCGAATTGCTCGCCCCAAGACGTTGACGCTAAGCGCTTCTCTCTTTGCTGACGATTGAGCCTGCGGTATCCTGAGGCGGAGGTGTCGAATGATGTCGAAGACTATCCGGGCAATCGTGCGCGCAGGGAAAATCGAGTTACTGGAGAAAGTCGAACTGCCGGACGGGACGGAAGTTCTGGTCACTCCACTAGTTGACGAGCCGGACTTTTGGGTGGGCGTCAGCGAAAGCGCGTTAAACGCGGTCTGGGATAACTCGGAGGACGACGTGTATGCCGAGTTACTCGAAAAATGAAGTAGTCCTCGTGCGCTATCCGTTCTCGAATTTATCGGGCTCGAAAGTCCGTCCCGCCGTCGTCGTCAACGCCTCTCACACTTCACAGGACATTATCATCGTCCCTCTTACCAGCAAGACATCGCCGCTTCTGGCGGGCGAGTTTATGTTGGCGGATTGGAAGGCTGCCGGGTTGAATGTGCCTTCGGCGGCGAAGCGCGGCCTGTACACCTTACATCAGAGCCTCGTCATGAAATCCATCGGGAAGCTCTCCGCGGCGGACGCCCTTAGCCTGGAGAGTTCGTTGCGTGATTGGCTCGGCTTGCGCTGAGGGCAAGCACGTTGTTTACCTGCCTTAACAAGATTCCCAAATCAAACTCTTGTCTTCCACGGTCGGTGGGCGGTATACATTGCGTCCGGTAGTGTCGAAAACATTGTAAGGAGCGGAACGGACGATGCTCAACATGCGTGTGTTTTTGCAGACGATGATTACGCTGGCTTCGGCGTCTTTGGGGTTGGTGGCGGCGCTGGCGTGGAACGAGGCGATTAAGACGACGATCAAGGAGTATTTCGGGACGGAAGAGAATCTGGCGGGGCTCTACACGTATGCGATTCTGGCGACGGTGATTGCGATTGTCGTCGTCATGCTGCTCGGTCGCGCGGCGGCGAGGGTCGGCGGGGAGGCGGCCATCGCGCGCGAGGCGGAGGGGTGAAAGGTTCGACGCCTGAGCCATGCGGCTGACGCCTGACGAAGAGGTTGACGGGTTGCTGTGGGGCGAGCCGTTTGAATGACGGCGGGAGGACGATGATGCAATGGCTCTTCCTTGTCGGGGCGGTCGTGGGGACGCTCCTGCCTCTTTCGTACCTCGCATCGTTTCTCGCGGCCCACGGGCTCGACGTGCCCCTGCTCTTCGGCCTGCTCTTCCAGAACGACGTGTCGGCGTTCTTCGGCGTGGACGTGTTCGTGTCGGGCGTGGTGCTCGTGCTCTTCATCTTCATGGAGGGGCGGCGACTCGGCATGAAGAGCGTCTGGGTCTGCGCGCTCTGCACTGTGCTGGTCGGCGTCTCTTCGGGCCTGCCGCTGTTCCTTTTCTTTCGGGAGCGCAGACTGAGGGACGCAAGACACGCTTGAACATCTTGAAAGAGGAGCTATCTCGACGTTGAAAGCATTGCGGGCGGCGCTCGTCGTCTTTCTCTTAACACAATGCGTCGTCCCGTCCGTCGCTTCGGCGCGGAAGGATGGAGTGCGTCTCCCCGCGCGTCCCGAAGTGGTTGTCGAGGGGAAGTTCAAAGGCGCTGAAGGCATCGCGTTCAACGGCGAGGGCCGTCTGTTCGTGACGGCGGACGACGCGTTGTGGGAGGTCATGCGCGGCGGCGAAGTGAGGAAGGTTTGTGACCTTCATTCGGCGGTCGGCCTCGCGCCCGTCGGCAAGAGGGATTTACTCGTCGCCGACTTCGGGCCAAAGAACGCCGTCGCCCACGGGCCGAACACGGACGGCCTCGTCTTACGGGTCACGCCCGAAGGCGCGAAACGAGTCGTCGCCGAAGGCATCGCCGACCCGAATTTCGTGTTGAGGATGAAAGACGGTTCGCTCCTCGTCTCGGACGATTTCACGCGGGACATCTGGGAGGTCGAAGCCAAGACGGGGCGGGTGCGTTTGTTCAGCAACGCGGTCGAGAGTCCGAACGGGCTGGCGCTCTCGGACGACGGGCGGACGCTCTACGTCGCGCAAATCTTTCGCAACTTCCGTCACGGCGTCCGACCCATCGAATGTGATAACCGCGTGTGGCGCGTCCCTCTGCGCCAAGGACGCCCGGCGGGCGCGGCCTCGGCGCTCTTCTCGACGGGCGGCGTCGGCTGCAACGACGGGCTCGCCTTAGACCGCGCGGGCCGCCTCTACGTCGCGGCGAATCGAGAGGGGAAGATTTGGCGCGTTGACCCGAAGGACGGCTCACGCGTCCTCGTCGCCGAGCAGTCGGCGGCGAGCATCGCCTTCGGCGAGGGGGCCTTCGACCGCGAGGCAATCTACGTCACGGAGTTGAGGGGCGGGCGCGTCCTGAAGATTCACATCGGCGCGAAAGGCGCTCGCCTGTATCGCTGACTCGTGCGGACTTGAGTTGAAGGGGAAAGACGGAGATGAACTCGAACGATTCGACGGGCGAGGCGCGGCGGAGGGTGACGGTCGCGGACGCTCTTGCGCGTCTGCCCGGCCCCGGAGGCGAGAGGTTCGCGCCCGTCCTTGAGGACGGAAGTCTTCTGGTCGAGATTTACGCGCCGCGCGGGCGCGACCCGCAACAGCCGCACACGCGCGACGAGTTGTACGTCGTCGTCGAGGGCCGGGGCGAGTTCGTCAACGGCGACGCGCGCGAAGCATTCGGCCCCGGCGACGTGCTCTT
Source organism: uncultured Acidobacteriota bacterium (assembly GCA_963816985.1). GTDB lineage: Bacteria > Acidobacteriota > Blastocatellia > Pyrinomonadales > Pyrinomonadaceae > JAIVJM01. The sequence continues at coordinate 903,104 of CAWFMF010000004.1, forward strand.
CGTGCCCGCCGGAGTCGTCCACCGCTTCGAGAATTTTACCGACGACCTCACCGTCTGGGTCATCTTCTACGGGCCGGAGAGAGAGCGAGGGTAAGCAGGAAGCGTCGAAGTTAACGTCTTCAACATGTCGAGGGCAAAATCAAAAAGCGCGAAGCGGGGCGACGGCAGGCAAACGCGTGTCGAGCGCATGCGGGAGTTGCTTCTGCGGCGGGGGATGCCGCGGTTGCAGATGTCGCTCATCCTCATGTTGACGGGGCTTGTCGGGTTCCTCGTGTCGTTCGCGCTCCTGCACTTGGGCGTGGGCCGGATGTGGTTGCGTTACCCGTTCGCGGTGATCGTCGCCTACGCCGCCTTCCTGCTCCTGCTGCGGCTCTGGCTCTTCTACCACCAGCGCGTGAGTCGAGAGTCATCCTCCTTCGACTTGGACTTGAACATCCTCGACGGCGTGCCGGTTGACCTGAGCGGGGCCGCGAACGACGTGGCGGGCTTCGGCGGCGGTGGCGACTTCGGCGGCGCGGGCGCGGGCGGCGATTGGGGGACGCAGGGACTCAGCGCGGCTTCGGAGAGTGTGAGCGGAGGAGGAGGCAGCAGCGGAGGCAGTGGTGGTGGCGGGAGCGGACTGCTCGACAGTCTCGACATCGGCGTTGACGCGGACGAGGGCTGCTTCTTCGTCATCGCCTTGCTGCTGCTCATCCTCGGCGGCCTTCTGGCCTCGCTCTACGTCGTCTACCTCGCGCCCGCGCTGCTGGCGGAGATACTCGTTGACGGTCTTCTGGTCTCCGGCCTGTACCGGCGCGTGAAAGAGCCCGTGCCCGGCAACTGGCTGCTCGGCGCGGTGCGCCGGACGCTCGTGCCAGTGCTTTTGACCTTCGCCTGTTTCGTCGCCGCCGGGTACATCCTCAATCGCCTCGCCCCCGAAGCGCGCACCATCCGCGAGGTCTGGCAGAGCATCAAGTCGGACTGAGCAGCGGACGAAGCTTTGACGAAAGTAAAGAGTGAGTGGCCCGCGTCGCACGTCGCGACGCGGGCCACTTTGCGGGTCAGGCGAGAAAACGGTTCGGGGTTTTACTTAAGGGGCAGGAGGCGGCGGGGGTGGCGGGGGCGAAAGATTTCCGATGACCGCCGTCGCGTCGGACGGAGTTGCGGTCGTGTTCGACTCGAAGCGGACGTTGCCGTTGACGCCGCTGACGTTGATTTCGGGGCCGCCCGTGCCGAGGCGCGCGCGGAACTCCGAACGGCTCTCGCGCTCCTGCGTGGTGACGTTCGGGACGTTGAGCGAGAAGCCGCCGTTGTGCCCGTGGACGTTGATGTCGGCGTCGAGCTTCTCTTTCAAATTAACTTCGACGTTGCCGTTCACGCCCCTCACTTCAAGGCCCTGCGCGTCGAGCCGCGCGAGGCCGACGCGGACGCCGCCGTTGACGTGCGCGACCTCCGAGCGACCGTTGCTGCCCGCCACTTCGACGCGCCCGTTGACGTGTCCCACCTCGATTGCGCCGTCCGTCTCGCCGACCGCGACGGGGCCGTTGACGTGCCTCACGGCGACCTCCGCGCGGCGCGGGATGACGAGCTTCACTTCACTCCTCACCTGACCGCCGCCGCCCCAGAGCCGACGCCACCAGTTGCCGCCCACGCCCTCGCCGCGAATGACGAGCGACTCCGGCGAGTCTTCAACAACGACCCTCAAGGCTTCCAGGTCTTCGGCGCTCTCCGCCGTGCGGACGATGTGGACTTCCGCCGTGTCGGTCTCGGCGGTCTTAATCTCGACCGAGCCGTTGATGTGCCGCACCTCGACGCGCGCGCCCGCGCCGAGGCGGAAGCTCTGGCGCGTCTCTGCGCGCGTCGCGCCGCCGCCCGAACCTGCGTTCCTCATACGGTTCACCTGCCGCCCCGCGAACGCCGCGCCGGCGACGAGAAGGATGACGATAAAAAGACGAAATTTCATGCCTCACCTTTCGGCGACGAACTCCCGCGCGCCCTTGCCCCCGGCGCACGCGGCCCGCCGCCCACTTCATTTAACTGCGTGATTATCTGTGCCCGCCCTTCGGTCAGAAGGAAGAACGACGCGGCGCGCGCCGAGGTTCTCTTTTTCTAGCTCTCGTTGAGTTCGAGGGCGATGTCGGCGGCGACGCGGGCGTTGTTTTCGAGGAGGGCGACGTTGGCGCGCAGGGTCGCGCCGCCGCTCCGTCGGCTCATGTGCGAGAGGAGGAAGGGCGTCAGCTCGCGGCCCTTGACGCCTTGCGACTCGGCCTCGTTGAGCGCTTCGGAGAGGCTCTCGCGCATCAACCCGGCTTCGACCTCGGACTCTGCGGGGACGGGCACGGCGACGAGGAGCGCGGCTTCGAGTCCGAGCGCGTCGCGCGCGCGGGCGAGCGCGGCCACCTCTGCGGGCGTGTCGGCGCGCGCGTCTAAGGGGAGGCCGCTGCGGCGTTCGTAGAAGGCAGGTAATTCTTCGCAGCCGTAGCCGACGACCGTGACGCCGTGCGTCTCAAGCCACTCGCGCGTGGCCGGGAGGTCGAGGACGGACTTCGCGCCGGAGCAGACGACGACGAGCGGCGTGCGCGCCAGCTCCGGCAAGTCAGCCGACACGTCGGGCAGGTCGCCCCGGTGCACGCCGCCGACGCCTCCCGTGGCGAAGACCTTAATGCCCGCGCGCGAAGCGACCCAGAGCGTCGTGGCGACGGTCGTCGCGCCGTCCCAACCGCGCGCCACGGCCACCGAGAGGTCGCGGCGGCTGACCTTGCGCACGCCCTCCGATTCGGCGAGCCGCGCGAGCTGCGCTTCGTCGAGCCCGACGCAGAGGCGACCGCCGAGGATGGCGACGGTCGCGGGCGTCGCCCCGCGCTCGCGCACGATTTGTTCGAGCCTCCGCGCCGTCTCCAAATTCAGGGGGCTCGGCAGCCCGTGCGAGATGACCGTTGACTCAAGAGCCACGACCGCCCGCCCCTCGCGCAGCGCCGCGCCCGCTTCCTCGCCGAAGTTGAAGAGGTTTCTGTCAAGCATGGTCAATCAGTAAGTGATGAGGACTGACAACTAACAGTACCGCGAGCGGTAGCGAGCGGGTTGGCGTTGGCGATGCTCAACCCGCTCGCTACCGCTCGCGGTACTGTTTCAAATAGCGGCTCCTTCATCATTCAACGTTGCGGCGTTCGCCGTCTTCTCCTGCACTCGCTCCTCCCTGAGCAGGGACGTGTCGTACTTCACGTCGCCGACGAGCGTGTCTAAGACCGCCTTAGCGAAGCCGAGAATGGCGGGGCCGAGGACGATGCCGGGGATGCCGAAGACGTAGACGCCCGCGACGAGCGCGACGAGCATCCAGTAGAAGTTGAAGCCGCCGGACTGCTTCGAGGCGAGCAGCGGTCGGAGGGCGAGCGACGAGCCGATGGTTATCAGCACGCCGACGCCGAAGTAGATGGCCGCCGCCCCCGGCGCGTCGCGGAAGACGAGCAGGTAGAGACTGACGGGGACGTAGACGACCCACACGCCGAGCAGAGGGAAGAAGCCGACGAGGAAGGCGGCGAGCGCGAGCGCGACCGCGAGCGGCACGTCGAAGACGAGGTTGAGGACGAAGATGACGAGCGCCTTCGCCGTCTGGTCAATGAAGACCGCCCACAACGCTCCGCGCAGCGCGCCGCCGACGTTCTCCGAGAGTTTCTCGTAGAGCGGCAGGAATTCGCCCGGCACTCGGAGCTTGATGTAGGCCTTCAGTTTAGTTCTGTGCGTCAGGACGTAGAAGACCGTGAAGAAGAAGACGGTCGACGACGAGAGGAGCAGCGCCGCGCCCTTGCGGAACTCCGCGAGCGCTTCCGCCGAGCGCAGCAACGCCTCGGCGAAGGCCGCTTGCAGACCGGCGCGCGTCTCCTCGTAGCGCACGCCGAGGTAGCGCGAGAGCGAGCGGCTGATGGAGTCCGTGATTTCGTGCTGGTGCTCGACGACGCTCTTCGAGTAGCCGGACATCTCGTACCAGCCGTAGCCGACGAGCGCGACGAGCGGGACGATGATGAGCAGGATGGTGATAACCGCGCTCCCGGCGCGCGCGCGCAAACGTCGCTCAAGCCACTCCTGCACCGGGACGAGATAAGCCCCGGCCACCACGCCGAGCAGGAGCGCGACCAGCACTTTGCCGACGAGCAGGAAAAAGAGGACTAAGGCGAGCAGCGTCGCCATGCCGTAGACGACGAGGCTCCGCGCCTCGGAGAGCGTCACGTCGCGCAGCAGTGTCTCGTCGTTGAGGGCCATCGGTTGCGGCCAACTCTAACACAGCCGAGAAAGCGGAAGGCAAAAGTGAAAAGGCGAAAGGCAAAAGTGAAGAAGCCGGTCACGCCTTCCCCTTTTGCCTTTCGCCTTTTCGCTTTTGTCTTACTGAATGCGGACGGTGAAAGAGACGCTGCCAGTGTTGTTGGGCGCGACGTGGCTGAAGTTGCCGGTGAAGCTCCAGCGGATGTGCGTGACGAGGCGGTCGTATCCGGCAGGCGCTCCGCCGCCGCCGCTCGCGGGCGTGTAGACATAAGTCGTGCCGCCGTTATTGGAGTAGGTCACGGTCACGCCGAGTCCGGTCGTGCCGAGGTTGTTGACCACGGAGCCGACTTTGAAATCGGTGTAGTCGTTGAGCTTCAGGCTCGTGCTGGGGTTGGGGTCGGTGAGGACGAAGGCGTTCGCCGCCGAGCCGCCGCTGTTGGTGAACGTGACGGTGTAGGAGAGTTCGCTGCCGGGCATCTGCGCGGGCAGGGCGGGCGGCGGGCACGGCTGGCTGGCGAAGGTCTTGCAGAGTGTGATGTTGGGCGGAGTCGCGCCGAGAATCGCACTGGCCTGATCGTCTTCGGCGGCGTTGTTGTTGTTCGGCGTCGAGTCCGGGTCGGACTGATTCGACGCGCTGACCTGAGCGGTGTTCGTGATGCTGCCGAAGGCGTTGACCGTGGCCGTGAGTTGCAGCGTGGCGCTCGCGCCGTTGGCGAGTGAGCCGACCGACCAGATGCCCGTGCCGCTGTTGTAAGTGCCTGTGCTGGGCGTGGCCGAGACGAAGACGAGGCCGGCGGGCAAAACGTCTCTCACCGCGACGCCCGTCGCCCCGTTCGGCCCGGCGTTGCCGAGCGTGATCGTGAAGGTCACGTTCTGGCCTAAGCTCGGCGTGGCGTTATTCACCGTCTTGGCGAGCGAAAGGTCGGCGCTCGTCACCGTGAGGGGGACGCTGCCGACGTTGTTCGTGGAGACGGGGTCGAACTGATCCAAGGTGAGCCCGGAGGTCGTGTTGGTGATGGTCGAGCCGCCGGTTCCGGCGTTCACCGTCGCGTTGATGACGAGCGTCGCGGTCGCGCCGTTGGCGAGCGAGCCGATGGTCCAGAGCCCCGTGCCAGAGTTGTAGGTGGTCGAGCCCGAAGGCACGGCGGAGACGAAGGTGAGCCCCGCCGGGAGGAGGTCTGTGAGGCGGACGTTAGTCGCGCCCGCGGGGCCGCCATTCGTGACGCTGACGGTGTAGGCGATGGCGTTGCCGACGTTCGGCGCGGCGTTGTTGACGGTCTTCGTGACGGCGAGGTTGGAAGCGGCGTTGATGGTCGTGGTGTCGGTGGCGCTGTTGTTGTTCGCGCCGGTGCGCGTCGGGTCGTTCGGGTCGGTCACGCCGGAGGCGGGCACGACGACGCGCGCGGTGTTCGAGAGCGTGCCGGTCGCCGTCGCGGAGAGCGTGCCGGTGACGGTGTAAGTCACAGACCCGCCGCTCGGCAGGTTGGCCGTGGTGTTGATGGTGTTGCCGCTGCCGTTGGCCGCGCCGCAGGTAGCGCCGCCCGTGAGCGCGCCGCACGTCCACGTGACGCCGGTCAGGGCAGCCGGGACGGTGTCGGTCACGATTGAGCCGGTGGAGGGGTCGGGGCCGGCGTTACTGACGACGATGGTGTAGGTGACGGCGCTGCCGGGGTTGACGTTCGCGAGCCCGTCGGTCTTCGTGATCGAGAGATTGGCGTTGAGGTTGACCGTGGCGCTGTCGGAGGCGGTGTTGTTGGCCGGGCTCGAATCGGGGAGCCACGTTGGGGGGTTGACGGTCGCGGTGTTGGTGATTACGCCCGTCGCGGTGGCGGAGACCGTGCCGCTGACGGTGTAGGTAGCCGAAGCGCCGGGTTCGAGGGTGGCGCTGGTGTTGATGCTGTTGCCGGAGCCGTTGGCGGCGGCGCAGAACGAGGGGGCCGTGGCGCTGCACGTCCACGTCACGCCCGTGACGCTCGCGGGCACGTTGTCAACGACGGTGCCGGTCACGGCGTAGGCGCTGCTGTTGGTGACGACGATGGTGTAGGTGATGGGGCCGCCGCGGTAGACGGTCGTGACGCCGTCCGTCTTCGTGATCGAGAGGTTGGGCGCGGGCACGTTGGCGCTCGCCATGTCGCCCGTCGTGCCGGTGTCGCCGTCGCCCGCGCGGACGAGGACGCCCTGCGGGGTCGCGTTGTTGGCGACGGGCAGGGGGATTCGATAGATGTTGTTCGGGTTCTGCGTCTGCGCCAGCAGATCGCCCGCCGCGTTGAAGGCGAGGCCGATGGTGGCGTTGGCGGCGGGGGTGAAGTTGACCGCCGCGTTTCCGATTTGCGTCGCCGCGCCGCTCGCAATCGAGACCGTGTAGAGCAGCTTCGAGCTGGTCGAGATGTAGAGCGTGCCAGCCGCGTTGAAAGCCATGTCGCCGCCGCTGGTGACGGCGGCGGCGACCGTCACTCCGGTCGAGGTGGCGACGCCGGTGGCCGTGTTGATGGTATAGAGCACGCGTGTGTCGGGGAGGTAGTAGAGCGTCCCCGTCGGCGAGAACGCCATGCGGAGCGACGACGGGACAGTGCCGCCGAGGCCGGCGCCGACCGCGACCGGCGCGACGTTGGGCGTCGCGGGATTGAAACGGTAGAGCGTCGGGTTGTTGGCACCCGTGTAGGTGACGTAGAAGAGCATCCCGTCGCTGGGTCGCTGCGCGAGCGTCGCGGAGTTCGTGCCCGCGGGGTTGACGAGATAGGGCTGGACGACGGTCGTGTGGGTGTTGGCCGGGACGTTGTAAACGTAAATCCCGTAATTGTTCGAGCCGCGCATCTGGTAGATGTTGGTCTGCGCCGACGCGGCGGGCGCGAACGCGAGGAGCGACAGCGCGACGAGAGGCAACCGCTGCTTCAACCGTGCGGCACAGAATGCGAGCGCGCGGGCGGCGACGAGGCGCACGGCGGGCGAGCGCCGCACCGTGGCGGACACACCCCTCAAAGCCTTTCGTGCCGCACGCTTCAAAGGCTATTCCTCCTCCTCTTCCTCGTCCTTCTTCTTTTGCTTGCCCCGCGCGTCGTCGTCGGTGCCCTCGGCGGAGGTCGCACCGGCGCGCGACGTGCCGAAGAGGTCGAAGAGGTTGGAGAGCTTGGACGAGATGGTGAAGTAGAAGCCGCGCCGTCCGGCGACGAGAGACCCGGCGGTGGGCTCGCCCGCGCCCGTCCAGTTGTAGCCGCCGCCGAGACGCAAATCGGGCAGCACCCAGAAGCCGAGTTCCGTCCCCGCCGAGGCGCGGGCCGTCCGCGTCGAGGGCTGCGCGAGCCAGCGCATCTCGCCCGCGAAGTCAACGTAGGGGCCGACGCGGTAGACGACTCGGCCCTGCGTCAGATAGGTGAACGAAGAGACGCGCGCCAGCTCCGGCGACATCGTGTCGCCGAACTTGAAGGCGAGCCGCCCGTAGAGTTCGACGTTGCGCGTCGCCTGATAGTAAGCGTCGGACGAGAGGAGGTCGGAGCGGTCGCGCGTCTGGCCGCGCCCGTCAATTCCCTCCTGCGAGAGGTCGCGCCGCGTGTAGCTCAAGAGCAGCCCCGCGCGGTCTGATTCGAGCGGACGCCACGCAATCGCGGCGGTCGCGCTCGACGAAGAGCTTTCGCGCCCGCCGAAGTTGGTGCGCGCGAACTGGACGCGGGCGAGCGAAGTGAAGTTGTCGAAGAGTCGGCCCGCCGCGCCGAGCGTCAAGACGGAGCCGAAGCCGCCCCGGTCGCGCAGCTCGTAGCGGCCCGTCGTGCGGAAGTCTTCGGTCGGCTGCCACGAGAGGCCGAAGTGCGCGCTGTTGAAGCTCTCGCCCTCGCCGGCGATGTGGAAGCCGCGCTCGTAGCCGAGGTCGAGCGAGAGTTCCTTGTTCAAGGCCAGACGGTTGGCGAGACCGATGACGGCGAAGCTGTCCGTGCCGTTGATGCCGTTCTCAAGTTGGTAGCGAGAGTTGAGACTGGCGAAGCGACCGAGCCGCGTCTCGATGCCGATGGCCGTCTCGCGGCGCGCGCCGGTGGCGACGAAGCCGGTGGCGGCGGCGTCGCTGATCGGCGTGATGGGCGCGGAGGCGAGCCGCTGCGAGAAGAAGAGCTTCGTGTACTGGTTCCACTGGTAGTTGGCGGCGAGCGTCGTCTGGTTCGGGTAGGTCGGGTCGGCCTCGGAAAGATTCTGCTCGCGCTTGACGGAGAGTTGGAGCTTGTCGGTCGCCTGCCACTCCGCGCCGACGGTGACGAGGTTCGAGTCGGTCTCGCGGTCGGTCAGATTATCTTTGAGACGGCGGAAGTCGTAGCCGACGGTCGCGCGCAGACGGTCGCCGATTGATTCCGTCCAGAAGAGCGAGCCGGTCAGGCGGCGGTTGTCCACGTTCGAAGTCTTGTTGCGCTCGTCCATCAACTGGACGCGGACGAGCGACGTGGCGCGCACCTTCATCTCGACGGAGGCGTCGGCGCGCTGCGAGCCGGGCGTGACGGTCGCGCCGAAAGGATTGAGGAAGCCTTCGTCGGCGCGCGCGAACCCGGCGCGCAAGGTCGCCTCGCGGAAGCCGAGCGGCTGTTCGAGCTCGACGCGGTAGGCGTTGCCGTCGTGGCGCTCGTCGAGGCCGGTGCTGAAGAGGTTGCCGCCGACGGCGACGCGGCCCCTTGAGGTCGCGTACTCGGCGCGAAGCCGCCCGCCGTTCGGCATCGTCTTCTCGGCGTCGAAGCCGCCGATGACGAACGAGCCGAACTCCTCCTGCCGCTGGTCAATGAACGAGAGTCCGACTTTGAGCCCCACGCGCTCGAACGTCTTGAAGAGGCGGGCCGTGTAGACCGCCGAAGACATCGAGGCGGCGCGGTACTCGTAGGTCGCGACGACCTGCAAGAGGTTGAAGGCGAAGTCGAAGGTCGAGATGTGCCGGAGGAAGAAAATCTCGCCCGTCACGGAGTCGAGGTTGTAATCCACCGAGCGAATCAAGGTCTCGCGCGAGATGATGATTTCGGGATTGCGGCGGTCGCGCACTTCGAGGACGATTGACTCCGAGCCGGGCAGCACTTCGCCGTGCGAGAGGCGGACGAAGGCGAGCGCGCCGCCGGGGAAAACGTCGCGCGCGTAGGCCGTGTCGGGGCGCGCGCCGGTGACGGAGACGTAATCGCCCTTCGAGTTTTCGAGGTGGAGCTTCGCGCCCGTCAGGCGTCGCGTGTAGCTCGCAAGGCCCGCCTCGCCGTTCTCCGTGTCGAAGTCGCCGAACATGAAGTAGGAGCGGCCACGGTCAACGCGGACGTAGAGCTTGGAGTTCGATTGCGCGTCCTCGAAGCGCGTCGAGGAGTCGCCGAGGAGCGGGTAGGCGCGGTCGAGCGGGTCGAACTGGAAGAGCCGGTCGCGCCCGTTCGTGCGATTGACGGGGCGGTTGCTGTCATACGCGAGCGTCAGGAGGTTCGAGCCGAAGACCTGCCCGCGATAGAAGAAGGCGAGGCGACGACGCACCGTCTCTTCGGAGTCGGCGGTGAGTTCGGGCTGCGCGCTCCCGACGGTCAGCTCGGCCAAGCCGACGAGAATCGCGGGCCGCACTTCGGCGGTGATGCGGATGCTCTGCTTCGACTCGACCGAGCCGGTCGTCGCGCGAATCTCAGCCGCGCCCGGTGCGCTGTCGGAGACGAGCCGGAGCGCGCCTTCGCCGCCGACGAGCGGAATAATCTGCTGGCTCTGCGCCCCGTCCTGCGCGCCGGGGGCGGAAGGCATTGAAAGGACTGAGCCCGCGTCAACGTTAATCTTGTCCGCGCCTTCTTTCGACTGAGCACTTCCGGCGACGCCTTCATCTTCAACTCTGAGCAGGCGACCGCGCGTCACTTCGACCGCCACCGAGCCGTCAGCCGCCGGGTGTCCCCACTGGTCGAAGGCGCGCACGCGGATTGAAGCCTCGTCGCGCCCGCCCGCCGAAAGCTCCTGCTTATCAGAGACAATCTCCAAACGCTTCGCCGGGCCGCGACCGTAGACGGTGAGTTCCACCGTCTCGCCGGTCTGACCTGCGGGGCCGATGGCCGTGACCTTCAAGCGGTTCGGCCCCGGCGAGATGCCGATGCCGACGAAGGTGAAAGTCGCCAAGCCGTTCTTGTTGTCAATGCGGCGCTCGCCGATATTCGTCTCCGCGACGCGTTTGCCGCCGACTTCGACCGCCACCGTCCAAGCGACGTTGGTGCGCGCCTCGATCTCAAGCGCCGCGCCCGCGACGAAGCCTTCCGGCTGCGGCGAGATGACGCGCACCGCGCCGGGCGCGACCGGCTCTAAGGTCTCTGTCGTCGTCAGCTCGTAAGTGCCCGAAGCGCGCGGCTCTTCCCTCTTCGCCTCCGCGCCTTTCGAGACTTCGGCGTTATTCGTCTTCGACGCGTCGCCGTTCGTGCCTTCGACCGCCGAGAAGAGAGAGCCGTTGAGCTTCGTCTGCTTCGTCGCGTTCGCCTGCGACGAGACACTGTTCTTGGCGTCGCCGTTCAAGGCGCTCGCCGCGTCGTCGCTTCTGTCGGAGCGCAGGGCAAAATTCTGCCGGAGCATCGCGCCGCCGCCGAGGGGCGTGCGCAGGAGACGCGTCCAGCTCCGCTCGTCGCGTCGCTCGCTCGGCGCGAGCGAGTAGCCGCGCGGGAGCGTCACGGGGTCGAGCGAGAGCACCTGCGCGCCCTCGTTGACGACGGGGAAGTTGTAGAGCCCTGCGGAGTCGGTGATGACCGACTGGCCGTTGTTGAGATAGAGGCGCACGCCCGGAAGGCCGCGCTCGTCCTTGTCGAAGAGGCCGTTGGAGTTCGCGTCCTCGAAGACGCGGCCCAATATCAACTGCTGCGAGGAGAAGACGCCGCGCCGGACGCGGACGCCCGTGCGCGCCGTCGGCGTGGAGACCGACTCGCCGCCCGTCAAAGTGCCGGAGCCCTGCGCCGTGTTGAACTGCTCGCCTTCCTGCGCGTTCGCGCCGACGCGGACGCGGTAGGTCAGCGTCGCGCGCGAGCCCGCCGCGACGCGGCCCACGCGGAAGACGAGCACGCCGTCGGGCAGGACTTCGGGCTCGATGGGTCGCTCGGCTGAAGGCGGAGAGAGGACGCGGGCCGTGCCTTGCGCGTAGTGGAACGAAGCGGGCAGCACGTCGCGCACCGTCAAGTCTTCGACGGCGGTGACGGTCGCGTTGCGAATCTCGACGCGGTAGTTGATGGTGTCGCCGATCTCGACCGAGGGGCGGTCGGCGGACTTCATGATTTCCAGCGTCGTCGTCTCGAACATCGGGATGTTCAAGGCGAAGGCGGCGAGGCGCTCGCTCGTGACCGCGCCTTCGGTCAGCTCGAAGCCGCCCGTGCGCGCGACGGGCTGGCCGTCGAGCGCGCGGACGGTGAGCGAGAAGAGGCCGGGAGCCGTCGCGTCCGGCGTGACCGTCACTTCAATCATGCGCGCGCGGTAGCCGGGCGCGGTGACGTTGAGGAAGTAACGGGCCGGGACGCCGACGCTTCCGAGCTGCGCGGGCGAGAGCACGAAGCTCCAACGGCCCTGCGCGTCAGAAGAGAAGGGGTTGGCGTTGTCGCCGTTCGGCTCGGAGCCCGCGCCGTTGTTGAGCAGGACGGGCGAGCCGGTGCTCGCGTCATTAACGAGCGAGACGAGCGCGCCCGGAATCGGCGTGCCGCCGCTGCGGCCCTGATAGACGAGGCCGAAGGGATTAACAACCGCCGTCGCGCTCGTGGTCGCGGCGGCGGGCGCGTTCTCGGCGTTGACGATGCCGGTGTTGACGATGCCTGCGCCCGGCGCGACCGCGCCTGAGACGCGCGCGCGGAACGTGACCTCGACGAGCGCGCCGACGGCGAGCGGCTCGGCGAGCTTCACTTCGAGGCGGCGGTTCGTGACCTGACCTTCGTCGGCGTCTTCGGCGTCGGTGAGCGCGCGGTTGTTGAGGCGGAGCGAGTCGGCGACGTATTCGAGACCTTCGGGGAGGTCGTCGCGCAGCACGACGCGGCGGGCGGGGATGTCTCCGCTGTTGCGGAACGAGATACTGTATTCGAGCGTCTGGCCCGGCGAGGCGGTGAGTCGCTCGCGGCCTTCGACGAGCTTGACGGGAGGAAGCGACGGTTCCGCCGGGGACGAGATGCGCGCGCCGTTGCCGACGACGTTGATGATGGTGCCGATGTCCTGCGGCGTCCCCGTCAGGGATTCGAGGACGTTCGAGCGGGCGGTGAGGCGGACGGAGAACTGTTGGCCCTGCTGCGCGGCGTTCGTGTCAACTTCGGCGAGGACTCCGGCGCACGCGCCGCGCGCGAGGCGGGGGCTCATCGTCTCGCCGAGCGTGATGGGTCGGTCGGCGGCGTCGAGAGCGCCGTTGCCGTCCGTGTCGAAGTGGAGCGCGAAGATGGTGGCGGGCGCGGAAGCGTCAGCCGCGACGATGGTGTAGAAGTCGGGGGTGTTGCCGGTGTTGCAGACGCGGAAGAGGCGTGTGACGCGCTCGCTCGGCGAGACGGTCGCGGAAGGTTCGGTCTCGTCGGGCACGACCGAGAGCGCGGCGACGACTCGCACCGTGACCGTGACGGTCGGCGAGACGGTCGCGAAGCCCGTGCCTTCGGCGTCCGTGTAGGTCGCCTCGGCGCGGTTGGAAATGACCGAGCCCGCCTCCGCGTTTCCGTCGCGCGTGCCCGCGACCACTCCTCCCGCCGTGAGCGTGGCGAGGAGCAGGAGCAGCGCGAGCGCGCGGAGGAAACTTTGGGGGCGGGCTTCAGACATTTTTGGAGAAGACCGAGGTTGGAAAGTCAGAAGTTTGAACGCTGAACGATGAACTGGAAGACAAGTTGTTTTTAGTTCATCGTTCAGCGTTCTGACTTCATCGTTTAGTTAATCAGCCGCCTGAAGGTGAACGTTCCAGACGCGCCGGGGGCGAGACTCGGAATGCTGTCCTTCAGGAAGGTGGTGATGGCGGTCACCGCGCCGGCGGTGTCGCCGTCGGTGATGACGCCGGTGGTCGAGTCAACGGGGCCTTGCGCGCCGATGATCTGGGTGGTGTTCGCCGCCCAGTTGTTCGTCCCGGCGTCGCCGTCCTCGTTGATGACGATGCTCGTCGCCGTCAGCGTGACGCTGCCGACGCCGCCGCCGGAGGAGACGTTCGAGTAGGCAATCTGGTAGACCAGATGCGCGCCCGGAACGGCGTCGGTCAAGCCGCCCACGCCCGTCTGGTTGTCCACGGTGACCGTCTTGATGAGCCGGAGGAACCCGGTGTAAAGGCGGTCAATCGTGTCGTTCGACGAGGCGGGGGTGTTGGCCGAAGTCGCACGGATGATGGAGGAGTAGCCGGTCAGAACCGTCTGCCCGGTCGGCAGGTTAAAGGCCACCGTGTAGTTGGCCGACGCGCCGCGCGCGACGCTCACCGTGACGCTCCCCGAAGGGTTCGCCGCGTTGACCGTCACCGTGCCGCTCGCCGTCGTGATGACGAGCGACGTGCCCGCCGGGAGCGAAGCGAAGTTCGGCACCGAGAGCGTGTACACGTCGTCGGCGTTGCCCGTGTTCTGGACGGTGTTGGTGAAGGTCGTGGTGCCCGCCGCGCTGGTCGAGCCGCCGGGCGCGACGCCCGCGATGCCCGTCGTCACGCTGCGGTTCGTGAAGTCGTCGTTGTTGTTGGTCGGCCCCGTCGCCCCCGGCGCGCCGTTCGGCCCGTTCAGGACGGAGCCGAGCTTGCCGATGAGCGTCAGGATGAGCACGCCGTCGCCGTCAACCGAGCCGGCAGCCGAAAGGTTCGAGCCGTCGGGGTTGCTGTTCAGGGGCGAGAGGTCGGCGCGACCGTTGCCGAAGTTGGCGTCGGCGTCGCCCGACTGGTCGGTGATGCCGTTGCCGAACGTGTTGTTGGCGAACGAGTCGGCGATGGCGAGGACGGGGAGGTTGGCGTTGGCCGACGCGCTGATCGTCACGAGGATGCTGATGTCGGACGTGCAGGTGTTGTTCGCCGCGAGCGACGCGCCGCGGTTGAAGGCGATGCGGCGCACCGTCGTCAAATCGGCGGGCGCGCTCGTCGTCCAGACGGCGGCGGAGATGGGGTTATCGGTGAGCGGGCTCACGGAGTAGAGCGTGCCCGCCGGGAAGGTCTGCCCCGCCTTCAGAGAGGTCTGCGAAGGGATGGGGAAGATTTCGAAGACGCCGCTGTTCGAGCCGACGGGGGCGTTGGCGAGAGTGCGCGCCGAGGCCGCCTGCGTCGTCGAGACGTTGCAGGTGTGCAGCGCGTAGGAGATGTCGCTGCCCGGATTGATCGGCCCGGCGGGGCCGGTCAGGGTCGTGACGATGGCCACGTCGCGCAAGACCGTGAGGCTGCGCGAGCCGCGCGCCTCGGAGCGCCCGTTGACGCCGGCGGTCGTGTTCGCCACGTCGGCGGCGGAGGCGACGAGAGTCTGGTTGTCGAAGGGCGATGCGCCGCCCGCGTCGCCGAGCTGGGCGTTGACGAAGCCGCTCGCGCCAGCCGGGACGCTGAAGAGGACGACGACGTTGCGGCTCTGGCCCGCAGGGATCGAGGCCGAGGCCACGTCCGAGGCGTTCGTCCAGATGTTGGTGTCGCCCGCTTCGAAGGTGCCGTTGCCGTTGGCGTCGAAGAAGGCCGCCGTGACGTTGGCCCCCGTAATCGCGCCGCTGATAGAGAGGCTCGCGCCGCCCGCCTTGAAGGTCACGGTGTCGGCGAAGTTGCCCGTGTTGGAGACGGCGAAGGAGAGCGAGCCGTTCGGGTTCCCGGCGACGACGTTGCCGCTCGCGCCGCTGCCCGCAGCGTCGTCGGGCGTGATGGCGAGCCCCGCGACGTTCGCCACCGTGACCGTCACGGTGTTCGAGGTCGTGTCGTAGGTGTTGCCGCCCGAATCCGAGTAGCTGGCCGACGCGGTGTTGGAGATGGAAGTGCCGCCGGCGGTCTGCGCGAGCGCGGCGGGCGCGCCCCACAGGAGGAGCGCGGCGGCCACGAGCGCGGCGAGCGCAAGCGGGCGGAAAGTGCTGGGGGTAAAAGTTCTCTTATTCATCATTATTCCTCGTTAGGGTGGTCGGTGGGTGTTGGGCGTCGGTCGGGGCTCTTGAGGTTAGGTGGGTCGTGGCCGACCCGTGCCCTGAGAAGCGACCGCAGCCGCGAGTGCCCCCCTGGTTACTTGACGCGCACCTTGTAGGAAGCGGAGAGCTTGCCGCCGGCGGCGAGCGCGTCCGACCACTCGTAGCGCACTTCCGTATACATCGAGACGGGCGCGGCGACTTTCTTCACCGTGCCGTCCGCCTGCTTCTGCTCGACCACGGGCTGCGTCGAGAAGGTCTTGCCCCCGTCAATGCTGTAGGTGACGGTCGAGCCCTCGACGGCGACGGCGCTCCCGGCGACGAACGACGTGCCAGCCGGGATGTGGCCGACCGTCTTGTAGTCGCGCGCCGAGCCCGTGCCCTCGTTGAGCGATTCGATCTGCCATTGCAGAATCTCGCCGGGCTGCACGTCCTTGACCTCTTCGAGCGCGAGCCGCTTGCCTTCGCGTTCGACCGCGCCGGAGAGCAGCACCTTGATTTCGGGCCTGCCGGTCTGCGCGCCGAGCATCTGCCTCTGCGCGAAGGCGGCAACGCCGCCCAACACCACGACGCAGAGCGCCAGCAGCGGAACGAGGCCCAGATTCTTTTTCAACTTAGTCATGATCTTCTCCTCCAAAAATTATTTGTTGCTTGTGTGAGAGTGGCCTCGTTTATCGGGCCGGTCGGCGTGCCGCGTGTGAGCGAAAGGCGGGAGGCTTCTTTGAAGTCCCCCTTCGATATCTCTAGGCGGGTTGAGGCGTCGTCTGCTCTTTGAGGGCGCAGGCGACGGCGTACATGAAGTGCTTGAGGCTGACGGGGCGCGGGATGACCGCCGCGAGTCGCGCGTGCGTGGCCGAACGCATGATCTCGGACGGTCGGTTATGGATGGCGATGAGCGAAGTGCCGGGCGCGATCTCGCGCAGTGCCTCGACGGCCCCGCCGCGACCGAAGCCCGCCATGTCGAGCCCGACGGCGATGAGGTCGAAGCGACCTTCCGCCGCCGCCCTCAGAACGTCCATCGTGTGGCGGCAGGTCTCGGCCTCGTGCCCGGCGGCACACAGAGCCTTCACCAACTCCTCCGCCATCACTCGGTCGTCGTCACAAATCATCACGCGGGCCATGCGGCTTCTTTCCTTTACTTCCCTTGTCTTCGTAACACTAACCGCCGGACAGACACACGTCCGGCGACAGACACTTAACAAGGCCCGTGCCGCCCGCCCGCGAAGCACGGGGCCGAGCCTTAACTCCTGCTATTGTGTTAGTTAGCGATTCTTAGGAAGGGACGTGAGGCGCGGCCAAGAGGCGTCCGGTGACAGGCCGGGCTGAAAATTTGTCAGCGCCCCTGACGTTTTGTCAGGCGCGGAAGCTTTCGCGATGTCTCTGAACAGAAGGTGCACAGGCAGTTTTCCACCTGTGGAAAACGGGCGCGGGCGGTGAAAAAACTTCCTTCTCTGATTGTGCGCGCCCCCGCTTTACTATCCGCAGATTCCAGAAGAGTTTCTGGCAAGTCCAGCCCATCGTTCAGCGACTCTCTAATACATTTCATCAATGGCTCAGGAACTCATCCCCGTCTCGTACTCGCGGAGCTTGCGGTAGAGGGTGCGGGAGGAGATGCCGAGGACGGCGGCGGCGCGCTCGCGGTTGCCGCCGGTCTCTTCGAGGACGCGGATGATGTGTTGCCGCTCAAGCGCTTCGAGCGTGGCGGGCGTCGCCGTCGCCGCTTCGACTCCTTCCGCCGGACTAGCGCCCGCGCGCGCGGCCTGCGCGGGGAGCACCTGCCCGGCCTCGATGCGGTCTTCAGTCGAGAGCGCGACGGCGCGCTCAAGGGCGTTGCGCAGCTCGCGGACGTTGCCGGGCCAGTCGTACTCGGCGAGGCGGCGGCGGGCTTCCTCGGAGAGGTCGAGCGCGGGGCGCGTGAAGCGCTCGCGGTAGCGCGAGAGGAAGTGCTCGATGAGGACGGGCACGTCCTCTCGCCGCTGCCTCAGGGGCGGGACGTGCAAAGAGATGACGTTGAGGCGGTAGAAGAGGTCGGCGCGGAAGCGGCCCGCCGTCACGTCTTCGGCGAGGTTGCGGTTGGTGGCGGCGATGACGCGCACGTCCGCCGCGCGGTCGCGCGTCGAGCCCACGCGGCGGAAGCTCCCCTCTTCGAGAAAGCGCAGGAGCTTGACCTGCGTCTGCGAGGGCATCTCGCCCACTTCGTCGAGGAAGAGCGTCGAGCCGTCGGCGGCTTCGATGAGTCCGCGCTTCGTGGCGGTCGCGCCGGTGAACGCGCCGCGCTCGTGGCCGAAGAACTCGGACTCGAAGAGCGTTTCGGGGAAGGCCGCGCAGTTGACCGTAATCATCGGCGAGTCGGCGCGCGAAGAGCGCGCGTGGATGAAGCGCGCGAGCACGTCTTTGCCCGTCCCCGACTCGCCCGTGATGACGACGGTCGAGTCGGCCCGCGCCGCCGACTCGGCCAGAGCCACCAAGCCTTCCATCGCCTCGCCGCCGTAGACGAGCGCGGGCACGTCGTCGGAAGAAGCGTCCGCCGAGGGCGCGCGCACCGCGTCGCGCAGCGAGGCGTTCTGGCGGACGAGCCGCCGCTTCTCGTCGGCCTTGCGGATGACGGTCTCGATTTCGTCGAGCGTGAAGGGCTTCGTGAGGTAATCGTAAGCGCCGAGCCGCATCGCTTCGAGCCCGGTCGGGAGCGAGGTGTCGGCGGTGAGCATGATGACTTCGGGCGCGTCCTCCATCCGGCGAATCGCGCGCAGGGCGTCGAGCCCCGAAAGTCCGGGCATCCGGATGTCGAGGAGCACCACGTCGAAGTCGCTTTTCGAGAGCGCTTCGAGCGCCTCCTCGCCGGACGAGGCGGCGGTCGAGTCGAAGCCCATGAGCGCCGTCTGGTCGGTGATGAGTCGGCGCAAAACGGCGTCGTCGTCCACGACCATCACGCGAATTTTTCTACTCATATGAGTCGGCGGCAGAGAGTTGGTGGATTCTCGTTCAGAGCTTCAGCGAGAGCGCGTCCAGAGCATACGGGTCGGGGCTGCATCTTAACACTTCTCGTAGCTCGCGCGTCACTGCTTTTCGGGCGTGCCGCGCGGGAGGCGGCTGGCCGCGCCGCGAGTCGCGCGAAAACTTATACGCCAATTTTTTCGCGCGGCGGTATAATCCCGCCACCTCGAAATTCAAGCCTTCCAGTTGCGGCGCGCCCGCCGTACAAGCTCCTCAAGGAGTCCTGCCCGGTCGTCAGTGGAAAGGAGGTCGAAGATGTCCTTGAAATGGGAGAGAGTCTTCCGCCGCCGCAAGACGGAAATCCTCATCACCTTCACGCTCCTCGCCTTAGCCCTCTGTCTCATGCTCCTGCCGTTCGGCCCCTACGGAGGTTCCGCGCCCGTGCAGCTCGGCGAGAAGTTGGCGTTCGCCGCGTTGGTCGCGCTCGGCGTGCGTTGGATCGGAATTATTTTTTCCGAAGCCGAGCTGACGGACACGGACGGAACCGAGTACGAGGAGGCCATCAAAGGGGCGCGGAGGCGGATTTGGATTTGCCAGACGTGGCTCCCCGGCATCGAAAAGGAAGCGACGAAAATCCTTCAGGGGAAGCCTCCCGACATAGACATCAGAATTCTCCTCGCCTCATTCAAAGAGCGTTCTTTCATCTACTCGCGCATCCTTGGGCGAAAGAATATCACCCCCGCGAAGGCCATGCACTACGTCGCCAGCTCGGTCGCGCCCTTCATTTCCGACGACGCGAAGGATGACAAGAAGCATTGTCTAAAATTCAACTACGGCCACCATCCGGGCTGGGTCGCCGTCATTGATTCCAAAGTGTTCTGGGGGCCGACGCCCGTTCACGTGGACAACCACACGGTCGAGTTTCTCTTCCACAAGCACGCCGCCGACGACGCTTACGGAGCGTTCTGGACGACGCAGTTCAATCTGCTCTGGGATAATTACAGTCACTTCTACAAAGACGAGAAGGAGTTTAACGGAGAACTTCCGTGAACATCGGTCTCACTGGCTGTTCTTTTCCGGGGTGCGGCGCGGGAGCCAGAGGCGGAAACGGCTGCCCGCGCCCGGCTTGGACTCGACGGTGAGCGCGCCGCCCAGTTCTTCGGCGAAGCTCAGAGAGATGGCGAGGCCGAGGCCGGAGCCGGAGCCGGGGTCTTTGGTGGTGAAGAACGGGTCGAAGACGCGCGCGAGCGTGTCGGGCTGGATGCCGGGGCCGTCGTCGGCGACCTCGACGCGGACGCGCTCGCCCTGAAGAGCGGTCGTGACCGTGACGTGGCCGCCTTCGCCCACGGCGTCGAGCGCGTTGCTCAGAAGGTTGTCGAGGACTTGCCGCACCATCCCCTCGTCGGTCGCCACTTCCTTAATCAAGGGGTCGAGCTCGACGCCGAAGGTTATCTCCCGCTCTCTTCCCCTCTGCTCGAAGAGGCGGGCCGTGCGCTCGACGAGGCGGTTGAGGTCGCAGGGCTCGCGGCGCGCGCGCTTCTGCCGCGCGAGGTCGAGCAGTCCGCGCGTAATCTGCTTGCAGCGCAGCGCCTGACGGACTATCTCTTCGAGGTAGAAATTCCAGTTGCGCTCCTCGACGAGCGGGGCGGTTTCGGGCACGACGTGGAGGTCTCTGAGCGTCGCCTCGGCGCAGGTCGTGATGGCCGCTAAGGGGTTGTTGATTTCGTGCGCGACGCCCGCCGCGAGTTGGCCGATGGTCGCCAGACGGCGCGCGCGGGCGAGCTGCTCCTGCACCTCGGAGAGCGCCGTGATGTCGCTCCACGTAATCACGCTCCAATGCGACTTGGGAGAGTCCGGAGTCCGGCGTCCGGAGTCCGGACTCTCTGAAGAGACCTCGCACATGGAAGAAGATTCGGAATCTTCATCATCCGAGTTCGCCTGTGTGTCGCGCTCGGAGTCCGAAGCCTGACGGCCTTCGGCGCTTGAATCCAGACTCCAGACTCCGGACTCCAGACTCGTAATCGGCGCGACCGAGACGAGGTAGCGTCTGCCGTCCTCGGCCTGAAGCTCGAAGGAGGTGGAGGTGTGCGCGCCGCCCTGCTTCATGTGGTAGGCGGCGGCGCGCTCGCCGAAGAGTCGGGCGAAGGCTTCGGCGCAAGACATCCCCGTGACTTCGGACGGGTGGCGGCCCATCATCTCGGCGGCGGCGAAGTTGCAGCGGGCGACGAGCATCCGGTCGTCGTGGACGATGACGCCGTCGGGGATGGCGTCGAAGGTCTGCTCCCAGACCCGCTTGGCCGTGCCGAGCGTCTCGAAGAGGCGCGCGTTATCCAGGGCGAGCGCGGCCATCTCGGCGAGTCCTTCGAGCTGCTGCCGCTCCTCGGCGTTGAAGCGGTGCGAGGCGCGGTAGCCGACCGCGAGTACGCCGAGCGCCTCGCCGCGCGCGCGCAAAGCGACGAGCGCGAGGTCGCGCACGCCCTCGGCGCTGTGTAAGGGAAACTCGCTCGCGGGCAGGTCGCCCGCAAGGCCGCGCACTTCGATGATGTCCTCGTCGGCTTCGGCGGCGCGCTCGGCGAACTCGCCGCGCAGGGGGTTGACGATTTCGACGCCCGGCGCTTCGAGCGTGAGGAAGCCGCTCATCGCGTGCCACGTGATGGTGCGCTCAGGCAGAGAGAAGCTGGCGACGCTCGCCGTGTCGGCGCGCATCACGCGCCTGACGGTCTCGACCACGGTCTTGAGCGTGGCGGCGGTGTCCGCGCCGTTGCCGCGCTCGCCGCGCGAGCCGAAAACCGCGCCCGCTCCGCGCCGCGCGCCGCCCACCTCAGAACCCTCGAACGAGTCATCCGCGTTCTTCGTCATCTCACGCGTATCTTGCCAGAATTACCCGCGAAAGTCTCACGTCGCCGACTTCAACGGCAGATGAATAATGTAGGGGCAGGGCTTATCCCTGCCCGCAGATGCGCTTCACTCGGTGTCGAGGAGGGCGAAACCGAACGGGCCGGGACAAGCCCTGCCCCTACGGTCTTGCAACGCGCTCTAAGTTTTTGCGGGGTGCGCGGGCGGGCTTCAACGCCAGTTGCCGATGAGGATGAAGGGAGCCCAGAAGTACGGGTGCGCGTAAGGCGCTTTGGCGCGCGAGCCGGCGACGGCCTCGCCGGAGAGTCCACGGCGCGCGGTCGCCGCCGCGCCACGCTCTTCGACACCCGCCGCCGTCGTCGCCTCGCCGCGCAGCAGTGCGAGTTGCGCGCGGCGGAGCGCCTCGGCCTTGAGCGTCCCCGCCTGAGCGTCGCGTAGGGAATAGAACTCCTGCATCAAGAGCCGCGTGCTCGCGTCGGCCACGGGCCAGAGCGTCGCCATCACGGCCTTCGCGCCTTGTCGCTGCGCGAGGACGCCGAAGCCTTCGACCTCCTTGCCGTCCGCGCCCGCGCCGCCCGAAGCCGTGTCGCACGCCGAGAGCGTCAGCAGCTCGACGCCGCCGAAGAGGTTCTGCGCGCTCTTGAGCTGCGCGAGCGAAAGGCGGCTCCCGTCGCCGAGCAGAAGGAACGAGGCCGTCTCGTTGCCCGGCTGGAATTGGAAGTGACTTGCCACGTGGACGACCGGGAAGCGCAGCCGGAGTCCTGTCTTCAGAGACTCTTCGGTGAAGGCTTCGTCAAGAGAGATTCTGCCGGGCAGCACGCCGCGCGCTCCGTCCGCCGCCTCGTCGCGGATGATGCCGCGCAGCTCTTCGGGGACGGCGGGCAGCGCGGCGAACTCGCCCAGAGCCTTCGAGACGCCGAACCCTAGCCCCTTCCAGCTCGCGCTCGGCTCGTCCTTGAGGCGCGCCATGCTGGCGAGCGTGAAGACCGTGTTGCGGTAGCGTTCGACCATGTAACGCTCGCCGTCGTAGAGCGCGGCCACGGGGACGTAGCGGAGCGCGCCGTCGAGCGACCACATCAAGGTCTCGGCGTGCGCGCTCTCCAACTCTTTGGCGATGGGGCCGACGACGATGCGGTACAAGTCCTGCGCCTGCGGGCGCGGGTCGGCGGAAGGGTTCTGCAAGACTTCGCGGAAGGCGGCGATCTTCTTGTAGAGGTCTACGGCCTTAATCGGGTACTCGCGCGCGAGCTGCACGTCGGGCGTGATGAGGATGACGCGGTACTTCTCTTCGCCGACGAGCGTGTAGATGGCGACCGCGCCGTTGCCGAGTTCGCGCAAGTCTTCCATCAGCCCCTGCGAGTCGCGCACGGCGTCCACGCGCGCCGCCTGCTTGGTGTCGCCGAGTTCGGTCGAGAGCTGGTCGAGGAAGGTCTGGAAGGCGGCGTTGGCGGTGGTGATTTCGGAGTCGAGCTTGACGAGCTGCTGCTCCTCTTCGGGCGTGCGCGCCGTCTTGTTGAGCAGCTCCGTCCGCTTCCTCCCGCGCACGGCGATCTGCTCGGAGGCTTCCTTGTAACGCGTCTCGACCGAAGCCTCGGCGGGCGTCATCGCGGGCGGTTGCGCGAGCGCGGAGCCCTCGCCGCCGTTGCGCCGGACGAACTGGAAATACTCTTCTTCTTTGAGCAGCCCGATGACCTGCTGCGCTTCGAGCACGCGGCCACGTTCGATAAGCAGCTCGGCGAGGCGGTGGTAGGCCAGCTCGCGCGGCTGTAGAAAACTCTTCTGCGCCTCCTTGTCGAGCGGCGGGAGCGCGGCGCGCACCTCCTGATACGCGGCGACGGCCTGCTTGCCGTAGAAGATGGCAAGCTCCGCGCGCTTCTGCGCGTGCCACGCGAACATCAGGTTGCCGAGCGTGTCGCCCTCGCCTTTGCGGTCTGCGACCCCGCGCTGGACGGCGAGCGCGCGGTGAAAATATTCGAGCGCCTTCGCCCGCTCGCCCGCCGTGTGGTGGACGAAGCCGATGTTGTTGAGCGTCGTGGCCTCGCCCTCGCGGTCGAGCGCGCCGCGCTGGATGGCGAGCGCCTGTTCCAAGTATTCGAGCGCCTTCGCGCGGTCGCCGTTCTGCAAAGAGTCGTGCGCGAGGTTCGAGAGCGTGGGGCCGATTTCACGGCAACTGTCCGCCAAGTCGAACGCCTTGAGCGCCAGCTCGAAATGCTCGCGCGCCTTCTTCTTCTCGCCGAGAGAGTCGTAGACGAGCCCGGCGTTGTTGAGCGCGAGGGCTTCGCCCCGACGGTCTTGCGACTCGCGGAAGAGCGCGAGCGCCTGCTCGTAGTGCGCCAGAGCCTCGCGCTCTTCGCCCATCGCGTCGAAGGTGTGCGCGATGTTGTTGAGGGTGTAGGCGGCGGTGCGGCTGTCGCCCGCCTCGCGGAGGATTGAGAGCGCGCGGCGGAAATTTTCGAGCGCGCGGTCGCGGTCGCCGAGAGAGAAATAGACCTGCCCGACGGCGGCGAGCGCGCGCGCCTCGCCGCCCGCGTCGCGCGCCCCGCGCAGGAGCGGCAGAGCCTCTTCGTAATACGCGAGCGCGGCGGGCGCGTCGCCGAGCGCGCGGCTCACCGAGGCCATCATCAAGAGCGTCGTGCTCACCGCGCGCCAGTCGCCGACGCCGCGGAAGAGGCGGCGCGCTTCGTCGTACTTCTCAAGCCCGGCGCGTAAGCGTTCGGCCCCGCCCGACGCGAGCGCGCGCGACGCCTCGGCGAAGACGCGCTCGCCGGGGAACTGTCTTTCGTCCATCAGCGTCGCGCGCCGCGCCGTCATCGCGAACTCGTAGCGGCCCGGCCCGGCGGAAGGCTTTCGTGCCCGCGTCTGAATCGTGTAGTAGCCGCCTTTTTCCACCTCGAAGAAGAGCGGCTCCGGCCCCCACTCGCCGTTCGGGCTGTCAACCCTTAAAAGCTCCGCGCCGTCCGGCCCCGCGAGCGTCAGGACGATGTCCACGCCGCGCTGGTCGAAGACGGCGCGCACGAACTGTCCGGGGTTGAGCAGGAGGCGGAAGCTGTGCAGCTCTCCGCCTCGCAGCTCGCGCTCGATGGGCGCGGATTGCGAGGTCTGCGCGAGTGCGTGTCCGAACGAGGAGAAGAAGACGAAGAGGAGAGCGACGAGCACGGGGCGCGAGACGCGCGCGACCGTGCGGCGGCGCGGGGCGGCGAGCGCGCGGGCGCAGAGAGACGACTCGACAAGACGAGACGTGGCGGGGGCAGAATCCATTCGTCTTTGACCCTTGATGTCCGGGAAATTTTTAGGCCGAAGGGATGTCTTCAGAGACGGACGCGGCGACGAGCCGGGTCGGTGGCCGCCGCCTTTAGAGACCAAACGCTTCGGTAACGCTGGTCAGACTCTATGGCCCGTGCGCGGGCTTGTCAAGATTATCTCCAAACAACCTCTCCGAATGTAAAAGGACGGTTGAACGACTGACATTAAACAAAGGTCTGATTGCCCCACTTTTCCAGCAAACACGATTCACAGGAAGGAAGACAAATACGGAATGCGGAGTGATGAATGATGAATAAAGACCGATTTGAAATCTCAAACTTGAGGTTTGAAGTTCAACCGGCGACATATTCATCACTCATCATTCCGCATTCATCATTTCTTCCTCATCCCGCCCGTCGCAATTTTCTTTCACCTGCTGCCCGCGTCCGACGCCGTTCTGCTGCGCGCCCGGAGCCGACCCCTCGTTTTTAAAGGCCGAAGCGAGCGGCACACACGTTGCCATCAAGCCTTCCGGTCGAGAGGTGCTTAATGCGAGTCAAACGGGAAACGGACGCCGACAGGAGGAGACGCATCATGAAGATAGTTCTGGAAGCATTGGGGTGGCTGACCGCCGTCGCCCTCTTCGCCTTCGCGGGCCACGCCGTCTTTGCGCAGACGGGGACGCCCGCACAGACGGGCGAGACGCAGGACGCGCCCGCCGCGTCGGTCGAGCGCCGGGGCCGCGAGCGCAAGGCCGCCGCGCAGTCGCGCGAGGACTTGAGCCCGGTCTCCATCGTCCGCGCGGCGCGCACCATCTACATCCGCCCGACGCCGCATCTCGACAAAAAATATCTCGAATACAAACTCCAGAAGTACCGCGAGCTTCAGGACTGGGGCTTGATGCTCGTCAGCGACGAGCGCGCCGCCGACCTCGTCGTGACCTTCGAGAAGACGGCCCTCAACTACATCTTCGCCGTCAACGACCCGCGCACCAGCGTCATCATCACTTCCGGCAAGACCGTCGCCATCAACGGCCTCGTCGCCGCCGAGAACCTGGGGCGCGAAATCATCAAGAAGCTCAGGGACGTGCGCGCCTCCTCCGAACGCGCGCCGCGCAAGAAGCGGCCCCGCGACGCAGACCCCGAAGAAGACGAAGAGAGCGAATCTTAACGTCCGGCACAACGAAACTCAGGAAGGAATTTTTTAAGATGAGAAAGATTTTATTCTTCACCGCCGCCGCGCTCTTCATGCTCGCGCCCGCGACCGCGCAGGCGCAGACCGACGAGCACAAGTTCGAGGCCGGGGTGGTCTTCACCGCCCTCGGCGCGGAGAGCTTTGACCAGTCGTCCAAAGGTCTCGGCGCGCGCCTTACTTATAACTTCACCGACAACTTCGCGCTCGACGCCGAGGGCTCGCTCTTCCCGCGCACGAGTCTCGGCAACAACCAGACGGGGCAGAACGCGCAAGGCTTCGTCGGCGTCAAGGCCGGGGCGCGCTCGAAGTACGTCGGCCTCTTCGCCAAGGCGCGGCCCGGCTTGATGAGCATCGGCAACTCCGTCTCCGGCTTCGACTGTAGCTCGCGCGGCTCCGTCAACGTCTGCCGCCCCGAACGCAGCCACCTCGCGCTCGACGCCGGGGTCGTCGCCGAAGTCTACCCCTCTTCGCGCACCATCATCCGCGTTGACCTCGGCGACACCATCGTCCGCTTCAAGACGGCGGGCCGCAACGTCTTTCAAGGCACGGAAGTTTCTTCGACCGACATCTCGCACAACTTCCAAGTCAGCATCGGCTTCGGCTACAGGTTCTAAAAGGCGCGCGGGCCGCCTCAGGCTCAAGGGTTAAGCGACAATGAAAACACTCGGCGTCGTCACGCTACTACTGACCTTTTGCCTCGTCGCCACGCCCGCCGCCGCGCGAACGCGCCTCACGCAGGAGGGCGAGGCCGAACGGCTCACGACGGAAGAGGAGCAAGAGGCCCGCGCGTTAGCGCACCTCTTCGTCGAACGTTTCCGCGAGACGAACGACATCACGCCGCTCGTCGAAGAGCTGTTCGTCGAAGACTTCGCGGAGCGCCTGCGGCTCGATTCCGACAGTCTCCCGATGTCTTTCCTCAGACGCGAAGTGGCTCTTCAGGCCACCCCCGCCGAGCTACGAAAGTTTTACGCCGCCGGGTTCAACTTCATCGTCCTGACGCTCGAACACTGGCTGTCTCGCCCGGAGGAGCCGGACGGCGTCGAAGGAGACCCGACGCTCGAACAGATGTTCCCGCACGAAGTCGCGAGCGTGCTGAGAAGCGACCCGCACTTCGCCGCCTTCATCACCGGCGAAGACCCCGCCTCCGGGGAGCCGAAGAAAGAGGCGGCGGAGTCGAGCGCGGAGTCGCCGGACGCGGCGGGGCCGGATGAAGCGAAATCGAAAGATGAGAAGAGGGACAATGACGACGACGACAGATTCGTCACGTCTCTCACGATGCTGCGCGAGATGACCTTGACGACGGAGAAGGCCGCCGAAGCTTTGCGCCCTCACGTGCCGCCGTTCGCGTCCATGCTCGAAGCGCAGAGGGAGAGGATTGCGGACGAAGACCTCACGGAGGTAGACACGCCGCACCTCGAAAGGTTCGGGGAAGCGTTCTACGGGTTCCCCACCGGGACGCGTCTCATTCACCTGCACGTCGAGCCGCTCCACGACCTGCGACTGCAACTCTACGCTGTCAGAGTTGACGGAAGGCTCAGAATTCTGGCCGCGTTCCCCGTGCTCGGCGACTAGACACACGAACTAAAGGCGGAAGGCGGCGAAGACCTATGTTGGTCTTCACCGCCTTCCGCCTTTCCGTGTAAAGCTTCTCTCTTATTCCGCCTTCGGCGCGACGGCGCGCACTTCCGGGGAGACTCCGGCCTCGTACTTCTTGAAGTTCTCGTTGAAGCGCGCGGCGAGGTCGCGGGCCTTCGCGTCGTAGCCTTCCTTGTCCGCCCAGGTGTTGCGCGGGCTGAGGACTTCCTCCGGCACGCCGGGGCAGTTGACGGGAACGCCGACGCCGAAGACGGGGTCGGGGCGCGTCTCGACGTTGGCGAGCGAGCCGTTGAGGATGGCGCGAATCATGGCGCGCGTGTGGCTAATCTTCATCCGCGAGCCGACGCCGTAGGGGCCGCCCGACCAGCCCGTGTTGACGAGCCAGCACGCCGCCCCGTGCTCTTGAATCTTCTTGCCGAGAAGGTCTGCGTAGACGCCGGGGTGTAAGACCATGAAGGGCGCGCCGAAGCAGGTCGAGAAGGTCGCCTGCGGCTCGGTGACGCCGCGCTCCGTGCCCGCGACCTTCGCCGTGTAGCCGGAGAGGAAGTGATACATCGCCTGCTCCGGCGTGAGGCGCGCGACCGGCGGCAGCACGCCGAAGGCGTCAGCCGTGAGCATGATGATGTTCTGCGGGTGCCCGGCGTAGCCTTCGGGGACGATGTTCGGAATACTCGTCAGAGGATAAGCGGCGCGCGTGTTCTCGGTCTTCGAGTGCGTCGTCCAAATCGGGGATGCGCGTTTCGGGGTCGAAGACGACGTTCTCCATCACGGTTCCGAACATCCGCGTGGTGCGGTAGATGTCGGGCTCGGCTTCCGCGGAGAGCTTGATGACTTTGGCGTAGCAGCCGCCCTCGAAGTTGAACACGCCGTCGTCAGACCAGCCGTGCTCGTCGTCGCCGACGAGGCGTCGTTCGGGGTCGGCGCTCAAAGTAGTCTTGCCCGTGCCGGAGAGTCCGAAGAAGACGGCCACATCATTCGCGTCGCCGACGTTGGCCGAGCAGTGCATGCTCATCACGCCGCGCTGCGGCAGGAGGTAGTTGAGGATGGTGAAGACCGACTTCTTCGTCTCGCCCGCGTAGGACGTGCCGCCGATGAGGACGAGGCGCTGCGAGAAGTCCATGAGGACAAAGGTCTTCGAGCGCGTGCCGTCGCGTTCGGGGTCGGCCTCGAAGCTCGGAATGTTGACGATGGTGAATTCGGGCGTGTGCTTCTCGGTCGTCTCGTCGTTGATGAACATCGTGCGCGCGAAGAGCGAGTGCCACGCCAGCTCGGTGATGATGCGGACGGGCAGGCGGTAGCGCGGGTCGGCTCCGGCGTAGGTGTCCTGCACGAAGAGGTCGCGGCCCGTCGTGTGCGCCATCATGCGGTCGCGCAAAGCGTCGAACTGCTCCCGCGAGAACTCCTTGTTGACCTCGCCCCAGAAGACCTTTTCTTCGCTCTCAGGCTCGCGCACGATGGCCTTATCTTTGGCCGCGCGGCCCGTGTGCTCGCCCGTGTCCACCAGCAGCGCGCCGTGCGCCGAGAAGACGCCCTCCTCGCGCCGCGCGATGGTCTCGTAAAGCTCCGGCGTGTTGAGGTTCCAGTAGACGTTCGCGGGCGCTTCGATGCCGACGGCTTCGAGCCCCACATCCGTGTGCCTGCGCCCGTGCTCCTGCGCGCCGCTCTGTTTGATAGCCTGCATACTCGCTCCTCAATTAATAACGTGACGGGTAAACCGTGACGGGTGACAGGAAAGAAAATGCTTTTCTCTTGTCACGGTTTACGGTTCACGGTTCACGGCTTTTCTTTGTTTGCCTCCCGAACTAAACGGGGGCCAATGTAGATGAGGAGCGCTCAGGCGGACGCTGCTTTCGCGTGCGTGTCCGTCCGAAGGCGCTCCCGCTCGACCGGATAAGACTTTTTGACCCCTGGGTGACGAAACTGTTTACGGCTGCGCGTGGCTGCCGCGCTGTTCGGCCAGCTCGCGCAGGGCGACCGACATGTCGCGCGCGGCCCGCTCCAGACGGTCGGCGCACGCTTCGAGTTCTTCCACGGCGTCGGGCGACTGGATCGTGACGGCGGCCAGCGCGTCTTCCATCTGCGAAGTTAAACGTTCGGCTGCCGTCTGCACTTCCTGCTCGGCGCGCGACAGTTGTCTGGGGGTCTGAGTGCTGCTTTTACTGCTCACAAGAAAATCAACCGGCTTGTCAGAATAGAGAAAATTTTTCGCCGAGTCCGCGAACGCTGCGCCCCCGTCTACAAATATGTCGGGGATAAATGTCTACCGTTGGGCGTGGCGGTTTAGTTGAAACGGCACTTTATCATCAACCCGCGCGCCTGCACAAACGGCGACAAGGCGGAAGCCCGACCGTGAGGGAGGGCGCAGGCGAAAGTCAGAAGTCAGAACGATGAACGATGAACTAAAAACAACTGCCTTCTGTCTTTCAGTTCAGCGTTCCGCGTTCTGACTTCAGCGTTTCCTCTGCGCCCTCCCTCACGGTCGGGCTTCCGCCTCTGTTCTTCAACCGCTCCGCAACGCCCACGTGAGAGCCCAGAGCAGGACGGTGAGCACGCCGTGCGTGAGGAAGTTGAGGGCGAGGGCGGCGCGGCCCCTTCGGTCGAGGACGGTTTGCCAGAGCACCTGCCACGCGCCGCGCACGCCTGCGCCCGCGCGCGCGCCGAAGGTGTAGGGCTCGTGCGCGGCGAAAGAAGAGGTGGGCCGGGGCATGACGTTCGGCGTCCGGGGAGTTTTACGCGCGAAGTGCGCGAGCAGTCTGAGGAGCAGAGCGCGCGAGCGGCGCGTCGCGCGCCAGACGAGGAGCAGCGCGGCGAAGGAGAGGAGCGCGAGCGACCAGCGGCGCAGACGCCCGCCCGCCACCTCGCCGAAGAGCGACCAGCCGTCAACGGCGATTGTTTCGGCGCGCTTCATCTTCCGCCGCACGCGCTCCGCCCCGTTCAAGGTTTTCGGCCTGGGCGCTTCGGCCCAGCCGGGGCCGCCGTTGACCGTCCGCGTCGAGGGCTCCCAGCCGGACGTGCCGCGCGGCAGTTGATAGCGCGGGTACTCGCGCCTCACGTCCTCGTAGGTGACGAGGCGCTCGCCGGGGTGGAGACCCTGACTGTACTGTTCGGGCCAGTACCACTGGAACCCGACGAGGCGGTCGTGGATGACGGCGGAGGTGTAGAGCGCGTCGCGCGCCGCGCGCGTTTGTGGGTAGAGCCGCACGACTTCGAGATAGGCTTTGAGGGCACGCACTAAGGGCTCGTGCTCCTCCATGTACCGGTGCATCAACTGCGCCTCGCCCGGCGCGCGCAGCTTCTGGTCGTAGAGGAAGGAGACGCCGCGCAGGCCGTGCCACGCCGCCGGGTTGTAGAAGGCCAGCTCGCTCGCCTCGTAGTAATAACTGGCGAGCTGGTAGACGGCTTCCGCCTTCGCCTCATCGCCGTAGGCGAGCTTCGCACGGTCTTCGAGCTGCTCGATCTCCTCCATCGTCTTCAAGTCGCGCATCACCCAGCGCGTGAGCACCTCGGCCTTGTCCTCCCCTTCGGGCTCCTTCGGGTCGGAGCAGGGGCGCACGTTGCGGGGCCAGACGCCCGCGCAGCCGTCTTCGTACCAGCGCCGCCGGATGCCGAGCGCGTCGGGGCGCACCTTCGAGTAGGAGTTGCGCGCGCGCTCGAAGCGGTGGTCGCGCATCTGGCGCACGCCGAGCGAGTAGTAGAGCATGTCGCGCTGCGGGATGTCGGGGCGGCGCGAGACGAAGGCTTCGAGCTGTTCGGTCGTCATCAAAACGTCCACGAAGTAGGCCACGTCGCTCGCGTAGCCGAGCGCGAGGTACTGTTCGAGTGCGCCTTCGAGGTCGCCTGAGTCCTCCGCCGTAATCGCCAACAGGCGGCGCGCGCCCTCGGTCAAATCGCCCGCCGGGAACTCCTCGACGAGCGCGCCGAGAGTCCGCCGCGCCGAGGCGTATTGGCGCAGACGCTGCTCGGCCACCCCCTTGACCCACATCGCCGAGGCGCGCTCGTCGCCCGCGACGCCCGCCGAGAGGGCGCGGCGCGAGAGTTCGTGCGCGGCCTTCGCGTCGCCGAGTTCGAGCTGGACTTGCGCGAGCCGGAGGGCGAAGCCGCCGCCGACCAACGCGCCCGCGCGGCTCCGCATCATCCGCGCGGCGAACGCGGCGACGCGCGCCAGAGACTGTTTCTCTTCCTCGCCGCGCCGCCTCTCGCGCTCCTTCTCCTCCCACTCGTAATAACGGTCGGAGTGCCCCATGCCGTCCCCGTCACTGTCATAGCGGTAAGGGTTCGAGTCTTCTGAGATTTCGATGTCAGTGCTCGCGGGCAGGGCGTAGTTGTAGATTTCGTGATAGGCGTAGGTGAGCGCCACGCGCGGCTCGGCGGCGAGCAGCGTTTCGAGCCGCTCCATCTCGGACTCCGAAGCCTTGCCGCGCGTGAGCCAGAGAGAGGTGTGGCCTTCGGCGCGCGCCGCCGCGTCGCGCTCGTCGGCGAGCAGACGGTAATACTCGGCGAGCCCCTCCGCCGTCTCGCCGACCTGAATGTGGAGGTAGCCGAGCCAGCCGCGCGCGTCCGTCGCGAAGCGGCCTCGCGGGTACTCCGCGAGCAGTCGGCGGAAGGAGGCGAAGGCCGCGCGCCACGCGTCGTCGCGCCATTCGGCTTGAGCGTCTTCGGGGTCGGCGTACTCGCCCGTGTAGCTCTTGCTCTGCTTGAGATTCAGAAGCCCGGCCATGTAGAGCGCGGCCTCGCGCTTCCGGCTCTTCGGGTAACGCGCGACCAACTGCGCGAAGGCTTCGGCGGCCTCCGCCAACTTCTCCTCGCGGTAGAGCACGGCGGCGCTCAGGTAAGCGACGTTATCTTCGAGGCTCGCGTGGCGCGGAACCTGTGCGAGCAGGCGGCGCACCTCGTCAGCCGTCGAGGGCTTGGCTTCCGTTGATGAAGGCCCGTCCCCCTCGCCGTCAGTCTGCTCTGCCCCGCCCGCGTCTTCGGCGTCAACGCTCGCGGACGAGTCATCCGGCGTCTTGCTTCTCTCGCCGAGCATCCACGCATCATAGGCGTGACGCGCCGAGAAGTAAGCGACCACGGCATCCTTGCCCGCGCCGCGTTCGAGCGCCGCGAGAGCTTCGCGCCGGTCTTCGGCGGAGTTGATGCGGGCCTGCGTGCAACCGCTCAACGCGCGGGCGTAGAATTCGCTGCAATCATCGTCGCCGGAGCGCGCGAGGTACGCGCCCAGAAGCTCGCGCGCGCGCGCGAGGTCGTCTGCCTTCGCCGCCTCGTCCGCGCGCGACCAGAGCGCGTCCACCTCCGCCCTCAACTGTCCCCGGCGCACGCGCTGCTTCTCCCATTCCCCCTCTTCGTAGTACGGGTCATCGTCCCTCGTCTTCTCGCGCGCGCTGAAGGGCAGCGGCGGGAGGCGGCTGAAATCATCCTCGTCGAGACTGGCGTTGAAGCGCACCGAGTGCGAAGTCCCCTCCCAGCCGCAGCCGATGGCGACGCCCGCGCCGATGACGAAGAGCGCCAGCGCGACGAGCAACGAAGCGCCCGCGCGTCGCCGGAGATTCAATGCCCGGAGAGAGCTTCGAGCCTTGAGGATGCGCCGCCTGATGCGCGCGTGAACCGTGTTCTTCATCGCCCGTCCGCCTTTGCCTTGAGACTCTCCGTCCGCTCCCACACGCGCCCGTCGTCGGCCCGCACGGAGACGCTTGCCGCGAGCCCTTCGGGCGGGTCGCCCTCGAAGCTCAACCCGACGCGCGCGCGCGCGCCGCTCGCCCACACGCGCGCCTTCAGACGCACCGCGCTCGCCCGCGCCGGGGCGCAGGGTCGCAGGAAGTTTTCCGACGCGTCGCCGCGCGCCTTTCCATAAACGTCCGACTCGGCAGCGGGCGCGCAGAGAGTCTCGACGGAATCGAAGCCTTCGACGCTCGACACGCCGCGCACGCTCCCGCGCGGGACGCGCACGGTAACGACGAGCGCGTCTTCGCCGAAGAGCGCGCCCGCCGCGCCCTCGTTCGCCGCCGTGAGCAACAGTTGGTTAGTAGACTCCGACGATGCAGCCGCCGCGCCTTCCCCGCTCGACACTTCGACGCCGAGGCGAGTCCGCACGCCCGCCTCAACGTCTCTGAGCGCGGCGGCGAGCTGAACGAGGTTGAGCGTCGTCTTGTCGCCGCGCGTCGGCAGCCGGAAGAGACAGATGCCGAGCAGCTTTTCGCCCGCCAACCGGCGTACCCCCCGGACGCCCGCGCGCAACGATTCGCTGCTCGGCAAGTCGAGGACGAGATGCTCGCCCGCGCGCACCGCGACGCCCTCGACCGACGCGTCCTCGCGCGCCCGGAAGACGTAGCGCCACTCGCTCGCGTGAGGCATCTCAGACGAGCCTTCAACATCCGCCCCGCGCGGCTCGAACGCGCGCCGCTCGACCAGCTCAAGGCTCCGCTCCGCCGCCACGCGCGCCGGGTCTAAGTCGCCGTGCAGAGACAGGAGCTTCCCCTTCGGCGAATACAAAAGCGCGTAGCCGTAAGTCGCGAGCCCCGCGTAGAAAGGTTTTCCTAAGGCGCGTGCGCGCCCGACCTCGCGCTCGATGAAGCGCGGCGAGGCGATGGCGACGGCCCTCTCCAAAGTCGCCGGTATCTCCGCCCCGTAAAACTGCGGCGACCAGAAATCAACCGCTTCGAGCGCGCGCCCCAACTCCTCCGAGTCCATCCAAGTCGTTAAGCCCGTCACCGAGAGCTTCACTTCTCGCGGCACCCTTGCGCGCACCTCACGCAGCACCCGCCCGTAACGCGCGAGCAGCCGCGTCGGCACGTCCAAATCCAACTGAAGCCCTCTGACCTCAACGCCGTCGCGCCGCGCACGCTCCGCGTCTCCGCGAAACGTCTCGACGAAGGCGGCGGCGAGACTCTTCTCTTCGACACTCTCGAACGCCTTGAGCAGCGAGCGCGTGCCGTTGTAGACGAGGTGCAGCTCGACGCGCGCCGGGAACTTCCCTTCGACGGCGCGGATGCGGCCCACACGCCCCGCCTCGTAATCGAGCTGCCCCGCGCGCAGGAACAGAGCGTGCGCGCCCGTCTCCTTGAAGGCCCGCGCCACCTCATCGTCCGAAGGCGTCTCGTTCCGCCACGCCCAGAACGCGACCGGCGCTTCGCCCGGCGACCAGATGCGAGGGCTCCGCGTCCAACGCCACGCCGCCGAAGCGAACGAAGCGGCGAGCACCAGACCTACGCCCGCCGCCAACTTCAACGCCCCGCGCCTGTGCCTGAAGCTTCTCATCAATCCTCCCCGCTCCCGTGCGGGGCGCGCCCCTCCCCAGACGCGCGCCCCGCAACCCGCGAGCAGCGGCGGCCTTCACTCGCGTCGGCCAACGAGTTCTGCCGCCACGCCGGGATTATCTTCAAACGCCGTCGGCGCGGCGACGCGGACGCCAACAGTCCACACGCGCAGCCGCACGCCTCACGCGGACGTGTCTTTCCCAACACACGTTTCTGTGGCTAACCACATTGGCAAAACGGAGTTCAAGGGCTAGACCTTAAGCGTCGGAGTTCTGCTAGAATCGTCGCGTCGCCGAACCCAACTCGCCGAACACGAGACCGACACCTGATACCCGACATCCGTCACCTGTTCTTATGTCCATCCTGATTGCCGAAGACAACGTGGCGCAGCGGCGTTACCTGCGCGAGCTTCTGGAGCGCGAGTTCGCCGCGCACGCCCCCGTGCTCGAAGCGGCGGACGGCGAGGAGGCTTTGCAGATTGCTTTGAAGGAGAGGCCCGGCCTCTGCGTCTTCGACATCCAGATGCCGAAGCTTTCGGGCGTCAAGGCGGCGCGCGCCGTGTGGCGCGAGTTCCCGGCGGCACGCATCATCTTCTGGACGCAGTTCCCGCACGAGATTTACATCAACGAGATTCGCAAGATCATCCGCGCGGTCGAGCCGCCGCCCGCCTACGGCTTCATCCACAAGAACAACCCCGAATCGCGCTTCCTCCGCTTCGTCGCCGCAGTCCTCGAAGACGGGGCCGACATGATTGACCCGGCCTTCAAAGACTCCTTCAAACGACCGCTGCTCACCGAGTTCGAGGCCGAGGCGCTCTATTACCTCGCGCTCGGACTCTCGAACTGGGCGATTGCCCGCAAGTGCTCACTCTCCTTGCGCGGCGTCGAGAGCCGCCTCGCCACGCTCTACGAAAAGCTCTTCATCTCGACACCCGAAGGCACGCCGCACGAGGCTTACGACAAACTCGCCTACAACATGCGGACGCGCGCCTTCTTCGAGGCGCTCAGGCGCGGACTCCTCAACAGCGACGAGCTTGAGAAGGCCGCCGTCGAGCTCGACGTGTGGATCGAGCGCGACCGCAAAAGATTCCTCGACGAGCCGAAGCCGTGAAGGGAAGGCAAAAGGAAACAGGTCAAAGGCAAAAGTTGCAGGGCACGCCCGTCCGCGTGAAACTCGCCCTGCTCCTTCTGTCTTTCACCTTTTGCCTTTTGCCTTTTGCCTTTTACCTTCCTGACGCCTTCTCTCAGTCGCAGCCCTCCACTCTCCACCAGTGGGGCGCGGTGACGCTCTTCCACGGGCTGCCTTCGGACATGGTGCGGGCCATCGCGCAGGACGCGGAGGGCGTGATGTGGTTCGGGACGGACGCGGGGCTCGCGCGCTACGACGGGCGGCGGACGCAGACCGTGACGGACGAAGGGCTCGCCGGGCGGCGCGTGCTCGCCGTCCGAGTCGGCCCCGGCGGCGAATTGTGGGTCGGCACCGACGGCGGCGCATTCGTCCGCACAAGCGGCGACGGCGCGCAGTTCCGCGCGCTCTCCGAGACGAAGGGCAAGGCCGTCACGGCCATCAACACGCCTATGCCGGGCCGCGCGCTCTTGGCGACGGGCGACGGTCTGATTTTCGTCTGCCGGAAGAATTCGGATGAGATCATTCGCCGTGCGCCCTCTACTCGCCGAGCCCGTGACCGCCGCCGGGAAGCCGCAGCCGCTCTGGCTCACTTCACTCGCCTTCACAGGCGACACTCTGATCGTCGGGACGCGCGGGCGCGGACTGCTCTGGCGGTCACGCCCGAAGGCACTCTTAAAGAAGTCGCTGGCCGACCGCGCGCCTTCTTCGTCGAGTCGCTCGCCGAAGACGCGCAAGGCGGCGTCCGTCTCGGCGCGCAGACCTCGGCGGGCGACAGCGGCTTCTACAAAATCGAGGGCTCGGCGCAGCCGCAGCAGTTGCGCACGGTCAAACTCTCAGGCGCGGAGACGGGCACGGTCTCGGCTCTCGCGCGCACAAAGGGCGGCGACCTCTACGCGGGCACGGACGGCCACGGCGTCTTCCTCTACCGTGGCGAGCAGGTCTTCGAGCATTTTACTTTCGCGGGCACGGCGGGGGGCCTGCGCTCCGACCGCGTGAGCGCCGTCTTCGTTGACCGTGAGGGCGTCGTCTGGTTCGGCACCAATCGGGGCGTCTGCCGCTTCGACCCGCAGGGCGTGCGCGTCGAAAAACTCTCCGAAGACACCGAGAGCAACTTCGTCCGCTCGCTCTTCAGGACGCGCACGGGCCGCCTCCTCGTCGGCACGAACCGGGGCCTCTTCGTCCGCGACGAACGGGAGCGCGCGTGGCGCGAGGTCGAAGAGGTCGCGGGCAAGACCGTCTACGCGCTCGCCGAAGACCCGCGCGGCAACCTCCTCGTCGGCACGGCCAGCGGCCTCTACGTCGGCTTGCAGGCGGACGGCGCGCGCCCGCCCAACGCCCCCGTCCGCCTCGCGCCCGAAGAAGGCGCGGTTGAAGAGAAGAGTCCGAGCACCGACGACGGCGCGAACGACGAAACAGAAGTTAAGCCGAACGACGAACAGAAGAAGAGCAAGCCGAACGGCAAGGCGAATGAGAAGGCGGGCGAGAAGCCGAACGAGAAGGCGAATGAGAAGCCGAACGAGAAGACAAACGGCGCGGCTGTCGTCAAGAAGACGGCGGAGCCCGCCGCGTCGGGGAGTGTGAGAGCGATTGCGGTGCTCGGCGGCGCGGTCTACGTCGCTTCGTTCGGGCGCGGCGTCGAGCGTTTCGACGGCCCCTCGCGCCGCACGCTCGTCTGGCCGAAGAACTCGGACGACGCGCGCGGGCGCGAAGTCGTGAGCCTCTTCGCCGAAGAGTCACGGGGCCGCCTCTGGATCGGCACGGCCAACGCGGGCGTCTTTTACTTCGACGGGCGCGAGACGAAGAGCGACGCGGCGCTCGCGCCATTCGGCGGCGCGACCGTCTGGGGCATCGGCGGCGCGGACTCGCTCGTCTGGCTCGCCACCAGCCACGGCCTCTACGCTTATCAACCTTCGTCCGCGCGCGTCACCGAAATCGCGCCGGGCGTGGACGCGCGCGCCGTCCACGCCGTCCCACAGGACGCGAAGGAAGACGGCTCAAGGCCCGCGCCGCAAGCTTGGTGCGCGACCGCCGGGGGCGGCGTCCTCAAGGTCGCGCTCGACGAGCAGTTCGGCCCCGTCAAGACTCGGCTCGACGCCGAGCAGGGCTTGCCCACCGAGAACGCCTTCGCCGTCCTCTCCTTCGATGCTAACGAAGGCGACGGCTCTTCCGTCTTCGTCGGCACGACGCGCGGCCTCGCGCGCTACGAGCCTTCAGCCGCCGCGCCGCATTTGAAACTGACGCGCATCACGGCCTCGCGCACGCACCAGCCGGAAGAGCTGCGCGCGGGCGACGTGCTCCGGCTCGAATACCCGCAGAACAGCCTCGTCCTCGACGTGGGCGCGCAGGCGAGCCGCACCTTCCCCGAACAGTTCCAGTACGCCTTTCTGCTGCGCGACGCGCGCGGGCGAGCCATCAAACAAAAACTCTCGCACGACTCGCAGTTTCAAATCGAGGCGCTCCCCGCCGGTCGCTATCGCGTCGAGGCGCGCGCCTACACGCTCGACCTCCTGCCCTCGGACGCGCTCGCCTTCGACTTCGAGATCGCGCGCGCGCCCTTCCCGCGCACCATCGTCCTGCTCTCCGTCTCGCTCGCCGTCGCGCTCGTCGTGCTCCTCTGGACTTACCTCCAACACCGCCGCATCCGCCGCAGCCGCGAAGAGCTGCGCGACGCCAACCGTCAACTCGCCGACGCCCGCCTCCAACTCGCCAACGAGGCCGAGTCCGAGCGCCGACGCATCGCCCGCGACCTCCACGACCAGACGCTCGCAGACCTCCGAAGACTTTTGTTATTGACGGACGAGATGCAGCAGGCGGGCACAGCCGCGACCGTCTCGACCATCGCCGCGACGAACTCAAGCGGCGTCGCCGCGCACGAAGCGAGCGACGCGGACGGCGAGGCGGGCGAGGTCGGCCCGGCGATGCTGCGCGCCGAGATTGAATCCATCTCGCAGGAGGTGCGGCGCATCTGCGAAGACCTCTCGCCTTCGGTGTTGGAGAACGTCGGTTTCGCCGCCGCGCTCGAATGGTCGCTCGCCTCCGCGCTCGCGCACCTCCCTTCGGACTGCAAGTTCGCCTACGAGTTCGAGTGCGACGAGGATTTAGAAGAGCGTCTCCGCCTCACGCCCGGCGTCCAGATGCAGGTCTACCGCATCGTGCAGGAGGCCGTCAGCAACGTCTGCCGCCACGCGCGCGCGACCCGCGTTTCTCTGAGCGTCCGTCTCTCTGACGAGGGCGACTTTAATCTCACCCTCGAAGACGACGGGCACGGCTTCGACGCCGCCGACCGCAAGGCGCGCAAGGGCCGCGGCCTCGCAGGCATTCGCGGTCGCGCCAGCATCATTGACGCCGAAGTCGGTTGGCTTCAACGCCCCAACGATGAAGGCGGCGGCACAGTCTTCACCCTCCGCAAGCCGCGCGCCGCCGAGCCCGTTAACCAAGCGTAAGATTCAGAAAGTCCGCAGGCGTTATTAGACGAAATCCCCGAAGGGGATTCAGATAATAGCCGGGGGCAGAGCGAACGCAGTTCGCGCCGCCCCCGGTCATGCGTAAAAAAACATTCCGACCCTGAAGGGGTCGCGCCTCAACGTTGAGGCGCGACCCCTTCAGGGTCGGATTTAATTTCTCACCTGTTCCGGGGGCGTCGCTCAGTCGCTTGCGCTCCTTCGCTCTGCCCCCGGCTATTATCTCGCGCCCCTTCGGGGCTTCGACGGAGTGCGCCTTGAACTCGCTTCCCGCGCGTCTACTGCACGGTCGCGGGGAGGAGCGAGCCGCGCCGGTCGGTGGCGACGCCGTGGCCTTCCTCGATCATGCCGATCATGCCGTGGAAGTGGATGTCGCTGCCCGACAGGACGAGGAGCACGTCGCCGGCCTGCACGTCCGGGTTCTCGACCTTGAAGCGGACGACCGTCGCGTTGCCGTTCTGCTGTTCGAGCGTCTCGAAGTTGAAGGTGGCGGCGTCAACCACCACGGTCTGCGAATTGTTGGAATAATTACTGGGCTCGTTTGGCATCTCTTTTAAAACCTTCGGTCACGTTTCCCGCGCATTTTATCAAAAATTTTCAGGATGAAAAGCCCTGCCGTAGAGCGACTGATAGACCCATCCGAGGACGCGCGCCTCGGCGGTGCAGAGCGTCTCCAGCCAGCAGCAGGTGAGGTAGACCGCGCGCTCGCTCGCGGACGGAATCTTCATGGCTTCCTCGATGACGGACGAGTCGCCTCCGGGCGTCAGGCCGTAGGCTTCGGCGATTAATTCGTTCGTCTTCGTCGCGTCGTCGAGCGCGCCCAATAGTTCCTTGACCCACGCGTGCAGCTCGCGCTCCGAGTCGTTCGCGGTGAGCGCCTGCATGATGCCGACGGCGAGGCGGTCTTCGGCGTGCGGGAAGGCGTAAGTGTCGGGCTCGGCGGCGAGCGTCTGCTGTTGCTTCCACTGGAAGAGCGACTCGACGGCGGGGAAGCGGACGACCGCCACGCGCTCGTCGAAGTCGAGGAACCACTGGATGAGGTTGGCCAGCGACGCGGGCTCGACCCGTCCTTCGGCGTCGCGGCGGAGCGCGGGAGGCCCGTTGGCTCCGGCCTTCATGTTCGTCGTGCGGGCTTCCGGCATGGCGTCGGTGCTACTCAATCTTTACGCGTTCGCCTCGCTCGCGGCCTCTTCGACCGCGCCTTCTCCGGCGGCTCCGGCCTGCTGCCGCTTCAGGAACTTCCCATAAAAACCGTTCCACGGCGGAATGACGACCGAGACCGCGCCTTCGGTACGCGCCTGACACGAGAGGCGAATGAGCGGGTGCGCCTCGTCCGTCTCGACGTAGCCGAGGAGCGGCATGAGCTTGCGCTCGCGCGGCGCGACCGCCGAGAGTTTTTCCGCGCCGCCGAGG
This sequence comes from uncultured Acidobacteriota bacterium, assembly GCA_963816985.1. Lineage (GTDB taxonomy): Bacteria > Acidobacteriota > Blastocatellia > Pyrinomonadales > Pyrinomonadaceae > JAIVJM01. Next base: position 943,425 of record CAWFMF010000004.1, read on the forward strand.
ACGCCGACCCAGCACGTCCCGCACGAAGCCGAGCGGCACTGGACGGGAATCGGGCCTTCGTCCGGCGTGCAACGCTCGTCCGTCTCGTGCCACGGGCGCGTGTCGGTCGCGGCGGCTGAAGCGACCTCCTGCGAGTTTGTGGCCTTGAAGCGGCGGTCGTCGCGGTTCTCGTCCCACACCACCGTCCACTGCTTGTCGGTCGTCCGCAGGAAGCCGAAGAGCCCTTGACTGTCGTCCTTCGCGCGCTCGCGCAGGACTTCTTCGGGCGACTTCTTCAAGTGCTTCCGGTCAATCGAAACAGTACCCGGCGACTGCGCGAAGGCTTCGAGCCCGGCCTGCCTCAAGGTCATAAAGGCGACCGCCGTGATGCCGAGCACGAGCGACGGCTCGACCTTGCGCGCCGAGGCGATTCGCGCCGCCGTGTCCCGAATCATCTGCGCGAGGGACGAAGATGAAGGCGCGGCCCCCGCCAGTCCCTCGACTTCTCGCTTCGCCTCCGGCCAGAAGCGGTGGCCGTAGAGGAAGGTGTGCGAGGAATCAACCTGCTCCTTCAGCATCCACTTGCCCTGCATGAGCAGTTCGGCGGCGAGCTTCGCGGGGTCTTCCGCACGCTCGAAGGCGCGCATGAGCGGCAGCGGGAAGAACGAGAACCAGATTTCGGTCGCCGCCCTGTCAACCTCGTGAATCGAGGGCAGCAGCTCGGCGACCGTCCCGCCCCAAGAGTCGTCGTGTTCTCTCAAAAAAGTTTCCAAAGGCGTCACAGTCTTACTCAACACTCCTCAGCTTAAAATTCATGCCCCGACCGAAACGGAGAGTTTAACCGTCTTTCCCCGAAGGCACAAACGGGGAAGGAAGGCAAAAGTAAAAAGGTAAAGGGCAAAAGTGAAGACAGGTTCTTCCTTTTGCCCTTTACCTTTTTACTTTTGCCTTGAATTCGCTACTTCTTGCCCAACACTTCGGCGAACCACGTCTGGATTGTGTTGAGCACTTCGGGGCTCACTTCGCCCGTCTTGTCGCGCGCCGAGGCGTCGAGCCCGGAGGGCGTGAAGAGGTGCGTGAGGTTGGGGAAGATGCGGAGCGTCGTGCGCTTGTTCCCTGATTCGGCGAGCGCCTCGGCGAGCGCGACGGCGTGATACGGGAGCACTAAGGCGTCGCGCTCGCCGTTGAGGATGAGGACGGGCACGCGCACGCGCCGGACGGTGGCCGAAGGGTCGTTCGCCGCGTGCTCGCGGAACCACGCGAACTTGTCGTCCGCCGCCGAAGCGGGCGCGGGTGTCGCCTTGACCTGTTCAAAAATTTCCGCGAGATGGCGCGAGATGGCCGGGAGCTTCATCTTGTCCGAAGGGTCGAGCGGCCCCGCGAGCGCGAGTTGAAAGAGAGCCTGCTCGGTCACGACTTTATCAACCGGGCGCGAACTCCCCGCGAGGAGCACGACCGCCGCGACGCGCGAATCTTCGGCGGCGATGATGGCGGCGGTCTCCGCGCCCTCGCTGTGGCCGACGAGCGCGACGCGCGTCTTGTCAATCTCGCCGCGCTTCAGCAGGTACTCGAAGGCGGCGCGCGTGTCGTTCACGAGGTCGCGGTAAGACGACTGCTTCGCCGGCATCGAGCTGCGGCCCGAACCCCGGTCGTCCACGCGAAGCACCGCGACGCCGTTCGACGAGAGCCTTTCGGCGACGAGCCGGTAGAGGTCTGCGACCGCCGTCCCGTCCCTGTCCTGCGACCCCGACCCGCTGATGATGACGGCGGCGGGGAACGGCGCGGCTCCCGCCTTCGGCAGGGTGAGCGTCCCCGCGAGCTTCTGCTCGCCGTTCGTAAACTCCGCCTCCGCGCTCGTATAGGGCGCGTCGGGCGAAGCGGCGGCGGCCTTCGGCGCGGAAGGCATGATGACTTCGGCGAGTTCTTCCGAGCCGCCGCGCACGACCTTAACCCGCTGCGAGGGGATGCTGATGACGAGGGGCGTGCGCGCCGCGTCCGTCCAGATTTCAAATTCGAGGCCGAGGTCGGTCGCCGCGCGCCAGTGCTCGGTCGCCACGCGCCGCCCCTTCAAGTCGAAGGCGGGCGAGGCGTCGCGCTCGACCGTGATGTTGAAAGGGAGCGCCTGCGAAGGCAGGAACGCTTCAAAACTCTGCCGCCCTCCCTTCGCCGCGTCGAACTGCGCGAGCAGGAAGATGAAGTGATGCCACAAGCCGTTTTCTAATAAGGCGCGTGGTCGGGCCGCGACTTCCTTTTCAGGTTTCCCGGTCACCCGCATCTTCACCCCTGACGCCGTGAACTCTTCGGCGAGCGTCTTCGCGCCGTTCATCTCCGTCTCGAAACTCAAGGGGCGGTTGTCCGGCCCGAAGACCGTCACGGCCTTGAACTTCAGGCTCGTGAAAGACGCCTCGGCCTCCGTGCGCCGAGAGCCGTCGGCGTTCGTCTTCAACGTGTACGACTCCGTGCCGAGCGGCTGCGCGCCGAGGTAGGTCGTGTATGTCCCCGCCGCTTCGGTCGCGCTCGAAGGCGCGGCTGTGTTCTGCCCGCGCGCGACCGGCATCCCCTTCGAGAAGAGCGCGCAGACGATGACGACTATCATGAGAAGCAGATTTTTCATGGCGACACCTCCACCGAGACGTTTAGAAATCACGACGCTCCAGCACGCGGAGCGAGACGTAGAACATCAGTGCGGCGAGCAGGAGGCAGACGAGGAGCCCGGCCCACGGCGGCGACCCTTCAGTGAAATACCTCTGGCCGCTCATCACGTTGTAGACGCTGTATCCGGCGAGCCGCTTGCTGAACATCGAGAGCACGCCCATCAATATCGAAATCACCATCCCCGCCAGTATCGGTTTAAGTTGGTCGCCGAAGACGGTCGAGAGCAGGAAGGCGAGCCCGTAAAAGAACATCCCGCCGACGAACATCATCAGCGAGTAGGCGAGCGCGTCCGCGATTGAGTAACGCTGCCCGACGAGCGGCGACAGAGCCCACACCAGCAGCGACGGCACGACCGCCAGCGCCAGCAGCTCGACCGCGCCGACACTGGCGCGCACGCCGAGAAGCTGTCGCCGCGTCACCGGCAAAGAGAGCGTCCACAACGCCGTCCCGCGCGAGGCTTCCGTCGCCAGCCCGCCCACGCCGAGCAGCACCGCGAAGAGCGTCCAGAACTGCAACAGGTTCTTCCCGAACCACTGCGACCAGACGTAGCCGTCGTAAGTGGTTATCAGCGCGAACGCCTCGCGCAACTGCTCGCCCATTCTCCCCGGCAGGTTCGGTATCTCGACCTTCATGTTCTCCAACAGCGGGTGCGTCAACACCACCACCGCGCCGAAGCACAGCAGCAGCAACATCCCCACGACGAACCGCCAACGCGTCTCCAACCAAGCTTTGTACCAGAGCATCACGAACCTCCAAAAGCCGTGAACCGTGACAGGTAAACCGTGACAGGAGAAAGACGGTTCTCCCTTGTCACGGTTTACCTGTCACGGTTCACGGCTTTCATCTTTGACCGTTTCGAGGAAGATTTCCTTGAGGCCGACGGGGACAACATCCGCCGTGACGGCCCCGTCGGCGCGGGCCTCTTCGGCGATGCGCTCGGCGTTGCGGCTGACGAAGAGCGTGAGCCAGCGACCGTCGGCCTTCGACCGCTCGACGCCCGGCGTCCGGAACGAGGCGCGCGGCGTCGCGCCCTCGCCGTAGACGAGGTTGACGCGCTTGTAGCTCTCCTTCAAATCGTCGAGCACGCCCTCGACGACGACGCGACCGCGGTTGATGACGCACACGCGGTCGGCGATCTGCTCGACCTCCGCGATCTGGTGCGACGAGAAGAAGATGGTTACCTCTTCGGACGCCGCGAGCCCCGTGAGGAGCCCCAGAAGCTCCTCCGTCATCGCCGGGTCAAGCCCCTCGGTCGGCTCGTCCAGAATCAGCAACTCCGCGCCGCGCGCCAGTGCCACGAGCAGGGCGAGCTTCGTCCGCATCCCCTTCGACAGAGCCTTCACCTTCCGCCCCGGCGGAAGCTCAAACATGCGCGCGTACCTTTCTTCGAGGTCTCTGCGCCACGAAGGAAAAAACGGTCGCGTGAAGCGCACCAACTGCTCGACCGTCATGAAGTCGTAGAGCCCCTTGTCCTCGCTGACGAAGCCCGTGCGCCGCCGAATCTCGACGCCCTCTTCGGCGCGCAGGATGTCGCGCCCCAACACTCGCCCCCCGCCGCCCGTCGGCGTCACCATGCCGAGCAGCATCTTGATGGTCGTCGTCTTGCCCGCGCCGTTGCGGCCCAAGAACCCGTAGATCGAGCCGCGCGGGACCGAGAGGTCTACGCCGCCGACGGCCTCCACCGGCCCGTACACTTTCGCCAATCCCTTCGTCTCGATGACTCTCTCGGCACTCATGGTCTCCTCCTCGCGGCCAGCTCTTCGCCCGTGCCCTCGCGCAAACGCGTCAACTCCGCCTCGAACAGACGCCGCACCTCTTCCTCCGAAAGCCCCAGCGCTTCGAGCTTCGCCACCGCCCCGCGCACGACCCCCTGCCCGCGCCGCAGACGCTCGGCGCGCTCTTCGGGCTCGGCCCCCCGGCCCGCCGAGACGAACGCCCCCGCGCCGTGCCTCAGCTCAATCACGCCCTCGTGCTCAAGCTCTCGGTAGACCTTCGCCACCGTGTTCGGGTTGACGATTAACTCCTCCGCCACCTTGCGGATCGGCGGCAGTTGGTCGCCCGCCTTGAGCGCGCCCGTCTCGATGGCGTGCCTCACCTGCTCCATCAACTGGACGTAGATGGCGACCCCCGACGCGTGATTAGGCTTGAAGAACATCATAAGAATTGTACTATTGCACTAGCACAGTAGCACTATCCCCCTCGCCGGTGATTCTGTCAAGATTTTTTTTCGCGGCGGTCTCTCTTGGCGACACATTGCCGCCGGAGGCGTGAGAACTTCGGCACAGACGGCGTGGTATAGTCGGGCCGAAAAACGATGGCAGAGATTGACGAGCAAAAACTTCTGAGCGACCTGACGCTCGGCGATGCCAAGCGCATTCTGGTCTACGCGGCGGCGACCCTTCTGGCGCTCGCGCTCTTCGGGCTGCTGGTGTGGAAAGTGCTGGTGGGACTGCTCCTCGGCGTCGTGGCCGGGGCGTATCTGCTGCCGGTGCAGGAGTGGCTCGAAGCGCGTCTCAAGGCGCGGGCCGGGAGCGCCTTAGTGACGATCTCTCTCATCGTCATCCCGCTCGTCGCGCTCTTCGGGTACGGCTGGTATGAACTCTCCGGCTACTCGAACATCGTGCAGGAGAAGCAGGGCGAGATCATCGCGGCCATCAGCAACTCGCTGGGCCGCTACGTCGCCGTCGAGAACACGCGCGCCGGACTGGAGACCGCCTTCGCCGAAGCCATCATGCGCTCCGGCGAGGCGATTGCGGAGGTGCGGAAGCAGTCCGCGCTGCTCCTCGCGTCGGCGACCGTCTTCTTCTTCACGGTCTTCTACGTCCTGACACACCGGACGAAACTGACCGCCTACATCAAGCTCCGTGTGCCGGGCGAGTTCCTGCCGCTCTACGAGAAGCTGGCCTTGAACGTCGGCGGGGCGCTGCGCGGCGCGCTGCTCGCGGTCATCATTGACCAAGCGGCGAAGTCGGTCGTCATCCTCGTCCTCAATCTCGTCTTCGGCGTGCCGCTCGCGGTCGTGCTCGCGCTCGTGACGTTCATCATCGGCTTCTTCCCGCTGCTCGGCGAGTGGGCCGTCTACATCCCGGTGAGCATCTTCCTGCTCGTCTTCCAGAACAACCCGACCGCCGCCGCCGCCTACCTCCTCATCGGCGTGGCGATGACGGCCTCCTCGTCGCTCATCCTCCGCCCGAAGCTCGCGGCGCTCGGCGCGCAGCGTTTCAATTTTTACTGGATGCTCATCGGGCTCGTCGCCGGGGTCTTCACCTTCGGCATCCCCGGCATCGTCCTCGGCCCCGCCATCCTCGGCTTCGCCAAAGCGGTCTTAGACACGCTCGTCGGCGACGTGAAATACGAGACTTCCCTTTTGAAAGAAGAGCGGGCGCAGCGTGACGAAGAGGCGAGCGCGGGGCGGGGCGAGGCGGCTGAGACCTGAGAGCGTGTTGAAGAAGGTATGTCCGTGAAGCCCTGAAAGGGCTGAAGATAATAGCCGGGGGCAAGTGCGAAGCACGCCGCCCCCGGAACAGGCGAGAAAAGAAGTCCGACCCTGAAGGGGTCGCGCCTCAACGTTGAGGCGCGACCCCTTCAGGGTCGGACTCTTTTATCTACGCGTGACCGGGGGCGGCGCAGACGTTCGTCTGCTTACCCCCGGCTATTATCTTCGTCCCCTGCGGGGACAGGCATAGATGCTTCGTTGGCTCGCTCTAGCCCGGAGGCCACGCGAGGCTGCGACCGCCGAGGAGGTGGACGTGGACGTGGGGGACGGACTGGCCGGCGTCCGCGCCCGTGTTGATGACGGTGCGGTAGCCGCTCTCGGAGAGGCCCTCTTGATTGGCGATGCGGGCGGCGACGCGGAGGAGGTGGCCGAGCATCGGCTCGTCGGCCTGCGCGGCGTCGTCGAGAGACTCGATGTGCGCGCGCGGGATGACGAGGACGTGCGTCGGGGCCTGCGGGTTGATGTCGCGGAAGGCGACGGCCCGCCCGTCCTGGTGGACGAGCGCGGCGGGAATCTCGCCAGCGACGAGCTTGCAGAAGAGGCAGTTCTGTTCAGACATATAATTAAATGATGAGTGCGGAATGATGAATGAAAGAGAGTTATCAGTTTTGAGTTTTCAGTTTTCAGTTTTCAGATAAGACCGGAACTGAAAACTGAAAACTGTCTACTGAAAACTTCCCGCCATTCATCATTCCGCATTCATCATTTCCTTTCCGGCGACGATGGTTTCGATGGGCGGCAGTTGCGCGGTGACGGACTCGCGGAGGCGTTCGATGCGCGCGCCGACGGCGCGGAGCTTGGCCTCAATCTTTTCGTAGCCGCGGTCTATGTGGTAAACGCGGTCAATGACGGTCTCGCCTTTGGCGGCGAGTCCGGCGAGGACGAGGCACGCCGAGGCGCGGAGGTCGGAAGCCTGCACGCGCGCGCCCGCGAGCGGCGTCGGGCCTTCGACGATGGCCGTGTTGCCTTCGATCTGGATGCGCGCGCCCATGCGCTGCATCTCGGAGGCGTGCATGAAGCGGTTCTCGAAGATCGTCTCGCGGACGGCGCTGCGGCCCTCGGCCTGCGTCATTAAGGCCATGTACTGCGCCTGCATGTCGGTCGGGAAGTTCGGATGCGGCTCGGTCGTCACGTCGCGCGCCTTCAAGCCTTCCGCGGAGCGGCGCACGCGCAGGGTCGTCGGGTTCAGCTCCTCAATCTCGACTCCCGCCTCGCGCAGCTTAGCGATGACCGCCGAAAGGTGTTCGGGCTGGCAGTCTTTGACTTCCAACTCTCCGCCCGTGATGGCCGCCGCGACGAGGAACGTGCCGGTCTCGATGCGGTCGGGGATGATGGTGTGCTCCGCGCCGCCGAGCTGCTCGACGCCATCAACTTCAATCGTCGGCGTGCCCGCGCCGCGCACGCGCGCGCCCATGCGGTTCAAGAGGTCTGCGAGGTCTGTAATCTCCGGCTCGCACGCGGCGTTGTGCAAAACGCTCGTCCCGCGCGCGAGCGTCGCCGCCATCAAGACGTTCTCCGTGCCCGTCACCGTCACCTTCTCGAAGCGCACGTCCGCGCCGATCAGCCGCCCGCCTTTGGGCGCGCGCGCGACGACGTAGCCCGCCTCCAGACTGACCTGCGCGCCGAGCACCTTCAAGGCTTCGAGATGCAAATCAATCGGCCTCGTCCCGATGGCGCAGCCGCCCGGAAGAGATCACTTTCGCCTTGCCGAAGCGCGCGAGCAGGGGCCCCAGCGCGAGCACCGAGGCGCGCATCGTCTTGACCAGCTCGTAAGGCGCTTCAAACAGCTCGATGTTCGAGGCCGTAATCTTGTGCGTGCGGAGGTCTGGGACGAGCACGGTCGCGCCGAGGTCTTCCAGCAGCCGCCTTTGCGTCAGGCAGTCGCGGACATACGGCACGTTGTGGAGCGTCACGGTCTCAGGCGTCAGAACGGCGGCGGCCATGCACGGCAACGCCGAATTCTTCGCCCCGCTCACGACCACCCGCCCGCTCAAAGGCTGCCCGCCGGTGATGAGAAATTTGTCCATAATAAAGAGTTTTCAGTTTTCAGTTTTTAGTTTTCAGTTCCGAGCGAAGGCGAAAGTTCATCAGTCTTCTTCAACCCTTCCTGCTGAAAACTGAAAACTAAAAACTGAAAACTGTTTACTGATTTTCGCGGATTCTAGCACGCCTCCCGCGCGGCGGCTACCCTCTGCGCCGGAGGGCGACGACGCGGGGGATGCCTTGCAGGTCTCGGTGGATGTCGAGGAGCGTCCAGACTTCCGGGTCAACGAGGGCGGCGACCTGTTCGTGCTGGTCGAAGCCTATCTCGAAGAGGAGGTGGCCGCCGGGTTCGAGGAAGCCGGGCGCGTCCGCGACGAGACGGCGGATGACGGAGAGCCCGTCGCCGCCGGGCGTGAGCGCGGCTCGCGGCTCGTGGTCGCGCACTTCGCGTTGGAGACTTTCGAGGTCGCTCTCGGCGATGTAAGGCGGGTTCGAGACGACGAGCGGGAAGCGCGTCTCTTTCCATTCGTCCGTGCGCAGAGCGTCGAAACAGTCGGAGACGAGTGTCTTGAGGCGCGTCGAGACGCCGTGACGCTCGGCGTTGCGCTGTGCGACGCGGAGCGCGGCGGGCGAGATGTCGAGGGCGAGGGCGCGCGCGTCCGTGCGTTCGTGGAGGAGCACGACCGGGATGCAACCCGAACCCGTCCCCACGTCGCAGACGAGCGGCGACGCGTGAGAGCGGAGGACTTCGAGCGCCACTTCGACCAGTAGTTCCGTCTCCGGACGCGGGATGAGCACGTCGGGCGTCACCTCGAAATCGAGCCCGTAAAATTCCTGCCGGCCCGTCACGTACTGCAAGGGCTCTCCGGCGGCGCGGCGCGCGACGAGACGGCGGAAGGCGGACAACTTCTCCGCCGCTAATCTCTCGTCGTCGTGCGTGAAGAGGTACGCGCGGTCATGCTCCAAGACGTGCGCGAGCACAGACCCGGCCTCGCGCCTCGCGTCGGCCACGCCGCCCTCGCGCAGCGCGCGCACCGCCTCGTTCAAGGCTTCGGCAATCGTCTGACTCGGCCCCTCTTCTTCCATCTCTTGACCCGGCTTGGCGGCTTTTCCTTTTACGTTATGCTGTGCGATATAATACGGCCACTTTCAGCAAGGCCAAAATTTACGTCCGCATCCGTCCCGCCTCGACGTGTCTTTCGGCGGGGGCCGCGCGGCGCTTTCAAGGAGGGCGAGAGGGAGATGAAGGCGGAGTTTCACATTCAGGGGATGCACTGCGATTCGTGCGCCGTGGACATCAAGGAGACGCTCGAAGAGACGGCGGGCGTCGAGTCGGCGGACGTGACCTTCAACGGCAAGACGGCGGTCGTCGAGTTCGACGCCGAAGTCGTGCAACAGGCCACGCTCGTCAAGAAGATTCAAGACCTCGGCTATCAGGCCACCATCGGCGACCAACAATAAACTAGGGGGACAAAGGGAATGACGGAAGCTAAAAACGCGGAAGACAACAACCAGACCGAGAACGCGCTCGACGATCAGGGACTGGACGCGGCGGGCGGCCTCGCCCTTCTCCAGCGGCTGCGCGACGGCGGCTTCGACGCCGACGACGAGAGATTCGCCGTCGCCCTCGGTCGGCCCATCGAAGAGGTCGAGGCGTGGATGCAGGGCTCCGAGCCCCCCGACGACGACATCATCATGAAGGCCCGCGGCATCGCCCGCGAGCGCGGCATCGAGATTGAATAGGAAGCTGTTAGCGATTAGCTGTTAGCTCTCAGCCAAACCAAAGACCTTGTGAAGTTGGCGGCTGACTACTTCTGATTAACAGCTAATCGCTAACAGCTAACAGCCTTTCCCATGAATGAGAAGCTCAACAGTGCGGCGAGCGAACTTGTCGAGTCGTACTCGCGCGAGGGCGTCAAGATTCATCACCTCGACCGGCGGCCTCTGCCCTCGCGTGATGAAGTCGTGCGCGTGCTCGATGCGTTGCAGGAGCTTCTCTTCCCCGGCTACGCGGGCGCGCAAGGGCTGACGGGCGCGGGCCTGCGGCTCCACACGGAGTCGCGGCTCGCGTGGCTCTACGAGACTCTGACCGAGCAGATCGGACGCGCCGTCAACCACGGCCACCGGCTCGACGACGCGTGCCCGATGACCGAGCGGCAGGCGACCGAGTGCGCCGAAGATTTTCTCTCGGCGCTCCCCGCCCTGCGCGAGATGCTCGCGGGCGACGTGAAGGCGGCCTACGACGGCGACCCGGCGGCGACCTGCCTCGACGAGATTATCTTCAGCTACCCCGGCGTCTACGCCATCACCGTCTACCGGCTCGCGCACGAGCTGCAACGCCTCGGCGTGCCGCTCATCCCCCGCATCATGACCGAGCACGCGCACCAGCGCACGGGCATTGACATCCACCCCGCGACGACCGTCGGCGAGCGGTTCTTCATTGACCACGGGACGGGCGTCGTCATCGGCGGGACGGCCATCATCGGGAGCGGCGTCAAACTCTATCAGGGCGTGACGCTCGGCGCGTTCTCCTTCGACAAGGACTCGACGGGGCGCGTCGTCCGCAACACCAAGCGACACCCGACCATCGAGGACGACGTGGTGGTCTACGCGGGCGCGACCATCCTCGGCGGCGAGACCGTCATCGGTCGCGGCTCGGTCATCGGCGGCAACGTCTGGCTCACGCACAGCGTCCCGGCGGGCGCGCGCGTCATTCAAGACTCGCCCCGCCTCCGCATTATCACCGCCGAAGAGGCCGCCTCTTAAGCGACGAAAGAACGAACAAGGGAGGGACGTTTGATGGCTGACGAGACGAAGGACGAGGCGAAGCGGGACGACCGTGGCGAGCGCCCGATGAGCGATGAGGAGATGCGCGAGCGCGTCGTCCGCCTCGCCTTCGGCGGAGACGCGGGGCGCTTCGAGGAGTTCTGCGAAGTGGTGCGGGGCACGATCCCCGAAGGCACTTGTGTCGTCCTGCGCGGAAGCTCCGTGACCGGCGTGCGCTACGACGACGGCGCGCCGTTCGACGCCGACGGCCCCGGCACGAGCGACCTCGACCTCACGCTCGTCGGAGAGAAGGTGCTCGGCTTCTACATCCTCGACGGCTTTTACCTGCCCGGCGTCCACACCAAACCCCTGAGCGAGAAAGACCCGGACATCGCCCCCGACCTCGTCCCCCTGCGCGAGCGGCTCATCACGATGGTCAACCGGCCCGTCAACATTCAGGCCACGCGCGACTTCTGGATGCGGCTGCGCGGCGACTGGCTCGGCCAGCCCTACCTTAATCTCATCGGCAAAGTCGGCGGAGAGTCTTGACGCTCAAACTCCTCAGCTACAACATCCAGCGCGGCGGCACGGGGCGCGAGGCCGAAATCGCCGCCGTCATCAACGAAGCTGCGCCCGACGTGGTCGTCCTTCAGGAAGCGACCCGCCCCGAAGTCGTCGCGCGCCTCGCCCGCGAGACCGGCATGAACGAGTGGGGCGCGCGCCCCGGCCACTCGCTCGCCTTCATGAGCCGCGTCGAAATCGAGAGCCGCGACTGGCACAAGCCTTCGGGCGCGCGCCACCCCTTCGTCGAAATCGTACCCAAAGGCACGGGCCTCCGCATCTTCGGCCTGCACCTGAGCGCGGTTCATTCGAACTGGACTGAGTGGCGGCGGATGCGCGAGTTACGCGCGACGCTCCGCAGCATCGAGCGTCATCAAGACGGTCTTCATGTCTTAGCAGGCGACTTCAACACGCTCGCGCCCGGCGAGCTGCTCGACACGCGACTTTTGCCGCCGCGCCTGCGCGCGCTCGTCTGGCTCGGCGGCGGGCGCGTCCGCTACGAGACCATCAAAATCATGCTCGACGCGCGTTACCTCGACACCTTCCGCGCGCTCCACCCGCTCGACAAGGGTTTCACTTTCCCCACCTGGTCGCCGCACGTCCGCCTCGATTTCGTCTTCCTCCCCGAACGCTTCGCCGACTGCCTCAAGGATTGCGCGGTCGTCACCTCGCCCGCCGTTGTCAACAAAGCCTCAGACCACTTCCCGCTCCTCGCGCGAATCAAAGTCGGCTGAAGGCTGCGAAGGCTTACGGGCAGGAACAAACCCTGCCCCTACAATCTCTCGATGCGCTCTTACCTCATGCCGAATCGTCTTCTCGCACTCGTCCTCGCCTGCGCCTCGCTCGCCTGCACGGCGTTCGCGCAGGGCGTCCGGTCAAAGTCGAACCGCGTGGTGCTCGTCAAAGCCGCGCGGCTGCTCGACGTGCGCGCGGGGAGATACCTGTATGGCCGAGGAGTCTTAATCGAAAACGGACGCATCATGCGCGTCGGTAGACTCCAGAACCTCAGAACATCAACGCCGAAGAGCACGATTCTCATTGACCTCGGCGACATGACCTTGATGCCCGGTCTGATTGACAGCCACACGCACCTCTTCGGCGCGCACGACGGGCGGGTGGACACGACCGAGCGCCTGAGCGAGCGAGAACGCGCGGCGCTGGCCGGGCGGGCTGCGCGCGAAGTCTTGCTCGCAGGCTTCACTACCGTTCGCAACCTCGGCGGGTCGGGCGTGCGCGGTGACGTGTTGCTGCGAGACAGAATCAACGACGGTCGCGTCGAAGGGCCGCGCATCCTCGCGGCGACGAGGAAGCTCACACCGCCCGGCGGTCAGGGCCGCAATCTGCCGAAGGAGATCGTCGAGCGCGAATACCTCACGGTCAGCGGCGCGGAAGGTGCGCGCCGCGCCGTGCGCGAGGCCGTCGCCAACGGGGCGGATTGCATCAAGGTCGTCGTTGACGTGGGGCCGAACGTGTTGCGCGTCGAAGAGCTGCGCGCCATCGTCCAGGAGGCGCACCGCGTGGGCCGGAAGGTCGCGGCGCACGCCACCTCGCGCGCAGCCGTCGCGGCGGCGGTCGAGGCCCGTGTAGACTCAATCGAGCACGGCACGGAGGCTGACGAAGAGACTTTGAAGAAGATGAGTGAGCGCGGCATCGTCCTCGTCATCAACGTCTACACGGAGCGGACGCTGCGCGACCTCTTCGCGTCGGAGTTGCGGCGCTCGCCCGAATCGGTCGCCGACTTCGAGGGCTATTTGAAGCAGAACGCGGCGGAGTCGCCGCGCCGCATCGAGCGCGCTCTGAAGGCGGGCGTCCGCGTCGTCGCGGGCTCGGACATGTATCTCATCTACCCCGGCAAGACGCGCGGCGAGGCGTCGCTCATGGAACTCGAAGCGCTCCAACATTGGGGACTCCCGCCGCTCGAAGTCGTCCGCGCCGCCACGCTCCACGCCTCGGAACTGCTCGGCTGGCAGGACAGGGTCGGCGCAATCGAGCGCGGCAAGTTCGCCAACCTCGTCGCGCTCGAAGGCGACCCGCTCAAGAGCGCCGCCGACCTCCAACGCATCAGCTTCGTGATGAAGGGCGGCGAGGTCTTCAGGCATGACAAGCCGGAGCGCCGCGCCGCCGGGCAAACAACTCAAAGACGCTGAACTCGCCGCCGAATCGTGCTAATCTGGCGGCTCCGTTCCCGGCGGCAGAAGTTCTTAAAAACTCTCATCCCACAAACGAGGTGTGAACGCCTATGCGACGCACATGCAGGACGGCCCTCGGCTTCGTCTTCTCAATCTTTTTCTGTCTCTCGTTCGCGACGGACGCCTCCGCGCAAGCTGCGTTCGACAAGGCCGAGTTCGCCGCCCGCCGCGCGAAAATCTTCGAGCAGATGGCCGACGGCGTCGGTGTCGTCTTCGCCGACGAGCAGCACGTCCACGCGGTCAAGTTCCGGCAGGCCCCGGACTTCTTTTACCTCACCGGCGTCGAGGAGCCGGGCGCGGTGCTCCTCCTCGTCGGCGCGCGGAAGCAGGCCATCCTCTTCGCGCACAAGCGGCCCGATTGGAAGGTCAACGTCGAGGGGCCGGGCGTGCTCAACGAGGAGAAGCCCGCCGAGCGTTACGGCCTGCCCGTGATGCCGATGGAAGACTTTCTCCGCATGCTCCACTTCACCTCGAAGAACGCGAGCGCGCGGAAACTCTACGTCCCTCTGACCGCGCCCGACACGCTCCAACACGGGCGCGGCGAGCAGGAGGTGCACGAGACGACGCTCGCCGCCAACACGCTCTTCCGCTACACGCCCCTCGTCAAACAGGCCGTCGCGCGCCTCCACGAGCTGCACCCGCACCTCGCGCTCTCCGACATCAACCCTCTGCTCGACCGCTTGCGCTGGGTCAAGACGCCTTACGAGATAGAGCGGATGCGCCGGTCGGGCCGCATCGGGGCCGAAGGCGTCAAGGCCGCGATGCGCGGGACGCGGCCCGGCATGTTCGAGTACGAGGTAGAGGCCGCCGCCCGCTTCGTCTATACGAAGATGGGCGCGCGCGGCGACGCCTTCACGCCCATCGTCGCGTCGGGGCCGAACACCGTCACTTGGCACTACCAGAAGAACAACCGGCAGATGCAGGCGGGCGACGTTGTGCTGATGGACTACGGCGCGGACTTCGACTACTACACTTCGGACATCACTCGCACGTGGCCCGTCGGCGGGACGTTCACCGACGAGCAGTTGAAGATGTACCGCTGCATCCTCGAAGCCCGTGACGCCATCATCAAGGCGATGAAGCCGGGCGTGACCATCAAGCAGATGCAGGACGTAGCCGAAGAGGTCTACACCCGGCACGGCTTCCGCCAGCAGTTCATGGAACTCGGTCGCTACGTCGGCCACCCCGTCGGCCTCTCCGTCCACGACGTGGGCGGCGAAGACCCTTCGACGCCGCTCGCCCCCGGCGTCGTCTTCAACGTCGAGCCGCTCCTCGAATTCCGCGACCGCAAGATACACATGCGGCTCGAAGACAGCGTCCTCGTCACCCCGTCCGGCGCGGAGAACCTGACCTCCGCCGTCCCCGCCGAAGTCGAGGCCGTCTACGCCCTCGTCAGACAGAAAGGCATCGGCGTCGAATGAAGAACAGGTCAGAACCGCGAGCGGTAGCGAGCGGGTCTCGTTCCGGTGTGCGGGCCTCGTCTGGTCAACACACCCGCTCGCTACCGCTCGCGGTTCTGACTGACTCGACACTGGAACGCCGCGCGCATTAAGAGTTTCTTTGTGGTGTAACGTTAGCGAGTATCGCATTTCCTCTGTTGGTGAGAGTTGAGACCCCCAGTCCGCGGACTGGGGGTTCGCTCGTTTCAGGGGGAAAAAGTTTAACGGAGTTGGCCGCGAAGGGGACGAGAACCTCGATGAGCATCCTGACCAAGAGCCTTCTGCTTTTCCTCCTCAACTGGCTGGACGCGCAACTGACGATTGTGTGGGTGCGCGGCGGGTGGGCGACCGAAGGCAACGGGATTATGGCGCGGCTCTTAGACGCGGGCAACATGCCCTTCCTCTTCACGAAACTCGCGGTCGGCGCGCTCGTCGCCTACACGCTCTTCCGCTTCTCGCACCTCACGCTGGCGCGGCGCGGCCTCCATTTCACGCTCGGCCTCTACCTCGCGCTCATGGTCGTCCACGCGGCGACGGGCGCTTCGGCCCTCGGCTGGCACCCGCCGGAGGCGGTCGTCGCCTTCGTCTCGAAGCTGCCGGACAACCTCCTCGGACTTTTTTCCTAAGCCCGACGCCCATCTACGGAACTTTCCCCGCCCCTCGCCCGAATCTCGGACGAACCGACTTCGCACGCGCTTTGTAGTAAAATCTGACTCCCCGCACGCAGAGCTTGCCGGGGCCGCGCCGCGCAACGCGAGCCCGGCCCGGGGGCATCTCACAGACATCTTTTTTCGAGGGCTTCCGCAAGGCCCGCAGAAGTGTCTGAAAACGTTCTCTGACATCATCGGAAAGTAAAGCCATGTATAGACTCACCGCACGTCAAATTCTCGGCATCGCGCTTTTATCCGCGCTCTTCGCCGCCGTCACGGTCGCGTGCTTCGACCGCTGGGGCGGGCGGCTCCAGCAGCCGACTTCCGCCTTCGAGGGCGAGGGCGCGCCCGCCGTCGCCGTGGCGGGCCTGACAGACCCTTCGGTCGCCACCGACGAGCGCAACAACATCGAGGTCTACAAGGCGATCTCGCCCGGCGTCATCTCCGTCAGCAGCCGTCGGAGCCCGCGCAGCTACTTCGATTCGGGCGGCGGCGGCTCCGGCTCCGGCTCGGTCATTGACGAGCAGGGCCACATCCTCACGAACAATCACGTCATCGAAGGCGCGGACACCTTGACCGTCAACTTCGGCGGCGACAAGACCTACCCGGCGCGCGTCATCGGGCAAGACCCGGACACAGACCTCGCCGTCATCAAAGTCGAGCAAGCGCCGCGCGAACTCCTGCGCGTCGTGCCTCTGGGCGACTCCGACAAGCTCGTCGTCGGGCAGAAGGTCTTAGCCATCGGCAACCCGTTCGGCCTCGACCGGACGTTGACGACCGGCGTCATCAGCGGGTTGCAAAGACCGATTCAGGCGCGCACGGGCCGCATCATCGAAGGGGCTTTGCAGACGGACGCCTCGATTAACCCCGGCAACTCCGGCGGGCCTTTGCTCGACTCTCAAGGGCGGATGATCGGCATCAACTCGCAAATCCTCTCGCCCGCCGGGGGCTCGGTCGGCGTCGGCTTCGCCGTCCCCGTCAACATCGCGCGGCGCATCGTGCCGCAGCTCATCCGCGACGGGCGCGTCGTGCGCCCCAAGCTCGGCGTCTACCCCATCAGCCTCAACGACGTGCGGGGCCTGCGCCTGCCCGTCAACGAAGGCATCCTGATTTACCAGCTCGACCCGAACGGCTCGGCGGCGGCGGCGGGACTGCGCGGCCTCAAGGAGACGGAGGGCGGCGATGTCGTCCTCGGCGACATCATCACCTCGATTGACGGCGAGAAGATAAACGACCAGAACGACCTCTTCCGCGTCCTCGACAAGCGGCAGTTCAACGAAGTCGTGCAGGTCGAAGTCTTCCGCGACGGGCAGCGCACGACCGTCCCCGTCCGACTCCTCCCCGAACGGCGCGGCGTGCTGCGAAGATAGACGGAGACTGGAAGGTTAGGGTCTTAAGGCTTTGGAGGCCGGGCCGCGTCGTTTGACTTTCGACGCCGCCCGGCCTCTAATTTTTTCGTGCGCGAGACAGAACACTTCGTCAACGAGGGCTTCGGCTGGACGTGCAAGCATTGCCGCGAGACGACCGGCGACCCGCCCACGCCCCGCGAGGACCTCCTCCCACGCTTCTTCCGCGAAGGCGAGGCCGAAGAGCGCGAGACGCGTCTCTCAATCAACTCGCTGGCACGTTGGAAGGACGACTCGCACCGCACCCTCGTCTGCCCGCGCTGCGGCGTCGAAGAGGAATTAAAAGCCGTGAACCGTGACGGGTAAACCGTGACAAGAAGGAACTGCTTCTCTCCTGTCACGGTTTACCTGTCACGGTTCACGGCTTTTCACGGCTTTTTCCTTCCCGAATACAGACCCGTAAAGACGTACTCGGCCTTGCCGTCGGGGCCGCGCACGAGGATGACGTCGTTCTCTAAGGCGTCGCCGAAGGAGAGGCGCGTCTCGCCGGTCTTCGTCAGAGCAGTTTCTTCGCCTTCCGCCTTGAGGTAGAGCCGCCCGTCCTTCGAGATAATCTCCCACGTCTGCGGGCCGTTGACGTACTTGCCGACGAAGCCTGAGAGGTCTTCGGCGGTCAGCGCAAGCGGCTTCTTCGCGCCTTCGGTCGAAGCGGTTTCGGGCTCCTGCGGGAGGAAGAGTTCCTTCGCCTTCTCGGTCGTGCGGCGCAAGGTTTCGCCGCTGCGGTTCGTGAGGACGATGACGGCGAAGCCGTGCTCCGGGGCCATCTGAATCATCGAGCCGTAGCCTCGACTAAAACCGCCGTGCATCACGATCCGCACGCCCCTGTGCTTGAAGTTCAGGACGCCGTAGCCGTAATGCACCGACGGCTCGCCCGGCATCGAGACGTGCTCGCCCGAAAGCTTTGTGAAGAGCGAGGCGGGCAAAACCTGCGCGCCGTCGAGGCGTCCGCCCGACATGAGCGCGATACAGAACCGCGAGAGGTCGTTCGCGTTCGAGAAGATTGAGCCGGCGGGCCACATCGCCACGTTGTTGAAGAAGGGGCGAATGACGAAGGGCTTGCCGTCCTGCACGTTGTGGCCGAGCGCGAGCGGGTGCGTCATCGCCGAGAGTGGCCGCAGCGTCGTCCGCGTCATGCCAAGCGGCTTGAAGAGTTGCTCCTCCATCACGTCCGCGTAAGGCTTGCCGCCCGCCTCCTCGACGACGTAGCCCGCGAGCCAGAAACCCGGACTTGAGTAGGAATAAATCTTCCCCGCGTCGGCGAAGAGCACGTCGTCCTTCCAGCCGCGCGCCATCGTCGAGAGCGCCGAGTCGTCGCTGCGAGACGAACGGCGCGGCGAAGTCGCCGACGCCCGCCGTGTTGCTCAGGAGTTGGTGCGCGGTGAGCTTCGACAACCTCGGCGCGAGCCCCTTCGCGTAGTCGCCGACGGGCGCGTCGAGCTTCATCTTGCCCTGCTCGGCGAGCGTGACGATGGCCGCGCCCGTGAACATCTTCGTCGTCGAGCCGAGGCGGAAGAGCGTGTCGGGCGTGATGGTCGAACCCGTCTCGACGTTCCCCGCCCCGAAGCCCTTACTGAAGACGACGCGCCCGCCGCTCACGACGGCGACCGCCGCGCCCGGCGTCTTCGTCTCCGTCAACTCTTCGCGGATGACCTTCTCAAGCTCCTCGAAGTTGACCTGCTTCGGCGGCTGTTGCGCCGGAGCGGAAACGGCGAAGAGACTGGCGAGCAGCAGTGAGAAGAGGCCGAGGCGGAGGGTGCGGCGGGTCAGAGTCTTTGAGAGATTCATGCGGCGTAAGGTAAACGTTTCTAAATTCGTCTGAAAAAATTTGTGACGGAAAGGACGCGGCGCGGGACGAGCGGGCACGGCGGCGTGTTTGATTCGGTCAACCCGCGCCGAGCAGGCGGCGTAACTCCTTGATGCGCGTCTCCGGTGCGCCGTAGCGCGTGCGGTAGTCATCGAAGCTGCGCGCGATGGTTTCGAGCGCGGCGTCGCGGTCATAGACTTCGGCTATCTCGACGCGGCGCGGAGACTCCTGCGGCAGTTGCTTGTAAGTGAGGAAGTAGTGCTGAAGCCTTTCGACGAGCCCTTGCGGCGCTTCGGCGAGGTCTCTGATGTGACCGTAGGAGACATCCTTTTCGAGCACGGCGATAATCTTGTCGTCGGCCTCGTTGCCGTCAATCATGCGGAGTCCGCCGATGGGCCGCGCGCGGACGAGGAAGCCCGCGTGCGCCGCCGGTCTTTCGGTCAGGACGCAGATGTCCATCGGGTCGCCGTCGCCGCGAATCGCTTCGACGCCGCCGACGCGCTCGCGGCACAACTCGCCGACGCGCTCGCCGCAGAAGGTCTGCGGGATGAAGCCGTAGAGCGTCGGCGGGAAAGAGGAGAAGCGTTGCGGGCGGTCAATCTTGAGGTGGCCCGAAGTCTTATCAAGCTCGTACTTGACGGCGTCGGTCGGGACGATCTCGATGTAGGCGTTGACGACGCCGGGCGCGTCCGCGCCGGGCTCGACGCCGTGCCACGGGTGCGCCTGAAAAAGTATCGAGAGCAGGTCGTACAGCTCCTTGTCGTCGTCTTCGGGCATCTCTTCTCCGGCTCCTCCCCTGTGCTAAAATTTCGACCGCGCCGACTTTCGTGGTTTCCCTGATTATGAGCGGCGCGGGGACTTCAGTTCAAGTAGTCAGTCCCCGAAGGGGACAAAGATAATAGCCGGGGGCAAGTGCGCAGCACGTCGCCCCCGGTAGCAAGCAGCAAAGTATTCCGACCCTGAAGGGGTCGCACCGCGAGCTTCGACCCTTTCAGGGTCGGGATAATTTCTTCGGCCATCCCGGGGGCGTCGCTCGCTGTCGCTCGCTTGCCCCCGGCTATTATCTTCCGCCCTTTCAGGGCGCAGGCAACTTACTTTTCCAGTACGCTCTGAAAGAAGTCCATGTCAGCGACCACCAACACGACGACCAGCCCCGTGACCGCCGAGCGCGGCGAGCGGGCGCGCGCTCTGTCGGTGCGTTGGATTATCGGCGCGCGCGACGACCTCGTGTGGTTCATCGGGTCGGTGGTGACGAGTTATTTGATGCTGGCGCTCTATGTCGGGGGCGTCGTGCCGCTCATCCCGATGGTCGTGGCGTGGGCGGTTTTGGTGGACGCGCCGCACGTCTTCGGCACGTTCTCGCGCACGTACTTCGACCGCGAGGAGCGTCGGGCGCGGAGGCGTCTGCTCTGGCTCTCTTTGCTCTTCTTCGCCATCGGGCCTTTGGCGGTGCTCGCGGGCGCGGGGTTCGTCTTCTTCTTCGTCGCGGCGCTGTGGGCCTACTACCACCTCGTCAAGCAGCACTACGGCTTCATGGTGCTCTACAAGAAGAAGAACGAAGACCTCGACGTGCGGGACAACGCGCTCGACCGGGCGTTCCTGCTGCTCGCCTTCTCGTACCCGTTCGTCGCCTTCGTGGCACGCGACGCGGAGGCGATGACGCGCGTGCCCTCCGTCCTGCACGGCATCATCGGGTTGTTGGAGACGGCGCTCCTCGTGGCGACCGCCGCCGCCGGTCTCGCGTGGTTCGCGCGGCAGGCGCAGAGGTGGATGAAGGGCCTGCCCTTGAACGTCCCGAAGTACCTTCTGTTCGCGGCGGCGATTCCGATGCACTGGGTCGTTCTGCTGACGCCGATGCCGCATAAGCCCATCGCCATCGTCGCCATCCTGACCGTCTACCACAACCTCCAATATCACCGGCTCATCTGGTTCCACAACCAGAAATACAAGAAGGCCGAAGACCGCCGCGAGCGACACGGCGCGGCGGAACTCATCAGCCGCCGCGTGCTCTATTATGTCGCCTTCGGCGTCGTCTTCGGCATCGTCTACCAAGTGCCGCGCCAATACGTCAATCACGGCGCAGACCCTGCGGCCTTCGCGACGCAGTTGGCCTCCGGGTTCCTCTGGGGCTACGCGCTCATCCACTACTATCTGGACTCCAAAATCTGGCGCGTGCGCCGCGACCCCTCGGTAGGTCAGGCGCTCAAGATGAGTTAAGGCTTCGGCGAGTCTAGGACAAAGAAGAGGGCCGCGCGTTCTTTAAAGAACGCGTGGCCTTCTCCGCTGAGTATGAAAGTGTGAACCCTTACTGGTTCTTCTGCTTGTTCGTGTCGGCCACGGACTTGAGCGCCTGGAAGGTCGGCGGCCAGAGGCCGACGAAGATCGCCGCCGACTTCTTGCCCGCGAAGAAGAGCGCGAGCGAGCCGCCGATGGACGCCAGCGTCAGGATATGGAACAGGCTCACGCCCGTCGCCTGCTTGGTGGACTCGTCAACCGTGAGCAGTGCCGATTCCACCACGTCGTTGCTGTTGCTCGCCGTCATGGCGGTGTTCTCTTTACCAGTGCCGGTATTTCCCTGCGTGACCTTTGAAGCTGCTGTTGCCATTGTTATTCCGTCTCCCTTCGCTCTCTAAAAAATTAATCGAGTTCCGACCCGGAATCCGCGCGTCCCTTGAGCAGTGCCACTCCGAAGAGGACGGCCAAAGAGAAGCCCGCGATGAGCAGGCCGCGCGTCCGATGCGTTTTGTTTCGAGTCGTTTTACCCGTCATGCAGGTGAGACGTTGCTATCCGCGTGCCAAGCCCTCCTGCTCGCACCACTCGCGCGTCACGCGGTGGCGATACTCGAAGAGCTTCCGCAGTCGCGGCAGGATGAGGAGCGGCGCGAAGAGCCTGCCGAGCGGCCCTAGCGGCGGCTCGAACTCGATCTCGTCGCGCAGCAGCGCACCGTTTTCGTGCGGCTCGACCACGTGCCGGTGACGCCAACTGCTGAAAGGCCCGCTCAACTGCACGTCCTCGAACATCCGCGGCGGGTCGTAGGCCGAATGATTCGCCACCCAGCGCACGGGGACGAGGCCGAAGAGCCGCGTCTCGATGATGGCGATGGCTCCGACCTGCAAGTTCGCGGGGGGCTGGATGACGCGTGCGCTCTCCCACGGCGGCGTCAGTCGCGGCAGAGCGTCCGGCAACTCGTGAAAGGCGAAGACGCGCTCCGGCGCGGCCCGAATCAGGCTCTCTTTGACGAATCTCATACGTGTGGATGAAAGAATGCACGTTCCCGGCGCAACCTTCAAGATTTCGCCGCGACTTTCAGACAGAGAACTTCAAATAAACGCGCCGGGCCTCGAAGAAAGCACACTTGCTCACGAACGCGCCCGCGACTCCTCTTTGGAATACGCCCTTTTGGATTTATCATTGGCGGCGGAAGATTCCCCGCACAGTTTTTTCAAGGAGGTGTCCGAGGCCCTATGTCCACGCCCGAAACGCAATCGAACACTCCCGCGCGTCATGCGGACGGCGAAGCGTCGGGCGGGCGCTTCTCGCTCGAATCGCTGGTCGGCGAGCTGGCGGCCCTGCGGCGCAAGCCGCAACTCGCGGAGCTGGACGAGTGGATGCGCGAGGCGAGCGTCGAGCGCGCGGAGCTGCGCCCTTACGTCGGCTTCAAGGAGGCGACTTACGCGCGCCACCGCGTCTTCATCAACGAGTTCGCCGAGCTGCTCGTCCTCTGCTGGCGGCCCGGACAGCGGACGCCGATTCACGACCACAACGGCTCTTACGGTGCGGTGCGCGTCCTCGAAGGCGTGATGTGGGAGACCGTCTTCACGCTCGAAGAGGGCGAGCGCGGGCTCACCTACGCGCGCGGGCGCGAGTGGCTGCCCGGCCTCGTCACCGGCGCGGACATCCCGGACATCCACCAGCTCGGCAACCCCGAAGTGAGCGGGCAAGACCTCGTCACGCTCCACCTCTACGCGCCGCCCCTCACCAGCCTCAACATCTACCGCGTCGGCCAGCGCGACTCCGTCAACACGCTCTGCATGAGTTCCTGGAACCCCACCATCTAGCGGCCAAAGATAAAAGAAGAAAAGGCGAGACGCGGTGCGCACCGCGTCTCGCCTTTCCTCTATGGCAACTGGCTTCTCGGAGTTGTGTCTACGCTGAATGAGGAGTGTCGTGCTCTGTCGCGTGCCCTCCTTTCCCGTGCGAGTGCGTGCCTTGCTCGTCGTGCTCGTGCTCGCCGTGGTGGTGGCCCTCTTCGTGGCCGTGCTCGTCGTGGTGCGCCGCGCCGCCTTCGGCGTGCCCGCCCTCTTTGGCGTCGTGGTGGCCGTGGTGCTCGTGGCCGTGCTCGTGCTCTTCGCTGTGTATGATTTCGTGGTGCGCCGCGTCGTCGTGGTGATGACCGTGCCCACCGTCTTCGTGTTCATGCATAACGATCATAATCCCGCCTCCTTCTTCAGCCTGATAAATCTGCCGTCCCGGTTGCTCGATAACTCCGAAATCGCGTGCCGAGTTGCTCATCGTTTAACCTCCTGACTGAACGTAAAGCGAGATTACCGTTCTCGCCATGCCCAGTTGGACGGGGGTGGGTGGAGTTTGTCTATCCGGGGGCGCGAAAAAAAAATTCGCGCCCGCGCATAGACACTTTTCCCTCTCGCCGCGTCCAAGCAAACATACGCGGGGGGTTTTATTTTGGACACGACCTGAACATTCCTCCCCGCGCGTATCAAGCACCAAAAGGCAACCTCCTCGACTCGGAGCAACTAACCGAACGGAAAGGAGCCATACCGGCAAATGAAAACATACATCTCCACTAGCGTCTGGCGCGATCACGACACTCGTCACTTCGACCATAAGACGACTGATTGTCTATAGCCACCGAAGTCACCGGACATGAAAGGACGTGAAGACGATGACACAGCCGACGAGAACAGCCAACGAAGACCCGGAACACGCGACGCTCTTTAAACTGATGAACAGTCCGTACTTCCAAAAAGCTTGTGACGACATCTGCCGTTCGAGGTGGAACAAGTACAAGCCGATTGAGAGGTTCCCGGAGTGGGAGGATTTACGGCAGGAAGTGCATCTCAAGGTGATGAAGGGGTACGACCAATTTCAAGCACGAGGCGGACATCATGACGTGGATCTATCAAATCGCCACACACGCCTGCCTCGACGCTTACCGGAGGGGGATTTATATGAACGAGCACACATGCGGACGACCCGCAAGCAGGTGCGTCTAGAAGATATCAACGTGGACGCTCTGCAGCCCCTCTTCTCCCGACATCATCACCCAGATTTACTTTCAGAAGGTCTGGAATCAACTCTCCCAAGAGGATCGTGAGTTCGTCAAGGTCTACGGACGACTGCGGGAGCACGCGCGAGATCGGGGCCGAGATGAGGAGGCGCGGGATGACATGCGGGACTTCGCCGAGGCGGTTCTCAAAAGGATGAGGAGAATTAGGAAATGCTGGCGAGCGTCCGCTGACGCTAGAAAGTTGCGCTCGCTCGGGTTTCACGGGCCGTGCCCTTCAACCCGCGAAACCCGAAACGGCAAAGCCAGCATGTCAGTGCGGGGACGCAAGCCCACAGGGCCGAACGGACTCCGCCGGAAGGGGAAATGTGTGTATCATGAGTAAATACGGGATTAAATTCGAGAGCTTTACTGTCACGCCCGTCGAGGACGAGGCCGAGGAATGTACTCCTGCGCCGACCCAGAAGTGGGACTGCTGGTCATGGATTATCTGAGCGGCTACGCCGGGGACGAAGACAAAGCCGCCGTCACGGACCACCTCAGGTGGTGTCTACTTTTGCCGCGAAGAGGTCGAGGGTTGGGCCGAACTCGCGAAGAAGGAGGCTCACAGAGAAGGGAGGTTGGTTCATCCGGCGGCGCCAGGCTCACTGAAACCGCCCGCGAACGACGCGCTCGCCGCGCGAGGTCGTAAGGCCCGGACGCCCTCCGACTCGAAGCCGAGCGGCGTCGCCGGCGACCACTGAGCATTCCGTCAGGCCCGACGTTTCAAACCAGCCTACGGAGGTCGTCACCTCACGACCCTCCTCTCTTAAATCAACCGCCGCAACGACATCCAGACCCCGAAATGTTCCTCCCACCTCACCTCCATTTCGGCCCGCGCCGACACGCCTCCGGGGCGTTTAGTCCTCGTCGTGGTCTTCGCCGTCGTAGTGCATGCGGACGCGCTCGTCGTCCACGGTGGTTTCGAGGTGGACGGGACGGCCCCAGAGCGCGTGGACGTGTTCGAGGACTTTGCGCGCGTAGGAGGAGTCGAGCTCCGCGCCCTCGAACGAGTGTTTGAGATAAAGCTCGCGCCGCCCCTCGTAGTCGCCGTCGGCGACGACGATGTAGGGGAAGCCGAAGTTGGTCATGTTCGCCACGAGCTGGTCGCGGACGCGCTCCCAACGCTTCTCCGTCACCGTCCACTCCTCTTCGTCCACCAGCTCGTAGACGAAGAGGTCGAGTTCCTCGCACAGCTCTTCGGTGAGGTAGTTGCGCAGGAAAGAGACGTCCGATTCGAGCTCGCGCACCTCGAAGATTTTCGCGCGCCCCTCGCCCCCTTTGCGCCCCAGCGTCCGCCGCTCCTCCTCGGTCGGGTCGTCCCACCGCCGCTCGATGTCTTCGAAAATCTTGTACCCCAGATAGTACGGGTTCAACTGCCCCTTCTGCGGCGAGACGACGCCCGAATGCAGGTTCGCGAACTCGATGTGCTCCTCGTCCGAAAGGTCTAACTCGCGCATGATGCGCGCATGGTGGAACGAGTTATGGCTCACGAGGCCGTTGGCAACATAGGCGTGCTTTTCGTCCACGGTGATGTCGTACACGTCCGCACACCCATGTTCGATTGAGACGACCACATCGCTCACCTCCTCTTTCTTGAACCAACGATGCCTTTCGACATACTGCCGCAACGCCTTTTGTTTGCGGACCAAACCGAATCCGATTTCTTCAAGGAAGAGAGCGGCAGAAGCCCCCGCAATCTCCAGTTGTTTAATTTCATGGCGGTGCTGCCGTTGTGTTGAAAGAATGCCGTAATTGAGCAGGACGATTTGAATCGTCCGAATCAACTCGTCGCTGGAAGATGACAAGCGGATGCCCTCTTTCCCTGCATACGCGTCGGCGTCGAAGTAGCCGCGCAAGAACGCCGACACCACTTGCTTAGGCGAGCACAGGACGATGTGAGGGACTTTTTTCGTCCGCGCTTTATCCCGCAAATCAATCCCTAAAGATTCGAGCAGCCGCAAGAGTTCACGGGAATGCACCTCAATGCGCCAGCGCCCGCCGACCTCAGATGCGTCCCAACGGACGGTCGAACGCAAACCAAAAGCACCTTCAATCTTATCCGACAGCAAGCTCGCATAATCCTCATCGCCGCAGGTGATACAAATGCCGGATTTAGTCTTGCAGCCGTCACCGATGAAGTATCCAACAATGCAAGCCAGTTCTTCGTCGAAGATGCCTCTCGTCCGCAAAGTGGAGCGCGTCGTCAGCACGCGGTTGGTGTTTAACGGTCGGTAAGCGAAAGCATCTATCGCGGCACGGATTTCCGCCCCGCGCAGGGTTCGGAACCCGCCCATGTGTCGTGCGACCGTCTCCACTGACGTTCCAGCTAAGGCCGCAACATCCCGTCGGGTCGGCGTCGGCTGTAACGGGACGAAGCCTAGAGGCTGCATTTTTCGCGGCCACACATTCGTCCCGGATTCGACTATGAGACGATCTCCGATCTTCAAATCCTTAAGGTAGGCCCATACCCCATCCGGCTGGAGGATGCGATGTTCCAAGGCTCCTTCGACAGCCAAGCCCCGGCGCGTTCGGACGCGAATCGTCGGCACATTCTTCTCCTTGTGAAAGTCCGCTATGCAGCGAAGCTCGCCGCACCCGCCGGTCGCGACCTTAATCTTTTTGCCTGCCTCGAAAAGCCGGTCGAAACGCATAAAGCCGTTCTCGGTGAGCACGAGAGCATCCGGGGCGAGACACGCCCAGCCCTCATTCATGATTTTGGTCTGCATCTGCGGGACGAAGTATTCCATCTCCTCGTGAACCATCGCCATCACGTCGCGCTGCCAGTCTTCGAGGGCGGGCGAGTTGCGCATGATGTAGAAGACGAGGTCTTTCTCCGGCACGCGCTCGCCGCGCGGGAGTTGGGGCTCGTCGCCGCCGTCGGCTTCGGGGTCGGCGCGCTCGCCGATGTTCCAGAGGTCGTCGTAGCGGCCCGCGGGCTTCTGCTTCCTGGCCGCGCCCGTGCGGTCTTCGTCCGCGCGCGACTGCGGCTCCTCACGGCGGATGAAGAAGTCGGGGTCAATGTGCTCTTCGACGGAGAGCACGGCGTCGAGGAAGCGTTCGACGCGCTTGCGCCCGTAGCGGAATTCGTACTCACTCATCCGCCCGGCGTGCGTCGAGACCGACTCGACCATCCGGCGGTTGGTCTTCGAGAAGTAGGCGTTGTTCTTGAAGAAGTCCACGTGGCCGAGGACGTGCGCCATGACGAGCTTGTTCTGGACGGGGCTGTTGGTCTCTAAGAGGAAGCCGTAGGACGGGTTGGTGTTGATGACGACCTCGTAAATCTTCGAGAGCCCGAAGTCGTACATCGTCTTCATCCGGTGATACGCCTTGCCGAACGTCCAGTGCGAGTAGCGACCGGGGAGGGCGTAGGAGCCGATCTCGTACATGACGGTCGCGGGGACAATCTCGAAGCGGGTCGGGAACGGGTCGAGGCCGAACCGGCGGGCGATCTCCCAGATTTGTTCGAGCGTCTTTTCCAGCTCTTTAATTTCGCGGTCTTCCATGCCACTCATTTTGCCCCCCGCCGCACCCGCGGGCAAGATTTCTCTCAAAAACTATTTTGAAGCCCCGAACCGGCCCGCCGCCCTTCATCCACAATTTTGGATTTTATTCATATTTCCATCTCTGATTTTCTCAAGGAAGCGGGCCGGAGGGGCAGTAGTGACCGCCCCGGCAGGCCATTTATCCGAATTATTTCAACACTTAATGTCAGCCGGGGGGGAGCCGGGAATTCCGGTTTCAGATTTGCCTGCGATTAGTTATCCCTGTGACATGGTCGGAGGCTTCGCCTGACAGAGACCGGCGCGGCCCGGCGGCGCGGGGAGCGGAGAGCCTTAAGTCAGTTTCAAAGGAACCCACCTTTTTGTTTTGCAGAGGAGCACAAACGTAATGAAGATAACATTCAAAATGATGGCCTTCGTCGCCGCCCTCATGCTGAGCCTTTCCACCCTCAGCTTCGGGCAGGAGACGACGGGTAGCATCGAGGTCACGGTGAAAGACCCGCAGGGCAACGTGGTGACGGGCGTGACCGTCACCGTCCAGAGCCGCACCACCCTGACCGACGCCGCGAACCCGTCAGCCGTCGCCGCCGGTGCGTTCAACCGCACGGTGACGACGGACGACAGCGGCTTCGTCCGCGTCCTCCAGATTCCGCCGGGCTTCTACACCGTCTCGACCGCCGCCACTTCCGGCTTCGCGCCGACGGCGACGACCGAGGTGGAAGTCACTTTGGGGCGCACCACTCCGGTCAACGTCACCCTCCAAGCGGGCGACGTGAGGGAGACCGTGACGGTGACGGCGAGCGACACCATCGCCATTGACCCGACGAGCAATCGTATCCAGACCAACATCACGGCGCAGGCCGCCGAGTTGCTGCCCAAGGGCACGAACTTCACGAGCCTCCTGCAAGTCGCGCCCGCCGTCCGTAACGAGCCGCTTTCCGGCGGCTTTCAGGTGGACGGCGCTTCCGGCTCCGAGAACACCTTCATCATTGACGGGCAGGAAGTGACCAACTTCCGCACCGGCACTTTGAACGGCAACAACAACATCCCGTTCCAGTTCGTCCAAGAAGTGCAGGTCAAGTCGTCCGGCTTCGAGGCCGAGTTCGGCGGCGCGACCGGCGGCGTCATCACGGTCGTCACCAAGGGCGGCAGCAACGAGTGGCACGGCGAGATGGGCATGTCCTTCGCGCCTTCGGGCCTTCAGGCCGGCCCGCGCCGCATCCTGACCAACGCCTTCGGCGACGCGACCTTCTTCCAGCCGCCCGCCGACGAGGGTCTGGATTTCTTCCCGACCTTCAACCTCAGCGGCCCGATCTGGAAAGACCGTGTGTGGGGCTTCGCCAGCTACTCGCCGCAGTACAGCCGGACGAACCGCACCGTCAACTTCATCGACACCTTTGACAACACCGTCGTCGGCACGGAGAGCTACTTCCGCCGCCAGATCAACCAGTACGCGTTCGGGCGCATCGACGCCAACATCATGAACAACCTGCGCTTCAGCGGGACGTACACGTGGAACCCGATTGAGGTCGAGGGCGAGCAGCCGCTGCTCTCCGACGCCCTGAGCGGCTCGCCGCTTGATCCCGTCTCGCTGCGCACGCACGGCGGTCGCCAGAACTCGCAGAACGTCACGGGTCAGTTGACCTTCACGCCGAACAGCAAGATGGTCATCACGGCGCGCGGCGGCTACAGCTTCTTGAACGAAGCCATCGGCTCCTACGGCGTCGAGAACATCGTCGGTCAGGCGCGCATCTTCATCAGCGGCCTGAGCCTCACGCCTCCGGCTGAGGCGCAGGGGCAGCGCGGCTCCTTCAACCGCCTCTTCTCCGAGCAGCTCGTCTTCGACGCCTCGCGCCGCCGCACCTTCGACGCCGACGCCAGCTACTTCGTGAGCAACTTCGGCGGTCGCCACATGTTCAAGGGCGGCTACCAGTTGAACGCGCTCGCCAACGACGTTTTCAACACCTTCATTGATCAGGTCTCGGTTCGCTACGGGCGTGACATCAACTTCACCTCCGGCATCCCGGCCTCGATCCTGCCGCCGACCCCGGGGGCCATCGGCTCCGGGCTCATCCAGCGCTTCAGCGAGCAGGGGAGCGCGAGCAGCAAGAATCAGGCGCTCTACTTCCAGGATAGCTGGCAGCCGACCTCGCGTCTCTCGCTCAACCTCGGCATCCGCACCGAGCGCGAGAACGCGCCGAGCTTCATCCCCGGACAGCCGAGCATCACTTTCGGCTTCGCCGACAAGATCGCTCCCCGCATCGGCGGCGCGTTCGATTTGACCGGCGACGGCAAGACGAAGCTCTTCGCCAGCTACGGTTGGTTCTACGACCGCTTCAAGTATGAACTGCCGCGCGGCTCGTTCGGCGGCAACTTCTTCCGCAACGACTACTTCGAGATTTTCCCCGGCGACGGGGCGTTCACCAACTTCACGCCGCAGTTCATCGGCGGCGGGACGGCCATCCCTTCGGGCGGCCAGTGCCCGATTCCTGATGCCTTCCCCGGTCGCACGCGCTGCCAGCTCGACTTCCGCGTGGCGTCGAACTCCGGTCTCCCGCTCCTCGAAGCGGGCGGCATTGACCCCGACATCAAGCCTTTCCGCATGAGCGAATACACGGTCGGCCTTGAGCGCGACCTCGGCGGCGGCTACCTCTTCAGCAGCCGCTACACGCACAAGCAGATTGACCGCGCGGTCGAGGACATCGGCTTCCACAACGAGACGGGGAGCGAAATCTACATCATCGGCAACCCCGGCGAGGGGCTGTCGAAGGAGATTTACAACGGCTTCGGCTTCGACGCGCCGAAGGCCGTGCGCGACTACGACGCGTTGGAAGTCCGCCTCGACAAGCACTCGTCGAAGCGCTACTACTTCAACGCGAGCTACACCTTCAGCCGTCTCTTCGGCAACTACTCCGGCCTCGCCTCTTCGGACGAGGACGGGCGCACGAGCCCGAACGTCAACCGCTACTTTGACCAGCCGTTCAGCGCCTACACCGCGCTTGCGAAACTGGACAACGGGCGGCTGCCGACCGACCGACCGCACGTCTTTAAGTTCTACGGCGCGTACACGCTCGACTGGAACGGACAGTTCGGCTACGGCGGCGGCAACTCGACTGAGTTCTCGGCCTTCACCACGGCGCAGAGCGGCACGCCGCTCACGACGCGCTTCACTTTCCAGAGCTACGACAGCATCATCCTCCGTGGCCGCGGCGACCTGGGGCGCACCGAGGCGTTCACGCAGACCGACCTCGCCATCCGCCACAAGTACCGCTTCGGCAGCAACGAGCGGCTGATGATGGTCTTCGACGTTGACATCCTCAACGTCTTCAACGAGAGCAACGAGTTGGCCGTCTTCGACAACATCAACGGCTTCAACTTCTCCGGCGAGGAGATCGGCCTGTCGTCCGACTTCATTCAGGCGGGCGGCGACTTCCAGCGGATTCCGACGCTCGACCGGATTCTGGCGATCATCAACGACCCGGACGAGGGCGGCGGCACCGACACCCGTTACGGCCTGCCGACCACCTTCCAGGGCGGGCGCAGCGTCCGCTTCGGCTTCCGGTTCATCTTCTAAGGCGGTCCGTCAGAGCCCTCCTTAAACTTGAAAGCCCGTCCGATTCGCAAATGTCGGACGGGCTATTTTTTGCCCGCCGGGCCTTCGTCTCGCACGAAGGCCCGGCCTCGCTTTTTACTCGCGGGCCGGGCCTCTCGAACTGCTGACCATCTGCGCGCCGTCTTCTGACTGCGCCGCCCTCGACTACTTCACCGCCGCCGCCTTCGTTCTGAGCTGCGCGATAAGCTGCTTAATCTTCTCGGCGTCGCGGGCGTTTTGCTGGCTCTTGAGGAAAAGCTCCAGAGCGTCGGCGGCTTCTTTGTAACGCTTCTGCTCGCTGTAGACCTCGGCCAGACGCATGTGCACGTCCGCGACTTTCCCTTCGCCGAGCTTGTTGGCGCGCACCAGCGACGCTTCGGCCTGCGCGAGTTGCCCCGCCTTCCGCTGCGCGACGCCGAGCCAGAGGTGGCCGTTGACCGACTTGTCGTAGAGCTTGACCGCGCGCTGCAAGTTCTCCACGGCGTCTTTGGTCATCCCCAGATGGTACTGCGCGAAGCCGAGGCCGAAGGTGCTGGAGTAGCTCGCGCGGTTGACGCCGACGGCCTTGGTGAGGAGGACGCGCGCCGCCTCGAAGTAGGCGGGGCTGGTGTTGCCGCGCGAGGCGTACTCCGTGCCGAGGCGGTCGAGCGCGAGGTAGTAATCAGGGAAGAGGGCGAGCGACTGCCGCAAACTCTCGAAGCCCTCCTTCTCCTTCTTCTCGCGCAGCTCGCTGACGGCGCGCTCGTAGAGCTTCTTGGCCGCGTCCGGCACCTCCTGCGCGAAGATCGTGCCGGGGGCGTAGAAGGGGCCGTAGTTGAGGTCGGCCCGGAAAGTGAGATAGAAATTGCGCTGCACCATCTCGCTCCCCGTTCCGCCGCCGCGCGCCGAGACGTTGGCGATGATGACTTCCTGCGTCTGGCTGGCGTAGTCCGTGCCGTAGGGCAGGACGCGCACCATGAAGCGGCCTTCTGACAGGCCCGTGAACTCGTAGCGCCCGGAGGCGTCCGTCCGCGCGCGGTTGGAGGTCACGCCGAACTCGTTGAGCAGTTCGAGGAAGACATCCGAGACCGGTCTTCCCGTCTCGTTGAAGACGTGACCGTGGATGCTGTTCCGGCGGCTGTTGGTCTGCACGTTCTGCGCGGCGGAAGCCACTGCGGCCTTCGGGACGAGAGCGCGCGCGGCGGACACGCTCACCCCTTGACCGTGCGCGACGCCGAGGCCGACCGCGAGGCCGAGCAGCAGTTGCGCTTCTCTCTTCATAAAAAAACCTCCATCTGAAAACGAGCCTGTTCGGGAAACATTCGGAACCGGCGGAGTGGAATGGGGAGGACGGATTTTATCACAGCCGCCGCCTCGACGGTGCGCCCTCATTTTTTCTCTTTGAGCTTTTTGCGCAGCTTCTCGACGGCCCCGCGCACCGAGGCGGCGTTTGCCGATTGCGGGCTCTCCTTGAGATAGGCTTCGAGTCGCTCAAGGGCTTTCGCGGGCTCGCCCGTCTGCTCGTAGACGTTGGCGAGATAGACGTGCGCGACCGGGTTCCGGCCCAACTGGTAGGCGCGCAAAAGGTGCTCTTCCGCCGCCTTGTAGTCGCCCAACATCATCTCGGCGTAGCCGAGCGAGAGGTAGGGCGCGACCACTTCGCGGTCAACCTCGACGACGCCGCGCAGCATGCGGACGCCCTCCTCGTAACGCTTCTGGTTGACGAGCGTGACGCCGACGCCGACGTAAGGGTCAGAGCGGTCGGGCTTGAGTTCCCCGGCCCGCCGGTAGGCGGCAATCGCCTCGTCGTACTGCTGCCGCTTGGCGAGCTGCTCGGCGAGCGCGAGGTGCGCGGCGTAGAAGGCCGGGTGTTCCTTGACGGCCTCGCGGAAGAGTCCGACGGCCTGCTCGGTCTTCTCCTCGGCGGCGCTCTTGACGGCCTGCCGGTACTTCTCACGCGCTCGCTCCGGCACGTCCGGGTCAAGCTCTTCGGCGGAGACGGTCGCGGCGGGCGCATCTTTTCTCACGGCCTTCGGCCTGAGCTGGATGTTCTGCGTGAAGCTCTGCGACGAAGGGCCAAAGGCGGTGATGTCTGCGCGGACGGTGGTCGTCTCAAAGGTGCGGTCGTCGCCTGCGGCGATGAGCTGGTAGGCGCCCGCGCCGAGACCCTTGAAGGTGAAGCGCCCGCTGAGGTCGGTGAAGGTCTCGTAGAGCCGCCTGCCGTTGTAAGTGAGCGTGACGCGGACGGGCTGCGCGGGCTGCGAGCCGTTCGGCAGAGAGACCCGGCCTTCGAGCGTGTGCGCGCCCTGTGCCCGCGCCGACATGGTGCAAAGAAGCACTACGAGGCACGCGGCGACGAGCGCGCCGGTGAACCGCTGGTTCATGTTCTATCGTCCTCCCCCCGACGGCTCTATAGCAGAACGGCCACGGAGGGTTCAAGCGAAAAAGAAGAGCCGGGCAGGAGCGCGCGCTTTCGGAGGAGCGAGCGTTCCTGCCCGGCCCGTGTCAAAGGGCTCGCGGCTTCTAGAAGCTGAACCGCAGCCCGAACTGAGCCTGGAACGGGATTCCGATGGGCTCGGAGAACCCGGTCGCGCCGAAGAAGTTGACCGGGCGACCGAAGTCCGGCTCGCCGGTCACGTTCTGGAACTGGTTCCCGAAGTTGCCGGTGTTGAAGACGTTGAAGGCCTCGAAGAAGAGACCGAGTTTCTTGCTCTCGCCGAAGTTGATGAACTTCGAGACGCGGACGTTCAACTGCGTGAAGTTGTCGCCGCGCTGGCTGTTGATCGGCACCTTCACCTGGTCGTTGATGCCGGGGTTGACCGACTCGCGGTCGTTGTTCACGCCGTCGCGGTTGATGTCGCAGAGGCAGGCCGGGAAGACGCTGTAGGGCCTCGCCGAAGACATCTGGAAGATGGGCGCGAGCTGCAACGACCACGGCAGGTCGAAGATGCCGGAGAGCACGAAGCGGTGGCGCTCGTCCTCGCCCGTGGGGCCGAAGTTAATCGGGTCCCACTTGTCGAAGAGGTTCTGCGGCTGGAAGCCGAAATCCGCCGCCGCGCTGAACCACGCCTGCGACTTGGCGAGCGTGTAGTGCGCGTTCAACTGGTAGCGGTTCGAGTAGCGTTTGCGGAACGCCACCGTGAAGGCGTCGTAGCGCGAGCGCCCGTCGGACTGCGCGACGGTAATGCGGCCCAAGGGGGTCGCGTTGCCGAACTCGGCGATGAGTTCCGCCGCGTGCGCCGCGAACTGCGGGGCGAGGATGCGCGCCGGGTTGCCGCTGCTGCGCTGCGAGTTGATGAGCGGCCCGATGCGCGGGTTGATGTCGAGGCCCGTGAACTCGTGGAGGCCGAGGATGTGGACGTAGTCGAACTCCAGAGCCATGTTGCCGCCGAGCTCGCGCGCGAAGCCGATGTTCCACTGCTGCGTGTAGGGCGCTTCGAAGTCGGGGTCGAGCATCCGCCCGCGCGTGCCCGAAAGCAGCGTGTTCAAGGGGCGCGGGATGGAAGGCGGCGGCGAATCAATGCTCAGGTTCGCGCCGTCGTTGAGGAAGGTGGCGTAAATCTCCGGGTTCGCCTGCTGCACCGCGAAGAGCGGCACGTTCAGGAACGACTGGTCGAAGTAGATGCCGTAGCCGCCGCGCAGCACTGAGCGGGCGTCGCCGCCGAAGTCCCACGCGAAGCCGACGCGCGGGCTGAAGTTGTTGATGTCGTCCTCGACCACCTTGCGCGCGAACGGGCTGCCGATGATGCTGAGGGCGATGAAGGTTCGGTTCTCCGCGGCGTGGGCGTTGTCCACGAAGCCGAAGTCCACGTCGTAGCGGAGGCCGAAGTTGAGCGTGAAGTTCGGGCGCACCTTCCAGTCGTCCTGCACGTAGAAGGCGAACTGCTTCGCGCCCTCGCGGAGGTTGAAACTGGGGTCGCCGCCTGAGAGCACGACCGCCCCCACGACGCCGACGCCGGCGAGGTCAGCCGGAGTGCAGGTCGCGGTTCCGACGATGGCCGGGCAGGTGACCGGGCCGGGCAGAATCTGGGTCGTGCGGAACCCCTGCGGGAACTGTCCGGGGTTGAGCGCAATCTCGTCGGCGTTGAAGTTGAAGTCGTACTCCGGCGCCGAGTTGAAGGCGAACAGACCGCCCAAAGTCGGGATGAAGGTGATGTCGCCGCCGAACTTGAAGCCGTGGTTGCCTCGGTTCCACGTCAGGTCGTCGCGGAACTGGTGCTTCTTCTGGATGGTCTGCTGCGGGACGTTGCCGTTGCGCCCGATGGCGAGGCCGTCCGGGAAGAAGAGCAGGTCGAGGTCGGTGGTGGCGTTGATTCGGTTGTCGAAGGTCGAGTACTGGTAGGTGAACTGGTTGACCGTGCTCTGGTTGAACGCGGAGGTCAGCGAGCCGAGGAAGCTGTAGAGCGTGTTCAAAGTCTCGTTGCCGCCCGAAAGGTCTGTGCGGACGACGAGGAACCCGGCCTGATCGTTGAGCGAGTTGTTGTTCTGGCCGGAGAAGCGCGTCACGAGCGTGTGCTTGTTCGAGAGGGTGAAGTCGCCCTTGATGGTGTACTGCCAGTCGTTGAAGGGCTGCGGCAGGAACGGCACGGCCTCGTAGCCGAAGGGTTCGAGGAAGGCGATCTTCTCGCGGTCAACGCCGGGCACGATGGAGTTGCCGCGCTCGCGCGTGCGCTCGACCGTGCCGAAGAAGAAGGCTTTGTCCTGCTTGATGGGGCCGCCGATGGAGCCGCCGATCTGCTGGCGGTTGAAGGGCGGCTTGATGGCGGTGCCTGCGGCGAAGAGGTCGGGGTTGGCCTCGGCCAAAAGCGCCGGGGCGTTCGCGTTCAGCTTGTCGTGGCGGAAGAAGCCGAAGAGCGAGCCGTGGAAATCGTTCGTCCCCGACTTCGAGATGACCGAGAGGAGCGCGCCGCCCGAACGCCCGTTGGCCGCCGAGAAGCGCTGGGTCGAGAGCGCGAACTCCTGAATGCCCTCCATCGAGAAGTTCTGGAGGATGCCGCCGACGGCGTTGTCCTTGTTGTCGCCGCCGTCCACGGTGATGTTGAGGTTGCGCCCCGTGGAGCCGCCGACCGAGAACGTGCCGACGCGCGACTTCGTCGGGTCGAACGAGGGTTGCAGGGTCGCGCCCGGAATCAGGATGGCGAGCGAGGCGAACGAGCGCCCGTTGACGGGCAGGTTTTCCAGCCGCCTCTGATCCACGACGCCGCCGACGTCCGTCTTCGTCGTCTCGATGAGCGCCGCGTTCTCGGCGGTGACGTTGACCACCTCGGTGACGGCCCCGACCCGCAAGTCGGGGTTGATGGTCGTGCGCTGGAGCACGTTGACGACGACGTTATCCTGCACCAGCTTGGAGAACCCCGCCGCCTCGACTTCGAGGCGGTAGGTGCCGGGCGTGAGCTGCGCAATCTCGTAGACGCCCTCGCCGCTCGAAGTGGTCTCGCGGGTGGCGTTGGTGCCGACGTTGACCGCCCGCACGGTCGCGCCCGCGACTACCTCGCCCTTCTCATTCTGGACGACGCCGGTGATGACGCCCGTGCTCGCCGTCTGCGCCGCTGCGTGCGGGGGCACGGCCAGCGTCATCGCCAGAAAGACGAAGGCGAGGACGGACGAAAACGCCCTTTTCACTGTTCCGCTGTTCATCGGAAGGCCTCCTCATCAGGTTGCTTTCAAAGGGATGTGTTGCCTGCGGGGGCCGCGCCCGTTGACGCCTGCTCGGCTCGGTCGCCGTGTGAGAGAGGCCGGGGCTTGCTCGGAATCGAGGCCGCCGCTTTACCTGAAGTTCCTTACCCGGCGCACCCTTTTAGAGACTTCGCGCGAGGTGTGGTGCGCTGGCCGCCTTGAAGACCGCTTGCTCGAAAAGTGCAGTGCGTATTGGAATGACCGCTCTGCGAGGAGGGTGACAAAGGCGACTGCCCTCGACCTTGCCGGAATGATTCTGGAGAACCCGCTTGATGATGTCGCCTAAGTATCAGTTAAAAACAGCAAACCTTATTCCGCCGCCCCCACGCCGCGCGCGCGGACGCGGCTAAGTCGTGAGACGCTTGGGCTTAAAATCCGGCGCGGGCAAACAAAGGCGGGCGCGGAGGAGCAACTTCCGCGTTAGCGTTTTTGAATTTAATCCATTTTTTCGTATCGGAAGGGCGAGGCAGGGGCGGGCGGGAGTGGCGCTCAGAACTGTTTGATAAGCCCCCTTCCGAGGGCTCAGGGGTTACTTCTCGAACCGCGTCTCAGACTTCGACGCCGCGCCGACCGAAGAACTGTTTGAGCGCGGGGTAGACGTCCTCTTTGTCGTCAATGCGGACGCCGATGAAGCGTTCCTTCTGCTTCAGGCGGTCGGAGAAGATCGAGAGCAGCGCGCCCGAAGAGCGGCGGTAGCCCGCGCCGCCCTCCTCGCCGATCTCGCCGTAGCCGAAGAGGTTGCACGTCGAGATCAGCTCGTCGGCCAGACGCACGGCCTCCTCGTTGTCCGAGTAGTAGTTGTCGCCGTCCGAGAAGTGGAAGGGGTAGATGTTCCAGTCGGCGGGGCGGTAGCGCGCCTTGATCACGTCGAGCGCGAGCTGGTAGGCCGAGGAGACGACCGTCCCGCCCGACTCGCCTTGCGTGAAGAACTGCTCTTCCGAGACTTCCCTCGCCTCCGTGTGGTGCGAGATGAAGACGATCTCGACGTTGTCGTACTTGGTGCGCAGGAAACGAACCATCCAGAAGAAGAAGGAGCGCGCGATGTACTTCTTGAACTCGCCCATCGAGCCCGACACGTCCATGATGGCGAGCACCACGGCGTTCGACTCGTAACGCTTGTCATCCTCCCAGGACTTGAAGCGTAAGTCCTCTTTGCGGACGTTGCCGAAGCGCGCGTCACGCGCCTCGCGCGCGTTGCGCTTGATGTTTTCGAGAATCATGCGGCGCTTGTCGAGGTTCGCCATCACGCCGGTGCGGCGGATTTCGTTGAAGCGCGTCGTCTTGGCGGGCATCGCCTTCTTGGCCTTCTCTTCGAGGAAGGGGAGCTGCAAGTCTTCGAAGATGAGCGCGGCCAGCTCGTCTATGTCCACCTCGGCGTCGTAGTAGTCCGCGCCCGCGTCCTGTCCCGCAGGCCCCGCGCCGCGTCCCGCGCCCTGCCCCGTCTGCCCCTCGCGCGCCAGCACGTCGCCGACTCTGGTCTTGCCGTCGCCCTGCCCGACGTGGCGGCGCTTGCGATGGTCGAAGCGGAACTTGTACTCGTCGAGCGAGCGAATCGGGACTTTGACCGTCCGCTTCCCGTCCGAAAGAATAATCGCCTCGTTCGAGACGATGGAGCCCAAGTTCTTCCGAATCGCCTCCTTGACGCGCTCCTTGTGCCTGTCCTGATCAATGATGCCTTTGCGCTGCAAAGACCAGTCGTTGCGCTGTATCGTCCCCGAAATCTGCGAGTCCTTCGTCACTTCACAAGCCCTCGCTGTTTCCTTGCTCGCCGTTGCGGCGTTCGCTGATGAGACGCTCCACGGTGTTGATGAAAGCATTCAGCCGTTCGTCAGACTGCTTCTGTGACCCGGCTAACTTCTCGTGGGCGTCGTTAAGCCGTATGTGCGAGTCAACGAGCGCCGCCATTTTGGCGTCGAGATTATTGACATCACCTTCGACACTCTGGAACCGCCGGAACGTGACGGTGGCGAGTTGGTCAACGACGCTCGCTGTCCTGGTCTGAATTTCGTTTATCCTCTCAATATCAGCGGAGAATTTCGCCTGCTGTTCAAGGATAAACTCGATGTTGCGCTGCGCGCCTTTAGACCACCGCAGCAAATCTTTCTCGTCCTTCGGCTCCATGTCTTCGTTTATTTCGCTCATTACGGCTGCACTCCTTTTCTCTAACGTTGGCGTCACCTCAATGCGCGACGCCCGCACTTCCGGCGGAAAGGGCGGGCGTCGCTGCTCGGACGTTCGTCGCCGCCCGCGCGTGCTCAGCGCGAGAGGAGGGTGCCGACGTAGGTTAGGAGTTCGTTGGCGCAGACGGGGCAGTAGCCGCCGTCCTTGACGAGCCGGTCAACGACTTCGTTGATGCGGCGCAGTTGGTCTGGGTCGGGCGTCTTGGCGGAGGTCGTAATCTTCACCACGTCCTTGAGGTCGGCGAAAATCTTCTTCTCGATGGCCTCCTTCAGTCGCTCGTGCGAGGTGTACTCGAAGGAGCGGCCCTTGCGCGCGTAGGAGCTGATGCGGATCAGAATCTCCTGCCGGAAGGTGTTTTTGGCGTTCTCGCTGATGCCTATCTGCTCCTCGATGGAGCGCATGAGCTGCTCGTCGGGCTCGACCTCTTCCTCGGTAATCGGGTCTTTGATGCGCTCCTTGTTGCAGTAAGCCTCAACGTTGTCGAGGTAGTTGTTGCACATCGTCCGCGCCATCTCCTCGAACGAGTAGACGAAGGCGCGCTGCACCTCGGTCTTGGCGAGTTCGTCGTATTCCTTGCGCGCCGCCGAGATGAAATTCAGATAACGCTCGCGCTGGTCGGGGGTGATGCCGGTGTGCTGCTCGAAGCCGCTCTTGATGGTGCGCAAAGCGTCTATCGGGTTGATGCAGGTCACGCCGTCGCGCACAAGGGCGGACGAGAGGCGGTTGATGACGTAGCGCGGAGAGATGCCGTCCATCCCCTCGCGGATGGTCTCGTCCTTCATCTCGCGCACGTCCTTCGACTTGTAACCTTCCACGTCCTCGCCGTCGTAGAGCTTCATCTTCTTGGGGATGTCCACGTTGGCGCGCTTCGGCTCTTCGAGGCGCGTCATGACGGCGAACATCGCCGCGACCCTCAACGTGTTCGGCGCGATGTGGACGTTGCGGAGGATTTCCGACTGCTTGAGGAGCTTGTCGTAGATGCGCTCCTCCTGCGAGACGCGCAGGTTATAAGGGACGCGGACGAGGATGATGCGGTCTTGCAGAGCCTCCGACTTGCGGTTCCCGGCGAAGGAGACGTACTCGTTCTCGTTCGTGTGCGAGAGGATGACTTCGTCGGCGTAGATCATGGCGAAGCGGCCCGTCTTGATGGACTGCTCCTGCGAGAGCGTCAGGAGCGAGTAGAGGAACTTCTCGTCGCACTTGAGCATCTCGATGAATTCCATGACGCCGCGGTTGGCGATGTTCAGCTCGCCGTCGAAGCGGTAGGCGCGCGGGTCGGATTCGACTCCGACCTCGCCGATGGTCGAGAGGTCAATCGAGCCCGTCAGCTCCGTGATGTCCTGCGACTTCGGGTCTGAAGGCGAGAAGGTTCCGATGCCGACGCGGTGCTTCTCGGAGAAGATGACGCGGTGAATTTTCACGTCCTCGTGGCGGCCCCCGTAGACGTGTTCGAGCGCGTAGCGGCACTGCGGGCAGAGGTCGCCTTCGATGTAGATGCCGTAGTGCTTCTCGATCTCGGCGCGCAGCTCGTGCGGGATGAGGTGCAGAGGCTCCTCGTGCATCGGGCAGTCTTTGATGGCGTAGACCGCCCCGGCCTCCGTGCCCGTCCACTCTTCGAGGCCGCGCTTGAGCATCGTGACGATGGTTGACTTGCCGCCGCCCACGGGGCCCATGAGGAGGAGGATGCGCTTGCGGACTTCGAGGCGCTGCGCGGCGGACTTGAAGTATTCGACGATGCGGGCGATGGGCTCTTCGATGCCGAAGAGTTCGGGGGAGAAGAAGTTGTAGCGCGCCACCTCGTCGCGCGTGCCCTCGTTGAGGCGCTCGACGCCCGCCGCGTGGATCATGTCGTTGATGCGCGCGTGCGAGAGTTCGGCGAGCCGCGGGTTCTGCGTGACTAACTCGAAGTAGTCGCGGAAGGTGCCCTCCCACTGCAAAGCCTCGTGGTCGCGGCGCAGCTCTTCGAGCCGCTTGCTGATGTCGAATTTGCTGCCATCCTGCTCTTGCATAGCCTCGTTAAAACCTCACGTCCGGCTTCGCGCGCGTGGACGGCGTGCTGGGAATCACGCCCTTCGGTGAAAGAGGCGACCGCCGAACCGTCCGCGACGGCGCGCGCGGGAATCTCACGCGGGCTTCGGACGGTCGCACCCGGAAACAGTTTCGATGGACGACTTCGGGGCGGCCCCAAGCCGCGCCGTCGAAACTCTTCGTCACTTCAATGAGCTAGATTTTCAAAACGGGGAAAGGAAGCCTTTAACAACGGCTCGGTCGGGGCATTTCGCACTCTGGTCGGCCCTCTGTTGAAGGCGAGTATAGCATAGCACTCGACCTGCCCCGTCAACACTTATTTTTCCGTCGCGGCCAGCATCACGCGCGGCCTGACTTTCGCGCCCGGCGCGTCGTAGACGCCGATGGCGAGGAGTTCTCCCGACTCGTCCAGCACGCGGACGTGCTCGCCGTCCTGCAAGGTTCGCGCGGCGCGCACTTCCCCGACGGCGGCCCCGTGCCGCGCGCGGCGCGACTCCTCAGCCGTTAGATGCACTTCGGTGAATTGCGAGAGCGCCGCTTTCATCGAAATAAGAATCTCGCCCAGAGAGCCCACGTCCGCCGACGCCTGCAACTCTTCGAGGCCGACCGCCGCAGCGAGCGAAAAGTCGCCCGCGCGCGTGCGCCTGAGCGCGGAAAGGTGCGCGCCCACTCCGAGATTTTCGCCGAACGACTCGGCCAGCGTTCGCACGTAAGTCCCCGCCGAGCAGACGACGCGCGCGCCGAGGTCGCAAGTCCCGTCTCCATTATCTTGCACGAGCGAGCCGTCCGCGCGACCGGCGGCCTCGAACTCTCTGACCGTCACGCGCACGGCCTTGCGCTCGACCTCCTCGCCCCGACGCGCCAGCTCGTAAAGTTTCCGCCCCTGCACCTTCTTCGCCGAGTACATCGGCGGCACTTGCTCAATCTCGCCGCGCAAAGACGAGAGCGCCGCCTCGATTCTTTCCGCGTCGAGTGACGTGCAGTCAAACGAGCTGTCGTCTTCGTCCTTGCGTGCGAGCCGCGCGCCCGTCAGGTCGCCGGTGTCGGTCGCAAAGCCGAGGCGGATAGTCGCCTCGTACTCCTTCTCCGCGCCCGCCAAAAACTGCGCGAGCCGCGTCGCGCGCCCGACGAGCAGAACCAACACGCCCGTCGCGAACGGATCGAGCGTGCCCGTGTGCCCGATGCGCTTCTCCCGCAAAACGCGCCGCGCGCGCGCCACCACGTCGTGCGAAGTCCAGCCCACAGGTTTGTCAATGATGATGATGCCGTCCATGTTTGAATCTTAAATCCCGGTGACGGAATCTGCACAGTCGGAACCGCCCGCGGTAGCGGGTGGGTTCTCTCAAACGCCAAGACCCACCCGCTACCGCGGGCGGTTCCGACTTCAAATTGTCCGCGCCGCCGTCCTCTTGTTAAAGTAGAGGCGAGATGCAGAAGCGCAGGAAGTACAAGCCGAGGCCGCCGAAGTCTGAGAGGCAGATTAACAGCGACCTCGAAGAGGAGAAGCGGAAGGCGCGGCCCGTCCGGCCCGTGGACGCCGAGCGTGCGCGCGCGCGGACGCTCCAACGCGCAGTAAAACTCCTCGCCGCGAAGCCGCGCTCGGTGGCCGAACTGCGCGAGCGTTTGCTCGAAAAGGAGTGGGCGAGCGAAGAGGCGGTGGACGCCGCGCTCGCGCGACTCAAGGAATACGGCTACCTCGACGACGAGCGTTTCGCCCACGGCTTCGCCTCCTACCGCGTGCGCCAGAAGCCGGTCGGGCGCGGTCGCCTCGCGCGCGACCTGCAAATGAAGCAAGTCCCGCGCGAGACCGCCGACGCCGCCCTTGACCTCGTTTACGAAGAGACGCCCGAAGAAGAACTCATCGCCCGCGCCATCGAAAAGCGTGTCCGCCTGCGCGGCCTGCCCTCGACTCGTCAGGAGACCAAAAGTCTCTACGAGCACCTCCAACGCCTCGGCTTCCCCTTCGACCTCATCATCCGCAAAGTCCGCGAAGCCTCCGCCGCCGTCGAAGTTGATGAAGGCGACGCAGGCGAAATGGAAGCCGCCGCCGAATAGAGACCCGCGCCCTCCGTCCAGTTTCGCCTCCCCTCCGCGCGCGTGTTAAAATTCCCTTTTCGATTGAGGACAAGATTCAGGACTGAAGCTATATGACTATGACCGGGAACGAGATTCGAGAGAAATTTCTGAGCTATTTCGAGGAGCAGGGACACAAGCGCGTCGCTTCGAGCCCTTTGCTTCCCGCCAACGACCCGACGCTTTTGTTCGCCAACGCCGGGATGAACCAGTTCAAGGACGTGTTCACCGGCTCGGAGCGGCGCGACTACGAGCGCGCCGTCTCGTCGCAGAAGTGCCTGCGCGCGGGCGGCAAGCACAACGACCTCGACGACGTGGGCGACGCCACGCACCACACGTTCTTCGAGATGCTCGGCAACTTCTCCTTCGGCGACTACTTCAAGCGCGACGCCATCCGCCTCGCCTTAGACCTCCTGCTGAACGAGTACAAAATGCCGATGGAGCG
Source organism: uncultured Acidobacteriota bacterium (assembly GCA_963816985.1). GTDB lineage: Bacteria > Acidobacteriota > Blastocatellia > Pyrinomonadales > Pyrinomonadaceae > JAIVJM01. The sequence continues at coordinate 987,115 of CAWFMF010000004.1, forward strand.
GCTCTGGTTCACGGTCTACGAGACGGATGACGAGGCCGCCGCGCTGTGGGTCGAGGCGGGCGTGCCAGCGGAGCGCGTGCTGCGCTTCGGCGAGAAGGACAACTTCTGGCAGATGGGCGACACCGGCCCCTGCGGCCCTTGCAGCGAGATTCATTATTACAAAGGCCCGGACCCGAACGACCCCGAAAAGAATCGCGCCGAGTACGTCAACCTCGACGGCAGCCCGACGGTCGAAATCTGGAACCTCGTCTTCATGCAGTACGACCGCGACGCCTCCGGCACGATGACGCCTTTGCCGAAGCCCTCGGTGGACACGGGCGCGGGGCTCGAACGCGTCACGGCGGTCTTGCAGAACGCGCCGAACAACTACGAGACAGACCTCCTCCGTCCCATCGTTGATTTCGTCGCGCGACTAGCCGACCGCCACTACGAGCCGGAGACCAAAGAGGGCCACGCCATGCGCGTCATCACCGACCACGCGCGCGCCACGGCCTTCTCCATCGCCGACAACATCCTCCCCGGCAACGAGGGGCGCAACTACGTCCTGCGCAAAATCATGCGCCGCGCCATCTACCACGGTCGCCACGCGCTCGGCCTCGAAGGCCCGTTCTTCAACAAGGTCACCGATTTCGTCGTCGAGCAGATGTGCGACGCCTACCCGGAGATTGAGGCCGCGCGCCCCTTCATCGAGCGCATGGTGAAGCTCGAAGAGGAACGCTTCGCCTCGACGCTCACGACCGGCTTGCAGAAACTCGAAGCCCTCTTCTCGACGACGCCCGAAGGCGAGATGCCCGACTACAAGGAACTCGCGCGTCTCTACGACACCTTCGGCACGCCGCGCGATTTGATTCGCGTCGGACTCGAAGAGCGCGGCTTCAAACTCCAAGAGGACACCTACAACGAAGAGTTCGACCGTGCGCTCCGTGAGCTTCAGGGCGCGGGCGTGAAGGAACACTCGACGGCCCGCGCCGTCAAGACCAACCCGGTCTACGCCGCCATCGCCGAGCGCGTCGGCGCGAGCGAGTTCACCGGCTACGATGAGACGCGCACCGACCCGGCCCGCGTCGTCGCGCTCGTGCGCGGCGAAGAGGAAGTCGAAGAGCTTAATGAAGGCGAGGATGGCGAAGTCGTCCTCGACCGCACGCCCTTCTACGCCGAGTCGGGCGGGCAGGTCGGCGACACCGGCACACTCGTCCGTGGCGAGACGCGCGCCGTCGTCAACGACACGCCGCCCGCACCCGCCGCCGGGCTCATCGTCCACCGCGTGACGGTCGAGCGCGGGAGTTTGAAAGTCGGCGAGACGGTCTCGGCGCAGGTTGATGTCGAGACGCGAGACGCCACGCGGCGCAACCACACGGCGACGCACCTGATGCACGCCGCTCTGCGCGAAGTCCTCGGCACGCACGTCAAGCAGGCCGGGTCGGTCGTCGCGCCGAACTACCTGCGCTTCGACTTCTCGCATTATCAACCGCTGACGCGCGACGAGGTGGCGGAGATAGAGCGACTCGTCAATTTCCAAATCCTGCGTAACGAGCGCGTGCGCACGGACTTGCTCACGCTCGACGAGGCGATGCGTTCGGGCGCGATGGCGCTCTTCGGCGAGAAGTACTCGGAGCGCGTGCGCGTCTTGAGCGTGCCGGGCGTCGTCGAGGGCGAAGTCTTCTCGAAGGAGCTTTGCGGCGGCACGCACGTCCGCGCGACGGGCGACATCGGACTCTTCAAGGTCGTGAGCGACGAGTCCATCGCCTCCGGCACGCGACGCATCCGCGCCGTGACGGGCAAAGACGCCTTCATCCGTTTTCAGGAGACCGAAGGGCTCGTTGACCAGCTCGCCTCCGAGCTTCGCACTTCGCGCGCGGGGCTGCCCGCCGCCGTCGAGAAGCTGCGCGAGGATTTGAAGGAGGCGCGGCGCAAGGCCGACGAGCTGCGCCTGAAGAGCGCACTCGGCGCGGGAGCTTCGTCCGGCAACGGCGGCGGCAGCGAAGCGCGCGAGGTGGCCGAAGGCGTCCTCGTCATCGCGCGCGAGGCGAGCGACCTCGACGCTCCGGCGCTCAGACAACTCTCCGACACGCTGCTCTCGCAGCTCAAGTCGGGCGTCGTCGTCTTAGGCCGGCGCGCCGAAGGCAAGGCCTCGCTCATCGTCCGCACCTCGAACGACCTCCTCAAGCGCGTCCCCGCCGGGACGGTCATCAAGGAACTCGCGCCGATGATCGGCGGGCGCGGCGGCGGCAAACCCGACATGGCCGAAGGCGGCGGCCCCGAACCGCAGAAACTCGCCGAAGCCCTCGAAGCGAGTTACCAGATAGTCGAGCGCCTCCTCGGCGGTCAGGGCGCAGCCGCTTAGTAAGCTTAACGCTGAAGTCAGAACGCGGAACGCGGAACTGAAAGACAAGCCGTCTTCAGTTCCGCGTTCCGCGTTCATCGTTCTGACTTTTCTTACGTTCCCGCCGCCGGTATGGCCTTCTGCTTCTCGGTCAGCGCGATGCTCATCTTCTCCAAAGTGACGCGGTTGAGAGTGCCGGTGACTTTGATGCCTTCGGCCTCCTGATACTTCTTGAGCCCGCCGCGCGTGTCCGTGTCGAGTTTGCCCGTAATGTCGCCCGCGTAAAAGTTTCGCTGCTTCAGAATCCCCTGCGCCAGTTTGATCTGCTCTTTGTTCGCGCGGAAGACGGGGCCGCGTTTTTTCGGCGCGGTCGCGGCGGCGTTGTCGTTCCCGCTGGACGTTGGAGAGTTGGTGTTTTGCGCGGCGGCCAAGCCGCAGAGACAGAGCACAGCCGTGAGGACGGCCACAAGTGTTCTTTTCATTTTCGTCTCCTGAACGAGGTGCGGCGCGGAGGGTTTCGCGCGGGTCTGGAGGGTGAAGCCCGCTTATCATACACGCCCTGTCAACCCCTCCCGGCGAACCCCCGCGAGCCCTGCCCGGCAAGCCCTTGATCCTCAAAGACGAGCCCCTGTGTCGTTTCCAAACTAATAACAAACAATAAGTTAAACATTTTCGTAAATCTTGTTGAACAACACGGGCGGCTATGTTATGCTTCTTCTCGCGTGCCGTCCGCGCGTATTTTCGGGCTTCCGGTCGGACGGCCCCTTCCTCAACTTTCTCGAAACCAGAGCGCCCCGCCATTTGAACAAGGACTTCCGGGCGACCGTCGTCAGGGCTTTTCGGCGTCGCCGGATGTGGCAATCATTTATGAAGAAATTCCCCCTCCTTTGCGCACTCCTTTTCGCCTGCTCGCTGACCGCCGCCGCACAGGGCTCGCGCTACCGCTTCGACAATTTCGACACGCGCGAGGGCGTGCGCGTCGAAGTTCCGGCGGCCCCGCCCGCCGTGCGTCCGAGGTCTGTGAAGCGTCTGAAGCTGACGGCACGGAGCGTTGAGGCAGTCCGCACTTCGGAGGCGTCGCCCGTCTCGGACACAGCACTTTTGCGCGCGGTGCCGACGGGCGTCAGCAAGTCGCTCGACGGCTTCTCGACGGGCGACCGGAACGTGGACTCTTACATCGTCGAGTCGGGCACGCGCCACGGCGTTGACCCGGTGCTGCTCTACGCCATCATGCACCGCGAGTCCTCCTTCAAGAAACGCGCGCTCTCGTACAAGGGCGCGAGCGGGCTGATGCAGTTGATGCCCGCGACGGCGCGGCGCTTAGGCGTCACGAACATCTGGGACCCGCGCCAGAACATCGAAGGCGGCGCGCGCTACATGCGGATTCTTTTGAACATGTTCGACGGCAGCGTGCCGCTCGCTCTCGCCGGTTACAACGCGGGCGAGGGCGCGGTCTTGAAGTATGGGCGGCGCGTCCCGCCTTACAGGGAGACGACCGAGTACGTGCGCCGCATCTCGGAGCGTTACGCCTTGATGCGCGACCCGCAGACGGCGCGGCGCGCGCCCGTCGCCACGCGCACGCAGCTCGCGAAGATCAGGAGCGCGGAGGAGCCCTTGCCGGTCTACGAGACGAACGTTTACGCCGTGAAGATGCCGGACGGGAAATTGCGGCTCGTCAGCCAGTAAAGATTCCGCCGGGCTCAACGGGCGGACGGACGAAGGGACGGAGGCTTCCGTCCCTTTTTCTTTTTTTGGAGGCCGGGTCTCGCGGTATGATGTTGATGAAGGCCGGGCTGTAAAACCTCTTTCGGGAGCGTGCGCTAAAGGTTGCGCGGACGGACTCGCTCGACATGACGGAAGCGAACACCTCTGAACCGAATCAGCGAGACGCGGGCCGCCGCGCACTGCTCGTGGCCGAAGGCGCTTGCGAAGAGTTAACGGCGCGGCTCGAAGCCGCCGGGCTCGACGTGACGCGCGCGGCGGCGGAAGAGGTCGCAAACTCTCTGAGCGCATCCGACGCGCCCGCGCTCGTGCTCTTCGCCTTCGGCGAGCGGGAGGGCGAAAGTAAGCTCGTCGGGCTGGCGCGTCGCCTGCGGGCCGAGCCTAAGACATTCGGGCTCCCCGTCGTCTTCCTCTTCCGCGCGGACGAGCGGACTTTGCGCAGCGCGGCCCTCCGCGTCGGCGTGGACGACTACTTCGCGCAGGACGCGCCCGCCTCTGAGATACGAGCGCGCCTCGAAGCTCTCTTCTGGCGCGCGCAAGTAGGCCGCCGCGCCGCGCCGCAAGTCGGCGAGCAGCGCGCCGAGATTGATAACTTCATGTTCCTGCTCGACGCCGTGAGCGCGGACGCGCGGCGAGGCGCGTCGGGCGCGGTCGCGCTCGTCGCGGCGGGCGCGCTCGCCGAGGCGCACGGGTTCTTGAAGCTCAACCTGCGGCGCGTGGATTCGGTCGCGTTCTACGGGCCGACGATTCTGCTGGCGCACCTGCCGGGCGTGGACTCGCGCGCGGCGCAAGCGACGCTCTCGCGACTGCGCGAAGAGTTCGTCGGGGAGCGACCGGGCGCGGAACTCTTCGCCGGGGTCGCCTCGTTCCCGGCGGACGGCGGCGAGGTGGAAAAGCTCATCGAGAAGGCGGAGGCGGCGCTCGACGCCGCGCGCGCGCCGAACTCAACGGCACGCGTCCTCGTTTATGGTGAGGACGAAGAAAGGGCTGCCCCTTCAACCTCTTCGACAGGGAGAGAATCATCGGCGTCGAGGCGGGGCACGGGCGACGAGACGAAGATCGCGATTAATACGCCGCCGGTCGGAGTCGCTGTCGAGGGTCGCGCGGGCGGCGAGTGGCGCACGACGCGCGGGCCTTTCAAGTCGAGGCGGCTGCTGTTGACGGTCTCGGACGCGGCGCGGATGGCGCAGATTAATCTGCTGATGCGCTCCGCCGGTTACGAAGTGCGCGCCGCCTTCGACGGGCAGCACGCGCTCAACCTTCTGCGGATTGACCGGCCCGACCTGCTGCTTGTTGATTACGAGCTGCAAGGGATGGACGGCATCGAGATGCTCAGGCGTCTCGGCAAGCAGTCGGGCACGAGCGCGCCGCCGCCCTCGGTGCTGCTGCTGCCGACGGGCGTCGGGGATGGCCTTCGCGGCGAGGCGCTCGGCGCGGGCGCAGGGCGCGTCGTCGGGATGCCTTACGACCCGTTGGAACTGCTCGACGCGCTGAGCGGCGTCGCCAGCATTGAGTGAGGATTTGAAGAGATGGACAACTGCTTGAAGTGTGGGGCGTTGATGAATCGCGGCGCGCGTTTCTGCGCGGCGTGCGGCACGCCCGTCGAGACGGAGGAGACGCGAGTCGCGTCGAAGGACGCGCGCGGCGCGGGCGAAGAGACGCGCTTCGCTTCCGAGGAGACGCGCGTCGCGGCGGCGCGTCCGTGGGCGAGCCAAACGCCGCAGCCCGTGCAACCGCTCGCCCCGGCGACCCCGCACCCCGCGCGCCGCGAGCACACGGAAGAGACCGAGCAGGTCGTCTTCACCGTGCGCCCGACGCTGCTCTTCATCAAACTCGGCTACGTGCTCGCCGCGCTCGGCGGAGTCGCGCTCGTCGTGCTGCTCGCGTTCTTCGGCAAGTGGGCGGGAGTGAACATTCCGTACTACGTCTCCGTCCCGCTCGCACTCGCGCTGCTGCTCGTCCCTGCTTACTACCACTTCCGGCGCAACATGATGCGCTTCACGCTCACCGACTCGAAGATCGAGATTGACGAGGGCTTCGTCTCGCGGACGACGCGCAACGTCCCTTTGCGCAACATTCAGGACGTGACCGTCACTTCGACCGTCTTTCAGAGGATGCTGCGCTTCGGCAACGTCGTCGTGGACAACGCCGGCGGCGAGGGCACGACGACCGTGCTGCGCAACATCCCCGACCCGCGCCGCCACGCAGACCTCCTGCTCCGCGAACTCCGCCGCTGGCGCTAAAGCCCCGGCGGCCTTTATCATCAGCACTCAAGGAACCAACGCAACGGCACCGGTGTCTAAAAACATCTAAATTCCTGCTGAGAATCGTATCTTCGGGCGGAAATCCCCGGCCCTTCTGGTTCTCGGCCCGAAAGGTTTCACCGTGCAACTGCCGAACTTGACGAAACTACTCTCAGCCGCCTGTCTGCTCGCGCTCCTATTTGTGAACGCGACGGCGCAGGCCCCGTCCAAGAAACCCGCGCGGGTCTTGCCCGTGACGGTGGGCGATTTCCGCGCGTCGAGCGCCAGGCCCTTCCGCGACTCCCGACAGTTCAAGGCGGAGGATTTCGCCGTCACCGCGGACGAAAGTCAAAATTATGCCGCGCCGGACGGCTGGAGTTTGCACGTGCGGGCGGTGAAAACTCGCTCCGCCTCAGCCGCTTACTCGCTCCTCAATTTTCTCGCCAACGGAGAGAATCCGTCCCGCGTCGGGACGATAGATGAAGTCGGCGTCCTCGGCATTCAAGAGCCCTCGCGCCTGAGATTCGTCAAGGGTGCGACCTTCGTTGACGTGCAGGACGGCGGCGACCAGCCCCGAAGCGCGTCCGCACTGCGCGCCTTCGCCAAACTTTTCGCCGAGACGCTGGAAGGCGAGGCGGGAGCGCCGCCCATCCTCTTGATGCACCTGCCGGATTGGGAGAAGAAGGTGAATGAGGGTGTCGGCTACGCCGTCACGCTCTCCGCGCTGCAAGCCGTGGCCGGGAACAGGCCCGTGCTCGACGTGCTCGCGCAGGACTTCGAGGACGGGACGACCGAGGCCGCGACCGCGAGATACGGCGATGCGCGGCTCGTCGTCGTCGAGTTCGCGACGCCCCAGCACTCGGTCGAGAGCGACGCGCGCATCAACGAGCGCATCGCGCAGTTGCGCGCGACGGGTCAGCCCACGCCGACGCAGTACCGGCGCGAGGGCAACTATTCCGTCTTTGTCTTCGACGCCGCGAACGCAGCGGACGCCGAGCAGTTAATCTCCGGCGTGAAGTACGAGAAGGACGTGCGCTGGCTCGGCAGGAACCCGCACGCCTACGAGATCGCAGCCCGGCACTACACGCAGACGATGGGCAACATGCTTCTGACGACGCTCATCACGGCGGGCGGGGCCATCCTCGCGTGCCTCGGCGTCGGCGGTATCATCGGCGGCGTCATCTTCCTCCGCCGCCGCGCGCAGAGCACCGAGCGGGAAGTCTTTTCGGACGCGGGCGGGATGCTTCGGCTTGAGCTTGAAGACGTGAACACTCCGCAAATCCGGACGAAGCTTATCGGGCGGGGCGAGGACTGAAGTCGAGTCCCCGCAGAAGGGCTTTCAGAAAATAAATAAAGCGCCGTGAGTTCTAAGGCTCACGGCGCTTTATTTATTGCGTCTATCCGGTCACAAATATGCGGGTTACTGATACTTACTGCGGGGTTCCCCCAAAGCCCCTACAGAAACGGAATCAGTAACCCGCCTAGCTGATGCCCTTCGACTGCCCTGTCAACGACCACCCCGTTCCCCCGAAGGGTTAGCCGCCGACTTGATGTGAGAGAAAACCTCCCCCAAAGTTTTCACTCACTAGCCGTCTCCGAGCCTGACCCGATAACTCAATTTTCACCCTACTTTTTTAACTGTTCTCCCCTTTTGCAACGACCATGCCACGAACGCTTTACCCTCTCTGATGGAAATCCTTCTACACGATTTGCGCCAGTAAAATTGCGGGTGATTTTAAAATTCGCATTCCCCTTCTCGCTCTTCTATTTACGAAGATTAGCGACGAAAATCTGTACGCGTTCAATACTGCCCGGAGAGAGAGAGTAGCGTTACGTTACACTCAAACTTCAAATTTAAGCGGCTAAAGCACCTTTAACCTTCGGCCAACTCGAAGGAGGGGCGAATGTCCCCCACAAAATCGCCCCGGTGATTTCGCACGGGAAAACTCGCGTAAGGCGCGAGCGCTTCGAGCGCGTCAGCATTTAATACACCGAGCTGGCGGAGCGCTTCAATTGCCACCGTCGGGCGCGCGCGACGGTCTTCGCCGTCCTCAATCTTGAAGGCCAAGCCCAGACCACCCGACCAACGCTCGCACGGCAGAATTCCGGCGGTGTAGACGCCCTCCGCGCCGACCTTCGAGACGACCCGCCCCGCCGCCGCGCGCATCACCTCCGTGTCGAACCGCTCGCGCGTGCCGCCGACCATCTCCGGGTACGTCGTCATCGCCTCCACGATGCGACGGCAAGCCTCGCGCGCCGGGGCGTCGAACTCCGAAGGGGGCGCGACCAGACGCGCGTACATGAGCGCCATCGAGCGCACGGGCATCCCGAAGACGGGGACGCCGCAGCCGTCCGTGCCGAGGGCGATGTCTTCGACGGGGACGCCGGAGAACTGCACGACAGTTCGCAGGATTGCTTGCTGGACGGGGTTTTCCGGGTGGTCGTAAGTTCCGGTGTCCGCGCCGAGGTGGAGCGCGAGCGCGAGCATCCCCGCGTGTTTGCCGGAACAGTTGTTCCGCAGAATGCCCGGACGCTCGCCGCGTTCGCGCAAGTCTTTCGCCGTCTCCAAGTCGAAAGGCTCGTGGACGCCGCAGCGGAGCGCGTCTTCTCCGAGCCCGATTTTGCGGAGCATCCCGGCGACCGTCTCGGCGTGCACGTCCTGCCCGCTGTGCGAGCCGCAGGCGACGGCTATTTCGCGCGGCGTGAAGCCGAAGCGGTCAGCCGCTCCGCTCAGAACAAGCGGGACGGCCTGATGCGGCTTGGACGAAGAGCGCAGGAAAGTGACGGTCTCCGGCTCGCCGAGACGCGCGAGGACAGTTCCCTCGCCGTCTACGGCGACGACGTGACCCCTGTGGCGCGACTCGACAATCGAGCCCCGCCGGACTTCCACGAGCGCCTCGGCTCGCGGGACGTGCGACTCACGTTCTTCTTTTTTCATAAGCGGAATTTTGGACAGACGGATTTTATCGCCACGAGGCCCGAAATGAAAAGGCCGCCGACTCTCTGCGGGAGCGGCGGCCTCTTCTTCCGGCGTCCCTTGACGCGCGAAAAGTTATTCAGTTGTGCTAATTGCCACGCTTCGCTTTGGCCGTTCGTGGTCTGACGCGCGAGAGGACGGTGAGCTTGACGGAGCGCCTTCCGAAGCGCAGCGCCTCGCTCGTGCTCGGCATCCAGATGTCAATCTTGCGCCCGCGCACCGCGCCGCCGGTGTCGGCCACGAGGTATTCGCCGCTGTAGGAGCCCGCCTGAAGACGCACGCGCGTCCCGATGGGCAGAACCCTTCGGTCGGCGGCGATGAGGCCGCGGCTCACGTACTTACCGCTCGCCGTGCGTCCGCGCAGGGAGTAGGCGGTTGCCGTAAAGGTCGTCGGCGGCTCGGACGGTTCGGCTTCGGTCGGGGATGTGATGGCGGAATTAACGACTGTCGGAGAGACAGCTTCGCTGGAGGGTTGTGCCCCGGAATTTTCCTTCTTCTGTTGTCCCTGTGGTTCCTGCGAGGTCTCTACGAGGGGTTCTGCCACTGAAGGTACTGCGCTGATTAGCAATGTCGCGGAAAGAAGTGCGATGGCAGCCACACTTCCCCCCAAAAGGGGTTTAGTCATTCGGTTCTCCTCCCGATTGTCTGTTGTCTTTCAGCGGCGCGCGAGTGTGGTGAACTCTACCCTTGCTCGACCTCCGGCTCTAGGAGTTGACGATTTGTCAGCCGGAGTGGGGGCTTTCGCATCCTTGATGCGGAGCGCTGAAAGTGTTGTGTCCAAAAACAAAAGCAAGCGAACATTTTTATTGTCCGCTTGCCACGTCACAGAATTTAACACAATTCCGTGAAATCTGCCAAACGCGAAAGGAAGTCAGAAGTCAGAACGCTGAACGCTGAACTGAAAAGCAAAGAGCGGTTTGTCTTTCAGTTCAGCGTTCAGCGTTCTGACTTCTGACTTCCTCTTCCGGCCATTCTCCTCGGTAGATGAACTCAGCCGTGCCGGTGAGGAGGACTTCGCCGTCGTCGCGCCAGAGGACTTCGAGGAGTCCGCCGGGCATCTGGACGCGGACGCGGCGGTCGGTGTGGCCGTTGACGATTGAGGCGACGGCGGCGGCGGACGCGCCCGTCCCCGAAGAGAGCGTCTCGTGCGCGCCGCGCTCCCAGACGCGCGCCTCGACGTTGGCGCGGTCTATGACGCGGACGAACTCGACGTTAGTGCGTTCGGGGAAGGCCGGGTGCGATTCGAGCGTGCGCCCCACGCGCCGCCAGTCCGACGCCTCGAAGTCGTCCACGAAGACGCAGCAGTTCGGGTTGCACATCTGCAAGGCGGTGACGCGGACGGTCTCGCCGCCTTCGAGCGCGAGCGGGTAGCCGCGCACTTCGGCGAGCGGTTCGGGCGTCAGCATCGGTATCGAGGCGTTATCGAAAAGCGGCTTCCCTATCTCGGCCTCAAAGCGGAACGAGCCGCCGCCGAGCCGCTCGCGCAAGTAGTAACGCTTGACCCCGGCGCGCGTCAGGAACTTCAGCTCTTCCACGGCCCAGAGCCCTTGATGATGCAGGTACGCGGCGGCGCAGCGCGAGCCGTTGCCCGACATCGCCGCCTCGCCCCCGTCGGGGTTGAAGATGCGGAGGCGGAAGTCGGCCCCGCCCTCCTTCGTCGTTAAAGGCTCGACGACGGCGATGCCGTCTCCGCCCGCCCCGAAGTGCCGGTCGCACACGCGCCGCACGAAGTCTCTGAAGGCGTCGCCCTCTTCGTGCTGCTCGAATCCGCTGTGCAGGCCGACGGGCGCAAGTTCCGCCGCCTCAAAGACCAGATAATCGTTGCCGTAGCCGTGGAATTTGACGAAGCGCATAAGGAGGAGATGTTAGATGTCGGATGTCAGATGTTAGAGCGGCTTGCATTTGGGTGCGACTGGCGTGGGGGGCAGCGGGTCAGAACCGCCTGCGGTAGCGGGCGGGTATCGCGTGCACTACCCGCCCGCTACCGCAGGCGGTTCTGACCCGAACCCGGTCGCACACAAGTGCAAATCGCTATAGAAGCCGCACGGACAGCCGTGCAGGTCATTCGGACGGCGTAAAACCCTGAAAATTCGGCGCGAAACCTTCTTCAGACAGGACGAAACCTTCTTCGGACAGCGCGAAACTCTCTTCAGACAGTGCGAAACTCTTCTTCAGACGGTGCGAAACCTTCTTCAGACAGCCCGAAAGCCTCTTCATACTGCGCGAAAGGTCGTTCAGACGCCGTGACAGAGGGTTCAGACGGCGCGTAACCCGTCTCAGACGGCGTGAAACTTACCTCCGGCGGCGCATCAGTTCTTCACTGACATCCGGCATCCGGCATCTGACCTCTGCTTTCAAGACCTTCCCGTGAACGACGCGAGGAGGACGGCGACGGCGTCGGAGAATCTGGCGGTCGGGCTCGCGTCGCGCGGGGGGTTGTTAATCATGAGCGAGAAGACGAAGCGTTCGCCCGAAGCGGTGAAGAGGTAGCCGGAGAGCGAGGTGGCGCTGCTGAGCGTGCCGGTCTTGGCGCGGACGTTGTTCATGGCGCGGGTGCCCTTCATGCGGTTGCGGAGCGTGCCGTCCACGCCCGCGATGGGGAGCGCGTTGCGAAAGTCAGCCGCGAAGCGGTGGCGGTTCATGTAGACGAGCAGGCGGATTGTAGTCTCCGCCGTCACGAGGTTGGAGCGCGAGAGGCCGGAGCCGTCGAGCATGATGAGCCGGGAGTCGTCGGCCCCTGCGGCGCGGAGGAAGTCTTTGACGACCTTGATGCCCGCCTCCTCGCTCGACAGCTTCGGGTCTGTCCCGGCGGCTTTGCCGAGGGCGCGCAAGAGCAGTTCGGTGTAGAGGTTCTGGCTCGGCTTCAACGTCTGCGCGGCGATGACGGAGAGCGGCGGCGACTGCCGCGCGGCGATTTCGACGAGCGCGGAGACTTCGAGCGGCGAGCCGTCGGCGCGCGCCTGCGCGTCAATCGTCCGCGTGCGGCCCGTGAAGACGACGCCGCGCCGTTCGAGAGAGGTGCGGAGCATCGTCGTGAACATCATCGCGGGCCGCGAGATGGCGACGCTCGCCGTGTAGCCCGCGTCGTCGAGCGGCAGGCTTCCGCCGACTTCGATGACGTTCTGGCCGAGAGGGCGGTGGACTCTGAGTTCCCGGCGCGTGCCGCGCGGCGCGGTGGTCGTGCGGTCTAAGACGGTGACGAGCGGCGTCGAGGGGCTGATGTTGATGACCGCCGGGTCGCCGACGCGCGCGCCGGGCTTGACGCTCAGGTCAACCGAGTTGTCGTTGACCGAAAGCGCGCTCACCTCCGCGCCGTACCACCATTGGAGGTCGTCCCACTCCCAGCCGGTCGCGAGCGGCCCGCCCGCGAAGTAGCTCTCGTCGCCGACGAGATCGCCTTCGATTCGTTTCACGCCCGCGCCCGTGATGCGCAGGGCCAGCTCGTCAATCGCGCGGTAGTAGTCGCCGGTCGCGTCGCCGTTGAAGCGCGTGGCGAAGGTCGGGTCGCCGCGCCCGTAGACAGTCAAATCCCCACGGACTATGCCGCTGGCGTCGGGCCGCGCGGGCGCGTAGACGGAGGTGACGAAGCGGTAGTCCGGCCCGAAGCGGTCGAGCGCGGCGGCGACCGTGTAGAGCTTCATGTTCGAGGCGGGCTGCATCCACTTGTTCGCATTCTCCTCGTAGACGACGCGGCCCGTGTCGAGCGAAGCAACCTTGACGGCGAGGTGCGAGGACGCGAACTCAGGCCGCGCCGTAATCTCTCGGATGCGCGCGCGCAAGTCTTCGAGCGTCTGCGGCGAGGCGGCGACGGGCGTCGGAGTCGGAGTCGCCGCCGGGGTCGCAGTTGGAGTCGGCGTGGGCGTCTGTGCCGGTGTCGCCGTGGGACGCTGCGGCGTCGGCGTCGCACGCGCAGGCGTTGGCGAAGGCGTCGGCGTGGGGCGCGTCTGTGTGGAGACGCGGCGCTCGCGTTGCGTCTGCGCCGCCGCGCGGGGCGCGGGGAGAGAGCCGAAGATTAAGGCTAAGAGTAAAAGGAGAGTGATTTGCGGCGTCGGCGTGAAAACTTTTCTCGATGACATACCTGCTCAAAAATTTCCCGGTTCAGATGTCTGGGAGAGCAGTTTGAACGAAGCGCGGCGAATCGGCAAACGGACATGCAGACAGCATTCCAAAATCTGTAGGGGCAGGGCAAGTCCGCGGCCCGCTCAGACTCGTCACCGCTCAAGTTGAAGTTGTCGTCGCCATGCGGGCCGCGGACTTGCCCTGCCCCTACAGATGTATCGAACGTTGCGCGTCTGTCCGAAACTCGTCTTTAAGGCTCGATGCGGACGGTCGTGCCCATCGGGACGGAGTCGAAGAGTTCCTTGATGTGTGCGTTCTCAAGCGCGACGCAGCCCGCCGTCCAGTCAGACGAAGTGCCGCCGCCGTGGATGAAGATTTCGCCGCCGAGCGCGGTGTCCCAAGGGGGGCGGGCCTTGCGGCGGGCGGCGCTGGCGATGCGGTCGTGCTGCTTGCGCGTGATGAGGCCGTCGCGCAATCCGCGCGCGGCGTCCTCGGCGTCCGGGTAGGTGAGGCCGAGCGAGAGATAGAAGTTGCTCTTGTCGTTCTTAACGCAGACGTAGAAAGTGCCTTCGGGCGTCCGCCCGTCGCCCTGCCTCACCTTGTCGCCTTCGGGCGTGAAGCCGAGCACGACGCGGTAAGTGCGCACGGCCTCGCCGCCGGAGAAGAGCGTGAGCTGGCGCGCGGCTTTACGGACGACGAGCTGCGGGTTGACGAGCGGGAGTTTCAAAGGTCTCAGGTTGGCGGCCTCCTGTTCGGCGCGCATCCTCTCCGCGGCCCCGGCGTCGGGCGTGGGTGCGGCCTGTGCGGGAGCAGCGGCGGCGACGCGCACAGACGGCTGGCCCTGTCGCTGGCAGCCCGCGAGCAGCGAAGTGCTGACGAGCAACGCGCAGAGCCAAAGTACATCGGCGACCCCGAAGGCGCGCGTCGAAGTGTGGACGGTTCTCGATGTCAAAGGCATCTCGGCGACTCACTCACCTTTCTCTCAATCCCGACCCGGCCCGCGCAAGTGCAGTGTGAACTACGGGGCGGCGCGGGGGCAATAGATTTCAGCGCGGCGAGGTCGTCGGTGAGATTCGCGTTTGTGTGCGCGGCGTTGCGCGCGGATGTCGGTTTCGGCTCTGGGGCGGATAAAAAAAAGCGGCGTCGCCCCCTGTTTGGGGCGACGCCGCCGGAGTGTGTGTGAAAGCCTTGCGGCGAAGACGGGCTTAGAACTCTAAGCGCGCGGCGAACTGGATGCGGCGCGGCGGGGCCGCCAGCGAGGACTGGCCGAAGTCGGGGCTCCCGATGATTAACTGGGAGGTGGCCCCCTGCCCGACGTTCGGGTTGAAGAGGTTGACGTTGTTCGTCAGGTTGAAGAAGTCGGCCTGGAAGCGCAGGCGGACGGTCTCGGTCAGGGCGAAGCGCTTCATCACCGAGAGGTCGAAGTTCTGGTACCCCTCGCCGTAGAACGCGTTGCGCGCGACGTTGCCGCCCGAGCCGACGGTCGGGTTGCGGAAGAGCGAGACCGACGGGCCGACCTGCGTGCGCGGCCTCGTCACCTCGTCGCTGTCGGGGTCAACGGGGAAGTCCTGCCCCGTGGCGCTGAAAGAGGCGCGCTGGCTGACGCCCGTGCCCGTCGAGTCGAACCCGTTGGTGAAGATGCTGAAGGGCTGCCCCGACTGCAAGGTCAGGATGCCCGACAGCGCCCAGTTGCCGAGTATCTGGTTGACGACGCCGTTCTCGAACTTGAACGGGAGGTCGTAGACGAAGTTGCCGACGAAGCGGT
Organism: uncultured Acidobacteriota bacterium; assembly: GCA_963816985.1. Classification (GTDB taxonomy): domain Bacteria; phylum Acidobacteriota; class Blastocatellia; order Pyrinomonadales; family Pyrinomonadaceae; genus JAIVJM01. The sequence continues at coordinate 1,002,204 of CAWFMF010000004.1, forward strand.
GGCGGGTGTCGGCGCCGGAGTTACCGCGCTCGGCCCCGAAGCCGCCGGCGAAGCCGGAAGAGTCGCGCGGCAGGCTCCGGTCGCCCGACTGGGCGGAGGCCGGGAGCGGGTCGGCGACGTTGTCAATCGAGTGGCTGAGCGTGTAAGCCGCCTGGAACTGACCCGAACCGAGGACACTGCTGCTGAGCCGCTTGGTGACGCGGAACGCGCCCGCGTGGTAGGTCGAGTGGCCGATGGTCAGGAAGATGCGCGGCGTGTTGAAGGCCGTGTTGCGCGCCCCGTCAATCGCGTTGTTGAAGGCGTCGTTCGGGTTAATCGGCGTGTTGGCTCCCGTGATAGCGTTGATGCGCTGGATGCTCGTCAGGTTCGCGTCGGCCTGACGGAGGAGGCCCGTGCCCTTCGAGCCGATGTAGTCGGCTTCGAGGAGGAGGTCGCCGTGGAACTGACGCTGGATGCCGAAATTCCAGCTCTGCGTGTAGGGCGTCGAGAACTTCGACTGGAACGGGTTGTTGCCGGGCAGCGGGAAGAGCAGCGGTATCTGCTGCGCTCCCTCCTCGACGACCGGGCTCGCCTCCAGCGTCTCGGCGCGCGGGACGTTCTGGATGGTGTCGAGCAGGAACCGGTTAACGATGGAGTTCGAGAACGGCGGGTTGCCGCTCGTGTTGGTGAAGAGGTTCGAGAAGATGCGGTCGTAGAAGATGCCGTAGCCGCCGCGGATCGAACTCCTGCCGGGGCCGCCGAAGAGTCGGCTTAAGAAGCCGGACTGGTGGCCGGGGCTGTAGTTGAAGCCGAAGCGCGGCGCGAAGTTGTTGTAGTCGTTCAGGTAGAGCGGCTGGTCGGGGTTGTCGGAGTTCTTGCCGACGGTCTGGAAGACGAAGCCGCCCGCGGGCGTCGGGCCGCTGGGGTCCTGATTGATGAGGTTCGTGACGAGGCCGTTGACCTCGAAGGGCACGCCCTTGTACTCCCAGCGCAGGCCGTAGTTCAAGGCGAGGTTCGGCCTCACCTTCCAGTTGTCCTGAAAGTAGAAGTCAATCTCGCGCGTGCGGAAGCCGCGGTAGTCGGCGTCGGTGCGCTGGCCGTCCGCGTTGAAGAACTGCGTCTGGTTCTGGAGGATGGCGTAGCCGGCAAGGAAGGTGGCGAAGTTGTTGAGCGCCTGCCCCGTCACCGTGCCGTTCGAGATCGGGTTGCCGTTGTTGTCCTGTAAGAACTCGAAGGGCGAGCCGAACTGTCCGAGGTTGAAGTCGAGCGTCTCGTTGCGCCCGAAGTTCGAAGCGCCGTTCGAGTAGACGAAGCGCGTCTCGCCGCCGAACTTGAAGCTGTGGTTGCCCTTGATCCACGTCAAAGAGTCGGCGATGTTGGTCGTCCCCGAAAAGCGGAACTGAGTGTCGAAGGGGACGAAGCCGTCAACGGTCGCGCCGAAGAAGCCGATGTTCTGGCCGTTGTCGGTGCCGAAGGGCTGGAAGTTGACGGGCGCGCCGTTGCTGGCGAACGCGTTGCGGATGATGTCGAAGGGGCCGCGACCCACGGGGCCGCTGCCGGGGCCGTTGAAGATGACCTCGACGCGGTTGCCGCCGACGCGCAGCTCGTTAATCAGGCTCGGCGTGAAGGTCGAGACGAGGTTGAGCGAGAGGAGGTAGCTGCGGAAGTCGCCGATGCCGCCGTCGTTCGTGCCGGGGAAGGTCTCGGAGATGAAGTCGAACGAGCCGTCGCTCAGCGTGAAGCTGCCCGCCAGACTGTGCTTGTCGTTGAAGCGGAAGTCGTGACGGGTGGTGAAGGTCTGGCTCGGCTGGTTGATGATGTCCGCGAAGCGGAAGGTGTCGAAGACGCCGGGCAGGAATCCCTCGCCGGGGCTGTTGCCGAGCGGGTAGATGCCGTTGATGATCTGGGTGATGGCCGGGTTGACGCCGAGGTTCGGGAAGAAGCCGATGCACTCGCCGTCGTCGTCGGTCGCGCCGAAGATTTGGTCCTGCGCGCAGCCGCTCCGGTTGTTCGGGCTGTTCTGCGCGAAGGTGATGGTGCCGATGGAGCCGCCGAGGTCGAAGATGCCCTGCCGGGCGCGGGCCGAGGGCACGGTGCGCGTCACCTGCACGCCCTGATCGAAGCGGTCGCGCTCGTAGTTGGCGAAGAAGAAGTAGCGGTCTTTGACGACGGGGCCGCCGATGCTGCCGCCGTACTGTCGGCGCTGGAGCGGGTCGGGGTTGCCGGAGACGTCGAAGAAGTCGCGGGCCGAGAAGGCGTCGGAGCGGTAGTAGATGTAAGCGTTGCCGTGGAACTCGTTGGTCCCGCCCTTGGTCACGACGTTGATGACCGCGCCGGTGTTGCGCCCGAACTCGGCGTTGAAGTTGCTGGTGATGACGCGGAACTCGGAGGTGCCGTCAATGGTCGGCGTCGAGATGCCGCCGCGGCCTCCGGGCACGTCGGCGTCGTTGTTGTCAATGCCGTCCACCATGAAGTTGTTGTTGCGCTCGCTCTGGCCGTTGACGACGAAGCCGCCCAGACTGCTCGTCGAGGTCGTCGCGTTGGGCGAGAGCAGGATGAGCGAGTTGGGGTCGCGCGACAAGAGCGGGAGGTCAATAATCTTGCGGTTGTCAATCAGCGTCGAGAGCTGCTGGTCGGAGGTGTTGACGGTCGTCTGCGTGTCCGTGCCGACGACCGTGATGGTCTCCTGCGCGCCCGCCGGGGCGAGCGAGAGGTCGGCGTCGGTCGTGAACGAGACCGAGACGCGCACGTCCTTCGCCGAGCCCTGCGCGAAGCCGGGCGAGTTGGCCGTGACGGTGTAACTCCCGACCGTCAGGAGCGGGACGGTGTAGCTGCCCTCGTCGTTGGTCGTGACGGTGCGCTTCTCGCCCGTCCCGTTGTTGGTCACTTCGACGGTGGCCCCGGCGACGCCCGCGCCGTTCGGGTCGCGCACGGTGCCGGAGATGGTCCCCGATGCGCTCTGCCCGAAGGCCGCGCCCGCCGCGAGCAAAACGTAGATCGCCAGTGCGGCGATGCTTCTGATACCTCTTGACATTCAAAACTCCTTTGCGGTTCTCAAAATATTGTCCGCCCTTCGAAAGCCCTTCGGCGGGCTCCATCAATCAAGGGAGCGGGGAGACGGATGAGATCGTGTACGGGCGAGGACGTACTAAATTTTGAACGCCCGTGACTGACGAACTTTGTCGCGACTTGATAAATGCAAAGGCCATACCGACCACGTGGCGCAAACGGAAAGGTTTGAAGGGGCGGAATTGAGGCGGACGGGAGCGACGCCGACTTTCGTCATCTTGGCGAATTTGGATACCGGCGTCGCCGCGAGTATGAATTCTCGGAGGACGAGAAAATCGAGGCGCGTCGCGCGTCCAAAAAGTTGGACGGAACTGAATGTATGAAGGATGAAGAAGTGAGTGTTCGACGTGCTGACGTGAGCGCGTGCAGCCTCGCCGCGCTCACGACTTGAGGCGACCTACGGCTTGTGCTCGCGCTCCGTCTCGAACGAGGCGATGAGTTCTTTGGCGGTGGCGGTGGCGGTGCCGACTTTGCCGACGACGATCCCGGCGGCGTGGTTGGCGAGCATCGCCGCCTCGACGAGCGACGCGCCCGTGGCGAGCGCCGAGGCGAGCGTCGCAATCACCGTGTCGCCCGCGCCCGTCACGTCGTAGACCTCGCGCGCGGCGGTCGGGACGTAGACCGGCTCGCCGTCCTCTTCGAGCAGCATCATGCCGCGCTCGCCGCGCGTGATGAGCACGGAGCGGCAGCCGAGCTTCTCGCTGATGGCGCGCGCGGCTCGCGCCATCCCCTCATCCGAGTCGTCCTCGGAGCCCGTCACGCGCAAAGCCTCATGATGATTCGGCGTGACGAGCGTGGCCGGACGGTACGAGTCGAAGTTGCGAATCTTCGGGTCTACGAGCACGGGCACGCCCGCCTCCAACGCGAGCGGCAGAATCTCTCCGAGCACGCGCGGCGTCACCGCGCCCTTGTCGTAGTCAGAGACGACGAAGGCGTCCGCGCCTTTAACGAGGCGGCGCAGCGCCTCGATGATGCGCTCTTCGATTCCGGCTTCCACGGGCGTGCGCCGCTCGCGGTCGGCGCGGACGACGAGCTGGCTGTGCGCGATGATGCGCGTCTTGACGGTCGTCGGCCTCGACGCATCAACGACGAGCGCGGCATCCGCTTCGAGCGCGCCCGCCGCCGTGAGTTCCCCGCGCAAACGCTCGCCCGCGCGGTCGTCGCCGACCACGCCGACGACGCCCGCGCCGAGTCCCAGAGCGCGCAGGTTCGCCAACACGTTCGCCGCCCCGCCCATGTGCGCCGACTCGCGCCGTACATCCACGACGGGCACAGGGCCTTCGGGCGAGATGCGCGTCACGTCGCCCCACACGAACTCGTCCAGCATCACGTCGCCGTACACCAGAACCCTCCGCCCGCGCATCGCCCGGACGATCTCACTCGCACGCTCTGTCGTCAGTCGGTTCATAAGACATGAAAAGCCGTGAACCGTAAATCGTGACGGGTGACAGGAGAAAACCTGTTCTTACTTGTCACGGTTTACGGTTCACGGTTTACGGCTTTTAGCACTCGGTTGATGGCGTCGTTGACGCGCTCGACGGGGACGCGGCGGATGCACTCGGCGACGCCGAACTCGGCGCAGGTGTAGCCGGGGCAGGGCGCGCAGGGCATCTCTTCGCGGACGACCTCGGCGGGCGCGTTCGTCCAGGGCCGCCAGTGCGCGACGTTGGACGAGCCGAAGACGACGACCTGCGGCGTCGAGACGGCGGCGGCCATGTGTGCGATGCCGCTGTCGTTGCCGACGAAGAGCGAAGCGCGCGCGGCGAGCGCCGTCACTTCCGGCAAGGAAAGGTCTGTGAAGGCGACGACCGGCGCGCTCGAATGTTCGATGACGGCCCCGACGACTTCGGCCTCGCCCGGCCCGGCGATGGCGACCGTCTTGAGGCCGCGAGCGGCGAGATGCTCGACGACGCGCGCGAAGTTCTCGGCGGCCCAAGTCTTCGAGTCGAAGGCCGCCGCCGGGTGGACGAGGACGAAAGTCGCGCCTTCATCAAGTCCCTCCGAGGCGAGCCTGCGCGCGACACTTTCGTTTGCTTCCGTCGTCTGTGTGAGTCGCGTCGCGGGACGGTCTGCTGACGGGCACGCCCGTCCAGCCGAGGAGCGCGAGCTGCTGCTCGGCGGAGTGCGTCTTCTCGCGGCCCCACAACTCGGACGAGGGCGGCGCGGCGTGATTGTGCAAAGAAGCGTAGGCGTAATCTCGATAGCCGACCCGCTGGCGCGCGCCCGAAGCCCGCATGAGCAAAGCGGCGGTGCTCCCGCCGTGGAGGTTGAAGGCCACGTCGTAACTTTCGGCGCGCAGCTCGCGCGCGACCTTTAAACGTGAAGATGTGCTTCCGCGCGAAACGCGGATGACACGGTCAACATCGCTTGAGCCTTCGACGAGCGGCGCGACCCAGTCTTCAAGCAGGATGTCTATACGCGCTCCGGGCAGGAAGCGGCGGAGCGCGTGGAGCGAAGGCGTCGCCAGCACCGTGTCGCCGATTGAGCGCAAGCGCACGACGAGCACGCGGCGCACCGCCGTCCAGTCCCAACGCGGCGGCGCGAGCGGTCGCGGCTCGCCCACGTCTTCCGCCGTCACGCGCGGGGCGATGGCCGGGGCGGGCGAGGCCGTCTCAGGTTGCGCTTCGAGGCTCTTCATCTTCTATCACGGCCTCTTCCACCACCATCGTCGGGATGTCGTTTTTGATGGGATAGACGCGGCGACACGAGAGACACTTGATGCCGCTGCCGTCCTCTTTCAACTCCACCTGCCCCCTGCACGCCGGGCAGATGACCTTGAAGGTCTCGATAAATTCCTTCGTGATGGTCAATGCTTTCAATCCCCTTCCGCTCGTCTTTAAGGCGAAGCGGGAAAGCTTAACAACAAAAGACGTGAATCGTAAATCGTGACGGGTAACAGGAGAAAGCCGTAAACCGTGAAGCCTCAACCGTGACAAGTAAGAACAGTTTTTCTCCTGTCACGGTTTACCTGTCACGGTTCACGGCTTTTTAGCTTCACCCGCACGCCGCCGCGCCCCGGTCGGAGGGTGATGAGCGGCTTAGTGGTGACGGCGTGTGTGGGGTCGAGGCGCGCGCGCCAGCGGCGGGCGAGGGTGGCGAGCAGCAAGGTTATCTCCATCCACGCGAAGCCCTCGCCGATGCAGCGGCGGACGCCGCCGCCGAAGGGGAAGTAAGAGAATTGCGGTCGCGCCTCTCGCGCCTCACTCGTCCAGCGTTCGGGGTCGAAGCGTTCGGGGTCTGGGAAGTAGCGCGGGTCGCGGTGCATGACGTACTGGCTGACGAGGACGAGTGAGCCCTTCGGGACACGGAAGCCGCCCGCCTCGTGGTCTTCGACCGCCATCCGACCCAAGCCCCACGCGGGCGGGTAGAGCCGCATCGCCTCGGCGGCGACCATCTCCGTGTAACGCAACGCGGCCACGTCCTCAGCCGTGGGAATCCTCCCGTCTCCGAGCACCGAGTCGAGTTCGGCGTGCAGCTTCGTCTCGGCTTCAGGGTTCTGCGCGAGCAGGAACCATGCCCAAGTGAGCGCGTTGGCCGTCGTCTCATGACCGGCGAGAAAAATCGTCAGCGCCTCGTCCCTCAACTGCTCGTCCGACATCCTCGGCCCGCCCTCTTCGTCCTCGGCGAGCAAGAGCATCGAGAGCAGGTCGCCTCTATCTTCCCCGCTCCTTCGACGCTCTTCGATGATGCGGTAGATGACGGCGTCGAGCCGCGCGCGGGCGCGGTTGAAGCGGCGCGTCTGCGGGAGCGGGAGTTTTTCGAGCAGCTCCGTGTAAGGCAAAAGGAGATAGCCGAACAGCTCCATCATCTCCGAAAGAGCCTCGCCCACCTCGTCGGCTTCGGATTCAACGTCGGCGTCGAAGAGCGTCTTGCCGACGATGCCGAGCGTCAGCCGCATCATCTCCTGCGAGATGTCCACGGTCTCGCCGTCGCGCCAGCGCCCGGCGGCGCGCTCGGCGTACTCGGCCATCACGCGACCGTATGAATTGATGCGCTGGCGATGAAAGGCGGGCTGCGCCAGTCTCCGCTGGCGGCGGTGGTGCGCGCCCTCGCTCGTCAAAAGCCCCTCGCCGAGCAGACGCTTGGCGCGTTGCAGCGCGCGCCCCTTGTGGAAGCGTTCGTGGTGCGTGACGAGCACGTCGCGGATGAGGTCTGGATGATTAAGGAAGAAGGCGCGCTGCGGCCCGACGCGAAACTCCGACACGTCGCCGTACTCGCGCGCGAGGCGCGAGAGAAACGCGAGCGGGTCGCGCCGGAACGCGATCATGTGCCCGCCCGGCCAACGACTCTTCGGCCCCGGCGGCGACGTTGCAACGGCTACCATTCCTTCATCATCCTTCCCACGCCGGGCCGCGTCAACGACCCAAAAACGCCCGTCATTCCGCACACGAAAATCTCCACACCCCTCTTCGATTACTTCAACGCGAATCTCTGTTATTATACTTCTCGCCGGGGACAAAGCGCGCGTCGAACAGGTGCTTCCCCGGCGGCCTCGCCGCCAGACACGAACCGACCGGAGAGAAGCTTGTCTTTAGAATTCGCCATCGAGTACCCCTGCGAGCTGCGCGCTCGCTACGCCGAAGAGCACCTGCGGGCGTGGGGCCGTTTGGGAAGCCTGCACACGCGCCTGACGACGGGCGAGTGCCTCGCCCCGACCGAGGAGAAGGTGCGCTTCGTCGAGCGCGCGGCGGTCGAGATTGACCGCATGAACGAGGAGGCGGGCGCCTGCGCGCGCTGCCCCGCGCACCTGCCGCACGAAGGCGCGGGCGAGGGCGAGCCCATCGGCTGTCTCGGAAGAATCACCTACCCGGTCGAGGGGCAGTTCGAGAAATTCCTCGCGGACAGAGTGCAGCTCGCTTTGGATACGATTGACGAAGAAGAGCAGCCGCGACTGCTCCGCGTCCTCATCGAGCAGGACACGCCGTTCGACGGCGAGGGCACGAAGTCTCTGCGCGCCGTGACGACGACGAACGGGATGCGCTTCTTCGAGCTGCGCCTCCCCATCCGCCTCGCGCGCAAGGCCTCGCACCTGACGACCGACCACCTCTTCGACGCGCTCGCGGGTTTTACTTCCGAAGACGCCGAGCGCACGACCTACACGCGCGAGCTACCCTTAGCGGCGACCGCCGACTATCACGACTTCCTCGACCTCGTCCTGCGCCGCGACATCTCCGACTCCGAGCGCCACCGCATCCGCCAGCGCAGCCGCAACTATCAACAGTTCATGCGCCTGCTCTCCGCGCTCGAACTCGCCGACTCTCTGCGCACGCGCGTCCTTCTGGACTAAAGGCGCGGGCGTGAAGAATGCATACGCCGAAACCGAAACCGCACGACGCTACGACTCGGCGCGCGGACTCCCCGCACAAACCAAGACACTCTGGCTCGAAGCCTTGAAGGCTTCCATTCCCGCGCGCGAAGTCGAGAGCGTCCTCGACCTCGGCTGCGGGACGGGCCGCTTTACGTCGGCGCTCGGCGAGGCTTACGGTTGTCAGGTCTTCGGCGTCGAGCCTTCGGCGGCGATGCTCGAAGTCGCCTCATCGCGCGGCGAGCCTCAAGTCGTGTGGAAGCAGGGCGGGGCCGAGGACATCCCGCTTGAAAGCAGCTCCGTTGATTTAGTCTTCATGTCGCAGGTCTTTCATCACCTCGCAGACCCGCGCCGCGCGCTTGATGAAATCCGGCGTGTCCTGACTCCCTCCGGCCACCTCGCCGTCCGCAACGGCGTGCGCGAGCAGAACGCCGAACTCGCCTGGCTCGAATGCTTTCCCGAAGCGCTTGAAATCGAGGAACGACGGACGCCTTCACGGAAGGAACTCGAAGAGACGGTCTGCGCTCACGTCTTCGACCTCATCGAACGCCGCACCATCCGTCAACTCTTCGCCTCTTCCTTTGAAGAATATTTCGAGAAGATTAGCCGCCGTGGGTTGTCGGCTTTAATCGCCATCAGCGACGAGGCTTTCCAGAGCGGGCTCGAACGTCTCCGAAAGTTTGTTGACTCGCAGCCGCCGGATACGCCCGTGTATGAGCCCGTCGAATTATTCGTCTTCCGCAAGCGAGCCGCCTGAATCCTTCCGTTCGTAAAAAGCGACGACGCCCCGCGCTTCCGCGACGACCTTCTCACGCAGCGACTCAGGCTCCAACACTTCCAACTGCGTGCCGAAGCCGAGCGCGTACTGGCAGGCCATCTCCTCCACGTCGAAGCGCAGAGAGACTTCGACCCAGCCTTCGCCGTCGGGCTCGCCGACTTGCTCGATGCGCGCGAACCTCCCGGCGAAGGGCAAGAGCTTGACGACCTCTCGACGGACGCGGACGCGCGTGCGGTAGCTCGGCAGGTGCGCGCGGAACTTCGCCGCCGACTGCTCCCAGAACGATGCGAGGTCGAAGTCTGTGGGACGAATAGAAGGCTCGTCCGTGACTTCCGCACGCGCGACGCGCGAGACGCGGTAGCTGCGCACGTCGCCGCCCTCCACGCCCGCGACGAAATACCAGACGCTCCCCTTCGCCACCAGACCGAGCGGGTCAACTACGCGCTCCGTGGCCTCGCACTCGCCCCGCTCGTAAGTCATCCGCACCTTGCGCTCCTGCCACACGGCTTCCTGCAAAGTGTGCAAGAGCGGCGCGGTTTCGTCCGCGCGGTTCCAGCCCGTCACGTCCACGTAGATGCGCTGGCGCGCGTACTCGGCCCCGCGCCGGTAGATTAAAGGCATCGCCGCCAGAAGTTTCAAGAGCGCGCCCTCGGCGGCCTTGTCGAGATTCAAGTCGGCCAAAAGTTTCGACGACTTGATGGCGAAGAGCGACTGCACCTCGGCCTCGTTGAGCCCCGTCAAATTAGTCCGGTACTCGCCCAACAGAGACCAGCCGCCGCCCGTCCCGCGTTCCGCGACCACGGGTATCCCTGCGCCGCTCAGAGCCTCCATGTCCCTGTGAATCGTCCGCTCCGAGACCTCCAGACGACGCGCGAGGCTCCGCGCCGTCAACTGCCTGTGCGACTGCAACAGCAGGACGATGGTGAACAGACGGTCGGCACGCATCGCTTCAGCCCTCGCTCTCTTCAGAATGAATTCCAGACCGCGCGCAATTTTATCCGAGAAACATGACAGCAGGTGTCATCAATCATCTTTTATCTTTGACGCGTGAGTTTTAGGAATGACGGAAGGAGGACGAAGATGAAGACTCTCGAAGGCAAGATTGCCGTCGTCGCGGGCGCGACGCGGGGCGCGGGGAGAGGAATCGCTTTGATGCTCGGCGAGGCGGGCGCGACCGTCTACTGCACGGGCCGGAGCGTGCGCGGGCGTCCGCCGAAGGAAGGCGTCCACGCGGGACGGACGGAGACCATTGAAGAGACGGCGGAGATGGTCGAGGCACGCGGCGGCGTCGGCATCCACGCGCGCGTGGATCACACGGACGAGTCGCAGGTCTCGGCGCTCTTCGCGCGCGTCCGCAAGGAGCAGGGGCGTCTCGACCTCCTCGTCAACGTCCTCGGCGGCGACACGCCCGCCGAGTGGATGCCCTTCTGGAAGCTCTCGCTCGAAAAGGGTCTGCGCTGGCTCCGGCAGGAGACCTTCGCGCACATCATCACGGCGCACATGGCCGCCGCATTGATGGTCGAGCAGAAGAGCGGTCTCATCGTCGGCATCACCGACGGCGACACGGTTGGCTATCGCGCGAGCCTCTTCTACGACCTCGTCAAAGTTTCAACCATCCGCCTCGCCTACGCGATGGCCGAGGAACTGCACCAACACGGCGTCGCGTCCGTCGCGCTCACGCCCGGCTTCATGCGGACGGAGTGGATGCTCGACCACTTCGGCGCGACCGAAGAGAACTGGCGCGAGGTGGCCGAGCGGAACCCGGAGGCCAAGAGCTTCGGCTTCATCGCCTCCGAGACGCCCTGCTTCGTCGGTCGCGCCGTCGCCGCGCTTGCCGCCGACCCACGCATCATGGAGAAGTCCGGCGGAGCCTACGCTTCATGGACGCTCGCCGAGGAGTACGGCTTCAAAGACGTGGACGGCAACAGCCCGAACTGCATGCGTTACTTTGAAGAGCACTTCCCCGCGCTCGTTTCGGGGAAGACCAAGACCGGATTTCAGTGGAAGCTCGAACGCGAAGAGCGACCCACACGACGCGCACGCGCAAAGCGCGCGAGTTGAGTGCGCCTATAGTCGCTTGCGAATGGATGTGACTTCGGAGGAATGACTGTAGGGGCAGGGCTTGTCCCTGCCCGCTTGGTTACGGAAGCGGCGGGCAGGGACAAGCCCTGCCCCTACAGTTTTATTCACCGCCAGATGTTTTGTTAGACGTTCTCGGTTTGTCGGCGGTGAATATTGAACGGTGTCAGGAAGCGATGCGCTCGTCGAATTCGGAGAAGCGGGGGATGAGGAGGTTATCTTCGACGCGTCGCTCGGCGGCCTCGGCGTTGGTCACTTTGAACCACGCGCGCACGAAGTTGCTTGCGCTTAGACCGAGCGCGGCGTCGAGCGGGAAGAGGCGACGCGAGAGCCCCCGGTGGACGGCGCGCTCGAAGGAGCGCTCGATTTCTGCCCGCGCCGCGCTCAAGCCTTCGACGATAATCATGTCGAGGTCTTGCCCGTCGCGCGCGCGCCGCCACGCGAACTCGTAGAGACGCATCCGGCCCTCGTCCTCGACCGCGCCGTTGATGACGGCGACGAGGTGCGTGGCCTCGGTCTCCGAGACCGTCTCGACGACGCGCCGCGAGAAGGCGGGCGTCAGGTCGCCGTCTCTGGTGACGAAGAGGAAGGAGTTGCCGCAGACCTCGGCGGCCAGATACGACTCGCCGTGCGAGGAGGTCGGGCCGTTCGCAATCTCGCTGTCGGGGACGCCGAGCGAGCGGACGATGTTGTAGACGCGGTTGTTCAGCCACCCGCCGTCTTCGAGGAGCGAGACGGCGAGCCGCGTCGGGTTGATCGTCTCTTCCACCACCTCGTCGGCGACGGGCGCGGCGCACAGGCTGCACTTCGCCTTGCTGATGGTGATGGCCGCGAGCGAGTCGGGCGTCGGCAAATCGAAGAGCGCGTGGCCGGACTTGCGGCAGCTTATTCTCACTTCACGTTCGAGCAGTCCCGCCTCCAACAACCTCTCGACCGAGACGCCGTGCGAGGTGTTCGCCTCGGCGAACATGCGGCGGGGCGTGTAGCCCTCGCGCCGCATCTCCTGCACGCGGCGGAGGAAGAGTCTGACCGGGTGCTGCTCCATCAACTCGCACGCGCGGACAAGCTCGCGCCCGCCGCCCCTGCACTTCGCCGCCACGTCAAAGTCCGTCGGCTGGATGGCGATGAAGCGCGCCAGCGCCTGCGACGACGCGTCGGCGCGCGTCTTCCAGACCGGGAATCCGTCGGGCACATCTTCTTCAAATGCCCGCCCGCCCGCGTCGCCTCTCCGACTCTTAATCAGAGCTTCGCGCACGTCTCGGCAGAAGCGTTCGAGCGTCGAGAGCGGCCCCGCCGTCTCGACGTTATAGACGACGCCCGCGCTCAAGCCCTCATCCGCGCCCGCGCCGAAGACGAGGAAGAGCACGCAGTCGCCCGCGCCGAACATCTCGCCCGGCGTGTAAGCCGCGCCTTCATCATGCTCGCGCCGCACGGCGTAACGGAGTTCCAACTCGGACGCCGCCCGCTCGACTAGCCCCGTGTCGCCGCGCCCCGCGAACAGCAGCTCGAAGGAGCGACGGCGCGACGCGCGGATGAGCGGCTTGAGCCCGCCCGCCGCCAGAGCTTCGAGAAGCCGGAGTCGCTCGCCTTCATCAAGCGAGACCGCAAGGGTGTTGCTTTGGAGGAACAGCATCGCTTTGCTTTTATCTACTGCCTGACGACGATTCGCAGCCTCTCGCCGCCCGTGAAATTTTCCGGGTATTGCCGCTGCCTCGCCTTGGCGAGCGCGGTCGCCTCGTAAGCGCCCGCGCTCGGTCGCGAATCTATCACGCGGGCCGAAGTCACGCGCCCGTCCTTCACCTGCACGAGGACGTTGACGATGTAACCGCTGCCGTCCGACGTTTCGCCGGCGGTCTTCTTCGTCTCCTTCGACGCCGCTTGCGCCTGTCTCTGCGACTGTGACTGCTCGGCCTTCGACAGCTCCGTCTTCTTCACTGCGGAAGCCTTCTGCGCGTCGTTCCTGCGCTCGACGCCTGCGGCGGATTCCGGCCCCTTCTTCGACGGCAACGCCGCCGCGGCGGCGACAGTCTGTGCCGCCGTGACGCTCGGCTCCGACGCCGGGGCGTCGGTCTTCGGCGCGGGGAGCGCGGCGGCGCTCGTCGTCGTCGTCGCGGGCGCGGGTTCGGGTTTCGTGGGGAAGAAGATAGCCTGCGCGGCCAAGACCACTGCGAGGCCGACGAGGAAGCTGATGACGGCGGCGTAGACGAGACGCTCGCGCGAGTGGCGTTGCGAGGATGAGAGAATCGCCTCTTCGACCGCCGTCAGGCGCGCTTCGAGCGGCGCGAGGGCTTCCGAAGGGACGGGAGCGAGTTGGAGCGGCGCGGTCTGCGGCGACGGTGGGATGGCCGAAGGCCCCGTGTAAACGCCGCCGCCCACGGCCCTGATCTCGGTCACGCCCTCGCGCCTCGGCGCTTCGACCAAATCCGAGATGAACTTCTGCTCCTGCCGGTCAATGCTCCGTTCGGGCGGGCGGACGAGCGGGTTGAAGTTGAAGGAAGCGCCTTCGAGCGCGAGCGCGGCGTGGACGGCTTCGAGCCCGCGCAACGTGCCGAGCCGCGCGTCCACGAGCTGCCCTTCCTCGAAGAAGAACGCGCCGGGGCTTTCGGCGTACTCGACCTGCAAACGCCCCGACTTCCTCTGCACGCGCAGCGTCCGCAGGAGGTCAGGCAAAGGCTGGTCGTCGAGGTGTCCGGTTAAAACGACGAACTGCGTGCGCTCTATGTTTTCCAAGTGCTTGAATTCCTGTCGGGGGACGTTTGAAGGACAAATGCGGCTCTCACGTTCGCGCGGAATCTAACACTTTACGGGCGAGTTCTCAAGAAGGTTTTTGGGGGTGGACAACAATATGTAGGGGCAAGGCTGGTTCCCGGCCCCTACAAATGTGGGCCGGGGACTTGTCCCGTCCCCACGGAGATTCAGGCTCCCGGCTTCCGAGTCAGCCTTCGTCTTCCTGGTTGTCTTCGTCCAGTTGCCGGAGCGTGTCGAGGATGAGGTTGGTGTTGCTGAGGGCGTTGATGGTGACGGGGAAATCTTCCGCCGCCTTCTCGAACTCGAAAGCCCCGGCGGTCATCTCGACGACGAGGCGGAAGGCGTCCGTCCCCTGCTCCGCGCCGCTCTCCGCGCCGACGATGCGGCCCTCGTTGAAGAGGACGCGGCCCCGCCTCTCCTGATTCTCGACTTCGAGCGCGCCCGTGAGGCGCGAGTTCTCGATGACCTGCACGGCGTCGAAGATGTTGACGGCGGAGAGGTCGCCCGCGAGCGTGACGTGTCGGCGGGCGGGCGAGGGCGGCGGCGCAGGCGTGGCGGGTGCGTGGTGGAGGTCGGGCCGTCGCGCGCGGCGGATGGCTTCGAGTCCGGGCGCGATGTTGATGCGCGCGTCTATGTGCTTGGCTTCGAGCAGACGCTCGTGCGCGGACTCGAAATTCTCGCGCGCGATGTAGAGGTTGACGAGCGAGAGGCACTGGCGCGCGGCCTCGTCCTGACGGTCGTGCGCGACGGCGATCTCGCGCAGCTTCTCGCGCAGCACAATCGAGCGCGGGTGGTGCGCGACCGCCTCCTGCAAGCGTTCGAGCGCGCGCTGCGGGGCCTTGTACTTGACGAACAAATCGGCGTCGAGCAGCGCCCCTTCGACGCTCTCGTCCAGACTCTTCGGCTTGTCGGCGTTGCTCATCCCTTCGGCCACTTCCCGCGCCTTCAAAGTTTGCGGACGCGCGAGTTTAGCACAACCGAACGGAAGCCCTCGCAAGGGCTTCTAAACGTCCGCGCGGCGGCGACGATACGCGCCCCTCCGAGCACGAAATGGTATAGGCTCCGGGGCTCGCGCGGCGTCGAGAGTTGTACCCTCTCGTACATAAGACGAGCCCGTTTTATGTCGAGACTTCAACCGAACTCTCAGCTCTTTTCGCTTAAATGGCGTCGCCAACATCCTTCGCCAAAAAATTTGCGGCGGCCCACGCGGGCCGCAAAATCCGACCCCGAACGGGCGTTTCAGCGAGGAAACATGGCACGGCAAGTGCACATCAAAGTGCGTCTGTTGTCAGCCCCCTTAATCAAATGTCCAAGTGGTTTCCGGCTCAAGCTCCGCGAGCGTCGCCGGAAGCCATCAAGTTCTTAAAACGATTTTTTAGACGAGGAGCGGGAGGACTACTGCA
This sequence comes from uncultured Acidobacteriota bacterium, assembly GCA_963816985.1. Classification (GTDB taxonomy): domain Bacteria; phylum Acidobacteriota; class Blastocatellia; order Pyrinomonadales; family Pyrinomonadaceae; genus JAIVJM01. Next base: position 1,017,565 of record CAWFMF010000004.1, read on the forward strand.
TGAGCAATGAGCTGGCATTGGACGGAGCGTTGTCGGCGACGGTGCGGCTGGTGGACGCGAGTTGGGCGGGTTATCTGCAACGCGCCTGCGCGCGCCTGCGCGAAGCCGGGTCGCGTCATAAGAGCGGCGAGGGCGTCTACGCGCTCGTCAACCGCTTGAAGCACGCGCGCCCCTCGACCTACGGCCACTGCGTCCGCGTCGCGCGCTACTCGAACCAGATGGGCCGCGCCCTCGGCTTCGACGACACGCGCCTGCACCAGCTCTCCTCGACCGCGATGATGCACGACATCGGGAAACTGCTCGTCCCCGAATTCGTCCTCAACCGCCCGCGCCGACCGACGCGCGCCGAGCGGTTCATCCTCAATCTCCACCCGAATTTCGGGGCGCTCCTCGCGTCCTATTTTAACCTCACGCCGGAGCTGCGCATCCGCACGCAGCACCACCACGAGCGTTGGGACGGGCGCGGTTATCCGCACCGCCTCGGCGGAGAAGACATCCCTTTGATGGCGCGCATCGTCCAAGTGGCGGACACGTTCGACGCGATGGTGGCGAAGCGGCCCTACAACTCGCCGCGCACGCACGCTGACGCCCTCGCCGAACTCCGACGCGAGTCGGGCAAACAGTTCGACCCGCGCGTCACCGAAGCTTTCCTCGACACTTTCACTCTCGAAGGACGGTAAGGACTGATGAACAACTGGATGAGACGCCGCATCCGCCGCTCGCGCGCACGCTGCCAACGCGCCGCGCGAGTCCGCAGGCTCGCCGTCGGCGCACCCGCCGCCTGACGTGCCGCGCAGGACAAAGGATTGAGCCCTCCGTCGGCTGACTGCCGGAGGGCTGTCGCTCAAGAATATTTGACATCCGGCCTTAAAGCGGCATATCGTTCGCGGGTCTAGAACCCGCTGATGAGCGTCGCACCTCGTTAGCCTCACGACCTCGAAAAATTAAACGCCGCCTTGAAGCGAGGGGTGAGCGAATGAATAAGCCGCCGCGTTTCCCGAAAGTGAAGGCGTCGCCCTCAACGACGCCGCAGTTGAGAAGGCCGTGCCCTGCCCAACCGCCTCAAACGCGCGCCGTCCAGCCCAAGCTCGCGGCGACGACGCAGCCGAAGCCGCCCGTCGCCCCGCCCGTCTACAGGCCGCAACTCGTCCCCGGAGTTTTGCAGCGAAAAGCGGCGGGGCAACAGCCGCCGCCCGCGGCGCAATCGAGGCCGCCCGCGCCCCCCGTCTACCGCCCGCAGCCCGTCCCGAAGGTGTTGCAAGGGAAGATGGCCCCGCACGGCCAGACGCCGGGCGTCGGCCCCAAGGGCAATCAAAAGCATCCGCCAGCCCCGCCCGCGTACAACAGGCCGCAGGCCGCCCCGAAGGTTTTGCAAGCGAAGACACTGAACGGACAGCCGACGAAGACGACGCAACCGGGACGTGGGCCGGTCGCGCCTTTGGCCTTCCGGCCTCAAACGCAGTCTCTCCAAACGAAGCGCGGCTCTGCCCCGTCACGCCCGTCGCACGTCCAACGGCGAGCAGTTACCGTCCAGCCGAAGACTAATCCGGCGAGCCCTCTGCCGACGAGCGCCCGCGCGGGCGCACAAGCACCCCGCGCCGCGTCGGGCGCAGGCGTCGTCCAGATGAGGTATTTCTACCGCTTCATTAACCCGCAGGCGGAGCCCGTCAACAACATCCGCCCGAATCGCGTCCTCACTCAACAGGAATACAACGCGCTGATTAACGACGCCGAAGCTCTGGGTCAGGAATTGGCGACGCACATGGCGGGCGATACGGGCCAGAGTCCTTTCATCTCCCTGACGACCGATTTCAACTTGGCCGCTCAGACGACTGACACGAGTCCGGGCGGTCTGGGCTCGATAGTTCATAACGCCCCCAACATCGCGATCTTCGACATCCCCGATAACGTCCAGACGTTCGCCATGGCCGGGGAGAATCTGCAAGCGAGTGAAGGGGAGGTTCTGGTTTTAATCCCGCCCGGCAGAAGCCTGTCCCAATATCTCGTCAAAACGAACGCCAATATCTATCGGGGGCAGTATTGGAACGCCGCTAATCTTGAATGAGTGGGTCGCATCCCTCCTCTCGCACAAGCCCTTAAAAATCGTACCTTAGTCCTACGCGCACCGTGCGCGGGCGGAGCGTGCGCGTCGGGACGAGGAAGGCGTCGAGGAAGGCGCGGCGCTGCTCGTCGGTCGCGGTCGTGCGCAGCGCGTTGAAGTTGATGAATTCCGCGCCGAAGGTGAAGACGGTCTTGTTAAGAACGTTGTCAATTTCGAGCGTGGGGCGGAGGCGCGCGCGCCCTCCGAGGCGGAACTCGCGCGTGAGACTGAGGTCGAGGTCGAAGAGGCCGGGGCCTTGACCGGCGTTGCGCGGGAGGTTGCCGGTCTGCCCGATGACGGGGAGCGAGAAGGCCGCGACGAGCGCCTCGTCCGAAGGGTCGCCGGGGCGGCGCGAGCGAATGAGACTGAGGTCGCCGTCGAAGTCGGGGCGGTCGTTGCTCACGTCGTCGAGGTTTCGATCCGCGCCGCCGAGCGAGACGTTGAAGGGCGCGCCGGACGCGAGACGTAAGACGCCCGCGAGTCGGAGCGAGCCGAGGCGGCGCGGGGCGTCGAGCGTGCCGGAGAAGACGAAGCGGTGGCGGCGGTCGAGGAGGCTGCGGGCGCGCTCGCCGCGAAAGTCGCCCGCGCGGAGCGCGCTCGAAGTGTTGACCACGCCGTCGTCAACGAGGCGCGAGAGCGTGTAGGCGGCGCGGAACGAAAAGGCGAGGCCGCCTTCTCCGCGCTGCTTGAAGCGGCGGCGCGCTTCGACGTTGAGGCCGTGATAGAAACTCTCTCCGACGGAGACGAGTTGCTCGACCTGCGTGCGCGAGGGGTCGGGCCGCAAGGGTTGGAGCGCGGCGAGGGCGGCTTCGAGCGTCGTCGTGGAGCCCGTGGCGGCGAGGTTGAAGACGGAGACGGGCACGCCGAAGTCGTCCACGCGGACGACCGTCTCTGAGTCAGACGCCCCGGCGGGCGCGACGTTGAAGCGAACGAGTTCGCCCGCCGTGCTCGCGTCGTAGACGGGCCGCGCGCCGCGCGCGTCGCGGAAGTTGGCGAAGTCGCGGGAGAGAAGATACGCGGTGAAGTCCTTGTAGCCGAAGGGCAGGCGCGGGGCGTTGACGTTGACTTCGCGCCAGAGTCGCTTGCCACGGTTGAAGGTGTAGTTGGCTTCAAAGACGAAGCCGCGTCCTATCTCGCGCTCGATGCCGATGTTGGATTGAAAACTTTCCGGCGTGCGCAAGGAAGGGTCGAGGCGGCGCGAGAAGTCGAGCTGCTGCGTGCCGAATTGACGGACGAGCGTCGAGTCGGCGTCGAGCGTGTGGGGGAAGCGAAGGTGCGCGGCGATGAAGGGTCGGCGCTCGGAGGCGGGGAGCGTGTTGGTGTCGAACTCGATGGTTTGACCGCCGAGCGTAAAGTCATCAAGAGTCCTCAACAATGCGCGGTTAAAGAAGAGGCCCGCGCCCGCGCGCAGCACCATGCGTCCCTTTCCCTTCGGGTCGAAGGCGAGCGCGAGTCGCGGGGCGAAGTTGTTGCGGTCGTGCAAGACGGTTTCGTTTTCGTAGCGGAGGCCCGCCGAAATCGTCAGGCGCGGGTGCGCGCGCCACTCGTCGTGGATGAAGAAGCTGCTGTAAAAATTCTCCTGTGTTGACTGTGTGCCGAACCTCTGGCGGAAGCGGCTCGGCGTCGCGGCGAGGAAGTCGCCTGCGCTCGTGAAGCTGTAAGTGCCTGACGCGTCGGTGAGGTCGAGGAAGACTGAGCGGAGGCGTTGAAAGTCCGCGCCGAGTTTGAGGGAGTGCGCGGCGCGGACGTGCGTGAGCGTGTCTTGAAGTTGGAAGCGCGTCTCGCGTCGGTCGGTCGCGCCGGAGTTGGAAGAGCCCGCGACGAGCGTGCCGGAGCGGTCGAAGGGGTCTTCGGCGTTGAGAGTGTCGTTGATGTTGATGAGGACGACGGGGCGTGTGGTCGAACGCGCGCGGAGCGCGGGGCGCAGCACCGAGAGTTGCGCGCGGAGCTGGTTAACGACGCGCGCCGAGAAGACGAAGTTGTCGGTGTAAGAAATCGCCTCCGTGTGGCGCGTGCGCCCTTGCAGACTTTCGGCGAGGCGGAGTCCGCCGCCGAACTGTCGCAGGTTTCTTTGCCTTCCGAGCTGAAGGAGGAGCGTGCCGTTGTGCGTGTCCGTGAAGGCGTGGTCGAAGCGAGCGGTGAAGGTGTGATTGCGTTGCGGCGTCGAGACGCGCTCGACGAAGGGCGCGAGTTCGGCGGGCGAGTTGGGTGAAGTCGCCGACGCCTCGAACCTTCTGCCGATGAGTGTCGTGGGCGCGGGCAAGAGAAACGAAGTGTTTCGTTCGACGGGCACGAGCGCGTCTATCAGCGTCGAGTCGAGCACGGTGTCGTATTCGTAGGCGACGAAGAAGAAGGTGCGCCCTCGTCCTTCAAAACCTAAAGGGCCGAAGAGCTTCTTCGGCAACAACAGCGGGCCGCTCAAGGTGAAGCCGGGGTCGTGCTCCTGCATGGGCAGTCGCTTGAGGCCGCGCCGGTTGTTGTTGAAGGTGTTCGCGTCGAGAGCTTCGTCGCGGAAGAAGTAGAAGAGCCGCCCTCTCAAGTTCCTCGTGCCGCCGCGCGTGCGGAGGTTGACGCGCCCGCCGGAGGCGCGACCGTACTCGGTCGAGAACTGGTTGGTGATGACCTGCACTTCCTCGACGGCTTCGGGCGAGGGCTGGAAGCGTTCGCGGGCGGCGCGGTCGTCGTTGTTGTCGAGCCCGTCAATCGTCACGTTGTTCGAGTAGGCCGCGCCGCCGGAGAGCGCGAACGTCCCGGCCTCTTCGGGCGTCGTCGCCGCGCGCTCCACGGAGTTGCGACCCGAAGCGTCTCTGTCATCGGCGGCGTCGCGCACGGAGAGCGGCTCTTCGGTGACGCCGCCGAGGGTGAAGACGAAGTCGAGCGGCGAGCGCGAAAAGAGGGGCAGGCGCTCCAACTCTTCGCGCGTGACGGACGCGCCGACCACCGTCCGCGTCGTGTCCAAGACGGGCGCGTCCGCTTCGCTCAAGACGGTCTGCTCGGCGTTGACGCTCGCGACGCGGAGTGTGAAATCGAGCCGCACGTTTTGACCGGCGACGGTCACGAGGTTCGTCTTCTCGAACGAGGCGAAGCCCTCGGCGGACGCGCGCGCCGTGTACGCGCCCGGCGGCAGCTCGACGAAGCGGTAACGGCCTTCGGCGTCGGTCTTCAACGTTCGCTCCGCCCCGGTCGCCAGTAAGACGAACGTGACACTCGCGCCCACGACGACCGCGCCGTGCTCGTCCAAGACAGTGCCGCTCAAGGAAACGTCGTCGAGGTCTTGCGCGCGAACGTCGGCGCATTGGAGCAGGAGAAAGAGGAGCAACATGAGAGCACACGCGCGGGCGCGGAGGCTTGAGGCCGGACGAACCATTTTTTTCGTCTCCTCAGGCGGGTGGTGGTTGGTGGATGTTGCGCCGCGCGAGGCTTTGGAGGGTGGACGAGAGTTTCGCCGCGCGGCCTTCTGGACGGAAGTCAGGCTCCCGCTCTCTCTCAGCAGTTTTTAAGAGGGTGAGCGGCGCGCTTCTTCTTGAACGAGGTGAGGCGGGCGAAGCACTCCGCAGGCGGCGACTGAAGAGGGCGCGCACTTTATCACCGTGCTGAGGCGCGCGCAAGAACTATCGTCGGGCACGCCGCGTCGCAAAGCGGAGAAGGGATTCGGCGGGCTCACTTCGACGGGCCGCCGTAGACGCCGAGCAGCGCGGCGACCTTCAACTCTTTCGGCTGCAAGTCGCCGGTCAGGCCGTTGGCCGTCGCACGGTCGGTGCTCGACAGTCGGCGGAAGGTTTTGGTCAAGGCGTCGGCGAGGGGGAAGAGTTTCCAACTGAACTCGCCGTCTTTGGCTTCGCGCGGGCGCGGGATGGCGTTGGCGGCCTTTAAGGCTTCCTTCAACATTTCCGGGGCGCGCGCGGCGTCAAGCTCGGCGGTCTCTTCGGTCAGACGTAGGTAGGCGACGGCCTTGCTCGTTCCCTCCGGCGCGTCGCGGAGCGCCTTGACGGCGTCGCTCAAATGCTCGTTGACTGCCTGCGCGTCCTTCTGCTCGAAGGAGTAGCGCGCGAGTCTCTGCGAGGCGAGAGCGCGGTTGACGGGGAGTTGAATTTTCGACGCCGCGTAGCGCGCCGCTTCAGTATCCTTTTGCGCCAAGGCGTCCTGCACGATGCCGCCCAAGAACACGTCGCGGCTCGAATAGTCGTTCGCCGCTCCGGCCCTCTCGTCTTCGATTGAAGATATCAGGTCGGCGGCCCGGCGGAATTTCCCCTGTCGCCGTGCGAGGCCCGCAGCCCCTCCGAGCAGCAGCCTCTTCTTCGCCTTGTCGCTCGTCGCTTCGGCCTCGTCGAGCATCGTGGCCAGAGGGTCTGCGCTCTCCCTGATGCGCTCGAAGACTTCATCCTCGCGCGCCGCGCCGGGCGCGAAGTTGGCGAGCCGCGCCGCCGCTTCGCCGTAGAGCGGATGGTTCGACTTTCGTAAATGCGGGAGGACGGTTCGCAGGAGTTGCACCGCCCAGTTGAAGACGCGTGGGTCGCTCCTCTGCTCCGCCGTGACGCGGCGCGTGGCAGCCACCGACGCGGCCAGGAATCGTGCGCGGAGTTCGGCGGGCGTCGTCTCTCTGAGGTAGTGCATCGAGAGAAAGAAGAGGTTGTGGAGGGAGATGAAGCCCGCGCTCCGCTCTTCGAGCGCGAGCGTCGCGGAGAGCAGTTGCGGGAGCGCGGAGGGGTTGCGACCGGCTTGGACGATGAGTTGCCCGTGCAGGTAAGTCATCGGCACCGCGCCCGAATTGATGAGCCGCAAAGCCTCTTCGAGTCCCTGCGCCGAGGTCTGCGGGTTGTCGAGTTTGCGCAGCGCCTCGTAAAGCTGCCCGCCCGCCTTCTCCTGCTCCGAGCGGTTGAGCTTTGCTCGCAGCGGGTGCGCGTGTTCCAGCTTCGCGGCTTCTTCGGGGCTGTGACGGCGGACGAGGTTCAGTAATTTTTCGTAGAACACGTTGGCCGGGGCGGGCGGAATTTCGTGCTCGTGCCGTTGGAGGTCGGCGACGCCACGGGCGGCGGCGTCCACGGCGGCCCGCCGCAACGTCTCGTCCTCGCCCGCGCTCTGCCAGAGCCAGACGGCGACGTTCGTGTTGAGGTAGGCGCGGAAGGTCGGCGACTCGACCTCCTTTATCTTCTCCAAAAGGCTCAGGCCGTCTTCGATTGAGACCCGCGCGGCGTTCGGCTCGGACGGAAGAGGTTGCGGCGTCTGCTTCTTCTGCGCGCCGCACGGCGAGACCAAAAGGAACATCACCCACACGAAGAGCGAAAGACGTTTGAAAGCCGACGCGTGAGAATTCTTCCTCATTCAAGCACCTCGTTGTTTGTCTGATGAACGGGCCGCCCGTGTCATCCTCACACGCGGACTCAACGAGTAAGTTCCAAATCCGGGTCACTCATCCGGCTTCCTTCGTCATGCGCTCGACTTCGGGTCTCATCTGGAGGCGCGTGAAGATGTCGAGCGATTCCCGCCACATGGTTTCGCCGCGCGCGGCGTCGCCGTGTTTCGTTTCGTGGCGCGACCAGTCGCGCAGAGCGCGAGCGCGTTCGGCCTCCATGCCGATGTGTTGGAAGAGGCGGAGGCTCTCGGCGAAGCAGGCGGCGGCGTCGCGGGTCTCGTCGCCGACCGAGACGGGCGCGGAGGTGTGCGAGGCGATGAGGCCGAGGACGCGCCAGGCTTCGCCGATGTGCTCCTGATTCTCCGTCCTCCGACCGAGTTCGAGGGCGCGCTTCGCCGCTTCGAGACTCTCCGCGAGATTCCCCTGACCCAGGAGCGCTTCGGAGAGGAAGCGGTAGTTTTCGGAGATGCCGTAGTAGCCGACCGACTCGGCGAGGTGGATGGACTGGCGGAGGTCGGCCTCGGCGGCGGCGTAGTCGCCTAATCCAGCGCGCGCCGCGCCGAGGTTGCCGAGGTAGAGCATCTCGCCGTTGCGGTTGCCGGTCTCGCGCGCGATGGCGAGCGCCTCGCGGTAACGCGCGAGCGCCTTGCCGTAGTCGCCCCTCAGGCGCGCCGTCTCGCCGAGGCTGTTGAGCATGTTGCCGACGCCGCGCCGGTTCTCCATCTCGCGGTAGAGCGCGAGCGCCTGCTCCTTGCACGACTCGGCGTGCTCGAAGCGACCGAGCTGGTGGTAAGCCATGCCGAGCGACTTGAGACTGTCGGCGCGCTCGCTCTGGCCCCCTTCGCCGCTGCCGCCCGCGAGCGCGAGCGCCTGATCGCCGAGCATCATCCCGGCGCGCGCGTCGCCCAAGCGTGTCGAAGCCTGACTCTGCAAGTTGAGCGCGCGCGCCAGCTCCGTCCGCGCCTGCTCCTGCCTGCCCGCCTCGCGCGCTAAGGCCGCCGCGCGCTCCGTGCTTTCGAGCATCGCGCGGTTGTCGCCCTTGCTCGCCTCGACGAGCGCGATCTCGTTCCACGCCCTCGCCTGCGCCACACGGTCGCCCACCGCTTCTGCCGCCGCGCGCATCTCTTCGTAGGCCGCGAGCGCCTCGGCGTAGCGCGACTGGATGCGGAGCACTTCGCCCAAACCCTCAGACCATTCGAGCAGTCGTAGACGCTTCGCCGACTCCGACAACTTCGCGCCGCCGCCGGAGACCGAGCCGCCTTGCGCGACGGCTGAGACGGTCTGCGCGGGCGACTGCTCGGCGGTCTGCGGCGAGGCGTGCGCGGCGGTCGCGTCCCTCTTCGGCTCGGCGGAGAGGAAGGCGATGGCCTTGCGGTAATACTTGATGGCGGTCTCCGGCGCGTAGGTCTCGCGCGCCTGCCGCCCGGCGCGACCGTACCACTCGGCGGCGGCGTCGAAGACCTGCGCGCGCTCGTAGTGCTCGGCGATGACGCCCGCGTACTCGCCGACGCGCTCGCCGCCCGTGCGCGCGAGCCAGTCGGCGGCGCGGCGGTGGTAGACGCGCCGCTCCTTGCGTAAGACGCTCTCGTAAGTCACGTCGCGCAGCAAGGCGTGCTTGAAGGTGTACTCGCCCGCGCCCGCGTAGACGGAAGACTCGCGCCGGTAAATCAACTCCTTGCGCCGTAAGGATTCGAGGATGTCGCCGATTCCTTCCTCGCCCGCCGCGCCGCCGCGCACGACCGTCTCGCGCTCCGAAGCGAGGGTCGGCCCCGCCCCCAGATACTCGACCGCGTCGTCCCAGAAGATGCGGCCCACCACCGACGCGCGTTGCATGACGGTCTTCTCGCCGGTCGTCAGGTTGTCGAGACGCGCTTGCAGCACGCCCGTCAAAGTCGGCGGCACTTTGACCTCGCCGAGACGGCTCGTGTCCACGCCCCAGACCTCCGCGCCGGGCACGATGACCTTCTGGTCAATGAGCATCTTAATCAGCTCTTCGACGTAGAAGGGATTGCCTTCGGCCCCCGTGACGACCAGCTCGCGCAGGGAAGGCGGGACGGTCTGCGCCTGCCGCAAGATTTCTTCGACGAGCTGGCGGCTCTCTTTCTTCGAGAGCGGCTGAAGCATGACGCGCGTGTGACGCTCGACGCCTTCGCCCCACGCGGGCCGCCGTTCGAGGAGCGTGGGCCGCGCGAGGCAGAGGACGAGGACGGGCGCGTCGGCGCAGTGGCGCGCGAGATAGTCTATGAAGTCGAGCGAGCCGTCGTCGGCCCAGTGGATGTCGTCGAGGAAGAGGATGAGCGGGAGGCGGCGCGCGGCCTCGGCGAAGAACTGCGCGGCGTAGCGGAAGGCGCGGTCGTGTATCTGCCGCACGTCGTCGAGGATGCCGGAGAGGTGACGGCTCTCCGTGAAGTCGAAGCCGATGAGCTGGCCGATGAAGTGCGCGCGCATCGTCGCCTCTTCCTCGCCGCCCGCGCCGCCCGAAAGGGCGAAGATGCCGTGCTCAAGTTTCTCGCGCGCCACGTTCGGCGGGTCGCTGTCCTGAATCTCGAAGCGGAAGGAGAAGAGGTCGCGCACCAAAGAGTAAGGCAAACCCTGCATCGCCTCGCCCGCGCGCCCGTTGAAGATGTACCACGTGTCGGGGAGCAGCTCGACGCGGTTGCTGAACTCGTAAAGGAGGCGCGACTTGCCGAGGCCCGCATCGCCGACGACGGTGACGGCGTGCAGCTCGCCGTCCTCGAAGACGGTTTCGAGCGCGTCGGTCAGACCCCTCAGTTCCCCTTTGCGTCCAATCATCCGCGTCTCGATGCCTTCGACGCCGCGCGTGCGGACGCGGAAGGCGCGCGGCTTGGCGCGCAGCACGCGGTAGACCTCGACGGGCTCGGCCCGCCCCTTAATCTTCAGAGACTCCGGGGCCTGCACGTCGAAGACGCCGCGCACGTGGCGGTAAGTCTCGTGCGAGACCAGCACGCCGCCCTCGTGCGCCGAACGCTGGATGCGGCTCGCGAGGTTGACCGCCTCGCCCGTCGCCGTGAACTCGCCCGTCGTCCCACTTGTTCCGAGCAGCACGAACCCCGTGCTGATGCCGACGCGCATCGGCCACTCTTGACCTGCTTCCGGCAACTCCGTCGTCAACGTGCGAAGCTCGGCGGACGAGAACTCGCGCGCCGCCTCCTCGATGGCGAGAGCGGCGTGGACGGCGCGTTCGGGGTCGTCTTCGTGCGCCTCGGACGCGCCCCAGAGCGCGACGACCGTTTCGCCGACGTGCCGCTCGACCGCCCCGCCGTACTGCGCGACGCACGCGTCCACGCGCCGCCACAGAGCGTCCAAGACCTCGCGCACCTCTTCGGCGTCCGCGCCCTCGCTCAACTCCTCGAAGCCCGCGAAGTCGGCGAAGAGCACGGTAATCTGCTTGCGCTGCTCGGACGCCGTGTGCTGCGGCGTGGCCGTGAGCACGGTCGTGCGCTGCTGCGGCGTCGGCTGGAAAGGGGCTTCCGGCGGGCCGTCCGTGCCTGTCTCCTGCGTCGTCGCCTCCGCGCCGACACCGGCGCTCGTGAACTCCAGACGACGGTGCAGCCGCCGGAGGTCTTGCTGCATCTCGCGCGCCGACGGGTAGCGGTCGTCCCTCCGCTTCGTCAGAGCCTTGCGCACGATGCGCTCCAACTCTTCGAGCACTTCCGGCGGGACGCCCGCGCGAGCGAGCGGCGGCGCGTCATCCTGAAGGATGGAGACGACGAGGTCGCCGTAGGTCGGAGCGTCGAAGGGGACGAAGCCTGAGAGCATCTCGTGGAGCACGACGCCGAGGCTCCACACGTCCGTGCGCTCGTCGAGGTGGAGCCCGCGCACCTGCTCCGGCGACATGTAGTTGGAAGTGCCGAGCACGAGCCCCGGCTCTGTGCTCACGCGCCGTCCCCCGGTCGCGTCCGTGTCCACGCGCGGCGGCGGCGCGAACTGCTTGGCGATGCCGAAGTCAACGACCTTGACGTGACCGTCGGCGTCCACCATCACGTTTTCGGGTTTGATGTCGCGGTGGATGAGGCCGCCCTGATGCGCCTTGGCGAGCGCGCCCGCGACCTGCGCGCAGACTTCGAGCGCCTGCTCGACGGGGAGCGGCCCCGCCGAGATGTACTCGCGCAAGGTTCGGCCCTCGACGAACTCGGTGGCGATGAAGTGGCGGCCTTCGGCCTCGCCGATTTCGTGGACGGTGATGATGTTCGGATGATTTAAGGCCGAGGCGGCGCGCGCCTCCTGCACGAAGCGGCGGACGCGCTCCTCGTCGCGGGCGAAGTGCGCGGGCAGGAACTTGAGCGCGACGCGGCGACCGAGCCGCGCGTCCCTCGCCAGATAGACCGCGCCCATCCCGCCCTCGCCGAGCTTCTCCAAGATGCGGTACGGCCCCAGCATCGTCCCCGGCGGCAGAGACTCTTCGCGGGCAGCGACTTCATTAACATTCGCGGGGGGCGGGACGAGCCTCAACTCGTGCGCGGTGGAAGGCATCCGCCTCATTAACCCGGCGGCGTCCGACGCGTCGCTCACGACCTCGCCACGCTCCTCACGCTCGCGGCGTTCGAGGAGCGCTTCGACCTCGCGGCGCAGCTCGTCGTCTTCGGCGCAGGCTTCCGCGACGAAGGCGGCGCGCTCTGCGGCGTCGAGTTCGCGCGCGGTTCGGACGATGCGGTTGATCTGTTCTTCCCGGCGGAGGCTCATCTGTTCTGACCTGCCTTCGGTCTGCGACGCCTTTCGGCGGGCGGCAGGGACAATTTTCTGGCGGCATGAGCGCGGGCATTGTGCCTTCGCGGCCCCGCGCCTGTTCGGGACGGTCGGTGTACATAACTCGTCCGGCGAGCGCGGATTGTAACACCTCGCGCGCCGCCCGGTCTTGTCAATCTTCGCGAAAAGTTCGACGCGCTTGACGGCTCCGGCGGAAACAAAAAGAGCGCACTTCCTCGGAAGTGCGCCCGACACTTTTGCGCGCGTCTTCTTCGTCCGTTCAGTGTTGCCTGCCGCGCCGCCTTTGGAGCGTCGCGGAGCGCGAGGCCGGGACGAGCGCGCCCTCGCCGGGCGGCACGTCCGTGAAGTGCGAGAACTCCTCGGCGTGCGACTGAAGGTAAGAGAAGAAACGCTCGAACTCGCGCTGCATGGCGTCCATCTTCTCGCGCATGTTGAGGATGATTTCGACGCCCGCCAGATTCACGCCGAGGTCTCGCGTCAGAGAGAGGATGACTTCGAGGCGTTCGAGGTCGGCGTCCGTGTAGAGCCGCGTGTTCCCCTCCGAGCGCGAAGGCTTGAGAAGCCCCTCGCGCTCGTAGAGCCGCAAGGTCTGCGGGTGAATCTCGTACTGCAAAGCCACCGCGCTGATCGTGTATGTGCCCTTACGTTTCATACGATTTTGGATTTTAGATTTTGGATTTTAGATTGGCGTACCGCCTCGGCTCGAATCCTGATTTCGGACGTTCAACTTACGAAGCTCGAACAATCCAAAATCCGAAATCTAAAATCCAAAATCGCTCACTCCAATCCCATCGCGACGCGCGGGTTCTCCGGGTTGAGCTGCGCGTAACGCTTGAGGAGTTCCTTGGTCTCTTCCGAAATCACTTTCGGGAGCGTGACCTGCACTTCGACGAACTGGTCGCCGCGCGCCTGCGGGTTCCGAAGCGAGGGGATGCCGCGCTCGCGGAGGCGGAAGCGCTGGCCCGACTGCGTGCCCGGAGGGATGCGCAGTTGCGCCTTGCCCTCGACCGTCGGGACTTCTATCTTCGCGCCCAGAGCCACCTCGGCCACCGTCACGGGGACGGTGACGTAGATGTTCTCGCCCTTGCGCGTGAAGTGCTTGTGCTTGCCGACGTTGGTGATGATGAAGAGGTCGCCCGCCGGGGCTCCTAAGCGCCCGCCCTCGCCCTTGCCGGGGACGCGCACGCGCGAGCCCGTATCCACTCCCGGCGGGATGCGCACCTTGACCTGCTCTGACTTCGGCACCGTCCCCTTGCCATTGCAGACGGCGCACGGGCTCCGCCGCTTCCCCGCGCCGCCGCAGTCCGGGCACTCCTGCGCGAAGCGCATCCGCCCGCCCGCGCGCTGCACCTGCCCCGCGCCGTTGCAGGTCGGGCAGACGACGAGCGGCCCGCCCGCGTCGCCCGCGCCGTTGCAGCGCGAGCACTGCTCGGAGCGGTTGACCGTGATGTTCGTCGTGAGTCCCGTCACGGCCTCCTCGAACGAGAGCGCCAAAGGCATCTCGATGTCCGCGCCGCGCTGCGGCATCGGTCGCGGCGGCTCGCGCTCGGCCTTACCCGCCGCCGCCGAAGAGTTCGGAGAAGATGTCGCGGAAGCTCGACGAGCCGCCGCCCGAAGTTGAAGAAGACGCCGAGCCGCCCGGCGCGCCCGCGTTGCCCCAGTCGAAGCCCGCGAAGTCGAACGGCGCGCCACGACCCGCGCCTCTGCCCGGCCCCGCGCCCCGGCCCGCCGCGTCGGCGAGGTTGTCGGAGTACTGGCCGAAGCGGTCGAAGACAGCGCGCTTCTTCGGGTCGGAGAGCACATCGTGCGCCTCCGTAATCTTCTTGAAGCGCTCCTCGGCGCTCTTGTCGCCCGGATTCACGTCCGGGTGAAACTTGCGCGCCATCCGGCGGTAAGCCTTCTTAATCTCTTCGGGCTTGGCGTCTTTTTTGATGCCGAGCACCTGATAGTAATCTTCTTTAGCCATGAGAAAAGCCGTGAACCGTAAACCGTGACGGGTGACAGGAGAAGGCAAGCTTTTTCCTGTCACCCGTCACGGTTTACCTGTCACGTTATTTGTTCTCGTCCACGTCAACGTACTCGGCGTCAATGACGTTGTCGTCGCCGCCGGAGCCCGAAGCGCCGCCCGTCTGACCGCCGGAGGCGTTCGCCGCGTTGGCCTGCTCGTCGCCGCCAGCCGCGCCCGCGTCTCCGCCAGCCGCGCCCGTGCCCTGATAGAGCGCTTCGGCCAGCTTGTGCGAGGCGGTCTGGAGGTTGTTGAAGGCGTCGTTCATGCGTTCGACGCCGCCCTCTTCGAGCGCCTTCTTCGAGTCCGCGATGGCCGTCTCGACCTGCGTCGTGGTCGCGCCGTCGAGCTTCTCCTTGTTCTCGTTGAAGGTCTTCTCGATCTGGTAGACGAGCCCGTCCAGACGGTTGCGCGACTCGATCTCCTCACGCTTCTTAACGTCGTCCGCCGAGTGCGACTCGGCCTCGCGCATCATGCGGTCAATCTCCTCCTTCGAGAGGCCCGAAGAAGAGGTGATCGTGATCTTCTGCTCGCGCCCCGTGCCCATGTCCTTGGCCGAGACGTTGACGATGCCGTTGGCGTCAATGTCGAAAGTCACTTCGACCTGCGGCATCCCGCGCGGCGCGGGCGGAATCCCGACCAGATGGAATTTTCCGAGCGTCCGGTTGTCGCCCGCCATCGGGCGCTCGCCCTGAAGGACGTGCACTTCGACCGAGGTCTGGTTGTCCGAGGCGGTCGAGAAGATTTCCGACTTGCGCGTCGGGATCGTCGTGTTGCGCGGGATGAGGACGGTGTTGACGCCGCCCAGAGTCTCGATGCCGAGGCTCAAAGGCGTCACGTCGAGCAGGAGGATGTCCGTCTTCTCGCCCGAAAGCACGCCCGCCTGCACCGCCGCGCCGACCGCGACCACTTCGTCCGGGTTGACCGACTTGTTCGGCTCCTTGCCGAAGAAGTTCTTGACGATCTCCTGCACCTTCGGGATGCGGGTCGAGCCGCCGACCAAGACGACTTCGTCAATCTTCTTCGGGTCGAGCCCGGCGTCCTTGATGGCCTGCTCGACGGGCGGCATGAGCCGCTTGAGGAGCGGGTCAATCAACTGCTCGAAACGCGCGCGCGTCAGCTTCATCACCAGGTGCTTCGGCCCCGACTGGTCGGCGGTGATGAAGGGGAGGTTGATTTCCGTCTCCATCGTCGAGGAGAGCTCAATCTTCGCCTTCTCCGCCGCCTCCTTCAAACGCTGCAAGGCCATCTTGTCGTTCGAGAGCTCGATGCCCTGATCCTTCTTGAACTCCTCGATGATCCACTTGATGAGCACTTCGTCCACGTCGTCGCCGCCGAGGTGCGTGTCGCCGTTCGTGCTCTTCACCTCAACGACACCTTCGCCGACTTCCAGCACCGAGATGTCGAACGTGCCGCCGCCGAAGTCGAAGACCGCGATGGTCTCTTCCTTCTTCTTGTCGAGCCCGTAGGCGAGCGCCGCCGCCGTCGGCTCGTTGACGATACGCATCACCTCTAGCCCTGCGACCTTACCGGCGTCTTTCGTCGCCTGCCGCTGCGAGTCGTTGAAGTAGGCCGGGACGGTGATGACCGCCTTATCAACCTTCTGGCCGAGGTAGTCTTCCGCCGCCTGCTTGAGCTTTTGCAGGATCATCGCCGCAATCTCCGGCGGGCTCCAGTCCTTGCCGCCCGCCTCGATGCGAACGTCGTTGCCGGTGGACTTCACCTTGTAAGGAACCTGCTTCTTCTCTTCCGAGACCTCGTCGAAACGCCGCCCCATGAAACGCTTGATCGAATAGACCGTGTTTTCGGGGTTGGTCACGGCCTGCCGCTTGGCGACCTGCCCGACCAGACGGTTGCCGTCCTTCGTAAAGGCGACGACGGAGGGCGTCGTGCGGCCCCCTTCGGAATTGGTAATCACCGTCGGCTCGCCGCCTTCCATGACGGCCACGACCGAGTTGGTCGTCCCCAAGTCAATACCGATTATCTTACTCATTGATTTCTTATTCTCCCCACATTTATTGGCCGCCCGCTTCGGAAAGAGACGCCCTCCGGTGGGCGTCTTTCGGAAGCTCTCAAGCGCCGGACTCCGTCGCCTGTGCTCGCCTTCGTAAAGCCGTCGGACGCAGACGGGATTTTCTCGCCCAGTACGCCGCCCGACGACTTGAATGCGGTCACAGGATAATACTTGAGTGTCCCATTGTCAACTTATTTAGTAGCACACCTCGCCCCCTCGGTTGCCCGGCCCAAGCCTTGAAACGGCAACAGTTTAGGGGAAGCCCTCGGCTCACTGCGAGGCTTCGCGCTCGCGCGCGCGGTCTTCGTTGAGGAGGCGCGCGGCCCAGAAGACGTAGTGCGCGCCGGAGACGACGGCGAAGGAGAAGACGGTCGTGTAGACGGTCGGGAGATACCCGCGCAAGGGGGGGAAACTGGCGGCGACAAGGACGAGGACGATGGCTGCAATCTGGACGAAGGTGTTGATTTTGCCGAGCTGGGAGGGCCGAAACCCTCGGAATCCGGTGACGATGTTGATGGCCGCCGCGCCGACGACGATAAAGATGTCGCGGCTGATGACCGCCGCCGTCACCCAGAAGGGCACGGGG
Source organism: uncultured Acidobacteriota bacterium (assembly GCA_963816985.1). Taxonomy (GTDB): domain Bacteria; phylum Acidobacteriota; class Blastocatellia; order Pyrinomonadales; family Pyrinomonadaceae; genus JAIVJM01. Next base: position 1,034,352 of record CAWFMF010000004.1, read on the forward strand.
AGGTGACGCGGGTGCGGCTGGACGAGCGCCGAGGGCTCCATCACGGACGGCAGAGAGAGCGTTATGAAGGAGGTGACGAGGAGGAGCTTGTCGGCGATGGGGTCGAGAATCTGTCCGAGCTGCGAGCCCTGATTGAACTTCCGCGCAAACAGCCCGTCGAGCCCGTCGGTCACGCCCGCCAGCACGAAGACCGCCAGCGCCCAGCCGAAACGCTGGTAGTAGAGCGCCGACACGAAGACCGGAATCAGAACCATCCTCACCACGGTGAGGACGTTGGGCAGCGTGACGATTCGGGAAGCCATAGGAAAGTTCAAAGTTCAAAGTTTAAGTTCAAAGTCGAAAACGGTTCTTAACTTTGAACCTTGAACTTTGGACTTTGAACTATTCCGCGCAGCGGAGTTGGAGCAGCGAGACTTCTGGGAGGCAGCCGTAGCGGACGGGCAAAACGACGGTGCCGAGGCCGCGCGTGACGTAGATTTGCGTGTTGCCGCGTCGGCCAAGGCCGCGCAGGATGCGCCGCCGGACGCGGCCCGAAGCCGAGCGTTCGGAGCGCCAAGTGACCTGCCCGCCGTGCGTGTGGCCGGAGAGAACGAGGTCAACCCCGGCGCGTGCGGCGCGGCGCAGGATGATGGGATTGTGCGCCAGAAGTAGTTTCAGCTCGTCCTCGCGCGACCCGGCGAGGGCGAGCGGGAGGTCTTCGAGCCCGACCATCGTGTCGTCCACGCCCGCGAGCCAGAAGGACGCGCCCCGGTCTTCGAAACGGAGCCCTTCGTTGAGCAAAACGTGGATGCCTTCGGCGCGGAAGAGGTCTGTGATGAGCGGGGCGTCCACCCAGTTGTCGTGGTTGCCCATGACGGCGTAGACGCCGCGGCGTGCGCGGAGGCGTCCGAGCATCTCGGCGCAGGGCTGGATGTACTCGCGCTCGTGCGAGATGTAGTCGCCCGTGAGGGCGATGATGTCGGGTTGCAGGCTGTTGGCGACCTCGACGGCGCGCTCGACCTGCTCGCGGCCCGTAAAAGGGCTGTGGTGGATGTCGGAAAGATGAACGACGCGAAGGCCGTCTAATTCGCGCGGCAGTCGCGGGAGGGCGACGGCGTGGCGTTCGACGGTGAGCTGGTACGGCTCGGCGAAGGCGGCCCGCGCCACCTGCGCCAGCCCGGCGGTGAGCGTGCGAAGCGGAGTCGCGCGCGTTTGAGCGACACGTCGCCTCTCTCTCCATCCGTTGATCTTCTTCGCCATATTCTCTCGTTTTTCTCTGAGGAGGGTTTGAAAACGCTTGCGAGGCCGGTCGTAACCCCTTCACCGTGGCGCGCGTTTCAAAGCCCGCGCATTATAGTAACCCTCCGCCGCCCGCGCAAGGAGAGGCGGGTCGAGACAGTACCGGGAGCGGTAGCGAGCGGGTTGACTTTATTTAAGCTCAACCCGCTCGCTACCGCTCCCGGTACTGTCTCGTACTGCTTACTGTCCTCTTCACAACGGCCAGAAGATGGGGACGAGGAGGATGACGATGGCGAAGACGGCGATGGTCAGAATCGAGCCGACCTTGACGAAATCGAGGAAGCGGTAGCGGCCCGGCGTGTAGATGAGGACGCAGGCCGGTTCCAAAGGCGTGAGGAACGAGCACGAGGCGGCGTAGGTGACGGCGACGGCGAAGGTGCGCGGGTTGACGCCGAGGTAGAGCGCGGTCTTGACGGCGATGGGCAGGACGACGAGCGCCGCCGCCTGATTCGACATCGGCTGCGTCAAGGCCACCGTGAGGGCGAAGAACCCTGCGAGCACGGCGATGTTCCCGTAGGCGCGGAAGTTCTGGACGATGAGGTCGGCGAGGTACTGGTCGGCCCCAGACTCCTCCATCGCCGTGCCGAAGCTAATCATCCCGGCGATGAGGACTATCAAGCGCCAGTCTATGAGGTCGTACATCTCCTGCGTGAGCACGGCGCGCGAGCCCAGAAGGATGAGCACGCCGAAGAGCACCGCCACCGAGAGCGGCACGCCGAAGAGGTGCGTGATGGAGAAGAAGAGGAAGACGACGAAGGCCAGCACCGCCCAGACGCGTTTGCCCGCCCGCTCGCGCGACGCGCCCAGCTCGCCTTCGAGGAGGAGGACGTGCCCGTCCGTCGTCAGACGCTCGACGCACTCCTTGCGCCCCTGCACCAAAAGCACGTCGCCGAACCTCAAGGTGACGTTACTGAGCTTCGTCAGAAGCGCCATCCCGTGCCGGTTGATGGCGAGCACCGTGAGGTCGTAACGCTCGCGGAACTTGAGGCTCCGCAGGGAGCGACCGTTCAAGTCCGACCCGCGCAGCACGAGCACCTCGTAGAGTTCCACGTCGCCCGCTTCGAGGTGTCGCTCGCGCAGCTCGAAGTCGGGCCTGATTTCGATGCCCGCCTCGTTCTTGACCCGCAGGATGTCGTCCATCCTCCCTTGCACGAGCAGGAGGTCTTCCGCCTCGATGCGCTCCTCGGCGCGCGGCGCGATTCTCCCTGTGTCGCCGCGGATGATGCCGATGACGGTGAGGTCGAGGATTTCGCTCAGGTTCGCCTCGGCCAGCGTCTGCCCGACGAGCGGCGATTCGGGCCGCACGATGACCTCCGAGATGTACTCGCGTATCTGGTACTGCTCCATCAGGGACTCTTCGTCGCCGCCGCGCGCGGGCAGAAGTCTGAGGCCGAGGACGAGCATGTAGAGCATCCCGACGGCGACGATGGCGATGCCGACCGGCGTCAGCTCGAACATCGTGAAGGGGCGGAGGAGCTGCGCGTCTATCTGGAAGCGCTGCGTCAGCTCCTGACTCTCGCCGAGGCGCGAGAGCGCGCCGCTCACGGCGAGGTTCGTGGAAGTCCCGATGAGCGTACACGTCCCGCCGAGGATCGCGCCGAAGGCGAGCGGCATTAAAAGCTTCGACGGCTGGACGCGCGCGCGCTGCGCGATGCCGAGGACGACGGGGACGAACATCGCCGTCGTCGTCGTGTTCTTCATCACCGAGGCGCAGGCCGCCGCCGTGAACATAATCAGCGTCGTCAAGCGGAACTCGTTGCCGCCCGCGATGCGGTGGAGGCGTCGGCCCACCACGTCCACGACGCCCGTCTTGACGAGTCCGCCGGTGAGGATGAAGAGCCCCGCGATGGTGATGACGATGTCGTTGCCGAAGCCCGCGAACGCCTGCCCGACGGTGAGCGTCCCCGTCAGAACGAGGCCGATGACCAGAAGGATGGTGACGACATCAATAGGAATCTTCTCGGTCGCGAACAGCACGACGGCGACGACGAGAAGCGCGAGGACGGTGGCGATGGCTGGAGTCATTTAAAGAAGCTTCCGCTGGCTGTCCCCCGCGCCGCCGTGGACTCTCCTTGAGGCGCGGCGACCGAGATGCCGCGGGCCGGAGCCCCGCCCTCGGTCGTCAGACTCTGACGGACGAGCGCCCGACTCGCGGCCCGAAAACGCTTGGGCTCGGAACCCCTTCGTGCTGTTCAATGAAACGGCTGCGAGCATCGCATTATCGTGATCTAAGATCAAGCGGGAGTGTGCGGCGCGGGGGGCGGAGGTTCGAGGCGCGGTGGCCGGAAAAGCGAACAGGCGCGTCAGCCTTGGGAGCTTCGCGCCTGTTCTGATGTGGTCACTGTCCTCACCCCAGCAACCACTGGGCATTTGGATTTACCGCATGCCCGATTGAGAGCACTATACATGAAACGCCTCGCGCTCGTCCACCGCCCAAAACTCGTTTGGCATAAAGGCTCGAAAAGTTGTATTGTCACACCATCCCACCCCGGCAGAGCCGATGGGCTGGAAGGCCGGTCGCACCGCCAACTTCCACCTCACCTCAATACGATACTGTTTTTTTTTAGACCTCGCCCTGACCTTGGCGGGGATCATAACGTTGAGGGGGATAATTAAGAGATGCCTGAACTGCGGGGCGTACAAGCAACGCCGGAGACCAAGGAAGAGTGGAAGCGCGCTTACGCGTTTTACAGGGAGGCTCCCGGCGACAAGTACGACCAGAAGAAAGACCGGACCGACCGCATCACCTACGTCGCACAGAAGATGAATCTCACGCGCAAGCAGGCGCAGCGACGCATCCGAAACTACGAAGCGTGGCAGCGCAACATCAAGAAGCGACTGGTCGAGCCGTAAAGGGTCGAGCGGAGGAGGAGGCCGCCGGGCGGAGACACATTCCGCCGTCTTTCTGCCAAGACGAGTCCGGCGCAACCGGACGCGGCGGGCCTCATAAACTTATAAGGAGGGTCGGCGTCCGACGCCCGCCCTCCTTATTTTTTTGCCGCCCGCCTCGAACGCGGCGGCGCTTTGTTTCGACGGGCCGCGCCGCCCGCCTCCGTGTGCTACTCTATCCCGGCTTCAAAAAAATTTAAGCAGGGCAAGGGGTGAAGACGTTGGCAGGCGCAAGGATCATTGTCATCGAAGACCAGGAGGACTTGGCCGCGCTCTACGAGAGCACGCTGTCGCGAGAGGGCTATCAGGTCTCGAAGGCTTACACGGGCGAGGAGGGCGTCGCGCTCTTTCAGGACGAGGGGGCGGACGCCGTGCTGCTCGACATGACGCTGCCGGAGATGAACGGCCTTCAGGCGTTGCAGGAGATTCGCGCCCTCAACGCCAACGTCCCCGTCGTCGTCGTGACGGGCGAGACGAGCGAAGACATCCGCCGCCGTTGCGAGCACCTCGGCGTCCACGACTACCTCCCGAAGCCCGCCAACCACGAACAGATTACCGCCGCCCTCCGGCACGCGCTCGCCGACCCGAAGACCACCACCGAGGAGTATCAAGTCGTCACGCTCCGCCTCCCCTCCCGCATCATCAAATGCCTCTCCGGCATAGACGCCAACATCGAGCGCGCCGTCGAACTCATCTGCCAAGAAAAATTCAAGTAGAGGCGGAAGCCCGACCGTGAGGGAGGGCGCAGAGGAAACGCAGAAGTCAGAACGCGGAACGATGAACTGAAGAGCAAAGAGGTCTTGTCTTTCAGTTCATCGTTCCGCGTTCTGACTTCTGACTTTTATTCGAAGAGTTTTTGTTCGACGGCGGTCGCGGCCTTCTTCGTCGCGCCGGTCTTGTGGTTCGAGGGGTGCTGCGCGAGGTGTTCGGCGTTGAAGCCCATCTCGCGGAGGATGGCGGCGAATTTTTTCGCGCCGTGCATGGTGATGATGCGCTGCGCGCCGGACTCGCGGGCGAGGCGGACGAGTTCGTCGAAGTCGGCGTGGTCGGAGAGCGGGAGCACCAAGTCCACGCCCTTGTACATGTAGGGCGCGCTCTTGCTCATCGCCCAGCCGGTGAGCATGACGAGGTAGCGGCGTTCGATGTTGAGGAGCATCGGCTGCTTGCGGCAGCCGGGCGGGGCCATCAGCACGCGCCCCTTCAGACGCTCGCGGTCGTATCGCTCGTAGTCGCCGGAGAACTCGACGCCCAACTCTCTGTAAATCTCCGTCACGTTCCAGATGGAGCCGTGCAGGCTCACGCGATAGCCGCGACGGAGCAGAAGCTCAAGCGCCTCCTGACTCTTCCCCAAAGCGTAGGCCAAAACCACGGGCACGCGGTGGTCGGAGAAGGCTCGATCCATCGCCGCGTAGAGGCGGTCGGCGGTCGCCACTTCGGGCGGGAAGCGGTACTGCGGGTCGCCGAAGGTGGACTCCATGACGAGCGTGTCGCAGGGGACGACGACGGCATCCGTGGCCGCGACGTTCGGACGGAGCTTGATGTCGCCCGTGTAGACGAGCCGCTCGCCGTCGGCCTCGACGAGTATCTGCGCGGAGCCGAGGCAGTGGCCCGCCGGGAACATCGTCAAGGCGTAGCGACCGTAGTCGCGCCGCTCGCCGTATTGCAGCGTCTCGACCTCGGTGTCGCCGATGCGGTGGCGGAAGATGCGTGCGGTCTCCGGCGTGGCGACGATTGAGCGGTGCTCGGCGATGTGGTCGGAGTGGGCGTGCGAGATGACGCAACGCTCGCGCGGCCCGTCGGCGTCGAGCCACAAATCGAGGTCCGGCAGGTACAGCCCGTCACGGTATTCGACTCTCAGCAAACCTCTCGCCTCCGTTCCGAAGCCCCCGGCTCTGCTTGCCGCGCGCGCTCCGCGTCGTTTATTTTCGGGAGTAAGTTAGATGATTATAAGCCACGCGGAAGGTGCATGCCATCACACGCGGGCGACACTTTGTTTCGACGGCCAAGGTTGAGGATGGACGACGCGCCGCACGACAAAAGCGAGTTGACGAAGGAAGAGCCGGAGGTTGTCCCGACGGTTCCGCGGCGCGTGGCCGCGCGGCGTCTGCTGCGCGCGGAGGTCTTCTACGCTCTCGGCCTTGTGGCGTTCGGGGCGCTCGCGCTCTTCGCCTACTTCAACGCCTACTTCGGCTGGGACTTGCGTGTGGCGCGCGCCGTCCAGAGCGTGGACGCGCCGTGGTTCGCGGAGTTCATGCTTCAGGCGTCGGTCTTCGGCAACGGCTGGACGCCGCACGCGTTGACGACCCTGACGGTGTTCGTCTTCCTCGCCTTCCGCCGCCGGAGCGAGGCGGCAGGCGTCGCCTTGAGCGCAGGGGGCGGCGGTCTCATCACCAACATTCTGAAGGCGGTCATCGCCCGCCCGCGACCGGCGGCGGAGCTGGTCGGCTTCGCCTACGAGGGGCGCGGCCTGAGCTTCCCTTCGGGCCACGTCACCTTCTACGTCTGCTACTTCGGCTTCCTCTTCTTCGTCGCCTACGCGCTCTTGCCGCGCGGCTCGTCCCTGCGGCGCGTGGCGCTCGTCTTAACGGCCTTGCCCGTCCTCGTCGTCGGCTTCTCGCGCATCTACCTGAGAGCCCACTGGCCGAGCGACACGCTCGGCGCGTACCTCGTCGCCGGTCTCTGGCTCGCCTTCTCGCTCGACGCCTACCGCCGCTGGAAGCAACGCGCGTCGTTCCGCCAGAATCCCACCGCCGCAGACTGAGAATCCATTCTTAGGAATTCGTCGTAAATACTTTCATGGACTCGCGCGGGCCGGAAAATCGTTGACCTCCGCGCGGCTTTGTAATAGAACAGCCGGGTTTTCTCACACTCAGACGAAAAGTTTGGAGGAGACCGCACCATGAAGAAAAAGGACAGGAAGAACGCCTCACCGAAGGCCGCGCCGAGCGAGACGGCCACGCCGTTCTTCGCGCGCTACCTCGAAGGACAGGACGCCGAGGCGAAGGTCAGCGAAGGCCGCAACCAACCCGGCTTCACCTACAAGGAGGCCGCGCGGAGCACGAAGAAGGGCGGCGCGAAGAAGGCTGCCGCCGGGGCCAAAGCCAAAGCCGCCGCGAAGCCCCCGATTCAAACACTCAAGTACCCGTCCGACCGCGACGAGTGGATTTTCTACCCGTATCACCCGGAGGCGGCGACGGCCAAGGCCACCAGCCGACACACCTTGAAGTACCCTTCGGACAATGATGAGGACAGGGGTTACTACGCCGTCTACTCCGACGCGGCGGACGCCCCGAAGTCCGAGACGGCGAAGGCGAAGCCGAAAGAGACCGCCGGCATCCGCCTCTCGCGCAAGAAGCCGAAGGGCTAAAGAGACTCCCCGCACACTGCCGGGCGCGGCGCGCGTCTTCACCCACGCGCGGCGCGTCCGGCAGACACTGAGGAGTTCAAAGTTCAAAGTCGAATGCAAGGCACTTGTCTTTAACCTTGAACTTTAAACTTTGAACTTTGAACTCCCTTCTTCTATGGAGACCCGATGATGAATAACGAAACGAAGAACAGAACCAACTCCCCCGAAGAGAACGCCGGGCAGCCGTCCGTTCCCTTCTTCGCCCGTTTTCTCGAAGGCCAGAGCGTCGAGCCCGTCTCGACGACCACCAACATGACGCTCAAATACCCTTCGGACAGGGACGAGGACATTGACCCGGCCCTCAGCCCCGTGCGTCCGTCTTAATCAATCCGTCGCCCCGCACACGTCAACAAGGCCCGGCCCCGCCGCCGGGCTCTTCAACACTCGGTCTACTCCCATGAGCCCTCGCACGCCGCGCGCCAACGTCCTGCTGCTCACGCACAGCGGCGACTACTTCACCGTCGAGCGCGTGGCCGAAGCCCTCGCGCGGCGCGGGGCGCGGCCTTTCCGGCTCGACACAGACCTCTTCCCCGAAGAGCTGCACATCTCTTCCGGCCTCGGCAACCGCGAGGCGGATTACACCGTCGAGGCCGGGGGCGCGAGCCTCCGCGCCTCGGACGTGCGGGCCGTGTGGGCGCGCAAGCTCTGGATGCCGCGACTCGACGAACGCCTCGACGAGCGACTGCGCGCGATGTGCGTGCGCGAGTCGGTGGCCGCGCTCGAAGGCTTCCTCGACGGCCTCCACGGCGCGCACTGGGTCAACCACCCGGCGCGCGAGCGCGAGGCCGAGAACAAGCTCCTGCAACTCCGGCTCGCGGCGGAAGTCGGCCTCCGAGTCCCCCGCACGCTCGTCACCAACGACCCGGCGCGCGCGCAAAAGTTATACAAGGAACTTGGCGGCGCGATGGTCGCGAAACTGCTCCGCCCGCTCTCGGTGAGCATGAACGCCGAATCCTTCTTCGTCTACACGAACGAAGTCACCGAGCGCGACCTCGCCGACGCAGAGACCTTGCGCCACTGCCCGATGGTCTTTCAGGAGAGCATCACGAAGGAGCGCGAGCTGCGCGTCGCCTACGTCGCGGGCAAACTATTCGCGGGCGCGATTGACGCCGGAAACTCCGCGCGCGGCGCGACCGACTGGCGACGCGCGGAGGTCGGCGAAGTCTTCTGGGAGCACGCCGAAGTCCCGCGCGAGGTGGCCGCCGCGCTCGACGCTTTGATGTCCCGGCTCGGCCTCGTCTACGGCGCGGTTGACTTAATCAGAACCCCTTCGGGCGAGCACGTCTTCCTCGAAGTCAACCCCGGCGGCGAGTGGGGGATGCTCGAACGCGACCTCGACCTTCCCATCTCGGAAGCCATCGCAGACGCGTTGCTTCGCAAGGATTTTGGATTTTAGATTTCGGATTTTGGATTGAAAGCCATGTATGCTGAACAGTTCTAAATCCGACTTCGAGGTTGAGAAGCACGCTAATCTAAAATCCAAAATCTAAAATCCAAAATCGCCATGACCGTTCTCATCATCACCCGCAGCGACGATAACGAGAGCGTCTCTTTCGTCGAGAAAGCAATCGAGGAGCGGGGCGGCAGCTCGTTCCGCTTCGACACAGACCTCTTCCCGACCGATGTTCGTTTGGTCGCGCGTTCCGGCGCGGGCGGCGCGGAGCGCGTGACGCTCGCGTCTCAGGAAGGCGAGTTGAATCTGGAAGAAGTGACGGCCATCTGGCACCGTCGCGTGAGCGTGGCGGGGCGTTTGCCGCGCGAGATGGACGCGCAGCTCCGCTTCGCTTCGGTCGGCGAGTCGCGCGCCGCCGCGATGGGCCTTTTGGCGAGCCTCAAGGTCTTCCGCATGGACGAAGAGCAGCGCATCCGCCGCGCCGAGCACAAGCTCTTGCAGCTCCGCGTCGCGCGCGAAGTCGGGCTCGAAGCGCCGCGCACGCTCGTCACCAACGACCCCGCCGCCGTGCGCGACTTCGCCGAAACGTGCGCGGGCGGCATGGTCACGAAGATGCTCTCGTCCTTCGCCGTCTACGACGAGCGGGGCGGCGAGCACGTCGTCTTCACCAACCGCGTCCGCGCGGAAGACCTCGAAGACTTGGAAGGCCTGCGCCTCTGCCCGATGACTTTTCAGGAGAGCGTGCCGAAGAGATTGGAGCTGCGCGCGACCGTTGTCGGCGGGCGGGTCTTCACGGCCTCGATTGATTCGGGCGCGGCGGCGCGCGCGGCGGACGACTGGCGGCGCGAAGGCGCGGCGCTCGCCGACGAATGGCAGACTTACCAACTCCCTTCGGACATCGAAGCGCGACTCCTCCGCCTCGCCGACGAGTTCGGCCTCAACTACGGCGCCGCCGATTTCATCCTCACGCCCGACGACCGCCACGTCTTCCTCGAAATCAACCCGGTGGGCGAGTTCTTCTGGCTCGAACATCAACCCGGCCTCCCCATCTCCGCCGCCATCGCCGACGTGCTCCTCGGCCTCGCTCCACGAAGATAAACTTAGATGGCGTGCTGAAAACGCGGCGGCCCCTGCCCTGAAAGGGCAGCAGATAATAGCCGGGGGCAAGCAGACGAAAGTCTGCGCCGCCCTCGGTCAAGGTTGATAAAAGAATCCGACCCTGAAGGGGTCGCACCCCGACGTTGAGGTGCGACCCCTTCAGGGTCGGAACTTCTTTATTGTCCGTTCCGGGGGTGTCGCTCAGTCGCTCGCGCTCCTTCGCTCTGCCCCCGGCTATTATCTTCACCCCCTTCGGGGATGTCCTTCCCCTCTTCGGCGGCGCTTTGGGCGCGGGCGGCCTCGGCGGCGACGGCGCGGAGAGAGAGGCCGCGACCGACGAGGAGCGCGACGCCGAGCGCCATCCAGAAGAGCATCCGCGCCTTGCGCACGACGGCGAGCGTGACGCCCGCCGTGAAGCCGAAGGCGAGGACGCGCGCCAGTTGCCCCGTGCCCAGCTCGTCCACGCCCGCGCGTAAGGGGACGAACTTGAAGACCATCGTGATGACGCGGTTGACCGACTCGAAGAGGAAGGCGGCGAGCAGCGTCGGCGGCACGTCGCTGATGAGGTAAATCGTCAGATAGGCTTCCATCACTCCGAGGAGGTGGAAGCTCGCTTCGAGCAAAACGATTGGGAGGAAGCGCGAGCGGCTGCGCGCGTAGAAGCCGTAGACGCGCTCTTCGATAGCGACGAGCTTCTCGCCTTTCGACGCCAGCAGTCGCCGCCCGACGCCGCGCGCGGCCATCGCTTCGAGCGTCCCGCTCAGGAACCTCCACTGCCTCCGCACCGCGATGACGGCGACGAAGACGAAGACGAAGACCCCGGCGAGCACGCCCTCGCTCGACCAGCGCAGCTCGCGCGGCAGAGGGAAGCTCAGGAGGAGCGCGCCCGCGCCGCAGAAGATGAAGAGCGCGACCGAGAGCATGTAGAAGATGTTCTCGACCGCGATGGCCGAGAAGGCATGGCCGAGCGGCACGCGGTCGCGGACGAGCGCCGCCTTCGTCGGCTCGCTCACGACAATGCCGAGCGGCACGACGTTGCCCACCGTGTCGCCGATGAGGTACGCCTTAAACGCCTCCACGAAGCCGAGCCGGTGCGGCGCTTCGAAGCAGAGCGTCCACGCGAGGGCGCGCACCCCGAACCTCATGCCCGAAATCAGGAGGATGAGGAGGAAGCCCGCGCCTATCTTCGAGATGTTCTCCCAGATTTCCCAGGGCCCCGCGCGCCACACGAAGTAGGCGAAGAGCGCGAGGCCCACGGCGGCGAAGACCAGCCCGGCGGGCGCGAGCCTCCGCGATGCGCTCCTCTCTCTCACCTTCTGCTCCACGCGTCTTAAAAAAACCCTTTCGGCGACTCGGATAAAGAAACCCGGCCCACGGCGCTATTTGACATGCGGGCCGGAAGCAAGATACGCCAACGACGCCTTCATCCTCAAACTTCAGCCGCGCCGGGGGCGGTCTTGAGAGGAAAGTCCCCACCTGTCCGGGATTCGCCCCGCACCGGGCAGACATTTCTTCGACATCAGAAAAACCTTTTCCGTCCCCCGTGCGTCTTAAAAATGCTAGTCTGTAAGCGAGACCTCTCGCCGGCGGGCGTCGCCTTGAGAGGGTTTCGGAACGATTTAAGGGCTTGAGTTGAAAATACCCGTCTCATCGAACCCCCCTTTGAGCCGCGGCGCGTGGTTTTGTTCGCCTCACTGTCACTTCGGAGCATCGTCCCGCTAGCGCGCATCGCTTTACAGGCTACTGCTTTAACATCATAGGCGACACGATTCGTCGCCGGGAGAATCTCAGTTTTGCGCGGTAAAAGTTTAACCCGACACTTCCTCGCGGCTCTCTTCGTGCTCTTCGCGTGGAGCGTCTTCGCGCCCGCCGGGGCGTCGGCGCAAGGCGGGGGTGTCACTTTCGACCTCATGGACTTCGGCGCGGTCGGCGACGGCGAGGCCGACGACGGCCCGGCCCTGCAAAGGGCGCTCGACGCCGCAGCCGAGGCCGGTGGCGGGACGATTAACGTGCCCGCCGGTCGCTTCGCCATCCTCACGCCGGTCTCGAAGGACTTCGGCGGCGCGGGCTCGCTCGTCATTCAGGGCGTCGAGTCCACGACCCCGGTTCAGCCGCCGACGGCCCTCGGCGACGATTTGAGCAAGCCGCTCAACCTCGTCTCCGAGTTCTACCCGAAGACGGGCGAAACACAAATCGCCGTCCACCTCTCCGGCCTCGAAAGCTTTCTCGTCAAGGACATCGCCTTCGTCGGCACGCCCGACGTGCAGAACGACGCCTACATCACGCTCAGCCTCTACGACATCAACGAGGCGACCGTCCGCCACTGCGAGTTCTACGGCCTCATCAGCCAAATACAGGGCGGCTCCATCGTCCGCGCGGTGCGCAGCCACTTCAAAATCGAGCAGACCAAATTCCTCGGCAGCACGGGCAACAGCGGCGTCATGGTTCCGACGGTCGAGTGTCTCGAATGGAAGAGCGTCACGGTCGAGAACTCCATCTTCATTGACTACGGCCAGCGGCCCGAACTCTTCAGCAAGACGGGCAGCGCGGCGGCCTACTCGTGGATCATCATCGGCAACGCCGCGCCCGTCACCGCCGACTCGCCGCGCCGCGAGGTCGTGCTCCGCGAAGTCTTCCTCGACGAAGGCGCGCTCAACGGCCTCTCGGCCTTCCCCTCGCTCTACCAGCCGGAGAGCGCGCCGGTTGACCTCCTCTACGTCACCGGCCTCTACCAGAACGTCGCCAACCTCGGCACGTCGGGCAACTACCTCACAGACCTGCGCGGGCTGCTCGTCGAGAAGTCGCACTACGGCTGGAGCCTGCGCGCCGACGTGGCGATCAATATGCTCAACATTGACCACGCCATCCTCGACGAGATCGAGTGTCTGGAGGACGCCAACCGCCTCCGGGCCGACGCCGCGACCGAACGCCTGACCGTCATCAACTCCATCTACGGCAACCTCGACTCGCAGGCGCAGGTGACCGACGTGCGCAACACGTTGACGCCGGAGGAAGACCCCGTCCAGTACGTGCGCGAGCAGTTCATCACCATCGCCCACCGCGCGCCCGACGGCGCGGCGCACTACTACTGGTCGGACGCCCTCATCCGCTGCGGCGCGGACGCCTCCTGCCTCAACGCGCGGCGCGAGGCGCTCGACACCTATCTCAACAACGCGCCGACGCCGACCTTCGTCCTCGAAGGTCAAATCACGGACGAGAACGGCGACGCGCTACCCGGCGTCGCGGTCGCGCTCACGGGCTCGCAGACGGTCTCGACCGAGACCGACGCCGAGGGCCGCTACCGCTTCTCCCGCCTCCCGACGAGCGGCGTCTACACCGTCACGCCCGCGCTCCGGCACTACACGTTCGGCCCGGCGGCCCGCACCTTCACGACGCCCGCCGCCGACATCGCCGCCGACTTCACCGCGCTCTTCAACCGCCACGACATTGCGGGCCGCGTCGCCGACTCCACAGGGGCCGCGCTCCCCGGCGTCGCCGTCCAACTCTCCGGCTCGCAAACTACTTCGACGACGACCGACGCGAACGGCATCTACACCTTCGCAGACCTCCCGGCGGGCGGCGCGTACATCGTCACGCCCTCGTTGATGAGCTACACGTTCGCGCCCGTCTCGCGGACGGCCACCGACCTCGACTCAGACCGCGCGTTCGACTTCACAGGCACGCTCGTCACTTACTCGATAGGCGGGCGCGTGACGGGCACGGGCGGCGCGGGCGTGGCGGGCGCGCTCCTGACGCTCTCCGGCCACCGGACGGGGACGACGACGACCGACTCGAACGGCAACTACAACTTCAACGCCCTGCCGAAGCAAGGCAACTACACCGTCACCGTCTCGCGCGCCAACTACACCTTCGCGCAGGCCGCCAAGACCTTCAACAATCTCAACGCGAACCAGACCGCCGACTTCAGCGGCACGCTCGCCAACTACACCCTCGCCGGTCGCGTCACGTTGGGCGGCTCCGCGCTCTCCGGCGTCGTCGTCACGCTCTCCGGCTCGCAGTCCGCGCAGAAGACGACCGACCAGAACGGCGACTACTCTTTCACCCTCCCCGCCGAAGGCAACTACACACTCACGCCATCGAAGACGCACTACACCTTCGCCCCGCCGCAGTTGAGCTTCAACAAGCTGGCCGCCAATCAGACGGCGTTGAACTTCGCCGCCACGCTCAACCGCCACCGCCTGAGCGGTCGCATTGCTGATGTCAATAACTCCGGCATCCCCGGCGTCACCGTCGCGCTCTCCGGCGCGCAGACGGCTTCGACGACCACCGACTCAGAGCGGTAACTTCTCCTTCCCAAACCTCCCGGCGGGCGCGAGCTATACCCTGACGCCCTCTCTGCGCCATTACTCTTTCAGCCCGGCGTCCAGAACGTTCAACAACCTCGGCTCCGACCAGCAGGTCTCCTTCGGCATCACGCTCAGTTCGCACAAGATTAGCGGTCGCGTGACGGCCACGAACGGCACGCCGCTCGCGGGCGCGTCGCTCTCGCTCTCCGGCACGCACACGCTCTCGACGACGAGTGACCAGAACGGCAACTACTCCTTCAACGGGCTCCCGGCGGGCGGCAATTACGCCGTCTCGGTGGCGAAGGACAAGTACGCCTTCGCGCCTGCGACGCGCAACTTCAGCGACCTCGACGCAGACCGGACGGCGGACTTCAGCGGCACGCTCGCCAACCACTCCCTCGCCGGGCGCGTCACGTCGGGCGGCGCGGGCCTGGCGGGCGTCGTCGTCACGCTCTCCGGCTCGGCGAGCCGCACGACGACCACCGACACGAACGGCAACTACTCGTTCGCCGTCGAGGCCGCGGGCAACTACACTCTGACGCCCTCGAAGACGCATTACACCTTCACGCCGCCGCAGCGGAGCTTCAACGACCTCGGCGCAAACCAGACCGCCGACTTCGTGGCGAACCTCAACCGCCACACGCTGAGCGGTCGCGTCGTCAACACCAACAACGGCGCGATGTCCGGCGTCCTCGTGACGCTCTCCGGCGCTCAGAGCGCGACGACGACGACCGACCAGAGCGGTAACTTCTCCTTCCCCAACCTCCCGGCGGGCGCGAGCTACACCGTCACGCCCTCTCTGCGCAACCACACCTTCACGCCCGCCGCACGCGTGTACAACGACCTCGGCTCCGACCAGCGCGGCGACTTCTCCGGCGGCCTCAGCTTCTACCAGCTAGGCGGGCGCGTGAACGAGAACGGCGCGGCCCTCGCGGGCGTGACGATGACCGTCACCGTCAACGGCGCGCCGGTCGCGCAGACGGGAACCGACCAGAACGGCAACTACTCCTTCAACGTCATCGCCGAGAACAACTACACCGTCACGCCCTCGAAGCAGAACTACACCTTCAGCCCGGCGGGCGCGACCTTCAACAACCTGAGCGGCAATCAGGTGGCCGACTTCGCCGCGACCTTCCGCACCGAGGTGGGTTTATCCAGAAGTCAGTCCGGCATGTGGGAGGGCGGCGACCCCTTCGAGGTCACCGTCTTCCGCACCGGCGACAAGTCGAAGGAGTTGACCGTCACCTACGCGGCCAACGACGGGACGGCAAAGCAGGGCTCGGACTTGAGCACCGTCGTCGGCCAAGTCACCTTCGCCCCCGGCGAGGCGGAAAAGACCTTCCACGTCTTCATCACTGACGACTCCTACGTGGAGAACGCCGAGACGTTCACCATCCGGCTGGTGGACACGGGCGACGCCTTCCCCGGCCCCAACGCGACGCTCGCGCAGGCGATTAACGACAACGACACGACGCCGCTGGCCTCCAACGCCGTGGACGACGCACGCTTCTTCGTCCGCCAGCACTACCGAGACTTCCTCTCGCGCGAGCCAGACGCCGCCGGACTCGACTTCTGGACGCGGGAGATTACCGCCTGCGGCGCGGACGCGGCGTGCGTCGCCACGAAGCGCGAGAACGTCTCGGCGGCCTTCTTCCTCTCGATTGAGTTTCAGGAGACGGGCTATCTCGTCCACCGCCTCTACAAGTCGGCCTACGGGCGTGCGCCGCGCCGCGTGGAGGAGTTCCTCCTCGACGCCGGACTCATCGGCGCTGGCCTCGCGGTCGGCGCGCCGGGCTGGCAGGACAAGCTCGAAGCGAACAAGCAGGCCTTCGTCGCCAAGTTCCTCGCGCGCCCCGCGTTCGTCCAACGCTACCCGCTCGCGCTCACGCCCGCGCAGTTCGTCTCGCAGCTCAACTCGAACACCGGCGCGTCTTTGACGGCGGGAGAGGAGGCGGCGCTCGTCTCCTCCTCGTTCGGCAACGCGGCTGACAGCTCCGACCCGGCCTCGCGCCTCAAGGCGCTCCGCCAGTTGGCCGAGAACCAGACCTTCTCGCGCCGCGAGCAGAACCGCGCCTTCGTCCTCATGCAATACTTCGGCTACCTCCAGCGCAACCCCGACGACGCGCCCGACGACTCGCGCCTCATCGGCTACAACTTCTGGCTCAAGAAGCTCGACGACAACAACGGCAACTACTCGCAGGCGCAGATGGTGCAGGCCTTCATCACCTCCATCGAGTACCGCCTCCGCTTCGGCCAATAAAAGGCCGTAAACCGTGACGGGTAAACCGTGACAAGAAGGAAACAGCCTTCCTCTTGTCACGGTTCACCCGTCACGGTTGACGGCCTTTCCCCCTTCTGCGGAGTTGACCAAAAGCGCCCGTGTGAGCGATGCTACGGGGCTATAAACTTTAATCCGCATCCATGTGAGAAAAGGCCATGAGTAAAGCAGCGACAGAGACTTTTTCGGGCGGCCCGCTGACCGTCTACTCCGAGGACGAGGAGATGTTCCGCGCCTCCGTGCGCGAGTTCGCCGAGGGCGAAATCCTCCAGCGCCGCGAGGCGATGGACGAGCACGCCAAGATGGACCCCGTCATCATCAAGCACCTCTTCGACCTCGGCCTGATGGGCATCGAGACGCCCGAAGAGTACGGCGGCGCGGGCGCGTCATTCTTCACCGCCATCATCGGCGTCGAGGAGCTTTCGCGCGTTGACCCCTCGGTCGGCGTGCTGATGGACGTGCAGAACACGCTCGTCAACAACGCGCTCATCCGCTGGGGCTCGCCCGAACAGAAGAAGAAGTACCTGCCGCGCCTCGCCGCCGATACGGTCGGCGCTTACGCACTCTCCGAGGCGGGCTCCGGCTCCGACGCCTTCGCGATGGGGACGCGCGCGGTGGATAAAGGCGACCACTTCGAGCTGTCGGGCCAGAAGCTCTGGATCACGAACGGCATCGAGGCCGAAATCTTCGTCGTCTTCGCCAACGCCAAGCCCGAAGACGGCTACCGGGGCATCACGGCCTTCGTCGTCGAGAAGAATTTTGAGGGCTTCGCCGTCGGCAAGAAGGAGAACAAGCTCGGCATCCGCGCCTCCTCCACGACCGAGATTATCTTCGACGGCTGCAAGGTTCCCAAAGAGAACGTCCTCGGCGAATTGGGCAAGGGCTACAAGGTCTCGATTGAGACTCTCAACGAGGGGCGCATCGGCATCGGCGCGCAGATGATCGGCCTCGCGCGCGGCGCGTTCGAGGCGGCGCTTCGCTACACCGGCGAGCGCACGCAGTTCGGCAAGCCCATCAACCAGTTTCAGGGCGTGCAGTTCCAGTTGGCCGAGCTCGCCACTGAGATCGAGGCCGCCCGCCTCATGGTCTACAACGCCGCGCGTCTGAAGGACGCGGGCCTCCCCTTCGTCAAGGAGGCGGCGATGGCCAAGCTCTACTCGTCGCGCGCCGCCGAGCACGTCTCCTCCAAGGCCATCGAACTCTACGGCGGCTACGGCTTCGTCAAGGACTACCCCGTCGAGAAATTCTGGCGCGACTCCAAGATCGGCGCCATCTACGAGGGCACGTCCAACATGCAGCTCCAGACCATCGCCAAGCTGCTCATAGACAACCGGCAGCCGAAGGCGCAATAACTGAAATCATGGGCGCATCCCGCATAGACATCTTCCGGCTGATGCTCGAAGGCGACCCCGACAACACGTCGGTCATGTTCGGGCTGGCGAAGGAGTACGAGAAGGCCGGGCGCTTCGGCGAGATGGTCGAAGTCCTGACCGAGTACCTCCAACGCGCCGACGACGAGGGCAACGCCTACGGGATGCTCGCCACGGCGCACCTCCGTGAAGGCAACCGCGACGCCGCCCGCCGCGCCTACGAGCGCGGCATCGAGGTCGCCCGCGCCCACGGCCACCCCTCGATGGCCGAGGACTACCTGATGACTTTGGAGACGGATTTCGAGGACTGACGACCGGGGAAGCATTTCTATTCGCACTGATTTTTTAGAGCAGGAGAGTTAGCAATCATGGCGACCGAGATTAAGGCGCGCGAATACCGTGGCTTGGGCCGCGAGCAACTCGTCGAGATGTACCGGACGATGTTTCTGTCGCGGCGCGTGGACGACAAGGAGATTCAGCTCAAGGGGCAGAACAAAATCTTCTTCCAGATTTCGGGCGCGGGGCACGAGGCCGTGCTCGTCGCGGCGGGGATGGCGATGAAGGCGGGGTACGATTGGTTTTATCCGTACTACCGCGACCGCGCGCTCTGCCTGCAACTGGGGATGACGCCGCTCGAACAGCTCCTCTCGGCGGTCGGGGCCGAAGCCGACCCCAACTCGCACGGTCGCCAGATGCCTTCGCACTGGGGGCATAAGAAGCTCAACATCGTCTCGCAGTCGTCGCCCACGGGGACGCAGTTTTTGCAGGCCGTGGGCTGCGCCGAGGCGAGCTACCGCGCCTCGCTCGTCGAAGAGATTAAGGAGAAGGTCGTCGGGTTCAAAGGCGACGAGGTCGTCTACTGCTCTTCGGGCGACGGGACGACGAGCGAGGGCGAGTTCTGGGAGGCTCTGAACACGGCGAGCAACTTGAAGCTGCCGGTCGTCTTCCTCATCGAAGACAACGGCTACGCCATCAGCGTCCCCGTCGAGGTGCAGACCGCCGGGGGCGACGTCTCGAAGCTCGTCGCCGGCTTTCCCGATATGTATCTACAGAAGTGCGACGGGACAGACCCCATCGAGTCGCTCGAAACTCTGAACCGCGCCGTCGAATACTGCCGCGCGCGCAAAGGCCCGGCCTTCGTCCACGCCACCTGCATCCGCCCCTACTCGCATTCGCTCTCCGACGACGAGAAGCTCTACCGCTCCGACGAGGAGCGCACCTCGGACGCCGAGCGCGACCCCGTGAAACGCTTCGGCGCATTGCTCGTTGACGAGGGCGTCGTCACGCAGGAGGAGTTGCAGCGCATCAAGGACGAAGTTGACCGTGAAGTCGACCGAGGCGACCGACATCGCGCTCGCGAGCCCGCAGCCCGAACCTGAGACGGCGACGCGCTTCGTCTACTCCACGGACGTTGACCCGACCGCGAAAGAGTTCGACAAGGAAGACGGCGTGGAACTCTCCGGCAACGCCGGGACGATGGTTGACCTCATCAACCGCTGCCTCCACGAAGAGATGGCCCGCGATGCTTCCATCGTCGTCTTCGGCGAGGACGTGGCCGACGTTTCGCGCGAGCAGAACCTCGACAAGGTGAAGGGCAAGGGCGGCGTCTTCAAGGTCACGGCGAATCTGCAACGCAAGTTCGGCTCGGCGCGCGTCTTCAACTCGCCGCTCGCCGAGGCCAACATCGTCGGTCGCGCAATAGGGATGGCGACGCGCGGGTTGAAGCCCGTCGTCGAGATACAGTTCTTCGACTACATCTGGCCCGCCTATCACCAGATTCGCAACGAGCTGGCCCTCATGCGCTGGCGTTCGGCGAACGACTGGAAGTGCCCCATCGTCATCCGCTGCCCCGTCGGCGGCTACCTGAAGGGCGGCGCTGTCTATCACTCGCAGTCCGGCGACACGCTCTTCACGCACATTCCGGGCATCCGCGTCGTCTACCCGTCGAACGCGCTCGATGCTAACGGGCTTCTGCGGACGGCGATTCAATGTGACGACCCCGTGCTCTTCCTCGAACACAAGCACCTCTACCGGCAGGCTTACAACAAGTCGCAGTACCCGCCCGACGGCTTCACCATCCCGTTCGGCAAGGCGCGGACGGTGAGGCAAGGGACAGACCTTTCCATCATCACCTACGGCGCGCTCGTCCAACGCTCGCTCGTCGCCGCCAAGCAGGCCGAGCAGCAGCAGGGCATCAACGTCGAAGTGATAGACCTCCGCACGCTCTCCCCTTACGACTGGGAAGCCATCGCCGCGAGCGTCAAGAAGACCAACAAGCTCATCGTCGCGCACGAGGACACACGCACGCACGGCTTCGGCGCGGAGATCGCCGCCCGCGTCTCCGAAGAGTTGTTCGAGTACCTCGACGCGCCCGTCCGCCGCGTCGCCGCGCTCGACACCTTCGTCGCCTACGCGCCCCGCCTCGAAGACCACATCCTCCCGCAGGTCGAAGACGTGGCGCGCGCCATCACGGAGCTTTACAGCTACTGACCCGCGTCCCGGCCCGTCGCCTGTGGGCGGGCCGTTTTCCGCCTCCGACACAACTTCGTCACAAAATTATTGACTTCCGCTTACGGAAGGGGCTAACTTCTTTCCCAGCCCACGCCAGTACCCCGGACTGGCGTTCCGAAGACGCAGGGTTTCGCCCGTTGAAATCCCTTCCCAGAGGGCCGAGGAAGACCTGAAGGCCCGCCAAATCCGTTTGAGAAATCGAGTCCGCGATGTTGAACCGCAAGCTTCCCCCGTGGCTGGCGCTTCTGGTGCTTTTTGTCTGCGCCCCTTCGCAGGCAGACGCCGAAGAGTCTCTCCCTGAACTCATCCGCCGCGTCAAACCGGCGGTCGTCTCCGTCATCACCTACAACGAGAAGGGAGAGGTGGCCGTCACCGGCAGCGGCTTCTTCGTCCGCCCCGGACAGGTGCTGACGAACTTCCACGTCGTCGAGGCCGCCGCGCGCGCCGAAGTCCGAACCTTCGAGGGCAAGGGCAAGACCTACGCGGTCGCCGGGTTGATAGACGTGGACGAGGAAGGAGACCTCGCCTTACTCGGCGTCGAGGTTCCGGCGGAGCGTTCGCGCGTCTCGGAGACGACGACGGTGATGCCGGAGGAGGGCGAGCGGATTTTCGTCATCGGCAACCCCTTGAGGCTCGAAGGCTCGGTCTCGGACGGCATCATCTCGGCGGTGCGCGAGGTTCCGAGCCTCGGCAAGATCATTCAAATCACCGCGCCCATCTCGCACGGCAACTCCGGTAGTCCCGTCTTCAACATGAAGGGGCAGGTCATCGGCGTCGTCACCATCCGCGTGATGAACGGGCAGAACATCAACCTGGCGATGGGCTCGCCGCGCTTCTCGGTGCTGCGCGAGGGCAATCGGCCCTTCAGCTTCGACGAGCTGGCGGCGCGCTCGCGCGGCTCTCTGAAGTCCGAGGCCGTCTCCGAGTGGTCGTACCGCAACGGCTTGAACTCGCTCTGGCTCGGCAACTACGAGAGCGCGCTCGGCTACTTCGAGTCGGCGGTGAACAAGAACCCGAACCGCGTCGAGGCGTGGATACAGGTCGGCTTCTGCAAGGTCAAGCAGGGCAAGACGCAGGACGCCATCCGCGCCTTCCAGCAGGCTCTGAAGCTGCGGCCCCAGTCCTACGAGGCGCACAACAAGCTCGGCGACGCCTACTACTACGCCGGGAACTTCTACAAGGCCGTCGAGTCCTACAAGCAGGCCGTCGCGCTCCGGCCCGACCTCGCCGAGGGCTTCTACAACCTCGGACTCGCCTACCTCGAACTCGGCGACCGCGCCTCCGCCGCGTCGCAAGTCCGCGCCCTCAAAGAGCGCGACGCCGAGCTTCACAAAAAGCTCGTCAACGAAATCGAGAGGTAAGAAAGAAAGGCAAAAGTAAAAAGGCAAAAGGCAAAAGTGAGAAGGCATGACGCCTCTTCACTTTTGCCTTTTGCCTTTTTACTTTTGCCTTCTTCTAGTCGCTCGCCTGCCCGGTGAAGACGTTGGTGTTGATGCTGCGGGGGTCGCCGAGGACGACGAAGCGGAGGTTGCGCATGTAGGTCTTGGAGACGCGCTGCACGTCCGAAGGGCTGACGGTGCGCAGACGCTCGATGAAGTCCAGAGAGTTTCGCCAGCCGCCGCCGATAAGCTCGTACTGCGCGAGGTCTCCGGCCTGCGCGGCGTTCGTCTCCTGTCCGAGATAGTGCTTGGTCAGGAACTGCTGGACGGTCGCCTTCAGCTCGTCGGGCGAGACCGGCTGGTTTTGGAGTTTGCCGATCTCGTCGAGCATGACGCGGACGGCCTGATTGGCGTCCACGGCGGTGACGTAGATGCCGCCCGTGTTCGCGCCCTGACTGCCGAGGAAGGCGTCGGGCGCGTAGGAGAGGTTGCGGCGGACGCGGACTTCGACGAAGACGCGGCTCTGCAAAATCGAAGAGGCGATGCGCATCGGGTAGATGTCGGGCGCGCTCAAGGTCGGCGCGGCGAAGACGCCCTGCACGTAGTTGGTCGGCAGCCCGCGCGGTGTGACCTGCACGGTCTGCGCGTCGAAGGCGAGCTGCGGCGCGGGCGTCGCGCGGTAGTCGCCGCGCGGGAGCTTGCCGAGCGTGGCTTCGACCTGACGGCGGAACTTCTGCGGGTCGAGGTCGCCGACGACGACGAGCAGCATCCGCGAGGTCTGCATCACCTGCTGGTGGAAGCGCTTCACGTCTTCAATCGTCAGGCGGCTCACCGATTCGGTCGAGCCGCGCGGGTCGTTGAGGTAGGGGTGGCCCGTGTAGGCGACGCGCGATTGCAGGACTTGGAGGTAA
The DNA here is from genome assembly GCA_963816985.1 of uncultured Acidobacteriota bacterium. Taxonomy (GTDB): domain Bacteria; phylum Acidobacteriota; class Blastocatellia; order Pyrinomonadales; family Pyrinomonadaceae; genus JAIVJM01. The sequence continues at coordinate 1,057,172 of CAWFMF010000004.1, forward strand.
GAGTCCGGCACGTCCTCGTCGTTGCTGAGGCCGACGACGATGCGGTTTTTGACGCGCGCGAAGTCTTCGGGCGCGAACGAGGGGCGCGTCACCGTGTCCGAAAAGATTTCCCACGAGCGGTCGAAGGAGGCGCGCGTGCTGGCGAGCGTCAGCGCCGAGTAGTCGTAGTTGATGCCGTAGCTGATGGACGTGCCCGTGCGCGAAAGCTCGCGCCGCATCCGCTCGCGCGGGAAGTTGGCGCTCGCCTCGGTCGCCACGTCGAGCATCAGGGCCTCGACGCCCGCGTTCTCCGCCGTCACGTTGCGCGAGCCGCCGCGCATGAAGAGACCGGCGACGACCGTCTGGCTGCCCTCGCGTTTTTTGACGAGCACCTTCAGCCCGTTGACCTCGAACTCGGTGACGAGGCGCGCGGCATCCTTCGCCGAGAGCGAAGGGGCCACGCGGTCGGGCGTCAACGTCTGCGCGGCGGCCTGCGAAGGCGCGAGCGACAGGACGAGGAAGGAGAGGGCGGCGCACCAAGCCCACATGCGCCGCCGGTTCAAAGTGAGCCCCATGCTCTTCCGCTCAATGTTTGTCATGCTCAAAAAATCCTTCACTTGCCCGCCGCCCCGGCGCGCGCGGCGTTCGCGTTCTGCTTCTCGTTGCCGATTAAATCTTCGGGCGTGAGGCCCGACTGCTTGAGCGTCTCCTCGGACATCAGCGCGAGGCCGACGTGCGGCTTGCCCTGAATGTAGGTCGTGACGTAGCGGCTGATGTCCGCGCGCGAGGTAGCGCGCAGCCGCTTGAGGTAGCCGCGGAAGTAGTCCAAGCCCGTCGAGGCCCACCAGAAGCTGATGGTGTGCGCGTACTCCGAGAGCTTCTCGCGCGAGTAGAGGTCGTCGGCTTCGAGGAGCGCCTTGGCGCTCTCCAGCTCCTCGTCCGTGTAGTAGTCGGGGTCGTTGAAGTGCGCGATCTCGTTGTAGATGGCGGCCAGAGCCTGCCGCGCCTTGTCGGGCGTGGTCTGCGCGATGACGCTGATGGGGCCGACGTTGCGCTGCGTGTAGTAGCCGATGCCGACGCCCGTCACGAGACCGGTGTCCACGAGCGCGCGCTGGAAGCGCGAGTTAGGCTGGCGGAGGATGAAGGAGAAGACGTCCGCCGCGTAAGTCCCGGCGTCGTCCTTGCCAACCGAGGGGCCGTGCCAGCCGATGTTGACGATGATGTTCTGCACGGGCTGCTTGATGAAGGCGGCCTCGCTCTTCTCAAGCGGCGGGTGCTCGACGAGCGGGAACTCCTCGAACGGGTCTTTGGGCCGCTTCGCCCAGTCGCCGTACAACTCCTCGACGACGCGGAAGGCTTCCGCCGGAGTCACGTCGCCCGTGACGACAATCGCCGAGTTGTTCGGCACGTAGTAGCGCCCCTGAATGAGCCGCATCATGTCGGTCGTCGCCGAGCCGACCGTCTGGCGGTTGCCGCCCGGATGCTTGCGGCTCGGATACTTGTAGAAGAGGCGGTTGTTCAGTTCGAGGTTGAGGAAGCCGAAGGGGTTCGACTCGTGGCGGTCTAACTCGCCGATGACGACTTCGCGCTCCTGCTCGAACTGGCGCGGGTTGAAGGTCGGGTAGCGCGTCGCGTCGCGCATGAAGCGCATGGCGATGGGGAAGTTCGGCGTCGTGGTCGTGAAGTAGTAGTTGACCAGCTCTTCCTTCGTCTCGCCGTTGTAGATGATGCCGAGCTGCTCGATGTTCTTGAGATAGTCCTCGCCGGTGACGACCGCGCGGTTGGCCTTGAAGAACATGTGCTCGTAGAGGTGCGAGAGCCCGTTCAGCTCCGGCGGCTCGGTGTACGAGCCGTTGCGCACGGCCAGCTCGACCGTCACGAGCGGCACCGAGTGGTCTTCGAGGACGATGATCTCAAGCCCGTTCGCCAAGACCTTGTTGACGAGCGGCGCGGGCTCGGCCAGAGGCGCGGAGGCGGTCTGCGGCGCTGGACGCGGCGCGGCCTGCGGCCTCGCCTGCTGCCCGGCGGCCAACGCCTTGCCGGTTCCGAGCCACGGCGCGCCCGCCAGCGTGAGCGCGAGCGCGAAGGCTAAAAGACGACTCTTCGACAGTGTTTCTTTCATAAAACCGATTCGCTTTGACTGCTGTGAAATTGTCCGGCGAGATTCACAAGGAAGCGTCCCAGAGGTGATTGCCCGACGGATACCGGCCCGATTTTTAACGCTCATCTTTGAGGCGATGATAGCACGCGGGGTTGCTCGCCTCACAACACAGGCATGGCGGGAGAGACGCCGGGGCTGAGGCCGCAGCCCTGAAAGGGCTGAAGATAATAGCCGGGGGCAAGCAGACGAAAGTCTGCGCCGCCCCCGGAACAGTCGAGAGAAGATTTCGACCCTGAAGGGGTCGCACCGCAACGAGCGCCTGTGACCCTTTCAGGGTCGGAATTCCTTATCCACGCGCGACCGGGGGCGACGTTCAAGCGCATCCGCGCTTTCACTTGCCCCCGGCTATTGTCTTCGTCCCCTGCGGGGACGGGTTGTGCCCGCCGCCTTTATCTTTGACGTACTCGTTAGAGCGTCCGCGTCGTCGCGTAGGCGCGCTGGCGGAGGGCGTGGCGGAAGAGCCGCGCCTGATCGCCCTGCGTGTTGGGCGACCAGGTGGCGCGCATGGACGAAGCCTCCTGGGCGTCGGGCGCGAGGTGGAGGCTGTAGGTCTGTCGCGTGCGCGGCGCATAGACGACGTAGCGGCTGTCTTCCGTGTCTTCGTCGCGCGGCGCGCGGCCCGTGCAGAGCACTTCGTCGTGGCCGTCGCCGTCGAGGTCGAGGACTTCCATCCCCCACGCCGCGCCGCGGAAGCCTTCCACGTCGAGCGGCGTCCGCTGCGTCACGCGGAAGGCGTTCGCGCCGCGCCGACGTTCGAGGACGAAGAGGTGCGTCATGCCGTCCGAGGGGTCGTCGTGGATGGCGGCGATGGACTGTCCCTCGCCGGTCTGGACGAGGAGCGCGTCACGGATGCGCCCGCGCGTCACACCCGCCGCGATGCGGAGCGCCGCTTCGGGCGTGAGCGGCGGAGGAGTCTGCGCGGCAGACCGCAGCTTCGCGCCGCGCAAAGCCGCCGCCGACGGCAGTGCGCCGAGTCCTTCGCGCGCGTCCGCCTGACCCGCGTTGCTGCCCGTCCACATCAGGAGCGCCGTCGTGAGCATGGCGAGGATGGCGACCAGCGTCGCGACGCGCGTGAAGGCGTAGCGGCCCGCTTCGAGCGCGCCGATGGTCGAGGCGAAGGGCTCGGCCCGCCCGCCCGTCTCGGCGGCGTGACGCTCGACGGCGATGCTCCGTTCCAGAAGTGCGCGCGCCTCGGCGGCCTTCGCGGGCCGGAGCGATGGGTTCTTCGTGAGCAGTGTGTGGACGGCGAGTGCGAGCGAGCGCGGGAGGTCGGGCCGCAGGGCGAGGAGCGGCGGCGGCGTCGCCGTCGCCACCTTGACGAGCACGGCTGAAGAGAGCGTATCGAGGAACGGCGGACGACCGGCGAGCATCTCGTAGAGCAAAACGCCGACGCTGTAGAGGTCTGAGGACGGGCCGACGGCGTGGCCGAGACACTGTTCGGGCGACATGTAGCGCGGCGTCCCGATGACGAGCCCCGACTCGGTGGTGTGGTGCGTGCGCGTCACCTCGGTCGAGTTCTGCAAGACCTTGGCGATGCCGAAGTCGAGCACGCACACGCCGCGCCCGTTGAGCATGATGTTCGACGGCTTCAAGTCCCGGTGGACGATGCCGAGCGCGTGAGCTTCGGAGAGCACGTCGCAAATCTCGGCGGCGATCTGCACGGCGCGTTCGGGCGCGAGCGTGCCTTCACGCGCGAGCGTCTCGGCGAGGGTCGAGCCCTCGACGTACTCCATGACGATGAAGGGGCGACCGTCGGCGAGGTGGCCGGCGTCGAAGATCATCGCGGCGCGCGGGTGTCGGAGGCGGGCCATCGTCCGCGCTTCGCGCATGAAACGCTCGGCGACTTCCGGGTAGGCGGCGAACTCCTGCTTGAGGACTTTGACGGCGACGACTCTTTCGAGTCCGAGGTGCGAGGCGCGGTAGACCGTGCCCATCCCACCCCTGCCGATTTCGCATTCGATGCGGAACCGTCCGGCGATTATCTGGGGGGTATCCATCTGTCTGACCCTCTCGTTCGGGAAAGAAGGGTCGCTCAGGCGCTGACGCGCTTTTCTCTTTCTAAGCGGGGCGGCGAGAAGAGGGGGCGTGTCCGAGCGGCACGAGTGAACTAATTGTCAGTTGTTGTGTGTGCGCTTCGGGGAGAAGCCAAGTCCGGCCTCAAGGAGCGCCGGACAGCGGAGAGTTTAGCACTTTTGCGTGCGGGCGCAAGCGATTTTCGGTCACGCCGGGAGGGCCGTCCTACGCGCCCGCGTCGCCGGGTCGCGTCGGCGGCTCAAGCGCGCAACGATGTGAAGGAAGGCGCTCGTCCCGAAGAGGCCCCACAAAAGGCCCGTCAGGAACCGCCGGGGGTTGTCGAGCCCGCCGCCCGTCAAGACCGTCAGGAGCACGTCGAGCGGGAGCGCCGCCGCCAGCAGAAGGCTCAGAGAGAGCGGCGGGAGCCTCTTTTTAGAGACGAGCCAGCAGAGGAGCAACGCCGCGCCGACGGCGATGCCGGAGCAGCGCCAGCAGAGGGGAAGTTGCGCGCCGAAGAGGTGCGGCGAACGCTCCGGGAGTTGGTGGCACCACCAACTCCCGGCAGTCATCAGCGCGCGGTAGATGAAGGACAAGGGCTCCAAATCTTCTCCCCGGCCCCTTCGCCTCTATTTGAAGAGGATGGGCTGGAACTGTCCGCCCGAAGCCTTCGCCGCCTCGTCCCAACTGTGAATCGCGGCGAGGATGTTGATGAGCGGCATAATCAGGAACAGGCAGAACCCGATGATGACGAAGCTCAGGATGAAGGCGAGGCCCCAGTAGATGATGTAGCCGACGAAAATCCCGATGCCGAGCCCGGCCTTGTTCGGCACGAGCAGCAGTCCGAGACTGGGGAAGAACAGACTGATGATGGCCGGAACCGCCGCGTGCGTCTGCTGGCCCCCGATCTGCGACTGCGGCTGGTACTGCATGTTCTGCGGCGGCGTGTAGGTCGGGTAGGGCGAGGGGCCGGTGGCCGAGGGCGGCGTGTAGCCGCCGGTCGAGGAGCCGGGCTGGTCGGTGACGGTCTGGTTCAGGTCGCCGCTCGGCGCGCGCCAGGATTCGGGGGCGGGGGCGGTCGAAAGCGTCGTCCCGCACTTCACGCAGAAGCGCGCACCCTCTGTGTTCGGGGTTCCACACGAAGGACATGAAGTCATTCTATCTCTCCTTTAAAGTTCGCCTAGCGTCGTTCGCGCCGCGCTCTCTGCCGCGCCGCGCCGGGGAAATCTTACGGTTCGCCTACGAGTTGCAGCCCCGGAGAAAAAGTTGGGGCCGGACAAGGACACGTGTCTTTCTCATAAACGAGGGAAAAAGTAAAGAGGAAGTAAAGCCGTGAACCGTAAACCGTGACAGGTGACAGGAAGGAAACTGCTTTTCTCCCGTCACCTGTCACGGTTTACGGTTCACGGCTTTTCCGTATTCGGTATCCAGAAGACCTGCCCGTCCGTCTCGACGGCGCGGAGGCCGCGCGCGGGCAGCTCGCGTTCGTCGAGGCCGAGGTAGGTGAAGTGCGGGAGGTCGCTGCGGACGGTCTGGAACCAACCGCGACGCGCCAGCACTTCGCGGACGCGCGCATCGCGGAACTCCTCGGCGTCGAAGGCGAGCATCGAGAGGTGCTGCGACGCGCCCGGCGCGGCCACCGAATAGAGGATGCTCTTCGTGAGGTCTTTGCTGAAGAAGACGCCGCGACCTTCGAGTTCCAGAACCGCCGCGACCTGCTCGCGCATCTCCATGCAGCGCACGCGCTCCGCTTCTTCCGTCGTCAGACGCCCGCGCGCGCGCCAGTGTTCGAGCGCCGGGTCGCAACGCGAACGCCAGAGCCGCAACGAATCGTCGAAGCCGCGCCGCGCCGCCTCCGCGCCCCCGCGCGGCGTGATGTCGAGTCCGAGTTCCCGAACTTCGTCGCGCGCCGCGGCGAGCGCCTCCAAAGCGGCGGGCTGCAACTCGATGATCGTCCCGCCGAAGACGCCCGCCCGCCACGTCGCTGCTCTCTGGAAGGCCAGGACTTCCGCCGCGTCGCGGAAGACACAGACCGGCGGCGTCAAGACGCCCTCGGCCACGAACATCGAGCCGTACTCTTCGAGCACCCGCCGCGCCACCGCATCATTCGGCGGGCAGAAGCCCTCAAGGCTCGCCCCGCGCCGCGACAGCACGCGTCCGAGCGCGGCGTAGAACGGCGCGCCGCTCCGCACGGCCTCTTCTGTTTCGACTTTAGACAAAAGTCTTCTGCCCTTCCCTCCAACGGCCCGCGCGTCGCTCGACGTGCGACCTTGCGCGACTCGACGCATCATAGAGACGCGGAGCGCGCGCGGTCAAACGCAGCCCTTGTCGAGAAAGGCCCGACGCGCGGGCGCGGCCTGCGTTATGCTATTTTCGGGGAAGAAAGAGGACGGCAAACACCCTCCGCGCTTCGGCGCGCGGGAAGGCGAGGCGCTTCGGCGATGAGCGTGATGAAAAATTTCGTGGAGGTGCTCGCGCTCTACCGCAAGCACGGCTGGCGTTTGGAGCGCGTCATGATGAGCGCCGCGACGCGCGACGCGCTCCGGCAGTCCGTAGAGGGCGGCGGCGACGCCGAGACGTTCGAGGGCGTCGCCGTCAGGGAATCGGATTTCGACGCGATGTGGTTCAGGCGCGCGGCGCAAGAGGGGCGCGAGGCTTGGGAGCTGCGGCTCGTGGGAGAGCCGCCCTTCGCTCTGTTCGAGCTGTTCGAGGAGGACGAGGCGGAGGAAGACCGCGAGGACGTGCGGCGAGAGATGGAGGCGCGGCTGCGAGAGCGCGCCTCGCCGGGCGGGGGCGGCGACTAGTTCCCGCCCATCTTGACGGGAATCTTTATCTGCTGGCCGCCGCGCACGAGCACAACGTCAACGACGCTATCGGGCAGGGCCTCGTAGATGCGCAGGCGGAGGTCGCCCGGCGTGCTCACGTCCTTGCCGCCGAAGTTCATGATGATGTCGCCCTCGCGCAGGCCCGCGATGTAGCCGGGCCGGTTCTTCTGCACGTCGCCTAACTCGACGCCGTGCGTGTTCGTGCTCGGCACGTGGACGCGCTGCATGTCGTTGACGCCGAGGAGGCCGCGCCCTTCGGGACGCTCGGCGAGCGTGTCGCGGAAGTCGCGGTCGGAGGTGGTCGTGAGCGTCGTCTTGCCCGTCACGCCGTCGCGCCGGAAGTTGACCTCGACGGGCTTGCCGACGGGCGTGGCCTCGACGGCCTTCCTCAGCGCGCGCTCGTTCGGGATGGATTTGCCGTCCCAGCCCGTGATGACATCGCCGCCGCGCAGGCCCGCGCGTTCGAGCGAAGTGTTCGAAGTCCTGAGACCCTCGATGAACGCGCCGCCGCCGTCGGCGGTGTCGAAGCCGTCAACTTCGAGGTACGACTTCGCCGGGGCCGGCCCCTCAGTCCCGTCGCCCTCGCGCCAACCGCGCATGCCGTTCATGATGACGCCGCCCGCCGTCAGGACGGCGAGCACGAGCACCATCCACAGCACCCAACTGTTGCCCGAACGACGCAAAGAGCACCAGAGCGAGCGCGGCTTGGTCGCCTCCAAGGGCTGCATCAGAGGCACGGGAGCCATCGCGCCCCACGGGCCGGGCGCGCCCGCCTGCTGCGCCGACGACGCCGCGCCCGGCGCGGGCTTCAAGCCGGTCGGCATCGTCCCGTCGAAGCGGCGCGTCTCGGCGTACTCCTCGACGCCTTCGCCCAGACGGTAGCCGCAGTGGCGGCAGAAGCGGAGGCCCGCCGTCAGCACCGAACGGCAACTGGGACATTCGACAGTACCCGTCGGGCCTTCGGCACGCATCTCAGCTTCTCTGTGGTCAGTTTGCATGGCGTTCAACATTTTAGCTCAAGTAGACGCTTTTGCGGACTCGAAAAGCGACGCATGTATCGAATATTACGTCTGATGGAGCACCACAGTTGCATCCGGTTTGCGCGCCCCGCGTGCCCCGGCCCGGCGGGTTAAGTCACGCCAACCACTCAAGATTGCCGCCCCGCGTGCCCCTTATTCACGTTTCCGTGAGGCCGCGCGGCACGGCGCGTGCTATGTTCATTGAAGCACACGAACCTTCGGCCCCGAAAGGAAAACCCAGTGGAAGTCACCAAAGCCCTGTCCGCTCTACAGCCGCTCTACCGCAAAGATAACGTGGAAATCGTGACCGAGGACGGCACGCGCGTTCGCGGCGTCGTCCGCAGCATGAAGACCACGCAGGCGCTCACCACGCCGAGCGTGAAGATAGAAAGGCCCGACGGCGAGATCGTCAAAATCCCATTCAACACCATCGCCGAAATCATTGACCATAACCAGTAGACAGTTTTCAGTTTTCAGTTTTCAGTTCTGGAATCTCAAATCTCAAATGCCGGAAGCTAAAACTGAAAACTGTCTACTGAAAACTGAAAACTATCATGCTTGACCTCTCACAACTCCCCTGGCGCGCGACGCGGCACAGAGGCATTCACCTGCACGTGCTGCGGCGCGACGCGGAGACCGGCGACGCGACCGTCCTCATCCGCATGGAGCCCGGCTGCTCGTACCCCGCGCACCGGCACCGTGGCGTCGAGGAGGTCTTTATCCTTCAGGGCGGCTACCTCGACTCGGCGGGCACGCACCGCGCGGGCGACTACGTGCTCAACGCCGCCGACTCCGCGCACCACCCCGTGGCCCTCGAAGACCCCGCCGAAGACTGCGTCATGCTCGCCTTCGCCCACGGCGGCATCGAAATCCTGCAAAAGCCTTAACATCGTCAAACGTCAGTTGTGCATCTTAAGTGAGCCGTCGCCGACGCGGGGCGTGACCGCTCGGCGACGCCGACTAACTTCGATTTACGATTGACGATTCACGATTTACGGGTGTTATAGTATCCCGCGTCAGCCCGTGATGTCGGGCGGGAGAAGAGTTTTAATGATGACGTTTGAAGATTTCGGAGCGCGCGTGGCGAGCGTCTGGCAGGGCCTCAGGCCCTCGACGCGGAGCCTCGTCGAGCGCGCACTGACGAACGTGCCGTCGCTGAACGCGGCGGCCATGACGACGGCGAGGAAGGCGCGGCCCGATTCCGTCTACGACGCGCGTTCCGAGTGGGAGCTGAGCCGCCTGCTGGCCGCGCTCGACGAGCGCGCCGCCGAGAAGGGCTCGACGATTCTGAGCGTCGAGCAGGCGCGCGAGCTTTCGCGCATGGCCGAGACGTGCGCCGCCGTCCTCCACTTCGAGGCACGCTCGGCGGAGGTCTTCGCCCAACTCCTTGAGCGCGCGCTCCGCTCGCACGACTACGCCCGCGTGGACGAGCTGGCGGGGACGATTTCATCCCGGCTCGCACCGTCCGAGGTCTGCGAGATGGCCCGCAACCCGCACCCGGCGGTGCGTGCCATCGCCAACGAAGCCCTTCTGCAAGCGCCGACCGGCGTCCTCATCGCCCTGCTCGGCGACCCCGTGGACGCCGAGATTGCGCGCTGCGCCCTCGAAGGTCAGGCCGACGAGTACGAGTCGGAGGAAGCGCGCTGGATCGTCAACGCACTCGACCAAGCCGACGCCTCGGAAGACGACATCTAAAGAAGGCAAAAGTAAAAAGGTAAAAGGCAAAAGGGAAGAGGATTCAACATCTCTTCCCTTTTGCCTTTTACCTTTTTACTTTTGCCTTCTTAAGCTTCCTGCTCCGCGCCGATTTCTCGGAGGCGCGCGACGACGCGTTTGATGAGCCATTCGGGCGTCGAGGCCCCGGCGGTGACGCCGACGCGCGCCGCGCCGCGCAGGTCTGCGGGGTTAATCTCTTCCGGCGTCTCGATGAGGTGGCTGCGCTCGCACTGCTCGCGGCAGACCGAAAGCAGCTTGATGCTGTTCGAAGAGTGCTTGCCGCCGATGATGTAGAAGACTTCGACGTGTCCGGCGAGGGCGCGCGCCGCGTCCTGCCGGTCGCGCGTCGCCGAGCAGATGGTGTTGACGACTTGCGGCTCGGAGTCGGCGCGTTTACGGACGGCCTCGGCGGCTGCGAGGAAGGTGTCGAGCTTGATGGTCGTCTGCGAGACGACGAGCGGCGCGTGGAGCATTGGAAGATTTGCGACCTCGCTCGCGTCGCGGACGACGTGTGCGTTGGCGGGCGCGTAGCCGACGACGCCGATCATCTCCGGGTGGTCGGGGTTGCCGACGACGACCACGTCGCGCCCCTGCTCGGCGGCACGCTCGGCGAGCTTCTGGACTTTGGTGACGAACGGGCAGGTCGCGTCCACGACCTTCTCGGCCCTCGCTTCGAGGTCGCGCTGCACCTGCGGCGTGACGCCGTGCGCGCGGATGACCGCCGTCACCCCGGCCCCGATCTCTTCGGGCGTGTTGACGGTGCGGACGCCTTCGGTTTCGAGCCTCTCGGTCTCCTGCGTGTTGTGGATGAGCGGCCCCAGAGTCCGCACGGTCGCGCCCTCCGAGAGCGCGCCCTCGACCATCTCGACGGCGCGCTCGACGCCGAAACAGAAGCCGTACTCTTCGGCCAAAAGAACCTGCATCCGAATCCCCTTCTCGATTTTGGAATTTAGATTTTAGATTGCCGATTGAAAGACAACTTGCTTCTCATCAATCCAAAATCGCAAATCCAAAATCCTTACAGTTCCGTCACCGGCGGCGGCGCGGCGGGCCTTCGCCGCCACTCCTCGCGGAGTCGTTCGGCGGCGGCGAGGCTCTCGTCAATCTTCGCGATGCTCCGCTCGGCGCACCAGCGCACGCCGCCCCAAAAGTTTTTCTCCACCTCGCCGAGCCTCTCGGCCACGTCGCGCGGGAGGACGGCGAAGGACGCGTCGCACAAAAAGCGCAAAGCATCGCACACAGGGTTGCCCGTCTCGTACCGTGAATTATTCGTGTCTGCCATTATTTCGAAACCTCCTTAGACAAACTGTACGGACAAAGGCCCCGCCGCGTTCCAAGCCCTCACATCTTAACACACGGCCCCGGTGCGACGGAGCGAGGTCAGAACCGCGAGCGGTAGCGAGCAGGTTGACAATAACTAAGCTCAACCCGCTCGCTACCGCTCGCGGTTCTGACCTGTTGATTCAGATGATTGCTTCCTCGCGCACGGGCTCGCGCAGGATGGCGGCGGCGGCTTGGGCGGCGATGCGTGCGGCTTCGGGGTGCGAGTCTAGGAGGCCGCTGATTTGGAGGAGCGATTCGCCCGTGCGCGAGAGCATGCGGAAGAGGTCGCCTTCCTCGGCTCGCGTCTGTCGGACGAGCGCGGCCCACTCCAGCCCGGAGGCCCAGCGGGCGGCGGTGGCGGCGGCGGAGAAGTTGATTTCGGGCGCGGGGTCTATGTCCTGCCGCCACTCGACGCTCGCCACGTCGTAGGCCACGCGGTCGAACTGTCCGAGGGCGGTGATGAGCGCGTCGTCCAGTTCAAGCTCTCCGTAGTCGCGCTCGGAGTCGGCGGCGAGCGCGGCCATCAGACCGGCGGCGCGCGTCGCGTCGAGCGAGGCGAAGAGGCCGCGCTCAATGGCTTCGCCGACGAGGAGCGGGCGGTCGAGGCGGAGGTCTGCGAGCCACTGGCCGCGCTCGGTGACGCGCTCGGCGAAGAAGTCGAGGTAGCCGAAGTGATGAAGCACGCGCGCGCGCCGTTCGAAGGGCTGCCAGACCTCGCCGCGCATGGCCTCGATGCGACGCTCCATGCGCTCGACCGTCTCGGCCTCCTGCATGACCGACCACATCGCCTCCTCGCAACGCGCGCGCTCTTTGCCGTCGCCGCCCGTCGTCGCCGAGAGCTTGTCCATCAAGTCGTTAATCAACTCGACGGCCTCTTCGGCGGGCGCACGCGCGTCGCGCAGGCGAGGCTCGCGCAGCAAAGTCGCACGGCCCGCCTTCACGTTCTCGAAGGCGCTCTCGCGCCCCTCCTCTTTGAGCGGGTACTTCTCTTCGAAAATCCTGCCGACGCGTTCGAGCGCGAGCGAGGCACGGCGACCGTCTTCGCGCACGCCGACTAAACCTTCTCCCCTCCGCTCGGTGACGAAGACGAGGCGGCTGCTACCGCGACCGATGCCGACGACGCGACCGGGCAAGACCTCCTTGTCGAGCCACCGCACGTATGTCTCGGCGCGCGTCTGCGGCGCGCCTTCCAAGAGACGCGAGCGCGCGCTCGCCAGACGCTCCAGCCCACGCACAATCTCCGGCGGCAAGTCGCAACCGGCGGCGGCCAGCTTCTCTTTCATCCGCCGCTCGGCCCCCATTCGTTCGCGTTCGAGATGCGCGAGGTCTTCCACCGCGTCGCGGCGCGCGAAACTCCGCTCGGCGATGTCGCGCACCTGCGCGAAAGTGCCGTAAGCGTCGAGCAGATTAAGGAGCGTCGTGTAGGTCGCGCGGAACTGACTTTCGAGTGGGTCGGGCGGGGCGTGGAGGAGCGTCGCCAACTTCTGCGGATTCTGGTGCATCCCCGGCGCGGCGACGATGAAGCCCACGCGGTCGCGGCCTCTCCTTCCTGCTCGCCCCGTCATCTGCTGCAACTCCGAGGCGGTCAGCGGTCGCCAGCCGTTGCCGGTGCGCACGTCTATATTTTCGAGGACGACCGTTCGCGCCGGGAAGTCCACGCCCGCCGCCACGGTCGCCGTCGCAAAAATCGAGTCGAGGAGCCCCGCGCTCATCAGACGCTCAATCGCCAACTTCCAAGCGGGAAGGTGTCCCGCGTGGTGCGAGGCGACGCCGCCGCGCAAGACCATGTCCCAGTGGCGGTGGCGTCGCACCTCCGGATACTGCTCGACGAGTTCCTCAAGGATGGCGCGTCGCGCCTCGCGCCGTCCCGCATCATCGCTCCCGCGTCGAGGGGCGAAGGCGGCTTCGGCGGCGGCCTCGTCGCAACGCCTGCGCGTCGGCAGAAAGACGATTGAGGGCAGGAGGTCGTAAGAGCCGAGCGCGGCCAGAAGGATTGAAGGCGGCATCTCCGGCATCCCCGCGCGCCGCTGCTGCGGAGCGCCGCCGAAGCGACCACCGCCGCCGCGCCTTTGCGGCGACTGACGCTCGCTCCGCGCCGTCTGCACGAAGCGCGCGATTTCGTTATTGAAGCGGCCCTCTTCGTCGAAGAGCGGCGAGAGCCCTCCGTCCGGAAAGAGGAACGCGGCGCGCAAGGGGACGGGCCGCGCGCCCGGCCTTGAGACGACGCGCACTTTTGTCCCGCGCACTTCCGCAATCCAGTCGGCGAACTCTTCCGCACGGCCCACCGTCGCCGAGAGCAGGAGCAGTCGGACGCGCGGCGGCGTTAGGAGTATCGCTTCTTCCCAGACGTGGCCGCGCTCGCGGTCGGCGAGGTAGTGCGCTTCGTCGAGGATGAGGAGATCGGCGTTGACCTGCTCGCCGCCGCGCAAAGCGTCGAAGAGCTGGTTGCGGTAGACCTCGGTCGTGCCGACGATGAGCGGCGCGTCCGAGCGTTCCTTGCGGTCGCCGGTCAGGATGCCGACCGAGGCCGGGCCGAACTCGGCGGTGAACTCGTGATACTTCGAGTTGGTCAGAGCCTTCAGCGGACTCGTGTACCACGCGCGTTTCCCGGCGGCGAGGAGGCGTCGAATCTCTTCGCGCGCGATCCACGTCTTGCCGCTGCCCGTCGGCGCGGTGACGAGCACGTCTTCGTGTTCGAGTGCGGCGAGGGCTTCGAGTTGGAAGGGGTCGGGTTTGAACGGCGTGGGCGCGGGTGCGCCGAGCCCTTCGAGCAGTTGCCGCAAGGGGCGCGAGCGGCCCGCGCGTGCGGCGAGTCGCGTGGCGTCCTCGACCGCTGAAGACGACGCGGGCTGTCTCTTCTGCGGCCCGCCCGGACGGCGCGCGGGGCCGCCCGTGCGGCGCGGCGTCTCTCCCGTGCGGCCCGGCGTCTCGCCTTGCCCTCCACGAGCGCCCTCGTCACTGCCCGTCGAGCCGTCTTCGCGCCGCCGCTTCTTCAAGCCGCCGCGCGAGCCCCGACGGGGGCCGCCTCCGCCACCTCTCCCTGCACGCGCCATAGTGCTCGCATTCTACCCCACGAACTTTGTCTAAAGCCCCTTCGTAGTGGTAACTTTTGTGTGGCAATTCGCAACTCCCGGCGGGGGTTAAGCGTCTAAGTCTTTTGGATTTGCACGCTCCGGCGGGGGGCGAGCCGGGCAGGATTCGAGCGTTATGGCGGAACTTTTCGACAGATTCGCGGTTGACCGCGTGCCGCGCTGGCCGTTGCTCTCGCGCCTCTTGGCGCTCTCGGTCGTGCTGCACGGGCTCTTTTTCGTGGCCGTCGCCTACGTCCCGACGTTGCAGAGCATCTTCCACGTCGCGGGCTCCTGGGCCGGAGTCAAGTTCGTCGAGCGCGATTACGACCGGACGCTCATCGGCCAGCGCGCGACAATCGTCAACATCAGTAAAGAGCCTTACCAGAAGCTCTACTACCCGACCGACTATTTCGGCGCGCCCGCCCTCCCCGAAGAGATGTTGGCCCCCGACGCGTTGGTCGTGCAGCAGGTGCAACCGCCGCCGCCGCCCGCGCCGATCATCATCCGACAGCCGCGCCAGCGACGCGCGAAGGCAGACCCGACGCCTTCGCCCGAAGCCGAGCCCAGTCCTTCGCCGACGCCCGAAGTCGCCGACGCCGAGAAGAAGGCCGAAGACGAGGAGTTGAACAAGATCGCGGCGGAGAACAAAACGCCGCGCCCTCCGTCCTCCGAGGATGTCAACATGCTCCCGCTCAAGGACGTGCTGAAGGACGCGAAGGGGATGCTGGCGAACGGCCAGCTCGATCTGAAGGACACCATCGAGGTCACGGTTGACGCCGACCGGCGCGAAGACGGCAAGCTCGAAAACGTCTTCTTCAAAGACCCGAAGGGCGACCCGGACGCGTACCTTCTGGCGCAGAAGCTTGTCACCGCGCTCAGCGAGAGCACCATCCTGCGCTTCCTCCCCGACACGCGCCACCTGACCATGTCCGTCAAGCTCGACCAGCAGAACGTCGTCGTCACCGTCGTCACCGAGCCCGAAACGGAGGAGCGCGCCGAGCAGATGCGCAAGGGCTACAGCAGCATCATCGGCGCGGCGAGCACCTTCAAGAAAGGGACGGACGAGGGCGAACTCCTCAACCACATGCAAGTCACGCGCGAGGGCAAGCAGGTCTCGATGAAGTTCGAGATGTCGCGCGAGCTGGCCGGGGCAATGCTCGCGAAGGTGAAGACGACCGAGTAAGAGATTTTTAAGGGCGGCGGTATAATCCGAGTCAGGGGCGGGCCGCGCGCGGAAGGCCGAGGCGGCGAAGTTCAAATCATGGCGAATAACATTTCCGAAAAAATTGAAGGCGCGCGCGCGGCGCGCAAAAGTGCGCGGCGCACGAATCAGCTCATCTACGTCTTCTTAGGCGTCTTCGTCCTCGGTGTCCTCCCCGTCCCGGCGGACGGTCTCGCCTTCGACTTCGACTCACTTCAGGCGCAGAAATCCGACGCGGGCGCGACGACGAACGGCGGGGCGCAGCAGAAGTCCGTCAAGGTCAACACCACGCCTTTCAAGGCCTTCCTCGCGCGCTCGAAGAAGCTCAAGGACGAGGGCAAGCTCGACCTCAGCCGACCGCGTGAGGTCGTCGTCGAGGCCGACCGCAACGAAGACGGCACGGTCTCGAACGCCGTCATCACGGGCGCGGACGCCTCCGACCCGAACTTCCGCAAGGTCGCGCAGGACTTCGTCGCGACCCTCAACGAGAGCCGCGCGCTGCACTTCCTCAACGGCGTCTCGCGCGTGCGGATGAACTTCGCGCTCGACGCCGAACGCTTCAAGCTCCTGAGCCACGCCGACGCCCCCACCGAGGCGCGGGCCACCGAGATGGCGCGCGGCTACCGCACGCTCATCAACGTCGCGCGGCTCATGAAGCGCGGCGGCGACGACGAGGCCGTCGTCCTCAACAACATGAAGGTCTCCGCCAGCGGCAAGCAGCTCGTGATGAACCTCGACACGTCCCGCGAGGCGATGGGCAACATCCTCCTCAAGCAGATCACGCCGAACTAGCGCGCCGGGGCCGCGAGCGACGGGCGCGCCCCGCGCCGCAAAATCGCTCGCTTGCCTCGCAGTTCCCCGCTCACATACAATCGCGCGTTGCGCTTATGCGCGCGAGTCGCGAGTCCGAAGAGTCCGGGTTCTGAAGTCAAAGACAGTCCTTCTGCTTTCGACTTCAAACTCCGAGACTTCGGACTCCAGACTTCTTTTTGATGAGGATTCGGACATGATAGATAAATTTCTGACCAAAGTTTTCGGCAGCAGCAACCAGCGTTACCTCAAGGGCCTCGCGCCCGTCGTCGCGCGCATCAACGACTTGGAGCCCAAGGTGAAGCTCCTCTCCGACGACCAGATGCGCGAGCGCATCAACGAGATTCGCACGCAGGTCATGGCCGCCATCGGCGACACGACCGCCAAGGACGAGCGCACCCGCGCCGACCTCAAGCGGCGGACGAAAGAGGCGCTCGACGAAGTGCTGCCCGAAGTCTTCGCCCTCACGCGCGAGGCTTCGGTGCGCGCGACGGGGATGCGCCACTTCGACGTGCAGCTCATCGGCGGCATCTCGCTCCACGAGGGCAAAATCTCCGAGATGAGAACCGGCGAAGGCAAGACGCTCGTCGCCACTCTGCCCGCCACCTTGAACGCGCTGACGGGACGCGGCGTCCACGTCGTCACCGTCAACGACTACCTCGCCACGCGCGACGCCGAATGGATGGGCCGCATCTACAAGTTCCTCGGCCTCTCGGTCGGGGCAATCGTCAACGACCTCGACGACTGGGAGCGCAAGGACGCCTACGCCGCCGACATCACCTACGGCACGAACAACGAGTTCGGCTTCGACTACCTGCGCGACAACATGAAGTTCGACCTCGCGACCTGCGTCCAGCGCCCGCACTACTACGCCATCGTGGACGAGGTGGACTCGATTCTCATTGACGAGGCCCGCACGCCGCTCATCATCTCCGGCGCGTCGGACGAGGCGACCGACAAGTATTACAAGGCCAACGCCGTCATCCCGCATCTGCGCAAGGCCGAGCTGAACGCCGAAGGCAAGGCCGGCCCCGGCGACTTCCTCGTGGACGAGAAGCAGCACTCGGCTGTCCTGACCGAAGAGGGCGTGGACAAGGCCGAGCGACTTTTAGGCGTCGGCAACCTCTACGACCCCTCGAACATGGAGATGCTCCACTGCGTCGAGCAGGCTCTGAAGGCGCACACGCTTTACAAGCTCGACCACCAGTACGTCGTGCAGGAGGGCGAGGTCATCATCGTGGACGAGTTCACGGGCCGCCTGATGAAGGGCCGCCGCTGGTCGGACGGTCTGCACCAAGCGGTCGAAGCCAAAGAGGGCGTGAAGATCGAGCGCGAGAACCAGACGCTCGCCACCATCACCTTGCAGAACTACTTCCGCCTCTACGAAAAACTCTCCGGCATGACCGGAACCGCCGAGACCGAGGCCGCCGAGTTCGACTCGACCTACAAGCTCGAAGTCGCCATCATCCCGACGCACCGCGACATGGTGCGCCGGGATAACTCCGATGTCATCTACCGCACTTTGCCGGAGAAGTGGGACGCCGTGGTGGAAGAGATTAAGGAGATGCACGAGAAGGGCCAGCCCGTTCTGGTCGGCACGGTCTCGGTCGAGAACTCCGAGCTTATCTCGCGCCGCCTCCACAAGGTCGGCATCCCGCACAAGGACGAGCGCGGACTCCTTGAGTTCGACGACCAGCGGCGAGACGAAGTGCCCAACTACCACTACGTCCTCAACGCCAAGCACCACGAGCGCGAGGCCGAAATCGTCGCGCAGGCCGGACGCAAGGGCGCGATTACGATTGCGACCAACATGGCCGGTCGCGGCACGGACATCCTCCTCGGCGGGAACCCCGAATTCCTCGCGCGCGAGGCGCTGCGGCGTCAGGAGATTGACCCCGAAGAGGCCACCGAAGAGGAGTGGAACGAGGCTCTGGAGGGCGCCAAAAGTATCGTCGAAGAGGAGCACAAGGAAGTGGTCTCGCTCGGCGGCCTGCACATCATGGGCACCGAGCGGCACGAGTCGCGGCGCATTGACAACCAGTTGCGCGGTCGCTCCGGTCGTCAGGGCGACCCCGGCTCTTCGCGCTTCTTCCTCTCTTTGGAAGACGACCTGATGCGCATCTTCGCGGGCGACAAGGTGAAGGCGTTGATGCAGCGTCTGGGGATGGAGGAGGGCGTCGCCATCGAGTCGAAGATGGTCTCGCGCCGCATCGAGTCGGCGCAGAAGTCGGTCGAGGCGCGCAACTTCGAATCCCGCAAGCACCTCCTTCAGTACGACGACGTGATGAACCGGCAGCGCGAGACCATCTACGGCCTGCGCCGCCAGTTGATGGAGGAGCCCGACCAGCGGGACTACGTCCTCGCCGTCGCGCGCGACCTCCTCTCCGACCTCGTCAAGCAGTACATCTCGACGGACGTTTCGCCCGACGACTGGGACGTGGAGAACTTCCGCATCCAGCTCCAATCCACCTACGCCTTCGACGCCGACGCCGAGGGGGTCAGCTTCTCGCACATGACCACGGAGCAGATCGAGGAGTTCGTCTGGGAGAAGGTCAAGGCGCAGTACGAGTCGAAGGAGTCGCAGGTCGGCGAAGAGGCGATGCGCACCTACGAGCGCATCATCATGCTCAACATCATTGACGCGCAGTGGAAAGATCACCTGCTCGCCATTGACCACCTCAAGCAGGGCATCGGGCTCGTCGGCTACGGGCAGAAAGACCCGCTCGTCGAGTACAAGAAGGAGAGCTTCGACATGTTCCAGGCGCTGCTCGACCGCGTTGACACGAACACCATCCGCACGCTCTTCAACTTGCAAGTCGTCGCCGAGCAGGCCCCCGAACAGTTGCAGCAGCGGCGCGCGCGCCGTCCCACTTCGATGACCTTCACGGGGCCGAATCAGGGCGCGACCGCCGCCGGCGAAGAGGCCGCGCGCACCAAGACCGTGACGCGCGAGCACCCGAAGGTCGGGCGCAACGAGACCTGCCCGTGCGGCTCCGGCAAGAAGTACAAGAAGTGCTGCGGCGCGGCGGCCTGAAGACCCCGCGCGCGTAGAACTCAGAGACGCGGAGGCGTCGAGGGCGAAAACCCTCGACGCCTCCGCAACCCGCCACGGTCTCCCCCCAACGAGGTTTCAAATGTTCTTCTTTAACCTCGGCGCGAAGCCTTCGACCCGCGCAACCGTCGTCCTCGCCGTCTGCTTCATGGCCGCGCTCGCGTGCCAACCCCAAACCACTCTCGCGCAGCAGCCGCCGCCGCCGTCAACGCCTCCCGCGCAGTCCGCCGAGCTTGAGCGCGGCGTCGAACTCTACCGGCAAGGCGACATGAAGGGCGCGACGAAGGCCCTGCGCGCCGCCGTCAAGAAGCAGAGCAAGACAGACCCGCGCGCGTGGGTCTACCTCGGCCAAGCGCTGATGTGGCGCGGCGAGTTGGGCGACTCGCGCAAGGCGCTCAACACGGCGCTCCGGCTCGACCCGAATTTCGCCGCCGCGCGCGCCTCGCTCGCCTTCCTCCACCTCAACTCCGGGCGGTTTTCCGACGCCGAGCGCGAGGCCGCACGCACGCTCGAACTCGACCCGAACGACGTGGACGCGCACTACGTCGTCGGCGTCGTCCGACTGCACGAAGGCGCTTGGCTGAGGGCGATTGAGAAGGCCGACGCCATCATCAAGATTAACGACCGGGCGGCGCTCGCCTACGCCTTGAAGAGCGAGGCGCTGCTCGGACTCCACGAGCGCGGGCGGGCGATCATCGCCGAAGAGACGCGCGGCGCTTACGGCTACGGCCCCGCGACCGTCGAGCAGACGCGCGCCGCGCAGCCCTCGCGGCTCAAGCAGGCCGCCGAGAGCCTGGAGAAGTACCTCGCGCTCGCGCCCAAGGCCCCGGACGCCGCCCAGAAACGCGCGCAGATGGAGGCGATGCTCGCCTACGCCGAGACCGACCCGGCGCGCAAGATTTATCCGTCGAACGGCGTCACCACGCGCGCCGTCATCACGGCCAAGCCGGAGCCCGGCTTCACCGAGGAGGCGCGGCGCGCGGTGATTACCGGCACCGTCCGACTGCGCGCCGTGCTCGCCGCCGACGGCACGGTCAAGTACGTCCTCGTCCTCAAGGGCCTGAGCTACGGCCTCACGGAGAGGTGCGTCGCGGCGGCGCGCAAGATTAAGTTCGTGCCCGCGACCCTCGCGGGCTCGCCCGTGTCGCAGTTCGTCATCCTCGAATACAACTTCAACATCTACTGAACGAAGTTTTGACGGCGGCGTCACGCGCCGTTATTTTTTTTTGCAGAGACCTGAGATATGCGCTCATCCTCGAACTTCAAAGCCTTCCTGCTCGCCGCCGCGACTCTGGCCGTCGCCGTCGTCGCGCCCGCCGCTCGCGCCGTCACGGCGCAGTCGGGGCGAAGGGGCGAGGAGCCGACCTTGCAGCTCATGAGCGACGACGTGGCGCGCGGCAAGAAGCTGCTTGACGAAGGCGACGCCGAAGGCGCGATTAAAGTCCTGCGCGGGGTGGCCGAGAGGGACAGGGAGAACGACCTCGCGCGCCACTTCCTCGGCGTCGCGCTCGCCCGCGCAGGGAAGAGGGACGAGGCGTTGAAGACTTTGGAAGACGCGCTGGAGCTTCGTTCGAGGGCTTTTAATTTCGAGTTCAACCAGCAGCGGCAGAACGACGGAGAATGGAGCCCCGGCGACGGCTCGCGCCTCCGCGCGCGCTTCGCCACGAAGGCGGGCGCGCTCCTCGAAACGGTCGAAGCCTTCATCGCGCTCGGCCCCGAAGACATCGAACTCTGGCGCGAGTGGCTCGCGGCCTTGCGCCTCTACGCGCAGCTCGCCGCCGACCCGAAGTTCGACACCAAGCCCTTCCGTCTCTCGGAGCTGATGACCAAGGCGCAAATCATCCGCAAGCCCGAACCGCAGTACACGGAGCGGGCGCGGCGCGGCAGAATCTCCGGCGTCGTGCGCCTGCGCGCGCTGCTCGGCGCGGACGGCAAGGTCAAAGGCGTGTCCATCATCAAGGGGCTCGGCGGCGGGCTCTCCGAGAAGGCGGCGGAGGCGGCGCACGCCATCCGCTTCACGCCCGCCACCGTGGACGGGCGGACGGTCTCGCAGTTCGTCATCCTCGAATACAACTTCCGCGTCTACTGAAAAGCGCGCCGCTCAGTTATCTTTAACAGAGCGCGCCGAACCGTTTGGCAAATCAGACTCGACTTCGACACGTCACGAGCCCGCGCCGCACACGCCGCCTTATTCTTTAATGACCACCGAAACCAAATCCGCGAACCCCATCGTGCAGGCCATCGTCTCCGGCAGCGCGCCGAGACAGGCCCGACTCGCCGCCGCGCGCGGCCTGCTCCCGATCCCGCAGGACGAGTTGATTGAAGTCTTAGTCGCACTGAGCGCGGGCGAAGACGCGGACATCGCGGCGGCGGCTGAAGAGACGCTCGGCGAGCAGACTTCGGACGCGCTCGTCTCGGTCGCGTCCTCGTCCGAGACCACGACCGCCGTCCTCAACTACCTCGCCGCCCGCCCCGGCAACGCGCGCGAGACGCAGGAGGCGCTCGCCCTCAACGCGCACACGCCCGACGAAGCCGTCGCCGCGCTCGCGTCGGTCGCGCACGACGGCGCGGTGCTCGAAATCATCTCCATCAACCAGCAACGCCTCATCCGCGCGCCCGCCATCATCGAGGCGCTGCTCGCCAACCCGTCGCGCACGCCCGAAGCCGAGCGGCGCGCGCGCGAGATACAGCGCGAGTTCTTCGAGAAGGAGCGCGGCGTCCGCCAGATTGCCGAGGAGATGCGCGCGCGCGGGATGAACGCCGCCGCCGAGTTCGTCGAGGCCGCCGAGACGCTCGAAGAGGGTGAGCACTTCAGCGTCGAGGACGCGTGGGTCGTCGCCGAGCACATCGAAGTCTCCGACGACGAGATAGACGACTCGTGGCTCCCCTCGGAGTGGCTCGAAGAGTTGATCGAGGAGACCTTCGAGCAGCGCACCGCCGCCGCCGAGCGGCTCGTCGCCGAGATGGGCGCGGAGGCCGGCGACGCGGCCCCGAAGCGCATGGCCCTCATCCGCCGCGTGATGCTGATGAAGGTCAAAGACCGCATCAAGCTCGCCATGAAGGGCGACCGCGAGGCCCGCGCCATCCTCATCCGCGACTCCAACAAGATCGTCGCCACGGCGGTCGTCCACAACCCGCGCATCACCGATCAGGAGGTCGAAGGCATCGCCGCCATGCGCACCATCTCGGACGAGGTGCTGCGCGTCATCGGCCTCAACCGCGCGTGGGCGCGCTCCTATCCCATCATCCACAACCTCGCGCGCAACCCCCGCGCCCCGCTCGCGACGGCCATGACCATCCTCCCGCGCCTCCAAACCAGAGACCTCAAAGCCATCTCCCAGAACCGCAACGTCTCCGACGCCATCCGCCGCCAAGCCGTCCGCCTCTCGGCGGCTCGCACACAGTAAAAAGCCGTAAACCGTGACGGGTGACAAGAAAGGACAGCCTTTCTCTTGTCACCCGTCACGGTTTACGGTTTACGGCTTTTAAAAAATCTCCGAGCCTTTGCGCGCGACCGACCACGCCACGTCGGTGAGTGTGTGCGTGGCCGCGCCCCACCAGAGCCCGGCGAGCACGGCGAGCGCCACGCCTCTGCCGACGCCGTAGACCGCGGCCTGCTCTTCTATCACTCGCCACGCGTGCAACACGTCGGCCCACCCCGGCGGCGAGCCGCCCGCGACGAAGACTGCGCGCAAATAGACGCCGCCCCAAGCCAGCAGCGACAGCACGGCGGCGAAGTAGACGACGCGGATGAGCGTCCCGAAGATGATGCCGTGCGACCAGCGCGAGCGGTGGCGGAAGACGACTTTGTAAGGGAACCAGAGGAACCGGAAGATGCCCCAACGCGTGTACTGCCGCGATTGGATGTCGAGGTCGGGGCCGAACATGAAGCCGCCGAAGAGCATCGCGCACGTCGCGGCGGTCGCCAGCGTCCAGTCGCCCGTCACGCCCCACCCCGCCGCCAACGTCGGCGGCGCAAGCAGAAGCGTAATCGCGTCGTGTGTCTTTCCCGAAGGCATAAGAGAAGAAGATGTCAGATGCTGGATGCCAGATGTCGGTCAAAGCGTCATGTCCTAGCTGACATCTAACATCTAGCATCTGACATCTTCTCTTAGCAAGCGTGAGGCCAGCGGTTTGCCTGACCCTTCGGCGGCGCGATACACTGTCGGCCTCCTCAAAATTTGTCTATGAGTAAAAAAGGTAAAGCGCAATTATTCATCGAGTACGCCGCCGCGCGTGCGTTCATCTCCGGCTTAGGGATTCTGCCGAGGCCGCTCGCGACCGCCGTCGGGCGCGGCATCGGCCACGCCGCCTACGCGCTCGCCGGGGGCCTGCGCCGCACAGGGATGCGCAACCTCGAACTCGCCTTCCCCGAAAAAAGTGTTGAAGAGCGGAAGCGCATCCTTCGAGGCTCGTTCGTCAGTCTGGGGCGGCAACTCGGCGAGGTCAGCCAGTTCCCGCGCGCCACCGCCGAGCACCTGCGCGAAGTCGTCGAGTACGATCCGGAGGACGTGAAACTCCTGGACGTAGCGCGCGAGCGCGGGCGGGGCGTCATCTTCCTCACCTCGCACCTCGGCGCGTGGGAGCTGCTGTGCTTCGCCCACTCCGTCCTCTATGAACCGCTCAGCTTTCTCGTCCGGCCCATTGACAACCCGCGCATCGAGGAGATGGTCGAGCGTCTGCGGACGCGCTTCGGCAACCAGCCGATTGACAAGAAGAGCGCCGCGCGCCGTGCGATGAAACTGCTGCGCGAAGGCGGCACGCTCGGCGTCCTCGCCGACCTCAACACGCAGGAGCGCGAAGGCGTCTTCGTCCCCTTCTTCGGCCACCTCGCCTGCACGACCGCCGGAGTCGCCACGCTCGCGCTGCGCACGGACGCCACGGTCATCCCCGTCTGCGCCCCCTGGGACGAGCGGCGCAAGCGCTTCGTCTTCCACGGCGGCCCCGTCGTCGAACTCGTCCGCACGGGCGACCCGGCGCGCGACGTGGAACTCAACACCGAACGCTTCACCGCCGCCATCGAAGGACACGTCCGAGCCTACCCGGAGCAGTGGCTCTGGATTCACAAACGCTGGAAGACACGACCCGCCGGAGAGCCCGACATCTACACACGCGCGGAAAAAATTCGTGACACACAGCACACAGCACCCGCCTCGCCGACACAAAACGTGTCCAAAACCTGACTCTCGGAAATTTTTCTTGCAGGTGAAGTCTATTAAGCTCAGCCCTTTATGGTCACTCTCACAGAGTGTTACAAAATTGTGTAGAAATATTGCGATTTGTGCTTGACAAGTCACAAAAAATCAGTATAATTTTGCACATAAGTTACGAAGCTGACATTGACGGTGCTTCATGTTGATTGAAAGGTGCGGTTGGTTGGGTTAACTCACTCTTCCGGGCAAGGGCTCTTTCGCCCTCGTGAAGATTGAACAAAGCTTTTGCAATTTTATTTCGCCCTCCCAACACGACCGCCCCAAAGCCGGATCGCCCGTATGTGACGATCTCCAGCGAACTGTCAACGCCACCCTGAATCTCCGAGCCTGCCCGAAATCCCGCCCCGCCGGTCAACCCCTTGACCAGCGGGGCGCGCTTCTTTCTGAACTTAAGTTAACAGCTTTCTTACATCGCTAAACCGCCGTCCGCCTGGACGACTTGGCCGGTGATGTAGCGTGCGTCTTCGGAGAGGAGGAAGCAGGCGATGCGGGCCACCTCGGCGGGCTCGGCGAAGCGCTTCATCGGAATCTGTTCGAGGAGTTTTTGTTGATAAGCTTCGTCGAGCGACTGTGACATCTCGGTGGCGACGAGTCCGAGCGCGAGCGCGTTGACCGAGACGTTGCGGCTCGCGACCTCCTTCGCCAGAGCCTTCGTCAGTCCGATCATCCCGGCCTTCGACGCCGAGTAGTTCGACTGCCCCGCCATCCCCACCACGCCGCTGATCGAGGCGATGTTGAGAACCGAGCCGCCGCCCTCCTGCCGCAGCATGTGGCGCAGAGCCGCGCGCGAAAAGTTCCAGGCCCCTTTGAGGTTGGTGTCAATGACCGAGTCCCAGTCCGCCTCCTTCATGCGCAGGATGAGGTTGTCGCGGATGATGCCCGCGTTGTTGACGAGGAAGTCTATGCGCCCGAAGGTGGTCATCGTCTGCTTGACCATCTCGGCGGCGGCCTCGGTGTTCGCCACGTCGCACTGCGAGGCGAGGACTTGCACGCCCAGAGCTTCGAGTTCGCCTTTGAGCGTCTCGGCGGCCTCGGCGCTCTGCGCGTAGTTGAAGGCGACGGATGCTCCACGGCGCGCGAGTTCGAGGGCGATGGCGCGACCGATGCCGCGCGTCGCGCCCGTCACGATGCCAACGCGGCCCTTGAACTGCTTTCCTGACTCGTCACTCAAAGCTTTTCCTCCTCCGTTCTTGGAAGCACTGCTGAACGTATTCGTCTGCGGTTTGTCGGCGCGACCTTTTTAATGTAAACATTAGTCAGAGGTCAACCGAGGAAAGTCGAAAGGTTCGGAGAGGGCCGACAGCAAGGCCCCGCGCCGTCGCGCCGACCGGACGGTGTTTAAGGGCGTCGCGGCGACGGAGTTACAAGGAGGAGCATGAAGTTAATCATTCTTGGGGCGGGCTACGCCACGCGGCTCTATCCGCTGACGCTGAACCAGCCGAAGCCCTTGCTCGCGGTCGCGGGCAAGCCGATGATCGAGCACGTGCTGGACAATCTCGCGCCGATTAAAGAGATAGAACCACGTCTACGTCGTCACCAACGCTAAGTTCGCCGGGCACTTCGAGCGTTGGGCAAAGGATTACCGCGCGCGCCGCCCCGGCGTCGAGTTCACCGTCGTCAACGACCAATCCACCGACGACTCCAACAAGCTCGGAGCCATCGGCGACCTGCACCTCGTCCTGAAGCAGGAGCAGATTGACGACGACATCATCGTCGT
Source organism: uncultured Acidobacteriota bacterium (assembly GCA_963816985.1). GTDB lineage: Bacteria > Acidobacteriota > Blastocatellia > Pyrinomonadales > Pyrinomonadaceae > JAIVJM01. The sequence continues at coordinate 1,083,269 of CAWFMF010000004.1, forward strand.
CGCGGGCGACAACCTCTTCAGCCACGGCCTCGCGGCCTTCGGCGAGTTCTGCCGCGAAAGACGCGCGCCCGTGTTGGCCGTCTACGACGTGGGCGACCTCGAAGAGATTAAGAAGTACAACGCCATCGAGGTTGACTCCGAAGGGCGCATCACCTTCTTCGAGGAGAAGCCGAAGGAGCCGAAGAGCACGCTCACAGGGATTGCGCTCTACTACTACCCGGCGGCTCGCTCCCGCTCATCCATCAATACATCGCCGAGGGGAACAACCCCGACCAGCCGGGCCGACTCGTGCAGTGGATGTACAAGCGCACTCCCTTCTACACATGGAAAGTGCCGGGCCTCTGGTACGATGTCGGCTCGAAAGAGACGCTTGAAGAGGCGAACCGGATATTCTCCGAGCCCGGCGTCGGCGAGAGCAAGACGACGCAGGCGTGAGAGTCAAAGGCACTTCAAACATAAAAAGTAAGACACTTCAACGGTAAAGGTACTTCCGGCAGATGCTTGATTTGAACTACGTCCGCGAGAACTTCGAGCGCGTGCGCGCGGCGCTCGAAGCACGTAATTTCCCGACCTCGGCGCTCGAAGAGTTCGCGGCGCTCGACGAACGACGCCGCCGCGTCATCTCGCAGTCCGACTCTTACAACGCCGAGCTTAACAAGACGAGTAAGGAAATCGGCGCGTTGATGAAGTCGGGGCAGAGCGAGGAGGCCACGGCCCGCCGCGCTCAGGTCGCGCAGTTGAAAGAGCAGATCGCAGAGGCCACGCGCGAGCGCGACGAGGCCGAGCGACGGATGCGCGAACTCCTCTCGACGCTGCCGAACGTCCCGCACGAGAGCGTGCCCGTGGGCGCGGACGAGTCGGCCAACGTGGAGGTGCGGCGCGTGGGCGAGGCTCCGCGCTTCGACTTCGAGCCGCAGGATCACGTTGACCTCGGCACGCGGCTCGGCATCCTCGACCTCGAACGCGCGGCGAAGATCGCGACGGCGCGCTTCGCCATCTTGAAGGGCGCGGGCGCGCGTCTGGAGCGCGCGCTCATCAACTTCATGCTGGACATCCACACCTCGGAGCACGGCTACGAGGAGACCTTGCCGCCCTTCATCGTCAACCGCGACTCGCTCTTCGGCACGGGGCAGTTGCCGAAGTTCGAGGAAGACCTCTTCAAGCTCACGGACGAGCGCGGCCTCTACCTCATCCCGACGGCGGAAGTGCCGGTCACGAACATCCACCGCGAAGAGATTCTCGAAGCGTCAGACTTGCCGTTGAAGTTCGTCTCCTACACGCCCTGCTTCCGCTCCGAGGCGGGCTCCTACGGGCGCGACACGCGCGGCGTCATCCGCCAGCATCAGTTCGACAAGGTGGAGTTGGTAAAACTCTCTCTGCCGGAAAACTCTTACGAGGAACTCGAAGCCCTGACGCGCAACGCCGAGACGATCCTCCAACGTCTGGGCCTGCACTACCGCGTCGTCACGCTCTCTTCGGGCGACCTGGGCTTCGGCGGCGCGAAGACCTACGACATCGAGGTGTGGCTGCCGAGCCAGAACACGTTCCGCGAAATCTCTTCGTGCACCAACTTCGAGTCGTTCCAGGCGCGGCGCGCGCAGATACGCTTCCGTCGCGGCGGCGGCGCGAAGCCCGAATACGTCCACACGATTAACGGTTCGGGGCTCGCCGTCGGTCGCACTTGGCTCTCGATACTGGAAAACTACCAGCAGCCGGACGGCTCGGTCATCATCCCCGAAGCGCTGCGCCCGTACATGGGCGGGTTGGAGAAGATAGAGAGCAGTAAGCGGTAAAAAGCGCCGGAGGCGCGGCGGAGATTAGCCGGGGGTTGAGCGAGGCGGCGCGAGCCGACGAAGCGTAACCCCCGGAACACATCGCCATAAAAATTGTGCGCCCCGGCAGGGGCGCGGGAACACGCGACACGTTTGATGTTGCGCGCGTTTCCGACGCCCCTGCCGGGGCGAGTTGTTTTTATCGAGGGTTCCGGGGGTTGCGCTTCGGACGCTCGCGCGTCCTCGCTCACCCCCGGCTAATCTCCGCCGCGCCTCCGGCGCTCTGAACTGCCGACCGCTTCGTACTTTATTCGATCTTCAAGTCGTAGGGCAGGATGACCATCGCTTCGCCGGGCTGGACGCGGTCGAAGATGGAGGCGTAGCGGAGGGCGCGGCGCATCTGCTTGGGGGCGGCGTTGATGAGCGCGGCCTGCTGCTGCTGTTGGGCCTTGATGGCGGCGTGGTCTTCGCCGCCGCCGCCGAACATCTGCTCGAAGAAGCTGCGCGGCGCGGGGAAGACGACGCGGCGCACGCCCTTGTCGGCGGGGATGCCCGCCAACTCTTTGGCGACTTCGACGGCGCGGTCGAGCCCGCCGAGTTCGTCAACGAGCCCCTTCTCCTTCCCTTGCGCGCCCGTCCAGACGTGGCCCTCGCCGACCGAGTGGATGTATTCGGGGTCGCGCCCGCGCCCCTGCGCCGCCTTCTTCACGAACTCGTCGAAGTAGGAGTGCTTGAGCATCGCCTCGAAGCGCGCGCGCTCGTCGGGCGTGAACTTCTCGGTCTCGCGGAAGAGCCCCGCGTTCTTGCCGCGCAGCAGGTACTCGCTCGTCACGCCGATCCACTCGTAGAAGCCGGACATCACGGGCTTGTAGGCGTAGATGCCGATGGAGCCGGTGATCGTCAGAGGCTCGGCGACGATCTTGTTCGCGCCCATCGAGATGTAGTAGCCGCCCGAAGCCGCCACGTCGCCCATCGAGATGACGACCGGCTTCTTGCGCTTCGCCTCCTCGACCGCCTTCCAGATGAAGTCCGACGGGTAGATCGAGCCGCCGGGGCTGTCAACCCGGAGGACGATGGCCTTCACGTCCTTGTCGTCGCGGGCGTCGTTGATAGCCTTGACGACGGTATCGGAACCGATGGTCGGCTCGCCGCCGAACGTGCCGTCGTTCGAGTGGCCCTGACCTATCGGCCCGGCGGTGAAGATGACGGCGATCTTCTCGCCCTGATTGAGTCCGAGCGATTCGGGCGTGATGCGGCGGTACTCGCCCCAAGAGACCTTGCGCAGCTTCTCGTCGTCCTTGTAGCCGAGCCGCTTCTTGAGTTCGTTCTCAATCTCCTCGCGGTAGGCGGTGGCGTCTATGAGTCCCGCGGAGAGCGCCTCGTGCGCGTTGTGCGGCGCGGTGTCAATCATGGCGCGCACGTCCTCAACCGACTTGCGGCGCGACTCGGCGACCGTCTGGACGTAGCGGTTGAAGATTTCGTCGAGCAGCGCGTTGAGGTTCTCGCGCTCGCCGTCCGACATCGTCTTGCGCGTGAAGTGTTCGGGCGCGCTCTTGTACCTGCCGATCTGGAACGAGTCCCACTCGATGCCGAGCTTGTCGAAGGAGCCGCGGAAGAACATCGCTTCGGCGGCGAGGCCGTTGATGAAGAGGTCGCTGATGGGGGCCATGTAGACGCGCTCGGCGGCGGTCGCGACGTAGTACTCCTTGTCCGAGCCGAGTTCCATGTACGCGTAGATGGGCTTGCCCGAAGTGCGGAAGTCGGCGATGGCCGCGCGAATCTCGTCGGCCTTCGCCCACCCGGTCTGGAGGAAGCCGATGTCTAAGAGCACCGCGTCCACTCGCTTGTCGGCCTTGGCCTTCTTGAGTTGCACGAGCAGGCTCGCGAGCGAGTCGGTCTCCGCGCCGAAGAAGCGCGAGGCCACGGGGTCTGCGTTCGAGTAGTCGGGGAGCGCCCCCTCGACCTTGAGGACGAGGACGCTCTTGTCGCGAATCTCCGGGTCGCGGTCGAGCGACATGGCGAGCAGCACGCCGACGACCACGACCACAAGGACGAGCGCCAGCAGAATGCCGCCGATGATTAAAGCTACTTTCTTTCCACGTGACATTGCCATAATTATCCTGACCGAAGTATTTGTCCGATTTTTCTTGGGATTTAGACGATTGCCCCTTCGCCGGGGAGGCGCTTGTAGTTACGCGAGCCGCGAAGGAAAAGTTTTGAGCGAACGAAAGGCCGACAAGCATTCAAAGAGCCCCGGAGGGGCGATGGAAATTAGCCGGGGGTGAGCGAAGACGCGAGAGCGTCTGTGCGCAACCCCCGGAACACGATGCGATAAAAATCATTTCGCCCCGGAGGGGCGAAGGAAATTGCTTGCGTCTTCATTCGCAACGTATGTTCCCGCGCCCCTGCCGGGGCGCACAATTTTTATGATGGCTTGTTCCGGGGGTTGCGCTTCGTCGGCTTCCGCCTCCTCGCTTCACCCCCGGCTAATTTCCGTCGCGCCTCCGGCGCTCATCACGGCTTCTTACTTTTTACAATCCAACCGCCGCCGACGACTTCTTCGCCACGGTAAAAGACCGTCGCCTGTCCGGGCGTGACGGCGCGTTGCGGCTCGTCGAAGCGGACGCGGACTCTGGCCCCGCCCAGAGGTTCGACCGTCGCTGGCGCTTCCGTGTGCCGGTAGCGGACGCGCACGTCGGCGCGCACCTCGCTCGCGGGCTCGTCGAAGGCGACCCAGTTGACGCCCGCCGCCTCGAACTCCGACGACAGAAGCTCTTCGGCCTCGCCGACGACGACGCGGTTCTCTTCCGCCTCGACGCGCACGACGTAGAGCGGCAGAGGGTTCGAGATGCCGAGCCCGCGCCGCTGCCCGACGGTGTAGCGATGGATGCCGCCGTGCTCGCCCACGCGTTCGCCGCGCGTGTTGACGATCTCGCCTTTACCGGGCGCGAGGTCTTCCCTGCCTTCGGCTTCGAGATAGCGGTCAATGAAGCCCGCGTAGTCGCCGTCGGGCACGAAGCAAATCTCCTGCGACTCCGACTTCTCCGCGACCGCGAGGCCCGCGCCCCTCGCCTCTTCGCGCACCTCCGACTTCGACATCTCGCCGAGCGGGAACATCGCGTGCGAAAGCTGCTCCTGCGTCAACTCCCAGAGGAAGTACGTCTGATCCTTGCGCGCGTCGAGCCCGCGCAGCAGACGGTAACGCTTCGACCCTTCATCAAACACGACGCGCGCGTAGTGGCCCGTCGCCACCTTCTCGCAGCCGAGGCTCTGCGCCAGACGGTCGAGCGAGGCGAACTTCAGACGGCTGTTGCAGGCCACGCACGGGATGGGCGTCTCGCCTTCGAGGTAAGCGTTGACGAAGGGCTCGACCACGTCGCGCTCGAACTCGCGTTCGAGGTTCAGGACGTAGAACGGGAAGCCCAACTCGCCCGCCACGCGCCGCGCGTCGTACACGTCGTCGAGCGAGCAACAGCGCGACGGCAGAGGCTCGCCGTTCTCGTCCACGTTCAAGCCCCGACGCTGATTCCACAACTGCATCGTGAAGCCGACCAGCTCGTGCCCCGCGTCCTTCAGAATCGCCGCCGCCGCCGAACTATCAACGCCGCCGCTCATGGCTACCGCAATCTTCATAACTAAAAACCGTGAACCGTAAACCGTGACGGGTGACAGGAGAAAGACAGGTTTTTATCTTGTCACCTGTCACGGTTGACCCGTCACGCGCTGTTGTTTGCCGCCCTTTTGCGGCAGGTGCTAAGATGCCCTTCCGACGTTTGTCGCTGCTTTTTCAGCACTTTAAGGATACCCCGAATCGGGGCGCTGAGTCAGCCTCTCAGCGTCGGTTCAAAGTTCAAAGTTCAAAGTTAAGAACCAGAGCTTTGTCTTTAACTTTGAACTTTGAACCTTGAACTTTGAACTTATGGAACGAGCCATCGAAGAATACGTCGTCGGGGACGAGCCTTTTTATCTCCCGGTCGCGGCTGAAGTCGAACTGTTCGAGGCGGCGCACGCCGCGCGGCTGCCCGTGATGCTCAAAGGCCCGACGGGCTGCGGCAAGACGCGCTTCGTCGAGCACATGGCGTGGCGTCTGCGCCGCCCGCTCATCACCGTCGCGTGCCACGAAGACCTCTCGGCGACAGACCTCGTCGGGCGCTACCTCCTCGAAGGCGAAGAGACCGTCTGGCACGACGGCCCGCTCACCGCCGCCGTGCGCGGGGGGGCCATCTGCTACCTCGACGAAGTGGTCGAGGCGCGCAAAGATACCGTCGTCATCATCCACCCACTGACCGACGACCGCCGCCGCCTCCCCATCGAGAAGCGCGGCACGATTCTCGACGCGCCGCCCGACTTCATGCTCGTCGTCTCTTATAACCCCGGTTATCAATCCATCCTCAAAGACCTCAAGCAGTCCACGCGCCAGCGCTTCGTCGCGATGGAGTTCGACTACCCGCCCGCCGAACTCGAAGCCGAGATCGTCGCCCGCGAAGGCGGCGTTGACTTGCAGACCGCCCGCGACCTCGTCCTCATCGGCCAGAAGGTTCGGAACCTGCGCGGCCACGGCCTCGAAGAAGGCGTCTCGACCCGCCTCCTCATCTACGCCGCGCAGATGATCGCCCGCGGCATCGCCCCCACCGCCGCCGCCGAAGTCGCCCTCTGCTCCCCCATCACCGACGACCGCGAACTCCAACGCAGCATCCGCGAAATCGTGACGACGGTGATTTAATCCTAACCACCATCGCGCACAGTGTCTCTCTCACATGAGGAGGTGTTAAGTGATAAGTCAGCGCGGTAAGGCTTACAGGTCATTTTTCCAAAAGCTCATAGACGAGCTACGTGAGAAGCACAACTTTACTAATGCGCGAGCCGCGCAGCCGAGAAACTTTTACCACTTCACTTCCGGCATCATCCCCGGTGTTTACTACGACGCTTTTTTCGCTAAGGGTGAACGAGTGGTAGCGTCACTCCTCATTGATGTGAAAGACGGTGAAAGAAACAGGAGTATTTTCAACCGGCTCAAGCAAGATAGGGAGTTGAAGATAGAAGCCGAGTTCGGTTCAAAATTATATTGGTCGAGCACCGACGATGTTCGGGCGTGCAGTATTCGATTCAGCCGAGATGGCTCAGATCGAGGCCGACGCGGAGAAGCTTCAAGAGATTCACGAATGGCTCATCGAAAACCTATTGAAAATAAAAAGGTTTTCAGCAAGCATCTGCGCGAGACGGGTAATTCACAGAACAAATTGGCAGCGCTCGCTGATGAGGCGCTCGCCGAGTTCAGACGCGGCGAGACGAAATCTTTAGACGAGCTGTTGTGACCTCACACACGACCGACAGATTCCGCAAAGCCTTCCAACAACTACTTAACTTCATTTCTTCCTGATGTAAGTGCCGTCGAAGGCGACCGTCCACGTCTTGCCGTCGTCGGCGGACTGCTCCCAGAGCTGGCGGATGCGGTCGGCGTTGATTTTGGTGAAGGTGAGGCGCTCTAAGGTCTTCGCGCCGCCCGGCCTCAAGCTCTCGCCGGTGAGGCGCATCGCGTTGTCTTTGAACTCGCCGGTGAGTTCGAGGACGCTGCCGGAGCTGTCCACCCAATTCTGCTGCCACTTCCCCTTCGCGGCGTTGTAGATGTTGAAGCTCTTGCCATTGCTGCCGCGCGTGCCCGTCCAGTTCTCGAAGACGACGCAGTTGCCGAGGATGAGTTGCACGCTGCTCGTCCCGGCGAGCTGCCCGCGCGGATTCATCACGTCCCATTCGCCGACCCAGAAGTCGAACTGCCGGTACTCCGGCTTCAACATGCACCGCGTGTCGCTCTGCGCGTTTGCGGTTTGCGCCTCGGCGGCGGCGAGCAGGAGAAGGAGGGCGAGACATACTTTCTTGAGCGTGGGAGAGTTCATCGGTGTGCGGCTCCTTGAATGTCGGGCGTCGAAAGGCGGCGAGGTGTGCAGTTTGAAAGATGCCGCGGCGTGCGTCTTGGATGCCACGAAACGGCGTGCGGTACAATGATTCGAGATTGAAACTCCGGGCGTGTTCGAGCGAAGAACGTGTGCTCGGACGGACGTGCGAAAAATCGGATGAGCGAGCGAGACGACGAAGGATTCGAACCGAAAGTCGAGGGGCGCGAGGTCGCCGGGGCGGAGCCTTTGGAGAAGGCGCTGCGCGAGCGACTGCGCTCGGTGCGGAGCGCGTCGGAGCGGCGGACGATTGCGGGCTTAGCGCGGGAGATTGGGAAACTGCCGGGCGACTTGGCGCGCGCGGCTCTGGAGGTGAGCGCGGGGCTCGCGGGCGTCTCTCTGCGCGTGGGCGTGGATTTTTTGCGGGCCGTGCCGGAGGCCGCGCGCGTGCTCGACGCCGAGGAGTTGCGCGCGTGGGGCGAGATGGGGCGGCGGCTGGCGATGGCCGACGCCGAGACCGGCTCCGGGTTCTTCGTCGAGGGCGTCGAGGAGTTGCGCGACGTGCCGAAGGGCGCGCGGCTGATGCTGTTTCAGGTCTGCGGGCGACAGTTGTCGCTCTCGACTTCGGTCGCGCTCGAAACCTACGGGCGCGCGCCGTCGGTGGCCCGCGCCGTGGGTGACGCGACGCTCTTGGGCGCGGTCTTCGAGGTCGCGCTCGAAGTCGCGCGCCGCTCGGCGCGGCACAGCGCGGACTTCGTGGCGGCGACCCCGCGCGTCTTCGAGAGTCTTCCGCCCGACGGCGAGGATGAACTCGTCACGGCATCGGATGAAGGCGCGGCGGATGTTGTTGATGAAGGCCGTGCTTACTCGAATGTTGATGAAGGCCGTGCCCACTCGCATGAGACGGTCGGGCGCGCGGCGGTCGAGACGGCGAGGGAGTTCGCCTTGCGCGCGGGCGGCATCGCGGCGGACTTGTGGGCGGCTCTGCCGGCGGCGGTCGAAGGCTTGAGCGCGGAGGCCGTGCTCCGGCTCTTCCGTCACGCGAAAGAGTTTTTGAGTCGCGGCGGGGCGGCGGCTTTGCACGCGACGACGGCGGGCGGCGAAGTCTTGCGCGTGCTGCCCGAAGCCTTCGACGAATGGGCCGGGCTTTTGCACGCCGTGGCGGAGCACAGCAACGCGGGGCTCGTGGCTCTGGCTCGTTCGAGTCCCGCTTTCTTCCGCTCGCTGTCGCAAGGGCGCGCGGAGCGTTCGCACGTCGCGGAGGTCGCGCGGCGCGTGCTCACGGCGGCGCGCGAGGTGGCGCGCGTTGACGCCGAGGCCGCCATCTCTTGCTTCCGCTCCGCGCCCGTCGCGCTGCGCACGACGACCGTCGAGCAGTTCGAGCGTTGGGCCGAAGAAGGTCTCGCGCTCGCCGGGGCGACGGCGCGTGCGCGCAGGGGTTACTACGCGCTTGAGACGCGGCGGAGTCAGGAGCAACTGAAGAGCGGCGGGACGGGCCTCGCGCTCGAAGAGGTCTCGCAGACCCTTCGGCTCTATGTCGAAGCTCTGACGGGACGCGCCGTCGAGGTCGCGCCTTTGGCCGCCGTGCCCGACGAGGCGCGCATCGGCGACGGGCGCACGATTCACCTGCCTTCGAGCGTCAACGAGTTCGGCGGGGATGAACTCGACTTCCGCCTCTACAAAGTCCTCGCGGCGCACGCCGCCGGGCAGATAGAGTTCGGCACGCACGAGCGCGAGACCGCCGATTTGCGCGCCGCCTTCGAGTCAATCTCGCAACTCTTACGCGCCGGAGAACGTGGACGCGCTCGACGCCTTCGCGCTCGACGGCTACATCAACGAGATGGAGAAAGGCGAGCGCGCCCTCGCGCCCGAAGAGGAGGCGCGGCGACAGAGAGAGTCGCGCCGCGTGATGCCAGCCGACGCGGACTACCGCGCCGTGCTCGCGCTCTTTCCGCAGAGAGGCTTGGCGACGCGCATCTTCGGCACTTTGGAGAACGGGCGCATTGACCGCCGCCTGCGCCGCGCCTATCAGAGGCTTGGGCCGCGACCTCGACCTCGTGCGCGAGCACCTGCGCGGGGGCCGACCGCGCATCGCCGGAGTCCCCATCACGCTCGTCCCCTTCGAGCTTTTGTTTCAAATCACGCTCTGCGGCGGCGCGCTCGACGACGCGCGCGCGGCCTACGGCCAGATAGTCTCCGAGCTTGAATCAATCGTCGCCGACTACCTCGCGGGCGCGGGGTCGTCGGTCGCCGACACCTTGATGGCGACGGGCCGCGTCTACACTCTCTTCCAGTCGGTCGCGCCCGAAATGCGCGAGCGGCAGTCGCAAGGCGAGGAAAGCGACGACGGCGAGGACGGTCGCGCGCAGTCGAACATCCCGCGCCCGGAGCAGAAGGAGGAGCAGCCCGACAACGAGCGCCGCGAAGGCGAGCGCGACCGCGACGCGCGCGACCTCTTCAACGCGTGGGCGGGCCTCGAATCTTCCGCCGAGGGCGAGGAGGCCTTCACCGGCACGGAGCGTTGGGTGGCGGGCGAGTCCGCCGAGCAAGACCTTGAGCCGGACGAAGTGGCCTTCGAGTACGACGAGTGGGACAGAGACCTTTCGGACACTCGCGTCGGCTGGTGCCGCGTCATCGAGAAGCGCGTCCGGCGCGGCGAGCGTTCCTTCGTCGAGCTGACGCGCTCGCGTTATCGGGGCGTCATCTCCTCCATCCGCCACCAGTTCCAACTGATGCGCCCCGAAAGCCTCAAGCGCGTGATGAACGAGATTGACGGCGAGGACTATGACCTCAACGCCCTCATTGATTACGTCATTGACCGCCGCGCCGACGGTCGGCAGTCCGAGCGGATTTACACCAAGCGGCTCCGCCGCGAGCGCGACGTGGCCGTCTCGTTCCTCCTCGACCAATCGAGCTCGACGGCCCGCACCATCGGTCGCCACCCCTTGCAGCCCTACACGCACCCCGGTCGCCGCATCATCGAGATCGAGAAGGAAGGACTAGTCTTGATGAGCGAGGCGCTCGAAGCCGTCGGCGACCCATACAGCATCTACGGCTTCACGAGCGAGGGCCGCCGCAACGTCAAGTTTTACGTCGTCAAAGATTTCGACGAGCGCTACGCCGAAGAGGTCGAGCGCCGCATCGGCGGCATCAACTACCAGAACAACACCCGTTTGGGCGCGGCCATCCGCCACGCCGCCGCCAAACTTCAGAGGCAGGAGGCCCGCACCCGCCTCCTCATCGTCCTCTCCGACGGTCGCCCCTACGACCACGACTACGGCGACGCCCGCTACGCCCGCGAGGACACCCGCGAAGCCCTCCGCCAGGCCCGCCTCGACGGCATCACCCCCTTCTGCATCACCATTGACCGCGACTCCGAAGCCGAACTCAAAGACCTCTACGGCGAAGTCGGTTACACGATTATTGATGATGTGCTATCTTTGCCCGAACGGATGCCCGCCATTTACCGGAGGCTGACAACATGAAGCGCCGGAGCATCGTCCATCACCGTCGGATTCAAAAATCAGAATGCCAATCAGAAACTGGACAAGGGAAGAGCTTCTTTTAACCTTCAATCTGTATTGTCGAACCCCTTTCGGACGCCTCCATAAAAGCAATCCTGAAATCGTTTCACTTGCCCTGAAAATCAATCGGACGCCGAGTGCTGTTGCCATGAAGTCGGTAAACTTCGCCAGCTTCGACCCCGCACATAGAGACAGAAACGTGCGAGGATTGAGGAATGCCAGCCGGGCAGACCGCGAAGTATGGGATGAGTTCAACTCCAACCCGGAGCGTCTAGCGTTTGAGAGCCAGCAAGCATTCAGCCAAACTGTCACACGCGCTGTCGAACCGGCAGAGGAAAAGATTGCTCTACCTTCAGGGCCAACTGAACAGACACGGTTGGTTCGCACACGGCTAGTACAGACTTTTTTTCGTGACGCAGTTCTTGCCAGCTATGACTATCGCTGCGCTATTTGTGACCTGAATTTACCGGAGCTTATAAATGCCAGCCATATCATTCCGTGGAGTGAAAGCGTAGAGCGTCGCGCCGACCCGCGAAACGGATTATCCCTCTGCGCTATTCACGACCGCGCTTTTGATAGGGGGTTACTAACCATCAGCGATTCTCTTATTGTGATTGTTTCAAAGCGGGCGAAGGTGAAAACATCGAATCGAATGCATTTGGTTGCTTTAATCGAAGTTGATGGGAAGCCGCTCTCCCTACCAAAACGGTTTGCGCCTGACCCTGTCGCGTTGGCCTACCACAGAGAGCGATATAAAGAGGAGTGACCTTTTGAGGACCATGTGAGTTATGGTGAATTACTGTCCCACAGTGATTTATACGATTCGTCTTCTATTACTTCCGAGCATTTATATCTAACTTCCTGTTTTATAGTTATAGTCTCGCCTACCCGCCCTCCTAACTCAGGAAAGTCCTCCGCATCTTCGTGCATAACCACAAAACTCAAGGTTATATCTCCGTTCTCATCTTCTTCATCGTCCCACCCTGAGATAGGTTCATAGTTAAGCCAATACCACGCTACATATAAGGGTTGCCCTACGAACGCATCTCTCACTCCTTTATGTTTATTAGAAATAATGATTCCACGCTCATCAACTGTAAACATTTTCAGCAGTTCTTCTTTTGACATGATGGGCATTTTAACTTCCTTCTCCCCGGCACGCCATTCCTTTTCTTCCCTCAAAGCGCAATTGGTGTGATTGTAGCAGGGTCAATCAGTTCCGGCGCTGGCGCTGACCCATCTCAGCTAGGATGGAAGAATTACAGTTATACCAATGAACGGCTCAGACCTAACGAAGGTGACGAGCCGTTTGACCGCTGGCCCGGCAGTAGAGGGAAAGCAATGCCGGGGAATGAATGGCAGGCTGACGTTATTGACAGATTCAAAGCGATGGACGAAGAACAGTTGACAAGCCTTACGCTTCGTCAGGCTTTTTATTACGGCTATCTAAAACAACGACTTCATAAACCATTTGATGACCCTTACGACGTTGATGCTTTTATCGTAAGTTTTCGACAGGCCGTGATGCCGGTGGAAGTAAAGGAAAAAAGCCCGACATCGGGCGGAGCTTTTGGACTTGATGCAGGCAGAATTTTGATGATGCTGCGAATGTGCCTTGCGACGGATTCAAATGCACTTTATATCATCAGAGAAGTGGATGACAGCGCGACCAGACGCCTCGTAGGATGGCGCTGCATCACTTTATCAAATCTGGTTATGGCATGTAGCTGGAACCTACAAGCCGGGGGCAGAGGAATGGGAGGCGGCGCGACGCAAACGGTGATGATGCCGGGTAGCTTCTTTGAGTCATTCACCGAAAGGAATCTGTCGGAGGAGTGGCTCGAAGAAAATTCAAGCTTGCAGGGGGCGGTCAGGTTAAAGGCACAGGAGTTGGCTGAAAATCTGACACAATTCCTGTGAGCTACCGGGGAAGTTGCCGATGTCAGACGTTCACACGCCCGCACAGCGCAGCTTCAATATGTCGCGTATCCGAAACCGGAACACGCGGCCCGAAATGATCGTGCGCTCGCTGGTTCATCGCATGGGCTACCGCTACCGGCTGCACCGCAAAGACCTGCCCGGCAAGCCCGACCTCGTTTTCCCCTCACGCCGCAAAATCATCTTCGTCCACGGCTGCTTCTTTCATATGCACGACTGCCGCTACGGGAACGTGACGCCAAAACAGAATGCGGAATTCTGGCGTGCCAAAAGACTGTCGAACGTCGAGCGAGACCGCCGGAACATTGCGGCCCTCAAACAAGAAGGGTGGGAGGTGCTTGAGGTTTGGGAGTGTCAGACACGAACGCCCGAACAACTTGGGCCGACTCTGAGGAACTTCCTCTCCTGAGCCTTCCCGATTCAACCCACGTTGTCTCGGAAGGCCCGCCGAAGCCGAATCACGCGACCTCTACGGCGAAGTCGGCTACACCATCATTGACGACGTGCTCAACCTCCCCGAACGCCTCCCCGCCATCTACCGCCGCCTGACGACGTGAGGGCGCGGATTTCGGTGTCAAGCCCGGCCCACTTGGGCTATACTTTTCGGCGATGAGTCAGGCCACGACCACAGTACCGTTATCTATGGACGAAGCGGGCGTTTTACGCCTGACCGGCACGCGCGTCTCGCTCGACTCAGTCATCTACGCGTTTGACGAAGGCGCGACGCCGGAAGAAATCGCCCAGGCCTTTACGACGCTCGATCTCGCCGCCATCTATTCCGTCCTCGGCTATTACTTACAGAATCGCGCCGAGGTGGAAAAGTATCTTGAGCAAAGAAAAGTACAACGTGAGGAATTGAGAAAGGAGCTTGAATCTCAATTCAACCCTCACGGGCTGCGCGAACGACTGCTCGCCCGTAAGACTTAAAGCGTGCGTCGCAGGCGTTTCGTTCTGACAGGTAAAACTAAGAAGACTTTTTAATTGAGTAGCCCGCCAGAGACGGCGGGTTTCTGTTTTTATGGGTCTGTAACTGAAGAAAACCTGAGCCTTTGGGTTATTGATGTAAATGTGGAGAAGTGAACAGTGAAGTCTTTATAGAGGTTTTCCAAAATCAATTTCTTTTTTTGAAGTTAGAGAACCGACCTTTTAAGAGAACTTCTCCCAAGAGCACTTGTTCCAGAACTTACTTTGTTAGGAGAATTTTTTGAAAAATCACTTGACACATCGGCTATGGGCTTGTTGTAAAGGCTTGTGCTCCGTAGTTCGGAGGGCTGAGGATATAGTTAATGCTACGCTTAGCAACTGACGAGGACTTTAATAACCGTATCCTTCGCGGGTTGCTGCGCCGCAGACCTGAACTGGACATCGTGCGCGTGCAGGATGCAGGGCTTACCGGCAAAGGCGACGCGGAAGTGCTGGAATGGGCCGCGACGGAAGGTCGGATTTTGCTCACGCACGATGTGACAACGATGCGGCGATACGTTGATGCTCGCGTCGCCGAAGGATTGTCCATGCCCGGAGTTTTTGAAGTCGGACAGCACGTCTCTATCATCCACGCCATCGAAGCCATCCTTCTCCTTGCCGAATGCAGCCTTGAAGGCGAATGGGAAGGACGGATAAGCTTCCTCCCGCTCCGTTGACTCTTCGGCTGCACGCCCCCGGCGGTAAACTTTCGCGCGCCGCGCCCGTATCTACGCTCGCGGTTGCGAGGTGAGAATTTGTAAGTAAAGGCGGGAGGGACAGGCTATGAATTCGAACTCTTTTATGAGGCGCGCGGGCGTGCGAAGGGTCGGCGCGGCGCTGATGCTTGCGGTCTGCTTGACGGCGGCGGCGGGTGTGGCGGCGGGGCGCGAGAAGGCGGGCGAGGCGAAGGCGGTGGACGGCTTCGCGAAGCTCGAAGGGATGCGGGTGCATTACCGGAGTGAGGGCAAGGGGAGCGAGGCGCTCGTCTTCGTGCACGGGTGGACGTGCGATTTGAGCTTCTGGCGTTTGCAGACGCCGGCGTTCGCGGACAAGACGCGCGTCATCGCTCTGGACTTGCCGGGGCACGGGCAGAGCGACAAGCCGGAGATGACCTACACGATGGACTTGTTCGCGCGCGCGGTCGAGGCGGTGATGCGTGAAGCGGGCGTGAAGCGGGCGGTGCTCGTCGGGCACAGCATGGGCGTCCCCGTCGTGCGGCAGTTCTACCGCAAGTTCCCGGAGAAGACTCTGGGGCTGGTGTTCGTGGACGGCGGGCTGTGGCCGTTCGCGCCGCGCGCGGCGATGGAGCAGTTCATGGCCCCGATGCGCGCGAACTACAAGCAGGCGGCGACGCAGATGGTCGAGGGGATGGTGCAGCCCATGCACTCGGCGGCGCTGCGCGAGGAGGTCAAGACGGCGATGCTCTCCGCGCCGCCGCACGTCGCCGTGAGCGCGATGGAAGGAATGATGGACGAGTCTTTGTGGAAGGAAGACCTTGTGAAAGTCCCCGCCCTCGCCGTCGTCGCGCGCTCGCCCTTCTGGGCGGCTGACGCCGAGCAGCGCTTCAAAAAAATCGCGCCCGCGCTCGACTACCGGATGTGGGACGGCGTGAGCCACTTCCTGATGATGGACAAGCCCGCGGAGTTCAACCGCGAACTCTCGGACTTCCTCGCCCGCCATAAACTTTTGCGTCAGAAATGACAAAGGCCGTGCCACTTCTCGGTCAGTTCCGTGACGTTTCGCCGCCATAATCGCTCCGACAATTTCTTCAAGGAGCAATCTTCTTTATGAGCGATCAGACGACGCGCGAGGAACGTATCAAGAAGCTCGGCGAACTCATCAACGACATCGAGTTCGCGATGCTCACGACCGTGGACACGGACGGGAGCCTGCGGAGCCGTCCGATGGCCTTGCAGCGGCGGGAGTTCGACGGCGACATCTGGTTCTTCACCAAGGCCAGCACGCCGAAGGTGGACGAGGTCGAGCGCGAAGAGGAGGTCAACGTCAGCTTCGCGCGCCCCGACAAGCAGCACTACGTCTCCGTCTCCGGCAAGGCGCGCGTCGTGCGCGACCGCGCGAAGATCGAGGAACTCTGGAGCCCGGAACTCAAGGCGTGGTTCCCCGAAGGGTCGGACGACCCAGACCTCGCTCTGCTCCGTGTGCGCGCCGAGCGGGCCGAGTACTGGGACAGTCGTTCGAGCCTCGTCTCCCACATCATCGGCCTCGTCAAAGCCGCCGCCACCGGCGCGAGCTACGATCCGGGCGAGAACGAGAAGGTCGAACTGTAATTAAGAGAAGACAGAACCGCGAGCGGTAGCGAGCGGGTCGGGCGTTGACAAGGCTCTACCCGCTCGCTACCGCTCGCGGTTCTGTTTTCGTAACGGTTGAGCGCGCGCGAAGCGGTGGGGTATATTGTGTGCGCGAAATCAAAACGGAGGGGTAGCATAATGGTAATGCAGTAGTCTTGAAAACTACCGCCCTCACGGGCTTGCAGGTTCGAGTCCTGTCCCCTCCGCCACAGTAAATCTTTGCACGCGCGAGCCGCCCGCCCCGACAACGGCGTGGCGGCTTCGTCAGTTTTGCGCGGGGGGCAAGCGGGGCCGGGGAGAGATAGATGAGCGGAGAGCTTTGGACGGGATTAAGTTCGGCGGCGGCGAAGGGTTGGGCGGCGTCGTTGTTGTTGATGAAGGAGTCGCCAATCGGCCTCGCGCTCCGGCAGGAGGGCGAGAATGTCTTGGAGCGCGTGTGGCGTTGGACTGAGCCGCTGCGCTACCAGATCAACCGCGACTGGAAGCTCGGCAACTTCGTTTTTTCGGCGTCCGATCTGGTGCTCGGCGTCGGTCATCTTTATCGTCGCGCTCGTCATCTCGCGTTACCTCCGAACCTTCCTCGAACGGAGGATGGCGGCGCACCCGCACCTCGACCCCGGCGTCCAGTACACGATCCTCCGCCTCGTCAACTACATCGTCATCGTCGTCGGCGTGCTCTTCGCGCTCAAGACCGCCCTCAACCTCGACCTCACCTCCATCGCCGTCCTCTTCACGGCGCTCTCGGTCGGCATCGGCTTCGGGTTGCAGTTCATCGCGGGCGATTTGGCCGCCGGGTTCCTCCTCCTCTTCGAGCGGCCCGTGAGAGTCGGCGACTTCATCAGCGTGACGGGGCCGGACAGCAAGATGACGGACGGCAAGGTCGTCTCGATCAACTTGCGGACGACGGTCGTGCAGACGAACGACCACATCTCGGTCATCGTCCCGAACTCGAAGCTCACCAACCAGAACCTCGTCAACTGGTCTTACAGGGGCCGCCGCTCGCGCCTCTCCGTCCCGGTCGGCGTCTCCTACGACGCGGACGTGGACTTGGTGACGGAGACCTTGCTGCACGCCGCCGACGGCGTCAACCACGTCCTCGCCGAGCCGAAGCCGGGCGTGCAGTTCATGGAGTTCGGCGACTGGTCTTTGAACTTCCGCCTCCTCGTCTGGACTGACCGCCCGCGCCGCCACCCGCAGATTCGGAGCGAGATCAACTACAACATCCGCCGCCTCTTCCTCGAACGCGGCATCGAGATTCCCTACCCGACGAGCGACCTCCACCTGCGCGGCGGCGCAGTCCGCGTCAAGCCCGCCGACGGCCAGCTCTTCGCCGAGGGCGGCGACGGCGACGCGCGCGACTCCGAAGAGCGCGAATCAGACACGCGCGGCAACTGACCTTTCGTCAATGTCTTCTTGCGTAAACGCGCGCGGGCGGGTTAGGCTAAGGGCCAACCCGACTGAATGAACGGCCATTCAGCCGCGAGCCTCTGAAACAATCGAAGAGACGGAGCCCCGTTCCCCTTTATGCGTTCCGCACGTTCCCTCCAGAGCGCGCGCCCGGCGGCGGGCGACAAGCGCGAAGCCATCCTCCGCGCCGCGACGCACGTCTTCGCGCGCAACGGCTACTTCAACTCGAAGGTCGCCGACATCGCGCGCCAGGCCGGAGTCGCCGACGGCACGGTCTACCTCTACTTCAAGAGCAAAGAAGAAATCCTGCGCTCCATCTTCGAGCGCAACACCACCGAGGCCATCGCCGAGGGGCGCGAGGAACTCGCGCGCGTCGGCGACGCGTGTGAGAGGCTGCGCCGCATCGCGCGCCACCACCTCGAACGCCTCGGCGCGGACAGGGACTTGGCGGTCGTCTTTCAGGTCGAGTTGCGCGGCTCGACGAAGTTCATGGAGGAGTTTTCAGCCGCCGGGCTCGCGCAGTACCTCGGCCTCATCCGCGAGGTCTTCGAGGAGGGGCAGCGCGAGGGCGTCTTCCGCAAGGACTTGAACGCCAAGCTCGTCGCCAAGATTCTCTTCGGCGCTTTGGACGAGATGGCGACCAACTGGATTCTCTCGAAGCGGCGCTACAAGCTCGCGCCGATGGCCGACGAAGTGCTCGACATCTTTCTCAAAGGGGTGAGCGCCAGATGACGCACACGAAGGAACAGACCGTCGCACAGACGGCGGACGACCAACAGCAGCAGCAGTTGAACGGCGCGACGCGCCCGCGCTCTTCGCACCCGCCGCGCGTGCCGCTCCACGAAGGCGAGCCGCGCACGCTCGGCGAAGTGTTCGAGCGCGTCCCGCGCGAGCACCCGAAGGCCGACATGCTCAACTACAAGCGCGAAGGCGAGTGGCGCTCGATCTCTTCCGAAGAGTTCCTCGCGCGCGCGCGCCGCGTCGCGCTCGGCCTCAACGCGCTCGGCGTCGGGCACGGCGAGCGCGTCGCCATCCTCTCGGAGAACTGCCCCGAATGGACGCTCGCCGACGCCGCCTGTCAGCTCTCCGGCGTGATAGACGTGCCCATCTACCCGACGCAGGCCCCGCCGCAGGTCTGCTACATCCTCAAGGACTCCGGCGCGCGCGTCCTCTTCGTCCAGAACCGCGCCGCCTACGAGCGCGTCGCCGAAGCCATCAAGGACTGCGCCGCGCTCTCGCACGTCGTCTTTATGCTTGAGGACGGAGAGGTCGCGGGCGTCCCCCGGTCTTTGACGTTCGCGCGGCTCGAAGAGATGGGGCGCGCGCTCGAAGCGGAGCGGCCCGGCCTCTCGGAAGAGTTGGCGCAGACGGTCTCGCCGGAAGCGGTCGCGACTATCATTTACACCTCTGGGACGACGGGCGAGCCCAAAGGCGTCATGCTCACGCACTCGAACCTCGTCTCGAACATGATTGACAGCGGCGAGCGGCTCGACTTCGGCGAGCGCGACACGTGCCTCTCCGTCCTCCCGCTCTCGCACGTCTTCGAGCGCGTCGCGATGTACATGTACATCGAGCACGGCATGACCGTCTTCTACGCCGAGTCTTTGGAGAAGGTCGGCGACAACATGCGCGAGATTCGCCCGACCATCGTCGTCGCCGTGCCGCGCCTCTACGAGAAGATTTACGCGCGCATCAAGGAGAAGGGGGCCGAAGGCGGCAAGGCGAAGGCGTCGCTGCTGGCGTGGGCGGTCGAGGTCGGCAAGCAGTGGGCGCGTCTCAGTCTTAATAAACAGCCCGTCCCGCCGCTCCTCGGCTTGAAGCATAAGATCGCGACGAAGCTCGTCTTCTCGAAGTGGCACGCGGCGACGGGCGGGCGCGTCCGGCTCTTCGTCTCCGGCGGCGCGGCCCTGCCCGAAGAGGTCGGCTACATCTTCGCGGGCGCGGGCTTCCCCATCATTCAGGGCTACGGGCTGACCGAAACTTCGCCCGTCATCGCCGCCAACACCGTCGAAGAGAACCGCATGTCGGCGGTGGGCCGCGCCATCCGCAACGTCGAGGTCAGAATCGCCCCGGACGGCGAGATTGAGACGCGCGGGCCGAACGTCATGCTCGGCTACTACAACAAGCCCGAAGCTACGTCTGAGGTCTTCACCGCCGACGGCTGGTTCAAGACCGGCGACATCGGCGCGCTTGATGCGGAAGGCTTCCTCTCCATCACCGACCGCAAGAAGGAACTCTTCAAGACTTCCGGCGGCAAGTACATCGCCCCGCAGCCCATCGAGCAGCGCATCAAGGAGTCGCGCTTCGTCAATCAGGTCGTCCTCATCGGCAACGGCAGGAGGTTCGCCGCCGCCCTCATCGTCCCCCACTGGGAACAGCTCCGCTCCTACGCGCAGCTCAAAGGGCTCAACCTCGAAGCGCCCGCCGACTTCTGCCGCCACCCCCGCATCCTCGACCTCCTCCAAAGGCAGGTGGACGCCCACACCGCCGACCTCTCCCAGTACGAGCGCGTCAAAAAAATCGCCCTCATCGAGAAAGAGATGACGATTGAAGGCGGCGAACTCACCCCCACCCTCAAAGTCAAACGCCGCGTCGTGGACGAGAAGTACAAAGGCGTGATTGATAAGCTCTACGCAGAGGGTTAGCCACACCCCGTCCCCGCAGGGGACGAAGATAATAGCCGGGGGCAAGCGAGAGCGCGGATGCGCTCGAAGCGCCGCCCCCGGAACAGCCGGAAAATTTAAAGCGACCCTGTAAGGGTCGCACCCGCCTGACGAGAGGAGTCCTTCGCGTGTCACAGACGCTCGTCAGTCTGCTCGTCCACCTCGTCTTCTCCACTAAGAAGCGCGCCGACCTTATCACTCCCGGAATCGAGACCGACTTATTCGCTTACATCTCGGCGACTCTCAGGAACCGCGAGTCGCGCTGCCTGGCCGCGAATGGGACGACGAATCACGTCCATCTCCTCGTCTCTCTGTCGAAGAACGTAGCCTTGAGCGCGGTCGTCGGCGAGTTGAAGAAGAGTTCGTCCAAATGGATCAAGACGAAGGGCATAGAGTTTCGAGATTTCTGCTGGCAGGACGGGTACGGCGCTTTTTCCGTCGGTCAATCGAACGTCGCGGCGTTGAAGGAGTACATCGCGCGGCAGAAGGAGCACCACCGGAAGAGGTCGTTTGAGTCTGAGTTGGTAGGGTTGTTAAAGAGGTACGGCGTTCAGTACGACGAGCGGTATCTGTGGCGTTAGGACTTCGACCCTTTCAGGGTCGGGTCTTTATTTTTTACGCGACCGGGGGCGGCGCTCAGTCGCCCGCGCTCCTTCGCTCTGCCCCCGGCTATTGTCTGTTGCCCTTTCAGGGCAACGAAGATGAGTCGCGCCCGCCTTTCGTCCGGCCTTTCAACTTCCTTCTTCCGTCTCTTCGCCCGCCCACTCGGCGATGACGCGGCGGAGTTCTTCGAGTTGGTCGTCGAAGAAGTGGCCCGCGCCGGGGATGACGTGGATGCGGACGGGAGTTTCGGGGGGGAGTTGGCGGGCGAGCTCTCGAACCTTTTCGGGGGAGGCGAACTCGTCGTGCTCGCCGTGGACGAGGAGGAGCGGCTTGCGGCACTCGCGGAGGAAGGAGAAGTCGTAGTCCCGGTCGTCCATGCCGACGGGCGTGCCGATGCCGATGAGTCGGCTTGCGCGCGGGTCGCGCGTGCCGACTTCGAGGCCGACGCGCGCGCCGAAGGAGAAGCCCGCGACCGTGACGGGCAGGGACGGGTATTTCTCCGTCAGGTAGTCGAGCGCGAGGAGCGCGTCCTCCTGCTCGCCGCCGCGCGCGTGTCCGTGCTCGCCGGTGGACTGGCCGACGCCGCGGAAGTTGATGCGGAGCGCGACGAGGCCCGCGTCGTTTAAGCCGCGCGCGGCGCGGAAGACCACCTTGTTGTGCATCGTCCCGCCGTGCAAGGGGTGCGGGTGGAGGACGAGCGCGACGCCGCGCGGCGACTCGCCTTCTTCGAGGCGCGGCTCCTTCAGGATAGCCTCGATGCGCCCGTGCGGGGCTTCGATGAAAAGATTGCCTGCCGGATACATAAGAGCGGATGCCGGATGCCGGATGTCAGTAAATATACGATGCCTTGACTCGACATCTTACATCTAGCATCCGGCATCCGCTTTTGTCGAGCGTCTTGACTTTGGCGGGCCGGAAGAAGTAGTTTTTTGGGTGACGATATTCTCTCTGAAATAAAGTTCATTCGGGCTCTCTCAAACGCCTCTCTTGTCCCCCGCAGGCGACGGGCATCAGGCCCGCTTCGAACCGTCGGCGCGGGCGCAAAGGCCGCAGCCGCCGAGACGACCTTCAAGAACTTGTAAAGGGATAGCCGATGCCCCCAACGGAGATTAAGTCCCCGCGAACTCCTGAGTGGCCCGCGCAAGCGACCTCGCGCGGGGCCGCGTGGGCGCGCTACGGCCTGCCCTTCGTGGCGGTCGCGGCGGCGTCGCTCCTGACCTACGGGCTCTACACGCTGGTCGGCGTGGAGGGCGTGCGCGTCGTCTTCGTCTTCTACTTCGCCGCCGTCTTCGTCAGCACGCGGCGCGGCGGGTTGGGGCCGGGGCTGCTCGCCGTCGCGCTCTCGGCGGTCGTCGGCAGCTACCGCTTCCTCCCGCCCTACGGCTTCCCTTCGCTCGACCTCACTTCGGCCCTCCAGACCGGCTTATTCGTCTCGGTCGCGCTCCTCTTCGTCTACCTCTCGGAGCAGGGGCGACGCGCCGAGGCCGAGACGCGGCGCAGCGAAGAGGCGCTGGCCACCACGCTCAAGAGCATCGGCGACGCCGTCATCACGACGAACGAGCGCGGGGCCGTCACCTTCATGAACGCGGTGGCCGAGAAGCTGACCGGCTGGACTGACGCCGAGGCGCGGGGCCGCGACCTCTCCGAAGTCTTCCGCATCGTCAACGAGGAGACGCGCGCCACCGTCGAGAGCCCCGCCGCGCGCGTCCTGCGCGAGGGCGTGGCCGTGGGGCTCGCCAACCACACCGTCCTCCTGTCGAAGGGCGGCGGCGAGACGCCGATTGACGACAGCGGCGCTCCCATCCGCGGCGCGGACGGGAGGCTCGTGGGCGTCGTCCTCGTCTTCCACGACATCACCGAGCGGAGAAGGAGTGAGGCCTCACTC
Organism: uncultured Acidobacteriota bacterium; assembly: GCA_963816985.1. Lineage (GTDB taxonomy): Bacteria > Acidobacteriota > Blastocatellia > Pyrinomonadales > Pyrinomonadaceae > JAIVJM01. The sequence goes on from CAWFMF010000004.1 coordinate 1,106,224, forward strand.
CTCCGCCGCGAGCGCGAGCTGACGGACTTCGTCGAGAACGCGACGGTCGGCCTCCACTGGGTCGGCGAGGACGGGCTGATCCTCTGGGCCAACCGCGCCGAACTCCAAATGCTCGGCTACAAAGAGGAGGAGTACGTCGGCCATAACATCGCCGAGTTCCACGTTGACCGCGAGGTGATTGAAGACATTCTCTGCCGCCTCAAGAACAAGGAGGCGCTCGACGAGTATGAGGCGCGTCTGCGAGCGAAGGACGGCTCGGTGCGCTACGTTCAGGTCAACTCGAACGTGATGTGGGGCGACGGCGGCGAGTTCGTCCACACGCGCTGCTTCACCCGCGACATCACCGCGCAGCGGCAGGTCGAAGAGGTGCAGCTCCGCCTCGCCGCCATCGTCGAGTCGTCCGACGACGCCATCATCGGCAAGACGCTCGACGGGACGGTCACGAACTGGAACGCCGCCGCGCAGAGGCTCTACGGTTACTCCGCCGAAGAGATCGTCGGGAGGCACATCTCGACCATCGTCCCGCCGGAGTTGAACGACGAGCTGGAAGCGATTCTGACGCGCATCCGTGACGGCGGGAAGGTCGAGCACCTTGAGACGACGCGCGTCACGAAGGGCGGCGAGCAGATCAACGTCTCCGTCACCATCTCGCCCATCAAGAGCGCGTCGGGATACGTCGTCGGCGCTTCGACCATCGCCCGCGACATCACCGAGCGCAAGCGCGACGAGGCCGAGCGGGCGCGGCTCACCGAGCAGGTCGAGGTCGAGCGCCGCCGCCTGCGCGACCTCGTGAGCCACGTCCCCGGCATCGTCTGGGAGGCGTGGGGCGAGCCCGACGCCGCGAGCCAGCGGATTGATTTCGTCAGCGACCACGTCGAGCAGTTGCTCGGCTATACGGTCGAGGAGTGGCTCCGGACGCCGAACTTCTGGCTCACCATCGTCCACCCCGAAGACCGCGAGCGCGCCGCCGCCGAGGCACGCGCGAAGTTCGACAGCGGGCTCGGCGGCACGAGCAGCTTTCGCTGGGTGGCGAAGGACGGGCGCGTCGTCCCCGTCGAGGCGCAGTCGGTCGTCATCCACGACGAGCGGGGCGAGCGCGTCGGGATGCGCGGCGTGACGATGGACATCAGCGCGCGCCAGCGGGCCGAGGCCGAGATACGCGAGAGCGAACTCCGCTACCGCGCGCTCGCCGACGCCATGCCGCAGATCGTCTGGACGACCCGCGCCGACGGCTACGCCGACTACTACAACCGCCGCTGGTTCAAGTACACGGGGCTGACCTTCGAGCAGACCGAGGGCTGGGGCTTCCAGCCCGTGCTCCACCCGGATGACGTGGAGCGCACGCTGCGGACGTGGGCGACGTGCGTCCAGACGGGCGAGCCCTACCGCATCGAGTACCGCTTCCGCCGCGCCTCGGACGGCCAGTACCGCTGGCACTTAGGCCGCGCCGAGCCGCTGCGCGACGCCGCCGGGCAGATCGTCAAATGGTTCGGCGCGGCCACCGACATCCACGACCAGAAGGAGAGCGAAGAGCGCCTCCGCTTCCTCGCCGAAGCGGGCGCGCTGCTCGCCTCGACGCTCGACTACGAGGCCACGCTCGCGCGCCTCGCGCGCCTCGGCGTCGCGGCTCTGGCCGACTACTGTCTGATTGACGTCATCGAAGACGACGGCTCCGTCCGCCGCGTGGCGACCGCGCACGCCGACCCCTCTCTGGAAGAGCTGACCGGCGAGCTGCGCAAGTTCCCGCCCGACCTGCGGCGCGGCGGCGGCGTCGCCGAGGTGCTGCGCACCGGAAGGACGCAGACGATCGGGAGCATTTCTGAAGAGCGCCTGCGGCAGGTCTCGGTCGGCGGCGAGCACGCCGCGCTGCTGAGTCGCCTCGGCCTCAAGTCTTACATGTCCGTCCCGCTCATCACGCGCGGGAGGATCATCGGCGCGCTCAGCTTCGCGCACACCAGTTCGGAGCGCGCCTACACGCCGACCGAAGTCACCTTCGCCGAAGAGTTGGCCCGCCACGCCGCCATCGCCGTTGACAACGCGCGACTCTACGGGCGGGCGCGCGAGGTCAACCGCGCGAAGGACGAGTTCCTCGCCACGCTCTCGCACGAGCTGCGGACGCCCCTGACGCCCATCATCGGGTGGACACACATGATTCGCAGCGGCCACATCGGCGAGCGGGACGCCGAGAAGGGCTTGCGCGTGATTGACAAGAACTCGCAGGCCCTCTCGCGCCTCATCAACGACCTGCTCGACATGTCCTCAATCCTGAGCGGCAAGATGAGGATCGAGCGCGCGGGCGTCGAACTCAGCTCGGTCGTGCGCGAGGCCGTCGAGACGACGCGCCCGCTCGCCGAGTCGCGCGGCGTCTCCTTCGACGTCGCGCTCTGCGAGGGCGACGCGTCCCTCAACGTCAACGGCGACCGCACGCGGCTCGTGCAGGTCTTCTGGAACCTCCTGAACAACGCCGTCAAGTTCTCGCCGAAGGGCGGGCGCGTGCGCGTCGAGTGCCGCCCGGACGAGGGCGCGGCGCGCGTCGAAGTCTCGGACGACGGCGCGGGCATCCCCGAAGCATTCCTCCCGCACGTCTTCGAGCGTTTCCGACAGGCCGACGGCTCGACGACGCGCGCGCACGGCGGCTTAGGCATCGGCCTCGCGCTCGTCAAGAGCTTCGTCGAGGCGCACGGCGGCACGGTCTCCGCCGCGAGCGAAGGCGAGGGTCGCGGCAGCCGCTTCGTCGTCTCTTTACCACTGGTGCGCGGCGACGCGGAGGCCGAGGACGACGGCGCAGGCGTGCCCGAAGAGGCCGAGACGTGCGACGAGATGGGGACGTGCCACGTCCTCATCGTCGAGGACGCGCGCGACACGCTCGACATGCTGCGGGTCGTCTTCGCGGCTCGCGGCTACCGCACCACCGCCTGCGACTCGGCGGAAGAGGCGCTGCGCGTTGCCGAGTCCACGCGGTTTGATATAATCGTTTCCGACATCGGTCTCCCACGCATTGACGGTTACGAGTTGATTCGGCAACTCCGGCGGCTGCCGCATCTGAGCGACATCCCGGCGGTGGCGCTGACGGGCTACGCCGCCTCGAAGGACGCCGAGACGGCGCTCGGCGCGGGCTTCGACGCGCACATCCCGAAGCCCGTTGACCCGTCCGTCCTCGCCGAAGAGATCGAGCAGCTTTTGCAGCAGAAGGCGCACCCCGAAGAGACGGAAGCCTGACCGCGCACAGAGGTCTTGAGAAGCACCGATGAACTACACGCAAGCCACACACGCCGCGCCTTTGCCCGTCTCCCCGACCGACTTCAGCGCATGGATGTCCGGCAGTTTCGACCCGCGCGCGAGTGCTTCGCCGCGCGCCGTCGGCGGCGAGGCGGAGGCGACGAACCGGCTCCGCGTCCTCGTCGTGGACGACGCGCCCGATGTCACCGAGATGATCGGGATGCTCATGAGCTACGCCGGTTACGACGTGGTGACGGCCTTCAGCGCGACCGAGGCTTTCGACGCCGCGCGCTCCGACCGCTTCGACATCATCATCTCCGACATCGGGATGCCGGGAATGAACGGCTACGAGCTGGCCGAGGCCCTGCGCGCCCTGCCCGCCTACCGCAGCGTCCCGCTCATCGCCGTCACCGGCTTCTCCATGTACGACGACCGCACCCGCGCCCTCAGCTCCGGCTTCAACGACTTTCTCACCAAGCCCATCAATCCGGGCGACCTCCTCGACGTGGTTAAGCGGCTGGTCTAAAGGCCGCCCGCCCCGCTTCGTCAGCGGCGCGCCCGTATGCTATGTTTTCCGTTCTCGCCTGCGAGAAAATCCCTGCCCGTGTCTGCGAGAGAGGACTTTTGAGTTCGGACTATGGAAAACGTTAGCGAAGGCGGGAGCGCGCCCGCCGAAGAGACTTTGACGCCGACGGCGGCGACGGACGCGCCCGAAGTCCCTGCGACGCCGTCGGCGCGGCGCAACGCTCTGGCGGCGTTCGCGAGCGGGCGCGCGGGGCTCCTGCTCTCCGGCGCGCTCATCATCGCGGCGGCCTTCGGGTACTTGCAGTTCGCGACCGACTCGATCTGCTGCGGCGACTTCGACGCCTACTACCACTTCCGTTGGAGCCGGATGCTCTGGGACGGGCTGTGGGCGGGCAACTTCCCGGCCTTCGACGCGCTGCCGCTGACGACGCTCAACCCGCGCGACTACGTTGACCACCACTTCCTCTTCCACGTCTTCCAGATACCCTTCACGCTCTTCCCCGACTTCCAGACGGGCGCGAAGGTCGGCACGTGGCTCTTCGCCTGCCTCGCCGTCTTCGCCTGCTACTGGCTCGCGGTGCGCGAGCGCCTGAGCTACCCGCTCGTCTGGCTCGTCGCCATCCTCGGCAGCTCCGCGCCCTTCCTCTACCGCATCCACATGGGCAAGGCGATGAGCGTCTCCATCGTGCTCCTCGTCCTCGGCATCTATCTTCTCTTCGAGCGCAAGTACCGCTGGCTCCTGCCGCTCTCCTACGTCTTCGCGCTGGCCTACGACATGGTGGCGCTGCTGTGGGTGGCGACCGCCGTGTGGGCGGGCGTCATGCTCTGGAGCGAGCGGCGCTTCGAGTGGCGGCCTCTGGTCTTCGTCGGCGTCGGCTCCGTGCTCGGCTTCGTCATCAACCCGTACTTCCCGCTCAACGTCAGGCTCTACTACGAGCACGTCCTGATGAAGGTCACGGCGAAGGACTTCTCCACGGCGGTCGGGACGGAGTGGTATCCTTACAGCTCGTGGGAGTTTTTGGGGAACTGCGGGACAGCGGTCGTCGCGATGGTCGCCGGCTACATCGCCTTCCGCGGCGGGACGCGGAGGGAGTCGCAGCGCTCGCTCTTCTTCCTCGTCTTCGCGACCTTCCTCATGCTCGTCAACGCGCGCTGGCGTCGCTTCTCGGAATACTGGCCGCCCTTCGCCGTCCTCTTCGCCGCCTTCGCGCTCCACCCGCACGTCGAGCGCGCGCGCGCCCGTTTCCTCGGACGCGAGAGAATCGAAGATAGTGAAGGCGGCGCAACGACGCCGACCGACCAACAGCCGCCGCGCACGGCGGAGAGCCTCGAACGCGCGCGCGCCACGGAGTTCTTCCTCGTGGGCACGGCGCTCGTCCTGCTCGCCGCGCCGATGTACTCCTACACGCGCGTCACCGCCTCGGACATCTCCGGGATGGCCCGCCGCGACAACTACCGCCGGGGCATGGAGTGGGTCGGCCAGAACGTCCCGGCGGGCGAACTGCTCTACAACGCCGACTGGGACGACTTCCCCAAGCTCTTCTTCTACGACCCGCACCGCCCCTACGTCGCCGGGCTCGACCCGACTTACTTGCTCGACCGCGACCGCGACCTGATGCACCACTACGAGCGCATCGGCAAGGGCGAAGAGGAGAACCCCGGCCCCATCATCCGCGAGAAGTTCTGCCTCGGCGAAGGCGACGCGCGCCGCTGTGCCCGCTACGTCTTCATGGATCGCGAGCACGAAGGCTTCTACAATAACGCCCTCGACAGCGGATGGTTCGACGTGTCCTACGAGGACGAAGAATGCTCCATCCTCCGCATTCGCGACGCCAAAGGCGACCCGCCGCCCGACAACCTCCCGCCCGGTCAACAACCGCCGCAGGACGCCGACGAAGGCTCGACGGAGACCGACGAAGACGGCCCCGACGACCAGCCCCAGAACGAGCCGGAAGCCGAGCCCAGGCGAAATTAAACAGACACTTCGACCGAAAGGCGGGGGCCGTTGACGACAGTCCGGCCCCCGTCCTCTATCCTTGCGGCTCTAACCTCGCTCTTCATCCTTTATCTTCCCCTCTTCGACACTCGCCCGAAGCACGACCCCACGGTCTGACCTCCGCCGCCGCGTAGAAAACGGCTGCCGAACCGGGCGGGCTTATGTCACTTTTTTTGCAATCAAAGGTAAGTCCTTTAGATAAGCCCACGGGGGCCAAACACATCCATTGATTTAGATAACATAGCGGGTTACTCTTCGCGCCATTGGGTGCCACCTCGCCGGGCATCAAGGCTTTCCGGCACTCACCCAAAAGACACACGACGCCCGGCCCGCCAGCGTCTTCCCGGAGCGCGGCGGCTAAACGATAAGCGGGATTGTAGCGGCTGTTAAAACAGCGTCAGTGCGACGCCCTGAAGCAAGGTTAAAGCGGCCCCCAACAGCGATTCATCGCCCTCCGGCTCGAAGCCTTCGGCCTCCGCCGAATCCGCTCCGACGTTCGGGCCGGTCTGAATCGTCGCCGGGGAGTCCGGCGGCGTTAACTGTACGGGGCACTCAATAATCCCCGCGAAGGCGGGGAGCGTGAGCGCGAGAGTGAGCAGAAGCGAGGCCGGGAGTTTTTTCAGGTTCCTCATGTGGTTCTCCGTAAAGTGAAGTGAAAGGCCATGCTGGACGGTAAAGTGGAAGCCTTACCAAGCCATCCGGGGCGGGTTCTGCGGGCGCATTTGAGTACCCGCGAGACGGGAGAAGAATCCCGCCTCAACCTTCTTGACATTTTTTTGTCAGACCCGGAGAAAGCTAGACCTCACATGAGTTTAGCCGAAGAGCTGCTCCGCAGAATAGCCGACCCGGCGCTTGACCCGGCGGAACGTGCGCGGCTCCGTCGTGAACTCGACCAGAGGCTCGAAGAGAAGCGTGCGCGCGACCTCCTCGCAGAGGGGCGCGTCGCGGAGGCGGAGAGGGTTGCGGGGGCGTCAGTCTCTGCTTTCGAAGGGGACGGCGAGCAATCGCTGCTGGCCGAGGCTTTGACGACGCACGGCGTGGCGCTCGCGCGGCTGGGCCGGACGGAGGAGGCCCGGCGCGCTCTGGAAGAAGCCTTCGAGGTCGCGCGCGCGGCGGGCGACTCGGAACGCGCGGGGCTCGCCGCGCTCACCGTCGTCGAAGAGTTGGGCGGGCGTCTGCCGGGCGAAGAGCTGTGCGCCACTTTCGAGCGCGCCGCCGGGCTGCTCGTCGGGTCGCGGGACGTGCCGACGCTCAGACGGCTCTGCGAGTGCGGTCGCCGCGCGCTCTTCATCATGAACGCGGCCCCCACTCCGTCCGACTGGGAAGGCTTTTCGCTCAAAGAGGCGATTCGACGCTTCGAGGCAGGGTTAATCGAGAAGGCGCTGAGGGACGCGGGGGGCCTTGTGACACGCGCGGCGCAACTGCTCGGCATCAAGTACCACAACGGGCTCGTCTCGATGCTCAACCGCCGTCACCGGAATCTTCTGCCCGGTCGCGCGCCCGTGCTGCCGCGCCGCCGCAGCATCATCAACGTCCCGCGCGAAGTGCGGGGCAGCCGTCGCGGCGAGACGGGGCGGGCGGTCAGAATCCTGTACGCCGAAGACGATCAGACTGTCGCCGCCGCGGTGAGGGAGACTTTGGAGATGGAAGGCTGGCAGGTCGAGACGTGCTCAAGCGGGACGACGGCGATGGGACTGGTTTTGAGCGCCGCGCCCTTCGACGCCCTGCTCTTCGACAACGAGCTGCCGGGCATGCGCGGGGTCGAGATCGCGCGCCGCGCGAGGGAGTTGCCGCGCCGTCGGCGGACGCCGATTCTCATGCTCTCGGCGTCGGAGTGCGAGCGCGAGGCGCGTGCGGCGGGCGTGGACGCCTACCTGCGTAAGCCGCAGGACGTGACGCAACTCGCCGACACCATCAGGAGACTGCTCGCGGGCGGGAAGGCTTCTTCAGGCTGAAGGGAAATTAAGATTCATCACGGGGTCGGGATGTGCGCGCGCATCCCGATGGCATGGGCGACACCAGTCAGGCGGGTGGTGCCCCATGCCGCGGGGCCGCCGTAACTTTGAGGGTGAAGTGCGGCGGCCCCATTACTACGCCCGACAGTGCTCACACTTCCAGCACAAGCTTTCCGAACTGCGCGCGATCCTGCATCAGCTCGTGCGCGCGCCGCGCCTCCGCGAGCGGGAGCGTCCGGTCAACGACGGCGCGGATGAGACCGCGCTCGACGAACTTCAACGCGTCCAGCAACTCCGCCTTCGACCCCATGAAAGAGCCGAGCAGGTTGAGGTGGCGGTAGAAGACCTGCCGCAGGTCTGTGCGCGCGTCGAAGCCGCTGGTCGCGCCGCAGGTGACGAGCCGCCCGTCCTTCCTGAGCGAAAGAATCGAGCCCGGCCAGGTCTCCGCGCCCGTGTGCTCCATCACGACATCCACGCCGCGCCCGCCCGTCAGACGCCTGATCTCCTTCGGCCAGTCCGCGCGCGTGTAGTTGACCACCTCGTCCGCGCCGAGCGCGCGCGCCTTCTCCAACTTCTCGTCCGACCCGGCGGTGGCGATGACCCGCGCCCCCCGAAGCTTCGCTATCTGAATGCCGATTGAGCCCACGCCGCTCCCCGCCGCGTGAATCAGAACGTCCTCGCCGGGCTGCACGTCGGCGCGCGTCCAGAGCATGTGCCACGCCGTGACGGTGACGAGCGGGAGGGCCGCCGCCTCCGGCCAGCTCAACCCTTGCGGCTTCGGGATGACGTTGACGGCGGGCGCGGCGACGAGTTCGGCGTAGCCGCCGTCGCGCCGGTAGCCGAGCATGTCGTACTGCGGGCATAGATTGTCCGCGCCGCGCAGGCACTCGCGGCAGTGGCCGCAGGAGACGCCCGGCTGCAACATCACCTCGTCGCCGGGCTTCACCCAGTCCACCACCTCGCCGACCTCGCGCACGACCCCCGCCACGTCGTTGCCGAGGATGTGCGGCAGCGGAATCTCGACGCCGGGCAAGCCCTTCCGAGCCCACACGTCCAGATGGTTGAGGGCACAGGCACGCACCTCCACCAGAACCTCGTTCGCCTTAAACTTCGGCTCCGGTCGCTCCTCGTAGCGGAGCACCTCCGGCCCGCCGTGTTCGTCGAAGATGATTGCTTTCATGGCTCTCGATTTTAGTTTTAAGCTCTTCAAGCCCCTGAAGGGGGCGGAAGAGTTTAGCCCACGGCGCAAGCCGTGGGTACAAGACGACTGCAAACATCGAAGCCCCTGAAAGGGGCGAAAGACATTCGACGCCCAATGTCTTTCGCCCCTCCGGGGCTCTCACATTTTTCTTACACGTATCCGCACGGCTCGCGCCGTGGGCTAAACTCTTCCGCCCCTTAACAGGGGCTCATTGGTTACTGCGCCTGAGAGAGGCTCTGGTCTTCCGCCTTCGACGCGCCGCTCTCGGTCTGCTGGCGGGCGTGGTAAGAGGAGCGCGTGAGCGGGCTCGACTCGACGTGCTTGAAGCCGAGTTCCATGCCGACCTCGCGCCAGCGGTCGAACTCTTCGGGCGTGACGTAGCGCTCGACGGGCAGACGCCGCTTGTGGGGCTGGAGGTACTGCCCGATGGTCATGATGTCGCAGTTGGCGGCGCGCAAGTCCTTCATCAGCTCGACCACCTCGTCGAACGTCTCGCCGAGTCCCGCCATGATGCCGCTCTTCGTGAGCATCCCCGATTGCTCGCGGTCGCGGCGCGCGGCGGCGCGGCTGATGAGCGTCAGGGTCTGCTCGTACTTCGCGTCGGGACGGACGCGTTTGTAGAGGCGGGCGATGGTTTCGGTGTTGTGGTTGAGCACGTCGGGGCGCGCGTCGAGGACGGTGTTGAGGGCGTCTTCGTCGCCGTTGAAGTCGGGGATGAGAACTTCAATCTTGCATTCGGGGTTGTGGGCGCGCACCTCGCGGATGGTCTCGGCCCAGTGGGCCGCGCCGCCGTCCCGAAGGTCGTCGCGGTTGACGGAGGTGATGACGGCGTGCGCGAGGTTAAGGTGCCGGACGGCCTCGGCGACGTGGCGCGGCTCGTCGGGGTCGAGCGCGCCGGGCTGACCCTTGCCGACGGCGCAGAAGCCGCAGTGGCGCGTGCAGATGTCGCCGCCGAGCATGAAGGTCGCGGTGCGGTCGCTCCAGCACTCGAAGATGTTCGGGCAGCGCGCCTCCTGGCAGACCGTGTGCAGGTTCAAGCCCTCGATGAGCTTCAGCACGGCGTTCTGGTTCGAAGGGTCGCCGATGCGTATCTTCAGCCATTCAGGCTTCGGCCCGCGAAAGGGCGGGCGCTCGGTCGGCGGGTTGTTCAGGACTCTCAGCTCACGACTCAAGATGTTTACTCCGTTGATTTCGAGTGTGACGATATTTTAACACCCGGAGAGGGGAAATGATGAATGCGGAATGATGAGTGATGAATACATCGCCGGTTGAAATCTTGAGTCTCAGATTTGAGATTCAAGCAGCGGCTCATTCATCATTCATCATTCCGCATTCATCATTTAGTGATGGATGATGCGGGCGAGTGCTTCGGGGTCAACGTTGCCGCCGGAGATGACGACGCCCGCGCGCTCGATGCCGGGCGGGAGCTTGCCGAAGAGCGCGGCGGCGGCGGCGACCGCGCCGGTCGGCTCGACGAGTATCTTCATGCGGAAGATGATGAAGCGCATCGTCTCGACAATCTCTTCTTCGCTCACGGTCAAAACGTCTTCCGCGTTCCGTTGCACCACGGGAAACGTGAGCGCGCCCGGCGACTGCGTGCGCATCCCGTCGGCGATGGTCGGTGGCGGGGGGATGCAGACGCGCTCGCCTTTGACGAAGGACTGGCGCGTGTCGTCGGAGAGTTCCGACTCGACGGGGAAGCAGCGCATCTCCGGTCGCAAAGCTTTAGCCACTGTGCTCGCGCCAGCGAAGAGTCCGCCGCCGCCGCAAGGCGTGAGGAGCGCGTCGAGGTCGGGGACTTCTTCTAAGAGTTCGAGCGCGCAAGTCCCCTGCCCGGCCATGATGTGATAGTCGTCGTAGGGCGGGACGAGGAGGAGCCCTTCGCGCTCCGAGATGTCGCGCGCCAACGATTCGCGGTCGTCGCGCTGGCGGTCGTAGACGCGCACGTCCGCGCCGTAGCCGCGCGTCGCCGCGAGCTTCGAGCGCGGCGCGTCGTCGGGCATCACGATGACGGCGCGCACTCCGGCCTCGCGCGCGGCGAGCGCCACGGCCTGCGCGTGGTTGCCGGACGAGAAGGCGACGACGCCGCGCCGCTTCTCTTCTTCGTTCAGTGAAAGAACACGGTTCGTCGCGCCGCGAAACTTGAAGGCCCCGGCGCGCTGGAAGTTCTCGCACTTGAAGAAGACGCGGCAGCCCGCCGCCTCGTCGAACGTGCGCGAGGTGACGACCGGCGTGCGGTGAATCTTGGGGCGGATGCGCGCGTGCGCTTCGCGGATGGTTTCGATAGTCAGCATGGAGACTGTCAGAACCGCCTGCGGTAGCGGGCGGGTGTTGGCGATGTTGAGAACCCGCCCGCTACCGCAGGCGGTTCTGACTTAAACGCAGACTTTCTCCGGAGCCTCTTCCGGCGTCATCCCGAAGACTTCGGCGAAGCGCGCGACGATGCGGTCTTCGACTTCGCGGAGCGGGATTTCTTTAGCGAGCAGTTCTTTCATCGAGGCGACGGGCTCGCCCTCGCAGGGGACGATGAGGTCGAAGAAGCTGAGGTCGGTGTTGACGTTCAAGGCGAAGCCGTGCGTCGTCACCCAGCGGGCGATGTGGACGCCGATGGCGGCGACCTTGCCGCGCGCGGTGTGGACGCCGGTCAGGCCCTTGACGGTGAAACTCTCGATACGGAAATCTCCGAGCGCGCGGACGAGCGTCTCTTCGAGGTCGCGGACGTAGCGGTGCACGTCCTCGCGTTCGGGGCTCAAATTTATGATGGGATAGCCGACGAGTTGGCCGAGGCCGTGGTAGGTCATCTTGCCGCCGCGGTTGGCCTCGAAGACGGCGACGCCGCGCGCCTCCAAAGTCTCAGGGTCGGCGAGGATGCCGGTGTCGCGCGTCGCGCGTCGGCCCGTGGTGATGACGTGCGGGTGTTCGAGCAGAAGGAGTGTGTCGGGCCGCTCGCGGTGGCGGACGGCAAGCTCCGTCTCCTTCTGAATCCGGTACGCCTCGCCGTATTCGACACGACCCAGACGGCGAACTTTGAGCGTTCTTGAGAGCATCGCAATCTTGCACGGTCAGAACCGCCTGCGGTAGCAGGTGGGTGTTTGCGTGGCGCAACGCTACTGACTGTTAAGACCCGCCCGCTACCGCAGGCGGTTCTGACTGCGGCTGACTTTTAAGAAGTCTATTGTAGCAGACGCTAACCCAGCGCGGGCCGACCGGTAAGCGCGCCGACGGAGCCCTCGCCGCTTGACCTCGCGCGTCGAACGAGCATAGCTTGTGAGGCGAAAGCTTCATGCCGCTTTAAGGGAATTTTACTTTGAGACCCGTTAGTGGAGGAGAACCGTGAGAACTTTTATCGCCGCAGTCTTGACGTGTTTGATGTTGCTGAGCGCCGCGCCGCTTTCGTCGGCGCAGACGCGCACGCGCCGCTCGACGCCGCAGAGGCGGCGCACGCCCGCCGCCACCGCTTCGACTTCGCTCGACCAGACGAAGTTCAACGCCGTGCGCCTGCAACTGGCCGGGCTCAACAAAGACCTGACGCGCTTCCTCTATCTCTACGGTCGTTTGTCGAAGGACTTAGAGTTGACGGGCGCGCAGGCCGAGTCGGCGGACGTGGCGGGACGGACGAAGGCGGGGCTCTTGCAGAACGTCGGCGTGATGCGCGACCGGCTCGACCAGCTCGAAGGTCAGTTCCGCTTCACGAAGGGCTTAGAGCGCCAGTTCCAGATGCTTCAGGGCGTCTCGCGCCTCGCCGACGAGGCCGCGCAGCACGTCTCCTCGAACCGCTTCGACCAGGCGGGCCGCGTCCTCCTCGACGTTTCCAGTCGCCTCACCGACGTGCTCATCGAAATGTAGAAAAGCCGTCAACCGTGAAAGGTGAACCGTGACAGGAGGAAAGGCAGTTTCCTTCCTGTCACGGTTCACCTTTCACGGTTGACGGCTTTTAGCCTTTCTTGTAATAGCCCTGACGCGCGCGGATGCGGAGGTCGGGGCGGGCCGGGGTTTGGACTTTGATTTTGAGAAACTTGCCGGGCTGCGCCTCGTTGTTGGAGAGGTACTGGAGGAGGTACTGCGCGCGCAGCTCGGCGGCGATCTGAGCAAAAACCTGCACGAGACTTTCGAGCCGCTCAGGGACGAAGGCGCTGCCGCCGGTCGTCTCGGCCAGTTGTTGCATGCCGTTCTGCGCGCGCGTCGAGACGACGTTCAGGCGCAGGCCCGGCCCGCTTGGGTTAATCGAATAGAAGACGGCGTCGGCGCCCTGCACGTCGCGCAGCAGCCTCTGAACTGCTCGGAGGTGCGCGCTGCGCGTCTGCTCGCCCACGGTCTGAAGTATCTCCTGCGCGGGCTTGTCCGCGTCCGACGATGTAATGGCCTTGTCGGCGGCGATGCGGGTCGCGTCGCGCACGTCGGTGCTGAAGTTGTCCTCGCCGTCGGAGATGACGAGGATGACGCGGCGGTTGCGCTCCGGCGCGTTCTCCGAGAGATAGCGGGCGGCGGCGCGGACGGTGTCGTAGAAGGCCGTGCCCGTGACCTTCTGAGCCGCCTGAAGCGTCGAGAGCGTCGAGAGCGCGGTGTCGGCGTTGGCGAGCGGCTGCGCCATCTGCGGCGTCTGGGCGATGGTGAAGATGGCCGCGCGGTCAATCGGCTTCAGGACTTGTTTGAGGAACCCGGCGGCTGATTGCTTCTGGAACTCGAAGTTCTTCGTCACGCTCGAAGACACGTCGAAGAGCAGCGCGATGTCGAGCGGAACTTGGTCGGCGTCGCCCACGGCGGCCAACTCCTGCGCGCGGCCCTCCTCTTCGAGTTTGAAGTCGGAGACCTTTAAGCCCTGCACGGCGTTGCCGCCCGCGTCCGTCACCGAGACGGGCACGACCACGAGGTTCGAGGTCACGCGCACGACTTCGTCTTCGTCAATCGCGTCCTCGTCGGGCGTGGCCTGCGGCGCGGGCGAAGGCGTGGGCGTCTGCGCGGGTCGCGGTGTTGGCGTTTGGGTCGGCGTCGGCGTGTTCGTCGTCGCCGGTTGCTGTCTTGAAGGGACGTTCGTCGCGTTGGCGGACGAAGATGCGAGGCGTGGGACGACGATGGGCGTCGGAGAGGCGCTCGTCGCGGGCTTTGCAGATGAACGGCGCGAACGCGTCCTCCGCGTCTGCGCTCCGGCGCTCGCGTATGGGAGCGAAGTCAAGAGCACGCCGAGCATGAGGATGAGGCCGAAGGCCCTTCGCGTCTTGTCGGGTAAGTGAATCACTAAAGCCCTCCTCGTCTTCGTCGGGTCTGCATAAGAAAATGACAGGTGACGCGGGCGCACGTCTGAGAGTGCCCGCGTCACCTGTCGTGCTTTGACTTCGAGAGCGCCGGGCGCTAGTCGAGTTCAGGGTTGTCGGACGAGGGGCGAGTCATCGTCGGCGCGCCCTGCATGATGCCACGGTTGACGAGCACCTTGACCTCGACGCGGCGGTTCTGCTCGCGCCCTTCGCGGGTCGCATTGTCCGCGACGGCCTGCGCCTCGCCGTAGCCGTAAGGCGTGACGATGCGGCGCAGGGGGATGTTGTGGTTCTCGACGAGGTAGCGAATGACGGTGTTGGCGCGGCGCTGCGAGAGGCGGCGGTTGGCGTCGGTGGAGCCGTCGGCGCTGGCGAAGCCGGAGACTTCGAGGACATAGCCCTTCGCGCTCAGGGCCTGCTGCGCGATCTGGTCGAGCTGCGACTTCGAGTCGCGCGAGAGCACGGCGCTCCCGACGCGGAAGAGGATGGCCGTGTTGTTCTGCACTTGATAGTCATCGAGGGCGGAGATGCGCTCGTTGGTGGCGTTGACGCCGCCGATGGCCGCGTCAGCCGTTTCCTGCGCGGCCTTCGCGCCGCCGCGCGCCGCGTTCGAGATGGCGGCCAACTCGTCCAACTGCCCCGAAAGGCGCTGCGAGTTCTGCTCGACCTGACCGATGCGACCCTCAGCCGCGCCGACGCGGTTCTCGACCGGCGTGACGTTGGCCTCGACGGTGCGCGCCGTGCGGAGGTCGCTCTCGTTGAAGCGAATCTTCTCGGCGGCGAGGTTGCCGGAGGAGTCTCCGCGCCCCTCGACTTCGAGGTTGAGGCCGCGGAGGATGGCGGTCACGCCGTAGTTCGTGCCGCCCCGGAGGAAGCCGCCCTTGGTCTTGACGCTCGTGGCGTTGGTCAAAGCGACGGTGGTCGAGACGCCGTTGGCGTCCTGCACGACGAAGGTGTCGGCGTCGCGTCGCGTGACGACGCCCTTGACCTTCATCTTCTGCCCTGAGGCGACCGAACGCGTGTTGGTCGGCGTGTCCATGCCGCCCTGCGCGAGGGCCGCCGGGGCAACCGCCACGGCGAGCGCGAAGGCGAGCCCGATCAATCTGACTCTGGTCGAACTGTTACTCATCTTTTTTATCTCCATCATGCGAAAGTCTGTCGGGAAGCTTCGCGCGCTCAAGTCTTTTAACTGACGGACAGTCCGCCCCCACACTCTCGGACTCTCTGGTAGTCCGCCGTCCCGGTGAACTCCGGCGACCGAGCGCTTCTCTAAAGTCCCGCCTGTCATTGAAACCGTGCGAGGTTATTTCGTGTCGTCTCCCGAATCTCTTGCGATTCTTAACGTAGCCCAAAAGGCAAGTCAAGAGGGTGTGACGGGATAAGTGCTGTTTTGGTTGCGCACGGAGAATTTATCATCTAATCGCCACTCGTCCGCAATATTTCGGCGGGCGGTCTCCGGAGAATTCGAGTGACCGGAGGTGAGCCGCTGTTATAAACTTGAGGCCGAACTGACGTGGCCTGAAGTTACCGTTTATTTAGTGGACTGATAATGCAGGGCCAGACATTTCACTTCGCTCCCTTCCAACTGGTCTCTGACGTTGACCTGCTGTTCCGCGACGGCGAGCCGCTGCGCATCGAACCGCGCGCCGTCCAGGTCTTGCGCTACCTCATCCGCCACCGCGACCGCGTGGTTCCCAAAGAAGAGTTGCTCGATCAGGTCTGGGCCGACGTCTTTACGACGGACGCAGTGCTCAAGCAGGCCGTCTCGCAAATCCGTCGCGCGCTCGGCGACGCGCCCAACGCGCCGCGCTACGTCCAGACCTTCCACGCTCGCGGCTACCGCTTCATCGCCCCCGTCAGCGTTCAGACTGAACACCTCGAAGAGACCCGCGAAGGCGCGGACGGTCTCAATCATCCCGCCACCACGTCCGACAAAGATACCGTCAACATCGCCGACGCGCAGCCCAACTACGACCTCCTCATCGGTCGCGAGACGGAGTTTTCAATGCTCCGTGCAGAGTACGGGCGCGCGCTCGCCGGGGGCGGCCAGCCCGTCATCGTGAAGGGCGAGCCGGGCATCGGCAAGACCCAACTCGTGAGGCACTTCGGGCGTTGGCTGCGGGGCGAGGGCGCGTCATACGTCTACGTCCGGTTCTTCGATTACGAGGGTAGCCGCCTCGCGCCTTACGGCGCTTTCATAGACCTCCTGCGCGCCGCGCTCCGAGCGAACGGTGAGCCGCAGGCGGGAGGCTCGCGGCGCGACTCTTCGGCGCAGGAGTTGCGCGACGAGGTTGAGGCGCGCTGCGACGAGCGGCTGCCGGACGAACTCTTTCGGGGCGAGCGCGCGCACGCGCCGCTGGCTCACGTCGGGGCCGGGGCGGGCGCAAGCGACCACTTCCGCGTCATCGTCCCGCTCGCGCGCGCCTTTCTCCGCCTGAGCCGCGAGCGCCCGCTCGTGATGGTCTTCGACGACCTTCAGTGGGCCGACGAGGTGAGTCTCGACTGCCTCGGCTACCTGATGCGCGCGCGCCGCGAAGAGCCGCTGCTGCTCGTCATGCCGGCCCGCGCCGGTGAGGCGTCCGAGCCCGGCCAACGGCTCGCGCAATGGCTCAAACGCGAGGCCACGTACCGGAGCTTCACCTCCATCAACCTCCGACCGCTCGACGAGAGCGCGTGCCGCGAGGCCGTCGAGGAAGCCTTCGGCGGCGCGACCAGCGCCCCGCTCGTCCCGCGCGCCGACACGCGCGTCATGTACCGCGTCACCGGCGGCAACCCTTACTTCCTCGTCGAGACGCTCCGGCTGCTCGTCGCCGAGGGCGTCATCAGCGAGACGGTCGAAGGCGCGCGCGACGCCGGAGGGCGTTGGAAGTGGAACGGCATCGAAGACGTGCCGCTGCCCGACTCTCTCGTGATGGCGGCGATGGGCAAGCTCGAACGCCTCTCTCCTGATTTGCGCGAGTTGTTAGAGCAGGCCGCCGTCATCGGCGACGAGTTCCGCGTCGAGACCTTAGCGCGGATGTCGGGACGCGGTGAGGAGGCTCTGGACGAGAGCTTGCGTGAAGGCATCAGTCTCGGCGTGCTCTCGGTGCGCGGCGTCTCGGTCGGCGAGGACTATCGCTTCTATCACACTATCTTGCGCCACGTGCTCTACGACAGCCTCGCCCCGCGCCGTCGGCGACGCCTGCACGGGCTTGCGGCTGCGGCCATCGAGGAAGTTTACGGGCAGCGCGCCGACCGCTTCGCCGACGCCTTAAGCGCGCACTACGAGGCGGCGGGCGAGCACGCGCGCGCCTTCCGCTGGGGCATGAGGGCGTGGGCGGTGGCGAGCGCCAGTTGGCACTGGAGCGAGGCCGTCTCCTCTATCGAGCGCGTGCGGCGCGCGGCGGAGCAGTTAGACTTCGCCGACGACTCGACCGCCCCTTCCGCCGCCGCAGACTCTTCACGAACGACGGACGAGAGTCCCGTCACGCCAGCCGAGAAACTGGAGATGCTGCTCGCCTTGTGTGAGAGCCTCCACGCCGTCGGCAGGAACAGGGAGCTTGTGCCTCTGCTGCGCGAGTCGCTCATGCTCGCACGCTCGCTCGGAGACGCGAGGGCGGAGGCGGCGCTGCTTTTCCAGACGGGGCGCGCGCACATCGCACTCAGCCAGTACATCGAAGCGCAGCGCGCCACCTCAGAGGCTCTCGAAGCTTACCGACGCCTCGGCGACCGGGAGCGCGAACGGCTCGCGCTCCTTCAACTCGGAAGCATCCGCTCCAGCATGGGCGACTACGAGGCCGCCGCGCAGCTCATCGAAGGCATGCTCGGCGAGGGCGGGGTGGCCGAGGCGACCGAGGCCGCGGCGGCGGGGATGCTCGGCTGGGCGCGCGCCCTGCAAGGCCGCTACGCCGAGGGCGTCGAGCTGCTCCGACGCGCTCTGGATTATCACGCGCGCTGCGGCAACGTGCGCCCGCGCGCGCAAGTCCTGCGCCGCCTGCACTGGGCCGACTTAAGCCGCGGGCAGTACGAATCCGCGGTCGCGCTGTCGCTGCGGGCGCAGAAGGATTTTCAGGCCATGGGCGACCTCTTCGGCGAGGCGAAAACTTACATGGGCGTCGGGCAGGCGCGCATCGCGCAGGGGCTCTACGACGAAGGCATCCGCTACCTGCGGCGCACGCTCGAAAGTCTGAAGACCAACGGCGACGCCCACTGCGAGGCCGAGACGTTGTGGCTTCTGGGCCGCGCGCACGGCGAGGCGGGCCAGCTCGCCGAAGCCGAGGCGCTGCTCGCGCGGGCGTTGGAGATGATCCGCGCCATCGGCGACCGCGACGACGAGTTCCGCGTCCTCGTGGATCAGGCGCGCGTCGAGTCGGCGCGCGGGCGTCAGGAGTCCGCGCTCTCGAAGGCTTCGGAGGCGGCTCGGATCGCCGAAGAGCTGCGCTGCCGCGACGGCCTCGGCCTCGCGCTCGTCGAGCAGTCGCACGCCCGCCGCGAGCTGCGCGAGACGCGCCGCGCCGTCGAGTCCGCACGTGAAGCCGTCCGCCTGCTCGACGAGACCGGCTCCGGCGAACGCTGGCGGGGCCACTGGGCGCTCGCCCTCGCCCTCGACGCGCACGCCGCGAAGGGACACGCGCCGGGCGTGGACGAGAAGGCGCTCGCCGCCCTCGAACGCGCCGTCGAACTCCTCAACGAGATGCGCGCGCAGTTCGCCCCCGAAGACGCGGAGCGCCGCGCCGAGATGACCCGCGCCCGCAGCACGCCCGTGCGGCTGCTCCACCACAAGCTGCTTCAGACCGACCGGCAGCAGCAGGCTCAAGCACTCAACCTCCAATGGGCTCTCGACGAACCCGCGCCGCGCGGTTGAAGTTCAAGGTTCAAAGTTCAAGGTTCAAAGTTAAGAACTCGTCTTCAGCCTTGAACCTTGAACTTTGAACCTTGAACTCCCTTACCGAACCCTTACCAAACCCTTATGACCCGCGCGCCCCTCTCGCCGTAGAGTGCTCGGCAGAGTCGGACTCGCTACGCAACTGCGTCGGGCTGCCTTTCGTGCCCGCCGCGTCTAAAAGCGACTCCGCCACGCGGCAGGGGGGTCATGGGCGTGTCACTCCTGCCGCTTCAAACAACGCACACGCCCTCGGCCTGACACTGAGAATAACGAGACCCGTGATGCTGATGATGATGTTGAGGACGGCGCTCCTGCTGTTGATGTCGCTCGGACTCGCGGCGGGCGCGGCGGGGCTCGGAACCCTCTCAGATTTTGGACAATCGAGGCCATCAAGGGGGCCGCGACTGCCGACGAGAGAGCCGTCGAAGGTTCCCGGACGCGCGCGCCCGCCGCGCGTCGGGACAATCAAGAATTACGAGGCGACCGGGTTGGCGACGGGCTGCGCCAACCTCTATTTTTACCCGGCCAAACGCCCCGCCGCCGCCCCGCCGGAAGCTTACGTCTTTCTCTCGCGCGCCGGGGGCGAAGACGCCTGGATGAATCTCGACGGGCGCGACGTGCGGCTCGTCCTCTTGAAAACTTCGACCCTTTACCGGGCCGGGAAGCCGACGCGCTGGCAGTCCGATTACCGCGCGGGGGCGACGCGCATCCGCGTCGTCACCACGCCGGGCAGCAACCCGGAAGGCCCTTCGCTGTTGATGACCATCACCGCGACGAGGGCGGGCTTCAAACGAATCGTCAAGGCGGTCGGCGACTCGGACTGTTGAGATAGAGCCCGACCCCAAACGGCTCGCCGGGACGGCGGCAGCATGAAAAGCGTTGAGGCGAGAGACAAACCTTGAGCCCGCGCGCGAGCAGCATTGATGGCTACTCGCGTGCGGGCTCAAGATTGTCGCCGCGACTTAATCTTTTCGTCCGCCGTTCAGACGGTGAACTGCCCCGCCTCAAGAATTTCTTTCACTCTTGAGAGGAAGCGTTCGGCGTCGGCCCCGTCAATGATGCGGTGGTCGAAGCTGAGGGCGAAGTAGGCCATGTGGCGGATGGCGATAACGTCGTCGCCTTCGTCGGTGGTGATGACCTTGGCGCGCTTCTCGATGGTGCCGACGCCGAGGATAGCGACCTGCGGCTGGTTGATGATGGGCGTGCCGAAGAGGCCGCCGTAGACGCCGGGGTTGGTGATGGTGAAAGTGCCGCCGGCCACCTCGTCGGGCTTGAGCTGCTTGGCGCGGGCGCGCTCGGCGAGGTCGTTGGCGGCCTTGGCGAGCCCGGCGATGGAGAGTTCGTCGGCCCGCTTGATGACGGGGACGATGAGGCCCCAGTCGAGCGCGACGGCCATGCCGAGGTTGATGTCTCGCTTATAAATTATCTGGTCGCCGGAGACCTGCGAGTTGAAGACCGGGAACTGGCGGATGGCCTGCGTCACCGCCTGAAAGATGAAGGGCATGTAGCTGAGCTTCGTCCCGGCGCTCTGCTGGAAGGCGGCCTTGTTCCGCTCGCGCAGGCGGTGGATGCGCGTCATGTCTATCTCGTAGACGGTGGCGACGTGGGCCGAGGTGCGCTGCGACATCGTCATGTGCTCGGCGATCTTCTTGCGCATGACGCTCATCGGCTCAACGCGGTCGCCCGTGCCGGGCTGGACGGCGGGGGCGGAAGGCGGCGCTTGCGCCGGAGCAGTCGGAGCCGAAGGCCGTGCCTCGGTTGCCGGGGCGGCGGGCGCGGCTGCCGGGCCGCCCTGCTCGATGAAGCTCAGGATGTCGTTCTTGGTGACGCGGCCCGAAGAGCCCGTCCCTTCGAGGCGCGTGATGTCTATGTTGTGCTCGGCGGCAATCTTGCGGACGAGCGGGCTCGAACGCGTGCGCCGGAGTTCCTCGGCGGTCTGCTCGGCGCGGCTCATGGACTCGGACGGCGGCGGCGGCGCGGCCTCAGACGGTGCGGGCGTCGCTTGTTGCTGCGGAGGTTGCGGCGGCGCCGTTGGTTGCGGCGGCGTGGGAGGCGCGGCTGCTGCTGCGGGCGGAGGAGGAGGCGGCGGCGCGGCGGCGGCCTGACTCGCCGGAGACGGCTCGGCCTGCGGCGCGGGCGCGGCTTCGGTCTGTGCCGGTGCGGAGGCGGCGGGCGCGGCTGCCGCGCCGTCGCCGATGAGTGCGACGACCGTGTTGACCTCGACCGTGTCGCCCTCCTTAAACTTCACCTCCTGCAAAGTCCCTGCGACGGGCGAGGGAATCTCGGCGTCCACCTTGTCGGTCGAAATCTCGAAGAGCGGCTCGTCGCGCTCGACGTGCTCGCCGACCTTCTTCAGCCAACGCGTAATCGTCCCCTCCGCGATGGACTCGCCCATCTGCGGCATCACCACTTCTGTGCTCATAAGTGCTCCATAAAAAAAGTAGTCAGTAGCCAGTAGTCAGTAGCCAGTAGAAATACGTTCGTCAGCCGAACCGTGCGGTTGTCATCGTCAATGCTCGTAAAGCGGAGACTACTGACTACTATCTACTGTCTACTGTTTCATTCCGCCGTCGTCGGGTCTATCATCCGCTTGATTTCGGAGACGCGGTTGGCGGGGAAGCCGCCCTGCCGCGCGTGCTCGCGCACGGCCTCCTCGTCGGGCGCGATGTAGACGCAGTAGACCTTGTCGCCCGTGACGTAGCTCTCCACCCACTGAATCTGCGGCCCCATCTCACGCAAGACCCCGCAAGACTTCTGCGAGATGGCCTGCAACTCCTCGCCCGACAAATCACCCGCCCCCGCAATCTCCCGCTCGATGATGAACTTCGGCATGACCATGCTCCTTTCGGCAGAAGCTCTTAGCTTTTGTCTTTAGCTGAAAGCTAAGAGCTAATAGCTCTTTCAATACGCCGCGAGTTTGCGCGCCGCGTCAAGAATGTCTTTCACCTGCGGTAGGTGGTACTCCTCAAGCGGCGGCGAGTAGGGCACGGGCGTGTCGGTCGCCGCTATGCGGACGACGGGCGCGTCGAGCCACTCGAAGGCCTCCTCGGCGATGGTGGCGGCGATCTCGCCGCCGATGCCGCCCGTGCGCGAAGCCTCGTGGAGAATGAGAACCTTGCTCGTCTTCTTCGCCGACTTGAGGATTGCGCCCTTGTCCATCGGCGCGAGCGTGCGGAGGTCTATGACCTCCACGTCAAGCCCTTCCTTCTCCAACTCCGCCGCCGCGTCGAGCGCGTTCAAGACCTGCGCGCCGAAGGTGAAGATTGAAAGGTCTCGGCCCTCGCGCACGACTTTCGCCTCGCCGATGGGCACGATGTAATCGTCTTCCGGCAGCTCTTCGCGCAGACGCGGCAGACGGTAGAGCTTCTTGTGCTCGAAGTAGAGCACGGGGTCTGGGTCGCGGATGGCGGCCTTAATCAAGCCCTTCGCGTCGTAGGCGTTCGAGGGCTCGACCATCTTGAGCCCCGCCGTGTTGAGGAACATCGCCTCGGCGTTCAAAGAGTGGAAAGGCCCGGAGTGGACGCCCGCGCCGCACGGGCCGCGGAAGACTGTGGGGAGTCCCGCGCCCCAGCGGTAGCGACACTTCGCCGCGTAGTTCGTCAGCATGTCGAAGCCCGGTGAGATGAAGTCAATGAACTGGAACTCGGCGACGGGCCGCATGCCGAGGAGGGCCGCGCCGCACGCCGCGCCGACAATCGCCGCCTCCGAGATGGGCGTGTCAATGACTCGTTCTTCGCCGAACTCGTCCAAGAGTCCGTCCGTCACCTTGAACGCGCCGCCGTACATCCCGACATCCTCGCCGATGATGAAGACCGAAGGGTCGCGCTCCATCTCTTCCCAAAGCCCTTGCCGGATGGCCTCGACGAAAGTCGCCACGCCGCCGCGTGAAGGGCGGTTGGACTTGTGCTCTTTTTTAGTCGCTGTTGACATAGATGCTGTTTACTCGTTTCGCCCGAAGACCGGCGGGCGGAAGGCGGGCGGGACGACCGTGTTGTCGAAGACGTTGTGGGCGGCCTTCTCGGCTTCAGGCATCGGCGACGACTCGGCCCACGCCGAGTCTTCCTCAATCTCTCGCTTCACGTCGGCGACTATCTCATCAAGTGCGCCTTGCGTAGCGACGCCGTTCGAGAGGAGGTGTCGGGTGAAGCGGTCAACGGGGTCGCGCTTCTCCCACATCTCGATTTCGCCTTCGGGGAGATAACGCTGGTCGTCGTGCTCGGCGTGACCCTTGCGGCGGTAGGTCTTGGCCTCGACGAGCACCGCGCCCCCGCCGCCGCGCGCGAACTCAGCCGCCTGCCGCATCACTTCGTAGCAGGCCACGACGTCGTTGCCGTCAACGATGTGGCCGGGGATGCCGTAGCCTGCGGCCTTCTCGGCGAGATGCTTAACGGCGGTCTGCTTCGAGGTCGGAGTCGAGTAGGCGTACCAGTTGTGCTCGGCGACGACGATTAAGGGCAGACGTTGGACGGCGGCGAAGTTCAAACCTTCGTGGAACGCGCCGGTGCTCATCCCGCCGTCGCCGATGTAGGCCACGGCGACCGACTCCTTCTTCTGCATCCGCGCGGCGAGGACGATGCCCGTCATCACCGGAATCATATCGCCGAGGTGCGAGATGGGGCCGATGAAGCCCTTCTCTATATTGCCGAAGTGGATGTTGAGGTCGCGGCCCTCGGACGGCCCCCAAGCCTTCGCCATGTACTGCGCGAAGATTTCGCGCGGGCGGATGCCCTTGACGAGCACCGCGCCGAGGTCGCGGATGAGCGGCGCGATGAAGTCCGTCTGCCGGAGCGCGTAGGCCGTCCCCACGGCGGTCGCCTCCTGACCGAGCGAGCGGAAGACGCCGCCCACGACCTTCGTCTGCCGGTAGAGGTTGACGAGCCGCTCTTCGACCAGACGCGTCAACATGAGGTGACGATAAAGCTCAAGCAACTGCGCCGCCTCAAGCGTCGTCTCGCTCGTGCAGACGAGTTCCCCCTGCTCGTCCAAGGGGTCTGCGACCGCCGAGACTTCGACGCGCAAAGGCTCGATGGTGACGAAGGGCTGGCCGTTCGTCTTCGCCCCTTTGGCCTTACCGCCCTTCGCGTCCTTGCGCGAAGCCGTCTTGTTTGCCGAACCGTTTTTCATAGAGACAGAGTTTTTTGTAGGGGCAGGGATTGTCCCTGCCCGCGACCTGGAATTGACTCAAGCCGCGTTGAATCGAACGAAGCACGGGCAGGGACAAGCCCTGCCCCCACAGTCTAAAAATGTATCGTCAGGCCGTGGATGCCTTCGGCGGCTTCCATGACGGACTCGGAGACGGTCGGGTGCGCGTGGATGACGCGGCCCAACTCCTCCGCCGTGGATTCGAGGTGCATGGCGACGATGGCCTCGTGGATGATCTCGGTCGCGTGCGGGCCGATGATGTGGACGCCGAGGAGTTCGTCGTACTTCGTCTCGCTGACGACCTTAACGAAGCCCTCCTCCTCGCCGAGTATCCGAGCCTTGCCCGAAGCCGAGAAGGGGAACTTGGCGACTTTCACGTCGTAGCCCAACTCTTTGGCCTTCGCCTCCGTCAGCCCGACCGACGCAACCTCCGGGTCGCAGTAGGTGCACGAAGGGACGTGTCTCAAATTTATCGGCTGCGGGTTCTGCCCGGCAATCTGCTCGACGACGAGGATGCCTTCCTTCGACGCGAGGTGCGCGAGCCACGGCGTCGGGATGACATCGCCGATGGCGTAGATGCCCGCCTCGCCAGTGCGGCAGAACTCGTCCACCTGAATCGCCCCGCGCTCGACTTTAATCTTCGTCCCTTCGAGTCCGAGCCCTTCGGTGTAGGGCATCCGCCCGACGGCGACGAGCAGCATCTCGGCTTCGAGCGAGACGTCCTCGCCCTTAGCATTCTTGCCCGACACGCGGACGCCCGTCTCGGTCTTCTCCACCTTCTCAAGCTTCGTCTCCACGAGCGACTTGATGCCGCGCTTGCGGAAAGATTTTTCTATCTCCTTCGAGACCTCTTCGTCTTCGAGCGGCATGAGCCGGGGCAGAAGCTCGACGAGCGTGGTGTCCGTGCCGAAGCGCGAGTAGACGGAGGCGAACTCGACGCCGACCGCGCCGGAGCCCATGACGATTAAGGACTTCGGAACCTGTTGCAGCTCAAGAATGTGGTCGCTGTTGACGACGCGCTCGCCGTCGGTGTCGAAGCCGGGGATGGGGCGGACGACCGAGCCGGAGGCGATGATGATGTTCTTCGTCTCGATGGTCTGCTCCTTGCCGTCCGCGCCCTTGACGACGACCTTGCCGGGCAACTGGAGTTTGCCGTGGCCGTTGAAGACGGTCACCTTGTTCTTCTTCATCAGGAACTCGACGCCCTTCGAGTTCTTCATCACGACCTTGTTCTTGCGCTTCTGCACGTCCTCGAAGGCGAGCTTAATCTCGGAAGCCTGCACGCCGAACTCGGTCGCGTGCTGCATCTGCTCGTAGACGTGCGCCGACATCAGAAGCTGCTTGGTCGGGATGCACCCGCGCAGCCCGCAAGTCCCGCCGAGCCGCTTGTCCTTCTCCACCAGAGCGACCTTCAAACCCAACTGCGAGCCGCGAATCGCCGCCACGTAGCCGCCCGGCCCGCCCCCGATAATCGTCACGTCGAACTGTTCCGTTGACAATGCTGTTCTCCTAAAAAAGCCGTAAACCGTGAACCGTGACAGGTGACAAGAGTAAACCCTGTCTTAATCCTGTCACCCGTCACGGTTCACGGTTCACGTTGTTCTTCTTCCACTCTTCAATCTGCGCCGCGTGGTGCGAGAGGTGCTTGAAGGTCACGCCCTCGGCGAACTTGTAGACGGGCGTGCGCTCTTCGATCTCGTCGGGGAGCGCTTCGAGCACGCCGGTCATCCGCCGGTGCGCGTCGTCGAACTCGGCCCGCACTTCGGCGAAGGTGCGCCCGCGCCGCTCGCTGACGGCCTGCTCGTTGAACAGGTCAATGCTCTCCTTGTCGAAGGGGCGCGCGCTGTACGTCCCGGCGCGGATGCTTTCAATGGCGTTCGCGCCCTCGACCTCCCACGCGACGACGTGCGCGAGCGAGTCGCGGACAGACCAGTTCGGGTTGAGCCCGGAGCGCGTCGCGTCCTCTTCGGAGAGCCCTTCGAGCGCGCGCTCCATCTCGCCGTGCGCGGCGCGCACGCGTTCAAGCAGTTCGGTCTTCTTCATAAAAAAAGGGCCTCCGCCGGTCGTCCGCCGCAGCGGCCTCGTGGCGCACTCCCGCGCGCCTTCGGGCCGGGCGTTCCCCGGCTAACTCGTCCGAAACGTCTCGCGCGCGATGTGTGTGCCGTATTCAAATAAAATAGATTATAGACGCAACCGACCGCTTTCGGCCAATTCGCCGGGCCGCCTTTCGCGGGCGACGGGCGGAAGGGGCCGCCCCGTTCCGTTCGTGGACGCTAAAAATTGACGCGCGAAGCGCCGCCGTGGGGCGCGCGAGCGCCCCGGCGGCGCTCGCGCGCCCGTGGTCGCATGGCCCGGACTTCCGCGCCCGAAGAGGCGGCGTCCGACTATTCACCCATGGACTTGATGAGGGCCATGTAGTCGGCGTTGATCTTATCGAACTTGGCGCTCAACGCCGGGTCGCGCATCGTCTGGGCGATGTACTTGAGCTTGAGCTTGGCGACGGTCATCGCGTTGTCGGTCATGCGCTCCATCATCTTCTTCTTCGTCTCGTCGCTGACCTGAAAACCGCGCAGGCCTTTGAGCGTGCCGAGTTTCTCCTGCATCTCGGCCTTGCGCGAGTTCATGTACGCTTGCGCCGCGTCGGCCCCGGCTGAGGGGTTCGGGGCGGAGTCAATCTTTCCGACCATCTCCTTGGTGAACGTGTCGAGGTCGGCGAGCACGGACTCGACCTGCGCGTCCTTCTTGCAACCGGTGAGCAGGAGCCCGCAGGCGAGCGCGGCGAGCAACAGGCGAGAGACAAGTCTGGGGGACATGGGAAAACCTCCACGGGGTGGCTGGAAAAGCGGTATCATGTAACAGCCACGAAAAACGAAAGTCAAGGCGGAGCCGCCGCGCCGCGCGATAAGGTTCGGCGAAGCGCTCCGGCCCGCATTAACCAACGGACGGGAGAGAGCCCACTTGAAGCACAGCGAAGGATTCCTGCGGATAGTCGAGGACGCCAAAACGCGCGTCCGCGAGACGAGCGTCGAAGCGGCTTTGGAGCGCGTCTCCGAGGGCGAGGCGCGACTCATAGACGTGCGCGAAGACCGCGAGTGGGAGGCGGGCCGCGCGCGCGGCGCGGAGCACTTGGGGCGCGGCGTCATCGAGCGCGACATCGAAGGGGCAGTCCCCGACAAGGGCGCGGAACTCATCCTCTACTGCGGCGGCGGCTACCGCTCGGCGCTCGCCGCCGACAACCTCCAGCGCATGGGCTACACGAACGTCTACTCTCTGGCGGGCGGCTGGAAGGCTTGGAAAGATTCCGGCGCTCCCGTCGAAGGCGGCGACTGAAAGCGGGCCGCTTAACACGCGACGCGGCCCGGAGGAGGAATCGTCATGGACTCGACACCCGACAGGCGACGGAGAGTCGTTGCGCGCTCCGTCCTCTGCTCCGCCGCCGCGTCGCTCGCCTTCGGGCTGCTGGCGTCTTCGACGGCGCGGGCGCAACAGCCTTCGCCGGGCGGGCCTCTCTCGCGGCCCACTTGGGATTCCGTCATGCAGCGGCGGATGGAGATGAGCCGCCGCGCCATCGAAGAGCTGACGCGCAGGCAGATCGAAGAAGGAAAAACTTCGGGCCGGTTCCCTTCGGACGCGAACAAGTCTTCGGCCAAGCCCGGCATGGTGCGCGTCGTCTCGCCCGAAGAGCGCAGCGCGCTCGCGCACAACGAAAAAGGTCTCGCGCACTTCTCGAAGCAGAGGTACGAGGAGGCGGCCAAAGAGTACGCGGAAGCCTTGCGCATCTTCCCCGCCCTCGCCGCCGCGCACAACAATCTGGGGAGCGTGCTCTTCGCGCTCTCGCGCTTCGAGGAATCGGTCGCCTCCTTCAAAGAGGCCGTGCGCGTCGAGCCGAAGTACGCGCAGGCGCACTTCAACCTCGGCCTCGCCCTCCTCAAACTGGGCCGCGAGACGGAAGCCAGCAGCTCCTTCATCAACTCAGCCGAGGCTTACATGGCCGAGGGCGAAGAGCACCTCGGCGCGGGCCGCTTCAAAGAGGCCGAAACGTCCTTCAAAGAGCTGCTCCGCATTGACCCCTCCTACGCCCGCGCGCACCTCAAGCTCGGCATGGTCTACAACGCCGCCCGACGCTTCGACGAGGCCGTCGCGAGCCTCAAGGAACTCGCGCGCCTTCAGCCCGACAGCGCCGCCGCCTACGAACACCTCGGCGCGGCCTACAACGGATTAGGCCGACACACCGAAGCCCTCGCCAACGCGGGCCGCGCCATCCGCCTCCAACCCGACAACGCCGCCGCGCACTTCCACCTCGGCGTCGCCTACGCCTCCCTCGGCGTTCACACCGCAGCCCTCGCCGAGCACGACAAGCTCAAAGCCCTGAAAGCCGACGACCTCGCCGCCACCCTCTCCGAACTCATCGAGAAGCAGCCCGCGCGCAAGCCTTAGAACTGTTTTCAAATGAACGAAGCGCGTTCGCCGGGCCTGTAGGGGCAGGGCTCGTCCCTGCCCGTCCGTGATTCTCGAATTGATTCAACCCACGTTGAATCGGACGAAACACGGGCAGGGACGAGCCCTGCCCCTACAGTTTTGTCGCGCGACTTGCCTGTAGGTAAAAGAAGAGGGAGCGAAGCAAGTTGCTTCGCTCCCTCTTTGGTGTTGGTTGTCGGTTTAGTCCAGGCGAAAGTTTTGGGCGGGGGCGTCGGGTGTTGTCGGCGCTCCCCGCCTTTGGCTTTTACTTGAACTTGAAGAGGGCGGTGTGCTCCGAGCCGTCGTTGAGCTTGACGACGAGGACGCGGCAGGTTCCCTCCCAAGCCTTCTCGGTCTTCCAGTTGTAGTGGTACTGGTCGGGGCTGTAGGTGAGCGTGCTGCCGCCGGAACTCTCCGTCCCTTCGAGGTCGGAGAGCGGGGCCGACGAGTTGCAAGCAATCTGCTGCGAGGCCGGGTAGCCCGCCGCCATGATGCCGAGCCCCTTGTTGCCGCTGAGGCTGAACTTCAACGGGATGGCGCGACCCGCGTTGACGTTGTTAATCGTCGGCAGGTTGCTGACCGGCGAGAAGAAGCCGGTGAAGTTGTAGAGCACGGTCACCGTGAAGGTGCACGAGGCCGTGTTGCCGTAGGCGTCGGTGGCCGAGGCCGTCACCGTCGTCGGGCCGACGTTGAAGACCGAGCCCGAAGCCTTGCTGTAGGTGACGGGGAGCACCCCGCCGCAAGAGTCGGTGGCGGTCGCCGCCGGGTAGCTGACGGCCATGCTCGTCGCCGTCGAGTTGAGCGGGAGGTTGACGGTGATGTTCGCCGGGCAGGACATGACCGGCGGCGTCGTGTCAACCACGTTCACGGTGCGCGAGGCCGTCGAGGTGTTCCCCGAATCGTCCGTCGCCGTGTAGTTGATGGTGTAAGTGCCCGGAGTGTTCACGTCCACCGAGCCCGAAGCGTTGACCGGGACGCTGCTGTCGCAGGCGTCCGCGGCGGTCGCGCCGGGGTCTGTGAACGAGGTGTGGCACTCGACCGTGTACGGGTTCGCGCCCGTGACGGTGATGACCGGCGCGGTCACGTCAACCACGGTCACGGTCTGCGTGTCGGTCGCCGTGTTGCCGCCGCCGTCGGTCGCCGTCCAGGTGACGGTCGTGGTGCCGAGCGGGAAGGCGGCGGGCGCGTTGTTGGTGACGCTGGCGACGTTGCAGTTGTCGCCGGTCGTTGCCGAGCCGAGAGCGACGCCCGTGACGGCGCAGTTGACCGAATCGGCGTTGACGGTCACCGCCGCCGGGGCCGTGATGGTCGGCGGCGTCGGGTCAATGACGGTGATGACCTGAACGTCGCTGTCCGAGTTGCCGGCGGCGTCGGTCGCCGTGAAGGTGCGGGTGATGATGCGCGGGCTCGCGGTGTTGCCCGCGCCGGTGACGGTCTGGGTGACGGTCACGATGGGGACGCCGCAGTTGTCGGTGGGCGGCCCGGTCTGGATGTTGTTGCCGTTGCCGTCGAGGATGGGCTCGCCGGTCGCCTGCGACGGGCTGGCGGCGGGCACTTCGCTCAGGCAGGTGTAGGTCTCATCCGCCGGGGCCGTGATGACCGGCGGCGTGGTGTCGGTGCCGGAGACGGTCACGGTCTGCGTGTCGGTCGCCGTCTTACCGGCGGCGTCGGTCGCCGTGTAGGTAATGGTGGTCGTGCCGACGGGGAAGAAGTTCCCCGGCGGGACGCCCGTGCGCGAGACGGTCACGGAGCATCCGTCGTCGGCGGCTACGGCAGTTCCGAGCACGCCTTCGGGGACGATGAGGCCGCAAGTGCCGCTGCCTGAGAGCGACAGGTCGGCGGGGGCCGTGATGGTCGGCGGCGCGAGGTCTGCGCCCTCCGGCGGGTTGACCTTGACGATCTGGTTGCACGAGGCGGTGCGGCCCACATTGTCCGTCGCCGTCCAGACGACGGTGGTGATGCCGGCGGGGTACGGGTCGGTGAGCGGTTCGCCGTCGCTGCGGTCGGCGGTGACGGTGACGCCGTCGCCGGTCGTCGTCGGCGTGCCGAGGCTGGTGACGGTCGCGGAGCAGTCGCTCACGGCATCAACCTCGATGTCGGCGGGGCAGTCTATGGTCGGCCCGCCGCCTTCGGTGATGATGACGTCGAAGCTGCAAGAGCCGCCGCCCGTCTCGGAAGTCGAGGTCACGGTCGTCGTCCCCACGGGGAAGAAGGAGCCGGACGGCTTGCTCGCCGTGATGGCCCCGCACGCGCCGACTGCGTCAGCCGACTCGAAGACGACGAAGGCTCCGGACTGGCCGAGATGGGTGGTGTTGGCCGCCCTCGTGATGTTGCCGGGGCAGGCGAGCACGCAGTTGGTCTCCGCCGTGACGACGGTGACAATGGCCTCGCCGGTCGAGGAGTTGTCAGTCGGTCGCGGGTCGGTCGGGGTGCCGGCGATGGTCGCCGTGTTGGCGATGATGGTGTTGACCGGGACGGTCGAGCCGACCTCGTAGATGAAAGTGAAGACGGCTTCCTCGCCCGCGGCGAGGCTCGCGATGGTGCAGGTGGACGTGCCGGAGGCAGCGCCCGCCGAGGGGTCTGTGCAGGTGAAAGTAGGCCCGGAGGTCTGCGTCTCGGAGACGAAGGTCGTGTTCGCCGGGATGTCGTCGGTCAACTGGACGTTCGCGGCGTCGTCCGGCCCGCGGTTCGAGATGAAGACGCGGAAGCCCGCGTTATTGCCGGCGGTCACTTCGCCGTCAATCGGGGCCTGCGAGACGCTCAGGTTGGCCGCCGCGTTGGCCGGGTCTTTGACGGTGAAGACGGCCTTGGTGATGGCCGAGCCGTCGGACGTGCCGGTGAGCACGACCGTCCACTCGCCGCGGTTGTCCACCGTCTCGCCGCCGACGCTGGAGGTGATCGTCGCGGGGAGGATGAACGAGTTAGTCTGCGGGTTCGTGGTGATGTCGGCCTGCTGCCGCTTGACGTTGGCCGGGCCGACCCACGCGATGCGGCGCAGGGGGCGCGTCGGCCTTGGGGGCGCGGGCGCGTTCAAGACCTCCACGCAGACCGTCTCGCCGAGGTTGAAAGTCGTCTTCGGCGTCGTGCAGTCGGAGGCGTAGGTGGCGACCGACTCCGCGCCGAGCTGGAAGACCGGCATGAAGGCTAAGGCCGAGCCGGACAAACTGGCGCGGCGGCGGCGGGCGCTTTAGCCCGCGCGACCGCTTCCCGGCTGGCGGATGTCTTGACCCGCGCCTGTGGCTGCGGGGCGCTCCGCGTGGGGGCGACGAAGGATGCCGAATAGATAATTCCGGCGGCAATGAGGGTCATGAAAAAAGCCGCGCCGTGGCGCGCGCTCCGGCGAAGGAGGCGGCGCGGGCGGCGCGCGGTGTTCGATATCAAACTTCTGAGTCTGTCGGAGTGACGAGTCGCGGCGGGAACGGGGGACTCCATAAGAAATGAACCTCTCTTTCGGGTGGTTATGTTAAGCGGGTTGCCAAGTCGGTTGACAGGTCGGCCAGGCTTGCGGGGCCGGGCGAAAGAAGTTATCCGGTGGATCAGACCCTACTGCGGGCGGAACCCTTACGTTAGAAGCGGACGGCGGGTGCGCAAGCGGGCACCCCAGGCGTTTTGCGCACGCCTCTATATCGCATCCGCACGCAATAATCAATAGCCGGAGAGACTTTTTCACCCCCCCGCCCGCCCCGGCACGCCCCTCGCCCCGCCCGTTCTGAATGCGGAATGCGGAATTGCCTCGTCGGGCTCGTCAAGGAAAGACCCCTCTTAGGTCAGCCGTGCTATATTTCGGCGGAATTTTGAAAGGAGTTCCGAGATCGTGATGCCTCATGCCTCTCAACCAATACGAGTCTTTTGCTCCTATGCCCGCGAAGATGCCGAAATGCGCAACAAGGTGGGAAAGCACCTAGGCTTTCTCAACCGCGAAGGCAAAATTCAATATTGGTACGACGGTAAAATTAGGGCAGGAGAAGAGTGGCGCGGTGAGATTGATAAGCACCTAGACTCGGCTGACATTATCCTCCTACTCATCAGCGCCGATTTCGTAGATTCGGATTTCTGCTACAGCGTCGAGATGAAGCGTGCGATGGAGCGGCACGATGCGGGCGAAGCGGCAGTCATTCCTATCCTTCTGCATCCGTGCGACTGGCAGAGCGCGCCCTTCGGCAAACTAAACGCCTTGCCCGGAGGCGAGCCCATTTCGCTTCGGCAGAATCATGAGCAGGCTCTTCATGAAGTTGCCAAAGGCGTCAGGGTCGTAGTTGAAGGGATGATCGCCGCTCGTTCGGCGGAGCAGCCTCCGCCTCCTGTCACAGAAGTTGTCAGCGCGCCTTCCCTTCGTATCCCTCCGCCACCCGTAATCGAATTTGTCCCCCGCGAGGATAGGGATGGACGCAACATTGTGGAGCGTCTCACGGAGGAACTCGCGCCGCACAAGAACCGCCTCATTGCACTATGGGGCGCGGGCGGCGTGGGCAAGACGGCAATTGCCGCTGAAGTCGCGCGGGCATTAACCGAGGTGTTTAATCAACGCGTCGTCTGGGTTAGCGCAGACGGGCGCGAAGATTTCAGCCTCACATCCCTGCTCGATGGCGTCGCCACACAGTTAGGGCATCCTGACTTGCGAAAGCTGGCCCCTGAGTTGAAGAAGGAACAGGTCAGCGAAGTGGTGATGGCCGCGCCGACGCTCGTTGCGCTCGACAACTTCGAGACGATTGAGCCGCAAGAGAAGAACCTTTGCGCGGAGTGGCTCGCGCAGCCCGCGCTCTGCTCGGCGCTCATCACCACGCGGCAAAATATTGAACTTGAGGCGGCCCGAAACATTCCGGTCAAGCCTATGTCATCAAGTGAGGCTCACGCCCTCTTAGAGAGGTTGATGACAGAGGTGCATAACCGAAGAGCCTTTTCCAATCTCGACCGCGAACGGGTGATTAGAACAGCCGAAGCCAACCCGCTTGTTTTGCAGTGGGTAGTCGGACAAATTGATTTAGCACAAGACCCGGAAGAGGTTCTCGACGACCTCGCCCATGGCGAAGGCACGGCGGCTCAACGCGTCTTCGACCGCTCCTACAACCTGCCGCAGTTAGCGACGGGCGGACGCGCCGTGCTCCTCGCCCTCTCGCTGTTCGTGCCAAGTGCGACGCGCAACGCGCTGGCGGAAGTAGGCGGGATGGGCAAAGACAAGGATAGGAAACGCTTCAAGGAAGCGGTCAAGAATCTCTCCGCGCTCTGGCTGATTCGCGTCACCGAAGACCAGCGCTTAGCCGTCGAGGGCCTGACGCGCGAACTGGCAAAGGCCCGTCTATCTACCGACCCGCGCTCTAAAACCTTCCGCCAACGTTTCGTCTCGCGCTTCCTGCATTATGCAAAGACGCATGAGACGCCGACGCCCTCAAATTTTGACGTATTAGAAGCTGAGAAAGACAACATCCTAGCCGCAATGGATATCGCATTTGAGATGAAGGACTGGTCGAATGTTGGGCGAATAATGGGAGCCATCAACTTCGATGGTGTGAACGGGATGTTGACCGTTAGGGGCTACTGGGATGAAACCATACGAAGGAGTGCGCAAGCTTTGAAAGCGGCCAGTAACGTGATGAATGAAATGGACATTGCTCGTTTGTCACACAATGTGGCCGCAATATATCTGATGCGCGGAGACTTGTCAGAGGCGCGGAGACTTTACAATGAGAGTCTGCGGCTTCAGAAGGGTCTCGGCGATCGGAGCGGTATCGCCAGCAGTTTGCACAATCTAGCCATAATCACACAAGAACAGGGTGACCTAGCGGCGGCACGGCAACTATATGATGAGAGTCTGGTGATAAGGAAGAAAATCGGTGACCAGGGAGGCATCGCCAGCGACCTGCATCAGCTAGCCCTACTTGCGCAAGTCCGGGGAGACATGATCGAAGCGCAGCGACTCCACGACGAGAGCCTAGATATTAGGAAGAGACTCAGCGACCAGAGAGGCATTGCCCTTAATTTGCGCGCGCTCGGAGCACTTGCTCAAGAGCGGAAAGAACATGGGGAAGCGAGACGACTCTACAATGAAAGTTTCCAGATGGAAAAGAACTTCGGTGCTCAGATCGGTATCGCATCCTCTCTGCATCAACTAGGAGCACTGTGCTTTGAGGAAAAAGATTTCGAGACGGCAGAGAGCTTTTTGAACCAGAGTCTGGTTATCCTGCGGGAGTTAGGAGACAAGATGAACATTGCCGAATGCCTTGAGAGCATCGGTAAGCTTAGGGTGGAGCAGGATCGGTGTTCAGATGCACAAACTAGCTTTGATGAGGCCTTAGAGATTGCAGGAGCTTTAAGGATTCCCCTTAGAACCGCGAGTGTCAAACATTCGCTCGGTTTACTTGAGGAGAAGCAGGGCAACAAGGAGAAGGCGGCACGGTTGTTCGGCGAAGCATTGAGTATCTTTGAGAAACTAGGTGTTTCTAAAAGGGAGATAGCGCGGGAAAGTCTTGAGAGGGTATCGAGCAAATCTTCCTGAATGACCCGGCAAATATCGTTGAGATACAATCGGGCGCGTAGTTATTTTCGTATAACAGTTTAGAGCTCGGCTCTGCGCGAAAGTTAGACTTGAGGCGCGGGCGCGTCGAGTGGAAAGGATGAATGCCTCAAATGGCAAAGGAAGCAGAGCAGAAGGCGGCGGGTGAGGTAGGGGTGCGGGTTGAGACGGACTCGATGGGGGAGATTGAGGTTCCGGGGGATAGGTATTACGGGGCGCAGACGCAGCGGTCGCTGAAGCATTTCGACATCGGCGGGGATGTGATGCCGAGGGAGATGATTCGGGCGCTGGGGGTCTTGAAGAAGGCGGCGGCGTTGGTGAATGAGGAGTTGGGGAAGTTGCCTGCGGACAAGGCGCGGTTGATTGAGGGGGCGGCGGAGGAGGTGATTGAGGGGAAGTTGGATGAGCATTTTCCTCTGCGGGTGTGGCAGACGGGGAGTGGGACGCAGACGAACATGAACGCGAACGAGGTCATCTCGAACCGGGCCATTGAACTCGCGGGTGGGGTGATGGGAAGTAAAGAGCCCGTCCACCCGAACGACCACGTGAACATGTCGCAGTCGTCGAACGACACGTTCCCGACGGCGATGCACATCGCCGCCGCCGAGCGTTTGAATCAACTCATACCGGAAGTTCAGCGGCTGCATGACGCGATTGACGCGAAGGCGAAGGAGTTCGCGGACGTGGTGAAGATCGGGCGGACGCACTTGCAGGACGCGACGCCTCTGACCGTGGGGCAGGAGATGTCGGGGTGGGCGAGCCTCGTGGAGCGTGACATCGAGCGGCTGCGGATGGTTCTGCCCGGCCTTTATGATTTGGCAATCGGCGGGACGGCGGTCGGGACGGGTTTGAACTCGCACCCGGAGTTCGGCGAGCGCGCGGCGCGGAAGATCGCGGAGCTGACGGGGTTGCCCTTCAAGTCGCACCCGAACAAGTTCGCGGCTCTGTCGGCGCACGACGAGATTGTGTTTGCGAGCGGCGCTTTGAAGACTCTGGCCGGGTCTCTGATGAAGATCGCGAACGACATCCGTTGGCTCGGTTCGGGGCCGCGCGCGGGCTTCGGCGAGTTGGTGCTGCCGGAGAACGAGCCGGGCTCTTCGATCATGCCGGGGAAGGTCAACCCGACGCAGTCGGAGGCGATGACGATGGTCGCCGTGCAGGTCATGGGCAACGACGCGGCCATCGGCTTCGCGGGCTCGCAGGGCAACTTCGAGCTGAACGTCTTCAACCCCGTGATGATTCACAACCTGCTCCACTCGATACGTCTGCTGAAGGACGCCTGCCACGGCTTCGTGGACTACTGCGTCGCCGGAATCGAACTCAACCGCGAGCGCATTGACGAGCACCTCCGCAACTCGCTCATGCTGGTGACGGCCCTGAACCCGCACATCGGCTACGACAAGGCGGCGAAGATTGCCAAGAACGCGCACCAGAAGGGCACGACGCTGCGCGAGTCGGCGGTCGAACTCGGCTACCTCACCGCCGAGCAGTTCGACGAGTACGTCAAGCCCGAAGAGATGACGCATCCTTAGGGCCGCATCCGGCGGACGCGCGGAGTGAGGCGGCGCGGGCGGGACGCGCGCGAAGGCCCCGCCGGGTTCGGGAACCCGGCGGGGCCTTCGCGCGTCAGAGCCAACTGACTCGCGGCGTCAGTTGGTGGAGAAATTCGGGTCGAGGTTGTTGGTGAACGGGCCGATGGTGTCAGCGCCGTTGAAGTAAGCGCTGACCTTGAAGAGGACGAGGTTGGACGCGCTGCCGGTCGCGTTGAAGATGCCGATGTTGAGGTTGTGCGAGACGGTCGTGTTAACCAGCCTCGCCTGCGCGCCAACGTCCAACCAGATGCCGTTGCCGGGGTTCGCCACCGCCCCCGTGGTGCGGAAGCCGGTGCCGGAGACCTGCGAGTTGGTGATGACGACACGCGAGTTGAAGTTGAGAACGACACCGGCGTTCTGATTATTCTCGAAGCGGCAGTTGTCTATGAGGACCCGCGCGCCGTGGGAGATTTCGGCGCCCCTCGCGAAGTTGCGCACCGTGAGGTTACGCAGGACGATCATGCGGGACGCCGCGAGGGGGCTGCCCGGAATGTAAGACACCGAGATGCCGGTCGCGGCCTGGCGCGCCGTGTTGCCGCCCGCCGGGTCGCCCTGAAAGATGGCGTCAATGGTGGCGTCAACGCCGGGGGCGGCTTCCAGCGTTACGTTGCCGGGGGTGGTCGCGCCCGGGCAACCCCCGCACTGGATCTGCCCGATGTAGAGGGCCTCCGCGAAGCGACCCGAGCGGACGATCACGATGCGCCCGCTGTGGTTGATGCCCGTGCCGGCGGCGGCGCCCGTGCCCGGCCCCAGCGCGGCGAAGATGGTGCCGAAGATGCGGTCGGCGCCGTCGGTGTCCTCCGCCGTGCCGATGCGCCCGTCGCCGTCGAAGTCGCCGCAGGTGCCCGGTGCGACGAGGGTCGTGCCGGGCACGGGGCTGTCGCAGTTGCCCTCGACTAAGACCGTGTGCCCTCCTCCCTGCGCCGAGACTTCGGCGGCGCTCAGGTGAATCACGCAAACCAGTAAAACCGCAGACATGAGCAGGAATGCAGCCTTGCGGGCGGCGTCGCCCTTCGATGTCAAGTGGGAATTCATTAAACTTTTCTCCGAGTCGGACGGGGCAAGGAAACAGCGCGCGAAGCATCCCCCTGTGAATACTCCGCGCGGGACGCCGATGCTCAGGTAGGCGTAGCCCCCGAGAACCGCGTTCATGAGCGAGGCGACTACTGTTTTGACTTTCGGTTTTGAGCCCTTGCGCGGGTCTGACTGACACGTGAGTCCCGCCGTCCGGGCGTGACCCACACCTTCCCCGCCGCTTCATTTCAGGGCCTTAGGTTTATGTCAGGTTTATACAATTTTGCCGCCCGCCCTGACAACAGTTTTTCGGCGCGCCATATCCGCGCCGCCCCCGTCTCCTCCGAACTCCTTGGGCGCGAAACGCATCTAAATTGCGGGGCCGTAGACGCCGCGCGGATGTGGCGCTTGCGTACCCTTTCTTAAACTTTGTATAGTTCGCGTTTCGCGCACCGTGCGACGGGAGGACGAATGATGACGACCATGACCGGCGAGATTCTGGAGAAGGCCCCGGCGCTCGAAGACTACTTCGGCGTCTCGGACGCGGAGCTGCACGAGCGCATCGAGGCGGCGCGCGCGCGTCTGGGGAAGCGGCTCGTCATCCTCGGCCACCACTACCAGCGCGACGACGTGATCCGGCACGCGGACTTGACGGGCGACTCCTTCAAGCTCTCCGTGCAGGCGTCGGAGCGCCCCGAAGCCGAGTTCATCGTCTTCTGCGGCGTCCACTTCATGGCCGAGTCCGCCGACATCCTCAAGCCGGGCGACCAGAAGGTGATTCTGCCCGACCTCGGCGCGGGCTGCTCGATGGCCGACATGGCGACGGCGGAGCAGGTGGAAGACGCCTGGGAGCAACTCAGCTCAATCGGCGTCATTGACGACTTCAAGGTGATGCCGATCACCTACATGAACTCGTCCGCCGCCATCAAGGCTTTCTGCGGCGAGCACGGCGGCGTGGTCTGCACCTCGTCGAACGCCGTCCCGCTCTTCGACAAGAGTCTGAAGGAGGCCGACAAGCTCTTCTTCTTCCCCGACCAACATCTGGGGAGAAACACCGGCGTCAAGTTCGGCATCCCGCTCGAACAGATGGCGCTCTGGGACCCCTCGAAGGAGTTGGGCGGCAACACCGAAGAGCAGTTGCGCGGCGCGCGGCTCATCCTCTGGAAGGGACACTGCTCTGTACACGGTCGCTTCCGCCCTTCGCACGTCGCGCAGGTGCGCGCGGAAGTCCCCGGCATCAAGGTGCTCGTCCACCCGGAGTGCATCAAGGAGGTCGTGGAAATATCAGACCTCAACGGCTCGACCGAGTTCATCATCAAGACGATTGAGGCCGCGCCGTCGGGCTCGGCGTGGGCGGTCGGCACGGAGGTCAACCTCGTCAACCGGCTCGTCGAGCGCTTCCCCGACAAGCACATCCGCCTCCTCGCGCCCGACCTCTGCATGTGCGCGACGATGTACCGCATCGCGCCGCAGAACCTTGCGTGGGCCCTGGAATCGCTCGTCGCGGGCCGCGTCGTCAACCAGATCGTCGTGCCCGAAGAGACCGCCCGCTGGGCTCGCGTCGCGCTCGACCGAATGCTTCAAATACGGTGATGAGTGATGAGAGATAAGTGATAAGAAAATCCGTCTTGCTTTCTCTTATCACTTATCACTTATTACTTATCACTTGATTCCGGAGGAATCATTGGCTGACTCGACAGACCGCGTCCCGGAGAACACGCCGGGCACTTACTACGTTGACACGCAGTGCATAGACTGCGACGTGTGCCGCGACACGGCACCCGATAATTTCACCCGCGCCGACGACGCGGGCTACTCCTTCGTCTACAAGCAGCCCGAATCGCAGGAAGAGACAGACCTCTGCGAAGAGGCCCTCATGGCCTGCCCCGTCGAAGCCATCGGCAACGACGGCTAACGCCCGTCGAACATCATTCGCCTTCATAAAAAAAGAGGCTGCGGACAAGCTCTTAATCGGGAGTTAGTCCACGGCCTCTTTCGTGCAAGTCAACTTGCTTGTCAAGAACGACGGCCTGCGTCGCCGTCATCTTCAAACCCTGATTTTTATCCAGCCGTCTTCGATGACGACTTCGTAGGTTTCGACGGGTTCGCTGGGGCGGTTGAGGCAGGAGCCGTTGCGGATGTCGAAGCGCCAGCCGTGCCAGTCGCAGGAGACGGAGTGGCCGAGGAGCGCGCCGTCGGCGAGGGGCGCGCCTTTGTGGGGGCAGAAGTTTTCGATGCAGTAGAACGAGCCCGCGACGTGGTAGAGCGCGAGTTCCCTGCCGCCGTCGAGCTCGACGGTCGCGCCGCGTCCGTCGGGCACGTCCTCGACGCGACCGACGGTCACGAGCTTGCCTTCGCGCGGCGTGCGTCGGAAGCCGGAGAGGTTTTTGTCGAACGGTTGCATCGCGCGTCGAATCGTAACACGGGTCTGTGCAGGGGCGGCAAACGACCGGGCGGCGCGCGTTCGGCGGCGCAAGATTTCGGGTCGCGGGGCGTTCTATTTGGTGCAGGACGCGCTCCCCTTTTTAACCTTAACTCTCCCGTCGGGCGGGCGCGGTGTACAATCTAAGGGAAAGGGAGAAAAGAAATCATGCGAAGAATTTTATTGAGCTTGCGTGCGGGGCTGTGTGCCTTCGCGTTCCTTTTGGCGGTGCAGGTCGCGGCGTCGGCGGCTGAAGTGTTGACGGTTCAGGGCCGTCTCGGTCGGACGGTCGAGCCGGGCGGCTGGCTCATCAAGACGAGCGGGCCGAAGTACCTCATCCTAAATGCGGAGAAGTTCAAGGACGAGCCATGGTTCCGAGAGGACACGGAGGTCGAGGCGGCGGGCGAAACGAAGTCGGGCGTGATGACGATTTATCAAGAAGGCACGCCGTTCGAAGTGCGTTCGATGCGTCAACTGCGCGGGAGCCGCGCGAGCGGGGGCGACGCGGCGGTCGTCGTGCCGGGCGTCGCGCTCCAACTGACGCGCGTCTCGGTGACGGGCGAGGCGGTCGTCGTCTCTTCGCCGGACACGGCCATTCTTTCTCTGGCCGTCGTGACGCAGAACGCGAGCGCGTCAGAAGCGCAGGCCGAGAACGCGAGCCGCACGGACGCGGTGGTGCGGGCCGTGCGCGCGGCTGCCGGGCCGAGCGCGGAGGTGAAGACCGGCGGCTACAGTCTCCAACCGCAGTACGCTTACAAGGAGGGGGCGGCCCCGACCATCACTTCTTACGTCGCGCGCAATAACGTCGTCGTGACGACGGGCGAGCTGGCGAAAGTCGGCGCGGTGATTGACGCCGCCGCGCGCGCGGGCGCGAACAGCGTGGACGGGCTCTCGTTCACCTTGCGGCGCGACGACGAGGCGCGCGCCCAAGCACTCGCGGGCGCGACGAAGGTGGCCTTGCAGAAGGCGGGCGTCATCGCCACGGCGCTCGGCGGGCGCGTCGTCCGCATCGTCGAAGTGCAGGAGGCCGGGGCGGTGCGCCCGCCCATCCCGCTCCAGTACGACCGCATGGAGTCTTTGAAGGCGGCGCAAGCCGTCACCACGCCGATTGAGCCCGGCACGCTCGACACGCGCGCGCAGGTGCAGCTCGTCGCCGAGATAGAAACAAAACCGTAAAGACGAGGGACGGTAAAAGCCTTCAAACGTGAATCGTCAATCGTGAAGAGGAAGAACGGTCTTTAACTATTCACGATTGACGATTCACGTTTGAAGGCTTTTTTTCCGTTCATCGTTGCTTTGATTCTCGGTCGAAGCGAGTATAATCGTGTTCGTTCCCCTTGAAGTGAATTGAGACGGCGAATCCGCGGAGCGGCCCCTTTGTGTTGGCGCGCGGTGTTGGCCTGCGCATTTCAAGCTCTCATGCGCAACTTTATCGAGGGAGGAAGCAATGTCGAGATACCGTAACGATAGGGACGACGATTTTTACGGCGGCGAGGCGCGACCGCGCGGCGGGCGCGAGTATTACGAAGACGAACGCTACGGCCAGCCGCGCGGCGGCGGCGGTTACGAGCGCGGCGGCTATGGTCGCGGCGATGACGAAGACGAGCGCACGGTGGTGCGCGGCGGCGGCAGCGGCTTGCCGCTCCCGCCTCGCGACCCCGGCGCGAGGGGCGTCTACGAGGATTACGAAGACCGTCGGCGGAGGGATTATTACCGCGAGGACTTCTACGCCGACCGGCGCGGGCGCGACTACGACGACGAGCGCGACGACCGCCGTGATGATGACGACGACCGGCGTGGCGGCGGCGGCGGTGGCCGTTCGCTCTTGGATGAGGCGCGCGACTTCGTGCGCGGCAGGCGCAGGCCGAGCAGTCGCGGGGGCGGCGGCGGTCGGGCCACGCGGTCGCACGTCCGCTGCCGCGACATCATGACGCGCGACGTGACGGTGGCGCGGCGCGAGACGACGCTCGAAGGCGTCGCCAAGATGATGCGCGACGAGGACACGGGCGTGATCCCCGTCGTCGAGTTGCCGGACGGATTGACCGACCTCGGCGACGTGAAGCCTGACTTCGACCGCGTGCAGCCGAACGTCGTCGGCGGTGCCAAACTCGTCGGCATCATCACCGACCGCGACATCGTCGTCCGCGCGCTCGCCGAGGGCAAAGACCCGCGCGTGCTGCGCGCCGAAGAGATCATGACGACCGACATCCACACGGCGCACCCGAACGACCGCGTGATTGACGCCATCCGCAAGATGGGCGACAAGCAGGTGCGGCGCATCCCGGTCGTTGACCGCGACGGGACCCTGCGCGGCATCATCTCGATGGCCGACGTGGCGCTCGAAACCCACGAAGACCGCGAGTTGGCCGAAGCCCTCGAAGAGATTTCGAGCGGCGCGACCTTCTGGAATCGAATCTTTGGGTAAAGACCGTCAAAAGCCGTAAATCGTGAATCGTAAATCGTGACAAGTAAGAACCTGTCTTTCACGATTTACGATTTACGATTCACGGCCTTTGACGATTCACGGCTTTTACTTCTTATGGCACGATCAATCGAACATTACCTGCGCATGATGCCGAAGGCGAGCGGGCGCGGGCTCCGCTGCGGCGAGCGCCTGTGGTATCCGTCGGCGGACGTGTACCGGACGAGGGACGGTTGGATGGTGAAAGTCGAGCTGGCCGGAGTCTCGCCCGACCAGCTCGAAGTCTCCATCAGCGGCGACACCCTGCGCGTCGCCGGGAGCCGCCTCGACGAGACGCACACCGAGTGCGTCACCTACCACCAGCTCGAAATCACCTACAGCCGCTTCGAGAAGACCATCCGCTTCCCCTGCCCCGTCGAGGGCGCGCTCATCGAGTCGCGCTACAAGGACGGGCTGCTCATCCTGCACCTGCGAAGCGCCGCCGAATGCGAATAAAAAAGTGACGCACGCTGTACCGCGCCTCCAACTTTGAGGGAGAGAATTATCCCGATGGCCGAAGAAAACTTGAAAGAAGAGGAAGAGAGACCCGACCTCGACGGTCGCACGCCCGACGCCGGGACGCCCGTCGAGCCGGAGACTCTGAACTCGCGTCCCGCGACGCCGACGCCCGCGCCCGGCGCGGACGCGCCGAAGGCGGAAGGCCCCGAAGGTCAGCCCGTCGCCGCCCGCACCGGCGAGGTCTTCGAGATCGCCGTCCTGCCCTTGCAGCAGACGACGCTCTTTCCGGGGACGGTGATTCCGCTCGCCGCCGGTCGCCCGCGCTCGGTCGCGGCGGTCGAAGCCGCGCTCGCCACCGAGGAGAAGCTCCTGGCCTGCGTCACCGTGCGCGAAGCGCGCGCCTCCTCCGAAATCGAGGCCGCGCCGCCCGACGACCTCTACGAAGTCGGCACGCTCGTCATGGTCAAGCGCATGATGCGCAGCCCCGACGGCTTGCAGCTCATCGTCCAGGGCACCGAGCGCATCCGCGTCGTCAAGTGGACGCAGACCGACCCGTACATCCGCGCCCGCGTCCGCATTCTTCCCGAACTGGCGCGGCGCGACGAGGAGACCATCGAGGCGCTCTTCAGAAACGTGCAGGCGC
Organism: uncultured Acidobacteriota bacterium; assembly: GCA_963816985.1. GTDB lineage: Bacteria > Acidobacteriota > Blastocatellia > Pyrinomonadales > Pyrinomonadaceae > JAIVJM01. Next base: position 1,149,938 of record CAWFMF010000004.1, read on the forward strand.
TCATCCAACGCGCGCTCGCGATGCTGCCGGAAATCCCGCAGGAGATTCGCTCCGCGATTCTCTCGTCGCACGACCCCGTACAGCTCGCCTACTTCCTCGCCTCAATCCTCAACCTCGGCGTCGAGCAGGAGCAGCAGATGCTCGAAGCCGACACCGTGGACGAGCTGCTGCAAATCGCCTACAGCCGTCTCGCGCGCGAGATAGAGATTATGGAGCTGCGCTCGCGCATCGCCAACGAGGCGCAGACCGAGATGTCGAAGGCGCAGCGCGACTACTTCCTCCGGCAGCAGATGAAGGCCATCCAGAAGGAGCTGGGCGAGGACGAGTCTGGCGAGCAGGCCGAGGCCGACATGCTGCGCGAGCGACTGGCGGAGGCCGACCTCCCCGAAGAGGTGCGCAAGGAGGCCGAGCGCGAATTGAAGCGCATGGAGCGGCTGCCGCAGGCCGCGCCCGATTATCACGTCATCCGCTCGTACCTCGAATACATCCTTGAGCTGCCGTGGATGAAGATGTCGGAGGACAAGCTCGACTTGGCGGAGGCGCGGCGCATCCTCGACGAAGACCACTACGGCCTCGAAGAGGTCAAGGAGCGCATCCTCGAACATCTGGCGGTCGTCAAGCTCCGCCCCGACTCGAAGAGTCCCATCCTCTGCTTCGTCGGCCCGCCGGGAGTCGGCAAGACCTCGCTCGGACGCTCGATTGCGCGCGCCCTCGGTCGAGAGTTTGAACGCCTCTCTCTGGGCGGCATGCGCGACGAGGCGGAGCTGCGCGGCCACCGGCGCACCTACATCGGCGCGATGCCGGGCCGCATCATCCAGTCTTTGCGGCGCGCGGGCGTGAAGAACCCGGTGATGATGCTCGACGAGATTGACAAGCTCGGCGCGGACTTCCGGGGCGACCCGGCGGCGGCGCTCCTTGAGATTCTCGACCCGCAGCAGAACAACACGTTCCGCGACCACTACATTGATTTGCCGTTCGACCTCTCGAAGGTCTTCTTCATCGCCACGGCGAACCAGATGTCGCCCATCCCCGCGCCCCTGCGCGACCGCATGGAGACCATCTACCTCGCCGGTTACAGCGACCAGGAGAAGCTCCACATCGCGCGCCGCTATCTCGTCCCGCGTCAGGTCACGGAAAACGGCTTGCAGCCCGACCAGCTTGAAATCACGGACGAGGCTCTGGCCTTCGTCGCCGCGCGCTACACGCGCGAGGCGGGCGTGCGGCAGATGGAGCGCACCGTCGGGCAGATCGCGCGCAAGGCCGCTCTGCGCATCGCGCAGGGGCTGGCCGAGCGCGTGCGCGTAGAAGTCGGCGACCTCAAGGAGCTGCTCGGCCCGCCGCGCTTCTACCCGGAAGAGGCGCGCAAGGAGTTGCCGCCGGGCGTGGCGACCGGCATGGCATGGACGGAGATGGGCGGGCAGCTCCTCTTCATCGAGGCGACGCTTCTGCCGGGAAGCTCCGGCCTCACGCTGACGGGACAGCTCGGCGAGGTGATGCAGGAGTCGGCGCGCGCGGCGCGCTCTTACCTCTGGTCGCACGCCTCGGAGTTCGGCATTGACCCGCAGATGTTCAAGTCATACGGCACGCACGTCCACGTCCCCGCCGGGGCCATCCCGAAGGACGGCCCCTCGGCGGGCGTGGCGATCACTTCGGCCTTCGCCTCGCTGATGACGGGGCGGCGAGTCCGCACCGACACGGCGATGACGGGCGAGATAACTCTTTCGGGTCTCGTCTTCCCCGTCGGCGGCATCAAGGAGAAGGTCATGGCCGCGCACCGCGCGGGGATTCGCCGCGTCGTCCTGCCCTCGCGCAACGAGGCGGACACCGAAGACATCCCCGAAGACGTGCGGAAGGAGTTGGAGTTCGTCTACGGCTCGACCGTCGCGGAGGCGCTCGACGCGACGCTCGAAAAGCTCGTCGCCGCCCCGCCCCCGCCGCCCGTCCCCTTGACCGAGGACGCGCGCGAGCGCGGCGCGACGCATACTCAACCCGACCCCGAACCGGTGCGCGTGCGCGAACGCTAGTGCAGAGGCGTCGGCGTTTAGCCGCGTGAGGGGCGTGGGAAATTAGCCGGGGGTGAAGTGAACGAAGTTCGCGCCGCCCCCGGAACAACACAGGATTAAAAAGTGTGCGCCCCGGCAGGGGCGCGGGAACAGGCGACGTGTGTGATGATGCGCGTCGGTTCCGCCGCCCCTCCGGGGCGGATTGTTTTTATCGTGTCGTGTTCCGGGGGTTACGCTCCGGCACTCGCGTGCCTTCGCTCACCCCCGGCTAATCTCCGCCGCCCCTCCGGGGCTTTCCTTAAAGGTAAGACGCAACTTGCTCCGAAGGCTGAAAGGCAGGAGGGCCGTGCTCGCCTTAGCGTGCTTCGCGCTCGCGGCGTGGGGCGCAAGCGGAGTCGCGCGCGCGGACGGAGGAGTCGAGGACGCGGCGCACGGGCTCGACCCGTTCGTGCTGCTCTCGATAGCCTCGATGCTGCTCGTGGCGAAGCTCGGCGGCGAGCTGTTCTCGAAGCTCAAGCAACCGGCGGTGCTCGGCGAGTTGTTGGGCGGCGTCGCTCTTGGGCGCGCTCGCGCTCTTCGGCGTCGGGTGGGTCGAGAACCTTCGCGCGGACGTGGTCGTCGCCGCGCTCGCCGAGATCGGCGTCATCATCCTGCTCTTCGAGGTCGGGCTCGAATCGAACGTGCGGGAGATGCTGGAGGTCGGATGGTCGTCGCTCTTAGTCGCCGTGCTCGGCGTCGTCGCGCCGTTCTTCCTCGGCTGGGGCGTGGCCGCCTACTTCACGCCACATGAGCCGACGCTCGCGCACGTCTTCATCGGCGCGACTCTCTGCGCGACGAGCGTCGGCATCACGGCGCGAGTGCTCCGAGACATGGGGCGGCTCAGGCAGAAGGAGTCGCGCATCATCCTCGGCGCGGCGGTGATTGACGACGTGCTGGGGCTCCTCATCCTCGCGGTCGTCGCCGGGGCCATCCGCGCACAGGCGGCGGGCGAGACGCTGGCCGTCGCAGGCGTCGCCGTCATCGCCTTGAAGTCGCTCGCCTTCCTCGCGGGCGCGGTCGTCGTCGGGCAGTTCGTCGTGCCGCACCTGTTCCGCGGCGCGGGCCGTCTGGAGAGCCGGGGCGTTCTGGTCACGGCGGCGGTGGCGTTCTGCTTCCTCCTCTCGTGGGCGGCGGCGGCGGTCGGGCTCGCCCCGATCATCGGCGCGTTCGCCGCCGGGCTCGTCCTCGACGAGGTACACTTCGAAGTCTTTCTCCAACGCGGCGAGCAGACCTTGAACGAACTGCTCGCGCCCGTGAGCGCTTTGCTCGTCCCAATCTTCTTCGTGCTCATGGGGCTCAAGGTTGACTTGCGCGTCTTCGCGCGCGCGGAGGTGCTCGGCTTCGCGGCGGTGCTCACGGTCGCGGCGATTGTGGGCAAGCAGGTCTGCTCGCTCGGAGTGTTGGAGCGCGGACTCAACCGCCTCGCCGTCGGGCTCGGCATGATCCCGCGCGGCGAGGTCGGCTTAATCTTCGCAGGGATAGGCGCGACGCTCATGCTGCCCGATGCCGCAGGCGCGCGCGTGCCGGTCGTCGGCGCGGAGACCTTCGGCGCGGTCGTCATCATGGTCGTGCTGACGACGCTCGTCACGCCGCCCGTCCTCAAGTGGTCGCTCACGCGCGGCGACGCGCCGGGCGCGACGGACGAGGCGGGGGCCGGGACGGTCGAGTAAACGAAGCCGACGGCGGCGCAACCCTCTCGCGTCGTCGTCCCTTTAATCAAACACGAAGGGGCTTATCTTTTATGGTCAGCAAAAAATCTCAGGTCAAGGCGGGCGTCCCCGCGCGGCGTCGCGGGCAGCAGATGGGCGACGAGTCGAGCCCGAAGGATAAGACGCTCACGGAGCAGGAGCAGACGCCCGCCCTCAGCGGTCGGCGCAAGACCGCGAGCAAGTTCTACGCGGACGATTCGTCGCAGGCGACCGGCACGCGCCCCGAAACCATGCGCGACAACAGCCCTTCAGTCCCCGCCGCCATCCCCACCGGCCAGAAGCTCGGCGAGTCCGGCGGCGAGCGACAGTTCAAGGAGAGGCAGAAGGCCGCGCGCAAAACTAAAAAGAGAGTCTAAAAAGGCTTGAGGCCGGAGACTTGTCACACAAGTCTCCGGCCTCAAGCCCTTTAACTCTCTCTCAAAAAAAAAGAAGGCGACGGAGCCCCCCATGCCCCGCCGCCTACGGCCACTTCGTCGTGGCCTGCCCCAAAGTTTCACTCGTTCTCAGAAGGAACGCCCGTAAAGTTTCTATATCCTACACCCCGCCCCGGAGCCTTTGGTTGCAGAAACATTGCAAAGCAATGGTGAGTTAAAGACAGCGAAAAAGCCCCGAATATTGAGCCATAAAGGCTCAATCATGACTCACGCCGCGTCGTTCAGACTTGCCCCGCGCTCCGTTTTCTCCAAACGATAGAGTAGCGCCAGAACAGATGTCTTCTCACCAGCGCGCCCGGTAAGACGTCCGCGCAAATCTGCTCAACCCTCGGCAGCGTGAGATACGTGTCCGTCTTTCCGTGCTCGGCATACGCCTCGCGCACCTCCCTCGACGGCCTCGGCCTCCCGGTTTTTATGAGCCGGAGAAGCAAGTTCGCGGGGTAAGCAACTCCGTCAAAAAACAGGTCGCTCAGGTCGGAGCGTTGATAGAGGTCGAGGCAGACGAAGACGCCGCCCGGCTTCAAAGCCTTTCTTATCCTTCTGAGGACGGGCTCGGTCGGCAAGTGGTGGAGCGTCGTCAGCGTCGCGATGCAATCAAACTGATTATCCGGGAGGTGTCGAGTCATCACGTCTCCCGTGACGAAATCAATGTTCGGATAAAGTTGAGAGTGCCGCTGTGCGAGGCGAATCATCTGCGGGGATAAGTCTATGGCGAGAACCTTTTCGGCGCGCGCGGCGAGCAAACGGGAGAACTCCCCCGTGCCGCAACCGATTTCAAGAATCTGCCCGCACCGTTCCGGAACCTGCCCCAGCAGATACCCGTGATAATGCGAGTTGTGATTCCAGTCTTCGTCGGGAAGCAGGGCAATCCGGTCAAAGTCGGATTGAATTGATTCCGTCGTTTGTCTCGACCGGCTCATCACCTCTTCGTTCTCCGGCATGACTCTACTAAAGACCTAAACCCCGCTCTGAGTTTCGTCGGGCCGCGCGTCTCCGCCCCAGTCCGTTTTCGTCCTGGCGTACTCGACCCAGTCGCCCGACGTGATTAATGTGCGGGGGGAATAAAATTCGGGGTCAGGCTCATAAACCCAACACGTCTTTGCGTGTGCGCCGAGAGAGATTTCCACCCGCTTCCGCCGGTAAGAGCTTGACGCTTCAAAGTCATCCAACTCCTTCAGAAGCTCTCCGTCAACCTCATACACTTCGCCGAAGACCGTCGAGCCCGAATCGTCGAGCAGCAAGCCGGGGTACGCGCCCAAATCATAGAGGCTGCCGCTCACCTCGGCGTCGGCGATAAATTTTGCGCCGGGAAATCTTTCAGACATCGAGCGCCCGCCGCCGCGCCTCAACGTCCCGTAGACAAAGACGAGATGCTCATTCATCCGGCTTCAGCCACCTTGCACGCCGTGCCACGCCCGAACACGAGCCAGGCGAAACAGATTGCGAAGATCGTATATGCAACGAGGACGGCCAACAGGGGCAGGCTCACGCCTTGAGAGAACTGTTGTTTGGCGAGGGCGAGTGCGCCGACGACGAAGTGGACACAGTTGCCGAGGGAGATCGGCCTCGAATAAATCCCCCCGATGATGTTGTCTTTCGCCGTCCAATTCGTCAACGCGAAGGCGACGTAGGTCGCGCCGAGAAGCTGTATCAAAACGGGCAAGGGTTCCGCGGCGGGAGAGCCGAGGGCGCGCAGCAGTTCTGAAGGGGCGAACGACGCGGCCAGCCCGGCAAGGCCGAGGGCCACGCTGCTTGTCGCCATCAATATCTTTGTCTTCACGACTCAATCTCCTCCGCGCAAAGAAATCTAAGCAGTAAAGGATGATGAAAAGCAGCCTTCAAACGAGTCCGGCTGAATGAGATGTGAGGCTTAATCAATGCCGAACCCGGTAGAAAAGTTAAAGTCCTTAAGAAGGCGGGCGGCAAATCTCCGACGGCGACTCTTGGCCGCCGGTTTGTTTTCACCTTTCTGCCTCTTCTCTATCACCGAGCTTGTGAGCAGATTCATGTCAGTTTCAATGGACGCGTCGGCACTAACATCGAGGTTGAAAACTCTGACACCGATCAGTCGCCACTCACCCTGATAGAGCTTGAATTGGTGGGTTACCGCCTCCATAGTGCCAGCCGTCTTCGCGTTGTCCTGTATGTAAATGCTTGAGCGACTAATCCTCAAATCCTCAACCCAGCAACACCCCATCCCGCCAATCGTCTCCTCCCTCGATTTTTCCGCGACGCGATAGCCGCCTTGAGGTAGCCGCAGAAGGACATAGAGTTGAGACGTTGATGAGGTGTCTGATGTCTGTCTTTCGATTACCCCCGCCCAATCTTCTAACCCGTCGGCGTTCAAGTCGCCTCTCGCCTCAAGGCTTAATCTATCCTTGCCTCGCAAGGTGGATTTCAGGAAGACCTCGACACCGGCGAAATCCACTTGAGCAGCCGTCGTGAAGGGACACCATAAAACGATCAGAGCTGATAGAACGAGACATGGCTTACGCATAGTGTTTCCAATGCCCATCGTGAGAAGTGGTTTTTCATAATCATTCAACAGAAGCCCGACGCCCGTCATCACCCGCGCCCTCATTCAAGATTGACGAGAGGCCCGTCGGAGGGGCGTCGGGCGCATGCCGTTGTGAGGTGTGGCCTGATTATCAGAGGCTACCTCCGCGAAATGCTCAGATTCTCCTTCGGCCCCTCATGCCATCTCCTGATCCCTCTCATAATCATTCCGGAGTAGTAGACGGCGGCGGCGAACGGGAGCGTCCAGACGCACAGGACGAGCCACACCTTCGCAAATCGCTCTAAGCCCCAGTCCACGGAGTAAGCCCCCAGCCGGGAGAGGGCGAACGCAATAGGCAAGGAACCCACGACGGGAATCCACAGCCACATAAAGCGGGCGGCCCGCTGACCCCGAAGCCGCCCGAACAGCAAAGGGACGCTCAGGTAAGAAGCCAGGACGACCAGCAGGACGCCGATTTCGCCGGGCGTCAGAAGCGGCGATTCGCACATCTCCGCCAGGGTGAAAATCTTATACAGCGGGAGAACAACGACCAGTCCCGCGGCAGCGGCGACTTCTAAATCTACACGCTTCATATTTGCAGCCTCAGCAAGCGAAAACACCTCACGCACGGCATCACCCGCGCCCACATTCAACCTTCATGAGAGCGAGCTGGCGGGGCGTCGGGTGCATGCCGTCCCTGTTAGGTTGCGGCGCACGAAGAAACGAACCTTATGGGTTGATGACTGATTGTTGTTTGAAGCGTCCGAGCTTGTCAAAGAAACGTGAACACAGCCCGTCACGGATTGCAGCGCGCCGCGAGAGAACCTCCGATTTGATAGGCTTGCCGAAGAACACTCTGAAACGCTCGCCTTCATCATCACGCTTAAATTTTACGCTCGTGAATCTATACCAATCGAGCTTAACGCGATCATCGGCAGGCACGGACGCAACGACGCATTGTTCACCAGCAGAAATATCATTAGCCAACGTGGCCTGATGCCCGGTGGTATTTAAATCGAAGAATGCACCGGTTCCGAACATTTCTGCGTGCGGACGATTACGACAGTTGTTGAAGAGAAGCACAAGCCAACTCCTTTCATAGAGGAAGCAACCTAACGCTTATTATACGCCCAAATGGGCGTATAAGATTGATGTGAGATTGGCGGTTAAACGGGGCAGCCTCCGCGTCTGGCGCGACGCGGAGGCTGCCCCGTTCGGATGAATGATGGTGGGCCCGTGTGGGCACGCGTGGGGCTCAGGGTTTAGTCCACGACCCACATGTCGCCGCTGTGGATGAGTTTTTCGAGCTGGCCCCGGCCATGTTTGGCGACGGCGGCTTCGATTTGTCCGGCGAGGAGGTCTTCGTAGGTCTCGCGCGCAACGTCGCGGAAGATGCCGACGGGCTGCGGGTACTTGGGGAACTCCATGCGGGCGAGCATGAAGGCGACCGAGGGGTCTTGCTCGCTGGCGTCGTGGACGAGGCAGTCGTTCTCGTTGAGGCCGGTCTCGGCGTTCAGCTCGATGACTTCCGGAAGAGTCCCGCTCATGCGGATGCCCTTCTCGCGGTTCTTGCCGAAGACCATCGGCTGGCCGTGTTCGAGGTAGAGCACGTTGTCGGGGCGGGCGGTGCGCTCGGCGAAGGAGTCGAACGCGCCGTCGTTGAAGATGTTGCAGTTCTGGTAGACCTCGACGAAGGAGACGCCCTTGTGGCGGGCCGCCGCGTTGACGACCGCGCCGAGGTGCTTGACATCTATGTCAATCGTGCGCGCGACGAAGGTCGCCTCAGACGCGATGGCGAGCGACGCGGGGTTCACCGGGTAATCAATGACGCCCATCGGCGTTGACTTCGTCTTCTTGCCGAACTCGCTGGTCGGCGAGTACTGCCCCTTCGTCAAGCCGTAGATGCGGTTGTTGAAGAGGATGTAGTTGATGTCGAGGTTGCGGCGGATGGCGTGCATGAAGTGGTTGCCGCCGATGGAGAGGGCGTCGCCGTCGCCCGTGATGACCCACACCGAGAGGTCTGGGTTGGCCGACTTGATGCCGGTCGCGACCGCCGGGGCTCGACCGTGGATCGAGTGGAAGCCGTAGGTGTTCATGTAGTAGGGGAAGCGCGACGAGCAGCCGATGCCTGAGACGAAGACTATCTTCTCGCGCGGGACGCCGAGTTCGGGCATCACCTTCTGCACGTTGTTGAGGATGGCGTAGTCGCCGCAGCCCGGACACCAGCGCACTTCCTGGTCGGAGGTGAAGTCGGCCTTCGTCATCTTGCCCGGCGGCGGCGCGGGACGCCCGGCGACGACCGAGCCCGGCTCGCTCTCCGGCGAAGGGCCGCTCCCCGAAACGTTGCCGCCGATGCCGCCCGCCCCGCCCTCGTCGGCGAGCGCGCCGTCCACCTTGTTGCCGTTCGTCCCGTTCCCGTTGGTGCTCATCTTTTAGGATTCCTCTCGAATGATAGTTCTTTAAGGTTTCTGCCTGCCCTGTTCGACCGCTGCCCACAACTTCAAATACTGCTCCCGCACGTAAGGGTCGAGCCCTCCGGCGAAGCTCTCGTCGAGGCCGCGAATTTTTATCAACTCCTGCACGTCCGCCAAGTCCTTGAGGCGGTCGGGCGCGGTCATGCCGGAAGCGAGTTTCAGTTCCACGAGTTTTTCGAGCGTCACGACCCGCACGCCTTCGAGTTCGACCGAGGCGTCTGAAGGGACGGGGAAACTAACCGGCTTCGGCTGGCCGTCGCCGGGGTACTCGCCGGAAGTAATCACTTCGACGGGGACGCCCTCGCGCGTCGCGCGGAGTTTCTTCCGAGACCCTTGAAACGCGGGCACGTAGCCGAGCCCGACCAACTCCCGGTGGAACGTCTCCAAGCCCTCCGCCGTCATCACGAGGTCTATGTCCTCGGTGAAACGCGGGTAGCCGTAGGCCATGAGGGCGACCGCGCCGATGACCATGTAATCAATCCCGTGCCGCTCAAGGTCGGCGGACAACTGCGCGAGCGCGCTGTTGAGATTCCCTTGTCCCATGAAGTAGCGCAGCCCTTCGGCGTACAACTCGTGGATGGAACGAGACTCGGAAGTTGGGGCCGTCGCTTTCATCCTACAAATACTCTTCGACCTTCTTGACGATCTCGCGAATCTGGAACGGTCGGCCCTTGACCTTCGAGAAGGGGACGGCGTCCACGAGGTACTTCGCGCGAATCATGGTGGCGAGCTGGCCGAGGTTCATTTCGGGGATGATGACCCGCTCGAAGCCTCGGAGCACTTCGCCCAAGTTCTGCGGGAAGGGGTTGAGGTGGCGGAGGTGCGCGCTCGACACGGACTTGCCTTCCTGTTGGAGACGCTCGACGGCGGATGTTATCGAGCCGTAGGTCGAGCCCCAGCCGAGGACGAGCACCTTGCCGGTCTTCTCGCCGAAGACTTCCACGTCGGGGATGTCCTGCGCGGCGCGGTCAACTTTGGCCTGCCGCATCAAGACCATGAAGTGATGGTTTTCCGGGTCGTAGTTGACGTTGCCCGTCAAATGCTCCTTCTCGATGCCGCCGATGCGGTGCTCTAAGCCGGGCGTGCCGGGCAGCGCGAAGGGGCGCGAGAGAGTCTCTTCGTCGCGCGAGTAGGGCATGAAGTCCGTGGGGTCTTCGACGAATTTGACTTCGATCTTCTTGAGGTCGGCGACTTCGGGGACGAGCCACGGCTCCGCGCCGTTGGCGAGATAGCCGTCCGAGAGGTAGAAGACCGGCGTCATGTAGCGGAAGGCGAGGCGCACGGCCTCAATCGCCATGTCGAAGCAGTCGGCGGGCGTGGCGGGCGCAATGACAATCGCCGGGCACTCGCCGTTGCGGCCCCAGACGGCTTGAAAGAGGTCGGCCTGCTCGGTCTTCGTCGGCAAGCCCGTCGAGGGGCCGCCGCGCTGGACGTTGACGATGACCAAAGGCAGTTCCGTCATCACGGCGAGGCCGATGGCCTCCTGCTTCAAGGCGACGCCGGGGCCGGAAGTTCCGGTCAGCCCGACGTGGCCGGTGAAGGCCGCGCCGATGGCGGCGCAGACCGCCGCGATTTCGTCCTCGGCCTGAAAAGTCTTGACGCCGAAATTCTTGTGGCGCGACAACTCATGCAGGATGTCGGACGCAGGGGTGATGGGGTAAGAGCCGTAGAAGAGCGGTCGGCCCGTCAGCTCGGCGGCGGTGATGAAGCCGATGGCGGTCGCCTCGTTGCCGGTTATCTTGCGGTACTTGCCGGGCGCGATGACGGCCTTCTTGACGGTGTAGTGCGTGGTGAAGACCTCGGTCGTGTCGGCGAAGTTGTAGCCGGTCTTCAAGGCGATCTCGTTGGCGCGCATCACCTCCGGGACTTTCGCGAACTTCGAGCGAATCCATTCGAGCGACTGCTCCATCGGTCGGTCGTAGAGCCAGTAGAGGACGCCGAGCGCGAAGAAGTTCTTGCAGCGATCCATCTCCTTGCGCGAGAGTTTTACTTCCGCGTCCTGAAGCGCGCGGATGTTCAAGGTCGTAATCGGCAGGCGGTGGATGCGGTAGCCCTTGAGCGTGTCGTCTTCGAGCGGGTTCACGGCGTAGGCGGCCTTCTTTAAGTTCTCCTTGTTGAACTCGTCGGTGTTGATGATGATCGTGCCGCCGTCTTCGAGGTCGGAGAGGTTGACCTTGAGCGCCGCCGGGTTCATCGCGACGAGCACGTTCGGCTGGTCGCCGGGCGTGCGGATGTCGCGGCTGGAGAAGTTGAGCTGGAAGCCGGAGACGCCGGGCAGACTTCCGGCGGGGGCGCGAATCTCGGCGGGGAAGTCGGGCAGCGTCGAGATGTCGTTACCGAGCACGGCGGAGGTGTTCGTGAACTGCGTGCCCGTGAGCTGCATGCCGTCGCCGGAGTCCCCGGCGAAGCGGATGGTCACGGTCTCGACTTCCTGAAACTCTTTCTCCCTCTGCTCGACGGGCGGCGTGTCAATGATGGCGCTCATAGTAGGTTAGCTCGATCCTTTGTGCGTGGGATGGTTCACGGCTGCTGACAGTTGGAGGCGGAGCCGGGCGGCGCGGACGGTTCACGGTTGACGCTTCGCGGAACGACCCGCCGTGCTTTCAAAAGGCTCTCGCGCGTCATTGTACACAGCCGCCGCGCGCAAACTCAAGGCAGCCTTCGTCGGCGCGTGCATAAGTCTCGCGCTCTTCGACAATTCACTTGCGCGACACGTCCACAGGGCTGTACGCTCTCTCCCCGTCACCCCTTTGCCGCCGCAGGCGGACGACCGCACGCTCACGCCCCGGAGGAGATTTTGAACCTCATGCGCTTTAAGTTCCCTCGTCTCGCACTCGCTCACCTCACGGTCTCTTGCGTCCTGCTCTTCGTTAACAACGCGGCGGCGCAGACCGCGCCCGTCGAAGGTAAAGAACCCGGCTCGATTGCGGGACGCGTGACGCGGGGCGGGAGGCCCGCGACCGGGGCGGAAGTCCAGCTCATGCCGTCCGAGTGGTCGCCGCAGCGGAAGCCCGCCGCGAGGGTCAAGACGGACGAAGAGGGCCGCTACAAGATGACGGGCGTCGCGCCGGGTCGCTACTATCCTTTCGCCGGTCTCGCCGGGCTTCGTCTTCGACGAGTCGCTCGCGCACCGTTGGGTGCCGGGCAAGTTCATCAACCTCGCGGCGGGCGACGAGTTAAAGGAGATGGACTTCGCGCTCGCGCGCGCGGGCGTCGTCACGGGCCGCGTCCTCGACCCCGAAGGACGGCCCGCCGTCGAAGAGCACGTCACGCTCATCCTCGCCGACCCGAAGGAGCGCAAGGCGAGCGAGCTGCACGGCCCGCGCATCTACCAGACGGACGACCGCGGCGTGTACCGCGTGTGGGACCTCGCGCCGGGCCGCTACCTCGTCTACGCGGGGCGTTCGAGCGAGAACAACTACGCGCGCGGCGGGGGCGACGCGGGCGGCTTCTACCCGCAGACCTTCCACCCTTCGGTCGCCGAAGAGTCGGAGGCCAGAGTCATCGAAGTGACCACGGGGAGCGTGGCCGAAGACATAGACATCACGCTCGGCAAGTTGCAACGGACTTACAAGGCTTCGGGGCGCGTGTTGGACGAGGACGGGCGGCCCCTTCCGGGCGTCAACGTCGAAGTCGGCTCGCTCTCGAACGACGGCAAGCAGGTGTTCGGCAACATCAGCGACGTCGGGCTCTCGGACGAGCGCGGCGAGTTCAGCGCCGAAGGGCTGATGCCGGGACGTTGGGGCGTGTGGGGGACGGACGGCCAGCCGTTCGCCGGTAAGCAGGGCTCGACCTACGGCGACATGGCGACCTTCGACATCAGTGAGCGCGACGTGAGCGGCCTTGAGATCAAGATGTACCGGGGCGCGAGCGTGAGCGGCGTCGTCTCTATCGAGGGCACGAGCGACCCCGCCATCCTCGCACGCCGCTCCGAACTCAAGCTCTGGGTGCATGTGGACGCGCCGCCGGGCACGGCCACGATGTCCAACTTCGCGCGCAGCGGCGTGAAGCCCGACGGCACGTTCGAGTTCAAGGGGCTGCCGCCCGGCAAGGCGAGATTCAACCTCGACTGGCCGCAGCCGAAGGGCTTCTCGCTCCATTCGTTGAAGCGCGACGGCATCGAGCTGCCGAATGGCCTCGAAGTGCGCAAGGCCGAGCAGGTGAAGAACGTGCAGGTCTCTTTAGCCTACGGCACTTCGGTCGTGCGCGGGCAGGTGCAAGTCCGGGGCGGCGCGCGGCCCGCGAGCGCAAGGCTCTTCGCGCAGGCCCGCCGCCCCGGCACGAACATCGTCACGGGCGGCGGGGCGGTGGACGAACTCGGTCGCTTCGTCATCGAGAACCTGAGCGCGGGCGAGTACGAGCTGCAACTCATGGACTACACGACGCCGGACATGCCGGAAGAGCGGCGGCGGCTCGCCTTGCAGACCATCAACGTGCCGGAGGGCGGCGAGCTGAAGGTGACGCTCACCTACGACGTGAGCCCCGCGCCGAAGGAGCAAGACAAATGATGAATGCGGAATGCGGAATGATGAATAAGAGACGGCCCGTTTTTTACTCATCACTCATCATTCATCACTCATCACTTCTTCTCTTCGGCGTCGCCGTGCCTGTGACGCTGCTTCTTCTGCTGTGTCTTCTCGCCCCGGCGGTTTGGGCTCAAGGCCCGCCGCAGGCGGCGGCGACGCCGAAGGAGCCCGCGCGACCGAAGGGCTGGCTCGCGGGGCGCGTCACGACTGAGGACGGGCAGCCCGTCGCCAACGCGCGCGTCTCCGCCGAGGCGCGGCGCTCGGAGGGCGACACGAGCGGCACGGGCGTCACCGGCCCCGACGGTCGCTTCCGCATCGAGAAGCTTGAGCGCGGCGCTTATTCGGTCTACGGCCTCGCCCCCGCGCACTTCGACGCCTCTTACCTCGAATACGAGCGGGGCGTGCGCGTCTTCCATCAACTCGGCGACACCATCAACATCACCTTGATGAAGGGCGGCGTCATCACGGGCCGCGTGACGGACGCGAAGGGCGAGCCCGTCATGGGGACGCGCGTCAATCTGGTGCGCGTCCGCACGCTCGGAGGCCGTCCGGTGCGCGAGGTCAACCGCTTCATGCGTTCGCTCGAACGACTGACGGACGACCGGGGCGTCTTCCGCAGCTACGGCCTCTTGCCCGGCGTCTACGTCGTCTCGGCGGGCGGCCCGCTCTCGACGGGCTACAGCTCCACGTCGCACGCCGTCGAAGCGCCGACCTTTTACCCTTCGGCGACGCGCGACAACGCGACCGAAATCACCGTCCGCGCGGGCGAAGAGACGGCGAACGTGGACATCCGCCTGCGCCATGATGAAGGACACGCCGTCAGCGGCACGGTCGAGGGCGTGGGCGACGCGGCGCACGCCGAGTTCAGCACGAACCTCCGTCTCATCACGGCCTCGAACACTGAGCATCAGGGGTTGACTATCTTCTACGGGCGGGCGACGACGGGCGAGGGCTTCGCCTTCGAGGGACTGACCGACGGCGACTATGACCTCGTGGCCGAGCGCCGCACGATGAAGGGCGGGACGATTATCGCGGGCGCGGAGCGGAGGGTGAGCGTCAGGGGCGAGGACGTGAAGGGCTTGCGGATTAAGCTCGCGCCGCTCGGCTCGCTGTCGGGTCGCGTCGTGCTCGAAAACCCTCCGGCGGGAGGCGCGTCAGCGGCGGCGACGACGAAAGACGCTTCCGCTTGTCGCGAGAAGCCCGACGCGCTGCTCGACGGGGCCGTCATCATCGCGCGGCGCGCGGGCGCGAAGGGTTCGAGGGCGGACGCGGCCCCCGCCGCCGCGACCATCGCGCGCGAGCCTTCGACGCTCGAAGCCGTGCCGAACGAGAAAGGCGAGTTCGTCTTCCGTGGCCTGCGCGGCGGCGCATACCGTCTGGACGTGCGCCTCGGCGAGAGCTTCTACGTCCGCTCCGTCAAGCAGACGGGCACGGCTGCGGCGACGCGCGCGCCGCAGCAATCGCCGCCGCCGCTCGTGGTTGATGCTGTCCAAGTGCGCGCGGGCGAGAATGTTTCGGGAATCTTGGTGACGGCGGTCTACGGCGCGGCCACTTTGCGCGGTCGCGTCAATGCTTTGAACGAAGGCGCGGCCTCGCCTTCACCGCCACGGCCCGAACACTCGCGCGTCCACCTCGTGCCGCAGGAGCGCGAGCGCGCCGAAGACCCCGCGCGCTACGCCGAGGCCACGACGGCGGATGACGGCACGTTCGAGTTCGGGCCGGTCGCGCCCGGACGCTACTGGCTCGTCGCGCGCCCCTCGCCGCCCGTCGCACCCGCCGACGAAGTCGCGCCGTCATCCCCGGCCCCTTTGACCGACGCCGAGCGCGGGCGGCTCCGGCGCGAGGCCGAGGCGGCGGCCAACTCCGTCACCCTCGCGCCCTGCCAGAGCGTGAACGACTACGTGCTGCGCCTCGCGCCGCCGAAGGATTAGAGCCCGGCACGTTGGACGTTAAAGACCGAAGCCCCGCACACGTCGTTCGGACGTGCGCGGGGCTTCGACTTCTTTCGCCCGTCGGCGCTGTGCCTCAGTTCGAGGCGTCGGTGGCTTCCTTCACGTCGGAAGAGCCGGTCGAGCCGGAGGCGTTGATGGAAGAGGAAGAGCCGGAGCCGAAGGAGGACGACGATTTCGACGCGGGAGAGGTCGAAGGGGTCGAAGGGGACGAGGAGGACGACGACGCGCCGGAAGATGCCGAGCCGGAGGCCGAGGCGGAGGAGGCCGAGGCAGTTTCGACCTTCTTGTCGCTTGCGGCCTTCGACTGCACCATGCGGCAACTACCCTCGAAGAGCGCGCCGTTCTCGATGACGAGCGCCGGAGCCTCGATGTTGCCCGTGACCTTGGCGACGCGGCCCATCTCGATGCGCTTGGTGGCGGTGATGTCGCCGTTGACGGTGCCGTAAATCTGCGCGACGGCGACCTCGACGTTGGCGTCCACCTGTCCGTTCGTGCTGACGATGAGCGTGCCGTCGCTCGAAGAGACGCGGCCCGAAAGATGCCCGTCCACGCGGAGCATCCCCTTGAAGCTCGCCTCGCCCGTCAGAGACGTGCCGTTGCCGACGAAGCCCGTGAGCGTCCCCTCCTTGATGTCGCGCGCTAAGGACTCGCTCTCGGTCACGGCCCGCCCGGCGGTCTGCGTGTGGACGGACTGCTGGTAAGCCTCGGTCGGCGTCTGCGCGCCGGCAGCCGACGCGTTCGACGAGTAGCCGGTCGCGGGGGACTGCGGCTGTTGCTGCGGGGTGTGGTCAGCCGTGTCGTCGGCGTGTGTCTGATCCTTCGGATTTCTTCCCGGTCTAAACATTTCGCATTCTCCCTGCAAGACTTCTGTTGGAGTGGCCCGCGCGCCGGGGCGGGGCCGAAACGCGCGCGGACAACTTTTGTCGGGGCCGCGCGCAACTGGCTTAAGGATGAGAGTCGAATCGGGGCCGAGTCTGTACTTGAAGACCGTCCGGTCGAGCCAAAACTCAAAGCTCTTTGGAGAGCGTGCCCGATGATAAGCTAAAAGCCGTAAATCGTAAATCGTAAATCGTGAATAGTAAGAACCCGGCTTTTACTATTCACGATTCACGATTTACGATTTACGGCCTTTTTCCCCTACTTCTTGACGTTCTGGATGTCGGCGGCGAGCACGTCCTTGAGGGCGGCGAGCGCCGCCTTCTTGATGGGCGAGCCCAGTTTGATGTTGCCCAGCTCGACGGTCGAGTTGCCCTTCATCGGCGCGCGGCCAAGCTGCGCCCAGCCGTTGCCGAGGTCAACGTAGACGGGGACGATCATCAGGAAGTCGTCCGAGACGCCCGACTGCGTGATGCGCCCCGAAAGCGTGTCGCCGTTAATCTGGTACTCGAAGCGGTAGCTCGGCATCTGCGTGCCGTAGACCCACTGGTCGAAGAACCAGTCCATCTTGTGGTTGCCGCCGATGTCCATCTGCGGCGTCATGTGTTTTTCGACCGCCCGCTTGAAGTCCTCGGTCGAAACGTCCTTGTTGTAGTGGGTCTGGACGAAGTCCTGCATCATCTTGCGGAAGGCGGCGTCGCCCTCCTTGTTGTCCCACATCATCATCCGAATCATGTGGAGGATGTAAGCGCCCTTCGGGTAGACGAGGTTCTGGTAGGTCGCGCCGGTCTTGCCGCTCGCGAGTCGCCATCCCTGCGTCACCGCGCCGACGGTGTAAGGCTTGCGGCCCATCGTCTGCGGCGAGGCCTGAAGGATTTGCTGGCGCTGCTCCTCCCAGAACTCGATGAACTTGTTCATGTCCTTGCGGATGTAGAAGGCGTAGAGCGAGGTCGAGAACTCGGCGAAGCCCTCGCTCATCCACTGGTCGCGGTACGACTTCCAGCCGAGGATGTGGCCCCACCACTGGTGCGCGACCTCGTGCGGGCCGACGTACTTCCAGAAGCTGTTCGTGCCGCCCTGCACGCCGAACATCTGCGTCCGCTGCGTCGTGTCGAGGAAGGCGGTGTAGGGCATGTAAACGAGCGTCGGCCACGCCTGCCCGAACCCGGCGGCGGGCTGCTGCGTCATGGCGATGCGCGTGTAGGGGAGCTTGCCGAAGTAGGCGTTGTAGAGCCGCGTCGCGTTCTGCGCGTCGGCGATGGCCGAGTCGGCCATCTTCGTCGTCGAGATCGAGCCGAGCGTCGTCATCGTCTGCTGCCCGGCGGACTCGGCCTGCTCGATGGCGAGCTGCATGCGCTTGATGGCGTCGGGGACTTCGGTGTTGGCGTAGAACTCGATGTCGTAGCCGGTGGCCTCGTCCTTCAGAGACTTCTTCTTGAAGCGACCGTAGTTGAAGCCGGCGACGGCCAGCTCCGTCTGCCCGCTCGACCACTTGGCGACGACGATGTCGCCCTCGCGCGTCTCGGCCTCGGTGGGCGCGCCGACGCCGACGAAGAGGTGGTTCTTCGGGTAGCGGAAGGTCATGTCGAAGGCGGCGCGGTCGCCGAACTGCGTCTGCGGGTTGTTCGGGTACCACGTCGAGCGCGGGCCGAGGATGTAGTTGCCGCCGCCCGAATCGCTCAGGGCGTCTCCGCCCTGATACTCGACCGTCAGCTTGTAGTCCTTGCCGACGGCGAGGGCCGCCGGGAGGATGACGGCGAAGTCGGCGTCCTCGTCCTTGTCCTCCTGAATGAAGTTGAGGTCAGCGCCCGACTCGTCGGTGACGCGCCTGACGCGCAGGCCCTCGTAGAAGTCGAAGGGGATGACGCGCACCTCCGGCTGCAAGGCGCGCAGCGTGATGCGGTCGGAGGCGGCGATCTGCGTGCCCTTGATGGCCCCGTCAATCTCGTGGCGCGTGATGTCGTAGAGCCGCTTGTCCTCGTCGCTCGACGCCGTGCCCTTGGCGTACTCCTCTTCGCGGTGGAAGGCCGTCCAGTGGCCCCAGTCGGAGTCGCCGTAGCTGAGGAACGAGACCTCTTCGGGCGCGAGCCCGCCGATGCTCAGGGGGTCGAAGCGGTAGACGAGTTTTTTGAAGCGGTTGCCGCCGATGAAGGCGGTGAAGAAGCCGGGGCGCGAGGGGCCGTAGATGTCCACGAGCGTGCGGAGGTCGTGGTTATAGAGCAGGAGGAACGAGCGCACGCCGGGGCTGCGGTGGCGCGTCATCGAGACCATGTCGTTGTAGATGTCGCGGGCGCGGGCGGTCTGCGCCGGGGACGCGAGCGGGCTCGCCTGTGACGAAGCCTTGACCTCCTCGAACGTCTTGTCGGTGAAGCGCATGGCGAGCTGCGAGAACTGCTCGGTGAGCGTCGGCGTGTCGGTGAAGATTTTGAGGTTGTTGCGCTCGGCCTCGGTCGGCGGCGTCAAGACCAGCTCGCCCGTCCCGACGAAGACCGCCGCCACCGTGCGCCCCTCGACCGGCGGCATGAAGTGCAGCTCGCCGCTCAGGGTGAAGACGATGCCGTCGCGTTTGAGCTGGAGGCCGTTGACCGCGTAGGCGGGGCCGCCGCCGAACTGCTGCGTGCGCACGCTCTGGTAGACCGGGTCGGTGTTCGGCTTGAGTCCCGTGGCCCTCACGTCCACCGTCCCGCCTTCGAGGCGGCCCACTTCGAGCCGGAAGTCGAGTGTCGCGCCTTTGCCCTCCTCGACCGCCACATTCTCGCGCCGCGACTCCGAGAAGTTCGGGGCCGTGACGACGACGACGTAGGAGCCCGCCGGGAGTCCTTCGACTTTGAACCTGCCGCGCGCGTCCGTCTTCGCCTCGGCGCGCTGCTGGCCGGTCGCGGCGTCGAGCACGGCGACCGAAGCGCCGGCGACGACCGCGCCCTTCGGGTCGGTCACGGTTCCGCTCAACTCACCTCCGGCGGCGGCTGAGGACGCACCCGCGCCGAAGGGCAGGGCGATGAGGAGGAGTGCGGCGCACAGGAATGGCATGAGAATGCTTTTAGGGAACTTCATTACTTCTTCGTAACCTCGTAAGGACGCAAGGAGGCTCACTTCTTGAGCGGCGAGCTTCGTTGACGGTTGCTGTGGGTGAATGCTGCGGTTGCGGGGACTCCCGACCGTGACGCGGCGGGGACTACTTCTGAAACGTCGCCGACATTATTCGGGCGGCCCCGGCGCGTGTCAAGCCGGGACGCTAGCGTCGCTCGCGGCCCCGGCTTGACAACTCAGACGCCTTACGCATAAAACGGCTCCGACCTTCGGCTTGGGCGCACTGCGTCGAACGTAATTCGAGTTCGGGCTCTGAAAAGTTCCGTGATTTGCGCGCCCGCGCCCGCCGGGAGGCAATAATCCAAAATTCGGGAGGGAAGTACGAAGATGGCCGGTGAGATGGTCGAATTCGAGAGCAACGGCGGGACGGCGCAGGGGTATCTTTCCAAACCTGAAGATGGCAAAGGCCCCGGCGTCATCGTCTTGCAGGAGTGGTGGGGGCTCGTCCCGCACATCAAAGACGTGGCCGACCGCTTCGCGCGCGAGGGCTTCGTGGCGCTCGCGCCCGACCTCTACCACGGTGAGACGACGACCTCGCCCGACGAGGCCGGAAAGCTGATGATGGCGCTCGACATCGGGCGGGCCGAGAAGGATTTGCGCGGGGCCGTCAAATACATCTTGGGTCACGAGGCGGTCGAAGGCCCGAAAGTCGGGACGGTCGGTTTCTGCATGGGCGGCGTTTTGTCGCTCTACGCCGCGTCGAAGAACGAGCAGGTCGGCGCGTGCGTCGTCTTCTACGGCATCCACCCGAAGGTCGAGCCGGACTTGGAGAACCTGCGAGCGCCCGTCCTCGGCATCTACGCCGAGCGCGACCAGTTCGTGCCGCCCGCGTCGGTGCGCGAGTTGGAGGCGAAACTCAAGGCGCTCGGCAAGCGGGCCGAGATGCACATTTACCCCGGCGTGGATCACGCCTTCTTCAACGACACGCGCCCCGAAGTCTTCGACGCCGAGGCCGCCGCGGACGCATGGCGTCGCACCGTCGAGTTCCTCCGCGAGAACCTTTCGCACAATCCGGTCTAAAAGATTCTTCGGAGAACATACGCCGGTCAAAAGTTTGACGCCGCGCCAACGTCTCAGACGTTGGCGCGGCGTCATTTTGTTTCGAGGCAGTTAAAAGGTCTAGCGCCGCTTGAGCGCGACGCGCTTCCGCGCGACCGCCCGTCGGCTCTTCTTGAGTGGCTGAGGCTGCGCGGAGTTTGCAGAAGCCTTCCGCACGGCGGGAGTCGTCGCCGCCGCCGGGACAACCGGGGCCGCGTCGGCCACGGGCGCGGCGGTCGGTGCGACTTCGTCGGCCTTGTTCGGCGTGACTACCTCTTCGTCGTCAGCCGTGGCGGGGCGCACCGCGTTCGCCGGGGCGTTCTCCGACTTCCGGTTCTCATCCGCTTCGGGCTTGTCGTCCGAATCCTTCTGCGCCGGGGTGGCGATGTGCGTCGAGGGGTTGATGATCCAGACGTTCGGGATGCGTCGGCCCACCGCCGCCGCAGGTGTTAACCCGGATTCGCCGGAGGTCGTGGGGCTCCCCGAGCCCGTCATCCCCTCGGACGAAGCGGGCGGGTACTGCTTCTTCTTGCCGAAAGTCGTGCCGCCCGTCGGCCCGTCGGTGCTGGGCGCCATGACCGCGGCGTTGAGCACCTCGATGGTGGCGTAGATTTTGAACTTGCCCATCTGCTGGAGGCCGTAGAGGAGCTGGACGTTGATGCTCGCCCCGGCGGCGAGCGGGGTCGCCAGCGTCACCGTCCCCGCCGACATGGTCGTGTTGAATGCGCCGCCGTTAGGCTGCGATTGGGGGGGCGGCGGAGGGTCTGCCTCTTCCAGCGTCGTCCCCTGCACCGTCACCGCGCAGGGCGCGACGAGCGGCGGGACTTGCGCGGCGCACGTCGCCGGGTCGTTGATGACGGCGATGACGGTCGCCGTCGAAGTCCGCGAGCGCATGTCGGCGATGCCCGAAGGGGCCGGGAACGTCGTGATGTCCATGATGCGGAAGCGGAGGCGCGAGACGGGAGCGCCCGTGTTGTTGGTGATCCGGCGGCGGAAAGAGATGGTCCCGAAGGTGGAGTTCTGCGCCGGGACGCAGGGCGGCACCACGGGGTTCGGCGGCGCGCAGAACGCCCCGCCGTCACGCAGCCGGTTCGGCGCCTGATCCTTCGAAAGCGTCGCGTCGAGGAGCGCGCCGCTCATCGCCACCTCTTGCGAGATGGGCGAGGAGAGGTTCTCCGGCCCCGGCGCGCCGAGCCTTTGGCCCGCACCCGCCGACGTCCCGTTCGTGTCCACGAAGACGAAGTCCGCCGCGTTGTTGTTCGTGTCCTTGGGGGTGCTAATGGGGCACTCGCCGAAGGTGGTGATGCTCCCGCTCTTGCCGCAGAAGTCGCGGTAGAAGCTGTAGTCAATCGAGAAGGGCGTCAGCGCCGGGTACCCCGTCCCTTCTTTGTAGAGCGTGTTGGCTTCACTCGTCGAGCCCACCGCGTCGAGCCGGTTGGCGAGTACGAAGTCCCCAGCCACCGACGTGTTGAAGATGGCGATGCCCGCGTTATCGGGGATGTCGGTCGTGTAGGTCGCGTCGCCTGTCGCCGTCGTCCCGTTTCCGGCGGGGTACGAGGCTAAGGAGTAGCCGACCGAGTTGACGCAGAGGTAGTGCCCACGGTTCGGGATGATAGTCCCGTTCAGAACGACGCAGCGCGCGACGCCGTTCGAGGCCGCGACCGCGTAGCCCGTCCCGCCGCCCGCGACCGTGTGGTCAGCGCCGGAGTTGTTGTAGAGCTCGATGAACTCGTCGTTCGCGCCGTTGGGGCCGCGCACGCGAAACTCGCTGATAATCAGTTGGGCGGAAACGCTGTAGGAATCTGAAAAGACAGTGCCGAGCGTTAGGATAGCGATGGCTGCGCAGCACAGGCGACCGAGCGAACCCATTTGGGGAGTCTCCTTCTCTTTTAGGGAAAAAACTTTGGAAAGCCTTTGAAGCCCGTGGATCGGTAGAAATACTTACAGCGAGGTGGAACATGCCCCGGCAAAATCCATTTTTTTTGACCTTTGGGCGAGAAAAGGTACCACACTCTTGCGCGGGCCATCAACATGTTTGTCCCTTCGCAATACGGGTTGGCCCACGCAAGGGTAGAAAAGATGGCGGCGAGGCGCGTCGGTGCTTCGCCGCCATCTTTTCTACCTTGCGCTATTGTCCCGACGCCGCGCGCCGGGGCGTCGGCTGCCGAGTTGCATATCCCCAACCGATACCTTAAAACATCAGCCATCCTTCGGCTTTACGGAAGGCACGCCGGAATTTGAAGGGGGACGGGTTTTTAAACAGATGTTCGTCGAGAGTAAGGTCAAGACAAAGCTTCTGCGCCAGATGGGCGAGGCCATCAAGGACTTCGGGATGATCGAGGACGGCGACCGCGTGATGGTCTGTCTTTCGGGCGGCAAGGACAGCTACACTTTGCTCGACCTCCTGCTCGACGTGCGCAAGCGCGCGCCCGTCCGCTTCGACCTCCTCGCCGTCAACCTCGACCAGAAGCAGCCGAACTTCCCCGCGCACGTTTTGCCGGAATACCTTGAGTCGCGCGGCGTGCCCTTCCGCATCGTCGAGCGCGACACCTACTCGGTCGTCAAGCGGCTCGTGCCCGAAGGCAAGACGTTCTGCTCGGTCTGCGCGCGGCTGCGCCGGGGCATCCTCTACCAGACGGCGGTCGAAGAGGGCTGCACCAAAGTCGCTCTCGGCCATCACGCCGACGACATCATCACGACGTTCCTCTTGAACCTCTTCTTCGTCGGCCAGCTCAAGGCGATGCCGCCGGTCTTGCGCTCCGACGACCGGCGCAACACGGTCATCCGCCCGCTCGCCTACTGCCGCGAGACGGACATCGCGGCCTACGCCGCCGAAAGGGAGTTCCCGCTCATCCCCTGCGACCTCTGCGGCTCGCAGACCGACCTCAAGCGCGCGCGCATGAAGCGGCTCATCACGGAGTTGGAGAAGGAAGTCCCGCACGTCCGCGCCTCGATGCTCACGGCGCTCGGCAACGCCGTGCCGTCGCACCTCCTCGACCCGGAGCTGTTCGACTTCAAACACTTGCGCGCCGCCACCGGCGATGTCGAAGCCGAACTCGACGCCGCGCTCGGCCACACCGACAACACGGACGCGCCCGCGCTCGTCTCCATCGCCTCGAACTAGAAGCATGGCCGCGACCAAAAAGAAGAAGGCCGTGAAGAGGGCCGCGCCGAAGAAGACGGCGGCGACGGCCAAGCCGAAGGCCGCGTCAACGAAGAAGAAAGTCGCGCCGAAGAAGACGGCGGCGACGAAAAAGGCGGCGACGAAAAAAGTCGTCGCCGCGAAGAAGCCTGCCGCCGCGAAAAAGTCTGTCGCGAAAAAGTCCGCCGCTAAAAAAGCCCCCGCCGCCTTGACGAAGAAGCGGCCCGCCGTCGTCAAGGCGGGGACGGCCTCGAAGCAGGCTGCGGCCCCGAAGAAGAAGGCGCAGGCAGACGTGCTCGACTTGTCCGCGTTCCCGCCGGGCACGGTCACGCGTCGCGCGTCGCTCCTCTGCCTCGCCTGCATCTTCGACCTCTTCACCAAGCAGTTCGGCCTCGCGCCGCGCACGGCCTCCAACGAAATCAGGCGCTACGCGCCGAGCGTCGCGGAGTTGACGGCCAAGCAGCCGCAGCGTCCCTTCTTCAAAGACACGGACGAGCGGAATCCTCACTGTCCGTATTGCGACGCCGCGAAGCGCTGGCACGCGCGCTTACGCGTAGTCCGCGTCGAGGGCGTCAAGGCGACGGACGCCGCGCGCCGCGCGCTCTTCAAACGACTCCCCGTGCGCGAAGGCCAGTTCCAGATTCAGGAGGTCAAGTCGAACGCCCGCGCCGTCTTCTTCGAGTGGCTCGAAGCCCTCGGTCAGGAGTTGGACTTCGAGGACGACCGCGCGTGGATGTTGGCCGCCGCCCGCGCCTATCTCGAAAGGCGCGAGCCGAAGGCCGACGGGGCCGAGATGTTCGAGGGCGTCCGTCAGGTGCGCCGCTCGCACCGTCTCTCGGAAGGCTTCGAGCGCGACGGCTCAAGGCTCTTCGTCGCGCCCGCCATTTACAACGACGTGCTGCTCGTGCAGTACCTCGTCAGCCGCTCGCACCGCCACGGCGGGCGCACCTTCGAGGGACGGCTCACGCTCCCCGAACTCGTCCGCAGGATGCGTCACGCCGGACACCTCGACGCGCGCGGCATCAACGACCGCGACCAGTTCGACGTGCTCGAAAGACTCGTCGAAGGACTCTCCGGCGGCGACGCGCCCCTCAAGCTCCACTACGTCATTGACCGCCGCGACCTGCTCGACAAAGTTAAGACGGTCTACGAGAGCTACGCGACCTGAAGGAAGAAGACGGAGGCCAACGCCGAGGCATGAGACACGAACGCCCGGACGAGCAACTCGTCCGGGCGTTCGTTCGTTGGGGTCTTAATGTGCGGGCTGAAATCGAGAGGCGGCTAGGCCATGTTCAACCCCTCCAGTCGCCGCGCGCGCCTCCCGCTGCCGTGGTTGAATTTCGCCCCGCTATCGTGCTTCGACGAGTGCGACTTGCAGCCGCACGCTTTCTTTCCTAACGAATGGTTGGTGTCGTCTATCCAGATTTGTGTGGTGCAGTCGGTCGCGCCGTGTTTGTGCCCACACAGATTACACGCTTTTTTGAGCTGGACGACGTTCGCGCCCATCTTCGGCTGGACGGCGTTTTGCCCCGCCTGCTTCGCCTGTACGGCGGCGGCGGGGGCCGTCGGCTGCGGGCGGTAGACCGGAGGCGCGGCGGGCGTTTGCCTCGCACCGGCGACGGCCTGCGGCGGCGTCGGCGCGGCCTTCCTCTGGAGAACCTTCGGCGTCGGCTGGGGACGATAGACGGGCGGAGCTTTGGGCGGAGTTTTCGGTGCACTCATGGGGGTTCCTCGTGCCGGAGTGTTTTACTTAGGAGATGCGGACGGGAACGCCCGTCGGCGAGACCGCGAGATTAAGCCAGAGGAAGAATATGCCCGTGCGGGCCGTGTGTCAATATCTATCCTTTGCCTCGGAAACGGGCGGGTGAGGCGCGAGCACGGCCCGCCTCGGAGGAGATGAGGCCGTTGACGTTTGAAAGCCTTCTGTCTTTCAAACGTCAACGGCCTCTTTGCTTCCCTTCTCTTAATTCCTTACCGCTGCATCTTGTTGAAGTGCAGCCGCAGGGGCGTCTTCATGGAGATGTCGCTCAGCTCGAAGATGGCGTAGCGGGGGTGCTCGGTCTTGACGAGTTGATAAACCCCGGCCTGACCGGCGACGGCGACCGTGCCTTCGCGCTCTTCGAGGTAGCGGCGGGCCTGCTCGACCGTCGGCTTCGTCTCGCTTTTGATGTCGCCCATCGCGTCCACGACGTAGGACTTGAGGAGCTTCGGCCAGTAGCGCGAGAAGAGCGAGGCGCTGGCGAAGGCATCAACCCAGACCAGCTCGCCGTTGCGCGCGACGACGACGCCGACGACGCCCGGCTGAATCAACTCCTTGCCCAGAGCCTTGATGTAGTCGTCCATCTCGCCGCTCACCTTCTTGTTCGCGTAGACCTCTTGATAGGTGTCGGTCGAGTTGGACGTGCCGAGCTTCGCGTTGTTGGCGCTCACCTCTTTCCAGACCTCGCCCTGCGCCTTCTTGTCCTGCGCGGCGGCGCGCAGCTTCGGGTGCGAGATCGCGCCGAGGCTGGAGAAGTTCTCCGGCGAGCTGGCGACGACCGGGTGGCTGATGACCTGCTCGTTGGCCGCGCGGCCCGAAGAGCCCGCGGACGCGCGTTGGCTCCAGCGACCGTGCTCGACGCAGAAGACGCTGAGGCTCACGGGGACGCTGACGGGCGGGATGATGCGGTCTTCCTCGACGATACGATCCTGCTGGCCGCCGACGATGACCTCGCCCGAAAGGAGCAGGAGCTTCTTGCCCGACTTGTTCGTCAGGGCCAGCTCGTTGACCGACGCGCCGCCGCCCATCGAGACGTTCTGCTGCTGCACGACGCGACCGTTGCGGACATGACGGATGGGCCGCTGCGCGGCGGTCTGGCCCGCGCCCTTCTCGCTGATGATGATGGTGCCGTTCTTAATCCCCTCGTCGAGCGTGATGTAGTCGGCGCTGCCCGCGAGGTCGCGCCCACGCACTGGAAAGAGCGTGAGGTTCTTGTAGCTGACGGGCGCGAGCACCGTCCAGCCGTTGGGGAGTTGGCCTCCTCCTCCGCCTCCGTGCGCCCCGCGCGTCCGCGCGAGCGGCAACACAAGCGCCGCCGCCAGCAAAACCGCGCACATGCACGGCACGAGCCAACCCCTCTTCTGTCCCAAGCTGCTAGACATAACTCGCCTCCTCCAAAGTTTCGTCAAAGAAATGCGGAACGCACGGGGAGCGGCGCGGGGCGAGGCTTCCGGCGCGTGCAATCGTGTTCGTCAGGTGAACGCCCGCGAGGCGGCGAACTTGCGAGGGATGCTCAGAAATTTTGTTGCCCGTTTGGGGGACGCGCGTTGTCCGCGACCGCAAGAAGGCGGGAAGGGCTTTGGAACTTAGACGCGGGCGGCGGTGTCTAAGCGTCTGTTTCAGAACTGTAGGGGCAGGGCAAGTCCGCGGCCCGCTCGGTCGCGTAGGCATTCGGGCAGGGACAAGCCCTGCCCCTACAAACGTACTCGACGTTGAGTTTTGAAACTTTGTCTAAGTGGAGTGAAAACATGAAAACTAACGAAGCGCGGACGGCGAGGGCCGCACAGCCGAACATCAACGTCACGCCGTTTATTGACATCCTGCTCGTGCTCCTCATCATCTTCATGGTCATCACGCCGCTCAGGCCGACGCGCTTCAGGGCTCTCATACCGGAGCCGCCGTCAGACAGCGACCTAATTGAGATGAGCCCTCGGACGCTCGTCGTCTCGGTTGACCGGGAACTGCGTTTGACGCTCATCCGTGGCCTGACCCCCGTGGCCGAAGGCTCGGTGAGCGACCCCGGCGCGGTCTCGGCGCGGCTCGCCGAGGAGTGGAAGCGGCGTAAGAGTCTCGGCCAATGGAAGTCGGAGTTGATGGAGCGCGCAGACCTCGCGCCCGACGAGCGCATCGAGCGCACCGTCTTCGTCCGTGCCCCGCGCTCCGTCCGCTACGGCGAGGTGGCGAAGGTCATTGACGGCATCAAGGGCGCGGGCGCGCAGCCCATCGGCCTCCAGATTGACGAACTCCCGCAGTAGCGCGGGCGCTCTCACGCGGGGAAACGGCTGCCGAGGTCTCTGGCGATGTTGAGGTACACGTCCTTGATTTGATTCTCGTAGTCGCGCGGCTCGTTGAAGAGGCGCTTGAAGAACTTGATGGGGTTTTTGAAGACGTTCGTCTTCGACTTGCCCTTCAATTGGTTCAGCTCCCACCAGCCGACCTCGTTGAGGTGGTCGGCGAAGATGGGGAAGGTCTTCTGGACTATCTTTTTCGTCCGCGACTTGCCGCGCAGCTCCTCGCGCCAGCGCTGCGAGTCGAGCGAGACGAGCCCGTCGTTTTTGCCCTCGGCCTTCGTAATCTTGTCCCACGAAAGCTGAAGCAGCCCGAAGACGCGCGCGCGCTCCTCCTCGTGCGACGCGTAGGTCTGGTAGAGCGCGACCTCGTTGTCGGCCTCCGTGGGCTCGGCCCGGTCGTTGAACCTCTTGCACTCGGCGGTCGTGAGGTCGAGGAAGCCGTCGAGGTCTGTGAGGTCGCGGAACTTCTTCGCGGCCTCTTCGTCCTTGTGGGCGAGGCCCCAGTCGGCGAAGCTCGAACCCTTGTGCGGCGTGCCGATGGTGGTGAGGCTGCACACGCGCGGGGCCATTCCGAGGTCAACGATCATGTGGCGCGCGTCGAGCCCGCCCATGCTGTGACCGATGATGTGCACCTTCTGCTGCCCCGTGCTCTTGAGCACACTCTCGACGTTGGATTTCAACTCCCCGGCCCTCGCCCCGACGCTCCCGGCGAAGTCCACGGACGAGTGGAAGACCTGAAAGCCCTGCCCCGTGAGGTGCGTCTTGATGCCGCGGAAGTAGTGGAGGCGGTCGGGCACCTTGTCGGCGATGTCGAGCAGGCTGACGAAGTTCTCGCGAAGAGCGTCGAAGCGCGCGATGCCGTGGGCGAGGACGATGGGGAAGGTCTTCATCACTCTCTCCTTCACATGAGGCGGTCGGGAGGATTAAGGCGAGGCGACTTGCGGGAGGCGCGGCCCTGCCGGTTCGTCAGGCGTGGAGTTATACCACGCCCCTCCGGGCGCGGGAATAAATTTTACCGACGGCGCGCGGCGCGGGACTTTCAGTCGGCGGCGCTCTCGGCGCGGGCCGAGGGCGGCACGCGGCGGTAGCGGTGCGTGACGGGGCGGCGGCGACCGATGCCGATGGCGTTGCGCGAGATGATGAGCGTCGGCGGCAGTTGCCGCCGCTTGAACTCGTTGGCGGGCGACTCCACGCGGTTGAGGATGTCGTAGGTGAGCGCGGGGTCGTGGCCCGCCTCGATGATCTCCTGCGGCGTCGCCTTCTTCTCGAAGTAGAGTTGGAGGATGGGGTCGAGCACGTCGTAGGGCGGCAGGGATTGGTCGTCGAACTGACCGGGCGCGAGTTCCGCCGAAGGCCGCTTCTCGACGATGGCGCGCGGGATGACTTCGCCGTCGCGGTTGTAGTGGCGAGCGAGCGTGAAGGCTTCGGTCTTCAGAACGTCGCCGATGACGGCGAGGCCGCCGTTCGTGTCGCCGTAGAGCGTGCAGTAGCCGAGCGCGAGTTCCGACTTGTTGCCGGTCGAGAGGAGCAGTCGGCCCTCGGCGTTCGAGATGCTCATCAGGATGTTGCCGCGCAGGCGCGACTGGATGTTCTGGCGCGCAAGCTCTTCGCCGCCCGTCTTCGGGTTCGAGAGGTTAAGCTCTTCGACCAGAACTTCGTAAGCCTTCGTGATGGGCAGCTCGACGACGGGCATCCCCAGATTCTTCGAGAGCGCGACGGAGTCCTCGACGCTCCCGCGCGAGGAGAAGGGCGAGGGCATCATCACGCCGAGGACGTTCTCGGCCCCCATCGCCTCGCACGCAATCGTCGCCACGAGCGCCGAGTCCACGCCGCCCGAAAGGCCGAGGACGGCGCGCGTGAAGCGGTTCTTGCGCGCGTAGTCGTGGACGCCGAGGACGAGCGCGCGGCGCACGGTCTCGATGTCGTCGCCGGGCAGGCACGCCTCGTCGCGCACGCCGCACTCCAAATCAACCGTCCCGACGAACTCCTCGAAGGGCGGCGCTTGCAGGATGGTCTCGCCCCGGCAGTCGGTGACGAGGCTCGCGCCGTCGAAGATGATGCCGTCGTTGCCGCCGACGAGGTTGACGTAGACGACCGGCAACTTCGCCATCCGCGAGCGGTGCGCGACCATCGCGCACCGCTGACCCATCTTCGCCTTGTTGAAGGGCGAGGCGTTGGGCGAGACGACGACCGAAGCGCCCATCTCAATCACTTCGTCCGTCGGGTCGTGCGTGTAGAGCCGCTCGCGCCAGAAGGTCTTGTCGTTCCAGAAGTCCTCGCAGACGACGACGCCGAGTCGCTCCGCGCCGAGGTCGAAGAGGCGGCGTTCCTTCGACGACTCGAAATAGCGCGGGTCGTCGAAGACATCGTATTCGGGCAGCAAGGTTTTATCGGCGAAGCCGAGGAGTTTGCCGTCGCGGATGACCGCCGCCGAGTTGAAGAGCTTCCTGCCGGAAGTCTGGTTCGTCGGCCTCACCGTGCCGACGACCGCCGTGAGCCCCACCGTTGCCGGGATGATTCTTTCGAGCGGCGCGAGCGAAGACTGCGCGATGTCGCGGTCGAGGAACCAGTCGAGCGAGGTGTAGCCCTGCACGGCGACTTCGGGGAAGACGACGAGGTCTGAACGGTCGCCCCGTGCCTGCTCGATGGCGCGCAGGATTTTCTCCGTGTTGCCCTCGTAGTCGCCGTTCGTCGTGTTGATTTGTCCGATGGTGACGCGCATCCCCGGTCATCCTTCCGCGCACTGTGCTTTGAGAGATGATTCAAGGATAGCGGAAAAGAAGGGGAATGAAAACAGCCCCCGGCGGTCGCCTGTGGAACGCGCGGGGGCTGCGATGGGCTGTCTCGTGTGACGTGTCAGGCGGTGGCGGGCGGCGCTTCCTTGCCCTTGCGCCTGAGCACCCACCAGAGGTAAATCGTGAACCAGATGAGCAACGCTAAGACCTGCGCGAAGAGGACGAAGATGTTCGGGCGGGCCGCCGGGCCGACGCTCACGGCCATGAGCACGAGCAGCCCGCCGACGATGAGCGTCGTGATGTAGAGCGTCAGGCGGACGGCCCTCACGCCCTCGCGCCAGCGCGGGAGCGTGAGCAGGAGGTAGACGACGTTGAAGACGAGCCCGGAGAAAATCAAGGCGTCGAGGAGGTTGCCGACGAACGACGGCATCCGCGTGTGGTTGTGCGAGAACCACGGCGCGATGACCAAGAGCGTGAAGGCGTAGGCGATTAGGGCCAGCCCGGCGGTGCGTAAGACTCTCATCATTCCGTCTCCTTCGAGAAAGCTGTCCAGACGTTGCTTCGGTGCCGTCCTCAACAAGTCGCCGAGCGCCTCGCGCCAGACCCTCAGAGACGCCCCGCGCCCGTCTTCCTTGTGCTCTTCTTCGCGGCAGCGGTCGGCGAAGACGAGCCTCATCTCGCGCCCGTACTCGCGCCGGAACTCGCGCGGGTAGGCGGCCAAGAGCAGCGCGTAGAGGCGCGCGGAGAACGCCCGGTCTTTTTTCGTCGAGGTCTTCAACATCAAATCACTCCGCCCCCTCACGCGCGTGAGAGGAGGCGCTTCTCGCGCGCCACCGAGACTAACTGCTCAAGCCTTCGCGCCTCAGCCGAGACGACGCGGTGGCCGAAGTCCGTGAGGCGGTAATAACGACGCCGCTCGTCGTCGGCCTCCCGGTCGGGGCGCTCGTCCGACACGACTACCAAGCCTTCCAACAGCATCCGCTTGATGCCGCCGTAGAGCGTCCCCGCGCCGAGCCGCAGCTTCCCTTCGGTGCGCACTTCGACCTCCTTGATGATGCCGTAGCCGTGCCGCTCGGCGTCCACCAGCGCCAGCAGCACGTGGAACACGGCGGGCGTCAAAGGCAACAACTCTTCCGGGTCTCGCTTGGCCATCCCCTCACCTTAAAGTTCAACAAACTATATCGAGCGGCGATACAGTATATCGCGGCGCGATACATGTCAACTATTTTTTTCGGCTCGATTTAAAGGCGCGTAGCGTCGTGTTCGAGGGAACAATTACGGCGGTCTTTTGTCTAACGAAAGAGATTCGAAGCAGGAAGGGAGAGACGTTGATGGGAACCGCTTGGAAGGGATTCTTGGCCGCGTTCGTCCTTTTTCTTCTCTCCTGCGCGGCCTGTCACTACGGGCTGCGGGGCTCGCTCATTACCATCCCGCCCGAAGAGCTTGCGGATGATGGGCCGGTCGCGTGCGGCGTGAACGTCCGCGGTCTGGACGAAGTGGACTTGGGGGCCGCGCTGTTCCTCGCGTCGGCCTCGGTCGCTGCCGGAGGGGCGATGCGTTGGTGGCGCGAGGGCGTCGTCGGCGAGGGCGTCGTCAGAACTCCTCTGCTCGACTTGTATGGGGATGCGGCGGCGAGCGCCGGGGCAATCGAAGGGACTCAAGACACGTCGCGAGAGGAAACGCCCGCGCCCCCGGCGGAGACGAAGACGCCGCCGCCTCAATACGCGCCGCCGTTCACGAACTTCGACGAGCAGGGGCTCTCGCCGCTCGAAAGGATTCTGGCGGAGGGGTAATTCGCGGGCCGCGCGAACGCGCCGGAAGTTATCTGAAGTCTTTAATCAGCACGAGGTCGGTGGTGGCCGTGCCGCGCGAGACGGCGAGGAGTTTGCCGTCTCGCGCCCACGCGAAGCGGTAGACGAAGTCGGACTTCCAGTCGGTCAACCGGCGGGGCTTGCTGCCGCCCGCGAGCGGCAGACGCCAGACGTTGCCGACGCCCTCGTCGGTGGCGACGTAGTCTATGCCCTGCCCGTCGGGCGACCAGTCGCGCGCGTCGAGCATCTCGGCGGGCACGTCCATCACCTGCGCGGGCTCGCCGCCCGCCGCCGGGAAGAGGTAGAGCTTGAGAGGCGCGTTCGGCTCCGACTCCTGATGCAGCGAGAAGAAGCGCTTCCCGTCGGGCGAGAGACGGACGTAGCCGATCTTCTCTTCCTGCACCTTCACGGGCTCGCCGCCTTCGATGGAGAGTCGCCAGAAGGCAGGCTTGCCGCCGCCCGTGCGCTCGCGCGCCATGAAGTAAATCCACTGCGAGTCGGGCGAGAACTGGAAGACGTCGCCGCCGTCAACGTTGCTGAGAAGCTCTTTGGCGTTGCTCCCGTCGGCGTTCATCCGCCAGACGCCCCAGCCGACGGCGCGGTTCGAGCGGAAGACGATGAAGCGACCGTCGGGCGAGGTCGTGGGGCTCGTGTCGCTCGACTGGTCGAAGGTCAGTTGGCGAGAGCCCGTCGCGTCGGCGTTCGTCACCCAGATGTCCACGTTGCCGCTCGCGTCCGAGTCGTAGACGATGCGCCCGTCCGGGAGCCAAGAGATGCTGCGCGCGCCGTTCGTCCCCGTCGAAGTTATCTGCCGAGCGCGCTTATCATCGCCTTCGGGCGCGACCCAGATGTTGGCGGTGTCCCAGCCCTGCTTGGCGAGGATGGTGCGCGAGTCGGCGGTGAGGCTCACGCCGACGTAGTTGTTCACGTCGTTGGTAATCTTCTGCGGCTCGCCGCCGGGGTACGAGACGTGCCAGAGCTGCATCGGCGTGCCCGGCATCGAGGCGCGGTCTTTGGCGTTGGTCACAAGGCCGCTCCCGTCCGCGAGCCAAGCGAGCGAGCCCATCGAGCGCCAGCGCGCCGGGGAGACTTTCCTCACCTCCTTGTCCGAGACGTTAACCGCATCAATGTTGACGTAGTAGCCTTCCGCGTCTATCCCCGCGAGCGTGTAAGCGATGACCGCGCCGTCGGGCGACCACGCCGGGTTGTCTATCCTCTGCTGCTGTTTGTAGGAGGCGAGCGTCTGCTCGTTCGTCCCGTCCTCGTTGGCGACGACGAGCGTGTCCTCGTTCGTGCGCGGCAGATGCCTGCGGAAGGCGAGTCGCTTGCCGTCGGGCGAGAGCGTCACTCCGCTGTCCACGTCGAAGACGAGCTTCTGCGGGTCGCCGCCGAGCAGAGAGACGCGGTACAGCTCGCGGAAGGCTTGGCCTTTGCGGCCCGTGACGTAATAGACGTAGCCGCCGTCGTGCGAGAAGGCGGGCGAGCCCGCGAAGTTGATGTTGTTGTCGGGCGGGACTATCTCGCGCTCGTTGGTCGTCGCCAGTTGCCTGAGCCGCAGGCTCGAACGCCCCGCCTCCCAGACGACGCGCGCCGCGTACTTGCCGTCGGGCGAGATGGCGGCCCACACGGTCGCGCCGCTCGCCGGGACTTTCGAGAGCTTCATCGAGCCGAGCGGGGCGAAGCGCGCGCCGCCGCCGTTCCGGCCCCACCAGCCGGAGCGGTAGAGCCCGTAAGACAGAGCGACGACCGCGAGGAACGAGAAGAGCAGACCGACGACTAAGAGCTTGCCTCTTCGCTCGCCCCGCCGCGCGTCGGCGACTCCCATGCCGGTCGCCATGTTCGTTCGCGTGTTGACTTCGCCGGAGCGCAAGGTCGTGCGGTGCATCGAGCCGAGCGTGCGCGACATACCGCCGCCGGAGACGGTCGAGCCGTCGCCGCTGAGGCTCGACACGTCAGGCGAGAGCGTGTGGTCAAGACTGCCCCCTGCGTCCAAGCGTCGCTTAATCCTATTTAGCTTGGCGAGCATCTGCTTCGAGGTCTGGAAGCGCGCCTCTCGGTCTTTCGTCAACGCGTCCGAGACGATCTCCTGCAAAGCCTCCGGCGCTTCCGGCATGTAGGCCGCGAGCGGTTCGGGCTCGTCATCCAGAATCGAGACGATGGCGTGGCTCGCCGACTTGCCGCGAAAAGGGAGATGCCCGGTCAGCATCTCGTAGAGCACGACTCCGAGGCTCCAGATGTCCGTGCGCGCGTCCACCTCCGCGCCGCTCGCCTGTTCGGGCGACATGTAAGAGACCGTGCCCATCACCGCGCCCGCCTCGGTCATCAAAAGCGCGCGAGTGTCGGCCTGCGTGTCCACCGCGCCCGCCGGACGCCCCGAAACCTTCGCCACGCCGAAGTCCAGAACCTTCACGTAGCCGTCGCGCCGGAGCATGATGTTCTCCGGCTTGATGTCCCGGTGAACAACGCCCGCCGCGTGCGCCTCGACGAGCGCGCTCGCCACCTGTATGACGACATCGAAGACCTCGCCGAGCTTCAGCCTTCGAGACTTCAAGTGCTCGCGCAGCGTCACGCCGTCCACCAGCTCGGTGGCGAAGAAGCGGCGACCGTCCGACGTTTGGCCGATGTCGTAGACCGTCAGGATGTTCGGGTGGTTGATCGCCGAGGCGGCGAGCGCCTCCTGCTCGAAACGCCGCATCCGCTTCGGGTCGGAGGCGATGTCGGCGGGCAAAAACTTGAGCGCCACGGGCCGCTTCAGCTCCGTGTCGAAGGCGCGGTACACCTCTCCCATCCCGCCCGTGCCGAGCAGTGTCTGAATCTCGTATCTGCCGATGCGCTCTCCGGCTTCCAGTGTCATTTGAAGTTCGATGAAGTCCTGACTCTGATGCGAGCCCATTCTAAAGCGTAGCCACCGAGAAAGGAATTACGAAGTGATGAACGGGGAGTGACGAGTGATGAAATGGATTTTTATACACGATTCTGCACCCGCGTCCCGCAAACGAATTCCCCGGCAACAATACGCGCCCGCGTGTGTATGACACAAAAATCCATCCGACGGATGAGTTGCTAATCTTTATCGAGGAACGGCGCGTCTGCCCTTCGTGTGGCACTACACTCGCCTAGAGTTTTGCCTTACCATAGGTTCTAACCTCACGTAACAATTGCAAGGCAAAGCCGATGTGAGTCGCCGATGAAACAACGCACTTCGGCGACTGGAGCGAGACGCTCGAACAGGCGCGGGGGAGCGTCCGTCTGGAAGAGTTCCGCAAAGCCTTCGCGGGCGATTCGACGGTGAGGAAATTTCTCTTCGACATCTACGTCACGTCGCCTTCAATCGCCGCCGCATTCCGCGAAGCGACGGCGAAGCGGTAACACTTCAACGCTGTCCACGTCCTTCTAAGGGCATTTTAAAAGCCCACGGAGTGGGCGGAATAATTTAGCCCACGGCGCGAGCCGTGGGAATAATCGTCAGTTAAAAACATCCGAGCCCCGGAGGGGCGAAAGAAATTCAATTCGATCCTTATAAGTCGAATTGAATTTCTTTCGCCCCTCCGGGGCTAAACTTTTTCTTCGTTGCTATGTCCCACGGCTCGCGCCGTGGGCTAAATTATTCCGCCCCCTTCGGGGGCTCATGGATTACTTCTCATAATAATTTCTCAGCCGCGTTTGCCGTGGCCGCCGCCGCCGGGCGTCTCGATGCGGACGCGGTCGCCCGCTTCGAGTTCCCAGGAGCCCTTCGCTTCAATCTTGCGCGCCCGTCCTTTTCGCACAATCACGTCACGACCGGGCTGCCCGTCCTTGCCGCCTTCGAGCCCGTAAGGGCCGCGCGCGCGGCGGTCGGCGAGGAGCGACATCCGCGCCGGGACGAGCGTCTCTATCTCGCGGATGATGCCGTCGCCGCCGCTCGTCCGTCCGCGACCGCCCGAACCCTTGCGCAGCGCGTAGGCCCGCACGCGCAGAGGGTATGCGTATTCGAGCGCCTCGGCGGGCGTGTTGAGGCTGTTGGTCATGTGTGTGTGGACGCCGCCCACGCCGTCCGACGCGGGGCGCGCGCCCATGCCGCCCGCGACCGTCTCGTAGTAGGCGAACTCTCTGCCCGTTCGCGTGTCCGTCCCGCCGACCGTGAGGTTGTTCATCGAGCCCTGACTCGCCGCCGGAATCCTTTCGGGAAGCGCACGCGCCAGAGCCTTGAAGAGCACGTCCACGATGCGCTGCGAGGTCTCGACGTTCCCGCCCGCGACCGGCGCGGGGTGCGCGGCGTTGACGACCGTGCCGCGCGGCGCGAGGACGTCGATGGGCTCCATGAGGCCCGCGCTCGCGGGCACTTCCTCCGCGCCGACGAGGCAGCGGAAGACGTAGGCGACCGCCGAGACCGTAATCGCCTCGACCGCGTTGACCGGCCCCGCGACCTGCGGCGCGCTTCCCTCGAAATCAACCACGGCCCGCGCGCCTTTAATCGTCACCTTCACGCGCAAACGCACCGGGCCGCCGCCCGCGCCGTCGCCGTCGAGCGCGTCTTCGGCCTCGTACACGCCGTCGGGCACGGCCTCGATGGTCGCCCGCATCATGCGCGCCGAATACTCGATGAGGTGCGAGGCGTACTCCCTCGCCTCCCTCTCGCCGGAGCGCGCGACTATCTCCCGGAGCCGCGCCGCGCCCGTCTTCAGAGAGCCGATCTGCGCCTCGAAGTCCGCGCGCCGCTCGGCCTCGACGCGCACGTTCGCCATCACGAGCCGCATCACATCCTCCACGACCCGCCCGTCGCGGACGAGATGCACGGGCGGGATGCGCAGCCCCTCGCCGTACACGTCCGACGCCAATCCCATCGAGCCCGGCGTCGCCCCGCCGATGTCCGCGTGGTGCGCGCGGTTGGCGACGTAGAAGAGCGGAGGCGGGGACGTGGAAGAGGTTGAGAGGGTGAAAGGAAAGAACGCCGCGCTGAGTCGGAGTAGAGAAGAAAGCTCCGTCTCGACCGCCGAACCCTCTCCGCCTTTCACCCCTTCAACGCTTCCCCCGGCGTCGAAGACTCCGGCCACGAGCGTCACGTCGGGCAGATGCGTGCCGCCCGCGAAAGGGTCGTTCAAGGCGACGACATCGCCGGGCGCGAGCGTCGTCTGCCGGAGCGCGGCGGCGACGGCCATCGGCATCGAGCCGAGGTGGACAGGCATGTGGTCGCCCTGCGCGATGACGCGCCCCTCGGCGTCGAAGACGGCGCACGAGTAGTCGCGCCGCTCCTTGATGTTCGGCGAGTGGGCCGTGCGCCGGAGCGTGATGCCCATCTCCTCCGCGACCGAGGTGTAGAGCGCGCGGTAGATTTCCAGCGTCGTCGGGTCGAAGCCCTTCTTGCGTTTCATCTGCTCACCGGATTAGCGCGTCGAGAGTGTCTTCACCAAGCGGTAGAGAAACTCCTGGCCCTCGTCGAGCGACTTGACGGCGAGGCGTTCGTCCCTGCCGTGGGCGCGGTTGTCGTCAATGTCGGAGAAGATGCCGGAGACGCCGTAGAAGGGGATGCCCGACTGCCGGAAGTAGAGGCTGTCGGTCGCGCCCGTGCCCATGATGGGGATGACGGGCACGTTCGGCCACATCGCCTGCGTGATGCTCTCAATCGGCCCCATGACTGCGGGCGTCAAGGGTGATGGCGGCGAAGGCTTCGGCTCCTTGATGTAGTTGACGGTGATCTGCTCGTCGGCGAGGACGCGGATGAGCGTGTTGCGCACGTCCTCGGCCTTCTCCTGCGGGAGGATGCGGCAGTTGACGGTGGCGCGGGCGGTCTGCGGCAAGGCGTTGTCGGCGTGGCCCGCGTCGAGGCGGGTGGCGACGCACGTCGTCCGCATCAAGGCGTTGTTGTAAGGAGATTCGGAGAGATGCTTAATCGCGCCCTCGATACGCTCGTTCCGGTGATACTCCGAGCCGGAAGTCGAGGCGACGAGTTTCATGTCATCGGCGACCGTCCCCAGTTCAATCGCCGCAGTGCGTTGGAAGTAGGCGCGCGTGACTTCATTTAAGTTGACGGGGAAGTCGAACTTCGCCAAACGGTCGAGCGCGGCGGCGAGGTGATAGATGGCGTTGTCTTTGACGGGCAGGGAGCTGTGGCCGCCCTTGTTCTTCACTTCGAGCATGAAGCTCTGGTAGACCTTCTCGCTCGCCTGCACGCCGTGGAAGAGGTTGACGCCCTTGCGATAACGACCGCCGCCGCCCTCGTTGATGCCGAACTCGGCGTCCACCAAATCGCGGTGGTTCTTCAAGAGCCACTCGACGCCGTTGAAGTCGCCGCCCTCCTCGTCCGCCGTCAAGGCGAGGATGATGTCGCGTTCGGGCTTGAACCCTTCGCGCTTGAAGCGGATGAGGTTCGCGACGAAGATGGCGGCCATCGCCTTGTCGTCCGCAGTGCCGCGCCCGTAGAAGAAGCCCTCGCGCTCCGTCAACTTAAACGGGTCGAGCCCGTCCGACCAGTCCTCTTTCCGCGCCTCGACGACATCAATGTGAGCGAGGAGCGCGAGAGGCTTTCTCGCGCCCGTCCCGCGCAAACGAGCGACGAGATTTCCTTTCCTCGCGTTGCCGGGATGGACGAGCACACGCACGTCCTCCGCCGCGAAGCCCGCCGCGCGCAGCCGCGCCGCCATCGCCTCGGCGGCCTTCGTGTTGTCGCCCACCGAATCGGTCGTGTTGATTTCGATTAGCTCTTTATAAATCTCTCGCAGCAACTGCTGGTCGGGCGTGAGCTGCACGGCGGCCCGCGTCGTCGCGCCGGGAAGTCCCGCGAGGAGCGAGACAATGAGTAAGGCCAGCAGCGTTTTCTTCATCCTCTTCATTCCGTTCTCCTTACAAGATGGCAATAACTGTAGGGGCAGGGCTTGTCCCTGCCCGTGTGTTTGATAACTTCAATCTTGAATATATCCCACGACGGGCAGGGACAAGCCCTGCCCCTACAGAATTATCGCTCGGTCTGAGTTTTGTCAGAAGCTCTTTTGTGTTCACAGCTCGATGATGAGATTACCGCCTTTATCAATGAAGGCGCGTGTGCCTTCGGGGATGAGCGTCGTGGAGGAATACTCCGTGACGACGCAGGGCGTCTGGAGTCTCGCGCCCGCGGGTAACTCTTCGCGCGCGTAGACGCCGACCTCTCTTCGTCCTTCCTCAAAATAAACAGCCGCGCGCCTCAAAGGCTTCACAGTCGTCCCCGCGCGCACGCGCGTTTGCATCTTCTCCGGCTTCGGCTTTTCAATCAGCCCGCGCGAGTTGAGACGCGCGCTCACGATCTCAATCGTCGGCGCGGTCTGCGCGTAGCCGTAGCGCGTCTCGTGCGCGCGGTGGAAACGTTCGACGACGCGGCGGCCCTCGTCCCACTCTATCTCCAACTCGAACGACTGCCCTTTGTAGCGCGCGGCGATTGTTCGTTCGTGCCGCTGCCGCGCGTCGGCAAAGCCCTCGCGGCGGAGCGCCGTGCGCGCCTCGCGCTCCATCTCTTTGAAGGCGCGCGAGACGGTTGCAGAGTCGCCGCCTTCCGCGAACTCGAACATCACGGTGCGGCTCAGATTCTTCCCCACGTCCGCGCCGAGCGCGCCCTCCGCCGAGAGCGCGCCGGGTGAGCGCGGGATGAGAACGCGCGCGACTCTCAAACTCCGCGCCAGCTCGACGGCGTGCAAGCCGCCCGCCCCGCCGAACGAGACGAGCGTGAAGCCGCGCGGGTCGAACCCCCGCTCGACCGAGACGGCCCTGAGCGCGCGCTCCATCCCCGCATTGACGACGCGCACGACGCCGAGCGCAGCCTCCGTCGTCTTAATCTCCCGCCCGCCCGCCGCGCTCATCTCGCGCGCGAGTTCGCCGAGAGCTTCGGCAGCACGGCTTTCGTCAACGTGGAAGTCGCCGCCGAGCAAGTCCGCCCCGCCGAAGCGACCGAGCACGAGGTTCGCGTCCGTCACCGTCGGCAACGTCGAGCGACCGTAACACGCCGGCCCCGGCTCCGCGCCCGCCGACTCCGGCCCGACGCGCAAACTCCCGCCCGCGTCCACGCGCGCCACGGAGCCTCCGCCCGCCCCGACCGTGTGGATGTCGAGCACGGGCACGGCGACCGGCAGACCCGACACACTCGCTTCATTCGTCAGACGCAGACGACCCCGCGCGCACAGCGCCACGTCCGTCGAAGTCCCGCCCATGTCGAAGGTGATGATGTCCGAGAAGCCCGCCGCACTCGCTGCGTCGAGCGCGCCGACCACGCCGCCCGCCGGGCCGGAAAGAATCGTCCGCACCGGCTCCTCAGCCGCGACGCGCGCCGACACGCTCCCGCCCGAAGACTGCATCACGCGCAGGTTCCTCGCGCCCACACGCGCGCCGAGCCGCTTCAGGTACGCGCCCATCAAAGGCTGTAGATACGCATTGACCGCCACGGTCGAAGTGCGTTCAAACTCCCGATACTCCGGAAGGATTCGGTGCGAGACCGAAAGGAGCGCTTCCGGCAATGCCTTCAAGATCGCCCGCTCGATTCGCCGCTCGTGCCCCGGCGCGGCGAACGAGAAGAGCAGAGAAACCGCCACCGACTCGACCCGCGCGCGCCTCAGCTTCGAGACGAGCGCGCGCAGCTCTTCCTCCTCCAACTCTTCAACCACCGAGCCGTCCGCCGCGACGCGCTCGCGCACACCGAAGCGCAGAGCGTCCGCGACCAGCGGCGCGGGCCGCGTCCATTCCAAATCGTAGAGCGAGCCGCGCGCCTGCCGACCGATGACCAGCACGTCCTCGAAACCCTTCGTCGTGACGAGCGCCGTCCGCGCCCCCCGCCGTTCAAGCAGCGCGTTCGTCCCGACGGTCGTCCCGTGCACGACTTCCAACTCGCGCACCCGCGCGCCCGTCTCGCGCGCGATTCTCTTCAACCCTTCGACGATGGCCGCCGAAGGGTCTCCCGGCGTCGAAGCCAACTTAAAGACGCGCGCCCGCCCGCTCACATGAAAGACGAAATCCGTGAACGTCCCGCCCGTGTCCACGCCGACGCGCACGCGCCCCTCTTCCCGTTCATTCTTCATCGTTTAAAGCGGCGGGCGTTGCCAGCCGCCGAGCGCCGTTTCGATGTTCGAGACGACGGCCAGCGCCACGTCCTCGCGGAAGGGCCGCGCGACCGCCTGGACGCCGATGGGTAAGCCTTCGGGCGACGTGCCGCCGCGCACGACCGCGCCGGGCCAGCCCGTCAGGTTATAGGTCATCGTGTAGCTGAAGGCGGGCAGGCTCTCTTCGTCGTAGCTCGTCCCGTGCGGCATCGCGGGCCGCGCGCACGGCGGGCAAAGTATCACGTCGTAGTGCTCCATAAAGGCGAGCATCGCCGAGCGGTACATGTCCCACTGAAAGACGACGCCCGCGACTTCCGCCGTCGAGAGCGGTCGGCTGCCCATGATTTGCAGCAGGCGTTCCATGAGCGCGTGCCGCTCGTCCGTCCCGCACATCATCAGGAGCATCTGGAGACTCGCGCCGCCGTCCGAGCCGAAGAGTCCGAGCAGGATTTCGTAAGCCTGTTCGAGGACGGGCGGTCGCACCTCTTCGACGATTGCGCCCGCGTCTTCGAGCGCGCGCGCTGCCTTGCGGACGACCTCGGCGATTTCCGGCGTCGGCGAGATGATACCGTTGTCGGTGTGGAAGGCGACGCGCAAACCCTTGAGTTCCACCTTCGAGGGGTCGCCGAGCGGCGCGGGGACGACCGTCGGGTCTCGCCAGTCCGCGCCGCACAGGAGCGGGAGCGCGAGCGCGAGGTCTTCGACGCGGCGCGCTAAGGGGCCAATCTGGCAGAGCGCGTCGGTGATGCCGCCGAAGGGCGGGAAGTGTCCGGTGCGCGGCGTCATTCCGGTGGTCGGCTTGATGCCCGCGATGCCGCAGAAGTGCGCGGGGAGACGGATGCTCCCGCCCGCGTCGCTCCCAAGGCCGAGCGGCGACATCCCCGAAGCGATGGCCGCGCCCTCGCCGCCGCTCGAACCGCCCGGCGTGCGCGAAAGGTCGTAAGGATTCTTCGTCTGCCCGTAGACGAGATTATCGCTCTCGAAGGCGAGCGACGCCTCCGGCACGTTCGTCTTGCCGAGCATGATCGCGCCCGCCGCGCGCAAACGCGCGACGCCCTCCGCGTCCTGCTTCCGGCACGAACCCCGCGCGCCCCTTCGTCCCGCCGCAAGAGACGACGCCCGCCGTCTCGAACGCGTCCTTAATCGTCACGGGGACGCCGTGCAAAACGCCCTTCGACTCGCCGCGCGCGAGCGCCGCGTCAGCCTCGCGCGCCTCCCTCCGCGCCGACTCCGCCGTCAGATGCACGACCGCGTTGAGCGTCGGGTTGACCTCCTCGATGCGCT
Source organism: uncultured Acidobacteriota bacterium (assembly GCA_963816985.1). GTDB lineage: Bacteria > Acidobacteriota > Blastocatellia > Pyrinomonadales > Pyrinomonadaceae > JAIVJM01. The sequence goes on from CAWFMF010000004.1 coordinate 1,192,633, forward strand.
TGAGATACGCGCCCACGACCTCCTCCGAGGAGACCTCCTTCCGCCGAATCGCGCGCGCCAGCTCAGTCGCCGACGCGTAGATGATTTCGTCCATGATTTCGCCTCTCTCGGCTGTCTCATCCCCGAAGGGGATTTAGATAATAGCCGGGGGCAAGTGCCGCAGGCACGACGCCCCCGGAACAAACGAGGAAAGAATCCCGACCCTGAAAGGGTCGAACCTCAACGCGCCATCTGCGACCCCTTCAGGGTCGAATTCCTTTATCTACCTTCGTCCGGGGGCGACGCTCAGTCGCTCATGCTCCTTCGCTCTGCCCCCGGCTATTATCTTCCGCCCTTTCAGGGCTCACGCGGCAGAGTCTCCGACAGCACGCGCAAGACGTTCCCGCCCATCATCAACGCGACCTCTTCTTCGCTGAAGCCCTCGGCGAGCAGGGCGTCCGTAATCTCGGCGAGGCCCGTCGTGTCGAAGGGCATCGTCACGGCCCCGTCGAAGTCCGAGCCGAGCGCGACGTGGCCGACGCCCGTGACGCTCGCGGCGTGGCGGACGGCGCGGGCGATGGCGCGCGCGTCCGTCCCGCACGTCGCGGCTTCCCAGTAGCCGATGCCGATGACGCCGCCCGTCGCCGCGACGCCGCGCAGTTGCACGTCGCTCAGGTTGCGCGCGCCCTCGCAAGTGCCCCGCACGCCCGTGTGCGAGACGACGACGGGCCGCGTCGCCATCTTGAGCACGTCCGCGAAAGTCTCTTCTGAAGCGTGCGCCAGATCAACGAGCATCCCGCGCGCTTCCATCCGTCGAACCATCTCGCGCCCCGCGTCGGTCAACCCGCCTTTGCGCGCGCCGTGCGCCGAGCCGCCCCACTCGTTATCGAAGAAGTGCGTCGGGGCCATCATGCGGAAGCCCGCCTCGAAGAGCACGTCCACGTTCCCCACCTCGCCGTCGAGCGCGTGCGCGCCCTCCACGCCGAGGACGCCCGCGACCACAGCATTCCCATTGACGCCTTGAAGCCCCGCCCTCCGTTCGAGATAACGCGCGAGGTCGCCCGCCGTCTTGATGATGACGAGTCTGCCCCCGGAGCGAGCCGCCGCGTTGTGTAGCTTTCTCGATTGGAACAGCGCGCGCTCCGTGAGGCTCCGCCAAGTCCTCAACGGCCAACGCTCGGCGATGACGAGCGGCGTTATCTCGTCGCTGTCGCCCTCGTTGCTCTCGTAGTTCGACCCGAACGGAACCTTCGTCACCACCGTGAAGAACTGAAGCGCGACGTTCCCCTCCGCCAGTCGCGGCACGTCCACGTGCCCCCGCCCCGCGCGCTCAAGCAAATCCCTGTCCCACAAGAGCGAGTCGGCGTGCAGGTCGGCGACGAACAACTTGCCGTGCAGCGAGCGCGCCCTCTCCGACACAGTTCGAGACGTGCCCGCCCGCGTCCCGTTCACCCACCACTCCGCGACCGCCGCCGCGACGAAGAAGAAAGCGCCCGTCCCCAACAAGACGAAGAGTAGAAGGCCGAGCAGGATTTTCTTCTTCATCGAATGTTAATGATTATTCTTCCGAAGTCGTGACCTCAATGCGGCGGCCCGTCGTGTGTGACGCGCGCGCCGCGTCGAGGACGAGCTGCGTGCGGTGGCCTTCGTCGAAGGTGGCCGCGCCCTCGACAGCGTTCCGCCCCTCGCGCAGAGCCTCGACTATCTCGCGCGCGAAGACGGTGAAGCCGCGCGACCACTCGTTGTCTCGCAAGCCCTCGGCGAGCGGCGCGTCCTCCGTCTCTATCTTCCGCCATTCGCCCTCGCCCACGCGCGAGTGCCAGAGACCATTCGCGCCCGAAGCGCGCAAGCCGCCCTCCGACCCGAAGACTTCCAGCACGTGCTCGCTCCGCCCCATCTCGACCACAGACATCGAGACGAGCCCGGTCGCCCCTCTCGGCGTCACCCCTCCGTCCGCAAAGTTCAAGAGCATCACGGCCTCGTCGTCGGACGTGACGGCCTTCGTGCCGCCGCCCTCCGGGTCGGGCCGCTCCGCGAAGTGCGTGGCGAGCGAGGCCGCGACGTGCGAGACCTGCGCGCCGAGCACCCAGTGCAAACTATCCACCGCGTGCGAGCCGATGGCCCCAAGCACGCCCCCTCCCGCCTCGCGGTCAGACCACCAGTTCCAGGCGCGTTGCTTGTCGGCGCGCGCGTCCGCCCGGTACAAAAATTTCGCGTGATGCACCTGCCCGATCTCTCCGCCCGCAATCATCTCGCGCATCCGCCGCCGCGCGGGCAGGAACCGCAGCTCATGATCCACGTGTGCGAAGAGCCCCGTCTCTCTCGCCCGCGCGCGCATCGTGTCGGTCTCCGACGCGTCCATCGCCAGCGGCTTCTCGCACAGCACGGCCTTCCCCGCCGCGAGCGCCGCCAGCGTCATCTCCGCATGCGTCACGGGCGGCGTCACGATGCTCACCAAGTCAACGTCATCTCTCTCCACCACCTCGCGCCAGTCGCCCGCCGCCACCGGTATCCCGAACTCCTCCGCCACGCGCTCGGCGTTCTCCTTTCGCCCGCTCGCAATCGCCACCACCCGCGCGCCCTCGCACGCACGCCAGGCCGGAATCTGCGTCGTCCGCGCGAACCCCGTCCCGATGATGCCGATGCCGATAGAGTCTTTAGCCATCGGAAACCTTTCTGTTATTGAGTAAAGGAATAGCCCCGCGGACGCAATATACTTCAACTGCTCCGCAAAAAGAAAAAGGCGACCGGGATGGTCGCCGTAAATTGTTAACTGATGGATGCCCTCTGTAGGACTCGAACCTACAACCAACGGATTATGCTTACCGCTACGGCTTTCGCCGCGCCCCGACGCAGAAGACTGGACGGGGTTTGTGGTCTGGACTTTCTCTTCGCTTTACGCGTCTGCCGTTAAGTCTCTACACCTTCCGCGCCTCCGGAGGGGCGTGGCTTGGTTCGGGATTACCGTCCCGCTTTCGCGGCTTAGGCTTCCCCGAATTTGACAGATTCTACGGGCGCACCTGAAACGAGTCCGGGCAGAGCCAGAGCCGAGTGTGATACGCTCGCAACCCAACTTTTAAAGTCTTATGGAAGAGACCTGCCTCGTTTGCAAAGCTAACCTCAACGGCAAGCAGACCAAATTCTGTTCTCGCCGGTGTAAGAATGCTTTCACGAACAACAGGCATCAGAATTATGTCTCGCAACAACATCGCGGCAGCCAAAGGCGGCAGTTACTGATTGAGCAGAAGGGTGGCCGCTGCGAAAAATGCGGCTACAGCAGCAACAGGGCGGCGATGGCTTTCCACCACCTCGACCCCGCAACTAAATCCTTCCCTCTCGACCTCAGGAACTGTTCAAACACCTCGTGGGAGGCGCTCACGGCAGAAGCGAAGAAGTGCATGCTTCTGTGCCTGAACTGCCACGCCGAGATTCATAATCCTGATTTCTCCACTTAGACTTTTCAAAGAACTTGAGTCCGCTGCTCTAACCATTGAGCTAAGAGGGCGTGAGCATTTGGAAAATGCCGGGCGATTATAAGGTTCGGCCAGGAGGGCCGCAAGCGTGCGGCCCGCGCGGGGTCGTTGGAGAGTCGGATGGTTGTCAGCTCGTCGCCGCCGGGGCGTTCAAGGTCTCCTTGACGGCTTCTATCTGGCGGCGGTGGCGGGACTGGTGGACGCCGATGAAGGCGAGCCATTGGTAGAGGTCGAGGGGGCCGAAGGCGGGGTGCGGGTAGCGCATCCGTGTGCAGTCCAGACGCTCGACGAGCGGGCGGAGGGAGTCGAGCGTGGCGCGCGCCTCGTCGAGGCGGGCGAGCGAGTCGGCGATGGTGGAGGAGCCGGAGGGGACTGCCGTTTCGGGGGCTTTGTACTTCTCGGTCGCCGCCTGCTCGACGAACTCCTTGATGGAGACGGCGGCGAAGGGCTCGCCCTCCGGCCTTACGCCCGCGCCCGCGGCCTCGGCCTTGCGGAGGACGCTCTGGAGGAGGCGGAGGACGTTCGACTCGACGAGCGAGACGTGTTCGAGGATTTCGGCGACTGACCACTTGTCGGGCGCGGGGCGCGAGGTCTCGACGGCTGCGGCGAGATGCTCGACGCTCTGGAAGAGGCGCGTGCGCGCGCGGTCGTTGGCTTCGTAGATTTCCTCGACACTGTGGTAGATCATTTCGGGGGTTTGACTCCTTTCGGTCGGGTGAATGTTTAAGGGTCTCGCGGCGACATGAATCGGGAATGAATTTCCGGCCTTGCGGCGCGACCTTATTCGAGCAGCGCGGCCTGCGGGTAGAGCTTGAGGACGTGCCAGCGTTTGTAGCTGACGACGGGCACGGGCTCGTTCTGGAAGAAGCGGACGTAGGCCGTCTGCGCGAGGAGCGTTTCGGGTTCGAGCCATTCGAGGCGGACGAAGGGGTTGAGAGAGATGATGACCTCCTCGCCCGTCGGCGAGGGCTGCGCGCCTTCGCCCTGCTTGTTCGCGTCGCCGCCCGCCTTGCCCGCCTCGTCCTTCTTCAGGATTCTCTGGTCGTACTCCTTCGAGGCCGCGCGCAGGGGTTCGGCGAGAGGGAGACTCGCGCCGGTGGGTGCGCTGCCCACGGCGTCGTAGACGGCCACGTCGAAGTCGAAGGCGGTCGCGACCTTCGAGCCGTCGGGCGACCAGACGGGGGTCACGTCGGTGAGGCGGTCATCAAGTAGACGCTCCTGACCTTCGAGCGTGATGATGCGCGGGCGGCCCGCCGGGGACTTGCCTTGCGCCTTGCGCGACTCCCACTCGTCCTCGCGGCAGGCGAGCGCGGAGATTGATTGGCCGTCGGGCGACCACGCGAGCTTGAAGTAGATGAGCCCCTCTTTCGTCGTCAACGGGCGGAGGTCGAAGCCGTCGCTGTTGCCGACGTAAATCTGCTCGGTCTTGAAGGTCTGGACGGGCGGGATGATGGGCGCGGTCGGCGTCGGCGTGAGCGCGACCGAGGGGTCGCCCGGCGGCGGGAGCGCGTCTAAGGGGTCGGCGAGGGCGTCCGGCGAAGGGGTCGGCGACGCCTGCGCCGAGGCGCCGCGGATGCCCGCGAAGGCGATGCGCGAGCCGTCGGGCGACCACTTGACCTCCGAAGGGAAGACGCCCGTCAGGTCGTGCGGCAGGACGTTGCGGACGAAGTTGCCCGCCGACCCGTAGAGGTCTATGCGGAAGTCCGTGTCGGTCTCGCTCGTGCCGTAGAGCGCGAGCGCGCGCTGCCCCGTGGGCGACATGACGGTACGCATCAGGGCTTCGGCGTTGCCGCGCCGCGTCTCGAAGTCGGCCTTGACGCCGGAGAGCGGCTCCTCGGTCTCATCCTTCTTCAAGGGTTCGGGCAAGGCGTCTTCGGGCACGTCCGGCTCGAAGCGGAAGGCGAGGCGCGCGGCGGGCACGTCGCGCAGAGTCTTCGGCCTCACGCTCAGAGCCTCCTGCGCGGCGCGGCAGCCCGCGAACGCGAGGCACGCGAGTATTAAGAGCGCCGCCGCCCGTGCCCCTCCCTCTCTCAAAAAATTTCCCACTCGTCTCCGCATCCGAAACCCTTCACGCGCCCGCCGCCGTCGCGCGTCGAGCGCGCACGGACGCCCCCCTTGCTTGAATTGACCACGATTACAAAAGGTGATGATAGGAACTCGCACGCCGTGGTGTCAACGAGGTGCAAAGGAAACCGCCCGGCGGTCTCGCAAGACTTCCGGGCGGAGTGCCCGACGCGGCTTCCCCTTCAAGGCTCGCGCACGAGGAACACGTCCCACGCCCGGCGGCTCGCCTTCACCCCCTTCGCGTCGTCCACTTTCGCGCGGTAGCGGAAGCGGTTGCCGTGCTCGTCCTCCCGCTTCGACACTTTGTAATCCAGATGGATGCGCGCCACGCCCCGCGACGCCAAAGTGTGCAACTCGGCGGGCGCGGAGAGGCCGTCGTGGCTCGCGTCCCGCCACAGCCGCAGGGAAGTGAAGACCGCATCCCGGTCGTCAATCACCCCGTCGCCGTTGCCCCCCCGCGCCGCCCGGTCGAACTCCGAGAGCGCGAGGAAGCCGTTGCGGCTCGCCCCCGCAGGGGGTGCGGGCTGCGCGGTGAGGTTGCCGAACAGCTCGCGCGCGTCGTCAATCGCTCCGTTGCCGTTACGGTCTAAGGCGAGCCACGCGTCGTCCGCGCCGCGCGCAGTCCACGACAGGCGCTCGCGTGTGCCGTCGCCGTTGAAGTCGAAGAGCACGCCGTCGGCGGCGGAGGTGAGCGAGAAGCCGTCGCCGTCGGTGTCTATGAGGACGGGGCAGTTGCAGCGGTTCCAGCAGCCCGGCTCCTGCCCGTCGGTGAGGCCGTTGCAGTCGTTGTCCACGCCGTCCCAGCAGAGGTCGCAGCCCTGCCCGTCGAGCCAGGGGTTCTCGGTCGTCGCGGAGGTGCAGGTGCCTCCTCCGGGCGGCGGCGGGGGCGGCGGTTGTGGGGTCGGGGTGGGCGGGCAGCAGTCCGCGCCGGAAGGGCCATCAACTCTGAATTCATACGGGTCATCGCAGACCACCGCGCCGCCCATGCTGATGCAGCCGTTTGCGAATACCGTCCCCGTCGGGCAGGGGCTACAGTTCCACCGGCAAGACGATGTGTTGAGGAACGTGACTTGTTCCGGGGTGCAGCAGGCGGCGGGCGGCGGCTCCGGCGGCGTGCAACCCGGCGACTGACTTGGCGAAGGCGAAGGCGGGGGCGTCGGAGTCGGGTCTCCGACGGCGCAAAATCCGATCTGCGCTTGGAACGGACAATTTACCTCGCCGCTGTTTCGGGTCGCGCAGCGACGCACTATGGTTTCTGTCACCAAGCACAGGCCGGACGGGTTGTCGCAACTCCCCGCCGGGTAGACCGCCGCGAATTGCTGATTAGGGTCGTCGGGGTCGCAGTGACAGTGATGAGTCAGTTCACGCTTCCCCCACATGCAAACGTCCGTGCCGGTCTGACAGTTGTTGCAGCCGCCCGTTATTTGCGCGGCGGGGCTCGGAGTCGTAAACACGTCCGCCAGAGAAAACTTAGCCCGCGAGAAGCTCGCGGGCGTCAGTGTGTAGAGCACTTTGAAGAGGCCGCCGGGCGAGTCCGCCGACCGGGCCGCCGGGGCGGGCGGGCACCCACCTGACTTTCCTTCCCGGCGCGGCGCGGCGGAGGATTTCTTGACGGCCTTGTCGGGCTCGCCCCTCATCCCGCTGAAGCCCGTGCCGTCGCCGAAGTTGATGTACTGCATTTGGAGTTCGACTTTCTTGTCGTCCCTCCCCTCCCGGTCTACCTCGTACCCCTTGACCTGACTCTCATGAATCTTCAGGGTGATGGTCTCGCCCGGCAGGATGGGCACGTCTTCGGGCTCTAAGGGCGTTTCGAGGAACGCCAGTTCGGGCCTCCCGTATTTCGCCAGAAAGGCCAGCGGGCTGCCATCCCCAGACAGGAAGTCACGCAGGACGAACATCACGTAAATGTAGTAGATGGGCTTTGCGCCGGTGTTCTTAATCTCGATTTCCAACTCGCGCGCCCAATTCTTGTTCTCCTTCTTCTTGAATGTCTGCTCGTTCCTGAGCTTCACCTTGATGGGGATGTGCGCCGGTATTTTGTTGATAAACTTCCGCTCGTCGGGGTCGGATTCGTCAACGCCGTCCTGCTTAGACTGAGCCGAGCCCGCCCCCAGCCCGAAGGCGAGGACGAGCAGGGCGAAGAGCACGATGAAGAACGACGTGAGGTTCTGGGGCCGAATCAGTCTGCTGAGTCTCTGAGCGTTCATCATTCCCTCCTGCGTGAGTAAGGCCGTGAGGCTGAACGGGTGGCGGAAACCCTGTCAACGCTTGCGAGGTCTGAGGGTCACGAGGCGAAGAATAAGCCCGCCCGCTCGGCGGCGTCAACGTCCTCGCGCGCCGAGGGGCGAGGGCGGCGGCGCAACCGTCACTTGTTGCGCCATTCGGGCTTGCGCTTCTCCATGAAGGCGCGGACGCCTTCGTGCGCGTCCTCGGTCTTCATCAGCTCGTTCAGGTAGAGGTCTTCGACGCGTTCGAGGGCTTCGAGGAAGGGGCGACCGCGCGCGGCGTCCAGTGCGCGGCGCGTCGCTTCGAGGGCGGGCGCGGAGAGTTCGCGCAGGCGCGCGAGAATCTCCTGAAGTTTCGTTTCGAGCTGCGCGGCCTCGACGACGTGGCTCACGAGCCCAAGGCGCAGAGCCTCCTGCGCGTCGAAGAGTTCGCCCGTCAAGACGAGTTCGCGCGCCCGCCGCTCGCCGATGATGCGGGGCAGGAGCACCGCCGCCACGGGCGGGAACACGCCGAGCTTGATTTCCGGCTGGCCGTACTTCGCGTGCGGGCTCGAAATCACGATGTCGCAGCCCGCGATCAGCTCGCACCCGCCGCCGAGGGCCGCGCCGTCCACGACCGCGATGGTCGGCTTCGACAGCAGCTCAAGAGTGCGGAAGACGGCGTGGAAGGATTCGAGCATCTGGTAGATGGTTTCGGGCTGGTGCTCCTCGATGGAGACGCCCGCGCTGAAGGCGCGCGAGCCCTCGGCGGCGTCGAAGACGATGGCCACCATGTCGTGCCGCTCAAGGCAACTCGTCAGCGCGCGGTCAATCTCGCGCATCATCGCGATGTCGAAGATGTTCAGAGGCGGGCGCGCGAACGTCACCCGCCCGACGCGGTCTTCGACGCGGAAACGGATGTGCTTGTATCTCTCTTGCATAAGTCAATCCTAAAAGCCGTGAACCGTGACAGGTAAACCGTGACAGGAAAGATTTGGATTTCTCCTGTCACCTGTCACGGTTTACGGTTCACGGTCTTTTCATGTATTCCGCGAGGAGGCCGTGGAAGTGGTGGACGCCGTTCTCGCGGCGGACGGAGTAGCGCCCGCGTTGGTAGGTGCGCGAGCGCAGGCCGCGCTGCACGGTCTCGCAGATGCGGATGTCTTCGACTTGTATCTCGTCGCTGAACTCGACGGTCTCGGCGAGCTTGGCGCGCGCCTCTCTGCTTTCGGGGTCGAGGAAGTACCACTCGAAGACCGTCAGCGTGCGTTCGGGGCCGAGCGGCACGATGAGGTTGGTCGAGTAGTTGTCGGCGTAGACGTTGAGCATCAAGTTGGGGAAGAGCCAGTAGAACTGCGCGCCGTCGTCTTCGGGTTTCGCAGGCGGGCGGATGCGCGAGGCGGCGGGCCTGAGCGGCGCGTGCTGGATGGAGTGGAACCTCTTGGTCTCCGTCCGGTATCGCGCGTAGTCCAACTCTTTGTGGAGCGCGGGGTGCACGACCGGGATGTGGTAGCCTTCGAGGTAGTTGTCCACGTAGACCTTCCAGTTGCAGTCCAGCTCCCAATCCTTGCGCGCGGCGTGGCGCATCGCGTTGAGGTCTCGGCCCTCCGAGACGAGCGAGGCGAGGTCACCGAGCGTCTCAAGGAGCGGCGCGGACGTGGCGTCCAAGTTGACGAAGACGAGCGGCCCCCACGTCTCCGCCTTGAATTCGGGGAGGCCGTTCGCGGCCTTGTCCCAACATTCGACGCCCTCGAACTCCGGCGTCCCCAGCAGCCGCCCGTCGAGCCCGTAAGTCCAACCGTGATAGCCGCACTGAAAACTCTTGCGCTGCCCGCGCCCTTCGGCCACCGGCCCCGCGCGGTGCCGGCAGACGTTCGAGAAGGCGCGCAAGAGCCCCCCGGCGTCGCGCACGACGACGACCGGCTCGCCGCCGACCTCGCACGCAAAGAACTGACCCGGCTCCGCGGCCTGCTCCGCGCGCCCCACGAGTTGCCACGTCCGCCCGAAGACTTTCGCCCGCTCCTCTTCGAGCACGCCCGCGTCCGTGTACCAACTCGCGGGCGGCGTCGCGGCGCGCTCAAGCCTCTCCTCGAAATCGTATCCGTCCATATCTGAAAAACCCGACGCCGATGATAATTGTAGGGGCAGGGCTTGTCCCTGCCCGCCTTGTTACGTAAGAGACGGGCAGGGACAAGCCCTGCCCCTACAGTTTTGCAACGCGCTCTTAACTTGCCCTCGCAAACTTTTTCATCAGAAGGTAAGCCGGGTAACTCAACGCGAGCAGCACGAGCGCCCGGACGCTGTTCGCCGTGTCGCCGCGCACGGCGCTCAGGAGGAACGCGACCGAGACTGCGAGCGCGAGCGCGTTCGTCCACGGGTAGCCCCACGCGCGGAAAGGTCTCTGTGCTCCGGGCTCCCGTCGGCGCAGCACGAAGAGGGCCGTGAACGAGGCGGCGTAGTTGGCGACGAAGAAGAAGGCCAGCACCGCCATCACTTCCTTGAACGTCCCGCTCAGGACGAAGAGCACGGCGACGAGCGCGCTCAAGGCGAGCGCCACGCTCGGCGTCCCGCCTTTATTGACCCTCACCGCGCCCGCCGGGAACAGTTGGTCGCGGCTCATCGCAAAAGGCACGCGCGTCGCAATCAGCAGCAGCGCGTTGACGCTGCTCAGGAGCGCGACGACGGTCAAAGACCGTATCACCGTGTCGCCGTATGCGCCGAAGATAACTTCCGCCGCCGCGCCCGCCGCTAAGGTCTCGCCCGCCATCCGCTTGAGCGGCAGCACGTAGACGAGCGCCGCGTTGACGAGCAGATAAATAGCCGCCACCGACAGCACGCCCGCGAACAGCGAGCGCGGGATGTCGCGCGCCGGGTCTTTCACCTCCTCCGAAAAGTAGATGACGCCCGTCCAGCCGTCGTAGGTGTAGATGACCGCTTGCAGCGCGAGCGTCAGGCCAATCAGCAGCGACGCGCCCGCCGTCGAACTCGGCTTCGCGGCTTCCGCCGTCATGCCTGATGACTCCGCCCCGCCGCCGAGCGCGAAGCACGCCGCGACGAGCGCGAGGAAGGCGAGCGCCTTCAGCAGGCTCGTCAAATTCTGCGCCCGGCTCCCCCAGCCGATGCCGCGCCATTGCAGGAAGGTGAAAGCGACTATCACCGCGACAGTAACTTTCGCCGCGTGCGGCGCGAGCGCGGGCACGAGCACCCCCGCGTACTCGCCGATGAGTATCGAGACGACCGCCGCCGACCCGCACGTCGAGACCCAGTCGCTCCACCCGACGACGAACCCCGCGTAAGCGCCGAGCGCGCGCCGCACGAAGACGTACTGCCCGCCGGAGCTGGGCATCATCGTCCCCAGCTCCGCCAGAGAGTTCGCGCCGAGCAAAGCGTAGAGCCCGCCCGCGACCCACACGCCGAAGAAGAGCCACACGTCCGGCAACTGCGCCGCGACCTCCCCCGGCGCGCTCAAGATACCCGCGCCGATGGTGTTGCCGACCGCGACCGCCAACCCGAACGTCACGCCGAGCACACGCAGCAGCCGCGCCCGCCGCAGCCGCCCCGCAGGCCCGCCCCCCTCGAAGACAGTCGCGCCCTCTTCAGCCCGCAAACCGTCGCACCTCGGAGATGATTGTTCTTACTATACCGTTAGGAGATTGATGACCAGCTACGCCCGCGCCCTACTTCCTTATCCAATCAAGGTCAAAGCCAATCAGCAGTTCCGTCATTCTTGCGTGATGCGTATTTTTCATGGCGACAAGCTCCGTGTCGAACCCGTGCTTCTCCGCAAGCTCACGGACGCCGTCGGCGTCGTCGTAGGTCATCAGGAAGTCACCCTTGACGCGGCTCGCCAGCCTGAACAATTCTTCGTGGTCAAGCTCGCAGTGATTGTAAAGCCTTCTCCCGGCCTTCTTCCCGGCAGCCGTGTAAGGCGGGTCGAGGAAAAAAACTGCGTCGGCGCGATGGATGTGTCGTCGCATAACCTCCATGCCGTCGCCTTCTATGAAAGTGACGCGATCCCTAATGGTGTGGATTTCAAGAATCCTCTTCTTGAGGGTTTCTGCATACCACCTCGACTTTATTCCTTTACCGTTCTCGCCATGCTTCAGCGGCGCGGAACCCGGCGCGAGGATGCCGCCGTGAAACGTGCGATTTTTGAGAATGGTTTGAAACGCCTTCTCACGGACTGAATGCGCCTCCTGCGCGAGAGTGCTCCTGAGGGTTTCGCTCGTCAGGGCGAATCCGGCAATCGTCTCCGCCAGCCACGGCCCATCACCGTCGTTGATAACCGTCTTCCACACGGCTGCGACCTGCTCGTCCAACTCCACCATCGTGACGTGCCCCGCAAGCCGCTCGGCGGCGGCTGTCAGGCTCACGATGCCTCCACCCGCGAACGGCTCTATCAACTCCGCGGGCCGCGCGCTCAGCCACTGTCTGACGCGCGGGATGAGCCAAGTCTGCCGCCCGGATAGCGGAACGGGCTGCGCTGCGGCACGGACGCCACGTTTACTATCCGGTCGGGCGCTCCACCTTTTAAAAGAGTCTGTTGCTGTGGCGACTGTGACATTGCTCTAAGTCAACGTTAAGTCCGTCAGCGACGGCGCGTCCGGCGGGTTGTTGTCCAGCTTCTCGTCCAACTTCGATTGCAACTTCTCGACGAAGTCCTCGACCGGCCCGACCTCGGATGTCGTCAGCCGCAGCATGGCGGGCTCAAATTTTGTGTAGATCACCTGACCCCTCGTCAACCTGTAAACGTTCTGCGCGGCGTCGAGCGTCAGGTCATAAATGAGCCAAGCGAGGTCGGCATCAGCACGGTCGGCTTCGACCAATCGCGGAAGACTATTGAAGAAGCCCCGGTGGATGACGACTGCCTGCTTCTTGCCCCAAGAGTGGAAAATCCCGCCTTTGAAGAGCAGTTGCGGCGCGAGCCTCTTCCTCGAAGACGAGAGGTAGTCGGGCCGCGGGTAGTGTGCCTGCCCCGACCAGTCCATGTCGAAACGGCCCGTCTGATCTTCCATGAAGTATTCAAACGGAGCCCTCACGTTCCCCGAAATATAGACCGCCTGCACTTCGCAGGAACCGAAGTCTGTAACTTTACCTCTTTCGTCGTAAGAGACGAGAACCACGTCAACGTTGCCGGCGGACTGCCCGTGCTTATCTTTCAGGCGCACCTCAACGAGGGAAGTCCATCTGGCGTCCGCGGGGAAGAAGAACTCGGCGGCGTCCTCCGCGATGAGCCATTCCTCGCGGAACCGGACGGGGCAGGTGACGGCGGCGGCCTCGCCTTCTTTCACACTACAAACACCCAGCGGGTCGTTAGCCTTATCCTTAGTGCAGTTCGGGACTTTGTTGTTGAAAGGGCAGAGGCGCTTCTCTCTGTATCGAATCGCCTCCGGCGACTGGTTATTAATCGGGAATCCGAAAACCTCTGCGAGAGGTTGCTTAGGCATCGCTTATAAATTCCTTTCAACGGAACTTATAAGCGATGCCCGGCGGTTAAAACAAGACGCACTTGGCGTCAGTTCGCCTTCGGGTACGGCGCGTTAAGCCACGCCTGATAGTTCTTCATCTGTTCGGGCGTGGGCTGGCGCACGGGGACGATGCGGGAGGTGGCTTCGCGGGGCGCGGCGATTTTGATTTGGAGGGTGCGAAGCTCGTCGAGGCGGAAGACGGTGAGCGTGACGGCCTCGCCCGCCTTCCGCTCTTCGAGGCGCGCGCCGAGGAAGTCGCGGGTCGCGCGGTAGCCGTCAACGGCGACTATCTGGTCTCCGGCGCTGAGGCCCTGCTCGTAGGCGGGCGTGCCCGCCGGGACGTTGCGCACGGTGAGGCGGTCGCCATCCTGCACGAGCGTCGCGCCGAGGGCCGTCAAGGCGGCGTTGGTTCGGCCCGCCGCGCTCGTCTCCGCCGGGCCGGCGGTGTCGAGCCGGAGGCCCACCGCTTCGAGCGGCGAGTTGTAGTCCAGCTCCTCGCGCCCGCGGACGGAGCGGCGGAAGAAGTCGTCGAGGCTCGTGCCCGCCATGCGCTCCGCCGCGCTCTGGAAATCTTCGGGCGTGAAGTTGCGGTTCTTCTTATAGAACTCGTCGTAGAGGTAGCGCAGCACGTCGTCGAGCGAGCGAGCGCCCTTCGAGCGTTTGCGGATTTCGAGGTCGAGCAGCAAGGCGACTATCGCGCCCTTATCATAATAAGAGATGGACGAGTTGATGCTGTTCTCGTCGGGCCGGTAATACTTAATCCACGCGTCGAAGCTCGCCTCTTCGATGCTCATCTCAAGGCGGCCCGGCGTGTTCTGCAAGTCGCTGAAGGCCTTGGCGGCGGCGTCGAGGTACTGCTTGTCGGTCATCAGCCCGGCGCGGCGCACGAGGATGCCTTCGTAGTAGCTCGTCACGCCCTCGGCGACCCAGAGGAGGCGCGTGTAGTTCTCGCGCGTGTAGTCGAAGGGGCCGAGCGCGTCGGGGCGGATGCGCTTGACGTTCCAGAGGTGGAAATACTCGTGGGCGACCAAGGTCAGGAAGTCGCGGTAGCTCGATTCGGGGCGGAAGCCGAAGCGCGTGTAGATGATGGCCGTCGAGTTGAGGTGTTCGAGCCCGCCGCGCACCGTGGGGTGCGTCATGTAGATGAAAGTGTAGTCGCGGTAAGGGATGTCGCGCATCATCTCTATCCCGGCCTCGACAATCTTCTGCGTGTCGCGCCGGATGCGCTCGGCGTCGAAGTTGCCCTCGCCGTCCAAGACGATGCGGTGCTCGACGCCGCGCACCTCGAAGGTGAGCAGCCGGAAGTTGCTCGCGATGAAGGGCGCGTCGTAGAGCACGTCGAAGCTCTCGGCGCGGAAGGCGTTGCGCTCGCCTGAGACGGCGGGCAATCCGGTCGCCACCTTCCAGTCTTTGAACGGCACGACGCGGACGGTCGAGGGCGACTTCAGATGTCCCTCCGGGTACATCAGGAGCGCGGCGTTGTTCCAGAAGGCGTGGCGGTCGTTAAGCTCGTTGGTGCGCACCGTCAGCTCGTTCGAGTAGACGCTGTAGCGCGCACGCACTTCGCGCGCCCCTCCGGCCTCGACGCGCCACGTGTTCTTGTTCGTCTTGCGCCATACAAGCGCGCGCCCGCCGCCGTCCTGCGCGGTAAAATCCTGCACGTGGCGCGCGTACTCGCGCACGAGGTAGGAGCCCGGCGTCCAGACCGGCATCACGAGTTCGACGCCCGCGGGGACGCCCCCCGCCGCCTCCCAGCGCAGCCGCACCTCGACTTCGAGGAGGTGCGTTTCGGGGCGCGGCATCGAGACGGTGTAGTTGATCTGCGGGGCGCTGCCCTGCGCTCGAACCGCCTGAGACGAGGCCGAGAAGATGAGCAGGAGCGCCACGAGGGCGAGCGCCTGCGCGCGTGTTTGACGCATCGTGTTCGACACTTCCTTTGCCTGACTAAAATTGCTTTTGGGAGAAATCGCTTGGGCCGCATCTTACAACGAAACGGCGCGGGCGCGCGACACCGAAACTAAAGTCAGAAGTCAGAACGCTGAACGCGGAACTGCAAAAGCCGTGAATCGTGAATCGTCAATCGTGAATAGTAAGAACTGTTTTTAACGATTGACGATTCACGATTCACGGCCTTTACTTTTTCTTAGTTCATCGTTCAGCGTTCTGACTTCTGACTTTTCTTCCGTCGCGGCGAGTAGTTGTGTCACACTTCAGGCATCGAGGTTAAGGAGGGCTGAAGCGATGGCGATTGAAGTCTGCCGGAAGTGCGGCGCGAAGAACCGCGTGGACGAGCGCGCGGAGGCCGAAGGGCGGAAGGCCGTGTGCGGCAAGTGCCGCGCGGAGCTTGGAGGACAGTCGGGCGGCGCGGCCCCGGACACGAGCACGGCGCGCACGGTGACGGACGCGACGTTCGCGAGCGAGGTGGTCGGGGCGTCGGAGAGTCTGCCGGTGCTGCTCGACTTCTGGGCTCCGTGGTGCGGCCCGTGCCGGATGACCGCGCCCGTGCTCGACCAGCTCGCGACGGAGTCGGGCGGTCGCTATCTCATCACCAAACTGAACGTGGACGAGAACCCGCGCACCGCCGCGCAGTTCGGCATCCAGAGCATCCCGACGCTTCTCATCTTCAAAGGCGGCCAGCCCGTCGAACGCATCGTCGGCGCGCAGCCCAAGCCGGTCATCGCCGCACGCCTCGCCGCGCACGTTTGAAGGCAAAAGGCAAAAGGTAAAAGGCAAAAGTAAGGAGGGATTTAATCCTCTTCACTTTTGCCTTTTACCCTTTGCCTTTTGCCTTCATTCGACGTTGACGGTGACGGACTGCTTGCCGCAGGGCGAGGCGAAGTTGACGACGAAGGCTCCGGTCTTGCGGCTCGTGGAGCTGACGGTGAAGCGGGAGGAGTTGCCGTCCGCTTCGGCGCGGGGCTCGGCGAGGACGACGATGTCGGCCCAGTTGGTCGTCGAGGGGTTGACGCGCGGCGGGGTGGGGCCGCTGAAGTTCTCGAAGTTGACAGCGACGATGGCCGCGCCGCCGTTGTTCTTAATCGTTAAGGAGCTTTCGCTAAGGGACATCGTGCATGCGCTCGCGCCGCCGCCCCCGGCGACGCGCCGCCCGCGCGCGGGCGTTGTTGATGAAGGAGCCGCCCCCTGACCTTCGTTGGGCGTCGGCGTGGGAGAAGGCGCGGGCGTTGACTCAGGCGTCGGGGTCGGGGTCGGCGTCGCTTCGGGAGTCGGTGTGGCTTCGGGCGAAGGGGTGGAGACTTCCGGCGTCGGCGTTGAAGTCGGAGAAGGAGTCGGAGTCGCTTCGGCGACCGGGGTTGAAGGAGTCGGAGTCGAAGGGGTCGGCGTCGGCTCGACTCTCTCCGGCGGCGTCGAAGGCGTGGGCGCGGCCTCCGGCGTGGGCGTCGTCGTTTCGGGAGTCGGGGTCGTCGAAGGCTCAGGCGTCGGCGTTTCGGTCGTGGGCGTCGTCGTCGTTGCTTCGGGTGTCGCCGTCGTCGTCGCGGCGGGTTGTTCGGGGGTGGGCGCTGTGACGCTGGCCGTGTCGGCGGGGGTCGCGCCGAGGAGTTCGTCGAGTCCTTTGAGTGAGCCCCGGTTGAGCTTCTTGTAGAGCGTTTCGATGACGGCGCGGCGCGTGGGGTCGGGGCCGAGCAGGTAGCTCTTGACGTAGGCGGCGAGCGCGTCGCGCTGGTTGCCGCTCGCTTCGAGCGCAGCGCCGAGACGCCACTCGGCGCTGCGCCACCAGATGGTGTTCTCCGGCAGAACGCTCACCGCGCGGCGCAGGCGCACGGCGGCCTCGGCGGTCTGCCCCTGATTGTAGAGAGCCCAACCCGCCAGCTCCTCGATGCGCCCGCGCATGATCTTCGAGAGCATGTCGCGCGGGACGTTCGGGACGGTCGTCGTCGCGCCTTCCGAGATGGCGCGCGCGCGCACCTCACTCAACTCTTCCGCGAACAGAGCGACCGCCGCGACCGGCGAAGCCAAAGCCGCTTCGACGCCGCCCTTCGCCGCCTCGGCCCGCTCCAAAACGGCGTCGAGCGCCGCGCCGCGCCGCAGCAGACGGCCCGCCACGTAAAGTGCCGGAACGAGCGCATCTCGTCTTCGCCCGCAGCGAACTCGCGCGCCGCCTCGGCAGCCGCCTTCTCGTCAAAATTCTCGCCGTCCGCCGCCGCGAGGTGGAAGGCCAGAAGAGACTTCAGGAGCCGCGCCTCGCGCTCGCCTTCCGCGCCTTTGAACTGGAAGAGTCCGGCGCGACGTTCGGGCGCAAGCAGCTCTTTGAAGTCTTCGGCGCGCGTGTGGATGCGGCCCGCGAGGTTCGTCTCAATCTGCCCGCCGCGCAGAGTGAAGGAGCGCGCAAGCTCGCGCGCCGCCTCTTCGTAGAGCCCGGCGGCGGCGAGGATGCTCGCCAGCTCGTAGTCGAGCGTCGGGAAACTTCCAAGCTCGCGCGCGGGGCGCAACGCGCGCTCGGCTTCGAGCGGCTGCTTCTGCGCGAGCAGCGCGCGGGCGAGCGCGATGCGCGCCCAGACCCAACGATAACGAGGCTCAAGCGCGACGGCGCGCTCGGCCAATTCGACCGCCCGCCCGCCTGCGCCGTTCGCCGCGTACCAGTAGGCCGCGCCGACGAGCAGAGGCAAGTTGCTCGGACGCTCGGCGAGCGCGGCATCCAACTCGCGCTCGGCCTCTTCGCGCTTCCCGGTGTCAAACAGCGAAAGAACGAGGCCCGCGCGCGCGTTCGCGTCCTGCGGGTCGGCGGCGAGTTGTTCGCGGTAGAGCGCGAGGGCTTGTTCCGACTTGCCCGTCGCGCGTCGAAGGTCTGCGAGGCTGCGCCGCGAGGTCGCGGACTTCGGGTCGAGTTCGAGAGCACGCGCGAACTCCGTGGCCGCGTCTTCGAGCCGCAGAGAGACGCGGTGGGCCGCGCCGAGCGCCTGATGCGCGGCGGCAAGGTCGGGCTCAAGCGCGGCGGCGGCAGCGGCGACGCGTACCGCCTCGTCCGCCTGCTCCGTGCTCAGGTAAAACGCCGCGACCGTGAGCAGGCGGCGGGCGTTCCCTTTCACCTTCTGCTCGACGGCGAGCGCCAGGTCGCGCGCCGCCTCGCGCTCGCCGAGCACGTAGAGGTTCGCGGGCAGTTGCGAGACGACCTCGACGAAGAGCTTGTCCGACATCCCCGCAGGCGCTTCGGCGACCGCCAGACGGAACAGCTCCGCGCCCGCCAGACGGTCGTTCGTCCGCAGCTTCTCGTCGCCGAAGGCCGCCCGCGCGCTCGTCAGAAATTCGCGCGCGCGCAAGGTGAGCGGCCCGTCCGGGTTCGCCTTGATGAAGCCCTTCAGCCGCTCGATGCGCTCTTGCGGCGCGAGCTTCACGATCTCGTCCAGCTCAGCCTTCTGCGCGTCCTCGCTCGCGGGCTCCTTCTTCGCCACGGGCTTCCCCGCCGCCGGTTTCGGTTTGGCCGTGGGCTTGGCGGCGGGCTTGCGCTGCGCGGAAGCGTTCACATAAAACGTGACAGCCACAAGCAGCGCCGCTGAGATTTTTAAAACTTGATTCATAATTTCTTCCGCATTGGAGGCAGGCTCAGTTTTTTATGTAGGGGCAGGGCTTGTCCCTGCCCGCGTCGTGCGACGACATTCAAGTTGATTTGAGTCCAAAGCCGACGGGCAGGGACAAGCCCTGCCCCTACAATTTTATCTCTTCACCTTAACGCCTCGAGCAGGACGCGCCCCACGGCGCTGCTCGGCGCTTGCACGCGCAAGAGGCGCGCGAGCGTCGGGGCGATGTCGGCGGGCGAGGCCGCGTTCGTGTACCTGCCGGGCGCGACGCCCGCGCCCATGATGATGACGGGGACGTGCGTGTCGTAAGAGTAGGGCGAGCCGTGCGTGGCGACCGTCATGTAGTCGGTCACGTACTTGAAAGGCTCCTGGACGACGAGCACGTCGCCGCTCCGTTTCGCGTTGAAGCCGTGCAGGGCGCGTCGCGCCAACGCGTCGTGCGGCGAGACGGAGCCGGTCGTGAGCTGCGTCCGCGTGAAGAAGCGCGAGATGCCGGGGACGGTGAGCGCCGCCTCGCCCGCCACGCGCTCGGCCTCCGCGCGGCTGATGCCGTCGCGTTCGAGCGCGACGCCGTTCAAGTAAATCTGCCCGTTCGAGTAAGTCTGTATGTACTCGTCGGTCGCCTTCTCGTCGCCGCCCGCCGGGCGCTTGAAGTACGCCTTGAAGCGGTTGCGGACGGCGTTCATCATCTCCGTCACTTTGACGCGCCCGCCCGGCAGACGCATCTCGCCCGCGTGCTCCGGCACGGGCGCGACGCCGTGGTCGGCGCTGAAGGCGACGACCGTGTTGCGCAAGCCCACCCGCGCGTCCACGATGTTCAGGAGCTGCTCGATCTGCCTGTCCGTGCGCAGCGTGATGTCCATCACCTCCTGGCTGTAGGGGCCGAAGCGGTGGCCGACGATGTCGTTGGCCGAGAAGCTCACCGAGAGCACGTCGGTATCCGAGTCCGCGCCGAGACCTTCGTTGATGACGGCCTGCTCGGCGAAGGAGACGAGCAGGTCGTTCGAGAAAGGCGAGGCGGTGAGCGCGTCGTAGAACTCCCTGCCGGGGGCGGAGGCCCCGCCGTTGACGACGTAAGGGAAGACGTGCGGGTTCTTCGTCCCGTCGCCGATCTTCTCCCACGGCGCGTCGTCGCGGCCCGCGAGCCGCTCGTACTCCGCCGAGGGCGCAAGCCGCTCCCAACGCGCGCCGAAGAACTTGTCGGCGGGCTTCGAGTCGTTGAAGCGCGTCACCCATTCGGGCATCTGGTTGAAGTAGTAGGTGGACGAGACGAAGCGGCCCGTCCGCGAGCTGTACCAGTAGGCGGCGTTCGCCATCCGCCCTGCGGGGAGAATCGCGCCCCGGTCTTTGACCGAGATGCCGACGACCTTCGAGCGGTTGTTCGACGCGAGGCGCAGCTCGTCGCCGACGGTCGAGGCGAGCAGGTTGCGCGGGCTCGAAGAACGTTCGCCCTCGACGGCCTCGAAGAGCTTGGACGTGTCGTCCTGCACGTTGTTCGAGACGCCGTTTTAGGTCGCGGTCGTACCACTCGTTGGCGATGATGCCGGTCTCGGAAGGCCACGCGCCCGTCATCAAAGTCGCGTGCCCCGGCGCGGTCTCGGTCGGGATGTGGTCGTAATCGGCCCCGACCCACGACGCGCCTTCGCGCTGCAAGCGGCGCAGGCCGCCCGCGACGAAAAGCTCGCCGAAGCGTTCGAGGTAGTCGTAACGAAACTGGTCAACGACGATGAGCAACACGAGCTTCGGTCGTGCCGCTTGCCTCGACTGCTCTGAAGCGTTCGTCGCCCCGGTCGCGTTCGGACGCGCGGGCCGTCGCCCCTGACGCGCGAGGGCGTCCGAGAGCGGCAGCAGCGTGACGATGAGCGCGAGCGCGAGTCTCGCGGCTAAGGCTAAGGCGGCGCTGCGACGCGCCGGAAAGAGGTGCTTCATAATCTTCCGGTCTGAAGTCTTTCGGAGTCGGGTTTTCTCGGTCGAGCTGTTAACGGCCAGTGAGCGGGCATGATACCATCGGCGCGCGAGGCGGCGCGAGGCGGCGGGGCGGAGCGAGACGAAGGGACGGCTTTCAACTCTTGAACGATTTCGACGCGGATTACGAGCAGCAGTTGGACGAGGCGCGGGCGCGTGCCCACGCGCGCGGGCGCAGCGACGTGGTCGAATATCTCAACCTCCGCGCCGCGAACGACACGTTGCGCGGCGCGGGGCTGGAGTGGCTGCTCGAATCCTTCTCGGCGCACGCGGGCGAGTTGAACCGCGCGGGCGCGAGCATCCTCGTCACGCGCACCGAGGCGCACCGCTTCAAGGTCGGCAACTCGACGATGGTCGGGACGCGGCTCGTCTTCCGCGTCGGCCTCCGCGAACTGACGGTCGAGGCTGGCTGGCCGCGCGGGCCGCGCGACGGCATCGTCCGTGGCGGCGGGCTCGCGAGCGCGCTCGTCGGCCACTTCGGCAACCGCTCGGCGGGCGAAGAGCTTCTCCTCGTCCCCGTGCCCGAAGGCCCGCCCCGCTGGCTCGTCCTTGAGAAGACCGGCGAGCGCGCCGAACTTCGGGACGAACGAGTCAAACGACACTTCACGAAGCTCTTCATTTAAGATTCAATTTAAATTTCAACGTCGAAGATGTCTGTAGGGGCAGGGCAAGTCCGCGGCCCGCTCAACTTCGCCACGGCCCAAGTTGAATCTGTTGTCACGACGCGGGCCGCGGACTTGCCCTGCCCCTACAGTTTTGTTCGACGCCCTTAGTTGCCCCGACGATTTGCGGCGCGGCCTGCACGTTTTGGAACGCCCGTCGTCGTCGTCTCCGGCTCGGCGCGCCCGCGCCCGAACGTCGAAGCCTCGGAGTCTCGCCTCTTTTTTCAAAGACTTCCCTTAAACTTTTTCTTCCCTCCGACTCGCGGCACGAAGCTTGCCGATGTGCCCGCTCGGAATATTGCCGTCCTTCTTTATCCCCGGACGGGAGCGGCAACGAAATGGCAGACCGTTTTCGCACGAACCTCGCGCCGGCGCCTCCCCGGCGGTCGCCTTTGAAAAGACTTTGAAGGAGACAAGCAAGATGACCATCAGACGTTTCACCCTCTTCACCTTCGCCGCCGTCATGCTCGGCGTCCTTCTCGCGCCCGCGAGCGTCTCGGCGCAGAGCATCTGGGAGCAGATGCGCGACCGCGCACGCGAAGCACAGCAGCGGCGCGAACGTGAAGAAGACCTGCGGCGCGACCCACGCCGCGACGACAGGAACAGCACCGGCGGGCGCGGTCGCTTCGGCGGACGCATCAGCGACCACGAGCGGCGCATCCTGCGCGACACCGCGCGCCGCATTGACAGCAACGCGCGCGACCTCCAGCGCCACGTTGACCGCGCGCTCGACCACAGCCGCGCCAACGGCACGCGCCGCGAAGACCGCATCAACGACGACTTCCGCGACTTCCGCAACGCCGCCGCGCGCTTCCGCGACACGGCGGGCGACAGCAACAACCTCAACCAGAGCGCCGACGAGGCGCGCCGTCTCATGCAACTCTCTTCGCGCGTCAGCAACTACCTGCGGCGGCTCCGCCTCGACTCTCGCACGGCCAACGACTGGGCGCGGATTCGCAACGACCTCCGCACCGTCTCCGACATCTACGGCTTCCGCTTCCGCGACTTCGACGACGGCGGCGGCTACAACAACGGCAGGTGGGACTGAAGCCTTAAAAGACAGGCGCTCCTCGAAGTCGAGCGTCCGACAATTCGTCGCCGTCGGGCCATAAAGAGCCCGCGACGAACAAGGGGGCGGCGTGGAGTGGGGCCACGCCGCCTCTTTAAACGCAGAAGTCAGAACGCTGAACGCTGAACTGAAAAGCAATTAACTTGTCTTTCAGTTCAGCGTTCAGCGTTCTGACTTCTGCGTTTGCCTCTATAATGTTCCGCATGACGCAGACGAAGGGCACGCTCTATCTGGTCGCCACGCCCATCGGCAATCTCGAAGACGTGACGCAGCGGGCGCTGCGCGTGCTCGGCAGTGTTGCCGTCATCGCCTGCGAGGACACGCGGCACACGCGGGGCTTGCTCGGACGCTTCTCTATCGGGACGAAGACCGTCAGCTACCACGAGCACAACGAGCAGGAGCGCGCCGCCGAACTGGCCTCGATGCTTGAGCAGGGCTTGAGCGTCGCCGTCGTCTCCGACGCGGGCACGCCCGGCATCAGCGACCCCGGCTACCGTCTCGTCCGCGCGGCGATTGAGATGGGCGCGGCGGTCGTCCCCGTCCCCGGCGCGGCGGCCTTCGTCGCGGCGCTCGTGGCTTCGGGCCTCCCGACCGACGAGTTCTTCTTCGGCGGCTTCCTCCCCTCGCGCACGCACGCGCGCCGCACGCGCCTCGACGCCCTGCGCACGCTCCCCGCCACGCTCGTCTTCTACGAAGCGCCGCACCGCATCGCGCACGCCCTCTCGGACGCGCGCGAAATCCTCGGCGAGCGCGAAGCGGCGGTCGCGCGCGAACTGACCAAGGTTCACGAAGAGATTATCCGCGGCCGTCTGAGCGAACTCGCGGCGCGCTTCTCAGACGGGCGCGAGGCGGCGCGCGGCGAGATGGTGCTCGTCATAGACCGCCGCGTGATTGAAGCTGAGTCGAAGGAAGAAGGAGCGCCGGCGGCGAGCGTCGCCGCGAGCGTCGCCGCCCTCGAAGCCGAAGGTCTCGACGCCCGCGCCGCCCTCAAACGCGCCGCCCGCGAACTCGGCCTCACCCGCGACGAAGCCTACCGCCGCCTCGTCTCTGAGCGCGCGCGCGACAAAGGGTAGAGAGTTTTAATTTGAATGAGAACGTTGGCCGGTATTGTAGGGGCAGGGCTTGTCCCTGCCCGCGTAGCGCGGAGACACGTATCTTGTTTTGAATCGAAGGCCGACGGGCAGGGACAAGCCCTGCCCCTACAATTCTGCGGCGGCGGCTTCATTGAGCAGCTTGTCGAGCCAGAGGTTAGCCAACTTCTCCTGTACGGTGTTGGCGCGCAGGCGGTCGTTGAGGTTCTTGAAGTCCACTTCGTCGAGCAGTTGGTCTTGGTTGAAGCAGGAGAAGACGAAGCTTTCGGCTCCGGTCTGCGGGTCAACGTGTCTCTGTAAACACTGGGCGCAGACCTCTTTCATCATGCACTGCATGGGGCTGTTGATGGAGCCGACGCCGACGTGCGAAGCCTTCAAGTGCGGCGCGAGGACGGCGTGGCGGGCGGCCTTGACGGCGGCCATCATGCGGTCGGAGCCGATGACGATCATGCGGTCAACGTCGCGGAGGTCGAAGAGCGGAGAGCCCAAGTCGCCTTCGGCGTAAGCCTTCATCGCCTGCACGATGTTGCCCCGGAAGTGCGCGTCCTGCGGGCGGCGCGGCGGAATCTCGACGCCCGTGTCGGTGGCCCAGACAACCTGATCGGTCGCCGCTTCAATCTCCTCGCGCTTGAAGAGGTCTTTGCCGTTCTTGTAGCCCGCGAAGTAGACGACGCGGTTGTTGTTCTCCTTCAAAGCCTTCGCAATCGAGAAGAGGACGGCATTGCCCAGGCCGCCCCCGGCGAGGAGGACAGTCTCGCCCTTGGGGATTTCGGTGGGCGTGCCCGTCGGCCCCATGACGACGACCGTCTGGCCGGGCCGGAGCATCGCGCACTGCCGCGACGACGCGCCCATCTCAAGGACGATGAGACTGAGAAGACCTTCGTCCTTATCAACCCACGCGCCCGTGAGCGCGAGCCCTTCCATCAAGAGCTTCGTGCCGCCGATGGTCGCGGCGTCGGTCTCGTAATTTTGCAGGCGGTAGAACTGACCCGGATGAAACTTTCGCGCCTGCATCGGCGCGCGGACGATGACATCCACGATGGTGTCCGTCAGACGCTCGACGCGCACGACGCGCGCCAGCAGCTCGTCGTCGAGTTTTTCAATCAGACGCTCGAAGCCCGCCTCTTGCTCCTTCCGTTCGTCCTAGCGCGTTCCCGTTTTCGACGGCGGCAATCTCTTTCGCGAAGAGCGCGGCCACCTGCTCGTAGCCGAACTTGGCGGAGGCCATCGCCTTGACGACGTTCCCGGCGTAGACGGGATGGTTGTCGCCGTAGTAGCTGATGAAGCGGCCCGCGCTCTCGTAGGAGGTGAAGAAGCCGCGCTCGCCTTTGGCGGCGGGGACGAGGCGGAAAGCGCCTCCTTCGTCAACGAGCTTATGAGGCGCGAAGAACTCCTTCCACTCGTCGAGCGCGAACGTGCCCGGTCGCTCCTTCTCGTAAATCGTGTTCGGGCTCGTCCCGGCGGCGACGCAGACCGTGCGCGCGGGGAGTCTCAAAGTCTCGTCCGAAGCCTTCCATTTTCCCGTTCGAAGGGTCGCGCGTCATGCGCTCGAAGATGAGGGCGGCGACCGCGCCCGACTCTTCATCGGGGACGGCCTCGACGGGCGAGATGTTCTCGACGAAGTTGATGCCCTCCTCGAAAGCCTTCGCCACTTCCTCGTGGTTCAGGCGGTACGCGGGCGCGTCAATCAGACGCTTGCGGTAGGCGATTGAGACGCCGCCCCAACCGCGCACGAGCGGCACGAAGTCCGGCTCTTCGACGGCGGCGCGTGCCCTCTCTCTTTCGGCCCGCACGGCGCGACCGTGCTCAAGAAACTCTTCGTAAGTCGCGCGCTCCTCGGCATCGAGTCTCTTCAAGACTTCTTCCTCGCCGAACTCTTCGCTCAAGGCTTCGTGTCGTTCGAGCGCCTTCTCGACCTGCACGGGGTAGTAGGCGAAAAGCTCGGTCGCCGTGTCAATCGCGGTCAGCCCGCCGCCGATGACGATGGCCGGGAGCCTGACCTGCAAGTTGGCGAGCGCGTCGCGTTTGAACGCGCCCGTCAGTTGCAGGGCCATCAGAAAGTCGGAAGCCTTGCGGACGCCGCGCATGAGATTGTTCTTCATCCCGACGATGGTCGGTTTTCCTGCGCCCGTCGCAATCGCCACGTGGTCGAAGCCGAGCGCCCACGCGTCCTCGACCTCAAGCGTCCCGCCGAAGCGCACGCCGCCGTAGAAGCGGAAGCGTTCGCGGCGCGCGAGCGTGAGGTGGATGAGCGTCAGGAAATTCTTGTCCCAGCGGACGGTGATGCCGTACTCCGAGACGCCGCCGAAGCCCGCGAGCACGCGCCGGTCGAGCGCCGTCCCGACCTCTCTGACATCGGCGACCGCGCGCGGCACGCGCCGACCGCCGTCGCCCGTCAGCCCTTCTTCCAAAGGCTCTATCTTCAGTCCGTCAATGCCGACGACGCCGAAGCCTTCGTTAAGAAGATAATGAGCGAGCGTGTAACCGGCGGGGCCGAGGCCGACGACGAGCACGTTCCTGCCGTTGTATGGAAGAGCGTAGGGACGCTTCGCGTTCAGAGGGTTCCAACGCGAGAGCAGCGCGTAGATTTCAAACCCGTAAGGCAGTCGCAGGACGTTCGTCAGCACGCCCGTCTCGGCCTGCGGGATGTCCACCGGCTCCTGCTTCTGGAAGATGCACGACTTCATGCAGTCGTTGCAGATGCGGTGGCCCGTGCCCGGACACATCGGGTTGTCAATCATCACGAGCGCGAGCGCGCCGATGGAGTCGCCGTCCCTTTGCAGGACGTGCATCTCGGAAATCTTCTCGTCGAGCGGGCAGCCCTCCAACTCGATGCCGAGCGGGTTGCGCTTGAACGAGCCGTCGCGCTCTTTGAGACCTTTGGAGCAGGAGTCCTTGTCGCGCTCGTGACAGTAGAGGCAGTAGTTGACTTCGTCCAAGACCTCGCGCTTCGAAGCCCTCTGGTCTGTGAGCCCGAAGCCGTCGCGCCGCCGAAGGTTCTGGTCTAAGCCCCGCATCAACTCCGGCACGCCCGCGTCGGGCCGCTCGATCTGCACGAGGTGCTCGTAGTTCAGAGGGTGCGGGAAGTCGAAAGAGACCCACCCGCGCACACGTTCGCGCGCTAGAGGTTGAAGCGCGTGCGCCGCCGCCCAAGCCTCCAAGAGTCGCAACGCCGCGCGCACGAAGGCGCGACTTCCTTCGGCGTCACTTTCATCAACCTCCGCCGCCGCCCACGCGCGGAGAGCCTTCTCGGCTTCCGTCCCCTCAATCTTCGCCCGCGCGTCTGACGCCTCGCGCGCCGCCACTTCTGACCACGCCGCCTCTTGCCGCACGCCCTCCTTGCCGAAGTTCTTCTCCCACGCGAGCAGCCGCACGGTCATCCGCGCGACGCCCAACTCGCGGTCGTCGGCGAGCGTATCTTCGAAGGCCGCGTGGCGGAGCCGTTCGAGCGCGGCGTCCGCCGCCTCAACGTCAACGGCGGCGGCCTTCTCCGCCGGGAAGCTCTTGACCGCGCGCCGCTGGACGAAGTGCTCGAACTCGAAGACCGGGTCTTGCGCTCGAATCTCCCGCTCAAGCGCCTCGCGCTCGGCCTCGACGCCGAAGAGTCGCGCGACGAAGCGCGAGAGGTGCGGCGCGGCGGCAATCAGGAGTTCCGACTCGGCCCTCGTGCCGCGCAAAGTCTCGCCGCGCGCCCGCGTGTACTCGGCGAGCGACGCATGAAGCGCCGCGTCCGTCCCGCGCAGTTCTTCGTCGAACCTCTCGGCCAGCGCGCGCAGACGCTCCGGGCGGTGGAGGTCGCCGTAAGTAAAGCCCTCGATGCCGAGGGCGAAGTCTAAATCCTTTTGTGTCGCGGTGGGGGCGTCGTGGTTGCGGTCGGCGGTGGTCGGCATAAATCCCGGTGAGCGTCTGACTTTATCTTTCCGCAGAGAGAGTGCTTGGGAAGACTTCTTTCGGCGTCGCGCATTCGGTTCAAAACTCTCAATCGGGTCGTTGCGTCCGAACGCGCGCGCGCCTCAAGCCGGAGTATAACACCGCCCGCGCGCGCGCCTCAAAATAACGCCCCGCGCCCGTCCCGGCTCGACGAAAAGGCGGCGGGCGGGCTTGCCATTTTCGCTCATTCGCCTTTATAATCGCGTCGGTTTTTGGCGCTATGGTGTAGTTGGTTAACACGCCGCCCTCTCAAGGCGGAGACCACGGGTTCGAGCCCCGTTAGCGCTGTCAAGCTTAATTATTTCAACAGTTAAGGACTCGGAAGAGGCGCTTCTCAAGAGCGCCTTTTCTGTTATTACGACAACCCGTTCGGGGTCGAAAGTTGAGTGCTATAATCGCGCGCCGCCGGAGCTAAGGAGTCGTGTAAGGAGAGTCGCCGAAGAGTGCTGCTGGACGAGAGCAACAGGAAGTTGATCGCGCATTTGTCGAGGGCGCTCGGAGTGCTGGCCGCGCCGCTCGGCGAGAGCATCCGCGCGGTGTGGCGCGACGGGTCGGCCCCGGACGCGCGCACCGTTTTGGAGAACCAGTTGATGCTCACGGCGCAGCAGTTCATCCACCTCCGCGAAGTCTCGGAGGCCGAGAAGCAGCGTTACTACGAGTCGGTCTGCAAGGTCTTCTCCCTGCGCGCCGCCGAAGACACCTTCCCGCTCGCGGACTCCACAGACCTCCCCGTGCACATCCTCAAGCGGCTCGACCGCACGCCCGTCAGCATCGCGTATCTCGAAACCCACGACGCGCGCCACGGCACGCGCCACGCCGACCGCGCCCGCGCGCTCTTCTTCCAGTTCGCCAACCTCGTCATCAAGGCCGACGGGCGCGTCACGCCGAAGGAGGAAGCGGCGCTCGCCGAGTTCAAAGAAAAGCTCTACCCGTCGGGCCTGCCCGCGCGCGAAGGCGTGGGCGCGAAGGAAGGCGAGCCGGAGGTCGAAGTCGAAGAGGAGTTGAAGCCTCCGCGCCCGCTCGAAGAGCTGCTTGCGGAGCTGGACGCGCTGGTCGGACTCGAAAGAGTGAAGGCCGACGTGCGGCAGCTCGTCAACTTTCTCAAGGTGCAGAAGATGCGCGAGGGGCAGGGGTTGAAGACGCTCCCCGTCTCGCGCCATCTCGTCTTTTACGGCAACCCCGGCACGGGCAAGACGACGGTCGCGAGGCTCCTGGCGGAGGTCTACCGCACGCTCGGCATCCTGCGGCGCGGGCATCTCATCGAGACCGACCGCGCGGGGATGGTCGCGGGCTTCGTCGGCCAGACCGCCATCAAGGTCAGGGAGGCGGTGACGAAGGCGCTCGGCGGACTGCTCTTCATTGACGAGGCGTACACGCTCAGCGCGGGCGGCGAGAACGACTTCGGGCGCGAGGCCATCGAGACCTTACTCAAGATGATGGAAGACCACCGCGACGATCTCGTCGTCGTCGTCGCCGGGTACACGGGGAAGATGCAGGAGTTCCTCGACTCGAATCCGGGCCTCCGCTCGCGCTTCAACCGCCACATCCACTTCGACGACTTCGACCCCGCGCAGCTCGTCAAAATCTTTCAGGCCTTCTGCCACAAAGCCGACTTCAAGCTCATGCCCGACGCCGAGAAGGAACTCACCGCCGTCTTTAACGTTCTCACGGCCTCGCGCGACGAGACCTTCGGCAACGCGCGCACGGCGCGCAACCTCTTCGAGACGGCCATCAGCAAGCAGGCCAACCGCATCGTCTCTCTGCCCGAAGTCAACAAGGAAATCCTCTCCGGCATCGAGGCCGCAGACATCCCCGGCCACGACGAACTGAAGGCGCTCGGCGTCCGCCTCGGCGCGTCCGACTGAAGACGAAAAGAGAGACTTAATCCACGCCGCCGGACGCGGAAACACAAACCGCTTTCGCGCGTATAAGAACGCGTTAGAACAAACTGTAGGGGCAGGGCTCGTCCCTGCCCGTGTCTTACGGAAGAGAGCGGGCAGGGACGAGCCCTGCCCCTACAGTCACCACTCTCGCACGCGCCCGTTTCACTCCAACCTCTAAGGAGCGCCCGTCAAAATGAATTTTAAGACGACGACAAGAATCGTCCTCGCCCTCTCGCTCACATTGACGATGATGGCGAGTTGTCAGCAGCCCGCGACGCCGACTCAGCAGACGACGCCGCAGCAGGCTTCGCAAGTCCCGTCCTCGGCGGAGTGGGACGCCTACGTCAACGAGTACATCAACTCGTACTTCGCCGCGCAGCCGCACGTCGCGGTCATCGCGGGCCGCCACGAGTTCGACGGCAAGCTCCCCAACTGGAGCGCCGAAGGCATCAAGGGAGAGTTGCAGCGTCTGAGCGCGCTGCGCGAACGGGCGCGGGGCTTCGCCGACGCCTCGCTCGACGAGCGGCAACGCTTCGAGCGCGACTACCTCGTCTCGGTGATTGACGGCGATATGTTCTGGCTCGAAACCGCCGAGCTGCCCTTCACCAACCCGCAGTTCTACGGCGGCGCGCTCGACCCGAACGTCTACGTCTCGCGCGAGTACGCGCCTCCGGACGCGCGCCTTCGCGCCTTCACCGCTTACGCCAAAAACGTCCCCGAAGCCGCGCGGCAGATTCGCGCCAACCTCCGCACGCCGATGCCGCGCACCTACGTCCAGATAGGGCGCATCACCTTCGGCGGGCTCGCCTCGTACTTCGAGAAGGACGTGCCAGCCGTCTTCGCCTCCGTCACCGACCCGCAGTTGCAGTCGGAGTTCCGCGCCGCCAACCTCTCGGCCATTCAGGCGATGAAGGAGCTGGATTCGTGGCTCGCGTCGCTTGAGCCGACGGCGACGAACGACTTCGCGCTCGGCGCGGAGAAGTTCAGTAAGATGCTCAAGGCGACCGAGCGCGTTGACGTGCCGCTCGAAGAGCTTGAAGCGGCGGGCCGTCGCGACCTCGAACGAAACGTCGCCGCGCTGCGCGAAGCGTGCGCCGCCATCGAGCCGGGGAAGACCGTGCAGGAGTGCATCGAGAAGGTGAAGGCCGACAAGCCGGAGGGCGGCCCCGTCGAAGGCGCACGCAAACAACTCGTCGAGCTAAAGACCTTCCTCACCGAGAAGAACCTCGTCACCATTCCCGGCCCCGAACAGGCCAACGTCGCCGAGTCGCCGCCCTACCAGCGTTGGAACTTCGCTTACATAGACATCCCCGGCCCGTTCGAGAAGAACCTGCCCTCGATCTATTACATCGCGCCGCCCGACCCCGCGTGGTCGCCGAAGGAGCAGGCCGAGTACGTGCCGGGCAAGTGGGACTTGCTCTTCACCTCCGTCCATGAAGTGTGGCCCGGACACTTCCTCCAATTCCTCCACGCCAACCGCGCGCCGTCGAAGTTCGGGCAGGTCTTCGTCGGCTACGCCTTCGCCGAAGGGTGGGCGCACTACACCGAAGAGATGATGTGGGACGCGGGGCTCGGCAACGGCGACCAACGCGCGCACGTCGGCCAACTCCTGAACGCGCTGCTCAGGAACGCCCGTTACCTCTCGGCCATCGGGATGCACACGGGGAAGATGACGGTCGAGGATTCTGAAAAGCTCTTCCGCGAGCAGGGCTTTCAGGACGCCGGGACTGCGCGCCAGCAGGCCGCGCGCGGGACGTTCGACCCGGCTTACCTCAACTACACTCTGGGCAAGCTGATGATTATGAAGCTGCGCGAGGACTGGACGGCCTCGCGCGGCGGGCGCGCGGCGTGGAAGGAGTTCCACGACAAGTTCCTCACCTACGGCGGGCCGCCCGTCCCGCTCGTCCGCGCCGCGATGCTCGGCAAGGACGCAGGCCCGCCGTTATAGGTGGTCAAACAGTACCGCGAGCGGTAGCGAGCGGGTGTGGTCTCGCGAGACCACACCCGCTCGCTACCGCTCGCGGTACTGTTCAGTTTGCGGCGGCCACGTTCCCCTTGAGGTGCTTATCGAGGAAGTCGAGGATGGCTTTGCTGGCGCGGATTTCGTTGGCCTTCTTGGTGAAGCCGTGGCCCTCGTTGTCGAAGACGACGTACTCGACGACGCCGCCCTTCTTCTTGACGGCCTCGACTATCTCGTCCGACTCCGGCTTGATGACGCGCGGGTCGTTCGCGCCCTGAATGACGATTAAGGGCTTCGTGATTTTGTCGGCGTGGAAGAGCGGCGAGGTCTCGCGCAGGAAGTCGAGCTGCGTCGAGGGGTCGCCGATCTCCTTGTAGAGCGCGAGGCGGAACGACTCCCAGTAGGGCGGGATTGACTGAAGCGTCCGCACCCAGTTCGAGACGCCGAAGATGTCCACGCCGACGGCGAACTCTTCGGGCTTGAAGGCGAGCGCGGCCAGAACCATGTAGCCGCCGTAACTGCCGCCCATAATCCCTATCTTCTTCTCGTCCACGTAGCCGAGCGACGCCAGATACTTCTTCGCCTCGACGCAATCCCACAAGGGCTCGCGCCCGTGCTTGCCGTCGTCCGCCGCGTAGAAGGTCTTGCCGTAACCGGAAGAGCCGCGGTTGTTCACGTCCAAGACGGCGTAGCCGTGGTTGACGAGGTACTGCACCTGCGCCTTGTAGCCGCCGCGCGCCTGCCCGCCGGGGCCGCCGTGGACGAGGACGAGCGCCGGGACTTTGCTCGTCGCGCCCGCGCCGTGCGGCTTGTAGAGGAGGGCGGGGATTTCCATCCCGTCGAAAGACTTGTAGCGGATGACCTGCGCGTCCACTAAGTCCGCCGGGTCAATTTCGGGGTTGAGGCTGTCGGTCAGCCGCGTCGCCTTCTTCGTGGCGAAGTCGTAGACGTAGAGGTTCGAGGGCGAGCGGTCGCCGTTCAGGTAGAAGGCCATGCGGTTCTCGCTCGGCGAGATGTTGACCCCGGTGATGTCGCCGCCCGGAAGTTTCGGCAGCGGGACGGCCTTGCCCGACTTCGCCTCGTAGATTTTGATGACCGTGCGCGCGTCCTCGTTCGTGGCCGTCACGCGGTACTTGCCGTTGCGCGAGAAGTAGGTGTACATCACGTCCCACTTCGCCTTCTCGACCGGCTCCGATTTGCCCGCCGCCAAATCGTAGCGCGCGACGTACATGAACTCGCTGCCGTCGTTCGTCAGGTAGTAGAGGTGCTTCGAGTCCGGGTCGAACGCCTGCGGGCTGAAGTTGACGTTGCCTTTGTGCGCCGTGAGATGCTTCATCTGCTTCGACGCGGTGTCGTAGAGGTAGATGTCGGAGTCGTGGTCGGTGTTGGTCTTGCCGAAGGCGACGTAGCGCTTGTCGTTCGAGATGTCGCCGATGTCGTAGCCGGTCTCGTCCTTGTAAATCAGGACGGGCTTGAGGTCGGCGACGGCCATCTCGTAAACGTCGAAGAAGCGCGGGTCGCGGTCGTTCATCGAGAGGAAGAAGGACTTGCGGTCGTGGCTCCAGCCGAGAAACTGCGCCTTCGTCTTCTCGCCGGGCGTGAGGTCGCGCTCGCTCCCGTCCGCCTCGCGGAGGTAGAGGTGGCTGTTCTCGTTCCCGCCCTTGTCGTAGGTGTAGATGAAGCGCGCGTCCGTGGGGAAGTAGGAGACGACGTAGGTGCTCTCCTTCGTCGAGGCGGTCAACTGCTTCGCCGCGCCGCCCGCGACCCCGACCGCGTAGACGTTGAAGATGCCCGTCTTGTTGCTGTGGAAGAGGACGGTCTGCTCGTCGGGCGAGAAGGAGCTGCCGCCGACGCGCGTCGTCCCCATGAACTGCTCGATGGTGTACTGCTTGACGGCGCGCTTCGTCTCATTGGCCGTCTGCGCCGTCGCAGCGTGCGAGAGGCAAAAGAGCGCCGCGAGCGCCGCGAGCGCGAGCCGCGTGTCTCTCAAACTGTTCCGGTCAAACTTGAATAATCTCATCGGGAATCATCCTTTCGGGGGTTTCTTTACTGACTTTCAAGAGGTCTCGCGCTCGGCCACCAGAATCACCGTGTCGCGCAGGCCATCTCTGAACCTCCTCACCTCGCGTGCGGCGAAGAATTTACAGCATCGGCGCGTTTAAGGAAACAGCCGCGTTTGGCGGGGCCGGGGGCGGCGGGCTAGTATGCAGGGACGATGAAACCGTTCGCACGCGAGTTGTTCAATACTTTGCTCATCGCCCTCGGCATCCTCTCGGCGGGGCTGGGGCTCAAAGGGTTCCTCTTGCCCAGCCACTTCATTGACGGCGGCGTGACGGGCGTCTCGATGCTCGTCTCGAAGGTGATGGGGATGCCGCTGTCGGTCTTGATTCTGGTCATCAACCTGCCGTTCGTCGCGCTCGGCTACCGGCAGATCGGGAAGGCGTTCGCGGCCAAGAGCGCGTTCGCCATCGCCGGGCTCTCGCTCGTGCTGGCCTTCCTCCACTACCCGGAGGTGACGCACGACAAGCTGCTCTCGGCGGTCTTCGGCGGCTTCTTCATCGGCGCAGGAATAGGGCTCGCGATTCGCGGCGGCGCGGTCTTGGACGGGACGGAGGTCGCGGCGGTTTTGGTGAGCAAGGGCAGCTCGCTCTTGCGCGTCGGCGACGTCATTCTCATCCTCAACATCTTCATCTTCTCGACCGCCGCCTTCTTCCTCGGCATCGAGGCGGCGCTCTACTCGGTGCTCACCTACGCGGCGGCGTCGAAGACGATTGACTTCCTGCTCCACGGCATCGAGGAGTACAACGCCGTCATCATCATCTCCGCCGAGCGGAGCGAGATCATCAGGCAGTCCATCATCCGCGACCTCGGACGCGGCGTGACCGTCTACAAGGGGCGCGGCGGCCTCAGCGACCACGAGCAGGACATCCTCTACTGCGTCGTCACGCGCCTCGAAATCGGCAGCGTCAAGAAGCTCGCCCGCGAGATGGACGAATCCTCCTTCATCATGGTGCACCCGCTCTCCGACGCCGCCGGCGGCGTCATCAAGAAACCGGTGATGCCTTAAAAGCCGTGAACCGTGAACCGTAAACCGTGACAAGAGGAAAACAGTCCTCTTCTTGTCACGGTTCACGGTTCACGGTTCACGGCTTTTAAGCTGCTTCCACTCGATTACGGCCCGCCTCTTTGGCGTGGTAAAGCGCCTGGTCGGCGCGGGCGATCATGTCGTGGGCGGACTCGCGCTCGCCGAGTTGGGCCGCGCCGACGCTCAAGGTGAGCGGGAAGACGCGCTCGCCGTCGCCGTAGAGGCGCGAGGAGGCCGCGAGGCGGATTTTTTCGGCGAGCGCGATTGCGCCCTCGATGCCGGTTTCGGGCGCGAGGACGAGGAACTCTTCGCCGCCGTGGCGCGAGACCACGTCCGAGCCGCGCACGGCTTCGGTCAAGACGAGCGCCACTTGCCGGAGGGCCGTGTCGCCCGCCGCGTGGCCGTAGCTGTCGTTGACCGCCTTGAAAAAGTCTATGTCAATCAAAAGGCACGAGAGCAGTCGCGCGTAGCGCCGCGCCTCCGAAAGCTCGCGTTGCAGCGAGCGTTGGAGGCCGTAGCGGTTCAAGAGCCCTGTGAGCGCGTCGGTCATGGACATCTCGCTCGCCGTCTCGGCCCGCGCACGCGCCTCTTCGGCGCTGCGTTCGAGCTGGTCGCGCTCGCGCTTGAGGCGGATGGCGACGGCGACCCTTGCGAGCAGCTCTTCGACGCGGAACGGCTTCGAGATGTAGTCGTTCGCGCCGAGTGAGAGGCCGCTGATTTTGGTGTCCACGTCGTCGAGCGCCGAGAGGAAGATGACGGGGATGTCGCGCGTCATCGCGTCCTCCTTCAAGAGTCGGCACGCCTGAAGCCCGTCGAGCACGGGCATCATCACGTCGAGGATGACGAGGTCGGGCAGGTGACGGCGGGCCTTCTCGACGGCCTCGCTCCCGTCCTGCGCCGTGAGGATGCGGTAGTCCTCCCACTCCAAACGCCGCTTGATGAGCGAGAGGTTGACGGGCTCGTCGTCGGCGACGAGGATGACGGGGGGCGGCCCCTCCGCCGCTTCGTATGGCGCGGTCGCGCCCGCCGCCAGTTCCGCTTGCGTTACAGGTTTCATAAAGAAAATGTTCGCGCCGCCGCAAAAGCCTCCTCCGGCGCGCGCCTACTGTTTCGTCGGGCGAGTGAGGATTTGACGACCCGCGTCGTTTGGGGCAAAGAGCACAAAAGGTGTAAGGGGGGACGCCTTCCTATCTTAAAATACAAGGCGGTGAATGGTAAATGGCAAAAAGGCGTAAACCGTTAAAGGCCGTAAACCGTGAACCGTAAACCGTGACAGGAGGAAGGCAGTTTCCTTCTTGTCACGGTTTACCTGTCACGGTTTACGGCCTTTAACGGTTTACGCCTTTTTGCCGCCGTTCTTCCCATTTTGTGTTAAGCTTCGCGGCGCTTTCAGAAAGTTCAAGCCCAAGCCGCCGCCGGGCCTCTCCGCCGGGCCGGGGCTCGGCGCGGAATCTACGAAGAGAAAGGACGGCCCCTCTCATGCGGAGACGTGAAGGCGACGGCTGCCCCGTCTGGGGAGCGCTTCAGGTGGTCGGCGACAAGTGGACGATGCTCATCGTGCGCGACCTCGCGCGCGGCGCGCGGCGCACGACCGAGTTGCTCGCGGGCCTCCAACCCATCAGCAGCCGCACGCTGATGGATCGCCTGCGCGACCTTGAGCACGACGCGCTCATCGAGCGCCGCAGCTTCGGCGGCAGCCCGCCGCACGTCGAGTACGTCCTCACGGAGCGCGGCCAGCTCCTCACGCCGCTCCTCGAAGCCCTGCGCGCGACGGGCGTCGCGCTCGACTGCAACACCTGCGAAGACCGCCACGCGCGCCACGGCTCCTTCTGCGACGCCTGCCCTCGCTCCGAACACACCGCCCCCGCGCAGCAGCAGCCCTCGCGCCGCGCGCAAGCCGATGACTCCATCGTGCTGCTCTAAACTGAAACTTTCGCACGGGCGTAGCCGACTTACCGGATAGGCAGGATGGACAGGACAAGAAGGGATGATGAAGGAGCCGCTATCTCGAATGTCGGATTTCAGATTCGAGATTTAAACTCGAAATTTGAAGTTTGAACTTCCGTCTTTCCTTCGACGTTTCTCTCTCCGCCTTTTGAAATAACCTGCCTCAAGGAAATTCCGACATGAAAATTCTGACTCTCGTCCTGCTCTTCAACTTCACGCTCGCGCCGCCCGCGCGCATCGCGCCGACGCCGGTTCAGCAAAACGACGTGCCGTCCCGCATCAGCCGCGTCGAGCGCGGGTTGCTGCCGCCCGTCACGGTCAGGGGCGACACGGGCTGGACGATTGAGGAGCGGATGAAGCACCACAAGGTTCCGGGGATGAGCGTCGCCGTCATCAAGGACTTCAAGGTCGAGTGGGTGAAGACATACGGCGTGAAGGACGTGGAGACGGGCGAGGCCGTGGACGTGAAGACGCTCTTTCAGGCGGGCTCGATCAGCAAGCCCGTGGCGGCGATGGCCGCCTTGAGCAAGGTCGAGCGCGGCAAGCTCTCGCTCGAAGAGGACATCAACAAGCGGCTCGTCTCGTGGAAGCTGCCCGACAACGAGTTCACCTCGAAGAAGAAGGTGACGCTCGCCAACCTCCTGAGCCACACGGCGGGGACGACCGTCCACGGCTTCCCCGGCTACGCCGTCGGCGAGAAGGTGCCGACCGTGCCGCAGGTTCTGGACGGCGCCGCGCCCGCCAACACCGCCGCCGTGCGCGTGGACTTGGAGCCCGGCACGCGTTTCCGCTACTCCGGCGGCGGCACGACCATCATGCAGCTCGCGCTGACGGACATCGAAGGAAAACCCTTCCCCGACATCGCGCGCGAGGCCGTCCTGAAGCCCGTCGGGATGAACGACAGCACCTACGAGCAGCCGCTCTCGGCGGAGTGGCGCAAGCGCGCGGCGTCCGGCCACCGGCAGGACGGGAAGGTCGTCGAAGGCAAGATACACGTCTACCCGGAGATGGCCGCCGCAGGGCTCTGGACGACGCCTACTGACCTCGCCCGCTTCGCCATCGAAGTCCAGCTCTCTTTGCTCGGCAAGTCGAACCGCGTCATCTCGAAAGGGATGACCGAGAGGATGGTGACGCCGCTCATCGAGGGCTCGGCGGGGCTCGGCTTCTTTCAGGACAAGAGGGGCGGGGCCGTCTACTTCGAGCACGGCGGGGCCGACGAGGGCTTCCGCGCGCAGCTCTTCGCGCACGCCTCGAAGGGCTACGGCGCGGTCGTCATGGTCAACTCCGACAACGGGCAGATCATGCCGGAGGTCTTGCGCGCCATCGCGCGCGAGTACGGCTGGGACGAGTACGTGCCGCCGCCCGTCGAGCTGGCGACCGTGCCGACGGAAAAACTCGACGCTTACGTCGGTCGCTACCGCGTCACCCCCGACCGCGTGGTCAACGTCACGCGCGAGGGCACGCGCCTCTTCGCGGAGCCCACGCAGTCGCCGAAGATGGAGCTGCTGCCCATCTCCGAGACGCGCTTCGTCCGGCGTGACGCGCCCATCCAGTACGCCTTCGCGACGGACGCCGAAGGCAAGGTCACGAGCCTGACGGTTCACAACGGCGCGGCGGTCGCGCCCGCAGGCGTGGCCCCGCGCGTCGCGCCGGGCGAGATGATTCCTTACGAGATGCTTCTCGCGGGCAAGGCCGCGGAGGCGGCTGAAGCTTACCGGAAGATTAAGAAGGAGCAGCCCGCGAACGCCGCCGTGGCGGAGAACCGCTTGAACAATCTCGGCTACGAGCTTCTGCGTCAGGGCAAGCGCGCGGAGGCCATCACGCTCCTCGCCTTAAACGTCGAGTTCTACCCCGCGTCCGCCAACGCCTACGACAGCCTCGGCGAAGCCTACATGGAGAACGGCGACACGGAGCTGGCCGTCAAGAACTACCGCCGCTCGCTCGAACTGAACCCCAAGAACAGCAACGCGGAACAGATGTTGAAGAAGCTGGAACAGAAGAAGTGATGAATGCGGAATGATGAATGATGAATGTCCTGCCGGTTGAATCTCAAATCTGAGATTCGAGAATTTCAAATCGGTCTTTATTCATCATTCCGCATTCATCATTCATCATTTTTCCGAGAGTCCCAATGGATATCCGAGAGTACAACCGGCGCGCGTGGGACGCCGAGGTCGAGCGCGGCAACGAGTGGACTGTGCCGGTGAGCCGCGAGCGCATCGAGGAGGCGCGGCAGGGCCGCTTGCGTATCCGCCTCAGCGAACAGAAACCGGCCCCGCGCGAGTGGTTCCCCGAAACCTTAAGCGGACTCGAAGTGCTCTGCCTCGCTTCGGGCGGCGGGCAGCAGGCCCCGATTCTCTCGGCCACGGGCGCGCGCGTCACCGTCCTCGACAACTCGCCCAGACAGCTCGCGCAAGACCGCGCCGTCGCCGAGCGCGAAGGGCTCGACCTCAAGACCGTCGAGGGCGACATGGCCGACCTCTCGATGTTCGCCGACGAGAGCTTCGATCTCATCTATCACCCCGTCTCGAACCTTTTCGTGCCCGACGTGCGGCCCGTCTGGCGCGAGGCGTTCCGCGTGCTGCGGCGCGGCGGCACGCTGCTCGCGGGCTTCCTCAACCCCGCGTTCTACATCTTCGACCTTGAGCTGGCCGAGCAAGGCGTCCTCGAAGTCAAAAACTCGCTCCCCTATGCGGACGCCGAGAGTCTCGGCGAAGAGGCTCGCGAGCGGCGCGTCGCCGCGCGCGAGGCGTTCGAGTTCAGCCACACGCTCGAAGACCTCATCGGCGGCCAGTGCGAAGCGGGATTTCTCCTGACGGGCCTTTACGAAGACCGGCACCGGACGGCCACGCAGGCGAAGTACATGCCGACCTACATCGCCACGCGGGCCGTCAAGCCTTAAATACAAACCGGAGGCGCACATGACCCCAACGGACGCTTGGGAGCGACGCGAGCCCCTGATCCTGCTCGGCCTCGGCGTGGCGGCGCTCGTCGTCTCCGGCATCAGCCCGCTCGACCGCCTGACGTGGGTGCTGGAGGTCTTCCCGGCGGTCGCGGGGGCTCTGATTTTCATCTTCCTCTACCGGCGCTTCCGCTTCACGCCGCTCGTCTACCGGCTGGTGCTGCTGCACGCGCTCGTCTTGATACTCGGCGGGCACTACTCTTACGCGAAAGTGCCGCTCGGCTACTGGGCGCAGGACTTGCTCGGCCTGAGCCGCAACCCTTACGACCGCGTGGGCCACTTCATGCAAGGGTTCGTCCCCGCCATCATCGCGCGCGAAGTGCTTTTGCGGAAGACGCCGCTCAGGCGCGGCGGCTGGCTCTCGTTTCTAGTCGTCGCGGTCTGCCTCGCCTTCAGCGCCTTCTACGAGTTCACCGAGTGGTGGGCCGCGCTCGCGCTCGGCGAGTCGGCGGACGCCTTCCTCGGCACGCAGGGCGACCACTGGGACACGCAGTGGGACATGTTCATGTGCTTCACGGGCTCCATCCTCTCGCTCCTCATCTTCACGCGACTCCACGACCGGCAACTGAAGGAGAGGGGCTTGGCTTGAGGCCGCGAGGGGACGCGGCGGAAGGGGTTTGAGTGCGCCGCCAATTCATCTTCGGCCACCCCTACGCGCTCCCGCACGAGCAGAACCGTCCCGTCTTCGTCTGCCGCCAGCCGAAACGGACGCTCAGGGAAATCTGGCCGAACGTGAAGTGCTATAGCTGCTGAAAACAGTACCGCGAGCGGTAGCGAGCGGGTTGAGTGTTGATGACACTCAACCCGCTCGCTACCGCTCGCGGTACTGTCGTTGAGTCCTCTTAGTCGCCGCTGACGGCGGGCTCGCCCTCTTCGACCTTATTCGAGATGACTTCGCCGTCGGGCATCGTGACCTGCTCGTGGTCGGCGCTGACCAACTCCCCCTCGATGGTAATCTCCTCGCCGGAGGCGATGGGGACGGGGAGGTTGTCGAGGTATCGTTCGGCGTCAATGGCGGCCATGCAGCCCGTCCCGGCGGCGGTCACGGCCTGACGGTAGAAGCTGTCCTGCGCGTCGCCGCAGGCGAAGACGCCGGGGACGTTGGTGGCCATCGAGCGCCCGGCGGTCTTGATGTAGCCCACGTCGTCCATGTCGAGCCAGCCTTTGAAGATGTCCGTGTTCGGCTTGTGGCCGATGGCGACGAAGACGCCTTCGCACTCGAAGATGCTCTCCTCGCCCGTCTCCAAGTTCTTCAGACGCACGCCCGTCACGCCCGTCTCCTGCGAGCCGAGAACCTCCTCGACCCCGGTGTTCCACACGAAGTCAATCTTCGGGTTCTTGAACGCCTTGTCCTGCATGATCTTCGACGCGCGAAGGCTATCGCGCCGGTGAATCACGGTGACGCGCGAGGCGTAGCGCGTGAGGAAGTTGGCCTCCTCCATCGCGGTGTCGCCGCCGCCGACGACGACGATGGGTTTGCCTCTGAAGAAAAATCCGTCGCACGTCGCGCACGCCGAGACGCCGAGACCGCCGAGGCCGTGCGGCGCGGGCGCTTCGCCCGGAATGCCGAGCCACTTGGCCGACGCGCCCGAAGCGACGATGAGCGTCTCGGCCCGAATCTCGTGCTCGTCCGTCTGGAGGACGAAGGGCCGCTTGCTCAAGTTCACTTCGTTGACGAACGTGACGAGGAACTCCGTCCCGAAACGCTTGGCCTGCTCCTCGAACTGCTGCATCAACTCCGGCCCCTGGATGCCTTCGGCGAAGCCGGGGTAGTTCTCGACCTCGGTCGTGATGGTCAACTGTCCGCCGGGCTGCGGCCCGTGGATGACAAGGGGCTTGAGGTCGGCGCGGGCCGCGTAGATGGCCGCCGTCAGGCCCGCCGGGCCTGAGCCGATGATGACAACCTCTCGGTGTAGGGTCTCTTTCGCCATGCGGGTACTTTACGCTCCTTCAAGGGGTCGGGTCTGTAAGCGTCGTTACCAAACGCGTCGAGGCCCGCGCTTCTTCCCGGTAGCCTTTTTCTTGACGCGTGTAGTATAACTTTTCCCGCAAACGGAGTCGAATTTGACCGCACGGCGGGCCCGAAAGCGCGACCGCCGCCGAGAGCCTTCCGGCCCTTCGGAAACACTTGAGCACAACCGCAGACGAAAGAGGCACAGAGGCTCGCGCCGCAGAGGGCGAGGGCTTCCGCGTCACGCGCGTCGCCGTCCTCGGCGCGGGGACGATGGGCCACGGCATCGCGCAGGTCGCCGCCGCGAGCGGCTACCGCGTGACGCTGCGGGACGTTTCGGAAGAGCTGGTCGCGAAGGGGTTGCGCTCAATCGAGGCGAACCTCTCGAAGGGCGTCGAGCGCGGCAAGGTCTCGGAGGAGGAGAGAGAGCGGACGCTCTCGAACGTCCGCGCCGCGACCGACATCGAGGAGTGCGCCGGCTCAGACCTCTTCATCGAGGCCGTGCCCGAACGCCTCGAACTCAAACGCGAGACGCTCCGCGCCGTCGGAGAGATTGCCGGGGGCCGCCCCTTCATCTTCGCCACCAACACTTCTTCGCTCTCCATCACGGAAATCGCCGAGGGCTCGCCGCACGCCGCGCGCGTCGTCGGGATGCACTTCTTCAACCCCGTCCACCTCATGCGCCTGATAGAAATCGTCGTCGGGAAAGAGACCGACGCCGGGACGGTCGAGGCGGTGCGCGCGGTCGCCGCCCGGCTGAAGAAAGAGCCCATCACGGTGCGCGACGTGCCGGGCTTCGCCTCGTCGCGGCTCGGCGTCGCCTTGGGGCTCGAAGCGATGCGGATGCTCGAAGAGGGCGTGGCGAGCGCAAAAGATATAGATACGGCGATGGAACTCGGTTACAATCACCCCATGGGGCCGCTGAGACTGACCGATCTCGTCGGCCTCGACATACGTCTCAACATTGCCGAATACCTCCACCGCAAGCTCGGCGTCGAGCA
Source organism: uncultured Acidobacteriota bacterium (assembly GCA_963816985.1). GTDB lineage: Bacteria > Acidobacteriota > Blastocatellia > Pyrinomonadales > Pyrinomonadaceae > JAIVJM01. The sequence continues at coordinate 1,234,861 of CAWFMF010000004.1, forward strand.
CTTCCGCCCGCCGGAGATTCTGCGGCGCATGGTCGGCGAAGGGAAGCTCGGCAAGAAGAGCGGCGAAGGCTTCTACCAGTGGAAAGAAGAACAGTAGGCAGTTTTCAGTTTTCAGTTTTCAGTTCGAGCCTGACCGCGGCGCGGGCGCTCGTCGCTCAAAAGCCGTCGGGGGTTTTAACTGAAAACTAAAAACTGAAAACTGAAAACTGACCTTTATGAGCAAGCCGATCAACGAAGACAGGCAGGAGAGACGGTTCGCGCTGCGCATGGCGCTGCGGCTGCCGATTGTCGTCTCTGGCCGGGCCGAGGACGGCGCGGCGTGGAGCGAGCCCACCGAGACCGACGACATCTCGACGATGGGCACGCTCTTCCACCTCAACCAGAAGGTCAGCCGCGGCGACCAACTTTACCTGCGCGCGCACCGCCCCGACGGCTCGCCCATCGAGGTCACGGCCCGCGTGGTGCGCACCGCCCCGGCCATCTACGGCACGGCGCGCGTCGGCGTCCAGATCGTGGAGCCCACCGACAACTGGCTCCGCCTCTTCGTCTCGTGGGTCGCCGACGAGCAGGGAGCCTCGACGCCCGAAGGCGAGCAGCAGTAAAAGCCGTGAAACTGTAAACCGTAAACCGTGACAGGAGGAGGACTGCTTTTCTCTCGTCACGGTTTACGGTTTACGGTTCACGGCCTTTTGATTTCAGTTCATCAAGGAGAGTTTATGTCTTCATCATACGAGACACTTCTGGTCGAGCGGCGCGGGCGCGTCGCTCTCGTCACCATCAACCGCCCGGAGAAGCGGAACGCGCTCAACATCCAGACGCGTGAGGAGGGCGCGGCGGCCCTCGAAGAGCTGCGCGGGGACGACGAGGTGCGCGTCGTCGTCATCACGGGCGCGGGCGACAAGGCTTTCGTCGCGGGCGCGGACATCGGCGAGTTCAAGGGCCGCACCGCCGTCTCGCAGCGCGACGTGATGACGGGCCGCTCGCTCTTCACCGCCGTGGACACCTTCCCGAAGCCCGTCGTCGCGATGGTCAACGGCTTCTGCCTCGGCGGCGGCTGCGAACTCGCGCTCGCCTGCGACCTCCGCGTGGCGAGCGACCGGGCCTCCTTCGGCCAGCCCGAAATCAATCTCGGCATCATCCCCGGCGGCGGCGGCACGCAGCGACTCACGCGTCTCGTCGGCGAGGGCAAGGCGATGGAACTCATCCTCACGGGCGACATCATTGACGCGCAGACCGCCTTTCAAATCGGCCTCGTCAACATGGTCTTCCCCGCCGCCGAGCTTGAAAGCAAGACGATGGAACTGGCCGCTCGCATCGCCGAGAAGAGCCCCATCGCTTTGAGGATGGCGAAGGAGGCCGTCAAGACCGCCTCGCGCTCGAACCTCGACGAAGGCCTGCGGCGCGAAGTTGACCTCTTCGCCCTCTGCTTTTCGAGCGAGGACAAGGACGAGGGCGTCTCGGCCTTCCTCGAAAAGCGCAAGGCTGAGTTCAAGGGCAGATAAGGCGACATCAAAGGAGCGCGACCCGAATTGCGAATCGCCCTCATCATCATCGGCATCACACTCGCGGCGGTGGGCGGCACGCTCGCCTACCGCTCCTTCTTCATCGAGCCCAACGCGGCCATCGTCATCAGCAACACGGAGGTGCGCGAAGTGCCCAACATGGCGCGCGTCGTGGGCGGCCTCGCGCTCCTCTTCGCGGGCGCGGGCGTCGCCTTCTTCGCCGCACGCAGGCGACGCTAGCCGCCGCCGGATTCCGCGGCCCCTCGCCCCTTTGCGCGCGGCAAGGCGCTTATTTGCCTTTTAACTTCGGGGCTGTTATTTTATTCCTTCGTTCGGAGCGCCCGGCCCGCCGCCGAAGCGCTCCGACGCTGTTTCAACCTCCTTTCAGGACGGGGCCGTAGCTCAGCTGGGAGAGCGCATGACTGGCAGTCATGAGGTCAGGGGTTCGATCCCCCTCGGCTCCACCAAGATTCTAAAAGGCTTACGGCCACCAATAAGGTGGCCGTAAGCCTTTTTCCTGTCTTTGACAGCAACCTTGACAGCAACCGGGAATGATTGGGCTATTTACTCCCCGCAAGTACTGAGTTCATCACATCAGCAGCAGCACTCATTGTCTGAGGCATTACATGGGAATATGTGTCCGACCTCGGAGGAATGACTGTAGGGGCAGGGCAAGTCCGCGGCCCGCTTGGTTACGGAAGCGGCGGGCAGGGACAAGCCCTGCCCCTACAGTTTTGACATCGGTCACACTCATCTGCAAAACGCTATAATAAATCACTCAATCTCCAAGACCGGCAGTCATGAGGTCACAGGTTCGATCCCCCCTCTGGTTTTTATGCGCGCCTCCCGCGCGCCGAGTTCAACGTTTGAGACTATCCGCCACTCACATTGATTAAAATTGCTCGGATGTTTCGTAAAGTAGAGAATGTGTTATTCCACAAAAGAACCCTTTTGTGGAATCCTATCTGACTCGAAGTAAGGATTGTATTTTGCTGTTAATAGCGGTAAAAGTCGCCAGCAGGAATGATTAGACCATGCATCTGGCGGGCCTTTTTATCATCAAAGGTCGGTGCGCGCCGTTGATGCTGGGCTTTCAGTAGCCACATTCCTTTTTAGATTATTCAGGGTGTCATCACGATGGATGATCAAACCATACGATTTTTAATTGAACAGAAAATTTCGTTCATAAACTCCGCGCTTAATGCATGTATGCTGTGGTGGGTTTCTTCCATTGTTTTCTGTGGGACAGTATTGGCTGCCGTATGGATAAAGAAAGAAGAGCTACAAAAACAAAGACTTATTACTGGTATGTTCATAATTCTTTCTATCTTCTTTCTCTCCATTACCGGGTTTGGATCGTCCGCCATTTATTTCTTAAGTATGACCGAGGATGAGATATCTTTCCTTGCCTCTACCCTTAAAACGCAAGACGCTCTTTTCCGCATAGAGCTAGACAATTTTTTTCGCACAGAACTAAGAGCATTCCAGTTGGCGATGTGGATCGGCGCTGGTAGCTTCGCGTTCGTTTGGATAAGTTTACTTTATATGTGGGTGAAGTTGCCTAAAGAAGTATCAAGCGAGAGGTGGCAACCAGTTCAAAGCGAGAAGCCACTTAGAAATGGTCGGTTAGTCTCACAGAAATCAATAGCATCCAGTGTCAGCAGCCTCTTTGGTCTATGGGTACTTCATTACCTCCTGCGGAGGACATCGGCTGAAGGGTTGGTAAAATCTAAACAGAAGCAGCCAAACAAACGGAAGAATTCTGCTAATAAAACACCCGGCGCCGAATAAGTCATTGGAACTGATAGCTGGCAAGCGGTTCACAATTCCACGAAATAACTATTTTGTGGAATATGCAAAATCAACAAGGAGATGCATTTCCTTCAGACTGCTTCCGACAAGGTTAAAAAGCCTGGCATTTTAATGAACTGAGACGCCGGGCTATTTAGCTTCCAGGGCAATCTGCAGCGAGTAAATTTTCACTGTAATGTTGAATTTGCAGGAATGGTTTAGCCGGATAGAATCCTCTCAGGTTTCCGCGAAGCAGCCTCTTACGTCGCCGGTAGAACGTGCGAGCCGGTATCGAGGGTGAACATCGCCGAAGCTGCTCAACTCGCTTGACGCTTCCCCTTCGCCGCTCGTCTGCGGGCGGTCTTCTTTCCGACCGGCAGGCGCAGCACGTCGCCCGGCTGACATTCGAGCGCGCGGCAAATTTTCTCCAGCGTGATGAAGTTGATGCCAAGGGCCTTGCCCTTCTTGAGCCGCCAGAGAGTCGTGTGGCTGATGCCCGTCTCTTTGGAGAGCCAGTAGAAAGACCGCCCGTGCTCTTCGAGCACCTCGTCGAGTCGTATCTCAATCACTGCGCGCGTCCCCTCCCCCGGCGGCCTGCGCCGCCAATATATGCCGTATTTGACCTATATACCACATCTGCAATATACTCTACACGAACCGAGTCCAGCTAAACTCTCTTCTCAGCTCCTCTGGAATCATCCGGATCACCTGAAGTCAACAGCCCAGAAAGTGATTGAAGGATGAGCGAGACACAAAAGAATCATGCGCCGCAAAAGTGTGCGTGGTGCGCGGGGACGGGGATGCGGGCCGTCTCGCTGGCGCACGTCGTCTCGTGTCTGGTCTGCGGCGGGAAGGGCACGGTCTCGGTGGCGCAGCCCGCCGGCTCGTGCCGCCAGTGTGAGGGCAGCGGCAGGCGGAGCGCCAACGGCACTTGTCTGAACTGCTCCGGGACGGGTTGGTCGCGCGTCTTCGCCCAGGCGTAGGCCGGAACCGCGCGGACGACCACGCACGATTTTAAATTCGAGAGGATTCGGGAGACGACGCACATGAGCTATGTCAGAGAGAGCACGATGTACTTCCTGCTGTGGGCCGTCGGCCTGTCGGCGGCTGTCCTGGCGGGCTGGCAGTTTTATCAATTCGTCGGGTTCAGGGACGCCGAGGGGGTTCTGGACGCACAGGGCGGGACGCTCAATCTACTGCTGGCGATAGGCGCAACCTTCACGGCCTGCGTGTGCGGGTGCTTAGGGATTTTTCGCCGCGTCAATCAAACGGAAGAGTTCCACATCACGACCTGAGCCGTGCCGCGTGGGGTTTCGGAAGGTTAGGGCGCGTGAGCCGGGACTTGGCGAAAGTAAGCCTGAAGGGTTAGTGTTTGATGAACATCTTGTACGCCATGCGGCGCGCCAACGGGGACTGGTTCGCGTTCGACGACGACGGGCGTTTGCGGATGCCCGTGTTCCACAGTCGCCGGGACGCGATGCTGGCGCGTTTGAGCAACGGCGGAATGATGCTCTTCACGCCGACGGCCCTCGACGGGCGGGCCGTGGCCGGACTCGCGCCCGCGGGCGAGAGCGTGGGCTCGTACTTCTGGCTGGCCGACACCTCCGACGTGAATCGCGGCCAGAGGATAGAGCACGCGCAACTCGCGCGGCTCGTCAACGGCGGCGTTGAGCAGAAAACGTTCGAGGGCGGGGCGTGAGATGAGAAGGCACTGTCAACAATGCGGGACGAGGCTGCGGCTGCGGCAGTTGGAATGCCGGTACTGCCGCCGGAGGGCTTTGAGCTGGCCGTACAACATCGCCATCGGCGGCTCGGCGCTGGTCGCGGTTCTTTACTTCCTCAAGCTCTTTTAAAGAGGGTTCCGAGGGGCCGTCTCTCGCCGCCGTTTTATCTTCTTTAAGACCGGGTAGGATTCGGGGGGTTCTGATTGTCTTATGAGCGAAAAAAATAGAATGCTGAACGACGTGGCGCCGGGCGAGGAGCAGTGGCCGGGGATAGATTCGCGGTACCGGCTCATCATCGTCGCCGCCATGAGGGCCAAGCAACTCCAACGCGGCGCACACCCGCGCATCGTCGCCGACCCGCGCAAGCGGAGGAATACGAGCATCGCCATCGAAGAGACCAAACTCGGTCTCGTCCCTTTCACCAGCGTCAACGGGGCGGGCGTTAAGGACGGCGGCGAAGGCGACGCGCCCCCCGACAATTCCTGACGCGAGTCATTCGGAGCCGTCAAAGATGGACAAACTACGAGTCTATGTCAGCCCCGGAAGCGCGCACACGAACGGCGGGCAGAGGGTCTTCTACAGCCGCCGCGAGAGCGGCCCGTATTACCGCTGGCGCTTCGAGGAGGAACAGGGGCGCTGGCACAGCTCGCGCGTCAACCCGCAACTCCCGACGCTCAAGGAGCTGTGCCTCGCGAACTGGAAAATCGTGCCGCCCGCGTTGCAGGAAAGACTCGACGAGCACTATCTCGCGTAGAGCATTCCGGCGCGAGGCGCGAGCACGGAGAGAATTATTATGACCGCCAACTGGACTGACAAGCCCTTCACCGCCAGATTTGTCGAGGCCGAGCCGAACCTCGTCTTGGAGTTGACGAACATGACGGAGCAGACGCTCAAGAGCGTCGAGATTCTGACCATCTTCCTGAAGGACGAAGAGACTCCGGGCGGCGGCCCTTCGCGGGCTCACATTAAATTCGGGGCCGTCAAGTCCATCCGCCCGAAAGAGAAGGTCGTCTTCACCCACCGCACATGGATTGACGGCAAACCGTCCGACCTTCATCAAGCTCAACTGGAACGGCTGCAAGTCAGGGAGGGCGAAGTCAAACCCTACGTGCTCGACATCTCTTGGGAGGACGAGGACGGAAGGTCGCAATTCCTTCGAATACCCGTGGGACACTGACGAGCCGTTCGCGTGCCCGCGTCCGCGAGCGGGATTAAAAATTTGTGGTCTGAGAAACGAAGAGAGGCAGCCGCCGTGGCTGCCTCTCTTCGTTTCTGACTTAACTACACGCGCTGTCCTAGTCTCCGCCGCCGCCGCGAATCGGGTAGGCGAGCAGTCGCTCTTTACGCGCGACGTAGAGGAGCCCGTTGGTCTCGTCGGCGATGAAACGCTCGTCGGGGTCTGAGAGCGGGACGGCGCGCTCGGCGCGGCCCGTGTGGATGCTGACCCCCGCGAGGCCGTGGCCGCCCACCCCCTTCAAGTCTGTGTAGAAGTACATCCACTCGCCGCGCAGCGTCGCCAGTCGCTCGCGCCGCCAGAGGAAGCGCGAGAGCCTTTCGAGCTGGCGCGAAGGATCGAGCCGGTCGAGCAGTCGGTCTTGCACGTCGGGCGCGCGCCGCGCGGCCAGCTCCGCGCCCGAAGGCACGCGGACTGAGCCGCCGAGGTTGCGCGCGCGCGCGGCGAGCCCGAAGGCGCGGAAGCGACGCGCGCCGTACTCACGCGCGGAGTTTGTGGCTAAGGCTTGAAGGTTCGAGGCGGCGGTGCGCGCCGCGAGGCCGCGCAAGTTGATTGTGCCCGCCGCGCGCGCGAGCTGCGCGCCCCGGAAGACGGTCGTCGCCAGACCGCCGTAGCGGAAGTAGAGCGAGGCGGCGCGGGCCGCGACCGCCGCCACCGTCCGCAGGATGCCTCGACCGGGCGGCGGGTAGCGAGCGCGCCAGACGGCGGCCCCCGCCTGCGAATCGAAGGCGGCCAGCTCCTCGCGCCCGCCGACGACCGCGTGGCCCTGCTCGTTGAGGATGATGAAGGCCGCGCCTTTAACCTTGTGCCCGGTGCGCGCGCGCCGCTTGCCGGTCGAAGCGTCGAGCGCGATGAGGTCGTCGCGGTCGGCGACGAGGACGGTCGAAGCGTCGGGCAGGGCCAGATTGGTGATGCCTTTATCGCCGCCCTTCCAACGCCAGAGGGTCTTGCCCGTGCGCGCGTCAATCGCGCTCACGCCGTAGGGGCCGCGCTCGTCTATCTCGCCGTCTTCGAGCCGCGTGAACTGCCCGCCCGTGCGGACGTAGAGGACTCGGCCCGCGAGCAGAAGCTCAGGCGTGAGCCCCAAGTCTTTAGCCTCCCATTCGACCTCGCCCGTCCGGCGCGAGACGGCGCGCACACGGCCCCGGCCCGAAGTGTAGACGAACGCCTCGTCGGCGACGGGCTCGGCCTCGGTCAAGGCCAAGCCGTCCTCGTTGACGCGGAAGCGTTCGCGCGTGCGCTCCTTGCCCGTCCGCGCGTCGAAAGAGGTCGCGCCTTCGTAGAAGACGTAGAGCCTGCCGTCGAGGAAGGCGGGCGGGCGGTAGTTGTCGAGCGTGTACGCGACCTCGCCGTCGCCCCAGCGCGCGGGCATCAACTCGACTTCGCCCAGTTCTTCTTTCCAAAGCTCCTCGCCCGTCGAGAGATCGAAGACGTGAAGGTGCGGGCGGCGCTTGAAGCCCTTGCGGGCCTCGCCCTCGGCGTCGCGCGCGAAGACGACGGCGAGGAGGTTCGCGTCCGTCTCGACGGCGACCTGCATCACCGCGCCCTTCACCTTGTCGCCGCGCCAGATGGTGTCGCCCGTGAGGAGGTCTGCGGCCTCGACGCGCGTGCGGTCGTCCCGCTCGAAGCTCAGAAGCAGGAGGTCTGTGCCGGGGACGGGCGCGACGTCCGTCTCGCCGAGCCGCACGTCCTTGCGCCGCCAGAGCACTTCGCCCGTCGCGCCGTCCACGGCGTACAGAGACTTACTCGTCCCCGCGACGAGCACGCCCATCTCGGTCGGCAGGTAAAAGCGAATCTCGCCGTCGAGCTTCGAGGCCCACTCCACCGCTGCGGCACGCGCGACCGAAGCCGAGACGCACAGCAAGAGCGCGACCGACACGGCGAGGCGCGCGACGTTTGAACGTGTGGAAAAGATTCTGGACATAAGACTCTCGAAATCCCTCTGCGGCTTCGACGCTGCCGCGCCCTCAAACGTGCGCCGCGTTTTTCGCGCACTCGCCGGGGAGTCGTCTGCTTGATTATCCAACGCCCTCGCGACCTCTGTCGAGAAGCGGTTCGTCGTCCGCCGTCGCCGCCGAATTTTCCGCGAGGGGAGACGCATTAGACGTTTCTTTTAGGATGCCGGGACGCGGCGCGGCGGCGCGGAACTTCACACAGCCGACGCCGGGGCGTTGTTACTTCCGGCGGGGTTCGAGTATCATTCGGGCCACTCCCCTACAGGAAATTTCGTGCGGGCCGCCGAAGGCCCGGCGGGCGCGAGCGGAGGCGGGCGCGATGGAAGAGAGACGAGCAGCGGCGGGCAACCCGTTGGTGATGCTGGTGGAGGATTACGCCGACACGCGCGAGATGATGCGGCGCGTGCTGGAGTCGGGCGGCTGCCGCGTCCTTGAGGCCGCCAACGGTCAGGAGGCCATCGAGCTGTCGCAGCGCGAACGCCCCGACCTCATCCTCATGGACTTGAACATGCCCGTGCTCGACGGCTTCACGGCGACCCTGCGCATCCGCGAATACGAGACGACGCGCGACGTGCCCGTCATCGCCGTCACGGCCTTCGACACGGCTGAGTTCCGCGCCGCCGCCAGCGCCGTCGGGTGCAGCGAGTACGTCGTCAAGCCGCTCGACTTCGAGCGCCTGACCTCCATCCTCAAACAGTTCCTCACGCTCTACGCCCCGCCGCTCGCGCCGAGCAAGAGCGCGGCCTGACGCGCCACGGCGCACGTCAATTACAGAATTGAAGAAGGGCGGCCCAACTCAGTTGGCCGCCCTTACTTCATCCCCTTGAAACCTTCCCCGTGCTCGTTAACCACGACTGTTCTTTACAAACGGCGTGCCACCCGCCGAAGCCTCCGGCGGCCCGTAAACGGCACACTTCGCCGTCACTTTCAGTCCGAAGCCTGTACGAAATCGTCACCCCCCGACGGGTATTGTATGAAGGCCGTACTAACTTTCGTCGCCGCCGAAAATCGTGTCGCCCGTCGGGGCCGTGCCCGTGCCGCCCGTGTTTTCAAACACGCCGCCGGCCCCGGCGTGCGTCGAGGTCGCGCCCGTGATATCGCCCGTCTCTTCGACGCCGGTGTCGCCCGTGGACGGCGCGCCGGAGTCGGCGAGGCCGCCCTTGCCCACCTTGTCCGTCCCGCCCGTGATACCTGCGCCGCCCGCGCCCGCCGAATCATCCCCGCCGCCCTGTACGCCCGTCTCTCTCTCTTCAGCCATCTCGGTCTGCTCCTTCGTTACGGAAAAAGTTTTGAACTTGCTTCGACCCGCCCGATTGTTCACAATAAACACCCCGTCAACGTTTACGCAAACGTCGCTCTTGCAGCAGCAAAAATCTTCCCGGAGAACTGATGATGCTCTGGCGCACTCTTTTCATGCTCTCCCTCTCGCTTCTGGCGTGCGGCGTGGCCGCCGTCGCCGTCGAGCCCACGCAGTTGCGGACGCCTGAGCCGGGCGTCCCGCGCGAGCTGGCGCGCCACCGCGCCGAGCACTACCGAGACGTGCGCTACGCGCTCGACGTTCGACTCAAGCCCGGCGCGGAGATGTTGGAAGGCTCCGTCAAAATCACGGTCACGCTCGACGCCTCGGCGGGCGACCTCGTGCTCGACTGGCGCACGTCGAAGAAGGAGGACGCCGCCGCGCGCGTCTCCGGCATCAAGGCCAACGGCCAGCCCCTCACGGACGCGCGCATCGCCGACGAGCACATTGTCATCCCGCGCTCGCACTTGAAGGCGGGCGCGAACACGGTCGAGATGAACTTCTCCTCGCCCATCAGCGCTTCGGGCAGCGCGCTGACGCGCTACCTCGACCGCGAGGACAACTCCGAGTACGTCTACACGCTCTTCGTCCCCTCGGACGCGAGCACCGCCTTCCCCTGCTTCGACCAGCCCGACCTCAAGGCGCGTTTCAGCCTCATGGTCACCGCGCCGGGGACGTGGAAAGTCATCTCCAACACCGACGCCGTCGCCCGGACGGTCACAGAATTCGTGAACCAGGGGCCGGTCGCGCGCCACAGCTTCGACGAGACGGAGCCCATCAGCACCTACGTCTTCGCCTTCGCCGCCGGGCCGTTCGAGGAGTTCAAAGACGACGCCTCTCAACATGGCACGCGCCTCTACGTCCGCAAGTCGAAGGCCGAGGCGGCGCGCAAAGAGTTAAAGGAAGTCTTCCGCCTCAACCGCGAGGGCATAAAATTCTTCGAGGGCTACTTCGCGCGCCCCTTCCCCTTCCCGAAATACGACCTCGTCATCCTCCCCGAATTCCCCTTCCGCGGCATGGAGCACGCGGGCGCGACCTTCCTCCGCGAAGAGACCATCGTCTTCCCCTCCGACCCTACGTCGAACGACCTCTGGTCGCGCGCCGACGTGATGCTGCACGAGGCGGCGCACCAGTGGTTCGGCGACCTCGTAACGATGCGCTGGTTCGACGACCTCTGGCTCAAGGAGGGCTTCGCGACCTTCATGGCGAGCAAGGCCATTGACGAGCTGATGCCGGAGTTCGACGCGTGGAAAGTTTTTTACTTGCGCACCAAGCCGCTCGCCTACGAGACGGACGCGACGAAGGGGACGACGCCCATCTTTCAGGAGATTGCGAACCTCTCGGCGGCCAAGTCCGCCTACGGCAACATCGTCTACCGCAAAGCGCCCTCGATGCTCCGGCAGGCCGAGTTCTACCTCGGCGCGAGCGAGTTCCAAGCGGCTGTCCGGCTCTTCCTCAAAGAGCACCCTTACTCGAACGCCGAGTGGGCCGACCTCGTGCGCGCCTTCGAGCGCGCTTCGGGGAGAAAACTCGGAGCATGGGCCGACGCGTGGGTCAAGCGGCGCGGGATGCCCGACGTGCGCGCCGTTTGGACGACGGACGCGCGCGGGCGAATCAGGCGGCTCACGCTCTCGCAGCGCGACGTGCTCAGAGAGGGCGGCGCGTGGCCGATGCGCGTCCGCGTGCTGCTCGCCGGACGCGGCGGCGCAACGCCCGAAGTCCTGAACGTCACTTTAAATGGCGGCGGCGAGACCATCGTCAGTGAGGCCGTCGGCAAACGCCGCCCCGCCTTCGTCTTCGCTAATCATGAAGACTACGGCTACGGCCTCTTCCTGCTCGATGATGAAAGCCGTGCCGAAGTCCTCAAAAGTATCGGCGCGGTTGAAGACGACTTCCTGCGCGCGCTCCTCTGGGGATCGCTCTGGGACAGCGTGCGCGAGGCGGAACTTCCGCCCTCTGACTTCATCGAGCTCGCCGTCCAACACGCCGCGCGCGAGCGAGACGACGTGACGCTCCAGTTCATCCTCGCGCGCGTGCAGACGGCGTTCACGCGCTACCTCTCCGTCGCGCAGACCGTCCGGCTCGCGCCCCGGCTCGAAGCGATGCTCCGCGAGCGGATGATGAACGCCGAGACCCTGGGCCTGCGCATCACCTACTTCCGAACCTTCCGCGACGTGGTGACGACCGCCGAAGCGCGACAGGAACTCATCAACATTCTGTCGGGCGAGACGAAAGTGCCGGGCATGAACTTGCGCGCGCGCGACCGCTTCGACATCGCACGCGCTCTGATGTCGGGCGGCGACGGGCGCGCGCCTCAGCTCTTAGCCAAGTTGAGCGACGAGGAGAAGTCGGACGACGCGCGACGCTACGCCTACGCGGCGGGCGCGGCGTGGCCCGACGGCGCGGTCAAGCGCCGCTACTTCAATCAATACCTCGGCGACAAGGACTTGGCCGAGAGCTGGATAGAGGCGAGCTTCGTCCCCTTCAACGCGCCGCGACAGACCGAGCTGACGCGCGAGTACCTCGAACCGGCGCTCCGGGAACTTCCCGCGCTCAAGCGGACGCGCAAGATTTTCTTCGTCAACGGCTGGCTCGCCGCCTTCATCGGCGGCCAGTGCAGCGACGACGCGCTCGCAATCGTCCGCGACTTCCTCGCACGCGAGCAGACGCTCGACCGAGACCTGCGGCTCAAAGTCCTCGAAGCCGTGGACGGCGTTCGAGCGCTGCGTCCGCGTCCGCTCGAAGTACGCCGCCGAAGCGCACGCCCCCACGCGCCCCGCGTCGTGATAAACTTGAACGCAGACACCCTCTCCGTTTGACTCTCCGCCTGTTTGAATTGTGAAGGAGTCCGTCGAGATGACGACCGAAGTTTTAGAGCACGCCGCCGAGACCCTCACGCGCCGCCGCGCCAGCCTCGAAGAGTTCTGGGCGCTGCCGGAATCCATGCTCCACGTCGAGTACGTCAACGGAGAGATCGTCATGGCCCCCACAGCTACCGTTCCTCATCAAAGAGTGGTACGGAGACTTTCCCACGTCCTTCAACAGTTCGTCGAAGAGAACGACTTGGGCGAAATCTTCCTCTCGCCTCTGGACGTTGTGCTGCCGAGCGGCGATGTTGTGCAACCTGACCTCTTTTACCTGACGGCTGAAGAGACTGAGCATGTGATGGAAGCCAAGCGCGTGCACGGCGCTCCTTCGTTCTTGGTGGAGATTCTTTCGCCGGGCTCGATTAAGCACGACAAGGTGACGAAGCGAAATCTGTACGAGAAGAACGGAGTGAGTGAGTATTGGATAGTTGACTTGAACGCGAAGAGCATCACGCAGCTCTTGCTGCGCAAGAAGCATTACGCGTTGACTGAGCACGGAGAGGCCGACACTATTCGCGGTTCCGTGCTGGCGGGTTTCGAGTCGAACGTCGGCGAGCTGTTGGGGTTGAAGTGAGGTGAAAGTAATTTTCAAGACTCTCGTCCGCCGCGTTTTGTCGCACGTGGTTTTGTTTGAGGGGGAAGTTTCGGAGATGGGGAATCCTCGCGCGATTCGCGTCGTCACTTACAACGTGCACAAGTGTCAGGGCCTGGACAGGCGCGTGCGGCCCGCGCGCATCGCGGCGGTGTTGCGCGAGACGGACGCCGACATCATCGCCTTGCAGGAGGTCGTGAGCGCCGAGTCGGACGCCGGGCGCGAGGCGCATCAGGCGCGCTTCATCGCCGAGGAGTTGGGCTACGAGTTCCGCATCGGCGAGAACCGCAAGCACAAGGGCGGGGCCTACGGCAACGTCGTCCTGAGCCGCCTGCCCGTCGAGCAGAGCCGCAACTACGACATCACGTGGCGCGGGCGCGAGCCGCGCGGGTGTCTCCGCGTGGACGTGAAGCTCGGCGAGGAGGAAGGCTCGCCCGTCCTCCACCTCTTCAACGTTCACCTCGGCACGGCCTTCGTCGAGCGGCGGCATCAGGGGCGCAAGCTCGTCGGCGACGGTATCCTGCGCGACTCGGATTTGGCGGGGCCGCGCGTCGTCTTGGGCGACTTCAACGAGTGGACGCACGGGCTCGCCTCGCGCCTCTTAGGCGAGGAGCTGTGCAGCGCCGACGTGCGCCAGCACCTGCGGACGCGCCGCACGTATCCGGGCGCGTTTCCGCTCATGCACCTCGACCACGTTTACCACGACCGTTCGCTTGAGCTTGAACGCCTGAGCCTCCACCGGAGCCTCACGGCGCTCGTCGCCTCAGACCACCTCCCGCTCGTCGCGGACTTCCGCGTCCGCGCGGCGTAGAAGTTTTTCCTCGCTCACGAACCTTGGGAAGTAACGCCGCCTCGCGTCCCGCCGCCCGTCCGGTTTGGCGAATTGAATCCGTCGGTGATAAAGATAGCGTAGTCCCTAAAGGAGGGGCGTGTCGCGTGGCATCAACCCCCGATTCCGCCGTGCCTTCGGGCGCGGGCGGCCCCACCCAGAAGGAGTTGATTCAAAACGTCGCGGTCGGCGACCAACAGGCTCTCGCCGCGCTCTACGACATGACGAGCCGGTCGGTCTACGGCCTGCTGCTCCGCATCCTCTCGGACGCGGGCGCGGCGGAAGAGGTGCTGCTCGATGTCTACACGCAGGCGTGGCGGCAGGCCGCGTCCTTCGACGCGCGGCGGGGCTCGCCGATGGCTTGGCTGACGACTATCGCGCGGAGCCGCGCCATTGACCGCATCCGGCGCGGTCGCGCCGAGCGCGAGCGCACGGAGCCCTTAGAGTCGGTCGCGCGGACGGCTTCGAGCGGCGAGGATGTCGAGGGCGGCGTGCGCGAGAGCGAGACGCGCGAGGTCGTGCAGGCGGCGCTCGCCGAACTCTCGCCGGAGCAGCGCGAGGTCATCGAGATGGCATACTACGGCGGCTACAGCCACAGCGAGATTGCCGCCGCGCGAGGGCTGCCGCTCGGCACGGTGAAGACGCGCACGCGGCTCGGCATGATGCGGCTGCGCGAGCTTTTGGCCGCGGCACGAGGGGGGATTCTATGAGACACACACAGGCCGACGAAGCGACGACGTGCGAACTGTCCGCGCTCTACGCGCTCGGCGCGCTCGACACGGAAGAGGCGCGCACTTACGAAGAGCACCTCGCTGAAGGCTGCGAGGCGTGCGCGACCGAAGTCGAGGAGTTCGGCGCGACCTGCTTCGCCCTCGCACAGGCCGCGCCCGAAGCCGCGCCGCCCGAAGCCGCGCGCGAGAAACTTCTGTCGCGCGTGTCGGCTGAGACGCGGAGACCGCTGGCGAACGCATCCGACCTCCTCGTCGTCCGCGCGGGCGAGGGCGAGTGGGTCGAGACCGAGGATGCCGGCGTCTTCGTCAAGCTCCTCTACGCCGACCGCGAGCGCGAGACCGTCACGACGCTCGTCCGCATGTCCCCCGGCTCGCGCATCCCACGCCACCGCCACCGAGGGGCCGAGCAGTGCCTCGTCCTCGAAGGCGACGTCAGCTCCGGCCCGCACACGCTCTCGGCGGGCGACTTCAACTGCGCGCTCACGGGAAGCGTCCACGACGAACTGACGAGCGTGCACGGAGCCTTGCTCCTCATCGTCTCGCCGGAGAGCTACGACGTGCTCTCGCCCCGCGCCTGATTGATTTAAGAGCCCTGAAAGGGCTCAAGACAATAGCCGGGGGCAAGCAGACGAAAGTCTGCGCCGCCCCCGGTTCGCACGGTTAAAAGAATCCGACCCTGAAGGGGTCGCAGTTCGACGTTGAATCTGCGACCCCATCAGGGTCGAATCTCTTTCCTCGCCTGTTCCGGGGGCGACGTGCTTCGCACTTGCCCCCGGCTATTACCTTCATCCCCTTCGGGGATGCCGCCTGCCGGTGGGATTGTGGACGCCTTTGCTGCTATAATTTCGCGCAGTCAGACACTCAAAAAAGCCGCTCGCAAAATTCTTATTTGACCGTCAGGAGGATCGAATCACGATGGCAACCGAACTCAGGCGCGAGGGGACGCCGCTCGAACGAATCGAGGAACTGCTCGGCGAGGACGCGCGCGCGCTGCTCGAATACAAGTCGCAGACGATCTCGAAGGATTTGATTCAGGCACCCGGCCCGGACTTCATTGACCGCGTGTGGGCGCACTCCGACCGGAACCCTTCGGTGCTGCGTGCGATTCAAACCCTCTTCGACGGGGGCCGCCTCGCGGGGACGGGCTACCTCTCAATCCTGCCCGTGGATCAGGGCATCGAGCACTCGGCGGGCGCGTCGTTCGCGCCGAACCCGCAGTACTTCGACCCCGAAAACATCGTCCGGCTGGCGATTGAGGGCGGCTGCAACGCCGTCGCCTCGACCTTCGGCGTCCTCGGCTCGGTGGCGCGTAAGTTCGCGCACAAGATTCCCTTCATCGTCAAAGTCAACCACAACGAGCTTCTGACCTACCCGAACCGCTTCGATCAGGTGATGTTCGGAACCGTGGAGCAGGCGCGCGACATGGGCGCGGTCGCCGTCGGCGCGACCATCTACTTCGGCTCCGACGAGTCCACGCGACAGATTACGGAAGTCAGCGAGGCTTTCGCCTTCGCGCACGAGCTGGGCATGGCGACCATCCTCTGGTGCTACCTCCGCAACCCGAAGTTCAAGGGCAAAGAAGGCGACATGCACACCGCCGCCGACTTGACGGGGCAGGCCAATCACCTCGGCGTGACCATCGAGGCCGACATCATCAAGCAGAAGCTGCCCGAACGTAACGGCGGCTACAACATGCTCAACGTCGAGTCGTCCTACGGCAAGACGAACCCGAAGATTTACACCGAGTTGACGAGCGATAACCCGATTGACCTCGTCCGCTATCAGGTGGCGAACTGCTACATGGGCCGCTGCGGCCTCATCAACTCCGGCGGCGAGTCCAAAGGCCAGAGCGACATGGCCGAGGCCGTCCGCACCGCCGTCATCAACAAGCGCGGCGGCGGCATGGGGCTCATTTCGGGCCGCAAGGCGTTCCAGCGCCCGATGGCCGAGGGCGTCCAGCTCCTCAACGCCATTCAGGACGTGTACCTCGCCGAAGAGATTACGGTCGCCTGAGATTTTTGAGCCACGAATCCGAGCGGCTGCGCGTCCTCGTAGGTGGAAGCGCAGCCATTCTTTTAGACGCCGAGGGCGACGAGAGCTTGTCACAGGCACGGCCAGAAACAGACGCGCGCGACGCACAACTCCTCTCGGAGGTCGCGCGGAAGGACGAGCGGGCGTTCGCCGCGCTTTACGATCAATATAGCTCCATCCTTTTCGGCCTCATGCTCCGTATATTACACAGCCGCGCCGAGGCGGAAGACGTTTTGCAGGAAGTCTTCCTTCAGGTCTGGCAGCAGGCCCCCTCGTTCGACCCGACGCGAGGTCGCCCCTTCACATGGCTCGTCACCCTGGCGCGGAGCCGCGCCATTGACCGCCTGCGCGCCGTCGAATCGCGCGAGCGGACGGCGAAGCGTTCGGCGGAGGAAGGCACTTCGGCTGCGGGCGAGCCCGTGTCGCCGAAGGAAGAGGCGGCGGACGAGCTGGCCCTGCGCGGCGAGCGGGCCGAGGTCGTGCGCGGCGCGCTCGCGCAGTTGTCCGAGGAGCAGCGGAGCACGCTCCTTTTGGCCTACCTCGGCGGGATGTCGCAGACCGAGATTGCCGAGCAGACCGGCCAACCGCTCGGCACGGTCAAGACGCGCACGCGCTCCGGGCTCAAAAAACTGCATGAGCTTCTGCGCAACAGATACGGCGAGGGCGTCGTCTAAGCTATCCGGCGGCGCGCGCGCCGTCATGTCTCTGAAATTGAGTCGAAGAAACCTCGCGTGAAGATTTTTTGATGGGCCACGAAGATTACAAGGAGTTGCTGGCGCTGGAAGCGGCGGGCGCGCTCGCCGCTGAAGAGTCGCGCGCGCTCGCCGAGCACCTCGCGTCGTGCGGGGAGTGCCCGCGCGAGTTGGAGGAGCTGCGCGACACGGCGGCGTCGCTCCTGTACACCGTCGCGCCCGTCGCGCCGCCCGCGCACCTCCGCTCCCGCGTGCTCGAACAGGTCAGGGCTCTCGGCGATGCGCCGGGGGTGTCGGCGGTCAATGCTCAAGGGGCGACGACGCGCGCGGGCGTTGAAAATGAAGATGAAGGAAGCGCCCCATGGACTCAGGCCGTCCGCGTTCCTCGCCCCGACGCGCGCCCCGGACTGTGGCAACTCCTGACGGGCCGCCCGTCGCTCGCCTTCGGGGCGTTCGCGTCCCTCTTCGTCATCATCGCGCTCGGCGGGCTGTCCCTCGCGCTCTGGCAGCGCAACCGAGAGCTGCGCGCGGAGACGGCGCGGCTCTCGGCGCGGCTCGACGACCTTCAACAGGAGCTTGCCGTCGGGCGCGAACAACTCGCGCGCGCGCGCGAGGTCAACGACCTGCTCACGGCCCCCGGCACGGCGATGGTCTCGCTCAAAGGGATGGAGGTCGCGCCGGAGGCGCACGCGAGCGTCGCATATGACCGCCGTTCAGGCCGCGTCGTCCTGCTCGCCTCGGCGCTGCCGACCCCGCCCGCGGGCAAGGCGTACCAGCTCTGGTTCATCACCGACGATAAGAAGGTTCTGCCCGGCGGCGTCTTCAAGACCGACGCCGGAGGGCAGGGCCAACTCGCCGACCGACTGCCGGAGGGCGTCAGCCGCCCCTCCGCCTTCGCCGTCACGCTCGAAGACGAGCGCGGCGTGCCTAAGGCGCAAGGCAGCATGTATCTCCTCAGCGCCGCCTCTTAAAACCCCCGCCCCCGCCGCCCGCCGGTTCAGCCTCCGGCGGCTTCTCTGCTAAACTGTCGCGCAAGGATTCAGACCCGAAAAAACATTTTCTGCGTGTGCAAGGAGTAGCCCGGAATGGCGGACGAGAAACCGAAACTGTCGAACGAGATTAACCCCCAGACGGGGCAGTTTGACGCGCGATTCATGCTCTGGCGCATGTTCTGCTCCGACAACAACGTCCCCGTCGAGACCCTCCCCAGCGACCTCAAAGGGGAGGTCAAAGAGAAGTGGGAAAAGATCAAGAACGAGGAACTCCACAAGCCCGTGGAGGAAGGCAAGCAGCCGTAAACCGTGACGGGTAAACGGTGACGAGAGAAAGGCCGTGAGCCGCGAACCGAGACGAGAAGAACTGCCTTTCTCCCGTCACGGTTTACGGTTTACGGTTCACGGCTTTTGAGGTTTCGCAGATGCCGATGAGTGCGCGCTCGGCCAGTCTGGCCGAAGTCCTGGACGGGATGACGACCGAGGGGGCGTCGGAGCTGACCGAGCACTTCGAGGGCTCGCAAGACCTCCGCTGTTACGCCTGCGGCCACCGCTGCCTCATCCGCGAAGGCAAGCGCGGCATCTGCAAAGTCCGCTTCAACGAAGGGGGACACCTCCTCGTCCCCACCGGCTACGTCGCCGCCCTCGCCTGCGACCCCACCGAGAAGAAGCCCTTCTTCCACCTCCTCCCCGGCTCCGACACTCTCACCTTCGGCATGCTCGGCTGCGACCTCCACTGCGGTTATTGCTTTACGGGAGAGACAGTCGTCATCACCGACCGCGGGCCGACGACTTTTAAAGAGTTGTTCGACTCCGCGCGCCGCATTGACGTTCGGGCTGACGCCGAGGTTGCTTACCCTGACGGCCTCCGCGCGGTCGCGGCGTCGGGGAATACGCGCGCGGTGCGCGGGGTTTTCAAACACCACTACCGGGGTAAACTCGCAGTCGTCCGCCCGTACTATCTCCCCGCACTGCGATGCACGCCCGACCACCGCGTTTACGCGACGGACGACATCGCCGCCGACCCGCAGCTCACGCGCGCGCAGGAACTGACTGCGGCGCACTACCTTGCGATTCCTCGCCGTTATTCTTTCTCTTCGCCGCAGGTGATTGATGTCGCGCAAGAGCTACGCGCGCATCGGGTCACTTACCGCGTGCCGTGGGCGCTCCCCGCCGCCTCACGTCGTGAGATAGCGGAGGCTACCGCGCGCGGCGAAACGTCTCGTGTCATCGGCGACAGGCTCGGTAAAGACGCCTCCTACGTTCGGCACGTGCGGAGTAAGATGCGGCGCGGTCGGGCAGCGGACGAGCGCACGGGCGGGCCGTTGATTGAGAATAGCTCCCTTCGATTTCCGAACGAACACCGACCGGGGATACCGCTCTCGATTCGGCTCGACGTGGGAATGGCGCGGCTGCTCGGACTCTATTGCGCCGAGGGCTCCGTCTGCGCCAGCAAGACGCGCCCGAACAGTCACGTGCTCAACTTCAGTTTCTCCCACGCCGAATCGCACTTGGCTGATGAAGTCATTTCACTGCTCCGAACGTGCGTCGCGGCTCAAGGCTGCGCGCGTGCGGCGCACGACGACCTTAGCCGTCAAGGCCAATAAATCTTCCGCCGCCCTCTTGTTCAAGTCGCTCGGCGGCAAAGGCTCCGGCGAAAAGCGCGTCCCGCGAATGTTATTCGACGCGCACCGCCCAATCGTCCGCGCGTTCCTCGATGCCTACGTCGAAGGCGACGGCCACCGCTACCCCGGAGGGAAAGTCAGCATCACGACCGTCTCCCGCCAGATGGCTTATGACATCGCCTGGCTGGCGCTGAAGCTCGGACATCTACCGTCGCTCTATGATTCGGCAGTGGAGGAGCGGGGATTCATTCAGGGCCGGGAGGTGAAGCGTGCGCCGCACCAGTACACGGTCGTGTGGTATGAAGACTCCGAGGCCAAACGCAAAGCCGTGGAGACGGATGCTTACTTCCTTATTCCCTTACGCGGCATTGACTTCGTCGAGTACGACGGCGATGTCTTTAACATGGAAGTCGAAGAGGAACACAACTACCTCGCCGGATTCTTTCTGGTCTCAAACTGTCAAAATTGGTTAACTTCGCAAGCCCTGCGAGACGACGCGGCGGGGACTGCGCCGAGGGAGGTCTCGGCGGGGCGGATGGTTTCGATGGCGCGGGAGTGCGGGGCGCGGGTCGTGGGGTCGAGTTATAACGAGCCGCTGATTACGGCGGAATGGGCGGTCGAGGTTTTCAAAAAGGCGAAGGGCGAGGGGTTCAAGACGGCGTTCATCTCGAACGGGAACGCGACGCCGCAAGTGCTTGATTACCTGAGGCCGTGGACGGACTGCTACAAGATTGATTTGAAGTCCATGAGCGACCGCAACTACCGGCAGTTGGGCGGAGTCGTGGACAACATCCTCGACACGGTGCGGATGGTCAAGGAGCGCGGCTTCTGGGAGGAGATCGTGACGCTCGTCATCCCCGGCTTCAACGACTCGGAGGAAGAACTCAGGCGCGCGGCTGACTTCATCGCTTCGGTCTCGACCGACATCCCGTGGCACCTGACGGCCTTTCATCAGGACTACCGCATGACGGAGAACGCGAACACGACCGCCGCGCAGTTAGTGCGTGCCTGCGAATGGGGACAAGAGGCCGGGCTCAAGTTTGTCTACGCCGGGAACCTGCCGGGCCGGGTCGGTCGCTGGGAGAACACCTTCTGCCCGGCCTGCGACGAACTCCTCGTCGAACGTTACGGCTACCGCATCCTGCAAATGAAGCTCGGCGCGGACGGCCTCTGCCCCAAATGCGCGGAGCGGATTCCGGGCGTGTGGGGATAACAACAGAACCGCGAGCGGTCTTTCGGGCGGGTTGGGTGTTGATGAAACCCAACCCGCTCGCTACCGCTCGCGGTACTGCTGTTTACTACTTGATGACCGTGCCTTGGTGGAAAGCGGCTTGCCACTTGCCGCCGCGGTTGACCCAGGCGGAGCTGTGGCGCATGCCTTTGGGCGGCCAAGTGCGGCCCGTGCCCTTGGCGACGTAAGTGATGACGGAGGCGTCGCCGTCTATCTTCACTTCCTTGAAGTCGCTGAGGATGACGGAAGAGAAGTTCACCTGCTTGACGCCCGCGACCGAGCCCGCCTTGTCGGTGACGCCGTCGGGCTCGACCTCCACGAAGTCGCTCGTGAGGAAAGCGGCGAAGCCGTCCCAGTTCCTCGCCTTGAGCATGTCCCAGACCTGCTTCTCGGCGTCGGTGACGCTCGCCGGGGCGGGGGCGGCAGTAGCGGCTGGCGAGGCCGTGTTGCTGTTGGAGGCCGCCGCGTTGCTGTTGTCCGGAGAATCGCTCGCGGTGGGCGGCGGCGGCGCGACCATCGTCTCCTGATGGAAGATGGCGAGCCACTTGCCGCCGCGCTTGACGAAGACGGTGGTGTCGCGCGAGGGGGTTTCGGGAATGGGCTGCCCGTCGTACTTGCCTTTGGCGTTGGTAGTGTAGGTCAGGACGGCGGCGTCCGGGTCGAGCTTCACGACCTTCGTGTCAGAAATCGCGTATTCGGTCAACTCCATCTTCTTCAGACCTTCGAGGGTCTGCGTCTTATCGTAGACGCCGGAGTCGTTGACGGTGATCGCGGCGTCGTCGAGGTGAGCGGCGAAGGCGTCCCAGTTCTTCGACTTGATGGCCTCCCAAATCTCCCGGTCGAGGGCGATGAGTTCGGCGTCGGAGACGGCGGGCGGCGAGGCTTGCGCCGTCGCGGTGTTGGAGTTGACGGCGGCGAGGTTGGCGTTATTACTATTCCCTTGCTCGGCGGGGGCGCAGGCCGACGCGGCGGCGAGCAGCGCGGCGAGCACGATAATTCGCTTCATGGCAGGAACTCCAGTGGCGGAGATGGTCGAGCGCGTGGGTTCTATGACAAACCGGGGGCAGAGTCAATAGGAGAAAAGTAAAAAGGCAAAAGGTAAAAGGCAAAAGGAAGGAAGAGCGTGCGTTGTCAACACAGCCTCTCCGCTCTTCACTTTTGCCTTTTACCTTTTTACTTTTGCCTTGCGTTTAGTCGGGCGTGGCTTCGTCGCTCGTGCTGAGGAGGTGCGTGTTGTTGTCGTCGTCGTGGCGGCGGCGCGCGAAGCGGAGACGCCAGGGCATGAGGACGGACTCGAAGATGACGGCGCGCGACATCTTCGAGTGGCCCTCGCGGCGGTCGGTGAAGATGATGGGGACTTCGGCAATACGCAGTCCCTCCTTGCGCGCGCGGTAGGTCGCCTCGACGAGGAAGGCGTAGCCTTCGGCGACGATGCGGCCTTCGAGGAGGTGGCGGACGGCCCTCTGCGTGTAGCAGCGAAAGCCGGTCGTCGCGTCGCCGACGCGCAGTCCCGTGATGGCGCTCACGTAGCGGTTGGCGAAGCGGCTCAGGACGCGTCGCCGCATGGGCCAGTTCTGAATCCCGCCGCCCTCGCAGTAGCGCGAGCCGATGACGACGTCCGCCTCGCGGCTCGCCGCGATGAGCGCGGGGATGGTCGCCGGGTCGTGCGAGAAGTCGGCGTCCATCTGCACGACGCGCGCGTAGCCGCCTTCGAGCGCGCTCCGGTAGCCGTCAATGATGCTCCGCCCGTAGCCGCGCGCGCCCGTCCGCCGCAGGACGCGGAAGCGCGGCTCCCGCCCGTACAGCTCTTCGGCGAGGTCAGCCGTCTTGTCCGGCGAGTTGTCGTCGAGCAGGAGCACGTCGGCCTCCGCGTCGAGCGCGAGCAACTGCCCGACGAGGCCGGGCACGTTCTCCCGCTCGTTGTAAGTCGGCACGATGATAAGCGTGCGGTCGTTATTCATTCAGGTAAGAAATGACGAATGCGGAATGATGAATGAAAGACAGTTATCAGTTTTGAGTTTTCAGTTTTCAGTTCTGGTCTTAACTGAAAACTGAAAACTGTCTACTGAAAACTTCCCGCCATTCATCATTCCGCATTCATCATTTTTCTTCCTCACTCTTTCATCCGGTATAAGTAAATCGAATTCCCGAAGACCTTCTCCGGCGTGCGCCGACGGAACTCTTCGAAGTAGTTGACCCTCTGCTCTTCCGTGAGCTTCACGTCGCCGATCTGGCCGGGGACGGTCGAGCCGTTCAGGACGCTCGCGCCGAGCGCGACGTAGCGCGTCTCTTCGGGCGCGACGCCGGGCGGCGTAAAGACCGACGCCTGCTCAAGGCCGTAGAGTTCCAGAACCTGCCAGTTCAGCAATGCCGCGCCGACGCGACGCTCGCCGCGCTCCCGCAAGTATAACGCCAGCTCGCGGATGTCGTCGCCCCACTCGACGTTCGAGTCCGAAAGGTAATACCAGTGCGGCTTGGCGGAAGCAAGCTGATTCGTGTAGCTCATGTGGTCGGGGTAGGCGCGCACGGCTTCGAGCCCCACCCACCCGAACAACAGCACGACGAGCGCGGCGACCGCCCCACGGCGTCGCGCGGGGCTCTCACGCAGCAGCCAGTCGAGCATCGCGCCAGCCGCGATGAAGAGGAACGGGAAGGCCGGGAGGAAGTAGCGGACGCCGATGTTGATTTTCGCCGTCAGCACGAACCCCGTGAAGACCACGAACGGGACGAGCAGAAACAGCAGACGCCCCCCCGCCGCGAACCCGCGCCGCCGGAGCATCCACACCGCCCACGCGATGGCCGCGAGCGAGACGAGGAGGAACGGCAGCGTCGTCTTCAAGGCGAACGCCACGGGGAAGTAGTACCACCAGCCGTGCTGCCTGTGTTGTCCCAAGAGTCCCGCCGGGTGGCCGTCGCGGTTGTGCGCCAGTTGCCAGTCCACGCCCGAAACGAAGTCCACCGGGAAAATTTTCTGGAGCGCGAAGTGACCGAACGAGAGCGGCCCGGCGAGACTTTCATCAAGTGCGGCGGGCAGTCCGAGACGCGCCAGAGAGAGGTTATACGGTTCCGGCTCCCTCTGCCGGAAGAAGTACGCGGCGTTGACGGCGAAGACCGCCGCGAGCGCGACCGCCAGAGCCTGCGCCGCGACCGGCCCGCGCTTCAGCCCTCGCCGCGACGCAAAGATTAAGAGCGCCGCGAAGACCACGCAGAGCACCGGCGCGAGCACCACCATCGAGAACTTCGTGACGACGGCGAGCCCCGCGCACAGGCCGACGAGCGCCGCGCGCACGAGCCCCGGCCTCCGCAGGTACTCGTAGAGCACGAAGGCGAACAAGAGATACGCGAACGCCGAAGGGATGTCGGTCTGCACGACGCGACCGTGCGCGAGCACCGTCGGCTCAAGGCTGTAGAGCGCGACGGCGAACAGCGCCGCGCGCGTGCCCCACATCCTCCGCGTGACGAAGTAGACGAGCACGCCGAGCAGCAGCGTCAACGCGACCAGAGGCACGCGCGACCAAAACGTCAACGACTCGTAGCGCGCGGCGTTGGCCTTCCAGAATTCGCGGAAGAGGTCGAGGAAGTATTCGTAGTTGGCCTGCGGTCGCGGGTCAATGGCGGGGCCTTCAGTCCCCGCCAGGACGAGCGGCAGCGCGCCGAGCACTTTGGCGACGGGCGGGTGCTCGTTGACGGGGCGGAAGTCCCCTGCGGTGAGGTGGTAGTAACCGGCGGCGATGAGCAGGGGCTCGTCCACCGTGAGGCTCTTGCGCCTGACGACGGCGAGCATCTGCGCCGCCATCAACACGAGCAGCAGCGCGCAGAGCAGCCCCGCGCGGTAGCGGCTGAAGAACCCCCGGCCCTCCACCGCGGCCTCTGTCTTCGTCTCGTCGTAATTCATTCCGTAAGGTGTCGGCGGCCCCGGACGGTTCCGCTGAAAAGGCGACATTATGGACGATCCGGCGCGTTTGCGCCACCCGCCGACGCCGCAAAAACCTTGACACGAGAAAATCAACAAGACTAGGATGCGCTCTTTGTCCCTAACCCTCAGAGGATGATTGACAGCTCGGTTAACCGCCAAAGGAGAGTTTAGAGTATGCGTTTTTCCCTCAGGTTCACGCGGGTAGTAGTCTTTTGCTTGTCATCGGTCATGCTCGTCGCGAACGTCTGCGCGGCGACTTCGACCGTCGTGCCAGCGCCCGCGCGCGCCGCCACGATGTTCCGGGCTCCGGTGGAGTACGTCAAAACCTACGCCGGTGACTGCGTCACGCCGCAGACCGTCTTTAACTTCGGCGACATCGTGTGCGCGGAGGCGGGCGGCTTCGAGGCGGCCCTCGACGAACGCTCGCGTCGCTTCTACTGGGCGGCCCCCGGCGGGCTGGTCGCCGAAAATTCCGACATCAAAGCCGACCCCGACTACCAGCGCATCGAAATCCCGTCGAGCGGCGACTTCGCGCGCGTCGGGACGTGGCAGGTGAGCACCATCAACCCGGACGCCAACCGCGAAGTCCGCGCGCAGTTCGTCGTCCGCAACCCGCACAGGCGTTTCGCCGACATCGTCGTCCAGAAGTGGGGGCCGCCCTACATTGACCCCGGCGACCGTGTCGTCTACAGCGTGCGCGTCTCGAACCCCGGCCCGGACTTCGCCGAGCGCATCGAGATTACGGACGAAGTGCCGAACGAGATGACGTTCCTCACCGTCAAGCAGGCTTCGGGGCCGGAGGTCTTTTGCAAGACTCCCGACGAGGGCAAGACCGGGACGACCGTGTGTGAGGGCAAGGGTCTGGAATCCGGCGATGCCGTGGAGCTGCTCTTTTACTACGTGGTCAACCGCGACACGTCGGGCCGCCCCTTCGAGAGCAGCGCCGAGGCTTTCAGCCTGACCGACGAGCTGAACAAGCGTGACAACTTCGGGTTCTACAAGTCCGTGATTCCCGTCATCGAGCCGGACGATGTCGAGGTCGTCGAAGAAGAGCAGTAAATAATCTCTTCCTCGTTCCACGTGGAGAGGGCGACTGCCGTTGCGGTCGCCCTCTTTTCGCGTTCGGCGGGCCGCACACTCTCCCACACGTTTTTGCAAAGCCCCCGCCCGTTGGCGTAAGCTTAAACGAACCAGACCAAAACCCTTGGAGAGTCTCTTACGGAGGATTGACCTTGAAATCAACTGCGCGTTCTGTCTTCGCCGCCCTCCTCTTCAGCGTCTTTCTGACCGCCCACGGCCTCGACGCCTTCGCGCAGCGCCCGCGAGTCGCGCCGGGCCGCAGCTCGCTCGTCGAGCGCGTCGGCGCGACCGGCATCCTCCAACTCGAAGCCGAGAGCTTCCGCAAGCTCACGCCGCGCCAGCAGGCGCTCGCCTTTTATCTGAGTCAGGCGTCGGTCGCGATTGAGCCCGTCATCTACGACCAGATGTCGCGCTTCGGTTTGAGGCAGAAGCGCATCCTCGAAGCAATCGTCGCGCACCCACGAGGCGTGCGCCCCGCCGCGCTCAAAAAAATCAACGACTTCACCAAGCTCTTCTGGGCGAACGCGGGCAACCACAACTCCTACACGTCGCAAAAATTCCTCCCCGAATTCACCTTCGAGGAGTTGGAGGCCGCCGGGTTGCAGGCCGTCCGCAACGGCGGGCTGTTGATGACGCCCGAAGAGTTCCGGCGCGAACTCGGAGAACTCCGGCAGTCGCTCTTCGACCCGGAGTTCGAGCCGATGTCCACGGCCAAGAGCCCGCGCGGCGGCCTCGACATCCTTCAGGCGAGCGCCGTCAACCTCTACACCGGCGTGGGCATGGAAGACCTGAAGAATTTTCAGGAGCAGCACCCCTTGAACTCGCGCGTCGTGAAGATGCCCGACGGTCGCCTCATCGAGCAGGTCTACCGCGCGGGCACGCCGGATGGGAGCGTCGCGCCGGGGCTCTACGCCGAATATTTGACGAAGGCCATCGGCTTCCTCGAACAGGCGCAAGCCTACGCCGAGCCGGGGCAGGCGGCGGTGATTGACGCGCTCGTCCGCTTCTACCGGACGGGCGACCCGAAAGATTGGGTGCGGACGGGCGAGCTGTGGGTGCAGAACAAGGTGACGGTGGACTTCTCGAACGGCTTCGTCGAAGTCTACCGCGACCCGCGCGGCGCGAAGGGCGCGATGCAGGGCTTCGTCTCGGTGACGGACGACGCCGTCAATCACGTCATGCTCAAGCTCGCCGACAACGCGCAGTACTTCGAAGACCGCGCGCCGTGGGCCGAGCAGTACAAGAAGCAGGGAGTGAAGCCGCCCCTCGCCGTCGCCGTCGAGATGCTGGCCGAGAACGGCGACTTCACCATCACGACCGTCGGCGTCAACCTCCCGAACGAGCGCGAGGTGCAGGAGAAGCACGGCACGAAGAGCTTCCTCATCACCGGCTCTTCGCGCGCCTTCGCACGCGCCACGGGCACGACCGCTCTGGAAGAGTTCGCCTCCTCGCCCGAAGAGTTGCGCATCGTGCGCACCCACGGCGAGGAAGCCGAGAACCTGATGACCGCGCTCCACGAAGTCATCGGCCACGGCTCCGGCAAGCTCAACCCGAAACTGACGCGCGAGGCCGCCTTCTACTTGAAGGAATACTACTCGACTCTGGAAGAGGCGCGCGCAGACCTCATGGCGCTCTGGAACATCTCCGACCCGAAGCTCCGAGAGCTGGGGCTCGTCTCGCACCCCGACGTGGCGAAGGCGATGTACCACACGGCGGCGCGCGTCATGCTCACGCAACTGCGCACGACCACCGAAGGCGACCAGATTGAGGAAGACCACCAGCGCAACCGCCAGCTCATCGCCGGTTACATCATGGACAAGACCGGCGCGATTGAAGTCATCACCAAGCGCAACGGCAAACGCTACGTCCACATCAAGGACTTCGACAAGATGCGCGAGGGCGTCCGGATGCTCCTCGCCGAGCTGATGCGCATCAAGGCCGAGGGCGACTACGAGGCGGGCAAGGCGCTCGTCGAGAAGTACGGCATCCGCTTCGACCCGAAGGTGCGCGACGAGGTCGTGGCCCGCTACAAGAAGTTGAACCTGCCGACCTACTGGGCGGGCATCAACCCCGAACTCACGCCCTCGTTCGACCGCGCCGGAAAAATCACAGCCGTCCGCATCTCGTACCCCCGCGACTTCACGCGCCAGCGTCTCGCTTGGAGCGCGATGTACGAGCCCGGCCTCCTCGCCAACACCGCGCCCCGCAACGCGAGACGGCGTTGAGTCGCGCCTTCATCAACGTCAACGGATGACACAGCCCCGCCGACGGCCTCGACGCCGCGCGGGGCTGTAACTTTTCCACGCCGCCGGGCGAATGTCGGGTTAAGATGTGACGAAAGACGAGGTTCGACGACGGAGGCTTTGATGACCAATTCGACTGTGAGCGGAGAGACGGACAACGACGGCGGGGCGTGGCCGAGTTTGCCTTTCGAGGAGTGGAAAGACACCTGCGCAACGCTCCACATGTGGTCGCAGGTGGTCGGAAAGATTCGCCTGGCGCTGACGCCGCTGGTGAATCACTGGTGGAACGTCCCGCTCTACGTCTCGCCGCGCGGGCTGACCACCTCGGCGATGCACTACGACGGCGGGCGCGTCTTCGAGATGGAGTTCGACTTCATCAGCCACCAGCTCCGAATCCTGTGCAGCGACGGCACGAGCAAGGCGGTCGCCCTCACGCCGCAGTCCGTCGCCGAGTTTTACGAGAAGGTCATGCGCGAGCTGCGCGCCCTCGGCATCGAGGTCAGGATTTGGACGACGCCCGTCGAGGTTCCCGACCCTATTCCGTTCGAGAAGGATTTTCAGCACGCCTCTTACGACCCCGAATACGCCCGACGCTTCTGGCACGTCCTCTCGCGCGCCGACCGGGTCTTCAACGAGTTTCGTTCGCGTTTCGTCGGCAAGTGCAGCCCCGTCCATTTCTTCTGGGGCAGTTTCGACTTGGCCGTGACGCGCTTCTCCGGCAGACCCGCGCCGGAGCGCGAAGGCGCGGACTCCATCACGCGCGAGGCGTACTCGCACGAAGTCATCAGCCACGGCTTCTGGCCCGGCGGCCCCACGCAACCGGCGGCCTTCTATTCCTACACCGCCCCCGAACCGAACGGCCTCAAGGAAGCGGCAGTCCGCCCCGCGGCGGCTTTCTACAGCAAGGAGATGTCCGAGTTCCTCCTCAACTATGACGACGTGCGGCGGGCCGGCTCGCCCCCGGACGCGCTCATGGATTTCCTCCAAAGCACCTACGAGGCGGGCGCGAACCTCGCGCAGTGGGATCGCCCCGCGCTCGAACGCACGCCTTGAGTGCGAAATGAAATGAGCGCGCAGAAGCCACTCTACACGGGCTCGCGGTTCGTCGCGTCTTTCCTCATCCTCGTCTACGGCTTCGCGAAGCTCAACGGGTCGCAGTTCACCGTCCTCGACTCGGAACTCGACAAGCCGTTGGGCGAGGTCAGCGGGTTCTGGCTGACGTGGTACTACTTCGGCTACTCGCCCGCCTACGGCACGCTCATCGCGCTCGCGCAGGTCTTGGGCGGCGTCCTCCTGATGTTCCGCAAGACGACGCTCGTCGGCGCGTGCCTGCTGCTCCCGGTCGTCACGAACATCATCCTCGTAGACATCTTTTACGGGATAGAGCTCGGCGCGCTCGGCGTGGCGCTCGTCATCGAAGCCGCGCTGCTCTACATCATCTGGGCGCACGGGCGCGAGCTGGTCGAGCTGTTCTGGGAGAGGCAGAACAGCGTCTTCCCTTCCGCGGCGCGTTCGCGGCGCGCGGCGTGGGGCAAGTACGCGGCGCGCGTGTTGATGATCGTGCTGCCCGCCGTCTTCACTTACTGGATAGCGAGTTGGACGGTCGGCGGCTCCGCCTGCGCGGAAAGTTTAAGGACGCGGCGGGCGAGTCAACAATCGTTCTACGGAAGCGAGAATGAACACGGTCAGAACCGCGAGCGGTAGCGAGCGGGTGTGTTGACCAGACGAGGCCCGCACACCGGAACGAGACCCGCTCGCTACCGCTCGCGGTTCTGACCTGTCCTGAGATGTTAAGATTGTCGTCCGTCACGGCTTCAACATGTACCGCAGCTTAGACCCCGAAAAAATCATCGCCACCGTCGAGCAGCTTCAGAAGCGAATCGCGGAGCGTTTCCCCGATTCGGGGCTGAGCGGTGTCTGCCGGGAGCTTTTGAGAGTCGCGCGCGAGGCGGAGGAGCGCGCCGCGTGGGTCGCCAAGCCGCAGCGCACGCTCCGAGCCGCCATCGGGGTGCTCATCATCGTCATCGGTGCGAGCCTCGTCTCCCTCCTGTTTTACGTAGAGCTGCCCGAAGGCAGGCTCAAAGTCGCCGAGTTCATACAGGTCTCGGAGGCGGGCGTCAACCTCATCATCATCGTCGGCGCGGCGACCGTCTTCCTCTTCACGGTCGAGACGCGCATCAAGCGCACGCGGGCCATCAAGGCCATCCACGAGTTGCGCGCGCTCGCGCACGTCATTGACATGCACCAGTTGACGAAAGACCCGGAGCGCGTTTCGGGCGGGGGCGAGCACACGCCGTCTTCGCCCCGCCGTAATCTGACGCCGTTCGAGTTGATGAGGTATCTCGACTATTGCAGCGAGATGCTCTCGGTCACGGGGAAAGTCGCCGCGCTCTACGTGCAGAAGTTCGACGACCACGTGGTGCTCGACGCGGCGAAAGACATCGAGGCGCTGACGACCGGGCTCTCGCGCAAGATTTGGCAGAAGATTATGATTCTCAACCCGGCGACGCCGAAGGCGGACGACCGGGCAGAGAAAGAGAAGCCGCCGCGCCGGACGCCCGGCGGTCGCAATTCAACTCCGAGGGGATAGAGGATGAAGTTCGTGAGAAGATTTCAGAAGAGTCTCGCCACGGCGAGTTTGTTCCGCGCCTTCACGTCGGCGGCGCTCGTCGCGTTGCTGCTGCTCGCCGCGTCTCAGACCGCTTCGGCCCAGCGGCGCGGGGCGGCGCGCGGCTTTCAGGGGAATTGGAACTGGGCCGTCTACGCCGAGAGCCAGGACGACCTGCCCCCGGCCTACAAGGGCATGGACTTGAAGGAAGTGCCCGCCTACGCGCTCCACCTCACGCTGCGGCAGAGGGGGAATCGCTTGAGCGGCACGTTCGGCATTCTGGCCCGCTACCTCGCCAAGATTGACGAGGGGGATTTTACCGCCCGCATCGTCAACGGCAGAGCGCGATTGCGCCTGACGAGCAGCCACAGCGGCTCGGCGACCGTCGTCCTGACGCTGCGCGGCGACAAGCTCCTCTGGAAGCGGACGCGCTGGACGGGCGACAACTACTTCCCCGACGAAGTGGAACTCCGCCGCCTCAAGCCCGGCGAGAAGCTCCCCTACGAGGCTGACGACGAAGACACGCAATGAATGTCGGGGCGGGGCTTGTGCCCGCTCGTCTTGCGTCTTCAGAAACGCGGGCGGGGACAAGTCCCGCCCCGACAAAATTATCGTCCGTCAAATATTTTTCGTTAAGCAGTCTCAGTCCACGCCGAGCGTGAGCTGGCGGAAGGCTTCGCGCAGTCGGAGCGCGACGCTGCCGACGGGGACGGTGTAGCGGTGGAAGTCGAAGGTCGTGACGAGCGAGACGCCGAGCCCGGCGGAGGTGAGGAAGATTTCGTCGGCGTCGGCGAGCGCGTGCAAGTCAGAGACGCCTTCGACGAGGGGGAAGGCCAGCTCTTCGGCCAGCTCGATGACGCGGGCGCGCGTCGTCCCGGCCAGCGCGCCGGTCGCGAGCGCTGGCGTGTGCAGCGTGCCCTGCTTGACCCAGAAGACGTTCGCCATCGTCGCCGAGGCGACCTCGCCGCGCTCGTTCAAAACCAGACTCTCGTCGAAGTCGCGCCCGCGCGCCTCCTCCCACGCGAACACGTGTTCGAGATAGTTCAACGTCTTCAGCCCCGCGAGCGGCGAGTGCGTGTTCAAGCGGAACGGCGAGACCGTCAGCGCCAACGCCTCCTCGTCAACGCTGCGCGCGTCGCCCGTCATCAGCAGAAGGTCTGAGCCGCGCTCTCCTTCCGCCGTCTCGCCTTCGACACCCCACGGCCCCGCCGCCCCGCGCGCCAGAATCGTGATCCGCGCGCGCCCCCGCATGACCTCGTTCTTCTCGACGAGCCGCGCCAGCGCGTCGCGCGTCTCCTCTTCGTCAAACGGGAACTCGACGCCCGCGCGCCGCGCGTGCTCCGTCAATCGCGCCCAGTGCGCGGGCCAGAGGAAGGGTCGCCCGCTGTGGACGGCGAGCGTCGTGAAGACGCCGCGCCCGTGGAGCGCCGCGCCGCCCGTCGCGCGCAGACGCGCCTTCGACGCTTCGACCAGACGTTCGTTGAGGAAGACGTGCGTGTGCATCTTCGGTGCAAGGCGAAAGAGGATGGGAAAACGCGCAGAGGATACATGATTTCCCCCGCCGTGGCGACGTGAGTTTTAGAGTTCGGCGCGCAATGCGCGGAGCAGCGCGCGTGCCTTCAACAGCGACTCCTCGTACTCCGCGCCCGCGTCGCTCTCGGCGACGACGCCGCCGCCGACGTTGAAGCGCGCACAGCCTTCGGGGTCGAAAGTGATGGTGCGGATGGCGACGCTCAAATCCATCGCGCCGTCGAAAGAGAAGTAGCCGATGGCCCCCATCGAGACGCCGCGCGGCACGCTCTCGACCTCCGAGATGATCTCCATCGCGCGAATCTTCGGCGCGCCCGTAATCGAGCCGCACGGGAAGGCCGCGCGCAAAAGGTCGCCCGCCGTCACGCCCTCGCGCAAGCGGCCCCGCACCTTCGAGACGAGATGAAAGAGCGTCGGGTGCTCCTGCAACGCGCACAGCTCCGCGACCTCGACCGAGCCGTAGCGACAGACGCGCCCTAAGTCGTTGCGCATCAGGTCAACGATCATCACGTTCTCCGCCGCGTCCTTCCCGCTCGCCAGCAGCTCCGCGCGCAGCCGCGCGTCCTCTTCCACAGTCGCGCCCCGCCGCCTCGTCCCCTTAATCGGCCAAGCCTCTATAACTCTCCCCCGCGAGTCGCCCGCTTGTTTCTCCAAACTCACACGCAAGAATCTCTCCGGCGAGGCGCTCACGATGACCGACGAGCCGCGACGGACGAAGGCGGCGAACGACGCCGGGTGCTCCCGCCGCAGCCGCAGGAAGACGCGCTCCGGCGTCTCGCCCGTCGCAAGCGCGCAGGTGATTTGCTGCGTGAGGTTCGCCTGATAGATGTCGCCCGCGTAGATGTGCTCGCGGATACGCTCGACCGCCGCGACGTACTCCCCGCGCGTCATGTTCGACGAAGCTTTGGAGACAGACGGACGAGCTTCGCCCGCTTCCGTCTGAGACGCGGAGAGACTTTGCGGAGCGAGACCGGCGACACTCTCAACACCCTTGAGCCGCGCGTCTTCAGCCGCTCGAAGCAGAGTCTCGCGCGCCTCCCTCATCCCCTCGTCCGAGCCTTCGACGCCGACAAGCTTCGTCTCGCCGCGCGCGTAGTCGTGGACGACCAACACGTCGAAGAAGGCGAGCACCGCTTCCGGCTCGTCCGCGCCGCGTTGTGCGTCTTCGTCTACGACGACGTGGCGCGTCTTCTCTAACTGCCGCACGAGTTCGTAAGAGAGCGACGCGATGCACGCGCCGCGCACGGGCAGGGACGAATCCGTCGCGGGCTCGACCACGTACTTCGACAAACGCGCGTCGAGCAGCGCGAGCGCCGAACCGCGCTCGACGCTCAGAGACGCTTCGCCGCGCCGCCGGACGCGCAGCTCTTCGCCGAAGGCTTCGACCACCTCGCACGGGTCGAAGCCCGCGACGAGGAAACGCGCCTCCTCGCCCCGCGCGCCGCCGCTGTCGAGCAGGTGCAGGCGGCGCGACGCTTCGAGGCCGAGCAGCGCGGCGACGAGTTCTTCCGCATTCAGCTCAACGTCGAGCGTCCTTGCGGATTGATGCGCCGCTTTCGTCTCTGACGTGCCCATCTCAACGAAGCCTCTTCGGAGAAGTTTTGCCCGGCGCTTGTTGCGCAAGAGGGCGGCGGCAATTATAACTTCCCGGCAACAGTTTTCAGTTTTGAGTTTTCAGTTTTCAGTTTCGGAAGCTCAAATCTCGAATCTGGAAGTTCAAATCTTCAGCAGCCGAAAGCTCAAGGCTAACTGCTGACAACTGAAAACTGAAAACTCAAAACTGAAAACTGCCTTCTATGAAAAACCAACCGCGCGAAGGCGGCGGCCCGCCCGTGCGTTTTCGCGTCAAGCTGCTGGTCGTCGCGGTCGGCGTGCTGGCGGGCCTGCTCATCTTCGAGGTCGCGCTGCGCGTCGTCGGCTACACGTACCCGCTCTTCTACACGCCGGACGCGACGCGCGGCTGGGCCTTGCGGCCCGGCGTCGAGGGCTGGTATCGCAAAGAAGGCGAGGCTTACGTCCGCATCAACAGCGAGGGACTGCGCGACCGCGAGCACTCGAAGCAGAAGCCGGAGGGCGTGCTCAGAATCGCCGTCCTCGGCGACTCTTACGCAGAGGCTTTACAGGTCGGGCAGGAGAAAGCCTTCTGGTCTCTGATGGAGGCCCGTTTGCAGACTTGCGAGAGCTTCGGCGGCAAGCGCGTCGAGGTCATCAACTTCGGCGTCTCCGGCTACGGCACGGCGCAGGAACTCTTCACGCTCCGCGAGCGTGTCTGGGACTACTCGCCCGACATCGTGCTCCTCGCCATCACGACCAACAACGACATGATAGACAACTCGCGCGCGCTCAAAGAGACGGACGAGATGCCCTACTTCGTGTTGCGCGAAGGCCGACTCGTGCTCGACGATTCGTTCCGCGACAACAAAAGTTTTCGCTGGCGGCAGTCCGCCTTAAGCCGCGCCGGTCGTTGGCTGCGAGACAGTCTGCGCTTCGTGCAGGCCATCCATCAATCGCACGGCGCGCTCAAGTCCGCCCTCGCCGCGTACCGCGAAAGACGCGCGCAAGAGTCGAAGGACAAAGGCGCGACGAACGCCAACGACGCGACCGCCGGGCAGCAAGGACAGACGCAGACGCCGCCTCCGCTCGACGAGCCGGGCGTCGCCCACGCCGTCTACCGAGAGCCCACGGACGCGGCGGCGGACGCGGTATGGAAGGATTCGTGGGAGGTGACGGAGAGGTTAATCGTCGTGTTGCGCGACGAGGTCGAGAGTCACGGGGCGAAGTTCTCGGCGGTGACTTTGAGCAACCCGATTCAGGTTCACCCGGAAGCGTCGTCGCGCGCGGCCTTCCAGAGCCGACTCGGCGTCCAAGACCTCTTCTATCCCGAACGCCGCTTCAAGGCTCTCGGCGAGCGCGAGGGCTTCCGCGTCTTTAACCTCGCCCCGGCCTTCCAGCAATACGCCGAACAACGCAAAGTCTTCCTCCACGGCTTTGGCCGCGAACTCGGCAACGGCCACTGGAACGAGTCGGGCCACGCCCTCGCCGCCGAACTCATCGCCGCCGAACTCTGCCGCGTCGCGGCGGGCAATTAATGAGAATCAAAGGGAAAGGGGTCAAGGGGAAAAGTGTTGAAGAGGCCAGCAACCCGGCCTCCGGCTTTTTCCCCTTGACCCTCTTCCCCTCTGACCCTCTGACCCTCATTCTTTATTTCGTGCTCGGCGTCGCCGCCTACTCGAACGTCGTCAACTCGTTCTTCCTCTCCGACGACTTCGAGTTCGTCGGCAGGGTTCTCGAAGGCGGACTGCCCTTCATTTGGGGGGGCGAGCACGGGGGTTTCTTCCGTCCCGTCTTCATCCTCAGCCTCTACCTCGACGGCGCGGTCTGGGGCAGCCGTCCCTTCGGCTTTCACCTCACCAACCTCGCGCTCCACGCGCTGAACGCCTTCCTCGTCTTCCTGCTCACGCGCCGACTGCTCGGAGACGAAGTCGGAGCGAGGAAGCGAAGACGTTCGGGCGTCGCCTTCGTCGCGGGGCTCGTCTTCCTGCTCCACCCTTCGCACGCGGAGGCGGTGACGTGGGTTTCGGGCCGGGCCGACCTTCTGGCGTCGCTCTTCTTCCTGCTCTCCCTCTTTGCTTACGTCTCGCACGCGCGCGAGGGGAAGCCGGGCGCGCTCGTCTTCTCGCTCGCGTCGTTCGCGCTCGCGCTGCTCTCGAAGGAGTCCGCCGCGTGCCTCCCTCTGGCCGTGTTCGTCGTCGCGGTCTACTTCGACAAAGGAGAGAGTTGGGCGGGGCGGCTCAAGCGGGGCTTGATGAAGTCCGTGCCGTTCTTCGTGCTGCTCGGCGCATACGTCTTGGCGCGGGCCTTCGTGTTGGGGGCGTTGGTCGGAGGTTACGGCGCGGCGCAGCACTTGAACTTCACACACTCCGTCGTCGCGAGCCAGCTTCTGCGCTTCTCGCTGCGGGCGGTCTTCCCTGCCGTCCTGCTGCGCGGGTTCCCCTTCCTCGAATCACGCGCCCTCTCGCCCGTGCTCATTGCGTTGGGGGCGGTCGCCGTCATCACGGCGGCGGCGCTGCTGCGACGCGCGAAGACTCGCGCGGCTCTCTCCGCCCTCGCGCGCCGCCACACGTTTCCGTGGCTCATGCTTTTACTGTTCGTGTGCGCGCTGCTGCCCGTCATCAACCTGCGCATCAACGTCTTCGACACGCAGGGCGAGAGGTTCCTCTACCTGCCTTCGGCCTTCTACGCGCCCGCCATCGTCTACCTCTTCGCGTGGACGCCGTGGCGACGCCGCGCCCGCCTGCGTGCCGCCGCGCTCGCCTGCGTCCTCGTCTTTTACGCGGCCAGCCTCTGGGCGACGAACCGGACGTGGAAGGAGGCGTCGCTCCTCTCGCAAAGCATCATCGAGGACTTGGCCGCGCAGTCCACGCGTGATTCGGTGCTGCTCCTGAACGCGCCCGACAATCTGCGCGGGGCTTACGTCTACCGCAACGGTCTGGAACGCGCGCTCCTCTCGTTCCAACACGCGAAGACTATCAGGCACGCACACGTCGCCGCTCTGGGCCGGTCTGCAAACGCGCCTCGAACGCTTCGAGCTGAACGAGGAGGCCGGGTCGTACCTGCTGCGCCCGTTCGGCAACGCGACGAGGTTCGAGCGCGCCGGGGCGACGCCCGACTGCGCGCGCGAAGTTAGTATCTCCGTTGATGTCCTGCGGATTCGTTTAGAGGCGTGCGCCGAGACGTTCGACGTTTTCTACTTCAGCGAGGGCAAAATCCATCGAGTGGATGTTTCGCAAAGCCCCTGAAAGGGGCTTCCTGAATACACCGCCGAATCAATCCTTCGCTCACTCCGCCGCCGAGGCCAGAACTTCTGCTCGCAGCTTACCGCCGAGCGCCGTGCGCCAGAGGGTTTCGAGTTCGCCGATGTTTTGGGCGACGCACTCTTCGCCGCCGACCGCGACACGCAAGGCTTCGCCGCCGACGCGACCGATGACGACGAAGGGACATCCCGCTTGCGCGGCGATCTTCTTCGAGACGCGCGCGCGCCGACTCATCGAAACTGACGACGACGCGCGAAGGCGTCTCGGCGAAGAGATGATTGACGGCGGAGAGCCGGCCTTCGAGTTCTACTTCCGCGCCGAGCGCCGTGCGACCGAGCGAAGAAAAACAGCTCTCGGCGAGCGCCACGCCGAGCCCGCCGTCCGAGCAGTCGTGCGCCGATTGCAGCAACCCTTCTTCCGCCGCGCGCAAGACCCCTGACTGCACGGCGCGCTCGCGCTCAAGGTCGAGGCGCGGCACGCGCCCCACGGCCCGCATCTCCTCCACCGTCCGCCCCTCGACGGTCGCCTCGTACTCGCTCGCCGCGAGGTCTCCTTCGACGGTCTCGCCGAAGAGGGCGACCACGTGGCCCTCGCGCTTGAAGCCGTGCTGGACGATGCGCCGCACGTCTTCGATTAAGCCGACCATGCCGATGACGGGCGTCGGGTGGATGCCGCGCCCCTCGGTCTCGTTGTAGAAGGAGACGTTGCCGGAGACGACCGGCGTCTCGAACGCGCGGCACGCCTCGGCCATCCCGTCAATGACCTCCGAGAAGGCCCACATCACCTCCGGCCTTTCGGGCGAAGCGAAGTTCAGACAGTTCGTTACGCCCAGAGGCCGCGCGCCCACGCACACGACGTTGC
This sequence comes from uncultured Acidobacteriota bacterium, assembly GCA_963816985.1. GTDB lineage: Bacteria > Acidobacteriota > Blastocatellia > Pyrinomonadales > Pyrinomonadaceae > JAIVJM01. Next base: position 1,273,006 of record CAWFMF010000004.1, read on the forward strand.
GCGCCGCCTCGGCGACAATCAAACGCGCGCCCTCTCGCGGGCTCACCGCGCAGTAACGCCCGTTCCCGTCCAGACACATCGCTCAGCGCCCGCCGCGTCTCCTTAATCCTCACCACCGCCGCGTCCGCCCCCGGCAACACGGCAGTGTTCGTCCGCACCATGTGGTCGTACTGCCGGTAGACCCACTCCTTCGACGCCACGTTCGGCGCGCTCAGGAGTTTCTTAAGAGACTCGTTGTAATCTTCCTCCGACTCGGAGACGACCGAACTCGGAGCTTCCAACACTTCGTCCAACTCGTCCGAGTTGACGACCGAAGCGACCGACGACCTGACCTGCGATGTGCTCGCCGACACTTCTTCGACGGAAGATGAATTTCCGATAGCACGGCCTTCATCATCCGTCCTCCCGCCTTCGACGCCTCCCGGCGCGCGCATCGGTCGCTCGTAGCGCGGAGCTTCGTCGGTGAGGTACGGCCCCGGTATCTCGGCTAGCTTCTCGCCGTGGTGCGTGACGACGACGCTGCCGGTGTCGGTCACGCGACCGATGACGACGGCGTCCAAATCCCACTTGCGGAAGATGTCCACTACCTGCCGCTCGCGCCCACGGTGCGCGACGATGAGCATCCGCTCCTGCGACTCCGAGAGCATGATCTCGTATGCCGTCATCCCCTCCTCGCGCTGCGGCACAAGCGAGAGGTCGAGTTCGATGCCGTTGCCAGCGCGCGCCGCCATCTCGCACGACGAAGAGGTGAGCCCTGCCGCGCCCATGTCCTGAATCCCCGCGACCGCGCCGCTCCGCATCGCTTCGAGGCACGCTTCGAGCAGAAGTTTTTCCAGGAACGGGTCGCCGACCTGCACGGTCGGTCGCTTCTCAAGGGCTTCCTCGTCGAACTCGGCGGAGGCCATCGTCGCGCCGTGGATGCCGTCCCGGCCCGTCTTCGCGCCGACGTAGAGCACGGGGTTGCCGACGCCCTCGGCCTTGCCGAAGAAAATCTGGTCGTGGCGGACGAGCCCCAGAGCGAAGGCGTTGACCAGAGGGTTCAGAGAGTACGCGTCATCAAAAGCGACCTCGCCGCCGATGGTCGGGACGCCGAAGGCGTTGCCGTAGTGCGCGATTCCGGCGACGACTCCCGCGAGGAGAGCGCGGTTGCGCCGCCCGTGCGCGGGTTGCGAGAGCGTGCCGAAGCGCAGAGAGTTCATCGCCGCGACGGGCCGCGCGCCCATCGTGAAGATGTCGCGGAGGATGCCGCCGACGCCGGTCGCCGCGCCTTGAAACGGCTCGATGAAAGAAGGGTGGTTGTGCGACTCGACCTTGAAGGCGGCGCACCAGCCGTCGCCTATGTCCACGACGCCTGCGTTCTCGCCCGGCGGGACGATGACGCGCGGCCCCTCGGTCGGCAGTCGCTTCAAGTGGACGCGCGAAGACTTGTAAGAGCAGTGCTCCGACCACATCACCGAGAAGATGCCGAGCTCGACAAACGTCGGCTCGCGCCCCAGCAACTCGCGGATGCGACCGAACTCTTCCCCGGTCAGATTGTGTGCGGCGACGACTTCCGGCGTGATGGTTTCAGAGTTCATTTCAAGCAGCGGACGGATGAAGAAAGACAAGATGGAATGACTCAACAGGATAAAGGCTCGCGCGGTTTTCTTCAAACGCCGGGGCTCGCGGCTCCGCGCGCCGTGACTATTGACACCCGCCGCCGACGGGCATATCTTGCACGCACTTCCGTATTCACCTCGCGCACGCAAAGCCCTCGCCCGACCTTTCTCCGGCAGCCTTATCACCCGCTGCCGCACGGCCTCGCCGAAGATTCCAAGCCCCGCAGAAGACCCGACCGACCGCAGACGCGGGCGCTTACACCGGAAAGGAGTCTCAGGCCATGAGTGAACCAAACACGTATGAGCATCCGCCCGCGAGGGAGCCACGGGCCGGGAACAGAAGGCGCTGGATATTGTTGCTGGTCGTGCTGGCCTTAGCCGGGATGGCTCTGGCCGTCGGCTTACGCAGCTCGAATTCCAGCGGTTGCTGCCAGTGCGACAACCAGTGTCAGGACGTTTCGAGGGCGAGCGAGTGCCCGAACATTTGCAGGGGCGGCGTCTACTCGAAAGGCAAGACCTGTAAAAATAACAGGTGCCAGTGAGGAAGCATGGCGGGCGGGACGGAGTTAGGTAGCTACGGCTTCGCGCCGAGCGCCTTCTCGATGACGGCGGCGAGTTCGGCGGGCTTGACGCGCCCCTTGTGCTTGTAGACGACCGCGCCCGTCTGGTCGAAGAGGAAGGTCGCGGGCAGCTCGCCGCGCCACGTCGTGTCGAGCATGTTGATGGCGGCTTCGGGGTCGTCGGCGTTGAGGAGGAAGGCGGGCATCAGGTCGCCACGGACTTCGACGAGGAAGTCGGGGACGCTTGCCTCTATCTCCGAGGGGTCGTCGAGCGAGATGGTCACGAAGTCGAGGCGGTCGGCGGCGAACTGCTCCCTGATCTTCACGAGGTCGGGGAACTCGGCGCGGCAGGGCACGCACCACGTCGCCCAGAAGTTGATGAGCAGCGGCCTCTTCCTCGCGACGCTCGCCTCGAAGAGCGACTTGAGGCCCGCCTCCTTCAACTCCGTGACCTTCGGCTTCGCCAACGGGACGTGCGCCGACGGGTCTTTCTTCTGCGCGCCTTCCTTTTTAACCGGCCCGCCCTGTTGCGGCGAAGCGGCTTGCGTGCGCGCGGCGACGCCGCCCCCGTCGTGGTGGACGAAGGCGGCGCAGAAAGCGAGGAGGACGAAGAGCGACTTTCTCATCTTCGTTTACGAGGCGCGCTTGATGGAGCAGCCGAAGGCGAGCGCCTCGGCCTTGGCGACGGGCTTACCGGCGAGCGTCGCTTCGATGGCGTCGCGCAGCTCGGTCGAGGAGATGGCGTCGCCGTTGCGCGAGTTGTCAATGCGCCCGCGATAGACGAGCTTGTTCGAGGCGTCGAGGAAGTAGACTTCGGGCGTCACCTTCGCGTCGAAGCGGTCGGCCACCTTGTTGCCCGCGTCCTTGAGGATGGTGAAGTTCAGGCCCTTCTCGGCGGCGTGCTGCTTGACGGCTTCGGGCGTCTCGGCGACGTTCGAGTTGATGCCGACGACGTTGATGCCCTTCGCCTTGTACTCCTCGGCGAGCTTCTGCATCCGCTCGTTGTAGAGGTTCGAGACCGGGCACTGGACGGAGATGAAGATGAAGACCGAGCCGTTCTTCCCCTTCAAAGAAGAGAGCGAGTGCTCCTTGCCGTCGGCGTCCGGCAGTTTGAACTCTTCGATGACCGCGCCGATGGTCGGCCCGGCGGCCTTGGTCTCGGCGGCGGCCCCGGTCGTCGGGACGGATGCGGCGGCGGCGGCGAGCGCCAGAGCGCAGAGCAGTGCGAACGTGTAGAGCTTCTTCATAAAACTGGTCTCAAACTCCTTTCGGGAATCGTACCTGCCAAAGATGAGGCTTCCAGCTTAACCAAAGAGAGTGCAAAGTTCAAAGTTAGAGGTTCAAAGCCACGGCCCCGGCCTCAAAGTTTTACACATCCTTTACACGCGCAGGGCAAAGAATGAAAGAGCTTTACAAAAACCTCTGGCGGTGAATAAACCTGTAGGGGCAGGGCTCGTCCCTGCCCGTCGTGCTATGAACTCAAGATTGAATGTATCGCACGACGGGCAGGGACAAGCCCTGCCCCTACAATTATGTTAGACGCTCTGAGTCGAATCTCAGCCGCGAGTGTTGGCCTTGTTGTCTCCGAGCACTAAGCTGACGACTTCGGAGAGGACGCGCCCGACGATGAAGCCGCCGAAGCTGGTCGCCGCCATCCAGCCGAGCGAGCGCGCCGGGAGCGGCGTGCCGTCGAAGACGCGGTCGAAGATGAGCCCGCCGATGATGCCGCCCACGACGCCGATGACTTTGATAATCACCCAGGGGACGGGCTGCGGCTTATACACGGGGTCGGGATCGGGGTCGGGGCCGGGAGGCCACGGCCACGGCCACGGCCAGCGTCTCCACCACCAGGGCGTCCCGCACCACCCTGCGAGCGCCCAGAACAGATACTCCATCAGCGTATCCTCCTTTTTTGAGTCGGGTAGGTTGTTTTCGCGTGCGGGGCCGACGGGCCTCGTGTGAGAACGGATGACCCTTCGCTCGGACGTGGAGGTGCGTATTGGTGCGTACCTTTAAAGCGTTGCGCGGACGGCGGCAAGATATGCCCGCCCGGCGGTGAAGTCAACAGGTATTTCGGGCGAACCGGACGGGATGCGCGGGGCGCGGGCCGAGTCTCTCAGGCGTGCGCGGCGAGCGTGGCGGCGAGGGAGCGGAAGATGTCGCGCCCGTCGGAGGAGCCGAGGAGGTCTTCGCAGGCGCGCTCCGGGTGCGGCATGAGGCCGAGGACGTTTCGCCCGCGCGAGCAGATGCCCGCGATTGCCGAGCGCGAGCCGTTCGGGTTCGACTCGTCCGTGGTCTCGCCGCGCTCGTCCGTGTAGCGAAAGACGATGCGGTCTTCGCGCACGAGTTCTTCAAACGTCTCGTCGTCGCAGACGTAGTTCCCCTCGGCGTGCGCGACGGGGAGGTGGAGCACGTCGCCCTTCTTCAGCTCATTCGTAAAAGGCGTGTCCGAGGTCTCGGTGCGGACGTGGACGTGTCGGCAGACGAAGTGGAGGTCTCGGTTGCGGATGAGCGCGCCGGGCAGGAGTCCGGCCTCGCAGAGAATCTGGAAGCCGTTGCAGATGCCCAAGACGAGACGCCCTTGCGCGGCGAACTCCTTGACCGAGGACATGACGGGCGAGAACGAGGCGAGCGCGCCCACTCTCAGATAGTCGCCGTAGGAGAAGCCGCCGGGGATGATGACGGCGTCGTAGGTCGAGAGGTCTGTGTCCCGATGCCAGATGAAGTCCACGGGCTGGCCGACGTGCTTCGAGATGACGTGGTAAGCGTCGTGGTCGCAGTTCGACCCCGGAAAGACGATGACGCCGAATTTCACGCTTCTATCTCCACTCTGTAATCTTCGATGACCGGGTTCGAGAGCACGTCCTTCGCCATCCGCTCGGCGGTCTCGCGGGCGCGCGCCTCGTCGGTCTCTTCGAGCGCGACCTCGAAATATTTGCCCTGCCGCACGTCGGCGATGCCGCCGTAGCCGAGCAGCTCGACCGAGTGCTGGATGGCCTTGCCCTGCGGGTCGAGCACGCCGGATTTGAGTGTCACGTAAACTTTGGCTTTCAACTCTTCGGCTCCGTTCTCTTGGTTGAGCTATTCTACTTGCAGTGCGGGACAAAACGAAAGTTTAGCCACGGAGACGCGGAGTCTGTAGAGAAAATAAACCTACGATGACGGCGGGCGGGCCGACTGACCTCGCGCCCGACCCTTCTATTTCCCACGCTCCGGCGCGTAATACGATTTGCGGCCCCAGACTACGTACTCCGGGTGGCCGCGCACCTCGATGCGTAGCCTCCGCAGCTTTCCGTCGCGCTCCTTGTTCGTCGGCTGGTAGCCGATGACGTAGCGGCGGTTGATGTCCGAGAGGATGCGCCTGTACACCTCCGCGGCCTGCCCCGGCTCCTCAAGGAAATCCGTCCACCCCCCGGAGACCGCCGCCAACCCGCCCAGTGCCGTCTGCTGCCACAGCATCATCTCAGCCGTCCTGCTCAGCTTTTCCTCAGACACGTCATTCTTGTTAAAACGGGGCCGCCGCTTCTCATCCGGCCCCCGCAGGATTTCCGCGACTGCGGCGTGCTCACTCTCCAGCACAGTCTTCGCCCGCCCCAGTTGCTCGCCCGGCGGGATGCCGACGAATCGGACGCCGGGGATGACCGTGTAAATCGTCGCGCGAGATTTTAAGACGGCGGCGCTGACATCGGTGATGCTGAACCCCTTGTCGGCGGGAACCTTCACCCACGCGGGCGGCGGGTAGGCCGCCACGGGGCGAAGTTCGGAAAGCTCGTCGCCGTCCGTCTGGAAGATGATGATGGGTCGGAGGCGTTCTTCAACGGACAGCTTGTTCATCGTCGCCATCAACGCGCTGTACTGGCGGCTGCGCCCGAGTCGCCCCAGGTACGGACCCTCCTTGCGCAGGGAGTCCAGTTTTTTCTTAAGCTCCGCTTTGTCCGTCGTGAAGTCCGCCAGCACCTCTACGTCGTCGGTGACTATTGCCATCCGGTCGAGCGGATTGAGTTGATCCATGAGCGCCTTCGCCGCCTCGACGCTGGTCTTGATGTAAGGGAGTTGGCTGCCGCTGTGGTCAATAATCAGGACGATGGTGCGCGGGCGTCTTACGTCGCCGCCGAGCGTGAACGTGGAGATTCGTTGCGGCTGGTTGTCCTCGTTGACGATGAAGTCGCCCGCGCCGAGCCCGCCGACGTACTTACCTTGTGGGTCGTTGACAAGAACGTCGCAGGTGACGAGCGCGGTATCAACCCGGACGACATCCTCGTCGTCGGGGTCAACATTTTCATCACGTCCTTGAGGTTCGCCCGGCTCTATCTTTTTCTGAGAATCCCGCTTCAGGCTCGGAAGTGGCTGCGCCGGGCGAGACTTATCCTGAGTGCCGGGGGCGGCCCCGGCTGCCGTCAATACCAGCGACAGGCAAATAATAAGTTTGAATCCCACGGCTCAATCACGCGTGCCTGAACGAGTAGCTTAGCAGCTCATGCAACGCGGCGCTCAAATCTTAAAGACGCGCGCGAAGATTTTGTCCACGTTGCGGAGGTAGGTTTCGAGCGAGAAGGCTTGCTCGATTTGCTGGCGCGAGAGTTTGGCGTTGATGTCGGGGTCTGGAGGACGTGCTCGCGGAAGTCTCCGCCCTCGTCCCACGTCCGCATGGCGTTGCGCTGCGCCCACTCGTAGGCCGTCTCGCGCGAGACCCCGGCGCGCGTCAGCGCGAGCAGGAGTTGGCCGCTGAAGACGAGTCCGCGCGTCGCCTGTAAGTTCGAGAGCATGCGTTCGGTGTGGACGACCAGATTATCGAAGAGCGACGTGGACTTGGCGAGCATGTAGTCGAGCGCGATGGACGAGTCGGGGAGGATGACGCGCTCGGCTGAAGAATGCGAGATGTCGCGCTCGTGCCAGAGGGCGACGGATTCCAGCCCCGCGACCGCGTAGCCGCGCACGACGCGCGCCATGCCGCAGATGCGCTCCGAAAGTATCGGGTTGCGCTTGTGCGGCATCGCCGAAGAGCCCTTCTGGCCCCGCTTAAATTGCTCTTCGGCCTCGCGCACTTCCGTCCGCTGCCAGTGGCGGACTTGCAGGGCGAACTTGTCGAGCGAGGAGGCGACGATTGCCGAGGTCGTCAAATACTCGGCGTACACGTCGCGCTGAATAATCTGCGTCGAGACGGGCGCGGCCCTGAGGCCGAGCCGCTCACAAACTTTCTCTTCAACCTCCGGGTCGAGGTGCGCGAACGCGCCGACCGCGCCGCTAATCTTCCCGACGGCGACTGCTTCTCTGGCCCGCATTAAACGCTCGCGGTTGCGCCGCGTCTCGTCGAACCAGAGCGCGAAGGTGAGGCCGAACGAAGTCGGCTCGGCGTGGACGCCGTGCGTGCGCCCGATCTGCGGCGTGTCCTTGAACTCGAAGGCGCGGCGCTTGAGGACTTCGAGGAGCGCGTCCACTCTCTTGATGAGAAGGTCGCAGGCGTCGCGCAAAAGGAGCGCGTTCGCCGTGTCCACCACGTCCGAGGAGGTCAGGCCGTAGTGAACGAAGCGCGCGGGCTCGCCGATTGACTCGGCGAGGGCTGTCGTGAAGGCGATAACGTCGTGGTCGGTCGTCTTCTCAATCTCGTTGATGCGCTCGACGGTGAAGGCGGCCTTCCGCTTAATCTCCTCGACCGCCTCGCGCGGAATCGTCCCCATCTCGGCGTGGACTTCGCAGACGGCAATCTCCACGTCGAGCCACTTCTCGAACTTGTTCCGCTCCGACCAGAGCGCGCCCATTTCGGGCAAGGTGTATCTCGGTATCATAAGTTCAAGGTTCAAAGTTCAAAGTTCAAAGTTAAAGGCCAAAGCTTCTTCTTAAACTTTGAACCTTGAACTTTGAACCTTGAACTCATTTCAGCGTGTCCGAGCTGACCGAGTAGCCCGCGAGGAGCCAGCGGCCTTCGCGTTCGAGGAGGGTGAATTTTTCCATCGCCTCGCCGCGCTCGAAGCGCGTGCGGTAGACGAGTTCGAGCGCGTGGCCTGAGAGCGGCGCGGCGGCGCTCTGCTGCTCGCGGCCCGTGTGGAGCGTGCGATTCTCGACGCGGCCCAGACGCTCGCGCACGCGCGCCAGCATCCGCGCGTTCTCTTCCGCGTTGACTGCCGCGCGCCACTCCTCCGCGGCCTCGCCGTAGACCTTCGCGTCCCGGCCCGCGGCGATGTCTTCCGTCACACTCTCAATCGTCGTCTGCGCGGCGGGCGGAATCCCGCGCCGCTCGTCCACGTCACAACCCGAAAGAAAGGCACAAGTAAAAAGGCAAAAGGCAAAAATGAAGAGCGACCGTCGCGCTTGGAGTCTACTCTTCCACTTTTGCCTTTTACCTTTTGCCTTGTGCCTTCTTCTCATAGTTCGATCCACGGCGTCGGCTCTTTCGGGTGCGAGAGCGTGACTTTGGCGGCGGAGTGGAAGAGCGTGCCGCGCTCGTCGAGGGCGACTTCGGCGGTCAGCTTGGCGAGGTGCGGGTTGTTGGCGCGCTGCGAGAGGTGCGCCAAGACGATGTGCTCCGCCGAGCCGTCGAAGCCTTCGCGCAGCCACACGGCCACGTCCTCGTTCGAGAGGTGGCCGGTGCGCGAGAGTATCCGCTGCTTCAACTCCCACGGGTACACGTCGCAAGCCTTGAGCATGTCGCGGCTGTGGTTCGACTCGATGACGATGGCCGCGCAGCCCTTGAGGTGTTCGGCGACTAAGGTCGTGATGCAGCCGAAGTCCATCAAGGTGGCGACGCAGACGCCTTCGTGGATGGCCTTGAAGCCGAAGTTGTCGGCGGCGTCGTGCGGGACGGTGAAGGGGTGAAAGTCTATCTCGCCGATGCGGAAGTCCTGACTCGAAGAAATCTCTTCAGTGCGGTCGCGCAAAGCCTCGGCCCGCTTGCGCGGCTCTTCCGAAGCGGACGCGCCGTGGACGCGCTCGCGGATGTATGCGTCGCGCGTCGCGCCGGAGATGTAGACGGGACATTCGAGGCTCTTCAAGAGCACCCGCAACCCGCCCGCGTGGTCGCCGTGCTCGTGCGTGATGATGACGCCGTCGAGCCGCGTCACGTCCTCGCCGACCAGGGCGAGCCGCCGCGCCGTCTCCTTCGCGCTCAAGCCCGCGTCCACCAGCACGCGCGTCTGCCCCGCGCAAATCAGCACGGCGTTCCCCGTCGAACCGCTGCCCAGAACCGTTACTCTCATCTAAAAGACGTGAACCGTAAACCGTGACGGCTGACAGGAGAAGAGCCGTAAACCGTGAACCGTAAACCGTGACAAGTAAGAACTGGTTTTATCCTGTCACCTGTCACCCGTCACGGTTTACGGCTCTTCAGATTTCCAAACGCGCGCGGTCAACTTTGAAGCCGTTGAGGTTGCCGAGCGCGCCGAGGGCGACGGCCTCCGTCCGGAAGTGCTCCTCGGCGAGGCGGAGGAGGTCTTCGGGCGTGACGGCCTCGATGCGCGCGATGACTTCGTCGGGCGGGATGCGCCGACCGTGGACTATCTCCTGCCGCGCAAGGGCCCCGGCACGCGCGCTCGTGGATTCGAGTCCGAGCAGGATCGAGGCGATTGCCTGATCCTTGACGAGCCTCAGCTCATCCTCGCTCACGGGCTCGCGCCGCGCGCGTCGCAGCTCCGCCATCGAGAGGTCGAGCACTTCGTCGAGCTGTTCGGGCGAAGTGCCCGCGTAGATTTGGAAGAGTCCAGCGTCGGTGAAGTGGCTCCCGGCGGCCCCGACCGAATAGGCGAGCCCGCGCTCCTCGCGCACCGTCTGCCACAGGCGCGAAGAAGTCCCGCCGCCGATGATTGAGCCGAGCAGGCTCGCCGCGTAGCGGTCGGCGTGGCGCGAGGAGGGCCACGGCGTCGCCAAGATGAGGTGCGCCTGCTCCAACTCCCTTTTGCGCTGGACGAGAATCGGCGCGGCGTGTTGAGGCGGCTCACCGTCGCCTTCGTCAACAACGTCGGCAGCGACGGTCGTCTTCCCCCCGAAGGCTTGCGCGGCCAGCTCGACCAGTTGTTCGTGCGAGACGTTCCCGGCGGCGGCGATGACGAGGTTGCGCGGCGCGTAGGCCACGGCGTGGAACGAGGCCGTGCGTTCGTGGCCGAAGGACGAGACCGTCTCGGTCGTGCCTTCAATCGGTCGTCCGAGCGGATGGCCGGGGAAGTAGGCGGCGCTGAAAATTTCGGTCAGGAGTTCGTCGGGCGTGTCCTCGACCATCTTCATCTCTTCGATGATGACGCGCTGCTCGCGGCGCAGCTCTTCTTCGTCGAAGCGCGGACGGGCGAGCATGTCGGAGAGGAGGTCGAAGGCCGCCGGGAGCGCCGTGTCCACGACCTTGAGGGCGAAGCCGGTCTGCTCGTGCGTCGTGTAGGCGTCGAAGTGGCCGCCGAGGCGGTCGCTCTCGACGGCGATGTCGAGCGCCGTGCGCCGCTCCGTCCCTTTGAAGACGGCGTGCTCGATGAAGTGGCAGATGCCGTTGACCTCCGGCGTCTCGTGGCGCGAGCCGCGCCGCACCCAGACGCCGACGGTCACGGAGCGCAGGGAAGGCATCCGTTCGGTCAGAACGGTCAGACCGCTCGGAAACCTCGTGACCTTGACCTCTTCAGCCATGTTCGGAAAAGCTTCTGTGGAAAAACGCACGGGCCGGGGCGTAGAACTTTTTTGCAGCACCCGGCATCCTAGCACGCCGCAAAAGCGGCGGGCAAACCAACGCGCCGGAACACCGCATCGAAGCAGCACACCGGGGCCGAAGTCTGCTTGACACTGTTCGCGAGATTGACGGAAAATGCTCTCTCCGCAACGGATGCGGGTCGGACACCGTAAGTCTCCCCGACTGCGTGACACGAAACGGGACGCCTGAGTCTTGCTTAAAAGCGCCCACATGCGCTTTCGACCCTCGCACGGACGCCGCCTCGGACACAGAGTGAAAAGAAGGGCTCCGCTTTTCTGAGACCCTCGGCGTGGCCGCTTTCAAGGGTGGGAGCGGCCCGGAGGTTTTGCCGCAATGAGAAAAACTTACTGGCGGAACTGCCTTGTCCTGCTCGCGGCGTTTACGCTCTGCGGGGCGGGCGTGCCGGGCGCCTTCGCGTCCGGCGAGGGCGAGAACGCGCGGCGCACGAGCTTCGGCGTCATCAGCGGGACGGTGCTCGACAGTCGCGGCAACCCCGTGGCCGGGGCGCTCGTCAAGGTTCTGCGCGACGGCTACAACGAAGTCGTCCGCGAGACCAAGAGCGCCGCCGATGGCACTTTCTCGGCGCGCGTCACGCCGGGCCGCTACCTCCTGCGCGCACTGGCCGAAGGGTTCACCCCGGCCACCTTCTCCTCCGTCCAGATCAGCTCTTCGACCGAACTCGTCTACCGCTTCAACCTCCAACCCGCGGGCGAGGGGCGCACCACGCCCGAACGCCGCGCCGACCGCAACGACCCCAAGTTCCGCATCCGCGCCTCGCAGTCGCGCCGCTCCGTCTTCCACGCCGGAGAGGGCGACGAGGCCATCGTCATCGGCGAAGCGGCTGAAGGCGTCGAGACCGCCGAGGACTTGAACGCCGACGGCAACGCCGAGACCTCCGAAGGGGTCGAAGATGTCGCCGGAGCAGAGGTCGTGCAGGAACACCGCGCCGGAAGGACGCGCGTGCAGGGCTTCGTCGAGACCTTCTACGCTTCCTCTTCCAACCCCGCTCAGGGCAGCTACGGCGGCGTCAACTTCGCCCTCGCCGCGCCGGTCAACCGCCAACTCAACATGGTCTTCTCCGGCCAGTTGGGCGAGTTCGAGCGGCTCGAAGCGACGGCTCGCCTGCGCGCGGGCGCTCGACACAGACTGACCGCCACCATCGGCGGCGCGCTCATTCCGCTCACGCCGAAGGCTTCGGAGAAACTGGGCACGGAGAAGCTCGGACAGTTCTCCGTGCGCGCCGTGGACGAGTGGGTCGTGCGCGACGGCATCGTCCTCGTGCTCGGCCTCGACTACTCGCGTTTCATGGGCGCGGCGGGCGGGGCGGACTCTCTGAGCCCGCGCTTCGGCGCTTCTTTCGACGCCAACGCGCGGACGCGCCTGCGCGCCTCTTTCGCGCCGGGCACGGCGGACACGAGCGTCCGACTCTCCGGCTTGGAGATGGCCGAGGACGTTCCCGTCCTCTTCAAAGAGCAGGCGGGTCAGGCCGTGGCGCTCGTTGACGGTCAGGCCGTTCTGGAGCGCAGCTACCGCCTTGAGTTCGGCGTCGAGCGCGTCCTCGACGGAGCTTCGAGCGTCGAGGCGACCGCCTTCTTCGACACGGTTGACGGGCGCGGCGTCGGGCTCCTGAGCATGCCGACGGGCGCGATGTCGGAGTCGGGCGACGCCGCGCTCCTGAGCATCGCCAACCAGCAGGGCGGAGCGAGGGGCTTGCGCGTCGTCTACACGCGGCGCATCAGCCAGCACCTCAAGGCGTCAGCGGGTTACGCCTTCGGGCGCGGCCAGCAACTCTCGCCCGAAGGAATCACGACGCCCGAACAACTCTTCCACAGCGACTTCTTCCAGACTGCCTCGGCGCAGCTCGACGCGAGCGTCGGCGACGGGACGACCGTGCGGACGGTGCTGCGCTTCTCGCCGCGCGCCGCCGTCTTCGCCATTGACCCGTTCGACGGGCGGCTGGCCGTCTACGACCCAAGCCTGAGCATCCTCGTCACGCACGAGCTGCCGAACTTCGGCCTCCCCGTCCGCGCGCAGGCGACGCTCGACGCGCGCAACCTCCTCGACACCCTGACCGGCGTCGAGGACGGCGAGAACGTGCTTTCGCTCGGCGCGCTCCGTCGCACCGTGCGCGGCGGCATCTCGGTCAGGTTCTAAAAGTTTTACTCCCGCCGCCTGCGGGCCACACCTTAAGAGCCGGGCAAGGAAAACACGAGCCGCCTCGAAATTAAGGCCCGCGCCGTCCTGAACTGAAGAACGCAGCGCGGGCCTTCGCGCCTCCGAGAGTTGTCCAAAACTTCGGAGAAAATTCAAAAAAGTGGATTAATTTGAATGTCCTCAGGGCTTAAACCCTTGAGTTTGAAAGAGGGCCGGGCTGCGGGCCGAGGGTGAGGCGTCGCCGCCGCCGCCGTCTACCAAAGGCGCGACGGAGGGACAGCAGGGGGGCGGGAGCACCGGGCTCGCCGCTTAAGAAAACTGGAATACTGCTTGCCTCATAAGTTTCGATTTAGGCGGTCTTCCGGCCAGAAGGCCGACAGGCGGGGGCGGGAGCCGAACGGGCCTTCCGAATTTTCCAAGTTCCATCCGAAAAGCTGATGAAAAGTTCCGGACTGACGACGAGGGCGTGGACGCTGCTGATTGCGGCGGGCCTCCTTGTCGCCGCCGGGACGCTCAACTTCGCGCAGCGTCTGACGCACATCTCGCCGCCGACCGACGGCGTGAACTGGGTGCAGACGGCGCAGGGCATCTTCGCCGACTCGATTGACCCGAACTCGCCGGCGGGCCGCAAAGGCGTCTTCGGCATCATGCCGGGCGACCGCCTCCTCGCCATCAGCCTCGACGAGAAGACGAACGAAGAGGTCGTCTCGACGCCCGACATTCAGGTCTTCCTCGACGAGGCGGGCGTCGGCGGTCGCGTGCGCTACTTCATCGAGCGGCCTTCGAACCCGGAAGAGACGCGCTACTACAACATCTACCTCGAAGGCCTGACGCCCGCGCAGTCGCTGACGACGCGCGACCTCTACGTCAACTTCGTCGGCATCATCTACCTCCTCGTCGGGCTCTTCGTCCTCTTCAAGCAGGGCGAGCGCGTCCCCTACGTGCTGCACTTCGCGGGGCTCTGTCTGGCGGCCTTCGTCTTCCACTTCTACAAGTCCTACGGCGAGCTGAAAGACCTCGACCTCGCCGTCGAGTTTCTGGACAACGCCGCGCTCCTTCTGTTCGCGCCGCTCTTCCTGCACTTCTGCGCCATCTACCCGGTGCGCTACCGCTTCTCGGAGAAGCGGCGGTGGCTCGTCGCGCTCTTTTACGCCCCGGCGGCGGCGCTCGTCGTGCTGTCGGCCTTCTTCTACTTCGCCGTCTACCTCCAGAACTTCCTGCCCGCCTCGCTCTACGCCCGTCTCTTCGCGCTCTACCTCCGGCTGCCGGAAGACTTCTCGGCGCGGCTCGCGCTCGCGCAGGTCGCCTGCCTGACGGTCGCGCTCGGAGTGGGCGCGTTCATCCTCGTGCGCCGGTTCGTGAAGAGCGACTCGGCCATCGTGCGGCAACAGTTGAAGTGGGTCGTGTGGGGCTCGGCGCTGGCGATTACGCCGTTCACGCTGCTCTACGCCGCCGGGTACGTCTTCGGCGGAGGGCTCCCCGACTTCCTCTTCCCCGCCGCGACGCAGGCGTGGCTCACCGACGCGGCCATCCTGCCGCTCGTGTTAATCCCTCTGACCTTCGGCAACTCGGTCGTCCGCTACCGTCTGATGGATGTGGACATGGTGGTGCGGCGCACCGCCGTCTACGCTTTGACGACGCTGACCATCGCCGTGATGATCGGCGCGGTCGTCTATTTGACGGTGCTCTCGGCGTTCGGGAGCGCGGTCTTGATGCCGGGGATGGGGACGACCGCCGGGGTGGTGATGATCGCTTCGATGGCCGTCATCACGATGCTCGCCGCGCCGCTCAAGAATTTCTTGCAGGAGCGCACCGACCGCTTCTTCTACGGCGAGCGCTACGACCTGCGCAACGGCCTGCTGGACTTCGGGCGCACGCTCTCGGCGACGACCTCGCTCGAACCGCTCTTGGACGCGCTCGTCAGTCGCCTCCAACAAGTCCTCGGCGTCGAGCGCATCGCCATCTTCGTCGAGGACTCGCGCGCGCCCGCGGGCTACGGCGTGGCGCGCTCCGTAGGTCTTTCGAGCGAAGTGCTCGTCCCGCCCGACTTCCGCGAGATGATTCGCTCGCGCTCCGCCGAGGACGGCATCGTGCGCGCCGACGGGCTCGACCTCCCGCACACGTCGAGCGGGTTCGTCCGCCGCTCGCTCCACTACTACGTGCCGTGCGTCGTGCGCGGGCGGATGGTGGCCGTCATCGGTCTGGGGCGCTCGACGGGCGGCGCGCTCCTCTCTTCGGAAGACCTCGAAATCCTGCGCACCGTCTCCGGCTACGTCGCCGTCGCCATCGAGAACAGCATGCTCTACCGGGAGCAGACCGAGCGCGCCGCCGAGTTGGAGTTGCTGAAGGAGTTCAACGAGTCCATCGTCGAATCCATCAACGTCGGCCTGCTCGCCGTTGACACCGAGGGACGAGTCACGGCCTGCAACACCGCGCTCGAAGAGATGCTCGGCCTCAGCCGCGACGAGGCGACGGGCCTCAGTGTCGAGGAACTCTTCGCCGAAGACTTCGCCGAATCTCTGCGTCAGGCGCTCGGCACAGCCGGTTGGGAGCTGGGCGAGTTGCGCAACATCTACAAGCTCCACACGGCGACGCGCGCCAGCCGCCCGCTCATCCTGAACGTCGCGCTCGCGCCGCTGAAGCGCCCCGACTCGGACGTGCACACCGGCGCGCTCGTCGTCATGGAGGACGTGACCTCGCGCGTGCGGCTCGAAGAGCAGTTGCAGCAACGCGAGAAGCTTTCTTCCATCGGCCTCCTCGCGGCGGGCGTCGCGCACGAAATCAACACGCCTTTGACGGGCGTCTCTTCGTACACGCAGATGCTCCTCGGCATGCTCGCCGAGACCGACCCGAAGCACGCGCTGCTGCAAAAGATTCACCGGCAGACCGACCGCGCCACCGGCATCGTCAACAACCTCCTCAATTTCTCGCGCACGGGCGGCGCGACCGACTTCAACGAGGTGGATTTAAACCGCGTCCTCGAAGACACTCTGCAACTCCTTGAGCCGCAATTCCGCCAGAGCCGCATCGAGCTTGAGCGCGAGTACGCCACGTCGCTCCCGCGCGTCTACGGCAACGCGGGCAAGCTCCAGCAGGTCTTCACGAACCTCCTCCTGAACGCGCGCGACGCCATCCCCGACGGCGGGCGCATCACTCTGCGCACCTTGAACGGCGACCCCGACTCGGTGCGGATAGAAGTCGCCGACACAGGCATCGGCATCGCGCCCGAAAACGTCGCGCGCATCTACGACCCGTTCTTCACGACGAAGGGCGTGGGGCGCGGCACGGGCCTCGGCCTCGCCGTCTCCTACGGCATCGTGCAGGAGCACTCCGGCCACATCGCCGTCGAGAGCGCGCCCGGCAAGGGCACAACCTTCCGCATCACTCTGCCGACCGCGGGCGCGCGCACGCGCCTGCAAGCCGCCAGCGACTAGAGCAGCCCGGCGGCCCGCAAAGCTTCAACACGCCGACGGGAGACGGACTCCGCCCCGCCGCACGAGAAGCGACGGCTAGTACCTAACCGGCGACTTTGAAAGTCGCCCCTCAACGACACGTAGACTTAACTCAAGAGAGACGCCTCGAAACTCCGAACGGGATTCTCCCCTCCCGCCCGAAAGCTTCTCGCCGCTCTTGTGGCCCCGAGCACGTTTGCCCCGAACTGAAAGAAGGTAAGCCATGTTGCCCCCACCTTACCGCTTCAAGTCGCACCGACTTGTCCTGTCGCTCCTGCTCACCGTCTCGCTCCTCGCCGTCTGGCTCGTGCGCGGCGAGAGCGTCCCCAAGGCTTCGGCCCAACTCCCGCCTCCCGCCTTCAGGAACTTCGAGAGCCCGCAGGTGCATCCGCTCGCTCTGACGCCCGACGGGACGCGCCTGCTCGCGGTCAACTCGCCGAACGCTACTTTGTCGGTCTTTCAGTTGACGGGCGCGACGCCGCTTTTGACCGCCGAGATTCCGGTCGGGCTCGAACCCGTGAGCGTCGCCGCGCGCAACGACCGCGAGGCGTGGGTCGTCAACTGGCTCTCGGACTCGGTGAGCGTCGTTGACCTCACGACCGGGAACGTCGTCCGCACCTTCGACGTGGGCGACGAGCCGACCGACGTGCTCTTCGCCGGCCCCGGCGGCACACAAGCCTTCG
The DNA here is from genome assembly GCA_963816985.1 of uncultured Acidobacteriota bacterium. Lineage (GTDB taxonomy): Bacteria > Acidobacteriota > Blastocatellia > Pyrinomonadales > Pyrinomonadaceae > JAIVJM01. Next base: position 1,290,115 of record CAWFMF010000004.1, read on the forward strand.
TCTGCGTTTCGGGCCGGAATCAGGTGAGGGTCTTCGACGCCAACGCGCCGGGAGCGCCGCCGCAGACCGTTGAAGTCTTCGGCAAGCAGCCCCGCGCCCTCGCCCGCGACGCCGGGGGCGGCAAGGTCTTCGTCTCCGTCTTCGAGTCGGGGAACCAGACGACGGTCGTGCCGGAGTCGGTCGTCTTCGCCAACGGCGGTCTGCCCGCGCCCGTCCCGGCGATGAACCCGAACCTCCCAGCCGCTCCCAACACCTCGCTCATCGTCAAGTGGAACGGCGCGGCGTGGGCCGACGAGACGGGCAACACGAAGTGGGACCCGTTCGTTAACTACACGCTCGCCGACGTTGACCTCGTGGTGATTGACGCGAGTTCGGCGACGCCTTCATTAACTACTCAAGTGCGGGGCCTCGGCACGCACCTCGGCAACATGGCGTTCGACGCGGCGGCGGGCCGCCTCTTCGTCACCAACATAGATTCGACGAGCGTCATGCGCTTCGAGCCGAACCTGAAGGGCCGCTTCCAGCACACGCGCGTCTCCGTCCTCAACGTCACGCCGGGCGGCGCGGCCTCGCTCGACGCGACCAACGACTTGAACCCGCAGATTGACTTCAACAACCCGGCGGGCACGGACGCCGAGCGCGCTCAGGGGCTCGCCATGCCCGCCGACATCGCGCGCTCCTCGGACGGCACGGTCTACGTCGCGGCGACCTCTTCGGCGCGCGTCGGCGTGCTCTCTTCGACGGGCGTGCTGCAAGACCGCATCGGCGTCGGGCAGGGGCCGACCGGCCTCGCCGTGGACGACGCGCGCCAGCGGCTCTACGTCCTCAACCGCTTCGACCAGACCTTAAGCGTCGTGGACACCAACTCGAAGACGCAGGTCTCCAATGTCCCCGTCGGCTTCAACCCCGAACCCCCAGCCGTGCGCGACGGGCGACGTTTCCTCTACGACGCGAACTTCTCTTCGCACGGCACGGTCTCCTGCGCGAGTTGTCACTTTAGCGGCCACCGCGACGGGCTCGTCTGGGACTTGGGCGACCCGACGGGCCCGCTCGTCACCCCGAACGTCACGCACCACCCGATGAAGGGGCCGATGCTGACGCAATCCCTGCGCGACATCATCGGCGTGGAGCCTCTGCACTGGCGCGGCGACCGCAGGAATCTAAGCGAGTTCAACCCGGCCTTTACGGGCCTGCTCGGCAGCCCAAGGCTGTTGACGACGCAGGAGATGACGGCCTTCACCAACTTCGTCCGCACGCTCGTCTACCCGCCGAACCCGAACGAGAACCTCAACCGCACCTTCCCGAACCCGCCGACGGGGCCGAGCGCGCAACGCGGCGTCAGCACCTTCCAATCGGCGACGCTCACGGGGCTCTCCTGCAACACCTGCCACCGAACCTTCCCCGGCTTCAACGTCGGCAGCGACCGCGTCGTCTTCTCCGGCTCAATCCTGCAAGAGCCGCAGAACTTCAAAGTCCCGCAACTGCGTGGGATGTACCAGAAGACCGGGTTGCAGAAGCCGCCGCCGGGCTCGCCCCGCACCGAGCAAATCACCGGCTTCGGCTTCCTCCACGACGGCTCCTTCGACACGCTTCTGAGCTTCCTGCGTCTGCCCGTCTTCAACGGCTTCGCCAACGACAACGCGCGCCGCGACGTTGAAGCCTTCCTCCTCGCGTTCGACACGGGGACTGCGCCGACGGTCGGCCTCCAAGTGACCGTCAACGCCTCGAACAAGACCGACCCGGAGACCCTCAACCGCATCAACCTGCTCATGCAGCAGTCGCTGCCCGGCCCGAACCTGAACTGCGACCTCATCGTCAGGGGTATCTACAACGGCGTCTCGCGCGGCTTCCTCCGCGTGGGCAGCGCCAACGAACTCCAACCCGACAGCCGCTCGGACTCGCTCATCGCCGTGGAGCAGTTAATCAACTCCGTGAGTGAGGGCTCGGAGTTGACCTTCACGGGCGTGCCCCCCGGCGCGGGCCACAGGATGGGCATTGACCGCGATAACGACACCGTGCTCAACGACGACGACGGGCCGCGCACTTCGGTGAGCGTCACGGGCCGCGTCATTGACGCCGCCGGTAACGGCGTCGCGGGCGTGGCCGTCCTGCTCTCCGGCACACAGACCGCCGTCGCGCAGACTGACGCCGCCGGTCGCTACGCCTTCAACTTCGTCTCTACCACGGGGACGCACATCATCACGCCGCAAGGCGCTGGTGTAACCTTCACGCCGCAGAGCCGCACGTTCGACAACCCGACGTGGAACGCCTCGGCCTCCTTCGTCACCTCGGCAGCGCACGCCTCCGACGCCTCGACGTTCTTCGTGACGCAGCACTACAACGACTTCCTCTCGCGCGAGCCCGATGCCGCCGGACTCGCTCACTGGACGAACGAGATAGAGAAGTGCGGCCCTGACCCGGACTGTCGAAGCCTCAAGCGGCAGAACGTCTCGGCGGCCTTCTTCCTCTCCATCGAGTTTAAGGAGACGGGCTACCTCGTCTACCGCGCTTACAAGACTGCGTTCGGCGACCTCCAGAACAAGCCCGTGCCCGTCACCTTCCGGCAGTTGATGACCGACACGCAGCGCATTGGCCGCAACGTCATCGTCGGCGTTGGTCCGTGGGAGATACAGTTGTCATTCAACAAGGCGGCCTTCTTCCGCGGCTTGGTGCAGCGCCCCGAATTCGTCGCGCAGTTCCCCGTCACGATGTCACCCGGCGACTTCATGGCCGCGCTCAACCGCAACGCGGGTTTCGTGCTCACGCAAGCCGAGTTCGACCAGCTCGTCTCCGACCTCTCCGCCAACAACACCATCTTCGGTCGCGCCTTCGTCCTCCAACGCGTGGCCGAGAACGCGGAGCTTCAGAGACGCGAACTCAACAAGGCTTTCGTCCTCATGGAATACTTCGGCTACATGAGGCGCGACCCCGACGCCCTGCCCGACACGGACTTCCGCGGCTACAGCTTCTGGTTGCAGAAGCTCGACGACGCGCAGGGCAACTTCATCAACGCGCAGATGGTCGAATCCTTCATCACCTCCATCGAGTACCGCGCGCGCTTCGGCCCGCAGTAAGTTGAGCCCCGGCAGGGGCGACGGAGATTAGCCGGGGGTGAGTGAGAAGGCGTGAGCCTTCGAGCGAGAACCCCGGAACAAGTCGGCATAAAATGTTTGCGCCCCGGCAGGGGCGCGGGAACGTGCGCGAATGAATGCGCTTCGTTTCCGTCGCCTCTGCCGGGGCGAGTGTTTTTGTCACTGCGCGTACCGGGGGTTTACGCTTCGGTCGCTTGCGCTCCTTCGCTCCACCCCCGGCTAATCTCCGTCGCCCCTGTCGGGGCTTAATGCGCCCGCGCGCTCTTCGGAAGAAAATATTTTCTTTTCCACCTTCCGGTGATAATCTCGCACGCGTTCTCGCTTTTGGAACTCCCGGTGGACAGGTCATCCCCTCCTATGACTCAGGGCAATCTTTTTCCCGGCTTCTGCATGCGGGCCGGTCTGTGCGTCGCGGCCTTGTTGTTCGGCTGCGCGTGGCTCGCTTCGGACGCCGCGCGCGCGTCAGGCACTCCGTCCGCTCGCACGACCTCCGCACAAGCCGACCGTCTCGACATCCGCCTGCGCTCTTTCTCGCCGGGCGCGACGGGTCGCCTGACCATCGAGGCGAGCGAGGGCGGCGGGCGCGGTCGCCTGACCGTGCTCAACCTCCCCGACCCGCAGACGCTCGCCGCCGGGGCGAGCACCTACGTCGTCTGGGCGAGCGCCGAGGGCCGCATCGTCCGCCTCGGCGAACTCCGCCGCGACGAGCGCGGCAACGGCGGCCTCGCCTTCGAGCGGCCCGCCACCTTCGAGCATTACAGCGTCATCGTCACGGCGGAAGCGACTGCCGCCGCCGAGCGCCCCGGCGCGCCCGTCCTCTCGACGCGCGCGAACGAAGCCCGGACGCTCTATCTGCCTCTCGCGCGTGAGGGCGAGCCCGCCGCCGCCACGCCCCCGCCTGCTCCAATCGTCGTCCCGCCTCCGCCGTCCGCGCCGAGGCGCGCGCGCAGCAGCGTGGCCGGAGACTTTTACGCCGAAGTGGACGACGCCCTCGCCTCGAACGGCGGCGGGCGCGTCATCGAGCTCGAAGGCGAGCGGCTCGCCCCGCGCGCGGGCGGCGCGGCGCGGGCGACGCAGCACACGGGCCGCGCCTACGTCCGCGTGAATTTTCGCGGCGTGCCGCTGCCGTCCTCGCTCGGCGCGGCGACGTATGTCCTCTGGGCCATCGTCTCCGACGGGCGCATCGTCTACATGGGGAGCCTCCCCGCCACGGAAGACATCAACCGCGCGGAAATCTACGTCCGCACCGGCGGCTTCGACGCCGACGACTACACCCTCTTCGTCACCGCCGAACGCTCGCGCCCCGTCCACACCCCCTCCGAGAGCCGCGTGCTCACGCCGAAGAACGCCAAGCTCATCGTCAAGTAAAGGGCCGCGCGCGGTTCGTCAGCCGCGCTCTGCCCGTTATAAAATAAGTGACGAGTGACAAGGGACGAGTCCGAGGCCGAAGGCATCTAAACTCTTCACTTGTCACTCGTCACTTGTCACTTTTTCCGAAGGGGTTCTGGATGGCGAAGAAGGGTTCTGTCCTCGTCGTTGACGACGAGGAGATCATGCGCGACGTTCTGGAGACGCTGCTCTCGGCGGAAGGCTACCGCGTTGACCTCGCCAAGACGGGCGAGGAGGGGTTGGAGATGTACGCGCGGCGCACCTACGATTTGGCGCTCCTCGATGTCTCGATGCCGGGCATGGGCGGCCTGCGCGCGCTCGAAGAGATTCTCAAGGTTGATGCGGAAGCGGTCGTCGTCATGATTACGGCCTACGCCACCTTCGACACGGCCATCGGCGCGTGGGAGCGCGGCGCGTTCGGCTGCGTCCGCAAGCCCTTCCAGAACGAGCTGATTCTCTCGACCGTCGCCGCCGGCATCAAGCGACGGCGCAAGGAGGAGGAGCGGCAGAACCTCCGCCGCGCGATGAGCCGCAGCGTCGAGCGCGGGAGCATCATCGGTCGCTCCGAGAAGATGCAGGCCGTCTTCTCGCTCGTGGATCAGGTCGCGCCCGCGCGCTCGACCGTCCTCATCACGGGCGAGTCGGGGACGGGCAAGGAGCTGATCGCCAAGGCCATCCACGAGCAGAGCCCGCGCGCCGCCAAGACCTTCGTCACCGTCAACTCGTCGAACATCCCGTCGGAGCTTCTGGAGTCGGAACTCTTCGGCCACACGCGCGGCGCGTTCACCGGCGCGGTCGCCGCCAAGAAGGGGCTCTTCGAGGTCGCCGACGGCGGCTCCATCTTCCTCGACGAGATAGGCGACATCCCGCCCGAAACGCAGGCGCGACTCCTGCGCGTCATACAGGAGCGCGAGTTCACACCTTTGGGCGACACCACGCCGCGCAAGGTGGACGTGCGTATCGTCGCCGCCACGAACATTGACTTGCGCGAGGCCGTCCGGCAAGGCACGTTCCGCGAAGACCTCTACTACCGACTCGCCGTCGTGCCGATTGAGCTACCGCCTTTGCGCGAGAGGCGCGAGGACGTTCTGCCGCTCGCGCAGCACTTCATCCGCAAGTACAACGAGGAGAACGACCGGCAGGTCTCAGACCAGCTCGCGCCCGAAGTCCTCGCGCTCCTTGAGGGCTACACGTGGCCGGGGAACGTGAGGGAGTTGGAGAACGTCATCGAGCGCGCCGTCGTCATCGCGCCGGGCCGCGAGGTCTCGCGCCAGTGTCTGTCCGCCGAGATTCAGGACCCGCAGAAGGCGTTCAACTCCATCCCCCTTTCGGGCGCGGGCGGCTCGATTGACGTGAGCCACGGCGTCAACTTCTACGACGAGGTGCGCCGCTTCGAGATTGACCTCATCCGCCGCGCCCTCGACCAGACCGGCGGCCACCAGTCGAGGGCCGCCCGCCTCCTCGGCATGAACGCGACGACCCTCAACTCCAAAATCAAGACCTACAACATCCAGCTCCGGTCATAAGCACAGAACGCACGTCATCACTGTAGGGGCAGGGCTTGTCCCTGCCCGTCCTCTTCGCGAAGATACGGGCAGGGACAAGCCCTGCCCCTACAAAATTGACGCGCGTTCTTATCTTAGTACCTGTCTGCGTTGCCGCGTCGCCAGCAGGCGTCAATGCTCCAGGGCCCGCCGCCAGCCGCCGCCAGAAAGAGGAAGACGAAGCAGTAGAGCACGGCCAGCTCACCCCCGTTCGTGACCGGCCAGAGCGCTTTGAGCCCGTGCGCCATGAAGTAGGCCACCGACATCAGGCCCGACAGGACGAAGGCGACGGGGCGCGTGAAAAGCCCCAACAGAAGAATCAGTCCGCCGACGAGTTCGAGAATCGCCGCCACCAGAATCAGCGGGGGCATCCCCGTGGGCTTCGGTTCGGCGGGTTTTTCCTGAGCGTTCTGCTGGACGACCGGCGGCGGGGTCTGCGACGGCGGCGGGGGCGGATAGCCGAAGAATTTCTGCGCGCCGTGCTGCATAAAAAGTAACGCCGCGACGATCCGCAGGACGCTCAACAGAGCCGGAGCCCAGCGGCCCTCGGATGAAGTCAGATAAGCCATGCATTTCCTCCAAAGATATAAGTTGTCTTAAGAGTCGGAGTCGAAATTCGCGGTCACACTCTTCTAATCCGCGCCTTCGCCGCCGAAGAGGTAAGCGTTCATGCTGAGACTGCCGTGAGTCCAGCCCCGGTGTAGACTTCGCCCGCGCGGGTTCTCGTCGTCGTCCGTCGCGAGCGTCGGCGCTCCGTGCGAGATGAAGACGGAAGCGAATTCCTTCCCGTCCGCCGCACTCGCCGGTGAGTTCCGGTCTGTCATCGCTCTCGTCCTTGCTCGTTCGATTTGTTATCGCTTCGGTGACTGACATGATACATACCGGGGAGCGTTTCGGCACGCGGCGGGAGCGGGCGCGGCACATTTCTGTTTACAAAGAGGCCGGGGCGCGGTTATCTATTCGTCTATGCCGAGGACGTTAGAGGCCGTCGAAGTGGTGAGCGGGCCGGAAGCTCGCTTCGAGCGCGCGCGCCGCGTAGTGGGACTCGTGCTCGCGCCCGCCGTGTTCGCGCTCCTCTTGTTGCTGCCGCTCGCGGGGCTCAAGCCGGAGGCGCACCGCTTAGCGGCGGTGATGGCGGCGGTCGTGGTGCTGTGGATTACGGAGGCACTGCCTCTCCCCGTGACGGCGCTCGTCGGGGCCGCCGCGTGCGTCGTGCTGCGGGTCGCACCGGCCAAAGATGTGTTCGCGCCGTTCGCAGACCCCTTGATGTTCCTCTTCATCGGCTCGTTCATCCTCGCGCGGGCCATCTTCCTGCACCGGCTCGACCGTCGTCTGGCCTTCGGCGTGCTCTCCATCAAGTGGGTCGGCGCGCGTCCCTCTCGCATCCTCTTCGCCTTCGGCGCGGTGACGGCGTTCATCTCGGCGTGGATTTCCAACACGGCGACGACGGCGATGATGTTCGCCATCGGGATGGCGATTCTCGCCTTTCTCTTCGACAACGAGCGCGCGGGCGGGAGCCGTGTTAATCCGGCTTACGCGACGGCGTTGATGCTGATGACATCGTTCTCGGCCTCGGTCGGCGGGCTCGCGACGCCCATCGGGACGCCGCCCAACGTCATCGGCCTCGGCTTCATCCGCACACTCGTCGGCGTCGAGTTCCCCTTCTTCAAGTGGGCGATGATCGGCACGCCGGTCGTCATCATCCTCTTCCTCTGGCTCTTCTTCTATCTCAACTGGCTCTCGCCCGCCGGGGTCAAAGAGATTGAGGGGAGCCGCGAGATGCTGACGCGCGAGCGCGAGAGTCTGGGCGTGTGGACGCGCGGGCAGAAGTCAACGCTGATGGCCTTCGCCGTGACCGTCGCGCTCTGGGTCGTACCCGGCATCATCGCGCTCGTCGCGGGAGACCAGAGCGCGTTCTACCAGTCGGTCAACCGGAGCGTGCCCGAAGCGGTGGCGGCTGTCGTGGGCGCGGCGCTGCTCTTCCTTTTGCCGGGCGACGACGGCGCGCGGGCGATCAACTGGGAGCAGGCCGTCAAGATTGACTGGGGCGTGGTGCTGCTCTACGGCGGCGGGTTCGCGCTCGGCGTGCTCTCGTTCCAGACGGGGCTGGCCGAGGCGGTCGGGCGCGGGCTAACAGGAGTCTTGCCGGTGAGCGGCGGGCTCGGACTGCTTTTCGCCTCGACGCTCGTCGCGGTCATCACTTCGGAGGCGACCTCGAACACGGCCTCGGCCAACATGGTCGTCCCCGTCGTGATTGCGATTGCGAAGGCGCAGGGCGCAGACCCCCTGGAGCCCGCGCTCGGCGCGACGATGGGCGCGAGCATGGGCTTCATGCTCCCCGTCTCGACGCCGTGCAACGCCATCGTCTACGGCTCCGGCTACATCCCCTTAACGCGCATGATCCGCTACGGCGTTCTGGTCGACATCGCCGGCGTCATCGTCATCGTCGCGCTCGTCCGCCTCCTCGTCCCCTTCCTGCGCTGAGCGGCGGGCCGCCTCAGTGGGACGAGGTGAGCTTGAGGCCGACGATGCCCGCGACGATGAGGGCGATGCAGGCGACGCGCCACGCGTCCGCCGGTTCGTCGAAGAGGACGACGCCCGCGATGGCCGTGCCGACCGCGCCGATGCCCGTCCAGACCGCGTAGGCCGTCCCGAGGGGCAGCGTCCTCAGCGCGAGCGCCAGCAACGCCATCGAAAGAATCAGCGCCGCCGCCGTTCCCAGCGTCGGCCAGAGCCGCGTGAAGCCTTCCGTGTACTTCAGCCCCACGGCCCACGCCACCTCGAACACGCCCGCTATGAAGAGGTACGTCCACGCCATCGGATAACTTCCTTTCACCAGCCGTTAGCGAAAAGTTTCTGCGCGGCGCGGAGGCCGCATTTCTGGTAGGAGTGATAAGCCTTCGCCGCGCGCAGATGCACCTGCGCGCCCGTCTCGCCCGCGAGCCAGCCTTCGACGGCGGCGCTCAAGACATAAGCCTCCGGGGCCATCAAATTCGTCGTCCACAGAAGAGGGTTCGCGCCCGCCTCGCGGAGCGCGTCGCCGAAATAATTCTTGCTCGCGCAGGCGAGGATGACGGCGTCGCGCCGCGCCTCGTCGCGCCGCTTCGGGTAGCCCGCGAGCCGGAAGTCCATGAGCCCGTTGTGCCCGACGTAGGCGACCAGATGAGAGGCCGCGCCTCGGCTCAGGCCGTAGGTCTCGGCCCCGACCTCGACAGTCTCATTTGAAGCGCCCGACGCGGCGGCGAGGAAGTCGGCGGTCGCCTGCTTAATCTCCGCGCCCCTGTAAGCGTCGGCGACGAGGTATGCGTCCGCTCGCTGGTGTTTGAAGACGAGCCTCTCCAAGACCTTCGGCGAAGGGTTCTTGACCTCCGAGACGAGCCGCCATTCGGGCCGCGCGCGGAAGAAAGTCTTGACGCCGAAGCGCGCGCCCCAGTAGAGATTGCCCGCCGGGTCTTCGCCGTTTCCGAGATGCGCCGCGACGGGCACGATGCCCTGATTGACGTTGTCGCAGAGCGCCACGACGACGTAAATCATCTTCCCGGCGAAGGGCCGCGTGGGCCTCTCTTCGACGCCTGCGGCGCGGGCCTCCCGGCCTGCGCGATTCGCCGCCGCTGCTCGCCTCGCCGGGTCGCGCGACGCGCCCGCGCCTCCGCCGCACGATGAAGACACCGCCGCCGCGAGCACGGACAGCAACAGGAGCGACCTGAGCCCGAATCTCATCAAGGTCTTCACCTCCCGCCGGACGATGCTCCGACACGTCTCTCAAAAAATTAATGACTTGCCTGAAAGTGCGACGACGAGAGTCGCCTCTCCCGGCCTCCCCTCGGAAGACTACGAGGCGTTAGACACCGGACGCGTCTTTTTGTTCGTGAACTTTTGGCGGACGATAAAGGACTACGGCGGGAGGTTAGTCGAGAGAATGGAAGAAGGGGCGGAGGTGAGTTGCGGGAAACCGTCCACGGGCAAAGCCGACGCCCGGACGGCGGCGACTGTCCGTAGAATTAAAGTTGGAGTCCGGAGTCAAAAGACAGCTCCTCTGCTTTTGACTCCGGACTCCAGACTTCGGACTCTCTCTGTTTAGGCCGTCTCTTCCGGGTGATCCGCCGTGTAGTGGCGGAGGATTTCCTGCCCCAGGCGGGAGCGCGGGTCAATGGTGCGGAGGTGTTTGCGGCCCTGCATCTCCCAGAGGGCCGTGACCTGCCCGTCCTTCTCGACGGCGTGATAGGAGATTTCCTCCGGCGGCGCTTCGGGTGCGGGCTCCGCGTCGGGCTGTGCGTCTGTCTGCGCGTCGGTCTGCGCGTCCGCAGGAGCGTCGGGCTGCGACATCGCCTCTCCTTGCGCCTCCGTCTGCGCCTCCGACTGCGCCTCGGTCGTCTCCGCGCCGCCGCCCGCTTCACCGCCCGCCAGGGCGTTTTCGTTCTCTGCCATATCTTTCCTCTCCGAATTGTTCTCTTAAATTTTTAAGATGATTTGCGGGAGGAATTGTGGCACACGCCCGCCGCGCGTGTCTAGGACAGAGGAAATGATGAATGCGGAATGATGAATGATGAATAGAAGGCAAGTTGTCTTTCATTCATCATTCCGCATTCATCATTCATCATTTTTCTTCGCCTCCATGTCGCGCCGCCAAATCTCCTTCTGCGTGCGGTAGACGAGGGCGCAGAGGACGACGAAGCCGCCGAGGGCGACATAGGGAAGCGCCTTCTCCATCCGCCGCGTGCCGCCCCAGACGAGGAACGTATTCAAGGCGACGAGCGCGATGCGGAACTCGGTCGGCCCCAATCCCATGTGGCTGATGCTGAACTTCTCGGTCGCCGCGAAGGCGAGGAACGAGTTGACCATGAAACCGCCGAAGACCGCGAGGACGAAGAAGAGATGGCGCTGCGAAGACTGAGGCAGGATAAGGGCGTACCCGGCGACGACCGCGCAGAGGAAGACGTAGTCGAGCAGGTGATCCATGTAGAACCCCCACTTGACGAGCCCCGTGTTGCGGTACTTGCCCACCTTGCCGTCGAAGAAGTCCGTCAGGTACTGGCAGAAGATCATCGCCGACGCGCCCCACAGCCAACGCCTGTCGCCACCCGCCGCGAGCGAGCAGAAGAAGACTATCGCCGCGCACCAGACGAGCGTCAGCATCGTCAGGTGATGCGTCCCCAGCCAAGAGGGGATGGCGGGCACGACGCGCCGCGCCATGCGCCGTTCGAGCGGCGAAAGGATTGAAGAACTGGCCTTGCTGGCCCCCGCGAATTCTTGTTCTCTGAACATGTATAAAGTCACCCCGCGAACATAAATCGGGAGAGACTTAATCACATTGCAAGGGTCGGGCCACACAGTCGCCTCCGATGCGCGCCCCAAAATTGAGTAGTGCGGGCCGGAGCGCCGCCGGAAAAACTTATCAGGTGACGGATTTGGCTCCGAGGTGGTAAGCCGTAGGCGTGGCCTTAAATCTGTAGGGGCAGGGCAAGTCCTCGGCCCGCTTGTTAGCGAGAGAAAACGGGCAGGGACAAGCCCTGCCCCTACAGTTATTTTTATCTTGAGTTTCTGAAGTGTGACTTGGAGGTCAACGGGGCGCGAGGGCGAGGGCGAACTCGACGGCGCGGCGGGGGTTGACGACGCCCCAGCCCTGCCGGTCAATCTCGATGTCGGGCAGACGCTCGGCGGTGTCAATGAGGATGCGCTTGATCTGCTGCGGCGAAAGGAGCGGGTTGGCTTCGAGCAGGCAGGCGACGATTGAAGAGACGATGGGCGCGGCGAAGGAGGTTCCGTCAACGAACTTGTAGTGCTCGCTGATAACGTCGTTCTCGTGGAGCTTGACCGAGATGAGGTGTCGCAAGAGGTAGGCGGGCATGTCGCGCGCTTCGTCCATGTCGCGGTCGAGACCTTTGTTCTTTTCGATGAGCGGGCGCAGCTCTTCGTCGGTCGCGCGGTGGAGCTTGGCGTAGAGTTCGGCCTCGGCGGCGGTCGGCGTGTGCGGCAGGATGGGCGCGGGAACCCAGATGCCGGGCGCGATGACTTCGGGCTTCTGCAAGCCGTCGAAGGTCGGGCCGTAGGACGAGCGGTACATGCCGCGTCGCGCGGGGTCGAGCGAGTTGCGGTCGTCTAAGCCGCCGACGGCGATGGACGAAGGCGCGGAGGCCGGGGGAAGAACCGGATGCCCCGCCTCGTGCCCGGCATTGCCGACGGCGCAGACGACGACCAAGCCTTCCTGCACGGCGCGCTCGACGAGCTGCGAGAGCGGGTTATGAAGATACGACTGGTCGGCGTCGCCGCCCGCCGAGATGTTGACGACGCGGATGCCGTACTCTTCGCGGTGCTCCAGAACCCACTTCAGCCCGCGCATGATGTTGCGCTCGGAGACGCGGCCACCCTTGCTCACCTTGACGCAGACGACTTTCGAGTCGGGCGCGATGCCGCGGAAGAAGCCGCTCGAAAGCGCCCCGTTCCCGGCGGCGACGACCGAGGTCATCATCCCGTGCCAGCTCGCCGTCTCGACCGATTCGAGCGTGCCCGTGCCCTTCGGGATGATGTTGTGGTAGGCGAGGATGCGGCTCTGCGGCGTCGTCAGATCAGGGTGCGAGTAGAAGCCGGAGTCGAGGAAGGCGATGGTCACGCCCCGGCCCGTGAAGCGCTCGTCCGCGCCGAGCCGGAGCCACGTCGGCAGGACGTAGCGGCCCTGCTCGAAGATTGGGCCGTACTTCTCCGACTGGACGCGCGCGCGCTCGAACAACTCGACGCAGCGCGGGCACACGGTCGGGACGGCCTGTCCGCCCGGCGTGTTGGCCGCGACCAGTTTCCTGATCTCTTCGGAGAGTTGGTCAACGGGGACGAGCCCCCTGCTCGCTTCGCGCCCGCAGACCGGGCAGGTGAGCCGCCCGGCGGGTACTTCATGCTCGTGCGCCGTCGGTTCGAGTGAGATTACGTCTGACACTTTTTCGGATATTACCCCTTGCAGAAAAATTTAATTGGTTCGGTTCCGAGTGACATTATCATGCGGGCGACCCGCCGCCTAACGCAAGGCTGAACCGCGCGGCGGCCTGTGGCGTCGCCGCTTCGTTCGGTGTTATAAATTACGCACTACAGGAAAACTTAAAAGAGCTTGAAGGGGAGTCCGATGGCTAAAGAACAGACGAGCGTCCCAGACATCTTCCGCCGCGCGCAAGAGGTGCTGCGCGAGAAGCCGGAGATGAGTTTGAAGGAGCTGCGCGCGACGCTCTACAGAGAATTCAACGGCTCGCCGATGCCGTCTCTGCATAACCTGACGATCCCCGAACAGGACGCGCGCGCGCCCGAAGAGGACTGGACGGCGGGGCTCTCGCTGGTGCGTCGCGGCATCCAGATGGAGGACTGGCGCGAGATCATCAGCGGCATCGCCCTCAGCTTGGAGCAGACCGTCCGCTACGAGCGCGAGCGCGGGTTCATCGGCGCGGCGGACGAGTGGCACGACCGCGATGCAGGCATCGAAGGCGCAATCCAGAAGGGCCTCGGCAAGTGGATGCCGGACGAGCTGAAGCGACTCGCGGAAAGCAAAAAGCCGTGACGGGTAAACCGTGACGAGTGACAGGAAGAGAACAGTCTTCCTCCTGTCACCTGTCACGGTTTACGGTTCACGGCTTTTCTTGTCACCTGTCACGGTTTACTTGTTACGAGTGAATTTATGAGTTTCCTCGACGGCATTTTCAAAGACCCGTTTTACCAGAAGGGCGAGCCGCGGCGGGCCGAGGAGTTCGAGGGCGGGGATACAATCGTGAGCCCGGATACGAGGCGCGCGAACCGCATCCCGCCGGGCCAGACGCGGACGCGCAAGTGGCCCGTGCTCGACGCGCACGGGACGCCGGACGTTGACATCGAGGCTTGGGAGTTCGAGGTCGGCGGGCTCGTCGAGAACAAGTTGAAGTGGTCTCTGGACGAGTTCATGCAGTTGCCCGCCGTGCGCGTCTTCGCGGACTTCCACTGCGTCACGCGCTGGTCGCGGCTCGACAACGTGTGGTCGGGCGTCTCGGCGCGCGAGGTCGCCCGTCTCGCGGGCGTGAAGCCGGAAGCGAAGTTCGTGAGCGTCGCCGCTTACGACTACGGCTGGACGACGAACCTGCCCGTCGAATACTTCCTCGCCGAAGACTCGCTCTTCGCGTGGTCGAACGACGGCCACGCGATTCCGCCGGAGCACGGCGGCCCCGTCCGCCTCGTCGTCCCGCAGCTCTACGCTTGGAAGTCGGCGAAGTGGGTCAAGGCCGTGCGCTTCGTCGCCGAAGACGAGGCCGGGTTCTGGGAGGAAGGCGGTTACCACATGCGCGGCAACCCGTGGGAGGGCCGCGACGGCGAACGCTTCCGCTGGGAAGAGTAAGAGAAGATGTCAGATGCTAGATGCTGGATGTTAGTTAAAGACCGAAGTTCTTAACTAACATCGAGCATCTGGCATCCGGCATCTTCTTCTTTCTGCTTACTCGACGTGGAATAAAAAAAGGAACGGCGGCTTCGAGCATGAAGTGCCGTTCCCTTTCCCCCTTGAATGTTACTTCTTCAGTAACGCGCGCAATTATGCCCGCGCCCGCGAGGGGGCGTCGGTACGAATACGGACAGAGTGCGCGGCCCCTTTGAATCTAGGATTCGGCCCGTTTTTCGGGCGTTTTTGCGCGGGAGGCGCGGCGGCGGGCCGTAGTGTTATACTCGCCGCACTCCCGTCGGCTCTCAAAAAACTTTCAGGCGCGCGGGAATCTTTTGCGCCTCAATCCGCCGGACATCCGACCGGCGGCAGGCGTTCGTATCAGACAATTCAGACGTGAGCGAAAACCCGACCACTCAGACGCCAGACGGAGCCGCGACGACGAGCGCACCCGCGAAGGACGCGCCCACGGCTTCGACCAAAGACGCGCCCGCCGCTCCGACTGTGGCGGCGGCGCCGAAAGACGCCGCCGCCGTCATCCTCTTGCGCGCGGTCGGCGACGAGGGCTCACAAGACCCGCAAGGTCTTCTGGGCGCGGCGCGGCGCGCGGATGGCCTTCCTGCCCGGCTTCCACGCCTTCCCCGGCGGGCAGCGCGACGCGTCGGACGCCGAGGTGCAAGTCGAACATTCGACGGACGCTGAAACTTCGGCGATGATAACTTGCGCGGCGCGCGAGCTGTTCGAGGAGACGGGCGTGCTCGTCGCGCGCGGCGCGGAGAATTTGACGAAAGGGCAGTTGGCCTCCGTCCTCGACGACTTCACTTCCGGGCGAATGTCTTTCCCCGAACTGCTCAAGCATTACGGCCTGCGACTCGACGCGCGTGACTTCCGCTTCGCCGGTCGTTGGGTCACGCCGCCCTTCAGCCCGCGCCGCTTCGACACGCTCTTCTTCCTCGTCAACTGCCCGCCGAAGCAAGAGCCGCGCGTCCTCACCACCGAGTTCGACGCGGGCGAGTGGACTTCGGCGCGCGAAGCATACGAGCGCTGGCGGCGCGCGGAAGTCCTCGGCGTCCCGCCCGTCATCCACGCCTTGAGGACGCTCGCGGGCGGACTGACCGAAGACCTGTGGACCGCTTCCTCTCCGTCCCGCAGGCGCACCGCGAGCCCGTGCGCCGCATCGAGTTTTTGCCCGGCTTCGTCTGCTTCCCCGTGCGGACGCCGACCAGGCCCCCGGCGACGACGACCAACTGCTACCTCGTCGGCGCGCGCGAGTTCGTCGTCATAGACCCCGGCTCGCCTTACGAGGACGAGCAGGCAGCGCTTCACCGATGTGTTGACGAGATGATTGGTGAAGGACGCTCCCCGCGCGAGATAATCATCACGCACCTGCACCCGGATCACGTCGCGGGCGTGAACGCTTTGCGCGAACATCTCGGCGGCGTCGTCCCCGTCGCGGCGCACCGCCTGACCGCCGAAGCGCTCGGCGACTCAATCCGCGTTGACCGCATCGTCGAAGACGGCGAGACGATTGAGCTGGACGGCGAGCCGCGACTCTCTCTGCGCGCGATGCACACGCCGGGGCACGCGCGCGGCCACCTCTCTTTTTATGAAGAGCGGACGGGCGCGCTCCTGACGGGCGACAACATCGTCGGCATCGGCTCCGTCCTCATTGACCCGCCCGAAGGCGACGTGCGCGCGTACCTCTCGACGCTCGAACGCTACCGCGAACTGCCGCATTTGACCGCGCTCTTCGGCGGCCACGGCCCGGCGGTCGGGAGCCCGCGCGAGAAGATTGACGAGTACATCACGCACCGCCTTGAGCGCGAGCGGAACATCCTCGCGGCGGTCTGCGCGGGCGCGGGCGGCGCGCGCGAGATAGTGGCGCGCGTCTACACGGACGTACACCCGAAGATGCACGCGATGGCGGAGCGCGCCGTCCTCGCGCACCTCGAAAAACTTGAGGCGGACGGCCTCGTCACGCGCGCGGCGGACGGCAAGTTGTCCGCCCCCGGCGTGTGACGAAGCGCGCACGCAAGTCTCACTTCACCAAATCAGAGTTCACAGACCCGGCAAACGAGATGACACAGAAGAGCGGCGCGTCGAAGAACGAGGGACGAGAGGCGGTCGCCGCTTCGGCGGCGGAAGGCGACGGCGAGCGCGGGCGCTTCGAGGAAGTCCTACACGAGCGCGAACGGCTCGCGGCCCTGAGCGCGGAGGTCTTCACGGCGCTCGCGCGGAGCGAGACGCTGCCGGAGATGCTCCGGCGCTGCGCCGAGTCTTTCGTCAAACACTTGGACGCCGCCTTCGCGCGCGTCTGGACGCTCGACGAAGCCGGGCAGGTTCTGGAACTTCAGGCGAGCGCAGGGCTCTACACGCACCTCGACGGCCCGCACGCGCGCGTCCCCGTCGGCAAGTTCAAGATCGGCCTCATCGCCGAGGAGCGCCAACCCCATCTCACCAACGACGTGCTGCACGACCCGCGCGTGGGCGACAAGGAATGGGCCGAGCGTGAAGGGATGGTCGCCTTCGCCGGATACCCTCTGCTCCTCGGCGACCGCCTCGTCGGCGTGATGGCGATGTTCTCGCGCAGCCCCCTCTCGGAGGTCACTCTGGAAGCGATGGCGGCGGTAGCGAACGGCATCGCGGTCGGCATCGAGCGCAAGCAGGCCGAGGGCGACTTGCGTGCGAGCGAGCTGCGCTACCGCGCGCTCGCCGACGCCATGCCGCAGCTCGTCTGGGCGGCGGAGGAGACCGGCTCGCACTTCTACTACAACCGCCGCTGGTACGAGTACACGGGTCTTTCAGAGCAGGAGTCGCTCGGCTTCGGCTTCACGAACGCGCTCCACCCGGACGATAAGGAGCGGACGCTCGCCGCTTGGGAGCGCGCGTGGCGCGCGGGCGAGGGCTACGAGATAGAATACCGCTTCTACTCGCGCCCGCTCGGCGTGTACCGCTGGTTTCTGGGCCGAGCCGAGCCGGTGCGCGACGAGGGGGGCCGCGTCACGCAGTGGGTCGGGACGTGCACGGACATCGAAGAGCAGAAGCAGATGGAGGAGCTGCTGGCCCGCCTCAACGAGGAGCGCGCGCAGATGATCGAAGAGGTCTCCACGCCGGTCGTGCCCGTCCTCGAAGGCGTGCTCGTGCTCCCACTCATCGGCTCGCTCGACACGCTGCGGATGGAGCGCGCGACCAAAGCGGCGCTCGAAGAGGTGACGCGCACGGGCGCGCACGTCTGCATCCTCGACATCACGGGCGCGCGCATCATTGACTCGCACGCCGTCGCCAACCTGAGCAACCTCTTGCAGGCGCTCAAGCTCGTCGGAGCCGAAGGCATCGTCACGGGCGTCGGCGTCCACGCCGCGCAGTCCTTAGTCGGCCTCGGCCTCGACCTCCAAGGGATGCGGACGCACCGCACGCTCGCCGAAGCGGTCGCCGGGCTGATTAAGCGCGGAAGGCATGTTCACGGCGGGAGGGCCTGAGCGTTCAGGCGCACGCCACACGCATTGAGATGGTTTCCCCGACACAACCGAACGAACCAGAGGACAAGGCTTTTAAAGCGATGGCATTACCCAAGACACTCGGCGAACTCAAACAACAAGGCTACCGCGTGCGCGCTGTGAAAGACGAGATGCGCGCCAACCTCCTCTCGAAGCTGCGCACGGGCGAGCGTATCTTCCCCGGCGTCGTCGGCTACGAAGAGACGGTCGTCCCGCAGCTCGTGAACGCGGTGCTGGCGCGGCACAACGTCATCCTCCTCGGCCTGCGCGGGCAGGCCAAGAGCCGCATCATCCGGCAGCTCGTCGGCTTGCTCGATGAACACGTCCCCGTCATCGCCGGGTCGGAAGTCAACGACAACCCCTTCAAGCCCATCAGCGCGCACGGGCGGCAGACCATCGAGTTGCACGGCGACGAGACCAAGATCGGGTGGGTCGAGCGCGACTCGCGCTTCGTCGAAAAACTCGCCACGCCCGACGTGACCGTCGCCGACATCATCGGCGACGTTGACCCCATCAAGGCCGCGCGCGGCGGCCACCTCCTCTCCGACGAGCTGACCATTCACTACGGCCTTCTGCCGCGCGCCAACCGGGGCATCTTCGCCATCAACGAGCTGCCCGACCTCGCGGGCAAAATTCAGGTCGGCCTCTTCAACATCATGCAGGAGGGCGACGTGCAGATTAAGGGCTACCCCGTGCGCCTTCAGCTCGACGTGATGCTCGTCTTCTCCGCCAACCCCGAAGACTACACGGCGCGCGGCAAGATCATCACGCCGCTCAAAGACCGCATCGGCGCGGAGGTCTCGACGCACTACCCGGCGGAGTTGCAGACGGGCGTCGAGATTACGCGGCAGGAGGCTTGGACTGAGCGCGAGGGCGTGGAAGGCGTTTTGCGCATCCCCGACTTCGTGCGCGAGACCGTCGAGCAGATCGCCTTCGAGGCGCGCGACGACCAGCGCATAGACAAGCGTTCCGGCGTCTCGCAGCGGATGCCGATAACGGTCACGGAGTCGGTCGTCTCGAACGCCGAGCGCCGCGCGCTCCTGACCGGCGTAGAAGAGATCGTCCCGCGCGTCTCGGACATCTACGCCGCCGTGCCCTCGATGACCGGCAAGATGGAACTCGAATACGAGGGCGAGCAGGTCGGGGCCGCGAAGATCGCCCGCGACCTCATCAAGCGCGCGGCGGGCGAAATCTTCGAGGGCTACTTCGTCGGCATAGACTTCTCGCGCGCCGTCCAGTGGTTCAACGAGGGCAACACCCTGCGCCTCGCCGACACCGCCTCGGCGGAAGAGTGCGCCGGGCTCCTCGAAGCCGTCCCCGACCTCATCGAGACCGTCCTCGTCCCCTTCGCCTTCGAGCGCGCCGACACCGCCCTCGTCGTCTCGGCCTGTGAACTCGTCCTCGAAGGTCTCTACGCCCAGAACAAGATCAGCCGCAACGAAGAGGGCGGCTACACCGCCGTCACCAAAGCACGGAAGGACAGGCGCGGGATGATTTACGACGACCTGACGGAGACTGGGCGTTACAGTTAGCTTTCCAATGCCGTAGGCGGCGAGTAAGATTGCCGTCAGGAGGCGACATGAGTACCACGACCCAACTCTTCACCGCCGAGCAGTTCCTGGACATGCCGAAGGAGGACACCTGGAGGTGTGAACTCGTCGAAGGAGTGATAATTAAAATGTCCCCTGCCGGTTTTGAACACGGAGATGTGGCGCTTAACGTGGCATATTTGCTCAAACAACACGTGATGGCCCACTCTCTAGGCAAGGTACTCGCCGCTGAGACGGGCTTTAAGGTCGCGACCGACCCCGACACAGTTCTGGCCCCTGACGCCGCGTTCATCCGTCAGGAAGAGTTCGACCGAATCGGGATGACGAAAAAGTTTTGGCCCGGTGCGCCCGACCTCGCCGTGGAAGTTATGTCGCCCGACGATACGGTTCGCCAAACCGATGAGAAGGCCAAATCATGGCTCTCCCACGGCGCGCGGATGGTCTGGGTCATCAACCCTAAGCGCCGGACGGTTTCGGTCTTCTGCCCCGGAGCAGAGACGGTCGTGCTGTCGGAGGGTGACGTGCTCGACGGCCAAGTCGTTGTGCCCGGCTTCAGTTGCCGCGTGGACGAAATATTCTCCTGAGACGATTCTCTCTCTTAATTTCCTATGAAGTTCATCCGCTATTCAAAGTTCAAGGGCTTCGACGTGTCGGGGTTGAGTCTCGGCGACTTGATGGAGATGTTGCAGGACTCTCTGTTGCAGTCGGGGTACGACGACGATTACTACTGGACGCGGCAGCGGCAGGAGCCGGACTCTTCGCTGGACGCCCTGCGGCAGGCGCTCCTGCAAGCCCTCTTGGAGATGGGCGAGCTGAACGCGCGCGACGTGGAGGAGATGCTCGCGGAGAACAACGGGCAGTTCAAGGGCTCGCAACTCGAAGAGTTGCTCAACCAACTCATCGAGCGGATGGTGGAAGAAGGTTATCTGAAGTTGAGCGAGGAGCCCGCGACCGAGCGCGACCAACGCAGGCGGAGAGGCACGGGGCCGGGCGAGGTGGGCGAGCCCGCGCCGCGCGACGTGAAGTTCGAGGTGACGGAGAAGGGCTTGGACTTCCTCGGCTACAAGACTTTGAGGAACCTTCTGGGGAGCATGGGCAAGAGTTCCGTCGGGCGGCACGACACGCCGCACCTCTCGACGGGCGTCGAGGCGGCGCAAGCCAGCAAGCCCTACGAGTTCGGCGATACCATCAACCTCGACGTGAACACGACGCTCCTCTCGGCCATCAGGCGCGAGGGGCTGGGCGTCCCGCTCAATCTCGAATACCGTGACCTGCACGTCCACCAGCAGGACTATCAATCGTCGTGCGCGACCGTCGTCATGCTCGACTGCTCGCACTCGATGATCCTCTACGGCGAAGACCGCTTCACGCCCGCCAAGAAGGTCGCGCTCGCGCTCTCGCACCTCATCCGCACGCAGTATCCGGGCGACTCACTCAAAATCGTCCTCTTCCACGACGACGCGGAGGAGCTGCCGCTCGCGCGGCTGGCGACGACGCAGGTCGGCCCGTACCACACGAACACCGCCGAGGGCTTGAAGCTCGCGCGGCGTCTCTTGCAGGCGCAGCGCAAGGAGATGAAGCAGATCGTGATGGTGACGGACGGGAAGCCGACCGCCTGCTTCCTCGAAGGCGCGCCATCGGCGGCGGGCGGGCGTCGCTCGGCCCCCGGCTTCGGCGAGCTAAGGGGCGGGCGACGCCTCTACAAGAATTCGATGGGCAACGACCCCGTCGTGATGGAGGCGACGTTCCGCGAGGTGCAGGCGTGCCGCAAGGCGGGCGTGATGATAAACACCTTCATGCTGGCGTCGGATTATTACTTGGTCGAGTTCGTCAAGCAGGTCTCGGCGATGACGAGCGGCAAGGCCTACTTCGCCACGCCCGGCAACCTCACGCAGTTCGTCCTCATAGACTTCCTCAAACGCAAGAAGAGCCGCGTCCGCTAGTCAACACCAATTCAAACTGTGGAGGAGAGCGCGTCGCGCGCGGCGAGGACGTTGCGGGCGGCCTCTTCCGCCGTCGCGGCGAGCGCCGTGAGGTGTCCCATCTTGCGGCCCGCGCGCGGCTCGGTCTTGCCGTAGAGGTGAAGTTTGACGCCCGAAGAGGCGCAGGCCGCTGCCCAACGCGGCTCGCCCGCGTGCCAGAGGTCGCCGAGCAGATTGGCCATCGCGGCGGGGCGGAGGAACTCGGTCGAGCCGAGCGGCAAGCCGCAGACGGCGCGCAGTTGTTGCTCGAACTGGCTCGTGAGGCAGGCGTCAACGGTGAGGTGGCCGGAGTTGTGCGGGCGCGGAGCGAGTTCGTTGATGAGAAGGCCGCCGTCTCGCTTCAAGAAGAACTCGACGCACATCACGCCGACGACTTCGAGCGTTTCGAGGACGGCGCGCGCAATCTCCACGGCCTCACGCGCCGTCCGTTCGGAGACCGACGGCGAGGGCGCGATTGAGAGGTCGAGGATGTGTCGGCGGTGCGTGTTCTCGACGACGCCGTAGTGCTCGAACTCGCCTCCGAGCCCGCGCGCGGCGACGACCGAGACTTCGCGCTCGAAGTCCACGAAGGCTTCGAGCACGGCCTCGCGCTCGCCTAAGGCTTCGACCGCCGCGCTTACTTCTTCCGGCGTCGAGAGCTTCATCTGCCCCTTGCCGTCGTAGCCGAACCCGGCGGTCTTGAGCACCGAAGGGAGTCCGAGTTCCTCCACCGCCGCGCGCAAAGATTCAGCCGAAGTGACGTGACGAAAAGGGGCGAGAGGGAAGCCGTGCCGTGCGAGGAAAGTTTTTTCGCGGAGGCGGTGCTGCGCCGTGTGGAGGACGTGGCCGCTCGGACGCACGGGCGCGAACTGCGAGGCGGCCTCGACGCACGCGGCGGGGACGTTCTCGAACTCGAAGGTCACGACGCGCACATTGCGCGCGAACTCGCGCACGGCTTCGAGGTCTTCGTAAGGGCTCTCGTACTCGCGGTCGGCGACCTGTCCGGTGGGCGTGTCGGAGGCGGGCGAGAGCGTGTGGACGCGGTAGCCCATGCGGCGCGCGGCGATGGCGAACATCCGACCGAGCTGGCCGCTGCCGAGCACGCCGATGGTCGCTCCGGGGAGGATGGCGTTCATTCGGGGAGCCGGGCCTCAAGGACTTTCGCGGTCTGCTCCGCGCGGAAGCGGCGGAGTTGGTCTCGGAGTTCGGGCCGCGCGTTGGAGAGGATGGCGACGGCGAGGAGCGCGGCGTTGGTCGCACCGGCCTGACCGATGGCGAGCGTGCCGACGGGGACGCCCGCCGGCATCTGCACGATGGAGAGCAGAGAGTCCACGCCGCGCAAAGTCCGGCTCTCGACGGGGACGCCGAGCACGGGCACACACGTCTGCGCCGCGACCATGCCGGGCAGATGCGCCGCGCCGCCCGCGCCCGCGATGACGACTTCGAGGCCGCGACTCTCGGCGGTGGCCGCGAACTCCGCCATCCACTGCGGCGTCCGGTGCGCCGAGACGACGAGGCATTCGTGCTCGACGCCGAACCGCTTCAAAGTCTCCGACGCGTGCCGCATCGTCTCCCAGTCCGAAGTGCTGCCCATGATGACGGCGACGAGCGTTGACTGCGTTGCGCTCCCGCCCTCCGCCGACGCTTTCTCTTCGGTATCCATATGCGGACTTTCGCTCGCCCCCGGTCAGTAGATGTTGTAGTTGTATTCGAAGATGACGAACTGCGAGACCGCGCGCCCGTCCTTCTGCGCGGGGTTGAATCTGACCTTCTGCGCCGCCGCTACGGACTTCTCCGTCAGGCCGTGTGGCAGGCCCTTGACGATCTGGATATTCTGGACCTCGCCCGAAGCGGCGAGGACGGCCAGCAGGCGCACCACGCCGCTCACGTTGAACCTCCGCGCCTCCTCGGTAAAGCCCGGTTCGGGCTTTTCGGTGATGGTCGCTTTCTTCTTCACTTCGGAATACCGGAACGGCTTTGTGTAATCGTTGGCCGCCGCGATGCTGGTCCCGGCGGCGGGCGTCGCGACGCCCGTCTTGCCTCCCATGCCCGCGCCCGCGCCGCCCGCCTCCTTCGGCGGGGGGGCCGCGGTCGTCTTGAGGGCGAAGGAGTCTATGAACTGCTTGAGGCGCGGGTCGCTCGCGCCCGCGCCCAGCGCCGCCACGAGGTAGACCCGCTCGCCGTCGGCGCAGACGTGGACGGAGCCGCGCACTCCCTTAAGTTTTACTGAATACTCGCGCGCCGGATGGCCGCTCAACTCTAACTCGCGTTGGTACATCATCTGCGCTTCGTGCTCGGCCCTCGACTTACCGATGAGCTTCTCACGTTCCATCCTCTCGGCTTCGGGGCGGACGACAAGCTCCCAGGCCAGCTCCGCCGCGGCGTCGAGGTGATGCATCCACGCGGGGAGGCGCACGCCCGCTTGATCGCCGGTGCCCAGACGAACCGCGCCGTAGTCGCCTTTCATCGCCCAGATAATGAAAGTCGTCCGGTCGTCCAACGCTACGGCGTAGCGGGTGCCCGAGGCTTTCAGCTCGCCCGCCTCGACGCTCTCCTCGGACGCGGTGGGCTGGCCGGGCATCTGCGCCGTGAACTCCTCGCCCGCGGGAGAGACGGTGACCCAGACGTCGGACTCCGGGGCGGGCGTCTGCGCGGCACCCGATTGCGCTGCGGACGTCAACGCGCATGATAAGGCGGCGAGCGCCGCGAGCGCCGGACGTGTGAGAAATTTTGTCATCGCTTTAACTCCCGGAACGCGGCGACCCGGCGGAGGGCCGTCGGGCATCGTCCGACCTCCCGGCTACATCGCTTCCAGCGTTTCGACGAAGTCCCCGTAGAAGCCGATGAACACGTCCCGCCCCGCCTTTGACGAGACGGCGAGTCCGAACCTGCGCGTCTCTTCGTCGAAAACGATTTTATAGCCCGCGCCGTCCGCAGGCGACTCCTCCAGCACGAGCCACAGCTCTACCGTCCGGCCCTCGTCGAAGCTGTCGTCGTAAACCCGCCTCTCCGGCGTGACGAGGCACTTCTTCAAATCCACGCCGTGGTTGTTTGAGAGTGACCAATCATCCCCGACCTCGGCGGAGATGAGTTCGGTGATTTCGTTTGGCGTCATCAACACCGCGCTCCCGACCGCGCGCGCCGCTCACAGGTATCTCTCGCGCAGCACGTTGACGTGGTGGGCCTCGTGCCCGGCGAGGATGTAGGCGAGGGCGCGGACGCTGACCTCGTAGTCGTTGGCCGTGCCGCGCCGGAGCCAGGCCTCTTGGCTGAGGTGTCGGAGGAGCGAGAGCGTCGCGCGGCGGACGTACTCGAACTCAGCGGCGAGGTCGCCGAGGCGGCGCGTGCTGAAGGTCGCGCCGCTCATGTAGTCGTCCTGATCCATGCCGGGGAGGTTCTGCTTGTCGCCGCGCGCGATGCAGAGCGCGCGGTAGGAGAAGATGCGCTCGGCGTCGGTCATGTGGCCGACGACCTCCTTGATGCTCCACTTGCCGGGCTCGTAGCTAAAATCTTCGCGCGCGGCGGGGACGTTGCGGAGCAGCGCGAGCGTCTCGTCGAGCTGACGGCTCAGAGTCCCGACCACGTCGCCGTCGGGCACGAGCGAGACGTAAGTTTCGTAAAACGACGCGTACTCTTCCGCCGAGGGACGCACGGCGGCGGGGGCGTTGGCTGTCATGACAATCTCTCCTTAAAGATTAAAAAGGGAAAGGGAAAGGCGAAGGGGTAAAGGGATGAACGAATCTTTCCCCTTTACCCGTCTCCCCTCCGCCCCGCTCTGTTTCTTATTCCTGCGCGTGCGAGTACCCGGCCTTGCCGTCGAAGTCGCAGAGGTTCTCGGTCTTGATGAAGTCGAAGCCCGCCTCGGCGACGCGCGCGAGGAGCGCGGCGATCTGCGCGTGCGAGACGGGCGCGACGCCCGACTCGGAGACGAAGCGGCAGCGCCAGTGGTCGGAGCAGAAGGTCTCGGTGTGGCCGCCCGGCCAGACCTTGACGCCGCGATTGCTGATGGAGGTCAGCTTCAAACCGCTGCCGTTGACCTGCGTCATCGCCTCGCCGAGCTGGTCGGCTGAGCCTTCAGTCCAGTCGAGGTACACGTCCACGCCGACCGTCTCTTTATTCGCCGCCACGGTCTCGCGCGCCATGCGGCTTGAGAACGCGGCCTCGCCGCCCTCGCCCGCCTTGTACGCGACGGCCTTCAAGGTCTCCGGCTTCTGCCCGACGCGCTCAATCACGGCGTCGGCGAACTCGCGCGTCCCGACCTTCTGCTTGCTCACGCCCTCCTTGTAGATGTCGTAGGTATGAACGCCGTCCTCCATCGTCCGCAGCCAAGCGTTGTGCGCGCGCTCGGCGGCCTCGGTCTGCCCGATGTGGACGAGCATCAGCACAGCGCCGAGGAAGAGTCCCGAAGGGTTCGCCATGTTCTGCCCGGCGCGACGCGGCGCGCTGCCGTGGATGGCCTCGAACATGGCGATGGAGTCGCCGATGTTGGCCGACCCGGCGAGGCCGACCGACCCCGCGATCTGCGCGGCCACGTCCGAGAGCACGTCGCCGTAGAGGTTCGGCAAGACCACGACATCAAAGTTCTCCGGCGTGTCGGCGAGTTTGGCCGCGCCGATGTCCACAATCCAGTGCTCGTTCTCGATGTCCGGGTATTCGGGCGCAATCTCTTCAAAGACCTTGTGGAAGAGGCCGTCCGTAATCTTCATGATGTTGTCTTTGGTGAAGCACGTCACCTTCTTGCGGTTGTTGCGCCGCGCGTACTCGAAGGCGTAGCGGACGATCTTCTCCGTGCCGGGCCGCGAGATGAGCTTCAAACACTGAGTGACCTGCCCCGTCTGCCGGTACTCGATGCCGCCGTACACGTCCTCCTCGTTCTCGCGGACGATGACGACATCCATAACGGGGTGCTTCGTCTCCACGAACGGGTGATAAGAGACGCACGGGCGCACATTGGCGTAGAGGCCGAAGGTCTTCCGCACCGTCACGTTCAGGCTCTTGTAGCCCCCGCCCTGCGGCGTCGTAATCGGCGCTTTCAAAAATACTTTGGTGCGCCTCAGCGACTCGAACGCGCGCGGCTCTATCCCCGCCGGGTTCCCCGCCAGATAGACCTTCTCGCCGATCTCGATGGTGTCAATCTCCAACTCCGCGCCCGCCGCCTCGATGATGCGCAGCGTCGCCTCCATGATCTCCGGCCCGATGCCGTCGCCGTGCGCGACCGTGATAGGTGTCTTAGCCATATCGAAGAAATGTCGCCCCTTCCCGTCCCTTTAAATTTTTACCGAAGACCCGCCGAGCACTCGCCGAAAGCGCCCCTCAGAAACCACTAAATAATCTTCCCACGAGAGAACTGGAGATATAACATTCCCTCGACGGAAATGACAATCGCCGCCGCCCTTGCGCGCCCGCAATCATGGACGCATCAGTTGTCCCGCAAATACTCCGATAATAGTCATCCTTGAATTACCGCATATTAAGGGGACTTATTTTTTCCCTTGTCATGCAATATAATGTGCGCCTGTTATAGAAGACTGCTGTATTTGGAAATAATTCCAATGAATCAGTTTAAAGAAACCATTTTCGTGAGAGGCGAGTATTTTCGCATTAGAAGCGAGACAGCGGACGAGAAAACTACGACCCTCTTTCTCCAAAACAAAGAAGCGAGCGGATGAGCCGGGTTCGTGGAAAGGATACAAAGCCCGAACTGCAAATCCGCCGTCTGGTTTGGTCGCTCGGCTATAGGTATCGACTTCACTCCAAAAAACTACCGGGTCGTCCCGACCTAGTGTTCCCCGGTAGGAAGAGAGGCATGTTATACAAGGTGCTTTGCCATAACATTGAAAACTGCCTCATACAGATGCCGATGTAAGAGTTGAATTTTGGAAGCCAAAGTTGGAAAGCAACAAGCGGCGGGACGTGCTAAATCAACGGCTGCTCCATGAGAGGGGCTGGGACTATCAAGTTATCTGGGAGTGCCAGATTAAAGATAAGGAAGCAATAACTACGCGAGTAGTTAATTTTTTGGAGGGCATGAGGTGAGAGCAGTTAAATTGTTCGGGGGCGCGGGCGGGTTAGCTATGGGAATGTCCGCGGCTAGATTTAGCCATGTTGGCGTTGTCGAATACGACAAGGACGCATGTGACACTATCCGCGAAAACCAAAAGCTCGGCATAGAGCCGGTAGCCCACTGGCCGTTGTATCAAGCCGAGGTAACCAAGTTAGACTATTCACTCATCCCCCGTGTACTTCATGTCCTGGCGGGCGGGCCTCCCTGCCAGCCTTTTTCCTTGGGTGGTAAGCATCGCGGACACCAAGACGCGCGGGATATGTTTCCCGAAGCCGTCCGAGCGGTGCGGGAGCTACAGCCGCGAGCTTTTATTTTCGAGAACGTTAACGGGGGCTGACACGCAAAATCATTCGCCAATTATTTTGAATACATTAAGCTGCAACTTCGTCATCCGACCGTCATAAGGAAGAGCGACGAAGATTGGCCCGACCATTTCGCGCGACTCGAAAAGCACCACACGGAAGGTAAGGATGCCGACCTTCAATACAAAGTAGTAGTGGAGCTCTTGAACGCCGCTAATTTCGGAGTACCGCAGCGCCGGGAGAGGGTATTCTTAGTCGGCTTCCGTTCCGACCTGAATATCGGTTGGTCGTTCCCTAAGCCTACTCACTCCCATGAATCGCTGTTGTGGCATCAATGGGTGAGCGGCGACTATTGGGACATTCATAAGGTAGCGACAAGAAACCGCCCGGAATTACCGCCTAAGTTGCGCGCGCGAGTTGATGTTCTTAAATCCCTAGTCATTCCCCCACCACTTAAGCCGTGGGGAACAGTGCGGGACGCCATTTCAGACCTGCCTGATCCCACTAAAGAAGGTGCGGCATCTCATATCCTCAACCATAAATATATCCCCGGCGCGAGAACATATCCCGGACATACCGGCAGCCCGCTCGATGAACCAGCCAAGACGTTGAAGGCCGGTGATCATGGCGTTCCGGGTGGTGAGAATATGCTCGCGCTCCCAAGTGGAGAGGTGCGCTAATTAACCGTCAGGGAGAGCGCCCGTCTCCAAACCTTTCCCAATGAATATTCTTTCCCGGTGTCATGGACTGAGACTATGCGACAACTTGGTAACGCAGTCCCGGTGAAACTCGGACATGCGGTGGCTGAAGCATAAGACAAACCATTGTGGACTTCACCTAGAGGAGAAGCTTACTGTGAGCGATGACACTCCTGATGTCCTAGACGAAGATGATGTTGAAGCAGCGGAAGCAGCGGCGGCGTTTGCCCGGCCTCCTATCGGTGCCGTCACTCCGATACGTGAGGAGAAAGCAGAGCCTTTTGTCTTTCGCTTTGAGGTCGGCCCCGCGATTCTAATTCAACTGTTAGAGAAGCTTAACGGGTTAGCAATACGTCCTTTTGAGGATTGTTTGGACGCCGGACATCACGGTTTCTAACAACTAAGGCGCGGCGTTTACATAGTAATCCACTTCTCAGCTTATCGTTGGGCAGAGATGAAGGAAACTTGAGGCTGGATTCCTGCTGAGATGGGGTGTCGGTTCGCTTATGTGGAAGACCCGTCGCTCGTAGATATGGCGGAACAGGCGTTGATTAGATTTTTTGACGCCCGCGGTGAAGCTGACTGGAACAGCAGCGGGTTTGGTTCAAAGACAACCGGATACGCCGCGCTGGAACGCGCGGCGCAAATTGGGATACGGAATTCCCCTCCAATTTGGACTGGCTTATCGAAGCGGGCTCTGCTGTCCCCATTTCACTAGTTATGTTGATCAGGATGATTGCTCGTAATGCTCCGATTCCCTTTTCAATTCCTACTAAGCATCGTCCCGCCTTTACCGCTTCTCATACCGCGACGCTCAATGTACCGGTGGTGACGCAATCGTTCAAACAATGGGTAAGCTATGTCCAGCGGAATTTGACCGTCGGTTGGGCGGTCGAGGAGCAACCGCGAGGCTGGTATATCGTCCCTAATTCATAGGCAACAATGACAGAGGGCTATCGGTTTGGTTGAAAAATTTTAAATGCTTTGGCTTGGCGGGAAGCTTCGCGGGTAGATTAACTTCGTCGTCAACTAAATCTTCCATATGTACGCCCGCCAAGCGGGAATATTGTAGAAGGATGAGCAACGACGGGTCGCGCTTGCCCGATTCAAATTCCGAGATTTTGCTCTGCGTAGCAAGCCCCTCAATGTCCAACCTCCGCAAAAGCTCATCCTGCGTTAATTCCAGGGATGCTCGAACGTAGCGAAGCTTCTCGGCGAGGCGTTTCGGCCTGACGCGTGGGTTCGTTCCCATCAGGAGTCGCCTCCTGATGAAATAAAGAGCACTCGGTGTTTACTTTTATCCCAACTTGAGATAAAGTAATGGCTGCGCAGTTGATTCGCCGTGAGTATGAACCTCTCATCTCGAACGGCGATGCTCATCACTCGGTTTTGAGGCTGAGGCGTGAGCTACGCATGACCGTCGCAGGGTTTTCAAAGACTCGAACCCGCGCAGGATAGCACAGGGAGCCTCACACCAATGGGCATTTTAGTTTGTGATTACGCATAGGGGTGCGGGGGTGCGCACCTCTGAGCACGCCCGCCTTTTGAGGGTAGGCGGGCTGTGCCGCGTGTGAGGCCGCGCGCGCGTCCCGCCTGACGCGCGCGCGGCCTCGGCGTGTCCGGGGAGGGTGTCAGCCGACGGCGCGGACGGTGACGCGTTGACCGGAGACTTCGCCCTCCCAGAGCGTGCGCGCCTTCGACTCGTGGCGGAGGTGTTTCCAGAGCGCGCCGCGTTCGTATTCGTCGAGGTCTGAAGGGATGAGGTCGAAGACGGCGCGCGAGGCGATGACGACGAGTTTGCGCTTCGGCCTTGAGACGGCGACCGTGAGGCGGCGCGGTTCGAGGAGGAAGCCGCTCTCGCCTTCGGCGAACTCGCGGTCGGAGACCGTGGCGGAGACGATGATGAGGTCGCGCTCGCCGCCTTGAAAGCGTTCCACCGTATCCACGCACTCGGCGAGCGCGGGGAGGCGCGAGGCGAGAAGCGCCTTCTGCGCGCGGTGCGGGACGACGATGCCGACGCCTTCACGGGCGTCTAAGTTCAGAGCCTCGGACGCCGTGCGGACGAGCGCCTCGACGAGCGCGGCCTCGAACTCGTTCGACTGCTGCGAGCCCGCCTCGTCGTGCTCGATGACGACGAGCGCGTGTTCGGGCGCGAGCGCCGCGCGGAGCCACTCGGTTTCGACTTCGCCGACATCACCCAGACGCTTCCGGTTCGTCGAGTGGAAATCAATCCCGTCCTTTGCGTAGACGTGGCGGCGGAGAAAGTCCGCGACCTCGGAAGGGATGCGGAACGACTCGTCTAAGGCGACGCGGGCGAAGCCCAACTCCTGCAAATACTCGAAGACCGAGAGGAAGACGCGCGCGCGTTTGAGGTCGCGGCGCGCTTCGGCGTCCCACGCGTGCGCGAGGATGGGCGGCATTTGCCGGTGGTCGCCGACGGCGATGAACTGCCCGTCTTCGCGCAGGAACGCGGCGGCGGTCAAAGCCTCCGCGAGTCCCATCTGCGAGGCTTCGTCCACGACGACTAAATCGAAGTGCTCGCCCGTCCAGTCAACCTTGCGCCCCTTCGACGCGCCCTGCTTCACCAAGCGATAGAGCCCGCCCGGCGTCCCGCCGACGACGAGCAGGGGTTCCGAGAGAAGCATCTCCCACTGCTCCGAAGCCCTCAACTCTTCACCGCCGTCGGGCAGGACGCGCTCGACGCCCGTCGGAACCGTGTCGCCCGCGTCGTTGCAGACCTTCGCCAACTTCAGACGCGCGAGCGGCGCGAGAAGAGGCGGAAGCCCGACCGAACTAAAGTCAGAACGCTGTACGCTGAACGCTGAACGAATAGCAACCGTCTTGTCTTTCAGTTCATCGTTCTGCGTTCCGACTTCTGACTTCGGTTCGGTCGGGCTTCCGCATAACTCCCTGAGACGCTTGGCGACGGATTCGAGGGCGACGTTGACGGCGGCGTGTGTCTTGGCGAGGACGGCGACGCGGAAGGGACGTGCGGGCGTCGAGAGCGCCGCCGCGCGCGCGAGGATG
The DNA here is from genome assembly GCA_963816985.1 of uncultured Acidobacteriota bacterium. GTDB lineage: Bacteria > Acidobacteriota > Blastocatellia > Pyrinomonadales > Pyrinomonadaceae > JAIVJM01. The sequence goes on from CAWFMF010000004.1 coordinate 1,321,619, forward strand.
GCGAGGCCGAGCGTGTGGCTCTTGCCCGTGCCGGGCGGCCCCTGCACGACGAGCACTCGTTTGTTCAGACGACTGCCGACAATCTCACTCTGCGCCGCCGTCAAACCGTAAGGCCGTTGCGACTCGGCGGCGAAGCGCGCGAACTCCTGTGCGTCGCGCTGCCGCTTCGGGCGCACGGCGCGCGGTTGCTTTCCTTCTTCCGTGTCGCTCAGCCAGCGGTAGAGATGATTGGAGTCGGCGTGGCGGCAGGCTTCGAGGAACTTGTCGGAGTTGAGGTCGTCGGCCATCTCGTCAATCGTGTAGAGCGTCCCCGTGTCGGGCACGAAGAGCGTGTGCGGGTAGCGGAAGGGCGAGTTCTTAAAGCTCATCGGCATGAGGCGAAGGAGCACGCCTTCTTCAGTCAACTCCTCGACGACGGCGAGCCGCCCGCGCACGAGTCTGGACGCCGGAAGGGCTCGGCCTTCAGCATCAGCCAGAGGGTTCAAGACCACCCAGTCGCCCGCGCGCAGGCGCAGCAGGCCCAACTCGCCGACGCTCACGTCGCGCCCTTCCACGTCGGCGAAGCGAAAATGCGCGCGCTCGATACGGTCTTCATTCTTCTCGTAGCGCGTCGCAGCGCAAGACGGCGGTGCGGCCCGTCTCGGCGCGCTCGCGGGGCGGCAGCGAGAGATGAAGGAGCCGCTCCTGAAACGACGCGTGGTGTTCGAGGAGGAGGAAGTCTTCGAGCGAGCGTTTGAGCGGGACTTCCTCCGGCTCGACCTCCACGCGGTCGAGGCGCGAGAGGTCTAAGGGCTCCTTGTGCACCTTCCGGTTCTTGTAGGCGAAAGCCTCTTCGACGTGCTGCATGGCGCGCGTGCGGTGCGCGGCGAGAGCCCGTATCTGCTCCGTCGTGACGCCGGTGAAGCCTCGCACCTGCGCGCGCGCTCGCTCCTTCGAGCCTTCCGACTCGCGCAGCAAGCCCCAAGCGGCGTAAGCGTATTCGAGCGGGACTTCCGCGCCGAACCTCGCCGCCGATTCAATTCGGACGAAAGGCGCGGGCACGTCTTCGGCTTCATCAGTCTCATCCGACGCTCCGTAAGTCTGTAGGGGCAGGGCTTGTCCCTGCCCGCTCGGCGACGACGGCACACGGGCAGGGACAAGCCCTGCCCCTACAGATGTGTCGGGCGCTCCGAACATTCCCGTCGTCGGGTCGCGTCTGAAGGTGCGGCGGTTGTCGAAGGCGCGGGCGCGGAAACGTCGGCGGAAGTCGGTCTCGCCGTCCGTCCATTGGAAGCCCAACTCGCGCGAGACTTCGTAGAGGTTCTGGCAGACGGGCGAGAGGTTGAGGCGCGCGCGCACCTCTTCGGCGAGCAGCGAGACCATCGGCTGCGTAAGCGCGGGGTGCGAGGTCAGAAGGTCGTAGAAGGCTGGGACGGCGCAGAGCGCGTCGAAGTGTCGCGCGAGCGCGTCGAGCAGGGCGCGCTCGCCGCGCGGCGCGAAGGTGTAGACGTGGAGCGGCGCGTGCGTCGAGCCCGCCGCGCGCGCGACCTCCGGCAGAAGGTTCTGCACGAAGCGGACGAGCAGCGCGCGCTCGCTCTCTTCGTCGGGCGGGGCGTCGGTCATCTCGATCACTTCGGACGCGCCGCCCGGCCCCACGACGCGCGCGGCGACGAGATAGAGCTTGTCCTTTAGATAGTCGCGCTGCGCGTCCACGAAGATGCGCACGAGGTCGGGATACTGCGCGGGGTCTGGGAGCGAGCCGTAGTCGGAGTTCGTGAAGTAGCGCTTCGCCTCGACCGTGCGGTCGTAGCGCCTGACAGCCGCGCGCGCACGCTGGACGAGCAGGGGCAGGCGACTCGCGAGCGGCCATCGCGCCGACGCGCGACCGAGCGCGGCTTCGCGCCCCGCCGCCGCGACCATTGCGCCGCCCGCCCTGTACTCCAGAAGCGCGGCCAGCTCGCGCGCCGAAGTAATCCCGGCGGCGTGGAGCGCGCGTTTCTCCGGGGCCGTGATGAGCGGGACAAGAGAGAGGTCAAAACGCTCTGCGGTGTCGGCGAAGCAGAGCGCGTTGTACGGGCAGCCGTCGCACGCCGCGCGCAGGTGATAGACCGCGCGTCCTTCACCCGCCCCGGCGGCGCGCGCCACGTCGGAGTCGCGCGCCGAAACTAGACGTTCAATCTCGTCTTCGTAAAGCGCGAGGTCGAAAGTCTCCCACCCGCCGTCTTCGTTCAGGACGCTATCGCGCGCGGCGATTGCGCCGCCTATCTCTTGCGCCGAGAGGCCCGCACCCCCAAGCGTCTCGGCGAGCAGCCGCACGTAGAAGGCGACTTGCAGGCGGAAGCCCACGGTCTCGCGCGCGCTCGCCTTGAAGTCAATGACGGTGGCGCGGACTGTCTGGCCTTCACGAATGACTTCGACGAGGTCGGCGCGGCCCTCGCAGTCCCACGCGCCGATGCGCCCGCGCATGGTCGGCTGGTAGTAGAAGGCCCGGCCCTCTGCTTGCGAGCGCAGCTCCGAGACGAAGGCTTCCGAAGTCTCGCCGCTCAAGTCGCGGACGGGCGCGCGGCGGCGCAGCTCTTCGACGCGCTCGCGCTCGAACGCCTGCCCCGCGCCCGAAAGCAGCGGCGACAGCGGCTCTATCTCAAGCCCGTAGCGGCTGAGTAGGCTTTGCGCCTCCGAAGGGAAGAGGGCGAAGCGCAGGTGACGCTCGCAGCGACCGCGCGCGACGTACTGCGCCAGCCTCTGCGCCGTGAGCGCGCGCTCGGTGCGGAAAGGCTCTGACTGTTCGGGAGTTCGGTCGGACATACGAGGTTTAGGACTGAGTCAGAACCGCGAGCGGTAGCGAGCGGGTGCGACTTTCGCGGCGCTCAAGACTTCTTCTTCTTCGGTGCGACGACGTTGAGGGTCGTGACTTCGGTCTGGCGCGCGGCGGCGGCGATGGCCTCACGCGCGGCGGCGTATTCCTCGTCGGTGGAAGAGATGAACTCTTCGAGCCGGTCTTTGACGGGCGAGAAGGTGACTTTGCGCTCGAAGATGGACTCGAACCCCTCGCGCCCCAGAAGCTCTTCGACCGCCGAGAGCCGTTCGGGGTCGTAGGCGGTCTTCAGAGAGTAGCTGCAACGGACGCACGCGCCCTCTTCGCCCGCGCGCAAGACCACCGCGTTCGAGATGCGCGGGCGCGCGCCCGCCGCGAGCTTGAGCGTCTCTTTGATCTCTTCCAAACGCTCTTCGAGCCGCTTCTTCTCGGCGTGCAGCGAGACGAACTCCGCGACGAGCGCCGCAGTCTCCTCTTCGCCCGGCGGCGGCGCGTCGCCTTCGCCCTGAGAGCCCGCGCGCCCGAAGCATTCGACGCAGAACATCCCTTCATTCTCGGCGCGCTCAAGCGCCTCGTCGTGCGGCGTGAGCCCGCTGCAACCGGCGCAAGGCGAGTAAAACTCTCCGGCGCACTCGCGGCACAAAGTCGCCCCGCACCTGTCCAAGACCGACTCGCCCGCCGACACGTCGCCCATGCACTCGACGCACAACGCGCCGCGCGCTTCGACTTCTCCGCCACTCAAACCGTTCTCAATTTTCATCTTCTATTTCGTCCAACTTCGCGGCGAGGATAAAGTCGCTTTCGCTGAGGCCGCCGATGGCGTGCGTGTAGATTTTGATGTGCGCGTAGCCCCAGCCGAAGGTGATGTCCGGGTGGTGGCCTTCCTCTTCGGCGACTCGGCCCGCGCGGTTGACGAACTCCAGAGCCTCCGCGAAATTCGGGAACTTGTAACGCTTCGAGAGGTGCCGGTCTTCGACTATCTCCCAGCCGCTCAGCTCCTCCATGAACCGCTCCGCTTCGACGCCCCGCAGGCGCGGCGTGCCGCCGTGGCAGGGCACGCAGCGGCGTTCAGAGAGTCTTTCCATCTCGCTCCCTCTCGACCTCCCGCGAAATAATCGGTGTCAGTCTACACGACTGCTCCGAGTTGTTGCACGAGACGCGATGCGCCGCCGCGCCACTCGAATTGCAAAAACGGGCGCGCGTCGGTAAGCTTACGTCTTAAAGCTCAGCATTTTAATTCTTCCGAATCCCGAAGGGAGGCGCTCTAACCGTGGCCGCCATACATCCTTTTCGTGCCCTGCGTCCGCCCGCCGACAAGGTAAACGAAGTCGCCGCCGTGCCTTACGACGTGGTCAACACAGACGAGGCCCGCGCGCTCGCCGAAGGAAAGCCCCACAGCTTCCTGCGCGTCTCGCGCCCCGAAATCGAGCTGCCCGCAGGGACAGACCTCTACGCCGACGCGACTTACGCGAAGGCCGCCGAGAATTTCCAAAGGCTCATCCGCGACTGCCCCCTTGAGATAGAGGCCGAGCCGTGCCTCTACCTCTACCGCCTCCGCATGGGCGAGCACGAGCAGACGGGCGTGGCGGCTTGCGTCTCGGTGGACGAGTACGACCGTGGGGTAATCCGCAAGCACGAGAAGACGCGGCCCGACAAGGAGAACGACCGCACGCGCCACGTCCTCGAACTGCGCGCGCAGACCGGCCCGGTCTTTCTCACCTACCGCCCCGACCGGCGCATAGACGCGCTCGTCGCGGGCGTCGCCACATCCGAAGAGCCGCTCTACGACTTCACCGCCGAGGACGGCGTCCGGCACACCGTCTGGCGCGTCTGCTCGGCGGAACAGCTCGTCCGCTGCTTCGAGGAAGTCCCCCTGCTCTACATCGCCGACGGCCACCACCGCGCCGCGAGCGCCAGCCGCGCCCGCGCCACGCTCCGCGACAAGAACGAGAAACACACCGGCGACGAAGAGTACAACCGCTTCCTCGCCGTCATCTTCCCCGCCGACCAGATGCAGATACTTCCATACAACCGCGTCGTCAAAGACTTGAACGGGATGTCGGAAGAAGAGTTTCTCAAGCAGGTCGGAGAACGTTTTGACATCACCAACGACGCCAACCCGCGCGGCCCCGGCAAGAGCGGTCACTATCATATGTACCTCGGCGGCAAGTGGCACGGCCTGACATTGAAGGACGGAGGAAAGGACGAAGGGGAGAGCGGCGGCGACGAAGACCCCGTGGCCTCGCTCGACGTGAGCGTCTTGCAGGACAACCTGCTCGAACCCGTCCTCGGCATCAAGGACGTGCGCACCGACAAGCGCATAGATTTCGTCGGCGGCATCCGCGGCACGGAAGAACTCGTCCGGCACGTTGATGAGGGGCGGGCGGCGGTCGCCTTCGCGCTCTACCGGACTTCCATCGAAGACCTCCTCCGCGTCTCCGACGCCAACGGCATCATGCCGCCGAAGTCCACCTGGTTCGAGCCCAAGCTCCGCGACGGCATCCTGACTCACACGATTTAAGACGGCTACGACTGTCGCAGACGCGGCTGACAAGAGAGATGAAAAAACTTTTTCCCTTGCCCCTGCTCCTCTCACTTCTCCTGCTCGCCGCTTTCCAGAGCGGCGCGGCGCAGGACGGCGGGACGGACAAACCGAAGACTTTCACGGTCGAGAACAACGAGCTGAAGCTAACCGACCCGGTGCTCTTCTTCGACGGCGGCGATCGTCTGAAGCCGGAGAGCGAGAAGGCTCTCGGCGTCGTTAAGGACTACCTCGACGCGAAGACTTACATCACGCTCCTACGTGTCGAGGGCCACACCGACGCCGACGGCGACGCCAACCAGAAGCTCAGCGAGCGGCGCGCGCGCGTCGTCGCTCGCCGTCTGGTCGGGATGGGCGTGGACTGCAAGCGCCTTCTGCCCGTCGGCTTCGGCGGCACTAAGCCCGTCGCGCCGAACGACACGGCGGAGAACAAGTCGAAGAACCGTCGGCTCGCCTTCGTCAACGCGGCGCTGCGTGGGCGGCCCATCGGCGGGATGGCGGCGGACGGCGGCGGCAAGGCGGCGGGTGACCCCTGCGTGCCATGAAGCGCGGCGGCAGGTTCGTTGTCGCCGCTCTCAAACAGTAAGGACGAAGGCTTTCTATGGCTGAGGTCGAGACCGGGCGGCTGCGGCTGCGGCTGTACACGACGGCGGACGCGGACGAGCTGTTCCGCATCACGAGCGACGAGGAGTTCCGGCGCTACTTCCCGCCGCACTTCTTCAAGCCGACGCGCGACAACACGCTGGTCGCCATCGGTCGCGTCCTCGAACACTGGAACCAGCTCGGCTTCGGCTACTGGGCGATGGAGCTGAAGGACGAGGCGCGGATAGTCGGCTACTGCGGCATCCGCCACCTCACGGCGACGAAGGAGATTGAATTGCTCTACGGCGTCGAGCGCGCGCAGTGGGGCAAGGGGTTGACGACCGAGGCGGCGCGCGCCTCCTTGCGCTTCGGCTTCGAGGAGATGAAGTTCCCGCGCATCATGGCCGTCACCGACCCCTTGAACCTCGGCTCGCGCCGCGTGATGGAGAAGAGCGGCTTGAAGTACGAACGCGACGACATTTACTTCGAGACGCCCGTCGTCTACTACGCCATGAACCGCGAGGACTACCGCCGCGACGAAGGCGCGACCTACGTTCTGAATCCTTAAGATTTTTTCGTTGAGAGAGAGGCGTCGAAAGATTATGCGCGTGTTGATTGCAGATAAGTTCGAACAGTCGGGCCGCGACGGCCTCGAAGCCGCCGGGTGCGACTACTCTTACCAGCCCGACGTGAAGGACGACAGCCTCGTCGAAGCCGTCCGCGCCTACCAGCCGGAGGCGCTCGTCGTGCGCTCGACGAAGGTGACGGAGCCGATGATGGACGCCGGGCCGCTAAAGCTCGTCGTCCGCGCCGGCGCGGGCTTCAACACGATTGACGTGGCGGCGGCCTCGCGGCGCGGCGTCTACGTCTCGAACTGCCCCGGCAAGAACTCGGTCGCCGTCGCCGAACTCGCCCTCGCGCTCATGCTCGCGCTCGACCGCCGCGTCGCCGACAACGTGCAAGCCCTGCGCGAAGGCAAGTGGGACAAGAAGGAGTTCTCGAAGGCGCGCGGCCTCTACGGTCGCACGCTCGGCTTAGTCGGCACGGGGCAGATCGGGCAGGAGGTCATCACTCGCGCCCGCGCCTTCGGCATGCGTGTCGTCGCGTGGAGCCGCAGCCTCACGGACGAGCGCGCCGCCGAACTCGGCGTCGAACGCAAAGACAGCCCGGAGGATGTCGCCCGCGAGTCCGACATCGTGAGCGTCCACGTCGCCTTGAACCCTGAGACGCGCGGCTTCCTCGGCGACTCCTTCTTCAAGCAGATGCGAGAGGGCGCGTACTTCATCAACACCGCGCGCGGCGAAGTCGTAGACCAACCCGCGCTCGTTAAAGCGATGCGTGAGCGGGGCATCCGAGCCGGGCTCGATGTCTTCGCCGACGAGCCGACCTCCTCGGCGGGCGAGTTCACGAGCGACATCGCCCACGAGCCGAACCTCTACGGCACGCACCACATCGGCGCTTCGACCGATCAGGCGCAGGAGGCCATCGCCGCCGAGACCGTCCGCATCATCCGCGCCTTCAAGGAGACCGGCAAAGTCCCGAACGTCGTCAACCTCGCGGCGCGCACGCCCGCGACGCACGCGCTCGTCGTCCGCCACCGCGACCGCCCCGGCGTGCTCGCCGCCGTGCTCGACCACATCCGCGCCGCGAACATCAACGTGCAGGAGATGGAGAACATCATCTTCGAGGGCTCCGAGGCCGCCGTCGCCCGCATCAACCTCGAAGCCGCGCCGCCTTCGGAGACTCTTGAACAGTTGAAGACGAGCAACCCGGACATCATCGAGCTGAGCCTTTTGGAGATACAAAAGCCGTAAACCGTGACGGGTGACGGGTGACAAGAAGGAACGGTCTTTATCCTGTCACCGTTTACGGTTCACGGTTGACGGTCTTTCTCCTGTCACCTGTCACGGTTTACGGTTTACGGCTTTTATGACTGCACTCATCACAGGCGCGTCGGGCGGCATCGGCGAAGTGTTCGCGCGCAAGTTGGCGGCGCGGGGCGAGAATGTTGTGCTGGTGGCGCGCTCCGAAGGGAGGCTCGCCGAGATTTGCGAGGAGCTAAAGGCGGCGCACAAAGTTGACGCGCAGTTCGTGGCTCTGGATTTGACGGAGAGGGACGCGCCCACGCGTCTGTTCGAGGAGACGGAGCGGCGGGGGCTCGTGGTCGAGACGCTCGTCAACAACGCGGGCTTCGGGTCGGTGGGCGAGTTCGCTTTGCTCGACCTTGAGAACGAGTTGCGGATGATTGACTTGAACGTGCGCGCGCTCGTGGAGTTGACGCACCGTTACTTGAAAGGGATGCGCGAGCGGCGCGCGGGCTCGATCATCAACGTCGGCTCGACGACTTCGTTCCAGCCCGTGCCCTTCATGGCGACCTACGCGGCGACGAAGGCGTTCGTCCTCTCCTTCTCCGAAGCGCTTTGGGAGGAGAATCGCGCGTGGGGCGTGAAAGTTCTGGCGCTCTGCCCCGGCTCGACCGACACCAACTTTTTTAAAGTCGCGGGGACGGAGACGCCGCCCTCGAACATCGTGCAGACGCCCGAAGAGGTCGTCGAGACGGCGCTCCGTGCGCTCGCGCGCGGTAAGGGCCACGTCATTTCCGGCTGGGGCAACTTCCTGATGGCCGAGGCCGGTCGCCTCGCCCCCCGCTCCGTCGTGACGCGCGTCGCCGGGATGATCTTGCGCAAGCGATACATGCCAGAGAGCGTGACAGGAAAAAAGCCGTGAACCGTGACAGGTAAACGGTGACAGGATGAAAGCTGTTCCTACTTGTCACGATTTACGGTTCACGGTTCACGGCTTTCATTTAGGAGAAACAGATGACTGAGAGAATTTTTAACTTCAGCGCAGGCCCCGCCGTGCTGCCTGTGCCGGTGCTGGAGCAGGCGCGCGACGAGATGCTTTCTTTGCCCGGCGTCGGGATGTCGGTGATGGAGATTAGCCACCGCTCCAAAGTTTTCGACGAAATCTTCGACGGCGCGCAGACGGGCCTCCGCGAGTTGATGGGCATCCCCGAAGGCTACCAGATACTCTTCCTGCAAGGCGGCGCGAGCCTGCAATTCTCGATGATCCCTTTGAACCTCCTGCCCGCGGGCGGAAGCGCCGACTACATCGTGACGGGGAGTTGGGGCAAGAAGGCCGTCAAGGAGGCGAAGCGGCAGGCTGCGGTCAACGTCGCCGCCGACATGGCCGACAGCCGCTACTCGCGCGTCCCAGACCAGGGGGAATTGAAACTCGACCCCGCCGCCGCTTACGTCCACTTCACCTCGAACGAGACGATTGAGGGCGTCGAGTTCAAGTCGGAGCCGGAGACCGGCGGCGTGCCGCTCGTCAACGACTCGTCTTCAAACATCTGCGCGGGGCCGGTAGACGTTTCCAAGTACGCGCTCATCTACGCCGGGGCGCAAAAGAACCTCGGCCCTTCGGGCTTGACCCTCGTCATCCTCCGCGAAGACCTTCTCGCGCGCGTCCCCGACGGCCTCCACACGATGCTCGACTACCGCACGCACGTCCAGAACAACTCGCTCTACAACACGCCGAACACGTGGGGCATCTACATCCTCAACCTCGTCTGCCGCTGGCTCCGAGAGAAAGGCGGACTCGAAGGGATGGCGCGCGAGAACGAGGCGAAGGCGCGGTTGATTTACGACGCGATTGACGCGACCGAATTTTACCGTGGCCACGCCGCACCCGAAGCGCGCTCGGTGATGAACATCACGTTCCGCCTGCCTTCGGAAGAGTTGGAGAAGAAGTTTACGGCGGAAGCGACCGCCGCCGGGCTCGACGGCCTCAAGGGCCACCGCTCGGTCGGCGGCATCCGCGCCTCCATCTACAACGCCTTCCCGCGCGAAGGCTGCGAGGCGCTCGTCTCCTTCATGCAGGAGTTCGAGCGGAAGAACGGTTAAGACTTCGACGCCTTTCTTTTTCCTTAGCCCCGGCAGGGGCGCGGGAGATTAGCCGGGGGTGAAGCAAGGAGGCGGAAGCCTCCGAAGCGCAACCCCCGGAACACAGCCACATAAAAATTGTGCGCCCCGGCAGGGGCGCGGGAACAGGGGCGACGAAGACAATCGCGCGCCGTTTCCGTCGCCCCTGCCGGGGCGAGATGTTTTTGTTGCGTCGCGTTCCGGGGGTTTATGCTTCGTCGGCTCGCGCCTCCTCGCTTCACCCCCGGCTAATTTCCGTCGCGCCTCCGGCGCTCGACAGACTCGCGTCGCCGGTTTGGCGTTGGGGCGCGACGCGGTTTAAAGTATGGCCGAGCGCTCAAACACGCCGCCGCGCGCCGCGCGAATTTTTCTCCCGTTGGAATCTTCTTGATGAGAATAAAATTTCTGTTCCCCTTCGCCCTCGTCTTCACGTTGCTGTCGGTGTTGTCGTTTGCGCAGAACGACAACGGCGGCTCTCGGACTTCCTCCGGACTCGAACGCCCCGGCGAGCGACACCTGCGCAACGTCCGGCAGTTGACCTTCGGCGGCGAGAACGCCGAGGCCTACTGGAGCGGCGACGGTCGCTCGCTCATCTTCCAGTCGAAGCGCGACGGGCGCGCGTGCGATCAGATTTACACGATGCGCGTGGACGAAGGCGCGGAGGCGCGGATGGTCTCCACGGGCGGCGGCGCGACGACCTGCTCTTACTTCTTCCCCAACGGCAAGCGCATCCTCTACGCCTCGACGCACGGGGCCGCGAAGGAGTGCCCGCCCCGGCCCGACTATTCCAAGGGCTACATCTGGCCGATTCACACGACGTTCGACATCTACGCGGCGCGGCCCGACGGGACTGAGGTGAAGCGTCTGACCTCGACGCCCGGCTACGACGCCGAGGCGACCGTCTCGGCGGACGGCAAGCGGATCGTCTTCACCTCGATGCGCGACGGCGACCTCGACCTCTACACGATGAACGCCGACGGGCGAAACGTCCGCCGCCTGACGACGGAACTCGGCTACGACGGCGGCGCGTTCTTCTCGCGCGACGGCAAGCGCATCGTCTACCGCTCTTACCACCCGAAGACGCCGGAGCAGGTCGAGCGTTACCGCGCGCGCCTCAGAGAGAACGTCATCGAGCCGAACGTCTTTGAAATCTGGGTGATGGATGCGGACGGGCGCAACAAGCGGCAGATTACCAAACTCGGCGCGGCGAGCTTCGCGCCCTACTTCCTGCCCGACGGCAAGCACATCATCTTCTCCTCGAACGTCAACGACCCGAAGGGGCGCAACTTCGACCTCTACATGGTCGGCGCGGATGGCGAGGGACTGGAGCGCGTCACCTTCGACGAGTCCTTCGACGGCTTCCCGATGTTCTCGCCCGACGGGCGGCGTCTCGTCTTCGCCTCGAACCGCAACGCCAAACAGCGCGGCGACACCAACGTCTTCGTCGCCGACTGGGTAGACTGAGGGCGTTGATAAAATTGTAGGGGCAGGGCACGTCCCTGCCCGTGTGCTGTAGTTACAGCAAGCGGGCAGGGACGAGCCCTGCCCCTACAGACATTCCTGCCGCCCGGAATGTCCGTCAGACGTTTAAGAAAGCAGAGCAAGTTATGTTTTCAAAAACCCCCTTGAAGTTTCGCCGCCGCGCGCTCGCCGCGCTCTTCGTCGCCCTCTGTCTCAACGCGCCCGTTATCGTCCCTGCGCAGGAGCGCAAGAAGGACACACAGAGCTTGCCGGACGCGGCGCGGCTGCGCGCGCACGTCGAGCACCTCGCCTCGGACAAGCTCGAAGGCCGCAGGACGGGCACGCACGGCGCGGAGATGGCCGCCGGGTACATCGCCAACGAGTTCGCCCGCCTCCACCTCGCGCCCGGCGGCAACGCGTCCAACATCCGCCGCGACAAGGTGGAGGTGCGCGAGTACTTGCAGACCTTCCCTTATGTCGCGGGCGTCGAACTCGGCAAGGGCAACCTGTTGACCTTCACCATGCGACGCACGGAGGCCGCGCCTTCGGTCGTCCCCGTGGCGATTGACCTGCGCGTGGGCGAAGACTGGCTGCCGCTCGGCTTCAGCACGAACGCGAATCTCAAGAACGTGCCCGTCGCCTTCGTCGGCTACGGCATCACCGCCGCCGACCAGAACTACGACGACTACAAGGGCTTGGATGTGCGCGACAAGGTCGCGTTCGCGTTCGCAGGGACGCCCGACGGCGACAACCCGCACAGCCGTTTCACGCGCGCCGGAGAGATTCGCTTCAAGGCGGCGGCAGCCCGTGCGGCGGGCGCGAAGGCTCTCGTCGTCGTCGCCGCCGCCGACAACTTCAAGGAAGACAAACTCTCGCGCCTCGAATACGACAACGCGGGCGGCGACGCAGGGCCTCCCCGTCATCGTCATCTCGCGGCAGGCGGCGGGGCAGAAGTTCTTCGGTCTGTTCGGCCTCGCGGAACCGCTCGCGGAGCTGTCGAAGGCCGAGGAGAGATTGCGTCGCGCCGGTTCAGCGGCGGCGATGTCTTCGGAGGACTTCGTTAAGAGGTTGCAGAGCAGCGAGCTCATCATCTCGACCGATGTCGTGCGCAAGAGCGCGCCCGCCGCGAACGTCGTCGGCTTCCTCCAAGGCTCGGACGCGAAGTTGAAGGACGAAGTGATCGTCATCGGCGCGCACTACGACCACCTCGGACACGGCGGGCGCAGCAGCCTCGCCGCGCGCGAGGGAGAAATTCATCACGGCGCGGACGACAACGCTTCGGGCACGGCGGCGCTCATCGAGCTCGCGCGCCTGCTCTCGGCTGAGCGCGACAAGCAGCGGCGCACCATCGTCTTCGTCGCCTTCGGCGGAGAGGAGGAAGGCTTACTCGGTTCGAGCCACTACGTCGCGCACCCCTACCTGCCGCTTGAGCGCACGGTGGCGATGATTAACATGGACATGGTGGGCCGCCTCAAGGACGACACTTTGATGATCGGCGGCGTCGGCACGGCCTCGGAGTGGCGCGGATGGATTGAAGGGACGAACAGAATCTTCGACGTGAAGGTTGACCCGATGGGCACGACCGGGCGCAACGCAGAGGCGGCGGGCCGGACGACTCCCGTCTCCGCGACCTCGAACGCGTCGGGCACGTTGAAGGAGACGCCGGTCGTCATCACCGGGAGCAACGGTCGCGTCGTCGCCACCGCCGCGCCCGGTCAGCGTTTTACTCTCCGGCTCAACGAAGACGGCTTCGGGCCGAGCGACCATTCATCTTTCTACGCCAAGCGGCTCCCCGTGCTCTTCTTCTTCACCGGCACGCACGAGGACTACCACAAGCCTTCGGACACGGCGGAGCGCATCAACTACGAGGGGCTCGCGCGCGTCGCCGATTTCGTCCGCGCCATCGTCGGCGAGTTGCAGGCGAGCGACGCCCGGCCCACCTTCACCACCGCCAAGACCGAAGCCAACGCGCGCTCCACCGGCTTCCGCGTCTATCTCGGAACCGTGCCGAGCTACGGCGAATCAACGGACGGCCTCAAGCTCGACGCCGTGCGCGAGGGCTCGCCCGCCGAGGCCGCCGGACTCAAGGCCGGAGACCGCATCGTCCGCCTCGCGGGCCGCGACGTGCGCAACGTCTACGACTACACGCAGGCGCTCTCCGGGATGAAGGCCGGAGAGCAGTACGAAGTCGAAGTCGTCCGCGACGGCGCGCGGATGACTCTGAAAGTCACGCCGGCGGCGAGAAAGTAAAGGCAAAAGGCAAAAGGTAAAAGGCAAAAGTGAAGGCGGGAGTAAGCTCCTCCCTCTTCCTTTTGCCTTTTACCTTTTTCCCTTTGCCTTGAATTCTTACCAGCGGGGCTCGCGGTCGCGCCCGCCGCCACCGCCGCCGTAGCCGCCTCCGCCGCCGCCACCGCCGTAGCCGCCGCCTCCGCCGCCGCCGCCACGGTCGGTGCGCGGCCTCGCCTCGTTGACGGTCAGGGCGCGGCCCTGAAACTCTTTCCCGTTGAACTTTTCGATGGCCTCCGTCGCGCCTTCGCTCGTCGCCATCTCGACGAAGCCGAAGCCGCGCGAGCGGCCCGTCTCACGGTCTTCGACCACCGAGGCGGTTTCGACTTCGCCCGCCCCTGAGAAGTATTCGCGCAGGTCGTCACCCGTCACGCGGAAGTTGAGGTTGCCGACGTACAGTCTCGTGCCCATTCTTTTCTATCCTTTACCTGAAGCGAAGCGCGGGCCGTAAACTTGCGCGGGAGGGGTTTGGAGCGGGGAGTCTTTGAAGGCTTCCCGCGAGGTCCCGCAATCTGCAAGGACGGCGAACTCGGCCCGGTGCTCTGACTACTTTCCTGAGAGCGGCTTCCAGACCCACAAAGAACAGTCTCACTCTCCTTCAGCCGAACACCTGTCGCCTCACAGTCACGGGCAGGCGCGATCCCCACGGACGCGCGAGAGCGGAGCTAAACGTCGAAAAGTATGCCGCCAATCAGCCCATAAGGCAAGTTTATTATTGACATCAACCCGCCCTTCCGAGGCCCGGCGAGGGGAACAGCAAACCGCCGAAAAGCGGCCATCCGTTCTGTCTCAGAGTGTTTGGGATTTACTTAGTTGAAGCCGTCGGCGTCGGGCGCGACCGAGCCGCGCGGCGTGCGTTGAGATAGAAAGGCCCGGCCCCGACGGAAGATGATCTGTGGTGACTCACAGGTTGCCGGTGTTCGGACAGCAACAGTTCAGGAGTGAGTTGACCGGTGATTGATCTCGTCCGGGGCCGGGTTGAATCAACCGAGCGTGCGAAAGTTACCACGGCCCGCCCGGCGTGTCATGAACCCGTAGACGGGACGGTTAGTCATACTTTAGTTGGAGACCGCCCCGGCCCTCACGGCAGGTGGACGATGCCGCGCTGGAGCGCGGTCGTGGCGGCCTGCGTGCGGTCGGCCACGCCGAGCTTGCTGAGAATGCTGTTGATGTGACTCTTGACGGTCGCCTCGCTGATGCGGAACGCGGCGGCGATCTCTTTGTTGCTCCGGCCCCGCACGATCTGTCCGAGGACTTCCAGCTCCCGCGCCGTCAAGTCCGAGCCGCCGACGCGCTCGGCGAGCCGCTCGGCCACGACGCCGGGAATCCTCCGCCCCCCGGCGCGCACCGAGCGGATGGCGTCTTCCAACTCCTCGAAAAACATATCCTTCAGGAGATACCCCTGCGCCCCGGCTTGCAGCGAACGGTAGATGTCTTCGTCGCCGTCGAACGTCGTAAGGACGATGAGGCGAGCCGCCGGGAACTCCCGCTTGATGGCCTTGATGGCCTCGACGCCGCCCATCACGGGCATCCGCAAGTCCATCAGCACGATGTCCGGCTGGTGCTCGCGGTACAGCTCGACGGCCTGCTGGCCGTTCGTCCCCTCGGCCACGACCTCCATGTCGGGCACGGTGTTAATCAGCGAGACGAACCCCTGACGCACGACCGCCTGGTCGTCAATCACGATGATGCGGATTTTGTCGTTGCTCACAAGAGTCCTTCTCTATGCTTGAACGCTTAGACTTCAATGGGCACGCCGATCGAGACTTCCGTGCCCTCGCCCCGGCGGCTGTTGACGGCGACGGTGCCGCCCATCTCGGCGGCCCGCTCGCGCATCCCGACGATGCCGAAGTGGCCTCCGCCGCTGCCGCCGTTGTGCGGGTCGAACCCGCGCCCGTCGTCGCGCACGCTGAGACGGACGTGCTCCGCGTCGAAACTCAGGCTCACGGTAATAAGTCCCGCGCCCGCGTGCCGGACGGCGTTGTTGACGGCCTCCTGCCCGATGCGCAGGAGGTTGTTCTCGACCTGCGGGGGGAGCGGGCGGAACGTGCCGCTCACCTCGAACTGTGTCTGGACGCGGCTCTCGGCGGTGAGCCTTCGGGTCATCTCCGCGAGCGCGGTCGGCAAGTCGCTGTCGTCGAGCGACTGCGAGCGCAAGTCCCAGACGTAGCGCCGCGCCTCGGCGATGCTGCTGCGGACGAGTGCGCGCGCGCGGTCGAGGTGAGTTTGCGCGGCCTCGGTCGAGCGCGGCATGAGACGCGCCACGAGTTCGAGCTGGACGGATGCGCCGAGTATCTCCTGCGCGAGGTTGTCGTGTATCTCGCGGGCGATGCGGTTGCGCTCTTGCAGCACCGCCGCGAACCGCGCCTTCATCTGGCGCACGCGCATGAAATACAACTGCGCGGCGACGAGCGCGAGGCCGAGGGCACAGAGCGCGTAGAACCACGGCGTGCGGTAGAAGTGCGGCCTCAAGGTGAACTCGAACGCGGCGGGCGCGCGGCTCCACACGCCGTCGTTGTTGCAGGCCATGACCTCGAAACGGTAATCGCCCGGCCCCAAATTGGTGTAGTAAGCCACGCGGCGCGCGCCGCCCTCGACCCAGTCTTTGTCGAACCCGGCGAGCCTGTACCTGTATCTGACCTTCTCCGGCGCGACAAAGCTCAGGCCCGCGTAGTGAAAGTCGAAGCGAGCCTTGCCGGGCGCGAGTTCGGCCTTGCGTGAGGCGCTGACCGGCTCGCCGTCAACGCTCACTTGTTCGACGACTACCGGCGGCGGCTGCGAGTTCGAACGCACGCCCGCAGGGTCTATCAACGCGACGCCTTTGATGGTCGAGAACCAGAGCCGCCCGTCCGCGCCGCGCCAGCCCGAAGGGTGCCCGCCGCCGCTGCACTCGCGCGTCGTCATCCCGTCCGCCGTCCCGTAGACGACGGGGCTCACGGAGCTTGCCCGCCCGCCGGCGAAGTCGTCAAGCTCCGCTTTGCCGACGCGGAAGATGCCCTTGTTGCAGCTCATCCAGAGGTTGCCCGCGCCGTCTTCGAGGATGCGGTAGATGGTGTCGTTCGGGAGGCCGTCCTGCGTGCTGATGATGGAGAATTTCCCGCCCTTCAAGAGGTTCAGCCCGCCCCCGTTGGTGCCGATCCAGAGGCGGCCTTCCCGGTCGCCGTGGAGCGAGATGACGACGTTATCGGAGAGGCCGTCGCGCGTCGTGTAGGTCGTAAACTTCCCTTCGACGAACCTGCTCAAGCCCCCCAAAGTCCCCGCCCAGAGGTGTCCGGCGGCGTCTTCGTAAATCGTCCCCACGAAGTCGTCGGCCAGCCCGTCGCGCGTCGTGTAGATTTGGAAGACGCCGTCCTTCATCCGCGTCAGGCCGCCGCGCGTGCCGACCCAGAGAGCGCCCGCGCGGTCGGCGTAGATGGAACGGACGAAGTCGTTCGCCAGCCCGTCCGCCGAAGTGTAGGTCGTGAACCGGCCTTCGCGCAGGCGGCTCAACCCGTCGGGCGTGCCGACCCAGAGGTTGCCTTCGCGGTCGTCGAAGAGCGCGAGGATGATGTTACTCGCCAGCCCGTCGGCGGTCGTGTAGGTGTTCACGCCGCCGTCGCGCCGGATGAGACTCAGGCCGCCGCCGTAGGTTCCGACCCAGACCTGCCCGCGACGGTCTTCGTAGATGGCCTTGACGAGGTCGCTCGGCAACCCTTCCTTCGTCGTGTAGGTGGCGAACTTTTTGTCCCTCAGTTGATGAAGCCCGCCCGACTCGGTGCCGACCCAGAGGCTTCCTTCGGCGTCCTCGAAGAGCGCAAGAACGATGCCCCGCGAGAGAACTTCTTCGGAGGCGTGCGTCTCGAAGCGCCCGCCGCGCCGGAGGCTCAAGCCGCCAGCCGTCCCGACCCACAAGTCGCCCTCCCTGTCGGCGCGCAGAGAGATGACGCGGTTATCGGGCAGTCCGTCTTTGACGGTGTAACTCGTAAATCGGCCCTGCTCGTAAGAGACGAGTCCGTCGAGCGTGCCGAGCCAGAGGCGACCTTCGCTGTCTTGAGTGATGGCATCCACGCTGCCCGTCACGAGGCCGTCCCGCGCGGTGAAGTTGGTAAACTCTCCGTCTTTGAACCGGCTGAGCCCGTCGCTCGTGCCGACCCAGAGAGCGCCCGCTTCGTCCTCGAAGAGAGAGCGAACGAGGTTACTCGGCAGGCCGTCGCGCGTCGTGTAGGTCGTAAACTTCCCTTCGCGGAAACGCGCCAGCCCCGCCGACGTGCCGACCCAGAGGCTGCCCTCGCGATCTTCGTAAGCCACCTCCACGTCGTCGCCGGGGAGCCCGTGCTGCGTGTTGAAGGTCGCCCACTCGCCGCCGGAGAGGCGTGTGAGGCCCGCCGAAGTGCTCACCCAGAGGACGTTCTTCGCCGCCGGGAGCAGGTCGCGGATATCGTTGCTCTTGAGCTGCGGCGTGTTCTGCTTGTCGAAGACGACGAAGCCGTTGCCGTCGAAGCGCGCTAAGCCCTCGCGCGTCGCGACCCAGATGTAGCCGTCCTCCGTCTGGGCGACCGAGCGGACGGTGTTCTGCGGCAGCCCGTTCTCGGTCTGCCATGTCTGGCGGCTGTACTGCGCGAGCGGCGTGCGCGGGTCGAGCGCGTGCGCCTGCCCCGCGCCGAAAATCATGAGCGCGGAGAGCAGCCTGAAGAGGTGTGCTATAAAGTCGCCGGGGTGAATTGACAGGCGCATCGGTTAGACCGCACTTCGGATGGGGCCGCCGAGTTAAATGGCTGGCGAAATTATAACGGAAGACGGAGACACAGGCTAAGTGTTTGCCGCCGACACAGGGGACTAGGGCGCTGTGCCGCCGACGCTCGATGCGTTTATGATATTGACGCCCGCCCGCCTTCATTCTAATTTCAAAGGCGCGTGATGTTGTGAGGAGAACATGCTGACTTCGACACCGACGAGAATCTTGCTGGCGGCGTCGCTCCTGCTTTCCGCGAGCGTCGGCGTGGCCGCCCTCTACCGCGCGCGCTGGCGCACCGCCACGGCGCAGGAGCTGCGGGGCGTGCTCCCGGCGCGCGCGCCCGTCATCAAGGAATACATCGAGACGGAGTTCCGCACCGCTTCGGGCATCACCGACGGTCGCGGCAAGTTCATCGCGGGCGTGGTGATGATTACGGCGGGCTACTCCGCCGAGGGCAAATATTCTCACTTCCTCATCACCCAGACGCCGCTCCGGGTGGCCGACTTTGACCTTCAGCCCGGCCAGTACGTCTTCGGCTACCGGCGGACGAATGATGAGACCATCCGCGTCAACTTCTACCGCGCCGCGAGCGGCGAGCCCGTAGGCGAAGCCGACGCCTACCGCAACCGCAGGAGCAGCGCGGTGCGCTCCCTGCTCATCAACCCGCCCGTGGGCGGCAAGGCGCACATCCAGATAGGGCGCTTCCTCCTCGAATACCGGGTGACTGAATGAAGTAAGTCAGAAGTCAGAACGATGAACGATGAACTGAAAGGCGGAAGGCAGTTGTTTTCAGTTCATCGTTCAGCGTTCTGACTTCTGACTTTCTCCCCTTGTCTCCAACTAAAGTTTGACCCCGCCGCCCAACCTTCGCCCCATGACACGCGCGAGGAGTTGTGTCGTAATGCGCTCGCACGTCCAACTCGCCCTTCTAAAACTGTCCGCCTCGAGCCGTCGCCAGATGAGAAAAAATATCCCGCACTTTGTCGTCACACTCGCCGTCCTTTTGGCGTTTTCGTTTGCGCCTTCACTGTCGCCCCGCGCGCAGCAGCTCGCCGCCTCGACGCTCCGGGGGGTCGTCACCGACCCGAACGGCGCGGTCGTCACCGGCGCGACGGTGACGGCGAAGCACGTCGCCACGGGCGCGACGCGCGAGACGCAAACGGACGACGAAGGGCTCTACACGTTCCCCGGCCTCCCGGTCGGCGACTACGAGGTGCGCGTCAAGTCCGCCGGGTTCGACGAGCGCGTGGCGAGCGTCCGGCTTCAGGTGGGACAGAGCGCGACGCTCAACCTCAACCTCGGCGTGAGCTTGAAGGAGGAGGTCTTGTGCATTGACTGCGGCGTGGACATGCGCGAGCTGGTGGACACGACTTCGAGCGTCGTCGAAACGGTCGTCAACGAGCGCGAGATTGAGACGCTTCCGCTCAACGGTCGCAACTTCCTCGAACTCGCGCTGCTCGCGCCCGGCAACGCGCCCGCGCCCAACTTCGACCCGACGAAGACCAACACGCTCGTCATCTCCTCCGCCGGCCAGCTCGGTCGCGGCGGGAGCGTCACCGTGGACGGCGCGGACAACAACGACGACGTGGTGGGCGGGGCTGTCCAGAACGTCTCGCAGGACGCGGTGCGCGAGTTCCAGATTGCCACCAGCCGCTTCGACGCCCGCCTCGGTCGCTCGGCCTCCTCGGTCGTCAACGTCGTCACGAAGGCCGGGACGAACGAGTTCCACGGCTCGCTCTTCGCCTACTTCCGCGACGACAAGCTGCAAGGTCTGCCCGCGACCTTCGACCGTGGGACGAACGACGAGCCGCCCTTCGACCGCCAGCAGTATTCCTTCACGCTCGGCGGCCCCGTCAAGAAAGACGAGGCGTGGTTCTTCGGCTCCGTCGAGTTCCGCAATCAGGACGGCGCGGCGCTCGTCGGCACGCGCGACGCGACGGCGCGCACCATCCGCCGAGGCTTCGCCGACGCGCCGCTTGATGACTTGTTGAGCACTGAGCGGCTCGACTGGCAACTCTCGGACTCAGACCGCCTCAACTTCCGCTACTCGCTCCAACGCGAGGAGAACACTTCGGCGAGCACGCTCGTCCGCTCCATCGGCTCGGCCTCGCAGCGGCAGTCGAGCCGCAACGACACGCACACGTTCCTCGCCAACTACTCGCACGTCCTCTCGCCGCGCGACATCAACAACTTCAACTTCAGTTACAGCACTTTCCTCAACCGCACCGTGCCGGTCACGCCCGCGCCGCAGCTCACCTTTCCGAGCATTCAGGACGGCGCGTCGTTCCGCGTCCCGCAGCAGACGCGGCAGAAGCGATTCCAACTGAGCGACACTCTGACGATGGTGCGCGGCTCTCACACCCTCAACGTCGGCGGCGACTTCCAGCACGTCGCCGCCGACTTCGACCTCGACGTCTTCCGCGAGGGCCGCGTCGAACTCATCGAAGACTTCGCCAGCTTCGACCGCAACGGCGACCTAGCCGTGGACGATAACGACCTCCTCTTCGCCGTCACGCTCCGCAGCGCCTTCCCCGACCGCTCGCTCGTCATCCACGGCGCGGACAACAACTACTTCGCCGCCTTCGTGCAGGACGACTGGCGCGTCCGGCCCAACCTGACCGTCAACCTCGGACTGCGCTACGAGTTGGACACCGACGTTAAAAACGTCAAACGCTTCGACGAGATTAACCCGATAGTCCGGCCCTTCCTGCGGGGCGAACGCTCGCGCGACAAGAACAACTTCGCGCCGCGCGTCGGCTTCAACTGGTCGAACGGCGAAGGGACGACGAGCATCCACGGCGGCTACGGAATTTATTACGACCGCGTGACGCTCCAAATTCAGTCGTTGGAGCGCGGCCTCGACGGTCGCGCGCTCCCCATCGAGGTGCGCGCCGGGAACGTCTTCTTCATCGAGCCGCAGTGCCTCTTCAACCCCGCGTGCGGGCAGTTCCCGCCGCCCGCGCCGAGGCTCAGTTCGCCCTTCACGGGCTTCGTCCTGCCGGGCGCGGGCGCGGGCGGCATCAACATCATTGACAACGACCTGCAAAACCCTTCGGTGCAGCAGACCAACGTCGGCCTCCAACACGAGTTCGCGCGCCGCTACGTGGTGCGCGCCGACTACCTCCACGCCTTCGGCACGCACTTCATCATCGGGCGCACCATCGGTCAGGTCTTCAACCCCGTGGTCGGCGGCCCCGACTTGGTGAAGAACCTCGAATCGAGCGTCAAGACGAAGTACGACGGCCTGCTCCTCAGCGTCGAGCGAAGGCTCTCGGACGGCCTTCAGTTCCGCGCCTCCTACACGCTCTCGAAGTCTTTCAACTACGCGAACGACGACCAGATACCCTTCTCGAACGGCCCGGTTGATTCTAATAATCTCCAACTCGAATACGGCCCGACGCCCAACGACCAGCGCCACCGCTTCGCCTTCGCGGGTTACATGGAAGCGCCGCTCGGCTTCCGCCTCGCGCCCATCTGGACGATCGCTTCGGGCGTGCCGATGGACATCCTCCTGCCCGACGGGAGCGCGCGCCTTCCGGGTCTCCAACGCAACGCGGGCGGGCGGCTCTTCCACACCGGCGCGGAGCTGAACGCGTATCTCCGAGAGGTCAACGCGGCGGGCGGCGTCGGCGGGCAACTGCTCCCGCTCGTCTCGGAGGACGCGCGCTTCAGCGACTCCTTCAACTCCTTCGACCTGCGCGTCGCGCGGCCCGTCCGTCTCGGCGAGCGCGTCCGGCTTGAGCCGACCGTCGAGGTCTTCAACCTCTTCAACGTGACGAACGTGCTCGGCGTCTCGAACGTCAACTACTCCGGCTTCGCCAACGTGCTGGTGCGCGACGACGGCAACCCCTCGCGCTCGTCCAGCTTCGGCACGCCCGTCACGACCGCCGGCGGCGTCTTCGGCTCCGGCGGCCCGCGCGCCTTCCAATTCGCCATCCGTCTGACGTTCTGAACTTGCTCCTGTCAGAACCGCCTGCCGCAAGCGGGCGGGCCTCGTTTCGGTGAGCGGGCCTTGCATGAGCAGCAGAACCCGCTCGCTACCGCAAGCGGTTCTGACGTTGACGCTCCCGAAGTAGTAGCATCCGAAAACAGAAGGACGAAGAGGCTTGAGATGAAATGTCTCAAGCCTCTTTCTTCATTGCTCACAGCTCACTGCTATTCAGACTTTGATGAAGATGCGGCGGCGGTAGAGGATGGTCATCACGCCGAGCCAGAGGAGGATAATGCAGAGGGCGAACATGAGCGAGGCGCATTCGGGCGAGGCCCACGAGGCGAACGCGGTCTCAAAGATGAGCGTCTTCAAGTCCGCGCGTGTGCCGTCGGCGCGTGTGAGGCTGATGGTCGAGATGACGTTCGAGAAAAGCTCCGCGAGGAAGTAGAGAGCCAGCGCGTTGGTTCCGAAGACGACGAACGGCTTCGCCCAGCGTTTGTAGCCCTTGATGTCCACGAGCCAGTAGCAGAGCGCCAGCAGTTGCAGCGCCAAGCCCGCCGTGAAGATGACGAAGGAACTCGTCCACAGAGCCTTGTTGATGGGGAAACAGTAGTGCCACGCCCACCCGGCGACGACTCCGGCTGCGCCCGCCACGAACATCGCCGCCGTCTTCTCGACGGGGCTCCGCCGTGAACGAAGAAGATGCCCGGTCAGCACCCCGCACAGCGTCGTCGCGACGGCGGGAATCGTGCTCAGGATGCCTTCCGGGTCGTACTGAGGTTTCCACGTGTGCCCGGCCAGCAGTTTTCTATCAACGTAGGAAGCGAGGCTCCCCTCCATGCTCAAATCACCAGCCGCGAAGCCGGGCGCGGCGACCAACTTCATCAACATCCAGTAGAGCAAGAGCAACGCGACGGCGATAAGGGCCTGCGTGCGCCAGTTTGTCTTGAGGAAGATGAGCGACGAGATGAGATAGCAGACGGCGATGCGCTGCAAGACGCCGGGGATGCGGAGCGTCGAGAGGTCGAAGTAAGGGAAGCCGCCGAGGAATAAGCCCAACGCGAAGATGATGGCCGCGCGGCGAAAGATTTTCAGGTAGAGGTCGCGCTTACTGCCGCCCGCTTCGGCGCGGCGCGAGAGTGCGAGCGTGATGGAGACGCCGACGATGAAGAGGAAGAAGGGGAAGACGAAGTCGGTCGGCGTCCAGCCGTGCCACGCGGCGTGCTCCAAAGGGTCGTAGATGGCCTCCCACGTGCCGGGGTTGTTGACGAGAATCATCCCCGCGATGGTCAGGCCGCGAAACACGTCGAGCGAAACCAGACGGCCCGTCCCTTGTTCCCCTTCGCGCTCTCCGGTCATTGCGTCCATTCGTCAACCCCTCCGGACTCTCAAGCAATATGTCAGAACCGCCTGCGGTAGCGGGCGGGTGTCTGCTGGCGTTAAGACCCGCCCGCTACCGCAGGCGGTTCTGACTCGTACTCACATTCGTAATTCGCTCTAAACCTCCAAGCACCCGCGCACGTGTCCCCTGACCTCTTCGATGATGCGGGCGGCGCGCTCCTCCGTCGCGGCCTCGGCGACGAGGCGGATGATGGGCTCCGTGTTGGAACCCCTGACGAGAAACCAGCCGTCGGGGGTCGTCACCTTCACGCCGTCGCGCAGGTCGAGCGGCAAGTGCGCGTACTCGTCGCGAATCTTCCTCAGCGCCACGCCGATTTTGTCCGAACGGCAGACGAGTTTCTCCTTCAACATGAAGTGGGGCGGAATGGCGGCGACGAGTTCCGAGACCTTGAGCCCCGTGTCGGCCAGAAGGTGAAGGACGAGGGCCATGCCGACGAGGCTGTCGCGCGCGAAGTTGATACGCGGGTAGATGACGCCGCCGTTGCCTTCGCCGCCGATGACAGCGCCCACGCGCCGCATCTCCTCGGCCACGTTGGCCTCGCCGATGCGCGAACGATGAACAGTGCAGCCGAACTCACGGGCCACCGCTTCGAGCGCGTGCGTCGTCGCGAGGTTCGCCACCACGGGGCCGCGCTCCCTGCCGAGCACGTAGCGCGTCGCTAAGACGAGCGTGTACTCCTCGCCGATAGGCTCGCCGCGCTCGGAGACGACGGCGAGCCGGTCGGCGTCCATGTCCTGCGCGAAGCCGACATCGGCCCCGTGCTCTCTGACCGCCGCGCACAGCGCGCCGAGATTCTCCGGCACCGGCTCTGCCCCGCGCGGGAACATCCCGTCCGGCGTGACGTTGATCCGGAAGACTTCCGCGCCGAGCGCTTCCAGAAGGCGCGGCGCGACCAGAGAGCCCGCGCCGTTGCACGAGTCCACGACGACGCGGAGCTTTCGCGCGGGCGGCGGCACGAGAGGTAACGTGCCGAGCGCGTCGAGGATGGCCTTGACGTGCAGGTCGAGCGCGCCCGCGTCCTGCTCGACGGCGCGCATCTCCGCCCCCGTCACTTTCGTGTATTCGCCCTGATGGTAGATGTCGGAGAGCTGCCGCGCCTGCGGCCCCGTGAGGAAGAGCCCTTCGGCGTTGACGAACTTGAGCGCGTTCCACTCGGCGGGGTTGTGGCTGGCCGTGATGGCGATGCCTCCACGCGCGCGCCGCTCGCGCACGAGCAGTTGCACGGTCGGCACCGGGCACACGCCGAGGTCAACGGCGCGGCAGCCCGAAGAGAGCAGCCCCGCCAAGACCGCCTGCCGCACCATCTCGCCCGACGTGCGCGTGTCGCGCCCGATGACTATCGCGCCCGGCCCCGCGTAAGTGCCGAACGCCTGCGCGAAGCGCACCAGCAAGCCCGGAGTCAAAGACTCGCCCACCACGCCGCGCACGCCGGAGATGCTGATTTTGAGAGTCGGTATGGCTCGCATAAAAATCTGCCGTGGACTCGCCCGCGCGGCCTACCTGCCCGCCCCCACGACTGCCGGTGTGAGCGTCAGGCCGCCCCGCAGCTCTATCTGCGCGGACGAGCGACCGACGAGCACTTCGTACTTGCCCGGCTCGGCGCGCCAACGCTTCGCCGCAACGTCGTAGTAGGAGAAGGCCCGCCCGTCGAGCTGGACGGACACGCGCTTCGATTCGCCGGGCCGCAAGCGTACTTTCGCGAACCCCTTCAACTCCTTCGAGGGCCGCTCAACCTTCGCCTTCGGGCTCCCGACGTAGACCTGTGCCACGTCCGAGCCCTCGCGCGCGCCCGTGTTCCGCACGTCGAAAGAGACCTCGAAGCGCGGCCCCCCGGTGTCGCCTGTTACTGCGATAATCGGCGTCACGGACAGGTTGTCGTAGGCGAACGTCGTGTATGAGAGGCCGTGCCCGAACGGGAAGAGCGGCTTCACGTTGTTCCGCTCGTAACCTCTGATAGCCGACGAACACACCCTCCTGATAGACGACGCGCCTCGTGCCCGCCGCCGGGTAGTAGCTGCCGTGCGCGGGGTTGTCTTCCCAGCGGCGCTCGAACGTGACGGGGAGGCGGCCCGAAGGGTTCACTTGACCGAAGAGGATTTCGGCGAGGGCGGTTCCGCCCTCCTGCCCCGGATACCAAGCCTGAACGATTGACGGGACGCGCTCGACCCACGCGCCCATGTCCACGCCTCCGCCCGACGTGAGAAGGACGACCGTGTTTTTGTTCGCCGCCGCCATCTCACGAATCAACTCGTCTTGTCCGGGCGGCAGACGGAAGGTTCGGTCGGCGGCCTCGCTCTCGGTCTCAGGGTCGAAGCCCGCGGCGACGACTACCACGTCGGCCTTCGCGGCGAGCGACTTGGCCTGCGCGTCCACCAAAGTCCCACGGCGCGCGACGCCGAACCTGAGCCGACCGCCGAGCCACTGCGAGCGCCCACGGTGTTCGAGCACGACCTTGTGAGGCCGCGCGTCGAGCGCGAGGGTGGCGTAGTTGGTCATCGCCGGGTGAGTCTCCCAGTTGTCGAGCACGAGCTTGTCGTCGAGGTAGAGGCGGAAGGAGCCGCCGTCCTCGCCCGTCGCCTCGACGAAGACTTCGTGCTCGCCCGCGGACTTCGGGACGTAATAGCCCGTCCAACGCTCGGCCACGGTGTTGGACGGGAAGTCCACGGATATTTCGCCGACCGTGCCGCGCGGGGCGCGACGGAAGTTGACGTGTTGCTCGGTGCGTGTGATGAGGGGCGCGGTCTTCAATTCGGGGTCGCCGAAGTATTCGGCCTTGAGCCCCGGCGTGCCGCCTTGAGCGTCGGTCTGAAAGTCGGTCGCGTCGGCCAGCTCGCCGTGCGTCGGCAGGCCACGGTGGTAGGTGACGCTCGCATCGGGGCCGAGCAGGTTGCTCAAGCCTTCGAGGATGGAGACGGCGGTGAAGGGCTCGACGCGCCCGCTGCCGCCGCCTATCGGCACTGCCGGATACGCGCCGGGGCCGACGACGGCCACCGTCTTTGCCTTCGCGCGTTCGAGCGGGAGCAGGCCGCCTTCGTTCTTCAGCAAGACGACGCCCTCGCGCGCGGCTTCGAGCGCGACGCGGCGGCCCTGCTGGTTGAAGCGCGGGATGTTGAGGTCTGTCTGGTCGCGGTCGAGCCAGCCGAAGCGGGCGGCGGTGCGGAGGATGCGGCGCACCTTGTCGTCAATCGTCGCCGTCGTGACCTTGCCCTGCTCGATGGCGGGCAGAAGATTCTGGCGGTTCATGTTCAGCCCGGCGGGCATCTCCAAATCCTGCCCGGCGTTGGCGGCGGCTACGCCGTCGTAGGTGGCGAACCAGTCGGACATCATCACGCCGTCGAAGCCCCATTCGGCCTTTGCCACTTCGGTCAGGAGGTGCTTGCTCTGCGAAGCGTGCTCGCCGTTGAGGAGGTTGTACGAGTCCATGATGGCCCCGACCCTCGCCTCTCTGACCGCCGCCTCGAAGGCCGGGAGGTAGATTTCTCTTAGCGTGCGCTCGTCAATCACCGAGTCGGTCTTGTGCCGGTCGAACTCGGAGTTGTTGCCCGCGAAGTGCTTGATGGTGGCGCTGACCTGCTGCGACTGGACGCCTCGCACGTAGCCGACGGCCATGCGCGCCGCGAGCAGAGGGTCTTCGCCGAGGTACTCGAAGTTGCGCCCGTTCATCGGCGCGCGGTAGATGTTGACGCCGGGGCCGAGGAGGAAGTGGACGCCCTTCGAGCGCGCGTCGCGCCCGATCTCGGTGCCGACGCGCTCGGCGAGCGCGGTGTTCCAGGTGGCGGCGAGCGCGACGCCGCCGGGCATGGCCGTCGCGGGGCCGTAGTGGCGCACGCCCGCCGGGCCGTCCGCCATCTTCAGGCGCGGGACTTTCAAACGCTCGACGCCCCGGACGAAGAAGCCGTCCACGCCGCCGATGAGGTCAACCTTCTCCTCCAAAGTCATCTGCCGGATGATGGACTCGATGCGGCGCTCGACTTCTTCATCACGCGCCTGCGCGGGCGCGTGCGCGACGCACTGAAGGATGATGGAGAGGGCGGCTAAGGCCGAGCAAAGCTTTCTCATAGTTCCGACTTTCCGCGCTCTTGCGCCTTATACTTTCGCGGGAGGAGTCTGTAACCTCTCACGCCTTTGAGGTCGAGGCGGAAGAGTCCGCCCTTCGTCGTCTTCTCTTCGCCGAGCGCGCCGGTGACGTAGAGTTCATCCATGCGCGGGCCGCCGAAGGCGACGTTGCTGGTGGTCAGATTCCCCGCCCCGTAGCGGCGCAGGATTTTGCCTTTGGGGCTCAAGACCTGCACCTGCCGCATGCCGTAGTGGGCGACGAAGAGGTTGCCCGCCGCGTCGAAGCACATCCCGTCGGGCTCGTTGCCGATCTGCCCTTCGCCTTTCAACGGAAGTTCGGCGAAGACCGTCATCTTCCCCAACTTTCCGGGCGCGATGACCTCGTAGCTGAGGATGCGGTTGTGGTGGCTCTCGCCGACGAGCAGCCGTCTACCGTCGGGCCGCAACGCGATGCCGTTGGGGAAGGCGAGTCCCGACGCCGAGAGGTGCGTCTTGCCTTGCGCGTCAACGTAGTGAACCGTGCCGATGGGGTTCTTCGGGCTTGAGCCGCCGGGGTCTGTGAAGTAGAAGCCGCCGTTCTTGTTATCGAGCGTCAAATCGTTCGGCGCGCGCAGAGGCTTCCCGTCGCATTCGGACGAAGCCTCGTCCATGATCTTCCCTGCGGAGTCAAGACGCAGGACGGCATGCCTGCCGCCGTCGCAGACGAGGTGCGTGCCGTCGGGCAGAATCTTGTGGCCGTTGGGCGCGCCCATCCGCGCCCAATCCTTCGCCACGCCGTCCGCGCCGATGCGGTAGATGGTTCCGTGGTAAACGTCGGAGATGTAAACCGCGCCTTCGCGGTCTATGACGACGCCCTCGCTGTAGCCGGGAACCTCCGCGACTTTGATCGCCTTCACTCTGCCCTCCGGCGGCAGACTCCCGTTCGCGAACGCCGCGGCGATGAAGACGACCGCGAAAAGAATTTTTTTCATTAAG
Organism: uncultured Acidobacteriota bacterium; assembly: GCA_963816985.1. Taxonomy (GTDB): domain Bacteria; phylum Acidobacteriota; class Blastocatellia; order Pyrinomonadales; family Pyrinomonadaceae; genus JAIVJM01. Next base: position 1,350,285 of record CAWFMF010000004.1, read on the forward strand.
CTCCGTGATGCCTCCTGCGAGAATGTTAAGAGTCCGTTTCAAAAAACTGCGTGGGTAATGTTTGTAGGGGCAGGGCTTGTCCCTGCCCGAAACGATTCGATTGCTTCAAGACTGAATGGACGCGAAACTCGCGGGCAGGGACAAGCCCTGCCCCTACAGGTTTGCCACGGTGTAGTTCAAGGCCCAGCTCGATTATCTGCCTACGCGGTCGCGCGCCCAGTCGAGCAGCTCGCGCGCTCGCTCAGGCGCTTCCGACTCGGCGATGACGCGGACGAGCGACTCGGTGTTCGAGACGCGGACGTGAACCCAACCGTCCGGCCAGGAGACTTTTATCCCGTCGGTCTGGTCGTAAGCGACGCCCTCGCGCTCCAGCTCGTCGTGCATCCGCTGCAAGAGCGAGTGGATGCGGTTCGGCTCGACCGCGACGTTGTGCTTGAGCATCGTGAAGCGCGGCAGACGCGCGGCCACTTCGGAAATCCGCTCGCCCGCGAGCGCCATGTGCTCAAGGATGAGGCCGACCGTGGCGGCGCTGTCGTGCGTGAGCTGCACGCGTGGGACGACGACGCCGCCGCTGCCCTCGCCGCCGATGACGGCCCCCGTCTCGGCCATCGCCTCGGAGACGTAAGCCTGCCCGACGGGCGTGCGGACGACACGGCCTCCGTGGCGTTCGGCTATCGCGTCAACGCTCGCGCTCGTCGAGACGTTCGTCACGACCGCGCCGCTCGCGCGCGCGAGTTGAATCTCGCAGGCGACGGCGAGCGTCGCTTCCTCCGGCAGTATCTCGCCCTCCTCGTTGACGAGGCCCAGCCGCTCGCCGTCCGCGTCGTGCGCGAAGCCGATGTCGGCCCGGCCCGCCTTCACGACGGCGCGGAGCTGCGCCATCGTCTGCCGCCTCGGCTCAGGCGCGTGCGGGAAAGGCACGGACGTGTCGTCGTTCAACGCGAAGACCTCGCAGCCGAGCGACGCGAGCCAGCGCGGCGACAGAAGCGAGCAAGAGCTGTTGCAACAATCAACCGCGACCTTCAGGCCGCGTGACCTGATGGCCTCGACATCGAAGGCCCCGGCCAGCCGGTCGAGGTGGTGCGCGACGGCGTCCGCGCTCTCGACGCGGCTGTGGATACGCTCCCATGTCGCTTTGGCGAACTCCGCCTGATGATAGATGTCGAGCAGCTCGTCGGCCTGCGCGGCGTTCAAATAAAGGCCGTCGCCGCGCACGAACTTGAGCGCGTTCCAGGGCTCAGGGTTGTGGCCCGCCGTAATCGAGATGCCCCCGGCGGCCCCCAACCAACTGGCGGCGAGTTGCAGGCTCGGCGTCGGGCAGATGCCGAGGTCAACCACTTCGCAACCGCAGGCGAGCAGGCCCGCGAGCACCGACGCGTGAACCATCGGCCCCGACGAGCGCGCGTCGCGGCAGACGAGGATGCGCCCGGAGTCGAGGTAAGTGCCGAAGGCTTGCGCGAACCCGACCGCCAGTTCCGGCGTGAAGGTCTCGCCGACGACCCCGCGCACTCCGCTGATGCCAATCTTGAGCGAGTTCATAAGAAGAAATGCGGAATGATGAAGAGGCAGAAGTTTTCAGTAGACAGTTTTCAGTTTTCAGTTCTGGTCTTAACTGAAAACTGTCTACTGAAAACTGAAAACTCTCTTTCATTCATCATTCATCATTTATTGAAGGCGTCCGCGAGCGAGCGCACTTTCAAGTTACGGCGCAGCCCTTCGAGCGACGCGGCGCGGCGCGGGCGGAACTCGACGGAGACTTCTCTGCCCGGCAGGAGTTCGAAGAAGTTGTCGCCGAAGTCGCCGTCGAGCGGCGCAGCGGAGAGATGGACGCCCCGCGCGAGCGAGTTCGCGCGCAGCCGGACGCGGAAGGCGCGGCCCGCCTGTGTGACTTCGGTGTTTATCTCCGGCGCAGGCATCCGCAGCTCTTTGAAGGGCGCGAAGAAGAGACGATTGCCGGCGGTCGCCTTGCCCTTCTCCGACAGCTCGCAGTTGAGAAAGACCGTCCGGGGGTCATGCCCCTTCAGCAGCTCGCTTTTGTCGAGGCTCAGCCGGACAGAGCTTGAGAGTGGTTGTATTTGTACGTCCTCGCGTTTGTCGAAGAGGACGCGGCCAGCGAAGTCCGAGAGCGTCACGCGAAGCTCGGCGGGCGTGGGCGTCGTGCGGTCGGAGACGACGTGGATTTGGACGCGCCCATCCTCTTCGTGCGGGCTGACGAGCACGTCGGCGAAGAAGCGGCGGGCGTAATGATGGAGCGCCTTCCAGCGACCGAAGTAGTCCATGCCCGACCACGAGGCGACGGGCCAGCAGTCGTTGACCTGCCAGTAGAGCGCGCCCATGTTGCGCGGGCGGATGCGCCGGAAGTGCTCCGTGCCGACGCGGATGCCCTCGGCCTGCAAGACCTGACTGACGTAGAGGAACGACTCGAAGTCCTTCGGCTCCGCGTACTCGCGCAGCATGTACTCGCGGACGAGCTGGTTGCCGCGCGGGTGTTTCTGGTGCGCGAGCATAACGGGCGATTCGATGTCGTGGTCGGCGGGAGTCGTGTATGTTCTGACCGTCTCGATGAGCGGGAAAGACTGGAAGCCGTACTCGCTCATGAAGCGCGGGAACTGCTTCTCGTAAAACTCGAACGGCTTCGAGGCGTGCCAGACCTCCCAGTAATGCACGTCGCCTATCTTCTGCGAGTCGGCGTCGTCCTCAAGATTTGAACTCGGAGAACTCGGCCAGTACGGGCGCGAAGGGTCGTGCTCGGCGACCACGCGGGGCAGCACGTCGTGGAAGATTTTCAGGTAGTCGTCCCAGAGCTTCGACGGCAGGTTCTGCTTCCAGCCCCAGTGATGCCAAGCCGTTTCGACCTCGTTGTTGCCGCACCAGAGGACGACGCTCGGATGGTCTCTCAGACGCCTGACGTTATCAACCGCCTCGGCACGGACGCTCTCTAAAAACTCTTTATCGCCGGGGTACATGCTGCACGCGAACATGAAGTCCTGCCAGACCATGAGGCCCAGCTCGTCGCACAGCTCGTAGAAGTCGTCCTGCTCGTAGATGCCGCCGCCCCAGACGCGCACCATGTTCATGTTCGCGTCGCGGACGGATTCGAGCAGGTGACGGTATCTCTCCTTCGTCACCCGCGTGGGAAAGATGTCGGCGGGAATCCAGTTGCCGCCCTTGGCGAAGACCGGCACGCCGTTGACGACGAACTCGAAGCTCTTCCCCCACTTGTCGGCTTGCTGCCGCAGCTCAAGAGTGCGTAGGCCCGTCCTCGTCGCGGCCTCGTCAACCGTTCGCGCCCCTGCCAGAGCGCGAGCGCGGAAGCGGTAAAGGTTCTGCGGCCCCAACCCCGCAGGCCACCACAGGCGCGGGTTGCTGATGCGAAAGTCGAGCGCCACGCGGTTCACGCCCGGTCGAAGCCGCACGGCCCGCTCGGCCAGTCGCCCGACGCCCGAAGGGTCATCCACGACGACCGTCACGTCCGTGTCGGCGTCCGAGACGAGTTCCACCACCGCGCTCAGCTCGGCGGCGTCGCGTCTCAGTTCTTTCTGCGCGACGTGGAAGTCCTCGATGCGCGCGCCGTCCCATGCTTCGAGCCTGACCGGCCTCCAGACGCCGCTCGTCACGAAGCGCGGCCCCCAGTCCCATCCGTACTGGTACGGAGCCTTGCGCGTGTAGGGGCTCGTCTTCTCCCCCTGATCGTTGGACGCCGGGAGTTCGTAGCCGACCGCCTTCATCCTCGGCAGAACTTCGTTGATGGGCGAGCGGAAGACTACGCGGAGCGTGTTGTCACCGGCCTTGAGCGCGCGTTTCGCGTCCACGCGCCACACGCGAAACATGTTGTCGGCGTCGAGCAAGGGGACGCCGTTGAGCGTGACCGACGCGTATGTGTCGAGACCCTCGAAGACCAGCTCGACGTTCCGCCGTGCGAGCGCGTCCGCGCCGACGCGGAAGGTCGTCTCGTACTCCCAGTCGGTCTTGCCGATCCATTGCAGCTTCTTCTCGTTGTCCCGGTAGAAGGGGTCTTCGATGAGGCCGTTCTTGAGCAAGTCCGTGTGGACGCACCCCGGCACCGCCGCCGCGCGCCACGCGCCCTTGCCGACCTCGCGGAACTTCCACCCGGCGTGCAGCGGGATGACGGTTCGGCTTGGCCGCCGACTACTCGCCGCCGGGCCTTGCGCGCTGGCGGCGCAGGCCGCGAGGATAATCATGCAGAGTGCTTTTGAGAAGGGGATGCGCATCACTCGGTGTGGCATACTTTTACCGTCATTAATTCTGTAACTTCAAGTATGACACCGTAACTTACGCCGTGCGGGCCGTCCTTTCGGCGACACTCTCCGCGCTTTTCCGACGCGGCACGAAATCAATCCACCTGACTACTTTCGAGAATCACATGAACGCGAGAAAATACATTCCCGTCATCCTCCTCTTACTCTGCGCCGTGAACGCGGCGTCCCAGCCGACCGAAGCCCGGCAGACGCCCACGGCCCGGCAGCATAACCTGATGCCCGTGCCCGCCTCGGTGCGGTTCGGCGCGGGGCGCTTGGCCGTAGATAAATCGTTCACCGTCGCCGCGAAGGGTCACGTAGACGAACGCCTGCGCGCCGCGATAGACCGCGCCGTCCGCCGTCTCGAAGGACGGACGGTGATTGAAATGGCGCGCGGACTCGCGCCGGACGCGGGCGTGGCAACCCTCGTCGTCCAATGTCAAGGGGCCGGGTCGCGCCGTTCCCTCGGTCGAGGAGGACGAATCCTACTCGCTCGAAGTGAACGACCGGCAGGCCACGCTCAATGCGCCCACGGTCGTCGGCGCGTTGCGCGGGCTTGAGACCTTCTTACAGTTGCTCGAAGGCGACCGCGCGGGACACTTCATCCCGTCGGTTCAGATTCAGGACAAGCCGCGCTTCCCCTGGCGCGGCCTTCTGATTGACGTGGCCCGCCACTGGCAGCCCGTCGAGGTCGTCAAACGCAACCTCGACGCGATGGCCGCCGTCAAGCTCAACGTTCTGCACTGGCACCTCACGGAAGATCAGGGCATCCGCGTCGAGAGCAAAAAATTTCCGAAGCTGCACCAGCTCGGCTCGGACGGCAACTTCTACACGCAGGAGCAAATCCGCGACGTCATCGCCTACGCGCGCGAGCGCGGCATCCGCGTCATGCCGGAGTTCGACCTTCCGGGCCACGCGACCGCTTGGCTGGTCGGCCACCCGGAACTGGGGAGCGCGCCCGGCCCCTACACGATTGAACGGCGGCCCGGCATCTTCGAGCCCGCCTTAGACCCGACGCGCGAAGAGGTCTACAAGTTACTCGACGGCTTCATGGGCGAGATGGCCGCGCTCTTCCCCGACGCCTACCTCCACATCGGCGGCGACGAAAACGAGGGCAAGCAGTGGGACAGGAACACACGGATTCAAGCCTTCATGAAGGAGAAAGGCATCAAGGACAACCACGCGCTTCAGACCTACTTCAACCAACGGATGCTCGCCATCCTCAAGAAGCACGGCAAGCGCATGATGGGCTGGGACGAAATCTTTCAGCCGGACTTGCCGAAGGATGTCGTCATCCACTCGTGGCGCGGGCAGTCGGCTCTCGCCGAGGCCGCACGCCGTGGTTACGAAGGGGTGCTCTCGAACGGCTACTACATTGACCTCATCTTCCCGACCTCGCAGCACTATCTGAACGACCCGCTCCCGGCGGGCCACACGCTTACTGCGGCGGAGGCCGCGCGCGTCCTCGGCGGCGAGGCGACGATGTGGAGCGAGTGGGTGACGCCCGAAACGATTGACTCGCGCATCTGGCCGCGCACCGCCGCCATCGCCGAGCGACTCTGGTCGCCGCGAGAAGTCACGGATGTCGAAGACATGTACCGCCGCCTCGCGATCACGAGCGTCCGGCTCGAAGAGTTGGGCCTCATGCACGAGCGCAATCAGGAGATGCTGCTCCGCCGCCTCGCGCAAGGGCGGGAGACGGGGCCGCTTGAGACGCTCGTCTCAGTCATCGAGCCGGTCAAAGAATACAGGCGCTATCAGCAGCGCCCGCAGACCATGCTCTCGCCGCTCACCGGACTCGTGGACGCGGCACGGCCCGACAGCGAAGCTGGCCGCCGCTTCAACGCGCTGGTTGACGGGCTGCTCTCGGACGCGCCGCGCTTCGACGCGCGCTCGCGCCAACTCCGGCACGTCCTCGCCGTCTGGCGCGACGCCGGCCCCGAACTCGAAGCGATGATTGACGCCTCGCCCGCGCTCCACGAAGCGAGGCCGCTCGCCAGAGACTTGTCCGCGTTAGGCTCTGCGGGCCTCGAAGCCCTCTCTTACCTCTCGCGCGGCGTCGCCCCTTCCGCCGAATGGCGCGACGCGCGTCTCGCCGCGATTGAAGAGACCGCCAAGCCGAAGGCCGCGCTCGAACTCGTCGTCGTCGCGGGCGTCAAGCGGCTCGTCGTCGCCGCTTCGGAGCTTCCGCGCTTGAGTCAGATGACGCCCGCCGAATGGAAGACGCACGTCAGGACGCTGGCCGAGCCGCCCGCGAAGCAGCCTTGAGCTTGCCGACCGCCGCTCAACGGACGACGAGTTGACCTGCGAACCGCTCAAGCCTGCCGGAGGTAAAACGCATGCGACTGCTCTTAACCCTCTTCCTGCTCGCCTTCCCGGTTGCCGCGCAGGAGTTGCCTTCGCGTTGGGACGAGCTGACGGCGAGCGACTGGCCGAAGGCGCAGGAGCGCGCCGCCTACACCTGCATCCTCCCCATCGGCATCCTCGAAAAGCACGGCCCGCACGTCCCGCTCGGCTCTGACTTAATCATGGCGCGCGAGTGGTCGGCGCGGGCGGCGAAACAGGAGTACGCCGTCGTCTTCCCCGACTTCTTCTACGGGCAGATTTACGAGGCGAAGCACCAGCCGGGCACGTTCGCCCTGCCGTCGCGCCTCGTGTGGGAAATGCTCGACGCCACCGTGGAGGAGATCGGGCGCAACGGCTTCAAGAAGATCGTCATCGTCAACGGCCACGGCGGCAACCCGCAACTGCTGCGCTACTTCGTCCAGTCGCAGCTCGAACGCCGCCGCGATTACGTCGTCTACTTCTTCGACCCCGCCTACGACGCGAAGGCCGAGGAGGAAAAGTTCAAGCCGCTCCGCAAGACCGACCCGTCCACGGACATGCACGCGGGCGAGACCGAGACTTCGGTGCTGCTCTACCTGCGCCCCGACCTCGTGCAGATGGCGCGGGCTGCCGACGAGTCCGGCGCGGACGAGAACCGCCTCGCGCTGCCCGACCTCTACACCGCCATCTGGTGGTACGCGCGCTTCCCCAACCACTACGCGGGCGAAGGCGCGAAGGGCTCGCGCGAACTCGGACAGGCGCTCACCGAGCACCGCGTCGCCACGCTGGTCAAAGCATTGCGCGTGGTCAAATCAGACGACAAGACGTTGAAGATTCAGAGCGAGTTCTTCGACCGCATCAAGAAGTGAAGCCGTCGGCGACGACTTAATCTTTACGCCGCGCCCGGTAGCCGACCGAGGCTGTCACGCCTTTGCCCTGCGTGATGGTCACAATCTGATTGGGCGCGACGCCCGCGACCGTTTCCGTCTCGCTATTGCTCCAACGCACCTCGACGCGCTCAATCTTCTCGCCTTGACCGAGTCCGAAGTGCAAACGCAGGTCGTTCTGCGAGAGGTAGCTCGCGCCCGCCTGCACCTCTTGCAGATAGGAACGCTTCGACGTGCGGAGCACGACGCGCGCGCCGACCGCCGCGGGGTTGCCCTTCGTCTGCACGAGCTTCAGCGTGACGCTCTGGTTCTGGTTGACGGTCGTGTTGAGCAACACGCTCGGCGGCTCTCCGAGGTTAATCACTACCGCATCCACCAGCCCGTCGTCATCTATGTCGCCGAAGGCCACGCCCCGGCGCGAGCGCAGGGGGAGGTCGCGCAAGCCCGCGCCTTGCGACACCTCCTCGAACGCGCCCGTGCCGAGGTTGCGGAAGAGGAGGAAGTGCTGGCGGTAGCCGGTCGGGTATTTCCCCTGCGCCAGCTCAATCTGCGGGTAGACGTGCCCGTTGGCGATGAGGAGGTCTGAGAAGCCGTCGTTGTCGAAGTCCACGAAGGCCGTGCCCCACCCGACGTAAGGGAGGCTCGGCTGGCCTATCTTCGAAGGGAGCGTCACGTCAACGAAACCTGCGGGGCCGAGGTTGCGGTAGAGCGCGTTCGGCTCGTTCTCGAAGTTGGTGACGAAGAGGTCGAGCCTGCCGTCCGCGTCGAAGTCGCCCCACGTCACGCCCATCGAGCCCTGCTCCGTTCCCGTCTCGCCGTAGGCGACGCCCGCGACCGCGCCCGTCTCCTTGAACGTCCCGTCACGCATGTTCCGGTAGAGGTAGTTATAGGTCGCGTCGTTGGCGACGAAGAGGTCGGGCCAGCCGTCGTCGTCGTAGTCGCCCCAGATGCCCGCCATGCCGTAATGCTTCCGCTCGTCGGAGACTCCGCTCTTGCGCGACACCTCCTCGAACGTGCCGTCGCCACGGTTGCGGTAGAGTTGGTCGGTCTCGCCCGGCAAGCCGCGCGGGCCGCACTGGACGCGGATGCCCCGGTAGGCGCAGGTCGTGGCGGAGCTGCCGAATTCGGGGAGACGGTCGAGGTCAACCGCGACGTAGCGCGCGACGAAAACGTCGAGGTCGCCGTCGCGGTCGTAGTCGGCCCACGCCGCGCCCGTCGAGAACCCGCCGCCGCGCAATCCCACCTTCTCCGTCACGTCCTGAAACTTGCACGGCCCCGTGCCTCGATAAAGGACGTTGCCCCCGTAGCCGGTGACGAAGAGGTCAACCGTGCCGTCGTCGTCATAATCAACGGCGGTGACGCCCATGCCCCAGCCCTTGCGCGCGAGGCCCGCCGCGCTCGTCACGTTCTCGAACTTCAGCCCCGCGAGTGTCGTCCCTTGCGCCTCGGTCGCCCTCTGGCGGTAGAGCGTGACGAAGGGGTCGCCGCCCGTCTTGAAGCGCTCGACCGAAGAGCCGTTGACCGTCGCCACGTCTAAGCGTCCGTCGCCGTCGCAGTCGAAGAGGGCCGCGCCGCCGCTCATGGATTCGATGATGTATCGCTTCTCCGGCGTCGAGACGTGCGGCACGTCTATGCCGCTTGAGGCCGTCACGTCGGCGAACGAGATGGCGGGAATCCTGGCGGCGGCGGAAGAGGGGAAGAAGAAATTAACAAGGATGGACAGGATAAAGACAAAGGCAGAAGTCAGAACGATGAACGATGAACTGAAAGGCAAAAAGTTTTCTCTTCCATTCTGCGTTCTGCGTTCTGCGTTCATCGTTTCTTCTTTATCCTGTCCATCCTTGTTAATTCTTCTTCACCTTAGAGGCGGGCCGGATGCGCTCGAAGGGGACGACGCCCTCGCCTTCGCGCACGGCGTAGAACTTCCCGGCGGCGAGGTCTTTCAACTGCTCCACCTTGCCCGACGGCCAGCGGATTTCAAAGAGGTCTACCTTCTCGCGTTTGCCGAGGCCGAAGTGCAGGCGGAGGTCGTTCTGCGAGAGGTAGCTTGAGCCGCTGCGCACCTCCTCGGTCTGCACCACGTCGCCGGTGACGACGCGGACGCGCGCGCCGATGGCGAGCGGGTTGCCCTTCGCCGCCGACAGCTCCACCGTAATCCAACGGTTGCCGTCGCCGCCCTCGTTGCGCAAAACCATCGGCGGCCCGTCGAGGTCGCCCACCACCACGTCTACGTCGCCGTCGTTGTCTATGTCGCCGAAGGCCGCGCCGCGCGAGACGCGCGACTCTTCAAGCGCCGGGCCTGCGTGGCGGCTCGCGTCGCAGAACGTGCCGTTGCCGAGGTTCATGTGTAGAAGCTTCGGCTGGCGGTAGCGCGCGCCCGACGGCAGCGTGTCTATCTGCGGGTAAACGTGGCCGTTGACGACAAGCAGGTCGAGCCACGTGTCGTTGTCGAAGTCCACGAAGCTCGTGCCCCAGCCGACGTAGGGGCGGGAGACTTGCGCGACGCCAGCCGCGAACGAAACGTCGGTGAAGCTGTAGTCGCCGTCGTTGCGGTAGAGCGTGTTGTACTCGTCGGCGAAGTTCGTGACGAAGACGGAGAACCGCCCCGTGTGCAGGTAGTCGCCGACGGCGACGCCCATGCACCCCTGCTCTGACCCGTCGCCGCTCACCGCCGTGCCGGATTCAAGTCCGACCTCCGCGAACTTGTTCCCGCCCTCATGCCGGTAAAGGAAGTTGGGCGTCGAGTCGTTGGCGACGAAGGCGTCGAGGCGGCCCCGGTTGCCGAAGTCCGACCAGACCGCCTGCATCCCGTAGAAGCCGCCGGGGTCGGCCACGCCCGATTGTTTGGTGACATCGCTGAACGTGCCGTCGCCGTTGTTGCGGTAGAGGCTATCGCCCGCGCCCTTCAGGCCGCGCGGCCCGCACTGCACGTCTATGCCTCGGAACTTGCAGGTCGGGCTCGAACCGAAGCCCGGCAGGTCGTCGAGCTTGAAGTCCACGTAGTTGGCGACTATCAAATCGAGAAAGCCGTCCGCGTCGTAGTCGCCGAACGCCGCGCCCGCCGACCAGCGACCGTCCGCTACTCCCGCCTTCTTCGTCACGTCCGCGAAAGTGCCGTCGCCGTTGTTGCGGTAGAGCACGTTGCCGCCGAGGCAGGTCACGTAGATGTCCGGCCAGCCGTCGTTGTCGTAGTCCGTGACCGCGCCGCCCATCGCGAAGCCGGGGTGGGCGACGCCTGCTTTGTCGGTCACGTCGGCGAACGTGCCGTCGCGGTTGTTGCGGTAGAGGGCGCTGCGCGCCTTCTGGCCTTTGAGCGCCATCTCGACCGTTGGCGCGTTCGTGAGATAGATGTCCGGCCAGCCGTCGCGGTCGTAATCAACGAGCAGCACGCCGCCGCTCATTGACTCGACGATGTACTTCTTCTCCGGCGCGGACGTGTGCGTGAAGCGAATGCCGGTCTTCGCCGTCACGTCCACGAGTTGCGGGATTTTGCGCGGGCCGCAGTCGCCGACGACCTTCGGCTGCGCGGCAGCATGATAGCTCATGCCGCACGTTGAAAAGATGATGATGACGGCGAGGCTGTGCAGCGTCTTCATGGCGCGGGGGCTTGCTCCCTCTGGCTCTTTAGTTTTTGAAACTGCTCAAGGTGGCGCGCGGCGAGCGCGGCTTCGCCGAGGCGGCTGTAGAGGCGGCTGAGTTGAAAATGCGTCTCGGCGTCCTGCGGGTTGAGCGACGCCGCGCGTTCCAAAGCGGCGCGGGCCTTCGCGCCTTCGCCCGCCTGCGAGTAGAGCGCGCCGAGGTCGCGCAACGCGCCCGCGTGCGTGGGCGCAGCGGCGACTACTTCTTCGAGCAGCCCCGTCGCCTTCGCCGCTTCACCCTGAGCCCTGAAGGCGAGCGCGAGCTGATACTTCGCCTCCACGTTCGAGGGGTCGAGCCGCAAGCATTGTTCGAGCCGTGCGCGCGCGGCGTCGAAACGGTCGTGCTGCCCGGCCAGCGCGAGGCCCAGGGCGAGACACCCGCGCGGGTCTTCCGGGCGGCGTTCGGCGTAACGCGCCAGCGCGCTCTCGGCCCCGCGCATGTTCCCGCTCTGCAAGAGCGCCGCGCCGTAGAGGTACAGGAACTCAGGCTCGTCGGGTTGGAGTTTCAAGAGCGCGACGCTCGCGTCCACCGCCGCCTGCGGCTTGTTGGCCCGCATCGCGGCGACGGCGAACTGCGCGAGCAGAGGGACGGAGCCGGGCGCGAGCGCGCGCGCCTTCTCTAAAGTGTCGAGCGCCGACGCCGCGTCGCCCCGCGCGCTTTCGAGCGCGGCCACGGCAAGGAGAACGTCGGTCGAGCGCGGGTCGAGCGTGGCGGCTCGTTCGAGGTGACGCCGCGCCTGTGCGAAATCACGCGCGTCCGTGTAGAGCCGCCCCAGAGAGACGAGCAGGCCGACATCGTTCGGGGAGGCCGCGAGCGCCGGGCGCAGAAGGCCGACGGCCTGCTCCTTCATCCCCGCCTCGCGCAACACTTCCGCGCACCGCGCGGCCACGGAGGGTCTCTTGGCCGCTGCCCTTCGCATGGAGGGAATGAGGGCGCTCAACTTCTCGCGCTCGCCGAGAGCGAGAAGGCTGACGGCGATGACGGGCAGCGCGTCCGTCGTTTTTAACGTCGCGGGGAGAACATCAGTCGCCGCGAGCGCCTTTCGGAACTCGCCGACGCGCGCTAAGGATTCGGCGAGGGCGAGTTGCACGCGCGGGTCTGTGGCGGGAGAACGTGCGGCCTCGACGATGAGGGCGCGGGCCTCCTCACGCCGTCCCGATTCGTCGAGGGCGTGCGCGAGATTGATTTTCGCTTTGAGGAGAGAAGGGTCGAGCGCGAGGACGCGCCGGTAGAGGGCTTCGGCCTCGTTGAAGCGGGCCTGCCGGTAACGCATCTGTGCGAGAAGCTCTAACGCCCTCACGTCTTTCGGGTGAGCGACGGCGTAATCGAGCAGAGGCTTTTCGGCCTCGTCGAATCTTCCCTGCCGGATGCTCTTTTCGATGCGCGCGAGAGTGGCGCTCGTCGCGGGGCCGTTCTGCGCCGGGACGGAAGGACAGGCGCACGCGAGCAGGAGGAGGCAGGATGTCAGAAGCCGCAGCCGTCGAGCGTGCTCACGGGGCATTCTGCGCGCCCCCCATCGCACCGGGCTGTAGCTCTCGGCTCGCCGCCTTCAGCTCCTTGTAGAGTTGAAGCTCGCGGTCGGCGTCCGCCGCGCGCGAGGCGCGGCGATATGCGATGCTGAGTTGATAACGGATGTAGTCCTTCTGGGGCTCGGCCCGCGCGGCGGCTTCGAGGTGCTCGATGGCCCCGGCCACGTCGCCCTGCTCGACGAGCGCCTTGCCCAGACGGTAGCGCGCGTCCGCGTAATCGGGACGGGCGGCGATGGCCTCCTTCAAGAGCGTCACGGCCTCGACGGTCTGCTGCTTACGTTCGATGAGGACGTAAGCCAAGTGGTACTTCGACACTTCGTCCGAAGGGTTCAAACGCAGCTCACGGCGGAACTCATCTTCGGCCTCTTCCAGACGGTTCAGCCGTATCAGACTGAGCCCCGCGTTGTAGTGAGCCTGCCGCACGCCCGCGTCCAGTTGGGCGACGGCGCGGTACTCTCTCAAAGCCCCTTCGTAGTCCCCGATCAACATGAACCCCTGCGCGGCGTAGAGGCGTGCCTGCGGCGTCTTTGAATGCTCGTTGGCGAGGCGAGTGAACAGACGCGGTCGCCGCACGGTTATCCGCGAGCCGGACGAGCGAGACGCCGTAGGCGTAGGCCAACTCCGGGTCGTTTGTGATCGCCGCGTCGAGCGGGCGGAGCACTTCCACGGCCTGACGAAAATTTCCCGTCAGGTAATGGCTCACGCCGAGCATCTCGGCGCGCGAGCGCGTCGTCGGGCCGGGCTTGCAGGTGACGGGAGAGAGGCGCGACGGCCTTTTCGTACTGCGCGGCGCGGAAGGAGACGATGCCCCAGTTGCGGTCGAGGCCCGCGAGGTCGGGCTTCCACTCGGCGGCGGCGGCGAACCGCTCGACGCCCTCGGCGGCCCGCCCCTGCTGCACGGCGATGACGCCGAGATTGTGATACGCCTGCGCGAGGACTTCGCTCAACCCGCCCTTGACGCTCTCGTACTTCGCCGCGTCGCGCGGGTCGGGCCTTGACTCTTCAATGAGGAGCACTTCTTCGCCGCCCTCGCCTTCCGACTTTTGCGCGCCCGCCGTCACGGCTGGGGGACGAGACATCGCTCGTCGCGGACTTCGCCACTTGTCCGAGGATTTCGCCGATCTGCTGCCGCGAGCTTTCGAGCGACTGCCCTTGCAGCTCGCGCGCGAGGGCCAGCTCCTTCTCGGCCTCCTCCCTGCGCCCCGCTTTGAGGAGCAGACGGCCTAAGACGAAATGTGCCCGCTTGATCTGGTAGCTGTTGCGGGACACGTCGGCGGTCAAGACGATGGCGCGGCGCAGGCTCTTCTCCGCGGCGGCGTCGCCCAGCTCCGCCTGCGACTGGCCGAGGTGGAGGTGTGTTTCGCCCGATTCGGGCTTCAGCCGCACGGCTTGCGAGAGATGACTCACCGCCTTGCGGTGGTCGTTCTCGTTGGCGGCGAGGAGGCCGAGGAAGAAGTGCGCGTAGAAGTCCTGCGAGTCCTGTTGCAACTGCCGCTCGAACTCTTGTGCGGCCTCCGGCAGTCGCTCGCCGCCGCCGTTCATGAGGATGACGTAGCCGAGATAGAAGTGTGCGCGCGGCGCGCGCGGGTCAACCACGAGCGCCCGTTTGAACTCGCGTTCGGCCTCCGACGGAAAGCCCGTCTCCTCGTAGGCGCGACCGAAGAGGATGTGCGCGACGGCGCTGTCCTTGAGGGCCGTCTGCATCTCCTCGAAGAGCAGCTTGGCGCGGTCGAGCTGTTTGAGGCGCAGGTACGTCATGCCCAAAGTGTAGGCGGCGTCGAGGTCGGTTTCGAGAACCACGGCGCGCTCCAGCTCCTTGAGCGCGTTCGCGTAGTCGCCCTTCATGTAAAAGAGCTTCCCCAGAACGTGATGCGCGCGGGCGTTCTTGTCGTCGGACTTGAGGGCGGCCTGCGCTTCCTCGACGGCCCTGTCGGTCTCCATCAGGCGCATGCGCGCAACCGCGAGGTCGGTTCGCACCCGCGCGTCTTCGCGGAGCGTCAGCGAATCGTTGAGCAGTTGGGTCGCGCGCCGGAGCTGGCGCTCACGGATGGAGACTGAGCCGAGGCGGCTGAGGGCGATGGCGGCGACCGCACGATTCTCCACCGCCGCCCGTTCGAGGTCGCCGGAGAGCTGGTAGGTCTGCGCCGCGCTGAGGTGACGTTCGAGTTGGTCTTGGTTGGGCTGCCTCGGTTGATTAGGTTGATTGGGTTGGTTGGGTTGGTTTGCGGGCTTCTGGCGCTGCTGCTGGGCCGCCCCGGCGGCGGGGAGCCACAGCGAGAGAGAAAGCAATCCGAGGGACAGAAACTTGCGCATGGTCTTAAATCTGACGGTAAAGCTGTCGGCAGGCTCTGCCCATAATAATAACAGGGAGGCAAAGCCGAACGTCAAGCTTTACCTCCCTGCCAGAGTTGGGTTGAAGTTTAGAAGTTCAGTTTCAGCGCGTACTGGATTTCGCGCGGGCCGCGCGTCGTGCCCGACCGACCGAAACCGCCGTTCGGGACGAACCCCGTGACCACGCGGTTCGTCGCGCTGCACGGGGCGTTGCCGCACACCACGGGATTGCCGCCGGTGTTGACGAACATGTTGTTCTGCAAGCTGTCGGCGCGGAACTGCGTGTGGTTGAAGGCATTGAACATCTCCAGACGAAGCTGCACGCGCGCCGACTCGCCGAACGGCCTCCGCAGCCACCCCGGCGTGAAGTTCTTGTAGAAGGACATGTCCACGTTGTTGATGCCGGGGCCGAGGCACGTCCCGCGTGCGGCGTTGCCCGGCGTGCCGACGACCGTCCCGATTAAAGTGAAGGCCGCCGGGTTGATGATCTGGGTCGGGTCGCCGTTGTCTATGGTGCACGGGACGCCGGGCACCCTGTTCGGTCGGACGTTGGACTGGCTCGTGCCCGTCCCGGAAATGCCAGCCGATTGGAAGTTGGAGACGCTCCCGTTGGCGACGCGCGGCGTGATCGAGGAGCCGGAGCTGGCCGTGTAGATCGTCGCGAACTCCCACCCGCCGAGCGCGGCCTTCGTGAACTCGTTCGAGCCCTTGAACGAGGGCAGGTAGATGACGGAGTTCAAGACGAAGATGTGCGGGCGGTTGATGCCCGTGTTGCCGTAGTCAATGCTCCCGTCGTAGGTGTCGGTGCGCGTGTTGACGCTCGCCCCGCCGCTCGAATCGTCGAGCGCCGCGTCGCCAATCGAGTGCGACCACGTGTAGGCCGCCTGAATCTGCGACTTGCCGAAGATGCGGGTCTTGAACATCGTCTGCAACGAGTGGTAGTTGGCCGAGCCCGAACGCTCGAAGCCGACGATGAAGCCGTAGTTGCGCGCGGGCCGGAGGTTGTTGACGCAGCCGCCGTCGCCCCCGCACAGCGCCGCCGCCACGCGGTTCTGCGGCAACACCTGATTGGCGTCGTAGCTGATTAACTGGTGCAGCGCGCGGTTGCCGACGTAGCCGACTTGGATCACCGCGTCCTTCCAGAGTTGCTGGTCAACGGTCAGGTTCCACTGCCACGCGTTGGGCAGCAGGGCCTCCGGGTTGGTCGAGCGCGAGGGCGCGCCGCCGGGAGGGCCGGAGATGACGAAGGTGCTCGCGCCGTTGTCGTCGAGCGTGCGCTCGCCGCCGATGCTCAAGGCGAACGGCGCGTTAGCCACCATGCCGAGCGCGATGCTCACGCGCTCGCGCTGGAAGAACTGGCCGACGCCCGCGCGAAGCGCCGTCTTGCCGTTGCTCCACGGGTCCCACGCGATGCCGAGGCGCGGCGCGATGGCGTTCTTGTCGTTCTCGCGCAGAGCGCGGTTGACGCCCTGCGCCGGGGTGCTCGTGCCGGGCAGGCCGGCGCACGGGTTGGTGCCCGGCACCACGACGAGGCCGTTGCAGAAATCACTCGCGGGCTTCGCCGGGTCGTAGAACCGGAGGTCGAAGGAGGTCATCCGGTCGTCGGCGTCGAACGGCTCAGGGAAGTAGGAGTAGCGCGCGCCGAGTTCGAGCGTCAGGTTGGAGCGCGCCTTCCAGGTGTCGCCGAAGTAGAGCTCGAAGTTGCGGTAGCGCGTGAGCGCGAAGGGCTGCGTGCTGGTCTCGCTGAAGCCGAAGCGGCTCCCGCGCGTCAGGA
The DNA here is from genome assembly GCA_963816985.1 of uncultured Acidobacteriota bacterium. Taxonomy (GTDB): domain Bacteria; phylum Acidobacteriota; class Blastocatellia; order Pyrinomonadales; family Pyrinomonadaceae; genus JAIVJM01. The sequence continues at coordinate 1,367,029 of CAWFMF010000004.1, forward strand.
TGTCGGCGAGGTAGTTGCCGGAGTTGTTCGCGCAGCAGGCTCCCCAGAACTGCGGCGACTCGGACGCCGCCGCGCCGAGCGAGTCCTCGTCTTTGCTCGCCCAGTCGTAGAGGAAGCCGAGCTTGAAGGTGTGGTTGCCCGTGACCTTCGAGAAGTCGTCGCGGATCGAGTAGATGTCGAGCGCGTTCTTCCAGGGGGCCGCCGTCCAGAGGTCGGGGCCGAAGTTGCTGGAGAAGGGAGCGATGCCGCCCCAGAAGGTCGGGTGCGCGCGCCGCCCCTCGTTGAGCTTGACGCTTTCGGGGAAGAAGCCGGGGACGGTGGTCGTTAGGGCCTCGTTGATGTCGCCGCCGAGTTCGGGGGTGATGTTGATGCGGTTGGCCGAGTAGGAGAACTGCACCTCGTTGACGGCGGAGTTGCCGAGCGTCGAGGAGAGCTTAAACGCCGCCTGCTTCGAAGGCTGCTGCCAGCTACTCTCGACGCCGGGGAAGGCGTCGTCGCCCCAGAGGCCCGCGCTGAAGAGGATGGGCGCCGGGTTCTTCCACGTGTCCTGCGTGTAGCGCCCGAAGATGCGGTTGTTCTCGGTGAGCTTGGCGTCTATGCGGATGTTCTCCTCGCGGAAGTCAATCGGGGAGTTCGTTGATTCGCGCCAGTTGTTACAGTCGTTGGGGCTGGCGATGTTCGGCTCAGGGAAGAGCCGGACGATGTTGAGGCCCGCCGGGCTGATGTTGGCCTGCGGGATGATCTGGTTGGCCTCGCCGGGCCGACCGTTCCCGATGGCCGCGCCGCTGCACCGCACGCCGCCGGGCGCGAAGCGCGGCTGCGAGAAGTTGCCCGCGCGCTCAAGCAGGGTCGGGACGCTCCCGAAGCGCGTCTGGCCCCTGATCTCCTTGTTGAACTCCTGCGAGTAGAAGAAGAAGAGACGGTCTTTGACGATGGGGCCGCCGAGCGAGCCGCCGAAGTCGTTGCGGCGCAGCTTGTCCTTGGGGCCGGCCACGCGGTTGGCGAAGAAGTCGGAGGCGTTGAGCTTGTCGTTGCGACCGAAGTAGAAGAGGCTGCCGTGGAATTTGTTCTCGCCGCCGCGCGTCGCGATGGAGATGATCGCGCCCGAAGCCTGCCCGTACTCCGGGCTGAAGCTGTTGCGCAGCATCGTGAACTCGCTGATGGCCTCGATGGACGGGTAGAGCAGGACGGTTCTGTTCGAGCCGGTGTCGTTGTTGTTCGCGCCGTCAATGAGGAAGAGGTTGCTCTGCGTCGTGTTCCCGTTGACGGAGAAGTCCACGCCGGAGAAGAGCCCCTTGTTCTTGCTGTCGAAGTTGTTGGCGGGCGAGACGCCCGGCTGCAACTGCGTGAGCTGCACGAAGCTGCGCCCGTTCAAGGGCAGCTCCCGCACCTGCTCGCCCGTGACGACGTCGCCGACCGTGCCGGTGTCCTGCTGAATCTGGACGCCCTCGGCGGTGATGTCCACCCTCTCGCCGATCTCGCCGACCTGCAACGTGAAGTCCTGCCGGGTGGTCGTCGAGACGCTGACCATCACGCCGTCCACGACCGTCTCTTTGAAGCCGCCGTGCGTCGCGGAGACGCGGTAGGTGCCGACGGGCAAGTCCGGCACCGAGTAGATGCCGTCCTGGTTCGTGTTCACGTCCCGCTTCAGGTTGGTCCCGACTTGGGTGACGGTGACCTTCGTCTCAGGCAGCGCCGCGCCGGTCGGGTCCACGACCTCGCCGGTAATCTGCCCCGAACTCTTCTGCGCGTGCGCCGGGAGCGCCAGGAGCATCAGCAGGCAAGGCACCAGCGCCAACATCCACAGACCGGCTGACCGCACAACCCGTCCGGGCTCTCTTGCTTCGGGTGCCAGGTTCCGGCACGAATCTGCCTTACTCATTGGGGTTCTCCTCCCGTGACTTCATTCGAAAGCGGTGTTGACCACCTTGCCAAACGGATATTTCAGTGGCGCGCCGGACGCCCGCGGCGGCGAGTCGTCACGAACAGCAGGTCTTGCGAAACTGACTGGTGGGTAGGGCTGGCCGTCTAAACCTGTGCCGCGTCGCCGAACCGGAATCGAACACGTGGACGTGGTCGGCAGCGCGCTGCGAGATTAAGGCCGTAAGTAACTATAGCTAACTTTCAGACGCTCCAAAAGTTACCGCCCGTTATGACACGGTGAGACACGCCGCCCCGGTTGAGACGTAATTGTCGGCCCTTTAAGATAAAGCCCCGTGTTACAGGCAACGTGTAACTCGTTACATCGCGAAAATACTGGCTCACTATCGAAGACCGGCGGCCTCGGTCGGCGTTCCTCCGGCCTTCGACTTTGGTTGTTGAAAAGCATAACTGGGCTTATAATCCACATCGCAGTCAGCAGGGGTTTCCAGCCTTCGGAGATACCGAATAACTTTCATCAACTCGCACGTGCAGAGGGACGACGCCTCGCCGTGCCGTCTCAATTTTCAAGCGCAAGGTAAAGGTTCGTAGGATGCGTATGGAGTTGGGCAAGGAACAGAAACTGGAACACTTGGAGAAGGTGCTGCACAGCCGCACCCTGCAAAACTCCGAGAGCCTCAAGGCGTTTCTCCGGTTCGTCGTGGAGAAGACGGTTGACGATAACGACGCGCAGCTCAAGGAGTACACCATCGCGACGGAGGTCTTCGGGCGCGACAGCGACTACGACCCCCGCATTGATTCGGTGGTGCGCGTTCAGGCTGGCAGGCTCCGGACGAAGCTGCACGAATACTACGCCACCGAGGGCCGGGCCGATCAGGTCGTAATTGACCTCCCGAAGGGCCACTATCACCCGGTCTTCAACTACGCCCACTCCGAAATTCACGAAACGATCCCCGCCTCGCTCCCGGCCTCCGAAGAATCATCGAACGGCCACGCCCGGACTTCGGACTTGCGCGCCCAGCCGGTCGTCGAAACTCCCCCCGTCGAGCGCGCGGGTAAGACGCTCAACATGGTTCTCGTGGGCGTCATCGTCGTCCTCTCCGTCGCGCTGGCGGCGTTGTACTTCCAGACCCGCGAGCCGCAACGGCAGCAGCAGCAGACGGCGGGCGACGCCGCCCCCTTCAACGCCGAAGAGTTCAAGGCCGTCTGGGGCGTGTTCGTGGACGACCCCGAACCGCCCCTGCTCCTTCTGAGCAACCCGGCGGTCTACCGCTTCGTCAACCGCGCCGACCCGGACGCCGCGACCGCGCGCGCGCTCCAGCTCACGCCGGAGCAGGTGCGCACAACGACCGGAACGCCGGAATTCAGGTTGCAGAACCTGCCCATTGACGAGACTCAGCCCCGGCTCCTGATGTCCGTCGGGATGTACACGGGCATGGGCGAGGCCATCGGACTTTATCGCCTGAGCACACTCTTCCGCTCGGCGAACAGGGACATCCTGCTCAGGCAGAGCCGCCATGCCAACGCCGCCGACCTCAAATACAGGAACGTCATCCTGCTCGGCAGCGTCTACGTCAACGAGTGGTCGCGCAAGCTCCCGGTCACAGAGAATTTCAACTACACCAACTCGGCGACCATCGAGAACCGCCAGCCGCTGCCGGGCGAGCAGCCTGAGTACCGACCGGAGTTCGACGAGCGGACGGGGGAATTGCGCACCGACTACGCGCTCATCACCGTCAAGCCGAACGTCTCCGGCGATCACGCGGTGATGACCTTAGCGGGCATCTACAGCGAAGGAACCGAGGCCGCCGCCGAGTTCATCACGACGAAGGGACACCTCGCCGTTCTGGCCCACGCTTTAAGTCAGGCGGGGGGTGCGGAGTCCCCGAAGTACTATCAGGCGCTCCTCAAGGTCGGGGTCGAGAACGGCACGCCGACCACGATCACGCTCGTCGCGCTGCGCCCCATCGGGTGAGAGGAGGTGACGGTTGAGCAGGCGTCTCTTTCTGGCAGTCATCCTCGCCTCCTTACCGGCTCTGGCCTCGACGGCTGTCGCCCGGCAGCTCGGCCCGGCTGGCGGCATCCGCACGAACAACCCGCGAGATAAGGTCATGGAGGACAACCTCCGCTCGACCGAGATCGAGCGCGTCCGGCGCGCCGCCGAAAGGCACGAGGCCCGCCCCGCCGACCACAAGTTTCCCGCCATCAAGGAAGACTTCGAGCGGATACAGCTCGTCAACAACGTCTTGCAGGAGGGCGCGAACGGCGGGGTGGCTTACGGTCGCGTCGCCGAAGGCGCGGCGGAGATAAAGAAGAGGGCCGCGCGGCTCGACGCCAACCTCTTCCCGCCGACGACCGGCAAGCAGCCGACCGCCTACAATCCGAGCGCGGCGGAACGCGGAGGAGACTTAAAGACTCTGCTCGCGGAGCTTGACCGCGCCGTCCGGGGCTTCGTCTCCAACCCCATGTTCGGGAACACGAAAGTCGTGAACGTCCCGGACTCGTCCGCAGCGCGACGCGACCTTGAGCGAATCATCCGTCTGAGCGGCAAGGTCAAACAGGCGGCGGAGAAGCTGAAGAAGCAAAGCAAGTGAGCGGTTAAGAACCGAGGAAAGAAAGGGGCTTGAGATTGAACGTCTCAAGCCCCTTATTCTTTTACTGCTCACCGCTCATCACCTAATACGTCAGCCCGAAGTCGTATTTGAAGAGCGGGTCGTAAGTTTTGTCGCCGACGTTGACGGGGATTTGCGACATCGAGCGCGGCCACGAGAAAGAGAGTTTGCCGGTCGGCTTGTAATCGCCGAAGAGCACGTCCGCGACCCCCTGCCCTTCAGTCCCCGGCAGCCACGCGGCGACGAACGCGTCGCACCTGCCGAGCACTTCGTTGATAATCATGGGCCGCCCCGAAAGCAGCACGACGACGACGGGGATGCCCGCCCGCTTCATGTTCTCGAACGCCGCCGCGTCCTCCGCCGCGAGCGAGAGGTCTTCCCGGTCGCCTATCATCTCGGCATAAGGAGTCTCGCCGATGACGACGACGCCGACATCAGCGCCCTCGGCCCCCGTCCCGTCCTTCGAGAAAGTGACCTTCGTCTGGCCCGACACGGTTTTTTGAATGGCCTTGAGGATGGTCGTGCCGCCGGTCATCACCTCGCCGCTTTTGCCCTGCCAGTCTATCGTCCAGCCGCCGCACTGGTTCCCGATGTCGTCGGCGCTCTTGCCGCCCACGTGGACGCGCGCCAAAGCCTTCGCGAGCGGCAAAGTCTTCCGCTCGTTCTTCAGCAGCACCAGCGACTCGCGCACGCAACGGCGCGCGACCGCGCGGTGCGCGGCGGAGCCGAACTGTTTATGCAACGAGCGGTCGGCGAGGTGAGACCGTCCCTTGTCCAACAGCCCCATCGCGAGCTTGACGCGCAGGATACGCATCACGGCGTCGTCTATGCGCGCCTGCGAGACCTTCTTCTCCTTCACGAGTTCGAGCAGCAGGGCGTACATCTCACGATACCTGTCGGGAACCATGAACATGTCCATCCCGGCGTTGACGGACTGCTCGATCTGGCTCTTGTAGTCGCCGGGCATCTCGTCAATCGCGTTGTAGTCAGAGATTAAGAACCCCTCGAAGCCCATCTCCTGCTTCAGGATTTCGGTCAAAAGCCGCTTGCTCCCCGAACACTTCACCCCGTTCCAACTACTGTAGGAAGGCATGATGGTTCCGACGCCCGCGCGGATGGTCGTGACGTAGCCGCGCATGTGTATCTCTCTCAACTCCTTCTCGCTGAGCCGCGTGTCGCCACGGTCGAGCGGCCAGCGTTCGTCGGAGTTCGGATTCTTCTTCGCCCCGGTTCCGTAAGAAGTGCCGCCGTCCCCGGCGAAGTGTTTGGCGCACGCCAGCACGCTCAGAGGGTGGCCGAGGTTGTCGCCCTGAAAGCCACGCACGGCGGCCTCGCCGAGCACCGCCGTCAGTTCGGGCGTCTCGCCGAAGCCTTCGTAAGTCCTCCCCCATCTCTCGTCGCGCGGGACGGTGACGCAGGGGGCGAACGTCCAGTTGATGCCCGTCGCCCTGACCTCGACCGCCGTGACGCGGGCCGACTCTTCGACGAGCCGCGCGTTGCGCGTGCAGCCCAGTCCGATGTTATGCGGGAAGACCACCGCGCCGAGCACGTTGCTGTGACCGTGAACCGCGTCCACGCCGTAGAGGATGGGTATCGCGAGCCGCGTCTTGAGAGCACGCGACTGATAGCCGTCGTACATGTCCGTCCAGTTGTTGAGGCTGTTCCCGTTCTTCGGGTCGGCGCTGCCGCCGCTCAAAAGCGAGCCGAGGAAATACTTCTCCACGTCCCCTTCGTCTTTGAGGCCGGTAATCTCGGCCTGCAACATCTGCCCGATCTTCTCTTCCAGAGACATCTTCGACAGCAGTTCTTTCGCCCTCCCGTCAAAAGACGAGAGCTTAGACGGGACACCCTGTTCACTTCGCCAAGCGGAAGCGGCTTCGGGGAGCGCGAGGCCCAGAACGCCGACGGCGGCTGAGGTTTTGATGAAGCTACGGCGGCTGATTTTTTTGGTCATGGTCGGACGATGATTCACCTGAAGTAAGGATGTTGGAGCGCGTGTCGGGCGTGTGTCACTTTACAGCAGTTCGCAAATGAGTGTGACCGATGTCAGAACTGTAGGGGCAGGGCTTGTCCCTGCCCGCCGCTTCCGTAACCAAACGGGCAGGGACGAGCCCTGCCCCTACAGTCATCCCTCAGTAGTCTCATCTAATTGCAACGGCTATCAGCTAACGGCAAACGCCGGAGAAGTTCACGGAAGTCAAAAATTGAAGAGACCGGGGGCGCGAGGACATCACAAGAAGTAAAAGCTTTTCCCGCTCTTGCCAGGTTCTCGCGCCCCACGATGCGCCGCCCCTTAGCCCTGCACAGCAGGTGGCCCACTCAAGGGGACGGCGCGAGCGTAAATTTTTCCTTCAAACCACCGACGAGAATCTCAAACTCTCCCGGCTCGACCACGGGCCGGTTCGAGGGGCCGATGAAGGCGAGGTCGTCGCGCCCCAGCTCGAACGTGAGCGTCCGGCCCTCGCCGGGTTCGAGGTGTATCTTGGCGAACCGCTTGAGCCGCTTGTCGGGCGGCGTGACGGAGGCCACAAGGTCGCGCAGGTAAACTTGCACGACCTCTTTACCCGCGCGCCGTCCCTCGTTCGTGACCGTGACCGTGACCGTCAACTTGTCCGCCTCGCCCAGAGTCTTCCGGCTCAGTTGCAGTCCGACGTACTTGAAGGTGGTGTAACTCAGTCCGTGCCCGAACTCGAATTGCGGGTTGAAGGCGGTGAGGCCGAAGCTTGTGTCCTGCTTCTCGAACGTCTTGTGGTCGTAGGTGAGGAGCGCGTTCGGGTGGCGCGGATAAGTGAACGGGAGACGCCCGCCGGGGTTGTAGTCGCCGAAGAGCACGTCGGCCACGGCCTGCCCGCCCTCGTTGCCGGGGTTGTAGGCCATGAGGATTGCGCCCGCCCCGTCGGCGATGCGGCTGATGACGCGCGGCCTGCCTTCGGCCAGCACGAGCACGACGGGCTTGCCCGTGGCGATGATGGCCGAGGCGAGTTTCAGTTGCGCTTCGTCCAAAGTGAGGTCGCTGATGTTGCCGGGCGTCTCGGCGTAGCCGCCCTCACCGAGACAGACGATTGAAACATCCGACGCCTTCGCCGCCGCGACCGCCGCCGCGATGTCAACCTCCTTGTCGAGCGTCGCGCCGGGCACGTAAGTCACGTTCTGCGCTCCCGCCTTCGCGCGCACCGCGCCGAGAATCGTCGGGCGGTCTGCCGGGTAGAGTTCGGCCTTCGTCCCCTGCCAGACGTAAGTCCAGCCGTTGTTGAGCGGGATGAGCGAGTCGGCGGTCGGGCCGGTGACGAGCACCTTGCGGTCGCGCGCGAGCGGCAGAAGGTCGTTCGTGTTCTTCAAAAGCGTCAACGCCTCGCGCGCGGCTTCGAGGCTCAGGGCGCGCGACGCGGGCGTTCCGAAGTTCGCCTTCAAAGACTCGCTCGGCACGGGGTTCTCGAACAGTCCCAGCTCGAACTTCAAAGTCAGGATGCGCCGCACGGCCTCGTCTATCCGCGCCTGCGGGACTGCGCCTTCGCGCGCGAGCGCGACGAGATGGTCGGCGAAGCTGTAGTCGCTCGGCACCATGCTCATGTCCACCCCGGCCATGACCGAGATGCGCGTGGCCTCCTTCTCGGTCGCCGCCACGCGGTGGATGTTGACCATCTTCTTGATGTCTTCCCAGTCCGAGACGGCGACGCCCTTGAAGCCCAGCTCGCCGCGCAGGATGTCGGTCAGGATGTAGCGGCTCGCGTGGACGGGGACGCCGTTGACCTCGCCGGAGTTGACCATGATGGTGCTCGCCCCGGCCTCGATGGCCGCTTGGAAGGTCGGCAGGAAGTATTCGCGCAGGTACATCTCCGGAATCCACGCGGGCGTGCGATCCCTGCCGCTCAAGGGGAGGCTGTAGCCGACGTAATGCTTGAGGCACGCCGCGACCCTCTGCGGCGAGGAGAGACGGTCGCCCTCGTAGCCGCGCACGGTGGCGACGCCCATCACTTTCGCCAGATACGGGTCTTCGCCGAACGTCTCGTAGAGCCTCGGCCAGAGCGGCTGGCGACCGATGTCGAGCACGGGCGAGAAGTTCCACGGTATCCCGGCGGCGCGCGTCTCGGCGGCGGCGACCTCCGAGGCCCGCATCATCAACTCCGGGTTCCAAGTGGCGGCCATCGCCAGAGGCTGCGGGAAGAGGGTTGCGCCGTGCACGTAGTTCGCGCCGTGGATCGTGTCAATGCCGTAGACGACGGGAATGCGGAGGCGAGTTTTTTGCGCGGCCCCTTGAATCTGCCCGATGATCTCGTGCCAGCGTTCGAGCGGGAGCGCCTGTTCGGCGACGTTGAGAATCGAGCCGACGCCGTATTTCACGACCGCCTTTTCCAACTTCGCCGGGTCTATTTTGATAGCCTGGTCTTTGCCCGTCGTGACCATGCCGATCTCAAGCTGCGTCATCTGCCCGACCTTCTCTTCGAGCGTCATCTTCGCCAGCAATTCCTCGACCTTACCCGCCACGGCGGCTTCGCGCGCGGGGGCGCGGAGCATGCTCCGGAAGACCGCCTGACTGTCGTTGATGTCGGTGTTTGCGACTCGCGGGCCGCGACTGACGAGCGTCGCTTCACGGCGCTGTGCGGCGGCGGGCGGAGGCGGGAAGAGCTGGAGCGTAACTGACGCCAGAGCGAGGGCCGCAACTATTTTCTTCATCGCGAAGGTTCCCTGACTTGCCAACTGAGGGATTCGGACAATTCGGCTTTACTTTCGAGCGTGGTAGCGCCGTCCCGTTGAATGTCTTGTATGTTATCCGGCGGCTGAAACGTAAGTTACAAACGGTTAACTGCGGCGTGAGACACTTCACCTTCGGATGGAGATATTCATCAACACTCCTGTCCAGATGTCGAACGGCGTCGCTGATTTGCGATTTGGTGTGACATCGCAGGAATGACCGTAGGGGCAGGGACAAGCCCTGCCCCTACGGTTTTACGGGGCTCTCGCATTCGCTTTGAAAGCGATTTTAACTGCCCGGCTTCTTCATCTTGTCCGCCTCTTTCAAGACCCGCGTGCTGAGTTTGATGACCTCATCCAACTCCTGTTTGGCCTTCGCGGAGTCCTCCGGGTTCACCACCTTCGTATTCTGGAAGATGGGGCTGCTGACGAAGCGGGCGAGGGCTTCGTCCAGCGCGGAGAGCAGAGATTTGAGGTCTGTTTGCTCTTTCTCTTCAACGGCCTGCCCCTTCGGCTTCTTTTCGGACTCAGGGGGGAAGAGGTTGGACTTGAGCCGCGCCGCCCGCTTGCTCACCTCCCCCGCCGCTTCCGAGAGGCGAACGTAGTCCGGCGTGCCGACCGCTTGCAGCACCTCGCCGTTGACAATCTGTATCCGCTCGAAGTCTTCCTTAATCTGGGGGAACTTATCTTCGGGGCTCTTCTCGGCGGCCTTCCTCTTCTCAGGCTTCTCGGCTTCGCGCTTGACGCGTTCAATCTCGCTCGAACGTCCCCTCATGCTGTCCGTTTCGCCCTTCATATCCTTATCCGGGCCGCCCGGCGGCGGCCCCGGCTGAGCCAGAGCGGGAGACAAGGATGTCACGGCGACGACGGCGACCGCTGCCAGTAAAAGTCGTCTCAACATGCTTCGGCACCTCCATCAACGTTTCAGGTCGAAAGTAATAACAGACGCGGAAGGCGGATTACTCACCGTTTCGATTTCGCGACGCGACAGCGTGCATCCTACCACCAACCTCAGGCGCAAACATTCTATACCTCTCGGCGGCGGGGCCATAAGGCAAGTTTATTCAATGGCTAAAAATTCTCTATCCCCCCATCTTGAAAAGCCGTCCGCTTTAGAGCAGAATACGGGCTGCTTGAAAACCGCGCGCCCGACTGCCTTCGGCCCCGCGCCTGAAAACCTAGACTCCTTTTCCGAAGTCCTACGCGTCCTCTAAGTTACCGAAGGCGAACCGTAACCCACGATGATCGGCAAGACCATCTCCCACTACCGCATCCTCGGCCAGGTCGGCGAGGGCGGGATGGGCGTCGTCTACGTCGCCGAGGACACGCGCCTGACGGGCCGCCGCGTCGCCGTCAAAATCCCGCACGCCGGAAAGGACGAGAAGCAGTACCGCTCGCGCTTCATGCGCGAGGCGCGGGCCGTCTCGGTCGTCACCCACAAGAACATCGCCGCCATCTACGACGTTGGCGAGACTCCGGAAGGCAAGCCCTTCATCGTCATGGAGCTGGTGACGGGGCAGACGCTCGGCGAGGTTCTGATGGGGACGGGCCTGAGCCTCGCGCGCGCCGTCGAGGTCACGCAGGACGTGGCCGACGCTTTGGCCGAAGCGCACCGGCGCGGCATCGTCCACCGCGACATCAAGCCCTCGAACGTCATCGTCAACGAGCGCGGCGAGGTCAAGGTGCTCGACTTCGGGCTCGCCAAGCAGTTCGAGGACGAGAGCGGCTCCGCCTCGCGCCAAGACGCGCAGACCCTTCTTTCGACGCAGACGCGCAGCGACGTCGTCATCGGCACGCCGCTCTACCTCTCGCCCGAACAGGCGCGGGGCGGGCGCGTGGACGGGCGCAGCGACCTCTTCGCGCTCGGCGCGCTGCTCTACGAGTGCGTCGCCGGGCGGCCCGCCTTCTCCGGCGCGAACGTCATCGAGATCGGGGCGCAAGTGCTGCACGTTGACCCGCCGCCGCCCTCGCAGTTCAACTCGCGCATCCCCCCCGAACTCGACCGGGTGGTGATGAAGGCGCTCGCCAAGAAGATCGAGGAGCGTTACCAGACGGCGGGCGAGATGGCTAACGACCTCGAAGCCGTGCGGATGCGGCTGCCCGGCTCCGACACCGTCCGCACGCGCCGCATCGCCGGGCCTTCGGGCTTCGGGCGCTCGTCCATGCTCCTCACCATCTCGGACAAGCTGCGCCGCCCGCGCATCTCGCCGCTCGCCTTCCTCGCCGCGTTCGCCCTCGCGATGCTCGCCGTCTGGGGCTACCTCTACTGGCGCTCGCCGTCGCTGCCGGAGCCGAAGGCCAAGGCTCTCGAATTCTACGAGCGCGGCAGCGACGCGATGCGCGAGGGCGCGTTACTATAAGGCGGTGGGGCTGCTTCGAGCGGGCCGTCAAGGTGGACGAGAAGTTTGCCCTCGCGCACGCCCGGCTCGCCGAGGCGCTCGGCGGAACTCGACTTCCGCGACCGCGCGATGGAAAGACTCATCGCTCGCCAAGGCGACTCATCCCCGGACGCAACGCGCTCACCAAGAAGGACGGCTTCTACATCGACGCCATCACCGCGTCCATACAGCGCCAGTGGGGGACGGCGGCGAAGGCTTTCGAGAAGATTGCCGAAGCTCGAACCCGAGCGAGCGCAGGTCTACGTTGACCTGGGCCGGGCGCAGGAGAAGAACAACGAGACGGACAAGGCGATGCGCAGCTACACGGACGGCGACCAAGCGCGAGCCAGGCTACGCGACGGCCTTCACGCGCCTCGGCGCGGTCTGCGCGCGGCTAAAGAACTTGCCCTGCGCGTCCGACTCCTTCGACGCGCCGAGAAACTCTACGAAGGGCAGAAGAACGTCGAAGGACTCACGGAAGCGCACTTCCAGCGGGGCCGCCTCTACGTCGAACTCGGTCGGAGGGCCGACGCGCGGCGCGAGTTGGAGAAGTCGTTCGGACTGGCCACCGAATCCAACAACCGCTTCCAGCAGGTGCAGTCACTCTCGCAGTTGAGCGCGGTGCTGGTGGCCGAGAACAAAGTCGAGGAGGCCATCGAGCATGCCTCCAGGGCGCTCGAAATTGCGCAGGCCAACAACATGTACATCCTCGCCGTGCGCGGCATGATTATGCTCGCCTCGGCTTACATGCAGGACAGCAACTACGTCGAGGCCGAGAGGCGACTCGACCAGGCGATCGACTCCGCGCAGAAATTACAGGTTCGGCGCGCTCGAAGCGATGGCGCGCGTCAACAAGGGCAGCATGCTCTCCGCCAGACTCAACCGCTCGGCGGAGGCGCTGCAGATGTATTAGCAGGCGCTCGAATTCTACGGGAAGGGCGGCTACCGCAAGGAGGCCGACACCGTCGCCATGCTCATCGCCCGCATCAAGCGGAAGCAGGGCGACTACGCGGGCGCGTTTGAGAGCCTGCGGAGACAACTCGAACATCGCCAAGCAGCATGCGGGCGACCCGCTCCAGTTGGGCAACCTCAACCGCGAGTGCGGCGCGGTGCTGTCCGCGCAGGAACGCTACCCCGAAGCCTTCAAGTATTTCCGCGAGAGCACGGCGATCTTCAAGTCGCTCGACAACAAGGCGCTTCAGGCCAACAGCCTGCTCCACCAGTCGAGCGCGCTCTGGCAGATAGGGCGGTACGACGAGGCCGCCGGGGCGCTCGACCAGGCGACCGCCATTGCCGGGCAGCCCGAAGGCGGGAACAAAGACTTGATTCCGGCCCTGCTCGTCGGCAGGGCTTTGCTCGAACTGAGCCGGGGGGCGATCCCCGAAGCCGTGGCCCGCGCCGAAGACGCGCTCAAGCAGGGCGCGAACCAGCCGTCGGTGGTCATCGAGGCCAGGAGCGTGCTCTGCCTCGCGGCGGCGCGCTCCGGCTCGGCGTCGAAGGGCAAAGCGTCCTGCGAAGAGTCGGTGCAGAAGTCAAAAGAGGCGGGCGACCCGTTGCTCGTCTCGAACGCCGAGTTGGCGCACGCCGAGGCGCTGCTCGAAGCGGGCGATGCGCGCGCGGCGAGGGAAGTGGCGCAACGCGTGTATGATGTCGTCGCCCCCGCCGGTCGCAACGAGTCGGCGTGGCGCGCTCTGGCCTTAGCAGGCATGGCCGGGCGGCGCGCGGGCGACGCCGAGGGTGCGCGCGAGCAGTTGTCGCGCGCGGCCTCAATGCTCTCGCAACTTGAAACCGACTGGGGCGGCGAGGCGATGTCCTTCTACCTCACGCGACCCGACATCCAGTCGCTACGAAGGGAACTCGACGGGCTCTCTACAGCCGCGCCAAGGCCCTGAAGTTCAGCGCGGCTCAACACTCACTTTACCTCTGGAGAAATTCAACATGGCTGCAGCACAAGACCCCATCATCGTCATCACCGGCGGTTCCGCGAAAATCAAGTTGGGGACGGCGAACTTCCACTCCGCCTCCAAGCGCGACTACGACGACCCGAACGCCAAGATCGTCCGCGTCGTCGTCAAGGACCAGTCCGGCACCGAGCTGGGCTCCTTCGACTTCGACGACGGCAAGTTCGAGGTCGAATTCTGGGGAGAGCCGAAGACCCCCTAAGTGATTGATGTGAAATCCCGCGCCGCGACGCGCGGGATAACTGAAGAGCGTGAGCGGCGCGGGCTGAGTCTTTACTCGTCCGCGCCGTCTCCGTTTTTGTAGAGCTTGGCGCAGCGCGCGAACTCCCGCGCCGGGTCTTCCGCCTGCGCCCCGGCGTCTTCATCCGGCGCGGCGGCGGCGGCCCGCCCTCGGCGTTCACTCCACACGGCCCCGGCGATTTCGGCGAGCCACGAGAGCGTGCCGCGCGCGCCGAGGTGTTCGCGCACGCGCGCGAAGATGCGCGGGTAGAGACGCGCCGTGTGGCCTAAGAGGCTGCGCAACGCGGCCAGACTGAGGCGGTCTTGAAACAACTCGCGGCGCACGCGCTCGTCAAGGTGATGGAGCGCGGCCATCGCGGCGTTGAGCGTCTCGTTGACGGCGGAGGGCGAGCCCTTCGGCGTCGGTCGCATGAACTCGGCGAGCGAGGCGGCGCGCGCCGCGACGCGCGGCCCGCCCGCGCCCACTTCCGCCAGCGAGGCGGCGTCCAGAAGGTCTGCTTCGAGCGCGAGGTGCGTCAGATGCGTGAGCCGCTTGAGGCCGCGCGCGTGCGCGCCGAAGCCGCCGAAGGTCAAGGGGCTTGTCGCGCCCGCCGCCGCGCCGACGAGCATCACGCGGTCGTCCGCCGTCCGGCGTCTGCCCCCGCGCCAACCCTGCGGCCTGAAGACGGGCGCGTGGCCGAAGACGGGCCGCTCGACGCGCCACTGCGCGCCGCGCCGCTTGTATGCCGGGAGCGTCTCGAAGTAACGCTCGAAGAGCGAGAGCAGGGACTTGTCGGCGGGCGAGTCCACGGCGTCGTAGAAGGAGAGGCTCGTCGTGTACTCGCCGCGCGACGCGCTCCCGCCGAAGCCGCCCCAGACGAGCTGCCGGTGGTCGCTCGCGTCCTCGGTGCTGACGAGAATCTCGGCGGCGTTGAAGTCCACGGCGTCCGGCCCCTCGCCGCGCGCGAAGCCGCGTGCGACCGTCCCCACCGTCGGGCAGACGTGCGTCAGTGCCTGACCGCCGCCGAGCTGGCGCGCGACCGGAGAGTTCGCCCCCGAAGCGTCCACGAAGAGGCGCGCGGCGAACAGACGGCGACGACCGGCGGCGTCTTCGGTCTCGACCGTCACGCGCGCGGGCTCGACGTAGGCGCGCACGAAACGCAGCCCGTCAATCAACGCGCACCCCTTCGGCCCGCGCGCGCGTATCTTTTCGGCGGCGATGCCGAGCAGCGCGTCGGCGTCAATCGCCGCGTCGAGCACGCCGCTCACCCACAAAGGCTCGGCCTTGACGCGCGAGGCCGCGTCGTGGAATTTGACGAACCCGCCGCGATAACGATTCACGACCGCGCGCTCGACCTCCTCCGGCGTGAACAACTCCGCGCGCTCGAACTCGCGCAGCTCGTCTTCGGAGATGTTCCAGTCGCGGTACGTCTTCCCCACCTCGCGCGCGTCGAAGACGAGCACGCGCCGCCCGTAGCGCGTGGCCAACACGGACGCGTGCAGCAAGCCCGTCACCCCGCCTGAGTAGATACAATCAAACTCGCCCTCAATCTCCGACCCGGCGGGCGGGCTACTGCGCACGACGACTTCCTCCGCGCGCCGCGCGCCGCCCCGCGCCTCCCACTCCGCGCGCCAGGCTTCGTCGGCCTCCCAGATGTTCCGCAGCCATTCCTCGCGGCGCGGCAGCGTCCCGAAGCTCGCGACCGTCTCCGGGTAGCGGCGTCGGAAGTACGCGAGGTCGGGCGACGAACCCGCGTCGCGCCCGATGGTCAACTGTGACGAAGAGAGTCTGCCCGGAGCCGTGGCAACCATAAAGCCTCACCCTAAAACCGAAACGCCCGGCGCGCACGCGCGAGTCGGCGCGCGCCGTCAAAAAAATCACTTTTTGCCAAAAGGGAGCTTGTGCCGCCGAGTGTAGCCGATGACCCTCGCGCGCGTCCAGACAACGAAGGCCGGAGGCGTGTAGATGAAGGAAGGCCGCTTTCAAATCTCGAATCGCGGGTTCGTGATTCGAGACGGCGACTGCTTCATCGGCCTCTTCTCGTAATCAGGCTGATGACGGCGACGAAGAGCGCGGAGCCGATGATTGCCCAGACGACGGGGAAGGTCTGCCCGCCGACGTTGATGGGGAGCGGTTCGGGGAGACCGGCCTTGCGCGCGAGCCACATCCCGATGAGCGCGCCGATGAAGCCGAGCGCGATGGAGACCAGACAGCCGCCGCGCGAAGTGCGACTGATGGCCTGTCCGAGCGCGCCGCAGACGCCCGCGATGAGCAGCAGTATGAGGAGGTCAATCAGTGTCATTATTCAACTCCCTTGGGCCGGGACTCCGGCCCCCCTTCGGCAGCAGCCGACGACGAAAGAAGAGTTCGCCGACGCCCCCGGCGTTGATGCCCTCGATGATGCCGCACTCTTCAAATCCCGCGCGGCGGTGCCACGCCTGCGGTTCCGGCTCGTCCGCCTGCGACGAACTGTAGAGCGCGTCGTGCCCCTTGTCCCGCAGATACTCTTCGAGGAAGTGGATCAGGACTCGGCCCGCCCCCCGACGCCGGTGCTCCGGCAGCACGTGTATCAAAGACAGATACGGAATCAGAGACCAAAGGTATTCGATTCTCGCGTACCCCACCCGCGCGCCTTCACGCTCGGCCACGACGACCTCTCGCCACTCGATCTTGCGCCTCACGATGTCGGCGGGGAGGTAGCCATCTTGCCGCACGAAATCCAAGTCGTCCAGAGTCGCCCAGCGAACCGACGTTTCCCTCTTCGTCATTCGGTCTTACGCCCCTCAAGTCTTTTGCAGCCGACGCGGGATTGAGTCGCTCGAAGGATAGCCGCATGCCTGACGGCGGGTAAAGGCCCGGCGAGGTTTTCGCCCGTCCCGGCGGGGGACGACTCCAACCGGGCTGTGAAAATGTTTCTCTTCCCAAACGCGGCGGAAGTCTCTATACTTTTTCGTGAAGGCGGCTCCCGAACCCCGGAAGCCGCGCATGCACCGATAAAGGCAACCCGGCGGCGAAAGCCCCGGCGCGCAAAGCCGTTGACCTAAACGGTTCCCGCAGCATTCGGAAGCGGGGCCGCAAGGTGGCGATGGTCGCCGAAGTGATGCGAATAAGAGTTCACAAACAGAGAGGCCGGTGGCGCGCGCGCGAAACCCGCGTGCGCCCCGGCCTCGATGCTTTTACGAACCCCGCAAAGCCTTGCACCCGTACAATTTACGGTCGCGGTGCGGGGCTCTTCGGGAGCCCGCCGGGAAGCAACCGGGGATACCTTTTCGACATCTTAACTCGGCACGTCGCGATTGAACGTCAACCCCCTTACAGGTCGCGCGGCTCGACTCTTAACTTCCTAGAAAAGACCGTAAGTCCCAAGAGCTTTAAGGAGATTTGTATTCATGCGTAAACTATTCCTCTTTGCGTTCCTCAGCATCGCGACCCTCGGCGTCACCGCGCAGGCGCAGACCGGCGGGGCGACCAACAACAACGGCGACATCCCCAACATGGGCCGCGCCCCCAGCCAGCCCGACGGCGTCGGTCGCCTCGACCTGCGCGTCGTGGACGAGGACGGGAACCCCATCAAAGGCGTGCGCGCCGACCTCAAATCCACTCGCATGAACGGCTTTCTCTGCGAGTCGTGGAACTGGACGGACGCGCGCGGCGTCGCCGTGCTGCCCCCGCTCCACATGGGCCGCCTCCAACTGACGCTCAAGGCCAAGGGCTTCGAGAACATGAAGCTCGACCTCCCGGCCAGCGACCTCAACCAGCCCGTGCGCGTCACGCTCGTCCGCAAGAACTAAACGGGCAAGACGGAGACAAGAGACTTGAGGCCGGAGGCTTGTTGAGAAGCAAGCCTCCGGCCTCGCGTTTTATCATCCCGCCTTAAGTCTCCGGCCCCTAGCCTTTCTTCCTCTTTCTCCACTCGCGCACGACCTCGGCGGCGGGGCGTTTGTTCCCGTCAACTTCGAAGTTCAGACCGCGCATCTCTTCGGTGCTGAGCGCGCCCGCGAGTTTGCGGAGCGCGGCGCGCACTTCGGGCGCACGCGCCGTCAGGTCGCGGCGGAGGATGAAGACCGCCTCGTAAGGGGGAAAGTAACGCCGGTCGTCTTCGAGTTGCACGAGGCCGAGCCGGGCGATCATGCCGTCGGTCGAGTTGCCCGCGATGATGTCCACCTGACCTTCGGCGAGCGCGCGGTAGGAGAGCGACAAATCCATCTCGCGCGGACGCGACTCGAAGCGCAGGTTGTAGGCGCGCACGAAGCCCTCGTAGCCGTCGGCGCGTGACATGAAGTCCTGACCGAACCCCGCGCGCCATTTGGCCGCGTGCGGTATCGCGTCCGAAATCGTCCGCAGCTTCAGACGCCGCGCGTCGTCGCCGCGCACGAGGATGGCGAAGTCGTTGCTGAAGCCGAGCGGGTCGCTTATCTCCAGGGCGAATTTTTCGGCGTACTCGCGTTTGACCTGTTCGTAGACGGCGCGCGGGTCTGTGACGGGCTGGTGCTTGAGGATGGCGGTGAAGGACGTGCCGGTGTATTCGGGATAGGCGTCGAGCCGGCCCGCGACGAGCGAGTCGTGCGGGAGGTTGCCGCCCAACTCGAACCGTCGCTCGACCTTGAGCCCTTCGTCTTCGAGCGTCTGCGCGAGCATCTCCGCGAGGATGACGGACTCGGTGAAATCCTTCGACCCGACCACCACGTCCGCGCGCTCCGCGCGGTTCCAAAAGGCGTAGACGCCGCCCACACAGACGAGGAGCGCGAGCGCCGCGAGGACGACGACGCCCACCTTCGCATTCACCCCGCGACGTGCGGAAGCGGTGCGCCTCCGCACGTCTAATCTCGCTTCGAGTAGTCCGAGACAGGCGTCCGCGCCGAGCGCGAGCAGAGCGGCGGGGAGCGCGCCCGCTAAGAGCAGGTTGTTGTCGTACTGACGCAAGCCCCGAAAGATGTACGTGCCGAGGCCGCCCGCGCCGATGGCCGCCGCAATCGTCGCCACGCCGACCGAGATGACCGTCGCCACGCGCACGCCCGCAAGGATGACGGGCGCGGCCAAAGGCAACTCGACCTGACGGAGTATCTGTCCGTTCGTCATCCCCATCGCCACCGCCGCTTCGCGCACGCCACGGTCAACGCCCTCGACGCCCGTCACCGTGTTGCGGATGATGGGCAGCAGCGCGTAGACGACGAGCGCGACGATAGCCGTCCTCACGCCGACGCCGCCGACATAGCGGAGCGGGATGAGGAGGCCGAAGAGCGCGAGGCTCGGCACGGTTTGCAGCACGCCCGCGACGGCGAGCACGGGCCGCTTGAGCGACGCGCGGCGCGTGAGCAAGAGCCCCGTCGGCAGCCCGATGGCGACGGCGAGCGAGGTCGAGGCGACGACGAGCAGCAGGTGCTCGCCCGTCAGCGCCGCTATCTCGCGCCAGTTGCGCCAGAGGAAATCTATGAACGCGTTCATCCGTCGCCTTCCGTCAACGTCCGGCCCTCGTCGTCGTTTGCGAGCGCCGCGAGTATCCCTTCGTCGAGCCGCAGCGTCTCGCGGTAAGCACGCGCGCGCGGCTCGTCCGCCCGCATGAAGGCTTCGGGCGTATCGAGGAGGACGAGTCGGCCCGCGTGCATGAGCCCGACGCGCGTGCCCAAAAGAAACGCTTCGCGCACGTCGTGCGTGACGAAGACGACCGTCTTGCCGAGACTCTTTCGCAGCTCGGAGAACTCGCGTTGGAGCGCGGCGCGCGTCAAGGGGTCGAGCGCGCCGAAGGGCTCGTCCATCAAAAGCAGCGGCGGGTCGGCGGCGAGCGCGCGGGCCACGCCGACGCGCTGCCGCTGGCCGCCCGAAAGCTCCGAAGGGTAACGCGCCGCGACCCTTTCGGGCTCAAGCCCGACGAGTTGCAGAAGCTCCCGCACGCGCTCGCGCGTCCGCCCTTCGTCCCAACCTTCGAGCGCGGGCACGAGCCCGACGTTGCGCTCGACCGTGAAGTGCGGGAAAAGCCCCGCGTCCTGAATCACGTAGCCCGTCCGCCGTCGCAACGCGATGGCGTCCCACTCGCGCGTGTCCCTTCCTTCGACTAACACCTCGCCCTCGGTCGGCACGAGCAGACGGTTGATGAGCCTGAGCGTCGTCGTCTTCCCGCACCCCGACTCGCCGAGGAGCACGAGCGTCTCGCCCCTTTTCACTTCAAAATTGAGGCCGGAGATGATCGGCGTGGGCGACCCCGGCACGGCGTAGCCGACGCCGCGAAAACTGACGACGACAGTCTCCGTGTCAGGCTCGATGCGCCCGGCGTCCGTCATGACATGCTCGTTTGGCGACACTTTCATCAACGTCATCCCGGCCTCACGCGACGCGCAAGTGTTCGACGAGCCTTTCGATTGAGCCGTGCCAGCGGCCCTCCCAGTTGCGCAGAAGGATGTCCGCCGGGCAGACGCCTTCGTCCATGACCTGCTCCCTGATTATGTCGAGGTACGAGACCTCTTCCGGCGCGACCCTGCCGAGCCCTTCGGCGGCGAGCGTCAACGTCTCGCGCGCGAGCCTTAAGACATTCACGCCCGTGCACTCCGCCGCTAAGGCGTCGCGCGCCACCGCCTCGCGCAAGGCCACGGCGTCCGTAAGTTTCAGGCGCGGCGCGAGCCTGAGCGCGTCGTCGAGCGCGCCCGCGTCGTAGAGCAACCCCTTCCAGAAGGCTTGAAACGCCAAAGACATCTCAAGGCTCCCGGCGTCGGCGCTTCGGAGTTCGACGTGCTGCTTGAGTCGCGCGTCGGTGAAGATAGTCGTCAGGTGGTCGGCCCAGTCGCCGAAGACGGGACGCACGCCGTCGCCGTCTCGCTCCAAAAATTCGCGGAAGCGCACGCCGGAGACGGCCCCGTCGTAATGCCCCCCGCGCTGCGCGAAGATCATCGGCACGTCGAGCGCGTAGGCGACGAAGGCTTCGGGCGTGAAGTCGTCGGCGAGCGCGGGCGGCGAGATGCCCGCGCGGTCAGGGTCGGTCGCGAGCCACGCGGCGGCGCGCGTGGACTTGTAGCCGGAGAGACGCCCCGACTCGAACGGCGAGTTGGCGAAGATGGCCGTCGCGACGGGCGCGAGCCGGTTGCCGACGAGATATTTTTTCCTCAGGTCTTCGGGCGAGCTGTAGTCGAGGTTGGCCTGCACGGCGCACGTCCGCGCCATCATGTCCCACGCGCGAGCGCCGCGCGCGGCGAGGTACGGGCGCATCACTTCGTAACGCTGCTTCGGGAACCATTGCTGCTCTTCGATTGAGCGCAAGGGGTCGAAGCCGACGGCGAGGAAGGCGATGCGCTCGCTTTCGGCAATCTCGCGCAGTCGCGCGAGGTAGCGTCGGACTTCGCGCTCCACGTCCGCCAAGCCGCGCTGCGGCGCGCCGGAGAACTCGACCTGCCCGCCCGGCTCGACCGTCAGGCGGTTCATCTGCCCGTCGTTGGCTTCGATGAGGACGCCGCCCTCGTAAACCAGGTCACGCGACGAAGGCGCGAAGCCCGCGAGCACCTTCTGCACCTGCCCGGCGTCAATCCTCGCCAACTCGCGACCGGGGTCGTAGCCGAACAGTTCCAGCTCGATGCCGCACATCCACTCGGACGCGGGCTTCTCGCCGCGCAGAAGATTCCCCACGAACAGCGGCGCGGAGTCGCGCGAGATGGGATCGGTCAGCAGAGGGAACCCCTCGCGCCGTTCGTCTGCTTTGGTCGGGCGTTGGCTCATAAGAGTTTAAGAAATGATGAATGCGGAATGATGAATGAAGAGCTTCTTATCTTTGATTCATCATTCATCATTCCGCATTCATCATTTACCTTCATTTGTCTTCCGCGACGAGGAGGTTGCTGCTGAAGCGACCGGCTTCGTCGAGCCACGTCCGCGCGCGCGTGAAGCCGGTGCGGGCGGCGAGGTCTGCTATCTGTTCGAGGTCGTACTTGTAAGAGTATTCCGTGTGGACGCGCTCGCCCTCGGCGAAGTGGACTTCGAGGCCGAGCGCGCCGATGCGGACGGTCTGCGCGCGGAGGCTCTCGATGTGCATCTCGACGCGGCTCTCGCTTTCGTTGTAGCGCCCGACGTGACGGAAGGCGCGGAGGTCGAAGTCGGCGTCCAACTCGCGGTTGATGCGCGCGAGGAGGTTGAGGTTGAAGGCGGCGGTGACGCCGAGCGGGTCGTCGTAGGCGTCGTTGAGGACAGCCGGGTCTTTCTTCAAGTCCGCGCCGAGCAGCAAGGCGTCTCCCGCGCGCAGCACACGGCGGAGCGAGCGCAAAAGCTCGCGCGCCTCCGGCTGCTCGAAGTTCCCGACGTTCGAGCCGAGGAAGATGACGAGGGCACGGCTTTCATCCTCGAAGTGTTCGGCGAGGCGCGGGAGCGCGGTGTGGTAGTCGCTGGCGAAGGCTTCGACTTTCAGGCGCGGGTACTCTTGCAGCAGAGCGCGCGCGCCGTGTTCGAGCGCCGAGGTCGAGATGTCCACGGGCACGTAGAGGAGCGAGTCTTGACGCGCGAGCAGCGCCTCGACGATGAGCCGCGTCTTGGTGGCGCTGCCGCTCCCCAATTCGAAGAGCGTCACGCGCGCGCCGCCTTCGGTCGCCGCCCCGACAATCTCTTGCGCGTGGCGCGAGAAGATTTCGTTCTCGGCGCGCGTCA
Organism: uncultured Acidobacteriota bacterium; assembly: GCA_963816985.1. Classification (GTDB taxonomy): domain Bacteria; phylum Acidobacteriota; class Blastocatellia; order Pyrinomonadales; family Pyrinomonadaceae; genus JAIVJM01. The sequence goes on from CAWFMF010000004.1 coordinate 1,389,392, forward strand.
GATAGTATTCGGGGAGCAGGCAGATGGCCTCGAAGAGCTGCGAGCCGAGCGCGTCGTAGAAGTATTTCGGCGAGAGCCGCTTCCGCTCCGCCGTGAGGCCGCGCCTCACGTCTTCGGCGAGACTGTCCTCGCTCTCCGGCCCCTTCAGGTGTCGGACGTGCAGTCTCTCGCTTGTCTCCTCGCTCGGAGGTTGTCGCATTCGTCGCTCCCCTTTCTTCAAAGCCTCGCGGGCCTCGAAATGCTCTCCACCGTGCTCGCGCTCCGGTCTCGTTCAACTGCTATAATACCGCATCGAGTTTCATTAACAACCGGCACGGGCCTCCCTGTTTCCGTCACGAATCAGACCGTAGAAGAATGAACGAACGACAAGCACAAATCGCGCGGGTGATGGACGAGACGCGCGCCGCCACGCTCGCGCTCTTTGACATGGCGCGCGAGCGCGACCTCCACGAGAGTCCCGGCTTCGGCTTCCGCCCCGTCATCTGGCACCTGGCGCACATCGGCGTCTTCGAGGCTTACTGGCTGCTGCAAAAACTGGGCGGCGAGCCCGCGCCCGACGAACGCTACGAGCGCGTCTTCGACCCCATCGCCACGCCGCGCGAGGAGTCGAAAGACCTGCCCTCGCGCCGTGAGATGGAAGAGTATCTCGCGCGCGTGCGCGGTCGTGCCCTGCGGCGACTCGAAGCGTCGGACTTCGACGCGCGAGACCCGCTGACGCGCGAAGGCTACGTCTTCCAACTCGTCCTCGAACACGAACGCCAGCATCAGGAGACGCTCGCCTACCTCCTCCGGATGCTCGACCCTTCGAAGAAGACGCGGCCCGCCTCGACGAACTTGAAGGCCGCGCCTTCCGTCGTCGCCGCTTCGAGTGAGAGCGCGGCGGGCGAGATGGTGACGGTCGCCGCCGGCCCGTTCGAGATGGGCGCAGTGTGGGACTCGTTCGCTTACGACAACGAACGCCCCGCGCGCACGGTCTCGCTCCCCGCGTTCCGCGTCGCGCGGCTGCCCGTGACGAATGAAGAGTACGCCCGCTTCGTCAAAGAGGGCGGCTACGAGCGGCGCGAGTTCTGGAGCGAAGAGGGCTACGAGCGGCGCAAGCAGGAGGGCTGGTCGTGCCCGCTCTTCTGGAGTCAGTGTGAAGAAGGCGACGGCTGGAACATTCAGGGGATGTTCGAGACCGGCGCGCTCGAACTCGCGCACCCGGTGACGGGCGTCAGTTGGCATGAGGCCGAGGCTTACGCGCGTTTCGCGGGCAAGCGTCTGCCGACCGAGGCCGAGTGGGAGAAGGCCGCTTCGTGGGACGAGTCGGCGGGGCGCAAGCGGCGTTACGCGTGGGGCGACGAAGACCCTTCGGCCTCGCTCTGCAACTTCGACAGTCGCTTCTGGGGCACGACGCCGGTCGGCATCTTTCCCGAAGGCGCGTCGGCTTACGGCTGCCTCGACATGACCGGCAACGTCTGGGAGTGGACATCAGACGCCTTCGAAGGCTTCCCCGGCTTCGAGCCCTTCCCCTACCCCGAATACTCGCAGGAGTGGTTCGACGGCGACCATCGCGTCCTCAAGGGCGGCTCTTGGGCGACGCGCGCTTCGGTCTTACGAACCTCCTTCCGCAACTTCTTCCGCCGCCACTTCCGCATCGCCTTCGCGGGCATCCGCCTCGCCGAAGACGCCTGAAGCCGGGCAATCGAGCGGGCTTTGCCCGACAATGAGATATGAGGCCGGAATTGTCGGGCAGGGAGAATAATTGTCGGGCAGGATTGTGAGGTAGGTTTTTAAGGGCTTGACCTTTGAAGAATTTCGCTCGCCTACACCCCGCGAAAAAAGTTCTTGACGGCTGCGCCTTTTGCGCGCATATTATGCGCAAGAAAGGTGCAAAGAGAATGACCCCAGAAGAACATCTGAACTTCTTGCTGCGATTCCTCAAAGAACTCTACCGCATCGTCGAACAAGCCGTTCACGAAACGCAAACTAGGTTTGAAGACCAAGACGAACCCGTCGAGGTCTTTTATTAGACCTCTTGCGAAAGTGGTTAACCGAGGCCGAGTTCATAGTCGTACAGCCCGGCGATCAAGTTGAAGCGCAGCGAGAAGCGCTGCCTCCGGTTGCGATACCGCTCCGCTAGGATGCGGAAGATTTTCAAGCTGCGGATGACGTGCTCGACCACGACCCGGCGTCGAGCTAACTCCCGGTTGCTTTGCTTCTGCTCCTCGGTTAGCTCTGACTTACGCGGCTTCTTGTGCGGCGTCCGGCTCTTTTCATGCAACTTCTGCAAGCCTTGATAGCCGCTGTCGGCCAGCACCTCCAGGCTCTCATGCAGCTCAAGGTTGCTGCGCTGATAGAGGGCGAAGTCATGGACGGGGCCGCGCCCATGATGAGTGCAGATAACTTGCCGGGTGCGCCCGTTGACCACGATCTGGCTCTTCAAGGTGTGGCGCTTCTTTTTGCCGCTGTAGTAGGCTTTCTGCTTTTTTTCGGACGTTCTATCGGGGTCTCGGCGACATCCACCACGACGAACTCGATCTGGTGGTCTGAAGGCTGCAACACTTTCTTGCCCGGCAGCTTGAAGGCCCGGCTCTTGGTCAAAATGTCTTCCACGCGCCGGATGACGCGGCACACGTTCGACTCGTGCAGGCCCCAACTCGTGGCGAGGTGGAAGAGCGTGCGGTACTCGCGCCAATACTCCAAGGTCAGCAAAACTTGGTCTTCGACAGGGAGTTTAGGCGGTCGCCCCGTTTTACGCCGCGTCCTGGTCAGCCGCTTGGAGACGAGTTCGACCATGCGCTGAAATGTTTCCGGTTCGACCCCGCAATAGCGTTTGAATTCTGCGGGGCGTAAAGCTTTGATTTGCTCGTAGCTCATAGGATTTTGCCTGCTGAGCTACTTGTCGCATCTTTTACCCGACTTTCGCAAGAGGTCTATTTTTGCGACAGCGTGCGGTACACCACGAAGACGCGGTTAAGAAAGCTCCAAGACGCGACCTTCACTCTCAAGCTGAAAGACCTTCCGAACAACGGACTTGAGATCGCTTTAGAAAAGGATGGGCAGAGCTATTGCATCAAGGTCTATAAGTCGGTTCATGGGCTACTGCCCGCGCCCGGACGGTCGTTCTCAAAGCAACGGTTCTGGGAACAGGCCACACTCTACGCAGAAGAAGAGGTTGCAATTATAAACCTCGCCGTTACTTGGCACGTAGACGGACATTACAACTTGCTTGGCCTTGATTTATGTCGCCCCGCATTAGTCGGAGGTGTGCAGGATATAGGCCAGCAAAAGTGGTCTATACCTGTGCCGCATCCCGCTACTTTGATTACCCTTGACGATGTAACCCCCCCGGCTAATGAAGATCACGACTCATACGACCGGCGGGCTGACGAAGACGAAGACGATTTGGACATCTCTGCGGACGAGGGGGGCAAGTGAAGGCAAACGGGAACAGGTTCAAACGGGCGCGTGAGATGATGGGACTCACGCAGAAGCAGGTCGCCAAGATGGTTGACCTGTCACAGTCTACTATTGCCCGCATCGAGCAAAACGCTCTTGAGCCTTCACCCGAACACGTCGAGCGTATTGCAGCACATTTAGGCTTCGACGTTGCTTTCTTTTACCAACCGCCGGGGCCAGACTTCCCCTATGGCTCGCTTCTTTACCGCAAGCGTTCCGCGATGAAAAGCGCAGACCAATCGCGGTTGCATCAGACCGCGTGGGCAGCGTTTATCATGCATGAGCACATGGCGAAGCAACTCAAGCGCGTCCCGCCTCTTCGCCTCCCCGCTCTCGCCGGAGAGCCGCCAGAGTTGGCGGCGCAGTTGACGCGCGACGCTTTAGGTTGTGAGCCAGACACGCCGATAGATAGGTTGCTCTTCAAGTTGGAAGCCTGTGGTGTCTGCGTCTTTGCGCTGCCGGACAACGTAGAAGATTACGACGCTTTTATGTTGTGGGCGGCGGGCCAGCATAAGCCCGTTATTGTAGTGAATACTGACAAACCTGGGGATAGAATCCGGTGGACGACCGCACATGAAGCGGGGCACGCGGTCATGCATCATTCGCTACGGGGAAGCACTGAGGATGTAGAGAAAGAGGCTGACATCTTTGCGAGCGAACTTCTAATGCCCGCTGAAGCCATGCGGCAAGCTCTCGCCTACCCGGTTACACTTTCTAGCCTTGCCGATCTAAAGCTCCAATGGGGCGTGTCTATGCAGGCTCTTAAAGTGCGGGCGCGCGATCTGGGAATAATATCCCCGCATCAATACAAGCATCTAGTAGTGCAGCAATCAAAGCTGTGGGGCGTGAAGCAAGAGCCGGAAAATCTAGCCATCCCGCCGGAAAGACCGCGCGCCCTTAGAAAGATGGCTGAAGAATTGTACGGCAACCCTATCAACTATCAGAAGCTTGCACGCGAGACGCACTTACCAATAATGACTGTGAAGAGCATTATCCAAGAGCACGCGAGTAAGGAAGACTTGTCGCGTAGTTGGCGGAAGCCAACGCAGGGGCAAGTGGTGTCAATAGGGGATAAGCGCAAGGCTCAAGCTCAGTAATATTTCACTTCTTCGCCTTCTCACTTTGGCGCGGTCTGTTCCAGTAGGGGCTTTTACACTTCGGGCAGACGCGCGGCTCGTTCTCAACGTCGCGCGGAATCCATTCGTGGTCGCACCGCTCACAGGTGTAAGACCAAACTGTGATCTTCTTCTTAGCCATACCTCGCAATATATACCTGAAATAATATACCGTCAAGTGAGATTTATCTCTGACAGGTGTATATACCTTCGGTAATATACTCATGCGTAAGCGGACAAAACATCGGAGGCGCAGAAGCATGAGTCTGAGAGAGAAAAAGGGCCGCGAGATAGCTGAGAAGTCGCGAATTAGGCGTAAAGGAAATCTCTGGCTTGTTCCCGCGCAGACGGGGCGCGGCTTGTACCAAGTTGACTTTGACGGCGAGCGTTGCACCTGCCCGGATTATGAGATACGCCGCCAGCGTTGCAAGCACTTGTTTGCCGTCCAGTTCGCCATAGCGAAGACTGTTTACACAAGGTCAACCGTCTCGGAGAACGGCAAGACCACGACCGCAGAGAGGGTCGAAGTCGAACGCAAGACTTACAGGCAAATGTGGCCCGCTTACAACAAAGCGCAGACCAACGAGAAAAGGATTTTTCTCTACCTGCTCAACAAGCTCTGTCAGGGCGTCGGCTCTCCCGCCCAACACGGCGCGGGGCGCAGGTTCCTGCCCCTTGAAGACGTTATCTTCGCTATGGCCTTCAAGGTCTATTCTACCGTGTCGGGCCGTAGATTTATGTCAGACCTGAAGGACGCTCACGCCAAAGGCTACCTCTCGCAAGTTCCGAGCTATAACGCGGTCTTCGACTACTTCAACACGGAGATAGCTACTGATTACCTGTTAATGCTCATTGAAGAATCCAGCCTGCCCCTCTCCGCTATCGAATGTGACTTTGCGGTTGATTCTACCGGCTTGTCGGGCAGCCGCTTTATTCAATGGGTGGAGGCCAAGTATAACGACGAGAAACTACTTTTAGAGCGGGACTGGATAAAGATGCACCTTTGCTGCGGCGTCAAAACCAACGTCGTCACGGCGGTTGAAATCACCGAAAAGTACAAAAGCGATACCCACCACTTCAAGCCGTTGGTGAAGGCCACCGCGCGCAACTTCAGGATGCGCGAAGTCTCTGCGGACAAGGCTTACAGTTCAAATGCCAACATGCAAGTCGCCGCCGACGTTAACGCCGTCCCGTACATCGCCTTTAGGTCTAATGCGGTCGGTAATTACAAGCGAAGCACAACTCTCTGGAAACAGATGTACCATTACTTCTCGCTACACACGGAGCGATTCATGCGCTCTTATCACAAGCGGTCGAACGTCGAAACGACGTTCCACATGATTAAGTCGAAGTTCGGGGATGCGTTGCGGAGCAAGACGGAGCGGGCGCAGATCAACGAGGCGTTGTGCAAGGTACTCTGCCACAACATCTGTTGCCTCATTCAGTCTATGTTTGAGTTGAACTTGAAGCCGAAGTTTTACGCTGAAGTAGCTTGATGGACGGACGCCCCGGCGTTATGATGCGGGGCGTTCACCACCCGCCTGACAGGTGAATGGAAGCGGCGCGACACCCAAAGCGTCGCTTTCTTCTTTTAGGTGCGCTTGCCTCTGGCCGGGAGCTTCGCGGGCACGTCGAGCTTATCATCCGCCAAAATCTCTAGCGAGATGTTCGCCAGCCTCGCGTAAGCCAATAAGAGTTGTAGCGGCGGCTCGCGTTTCCCTTGCTCGAAGTTGGAGATTTGCGCGGCGTAAAGCGGCGACTCTTCGTAGTCGAGACTCTTAACTATCCCCGTCTGACTCAATCCGAGAGCCATCCTGATTTGACAGAGCTTTTCCCCTAGACGCTTCGGGGCGGGCCGACGTGCCATCAGGAGTCACCCCCTGACCGCACTTCGCCCTTGCCTTTGCTATCAACCGATAGTAGGATGCTTCTGCGTAACCGATTCGCCGTGAGTAAGAACCTCTCAAACTCAACGGCGATGCTCATCACTCGGTTTTGAGGCTGAGGCGTGAGCTACGCATGACCGTCGCAGGTTTTCAAAGACACAGAACGCGCGGAATATACCATTATGAACCTCACGCTAAAAGGCATTTTAGTGACAGATAAAGGATAGGGGCGCGGGAAGGTGACGCGCTTCTAAGCACGCCCGCTGTCGTCGGGCGGCGGGCTGTGCCAGCAGGGCCGTGCGTGCGTCGGGGGCGACGTGCGCGCGGCTTCGCCGTGTCTGGAATTACCGGGCAGACTAAATAATTGAAGCCTGAGCATAAATCAGGCAGCGATACGCCATCGCGCTAACTCCAACGGCTCTTTGATATGTGCCACTGCTCGGCCAGCCCGATAGTTGCACAAGAAGATGATCTGATACAGCCACACGCTGGCGATGACGAACGCGCCGCTGCGGTGAAGCCCTTTGCTCGGACATGCTTTCAGGTCGCACGCTTGGATGACTCGTTGAAACAACAACTCAATGGTCTCTTTGCGATAAGCATACAGATCGTGCTTAAAACTGCGTCGCTTCGAGGGCAACTGCGAAGGTGTCAACAACCAGCCACCTGCTTGAGCGTAGCTCTTTGTTAAAGCCCGACTGCCGAAGGTCGTGTCGCCGAGCAACACGGAAGTGATGGGCAATCGCTTTTGAGCCAGTGCTTGAGCCATTACGGTCGCTTCGCCGACGGCGTTGGACTGCCATGTGGCGAACACCGGCACGGGATAGGGGAAAACCAAGCCCTGCAAGACTAAGCGATAGCCTTGCACCCAGCCGCGATAGCCGCTCTTGAACCAGTGCGACTCAGTATCAACATTACGCAGCCGTGCTGGGATGCGCCCCTTGAGCCGATGCTTTTTGTGCCACTTCGGCCCCTGTGCTTCATACATCCGACCGTCAATGGCGCTCGTCTGTGGCAGCGTCGCATCTGGTTGCACCTCTTGGCTGAGTTGATGCCCCATGACGACGACTTGAGCTTCAATCTCGGGCAGCAACTTCTTCAATCGGCGGTCAATCGTGGTGCGATGTGGAACGCTTATGAATCCGATTGCTTGCCGCAGAGCTGCGTCACTCAAGAGCAAGCGAGACAACTCTGAAGCTTTGAAAGTGCGTAATGTTACAGCGGCCACAGCGAGCAGCAAAAACGAGCGACCGGAATAGGTTCGCGGCTTACCGCGCTTGCTTTGCGGTGGCAGTTCTCGGTAGTGTTCCCGTGCCTGTTGGATCAAAGACAACAGGCCGTCGGGGAGTTGGGTATGTTGGCACATGTCCCAAGAATCGCAGAAACATAGCGGTTTCTGCGACCCCCGACGATTTATGCACACGCTTCAAATAATTACCGGGCAACAGACCATTGTCGGGCAAAGCCAATCGAGCGCAGTAAAACTTCATCTAACGACAGATTAAAACTGCCCGATTCTTAAGGGCCTTCGGCGGGGCCGCGCGCGCGGCCTCTTTTATGGCGGGCGGTCGGCGACCGCCGCTCGGTGGTACGGGGGTTGCCATACGTCTCCGTGGTTGGGAATTTTAGTTTCTAAGGAGACACTGTTTTGTTCAAGAAGACTTTTTCGTTCATCCTTTCCGGCATACTGATTTCGGCGATTTTCGGCTCGCAGACGGCCAGCGCGAAGACCGTTGACGCGGCGCGGCAGGCGGCGGATGCGAGGGCGAAGGTGCAGAAGATGGGCACGGGCTCGCAGGCGCGCGTCGAAGTTAAGCTGCGCGACGACTCGAAGGTGAAGGGCTACGTCACGGCGGCGGACGAAGAGACTTTCTCCGTCACGGACTCGAAGACGGGCGCTTCGCGGACGTTCAACTACGCCGAGGTGTCGAAGGTCAGCAAGTCCGGCGGCTCTTCGATGCGCAAGAAGATTCTCATCGGCGCGGCGGTCGCGGCGGGCGTGGTGGTCGGAATAGTTTTATCCCGCGAATTGCTCTGCGACGGCGGCGCGCAGGATCGCGGCATCTGCTAACACGGACGCCGACGATTAAAACAGAACCGCGAGCGGTAGCGAGCGGGTTGACGCTGGTTAAGCTCAACCCGCTCGCTACCGCTCGCGGTTCTGTTTTCGTTTCAGCGGCTCAACTGCATCGCGAGGTCGTACTGGATGCGGTTCTCGACGGCGTTGAGAAACTCTCGCAGCATCTCGCCGCGCTTCCGGACGGCTGAGACTTTCGTCTTGTTCTGGTCGGGAGCAGGCTTCTCCTTGGCGTAAGCCTCGGCTTCTATATCCTCCGTCCCGTCCGACTCCTCTTCGCCCTCGACGTAATCCTCGTAAGGCGCGTTCGCCATGTAGTCCTCGGCGAGCTTGGCGACAGTCTTATCCTTCAGAGCTTCGGCCAGCACGCTCATCAACTCGTTGGCGAGATAAGGCGGGTCTTTTTCGAGGCCGTGCAGTTGGTTGGTGAGGAAAGGCACGAGCCGCTCGTCGCCCCATCCCTTAACCATTTCGAGGAGCGCCGTCTCGCCTTCTTCAACCTTGTCGGCGCGGAAGAGCGCGTTGGCGAGGCGGGTTTTCTGATCCGGCGTGAGACCGGCGACGGACTCCGGCGCGATGTCCGTGCCGTACATGCCGAGCCTCAATTGCTTCATCTCAATCTGTAGAACTCCGACCTTCACGCTCTCGTTCGCTTCGCTGGTGTCAACGGGAGCGACGGATTCGTCGGGCGTCGAGGTCTCGGCCACCGGCTCGGACTCGACGACCGCCTCGGCGGCTTCGGCCACTTCAGCTTCAGTCGCTTCGGCCTCAACCGCTTCCGTCTCCGACGAAGACTCGTCCGACTCTTCGGCCTCGCCTTCTTCCGACTCCTCCTCGTCACCTTCGGCGTCCGCCGAGTCTTTATTCCCGGCGGCGCTCGCTTCGTTGCGGGCAATCGAGAACCCGGCGTTGAGTTCGTAAGCGCCCTCCCAACGCGTCGCGGGCTCTTCGGCGCAGCGGACGAGCCATTCGACGATCTCCTTATCGTCCGGCTTCTCCTTGAGGAGCAGCGCCGACAGCTCCTCGATGCGCTTGAGATAAATCTTCAGGTCTTCGTCCGAGAGCTTCTTCGCCCCGTAACGCATGTCGTTAATCCAGTAGCTCTCCTCGTCCTCGTTGCGGGTGAGGAAGAGAAGAAGGCGGTCGCCCTTCTTGAAGTTGCCGGCGTAGTCGGGCGTCTCGCTCGAAGTGTAGTGGACGACTGGCAGAGTGCTCTCGCCGTGACCGCCCTTGAGGCTCTCGCCGATGTGGAAGGTGGTGCGGCGGAACGAGTCGTCGTTCGAGGACTTTTCCACCTCCGAATTGCCCGCGCGCGCGACGACGACGCGGTCACTACTCGTGTAGAGCATCCGCAGGGGCTTCGGCGGGGCAACAGGGCAAGACGCGGCGGCGGCGGTTGGAGTCGCGCCGTGGCGGAACGGGAAAGCGATGGAAGCGAGGCAGACGGCGGCGGCCAGCACGAGCCGCCAGAGGCTCGAACGGAGGGCGGGCATGGGACTTCTTCTCCTTTCAGAAGTAGGAGGCTGAGCAGCCGTGCCGCTCAAGAACATTTCCGCGGGGAGACTCCGTTATGTGCACTTAGACACGAGACCCGCGAAAAAGGTTCCCTCCGCCCCGTCCAAAATTTTAGACCCCACCCGCCGCCCCGGACAGTCGGTGAAAGCAAGCGACCGACGCCGCGACGCGACCGCGACGAATGACAAAGAGGCCGCTATAGTTGTGGCATAATGGAAGCGAACTCGAACAGCTAAAGAATGGATACGCTACTCATAACAGGCGGCGGCGGATTTGTCGGACAAAACTTGGCGGAATTCTTTAGTCCACGGTGGTCGGTCGTGACAACTCATTTGGGACAGCCGGAAGTTCCTGATTCAACCGCACAGCCGATTCAGTTAGACATCAGAGACGCCGAAGCGGTCTTCTCCTTATGCGAGCGCGTCGGGCCGAAGGTGGTGATACACGCGGCGGGTAATAAAAACGTCAGGTTTTGTGAGGAGCACCCCGACGAGGCTTACCGGATAAATGCGCTGGGAACTCAGAACGTGGCGCGCGCCTGCCGCAACTTAGGGGCGAGCATGATTTACGTCTCCACGGATTTGGTTTTTAGCTGCACGAAGGGTAACTACCGGGAGGACGAATCGCCGCAGCCCACGTCGGCTTACGGTCGGAGCAAGCTAGCGGGCGAAAGGCTCGCCGTCGAAGAACTCGGCGATGTCGCCGTCTGCCGGAGCGGCGGAATTTACGGTAAACGGTCGCCCCTCCTCAAGTGGCTCTCAGATGAACTCGACGCGGGCCGGAGTGTCGAGTGTTTTGTAGACGTGTTTAATACGCCGACCTACGTCGAGAACTTAGCGGAGATGATAGAGGCCATCATCAGCAAGCGGCTGACCGGGGTCTTTCATACGGCGGGGAGCGAGCGCGTCAGCCGCTTCGAATTCTTTCGCTCTTACGCCGACACGTTCGGGCTCGATGCCGGAAGGCTCTCGCCCGTCCCTGCCGGTGGCCTGAAAGAGAAGCTGTTGTTACAAACGGACTCATCTTTGTCCGTAGAAAAGACCTCCGAGAGGTTAGGCATCGCATTCAATTCCGTGACAGAAGGCTTCGCCCGGTTAAAGGCGAGCGGAGGCGTATAGTGCAAAGACTCTCTCCTTACATGAGAATGCAGGACGAGCGCGGCGGCTTCTGGGGGATTACGCAGGAGCCCTGGGCCGAGGCCAATTTTATCGAGACCGAGGCGGGGCAAGTCCGGGGCAATCATTACCACAAGGAGACGCGCGAGCTTTTCTTTATCGTCTCCGGCGAGATAGAGATTGTGATTCGCGATTTGAAGTCAGGCGAACATTCGGAGATGCTGGTTGGTAAAGGAGACGTTTTCATCATCGAGCCTTACGAGCTACACACCTTCCGCACCAAGACTAAAGCCCAGTGGATAAACATGCTGTCCAAGCCGGTAGAGCCAGCAGAAGTCCGGATTTCCACCACGCCCCCAGCGAATAAATCAGCTACAAGTCGTCTGTGGGTAGTCGCTCGTCACGGCGGCGCGCCGCCGCCCATCAGCGAGTCGTTAATGACCCGCGCGATGACCTCCGGCGTATTGTTCTCGGCGATGTGACGGTAGCCGCCGTCCGAGAGCCTTTGCCAGAGCGCGGCTTCCCGGTAGAGGCGCACGACCGCTTCGGCGAAGTCGGCGGGCGCGTCCGCTATCAAGACCTGCTCGCCGTCGGTGAAGCCCCAGCCTTCGGCCCCGACGGTCGTGGTGACGACGGGCAGGCCGTAGGCGAGTGACTCGCCGATCTTGCCGTTGACGCCCGACCCGAAGCGGATGGGCGCGACGAAGACGCGGCAGCCGTTCATTACCGGGTCAATGTCAGGCACATAGCCGAGCAGTCGCACGCCCTCCGAAGCATACCCTTCGAACTCCGGCGGCGCGTTGTCGCCGACCACGAGCAGTTCGACCCCGACGAGGGCTCGCCGGACGAGCGGCAGGACTTCGCGGGCTAAGAAGTGTACGGCGTCAACGTTCGGGCGGTGGCTGAAGTTGCCGACGAAGAGCAGTTGCTCGCGTTCGGCGAAAGGGAGTCCGCGCCCGTGCAGCTCGTGGATGGTCGGGATGACGACTGATGGCGTGCCGGGCGCGGCGCGCGCCATGATCTCCTTGTCGGGAGGCGAGCCGCACCAGACGAGGTCTGCCTCCCTCGCCAGCCGGGTTTCGAGACGGCGCAAGTGTTCCGCCTCACGGGCCGCGCGCGCGTCGCCCGTCAACGCGGCCTCGCGCTCGGCGCGCAGATGATGAACGTCGAGCATGTCGTAGACGATCTTCAGCTTCGGGTCGGCGCGGCGCACCTCTCTGATGACGGCTTCGGCTGTTGCGGGGCGGCTCAAGAACGGCGGCGTAAAAACTTCTCTCGCGGATGAGCCGCCGCAGATGCACGGCGCGCGCCGTCTCGACGCCCGCCTGCCGCAGCGGCTTTTCATACTCCGGCCACTCATTCTTGCTCAGGTAAACGAAGACGGGCCGGCTCCACTCCGAGAGCGCCCGGAGGATGAAGGCCATCCGCGCGCTCCCGGCGTCGCGGTCGGGCCTCGGCACGCTGTCGTCAACGACGAGGACGAAGGGGCCGTCGCTTTCATCCGCCGCACTCGCCGCGAGACGCACGTCGTCCGCGTTGTGCTCGCGCGCCTTCAAGCGGTTGAGCCTGTGGCGGGCGTCGGCGACCGCGCACTTCAGACGGAACTTGAGCGACGGCGACAGCCGCTCGGCGAGTCTCTCTTTAAGGGAACGTAGCAGTTTCATATTCGCGGGCGGGGTCAGACCTTAATCGTCCCGTAGCGCGCGGACGCGCGGCGCTGCCGGTTCTTCATGCGCCGCCGCTCGACGCCGTAAGGGACGACGAGGCGCAGGATTTTACGCGCGAGCGAGCGGGCCGAGGCCGCGCCCCCCGCGTTCTCTAACATCAGCCGGAGCGCGCCCGTCTTGTCGCCGAGCCGGAGGAAGTCTTCCGCGCGCTCGAACCGGATGCGCCGCTGGAGAGTTTCTATCTCGGCGTCCGTGGCCCCCGTCTGTTTCAGAAAATCCCTCTGCGCCTTGAGTTGCTCTTCGAGCATCATCCGCTGGTCGCGGCTCGTGTTGCGCCCGTGCCGCCGCCACGCCGCGAGCACGCGCGGGTCGAAGGCGAACTCGCCTTCGCGGCAGAGGCGCAGGTACAAGTCGTAATCTTCGAGCCTTGAGGCTTCGTTCCAGCCGTGGCGGGCGAGCGCCTCGCGGCGGTAGACGACGGTCGGGCTCATCGGCGCGATAGTTTGCAGAAGCATCTCGCGCGCGTCGCCGTCGGCGTAAGTGGCCCAGTCTCGCGTGCAGTCCACGACGCTACTCTGCGCGTCAACGAGGTACGCGTGGCCGTAGGCGAGCACGGCGCGCGGCCTCGCTTCGAACACGCCGACACGCGCGGAGAGAAAGTCCGGCAGCCAGAGGTCGTCCGCGCCGAGGTAGGCGAAGTATTTCGCGCGGCTGCGGCCAAGACCCTCGTTGAGCGTCGCGCACAGACCCCGGTTCGCGCGCGCGATTAACTCGGAGGGGAAGGGACAGTCTCTGAGCGTCTGCTCGATGACGCGCGGCGAGTCGTCCGTCGAGCCGTCGTCAATGACGAGCAGTTCCGTGGGCGCGTGCGTCTGCCGGAAGATGGAGCGGAGCGTCGCGCCGATGAACTTCGCGTAGTTGTACGAGGGGACGACGACCGAGACGCCGCCCACTTCATGCGCCGCCCCTTCGTCGCCGCCGGGAGGTTGAGCCGGGGAGGCCATCCGTCTTACTTCTTCTGCATCTCGCGCAGAAGCTCTTCGCGGAAGTACCCGGCGGGGATCGTGCCCTGCTTCATGAAGAGGACGTGGAAAGCCTTCGGCGAGAACTTGTCGCCGACGGCGCGCGCGGCCTCGGCGCGGAGCGCGTATATCTGGTCTTTGCCGAGGCGGTAGGTGATGGCCTGCGTCGGCCACTTCGAGTAGCGGAAGATGGCGCGCTCGCTCGACTCACAGCTCGCGCGCTTGGCGTCGGACTTCGACGCGTCCGCGCACTTGCCGGGTAGGAAGTCCACGACCTCCGAGAAGAGGTCTGTCGCTTCGTCGTAAGTCATGCGGCCCGTGTGAATGCCCGTGTCCACGCGCACGCGGAGGTCGCGGTAGAGCTTGCCTTGAAGTTGATAGAGCCGCTCCTCCGGCGTGTAGAAGCCTTCGGGCGCGCCCGGCGCGGGCTCGGCCATCAGAGCCTCGGTGTAGAGCGCCCACCCTTCGGACGCCATCGAATCTTCCCACATCGAACTTGAATCCTCGACCGCGCCCGGCGTGAGCCAGCGGACGGGCGCGATGTCTTTCTTAAACTCGGTCATCACCTTGAAGTGCCAGTCGTGACCGGGGAAGCCTTCGTGGACGGCGAGGTCGGCGAGCGCGGCGCGGTTATTCGCCTTCAGGGCCGCTTCGTCGTTTCCGGTCGGCGAGACGTAGAAGCGTCCGACGCCGCTCGTCTTGAAAGGCGGCGCGGGGTAATAAGCCGCGCCGTCAATCGAGGCCAGAAGCGGCGGCGGCGTAATCGTCACGTCGAGCTTGTAGTCGGCGGGCACGTCGAAGACGCCGGTCTTGCGCCCGTAGTCCACGACGCGGAAGCAGGCGTCGCGGTACCAGGCGACCATCTCATCATCGGTCTTCGGGTACTCCTTCGAGAGTTCGTCGAAGACGGCGCGCACGGCTTCGGCCCCGTCCGCCGGGAGCTTCATGCCGCGCTTCTCGCCGATGCGGCGGGCCAGCTCCATCATCTCCTTGCGCGTGCCTTCGACTATCTCCCACGCACCATCGTAGAGCGCGGCGGCGGTCGTCTCCATCCGCAGGTTGTTCTTGATGGCCCAGTTGTATTCCTCTTCGCCCAACGCGAAGCGGTCGGCGGCGAACTGCTGCTTGACCTTCAAGCTGTCGGGCGAGCCGGCGGGCGCGGGCTCGAAGAAGTCCTGCTTGATGAAGTCGGCGAACTTGCGATAAGCGTCGGTCGCCGCTTGCGCCGACTGGCGGACTTGGGAGAGCAACTGTTCGCGCTCGGCCCCGGCGGCGAGTCGCTCTTCGGCGAGCTTCGGGAATGTCTCGGCGAAGTATTTCGCGTTGGCCTCGGAGGTGTTGATGCCGTCGCGGCGGAGCATCCGGTGGTCGGGCGTGTTGCCGGACTTGACGCCCGCGAGCAACTGTTCCCGCGCGACCGAGAGGAAGCGCGGCACGTCGGCGACTCGCTTGGCGGCGAGCGACCACTCCTCCGCCGTGCCGTAAGACTTCTCGCCCGTCTGCGTCATGCCCTGCAACTGCCAGTCAATGGCGCGGAACGGCTCGCCCGCGTAGGTGTCGAGCGCGCGCTCCTGATAGCGGCGCACTTGATGTTGATGAAGTTGGAAGCGAATCTGCGCGAGCGCGACTTCGCGGTCAATGCGGCGCGCGGGCGAGAGCGCGGCGGCGTCCACGGCCTCGAAGGACTTCTGCGCGTCCGCGAGCCAGCGGTCTTCGTCGGCGAGCGCCGCCGCCGAGTGGTCGCGCAGGCGACCGTCAACCTCGCGCAGGGAAGGGTCGAGCCCCGCGCCGCCGAGGTACGTGTTGACCGTCGGGTTGCGGCGCAGGAATTCGACGACGTACTTGTCGTGCAAAGCTTTGAACGCCACGTCGCGCCGCCGCTCGTCATCGGCGTCGAGGAAGTGTTGGTCTGAGTCGTCGGCGCGGCGCACGCGCCCGTCAGAAGGAGGAGGACGGGAAGGACGAATTTTTTCATCTTCACACTCACGGGTATGTTTCAGGTTCGGTGTCGCGCGGCAGAGCTTTCGCGGGAACTTTAAACGCCTTCGGCTGCCTTCAGAGATTAACGCCGCCCGCCCGCGCACCGCAAGCGCGGCGTGTTTGGCCCGCGCGCCGCTCATCCGTTAAACTCGGCGCAAGCATTTACCTATACCGGAACCTAAGAGACAGGCGGGCAGCTTTCGATGAGCGAACTCGGCGAGAAGCTTTGGGCGTTGATGAGCGAGCGCGGATGCGAGGCGACGCGCGTCACGCGCGCGGAGGCCGTGGACTTGATGCGCCGCCTCCGCGCCGAGAAGATAAGCGGCCTCTGCGTCATCACCGAGCACGCGGCGGCTCACTTGCCGCCAGCCAAAATTGATAAGGGCAAGGCGGGCGGCGACGGCAACAACTCGAAACGACCGAAGCGGCAAGTGAAGGACAAGGCCGCGACGTGAGAATGAGCCCCGCGAGGGGCGTCGGAAATTAGCCGGGGGTGAGCAAACGGAGTTTGCGCGAACCCCCGGAGAGAATCGAATAACAACATTTCGCCCCGGCAGGGGCGACGGAAACGACGCGGGACTTCAAACGTGCCGCGTGTTCCCGCGCCCCTGCCGGGGCGCTTACCTTTTTATCTCGTGCTGTTCCGGGGGTTCTCGCTCGAAGGCTTCCGCCTTCTCGCTCCACCCCCGGCTAATTTCCCAAGCCCCTCGCGGGGCTCATCCCTTCCTCGACTTAGTTCTCCTGCGGCGTGGTCGTCGTCAGGGGCTTGCGCGTCGGGAGGGCGCGGATGAACTCTGCGTCCTTGACGGTGTAGTCAGAGGGGAGCTGGAAGAGCGTGGCCGCGGGCTCGGCGCGGACGATGTTGGTCAGGCGGTAGATGGTCTCGCCGACGCGCGGGTCGCTCTGCCGCGTCATCACAGTCACCTGAAGCTCCGGCGAGTACCAGCGCTCGCTGACGATCTGGATGGGCTGCTCGTTGCCGATCTCGCCGGCGGGGATGGTGCGGGTCGTGCGCGTGCCTTCGGCCTCGACGCCCTCGACCAACTGCTTGCCGAGCTTCTCGGTCTGGACGTTCGGCGGCGTGTGCGGCTTCACGGTCGAGAGGATCATCGTGTGGTTGCCCTTCACTCCGTCCTTGTCCTTCTTGAGTTCGAGGATGCGGACGACTTCGCCGGGGACGTTCGCCTTGCCCGTCTCGAAGTTAAACGAGATGGCCCCGGTCTCGGCCTCGCCCGGCTTGAAGCGCCACTGGCGCGCGGCCTCGACCGCCGCCGGGCGCAGGGCCTCGTCGCCCGTCACGGCCTCGGCGGACTCGACCGCGCCCGCCGCGTTGACCTTGATTTTGACGGCCACGAGCCCACGGCCATGCGGGGCGGACTTCGACGTGTTGACGGCATCAACCGACTTCACAACGCGGCTCGCCGGGACCGACTTCACGTCGCTCATGGCCTTCGTCTCCAACTCCCTCAACTCGCCCGCGCGGGCTTCGAGCGCACGCACGCCCCCGCCGAGCGCGGTAACGGTGGCGTTGCCCCTCACCGTGCTCACAGCGGCGACCGAGAACTTGCGCGCCGTGCGCGTGCGCGGGTCGAGCGTGTAGCTGACCTTCGCCACCGGGTCGTTAATGGAGACGGTGCGCGGCGGGTCTTCCTGCGTGCCCCACGGGCCGAGGGCGCTGATGGTGTACTCGCGGCGCGTGCGGCCCTCGCCGTCGCGGTAGATTTGCGAACTCTGCTTGCGCACGATGCGGTTGCCGTCGGCGAGCGTCTGCACCGACTCGGTGACGCCCTCCGCCGAGTAGGGCGCGCCCTTGACGACCTTGTGGTCGAAGCTCATCTCGGTCGCGACGAAGGTGAAGGTGTCGCCCCTGAGCGGCGTCGCCGGGACGCCTTGAATGATGGTCGGCTCCAACTGGCCGCTCACCATCGTCTCTCTCTCCTGCCGGATGATGTTGAACTCGCGCTGCTGCTGCTCGGTCTGCTCCCGGCGCTCGGCGCGCTTGCCGTCCTGCGCGAGCGCCGCCGGGGCCGTGCCCGTCAGCAGCGTGCACGCGAGGGTGAATGCCGTCAAAGTTTTTTGCGCTCTCATAATTGCAGTTCCGTCCTTTTTAAGTAAGTTTCCTAACCGCGATGGTAATTCCGTCGCCGCCGCCAAAAGTTCCCCGAATCCTTCGACGGGGAGGTCAGTTCCCGCCTCACCGTTAGCGGACGAAGCGGATGGCGCGGGCCACGCCGTCTTCGCCGACCAGCACGTCGGCCTTGATGCGCTCGCTCGCGCGGTCGGCGCTGACGGGCATTCCGATTGAGCTGAGCGCGGAGCGCGGCAGCTCGACGCGCAAGACCTGCCCGGCGTCAACCGAGGCCGAATAATAGTCGCCGTGGCCGAGCGGGATGAACTCGGTGACGACTTCCTCTGCGGGCCGCGCGCCGCGCGACGTGCCGCGCTGAGTCGGCGGACGCCTGCCGCCGGAAGGGTTGTAGCTGACCGGCGTCGCCGTCATCCGACCGCCTCCGCGCGGCGAGCTGAAGGCGCGCGGCGGCTCAACTTCCGCCACTTCACCGACCGTCGGCGCGGCCACATCCTTGTTGTCGAAGTTCGGCACGGGCTCGATCATCTTCGAGACTTCCGGTTTGACTTCCTTCTGCCCGTTCTTCATCTGCGTCCCGGCGACGGTGTTGCCGCCCGACGGAGGCGTGTCCATGCCCGGCGGGATAATCATCAGGAGGATGGCCGCCGCTGCCGCCGCCGTGGCCGCCGTGGCGACGGTCTTCATCCAAGTCCATTGCCTGTCCGCCGCTCGGCGCGCGAGCGGGGCGACGTTGGCGTGGGGGACGACGGGAGCGCTCGTCTCTTCACTCACGCCCGTCCCGGCCTGCGCGCGGAAGGCGGCGAGGAGCGCGGCCTCGACGCGCGGCGAGGCTTCTTTGCCGGACGCGCTCGCGGCGAGGGAGCGGAGGCCGGCGCGGATCGCCTTTTCGTCTTCGAGGCGCGCGTCGCAGCGCCGGCACGAGTCGGCGTGCGCGAGGGCCGTTTCGCGCGTGCGGGCGTCCATCAGCGCGCCGCGCACGAGTTCTTCAAGGATGTTCTCAAAATTCTGACAGTTCATGCGAAGCACCTCGCCGCCTTCAGAGTCCCGCCCGCCGGTTCACCTTCGGTTAAGTCCGCCGCCGCGCCCGGTTGCGCGCCGCGCATCTTCCCGGTCAACATCGCCCGCGCCCGGTTCAGTCTTGAGCGCACCGTGCCGACCGGACAGTCGAGCACTCCCGCCGCCTCGACGTAGCTCATCTCGTGCAGCTCGCAGAGGACGACCACTTCCCGGTAGTGCGAGGGGAGAGCCGTCACGGCCTGCCTCAGTCGTCCGAGCATCTCGCCGCGCGTCAGGTCGCCGAGCGGGTCGTCGTAAGCGACGAGCCTTTCGTGGACTCGCGCCTCGGAGTCGTCCGAGTCTTCGCCGATGGGCACGAACGAACGCTCGCGGTCGAAGACGCGCAGGACGTGGTTACGCGCGATGCCGTAGAGGTAAGCCGCCAGCGAGCCGCGCGCCGGGTCGAAGTTGCGACCGTCGCGCATCAAGACCATGAAGACTTCCTGCGTCACGTCTTCGGCCACGGCCTCGGAGCCGCTCATCTGGAGGGCGAAGCGGTAGACCGCGCCCTGCCGCCGCCGGTAGAGCGTGACGAAGGCTTCCTCTTCTCCGGCCAGCATGAGCCGCAGCAGCTCCGCGTCTGTGTGGGTTTGGGTGACTGTCATCCTCGTCCAAAAGCCTTCCGACCAACCGGCTGACACAACAGATTCGCGCGCGCGGGCGGAAAAGTTCCAAGAATCAGGCGGGGAAAAGTTTTCCGGCTAAATGTGCGTCAAAACTGAGAATTTACGCCGGGCGGAATCCCCGAAGGGGATGAAGATAATAGCCGGGGGCAAGCCGAAGGCGCGAGCCGCAAGGCGAGCGACGAGAGCGCCGCCCCCGGAACAGTCGGGGAAATAATTCCGACCCTGAAGGGGTCGCAGACCGTGCGCGGGTGCGACCCCTTCAGGGTCGGATTCTTTCATCAATGCTAACCGGGGGCGGCGCAGACTTTCGTCTGCTTGCCCCCGGCTATTATCTTGAGCCCTTTCAGGGCTCCTTCATCAGAGCGGGTCTGTGTTCTCTCGCGCGCGGCGGACGGGCTCGGCGGTGGGCTCTTTGGGCGGCGCGCCGAGGAGTTCGGTCGTGCCCTCCGTGACCGACGCCGCCCACGCGGTCGCCGAAGGCGGGGGCAGCGCCGAAGTCCCTTGCGCCCCCGCGACGGCGCGCGGCAAGTCGGAAGCGAAGGGCTCGCGTGAAGCGCCCCGGCGCGGGTTGAGCGTGCGGTGCAGGCGGAGCATCCCGTAGAGCAAAGTGAGCCAGCCGAGCAACTGGCCGATGGCGAGAGCGATGAGCCCGACCCTGATGGCCTTCGGTTTGCCCGTCAGAAGGATAAGCGGCAGCGAGAGGGCGAGGCTGGCGATGAGAATCAAAGCCCCCGTGAAGTGCTCCTGATGCGCGGCGCGCGCGCCCGCCGTCAGTCGCATCACTTCGAGTTCGGCGGGCAGCGCCTCGCGCGCGGCGGGAGCCCCGCACGAGCGGCAGAAGCGCGAGTCGCCGTTGTTGCCCGCCCCGCAGGCGCGGCAGACGGTCGCCTTCGCGCTCGCCGTGGCGAAGGCGACGATGGCGTCCACCTCGCACTCGAAGGTCTGCTTGTCGCCCTCAGTCCAGATGTACTCGGCGGCGTAGGCGAAGGTCGCGAGCGTCGCGTGCGGGCTGACAGTCTTGAGGCTGACCGAGAGCTTGACGTTGACTTCGAGGTGGTTGGCGGCGAGGATGCCGCGCTGCTGCGGGCGGCGGGCCTGAATCGGCTGCTCGCTCAGGACGCGGTACTTAAACTCTTCGAGCACGTCGCAGAGGCGGCGGCGCACGCTCTCGATGTCGCCCGCGATGACCCTGCGGGTGTCGAACTCCGTGTACCCTAGCCCGGCATTCGCGTCCATCGAAACTAAACCCCCGGTTTGCGGCTTCGGTTCCCGGACGAAGGATTAAGTCCGGCTGTTGTTTTACGCGCCGGAGCGCGACAATGTTCTCCGCCGCGCCCGTTCATTCGTCACTTGAGGCGCGGCCCCATGTCGGCGACGACGTAGGCCATGACCGCCATCGCCGCGACGCAGTGCGCCAGCTCCTGCGGGTCAACTTTGTCCATCGTGTCGGCGTGCGTGTGGTGGATGTCGAAGTAGTGCGAGCCGTCCACGTTGAGGCTCATGCCGACGACGCCCTCGCGCATGAGCGGGCCGATGTCCGCGCCGCCGCCGTCCGGGTCAATGCGGTCGGCGCGGAGGCCGCTTAAAAGAGATGCTATCTCGCGCACGTCCGAGCGCACCTGCGGCGTGGCGGCGTCGTCGAGGCCGAAGCCCGTCGGGCGGTAGACGCCCGAATCGGATTCGATGGCGAGGACGTGATCCAACAACTCCGTGCGGTGCGCGTCGCGGTAGCCGTTGCCGCCGCGCAAGCCGTTCTCCTCGTTCGTGTAGAGCACGACGCGGATCGTCCGGCGCGGGCGCAGGCCCAACTCCTTCAAGAGCCGGACGGCCTCCCACGCGACGATGCAGCCGCCGCCGTCGTCATGCGCGCCCTGTCCCACGTCCCACGAATCAAAGTGGCCGCTGACTAAAACTATCTCCTTCGACTTCTCGCGCCCCTTCAGCTCGGCGACGACGTTGGCCGACTCGGCGTCGGGCAAAAACTTCGCCTCCATCTTCAAACGCAGGCGGATGCGCTCGCCGCGCGACTGCATCCTCTGTAACGTCTCGGCCCCCTCGATGGTCAAAGCGGCTGAAGGAATCTTCGGCTGCTCTTCGGCGTAGCGGAGCGCGCCCGTGTGCGGCGTCTGCAAGCTGACGGGCGTGACCGAGCGGACGAGCGCCGCCACCGCGCCGTAACGCGCCGCGCGCGAAGCGCCGCTCCCACGGTACTGCACGGTCGCGCCGTAGTTCGTGAACGGCACGTTGTAGACGACTATCTTGCCGCGCACGCGCTCGCCTAAGGTTTCCAACTCGTCGAAGCTGCGCACGACGACCGTTTCGGCCTCGACGCCTCCGGGCGGCGTCCCCACGCTCCCGCCCAGACCGAGCATCGGGAGGCGGCGCGGTTCGGGCTCAAGCATCTCAAGGCTCTCCTCGCCGCGCACCCAGTGCGGGACCATCACTTTCTCGCCGCGCACGTTGTCCAACTTGTCGCGCTTCATCTCCGCGAGCGCCCACTCGACGGCCCGCTCCAACTGCGGCGACCCGCTCAGACGGTGGCCGATGCGGTCTGTGAGGTACGAGAGCCTTCGGTACGCCGTGTCGTCCACGAGCGCCGCGCCGATGATGCGCCCCGCCGCTTCGCGGTAAGCATCGGCCCTCACGCGCGGCGGGGGGAGCGGCGGCGTCGGGGTCGGAGTCGGCGGCGCGGGCGGAGCCGCGACCTGTGGCGAGGGGTTCTGCGTCGAGGGGTTCTGCCGCGCGGCGAGCGCGGGGACGACGACGATGAGCGAGAAGACGAGAAGCGAACTCAAGAGACCATGCACGACCGTGGTTGCCTCCGTGAAAGTTTGAGGGATGTGGGTTTCCGATTGAGGATGGAAAGACTATCGCCTTTCTTCAATCCGCAATCCAAAATCCAAAATCAAAAATTGGAAGAGCGGCGCACCGTGCCCTTTTCGGTTCCGTAGAGCGGCGAGTATTCGCCCGTCTCTTCGGCGGCCTTGAGTTCCTCTTTGAGTTGGGCCATCGCGAGAGAGGCAGCCCGGAACTCGTCTTCATCGAACTGTTCGGGCTCGCCCGCGAGTCGCAGAAGCTCGTCAATGCGGCGGTTCGACGCGTTGACGGCGCGGATGCTCAGTCGCCCCTCCTTGAGCGCCTCGACCAGACGGTCGCGCGCGCCGACGAAGTTCGCCTCCTGCTCGCAGATAAGCACCATGTCGGAGCCCGCCTCGGCGGCGCGCAGAGACGCTTCCGGCACCGTGAGCGTCTGCACGACCGCGCCCATCTCCATGTCGTCGGTGATGACGAGGCCGTCGAACTTGAGCCAGATGCGCAGGAGCCGCATGACGACGTTGCCGCTGATGGTCGCGGGCTGGTCGTGCAAGCCCTCGACGGTCTTCTGGTCTCCGGCGCGGCGGAAGCAAGCCTGTAGGAATTCGGACATGCCGGGGAAAGCGGCATGGCTCACCATCACCGAGCGCAGTCGCTCGCCCGGTCGGTGAAACATCAAGTCCATGAAGGGCACGAGGTCTTCCTCGAAAATCTCGTCCCACGTGTGCTTGATGACGGGCAGCCGCCGGTGCGAGTCCACGGTCGAGCCGCCGAGCCCCGGAAAATGTTTGCCGCAGCCGAGGACTTTCCCCTTCTGCAAGCCGTCGAGATACGCGCCGCCGAGCAAAGAGACCATCTTCGGCGTCGGGCCGAAGGTGCGCGCGCGCAGGCCGTTCTCGTCGTTGTCGCCGCCGAGGTCAAGGACGGGCGCGAAGTTGATGTTGAAGCCCAAGAGGCGCAGCACGCGCGCCGACAGAGAGCCGAACTTTTCGGCGAGGCCGGGGTGCGCGGCATTGCGCACGGACTTCGCCGAAGGCGCGGGCTCGCAGATGTCTCGGAAGCGGTCAACGAGCCCGCCCTCCTGGTCAACGCCGATGAGGACGTTGCGGCCCGCCGCGTCGCGTATCTGCGAGGTGAGGTTGGTGACCTGCGCCGCCGTCTCGATGTTGCGCCCGAAGAGGATGACGCCGCCGGGCCGCACCTCGCGCAGAAGCCCGCGCCAGTGGCGGTCGAGTTTCGTCCCCGGCAGCCCGATGAAGAGCAGCCGCCCGGCCTTGCGCCGGAGCGTCTCTTCGTCCTTGTCCAACACGTCGCCCGGTAACAACGAACTCACGAACGAAACTCCTTGCCCGCACCCCCCGACGAAAACCCGCCGCCGAGCGGGCGCGTCCCCGTCAGGACACTTCCCGCCGAAAAAATTTTACAGACGCGGCAGTTCAGTGTTTGTACTTCCGCGATTGTAGCACGCCGCGAAACTCGACGGGCACAAGGCCGAAGCCGGGAGTCAAGGGACGAGCTTTGTTATAATCAACGCCATCATTCGACCCCTTGCGGACAGACGTTTGATGAGCACGACCTTACAGGAATCCGTCTCGCCCGCTCTGCTCACGGCGGAGCTGAAGGCGCACGCGCTCGCGTCGGGCTTCAACAAGGTCGGCGTCGTGCGCGCCGAGACTCTGACGGACGAACGAGCGCGGCTCGAAGAGTGGCTGCGCCGGGGCTTCCACGCCGAGATGGCTTGGATGGCGCGCGACACCGCTCGCCGCACAGACCCCCGACAACTCCTGCCCGGCGCGCGCTCGGTCGTCGCGGTCGCGCTCAACTACTACACGCCGCACCAACACAGCGCGGAGCCCGGCACGGGCAAAATCTCTCGCTACGCGTGGGGCGACGACTACCACGACGTGCTCGGCGAAAAGCTCCGCGCGCTGCTTGAGTGGGTGCAAAGAGCGCGCGCCGGGCGCTCAAGGAAAAGTCTGCGTGGACGCGCAGCCGACGATGGACAAGGCCTGGGCCGTGCGCGCGGGGCTCGGCTGGATCGGCAAGCACACGAACCTCATCACACGCGACTTGGGCTCCTGGGTCTTCCTCGGAGAACTGCTCCTCGACATCGAGCTCGAATACGACTCGGCGCGCGAGGAAGACCACTGCGGCACGTGTACGCTCTGCCTCGAAGCCTGCCCCACGGGGGCCATCACCGAGCCCTACGTCGTCTCGTCCGACCGCTGCATCTCGCACGCCACCATCGAGCTGCGCGCGCCGGAGCTGCCCGCGCCCGTCGCCGAACATCTGGAAGGCTGGCTCTACGGCTGCGACATCTGTCAGGACGTGTGCCCCTGGAACCGCTTCGAGCAGCCGAGCACGGAAGCGCGCTTCGAGCCGCGCCCTTCCAGCGTCTCGGCTGAACTCTCCGCCGTCCTCCGCCTCACGCCCGAAACTTACGCCGAACGCTTCCGCCGCAGCCCCATCAAACGCGCCAAGCTCGCGGGCCTCCAACGCAACGCGCGGGCGCTCCTTAATCTTTCGGAAGAGGGCCGCGAGGTTCCGCCGGAGAGCGGCGACTGAAGCCCCCGGCGGGACGGGGCCGCACAAATTTCGTTGACTTGACCGGACAGAGGGTTTACGCTCAGCCCGCTTACAGGACTCCTTCTCAATCGCGGCGGCTTTTTTCACCGCGTCCATGCTCCGGGCCGCTCGTCCCGGCTAGTCCCAAGGGCTTCTTGCCCCTTCACGGCGATGCTCGCGTTATATCCGCAACTCATCCTTCGACACCGGCACCGCGCCGCGCGGCGTTAGCCGTCCTTCGCCCGTCGCCTTCTCCTCCGCCGAAGGCGCTGCCTCGCGGGTGACTTCTTTACTTCCAGACTCCGAGCCCCACTGACCTTCCGTTCAAGCAAGGGTGGACGATCCAAAGGGCATCGGCCCCGTCTCTTCGGAAGAGGCAGGGGCTTTGACCCCTTTTGGGAAAGTTTTCAGGCCCGACATCGCACGACTCACCAAGGAGACAGACTCATGCGAGAAGAACAACAGGTCACGCAACACACACACGTGGCGCAGGAACAGCCCAAAGGGACTGTCGGCCTGCGCGGCTGTTGGGAATTGCTCATCAAGATCATCATCCTGGTGATCCTCATCTTGATCCTCCTCGCCTACTGGTTCGGCTGGTTCGGGACGTTCGGGCCGTTCGGCCCGCGCGGCGACGGCAACCGTTGGGCGTGGCTCTGGCTGCTGATCCTCATCTTCCTCCTCCTCTGGCTCATCTGGCGGCAGAAGCACTTCGTGATGCTCAACTGCGGCCTCACGCAGCCGACCGGCTGCAAGCACGGCAACACCACCATCCTGCCGGGCCGCTCGCTCATCCCCATCACAGGGACGGCCAACGGCATCGGCTTCAGCCGTTACGAATTGGAGGTGCTCTTCGGGGCGACGGTCATCCCCGGAGCCGTCGTCTACGCTAATGGCGTGGGCGCTCCGGACACTACGCTCACCTTCGGCAACCATCAGGTGACTTCGGGGACGCTCGGCTTCGTGGACGCGACCGCCGCTCGGACAGGCGCGGGCGCAGGCTTCCTCCTCGACACCAACTTCACCGTGCGGCTCCGCGTCATCGGCATTGACAGCAGCAGCCGCATCTGCACCATCGGCTTCCGCCTGACCGCCGCCCGCTCCTTCATCAAGAAGGTCGGCGCGGCTTGGGCGCACCTCTACAACCTCCCGGCGGAGGTGCTCTGCCGCGTCCCGTCGCCCGCGCCGCCCGCGATGCCGGCGCACACTAACGTCGCCGCGTCCATCGGCGGCGGCGTCACCGTCCGAGGCTCGGCGGACGTTTACGGCTGCCTTGAGGAGCGCGTCTCGGTGGTGCGCCTGTGGGCCATCCCCGACGAAGACTTCACCTTCGTCGCGCCGCTCAACGGCACGCCCATCGTACCGCCCGTGGGCGGCATCTCCATCAGCAACGTCCAATACACGACCGACGAACAGCGCAACTTCAACCGCCTCGACGCGGACTCCGAAGAGGGCGCGGTTCTGACCTACGCCGACGGATGGTCAACGCGCTGGATATGCAACTCACTGGATGTCCCTCCCTGGTTCGATTGCTTCATCGTGCCCTCGCTCGTGCCGTCGGGCTGGTCAACCGGCGCGACCGGCAAGTACACGCTCCTGCTCGCCGTCGAGGACACCGCCGGGCACACCTACTACGACGCCCAGAACGTCTGGGTGGACAACGACAACTGCAAAGGCCGAATCCTGACCATCGGGGGCCTCAGCGGCTGTCTCGACCTGCGGCTCTCGGACTTCGCCACCACGAATTGCCAGATTCGCGGCTACGCGTGGGACAGGGCCATCCAAGCCGCCGACGGCGCACCCGCCTTACCCAACGACAACTTCAGCGGCTACAGCCTGTCGTTCAAGAAGGACGGCACCGCCGCCGCCGACCCCATCACCGTGGCGACGCCGGGCGTGCGCGTCCCGAACATCTGGGCCGACACGCTGCCCGCCGGTTCCGAAGGGCTGCTCGCCGACTGGGACATCGTCACGGCGATAAACAACGGCGCAGCCGCGCCCGGCCCGGACTCGAACAAACTGCAACGCGGCACGCGCTGCGCTTACGTCCTCAAGCTCACCGTGAGCGATAACACTCTGGTCGGCGACGGAGGGGGCGGCCACAGCACCCAATTCGACTTCGCCATCAACATCATCAACGACCTCACCGCATGAGGACGCTGAAGGCTTCGTGACGCGGGCGACGGGCGGGTGATTGACCGTCGCCCGCGTCACTTCACCGAAGGGGGCGGGCCGTGAGAGCGTGCCCGCCTCTTTTTCTTTACGGCCCGGCGGCTTGGAAGGCGCTCGCGGGCGTCGTATCATCAAAGATGAGCGAAGGACTTAAACTCTCCTGCGGAGATTCTTTCGCCGGACTTTGGAATGACAGAGACACTCAAAGATTCATACGGGCGGGCCATCCGAGACCTCCGCGTGTCGGTGACCGACAGGTGTAACTTCCGCTGCTTCTACTGCCTGCCGCACGGCGAGCCGCCCGCCGGGCCGAAGGACTCGATGCTCTCCTACGAGGAGATCGAGTTCGCCGTCTCGGTCTTCGTCTCGCTCGGCGTCGAGAAGGTTCGACTGACGGGCGGCGAGCCGATGCTCCGCCGCGACATCGAGACGCTCGTCCAGAAGCTCGCGCGCGTCGAGGGAATCAAAGACCTCGCGCTCACCACCAACGCCTTCAACCTCGCGGAGCGCGCCGCCGGGCTCAAAGCCGCCGGGCTCGACCGCGTGACCGTCAGCCTCGACAGCCTGCGGCCCGACTCCTTCCTCCGGATGACCGGCGTCAACATGCTCCCGCAGGTGCTCGAAGGCATCCGCGCCGCACGGCGCGTCGGCCTCACTCCCGTCAAGGTCAACGCCGTCATCGTGCGCGGCCACAACGAAGACGAAGTCGCCGACATGGCCGCCCTCGCGCGCGAGCAAGACCTCTCGATGCGCTTCATCGAGTACATGCCTCTGGACTCCGGCCACGGCTGGACGCGCGAGCAAGTCGTCTCCGGCGCGGAGATTCGCGCCCGCGTCAACGAGCGTTTCCTCCTCGTCGCCAAGCGCACCGAGCGCGGCTCCGAGACCGCCACGCGCTACCGCTTCGCCGACGGCGCGGCGGGCGAAATCGGCATCATCGCGCCCGTCACCGAGCCCTTCTGCGGGGCCTGCTCGCGCGTCCGCCTGACCGCCGACGGGCAGATCAGGACGTGCCTCTTCTCGAAGGTCGAACACTCTCTGCGCGACGTCATCCGCGCCGGGGCCTCGCGCGCCGAGGTCGCCGACTACATCCGCGGCGTGGCCGAGAAGAAGGAGCCCCGCCACTACATCAACGAGACATTCTTCGAGCAGCCCGCGCGCACGATGAGCCTCATCGGCGGCTAAACGGCGCCAGAAATAAACGCGGCCCGCGCGGCTCATCAAGAGAGATGAACTGCGCGGGCCGCGAAGTGTTTGGCCCTTGCCCGTTCGGTGGCAGGTGTTACTTGCGCGGGATGCGCAGGGTCTGGCCGGGGAAAATCTTGTCGGGGTCGTCGAGCTGGTCGCGGTTGGCCTCGAAGATTTCGCGCCACGCGACTCCGAACTTCTTGCCGATGGCGCTCAGGGTGTCGCCCTTCTCGACGGTGTGGCTTGCCTCGCCGCCGCCCGCGTTGGCGGAGCCGACCTCGATGTTGAGGACGAGGTCGCCGGCGCGCATGTCCGGGTCAATGCGGCTGTACTCGTCCCAGATTTTCTGCTTGGCCTCTTCGCTCGGCGCGGTGCCGCTCATGCGCAGCACGTCGCCGTCTTCCTGCACCGAGAGGTTGCTGACGCCGTGCTGGTTGGCGAGGTCAACGAGCGGTTGATACTTATCTCTGACGGACATAATTCGTGCTCCCTTCCTACTTGATGTTCATCTGGTTGTTGGCCTTGCGCGGGTTGGCCTCGTTGACGGCCTTCATCGCGTCCTGCAACTTGGCGCGCGGGATGTCGCCCTTGAGCGTGACCTCGCCGTTCGAGACTTCGACCGTGATGCCCGTCACGTTGTACTTCGTGAGGTTCGCCTGCACCGTGTTCTTCAAGGCCGTGTCGGGCGCGATGCTCGGCGCGGGCGCGGGCGTCGGCGTCATCACCGTGGCCATGTTGGTGTTGCTGACGTTCGTGTTGTTCGTGTTCCCGCCGCCTTTGCACGAGGCGGCCCCCACAACCAGAAGGGACGCGAGGCCTGCGACCAGAAACTTATTCTTCGCGGTTTTCACCTGCATGAATACTAGACTCCTTTCGAATCCTGTTCATATTTCGTGGGCAAATTGTTAGGGGCTTTGCGTGTCGAGAGTGTCGTTTACCCGTGGCTTGTTTGTCAATCCCCCACGCGGGCGGTACACTCCGCTTGCAAAAACATAACGGGGGAGCCGCAGCGAGCAGAGAAGGCGGCTGAGAGTCACCGGCGGGTGAGACCCTTTGAACCTGATGCGGTTAGTACCGCCGAAGGGAGGCCGAAAGAGACCGTTTTCCGACCTTCTCGGTGTGGAGCGGTCTTTTCGTTTGCGGGGCCGAAGGCGTCGGCCCGAAGAAAGCGAGCACGCGATGAGTACGAACAACGAGCAGGGCGAGCGGCGGAGCGAGGATGTGCGGCTCCCGAACTCGCGGAGAGTTTACGTCGAGGCGGCGGGCGGCGCGGTGCGCGTCCCCTTCCGCGAAGTGTCCCTGTCGCCGACGCGGCAGCCCGACGGGCGCGTGGAAGAGAACGAGGCGGTGCGCGTCTACGAGACGGCGGGGCCGTGGGGCGACCCCTCCGAAAGACACGACGTGCGCGACGGCCTGCCGCCCCTGCGCCGCGAGTGGATACGCGAGCGCGACGACACCGAAGAGTACGAAGGCCGAGAGGTTCTGCCGCAGGACGACGGCTACCTCACGGCGGGCGCGGCGGAGTACGCGACGCAGAAGCAGAAGGGCAAGCTCGAACCTTTTCCGGGTCTGCGTCGCGCGCCACTGCGAGCGAAGCGCGGCGCGTGCGTGACGCAGATGCACTACGCGCGGCGCGGACGTATCACGCCCGAAATGGAGTTCGTCGCCGTCCGCGAGAACATGGGCCGCGAGGCCGCGCTCCGCGCGAGCGAAGACCGTGGCTCGCTCCTTCATCAACATCAAGGCGAGTCCTTCGGCGCTTCGATTCCTTCCTACGTCACGCCCGAATTCGTGCGCGACGAAGTGGCGCGGGGCCGCGCCATCATCCCCGCCAACGTCAACCACCCCGAAGCCGAGCCGATGATTATCGGGCGCAACTTCCTCGTCAAGATTAACGCCAACATCGGCAACTCGGCGGTCGCCTCTTCGATTGAAGAGGAGGTCGAGAAGATGCGCTGGGCGACGCGCTGGGGCTCGGACACCGTGATGGACTTGTCCACGGGGAAGAACATCCACACGACGCGCGAGTGGATTCTCCGCAACTCGCCCGTGCCCATCGGGACGGTCCCGATTTATCAGGCGCTCGAAAAAGTCGGAGGTAAGGCCGAGGAGCTGACGTGGGAGATTTACCGCGACACGCTCGTCGAGCAGGCCGAGCAGGGCGTGGACTACTTCACCATCCACGCGGGCGTGCGACTGCCTTACATCCCGATGACCGCGCGGCGCACGACGGGCATCGTCTCGCGCGGCGGCTCCATCATGGCGAAGTGGTGCCTCGCGCACCACGAGGAGAGTTTCCTCTACACGCGTTTTCGGGAAATCTGCGAGATCATGCGCGCCTACGACGTTTCGTTCTCTTTAGGTGATGGACTCCGTCCCGGCTCCATCGCCGACGCCAACGACGCGGCGCAGTTCGCCGAGTTGGAGACGCTCGGCGAGTTGACGAAAATCGCTTGGGAGCTGGACTGCCAGACGATGATCGAGGGGCCGGGCCACGTCCCGATGCACCTCGTCAAAGAGAACATGGACAGGCAGTTGGAGTCGTGCGGCGAAGCTCCCTTCTACACGCTCGGCCCCTTAACGACCGACATCGCGCCCGGCTACGACCACATCACCTCGGCCATCGGGGCGGCGATGATCGGCTGGTACGGCACGGCCATGCTCTGCTACGTCACGCCGAAAGAGCACTTGGGACTCCCGAACAAGAGGGACGTGAAGGACGGCGTTATCACTTATAAGTTGGCGGCGCACGCCGCCGACCTCGCCAAGGGACACCCCGGCGCGCAGGCGCGGGACAACGCACTGTCGAAGGCGCGCTTCGAGTTTCGCTGGGAGGATCAGTTCAACCTCGCCTTAGACCCGGAGGTGGCGCGCGAGTACCACGACGAGACGCTCCCGCAGGAGGGCGCGAAGCTCGCGCACTTCTGCTCGATGTGCGGCCCGCACTTCTGCTCGATGAAGATTACGCAGGACGTGCGCGACTACGCGGCGCAGAAGGAGCTGGACGAGGAGGCCGCGCTCGCCGAGGGGATGAAGGAGAAGGCGGCGGAGTTCGTCGCCGCGGGCGCGGAGCTTTATCAGGGCGAGCGCCCCGAAGGCGCGAAGATGGAGCATTAAAGCGAGGGCTTTGGTCGGACGCTCAAAGAGAAGACGGCGCGCGTGGTTTTCGAAAACCACGCGCGCCGTCTTTCGTGAGCCTTGAGTTTCTGTCGCCCGAATTTATTCCGGCGTCGGGGTCTGGCGCGCGCCGGACGTGTTCTCGATGGTGTCCTTCTTGGCGTTGGGGTCGTCCTTCTTGCGGACGTAGATTGCGCCGCGCTGGACGAGCCCGGCCTTCTTGGCGAGCGCGTGGGTGACCGAGTCGAGTTCGTCCCGGTTCTTGAGCTTGAACTGCGTGACGCCCTCGGCGTCGGTGTCGGGGTCTCGGTACTGGATGGTCAGGAACTCGTACTTCTTCTTGAAGAGCATGCCGGGCAGAGCGAGGATGCCGACCGTGCCGAGGAGGATGCTTTGAGTCCCCGGCCCCATCGTCCTCCGCTCTTCGGTGTCGGCGAAGGTCACGAGGACGGCCTCGTAGGCGATGGAGACTATCTCGCGCTCGTTCTTGTCGAGGAAGATGAGACGCTGGTTGCGCTCGTCGAAGGCGAGCATCCCCTCCTGCTTCTTGCGGTAGCCGAGGTAGCCGCCCATGTACTTCGCCTTGATGACCTTCGGCGGGGCCGGGGGCGTCGCGGTTCTGGCGTTCTCCTCGTCGGGCGTTTCGACGGCGCGCGGCCTCTGCGCCGGGACGGCGACCGCCAGGACGGCGAGGACGAGCGTCACCGCAAGCAGTTTTTGCAGGATTTTCATGAGGATTTCCCTTCTCTAACGGAATTCACGGAATTCGAGGCGGAAGCAATATTACAGACGCACGCCGCCGAGCGTGCGTTGCCAGATAAGAGATTTCTTCAGCACGCAGAGCCGCTGCCGCTCGGCGGGCGAGCAGGACGGCTCCAACTGCTCGATGATGGTTTCGACGAGCGGGACGGCGAATTCCCCGGCGTGCGCGACGACCTGCGAGTAGTAATGGAGCTGCACGGCCCCGCCCGGCCCCGTCGCGTGGAACGTGTAGACCTCTTCGTCCGAAAGGCGGAAAACGTCCTGACCCACGGGGACGACGCGGCGCGGGACGCCCTGACGGCCCGACCAGCCGCGACCGCCTTGACCGGCGCGCACGCGCCAGCCGAGGAGGAGGATGCCGAGCAGCACTCCCTGCTCGTTGAGGTAGTCCGGGCTCAAGACCTTTAGCTCTTCGCGCGACGAAAGGCGCGGCCCGAAGTTGCCGTACTCCGGGTTCAGAAGCTGCGTGTCGTAGACGACGCCGACGGCCTCCTCGCCTTCCTCGACGGGGACTGCGACGAACTGCGCGAACCCGTAGTCGTCCGCCGACGGCGGCGCGTCCGCGTCGAGCCGGTCAATCACCCGCCCCACGTAGTCCACGTGCGAATTCGATTTGACGATCTTGGCGATGCGGGACATGACGATTTTGGATTTCGGATTTTAGATTTTGGATTGACGGCAGTCAGCCTTCAAGCGAAGACCGGAGGCCGAAGGCTCTTCTAATCGCAAATCCAAAATCCAAAATCTAAAATGGACTTGTGCGCGTCCACTCCGGCACTTTGTAGAGTATCCACCAGAGGACGAGGTGCGCGCAGAGGAGGACGACGCCGAGCACGACGCCGAGCGCGGAGGCGCGGCCCCCGCCGACGTGCGGCGCGCGGTAGGCGCGCACCAGCCCGATGCCGCCCATCAGGAGCGCCCCCGGACAGAAGAGGATGCCGACGTAAGGGACGAGCGCGTAGGTGACGAAGGCCAGCGCCGTGGTCGAAGCTCCGTTCAAGTTCCTCGAAGGCATGACTTCCCTCCGCTGCCTTGCGACCGTGCGCGCGACCCTCGCACGCCGCGCCGCCCTCCCGCCACCCGCCACGAACCGCGCCGCCTCATTTGCTCGCCCCGCATCTGAAGCACTACCGGCGGCGGGCCTCCGTTCGTACCTGTACGAAGCGCGCACGGAATCGGTCGGGAAGTAATCCCCCTCCAGACCCCGCCCGCACGTCGCGCAGAAACGAGCGGACGTGCGTCGCGACTCGGCCCCGCACGCCGGGCACTTGCGGGTTTGCTGCTCTAAACCGGCATCTTCCTTTTGAGGTAACATCTCCGCCCCGTCAATTCCCGCGCGGGTTGTGTGTTTGCCTTCGACGGCTTCAGGCTCTGGAAGACGAAAGCAATGCCCTCTCGACCTCCTGCGGCAGTTTCAAGGCGTGGAAGCGCCGCGCCTCGAAGGCGTAGTCCTCTCCGCTCTCGTCAACGACGCGGAGGAGTCCGTGCGCCGCGGCCTCTTCGTCGGGGACGACGCGGTACAGCTTCCCCACTTCGAGCGACGCCGGATAGCCCTCGTTATCGAGGCAGACGGCGAAAATCATGTTGCTTGCCTTCTTCATCGGTCGTCGAGAAACGGTAACTTCAGCTTGAACTCTTTCCTGCCGACGCCGTGCGCCTCGTACCAGTGTACTTCCGCCAGTCGTATCGTACCATCAAAGAGCCGCACGCGAGCAACGCCCTTCAGCTTCCGCCAGACGCAGCGCACTAATCGCCGGAGCCCTGAAAGGGCTCAAGATAATAGCCGGGGGCAAGCGAACGACAGTGAGCGACGCCCCCGGTCACGGCGCGAATTTTTATCTCGACCCTGAAGGGGTCGAAGCTTGGGTGCGACCCTTTCAGGGTCGGAATCATTAACTCGACTTGACCGGGGGCGGCGCTCTTCGAGCTTGCCCCCGGCTATTGTCTTTGTCCCCTTCGGGGACGGGCTGTTGAGACACGCGCTCAACGGCGTCGCCCCTTGCTGGCGGCCTTGCGGGAGATGCGGAAGGCGAAGCTGTTCTGGTCGGCGAAGTCCTGCATGGCGCGCAGGAATTGTTCGCGGTCGCGGGCGGTCATCACCGCCGCCTCGTCCGCCGTCTCGATGGCGTAGGGGTAGCCGTTGCCGACGACGCACTCGGCGCGCACGGCGTCCACGGCCTCTTCGAGCAGTCCCGCCGCCTGCACCCACGCGGGGATGTCGAGGCGGGCGGGCGCGCCGTCGCCGGTCGTCTGCAAGTAGACGAAGCCGACTAAAGGCTCGCCGCGCGCGTCGTAGAACTGCTCCGAGAGATTCGTGCGCTGGCAGTGCCAGAAGATGGTGCGGTCGCCCCAGGACGTGAGCAGCGGCGCGTTATCGTCCGATGCCGACGGGGCGCGCAAGACCTGCGCGTCGTAGACGGCGGTGTGCGGAAAACTTTCGTCGAGCGCTTCGATGAGGTCGCGGAGGTCGGGCGCGTAGGATTGGTCTATGAAGCCGACGACCGGCACTTCGGTCTCGCGCGAGAGGCGGACGAGTTTGACGAGCGCCTCGGAGTAGTGCCGGGCGAACTGGACGACGGCATCCTTGCGCCGCGAGGAGAAGAGCAGCGTGCCGTCGAGGAAGGCGAGTGGCATCCGCTCGCCGCGCGCGCGCCAGCCCTCTTTGCGTTCGAGGAAGCGGCAGATGGTCTCGGCCTCAAGCTCGAAGCGTCGGTAGCCGATGACCTGCTCCGGGCTCTCGTAGGCGCGGTCGCCTTCGAGCAGCTCGCCGGGCGTGATGACGCGAATCTCAACGTCCTTCTTGTACTCGCCTTCGAGCGTGTGCGAGTTCTCGAACGAGGCGACCTGCACGGCGGCGACCGGCATCGAGACCTCTCGACCGGGGAAAATCTGACTCCCGTCGGCGGCGAAAGTCGTGCGGCCCGTGAGCACTCCGAGCGCCCACCGCCGCGCCTCCTCGTGCGAGCCCCAAGCCTTGCCGAAGGGGACGACGACGCCCCGCGCCGCGTCCAGCTCGTCCGAAGGAAACGTCACGCGCGAGGCGGGCGCGCCCGACGACGCCTTCACCTCCGCCGCGCTTCTCATGCCGAGCGCGCGCAGACGCGCCGCCGCCTCGCCCACCTCGTCGCGCAACGTGCGCTCGAAGTCAACGAACTCTTCGCGCCGCTCCGCGAGCGCGCTGGCGAGATGGTGTCGGTAAAGCATGAAAGAGAAATGATGAATGATGAGTGATGAATGATGAATAAGAGGCAAGTTGCCTTTCATTCATCATTCATCATTCCGCATTCATCATTTATTTTCCCTTCTGGATGCGCGCGAACTGCTCCATGGAGTAGGAGTAGCGCGTCGTCTTGAGGCGGTCGTTGACGAAGGTGTAGCCGAGACCGTCTTTCGTGTTCATGAAGAAGTCCACCTGATCTTTGGACTGGCGGTCGTAGTCCTTGTTGTTGACGAGGTTCAGAGACTCCGGCGTGTCCGTCGCGTTCGTGTGTTGGAGGACGATCTGCAAGACCGTGCCTTCCAGCTCCGGCGCGAGCTTCTTGGCGGCGACGAATTTCGGCGTCACGAAAAAGATCGTCACCTGCCCGCCCGCGACGTTGAAGTGCAGCGTGCCGTTGTCGTTGAAGTGGTCAGCCGTCGGCACGCCGAGCACGCGCTCCACGTCCGCGCGCTTCGAGACGAACGGCTCCAAGCCCTTCCATGTGGCCGCCTGCGCCGCCTGCGCCGCGAGCGCCAGCAAGACGAAGGCGACGGCAAAACTCCTGATCGCGCCCCGCGCCTGCGGGCGAAAAAAATTCGGGTTGTTCATGCGGAGGATGCTAACGCTAAGGAAGTTCAAAGTTCAAGGTTTAAAGTTCAAAGTCGAAGACAAGAGCTTTGCCTTCGACTTTGAACTTTGAACTTTGAACCTTGAACTCCGTCCTACTTGGCGAAGGGCCGGACGCGCTCGGCGGACTCTTTGAAGTATTCGTCGGCGGGCGCGAGTTTGAGGCCCTGCTCGTAGGCGGCGAGGGCTTTGGCGTACTGCTTTGTGGTCTCGTAGGCGAAGCCGAGTTCGCGGAAGACTTCGACGTTATCGGGCGTCTTGGCCGAGGCGCGTTCGAGCGCGGCGATGGCCTTCGGGTAGTTCTTGGCGCGCGAGTGAGAGAAGCCCAAGAGGTAGAGCGTCGTCCCCTGCGCGCTGTCTTTGGCAGCGACCGCTTCGAGCGCCCCCGCCGCACGCACGTACTGATTCGAGTAGATGAGCGCCTGCGCGAGCAGCAAGGCGGAGTCCTCGTCGTTGCGCAAGCGGACGAGCGATTCGGCGGCGCGCACGGCGGCGAGGTAGTCGGCGTCGGCCTTCGGCCCGGCGGCTGCCGCCTGCGCGCGGCGCAGGTACGAGTGTGCGAGGAGCGTCCACCCCTGCGCCAGTCGCGGGTCGTTGAGCGTGGCGCGGTTCAGCATGTTGATGGTCGTCGTGTAGTCCTTGCGGTCGAAGGCGAGGCGGCCCAGATAGAAGAGCGCGCCCGTGTTCTTCGGGTCGGCCTTGACGGCGGCGTTGAAGGAACGCTCGGCGTCCGCGAGCTTCTTCGTGTTGTACTCGGCGAGGCCGCGCGAGTAGAGCAGTCGCGCGTCCGGCGCAGCGCCCGTGCGCGAAGTCGCCTTGACGAGCAGCGGGAGCGCCTGCTCGTACTGCTCCGTCCTCATGTAGGCTTCACTCAGGGCGTCGGCGGTCGGCACGTCCTCCTCGCCCGCCGCGCGCTGGAGGTCGAGAGCGCGCTGCAAGTCGGCGGCGGCCTCGGCGAACTGCTTCAACTCAATCTCGGCGAAGCCCGCGATCTTCCACGCCTCGGAGTTCTTCGCGTCGGCGGCGGCGATCTGCTTCGCCTCGCGCAACGCCGCCTCGTACTGCTTCTGCTGGAAGAGCGAGAAGGCGTGGGCCGTCGTCCCCTGCGCGCCGGAAGCCTGCGGGGCGGCAGCAGTAGGGCGCGGCGCGGGAGTGCCGCCGGCGTCGTCGCGGCTCACGGCTGGCGAGGGCGCGGGCTGCGAAGGGTTGACGCGGCGCGGGCGCGTCGCCCCCGATTGCGCGAACGTCGAAGAAGCAGCGGCAGCCCCGCCGACGAAGAGCGCGAGCGCGATGATGTTCAAGCCGAGTTTTATTTTCATCATGGGTTAGAAGTTTTTCACAGCCCGGCAGGTCATTTCAACCCTGCGCGGCGCGGGTCGCGGGCGAGAGAGTCTGGCGACAACCTTCGGATGCCCGAACGGGCTGGCCGGTTCGCTCTTTACGGACAGCCCAAAAAGGCTTCGCCGTTTGGCATCGCTCACAGAAAAAGACCCGCTGTTCGGAGTGTCCGGGGACGAGAATCTTCATTGACGAAAGTTTTCGTTGACATTGACGAAAACTTTCGTCAATAATGACCCGCCTTGGACGTGAGACGATAATGCGCAAAGCGAAAAGCCAACAAAATCTGCCGCGACCGACCGACACCGAGCTGTCCATCCTCCGCGTGCTCTGGCAGCACGGCCCCGGAAGTGTGCGCGAAACGCTCAAGCGTTTCAACGAGAAGCAGGGGGCGGAAGCCGGTTACACGACCATTCTTAAGATGCTGCAAATCATGACCGACAAGGGGTTGGTCGAGCGGGACGATTCGCAGCGCCCGCAGGTTTACCGCGCCCGCCTCGCGCAGGAGCAGACGCAGCGGCAGCTTTTGGACGACTTGCTCGACAGGGCTTTCGGCGGCTCGGCGAAGGATTTGGTGATGCAGGCGCTGGCTTCGAAAGAGGCTTCGGAGGAGGAGTTGGCGCAGGTCGAAAGGCTGCTGGACAGACTCGAAGGGGGCGGCAAGTGAGGTTGCTTGAAGTCATGTTCACGTCTCCGACGGCGCGCTCGCTGGGCTGGGCCTTGCTGCACTCTTTGTGGCAGGGCGCTCTGGTCGGGCTCCTGCTCGCGGGCGTCATGTCGCTTCTGCGCGGGCGGGCCGCGAGCGTCCGCTACGCCGCCGCGTGCGCCGCGTTGGTGTTGATGCTCGTCTTGCCGGCGGCGACATTTTTGCGGCAGAGCGGCCCGGCGCGGGGCGCGGAAGTTGACGAGATGTCTCTGCGGACGCCGCCGCAGTCGGACGCGAACTCGGTATCAGAGCGGACGGGCCGGACGGGTGGACGACCGGAGGAAGTGTCCGTCGGGTGCGGAGCAGCCGGTTCGGCAGCGGATGTTGAAGGCTCGTTTGGCTCCCCTCCTGCCGTGGCTGGTCTTGGCGTGGCTGCTCGGCGTGAGCGGTTTGACGGTGCGGGTGCTCGGCGGTCTGTTGTACGCGCGCCGCCTGATGCGTCTTGAGAATCATCCGAGCGAAAGTCACTGGCGGGAGAGGCTTGAGTATCTCTCGGAGCGTCTGCGTTTGAAGCAGACGGTGCGGCTGCTGGAATCGCAAATGGTGCGAGTGCCGACGACGGTCGGTTGGCTGCGCCCGGTCATACTTCTTCCGGCGAGCGCGTTTACCGGGCTCACGCCGCAGCAGTTGGAGTCGGTGCTGGCGCACGAGCTGGCGCACATCCGTCGGCACGACTATCTCGTCAATCTGTTTCAAGTCTTAGCCGAGACGCTCCTCTTCTATCACCCGGCGGCGTGGTGGGTTTCGGGGCAGGTGCGAATCGAGCGCGAGCACGCCTGCGACGATTTGGCCGTCTCCGTGTGCGGCGACCCAATCGCTTACGCGCGGGCTCTGACGACGATGGAGCGGCTGCGCAGGAGCGCGCCGCTACTGGCGGTGGCGGCGGACGGCGGGAAGTTGCACGGGCGCATACGGAGGCTGCTCGAAAATCCGCAAGGCGTTCGCGGCTCTTCCCCCGCGCTCACGGGGCTTCTGTTGGTCGCCGCGTTCTTCACCTTCCTCGCCTGCGCGCACGGCGTCCTCTCGCAGAAACGGCAGCCCTCGGTCGTCGCGGGACAACATGAATCATCCACGCGCGAGTCGGCGGCGGCGGAGTCGTTGGGGAATCAAGCGGTGACTGAAGAGCGTTCCGCGCAAGTCGTCGAGGCGGCGGCGCTCATCGCCCGCGACGACATTGAAGGCGAAGACGCGGAAGCGCGTCGCGTCGCGTTGGGCGCGCTCGGAGGCCGCGCGGGTGCGGTCGTCGTGATGGACCCGCGGACGGGCCGTGTCTACACGGTCGTCAATCAGGAGTGGGCCGTTCGGAGGAGTTGGAAGCCCGGTTCGACGATTAAGCTGGTGACGGGGGCCGCCGCCGTCGGAGAGAAGACGTTCGAACTGCCGGGACGGGCGCGCGTTTCGGCAAGGGCGAAGGCGCTTGAGTTGACAGAGGCGCTGGCGCGCTCGGACAACTCCTATTTCCTTCAGCTCGGCGAGAGCGTCGGGGCCGAACGAATCATCAGCTACGCGCGCGAATTCGGACTCGGAGAGCCGACGGGCATCAACTACGCGGGCGAGAGCGCGGGCAGCATTCCGTTAACTTCCGTCGGGAGCGACGCCTCGCGCCTCGGCGCATACGGCGAAGGCATTGAAGTGACGCCGATGCAGTTGGCGACGCTCGTCTCGTCCATCGCCAACGGCGGGACGCTCGTCGTGCCGCGCGTGCCGCGTGCGCCGGAGTCGGGCGGAGAGTTCGCTCCGCAGGTTCGTCGCCGCCTCCGCATTCCGCGTGAGAGTTTTGAACAACTGATGCCCGGCATGATCGCCGCCGTGAAGTACGGGACGGGGCGGGCCGCGTCCGGCGGGACGCAGAGGGTGGCCGGGAAGACCGGGTCGTTCGTGGACGACAAATCTCCCGTGGGCATCTTCGCCTCATACGCGCCGGCGGACGACCCGCGGCTGGTCGTCGTCGTCTTCACGCGGGGTGAGAACGAGAGCGGGCGTGCCGCCGCAGGTGTGGCGGGGGAGATTTACCGCGCGTTCGACCGCCGCAGGTAGCCGAAAAAAACAACCATCGTTTCGAGTGGTGACGGAGAGCTTCGAAAAGCTCGAAGCTCTTCACGTGGAGTGGTGTGTCTAGAAATGAAGACTCGATTTCATCGAACGCGGTTTGACGCTCTGCACATCCTGTCTCTCTGCGCGTTGTTGATTTTCTTCGACGCGTCCACGGCGCTCGCCTCTCAAGCCACGGGCGCGCTCACGGGACGCGTGACGGATCAATTCGGCGCGGTCGTCGTCGCGGCGCAAGTGACGGTCGAGGGCGCGGGCGGAGTTGAGCGTAAAGCTGCTTCCGACGGCGAAGGACGTTACGCGGTCTCCGGCCTTCCCCCCGGCGCGTATTCCGTCCGCGTCGAGGCGCGCGGCTTCTCGCCTTTCGAGCAGACGGGAGTCGAGATTATTGCCGGAAGGAAAAAAGAGTTCGACGCCCAACTCTCGGTCGGGCTTGAGCGGCAGGAAGTGACCGTCGGCGAGAGCGAAGGCTTGAGCGCCGAGGCGGGACGGAACGCGAGCGCGCTCACGTTGCGCGAGTCCGAGTTGGAAGCCTTGCCGGAAGACCCGGAAGATTTGGCCGCCGCGCTGCAAGCGCTTTCGGGCGCGCCCGTCGGCCCCAACGGCGGGCAGGTGCTCATTGACGGCTTCCTCAACACGGGCGAGCCGCTGCCCAACAGAAGCTCCATCCGCGAAGTCCGCATCAACCAGAACCCCTTCTCGGCGGAGAACGACCGCATCGGCTTCGGCCAGATACAGATCATCACGCAGCCCGGCGCGGAGAAGCTCCGAGGGCTGGCGTACTTCAACTTCAACGACGAGAGCCTCAACTCGCGCAACCCGTTCCTCACGCGCCGCCAGCCCTTCCAGCTAAGAAATCCCGGCGGCACTCTCGGCGGGCCGCTCGTGAAGGGCCGCGCGTCCTTCTTTCTCTCGCTCGACCGGCGCGAGACGGACGGCCTCTCCATCATCAACGCCGTCGTGCTCGACGAAGACCTGAGCGCCGTCTCCTTCCTCGACACCGTCCGCGTCCCGCGCAGACAGGGAAACGCGAGCG
Source organism: uncultured Acidobacteriota bacterium (assembly GCA_963816985.1). Taxonomy (GTDB): domain Bacteria; phylum Acidobacteriota; class Blastocatellia; order Pyrinomonadales; family Pyrinomonadaceae; genus JAIVJM01. The sequence continues at coordinate 1,430,554 of CAWFMF010000004.1, forward strand.
CACGTTTCGACTTCCAGTTGGGCAAGAATCACACGCTCGCGGCGCACTACAACTATTACCGCAACCGCGTCGTGAACGCGGCGGTCGGTGGCGTCGTGCTCCCCGAACGCGCCTTCAGCAGCGTGCTGCCGATACACACCATTCAACTGACCGAGACCTTCGTCATCAGCCCGCGCGCCGTCAACGAGTTTCGCTTCCAGTACATCGGCGAGGACGAGGTTTACGAACCCGCGAGCGACCGTCCCGCCGTCCACGTCGTCGGCGCGTTCGCGGGCGGCGGCTCGACGGCGGGGCGGGCCAGCAACCCCGAAGGCCGTCTGACGGTGCAGGACTCCGTTCTCTGGACGGCGGGCGCGCACACCTTGCGGGCAGGCGCGCGTCTGCGCCGGACGACGATTGAGGACATCTCGCCGGACGACTTCAACGGCTCGTACACCTTCGCGGGCGGCCTCGCGCCGCAACTCGACGCGGGCGGCGACCCCTTGCGCGACGAGGGCGGGCAGATAATTTTCGTGCCCGTCACGAGCATCGAGCGTTACCGGCGCACGCTCCTTTTTCAGCGACGCGGACTCACGCCCTCGGAGATTCGCGCGCGCGGCGGCGGGGCGACGCAGTTTATCCTCGGCGGCGGGAATCCTTTGGCCACCGCCACGCAGATAGATTTCGGCGCGTACTTTCAGGACGACTGGCGCGTGCGCGAGAACGTCACCTTGAGCCTCGGCCTGCGTTACGAGTTCCAGACCAACATCAGGAAGAATTTGAATCTCGCGCCGCGCCTCGCCGTCGCGTGGTCGCCGGACTTCAAGGGCGGCGCGAAGGCGGGCCAGCCGCGCACGGTCGTCCGCGCCGGGTTCGGCGTCTTCTTCGACCGCTTCAACGAAAATCAGGTTTTGATTGTTAACAAGTACGCCGCCCCGGACTTCTTCCGCTTCATCTCTTCGGACGCGAGCGTGCTCGACTCTTTCCCCGTGCCGCCCTCGGTCGAAACGCTCTCAGGAACTTCCAACGCGTCGCGCACCGTCTTCCGCGCCGCCGAAGACCTCCGCGAGCCGTACATGATGCAGGCGGCGCTCGCCTTCGAGCGGCAGTTGCCGCGCAACACGACCTTCACCGCGACCTACCTCGCGGCGCGCACGCTCCACGCCCTGCGCGCGCGCAACGTCAACGCGCCTTCGGTGACGAGAGATTCGTCCGGCGCGGTCGTCATCGGCGCGAGACCTTTGGGCGAGACCGGCAACGTCTATCAGTACGAGTCGAGCGGGATGCTCAACCAGCGCCAGTTGATTCTGACGGTCAACAGCCGCCTCGACCGGCGGGCGTCCGTGTACGTCAACTACAACTTGAACCGCGCGCGGGGCGACACGGAAAGCGTGGGGAGTTTTCCGGCGGACGGCAGCGATTTGAGGGCCGAGTACGGGCGCTCGTCCTTCGACGTGCGACACACCTTCTCTCTGGGCGGGACGTTCGTCGTGCCTCTCGGCCTGCGTTTGAGTCCGCTCGTCTTCGCCTCTGCGGGGCGACCGTTCAACATCACGACGGGCGTTGACTCGAACGGCGACTCGCTCTTCACCGACCGCCCCGCCTTCGCCGGGGACTTAACGAAGCCGGGCGTCCGCGTCACGCCGTTCGGCGCGTTCGACATCACGCCTCCGGCGGGAGAGCAAATCATCCCGCGCAACTACGGCACGGGGCCGGGCTACTTCGTCTTCAATCTGAACGTCACTCGCACTTTCGTCGTCGGGCGCGCGGCGTCCGCCGGACAAACACAAGGGGCGAACGACAGGCGCGGAGGAGGAGGCGGTGGTGAAGGTCGTTACCGCTTCACGCTCGGCGTGCGCATCCTGAACCTCTTCAACCGCGTCAACCTCGCCGTCCCCGTGGGCAACCTCGGCTCGCCGCTCTTCGGTCAGTCAACCGCGACCGCCGGAGGGTTCGGCTCAATCAGCGGCGCACATCTGGAGGCGGGCAACCGCCGCGTTGACGCGTCGCTGCGCTTCGAGTTCTAAGACAATCCAAACACAACTTCTTGAGGTGATTACAATGAACATCTTTCCATCGCTGAAGAGGGCTTCGGCCATTCTGGTCGGGGCCGCCGTGCTGGTCGGAGTCTGCCTTCCCGCGTGCAGCTACGGCGGGAGCGCGAACGCAGTCAGTCCCACCGCGCCGCCCGCCGCGAGCGCAGCCCAACCGCTGCGTGCGCCGGAAGTCGTGGACGCGGAACTCGCCGAGCGTTTCAAGACGCTCTGCGAGCGGGCGGGCGGCGAGGTCGGCGTGGCCGTCATTCACGTCGAGAGTGGGAGGAGCGTGGAGTTCAAGGGGACGAACGCCCTGCCCCTCTTCAGCGTCTTTAAGCTGCCGCTCGCCGTCGCCGTGCTGAAGGACGTGGAGGGCGGTCGGTTGCAGCTTGACCAAAAGATACGAGTCACGCCGCAAGACGTTGCGCCGGGCTCGAAGATGAACACGGAACTCTGGGGCAAGCCTGTCGAGAAAACAATCGCCGAGCTGATAGGGCTTTCGGTCTCGCAGAGCGACAACACTTCGAGCGACAAGCTGCTCGAACTCGTCGGCGGCCCTTTGGTTGTGACCGAGCGGATGCGCGCGCTCGGCCTCAAGAACATAGACATCCGCGCGTCGGTCAGGGAGTTCGCGGGCGGGCGCAAAGAACACCCCAACATGGGCACGGCCTCAGACCTCGCGCAACTGCTCGCGCGTTTGCAGAAAGGTGAGGTGCTTGCCGCGTCGCAGGCGGCGGTGCTGCTCGGCGCGATGGGACGCGCGACGACGGGAATGAAGCGTTTGCGCGGAGACCTCCCCGCGGGCACGCTGGTCGCCGACAAGACCGGGACGGGCGGCGACGGGAAGGTGACGAACGACGTGGGGCTCATCACGCTCCCCGGCGGGCGGGGCCGACTGGCGATGGCCGTCCTCGTCAGCGGGTCGAAGCTCTCCGTCGAAGAGCAGGAGAAGCTCATCGCCGAGCTGGCGCGCGCGGCCTACGACGCGCACGTCGCCGGGCAGGCCAACTGACGTCGTCGGAGTTTCAACTCTAGGAAGGACTGCGCTCGCCTCTACCGCCTCACGTGAAGAAGGGCCGCCGAACTCCATCGGCGGCCCCTTCGCTTTCAAGTCGCGCGGCGGGTCCTGGAAGCTCAGCTCAAACTGCTCCGACCCTTGAGTTCTGAATTAAAAGTTGTAGAGTGTCTTGAAGCAAACTAATCTCAAGGCAACTCGATAAACATGCTGAAGAGGGACAGGAAGAGGTGGGTCTCAAGAAGGCTTCTGGTCAGGCTGCTGACCATCCTCGGCGGGCTGTTGGCCGGGTTACTCATCGCGGAAGTGGGCCTGCGTGTCATCGGCTTCAGGTATCTCAATCTCTACCGGGAAGACCGGGAAGTCGGGTTCACGCTCAGGCCGCGAGCGGAAGGGTGGTGGCAGGGCGAAGGGGAGACCTACATTAAGATCAACAGCGACGGGCTGCGCGACCGCGAACACTCGAAGACGAAGCCGCCGGGCACGCTGCGCGTCGCCGTGCTCGGCGACTCGTATGCCGAGGCGTTGCAGGTGCCGATGGAGGAGACCTTCTGGGCCGTCGTGGAACAGAGGCTACAGGGTTGCGAAGCGTCGGGCGGGCGGAGCGTGGAGGTTATCAATTTCGGCGTCTCCGGTTTTTCGACGGCGCGCGAGCTGATAACTTTGCGCCGACGCGTCTGGCAATACTCACCGGATGTCGTCGTCCTCCTCGTCACGACCAGTAACGACGTGCGAGACAATTCACGCCTCCTCAGTTGGGAGTATGACGATCTTCCCTTACCATATTTCGTCTACCAAGACGGCGCGCTGGTGTTGGACGACTCTCTTTCGAGGAAGCGGAACGAGTCGCTCAAATTTCGTTTGCAGCAATCGTTACTCGGCGGCTCGCTCAACTGGCTCAGGGATCACCTGCGGTTGATGGGTCTCGTGGACAAGTCGCGCGCGGCCTTTCAGACTCACAGGCAGAAACGAAAACTCACCCAGACCGATGCCGGATACGAACCCGGACTGGACGCCAAAGTTTATCTCGCGCCGGCAGACCCCGCGTGGGACGAGGCGTGGCGGGTGACGGAAGGGCTGATACTGCTGATGCGCGACGAAGTCGAGGCGCACGGAGCGAAGTTTCTGGTCGTGACGGGCAGCAACAGCATTCAGGTCTATCCCGACCCGACAGTCCGGCAGCGTTTCATGCGGAGCGTCGGGGCCGACGACTTGTTCTATCCCAACCGCCGGATTAAAGCTCTGGTCGAGCGCGAGGCGATTGAGGCTCTGACCTTAGCCCCGACTCCTGCAAGAGTACGCCGAACGGAATAGGGTCTTCCTTCACGGCACGGACGGGTTCGGGCACTGGAACGCGTTAGGACACCGGCTGGTGGGCGACTTAATTGCCGAAAGGCTCTGTGAGACAAACGCAGCGAGCAGATGAAAGGGCCGTCGAAGTCTTCCCGGCAGCGGCGGCGGCGAGGGCCGGTGCGTGGCGCGGCTCCGCGCGCTTGTTATGCGCGGCGGCGATTCTGCACGTGTTGTTGACGGTCAGCGTCTACGCGCTCGGACGTTACGCGCTCTCGCCCGGCACGTTCGACGGCAACGGCGTCGCGCTGGCCTTCGCCTCGGACGGAGACCGGTATCGCGCGGACGCCGCCGCTTTGAGCGAGGCTCTGAGGGGCGGAGAGATTCACTCGTGGGTGGGCGCGGATCATCCGTTTCACGTCAAGCTGTACTCGATCTGCTTCGCCATCTTCGGGCCGTGGCTGGGGTACAACGTCTTAGGGGTCGAGCCGCTCAACGCTTTATGCTATCTCGCGACGCTGGCTCTGGTCTTCCATCTGGGGCGGGAAGTCTTCAATCGTCGCGCGGGCCTTTTGGCGGCGGGCGCGGTCGCGCTCTGGCCGTCGTTCCTGCTCCACACGACGCAGTTTCTCAAAGACCCTTTGTTCGTGGTGGAGATGCTGGCGCTCTCGGCGGTCGTCGTGCGCTGGCTGACGAGAGACTATTCGTGGGCGGGGGCTTTACTAGCGGGGGCGGCGGGCGCACTCATCGTCACCGCGCTCTGGCTCACGCGCTCCGACATGGGAGAGATACTGACTGCGACCGTGCTTCTTGGAGCGTTGATGCTCGCCGCGCGGCAGCTTCGGGAGCGGCGCTTCGGGGCGGCGAATCTCGCGGGGATGGCGATGCTCGTCGCGGCGACCGTGGTCGTCCCTTTGGTCATGGCGAACGCGCTTGAGCTTGGCCGCTCCCCTTCCGCCGCCGAGTGGTCGGCCCGGCAAAAGGCGCTTCGCGGGGCCGCCGCCGTCGAGGCCGCCGCCGCGCCTGCGGAAGACGCGTCGCGGACGCGCCTCTGGTCGAGGGCGGCGGCGCGCGTCGGAGAAGTGAGGCGCAGGTTCGTCGAGATGTACCCGGCTTCCGGGTCGAACATTGATAGCGACGTGCAGATAGACAGCACGGCAGACCTCTTGCGCTACCTCCCGCGCGCGGCGGCGGTCGGCTTCTTCGCGCCGTTCCCGAACATGTGGTTCGCTTCCGGAAAGTCGGTCGGGACGAGCGGGAGACTGCTCGGCGGCGCGGAGAGTTTGGCGATGTACGTCGTCGAAGCTTTAGCGATCTTCGGGTTGTGGCGGGGACGAGGGCGGCTTGCGGTCTGGTTTCTGTTCTCGGCGGCGGCGACGGGGATGATCGCGCTCGGCCTCGTGGTGGTCAACGTCGGCACGCTCTTCCGCCTGCGTTACATGTTCCTGATGCTGTTACTCATCCCCGCCGCCGAAGGGGCCGCAAGGATTCTCGAACGACTGTCGAAGAAGCCGCGGGAGATTCGAGAGAGAGGCGTGGCGGGGTGAGTTTCTCGATGCGGGCGCAGGACGAGCCGGTCTGGCAACGGTTCAGGCGCAACTTCTCTATCAGCCTGCTCGGCTCGGCGCTTACGCTGGCGTTTAAACTGGGGCAGACGGCGCTCCTCACCAGCGTGTTGAGAATCGAAGACTTCGGGCGGGTGCTCATCGTCCTCAACCTCTTCGTCTTTCTGGAAGCGTTCGTCGGGCTGCGCGTGAGCGACGTGATGTTTCGCTTCTTCCAGCCGTTGAAGGAGCAGAGGGACGCGCGCGCGCTTCAAGGGCTCCTGCTCTTGTGCCTGAGCTTGAGTCTGGCGACCGGCCTTGTCGTCGGCGGCGGCGTGTTGGCCTTCTCGCCGTGGCTGGCCGAACGACTCTATCGAAGTCCCGGACTCGCGCCCCTCTTTTATATTTACGGCTGCACCGTACTGGTCTCGGCCTTCCGCGAAGTCTACGAGCCGGTTTTGCGTCTGCACGACCGTTTCACTTCCGTCGTCGTGCCGCAGGTGTTGGGCGGGCTGATGACGTTCACGATTCTCGCCGCCTACTTCGCGCGGGCGGAGGTCTACGACTTGAGGGTCGTCGTCGCGGCGTTCGCGGTCGGCGTACTCGTGCAGACCTTGCCGCCGCTCGTGCTGGCGCTGCGGCTGTTGAGACCTTCCTTGTCGAAGATTCAAGCGAAGGCAGCCGCGCGGGCCTTAAATAAATACCGTCCTGAGCTGCTTAAGTGTCTGTTCCACAGCAACCTCTCCGGGTATCTGAAACTCGCCGTCAACCCCGGCGACATCTTTCTGCTCGGACTCTTCTCCACCCCGGCGCAGGTCGCGCTCTACGGGCTGGGGAGACAACTCACGGCCCCTCTATCGCTCCTGCAAACCAACGCCCAGACCGCCGTCGCGCCGGAAGTCATCTCGCTCGTCGCGGCGGGGAAGTTCGCCCAACTCAAGCGACTGGTCAGCCGCTACGTCTTGACGGCTTCCGCCCTCGGCGTGGTGTCGGTCGCGTGCGGCCTGCTGTTCGGAAGAATCTTTATCTCGTGGCTCCCACGGGCGGAGTACCTCGCGGCCCTGCCCGTCTTTTACGTGTTGCTGGTCGTCGCTTCGCTGATGCTGGCCGCCGTCGTCTTCCGCCCCCTCGCGGTGGGTCTGGACTTGATGAGGTGGTACAACTTCGGGCTGCTGTTGAGCGCCGCCGTGGTCTTCGTGTTCGTCGCCGCCGGGAGGCTCGACGCGATGAACATGGCCTACGCGCAGTTGGCCGGGGCGCTGATAGTCCGCCTCCTTTGTAACGTGCCGGTGTGGGCGCGTCTGAATGCTCTGACGCTGGGGGCGCGCGGGCGGGACGGGGCCACGGTCGGGGGCGCGGGGCCGGGAAAGTAGCGCATGCGGATTCACCACTTCTATCCGAAGACTCACAACGTCGGCGACCACTTCGTACAGAGAGGCATCGAGCGGATGATACGCGAGGTCGTCCCCCGCGCCGCCTTCGACCTCTTCAACGTCAACAGCCGGGGCGAGGACGAGACCGGCTACGGCCTGACCCGCTCGACCGTCGAGCGCGCGAACCGCGAGGCGGACTTGGTTGTGGTCGGCGGCTCGAACCTCTACGAGGGCAGTTACCGCTGGCGCTGGGGCGTCCACATGGAGCCGGACGCCCTCGAAGATTTGCGCGTGCCTCTGTTTCTCGTCGGTCTCGGAACCGGCTCGGACTTCCTCTCCCGCACGCACAGGCCGTCGCCGCGCGCGAAGCGCGAGATCAAGCTCCTCAACGACCGCGCGGAGTTTTCCGGCGCGAGAGACGTGCTCACGCGCGACTGGCTGCACGGGCTCGGCGTCTCGAAAGCGGAGTTGATGGGAGACCCGGCGACCTTCATCTTTAACCGCCCGGCGCGGGTGGGCGGAGGTCACGTCCTGTTGACCATGCCGCCCGGTAGATTCTGGTCGGGCGGGAGCCGTTTCTGGCGGGTGCGCCTGCGCGGGCGCGCGATGTTCAGCGCCGTGGTCTCGCTCGCGCGGTCGCTCCGCGAAAGAGGGCACGAGGTCGTGGTGGCGTGCAACGACCCCGCGGACTTGAACCTCGCGCGCCGTCTGTTCGGCGGTTGGTTCGACGGTCGGGTCGTCTGCCCCGGCGCTCCCGAAGAGTATTTCGCGCTCCTCGAAGGGTCGCGCGCGGTGGTGACGGGGAGACTGCACACGGCGGTCGTCTCTTTCTCTCTGGGCATCCCCTTCGTGCTGATTGACGCCGACGGGCGCACGCGCGGGTTCGTCGAAACATATCAACTGAATGACTGGTCTGTGACCCCTTCGGGGGGCGACTTCGAGGGGCGTCTGAAGGAGCGGGCCGACCGCCTGTTGAGCGACGACGCCCGGAGGCCGTGGGAACTCCTCGTCCGAAAAAGAGACCTCATGTATGAGCGAGGCATGGGCCTGCTGCGGGACGCGCTGGGCCGCGTCGAATGAGATTTGGCTACTGGTCGGTTGACATTAACTCGTCGGCAGTTATTCTTGTCCTGAGAGATTCAGTTTAAGGGGGGTAGACGACCATCACGCCTTCTCACGGCACTTCCGCCGACGCGGCACAATCACAGCCGGATGCCGGGCTCGCCGCCTCAAGGCAGCTCGTCCCCAAGCCCGTCAGGGTGATGTACGTCATCAGCGACCTGTCCGTCGGGGGGGCCGAGATGATGCTCTACAAGCTGCTCGCCGAGACCGACCGCACCCGCTTCGAGCCGTCCGTGGTCTCGTTAATGGACGGGGGGACGCTGCGCGGGCGCATCGAAGCTCTTGGGGTCAAGGTCTACACGTTGGGGGTGCGGCCCGGATTGTCGGCGTCGCTCGGACTGTGGCGTCTCGTCCGGCTGATGCGCCGCCTCCGTCCGAGTCTGGTCGTCGGGTGGATGTACCACAGTTGTCTCGCCGTGCAGCTCGCCAGTTTTTTTGCGCCGCGTCTGGCGACCGTGCTCTGGAGCATCCACTACTCTGTAAGCTCTCTCGCCGACGAGAAATGGCTCACTGCTCTGGTCATCAGGGCGTGCGCGTTTCTCTCCGGCCTGCCGGGGAAGGTCGTTTTCGTCTCCCGCGACGGGCAGGCTAAGCACAGGCTGTTGGGGTTCAGCACCGAGAACGGCTGCGTGATTCCGAACGGCGTTGATGCCGAGACGTTCGTCCCTTCGCCGGAGGCGAGGGCGTCGGTGCGGTCGGAGCTGGGGCTGCCCGGCGGGGCCGTCATCGTCGGGATGGTGAGTCGTTATCACCCGGCGAAAGATCACGCCAACTTCCTCCGGGCCGCCGCGTTGGTCTCGAAGACGCATCCGGAGACGCACTTCCTGCTCGTCGGGCGAGGGGTGGACGGCGACAACCGCGAGCTGCGCCGGCTGATTGATGAACTGGGGCTCGCGCCCCGGACGCACATGCTGGGCGAGCGCCACGACATCCCTCGACTCTCCGCCGCGTTAGATGTCTTCAGCCTCTCTTCCAACTGCGAGAGCTTCCCGACCGTCATCGGCGAGGCGATGGCCTGCGCCGTGCCCTGCGTCGTGACGGATGTCGGCGACGCGTCGCTGATTGTGGGCGACACGGGGCGCGTCGTGCCGACGCGCGACCCCGAAGCGCTGGCCGCCGCGTGGGCGGAGATGCTCGACGCCGGAGAGGAGGGGCGCGCGGCGCTCGGTCGCGCGGCGCTTTCGAGGGTCAGCGAACTCTTCCCCGTCAAATCGCTCGTCTACCGCTACGAGTCCCTGTACGAGGACTTGCTCGCGGGGCACGCGGTCAAGTCCGCCGCGCCGGTCGTGGCGGCCTACCAGAGAGACTGACATGAATACGACCCACGGCTCTCTCGCGCCGTCGTCGGGCCTGTGCGAGTTAACGCTCCTCGACGTTCAAGCGGAGCCGTTCCCGCACGTCGCCCACGAGAGCTTCATCGAACCGGAGCATTACCGGCAGTTGTGCCGGACGTTCCCCGTCTGCCCGCCCGGAACCAGCCCCACGGGCTTCTCACTCTACTGGGGCGACGAGGGCTACCGACGACTGCTCGACGAGCAACCCGCGTGGCGTGCCCTCTTCGACACCTTTCATAGTCAGACATTCATTGACTGGGGCAAGGAGCAGTTCGCCGAGGTCTGGCGGCGCGACGGCTGCAAGATAGAGATGTCCGAGGCGCGCTACGTCCCCTACCGCGAAGACCGCGTTGATAAGGAGCGGGCCGCGCTGCGAAAGGTCGAACACGACCCGCACGAGTTGTGGGTTCGGATGGACATCCATCAAGGCCGCGCCGGGTACTTTCGGCCCCCACATCTCGACCACGCGCGCCGCCTCGTCTCCATGCTCATCTACATGTGCGACCACACGGAGAACCAAATGGTCGGGGGCGAACTGTTCCTGCACGGAGTTGACGAGCGGCACACGCGCCGCACGCCCACCCGCATCGCGCCGCGTCATAACCTGATGGTCGCCTTCCCCTGCACGAACGGCTCGCATCACTCCGTCTCGAAAATCACTTCCACGGCGGCCCCACGCAACTACATTCAAGTGCACATCTCAAGCTCCGTGGATGTCTGGCCCCGCGAAGCGGCCCCACGGAGCTTGCGCAGGGTACTTTCATCCTTAAAGCGGCGACTCCCCCTTTAGAAGTGAACGGGTCAGACAAAAAAACCGACCGACATTCGCCACGTGCCAAAAAAAAGCGACAGGCTGCCAACCCGGCAGCCTGTCGCTTTTTAAGTCTCGCGGCGGTTCTTAGAAGCTCAGCCGGAGGCCGAAATGGAAATGTCGAGGCTTTCCGTCTGTCTAGACCGCGACGAGCGGCAGGCTGCGATAGCGTTTCCCGGTCAGCCTCGCCAGCGCGTTGACGACCGCGGGCGAGATCACCGGAACAGGCGGCTCGCCGCAGCCCGAAGGAGCCTCGGCGCTCGGCACGATGTGAACGTCCACGGCGACCGGCGCGTCGGGCATATAAGGCGGGACGTAGCCGTCGAAGTTCCGCTGCTCGACGAGGCCGTCCTTGAGCGTGATCGCGCCCTTCGCCATGAGCTGCGACAAGCCGAACGCCACGCCCGCCTGAAACTGGCTTTCGATGGTCAGCGGGTTGACCGCGATACCACAGTCAACCGCGACCGTTACGCGGTGAATTTTGGGTCGCTTGTTCTCGATGGAAACGTCCACGGCGCAGGCGACGCCAGTGCCGAACGACTCGTGACATGAGATTCCGACGGCGTGGCCTTTCCGAAGGTTGCGCCGCCAGGCCGCGCTCTTCGCTTCCAACAAATCCAACGCGGCGAGTAGCTTCTTGGCTTCAGGCTTGAGGAGTTTGCGGCGGTAAGCGATGGGGTCTGTTTTGGCGTGCGCGGCCAACTCGTCCATCAACGTCTCCATCACGTAGGCCGAGTGCGTGTGCCCGACCGAGCGCCACCACAGCACCGGCACGTTGACTTCGGGATGGTGAACCGAGACGTTGAAGTTGGGGATGTTGTAATGAGTGTCGGAGACGCCTTCCACTGACGAACTGTCCACGCCGTCTTTCATCATCATGGCGAAGGGCGTGCCCGCGAGGAGCGACTGGCCTACGATTACATGCCGCCACGCCGAGGGCATGCCGTCCGCGCCGATTCCGACTTCAACGCGGTGGACGTGCATCGGACGATAATAGCCTCCTCGGATGTCGTCTTCGCGCGTCCAGATGAGTTTGACCGGAGTGCCGCGCAGTCGCTTGGCAATCTGCGCCGCTTCGCGCTGCACGTGCGAATCCGTGACGGCACGCCGCCCGAAGCCGCCGCCCGCCATCTCGGTGTGAAACGTGACCTGCGCGGGCTTCAGCCCAAGCACCTCGGCGATAGCCATCTGATCGAACGTCTGAAACTGTGAACCGGCCCAGGCTTCCGCGCGGTCGTCGTCGAAGCGGACGGTCGTGTTCAAAGGCTCCATCGGCGCGTGGGGCAGATAGGGAAATTCGTATTCGGCGACGATGCGGTTTGACGCGGCGACAGCTTCAAGCGCCTTCGCGTCTCCGCGTGCGATAGACTTCATGCCGGCGGTGCGCGCGAGTTGTTTGTACCTCTCACGCAACTCAGAACTGTCGGCCCGCTCGACGCCGGAGAAATCCCATTCGATCTTGAGCAGGTCGCGCGCACGCTTCGCCGTCCAGAACTTGTCGGCGACGACGGCGACGCCCGTCCCGCCGCGCGTCACGGGAATCTCGAAGACATCACGCACGCCTTCGGTTGCGCGGGCCGCCTTGTCGTCGAAGCTCTTGACCTTCGCGCCGAAGACAGGCGGGTGCGCGACGACTGCCACCCTCATGCCGGGCAGGTCGAGGTCGAGGCCGAACTTCAGTGAGCCGTCGCACTTCGGGCGGCTGTCGAGTCGCCGAACCTTCTTCCCCACCAGACGAAACTCCGAAGGGTTCTTGAGCCGCACCGTGGACGGCACGGGCTGGCGCGCGGCGTCAATCGCCAGTTCCGCATACTTAGCGGACTGGCCGCCGGGGCCGCGAACGACGCTCTGCTCTGTCCGGCATGTTTCGGGCGCGACGTTCCAACGCTTGGCGGCGGCGGAGACCAGCATCGCGCGCATCTTGGCTCCGAGTTCACGATACTGCGTGAATGAGTGTGCGATGGAGCCGGAGCCGCCGACCATCTGGATGCCGAACAGAGGGTCTTTATAAATGTCTGCGGCGGGAGCGAGCTCGGCCACCACCTGCGACCAGTCCGCGTCCAACTCGTCGGCGAGGATCATCGGCAGCGCCGTCTGCACGCCCTGACCGAACTCCAGACGGTTCACCTGAATGATAATCTTGCCGTCCGGCCTGACATGCACGAAGGCGTCCGGCGGGTAATTTTTCGGCTGCGGGTTTGGCGGGCCTCCCTCCTGCGCCGCTGAAGGAAGGTCGAGAGTCAGGGCAAGGAGCAGGCCACCTGCGGCAGTTGCGGAGACGCGCAGAAAGCTGCGCCGGTCGAGCCGTTGGTCGCCGGTCTTCGTGGTCGCGGATGACATTCTTGATTGCCCTCCTTTACTTGAGCTTCTGTGACGCGACCTTGACGGCCTCGCGGATGCGGACATAGGTGGCGCAGCGACAGATGTTTCCGCCCATAGACTCCTCAATGTTGGTGTCGGTCGGCTTCGGCGTGTGCTTCAGAAGAGCGACAGCGGTCATGATCTGTCCGCTCTGACAGTAACCGCACTGCACTACGTCCTTCTCCACCCACGCGTCTTGAACAACGCGACCGACCGGGTCGTCATTCATCGCCTCAATCGTCACCACCGCACGCTCGCCGACGAGCGCGACGGGGAGCACGCACGAACGGGTCGCCACGCCATCCACATGCACCGTGCAGGCTCCGCACGCGCTGACGCCGCAGCCGTATTTCGTGCCCGTCATCTTCAAGTCTTCACGCAGCACCCAGAGCAGCGGGGTCGAAGGATCAACCGACACTTCCTGACGCTCTCCGTTGATGTTGAGTTGATACTTTGCCATGGTTGATCTCCTTCACCTCCCCGGCGGGCACGGCGTCCCGGCATCCACCCAACGGCGGGTCGCGGCGACAAATTCTTCATGCGAAAGCGGCGGCAGCGTGCGCAGCGTGCCGTCGGGTCGGCGTCCGGGATTCCAAGCCCAGAGCACGAGCGGCTCTTCCTCGTGGTGCTTGAGCAATCCCGGCCCGTCGAGGTTGTGATTCTTCGACCGGTCGGTGACGGCCCGGCAAACGCCCGCGCTCGACAAGGGCCTGTCATTCACGTCCTGCCACTTCATGGAGAGCGGCGCGAGGTGCCAGTTGTGTCCGCCGGGGACGCCGGTGCTGTCGGCGTTTTTCTCCTGATGGCAACCAGCACAATTCAGTCCGGGCACGCCTTTGCCCTCCGGGCCTCGAATCACGTTGGCGACGTGGCGATGCCGGTCGTCTCCCTGCTGCGGATAGTTTGTGGCGGTGTGACAGTTGATGCAACGCGGGTGAGTCAGGACCGAATAGACCTGCTCCCACGCGGCGAGGCCCTCGGCGCGCGGCGCGGCGGAACGCCTTCCGTCACGCGCCTGTCCGAGCGCGCCGGAGACGATCACCCACGCCCCGAACGCACAAAAGAGGGTTGAGATGAGAAGGCTGACGGCGCGACGACGCGGCATGAAAGTCCTCCTGATAAACCCGTCGTGTCGGGCCGGTTATAGACGCGGCGAGTTGGATTGCGAATTATTAAACCACAATCTTGATATTCAAGAAATAGACAACCGTTGACTTAACGTGGAAGGGCTTCCGGTTAACGCGCCCATTACATCACCCTCCCTCTCATCTCTTTTCAGAGATAGTACACTTTCCTGACACTCAAGAAGCAAGAAGCCCGAAACATGATTCATGTTTCGGGCTTCTTGATGTTATGTGCGCTTGTGACTTTATCCATCCGTTTGCCACGAATGGAAGCATCCGCTTGCCGCGAGTACAACGAAAAGCCTTGTTTTTGATTCCCTCAAAAACTCCTGCCGGGCGGAAATTGAACCATCCGTTTGCCAAAAGTGCAAAATAGAACTAACAGCCTGCCGAAAGTACAAAACTCTTGCCCTATCTCTCTTCAGGCTATAAAGTCTCGTACCGTCCGAGCTAGCTGGTTTCTACTAGCCTTGCATTTAGCCACCTCAGCTATACTCACAACAAGAATGCGAAGGGCTAAGAATGTCTCACGGACCCGCGATTGACCTCAGTCACGATCAACCGCCGCTGCCCAATCAGCATTTCTCCTCCTGGCTGCGGGGGCAGACCACGCTCTTCATCAGCCAGATCGTCGCGGTCATCGGCTCGATCTCCCTGCTCGCGTCAACCATCTATTATGTCTTAAGCTTAGGCAAGAGCAAAGAGCCGCTCACGCTCCTGACCGTCAAGCTTATCGTCGAGTACGCGCACCTCGCATTCATAGCGGTGTTCATCTTGGTGCTGATTCGCTTTCTCGACGACAACGAACGCGGCAACTACCGCGTGAAACTCGTCTACGAGCGCGTCTTCAAGGGGCCTAAGGCGGGGGAGAAAGAGATCGGGCAAATCCTGAGGGAAGTCAAGGCGCGGTTGCGAGAGTTCAAGCGCCGCTTCCTCTGGTTCTGGATCGGGATGCTGTGCCTGTACGTCTCCTTCGCCGGCCAGCACACCTACGAGGCGAGCCTCAAGAAGGCGAGCGAACCCGCCGCCAGGGCCATCTCCCTCGACTTCTCCGGCGAGAGCCTTGGGAAGGAAGAGAAGTTCAAAGGCGGGCTGAGCGTCAGCATCAACGACAAGGCGCCCGATCCTCCCGGGGGCAAGAAGTTGTCCTGGGAAAAGGCCTTTATGCAGCTGGCCTTCCCGTTCCTCGACTTCCTCTTTAACAACCTCACGCTGATGTTCGTCTTCTGGTGTTTTCTCGTCATGTACATCAAGCCGGACGAGATAGAGACGAAGGAATCAAAGTACATGGCCGGCTCCGCCGGCGTCGTCTTGTTCCTGACAGTACTGTTCCCCCTGTTCCCCTATCTCACTTATCTCACGGAGGGCGAATTCGAGTCCGGCAAGTTGACGGCTTACACCTCGGTCTTCAACGCGCTGAGCGGGGTGGTGAATGCGGTGGTGCTCGCGCTGCTGGTCGCCCGACTCGACAGCAAACTGGTCGGGCTGCCATCGTGGCTGATTTCGATCCTGTACTCGTACGCGGCCGTGCAGCCCCTTTTCCTGGTCTTCGAACTCACCAAATCGGATCTCTTGAACACGATAGCCACCCTGGTCTTGATCTTCGTCTTCATCTCCAAAATCTACTTTTTCCTCATCATCTTCTACGCGCTCCAGACGGGGAAAATGCTGAACTACCTGGCCTGCTTTCCCATCCTCCGCAAACGGGCCGGGGAGCCCGCGGGGAGCGCCGACGAGCGCTCGTCGGCGCTCAGACGGCTGGCGACATACTGCATTTCAGTCATGCCTCGGTCGGCGCTCGGTTGGCTGGCGAGATACGGCATTTTAATTCCTCCCCCTTGGTCGGCGCTCAGACGGCTGGTGAGATACGGCAATTTAGTCCCTTACCTATTTGTCAGAAGGCGTAGGAGGACTCGCCAAAAACGCGCGGACGCGCCCGCACGGTCGCTGAGAAGCCACATGACAGAGATGAGCGCGCGGCTCGGCATGATCGCATCCCGAGCGTTGAGGAGCCGCCGCTCTCTGGATGTGAGCGAGTTGCTCGGCGTGTTCACAATCCTCTACTTCTTCATCTTCATGATCGCCTCCCAGGTGAGTCCGGGGGCCGCCCCTCTGGTCGTCCTTCAGGGCCACGATTTCGGCGTAAACATCGGCGTCGCCCAGCTTATCTTCGTGCTGATGATGATAGCGACCCTCCTTCTCGTGTTGGGAGATAACGGCAACGGCTGCGAGAGGGTGGCCGCCACGGCCGAGGCCATCTTCGTCGAGCCGCTGAACCGCGCGGAGCTGATAAGTGAGGGCATAAAGCAATTAGAGAAGTTTAAGAGATACTTTCTATACTTCTGGTGCGTGACTCTTCTGCTCTACCTCGTCTTCCTGTCCCACCTCCGGGACCAGCCCCCTGAAGTCTGCGTCCCGGCCGCGTCGAAAACCATTGGGTGCATGGTAAAACTGTTGTTCTACCCGACCCTCGAATTCGTGCTGAGCAGTCTGAACCTCATGTGCGCCTTCTGGTGTTTCGTCGTTCTACAGTCGCCCAGCTTCGTCAAGCCCGCCGACGTGAGGAGTGAGCACTCCGCCACGCTGCGTGATCACTTCGGGGAGAAGCGGAAGCGCTTCGAGGCGAGGCAGAAGCTGTTAGTCAACTATTCCAGCTTCGTGATTCTCCTGCTCATCGCGGCCTTTCCGCTCCTGCTCCTGTGGAGAGGAGGGCCGAAGCTGACCGAGGCCGAGTTGAGGGATTACGCGACCGTCTTCAACGGCGTGACCGGCATGCTGAGCGCCATCGTCTTGGCGCTGCTCATCGCGAGGATGGACAGTAAGTTGTTCAGCCTGCCGTCGCGTTTGATCTGGATGCTGTTCGCCTACGCCTCGATACAGACGCTGTTCATCGCCTTCGCCCAGAACGACCCCGTCCTAAAGGTGGTCAGGACGTGGGTGCTACACTCCGCCCTCGGGCTCAAAATATGTTTCTTCCTGGTCGTCGCCCACAGCCTCCAAACGGGGAAGATGCTCAACTACTTCGTCTGCTTCCCGCTCCTCAAAGAGCGCGTTGATTCGATCTTCGAGAACCAGTTTGAAATCAGGCTGGCCCGGGCCGAGCACCACAAGTTCACCTTCTCGATTTTGAAGAAAAACCAGCTGTACTACTCGGCCGCGCGGTCTTATGACAGTAGGGAAGAGTGTGATAAAGCCGTCGAGGAACTCCGCGAACTGATGAAGAGTAGCGAGTCCTACGGGAAGCCCGGCCGGTCATCGGGCACGTATTGGGTCAAAGTGAGGTCGCCCAAGGATCCGCCCCGCGAGGGCATCTCTCCGGAGACGGAATCGGGCGATGGCCTGCTCTGCGAGAGCATCCCCCTGAGGTCGAAAGAGGAGGCACTAGACCTCATCGACGAGTCGATGGGTAAGGTGCCTTACTGCAAATACAACCGCCTTTAGCGGCGGCGCTTTTAAACGCCAACGGTTTCCAAGGTGGAGTCTACGATTTTGATTTTACTCGCCTGATTTATTTGACATCGTCGACATCCAGTTAGCTGAATAAGGCTGCGCGTTAGACAGGCGATTTGAATTGGTAAGCGAAAATTGAACCATCCGTTGCCAAAGGTGCAAAATGGAAGCAACAGCTTGCCGGAAGTACAAATTCCGCAAAACTTATATTTACTTTGAAAGAGCCCGTTTTTGGAAGCATAAGTTTGCCGCTTTGGCAAACTTATGCTTCCAGTCACAATCCCAATCAGTGGGACTTCACATAATAATTGGCACATATTCAAGAAGTTTAATATCTCAGAACATGCGGAAAATAGCATGATCTGAATGAGGCTTTTAACGCAATAAGTGGCACTTAGTCCACATTTGACGCAATTAAGACGTTACTATATCAGTTTTCACTTGAGCGGATACGCGGCGGGCTAGGACCGCACCTTGACCGAGTTTACTGTTCAGTCCATTTTTTCAGTTTCCCCGTCTGCAAATAACCGAGACCGACGAAAGCCTCCAGTTGGTCGCTGGAATAACTCTGGTCGAGCGTCGTTATGTGGGGAAAGTTATAACTGAGGACGGAACAAACTTCGCGCGGCGTTCCGGAGAGGAATCCCGGTTTGGTCACGAAGTAACATACGTGGCCCGCCGTGTTGAAAGACGCGGTTAAGCCCAACAGCCCGAGGCCCTTGACCCCATCGACCTTGGGCTTGTTCAGGAATCGGCTGTAGTACCAGACGACGTTCGCATACAGCTTCTCGTATGACCGTTCCTTCGCCCCCATGCCCAGGTCAATTTTCCGGCAGTCAATCGGGACACCCTCACAGTCGCACACGGGGTTTTTGGCCCTATGCTCCCGACACTGTTTGCCGTCCGACCCTTCAATTTTCTGGCACGATAGGTCGCATTGTCTCTCGTTCTCAATCTCCCGGCCCTCTGTGATGAAGGCACATTGTTTATCGCCTTCACTATCCTCTTTGTCTTTACCTATGCATGAAAAATATTCGGGGAGGATAGCCTCGGGCGCCGACATCTTCACGTAGTAAATAAGGCTGTTGATCTCCCCATCTACGGGAGCCCTTGACGCCAGGCCCACGCTAACGCCCGGCGGAGAGAACACGCCCTTCCGGTAACCTTTCTCCGGCTTGACGCCCCTGACCTCCAAACGATCCTCGGGTTTTTTTAGGAACAATTCTATGTCGGGGACGCGGAAGTTGATGCCCTCCCTTTGAAGCATCTTCTGAAGCTTCAGGTACGCGTCGAACTTGTAGTGCGGGTCGGCCTCGGCGTCGATGATGACGACGTTTTTAATCCCGCGCCGGATGAGGGCGAGCGCCCCGAGATTTTCGGAAAACCCGCCGTCTTTCAAATACAGGTAATCGCCGCCGACGGTCTCCCGGCTGAAGTTGTCAACCTTGCCCTCGATTCCCACTAGGCCCAGAAATTTTGGCGCGCCCGACATGGCCACGCTCGCACCCAGGGTCGGACGGCAATCCCTCTCCCAGTCTCTGAACCCTATGACGGGGTTGCCTCTGAAGCCCGGGGATATTTCGAACACTTCGCTTGACCGCTCCTTCAGCTTCGGAGTCTTCTTCTTATCCTTGCTGCCCAGCTTGAGGGTGGAATTGATGATGAAGTACGGGGCGCACCCATCTTCTATTTCATTCGTTAGGAGGCCGAGCGGCTTTTCCTCCGGGTCTCCGTCCAATGGGACGTTCCCGAAGCTCCACTCTATCGCCTCTTTATAATCCGTGAACGCCGCCTGGCCCCTCCACGTGAGCTGCTTGAACAGTATCCTCAAATAATCTTTATTGGTTACGAGGTGGCTTCTGCCCACCTTCTGCAACTCGCAGACGTTCTGCACGAATTTGTCGTCGGCGAACGCCGCCTCGCCGAACGCCGAACCTTTATTCTTCTCGTAGTTCGTCAACAGCCAGTAGAGGGCATATCCGCCGCCGGAGACGCTGGATATAACGTCGATGTGGCCCATGATGCCCTTGTCGTGGAGGGACTTCATCGCCCCGATGCTGAAGGCCGCGGAGCGCACCCCGCCGCCGGACAAGGCTAGCCCCCAATCGAGTTCGCCGCCCCGCCTGGGGAACCGGTGCACCCCGTACTGATAGTCATGCTCGAGCTTCTTCGGGGCGGTGTCTGGTGCGCAGCAGGCACCCCCGCCCCCGGCGGCGGCCGCCACCCCGACCCCGGCGTCTTTTCGAATCGGCCCGGCCTGCCGGGAGAAACTCGGCGAGGCACACATGAGGAGGGAAAATAAGGGGGAGAGGAGAAGTAGTTTTTTCACGAAGTTTGCCCTTGCAGAAAACAATCGGTCGCCCGGCGAGCGCCATCACCCGCTCCGCATTCGGCAAAACAAGCTTTTCAAGTCTCGCGAATGTAAAGCCACGCTAGTACAAGCTAATGCACAGCAGGATGCACCCGACCTCCCATCAACTCGCTTAAACAAGGGAGGCATATACCAGTGACTCCCCACGTATGAACTCACCCTACATCAGATCCGCCATCGCCACCTTCTCCACCTTCAAGGGGCAATGACGAATTAGGACCGGAAGATTTATTACCTTGACTCTTGGCAATTGCCGTCATAATACCCTCTCCCCAATCTTCCACTTTGTCGTCTTGCCGAACCACGATGTTAAAAATAAATCTTCCCGGGTCGAAAAGTGTCAGGTCGAAGTGACATACGGCGGAATACCCTCTAATTCGCTGGGGCCAACTATCACTATCAGCCCCACCTATCCGCTCAACGGAAGTGTTGGGTAAAGCTTTCAGGTTTTCGATGAGCTGCGCGGTTTCAAGAGAAGGGGGATGCAGTTGATAGCCCCTCACCTCCCATCTCCCATCATCCCTAGCGCTAATGTTGAGGCGGAACCCTGACGCTTGATGGATAATAGATGAAGCGCTTGCTTCTTCACCACGGCTGCGCTCCGATGTGTTGCCCTTGTCGTCGTCGTATTCGGACCCCTCAACCTTTTGCGGTAATCTTGACGTTATGTGCGCGAATACTTCGTCCTGCTTCGTCTCTTTGGCTACTCTCTTGTCCAGCTTGGTAATCAGGCTGGCGATGGGGCTTAACACAAACAGGCCCGCCTCAGTATCTTCCGCCAGTATTGTGTTTTTAGCCTGTTCAGCCTTGATCAAGTAATCTTTCTTCCATCCCTTACTTCTCTGCTCGCTGATTTTGAGAACTGCTGGCTGTTTGGCGCGTTTATTTTTAATATATACATGTGACTTAACCTTCAATGCACTGGCTATAAGCTGCTCGTGGTCACGTCCTACCTGTTCTATTTCACTCCTCGCCGCCGTAGCGTCACCTGCCCAGAGCATTACCTTTATGCGGTTGAGCCTCTCAAGCAAGTCCGATACTTCTTTATGGAACAGCTCCGGACCAATGTAACTTTGGTCTGCCATCATTTACCCCAGATCAGTGTGACGTCATATGCGGCGAGATCCTGATTCCTGACGGCGAGGCAAATGATCCCTGATTGGCCTACGCCCGTAGCCACTCCGCCGCTAACCCGCACCCAGAAATTTTGCACCTGTTCTATTGCTTTTATCAGCCTCGGCTTAATGTCAGCGGTATCCGCGCTAGTCACTGTTTTGACTTCGGCCGGCACAATGGGACCAACAACTGCGACACTGTCCCATTCAAGTCGTGCTCTAAGTTCGTCAGACAAGAAGAAGATTCCAAAATCCGGGAAGAAGCCGGATTGCTTGTCGGCTCGAAAGTGAGCGAAGTGTTCATCCTGTAGATCGAACTCCTGCACAAGAAGACATGAAAATATCGCCTCACCTATCACACCAGACACGTCCCCGGAGAACGCCTTATACTGGATGATGAGCCTTTCGGCCTCTGTCGGGATGGTACCTCCAGCAGGAGGCATTGAGAGTTGTGGCTTGTCGGAAGCCTTCTTAGCCGCGGAGTATTTACTGATGTGAAACGAAGTTTCCTCAATCCACTTGTCGCAGTGAAGTTGGGCGCGGTCATCAACGTAAACCGGGCTTAAACTGATACTTGTAGCCCCGCTGCCCGAACCTACGTCACTAATTATCTTCTCGGTGAGGCTCTTGGCAACCGTGTCAACGTCTGCAGTGCTCCCATAGCTTGAGAGCATCTGGCTTTCGTTGTAGTGGAAGAGTCGAATGTCCACTCTATTTACCTGTGCGTCTGTAATGATGATCCGAATGTCAGAAATTTTCCTGGCACCGACATACCACCATGTCATGCCCTAATGCGGCGCTATTCAGACACTCGCTTTAATGTCAACGAGGAGCTACGCAACCGCCCGAGCCTGGTGATGAACTAGTTCTCCATCCAGAGTCCCGGTGGGGAAACTCAACCACAACTCACTTATACAGGCTGCTTAGAACCTCCAATTGTAAGGGAGATCCCCTGCTTACTCCTCTACATCCTCCCAAATGGCTCCTGTCTGCATGTAAAATTTCTTCATATAGTCAAGGTGCTTTTCATTCTCGCTCTGCTGCCACTCCTCTGAATAACTCCAGCCTTCTGGCCGTGGCTTGCAATCATCACACTTGCCGCAATATTTCTTTTTAAAATGCTCATATGTGCCATCAAGAGTTAATCCCACACTCGCGCGTCTGTGAAGAGTGCAATGAATAACTTTAGCCCCGGCTGTAGGAAGTTGAAATATTTCGCTTACATATTGTTCAAGGACATTGCGCGCCGCCAATGTGATGAAGATGTGTTCACAAGTAGCCAAGACATGGCTAGGGTCTAAATCCTGAATTCCTACTTGTACGAGTCTCGCCATCAAATCTTTTTTATTTGATAGATCAATTTCAAGTGAGCTTGCCATGTTTTCGTATATCTGACGGTGAGTTGTTTTTATAGGCCCCTCAATTTTCTCCCCACGATAAAGTCTAATAGTAAGGTCAAAGAGTTCTTGCGTCTTATGTCTTGTTTGTTCGTCTTTAATGTTATTCATTGTAGCCAGCGCAAAGTCCACTGCCGGGCCTGTCAGCGAACGCTTAGTGGTCAAAGCCTTTGTAGCAACCGTAAACAAATTTTCGTCATTGCCTAGCCGCATGGCTATCCATGCGGCTACTTTACATATTTGTAAAGCAGAGGCCGAATATCTATCGGCTAATTCATTTAAGTTTTCACTTGTCAGATTAAGGATAAAGCGACTTATGGCATCAACTATTCTCATCAATGCATCCGGAATAGCGCGCGCATCTTCCACTCTTAATGAATAGTTCGCGAGTCTTATGCATTGGTTATATTTAGATAGGATCTGACGATAGACCCTCGTTTTCTCAAATACTAGCTGGGCTTGCCAGATAACATTGTTCCCTTTGCGGTGAGCAACCCAATTCAATAAAAGGCCGTGATATTTTTGGGCGAGGCTCTCTAGCTGTGCAGCCTTCCAAGCTATAAGTGCATAGAGCTTTAGATTACGTGGCCCCTTCTTTGTAACTCTGCGAAAGTCCCTAGCTATTCTCAACTTTATTAGGGAGTAGTTCACCTGCGGAGCTTGGCTGCGCATGGCAACGACCATTTCCGCTCTTTCAATCTGGATGAGCGATAAAAATTTATTTAGAACTGACGATTCATTGTTATTAAGAACTCTTTGAGCTTTATCTGCTGCCTCAGCGTGACAGCCTGACTGGTAGAGTTGATGTGCCTGATCGAGCTTGAGAGCATCACCCTTATCCTGGAACTCCTGTATAAGCCTATCTTCGTCAACATGCTGATTAATTGACGCTACAAAATTTGATGTCGGCGTCGAAATGATAAGCCTTGAAGCGAGCACTTGCTCTGCTGCCGTAATTGTTTCAACCAACTTATTAATTGTATTTGACAGTTCGTTGGTCGTCGGAATTCTGATAGAAATTTCCTTACGATTCGCTCCTTCAATCTGGCGCTGAAGTTCGTCAGTTAATAATTGAGGGGCAAGCCAGAAAGTCCCACCATTACTGATATCGGCATGTATCAAGACAACGGGTAAACGCACCTCGCGGCAAAGATATCTGGCGTTCTGAATTTTAATAGATTGGGAGATGAAGTCCTTAGAGGCGGAGTATTGGGTTCTTCCAGAGCTTTTCAATTGAACTTTGAAAAACACTCCGGTTGATTTGAAATTGTCGAAGATTTCAACCTCGAAATCTATTCCGTTATCTTTATCCAGTTTTCTGACCGCCCATCCGAGCGGCTCAAAGATAGACCTCATTTGACGCTCGCCTGCGTCGTCGATTATTTGCTGTTTTGGTCTTTTCACTTCTCGAGGTGGAGTATTGCTTCTTGACTGTTTACCTCTTTCCGCCTGATTTTAGGATGATTTGTGAGCCCCTTGCTTAACCCCCAATCGGTTGGAAGCTCAAACTAAATTTCCTCCCGTTTACAACAGCCACTTCTTTTAAGATATTGGTATATCGTTCATCCACCTTCAGAAAATCTATGATCTCTTTTCTCAGTTCGGGGGGCATACGATATCCCAAAATAACCCTCTTAATACAAGAGGGAGGTAAGGTGAACAAATATATCTTCTCCCCCTTAAACTCCTTAACTTCGGCCATGCCGGTCAATGGGCGCAGCATTCTCCACTCTGCCTCGTACCTCCATTCTTCGCTTTTGGTAAGTAGAATCGTCGCGAGGTCTTCCAGCTCGGAAATTATTACCTGCGGCCGTTCAGCTTGATAAACCACCTCTCTTAAATAACCGAACTCGTCGGAAGGATAACGTCGCTGGTTAAAGAATGGGTGTGTGCCGTCAAGCTCGATTACGAGGCCCTGATGGCTCTGCGCGTAATGCGCCCACATGAGAAGGTTTTGTGGATCTGTTGTAAGGGAGAGGATTCCGACGGCACTATCAAACCCTTGATACATACCGGACCGAAGCGCAGATGTAAGCCACTCCAAAGCCTGAGGCATTAACGCTTCGGTTTCACCATTAGAGAACAGGAACGGCATGAATGCAATTAAGGATTCGCGCGGAACAAGACTCTGAGTTTCCGGTGGTAATTGATTGTAAGCTTCCTCAATATAAGGACTGAAGAAATCGGGCTTATGTATTTCTTCAATGGCGGCCCGGGCAAGGCTTTCCTTATCCGGTGTGATCTCATAAACAGGCTGTAGCTCGAAAGGATCGTTAAAAGAATTGGGCTGGGTGAACCGTATGAGATTATCTTTAAGAATGTCCGCCCACCGCTCGGAGGATAGATACTTATACAGCTTCACTCTCTCACACCTTTCTTCTCAATTCCTGTTAAGATTTATGCCCATAGATCACTTCCTCAACCAACAGTTCGCTTACAACGTTCTCACAAAAGTACTCATATAGGGAGTATGTCTCCTTCGTATTGCCGGGAATCTTTTTCAAGTTATTCTGCATAAAGTTAACCATATCCGTGAGGCGGCTCGGCAGATCCTCCTCGGAGAGTTTGGGATATTGCTTTGACACTTTTAGGTAGCTTTGAAGGCCAATTACGTCACCTTCAGGATCGCCCTCATAAGCCTTTATCACCCCTTGAATAAACCTAATGCGGGAGGTTAGGGCTTCAATCTTTTCATTAATAGCAGTGGTATCCCCCCACTCTAATAGCCCCTGTAAAATCCAGCTAACCAGCGCGGTGACTAAAAACGGATCGCCGAGGACATCTGCTATGACACGCGCCTTTGTCTTGAAAACGGTGTAGGAAACTTCATCGATCCTCAAATCGTTTCGTGACTCATTACCCGTAGTGGCCTCGCGGTATCTCGGCCGAATCACGATTTCATAGACCAAGCTAAGTATTTTGTCCCTTTTATCAGAATCCAACTTACCCAATGCGGTAAAAAAATAAACTAAAGAATTGAGTCGCAGGCTCTTCAGATAAAGCAGGTGAGCCGGATGTAAGATAGTGACGAAGGCGAAGTCGCTGGTTACCTTATACTTCCTGAGGAGTTTTGATTTAGTGCTTGCTAGTTTTTCGAGGTCGGGTTTCTCCCACTTCTTGATTCTGAAGTAGGGTTTATTCGCCGCCTGGTAAGCCGAGATGAAGTCGTGTGACGGGTTAGAGAGGAAATTAGAAGCAACAATTAAGAGCTTGTCCGGTCGCTCCGCGGCCGCCCACGAAAGAGCGCCCTGAATTTTATCAGGGGACACTCCTTTGACTGAGTGCTTACACTCGACAAACCACTTTTCAAAAGACTTATGCCCGTCAATATCCTCGCGTTCTAGTTCGCACTCGATGTCTCGGCCTCTGTCTGAGGGGCTTGTAGAAAGTCCGGTGCCCTTTCGCCATTTGGCATTGACGAAGCCCAACTCTTGGAGCAATTCAAAGCAGAATTCCTCGAACTCTGTATCAGTTAGGTGATCTAGAGAGAAGCGCTTGTTGCTCACTTTCCGCGCCTTTCCCTTTGCTTTTGTAGCCATCAGTATCTTTCTTTAATAACCAGTTGACCATCCGCCTAACATCTACCGGCTGCTCGAAGAGACATTTAAGTTCGGCATCTTTTAAGAGCTTGAAATTACTTGCTTTGACATAATCAAATGTTGACTCTCGTTAACTAGGTATACTTTGCCATTCTAAAAAACACCTTATTTAAATACATCCATAAGCTGATAAATCTTCTTACAACACGGGATGAAAAGGTGGAGTAAGACATACGATTGTTCCCTGCTTATGATCTTGCCCGACGGGTGGCCGGACTCGTTACGGAAGTTCCGAATCATCGAGATTATCCCAGAGAAGTTGGTATCAAGGTCTTCTTTCACATTTGAGGGGAGGAGAGCTATGTTCTGATCCAAGATTTTCTTGAACTTGTTTAGCTTCGGAAGAATTGACCTCTCCTTTGAGACGCTACTGAACAGGGGGCCGTGAGTAGGGTGGGCGTATACAACCTCTAGAAGCTTCATAAAGCTATGCTCAGTTGCCACACCCAGCATGACGCTGGATGACAACAGGCATCCGCTCATGAAGGCTTGCATTGCCTCCTTTAAGTAGGTGAGGGTCACGTCATCTATGTTAGGTATGACGTCGGTAATAACCTTTTCATAGCTCGAAACATCATGAAAGAAGTAAGGGTCAGTGCCCTCTAAAAGCTTTTTCCCAAACGAAGTGACTCTAAACCAGGGAAATTCCCGGTTCGAATCGTTCATCCCAAGGGTTATAATCCCCTGTCGAAACAAGTCCCAGAATAGCTCTAGAAATAACTCGCTGTCGTGTCGTGAGAGCTGGGAGTTACCCATCTGCCCCCCGCGCTCGCGGCTTTGTAAAACGTCTGACACCCCAATCTTCAGATGTTCATACTGATTTGCGTCGTAGTAGGTATGTTCCCGACCCGCCAGAATATCCAGTACGGCGCTCCTGAGTTCTTCGTACGAATGATCCATAACACCCTTCAGATTAGGAGTCTCCACTCATCCTGCTTACTTGTGTAAACGGACTTCCACTACGCGCAAATCCTCAAT
The DNA here is from genome assembly GCA_963816985.1 of uncultured Acidobacteriota bacterium. Classification (GTDB taxonomy): domain Bacteria; phylum Acidobacteriota; class Blastocatellia; order Pyrinomonadales; family Pyrinomonadaceae; genus JAIVJM01. The sequence continues at coordinate 1,457,453 of CAWFMF010000004.1, forward strand.
GACAATCGTAATATCACCCTGAGTAGTTCGCTGGGTAAAAAGCTGTCCACCTATGCCCATGCTCATGCCATCAGGCTCAACTAAGCCTTTCTGTAGAGCGGTCATTATTTGAACTTTGGACATAGGCCAATTCTCTTTCACAGTAAAATCTATCTCAATGACTGCTTTCATTGTTTGCTTAGCCTCCTACTATTTGTACCGAATAGAGCCTGGCCTCTACAGGCTCTATCCGTGTTGCTGACGGTCGTTCTCTCCTAAGAAGTACAACGCCTTGCACTTTCACAGTCATGTTAGAAGTTGATATCCATGACCTGTGATTAAAGGCATCGTCAAGGCGCACCAGTAGCAGTTGCTGTCCCGCTTAGGAGCATATCTAGTCCGGTAATATTTCTTGGAAGTTTGCGTCGGTGAGCGGGTGCTGGCGAGGCACGCTCAGATCGAACAGCATCGTGTACCCACACTTGTTACACGTCCAGCGCATGAGTTCTACGATGTTGCCGGAAGCGTCTTGAAGGTTAAGCCGACCTCGGTCAACCATAAAGCCTCCAACACCTTTACATTTATCGCACTGCCCGCTCGACTGTATCCTGGACTGCGGGTACTCTATGCTCATGTTGAACCCCATAAAAATTCTCCTTCCGTGATGGACAATCTATCCGAGTGACTTTGTCGCGTCCTCAATCATCAGTTCCGCGCTCTGATTCATTTGCTCCTCATGCGAACGGCGCAGGCGCTTGTAAATCCAATCAAAGATGAGCGGGCTGCGGCGGCGACGGTCATAGATTTCGTCCTGCAAGTTGCGTGATTCGATTGTCAACTCTTCCGACGATGCCTTGCCCGATAGGGCTTTCGCCCACAGCTTATCGGCGTGTTCTTTGAGGCGGTCAATTGCCGCGGCGATCTCCCTGTGTTCTTTGCGCTGCCTGGCTGACCACACGAGTGCGGGCATTAGCGGCAGCGCCACCGCTAGGAAGAATTTGTCTAAGGTTAGACCACCAACGAACCCTACAATGAGGACGACCGCCGCGAGCGCGACGAGACCTGCCAGCACGTAGTCAGCGTACCGGCGCCTCAACTGCGCGTCCCACCAACAGTTTGCTCTCTGGCAAATAATCCTCGCCAGGTGAATTGGCAGCCTGCCCACCCCGACGGGGTACCAGTCGCGGAGCGAGGAGCACTCTGGGTCTTTGCACTTATACTCGGAGGACGATTGCATGATGGCTTCGGCGTCGGGTCGGTGCCCGGCCTTGAGATCGCGCCACTCAAGCTGAAGTACGTCGCAGTCGAAGAGTTCTTGCACTTTGGCCCCTCTCTCACGCAGGGCGACTACCCTGTTCGAGAAATAGGCGATGTCTAGCACTGTCAGCACGGCTCCCCAAGCGGCTGCCACCGTCTTCAGCGCATGTACTTCCGGAAACCCTGCGACTAGGAACGATAGGACTATCACGCACGGTACGCTTAATATTATTTGAGCTACCAGAATGCTTTTGCCGTCCGAGTAGAGCTGGCGCTGCGCCGCAAGGCGGTCGAGTTGGCGCGGGGTGTTTTGTGTTTCGGGTATCGCATTCATCATAAGCTACCCATGAAATTTGAGTTGCCGGTTTTGAACAACAGGCTCCAATGTCTGGCGGCTTCTCTTAATTTGCCCCTGCTCTCCGCTCCCACGGCGCGCGCAGCTCGCTCAGCCGCCGCTAGTGCGGCGCGAGCACTCGCGGCCCGCTTAGATTCGGTGTTAGAGCCTTCTATCAAACCCGAAATTCCTAGTGGGTCGCGGAGTGCCCGGCACTGGCGCTCCGCTAGCAAGGCGAAAGCCTCGTACACGCAACGGGCATATGACTTAGCGCCGACACAAACGTCGCTCGTCGCCAATAAGAGTTCGAGATGAAAAGAGTTGAGCGGGACGTGGGATGTGCGGCGCGTCCGCCAGAATTTCATCAGCTTTGAAACGTTCTTGAGTTTGCCGCCACTCCTCCTACCTGCCGCCTTAAGATAGGTGTTGTGCGCCTGCGGGCTCGTCGCCATCCACCCGCCCGACCCGTCCGGGATCATGTACACGGGGTGTTTATTCCATAAGCCTCGAAAGAAGGCAGGCACCACGTCTACCGGGTGCTGGCGGTCGCCGAAACGCACGACCACGGCCTGTCGATCCCTCACGACGGTAGTGGCGAAAAACCTGTGTTGTAGTTGGAGGCGAACTTTACTAAGCACCCTTGAAGAGGATTTCCAGTAGTCCCCCCAGCGAGCCTCATTAGTTCTGAGAATCAGCATCAGGTCGAGGTCGCTGACTCGGTGGATGGTCGTGTCGCGGACGTAGCTGCCAATGGGCACGACGTTGTGGGCAGCGAAAGCCTGCGTCAACCGCCGGGTGACGCTCTGGCGGTGGCCTCGAAAGATCTGACGGTCTTTTTCCGTCAAGTCAATCCTTGCAAGCAGTGCTTTGAAGCCGTCGTTTATCGCCACCTAATACTACTCCGATCAGTTGACCGTGCGACTCCGCCGTAGTCCGGGAAATCCGACCCAAAAACGCGCTTCCAGTAATTAATGGCTTCCCTGTGCTCCTGCCGAGCTTCGTGGTACAAAGCAAGCCTGCAGTTACTCTGAGCCTCATTCGCTGCCTCGGTGATTTTATTTTTCGTTAGCCAGTCAACGTCGGCGTCCAAGTTCGGTCCCAGCTTCTTTGGATCTGGGAACGGCTGGTTCAGGTAAGAGGAAAAGTTCCGGAAGAAGTAATCAAGGGCATTAGGGAAGTCGCTGATCGCCGGGGCGTAGTCGAACACCCGGAGCGCCAAGTTTTCAAAATAGTACGAGCCCAGCCGAGGCTTATGTACACGCCTGTTCCAGTACTTTAGCAGCCTGATGGTAGGCAGGAATTGTCCTTTGTGCCACGAATTGACGCGGGTTACATTGTCGGCGTCAACCCGTGGATCTGTCCTCTTCCAGTTACTCGCGCCGTCTGGGATCAGGTAGTGAAGCACGTTCCCCGAGGAGTCTACGATGGGCACGGCAGGGACGATGTCGAACACCCAAGGATAGGAGAGAAGGTTGAGCGTTACAGCTTCCCCCGTCCGTTTCAAGTCTGCCCTCTGGTAGTTAGAGACTGAAGCCAGCGAGCTTCTTATTTTGTTCAAGACCTTTGTCGAGTTTACATACCCGTAGCCATCGGGAAATTTCGCCAGCGGCGAGGACAGGTCATTGATTCTCAACCAAAAGTTAGATGCGTTTGTGTGCTGGTACTCGGAGGTACCCTTCCCGATGAGAGGAACGAGAAAGTCTATGTCATCCAAAGGGCGTATTTTTGAATTCCGAGCGAAGGAGCCGAACGGGCGGTATGTTGTTTGTACCTTCGGGAAATCTGAATCACTCCCGCTGATCGAGGTAATCTGCCCGAACAGATAATCACGGCTGGATCGCGCCCTCTTCGTCTGATCCGGATCAAGGTCTACCGAATCTCGTCGAAAAGTATTGAAAGCGCCCCAAACAGTCTGTGCCACTTTTACCCCTACGCTCCCTTCATGACGCCCGCTTGTCGTTGTGTCTTACTCTTTATACGCCGTTTTAGCAATGAAACCAATAGAAAAAACACTTCGCAATTGTCGCAGTCTTCCTAGAGCCTGTTATGAACTTTTGGTTGTGATAAGTTTTTGCGGATGGAACGCAAAGCTTATCCCAGTGACGTGACCGATGAAGAATGGGCATTGGTCGCCCCTTACCTGACGTTGATGACCGAAGACGCTCCACAACGTACGCACTCTCTGCGCGAAGTCTTTAACGGCCTGCGTTGGATTGTGCGCGCCGGCGCTTCGTGGCGGCTGATGCCGCACGACTTGCCGCCGTGGGAAGCCGTCTATCAACAGACGCAGCGCTGGCTGCAAGCCGACGTGTTCGCCCACATCGTCCACGATTTGCGCGCGTTGTTGAGAATCGCGGCGGGGCGTAAGGCCCAACCTTCGGCCAGTGTGCTCGATAGCCGCACGCTGCAATCGACGCCTGAATCGGGCGCGCGCGCGGCCTACGACGGCGCGAAGCGTCGCAAGGGCAGCAAGGTGCATATCGCCGTTGATACGCTCGGACACTTGTTGGCACTGCACGTGACGGCCGCCGATGAGCAGGACCGCGCGCAGGTCGCCGAGTTGGCCGCACAGGTGCAAGCGGTGACGGGCGAAAGCGTCGAACTGGCTTTCGTCGATCAAGGATACACGGGCGAGAGGGCCGCCGAGGCCGCCTCCGCGCACGGCATTAAACTTGAAGTAGTGAGACTGCCGGAAGCCAAACGAGGCTTCGTGCTGTTGCCGCGTCGCTGGGTCGTCGAGCGCAGTTTCGCGTGGGCGGCGCGCTTCCGCAGACTGGCGCGCGACTATGAGCGGTTGCCGGAGACGCTCGCCGGGCTGCACTACTTGGCATTCGCCATCTTGATGCTCAAGCGTGTTGTCGAAGTAGTCGTTCATCAAAGTTCATAACAGGCTCTAGATGGGACGTACTTCTTGATATTGTGAAAATGCTGTAATGCCAAATCCGGGATGTTAGAAGTCAGCGCTGAATGCGGCCCGCCACGTGTACCCTCACAACAATTTCTTGCCATTCAGTGCCGATTTACCCATACTGCCGCGGCCAGTTCAACCTATCCCACGCGCGTCCTCACGAGAACGCAAGTGAAACAGGCGGGTTACTCGTCAATCTCGCCCTTAATATATGTATGCCCGATTTTTTTCCCTTTCGGACATGTCCGAAACCATAAAATTTCCGGCATACACATATTGGAGGCACTGCCAGCGATGAGATAAACGAATGAAATCTACGGAAAACATCTCCCGAAGAATTCCGGAAGATAAAGCCGCCAGTCACGATGAAATCAACGCCGCGATTGACGCCCTTACCGATCAGGACAATAGTCGGCTGCTCCAGTATGCCCGCTGGCGCGTTAGAGGCCTTGGAAGGAAGTCTCGCGGGCAGGGCCATGAGGATCTGCTCCAAGAGGCCATCACCGCTACTCTCTCCGACCGGCGCCGCTGGAACAAGGAATCTGTCAGTTTCTTCAGTCATCTGATCGGAGCCATGAGGAGCATTTCAGATCACTGGGGAGAGAGATTCGATCCCAGTGAGGCATATCTAGCATCAGAGGTGATCACCAGTTCTTCGGCGGGAGAGGAGATTGATCCAATGCTCGAAGCTGTTTCCCCAGCGCCTGACGTGTCAGATGAAACAGTAGCAAGGGATGAGGTCGCCCATATCGAGGAGTTCTGCGCCGAACGCCCCCTTGCGTGGCTCATCATGGACAGGCTCGTTGACAGAATGACGGGGCCGGAGATTCAAAAGGACCTTGAGATTACCCAGACACAGTATGAGACGGAATTAAAATGGCTTCGCAGAAATGTGAGAGCTTACCTGAACACGGGGGAGAAATAATATGTCAGATAAAGAGAGGGATTATAAACAGGGCTTAACCCATGTTTTGAACACACTCGCTGAATCAACTTTAGATCTATCAGATGAGGAAGTTGAGGCAGAGATTCGTGAAGAAGGTGATGATCCTAAAGAAGCGGCGGATCGAGTAAGAAATATACTTCGCAGAGCCGTTAAGGATCACCGGCAGAACCTTCTTAGAGAGGCCCAGGAACGCTATGTGGAGGCCCTTGACCGCGGCGACACCGATGCAATCACCGCGGTCCTCGCGGACGCCTCGGACGACCACGAGCTTAATCGCCGGATCGCGGAGATCAACCTTGCCTACCAGGACGAGGGGCGGCTCGCGCCGTTGTCGCACGACGCCGACGTGGTGCGGCAGCTTGTTCACCGACATCTGACCAGCGCTTTCGAGGCGAACGACCTCTTTGCCCAGCCCGTGACCGTTGGAGAAGTTGCCAGTTATTTGAAAGAACAGAGGCGCGTGCCGTTTACGGACAGCGAAGTTAACGAATCGTTGCTCTCGAACGGCACCCCTCTCCCCCACTGGCTCAGCGCGCAGGAGGTCAAAAAGCTGGCCGCGGAGCTCGGCGCCGACGCCAGCGCGCGGTACTGGAAGGTTTTCCGCGACACGGCAATCACCCTCTGCATGGGTCACAGCCACCAGCAGGCGCAACACGCCGCCCGCGATCGGCGGGCGCGCAAAAGGGCAAAGGGGCCCGGGCCGCGCCAAGAGGGGGACGGCGGAAAGGTGACATGAGCTAATGACCCGAACGGCCAAAGAAGAACGGGATGTCATACTCGGTGCAGTCAGGCGAGCCTACACTGCCGTCGGCCTAGACTACGAAAATCTCACGACGGGCATTGCGCCCCTCTCTGAGATAATTGAGGCGTACCCGCTACGCGTGGCTGAACTGCCTGACGGCTCGGGGAGGCTGACGTACCGCTCGGCTATAGAATTTCTCGGCAGGGAGACGAGGCAGGTACTGCCGAGCCTAGAGGGTGATGACAAGGCTCTCTCCGGCTTCCTCTATGCGTACGAGTACGCGGGCTCTTTCTACGGGGTCGTACTCACAGAAAAGGGTGATCCGACACCGCGCCGACGCTACAGCGCTGCGCATGAATTGGGACACTACCTTCTCCACTTCCTCCCCCTGCTGCGACGCCAGAGGGGAGCGGTTGGCCGCGAAGACGAGTGGCTGGTGCTCGTCGAGGGCGTCTCGCTCGACACGAAGGACGAGGGGGGCGAGGAGTTCCCGACCGGGAAGTTAACGGTCGCCGTGGGCGCGGAAAAGAACTGGCGCCACGCCAAAACCAACACGGCCGAGATGGAGTACGAGGCCGACTTGTTCGCGGCCGAACTCCTCATGCCGGAACACGCATGCCGCGCCATCGCCGAGCCGTACGTGAACAGGTTTGGCAATAGAAAGTCGGTGGTTCCCCGCAAGATGGCCACAGAATTCCTCGTCAGCTTCGAGGCGATGAAGCGGCGCCTGAGTGATCTGGGCCTGTACACGGAACGTGAAGCGCAGGCGCACCTGTTGTGACATGGAGGAGAGCGCGTGGAAGGTCTCGGTTTCATTAAAGCATACGGCGGAAAGCGGGTTGTGCAGGACATTGAGATCGACCCGTTCCTGAACGCGCCGGCGGAGGGGGCGGAGATCGACCAGGAAAAGGAGCTGGCGCTCGGGATAGAGCAAGAGCCGCCCCTGTGGAGGGCGGTCAGCCTTCAAATGCCGCCTAGCTGGCGCGCGCAAGAATGGGCCAGCAGCCCCATCCGGTTCGTTGACGGAAAGGACGAGGGCTACACCGTCATCTCACTGCCGAACGCCGACGGCCACATCCTCCCGGTGAGGCTGGCGGAAATCGGAGGGGTGGCGATGCGCTTGGTGGACGGGGAGCTACGGAGGGAGTTCGCGAGCGTCGAGCGCGTCGTCTCAATGATCACCTCCGCGTACCCGTGGGACGAGGTGGAGAGGTTCGCCGGCGCTTTGCAGGAGCACCAACTGCGGCTGTTGCCGGTGCGCCCGCAGGAGGAGAGGCGGCTCGTCGACTTCTCCAAGATGGAGCAGGCGACGCGGGACCGTTCCCGGACCGAGATGATGCTGCTCGAGGAGATGGCCATCGCACAGGACGGGGAGACGCCGACAGTGGTGGACGGGCGCCTCGCCCCGCACGACGGTGGGTTCGATCCCACCCGCTCCCCCATCTTCGGCGTCATCAAGACGCACCGCCAGATGTACCTCCATCGGCTCGGGCAACAAATCCTTTACCAACTGGAGCCCGGGCAGCGCACCCCGGCCTTCGTCATCCGTCCCACCGCCTCGACCGGCGAGAAATTCCCGATCGTATCCTGGTACGTGCGCCTGTGCGGCGGGGACGGCGCGCCTCCGAATCAGGGGATCATCAGAGTCGAAGTGGCCCTGAAGTGGTTCGAGGCCAGCGGCTACGGCCATCTCTCCGTCACCCCCCGCGGCGTCGAGTTCATTAATCAGCTCTCGCGCACCGTGTACGAGTACCGTTGCCGAACGAGCAGCTACCGGCGCGCGGCGATCTCGCTCCACCCCATAGTCCGCGCCGAGGAAAGCCTCGGCGCGCTCATGTCACCCCGCGGAGTGTTGAGGAACAATTTTTATCGTTTGATGGGCGTCTGAAGGGAGCCTTAACTACATGAGAGACGAAACGGCCGGCGGCCCGTCGCAACTGGTAGCCGAAGGCACGGCACAGCATGACGACGTGTCAATGAAAGATCCCTTACAAACTGACGCGGCGGTCGCCATCGGGCGCGTTGCGGCCCCGCCCAACCTCGAGGCCACGCCCAATCGCTTCCACTTCTGGGTTTCACGGGGAAAGCTCGTTGAGAACAACCAGTTTGTCCGCACCGAAAGCACCGTGGACGGCAATACGATCCGTTTCTACGGGATGATTGATGAGGTGCGCCGGACGAGCCGCAAGCGCGACATCCTCGAAGAATACGACGGGGCGGACGGCGACGTAGGGTACGAGCCTCCGTTCAAGACTGAGGGTGTCACCTACGCGCGCGCGAACATCCTCAGGACCGAGCCGGACATCCAGACGCCTCCGCTCGAGCAGAGTGAAGTCATCATTGGGGGAGAGGCGGACGCGCGCCTCGCCTACGATTTCGACTCGATGTCGCAACCCATGCCGGTAGGCCTGTTACGCAACGGCGCGGGCTACGCCGGGCAGGGTCAGATCGATCTCGCTTACCTGCTCGGGGAGAACGGCGGCCACCTTAACGTCAACGGCATGGCCGGGGTCGGCACGAAGACGAGCTTCCTGCTAACGGTCATCAAGCTGTTACAGCGCCAGGCCCAGCTCTCCATGACGACGCGCGAGCGCCTCCACATCGCCCCGATCATCCTCAACGTCAAGGGTGAGGACCTGATGTGGATCGACCGGCCGAACCGCCACTTCATACAGGATCACAGGGCCGACTGGGAGAGGTTCGATCTGCAACTCGAACCTTCGCCTTTCGCGGACGCTACGTTCTATGCACCGACGAACCCGCTCGATGGTTCACCAACGGTGAAGGACTGTGACGCCACGCCGTACTCATGGTCATTCGCCGACGTCATAGGCGACGACTCCCTGCCATACATCTTTTCCGAAGAGGACAACCTCTCGGAGAACATGTCCAGCCTCGTCCGCGAGATCGTGGCCACCCTCACCGAGAGAGACGGCCGAACGCTCAAGGAAGATTCGCCGAGGACGTGGGGCGAGTTTCTCGGGTGGATGCGAGACGAACGTAACATCAACCGGATGTACGGGGTCGGCACGTGGTGGGCCGTGTACCGGAGGCTTTCGAAGGTGCTGGATGAGGGAAAGAATATCTTCCTCCGTGACGAACCGGAAGGAAAGCCCCTGCGCGTTACGCGCACGGGAAGCGCGCCGCCGCAAGTCATAGACATCCACTCCCTGCCACTCTCTCTGCAGCGGTTCGTCGTCGCGTCCATAGTCAGGCAGGTCGTGGCCGCCCGCTCGACCGGCACCCCCGTGCGCGGCCTGCGCTACCTCATCATGCTGGATGAGTTGAACCGCTTTGCGCCGCGCGGCGGGCGCGACGAGATCACGCGGCTGCTCGAGAGGGTGGCGACCGAGATGCGCAGCCAGGGCGTGATTCTCCTGGGCGCGCAACAGATGGCCTCCCAAGTCTCCGCCAGAGTCATTGAAATGTGCTCCGTGCGCGTCCTCGGCCGCACGGGTGCCGCGGAGCTTCAGGACAAAGTATGGCAGTCGTGGGAGCAGTCCGCCCGGAGGCAGGCCACCCTCCTGCAGAACGAAGACAAGCTCGTCATGCAGCCGACATTCCGGCAGCCGATGCTTGTTAGAATCCCCTTCCCGGCGTGGGCAATGAAGCGCGAGGACATCGCCGCCCGCCGCGGCGAAGGGCTCCCGGAGGTATAGGACAATGCGCATCCTTCACACTTCAGACTGGCACCTCGGCTCTATGTACAGGGGCTTCGACCGCACGGGGGAGCTATTTGATCAGGTCAGACAAGTGTGCCGAATCTGCGAGGAACAGGGCGTGGACGTTCTGCTCGTCGCGGGCGACATCTTCGAACGGCTCCAGCGCCAGCGGCTGCATGACGTGACGAAGGATCTGTGCGGGATCCTTGCGCCTTATATCCGCAACGGCCTGCGGGTTGTTATGGTGCCGGGCAACCATGACTACCGTGACCACTTCCGCCTGATGAAAAGCCTGCTCGAGCTCGAACAGGGCTGCGCCGGGCGCGTCTGCGTTTCGCAGGGTTGCGACATATTCGAGATTGACGGGGTGCAGTTCGCCGTCGTCCCATACCCCGAACGCGAGCTGCTGGAGAGGGCGGGTGAGAAAAACTCCGCGGCCGGCAAAACCGGCGCGGGCGAGCGCAACCAGGCTCTGAGCGTCATCCTGTCCGACGTGGTCCGCGAGGTGGCCGAGCGGCTGGACCCCACTAGGCCGTCAGTCTTCGTAACCCACGTTCAAGTCTACGGCGTGAAGACGCCTAGCGAGCGGGAGTTGACCTACCGCGATGATATCTGTCTGAGCCGCGAATCGCTGCCCCTGAACGTCTCCTACATAGCGCTCGGCCACATACATCAAGCACAGCAGATAGCGCACGTCGTCCCCTGCTGGTTCAGCGGCAGCTTCGACCGCATGGACTTAGGCGAGCGCGACGACGAAAAGTGCGTCCTAATAGTGGACGTCACAGGCCCGGGTCCGGCGACGGTCACGCGTTACCCCATCGAGACGACGCCGTTCTTTGAGATAAGTACATTATCTGACGACTTAGAGGACCTCGCTGCGGGCTTCGCCGACCGTGAGCGCGCCTACGTAAGACTTAACGTCGAATGCGCCTCGGGCACCAACCCGTTGGAAGTCGACCGCCGAGCGCGCGAACTGTTCCCGCGCTGTGTTGAGTTCAACAAGGTCGGCGAACGACTGACGCCCGCAGCAACCAACACGCCCTCCAGCCCCGGCGACTATAAAAAGACCGTCATGGAACACCTCGAAAAACACTTCGCCGGAGACGCCGAACTACCTGAACTGAAAGCGCGCGCCGAAGTGCTGATCCAGGAGGTGAGCGATGCTCTTGCAACGAATTAGGCTCAAAGGCTTCCTCGGCCACCGCGGATCCGCGAACGGCGGCGGCGGGGACGGTTTCGTTGAGGTCGATTTCAGCACCGCGCCGCTGTGGCTGATCCACGGCCCTAACGGCGGGGGGAAAAGCTCGTTGTGGGACGCCCTCACTTTCACGCTCTTCAAAAAACATCGCGCGTCGGGAACCGACAGCGGAAAGAACCTGCGGCATCTGGTTCACGACGAATGCCCGAAAGCCGAAGTCGTCGTGGAGTTCGACCTCGACGGCCAGTCGTTACGCGTATGCGGCGAGGTTCTGAAACCGACACGCAAGAACGGCCACGCCAGCGCCAGCCGGATAGTGCAAATGCGCGACGGCGATGGGTGGCGCACTGTCGCCGACGGCGAACAGAAGACCGAGGAATGGCTTGCGCACAACCTCCGCATGTCCTTCGAGACATTCACCTCGGCCGTCCTGCTGCGTCAGGGCGAAGCCGATTCCTTTCTTAAGGCGAAGGCAAAAGACCGCCGCGCGCGGCTGATGGAGCTGCTCCGGCTCGAATTTTACCGAAAACTCGGCACCCTGACCGAGAGCCGGCGTTTGGAGAAGAGAAAGTTGTGTTCGGGTATTGAGAAGGCGCTGGCTGGGCTGCCGAGGCCTTCCGATGAAGACCTTTCGGCTCAGCAGGAACTCATAGAAAATCTGAGGCGACATTCAGGGGAGTTAGAGCAGCAGCACTCGCACAAAGAGGAAGAGGAGCGAAACGCGCGGCAGGCCAGCAACCTGCTCGAACAAATCAGGGACTGCGAAAGACAGCGGCAGAATGATCAATCGCTATTGGAGCAGGCCGGACGGATCGAGGGAGATGTCGCCCGCCTTTATGAGCTGCGGGACGTATTGTTGCGCATTGATAACCTTTGGGCGGCGCGCAGCCAGTCCGAAAAGGAGGAGGCGCGCCTGAATGATGGGTTGCGCGATACGGCGGAAATCGAGGCCTGCCTAGGTAATTTAGTAGAAGCCATACAGCAAAAACGCGAAGCGGAAAGATTAGCTGCCGAACTTTTTCAACGTACGAAGGAGGCGCTAGAAGAGGCGCGGCAGCATTGTGAGTCCGCGCTCCGGCGTGCTCAAGACCTAAGATCTATTGAGGGGCTTGAGCGGGATATAGTGGCAGAGGAGGGGCAGCTCACCTCTTACCAACCCACACTGTCTAGGCGTGAGGAGATTGAGCGCTCGTTCGAACGGCACGAAGAGTTGCGGAAGGCCATATCCCTGCTAAAGCCTCTAGCTCGGTCGGCTGAAGATCTGCGCGAAGCGCAACTTATGCTAGGCGAAAAAGAAGCCGCAGTAGCGCAGGGCTTGGAAGAGTCGAGACGGGCCGCGGAGGCCGAAGAGCAACTGCAGCGCGAGTTCGAAGCGGCTGAAACTCGCAAGGAAAATGCTCGGGCCGAGCTCGAAGAATGCCGGGCCAACCTGAACCTCTTGCGCGACAAGGTAAAGCGGCGTGACGAGGTTAGCGGCGAGGGTGAGTGTCCTTACTGCGGCAGCGTCCTGAGCGACGAGGACGTCAGGGGGAGGCTGGCGGCTGAGCACGCGGGCTGGCACGCCGAAATCGCCCGCATGGAAAAAGAGGAAACACGGCTCGCAGAGCTGCTTGACGCGAGCGATCGAGCATTAAACGACTTACGGAAGAAACAGAGAGCGGTCGGCGAGGCATCTCGTGAGACTTCTTCGAAGCTGGAGGGATCTCGGCGCGACCTAGAACACGCTACCGCCGCCGTCACGAGAGCACAGCAGGAACTGGAGAGTAGCCGCGAGGCGGCCGGCGGTTGGACCGCCCAGCTACAGGACTTACCACAACTCGAAGAAGAGTTGACGGCTATCGGCGATGTTTCTACCGAGCGACATATTCTTAATGAGGCACTAATCAAAGAGAGGGAGGTGAGTGCTGCCGTATCCGTCCTCCGCAGGCGGCTCTCTGAACTGCCGTCGGTACCGCTGACGGAGCGTGGTCAAGTCGTTAGGGACGCGGGAAACAGTGAGCAACGTACATTCGACTGCGAGGCGGCCAGGAACGACGCCGAATCGGCTCTTTCTAAAGCAACTAAGGAGTTGAGGGATCTCACCGACGAGCAGCTTCGTCTTGGTGAACGTGCCGAATTGGCCCGGCGCGGTGCTGCCGATCAGCAGCACCGCGTACATGAGGCACGCCAGCGGTACGAACAGGCTAGAGATGACGTCAGCCCCGCCTGGCTCAGTCACCCCGCCTGCGAGGATGAGCGAGCCCTCTCCGCGCTTAAACGAGAGAGGGACGGCCTGAGCGGGTCCGAGACTCAGGCGCAGGAGCTAGTCGCAGCTCGCGAGCGCAAGTCCCGGCTTGAAGGTAGTATTTCGGCTTTTAGTCAGCAGCTCGACGCTATCCCCCGCGATCATCGAAGACCGGTTGAGGACGTGCGGGCAGAGCTCGCATCTCTCAAGAAGGAGATTGCCCAAACGGGGGCAAACCTCGGCGAAGCGGCTGATCTACTGACGGGGTTGTTGCAGCAACGAAGCGCGGTCAAGGGTAAGCAGGGCGAACTGGCCGAAGCCGAGAGGGAGCTCAACTACTTTAACCGCTTAGCCGAGGCTCTCGGTAAAAGTGGCCTCGAAGCTGTAATCGTGCGGAAAGCGCAGGAGGAGATCAGGCAACGGGCCAACGAAACACTGACCCGCCTGAGCGGTGGCTGCCTCGAGGTTGATCTGGTGGATAAGACAGATTCCGAAGAACTTCAGATTCAAGCCCGGGATCTTAGGACCGGTAGCCTTCGTCTATTCGAGTACCTGAGCGGCGGGGAAAAGTTCCGCGTCGCAATCAGCCTAGCGGTCGCAATCGGCCAGACCATCAGCGGCGGGAGGGCAGCAGAGACCCTGATTATTGATGAAGGCTTCGGCGCTTTGGATGAGATAAACCGGGGGCTACTGGTGCAGGAACTGAGTCGGGTGAGTAGTGTAGTCCTGCGCGGCGGCCGCATCGTCATCGTGTCCCATCAAGACGATGTGTGCGATGAATTCACCCACCGCTATAGAATTACGAAAGATAGCAGTGGCTACGTCAGTGTTGATTGCGGGGTTGCCGATTAGGGGTGAGGGTAGTTGACGGTTTTTTGAAGACAGCGGCGAAGGGACTCAGGATTTACATCCCCGCCGGTTACTTGGATAGAACCTTAACGAGGCCTTCATGCTACTGGGCGGCTGAGTAATTAAATTCTGATGATTCTTTCTTACGACGGGCATAATCAGGGGCTAGCACTCACTCATCGCGCGAAGACATTTGTTTTAACCGGTCGAGATCTTCCGCGCTAACCATCTTCCGCCGGTGGTCGAGCGGGTCTCTGACGGTCTTGATCTTGCCTTCGCGGAGGAGTCGCTCGACGACCCTCCATCCGATGCCGAGATACTGAGCAACATCGCTACGCTTGATCCATTTATCCCTCGCGGAGGAGGCTTTCTTATTGTATGTCATAGCATTTAGGACCATTAAACGTATGACTAAGCACAACTTTTCAATTTATTAAGGCTTCCTGAGACTGAATGAGGTGAAGAACCTGTCAAGATCACCTTTGTTGGGCCCCGTCAGGTTTTGCGTCGTCGTCGTGAGGGTGTAAATGCGCGTGCCGTGTACGTAAAATCGTACCCGAGAGCGAAGGAGAAGGCCGTTAATAACTCCCTGACTCTCGACCTCATAACCGCCATCCGGCAATCTCAATTCATTTAATACTTGGCCTTTCGCATCCTCGCCAGCGATATGGCCTGCTACTACCCTTTGCAGAGTCTGCTCGGGCCGGGTCTTCGCCTCAGGAACTTCCCAGTAGTTAAGCACGAACAAATTCTCACCTGAGAAGCAATGAAACTTATATACCTCGGTACCGATTTCAGGCTGCGGCGTCAGACTGAATTCGGGCTTCATGGGAAATTCAACCACGAAATCCTCACGAGGTTGCTGAAGTATGTACCACTTAGGTCGCTTCACATTTTGAAGGGTGCCCCCGTTTGACGAACGCTTGCGGGCAGTTGCCAATCGTCTGGGTTGAGAGTCTATAAACCGGAAAGATGAGAAAAATCGCTCTGCTACTTGCTCGTCAATACCTTTTGGTCTGAACGTACCGTAGACGATTTGATAACTCCTTCCGTTACGAATGTGGACACGAGTCAGCATGTGCAATCTGCCCGCGGACTCATTACTTTCGTTATAGTACTGTCGCCCGCCATCCGGCAGCTTCTCCTGTCGGATGAGGGTGCCGTTCTTGGAATACTCCATAGTGAACTCAGCATAAGCCTGGCTGAGTTCCACTGAGTTGCGAGGATTTCCGAGCAGTGGGACAAAACTTATAGATAGAAAATGCTCTCCATACTGGAACTTGTATTTTTCTTCCGGATCGCCGCTCTGAGAGAGGCTAGTCTGCTCGTAAGTTGGTCTACCGGGGAAACTGATAGTGAAGCCCGCCTCCTCATCTGTGAATGTTTGCCATACTTCCTGTGAGACAGTGATGAGAGAGAACGAGATACCGATAATCCCTGCGGTGAGACAATGACTCAAGCGGCGTAACATGTGAGAATTCCCTTTCACTTGAGGTGACTACAATGGCACCTATCAATTGAAGACGTAGCGTATAGCTTTTGCCTTTGGTATTTTAGGCAGTTGTTTCTTTGACAATAGCTCACTCAAATGTCTAAGGCGGTTCATATCTGAAGTGATGCTGCCCGCCGTAGAGTCTCAACGGAATAGACTCTCGTGCCGCAGATATCGGCTATTGCAGTTGCGGATTATATAGTCCGCACGGCTGGACAGGCAATAGCTCCTCTGTCTCATCAGGAGGTAAAAACTGATGGGACGTGGGGCGAGGACGCGGCCGGTGCGGCTACCGGGGAAGATTCTTCAGATTCGTCTGGCTCTAGGAGACACCCAGGAAGGGATGGCGCGTCGCATGGGTTTCCCAGAGATTACCCGCGAATACGTTTCCGGATTTGAGCGTGGAACGCGTGAGCCACCTCTGCCTGTGCTCTTAAGAATAGCTGACCTCGCTGGCGTCTATGTGGATGCTCTTATCGACGACAGGGTAAATCTGCCCGACTCCCTGCCTGCTCACCCCAAGAGCGAAGGGGTTGTTAAGGCGAGAACCAAGATAAGGAAATAGCCTGCACCACACCTCCCTTGAATCCTGAACGAGGATGAGTAGGGAATAGCGAAACTTTTAAAATTGCACATAACTTCGGATACCGCATCATTGTCTTCTCAAGTTAAAGCTGTCTAGCGGGAACATTGATTATGACTTATAGGAACGAAGCCGAATACTATCCGGGATCAGGTAAGGTCGAGGTGTTCAGGTTCGGCATCAATCCCCTTACTTATACGATTTCCCCGAAGTTCAACGGGGTCGCGAAGATTCTGCATGAATTGTATATGCCTACCGGCTCTGATCAATCTTATAGTCTGAGTTATGTGAGTGTAAGAAATTTTCTCAAGTATAGTGGGCGTTACTACCACAAAATCGCCGATAGATACCAGAAGTATACGGTTGAGACTTTTGGCTTGGTGATTAAGCCTCCCCCGGATTTTAATTTCGATACGGATGTCCCTCGACCGGATTCCTCTCAATACAAGTGTCAACCATTTTACTGGACATTCTGTGGAGTTGTTCTTGTACAGGTCTGGCGGTTAAGAGTGCTCTCTTGCCCTATGGAAGATTTAAAAATGTGCCCGAGTAATCCCTTCGGCACGTTGCCTTCCGGAACCGTATACGTTACAGAACGCTGGAACCCGCAAGAGGATAAAATCAGGTTTATTGACTGGATAGGGAAGGCATCTCTTTCCCAAAGAAAGCGCCTTGCCTTTTATGGAGATGCTGTACGGATTATCGAGGGTACATTCAAGCCAGGAAGGCCAAGGGGTGCTAAAAAGTACACAAAAGTCCAGTTTCGCAATAAGCTTAAACTCGCATATAAAGAATTATACGACGAAAAAACGAATCCAAACCCCAAGCAATTTGCACTCGCGTTTAAGTCGGGACTTAGCGTTGCAGCCTTCAAGAATTATATGAAGGCTATCGGTAATCCAAAACCGCCTTACTGATTAAGCGCATACTCTGATAAAGGGATACAGGCAATGGCGCGTACCCATTTTGGGCACGTGCCCACAGCATTATTTAGCTAATTTTATCCAACTAGTTTTCATGTAATTGAGATATAAGAGGGGAATGTCGGACTCAGAGAAAACTACGGAATTCTGCACAATCCGTGAAGCCGCCCAAAAAAGCGGGCTAGCGCTGACAACTTGGTACGGCGGAGGGGCAGGTACTGCAAGTTTGCCGCGTGTCCGGTTCGGGCGCTCCATCCGGCTACGACGGAAGGATGTAGAACAATTTATCAGGAAGCGAATTACCGAAGCTGAACAATCAGTTGAGAGAAGTGTAAAGGAGGAATCACGGCGAGGCGCTGTGGCCTCTCGGCAGACTTAAGATAATTACTACGCAACTCGTCACCGCAAACGAAAGGCCTGAAGCGCTAAGGTTGGTCGCCGACGCTTCAGGCCAGATCGAATCACTCGCTTGAAGGCGAGAGGGTCTTTGTGTGCCTCAACCCTACAAATATTGTACACACTCTCATCGCCTTCATCAACAGAAAAGGAGTCTGGAATGTTTGAAAGCGAAGAGCAGTTTGAGGTGTGGTGTCTTCAGAATAATGTACCGCGCGCTGCGAGAGCCTTGATAGAGCAGATCAGATCCTCTAGCCCCTCAAGGGCTGTGAGATCAGGAAAATTCAACATGAGCGGCGAATATCCTAGTAGGAAAATGGGTGTCACAATCCAGTTTGAAAGTCATAAGAACGAGCTACCGTTCATTCGTGTACTCGAGGATGATAATAGTGTGATTGAATTTTATGATCAACCAAATAAATTAAAATTGACCTATGAAGGAGAGAAAGGAAAAAAGGTAAGCGCATTTCATACGCCAGACTTCTTCGTCATACGAAAAGCTTCTGCTGGGTGGGAAGAGAACAAGACTGAGGAAGCGCTTATTAAACTCGAAATCCATAATCCGAATCGCTACTGTCGTGATGAAGCGGGCGAATGGCACAGTTTGGCTGGGGAAAATTACGTCTCCCAAATTGGGTTCTTTTATTACAAGGTAGTCTCATCGAAAACAATTAACTGGGCATTCCAAAGGAATCTTGAATTCCTTGAGGATTACTTCAGAGTTGATACACCTGCTATTTCCGTGGCAGCTCGGGAAAGCGTACTTAACGTGGTCTCAGGCGAATTTGGTCTTTTGATAGAGGATTTGTTTTATCGATGTTCGCCGCAAGCGAGTCGGGATGATGTATTCATGATGATCGCTCACGAAGAAATATATGTTGATCTCTATTTGCTCCCGCTATCTGAGTTCAAGCACGTTAAAGTTTTCGCTAACAAAGAGGCAGCTCTAGCTTATCAATCTGTATTACGTGATAGCCCGCTCGAGCAAAGACATGCTTCTCCGTACATAACGCTAAAACCTCAAGAACATATTCTGTGGGATAAGAAAAGCTGGCAGATTGTGAATGTGGGGGAGAGTTTCGTATCTCTTCTGAGTGCAGAGAATGAACTGGTAAAGCTGCCCATTTCCGGAATCAACACGTTCCTTGAGGAAGGACTAATTGCCCGCACATCCTCGGTGGCATCGCCAGCGCGGCGGATGGCTCTCGACCACCCTGAGGTCAAAAACAAGCTCACGACTGCCAATATCATAGCTTTGGCAACTGCTAATTACCGATTCGGATTGGTACGTCTGTATCTTTCAGATAGGCAATTGCCTAGCGACATAGGTGTACCTGAAAGGACACTTAGACACTGGGCTGCGGGATATCGCAAAGCGGAGGATGATTACGGGTGTGGCTACATTGGATTAATTCCGTTACCCCCCTCCGGAAATACCACCCCAAGACTGCCAGCCGATTCTCAAGAACTTATGGATAATTTCATCCAAAATTCGTATGAAGACTTGAAGCAAAGAAGACGCAGAGCAGTTCACGACCAGTATGTTCTGGCCTGCGAAGAGAAACATATCGAGCCGGCCAGCTACGTAGCTTTTTGTAAAGCCGTAAGGCTTAGACCTCAACACATCCAGAAAAAGAAGCGGGTAGGTAGCCGTGGAGCATACGCAGAAAGTGAATTCTACTGGGAGTTAGAATTAACCACCCCTCGGCATGGTGAACGCCCTTTCCACGTCGTACATATAGATCACACGCTTGCAGATGTAGAGGCCCGTTGCTCTTATACCGGTAGGAACATGGGACGCCCTTGGTTCTCAATGATGACGGATGGTTTTGACCGTCGCATATTAGCAAAATACACAACTTATGACCCACCAAGCTATCGCACAATAATGATGCTTTTTAGGGAATGCGTTCGGCGGTTCAAGCGCCTTCCCCAAATTGTAATCGTTGACGGTGCCTTTGAATTTTCCTGCACATATTTCGAGACGTTACTTGCCATTTTTGAGATTACAAAGAAAGTTAGACCACCCGCCAAAGCAAGATTCGGGTCACCAATTGAAAGACTTTTCGGAACTGCTAATAGCCAGTTCTTTCATAATCTTGAGGGCAACACTCAGATTATGAAGTACGTTCGCCAAGTAACAGCACTTGTCAATCCTAAAAATCATGCTATCTGGACGCTAGAGAAAGTTGACGCGATGCTAACGGAGTGGGCATATGAAGTTTATGACACGATGGAACATTCGGCTTTAGGTCAGTCTCCACGTGAGGCGTTTAACCAAGGGATGGAATTGTTTGGGGCTCGTGATTTTAAAGTTATTCCTTACGATGAAACCTTCCTTATGTTGACCATGCCACCTAGCCCTAGAGGAAGGGCAAAGGTTGGCGCGCGCGGCGTACGAATTAATAATATCAATTACTGGTCGGACGTATTCAATGATGAGAGGGTGAGAGGAACAAGCATTCCTATACGCCTTGATCCATGGAATGCCGGGGCAATCTATGCGTATGCACGCGGGCGGTGGGTTGAGGCTTATTCTGATTATTTTGCTGTATTTCGCAATCGTTCTGAACGTGAAATGATGCTGGCCTCGGAAGAGCTCCGGCAACGTAATAAATTAGCCGCAAAGCGTTCCGACATCACAGCTAAAAAGCTTGCCGAGTTTCTTCAATCAATAGAGGCTGAAGAGATCTTACTGCATCAACGTCTAGCCGATCTTGCAGCCCGCCAAATAGTTGTTAGGAATGGGCTGTTGCCTTCGACCTACATTGATGGAACCGACAAAAACAGTCTTCCAGATACAAAAGAAACGGTGTCTGCCAATGAACCGGCCAGAGAGCAAGTCTCCGACTCAAGTAATACCGTGGCTGTTTCCCAAATATACACGTCTGTATAGGAGACGAAATGAAAGCACTTTACCCACCAGAAATACTTTTGAGGTCGACCAAGGAACGGGTGAGCTACTACAGGAATGAGGTGCGGATCGAACATCCATCTCTAGTTCGAGCCCGAGATGAGGTGTTGTGGGCAATTATAGATTCCTCACCTGGGTCAATAATTCTACTCTATGGGCCGACGGGCGTCGGGAAAACCACCGTCCAAGATATAGTGTCAGATGCTCTGATTGAATATTTCAGGGCTGACCTTGAGAGCGATGCCGGACAATTGCCCTTTGCTCGAATACATCTAAAGAACCCCTCCTCGCATAACTTCGATTGGAAAGATTTCTTTAGAGCCCTTCTAGCAATAATGTGTGAACCGTTAATTGATCATAAAGATGATACTCATAGATGGGAAGCATTAGGAAAAGAATATCGAGAGCTGACCTCGAACTACAGGACATCCGGCTCAAAATTTAGGACTGCTGCAGAAGCTGCAATAGAGAACCGGAAGCCGGCTGCTTTATTGATTGATGATGCCCAACATTTCGGGGTAGTTAGATCGGGTAGAAGCCTACTAGATCAACTTAACACCTTGAAGTCAGTCTCAGACCAGACTCATGTGACACAAGTTCTCGGTGGTACGTACGAAATGCTACCGTTTAGGAATTTGAATGGGCAGCTAAGTCGCCGGAGCATCGACGTTCATTTCAAGAGATACGATGCTGCGGATGCAGAACAACGACAGTGTTTCGTAAATGTTCTCGGAACTTTCCAGGCGTATCTTCCCTTACGTGAGTCGCCAGATCTTGTTAGCAATTGGGACTATTTCTACGAGCGGAGCCTCGGGTGCGTTGGGATTCTTAAAGATTGGCTGACACGCTCATTGTCTTTATCTTTAAGGGAAGGCAAAGAAACACTAGCCAGACAACACCTAGAGCGCCGTGCGCTTTCTATTTCGCAATGTGCGGAGATTCTATCTGAAATCACTAGTGGGGAGCAGGAACTCCTTGAAACTGAAGAAAAACGATTACTGCTGCGAGGCGGGCTGAAACTTAGTATTGATTCTACTTCTGAGAAGCCCTCAAATGGAGGAGCGAATAAAAATAATGACGAGAAGAGGACTAAGGCGAAAAGACGGGTAGGGCGTCGAAATCCGACCAGAGACAAGATTGGGACTAGGCAACTCTGAAGTATGGTGTCAGCTATTCGTGTTAGTACGACTTATCCGCTACTAAAAAAGGGCGCACTCTTGCCGTCTAAGCGGAGCACCTACTATCACCTCAAGCCTATCGGGATAAACACATCCGCCGTAGAGAGTTTGACGAGTTACATCAGCCGGTTGGCTGCCGCTCATTGCATTTCCATTGCAACTCTTTATGAATTCACGGTGGTTCCGAGCCTCAATAAATCTTACCTGGCTGCCCCAGAGCATCAGGGTCCAGCATTTACTTTGCTAGGTACTTTCAGAAATCAAATAAAGAACATTAATGGCGTCGGCAAAGTGGCACGTGAATGGGCAGACTTATTTGAGAAGCTAACACTTCACCAAGGTCTGAGACGATTAACTTTTCTGCCTTGGTCGGAGGTCCTTACTCCTCTTAACCTTCAGAGAACTTATCAGGCTTGGTGTCCAGCTTGTTACGAGGAAATGAGAGATACTGGCAATGGAGCTATATATCAACCACTTATATGGAATTTACTAATATTACAGATTTGCACTAAGCATCGAGTGAACCTTGTAGATCAATGCCCCAAATGTAACCGCAAGTTTTTTTGTCTGACTCGCAGGTTGAGGCTTGGCTTTTGTCCTAAATGTTATCATTGGCTCGGTAGAAATGTTGACATATCTTCACCGCAATGCTCACTTAAAAGTAGCCAGCTAGAGTGGCAAGAGTTTGTAGGCGATAATATCTGTGAACTGATCTCATTTGAGCAAGACGAAACCCGCGCTCCCTCTAAGGAGCATATCGCTAAATGGCTTCAGGCTCTCGCAGACCGAATAACTGATGGAAAAATGCAACGCCTTTCAGCTCTGTTGGGTAAATCAAATTTGACGGTTCATGAATGGCGACATGGCCGGATTAAACCTCTACTTTTTGAATTGCTTAGGATTTGCTACTGTTTTGATCTGCGGCTAGTCGATTTTCTTACCGGAATAGGAACTGATAAAAAAACGGCATTCAACTCTCGTCAATTCCCTTATGAGCTAGAGCCAATCAAGAAGCCCCGTACCACAAGGCCATTTGATTTTATCGGCGTAGAGAGGCTGTTGAAAAAGCGCTTGACGGTTTTCCCTCCTATATCAATGACAGCGATAGCGGGTGCGTTGGGTCATGACCGGAACACACTCTACAAGTACTTTCCGGAACTGTGCCGTAAGCTCTGTGATAGGTATCGAGAGTTCTTGCAGGCTGAATACAGAACACTACGTACTCAGCGCGAGGAAGAGGTGAGAGAGGCTTGTTTAGGGCTCTTTAAGCGAGGCGTGTATCTTACAGATCGTAGTGTTGCTGAGTTCATGGGTAAACCTTCATATAAAGGGCGACGCGATGTCAGGGCCGTAATTGTGGCAATCCGAAAGGAGTTAGGCCAAAGCAGAAAATAAGCCATCCGTTTGCCGCAAGCAAAATAAGCCATCCGTTTGCCAAAATGGCAAACGGATGGCTTATTTCTCAGCCATCCGTTTGCCGCAAGCAAAATAAGCCATCCGTTTGCCAAAATGGCAAACGGATGGCTTATTTCTCACAGCTTCTCTTAGAAGCTCAGCCGGAGGCCGAATTGGAACTGGCGCGGGTCGAAGGCGGCGGTGGGTCGCCCGAAGTAGCGGCCCGAACCGTCGCGGCGGTCTTCGGCGTTCACGTCCTCGAAGCGAGGGCTCGCGGCGGCCTGATTGAAGCGGTTGAAGAGGTTGAAGCCCTCGGCGATGACTTCGAGGCCGAAGCGCTCGCCGAAGCGGATGGTGCGCGCGACGCGGAGGTCGAGCGAGGAGTAAGACTCGGTGATGCCGGAGTTGCGGCCCAGGTTCCCGGACTGGAACGGCGCGGGCACGAAGAGCGTGCCGTCCGAGGCGACGCTCGGTCGGTCGGTGCTGCTTGAGAGGTCGTTGTTCGTGTCCTGTCCCGTCAGGATGTTGAAGGGACGGCCCGAAGAGAATTCAAAGATGGGCGCGACCATGAAGTCGGCGAGGAAGCCGCGCATCCCGCCCTCGCCGCGCCAACTTCCGGGCGCGGCCAGCACGCCGCTGAAGACGAAGCGGTGGCGCTGGTCGAAGAGCGAGTCCGCACGCTCCAAGTCGAGCCGGGTCACGTCCTGCGGAAGCAGCAGAGTCTGCAAGTCCGAGGAGTCGTCAATCGAGTGCGACCACGTGTAGCCCGCGAGGAACTGGAAGTTGTTGGCGAAGCGGCGGCGCAACTCGAAGCTCCCGGCGTGGTAGACGGAGTTGCCGTCCGAGACCTGCGCGTTGATGTCGCCGAAGGTGGCGACGAAGCCGGGGCGCGCGAGCGCGCTGGTCGCCGTGAGCACGCCGTTGAAGGTCGCGGGCGTGACCGCGCCGCCCGTGATGGACTGCGTGAAGAAGTAGTTCGGCCCCGACGCGCGGAAGAGGTTCGCGGCGAACGGCTGGACGACCGTGCCGCGCGTCGTGACGGAGACGAGCCCCGGTATCGGCTGCGCGACGATGTTCGAGCAGGTCGCCGGGTTGACCGTCAGGACGGCGGTCGTGTTCGTCGGCAGTCCGCCCGTGCAGCGGCGGAAGTTCTCGATGAGCACCGGGTTGTTCGGCCCGTTCAAGTTCGTCGGGTGCGGCAGGTGGTGCGCGCCCGTGAAGAGCCAGCTCGCCGAGAACGACATGTTGTCCGTCAGCTTCTTCTCCAGAGTGACGTTCGCCTGATTGGCGTAGGCGAACTCGAAGTCGGTGGAGACCGGCAGAGAGAACGGGAGGAACGGCCCGAAGCCGGGGAACGTCTGGTCGTTGAAACGCTGGCGACCGAACTGGTAGTCAGTCCCGGCGGCGACGCCCGGCGTGCGGAAGCCCGCCGGGCACAAGGGGCTCCCCTGCCCCGTGCAGACCGTGCCCTGAAAGATTTGCGTCGCGTTCAAGAGGGCCGTCGGCGCGGGGCCGCCCGCGGCGGTCGTGATGAACTGCTGCTGCTGGACGTTGTCGGCGATGTCGGAGTTGAAGCCGATGGCGAGGAGCGGGTGGTCGTAGAAGATGCCGTAGGCGGCGCGCAGGACGGTCGAGCCGTTGCCGCGGATGTCCCACGCCATGCCGATGCGCGGCGCGATGTTGTTCTTGTCGCGCGGGAAGCCCTGCTGGATGCCGAAGGCGTCGTAGAAGGTCTGCGTGCTCGCGGCGGGCACGGGGATGCCGGAGAGCGGGTCAACGAAGTCGGTCGGCAAAAGCGTCGCGGAAATCTCGTAGTCGTAGCGCGCGCCGTAGTTCAGGGTGAAGTTCGGGCGAATCTTCCAGGAGTCCTGCGCGAAGACCGCGAGCGGCTTGTTCTGGAGGCGGCTGACGGGGTTGCCGAAGCCCTGAATGAAGACCGACGGGAGGCCCAATCCGTACTGCTGGACGGGCGTGAAGTCGGGCGCGCTCGCCGGGAAGGCCGCATTGACCGACGAGGCCGAGAGGCCGCCGAAGTTGAAGAGGCCCGCGAAGTTCAGCTCGAAGATGGCGTCCACGCTGATGAAGTTGGCGTCGCCGCCGAACTTGAAGGTGTGGTTGCCCGTGACCCAGTTGATGTTGTCGGTGTACTGGTAGCGGTTCTCCGTGCGGATGACGGGCGAGAACAACTCGCGCCCGATGAAGGCCGCGCCGGAGATGTTGAAGGCCGTCGCCTGCCCGTTCTGCGAGCGGAAGGTGGCGCGGCGCGAGCTGAAGCTGAAGCGCGCTTCGTTGACGACCGAGTCGGTCAAAGTCGAGGTCAGCGTCGTGACGAACGAGGCGTCCTTCAAGGTCTGGATGCCCGTGCGCGTGAAGTCGTTCTGGCCGAGCGACTGGTTCTGCGACTCGACTTGTATGCCCGTGATCTCCGACGGGTTGAAGCTGAAGCGCATCGTCATCTGGTTATCGTCGGTGATCTTGTGGTCAATCCTGATTGACGAGAAGGTCGTGTCTTCGGAGATGGGGAAGACGCGGTCGAGGCCGAGGAGCGGGCGGAAGGCGTTCGGGCTGACGGGGACGGGCGCGCCCGTCAGGAAGAAGCGCGGCCCGACGGCGGTCGTCGGCCCCGTGATGGGCGTGATGGCCGGGCAGACGCTCCCGTCGTTCGGGCTCGTCAAGGGGTTCGAGCCCGTGAGGCCCGTGTTGCCGCCGCTCGAAGTCAGGAAGCCGTAGGCGCGCGCCGCGCAGATGTTGGTCGGGTTGCCGGTGGCGACGAGCGTGTTGATGAAGGCGGCCTGCGCCGCCGTGATGCGCGTGAAGGTGCGCGAGATGGGGTTGATGCCGGCGATGACGGGAATCGTCGCCGAAGAGGTCAGAGCCCCGACCACGTCGCTCGTGAAGAAGCCGGACTCCTGCCGCTTGCGCTGCTCGACGGCGAAGAAGGCGAAGGTGCGGTCGCGGTCGAGCGGGCCGCCGAGGGTCGCGCCGTACTGCGCGCGCGTGAACGGCGGCTTCTTGTTCGGGTCGCCGTCAATGATGGGCGCAAACGCGTTGCGCGCCTGAATTGACTTGTGGCGGATGAAGCCGAAGACGTTGCCGTGGACGTCGTTGGTGCCGCCCTTGGTGACGACGTTGACGACGCCGCCGGCGGTGCGCCCGAACTCCGGCGCGAACGAGTTGGTGACGACTTGAAACTCCTGCACCGCCTCTTGCGAGACCGTGCTGCGCGCGGCGTTCACCGAGTTATCGGTGTTGTCCGCGCCGTCCACCTGTACGAGGTTCGAGCGCCCGCGCTGGCCGCCGAAGTTCAACCCGGAAGTCGGCGCGGGGCCGATGGGCCGACCGTTGTCGCGCGTCACGGTCGAGGTCGTGAGCGTGAAGTTGATGTAGTCGCGCTGGTTGATCGGGAGACTCTGGATGCGCGTCTGGTCAATCGTGTTCGAGACGTTGGTCTTCGAGGTCTCAATCAACTCTGTGTTCGCGCCCGTGACCGTCACCACGTCGGTGATCTGCCCGACTTCGAGCGACACGTCCAAGTCTGCGCGCTGCCCGACCGTCACGGTCAGAGACTCGATGGCGGTCGTCTTGAAGTTCGGCGCTTCGATGGTCAAACGGTAAGAGCCCGGCGGGAGGTTCGTGAGCTGGTAGAAGCCCTCCTCGTTGCTCGTCGCGGTGCGGGTCTCGTTGGTCGCAGGGTTGCGCGCCGTGACGGTCGCGCCCGGCACGACCGCGCCCTGCTGGTCGCGCACGAAGCCGCTCAGGTTAGCGGAGGTGGCGTCGGCTTGTGCCAGTGCCGCACCCGCGCCGAGGCTCAGAGAGAAGACGGCGAGGAGGGCAAAGCGGAAAGCGGTCGAGAGCCACCGCCCGTTTAGAGGGAACGCACGCATATTAGTTTCTCCTTAGAACGAACAGATTAGTGCAGGCGCTTCGGGCGCGTCCGTTGACGGGCTTGATCGTCAACGTCGTCGCCGCCGGACGCACTCCGACCGAACCGCCTCGCTTTGGCTGCTAAAGATCGCTCACGAACAACCGATGGCACGCGCCGGGAGTTTCGAGTTTTGTCACGCGCTTGATGTAAAGAGAGGTCAACGGGCGCTCTCGAAGTGTTTTGAACGCCGGGAGCAATCTCCGCTACTTACGACGACTTTGTACCGCAAAACTAAGCCCTTTGGCAAGAACCTTATCACGTCGCCACGGCGTCTGTCGCCGTCACGCGCCCGCCGCGTTAGCAACGCCTCGCGTGGCGCGCGCCACGCCGCGCCGGAGCCGCTTGCTCGCGCGCAGGACGAGCGTCGCGATTTCCGTCAGGGGCCGGGGCGCGAAGGCCGCGCGGCGCAGCAGCCCGCACAGTCGCAGGCGCGCGTCGAAGCGTTCGCCGTAGCGCGCACGGTAACTGCGCGCGAGCGTCTCGAAGTCTTCGACTCCGCCGCGCCGCGACTGCGGCAGCCACTCGGCGAGCGCCGAAGCAGCCAACTCGCCGCTTTCGAGCGCCATCAACATCCCGCTCCCGGTGAAGGGGTCAATGAAGGCGGCGGCGTCGCCGATTGCCAGAAGCCCTTCCGCCGGGACGGGCTCGTGCCGCCCGAAATTCTCCAAAGAGACGCCGAGCCATTCGGTGACGGCGCGCGCACTTTTAAGAGTCTCGGCGGCGCGCGCGTTCCGCATCAAGACCTCGCGCATCACCCGCCCGGCGTCGCTCCCGCGCTCGCGCACGTCCCCCGCGCGCGCGATGAAACAGAGGTTCGAGAGCCCGCCTTCGACCGGACTCAAACCGCCGTAGCCGCCACGGTAAAAGTAGATTTCGCAGACTTGAGACGCGCCCCGCGCCCCTTCGAGATGAGCTTTGAAGGCGACGAGCGTGGGCCGAATCCTTCCCTCCGCGACGCGCCCCGCCTCGCGCCCGAAGCGTCGCGCGACGACACGCTGGCGGCCCGTCGCGTCAATCGTCACGCGCGACGAGAACTCATGTTCCTGCCCGTCCAAAGTCTTCAAACGCACGCCGCGCACGCGCCCGCCTTCGATTAGAAGTCCCCCGAAGCCCGTCTCTTCGAGCACTTCGACGCCCGCCTCTCGCGCGCGCACGAGCAAGCGCCTGTCCATCTCGGCGCGGCTCAGTCCGAGCGCAGCCGACGACGCCGCGCCGACGCGCCCGCCGCCGAGCCACTTACTCGGCACGGCCACGCCCCGCCCGCTCCGCGCGTAAAAGACCGTCTCCGAGACATCCGCCCCGCCGCTCGCCTTCATCCCTCCGAGCACGCCGAGCCTCTCGAAGTGCGCGAGACATTCCGGCGAGATGAACTCGCCGCACAGCTTCGCGCGCGGGAACCTCTGCTGCTCCGCGAGCAACACGCTCACGCCCGCGCGTGCCAGATGAATCGCCGCGCTCGCGCCCGCCGGGCCGCCGCCCACGATGATGACTTCGTACATCAGTTTTCAGTATCCAGTTTTCAGTTTTCAGTTGCCGACAAATTAAAGACTGAAAACTGAAAACTCAAAACTGAAAACTGCCATCAAGTCTTGCCCCCGCTCAAGACGAGCCGGTAGGGGAAACGCCTCTCAACCTTCGCGCCCGACAGACCTGCCCGCTCTCCGAGTCTGCGCAGCTCTTCGGGGAGGAAGCTGCGGAGGATGGAGAGCGCGCCGTCTTCGCGGACGAGCGGACTGTGAAGAAGCAGACGGCCCGCGGTCGTGTAGAGAAAGTAGGCGAGCGCGTGGCGGTGGAGGTCTATGACGTAGACGCGACGGCGCGCGACGCGCCTCATCTCGCCGAGCACGGCGACGACCGCATCGTCGCGGAAGTGGTGCGTGAAGAGCGAGCAGACGGCGTAGTCGAAGGCGTTGTCTTCGAAAGGCAAACGAAGCGCGTCGGCGCGGACGGCGTTTATCTCTCCGAACTCGCCCGACTCTTCGAGGATGCTGCGCGCCGAACGACTGTTTAGCTCGACGCCGACGAGCCGCGCCGTCGAGCCGCGCGCGCGCGCCCAACGCGCGACGACGCGCAGAAGCTCGCCGGAGCCCGCGCCCACGTCGAGCAGCGAAAACTCTTGCGCGCCGTCTCGTTCTATCTCTTTCAACGTCGTGCGGCGCAGCGCGCTCGCGTCGCCGAGCCAGCGGTTGACGCGGCGCAGTTCGACGAGACAGCCCTCGTACTCCTGCGGCGTGTAGTCGCCACGGTCGAGGCGCTCAAGCTCAAGGCTTCGCTGGCGGAATCTCTCGAACATGAAGTAGCTGCTCACTCGCCTCTTCCGACAAGGACACCCGCACGAGACCTTTGCCCGCTTACATGAGGACGAAGTTGTAAGTGACGACGCCCGTGACCTTGATGGGCTGACCGCAGAGCTTCGTCGGGGAGAACTTCGCCTTCTTCGCGGCGCGCTCGCTGGCGGGGCGCAGGAGCGTGTGCCCGGAAATCGCCTTCGCCGAAGTCACGTCGCCGTTCTCGTCCACCACGATCTGCACCGTGACCTGCCCCTGCGCCCGTTCCGAACGCGCGTAGGGTGGATATTCGGGCTGCGGCTTTCTGATGGCCTTGCCGTTGAGCACGCCGATTGACTTCGCCTCTTTGTCCCCGACCATCAGCGGCGGCAGGTTGGGCGGGTCTTCGACCTTCAAAGACGCGAGCAGTTGCTTCCAGGCGGGACTCTCCAACGCCTCGTCCTTGTCGTGCCTGACGAAGAAGACGTTGACGAACCGTCGCCCCAACATCAGCGAGTAGACCTCGCCGGTCGTCGGCTCCCCTTCGACTTTTCCGTTGAGCTTAACGCCCACGGCCTGCTGCCCCCCGACCTGTTCGCACTGCTGGTCTTCCCACGGCGACTTCTTCTCGATGCCGAGCCGGAGCGCCATGTCCGAGACGTAAGGCCGCCAGATGTTTCGGTGCGACGCGGCCAGTTGGCCGGGGCTGACGTGCAGCTCGCGGAAAGCGATGACCACGACGAGCGACGAGCCGCCCTCGCGCGTGAGGATGAGATGCTGCGCCTGCTCGTTGCTCTTGTCCGCGAGCGCCCACCCGGCGGGGTAAGAGAACGAGAGCCCGTCCCGCTCGTAACGCCCGCCGCCGGTCGTCGTCTGCGCGGACGGGAGGAGACACAGAAGGGCTGTGAAGGTCAGACCGAGGATGGCTCTCGTCATTCTCGTGTTCATAGATTTCTCGTCTCTCTAAACTCTCTCGACGACGAGCGCGCTGTTCTTCGAGCCGAAGCCGATGCAGTTGCAGAGCGCGACGCGCACCTTCTGCTCGCGCGCGCGGTTGGGCACGTAGTCGAGGTCGCACGCGGGGTCGGGTTCGTCCAGGTTGATGGTCGGCGGGATGAGCCCGGTCTGCATCGCGCAGAGCGCGGCGGCGAGACCAGCCGCGCCAGATGCTCCTTGCGGGTGGCCAATCTGCGACTTGGTGGCCGACATCGGCACGCGCGCTGCGTGCTCGCCGAGCGCGAGCTTGACGGCCTGCGTCTCGATGCGGTCGTTTAAGACCGTGGACGTGCCGTGGAGGTTGACGTACTCGACCTCTTCGGGCTCGCGCCCCGCCGCTTCGAGCGCCAGACGCATCGCGCGCGCGGGCTCCTCGCCCGTGTCTTCGAGCCGCACGCGGTGATACGCATCGCACGTCGCGCCGTAGCCCGTAATCTCCGCATAGATGCGTGCGCCGCGCGCACTCGCACGCTCGTACTCTTCGAGCACGTAGACCCAGGAGCCTTCGCCCAACACCATCCCGGAACGGTCGCGCGAGAAGGGACGAGAGGCGCGCGCGGGCTCCTCGTTCCAGTCTTCGGTGAGCACCTTCATCAAACAAAAACCCGCGAGGATGCCCGGCGCGAGCGGCGCGTCAGACCCGCCCGCGAGCATCGCGTCCTGTCGGCCCGCGCGGATGTGTTCGGCGGCGTAGCCGATGGCGTCGGTCGAGCTGGTGCAGCCCGTCGAGATGACGTGCGAGAGGCCGCGCAGGCTGAAGGCCATCGAGAGTTCGGAGGAGAGGCCGCCGTGCGTCGAGGAAGGGATGGTGTAGATGCTCGCGTTGCCCGGCTCGTCCGTGTAGAGGTACTTGTACTGGTGCTCGGTGAAGGCGAGGCCGCCGCCGCCCGTCCCTAAGACGACGCCGAAGGCGCGCTGCTCTTCAAGCGAGAAGTCCGAAGGCTGAAGCCCCGCGTCCGACATCGCCTCGCGCGCCGAGGCTAAGGCGAGCGGGACGGTGCGCGCGACGTGCCGGCGGTCTTTCGGCTTCAACTCCGCCTCCCAGTCGAAGCCCCGCGCCGCCGCCGCGATGCGGACTGGGGAGTTTGAAACGTCGAAGCCCTCGATGCGCCGCACGCCGCTCTCGCCCTGCGTCAACGCACGCCAGAAAGCCTCGCGTCCGACCCCGACGGGCGTCACGCAACCGAGTCCCGTAATGACCACGCGGCGCGGCTGCCTCAAACGTCTCGGCATAAAATCTCGTCCTGTGCCCGGCGTTCAGTTTAGCTTTCGGAGACGCCGTAAGCATACCACGCCACGGGCCGGACAATTCATCGCCCGAAGCGACTCCGGCGACCCCGCCGCGCCCGCCACAACGCGACGACCAGAAGCGCGCACGCGCCGCCCGTGATGTCTATGAGGCTGTCGTAAATCGTCCCCGTCCGCGTCGC
Source organism: uncultured Acidobacteriota bacterium (assembly GCA_963816985.1). Lineage (GTDB taxonomy): Bacteria > Acidobacteriota > Blastocatellia > Pyrinomonadales > Pyrinomonadaceae > JAIVJM01. Next base: position 1,489,051 of record CAWFMF010000004.1, read on the forward strand.
GACGAACGACTGATGATATTCATCAAGCAACGCGCACGACGCGACGAGCGCGAGTGAGGCGAGCCACCAGCGCCTTCGTAAACCCGCCCCCGGCGAAGAGAGGAACGCGCGCGCGGCGAGCAACGCGAGGATTGCATACTCCGTGAAGTGCGCGGCCTTGCGGACGAAGAAGTGGACTTGCAGCAGCGACGCCTCGGTGATGTCGGGGATGAGCCACAGCAGCAGCGGGCGGATGATGCGCGAAGTGTTCGGGGCCGAGAGGTTCCCCGTCGAGGCGAAGAAGATAATTCCGACCCACAACACTAAGGGGCCGTAGCGCCAGAGCCTTGAGCGCGACGACGGCGCGACCTCCTTCGACGGCCTCTGTCGCCGGAACCCCTTCGTCTTCTTCCCGCCGCGCGCGGTCTTTCGAGTCGGCATAAAAACAAAGGAGGGAAGCGGCTCTTCGCGCGGCTTCCCTCCCCTTCTCTCTCTTCGGTCTACGGCTCGTGCGGCTACTGCGCCGCCGCCGCGCCCGAAACGATTTCGATGATCTCTCGCGTGATGCTCGCCTGCCGGATGCGGTTCATGTTGAGCGTCAGAGAGCTGATGAGTTCGCCCGCGTTCTTCGACGCCGAATCCATCGCCGCCATCCGCGCGCCCTGCTCGGACGCCACCGATTCGAGCAGCGCGCGGTAAATTTGCGTCTCGACGAGGCGCGGCAGGAGTTGACTGAAAATCTCCGCGGGCGGCTGCTCGTAGATGTACTCGACGAAAGTCTGCGGGCGGTTCGGATCGGTCGCGGCGGTCTCTTCGCCCTCGTCCTCCGTGCGCGAGACGGGGAGAAGCTGCTCGACGACGACGCGCTGCGAGATGGCCGAGCGGAACTCGTTGAAGATGACGAAGACCTTATCGAGCCCTTCGTCTTCCGTGAAGCGGCGCATGACATCGCGCGCCACTTCGAGCGATTCGGCGTACTCGATGCGCCCCTTGCCGGTGAGGCCGACGTACTCGCCGACGATGTTGATGTCGCGGCGGCGGAAGAAGTCTCGACCCTTGCGACCGACGGCCAGCAGCTCGACCGTCGCGCCCGCGTGCTCGCGGATGAAGGCCTGCGCGGCCTTGATGATGTTCGCGTTGAAAGCCCCGGCCAGTCCCTTGTCGGCGGTCACGAGGACGAGCAGGTAACGCTCGTCGCCGCGCGCGTCGAGCAGCGGATGACTGAAACTCTCGTCGGTGTGCGAGGCGAGCCCCGTCAACACCTCCGCCATCTTCGTGGCGAACGGACGCGCCGACACCGCACGCTCCTGCGCGCGCTTCAGCTTCGCCGCCGAGACCATCTTCATGGCCTTCGTAATCTGCTGCGTGTTCTTGACCGACTTGATACGGCGTCGGAGGTCTAAGAGGTTTGCCATGACTTCAAAAGTTCAAGGTTCAAAGTTCAAGGTTCAAAGTTTGAAAGTCTCTTCTTCGACTTTGAACTTTGAACCTTGAACCTTGAACTAACATTAGGATGCTTCCGCCGCGATGGCCTTCGTCGGGTCAACCGGCGGGTCGGGCTGCGGGTTGAAGGCCCGCTCCTGCCACGTCGCCTTGAAATCGCTGACCACCTGCTTGAGTTCGCCCTTCAGGGTGTCGTCGAGCGCCTTCTTCTCGCGAATGGTATTGAGGACGCCGGGGTGCGACGTTTCGACGAAGCGCGTGAAGTCGGTCTCGAAGTCGCGCACGCGCTCGACGGGGATGTCGTCGAGGTGTCCGCCCGTCGCCGCCCAGATGATGAGCACCTGCTTCTCGACATCCATCGGCTTGTACTGCGGCTGCTTGAGCATCTCGACGAGACGCTGGCCGCGCGCGAGCTGCGCCTGCGTCTGCTTGTCGAGGTCGGAGCCGAACTGCGCGAAGGCCGCCAGCTCGCGGTACTGCGCGAGGTCGAGACGGAGCGTGCCCGCGATCTGCTTCATCGCCTTCGTCTGCGCCGACCCGCCCACGCGCGAGACGGAGTTGCCGACGTTGATGGCCGGGCGGATGCCGCTGTTAAAGAGGTCGGCTTCGAGGAAAATCTGCCCGTCCGTAATCGAGATGACGTTCGTCGGGATGTAGGCCGAGATGTCGCCCGCCTGCGTCTCGATGATCGGAAGCGAAGTGAGCGAGCCGCCGCCCTTCGAGTCCGAGAGTTTCGCCGCGCGCTCCAACAGGCGCGAGTGCAAATAGAAAACGTCGCCCGGATAAGCCTCGCGGCCCGGAGGCCGTCGGAGCAGCAGAGAGATTTCTCGATAAGCCGCGGCGTGCTTCGAGAGGTCGTCGTAGACCGTCAAAACGTGGCGGCCCGAATCGCGGAAGAATTCGCCGATGGCCGCGCCCGCATACGGCGCGAGGTACTGCATCGCCGCCGGGTCGGAGGCCGAGGCGTTGACGACGATGGAGTAGCTCATCGCGTCGAACTCCTGCAAGGTCTTGATGACCTGCGCCACGGTCGAAGCCTTCTGACCGATGGCGACGTAGATGCAGATGACGTCCTTGCCCTTCTGGTTGAGAATCGCGTCGAGCGCGACGGCAGTCTTGCCCGTCTGCCGGTCGCCGATAATCAGCTCGCGCTGCCCGCGACCGATGGGCACCATCGAGTCAATCGCCTTCAGGCCCGTCTGCAAAGGCTCCTTCACCGGCTGGCGGTCAACCACGCCGGGCGCGATGCGCTCCAGAGCGTTGTAGGTGTCGGCCACAATCGGCCCGCGCTCGTCCACGGGGACGCCGAGCGCGTTGACGACGCGACCGATGAGCGCCTCGCCTACGGGGAGGCTCATGATGCGCCCCGTGCGCTTCACCGTGTCGCCCTCTTTGACCGCCTGAAACTCGCCGAAGAGGACGACGCCAACCTTGTCTTCTTCCAAGTTCAAGGCGAGCCCGCGCACGTCGTGCGGGAACTCAAGGAGTTCGCCCGCCATCACCTTTTCGAGGCCGTGAACTTCGGCGATGCCGTCGCCGACCTTAATCACCGTGCCGACTTCCGTCACGGTCACGCCAGTCTCGAAGTTCTCTATCTGCTGGCGGATAATCTCGCTGATCTCGTTGGCTCTGATTGCTTCCATAATGTTTTTAACCCGTCGTCAATTGAGACTTACTGCTGCCCTATCATCTTCTGCTTGACCTGCTGTAACTGCCCGCGCACAGAGCCGTCATAAACGGTCGAGCCGATGCGCGTCACGACGCCGCCGATCAACTCTTCGTCCACGTCGAATTCGAGCCGCACACGGCTGCCCGTCATCGCGCCGAGTTTCGCGCGCAGACTCTCCTGCTCCTGCGAACCCACGGGCCGCGCGGTCGTCACCTGCGCCGTCACGACTCCCGAACGGCGGTCGAGTTCCTGCACGAAGTACTTGTTGATTTCGCTGAGGTCGGCGAGCCGGTGATTCTGCAAGAGGACGCGGATGAAGTTCGCCGTCGTGGGCCGCACGCGCGTGCGCTCGATGAGGGCGTTCGCGACGCGCTGCTTCTGCTCGTAAGGGATGGTCGGGTGGCGGAAGACGTCGAGCAGTTGCGCGTTCGTCCGCATCATCTCTTCCCAGGCCGACAACTCCTCCCGGACTTCCTGTGCGTCGCCGCGCGTGGTCACAACGTCTGCCAGCGCCACCGCATAACGCCGCGCAATGGTCTGCAAGCTCAACGCTTGATCCCTCCCAGTTCCTCGACGTACTCGTTAATCAAACGCTTGTCGTCTTCGGGCCGAATGTCCGCGCGAATCATCTCCTCGGCCAGCCGGACGCTCTGCTCGGCGGCGTAGGCCCGAAGCTCCGCGCGCGCCGCCTTCGACGCACTTTCAATCTCGCGTTGTGCCTGCTCGCGCAGCTTACGGATGTCGGCCTCGGTCGCCCGCTCGATGCGCGCGCGCTCCTCCGCGGCTTCCTTCTGCGCCTGCGCGCGGATGGCCTCGACTTCGGCGTCGAGGCCCGAAAGACGCCCTTCGACCTCTTCCAACTTCGCGAGCGCGGCGTCCCGCTCTTCTTGCGCGCGCATCAACTCTTGACGAATCCCCTCGCGGCGCGCGCGGAAGGCTTCGGCGAGAGGGCGTCGTAGTAGAAAGTACAACGCGCCGACGAACAGAAGGAGGTTGATGACCTTGGCCAGCGTGCTCAACGGCAAAAACGCCTGCCATCCGGCCCCTTCAAACGCCGACAGCATAATTGTGTGTGTTAAAACCAACAGCATAATCGTCGCCGGAAACCTTCAATCACCGTTGCCCGCTCGATGAAATCTCTCACACGGAGCGACCAAGAATCTGTGCGCTGACGACCGAGGCCACGCGCCTCGCTTCATCCCCCAGAGTCGCCCGCGCCTCAACCACCTGCGCTTGAATCTCTCTCTTCTGCCCTTCCAATAACTCGCCGACCTCTTGTTTCACCACACCAATTTTTTGCTGCCTCTCGCCCGTCGCTTCCGCCTGTTGCTGTTCGAGCAGCCGATAACTCTCCGCGCGCGTCTCTCGGAGCGTCTTTTCGTAGCGCGTCACACTCTCTTCGACCTTCTGTAAAACCCCGCGCGCCTCGCCGGAACGGCCCACCGTTCGATGCTCACGCTCTGCAAGGACGCGATTTACCGGCCTGAACAGAGTCCTGTTCAGGATGAAGATCATCACCAAAATAATCGCGATATGAAGAAAAAGCGTACCGTCTGGTACGAGTTGGATGGATTCAGCAAAGGCCAGAAAGGGCATGAGAGTCTGCACGTATGCCGGGCAACAGGGACCAGGCATTGAAGTTAATGGAATTGCTGCTATTGCTTAAAGCTGAAGAGTCTAACATTTGGTTTTACGGGGCGTCAAGGCGCTGGACGCTCCGAAAGGCAACTAATCATACACAGGTAAGAAGTTACTGACTTTGTATGAGGGCCAAGGCGGATGTCTTTGCAAATATAATGACTTGTTTATCTCGACGAATTCTCGCTCGTCTTTCGCCTTCCCTTCCAACGCGCTTCTGCCGCCTTTTTAGCAATCCCCTGACGTTCTTCAGGAGATAATTTTTCCGCGCGCGCCTTCCCGCCCTTTAGCCCTCCGAGTCGCCCGGCGTACTTCGGTGTCAGTTTCGGCCCCGGCTTCATACCTTATACACTATAACGCTCAAGCATTAAGTCAACTTATTTCTTAACTTACTCCTCAAACAAGAATCTATTTACGGTTACGAAAAATTATCCTGCCCGCCCATTATCAAATCGTAGACTCGGCTCAGGTCATTCTGGTCAAAAAACTCTATCTCGATTTTCCCGCTCCCATTCGTCTGATCCATGACGATTCGGACTTTCGAGCTGAGTTTCCTTCGCAGTTTATTCTCAGCCGCTTTAACGTTAGCATCCTCTTTGACTGCAACAGTTACATTCGATAAAGCGGTGCTTTCCTTATTGATTAGACGCTTAATGGTGCGTTCGGTTTCGCGTACAGAAAGCCCGTGCTCGGTGACGTTTTTAGCGACTTTCCTTTGTATCTCAGGATCATCAATCCCCAGTAAGGCCCGCGCATGCCCCATCGAGAGCTTGTCGCGCTCCACAAGCTGCTGAATATCTTCCGGTAAACGTAAGAGTCTTAAGTAGTTAGTGATAAAAGTTCGATCTCTTCCGACTCTCTGCGCAACCATCTCCTGCGTCAAACCGAGTGTCTCAATCAATCTTTTATAAGCGTGCGCCTCTTCGATAGCATTCAACTCCTGCCGCTGAATGTTCTCGATTAAAGCTAATTCAAGAATCTTATCTTCAGGGATTTCACGGACAACACACGGCACGCGTAACAGCCCGGCGCGTTGCGCGGCCCGCCATCTTCTTTCTCCGGCGACGAGTTGAAAGCGCTCCCCGTTCTGCCTCCGAACGAGCAAAGGTTGGATGATGCCGTTTGATTTAATGGACTGGGCTAGTTCTTCAAGACGCTCTTCGTCGAAGTTGGTGCGTGGCTGGAGAGTGTTTGGTTCAATCAGGTCAATATCTATCTCAATCATTTCCTCATTGGCTATCGAGGGTCTGTCCGACAGCAGCGCGCTCAATCCCCGACCGAGAACTCTTCTTGTCATGAGCCATTATCTCCTTTGCTAGCTGAAGATAGCTTTCAGCACCACGTGACCGTATGTCATAAAGAATTATCGGCTTACCATAGCTCGGAGCCTCCGCCAGACGGACGTTTCGCGGTATCACCGCTTCGAATACTTGACGGCCATAGAAATCCCTCAAATCAGCGGCCACCGCCGCCGAGAGATTAGTACGCTCGTCAAACATCGTCAGCAGCAAACCTTCAATCGTGAGGTCTGGGTTCAGTGAGCGCCGAATTCGGGCGAGAGTGTCAAATAATTCCGTCACGCCTTCGAGGGCGTAATATTCACACTGGATTGGAACCAGGAGCGAGTCAGCCGCAGTGAGGGCGTTTAAAGTCAGGTGGCCGAGGGAAGGGGGACAATCAATAATAATGAAATCAAAATCTGCCTGAATATTCGTGAGAGAGTCCTTTAACTTAAATTCTCGTCGCTCTGAATCAACCAGCTCAATCTCAGCGCCGATCAGGTTTTTGTCGGAAGGGAGGATTTTTAAAAGAGGGATTTCCGTATCCTTAATAACATTCTGCACGGGTTCATTTAAAATCAGCGTGTGATACAAACTACGCCTTAAAGAACCTCTCTGGATGCCCACCCCTGAAGTTGCGTTCGCCTGCGGGTCCATGTCTATTAATAAGACCCGCATTTCGGCGACCGCAAGCGCTGCGGCGAGATTGACGGATGTCGTAGTTTTGCCTACTCCACCCTTTTGATTAGTCACCGCGATAATCTTCGCCATTTTCGATCCTTTATTTCGCGGTCTGAAGTGAACGTCGGTAAATTAGCACAATTGGCCTACCGACGCCATACAGTTTTCAGCTTTGGAGGTGAGAAGAGGCCGTGGGAAACGCGCTTCCGTGATGTTTCACGTGCCACACTCTCTGAATGTGACACGTGAAACATGAAAATTCAGGCCGCTTGCGCGTGCTTTAATTGGTAGAGAAGCAGAAATAAGGCGGCGGGGGTCATTCCGGGGATAAGTCGCGCCTGACCAAAACTTTGGGGCTGCGAACGCTCCAGGCGTTCCACCATCTCGCGAGACAGCCCACTAACCAGACTGAATTTGAAGTTTAGAGGAATTTCCAACTTGTCGTGTTGATAAAGACGGTCATAATTTTGCCGTTGCGACTGGATATAACCGCTATACAAGATGTCCGCCAAGGCAGTTTCGATATCACCGATTGTAAAACTCGAACGCATCTCGAACGGAAGCAGTCTGAAAACAATCTCATTATCAACATTCGGGTGCTGCGAAAGCTGTGCGAGGGAGACAGAATCGCCCAAATCTCTCCCTAATGTATGAGATAAGTCCTGGTAACGCTCATCCGAACGCTTGAGCCGCGTTTCTTCAAGAAAAGTTTTCAATCTGGTGATGCGGTCAAGACGTTGGTTGAAACGATCCCAAGAGGAATCCCCGACTAAACCTAGCTCGCGCCCGTATGGCGACAATCTTGCATCCGCCGTGTCGTGTCTGAGCGAAAGGCGATGCTCGGCGCGGGAAGTGAACATGCGGTAAGGCTCATCCACCCCATGATTAATCAGATCGTCAATCAGAACACCAATATAAGATTCCTCACGTCGCAGCCTGAAGCCTTCCCGACCTTGAACAAAAAGTGCGGCGTTGACGCCTGCGATAAAACCTTGACAGGCGGCCTCTTCATACCCGGTTGTGCCGTTAATTTGCCCCGCGAAGAAGAGCCCCTGCATTCTGGTCGTCTGAAGAAACGGCGTAAGTCCTCTGGGATCAACAAAATCATATTCGATGGCGTAACCGGGGCGAATTATCTTGGCTTCTCCGAGACCGGGAATCTGATGGACGATTTCCTGTTGAAGTTCTGAAGGCAGGGAAGTTGAAAACCCGTTGAGATAGACTTCATAAGTGTCGTGCCCTTCGGGTTCGAGAAATAGTTGATGCCGCGATTTATCAGGGAATTTTACGACCTTGTCTTCAATTGAAGGGCAATAACGCGGGCCGACGCCTTTTATCTGGCCCGAATAGAGTGGCGATTCGTTGATGTTAGAGCGGATAGAGTTATGAACGCCCTCGTTCGTATACCCGATAAAACAGGTAATTTGGGGCTGCTCGATGGTTTCGGTTGAAAAAGAGAAGGGGACGGGGCGTTCGTCCGCAGGTTGCGGCTCGAAGGCGTCCCAGTCAATAGTTCGCCCGTCGAGACGTGGCGGGGTGCCTGTTTTCAACCGTCCAACCGGGAATCCGAGCTGTTTCAAGCTTTCCGCGAGTTCGATGGAAGCCGGTTCTCCGGCCCGTCCTGCCGTATAAGTCCTTCGACCAGTGTGAATTAGGCCGTTCAGGAAAGTACCCGTGGCGACCACAACCGCAGCGGCGCGGAGTCGCCGCGTGTCCTGAAGCTCGACTCCGATGACGGAACCGTTTTCGACAATGAAATCAATAACCAAGCCCTGACGAAGATGCAAATTCGGCGTGGCTTCGAGGAGGCGACGCATTTCGGTTCGATATAAAGCACGGTCGGCTTGTGCGCGAGGAGCCTGTACAGCGGGGCCACGCGAGCGGTTGAGCAGGCGAAACTGTATGCCGGTGTGGTCAATGACGCGCCCCATGATGCCGCCGAGGGCGTCTATCTCGCGCACCAGATTGCCCTTCGCGATGCCTCCCACCGCCGGGTTGCAGGACATCTGCCCGATCATGTCCAAATTGAGGGTGACAAGGGCCGTCTGTGCGCCGATGCGTGCCGAGGCCGAAGCGGCTTCGCAGCCGGCGTGGCCCGCGCCGATGACGATCACGTCAAAAACTTCGTCAAAGCTCATGATTACTTACCTATGCAGAAAGTCGCGAAAATCTGCGTGAGCACGTCTTCGGGCGTCGTCTCTCCCGTCACTTCTCCGAGGAAACGCAGGGCATCATACAGACCGACGAGGACGAGTTCCTCGCTCGCTCGTTGAAACAACAAATCTTTTGAAGCAAGGATAGCATTTTCCGTCCGACGCAGCAGGTCGTAGTGACGTGCGTTGGTGATTATAAAATTGCCCGCGAATGTTTCATGTGCCGAAAACGGCTCGATTATAGCAGCACAGAGGGAATCGAGTCCGGCCCCGGTTTTGGCCGAGATGGAGAGAATCGTTGCGCCGTTGCTCAAATCACGAACCCGCTCGGTGGCATGTGGGCCGAGGTCACTCTTGTTGAGGGCGATGATGAAACGGCTTTGAGCTGCATCCTCAATCACTTCAAGGTCTTCGGGAGCGAGCGTTTGTGAGCCGTCGAGAACGACGACGATTAAGTCAGCATCCACAATGGCCCGCCGGGTGCGTTCGACGCCCAGTTGTTCGATCTTATCCGAAGAAGAACGGACGCCGGCGGTGTCCGTGATAAGAACCGGAACTCCTTCGATATCAATGACTTCACTCAAAGTGTCGCGGGTCGTGCCGGGAATGTCCGTGACGATAGCCCTCTCAAGTCGAAGCAAGCTGTTGAAAATACTGGATTTACCTACATTAGGCCGCCCGGCGAGTGTGACGTGAAGACCTTCCTTGAGGAGCCTTCCTTTCCGAAACGTCCCGGCGAGAGTCTTGACCGTCTCGGCAAGCGTGGAGAGTTTGTGCGAGACCTGCGCGGCCAGGTCTTCGGGCAAATCGTCTTCGACGAATTCAAGGGACGATTCGAGCGGGACGATTATTTCCAATAAGGAATCTTTCAACGGCTGAAGTCGCGCCGACAGCTCGCCTCCGAGTTGGCGCGCGGCCTGCCGCACGGCGGCGTGCGTCTGCGCCTCTATCAGGTCGCGGATGGCTTCGGCCTGTGTGAGGTTGAGCCGACCGTTGGTCAAGGCGCGCAACGTGAACTCACCCGGATCAGCGGCCCTCGCGCCGAGATAAAGCAATGAATCTATGACACTTAAGAGAAGAGGAGGCGAGCCGTGGCAGCTCAACTCGACGACATCTTCGCCGGTGAAAGAACGTGGGGATTTGAAGTAGGTGACGAGGGCCTGGTCTAAAATTTCCCCGCCGTCGAGTTCGTAGAGAGGCTTGAGAAAGGCACGTTGAGGGTCGGGGCTAAAGCCTTCATCGCGCAGGAGGGAACGGGTCAGGTCGAGTGCGCTGGGGCCGCTGATGCGAATAACGCCAATGCCGCTCCGCCCCGGTGGTGTCGAGAGAGCAACGATGGTGTCTGTTGCATGCACTGTTGAAAGGAGAGGGCACTCCTGAGACGAGCAAAGGTCTCTTTACAAAGGACTTAAGTAAGTTTTCTGAGGCTCACTTTGAGCCGCCGCCCGTTGCCTTCGCCGACGGATTCGGTGAAGAGCCGCTCGTCGTCGGCGAGCGTGAGATGGATGACTCGCCGCTCGTTCGCATTCATCGGGGCGAAGGTGAAGGGGACGCCCGAAGCGTGGACTCTGTCGGCGGCGTGTCGAGCCATCGCGCGCAATTCGGTCTCACGCAACGCGCGGAAATTATCCACGTCGAGAATGTATCGCTCGCCGTGCGGGAGTTCGCGCCCGAAGGATTGATTGACGAAATGCTCCAGAGCATCCAGCAGTTCGCCACCCTCGCTCCGCAGCAGAGAGGCGTCCGCGCCTTCAATTTCCAGTGTGCAGCCGGTCTCCGAATCGAGCGCCTTCGCCTCAAGCTCGAATCCGGCGTGCGTGAAAATTTCGTTCAGAAATGTCTCGGCTTGTTGATGAACTTCGCTCATGGCGGCCAGCCTCAAACTGTTTGTCTAGAGCCACTTACACGTCCGAGTCAGGCTTGCGACGGACGCGCTTCACTCAGCTTTTTATTCGGGTTATTCGGGCGCGAACCGGCCTTACCCTTCTCCGGCGGCTGCGGCTCCTCGTCGTCCTCGGACTTCTTCAAAAGGCGATTTATCAACATCTGCTGGCCGAACCCGACGAGGTTGCCGACGAGCCAGTAGACGAGCAACCCTGCGGGCGCGCTCCAAAGGATGTAGAGCATCATGACGGGCATGATGACCGCCATCATCTTCCGTTGGAGCGGGTCGGCTGAAGGCGCGGGCGTTATCAGTTGCAGGACAAGCATTGAGCCCGCCATCAGAATCGGGAGGATGTGAATCGGATACGGCTCCGCCGCTGAAAGGTCGGGAATCCACAGGAACGAAGACTGTCGGAAATCAATCGAGATAGTGATGGCGACGTAGAGCGCAATCAGGAACGGCATCTGAATCAGGAGGGGCAGACAACCGCCGAGCGGGTTGCCCTCCTTCATCAGACGCAATTGCTCCATCTGCAACTCTTTCAGGCGCGGGTCATTCTGCTTCAGCCCCTTGATCTTCTCTTGTATCTCCTTCATCCGCGGCGCGAGCTTCTGGGCCTTCCTCATGGACTTGGAGGAGCGCCATTTGAGCGGGAAGAAGAGCATGTAAATGATGATAGTAAAGAGAATAATCGCGATGCCGAAGCTCCCCGTGAGCTTGTTCAGGTAGTTGATAGACCAGAGGATCGGGGCCGCTAAAGGTTTGGTGATACGACCCGTCCAGCCATAGTCTATTAGCTTTCCGAGGTCTATCTGGCGGCCTTGTAAGTTAGTGCTGATGAGAGCCCCGGTTTCTTCGAGCTGGTCATGGTCTTTGGGGCCGGCGAAGAGATACGCGGGCGTCCCGTCGGCGGGAACCGGCACGTAAGCGGTGATTAAGTACCTGTCTTCATTCTGCCCGTTGGCCGAGTGCGGGTATTTCTCAGAACGGTACTCTAAGCCTGCGGCGGGCTGCGGCAGCACCAGAGCCATCGAGAAATAAGTGTCAGCCACGGCGGCCCATTGCACCTGACCGTCAACAATTCTAATTTGGGGGCTCTTTTTGTCCGACTCAATTTCCGCGGCATGCACCCGGATGACGTCGTCGCCTACAGCGGCAACTCCTTCAGGTGCAACGGAATAGAAGGTGTAGTAGGGGACGCCCTGATCGCCGATGCTGGGGCCGACGGTCATCTTTGCGGTCGTTAAAGGCTGACCGCCCTGCGTGAGCTTCGTCTCTATTTTGACGGTGTAATGATCGGCGTCGAAGGTCAATCTCTTCAACACTTCGAGCCCACTCGCGGGATCGTTCAGAAGGAACTCGACGGTCTTCTTCTCGCCCGGATTCAAAGAGACGCGTGCTTCAGGTGCGTTATCCTCGACCCCGCTGATTTGATAGTTTCTGGAGGAGAGCGCCGAGTCAATTTCGGCCCGTCCCGTGACGATTTTGAGAGGGGCAAGTCCCTGCTCAAGCCCTTTAGACGAAACGAGTTGGAGAGGCTGTCGGTTGTTATCGGTGCTGCTGATTGAGTAGAGCGGCTTGCCCTTCCCGCCTTCGCCCTTATTCTGTTTAATAATCCAGCTTTTAGCTATCGCGCCGCGACTATCTAAAGCCACTTCAAAAAGGGGCGTGGAGACCGAAAGCGTGCGCTGTGGAATATTATCCGGGGCGGATGCGGGAGTTTCGACCTGTGCCCCGGCGGGGGCCGTCTGGGCAGGTGCGGCAGAGGGCGTCGGCGTGGCGGTCGGTGACGGAGAATTAGTGTTCGTTTGCGGGGGAGTTGCGGGGAATAAATAGCTCCACCCGAAGAGAATGACAGCCGAGAGTGCGAAAGCTAGTAAAAGGCGCTTCTGTTCCATTTAAAAGGTATTTGCTGGCAAATATAAACTTATCAACGACAAAAAGTGTGATCTTGATTGAGTTTATTTGACCGGGTCGTAGCCGCCCGGATGAAAGGGATGGCACTTCAAAAGTCGGCGGGCTCCCATCCAGCCCCCGCGCATGACGCCGTACCTCTCGACCGCCTCAAGGGTATATTCCGAGCACGTCGGGACGAAGCGACAAGAGGGGGGCAGCAGAGGCGAGATGCTCGCCTTGTAGAATCTTAAAAGCCCCGCAACAATTACCTTCAAGGCTTAAGTACCCGCGCCGTCAATCAACGAAGCTCGGCGCTCTTCACGCGAGCGACGATTTGCCGAAACTCTTCGAGGACTAAAGGCATTTTCGCCGAAAGTACCGACCTGCGCGCGTTGATGACCCAGTCGTACTTTCCTTGAAGCGCGTCCAAATCCGTCAGGCTCAGGCGAAATGCCTCGCGTATCAGCCGTTTGGCCCGGTTACGCCCGACCGCCCTCAGAGACATTTTGCGTGAAGCCGTAATGCCGAGGCGGTGTTGGGCCACTTCGTTGGCCAAAATAAAGACCGACAACAGACGCCCGTCGTAGCGTCGCCCGTTGCCGTAGACCTTGCGGTACTCCGCGGAACTACGCAACGGCGCTCGCTGAGGCAAAACGACTCCAGACTAATAATGTGAAGGGGTCAGACGCTTGCGCCCTTTGGCCCTGCGCCTTTTGAGCACCAGGCGACCGTTCTTGGTAGCCATGCGGGCACGGAAGCCGTGCGTCTTGGCGCGACGGCGATTGTTCGGTTGAAATGTTCGCTTCGGCATAACTGTCTATCTTCTCCTCAAACGAAAACATTAAGACTATCTTTTGGCTCACTTTCTGTCAAGCAAGCCGGAGGCTTATCACGGCCCGAAAAGGCCGAAAGTCGGGTATTAACAAGCTTGATAATACTGCCTTAAAACACTACATCACTCTTTCCGCCGCATAAATTCAGATTACTTAATGACGCCTAAAATAGAGGATTTTGAGAGCTTTGAAAATTTTCCCCGTGCCCTGTGGATTTCTCTTGCATCGGGAATTACATTGTGCTAGTCTCGCGCCCGTTTCACTGGCGTCAACCGCCTGTAAGTAATTGAAAGTAAAACACTTAAAGCTTCACTTTAAGTCCGCGGATTTTTCCACAAGCCTGTGGAAAACCCTGTGGAAAACTTTCAAGAGTGGGAGCGGAAAAGAGCCCGAAAGAGTGTTTTTTCAATACCTTCCGATTCTTGCCTCAAAGCAGAGCTTGAGCGGGCGAGTTTTCGGAATCGTACTCTTTCAAGTCAGATTTAAGAAGGTAGTAGTTAAGCTGAAAAACGAGGCCGAGAAGCCATGAGTACAGCCATCGAGAATAGAATTTGGAGCGACATCCTCCACGCCGTCGAGAAGCGTTTGAATCGTCAGAGCTTCGACACGTGGATTCGCCCCATCCACTTCGAGCGGTGCGACGAATTCGGCCACGTGCTCCACCTGCGCGCACCTAATCACGTCGTCAAGGATTGGGTCAGCTCAAACTATTCGGATGTCCTGGACGCTTCTCTGGCCGAGCTTAACCTCTCCGAGTATCAGCTCGATTGGACGGTCGAGGAAGAGGCTCAGTCTGCCAACTCGATCAGCGAGAAAGAGGAAGAAGAGATCGCCGCCTTGGATTTAGAGGAGAAGGGGACTTCAAACTCCGGCAAAAATAACGGCTCCAGTCTCTTCTCTCTTTTGGAGGCGGCGCAGTCCGACGGACTCACGCCCGGCGCGACGACTTTCGTAGACATCGAGCCGCTGGAAAATTCACTTAATCCGAAATGCTCTTTCCAGACGTTCGTCGTCGGCTCCTGCAACCAGTTCGCGCACGCCGCGGCGCTGGCCGTGGCCGAAGCTCCGGGGAAGACCTATAACCCTCTCTACATCTACGGCGGCGTGGGACTCGGCAAAACTCACCTCATGCACGCCGTCGGGCACGCGATTAAAGAGCGGAACCGCTACCTCCGTCTGTTGTACATCTCAGCCGAGAGGTTCATGAACGAGCTCATCAACGCCATTCGCTACGATAAGACGCAGTCGTTCCGTGAGAAATATCGCTCGATTGACATCCTTCTCATGGACGACATCCAGTTCATGGCCGGGAAGGAGCGGACGCAGGAGGAATTCTTCCACACCTTCAACGCTCTCTACGACGGGCAGAAGCAGATCGTCATTACTTCGGACTGCCCGCCGAAGGAAATCCCGACGCTTGAGGAGCGTCTCCACTCACGTTTCGAGTGGGGCTTGATTGCCGACATCGAGCCGCCCGACTTGGAGACGAAAGTCGCCATCCTCAAACGCCGCGCCGACCTCGACGGCGTCGTCCTTCCTGACGATGTCGCCTTCTTCATCGCTGGGAAGGTGAAGAGCAACATCCGCGAACTGGAAGGCTCGCTCGTGCGTCTCGTAGCCATCTCGTCTCTGCGCGGATTGCCTATCTCCAAGATGCTCGCGCAGGACGCGATTCGTAACATCGCCGAAGACGACCAGCCCGCCGGCATCACCATTGAGCAAATCCAGAGGGCCGTCGCGACGCACTACCGGCTGCGGGTTGACGACATCAAATCGAAGAACAACTCAAGGCAGATTGCCGTCCCGCGTCAGGTCGCGATGTACCTCTGCAAGCGTCTGACGAAACACAGTTTTCCTGAGATCGGGCGTGAGTTCGGAGGCAAGCACCACACGACCGTTATCCACTCAGTAGATAAGATTGATGCGCTGGTTACTAAGGATCAGAATTTCCACAGGGTCGTGAGCGACCTTATGGACAATCTTTGCAAGTAGTTAGCTCACTTTTAGGGCTAAAAGTTTTCCACAGCCCTGCGTACCGTTTAGTTCTTTAAAGAGCTATACTTAAGTAAAAGTTTTCCACATTTCCACAGCCCCCCTTCAGAGACAGCCTGTGGAAATGTGGAAAACTCAGATTTAATTCTCTTTTTCCACAATGAAGGCAAGTTTTCCACAGCGATTTCCACAGCCCCTGTGGAAATCAACTCTTTTGTTTACAACAGTAAAGTGACTTTTCCACATTTCCACAGGCCCTACTACTACTACTAGATATAAATATAAGGTATTTAATTAGGAGTAATAGTAAAAGGCGGGCCGTGTTGTCAGCAGGAAAAGCATTCGGATGTTGATGCAAAATTAATAGTCACAAAGAGGAGTTCACATACATGGAATTTACTATCAGCAAGAACGCACTACAGAAAGAGTTGGGTTTCGTTCAGGGCACGGTCGAGAAGAAGAACACCATCCCCGCCCTCTCCAACATCCTCATCGAATCGGTCGGCGAGAATACGATTCGCCTCATCGGGACAGACCTCGACGTGACGCTCCGCTGCGAGGCCGAGGCCGAGATTAAGACGCCCGGCTCGATGTGCGTGGGCGCGCGCAAGCTCTTCGAGATCGTGCGCGTGCTGCCGGACGCGCCCGTCAATTTTCGGCGCGAGGAGAACAACTGGGTGAGCGTCAAGTGCGAGCGCTCGAACTTCCGTCTGGCGGGGGTCGAGCGCGAGAGCTTTCCCGAAGTGCCGAGTTTCAAATCCGCCTCGGTGAAGCTGCCCGCCAACATCTTCAAGACGTTGATTGACCGGACGATCTTCGCCATCACGCTTGAGGAGTCGCGCTACACGCTTTCGGGCGCGAAGTTCGTCCTCGGCAAACACGGTGCGAGGATGGTTACGACCGACGGCCACCGCCTCGCCTACGTCGAGCGCAAAGACCTCGGCGAGAGCTCGACGGAAGAGATTGACACCCTCATCCCGCGCAAGACGCTTTCGGAGTTGACGAAGTTGATGGCCTCTTACGAAGGCGAGATCGGCCTCGGCGCGGACGAGAACCACATCTATTTCGAGGTCGGGCCGCGCCTCCTCATCTCCCGCACGCTGACGGGGCAGTTCCCGAACTACGAGATGGTCATGCCGAAGGGCAACGACAAGAGCGCCGATTTCGACTCCTCCCTGCTCGGACAGGCCATCCGCCGCGTCGCCCTCATGGCCGACGACCGCTCGCACGCCATCCGCTTCCAACTCACGCCCGGCAGCCTCCACATCAGCTCGCAGACCGCCGAGGAGGGCGAGGCGCGCGAGACCGTCAGCACCGACTACACCGGCGAAGAGACCGAGATCGGCTTTAACGCCGCCTATCTTCAGGATTTCCTCAACGTGATGAACGGCGGCGGCGTCTCCTTCGAGTTCAAAGACGGCAACTCGCAGGCGCAACTGCGGCCCACCGCGGACGACGGCTACGACTACAAATACGTCGTCATGCCGATGCGTATCTGACCTCTCCGCTTCATCGTAAAAGTCGGCCCGCGACTCCTGCTTCGAGCAGCATGTGCTAAAATTCGGCATATGCTGCTCGAATCGCTTGAGGCCCACCAGTTCAGAAACTTGAGCGGCAAGGTCTCTTGGGGCGAGGGTCTCAACATCATTTACGGCGAGAACGGGCAGGGCAAGACCAACTGGCTCGAAGCCATCTACCTGCTCGCCACGAGCAAATCTTTCCGCACGCAGAAGCCGCAGGAAGCCATCCTCTTCGGTCAGGATTTGGCCGTCGTCAGGGGGCGCATCGCGCGCAGCCGTGAGGTCTGGAGGGATTTGCAGGTCACGCTTCAGGGCGCCACCAAGACGCTCACGGTCAACGAGAAAAGAGAGACCATCACGAACTACCTCAGCCAGTTGCACGTCGTGGCCTTCACGGCTGACGAGCTTGAGGTAGTGCGCGGCGGCCCCGAAGCTCGACGGAAGTTCCTCGACCGGGGCGTGGTCTCGCTCCATCACACCTACATCCAGACGCTCGCCGACTATCAACGCGTCGTCAAACAGAAGAACCGCTTGCTTCAGGACATCGCCGAGGCGGAATTTAGTTTGGATAAAGCCAGAGAGCTGATCGAGCCCTGGAATCGCCAACTCGCTTCCCTCGGCACGTCCATCCACGAGGCGCGTCTGGATTACGTCAGCCGCCTTCGAGAGAGCCTTCAGCGACGACTGTTCGAGCGCGAGGAGGTCACGATCCGCTACGCCTCCGCGCTCGAAGGCCGGGGAGATTTGAGCGACTACGAGGCCCTCATCAGAGAGCGACTGAGTTTCCGTCTACAGGCCGAAATCGCCTCCGGCTACGCGCTCATCGGGCCGCACCGTGACGACCTCGAAATCCTCTTCGACGGGCGCGACATACGCGCCTTCGGGAGTTCCGGTCAGCAGCGTAGTGCGTTGATTTTACTTGACTTAGCGGCGATTTCGGTGTATCATTCGTGGCACAGTGAGTATCCGATTTTCGTCCTCGACGACGTGGACGCGGAACTGGACAGAAGGCGCATTAGTCAGTTACTCGAATACCTCAAAGAGCGCACGCAGACTTTTCTTACGACCTCCAAAGAGAGCCTCGTTTCGGAGTTCTCGCCGAGCGCCAGCGTGTTCGAGGTGAAGGGCGGAGAGGCGCTTGAAATTAGGGCTCCCGCCGCCGAAAGAACAATCGTAACCACCTCGGAAAGCATCTAACATACTTCGTAGTCGGCAGACGTTCGCACCCATTCAGACGACATCTAGGGAAGAATTATGAGCAGCAGATACGGAGAGGAGAGCAGTTTGTCTACAGCAACGATATCGAAAAAGAAGGATAGCGGTTATACAGCAACTTCCATTACGGTTTTAGAGGGGCGCGACGCCGTCCGCAAGCGCCCCGCGATGTACATCGGTTCGACCGGCGACATGGGTCTCCATCACCTCGTCTACGAGGTCGTGGACAATTCCGTGGACGAAGCCCTCGCCGGCTATTGCGACACCGTCGAAGTCACCATCCACTTAGACAACTCGATCACGGTCATAGACAACGGGCGCGGCATCCCCGTTGATTATCACAAGCAGGAGAAGAAATCAGCCGCCGAGGTCGTGATGACCAAACTCCACGCGGGCGGCAAGTTCGACTCGAACGCTTACAAGGTGTCCGGGGGACTCCACGGAGTGGGCGTCTCTTGCGTAAATTTCCTCTCTGAGTGGCTTCTCCTCGAAATCTGGAGGGACGGCTCGACTTACGAGCAGGAATACAAGCGGGGCATCGCTGCGACCAAACTCGAAACTACGGGGAAGACACGCAAACGCGGCACGAAGATCACCTTCAAGCCGGACGCCGAGATATTCGACGTCTCCGAGTTCAGCTTCGATAAGCTCTCGGAGCGTCTGCGCGAGAAGGCATTTCTTAACAAAGGCATCCGCATCACCATCAAGGACGAGCGCGAGGAGGCGGAACGCTCGCACGAGTTTTACTACCGCGGCGGGATCGCGGAGTTCGTCAAGCACCTCAACAAGAACAAGTCGGCGCTCCACGACAAGCCGCTCTACTTCGAGCGAGTCGCCGACGCGCTCTCCATCGAGGTCGCCATCCAGTACAACGACTCTTACGACGAGAAGGTCTACTCCTTCGCCAACAACATCAACACGGTGGACGGCGGCACGCACCTCTCCGGCTTCCGCTCGGCCCTGACGCGCACCATCAACGCTTACGCGCAGTCCTCCGGCCTCGCGAAAAACTTCAAGAGCGCTTTGAGCGGCGACGACGTGCGCGAAGGTCTGGTCTCGGTGATTTCCGTCAAACTGCCGCAGCCGCAGTTTGAAGGCCAGACCAAGGGGAAACTCAATTCGGACGTGAAGGGCGCGGTCGAATCCTTCCTCAACGAGCGTCTGACCGAGTATTTCGAGCAGAATCCGACGGTCGCCAAGAAAATCGTCGGCAAGGCCGTGGACGCCGCGCGCGCGCGCGATGCGGCCCGCAAGGCCCGCGAGATAGTCAGAAAAGGGGCGATGGGCTCCACTATGCTCCCCGGTAAGCTCGCCGACTGTCAGGAAAGAGACCCCACGCTGTGTGAGCTTTACATTGTAGAAGGAGACTCTGCGGGCGGTAGCGCGAAACAGGGCAGAGATCGTCGAAATCAAGCCGTTCTTCCTTTAAAAGGAAAGATTTTAAATGTTGAAAAGGCGCGCTTCGACAAGATGCTCGGCCACAGCGAGATTAAGAGTCTCATCACCGCGCTCGGCACTGGCATCGGACAAGGTGATTTTGATCTGGCTAAACTGCGCTACCACAAAATCATTTTCATGACCGACGCGGACGTTGACGGCTCGCACATCCGCACACTGCTCCTGACCTTCTTCTACAGGCAGATGCCGGACTTGATCGAGGCCGGGAATGTGTACATCGCACAGCCGCCGCTTTTCAAAGTGAAACGAGGAAAGCGCGAGGAATACATCAAAGACGAGAGGTCAATGGTGCGGTTTCTGATGCGGCAGGCGACGACCGACATGAAGGTCTCCTCGGCGGAGACGGGCGTGGTGGTCGAAGGGCGCGAGCTGGCCCGTTCCCTCGAACAGATGGTCGAATTGAGACGTTACAGCGAAAAAGCGGCGCGCAGGCTCGGAAATGACGAGCGTCTGCTCAATTTACTTCTGGAATCCTTCGGCGGACGCCAGGGGATGTTGCGTGATGAAGGCGCGACCCTGCGGAACGTTTTTCAGTCGGAGCATTTGGCGCGGATTGAAAAAGTGCTGGCTAAAGCGGGATACGACACCGAGCTTTCGACGGACGAAGAGCACGGGCTCTGGGAGATAGAAACCGTCGCCGCCGGTGGAGCAAAAGTTAAAATAGACTGGAATCTCGCCAGCCACGTCGAATTTCAGAAGGCGGTCGAGTTTTTTAGAGCCCTGGAAGACCGTCTGGCAGCCCCTCTCATTCTTGACGAAGGCGACCTGAAAGAGACGATTGAGACGAGGGAGGTTTTGTTGGATCGCGTTTTAGCCGCGGCCAAGAAAGATTTGACGATTCAGCGTTACAAAGGACTCGGCGAGATGAACCCGGAGCAGCTCTGGGAGACCACGATGAACCCTGAGAAGCGCACGCTGCTTCAGGTCAAAATTGACGACGCAGTGGAAACGGATGGAATTTTTACCGTCCTGATGGGAGACGCGGTCGAACCCCGCCGCCGGTTCATCGAGGATAACGCTTTGGATGTCAAAAACTTAGACGTTTAAAACTACTTGCACAGGAGGGCTTGGAATGATTCTATTTGACACACCAAGCCCTCTTGTGTAAGATGAAGACCCTTTCCTCCTGTGAATCTTGCCGCTGCATGCTTCTCGCGTATGCAGCGGAATTTTTTTGCCCACAAATTTTACTTTTGCACGTCACAGACTAATTAGAGCCGTGCCCGGAAGCGCGATTTGCCATTCTCGCCTTGAGAGAGGCTATTCACCTTATGAAATTATTGCGCGTGTGCCCCTTCGGCGAAGCGGCGCACGCGGAAGCGATAGAGCTTGTGAGATTGATGTAGCGAGATACCGGCCTTGCGGGCGGCGATTTGCACCTGCTGCTCCGCCGTCTCGATGCCATTGATGTCGGGCAGGAGAAGCCCACGGCGCGGGCCGGTCTCTTCCTCCACGATAACGCCGAAGACTGCCGGGTCTAAATCTTCAAAACGGGCGGGTTCCGGCGCGTCGAGAACATCAACGGAGTAGCGCAGGCCCGGTAATTCTGCCGCCGAAACGGGCGGAAAACGTGGGTCGCGCGTGGCCGCGCTGACGGCGTTGAGGACGATCTCCTCGGCGAGCACGCTTCGGGACGGAGTGACCGTGCCGATGCAGCCCCGAAGTTCGCGGTCGAAGGTCTTGATGCTGACGAAGCAGGCCGATGGCTGCCGCAGGAGCGGAGGTAAAGACGCGGAGTCGGGCTCGTAAAAGCGTTGTTCTAAGACGTAAGTTTCGACCGCGTGACGCGCGAGCGTCGGAAGAGATTCGTCGTCAGAGACTTGCGTGAGCGTCGGGATGGAATGACCGTCCGAAGACGGCTGAGCCGTGCGTCCCGTTGCAGCATCCTGTTCAGACTTGAAATTCATAACCTTCGTCAGCCGCCGGGACGCGAGAGTTGAGCCACCAGATAGCCAACGCCGAATGGCGCTTCATAATGTAAAACCTCGCAGCCCTCACCTTCCGACACGCCGAGCGCCGTCAGCATCGAACGATAACCACACTCCCCGGCCAGCCGCCTTAGTGAAGGGTCAATTTTGGCGATGTTATTGGGAACACAAGCCCTTATGGCTTCGACGACCTCTTCGTCGAAGAGCCGTGCGTCGGGGTTATAGCCCGCAGGCGCGTCGGGTTTGAGGCGGTGACTCAAATCGCCGCTGGCGATGAAGGCGGCGCGACGCCCCGCGGCCTCGCACGCACGCCTGATGCAGTTGCCGAAACGGACGTGGTCTTCGTCCGAAAGGAAACAGTAGCCGAGCGAGACGACACGCCCGTCCCATCCGTTGCGCAAAAGAAAATAGAGGGGGACGGCGGTGCCGTGATCGAGTGCCTGCCCCTTCAGCGTGACGACCGAATAACCGCCGAGGGCGGCGTGCTCTGTGATGGCCTTCAGTAGTTCCTCGTCCACGGGCACGTCAACCGTTGCCTGCGGGGCGCGGAAGTTAGCAAAATCTCCGTTCACGCGCGGGCCGTCGTAGGCGACAAAGGCGTGCGCTTCGAGCGGGGCGTGCGGCGAGATGGTGACGACCGTCTCCGCGCCGCTCGCGATGACACGCGCCGTCAGTTCGCGCATGGCGTCTATCGAGCCGCGCACTTGGGCGATCATCTCGCCGCCGACCTCAGGAACCATGATCGGCGGGTGCGGAGCGATGCCGACAAAGACGACCGAACCGTTTGCCATCTTCCTAGTCCGAGACGCAAGCCGACTGTAGGCACGCGCGTCCTTGAAAGGTCGAAGGGGAGTCTGGTGCGAGGGCCACCGGCCTAAATGCTGAAGGGGATGTTAAGATTCTAGCACAGTCGGCGAGCGGTCTCGCAAGGATAAGGTGTTGAGGGTGCGTGAAGGCGTGCGCGAGAGGCTGTGCCGAAGAAGGTTCGAGATTCGAGAGAGAAGCGGCGTTGAGTAAAGAGAAAATCTTCGACGTGTTGATTGTCGGCGCGGGGCCGGCAGGCTCTTTCGCGGCTGAGAGGTTGGCGCGCGGCGGGGCGCGCGTGGCGCTCTTCGACGGTCGCCCGGCGGAGGACGCGAAGGCGTGCGGGGGCGGCGTCACGTCGAAGGCTCTGAAGGCCTGGCCGTTCCTGCTCGAAGCGGGCGGGCGCATGGTCTCGGAGGTCGAGATGTGTTCGCCCGCCGGGAGGAGCGTGAGGCTTGAGCTGTCGGAGCCCTTCGCCATCTACTCGCGGCGCGCGTTGGATTCGCACCTGCGCGAGCGGGCGCGACGCGCCGGGGCCGAGGTGTTTGAAGGCCGCGTCAACGCTTCGACCGAGAGGGGCCAAAGCGGCGAGTGGTTGGTGCGCATGCGCGGCAGAGATAGTTGGAGCGGGCGAGTGCTCGTGGCGGCGGACGGAGTGAACAGTCCGATTGCGCGTCGCCTCGCAGGCGCTCTCGGCAACTCTGAGATGGAGGTTGCGTTCGGCTACCGCACGCCTCTGGCCGAGACTGACGACGCGCCGACGGTCATCGCTTTCTTGCCGGGTTGGGCGGGGTACGCTTGGGCCTTCCCGCGTCTCGACCACATCTCATTCGGCATCGCCACCGCGCAGGACGCCTTCGATCACAAGGCGCTCGACCAAATGCTCTGGGGCTTCATGGTCGGCTACTACCGCAGGCGGGCCGACGCTCGTGCGCCGCTCTGGGCTTCGACGGCGCGGGCGGATGAAGACTCAGGCGGATGTGAAATCGAAGAGAGACTAAGGAGCGTCGCCGAGAGGTACGCGGCGCGAATCCCCGGCCTCACGCCGGAGACGTTCGACGCGCGCCGCGCCGCCGGCGATGACTGGGCGCTGCTCGGAGACGCCGCCGGGTTCGCAGACCCCGTGACGGGCGAAGGCATCTTCTACGCTTTGCGCTCGGCGGAGCTTTTCGCGGAAGCGTATTTACGGGGCGACGTTTCGGCTTACGAGACGATGTGGCGCGCGGACTTCGGTCGGGAGTTAAGGCGCGCGTCGCAGATGCGCCGGAGGTTCTACGGGAGCTTCTGGGGCGGGGCCTTCACGGACAGGATGATTGACTTCGCGCGCCTGCACCGGGGCATCAGGCGCACGCTCTGCGAACTCGTCGCGGGCGACCAGGGCTACCTCGACCTCAAGCCGACGCTCGCGCGCCGCGCCGCGTGGCCCCTCTGATTTCGCCGGGCGGAGTTTGATAAAGACGCTCGTCAATGCCCGTCCAAGAGGGCTCTCGTTCCTCACAAACAGATTTCAAATCAAATTCAGTGGACGACTTTATCGTCGGGGCCGAGCAGCATCGCGCGCGCCTTGTCGAGCGAGGAGGCGTTCTCCAGAACTTCCATGAGGAGAGGGAGAGTTTCGGTGGCAGGCTTCTTCGACCTGCCGAGCGCGTGCATCAGCTTGGGCACGTCGCGCAGGCCCTGCATGACATAGAGGGAAATCCTCTCGGCCTCGATGGGGTCGCGGCCCACTTCCGTCAGAACGCGCGCCAGCGTGCGGCGCATGTCCTCGAACATGTCGAACTCCAGACTAGATTCGTCGGAACTCATTTCGGAAACCTCCCGCGTGCGGGTCTTCGGAATCAGACGGCGAGGAAGTGTTTGAAAGAATGACGGGCGAGAGAGTCAGTGAGGGTTTGACTCTACTTCGCCTGACGATTGTGAGGTGTAAGGCGCGAGGCGTTTCTTCAACTCTTCGGGCACGGGCACGGTCTCGAACGTGTCGCGGCGGACGGCGACGAGGACGAAGTGAGCTTCGGCGAGCATCTCCGCTTCGCCCTTGCGCCGCACCTCGAAGTTGAGCCGCAGAGATTTACTGCCGACGCGCCCGACGAAGACGCAGACCTCAAGCATGTCGTCCAACTTCGCGGCGCGGCGGAAGTCGCATTCGAGGTGCGCGCGCGGCAGCCAGATGTCCAGCTCGTCGAACATCACGCTGTAGGGCAGTCCGACGGCGCGGAACAATTCGGTCTCGGCGAACTCGAAGAAGCGGATGTAAGCGCCGTAGAAGATGATGCTCGCGGCGTCCACGTCGCCCCAGCGGACGCGCTCTTCGATGCAGTATTTCTTGTGCCCGCTCACGCCGCCCCGCCTTCTTCGCCCGCCGCTTCGTCAGCGATCTCGATTCCGCGCACGCGCGCACGCCTGCTCATCGTCTTGAACCTGCCGGGAGAGGTCTTCTCATCCTAAATAAAGATACCTTCGTCTTCGTCATCATAGACCCAACAACGGAAATACTTAAGCTCCTGCCCCGCAAACTCGTTCGGCTTCCGTCGTGATTAAAGAGCAAGTCAACGCCCAAGCGCTTCCGCGTAAACTCGCTCGGTGTCCGCAATCATGCGTTCGAGGCTGAAACGCTCTCCGGCATCCTCCCGCGCACACGAGCCGAGAGCACGACGGTGCGCTTCATCATCAAGCAACTCCGAGACGGCGGCGGCGAGCGAGTCCACGTCATTGACGGGCACGAGCACGCCCGTCCTCCCGTCTTCGACAATCTCCCGCGCGCCTTCGGTCGCCGTCGCCACGACGGCCACACCGGAGGCCATCGCTTCGACCAACGCGATGCCGAAAGCCTCTGAGCGCGACGCGGAGACGAACACGTCGAGCGATGCGAGAACGCCCGCCACGTCTTCGAGTCGGCCCGTGAAGCGCACGCGCCCCGTCAAGTTCAAATGCCGGACGAGACTCTCCAAACGTTTCCGGTTTTCACCGGCGGGCGAGGCGTCATCGCCGACGATGACGAACTCGACCGCGCCCTCGAACCCGTCGGCGACGAGGCGCGCGGCGCGGATGAAGATGTCCTGTCCCTTCACTTCACTCAACTCGCCGACGATGCCGACGCGCAGAGTCGCGTGAGGCTTTGAGTCCGGCTCTCGTCTTCCTTCCTCAAACACCCGGCGCGCTTCCTCGAACCTCCGCACGTCAATCCC
This sequence comes from uncultured Acidobacteriota bacterium, assembly GCA_963816985.1. Taxonomy (GTDB): domain Bacteria; phylum Acidobacteriota; class Blastocatellia; order Pyrinomonadales; family Pyrinomonadaceae; genus JAIVJM01. The sequence goes on from CAWFMF010000004.1 coordinate 1,514,610, forward strand.
GTTCGGCACGACGCGGATTTTATGCTCAGGGAAAATCCCGCGCGCGCGTATCGAGCGGGCCACCGCCTCGGAGACGGCGACGACGCGCGAGACGTTCGAGAGTGCGAGGCGGTGCGCGCGGCTCAGAGGGAACAGAACGTGTCGCGTGATGACGAGACGCGCGCTTCTTGAACGCCGCGCGGCGAGCGCCGCGAGAGGGTAATCGCGCGCGACGTGCGCGTGGATAATCTCGACGCCCTGCTCGCGCACGAAGCGCGTGAGGCCGAGAGCGCTTCCGACATCAAACGCATTCTTGAGCGGCAGTTCGACGACGCCGTGCGGGTTGAGCGAAACCATCTCGGCGCGCAGGGGCGAGCCCGTCGGGAGCGCGGCGTAGACCTCGTGGCCTCGCGCGGAGAGCCCGCGCGCGAGGTCAACGATGTGCCTTTCGCCGCCGCCGAAGAGGCGCGCCGAGCTGACGTGGAGAATCTTCACGGGGATGGATTTTAACTAACTGCGCGAGGCGGCGGACGTTGACTTCGACGCGAGGGGCGAGTCTTCGTAATGCGCGAGGAGGTCTGAGGCGTCCCGGTAGATTCGGACGCAGCCCGCCGCGCGCAAGTCTTCTTCGGGGAAGCCGCCGCAGAGGAAACCGACGGTCGAGAGTCCGGCCTTGCCAGCCGCCTCGGCGTCGTAGGGCGTGTCGCCGACGACGACGGCCTCCGAAGGGCTTCACGTCTCCGAGCTGCGCGAGCGCGGCCTCGAAGATGTCCGGGTGCGGCTTCGACTTCTCGGCGTCGTCCGCCGAGGTCTCCTCTTCGACGAGGTCTTCGATGCGCGCGATTTTTTTGTACGTCTTGAGTTCGTCTTCTTTAGCGGAAGAAGCGAGCGCGATGCGCTGGCCTTCGCGCCGGACGCGCTCGAAGAGTTCGCGCACGTCGGGGAAGGCTTTGACGCGCGGCAGGTACTCGCGTTTGAAGAGGTCGCCGCGAAACTTCTCCATCTCTTCGCCGAACTCTTCTAACTCCTGCTTCGAGAAGAAGACGGGCATCAACTGGTCGCCGCCCTTGCCTATCTGCGAACGCACCTGCTCGAAAGGAATCTTTTTGCCGAAGCGGTCGAACGCCTCCTGCCACGCGCGCGCGTGGAGGTCAACCGAATCCACGAGCGTCCCGTCAACGTCGAAAATGACAGCCTTAATCACTCTTCAAAAACCCCCTGTCCGAAATGTCCGGGCGCGATTCCAGTGGCACGTATTATACCAGCGTTCGCGTGCGCGGGTTCGCGCCGTCAACGCCTTGCACGGCTGATGCCGAACGAGACACGCGCGCCGGTTTTGTTCCGCTTTGGTACGCGACGGCGTGCGCGACGAAAGAGAAGCGTTGAAGGCTGAAGCCGCTAACTTCAACGCGCTCCGTCATCGCCGGGCACGCGTCCGCTTCGTTCGAGTCGGCACGTTGATTGCGATAGAAGACGTTTCGTACAGGTCTGTTTTCTCCGCTCTGGACTCTTCTTCAATTCGGGGCGGATGGAAGTTTGAGGAGTATTGTGATGGCAAAACTTGTGACGGGGTTTTTCAAGACGCGCGTCGCCGCCGAAGCGGCGGTTGACGTTCTCATCAAGCGCGGCTACACGCGCGACGACATCAGCGTGCTCATGTCCGACGCGACCAAGAGCAAAGAGTTCGCCATCGAGACGCGGACGCACGCGACGGACGGCGCAGGCATCGGCGGCGCGGTCGGAGGCGTCGTGGGCGCGATTGCCGCCGCGATTGCCGCCGTCGGCACGAACATCATGCTGCCCGGTTTGGGGCTCGTGGTGGCGGGGCCTCTGGCGGCGGCGCTCGCCGGGGCGGGCGCGGGCGGCGCGGCTGGCGGGCTCATCGGCGCGCTCGTCGGCGCGGGCATCCCCGAACACCGCGCGAAGGTTTACGACGCGAGTCTGCGCGCGGGCGGTATCCTGCTCGGCGTCGAGGCGAAGACCGTCGAGGAGGCCGACACGTTAGAAAGACTGCTCGAAGACCTCGGCGCGGAACACGTGCGGCAGGAGTAAGAACTGCGGTCGGAAGAAAAAGGTTTGAGTTTGTAAGAAGCGGCGCGGGCCGCTCTCGGCAAATTTCTATCCGCCGTTAGAAAGCACGGGCCGCTGCTCAACGCAGGTGAACTTGAGCAGCGGCCTCCGTGTCTTGCGAGTTGAAGTTCAGAACCGTCTAACGACGGATGGCGTCGCCGACGTCCTCCAGAAAGTCTCCGACCTTGCGCTTCGCGCCGCCGTAGCCCTCCTGCACGTCACCCTTAATCTTGTCCGCCGTGCCTTCCGCCTCCATCTCGTCGTCGCCGATGGCGCTGCCCACGGTCTCCTTCACCGAACCCTTCGCCTGATCGAATTTCCCTTCGACCTCATCCTTATTCGGAAGCCCCATGACACGAATCCTCCTTAAACTTTACTGAAGTCAAACGAAGCGATAAGCAAGTTACGACTGAACTCAGCACTTCCCTTCGGTCTGAAGTGTTGGCAACCGATATGCCGCGACCGCGCGGCGCGACGCCCGCGCGGGTGAAAGTTGTTTGCGGAGAGTGCGATAGATGAGTTGCGCGGGGCGCGAGGGCGTGTGTGTGTGCGCTCCGAGGCTGTGCGCTTTTCCGTACATCGGGCGAAGGGGCGAACGCCCTGTCTTCGGACAAAACGGGCGGGGGCTGTTATAAGATGTGCGGGCGGGTGTTCGAGGAGGAAAGTGACGAAGGCTTCCAACTTCGACCCGGCACGTCCGTCTTCTTAATCTTGAACTCAAAGCAATACCGAACTCGAACATGAGTACGATTCCTCAACCGGCGCGGCTGAAGGCGGCGCTCTGGCACGTGACGCCGCTGCTGACGGGCGCGGTCATCATGGTCTTAGAGCTGGTCGCCTTCCGCCTCTACGCGCCTTACTTCGGCTACTCGATCTACGTCTGGGGCGCGATGATCTCGGTCGTGATGGCGGCGCTCGCCGCCGGTTACGCGCTCGGCGGATGGCTGGCGGACAAGAGCCAGACTGACCGGCCTCTCTATCTCGTCATCCTCCTGAGCGGCGTCTATCAGCTCGTCGTCGTGTTGACGGTCAACTCGATGCTGCCCGCGCTCTCGCGCCTCGACGGGGCGACGGGGATTGTCTTGGCGACGCTCGTCATCTTCGGCCCGCCGATGGTCGCTTTGGCGATGGTCTCGCCGTTCGTCATCCGTTTGCAGGCGCGGGCCGCGCACGTCGGCATCACCGCCGGAAAGATTTACGCGCTCTCGACCGTGGGGAGCATCGGCGGCGTCGTCCTCACGAGCTTCTTCCTCGTGCCTCGGCTCGGCACGCGCGCGACGCTTATCACGGCGTGCGTCGTCACCGCGCTGGTCGCCGTCACGGGACTCGTCGCGGGGAGCGTCGGTCGCCGCGCGCTGTTGGCCGTGCCCGCGCTCGCGCTTCTGCCTTTTGCGCCGGAGGCCGCGTGGCCCGAAGGGACAATCTGGCTGAGCGAGTCGGAATACAATCAGGTGCGCGTCGTGCGGCGCGACAACCGGCAGTCGCTCGTCTTGAACCACAACACCGTGCACACGATGCGCGACATGGAGACGGGCTGGTCGGGCTACTACTACGACTACTTCGCGCTCGGCCCGTCGCTGCTCGAAGCGGAGCCGCGAAGCCTGCTCGTCCTCGGCATGGGCGCGGGCGGGTCTCTGGCCGCGACGCGCGCCGCCGCGCCCGGCATCGAGGCCGACGCCGTCGAGATAGACCCGAAGGTGATTGAGGCCGGAGAACGTTTCTTCGATTTAAAGAAGGACGACGGCGGGCGCTTGCGTGTTCATCTCGCGGACGCGAGGCCGTGGCTCGCGCGGAGCGAGGGCGTCTATGACCTCGTACACATAGACCTCTATCAGGGCGGGCCTTACGTCCCCTTCTACCTCGCCACGGTCGAGTTCTTCCAGACCGTGCGCGCGCACATGCCGGAGGGCGGCGTCCTCATGCTCAACGTGATGGACGTGGGGAGAGACCGGGAGGTGCTCAACTCGACCGCCGCCACGCTCCGGCGCGTCTTCCCGTCCGTCCTCTACACGGAGCCGAGCAAGGGGAACTTCCTGCTCTTCGTCTTCGCGCGCGAGCGCACCGCCGGGGAAGTCCGCGCGCGGCTCGAACAGGTCAACACGGGCGGCGTCATCGAACAACTGGCGCGCAAGGCCGCCGCCTCCGTCCGTGAACTCACGCCGCCCGCCGAGACGCCCTTCTTCACCGACGACCACGCGCCCATCGAAGAGATGACGCGCCGCATGACCAAGGCGCGGGCCGCGAAGTAGCCCGCGCGTTTGAACCACGAAGAGACAAAGCAGAGACAAAAAAAACGGGCGCGCCTTTTGAAGGGCGCGCCCGTAGTTTTTCCGTCCGAGTGCTTCGTTTAGAACTCGAAGCGCACGGCGAGCTGCACCTGCCGCTCGCGGAAGATGGAGTTACCGGCAGCCGACTCCGTGCCGAAGGAGGCCACGGGGGTGAGCACGCCGGTCGTCTGGTCGAGGTTGAAGGCCGTCGAGTTGACCGACGTAATCTGAGTCCGGTTGAAGATGTTGAAGCCTTCAACCAGCAACTCAAGGTTACGCTGCTCGCCGAGGTTGAAGCGGCGCGAGAGGCGCGCGTCCAGGTTGATGATCTTCGGCTGGCGGAAGCTGTTGCGCCCGAACGGCAGGAAGAAGCTGTTGCCGCCCGAACCGGTGATGCTCGCGTTGAGGGCCGCCGCGACCGGGCGACCGCTGACGCCCGCCGAGTACGGCCTGCCCGACTGCGCCGTGAAGATGGGAGCAATCGTCCAGCCGCCGAAGATGGCGCGACCGACCGGCGACTCGTCGAGGCCGAAGCCCTTCGGGTTCCAGACGGCGCTGGCGACGAAGCGGTGCGGCGTGTCGGAGTTCGACGGGCCTTTGTCGAGGTCGAGGTTGAAGGGGTCGGTCGGGGTGTTCGTCGAAGTGAACGTGACCGACGACTGGCCGTTGTCGCGCGAGCGCGACAGCGTGTAGTTCATCTGGAACTGGAGCCCGTTGGTCAGGCGGCGGTTGGCCTGAATGACGAGCGCGTGGTAGGCCGACTCGACCGCGCCGCGCACTTCGGTGATGTTGAAGAAGCGGGAGTCGAGGCGCGCCGAGTAGACGGGCACGGTGACGGTCTGGCCGGCGAACTCGCCGGAGCCGACGGTCAGCGTGCGGAAGACGGTCGCCGGGGCGATGTTCTTGTTGATGAAGGCGGGCAGGAAGCGCCCGCGGCTCGTCAGGTACGAGACCGAGACGACGGTGTTGCGCGCGATCTCGCGCTCGACGACGAAGTCGCCCTGAACGATCGTCGGCAGGTGCAGGTCGGGCGCGAGCACGACGATGCTGGAGCCGGCGATGGAAGCGCCCGTCGGGTTGGCAATCGCCGCCGGGGTCGCAATCACGTTCGGGAAGACGGGCGCGCCGGAGTTGGCCGTCGCCGGGTTGAGCGAGAACTGCACCTGCCCGCGGTCAACGCCCGTGTTGGTGATGGCGTTCGAGATCGTCGAGTTGATGAGTCGCCCGTAGTAGACGCCGACGCCGCCGCGGATCGAGGTCTTGCCGTTGCCGTTGAGGTCGTAGGCGAAGCCGCCGCGCGGGCCGAAGTTGTTCTTGTCGGTCGGGAACTGGCCCGTCTGCGGGAAGAGCGGGTTCGGGATTTGCGGCTCCGGCATCATCTCAATCTCGTAGCGGAGGCCGAGGTTGACCGTCAGGCGCGGCGTCCAGCGGATGTCGTCCTGAATGTAGAAGGCGAGGTCGGTCGTGTCGAACTGGAAGGACGCACTACCGAAGCCCTGCGCGTAGTTGCTCGTGTAGCAGAGGCCGGCGATGCGCGTCGTGGTCGAGCACTGGCGAGCGGCGGTGCGGAGCGCGCCGCCCGACGTGAAGTTGGAGTAGTCAACGATGAAGTCGTTGATGTTGTTGTAGGCGTAGACGCCGCCTTCCTGAAAGAGGTTGTCGAGGAGGTCGTCGTTGCGCAGCAACTCGCCGCCGAACTTGATCGTGTGGTTGCCGTGCGTGAGCGTCACGTTGTCCACGTACTGCTGGCTCTTCTCCAGCGGGTTGTGCGTGCGCTCAAGGAAGTTGGCCTTGCCGAAGGTCAGGCCGCCCGTGATGGCGACCGAAGGCGAGCGCCCGCCGGGGCCGGTCGTCGGCTCGCCGGGCGAGGGCGGGTTGCTGAACTGGTAGTTGTCTTCCTTGGAAATCTTGACGCGCGCCTCGTTGACGATGGTCGGCGTGATGGTCGAGGTCAGGCGGAAGATGCCGTAGTCAATGTCCACGAAGTCGTCGCCGAAGCTGGCGATGCCGCGCGTCGTGGTCGGCTGCGTCTGGACGGCGTTGGGGCCGTCGGCGCGCAGGCGGTTGTAGGTGAAGGTGAAGGTGTTCGACGAGTTGATGTTCCAGTCAATCTTCGGGAGCAGCAGGTACTGATCCTGTCGGCGGGGCACTTCGCCCGTCAGCCCGACGAGGAAGTTGCGGGCCGCGTCAATCTGCGCCGTCGTGATGCCGCGACTCGCGGCGGTCAGGTTCGCCGTGTTGATGGTGTTGAGGAACGTCAGACTGTCGAAGGTGGCGATGCCGGGGAAGTCGCGCTTCTGCTGCTCGTAGCTGAAGAAGAAGAACGCCTTGTCCTTGACGATGGGGCCGCCGATGGCCCCGCCGAACTGGTGGCGCTTGTCCACGGGCTTGAGGCCCTGACGCTCGACGACGTTGTTGACGACCACGCTGCGGAAGCCGAGCGGGTTGCGCGCGCCGAGCTTGTTGTCGCGCAGGTAGTAGAAGAGCTGCCCGTGGAAGTCGTTGGTGCCCGACTTGGTGACGGTGTTGACGACGCCGCCGGCGGCGCGACCGTACTCGGCGGAGTAGTTCGAGGTGTTGACCTGGAACTCGCGCACCGCCGCCTGACTGATCGAGGAGCTGATGCGCGTGCGGCCCGCCTCCTCGGCGAAGAACGCCTGATTGTTGTTGCCGCCGTCAACGGTCGAGTTGTTGAGGAGGCCGGAGATGCCGCGGAACGAGATGAGGCCGAAGTCGCCGTCCGGCGCGACGCCGGGCGTCAGCAGGACGAAGTTCGACGCGCGGCGACCGTTAATCGGCAGCTCGTTGATCGAGGTCTGGTTGATGTTCGAGGCGAAGTCTTGCTGCGAGGTGTTGACGACGGGAGCCTCAGCCGTCACCTCGACGGTCTCCTGAGCCCCGACGAGCCCGAGCGGGATTTCGAGGTTGGTGACGAGACCGACCTCGACCACGACGGCCTGCTTCGAGAAGGGGGCGAAGCCGCTCTGGTTGATCGTCAAGGTGTAGTTGCCGGGCTGGAGCTGCACGATGCGGAAGCGACCTTCGTCGTCCGTCGTGCCGGTGCTCTCCTTGTTGGTGCCCTCATTGCGCACCGTCACGGCGGCGCCGGTGACGATGGCTCCGTTCGGGTCTTTGACGGTTCCGCCGATTGCGCCGTCAGTCGTGGACTGCGCGAAGGCCGTGGCGCACATGCACGCGAACAGCAGCAAGGTGGCAAGAGAGAGATGCAAAAACTTTCTCATGGAGAAGACTCCTTACAATTTTAATCCTGAAGTTGAAGAGTGGCGCTCATGCACGGCGCGGGGCGTGCCGAACTCCGGTGCGCGCGGGCGTATTCCTATGAAGCTCGGACGGGCTGGCGGGGAGACGAACTTCTTGCTTTCTCATCATGCCAGCAGGTCAGTCCTTCGGGCAGAAACACACGGCGTACTTTAGGGTCGCGAATGGGGCGCGAGAAACTTGATTTCTGAAGCCCCGAAAAAATTCCGAAATGTCCTTTTGTTAACAGGGACGGAAAAGTTTGAGAATCAAACTTATACCATACGGGAAGCCGGTTTCGCGAGTCCTACGACAGCGTAAACTAGATGTTAAATACTACATTTTAAGGGGGCGGCGCAAGGTAAAACGGGCCACCGGGAAACCTTTTTTCCGGCCCCGGAGACGCGCCGGAAACCGCCGCCGAATTGTCCGCCGAAGGAGAGCCTCAAACCACCCTCCGCGAGGCGATTTTGCCGGGAAATTAAGAGTTCCGTGGCCCTCGCCCGGCGCGTGCGCGGGAGGGGAAAAAAAGGCGGAGGGCCGCCGGAAGAGACGTACTCTCTTCCGGCGGCCCTCCGTGCTTCGCGGCCCCGTGTCCGGGCGCGGTTGTTATCTCCTCTGCCGCGTCACCGGGCCGAGGACGACGTTCGGGTCGGGCAGGGCTTCAATGTTCAGGAAGAATTTGAAGTTGCCCGTCTGCTGGACGCCGAGGAGGAACTGGACGCTGACCGAGTCGCCGTCGGCGAGCGGAGTGTCGAGCGAGACGAAGCCGACGTTCAGCGAAGAGTTCCAGCCGCCGCCGAAGGGCTGCGAGGGCGGCTGCTCGACGGTCGTCCCGCGCACGTCCACGGGGTTGCCGTTGACCGTCACCGAGATGTCGCTGGAGTCAATGGCGCGGATGTCGGCGGTCGCGCCGTTGGGTCGCGGGAAGCCCGTCACCTCGACGATGCGGAAGCGCAGTTGCACGACCGCGCTGCCCGTGTTGTTCGTCACCGTGCGGCGGATGGACATCGTCCCGAACTGCGAGCGGTTCGGGTCGCACTCTTCGGCGGGGCCGCACTGCTTGCGGACGCGGTTCGGAACCGCCGACGAGCTGAGAGCCGGGTCGAGCAGAGTGACGAAGAAGCCCGCCGAGCGTTCGATGGGGCTCGTCGAGTTCTCCGGCCCCGGCGCGCCGAGCTTCTGTCCGAGTCCGAGTCCGGGAGTCCCGGCAGTGTCGGCGCTCAGGAAGTCGGCGGCGTTGTTGCCCGTGTCCTTCGGCGTGCCCACGGGTCTGTAGTCGCGGAAGAAGGTGTACTCAAGGTTGCTCGTCGTCTCCGCGCCGCCCGTGGGGAAGCCCGCGCCCTCGCGGTAGAGTTCGGGGACGCCCGCGTAGCCGGCGGCGTCGAGCCGCTCGGTCATGTTGAAGTTCAGAGGGTTCGCCGTGCGGAAGAGCGCGATGCCGGAGTTGTCCGGGATGTCGAGCGTGTAGCCGCCGATGCCGCTCCCGTTGGCGTCCAGCAGGCTGTCGCCGGTGGCAGCCCCCGGACCGAATTCGCTCGCGCCAGCCGGGTAGCCCGTCAGGCTGTAACCGAGATTGTTGACGGCGAGGTAGTGGCTGCGCGCGGGGATGGTCGTCCCCGAAGGGATGACGAAGCGAATCACGCCGTCCGCGCCGACGAGCGCCCAGCCGTCGGAGCCGTCCGTGGCCGCGACGAAGATGTCCGAGTTCGTGTTGTTGTAGAACTCGATGAACTCGTCGTTGGCCTGCGGCGACAAGTCGGCCACGGCGTTCGTCCCCCGCGTGTCGAAGGTCGCCGCCGGGCCGCCGGAGTTCGGGGCGTCGGAGCCGAAACCGCCGAAGCCGCCGAGCCCGCCGCCGATGTCGGTCGAGACCGGGCCTGCTGCGACAACTTGGCCGGGGCCGCGGAAGCGGAACTCGCTGATGATGAGCGAGCCTGCCGCTTGCGGCGCGCCGAGCGAGAAGAAGGCGACCGGCATGTCGTGGTCGGAGTTGCGTTCGGGCCGCGAGGCGTTCGTGGCGAAGGTCGCCGCAGGGGTTTCGGGGAAGTCCGCGTTGTTGCGCGCGATGACGAAGCGCGTGTTGCGGGCGCGCGCCACGGTGTTGACGATGACGTGGTCGAGCGCCTGCGGCGTGCCCTCGAAGACGAACGAGTAACGCTCCGAAGGAACCAGCTCATCAACGAGGTTGACGAAGTTCGGGTCTACGAGGTCGGGGCTCTGGTCAACGGCGAGCTGATTGTCAGGCGTCGGGTTGCCCTTGATGGTGGCGATGGGGTCGGTGAAGCCGTCGCTGAACTGATAGGCGTTGTAGTCGCCGACCGAGACGACCGGCGTCGTCGGGTTGGCGACCTGCAAGTCCTGCAAAAGGTCTGCGAGGAACTCGCCCTGCGCCTTGCGCTTGGCGCGGACGCGCGGGCCGTCCGAGGCCCCGCCGTCGCACCCGGCGGCGATTGCCGGGTCGGCGTCGGCGTCAATGCAGATGAACGAGCGCATGTGGTTGACGACGACGATGACGGGCAGGTTCGCGCCCGACGGCTGGATGTTGGCGTTCAAGACGAGCGGCGGGCGGTCGTTCAAGAGCGCCTGTTGCCCGTTGGTCGGGTCGGTGTAGGTGTTGCAGGTGGCCGCCGTTCCCGTGCAGCCCGCCTGCTCGATCTGCGTGACGCTGTTGATGGCGACGCGCGAGGTGTCCACGAGGTAGCCCACGTCCTGATCGTTGTCGCCGGTCGTGCCGTCGGACTCGACGAGTTGCGCCGAGTAGGAAGCGCCGGGCGAGATGGTGTTGACTTCGGTGGCGAGCGCCTGAAGGTCTGCGAGGTCGAAGATTTCGGCGACGCCGATGATGTGCGGCAGGAGCATCACGTCGCGGATGGCGAGCGCGGCCTTCTGCCGCTGCGTCGCGTTGTTGTTGAAGTTCTCGATGTTGAAGCCCGCGATGGTGAACTCGTTCGAGGTCGGCGCGGGGATGGCGACGGCGGCCATGTTGGCCGAAGCGGTCGGCGTCGCTTCGGGGATGACCTTGTACTCGCTGAAGCTGAAGTCGAGCGGCCCGGTGATGTTCGTGAACGTCACGTTCGACGTGTAGCCGTTGAGCGGAGCGCCCGCGCGCCCGTTGGTGTCCACCTTGAGGCGTTCGGGGTTCTCGTCCCAACGCGGGATGCAGCAGTCGGGCGAGGCTTCGCCCGGATCGGGCGGGACGTTGGGCACAGAGATTTCGATGCCCGGCTCGCGCAAGGGGCGCGCGACGCTGCCGAGCACGGTCTCGACCTCGTAGAAATTGTCGTTCGGCGCGACCGTCCTCAGAGACGCGGCGGTCATCCTCATGCCCTCGAACTTTTCGAGCTGCGGCTGCGCGGGCGAGGCCGTCGGGTCGAGGATGGTCGAGTCGAGCGTGACGGCGGTCGGCAGAGAGTTGCCGGTGTCAATGACGGAGACGTTGGTGACCGACGTAATCTCCGTCATGTTGAAGAACTCATCCACGGTTCCGGTCACGGTCACCTCGTCGCCGACGGCGACGGTCGGAACCGAAGAGGTGAAGACCAGAAGGCCCTGCGAAGTGTTCGGGTCGGCGTCAATGTTGCCGTCGGGCGTCTGGATGAAGAAGGCGCTGGCGGGGCCGCCGGTGTTGGTGCCCGTCTTGAGCAGCGTGACGATGCCGGTCGTCGTCACTACCTGCCCGTCGAGGGGCGAGGCCGTGCCGTTGCCCTGAATGTCGTGAATCGGCGTGGGCGGCGCTCCCACCGTCGTGAAGTCGAAGACGAAGTCAGCCGCCATCTGATGAGGCGTGCCGTCCTGATCGGCGACCTGCGCGGCGAAGACCGTGACGGTGCAGACCTCGTTCGCCGAGAAGTCCGTCGTCGGGTCGAGCGTGTAAGTCGTCGGGCCGCCCGACAGTCCGAAGGCGTGCGTGCCGCTCGTGGCGCAAACAATCTGGAAGGAACTGGCCGTCGCCGTGACGGGCTCGCTGAAGGTGACGCTGACGTTGGAGTTCAGAGGGACGCTGGTCGCGTTGTCCGACGGGTTGGTCGCGGTGACGGTCGGCGGGTTGTCAACGGGCGCGCCGCCCTGCGGCGTGACGGAGAAGTCGTCAATCGAAAGGCCGTGATCCGCGCCGGTGTGGTCGGGGTCAGACCAGCGGAGCATGATTTCCGTCCCGTTGGGGATGCTCAGGCCGGTGATCGAGTGGGTCAGCGTGACGCGGTTGGCGGCGAGGTTGCCGTTGAGTTCGAGCGCCGAGCCGCCGGTGATGGGGCTCGTAAAATCGAGTTGGGGGACGGCGACGCCCGCCGACTGAAACTCGGCCAAACTCCCGGTCACGGTCGGCGACCCGACGAGGTAAGAGAACGCGACGGTCTGCGCCGCCGCCGCGCTGTTGCGCCACTGCTCGCCGGTGTATGAGACATCCAGTTGGGTGATGGTCGAGCCGGTGGTGTTCTGCAGCCGGACGCCCCAGAAGAGGTTGCCGACGGCGGCGTTGCCGGAGCCGAGCGAGCCGAGCGCGCGGTCAGTAGTGGAGTTGGGAGCGACGTTACAAGGGGCGACGGCGCTGGTGCAACCATAGCTGTATAAATTACCGGCGTTGCTTGAGCCGTTATTGGCGACGATGGTCGTGCCCGTGCCGGTGCGGGCGTGGAACCAGCCCGGAATGGTGGAGTTGTTCGTCCAAGTGGCGCTCCCGGAAGCAGGGAGGGTGTCGAAGCTCTGCGTGTAGGGTACGCCCAGTGTGGGTGTGACCTGTGCGGCGACTCGCGGCGCGTTAAATAAGACGGGTTGCAGGATGATGAAGGCAGCCGTCACGACGGCCAGCAGTTGATGGCGCGCGGACGGAGAGCGACGCGTGCGAAAAGGCGGTGTTAACACAGGGCGATCCTTTCTTGAATAACACGAGGTGTGGCGTCTTCCGGGTCTAATCGAGACGCGTCATTGACTGGAACGGCTAAGGGTTTGTAACCGGAATCGGGGCACGGCGTCAAGCCGCTACGCGGGACGGTTAACACTAAGTTTCGCGCGGGGTGCAGGGAGTGCGCGTGGAGAGGAAAGGCCCGCGCGAAAGTGTTGCCCGCGCGGCAAGTTTTCAGGTCTCGACGACGCGCGTCGAGAGGCCGAGCCAATGGCCTGAGCGGCTTTGGCCGAGGACATAGACGGCGATGTTAGTCTCGCCGACGCGGTAGACGCGGATGTCCGAGAGGTTCTCTGTGAGGGCTCGGACGACGCCCCGGAAACTCGCGGCGCTGGCCGACTCGCTCGTGCCCGCGGGAGGCTGCCGCGCGGCGGCGGAGTCTCTGAAGAAGTCTTCGAGGCTTCTGAGTTCGACGCGCGCGTCCGCGCCCACGCCCGCGAGTTCACGAAGGCGCTCGTGGCTCGGCTCGTCCGGCCCTCCGACGCGGACGGGCTCAAGCGGGTAGTCCGACTCGCTCATGTACCACAAGCCTTCCGCCGCGCGCCTGAGTTCCGCGAGTATCTCTTCGTCGCTTCTCATTCCTTAAACCCTTTCCAACGGCGTGCACGAAAAACGAGGGCGGGGCTCGATACCGAAAGAGCCCCGCCCCGTACTTAATTCATCCCGTTCGTCCCGGCGTTTACTTCCCGGTGTTCACGAACTGGATGCAGTCACCCTGGTTCTTGAAGTGCCTCGGCGAGTCGAACCGCTGCCAGCCGCCATTCATGCACTGCCCCTTGTTCGTGGGCGGGCCGGTCACGGGGTCGCAGGTATCGCCGATGCCGTCGAGGTCGAAGTCCGCCTGATCGGGGTTAGCGACGAGCGGGCAGTTGTCAACGCCGTCGGCAACGCCGTCGCCGTCGTCGTCCGCGTCGCAGGAGTTACCCACGCCGTCGCCGTCCGTGTCGGTCTGGTCGGCGTTGGGCGTCAGTTGGCAGTTGTCAACGCCGTCCAAGACGCCGTCGTTGTCGTCGTCAGTGTCAACGCAGTCCGGGCGGTTGTCGCCGTCCGTGTCCGTCGCCTTGCTGGCCGCCACGAGGGGGTTCGAGCCGCAGGCGATTTCGTCCGCGTCCGTCTGCCCGTCGTTGTCGTCATCCGCGTCAACACAGTCGGCCTGACCGTCGCCGTCGGCGTTGGCGAAGCCCTCGTCAACTCCCTCGTTCAAGTCGTTATCCACGCCGTCACAAATCTCAGGCGTGGACGCCGAATTGAGCGGGTCACTACCGGCGGCAATCTCGTCAGCATCGGAGACGCCGTCGTTGTCGTCGTCGGCGTCGCAGGCGTCGCCCTGAAGATCGTCGTCGGTGTCGGTCTGGTCGGTGTTGGCGTCGAAGACGCAGTTGTCCGTGCTGTCGGGCACGCCGTCAGCGTCGGTGTCGAGCGGCGGGTTGACGCCGTTCGTGCCCGCCTCGACGCAACGCTCGACGGGGTCGGGCAGGTTCGAGAAGAAGTCGTAGCCGGTCAGGGCCTCGACCGCGTCCACGGTGGTGATGTAAGTGTGCCAGTCAACGTTTCTGATGCCCTGTATGTTGGGCATGATGACGGCGATGGTCTGCGTCGCGCAGGAGACGCGCGAGATGTCGTCTTCGCCCTTCGGAAGCACCAGCACCACCTTCCACGTCGCGGAGGGGACGGTGACGTGGCCGTTGGCGATGGTCGTCGCGGGGCCGTTGCTGCCCGCGCCGCCCGTGCCCGCGCCGCCCGCGACGATGTACAACTCGTTGGCGGGCAGGAACGCCCGCAGTGCGTTCTCCATGTTCGCCCACGGCCCCTGATTGTTGTCGGGAGCCTGCGGGATTATGTTCGACATGAGGAACGTCGCCTGATTAATCGGGATAGACGTTTCCGGGTCGCGGTCGGCGTTCGGGACCATGTGCCCACGGTCGAAGCCGGAGTTGACGTAGTCGGTGTGGAGGACTCGATACCAGTCGCTCGGAACCGCCGGGTCGGGCCGGAAGGTGTCCACGCGCGCGAGGCTGCCGACCCACTCGTTGGCGAGGTGCCAGCTCACCCAGTTGGGCACTCCCTTGTCGCGGTTGTAGGAGAGCGAGTACTCCGGCTTCTCCATCAGGTAGTTGTCCGGCTGGTTGGTGTCGGCGGTCGCGCCGTTCGGGTTGCCCATCGTGAGATGGACGCTCGGCGGGTAAGAAGGGGCCGCGCCGGTGGCGATGGTGAACGACCAAGTGTAGTTGGCCGTCAGGTGGTCGCTGTTCGGGCCGCCGTCGTCCAGATCAACGTCGGAGACGTTATCTTTGAAGACCGTGACGGTGCATTGCTCGCCGGGCTGGAAATTCACGTTCGGCGTGATGATATGGCTTGAGCCGCCGCCGCCGAAGGTGGCGGAGTTGTGCTGCCCCGTGACGGCGCAGTTGATGTCGTACCAAGCGCCGTTGACTTCGACCGGCTCAGTGAAAGTGACCGTGATGCTCGCGTCGCGCGGGGCGCTTGAGGCGTTGTTGCGCGGGTCAACGTTGAGGACGTAGGGGCCGATCTCGACAATCGGCGTCGTGCGGCGCGGGTTCGGCGCGCCCGTCTGGAAGTCCGCGCCGTTGACGTTCGTGTCCGTGAAGCCGTTGTTCTTGCGGAAGATGGCCGTGGTGTTGCTCGGCGCGGGCGCGTTCGTCGCGCCCTCGCGGCAGTTCGCCGTCGTGCCGTAGCCGACGAAATCAACTACGCCGTCGCCGCCCACCGAGGGGCAGCCGTCGAGCGGGTCGCCGCCGCTGACGAGCGCGACCTTGCCCGTCGTCCCGCTCATGTTGATGCTGCCGTTGACATTCGCGTCGGGGAGAAGCGCGCCGACCGCGCCGCCCGACGCCAGAGAGACGAGATAATACTCGCCCGGCTGGACGACGCCGCCGAGGGGCTGCACCTGCCAGGTCGTGCCGGTGGCCGCGCCGTACTGCACTGTCCAGCCGCCGAGGTCGAAGGGGGTCGTGCCGGGATTAAACAGCTCAACGTAGTCATTCCGGTACGTCGCACCGGCGTTGCCGCCGCCGCCGTAGACCTGACTAATGACCATGTGTTCGACCGGCGGGGGAGGCGCGTTGACCTGAATGTTGACCGCCTGTGTGGCCGCCGGGTTCACACCGTCAGAGAGCGAGGCCGTGAACGTCGCCGTCCCGTTGAAGCCAGCCTGTAAGGTGACGTTGTAGGTGACGTTGGCGCTGCCCTGCCCCGCCGTCACCGAGACCGCCAAGACACCCGTGCCCGGCGTCGCCGCCCAATTATAGATGGCGTCGTCGTCGTTGCCCGTCAGGCTCACGTCGAAGGGGGCCGCGTCCTGATTGACGGTCGTGATGGGATTGGCGGGGGCGTTGATGGTCGGAGCGTCATTTGCGTCCGGCGCATCAACGTCAATGTTGACCGCCTGCGTCGCCGCCGGATTCACGCCATCGGAGAGTGAAGCCGTGAAGGTCGCCGTCCCGTTGAAGCCCGCTTGGAGAGTCACCGTGTAGCTGATGTTCGACGTGCCCTGACCGCTGTTGACGACGACCGAAGAGACGCCCGTGCCCGTTGTCGCCGCCCAGTTGTAGATGCCGCCGTCGTCGTTCCCCGTCAGGCTGACGTTGAACGGCGCGGCGTCCTGATTGACGGTCGTGATGGGATTGGCGGGGGCCGTAATCGTCGGCGCGGCATTACCTACCGGCGTGCCGTTAATCTGGATGTCGTCAATGCCGACCCACTCGTCGTTGCCGCCAGCGTTGGTGGTCATGATGCGCACCTGGACGAGCGACTGATTGTTCGCCGTTGCGGGTAGCGTGATGTTGACGGGCGTGACCAGAGTGCAGTTGGCTACGTCAGTCGCCGCGCTGTTGCTCCTTGCCGCCGCGTCGGCGACGAAACCCGCCGCGACGTTGGTATAGTTGCCGCTGTTGCCGACGCGGAACTGGAGAGCCACCGGCTGCGTCGCGTTGTCAACGGAGCAGTCCAAATCGCGCAGGTTGTAAGCAACGTTAATGTTCGACTGCCCGGTGGTATTGAGGTAGAGCAGGATGAACGGCGCGTCGGCTGTGCCGGAGCCGTTGAGCGCGATGGTCGGGTTGGTGTTGGCGGGCGCGGCTTGCAAGGTGCTGTGAAACTCCGCGACGCCGCCGGTTGCGAGTGTGTTTGGGTTAATCTGATCAGCGATCACGTCAAGGTCAACAGTGGTCGCGCTCGTGCCGAAGGTGTCGCCGAGAATAGTTTGTGGGTCAACGCCGGTAGCAGTGCTACTGCTATTTAGGAAGAAGCCCTCGATGCCCTGCACGCCCGACCAGTTATCGTTGGCCGTGATGAGCCCTGTGTTCGCCCAATTCTGACTGAACGTCAAGGTCTGAGCCACGCTATTGGCTCTGGCGGGCAACACCGGGATAAATTGTAAAAGCAGGAGAAATGAGAGTGTGAACGCAATATATCGGCGAGGACGCGCAGGGATAGACAGTCTTAGGCGGTTAGGCGGGAGCAAGATTTTTTCCTTTCGCGGTTTAAGGGTTAAGGGTGGCGTCTTGTATTAGGGTGTAGACGTTTGGGAACGATTGTTTAGGGTAAGTCTCTAGCCGGGAGAGACGGTTGAGTCGAGGATGCGGCGACGCTTTTACCAAATACTTGGGAAGGCGTCAACTAAAAGGGGGTTTTAATCGAGCCCCTAATAGATGCTGAAGGATACTTATTTGTTGTACGGCCAGCGTTAACTGAAACTTATATTGCGGTTAAATTTCCGCATTCGGGGGCGAGGTCAACCGCCGCCCCGCCCGTCTAAAAGGTACGTGCCGGCGGGGCGGCGGGTGAATCCGAGTTGCGCGGGCGGCTTCTAGACGCGCTCGAAGATGATGGCGATGCCCTGGCCGCCGCCGATGCAGGCCGAGGCGAGGCCGTAGCGGCCTCCGCGACGTTGAAGCTCAAGGAGCGCCGTCAGGATGAGGCGCGTGCCCGAAGCGCCGAGCGGGTGGCCGAGGGCAATCGCGCCGCCGTTGACGTTCGTCTTCGAGCGGTCGAGCCCCAACTCCTTCTCGACGGCGAGGTACTGGCAGGCGAAGGCTTCGTTGACTTCGACGAGGTCAATGTCTTCGAGCTTGAGGTTCGCCTTCTCCAGAGCCTTGCGGATGGCCGGGACGGGGCCGATGCCCATCACTTCGGGCTCGACCCCGGCGTAGGCCCAACTCACAAT
Source organism: uncultured Acidobacteriota bacterium (assembly GCA_963816985.1). Lineage (GTDB taxonomy): Bacteria > Acidobacteriota > Blastocatellia > Pyrinomonadales > Pyrinomonadaceae > JAIVJM01. The sequence continues at coordinate 1,532,272 of CAWFMF010000004.1, forward strand.
CCGGCCCAGAGGCTTCAAGCCGCGCTCCTGAACGTAACCGCCGCCCGCGATGACGAGCGCCGCCGCGCCGTCCACGATGCCGGAGGCGTTGCCGGCGGTGACGAAGCCGTCCTTGCTAAAGGCGGTCGGGAGTTTCGCCAGCACTTCCAGAGTCGTTTCGGGGCGCAGGTGGTCGTCCGCGTCCACGACACGGACGCCTTTACGCGTCTTCACTTCGACGGCGACGATCTCCTCGGCGAAGACGCCCGCGTCCTGCGCGCGCTTGGCCTCCTGCTGCGAGCGCAGGGCATAACGGTCTTGCTCCTCGCGCGAGATTTCGTAGCGGCGCGCGAGGTTCTCAGCCGTCCCGGCCATCGTCGTGTTGCAGTAGGTGTCTAAGAGCGCGACCATCAGAGAGTCTTCGAGCTTGCCCTGTCCGAGAGGGAAGCCGGAGCGCGCGCCGTAGATGACGTGCGGGGCCATTGACATGGACTCCATCCCGCCGACGAGCGCGTTGCGCGCCTCGCCTAAAAGAATCATGTGCGCGCCGGAGACGACCGACTGGATGCCGCTCCCGCAGAGGCGGTTGACGGTCAGCGCGGGCCTCTCGGCGGGCACGCCCGCCTTGAGCGCGACGTGGCGCGCGCCGTAGATGGCGTCGCCCGAAGTCTGCAAGGCGTTGCCCATCACGGTGTGGTCAACGTCGTCCGCCGCGACGCCCGACGCTTCGAGCGCGCCGCGCGCCGCCGCCGCGCCGAGGTCGAGCGCCTTCACGTCCTTCAAAGCCCCGACGTACTGGCACATCGGCGTCCGCTTGCCGCCAAGGATAAAGATGTCTTCTGCCATAATTTTTAATGAACCTCTTCCGGTGAAAAATCTATCGCTTAGATGAACCCGGCAGTGTAAACGAGGCCCGAAGGGCGCGTCAATTTGCCGGGCCGTAATGTTTGCCAAAGCATGTACGCTGTGGCAGTATCTCTCGCTCGGCGCGCGCCAACTCTTGCCCGGCGCGGCAGCCGTCTCCCCAACCCGAAAAGCCACGGCCCCAGACCCACTCTGAAGGAGTTCCCCCATGAAGTACGCCAGCCGAAAATCGGAGGTTAGAGGGACGACCTCCCGTCGCAGATTCATCCTCGCCGCTTCGCTCCTCCTGCTCGTCCTCTCGGCGCAGCCCACGCCCGCGCAGAAGCTCGGCGAGTACGAGCGCGAGCGCGGGCGGCAGATGCTCAAGGCGATTAAGGATGACATCAAGAAGAACTACTACGACCCGACTTACCGCGGCATAGACCTCGAAGCGCGTTTCCAAGAGGCCGACGAGCGGATCAAGCAGGCGCAGTCGAACAGCCAAATCTTCGGCATCATCGCGCAGGTCTTAGTCGGCTTCAACGACTCGCATCTCTACTTCCTCCCGCCGCAGCGCCCGGCGCGCACCGACTACGGCTGGCAGATGCAGATGGTCGGAGACAAGTGTTACGTCTCCGCCGTCAAGCCGGGAAGCGACGCCGAGGCCAAGGGCTTGCGCGAGGGTGACGTGGTGCGCGCCGTGGACGGGATGGTGCCGACGCGCGAAGACCTCTGGAAGATCGAATACCTCCTCTACGGCCTCAGGCCGCAGGCGGGGATGCGCGTCGTCGTCGAGCGCGCGGGCTCGCCGCCGCGACAGCTCGACGTGCTGGCGAAGGTCACGGAGCTGAAGCGCATGACCGACCTCACCGACGGCAACGAGGTGATGAAGCTCATCATCGAGCAGCAGAAGGCGTCGCGTCTCTACCGCCACCGCTACGTGGACATCAAAGACGAGCTTTTCGTCTGGAAGATGCCGCAGTTCGACCTGCCCAAAGCGAAGGTGGACGACATGGTGGACAAGTTCCGCAAGAGCAAGGGCGTCATCATTGACCTGCGCGGCAACGGCGGCGGGGCCGAGGAGACTCTCCTGCGCCTCATCGGCAACTTCGTCGAGCGCGACGTGCAGGTCGGCGAGTTGAAGACCCGCAAGGGCTCGAAGCCTATGACCGCGAAGACGGTCGGCGACAAGGTCTACAAGGGCAAGCTCGTCGTCCTCCTCGACAGCGATTCGGGCTCGTCCTCGGAAGTCTTCGCGCGGGTGATGCAGTTGGAGAAGCGAGGGCTCATCATCGGCGACCGCTCCGCCGGGGCCGTGATGCGGGCCCAGCACTATAGCCATCAGGTCGGCTTGGACATCGTCGCCTTCTACGGCGCTTCGGTGACGGACGCAGACCTCGTCATGACGGACGGCAAGAGCCTCGAACACGTCGGCGTCACGCCCGACACGCTGATGCTCCCGACCCCCGACGACATGGCCGCCAAGCGCGACCCCGTGCTCGCGCACGCCGCCGAGCTGCTCGGCGTCAAGCTCACGCCGGAGCAGGCCGGGCAGATGTTCCCCGTCGAGTGGGAAAAGTAGAAAAAGCCGTAAACCGTAAACCGTAAACCGTAAACCGTGACAGGTGACAGGAGAAAGACCGTTCTTTCCTGTCACCTGTCACGGTTTACGGTTTACGGCTTTTTTCAGTCCGTGAAGCGGTGCGCGGCGCGGTAGCGGTGGAGGAGTTCTTCGAGGAAGCCTTCGTAAGTGAAAGTCTCAAGGTCGAAGGAGGGGCGGAGTTTTTGCAGGACGGGCGTGGCGACGCGCCAAGCCATCCACTGCCGGGGCATCTCGTCCAAATCCCAGCGGCGGCGCAGGAAGGCTTCGACGACTTCTATCTCGCGCTCCGTCAGAGTGTGGATGTTGCCTTCGAAGGGGACGGGCTTAAACGAGCGGCGGAGCGCCACGTCCGAGGTCGGCGCGTTGAAGACCTGCTCGAACGAGGGGGCCTGCGCCTCGCGCTCGCGCACCACCACCGTGCCCGCCACCATGTCGCCGATGCGCTGGTCGCGGCTGCTGATGAAGACGCAGACGAGCCCGACCGAGTAGAAAGGGAAGGGTGTCATGTCGAAGAGGCGGAGCAGGTTGCGCGCCGCCGCTTCCCAGAAGGTGACGGGCCGCCCGTCCTCGCGGATGACGCGCAGGCGGAGCCAACGCTTGCCCGGCGTCTGCCCGTTCCAGGCCCACTCGAAGAGCGCGAAGTAGCCCGACCAGATGAGGAAGACGACGATGATGAGGACGGCCAGAACCCACTTCGGCCCGTCCTTGAGCTGCGTGTAGAGCCCCGTCAGGTTCCCCATCCAGATGAGCCCGATGATGACGAGCGCGATGGCGAGGATTTGCAGGAAGTGGTCGAAGGCGCACGCGAGGAAGCGGTTGCCGATGGACGCCAGAGCGAAGTGCAGCGGCACGCGCTCCGGCGTCTCGATGACGAGAGTCTCTTCGGTGGGGATGGCTGCCGACATGATTTAAAGGCCGTGAACCGTAAACCGTAAACGGTGACAAGAGCAAGACAGTTTTCTTATCCTGTCACCTGTCACGGTTTACCGTTTACGGCTTTTATCAGTCCGTCGAAGGCAGAGCCTCGGGCTCGGCGGGCGGCGCGAACTGGGGCGTGTTGAACTGAACCGCGCCGACTTGCACGAACATCGCCATGAAGTCGAAGTTGTTCCAGGCCTCGGCGATCTTGCCGTCGCGGACGCGGACGATGCAGATGCCGTCGAACTCGACTGGCTGGTTGGTCGCCGCGAAGCCGAGGCTGTCGGACTGGTGACGCCCGCGCACCGAGCAGCGGGCCGCGACCTTGTCGCCTTCGGCGACGATGTCCTCGACCACGACTTCGATGTCGGGGAAGGCGTCGCGGAATTGCCGGAAGAAAGGCTTGAAGCCCGCCGGGCCGCGCAACGCCCCGCCGCCTTCGCCCGCGAGGCCGTGCGCGACGCCCTCCTCATCGAACAGCTCGTCAATCGCCTCCTCGCGCTTCTTGTTCCAGACCTCCTCGAACCAGCGCCGGATTAAAGCCTTGTTGTCATCTTCGTACATACCGCACACTCCTTTCGGTGAGGGTTTCCGCGAGGCGAGGTGTTCCCATTCTTCAGTCTACATCCCGCGCACGCGCAGGAAGCGGCGCTTGCCGACCTGAACGAGCGGCGCGCGTTCGTCGCTCACTTCTATCTCGGCCTCGGCGCGCGAGACCTTCTCGCCGTCCACGCGGACGCCGCCCTGCTCGATGAGCCGCCGCGCTTCGGCCATCGAAGGCGCGAGCCCCGTCTCGACCAGAAGGCGCGGGAGCTTCCAGACCTGCGACGAGACGGCGCGCTCTTCTATCTCGTCGGGAATCTCTTTGCGCTTGAAGACGCGGTTGAATTCGTCTTCGGCGGCCTGCGCGTCCGAGGCGAGTGAAAGTCCGTGATGACGCGCTTCGCCAGCTCCACTTTGAGGTCGCGCGGGTTGCGCTCGCCCGCCGCCGAGTCGGAGCGCAGCCGCTTAATCTCTTCGACGCTCAAGTCCGTCAAGAGTTCGTAATAACGCCACATCAGCTCGTCGGAGATGGACATCACCTTGCCGAACATCTCCTGCGGCGCTTCGTTGATGCCGATGTAGTTGCCGAGCGACTTCGACATCTTCTGCACGCCGTCCGTGCCTTCCAAGAGCGGCATGGTGATGACGGACTGCGGCTCCTGATTGTATTCGCGTTGGAGGTTGCGGCCCATCAGGAGGTTGAACTTCTGGTCGGTTCCGCCGAGTTCAACATCGGCTTCGAGCGCCACCGAGTCGTAAGCCTGCACGAGCGGGTAGAGGAGTTCGTGGAGCGCGATGGGCTTCTCTTCCGCCAGCCGCTTCTGGAAGTCGTCGCGCTCTAAGATTTGCTTGACCGTGACGTGCGAGGCGAGGCGGACGAAGCCGCCCGCGCCGAGTTCGTCCATCCACCGCGAGTTGAAATCAACGACCGTCTTTTCGGGGTCGAGGAGCTTGAAGATTTGCGTCTTGTACGTCTCGGCGTTCGCGTTGATCTCCTCGCGCGTGAGCTTCGGGCGTGTCGTCGAGCGCCCCGAAGGGTCGCCGATGAGCGAGGTGAAGTCGCCGATGAGGAAGACGACCGTGTGGCCCAACTCCTGAAACGCCCGCATCTTCCTGATGGGAACCGTGTGGCCGAGGTGGATGTCCGGCGCGGTCGGGTCGGCCCCAAACTTCACCTTGAGCGGCACGCCCTTCGCGGCAGACCTTTCCAGCTTCGCGCGCAAATCCTCCTCGCGGATGACATCCACCGCCCCCTTGCGCAAATGCACCATCTGCTCGTCAATCGTCATACGTCAGAGTTTAAAGTTCAAAGTTCAAAGTTCAAAGCCAAAAGTAAGTTCAAGGTTCAAAGTTCAAGGTTCAAAGTCGAAGGCAAGGCTCTTGTCTTTAACTTTGAACTTTGAACCTTGAACTTTGAACTTACTTCCCGACGACGCGCCGCCCGACGATTCTGTAGTGCCCGCCCGCGACGAGCGCGACGGCTTCGGGGTAAGCCTTGTGCTCTTCGAAGAGGATGCGCGCGGCCAGAGTGTCGGGCGTGTCGTCTTCGAGGACGGGCACGACGCGCTGCGTGATGATGGGGCCGCCATCCAAAGTCTCGTCAACGAAGTGGACGGTGCAGCCGGAGAATCTGACGCCGTGCTCTATCGCCTGCCGCTGCGCGTCGAGCCCCGGAAAGGCGGGCAGCAGAGAGGGGTGAATGTTGAGGACGCGCCCGCCGAAGGCTTCGACGAAGCACGGCGAGAGCAGACGCATGTAGCCCGCGAGGCAGACCAACTCGACGCCTCGCTCCCGGAGCGCCGAGATGATTTCGCGCTCGTGCTCCTCGCGCCCACGGCCCCGCCGCTCGAAGGCCAGAGCCTCGATGCCCCGCTCGCGCGCGTGAACGAGCCCCGCCGCCCCCGCGCGGTCGCTGACGACGACCGAAACTTCCGCGCCCATCACGCGCCCGTCACTCACCGCGTCCGCGAGCGCCGCCATGTTCGAGCCGCGACCTGAGATAAGGATGCCGAGTTTCAAGTTCCGAAATCCCGCCGTTGAATCAGTTGCTGACAATCTCGACCCTCCCTTTGACGATTGAAGGCAGGGCCGAAAGTACCTTCGGCGCGAGCGGCCTCAAGTCAGCCAAACGATTTGAAGGGGCTTGCAGGACGATGACGGCAATGCCGAACTGCGGCAGGTTTTGCTGGAAGGACAGGTTACGGTCTACCGTGATGAAGACATCGAACTCCGCTTCCGCGAGCGCGAGCAGTCGCCCGTTCACCACCCCGGCCCAACCCATCTGCGGCACGGTTTTAACCTCGTGCGGCGTCAGTTCTCTGGCGAACCGCCGGTCAACGCACTCGTCCAGAAGCAGCCTCACAATCACACCACCATCTTAGCGATTTGCTTCTCGGCCTCCTCCAGAAAGGCGATGACCTGCTCTCTATTGACGGTGGGGAAGCCTTCCAGAAAGTCGTCAATAGACTCGCCGCTTTTGAGATAGTCGAGGAGTGTCTGCACCGGGACTCTCGTCCCCGCGAAGACCGGAGTCCCGCCCATCACGTCCGCCGACGAAGTGATGATCTCTTTATTCATGGCTCAATGGTAGTCAAGCATGAGTTCAAAGTTCAAGGTTCAAAGTTAAAGACAAAGCCCTTGTTCTTAGCTTTGAACTTTGAACCTTGAACTTTGAACTCATTTCAGACGAGCGTCACGTCGTGGTCGCCTTCGGTGACGCGACCGATTTCGTGGCACGCTTCGCCGAGGGCTTCGAGGTGAGCTTTGACGGTCGCGGCGTCCGGGGGCGTGCAGATGACGGCCATGCCGACGCCCATGTTGAAGGTGCGGTGCATCTCCGATTCGGCGACGTTGCCGATCTCCTGCATGAGGCGGAAGACGGGCGGCACGGGCCACGAGCCGCGTCTGATTTCGACCGCCGTGCCCGAAGGGAGCACGCGCGGGATGTTCTCCAAAAGTCCGCCGCCCGTGATGTGCGCGAGCCCCTTGATGGTGCCCGTGTCGAGCAAGCCTTCGAGCGGGCGGAGGTAACTGAGGTGCGGTCGGAGCAGCGCGTCGCCGACGGTCTCGCCGAGGGCTTCGAGGCGCGTTGATGCCTCGTGCCCCGCGACCTCGAAGAAGAGTTTTCTGGCGAGCGAGTAGCCGTTCGTGTGGAGCCCGGCGGAAGGAAGTGACAACACAATATCTCCGGGCGCGATGCGGCTCCCGTCAATCACCTTCGCGCGGTCAACGACGCCGACGATGAAGCCCGCGATGTCATATTCGCCCTCGGAGTAGAAGCCGGGCATCTCGGCTGTCTCGCCGCCGAGCAGCACGCAGTTGTTCTCGCGGCAGCCGTCGGCGACGCCTTCGACAATCTGCACAATCACGTCGGGCGCGAGCACGCCGGTCGCCACGTAGTCGAGGAAGAAGAGCGGGCGCGCGCCCTGCACGAGGATGTCGTTGGTGCAGTGGTTGACGAGGTCGCGGCCCACCGTATTGTGCTTCCCCGTGAGGAAGGCGATCTTGAGCTTCGTCCCGACGCCGTCCGCCGAGGCGACGAGCACCGGCGACTGCATGCCGGGGAACGCGCCGTCGAACATCCCGCCGAACGTCCCTATTTCCGAGAGCGTCCGCGCGTTGAAAGTCCCGCGCGCCAACCGCTTGATGCGCTCGACCGCCGCGTTCGCCGCGTCAATCGAGACGCCCGCGTCCGAATAAGTAATGGATTTGGTCATAAAGACAAGAGGGGGAGTCTGGAGTCTTAAGTCTGGAGTCTGAAGAAAGCGAACTGTCTTTGACTCCAGACTTCAGACTTAAGACTCCAGACTCTTCTAGAGTTTGAAATTCTTCTGCCCCGCCGCGCCGCCGCGCTTTTCGAGTTTCTCTTGCAGCGCCTTGACGCGTTCTTCCGCCGAGTTGCGCGATTCTTTGTCGAGGGCGACGGTGATGTTCAGGTGGTCGCCTTCCTCCGCGCCTTCGGGCAGCAGAGAGGCGGGCACGTCCAGAGACTCGCCCTCGTCCTCGCCGACGAGCACGACCGCCGTGCCGTCCTCGATGCGGTCAATCACGCCCCGCGTCCGCTTCGACGCCTCTTTCCGTTCTTCAGACATCTCACGCACCTCGCAGCGAGTTCAAAGTTCAAGGTTCAAAGTTCAAAGTCGAAAGCAAGGCTCCTGTCTTTAACTTTGAACCTTGAACTTTGAACTGAGTGTCACCGCCCCGTCGTCGCCTTCTTCTTCGCGTTCGAGTTGGCGTTCTCGGCCTTCGGCTTGGGCGGGGCCGGGAGGTCGCCGAAGTCTATGAAGCCGCGGCGGGACGAGTCGTCGCGCAGGGCTTCGCGCCCGGCCCAGAGGTCTTCGCCCGCCTTCGGCTCGCGCGCGCCCTTAATCTGGAAGTTCTCGTCGCCCTTGGTCGTGATGACTATCTCGCCTTGAAAGTCCGTGCGGTAGACGCGCACCTGCGCGGCCTTGAGGCGGTCGAGCACTTCCTGGCTCGGATGGCCGTAGCGGTTGTCGGCCCCCGCCGAGATGATGGCCGCCTTAAACTCGCCGCGCTTGATGAAGTTTTCCGAGGACGCGTACTTCGACCCGTGGTGACCGACCTTGAGCACGTCCACCGAGACGTTCGCGCCGTTGCGCAGCATGCGCTCTTCGGTCTGCGCCTCGGCGTCGCCCGTCAGAAGCATCGAGAACTCGCCGTAGTCCAGACGCGCGACGACCGAGTTGGCGTTCGGCTCGTTGCCGCTCGAACGCAGCTCGTCTTTCGTGAAGAAGGGCTCGATGGGCGCGAGGACGAGGAGGCGCGCGTTGCCGCCGAGTTCGTAAGTCTGCCCCGGCGCGGCGCGCGTCAGCTCGATATTCTTCTCGTCAACCGCCTTGAGGAAGTCATCATAGTTCTTCGTCGTGTTCGGCACTCCGCTGTAGAGCACGTGCCCGACGGGGATGGCTTTGATGACTTCATCCGCCGCGCCGATGTGGTCGGCGTGCGCGTGGGTGGCGACGAAGAGGTCTACGTGGTCAACGCCGTGGCGCTTCAAGGCTTCGATGATGCGCTTGCCGTCGCCCGGCTCGCCCGCGTCAACGAGGGCGGTCTTCCCGCCCGGCGTGACGATGAGGATGGAATCGCCCTGCCCCACGTCAATCGCCACCACCTTCAACTCCTCGCCCGACGCCGGAGGAGCCTGCTCCGCCTGCCGCTTCTCCATCCACGGCTTGACGACGAACTTCCACCCCAGAAACCCGCCGACCACGAGCACGACGAACAGCGCCGCCAGCGCGCACCCGCATCCGCGTCTACTTTGCGCCACTCAACAAATCCTCCACAAAAGAAGTGATGAATGCGGAATGATGAATGATGAATGAAGACAAGTTGATTTTATTCATCATTCATCATTCCGCATTCATCATTTAATCCGACGGCACGGGCTCGTGCTCGCGCGCGAACATGGTCTCGGCGTCGCGGGTGATGCGGGTCGGGTAGCGGCCCGTCCAACAGGCGACGCAGGAGGAGTCAGAGGGGATGCGGCAGGCTTCGAGCATCCCTTCGAGCGAGAGGTAGCCGAGCGAGTCGGCCTCGATGAAACGCCGTATCTCCTCGGTCGTCATCTGCGCGGCGATGAGGTCGCTCTTGTTCGGCGTGTCCACGCCGTAGTAGCAGGGGCTCACGGTCGGCGGGCAACTGATTCGGAGGTGAACTTCGGTCGCCCCGGCCTCGCGCACCATGTGGACGATCTTCTTCGAGGTCGTGCCGCGCACGATGGAGTCGTCAATGAGGACGACGCGCTTGCCGCGAATGAGGTCGCGCACCGGGTTCAGTTTGACGCGCACGCCGAAGGAGCGGATGGACTGCTTGGGCTCGATGAAGGTGCGACCGACGTAGTGGTTGCGCACGAGGCCCTGCCGGAAGTTGATGCCGCTCTCGGCGGCGTAGCCGATGGAGGCGGCGACGCCCGAATCTGGGACGGGGACGACCAAGTCCGCGTCCGCCGGGTGCTCGACGGCCAAACGCTTGCCCATCCGGTGGCGCGACTCGTTGACCGAGCGACCGTAGATGAGCGAGTCGGGCCGCGCGAAGTAGACGTGCTCGAAGATGCAGAGCGAGTGCTGGCGCGGCGGCAGAGGGAAAGATGATTCGAGCCCCTCGCGCGTGATGACGATCATCTCGCCGGGCTCCACGTCGCGGACGTACTCGGCGTCAATGAGGTCGAAGGCGCACGTCTCGGAGGCGACGGCCCAAGCGTCGCCGAGACGGCCCAAAGCGAGCGGGCGGAAGCCGCGCGGGTCGCGGATGGCGATGAGCGAGTCGGGCGTGAGGAAGAGCATCGAGAACGCGCCTTCGGTCTCGCAGAGGACTTCGGGGATGGCCTCGACGGCGCGCGAGGCGCGCGAGTGCGCGATGCCGTGGAGCACGACTTCCGTGTCCGAGGTCGAAGTGAAAATCGCGCCCGCCGCTTCCAAACGGTGTCGCTCCTCGGTGGCGAAGGGGAGGTTGCCGTTGTGGCAGACGGCGATCTGCCCGTGTCGTCCCTTGACGAGGAAGGGCTGCGCCTCGCGGATGGAGACTTCACCGGCGGTCGAGTAGCGCGTGTGGCCGATGGCGCTCGCGCCGGGCAGTCGGTTTAAGAGTCTCCTCGTCGAAGACTTCGGAGACGAGACCCATCGCGCGCTCGGAGCGCAGTTGCGCGCCGTCCGAGGCGACGATGCCGCACGATTCCTTGCCCGCGGTGCTGCAACTGGTAGAGACCGAGGTACGTGAGGCGCGCGGCCTCCGCGTGACCGAAGATGCCGAACACGCCGCACTCGTCTCGAAAACCGTCCCTCAACGTTTCGCCCACTTTAGTTGTCCATCAAAAAATTGCCGGGAAGAATTGAAGAGCCATTGTAACACTCGCCGCCGCCGTTGGAGAATTAACGGAAAGTCAGAAGTCAGAACGCTGAACGCTGAACTGAAGAGCAAAGAGGTCTTGTCTTTCAGTTCATCGTTCATCGTTCTGACTTCTGACTTTCTTCCGGTCGGGCTTCCGCCTATTGAGCATGTTATGATGTCCGGCAAATCTTCGGGCAAAAGAGGTAACAACAGTGTCCGTGTTAGGTGTGAAAGTTTACGGGGCCGATTGGTGCCCCGACACGCGGCGCACGCTCGATGCGCTCGACAAGCTCGGCGTGACGTATGACTACATCAACGTCGAGCAGGACGAGGCGGCTTCGTCTTGGGTCAAGGAGCATAACGACGGCAAGGAGATTAAGCCGACGCTCGACGTCGCCGGGCAAATTCTCTCCGCGCCGACCGAGCGCGAGCTGACGAGCACGCTCCGCGAGAGAGGGCTCATGGCTTAAAAGCCGTGAACCGTAAACCGTGACAGGTGACAGGAGAAAGACAGTCCTTACTTGTCACGGTTTACGGTTCACGGTTGACGGCTTTTAAGGAGTGTTGAGATGAAGAGCAACGGGCCGCGCGCGGCGGGCGTCGCCGTGGCGCTCATGTGCTTCGCCGTCGTGCTCGCGGGCGGAGGGCCGACGACGGCGGAGACGGCGGGGCGACAGTCGGGCGGCGGCGACGCGCAGGCGATCTACGCCAAACACTGCGCGAAGTGTCACGGCAAGGACGGGCGGGCGAAGACCTTCAAGGCCAAGTTCAACAAGGCGCGCGACCTGACCGATGCGCGGTGGCAGGAGCACGTGACCGACGAACGCATCTTCAACTCGATCATGCAGGGGGGCGACAAGATGCCTTCCTTCAAAAAGAAGCTCTCCGTCGCGCAGGTCGAATCGTTGGTCACTCTCGTTCGCGGCTTGAAGCAGTGAGGGCTCATGGCATAAGAGACGTGAGTCGTGAATCGTCAATCGTAAAAGACAGGTTCTTACTATTCACGATTGACGATTGATGATTGACGGCTTTTTGCGGCTTCCAGAGTTCAGGTGAACAGCAGACAGGCTTCCGAACACCGTCGCCTTTCCGTCCTCCTCCGCGTCGCGCTCGTCGCGGGGCTCTTCGCCGCCGCGTGGAGCGTCTACCGCAGCCTCCCGGCGCGAGACGGCGCGACGGGCGAAGGAGGGCAGGGCGCGACCGCGCTCCGCATCGTGCTGCGGCGACCGCCCGACGAGGCGGCGCTGAGAGTCCCCGTGCAGCTCTACTCCATCAACATGACGGCGGCGCGCAGCGAGTTCGACTCCGAGAAACGCCCCGGCGTGCGCTTCGAGGACTTCGCGATGCGGCTCATGGGCGACCGCCGCCCCGTCACCGCCGAGCTTGACGAGCACGGCGAAGCAATCGTCGTCGTCACGCCCGGCAGGTGGTGGGTGCACGCCACGCTCGAAGGCACGCGCGAACTCACCTGGCGTCTGCCCGTCAACGCTTCGGGCCGCGAGAAGACCGTCGAACTCACGCCGGAGAACGCCTACACGCGGGCGAAAAGATTCTGAAAGCAGTGATGAGTGATGAGAGATGAGTGATAAGAAAAGACCCGCCTTCCTTCTTATCACTCATCACTCATCACTCATCACTTATCACTTATCACTTATCTCTCATGAAAGCCCTGCGGTTCGAGAACAATTCGTTGAGCCTGTCGGAGGTCGCCGCACCCACGCGCGGGGACGAGGCGTTGGTGCGCGTGCTCGTGGCCGGGGTCTGCAACACAGACCTTGAGATTGTGCGCGGGTACGCGGGCTTCGAGGGGACGCTCGGCCACGAGTTTGTGGGCGTGGTGGAGAGCGCGCCGGGCGACGAATCTTTGGAAGGCAAGCGCGTCGTCGGGGAGATTAACGCGGGGTGCGGCCTCTGCGAGCTGTGCCGCGCGGGCGACCCGCGCCACTGCCCGCGCCGGACGGTGCTCGGCATCGTCGGTCGCGACGGCGCGTTCGCGGAGTTCCTCCGGCTGCCCGCGTCGAACCTCCTCGTCGTGCCCGACGAAATCCCGGACGAGCGCGCCGTCTTCACCGAGCCTCTGGCCGCCGCCTGCGGCATCACGGAGCGCGTGAGGATTGACGAAGGGATGAGCATCGCCGTCGTCGGCGACGGCAAACTCGGACTGCTCTGCGCGCAGGCGCTCAAGGCTTTGACGGGCGCGCGCGTGACGCTCGTCGGCAAGCATCAATCGAAACTCGACATCGCCGCAGGGCGCGGCGTCGAGACCGTGACGGTCAAGGACTTGCCGGGTTCATTCAAACGTTCCTTCGACGTGGCGGTCGAGGCTTCGGGTTCGGAGTCCGGCTTCGCGACGGCGCTCTCGCTGCTGCGCCCGCGCGGCACGCTCGTCCTGAAATCAACTTTCCACGGCGCGACAGAATTTAACGCCGCGCCCGTCGTCGTGGACGAAATCAGCATCGTCGGCTCGCGCTGCGGTCGCTTTGGCCCCGCGCTCGAACTGCTCCGCCGCGACGCCGTGGAAGTCGCCGGGATGATTCACGCCGAATTCCCGCTCGCCGAAGGCGTCCGCGCCCTCGAACATGCCGCCTCCGCCGGGGTGCTGAAAGTGTTGTTGAGGATAAGCGATTAGCTGTTAGCTCTTAGCTTTCAGCTTCTTGTTTCTCACGAAGGCTAAACGGCTTCGACGAAGAAGACACAACGCCGATTCAAATTTTAGCTAACAGCTAACAGCTTTCCTCCCATGCGCCTGAACTCAGACCTGCGAGCCGACGGGGCGATTCTGCTGACGACGCTCATCTGGGGCTCGACCTTCGTCGTCGCGAGCGACATCCTCGGACACTGGCCGCCGCTCGCGTATCTCGCCCTGCGGATGGGACTCGCGGCGCTGGTGCTGGTCGCGCTCTTTCCCCGCCGCGTGGCGAGCGCGGGCCGCGCCGTGTGGCGCGCGGGCGCGACGCTCGGACTGCTGATGGGCGTCGGCTTCGTCGGGCAGACCGTCGGGCTGCTCTACACGACGCCCTCGAAGTCGGCCTTCATCACGGGACTGACGACGCCGCTCGTGCCCTTCGTCGCCTATGCGCTGTTGCGCGCGCGACCGGGCAAAGAGAACTTAATCGGCGTCGTGCTGGCTTCCGTCGGCGGCGCTCTCATCCTCGCGCCCGCCGGGGCCGAGGGAGTCAACACGGGCGACCTCGTGACGCTCTGCATGACCGCGCTCTTCGCCACGCACATCACCCTGATGAGCGTCTACGCGCGACATCACGACGTGATGCAGTTGAGCATCTTGCAGGTCGTCTTCATCGCCGTCTTGATCGGCTCGGCGTGGCTCGCGGTGTGGGTCTGCGGCGCGGTCTTCGGCCCCGCGCAGTTGCCCTCGGCGCTCGCGCGCGAGTTGGAGCCGCTCGTGTGGGACGCGCGCCTCGCCGGGCAACTCATCTACCTCTCGCTCGTCGCCACGGTCGCCACCTTCCTCCTCTGGACGTGGGGGCAGGCGCGGATGCCCGCCACACACGCCGCCATCATCTTCAGCCTCGAACCCGTCTTCGCCACACTCTTTGCCGTCGCCGTGCGCGGCCCCGCACAATGGCCCGGCGGTCGCGCCAACGCGGGCGCGCTGCTCGTCCTCGCGGGCGTCATCGTCTCGGAACTGCGTTGGGGAGAACAAAGGAACTCCGAAGGCGGGAAGCGGAGCAACGCGGACGACCGGCTCGGCGGTTAGTCCGACTCTGAAGACAAACGTTTGAGGAATGCTTCGGGTTTAAGTACGGAGATGTTTCGGAAGGGGTTGAGAATCAGCATAGGTCATTCCGCCTCAAGGATGGAGTCGAGGGTTTCCGGCGTGAGGCCCCTGCTCCGAGCCCTTTCGCTCAACTCGTCCATCGTCTGCTTCAGCGAAGCGGAGTCAGACTTCACGAACTCTTTGACCCACACGCCGAGCAGGACTTGGAGTTTTTCCCGCTCCTCGCCCGACGCGCCTTCAAAGATTCGAGCGACCTCGGATTCGACTTGTAAAGTGATGGTTTCGGTTGACATCAACAGCGCCTCCCAATGCGCGGCATCAGTGTAGCAAGGGCAGCGGAAGGACGCCAGAAAAGCGGCAGGCGGCAGGGAGGGCGCGGTAAAATTCGCCGTCTCGAATCTGAAGTCGCCCCGACCGCACACTGCACAATCTTTTCCGTCCCCTATCTTCTTTGCGGCGCGTTGCGGGTTTAGTTATACTCAGGGCTCGCCCCTGTGCTTCCAGAGCCCTCGTCCGACGCACAGACCAAGGCGGCGCGCGCCGAGCCGAGCCCGAAGGCTTCGACGACCCGCGCCGCGTGTCCTTCCAAGGCTCCTTTGAAGTTGAAGGTGGTAAGCCCTATGTTGCAAATCCCTAAGGGTCAGACGACGGAAGCCGAGCGCGCCATCCTCCGCAAGCTGCGCTCGTGGATCGCGGCGCTGGCCGTGGCGTGCCTGTTGGTCGGCGTCGGCATCGGCGCGGTGATGACGGACTTGCGGCGCGTCATCGCCCTCGAAGACCCGCAGCCGCCGAGCGCCGCGCAAATCGCGCGCGCCCCCGAAGCGCTCTCCGCCTCCTTCGCCGAAATCGCGCGCCGCGTCGAGCCGGCGGTCGTCAACATTGACACCGTCTCAGCCGCCCCGCAGGTCGCCGAGAAGGGCACTGATGGCGACGACGAAGAGGACTCCGAGGGCGGCGATAACCCTCTGCTCGACATGCTCCGCCGCCACGCGCGCCGCCCGACGAAGGGCGTCGGGAGCGGCTTCATCATTGACCCGAAGGGGCTCATCCTCACCAACTACCACGTCGTCGAGAACATGACGAGCATCATGATTAAGCTCCAGTCGGGCGAGACGCTGCGCGGCGCGGTCGTCGGCTTCGACGAGGAGACAGACCTCGCCGTCATCCGCGTTAAGCCGACGCGCGACCTCCCGACGGTCAACCTCGGCAACTCAGACGACGTGCAGGTCGGCGACTGGGTGCTCGCCGTCGGCTCGCCCTTCGGCCTTGAGCAGACCGTGACCGCCGGCATCATCTCCACGAAGGAGCGGCAGACCGACCTCGGCGCGAGCTTCCGCCGCTTCATCCAGACCGACGCGGCGATTAACCGCGGCAACTCCGGCGGCCCGCTCGTCAACATGCGCGGCGAGGTCATCGGCGTCAACTCGCAGATCGCCACCTCGACCGGCGACTACAACGGCATCGGCTTCGCCCTCCCGTCGAACATCGCCTCGACCGTCTTCCGCTCCATCACCTCCGAAGGCAAGGTGCGGCGCGGCTACCTCGGCGTCTATCTCGATCAGGTGCGCGCCGAGTTCGCGCGCGTCTACGGGCTGCCCGACGCGAAGGGGGCAATCGTCCGCGACATGGCCGCCGAGGCCGGGCCGGCGGCGAAGGCCGGGTTGCAGACCAACGACATCATCGTCGAGTTCAACGACGAGCAGATTACCAGCGCGCAGGACTTGATTAACCGCGTCGCCTCGACGCCCGTCGGGCAGACCATCCGCCTCGGCTACCTCCGCGAGGTCAACAACAAGCTCGAACGCCGGACGGCGAGCGTGACGGTCGGCGAGCGCCCGTCGAACACGAGGCCGAACGCCGAGCGCGACCCCGAAGAGAAGCCGGAGACGGTCAAGCCGGGCGCGAAGGAGCAGTCCAAAAACGAACGGCCCGCGCTCGGCCTCAAGGTCAGCGACCTGACGCCGCAGATCGCCAACGAGCGGAACCTCAAGGGCCTGCGCGGCGTCGTCGTGCAGGACGTCGAGCAGGCGAGTCTGGCCGCCGACGCCGGGCTCTCGAAGTACAACGTCATCCAGCGCGTCAACCGCACGCCCGTCGCCTCGCTCGAAGAGTTCGAGCGCATCATCAACGCGCTCAAGCCCGGCGACCCCGTCGTCATGCACGTCTCGCGCTACAACGGCGAGCGCATCACGCAGTCCATCGTGCAGTTCACATTCCAGTAACCGAGTTCAAAGTTCAAAGTTCAAGGTTCAAAGTTAAATACTAGAGCCTTGGACTTTGAACTTTAAACTTTGAACTTTGAACTCCTTTTTATGGCTCAGGCGAAAAAAGCTCTCACCAGGAAATCAACGAAGACCGCACGCCCGGCGACCGCCGCCCGGCGCGGGTCGTCAGTCAAAACTTACTCCAACTACATCGGCGGCGAGTGGGTTCAGTCCGCGTCGGGCGAGACGTTCGAGAACGTCAACCCGGCGAACACGCGCGAGGTCGTGGGCCGCTTTCCCCTTTCGACCGCCGAGGACATGAACCGCGCCGTCACGGCGGCGCAAGCGGCGGCTGACCGCTGGCGTCACCTGCCCGCGCCGCGCCGCGCCGAAATCCTCTTCCGCCTCGGCGAGCTTCTCCTCCGCCGCAAGGATGAATACTCCCGCGACATGACGCGCGAGATGGGCAAGGTCTTGCGCGAGACCGGCGGCGACGTGCAGGAGGCGATTGACTGCACCTACTACACAGCGGGCGAGGGCCGACGCCTCCACGGCTACACCACGCCCGCCGAGATGCCCGACAAGTTCGCGATGTGCGTCCGCCAGCCCGTCGGACTGTGCGGGCTCATCACGCCGTGGAACTTCCCGATGGCGATTCCTTCGTGGAAGCTCATCCCGGCCTTAGTGTGCGGCAACACCGTCGTCATCAAGCCCGCCGAGGACACGCCGCTCTCGACCTACAACTTAATCAAGGCTTGTGAAGAAGCGGGAATCCCGCCCGGCGTCGTCAACATGGTGACGGGCCACGGCGAGACCGTGGGCGCGGCGCTCACCGAGAACCCGAACGTTCGGCTCATCTCCTTCACCGGCTCGACCGAGACGGGCCGCATCATCGCCGGGGCGTGCGCCGAGCGCAACGCCATCTGCTCGCTTGAGATGGGCGGCAAGAACGTCATCATCGTGATGGAGGACGCCGACATTGACCTCGCCGTCGAAGGCGCGGTCTGGGGCGCGTTCGGCACTTCGGGCCAGCGCTGCACCGCCTCCTCGCGCATCGTCGTCCACAAGAAGGTTTATAAAAAATTCACCGACCGCCTCGTCGAGCGCGCCAAGGGCTTGAGAGTCGGCGACGGCCTCGACGAGAAGACCGACATGGGGCCGGTCATCAACGCCGACGCCCTGCACAAGATTCTCGGCTACGTCGAAGTGGGCCAGAAGGAGGACGGCGCGCGCCTCGCCTACGGCGGCAACCGTCTCGACAAAGGCCCGCACGCCGACGGCTACTTCATGGAGCCGACCGTCTTCGCCGACGTCGCGCCCGGAATGCGTATCGCGCAGGAGGAAATCTTCGGCCCCGTCACGGCGGTCATCCCGACCAAGTCGCTGGACGAGGCGGTGGAGATTGCCAACGGCGTCCGCTACGGGCTCTCCGCCGCCATCTACACGCAGGACGTGAACCGCGCCTTCCACGCCATGAACGAGATGTACACCGGCATCTTCTACGTCAACTCTTCGACCATCGGCGCGGAAGTCCACCTCCCCTTCGGCGGCACGAAGGGGACGGGCAACGGCCACCGCGAGGCGGGCACGCAAGTCCTCGACATCTTCACCGAATGGAAGTCCGTCTACGTTGACTACAGCGGCAAACTCCAGCGCGCGCAGATAGACGAAGTGAATTTCGAGTGAGGCCGGTGTGGGCCGACTATGGTGAAGCGCACGCCGCACGGCGAGAGCCGCCACGAAGGCGGGAAGAGGCCGACGGCAGAGGCCGCGCGGGACAGCGCGGCGGCGCACGAAATTTACAGGGACGCGGAGAGTGGGCACTACGTCTTCGTCGGCCCACGCGGGCGCACACACGTTTTCACCGCTGAAGGAGCACATCACACGAGCTTCAGGACGGCGCGGGCCAACAGAAATCGAAGGCTTGATGAAGGCAAGTGGGTACACGTCAGCCGCGACGACTTGCCGGACGAGTTGAAGTAATATGAAGCCGCTGCGGAAAGAGGTTATGGCGTCCGTGGTTCTGATGGACGTGAGAGTTTCCGAGGACGAACTCGTCGTCTTCGAGTCGGCCTTGAGCTACGCGCTCGACAGGCTGGGGGATGCGGAACTGGAACGGCAACTCGGCGCGACGCGGGATGAGGTTGAAGGCATTCGTGACGACCTGCGCGAAGCTTTGGGCGCGGGGGAAGATGCGGAGCCGCTCGTCGAGCTGACCGAAAAATCCTAACGAACGGAGAACAGTAAAGTGATCGTCGGACTGCCGAAGGAGATTAAGGACAACGAGTACCGCGTGGGGATGACGCCGGCGGGCGTGCGCGCTTTGATGGACGCGGGCCACAAGGTCATCGTCGAGCGGAGCGCGGGCGAGGGTTCGGGCTTCACTGACGACCTCTACGAGCGCGCGGGCGCGAGGATGATCGAAGGGCCGGACGACGTGTGGGCCGAAGCCGAGATGATCGTCAAGGTCAAGGAGCCGATTGCGCCCGAATACCCGCGCATGAAGGAAGGGCTTCTGCTCTTCACCTACCTGCACCTCGCGCCCGACACGAAGCAGACGCAGGCGCTCCTCGAACAAAAGGTGACGGGCGTCGCCTACGAGACGATTACGGACAGGAAGGGGACGCTCCCGCTCCTGACGCCGATGTCGGAGGTCGCGGGCCGGATGGCCGTGCAGGTCGGCGCGCAGTACCTTGAGAAGATGAACGGCGGGCGCGGCGTGCTCCTCGGCGGCGTGCCCGGAGTCCCGGCGGCGCGGGTCGTCATCATCGGCGGCGGCGTGGTCGGGACGAACGCGGCGAAGATCGCCGTCGGCATGGGCGCGCACGTCACCATCATTGACCGCGACCTCGACCGCCTGCGCGAGCTGGACGACATCTTTCTGTCGAAGATTTCGACGCTCGCCTCTTCGGCCTACGCCATCCACGGCGCGATTTCGGAGGCCGACTTGATAGTCGGCGCGGTATTGGTGGCGGGCGCGGCGGCCCCGAAGCTCGTCACGCGCGAGATGCTTCGGGACGTGCCGAACGGCGCGGTCATCGTGGACGTGGCCGTGGATCAGGGCGGCTGCATCGAGACGACGAGGCCGACGACCCACTCGAACCCGACTTACTACGAGGAGGGAGTCCTCCACTACTGCGTCGCCAACATGCCGGGCGCGGTGCCGCGCACCTCGACCTTCGCTTTGACGAACGCGACGCTCCCTTACGTCTTGAAACTCGCCAACCGCGGATTCCTCGACGCCATCCAGAGCGACCCCGGACTGAAGGAGGGCGTCAACACCTACGCCGGGAAGCTCACCTACGAGGCGGTCGCGGCGGATCAGGGCTTGGAGTACACGGCGCTCGACCAAATGCTCGGCGGCACGACGGCCTCGAAGGGCGCTTAAGTAAGTCCGCGTCGTAAGCCACAATGTAAAGCGGCGACGAATGTCCTTGAGACCTTCGTCGCCGCTTCGTCTTTGCGAGCGTACTTAAGTTCAGGCGGCCCGCGCGAGCAGGAGGCGCGAGAGGCAGCCCGTCAGCTCTTCGGGGCGGACGGGCTTGGAGAGATAGGCGTCGGCACGCTCGTCACCATCAGGAAGTGCGACGGGCGGCTCGGAGCCGCTGAGGAGCACGACGGGCAGGCGCGAGAGCTGCGGGTGGCGGCGCAGGAAGCGGCAGAGTTCGTGGCCGCCGAGGTGCGGCATGTGGATGTCGGTGACGACGACGTCCACGTTCGAGGAGAGCGCGGCCTTCATCGCTTCGAGCCCGTCGGCGCAAGGCAGTACGTCGAAGCCCGCGCGCTGGAGAATGATTTCGAGATAGCGGCGGACGGAGCGGTCGTCTTCGGCGAGGAGGACGACGGGGCGCGAGTCCCCGAAAGCGGTCTGGAGCGGCGGTGCGGCGGCGGGCTGCGGCGGGTCGTTGGGCGCGGTATTCATCATCGGAATTGTCAGCCTTCGAGGGGTCACATTCTCCGGCGTGAGATACTCCGGAGAGATTCCCCCACGAGGCGGAATTGCAAACCACATGCCCGCCCGGCTGAAGTGGCGTCGGCAGCGGCGTGCGGGAGGCAGGAGAGCTTCCCGGAGAGAGGCTAAAATGGCTTCGGGTACAAAGGAAAAGCAGGAAACCGAGGGTTCGGGTTTCGTCTTGAAGGAGAGGCCGGCGGCGGTCTCGCCGGCTCATCCGAGATTAGCTCTCGGCCCCGGCCTTGTCAACGAAATTCATTTTGACTGGTCTCAAACGGTCAGTCTGCACGGTCGCCGAGTCAAAACCCCTTGAGAAGCCGGGCGCGCGGCGAACCGCGAACGCCCGCCCCTCATCTATCTTCTTTCGCTTCGCGTTAAGGCCGTCGGCGCTCGCTTGAACGACAAGCGGCCTTCGGCCATACTGTGAGGTTGCCGGGAGACGCTTTTCTCAGTCCGTGCGTCGTCGTCGTATTCGACACGCGCGGAAAATGCCGACAGAGGTTTTAGTCAGTCGAGTTTTTAAGATGTACGAATTCGCCGTCACACCAGCGGTCACGCAGATCAGGCGACGCGGCGTTGCCATCACGGAGGTCGAGCCCGAAAGCCTCGGCGCGGAGCTTGAGCTTGAGGCGGGCGACCGCGTGGTGAAAGTCAACGGTCGCACCGTGCGCGACTACCTCGACTTCCGCTTCCAGACGGGCGGCGAGACGGAGCTGACCTTAAACGTCCTCAAGCCGAGCGGCGAGGAGTGGGAACTCGAAATCGAGCGCGGCGAGGGCGAGGACTTCGGCGTCACCTTCGAGAACATCGTCCCGCGCCAGTGCGCCAACGAGTGCCTCTTCTGCTTCTGCAAGGGCAACCCGCCCGACGCGCGCCCCGCGCTCTTCTTCCGCGACGAGGACGTGCGGCTCTCCTTCCTCTACGGCAACTACACGACCTTGAGTTCCATCACCGAGGACGAGATGCGGCGCGTCGTCGAGCAGCGACTGACGCCGCAGTACGTCTCCATCCACGCGACCGACTTGAAGGTGCGCGCCTACCTCCTCGGCGTTGATGAAGACCGGGCCGACATCAACGACAAGATGCGGCGGATGATGGACGCGGGCATCGAGCTTCACGCGCAGGTCGTTCTTTGCCCGGACATCAACGACGGCGAGATTTTGCGCCGCACGATTGAAGACCTTGCCGTCGAGCACCCGCGCGTCAAGAGCGTCGCCATCGTCCCGTTGGGCCTCACGCGCTACAACACGGACGAGCGTCTGACGCCGGTCACGCCCGAATGGTGTCGGCAAATTATTCGAGAGGTCTCGGCCTTGCAGAAGGACTTGCGCGCTCGCTTGGGGACGACGTTCGCCTTCCTCGGCGACGAGATTTACCTGCGCGCTGGCGTGGACGTGCCGGGCCGCAGGCACTACGGCGACTACCCGCAGATTGAAGACGGCGTGGGCATGGTGCGCTCGTTTCGCGAGGAGTTCGCCAAACTCCGTCGGAGACTCACGCGGCGACCGCCGCCCGAAGCCGCCGCGCGTCTCAACGCGACCGTGCTGACCGGCTCGCTCTTCGCGCCCGTCCTCTCTGAATTAATCAAAGGGTTGAACGAGCAGACGGGCTCGCGCCTCAAGGTCGTCGCCATTGAGAACAAGTATTTCGGGCCGGAGATTGTCGTCGCCGGGTTGATGACGGGCTCCTGCGTCCTCGCCGCGCGCGAAGAGTTGGCAGGCGACTTCGTCATCATCCCGCAGACCGCGCACAAGTCGGACGAGCCCGTCATGCTCGACGGGATGACGCTCGCGGAGTTGGAGCGCGGACTCGGCCTCCCCGTCCGCGCCGTGGACTTCGAAGGCTTCGCGCGGATGGTCGCGGGCGGCTAGAGGCGGTCTAAGACTGACGAAGCAAACAGTACCGCGAGCGGTAGCGAGCGGGTGAAGAAGGCAAAAGTAAAAAGGTAAAAGGCAAAAGTGAAGAGGATTCAACTCCTCCTTACTTTTGCCTTTTACCTTTTTACTTTTGCCTTCGCGTAGCGACCCGCTCGCGGTACTGTTTTTGCATCTTCAGGGGTGTTGCCAGACCGAGCCGTCGGAGTAGAGGATGCGGGCCAACACGACGCGCTCCTCGAAGGGCATCGGCTCCTTCTTACTAAGCATCTTCGCGCTGATCGTCTTCACGGGCGGCTTCAGGTAGAGGACGGTCAGCCCCTTCGTCTTGCCGGGCTTGACGGTCTCGTCGCTGGTGAACTGGTGGCGGGCCACCTCCTGCCCGTTCGAGGGGTCAATGAAGAGGTAATCCCAGTCAACGGATTTGATGGTCTTGCCGCCGTCGTTCCTGACTTTGACCGTGTAACGGTAGCCGTCCTCCGGCGGGGATGTGTGGCGGGCCTTGGCGGTCGCGTCTTCGTCATTTTTAATTTGAGTCTCGGCCTTCACCGTGTCGCCACGGTTCGCCGACGAGTTGCGCGCGGCGGCGAGCTGCGCCTCGCTCTTCGACTGGCGGACTAGCTCTTCGCGCGACGCGAGCGGCAGCATCGAAGGCCGCTGCCTGATTCTCTCCTTCGTCCAACTGAAGCCGAGTATCTCGACCCCCGACGCCGCGCCTTGCGGGAGCGCGGCGGCGAGGCCGTCCGCGCAGAGGAGAAGCGAAAGCAAAAGAAGCGCCCGCGCCTTCATCATCATCTGCCTCCTTCGGCGAAGGGTTCCGTCGGCCCCGCGCCGAAAACAAAGGGGGGCGCGCCCCGCGAGAGGCGCGCCCCCTTGCCATGTGCCTTGAAAGTGCGAGAGGGCACGCAGACCTTCAAGCCTTCAGAAGGTGAACTTGCCGCCGACCGTAATCGTGCGGCCCCCAAAGTTGTTGAGGTTCCTGCCGAAGTCGGCGCTGCTCAGGCTGTTGACCGGGATGCCGTAGTTGTCCTGATTGAAGGCGTTCAGGAAGTCGGCGCGGATGGTGAAGCGGCGCGTCTCGTCAATGTAGAAACGCTTCTGGAGTCCGAGGTTGGTGTTGAAGAAGGCGGGCGCGCGGAGCGTGTTCTTGCCGAGGTTGCCGCCCGGCGAGGCCATGCTGAAGGTCAGGATGTTGCCCGCCGTGTTGCGCGGGACGAGGAAGCGGCCCGGCGCGGTGAAGGTGCGGAGGTTGCCCGTCACCGGGTCAACGATGAGCGGCGCGTCCGGGTTGATGTTCGGGCGGTCGCCGCCCGCGCCGTTGCCGTTGGTGTCCACGCCCGTCAGGATAGTGAAGGGCTGGCCGGAAGTGCCCGTCGTGACGCCGGAAATCTGCCACCCGCCGAAGACGCGCCGGAGGAACCCGTTGCCCTCGGCGAAGTGCGGCGTCGGAAACTCCCAGACGTAGTTGAGGGCGAAGCGGTGCGTGCGGTCGAAGACCGAGACGCTCCACTCCGCGTCATAGTTCGTGAAGTCCTGCGGGACTTGCGGCGACCCGCCGGTGATGTCGCCGACGCCTAAGGACTCGTCGTTGTCGCTCATCAGTCGGCTGAACGTGTAGTGGAAGCCGAGGTCCAGATTGCGCAGCAGGCCGCCGCCTCCCATCCTCCGGTTGAAGGAGACGAACGCGGCGTTGTAGTTCGCCTTCGCCGTGCTGGCGATGATGACGCGCGGGCCGAATTGCGGGAACTCGCGGCGGGCCTGCACGGAGGGGATGGCGAGCGTGTTGTTCGTCGAGCGCACGAGCGCGGCCTGCGCCTCGGTGAGCACGGCGTTGTTCGCCTGTAGCTGGTTGACCTGATTGCGCGAGGTGCTCCCGCTGTAGCCGAACTCAAGGAAGAGGTTGTTGCCGAACTCGCGCTGCACCGTCAGGCTGTAGATGTGCGACTCCGGAACCTTGAGGTCTACGGGGCTGTTGACGTAGGTCGCAAGGGGGTTGAAGACCGGCGCGCCCGTCACCGGCGCGATGTTCGGGAAGGTGTCCACGGGGTTGTCGGCGCGGCCCGTGACGACGCGCGGGAAGTTCGCCGCGTTGACCGTCAGGATGTTGTAGAACAGAACGTCGTAGTTCTTGCGGTAGCCGCCGCGCAGAACTGTGCGCCCGTCGCCGAACATCCAGCCCATCGGCCCGCTGGTCGCGTGCGGGCTGTAGTTGAAGCCGATGGCCGGGCCGAAGTTGTTGTTGTCGCGCTGGGCGGGGCCGGGGACGAGCGCGCCCAAAGACTGCGCGTCGGTCGCGCCGAAGAAGCCGAACGGGTAGTTCGCCGTCTCGTAGCGGAGGCCGAGGTTCAGTGTCAGGTTCGGCGTGACGTGGAAGTCGTCCTGCACGAAGTAGGACTGCTGCCACTGGCGCGCGTCGAAGGAGGCCACTTGGAGGGCCTGCTCGAAGGACGTGCCGAGGTTGTTGACGAAGTTGGCGAAGTTCGAGAAGGCGAACGTCCCCTTCGTGTTGAAGGCCGCCTGATTGAAGAGGTGAATGTGGCGGATGTCGAAGCCGAACTTGAAGGACTGGCGGCCCCGCAGCCAGCTCAGGGTGTCGTTGAACTGGTAGCTGTTCTGGACGCGCCCCTGCGGGAAGTTGGCCGCGCCGCCGATGGTGAAGAAGCCGGTGATGCCGGTGGTCGGCGTGACGGGGTCGTTTTCGGGGAAGCCGAGGTTGCGGCGGACGTAGGAGGCGCGGAATTCATTAACGACGTTCGAGTTGAAGACGTGCGTCTGACTGAGCGCCATGTTCTGATCAACGAGGTTCTGCGCGCCCGCGAAGATGTCGCCGAACTGCGTGTTGCTGATCTGGTTGATGAAGTACCCGGCGTCGCGCGTGTAGCGGAAGGTGAGGTTGTCGTTGTCGCCCATCTTGTGGTCGAAGCGCATCATGAAGTTGAACCCGTCGGTCGGGGCGACGCGCGGAATCTGGACGAGGCCGGTCTGGATAGGCACGCCGTTGACGACCGCCGCGGTCGAGTTGATGCTCGTGAAGACCGGGTTGTTCGAGTAGACCTGATTGAGGAACGAGAGCGAGTTCAAGACCGCCGCGCGGCTCGCCGCCGACTGCGCGCCGGTTGTTCCCGTCGCCGCGCGGAGCGGGAC
Source organism: uncultured Acidobacteriota bacterium (assembly GCA_963816985.1). GTDB lineage: Bacteria > Acidobacteriota > Blastocatellia > Pyrinomonadales > Pyrinomonadaceae > JAIVJM01. The sequence goes on from CAWFMF010000004.1 coordinate 1,557,917, forward strand.
GGTGTTGAGGGCGGCGAAGCCCGCCTGAGTCGGGATTCTGATGCTCGCGCCGAGCGCCGCGCCGGAGCGTTGGAGGTCGGTCTGGAACGAGGTGAAGAAGAAGGTGCGGTCTTTGCCGGAGAAGTAGGACGCGCCGCCCTCGCCGAACTTCGGGAGGTGGAGCGGGCCGCCGATGGCCCAGCCGAACTGGTTGCGGACGAAGCGACCGGGGCGCGTTAGCCCGTTGCGCTTCTCGACGTTGGTCAGGGCGTTGAGGCGGCTCCCACGGTAGTAGTGGAAGATGTCGCCGAAAAAGTTGTTCGCGCCCGAACGGGTGATGACGTTAATCTGCGCGCCGGAGTTGCGCCCGAACTCGACGCTGTAGGCGTTGGTCAGGACTTGGAACTCCGCGACCGCTTCGGGGATGACGGTCGAGGTGGCGAGCGTGACGCTGATGTCGTTGTTGTCCGTCCCGTCAATCGTGAAGTTGTTGTTGCGCGCCCGCTGCCCGTTGACCGAGATGCCGGTCGAGCCGGGGGCCGGGACGGCGAGGGGCGCGAGCAAAGCGATCTGGTTGATGTCGCGCGCCGCCGAGAGGGGGAACTCCACCACCTGCCGGTTGCTCGCCGAGATGCCGAGCATCGGGTTGGACTTGTTGAGCGTGATGCCCTCGGTGGTGGCGGTGACGTTGACGGTCTCGGTCACGTTGCCGACCTTCAGTTGGGCGTCGAAGGTGGTTTCGAGCGAAGTGCGGACGACGACTTCGGTGTTCTCCTGTCTGGAGAAGCCGGGCTTCTCGACGATGACGGTGTAGGTTCCGGGGTCGAGCGCACCCACGCGGTAGTAGCCCGAATCGTCGGTCGTCGCGTTCCTCGTGGTGTTCGTCCCCGTGGCGACCACCTTGACCTCGACGCCGGGGACGACCGCGCCGCTCTCGTCGCGGACGGTTCCCGCGATGGAACCGCGTGTGATCTGCGCGCTCGCGGCGAAGGGCAGTAGCAGCAGGGCGAGTAGCGCCACGGACAGGCTTAACAACAGCTTAGAAATTAAGGGTCTCCTACGCATTGTGGGGTTGCTCCTCCTTTTGGGCTTTCGGAAGGTGGGGGCCGCGCGCTCGTTGACCATAAGGACGACGCACACTCTCGCTCGACTGACCGGCGAAAGTCCTTCGGCGTCCGTCCTTAAGTTTTCAACACACACACGCGGCGGCGCTTCTGACGGCACACGGGGTGCCGCGCTCTAGCTCTTCGGAAAAAAGCTTTCCGGCGAGGGTTCTAACTGTGTTCCCGTAGATCGGTGGGCTGTGCGAGGTGGGCTGGCCGACGTGCGGCCCGCCTTAAGTGCGAGGCTTTCGGAAGACTACCCGGATACTGCCGAGATTTCGGAAGCCAAAAATCGGCAATACTCATGCCGGGTAATAAAGGCCGCGAGGCGCGAGGGCAAGTCTTTGAACTGCTTGATGTTACTTATGAGAGGGAATCAGATAATTGGGAATTCTCGTCCAAAATATTGGACGACATACAAAATGATGGACAAAAGTTTCGTCGGCGGGAGAGCGCGCCGGGGCCATTTCTCGCGGCGAGTCGCCGCCGAACGCTCAAAAGAGAAGCGGGCGACGATTGATTCGTCGCCCGCTTCGGGTTAGTCGCTCGGAGGTCTGTGCGGCGGCGCGAGCCTTTGGCGCGAGGCTCCAAGACTCATCTTTCAAAGAGTGAGAGAGGCCCGCGCCGGAGGGGTTTCAGGAAGACGTGCGCGTCGAACGAGTCGCGGTTAATCATACGGCCCGGTCAATCATACTGATGCTTTTTGAACTGCCCGTTAGGATATATAATTCGGCCTGCCCTCGGCCAAGGACATAACAACTCTCTGTGCCTTTCTCGAATACGTAAACACTTGCCGATTTGATTTGGAGGTGCGCGATGACGATGCCGGCTTTGCTGCTTGGTTTACTCCTCAATCCGTTCTTGCTTCAGGAGCGCTTCGCCATTCTAGGGAGTGTGCGCGCCAGCGAGGGCAAGTTTAATGGGGTGGTGCGGGTCTCGCTGATGAACGATAACTACCAGACCATCCGCACCATCTTGGTTGACGCCTCCGGAAGATTTCAGTTCAGAGGCCTCGGGCAGGGCGTCTACCATGTGAAGGTGGATTCAACGGGCGGGGACTACGAAGAGCAGACCCAGAGGATCGAATTCCAGGGGATTCCCCGCAGTGGCGGCGGCGGCGGGGAAGAAATCTTCCCCGTGGATTTCATCCTCCGCAGGAAAAGGACGCAGACGCAGGTCGCCTCCCCCGGAGTCGTCTTCGCGCAGACCATCCCCGCGACGGCGCGCGCCGAATACGAGCGCGGCGTCAATAAGATCAGGGATAACAAGTCCGAGCAGGGAATCCCTTTTCTCAAAAAGGCGATTGAGATTTTCCCCGACTACTATCTCGCGCTTGAGTTGCTCGGCACGGAGTACGTGAAGGCGGGCAACCTGTCGGAGGCGGTGCCGCTTTTGACGCACGCCGTGGAACTCAACGAGGCCGCGCCGAAGAGCCTCTACGCGCTCGGCGTCGCCAGTCTTAAGCTCAACCAGACCGCCGCCGCGATAGGTTGGTTACAGAAGGCCGTCGCGCAGGACGGGGGAAACGTGAACGCCCACCTGATGCTGGGAATCGCCCACGGAAAGCTCGGCCAGCTCAACGAGGCGGAGGCGTCGCTCAAGAAGGCCTACCGGCTGGGCGGCGAACTCGTCCCCGACGTTCACCTGTACCTGGCGGGAATTTACGACAAGCAGAAAAAGTATCCCGAAGCGATACGCGAGCTTGAACTGCTCATAAAAGAGGGGAAAGACATTGACGAGTCGAAGGTCAAAGCGATGATCTCGAAGCTCCGGGCGAAGGCCGAAGCGGAAAAGAAAGCTCCTTAGAAGGACTTCGCCGGAAAGTAAAAAGGGAGAGGGGCCGCCTCATTCAATCTGAATGAGGCGGCCCCTCTCTTGTCTACCGGGTTATCGTTCTGCCCGGTCGGACTGGCGAACTCCTTAGAACTGGAGCCGCACGCCCAACCTGATCTCACGAATACCCTGGTAAGCGTTGCCGCCGGTCGGCGTCAGACCCTGCGCGCGGGTTCCGGGGAGCCCGTAGACGGGGTTCGGCGGGAGGCCCGCGGCGAGAACGTTGAAGCCCTGGTTGAAGAAAACGTCGTCCGTAACGGCGAGGTTGCCGCTACGGTTCAGGCGGTTGTTGATGTTCATCACCGCCGCCTGGTTGAAGAGGTTGATCACGTTACCCTCGAACTTCAGGTTAACGCGCTCGGTGAGCGGGATGGTGTGGGCGATCAGTAGGTCGGTCTGCGTGAACGCATCCGAGCGACCGAGGTCGCCGCGGCCAAACGGGTAGATGGGAACGATGACCGTCGCCTCGGTGCTGAACGGCGTGCCGCTGTAGGCCACCTGCGAGAGCGAGAAGTCGGTGGTCCCGCCCTGCCACTTCACCGGGTAGTTGCCGAAGAAGGTGAAGGCGTGCGGACGATCCGTGGGCAGCCGACCGTAGACGTTGCGACCGTTCTGATCGAAGTTCCCGTAGGGAAGGTCGAAAGCACGGCTCACGCTGGGGTCGGAGCGACCGTTCTCGTCCGAGTTGGCCAAGCCCGTGTAGTTACCGTAGAGCCTGCTCAGGGTGTACGAGGTCAGGAAGCTGAGGCCCTTGGCGAAGCCCTCGCTGAAGCGGTGCTGGAGGCGAAGCTCCAGACCGTCGTACTCGCGCACGGCCTTCGGGAAGAGGAAGTTGCCGGGCTCCAAGTTGACCGTCGTCGTGCCGATGGTGTTGATGCTCGTGCTACGCGTCCCGAAGCCGGGGTTGCCGTAGACGTAGACCTCGCTGCCGTCGGCGCCGAGCAGGCCGATGTCTTCGATGGCGTGAATCAGACGCTTGCGCGTGTAGCGCGCCGAGAAGACCATGTTGCGGCTGATCTGGTGCTCGGAGGTGATCGAGAACTCGCGCTGCTGGTAAGGCTTGAGTTCGGGGTCAATGCCCGCGATCTGGCCGTTCGCGTCAACGTCAATGTGACGGTTGTCGAACTCCGTGATGAGCGTGCCGGCGGCACCGGGGTTGGCGAAGCCGAGGTTGGCGAAGCCAGCCGGGTTGTCGAGCCGGTAGACGTGCGAAATCCACACGTCGCCGCCGAAGGAGCCGCGCGCCAACTCGTACTTCATGACGTCGAAGTAGTGTCCGTAGCTGCCGCTCAGTTTCCAGCGGGAGTTACCGAGCACGTCCCACGCCACGCCGATGCGGGGAGCGATCTTGTCGCCCCAGCCGAAGCTGATCGGGGGCTGCTGCGCGATGCCGTTGATCTCGCCCAGGAAGGACGGGAGGAACTCGTTCTCGAAGCGGACGCCGAGGTTAAGCGTCAAGCGCTGGTGCGCCTGCCACGAGTCTTGAATGTAGAAGCCCTGATTGCGGCTGCTGGTGACGCCCTTCAGGCGGACGCCGTCTTCCCAGATGTAGTAGCCGAAGGTGCCACGCTGGTTGACGATGCCCGTGCCGCGCGTGAAGCCCTCGCCCCAGAAGATGTCGAAGCGACCGTTGGTGTAGTTCTGCTCAACGTCGTTCGAGAGACGGTTGAGGGCGTAGCCGCCCTTGATCGTGTGCTGCTGGCCGCCGATGCGGGCGACGTAGGTCGCGTCGAGGTAAAGGTTATGACGCGTCGTGATGTCCTTCTGCGTCAGGAGCGTGCTCGCGACGTTCTGGAAGTTGTTCGCACCGGCGAACGCCGCCGGAACCGGCGGGCTCGTCTGCGAGCCGGAGCCCGTGCGATAGAAGATGAAGGGGCTGCCGCTGATGCCGTAGCTGCCGCCGGTGGCGACGTAGTTGCCGTTCAGGGTCGCGCCCTTGTCGTTCAGGTACTTGTAGCCGAAGCGCGCGCTGAGGATCAGCTTCGAGGTCGGCGCGTAGTTCCAGGCGCTGGAGAAGGAGTTCGACGGCGTGTAGCCGCCGCGCTTGTCGAGGCCCGGCGAAGGCGCGACGCGGTCGTCGGCCACCGGGAGCGTGCCCGTGACTTTGGTCGGCGTCCAGAGATACGAGGCGTTAACCTGCATCTTGTCGGTCGGGGCGAAGTCGAGGCGCGCGATGCCGTAGTGGCGGGTGAGCTTCTGCTCGAAGGTCTGCACACCGGCGGCGGTGTTCAGCGTCCGCTTGGAGTTGATCAACTCCGGGAAGTAGCTCGTGAAGAAGTTCAGGCGCTGCTTGATGATCGGGCCGCTGATCGAGAAGCCCGGATAGGACGCGCGGTAGTCGTCCTCGCGCTGGCGGAAGAACTCGCCGACGGCGGCGTTGGTCGGCGACGCCTGGTGGAAGCCGCGGATGTTGGAGTTGAAGCCCGAACCGGTCTGGCTGTAGGCAACCTCGCCGTGGAACTCGTCGCTTCCGCTGCGGGTCACGACGTTGACGACGCCGCCCGTGGCGCCGCCGAATTCGGCCTCAAAGCCGCCGCTCTTGATCTGCACTTCGCGGACGAACTCGAAGGGGATCGAGTCGGCGCGGCGGAGCTGACCTTTGCGCACGTCGGTGACTTCGACGCCGTCAATGATGTAGGCGTTCTCGGCGCCGCTGGCGCCGTCAATCGAGATGCCGCCGACGCCCTCGTTACCGGCCTTCGGCTCGAACCGGACGCCCGGCGCGACCCTCAGGATGGAGTGGACGTTGCGCCCCTTGGGCGTCTTGTCAATGAACTCTTCGCTGATGTTCGTGACGGTCTTGCTCGAAGAGATGTCAATGGCGTCGCCGCTCGTGGCAGTAACGTCAACCACCTCGGAGACGCCGCCCGCCGTGAGGCCGAGGTCGAGGCTGAGTTCGCGTCCGAGCTGGACGTTGACATCATCCTTCTTGACCGTCGAGAAGCCGGACTGGGCAGCCGTGATGGAGTAGATGCCGGACGGGAGTCTACCGAAAAAGTAGACGCCCGAATCATCGGTCGTGACTTCGATGGGCCGGACGAGTGACGGGCTGGTCGCCGTGACCGTAGCGCCCGGAATGACGGCACCGGTGGGGTCTTTAACTGTCCCCCGAATGCTCCCCGTCACCTCCTGGGCGGAGGCCACGGAGGCAAAAATGGCAAGCAGGGCGACGCAAAGCAGGGGCTTTAGCGTGTTCCTTAACATGCCTCTAAATTTCGTGTGAGCCATATCGCAAATTCTCCTTAAACTTCAATATCTTTGAAGTGCAAGCTTGGTCTGGGATTAAACCTTCTTCCCAGATTGACTACTACCCCCATAGGTTCTTGATAAAACTTGTCGTAGCAAAAACCGCGCTCGACGTAAGCAGGATTGCTTACCTAACACGTCTCCGGGTATCGAAAGACATGCTCCGGGGGAACCCTAGACCCCGACAGACGAAGAAACCGGCTGCCGGGGCTGTGTGAAACATGAGCGTCTTAAACATTCAGACTGTCGTGATTAGATTATTTGGTGTTAAAGCATTCCAAGATGTCGGTTGGAATTACAAATAATTGCCGGATGGCCTTAGAGGCAACTCAAAGGCCACCACCCTCGCGGAGCCTCCTCGCGGGCATGTAAATGACTGTCATGTAATAAGTTGTAAATTAACTAAGGGGGGCGTGGGGGGGGGCTAAAGACCCCTCGGAGGAAGCCTCATAACGAATTCCTAAAGTTAAGTTCAAAAATTTGAATAACGCGCGCCATACTCCCGGCATAAATTATCCGCGGCCCGGAAAATGAACTGAGATTATGGACGCGGGGCAGGTCGGCGGCGGCTTGGAATCCATGTGCTACAATCCGCCGCGCACGACTCACGCGTTGTAAAAATTTATTTCGACACCTCCGGGCGCGACCTTCAAGTGGCGACACTCGCTGTCAACCAACTACAACTGGCCCCCCTCGGCGCGGGCGACCTCATTGACCGGACGGTGAGGCTCTACCGTCGCCACTTCATGGCGCTCATCCGCGCCTCGGCCCCGCCCGTCGTCATCTCTTCCATCGGGAGCGTGCTCTACTCGGTCGGCGTCCGCTCCATCGCGATGACGGAGAGCGAGGGGCGGCTCGCGCTCTACTTCCTGCTCGCGCTCCTGGGGCCGCTCTTCTGGTTCATCGGGATGGTCGCGCAGCTCATCGTCATGGGCGGGGCGTCGCGCAACCTCGTGATGCACCTGCTCTCGGACGAGCCGGTGACGGCGCGGCTCATCTACCGGAGCGTGCGCTCGCGCTTCTGGGGTCTCTTCGGGGCGACGATGGCGGTCGTCATCAGCCTCATCATCTCGCTCGTGCTGGCGTCGGTCGCGCTCTTCGTGACGCTGATCCTCATCGTCCTCGTCGCGGCGGTCACGGTCCCGCTCGGCGCGACGTGGCTGACGGCGATCCTGAGCATCCTGCTCTACGTCGCGGGACTGCTGGCGACGCTCTACATCTTTTTTCTGGTGGGCGGGCGGGTCGCCTACGTGCCGCAGGTGTTGATGGTCGAGGGCAAGGGCGTGATGGCCTCGGTCAGCCGGAGCGCGGGGCTCGCGCGCGGCAACGTCCGGCGGCTGATGGCGCTCTTCCTCTTCAGCACGTTTGCGACCTACTCGGCGCTGATGCTTTTGATGATCCCGCTCGGCTGGGTCGGATACCTGAACGGCATCAACCCGTTCGAGATGGACGCGACGCGCCTGCCGGTGTGGTACTCGATCAGCTCGACGGTGCTCGCGCAGTTGGCCGCCATCCTGCTCTCGCCCGTGTGGATGCTCGGCCTCTCCCTGCTCTACGTGGACGAGCGCGTGCGGCACGAGGGCTACGACGTGGAGCTGCTGGCGTCGCAGAGGTTCGGCGACATGCCGGAGCTGCCCGGCGGGATGGAGGGGCCGCTCGCCCCGGCGCTCGCGGGCGAGCACGTGCACGAGGACGGGCGGGCGGCGTTCGAGGAGGAGAAGCTCCCCGGCTCCGTGCTCGGCCTGACGGGCAGGAGATGAAGGCTCGGCTTTGCGGAAGCCGCTCGGACGGATGATGAAGGCACGGCTCACGAAAATCTTCAGGGCTCTCGGCGGCACGGCGCTGCTCGTCGCGGCGTGGGGCGCGTGCGCGAGCGTCGAGGCGAAGCCCGTCTCGCTCGGCGAGTACCGGGAGAGAGTTCAGAAGGCACGGACGCCTCTGGAGGAGCTGGCGGCGCTGTGCCAGAAGATCGCCGAGGGCGAACGCTACGAGAACTGGTCGAGGCCCGGCTGGGACAACGACCTGCCGCTCACCTTCCCCGGCGCGCAGGAGCGGACGCTCAAGGAGGTGCGCAACCTTCTGCCCGTCACGGAGCAGGTCGAGCGGGGCGGCGCGGTCGTCGAGGCCGACAACACTTGGCTGCGCGAAGCCCTGCGGAACTACGAGCGGGAGTCGGCGGCGAGCGGCGCGTCCCACGCCCGGCGTGCCGAGATGCTCCGCGAGATAGCCGAGCGGCTGCACGCGCTCGAAGTCCGACTCAACGAGCCGGAGCCGGGCGCAAGGGACAAGGACGCGGAGAAGGGGCGGCTCGCCAACATCCTGAGCCGCCCCGAATACAACAAGGAGGTCGCCGAGGGCGGCGCGCTCCAACGTCTCGTCGAGCAGTTCTTCCAGTGGCTGCGCGACCTCTTCCCCGACCTCGCGCCCATGCAGCCCGGCGCGAGTCCGCGCTTCTCGCGCGTCGCGCAATTCTTCGTCCTCGCGCTCTGCCTCGCCGTCCTCGCCTTCGTCCTCCGGAAGCTCTGGGAGCGGCGGCGCGCGCGCGGCGTGAAGAGCGCGCGAAGGCGCGAGGCGCGCGTCGTGCTCGGCGAGCGACTCGAAGCCGACCAGACCGCCGCCGACCTCCTCTCGGACGCCGAGCGGCTGGCGAAGGGCGGCGACCTGCGCGGCGCGATCCGCAAGGCCTACGTCGCGCTCCTCTGCGAACTCGGCGACCGCCGCGTCATCCGCCTCGCGCAGCACAAGACAAACCGCGACTACCTGCAAGCCATCCGCACGTCAGCGCCCCCAAGGCTCTACACGGAGATGCTGCCCCTGACCTTCAACTTCGAGCTTCACTGGTACGGCCTCCAGGCCGCCGAAGAGAGCGACTGGAAGGACTTTCACCAACGCTGCCGTCAAGTGCTGAAAAGCATTTAAGTTCAAAGCAAAATACAAGTAAGTCATAAACTCAACAGACGGTTTCACCACTCCAACTTTGAACTTTGAACTTTGAACCTTGAACTTTAATATTCCATGCGCGGACGCCTCGTCATCTTCCTGACCATCTTCGTCATGCTCGTCGTGCTCGTCGGGCTGAACGCGGCGTCATACGTGCGCGTCGAGCGCGAGGGTGATTCGGAGTTCGCGCCCGACCGCTCGACTTTGAACGCCGGGGCGACGGGCACGCGCGCTCTCTACGAGTACCTTGAGCAGACGGGCCAACGCGTCGAGCGTTGGGGGCAGCCCACGTCGGCGCTCGCGGTCGAAGGCGAGGCGAAGCCTTCGACCTTCGTCATCGTCGGGAAGACGCGCCGACCGGTCGAGGCGGAAGAGGCCGGGCACATCCTGCGCTGGGTCGCGCGGGGCGGGCGGCTCGTCATCGTTGACCGGAGCCCCGGCACGCTCCTGCTCCCCACCTCAGGCCGCTGGCGCGTCGCGTCCGAGGTCTACGACAAGCCCGGCCCCGACGTGCGCCCCGAAGACATCGAGAGCATGACGAGGGACGTGCCCCTCATCGCCCCGACGCAGCCGACCGCGCTCACGCGCGACGTGGCGCAGGTGACGCGCTCGCGCTTCGCCTCGCGCCTGCACGTCTACACCGTCGAGCCGCCCAAAGAGACCGGCGGAGGTGTCGCCGTCGTCGGGGGGGGCGGAGGCGGCATGGGGCCGGGCCGACCCGCGCCCCCGCCTCCGCCGATGCCAAAACCGACGGCGGATGAAGAGGAGGACGACCTCTTCGGCGTCGAAGAGTATGAAGAGCCGCCGCCGGGCGCGCCCATCATCATCGGGGAAGTGGCGGTGGCGGAGACGGCGGCGGACGCCGCGCCGCGCGCGCCCGTCGAGCACCTCGCCGACGGGCGCGAAGGCACGGGCTCTCTGCTCGTTGACTACGCCTACGGGCGCGGGCGCATCATCATCCTGAGCGACCCCTTCATCGTCTCGAACGCGGGGCTCAACCGCTCCGACAATCTTCTGCTCGCCGCCAACGTCGTCGCGGGCGGCGGCGCGGGAGCCATCGCCTTCGACGAGTTCCATCAGGGCTTCGGCGCGACGCGCAACCAGCTCTTCGCATACTTCGCGGGCACGCCCATCCTCTGGCTCTTCGCGCAGGCGGGCTTCATCGTCGCGGCCATCGTCTGGACGCGCGGGCGGAGGTTCGCGCGACCGCTCCCCGCGCCGCACGTTGACCGCCGCTCGAAACTCGAATTCGTCGCCTCGATGGCCGAGTTGCAGCAGCGCGCGCGCGCCTACGACCTCGCCGTCGAGAACATCTACGGTCGCACGCGCCGCGCGCTCGCGCGCTACGCGGGGACGGGGCCGGACGCCTCGCCCTCGGAGCTGGCCGAACGCGTCGCCGCGCGTTCGGGCCGCGACGCGCGCCCCCTGGAAGCGTTGCTCCGCGAGTGCGAGGACGCGATGGCCGGAGCCCCGCTCTCGGCGCGCAAGGCGCTCGCGCTCGTCACCTCTCTGCGAGACCTCGAACGCGAACTCGGCATCCGCATGCGCGCCCGCGAGATTCGGCAGGCGGAGAGGGTTTAGGCGACGGGGTTCGGTTATTATCAAGAGGAAGCGAATCGGATAAGCTCTCCAAATCTTCTCGGAACGCGAGACTTGAAAACTCAAAATGCTTCAATACGTCCCCTCGACAATCGAGCACATCAAAACGGAACTGGGCAAAGTCATCGTCGGTCAGGAGGCGGTCGTCGAGCAGGTTCTGGTCGCACTCCTCGCCGAGGGGCACGCGCTGATTGAAGGCGTGCCGGGCACGGCGAAGACTTTGATGGTGAAGACGCTGGCGCGCATCGTCGGCGCGGACTTCAGCCGCATCCAGTTCACGCCCGACCTGATGCCTTCGGACATCACGGGGACGAACGTCTTCAACGTCGCGACGGCCTCGTTCTCTTTGAGGCGCGGGCCGGTCTTCACCGACGTTCTCCTGGCCGACGAAATCAACCGCACGCCGCCGAAGACGCAGGCCGCTCTGCTCGAAGCGATGGAGGAGCGGCAGGTGACGATTGACGGCGAGACGCAGCCGCTCTCGCCGCTCTTCACGGTCTTCGCCACCGAGAACCCCATCGAGTACGAGGGCACCTACCCTCTGCCCGAAGCGCAGCTCGACCGCTTCCTGCTCAAGATTCTCATCGGCTACCCGTCGCCCGAAGAGGAGACGCGCATCGTCGCGAACTGGGACGAGGGCTTCAACGCGCGCCGTCTTAATCAGGTGGACATCCAGCCGCTCGCCGAGCCGGACGCCGTCACGCACTGCCGCGCCGAAGTCCGCGCGACGCGGATGGAGCCGGGCGTGCAGCGTTACCTCGTCGAAATCATCCGCCGCACGCGCGAGCACCCGTCGGTCGCCTACGGCGCGAGCCCGCGCGCGTCGGTCGCGCTCCTCCTGTGCTCGAAGGCGCTCGCCACGATGCGCGGGCGCGACTTCGCGACGCCCGACGACGTGCGCGACATCGCACGGCCCGTGCTCCGCCACCGCGTCTCCCTGCGCGCCGAGGCCGAGCTTGACGGCGCGACCACCGACAGCGTTATCTCGGACATCTTGCAGACCGTGGAAGTGCCTCGATGAGAGTCAGACTTCAGACCTCACGAAAGGAGTAAGGGCCATGCGGAAGATATTAGTCGCCTTAGTGCTCGGTCTCTTGAGCGCGACGGTCGTCTGCGCGCAGCAGAGGCAGACGGACAGAGACTTTCAAGGGTTAAAGGGGCCGGTCAAATCCGTATCGGTCGAAAAGGCGATGCTTAAGGAGCAGGCGGGCCGGCAGGTGGAGGAGCCGCAGCGGCTCATGGACGAGGGCGCGACGTATGACGCCGAGGGCAACCTTGTCAATGATGAGTCGTATGACGAAGACGGCACGCTGTTCGTCAAAAAGGTGTACAGCCAGTCCGGGGCAGTTCGGGTCGTTGATACATACGCCCGCTATCCGACCATCCACCTTCCCCCAAACCCCTCGACCGGAGCCCCCGCCCTCACTATAGGGCCGCCCCGCCAGCCGAAGGGGTCGCGCTCCGCGCCGAACCTCTCGGAGATGGAGCACAAGGTGGATAAATACAAGTACAAGTATGACGACAAGGGCAACATCAGCGAGTTGACTATGGAGCGCGGCGGCGTCGTGAGGAGAAGGGTCGTCTACAGCCTGAAAGCGGGCGGCAAAGAGGTGCTGTCGTATGTGGACGGCAAGAAGCTCGACTACCGGCGGGTCGAGACGCTCGACGCGCGCGGGAACGTCGTCGAGTCCACGGCGACCGACGTGAGGGATGACGATGACGGGGGTGACTACATCGAGAAATACTCCTACACCGCTTACGAGTTCGACGCGCGGGGCAACTGGGTCAAGCGCGTCAAGTCGGCGTGGGAGAGCGAAGAAGGCAAGCCGCGCTACGTGCCGCTTCAAGTGGAATACCGGACGATAGTCTACTTCTGAATCCACGGACATCCTGAGCGCGCCGGAAGTCGCGCGAGAGCCCGAACGGACGAAAGACTTATGCCGAACTTCGACCCGGCGGACCCGGACTTCGAGGCGCGCGTGCGCGAGAGCTTCGAGCGGCAGAGGGTGATGGAGACCATCGGGGCGAGACTGAAAAGCGTCTCGCCGGGCGAGGTGGAGATAGAGCTGCCGTTCCGTCGAGACCTGACGCAGCAGCACGGCTATCTTCACGCCGGGATAGTGACGACGGTCGTGGACTCGGCCTGCGGCTACGCGGCCATGAGCCTCACGCCGCCCGGCGGCGAAGTGCTCTCCGTCGAATTCAAGATCAACCTCCTCTCGCCGGCGACGGGCGAAGCGATCATCGCGCGGGCGAGCGTCAAGCGGGCCGGTCGGAACATCACGGTCTGCGTCGGCGACGTCTTCGCCGTGGACGCGGGGCGGGAGAAACTGGTGGCGACGATGCTCGCCACCATGATGAACGTCCGGGGGCGCGACGGAAGTTAAGGGCAGACACGCGGGCCGCTCCGCCGGTGTTTAAAGACCACGATGCGTTTCGTCTTCACCAGACGTTTCTACGCGCTTCTGGCGCTCGGCTTCGTGCCGCTCTCCCTTTCGTGGGGGCGGCCCGGTTTGCGCTGGCTGACGCTCCTCTTCGACGCGGCGCTGCTCGCCGTGGCCTTCGTTGACAGCCGCATCAGCCGTCTGCCCGAAGGGGTCGAAATCGTGCGCGAGCTGGGCGGTCGCTTCCACATCGGGGCGGAGACGGAGGTGCGCGTCCAAGTCTTCAACCACACGGCGCGCGAGCTCGACTTGAGAATCAAGGACGAGTACCCGCCCGCGCTCCTGCTCGCGACGGGCCGGGAGGCGCGCGCGCGCGTCCGCCCCGGCGAGTCCATCTCTTTAGCCTACGCCTTGAAGCCGCCGAGGCGCGGGCGCTTCGAGTTCGGGCGCGTGGCCGTGCGTTTCGTCTCGCGTCTGGGGCTCGTGTGGCGCGAGGAGTACGCGGGCGAGGTGCAGGCCGTCAAGGTCTACCCGAACGTCCGGCGCGCGCGTGAGGCCGAGTTGAAGGCTCTGGGCGCGCGCTCGCTCGTCGCCGCGCAGAGGCGGGCCGCGTGGCGCGGCGAGGGGCGCGACTTCGAATCGCTGCGCGAGTACGTGCCGGGCGACGAGCTGCGCCACGTTTCGTGGAGCGCGACGGCGCGAAGGGGCAAGCTGACGACGCGGCAGTATCAGATAGAGCGCGACCAGACCATACTCATCGCGCTCGACGCCGGTCGCCTGATGACGGCGCGCATCGAGGACGAGACGAAGTTCGACTCGGCCATCCACGCGGCGCTCGCCTTGATGAGCGCGGCGGCGCGCGGCGGCGACAACGCGGGCCTCGTCGTCTTCGGTCGCCGCGTCAAGGCCTTCGTCCCCCCGTCGCGCGGGCGCGAGCAACTGGACGCCGTGCTCGAAGCCCTCCACGCCATCGAGCCCGAACTGATTGAGCCTTCCTACACGCGCGCCTTCGAGTTCATCGCGGCCAACGTCAAGCGCCGCGCGCTCGTCGTCGTCCTCACAGACCTCGTGGACGAAGAGGGCTCACGCGAGCTTCTCCAGTCGCTACGGCTCCTGCGGCCCCGCCACCTCCCGCTCGTCGCCACCATCGGCGACCGAGACCTTCGCGCCTCGGTGCGCGACTCGCCCACGGACATCCACGGCCTCTTCACCCAATCCGTCGCCGAAGAGATCATGCTCCAACGCGAAGCCGCCCTTCGCCACGTCGAAGCGCAGGGCGGCCTCGCCCTCGACGTGACCGCCGCCGCCCTCGTCCCTTCACTTCTGGAAACTTATATCCGAGTTAAAGAGAGAGGACTGCTCTGAGGTCGAAAAGAGTCTTGAGCCTTTACGGGTTTGACTTCGGCTCTTCGCCGCGACCGGCCAGCAGGAGATACGAGTAGAGCGCGAGGCCGGTGACGGCGGCGACGGTGAACTTCATGGCGGGGGGGATGGCGGCGGGCGAGATGAAGCCTTCGATGAGCCCGGCGACGGCGAGGAGCGGGACGCAGCCGACGATGAGCTGGATGGCTTCGCGCCCGCGCAGCCGGAGGTTGTCGAAGCGCGAGAGGTCGCCGGGGAACAAGAGCGCCGTGCCGAAGAGGAGCCCCGCGCCGCCCGCGATGAAGATACAAGTTAATTCGATGACGCCGTGCCCGGCCATGAACGTGACCAGCTCGTGTCCGTACCCGGCGCGGTAGGTGAGCGCGAGCACCGAGCCGATGCTCAGGCCGTTCAAGACCATCACGTAGAGCGTGCCGAGGCCGAACGCCGCGCCCCCGGCGAAGGCAAAGAACGTGACCTGTATGTTGTTCGTGGCTATCCCTGTGGCCTCTATCTGATTGGCCTTGTTGATGCGCTCCCACCAGCGCCGCTTGGCCTCCGTATTTTGATGCCTCCACAGCGGCGGAATCCCCGCCAGCTCCGAGAACTCGGTGTCGCGCCAGGTGCCCGCGAACGAGAGCGAGCAGAAGAGCATGAAGACCGCGAACGCGAGCGCCGTGTAGCGCCACGTGCGGCGGAAGACGGTGGGGAAGTCGCGCGCGAAAAACTTTCGGATGCGGTGGCGGCCCTCGGACGCGTCGGCGCGGTAGATGCGACCGTGCGCGCGGATGACGAGGCTGTTGAGGTAGTTCACCAGCCGCGGGTCTCGACTCTCGGCTCGCGCAATCGCCAAGTCCGAAGACGTGCGCCGGTAGATGCGCCCCAACTCGCGCACCTCCTCGCGGTGCAGCCTACGCAGCGCCGAGCGGTCGAGCATCCGCAGCAAATCTTCTAAGCGCTGCCACGCGCTCTTGCGCTCCTTGATGAAACGGTCTGAAGACATAAGGGACAAATGCCGGATGTCAGATGCTAGATGCTGGATGTCAGTAACCACTCGCGGCTTGAGGGGCTTATTCTAACATCTAACATCTGACATCCGGCATCTCTTCCCGGTCGCGCGAAAAAATTACTACCTACTTAGGTGGTGAGCCCTCACACGTTCTTTCCGTAGACTGTGCGCCAGCGTCTGGGGCGACCTCGGAATCGCGCCCGGCGTTCGAGCCGGATTCAGACGCGACCACAGAAAACGCCGCCGCCTTCTCGCCTCGCTTTGGGGCGGGGACGCCGCGCGGCGCGCTTTCCGTGCGACACGCCCATTCAGAGAAATCCGAATTTCCACCGCCCGGCGCGGACGCACGTGTGCGCGCGCCGTCACCCCGAAACGAGGATTCTTCCATGAATGTCCAAAGATGCAAGTTGATAGTCACAGCCTTCGCGCTCGTCTTCAGCGGGGCGATGTTTCTCGCGCCGAGGATTTCCAACGCGGGCGACACCAGCGCCCTCGACGAGCAGTTGGCCGCCGTGCTCAATCAGCAAGGGTTCACGGGCCGCGTCGGGCAGTCGCTCGAACAACGCTTGGGCCGCAAGGTAGACCGCCAGCTCGCCGAACTCGGAGCCGACGCGTTCCACGATAGCCTGCTCGGCTTGGCGAACGACAACTCGTGCGCGGGCTGCCACGCCGCGCCCGTGGGCTTCGGCGACACGCAGTCCATCGCCATCGGCGTTGACAACAACAACATCGTCGGCCCCGACCGCGCGGGGCCGCGCAACCAGCGGCGCGCGCCGATGGTCTTGAACAACGCCTTCTTCCCGGCGCTGATGTGGAACTCGCGCTTCAGCGCGCTCTCCGGCGACCCCTTCGACAACAGCGGCGGCTTCCAGTTCCCCTCGCCCGAAGGCTTCACGCTCTCCGGCCTCCCGCACCTCTTGACGGCGCAGGCGTTCATCCCCGTCACGGAGAAGCCGGAGATGGCGGGCTTCCACCCCAGCTTACCCGGCACGAACGACGGCATCCGCGAAGAGGTCGTCGCGCGTCTCAACGCGAGCCCCGAATACCGGAAGCTCTTCGGCAAGATTTTTAAGGAGGTGAAGGAAGGCTCGCCCATCACCTACGAGATGCTGGCGCGCGCCATCGCCGAGTTCGAGTTCACACTGACGTTCGCCGACGCGCCCGTTGACAAGTTCGCGCGCGGGCAGCGGGGCGCGATGACGGAGGACGAAAAGCGCGGCGCGCTCCTCTTCTTCGGGACGGCGAACTGCGTCTCGTGCCACGCCGTCGCGGGACAGTCCAACGAGATGTTCAGCGACTTCCAGATGCACGTCGCGGGCGTCCCGCAGATCGCTCCCGCCGTCGGCAACGTCACCTTCGACGGCCCCGGCGCGAACGAGGACTTCGGACTCGAACAGGTCACGGGCAATCCCGCAGACCGTTACGCCTTCCGCACTTCGCCGCTCCGAAACCTCGCGCTGCAACCCGCTTTCTTCCACAACGGCGCGTTCACCGACCTCGAAGACGCGCTGCGTTATCACCTCGACGCTGCGGCTCCGCCGCGACCTACGACCCGGCGCAGGCGGGCTTGGACGCCGACCTGCAAGGGCCGCAGGGGCCGATAGCTCCCGTGCTCGCGCGCCTCGACCCGCTGCTAGCGACGCCGGTCACGCTTATCGAACGACGAGTTCCGTCAGCTCGTCGCTTTCCTCCGCACGGGCTTGCAAGACCCGAAGGCCAACGCCCACGAACTGCGCAAGCTCATCCCGAAGAAGTTGCCGAGCGGCAGGCCGCTGGCTAACTTTCAGTAGGAGCAAGTTCGGCGAGTGAAGAGGCGTCGGACGTTCTCCGTCCCCGAAGGGGACGAAGACAATAGCCGGGGGCAAGTGCGGAGCACGCCGCCCCCGGAAACGACGAATAAAAGAGTCCGACCCTGAAGGGGTCGCACCTCAACGTTGAGGTGCGACCCCTTCAGGGTCGGATTTATTTTGCGTGCGTGACCGGGGGCGGCGCTTCGTCGCTCGCCTTGCGGCTCGCGCCTTCGCTTGCCCCCGGCTATTATCTTGAGCCCTTTCAGGGCTCCGGCATCCGCTTACTGCTTCTCGTTCGTCGTGCCTTTGCTGAGCAGCCCGGTGACGCGTTCGAGGTTCGTCTGGTAAACCTGAAGGTTGGGGTCGTTGTTCTCTTTGCCGAGGGCGACGGCCCGCTCGTAGCCGGGGCGCGCGAGGTCGAGCTTGCCGCTGCGTTCGTAAGCTTCGGCGAGGCTGTCGTGGACGTTCGCCGACTGCGGGTAACGCTCGACGTTCGACTTGAGAGCGGCGATGGCCTCGTCCATCCGGCCCGCGCCCAGCAGTTGATAGCCGATCTGATTGACGAGCGGTTCGGGCGGGTTCAGGGTGTAGCCCATGCGCTCGGAGAGCTTGCGGAAGTGCTCCTCGACGGCCTTGAAGTCGCCGTTAATCGCGCCGGTGTTCGGGTCGCGCGGGTACTGCCAGCCGTCGAACGCCTTGCGCAGGCCCGCGTAGTGGCTGCGCAAGACGACCGAGCCGTGATCCTCGTCCGCCATCTCGACGGCCTCCCACGCGAACCCGCTTGTCTGCTGCTTCTGAAGCACTTCACGCAAGAGCTTGAAGCCGTCGCCGCCGTCGCCCACCTCGTTGCCGAGCGAGAGGAAGAGCGTCCGGTTGTAGTCCTTGCGGCTCTTGAAGAACTCCTTCGCGCGTTCAATGAGGACGAAGTTGTCCCATGCGAGCCCGGGGCTCACGGCGATGTAGGCGTTGAAGAGTTCGGGCCGCGAGAGCATCGCGTGGACGGTGAAGAGGCCGCCGAGCGAGTGGCCCGCGAGCAGGCGGTACGGCTGCGTGCGGTACTGCTTGTCCACGTGCGGTATCAACTCCGTCTCGATGAACTTGAGGAACTTGTCGCCGCCGCCGCTCGTCGGGAAGCGGACGTTGGGGCTGCCCGACAGAAACTCGACGTGCGTCGGCGTGAGGTCGCGCAGGCGGTCGGTGTTCGGGATGCCGACGACGATCATCTCCGGCATCCGGTTGTTGCGCGCGAGGAACGAGACCGTGCCGCTCGTGTGCAGCAGGTGCGCGTCGCCGTCGGTCATGTAGAGGACGGGGTAGCGTTGCGCGTTGCGGTCGTAACCGGGCGGCGTGCGGACGAGAACGACGCGCTCCTCGCCGAGCACGTCGGACTTCAAGGTGATGCGCGCCGGGGCGTCGTAGACGGGCGGCGCTGGCGCTTGTCCAAAGGCGGCGGGCGCGAGCAGCAGTAAGACGAAGAGCACGGAAGCTGCGGCGAGTTTATTCGAGAAGGCGGCGACGCGACTGAGTTTCATGGCTTCCTCCAAGTGGCAAAGGAAAGGAGATGGCCTGAGCCCGGCCCGACGTGCTTGAGGATAGAAACGTGTCTTGGGCCGAGGCCGCGCGAGGTCGTTGACGCCGGGATTCTACACGCCAAACTTCTCCCGTGAAGGCCGCCGCCTGATTAATTTACAAGAATTTACAAGGCGACATTTTGCCTCACGCGAAATCCCAAAAGATGGACGCTCGACGTGTCAAATCCATCGCCGCAGATGGACGGGACAGATGCAGATGAAGACAGGCATTTCTGATTCGATGAATCCGATTTATCATGCGGCTGATCAAGGTTTGGCTGCTATTTCATCCTTCTTCAACGCTTCGCCTTTTCCCCTCTCCCGCTTTTACCCTTATCATGTGATGGTGGAACGCATCGTCGAGTGTGTGCCGAACTTCAGCGAGGGCCGGGAGGCCGGGGTGGTCGCGCGTCTGGTCGAGGCGGTCGAGACCGTCGAGGGCGCGCTCGTGCTGGGGACGCACGTTGACCCCGACCACAACCGCTCTGTGCTGACGTTCGTCGCGCCGCCCGAACAAGTGGTCGAAGCGGCGGTGCGCGTCGTCGCGCGCGCGGCGGAGTTGATTGACCTCAGACGCCACGCGGGCGAGCACCCGCGCATGGGCGCGTGCGACGTTCTGCCCTTCGTCCCGGTGCGAGGCGTGACGATAGAAGAGTGCGTCGCGCTCGCGCACGAGGCGGGACAAAGAATCGCGACGGAACTCGGCATCCCCGTCTTCTTTTATGAGAGCGCGGCTCTCAAGCCTGAGCGCCGGAACCTCGCCGACGTGCGGCGCGGCGGGTTCGAGTTGCTGCGCGAGCAGATCGGCACGTTGCCGGAGCGCGCGCCCGACGTTGGAGAGGCGCGCGTCCATGAGAGCGCGGGCGCGTGCATCGTCGGCGTGCGGCCACTGCTCATCGCCTACAACGTCAACCTCAAGACGAACGACTTGACCGTCGCAAGGCGCATCGCGCGGGCGGTGCGCGGGCGGGACGGCGGGCTGCTGCACTTGAAGGCGCTCGGCTTCGAGCTGGTGAGTCGCGGCGTCGTGCAGGTCTCGATGAATTTGACGAGCTACGAGGAGACGAACCTCCATCAAGCCTTCGAGGCCGTCAGGCGCGAGGCCGAGGCGTCGGGCGTCGAAATCCTTGGGAGCGAAATCGTCGGCCTCGTCCCGCAGGCCGCGCTCGACCGCACCGCCGAACATTTCCTCCGGCTCGAAAACTACTCGCCCGACATCGTGCTGGAGAACCGCATCGCCGCCGCGCTCGAAAGAAAGAGGGACGATCAAGGCCCGTGAGTGCCGGGCAGTCCCCGAAGGGGACGCAGATAATAGCCGGGGGCAAGTGCGGAGCGCGTCGCCCCCGGAACAGGTGAGGAAATATATTCGACCCTGAAAGGGTCGCGGAGGCGGAGTTGAGGTGCGACCCTTTCAGGGTCGGATTACTTTAGCTACTTCTGACCGGGGGCGGCGCTCACTTGCGTTCGCTCTGCCCCCGGCTATTGTCTTCATCCCCTTCGGGGATGATTGGCGAGGTCTGCTGCTTTTATTAACATGTCTCATCTGAAACTCATCACCGGGGCAATCGCGCTCGAAGGTTGGCGGGCGGCGAGGGAGCATCTTTACTCGCTGCTGGTGCTGACGCCGTTGGTGTTGGGGATGACTTACTTCGGCGTCGGAAGGATGGTGGAGGAGAACGCGGCGCTTGAGCCTTCGCCCGCGTTGGCGTTGGGTCTGGCGGTCGCGGCGGCGGGCGTGCTCCTCGCGCTCTCGTTGTCGAGGGCGAGCGTGGAGATTTATCACGTGCGGACGCCGGAGTCGCTGCTCGACACTCTGCCGGTGGAGTTGGGGGCGCACTTGGACGCGGCGCTGTTGAGGCGCGTGGCGCGGACGGCGGCGGTGGGCGGGGCCGCGCTCGTGGGGCGGAAGCTGGTGGGCGGCGGGTCTTTCGCGGACGCTTCGTTGTGGGCGGCGTTGGTGTTGTTGGTGTGCGTCTTGGCGTTGGGCGAGGCGCTGGCGGCGCTCGAATGGATTCACTGGTGGCACAGGCGCGAGCGGGCGCACGCTTTGGGCGGAGTCTTGATGTTCGCGGCGTGCGCGTGGATGGGCGGGCTGCTGTTATTGTTGACGGTGAAGCCTGAGAAGTTGACTCTGTTGAGTCCGGGCGCGGCGCTCGCGGGCGGGGCGATGTTGACGGTCATGCTGTTCGTGCTCGTCCGTGTGCTGCATGGGAAGTGGCGGGCTTCGGACATCGAGTTTGCGAAGCGTCTGGGTGTGAAGGGTCGCGCGGGCTCTTTCGGCGAGCGGGTGGCGGGGCGGCTCAAGGCGTCGAGCGCGGTGCGTGCGCAGCTCGCGCGGGACTTGCAGTTGACGCTGAGGGGGTTCTCTTCGGCGGTCTACACGGCGTCGGGGTTGGCGGCGCTGTGGCTCTTAGTGTTGGCGGCGGCGCTGACGACGGGCTTGCTGCCGAAAGAGGGTTTGAGGCTCGTCGGGGAGGGCGGCGTCGCGGCGGCGGGCGAGGTCGGTTGGTTCGAGGCGACGTGGCTGCCGCCGGTCTTGGCGGTCAAGGCCGCGTGCGTGCTGGCGGTCGTGTCTTTGGTGTCGCTCGTGCCGGTGTTAGTGGCACATCAGTCGGAGCACCTTTGGCTGGAGCGCGCGGTTGGGGTGAAGGGCGCGGACGCGTGGCGGGCGAAGCTGTGGTACGCGCGGATTGTCTCCGCGCCCGCGCCGGTTCTGGCGTGGCTGGTGGGGGCCTTGAGCGGGGAGGTTCCGGGGTTTTACTTGCTGCCGCTGCTCGGC
The DNA here is from genome assembly GCA_963816985.1 of uncultured Acidobacteriota bacterium. Classification (GTDB taxonomy): domain Bacteria; phylum Acidobacteriota; class Blastocatellia; order Pyrinomonadales; family Pyrinomonadaceae; genus JAIVJM01. The sequence continues at coordinate 1,579,512 of CAWFMF010000004.1, forward strand.
GAATTGGTGTGGCTGTGGTGGCTCGCGAGCACGCTCGCGGGCGCGCTCGCCTTCGAGATGCCGACGCAGCCCGGTCTCGCGCTCGTCTTGCTGGCGTGCATCGGTCTGGCGGCGGGCGGCTTCGTCACGTTCCTGTGGCCGATGGGCCTGGCGATCTATGCGTCGGGCATGGATCAGATTTGCATGCGCGGGCAGCACCGCGCGCACCTTTACTTATACGCGGAGGGAGTTTGAGCAAGAAGGGACAAGTGTTGGAGAGCGGCGAGCCGGACAAGGTTGAGGGCGTCGTTGAAGAGAGCCCGGCGGGCGGGGCGTGCACGGTCTCGGTCGAGGCGGTGTCGAAGCGCTTCGGCGAGGTCGTGGCCGTGGACGGCGTGAGCCTCGCGGTGAGGGCGGGCGAGGTCTACTCTTTGGTCGGCGCGAATGGGGCGGGGAAGTCAACGCTGTTTCGGATGATCGTGGGCCTCGGCGAGCCGGACGCAGGGAGTGTCTCGGTCTGCGGCGCGGACTTGAAGAAGAAGGCGATTGAGGCGAAGCGGCATCTCGGATACCTGCCCGAAGAGCTTTACTTTTATCAACGGCTGACGGGGCTTGAGTACCTGCTTTTGGTCGCGGGGCTCAAGGGCTGCGACGCGGGGGAGGTTCCGGGCGAGGTCGAGTTCTTCGAGTTGAAAGCGGCGGAGTCGAAGTGGGTCGGCGGCTACTCGCTGGGGATGCGGAAGAAGCTGGGCCTCGCGGCGGCCTTCCTCGGCGGGCCGCGCGTGCTTGTGTTGGACGAGCCTCTGAATGGGCTCGACGTGGAGATGATGCGCAAGCTGCGCCTGCGCATCGAGCGCGAGCGCGACGCGGGGCGGTCGCTCCTCGTCTCGTCGCACGTCATGAGCTTCGTCGAGCGCGTCTCCGACCGCGTGGGCGTGATGCGCGCCGGGCGGCTCGTCGCCGAGGGGACGCCCGACGAGCTGCGAGAGCAGTCGGGGCAACGTGGCGACGCGCCCTTCGAGGACGTTTTCTTCCGGCTGGTAAAGTGAGCGTCGAAGGAAGATAATTCCGCGCGAACGGATGAAACCCATGTTTCCCACAGACGAACAAGGGAAGAGCCGCGAGCCGCCGGACTCCGTGCGGGAGTACGAGACGCTGCTCCACCGTCTGTCGCACCTCGCCGAGTCGCTCGGCAGCGCGCGCGACCACCTCACAATCTTCCGCGACCTCCGCGACTTCTCCATCGTCTCCGTCCCCTGCATCGGCATCTTCATCTCGCTCTACGACGCCGAGCGCGACGTCCGCACCGCCGAGTACGCGTGGGGCGACGAGACGGAGGTTGACGTGTCGGAACTGCCGCCGATGCCCGTCACGAGGGAGGGGCCGAACAGTCAGGCCGTCCGCACGGGGCAGGTCGTCATCACCAACGACTTCTGGAAGACCAAGCAGGCGCAGGGGCAACTGAGCGTCGTCCTCGGCGCGGACAACGGTCTGCACCCGCAGTCCTCGCTCGTCGTCCCGATGCGGACGATGGGGCGCATCGTCGGGACGGTCGAAGTGCAGGCCTACGACAACCACGCCTACCGCGAAGAGCACATCACGGCGATGCGGATGGCGGCGAACCTCGCGGCGGTCGCCATCGAGAACATGCGGCTGCTCCGCCACGAGAGCCGCGCGCGCCGCGCCGCCGAAGAGTCGAACAGGCTGAAAGACGAGTTCCTCGCCACGCTCTCGCACGAGCTGCGGACGCCCCTGACGGCCATCCTCGGTTGGGCGAACATGCTGCGTTCGGGCCGCCTCGACGAGGAGAGCTTCCACATGGCCATCGAGATCATCGAGCGCAACGCGCGCAACCAGCAGCAGATCGTGGACGACATCCTCGACGTTTCGCGCGTCATCACGGGGAAGCTCCGCTTCGACCCGCAGCCGACCGACCTGCGCTCAATCGTCGAGTCGTCGGTGGACGCCGTCAGGCCCGCAGCCGCCGCCAAGAACATCGCCCTCCGGACGAGCTTCGACCCGCGCGGGCGGCCCGTCACGGGCGACCCCTCAAGGCTCCAACAGGTCGTCTGGAATCTGCTCTCGAACGCCGTCAAGTTCACGCCCATCGGCGGCGAGGTGCACGTCCGTTTGGAGCACACCGAGAGCCGCGTGCGCCTCATGGTCGAGGACACGGGACTCGGCATCAGGCCGGACTTCCTGCCCTTCGTCTTCGACCGCTTTCGTCAGGGCGACCAATCAACGACGCGCGCCTTCGGCGGCTTAGGGCTCGGCCTCGCCATCGTCCGCCACTTGGTCGAGCTGCACGGCGGGACGGTCAAGGCCGCGAGCGAAGGCGAGGGGCGCGGCTCGACTTTTACGGTCGAGCTGCCGCAGCTCGAAGCGCGGGACGAGGAAGGCGGAAGGCTTGATGAAGGGGCGGCGGGCGTGAAGTCCGCGGTCAGCGGGGCTCCGAACTTCGCCGCCCTTGAAGGCTTGCACGTCCTCGTCGTGGACGACGAGCCCGACGCGCTCGACCTCATCCGGGTGATACTGGAACAGCGCGGGGCGTCGGTGACAACCGTGGGCACGGCTGCCGCCGCGCTCGAAGCCTTCGAGGCCGAGGGCGCGGACGTGCTCGTGTGCGACATCGGGATGCCGGGCGAGGACGGCTACGCGCTCATCAGGAAAGTGCGCGCGCGCATGGATGGCGGCGCGACCCCGGCCATCGCCCTCACCGCCTACGCCGCCGAGAGCGACCGCGCGCAGGCGCTCGCCGCCGGGTTCCAACTCCACGTCCCCAAGCCGATTGACCCCGAAAGCCTCGTCCGCGTCATCGCGGGCGTCTTGGGGAAGGGCGAGAAGGTTTAGAGTTAAAACAGAACCGCGAGCGGTAGCGAGCGGGTTGAGCGTTGATGACACTCAACCCGCTCGCTACCGCTCGCGGTACTGTTCTAGGCGTCGTCCTAAAAGTCGCCCGTGCAGGCTTCGTGACCGCAGTCGCAGTCTATCTGGATGGTGTTCTCGGTGCTCTGGCAGTGGACGCTGCAATACTTCTCGCCGCGCTCGACGGCGCAGCTACAGGGCGGGTTCGCGCAGGTCTTCTCGTTGCTCTCGTCGGCCATCACTATTCTCCCTCTACTGTGAGTTTACAAAGACAAGATGCTTCTATGCCAAAACGGGCGGAGAGTCAAGAAAAGAGATTTTAGATTTTGGATTTTAGATTTCGGATTGAAAGGCGAACGCCCTCCGCATCTTCAATCCGAAATCTAAAATCGTCAAAGGTGCTTCCGAAGGAACGAGGCGATTTTCCAGCCGTCGAGGTAGACCCACGGTCGCTCGCCGCTGGTGTAGTGGCCGCAGGGCAGCCAAGAGGCGTCGAGCGGGAGACCCAGACTGCGGACGCGTTCGATGACTTCGCGCGAGAGGTCGGCGGGGAACGTCAGGTCGTAGCGCGCGGCGATGAAGCGCATCGGTCGCGGCGGCATCCGCAGGAGCCTCTCGGTGAAGGGCATCGGGCTGATGGGGAGCCACGCCTCGCGCAGCTCTTCGAGCGTGAGCGAGCCTTCGATGCCTTGGCGGACGTGTTGGGTCGAGATGCCGTGCCAGACCACGTTGGCGAAGTAGCCGGAGACGTGGTTGAAGACCCCGGCGTTGATGCGCTCGTCGTGCGCGAAGGTGAGGAAGGCCGTGCAGGAGCCGACGCTCGTCCCGACGATGCCGATGCGCTCGTACCCTCGCGCGCGGAGCCATGTGACCGCCGCGCGCGCGTCGAGCACCCCCTGCCGCACGGACTGAATAGTGCGCCCGACGTTCGAGCAGACGAGATAGTCGGCGCGCTCAAGCTCTGCGGGCCGCCGCTCTTCGTGATACGGAAGCGTCAGGCGCAGGGCCGCGACGCCGAGCCGGTTGAAGACGCGGCACAGAGCGACGTGGCTCTCCGCGTCGGCGTTCCACTGCGGGAGGACGACGACCGCCCGCTTCACTGCCCGCGCCCCGCGCCCGTTCCGGTTGCTCGTCTGGGGCTCAGGAAAGAAACGCGCGCGCGCCGTGTTGTTCTCCGCCGAGAGCGTCTTAACGGAACTCGTCCACGTCAATCGCTCGCCTTCGAGCGCGTAGTCGGAGACTTCCGGCAGCGCGAAGAAGTCGTCGCTGCGGAGCATCACTTCGCGCGAGTGACGCTCGATGACGTGCCGCGGGTCGTCGCCGTTCGGGTGGCCGTTGACGAACTCCGCGCCCCACTCGAAGGGGCGCACGACGCGGTTCGTGTCGCGCGTCGCGCGCCGCCGCTCCTGCCCTCTGATAAAACTTCCCAGCAAAACTCTCTTTTGAATCCTTCAAACCCACGGATAGACAAGTGCGGCATCCTAAAGGCGCGGCGGTGTCGAATGCAAGCGGCGGAGGACGCGCACACTCAACGTTGAGTCTGCGACCCATTCAGGGTCGAAAGCGACTTACCCGTGACGGCGAGGGGGCGTTAATTCTTCCGCCGCTTGTCGAGGAGGCGGCGGACGAGTTGCGGCGAGATGAGCATGGTCTGCAAGGCCGACCCGGTGGCGAAGCGGCGCGCGAGCGAGCGGAAGAGGCGCGCGGCGTCGGGCGTGTAGCCGAACCACCAAGCGTCATGAAATTGCGTCAGGCGGTTGACGTGGATGTGGTGCGGCGCGACCAGCTCAAGGAGTCCGAGCCGCCCGTGCGTGCGACCGAGCCCGCTCTGTTTGACGCCGCCCCACGGCGTCTGCGCGATGCCGTGCGTGTAGAGGACTTCGTTGACCATCACCGTGCCCGCCTCGACGCGCTCGGCGACTCTCAGGCCCCTCGCGATGTCGCGCGTCCAGACGCTCGCCGTCAGCCCGAACGGGCTGTCGTTGGCGAGCCTGACGGCCTCCTCTTCGGTCTTGAAATTCATCAGCGGAAGGACTGGCCCGAACGTCTCCTCGCGCATCACGGTCATCGAATGGTCAACGCCCGCGAGCACGGTCGGCTCGTGGAAAGTGCCGGGCTCTTCGTCCGAGCTTTTGCGCCGCGAGCCTCCGACGAGGACGCGCGCGCCGGAACGGACGGCCTCGCGGACGTGCTCTTCCACGGTCGCCAGTTGCCGCTCGCTCGACATCGCGGCGATGTCCGTACCCACGTGCGCGCCCGACTGTTGCCGGAGCGCGCGCGTCTTGGCGACGACGCGCGCGGTGAAGTCTTCGGCGACGCGCTCGTGCACGTAGCAACGCTCGACCGAGGCGCACGCCTGCCCGGAATTGGCGAACGCGCCCCACACCGCCGCGCTCGAAGCGGCTTCGAGGTCTGCGTCCTCGAAGACGATCATCGGGTCTTTGCCGCCGAGTTCTAAGACGACCGGCGTGAGCTTGCGCGCCGCCGTCTCCGCGACTCGCTTGCCTGTGGCGACGCTCCCCGTGAACATGATTTTATCCACGCCCGCCTCGACGAGCGCCGCGCCCGTCGAGCCGTCGCCGGTCACAACCTCTAAAACTCCTTCGGGCAGACCGGCGCGCTTGAAGACATCGCCTATCTTGAGCGCGACGAAGGGCGTCAGCTCGCTCGGCTTGAGGACGACGGCGTTGCCCGCCATCAAAGCCATCACGACCTCGCCGAGCGGGATGGCCCAGGGGAAATTCCACGGCGAGATGATGCCGACGACGCCGAGCGGGCGGTACACGATCTTTGAAGAGCGGCCCAGATAACGATAGAGGCCGATGTCTATCCGCTCCGGCTTCAAGAGCCGCGCCGCGCGCCGCGCGAAGAACTGCATGAGGTCGAGCGTCGGCACGATCTCCATCGAGAGCGCCTCGGCCTCCGGCTTCCCCGCCTCGCGCGAGATGAGCGCGGCCAGCTCTTCCATCTCCGCAAGGACGAGCGCACGCGCGCGCATCACGAACACGCCCCGCTCGCGGAATGAGAGCGCCGCCCAACTCTTCTGCGCCGCCCGCGCACGCTCAACAGAGCGCGCCACGTCCTCCGCCGTGCCGAGCGGCGCGCGCCCCACCTCCCCGCCCGTCGCCGGGTCGTATGAGACGATTTCACTCGTCGCCGCTTCCGCCTGTCGAGGTGTCGCCTGAGTTTCAGAGAGTCGAGTCGCCATGCGCGCGATTATACGGCAGGCATGAGTTATCCCCGAAGGGGATGAAGGTAATAGCCGGGGGCAAGTGCGGAGCACGCCGCCCCCGGTAACGACGAGAAAAATCCCGACCCTGAAGGGGTCGCACCTCAACGTTGAGGCGCGACCCCTTCAGGGTCGGATTGCTTTATCTATGCGAACCGGGGGCGTCGCTCACTTGCGTTCGCTCTGCCCCCGGCTATTGTCTCTATCCCCTTCGGGGATATTCATCAACGATGACGACCTCCCTCACGGTCGTGCTTCCGCCATTTCCGCGCCGCCGCGCGTCTCGGTTACAATCGGGCGCATGAGCACCGAGAGAGCCAAAGAGACCAACGGACGTGGAGACGCACAAATGTTAAGACCGCAGCTTGCCGAGTTCATGCGGCGCATGGAGCCGAACTCCGTCGCCATCCTGCCGGGCGCGCGCGAGGCGACGCGCTCGCACGACACCGAATACCGCTTCCGGCAGGACTCGGATTTTCATTACCTCACGGGCTTCCCCGAACCCGACGCCATCGCCGTCATCGCGCCCGCCAAAGACGGCGCGCGCTTCACGCTCTTCGTCCGCCCGCGCGACCCCGAAAAGGAGACCTGGACGGGCCGCCGCGCCGGGGTCGAGGGCGCGAAGGAACGCTTCGGGGCCGACGCCGCCTTCCCCGTCGAGGAGTTCGCAGGGAAACTTCAGGAACTCATCAACGGCGCTCGTCATCTTTATTACCGCCTCGGCAACGGCCAGCCCGAACTCGACCGCGTGGTCATCGAAGAGCTTGCCCGGATGCGAATGCTCGGACGGCGCGGCGTCCACCCTCCGCAGGCCATCATTGACCCCGGCACCGTGCTGCACGAGATGCGGCTCTTCAAGACCGAAGAAGAAGTCGCCTTGATGCAGCGCGCCGCCGACATCGCCTCGGAGGCGCACCGCGAGGCGATGCGGCAAGTCCGCCCCGGCATGAACGAGTACGAGGTCGAGGCCCTCATCGAATACACCTTCCGACGCGGCGGAGCCTCCGGCCCCGCCTACAACTCCATCGTCGGCGGCGGCGTGAACGCCACCATCCTCCACTACGTCAACAACGACGCGGAGCTTCGCGACGGCGAACTGCTGCTCGTGGACGCGGGCGCGGAATACATGGGCTACGCCTCCGACATCACCCGCACCTTCCCCGTCAACGGTCGCTTCAACGAGGCGCAGCGCGAAATCTACGAGCTGGTTCTCGAAGCGCAGGAGCGTTGCATCGAGATGGTCGCGCCCGGCGTCACGCTCGACGAGATGCACGAACGCTCGGTCGAGATTCTGACCGCAGGGATGGTTCGCCTCGGCCTCTTGAAAGGCGACCCCGCGAAGCTCATCGAGGATGGCGAGTACAAGAAGTTCTACATGCACCGCCTCGGCCACTACCTCGGCCTCGACGTTCACGACGCGGGCCGCTACCACCTCGACGGCGAGCCGCGCCCCGTCGAGTCCGGCATGGTGATGACGGTCGAACCCGGCATCTACATCGCCGAGGACGCCGAGGGCGTGCCCGACAAGTACCTCGGCATCGGCGTCCGCATCGAGGACGACATCCTCGTCACCCCCACGGGCCACCGCGTCCTCACCTCCGCCGCCCCCAAAGGCGTCGCCGAGATCGAAGAGCTGATGACGCGCTAACCGAGTCATCTAAGACAACTCCGACGCGGGCCGTCCAACTCAGCCGGTGATTCAAAACTCCCCGTGAGATAAAGACCGCCCGGCTGAGTTGGACGGCGAGACGGGCGTCTTATTTGACGCCCGTCTCACAACTCATTCAGCCCGCCTCGATAGCACGGCCTTCATCGTAATTTTCTTCGATTTGGTAGAATGCTGCCCGCCCACTTCGTTCGGACGGGAGAAGAGAATGATGAGCGATAACGCTTTCGCACGTCCCGGCGGCGGCGACGCGCCCGTACCGGGACGCCCGCGCGCGCTTGAGACGATTCTTTACGGCGGGCTGGCCGTCGGGGTTCTGGACGGGCTGTTCGCGCTCGTCTTTTACGGCCTCGTACTGGGCGCAAAGCCTCTGCGGATTTTCCAGTCCGTAGCGGCGGGGGTGCTCGGCAGGGCGTCGTTTGAAGGCGGATTGCAGACTTTCTGGCTCGGCGTCCTGCTGCACTTCGTCGTCGCGACGTGCATCGCCGCGGTTTATTACTTGGCGAGTCTGAAGTTGCCGGCGCTGATTAATCACGCCGTCGTCTGCGGATTAATCTACGGGCTGCTTGCTTATCTGGTGATGAATTATGTCGTCGTCCCGCTTTCGGCCATCGGCCCCAGACCGACTTCCTTGAACACCTTCCTGCCCGCGTTCATCGCGCACGCCTTTGTGGTCGGGCTGCCGGTCGCGCTCATCGCGCGGCGCTCCGCTAAAGCGAATGTGCATGGATGAACGGCGAGTAGATGTTGGCGCGCGCCTGCTCTTTCGGGGCAGTCGGTTGTTTTAGCGGGCGGGGCAAAAGAGAAGAGTCGGGGCTCGGTTGATAAAATCCGAGCCCCGACTCTTTCAGGCCGTTAAGCGTAACGGCACGGTGAGGTTTTGACGAAGGCTACTCGCGCCGGTACTCCTTCTCTTCCGGGAGCGGGATTTGTTCGGGGTCAATGGGGAACTCGGCGGCCTTCCTGTCCTTGCGCAGACGCGGCTTGACCTCGCGCGAGAGTTGCTCGCTGAGGCGGTCAATCTCGGCCTCGCTCATGCGGGCGAGGTCTACGCCTTGGGGGACTCGGCACTTGCCGACGCGGCGCAGGCGAGTGTTGCCGAAGCCGATGGTCGTGCCGTAGACGCCGGGCACCTCGCGCCACTCCGTCCACTGGCCCGCGCCCTCGTCGCGCGGCGAAGTCCCGGCGAAGAGGTCTATGACCATCCCGTCGTGGCCGACGTTCGCGGCGTAGTCGCCGTGCATCAGGAGGCGGTCGCCTTCCTGCTGGTAGCGCCCGTTCCAGTCGGGGAACGTGTCGGAGTACCACGCGCCCGTGATGCCGCACGCCGCGCAACGCTTGTACGGGAGGAAGCAGATGCCCTGCGTCGCCCACTCCTGATGGGTCGCGTTGCAGTCGTCGAAGTAGGTGATGAGCCAGCGGTTGCCGCCGTCGAAAACGTTGGGCGTCGGCTGCGCGGCGGCCTGTCCGGCGAGCGCGACGACCGAGATGAGGAGTGCCAGCCCGTGGGTCGTTAACTTGGACTTGAGGATTCTCATTTTTCTTTCTCCTTGGCAGTGACTGAGGTGCTGCGTATGAGGGTAAAAGGCGTGGCCCTCGTTGAGCGGGAAGGCGAGGATTCAAAGGAGCGTGAGTGCGAGGAGCAAGATTCAGTGCTGCCCGGATAGCAACGCATTTCCTGTTCCGCGCCGCCGCACGGGTTCGCCCCGTAAAACGCCGCCGCTTAACCTCGCTCGCCGGCACGGGTGACTACTGGAGAGGACGCACCGGCCCCGGCGTGTCCTCTTTTGTTCACTGCGCGGGCCGCGAGTGAGAGAGGAAATCAAAGCGACGACGGTCTGACGGCGCGGCGGCGTTGAAGGGGGCTCCTCAAGACTTCTTCCGATATTTCGGATGTAGTATTGTTTGTCGCCGGGGCCCGCGGCGCGCGGGCGGTCTGGCCTCATCCTCGCATGGCGGGTTGTGGGTTTGAAGACGGAAGGAGTTTAACCATGCGTGCTTTCGCGCGGGACCCTAAGGCGGTCGAGGCGAGTGCGTTCGCCACGATCTTCAGCCGGACACACTTCGGGCGCAGAGGGGCGGAGGCGGGCGGCGGCAGGGGAGACTGGGCCGCCGCCGAGAGCGCCCGCTTCAATCACGACTTCAGCCGGATACCCTCGCACGCCCCGGCGACGGGGCCGCGTTGGGATTACCACGAGCGGATGAGAGCCGGAGGACGTGAGCAGTTGCCGCAGCCCAAAATCAGAGTCAACGGGCTCTCGGCGGCGAACGGCTCGCGGCTCGCGTCGAGGGATAAAAGCGAACTCGACAAGAGCGAGACGCCGTCTCTGGAAGATCAAGACCAGACCGCGAGCCTCAAGTCGCTGACGACCACGACGACCGGGGTAGACATCACGGTGGATGGGGTAGGGCTTACCTCTTCGCCCGATTACCCCGACGGCTTCCGCTGGACGCAGACCATCGTCACGAACGCCGAGAAGGGCGGCCCGCTCTTAACCACGCCCGTCAACTACACCGACCCGAAGCCGAACGACGACACGAAGCCCTTCTACTGGACGGACGCCGAAGAGGCGAGGTACGCGGGCACTTTCAAAGACGCGCCCTCGCGCAAGCCGAGGGCCGGGGGGACGGTCGAGTGGGACGCAATCCTTTCGCTCGTCGGCGTCAACGGGAAGACCGTCACGCGGTTCGACAGCATGGGTTACGGCTTCAGCGTGTCGAGCACGGGGGCCATCAGCCTCCACGCCGCGATGACTCCCGGCGACGTGACCGACCACCTCTCGACGTTGAGCGGCGATTTCCCCGGCTGGACTTTCGTCTAGGCCGGGCTCGGAAGACGACAAGCGGAGGAAGAACGGTTTGCACGACGCGGACGCGGAAGTGACATTCAGAGAGGTGACGAAGGAGACGCTCCGCGAAATCCTGCTGCTCAAGGTGTCGCCGGAGCAGGAGGATTTCGTCGCGCCCAACGAGATTTCCATCGCCGAGGCGTACTTCTCGCCGGACGTGGCTTGGTTCCGCGCCATCTACCACGGCGAGACGCCGGTCGGCTTCGTCATGCTGGAGGCCGACGAAGCGAAGCCGCGCTACTACCTCTGGCGCTTCATGATAGACGCGCGGTATCAGCGCACGGGCGTCGGTCGCCGCGCGCTTGAACTTCTCTTCGAGCACGTGCGGGCGCGTCCCGGCGCGAAGGAACTCTGGACGAGCATCGTGCCGGGCGAAGGGAGTCCGGGGCCGTTCTACGAAAGACTCGGCTTCGTCTACACGGGCGAGGAGGACGAGGGCGAACTCGTCATGCGGCGCGGGCTGTGAAGTGGTCACGCGCCTTTTCAAAGAAAGTCTGCGGAGGGTTCGAGCAAGGAGGTCGTCGGAGAGACTGAACCGAAAAAGGAGAATGAATCTGGATGCGGATTAAAGGTCAACTGGCTGTCGCTTTCGTCTTGCTCTCGGTCGCGTTGATGGCGGGCTGCAAGCCTTCCGTTGAAACGAACTCCAACGCGGCGGGCTCGACCGCCAACGCCAACACGAACGCGGCGAACACGGCCAAGCCGCCCGTCACCAAGTCCGACTCGGACGGCACCATCCCTTCGGGCACGGGCGTCGAAAAAGAGAAGCCCGCCGCCGGCAAGGGCAACGTGCAGGGCAAAGCCTTCTACAACGGGCAGCCCGCCGCCGGTGTCGAAGTGAAGCTCTGCGAGAAGTTCAGCCGCTTCGTCGGCGGGTGCGGCGGCGAGCAGTTCACGACCAAGACGGACGACAACGGCGAGTACTTAATCAAGGACGTGCCGCCGAGGATTTACGAGGGCCTGACCGTCAAGGTCTTCGAGACGCCCTACTACGTCTTCGCGACTGCGGGCATCGTCCAGTCGGCCAAGTACAACGTCGAGGCGGACAAGACCTTCTTCGCGCCCGACACGAACCTCTTCAAGCAGGACTTGAAGCTGCTCAGTCCGAAGGCGGGCTCGAAGATGGGGCCGGACGGCATCGAGGTGAAGTGGGACTCGTACCCGGACGCGGCCTACTACAAGATGAGCATCTTCGCCGACAGCGCTTCGGGCGCGAAGCCGGAATACGACTACATCAACCGGCGCGTGGACGGGCAGTCCTTCACGCTCGACAAGCCGCTCTCGCCCGGCTCCTACACCGCTAAGGTCGAAGCCTACAACGGCAACGACATCAGACTCGCTCAGAGTTCGGGCGACATCAAGTTCACCGTCACGGGCGGCGCGGCGGGAGCGGCGGCGGCCCCGGCCCCGGCAACGAAGTAAATCGTCACTTTCAAGACCGCCCGCCGCTTCACGTCGAGGAAAAAGTAGCCGCGGATGAACGCGGATTCACGCAGATAAGAAATTGCGTGGGACTAAGGAGTCAGAACCGCCTGCGGTAGCGGGCGGGTATCGTGTGCGCCACCCGCCCGCTACCGCAGGCGGTTCTGACCCGGATGCTCCCGGCATACTCGCCACTCTCCGTGGAACCTTCCGCGCGGAGGGTTCGTAAACCTTGAGGCTCTATCCCGGCCTCGAAGGCACAAAATGAAACGAACCCTCGCGCTCGCCCTCCTCTTTGCCGTCACTCTCTGTCTCGGCTGCAACACACAGCCGCAACCCGCCGCGCAGCCCGCCCTCAAGGCGCAACTGCATCAGACGCTCGCGGGCCACACCGAGGTCGTGTGGCAAGTCGCCTTCAGCCCCGACGGGCAGTACCTCGCCGGTTGCAGCCCGGATAAGACCGTGAAACTCTGGCGCTGGCCGGAAGGCTCGCTCGCGCAGACCCTCACGCACACGGAAGGCGTCACCTCCATCGCGTTTAGCCCGGACGGGCAACTGCTTGCGGGCGGGAGCTACGACCGCACGGCAAGGGTCTGGAACGTGCGCGACGGCACGCTCGTGCGGACGCTCTCCGGTCACGAAGGCACGGTCTGGTCGGTCGCCTTCAGCCCCGACGGCCAGCGGCTCGCGACGAGCGGCGAAGACAAGACCGTGCGGCTCTGGCGCTTGAGCGACGGCGCGCACCTTCAGACCATCAAGGGCCACGACTTGAACGTCTGGTCTGTGGACTTCAGCGCCGACGGGCGTTGGCTCGCGAGCGGCAGCTACGACGAGACGGCGAGGCTCTGGCGCGCGGACACCGGAGAGTTGGCGCAGACCTTTGCGGGCCACACGGAGGCCGTCGTCGAGCTCGCCTTCAGCCCCGACTCGCAGATGCTCGCCACGGCCAGCGACGACTCCTCCGTCAAGCTCTGGCGCGCGCGCGATGGAAGCCTTGCGCACACGCTCACGGGCGGCTCCGAGCACGTCTACGCCGTCGCCTTCAGCCCCGACGGTCGCTGGCTCGCCAGCGGGAGCCGCGAGAAGGGAACGCTGGGCACGCTCTGGAAACAGCTCGCGCCCGAAGCCTTCGAGCGGCGGCAAAGGCCAGACCGTCCGCCTCTGGCAAGTCAACGACGGCGCGCTCCAACAGACCCTCGCCGAACATTCCGGCGACGTCCACTCCGTCGCCTTCTCGCCCGACGGCCAATGGCTCGCCGCCAGCGGCTACGACAAGACCGTCAAAGTCTGGCGTCTCGAAGCCGCTCCGACTTCAAAGCCGTAAGCGAGCCTCTTTAAGAAGGCCCGTGTTGAGAAGAGGGAGAGCCTTGCGGACAACAGAGACGCGGGCCTCCCTCTTCACCTTGACCCTTTCCCCCTCTCCCCCTGTAAACTCACCCCCGGCACGCCGCCTCCGCGGAACGAAACACTCACGCAGGTGAACCGATGGCCGAAGACTTCAAATACGACGCCTTCCTCAGTCACAGCTCGCACGACAAGACGACCGTCCGCGCCGTCGCCGAACGCCTCCGCTCGGACGGCCTCCGCATCTGGCTCGACGACTGGGAACTCCGCCCCGGCGACCATATCCAAGCGAAGATAGAAGAAGGACTCAAGCACTCCCGCGTCCTCGTCCTCTTCATGTCCGCCCACGCCTTCGGCTCCGACTGGGCGCGTCTCGAAAGCTACACCTTCCGCTTCCGCGACCCCCTCAACAAACAACGCCGCTTCATCCCCCTCCGCCTCGACTCCGCCCCCATCGAAGGCTCCCTCGAACAACTCCTCTACATCAACTGGCTCTCCGGCGACCGCGAGCAGGAATACAACAAGCTCCTCGAAGCCTGCCGCCCGCCATCAGAACAGCAAGCAGCGGATGCACAAGATGTGCCTAAGCAGTTTGCAGAAAAGGCTACCCGACTCAGCTACGCGGCCAAGATTCGGGCCTATGTGTTCAGCTTGGATGGAAAACGCACCCTCACCGGCTCCGATGACTATATGGTGAGGCTGTGGGACGTGGAGACGGGGCGCAGCCTGCGTGTGCTTGAAGGGCACATGAGCAGCGTCTGGAGCGTAGCGTGGAGTCCCGACCAGCGCCGTGCCCTCTCTGGCTCCTGATGACTATATGGTGAGGCTGTGGGACGTGGAGACGGGGCAATGTCTGCGCGTGCTCGAAGGGCATACCGGTTTTGTAAGGGGCTTGATGGCGTGGAGTCTCGACCAGCGTCGTGCCCTCTCTGGCTCCTTTGATAATACCGATCCGGCTGTGGGACGTGGAGACGGGGCAATGTCTGCGCGTGCTCGAAGGGCATAGCCACAACGTGTGGCAAGTAGCGTGGAGCGCCGACCAGCGTCGTGCCCTCTCTGGCTCCCTTGATAATACAATCCGGTTGTGGGACGTGGAGACGGGGCGCTGCCTGCGCGTGCTCGAAGGGCATACGGATTGTGTTTACAGCGTAGCGTGGAGTGCCGACCAACGCCGCGCGCTCTCCTGCTCCGATGACCATACGGTGAGGCTGTGGGACGTGGAGACGGGGCAATGTCTGCGCGTACTAGAAGGTCACACCGACTGCGTTTACAGCGTAGCATGGAGCGCCGACCAACGCCTCGCACTTTCAGGCTCTATGGACGATGTAACCCCACTGGTGATTTTACCGTGAGGCTGTGGGACGTGAAGACGGGGCAATGTCTGCGCGTGCTCGAAGGCCACACGGGCGGCATCTGGAGCATGGCGTGGAGTTCCGATCAACGCCGCGCCTTTTCCGGGGACGATGGCGGCGGCATTCGAGTATGGGATTTGTCGGAGTTTGTCGGCGAGGTGCGAGCGCCGAAAGTTGCTGTGCCGGTGCTGCCGACCGCGCCGGAGCAGGTGGAGTACACGAACGCGAAAGTGTTGCTGGTGGGGGAGAGCGGGGCGGGGAAGACTGGGCTGTCCAAAGTTTTGGCAGGCGAAAAATGGGAGCCGAGCGACTCGACGGTGGGGGCTTGGGCGACACAGTGGAAGCTGGACGTTGATGCGAGCGACGGCGTGGAGCGGGAAATCTGGCTGTGGGATTTCGGGGGGCAGGCGGATCAGCGTTTGATTCATCAGCTTTACATGGACGAGACGGCGCTGGCGGTTTTGGTCTTCGACGGGCAGAAGGAAGACCTCTTCGAGACGTTGGGCCAGTGGGATAGAGACCTGACGCGTGCCTCACGCAAAGAGTTCACGAAGCTGCTCGTCGCGGGGCGGGTGGACGCGGGCGGATTGCGTGTGAGCCGGAGTCAGGTCGAGGCGTTTGCGAAGGAGCGCGGCTACAAGCAATTACTTGAGACGAGCGCGAAGACCGGACACCGCTGTGACGAGTTGAAAGACGCCATCCTCGGCGGCATCCGTTGGGAGGAGATTCCGTGGCGCTCCTCGCCGCTCTTATTCAAGCAGCTCAAGGAGGAGATCATCCGCCTCAAAGACGAGGGCCGTGTGCTGCTGCGCTTCAACGAGCTGCGGGAGACGCTGCGACTGCGCCTGTCCGGCGAGGTCGAGCGCTTCACCGACGAAGAGTTAAAGGCGGTGGTGGGACTCCTGGCAGGCCCCGGCGTGGTGTGGGAACTGAAGTTCGGTAGTTGGGTGCTGCTTCAGCCGGAGCGCATCAACGCTTACGCGCAGGCCGTGATTCAGACAATGCGCGAGGATAAAGACGAGCGCGGGTGTCTGCCGGAGGAGCGAGTCTTGAACGGCGACCTCACGTATCGCTCTTCCATCGAGCGCCTCGGAGCCGACGAGGAGCGGTTCGTCCTGCTCGCCATGCACCAGACGCTCGTGGAGCGCGGCCTCTGCCTGCGTCAGCAGACGGAGCAGGGAGTCTTGCTCATCTTCCCAAGCTATTACCGGCGCGAGCGTAAAGAGTTGGTCGGGGCTCCGGCGGTGCTCGTGAGTTATCGCTTCAACGGCTTCCTCGACGACATCTACGCGACGCTCGTCGTGCGTTTGCATCACACGGACTCCTTCGAGCGGGACGAGTTGTGGCGCTACGCCGCCGACTTCAAGACGCTCACGGGAAAACAACTCGGCGTGAAGCTCACGCGACGGGCGGAAGGCGCGGGCGAGTTGGAGGTTTATTTCGACCCGATGATAGATGTCGGGGAAAAGATAATCTTCAGCAAGTACGTCCACGAGCACCTGCTCCAGAACGGTAAGGACGTGGTGCGGCTGCGGCACTACGTGTGCCCGCACTGCGCAACTCCGGTGGGCAATCGTGAAGTGGCGATGAGGAAGTTGGACGAAGGCAAAAGGGACGTGCTGTGTGTGAACTGCGAGAAGCGCGTCCCGCTCTGGGATCGGATGGAGGAGCTTTTCGCCAGCCCGGAAACTAAGCAGCGTGTGCGCGAACTTGAAGCGCAGTCCGCCATCGTGCTGGACAGCGAGAGCAAGGAGCGCGTGCTGGTGGGCGAAGTGATTTCCGCCGCCTCCCTGGCGGGACAAATCTGCCGGGAGCTGACCGTGAGCGACCACGGCATAGACATGGAAATCGAGTTCAAGTCGGACGCCGGGAAGGCGACGGGGCGGAAAGTGTATTTGCAGTTGAAGTCCGGCGACTCGTATCTCAAGCGGCGGAAGAGCGACGGCGCGGAACTCTTCAAAATCGAGAAGCCACGCCACGCCGACTATTGGAGAGAGCAGGCATTCCCCGTGCTGTTAGTCATTCGCACCTCGGACGGCCAAGTCCGCTGGATGGAAATTCGCGACTACCTGAGGCGCGAGAGCGACGGCGGCAGGAAATCCGTGAGGCAGATCGTCTTCGAGGGCGAGCGGTTCGACGTGATGAGCGTGCGCCGTTGGCGGGAGAGGGTTTTGCAAGACGGTCTGACCGGCGACAGTCTGAATGACGGCGGCGGCGGCTCGCTCGCGGGCCGGCAGGCGGACTGAGCGGGAAGAGTCGTGCGCGAGTCGTGCGGCCAACCCGTCTTTCCCTCAGGAGCATCTTCTCTGACGAACCCGGTCTGCGGTATCCTCGGCGAGCCCGCGAGCGAGCCGACTGCCCGATAGAGGTCAACGTCGCCCGGCATCGAATCCTGATTCCAAACCGAAAGCGGAGGCAGATATGTTAAGAACCCTCGCCGCAGTCCTGACCCTCACTGCGCTGTTCTGCGCCGTCGCGTCTTCGGGCCCGGCGCTCGCGCAAACCGAGACTCCGTCTCCGTCGCCGACCGCGCAGGATGCTCCCGCCGTCGCCGCGCCCGCGAACGCGTCGGCGCGCGAGTTCCGCTTCGTCTCCACGACCAAGGTCTCGACGATGGAGAAGGAGCTGAACGAGCTGGCCGCGCAAGGCTTCCGTCTGGAACGCGTCGCCAAGAGCCTCGTCGCCGACGACATGGCCGCGCTCGTCTCGCGCGACCCGGCGACTGCGACGACACCGACCGCCGCCGGCCCGCGCTTCGAGTACAAGGTGCTCGCCACGCGCCGCACCGGGACGATGGACAAGGAGATCGGGGAGGCCGCCGCGCAAGGGTACGAGATACGCGGACTGGCCTCGATGTTCCGCCCCGGCATCGCCATCTTCATCGGCGACGAGACGGCGGTCGTTTTGGAGCGACCGGCGGGCGAGGCCGCGCGCCGCTTCGACTACAAGCTGCTCGCCACCACGCGCGAGAAGACGACGCAGAAAGAGATTTCCGAGACCCTCGCCGAAGGCTACAAGGTGCTCGACCTGACCACCATCGGCGAGTTCATCCTCGTCCTCGACCGCCAGAGCGGGGACACTTCGGCGGACGTCCGCTGAAGTCGGCCCGCCCGGTTCGCGCGCCGTCTCGGACGAGCCCCCTTTTAAGGACTTCGGCGGATGAAGGCGAAGGACACCGACTGTTACATAGACGTGTGGAAGGAAGCGGACTTTCGGGGGGAGCGCAGGCGCATCTACGGCCCCGCCGAGTACCCGACGCTGAAGTTCGAGACGGACGACTGGGGCGACCGCGTCGGCAGTCTCCGCGTCGGGCCGCACGCCTTCGTCATGGCTTACTGCGAAGAAGATTTCAAGGACAGGATGATGACCTTCGGCCCCAACGACGAGGTCGGCGACCTCGGCGGGCTGAAGTTCGACGACGAGATGGACTCGGTCAAGGTCATTGACTCTTTGAAGATTTTCGACGAGCTGCTCGGCAGGGAAATGATGCCAGCGGACGGAGACGCGGCGGGCGTCCCTCAGCCCCCGGCGCAAAACCCGAACAAGGCGAAGCCGAAAAACCGCCACAAGGGCAGAAGGCGTTGAAGCCCTCAGAGTCGTTTAGGGCTGCGCGGCGTCGCCCGTCCCGCCTTCGAGCTTTATTCTTCCAACCCCTCCGACAACTCCGCGACAATCTCGCGCGCGATTTCGCGTGCCCGCTCGACCTCCGTGGTCTTGATCGAGACCGCGCCGACGACAGCGTGGCCGCCGCCGCCGTAACGCTCGCAGATGGTGGCGATGTTGTGGCGGCGCGGGCGCGGGCTGAAAGGGTTCGAGCCGACCGAGATTTTCGTGCGGTCGGGGCCGCGCGTGACCGCGACCGAGTAGGTCGTTTCGGGCCGGACGTAGTAAGGGATGAACTTGTTGAAGCTTTGCAGCCCTTCGTCCACGAGGTCGAAGAAGATGACGCCGCGCGCGTAAGACGCCTTGCGGCGGATGGTCTCAAGGGTCTCGCGGTGGCTTTCGAGCAGGGGGCGGAAGCGGCTTTGCACCTCCTCGCCGGTCGCGACCTCTTCGAGCGTGCGCGTGGTCAGCTCGCGGATGAGGTGCTCGTGGAAGTCGTCGCCGGGCGTGTTCTCGATGACCTGCATCAGTTGGAGCGCGGGCTCGCGCAGCTCGACGGGCTGCGCCGCCGAGGTGTAGAGCGCGCCGTCAATGATGTGCGCCCAGTGGACAAGCGAGCCGAGCGTTGGGTCTTGAAACTGGAAGCGGTCGCGCGCGACGCGTTCGATGAACTCGGTGCAGGACTTGCTCTCGGCGTCCCAGAATTTTTTGCCCGACGCGTCGGCGCGGAAGTGCGCCTCGTCCGCGTTGGTGAGGAAGGCCGACTGGTGGTGGTCGAACCACCACGTCAGACGCTCCGAGGGGCTGTACTTGAAATCAACGATGGCGTTCTCGTCGCCGTCGAACATCTCTTCGTCGAAAAGCTCGCCGGGGCGGTGCATGAGGGCCGTGTATTCGACCGAGGCTTCGGGCGCGACCGACGTGCGGTAGAAGCGCGTGAAGACGGCGGCGGACGCCACGCCGTCGAAACAGTGGCCGTGGTAGAGCAGGCGAAGTCTCATGTCGGTTCGTATCAGCGTAAAAAACGTGAGTTCGACGTAAGAAATTGGCTAAGTCGTTGAAAACAAACAGTCGTTTGAAACAGCTAACTTCAATGTGCTCAATCCTGCTACTGACGGGCACTTTCGGCCTGTTCGATTGACAGATTTCAATCAGTCTCAGAAGTTAAGTTGTTGATTTCAAGAATTACGTCGAACTCACGTTAAAAGAGGGCTGAAAAAGCAGGCCATGATAGCAGCCTGAGAAGATAAAGGGAAAAGACGAAGGGAAAGGCAAAAGTAAAAAGGCAAAAGGCAAAAGTGAAGAGGCGGAAGCCCTCCTTACTTTTGCCTTTTACCTTTTTACCTTTGCCTTCTTAGAAGCGGTTGCGGTACTCGATGGAGTCGAGGAAGGCAGTCACCATCTGGGCCTGCCGGAAGTCTCCGCCGAACTGGTTCAGCTTCGTGAGCCAGAAGTTGTAGCCGCCGTGCGTCGTGTCCGGCAGGTCGTTCGGGTTTCTTCGCATGTAGCCGAAGAACTGCATCAGGACGAACGCCTTGTTCTTCTCCGCCGCCGCGAGGTCTGCGTCCTCGGCGACTTTGCGGAGCACGGAGGCGCGGCCCGCAGGCGTGTTGTTCCCGGTCAACTCCTGCACGAGCGTCGTGCGTTCCGGGTCGGACAGCACGTTGCCCGCGTTGGTGTTGAGCTTGTCCACGAACTGCTCCGGCGTCATGTTCGAAGGGTAGGCGGTCGTGAAGCGCGGGCGGGCGACGAAGGTCTGTGCGAAGGCCGTCTTGTTGTTGTCGAGCCGCGTGGGCCAGCCCGTCGTGCCGACGATGACGTTCTGCGCGATGCTTTGCGAGTCGGGGAGAAACTCGTTGAGGCGGACGACCGGCACGGGGATGTTCGTCAGGACGCCGTTGATGGTCGCTTGTCCCACGGCATCGCCGAAGGCGGCCTTGTAGATGCGGTGGACGAGGTAGCCGGTCTCTTGGAATTCGATGGAGAGGAAGAAGGCGGCGGACGTGTCGGTGCGTTTGAAGCTGCGACACTGCGCGTCAACGCCGCAGGCGTCGAGGCCGCCCGTCCAGAAGGCGAGGCCCCCGGCGTCGGCCTCGCGTCCGAGGAAGTCTCGGTAGTGCTGCGCGACGAAGAACTGGTTGCCGTCAATCGCGTTGCCCGAATTCTGGATGACGTAAATCGCGCTCTTGACGGGGCTCTTGACGAAGCCCGCCTTGAAGGCGCGCGCCTTGAGCGTCAGCGAGCGGTCAACGCGGAGCACCGCGCCGGGGATGATGGCGGGGTCGCTCTCCGTCGGGTCGTTGCCGTTCGTCGTGTAATGGATGACGACATCCGGCGTCGTGCAGTTGACCGTCACGTTGACGGGGAGCGGGAACTGGAGGTCGCCCACACTGAAGGTCGGCGCGGGGAGCACGGAGATGCCGCTCACTTCGACGGGCGCGGCGCGCGCAAACGAGGTTCCGTCGCCGAGACCGCCGTAGGCGTTGCGGCCCCACATCCGCAGAGTCGAGTCGGCCATGAGCGCCGCGTTGTGGTAGTGACCGGCGGCTATCCGCACCGCGCCGGAGACGTTGACGACGCGCACCGGCGTCGAGCGGTTCGACGGCGGCAGCACGCCTTCGCCGAGTTGGAGGAAGCCGTTGTAGCCCCACGTCCAGACCGAGGAGTCGTCTTTGAGCACCATCGAATGACGCGCCCCGGCAGCGATCTGCGTCACACCCGTCAGCGCGCCGCCCCCGGAGTTGACGACCTGCACGGGCGAGAGTCGGCGCGTCTGCGTCGCGTCGCCGAGCTGGCCTTCCGTGTTCAAGCCCCACGCCCAGACCGTCCCGTCGTTCTTCAACGCGAGCGAGTGCTTCTCGCCCGCCGCGACGGCGACGATGCCTGAGAGGCCGGGGACTTGCGCGGGCGTGGCGCGGCCCGTCGTCGTCCCGTCGCCGAGTTGCCCCTCGAAGTTGCTGCCCCACGCCCAGACCGTCCCGTCGTTGCGGACGGCGAGCCCGTGCGCGTCGCCCGCCGCAATCGCCGTCACGTTCGAGAGGCCGACGGCCTGCACGGGCGAAGTGACGGGGAGGCCGCTGCCCGCGCCCGTGCCGAGTTGTCCTCCCTCGTTATCGCCGAAGCCCCAGACCGTCCCGTCCGTCTTGAGGACGAGCGAGAAGAAGCGACCGGCGGCGATTGAGCGCACGCCCGTCAAGTCGCCGACGCGCACGGGCGTCTTCTGCATCATGACGGAGCCGTCGCCGAGCTGTCCTTTGAAGTTCCCGCCGAAGCCCCAGACCGTGCCGTCTGATTTAAGCGCGAGCGAATGAGAGAAGCCGCCCGCGAGCGCCGTCACGTCCGAGAGGTTCTGGACGAGGACGGGCGTCAGGCGCGAGAAGCTGCTGCCGAAGGACTGCGAGCCGTCGCCGAGTTGCCCCGACTCGTTGCTGCCCCAAGCCCAGACCGTCCCGTCGTTCCTGGCCGCGAGGGTGTGCGACTCGCCCGCGCCGACCGTGCGGATGTTGCCGAAGCCGGGGTCTTGCACGACCTCGACCGTCGCGGTCGCCGAGTTGTTCGAGGGGTTCGTATCCGTCCAGAAGTTCGAGGCCGTGGCCGTCGTCGAGAGCGTCGTGCCTGCCGCGATGCCGTCGAGCGCAAGGACGAGCGTGACGCCCTCGGTGCTGCCGGTGCTGGTCATCGTCCCGATGTCAACGCCGACCGTGCCGCCCTGACCCGGCGGCGGCGTCGAGCAGATGACGCGGCGCGTCTCGCACGAGACGACGCGCACGCCCTGCGGGATGGTGATGTTGATCTTGGTCTGCTCGGCGGTGTTCGGCCCGTTGTTGCTGAGTCTAAACAACTGCGTCACCTGCCGTCCCGCGCCCACGGGGTCGGGCTGCGCGATGACAACTTCCATCTTGAGGTCAACCGGGTTCTGCGTCCCGCCTCCGCCCGAAGTGCGCCGCGTGTAGGTCACGGTCTGCGCGTTGGCGAGGAACTTCGCCGAGGGCGGGGTATCAATCAGGGTCGAGGTGTGCGAGGCGACGAGGTAAGCGTCGTTGACGCCGCCGCCGACGCCGACGACCGGAAAGAGCGTCTGGTTGCCTTCGCCGTAACGCTTGATGATGGTGCCGTCGCTGCGCAGCTCAATCTCGAAGTTGACGGGATTCTCGCCGCGCGACAACGTCTCGCTCAGTTGCGTGTCGAAGGTCACGGCCTGCCAGCGGAAGATGACGCGGCTGGGGTCGGGGACGACGACATAGACGCCGTCGCCCGCGCGCCGGTCAACGCGCAGGTCGTCCCAGAGCCCCGCGATGCGCGGAACGGCGGCGAGTTCGGAGACGAGGGGGAAGGCGTCGCGCGGCGAGCCGTCGGGGTTGCGCGGGAAGTTCTGCGTGAAGTAGAGCACGCCGTTCGTGGAGACTCTGACGTTCAACTCCGTCGTGTTGAAGAAGGGGAAGCGGTTGTTGAAGTTGAAGGGGAGCTGGAAGTTGATGACGGCATCGTCGCCTTCGAGGGCGAGGCGCGTGCCGCCGGTCGAGAGCGGCTCGGCGGCGGAAGCGGTGACGATATACGGGTCGTTAAGCACCGGGTCAACCGTGTAGGGGATGGACGAGATGGCGGAGACGTTGCCCGCGTTGTCGAAGGCGCGGATGCCGAAGAAGCCCGTCGGGTGTCGGAAGGGGAGGCGCGTGTTGATGAACTGCGGAGTGCCCGCGTCCGAAGGCGTCGGCGCGAGCATGAGCCGCGCGTTCGTGAACGAAGCCTCGGTCGTGAAGGGCGTGTCCGACTGACGAATCTCGTAGTAGGCGGCGCGGCCCGTCGTTCCGTCGTCGCCGGGCGCAGTCCATTCGAGCAGCAGCTCAAGCGGGTCGAGCGAAGACTGCCGCGAGCGGAAGTCGCTCAACGTCGCGGGCGCGGTCGTGTCGCCCTCGGCGGCGGTCTGCAAAGCCTTG
Organism: uncultured Acidobacteriota bacterium; assembly: GCA_963816985.1. Lineage (GTDB taxonomy): Bacteria > Acidobacteriota > Blastocatellia > Pyrinomonadales > Pyrinomonadaceae > JAIVJM01. Next base: position 1,602,758 of record CAWFMF010000004.1, read on the forward strand.
AGCGCGTTCAAACGCCGGTTGATGATGGTCGTCGGCGGGAAGCTCCCGAACTCTTCGCCGGAGAAGAGGAGCGCGGCGCGCAGGCGCGTCATCGAGATGCCGGGGTTCGCGGCGCAGACCAGAGCCGCCGCGCCCGCGACGTGCGGCGCGGCCATCGAAGTGCCGGAGGCGTAGGCGTAGTCGTTGCCCGGCAGCGTGCTCAGGATTTGGTCGCCCGGAGCCCACATGTGGATGCTGCGCGGGCCGGTGTTGGTGAACTGCGAGATGCCCTGATGGCGCGTCATCGAGGCGACCGAGATGATGTTCGGGGCCGCGTAGCTCGCCGGGTAGATGGGCGTGAAGTCGTTGTTGGTCTGCTCGTTCCCGGCGGCGGCGACGAAGAGGATGCCCGCGCCGCTCAGGGCGAGGATGGCGTCAAGCTCGGCCTGCGAGCGATCCAAGTCCGCCGTAAGAGTTGTTGAGGACGCGGATGTTAGCGCCTTTAGCGCCGCCGGAGGACTGGAACAGGTCGCGCATCTGCTTCGCGTAGTTGTAGGCGCGCATGACCTGAAACACGCTCGAAGAGGTCGCGTCGTCGGGGCCGAGAATCTTGAGCGACATCAAACTGACTTGCCAGTTTACGCCCGCGACGCCGACGCCGTTGTTGCCCGCCGCGCCGATAATGCCTGCGACGTGCGTCCCGTGGAAGTCGGTCTCGTCGGTGGCGGGCGCGGCAGCCGGGCGGTCAAAAACGGTCGCGTCGTCGTTGAAGAAGTCCCACCCGTGCACGTCGTCCGTGAAGCCGTTGCCGTCGTCGTCCACGCCGTTCGAGGGCGTCTCGCCGGGGTTCGTCCAGACGTTCGGCTGGAGGTCTGGGTGCGTCAGGTCGAAGCCGGAATCAACGACGCCGACGACGACGTTGCGGCTCCCCGTCGTGATGTTCCAGGCGCCTTCGGCCTTGATGTCAATCCCGGCGACGCCCGCCTGCCCGGTCTCGACGTTCTCCTGCCCCGTGTTCTTCAAGGCCCATTGCTCGTTGAAGTCCGGGTCGTTCGGCACGCTGAGGGCGCGACGGACGTAGTTCGGCTCGGCGTAGAGCACGTCCGGACGCGCGGAGAGGGCGGCGACCGCGGAGAGCGTATCTTCATCGCGCACGCGCGCGAGGCGCAGGCCGCGCACCACCGAGAGCCCTTCGGAGCGGGCGAACTCGACCGGCATCTCGCGGCCTTCGGCGTCGCGCAAGGGCTCGGACGCGAGCCGCGCCTCGTCGGCCTTAGCTTCCGAGCGGAAGCGGACGAGGACTTCGCCGGGGACGAAGGCGGGCGTCGCTTCCTTCTTCGCCGACGTGCGCGCGGCGGGCTCGTAAATCCTCCGCTGCTGTCGCCGCGCGGCTGCCGCGCCGGGGACGTTGAGGAAGGCGGACGCGAGGAGCGCCAGCGACAGGAAGAGCGAGACCGCGCGCCGCGAGGCAATGCGCGGCGTGACACCATTCAGTGGTGAGGGGGGCGAGGGAACCATTGTATTTCTCCGGCTAAATCTAAATACTGCGCGCCGTGCGGCAAGTTAACGCCGCGCCTTCGGCGCAGTTCGGGACACAAAACGCCCTCGGAAACCTTGGGACGTGATTCGAGGTCGCCTTGTTTGAAGCCCTTCGACTGGATCGGGGTGAGCGGGAACTTCAGGTTTGACGTGCCGACCGACAACGCGCCCCGGAGAGTCGAGCCCTTCGCGGGGGACTTCCGAGGCGCGGGGATTTTACCTAAAAACGAGCCTTCATGCACGCCGACAGCGCGCATCATTCAAGGCTTAACTTCGCAGGGCTCGATTGAGCTTTTCTCCGTCAGGCCGAGCTTCTCGCGGATGAACTGCTCGGCGTCCTTCTCAATCAGCTCGCCGACGACGACCCAGGGCTTTTCGGCGACGACTTCGCCCGTCGCGTTGAGGCGCGCGGGTTCGAGGAAGACGTTGAAGGGCGAGCCCCAGCGCCGCCCGTCTTTGGCGAGCTGCCGGTAGCCGTAATGCGTCGTCTGGTCGCGCGCCTCGCGGCCCTCGCTCTCGACAACGACGGTGTAAGGCGCGCCCCCTTGCGTCTCGAAATACTTGCGCGAGTCGTCCGCCGAGGCGTACTCGCTCACGGCCACCACGTCGAAGCCGTCCTTGCGGTACTTGTCGAGGAGACGGGCGATGACCGGCGCTTCCATCTTCCAGTTGCCGCACCACGGCGCGAAGTAGACGACCATCACCAGCTTCTTGCCCTTCGACCACTCTCGCAGGTTGACGGGCGAGCCGTCCTTGAGGCTCTTGAAAGTCCAGTCCTTATAATCAATCTTCTGCTCAATGAGCGGCGCGTACTCGTGCCCGGCGGTCGAAGGCGTCTGCGCGGCGGGCGCGGCCTGCGCCGCCGGGGCGCCCGGCGTCTGCGCGGGTGCGGGCGCGGTCTGCGCACCGGCGACGTTTGAGACGAACGCGACAAGCGCGAAGATGAAGGCGGCGTGGCGTGTAGATTTTATGAACATCTCTATCTCCTCAAAAAAACTTCAGGGAGCTTCATTCCGTTGCGAGTTCTCTTCGATGCTCCGCCGTATGGCTTCAAGTTGTCGTAGCATCGCTTCGCTTTGCTCTCGTAAGGCGGCAGGTACTTTGAATTTGTCGGCGGTGCGTGGATGCGCGATAGAGAGTTGGATAAACCAACTCGGCTGAGTTTTCGACCACTCCGACTCCTTACGCTGTAGTTCTTTAATGGTGGCGTAAGCCTGCGCCAGTCGCGCTTCGTGCTCTTCAGTGCTCATGTGTCGTCAACCTTTCTCGAACGTGTTTGAAGCGGTGCGGTCAGTTGACGCCGCGGGCGGTAGCGGCGGTCGTCGTCTCGTCGAGTAAGGGTGCGATGCGGGCCTCGAAGTAGGCGCGGGTTTTTTCGCCGATGATGGTGTGGCGGATGCGGCCCTCGCGGTCGAGGATGAAGGTGGTCGGGAGCACGCCGACCTTGTATTTGGCGGCTACGCCCTCGTCGCCGAGCGCGACGGCGTAGTCCATCTTGACCTGCTTCTGGAACTCTTTAACGAGGTCAGCCGAGTCGCTCGTCGAAAGGCCGACGACGGCGAAGCCGCGCGGCTGGAGGTCGCGGTTCAACTCGCCGAGGGCCGGTATCTCCGAGCGGCAAGGGACGCACCACGTCGCCCAGAAGTTCAGCAGCACGACGCGGCCACGGTAGTCGGCGAGTCGCAAGGGCGCGCCTTCGAGCGACTTCAGCTCGACTTCGGGCGCGGGCTCGAACGAAGCGTTGCCGGTCTGAGTCTGCGCGTTCTGTGCGCCGTCCGGCTTCGCCTGCTCGCCGCCGGAGTCCGTGGGCTTGACGAGACTTTCGGCGTTGGGCAGGTATCTCGCGGCGACGCTCGACACCCACGTCAGGCTGTTGCTCGCGACCATCAAACCCATGACGATGAGCATCACGCCGGAGACGACCTCGACCTTGTGGAGGTGCCGGCGGAACCACGTGTAGAAGCCGAGGAACTGGTTGAGCAGGAGGCCGGTGGCGAGGAAGGGCACGGCGAGCCCCGCCGAATAAAACGAGGAGAGGATGAGGCCGCTCTTCCAACCGCCGCTGGTCGCGGCGAGCCCGATGATGCCGCCGAGGATGGGGCCGATGCACGGCGTCCAACCGGCGGCGAAGGCCATCCCCAGCAGCAGCGAGCCGAACGTCCCGCGAGGCTTCTCCTCGGAGAACTTGCGCGTGTCGCGGTAGAGCGCGCCGATCTTCAGGACGCCCATCAACTGGAGCCCGAAGGCGATGATGACGAGGCCGCCGATGACCCTCACCCACGGGCTCGAAAAGAGCACGTTGCCGACCCACCCGGCGGTCGCGCCGAGCAGCACGAAGATGAGCGAGACGCCCGCGTTGAAGGCGAGCGAATTCAAGACGACCGCCCGCCGCGTCCCCGTCCGCGTGACGCCCTCGCCCTTCAGGCCGTCAATGCTCACGCCGGAGATGAGCGAGATGTAGCCCGGCACGAGCGGCAGCACGCACGGCGAAAGAAACGATAGCAGCCCCGCGACGAAAGCCACTGTGATGGTGATGTTCGAGCCTTCCATATCGCCTCAGAGCTTACAACAAGTCCGTCCAAAACGCCGCCCGCCGCCGCGCGCCGGGGAGTAAAGAAACGGTAAAAAGATTTGAAGACCGGACGGGCCGACCCGCCGCCCTTCGTCGAGATTATTTCCGCGCGCGACGACGCGAGCGCCACAGCGACAGGTTTAAGTAGATGCCGGAGACCGCCGAAAGGCACGCTAAAGCCGAGAGTAGAATGAGCAGCGGGACTTGCGCGCGGCCCGCGAAAAAGTAGAAGTGCGCCTGCCGGAAGTAGCGCGTCTTCGCGCCCGGCGGCGGCGTCTTCGAGACCTCGCCCGTCTGCGCGTCAACGAGCAGAGAGTCCGCGCCCATCCCGCCGATTGATTGATAGACGGGCCGCCCCTCGCGCATCAGGAGCGTCAACGCCGTCGTCGGCAGTTCCCGTCCCGCGAAGGCGTTGGCCCGCGCGATGGCCTCCGGCGCGCTCACCCGCACCCGCGCCGCGTCAATCGTCTCCACCGCGCCGCCCTCGACCGCCCCCGGCCACGCATACAAAAGCCCGCTCGAAGCCCACGCCAAGACCGGCACCGCCACGAGCAGCCCTAACCAAATGTGCGCGCGATAGATTAATGAACGCATAAAAACCGTAAACCGTAAACCGTGAACCGTGACAAGTGAGAATAGGTTTTTATCCTGTCACCCGTCACCCGTCACGGTTTACGGCTTTTCCTGTATCAGCTTCTCGATCATCGAGGCGAGGGCTTTGGCTTCGATGTCGCTCGCGCCGACGGTGATGAAGCGGACGCGGCCTCGGCGGTCGAGGAGGAAGGCGGTCGGGATGGTGGCGATGCCGTAGTGCGTGTCGTTCTCTTCGTGGTCGGCGACGGCGAAGCCGTAAGGGATGCGGTTCTGCTTCTTGAACTGCCGGAGGAAGACCAGCTCTTCGGCGGGCTCCATCTCGCGGCCCTCGCCGCGCCCGCCGAAGAAGTTGGTCATGCCGATGATGACGAGCCCGCGCTCACGGTACTTGTCGTGCAGCGCGTTGAGCTTCGGGATGGTGTAGCGGCACGGGCCGCACCACGTCGCCCAGAAGTCGAGCAGCACCACCTGCCCGCGCAGCTCCGAGAGCGAGACGGGCTTCTGGTCAATCCACTCCGTAATTTTAATCTCCGGCGGCGCGGCTTCCACTCCGGCGGCGTTGGCGGTCGCGGCGGGCGGCTCGCCGAGCGGCTCGCCCTCGTCGAGCAGCATCATCGTCGCCTGCCCGTAGAGACGCGCCGACGGGAACGAGAGCGCGAGCGCGCGCATCTGCTGAATGACCGAGAGCGCTTCGGGGCGGCTGTTCGCTTCAAGGAGGGTCTCGGCGAGGAAGTTGCCCGCGCCGAAAATCACCGTGTCGCGGCGGGCGGGCGCGATGTTCCGCGCGCGCGCGACTTCGAGCGCCGACGAGTAGGCCGTGCGCGCGTAAGGGATGGCGCGTGCGTAGTCCTTCCGCTTGGCGAAGAGCGAGCCGAGGACGAAGTTGAGGCGGTGGAGGTCGTTCGGCGTGCGCGGCTCGCGGCCCGCGTAGTCTTTGAGGAAACGCTCGGCGTCTTCGTGGCGGTCGAGTTTCGCGGCGTGCTCGACGGCGAGCGCCCTCGCCCTCTGCTTCAACGCCGCGGGCACGTCCGCCGTGTCCGCGACGAAGCGGCCAAGGGAGTCGAGCGCGGGCTCGGACTTTCCGGCGAGGACGTAGAGCATCCCCGCGTAGTAGAGGTCGAGCCCGGCGAGCGGGCCGCGCGCGGCGAGGCGCGTCGCGTGGCGCAGCGCAAGCTCCTTCTGCTCCTGAAAGGTCTTCTGCTCAAGTTGCTTGTCGTAAGGGACGGCCTTCTTCCTGAACTCGTCGAACTTGAGGCGGGCGTAAGCGTCGGCCTCTTGATAAAGCGCCTGCGCCTCGGAAGTCGGCGCGGCGGCGGCGGTGGTGGCGGCGGTCGTTGCGGCTGCGCCCGTGTTCGTCTGCGCGAACGAGGCATCGGCGAGCAGGAGGGAAGAGGGCGCGGCGACGCCGACGGCGAGCATGAACAGCAAAAATCTTTTCATCAAAAAAACTCTGACCCCTTAATTCATTATCCTGACGTGTAGTGTGTCTAGCCTTCGCTCGACGCGGCGAGGGCGGCGCGGCTGAAGCGCGCGGGGGAGAATGATTCGAGTGCGCGCGGGCCGAAGCCGGTCGCCGCGCCCGTGATGAGGTCGGCGACGAGTTCCCCGGTCGCGGGCGCGAGCAGGATGCCGTTGCGGTAATAGCCGGTCGCGTAGAAAAGGTTCGACACTTCGACGGACGCGCCGACGACCGGCAACCCGTCCGCCGCGCGCGGCCTCAATCCCGCCCAACTGTCCTCCCGCGCGAGAGATTCAAAGGCCGGGGCAATCTCGTTCGCGTGAGTCGAGATGGCACTCATCCCTTCCTCAGTTACGCGACAGTCGAAGCCGCTCAGCTCCGAGGTCGAGCCCGCGAGGAGCCGCCCGTCGCGGCGCGGGACGAGATAGCCGCGCGGGCTGTAGACGACGTGGCGGACGAAAGGCTCAGACCCCACGGGTTGCCGCACGCAGAGCATCTGCCCGCGCACCGGCTCGATGAGAGGATGCGTCCCGAAGCTCTCTTTGTCTTGTGCGCCGTCGCGCTTGTGAGAGATGAAAGGAAGGCGGGAAGTGTGCGCGCCGGCGGCGAGCAGCACCGCGCCCGCCGGGATGAAGCGCGCGGTCGTCTCGACGCCGACGGCGCGTCCGGCGACGAGACGCACGCCGCGTGCCTCCTCGTTCAACTCAAGCGCGCCGTGATGACGTGCGCTCTCTGCCAGAGCGCGGACGAGTTGGCGGTTCTCCACCTGCCAGTCGCGCGGGAAGCGGAGCGCGGCGCGCACGACATCGGAGACAGAGGGTTCGAGCCCGCGCGCCTCCGCAGCCGTCAGTCGCTCGACGGCGAGCCCCGCTTCGGTCTGCCAGCGAAAGCGGCGGGCGACTTCCTCCTCGTCTTCTTCCGTGAGGGCGAGGTAGAGCGTCCCCGTGCGGTCGAGCTCGATGTCAATTCCGCTCTCTTCGCGCAAAGCCTCGGCAAAGGCCGGGTACATCTCGCGGCTCGCGCAGAGCAGGTCGAACAACTCGTCCCGTTGGTCGGCCTCGGCCTGCGGCGCGAGCATCCCCGCCGCCGCGCGCGAGGCCGCGCCCGCCGCGCCGCCCTCGACGATGACGACCGTCAGGCCGCGCCGCGCCAGAGCACGCGCCGCCGCGAGCCCCGCGACGCCGCCGCCCACCACGGCCACGTCCGCGGCCCCTCTCAAATCTGCGCCCTTTCGCATTTATGAAAACTGCTGGTATGATTCGGCGAAAATAACAAGTTTCCAGTTTCCAGTTTCCAGTTTTCAGCAGGAGTCGAAGGCTGTTTGCTGTTTGCTGAAAACTGAAAACTGGAGACTAAAAACTGCTATGAAACATACTATCACACTGATTCCGGGCGACGGCATCGGCCCCGAAGTGACCGCCGCGGTGGTGCGAATCGTCGAGGCGGCGGGGCTCGACGTGCAGTGGGAGACGCACTACGCGGGCGCGCAGGCGCTCGAAAAGTACGGGACGACGCTGCCCGAAGACCTGCTCGAATCCATCACGCGCAACAAGGTCGCGCTCAAGGGGCCGATCACGACGCCCATCGGCAAGGGCTTCACTTCGGTCAACGTGGGCCTTCGCAAGGCGCTCGACCTCTACTCGAACCTGCGGCCCGTGCGCGCTCTGCCGAACGTGCCGTCGCGTTACCCGGAACTAGACCTCGTGGTCGTGCGCGAGAACACCGAAGACCTCTATTCGGGCATCGAGCACGTCGTCGTCCCCGGCGTCGTCGAGAGCATCAAGGTCATCACCGAGAAGGCTTCGACGCGCATCGCGCGCTTCGCCTTCGAGTACGCCGAGCGCGAGGGCCGCAAGAAGGTGACCGCCATCCACAAGGCGAACATCATGAAGCTCTCGGACGGGCTCTTCCTCGAATGCTTCTACAACGTCTCTAAGGAGCATCCCTCAGATCATCGCCGACGACAAGATCGTGGACAACGCCTGCATGCAGCTCGTGATGCGGCCCGAACAGTTCGACATCATGCTGCTCGAAAACCTCTACGGCGACATCGTCTCGGACTTGTGCGCGGGGCTCATCGGCGGCTTGGGGCTCGTCCCCGGCGCGAACATCGGCGAGCTCGGCGCGGTCTTCGAGGCCGTCCACGGCTCCGCGCCCGACATCGCCGGGCAAGGCATCGCCAACCCGACGGCGCTGCTGCAATCCTCCATCCTCATGCTCCGCCATCTCGGCGAGCGCGAAATCGCTGAACGGGTGGAAAAGGCGATGCTCAAGGTCTTCGCCGAGGGCAAGGTGCGGACGCGCGACATCGGCGGCACGTCGAAGACCAACGAGTTCGCGCGGGCCATCGTCGAGGCGATGGAGGGGAGGCCGGAGGCGGCTGCCGGGTAAGCCGGACGGAAAATTCTTGACAGTCAAGGCGCGGCGGGAATAGATTCCCGTCGCGCTTTCAATTTTCAAAGAAGGGCTGGACGCTCCGCAACGACGCTCCCCGCGTTGCCGGCGGCGGTCACGAATCTTTAAAAGCACTCGTTATCTTCCTCGCCAGAACGGTGGGTCATGCCCCGGCCCGGTCACACTACTTTAGCGTGAGGCGGCCTGCGGAGGCGGATGAGTCCGCCCCGGCCACCTCCCGCCAAGCCTTCTTCTTCTCTGTTGCAAAGGAGCTTTTCAGTATGCTTCGCTCGTTCTTCGCCAGACACCGCGCCGCTTTCTCCATCAGCCTGACGACGGCCTTCCTGCTCGCCTCTTTCGCCGTGCCGAGTCTCCGCCTAACGACGACCGTGCGCGCGCAGGAATCGTCGAATCCCTTGATACCCGTCATCGCGCCGGGCAGCGCCTACCGTCAGACCAACCTCATCTCCGACTCGCCGGGCGTCGCGCCCGTCCTCGACCCGCTGCTCGTCAACCCGTGGGGTATCTCGCTGACTGCGAGCAGTCCCTTCTGGGTCGCCAACAACGGGACGAGCACGACGCAGCTCATCCGCGGCGACACGCCCAGCACGGGCCCCGTCGTGCTCAACCCAAATCCGCAGACCGTGACCATTCCGGGCGGGCTGCCGACCGGCACGGTCGCCAATAATGTGGCGACGGAATTCGTCCTCCCCGGCGCGTGTGCCGCTCGCGCCGTGCGGGGCGAACTTCATCTTCGCCTCGATTACGGGCAACATCACGGGCTGGGACCCGAACGCCCCGGCGGCGGGCTCGACCACGGCGGTCATCGCCGCGAGCCACCCCGGCCACGTCTACACGGGCCTCGCCATCGCCAACAACGGCTCCGGCAACTTTCTCTACGCCGCCGACTTCGCCAACGGCACGATAGACGTTTATAACTCCTCGTATGCGCTCCAACCCGCCGCCAGCTTCCCCTTCGCCGACCCGACCATCCCGACGACGATGGGGAACACCTTCCACCCCTTTAACATTCAGGCCATCGGCAGCTCGCTCTACGTCGCCTACGCCAAGGTCGGCCCCGGCGGGCTCGACGAAGAGGGTGTCGGCAACGGCTTCGTCCGCCGCTTCAACGCCAACGGCGTCCGCGACCTGACCTTCGGCATCAACAACGGCGCGCTCAACTCGCCGTGGGGCATCACGCAGGCGCCCGCCTCCTTCGGCATCTTCGGCGGCGCGCTCCTCGTCGGCAACTTCGGCGAAGGGAACCCCTCCATCCACGCTTACAACCCGACGACCGGCGCGTTCCTCGGCACGCTTCAGGACGAGAGCGGCAACGGCATCGTGATTGACGAGCTGTGGGACTTGAAGTTCGGCAACGGCGGCAGCGGCGGCGACGTGAACACGCTCTACTTCACCGCCGGCATCGGCGAGGAGGAGCACGGCCTCTTCGGTAAGCTCAACCCGACGACGGCCTCGGCCACCTCGCTCGTCCAGTTGAGCACGGACGACCTCTCCATCGGCGAGGGCGGCGGCCACATTGATGTCACCGTCACGCGCAACGGCGACGTGTCGGGCTCGGCGACGGTCAACTACGCGACCTTCGACGCGTCGCAGCCCGACCACGCGTCGCAGAAGTCCGACTACGAAATCTCGCTCGGCACGGTGCGCTTCGCGCCCGGCGAGAGCAGCCAGACCTTCCGCGTCCTCTTAGTGGACGACAACTTCGACGAGGGCGACGAGGTCATTAACATCTACCTCACCAACCCGACGGGCGCGGGCGTCGGCCTCGGCACCCCGAACGTCTCCGAGTTGACTATCCTCGACAACGACACGGGCGCGCCGGTGACGAACCGGATAGACGAGGCGCAGTTCTTCGTCCGCCAGCACTACCTCGACTTCCTCAACCGCGAGCCCGATGCAGGCGGTCTCTCGTTCTGGTCGAACCTCATCACCTCCTGCGGCGCGGACACCACCTGCATCAACGCGCGGCGCGTGCAGGTCTCGGCGGCCTTCTTCCTCTCCATCGAATTTCAGGAGACGGGATTCATCGCGCTGCTCGCCAATCAGGCCGCGTTCGGCTCGCGCCCGCTCTACGGCCAGTTCATGCGCGACGTGCAGGCCTTGCAGAAAGACTTCGCCTTCGGCGCGCCGGGCTCGGCGGCGATACTGGAAGCCAACAAGCAGCAGTACTTCAACAACTTCGTCAACCGACCGGAGTTCGTCTCGAAGTATCCTTCGACCCTGACCAACGAGCAGTACGTTGACAACCTGCTCGCCTCCGCCGGGCTCTCGCCCTCGCAGGTGCGGCTCTTCGTCGTGCAGATGACGAACTCGCAGGAAGTCCCGCCGACAGTCCCGACGGCTTCGGGCGGCGGCGCGCGCCCGACCTCCTTCGGCACGGCGCGGCTGCAATTCAACTCCGCGCAGACGGCGATGACGTTCACCGCCAGGGTCAACAACATTGACTTCACCGGCGCGCAGACGCCCGCCGACACGAACGACAACCTGACCGTGGCGCACATCCACGCGGGCGCGGCGGTCACGCCCGCCGTCAACGGCCCGGTCGTCTGGGGCTTCTTCGGCTCGCCCTTCAACGACAACAACCCGAACGACCAGCAGATCATCCCGTTCGCCTCCGGCGTCGGCGGCACGATCAACGGCAAGTGGGACGCGCCCGAAGGCAACGGCACGACGCTCGCCGCGCAGCTCTCGAACCTCCGAGAGGGACGGGCCTACGTCAACTTCCACACCGTGCAGTTCGGCGGCGGCGAGATACGCGGCAACATCCCGGCGGCGGATACGCTCCGCAACTCGCTCGTCGCGGGCCTGAACGGCGCGACGGAGACGCGCGCCACCGTGCTCCGCAAAGTGGCCGAGGCCGAGGAGTTGAAGGTGCGCGAGTTCAACGCCTCCTTCGTGCTGATGGAATACTTCGGCTACCTCCGCCGCGACCCCGACACCGCGGGCTTCAACTTCTGGCTCAACAAGCTGAACGCTGCAAACGGAGACTTCCTCGCGGCCCAGATGGTTGAGGCCTTCATCACCTCGTTCGAATACCGCCAGCGGTTCGGGCCGAGCTAGACTCAACCGACACGCTCTATACAGGAAGGCCGCGCCGACTCGTTCACTTGAGTCGGCGCGGCCTTCGGGCTTTCGGGGTCGCGTGATGCGCGAATACTTGACGGGCGTGCGGCTTACTTGAGCGCCAAAGGGGTCGCCGCGGGCCGGGCCGTTTCGATGTCCCCGGCGATGATGACCGTCAGGCGTTCGGGGCGGAAGTATTTGCGGATGGCGGCGTTGACCTCCTCGACGTTGACGGCGTTGATGAGCTGCGGGTAGCGGTCTATGTAGTCGAGGCCGAGGCGGTAGAACTCCGCGTTCCAGAGCGCCGAGGCGAGCCCGCCGTTGGTCGAGAGCGAGACTTTGAAAGAGCCGATGGCCGAGGATTTTTCGTCCTCCAGCTCATCCTCGCGGACGCCGTGCTCGACGTACTCGCCGAGGACTTTGAGCGAGGATTCGATGGCGCGCTCGACGTTGCCGGGGTTGACCGAGACGGCGATGTACCAGGGCCCCGCCGCCAGACTGGGCGCGCGGAAACGCGAGGCGATGCCGTAGGTTAAGCCTTCAACGTCGCGCACTTGAAGGCCGAGGCGCGACGAGAGCGTGGACTCGCCCAACGCGCCGTTGGCGAGCGTCGCCGCGTAGTAGTCGCCCGCGTCGCGCCGCAGAGGGGCCGCCGTGCCGAGCAGGATGTCAACGTTGGCCTTGTCGCGCAGGAGCACGAACTCGCGCCCCACGCCGTCGCGCGGCTCCGGGTCTGAGACGCTGATGTCAACGCTCGCGGGGCCGCCGAACGATTCGAAGGCGCTCCGGAAAAGACCCTGCGCTTCTTCGGCGCGCACGTCGCCCGCGACGGCGAGGATGAGCGAGCGACCGCCGTAAAAAGTCTCGTGGAAGGCGCGCACGTCCTCGACCGTGATGGAAGAGATGCTCTCGACGAGTCGGTCGCCCGCGTGCGTGTAGAAGGGGTTCGCCTCGTCGAAGATGGTCTGCGAGAGACGCTCGTAGGCGCGCGCGCGCGTGTCCGACTGCTGCTCCTGAATCGCGGCGACGGTCTGCTGCTTGAGCTTCTCCAACTCGTCCGAAGGGAACGAGGGCTCGCGCAGCATCTCGGCGAGCGCGCTGATGAGCGCGGGGAAGTCCTGCGAGAGCGAGCGCGCGCTAATCTGCACGGCGAAGGGGTCGGCGGAGAACTCGACCTCGGCCCCGACCGATTCGAGGTCGCGAGCGAGTTCCAGCTTCGTGCGGCGGCGCGTGCCGCGCTCCAGCATCCCGGCGACGATGCGCGCGAGCCCCGGCTTTTCCTTCGGCTCGAAGTAGGAACCGGCGCGCAGGCTCCCGCGCAAAGAGACGGTCGGCGTCGCCGTGTTCTCGATGACGAGCAGCGCCGCGCCCGTCTCCAACTCGCTCCGCGCGACGCGCGAGGCGAAGCCTGAGTCGGCGGCGGGAGAGTTGTTGATGAGAGTCTTGCTGGCTGGACTCTCTTCGTTGACGAGAGTGCGACCGGCAAGACTCTCATTATCAACTGCAAGACTCTCATTATCATTCGTGACGCCGTCGCCGCCTTCGCCCTCGGTCTCTTCGTCAGCTTCGGGGTCGCGGTAGAACTTCCAGCCGTGGGGCGCGTGCGAACTCTTGAGGGAGTTGACGTGCGCGCCGTCGGAGCCGTTGCCGCCGGGCTGGCGGGGGATGAAGTGGCCGACGGTGCGGTTGTCTTCCGTGAGATAAGTGCGCGCGACGCGGCGCACGTCTTCGGTCGTGACGCGGGAGATGTTGGCGGCGTAGTCGCGGTAGAAGCGCCAGTCGGCGACGGCCTCGGCCTCGGACATTTGGAGCGCGACGTTGTACGTCCCGTCGCGCTCGTAGGCGACGTGCGCGGCGATCTGCCGCTTGGCCTTCTCGACCTCGGCGTCGTCCGCCTCAACGGCGGCGCGCGTCAGTTCCTCGTGGATGACCTCTTCGACGCGGAGCGGCTCGACGTTGGGGCTCGCCGTCGCGTAGACGTTGAAGAGGCCGGGGTCGCGGAACTGGTCAACGCGCGCGTCCACGGAGACGGCCAGCTCCGTCTCGACGAGCGCCTGATAGAGACGGCTGGTGACGCCCGTGGCGAGCGCGGTCGAGAGCACGACGAGCGGGTAAATGTCGTTCCCGGCGGGCGGGTTCAGCGAACGCCCGGCGAGTTCCGCGTTCGAGAGGACGCCCGTCTGTCCGAGCGCGGCGGGCGTGCGGAAGGCGACCTGCACGAGCGGCAGCTCGCCCGAACGGCGGACGACGAGGCGGCGCTCGCCCTGTTGTTGCGGCTCGTCCGTGTAGACTTCGGGGATCGGCTCGACGGACGCGGGATAAACGCCGAAGTGCTCGCTGACGAGCGCGAGCGCGCGCGTGCGGTCGAAGTCGCCGACGACGATGGCCGTCGCGTTGTTCGGGTGGTAGAAGGTGTCGTAGAACTCCTTGAGCCGCGCCGTGGGCACGTTCTCCACGTCGGCCCGCCAGCCGATGGTCGGGTGGTGGTACGGGTGCTCGCGGAAGGCCGTCGCGTAGACCGCCTCGTCCAACACGAGCAGAGGCTCGTTCTGCCCGCGCTCCAACTCGTTGCGGACGACGGTCATCTCGGACTGGCGGTCGGCGTCGGCGATGAAGGAGTTGCGCATCCGGTCGGCTTCGAGGCGGACGGCGAGGTCGAGCATGTCCGAAGGCACGGTCTCGAAGTAGTTCGTGCGGTCGTACCACGTCGTCGCGTTGTAGTCGGCTCCGACCTTCTGGAGCGTGGCGGCGATTTGCGTCCGCCGCTCCTTGTTGAAGGTCGGCGTGCCCTTGAAGAGCATGTGTTCGAGCAGGTGCGTCGCGCCCGTGTGGCCCACCGCCTCGTTGCGCGAGCCGACTTTGTAAAGAACTAAAAACGTCACGACCGGCGCGACGCGGTTCTCGACCAGTAAAACCTTCAGGCCGTTCGACAGACGGTACTCGCGCACCCCGTCTTCCTCGACGACGAACTCCACGCCGCCGGGTACTTGTTCCTTCTCCACGCTCGCTTGGCTCCTTAACTCTTAGTCTCTCGGCCCGCCCCTGACACGACAAAGCCGCACCCTCGACCGCGTGCGCACCGGACACCTCTCCCGGAGACGCGACGCCAAAATTCTGGAAACTGTCGGATGCGGCTTGGAGACATGCTAACAAATCCGAAGGCGTCGAGGGAAATAGGTTCAGCCGCGGGGCGGGCTTCGACCTTGAGTGCGCGGGTTTGCTTTGTAATGCAAAGCACTTGACAGTTGTGCGGGATGGGTGTATTTTGCTCGCGGCATGGCAGTCGTCCATACATTCAAGAAAACCGAAACAGAGCAGGAAGCGCCGCCCGCGCTCCACGACCGGGCGATGGATAACCTGCGCTTCATCCGCGAGACGATGGAGCGGGCCTCTTCGTTCACGGCGGTTCCGGGGCGCGGGCAGTTCGCCATCGGGCTGACGGCGCTCTTCGCGGCGCTCGTCGCCTCGCAGCAGAAGACGAGGGAGGCCTGGCTCGCCGTCTGGTTGACGGAAGCCGCGGTCTCGCTCGTCATCGCCGGGTGGACGATGCGCCGGAAGGCGAGGGCGGCGGCGATGCCGGTGCTGTCGCAGCCCGGTCGGAAGCTCGTCATCAATCTTTCGCCGCCGATGTTCGTCGGGGTGCTGCTCACGGTCGTCTTTTACCGGGAGGGGTTGGCGGAGCTTTTGCCCGCGCTGTGGCTCCTGCTCTACGGGACGGGCGTCGTCACGGGCGGGGCGTTTTCGGTTCGGCCCGTCCCCGTCATGGGGCTCTGCTTCATGTTCCTTGGGGCGGGCGCGCTGTTCCTCCCGGCGGCGTGGGGCGACGCGCTCTTGGCGGCGGGCTTCGGCCTGCTCCACATCATTTTCGGTTTACACATAGCGAGGAATTACGGTGGCTAAACAGAACGCGCTGGCGAAGGAGAAGGATGTGTCGAAAGGGGCCGCGACAGGGCCGAGGAATTTACAAGACGCGAAGCGCGCGGCGGGCCGACCCGCGAACGGTCCCGCCAGTACGGCGGAGCTCGACCGCCTCATTCACGAGCGCGTCCGCCTCGCCATCGTCAGCGCCCTCGCCGTCAACGAATCGCTCACCTTCAACGAACTCAAACAACTCCTCAACACCACGGACGGCAACCTGAGCGTCCACGCGCGCAAGCTCGAAGATGCGCAGTACGTCGTCTGTAACAAGTTCTTCGACGGGCGCGTGCCGAAGACGGAGTACCGTCTGACGGCTGCGGGAAGGCGAGCCCTCGAAGGTTACCTCAACCACATGGAGTCGGTGATCCGCGCGACGCGCGGGGGATGAATCGGGCAGCGAGGCCCGATATTTTTTTGCCTTTTAGCTTTGCACTGCAAAGGTCTTTACTCTTGGCCGTGCCGGTCGGCGCGGGAGGAAGAAGGAGGAGGGGAAGGAAGATGAAAGTTCGAGGGCGGACTCGGAACAGGCATCAGCGGCGGCTCCGGCGGCGGGTGACGTTGAGGCTCACGCTGCTCATGCTCCCGGCGGTCTTCTGGTCGTGCGTCTTCGCGGCGCTGGCCGGGGTGCGGCCTTTGGAGCGCGCCGTCGAGCGCGTGCCCGACGCCGCGCAGTTGCTCGTGCTGGCGGCGTGCCCGCTGCTCGCGGCGGCGCTCGGCGTGGAGGCCCTCGCGCGCGGCGAGGCGGGGCGCGGTCGGCGTCCACGCCTGGGCCGACTCACGGTCGCCGCCGGGGTCGCACTCTCTCTCTTCGCCGTGATGACGGCTTGAAGAGGATTGAACGATTGACTCTTGGGATCAATGAGTAGATAAGCAGGTGAGTCAGTCCGAAGATGGAGGAACAAGTGCTGAACACGAACGTGAACCTGGAGTCGGTGCCGGGGGCAAAGGGTCTTCTGGGGACGGGGTTCGTGTTGCCGGGTCTTTCCTTTGAAAGAAACGTGAGTGCTGAGAGTCGAGACGGCCAAGCGGTTCCGAGTGCCGGAGGTGTGTGATGACTGAGAGAACGAAGTTGGGGCTGGGTGTGTTGGAGGCGGCGTTGCTGCTCGGATTGCTCGGCGACTTGTTGCTGCGCGCGCAGCCGTGGGGGCTGAACGTCTTCCTGTGGGTCGGGGTGCTGGTGGCGGCGTGCTTCGCGCTCGCGCGGCAGAGGCGTTCGCCGCTCGCCGCCGAGGGGCGTTGGCTTCTGCCCTCGGCGCTCGCGTTCGCGGCGGCGTTCGCGTGGCGCGATTCGGCGACGCTCAAGTTCCTCGACGCGCTCGCCTTACTCATCCTGCTCGCGCTCTTCACGTTGCGCGCGCGCGGCGGTCGCGTGAGGCTCGCGGGCGTGACGGACTACTTGGTGGCGGGGTTTGTGTCGGGCGTGAGCGCACTGTTCGGCGGACTCCTCCTGCTCTTCAACGACATCGGCTGGGGCGAGATTCCGCGCAAGGGTTGGTCGAAGCACGCGTTCGCGGTGCTGCGAGGTTTAGCCATCGGCGTGCCCGTGGTGCTCCTCTTCGGCGCGCTCTTCGCGGCGGCGGACGCGGTCTACGACGGGCTCATCCGCAGCACTTTCAACTTCGACGCCGACATCGCTGCCTCGCACGTCCTCGTCTTCCTCGCCTTCGCGTGGCTGAGCGCGGGCTTCCTGCGCACGGCCTTCGTCGGCGCGGTGTCGGGCAGCGGCCTCCCGGCGCACGTCGCGCTCGGATTCAATGACACTTCCAAGCCGGAGGGCGGAGAGAAACGCGCGGCTTCGACAGCGACCGAAGGCGCGGCGGATTTCAAGACCAGATGGGCGACGGACTTTAAGGCCGAGAGCGTGACGCGCGACGCGAAGAGCGCGGACGCGCCGCGAGCGAGCGTGACGGACTCGAAGCACGACGAAGTGAGAAACACGCCGCCGTCCGTGACTGAAGACGCGCCGCGCTTCGTGACCGAAACTTCGACGCAGACTAACTCGCCTTCGCCAAACGGCTCCGCTTCGACGGCGACGCCTTCATCAACGACCGCATCTTCAACACCGAACGCTTCTTCTACGTCAACGACGAACGGAACTCCTTCGTCATCCTCTCCTTCTTCGTCTCCGTCCACGCCGTCCACCCCTTCATTCGCCGAATCGTTGGGGGCGAAGGGCGTCTCGCTCGGCGTCGTCGAGGTGGGCGTCGTGCTCGGACTGCTGAACGCTCTGTTCCTGAGCTTCGTCGTCGTGCAGTTGCGTTACTTCTTCGGCGGCTCGGAGGTGGTCTTGAGTTCCGCCGACATGACTTATGCGGAGTACGCGCGGCGGGGGTTCTTCGAGTTGGCGTGGGTCGCGGCGCTGGTGCTGCCGCTGCTGCTCGGCGTCCACTGGATGCTCAGGAAAGAGAACCCGGCGCACGAGCGCGTCTTCCGCGTGCTGTCGGGCGGGCTGCTCATTCTGCTCTTCGTCATCATGGCTTCGGCGGTCGGGCGGATGCGCCTCTACCAGAGCGAGTACGGGCAGACGGAGCTGCGTTTTTACGTGACGGCGTTCATGGGGTGGCTGGCGGTCGTCTTCGTGTGGTTCGCTTTGACGGTCTTGCGCGGCGAGCGCGAGCGTTTCGCGTGCGGGGCTCTGGTGGCGGCGGTCGCCATTCTGGGCGCGCTCCACTTCGTCAACCCGAACGCGCACATCGTCCGCACGAACGCGGCGCTGGCGCGCGAGCGTCGAGTCTTCGACGCGCCTTACGCCACGTCGCTCGGCGCGGACGCTATTCCGGCGCTCCTCGATGCGCTGCCGGAGATGCGCCCGCACGAGCGCGCGCAGGTTGCCTCGAACCTCCTCGTCTGGGCCGTCTCAGGAGACTCGGACTGGCGCTCGTGGAACTGGTCGCGCTCACGCGCGCGGGGCGCGGTCGCCGAGCAGGAGTTGATGCTGCGTGAGTGGGCGAAGCATCTGCCTCCTCCTCCTCCGCCACCGCCGACTCTGCTGAGTGTGTCCACGGAACCGGCGATGAACTCCGCGACGCAGGCCGCGCCCGTCGGAACGCAGCCCAAGA
The DNA here is from genome assembly GCA_963816985.1 of uncultured Acidobacteriota bacterium. Taxonomy (GTDB): domain Bacteria; phylum Acidobacteriota; class Blastocatellia; order Pyrinomonadales; family Pyrinomonadaceae; genus JAIVJM01. Next base: position 1,621,356 of record CAWFMF010000004.1, read on the forward strand.
CCGTCGAAGCACAAGGCGCGGTCACGAAGCCCCAAGCCGCCAACAACAAGCAGCAGCAAGTGAAGAGCAGCACGCGACGAGCGACGAAGGCCAGACGGCCTTGAATTACTCTTTCAACTAAAAACCAAAATCAATCTCAGCCGCCGGGGAAGGGACGCACGGTCTTGAGGCGGTTGACGAACTTCTCGGCAATCTTGTTGGGGATTTTCTTGCCGAAGAGGACGGAGCGCGTCTTGCCGCTGGTGACGACGAGCAGCGTGCGCGGTTCGAGGACGCTGAAGGTGAAGCGACGGCTGAAGGCTTTGCGCTCGATCTCGATGATGAGGTCGGCCTCGGCGTCGCTCCGCGTCAGCGTCATGCCCCACGCGCGGAACTCCTTGCGCTTGCGCAGAGAGTCTTCGACCTCCCTGTCGCTGACGAACGCGCTGTGCGAGCGCACGAGGACAACGCGCGCCGTCCGCATCAGCGTCGCCGCGTCGGTCACGCGCGGGCGCGCAACCTCTTCGCGTTCGTCGTCGTCCTTGCCCTCGCTCTCGTCCTCGGCGGGCGTCCGTGTCGGCTGCGGCTGAGTCGTCTGCTCGCGCGGCGGCGGGAGACGAAATTGAGCGCGCGCGCTCATCGCCGTCGAGGCGAGGAAGACGAGCGCGAGCAGGAGGGCCGGGGCGAGAGAGAGCCGGGCGGCGAAAAGCTTTGCGGGGCGGTGCGCGGACTGAGCACGCGTCGAGAAGAGGGCTTTCATGTTCGTTTAAATCTCCTGTGAATGATTCGGCGGCGCGCACGGTCTCCGTCTGTTCCGAAAGGTTGGAGACGACAGACGCGCCCATCACCATCCTGCCGGAAGGAGCGGCGCGGCAGCGCTCTCTCTGTGGCACTTCTTCGATTGTCATAAGCCGCCGGAAGTCTCTCGCCGCGCGCCGCCCCTTGCGGTCTGTAACCAAACCGAACCCCTTTCGTTTGACGGATACCGAAACGATACGTGCCTCAGGGCTTTCGTTCGCGCGCGGCGTCTGCGATACTTGAAGGAGTAGTACGGCCTGAGAATTGCTCAATTACGGCGAGTTGCGGAGACTTGAGACGGACGGAGTTAATTTGAGTTCATTGATGATGAAGGATGGGACGCGGTGGGGTCGTAAGTTTTGGCGGCTGGCGTTGAGCTTGTGTCTCGCGGCGCAGTTGTCGTGCGGCCTCCTTTCGAGAGACGACGGCGGGGGCGCGGCGGAGGGTCGGCCCGCGCCGCACTTCCGGCCCGGCTTTAACCTCTTCAGCCTCGAACAGGACGTGGAACTCGGAAGGATGTCGGCGCAGGAGATTTCTCGGCAGGTTCCAATCATGGGCGACGAGCCGACGGTGACTTACGTCCGGCAGCTCGGCGCGCGGCTCGCCGCTAAAGCTCCGGGCCACGCCTTCCCGTACCAGTTCGCCGTCGTCGGGACGCGCGACATCAACGCCTTCGCTTTGCCGGGCGGCTTCGTCTTCGTCAACGCCGGGGCCATCACGGCGGCGAAGACCGAGGGCGAGCTGGCCGGGGTGATGGCCCACGAAATTGCGCACGTCGCCTTGCGGCACGGGACGAATCAGGCGTCGAAGGCTTACGTCGCGCAGAAGGGGATAGGGATTCTCGGCTCGGTCTTCGGCGACGGCGAGTTCGGCGACGCCATCGGCGCTCTCGGCGGCGCGGGCGCGAACATGATCTTCCTCAAGTTCGGTCGCACCGCCGAGACGCAGGCCGACCTCGAAGGCGCGCGCCTGATGGCCGCCGCCGGTTACGACCCGCGCGACATGGCGACGTTCTTCGAGACGCTCGACGACGCGGGCGGCCAGCGCGCGCCCGAAATGCTCAGCGACCACCCAGACCCCGGCAACCGCGTCGCCGCCATCAACGAACTCCGGCCCTCGCTCCAACTGAGCCCGAAGCCGGTGCGCGACTCGCAGGAGTTCAAGCAAATCAAGTCGCGCCTCGCGGGCAACAACATCAAGACGGCGAAGGAGCCCGCGCGAGTCGGCCCGCGCGACCCGAACGACAACGAGCCGGGGACGCGCCCCGCCCCGCCGTCGGGCGAGACGCGCGAGTTCCGCGCGGACGACGGCTCGTTCGCTCTGCGCTACCCGTCGAACTGGGACGCGCTCGGTTTGGAGGGCGACGACGCCAACCTCATCTTCGCCCCGAAGGGCGCATACGGTCAGCGGGACGGCGCAGTCTTCGCCACGCACGGCGTCTTCGTCGGGGTCGTCGCGCCGCGCGCCGAAGACCTCGGCGCAGCCAACGCCGCCTTCGTCCGCCAGCAGATAGAAGCCAACCCGGACTTCCGCCCGCGCCGCGAGCCCGAACGCGTCGAAGCGGCGGGCCGCGTCTGGTATCGCACGCTCGTCGCCGGGCCTTCAGCCGTCACGGGCGTCGTCGAGCTCGACATCATCTACACCACCGCCACTTCGGACGGTCGCCTCTTCTACCTCATCACGATGGCCCCCGAAGACGAGTTCCAGACTTACCAGCCGTCCTTCGAGCAGATCATCGCGAGCCTCCGTCTGGGGAGTTAGGCGAAGGCAAAAGGCAAAAGGTAAAAGGCAAAAGTGAAGAGGCTCAACACCTCCTTACTTTTGCCTTTTACCTTTTGCCTTTTGCCTTCTTCACCCGCCCGCTACTGGCTCGTGCGGCGCGGGGTTCGGGAGCGGGTCGCCGCTCGCTTGCGCCGGACGATGGGGTTGCGCGCGTGGAGGAGGTTCTTGTGCCGGTTGTTGAGGAGGGCGACGAAGGTCTGGTGGTGCTTGAAGCCGAGGAGCTGCGCGGCGCGCGAGACGACGCCGTCGGCCTCTCGGAGCGCGCGCTCGATGAGTTCCGCCTCGTAGCGACGGACTTCCTGCTTGAGCGAGAAGCCCTCCCACTTGCCGGCAGGCGTCTCGCCCTTAGGCTCTTCGCGCTCCAACGCCGCCGCGCGCGACGCGGCCTGCTCGCGCTCGCGCGCGAACGCCCCGACGGCGAGGGTGGCGCAGGCGCTCAGGCGCTTGAGGACGCCGGGGTGCTTCGAGCCTTCGAGGAGTTCGGCGGCGCGCTCGAAGTTGACGTAGATGTCGCGCGCCGACATCCTCTCGCCCATCTCTTCGATGAGCGCGACGGTGGCCTGCCCCGCGCCCGTAGGGTCGCCCGCCTGCTCGGCGATGTCGGCGGCCTGCCGGAACACGGCGCGCGCGCGGGCGCTCTCGCCGAGACGCGCGAGCGCCCTCCCGTGCGTTTCGAGCGCGCCGGAGAGGAGCGAACGCTCGTCGCCTTTTTCGAGTCTGCGGACGGCGGCGCGCGCGACGCGCTCGGCCTCGGCGGTGTGCCCTTCGGCGAGGAGGACGCGGGCGCGCGTCTCTTCGACCTGCGCGAGGTGGACGACGTCGCGCAGGTGCGCGAAGAGCGAGCGCGCGCGTTCGAGATGCGCGTGCGCCTCTTCGTACCTGCCGAGGTCGAGGAAGAGTTGGCCGAGATTGTTCTCGACGCAGGCGTGGTAGCGCGTATGCCCGGCCTGCTCGAAGTGGTAGGCGGCGGCGGTGAACTCGACGAGCGCGCGGTCGGTGTAGTCTTCCCGGCCCTCGGCCTCGGCGAGATAATAGAGAAGGTTGGCGTAGCCGACGTGGAAGCGGCCCTTGAGTGAATCGCTGCCGAGCCGCTCGAAGACCGAGCCCGCGTCGGCGTAGATGCGGAGAGACTCGTTGAGCCTGCGGGCCGAGCGTTCGACGATGGCGCTGCGCATGAGCGCGAGTGCTTCGAGTTCGCTCCCGCTCCCGCCGAGACGCCTCAACGCTTCGTGCAGGAGGACGCGCGCCTCGTCGAACGCGCCCTGACGCCAGTAGCCGAAGGCGAGCTCGACCTGTGCTTCGGCCACCTTCTCGCCGTCGCCGAGCGACTCGAAGAGCGAGAGACTCTCGGTGATGAGGTCTTTGGCCCACTCCTGCGCGCCCTCAAGCTGGCGGGCGCTGCCGAGGAAGTTGGTCAGCACGCCCGTCTGGAGCAGCACCTCCGCGCGCGCGCGGGGGCCCAATCCTTCGAGGTGCGGTCGCTCGCCGACGCCGCGCCAAGACTCGCCGAGCGCCTCGCGCGCCGACTCGTAGTCGCCCGACTCCTCGAACTCCTTCGACCGGCGGACGCACAGGCGGGCGCGCTCGTCGGGCGACAGACTCACGTCTTCCAGTTCTTGAAAAGAACGGTTCGCGGCATCCATCGTGAGGGTAACCTTTCAGTCCGTTTGCGGGCGCGCGCGCACGTGTCGGGGCGGCGCGCGTCTCGTTGGAAGTGGCCGAGGCGTCCGGGGCGGGACGACTCGGTTTGGGGCTCACGTCCGTCGTCTCTCGGAACCCTGGATTCGGGTTCCGGCTTGCAGGGTACAATTTTTATAGTTCCCGTGGCGTGATGTTGCGGCCTTTCCCTTCAGCCTGCCGAAGTTGCGGGCAGGTGTTTGGCCACGGGAGCCCGGCGTGGATGACTTTCTCGGCGGCAGCTTAATCCGGCGGCGCGCGAAAAAGCAACAAAATTTCGGACGCGACATCGAGGAAGCCCCTGCAAGATAAGGAGGTTGCCGAAAGCCTCCGAAGGGGGCGAAAGAATTTAGCTCACGGCGCGAGCCGTGGCAGACGGCGACGAAGAAAATATTTAAGAGCCCCATGAGCGGCGAACAACCTTCAACTTATATGAGTCGCCAGCCGGATATATTTCGCCCCGCTGCTTCTAGGTGATGAGGTCGAAGTCGCCGCCGAGGACGCGTTCGAGCTTGCCCGTGCGCCAGCCGCGCCGCCGGTCGCGGACGAGCGGCGAGGGCTCTTCGCGGTAGCTGCGGACGACCGTGGGCGCGTTCTGTTCTTCGGCGTCGAAGGCGTGCTCGGCCTGTTTGAGCAGCGCGCCGGGGGCGTGACCGGCGGGCTCGTCCGGCTGAGCCGCGACTCTCACCCAGACCTTCGCGCGGTTAAAAGATTTCTCGTCCTGCGGCGTCTCAAGCAGGTGGAGTCCAGCTTCGGGGCCGAGGATGGTGTGCGCGCCGTAGCCGGAGACGGCGAGCAGCGCGCGGTAACGCGCGGGGCCGGAGCCGTCGCCTGTCTCTACGCCTTCGTCGCCGCCGCGCTCTTCGAGCATCTTGAGGCGCATCCGCCGCTTCTCGGCCCAACGGCGGTACATCGTCGTCAGGCGGCGCGCGAAGCGGTCGCTCGCGTCGGCGTCGGTTCCGGCCTCGCGGCTCGCCTCGACGAGCAGGAAGGCTTCGCGCGGCTCCCCTCCGGCGAGGCCGCGCGAAGCCGCTTCGAGCAGGTAGAGTTGTTCGGCGAGACGCCCGACCAGCTCTTGCGGCAACCTTGTCGGAAGGCGCGCGCCCGTGCGGCCCAGACGCGCGAGCAGGCTCCCGGCGGTGTCGAGCCCGGCCTCGATGCGATCCATGTACTCGGCGAGGCCGAGGACGGCGAAGCGTCCGGGCGAAGTCCAGAAGCCTTCTCCCTGCGTCTCGTCAAGCGCAGAGGCTTTGCGCCCGCGCCACTCGTCGGATTCGACTTCGGCGGAAAGTTCTTGAAAGCGCTGCTGAAGGAAGCGAATCTCTTGCGCCGTCCCGCGCGCGTCGAGTGCGATTGCTTCGAGCCGAGGCTCGCGGCCCTCTTCCTCTTCAAACTCTTCCGGCAGTTCGGGCGCGTCCCCGCTCGCCTCGACGCCCTCGGGCGCGTCCGGGTCAACGAACTGGACTTCTATACTCGCGCCGTCTTCCGAAGAGCGCACGAAAAGGAACTGGTCGCCTTCGGGGAACTGGTGGTTGACGATGGTCATGGCGAGCGGCGAGAGCAGATACCGCTCGACGGCCCGCTTCAAAGGCCGCGCGCCGAGGTCGGCAGTAAAGCCCTTGTGCAAGAGGAACTCGATGGCCGACTCGTCCCACTCGACCGCCCACTGGCGCGTGCGCAGGCCGCGACGGTGGAGCACATCGTTCAGCTCCTTGCGCAAAAGGTCGCGCATCACGCCGAGTCCGAGCGGGCGGAAGACGACCACGCGGTCGAGGCGGTTGATGAACTCGCGGCGGAAAGATTTCGAGACGGCGCGCTCGACGCTCCCGGCGGCGAACTCCGCCTGCTCCTGCGAGAAGCCGATGCCCGCGCCGTGCGGGAGTGTCGCGCCGAGGTTCGAGGTCATAATCACGACGCAGTGGCGGAAGTCTGCGGTGTTGCCGCGCCGGTCTGTCAGACGACCGTCGTCGAAGACTTGCAGAAACAAGTCCCAGACCTGCGGGTGCGCCTTCTCGAACTCGTCGAGGAGGACGACCGAGAAGGGCTGCTTGCGGATACTGTTGACGAGCGCCGCCGAGTCGCTCGTCTCGCTCGCCTCGCCGAGGATGCGGTCGAGCGACTCCGGCGACTGAAACTCGCTCATGTCGAGCCGAATCATCCGCTCCGGCGAGCCGAACAGAAACTCCGCGAGCGTCTTGGCAATCTCGGTCTTGCCCGTCCCCGTCGGGCCGACGAAGAGGAAGACGCCCTGCGGTCGCGTCGGGTCGGTGAGCCCCGCCTTGACCATCGCCACGCGCTCGACGAGGCAGTCCACGGCTTCGGGCTGACCCAGAACGCGCTGCTCGAAGAACGAGCGCAGCTCCGAAAGGTCGAGCCCTTCGCGCTCGTCGAGGATGGAGACCGGAAGCCCCGTCAACTGCGAAAGCGTGACGAGCAGATCGTCGAGCGTGACGGCGCGCGAGAGGGACGAGCCTTCATCTTCGGCGAGGAGCCTTCGGTGCGTCGCTTCGAGGAAGAGCAGAAGATTTCCGGGCGCGGCCTTGTCGCCGAGGTACTGCTTGGCGAGCTGAAAGGCTTCCTGCAAAGTCTCTTCGCCGATGCGCGTCGGTGAAGGGGAGATACGTGTTGATGAAGAGGTACGTCCCTCGCCTCCTTCGTCTGTCAAGGCGTGTCTCTCGGCCCAACGCCTGCCCAACTCCAAAGTCTCCGCGTCGCCGAGCGGCGCGACGTGGCACGTCTGCATCGCCGTCCTGAGCTTCGGCCTCAAGCGCATGAGCTTCTCGTATGCGCCCGCCGGGACTTCGCCGACGATGCGCAGCGCGCCGCTCTCGACGTGCGGCAAAAGCAAATCGAGCAGTCCCACGGGGCTGTACTGGTGGCGGCCCGCCCACAGCGTCTCGTGAAAGTTCGGCACGACCCACAGCACGCGTCGTCCGCCTATCTGCCGGACGAGCGACTGCACGCGCCCTTCGAGTTGCCCGATGTACTGCTGCCCCGAAAGCACGTCCGCCGCGCTCGCCTCGAAGACCGTCCAGCGATCCTTCTGCAAACGTCGCGCGAGCGCGCGCACAATCGCCGTCTTCCCGACGCCCGACTCGCCCACCAGAATCGAAGAGCGCGGCGGCTCCTTCCTGATGGCCGCTTCCAGTTCCGCGACGCGGCCCCGCACCGCTTCGGGCCGCGCGCCGCCCTCCTCGTCTTCGCCCCTCTCGGCCTCCCACACGCGCCCGAACGACTTGAGGAATTCGACATCAACGCGCTCCGAACGCCAACGTTTGAAGTCGTCGGCGAGCGACGCGGGGAGCGTGCCCGCGAGTTCGTTCAAAATGTTCGTCAGGTTGTCGAGCCGCTCCTCGCCGAAGTTGTCGCGCGTCGCGCACTCAGCCAACTCGTCCGCCGTGACGCGCTCGCCCGCCGCGACGCGCCGCCCGACGAACTCTCGCAGCATTGACATCGGAAAGTAGTCAGCCCAGTCCGCGCCGAGCGACGCGAGCAGACGCGCGACGACCGGCCCATCCGAATTCGCGTCGAGCGCGCGCAAAGCAAAGTAGCGCGGCCAGTGGTAGAGGCTGTTGAGGCCGTGGACGATTTGGACGGCGACGCCTTCATCCTTATGCACGAGCGCGCGCCACGCCAGCGCCTCGAACGCCATGCACGAGAGGACGACCGATGTGCCGCGCGCGTAGCCCATCACCTCGTCGGTCTCGTACTCCCCGCTCAGCAGCGCCACGCCCTTCCCGAAATTCTCCTGCGCCAGCAACTCCTTCGGGTGCGCGCTGCGGTTGAAATGCTCCTCCAAACTCCACGCGAGCGCGTTCAAGTCCCGCTCGTCCACAACGCTCGCCAACGCCGCCGCCGTGCCGCTCTCACCGTCCGCGCCCGAAGCCGTCTCGCCTGCGTCCGCGCCCGCGCCGCCCTCATCCGTCGCGGCCAGTTCGGTCGCCGCCTGCCCGCCCGGCACTTCAGTCTGACGCGCCTCCTCCTCCTTCTGCGCGTGTTGCCTCTCGGCTGCGAGCTGTTCGCGAAGCCGCGACAGCTCGCGCTCCAACTGTCTCCCGCGCTCGCTCGCCGAGCCGAAGCGGAAGAGCGCGAGGCAGAGCGCGCCCGCGCACAGCAAACTGAAGATGAGAAGTCCGGCTTCTACCATCGGCGCTCCGGCTCGGTCGCCCGAAGAGAAAGATTTTCAGGGTCAAGACCGGGGAAGTTCGGTCAGTGGAACATCAGTCAGAAGGCGGCGGCGATGGTAGCACAACGGAAGGATGAAGGATGAGGGATGAAGGCGAAGGATGAGGGATGAAAGAAATGCTATCTCGAATTTGAAGATGACAGAGCTGCTATCTCGAATGTCGAATCTGAGATTTGAAACCGGTCTTCCTTCATCCCTCATCCTTCATCCCTCCGCCTTCGTCCCTTTCTTCGTCTTCCAGTCTTCGCGGGTGATGGCCCAGCGTTCGTGGTCGCGCCAGCGCCCGCAGACCTTGAGGTAGCGGGGCGAGTAGCCTTCGAGCGAGAAGCCCGCGCGGCGGACGAGCGCGATGGAAGGGGCGTTGATGGGTTGGATGTTGGCCTCGACGCGGTGGAGCTTGAGACGCTCGAAGGCGTGTCGGAGCACGAGCCGTATCCCCTCGCTCATGTACCCGCGCCCGGCGTAGGGCTCGCCCACGTAGTAACCCATGTAGGCGCTGCGGAAGTTGCCGAAAACCATCTGGTCGAGGTGGAACGCGCCGACGATCTTTTCGTCCTCCTTGAGACAGACGAAGAGCCAGACGGAGTTCGGGAGGTTGCTCTTTTTGAGAAACGTGGCGAACTCCTTCGGCTGCTTCGGGGCAGTGACCAAACCCCGGTGCAGGCGCACGCTCGCGCGCATCAGCGACAGGAATTCCTTCTCGTCCCTGCGCACCGGCGGGCGGACGAAGACAACTGCTCTCTTTATCTTTGAACGCACGCTGCCCGCCTTTGATTTCATGTGTCTGGGGCGGAGGACTTTAATGCCTCCGCTCGTAGAAACTCAAGCATGATTCGCCCTGCCTGACGACGCGCCAACGGCGCAGGACGCCGAGCGTTTCGGCCAGACGCTTCTCGCAGTGGTGCTCGACGACGAGCACGCCGCGCCTCGGTTCGAGCGCCGCGCCCGCGCCGAAGACCTTGAGCACTGGCTCGTAGTCGGAAGAGTACGGCGGGTCGTAGAAGGCGATGTCCCAACGCCTCCCCTCGTCGTCGCCGTTGAGTTGGAGGAAGCTCAAGACCTCTTCTTCCCGAACTTCTCCTTGCGCGCGCGCGACGCCGCAAGCCTTGAGGTTCGCCGCGATGAAGTCGCACGCCCGCGCCGAGCCTTCGACGAACGTGACGCGGGCCGCGCCGCGCGAGAGCGCTTCGAGCCCGACCGCGCCCGAACCGGCGCAGAGGTCGAGGAAACGCGCGCCCTCTACGCGCGCCGCGAGCCGCTCGAAGAGGATTTCGCGCAGCCGCCGCGCCGTCGGGCGCAAGCCCTCCAGTGCGGGCGCGCCCCGCAGGTTCAGTCGGCGGAACTTTCCTCCCGTAATTTTCATCGTCGGCAGAGAAGCCGTCTGCTTTCGACGGCGAAGAAAAAATTACGACGGGAAGTGCGGGCGGCGCAAGTCTGTACGCGAGTCTGTCGGAGGAGAGTTCTGTCGGCGGCGGGGAGATGTGGAGGGCATAAAAAGAGATTGCGCCGCAATCAACGAGTGACTGCGGCGCAACCCCGGAATCCCTCTGGAACCGCCGAAGCGATTCGGGGGGGATCGGCGACTGCCGCTTGTACACGCGGCGGCCACCTATTTATATCCCGAAGCGTGTGCCAGCGGTTGGCTCACCCCCGGTCGGCACGGAACCCGCTTTCGCGAATCCCAACGCGTCCGAAGACGCGCGCCGTTTGGTTTTTGTTGTGGTGGCTTTTCCTCCACCGCCGGTCTACGTTCCGGCGAAACGAGGTTCAACTTGCGTCGAACGACTGCACTACCTCAGGGCCTGATCATGTCCCCGAAGCGCGACGCGTTTTTATCCGCGTCGCCCGAAAGAGCCTGCCGACTCTCCCGGTAACCCAAGCCTTTCGGCTTGCGGCGTGGGGCGTCAATGGCGACCGCGAACCGCTCAACTGTCGCCCTCAAGCAGTGCGTCACCGCGCTGCTTACCGATCCCCTCGCCGGTCACGACTCCCTTGAGAATCGCGACGGGAGGCGGACTATACGCGCGGCCACGAACACTGTCAAGGGCTTTTTCAAAAATAATCATCGGCATCTAAAAGTTTCATCAACAGGCGTTTTCCACAGGTGGAAAACTCATCTGAGGAAGACAGTTTTCAGTTTTGAGTTTTCAGTTTTCAGCTTCAAGCATCGAGTCTTTAGCCTCCATCTTCTGAATTTGAAATCTCAAATCTCAAATCTCAAATTCCGAACTGAAAACTGAAAACTCAAAACTGAAAACTGCCTCTCCTTTCACTCGCCGAGCGCCGCGTATCTGAAGAGGCGGAAGCGGTAGCGTTGCTGGTCGCGGATTGCTTGGGCGACGCCGCCGTGGAGGTTCTCGTCCCACTTGGTGTATTGCTCGATGAAGCGGTCGGAGGCCGCCTTGTCGCCCTCGGATTGGACTTCGAGCACCTTCGCGAGAAGCTTGCCCACCACGTCGTGATACTTGTCGTAGTTGATGCGGAGCTTCTTCGTCTGCGGGTCAAAACTGAGGAGCCCGTTTTCGAGGAAGAAGTTCCACTGCATGAGTTGCATCGTGTTGTAGGGCTGCGCGCGGCGCGGGCGGTTGTTCTGAAGGACGCGGTGGATGCCGCTGGCGTAGACCGAGCGGAGTTGCGCCGCCGTGTAATAGCCCTGCTTGCGGAGCGCCTCGGCGACGAAGAGCGAGACGAGGTCGGCCTTCATCTCCTCCAACGCGCTCGAATTATCCTGCAAGGCGGTGTCGAGGTCCTGGCCGGTCTTCGTCGCGTCCACGCCGAGGTAGTGGCCGACCTCGTGCCAGAGCGTGCGGTAGAAGCTGCCGTCCGAAGTCAGCTCGTCGCGGTGCGCAGGTGCGACCGCCGCCTCCCAGGCGTTGCCCGTGCTCTGGAAGATGTCGGGGTTGCGCATGATGTTCGAGCGCAAAAGAATCGTCCGCCCGTAGCGGCGCGCGAGGTAGTTCTCGTTGGGGAGGATGGTGGCGGTGTTGCCGCCGCGCGACTGCCCGAAGTCGGCGATAACGTCGTAGACGCCGACGGGGATGTCTTCGCGCACCTTCTTGTGCCGCCCGTAAGGCAGAGAGTCTTCGAGCGCCTGCAACCCTTGCATCGCGCGGCGGAGGGCTTCCGTTTCTTCGCGCCGCACGGCGAGGAGGCTGAAGGCGTAGAAGGTCTTGACGCCGTAAAGCTCGTCGTCGTAGACCTCGTAAGCCCCGATCTGCGCGTTGAGGTTCTTGAAGCGGCCCGTGACCCACGAGGCGTCGCCCGACTCGTAGTCGTTCGAGAGAAGGTCGCGGGCGCGGTTGCGGAGATAGCGCGCGAACTCCTCGTCGTCCTTCCGCAAGGCTTCGGCGGCTTCGTTCAAAAGCGCGTGCGCGCGGACGAGTTCTTCGGCGTGGGCGAGCGAGTAGGGGACTGCGTAGAGCTTGATGACGGCGGGCGACACAGAAGCACGCGGGCGTCGCGGGAGAAGGCTCTCCAACTCTCTCTGGAGGCCGGGGTGCAGCATCAAGAGCGCCGGGTACTGTCTGAGCTTGGCGAGGTCGCGGTATAAATTGTCGTTCGTCGTGCGGCGGACGACGGTACGCGCGTCGAGGATGGAGTCTCGCTTTTCGGGGTGCGCTGTGAGGAAGGCTTCGACCTCCTCTTTCGTGATGCCCCAGGGGTAGACGTTCTTGCCGGGCGGGGGCGCGTCCACGGGCAGGAAGGGCTCGCGCCGGTTGTCGAGCGTGGTGGCAATCGGCCCCTGAAAAAGCCTGTAGAGCGTCAGAAGGTTCTGCGTCGGCGTGGGGTCGCCGCGCTGTACGTGAAGAAGGCGGAGGCGTCGTTCACTCTCTTCGGCCTGCGCGTGTTGCTGCGCTTCGTAGAGCCCCTGGAAAATCTGGCCGACTTCGAGGAGTTTACTGACCGCGCGCCGCTCGCCGTCGCTCAGGTGCGAGAGGTCTGGCGAGAGCCGCACGGTCTGCGTCTTGTCAACGAGCGCCTTGCTCTGCTCCCTGCTCCAATAGCCCTTGGGCAGCGCCGAAGGGGCCGTCTCCGGGGTCTTCCTGCGTTGCCCTCCTTGCGCCAGCGCGCACGCCGCGACGGCCAACACCAACGTCAACGTCAACAAATGTTTCATCGCCCACCCTTCGTCAAAATGATTTATCGCGTCCGGCTCACCGCCCCAGATAGAGGTCGGCGACGCCGTATTGAATCTCGTCGGCCCGCGCCCCGTTGAGGTTGCAGAGGACGACTATCGAAAGCCGTTCGGCGGGGAAGTGCGCCACCCAGGACGCGCCGCCGCCCTCATGGCCGACGACCTTGCGGCCCTTGTGCTCGTCCACCGTCCAGCCCAGTGCGTAGCTCGAACGCCCCGCGCTGCCGAACGTCAACACCGTCCCGTCGTTGAGCCGCATCGGCGACCAAAGCTCTTCGAGGCTCCCGCGTTTGAGCACCTTGCCTGCGTCCAAAGCCGACAGGAACTTCGCCATGTCGGCGGCGGAAGAGTTGAGCCCCGACCCCGGATTCCCGCCGCCCACGCCGAACGTGTAGACGTGGTTATGAAGCTCCCCGTCTCGAACGATGTAGGCCGTGGCGGGCCGCCCCTTGACTATCGTTTCCGTGTCGCCCATCCGCGTCGCGTTCATCCCCAGCGGCTCGAAGACGCGCTCTTCGAGGAAGGCGGCGAAGGACTTCTTCGCCAGCCGCTCGATGATGACGCCGAGGAGGTTGTAGCCCGACGTATGGTACATGAACTTCTCGCCCGGCTTAAACTTGAGCGGCACTTCGGCGACGAAGCGGACGCCCTCTGCGCGCGGCATGTACTTCTTCCGCTCGTCGGGCAAGGCCACGAAGCGCGGGCTCTCGCGCAACTCCGCGAGCCCCGAAGTGTGCGTCAGGAGGTTGCGGACGCGGACGGCCTTCCATTCATCGGGCAGTCCTTCGAGGAGGTCTGTGACGGGCGTGTCGAGAGTGAGCTTGCCGTCCTCGACCAGCTTCATCAAGGCGACGCCGGTGAAAATCTTCGTCGTGGAATAAATCTGAAAGACTGAACGCTCGTCGGCCCGCATCCCGAACTCGACGCTCGAAAGGCCGTAGCCTTTGAGCTTCAAGACCTTCCCGTCGCGCAAGACGGCGAGCGCGAGCCCCGGTATCCGGTACTTCGCCATCTGCCGCGCGATGTACGCGTCAACCTCCCGGTCGCGTGGTGCGGCAGGAGGCTTTGACGCAAGCCGAAGTCTGGACGATAAGAAGCAGAGCGATGAACAGGCGGAGGGAACTTTTAGACGACATGAAGACACTTCTCCCTTCAAGTTGACGTTGACTCAAACGGGTAAGTGCTTCGTTTCGGGAAAAGGTTTCTGACTAAGGGTTGGTTTCAACCCCTCAACGCCGGATACGTCTGTAGGGGCAGGGCTTGTCCCTGCCCGCTCAATAGTCATAAGACTCAACGTTGAAGCTAACGAAAGCGAGGGCAGTGATAAGCCCTGCCCCTACAGTCTTGCAACGCACTCTAAAATCTTCCTGCGATGTCAGGCGGCGGGCTCGCAGGCGTACTCGGCCTCCGCCGCGTCCGGCCAGAGCGGGGCGGCTTGCGGCGGGCGCGCGCGGAGCCGGTCGAAGATGTCGTCGCCGATGCCTTCGAGGAAGAGGCCGGAAAGTCTTGGGTGCTTGAGCGCGACCCGCAGGCCTTCAAACATCGTGCGCGCGGCGAGGCGGAGGTGGTCGCGCAAGGTGGGTTTGAAACTCAGGAGTCCGAGCCGCGCGTCCGACCTCAAGTCAATCGTGCTGTCAACAAGGCAGCCGACCTCGCCCACGCGTTCCAGAAACCGTCGCAGCTCCGCGCACTCGCGCGAGAGCAGTGGGCGGATGAGCAGGTAAGACAACTCGGCGGTGAGGCGACCGACGGCCTTGCGCCGCGCGACGTATTCGCCGAGCGTCGCCGCCTCCCTCTCGCCCACGACCGCGCGGTACAGCTCCGACATCTTGCGTATCAACGGCGTGCGAATCTCTTCGCCGATGTGACGCTTCAAGAGTTCCGTCACGAGCCACGCGGGCGAGCGTCGCGTCTCGTCGTCGAACCGGGGCTTTCGTTCGCCGAGCCGTTCGAGTATCGGGACGCCCGCCTCGACGCGGGTCGAATCAAGCTCGTCGTCCACGACGCCGATGAAGAGATAGTAGGCGCTGAGGCGCTCGGCGACGGCCCGGCGGCTGGCGGCGGCGACGCCGAAATATTCGAGGCAGCGGCAGATGCGTTCGGGAATCCGCACGTAGTGCCCGTATCTCTCGTCGCGCGCAATCGCTTGGTAGAGCCGCTCGGCCTCTCGCCGCGCGTCGCGCACCGGGGCGTCGGGGGAGTTTGTCATGTGCGGTCTTCTCAGAGGGGAATCAAACAGTCGTACCTCAAAAGCGAACAAGCCGACCAGTCGGGGCATTATACACAGGCCGAAACAGAGACCTCCCGCCGAAGTCGCATCCGGGGAGGGAGTTGACTTCGGCGGGAGGGTTGGGGCGCGCGGGGCGTTCGGTCTATAACTCCCCGCGCGAAGTTTCCGGGGCGATTAGTACACGCCGGAGCAACCAATCATGGAGGTGTTTACGTCGGCGTTGCTCCAGTAGGTGGTCATGTACGTGCAGCCGTACTGGTCCCGCCTAAATGTCCTGTTGATGATGTGGGGCGCGCCGCCCGCGTCGGCGAGAGCGGTGGTCGTGAAGGTGAAGCCAGCCGTGAGAGAGACGGCGAGGACGGCAATCTTGAGCAAGGTGCTGATTCTTTTCACGGGAATTCTCCTTTGAGGGTGTTTGAGTGTTGTGAGTGGCGGGCCTGAGAGGCTCGCCGTGAGGGGAGACGACGGGTCGGACGCCGACAAGATAAACGGGGGGCCGCCGCCCGCCCTGTCAACAAACTTTTTCCCGCCGCCGACGGCGCGCACGCCGCAGACGATTTCGGGGCTCGCCGTCTCTGACATTTCGTCCCGCTTCGGTTTATAATCTCCCTTTCCGGCTTCTCTCCGAATTCTTCGCCATCATCATTAAAGGAGTCCGCATGACCGCCGACAAGATCGCCAAGCGCCCCGACCGCATCAAGTTCGGGGGGCGCGTCCTGTTCCTGACCGAAGACACCACGCTCATTCGCCGACAGCTCGAAGCGGGCGATGATTTACCGCACGACGACGCGCGCGCGCTGATGAATAACATCTCGACCGACGAGATTACGCCCGGCTGGGTCTGCTTCTATTACGACGAGACTCTGGGCGAATACGTCTACGTCGGGATGCGCGAGCAGGCGGTTAAAAAAGACGAAGTAAGACAGGGCGGCTTCTCGGTCGTCGTCTCCGGGCTGTCGAAGGGCTGCGGCTCCTCGCGCGAGACCGCGCCGTTCGCCGAGAAGGCCGCCGGACTCGAACTCGTCATCGCCAAAACGATTGAGAAAATCTACGGCCAGAACGCGCAGAACATCGGGCTTCTGACTTCGACCGACTTCGGTTTGATTGAACGCATCCGGGGCGGCGAAGAGATTCCGCTGGAAGAGTTCACGCGCGGGCTCGACCCCGTTTCAAAAACGATTGTCGAATACGGCGGGCTCTTCAACTACAACAAGGCGCGGCTCGGCGGAGAGGTCACGCCGCCCGTCTTGGAGACGAAGCGGCGACCGATGAACATCGTCGAAAAAATCATCGCGCGCCATGCCTTCGTCCGCGCCGGAGAGGTCGGCGTCGAGGCCGTCAAGCCCGGCGACGCGCTCTTCGCCGTCGCGGACGTGCGCTTCTCGCACGAGTACGTCACGCCGATGGCCGAGTCGCTCTTCAAACACGCTCTCGGGCGTGAGGCGCGCGTCACCGAGCCCGAATCCGTCTACGCCTTCCGCGACCACCTCACCTTTCTGGGCCGCGTGATGTCGGACGACAAGAAGAAGATGGGCCTGCTTGAACGTGCCAACGGGCTCGCCACGACGCAGGAGAGTTTTACCGAAGAGCAGGGGATACGACTTTACGGCGGGACTGA
The DNA here is from genome assembly GCA_963816985.1 of uncultured Acidobacteriota bacterium. Classification (GTDB taxonomy): domain Bacteria; phylum Acidobacteriota; class Blastocatellia; order Pyrinomonadales; family Pyrinomonadaceae; genus JAIVJM01. The sequence continues at coordinate 1,637,761 of CAWFMF010000004.1, forward strand.
AGAGCGCGGCTCCGAGGCCATCTGCCACAACGCCGTCGTCGAAGACATCGCGCTTCCGGGTCAGCTCGTCATCGGGACGGACTCGCACACCTGCATGGCGGGAGTGCTCGGCTGCTTCGCCTTCGGCGTCGGCTCGACCGACATGGCGAACGCGTGGTACACGAAAGACATCCGCGTCAAAGTCCCTGAGACCGTCCGCTTCGTCCTCAAAGGAAAGAAGCGCGCGGACGTGTCCGCGAAGGACGTGATGCTCGTCATCCTCGCCACCGACTACATGAAGGAAGGCAAAGGCATCGGTCAGGTTCTTGAGTTCGCGGGCGAGGGCTTGAAGGACATGCCGATTGACGAGCGCGCGACCTTGACGAACATGGCCGTCGAGGCCGGAGGCTTCACCGGCATCATCGAGCCGGACGAAGTCGTCCTCGAATACGTGACGCGCACGCGCGGGCTCGACGCCGAGGAAGTCCGCAAGGGCTTTCTCCAGAGCGACCCCGACGCCGAGTACGCCGCCACCTTCGAGATTGACCTCTCGGAGATTCGCCCGATGGTCGCCACGCCCGGCGACCCGCGCAACGGCATCGCGATTGAGGAGCTGACCGAGCCCGTCAGGATTGACGCGGCCTACGGCGGTTCATGTACCGGCGGCAAGATGGCCGACATGGACATGTACGCGGCGGTCTTGAAGCGCGCCGTCGAGCAGGGCCGCCGCGTCGCGCCCGGCGTCCGCCTCTATCTCCAATTCGGCTCGCAGAAGATTAAGGAGTACGCGCGCGCGCGCGGCTACATCGAGATTTTCGAGCGCGCCGGGGCGGAGTTGATTGACCCTTCGTGCGGCGCGTGCATCAACGCGGGGCCGGGAGCGTCGAAGACCGCCGAGACCGTCACCGTCAGCGCGCAGAACCGGAATTTCCCCGGCAGGAGCGGCCCCGGCCAGGTCTATCTGGCGAGTCCTTACGTCGTCGCGGCCTCGGCCATCGCGGGCCGCATCGTCGAGCCGGAAGAGTTTTTGAAAGAGCGCGAGGAGGAGTTGGTCGGCGCATGAAGGGCATCGGCACGGGACGTTTGAAGGCCGAACACGCGCCGAAATATGTGCGCGTCGAGCGCGAGCGCCGGTTCCTCCTGCGCGGCTTGCCGAAGGGGCTCGTGCTCACCGACCCGCACTCGCAGATCACCGACAACTACATCACGGGGACGCGGCTGCGGCTGCGAAAGGTGCGCTGGGTTCCGACCAACGAGTGGACGCTCAAGCTCACGCAGAAGTACACGCCGCAGCCCCCCGACTTCTCGCGCACGCTCATCACGAGCATCTACCTCGACGAGATGGAGTACGAAGTCCTCTCCGTCTTCGAGGCGAATGAACTGCGCAAGAACCGCTACCCCTTCCGGCACGAGGGCCGCGACTACTCGGTTGATGTCTTCCTCGGCGATTTGCGCGGCCTCATCCTCGCCGAGACCGACTTTGACGAAGCGGAGGACATGGACGCTTTCCCCACGCCCTCGTTCGCCGTCCGAGACGTTTCGCGCGAAGAGCTGTTTACGGGCGGGAGCCTCGTCGGCCTCACGGCGGACGACATCCGCGAAGCCCTGAGCGCGCGTCGCGGGGCTTGAGGCATCCGAGTCAGATGTCATCCACCCCGGTCATCATCCACACCATCGGCCACGGTCGCCACGCCTTCGCGGACTTCCTCGCGCTGCTCCGTGAGTACGACATCAATTTTCTCTGCGACGTGCGGAGCGCCGCGCGCTCGCGCTGGCCGCAGTACAACGGGCGCGTCCTCGAAGCGGCGCTCGGCGCGGAGCGCATCGGCTACGAGTGGCTCCCCGAATGCGGCGGCAAGGTCGTCGCCCCGCCCGAAGAACTGGCGCGCGGCCTTGAGCGCATCATGGAGCTGGCCTCCGAGACGCGCGTCGCGCTCATGTGCTCCGAGTCGCACCCCCTGACGAAGCACACGCAGCCGCGCGCCAACTGCCACCGCGTCGGCCTCCTCGGCCCGCCCCTTCGCGCACGCGGCGCGCGCCTCGTCCACATCCTCCCCGACGGCAACGCGCTGGAAATAGACGAGACCGAAATCCCTTCCATCTGGTAAAGAAGGCCGCGGAGGCGGTCGGGGTGACACACTCGCCCGACTTCCTTTGCGGCCTTCCGCTTACTGCCCGTTCCGCGCTCGTGGCGCAGACGCCGCGCGTCAGAAGGTCGTCTGCAACCGCCGGTAGAGCGCGGCGGCGATGGCGGCCACGAGCAGCGGGACGACAATCGCCCCGACGATGCGGTGGAGAGTTCCGTACACGTCATAGGGCACTTCCCAGAACAGGAAGTTGAACCTGTTCTCGGAGGGCTTCCACATGCTGCCGGAGGGAGTCTCGATGATGGGTATGAACTGCGAGAAGCTAACCTTCAACCCCCTGCCGTAAGACTGTTTGTCCGACTTGTCCGGCGGCATCTTCAGCTTCCACTCCCCCTTCCACAAAGGCATCCCGTCCGGCGTGACCGGGCCTTCGACGGCGACCTCGGCGGGCGGGTCGCGCTCGGCGTTCTTGGGCTTGACCGCGCCGGGCAGCGAGAAGATTTGCATCCCGACGAGGATGAAGAAGAGGCTGATGAAGAAGAGGCGTTCGGGCTGTACGCCGTACTTGCCGACGTGCAGGAAGAACACGTCGAGCAGGTAGTTGGCTGTGCCGCGCAAGCCGCGCCAGATCAAGCCCCTGCCGAAGTCCTGCCGAATGCGCCGCCACATGTTGCGGCGTTCGAGGTGTCTCTGCTCGACGTAGACGTAGTCGGCGCGGCGGTCGTCGCCGATTGAGCGCAGCGCCTTGACCAACTGCGTGTAGGGCTGGCGGTCGTACTTGCTCGGTTCGAGCTGCGCCTCTTGCGCCCCTGCGCTGGTCAGCTCCATTTGCGAGACCAGCTCTTCGAGCTTGACGCGGATGCGGTCGTAGGTGCAGCCGCGCAAGTCCACCCAGTCGTTGAACTGCGGCTTAATGCGTGCCGGTTGGGGCGTGTCGGCGAGGAACCACCTGCCGACCCTCTTGATCCAGCCGTAGCGGCGCGGGCCGCCGCGCGGCTCGCGGTCGAAGACGATGGAAGTGAGCCGCGCCTCGCGGAAAGAGCACTGGCCCTCGAAGGTCGCCCCTTCGAAGTTCAGGATGCCAGAGCTTCGGAGGCCGGTGAAGTCGGCCCTCCCCCCGAACTTCGCATGCGGGAAGTCGGCCTGAGTGCTGAAACTCGCGCCGGTGAAGTTCGCCTCGGCGGCGAACTTCACCGGGTCCGTAGCATGCTTTTCGTCGCCGTGGTAAGTCTCGTCGAAGCGCGCGTCGCCCCCGACCGTAAAGCCCGCGAAGTTAGCCGCGTCGCCGAACAGGCTCCCGCTGAACTCGGCGTCGCCCTTGATGTTCGCCCCCTCGAAGCTGGCCTTCGCGAAGCGGACGCCCTTCTTGCTCCCCTTGCGCGGGCGGAAGTATGCGTTGCCGCCGACCTCCATGCGCTCGAAGTTGGCCTCGTCCTCGAACTTCGCGCCGCCGAACTCGGCGTTGCCCTTGACGCTCGCGCCGACGAACCGCGCCTTCTTGTGAAATAGAGCGGTGCGCGGGGGCGTCCCCGCCGGGTCGGGGCCGTTCCCGTTGACCCTCGCGGCGCGGAAGAAGATGTTCCCGTTCGATTTGAGACGCTCGAAGATTGCCTGCTCGTGGAATTCCGCCCCGTCGAACTCGGCAGTCCCTTCGATACACGTGTCGAGGAAGTTCGCTTGGCCGTGGAACTGCACGTGCTTGTATTTTCCTTCGTTGAGTATGGCGCGGAAGTACGCGCGCCGCCCGATTTGCGCGTGCTCGAAGTCGGCCACGCCCTCGAACTCGGCGGCCTCGAAGTTGGCCGCGCCCCTGATGTCCGCGTTCCAGAAGTTGGCCTTCCCGCGGAAGCACACGGGCACGAAAATGCCCTTCTTCTTGTCCTTGAAGGGGTCGAAGAAGGCAGTCCCGTCTATCCGTATGCGGCGGAAGTCGGCCTTGTGGCGGGAGTCTGAGCCGAAGCGCGCGCCGCTGAAGGAGATGCTGCTGCCGACCCGCACGCCGATGAAGGTGGCGTCGCCCTCGAAACAGGTCTGGAAGTAGGGTGGCCGCGACGGGTTGATGAGCAGGTTGCTGAGCCGGGTCTCGTCCACGTTGTGCTGCTTGTGCCGGGGCTGCGAGGGGTCGGCGTCCTCCCGCAGCAGGTCGCAGTTGAAGAAGACGGAACTCTTCATGTGCGAGCGGTCGAAGACGGTGTTCCCGCGAAAGACCGCACCGCTGAAATAGAGGGGGCCGCGAAAGTGCACGTCGTTGAAGTTCGCCTCGCGCCGGAACTCGGTCGTCACCGCCTCGCGGTTTTTCAGCAGCGCGCTACAGAAGAAGACTGCTTTGGAGAAGCTGGCGCGGTTGAAATCCACGCTGCCGCGGAACTGCGCGCCTTCGGCGCTGAAAGTCTCTTCCACGTACAGGTCGTCGAAGTTCGCGTGTCCGACGAACCACGAGAGAGGCGTGCGGAAGTCGCCCTTCGAGCGCGCGCCTCGGAAGTCGGCCCTCCCGCCGAACTTCGACGCCGTGACGCTGATCCCGTGCTCGAAGACGCAGAAGGAGAAGTCAACGTCGCACTCGAAGTCCGACTCGTTGATCGTCACCGCGTGCCTGAAAACCGTGTCCCTCAAGTCGAGCTTGTCCGTGCCCGTGATGACGCAGCGTTCGAGTGTGACGGGGGCCGACACGACGCCTTCCGAAATCGCCAGCCAATCCTTCAGCTCTTCGGCGCTGAGGGTTCGCGAGACTAGTTTTGAAGGGGCGGCGGGCAGCGCCCCGTTCACCCCGTTGAGCGCGGCGGCAGGGGCTTGCCCGGCGGCGGTTGTTTCTCCTTGAGGGGTGGCGGATTTGCCGTTGGAACGGCTCGCGATGATGATTGCAAAAACGTCTTCGCTGCTCATTGTGAGAACCTCCTGGCGGAGTGGCTTGAATGGGGCTGAGGAGGCGTGCATCCCCTCTTGAGGTGTGGGGACACGACTGCGGCAGCACGACGGCGACGGGTGGTACGAGGGAAAAGCTCAAACTGCGAGGCTGAGGGCGCGCTTATATAACTTGGCCGCCGGGTTGTCAACCTCGTTCCACGGCGCTCGGTGCATCCGGGGCGGTTCGCGAATTGTTCGGGGCGACCTCAATAACAGTGACGGGCGGCGCGGTCAGGACGGGCGCGCATATTTCGAGGCGTGCGCGCGTTTGAGGTAGAGGGCGACGAGGAGGGCCGCGAGCATGATGCCGGAGGCGGCCCAGAAGGTCGTGCGCAGGGATTGGTCGTCCAAGTGGCGGGGCGCGGTCGCGCTGTAGATGAGGAAGCTGCCGAGCAGCGGGCCGACGACGCGCGCCAGACTCGCCGCCGACTGCGTGACGCCCATCACGCCGCCCTGCTCTGAGGCGTCCGCGCTCTTCGAGGCGAGGCTCGTCAAAGAAGGCGTCGCCAGCGAGTTGCCGACGGAGAAACCCGCCATCACCAGCATCAGCGCCGCGAGCCCGCCCCAGACGGGGCCGACGAAAGGCAGTATCAGAAGATTAGTCGTCAGCAGCACCGCGCCCGCGATCACCAGCCGCACCTCCCCGAAACGCTTCACCAGCCGACCTATCAAGCCGCCCTGCACGAGCACGGCGAGCAGCCCGACGTAGGCGAGCAGCAACCCCGTGCGCGTCGCGTCGTAGCCGAAGCGGTGCATCGTGAAGTAGGCGAACGTCGTCGTCATGATGGAGAACGAGACGACGAAGAAGAAGTAGATGAGGAGCACGAGCGCGAGCGCGGGCTGTCGAATCTGGCGGAAGAAGTAGTCCCAACCTCTGCGAATGTTGCGCGCCGGGTGGTCGGGCGTGACCGTCTCCGGCAGGGTGAAGTAGAGCAGCACGGCGTTGGCGAAGGCGAGCGCGGCGGCGAAGTAAAACGGCGCGCTGATGTCCCAACTACTCAACACGCCGCCGATGGCCGGGCCGAAGATGAACCCCAGCCCGAAGGCCGCGCCGAACATCCCCATCCCCTTCGCGCGGTTCTCCGGCGTCGTCACGTCGGCGATGTAAGCCTGCGCCGTCGAGATGTTCCCGCCCGTGATGCCGTCGAGGATGCGCCCCGCGAAGAGCATCCACAGCGTCGTCGCCGCGCCCATGATGAGGAAGCCGATTCCCGTCCCGATGACGCTCAGGAACAGCACCGGCCTCCGCCCGTGCCTGTCCGAGAGCCGCCCCAGAATGGGCGAGAAGATGAGTTGCATCACCGAGTAAGAGGTGAGCAGGAAACCGAGCGCGACCGGCGTCGCCTGAAACCTTGGGCTCTCAAGGTAGTACGGCAGGACGGGGATGACGATGCCGAAGCCCACGAGATCAATGAAGACCGTGACGAAGATGACCAGCAGCGGAGAGCGATTCATAAAAGGTAGTTTGACGGCAGCGACAGTTTTAACACACGCTCATCCGCCGCGCCACACCGACTCAGTGGCCTTACAGTACCGCGAGCGGTAGCGAGCGGGTTGACGTTGATGACGGTCAACCCGCTCGCTACCGCTCGCGGTACTGTTTGTGCCCTCCGCGCCGCTGCGCTAAACTCGCGGCGTTCCATCAAACACACGCGAGAGAGGTTGCGGCGCACTCCTTCTATGACGAATCAGGGCAACCCACGCACGCTCATCATCAAGCGCGTCCACGAGGAGGCCCGCGACATCCGCGCCTTCGACATGCTCCCCGCTGACGCCGGCGACGCCCACGACCTCTCGTTCATGCCGGGGCAGGTCGCCGTCCTGCAAGTCGGCGAGGACGAGGCGGCCCGCTCCTACTTCGCCATCGCCAGCGCGCCCGAAGACGAAGAGATAGAGTTCCTCGTCAAGCAGACGAACAGCCCCGCGAGCAGCGCGCTCTACGAGCTGCCCGTCGGCGGGAGCGTCCGCCTGATAGAGATCGCGGGCCACGGCTTCGCGCTCGACGAGCAGAAGGGCCGCGACCTCGTCTTCGTCGCGATGGGCACGGGCGTCGCGCCGCTGCGGTCGGCGCTGCGCTCGGTGCTCCGACACCCCGACGACTTCGGCCAGATAATCGTCCTCTACGGCGCGCGCACGCCCGACCACTTCTGCTACACGGACGAGGTCGAATCGTGGAAGGCCGCCGGCGTCGAGCTGCGTCAGGTCGTCTCGAACCCCGACGGCTACGAGTGGGCGGGCTCGACCGGCTACGTCCAGTCGCTCCTCGACAACGTTTTGCCCTCGCTCTCCGACCCGGTCGCCCTGGTCTGCGGCTCGCGCGAGATGATCGAGCAGACCCGCGACCGCCTCCACGAGATGGGCTTCGCCTCCGAACGCATCCTCACGAACTACTGAAGGCGCGGGCGGCGGGCCGCACGGGTCGCGTCCTTCATATTTCTTCTTGAGTTTAATGAGCCTGTGCTTTTAAGATGTGCGGGCGACACGAGTCTCGACGCTGTTCCCGCCTCATTCCCGCCGCGCCGACCGCGCCAGTCAACATGGGGCCGACTGCTACGACGTTCTTCTGACCTTCGGACTTTGGAGAAAACCATGACCTCGCACCGCCGCCGACGCCTCACGGCAAGCCTTCGGATGACCTCTCTGCTCTGCCTCTTCCTTTTCACCATCGCCCCCGTCTCGTCAGCCCAGAAGCCGACGGCAGCCGACGTGCCCGCCCTCATCACGAAGTTAAAGGACAAGGACGACAAAGTCCGCGAGGAGGCGGTGCAACAGTTGGGCTCGTTGGGCGCGGAAGCGAAGGCGGCCATCCCCGCCCTCATCGAAGCGTTCAGAGACACGAAAGGTATCGTCCGCTACTACGCCGTCCGCGCGCTCGGCTCCGTCGCGGGCGACAAGGGCAACGTGCCCGCCCTCGTCAATGAATTAAAAGACACGGACGCGCGAGTCCGCGTCGCGGCGGCGGCGCGCCTGTCCCCTCTCAAACAGGAGGCGAAAGCGGCCATCCCCGCGCTGGTCGAGGCGCTCAAAGACCCGGACGCTAATGTCCGCTACTATTCCGCCGCGGCGCTCACCAACCTCTGGTACAAGGCCGAGCCCGGCCCGGATGTCGAAGCCGCCGTCCCCGCCCTCATCGAGATGGTGAAAGGCACGGACGTGCAGGCACGCGCGCGCGCCGCCTTCGTGCTCGACCACATCGGGCCGGGCGCGCGCGCCGCCGTCCCAGTCCTGACCGAAGCTTTGGGCGACGAATCGCATGAGGTGCGGTTCTACGCCGCCGTCGCCCTCGGCTCCATCGGGCCGGATGCCAGGGACGCCATCCCCTCCTTAATCAAACTGGTCAAAGACCCGGACGACGGCGTCCGGCATAACGCCTACGACTCCCTCGGCGAAGTCGGTGCGGGGTCGGGCGTCGTCGTCGTCCCCGTCCTCGTCGAGGCGCTGAAGGGCGAGGACTCCAAAGACCGCTTGAGCGCCGTGCGGGCAATCGAGAAGTTAGGCCCCGATGCGCAGGCCGCCACGCCCGTGCTCGCCGAAATGCTGAAATTTAAGGACATGGAGAGCCGCCTCTTCGCCACCTACGCGCTCGGCTCTATCGGGCCGGGGGCGAAAGAGGCCGTGCCCGCCCTGCTCAGGTCGCAGAACGACCGGTTCGAGCGCAACCGCGTGGCCGCCGTCCACGCCCTGCTGAAGATCGCGCCGGAGAGCGAATCTCAAATCACACCGGCCTTGCTGAAGCGGGTCAAAGCTCAAATCGAGGCGGAGAAGACGGGCGGCGTCGGCATCGGCATGGGCGTCGGGCCGGGGAGCATTGATCCTAAGTGGAGCGAGTCGAACAGGTACACGAATCGCGGGAATCAACTTTACGAGCAGGGAGATTTGGACGGGGCCGTCGAGAGTTACACGAAGGCCGTCGAGCTCTACCCGCGGAACGCCCTCGCCTATCATCATCGCGGAGCCATCCGCTTCCGGAGAGGTGACTACGCCGCCGCCGCCGAGGATTTCACGAAGGCCATCAAGGCGGAGACGCGCTCCCCGGCGATACACTACGCCGCACGCGGCGTGTCTCAACACAGGCGGCGCAACTACGACGCGGCCATCGCCGACTTCACCGAAGTCATCAAGCTCGACGCCTACCACGCGGACGCCTACCACGGGCGCGGCCTCGCCCACCACTGGAAAGGGAACTACGCGGCGGCCATCGCCGATTACGACCGGGCTCTCGAAATCGTCCCGCCGGACGTCGAAGCCTTCGGCGCGCGAGGCCGGGCCAAATCCTCTCTGGGTAAACTCGACGAAGCCCTCGCCGACTTCGACGAAGCCATCAAGGCCGAGCCGAAGAAGGTTCAGAACTACCTCGACCGAGGCGACGTGCTGATGGCCCAGAAAAAAATGGACGCCGCCGAAGCTTCGTTCCGCGAAGCCCTCCGCGTCGCGCCCGAAGACCCCCTCGCGCTCGGCTACGTCGGCTACTTTTCAGTCAGGCAGGACAAGAACCTCACGGAAGCCCTCGAACTGCTTCAACGCGCCGCCGCCGCCAAGCCCGAAGACCCCTTCACCTTACACGCCCTTGGGTGGGCGCACTTCAAACTCGGCCACCTCGACGAGGCCGAACGCTTCATGAGCGAGAGCGTGCGGCGGGGCGGCGATGCGTACTCCCTCCACGAGCATCTAGGCGACACCTACGCCCGCCAAGGCAAAACCCAACAGGCCCGCGACGCCTGGAAAAAGGCGCTCTCGCGCGCCACCGAACCGGAGTACAAGGCCCGTCTGAAGGGAAAACTGGACGGCGCGGCGAAAGACTAGCGGCCCGAAAAGGAGCCGCATGTTAGAATCCGGCTCCGGTTCCGGGCCTGTTCTTCTGCTCCTCAATAACCCTCTGTTCGAGAATGCTTTTGATGGTTAGCAAAGCCCGGCAAACTGTTCCCGAATGCCGGGAGGCTTTCCATCTTCTCAGCTTGGACAGACCCTTCCACTGGGCGAGACGAGTTCTAAAATGAAAGGCTCGCTTTATAGTCTTGAGCGCTAGTCAAAGATTTTAGACTTGTCGGACACATCCTAAACAGTCCTCATAAGGTTAAAATGAACAAATCAACTCTCTCTCGCAAACTGGCCGTGGTCTCTCTGATGGCGGCTTTTCTAACTCAAATGGTTTCGGCATCCGGCGGCGTTGGAACGAGAAACATTGACGCGGCAAACCCCGACTCGTTCTCAAAAATAGCTCAGGTCAGCGCGTCTGCCTCGCAAAACCCGCCGCCGCCCACAGTCACGCCGGACTTGCCCAAAGGCTCTCTTAATCCTGCGAAGGTTAATCGGGGAGATGTAAACAAAGCAGTTGCTTTTATCCCGCCCCGGTGTGACGACAAATGGGTGAGTAAGAAGCTGAGAATATTTCAGGAAGACAAAGACCTGCTGGCCCTGAGCGGAATTGAGGTCAATGAGAATGCGGATTTTTCGGTAACCAATGCCAAGAGATGTAAAGCCGTCGCGGATATAGACGTTGACGAAAACACCAAACCGGGCCGCTATAAAATTAGATTTTATCCGGACAACGCTCAGGGTGAAATCGTCGAAGCAGTGTTGGAAGTAGCCGAGAAAGAAGTTGACCGCACGGTCGTAACCGATAAGGATTCGGCTGGCTCGACCGTTCGGGATGATGAAGAGAACGGCATCACGGTCGGGAAGCCGAAGCAGTTTGACGAGAGAACTCTGACCTTAATGTTGCAGGGCTTGGAAAGCAAACTGGCGCAGACTCAATTCCCCGACACGGGAGGGCTGTACGGGAATCTCGGAAGATTCGGCGGCGCGACCGCCAACACCTCTTCGATGGCCCTTAGCGTGAGGGGGCCGTCGCTGCCTTCAATCACTACCACTCTCGGCAGCGGAACCAAAGACATCACCAACAGCACCGGCGTCGTCGAAGGGTCGCAGACGACGACTGTTAACTCCGGCGGCACGACGACCAATGCCGGCGGTCAGACGACGACCGTTAACACGGATGGCACGACGACAGTCACCGGCGGCAGAACTTCTAACACGAGCGGCAGCACGGGCGAAGTGACCAGCACCAACCAGCAAGTAATAAATCAGGCGGCCATGGCTCCGCCGACGGTCGGGCTGCCGGGGCAGACATCAATCTATTCCTACCAGCCCCAGTTCGGGATTGCCGCGCAGGATTTGCTCGCGGAACAGACCTCCCTGTTTTACCAGATAGTTAACCTCCGGATGCTTCTCGACCGTTCGCTGACCGACCGGATTAAGGTCGAGCCGGGCATCGGGGGCGCACCCGCCAAGACGGATTACATTCGTGATCAGATCGTCATCGGCTTTCAGATCAGCATTAACGCGACGCACAAAGACGCCGTCGCCGAGGCGGAGATAACCATAGACAACGAGGACGTTTCGTTGGTTTCACTTTTGCCCCAGGAAAAGACTTATAACGTCGCCTCCGTCACCAAAGACTCTAAAGCAATTGATGCGGGAGCCGTCGTGCAGTTCGTCGGCGTCGGAGGCGCCATCGGCAAGACTCAGGAATCAATGTATCTGGTTAAGGATACGGATACGGTCGCTTTGGAGCGTAGGGCCGTCGGGAAAAAGGTGAAGTTCGCGTGGCAGTTTCGCCCGGTGCTGGGACGAAAAGCGGTCGAACCCGGCGTGAGGCAAGTCTACGCGCTGATCTCGGTTCCGAATATTCTTAATACGAAAGGGGTTTGGAAAGGGAAGGTGACGGCAACCACCAGTTGGCGCAAATACGACAAGAAAACTAAAACCGTCGGAGACGAAGTTGGCCGGAAGAATAAAACTCCTCAATACGAGGATGTCGAGCTTCCCATCGGTAACGCAAATTTGACTGACTCCGGGTTGCAGCCGGTAATCCGAACTCTAAGCTATGAGGATGTGGGAAACGGCCAACTACTAGTAATGGCGCAGGGGGAAGGGTTTACGCGTGACACCAATGTCATACTGGGGAATAGAGTGCTCAGCCGCCCCGAAGACGGACTCACAATCGCCACCGAAAGACGTTTAATGCTCTTAGCGACGGGGCAGTCGTTGGCAAGCTCTTCCCCGTTGATGGTCAGCCGATACGGGACGACTGATTTCAAGCGTAACCGAAGCTATTGTTATCCCTACCCGGTCGGCTGCATATTTGTAGACGAGCCTTACTCCGGTCGCTCACTCGAAGTCCTCCCAATTAAGGCGCGCGACTCTCTGAATTCGGAGGTCACGGTTCGGCTGGTTTCCGACGCTAAGGAGTTTTCGGATGCTTCCGGTAAGAGGGTGCGTCCCGAAGTAAAATTCGAGTATTTGTTTGAACATCACCCGCCGGTCGTAGTCATCGGCGGCAAAGTCTTCGGGTTTAGCGACGCCCCGTTCATCTCCAAAAAATACAAAGACACCAACCATCCTAATGCCACACTACCCAATTGTGGCGCTGATAAATGGTGTGCCGATCTAACCTTTGTAGCTCCCACCCAGCTCTTAGCCGGCAACACCTTTTTAACCTTCAAAGAGTTCCTGTGGGACGGAGGCGCGCTGACCGGCGAGCTTCCCGCGCAAAGCAGTTTCACCGTCTCTGATTTGAAGGTCCTCGGCTCTAACGGCGAGAAGACCCAACTAGCTATTTTCGGCGGCGGCTTTACAAGTCAGGTCAGGGTCTTCGTCGGCGACGCGGAGTTCGGGGTGAAATGCCTCACCGCCGACGCTACCGCTGATGCGACACGCGCCGCTGAACGGTGTACCCCGGCGGACAACGAACTTAAGTTAAACGCACGGAGCGGGACGGCGACGGTGATAACCCTGTCCCCGTCAAAGGCGCAGATTAAGGACGTCAAACATATCTTGATCATGCAGGATGCAGCCCAGCCGCAGACTTTCGCTTTGGCGACTCCGCCTCCTGATGTGCCCAAGGCAAAGATTATCAACCCATCTCCGCTGGTCATTTTGTCGGGCAACAGCAGGAGGGAAACACTTCATGGAGCAAATCTCGAATCAATCAAGAAAATCATTACCCTCGACGCCAAAGAACTCGTCTTTGAGCTGGACAAGAAAGATAAAACCATCCTCTTTCTTGAAATCCCGGAATTCTTAACCAGCCGGGCAGGGGAAAAGCAAATTAAACTTATAATGAAGGACGACGCCGAGGAATTTTTTACGATCAGCGTGAGGTAGCGAAAAGGCAACTGCCTCCACAGACGGACGCAAGCCCACACCTCCCTGCCGGTAGAAGCGCCGCCCAAGCAGCTTTATGACTTTCTAAACCGCTCACTTCATCGGTTCGGGCATAAAGTGCGAATTTAAGCGCGCGCTGGTGTCAGTTCGGGCATTAAATGAGAATTCCCTCCACTAAGTATCAATAACTTAGGGAGGGAATTCGCTCATAAAGTGAGAAATCATTCGTGCATAAAGCGCGAAAATTCATCACTTTTCGTGCATATAATAAGAATTTCCGAATGCCCTTCTTTCCAAGGCTGCTGCTAAAATTATCTCTATTGAGAAGCATGAGAGGGCTTGTGTCGAGGTTATAGCTGGATGGGCGAAGAGAAGTTGCCTCAACTGACTGAGGCACACATTCACGAGTTAGCCAGCGGCAAGAGCTTCGAGCGCGGTGAAACTTACTACCGCGACGGAGCCGTCTTGGAACCCGTCCGCCAAGCAATGGAACTGCGTGCCCAATGTGAAGGCTCGGACTACGAGCCTTATCAGGTTAGCGCGACGCTCGCTGAAGGCGGCATCGCAGAGACCTCCTGCACCTGTCCCTATGACTACGGCGGCATCTGCAAGCACGTCGTTGCCTTGCTGCTCACTTACGTTCACGAGCCGCAGGCATTCCGCTCCATTCCGCCGCTTGCCACGCTGCTCGACGGACGCAGTCAGGAGGAGTTGATCGCGCTCATCGGCAGGATGATAAAGCACGAGCCTGAGTTGCTGTCGTTAGTTGAACTCTCCGTCGCAACCGAACAAGCAACGCAAGGCAAGCTGTTGGATGCGTCCGCGTATCGCCGTCAAACGCGACGGGCGCTCCGACACGAGAGCGAACATGTGGTAGAGAAAGAGTTGCGGGCGTTGCGAGAACTGGCCGCCCGTTCGGCTAAGACTGGCGACTGGCTGAATGCCGGCGTCGTTTATCACGCCGTTCTGGACGAGGCGGTTCGCGGGTACGACAACATGCTGCGAGAGATAGACGAGGACGGCGGGATTGCCATCGTAATAGATGAGTTCGCGCTGGGGTTGAGCCAGTGTCTCAAGAAAAGCAAGGCCGACGCCGAGACACGCCGGGCGTGGCTGGAAGCGCTCTTGCAGGCTGAACTGACCGACATTGAGATGGGCGGGATTGACCTCGCGCCGAGCGCCCGCGAGGCGGTTTTAGAGAACGCTAATGATGACGAGTGGGTGTGGATTGATGAACGGCTCAATGCTGCCATCTCGAAGAGTCGCGGTTGGGAGCGAGAAGCGCTGGCGAGGTTTTTAGCCGCGGGGCAGAAGCGGCACGGGCGCACAGGCGCAGGCAAAATAGCCCGAAAGAAATAATCAAGCAGGTAACAAACTGCATCTTCTAAAGAAAACGATAGGCAGACATGAAATGGAACTGGCAGATCGACAGAAGACGCTAAAAGCAGTCCTACATTATTTCTACCAAGACAACACAAGGTCTGGTTCACACTGCCGCTACAGCCTCCAATATCACCTCGTCTGGATTCCGAAATACCGCCGCAGTTTCTTGGTCGGTGAGATAGCTGAGAGGCTGAAACACATACTCAAAGAGATTGCTCGCGATTACCAGATTCGTATTATCGCTATGGAGGTGATGCCCGACCACGTTCACATGCTGGTGGAAGCGCCGCCCAAGTACGCGCCCGCAAAGATCGTTCAGCTTTTCAAGGGCATCTCGTCGAGAAGGCTGCGGCAGGAGTTCCTCGACGTGATAAAGAAGTACATCTGGAAAGAAGGAACGCTGTGGGCCATCGGCTACTACATCGGCAGTGTGAGTGATCAGACCACGACGGAACTTGTAAAGGAATACATTAGGAACCAGAAATCGAAAGATGAGAAGCTTAAACAAAAGCATGAGTATATTCAGGCGAGCCTCTTTAATATATGAAAAAGAAAAAGCAGATTCGAGAATCCGAATCGGAACCATATTCGAGGGTTGAGAGTTGGTGTCAATCGTGGCAGGAGCTAATCCAAATACAAAACACCTTGTCTGTTCATATGTCTTGAAAGTTTTG
This sequence comes from uncultured Acidobacteriota bacterium, assembly GCA_963816985.1. Taxonomy (GTDB): domain Bacteria; phylum Acidobacteriota; class Blastocatellia; order Pyrinomonadales; family Pyrinomonadaceae; genus JAIVJM01. The sequence continues at coordinate 1,652,954 of CAWFMF010000004.1, forward strand.
ATTGAATCTCAGCCAGTAGTTGCTGGCAAACTCGGAACAAAGGGGTTATTGACCTTGATGAGATTTTCCGCAGCGAAAATGAATGTCTGAAATCCAGAACAAGAATCTTATTAAAGTTGTCATCAGCTAACAGCGCGAAGCAGTTCAACCCTGCCCCTTTGGTCGCCGGCATAAACACATCCTCACCTTTGAACTGCCAGCCGTAAGGCACGCACGGATCAATCGACACGCGGCTCTCGTCGCCGTAATACAAGTCGATTAACTCAAGTTTCGCCAGCCGCTCCAACTCACTTAAACATTCGACCTTCAACGCATAGACTTCCGGGCACGGCTCCTGTGCGGGACGGCGTCTGATTCGTTTATAACGAGCACCATGTTTTTTATATACCGCTCTAGCGTCTTCGTGCTGAAGGTCTTTCCCAACTCGGCCTCCAACTCCGCCTTCGCCACGCTGATGCGTCGGCGATGAGCAGCGACCGCAGCTTTGACTCGTGCGACATCCGTTTCGGCATCCAGAATCGGCTTGCGCCCGCGACCCGCTTTCGTCCGCAGCCCTTCGATGCCTTGAGCTTGAAACCGCTTGAGCCAGTTGTTGACGACCACTTCACAACAGCCTAAAACGCCCGAGATTCGTTCGGAAATAAAGATCGGTTCTTGCTGATCTTCCTGAGCGTCATGTTCAAAGACTCGATGGTGTTCGTCGTGTAGACGGCACGCCTGATCTCCGATGGATACCCGAACATCGGCACCACTCTCGACCAGTTCGCCCGCCATGACTTAGCGATCACCGGGTAGTTAGCCGCCCATGTCTCCTCGAACCCGGCGAGTTGACGCTCGGCCTCTTCGAGCGTGACCGCTTGATAGATCGTCTTCAGATCATCGGCCACAGCTTTACGGTCCTTATGTGACACATAACTTAACGAGTGTCTCACGAGGTGCACCATGCACAGTTGCACTTGCGTCTGCGGGTAGACGGCTTCGATGGCTTCGGGGAAGCCCTTGAGCCCGTCGACGCACGCGATGAAGATGTCTGTGACGCCGCGGTTCTTCAACTCCGTGACGATCTGCATCCAGAACTTCGCCCCCTCGTTGTCAGCCGCCCACATGCCTAAGACTTCCTTCAAGCCTTGCAGGTTGACGCCAAAAGCTATGTAAATGGCCTTGTTCGTGACCCGGCCCTGACTCTTGACCTTCACAGAAAGCGCGTCGAGGTAGAGGACGGGGTAGACCGAGTCGAGCGGACGCGACTGCCAAGCGCGGACTTCATCGAGGACGGCATCCGTCACCGTCGAGATTAAACTCGGCGAGATCTCGACGCCGTAAATCTCTTCGAGATGACCTTGAATCTCTCGTTGCGTCATACCGCGTGAGTACAACGAGATGATCTTTTCGTCGAGGCCGTCGAAGCGCGTCTGGCCTTTCTTGACGAGCTGCGGCTCGAACTCTGACGAGCGATCACGCGGCACGTCAATCTGCACCTGCCCGCGCTTGCCTCTCAGTGTCTTCGGGGTGGTGCCATTGCGCGAGTTGCCGGAGTTGTCACCGGCGGAGTCGTGCTTCTCATAGCCGAGGTGGTGAGTGAGTTCGCCGTCGAGCGCACGCTCGACGAGAGCTTTGGTGAGTTGTTGGAGCAGGGTTCTGAAAGCAGGAGAAATGAAAATGGATTCCTTCCTGAACTCTTCAGCCGTCGCCTTTGATGCAATCTGCAAGAGAGAAGCGTGTTTTCACGCTTTATGCACGAATATTCATGCTTTATGGTCAATAATTCATGGTTTATGCTGGAACTGACAGCTGGTTTCCAGACCTTTTAAGTGTCTCGCTTGGCGGTTTTCGGCTTGATGAATGAGCATTCATTCAGTATGATGTCTCTTCTTCGCTCTGACCCTTTTCCTACAAGAGAGGTAGACAGTTCCCTATGAATCGGATTGAGAAGGCCGCCGTTCTGGGCGCGGGCACGATGGGCGCGCAGATCGCGGCGCATTTGGCGAACGCGGGAATCCCCACGCTCCTCTTGGACATTCCGCCGCGCGAGTTGACGGCGGAGGAGGGGAAGAAGGGCCTGACGCTGGAGTCGAAGGAGGTGCGCGACCGCATCGCGCGCGCCGGGCTCGAAGCGGCGAAGAAGGCGAGGCCCGCCGCGTTCTTCACGGCGGAGAAGGCTTCGCTCGTCTCGGTAGGGAACTTCGACGACGACATGGCGCGCCTTAAGGATTGCGACTTCATCGTCGAGGCCGTGGTCGAGAACCTCGAAATCAAGCGCAGTCTCTACGAGCGCGTCGAGCAGTTCCGAAGGCCCGGCTCGGTCGTCGCCTCGAACACGAGCGGCATCCCCATCCGGCAGTTGGCCGAAGGACGCTCGGAAGATTTCCGCGCGCACTTCCTCGGCACGCACTTCTTCAACCCGCCGCGCTACCTCCACCTCGTCGAAATCATCCGCACGGAATGGACGAAGCCGGAAGTCTCGTGCTCGCTCTACGGCTTCCTCGACCAACGTCTGGGCAAGGGCGTCGTGGTAGCGAAAGACCGCCCGAACTTCATCGCCAACCGCATCGGGACTTACGGCGCGCTCGTCACCATCAAGACGATGTTGGAGGACGGCTACTCCATCGAAGAGGTGGACAAGATGACGGGGCAGGCGGTGGGGCGGCCCAAGTCCGCGACCTTCCGCACCTTCGACATCGTGGGCCTCGACGTGTTCGCGCACGTCGCCAAAAATCTCTACGAGGCCGTGCCCGAAGACGAAGACCGCGACGTGTATCTCGCGCCGGAGTTCGTCACGCGGATGGTCGAACGCGGCATCCTCGGCAACAAGACGCGCGGCGGGTTCTACAAGAAGCAGAAGGCCGCCGAGGGCGAGAAGCCGGAAATCTGGACGCTCGACCACGCGTCGCTCGAATACCGCCCGCAGCAGAAGGCGAAGCTGCCCGCGCTCGACGTGGCGAAGAACATCGAGGACACAGGCGCGCGTCTGCGTGCGCTCGTGTGGGGCAAAGACCGCGTGGGGGCGTTCCTCTGGAAGACGATTTCAAAGACGCTCCAATACGCCGCGAACCGCATCCCCGAAGTCGCGGATACGGTGGTCGAGGTTGACCGCGCGATGCGCTGGGGCTTCAACTGGGAACTCGGAGTCTTCGAGGTGTGGGACGCGATAGGCGTCGAAAAATCCGTCGCGCGTCTCAGGGAAGAGGGCCGGAAGATTCCCGAAAACGTCGAGCGGATGATTGCCGCGGGCGCGACCTCCTTCTATAAGAAAGAGGACGGGCAGGAGCTTTACTTCGACTTCGCTTCGGGCAAGTACGTGCCGCTCGCGCCGCTGCCGGGCGTCACCGTCCTGAAATCCGTGAAAGAGCGTTCGGGCGTAGTTAAGAAGAACGCGGGCGCGTCGCTCGTAGACCTCGGCGACGGCGTGGCGGGCCTCGAATTCCACTCGAAGATGAACGCCATCGGCGGCGACACGTTGCAGATGATTAAGCAGTCGCTCGCCGAAGTCGAGAAGAACTTCGTCGGGCTCGTCGTCGGCAATCAGGGGCAGAATTTTTCGGTCGGCGCGAACCTGATGCTCATGCTCCTCGAAGCGCAGGAGGAGAACTGGGAGGACTTAGACCTCGCCATCCGCGCCTTCCAGAACGCGACGATGAGCCTGCAGTTATTCGGCAAAGCCGGTCGTCGTCGCGCCGTTCCAGATGACCTTCGGCGGCGGGTGCGAGATGACTTTGCACGCCGACCGCGTGCGCGCTTCCGCCGAGACTTACATCGGTCTGGTGGAAGTTGGCGTCGGGTTGATTCCGGCGGGCGGCGGGACAAAAGAGATGCTGGTGCGCGCGCTCGACTCGATCCCCAAAGGCGTGACCGACGCCGACGCCTTCCCCTTCGTCAAACGCGCGTTCGAGACTATAGCTTTGGCGAAAGTCGCGACCTCCGCCGAGGAGGCGCGCTCGTTCGGCTTCCTGCGCGAAGAGGATTCGTACTCGATGAACCACGACCGGCTCATCGCCGACGCCAAGCAGGAAGTGCTCTCGCTCGCCGCCACGGGCTACGTCCAGCCGCAGCGGCGGACAGACATCCTCGCTTTGGGCGACAAGGCTCTGGCGACTCTGAAGCTCGGCATCCATCAGATGAAGCGCGGCGGCTTCATCTCCGAGCACGACGCGCTCATCGGCGAGAAGCTGGCGCGCATCTTAACGGGCGGCGACCTCAACCACGAGACGCGCGTCTCGGAGCAGTATCTTTTAGACCTCGAACGTGAAGCCTTCCTCTCGCTCTGCGGCCAGCGCAAGACGCAGGAGCGCATCGCGCACATGTTGAAGACGGGCAAGCCCCTCAGGAATTGAGGGACGCGCTCAAAAAAATCCCTCGCGCTGAATCGTCCGGAGTGATTTGGAGCGAATTGCCATGAGCATGAATTCCGTGGGCTCGACAGATTTGAAGGGGTTGGTCGAACAACTCAGGCCCATCGCCAGAGACGCGCGCGAGACCTTCGGCGGGCTCTCGCCCGCGCAGCTCAACTGGAAGCCGGGCGCGAAAGAGTGGAGCGTCGCGCAGTGCTTCGACCACCTCATCGTGACGAACGAGTCCTTCTTCCCTTTGATCGAAAAGATCATGAGCGGCGAAAGGAAGGGCGGCTTCTGGGAGCGCGTCTCGCCGCTGTCGGGGCTCTTCGGGAAGCTGGTCTTCAAGTCGGTCGCGTCGCAAGGGGGGCGGAAGTTCAAAGCGCCCGCGAATCTCCTGCCGTCGAGCAGCGACGTTGACGGGCGCGTCATCGAAAAGTTCGCCGAGCATCAGGACGAGCTTGAGAAGCGAATGCTGGCGACGAAGGATTTGGACTTGAGCCGGATAATCATCACGTCGCCCGTCGCCCGGTTCGTGACCTACAACCTGCTCGACGGCTACCGCATCGTCGTCGCGCACGAGCGCCGACACTTCGCGCAGGCGCAGAGGGTCACGGAGTCGGACGCCTTCCCGCGTTAGCTCTTAGTTCAAAGTTCAAGGTTCAAAGTTCAAAGTTACGAACCAGAGCTTTGTCTTTAACTTTGAACTTTGAACCTTGAACTTTGAACTCGGATATGGACTACCCCGTCACGCCAGCCGTCCGCCTGCTGCGCGAGAAGAAAGTCGGGTTCGTGCCGCGGCTCTACGACTACGAGGAACGCGGCGGGACGCGCCGCTCGGCGGAGGAGTTGGGCGTGGACGAGCACGCGGTGGTCAAGACGCTGGTGATGGAGACCGAGGCCGGAAAGCCTCTCGTCGTCCTGATGCACGGCGACCGAGAGGTCTCGACGAAGCAACTGGCGCGCTCGCTCGGCGTCAAAACGGTGTCACCTTGCGACCCGCAGACGGCGCAGAAGCACACGGGCTACATGATCGGCGGGACGAGCCCCTTCGGGACGCGCACGCGCCTGCCCGTCTACGTCGAGCGGACGATTTTTCAGTTGCCGAAGATTTACATCAACGGCGGCAAGCGCGGCTTCCTCGTCGAAATCGAGCCGAAGGATTTACGCATCCTCTCGCCGCTCGAAGAGGTCGAGGTGGCGATTTGAAGGGAGTTTTCAGTTTTCAGTTTTTAGTTTTCAGCCATTCGCGGTTTCGTCGGCGAGTTGTTACGGCTGAAGGTCTTAACTGAAAACTAAAAACTGAAAACTGAAAACTTAACGGAGTAATTATGAGAGACGCAGTTATCGTTTCGGCAGTGAGGACGGCGGTCGGCAAAGCGCCGAAGGGAACCTTACGCGACACGCGGCCCGACGAGATGGGCGCGGTCGTCATCGAAGAGGCCATCCGGCGCGCGGAAGGTTTAGAGAAGACGGAGATTGAGGACGTGGTGATGGGGTGCGCGATGCCGGAGGCCGAGCAGGGGATGAACGTCGCGCGCGCCTCGGCCATCCGCGCCGGTTTGCCCGTCGAGACGAGCGCGATGACCATCAACCGCTTCTGCTCTTCGGGCCTCCAGTCCATCGCCATCGCCGCCGACCGCATCCGCGCGGGCGGCGCGGAGGTCATCATCGCGGGCGGGCTCGAAACGATGTCCATGATTCCGATGGGCGGGCACATCATCCGCCCGAACCCGTATCTGGTCGAGCACTACCCGGACTTCTATCTCAACATGGGGCTCGCCACCGAGAACGTCGCGCGCAAGTACGAGGTCTCGCGCGAGGAGCAGGACGCCTTCGCTCTGCGGTCGCACCAGCGCGCCGCCGCCGCACAGGACGAAGGAAAATTCGACGACGAAATCGTGCCTCTGAACGTCACTTTCGAGGAGTTGGACGCGAAGGGCAAGAAGACCCGGCGCGAAGTCGCCTTCACGAAAGACGAGGGCGTGCGCCGCGACTCTTCGGAAGAATCGTTGGCGAAGCTCAAGCCCGCGTTTCATTTGAAGGGGACGATTACGGCGGGCAACGCCTCGCAGATGTCGGACGGCGCGGCGGCGGCCATCGTCATGTCGGACGAGCGCGCGCGGCAGCTTAACCTCAAACCCTTAGCGCGCTTCGTCGCCTACGCCACCGCCGGATGCCCGCCCGAAGAGATGGGCATCGGCCCCGTCCACGCCATCCCGAAGGTCTTACGGATCGCGGGCCTCAAGCTCGAAGACATTGACGTGATTGAGTTGAACGAAGCCTTCGCCGCGCAGTCCATCGCCGTCATCAAGACGCTCGGACTCGACCCCGAACGCGTCAACGTCAACGGCGGGGCCATCGCCCTCGGACACCCTCTGGGCTGCACGGGCGCGAAGCTCACGGCGACCATCCTGCGCGAACTCGAACGGCGCGGCGGTCGTTACGGCATGGTCACGATGTGCGTCGGCGGCGGCATGGGCGCCGCCGGAATCTTTGAACGTCTCGGATAATTGTAGGGGCAGGGCTCGTCCCTGCCCTTTCTGGTTTGCGAAACACGCGGGCCGAGGACTTGTCCCTGCCCCTACAAATAAACTTTGAAAGGATGTGCCGTTATGTCTGCCGTAGCCGAGGATAAAAAAATCATCGTGGGCGGGAGCTTCCTCATCGAGGAGCGGACGACCCAAGAGGTCTTCACGCCCGAAGACTTCACCGAAGAGCACCGCATGATCGCCGACACCGCGCGCGAGTTCATGGACAACGAAGTGCGCCCGCGGATGGACGAGATCGAGAAGAGCAAGGACTGGAACGTGACGCGCGAGTTGCTCCGCAAGGGCGCGGACATCGGCCTCATCGGCGCGACCATCCCCGAAGAGTACGGCGGGCTCGGACTCGACCAGACGACCGGCGCGATCATCGGCGAGTTCCTCGGACGCGCCGCCTCGTTCGCCACCGCGATGGGCGCGCAGAGCGGCATCGGGCTGCTCCCCATCTTCTACTACGGCACGGAAGAGGCGAAGAAGAAGTACCTGCCGGGCATCATTTCGGGCGAGCTGGTCACGGCCTACGCTCTGACCGAAGCGGGTTCGGGCTCGGACGCTCTGGCCGCCAAAGCGACCGCGCGTTTGAGCGAGGACGGCACGCACTACCGTATCAAGGGCGAGAAGATGTGGATCACGAACGGCGGCTTCGCCGACGTGTTCGTCGTCTTCGCCAAGGTTGACGGCGACAAGTTCACGGGCTTCATCGTCGAGCGGCAGGAGGGCCTGACGAGCGGCGCGGAAGAGCACAAGATGGGCATCAAGGGTTCTTCGACGACGGCGCTCGTCCTCTCGGACGTGAAGACGCCGGTCGAAAATCTGTTAGGCGAAGTCGGCAAGGGACACAAGATCGCCTTCAACATCCTCAACATCGGTCGCTTCAAGCTCGGCGCGATGTGCAACGGCGGGATGAAGCTGATGGCGCACGAGGCCGTCCGCTACGCCAACGAGCGCCACCAGTTCGGCAAGCCCATCTCAAGCTTCGGCGCGATCAAATCGAAGCTCGCCGAGATGGCCGTCAAGACGTGGGTCGGCGAGGCGATGATTTACCGCACGCTCGGCATGATCGAGGGCGCGATTAACGCCAACGCCGACGCCGCCGATCCCGAATCGAAGCTCCGCGCGATTGAGGAGTACGCCGCCGAGTGCTCCATCGTCAAAGTCGCGCTCTCGGAATACTGCGACTTCGTGGCCGACGAGATGGTGCAGATTTTCGGCGGCTACGGCTACTCCGCCGACTACCCGGCGGAGAGGGCTTACCGCGACTCGCGCATCAACCGCATCTTCGAGGGCACGAACGAAATCAACCGGATGCTCGTCCCCGGCATGCTGATGAAGCGCGCGATGGGCGGCCAGCTCGCCCTGCTCCCGGCGGCGCAGAGCTTGATGGAAGAGGTGCTTTCGCCCTCGATGCCCGGCTTCGACGAGGAGGAGGGCGAGCTGGCCAACGAGATACGGCTCGTGCGCAACGCCAAGAAGGTCGCGCTCATGGTCTTGGGCACGGCGGCGCAGAAGTACATGACGAAGCTCGCCGACGAGCAGGAGATTTTAATCGGCGTCGCTGACATCGTCATTGACGTGTACGCGATGGAGTCGGCGGTGCTGCGCGCGCAGAAGCTCGCCGACGCGAAGGGCGCGGAGGTCGCCGGACGTTACCTCGACATGACGCGCGTCTTCTGCAACGACGCCGTCGAGCGCGTCGAGGCGAGCGCCAAGAACACCCTCGCCGCGATGGCCGAAGGCGACGAGCTGCGCACGCTCCTCGCCGCCCTCCGCCGCTTCACCAAGAACACGCCCGCGAACACCGTCGCCCCGCGCCGGCGCATCGCGGACGCGATGATTTCGGCGAACAAGTACGTCTACTAAGGGTGAGTAGTAAGCGTTGAGCGGTGAGCAGTTTGCTTTGAGTTTTCAAGAGACTTGAAGCAAACTGCTCGCGGCTTTTCCGCCCACGGTTTTCTGCCTTCAGCTTATGAAAATCATTCCCATCTCGGTGCCGACGCCTTTCTACGTGGGGCCGGTCAACGTCTATCTCATCAAGGAAGAGCCCCTGACTTTGATTGACACGGGGCCGAAGACGAGGGAGGCGCTTGAAGCTCTGAAGGAAGGCTTGCGGCGCGAGCGCGTGCGCGTCTCGGACATCAAGCGCATCGTGCTGACGCACGCGCACGAAGATCACTGCGGGCTCGCGAAGCAGTTGCGCGACGAGGCGAAGGACGCCCAAGTGTTCGTCCACGGTTGGGAGACGGGCCACCGCGCCGGGCGTCTGGAGTACGACGAGCACCGAGTCCTTCTGGAGCGCGCGGGCGTGCCGCCGGAAGACATCACGGCGCTGCGAAGGATGTACGAGGGCGTGAGGCAGTACGCCGACGCGCTCGAAGACCACGAGCACGCCGAGCTTGAGGACGAAGACGAGCTGAAGTTCGAGCGGGGCGCTCTGCGCGTCGTCCACACGCCGGGCCACACGCCGGGCTCGTGCTCGTTCCTGCGCGAAGCCGACCGCACCATCATCGCGGGCGACTGCGTCTTGAAGCGCATCACGCCGAACCCCGTGCTCTCGCCCGACCCCGTTGACCCGACGCGCCGCTTCCACTCGCTCGCCGAGTATTTAGTGAGCCTCGCGCGCCTGCGTGCGCTCTCGCCGACGCTCGTCCACGGCGGCCACGGCGATGTCGTCAACGACTACGAAGAACTCTTCCAGCGTTACCTGCGCGCCATCAACGAGCGGCAGGCGGAGGTCATCCGCCTCCTCCCCAAGTCGGGCGCGACCGCGTGGGACATCTCGCGCGAGATGTTCCCCGGCACCGACGATGTGCACCGCTTCCTCGCCGTCTCCGAGGCGGTCGCCCACCTCGACCTCGCCCACTCCGAAAACAAGATCGCCGTCGAACTCAGCGACGGGCGCGAAATCTACCGCAAAAAGTAACGGGCCGCGCATCGACGCGCGGCCCGACATTCACACCCGATTGTAGAACTCTTAGAGCGGCGGGAGTATTTTGCGGAGTTCAGAGGCCATCGCTTGCAGCCGCTTCATCCCGTCGGACGGGAAGGCGGCGGGCCACCATGTCATGTAGCGTTCTAACTGCCGGGTGGTGGACTCCTTCTCGAACGCAGAGCCCTTCTCGGCGAGTTCGTTGAGATAAGTCTTTGCGGTCTCTAAGGCTCCCTGCTCGGTCGCCTCGGACATTCCGGGCGGCAGTGTGAGGGGCCGAAGGAGGTGCATCTCCGCCATCGTGCCGAGCGCCCACATGCGCTGCTTGGGGTCGTTCAAGTCCTTCTTGGCCGAGTACTCGACCACAGCCCAACGCTGCAACTCTTCGACCAGAGTCCCCTTCAGGACGGCGGTGAGCGAGAGGTACTGGCAGCCCGTCCAGTGGTGGGCGAGGAATTCGTCGTGACCCCTCCCGTACCACTGTCGGGCCTCCTCCACGGCCAGGACGGATTGCGCCCGCAACCCGTCCGCCTGCTCCGGCCTGTGCGGCACGAGACGGTACAAGTGCTCGGCCTTGCGCTTGTAGGCGCTGCCCAGCAGCCCTAAGTGTTCGGGGTACAACACGGGGTCTTTCGCCTGCCCCGAGTCCTGCGGGATGAACCCCTCCGGCGGCAGCCCCAAGAGTTCCTTGAGGTCTTTAATCGCCTTGTCGAGTCGCGTCTCGACTTCGCCCAACGTCTTCTCGGTCTTCGCGCCGTGCTTCAGTACGTGGTCAGTCCAGGCGTTGGCGGTCTTCATGGATTCGAGCACGACGGCGAGCTCGACGGCGGCCAACTGGTGCTCCAGGTCTTCGGGGAAGCGGGCGTAGGCGACGAGGCTCGCCCAGTCGTGCGCGGACGGGTCGAAGCGGTGCAGGGCTTCGCGCGCGTGGGAGAGGGCGGTGCGCGGGTCCTCGCCGCAAAAGAGGCGCGGGTAGAATTCGCCCACGAGTTCGACCGAGCCCTTCTGCGTCAGTGGGAACTGCGAGCCGAGGACGTAAGGGATGCTGCAATTGTGGAGGGCGTGGGCGAGGCTCGCGCCGGGGAGGATGGGCGTGCCGTCGTTGCTGCTGTCGCAGGCGGAGACCGTCACGACCGCCGGGCGGGGCACTTCGGAGCCTTCGGGAGCCAGCGCGCTCGCCAGAGCCGTCCCGTCCACGGCCTCCATCTCTTTGGTCGAGCCCTGCTTGCACAGGGCCAGAGCGAAATGCCTGCCGTCGTCGTCGAGGATGTCGGTTCCGTGGGCGAGGATGTGGACGTGCGTGTACGGCTTTTTCTTAATCTCCTCCCGAATATCGTCGAGGCTGGCGTTGGCCAACTCGCAGAACCACGGCGCGCTGTTGGGCACGGGCTCGGCGTTGTCGGCGAGGGGCCGCATCCACGGCCTGAGGATTTCGAGGAGCTTGTCCCTGTGGCCGTCGTGCGGGACCGGCCTCCCCGGACTGGCCCACGCGAAGAGGACGCGGGGGATGGTCGGCCAGACGTAACCTCGATTGGCGGTCTGCCGAATCTCCCGCGTGATGGTCGTGCGGCGCTCCGGGTTCAGGAGGAGCGGCTTGTCGCCCTCGCCCTTGAGCCCTTTGGGCGTGAGGGAGAACTCGAAGGGCAAGAGCCCCAACTCGCGCGGCATGATGATGAGGCGAAGGTGGAGCCAGCCGTCCCCCTTCGCCTCAGCGGGGAGCATGGGAATCCCCTCGAAGATTCCCCTCACGACCTTTTCGAGCGCCGTCCTCGCGGCCTCGACGGCGGCCTTGTCCTGATTCCCATACCGGAGTTGCTTGACGTAATCGTTGAACTCCTTCTGGATGAGGCTCACGGTGAAATTGCTCGGCGGGTGAGAGCCGCAGAGCGCCAGGTACTTCTCGTCGGGCGACAGCACGTGGTTGTAGTCCATGCCGGTTCGCAAGAGCTCGATTTCGAGCGAGCGCGCCGCCGTCGTGTCCTTCGACATGTCTCTAAATCTCCGTGAGGGCCGCCGGGCGCGGCTGTGAGGGTTATACGTCGTCCTGCGGGGAGGTCTCCCAGTCGTCGTGAAATTCGGCCTCGGCCTCCGCCGCGCTGTCGAGGATGTCCACGCCGCCGGTCAGCCAGCGGAGTTTGAAGAGGCCGAGCGCGATGATGCCGGCCTTGCCGATCAGCTTCAGGCCCAACTCCCGGCTGACGTTGACGCCGATGCTCGCCGACACGTCGCCGAGTTGCAGTTGCTTGAGGGCCTTGGCGTCCCCGCTGAAGTCCACCGCCGTGCCGTCGGCGATGGTGGAGAGGATGGCGGCGTTCTGCGCGTTGTAAGTCTGCCACACGATGCGCCACTTGCTCTCCCAGTCGCTGCGCGCCTGCAACTGCGACACGACCTTGTTGAGGTTCTCGATGGCCTTGACGTTGATGTTCGCGGCCTTGACGAGAAAGGAACTCGACTTGTTGAACTTGTAGCTCACCTTGACGCCTATCGCGCCTTCCGGGATGACATCAACCTGCGCCCCGGCGACGGTGCTGATGACGGTCGTGTCCGACGAGACGAAGTCGAGGCTCACGTCCGGCCCCGCGCCCTCCTGAAACGTAATGCCGAAATCGTCTTGAATGTTTCCCATCTTATTGAACACGCCGTCGGCGATTATCCCGTAGTCGCCGAGCTTGTAGTTGTTCGAGATTGGCAGCCAGGCGGCGTGCGCGTGGAGGTGCTTTTGGATGATGTCGTTGAACTTACTGGGGACTCCCATGAGGTCTCCTTTATCGTTGAGGGTTGATGGTCGAACTATCGAATGCCCCGCCGCGAGACTTCAGCGGAGAGGGACTGGCGGCGCGTGTCGGATAGGCTTTGTCTGTCGCCGGTACTTCGCGAGAGAGCGTGAGACCGATGGGATTGCAATCGGCGCGGTAGAAGATATTGCTGGACTGTCCCGGTGTCAATAGTCGAGTTTCGTCTCCGGGCGAATGAAAGCGATGGGTCAATTTCACATCTGACCTATCCTTACTCCCTTTCGGTCTACGCCGAGCTTACCCGTGTCGCCGCCGTCTACCGTTTATGATGTTCCGGCGCGAGACGTTTCATGGATTATCCGTGGGCACGGAAAGAATTCACCCCGCCACCCCGAACTGACCCACTACCCGAAAGAACGCTTCGGCCCCTCAAGACCTCATCCGCGAGACGTAAGACTGGAACGACGACGGCCCGCGATGCCGCCGCCCTCAACGGCGTGAGACGAGCACGAGGAAGGCGCGTTGGCCCTGCGCGCCCGTCTCGAAGATTCTCTCCACGCGGTAGCCGCGCTCCTTCATTAACTTCAAAGGCTGGCGTCCTTCGTCCCACGCCGTGTCGCGGAAGGCTATCCAGATGCGCTCGCCTTCGAGGGCGTCGGCGTTGCCGACTCGCACTCCGTCGAAGCCGCGCGGCAGGAAGTATGCGGGGTCTTCTACGAGGCCGGGCACGCCTTTCACGACCGAGACGCGGAAGCGACCGCGCTCGCCGCCGAGTGCGAACCAGAGGTGGTAGGCGACGAGGTCTTCAAAGGCATAAACGTCGGCGGGTGAGCCCGCGCCTTCTTCCTCGGAGCGCGCGAGCGGCGCGGCCAGACTCTCCCACGCGCACCAGACGTGCGTCCCCTCGCGGCGCACGAGCGTCAGCACACCCGCGAAGAAGTACCAAGAGCAGAGGAGTGCGAGGAGCGAGCCCTTCAACCACTTCGGGCGCACGCGCCAGACGGCGACGGAGGCCGCCATCATGTACGGCGCGGCGGCGATGATGAGGTGGCGCGTCCCCCAGACCGAATGCGGCAGCGCGTAGCTCAAGATGAAGGCGAGCGCGGGGGGGATGAAGGAGAAGAAGAGGAGGAAGTGCGTCGGCGAGAAGCCGTCGCTTCGTGAAGAGTCTTCGCGCGGCGGCTCGCCGTCTCTCGTCATTAACGCGTCGTTCGCGGCGTCGCCGCCTTTCCTCATCAACTCACGCAGGGCGAGGAGGAGGACGGGAAGGCCGAGCAGGAGGAGTCCGGCGAATGCGCCCCCGCGCGCGTAGAGCGGCTCGTGGGAGCTTTGGCGGAAGTAGAAGGGCTCGTGGAGGAGCGCGAAGAACTGCGCGAACTCCAAAGGAAGCGGGCGTTTGATCCAGCCGATGTTCTGCGCGAGCCCGCCGCCCGCGTCCGTCGCCGCCGCCGCGCACGCGTAGGCCCACGGCGCGAAGCAGACGACGAGCGCCGCCGCGCTCAGGAGGAAGCCTTTGAGCCTGCGCCGGTCTTTGAGGATGAGGAAGGCGGCCTCCGACGCGACGACGAGCCAGCCGTAGTAGTGCGTGTAGACGAGCAGGAGGTTACAGACCGTGAGCGCGAGCAGGAGGAGTTTGCGCGGCGCGTCATCACCTTTGAGAAATTTGACGAAGAGCCAGAGCGAGCCGAGCGTGAAGAAGAGCAGCAGGCCGTACATCCGCACCTCCTGCGCGTACTTGATGAGGTAGCCGTTCGCGGCGAAGAGGAGCAACGAGAGGTTCGTCTGCGCCGGGGTCAAGCGCAACTCGCGCGCGAGCAGGAGGAAGGGCACGAGGCACGCGACCGCCGCGAGCAGAGGGAAGAGCCGAAGCCACAGGAGCGACTCGCCGCCCGCCGCGACCCAGAGTTTGAGGAGCGCGTAGAAGAGCGGCGGGTGGATGAGGTCGGCGGCGACGAACGTCCAGAGGTCGCCCCACGTGTGGCGCGCGGCGTGGACGCCGAAGATTTCGTCGAACCAGAGGCACGAAGCCGTGAGACGCCACCACCGTGCGGCGACGTACAGCAAGACGAGCAGCGCGGCGATGGCGAGATGGAGGCGCTTGAAGGAACTGCCCTCTTGCTTCAACTCTTCCGGTCGTTGCGAATCTGTTTCCGTCATTCGTCGAGGCCGTGGTACGCGGTCGAGGTTGTCGAGCGTGTCGCCGAGAGGCTTCCGAAAGTCTTAGAGCCTGTGCGGCGACTGCTCCCATTCCTCCCGCGTGATGCCGTACATGTGGATGTCGAAGTGCCGACCGGCGGAGAAGCCCGTCCGGCGCAGCGTCCCTTCGCGTTGGAAGCCGAGCCGCTTGTGCAGAGCGATTGAGGCGTCGTTGTCGGCGTGGACGCCGACGGTTTGCCCCTGCCAGAAGTTCATGGAGTTCTCACCGGGTAAGGACTCATTTCAAAACTTCAACGTCGAAAGTGTCTGTAGGGGCAGGGCTTGTCCCTGCCCGTGTGGTTGCGAAAGACACGGGCAGGGACAAGCCCTGCCCCTACAGTTTTACAACGTATCTTACTCCTCTTCCTCGACGTTTATCTCGGCGACCTTCCCATCTTCGTTGAGCGCGAAGCGGACGAGGATGAGGCGCGGGCCGACGGCGGCCTTGTAGCGCAGGGCGCGCGTCTTGGCCGGGGCTGTCGTGTCCGTCTCGACGAAGGCGAACGAACTGAGCGGGCCGTAGGCGGCGAGTTGCTGCCAGTTGGATTTCGCGACGACGGTCGAAAGCGCGCTCAGGCGTTCGGGCGTGAAGGCGTCGGGCGAGGTGCGTCCCGCGAGGAGTTCGCGCAGAGTAGTTTCGAGCCGCCGCGTGGTCTCGGCGTCGGGGTCTGCGCGCGCGGCGAGCGACTTCAGGGAGAGCGCCGGGAGGTAGAGCTTGGCGACGCCCTGATTGATGCGCCCGGCGAGGCCGATGGTTCCGAGGTTGCAGAGGACGATGACGGTCAGGCGCTCTTCGCGGTAACGAGCGATGGAGGCGGCGAACCCGGCGGTCTGCCCGTTGTGCCGGACGCGTCGGACGCCGCGCACGTTCTCGACGTACCAGCCGAGGCCGTAAGGATGCTCGCGCCCGTCGTTGAAGCGCGTCGGCGTCCAGATTCTTTCGAGGCTCGAACGCTTCAGCAGACGCTCGCCCGCGAGCGCCGCGTCCCATTTCACGAGGTCGCGGACGGTCGAGACGATTGCGCCCGCCGAGAAGACATCCGTCAAATCGGAGTCGCGCCCGACGAGCGCGCCGCCCTCCCACTCGTAGCCGCTCGCGCGGTTTTTCAGGACGTTGCGCGGGTCGCGGTCGTTGGTCGCCGTCATGCCGAGCGGCTGGAAGATGCGCTCGCGGACGAACTGCCAGTAAGTCTTGCCGGAGACTGACTCGACGATGTGGCCGAGGAGGTTGTAGTTCGTGTTGCCGTAGCTGTGCGCGTCGCCGGGCGCGAAGGCGAGCGGGTGCGTGCCGATGCGCTTGATGAACTCTTCGCGCTTGAGTCGCTCGGTCAACTCGAAGCCCGCGAGGCCCGTGTAATTCTTGATGCCGGAAGTGTGCGTCAAAAGGTGTCGAACGGTGACGGCGCTCCACGCGTCGGGCGTGCCCGGCAGGTGCTTGCTGATTCGGTCGTCGAGCGAGAGCTTGCCCTCTTCGACTAAGAGCATGACGGCGGCGGCTGTTATCTGCTTCGAGACCGAGCCGATCTCGAAGACCGTCTCCGGCGTGACGGGGGCGTTCAGCTCGACGCTCGCCAGCCCGTAGCCGCGCTCCTTGATGACCTTGCCGTCCTTCACGACCGTCAGGGCGAGGCCGGGGACGTGCCGCAGACGCATCTCTTCGAGGACGTAATCGTCCACACGGTCGGCGCGCGCCGCCGTGACGAAGAGGCAGGCGAGCAGGGCGAGGGCGGCGAGAAAGTTTCGTCGGAGTTTCATCGGGGATTCAGGAAGAAAAGTCAGAAGTCAGAACGCTGAACGATGAACGAAAAGCATCTGTTTGTCTTTCAGTTCATCGTTCAGCGTTCTGACTTCTGCGTTTTATGACAGGTCGTCCGGCGGGCCTTCGCCTTCGCCCTCTTCACCCTCGGCGATCAGGGTGGCCGCTTCTTCGAGGCGCGCCCGGAGCCAGAGGAGGAAGACCTCGGCCTCGCGGGCCTTGCCCGTCCAGCGGGCGCGGTCGAACATCGTGAGCGCCATCGCGAGGGCGTGGTGCTGCCCGGCGCGGTCGCCCGCGAACTCGAACTGGCGGTAGAGCCGGTCAATCAAGGCGACGCTCTCGCGCGCCGTCACTTCGTCCCTGAAGCCGAGCTTGTTGGCGAAGAACTTCGAGTAGACGTTTTGCGGGTGCGAGGTCGAGGTGTAGAGGTCGAAGTAGCCGGAGACGAGCCCCGCCTCCTGCAACGTCGAGCCGACATACGAGGGCCGCGAGCCCGTGATGATCGCGATGTCCTCGACCTCGCCCATCCCTGAGAGGAAGAGCGAGATGATCTGATCCTTCTTCGACGGTCGCGCCGGGGCGCGCTTCAACTTGCCGCCCCCTTCGCTCCCCTTCTTCGGTTTGCTGCTCATTCTTTTCCCCTCCCTTCGGTTCACGTTTCGGTTCTCTTACTTTATCACCTCGAACTCGAAATAGATGGTCTTGCCGCGGACGACGTAGCAGAGATACGACTCCCAGAAGCGCCTGAAGAAACGCAAAGACGGGTAGCGGTTGCAACTGTTGACCAGAAGCTCGAAGCCGAGCGCGCGCCAGAGCTTGAGCATCGTCACGCGGATGACGCGGGGCCGCAGCCGGACGTGGCTGTAGAAGTCGAAATCAGGCCGCTGGCCTGTGAAGTAGGCGAAGGACTCCGTCGTCAGGTGGTGCTTGTGCGTCGGGTCTGTGTAGGAGGCGATGTCGGAGTAGTGCGGCGTGTCGAGGCGGATGGAAGCGCCGGGCTTGGCGATGCGGTGCAACTCGGCGACGACCGCCAGCACGTCCTCGACGTGCTCGATGACCTGATTGCCGATGATGATGTCGAACTCGTCGTCGGGGAACGGGTACGGCACGCGGTCGAGGTCGTGTATCACGTCGGCCCCCGTCCGCGGGTTGCTGTCGAGCCCGACGGCCCCCGGCGTCTTATGCTTGCCGCACCCGATGTCGAGTATCTTCATGCCGCGTTTGCCATCGTCTGATATTCCTGTGAATCGAAAGGTTAAAGCTCAGAAGTTGCGGTCAGGCTGCCGCTCCCCGGTGATGCCCCAGACCAGACGCCTTAACGGGTCGGTCTTGTCCTCACGAAAATCCACCCACGTCATTGCTTTAAGAAAAACGGGCAGCGAGGGCTTCTTCGGCGCGCTGGCGAGAACCACCGGAATGACCGGGCAACCGCGCTCGACGAATTCGCGCAGGAACGCGCTCAGTTCTTGTTGCTGCCAGGGGCCGACCCCGCCCCTGCCGACGAACACGGCAGCCGCTTTAATCTGCCCGATCTGCGCCTCAAGCCTCTCCTGCCACGGCAGGCCCGGCCTGAGTTCCCATTCGTCCAGCCACGGCAGGATGCCCCTCTCCTGCAACTGCTGGCCGACTATTTTAACCTCCGCACTGTCGTCGTTGTTATAGCAGAGGAAAACGTCGAAATCACCTGTCGCGATCTTGCCTTGCAGGGTCGAGGCCGCGGCGTCGCGCTCACGTTGGGCGTCGGCGGCGCGATCCATGTCCAGCACTTTTGATATCCGCACGGAAGGCAGACGCTCCTCGCGGTCGAGGAGCGATATCTTCGTCGCCGGCTCGCAGACGTTGCAGCCTATCCAGTCGTGGCCCCGCTCCCGCCGTCGCTTCGCGGATAAATCGGCGACCGGCGTCCCACACTCGTGACACACGAAGACGCGACGGCGATTGACGGTCTCCGGCAGGGCGCGACGGCGGAGGTGCGTGGAGATGAATTCCTCGAACTGGAAACGCGTCTCTTCGCTCGCCGCCGGGTCGAAGAAGAGCGTCAACTCGCCCCGGCCCTCCGAGACTTCCCGGAGGAACATCCCGCACGTCCCGCCCACCGTGGCCGCGTAGGTCGCGGCGTTCTTCCACATCTCCTTTTTACCGAAGACCCCGCTGTGAGAGAGCCGGACGGCGAGCGTCGCGTAGACGTTCAGCACCGGCCCCTCGAAGTTGAAGACGACGGCCTTCCCTTCGGGGTCGGGCAGGTCTGGATTCTCGCGCGTGAGCTGTGAAGGGAAGACGAGATACTGGCCGTCCTCGCCCTGCTCGCGCAAAGCGATCTCGTGACGTAGTAAGTCCTCGACCGTCGAGATGAGGAGCAGCTTTTCGTGCTCCTTGTTCTCGATGCGTTCGCTTTCCGGGATGCGGAACTCGCCCGCCCTCGCCTTCGCTTCGAGGATGCAGCCGAGCCCGTCGGGCTCGTCCTTCACGGCGTTGGCCATCGCCGAGGCGTACACGTCCTGCAACTCCGGCTGCAAGAGAATCAGGTCGCCGAAACTGAGCCGCTGGATGAGCCCGCGCGACTCGACGCGCCCGATGCAGGTGTCGAACTGCGCGCGCAACTCTTTGCTCTCGGCGACTGCTCCGGGCGAGCGCAGGAAGGCGCGGTAGAGGTCGTCGGCGGTCGAGAGCAGCCGCCCGGTCTCCTTCTCGGTCACGAGAAACGATTTGATATTCTGAAAGAGGACGGTCGAGCTGACGGTCGGCAGCGACTCCCACTCAACGGCGTCGCGCAGCGCGGCGGCGAGTTCGGCGACCCCCCATCCTTCTTTGGCGCTCGTCTCGAAGTAGGCGTCGAAGCCCAACTGCTGCTTCATCCCTTCGATGCGCGCCGCCCCGACCCCGATTCTCCCCACGTCGGCGCGGGCGGCGACGAGGAACTTCTTCGTCGGAGGCGTGGACTCGGCCTGCACGCGCTGCGCCTGCCGCAGAGCCTTGTCCCAGTGTCGCACCCCGGCGAAGGGGTCTGTCGGGCTCCTCGAATCGAAGACGATGAGCGCCACCGAGACTTCCGTCAGGTGCAACTGGTGAATGAGCCGGTAGTCGGGCTGCCCGGCCAAGTCCCACAGCAGCGTCTCGCGCGTCTCTTTCAGCCCGCCCTCCTTCTCAACCTCCTGCGCGTCCATCACCCACACGCGCCGCCCGTGAGTCGAGTCGGTCTTCTCCCACGGCTGGCCCGTCAAAACGAGCGCGAGCCCCGACTTGCCCACGCCCGTATCGCCGACTAACACGACCTTCGCATTCGAGTACCGCGTGGACGTGGCGGGCGGTGCTCCGCCGAGCAGGCTTTTAACGTCCAGATTCCAGACTCGAATGTCCTTGTTTTCATTGCCGAGCGTGGCGAGGATGGGCGCTTTCGGGTGAAACGCCAAACCGGAGAAAGTATTGATAGTTCCAGATTCGCTCAGGGCCGCAACCATCTCCCACGTGTCACAGCGCCAGACACGAACCCCGTCCACACCCTTTGAAGCAAGTAAGCGACCGTCGAATGAAAAAGAAACGCTCTCGACAGGTTTTGTATGCCCCTCTAAGACACTCACCTCCATGCCAGTTCTCGAAGACCAGATTCGTATGGTGTTATCATCAGACGCCGAAGCTAATAACGTCCCCATCGGCGACCACGCTACGCCCCATACCGGTCCTGAATGTCCCTGGAGTTTCCGGCGTAGGCTTCCAATCGAGAGTGTTAAACAGCAGAAGGTCGCCTCGCATCGTACCCGTGGCGAGCATTTGTCCGTCCGGTGACCATGCTAAGGCGGGAAACCGACTCCGCGCCTTCAGGTATTATCATGAGTACGCGTTCCGGTTTCAGCATCTAGAATACGTATGCAAAGGTCGCTGCATCCCGCAGCGATAATGTCTTCCATCAGGAGACCATGCTAACTCTCCGACGGCGAAGTTCAGGGTCGAATTTAGACTCCCAAAACCTCTTCATTTCTCTGACGTGCCAAGCCCTTATTAAACTGCCATGGTCACTTGATTTTGAGGAAACAACCTTTTGTCCGTCAGGAGCCCACGCCACGCTATAAGATGCTGATAATCTGCTTCTTGCCATCTAAACACATGGAGCGGTCTCCCTCTCTCCATGTCCCACAGACGTATGCTGCCGTCTTGTGATGGCGATGCCAGCAACTTCCCGTCAGGAGACCAGGAAATTCGATGGATTATGCCCGTGTGTCCCTTGAAGGGTATGGCGGAGCGTGAATCCTTGTGGGGTTTTAAGCTTCGGCTTTTTGCTGGGCATTGGTTCGCTTTCCTCAGTTCCCGGCGCGTGAGTTGCCGTGCGTGACTTTCAGCCTCGACGCCGTGCGAGTCGTCGGATTAGTCGTGACGTTCCGAAGTTTAATTTTCATCCGGGACGCGGCACAAGCACGCGCGGGGTTGACTCAGCGGAAAGAGTAGAGCAGCCAGACGAGCGCCCCGGCGCTGGCGATGAAGGAGACTCCGAAGACGATGAGGAGGCCGGTGAGGAGTTGGAAGTCGGGGACTTTGAGCATCAGTATCCTGACCACCGGGCGAATCTTCCGCGTCGCGTCGTGCCAGTACCGGGCCCCGAAGAAGAAGGCGACGCCCAGAATCAGGCTCATGAAGAGGGGGGCGTAGAGCAGGATGGTGACGACCGGGGTCTCGTCGGGCTTCTTCGAGAAGAGGATGGAGAGGATGCCGCCGACAATCGCGTAGAAGAGGACGACCGCTTTCAGAGAGAGGTCGAGGAAGAAGCGGAAGTTCTCAAGGTGCTTGTCCACCTCCCACTTCAAATGTTTCAGCTCGTCGTCGGACACGCAGTCGAGTCTCTTGAAGAGCAGTTCGAGGGGCGCGGCCTCCGAGGGGTCTTGCAAGTCCCAAATCTTCACGGGGTCGTTTTCGTCCCCGGTCGGCGTCGCCGTTTGAGAGGTTGCGTCGGCGGTTTTGATGAGGCTCATCTCTCGCTCCTTTCTCGGCGGGAGGGTTGAAGGGCGGCGGCGGCGGAGGGCGCGAGGGCGCGCGTCAGTCCCCGCCGAGGGCGTGAAGAGGCCGGGATTATAGCTCACAAGCGGGCGGCGCGACGCGAGGAAATGCGCGCGCGGGGCGCGGCTTTGAATCAGCGCGCGAGCTTGCGCGCGAGGGTTTGCGCGAGCGGGCCGACGAGGGGGGCGCGCAGGAGTTGGCCGCGCAGGCGGTTCGTGGGCGAATGCTCGAAGGCGAGCCACTGTTGGCGCATGGCCTCGCGCTCGCTCCGCACGTCGGTCGTGACACGGCGGAGGTACGCGGCGGCGGCGCGGCCTTCGGTCACAGCGTCCGAGGCGGGCGCGGCGCGGTGCTCGGCGAGGACTTCCGTGTAGAGCGCGACGATCTCGTCCACCGCCTCCGTGCG
Source organism: uncultured Acidobacteriota bacterium (assembly GCA_963816985.1). Lineage (GTDB taxonomy): Bacteria > Acidobacteriota > Blastocatellia > Pyrinomonadales > Pyrinomonadaceae > JAIVJM01. The sequence goes on from CAWFMF010000004.1 coordinate 1,674,833, forward strand.
CCCGGCGCGCGCGCGTATCTCGCGCGAGACCGCCGCCGCGTCCACGGCGTCGTAGCGTTCTATCTCGCTCGTCAAAACTTCGGCTGTGACTTCGCGGCGCAGGGTGCGGACGCCGAAGTTGAGACGGCGGAGGTGTTCCAGCTCCTCCTTCGTGACGAGCGGCCCCGCGCCCGTCGAGTCGCAGAGCACGACCGCCGCGCCGACGGCGAGAGCTTCGAGCGCGGAGCGACCTTTGGCGAAGACGAGGTCGTAGTCGCCCAATACTTTTTCGGGCTCGTCGCATGATTTGCCCGCGCCGCTCCCCAAAACGTCCAGCTCAAGACGCGCGCGCGCGCAGGCCTCGCGCACCGCCGGAAGGTGCGTCGCCCCGCTCGCGTAGTTGCTGAAGAGGAGCGCGCGGCGCGGGCGCGTCGGAAGTGGTCGTCTGGGGAGGAAGCGTTCGAGGTCAACGAAGTTGAGGATGACGCGGACGCGCTCTTCGGGGACGGCGTGCTCGCAGACGAGCCGGTCGCGGCACACTTCGTCCACCGCCGCGTAGCGGAGGATGCGCGGGAAGAGGGGCGGCTCCTCTTCGGGCGGGAGCCAGCCGTGGCAGAAGAAGACGGCGGGGATTCCTTGGAAGTGGAGGAGCGCCGTCATCGTCTCGGCGTGGTGCTGGCCGTGGATGATGTCGGGCGTCGAGCCGAGCCGACGGAGGTCTTCGACGACGGGGACGGTCGCGCGCCTCAACTCGCGCGCCACCTCGCCCGCGCGCGTCGTGTAGACGACGGGCGTGTGGCCGCGCCTCTGAAGTTCGAGCGCGAGGTCGCGGACGTAAAGCTCCGTCCCGGCGCGCGGGTCGAGCGTGTTGTTGGTGATGAGGACGTTGAGCCCGGCCATCAAAGATTTCTCCACGGCCCGACGGTTGATGAAGGCCCGCGCGGCGGCGCGTCAGACTCTCCGCTCGACGTTCTCGCGGAGCGCGTCGGCGAGCGGGGCGAGGTGTTCGCGGTAGCGGATGACCTGCCCGTAGAGACCCTCCGCGACTCGGCGCTCGCCCTGCCGCTCGTAGAAGGGCACGTCCTCGTCGAACGGCGTGTCTTCGGGCGAGACGGGGCGCAGGCACTCGACGCGGAAGATGTCGAGCCCGTTCAACTTCGTCGCGGCGTGCTCGTCCGCGTAGAGCTTGAAGTAGTCGGCGGCGGCCTCGTGGCCTCGGCCCCGGCCTTCGAGCGAGTCGCGCGTCTCGGCGGCGAGTTCGGGGTAGAACTCGAAGGCGGCGTCGAGCTTCCGCCCGAACGTCTCTTCGTCGAGGTGGAGCCAGACGGCCCTCTCGCGTTGACTCTCGCGGCAGTGGTCGGGCCGACGCACTACGGGGTAATCGTAGCTCTCGATCTCTCGGCCCCCGGAGCGGCGGGCCAGCTCGACGGCGGCGTTCGTCAAGAGGCGACACACGTCGTGCGTCGTGTTGTAGCCCTCGGAGGCGTCGCCGACGACGCAGCCGACGCCCCCGGCGACGAACGACGCGGCCAGCTCTTCACTGAGAGCGACGAAGAGTTCGTAGTCGCGCCGGAGCAGCGCGTCGTAGACTTCGAGGTCGGTGAAGCGCCCGTAGACGGGCGCGGGCCGGAGGCCGAACTTTTGCAGGTAGCGGCTGGTCGAGGCGATGCGCGGCTGGCCCGCGTGCCCCGAACCGTCCGTCAGGATGAAGACCTGCGGGCGCTCGCGTTCGAGCCACCCGTGGAGACGCACCTCGTGGCCGGGGTGCGCGACGACGACGGCTGCGCTGTTGCCGTTCGTTGCGGTTGGGGGAATCTGCAATATTTTAAAAGACCACCGGGAACCGTTTGGGAAAGAACGCGAGGCGACTGTTACGACGCGCCCATTCTGTCAAAGAGCGGCGTTTAGGACAAGGATGAAGGATGAGGGATGAAGGATGAAGGAAATGCTGTTTCAAATCTAAGACTTGAGACTTGAGATTTGGGTTGGTCTTTCTTCATCCCTTATCCTTCATCCTTCATCCCTCCGCTGCTCCGGCGGAAAATTTCGGAACCGGCCACGGCGCGCGCGCGTGCAAGGGGATGGAAAATTCTCTCTCTGGAGGTTTCTCGTGCCATGAATAGAAAAGCTCTGCTCTCTCTGACCGCCGTCCTCGCCCTCGCCCCTTCGATGTCGGCGCGCGCGCAGCAGGCGGCCCCGCCCGCCGCGCCTTCCGCGCCCACAATCGTAGCCGCGCCCTCGCCCTTCGGCTTCGCCTCGACCTTCTTCGCCCCCGACAACTTCCTCGGCGTCGTCGTCGAGGAGGTGACGCGCGAGAACATGGGCCGCTACGGGCTGTCCGGCGGCGAGCCGCGCGGCGTCGGCGTCCAATCCGTCGTCAAGGGCAGCCCCGCCGAGCGCGCGGGCCTGCGCGAAAAGGATGTCATCGTCCGCTTCGACGGCGAGGCGGTGACGAGCGTGCGCAAGCTCAACCGACTTGATAGACGAATCTTCGCCGGAGCATCAGGCGAGCCTGACGGTCTTGCGCGGCGGCTCGGAGCAGCAGGTCTCGGTGACGCTCGGCAAGCAGGAAGGCTTCGCCCCCGCCATCGGGCAGGGCTTCGAAAGGGACTTCGGCGCGCTCGCCGAGCGATACCGTGGCGACTCCGACCAGAACCGTCGCCGCGCCGAAGAGCTGAACCGCAGCGCCGAAGAACTGCGCCGGAGGGCCGAAGAGATGCAGCGCAACAACCCCGGCGGCAACTACTTCTTCAACGTCGGCGCGGGACGCCGCATCGGCATCACCTCCAGCCCGCTCGGACAGCAGCTCGCCGAATTCTTCGGCGTCCAGAAGGGCGTGCTCGTCAACTCGGTCGTGGATAAGAGTCCCGCCGAGAAGGCCGGACTGAAGGCGGGAGACGTGATTGTCGAGGCCGACGGCGAGCAGGTCGGCGACTCCGACGACCTCACGCGCGCGCTCAACAAAAAGGATGAGGGCGAGGTCACGCTCTCGGTCTACCGCGACCGCAAGCAGCGCACCGTCCGCGTGACGCCCGAACGCCGCCAGCCGCAATCGTTCCAGTTCGGCCCCGGACAGATTTACAACATCCCGCCCGTCGCCGCCGTGGCTCCCCGCGCGCCCCGCGCCGCGCGAGCGCCCCGCGCGCCCATGATGCCCCGCATCGTCGTGCCGCCCATGCGCATGTTCCGTGGGACTGGCCGGATGATGTAAGGCCGTCGGGCCGGACGGACGCCGTACTGTTGAGCCCCGCGAGGGGCGTGGAAAATTAGCCGGGGGTCAGCCGGAGGAGTGAGCCGAAGGCGAGCGACGAAGGCGCAGCCCCCGGAATACGGTTCGATTAAAAACATCTCGCCCCGGCAGGGGCGACGGAAACGTCGTGGTGAACATTCAACACGTCCGTTCCCGCGCCCCTGCCGGGGCGAGATGTTTTTATGTTGGGCTATTCCGGGGGTTGCGTTCGGACGCTCGCGCGTCCTCACTCACCCCCGGCTAATTTCCCAAGCCCCTCGCGGGGCTTCGGAACGTCCCTTCACCACGCTGTCATTTCTTCTCCGCCAGCTTCTTCTTCTCGGCCAGCGCCTCGCGGTACGCGCCGCCGCTCAGCTCGCCGAGGCCGATGGCGGCGTCAAACTCGCGCTGCGCTTCTTCCGTGCGCTCGAAGAAGGCGAGGATGCGACCGCTGGCGACGTGCGCGCGCGAGAGCAAAGCCTTGTCTTCGGGCGAGGCGAAGAGCACGGCCTGACGGAAGTGCGCGAGCGCGCTCGTCAGCCGCTGCTCCTGCACCTCCTCGTCGAAGGCGTCGTTGGCCGAGAGCATCACCGCCTGTCCGAGCCCGAAGTAGACGCGCGGCTCTTCGCGGTATGTGTCCTTGAGCGCGAGCAGCCGCGCCTCGGCGTCCGTGTAGTTCTTCAGCCGCAGAAGCTCGTCCACGTCGCTGAGGCTCTTGATGAGCGCCGCGCGGCGCTCGTCCGTCGGCCCGCCCGCCGTCGCGTCGGCCTCCCTCGCGGCCAACGCGGCCTTGCGCGCCGCCGCATGGCGCGTCACCGCGTCGGCGTACTCGGCGGGCCGTCGCAGCTCGCGCGCGGCGTTGACGCCGGTCAGCATGTCGGGGACGAAGTTCGAGATGTCGAAGCCGGAGCCTTCGAAGCCGCGCAGTTGCTCGGCCATGTAGAAGGAGAGGACGCCGCCGCGCTCGTAAGCCTCGGCGAGACGGGCGATAGATTCATCCTCGATGGCCGACTGCTTCGCCTTCGATTCTCGGAGCGCGGCGTCGCGCGCCGAGGCGTCCGACCCGGCGGCCTGGAGCCGCGCGCTCGTCTCAAGTTGCAGGGCGCGCAGCCGCGCCGACTCGTCCATCCGCGCGTCGGCGGCGGCGACCATCGAGCGCGAGGTGGCGAGGAAAATGTCCGGCGTCACGTCGCGCCCTTTGCGCGCGCGCTCGGCGTCGAGGAGCTGCTTAATCTCAGGCCGCTTGGCCGCGACCTCCCGGCTGAAGCGCGCGACGAGCGGGTCAACGACGTACTGGATGTAGCCGCGCCGCAGCTCGGAAGAGCGCGGGTCGGTGCCGACGGGGACGACGGCGAAGTAGTCGTCGCGGACGACGCGGAAGTTGATCGCGCCGGGCGCGGCCAGAAGGTCGGGCACGATGATGAAGCGGCGCTGCTGCTCGCGCAGGACGGGCGCTCGCTTCTCCTGCTTCTTGTCGCCTTTGGGCGCTGTTGTCTGCGGCGTCTCGACGCGCTCGAAGAAGATGGTTTCGGGCCGCGTGTTGAAGTAGTTGAGCACGGAGCGCGCCATCTCGACGGCGGGGACGCGCAGGCGGTCGCCCTCGGCGCGGTGCATCTGGAGATAGTCGGGGAGCCGCTCCTTTACTGATGACTGGCGGAAGAACTCGCGCGTCAGCGGCACGAAGTCGAGCACGTCGAGGATGCTCGAAGGGAGGTCGTCCGAGCGCGGCGGGGCTTCGAAGTCGGGCGGCTGGCCGATGGTGTAGGCCAGAGAGACATAGCGCGCCGACTGGTCGGCGGGCGTCGCCTGTAGCTCGCGCAGCCGGTAGCGCTCGTAAAAATCTTTCATCCGCGCGCGCAGCGCCGGGTCGAGTCCCGCGAGGTCTCGGCGGACGACGCCGCGGAAGGCCGAAGGCTCGACGCCCCTCGGCGTCGGGTCCCAACCGGCGGCTTCGAGCGCGGCCATCAAGACGACGAGCCGCGAGTCGGGCGCGATGTGGACGCCGTAGTCCGAGAGGTCTGGGCGCGTCTCGACGGGGCGTCTCGGCTGCTGCGGCGCAGGCGTCGGCTGCGGCTTCGCGCCCTGCGCGTCGGACGCCTGCGGCCTCGTCTGGGCGAACGCGGCGCACTGCAAACAGAGGAGGGCCGCGAGGGTCAGGTTACAAAACTGCTTCGTCATACATTTTTCGGGTGGAGAAAAGCCGTCAATCGTGAATCGTTTAGGAGAACCGCCTGTAGAGATGCCCGCCTCCGCGCGCCGGATGCCTTAACTTTCGAGCACGGCGCGCAAAGGTCGTAGGTTAACAGGCCGGGCGGCCAGCGAACAAACGACGGGGAGCGTCGTCGCCATAATGGTTTGGAGTCCGGGGAGGGGCGGGAAAGCTGCGGGGAAGCCGACCGAAAAAGCGAGCGCCGTCCGCTCCGGCGGGTCGTCACCCACGAGCAGACGGCGAAAAAGCCGTGACGGGTAAACCGTGACAGGTGACAGGAGAAAACCTGTCTTCCTCCCGTCACGGTCTACGGTTCACGGTTCACGGTTATTTGAAGCTGTTGAGAGCGGTGGCCTCGTCGTCGTAGGTGTCGAAGACGGTCAGGAGCTTGGTGATGCCCAAAAGGTCTTGAATCTTCTGGGTGAGGTTGAGGAGCTTGAGCTGCCCGCCCTCGCGCCCGATGGTCGTGTAGCTGGAGACCAGCTCGCCGATGCCGCTCGAATCCACGTAGCCGACGCCGCCGAGGTTCAAGAGAATCTTCTTCTTGCCTTCTTCGAGCAGGCGACGGATGGCGCTGCGCACCGAGACGCTGCCCTCGCCGATGGTGATCTTGCCTTCCATGTCGAGGATCGTCACGTCCCCGGCCTGACGCTCTCTGATGTTCAGTTCAGCCATTGCGAAAAGTCTCCTTGAATAAAAGTTTTCAGTTTTCAGTTTTCAGTTTTCAGACTCAGCTTTTGTTCTCGCTGGAAACTGAAAACTGAAAACTGAAAACTTTTTATTTCCTCTTCGTCATGCGGACCACGGTGCCGCCCTGCGGGTGCTGCTCCCAACTCACGTCGTCCATGAAGTTTCGCATGAAGAGGATACCACGCCCGGAAGTTTTGAGGAGGTTCTGCTCGGCGGTCGGGTCGGCGACCGAGGCCGGGTCGAAGCCCTCGCCGCGGTCGCGGACGGTGATGACCATCTCCGTGCCGGAACTCGTCAGTCCCACCTCGACCGACTTCCCCTCGTCCCGGCGGTTGCCGTGCAGCACGGCGTTGGTGACCGCCTCGCGGACGGCCATCTCGACGCCGAACAAAGCGTCCTCGCCGAGCCCCGCGCGCCGCGCGGCGTCCGTGGCCGCCGCCGTCGCTTCGGAGATGGCCTCGATACGACTCGCAAAAATCAGTTCGACGGTCTCTTCAGTCACTGCTGCTTAAAAGACTGGCGCTCGCTGCGGCGTCGCGGCCCGCCTCGGCCTGAGGGTCGGCCTGCCGCCCCGCCACTCCTGAAACACTGTGGATGCCAACTGGAAGCCTGCACGTAGTAACACGCCCGCCGCACGCCTGTCAAGAAACGCAAGGGAAGGGGGGCGAGGGGGCGCGCGCCGGAAAAAAGTTTGACGAAAGACGCGCCTTCATCCCTCGCGCGCCGCCCGTCCATCACTTAGAATCGGGCCATGAGAATCGAACCGGCGAAGCGCCTGCGCGGTCGCCTCAAAGGGCTGCCCGGCGACAAGTCGGTCTCGCACCGCGCAGCCATCATCGCGGCCCTCGCGCGCGGCGAGACGCGCGTCAGAAACTACTCGACGAGCGAGGACTGCGCCGCGACGCTCCGCTGCCTCCGAGAGCTTGGCGTCAACATCCAGCGCGAAGGGAATGAAGTGACCGTCGAGGGCGCGGCCAACGCCGACGGCCAAGCGGTCTTGCGTCCGTCCGCCGCGCCGCTCGACTGCGGCAACAGCGGGACGACGATGCGCCTGCTCGCGGGCCTGCTCGCGGGCCAGCCCTTCGAGTCCACGCTCACGGGCGACGCCTCACTCAGCCAAAGGCCGATGCGCCGCGTCATCAATCCGCTTGAACAGATGGGCGCGAGCGTCGCGTCGGAAGACGGCCACGCGCCGCTCCGCATCCGAGGGCGTCGGCCTCTGGACGCTATCTCTTACGAGATGACCGTCGCCAGCGCGCAGGTCAAGTCGTGCGTCCTGCTCGCCGGACTCTTCGCGCAAGGCGTGACGCGCGTCACGGAGCCGCACGCGGGGACGCGCGACCACACCGAGAAGATGCTCCGCTGGTTCGGCGTCCCCGTCCGCGTCGAGCTGCTGAACGACCTCGAAGAGACGAAGGGGCGCGTCGTCTCGGTCGAAGGCGGAGCGACGCCCTCGGCCTGTAACCTCGAAGTGCCGGGCGACATCTCTTCGGCGGCCTTCCTCGTCGCGGCGGCGGCGGTGCTCCCCGGCTCCGAGCTTGAGATTACAGGCGTCGGCCTCAACCCGACGCGCGCGCAGGTGCTCACGGCGCTTCAAAACCTCGGCGCGCGGATTCGGACTGAAGGCGTGCGCGAGCGTTGCAACGAGCCGGTCGGCGAAATCCTCGTCAGCGGCGACCCGCGCGGCCTCGCGCCGGAGGGCGCGGGCGCGAACGTCCTCGGCGGCCCCTCCATCGCGCAGTTGATTGACGAGCTGCCGGTGCTCGCCGTCGTCGGGTCGCAGGCCGAGGGCGGTTTGGAGATTCGAGACGCCGGAGAGCTGCGCGTCAAAGAGTCAGACCGCATCGGCGCGACCGTCCGGAACCTGCGCGCGATGGGCGCGGAGGTCGAGGAGTTCGACGACGGCCTGCGCGTCAAGGGGCGCACGCGTTTGCGCGGCGCGCGGCTCGACGCGGGCGGCGACCACCGTATCGCGATGGCCTTTACGGTCGCCGCGCTCGTCGCCGAGGGCGCGTCCGAAATCGAAGGCGCGCGCGAGTGCGTCGGCGTCTCCTTTCCCGAATTCTTCGACCTCCTCGAATCCGTCGTTGAAAGATGAACGACACGCCGCGCATCGTCATCACGGGCTTCATGGGCGCGGGCAAGACGACGGTCGCGCGCGAGCTGGCGCGCGTGCTCGCAAGTCCACTCGTCAACCTCGATGAAGCAATCGCGGAAGTCGAAGGGCGCGGCCCCCGCGCGCTCATTGACGAAGAGGGCGAAGACTCCTTCCGCGAGGCCGAGACGCGAGCCCTGCGGCGGGCGCTCGAAGACGAACGGGTGAGCGTCATAGACACGGGCGGCGGCGCGTGGACGCTCGAACGTAACCGCCGTCTCGTCTTCGAGCACGGCTGCCTCGCCGTCTGGCTCGACGCGCCCTTCGAACTCTGCTGGCGGCGCATCACGCGCGAGCGCGGCGGCGAGCCCCGCCCCTTAGCCCGCGAGCGAGGGGCTGCGCTCCGTCTCTACGAAGAGCGGCGCGCCGCCTACGTCCTCGCGCCGCTCCGCGTCCGCGTGACGGAGGAGCAGAGCGCCGCGCAGTTGGCCGCGCTGATAGTCGCCTCCGCGTCCCCCGGCGCGTAGCGGAGCAGGTCGCCGTCTTCAAGCTCAACAAGGACATGATTCGGACGGTGCCGCCGATCCCCGAAGCCCGCTCCGCCCCGGTTTGCTATACTCGGCCAACAGCAACGAACACCAACGACATGCCGAGCGTCTCGAAGTTGGCGAGAGTTTATGGAGAACGCCGGGAGGGGAACGGTTGATGAAAATCTTACTGGCCTGCGTCTTGTTGGCAACGCAACTGCTTACGTCCGCCGACCAGGGCGGCGCGAACAAGCAAGGCGTCGAAGCGCAGAAGGCATTCTTCAATAACATGAAAAAGCTCTGCGGGCAGAGGTTCGAGGGCGCGACCGACTTCCCGCCAGACCCCACGCACCCTCTGGCCGGGAAGCGTCTCGTGATGCACGTCCAGACGTGCGGCGAGCAGGAGATACGCATCCCCTTCCACGTCGGCGAAGACCGTTCGCGGACGTGGGTGCTGACGATGACGCCCGACGGGCTCCTCTTCAAACACGACCACCGCCACGAGGACGGCACGCCCGACCGCGTGACGAACTACGGCGGCCTCGCGTCGAAAGACGGAACCGCGCGAGAGCAGCGCTTCGCCGCAGACGCCTTCACCGCCGGACTCATCCCCGAAGCGAGGACGAACGTCTGGACGATGCACATTGACGAAACGAAGAAGCGCTTCATGTACTACCTCGAACGCGACGACGCGCCGCGCTACCGCGCTTACTTCGACCTCGGCAAGCCTCTATCATTCACCGGTGGCATTCAAACGACACGGGAGGGTCTCAAGTGAGCCAGCAGCACGCGGACGCGAAGGCGCTGAAGGTCTCGAAGGAACTGAAGAACGCGCACAACTGGAAACACCTCGCGCGCTGGCACGGCGCGGGCTACTACGAGTTGCAGACCGAATCCCATACCAATAAGTTTCTTAGTGTAATTTCTGAAAGAGTTGGAATGCTCCCCAGATAAAGAACGCAACAAGAGCTATAACAACAGCTAACTCCTTCACTTCTATCAACACTTCCCGGAGTAGGACGAGGGTAGTTTTTAGCTCAATTAGGTATAGCTGAAGACGTTGGAGTGGTTTGCTAGAAGCGTTGGAGCAATTAAGAGGTTGTATCTCACGAATATCCATAACGCCATCCCTCTTTAAAACAACTAAACGTGAACACAGGGATGCAACTCGGTTATGGCAACCGTGAATACGAAAGCAGCGATACAAAGCTAATTAATTACAATTTATGCGAATCAGGAGTAGAAAGTGAGCAATAAACAAGCGACGGCGAGTTTGCCATAGCAATGCACTTTCAACCCCTGACTAGAACGCACGCGCGAAGCGTTCTGTAAGTCTGTTCTTTGAATCAGCCAGTTGAATAAACTTTCCAATGGCTGACGAATCGTTGAGACGAAACGATTGTAGAGCGTCGGTACATCCTGCTGCGTCTCATGCCGGTGACGTTTGTATGAGGCGACTAAAAACCAGCCGCGCTCTTTGCAAGCGGCTTCTGTGTCGCGGTGGAAATAGGCTTTGTCGGCGAACAAGCCGCAACCCGCAGGCAAGCTAGGCGACACTTCGCGCAACGCCGAGAGGTCATGCTGCGAAGCCCGTGAGAGGTGAATCTTCTCCGGCAAGGGCAACTTAGCAGTTCGCCGCGCAGCAATAAAATGCAGCTTGACGCCCCGATAATGCTGTTGTTTAGTGGCGCAAAAGCCGGTGTCGGCTAACTCGGGAGCGACCCGCCCGCGATTGGCGCGAGTACCGCGCGCGAGCATGACGGGCACGCTATCAATGAGGCGGTCGTCACTGGCCTGAACCTGCCATGCACCATTGAGAAGCAGGTGTTCGATGAACAGTTCAAAAGCTGGAGCTAGTTCATTCAACCGGCAGTTGACGCTTTGGTATGAGGGCAAGGCGGGAAACCACTCGCGCCAGTGATTTTGGATGTAATCATAAATCCGGCGTTGCGTCGTGAGCCCCTGAAGATGCCCGAACAAGTACATGGTTAAGAGTTCTTCGTCCGAAAAAAGCGGCTGGTGATTATTGCTCAAGCGTTGCTGTTTAAGCACGGGTTTCGTATCGTAGAGGTGGCAGATGAGCAAATAGAGTGCGATAAGTTTAGTTTCCACAAAACCATCTTATCAACTCCTTGCTCATCTGCTTTTCTACTCCTGATTCGCATAATTTAATTGTCAACGGAAAAATTCTTAAAAATATGCGGTAAATAGAGTTCACTCAAGAACGTCAGTGCCTTGCACTGGGGCAGTTTCTTAACCACGGTATTATTCATAAGGATTGGCTGACTTCTGCGGGGCGTTCAGGTGCTTTATCTTAAAGCATTCGATATACTCCACCTCAGTAAGTCACAAAAGAAAACTGCTGCTGTGGTGACGTAGAAAGGTGTCAAAGTTTTTTGTCGAACACATCTTCAAAACAGCGCTTCGTACTTATTCTCAAAACTCCTAGTCATGCCTATCTGTTCGGCTTTCTTCAAGCTGATGGTCATCTCTATCGGAACACCAGAAACCGGGGCAGGGTAACGGTCGAGGTAAGCGCAAAAGATTCGGCTTACTGCGGGAATTCTCGCGGCTTATACCTTTTTATTCCTCAGTCACAACGCGAACGCGGCGCACAAACTTCAGCGAAGAACACGTATCTGCCTGTTGGGCTGTCCACGATCAGCGATTCAGGCAGAGTCTCTTGGATTTGGGTTTCCCGGCGGGAAAGAAATCTGACCTTGCGGCTGTGCCGAACGTGGAAGTCTCAAAGGCCGATTACTTCAGGGGGCTTATTGATGCGGATGGCTCTTTGGGGATGACGGCAAATGGTTTCCCTTTCCTTTCACTGGTAACTGCTAGCGAGTCCTTGGCGAATGCTTTCGCAGCCTTCATTCTTGAAGTTGTAGGAAAGCGCAAGCATGTTGCCAGAAATGCAAGAGATAGGATTTACAATATCACTGTGTTCAAGGAAGATGCTCAATCGCTGGCTGCCAAGCTTTACTACGATGGATGTTTGGGTCTGTCGCGCAAGATACAAAAGGCTGAGGAGGTGATTCGGTGGGGAAGGCCGGCAACTATGCGTCGCGTCTTTCAAAAGAAGTCTTGGTCTCTATCAGAAGACACGTTCATAAGGTCGCATAGCTTAGCGGAATCCACCGCCGCGCTTGCCCGGACAGAGCGAAGCATCAAAATGAGGTTATGGCGTCTCGACCGAGAGAGTGCAGGCCGGAATATTTTGTAGAACCTGATACGAGTACGGAAAATGGCTAAACACGAAACGGACGCTCAGGCGCTTCGAGTGGCGAAGATGCTAAGGAATGAAGACAACTGGAAGCATCTTGCACGTTGGCATGGAGACGGCTATTACGAGCTTCAGACAGAGGACACAGGGGATGTACCGGTGCGGCTCTTTCTCACTCCGACGCTGCTTCAAGAAGTCGAAAATATACTCTATCGTCAGGTTGTCAACGCCACCCGCTTCCCCGGTACGCGGCTCGTAGTCATCACGCCTGATGCTCACTACGGCTATGGCGTGCCGGTTGGTTGCGTGGTGTTGACGGACAGCGAAAACGGCGCGATAGCGATGGGTCCCGTAGGCTTCGATATTGGTTGCGGGATGGTGAGCGCACGGTCGGATATTCATGCTGAGGAGGCCACGCCGGAGAAGAGACTGAAATTCAATCGAGCCGTAATGGAGCGTGTGGCCTTCGGCGCGGGCGGGAAGAGTCACAGGCTCGGCAAGTTGTCGGAGTCGGAGCTGCAAAACTTAGTCCGTGGTGGGGCCGAGTATTACGTGGAAAAATACGGCGCATCATTTGACCGAAGCCGCGCTGAACGGCACCGCATCCCGGTTGATGACGGTTGGCAAATTCCCTGGGGTGGCAAAGGGAAACCAGAGCGTGGCTTAGAGCAGTTAGGGAGCCTCGGATCGGGCAACCACTTCATCGAGTTGCAGAGGTCGGAGCAGACGGGGACGCTCTTCCTGCAAGTCCACACGGGGAGCCGTGGGTTCGGCCACGGGCTCGCCACGAACTACTTCGAGATGGCGCGCGAGGAGCGGCCTGCGGAGATTAAGGACATAGACCTCGGCTACTTCACGCCCGACTCGCGCCACTACCGCGACTATCAGAACGCGGTCGCCGCCGGGGGCAACTACGCCATCTTGAACCGGCTCGTCATCTTCGAGCAGGTCTCGGACGCCTTCCGCGAAGTGTTCGGCTCAGAACTCGAACTCATCTACGAGATCAGCCACAACCTCGTGCAGAAGGAACAGCACCCGGAGTTCGGAGAGGTCTGGGTGCACCGCAAGGGTGCGACGCGCGCCTTCCCCGCCGGACACCCGGCGCTGGCGGGCACGCACTGGGAGCAGACCGGCCACCCCGTCCTGATACCCGGCAGCAACAAGGATTGGAGCTACATCCTGCGGCCACTCGAAGGCGCGTTGAAGAGCGGCTATTCGGTCAACCACGGCGCGGGCCGCAGACTCTCGCGCGGCGAGGCGACGCGCACGCTCTCGCAGCGCGCCATTGACGACGAGTACCGCGAGGCCGGAGTCGTCGTCAACACCGACGGTCGCGTGCCTTTGGATGAAGCCGCGCCCGCCTACAAGTCTTCGCAGGAGGTCATCGAGGCAGTCTTGGGCGCGGGGCTTGCCGAGGTCGAGCACCGGCTCTGGCCGCTCGCCTCGCTCAAGGGCGTGGACGAAAGGAAGCGGGGGAAGAAGGGCAGAGGAAAAGACGCGAGGAAGAAGACGAGCCAGCATTATTGAGATGGTTTAAGCCCCCGCAGGGGCAGAATAATTTAGCCCACGGCGCGAGCCGTGGGAATGGGTGAGGTGAAAAGTAGAGAGCCCCGGTAGGGGCGAAAGAAATTCGAGATCTGCGTTGCGCACGTCGAATTTCTTTCGCCCCTACCGGGGCTCGGTTATTTTCTTCTCGACATGTCCCCACGGCTTGCGCCGTGGGCTAAATTCTTTCGCCCCCTCCGGGGGCTGCGGGCGGGAATGGGTTTCGACAAAAGCTTGTCTTGCGCACCGTACTGGACTAACATCGGCCCGCTCCTCGCCCAAAATGTCTCTCCTCCGAGCTTCTCTGTCCGAATAGTCTTTCGAGGTGCAGCCATGTCAAGACGCACACTTTTTGTCCTCGCAATGCTCGCCGCCGTGTTTTGCTTCCCGCTCGTCACGCGCGCACAGGATCGCTCGCAGGTCGCCGCCGAAATCGAGTCTCTGCGCGAACAAATCAAGGCCAAAGAGTCCGCGCTGCTCGCGCCCGCGCGCGAAGACCTCGACGCCTATGCGGAGTTTCTGGCGCAGCCGAGGACGGGGATTGTCCGGCTGCTGCCGCGCGAGAAGTGGGACAGGAAATTGTCCTTGAGCGGCGGCGGCGCGTACTACTCGTTCACGCGGCTGACGCACGAGTACGGCTTCGGCTCGGACATCTCTCTGGAGCAGGACAAGTTCGGCGTCGGCTTCGCGGGCGCGGACTTCGGCTTCGTCGTCAACCTCGGTAAAGTCCCGATTGAAGAGGTGACGACCGCGACCGAAGGCGTCGGCTATCTCGCGTCCTACAAAACTCCGAACGTCGAGGCGGACGCGCGCGCGGAGTACCGGCGCGCGGGTGCGGGCTTCGTGGTCGAGGAGCGAACTTACAAGTCGCGCCAGCCCGTCGTCGCCGGGCAGACTTACGTCCTGCGCTCGGTGAGCTACAACACGTCGGACGTGCTCGTCGCCTTCCACGTCGTGCGCAAGGACGCGGACGGGAGCGTCGTCCTCGTCTGGAAGATGCTGAAGAAGTTCGCCAAGCCGGAGTTGGAGAGCGCGCCGACCGCCGCCGCCGCGTCAGCCGGGTCTTAAAGAAGTTCAAGACCGAAAAAAGTTCGAGGCCGACGAGTTGAGCAAGCTCGTCGGCCTCTCGTGTTTTCAAGAGACGTTGGTGTTTTCAAGCGGCGGTCTTTTTCCGTGACACTGCGCCGCCATTCTTGCGCGCGCGGAGGAGTTTGAGGAGCGCAAGCTCTTCCGGGTCGTATTCGGGCTGCTGGCGAGAGATGCGGCGCGCTTCGCGGGGACGAAACTCTTCGAGCGTGCGCCCTTCGGCGTAGGCTTCGAGCACCGCCGGGTGGATGTAGCAGTCGCGGCAGACGGCAGGCGTGTTGCCGAGGTGTTCGGCGACGCGCCGGACGGCGTTGACGAGATTCGTTTTGGCCGCACGCTCATCCTCGCGGCAGCCCGTCTCGGCCAGCTCGACGGCGGCCAGAAGAGTCCCGCCCCACGTCCTGAAGTCCTTGGCCGAGAACTCCGGCGCGGTCGCCGCCTTGATGTAGTCGTTCACGTCGCGCGCCGTGACCGCTCGCTTGCGCCCGTCGTCGCCGATGTACTGGAAGAGCTTCCAGCCCTTGAGCGCCTTAATCTCCTGCATCAGGGCGGCCAGCTCTTCGTCCACGAGGATGCGGCGGTGCTCGACGTGGTGCTTGCCCACGAAGTCGAAGACGAGACGGCCCCCGCGCACCACCTCGAAGTGCCGGTTGCGCAGGGTCGTCACGCCGTAAGTCCGATAGCGGCGGACGCTCTCCTCGGAGCCGACGCGGAAGTAGAGGTCGTTGATGAGCCGGACGACGACGGCGAGCACACGCTCTTTGCCCAGACCTTCGCGCGCGATGTCCTCGTTCGTCCGGCGGCGGAGCGCGGGGAGCAGCTCGCCGAAGCGTTCGATCTTTTCGTACTTGCTCCGCGCGCGGCGGGCGACGAACGAGGGGTGATAGACGCGCTGCACGCGCCCCGAAGTGTCAACGCCGATGGCTTGCAGGGCCGAGCGCGGCGAGGGCGAGACGCGCACCTCGCGCCACGCGGGCGGGATGGCGAGCGCGCGGATGCGCTCCATGTCGGCCTCGTCCGTGACGCGGCGACCGTCGTGGGTCTCGTAGCGGAAACGGCCCTTCGAGCCGCGCCGCGCCCACCAGCGCGCGCGCCGCCCGCGTGTAACACTTCCGCGCACAGCAGTCGTCGCTTTGTCCCGTTGGGTTGCAGCCTCCGCGCTCGACATATCCTCTAAAAGCCCTTTGTCCTTCAATTTCATCCGCGCCGCGCCGAACGACGAAGCGGCCCGCCGCCTGTTCGTAAACAAACGGCGGGCCGCGCGACCCGGCGGAGCCCCGGAAGTCAAAAAGGACGCGGCATTTCTCCCGCGTCCCTTGAGCACGAATATTAAAACGTCGGCCTTGAAGTTTCGGCCTTGAAGTTTAAGGGGTGGTCGTCTGCGCCTGCTCGGCGGCGGGGACGTAGTAGAGGATGCGGCTGCAATTATCGCAGGTGATGATTTCGTCGCCGCGACGGATTTTCGCCATCATCTCCGGACGGAGCGACATGAAGCAGGCCGTGCAGGAGTTCTTGCGCGCTTCGGCCACGGCCACGCCGTCGCGGATGCGCGAGCTGATGCGGTTGTAGAGGCTCTTCATCGCGGGCGTGAGTTGGGCTATCAAACGCTCGCGCTCGGCGTGCAAGACGGCAAGCTCCTCGGTCTGCTGGTCGGTCTGGACGCCGAAGGCGACGAGCGCCTCGTCGTGCTCGCCGCGCAGCCGCGCGACTTCGGGCTCGCGCTCGGCCAGAGTCTTCTCCGCCTGTTCGACGACCTCCATCTGTTCGAGCATCTTCGTCTCAAGCTCGGAGATGTGCTTGCGCGCGGCGTCGGCCTCGCGGATGGCGGCCTCGTAGGCCTTGGAGTTAGTCGAGGACATCAAGTCGCGCTCGGCCTTCTCGGCGCGCGTGCGCTGCTCGGCCATCTCGGCGTCGAGCCGGAGGCGTGCGTCGTGGGCCGCGTCGCGCTGCGTCTCGACGGCCTTAATTTCAAAGGCGCGCTGATCGAACTCGTTTTCGATCTCAGCGCGCCTCTGCGGGATGGCGTCCAACTCGGCCTGTAGTCTGCGTATGTTCGTGTCGGTCTTCTGTAAAGCGATTAACTGCTCCAATTCCGCTTTCACTCTTAATCATCTCCTTGGAAATATCAAAACCGGGGGCACGCTTCCCTGAGCGCGGCACAACATGAACGCACATTCTCTCAAATGCGGCGGCGGGTGACAAGCGGAGGAAGAAAAGTCAGAAGTCGGAACGCTGAACGATGAAGTGAGAAAGCCGTGAATCGTCAATCGTAAATAGATAAAACCCGGTTCTTACGATTGACGATTCACGATTGACGATTTACGGCTTTCACTTGTCTTTCAGTTCATCGTTCAGCGTTCCGACTTCTGCGTTTCGATGACGATTTTCCCGAAGGTCTCGTTCGACTCAAGACGCGAGTAGGCGGCGCTCACTTCGTCGAGCGGGAAGGCGGCTTCGAGGACGGGGCGGACGCGCCGGGCGGCGAGCAGCGGGACGACGTGCGCGGCGAAGCGGCGGACGGCGCGGGCCTTCTCCTCGACGGAGCGCGCGCGAAGGACAGTCCCGATGAGATGCAAACGCTTGCCCATCACCCGGCTGATGTCGAGCGGCGCGCGCGAGCCGCCGAGCGTGCCGACGAGGAGGAGCCGCCCGCGCGGCGCGAGCGCCTCGACGTTCGCCTCAAGGTACGAGCCGCCGACCAGATCGAGCAGGACGTTGACGCCTGCCCCACTCGTCCAATCGCGCACCGCCTCGGCGAAGACGCGCGGCTCTTCACGGACGGCGACGCCTTCGTCAAGCCCGAACTCGCGCGCCCGCGCGAGCTTCTCCTCCGTCCGCGCCGTGCCGTAGACTGCGCCCGCACCCGCCGCCCGCGCCAGTTGCAAGGCGGCAGTCCCGACGCCGGAGCCTGCGGCGTGGATGAGCACGTGCTCGCCGACCTCAAGGCGGGCCTGCGTGAAGAGCGCGTCGTGCGCCGTGATGAAGACTTCGGGCACGGCGGCGGCCTCGGCCCAGCCGAGCCCCGCAGGGATTTCCGCGAGATGACTTTCGGGCACGACCACATACTCGGCCTGCGCCCCGCCCGCCGTGATGCCGAAGACCTTTTGTCCCAACTCCCAGGCCCGCACGTCCTCGCCCAACTGCTCGACCTCGCCCGCGAACTCAAGGCCCGGAATGTCGGCGGGCGCTCCCTTCGGCGCGGGGTAGAGCCCGCGCCGCTGTAAAAGGTCTGCGCGGTTCAGCCCCGCCGCACGCACCCGCACGCGCACCCGGTCAGCCAACGCCCTCGGCCTCTCGACCTCCGCAACTTCGAGCCCGCCCGCGACGATCTTGACGGCACGCATCATCTTCATAGTCATCAACCTGCAACGTAGATTCACAGGATGGAAGACAAATCGATGAATGCGGAGTCGATGAATCGATGAATCAGAGGCGAACTTGTCTTCATTCATCACTCATCACTCCGCATTCATCATTTCGTCTTCATCCTGTCCAAACTGTGAATCTTTCTTCCATTACACGATCGACGGAGCTTAACACTTAAACCGAGCCGCGCACGGCTGTTACAAGTTGACTGCTTCCATGAGCGATTCGGCCCGCCTCTTCGTCATCATCAACCACGCCGCCGCGCGCGCCCGCCGGGCGTGGCCGCTCATCCGCGAGGCGCTTGAGAACGCCCGCGTCGCCTTCGACGCGCACGAGTCTGCGGTGCAAGGCGAGACCGAGGAGCGCACGCGCGCGGCGCTCTCTGAGAGCTACGGCACAGTCGCCGTGGTCGGCGGCGACGGCACACTCAGCGCCGCCGCCGCCGGTTACTTCCAGCACTTGGACGAACTCTCGGAAGGCGAGCCGCCGAGGGCCGTCAATCCGTCGGCTTCGCTCGCCGTCCTTCCCGCCGGGACGGGCGACGACTTCGCGCGGGGCCTCGAGCGGCGGGAGGCCCGAACCTTTAGACGTGTGGGTGCGCCGCCTCGTCACGCATTGCCGCGCTCAAGACGAAAGTGATTCGAGGCGGAGCACGACGCGCGCCGTTGACGTGCTGTGCGGAAGTACAGACGGAGGGAGTCATCGCTTCGTCTGTCTCAACGCGGCGACGCTCGGCATCGGGGCGGAGGTCGCCGGGCGCGTGTCGGCGCAGGGAGACGTGGTGCGTCGCCTGTCAGGCAAGATGCGTTTCGCGTGCGCCGCCGTGCAGTCGCTCGCCGCATGGCGCGGACGGCGCGTGCGGATTCGTGTGGACGAAGGAGAATGGAAGGAGTGCCGGACGAACCTCGTCGCCGTCGTCAACGGCGCTTACGCGGGCGGCGGGATGAACTTCTCGCCGTCGGCGCGGATTGACGACGGGCTCCTCGATGTCCTGAGCGTGTGCGGCATCTCGCGCGCCGAACTCGTCCGCGAACTCGCGCGTGTGCATCGAGGCGGGCACCTCGCCAACCCGAAGGTCACACTCGCGCGCGGCACGCGCGTCCGCATCGAAGCGTTTGAAGAGACGGACGCGCTCGCGCTCGAAGCCGACGGCGACGTGCGCGGCGGCACGCCCGTCGAACTCCGCGTCGTGCCCGCCGCTTTGAGAGTCGTGATGCCGGAGTGAGGTTTATAGCGGTTTGCAAATGGATGCGACTGCTGAGGGTGACTGTAGGGGCAGGGCTTGTCCCTGCCCGAAGGTTCGGTGCACACAACTTGATTTGCAAAGAGAGTCGGCGGGCAGGGCCAAGCCCTGCCCCTACAGAAGAACTTTCTCTTCCTTGCTCGTCCCCTACGCCTCTGTAGTCGAATTGTCGGACTTGAGAGGCAGCCCTACTTCAATAACACGCGGGCGCGAGAGACGACGTTCTCGACGTTGAAGCCGAGTTCGCGGAGCGCCACGTCGCCGGGGGCGGACGCGCCGAAGCGTCCGAGGCAGACCACATCGCCCGCCGGGCCGACGTACCTGTCCCAACCGAGCCGCGCGCCCGCTTCGACGCCGAGCCGCGCCGTCACGGAAGCGGGGATGACGCTCTCGCGGTAGTCAACGTCCTGCTCCTCGAACAACTCCCAGCAGGGCATCGAGACGACGCGCGTAGGCGTGCCCTCCTTCTGCAAGCGGTCGCGCGCTTCGAGCGCGAGCGAGACTTCGGAGCCGGTGGCGAGGATGACGAGTCGCGGCGTCGCCGTCTCGCCTTTATCGTCCACGGCTTCGGCGAGCGTGTACGCGCCCCGGCGCGCGCCCTCGGCGGAGGCGTAAGTGTTTTGACGGTCGAGGAGCGGGACTTTCTGGCGCGTGAGGACGAGCGCGGTCGGTGCGTCGCGGCGGAGGATGGCGGTGCGCCATGCCTCTCTGACTTCGTGCACGTCCGCCGGGCGGATGACATAGAGGTTGGGGATGGCGCGAAGACCCGCGAGCTGCTCGATGGGCTGGTGCGTCGGGCCGTCTTCGCCGAGGCCGATGGAGTCGTGCGTGAAGACGTAGACGACCTGCACTTCCGAAAGAGCCGCGAGGCGGACGGCGGGCTTCATGTAGTCGGAGAAGCACATGAACGTCCCGCCGAAGGGGATGAGCCCGCCGTTCAAACTCATGCCCGTCATGACCGAGCCCATCGCGTGCTCGCGGACGCCGAAGTGCATGATGCGCCCGTCGTATGTGCCGTGCTGAAAACTCCCGCCGTCTTTGATGTCCGTGTTGTTCGAAGGGCCGAGGTCGGCGGAGCCGCCGATGAGCATCGGCAGGTGAGGGGCGAGCGCGTTGATGACTTCGCCGCTCGCGGCGCGCGTCGCCACGGCCTTCGCGTTCTCGAACGTCGGCAAGTGCTGCTCCCAACCTTCGGGCAGTTGGCCGCTCATCGTCTCGCGCCACGCGCGGCCCGACTCTTCGTGCTCGCGCTCGTAACTCTCGACGAGAGTGTTCCATTCAGTCTCTAAACTCTCGCCGCGCTCGACCGCCCGGCGGAAGTGCGCGAGCGCCTCTTCGGGGATGCGGAACTCTTCGTCTTCGGGCCAGCCGAGCGCGCGTTTGGTCGCCTTGACGGCCTCCTCGCCGGGCGCGTCGGAGTGCGCCTTGCGCGTGCCTTGCGTCGGCATCCCGAAGCCGATGACGGTCTTGACGGAGATGAGAGAGGGACGGTCGGTCTCCTTCTGAGCTTCACGGATGGCGCGCTCGATTTCGTCGAGGTCGTTGCCGTCCTTGACCGTCAAAGTGTGCCAGCCGTAGCCCTCGAAGCGGCGGGGCACGTCCTCGGTGAAGGCGAGCGAAGTGAAGCCTTCGATGGTCACTTGGTTGTCGTCGTAGAGGTAAATCAGGTTGCCGAGCTTCAGATGCCCGGCGAGCGAGGCGGCCTCGGCGGCGACGCCTTCCATGAGGTCGCCGTCGGAGACGATGGAGTAGACGTGCGAGTCAATGAGCGGGAAGCCGGGGCGGTTGAAGCGGCTCGCAAGGTGCGCCGCGCCGACGGCGAGGCCGACGCCGTTGGCGAACCCCTGTCCGAGCGGGCCGGTCGTAATCTCGACGCCCGGCGTGAGGAAGTTTTCCGGGTGGCCCGGCGTCTTCGAGCCCCACTGCCGGAAGCGCTTCAGCTCTTCGAGCGGGAGGTCGTAGCCCGTCAGATGAAGGAGCGAGTAGAGCAGCATCGAGCCGTGCCCGGCGGAGAGCAGGAAGCGGTCGCGCCCCTGCCACTTCGGGTTGCGCGGGTTGTGGCGCAAGAAACGCGTCCAGAGGACGTAGGCCATCGGGGCCGCGCCGAGCGGGAGGCCGGGATGACCGGACTCGGCCCGTTGCACGGCGTCGAGCGAAAGAGTGCGGATGGTGTTGATGCAAAGCTGGTCGAGTTCGGTCTCCGGCGTGGTGTCTCTCGTGGTTGTTGACGCGCTCATTTTATGAATGTCCTCGGTGAATCGTGATGGCTGGAATTTCGCCCACACTTTTTATCGCGCCGCCGCTTTGAGCGCAAGCAAAACCGCGCTGTAATGGCTCAGTTTTGCAACTCCGCGCGGGGGCTTTTCATCTAAATTCGTGAACAAGGAAAGGCTTTTTAAGGGGTTAATGAAGATGAAAAAAATCGTGAACAAAATAGTCGCATTCGCCGCCGCGGTGGTCATCGCGTCGGCGTCCGCCGTGGCCGCGCCCGCCGACGTGAAAAGCGAGCAGGCGACGTCGCGCGAGCAGTTGGAGAAGAAGGTTCGCAAGGAGCTGGTGACGCTGCCGTATTACGGCGTCTTCGACAACCTTCTGTATCAGGTCGAGGGCGACACCGTGACGCTCTACGGTCAGGTCGTGCGTCCGAGCACGCGCGGCGACGCCGAGCGGCGCGTCTCGCGTCTGGCGGGCGTCGAGAGGGTCGTCAACCGCATCGAGGTTCTGCCGCTCTCCGGGTTCGACGACTCGATCCGCGCGCGCACCTACCGCGCTCTCTTCGGGATGAACAGCCCGCTCTTCCGCTACGGTCGCGGGGTGAACCCTTCGATTCACATCGTCGTCAACCGGGGCCACGTGACGCTCGAAGGCGTCGTCGCGACCGAGGGCGACAGCCGCATCGCGCGCCTGCGTGCGCTCGGCGTGCCCGGCGTCTTCTCGGTGACGAACAACCTGCAAGTCGAGCGGGGCCGCGCACGCTAAAAGCGGCCCGCCCGCGAAAAGGGAAGATGAAGGAAAGGCCCTTCGGAGTCTCGCAACTCCGAAGGGCCTTTCCGCATTCGTGCTTTACGAAGGAGGGGCTTGCTTGCCTCTCCTCCTAACTCACTTGACAGCCCCGACGGCGCGGGCGGCGTTGACGCGACCGCCGGAGGCGACCACGCCTTGCAGCGAGTCGAGCTTGTCAACCGAATCCATCAGCCGCTTCTTCAGCTCCGCGACCGAGAGGTTCGGCTCGACCGAAAGGACGAGGGCCGCGACGCCCGCGACGACCGGAGTCGCCATCGAAGTCCCCGAATGCTCCTCGTACTGGCCGCCGAGCCACGTGCTCAGAATCTCCGCGCCGGGCGCGGCGAGGTGGACGCTCTTCGGGCCGTAGTTAGAGAAGGACGCACGCTCGTCGCGGCGGTTTAAGGCGGCGACGCTCAGGACGTTCGGCAGGTCGTAGCCCGAAGGGTAGTGCGGGTAGCGGTCGGCGTTATCGCTGTTGTTGCCCGAAGCGGCGACGAAGAGGATGCCTTCCTCGCCCGCCTTGCGGATCACGTCGCCGAGCGCGCGCGACTTCTGCCGCGAGCCCCAGCTCGCGCTGATGACGCGGACGTTGACGCCCGCCTGCTTGCGCGCGATGACGTAGTTGATGGCCTCGATGGCGTCCTTCGTCGTCCCGAAGCCGCCCGCCCCCATGAACTTCAAGGGCATGATTTCGACTTCCCAGTTGACGCCCGCGATGCCTTCGCCGTTGTCGCCCTCGGCCCCGACAATCCCGGCGCAGTGCGTGCCGTGGCCGTTCTCGTCCATCGGGTCGCGCAGGTTGTCGAGCGCGCTGAAGCCGTGCTCGTCGTCCACCTCGCCGAGCTGCTCGTCGAAGTACGGGTCGAGCGAGTCGGGCCGCGTCCAGATGTTGTTCGCGAGGTCGGGGTGCGTGTAGTCCACGCCGCTATCCAGGACGGCGACGACCACCTTCTGGCTCCCGTGCGTCTTGGCCCACGCGTCGAGCGCGCTGATGTCGGCGCGGTCTTTGCCCTCGCGCTGGCCCGTGTTGATGAGCGCCCACTGCTCGGCGAGCAAAGGGTCGTTCGGCCCGCCCGGCAGCGCCGCGGCGAACCGCTCGTTGAGGCCCTCGCTCCTCAGCGGGTCGAGACTGATGCCCTCGTTCTTCTCGACGTACTCGACCTCCGGCAGAGAGCTGTAGTCGGCGGCGACCTGCGCGGCGTCCTCGTTGTCGAGACTGTCAATGCTGACGAGGCCGTCCACCCCTTCAATCTCATCCTCAACGCGGTCGGTGAGGCCCGTCACGATCTCCGCGACGCGGTCTTGCGAGACGCCCTCGCGGAAGCGGACGAGCACTTCGGGCTCGCCCAACTCGTAAGACTTGTCCGATGTCTCGTGCTCGCGCTCGACACTCACGACGACGCGCGGCCTGACGTCTACGGTCTCCTTCTTCGAGTCCCAACGCCGCAACTGCCCGACGAAGACCGCGACCACGATCAACATCAACGCCAGAGCCAGATGACCCAGAAAATTCTGCCGGTTCATTGCCACTCCTTTTTGAGTCTGGAGTCAGGAGTCTCGGAGTCTTGAGTCAAAGACAAAAGCTTTTCTGTTTTGACTCCGAGCCTCCCGACTCCAGACTTCTAAATCTTGTGATTCGCGCCTTTGAATTTGTAGAGCCGGAGCTGATTACGGTTGGCGCGGTATTCGTAAGAATGCCCGGCGGCCTTCAGGCGGATGCGCCAGCCCGGTGTAATCATCATCCCGCTCATCTCTCCCTTGAGGGGCGCGCCGAGCGCCGCGTCGGGGAAGTCGGCCTCCTCGACCGATTCGTCCGCGACTTCCGACTCCGAGACGGCGAGCCGCGCCGCCAAATCCTTCCGCGCCGCCTCGACCGCCTCATCCCTGCTGTAAGCCATACGACTCTGCTCCTCGACGAGAAGGTTGCCTTCTCTTCTCAATACGACCGGAGACGCCTCCGCGTTTGAGCTTTTCACGCGCCCGATTATTCTGCTCCCGGCGAAAGAAAAAAGAAAGTGACAGGGAACAGTTTTCAGTAAACAGTTTTCAGTTTTCAGCGGTTAGCTTTCAACTCCCAGCCCTCGAAGATTTCAAATTTGAAATTCCGAAACTGAAAACTGTCTGCTGAAAACTGAAAACTGTTACTTCATATCGCCGAAGAGGTGTTGGAGCAGGGCCGCAACGGCGATAGCCGCCGTCTCGGCGCGCAACGTCCGACCACCGAGGGTGATGATTGCCCAGCCGCGTTCGGCGGCCTGCGAGACTTCCTCCGCCTCCCAACCTCCCTCCGGCCCGACGAGCGCCGCGACGGACGCGGGCCGCGACTCGTTGACGTTGACGAACTCACGCAAACTCATGCCGCCGCGTTCCGCGAACATCAGACGCGTTTCGACGGCGGTCGCTTCGTCATCAAGAAACTTTTCTAAGACCGTCGGCGTCTCGACCGAGGGGACGCGCGCGCGGCCCGACTGCTTGGCCGCTTCGAGCGCGAGACGCCGCCAGCGTTCGACGCGTGAAGCGGCGTCCCGCTCGTCGCGGAGCCGCACGTCCGCCCGGCGCGAGACGACCGGCACGATGCGCGACACTCCCAACTCCGTCGCCTTCTGCACCACGAGGTCGAACTTCTCGCCCTTCAAGAGCGCGACGCCGAGCGTGAGCCGGAGCACGGACTCCGGGCTCCGAGGCTCCGCGCGCCCGCGCACTTCGAGCCGCGCCTGTGAGCCGCGCCCGCCCGCCTCCGTGACCACGCACGCGAACTCTCGTCCCTCGCCGTCGAAGACGAAAGCCTCGTCGCCCGCCCGCAGCCGCAGCACGTCGCGCAAGTGCCGAGACTCTTCCGCCGACAACACAACCGCCGCGCCGTCGGGCGCGAAAGAACGGGGCGGCGCGTAGAATCTTCGGCGCGTCATCAGACGACTATTGCCACCCACTCGCCTTCGCCGGTGACTTCAAACTTGCCGACGCCCAATTCACGCAGGCGTGAAGTGACGAGGCCGGTCTGCGTTTCGAGGATGCCGGAGAGGACGAGCCGCTCGCAGGTCGCCGCGAGCAAAGAGGGGAGGAGCGGGACTATCACGTCCGCCGTCAGGTTGGCGCAGACGAGCGAGGCCGAAGGCGTCGTCTCGTCCACCGAGCCGACGCGAAATTCGATGCGTTCGCCGACGCCGTTGAGGTGCGCGTTCTCGCGCGCTATCTCGACGGCCAGAGGGTCTGTGTCGCACGCCTCGACGCGTGCATCCGTAGAGAGTTTGGCGGCGGCGATGGCGAGGATGCCCGTGCCCGTCCCCACGTCGAGGAAACTGCCGCCCGCGAAGTGTTTTTCTAACGCGGCGAGACAGAGGCGCGTCGTCTCGTGCGTCCCCGTGCCGAAGGCCATGCCCGGCTCAACGCGGATGACGATACGCCCCGCCGTCGCCGCGTCTTCCAGTTCGCTCCACGGCGGCGCGACGAGAAAACGCTCGCCCGCCTCGACGGGCCGCCAACCCTTCTTCCACTCGGCGAGCCAGTCGCGCCCCTCCACCTCCCGGTGCTTCATCTCGCGCACGTCCGAAGTGTCGAGCCCGTAGACGACCAGCGCCTCGCGCAGAGCCTCGCGCACGTGCTCGACCAACGGCGGCGAGTCGAAGTAAGCGGAGACGCGGACGAACTCGCCGTCCTCGCCCGCGACTTCAGTCCCGCCCGCGCCCGCCTCCATCAGAGCGTACTCCACCGCCTCGCGCGCCCGCGCCGTCAAAGTCAAATCGAGTGCGTACCAATTCATAAGAGCCGTGAACCGTCAACCGTGACAGGTGACAGGAGAAAAGCCGCGAGCCGTAAACCGTAAACGGTGACGGGAGAAGAAACAGTCTTCCTCCTGTCGCCCGTCACGATTCACGGCTCACGGTCTTTAATCCCCATCTCGTTGAGAGCGCGCGGTGAGTTGCGCCAGTCCTCTTCGACCTTGACGAAGAGTTCGAGGTAGACGTGGTGGCCGACGAGCCGCTCGATGTCATGGCGGGCGCGCGTGCCGATCTCTTTGAGCCGCTCGGCCCCCTTGCCGATGACGATCTTTTTCTGCGACGCGCGCTCGACGTAGATGGCGCAGTAGATGCGCGAGAGTTGGTCGCTCACCTCCTCGTAGCGTTCGGTGACGACCGCCGTCACGTAAGGGATTTCCTCGCCCGTCGTGTGGAGGATTTTCTCGCGCACGATCTCTGAGACGAGCGCGCGAAGGGGCTGGTCGGTCAGCTCGTCCTCGCCGAAGACGGGCTCGCCTTCCGGAAGGTTGCGAATGATTTCGGGGACGAGCTCTTCGACCACGTTGCCGCGCCGCGCCGAGATGGGAACGACCGAGCGCCACTCGTGCTCGCGCCCGTACCACTCCATGAGCGGGAGCAGCGCAGACTTCTCGGCGAGCCTGTCCGTCTTGTTGAGGAGGAGGACGGCGGGCTTCGCCGAGCGGCGGACGAGTTCGAGGACGAAGCGGTCGCCGTTGCCGGTCGGGACGCTCGCGTCGCGGATGAGGAGCAGCAGGTCAACGCCTTCGAGCGCGTCGTGGACGGCGGCCATCATCCGCCGGTTGAGGAGGTGGCCGGGCAAGTGCACGCCCGGCGTATCCACCAAAACGATCTGCCCTTCGGGCCGCGTGATGACGCCGCGAATCTGCCCGCGCGTCGTCTGCGGCTTGTTCGAGACCGCCGCGATCTTCTCGCCCACGAGCTTATTCAAAAGCGTGGATTTCCCCGCGTTCGGTCGCCCCACCAGAGCGACGTAGCCGCTGCGCCGTGGCGGCGCGAGCGCCCCGTTGCTACTCTCTGAATGATTTTCGCTCGACATAATTTAGCTTCCCTCTGAACAAGCAAATGGATGTCCGCGCCCGCCGCCCGCGTCCGTGTTGCATATAAATTGCATGAAATCCATTGCATCGTAGCTCTCGTTAGTCGCGGGGCGCAAAAAAAATATATATATTCCACCCGAAGGGTTCCGGCGCAGGCGACTCCTTACTACGGTTACAAGCTCAAAATAATTACACATTTCGCTCGTTTTCGTCTGTCGCAAGTAATACTTTCAGACGGGGTGCTCGCGGACGCGGGGGGTGGTCACGGGGCGGTAAATTTCCGCTTCGAATCTTCAGCCCTCTGGATTAATCTCCGAAATCTTGGATAAGGGAAATGGTCTGCCCCAAGATCGCCGGGCCGTAGCTGCCCGAATTCGACACATCCCCCCGAAGCCAGCTCGTGCGGCGGCGGGGTTTCAAATCCACCCGGTACGTTCCACGTATCATTCTCGTGTCAGTCTCAGGAAATCTAGAAGGAGGAGCCTAATGGATAGGGGACGCTTCATTTTCAGGAGCTTTCTAGCAAGGGCCTTTACAGTCGCCCTACTGGTGTGCGGCTTGTGGGCCGTCAACGCGTCGGCCCAGGGGTCGAACACGCGCGTCAACGGGACGGTGAAGGACGCGCAGGGCGCGGTCGTCGCCGGGGCGACCGTCACCCTGACGGACAACGCCACCCAGACTTCGCAGACGGCGACCACCAACGAAGACGGCCAGTTCGCCTTCAACGCCGTCCGCGAGGGCCTGTACACCCTCGTCGCCGAGGGCGCGGGCTTCAAGAAGACGTCGGTGCCCGACGTGCGCGTCAACATTGACCAGACTTCGACGATCAACGTTGCGCTCGAAGTCGGCGCGCTCGGCGAGACCGTGACCGTCACGGCCTCGGACGCGCAGGCGCTCGTCAACACCGAGAACGCGCAGCTTAGCACGACCGTGCAGGAGCGGCAGATTCAGGACCTCCCGCTCAACGGTCGCAACCCGCTGTCGCTCGCGGGCCTTCAGGCCGGCGTTAATTCGAGCGGCCAGGGGACGCGCGCCGCGTCCGTCAACGGGCTGCGCGGGACGTTCACGAACCTGACGTGGGACGGCATCAACATCAACGACAACTTCATCCGCACCGACAGCTTCTTCGGCGTCGCCGCCCCCTCGGTGGCGAGCGTCTCGGAGTTCACGCTGACGACGCAGAACGGCGGCGCGGCTGACGGCCTCGGCGTCGCGCAGGTCAAGCTCGTCACGCCGCGCGGCGGCACCGAGTACCACGGCCAGTTCTTTGAGTACCACCGCAACGACATCTTCGACGCCAACACCTTCTTCAACAACGCGGGCGGGCGCTTCGTCGCCACCGACGCGGCGGTCGTCGCCGGTCGCGCGACGGTCGGCGATCAGCGCCTCCAGAAGCCGAAGCTCATCCAGAACCAGTTCGGCTTCAACATCGGCGGCCCGATGGTCGTCCCGAAGTTCGGCGAGGGCGGAGCCTCGACGTGGGGCAAGGACAAGCTCTTCTTCTACTTCTTCTACGAGGGCACGCGCGTCGCGCAGGAAGCTAGCGTCACCCGCACCTTCCTCACGCAGAACGCGCGCAACGGCCTCTTCACCTACCGCGCGGCCTGCACCAACACGGGCACCAACATCTGCCCCGCGGGCGTCACGCCGGGCTCCTTGCAGACCATCAACCTGCTGTCGCTCACGGGCCGCCCGCTCGACCCGATCACTTCCGATCTGGGTCGCCGCGCCCCGCTCCCGAACGACTCGACGACCGGTGACCTCGCGAACGTCCCCGGCGGTGCCGCGCTCTCTAACTTCGGCACCTTCCGCTTCAACTCGCCGCTCGGCAGCACGAGCGACCTGTGGGGCTTCCGCACCGACTTCGACGCTTCCGAGCGCCACCGCTTCGAGGCCATCTACAACCGCTTCACCTTCGAGTTCCCGAACTCCGGCGGCGAGCCGTTCCCCGGCGCGCCCGGAGACGGCCAGACCTCGGTGCGCCCGCGCGGCTCTTTCGCGTGGCACTGGACGCCGACCAACACCATCAACAACGAGCTGCGCTTCGGCTTCAACCACTACAACGTTCAGTTCTTCACGAACGAGCAGTTCAGCCGTGGCTACCAGATCGTGCTCCCGTTGGTCTCGGACTCCGAGGACAACTTCCTGCCGCAGGGCCGCGTCGTCAAGACCTACGACCTGATTGACAACGCCTCGTGGTCAATGGGCAACCACACGCTCCGCTTCGGCGGCAAC
The DNA here is from genome assembly GCA_963816985.1 of uncultured Acidobacteriota bacterium. Classification (GTDB taxonomy): domain Bacteria; phylum Acidobacteriota; class Blastocatellia; order Pyrinomonadales; family Pyrinomonadaceae; genus JAIVJM01. Next base: position 1,704,082 of record CAWFMF010000004.1, read on the forward strand.
TACCGCAACAACTTCATCGCGCCCTTCAACGACGGCGGCGTGCTCCCCTCGTTCAACATCGGGTTCACCGCCACCGGCACGCCGAGCCCGCTGGCTTCGGGGCTCTTCCCCGGCGGCATCTCCGGCACCGAGCTGGGCAACGCCAACAGCGTCCTCGCGATCCTGACCGGCCCCATCAGTCAGGGCACGCAGACCTTCAACGTTGCCAGCCGCACCGCGGGCTTCGTCCCCGGCGCGACGCAGCAGCAGCGCTTCAAGTACCACAGCATGAGCGGCTACATTCAGGACACCTGGCGCGCGCGTCAGGGCCTGTCGCTCAACTTCGGCGTGCGCTACGAGTTCATCTCGGTGCCGCAGGAAGAGCTGGGCCTGGTGCTTCTGCCGACCAACACTTCGTTGGGCGTGCTGCTGGAGAACGCGACGCTCGACTTCGCTTCGGGCGGAGACCGTCGCGGGTTCTTCCCGAACGACAAGAACAACTTCGCGCCCTCGTTCAGCTTCGCGTGGGACCCGTTTAACGACGGCAAGACCTCGTTGCGCGGCGGCTACGCGATCTCCTACGTGATTGACAACAACATCACGACGGTGCTGAACGCCGTTCGCGGCAACCCCGGCCTCATCGGCTCGACCCGCACGCTGACCGGCGCTTCGGTCGCGGGCCGCACTCCGGGCGGCACGGGCGGCGGCGTCCCGACCATCCCAACGCCGGTGGTCTCGATCCCGCGCACCGTCTCGCAGAACCTGACGGACTTCGGCTTCGCCAGCGCCTTCTTCAGCTTCGACCCGAACTTCAAGACGCCCTACGTCCAGCAGTGGAACGTCGGCATCGAGCGCGAGCTGTTCAAGGACACCGTGCTGGAAGTTCGCTACGTGGGCAACCGCGGGACGAAGCTGACGCGCGGTATTGACAACAACCAGCTCCGCGTCCAGTCGAACACGGCCTTCCTGACCGACGTGCAGCGCGGCTACCGCAACATCCTGCGTTGCGGCGCGACCACGAGCAACAACCCGAATCCGACCCTGGCGCAGTGCCCGGGCCGCGAGGCGTTGACCTACATCCCGCTGCTCGGCGCGGGCCTCGGCCTCAACGGGTTCCTGACGGACGCCGGCGTCCGCACGCTCTTCTCGCAGGGACAGGCGGGCGCGCTCGCCGAGTTCTACGCGGGTGCGAACCGCACCTTCTTCTTCGGGCCCGGCGTCTCGACCATCCCGGTCACGGACTTCCTCCCGAACCCGAACACCTTCATCGCGGACTTGTACTGCAACTGCGCCAACTCCTGGTACAACGGCTTGCAGACCGAACTCCGCCGCCGCTTCAACAACGGCCTCTACTTCCAGGCCAACTACACCTACAGCAAGTCGCTGACGGACTTCGAAGGCAGCCAGAGCAACTTCGCGGGCCTCATGGACTTGACGCAGGGCACCGTCCTTGAGAAGCAGCGCGCCGTTGACGACATCACGCACGTCTTCAAGGCCAACGGGCTCTACGAGCTTCCGTTCGGCCCCGGCAAGCGCTTCCTCGACCGCGGCGGCGTGGTCGGCAAACTCCTCGGCGGGTGGAGCCTCAACGGCCTCATGCGCTGGCAGTCGGGCGAGCCGGTCTCCATCGTCTCGGCGCGCGCGACCGTCAACCGCGCCGGTCGTTCGACCCTCAACAGCGTTGACTCGACCCTGACCGTTCAGCAGTTGCAGGAGCGGACGGGCCTCTTCTTCGACGCCAACGGGTCGCCCGTGCTCTTCGACCCGGCGCTCATCGCGGCGGTGCGCGCCACCGGCGCGGCTGAGCCGGACAGGACGACGACCAACGGCTTCCTGACCAACCCGCGTCCCGGCTTCTTCGGGAACCTTCAGTTGACCCCGGTCAGCGGCCCGTCGGTGCTCTTCTTCGACGCCAGCCTGATCAAGCGCACCAGCATCACGGAGCGCGTCAACCTTGAGTTCCGCGTCGAGGCCTTCAACGTTCTGAACAAGACCAACTTCAACATCGGTCAGGTGCAGAACATCAACGCGGCGGCCTTCGGTCGCATCACCTCGACGTTTGACCCGCGCATCATGCAGTTCGCGGCCAAGCTGAACTTCTAACGGCGGACGTGGCCGTCACCCGCAAGCGGGTGACGGCCACACCGTTTTCGTCCCTGACGCTCAAACGGGCGCGGCCTCCAACAAAGGCCGCGCCCGCTCTTTACCGGCCCGCGCCGCCGTGCGCTCGGTCGGCCTTGCCCCTTATAATCCAAGGCGGCGCTCTCTCCCTCATGCGTCATCCCAAACAAAATATTTATTCGGAGGATTAAAGATGAGAAATAGGCGAGTGGGCGGAAGCGGCTTGAAGTTTTGCGCGCTCCTTTTCGCCGCGCTGCTGGGGTGCGCGGCGCAGGCGTCGGCCCAGAAGATGAAGGCCGAGGACGTGGTGGCGAAGCACCTCGAAGCCCTCGGCAAGGCGGAGCTGCGCGCCCCGACGCGCACCCGCTCGGTGACCGGCGGCATCGCGGTCGTCCTCCGCAACAGCGCCGGCGGCGGGCGGCCCGAAGGGGAGGCGTTGATCGCCACCGACGGCCAGAAAATCCTCTACATCACGGAGTTCAAGCAGGCCGACTACCCGTTCGAGCGGATGGGCTTCGACGGCAAGAAGGTCACCGTCCGGCAATACCGCCCCGGTCGGCGCACGGCCTTCGGCGAGTTCGTCCTGAGCCACGAGGTGCTCTTCAAGGAGGGGCTCATCGGCGGGGCGCTCTCGTCGGCGTGGCCGCTTTTGAACCTCGCGGAGCGCGGCGCGAAGCTCGGCTACGACGGGACGGCCAAGGTCAACGGGCGCGAGGCCCACAAGCTCAGCTACAAGCCGAAGAAGGGCTCCGACCTGAAGATCAAACTCTACTTCGACGCCCAGACTTTCAATCACCTGCGGACGGAGTACGACCGCGTGGTGGCCGCGACGATGGGGCCGGTTCCGGGCTCTTCCGCCGGGCGCATTGACACGCGCTACCACCTCGCCGAAGACTTCGGCGAATTCAAGGACGAGAAGGGGCTCATGCTCCCGCACTCCTACCGCATGGAGTACATGGTCACTTCGGAGATCGGCCCCGTCCTCCTCGACTGGAATTTCCAGCTCAACAACTTCACCTTCGATGAGCCGATTAATCCGGCGTTGTTCGACACCGAGAGGTAAGAAAGACGAGTCAGGGTCAAAGGGGAAGGGGCCGAGGGAAGAATTCATCTCCCTCGACCCCTTTCCTCTTTTTAAGCCTCTTAAACTCTCTTCTCTCAGTCAGCGTCAGCCCGCCGCCGAGCCGCGCGCCATCTCGCCGTTGAGCCTCATAATCTCCAACGTCATCTCGGCTGAGGCGTACATGTCCTTCACGTCGAGCCACTCCTTGACGGTGTGGATGGCGCGCATCCCCGTGCCGAGGTTGGCGCACTCGATGCCCTGCTTGTTGAAGATGTTGGCGTCGCAGCCGCCGCCCGACGCGAGCGTCTTGACTTCGAGGTTCATGCGCGAGGCCGCGCCGAGGACGAGCTGCACGACGCGCGAGCTGTCGGGCACGTCCATCGCGTAGTACTCGCGCGTCACCTGCGACTCGACGCGCCCCTTCGTCGTCACGCCGTCCACCGTCACCTCGTACTTCTCCGCCGCGTCGGTCAGACACTTAATCATGTGCTCGGTCTGCGCGTTGAGCTTCGCCTCGTCGAGCGAGCGCGCCTCGCCCCGGAGCGTGACGAGGTTGGTGATGATGTTCGTCGCCTCGCCGCCGCGGATGACGCCGATGTTGGCGGTCGTCACCTCGTCAATGCGTCCGAGCTTCATGGCGGCGATGCCTTCGGCGGCGATCTTTATCGCCGAGATGCCCTGCTCCGGCGCGACCCCGGCGTGCGATTCGAGGCCGAAGATTTTGAACTCGAAGTGGTTGGCCGAAGGCCCCTTCGTGAAGAGGAAGCCGGGGTCGTCCGAGTCGAAGACGAGGCCGTACTTGGCGCGCACCTTCGACAAGTCGAGGTGCTTCGCGCCGAGCAGTCCGACCTCTTCGCAGATGGAGAAGACGGCGTCAATCGGCGCGTGCGGGATTGCCTGCTCCTGAAGGCAGCGGATGGTCTCGATGATGACGGCGCAGCCCGACTTGTCGTCGCCGCCGAGGACGGTCGTGCCGTCGGTGCGGATGATGTCGCCCTCGACGACCGGCTTGACGCCCTCGCCGGGGACGACCGTGTCCATGTGCGCCGACATCATGATGGCTTCAGCGCCCGGAATCGTCCCCGGAAAACGCGCGATGACGTTGCCGGTGTTGCCGCCGACCTTTTCGCCCGCGCCGTCTATCTCGACCTCCGCGCCCATCTCCTCGCAAATCGCGCGGATGCGCTCGGCCACCTCGCGCTCCTTGCGCGAGATGCTGTCAATCTGGACGAGTTCGAGCAGAAGATTCTTGATGCGCTCCTGATTAATCATGCAAGTCTCCTCAGAAAAGATTCTGAAAGCTTCTCAGTCATAAAAACACGGAAAGCGGCGGAGGAATTATTCGGCCAATCCTACTACACGCGGCGGCGCGCGCGCCACGCGAAAGTCAACGGCTGACCTCTTCGAGCGCGCGTTGCAGTTCAGAGAGCTTGACTTGTAAGAGCGCGTCGTCGGCGTCGGCGGGGACGTGGATGGGGGGCGCGAGGCGGACGGTGGCGCGGGTGAAGGGCTTGGGGATTTGGAGGCCATCCCAGCTCGGAGTGCGCCAGAAGCTTTCGGCGTTGACGGCGAAGGGCAGGACGGGTCGGCCCGTCCGCTTGGCGAGGACGAGCGGCCCCATCTTGGCGACGCGGCGCGGGCCGCGCGGGCCGTCCACGGTGAAGCCGCCGGGCGAACCTGAGCGCACGAGCCGCGTCATCTCGACGAGCGCGCCGACCGCGCCGCGCGACGAAGAGCCCCGCGCCGCGCCGTAGCCGAAGCGCTGGATGAAGCGCGCGATGTACTCGCCGTCGAAGCTCCGCGAGGTCATGACGACGATCCGACGGCGGCGGAAGTAGTAGGTGGCGAGGAACAGTTGTTCGTGCCAGAAGGCGAGGACGGGCGGCCCGCCGTCGCGCGCGACGGCCTCCCAGTGCTCCCAACCCTCGACGCGGAAGCGGACGGTGCGTCCGACAATTTGGATGAGCGCGTAGAAGGCGAGGTCGGCGGCGCGAATCAGGAGTCGCTGCTTGAAGGTATACTCGGAGAGGTCGGCGAAGCCGTAGGCGCGCGCCTCCCGCGAGGGCTGTGGCTGCTCTTTTCGCGCGGAGGCTTCCATAAGATTTTCCGCGCAGAGTCTAACAAAAGGGGAGCAGGAGGCGACAGTACCGCGAGCAGTAGCGAGCGGGTCGGGCATCATCAAGCTCAACCCGCTCGCTACCGCTCGCGGTACTGTTTGAGGGCTTGCCCCGGCAGAGAGGGGTGGGCGGGAGTCGTAAAAATTCTCCCGCCACGGCTGGCCGAGGCTGGCGACGGAGCGGGCCTCTGTCGTAATATTTGGAACCAACGCGCTGGCTCACCTCGTACAGCGTTGGCGGAAAGCTTTGTTGCCCCGCGGCTGAAAGCGTGTCCGTGCCCTCCCTGCCTTATAAGGCTTTTTGCGGAAACTGTTACCGGATGGACAGGCGACGTATACTCATCGTTGACGGGAATGCGGAGTTGCGCACGGTCTTGGCCGACGCTTTGGCCGAACTGGGCCACGAAGTCGTGGCGACCGGCGACCGCTCGGAGGCCGTCTCGCGCGAAGACCTCGAAGACTTCGACCTCATCATCTCCGACCTCGCCGAGTACGCCCAGAGCGGCACGCAGATCATCTCCGAACTCAAGCGCAAACGCCTCTTCGTCCCCATCGTCGTCTCGTCCGAGGAGGCGCACCAGACCGGCATCATCAAAGCCTTCAAGCTCGGCGCGGCCAACCTCCTGCGCAAGCCGTATGACAAGGAGGAGCTGCGGAGCATCGTCGAGAAGACGCTCGGCTACAAGCTCCGCTTCGTCGAAGACCTCAAGGTCTTGCCCTTCGTCCGCGAGCGCATCGAGTTCGAGCTGCCGAGCGATCTTTCGCTGATGAACGGCGTGCTCCACTACCTCATCGAGCGCGTCGCCGCCTTAGGCATCGTCAAGCCGGACAGCTCGAATCTCTTCATCGCGCTCGACGAGGCTTTCGTCAACGCCGTCAAGCACGGCAACGGCGGCGACCCGCACAAGCTCGTCCGCATCACCGCCGACCTCTCGGCCAAGGAGGCGCGCTTCACCATCGAGGACGAGGGCGAGGGCTTCGACGTGACCTCGATCCCCGACCCGCTCGACCCTTCGAACCTCTTCAAGACTTCGGGGCGCGGCGTCCTCCTCATCTACAACATCATGGACGAGGTCGCGTACAACGAGCGTGGCAACGTCCTGACGATGATCAAGCGGCCCGAAAGCTCGCTCGACTCGGAACTCATCGAATCACTCTCCCACCCCGCCGACGACGAAGCCCCGGCCCCGGACAATGGCGAGCCCGCCTGAAGGGCGCGCGCCCGCAGAGCGCGCGTCGAAACTCCGCTGGCCGCTCGTCTTCGCGGGCCTCGCCGCGCTCGTCTTCCTGACGCACCTCACGCTCCTCGACCTGCCCTACTTCTGGGACGAGGCCGGGTACTTCATCCCGGCGGCGCGCGACATCTACGCCGACGGCGCGTTCATCCCCCACACGACGCTCTCGAACGCGCACCCGCCGCTCGTCCCCGCCTACATCGCGCTCGCGTGGAAGCTCTTCGGCTTCCACATAACGGTGGCGCGCGCGGCGATGCTGTTGGTCTCCGTGCTCACACTGCTCGGCGTCTTCCGCCTCGCCGAGCGCGTGGCGAATAGATGGGTCGCCGCCGGCTCCGCCCTCTGCACCGCGCTCTACCCGGTCTTCTTCGCGCAGAGCACGCTCGCGCACCTCGACATGGCCGTCGCCGCTTTGACGACGTGGGGGCTCGTCCTCTATCTGCCGCGAGAGAAGAGGACTGAGCAGGAAGCGGCGACCGACGACCGTGGAGACCTTCGTCGCTGGTCGTCGGTCGCGCTCTTCGCGCTCGCGGGGCTGGCGAAGGAGACGGCGATTCTCGTGCCTCTGACTCTCTTCGGGTGGGAGGTCTTGTGCCTGCTCTTTGAGAGGAAGCCGAAGCTCGCGGCGGCGGTCTGTCTGAAGGAGAGACGTTCAATCGGTCGGGCCTTCATGATGCTCTGCGCGCTCTTGCCGCTTGCCGCGTGGTTCGCGTACCACTACACGCAGACCGGCTACGTCTTCGGCAACCCCGAATACTTCCGCTACAACGTCGAGTCCACCGTCAACCTCTCGCGCATCCTCGAAGCCCTCTGGCGCAGGCTCGCGCACGTCACGGCGCACATGAACCTGTGGGTGCTGACGCTCGCGGCGGCGCTCGCCATGCTGCTCGGCGCGCGGAGCGACGCGGGAAGGGAACGGCGGCGCATCGAAGTGCCCGTCCAGATGCTCTTCGGCGTGCTCGTCGTGGCGCACGTCGTCGCGCTCTCCGTCGTTGGCGGGGCGATCCTCGCGCGCTACATGCTGCCGGTGCTCCCGCTCGTCATCATCGTCTGCGTCTCGACCCTCTGGCGGCGCGTGCGACTCTGGCCGCTCGTCATCGCGCTCGCCTGCGGCACGTTCGCCTACCGCTCGGTAAACAACCCTTCGTACAGCTTCCCGTGGGAAGAGAATCTCGCCTACCGTGATTTCGTCCTCCTGCACAGAGACGCCGCGCGCGTCCTCGCCGACAAGTACCCGGAGAAGCGCGTGCTGACGGCGTGGCCCGCGACCGACGAGTTGAAGAACCCTTACTACGGCTACCTCGAAAGACCTTTGCAGGTCTTCCCCGTCGAGAACTTCAAACGCGAGGCGTTGGAGCAAGCCTCTCAACAAAAATCGAGCTACGACCTCGCCTTCCTCTACTCGACGCACGGCGGGCTCGAACTCGAAGAAGCCGCCCGCGTCCTCGGCGGCGTTGTCGTCTATACTTCACAGCGCAACGGACAGTGGGCCGCGATTCTAGATGTGAGTAATAGTCAGAACCGCCTGCGGTAGCGGGCGGGTGTCGGTTAGTGTGCGGGTGTCGGCTGGTGTTATGACTCGCCTACGATGACGGGCGCGTGTCGCGGACGTTGAGACCCGCCCGCTACCGCAGGCGGTTCTGACTTAACTGCTGGCCGCCAAGTGTTTTTATGCCTTACGAACTCTTTCTCGCTCTGAGGTATCTGCGCGTGCGGCGGGGGCGGCGCGTGGTGAAGCTGACGGCGCTGGCGGCGGTGGCGGGAATCGCATGCGGGGTCGCGGCGTTGATCGTGGCGCTCGCGTTGTCGAACGGCTTCCGCGATGAGCTGCAAGATAAAATCCTGCGCGGGACGGCGCACGTCACGCTCTCGCGCGAGGGCGTTGAGGCCGACGGAGGGCGTTGGGACGTGGGCGAACTGCGCTCGGTTGCGGCGCGCGTGCGCGGCGTCGAAGGGGTGGCCGGGGCCGCGCCGACGACTTACGAGGGCGCGCTCCTGAAGGGGCCGGGCGGGATGGCTTACACGCTCCTGCGCGGCGTGGACGAAGGCTCAGGGCGCGTGCGGGACGAAATCCGCCGGACGCTTACGTCGGGGACTCTCGAACCCTTGTTCGTCAAGACGGATGCAGTCGAGTCGAACGAGGCCGAACAGACGGGGACGAAGAAGGCGGCGGAGTCCGTGCCGGGCGCGGAAGTCTTAGAGGACGAAGAAGAGGACGGGCCGCCCGTGCCGGTCTTCGTCGGCGAAGACCTCGCGGAGCGGACGGGGCTTCGGGAGGTCGGCGACGAGGGCTGGATAGTGACGGGCGAGAAGTCGCCGACGCCGCCGGGGTTCAGCCCGCGCGCGCGGCGCGTGAAAGTCGTGGGGGTCTTCCGCACGGGGCTCTACGATTACGACTCGGCGTGGACATACGTCTCGCTCGACGAAGTGCCGGAGGTCGTAGGCGAGGAGCTTAAATCTTCGGTCGTGAGCATCGAGACGCGGGACATGTTCGAGGCCGGGGCGGTTGCCGGGCGCGTCCGCGCGGCGCTCGGCGAAGGGTGGGAGACCGTGGACTGGCGCGAGGCGAACCGCCCGCTCTTCGCCGCGCTCGAACTCGAACGGCGGACGGTCGCGCTCATCATCATGCTCATCATGGTTCTGGCCGCGCTCAACATCACGACGACGCTCGCGCTCGTCGTCGTCGAGCGGCGCACGGACATCGCCGTCCTCGGCGCGATGGGCGCGCGGCCCGGCGGGGTGATGACGGTCTTCGTCATCGAAGGCGCAATCATCGGGGCCGTGGGGGCGATTGCCGGAGTCGTGCTCGGCCTCGCCGCGTGCGCCGCCGGGGAATATTTCGAGCTGGTCAAACTCCCGCCCGACGTTTACTCGTTGAGCGTCGTACCCTTCAGGCCGCACGTCGCGGACGTTCTGCTCCCCGCGCTCGCGGCCTTCGCCGTGAGCCTTGTGGCGACACTGTATCCCGCGCGGCAGGCGGCGCGCGTCCGTCCCGCCGAGGCGTTGAGGTACGAATGAGTTCAAAGCTCAAAGTTCAAAGTTCAAAGTCGCGGGAGGCTTCTACGGAGGCGGAGGGCTCTCGTCAATCTTCTGACTTTGAACTTGAGACTTTGAGCTTTGAGCTTGTGGTCGAGGACGTGCGGAAGTCTTTCCAAGACCCGTCGGGGGGCGTTTTGGAGATTCTGCGGGGCGTGTCGTTCGAGGCGCGCGCGGGCGAGATGCTGGCGGTCGTGGGCGCGTCGGGTGCGGGGAAGACGACGCTCTTGCACGTGCTCGGCGGGTTGGAGGCGGCGGACGCGGGGAGCGCGCGGCTCGGCGAGTTCGAGATTCTCGGCGCGGGCGTCGGGGAGTTGGCCCGCTTCCGTGGGCGCGAGGTCGGGTTCGTCTTCCAGTCGCATCACCTTCTGGCAGACCTCTCGGCGGAAGAGAACGTCGCGCTGCCGCTCGTCGTCGCGCGGCGCGGGTGGCGCGAGGCGCGGGCGCGTGCGTCGGAGATGCTGAAGGCGGTCGGGCTCTCCGAGAGGGCGCGGCACGCGGCGGGCGAGCTTTCGGGCGGCGAGCAGCAGCGCGTGGCGATTGCGCGCGCGCTCGTCACACGGCCCCGCCTCGTTTTGGCCGACGAGCCGACCGGCAACCTCGACGCGCGGACGGGCGCGGAGGTCGGCGCGCTCCTCGTCTCGCTCGCCCGCGCCTCGCGCGCCTGCGTCCTCGTCGCCACCCACAACGAAGAACTGGCGCGCAGGTGCGACCGCCTACTGCTGCTTCAAGACGGAAAACTGGCGGAAGCCCGACCGTGAGGGAGGGCGCGGATGAAAGTCAGAAGTCGGAACGCTGAACGCAGAACTAAAAGACAATTCTTTTGTTTTCAACTCATCGTTCATCGTTCTGACTTCTGCGTTTAGTGCGCCCTCCCTCACGGTCGGGCTTCCGCCGCCTCCACTTTTGCAAATCACATCTGACATCCGGCAAGTGTTTCAGTTATAATGCGCAAGCGGTTCAACGGCGCACTCCCTGACGCCGGGGCCGAACCGCTCTCGACACGACAACGTCCTCCTTTTCGGTCGGAAACAGCACTTATGTTTGAACGCTACACGGAAAAGGCGCGGAGGGTCATCTTCTTTGCGCGTTACGAAGCGAGTCAGTTCGGTGCGCCCGCCATCGAGCCGGAGCACCTGCTGCTCGGTCTGATGCGCGAGGACAAGACCTTGACCTCGCGCTTCCTCGCGCGCGCGCAGACTTCGCTCGAAGCCATCCGCAAGGAGATTGAGGGCCGCGCCCCCTTGCGCGAGAAGATTTCCACTTCCGTCGAACTCCCGCTCGCGCCCGAAACGAAACGCGTCCTCGCCTTCGCGCACGAAGAGTCCGACCGTCTTCAACATCGCCACATCGGGACTGAGCATCTGCTGCTCGGCTTGCTGCGCGAAGAACGCTCGATGGCCGCCGAGATTCTCTACGAGCGCGGCCTGCGCCTCGCCGCCGTCCGCGACGAGATTGCGCGGCAGGCCGGGGGCGACCCGCGTGCCGCGCAGAAGAAGGAGACGCCGCACCTCGCCGAATTCTCGCGCGACTTAACGGACGACGCCGGGAACGACAAGCTCGACCCGCTCGTCGGGAGAGAGGCCGAAATCGAGCGCGTCGTCCAGATACTCTGCCGCCGGACGAAGAACAACCCCGTCCTCATCGGCGAGCCGGGCGTCGGCAAGACCGCCATCGTCGAAGGACTCGCGCAGCGCATCAACCGTGGCGAAGTCCCTTCGTTCCTCGAAAACAAACGCATCCTCTCCTTAGACCTCTCGCTCATCGTCGCGGGCACGAAGTATCGCGGCCAGTTCGAGGAGCGGCTCAAGCAGATCATGCGCGAGCTGGTCGAGAACCCGCAGTACATCGTCTTCATTGACGAGCTGCACACGCTCGTCGGCGCAGGGAGCGCCGAGGGCTCGCTCGACGCGGCGAACATCCTGAAGCCCGCACTCTCGCGCGGCGAAATCCAGTGCATCGGCGCGACGACCCCGGCGGAGTTCCGCAAGTCAATCGAGAAAGACCGTTCGCTCGAACGACGCTTTCAGGCCGTCAAAGTCCCGCCGCCGAACGAGGAAGAGGCCATCCGCATCCTCGGCGGCGTGCGCGAGCGTTACGAGGCTTTCCATCAGGTGCGCTACACGGACGAGGCGCTCGAAGCCGCCGTCTACCAGTCGAACCGTTACATTCCCGACCGTTTCCTGCCCGACAAGGCGATTGACGTGATTGACGAGGCGGGCGCGCGCGTCAAGCTCCGCGTCCGGCGCGACCACGTTGCGCCGCCTCCTCCGCGCGGCGACTACTTCGACGACCGCAGCATGTACCTGCGGACGACGCCCGCGCTTCCCGCATCATCCTCGATTCTCTCCGAAGAGGACGAGATGCTGATGACGGTCGAGGTCTCGAAGGACGACATCGAGGACGTGATAGCTCGTTGGACGGGCATCCCCATCACCTCGCTCAAGGAAGAAGAGACCGAGAAGCTCCTCCGCATCGAAGACGAGCTGCGCCACCGCGTCATCGCGCAGCGGCCCGCCATCTCTGCGCTCGCGCGCTCCATCCGCCGCTCGCGCGCGGGACTCAAGAACCCGCACCGCCCCGTCGGCTCGTTCCTTTTCTTAGGCCCGACGGGCGTCGGCAAGACCGAGGTCGCGCGCTCTCTGGCCGAGTTCCTCTTCGGCTCCGAGCGTTCGATGATTCGCTTCGACATGAGCGAGTTCATGGAGAAGCACTCGGTCTCGAAGCTCATCGGGAGCCCTCCGGGCTACGTCGGCCACGAGGAAGGCGGTCAGTTGACCGAGCGCATCCGCCGCTCGCCCTACTCCGTCCTCCTCTTCGACGAGGTGGAGAAGGCGCACCCCGACATCTTCAACGTGCTCCTGCAAGTCTTCGAGGACGGCATCCTGACCGACGCCCTCGGCAACACCGTTGACTTCAAGAACACGATCATCATCATGACCTCCAACATCGGCGCGCGCTTCATCCAGAAGAAGGGCGCGATGGGCTTCCAGGCCAACGCCGACTCCTCGCGCGAGAAGATGGAGGAGATGGTGATGAGCGCGGTGCGGCAGACCTTCAACCCCGAATTCATCAACCGCCTCGACGAGATCATCATCTTCGACCAGCTCCTCGACGAAGAGCTTTTGGAGATCGTCGGCCTGCAAGTCGAAATCCTGAACCGGACGCTGGAACGGCGCGGGCTCGAAGTCCGGCTCACCGAGGACGCCAAGCGTTGGATCGTCGAGAAGACCTGCGGCGACCGCTCCTACGGGGCGCGGCCCCTGCGCCGCGCGCTCCAAAAATACGTCGAAGACCCGCTCTCCGAGGCGCTCATACAGGGCACGCTCGGCGCGCCGATCATCGAGGTCTTCCTCGACGGCAACGAGCTGTCCCACCGCCCCGCCGTGGTCGAAGAGCCGGGCGACGCGCTTTTAATTCACTGAAAAACAGTGAATTAAAAAGGCAAAAGACAAAAGGTAAAAGGTAAAAGTCTGAAGGAATCGCCGTCGGACACGGCCCTTTGCCTTTTACCTTTTGCCTTTTGCCTTGTATAATGCGCCACTTTGCAGGAGTGACCCGCTGGCAACGTGACACGGCCCGGAGCGAATCATAAGGTTCCGATTCCGAAGCCGTGCCCTCGCCGCTGGTCGCCGGACGCGCCGAAAGCGCCCGTGTCCGAGACGAGGTTTTTGGTCAGAGGGTCTCTTTCTGTCTCCCGGTATTCATTCACTCGGTAATCTTCAGAGGCGAAAAACTAAGTTTATGCGAATTCGCGCGCCGTGGATTTATCTCGTGGCCGCCCTTCTGGGCAGTCTCATGCTCCTCAGCCCCGTGCTGCCCGCCGTGGCGGCGCGCGGCGCGCAGGAGCCGGGAGCCCCCTCCGCCGCCCCGCAGCAGGAGCTGGTCGAGCAACTCCTCATCGAAGGCAACCGCCGCCTGCGCGACGAAGACATCCTCTACCACATCCAGACGCGCGAAGGTGACCCGTTCAACGAGGCGCAGGTGCGGCGCGACCTGCAGGCCCTGCTCAACCTCCCGTTCTTCGACAAGACCGAGACGCGCGTCTCGACCGAGCGCGGGACGCGGGGCCGGATCGTCATCTTCAACGTCAAAGAGCTGCCCGTCATCCGCGACATCACCTTCAACGGGCTCTCCAGCATCACCGAGGCCGACGTCCTCAAGGCCTTCCGCGAGCAGCGCGTCGGCATCTCGAAGGAGTCCACCTTCGACCCCGTCAAGCTGAACACCGCGCGCCGCGTCATCAAAGAGCTTCTGGCCGAGAAGGGCCACCCGAACGCGACCATCGAGGTCACGCCCGAAGAGATTTCGCTGACCTCGGTCGCGCTCCCCTTCAAGGTGGACGAGGGCGACCGCGTGCGCGTCGTCGAGATTGACTTCGAGGGCAACCAGGTCTTCAGCGACGGCGAGCTGCGCTCGAAGATGCAGCTCGTCAAGGAGGCGGGCCTGCTCTCGCGCTTCAAGGGACAGGACATCCTCCACCTCGAAAAGCTCGACTACGATTTGGGCCGCAACGTCGTCGGCCACATGCGCTCGAAGGGCTACCTTGAGGCGCGCACGGGCGAGCCGAGGGTCGAAGGCGTCGGCCCGCGCCGGACGGGCTTCCCCATCCTCCCGCTCCCCATCCTCTCCTCGACGGACGAGGGCTTGCGCGTCATCATCCCCGTCACCGAAGGCCGCCTCTACCGCCTCGGCGAGATTAAAATCGAAGGCAACTCCATCTACTCGGAGGACGTCATCCGGCAGGTCATCGGCCTCGCGCCGGGCGAAGTCGCCAACGGCCAGCGGTTAGTGAAGGCGCTCTCGGAAGACCTCGACAAGCTCTACGGCAGGTCGGGCTTCATCCAGTACGAGTACGACGTCGCGCCCGCCTTCAAGGACAACCCGCAGAACCCCAAAGAGGGCATCGCCGACTTCACCATCACCATCACGGAAGGGAAGCAGTTCAGCCTTCGCCGCCTCGAATTCCTCGGCAACACCTTCACGCGCGACAACGTGCTCCGCCGCGAGGTGGCCGTCAACGAGGGCGACATCTACGACAAGACGCTCTGGGAGTTCTCCATCCTGAAGCTCAACCAGCTCGGCTTCTTCGACCCGATTGACAAGGACAAGGACGCCGAGCTGCGCACCGACGAGGAGCGCGGCGAGGTGGACATCAACCTCCGCGTCGCCGAGCGCGGGCGCAACCAGATCGCCTTCAACGGCGGCCTCTCCGGCGTCGGCGGCTCGTTCTTCGGCCTCGACTACTCGACGAACAACCTTCTGGGTCGGGGCGAATCGCTCTCGTTCCAGTTCGCCTTCGGCAACCGGCAGAAGTCAATCCTCTTCTCGTTCACCGAGCCGTACATCCGCGACCGGCCCATCTCGGTCGGCTTCTCGCTCTACACCGAGTCGCGCAAGTTCTTCGGCGAGGGGACGATTCTTTCGCAGAACGTCGAGGCCATCGGCGGCGCGTTCGGCAACCAGTTCGACTTCCTCAACGCGAGCGAGGAGAATCTCTTCACGCAGACGACGACGGGCGGCTCGATCTTCGCCAGCTCGCCGCTCTCCGAGTTCTGGCGGCCCCGCAGCCGCCGCCTCGTGCAGCTCGCGCGCGCCTCGCGCATCGGCCTCTCCTACAACATCTCGCGCTCGTCCATCGAAGACCCGCCGGTGAACCTGTCGGGCGACGAGGCCAACTTCATCCCGCGCGTCTTCGACCAGCCGAACATCACGACGAGCCGCCTGACGCCGACCCTCGTCTACGACACGCGCAACGCCTCGATTGACCCGACCGCCGGGCAGCAGCTCACGCTCCAACTGGCCTTCGCGGGCCTCGGCGGCGACGTGCGGACGTACCAGCCGACCATCTCCTACACGCGCTTCATGGCGGTGCGCCGCAAGCGTTCGGAGAACCCGGAGGTCTTCGGCTTCCGCCTCGTGGCGGGCCACGTCTCCAGCTTCGGCGTGACGGGCAAGATCAGGGAGGCGCAGCAGAGTTCGCTCTCCTTCATCAACGGCGTGCCCATCTACGAGCGTTTCTACCTCGGCGACGAGTTCTCGATTCGCGGTTACAACGTGCGCTCCATCGGCCCGCTCGTCCCGCTCGACGTTTTCGTCACGTCGCAGGACGTGGAGGTCGCGAGCACGGCTTCGGGCGCGGTGACGCCGGTCGCCGGGCTCTCCGACTCCCTGCGCCAGCAGCTCGTCACGCTGGGGACGTTCACCGGCCCGAGCGGCAACAACAGCCTCCAGATTGACCGGCAGTTCCGCCTCCTCGGCGGCGACACGCAGCTCCTCGGCAACTTCGAGTACCGCATCCCGATCTTCGGCCCGCTGACGCTCGCGGCCTTCGCCGACATCGGGACGGCCTTCAACCTCCGTTCGCTCAACGACCAGACCTTCTCGACCGAGTTCCTCGACGACCTGCCGTTCCTGTCGAGCCTCGGCGGGCTGTCCTCGCTCATCCTGCGCCGCAACACGCAGCTCGCCTCGCTCGACCCGACGCTGCGCACCGGCCCGCTGCTCGTCACGGGCGACCGCCTGCTGACGCAGGAGCAGTTCGAGAACATGCGCCGCGTCGGGCCGGTAGACCCCGTGACGGGGCTCCCGTTCGGCGTCCAGCCGATCTTCCTGCGCGGCGAGGCGCAGACCAACACGGTCGCGCGTCTGTCGCAGAGCCTTTTTTCAAAATTCGGCGACTACCGATCCAGCGTCGGGGCCGAGATTCGCATCCAACTGCCGGTCGTCAACGTGCCATTTCGCTTCATTTACGCCTATAATCCGAACGCACGGGTCGCGGTTCTGGGGGAGAAGAAAAGTATCTTCCGGTTCAGTATCGGGCGGACTTTCTGATAATCTAACCACGGGAGTCGCCATCCCAAGAGAGGGTCGGAAACGACCGCCGGGGCGCGTCCCTTTGACTTTTGAAGGAGCAGTACAAGAAAGATATGAAACTCATTCGTCACATCGCAGCCGCCGCCGCCATCGCGGCCCTGACCGCGCTCTCGGCGAGCGCGCAACCCGCCGCCACGCGTCCGGCTGCGCCCGCGACGCAGAGGCCCGCAGGAACCACCCCGGCGTCCCCGCAGACCGGCGGCGCTCCGGGCGGCAACCCCGTCGAAGGCAAGATCGCGATCATTGACACCGAAGCCTTCGCCGACCCGAAGTCGGGCATCACCCGCCTCGTCAACGCCTTCAACAAGGTGAACGCCGAGTTCAAGCCGCGCAGCGACGAGCTTCAGCGCCTCCGCGCCAGCTACGAGCAGATCGGCAAGGACATCGAGGCCACCAAGAACCTCTCCGACCAGCGGGCGCTCGCCGCCAAGGCCGACCAGGCCGAGACCTTGAAGAGCGACATCGAGCGCAAGTCGCAGGACGCGCAGCGCGCCTACCAGAAGCGTTTGCGCGAGGAGACGCAGCCCATCTATCAGGAGATCGGCACGGCGCTTCAGGCCTACGCCCGGACGCGCGGCATCACCGTCATCTTCGACGTGAGCAAGATGGGCGAGGTGATGTTCGTCGTCAACGACGGCGTTGACCTCACGAACGCCTTCATCGCCGACTACAACCAGCGCAACCCGGCGACGGCCTCGACCGCGACCCCGGCCAACCGCTAAAAGCCGTGAACC
Source organism: uncultured Acidobacteriota bacterium (assembly GCA_963816985.1). Lineage (GTDB taxonomy): Bacteria > Acidobacteriota > Blastocatellia > Pyrinomonadales > Pyrinomonadaceae > JAIVJM01. The sequence continues at coordinate 1,721,242 of CAWFMF010000004.1, forward strand.
GTGACAAGTAAACCGTGACAGGAGGAAGGCGACTTCTCCTGTCACGGTTCACGGTTTACGGTTTACTGCTTTTCTCCTATCACCGTTTACGGCTCACGGCTCTCCTATGGAAACGGTTCTCGACACGCTCGGCATCCAGCGCATCCTGCCGCACCGCTATCCGTTCCTCCTCGTTGACCGCATCATCGAATTAACGGAGGGCGTCCGCATCGTCGGCATCAAGCAGGTGACGGTCAACGAGCAGTTCTTTCAAGGGCACTTCCCCGGCGCGCCCGTCATGCCCGGCGTCCTCATCGTCGAGGCGATGGCGCAGGTCGGGGCCGTCTACGCCCTCCAGCAGATAGAGAACCGCGAGCAGAAGCTCGTCCTCTTCAGCGGCATAGACAACGCGCGCTTCCGCCGCCCCGTCGTCCCCGGCGACACACTGGTCTTGACCGTCACGCCTCTGCGCGTCGGCGCGCGCGTCCAGCGCATGCACGGCGAGGCGCACGTCGAGGGCCAGCTCGCCGCCGAGGCCGACATCATGAGCATCGTCACCGACCGCAACGCCGTGAAATGAAAGGTAAAAGGTAAAGGGCAAAAGTTAAGGAAGGGCTTCGGCCTCTTCACTTTTGCCCTTTACCTTTTACCTTTTGCCTTCTTTTGATTCTGATGTCTGCCACCATTCACCCCTCGGCCATCGTCTCGCCGCGCGCGGAGATCGGCGCGGGCTCCTCCGTCGGCCCCTTCTGCACGGTGGGCGACGAGGTGCGGCTCGGCGAGCGCGTGCGCCTCGAATCGCACTGCGTCGTGGACGGTCGCACCTCAATCGGCGACGACACGCACGTCTTCCCGTTCGTCTCCGTGGGGCTCGCCTCGCAGGACTTGAAGTACCGGGGCGAGCCCGCCGAGACGCGCGTCGGTCGCCGCTGCCGCCTGCGCGAGTTCGTCACCGTCCACCGCGGCACCGAGGGCGGCGGGATGCTGACCTCAATCGGCGACGACTGCCTCATCATGGCGCAGGCGCACGTCGCGCACGACTGCCTCGTCGGCGACCGCGTCATCATGGCCAACGCGGCGACGCTCGCCGGTCACGTCGAGGTCTCGGACGGCGCGAACATCGGGGCCTATTCGGGCGTCCACCAGTTCTGCCGAGTGGGTCGAGAGGCTTACGTCGGCGGCTACTCCGTGGTCGTCAAAGACGCGCTCCCCTTCGCGCTCACCGTCGGCAACCACGCGAAGTGCTACGGCCTCAACACCACGGGGATGAAGCGGCGCGGCTACCCGCAGGAGACCATTGACGCCCTGCACCACGCCTTCCGCCTCCTCCTCGCCTCCCGCCTCAACACGACGCAGGCGCTCTCGGCCATCCGCGAAGAGATTAAAGACTCCACGGAAGTCGAAGAACTCGTCCGCTTCATCGAGACCTCGCGGCGCGGAGTTGTCAAATAAACTATGAAGTCAGAACGATGAACGATGAACTGAAAAACGGAAGCCTTGTCTTTCAATTCATCGTTCATCGTTCTGACTTCTGAGTTTCTAACATGCGTTACGGCTTAATCGCGGGCAACGGCAATTTCCCCTTCCTCGTGCTCGAAGGCGCGCGGCGGGCGGGCGTGTCTCTGGCGGTGGCGGCGATTAAGGAGGAGACCGACCCGGCGATTGAGAAGATGGCCGAGAGCGTGACGTGGGTCGGCATCGGGCAACTGGGGAAGATGATTCGCTTCTTCAAGCGCGAGGGCGTGGAGAAGGCCATCATGGCGGGGCAGGTCAAGCACGTCCAGATTTTCAGCGGCGCGCTGCCCGACGTGAGGATGCTGAGGATGCTCATCAGCCTCCCGCGCCGCAACACCGACGCCCTCATCGGCGGCGTCGCCGACGAACTCGCGCGCGAAGGCATCGAGCTTATTGACTCGACCTTCTTCCTCAAGGACAGCCTCCCCGCCGAAGGCGTCCTGACGAAGCGCGCGCCGAACGAGCGCGAGCGCGGCGACATCGAATACGGCCTCGAAGTCGCGCGCGAGATAGCGCGGCTCGACCTCGGCCAGACCATCGTCGTGCGGGCGCGCGCCTGCGTCGCCGTCGAGGCGATGGAAGGCACGGACGCCGTGATTCGCCGCGCGGGCACGCTCGCGCGGGGCCGCCTCGCCGTCGTCAAGGTGGCGAAGCCGAATCAGGACATGCGCTTCGACGTGCCTGTGGTCGGCGTCCCGACCGTCGAGGCGATGGTCGAGGCGGGCGCGACCTGCCTCTGCATCACGGCGGGCAAGACCCTCATGTTCGACAAGGCGGAGATGCTCGCGCTCGCCGAACGTCACCGCATCACGGTCGTCGCCGCGCCGCCAGTATGAACTGCGGAAGCCCGACCGTCAGGGAGGGCGTTAGAACAGAAAGCAGAAGGCGGTAGGCAGTGAGCAGTCAAGTTCGATAACCAGACTTGACTGCTCACTGCCTACCGCCTTCTGCTTACTCTTGAGACGCCCTCCCTGACGGTCGGGCTTCCGCCACTGATGCGGTCTACTCTGTCGCGCCGCTCTGGGCGGTGACGGCCTTCGGGTCGTAGGGCGTCTCGATGTAGGCCTTGGCGGTCTTCTGCGCGTTGTCGAAGTCTATGCCGGACTCGACGGCTTTTTTGTATTCGTTGACGGCGCGGGCGCGGTCGCCCTTCGCGTCGTAGGCGTTGCCCATCTTGATGTGCGCCCACGCCTCGATCCAGGAGGGGCGGAGGTTGCCGGTCAAAGCCGCCTTGAAGTTGTCAATCGCCGGGTCGTAGTTGCGCTGTTCGAGGTAGATGAGGCCGAGGTTGTAGTAGACCCACGAGTTCGACTTGTCGAGCTTGAGCGCCTCTTCCAACTGCCTCTGCGCTTCGAGGTACTGGCCCTCGCGGAACAACTCCAACCCGCGCCGCGCGACGATGGAGACTCGCAGCTCGTCCGAGGTGTGCAAGACCTTGTGGTTCGGGTCAATGATGACTTCGAGGGGCTTGCCAGACGACTCGAAGTCGAAGTCCTCGCTTTCGTTGGCGATGTAGACGGTCGTGTCGGCGTCGTCGCCCTCGGCCCTCAATTTAATCTCGACGGGCAGGCGCAAGTTCTCGACGTTCTGCTTGACCGTCCCTCGCGCACGGAATTTGCCCGCGCGCGTGCGGATAATCTGGTAGTCGGCGCTGAACTCCGGCACGCCTGTCCCTTCGACCCAGCGGGCGAAGAAGTAGCGCGTGTTCTCGCCCGCGACCTGCGTCGCCAGCTTCTCGAAGTCGTCAATCGAGGCGTTCTTGCCGCGGAACTGCGTGAAGTAGCGGCGCAGGAGGTCGTCGAACTTCTGCGGCCCCAGAGTCTCGCGGAGCATGCGGAAGACCATCGCGCCCTTGTAGAAGACGACGGCCTGATAAGCCGCCGACTGGTCGTCTAAGGTCGAGGGCGCGCGGGCGATAGAAGCCGCCTGCTCGAACATGAGCGCGCGCTCAAGCATGTCTCGCTGCGAGGTTTCGAGCGCCGCGCCCGACAGGCGCGTCTCGCGGAAGGCGAAGGCGCTCCACTCGGCTAATCCCTGCGAGAGCCACGCGTCGTCGAAAGACTTGAGCCCGGCGGAGAGCCCCCACCACTGGAAGGCGACCTCGCGCAAAAGCCTTTCATCGAGCGGAGCCTGCCGACCCGCGTTGAAGAAGCGCGGCGAGAGGAACTGCATCCCCGGCGCGGCGTAGGCGTCGAGGCTCGCGTCGTCAATCTGCGCGACGACAAAACGCTTGCCGAAGGCGGGCTCGCCGTACTTCTGCGTGTAGAACTGAAGCGCCTCGCCGACGAGTTGCGCGTAGGGCTCGATCATCCGCTCGTTGCCCGGCTGGACGTAGAAGGACAACTCGTACCCGCTCATCCGCAGAGTGCGCGAGAGGAAACGCCCGGCGGCGAAGTTGCCGACGAGCGAGGGCTGGCGCTGCACGAAGCGGAAGGCCTGCTTACCGGCGGCGCGCGGCTGTGCCGTGACGGGCTCGTCGCTCGCGCCCGCCACCTCGTAGCCCGTGGGCACGGTGACTGTGACCTCGGCGGTCGCGCGGTCGGCGGCGTACTCGTGGAAGGGGAACCAACGCGCGGCGTACATCAGATAAGAAACGTCCGAGCCGACGTAGGCCAGACGCTTCGTCGCCAGCGGCCCGCCTTCGGGCGTGACGAGGACGCCCGACCAGCGGAAGCGAAGGGTTTGCGTCTGCCCGGCGGCGACCACTTCTCCGAGGTCTATGCGGACGTGCGGCCCGATGTTGTCGAGGCCCGCCTGATCCTGCACGAAGTTCAAGAGGGGCTTGCCGTTGCGCTCGATGCTTTCAATCTTCAAAGAGCCGTTCAGCTCGAAGACGACCGTCCGCGTGTTGTCGAGCGGCGTGAAGGTCACTTCGCCCGAAGCGCCGAGGAAGTTCTGCCCCGGCGTCAGCTCGGCTTCGATGCGGTAGTTCGTCACGTCGAAGCGTGCGCGCGCGCCGGGCGCGAGCGGCGTCTCGGCGATGGTCGCGACGAGCGGCGGCGTCGGCAGAGGCGTGGGAGTCGGCGTCGGCTTCGCGCGCTGCGACTGCGGGCGGGGGGCGGGACGGCGGCGCTCCTGCGCCACAGCCGTCCCCGCGAACGAAGACGCGACGAGCGCCGCGAGCAACGAGTAGTTATAAAATCTCTTCATCGGTAGCTTTCCTGTCAACGACAAAAGGAGGTCTTAACGAGACTGACTTTTCCGAGGCGACTTTTGGCCGCCGATTATACAGCCGTTTCGGCGCGGCGGCCCTGACAAAACCGTGAGGAGTCAGACCGCGCCCTTCGGCGTCCCGGTTTTAGAGGCTTCCACGGCAAGCGTTTGGATGTCTCCCGGCGTCGCTCAAGTTGTATGAGCGGGGGCGGAAAACGGGGCCAAAAGGGCAGTATTTCCGCCCGGATGTGGAGGGGCGAGGGGCGCGTCGGCGGTCGCCGCCGGGCGGTCGGGGGCGTCCGCTTGACAGGCCGGGCCGGGCGCAGTCATCCTCGACGGATAATGAACTCATACGGCGACCCGGCCATCCGCATCACGCTTTTGCCGCGCGACACCAACCCGCAAGGGACGATCTTCGGCGGCATCATCCTCAGCTACATAGACATCGCGGGCGCGGTCGAGGCCCACCGCCGCACGCAGATCGAACGCTTCGTGACGGTCGCGATGCGCGAGGTCGTCTTCCACGCTCCCGTCTTCGTCGGCGACCTCGTGAGCTTCTACGCGACGACCGTCCGCGTCGGCACGACCTCCATCACCACCCGCGTCGTCGTCGAGGCCGAACGCTACGGCGGCACTTCCGAGCGCATCAAAGTCACCGAGGCCGAAGTCATCTACGTCGCCGTGGACGCCAACCGCCGCAAGATGAAGATCAACAAAGACCTCATCAAGAACCTCGAAGAGATAGAGCAGCACGAGACATCTTAAGAGTGTCCGGGGCAGCCGCCTGAACGCCCGTCGCCGTGTGGTTTCGGGCTTCTGACGGAAGCCCGATTTTCTCCCGCGTCCGGCTGCGCCCGCTATGGCAAGCCGCCGCAAAAGCATTGACTCGCCGCCGGATTTGTCATAAAAGCCTCTGCGAACTACAGTCGGCAGCCGCCCAACCCCGCAAGCGAAAACAACCGAAGGGAAAAGAGTCCGTAAGGTGCGGTATCTGCGACAAAGCGCCGCCGCCGTCTAATGTGCGGTAGGTGACGGTTGAGTCGCCTCCAACGACATGCCTGACACGAAAGGAGGGACGGATGATGGGTCGAATACTCGCTTTCCTGTACGGGGTGGTCAGCTATCTTGTCTTCTTCCTCACGTTCCTCTACGCCATCGGTTTCGTCGGCAATCTCTTGGTGCCCAAATCCATTGACTCCGGCGAGCCCGCGCCGTTCGGCAAGGCGCTTTTGATTAACGCCCTCCTCCTCGGCCTTTTCGCCGCCCAGCACAGCGTCATGGCGAGACCCGCTTTCAAGCGTTGGTGGACGCGATTCGTGCCTCAACCCGTGGAGCGCAGCACCTACGTGCTGCTGGCGAGCCTCGCGCTGCTTCTGCTCTTCCGGCTGTGGCGACCCATGACGGACGTGGTGTGGGATGTCGAGAACGCCGCCGCGCGTTACGTCCTGTGGGCGCTCTTCTTCCTCGGCTGGGCGATGGTGCTCGTCAGCACGTTCCTCATCAACCACTTCGACCTCTTCGGCTTGCGGCAAGTCTATCTCTACCAGCGCGGGCGGCAATACACGGACTTGGGCTTCAAGACGCGCTTCCTCTACAAGCTCGTGCGCCACCCCATTATGCTGGGGTTCATCATCGCCTTCTGGTCAACTCCCCGGATGACCGTCGGGCATCTGGTCTTCGCACTCGCCACGACCGCTTACATCCTGATTGCGATTCAGCTTGAGGAGCGCGACATCGTGAGCGTTCACGGGACGGAATACGAGAAATATCGTGAGGAAGTCTCGATGCTCCTGCCGATTCCGAAAAGGAGATAAGACTCAGGGGCCGGAATATCTTCGGGGAAGGCGTCGAATCGTGGCGCGGCGAGACCCGCCGCGGCGAGGGCGCGCACCATTGATTTGATTCCGGCGACGACTTACAATGCCCGACGTGTTCGAGCCGCGACTGACAGCCCGTTCGATTGTCCGACGCCTTACCGCCGCCGCCCTCGTGCTGTGGCTGGGAGGCGTGGGCTGCTTCTTCGGCTGCGATATGGGAGTCGTCTCCGCCGCCGAGAGCGACGGGCAGATGACGACGGCGCAGGCGGATTCGTGCCCGGCGTTTGCGGGTCACGATTGCTGCCACAAGGCGAAGGCCGAAAGCGGCGACGCCGACGACGACGGCTCGAACGTGAGGCAGACTCCGGGGCCGACGCCGACGACGGGTCACTGCCCGCTCAAGGGTCAGTCCGCGGACTCCGCCCGCAAGGTGAGCGTCACGGATGCGCCCCACGCCGTAGCGGGAAACACATTTAAGCTTACTCCGCACACGAACGCGCACGCGCGTCTCACACCGCACCGTCTGCGCGTGCCCGACAGGGGCAGCACACACCTCCGCTGCTGCGTCTTCCTGATTTAAAAACTGGTGAGACTTCTCGTCAACGAATCGCTCGTTGGCGGAGCCATACCCGTTTTCTCGAATTCAGGAGAATGCAGTCATGAACAGAATCAAACTCTTTGCCGTCTCCATCGTCCTCTGCGTGACCGGCGTCGTGTACGCCGCGAACGACCACGCCAAACACAAAGCGCAGTCGTGCGACAAGGCCGCGAGCTGCTGCGCCGACCACAAGCACGCGGGCGCGAAGGCTGACAAGAAGGAGAGCTGTTGTCAGTCCGGCGCGTCTTGTTGCAAGGACGGCGCGTCTTGCTGCGCCGCTCACAAGGCGGGCGACAAGAAGTCTGCCGAGCAGGCGAGCGCCAAGCAAGAAGAGGGCGAGAGCTGCTGCGTCGGCGGCGCGGCCTGCTGCACGGGCGGCGGCTCGTGCTGCACGAAGCACAAGCAGTAAGTCGCTTCCTTCCGGAAGGCGGGGGCGTCCTTCGAGGCGTCCCCGCCCACCTCTCACACCAATTAATTTTGCCGTTGTCGCCCTTCGAACGAAGGGCTCACAGTCCGCAGGGGAGTGTTCATGCGAAGCTTGTTGATGTGCCTCTTACTTCTGTTTTCGTTCTGTCTCGTGTCGCACGCGCAAGGAAAGGCGCTCAGGCTCGAAGGTCAGGTCGTGTGCTGCGCGGAGTGCTGGGCGGAGGCCGACCGGACGAAGGTCGAGTACGGGACGGCGGAGAATCTTTTGAAGGCGCAGTCGTGCGTCGCTAACGGCGACCCGACTCTGATCGCCGTGCGCGAGGGCGACGACTTCAAGCTCTACCAACTTGAGCAGGGAAAATTTCGCCTGCCGGGGAAAGACTGGCTTGAGTTCGTCGGCAAGCGCGTCGCCGTGACGGGCGAGTTGAAGAAGAAAAAGGACGCGAGCGTCTTCCGCGTGGACGCGCTCGAAGTGCTGGCGCAGAGCCCCGCGGAGCGCGAGGCCGCGAACGTCGTAGGCCGCGAAGTCGAGTTGACGCTCAAGGATTTGTCCGGCGCGGAGCAGCGTCTGAGCGCGCTCAAAGGCCGCGTCGTCGTGTTGAATTTCTGGGCGACGTACTGCGTGCCGTGCCGGAAGGAGATGCCCGACCTCGCGGCGATTCAGAACGAGTACGCGGCGCTCGGCGTGCAGGTCGTCGGCGCTTCGACGGACGAAGCGGAAGACCGCGCGAAGGTCTTCCAATTCGTTAAAGAAACGAAAGTCAACTTTCCCGTCTGGACGGGCGCGACCACCGCAGACCTTTTGCGCTTCGGCCTCGGCACGGCCTTGCCGGGCACGGTCATCGTCGGCAGAGACGGGAAGATTGCTAAAGTCATCTCCGGCGTCGTCAATCAAGCGGATTTGAAGAAGCAGATGGACGCCATGCTCGCGACCGTCGAAACGACGGCGACGACCGGGCAGGGGCGAGAGCGCGAACAGACGGCTTCCGTGAAGCAGAAGCCGAGCGAGGCGTCCACCGTCCCCTCTTGACCGCTTTGACCGGGCGAAGGTCGCGCCGTGAGCGGGACTCCAAACGAATCAGAAGACAAGTGGACGCTCGGCATCAGGCTCCTCGCCAACCAAGTGCCGCGCGCGAGCGTCCGCGCGACTCTCACTTATAAGTTTCACCCGCGCCTGACCGCCGGGGTTGAATACAACCCGCGCGTCGGAGAGGTCGCGCCCATCGCTAACTTCCTCGCCGTGACCGAGACGAAGCGGCGGCCCGCCTTGATGTTTGGCACCAGCTCAGACCGCATCGGCACGCCTTCGGGCCAATCGTTCTACGGCATCGTCAGCAAGAATCTCAAACGTCAGACCGGCCTGCCCGTCTCGCCTTACGTGGGGTTGGCCTACGGCACTTTTGAAGACCGCCTGCGGCCCGTCGGCGGCCTCAACATCTACATCAACGACAAGTTCTCGACCACCATCACCTACAACGGCGTCCACGTCCATCCCATCTTCAACTTCACCTACGAGCGCCACGTCCTCTCTCTCATCATGGTGCGCGGGCGCGACCCCGGCATGAGTTACAGCGTCTCGTTCTAGCCGACGCGAAGGCGGAGACCGGAGGCCGCGTCTCCGTCTTCGTCCTCCGCTCTTTCGAGAGTCCGCCAGCCGCCGCGCCAGTCGTAAGCCTCCGCCCCTTTGAAGTTCTTCTTGTAGTCGTAGATTGAAGGCTCGCGGCAGGCGTAGCCGGGATAGTAGAGGCGGCAGCCGAGCGTGAGCGAGTAGCGGACGGCGGCGAGCATGGTGTAGATGCCGAGGCTCCGCCGCGACTCCGCCGGGTCGAACATCGCGTAGACGGCGGAGGTCGCCGTCTCGCCCACGTCGAGGAAGCTCGCGGCGGCGAGTCGCCCGTCGAGGCGGACGCAAATCTCGACGTTGCGGCAGGGCACGCGGGAGGGCTCGTGCGAAAGAAAGTTGTCGAGCGATTCGGGGACGGCCTCCGTGAAGCGCGCCTTGTGCCGCTCGAAGAGTTCCTCCTTCTCCGCGTCAACGAAAGTCTCGCCGACCGTCACCTCGGCGTCGCGGTTGCGGGCGATGACGCGCCGCTGGCTGCGCGACGGCGAGAACCGCGCGAGGTCTACGCGCAAAGGCAAGACCGAGCACCGCCGCCCGCCGTAAGAAGTCCTCCGGTAGCGGAAGAACAAGACCCCGAAGTGCCTCCACCCCTCGGCCCACAGCGCGTCCATCCGCCGCGCGCCGACGCTCCACGAAACGAAATAATCTTCGGGCGAGGACATCCGTTCGTCTAAAGGCCGACGTTTTAAAGCTAACTCAAACTCGACTGCACGCGGCGGAGGGCGCGGGCGGCCTCCTGAAAGCCGGGCTGCTCGTCGAGGGCGAGGGTGTAGTGGCGGGCGGCGTCGAGGGGTCGGCGGCGCTGTTCGTAGACGCGGCCCAAGTTGAAGTGCGGGTAGGCGCGGGCCTCGTAGCGGGGGGCGGCGATGGCGCGTTTGAACCAGCGGACGCACGTCCAGAGGTCGCCGCGCGCGAGGAGGTAGCTGCCGATGTCGTTGTAGGGGTTGCCGAAGGCGGGGTCAACGCGGATGGCCTTGAGGCACTCGTCTATCGCCTCGTCGTAGCGCCCATCGAAGCTGTAGACCCATCCGAGGAAGGTGTGCGCCTCGGCGGTCGGGTAGGTCTCGATGGAGCGGCGGTAGAGTTCGACCGCCTCCACGTAGTCCTTCGCCTGCTGCGCGCGATAGGCGCGCTCGAAGAGGCCGACGGCCCGGAGTTTAGCCTCCACCGGAGGGTCGTTTTCGTCGAACATAAAACTTCACCTGCACGTCAAATTCACCTGCCGGGCGCGGGCGTCGCCGCAGGGGTTGCCGTCGGTGTCGCCGTCGGCGTCGGCATCGGGGTCGCCGTCGGCATGGGGTTACACGGCTGCTCGGCGGCGGGGGCGTCGAGGCGGCGGACGCGCCCGTCCGTCTTCGGCGCGATTGTTTTGGCAGAGGCGATGGCCTTGCGCAAGACCTCCGAGTCAACGAGCTTCGAGAGGGGGAGACGGCGCGCGTCCTTGAGCATCGCGTACTGGTCGCCGCCGTCGGCGACGTACTTGGTAGTGATGAGCGTGTAGGTCTTCTTCGGGTCGAGCGGCTGGCCGTTGACCGTCACTTCCTTGATGCGCGCGCCGGGCAGGAGCGTCGCGTCGAAGGAGTAGCGGATGCCCGACACCTGCGGGAAGCGACCGGGCTCCGAGCCGGGGCCGCTGCGGCTGACGCCGTGTTCGAGCGCCTGAAGGAGCATCTCGCCCGTGACCTCAATCTTCGAAAGCTCGTTGTTGAAGGGCAGAATCGAGAGCACGTCGCGCAGAGAGACTTCGCCTTTACTAATAATCGTGTCGGCGCGGAGAGACCCGCCGTTGATGAGCGCCACGTCCGACCCGGCGGCCTTGCGGAAGGAGTCGGCGACGAAGTCGGCGATGTTCGTCTCCTCCGTGCGGTTGACGGCGCTGCGCACGTCGAGCGGCTCGTCGGTCTGGCCGACGCGCGCGGACAACTCCGTGAGGAGGTCTGCGTACTTCTTCGTCACCGAGGCGAACTCGGCGTCTTCGGGCACGGACGCGTTGACGGGGATGATCTCCCAGTCAATGCTCGCGACCTCGCCGGTCTTCGGGTCAATGTTGAGGTCAATGCGCCCCATCTCGCGCCCGTCCGCCGTCATCTTGAAGACCGGCACGCCGCCCGAAGACGACTGGAGCAAAGAGTGCTCGTGACCGCCGATGATGACATCAATGCCCGGCGCGCAGCGCGCCAGCGCCTTGTCCTCGGCGAGCGAGAGGTGCGTGAGGGCGACGATTGTCCGCGCGCCCGCCGCGCGTATCTGCGGGATGATCTGCTTGGCCGTCTCGCACGAGTCGCGGAACTCGACCGTCGGGCCGGGGCTCGAAGTGGTCTTCGTCTCCGGCAAAACGATGCCGAAGATGCCGACCTTGACGCCGCCGAAGTCGCGTATCTCGAAGGGCGGCGTGTCGGCGAAAATCTTGCCCGTCTTCGCGTCCACGACGTTCGCGCCGAGCCACTTGAACTTCGACTCCGCCATCCGCTGACGAAGAACGTCGGGGCCGAAGTCGAACTCGTGGTTGCCGAAGACCGAGTAGTCGAGCCCGACGGCGTTCCAGGCGTCAATCATCTGCGCGCCCCTCAGCATCTCCCCGCCCTTGAACTTCTGCGTGGACTCGACCGACGGCGAGATGGTGTCGCCCGCGAGCAGGAAGAGGGTGTTCGGCGACTCCTTCATAATCCGCTTCCGCAGCGTCGAGACGCGCGCGAGCCCGCCTTGCGTGCCGTGCTCGACGGGCAGGAACTGGTACACGTCGTTGACTTGCAAGAGCGTGACGCGGACGGTGCATTCGCGCGGCGTCTGCCCGGCGGCGGAGAGAACATGGACGAGCGCGATGACGAGCGCGAGCGCCGCGCGGCGCACGGACGGGCGAAAGAGTGGCATCGGAGAAGACCCCTTCATGGAAAAAAAGTAAAGATGTCTGGTCGGTCGCGGAAAGCAACGGCACTGTGTCGTGTCGCACGGACTGTCTAATGCGGGAGCTAACGGCGCGGCCCACCGGAACTTTCGCGAAGTTAGGCCAAACGCTTGAGTTGAATTATACTCGCTGCTCGCGCAGCGCACCAACAAGACCATCAAAACTTACATTCCCATGAACAATCCGAACCGCCTGAACGTCGAACTGAGCCGGGACTTGCCCGCCGAAACCGCAGCCGCCGAAGCCTTCGCCATCGGCGTCTTTGCCGGGGAAACACGCCCGCCCGGCGCTCAACTGCTTAACGAAAATCTTCTGCGCACCTGCGAGCAGCTTGCCGGAAGCGGCGAGTTCAAAGGCGAAGAGGAAACGTCTTTCCTCTTCTACGCCGCCGGGGCGGAAGGCAACTCAACTGAGGGAGAGACGAAGCGCGCGGCGCAACGCCTCCTCCTCGTGGGCCTCGGCGCGCGCGCGGACTTCGACGCCGACGTGCTCCGCCGCGCCGCCGGGATGGCCGCACGCGAGGCGCGCGACGCGCACGTCCGCTCACTGCATTTCGTCCTCCCCGTTGATGTTGAGAAAGACGCCGCCGCCATGCTCCGCGCGCTCGTCGAGGGCGCGCACCTCGGTCTCTACGAGAACGGTTTTTATCAAACGGATGATGAAGACGAAGGAAGCGCTCTCGAACTCCTGACCGTCGTCACGCCGCACGACATCGAAGCGTTGCGCGGGGAGGTCGAGCGCGCGCGCGTCGTCGCCGAGTCGGCGAACTGGGCGCGCACGCTCGCCGACGAGCCGGGCGCGTCCTTGCCGCCGCGCGAGTTCGCGCGTCGCGCCGCCGAGATGGCCGCAGAGTTCGGCCTCAAGGTCGAGTCGCTCGACGCCGAACAGATTAGCGCGCGCGGCATGGGCGGGCTCGAAGGTATCGGGAAGGGCTCCGTGGAAGAGCCCGCGCTCATCGTGCTGCGCTACGAGCCCGAAGGCGCGACCGAAGACGAAGAGCTGTGGGCCTTCGTCGGCAAAGGGATAACGTTCGACACGGGCGGCATCTCCATCAAGCACGGGCTCGACATGTACGAGATGAAGACCGACATGGCGGGCGGCGCAGCGGTGCTCGGAGCCCTGCGCGCCGCCGCGCAGCTCAAGCCCCGACGCCGACTCGCGGCCATCGTCCCCGCCGCCGAGAACATGCCCTCGGAAAAATCCATCAAGCCCGGCGACATCGTCCGCACGCTCGCCGGGTTCACGCTCGAAGTCGTGGACACAGACGCCGAGGGCCGCGTCGTCCTCGCCGACGGCATCGCCTACGCCAAGACCCTCGGCGCGGCGCGCATCGTTGACCTCGCGACGCTCACCGGCTCCATCATCATCGCCCTCGGCGACCGCCGCGCGGGTCTCTTCAGCAACGACGACGAGTGGGCCGAAGCCGTCGGCGAAGCCGCCGGGCGCGCGGGCGAGCCCGTCTGGCGGATGCCCGTGAGCGACGACTACAAGAAGAAGATCGAGAGCGCCATCGCCGACTTCAAGAACTACGGGGGACGGCCCGACGCCACCTCCGCCGCGCTTCTTTTAAGCAAGTTCGCGGGCGACACGCCGTGGGTGCATCTCGACATGGCTGGCCCTTCGTGGCTCGAAGACCCGCAGCCACACGCCCCGAAGGGCTCGACCGGCTGGGGCGTCCGCACGCTCGTCGAGTTAATGATGGAAGATTGAGCTTGCCGGTCAGAGCCGCCTGCGGTAGCGGGCGGGTGTCTGCTGGCGTTAAGACCCGCCCGCTACCGCAGGCGGTTCCGACATTCTATGCCGCTTAGTGACGAGACGATTTTCATGACCGGCTTCCCCGGCTTCATCGCCGGGCGGCTCGTCGAGCGCATGGCCCAGGAGGGCGCGCGCTTCATCCTGCTCGTGCAAGCCCCGTTCATGGAACGCGCACGCGCGGAAGTGGCTCGCATCGCGGAGGAGACCGGCACGCGCTCCGAAGACTTCCGACTCCTCGAAGGCGACATCACGCTTCCGGGGCTCGGTCTTGCGGCGTCCGACCTCGAACTGGCGCGCGCCGAGACGACCGTGCTCTTTCACCTCGCCGCCGTCTACGACCTCGGCGTCGCGCGCGAGCTGGCGATGCGCGTCAACGTCGAGGGCACGCGAAACGTCAACGACTTCGCGCTCTCTCTCCCCACCTTGCGCCGCTACCACTACGTCTCGACCTGCTATGTCGCGGGCCTGCGCGACGGGCTGATCTTGAGAGCGAGCTGCGGCACGAGGCGGGCTTCCGCAACTTCTACGAGGAGACGAAGTACCTCGCCGAGTTGGAAGTCGAGGCGCTCAAAGGCGAGCTGCCCGTCACGATTCATCGCCCCGCGGTCGTGTGCGGCGACTCGCGCACGGGCGAGACGGCGAAGTACGACGGCGTTTACTACCTCATCAACTACCTGCGGATGCAGCCCAATTTGCTGTCGCTCGCCAACATCGGCAACCGGAAGGTGCGGCTCAACGTCGTCCCCGTGGACTTCGTCGTCGAGGCCATGACGGCGCTCGCTTCGGACGAGAGTTCGGCGGGCGCGACCGTCCAACTCGCAGACCCCGCGCCGCTCACCACCCACGCCCTCTTCGACATCATCGCCGAGAGCCTCGCGGGCCGGGGCTCGCGCCTGACCGTGCCGATGACGCTCGTCCACTCTTCGCTCAACCTCCCCTTCTCCGCGATGCTCACGGGCCTCCCGCGCGTCGGCGTCCCATACTTCTTCATCAACCAGACCTACGACACCGCGCGCGCCGAAGCGCTCCTTGAGCCGCACGGCGTCCGCTGCCCGCGCTTCAACGAATACGTCCCGGCCATCCTCGACTTCGTCGAACGCCACCCGAAGTTAGGGGCTTAGAAAATCCACCTCGAAACCACCACTTGACAAAATCTCGCTTTAGAACTATTCTAATTCCACTTTCAAGCACAACAATTTATGGCGAAGGGCAAAGGAGATCAGGGGGGCGACCGGGGGGCGGGGCGGGCTTTGACGCCGCAGCGCGAGGCCGTGCTGCGTGTGGTCAGCGACTCGGAAGACCACCTCACGGCGAACGAGATTTACGAGGCCGCGCGCCGACTCCTGCCTTCCATCAGCTTCGCCACCGTCTACAACTCGCTGAAGTATCTGAAGGTCGCGGGGCTCCTGCGCGAGATCAACTTCGGCAAGGCTTCGAGCCGCTACGACAGCGTGACGAGCCGGCACGACCACGCCATCTGCTCGCGCTGCGGCAAGCTCGTGGACTTCGACCTCGAAGAGACGCCGCAACTGATGCGCGCCGCCGCGCGTCGCTCCCGCTTCAAGCCCGAATCAATCCAACTGACGCTCGTCGGGGTGTGCCCCGTTTGTCAGGAGGGCGGGGACGGAAGCGTGCGCCGCTTGAAAAGTTAACTCGGACGGAAAGTTTTTAAGGCCGGGGCGGCGAACGAGTTCTGTTAATCGTCGCGCCGGGTAGGTACGGAATAAATTTCAACGGAGGAATCATGGAAACGACAAAGACAGCGGCGAAGGTCGGCGAGAAAGCGCCGGATTTCGACATGCCTTCGACCAAGAACATCGAGAAGCTGAACGAGAACGTCAAGCTCTCGGACTACGCGGGCCAGTGGGTCGTGCTCATCTTCTACCCGCTCGACTTCACCTTCGTCTGCCCGACGGAGCTGACCACGTTCAGCGACCGCCACGAAGACTTTCAGGGCATCGGCGCGGAAGTCATCGGCGTCTCGACCGACTCGGCCTTCTCGCACCGCGCGTGGCTCCAGACGCCGCGCGACAAGGGCGGCGTCGAGGGTCTCAAGTACCCGCTCGCGGCTGACGTGACGAAGGGCGTCTCGCGCGACTACGGCGTGCTCGTCGAGGACAAGGGCATCGCGCTCCGCGGCCTCTTCGTCATTGACCCCGAAGGCGTCCTGCGCTATTCGGTCGTCCACGACCTGAACGTCGGTCGCTCGGCGGAGGAGACTTTGCGCGTCATTCAGGCGCTCCAGACCGGCGGACTCTGTCAGGCCGAGTGGAGGCCGGGTCAGCAGACCATCAACGCTTAAGAGCCGTGAACCGTGAACCGTAAACCGTGACAAGTGGAAGACAGGTTTTCCCTGTCACCCGTCACGGTTTACGGTTCACGTCTTTATGAGGTGAATGTTATGCCGATGAGAATCGGGACGGAGCTGCCCTCCTTGGAGGGGGCGACCGAGTGGTTCAACGCGACGGGCGCGCGCGCGGCGGAGGAGTCGAAGGGACACCCGACGCTCGTCCACTTCTGGTCCCTGAGCTGCGGCCTCTGCAAAGAGAACATGCCGCGCGTGTCGGAGTGGCGCGAGCGGCGGGCGGCTGAGGGCCTGCGCGTCATCGCCGTCCACATGCCGCGCTACGAGGCGGACACGGACGCCGAGGCCGTGCGCGACGCCGTCGTTAAGTACGAGATTACGGAGCCGTGCGCCGTGGACAACGAGCACCGTCTGCGCGACGCCTTCCAGAACGAGCAGGGCTACGTCCCGGCTTACTACCTGTTCGACGCCGAAGGGAAGCTGCGCGGCTTCGCGGCGGGCGAGTACGGTCTGAAGGTCATCGGCCCGGCGCTCGACCGCGTGCTCGCGGCGTCGAAGGCGAAGGAAGCGACGCCGCAGGGCTAAGGCGAACTTCGCGCCAAAACAGAACCGCGAGCGGGTCGCTACGCGAAGGCAAAAGGAAAAAGGTAAAAGGCAAAAGTAAGGAGGGTTTGAGCCTCTTCACTTTTGCCTTTTACCTTTTTCCTTTTGCCTTCTTCACCCGCTCGCTACTGCTCGCGGTTCTGTTTTTTTAACGGAACATCTGGAAGGGCGAGGGGATGCCGCCGAAGAGGAGCGAGAGCAGCCAGACGGCGACGGCGATTGAGCCGACGAGGAGCGCGAGCAGGACGATGACGATGAGGCCGAGGAAGAGCCAGTCGCCCGCGCGCCCCTTCGCTTCTTCGCCCGGCGCTACCGTGGCGCGTTTGCGCAAAAGCTCGACGTTCATCTGGTTCGACTTCCAGAAGGCGTCGAAGAGGTCGCCGACCACGGGGACGGAGCCGAGCAGGTAGTCCACGGCGACGTTCGCCGCCATCCGCAGGAGAGTGACTTTCGGGACGCGGTAGCGCACGCCCGAAGCGAGGATGTAGAACGAGACGGCGGTGGTGGCGAGGTCGCCGACGCCGGGGACGAGCCCGACGAGCGCGTCCAAGCCGAAGCGCCAGCCCGTGCCGGGGATGCGGAAGAGCCCGTCCATGTAGCGGCTCAGTTGTTCGAGGCTCCGCTCGACTTCGGCGTGCGAGCGTTCGCGCCGCGCCGCCTCGCGCCCCGACTCTGGCCTCGTCAGTTCCTTGCTCATCTTCCTCCCGCCGCCGCCTTCGCAGCCTTCTTCCGCGCGGCCTTCTTCGGCGGCCCGGCGCACTCCGCGCACTTGCAGCCCACCGGCTTGATGAACTCGTCGAAGTACCTCTGGCCGTAGTTGAGCGTGACGGCCTCGCCGACTTTGATGGCGCGCTTCGAGTAAATCCAGATGCGCCGCCCGTAGATGAAGGCCTGCGCGTTGGGGCGGCACGAGTGGTTGATGTAGCGCGCGAGGTTGGTGCGCGCGCTGCCGTCAATGGTGCGCTTCTCGTCAATCTCGAAGAGGTATCTGCCGCCCTTGCGGTCGGCTTCCTCGCTCGTGATGATGGGGCCGACGTACTCGATCATCCGCTTGCCCCTCGCGAAGGGGCGCAAGGCGAAGAGGCCGAGCCCGATGTCCGTGCGCTTGATGGCGAAACTTTGATTCCCCCCGGTCGTGGTCATGGGGAGAGAGGATAGCAGCTTACCTTGCGGTAGTTAAATTGACATTGAGGGGAGCGACGGATTTTGTCTTCAAGGCCCGGAGCAGAGGTCTCGGAACGGACGCCGACTACTTCACCCTCTTGAGCGTTGACTCTTCGATTTTATACCAGCGGCCCCTGTCCCAGACCTCAAGCGTCTCGTGCCATTCGCCGCCCTCGTTCACCTTGATGGTCGTCCGCCTGTTGCCGTCCGAGGGCTCTATCGTCACGCTGAAAGGCATTCCGTACTGGAGCGTCCGCGCGTCAATCAACTTCGCCTCCAGAGGGTTCGCGCGCCCGTACCGGTTCCCGCCCTGCCAGCGGTAGAGCTTCCGCTCCGCGTCATAAAAGACGGTCGCGCTGAGCGCCGAAGAGCGAGACATCCGCACCCCCATCCGCATCGCCGACTTGTACTTCTTCTCGTCCTTGACACGCAGCTCCGACCCGTCCTTCTTCGCCTCGACCTTCGCCTTCTGCGTGAACTCCTGCCGCGAGCCGTCCGGCCCGAACTCCAACCCCGTGCCCTTCCACTCGCCCAGAAGGAAGTCCAGCTTCTTCAACTCTTCCGCCTGAGTCGGCTGAGGCTTCTGCCCCGACGCCGCGACCGAGAGGGCCATCATTAACGTCAAAAAGGAGAGCAGCCCGACCGCCGACGACCTCGACGTGAGCGCACCAGTTTTAGTGAGACCTTTCATCGTGCTTCTTCCTCCACTCAAATGCGTCCATGCGCGACCGACGCTTCAACAGTCCCGCGCCCTCCTCTTGGTCGGCTCGGAGCGCGACGGCATCATAAATCCACTTCCTTCATTCATCGCAAATTTTCGTCACTCCGCCTTCAAAGTGACTCGAAGAACAACTCGTCGGCGTAGCACCAGCCCCAGTCCTCGCCGGGCTCGAAGGATTTGATAATCGGGTGGCTTGTTTGACGGAAATGTTTTGTCGCGTGCCTGTTCGGGGAATCGTCGCAGCAGCCGACGTGCCCGCACCCCATGCATAAGCGGAGGTGCAGCCACGTGCCGCCGATTCTCAAACAGTCTTCACAACCGTCCGCGCTCGGCGTGACCTCTCTGACTTGACTCAGATGCGCGCAGCTAGCGGCCATCTTTCCTTCCTTTCATCCTCGTCGCGGCTCTCGGATTATTCTCTTCAGTCGTCCGCTACAGGTCGTGCCCGTCCTTCTATTAACAGCCACGCGCAAAGTCCGCTCGCGACTCCGAGCGCAGCGGATATCAGGACGACGACGCGGAACCCGCCGACGAACGACTCTCCGACGGCGCGCGCGATTAACTGCTTCGTCTCGCCCTTTAACTCGCCCTGAATGTTGACTGTCGCAAGGCGGCTCGCCTGCGCTTCGAGCGCGGCGCGGGTTTCCATGGGGAGGTCTAAAGGCTGAAGGCGGGCGTTAAAATTTCGGGCGAAGACGCCGGTCATGACGAGCCCGAAGACCGCGATGGAGATGAGCCCCGCGGTGCGGGAGACCGCGTTGTTGACGCCCGACGCGATGCCGGCGTGCCGCTCTTCGACCGCGCCCATGACGGTCGTCGTGAGTGGCGCGACGCTCGCCGACATGCCGAGGCTCATCAACACCACCGCCGGAAAAAAGCTCGTCCAGTAACTTCCGGCCTCCGCGCCGGGCAGCGCGAACATGGCGAAGCCCGCGCCCGCGACGACAGGCCCGATGACGAGCGGCAACTTCGCGCCGTGGCGCTGGACGAGCCCGCCCGCCCAGCGCGACAGGGCGAACATCATCAGCACGAACGGAAGGAGCGCGGCCCCCGCCCCGGTCGCCGAATAGCCCTGCACCTGTATGAGGTTGAAGGGCAAAAAGAACATCACCGCGCTCAGCGCGCCGTAGAGGAAGAACGTCAAAAGATTCGCCCCCGCGAAAGTCTTTGAACGGAACAGTGCGAGCGGCATCATCGCTCGCGTCCCGCGCCTGCGCTCGACGACGACGAAGAGGATGAGCAGCACGGCCCCCACGGCAAGGCTCGCCGCCACACGCAGGTCACGGAAGCCGCGCCCGCCCGCTTCGAGCAGTCCGTAGACGACGCCGCCCAGTCCGAGCGTCGCCGTCGCCGCGCCGAGGATGTCTATACGCTCGCCCGCGCTCTCGTCGCGGCTCTCCGGCACGCGCGCCCACGTAATCAACAGCACCAGCGCCGCCAGCGGCAGGTTGATGAAAAATATCCAGCGCCAAGAGACGTTCTCGACGAGCCAGCCGCCGAGGACAGGGCCGATGCCCGCCGAAATGGCCGTGAAGCCCGACCACGTGCCGATGGCCCGCCCCCTGTCTTCCTTTGCGAATGAGGCGCTGATGAGAGCCAGACTGCCGGGCACGAGCATCGCCGCGCCCACGCCCTGCACGACCCGCGCGGCGATGAGATGCGCGGTCGTCTGCGCCAGCCCGCACCCGGCGGAGGCAAGAGCGAAGAGGATGATTCCCGCCGAGAAGACGCGCCTTCTTCCCAGACGGTCGCCCAGCGAGCCGCCGACCAGAATCAGCGCCGAGAGCATCAGCGCGTAAGCCTCGACGATCCACTGCGCGCCGACGATGTCCGTCCCCAACTCGCGCTGAAGCACCGGCAGCGCGACGTTGACGACCGTGCCGTCAATGAACGTAATGCTCGACCCAAGGATGGTCGCCGCCAGCACCCACGGCGCGGCCCGCTTCGGGCACGGGGCGTCTGTCGGCCCGGCCAGAATCACGGCCTCGTCACACGGCGCTTTAGCGATGATGGTCAACTTTATTCTTCCCCGCCGCTTCCCGCTTCTCGTCTTAGAATTTCTTCACGAGGCATTCTCGCGGCTCGGCAATATCCGAACTCACGAGAATCTACTTCACGCCGACCTCTTCCGCACCATATTTGGGTAGAGGGTCATTTTCAATGTTGTACAGCAGAAAGCCTCCGTATTGACAGCCGCCGCCCTCTGTCATATTTTCCCCGCACATTTCCAACCTCGCGCGGCCCACGATTAACACTCAAACGGAGGTCCATGACCAACACGGCCCTCGGACTGGCTAAAGGCTGCACGCACGGGCCGTTCGTGCGTTTCACGAATCGGGTACGTGTACGGAGAAATTTCATAAAGGAGAGCAGACAATGACTGAACTGGAAAAAGCACAAGTAGACATGAAGCTTGAGGTCGTGATGATCGGCGTTTCCGACGTTGACCGCGCGAAGGCGTTCTACGAGAAGCTCGGCTGGCGGCTCGACGCCGACTTCGCGTCCGACGCCGGCGACTTCCGCGCCCTGCAACTGACGCCGCACAACTCGGACGCCTCGATCATCTTCGGCAAGGGAGTCACGTCCGTCCAGCCCGGCTCGGCGGAAAGCCTTGTCCTCGCCGTGGACGACGTCGCCGCCGCCCGCGACGACCTCGTCGCCCGCGGCGTCTCGGTGAGCGAGGTCTTCCACTACGCCGGCGGCCCCTTCAACAACACCGGGGAGAACCCACGCGTCGGCGGGCGCGACCCTGAGGGTCGTTCCTACTACTCGTTTGCCTCGTTCGACGACCCGGACGGGAACCGCTGGGTGCTCCAGGAGATCAAGACGCGGTTTCCGGGCCGCGAGTGGGAGTTGACGCGGGCACGAGCCACGGACGTCGCAACCCTTGCAGAGCTGCTCCACGAGACGGAAGAGCATCACGGCAACTACGAGAGGACGCACGCCGAGCACCACTGGTGGGACTGGTACGCGCCCTACCTGAGCGCCCGTCAGCAGGGGAGCAGTCCGGAGGAGGCCGCCGCCGCCGCCGACCGCTACATGGACGAGGTCCTTCACGTTCTTCCCCGATGACGCCGTTCGAGTAGCCGCACTCTCCGAGTACGTCAACCGCCGTTCGAGTGACCGTCTTCTACAGCGACCGCCGGAACAGACGCGCGTGCGGTCGCAGGAGCGCGGGGCGTGAGTGTGGCTAGTCACTACACGCCCCGCGTGGCGGGTGGCTCCGTCAAAGGCAGGATGTAATCTTACTTCTTACCTGTTGAACCGCGAAAATGACCCGCCACCCGTATTTGTAAGGGCTGTATATTTTAAGTATTCTCAGACGGTTCCAACCAAGTGGTTAAAAATAGAAGAGGTGGCCCGTTGATGATGATTCGTCTCTCGTGTTTGCTGGTGCTCGTCTGCGTTCTGCCCGTGCTGTCCGTCGCACAAGACGGCTCAATATATCAGACTGATTTTACGGTCGAAGAATTTAAAGCACGAAGGGCGAAGGTGTTCGACGCCATCGGCGATAAAGCGTTGGCCGTCGTGCAGGGCGCGCCCTCCGTGAACGGCTTCAAGATTTTCCGCCAGTCTAATGAATTCTACTACCTCTGCGGCCTTGAGACCCCGCACTCGTATCTGCTTCTTGACGGTCGCACCCGGAAAACCACCCTCTACCTGCCGCACCGCGACGAGGCGCGCGAGAGGAATGAAGGCAAGCTTCTGACGGTGGAGGACGCGGAGCTGGTTAAAAAGTTGACCGGCGTTGAGGCCGTCATCGGAGTTGACCTCATGGGGCGAGATTGGATTCGGACGCTCGTCAGAGTTCCGCCCCCGGTGCTTTTCACCCCGCTCAGCCCGGCGGAGGTCGGCACTGACAGCCGCGATGAATTGCTCGGCGGGATGGCGGGCACGCTCTCAGACCCTTGGGACGGACGCCCGTCGAGGGAAGGGCATTTCGTGCAGTTGCTTCGCTCCCGTTATCCGCAATTCGAAGTGCGCGACCTTTCCTCCATCCTTGACGGTATGCGGATAATCAAAAGCCGGAGGGAGATTGAGCTTATCCGCCGCGCGTCGCAACTGGCCGGGCTCGGACTGGTCGAAGCCATGCGCAGCACCCGGCCCGGAGTCATCGAGTATCAGCTCGACGCCGCCGCCAGATATGTCTTTCAAATCAACGGCGCGCGGAGGGAAGCGTATTCCTCCATCACGGCTGGCGGAACCAACGCGTGGATGGGCCACTACTTCCGCAACGAGAGCGCACTTAAAGACGGCGACCTGGTGCTCATGGACTACGCGCCGGATTACCGCTATTACACCAGCGACGTGACGAGGATGTGGCCCGTCAACGGCAAGTACACGGAGGGACAGCGCAAGTTATGCGAGTTCATCCTCGCATACCGAAACGCCCTCTTAAAGCGCATCCGTCCGGGCGCGAGCCCCGCGCGGATTATGGACGAGGCGGCGCAGGAGATGGGCGAGTACCTCGATAAGAATAAGTTCTCACAGCCGCAATACGAGCGCGCCGCCAGAGAGGCTCTGAAGTTCAGGGGCCACCTTTCTCACCCGGTCGGGATGGCGGTGCATGATGTCGGAGGTTACAAAGACGGCGCATTGAAGACAGGGACCGTCTTTTCCGTTGACCCCATGATGTGGGTTCCGGAGGAGAAGCTTTATGTGCGGATGGAGGACGTGGTAGTCGTCACGGAGAACGGCGTGGAGAACTTTACGGACTTCATCCCCGCGCGGCCCGAAGACATAGAGAAGGTCATGAGGGAAGAGGGCGTCTTGCAGAAGCTACCTCCCACCCCGGCACCCCGGTAAGACTTAGGCATTGACGGCACAACTGAACAATCAACACCGTCAGCGGATGCGCGTCATCCGCACTCATGGGGAGAACGAACAAGCGAGAAGACGCGACAAGTCACAAATCAACCGAGGTTGCAGCCATCATACACGAAGCAAGAGGAGGCTCAATACACCCAAGATGAGAGAAGAATCGTGCCAGAATCGTGCCACAAACAAGAAGCGGATAGGAAAGGGCCGAGGGCGGAAGGACGAACGCGACGAGACGGCGTCGGTTTCGCCGACACCATCACCCGCACCGAGCGAGCCCCTGAGCCCGCGACCGGGCACGCGGATGCTTGAAATGCCGCAGCCCATCGGCGACCCGGCGAGGCAGGCCGAGGAACTCATTGAGAGATTGAAGCGTGAGCAGAGGCCCCGTCCGTTGAAGGAGAGGCATGAAAGCGCCTAAAGAGCGCGGTTCCTTCCTGAGACTTACAAACTGAGGGTGACGCCAGAGCCTCAACCCGCCTCTCAGGTCAGAAGTTTTATGAAAATCATCATCAAAGGAATTAAGTCGAGCACGCTGCACACCGTCCTTACTTTCGTCTGGGCGGCGCTGGCAATCCCGACGCTCTTTTGGTGGCGCGAGTCAATCCTCTGGGTGGCGTTTATGAGCCTCTACGCCAACATCGCGTCTCACTGGTCGGCGCGCGAGGCGGCGCAGGCGAAGGAGCAGGCCGAATGAGACTCACCACGAAAATCATTATGGGCGTGACGGGCACTCTCATCGCCTATGACCTCTATGCGGCTGCGACCCCTGAGAAGGGCGACACCATCTCCGAGGTCATCGCGCGGGAGGCGCGGCGGCGACCCGTCATCGCCCTCGGCTTAGGTGTCCTCCTCGGCCATTGGTTCTGGGCGCTGGAGCACGAGACATCCGGCGAGAAGAAGTGAGCGAGGGAGGTCTGTAAGCCCCCGGTGGTTTCCACGCAATCAACAACCCGGCAGAGTGACCGGCCCCGCGCCCTGGCCCCGCGCACGAAAAAGTGCGGCGGCAAGTGCGGGCGGACGCTGCCGCGTTCCTCGTTCGACATTCGCAGTAAGAGCAGGGACGGCCTCTTCCCGCTCTGCAAGGAGTGCCGCCGCGAGGCTCGCGGCCCGCGCGGGAAGGAAGGGCAACAGGCCCGCACGCTCGAAGCCGAACTGCGCAGGCTCGCGGAACTCTACCGCACGCCCTCTCTGGCCGACGTCCTGACGCGCGCCGTCGCCGAGTTGAAGGAGATTGGGGCGAGCGGCACGGACTTCACCCGCCAGGTGCGCGCCGTCCGCCGGGCCATTGACGTACACGGATGCCGCCTCGTTGACGAGATAATGGAAGACGCGCAGCTCTCGCGTTGGGCGGTCAGCCGGGCGCTCCAGAAGTTGCTCGCGGAGAAAGCCATCGAGACCCGCGACGGCTTCACGCTCGACGACGCCGCCGAGGAGCCGGGACGCCCGCCCGTCGAATACCACCCCGCCCACTACCCGCGCGGAGAAGACTTCTCATACACGCTCCGCCGCGCCGTTGACGACGACCTGCTCTGAAACCCGCCCGCAAAATAAACGCCCACCTCTGCCTTAATCTCTGGCCGTGGAACCGAAATTAAGCGGGGTAGCCTCACGGCAATGGCAGACAATCAAGAACGGACGCTGACGATGCTTAGAGACTTGGAAACCCGCGTCATCTTACTGGAGAACGAGAAGGACGATGCGATTCCCGGCCCGCGTGTCGAGCTGTTCGTCGCGCGGCTAGTGGAGCCCATCAAAGCGTCGGTGACGGGCATCGAGCGTTCAATCGAGCGGCTGGCCTCCGAGGGGCAGAGGACGGCGAAGGACGCCCGCGAGTTATATGACAGCTACAAGGAGATGCTCAAAAAAGAGCAGGCCCGGAAAGACAAGGAAGCCGAAGATAAGACCGTCGCGGCGACGCTCAAGCGGTGGGGGGCGGTCGCCGGGGCCGTCGGCGGCATCTGGTTCGCCTTCCGCATCGCGGGCACTCTTCTCGAAGCCTACCTGAAAGCCCACGGGTTCACCCAATGAACAAACGCATTCTGGTCGTCGAGGACAAAGGCGACATAGCCGAGATGTTCGCGGCCTTCCTGCAATCCCACGGCTACGACGCGGAGATAGCCCTCGCCCCGGATGAAGGTCTGAGACTCGCGGCGGGGCATCGTTACGACCTGATTATGCTCGACCTGATGATGCCGGGAATGAACGGCCTCGACTTCGCCGAAGGGGTGAGAGGGCACGACGGCTTGACGCCAATTCTCATGGTCACGGGGAGAGACGACGACGGTCTTGTGAAGCGGGTGGCTCACATGGCCGGGATCAACGACGTGCTGTTTAAGCCCGTCGAGCCGGTCGCGCTGCTCGAACGGGTGAGAAGTCTGACGGAGACACGGGCCGATGGCACAGATTGAAATCTCAGGTGACATAGCGGCGCTCACGAGCCTCCCGCGCCAGCTCAACTACGCCGCCGCCGTGACGCTCACGCGCGTGGCGAAGGAGGGGCAGTCCGCCTCCATCCGCGCCATCAAGGGAACCTTCACGACTCGCGGCGATTGGTATCAGCCCGCCAGCATCTTCGGCGTGCGGGTGAGACCCGCCACGAAGGACAGCCTCGAAGCCGAGGTCGGCACGCGCGCCCACTGGCTCGCCCTTCACGAGACGGGCGGCGTCAAGAGGCCGCGCGGGCAGTACCTCGCCATCCCGACCGCCGCCGCGCGCCGGGCGAACAATCAGTCGGTCTCACGCTCGCGCCGCCCGCGCAACGCGCGCCGCACGTTCGTCGCCGAGACGCGCTCCGGCCCCGTCGTCTTCGAGCGCACGGGCGGCGGGATTCAGGCCCTTTACTTCCTCGAACCCCGCGCGGTTATTCGTAAGCGGTCGGTGGTGATTGAGCCCGTGACGCAGGTCGTTGACAACCGCTTCGGGGCTATCTTCGCCCGCGCCCTTGACGAAGCATTGGAGACCGCGAAATGAGCAGAGCGCCCAAGAAGATTCGAGGTCTCAAAGACCTCGTGCCTGACGACAAGAACGCCAACCGGGGCACGGAGCGCGGGCGCGAGATGATCGGCGAGTCGCTGCGCAGGTTCGGGGCCGGGCGCTCCGTCCTCGTTGACCGCAAGGGCAAGCTCATCGCCGGGAACAAGACCGTCGAGAACGCCGCCGCCGCCGGACTCAAGAACGTGATAGTCGTGCCGACCGACGGCACGCAGCTCGTCGTCGTCCAGCGCACCGACCTCGACATGGACGCCGACCCGCGCGCCAGAGAGATGGCCGTCGCCGACAACCGCTCGGCGGAGGTCAACCTTGAGTGGGACGAAGAGGCGCTGGCGCAGTTGCGCGAAGAGGGTTGCGAGTTGGAAGAGTTTTTCAACGAAGAGGAAATGGAAGGCATCCTCTCCAAGCTCGAAGAGGCGGCGGGGCCGCTCCCGCCTCGCGGAAGCAACGGCTTCAACTATACGGAGAAGTTCGGGGTCATCGTCATCTGCGCGGACGAGGCCGAACAGAAGAAGGTTTACGAGAAACTGACGAAGGGCGGCTATACGTGCCGCGTGGTGGTCGCTTAGATGCTGCTTCAAGTTCGCAACTCATGCTCAGACTTCGACTCGTACCGGGCGGCGCGCGTCAAGAGCCTCTTCAACGCGGAGTCGGGCTGTAACTTCTCGCTCGACGCGGAACTGCCCGTTGACGACGCCGGGTGGAAGCTCGGCCTCATCGTCGGCCCTTCGGGGTCGGGGAAGACGAGTCTGGGGCGTCAGTTCTGGGGCGAGGAGGCTTTCTACCGGCCCGAAGGAAAATGGCGGGGCGACGCGCCTATCGTTGACGAGATAGCCCCGGACGGCGACTTCAACGCCGTGACGGGCGCTCTGGCCGCCGTGGGCCTCGGCAACGTCCCTTCGTGGCTCAGGCCGTACACCGTGCTCTCGAACGGCGAGAGGTTCCGCGCCGACCTCGCACGCGTCATCGCCGAGGCCCCTGAGCGCGTCGTGATAGACGAGTTCACTTCGGTCGTGGACAGGCAGATCGCAAAGTTCGGGGCTCTGGCCTTCCAGAAGTCTTGGCGGCGCACGAAAGGCCAGTGCGTCCTGCTCTCCTGTCACTACGACATCATCGAGTGGGTCGAGCCGGATTGGGTCTTCGACACCGCGACGGGCAAGTACGCCGGGAGGGGTCTTTGGCGACGCCCGAAATTTAAGCTCGAAGTTTGGCAGACGGACGGGAGTTACTGGCCGATGTTTGAGCCGCATCACTATCTGAAACTGCCCCGCATGGTCGCGCCGACCTACTACGTCGGGGCCGTGGAGGGCGAGGCGGTCGCGCACCTCTGCTTTGCGCCGAGGCCGGGTCTCAGGGAGGCGCGGGCGTGCCGGATGGTGGTGCTTCCTGAGTGGCAGGGCGCGGGCGTCGGGATGAGGTTCCTGAATGAGCTGTGCGCGATGTGGCTGCGCGGCGAGAACCCTTACGACCGGAAACTGTCAACGCTCTTTCACACCTCGCACCCCGGCCTCTGCGCGGGACTCCGGCGCGACCCGAAGTGGACGCAGGTGAGCGCCAACCTCTACGGCGGGCACAGGGGCCGGAGCATGAAGAGCATTAACACGAGCGCGAAGAAGAGCGGAGCCACGCCGCCCGGCTCTGCTGGCTACGGCGGACACTTCCGCGCCGTGCAGGGCTTCCGCTACGTGGGGGCGAATAATTGATAGTCAAGGTTATAGGCGACGAGAAGGCGACCATCGTGCGCGAGGCCCGCGCGCTCGTGCGAGAGCTCGGCCACGTCGAGACGCACGGCTCGAACTCCGCCGACCTCATCGTGGCCCCGCTACTCCGGCACAGGATAGGCGCTCACGACATCGAGCAGACGCGCCACGGGGCGCTCGTCTTCCACCCTAGCTTGCTGCCGCGTCACCGGGGGGCTGACGCCATCAAAGCGGCCTTCCGCGCCGGGGAGACTTACACGGGCACGACGTGGTTCTGGGCCAACGGTCGCTTCGACGCCGGAGACATTTGCGAGCAGGAGGTTTTAGAGATCGTCGCGGGCGAGCGGCCCCGCGAGTTCTACGAGAGGGCCGTCATCCCCTCGGCGCTCAAGCTGCTCCGGCACGCCCTTGACGATTTGAGCCGGGGGCACGTCAGGCGCAGGCCGCAGCGCGAAGAGGCGGCGACATACGAAGGGAGGGCGTGATGGCCGCGTCGAAGAAAAAGAAGCTGCTGAACACCTCCGAGGTCGCAAAGGCGGCGGGCGTCAATCGCGCGACGGCGCGGCAGCGCCTTGAGAGTAAGGGAGTGCAGCCGAGAGAGGAGAAGGCGAAAGAGAAGCTCTACGACGCGGACGAGGCGCTTGCCGCCGTGAGCGGCGGCGAGGGGGTCACGGGCCTGCGTAGAGCGCAGACGATGAAGACGGCGGCGGAGGCGGGCCGGGCTAATCTCAAGTACAAAAAAGAGAAGGGGGAACTCGTTCCGATTCAGGATGTCCGCAGCGACATTCAGGCGATTGCGAGCCGGATTCATTCGCACTTTATGACGAGGGCGGCCACGCTCGCGCCGAAGCTACGCGGGCAGAAGGTTGACCGGATAGAGGCGATTCTCAAGCAGGACGCCGAGCAGTTTTTCAGCGCGTTAAAAGCCGAGCATGAAAGGTATCTCAGTGAGCCCCGCGCCGAAGACGAAAGTAGTCTCTGAGGCGATAGCTGCAGCTATCCCGGACACCGAAACGACCGTCTCACAGTGGGCGGCGCAGTACAGGTATCTCTCGGAGCTGGCGAGTCTGCCCGGCCCTTGGAACAACGAGGTGACGCCTTACCTCGTCGAGCCGATGGACTGTGTCGGCCTCCCCGGAGTCTTTGAAATCATCTTCGTGGCTTCGTCGCAGATCGGCAAGACCGAGTTTTGTCTGAACGCCATCGGCTACCTGATGCACAAGAAGCCGAGCACCATCCTCTACGTCGCCGAGACGGACAAGAAGGCCGAGGCGTGGTCGAAGGAGAAGCTCGCGCCGATGATTCGCGCGACCCCCGCGCTCCGGTCTTTGGTGAGGGACGCGCGCTCGCGCGACGCCGACAACACCCTCGCGGGCAAGTCCTTCCCCGGCGGGCATCTCGCCATCGGCTACGCGACGAGCGCCGAGACTCTTTCCTCGCGCTCCCGGCGCACCCTCTTTCTCGACGAGCGCGACGCCTACAAGTCAACGAAGGAGGGCGACCCCGCCGCGCTCGCCGAGAAGCGAACCATCACCTTCAAGAAGGAACGGAAGGTCGTCAAAACCTCCAGCCCGCGCGACCGCTTAGAGCCCGCGCCGGGATCGCCGCCCGACGCGCAAAGGTTTTCGCCGATTGAGTGGGAATACGAGCAGACCGACAAGCGGAAGTATTACGTCCCGTGTCCGCACTGCGGCGAGTATCAGGTGTTGACGTGGAAGAACGCGGACGGCGCTTACAACATCCGGTGGGACGAGGGCGACATTGAGAACGCCTACTATATGTGCGTGAACGGCTGCGTCATCGAGCACGAGCACAAGGCGGGGATGCTGCTCGCCGGTGAGTGGCGCGCGGAGAAGCCTTTCGCGGGGCGCGCGGGCTTCTGGATTTGGGAGGCTTATTCGTGGTGCGTCACCTGGGGCGAGATAGCCGCCAACTTCCTGCGGGTGAAGAAGGACGCCGAGCAGCTCAAGGTCTTCGTCAACACGACGCTGGCCGAGGGGTGGGTGGAGTTTGAAGGTGGCGTCGAGGTCGCCGACCTCGAAGAGCGCAGAGAGCCTTACACCGACCTTTTGCCCGACGGCGTGCTCATCATCACGGCGGGCGCTGACGTGCAGCGCAACCGGCTGGAGTATGAAATCGTCGGGTGGGGCCTTGAAGGCGAGAGCTGGTCGCTCGACTACGGCGTCATCTCAGGCGACCCGACACAGGGAGAGGTCTGGGCGGAACTGAAGGCGGCGCTGACGCGCACCTTCGAGTACGAGATGGCGCTCGCCGACACGGAGGACGACGAGACCGGCGGGAGCGCCGTCCTTGCGATGCGGGTCATGGCCGCGTGCATAGATTCGGGCGGCTTCAACCCACAGGAAGTCTATCGCTTCTGCTATCAGAACGCGGGCCGCAGGTTCTACGCGACGAAGGGCGCGAACACGCCGGGCAAGCCCATCATTTCAAGCTTCTCTTGGCAGGGGCGGCCTCCCGTGCGCCTCTACACGGTCGGGACGGAGGCGGCGAAAGACACCTTCGCCAACCGCCTCGCTGTGACCGAGCCCGGCCCCGGCTTCTGTCACTTCCCGCACGAGTACGAGCGCGACGGTCGCATCTACTACGGGGAGGACTACTTCAAACAACTCCGCGCCGAGCACGCCGTCACCAAGCGGACGAAGCGGGGAACGCAGAGGGTCTGGGAGAAGGTTAAACCGTCCATGCGCAACGAGGCCCTCGACTGCCGCGTGCTGACGATGGCCGCGCTCAACATCCTCAACCCTGACCTCGAAAAGATTAGCGCCCGTCGGCTCTCCGGCATCGCGCCCCCGAAGCCGGGGCCGGAAGGTCAGGGCCAGCGCAAGTCAATCATCCGTCGCGGCACGGGCCGGGGGTTTGTGCCGGGGTTCTCCGGCAGCGGGCCGCTCGGCGGGAGGTTTTAGGAGATGCTCGAATACTTACCTGACGAACTATCGCCCGGCGACACCGTCGAGTGGCGCACCTCGTTTTCAGACTACAAGGCCGGGGAGGGTTGGGCGCTCACGTACTACTTCCGCAACGCCTCCGGCACGGGCTTCGATGTGGTCGGAGTGGCCGACGGCGACGCGTGGGTGATGAGCGCCGAAGTCCCGGTCAACGTCGCCGAGGGCCGCATTGATTGGGAGGCTTGGGCTGTGAAGGGCTCGGTGGAGCAGCGCGTGAATAGGGGCACGGCGACGGTCGCGCAGAGCCTCCGCGCGCTCGCGGCCAACGCCGCCTTCGACGGGCGCACGCAGGCCGAGCGTGACCTTGAGGCGGTGCGCGCGGCGCTCGTGCCCACTACGGCGGCAGGGGTGCAGGAGTACGAGATCGGCGGCGCGGGCACTAACCGCCGCGTGCGCTACTTCTCGAAGGGCGAACTGCTCACCCTTGAAGAAAGCCTCGCGCAGCGCGTCAACGCCGAGCGACGGCGTACCAATAGCAAGAAGGGCGCACCCTTCTTCAAGACTGTTTACTGAAGGGGTGGTGAGCGATGAAATTTAGAGGTCTAGACCTACAACTTCCTCCGATGTCCGAAGTCATGGCGGAGCGCAAGCGCGCGGCGTCAGCCGCCCAGACGGAAAGGCAACTCGCCGACGCCACGCGCGAGCTGGCCCGCACGCGCCGCTTCGTGCGGGAGTACCGGGCCGCGTCCGTCAACCGCTTTACGACGGGTTGGGCGGCCTCTCAAACGACGTGGCTGGCCGAGACTTACCGGAGCCTGCGAAACTTGCGCGCCCGCAGCCGCGACATGGAGAGGAATAACCCGTACATGAAGAGGTTCCTCGAAATGATGCGGCAGAACATCGTCGGCCCTTCGGGAATCCGCCTTCAGGTGCGCGCCAAGAAGTCGAGCGACGAACTCGACGAGGTGCGCAACAAGATCGTGGAGACCGCCTTCGCGGAGTGGTCTCTCCCTGAGAACTGCTCGGCGTCGGGCAAGTACTCGTGGGTGGACGCGCAGGGCTACGTGGTCGAAACGCTGGCCCGCGACGGCGAGGTGCTGTGCAGGCTCATCGAGGCGGACAACCCGTTCGGCTTCGCCCTCGCTTTCTACGACGTGGGCCACCTGGACGAGACCTTCAACGAGAAGCTCAAGAGCGGGAATCGGGTGTTAATGTCGGTTGAGGTCAACGCCTACAACCGGCCCGTGGCCTACTACCTGACGACGCCGCAAGACTTCTCCCTGTCGGTCGGAGAGCAGAGGTTGGAGCGCGTGCGCGTCCCCGCCTCTGAAATCATTCACCTCTACCTCCCGTTTAAAGATGAGGCCGTGACGCGCGGCGTGCCGTGGGCACACGCCGCCATGTATCACTTACACATCCTCGGCCAGTACGAGGAAGCCGAGTTGATTAACTCCCGCCTCGCGGCGTGCAAGATGGGCTTCGTCATTCCGCCCAAGAACAACGAGAACGCGGGCATCACCGATGTTGACGAGTCGGGCAACGTGATAACGCCACCGGGGGCTGGCATCACCGACACCTCCGAGCCGGGTGTTTGGCAGGAGCTTCCGCCCGGCTACGACGTGAAGACCTTTGACCCGGAGCATCCGAGCAACAACTTCGACCCCTTCACGTCCGCCGTGCTGCGCGGCGCGGCGTCGGGCCTCGGCGTTTCCTACTTCGCCCTCGCCAACGACCTCACGGCGGTCAACTACTCGTCGGCGCGAGTCGGCCTGCTCGAAGACCGCGACCGCTACCGCTCGCTTCAGGACTTCATCATCAATCACCTTTGCCGCCGGGTGTATCGGGAGTGGCTGAAGCGCGCGATCCTCACCAACGCGCTCGAAGGGGTGCTGCCCTCCGACTTCGACCGGCTGAAGAGCCCCGACTTCCAACCGCGCGGGTGGGCGTGGGTTGACCCCCTGAAGGACATTGCCGCTCGCATTATGGCGATCAAGTTCGGCCTCGGCACTCGTTCGGCGACGCTCGCCGAGGGCGGCGAGGACTTCGAGGATGTCGTCAAGAGGCTGGCGGAAGAAGAGGCGTACATTAAAAAGCACGGCGTGCTGACCGACGCCGCCGACCTTATTGCGCTGGCCTCTCTCGCCGCAAACGACAGCGACAAGCGCGGCTGAAACCCACTTACAAAATAATCCCTCCGGGGCGTGCCATATTTCTAGTCGGGGTCGAACCCCGAAGAAGTTATGGCACGCTCCTCAACAGACATTAAAAGTTTAATCGGGCAGCAGCTCAAGCACTCCTTCCCCTTGGAGGGCGAGAGCCGCGCCGTCGCGTTGGGTTCTGCCGCGCTCGACGAAGAGACGCGCAGCGTCTCGCTCGTCCTTACGACCGACAGGCCCATCTTCCACGGCTTCGCCTACATCCTGCTCGACCACTCGCCCGCCGCCATCAAGCAAGACCGCCTGAAGTCGTCCGCGCCCTTCCTCGAAAACCACGACCCCGACCGCCGCTTGGGACGCCTGCGCGACCCTGAGACTGACGGGCACACGTTGCGCGTGCGCGCCCGGTTCTCGAAGCGACACCTGGCCGAGGAAATCTTTCAGGAAGTCAAAGACGACTTGGCCGCCGGTGACTTCACGCCCATCTCCGCCACCTTCATCGTCCACAGGTTCGCGCGAGAGGCCGAAGGCGAGATGGACGGATACCCGATTTACCGCGCCGAACTCTGGGAGCCGGTCGAGGGCTCCGTCGTGAGCGCCGCCGCCGACATCACCGCCGGAATCGGGCGCGCGTTGGAAGAGACCTCAAGGGCCGCGCACGACCCTGAGACCTGCGACGTTGAGGATTGCGCCGAGTGCGCGAAGAGCGAGCCGAACGAAGAGGAACGGCAGGCCCAACTTGACCCGGCGACCGTCACCGCACGCGCCGAGAGCACCACCCCGAAGGAGAAAGTCATGGACATCAGAGAAGAGATTTTGAAGCTCGGCACGATGCTCGACCAAGTTGAGCTGGCGCGGCAGTTCGTCGCCAACGACAAGACGCTCGATGAGTTCAAGGAGGCCGCCCGCGCCGTCCTGAACAAGAATCAGCCGGTGGTCACGCCGGGCCAGAATCCCGTCGAACTGACGCCGGAAGAGAAGCGCGAGTATTCACTCTCACGCGCCATCGCCTCGGCGATGGACGGGGTGAACTCCTTCGAGCGCGAGGTCTCCGACGAGATCGCCAAGCGGCTGGACAAGAAGACCCGCAACGACCGCGCCATCTTCGTGCCGACGGGCATGGCGCTCGGCCCCGCCGCCGGTCAGTTCAAGCGCACACCCCTGACCACCGGCGGCGCGACCACGGGCGCGGACATCCTCTTCGTCGAGCCGGGCTCCTTCATAGATATGCTCCGCGCGAGGGCGAAAGTTCTCCAACTCGGCGCGACGCTTTTGACGGGGCTCACAGGCTCGGTCGCCTTCCCGAAGCAGACCGGCGCGGGCACGCTCTACTGGGTCGGCGAGAACCCCGGCTCGGACGTGACCGAATCGAACATCGCGCTCGACCAGGTCGTGCTCACGCCGAAGTCGGCGATGGCGCAGCAGGCGTACTCGAAGCAGTTGCTCCGCCAGTCCGGGGGCGTCGTGGATCAACTCGTCACCAACGACCTCCGCAGGACGGCGGCCCTCGGCCTCGACCGCGCGGCGCTCCACGGCTCCGGCTCCTCGAATGAGCCGACGGGCCTCTACGTCGCGTCGGGCGTCAGCCCGGTGGCCTTCGGCGGGGCCATCACCTTCCCGAAGGTCGTGCAGATGGAGACCGAGATCGCCACCGACGACGCCGACGTGGGCGAGATGGCTTACCTCACGACGCCGGGCGTGCGCGGGGCCGCGAAGACCACCCAGAAGTTCTCCGGCACGAACGGCGAGGCCATCTGGACGGGTCGCGCGGGCGAAGGCGAGATGAACGGCTACCGCGCCGAGGCTTCGACTCAGGTGCGCAACAACATGGGCGTCGGCACGAACGAGCACGGCATCGTCTTCGGCGTGTGGCCGGAACTCATCATCGGCGAGTGGGGCGCGATGGAAATCCTGACCGACCCTTACACGCTCGCGGGTCGCGGCCTCGTCCGCCTCGTGCTGTTCCTGATGGCGGACATGGGCCTGCGCCACGCCGAGGCGTTCAGCAAGGGCACGGGCCTGACCGTCAGCTAACGAATCCGAGCCCGATGTAAAAAGCGCGGCTTGGTGAGGCTTGGAAGCAAGCTAAATCAGCACCACGCTTTTTACATCGGGCCAGAACGAAGCCGCTCAGAAGACGGTGTATGTCGAGACGCAAATTGAGCAGTTACGCCGTGCCGCAGGCGCGGAGCGAGGGGAGGAAGAGATGGCGCTTGATACGAAACGCGACAAGGACGACCGGGAGCGGTTGGTCAAGATTAAGTTCATCCGCAACACCGCCGAGGGCGGCGAAGACTACGGCCCTGACTACCCGAAGAAGACGGCGGAAGTGCCCTTTCATCGCGCGGCGGCCTACATCCGGCAGGGCCGCGCGATAGCCGTGGACAAGGACGAGGAGCTTCAAGAGGTCGAGGACTCGGCGCGCGACGAAGGGCGGCTCCCCGAAGAGAAGAGCGCCAGCAAGAAGAGCGCCTCGAAGAAGTAAGCGATGCCCTTCGCCGAAGACCTCAGTCTGTTCTTTGACACCGACTTCGCCGGGACGCTGGCGGAGATTAAAGACAAGACGGGCGCGGGCGTCCGCAACGCCAACGTCATCCTCGACACGCCGACCGCCGCAGTAATGGAGGGCGGCGAGGTGGTGGCGCTCACGCCCTCAGTCATGGGGCGCGAGTCAGACCTCTCCGACGTGCGGGAGGGCTACACGCTCACCGTCGCGGGCACGGTGTACGTCGTCACAGGCCCGCCGCGCAACGACGGCACGGGGCTCTCGACTGTGGGACTCAGGAAGCAATGAGCAGCAAGCGCCAAGACATCGTGGGCGCGGTGAAGGCCCGGATGCTCACCGTCCTGACGGCCAACGGCTACCAGACCAACATCGGGGCCGACCAGACCGAATGGCATCTGACGGCCAAAGCAGCGGACGCTTTGCCGAGTCACGAAGTCCGCGACGCGGTGGAAGAGGCGGTCGTTGATAAGCCGAACGCCGGGCTCTACGAGCGCCGCCTTGAAATCACGATTATCGCCGAGCTGCTCGAAGAGAGTGCGGGCGCGACGCAGGCCCGGCTCGCCCTCGCCGACATTATCAAGGCCGTCGGCGTGGACACGATGTGGGGCGGGCTCGCCAAGTTCACCCTGCCGCTCGAAGAGCGAATCATGGTGGCCGAAGAGGGGCAGAGGATAAGCGGCGTGACAATCACCTTCGTGGTCGTTTACTTCCGCCAGCCGTGGGAAGCCTAAAGAGGAGCGAGAAAGACAATGCCAATAGCAGACCTACTCAACAAGAACTACTTCAGCGGGCAGGGAACCATCCACCTCGCCAAGCTGGATTCGAGCGGCAACCGTGGTTCTCTCTGGCCCCTCGGCAACGTCCCGAAGTTCGAGTTCAGCCTCAACGTCGAGCGCCGGAAGCACAAGGAGTCCGAGTCGGGTATGCGCCTTAACGACAAGGTGCAGACGACGGTGAAGGGCGGCACGGTCAACATGACGCTCGAAGACATCCGCAAGGATAACCTCGCGCTCATCCTCGGCGGCAAGAAGGTTACACTCGCCTCTGGCAGCTACACGGCCTCCAACTACGACACCTTCCCGTCGGGTCTCGTCGTCGGGAGCCGCGTCCAGTTGGAGAAGCCGAACGCCTCGGCAATCGTCGTCAAGGACAGCGCGGGCACTCCCGCGACTCTCGTCCTCGACACCGATTACAAGATTCTCGACGCGCAGCACGGCCTCATTCAAATCCTCAACCTCGGCTCTTACGTGCAGCCCTTCCGCGCGCAGTACGCCTACGCGCAGACGGACGCGATCACCGCGCTCGAATCCAACGACGACGACGAATATTACTTGTACTTCGCGGGCATCAACACCGAGGGCACGCCAACCGACCAAGACATCGGCTGCGCTATCTACCGCATCGTCTTCGACCCGGCGGCGATGCTCGCCCTCATCAACGACGAGCAGGGCTCCTTCGACATCACGGGCGAAGTCCTGCGCCACGCGACGCGCTCGGTGGACGCCAACTTCGGCGGCTTCGCGCGTATCACTTACCTCGACGCGAACGCCTGACCCTGACCCCAAGGCGGCGGGGCCATCAGCCCCGCCGCCTTCCCCCGTACATCCTTCAGATTTGAGGTGACGAATGGCGACAGCGGTGGAACCCTCCGAGGGAACGGAAGAGATTGCCGAGGCGCTCGGCGAGATAAAGGAAGAGGTCACAGTCAAAGGACGCCTTCGGACAATCACGCCCCTGCGCGTCAAGCAGTTCGTGGACGTGCTCAAGTGCGTGGACAGGCTGGCGGAGGCGGGCGTCGTCGAAATTAAGGTCAAGGCCGGAGAGGGCGTCGAAGGCGCGGTCGAGCAGATGCGGCGCGAGTTCGACGCCGTGAAGATGACGCTCAAGGGCGGCGACCAAATCATCCGCATCGTCGCTATCGCTTCGGGCCTCGGCATCAGCGAGGTCGAAGGTCTCGACATGGCCGACATGGTGCGACTCACGAGCGCCGTCTTCAAAGTGAACTTGGATTTTTTCGACCGGAACGCCGAAGCCTTCAAGGAGGCGCTCGGCCCGCTCGGCGAGACCGTCAAGGGGCTGCTCGGAGGGCAGGCGGCTGGAAGCGAGCCGTCGCCCGGCTCCTCAACCACGGCCACCGACTACCCGATGTGATGGAGTACACACTCGCGCAAGTGACCGCCTGCCTCGAAGAGCTGGCACGCGAGAGTCGGGAGCAGGCTCTCGCCCAGATGCACATGACGCGGGTGGCGATTGCGGCGGTGTTCAGCAAAGAGGACGTGGCCGGAAAGGTGACGAAGGCGCTCTCGGACTGAGCGCCTTCTTCGGTTTATGCCGGACAAGACGATACGGGTCAAGATTCAGGCTCTCGTTGACGGGCTGAACGAGCTAAAGGCGTTCGGCGCGGAACTGAGGGGCCTCCAGACCGCCCCGGCGGGCGGCGGGGGCGTGTCCGGCAAGGCGGGCGAGTTCAAGGCCCTCGCCGTCGAGATTAAGAACCTCTCGGAAGCCGTTAAAAAGTTAGAGCCCTCCCGCCTCAAGAAGTTCTTCGAGGTCGCCGGGAACGCCGGGGCCTTCCTCTCAGGTGTCAGCAGGTACAAGCAGGCCGTCGGCCAACTCCAAAACATCAAGGCGGACGCGGGCAACATCTTCGCGCGCGTGACCGCTAAAGCGCAGGAACTCGGCACGGCGCTCACCGGCAAAGTCTCCGCCGGGGTGGAGGGCCTCACGTCGAAACTGCCGGGCCTCGCCGGAGGTCTCGGCGCGTCCGCCGGGGGGATGGCCGCCGTCGGCGCTGGCGGCGCGGCAGCAGCCACGGGCGTCGGCCTCGTCGTCGTGGGGGTGCTCGCGTTGGTGGTGGCGATAACGGCTCTGGCCGCCGCCATCCCCGTCGCCGTCAATCTCCTTTCCTCCCTCTTCCAGAAGGGCATTGACTACAACTCGCAACTCGAACAGACGCGGCTCGGCATCGCGGCCATCATCGCCAGCCTCGCGGAGTTGGAATCCGCCGACGGTCAAAAGCTTTCGGGCGCGGACGCTCTAGCCGCCGCTTATGAGCTGGCCGGAGACCAACTGGCAAAGCTCAAGGTGGACGCCATCAACACGACGGCCACCTTCGAGCAGATTGCCCCGGCGTTTCAGGCGGGGCTCGGCCCCGGACTCGCCGCCGGGCTCTCGCTCGATGAGATACGCGCGACGACGGTGCAGATCGTGCAGGCCGCAGGCTCCCTCGGCATCCCGATGCACCAGGTCAATCAGGAAGTCCGCGCCATCCTCGAAGGCACAATCAACGAGGATGCGCGACTCGCTAAGGTGCTCGGCATCTCGAACGAGATGGTCAAGTCGTGGAAGGCGCAGGGCACTCTCGCGGAGGAACTGAACAAGCGGCTCGACAAGTTCACGCTCGCGGGTGAGCGCGCGGCTAACACGCTCGACGGGTTGAAGTCGAACCTTCAGGAAGCCTTGAACGTCTTCTCCGGCGACGCGACCGACCAAGCCTTCGAGGTGTTGAAGACCCGGATACAGAAGCTCCTGCCGCAGCTCTTCGACTTCAAGAACGCCCGGCTCGACCAGTCCTTCCAGCCCCTCTCCGACCTGCTGGACGACATCTTCTCGCGCGCCATCAACATCGCGGGCGACCTCATCGAAAAGGTCATCGCGGGCGTCAAGCTCATCTCTCAATGGGTCGGCGAGAACAAGACACAAATCAGCGCCATCCTCGACGCGGGCGAGCGAATCATCGGCACGCTGCTGCGGATGGTCGGCTACCTCTTCAACATGAGCCGGGGGACGGACGTGTGGAAGGACGGCCTGAGCGTCGCCCACGGCGTGCTACTCGTCATCGAAGTCGTGCTGATGGCGGTCGAACAGAAAATCCGGCAGGTGACGGAGGCAATCAAACTCGCGGTGGCGGCGGCCCAAGTCGCCTTCCCTCAGTTGTTCCAACTGCTGCGGGTGATGCAGGCCATTGCGGGCACGTCCGCGATAGGCGACGGGACAGGCGAAGCGAAAGCCGGAGTCAATCTCGGCACGCCGCGCATCACCGGCACTATCAACAGGCCGAAGGCCGATAAGGGAAAGGGCAGCAAGGACAAGGCCGCGCGCCTCGAAGAGCAACTCGAAGAGTCGGCCATCGGGGTTGACCGCGCGAAAATAGAGCGGGCCTTCAACCTCGCCAGAGTGTTCCTCGAAGACCAGACCCGCACCGTCGAGCAGCACCTCGCCGAGCGCCGCATCTCCATCGGTCGTTACTACGAAGACCAGGAGCGCATCCAGCGCGAAACCATAGACGCCGAGAAGAATAAGCTCAACGAGTTGTACGCGCTCGAAGAGCGGCGGCGCGACCAAGCCAAAGACCGGATTGACAAGGACGGGGAGGGTGACAAGGAGAAGCGGAAGCAGATTGAGGATAACAAGTTCGCGCAGGCTGTTATCCCGACCGTCGAGCGGTTGAGGATTCTCGACTCTGAACGCCTCACGCTGGCCGGGAAGATTGCCGTCGAACGGAAGAAGGAGCTTGAAGCGTTCGAGCGGATGCTCGCCGAGGTCAACGAGCAGCTCGCACTCGAAACCGGCGACACGCCCGGCGCGATTGCGGCGGCTGCGGCGGCCTTAGACCGCGCGAACAAGGACAGGCTCGCGCAGATCGCGGCGGAGAAGGGCATCGGCTCGACCGAGTATCAGCAGGCCGTTCAACTCGTGGACGTGCTCAAGAAGAAGGCCGAGTTCCAACTCCTCTACAACCAGCTCCGGCAGCAGCAGGCAGACCTCGACTTCGCCGAAGAGCAAATCCGAAACGACGTGGAGCGCGGGACGCTCACGGAGAGGCAGGGCCGTGAGCAGGTCGCGGCGGCGCAGCTCAAGCACCGCGACGCGGTTGTTGAAACCATCGCCCGGCTGAAAGAGCTGGCGGCGTCTACCGGCGACACTCAGTTGATCCTCGACGCGGAGCGCGCGGCGGAAGAGGTCAGGGATTTAGGCAGGGTGATAGACGAGCAGGCCGTCCGCATCAACGCGAGCCTCAAAGCCGCCTTCAAAGACACCATCTTCGACATCATCCGCGACCCGCAAAATGCTCTTAGCGCGATAACCCGACTCTTTAATCACATCCTTGACGAAGTCGCGCGGTTGGCGACCGACGCGCTCTTCGAGCAGGTCTTCGGGCCGGGCGGCATCCTCGGCGGAGTCTTCGGAGGTAAGACCGGCGGCGGCGTCGGCGGTGTGCTCGGCGGCATCTTCGGCGGCGGCAGAAACCCGCAGCAGACGGGCGGCGTGAGCGGAGGCACGCCCCCGATTTTCAGCAACCTCTTCGGAATCCTCAAGGGCTTCCAGTCGGGCGCGACCGGCGAGCTACGCGGCATCGGCAAAAACACCGGCGGGGTGCTCGAAGAAACACAGTTCGGCTTCTCGCGCGTCGAGGGGCGACTCGGCGAATCCATAGGGCTTTTGGGGCAAATTTCCTTCGGCATCACGGCGATGGCTGCGGCGGCGGTCGCCAACGCCGTGACCAACATCCTCAAGACCGTGGGGGTCATCGGCGGCGGGACGGCGGCGGCGGGCGGCGGCTACCTCGCGGACGGCCCCGGCACGGAGACGAGTGATTCAATCTTCGCGCGCCTCTCGAAGCACGAGTACGTCGTCCGCGCGGCTTCCGTGCGCAGGGTCGGCGTCCACGTCTTGGAATACATCAACGCGCTCGGCCAGTTACCGCCCGTGGGCTTCGCGCTCGGCGGGCTGGCGGGCGAGGGCGTCGGCGTCGCGGGCGTCCCGCTCTCGCTCGGCGGCGACACTTTCCGAGTTGAGGTCAACGCGAACATCTACGCGCAGGACAGGCAGAGCTTCAAGGGGAGCGAGCAGCAGATTCATCGTGACATCGCACGCGCCGCCGAGAGGGGCGTCCGCCGCGCCGTGTCGCGCCCGAAGTGACAGGACGGAGAGACTATGTTCCACAGTGTCGTCTATCCCCTGAGCGTCGAGCGTTGCGTGTCAACGTGGGAGTGGCTCACGAACATCATCGAACTCGGCGGGGGTGAAGAGCAGCGCCTACCGATAGGCGAGGACGGGCGGCGGAAGTTCGACGCCTCGCACGGCGTCCGCTCGCTCGACGACTTGCGCACGTTGCTCAAATTCCACGCGCTCCGCCACGGCGAGACATACGGCTTCAAGGTGCGCGACCTCGTGGACTACACCGTTGCGAGGGGCGCGGAAGGGACGCTCCAGTACGTTTACAACGGCGTCACGGCCAGCTTCCAACTTCAGAAGATTTACTCGGACGCAGCCGCCACCCACATCCGCGAGATTTACAAGCCGGAGTCGGGGAGCGTGAAGGTCTATAAGAACGCCTCGCTCCTCACGGCGGGCACTCACTACAACATCAACTACGCGACCGGAATCATCACCTTCACCGCCGGGAACATCCCGACCGTCGGACAGGTGATTGAGTGGGAGGGCCGCTTCTACGTGCCCGTCCGCTTCGCCGTGAACAAGATACCCGCCGCCGACTTCGTCGCCTCGATGGAGGAAGCGACGGACGGCTCGAATCAGTGGCTCGTGCGTGACGGCTCGGCAGACCTCCCCGAAGTGCCCATGCTGGAAATTAAAGACATAACCTGAGCGATGCCCGAAACAATCATAAATTGGAGCAGCCCTTACACGGCGACGAGCCTGATAGACCACATCGGGACGGCGACGCCGCCGACGGCGACGTGCTGGAAGCTCACGCCGCACGCCAAGAGCCCGCTCTACGCTTCGGGGATAGTCATCCGCGCGACCTCTCACGACCGTCCGCTCGTTCTTCCCGGCCACGGCTCCACGCCCTTCGAGCCGGGCATCGCGGGAGTCCCGACTTCGATTGACACCGAGAGCGGCCACGGCTCCGCCGGGATGCAATACGAGACGGTCTTTACTTCGGCGGGCATCACGCGCGAGGCCCTCTCCGCCGGTGATTGGTCGAGGGCGAAGATTGAAATCTTCACCGTCAACGTGCAGGCCCTCAACATGGGCCAGCTCATCGAGTTCGTCGGCTATCTCGGCAAGGCGGACGAGGAGGGGGAGTTGTGGCGGGCCGAGGCGCGGCCCCTGACGGCCATCGCGCAGGCGCAGGTTGGGCGGCTCACTTCGGCGAGGTGCTCGGTGCATCGTCTGGGCGACGCGCGGTGCAAGGTGAATCTGAACGCACCGGCGGCGGGCGACGGCGGCGCGATCCTCGTCAACGGCACGCTGACCTCGGTCGTGAGCGTCACGCGCGTGCGGGCCTCGGCGCTCACCCAGACCGGCAACTACTTCGAGATTATCAAGTTCACCTCCGGCCCGTTGTCGGGCCGTGAGTACGAGGTGAGGGAATACGACCCGACGAACAAGGAATTTATCCTGCGCGACCCCATGCACATCCTGCCCGCCGTCGGCAACACGTTTCAGGCGACGCGGAGGTGCAACCGCGACCCGGCGGACTGTGTC
This sequence comes from uncultured Acidobacteriota bacterium, assembly GCA_963816985.1. Classification (GTDB taxonomy): domain Bacteria; phylum Acidobacteriota; class Blastocatellia; order Pyrinomonadales; family Pyrinomonadaceae; genus JAIVJM01. Next base: position 1,764,336 of record CAWFMF010000004.1, read on the forward strand.
GGGAAATACGCGAACATCATCAACTACCGGGGGCATCGGTTCATCACGAACATTGAGCAGGTCAACAGGATTCAGAGGGCTTCATAAATGCTTCAGACCGATAGGGAAGTGACTCGTGCCGAGGTCGTGGCGGTGGCCCGCTCGCTCGTCGGCGTCCGCTTCAAGCATCAGGGCTCCAACCCTGCCACGGGTGGAGTTGATTGCCGCGGCGTCCTCGAATACATCGGGCTCGCCCTCTGGGGCCGCGAGATACCCCTGCGCGACTACCAACGCACGCCGTCGGGCGAGGAGTTCCTCGAAAAGATGCGCGCCGAGCTGAAGGAAGTCCCGCTCGAAGAGGCGCGCGAGGGCGACGCCGTGTTGATTCACTTCCCGAAGACCACGGAGGCGCAGCACGGCGGGATTCTCGCCGAGGGGCCTTACGAGCGGATGCTCATCCACGCGTGGGAGGGCCGGGGCGACGGGAACGTCAGGGAAGAGCCCCTGCGCGGTTGGAAGCTCCGCAACATTGACTTCGCGTTTCGCTTCCCGGTCGTGGATTAGGTGAAGAGATTATGGCCGTCGCAATTCCTTTACTCATTCAGGTCGGCATCGCCGCAGGGACGGCGGTGGCCTCGTCCATGCTCGCCCCGAAGCCGAAACTGAGCCCCGTGGACAAGGGCCGCTTCGACGACATCCGCGTGCAGACGGCGGAGGAGGGCGCGTTCAAGCCCCTGTGCTTCGGGAAGCGCGTCAGGCTCGCCGGAAACCTGATGTGGGGCACGGTCACGCAAGAGTACGTCTCGCGCGACGAGGGTCGCACCGGGGGCAAGGGCGGAAGCTCACAGCCGCCGACGCCGCCGACGAACACGTACAGCTACAAGAAGAGCTTCGCCATCCTCGTCTGCGCGACGCCCGTCAAGAGATACCGGCGCATCAGCGAGAACCTTGAGGTCGTTTACAACGGCGTCGGCTCGGAACTCTTCGAGGGCTTCTTCGAGGTCGAGAACGGCACGCCGTTCTCCGGCGCGACCGTCGTCAACGACTCGGAACTCTCGGCGGGCGCGGGCGTCCGCCTCGCCGGGACGGGCCACTACGTCAACGTCGGATGCTCGGCCCTGAGAGCAGACCTCCACACCATCTCAATCTTCTACAAGGCCGCGTCCTCGGCCCAAGTGTACGTGAGCGCGAACGGCGGCGCGGAGACGCTCGTGAGCCTCCCGGCGACCGGCAGCACGCCTTCGAGCGTCACGGTCACGCGCCTCCTGAATCGCGGGCTTAACAGTTTGAAGTTTCGGGGCGGGACGGGCACGAGTGACCTGGACAAAATTTATATCTCCGACACCGGAGACCCGCCCGACCCTAAGTTCAGCGAGCCCACGCCGACGTTCCTGCTTGACCCGGACGCGACGTTCCCCGGCGACCCCGACAACCCGTCGCCTTACTACAATCAGCCGCAGGTCTTCGACGGCACGGGCTACTTCGAAGGCTTCCTGACCGCCGGGGGGCAGGCCCGCGTCGAGTTATTTGCCGGGAAGGAGACGCAGCCGCAGTCGGCCATCATCGTGGCGCACGAGGGCGCGTCGGAGACCCCGGCGTGGCGCGACGATTCTTACTTCGTCACCGAGGACTACTTACTCAGGGAAGGGCAACTCGGCAACTTCATCTTCGAGATCGAGCCGGAGATTCAACGCCTCGACCTGATTCTCGAATACCTCTACACGCTCGACGAGCGGACGGCCCTCGCCGAGTGCGACTTCTCGGCGCTCTCCGACATCACGCCCGACGGCCTTATCCTCGACCACCGCGCGCCGCTCGAAGAGTGGGTCAAGGCGCTCGAAGGATGGTTCAACTTCGACATCGTGCCGCGCGGCGGGAAGATCGCGGCGGTGAAGCGCGGCGGCTCGGTCGTGACGCGCCTTTACGAGAGGGAACTCCGCGCGCACCTCTCAGGCGAGCCGCGCCCGCGCGCCGCCGTTAAGATTACGCACGAAGACCCGGTTGACCTCCCCGGCTCGGTGGACGTGATTTACCTCGACCGACGCGCCCTCCAAAGACTTCCACACGGGCAACCAGAACGCGCAGAAGACGGTCGGCTTCTCCTTCGACCCTGAGACGCTGGCCTTCCCCGTCGTCGGCGACGCCAACACCGCGCACGCCGTCGGGATGCGATACCTCGACGCGCGCCACCTCGCGGCGAAGCCCGGAAACCTCGTCTGCGGCTTCGGCAAGCGTTACCTCATCCCGACCGACGTGGTGGAAGTCGAGATGGAGTCGGGGACGCTCCACACCTACCGGATAATTCAGAAGCAGGCCGACCTCCAATCGCTCGTCAGGTTCAGCGTCGTGCCCGAACGCCCCTCTATCTACTCGCAAGGCGGGGCAGGGGTGAGCGGTCGCGGCGGCGACGTGCTCGTCGTCGGCCCGCCCGCTAACACTCTGCTCGTCGCCGCCGACACCGTGCCCGTGCGTCAGGGCGACCTCGGCAGGCTCATCGCCTACGCCGCCGCCTGCCCGCGAGGGCGCGGCTCGTGGCCCGGCTATCACTTGAACAAGCGAGACCAGAACGGCGAGCTTGAGAGGGTCGGGGGCTTCGTGGGCGCGGCGACTATCGGCGTCATCCAGACGGCTTCCCAGAGCGTCGCCGGTTTCGGCTACGAGCCGACGCGGGAGTTCGTCGTCAAGCTCTACTACGGGTCGCTCGAATCGCGCACCGAGCCGGAGGTGAGGGCCGAGCGGTTGAACCTCGCGCTCTACGGGAAGGGAAGCGTCTGGGAGGCGCTTCAATTCCTGACCGTGGAAGCGCAGACGCCCGCCGCGCCCTTCGTCGCTCAGTACAAAGTGACGGGAACCATCAGCGGGCTCTACGGCACGGAGTGGGCGTCGGGCGTTCACTCGGCAAGCGACTTCTTCGTGCTCGTGGACGGTGCGCTCGAATCCTTCCCCATGCGCCCGGCGGACGCGACGCTTGAGTTCGACTTCATCGCGCAGACGGCGGGGCAGGCCACAGCCGACGCCGAGGCCGCGAGCACGTCCAGCCTCACCTTCCAAGGGAACTCTATGAAGCCGCTCGCCATCGCGCGCGTCCTGCTGGACGAGACCACGCAGCTCGCGCCGCGCGACTCAACCGGCGCGATTCTGACGACCGTCGAGCCGCGCACGAACGTCGAGGCGATAGGCGATGAATATTTGATTCGCTACCTCTCGGACGACCGCAGTCAGGTCTTACACGAGGAGACTTTCTTCGAGGGCCTCCCGACCCCGGCGGTGCTTCAAGCGGAGGTGTCGGGCTCTTACGGCAAATATAGCTCCATCTCAGGGGGCAACACTTTCGCCTTGTCCGGGGCGCTGGCGTCGGGCCGCGCCTTCGCGTTGCAGCAGATCGCGGGCGTCGGGTCATTCCTTGAGGCGGAGTTAAAGGGCAGCGGCGCGTCCGTCACGCTCGCCTTGATGAGCGCCGGGAAGGACTGGCGCACGGCCACGCCCGACTTCCGCATCGTCCTCAACGGCGACGGCATCGCCAGCCTCGAATGCTACGAGGGCTCGACGCTTCTTTACACCGACCCCGACCCGACCGCCTACACCGGCGGCGGCACGCGCTTCCGGCTGGAGACCGCCGGGCGGCGCATCCGCTTCTACAAGGCGAAGACCTCGGACGGCACGCAGTTCATGGCCGAGAGCGCCGCCGCCCCCGACTACCCGCTCGTCGCCGTCGTCATCATCAACGTCGGCTCGTCGGGGAACGCACGCGCGAAGGAGGTGGTGCTGTCCACGTCCGCGCTCCCGACGACGGTCTTGACGGCGGCGCAGCAGCAGCGCATTTACGGCGGGCTGAAGAGCCCCGCGCAGGTCAGCATCCTGCAACATTCGGGCATCCGCGAGGTCGGTTACGGGTTCCCGTGGAACGGAGCGATTTGAGATGGCAGACACACTCACCCAATTCCTGAAGGAGCCGGAGCCGAAAGACCGCGAGCAGTCGCTGGAGTCTTACGTCAAGGCCCGGCTTCAAAGTCTCGACCGCGCCATCGCCGGTTACAACGACCCCGGCGTCTCTCTGGCGGGGCTCTCCGGCAACATAGACCTGACGCCCACGCAGGCGAAGTACCGCGTCGTTATCTTGACGGGCAACCCTTCGGCGGCGGTCACGCTCCGCATCCCGCACGCGACGGGCGCGAACGCCGACCTCGTATTCGTCAACGGCTGCGGCGGCTCTTTCTCGACGGTGACGATCAAGAGCACCGGCGCGAACGCGGGCAACTCGGCGGGCGTCGCTATCCTGACCGGCCACACGCGCCACGTCAGGCACAACGGGGAGAGCGCCTACCCGGTCGCGGGGGCGGTTGTCACCTCCAGCGGACTCGTCTACACCGCGCCGACCGTCTGGACGAACGCCACGCTCTTGAACTCGTGGGCGAACGGCGGCGGCATCTACGCGGTGGCGAGTTACAGCATCAACGCCGAAGGGTTCGTCAGGCTGCGCGGGTACGTGACCGGAGGCACGCTCAATAACGTCGCCGCCATCCTTCAACTGCCCGCAGGCTACCGACCGGCAAAAGAAGAGTTCTTCCCCTGTGAGTCCATCGGGGCATACGGCAGGGCGCGCGTCGAAGCGGGGGGTAATGTCATTCCAATGACCGGCAACAACTCCGCGTTCTGGCTTTCCGGCATCGGCTTCCAAGCGGCGTGAGGTGAGTTATGGCAATGAAATTACTCAGGGCGCGCGAGACGGCCACGGCCTTCGTTCACGTCGTTCACACGGACACGTCCAAAGTGATGGAGGACGGGAAGCCGGACGGGAACTTCGTCAGGGTCTTCCGTCACGACAGCGACTTCACCGGCACGGGGCTCACGAAGGCGCAGTACGTCGCCCGCATCAGGCGGCAGATAAAGCTGGAGCTTCTGGGAGGCAACGGGCTGGACGAGGGCGCGGCGCTGGCCGGTGAGGGCAGCGACTTCTAGCAGCAACGGTCGGAGGTGTGAAGTGATTATCTTTCTGAAACTTTACCTCGCCCTGTTAATGCTCGGCGGCGGCGTTGACGGGCCAGCGCCCACAGTAGGGGCGTCGAAGGCGAAGAAGAGCGGGCCGCGCGTGTGTGTCGTTACCCGGCACGCGGACGGCACTATTAAATGCGTCTGTCAGTGACGCGATGATTTGACGAGGAGGATTGTTATGACGAAGAGACCACCGACACAGATTGAGAACGCGGACGTGCTGCTGACCGAGGAGCCGCTCGCGCCCTCCGCTCCGGTGAAGCGCAAGCTCTCAAGTCTGGAAACGGGCGACAGGGTCAGCTACGTGGTCAACCGGGCTTACAGCCCCGGCGAGGCCCCAGACATCGCCTCGGCGACCGTGACGAAGATTCACGACAAGAAGGGGGGCGTCGTAGACCTTGAGGTGGAGGGCGACGAAGAGAAGAAGACCTCCGTCCGCTACTCGGAGCGTCACGAGCCGCACACTTGGCACTTCGCGCCGCAGGAGTGAAGACGGCAAGGCATGAGTAGCGTAACAAAGGGCCGCCGAAGTGAGCGGCCCTTTGCCTTTTTACCGCGTGCTAGGAAACCTCCGATGAAAGGATGCCAAGAGAGAACGCGTCAACTGCGGTTAGCTTCACCCGCCACACTACGCCGGGGGCGCTCGGAGGCGGAATGGAAACTTGGCCGGGGTGGAAAAGTCTAGCGTCTTTAAGGTGTATGAACTCGATTACATCTTTCACGCCTTCTTCATCCTCTGGGTCGCGCCCGCCTTCGGCGTATACCCCTCGCAAGGATTCTGCCATTTCCGAATTTCCGCCAGCCTCAAAGCCCGCAGCCATCGTGGACATGAACGCCTCTCGAAACTCGCCCCGGCCCATCGTTATTCCTGAAATAATAGTCCCGCCGACGGAAAGCGTCAGCCCGAAGCCGTAACCAACCTCGTTCGCTTGCTTGACCAGCATGTAAAGGATGCCATCAATGCCTTCCGCGACATCTTCCACGTCGGTTTTTTCGGGTTGATTGTTTGTAGACTCTTCGCTCATTTCCTCCCGCCTTTCTTACTCGCCTTCTTCGGGGGACGGCCCCGCAAAACGTTGACTATTCTACCACCCTTCGCGTATCTTCCGGGGCGCTCTTAGCACTCACAGCCTACCTGAAGGGGGCCGCAGCGCGTGCCAGAAACTCCTCACCTGTTCGGCGGCGACTGGACTTCGGAAAAGCTCGAAAGAGTTCGTAAATACCTCGTGGCCTACGCCACGATAATGAGCAGGAAGAGGTTCCGCTTCGCCTACATAGATGCCTTCGCCGGGACTGGCTACCGCACGAGGAACCGTGCCAGATCAATTCAAGACTCACTTATGGAAGAGTTTCGGGAGCCGGATTCGCAAGAATTTTTGGACGGCTCCGCGCGCATCGCATTACAAGTGCGGCCCCGTTTCCACAAATACATATTCATTGAAGTTGACGCCAAGCGTGCAGCCGAACTCGAAACACTGAAGACCGAATTCTCCGAACTCGGCGATGACATTGTAATCATCCGGTCAGAGGCCAACGCTTACATACAAACGCTTTGCCGCAAGCCGATATGGCAGACCCGCCGCGCCGTCCTGTTCCTCGACCCCTACGGGATGCAGGTGTCATGGGAGACCATTCAGGCCATAGCCGAGACGCGGGCGATTGATTTATGGCTCCTTTTCCCCCTCGGCGTCGCCGTAAACAGGATGATGACGAGGGACGGAAAAATAAGTGCGGCGTGGCGACGAAAACTTGATATGATATTTGGCGCTACGGATTGGTACGAAGAATTTTACCGAACGAGCGTCACGTCCGACTTTTTCGGCGAACGGACTTCGACGCGCAAAGTGGGGGACTTCGATTCTATTGGTAATTACTTCGTCAGACGCCTTAAGACCGTGTTCGCCGGGGTGGCCGATAACCCCCTGCCCCTACTCAACTCCCGAAACATTCCGCTGTATCTGCTCTGCTTCGCGTCCGGCAACCCGCGAGGCTCGGCCACCGCTATTAGGATAGCTCAGGACATTTTGAAGAGATGAAAGATGGGCGCTAAATCTACAATCGAATGGACGGAGGCGACGTGGAACCCCGTCACGGGCTGCACGAAGATTAGCCCCGGATGTGACAACTGCTACGCCGAAAGATTGGCCCTGCGGCTTCAGGCGATGGGGCAACCTAACTACCGGGACGGGTTCAAGCTCACCGTACAGGAGCGGATGCTTGAGTTGCCGCTGAAGTGGAAGGCTCCGCAAGTTATCTTCGTCAACTCCATGAGTGACCTGTTCCACAGGGACGTGCCGGAGGAATACATTCAAAGGGTCTTCGACGTGATGCAGCGGGCTCACTGGCACGTCTTCCAAGTGCTGACGAAGCGCTCGCAGCGCTTGATGAGGTTAAGCCCGAAACTGGACTGGCCGCCTAACGTCTGGATGGGCGTGAGCGTCGAGAATAGCGATTATACTTTCCGCATAGACCATCTGAGGCAGACGGCGGCGCGGGTCAAATTCTTATCTTTAGAGCCCCTCTTAGGGCCACTCCCCGGCTTGAATTTGCGCGACATTAATTGGGCGATAGTGGGCGGCGAGAGCGGCCCCGGCGCTCGCGTTGTGCGCGAGGAGTGGGTGATAGACATCCGCAACCAGTGCCAAGCCGCACAGGTTCCCTTCTTCTTTAAGCAGTGGGGCGGAACCCGTAAAAAGAAGGCTGGGAGAATGTTGGAAGATAGAACTTGGGACGAAATGCCCCGCGTCGTCGCCGCGTAGACACCTCATGCTCTCTCTCACTCATAAGGAAGCCCGACCGCTAGCGGTCGGGCTTCCTCCGCTATGGAGCAAAGCTCTTAAAGGTACGGGCGCAGCCTACGGCGCAGGATAGATTTACCCCTACAGATACGAGACTTGACCGTCCCTTCCTTAGCCTGTGTGATCTCAGTGATGCGTAAGTAGCTGTTACCCTCTACGTAAAGCATCAGGGGGATGCGGAACTTCTCCGGCAGTCTCTCGACGGCCCGACCGAGGGCCTCCTTACGCAAGCGCTCGATGTGTGCTGCGTCCGGCAAGGGGCGCGAGTCTGCCACATCGAACTCTCTTGGCTTCCCATCTTCCCCCCACCGCCGAAGGCCAGACCAGTTGGTAAAAAGGGCGTGGCGCTGAGTCCGCCGCCGCCGAAGCTCGCTGAAGGCCGCGTTCTTGGCAGCTCGGTAGATGTATGCCTTCTCGAAAGTTACCCGCGCACGGTAGAGCTTCAGGAAAACATCTTGAGCCAAGTCCGCAGCGTTATCGTAGTCTTCAGTAATACGCCCGATGAAGCCAACGACTCGCCTTGAGTAGCGCCGCATGGCTTCGGTGAAAGACTCGTCGTATTCGGCGGGAGTGAGGTGTTCTAGTTCGCTCTCGCACGGCTCCATCGGGGGGCGCTGAAGGAGGCTGACGAGTTGGGCGAATGAAAGTGACCCCCCTGAACTATCCTCATGGTCGCACATAACGGGCGTGGAAGGATTAGTTACCCCGCACCTTCTTTAGAGCCTTAATAAACTTGCGCGTGAGATTCACCGAGTTGGGCTTCGAGATCGCGGATTGATGTTCGTCTTCCTCCCACAGCACGCGCCGCCTGCCGCCGGGCTGGATCACGACCGCTGAGAGCTTACTCACCGGCGCGTCCGTGCGCGAGGTGAAGAGTAGAAGGAACTCGGCGTCGTCGGGCGAGTCCACGACTTCGAGGGCCTTGTACTTCGCCAGCTCGCGGAGGATGTTCTTGCGCGATTCGGCGAGTTCGGCGGTCACGTAGACTTTGCCCTTGCCGCTCAGTTCTGACACGTCGCCGTACTCCGGCAGCGGGCCTTCCTGAGCAAAGGCTGTGAGGGCGAGGCAGGCGGCTAGTAACAGGCTTCTAAATCTCATGGCGCGGCAGTGTAGCGCGAAGGTCGGGCGAAAGAAAAGGGGCAGGGTAACTCCCTGCCCCTCTCTTCAAAGGCTCAGTTGCGCCTTTAGTCAGTTACCGCCCGTTGGACTTGCCGAAGGCGAGCGTCGCGCCCGCGAGCGGCCTGACGCCCTCCCGCTCAGCGACGATAATCCACCGCGCCAAGTGCTTGAACGTCTCGGCCTCGGAGACGAGTTTGCGGGTCGCCCCGGCGGGCCTCTGCGTCAGGCTCTCGGCGACCTTCGTAGCGAGGCCCTGACACGTTGCGGTAAGGGCGAGGCGTATTACCTCTGGCGTGGCCTCGTCGTTAACGAGTTCGAGCAGACGGTCTGCCGCGTTCTGAGCGCTCGTCGCCAGCGTCTCTCCCTCTTTAGTCATTCGGTTTCTCCTCTTCTGCTTCTGCGTCAGTCTGCACGCCGTCGCGCAAACGGGCTTCCACGGCCTCCTTCGCCTCCAACTGTTGATGCGGGTCGGAGTCGGCTTCGGGCGCGGGCTTCGTGTCAGCGAAGGTCTGCCCGGCGGCTTCATCCGAGCGCACGGGCGCGTCGAGCGACGGGCGCTCGAACTTGTCCTGCGAGTGTCGGGTCTGCGAGCGGATGTATGCTCTTATCCGTTCGCGGTCTTCGAGGTCTTCGAGCTTGAGCTTTTTGGTAACGAGCAGGTCTTGAAGTATCTCCTGCACGATGTCGTCACGGTCTTGCGGGTGGTGGCCGTTGGCGGCAGTGACTTTCGCGCGGACGTACTTCTCCAACTCTTCGGGATTGTCGAGGAGCGTTCGCTTTCGCCTCCTCACGTTCTGCCCGGTGTCGGGGCAATCGTTCTTGCAGTAGTAGTAGGTCTTGATGACGTTGCCTCGCTTGTCCTTCACGCGGTCGCTCACGTAGAGGTGGGCGTGGCACGTCTTACAAACCGGGTTGTCTTTGAGGCTGCGCCTTCCGCCGTGCTTGAGCTTGCCGGGCGTTCGCGTCGGCGGGCGCATCTGCCTTCTCTCTGACTTCGGGCCGATGTCCTCGCAATCGTTCTCACAGCGGAAGTAAACGGTCTTGACGGTCTTCGCCTTGTTGACGTTGGTCGCCTTGATTTTCAGCGGCCTCTTGCACGTCCTGCACGGAGGGTTGACGTAGTGCGTCTGAGGCGCGTCGGCGGGCACAATCTCAGCGTCCACGCGCGGAGGCTTGCCGAGCCGACAGTCGGGGCAGATGTACTTCTGCTTTCCTTTGAGCGGGCCTTTCGGAATTTTCCCGTCCTTCTTCTTCTCGACCTTGTGGATCGGGCAGAACGACTCGGCCTGATTTCCTCCGGGCGGGAGATTCTTCGCCATCTCCGCGACGGTCGCCAGCACACCGAACTCCGGCGGCATAGGCTTCGGGTCGCCCTCGCCGACCCACTTCCACCCCGCGACGATGATTTCCTTCTCTTCCTCCTCCTCATCGTCGGGCTTGAGCAGAAATTCGGGCGGCGGGGCGAACTCGTATTCGTACTCGCCCGCTTTGTTGCTGTATCTCCAATGGGCCTCGCCCTTCACTTCTAACAAGTGCCGGGCCGTGGCCTTATAGACGTGCAACCGGGCGTCCTGAATGACGGTTTCGAGGAGGTCGGAGTACTTATTCGCGCGGATGAGGTAGCGCGTATCCTTGCCGTCGTAGCGGACGAGGTATTTCGCTCCGCCATCTTCATAAACGAGGTAGCACGTCCGGCCTTCCGGCGGAGGCCATGCGAGTTTATTCTTCTCTGGCATATCAACAACCTTTCCAAAATGGTGACGTTGATGTGCAGAGGGTCGCGCGGCGTCTTGGTGGATAACGCGCGGCCCTCCCTTCTCCGAGCGTCAGGCACGCTTCTAGGTCGCGTGCGTGTTCTCTCGGCGCTCACCTTCGGAGGCCGGGGCCAGAGCTTCTAATCGCTCCCGAACGCGGCGGATTTCGGCGCGGTTGCTGTTGAGGATGTGCGGAGGGAATTTGAACGCGCGAAAGCGACGCCAGAATTGCCAGAGTTGGCGGTGGTAGCGGGAGACGGGTTCATCGTCTTCGAGGACGGCGGCGATGACTTCCCGGCTACGCCTCGTCGCGCCCTCGTCTTCAGGGTTAATCTTGGCCCTGCGGAGGGCGGCGTTGATGGCCCTCGCGCGGGCTTGGTAAGCCTCAAGCCTGACAAGCGCGCGGTTCAGTTTGTCGGCCTCGGACACTTCGGGCAGCGTCTCGGCAACGCTCCCGTCGCGGCCTTTGGGTTGGAGTTGATGGTGGTCGGGAGGGAACGGGTAGGCTGAACCCGCGCCCTTGTGCGTAGACGCGGCTGTGCTATCATTCATGGGTTGACTTTCCCTTTCTTTGCGGAGAGCGGATGGTTAACGCCGAAGGCTCGGAAGAGTTCGCAGCTCGTCCGGGCCTCAACTTTTAGGGCTCTGGATACACTTCACCACAGAACCCCGCGCCTCGAATTTAAGGAATCCCTTCTAAGCGGACGCCCCTGACGCCATTCCCTTCGACGGCAGAGGCTGATGCGGAAAAGATTATAGGCCCTTCAATGATGTTTGTAAATCAAATCTTGAAGGGCCTATAAGATTTTGTCGCCGCCACTTTTTTTTCGCGTATAATGCTGCTCGGAAGTACAATCCCCGTCCATGAGCGAGAAGAAGCCGGAGATGCTCTCACCTAGCAAATACGCAGAGAAACATAATGTCCCTTACAGCACCGTGATGTTCTGGCTGCGGCGCGGCGAATTTAAGCAGAGGGCCGTCAAGCACCTGACGCCTAGCGGACACTATTATGAGATTCAGGCGACCGCTCCGTTGCCGAGGTTGCCGCACGGCAGGCCGTCTAATAAATCCAAGACAGCGAAGACGAAGAAATAGGCGAGGCGCGGATTTTGGAAAACTTTTCCAAAAGTCGAACGGGTAGGCCGCGCGTCATTCAAGGCGCGGAGTTGAAGAGTGTTGTTGACCTTGCCACCGGCAACCCGAACGCGTCGGAGCGGACGCGGCAGAATAAGTTTTACCAACTCCGTGCGATGAACTTGCTAGACCTCTCGCTTGACGATGGCGCGGAGTATCTTTACCCATGGATATGGGGGCGACCTCACGAACCGAAGCCGGGCGATCACAAGGTCAGGTGGACTATCCTCGCCGAACTCGGAAGGATTGAGGACGCCGAAACCATGCGCGCCGTCGCTGCTCGTATCTGTGAGTTGAAGCCGCCAACCCGCGAGGCCCTGCGGATGATTCGGCGGTTCCGCATCGGAGGGGCGAAGCCGGGCGACTCTTTAGAGTTGGCAAATGAGTTGATTGCAACGATTAACGACTATATGAACAGGCGGCCCGGACTTACCTTTGATGATGTGAGGGGCGCGCTCCGAACGGCGGCGGGACAACTCCCTTCTTAATGTCACTCATGTCACTAACGTCACTCATGTCACAGCTAAAATTTTTAACAAAAACCTTATTTGATTTGCTATTATGCTTTCCGAATTATGCGACGTCTGTTCGCGCGCAGCTCCCGATTGAGGCTACGAGTCAACCCATGACTCAGGCGCGAATAGGTGACGAAGTGAAACGGACACAACTCGCACCGGCTCTGAGATGTATTACTGAGTCTCCAGTCACCGGCCAGCCAACAAACAACCGGGGTGATCGGGTGCGCCAAAAACGTTACGCTTCGTTTGATATAGACAGCGAGTAATTACTTGAAAGGTTATGGACGCGTCTAACCCCCCACGAGGTTAGAGACCACCTGATAAAGAGTCTTTCCCGGTCTCACGCATCCAAAACAGTTCGATAAAGCCCGCTGGTAGGAGCAGCTACATTCTGCGGACGAGTGTGTCCGTGTGAGGAAAGCTGTCTCTCTATCAGCGGGCTTTATCTATTTGGTGGGTCTTTTTCTTCAGAGGAAAGATGGGCACGTCGAATCAAACCTGTGATATATTGACGGCGGTCGCTCCCTGCGGCCCGTTGAAATCAAGTCTGGTTGGTCAAGGTACGCGACGAAAGCGCTCCCCGCGCAATCACGACTTACACCGCCGACCCGTTGGTTTAAGGCTCCGTGTCTTAAATCAAGGGGTCGGCTTTTGTTTTTTAGGCGTTCAAATTTTGTGGGCTCAGGCGTCTGCATTTATGTTATGCTTGCCGTCATTGACAAGTGAGCTGTCCCGGTTATTGAGGCCGGGAATCCAGCGCGAGATGAGCGCCGCGCTTCACACTCTTGAAGGTGTGTGTTGCCGCGTTCTCTCTCGCCAGCTCCATCAGTGCGCCCGCGAGCGCCCACACTACCGCGACGGAAACGTGCGCGAGGAAGGAGGGCGACTCTTGGACGCCCCGACTGACAACCTAATATTGCGAGAGCGCCGCGAGCGCCGATGTGGAAGGGAAGACCGCACCCTTCGACGGAGGCGTTCGATGCTCATCCTTCCTGAATTTAATAACGCGGCCCGCCAGCCGCTACATATCGAAACTTGGCGCGTGTATTCGCCCACCACGAGGAGTAATCAATCTCCCGTGAGTGGGCGATTTGTCTTTTAAGGTAAGCATCTTGTTCTCCGTACTAAGTAACGCCAGTTCCTCGATCCGCTCATTGAAAAATAATGATGCGGCGCGGTTCCCTTGTGCTATATTTTCCGCGCAACTGAATCAGAGCGCCAAGAAGAGCGCCTTACTTGCGCACGTTTACGGACGTGTGAGAAAGGGGGCGGACTCTTGGACGCCCTGAACGACAAATCAAATCTTTTGCAGATGGTTTCGCGACTGCGGCGTGTATTCGCCGCTCTCGCGGACAGGCAAGTCGGAACTCTCCCGCTTATGCGGCACTCTTCCGCTCGGTCTGCCGAGCGGGGGTGTATGTTCCGACAGAGCGCAGAGTTTGGAAATCAGTTAGCGAGACTTGGAGACAAGCGGCTCGCCTTTGGTCGGGAATCATCCCGATCTGGGCGAGCCGCTTTTTTTGGTCTGGGCGCACGAAAATTGATTCTCGCGCTTATAGATGAGGAAGGGGCGACCGTCGAAGTTAGCGGCTTCGGCTGGCCGCCCCTTTGTCATTTCACCTCGCCTAAGACGTGCCGGAGTTAAAGCCGACACGTCCAGACACACGAGCCCCTTGAGGGGGCTCATGCCGAATCTAGTTTGGCTTGGCTGTTGGACTAGGTTCAGAGGGTAACGGACGGCATGGAAGATAGCATTTCTGCGTTGGGCGTGCAAGAAAAACCGCCTCTTAACTTGAGGTTCACTCCGAGGAGATTCCACCTGAGCGCCGATATGGACGGCGAGAAATTGGTCATCACCCGCCCGTGCCACGTGAGGCCGAGCGGTACGTTTCGCGTGACCTCATCTTATGTGGTTACGGAAAGCGGCGCGCGGTTAATTACTTCGTCGCCGCCTGAGTACGTTGACCGGGCCGAAGTAGAGCGGAGGCGTCCGAGGTGGTCAAGGAGGTTTCCAGCGTGACCTCCTTAACCACACACGACCTCGAAAAGCTGGCGCAGTCTTACATCCCTGACAAGTTGGCCGAGCAAGCGGGCCTCTTCAGGGTGGACTCGGCGGACGGCGCGCAACTCATGGGTAAGAGCGGAAGCGGTGACTATTCCGGCATCGTCTTCCCGTACATCTGGCCCGGAGCGGAGCGTCCGCGCGAGTACCGGCTGCGCCGTGACCGCCCGGAGCTTGAGCAGACTCCCGAAGGGCGTAAAGAGAAGAACAAGTATCTCAGCCCGCCCGGTCGGGGCAACCTCTTTTACGTACCGCCCGGCACGCCCGCCGAGGCCCTGCCGGATACGACCGTCCCCGTTGTCATCACCGAGGGCGAGAAGAAGGCTCTGGCCCTCTTCCGTTACTTCGCCGAGCGGGAGGAGAAGGCTCTCGTCATCGCGCTCCCCGGCGTGTGGAACTGGCGCGGGACGGTCGGCAAAGTCACCGACGAGAAGGGGCGGCGCGACGTTAAAGGCGTCATCCCAGACTTCGGGCGCGTCGCGTGGTCGAATCGGACGGCGTACATCATCTTCGACTCGAATGTCGCCACGAACGAGAGCGTGCGCGCTGCGCGGCGTGAGCTGGCGAGAGAGTTGGTGAGGCGCGGCGCGGAAGTGAAGCTCGTTGACCTTCCTCAAGTCGAGGGCATCAACGGCGTGGACGATCTTCTGGGGCTCAAAGGCCCGGAGTTCGTCAGTACGCTGTTCGAGGGGGCCACGGACTCAGGCATAGCAGCACCGCCGACCGTCGAGATGCTAGAGGAGGAGCCGCTAGAGATGCGCCGTCCGCTGGCGCTGCTCGACGGTCATGCCCTCGCCGCCGCGTGGCCGCACGTCCGCGTGACCACCAAGAACACCACCGACAGGAAGGGCAACACCATCACACACAACCCGCCTATCGTTCACGAGGAGCGGCGGATGTTGATTGTTCGTGACGACGGGGAGACGTTCGCGGACTTCACCGGCCACTCCCCGTTGGCCGAGGCGGGCTTCTCCGTCTCGCTGTCTGAAATACCGCCGGGTGAAAAACTGTGGTCTGTGCGGGGCGTGAAGTCTTTTATCAACGGCGACAGGCCGGAGCCCGCCGAGGTCTTCGGCAAAATCGTGGACACTGTTGACCGCTTCATTGACTTCGACCGCAGCCTCGCCGACCAGCGCACGTCCTGTGAGTTGGTCGGCTGCTACATCATGGCGACGTGGTTCCTCGACGCCTTCACCGTCGTCGGGTTTCTCTGGCCGAACGGCGAGAAGGGTTCGGGCAAGACGCAACTCCTGACCATCGTCGCGGAGCTGAGTTACTTGGGGCAGGTGATTCTGGCGGGCGGGAGTTTCGCCGCGCTGCGCGACCTCGCCGACTACGGGGCCTTCCTCGCCTTCGACGACGCCGAGAACCTGAGCGACCCTCAAGAAGACCGACCCCGACAAGCGCACCCTGTTACTCGCCGGGAACCGACGCGGGAACACCGTCCCGCTCAAGGAGCCTATTGCGGGCGGCGGTTGGAAGACGCGCCACGTCAACACCTTCTGTCCGAGGGCGTTCTCGGCCATCAGGTTGCCGGATCAAGTCTTGGCGAGCCGCACCATCGTCGTCCCGCTCATCCGCACGCCCGACCGCTACCGGGCGAACGCCGAGGTGCTCGATTACAAACTCTGGCCGCACCCGCGCCGACCCTTGATTGATTCTCTGTGGTCGCTCGCCGTCACCCATCTGCCCGCGCTGCCTGAGTACGAGACGCGGGTCAATGCGCGGGCCACGCTGACGGGCCGCGCGTTGGAGCCGTGGCGCGCACTTCTCGCCGTCGCCCTGTGGCTGGAAGAATCCGGCGTCCACGGGCTCTGGGGGCGCATGGAAACCCTCTCGACGCTCTATCAGGTGGAGCGTCAAGAACTTGAGAGCGGCGACATGAGCGTGCTTCTCGTGCGGGCGCTCTGCCGCCTCGCCGGGTGTGACGTTAGTGACATGAGTGACGTTAGTGACATTAAGAAGGCGGGCACGCATTGGCTCAAAAAGACGGCACAAATCACCGAAGCAGCCAAGCACATCGCCGAGGAGCTTGAACTGGACATAGACCCGGAGTTCATTACGGGCCGTCGCGTCGGGCGCTCTCTCGGAAAGATGAGGTTCAAGCAGCCCCGCGAGGGCGGCGGTCGCGGTCGGGAATGGCGCTTCACGGCAGATGAGCTTGAGCGGTGGGCGCTTTCCCTCGGCCTCCTCCAACATAACGTCACCGAGGTCACTAACGTCACAGAAGTCACGCCGGAGGACGAATACGAGGAGGTGGTCGTATGAATACGCGCGACCGTTACTTGGAGGCATTCGGGCTCATAGCCGAACTCTACCGGGTCGGCGTGCGGCTCATCATCTCAGGCGACGAGGTAAGAGTCCGCGCGCCGCGCGGCGTGATTACCGAGGCCCTCCGGCAGAGGCTCGTGAAATACAAAGGGGAAGTAATTGAAGCGCTCGGCGACGGCACATTCCCCGACACTACTCTCCCCGATGAAATCTACATCTCGGCGGGCGTGCCTAACACCGACGAGGCCGTGCGCGCGTGCATTGACGCGCAACGCGTCGGGCGGAGGGCGGTCGCATGAACGAAGTATCACTCCGGGTGTTCATTGACCGTGATGCGTTGCGCGAAGTCGTGCGCGAAGTGTTGGCCGAGGAGGGCGCGCAGCCGAAGGCGGGCGACAGGGCGGCGGGAGAAATCGTTGACGAAGAGACCCGCCGGGCCATTCAAGAACAAGTCTTGCTCGCGCACAAGACCTACCTGACGCGCAAAGAGGCGGCCAAGTATTTGAACGTCTCCGAGCGCAGCATCGCGGAGTGGGCGGCCCGTGCCGTCGGGGATAACCCGTTCCCAGAAGTCCGGGCCGGGGGCGAGCCGCGCTCGCGCCGCTCCGACATAGACGCTTGGGCGGCGAAGGAGAAGCAGAGGCAGGGGTTGAAGCTCGCCGGGTGAGCGGTTAGTATCCGTCGCGCTCCTGTGTGTGACGGCTGCAACCTCTCACCGGAGGCAAAACTATGGCGGTTTACAGACGAAAGTACAGAGACGCGGAGACCGGCGAGACCCGCCTCGGCTCTTACTTCTTCAAGTTCGACGTGGACGGCGAAACCTACAAGGAGACCGTCAAGACGGCGAGGACGAAGAAGCAAGCAGAGGAGGCGGAGCGGCAGGCTCGGCAGGCCGTTCACGACGGCGTGTACGGCGCGAAGGGCAAGCGCCAGCTCTTCTCGACGTTCGTGCAGGAAGTCTATCTGCCGCACGTCGAGCAGCACCACCGGGATTTCTACCACTACAAAAAACTCGCGGAGATGCTTTGCGAGTTTTTCAAGGGCCGCACGCTCGGACAGATTTCCCCGCTCGCGGTCGAGTCCTTCAAGCGCGAGCGCATGAAGACTCAGGTCAAGGGCAACAGGCCGCGCAAGCCGCGCACGGTCAACTCGGAACTAACAACCCTCTCGGCCATCTTCGCGCTGGCCGTCCGCCTCAAGCAGTTGAGGGCGAACCCCTGCCATGAGGTCAGGTGGCTCGAAGCCGAAGAGGGGCCGTCGAGACGCCTCTCGACGGAGGAAGAGGAGGCTTTACTTGAGAGCGCGGCGGAGCGCCAACGCTGGCTCGCGCCGATGATTAAGCTCGCGCTGTGGACGGGGCTCAGGCAGGGCGAGTTGATCGTGCTCTCTAAGGCGGCGGTTGACTTCGCCAGCAACCGCGTTTTCGTGGTCAATCCGAAGTGGCGTAAGGATAAGCGGAAGACCGAGGGCAACCCGATGAGCCCGCAGGTACGCCAACTCCTCGCCGAACTCTGCCGAACCGCGAAAGGGGAACTTCTCTTCGCGGACGACGCGGGCCAGCAAGTTCACCGCCACGTCGTCGGGGACGCCTTCCGCAAGGCGTGCGAGCGGGCCGGGGTCGAGGGCTTCCGCTTTCACGACCTGCGGCACGAATACGGCTCGCGCCTCGGCGATGCCGATGTGAACCTCAAGAAGATTTCCCGCCTCATGGGTCACTCCAACACCAAGCAGACCGAGCGCTACGTCCATCCCACGGACGATGGATTACTACAAGCGACCTCGGTCGCGGAGCAACCCAATCGTGCCACAATCGTGCCACAACAACTCAGGGAGGTGTGCTAAAATGAGCCGAAAAGCCTGAAGACAATAGAGTTAGATTCAGGCCCGACGCGACGTTTACCGGATGCGCGTCATTTGACGCCAGAAGAATCTGCCGAGGCGGGAGAAGGCGTTGGGGCGGTTGCCCGCGCCGGGCTGCTCGGTGGAGAGGCCGAGGGCTTCGGCGAGTTGGGCGTTGGGCGGGGCGATGTCTTCGTCGCCGTGCCGCTCGGAGAGCCAGCGGTTGAAGACGCGGGTGACGGCGCGGCGTTGTTGCAGCTCGGCCTCGGCGACGAAGGCGGCGCGGAGGTCGTCCATCTCGGCGACCTCGAAGCGGTTGGCCTCGTAGTAGCTGCGCAGGGCGCGGAAGAAGCGCACCTCGCCTAAAAGCTGCCGGAGCGTCGCGAACATCAGAGAGCCCTTGCTGACGACGATGGCCGCGTACTGAAACGAGTTGCGGTACTCGCGCGCGGGCCGCTCGGCGCTCATGTCCTCGCCGCCGAAGGTTCTGTAAATCTGGTAGACGCCGCGCAGTTGGTCTTCCTGCGCGGCGGTCGCGCGCTCAAGCCCGTGCACGTCCTGCACGTAGAGGAGCGCCGACCAGTGCGCGAGCGCTTCGTCTACGACGGGCGCGCGTTCGGGGTCGCTCCCGACGACCGCGCCCCACCACTGGTGCGCGACGCCCTGCGCGGCGGCGAACTCAAGGCTGTCCTCGACCGAGGCCCTCTGCTCTCGAATCATCTCCGGCAGGTTGCGCATCGCGGGCGCGTCGAAGTCCACGTAGAAGGCGCTGGCGATGAGGGCGAGGCCGGAGAATTCAGTGCCGCCTAAACCGGCGACGAGCGGGGCCTCGGCGACCGTCACGGTCTTGAAGGGGAGCGCGCCGAAGCGCGCCGTGAAGGTGCGCGCCGCGTCCGCCGCCACGTCGAGCACGCGCCGACCGACCTTCTCGTGATCCGCCATGTAGACCGAGCGCACGCTCACTCCCCCGACGGCGCGCTCCGCCGAGCGCAGCGAACGGCCCGCGACGAGTGTGAAGCTGCGCAGACCTTCCGCGCCGAAGACGCGCGCGCCACTCTGCTGCTGCGGCGGCGAAGAGGCTTCGCCCGAAGTGTAGAGCCGCACGTCGGCGGGCGCTTCGACCGCGACTTCATAATCGGCGGCGTCGGCGAAGACCGTGTCGCCCACTGTCAGCTCGGCCTTGCGTTGCCACGCGCCGCCGTCGTCGCGGACGGCGAGGACGGGGTGGAAGGCCGCGAGCAGCAACACGCCGCGCGAGGCGAAGTTGGTGTCGCGCGCGCGCCGCGTCTCGCGCGTGTCGCGCAGGGCGGCCCCGACCTGCTGGACGACGTGCGCGGGGAGGCTCGTCTCGTCGGCGTTGATTTCGGGGACGAAGCCACGGAAGTCCAACTCGATTTCGGTCGAAGAGTTGGCCGCGACCGCCTCGCGCAACAGCACGCGCAAAGTCACGCCGCCGTCTTCGAGGAAGAAGGCGAGCGGCTGCGCCGTCTGCGCACCGTTGGCGGCGACGGCGCGCACCGCCGTCACTTCGAGGCGCGGCTCGTCGGGGACGGTCTGCTCGGCGGCGTTGGTCGTCGCCGTCGGCGCGGGCGTGGGCGTCGCGGAGGCGGCGGCGTCGCGGAGGTTCGGGTAGAGGTGGAAGTAGAGGACGGAGGTCGGACGGTCGTCGCGGTTGACGAAGCGCACGCGCTCCGTCCCCGTGTATGTGCGCGCGTCGAAGTCGAGTTTGAAGTTGATGCGGTAGTGAGTCCGCCCGGCGGGTTGAGCTTGAGAGAGGCGCCCTCTCGGCGTCAGTCTTGAAGCCTCGACGGAGGCGGAGCGCGCGGCGATGAGCGAGGCGGCGACGACGCAGAGCACGACGACGAAGGTGAGGCCGCCCGGCGTCACCTTCAACATCATCCGTCGCCCGACGGCCTCTGTGTTCGTCTCTCTCAAACTACTACTTTCGTCTGTTGCTCTCGACAATCTGGACGGAGCGGATGCGGTCGCCGCGCGCGAGGCGGTCTACGACTTCGAGCCCTTCGGCGACGCGACCGAAGATGGTGTAGCCGCCGTCGAGGTGCGGCTGCGGCGCGTGCGTGACGAACCACTGCGAGCCGCCCGTGTCCTTGCCGGAGAGCGCCATCCCGACCGCGCCCCGGTCGTAAGTCGCGGTGTTAATCTCGCAGCGAATCTGGTGGCCGGGGCCGCCGTTGCCGTCGCCGCGCGGGTCGCCGCCCTGCACCACGAAGTTCGGCACGACGCGGTGGAAGGCGACGTTGTTGAAGTAACCTTTGCGCGCCAGCTCGACGAAGTTGTCCACGGTGAGCGGCGCGTCCGAGGGCAGAAGCTCGATGGTGAATGCGCCCTTGTCGGTCGAGACGAGGGCGCGGACGTTCTTCGACGCGCGGGCGAGCGCGCGCGCGTAGTCGGCTTGCCGGTTGAGCGTGGCGACGGTCTCGACGCGCCGCTCCGCCGCCCCTTGCGCGCCGCCCGCGCGCTCGCGCAGGATGTCTGCGGCACGGCGGCGGACGAGATAGTCAGTGACTTCGAGCGCGGACTTCAAAGCTTCGTCGGCGGCCTCGCCCCTCTGCTTCGAGAGCGCGCCGAGGACGGAGAGCGCGGCGTCGTTCGTCTCGTCCTGCAAGGCGGCGGGGAGCGCCCCGGCGAGCGCGCTCGCCGTCAACGGTTCGGGCGGGAGTTCGCCGAGGATGTCGGCGGCGGTGGCGCGCACGATGACATCCCCGGCTGTAAGTTTGGCGCGCGCCACCTGCGCGAGGTCGCCCGGCTTGAAGGCCGCGAGCGAGCGCAGGAGGTCGGGCACGGCGAGCGCGGGCGTGCTCGGCTGGTCGAGGAGAGAGCGCAGCATGATCTGCGCGTCGGCCTGCATCCCGACGGCGCTGTTGCCGACGAGCGCGCTCGTCAGAGCCGCCAGCTCGCCCAAGCCCTGCCCGACCGCCGAGACCCTCTGCCACGAAGCGTTCGACACGCCGCGCCGGTTAACGAGGTCGTTCAGAGACTTGTCGCGGAGGTACTGTCCCGGCGCGATGCGCGCCAGAGCCGTCTCGACTTCGGGCGCGTTCAACCCCGCCTCACGCATCGCGCGGAGCAGAGAGACGGCGCGCTCGTGGTTGGCGTTGAGCAGGAGGCGACCGAGCGTCGTCGCGATTTCGAGCAGCTCGTTCGACTCGGAGGGCGTCTGCGTCGCCTGCACGGCCTTCGAGGTCTTGTAGCCCTCGAACAACTGCCCGCCGCGCGCGACGAGCGGGTCGGCGGCGTCCGGGTTCTTGAGGAGCGCGAGCGAGCGGACGGCGCTGACGCGCACGCGCGCGTCCGTGTCGGTCGTGGCCTGCTTGACGAGGGCGTCGAAGGCCGCGAGGTCTTCAGCCGCGCCGAGGGCGCGCGCGGCGTTGGCGCGGGCCACGGCGTCCGCGTCCGTCGAGAGCATGACCCGCAGACGCTCAAGGCCGTCCTTCGCGCGCAGGCGCGCAAGTGTGTTGGCGGCGTCGGCGCGGACGCGCGCGTCCGTCGAGGAGAGAAAGTTTGCGACCGTCTTCCCGGCGTCGGCGGGCCGCGCGCGCAGGGCCGACGTGAGTCCCATGAGGAGGACGAAGCGGTTCGGCTTCGGCTGTCTGCCTTCGACCGCGAGCGTGTTGAGAATCGCGTCGCCGAACTGCTGCTTGCGCGCGGCCTGCGCCTCAGGGAGCGCCGCCGCGATCTTGCCGAGAGCCTCCAGCGCGCGCCCGCGTATCTCCGGCGCGCGGCTCATGCGCAGGGTTTCGAGCAGCGCGTCCGCGCCCGACGCGGCCTCTATCTCGCCGAGCGCGAAGGCGGCGACGGCGCGCACGCCTTCGTCCGTGTCGCGCCTGAGCAGAGTCGAGAGGGGCGCGACCGCGCCTTCGTCGCCGATGCGTCCCGCCGCGAGCGCCGCGCGCCGCCGCACCGCCGCGCCCGCGTCCGAGAGCAGCGCGCCGAGGTCTGACTCTTCCCAACGCCGCTCGTCCTCGGCGCGCACGATGCGGAGCATGGTCGCCGCCGGAACCGTCGTGCGTTGCGGCGCGTTTGTGTTCGCCGCACGCGTCTGCGCCTTCGTCGAAGGCTTCTTCTGCGCGGCGGCCTGTGCCGGGACGAGCGCAAAGCAGAGCACGACGCAGAGCGTGCGTGCCGCGCGACGCGCCGAAGATGCGCGCACGGCTCCGTGAGTCTGTGTTGAAAGCTGCATGGGATTCGGTTGACGGAAGACGCGCTGTCTCAAAGGGGAAGACCGAGTCTATGTATCGGCGAGATGCGCCGCGCGTGTCAAGCGAAAACTAGGGGCCGGAGACGAGAGGCCGGAGACTTGTTAAAAGTCTTGCCCTTAACAAGTCCCTAGCCTCAAGTCTCTAGCCTCACATCCGCCCGTAGAAAACCTTCGTCTCGTACTCGAAGACGACGCGCCCGTCCGTTGAGTGTGCGTCGAAGAGGGCGGCGAGTTCCGCGAGCATCGGGAGATGATTCGGGTGGCCGGGCTCCGGCGTGTAGGAGGACGAGAGGAGTCGTCCTTTGAGTCCTTCAAAGTCGAAGCGCTGTTCGTTGTCGAAGACTGCGAGGCGCATCCCGCCCGCGCCGAAGAAGGGGCGGAGGACGTTTTCGTCCGCGTACTTGTGGCTCACCTCTTTGTAGTCCGTGCCGCGCGTGATGAGGAGTTGCTCGTAGGCTTCGAGGAAGGGAGAGCCGCCGGTGCGCCGGTCGTTCCAGATGATGACGACCCATCCAACGGGCCGGAGGATGCGCGCGAACTCTCGGCGCGCGGCTTCGGGCTCGAACCAGTGGAAGGCTTGCCCGGCGATGACGAAGTCCGCGCACGCGTCCGTGAGCGTCGTCGCCTCGGCGCTCCCGTCCACGCTCTCGAAGTTCGCGTAAGCCGAGAGCAGACGCTCGCCCGCCTCGCGCATCTCGCGGTTCGGCTCGACGCCGTAGACGCGATTGCCGTTCCGCAAAAACAACTCCGACAGATTGCCCGGCCCCGAACCGATGTCGGCGACGACCGATTCGGGAGTGAGGCCGCACTCCTCGGCCAGCAGCGCGACGACTTCGCGCGGGTACGACGGCCTGTATTTGATGTAGTTCTCGACGCGGCTCGAAAAACGGCCCGTGGGATTAGTCATCAGAAAGTGTCCTCGTGCGGGCAATTAAATCGCGGCCCGGAAAACGGAAAATGCGAAAATAAAGGAAGATTCTGCGCTCTCCAATGGGGAAAGGCAATTAAAGCAACCATCCGGTTGACAAAAGAACGGGCCGAAAAGTAGCATGGATTCCGTCGTGGTAGCTGTCATCAAAAACGGGCTCGGCGCTTCGCGCGAGGAGATCGTGCACCAGTTGCGCGCGCGCGGGGCGTCCGGCGCGGACGAGCTGGCGGCGTCGCTCGGCGTCTCGAAGCAGTGTGTGCGCAAGCACCTCGAAGTTCTGGAGCGAGAGGGCTACGTCGAGCACGCGCCGGAGCGCGGCGAGCGCGGCAGGCCCGCGCACGTCTTCCGGCTCACGGCCAAAGCCGAAGAGTTATTCCCGAAGCGTTACGACCTCTTCGCCAAAGCCGTCCTGCGGCAGATCGGCGAGGTCTGGGGCGAGCGGGGCTTGAACACGATTCTTTGCGGGTGCGCGGGCGAGATGGTCGGCGACTTGCGACCGGAGCTTGAACAGCTCGGCTTCGACGCGCGCGTGCGGCGTCTGACGGAACTGCTCGGCGAGATGGGCTACGAGGCCGAGGTCGAGCGTCTCGAAGACGGCTCATACCTCTTGACGGAGTGGAACTGCCCGCAGCCTGAGCTGGCGCGCGCGTACCGGCAGTTGTGCGATCAGGAGCTGATCGTCTACCGAGAGCTTCTGGAGACCGAAGTCTTCCGCGAGTCGCGCATCGCGGGCGGCGCGACGCGCTGCTCTTACAGGGTGATGAGACCGAAAAAGCCGTGACGGGTAAACCGTGACGGGTGACAGGAGAAAAGCCGCGAACCGTAAATGGTGACAAGAGTAAAGACAGTTCTTACTTGTCACGGTTTACCTGTCACGGTTCACGTGAATTGATATGGCACATGTGACTGAAGCCGACGTGTACGGAGCGTTGTCGCAGATCGTTGACCCTGATCTGCACAAAGACATCGTGCGTCTCGGCTTTATTAAGGATTTGAAAATTGAGGGCGGGGACGTGAGTTTCCGCATCGTGCTGACGACCCCTGCGTGCCCGGTGCGCGAGCAGATGGAATCGCAGGCGCGCGAGTTGGTCTCGGCGTTGCCGGGCGTCGCGTCGGTCGCGGTGACGATGGACGCGGAAGTGCCTAAAGGTCGGGGCTTGGGCGAGAAGTTGTCGGTCGAGGGCGTGCGTAACATCGTCGCCGTCAGTTCCGGCAAGGGCGGCGTCGGCAAGTCAACGGTCGCGGTCAATCTGGCGGTGAGCCTTGCGCGCGACGGCGCGAGGGTCGGGCTGATGGACGCGGACGTGTACGGGCCGAACGTGCCTCTGATGCTCGGCGTCGCCGACGCGCGACCGCGCATCAACGGCAACAAGCTCGTGCCGCTCGAAGCGCACGGGCTGCGTCTGATGTCAATGGCGGTCTTGAAGCCGGGCGACGAGCCTCTGATTGTGCGTGGGCCTATCTTGCACAGCCTCGTGCGGCAGTTCTTGCAGGACGTGGAGTGGGGCGAACTCGATTATTTAATCGTGGACATGCCGCCGGGCACGGGCGACGTGCAGTTGAGTTTGGCGCAGCTCGTCCCGGTGCAGGGCGCGGTGCTGGTGACGACGCCGCAGGAGGTCGCGCTCGCGGACGTGCGGCGCGCGCTCAGGATGTTCGAGGCGGTGAACGTGCCTATCCTCGGAGTGGTCGAGAACATGAGCTACTTCGTCGCGCCGGACACGGGCGCGCGTTACAACATCTTCGGAGAGGGCGGCGGCGAGCGTCTGAGCAAGGAATACGGCGTGCCGTTCCTCGGCGCGGTGCCGCTCTCGATGGGCGTCCGCGAGGGCGGAGACCGGGGCGTCCCCGTCGTCGTGAGCGACCCCGCGTCGCCGCAGGCCGAAGCGTTTCGGCACGTGGCGGAGGAAGTCGCGCGGCAAGTCTCTATCGAGGCGATGAAGCCGGAGTTGGTCGTTCTGGGCAAGGCCCGGTAAGGGATTTGCGATTTTAGATTTTGGATTTGCGATTGGAAGAAGGCGTCTTCGCCTCGCAAGTCCGGAGTTTGAAAGTGCGAATCTAAAATTCCAAAATCTAAAATCGGAAATCTTATTTGGCGGAGGAGAAAAAGCAATGTCAGCATCAACCGAAACTACCACCACCCCGACCGCGGCGCTCCCGACGATGACGCTCGGCGTCTCGGACTCGGCGGCGGTCGAAATCAGGAAATTCATGTCGAGCGAAGAGGGCTTGCCCGAAACGGCGGGCCTGCGCGTGCGCGTCGTGCCGGGCGGCTGTTCGGGCTTCCAGTACAGCCTCAACATCGAAGAGGACTCGCGCGCGAACGACAACGTGCTCGACTCGAACGGCGTCCGCCTCTTCGTGGACATGTTCAGCGCGCAGTACCTCAACGGCGTCGTGATTGACTACGTGACGAACGTCATGGGTTCGGGCTTCACCTTCACCAACCCGAACGCGACGGGCGGCTGCGGCTGCGGCTCTTCGTTCACGGCTTAAGTTAAAACGAGAGGCCGGGCGGCGCGGATTCTGGTCGAGACTTGCCGCGCGCGTCCCCACGTCGGGGCGCGCCGAGCCTCGCCGTCCGCCCGCGCGCTCGTCCGAATGTACGGAGGGCTTCGGCCCTCCCTTCTTCATCCGACTAGAGCTTTCAACACACCATCACAGGAGCGAAAAGAACATGCCGAGGATTGAGGCCGAGACGGTCACAGGCCCGCAGGCCTTCGACGCGGAGGCGGGGCGCAAGCTCGTCCTCGCCATCGAGGACGCCGGGATAGACATCCTGCACCGCTGCGGCGGGCTGGCGAAGTGCACGACCTGCCGCGTCGAAGTGCTGGCCGGAGACCCCGGCGAGATTGGCGAGCTGGAGCGCAACCGTTTGGCGGCGGAGACGGGCCTCGCCGAGAACGTCCGTCTGTCGTGCCAGGTGCGCGTCGCCGACGACTTGAAGGTGCGCGTCGTCAACCAGTCGAGCGAGCGCGGCATCCCGCCGGGGACGCGCCCGTCGGAAGACTAAAAGTTAAGCGAAAACAGTGCCGCGAGCGGTAGCGAGCGGGTTGAGTGTTAATGTCACTCAACCCGCTCGCTACCGCTCGCGGCACTGTTTGTTGTCAAGATTGTTGCCCCGCGACGGTCGGTTTTGTGTTAATCTCTCGCGCGAATCAGTTAGCTCGAAGGCTCTTTAAGTCGAAGACGTAGACGGCGGTTTCGCCCGCGCGAATTCTTCGACGCTCTCCCGTCCGCGCCGCCCTCTTGAGCGCTCGTAAAGGGACTCGGACGACCGGGCTGGTTTACCCCACACCAAAATTTCGGAGGACACAAGATGTTCGAGTCAACCCTTCACCTGCCGGTGAGCCTCGCCATGTTCCAAGACATGTTCCACGCGCCCGACCCGGCGGCCATCATGCGCATGATTTTCCGCTGGACGCACTTCGTCGCCGGAATCACCTGGATCGGGATGCTCTACTTCTTCAACCTCGTCAACGTCAACTTCATGAAGGCGCTCGACGCGCCGACCAAGAAGGTGGTCGTGCCGGAGTTGATGCCGAAGGCGCTCTGGTACTTCCGCTGGGGCGCGGTCGTGACGGTTTTGGCCGGGATGGCCTACTACGCGATGTACCTCATCCCGCCCGACGTGAAGAACGCCAACAGCCTCGGAAACGCGGGCGCGAACACGTGGCTCATCCTCTTCGGCTGGCTCGCCATCGCCGTCGTCTTCTGGCTCATCTACTTCTTTATCCTCCCGCGCATCAACGACGGCAAGGTGCTGGCGGTCGTCACGGCGGTCATCGTCATCCTCATGGCCGTCGTCATCGTGTGGTGTCTGAACGACCAGTTGACGGGCACGGTGGGTGGCCGCGACGAAAGCTTCGCGAGCAACAAGACGCTCTCCATCGGCATCGGCGGCGCGCTCGGCGTCTTCATGATGCTGAACGTGTGGGGCATCATCTGGCCCGCGCAGAAGCGGATCATCGCGGGCACGGTTTCGGGCACACCCGCGCCGCCCGAACTCGCGCGCCGCGCCTTCCTCGCCTCGCGCACCAACGCGTGGCTCTCGCTCCCGATGCTCTTCTTCATGGCGACCTCGCACGGCGACTACATCATGCTCGGTAAGTAACCGACCTCGGACTGCCGATAGCAAACAGTACCGTGAGCGGTAGCGAGCGGGTTGACGTTGATGACGCTCAACCCGCTCGCTTTACTGTTTGCGACACTAAAGCCTGACGCGCACGACGCATTCGTGACCGGCGGCGGTTAGATTAAGACCCGTTTCCGGGGCTATAATCGCAAGTAAAACCCCCGGCCAGTTTCGCGCACTGATAGGAGCGAGAGGAGAATCTTATGACCGACGTGAAAACTTATAAGCCGAAGCAGTTCGACTTGAGCGGGCTCAAGGGCATCTCGGACAAAACGCTGGAGATGCACTTCAAGCTCTACGAAGGCTACGTCAAGGAGACCAACCGTCTGACGGAGAAGATCGCCGAGTTCCTCAACGACGGCAAAGTTGATCAGGAGGAGATGCCCGCCTACTCGGAGCTGACCCGCCGGATGGGCTTCGAGTACAACGGCATGGTCTTGCACGAGTACTACTTCGGCAACATGAAGCGGCAGGGGAGCGGCGACCCCGACAACGGCTCGAACTTCCGCGAGGCGGCTGAATCGTCCTTCGGCAGCTACGACATCTGGAAGGCGGATTTCATGAGCGTCGGCAAGATGCGCGGCGTCGGCTGGGCCGTCTGCTATCAGGACCCCGTCCACGGCTCGCTCTCGAACCACTGGATTACGCTCCACGAAGTCGGCAACATCGCGGGCTTCAACCCCGTCCTCGTGATGGACGTGTGGGAGCACGCCTTCCTCCTCGACTACGCCCCGGCGGAGCGGCCCAAGTACATCGAGGCCTTCTTCTCCAACATTGACTGGGAAGAGTGCGAGCGCCGCCTCCGTCAAGGCTCGAAGGCGCGGCCCGCCGCCGCCGAAGCTTAATCAACGAAGCACGTCAGAACCGGAAGCGGTAGCGACCGGGTGCAATCATCGTCACCGCCCAAGTCGGGCGGCGGCTGAGGGACACCCGGTCGCTACCGCTCCCGGTTCTGACTTTCCCGGCCCTTCGGTTTATACTCCCGCATACGAACACCCAAGTCATCTAACGGAGGCAAGGAATGAAACTCTCTCGATTCACGCTCCTCTCGTGCGCCCTCTCGCTGCTCGCCGTCGCGGCGGGCTGCTCTTCGGACATGAACGCGAACAAGTCGTCGAACGCTTCGGCCACGCCTGCGGCCACTGCTGCCGCCGCGCCCGCGCCGCAGACGCTCACCGTCGCCGAGCGCCCGCAAACAATCAAAGACCAGATGACGCAACGCGGCGAGCAGGACGAGGCCGCGCCCGTTCTGCGCATCGTCGAGCCCGCCGCGAACGCGACCGTCAAGGGCTCGACCGTCCGCGTCAAGCTCAACCTCGCGGGCGAACTCAAGGGCTACAAGCCGCACAAAGACCCGGCGACGAAGATGGGCAACCACATCCACGTCATCCTCGACAACCAGCCCTACGAGGCCTACTACGAACTCGACCAGCCGTTCGAGCTGCGCAACGTGAGCGCGGGCGCGCACACCCTGCGCGTCTTCGCCTCGCGCCCGTGGCACGAGAGCTACAAGAACGAAGGCTCGTTCCAGATGGTCTCCTTCAACGTCGAGGGCGGCGGCGACCCTTCGAAGCCGACGACGACCGCCACCGGCCAGACGATGGCCACCAACGCGAACGCCCCGGCGACGAACGCCAACGCCGCGACGCCCGCCACGACGCCCGAAGGCAAGGACATGTCCGCGAGCACCGGCGGGGCCGTGGACAAGTCGAAGCCGCTTCTCACCTACAGCCGACCGAAGGGCGAGTACACGGGCGCGGACGCGAACAACATCATGATTGACTTCTGGCTCTCGAACGCGAAGCTGCAAGGCGACGGCGGCGAGTACCGCGTCCGCTATTCGGTGGACGGCGGCGAGGCCAAATACATTGACCGTTGGGACCCCATCTGGCTCACGGGCTGGACGGCAGGAAAACACAAGGTCAAGCTCGAACTCGTGGACAAGAGCGGCAACGCGGTCGAGAACGGCGGCTACAACACGACGGAGCGCGAAATCACGGTCGTCAAGTAGGTCGTCGAGTAAGCATTGAATAACCTGAAGTATGTTTGAACAGAGGCGTGCGGAGTTCGGCGCGCTCGTCGCGGAGGTCGCGGCGTGCCGGAAGTGCGCGGCGATGTGCGGGCGCGCGCCGGTCTTGAGCGAATTGAACGGCGCGGTCGGCGCGCGCGTCATGTTCGTCGGCGAGGCTCCGGGCCGGCAGGGCGGCGACCGCACGCGCGTGCCCTTTTCGGGCGACCAGTCGGGGCGCAACTTCGCCCGCTACCTCGACTCAATCGGCCTCACGCGCGCCGAGATTTTCATCACCAACGCCGCGCTCTGCAACCCTCGCGCCGCGTCGGGCGCGAACCGCAAGCCGACGCCGACGGAAGTCTCGAACTGCTCCGACTTCCTGCGCCGTCAGATAGAGTTGGTCAACGCGCCCGTCGTCGTCACGCTCGGCGCGGTCTCGCTTGCCGCGCTCCGGGCCGTCGAGTATCATCAACTCTCTCTCAAAGGGAACGTCGGCCAGATACATCACTGGCGCGGGCGTCTGCTCGTGCCGCTCTACCATCCGAGCCCGCAGGTCCTCGCCTCGCACCGGCGCGAGGCGGCGCAACTCGAAGACTACAAGTCGGTCGCGCTCGCACTCAGCCGCGCCGCAAGCGGCGGCCAAGTCGGCGCGACGGACGCGAGAAAGTAAGAGAGGTTTCAAACGAATATGAAAAGCACGCTCAAACCCTCCTCGCTCAGAACTTCAAAGACGGCGACGCTCTTCGTCGCGCTCGCGGCGCTCGCCTTCTTGTTTGTTGGCTCGGCGTCCGCGCAGCTCACGGGTTCGGGGACGACGAAGGTCTTGAAGGCCGACGCCCCGGCGGCGGCAGCCGCGCCGAAGGTGGGCGAGGCCGCGCCGGACTTCCAACTCCCTTACGCCACGCAGGAGAAGATTTTCTTCCGCGACGAGGAGCGCATGACGCTCGCCAGCCAGAAGGGCAAGAACGTCATCCTCGCCTTCTACCCGGCGGACTGGTCGGGCGGCTGCACGACCGAGGTCTGCACCTTCCGCGACACCTTCATGGAGTTCGGCAAGTTCAACGCCGTCGTCTTCGGCATCAGCGGCGACTACGTCTTCTCGCACCACGAGTGGGCGAAGCACCACAAGCTCCCCTTCGCCCTGCTCTCCGACCACGACCACGCGGTCGCTCGCGCCTACGCCAGCTACAACGACAAGTACGGCCTCAACAACCGCACCATCTACCTCATTGATAAAGACGGCGTGGTGCGCTACGTCAACCTCAACTTCAAGGCGGGCGACAAGAAGGACTACGACACCCTTCGCGCCGAACTTGAAAAGCTGAAGTAACGACGGCGACCGACGAACCGGGGGCCGTGACTTTCGTCAGCGCCCCCTTCATCTACAACCAGGGCGAGACGGGGGAGACTTCGATTTGAAACTCCTTCGTCTCGCCCCGCACACACGCCCACCAACACCCGCTGCCCCGACTATGAAGAACCGACCGCGTAGCCTCGTCGCCCTCTCACTGACTTTACTCGTCTCCGCATCTCAAATCCCTTCCGCCGCACCGGCAAGAGTTGACGCGGGCACACGTCCGCAGTCAACGCGCCGCGCCCGACGACCGGCCCGCCCGCGACCTTCGAGAGACAAGGTGATGCAGGAGGAGATCGTCCATTTCCCGCGCGCCGGTCGCGTGAACGTTCGCGCCGTCGAGGCGCTTGGCAGACAGCCGCGCCTTGAGTTCCTGAGCGAAACGACGGCCCGCCGTCTCCAAGTCATCACGCTCGGCACGTCCGCGCCTGAGACGTACAGACCTTTGGACGAGCCGGGCGTCTCGCTGATTGACCCCTTCCTGCGCTTCATGCCTTTGAACGTCGAGGGCTTTCCCGCGCCGCTCGTCCTTGCGGTGGCGGTCAGGCCCGGCGGCTCCGACCACGGCTTCGAGACGACTATCATCGCCGAGCGCGGCGCGGCCTTCCGCGTGCTCACGCCCGAGCCGCTCCTGACGCCGATTCAGGGCGGCGTCTTCGTCGGCGACCTCGGCGGCGGGCGCGGCCCCGGCGTCGCCGTCTGGAGCTTCATCTGGGGCGACGACGAGGCGCACTACGCCGGGCATCGCTACGAAGTAAAGCTCTATCCATTCGACGCGCGGCGCGGCGTGTTCCGGCGCGCGACCGTGCAACGCTCGAAGCAGAAGCACCGGAGCGGCGAGGACGCGTTGGAAGAGCTGAAGCTCCCGCGTTACACAAACCTCCTCGAAAACTTCCCGGCCATTAAGGATTACCGGAACTAAGATTCTGCCCGATAATTGTAGGGGCAGGGCTCGTCCCTGCCCGTCGCTGACGTAACCACACGGGCAGGGACGAGCCCTGCCCCTACAGACGTATCCAGGTTGAAGGATAGATGATGCGTGGAAACCTTTTGATGTTCAGCAAGCTCGTTCTGCCTGCTCTCACTCTCTTCGTCCTGCTCGCACCGCAGGCGTCGGCGCAGAGCGTCGAGCGCGAGTACCTGCCGTTCGGCGAAAGGAAGCTCCGGCGCTTCCCCTTGAAGCGGACTGAGCTGACGCGCGAGGGGCTGATGAGCGAGCGCGGCGTGACGGTCTCCGGCGTGAGGATTCGTGAGGAGGAGGAGCAGCAGACCAACGGCGGCGCGCGGAACACGGAGGACGAGGAAGACCCGTTCCGCCGCCTCGTCTTCAGCGGGCGCGACCGCGAGGGGCGGGAGTGGCGGATTGAAACGGACACGGATACTTATTACGAGGCGGTTTACGAAGGCGACCTCGACCGCAACGGACAGGCCGACCTCGTCGTCTCCATCGGGACGGGCGGCAACGGCCTCGCGCCGCCGACGCGCCTCGTCTTCCTGACGCGCGACCGGGCGGGGCGGCCCAAGCTCTTCGAGGCGACCGGCTACTTCGAGGCGCGGGCCGCCGACATCTTCGACGTGGCGGACTTGGACGGCGACGGTCGCGCCGAGCTGCTCTACATGAACTTCGACGACGGCTACTGGATTACGAACCTCTACCGCGTCCGCGAGTCGCAATGGAGCCGCGTCGAGGGCCGCTTCGCGGGACTCAGCTTCCCCCTCTTCACGCGCTTCACGCGCCGCCCCAACCATCGCCCCGTCCGCCCCGCGCCGGGCCGCAACCCCGTCTCGCCAGACCTGATAAAAGAGAACGCGAAACGCTGAACTGAAAGGAAGGAGACAGGAGTCAGAATTAAGAAGCTGTTTGAAAAATTCTCAGCTCCGGAGGAGCGGGATGTTTATAGACCGCCGGCACATCATGACGGCCAAGCTCCGTCGGAGCGACATACGGACATGCCGCTCCGACGGAGCTTGCGAATAACAACTACACGCCGGGCTATAAACATTCCGTCCC
The DNA here is from genome assembly GCA_963816985.1 of uncultured Acidobacteriota bacterium. Taxonomy (GTDB): domain Bacteria; phylum Acidobacteriota; class Blastocatellia; order Pyrinomonadales; family Pyrinomonadaceae; genus JAIVJM01. The sequence goes on from CAWFMF010000004.1 coordinate 1,797,460, forward strand.
TGACGGGACTTTGAACACAGCTTCTAAGAAGTCAGAAGATAAGCAAGTCGCTCTTCATTCTGACTCCTGACTCCTTCTACATCTTTCCCCGTTTCTTCTCCGCCCGTCGCGTGTGGTGTAATGAAGGTGAATAATTCCTGACAGAAGAAGCGGGCGGGTGTTGACGAAGTAATGGAGGCGAGAGTGGAGAGCGGAGTTTCAGAGGCGACGGCGGCGCGTCGTTCGGCGTTGTTTGAGGCGCACGAGCGGGCGGGAGCTTTAATGCGCGTGGAGGACGGGTGGCTCGTCCCCGCCGCTTACGGCGACGCGGGCGCGGAGTACGAGGCGGTGCGCGGCGGCGCGGGCGCGGGCCTCTTCGACCTCTCTTCGCGCGCGCGCATCGAGGTGAGCGGCGCGGAGGCCGTGCAGTTCTTGAACGGCATGGTGACGAACGATGTCGCTACGCTCGCCGAAGGCGCGTGGATGCACGCGGCCTTCCCGAACGTGCAGGGGCGTCTCGTGGCTCGCGTCCGCGTCCTGCGTCGCGCCGACGCGTTCCTCTTCGACACCGAGCCCGCGACGCACGCCGCGCTTCTCAAGACGCTCGAACGCTTCACCCTCGCCGGGGATTTCCGCGTCAAGGACTTGACGGCGGAAACCGCGCTCGTCTCCGTGCAAGGCGCGCGCGCCGCCGTCATCGTCGGCGAGGCTTTGGGCTTCGAGGCTGCGGGGTTGGAACGTGGCCGGGTCGCGTTCGTGTCGGAAGGGAAATTCGGCGAGCGTCCCTTGAACGTCATCCGCGCGACGCACACGGCGGAGGACGGGTTCGACGTGTTCGTTGACGCCGGGGCGGCGTCGTCCGTGTGGGACGCGCTCGCCGGTGCGGGCGCGCGGCCCGCGGGCTTCGACGCGTTGGAGGTCTTGCGCGTCGAGGCGGGAGTGCCGCGCTACGGCTCGGACGCTTCGGACGCGAACGTGGTGCTCGAAGTCGTGGACGAGTCGGAGGCCGTGAGCTACACGAAGGGCTGCTACGTCGGGCAGGAGATCATCGCGCGCATCCACTGGCGCGGCCACGTCGCCAAGAAGCTCACGGGCCTCGTCTTCGACGGCGAAGCCGCGCCGACGGTAGGAGCAAAAATCAAAGGCGCGGACGGCGAGAAGGAGATCGGTCGTGTCACTTCGGTCGTCACCTCGCCGCGTCTGGGTCGCGTCGTCGCCCTCGGACTCGTCCGTTACGAACACCTCGCGCCGGGGACGGAAGTGAAAGTCTTCGACGCCGAAGAGACTTCGTTCCCGGCGCGCGTCGCGGAGCTGCCGCTCGTGCGCGGCAGTTGGGACGCGGGCGTCGAAGACGAAACGAACGTTGAGAAGGAGTCGGGGGCGTGAGCGAAGCTGAAGTGCCCGGAAAGGGCTCGGCCCCGGCTGAGTCGCCGAATCAGAACCTCGCGTATGAGCAGGCGCGGCTGGCCTACTCCATCATCCAGTCGCTTCTGGAACACACGCGCGTCACGCAGGATTTGGTCGCGTTGATGGCGCAGGTGATTGACGAAGAGACGCAGAAGGCCCTGACGAACACGCCCCACTGGTCGGCCTACCTCGACAGCCGCCGCGCGATGGAGCGCACCCGCGAGGAGATAGAAAAGTTTGCCGAGGTCTGGACGCGCCTCGCCGAAGAGGCGGACGAAGCTCAGGCCGACTGACTCCGAAGAAGGGTCGCTCCCGCGTTGAAGCCGCCCGCCGAGGCCGCGTTATAGTAAGTAAGACGCCGCCGCTATCGCTATAATTCCGCGAAGCGTCTGAGCGCCTCACGCCGGACGGTCTCCTGGGCGTTGGCGGGCGTGAGCCCCGTCACACGTGAGCCGGGGAAGAGGAAGAAGAGGACGCCCCTTTCAATGCTCACGTCGCGGTAGCGTTCACAGTGGCCGCCGCTGCCCATCACACGACATCTATCCTGACCCAACTCCCTGAAGAGAGCCGCCGAGCCCTCGCCGAGCTTGTTGTGCGGGCCGCCGTCGGCGACGAAGACGGGCACGACCTTGTCGCGGAAGACGACCACGCCGAGGTCTCCTTTATCAACGCCCGTCTTGTCGCGGAACTCCGGGTCGCTCCGCCCGCGCTGGTTGGCGATGGGGATGACGACGTAAGGGAATTTGTCGGAGTCAACGAAGCGCGCGTTCCCCATCAGGTCGGGCCAGGAGAACCACGTCGCGCAGAGGTCGGCGAGACCGGGGTCGGTGCAGGCCTTCTTCGAGCCGTCAATGTCGAGACCCATCTTGGACTCGAAGAGGATCGTGCCGTTCGGGAACTTCAAGAGCGCGCGCACGCGGTTGGGGTCGGTGGTGCAGCGGCGGAAACCGCTCATCGCCACGCGCCGGAAGATGTTCTCGCGGTCGCAGCGGTCGAACTGCGCGCGGTAGTCTTCGTCGAGCGGTCGCGCGGCGGCGAAGTCCACGTCGCGCACGGCGGAGGCGGAAGCAGGCGGGGGCGTGTACGTGGGCGGCGGCGGTGTCGGCGTCGGCGGCGCGGCGAAGAGTGCGGCAAGCATCAAGGCCGCGGTGAACAGACTTTTCATCGGCTTCTCCTTACTCCTTCCATAAGTCTTCTTACAAACATTATGGCCCGCAAGTCAGTTTCATTTCGGGGACGGAAGATTATAGCGTTTTGCAGATGAGTGTGACCGATGTCAGGACTGTAGGGGCAGGGCTTGTCCCTGCCCGCTCGCTGACGAAAGAAGACGGGCAGGGACAAGCCCTGCCCCTACAGTCATCACGCAGCAGTCTCATTCAATCGCTAATGTCTATAAGGAGTTCGGATTTCTCAATCAAAAGAGCGTCGGCTGGTTCTCTAACTCGTCCGGCTCGACCGTCTCCTGACCGAGGAGACGCTTGAGCTTGTTGGCGCTCGCGGGCGCGAAGCCTTCGTAGAAGTTGCTGAAGTAGGCGTAGACGCGCGGGACGCGGCGCGAGAGTTGTTCGATGGCCGTGGCCCACTTGTCGAGGTTCGCGTCTTGCGGGCGCTGCACGAGGTCGAAGCGCGTGAGGTCGCGCGCGCCCATCCAGCGGACGTAGGCGAAGTCGGTCGCGTCGAGAATCTTCTCCGCCGCGCGCCAGACGCGCCCGCGCGTCACCCACGGGCCTTCGACGAGCGCGACCGAGGCGTGCGGGTAGCGGGTGAAGATTTCGAGCAGCTCTTCGTCGAACCAGAAGGGGTCGCGGAACTCGAAGGCGAAGCGCACGTCCTTCGGCAGGAGCGGGAGGAAGGCCGAGAGGGCGCGGGAGTTTTCCGGCGTCGCCTCGAACTGCGGCGGGAGCTGGACGAGCACCGCCGCGAGCTTCTCTCCGAGCCGACGCGCGCGCTCGCAGAACTCCGCGAGCACGCGCTCCGCCGTCTCGCCGCTGAGGGCTTGCTCGTGCGTAATCTCTCGCGGCAGTTTGAGCGAGAAGGTGAAGCCGTCCGGCGTCCGGCGTCCCCAACCGTCCACGGTCGAGGCGGTCGGCGTGGCGTAGAAGGTCGAGTCCACCTCGACCGTCTCGAAGGCGCGCGCGTAAGTTTCGAGCATCCGGTCGGCGCGCGTGCCGCGCGGATAGAAGACGGCCTTCGGCCTCGCGGCGGGCGTCACCCAGTCCTCATAGTTCCAACCCTGACAGCCCACCTCGACGCGCGCCGCGCCGCGCTCGCGCTCGCCCTGATCTTGAATTGAATCATTCATCATCAAAGTTCTAACGCACTTCGCCCGCCCGGCTCAACTCACCTCGCACACGATGATCTGGACGACGCCGCCGAGTCGCCGCTCGACGCGCCGCAACAAGAGCCCCGCGCGCCGCGCCTCTTCCGCCGTCCGGCGGTTGAAGTGGTCTTCGAAGAGCGGGACGGTGAGGAGGCTGAGCGCGTCGAAGGCGTAGCCGAGCAGACCTTCGGGGCGGACGTGTTCGAGGAGCACCACCAGTCCGCCCGCCCGGACGACGCGCCGCAGCTCGGCGAACGCCTGCGCGGGCGAAGTTACGGAGCAGAAGACGAGCGTGGCGAAGGCCGCGTCGAACGCTGCGTCGCCGAAGGGCAGAGCTTCGGCGCGCGACTGCACGAGCCGGACGCCGCGCGGGCGCTCCCGTTTCTCGCGCGCGATGAGGAGCATCTCGCGGCTCGGCTCGCTCGCCACGCCGCTCGCGCCGCGCGGGTAGTGCGCGAAGTTGAGGCCCGTCCCCGCGCCGACTTCCAAGAGCCGCGCGTCCGGCGGCAACTCGCCGAGGGCTTCGGCCCGGAGCCGACCGAGCCAGCGGCGTTCGAAAGGGCCGAGAGCGCGCTCGTAGTGCGCGGCCAGGCGGTCGTAGACGGGCTCGAACTTCGTTGAATTGCGTGCGCGCGGCGTCTCCAAAACTCGTCTCTCCGAGGCTCCGTCGGGGCTGAAGGAACTTAGAAATTTGGTGGATTACATCCAAAAAAATGGATAAAAGCCGCCTCCGTGGAGGCTTTCTGGCGGAATCGCTCGACTTATCCGCACGGCCCGCGAGGGCATGAAGCTTGCGTCTTTTAATTATAACAGCCGCGCGTTTTATCGCCTTCACCTCGCATCCAGTCGCGGCTGTCAGTTCAGGATTCAATTCTTCCACTTGCTCTGATCCAGGGGGTTGCTCCAAGAGGGCTCTTCGGCTTCATCGCTTCAGCTTATTCATTTCCGCCGTTCCGGTCTCTTTATTCAGGGTCTAATTCAGACATAGGTTCCCGCTCCAATTCTTGAGGGCGGCTGCTTCTCACCTAGACAATTTCGGAGGGAAAACAAATGTCGAGATCATTGAGACTGGCGCTCGCGCTCGCCGTGCTGCTCTTGGGCGCGGCGCTCCCAGCAGCGGCGCAGACGACGGGCACGATTACCGGCTCCGTCCAGAACGAGAAGGGCGAGGCGATCCCCGGCGCGACCGTCACGGTGCGCAACGTCGAGACCAACACCTCGCAGACGTCACAGACCGGCGAGCAGGGGACTTACCGCTTCCCCAACCTGCCCGTCGGCGCTTACGAGGTGACGGTCGAGTCGAGCGGCTTCGCCAAGTACGTCCAGACCGGCATCACGCTCGCGCTCAACCAGGACGCCGTGGTTGACGTGGGGATGAAAGTGGGCGGGGTGAACGAGGTCGTCAACGTCGTGGAGAACGCGGCGCTCCTCAACACGACCACCGCCGAGGTCTCGACGCGCTTCGACCAGCGGCGCGTCTCGGAGCTGCCTCTGGCCACCAACCGCAACGTCTTCAACATCGCGCTCTCGGCCCCCGGCGTGAGCCAGCTCGGTTCGGGGCAGGCGCAGTTCTCGCAGGGCGTCCAATATTCGTCCAACGGCGGGCGCACGCGCTCGAACAACTTCATGATTGACGGGCAGGACATCAACGACCCCAGCGTGTCCGGCGGCCAGCAGGCCATCAACAACCCCGACATCGTGCAGGAGGTGCGGCTCATCACCAACCAGTTCCTCGCCGAGTACGGGCGCAACGCCGGTTCGGTGCTGAACATCGTGACCAAGGCCGGGACGAACGACTATCACGGGACGGCGTTCATGTTCCACAACAACAACAACCTCAACGCCTGTAGCAACCTCAACAAGACGGGCGGCTTCTGCAATCAGGCGGCGACCGACCCGTCGCGGAAGAAGGCCCCGTTCCGCATCGAGAACCAGATCGGCTTCACCATCGGCGGCCCGCTCCACTTCCCCCGCTTCGGCGAGGGCGGCCCCTCCATCTACAACGGGAAGGACAGAACCTTCTTCTTCGGCTCGTACCAGCGTTGGAGCAACCGCCAGCTCGGCTCCGGCTTCACGCTCGTCGGCGCACCGACCGAGGCGGGCCGGGCCGTCTTGCAGGCCGCGGCGGGCAACCGCCCGCAGGTGCAGGCGCTCTTGAGGTTCCTCCCGGCGGCGCAGACCGGCGGCGGCCCGACGCGCACGTTCACCATCGGCGGCAACAGCTTCAGCGTGCCGACGGGCAGCATCACCGGCTCGGCCTCCTCGTTCTTCGACGACCATCAGGCGTCGTTCCGCCTTGACCACCGCTTGAATCAGGCGAACACCCTCAGCGGTCGCTACCTCTACGACGACGCCGACTCCGGCGGCACGGGACAGGTGACGCCTCCGGGCAACACTTCGCGGGCCGTCTCGCGCTCGCAGGCCGTCAACATCACGCTGACCAGCGTGATTACGCCGAACCTCGTCAACGAAGTCCGCGCCGCCTTCTCGCGCTTCGCGAGCGTCTCAGCCTCGGACGACGCCAGCTCCGAGACGATCCCTTCCATCGAGATCACCGAACTCGGCCTGTCGGGCTTCAACGCCGCCAACAACCGCACGGCCATCGGGCTCGCGGTGAACCTGCCGCAGTTCCGCAACAACAACACCTATCAGGTGCAGGACAACCTCGCGTGGACGCACGGGTCGCACGCCACCAAGTTCGGCGTTGACATCCGCCGGACGCAGGTCAAGAGCTTCTTCGTCCCGACCATCCGCGGGCGGCTCGCCTACTCGACGCTCCAACAGTTCGTGGACGACAACGCCGTCCTCGCGTCGCAGGTCAACCGGCCTCTGCCGGGCGGGCAGGAGATTCAGTATTACTACTGGTACGACTCCTACTACTACGTGCAGGACGAGTGGAGGATTCGCCCCAACTTCACCCTGACCTACGGGCTGCGCTACGAGCTGCCGGGCAACAACTTCGACGACCTCGTCCCCGTCAACGACCGCATCGTCGCGGCCAACGGCAACGACGAGCGTTTCCGCTTCACGCCCGTCCCGCCGCGCGACACCAACAACTGGCAGCCGCGCATCGGCTTCAACTGGAACCCGCGCACCGGCGGCGGCGGCGCGTTCGGCTGGCTCACGGGCGGCGACCGCCTCGTCATCCGCGGCGGCTACGCGCGCACGCACGACAGCAACTTCATCAACATCAACCTCAACATCGCCTCGGCCTTCCCGTTCGTCGCGGCCATCAACCTGCCCGCCTCCGGGGCCTTCTCGGCCATCCCGACCGCGCAGCCCGCGGGCCTCAACCCGGCGACCTTCGCCCGCACCATCGTCGCCGGAGACTTCCGCTCGCCCGTCTACGACCAGTTCAGCCTTGAGATGCAGCGCGAGCTGACGCGCGACCTCGTTTTGAAGGTCGGCTACGTCGGCACGAAGGGCCGCGACCTCTTCCAGTCCTTAGACGGCAACCCGCGACTGGCGACGAACAACGTCTTCATCTCGACCGCCGCGCCGGGCAGCGCCAACAACACGTGCCGCGAGACCATCGTCAGCGCGGCCAACTGCACGCTCGGCGTCATCCGCCTGCGCGCCAACGCCGCCGAGAGCGATTACCACTCGCTGCAAGTGAGCCTCGACAAGCGCCTCGCGCGCGGCTTCAGCGGCGGCCTGCACTACACCTGGAGTTCGTTCATGGACACGGCCTCCGAAATCTTCAACCCGTCGGGCGGCGAGGTCGCCGTCGCGCAGGATCGGCGCAATCTTCAGGCCGACCGCGCGCGCTCGTCCTACGACCGACCGCACCGCCTCTCCGGCAACTTCGTCTACGAGCTGCCGTGGTTCCGCAATCAAGAAGGCTTCGTCGGTCACCTCCTCGGCGGCTGGCAGTTCAACGGGTTCGTCACCTTCCAGAGCGGCGCGCCCTTCACGCCCCTGAACGGCGCTGACCCGACCGGCGCTTTGAACGGCATTGACGGCCTCGTCGGCAACGCCATCCGCGCCAACGTCCTCGGCCCGCTGCCGACGACGAACGCCGAGGAACTCTTCAACCTCATCCGCAATGGGGGCCAGCAGTTCTTCCGCACTCTGCAATGCAACGGCCCGCTCACCAGCCCGACCACCACGTGCGAGCGCTACGGCAACGCGGGGCGCAACATCCTGCGCGCCGACGGCATCGGCAACCTCGACTTCGGGATCATCAAGAACACGCTGGTCGGCGGCGAGAACGGGGTGCGGTTGCAGTTCCGCGCCGACATGTTCAACGCCACGAACACGCGCAACTTCGGCATCCCGACCGCGGCGGCCAACTCCGGCGCGTTCCTCAACCAGTGGACGACCGACGGCGGCAACCGCCGCATCATCATCGGCGCCCGCCTGGTCTTCTAAGTTGATTCCACGTCGGCGCGCGGCTCTCGTTCAAGGGCCGCGCGCCTTCGTTGGGACTTCGCCAAACTCGCGGGGCCGAAGAGAGTTTCTTCGGCCCTTTCCTTTTCGCCGGGGCGGCATATAATCTTTTTGGCGTTTGTCGAAGACAGGAGGGAAGCGATGAAGAGAACTCTGGCCCTGTGCTGTTTGACCCTTTGGATGGGGGCCGCCGCCTCCGCGCAGTCGCCCGCGACGACGAACGGGGCGACGAACGGGGCGACGACCGAGACGCCCGGCGTCGTGGTGGTCAAACACACTTGGTCGAAGGAGCGCATCAACTGGGAGAGCGACCCGTTCGGCGGGCCGGTCGAGAACTTCGAGGACGTTCGACGCCGCCAAGCCGACCAGCGGCGCGTCGAGCGTGCGCGCGCCAGCGGCAACACCGCCGAGGCCGCGAAGGTCGAGCGCGAGATGCGCTCCGAGCAGGTCATCAAGTCCCGCGCGCCCGCCGCGCCGCGCTACGCCTTCCTCTACAAAATCTCCGTCCGCAACGAAAGCCCGAAGGCCATCAAAGAGATTGACTGGGACTACGTCTTCACCGACGCCGTGACCGGCCAGGAGGTCGGACGCCGAGAGTTCACCGGCGTCGAAAAGATCGCCCCCGGCAAGAGCAAGGAACTCTCCTTCATGACGCCCTCCGCGCCCGCCCAACGCATCAGCGTCCACGCGCTCGACAAGAAGGAGCGCGCGGGCCTCAACGAGCAGGTCGTCTTAGTCCGTATCCTCTACGAAGACGGGACGGTCTGGAAGCGACCTTAAACAACTCGACTCCGCGCCCGGCTTGACGCTCGCTTCGGCGCGGTGGTAGGGTGATGCCCGCTTCAGGCAACGAACGAGTGCCTTAGTTCTTTGGAATACAGATTTTTTCATCGCCATTCGATTCGCCCGCGACTCAAGGACGTGGGCGAGTTGACCGTCGCAGGTTGAAGTCCGCCGTCTCGAAAGGGGCGCGGGCGACAAGGGAAGTCGGGTGTAAAGCCCGCACGGTTCCCGCCACTGTGTACCGGCGATTCGGGCCGCCCCTTCTCTCTTTAGCGAAAGAGGCCACTCGACGCACACCGCGTCGGGGAAGGCGACAGGCGCGGCGCGTTCGAGCCGGGAAGTCAGGAAACCTTGCCTGTAAAAAGCGGTAAATGGTGAATAGTCAATGGTCAATGGATAAGACCTCTTCTTTCCATTGACCATTGACTATTCACCATTTACCAATTCGTTGACGGCGGCGACCGCTTGTGCCCCGGGACAGGGCGAGTGGCGTCGGGATGAAGCGAAGGGGACGACTTAAGCGTCCGAGCCCTTTCGATTCTCCAACCGCTTTAACGGCAACGCCCTCGGTCTTCCACTCGGAAGACCGAGGGCGTTTTCAGTTTGAGGCGGGCAGTCGTTTTTAAACGAGTCGCTCCACCCGCTTCCTTTCCGCCCCCGGCGCGCGGGCGTGTTGCCGCCTTCTTCAGCCGCCGAAAAAGGAATCCGAAGTTATGAGGAGAGAGGGCTTCGTCCGCACAATCCGCCTCGCGTCCGCCACTTTGTTTATCATGCTGCTCTGCGCCGCGCCCGCCGCGTGGGCGCAAACGTCGCCGAGCGCCTCGGTCGCGGGACGCGTCACAGACCCGCAGGGCGCAGGCGTCCCCGGCGCAATCGTCACTCTCCACGCGCGCGAGCGCAAAGAGCTACGACTCTCGACGAACACCGACGGCGCGGGCGCGTACCGCTTCGAGCGTCTCGCGCCGGGCGCGTACCTCGTCGAAGCGGAGGCGCGCGGCTTCGCGCGCGGCGCGGCCCGCGAGGTCTCGCTCACGCGCGGAGGCGCATCGGCGACGCTCGACCTCCGGCTCGAAGTCGAAGGCGTGAGCACCGAAGTCGTCGTCATCGCCTCGGACGCGCCGCAGACCGTGGACGAAGTTCTCGAAGGCGACGACGGTCGTCGGGCGGCGCGAGATAGAAGAGCGCGACGAATATTCAATCGCCGAAGCCCTGCGCACCGTGCCGGGCCTGCGCGTGCAGCAGCTCGGCGGCCCCGGCTCGTTCACGACCGTCCGCACGCGCGGGCTGCGCAGTCAGGACACCGCCGTCCTCATTGACGGCCTGCGCTTCCGCGACGTGACGGCGGTGCGCGGCGACGCTTCCGGCTTCCTCGGCGACCTCGTCGTCGCCGACACGGGCCGCGTCGAAGTCCTGCGCGGCTCCGGCTCTTCGCTCTACGGGACGAACGCTATCGGCGGCGTCGTCAACGTCGTGACGGACGAGGGCGGCGGCCCCTTCCGCGGCAGCCTCCTTGCCGAAGGTGGCGGCTTAGGATTTGCCCGCGCTCGCGCTCAACTGTCGGGCGGCGCGGGCGAGGCCGACCGCGTTGTGTACAGTGCGGGCGTCTCGCACCTCAACGTCTCGCGCGGCGTGGACGGCGACGACGCGACGCGCAACACGACCGCGCAAGGGCGCGCGCTCCTGCGCCTGACGCCGACGGCAACGCTCTCGGCCCGCGTCTACGCTTCCGACTCTTTCGTCCAGCTCAACGAGAACCCGCTCGTCGTCGGCACGCTGCCCGCAGGCGGTGTTGTTGAAGGCCGTGCCCTCTCGAACTCAGAACTCCGACGCTTTGAAAGTGGGACGAGCTTCAACGACCTTGATGCGAACGGCGCGACCTTCATCCCCGCGCCGAACGACGCGGACAACTCGCGCGCGGCGCGCTTCTTCTCCGGCGCTTTGACCTTCGCGCAGCGCCCTTCGGAAAACTTCGGCTACGCCTTGACGTACCACGCGCTCGCGACGCGCAACGCCTTCCGCGACGGCCCCGCCGCGCCCGGCGACGCCTTCGACTTCATCTTCTTCGAGCCCGCAGGCTCGACGCGCAACCACTTCGACGGCTCGGCCCACACCCTCAACGCGCGCACTGACTTCCGCCTCGGCCAGCACCAGCACGTCACCGCCGGTTACGAGTTCGAGCGCGAGCGTTTCCTCAACCGCTCCTTCGACGTGAGTCCTTCCAACAACTCTTCCGTCGAGGTCAAAGAGCGCAGCCACGCCTTCTTCATTCAAGACCAGCTCCGCTTCCTCGACGACCGCCTGCAACTCTCCGTCGCCTTCCGCGCGCAGAGCTTCTCGCTCGACGCGCCGCGCTTCACGCCTTCGGCGAACGCGCCCTTCGGCGGCCTCGCCTTCGACGCGCCGCCCACGGCCTACACGGGCGACGGCTCCATCGCATATCTCTTCCGCTCGACGGGGACGAAGCTCCGCGCGCACGCCGGGAACGGCTACCGCAAGCCCTCGCTCTTCGAGCGCTTCGGCTCTTTCTTCAGCAGCTTCAGCGGCTCCTTCTCGCCGCTCGGCGACCCGCGCCTCGCGCCCGACCGCTCCGTCGCCTTCGACGCAGGGCTCGACCAGAGCCTCGCCTCGAACCGCGTGCGACTTTCCGCGACCTACTTCTACACGCGCCTTCAAGAAGTCGTGGACTTCGGCGACACGGGCGCAGCCGACCCCTTCGGGCGCGTCTTCGGCGGCTACCTCAACACGGGCGGCGAGCTGGCGCGAGGGCTTGAGTTGAGCGCCACGCTCGCGCCCACGCGCACGCTCGACATCTTCGCCGCGTACACCTACACGAACGCCGACCAAAGGCGGCCCATCGTGGCGGGCGTGCTGCGCTCGTTCGGCATCTCCGACCACCAGTTCTCGCTCGTCGCGACGCAGCGCATCGGTCGGCGCTTCGCCCTGAACTTCGACCTCTCGGCGTCGAGCGACTACCTCGCGCCCGTCTTCGACCAGAGGGAATTCCGCAGCCGCGCCTACCGCTTCGGCGGCCCGTTCAAAGCGGACGTGGCGGCGAGCTACACGCTGCCGCTCAACGACTCTCGTTCGCTCCGCTTCTTCGGCAAGGTCGAGAACCTCTTCGACCGCGACAACTACGAGAACGGCTTCCGCACGCCGGGCATCAACGCGCGCGGCGGCGCGGCGCTCAGCTTCTAAAAGGGATGAGGGACGAGGGATGAGGGATGAAGTTGAAGACAAAGACGCGGGTGTAGATGAAAAGTCTTTTCATCCTTCATCGCTCATCGCTCATCCCTTAATACCGGGCGAGGATTTTTACCTTGAAGGCCGGGCGCTGGTCTTCACCGAGCTGTATCATCTGCGGCGCGGCTACTGTTGCGAGAGCGGCTGTCGTCATTGTCCGTTCCGCGCGCGGAAGGGGGCGAGCGCCGGGGAGCCTGGGGTGATGAATGATGCGGAAGATGATTCGAGACTCTGAAAACTTCCGGCGCGTGCGGGCGCTCCTGTGCTGCGCGTTGATGGTCTTCGCGGCGCTCGGCTCGTCGTGCGGCGGCGGGGCGCGCGAAGGCGGCGCAGGCAGTTCGTCTGTCGGCGGCGGCGAGTCGAGTGTGAAGGACGGGCGGCCTCAGCGCATCATCTCTCTGACGCCGAGCACGACGGAGATTCTGGCGGGCGTCGGCGCGTTCGAGAGGGTCGTCGCCGTCTCGGACTACTGCTCTTACCCGCCGCAGGTGAAGCATCTGCCGCGCGTCGGCGGGTGGAGCAACCCGAACCTCGAACAGGTGGCCTCGCTCCGTCCAGACCTCGTGGTCTTCTGGGACTCGCAGGCGCAGTTCGTCAAAGACAAGATCGAGGCGATGGGCATCCGCACCCTGAGCGTGCCGAGCCGCTCGCTCGCCGACGCCTACGCCGCCATCGAGCAGATCGGTCGCGCGACCGGCAACGTGGCCGAGGCCGAGCAACTGCTGGCGCAGACGCGCGCCTCGGTCGAGACCGTGCGGGTGCGAACCGCCAAGCTCCCGCGCCGCCGCGTGCTGTGCGTCGTTGACCGCGTGCCCGGCACTTTGCGCGACCTCTACACCGCCGCCGACGGGAGCTTCCTCGTCGAACTCATCGAGGCGGCGGGCGGCCAGTCCATCGCGCCCCCGGCGCAGGGCGGTTGGGGCAAGTTGCAGAAGGAGGCGGTCGTCGCGCTCGACCCCGACGTTATCATTGACCTCTTGATGCAGAAGCCCGACGGGCAACTCGCCGAAGACACTCTCGCCGTGTGGCGCGAGCTGCCGACTCTGCGCGCCGTGCGCGAGGGGCGCGTCCACTTCGTCCGCGAGGAGACGGTGCTGCACCCCTCGCAGTTCGTCGGCGACACGGCCCGCCGCTTCGCGGAGCTGATTCACCCGGAGGTCTTCAAGAAGTGAGCGAGAAGGCTGACGAAAGAAGTGCGGCGGGGGACGAGGGCGGCGAAGCGTTGCTTGAGGCGCGTGCCCTTCGCTTCGCTTACGCTGAGGGCGGGCCGGAGGTCGTGGCGGGCGCGACGCTCAAAGTGCCGCGCGGGCGTCTGTCGGCGCTCATCGGGGCGAACGGGTCGGGGAAGTCAACGCTGATACGTCTGCTCTCAGGGCTGCTCAAGCCCGCGTCCGGCGAGGCGCTCTTCGACGGCGTGCCGCTCGCGTCGTTGGACGCGCGGCTGCGTGCGCGGCGCATCGCCTACGTGCCGCAGACCATCTCGACCGTCTTCCCCTTCACCGCGCTCGAAGTGGTCTTGACGGGGCGCAGCCCTTACACGACGCGCTTTCGTTTCGAGTCCGAGGAGGACATCGGGGCGGCGCGCGCCGCGCTCGAAGCCGTGGACGCCGCGCACCTCGCCGCGCGCCCCGTGACGGAGCTTTCGGGCGGCGAGCGGCAGGCGGTCGCACTCGCAAGGGCTCTCGCGCAGGAGCCCGAATGTCTTCTGCTCGACGAGCCCTCGGCGGCGCTCGACCTCAAGCACCGCGCCGGGCTCGTCCGCCACCTCATCTCGCTCCGCGACACGCGCGCGTTGACGACGCTCATCATCACGCACGACCTCCAACTGCTCGACCCGGCCTTCGACCGCGTCTTCGCCATGCGCTGCGGCGTGGTGACGGCATCGGGCGCGCCTTCGGAAGTCCTGCGCGACGACTTGCTCGCAGAAGTCTACGGCGACGAGCACGTCCGCGCGCGCCGCGCGTTCGGGCGGACGTTCGTCTGGTCGGAACTCTGACGATTTTGGATTTTAGATTTTGGATTTTGGATTACGGATTTGCGCTTTTAGAATGAGGCAACGCGACAGACGGAAAGCACGGGCGAGTTGAGTTTCAATCCAAAATCAAAAATCCGAAATCCAAAATCGCTCGCGGCGGGCGCGCGCCTGCGACGCGCGCTGCTGCTTTTGTCGTGCGTGTTGGCGGGCTCGACGCTCTTGGCGTTGTGGGCCGGATACCAGCGGCTCGACTTCGCGGCGCTCGCGTCGGACGAGCGGGCGCGGATGGTCTTCTTCCAGTTGCGTCTGCCGCGCGTCTTGATGGCGGGGGTGGTGGGCGCGTCTCTGGCGTCGGTGGGGGCGGCGTTGCAGGCGATGTTCAGAAACCCTCTGGCCGAGCCTTTGACGTTGGGCGTTTCGGGCGGCGGCGCTCTGGGCGCGAGCATCGCCATCGCCTTCGGGATGGGGGCGAAGCTGGCGGGCCTGCCCATCGTCTTCGTGGCGGCATTCTTGGGCGCGGGCGCGGCGGTCTTGGTCGTCTACCGCTTGGCGCGGACGGGCGCGACCGTCTTGCCGGGCGCTCTTTTGCTCGCGGGCGTCGTGATGAACACGATAGCGGCGGCGGGCGTCATCATCATCCAATACTTCGCCGACTACTCGCGCGCGCTGCAAATACTCCGTTGGACTATCGGGAGCCTCGACGTGGTGGGCTTCGACCTCCTCTGGCGGATGCTCCTGTTTTTAGTGCCGGGATGGGTCGTCCTGTTTATGATGGCGCGCGACCTGCACCTGCTGGCGGTTGACGAAGAGACGGCGGCGAGCCTCGGCGTCAACGTGCGGCGGAGCGAGCGGCTCGTCTACGCCGCCGCGTCGCTCGTCGTCGGCGTGACGGTCGCGGTCGGCGGAACCATCGGCTTTGTCGGCCTCATCGTCCCGCACGCGGTGCGCCTGCTCTTCGGCGAGGACGTGCGGATCGTGCTGCCGTGCTCGTTCGTCCTCGGCGCGGCGTTTCTGATGCTCGCCGACACGTTGGCGCGCACGGTGCTCGGCGCGGGCGAGCTGCCCGTCGGCGCGATTACGGCCATCGCGGGCGGCCCGGTCTTCCTTCTGCTTTTGAGAAGGCAGCAACGTTACTCAGCAATGTGAGGGTTTATGAGTATAGCGACCAAGCACGGCGACAAGGGAACGACGGGGCTCATCGGCGGCGAGAGGGTTTCGAAGGCCGACGCGCGGGTGGAGGCTTACGGGACGATTGACGAGCTGACTTCGCTGATGGGCTTCGCGCGCTCCATCTGCGAGGACGCGGAGGTGCGCGAGCTGACGAAGGCGATTCAGCGCGAGCTGTTCGTCGTGAGCGGCGCGGTGGCGAACCCTTCGAGCAACGAGGCGACGCCGAACACTTACGTCACGCCTTCGATGGTCGAGGCGCTGACCGCGCACGTCAACCGCATCGAGGCTTTGGAGGGCATCCTCTCCGACTGGTCTCTGCCGGGCGAGCACACCGCCGCCGCCTCTTACGACGTGGCCCGCACGGTCTGCCGACGCGCCGAGCGCGCCGTCGTCCGCCTCGCCGAACAGGGCGAAGAGGTCGGCGAGCAGGTCATCCCTTATCTTAACCGGCTCTCGGACTTGCTCTGGCTCTTCGGTCGCCTGCTTGAGCTGCGTGCGGGCGTGAGCGCGCGCCTGCGCGACGACGAGCAGGGAGGGCCGCGCTGGTCGCGCGCGTGGTGAGCCTCGCGGTGGTTGTTGACAGCCCGGCCCCCCGGAAATAGACTTGCGCCCTCCCCATCCGAGCCCTTACCTGTTTCCCGAAAAACTGTCGCGTGCGGAAATTTTCTCACCGCGCCGCGTGGGTTCGGACGCGCCCCGAACGACATACTATCGAGAGCGAAGTCAGACTCGAAAGGAAGCCCACCATGCCTCGTCCCCGTCTCTCACCGCGCCGCACCTTCGGCTGGGCCGCGCCTCTCGCGTCGCTCCTGCTCGTCCTCTTCGCCCATGCGTCGGCGCACGCCGTGCCCGTCGCGGGGCTGACCGCCACCAACAAGATCATCCTCTTCGACTCGGACGCGCCGGGCACGCTCTTCGTGCAGACCTTCATCATCGGTTTGCAGCCGGGCGAGCACGTCGTCGGCATTGACTACCGCGTCTCGACCGCGCAGCTCTACGCCGTCGGGAGCAGCAGCCGCCTCTACACGGTTGACCCGGTGACGGGCCTCGCGACGCGCGTCGGCACAACTCCCTTCACGCCCGCGCTCGACTCGACGCCGGGGCTCGAATTCGGCGTTGACTTCAACCCCGTCTCGGACAAGCTCCGCGTCGTCAGCGAGACGGGGCAGAACTTTCTGCTCGACCCGAACACGGGAGCGGTGACAGCGACCGACCCGGCGCTCGTCTACGCCAGCGGCCAGCAGGACGCGGGGCAGGCGGCGAGCGTCTCGGCCATCGCCTATACGAATAACTTTCGCGGAGCGACCGTGAAGACGCTCTACGGCCTCGACTGGCGGCGCAACACGCTCGTCCGCGTCGGGCAGCTCTCGACGAGCGTCGGCGAGCCGCCGACGGGTCAGACCTTCACCGTCGGCTCGCTCCAGACCGGCTTCGGCGTGACCGAGCTGGCGGGCTTCGACGTGGCGGCCTCCGACACCACGGCCTACGCCGCGCTGCGCTCGACCGACTCGCTCGGCACGAGCCGCTTCTACACCGTCAACCTCTCGACCGGCGCGGCCAGCGAGGTCGGCACCATCGGCGGCGGCGAGTTCGTCCGCGACGTGACCGCTCTTTCGCGCCCCTCCGGCCTCTTCGCCGTCACCGCCTCGCACAAGCTCCTGCGCTTCAACAGCGCCGCGCCCGGCACGATCATAGACTTCTACGGCATCCCCGCCCTCCAGTCGCCCTCCGAGCGCATCGTCGGCACCGATTGCTGCCCGCGCGGCCAAGAAGTCCTGACGCTCCTGACCGACGCGAGCCGCTTCTACAACTACAACGTCAACACCTCCGACCTCACGTTCGTCGGCGAAATTCTGACGACGAACGACCGCCTGAGCGGCAACGAGTTCGGCTTCACCTTCGTCCCCGCCGGGGGCTCGCGCGCCGTGAGCGACACGGGCCAGAACCTCATCACCAACGCCACGACCGCCGTCGGCGCGAGCCCACGGACGCCGCTCGCCTACGCGACGGGCGACCCGCACGCGGGCACAGCGCCGCACGTCGTCGCCACGGCCTTCGAGCAGAAGGCGGCCTCTGCAAGGATGTTCGACATAGACTCCGGCCTCGACATCCTCGCGCGTCAGGGCGCGCTCCCCGCGTCGCCCACCTCGCCCGACACGGGGCAGCTCTTCACCGTCGGGCCGCTCGGCTTCGACACGACGGGCTCTGTCGGCTTTGACACCGCGCCCGGCCAGTTCGTCATCAACGTCAACCCGACCGTGCTGCGCGACGACGGGGCTTTCGCCTCGCTCACCGCTCCGGGCGCGACCACCTCCGGCATCTTCTCCGTCAACCTGCGGACGGGACGCGCCACTTCGCTCGGCCCGGCCCCCAGCAGCGAAGTCGTCACCGGCCTCACCGTCATCCCGCACGTCGGGCTCTTCCGCTTCTCCCCGGCGACCTACTCCGTCGGCGAGGAGGACGGGAGCGTGACCCTGACCGTCGAGCGTTCGGGCGACACCGGCGTCGAGGCGAGCGTGGACTTCGAGACGCTCGATTCCAGCAGCACCGCGACGCAGGTGCAGGACTACACCTTCGCCTCCGGCACTCTGCGCTTCGCCCCCGGCGAGACGAGCAAGACCTTCACCGTCCTCATCACCAACGACGCGCATCAAGACCCCGGCGGCGCGTTCGGCGAAGCCTTCACGGTCGCCATCAAAAACCCCACGGCGGGCTTCGCCATTGACCCCACCGCCCTCGCCTTCTCCGGCTTCCCCGGAAACGCCACCGTCTTCATCGTGGACGACGACACGCCGCCGCCCAACAACCAACAGTCGCCCGCGAGCGCGGCGGCGAACCCGATTGACGACACCGAGTTCTTCGTCCGCCAGCACTACCGAGACTTCTTGGGCCGCGACCCCGACGCCGGAGGGCTCGCCTTCTGGAAAGGCGAGATTGACGGCTGCGGCTCCGACCAGCAGTGCCGCGACGTGAAGCGCGAGAACGTCTCGGCGGCCTTCTTCCTCTCGATTGAATTTCAGAACACGGGCTACCTCGTCCACCGCCTCTACCGCTCGGCGTTCGGTCGCGTGCCGACTTATCTTGAGTTCATGCGCGAGACGCGCGAGGCGGCGTCCGGCGTCGTCGTCGGCAAGCCCGACTGGGAGGCGCAACTCGCGCTCGCCAAGCAAGCCTACGCCGCACGCTTCGCCGCGCGCGCCGACTTCAAGCAGACCTTCGACCCGAAGACCAACGCCGAGTACGTGGACGCGCTCTTCACGGGCGCGGGCGTGACGCCCGACTCCAACGAGCGGCAGACGCTCATCAACGGTCTCAACAACCGGACGGAGACGCGCGCCACCGTGCTCCTGAAGGTCGCCGAGAACGAAGCCTTCACGCGCAAGGAGTTCTCGCCCGCCTTCGTCCTCGCCGAATACTTCGGCTACATGCGCCGCGACGCCGACGCGGGCGGCTTCAACTTCTGGCTCAAGAAGCTCAACGACAACGACGGCAACTTCATCCGCGCCGAGATGGTCAAAGCCTTCCTCGTCTCCATCGAATACCGCCAACGCTTCGCGCCGTAAAAACAGAACCGCGAGCGGTAGCGAGCGGGTTGAGTATGTCAAGTAGGCTCAACCCGCTCGCTACCGCTCGCGGTTCTGTCTATCTCACCGTTTACCGCCCGCTGCTCATCACCGTCAACACCACTTCGCGCTCGCGCCCGCCGTCGAACTCGCAGAGGAAGATGCCCTGCCAGCGACCGAGGAGCAGCTCGCCGTCGCGGAAGGGCACGGTCAGGCTCGTGCCGACGAGGCTCGTCTTGATGTGCGCGTCGGAATTCTCTTCGCCGTGGCGGAAGCCCATGCCGTGCTGCGGCAGGAGCGTGCGCAGTGCGTGGAGCATGTCGCGCGGAACGTCGGGGTCGGCGTTCTCGTTGACCGTCAGCCCGGCGGTCGTGTGGCGGACGAAGAGGAAGCAGACGCCCTCGCCCGCGCCCGACTCCTTCAACTTCCGCCGCACCTCTTCGGTGAACTCGACCAACTCCTCGCGCTCGCGCGAGCGCACACGGATGGTGTACGTGCTCATGGCGCGCATTCTACAACAGCGAGACGGTGGGGAAACGCGAAACGCGGAGCTGAAAGACACACAGTCTTTCAGCTCCGCGTTCAAAGCTCCGCGCTCCGCGTTGCTCTTACTTACTCCGGGTCGTCTTCGGAGTCAGCGAGGACGAAGTTGTAAGAGACTTTGCCGTTGACTTTGACGGGCTTGCCGGAAAGCATCGTCGGGCTGAAGCGCGCGGCGCGCGCCGCGTCCTCCGCCGCCGAACGCAGGAGCGGGTGGCCGCTGACGGCCTCCGCCGAGACGACGTGGCCGTCCTCGTCAACCGTGACTCTGACCGTCACGTTGCCTTGCGCCCGCACGCTGCGCGCGATGGCCGGGTAGGCGGGCGGCGGCGCGGAAATGACCTTGCCTCCGAGGTCGCCGCCGTTGACTGCGCCGCCGCCCCTCGCTTCGCTTGCGCCCGCGCCGGAACCGCCGCCGCTGCCGCTACCACGTCCTTCGCCCGTGCCTTGTCCCACACCACGCCCTTCGCCCATCTCAATCAGGCCGACGATGTTCTGAGTATCGCCCGACGTGCCGGAGCCTTGAGACCTCGGCGGGGGCATTCTGGGCGACGAGACGCCCGGCGCGAGCGGCGGGGCCGGCGGCGGGTGCGGGGTGCGCGGGAGCATTCCCCACGCGCTGCCGTCGGTGAAGGTGGCCCAGACGACTTTGACGCTCACGTCCGAGAACGTGCCCGGCATGAGTATGTTGCGACGGTTCCACTCGGAGCGGAAAGTCTGCGCCTCGCCCGGCTTCAGGGCGGCGGCGTAGTAGCCCATGATGATGTGGACTTGACCTTCCTTTGCGAAGCCGATGCCGACCTCCCTGATCGTCTTGCCGGAGACGTTCGTCACCGTCACGGTCGGCAGCGTGACCAAGAAATCCGACTTCGCCTCTTCGTCGAAAGAGGCCGCGCCTTCCTCGTCGGCCCGCCGCAGTTGGTCGCGCGTAATCATCTTCAGCTTCGCGTCGTTGATGATAAGCGGGGCGTCCGCCGCGTACTCGAAATAGACGACCGACTCCGGCGCGTTCAAAATCTCCTCGGTCGCCGCCGGGCCGTCGCCCGACTGCGTGCGCGCACTCGAACGCACGCGCATCCGCCCGCCCTGACCTTCAGCCGAAGGCATCCGCCTCTTCATCCGCGTGCCTTCCTGCGCCCGCGCCGTGTCGCCGCGCAGGTGGCTGAGGAGCCCCGCGCCCGCCGTGAAGGCGAGCGCCAGAGTCGCCGCCCCCAGCGGAAGCGCCCTCTGCCAGCGCGCCGCCTTCGGGTTCTTCTGTTCGTGCATGATCTTTTCAATCCTCCTTCGCAGATTCGACCCCGCAGCCGCGCCCGACACCCCGGCCACCTTCCAGCCGAAGCAGAAGCGCACGACCTTCAAAATGCTCGACGCGTAAGAGCCGCGCTCGCCGCCGACTTCAAGCACACGCTCGTCGCACGCCTGCTCGCGCTCGGCCATCAGGCGGCGGCTCAGGAACCAGACGAGCGGGTGAAACCAGAAGAGGCACGAGAGCGCCATCTGCATGTTGCCCAGAGCGTTGTCGCGCCGCTCGACGTGAACCAGCTCGTGCAGCATCAGCGTCTCCAACTCTTCGGCGTCCAGATGCTCGGCGATTGATTCGGGCAGGAGGATGACGGGCCTGCGCGTGCGCCACACGCCGGGCTCGACCCCCCTCGGCGAGAGCAGGAGCGTCACGTCCTTCTCCAAACCGAGACGCCGCCGCGCCCGCTCCATCGCCTCGAACTCGCGGCCCGTATAAGCCTCGTGCCCCTCCGCCGCCGCGCGCAAAAATTCGCGCCGCCGCCGCCACCACACCAGCACGAGCGCCGCGCAGCCCGCCAGCCAGATTAAAGACAAGGCGCAGTAAAACTCGCCCGCGTGCGCGACGCCCGGCACAGCCTCCCTTGCTTCGCCCAGCGCCGAGACGGGCCCGGCCAGTTGAAAGATGACGGGGACGGCGGTCTTCGTCGTCGTGTCGGCGGCGTGGCCGAAGAGCCAAGACGCCTCGACGCCCGCGCCCGCCGCGAGGTAGGCGAAGAGCGCCGACGGCACGACGAACTTCGCCGAGGCGACGAGCCAGAGTGCGTAGCGCACGCGCGCGGGGCCTCGACGGAGCAGGAGCGTGAGCGCGGCGACGAGCGCCGCGAAGAGCGTCGCCTGCCACAGGTGGTCGGCCAGAGCGGCCCAGAGCCACTCGGACGCGCGCGCGAAAGTTTCGTGGAGCGCGTTCACTTGCGCCTCCTCTCCCGGCCCGCGCCGCCGCCGCCACTCGCCCCGGCCTCTCCCTCAGTCTTCTCCGAACTCGCGGCGGACGCGTCGCCCTTCGCGGCCTCAATCCGCGCGAGCGCCTCTTCCATCTCCCGCAAGTCATCGAGCGTCAGCCGCCCGGCCTCGACGAACTGCGCCATCAAAGAGCGTGGCGAGCCGCCGAAGAAGTCGAGCAGCTCGTCCACCACGCGCCGGTGCGCGGCCTTGCGCGTCACGACCGGCTCGAAGATGTGCGCGTTGCCGACCTTCTTGACGCGCCGGAGCGCGCCCTTCTCTTCGAGCCGGTAGATGATCGTCTGGACGGTCGTGTAGGCCGGGCGCTTGCGCTCCGGCAGACGCTCCTGTATCTCACGCACCGAAGCGCTGCCGAGCGCCCACAGGGCCTCCATGATTTCCAGCTCGAATTTCGTCAGCTTGACGCCGGGTTCCTTTGCCATCACCCCTCCCGAAAAAAAGCTTCGTACTACGGTTGAGGTTGAATCTACTACAACTGTCGGAGATGCGTCAAGAAAAATTTTCGCGCCGCAAAATCAACGAAAGGGGAGGCGGAGTTCAGCCGTGAGCTAAACTCCGCCTCCCCTTCTTGGGACTTCAACGGCGAGGGCGACTACGGCTTCAACTCGAAAGCGGCGGGCACGAGTTCCAGCGCGACGAGCGAGCCGTCGGACTTGGCGCGGGCGTCCGCGGCGGGGCGGTAGGTGACGACGACGTGGCCCTCCGGCTTGCGCGCGCCGCACGTCAGGTCGCCTCCGGCTTCGGGCGTGTAGGCCATGAGGTGGAGGGTCTTGAAGCTCTCGGCGCGGAGGCGAAAGAGCCGCTCGCCGGCCTTGACGATGAAGACCATCCCCTTCGAGTCGCACTCGATGCGCGTGAGCAGCCCGCGCGCCCGCGTCTCGCCTTCGAGCGGCTTGCGTAGCGCGTCGTTGATGGCCTCGGCCAGAGCGTCGGCCACCAGCTCCTCTTCCGACTTGCCCGCCGTCGTCGGCCCGTCTGTCTCGCCGCGCCGCCTGAGCCGTGGCGCTCCGCCGCCGCCGCCTTCGACCGAGCTGACCTCGCCGCCCCCGCCGCCCCCGCCGCGACTCGCCGCCTCGCGCATCTCCTTGAAGCGCGCGGCCTGCTCCTGCATGGCGTTGACGGCGTTTAAGATGGACTGTGCGTTGGCGCGCGTCTGCGGGTCGGCGTTGGCGCTGGTGAGCGGCTCGACGGCCTTGCGCGCCGCGTCGTAGTCTTCGCGGCGGAGGTGTATCTGCGCGAGCACGAGGACGTAGTGCTGGTTGCCGGGCGAGAGTGCGAGCGCGCGCTTGAGCATCTCGACGCCCTCTTCGAGCTGCTCGTTGGTGACGAGGTTGACCCACGCGAGCAGGTGGTAGGATTCGGGGAAGTCGGGCTTGAGTTCGGCGGCGCGTTTGAGCGCGGCGCGCATCTCGCGCGCCTTCTCCGCGTCGTAGCTCATCACCATGCCGTTCGCGTCCATCCCGTCGCGGCTCAAGGTGTAAGCGTAGTAGTAGTGCGCGAGGTAGTTGCGCGCGTCCGCCGTGACGGCTTGGCGGAGGTGCTCCCGCGCCTCGGCCAAGCGCTTCTGCCTGAGGCGCGTCATGCCCATCGAGGCCTGCGCCATCGGCTGCTTCGGGTCGAGCTTGAGGGCCTGTTCGAGCCGCGCCGCCGCGTCGTCCAGACGGTTCGTGTGCAGGAGGAGGTCGCCGAGGTAGGCGTCGGCCTCGGCGTCGGTGAGCGGCGCGCTCTGTATCCCGGAGTCGAATTCGAGCTTGTGCTCGAAGGTCGCCACCTGCGCGCGGAAGGTGCTGCCCTGAATGTATTTCTTCAACTCCTTCTCCATCCCGGCGAAGTCGGTCTGGAACGCCTCGCGGAACGCCTGCTCGGTCGGCGTGTTCCGGCGCAGCATGTCCACGAACTGCCCGATCTGCGGGAGACGCTTGCCTCCGTTGCCGAGGACGAGGTAGTGGATGAGCGCCCACGACTGCGCGTAGAAGAGGCCGCGCGCGTCGTGCTTGTTGCGGTGGAGCGAGTAGTAATCCACTTCAAAGAGCTGTTGGAGCGGGATCATCTTCTCCTGCCGCAGGAGATAGAGGTGATTTTCGATGAGCCTGCCGAGGAAGACTTTCCGGTCGTCGTCAATGTCGAACGTGCTGTAATACTCGGCCAGCCCCTCGTTGAACCACGGCGGCGCGGAGGTGCGGCCCATCGTGTTCTCGACGAGCAGGTGGACGTACTCGTGGTAGATGGTGCGGTAAGGATTCTCGGAGCGGCTTTCGGGCGTGAGCGTGATGTAGTTCACGTCGTCGCCGGGCTGGAAGTAACCGGCCACGTCGTTGACCTTGCCGTCCACGACCGGCTTGAAGGGCTTGTACGCGCCGTCGTTCTTGAAGACGACGACGGTGGTCGGGACGGGCGACGTGAAGCGCGCCTTCGAGAAGAGCCGCGTGAACACGTCGCGGAACTGTTCGAGCCGGACGGCGACCTGCCGAATCTCCTTCTCGCTCGCGTTGCCGACGAGGTGAAAATTCTGCGAGCGCACGCTCGTCCAGGTGTCTTTGGCCGGGGCGGCGTGCGCGGTCAGGAGCAGGCAGAAGAGGGCGGCGAGAGTTCGGGTCGAGCGTTTCATAATTCGTACTTTCGGGGCGAAACAGTGCGGACGGGAGCCCGCGCGTGGTGTTCGGATTAAATTTTCTACGGGAGAAGCGCGTTGACTTCCTTTGAGGACGCGCCGGACGGTTTCGACGGGAGATTCTACAGGCCGGTTTTCCGCGGTGTCAAAAAGAAATGGCGGGAGCGCGACCGTTCGGGCCGTGCTCCCGCCATCATGCGGAGGCCGCGACTAGCGTTTTTCGTTGCGGCGCACGAGAGCCCATCCGGCGGGCAAGGCCGCCGCCGCGAGGGCGATCTTGACGACATCGCCGATGAGGAACGGCGCGACGCCGACGAGGAAGGCATCGCCTGCCGTCCTGAAGAAGAGCGTGAGCCACGCCCAACCGCCCGCGAGGATGACGACGGAGCCGAGCGCCATCGCCGCCGCCGCCCGTAGGTATCGCCTGTCCCAACCGCGCTCGGCGAGCCAGCCGGTGACGAAGGCCGCCGCCGGGAAGGCGAGCAGATACCCGGCGGTCGCGCCCGAAAAGTGGCCGAAGCCGCCCGCCCCGCCGCGAAAGAACGGGAGCCCGATTGCGCCCTCGAAGAGATAGAGGGCCATTGCCAGAGCGCCCAGACGCGAGCCGAGGAGCGCGCCCGTCAGGAGCACCGCGAACGTCTGACCCGTCAGAGGGACGGGCGTGAACGGCAACGGGATGACGACCTGCGCGGCGAGCGCGGTCAGAAGGCTGAAGGCCACGACGAGCGCGGCGGAGCGCGCCCAGTCGAGCGGCGCGAGAAAAGCGCCGGAGAGCGTTTCGGCTTTGGCGTAAGTGTTCACGGCTTCAATCCTCAGAAACTCTAATTCAAAATTCGCCACGGAAGAGACGGACGAAACGACGTGCGCGGGACGATGAATGATGAAGGAGCTGCTATCTCGAATTTCAAATCTGAGACTTCAAGTCGTCTCTCATTCATCGTCCCGCGCCTGTCGTTTCCTCTCAGTCCTAGCGCGGCTGTGTCAGACCTTCCGTGTCCGTCCCCATCTCCTTCACCTTGACGCGGCCCCCGCCGCCGATGCGCATCCCGTAGAACGAGCGCCAGACGAAGAAAGCCGAGATGAGGAAGAAGATGCCCGCGAGGATGCGCGTGAAGCTCACGCCCTGAGTCCTCGTCATCTCGACCGCCAACTCGACGGCGAGCAGGCCGAAGAGCGTCGTGAACTTGATGACCGGGTTGAGCGCGACCGACGACGTGTCCTTGTACGGGTCGCCCACCGTGTCGCCGACCACGCACGCGTCGTGCAGGGGCGTGCCCTTCGCCTTCAGCTCGACCTCGACGATCTTCTTCGCGTTGTCCCACGCGCCGCCCGCGTTCGCCATGAAGATGGCCTGATAGAGACCGAAGATGGCGATGGAGATGAGGTAGCCGATGAAGAAGAACGGCTCGACGAAGGCGAAGGCGAGCGCCGAGAAGAAGACCGTCAGGAAGATGTTGAACATCCCCTTCTGCGCGTACTGCGTGCAGATTTCGACGACCTTCTTCGAGTCCTCGACCGAAGCCTTCTCCACTCCTTCGAGCTTGATGTTCGCCTTGATGAACTCGACCGCGCGGTACGCGCCCGTCGTCACGGCCTGCATCGAAGCGCCCGTGAACCAGTAGATGACCGCGCCGCCCGTAATCAGTCCGAGGACGAAGGGCGCGTGCAGGAGCGAGAGGTTCTGCACCCGCTCGGCGACGAAGCGACCGTCAACGGCGGTCAGGGCCATGATGATCGAGAAGATCATCGTCGTCGCGCCCACGACCGCCGTCCCGATGAGCACGGGTTTAGCGGTCGCCTTAAAGGTGTTGCCCGCGCCGTCGTTCTCTTCGAGGAGGTGCTTGGCGCGCTCGAAGTTGACGGTCACGCCGAAGTCCTTCTTCACCTCGGCCTCGACGTTCGGAACCTGCTCGATGAGCGACAGCTCGTAGACCGACTGCGCGTTGTCCGTCACGGGGCCGTAGGAGTCAACGGCAATCGTCACCGGCCCCATGCCGAGGAAGCCGAACGCCACGAGCCCGAAGGCGAAGACCGCCGGGGCGAGCATCAGCGCGCCGAGACCGAGCGTGCTGAAGAGGTAGGCGATGCCCATCAGGATGACGATGGCGATGCCGAGCCAGTAGGCCGAGAAGTTGCCCGCAATCAACCCCGAAAGGATGTTGAGCGACGCGCCGCCCTCGTCCGAAGACGTGACGACTTCCTTGACGTGGGCCGACTCGGTCGAGGTGAAGACCTTGACGAGTTCGGGGATGATGGCCCCGGCGAGCGTGCCGCACGAGATGATCGTCGCCAGCTTCCACCACAGGCTGTCGTCGCCGCCGATGGCCGGGATGATGAGGTACGAGACGAGGTAGGTGAGCACGACCGAGACGATTGACGTAATCCAGACGAGCGAGGTGAGCGGGGCCTCGAAGTTCATCCGGTCGGCGTTCTGGTAGCGCGACTTGGCGACGGCCTCGTTGACAAAGTAGGAGAGCGCGCTCGCGATGATCATCATGATGCGCATCACGAAGAGCCACACGAGGAGCTGCACCTGCACGGTCGCGTCCGGCACGCCGAGGAGGATGAAGGTGATGAGCGCGACGCCCGTCACGCCGTAGGTCTCGAACCCGTCCGCCGAGGGGCCGACCGAGTCGCCCGCGTTGTCGCCCGTGCAGTCGGCGATGACGCCGGGGTTGCGCGCGTCGTCTTCCTTAATCTTGAAGACGATCTTCATCAGGTCGGAGCCGATGTCGGCGATCTTCGTGAAGATGCCGCCCGCGATGCGGAGCGCCGCCGCGCCCAGGCTCTCGCCGATGGCGAAGCCGATGAAGCAGGGGCCCGCGTACTCGCGCGGGATGAAGAGGAGGATGCAGAGCATGATCAAGAGTTCGACCGAGATGAGCAGCATCCCGATGCTCATCCCCGCGCGAAGCGGGATCGCGTAAATCGGGTAGGGCTTGCCGCCCAGACTCGCGAAGGCCGTGCGCGAGTTGGCGAACGTGTTGACGCGGATGCCGAACCACGCCACGCCGTAACTGCCCGCGATGCCGACTAAGCTGAAGAGCAGGATGACGGCGACGCGCGTCACCTCGAAGTCCAGGAGGACGTAGAAGTAGAGGATGATGACGATGGCGATGAAGGCTTCGAGGATGAGGATGAATTTCCCCTGCGTGACGAGGTAGGTCTTACACGTCTCGTAGATCAGCTCCGAAATCTCCCGCATCGAGCGGTGGACGGGCAGCTTCTTCAGGTTCATGTAAATGAGGAGCCCGAAGAGGAGACCGAGCGCGCAGACGATGAGCCCGACCATCAAGAGTGTCCGCCCGTTGGTGTCGCCGAGGAACTCGACGCGCTCAAGGTCCGGGAGCACGAGGTTGGCTTCGCCGCCGGGCCGGTGCTCGCCCGCCTGCGAGGCCGTCGCGCCGCTGTCGCCCTTCGGCGCGTGCGTGTCGCGCTGGGCCAGCGCGCCCGTCGAGACGGCGGACATGAGAACCGCGCCCGCGGCGAGGGCCAGTGCGCCGCGACGCGCGCGCGGCGAGAGCGACGGGAAACGTCGGAGGGCGACGAGTAACAGACCCGCGACGGAGATCAAAAGCAGTACGGTAGACAAGGTGAAACGATTCC
The DNA here is from genome assembly GCA_963816985.1 of uncultured Acidobacteriota bacterium. Taxonomy (GTDB): domain Bacteria; phylum Acidobacteriota; class Blastocatellia; order Pyrinomonadales; family Pyrinomonadaceae; genus JAIVJM01. The sequence continues at coordinate 1,825,305 of CAWFMF010000004.1, forward strand.
TTTCTGTTCTTCTAAATCGGTGGTGAGTTAAAACGCCCCTTCTTAAGGTAAGGCGCGGGCCTGCCCCTTCAGCGACCCCCGGACAAACGACGCCGCACGAGAGGACGCACTCACAGTCCGCAGGAGGCCCGTTTTTAAGTCTCGCTAAAAGCGGGCATTATCGCCGATTCGCGCCCGCACTGTCCACCCGCAAACGCACATTACCAGACGTTTCACGGGCGGAGGGACGGTGAAATCGCTCCCCGCTTCGTGCTAATATTCGCCCAACGAGCATCCCGCCTGATGCGCCGACCGCGAGGAGTGAGGAAAGCCATGTCAGTCGAAATCGCCAAGCGCTTGTTCACCGTCGAGCAGTATGAGCGGATGGTGGAGACCGGCATTCTCACCGAAGACGACCGGGTCGAACTCATCGGAGGGGAGATTCTTGAGATGTCGCCAACCGGGAGCCGCCACGCAGCGTGCGTGAAGCGGCTCAACGCACTTCTGGCCGCGCGCGTCGGCACGTCGGCGATACTCAGTGTCCAAGACCCGGTGGTGCTCGACGACCTTTCGGAGCCGGAGCCCGACGTGGTGTTGCTCACACCTCGACCTGACTTCTACGAGCAGGGACACCCCCAAGCGTCGGACGTGCTGCTCCTCATCGAGGTCTCGGACACAACACTCAAATTCGATAGGCAAGTCAAAATGCCGCTCTATGCGCGCGCGGGAGTCGGGGAGTTCTGGATCGTCAATCTGCAAGACGACGAGATTGAGATTCATGCGCGCCCCTCCGGCGGCGCGTATCAGCTCGTCCGGCGGGCGGTGCGGGGCGAGACGGTCAACTCGGAGAACGTCGCGGGGCTCGCGCTCGAAGTGGACGCGGTGCTCGGTTAAGGCGCGGCGTCTACACGGGAGAGACACAAGCCATAAAGGAAGGCGGTCAGGGTTGAAACCTTGACCGCCTTCGCTCTTTCAACTGCGCAAACTTACTCAGGCCGTTAAGCTTCACTCCAAACTCGCCGCCGGGTGTGCGGCGACGAGCGTGCCGCCGCGACGGTCGCCGCGCAGCTTGAAGAGGGCGAGGACGGCGAGGTAGAGCGCGAGGACGACGAGCGCGGCGGAGGCGACGGCGTTGATGAGTTCCACGTCGAGTTGCCCTGACATGATCTTCGTCGCGCGCAGATTCCCGACGACCAGAGCGACGAGCGCCCAGAGCGTGATGGCGAGGACGAAGATCATCGGGAAGAGCGTGAAGGCGATGCGGCGGCGCGCCTGATAGAGCCACGCCGTAATCGAAAGCAGCGTCAGGGCCGCGAGCAGTTGGTTCGACGCGCCGAAGAGCGTCCAGAATTTCGACCACGAGTTGGGCGGCGCGAAGACGATGAAGTAGAGCGGGAGCGCCACCGTCAGGAGCGTCCCGGCGAGCGCGCCGCGCCGCCCCTTCCAGCCGAAAAGTTCCTGCACGATGTAGCGGCCCAGCCGCATCGAGACGTCGAGCGTGTCGAAGACGAAGGTCGAGAAGGCCATCGCGCCGAAGGTCGTGGCGAAGGCGAGATGCGACTCGCCGATGATGAGCGTCAGGAACTTCCCGATGCCGTTGCCGTAGATCGTCCCCGGAGCCGTCCCCTTGGCGAGCGAGCCGGGCACGACGATCATAATCGTCACGAGCGCAATCAAAGCGACGAAGCCTTCCGCCAGCATCCCTCCGTAGCCCACGGGCTTGATGTGCGACTCGCGCGCGACCTGCTTCGAGGTCGTCCCCGAACAGACGAGCCCGTGGAAGCCGGAGCACGCGCCGCACGCGATGGTCACGAAGAGGAAGGGGAAGAGCATCCCCGTCATCCCGCCGATGTCCCACGACTTGAAGGCGGGCTGCTGAATCTCGTAGCCGCCGAAGAAGACGCCGTAGATGCCGAGCGCAATCGCCGCGTAGAGGATGAAGCCGCCGAGGTAGCCGCGCGGCTGCAAGAGCGCCCAGACGGGGACGACCGAGGCGACGCAGCAGTAGATGAGGATGAGCAGTCCCCAGGTCTTATGGTCGAGCACGAAGGCGGTCGAAAGATACGTCCCGGCCCAGGAGGCGGCGAAGGCCGCCGGGACGAAGATGACGGTCGTCAGCCAGAGCGGCGGCTTGAGGTATCTCTCGACTACTCCGAGCACGAGCGAGAGCAGAAGATAGAGGACGCTCGCCGCCGCCACCGCGCCGCCGGGGTTGAAGTTGACGGCGGCGGCCTTGAGTTCTTCCGAGCCGCCGACGAAAGTCCCGGCGGTGATGTCGGCGAAGGCGACGATGACGTAGATGAGCGCGATCCAGATGAAGCCCATCATCGCGCGGCCCGCCTTGTTCCCTAAGTGCTCGCGCGTGATTTCGGCAATCGAGGTCGCGCCGTGGCGGACTGACGCGGCGAGGCTCGCGAAGTCGTGGACGGCCCCGATGAGGACGACGCCGAAGCCTATCCACAAGAGGCACGGGAGCCAGCCGAACGCCTGACAGGCGAGGATCGGCCCGGCAATCGGCCCGGCGGCGGCAATCGCCGAGAAGTGCTGGCCGAAGAGATAGAAGGGTCGCGTCGGCACGAAGTCCACGCCGTCGTTGACCTCGTGAGCGGGCGTCCGGCGCGAGTCGTCCAAGGCGAACTGTCGCGCCACCCAACCGCCGTAGAGGCGGTACGCGGCTACCAACACCAGCAGAAAACCGATTGCGAGCAGTGTCAGACTCAAGGTGGAGACCTCCGCAGGCTTTCGAAAAAACTTGTGCCCACTTCGTCGCCGGTAGGCACGCCCGACTCACTTCCCCGTGAGCGCCAACGCCCCCGCGAAGATGAAGATGAGCACCAGGGGGACGATGATGATGAGCAGCCAGAGGCCAAAGGCGATCAAGAGATTCCGTCTGGCCCTCTTGAAATCCACGTCCGCTGTCTGAATCCCGCCGTACTTGGCCAGCCAGTAAACCAACCTTATCGGGACGAGGATGAAAAGAAGCAACATCGCTGCCGTCGCCACCAACCCGATGAACGGAACCAGTCGGGCGAAGAAGCAAACCCACATCCCCCCGGCCAGATTTCTGATGAGGCTGGCGGAGTTACACGCGTCGTTGATTTTATCCTGCGCCTCGACAGCCGCCATCGCCGCCTGTGGGTCTACGGGCGCGGAGCAGAACTGATACGCCGTCATGCTGGTGTTGATGAACTCGCGGCAGTTAGGACAGGGGTAGGATTTCAACGCGAACATGAGCTTCCTTTCCCTCCTTCGATTCGGGTGAGTCTTACGTCGGACGGGCGCGAGCGAGGCACTGCGGGGCAAGCATCTTCGAACGGCATCAACCTCGCGGCCAACTGTTTTCAGCTCTTGTCGAGGAGTCGTCTCTTCGATCTTGATGTCACGCGCCGCCAGCTCTTCGACGAAGCGCTGGGGCGGGACGGAGCGTTCCTGCGGGATTGCGCCGACGCCGGAAGTCTCGCCGCGCGCCATCATCTGGGCGATGATGGAGGCGGGGAAGGCGGTCGTCCGCATCATCGCGCTCAAGCCCGTGCGCTCGTCCTGCCGGTCAATGATGTCGTAGCGGAGCGTCGTCGTCGCCGCGTCTTCGGCGTGCATCCGGCCTTTGAATTCGACGCGGACGAAGACGAGGTCGGGCTCGTCCGCCGGGAGGTTCCGCGTGAGCAGCTCGCCGAGCATTCGACGCGGAGAGAGGCGCGCGCCGTCCAACTCAATCTCGTCGCTGCCGGCGAGGCCGAGGTCTATCAAGAGCTTGAAGCGTTCGCAGTGGCCGGGGTAGCGGATGGTCTTGTAGTCGAGCGTGCGGAGGCGGCCCGCGAAGGTTTCGGGCAGCGTCGAAGTCCCGCCCGAAGTCTGGAACGCCTCCATCCGCCCGAAGGGTTCGGGGAAGTCCAAAGCCTCGATCTCGGTCATGGACTCGACTTCGATGACGTGGCCTTCGCGGATGACGCGCGCGCGCTCGACGTACTCGTTAATCAGGCCTTCGACGGAGAAGACCATCTGGTAGTCGAGCGGCGGCTTCGGATTTTGCGGCAGACCGCCGACGCGGATGTGCACGTCTTCGAGGCTGTGGAAACGCTCCGCGCCGTGCGCGACGAGGACGGAGACCATGCCGGGCGCGAGGCCGCAGTCGGGCGTGAGGCGGACTCCGGCGGCGCGGGCTTCCGAGTCGAGCGCGAGTTCCGCGTCCACGACCGCGTTGTTGCCGCCGAGGTCGCAGAAGTTCGCGCCCGCCTCGATGGCCGCGCGCGCGAGCCGGAGGTTGTGGAAGTAGGTGACGCAGCTAATGACCGAATCGTGGCCGCGCATCAGCTCGACCACTTGCGCCGCATCGGCCACGTCAATCTGCTGCGGGCGGATGCGCGCGCCCCCGACGGTTTCGGCCACGGCGCGCGCGCGGCCCTCGTCAATGTCGGCGACGGTGACTGACTCCACGCCCTCCGAATTGTGCGCGAGGTCGAAGGCCGCGCCCAAGCCCATCCGCCCCGCTCCGAGCACGAGGATTCTCATCCGCGTCCCTCCCGGCTCACGTCCTTCAACCGTTGCCCACCTGACTGCCCCCCTCGCGCGACGAGCCGACGAACGAACCGGCGAGCCCGACGACGAGCCCGACGGCGATGAGTATCAGCCCGTAGAGCGCGCGCCCGTGCCGCTCGGCGTTGGAGTCAGACGCGGTGCTCAGAAGCTCCGTGGGGCCGAGGTCGTGCGGGATGGCGAAGAGTCCGACGGCCAGCAAGAAGAAGCCGAGCGCCGCCACCTTGAGCATGAGTGGCGTCCGCGCGGGCCGACCGAGCGACTGCCCGACGCCGCTGCGCGTGTAGCCGTAGGCGAGGTAGATTGCGAGTCCGAGCGCGAGCCAGCCGACGAAGCGCCACCACGAGCCGCCCGGCAGGTAGTACATCAGGAAGACGCACGACGCCGCGCCGAGCAGTGGCAAGAACCAAGCCCCACCCGGCACGCGGAACGGCCTCGGTCGCGCCGGGTCTTTCATCCTCAAAATCGGGATGCCGATGCAGACGAGGACGAAGGCGAAGAGCGTCCCGATGTTCGTTAAGCTGACCATCTCGTCCACGTTGGCGAAGGCGGCGATGCCGCCGACGATGAGGCCCGTCAGGATCGTCGTCACGTGCGGCGTCTTGAACTTCGGGTGGACGGTCGCGAAGACCGAGGGGAGCAGCCCGTCCCTCGCCATCGAGAAGAAGATGCGCGGCTGTCCGAGTTGGAAGACTAAGAGCACCGCCGTGTGCGCGATGACCGAGCCGAGCGCGACCACCGTGTTCTGCCACTTCGCCTGCGGCGCGACCGTTTCGAGCGCCATCGTTAGGGCCTCGCCCTGCTGCGCCGAAGTCCACTGCGTGAGCGTCGTGTAAGGGACGATGCCCGTGAAGACGGCGGAGACGGCGATGTAGAAGACCGTGCAGATGACGAGCGACGCGATGATGCCGATGGGCAGGTCTCGCGCCGGGTTTCTGGTCTCCTCGGCGACGGTCGAGACGGCGTCGAACCCGATGAAGGCGAAGAAGACGACCGCCGCGCCCGTAAACGTCCCCGTCCATCCCATCGGCTGGAAGGGCTTCCAGTTCTCCACCATCGTCGAGGGCGAGACGTAGTAGAGCGCCACCGTGATGAAGAACAGCAGCACCAGAATCTTGATGGCGACCATGATGGCGTTGAAACCCGCCGACTCGCGGATGCCCCACACAAGGACGGCGGTGATGAGGGCGACGATGCCGAAGGCGAGGATGTTGAAGACGATGGGGATGCCGAAGATGTGCGGCGCGGCGTCCAACACTTCGGGCGTCGCGCCCCGGTAGTTCGTCGCCAGCCAGTCGGGGAAGCCGATGCCGAGGTTCCTTAAAAGACGATTAAAAAACTCCGCCCAGCTAATCGCCACGGCGACGTTGCCGATGGCGTACTCGATGATTAAGTCCCAGCCGATGATCCACGCCACCAGCTCGCCCATCGTCGCGTAAGAGTAGGTGTAGGCCGACCCGCTGATGGGAACCATCGAGGCCAGCTCCGCGTAGCAGAGCGCCGTGAAGCCGCAGACGACCGCCGTGATGGCGAACGAGAGCATGAGCGAAGGCCCCGCGCCCGCGCGCCCCTCGGCCCCGGCGGCGGCGGTGCCGACGGTGGCGAAGATGCCCGCGCCGATGATCGCGCCGATGCCCAAGAGCGTGACGTTGAACGCGCCGAGCGTGCGCCTCAGAGAGAACTGCGGGCCGCCCGCCGCGGCGAGGATGTCGTCGAGTTTTTTGGTGCGAAAGAGTCCTCGAAGCAAGTTGTGCCTCCAGAGCCGAAAGGATTCGTCTTGTGCTTGCGGTAAGACACGAACGCCGCCCCAATGCTTCACGCGGCTGGTGTTGATAGGGGCGGAGTTTGTCACAGCCCGCGCGGCAAGGCAACAGAGAAGTTTCGGGCGCGAGGGGAAGGAAGGAAAAAGGTGAAAGGGGAGGGCAAAGGGGAAGAGGGATGAAGAGACCGGCGCGGTGTCTTCATCCCTCTTCCCCTCTTAACTGTTTCCCTCCTAACCCTTCGCTTCTACTGCGCGGGTTCGGTCGGGAGCTTCTGGGCGAGCCAAGCGTTCCAGCCGCCGATGAGGGCGGCGGTGTTTTCGTAACCTCTGGGCTTGATGTCGAGCGCCGCACCGGCGCTCTGGTGTTCGGTCGGTCAAGCGCAGTAGAAGATGATGAGCTTCTCCTTCGGCAGCTCGCTCAGTCGGGTGGGCAGTTGCTCACGCGGTATCGAGACCGAGTCCTTGATGTGCCCCTGGTCGTACTGCGACTTGGGGCGCACGTCCACGACGATGGCCGTGCCCTTCTCTAACATCTGCTGCGTCTCGGCGAGAGAGGTGCGCCGCACGTTGTCGCCGGGCGTCGAGGTCGGGTGCGGCGTCGCCGTCGTCGGGCCTTGCGCCGGGGCGGTCGTCGTGCTCGCGGTCTGCCCGCCCGCGCCGTCGCCGGACTTGCATGCCGCGCCGATGATGAGGGTCGCCGCGCAGGCGAGCGCGAGCGCCGTCAGTGTGTAGAGCTTTCGCATTCCTTTCAAATCTCCGTCAATTAATCTTCCAAACTTCAGTCGTTGAAGGCCCCCGACGCTTGCGGGAACCATGCGCCGCATAGCATCGCACAGAACGCGGGCCGTGTGGTAGCACGGGCGCGGGTGTCGCCGTGGCGAGCGTCGCGCGCCGCCGAAAACTCTTTCTGAAACGCCCCGAACTGTGTTATAGAAGGCCAAATTTATCAAGCCGAAACGACGAGCGAGCGGGCCGACACCGCGCCTTTAGTAGTCCGTGGGAGGTTCAGATGAGGGGGAAGACTATTCCAAAAACCGGCCACGCGGAAGAGGATGAGAGAGAGATGCGCACGTCTCGAAGCGTCGCGCCGCCTCGTGCGGCTGGCCGCGCTCGCGGCCCTCTTGCTGTCGCTTTTGACGGCGGGCAGTTGCCTGCCGCAGTCGCCGGTCGGCACCGAGCGCGGCGGGCAGCGCAACGTCACGCTCTACGGCTTCTCGGTGATGAAGGAGGCGATGGAGAAGGCCATCATTCCCGGCTTCGCGGCGAAGTGGAAGGGGGAAGCACGGCGTTGACGTGCGCTTCAACTCCTCGTTCGCGGGGTCGGAGACGATTACGAACCAGATACTGCAAGGCGTCGCCGCCGAGGTCGGCATCTTCTCCATCGAGCGCGACGTGGAGCGGCTCGCGCAAGGCGGCGCGGTGACCTCGAACTGGCAGGCGATGCCGCACAAAGGCATCATCAACAAGACGCCCTTCATCATCCTCGTCCGCAAGGGGAACCCGAAGGGCATCCGCGACTTCTCAGACCTCGGCAAGCCGGGCGTCGCCGTCATCCACCCCGACCCGGTGAGTTCGGGCGGCGCGCAGTGGTCTCTCTTAGCCGTCTACGGCTCGGAGCTGGTGAAGTCGAAGGCGGAGACGGGCGGGGCCGACCAGACGCGCGCCTTGAACGTCTTGAAGTCGGTGTGGCGCAACGTCATCTCGACGCCGGGCTCGAAGAGCCGGACACGGGGCGCGTCATCCTCCACGGCAAGGACGTCTCGGAGATGCCCGCGCGCGAGCGCGGAGTCGGCGTCATCTTTCAGTCATACGCGCTCTTCCCGCGCATGACGGTCGAGCAGAACATCGGCTACGGACTGCGCATCCGGGGCCGCAAGCGCAGGGAAGTGAAAGAGGCGGTGGAAAACCTCCTCAAGCTCGTCAAACTGGAAGAGCACCGGAAGAAGTTCCCCTCGCAGCTCTCCGGCGGGCAGCAGCAGCGCGTGGCGATTGCGCGCACGCTCGCCTACAACCCGCAGGTGCTCCTCTTCGACGAGCCCTTCGGCGCGCTCGACGCGCAGACCCGCGTCCACCTCCGCCGCGAAATCCGCGCGCTGCTCCGAGAGGTCAACGTCCCCTCCGTCTTCATCACGCACGATCAGGAGGAGGCTTTAGAGTTGGGCGACCGCATCGCCGTCCTGAACGCCGGGCGGCTTGAGCAGATAGGCACGCCCGACGAGGTTTACAACCGGCCTGAGACCGAGTACGTCGCGACGTTCCTCGGCGCGGCGAACCTCCTGCTCGGCGTCGTCGCGGGCGAGAGGGTCGAGACGGGGACGGCCTCGCTCCACGCGGGCGCGGAGGTCGCGCGCTTCCGCGAGGGGCAGTCGGTGAAGCTCGTCTTTCGCCCGGAGGACGCGCACCTGAGCCCGACGGGCGCGCTCCCCGAAGGCTGCCGCCGCCTGACCAACGGCGTCGTCGAAGAGAAGCTCTTCGTCGGCGCATACGAACGACTCACCGTGCGCCTCGACCTCGTCGCGCGCCGCGCCGTGGAGGGCGAGCCGCCGCTCTACAACGTCACCGTCAACACGCCGGAAAAGAGTCTCGGCATCCCCATCTTCGTCACGCGCCCGAAGCCCGAAGCCAACGCCGCGCCGCTCAAGATAGGCGACCGCGTGGCCGTCGGCCTCACGGCCTTCCGCGTCCTCCCCAACTACGCGCTGGCCTCCGAGCGCGCGAGCCGCGTCGTGGACGCAAATCCCCGAAGGGGATGAAGGCAATAGCCGGGGGCAAGCGACAGAGCGTGAGCGACGGAGCGACGCCCCCGGTCGCACAAGCAAAAAGAATCCGACCCTGAAGGGGTCGCACCCCGACGTTGAGGCGCGACCCCTTCAGGGTCGGATTTCTTAACTACGTCCTTACCGGGGGCGGCGCAAACTTCGTTTGCTTGCCCCCGGCTATTATCTCAAGCCCTTTCAGGGCTTTTAAAAAATGTCCGGCAGCAGTTCTCGGAAGAGGATGTTGGTGATGGCGTCGTTGATGAAGGACTTGCCGAAGCGGCGGAAGGTGGCGTCCCAGCCGATGCGGTCGTGGCCGGGCGTGCTGCGCTCCCACGCGTTCGAGAGTGCGCTGGCGGTGAACACTCCGGCGAAGCGCGAGTAGTTCGGCTCGATGTTCCAGTCGTCGTCGCGCGTCACGAAGACGCGGCTCACGGCGTGGAGCACCTTGCCGCCGATGCCCTTGCCTTGCGAGCGGTCGTAGCGCGGGTCCTGCTTGAAGAGCGAGGCGTAGATGCCCCCGGCGAAGACGGTGCGGGTGGCGCTCCTGCCGAAGTTGATGGCCATCCGCGAGAAGCCGTCGGCCACCTTGTCGCCGGTCGTCTTGTGCGGCAGGTCGTCCTCGCCGATCTGCGTGAGGATGGCGCTGAAGGCCGCCGAGGCGTAGGGCATCGGGCTCAGGAAGGCGCGCTTGAAGGCGCGCTCCATCTTCTCGCCCGAAGTCAGAGGCGTCGGCTGGTTCGTCGCCGTCTGCGGCGTCCCTTGCGGGTCTTGCCAGAAAGAGTCTCTGGGCGTCTCGACTGAGGAAGAGAAAGAACGCGCGGACGATGAAGAGGGCACGCCGAAGCGCGCGGCGGAGTCTTCGCTCTCGAACTTGAAGCCGCGGCGGAGGGCGACCGAAGCGGGGTTGGCGTAGTCAAGCCGCGCGTCCGGCGAGCCGAAATGCTCCGGCACATCCACCGAGGCCAGTTCCGTTGCGACTTCGCGCGCGGACGAAACTTGCGTCGGCGCGGCGGGCTCTTCGACACGCGCGCCTTCTTGCGCGTGCGCCTGCGCGCCACCCAGTGAGAGAGCCGCGAGAAGCAGCAGCGCCGGGAAAAACTTCGTTGAGTGTGAACTGAACATCCGTCCGTCTCCCTTACGAGTTATGCTGAGTCTGAAACTATAAGAGCCGTCGGAGCATTCTAGCGGAAAGAAGTCCTGCCGTCAGCACATTGTTTAAAACGGGGAAGCGGAATAAAATCCCTGACGCCGACCGACCGAGGCCCGTCGGTTTGACCTTCACTCTAAGTCCTAAGCCGCTCGCCGCCCGCCGGGGCGCGAAGCCCGATTCCTTCAACTCACTGACCGACAGCCCGCGAGGGAGGTTTTTTCGGGGATGTATTTCAAACAGTTCTACCTTGGGTGTCTGGCGCATGCCTCTTACCTCATCGGCTCGGACGGCGAGGCGGCGGTCGTTGACCCGCAGCGCGACGTCGGGCAGTACGTCTCGGAGGCCGAATCGCAAGGCTTGAAGATTAAGTACGTCGTCGAGACGCATCTGCACGCCGACTTCGTGAGCGGCCACCGCGAACTCGCGGCGCGCACGGGCGCGGAGATTGTCTTCGGCGAGAAAGCAGGGGCGACGTTCCCGCACCGCGCTGTCAGAGACGGCGACGAACTACAACTGGGCCGCGTCACGCTCCGCGTCATCGAGACGCCGGGCCACACGCCCGAAAGCATCTCCGTCCTCGTCATTGATAATGAAATCTCGCCTGAGCCGCAGAAGGTCTTGACGGGCGACACGCTCTTCGTCGGCGACGTGGGCCGCCCCGACCTCGCGGGCGCGCGCGGCTACACGACCGAGATGATGGCCGACATGCTCTACGAGAGTCTGCACGGCAAACTCCTCCGGCTCTCGGACGGCGTCGAGGTCTACCCGGCGCACGGCGCGGGGAGCATGTGCGGGCGCAACATCTCGAAGGAAACTTCTTCGACCATCGGCGAGCAGAGGCGTCTGAACTACGCCTTGCAGCCGATGGCGCGCGACGAGTTCGTGCGGCTGATGACGACCGACCTGCCGGAGCAGCCCGCCTACTTCTCCTTCGACGCCGAGATTAACCGCACGGGCGCAGACCCTCTGGACGCCTTGCCGCGTCCCGCCGCGCTCACGCCGCATTCGGTCGCCTCGCTCGCCAATCAGGGGCACGTCGTTCTGGACGTGAGAGCGGCGTCGGAGTTCGGCGCGGGCCACGTCCCCGGCGCGGTCAACGTCGGTCTCGGCGGGCAGTTCGCCTCGTGGGCCGGGAGCCTCGTCGTCGTCCGCACGCCCATCATCATCGTCGCCGAGACGGTCGAGCAGGTGGACGAGGCTTTAGTCCGGCTCGCGCGCGTCGGCCACGAGAGCGTGCGCGGCTACCTGCGCGGCGGCATGGACGCGTGGCGCGCGCACGAGATGGAAGAGGCGACCGTGACGCAAATCAACGTCAAAGACTTGCGGCGGATGCTCGACGAAGAGCCCGCGTTGCAGGTGCTCGACGTGCGCCGCCCCGCCGAGTACGCGCTCGGCCACGCGCCGCGAGCCGCGAGCGCGCCGCTCTCGCCGCGCCTCCGCGAAGACATCGCCGACCTCGAACGCGAACGCCCCCTCGCCGTCATCTGCGCCGGTGGTTACCGTTCGAGCGCCGCCACGAGCCTCCTCAAGCGCCTCGGCTTCAACCACCTCTTCAACGTCGAAGGCGGCACGCAAGCATGGGTCGCCGCCGGCTACCCGGTCGAGAGGCCGAGCACGACTATCTGAAAATGATGAATGCGGAATGCGGAATGATGAATGAAAGACAACTTGCCTTCTATTCATCATTCATCATTCCGCATTCATCATTTATCTTCCATCCTGTCCATCCTGTGAATGCTCCTCCCGCGCGCACGGCGCTGTTCGTTCGCAAACTGCTAAGAGCCTCGCCCTCCGCTCGCCTTTTGCAACCCGTCTTCGGTCTTCGTCCGTAAAAACGCGGCGTCGGTAGCTTGCGCGTCTTGCGGCACGAGGATTGAAGAAGCACCTCTCCGAAGAGTCCGAAGAGTTCTTCGGCGGGAGGTGCGAAGATGACGTTAAGGGGTCGAATCATTCTGGCGGGCGGGAGCGGCTTTCTCGGTGGCTCTCTGGCGGAAGAGTTGTTGCGGCAGGGGAGGGAAGTCGTCGTCCTGTCGCGCACGCCGAGAAAGAGTTCGGGACTCGTGCGTGAGGCAAAGTGGGACGGGCGGAGCGTCGGCGAGTGGGCGCGACTCTTGGAAGGCGCGGAGGCGGTCGTGAACCTCGCGGGCCGGAGCGTCAACTGCCGCTACACGCCCGCCAACCGGCGCGAGATTGTCGAGTCGCGCATCAACTCCGTGAAGGCTCTCGGTCAAGCAATCCAACAGTGCGCCGAGCCGCCGAAGGTCTTGGTGCAGGCGGCCTCGCTCGCCGTCTACGGCGACGCGGGGAGCCGAATCTGTGATGATGACGCGCCCGCCGGGAGCGGCTTCTCCGCCGAGACGTGCCTGCGCTGGGAAGAGGCCTTCAACTCCGTAGAGCTTCCCGCGACGCGCAAGGTTTTGCTCCGCATCGGCTTCGCCTTGGGGCGCGGCGGCGGCGCGCTCGGAACCCTCTCAAGGCTCGCCAAGTTTTATCTCGGCGGCACGGTCGGCGGCGGGCATCAGTACGTCAGTTGGCTCCACGCCGACGACCTCAACCGCATCTTCCTGCGCAGCATCGAGCGGGCCTGCATGCAAGGCGTCTACAACGCGACGGGGCCGTGCCCTCTGACGAACGCCGAGTTCATGTGCGAGCTGCGGTGCGCGCTCCAACGCCCCTGGAGCCCGCGCGTGCCTGAGTGCTTCGTCCGCCTCGGCGCGTTCCTCATGCGGACGGAAGCCGAGCTTGCGCTCGCGGGACGGCGCTGTCTGCCCGAACGACTGCTCGAAGAGAACTTCAAGTTCCTCTACACCAACCTCGAAAGCGCGCTCGCCGACATCTTCCGCGAGGATTCGCGTTTGACGCGCTTCGCCCCGTGCGTTTAGCATCGCAGGTGTTCCCTTCGACACTTTCGCGGTGCGCAACGCGCGGGGTTCTTCGTCATCACTCGACAGGCCGCCTTAGAACTTTTCATCATCGTCGTCGTCGCCACCTTCCACGGCTACGGCGCGGCGTGGCTCGCCGTGCGGATGCTCTTCAGGCCGCACAAGCCCGTCAAACTTCTCGGCATCACCGTCTGGCCGCAGGGGATGATTCCGCGCCACCGCGAGCGGCTCGCGCAGACCATCGGCAACGCCGTGGGGAACGAGCTGGTCTCGCAGGAGACGGTCGTCCACGCGCTCTTCGAGACGGGATTTTTCCGGCGCAAGGTCGAGAGCTTCGTCAACGCCTACACGGAAGAGCTGCTCAACAAAAATTACACGTCGTTCCTCGACGCGCTGCCGAAGTCGGTGCGTCCCCGCGTGCTCGACGCCATCTCCGCGCTCCAACTCCGCATCGCCGAATACATCGCCGGGATTCTCAAAAGCGAAGAGACCGCCGAGGCCGTCAACCGCTTCATTGACCGCCGCGTGGACGAGCTGCTCTCGCAGAGACTCGACGCCGCCGTGGGCGCGGAGACCTTCGAGCAGGTGCTCGGCTTCGTCGAGGAGCGGTTCCGGGGCGTCGTCAACGAGCGCGGGTTCGAGTCGAAGGTGCGGCAGTTCGTCTCGGCGCGCGTGGACGAATTAGCCGCGAGCAGCACGACTCTGGCCGAGATGTTCACGCCCGAAACCGTCGCCGTCATCAAGGAGCGCGTTGACCGGCAAGTGCCGCCCGTCGTCCAGCACTTGACCGAAATCGCCACGCACAAGAAGACGCGGACGCAGATCGGCGCGCTCATCAAGCGCGAGGTTGACGACTACTACCAGCAGCTCTCGTTCTTCAAAAAAATCTTCGTCTCGCGCGAGCGCATCCACGACGAAGTTGACGAGATGGTCAACAAGACTCTGCCGCGCCGCGTCGGCGAGTTTCTTTCGGGCGAGGCGTTCGAGCAGCAGGCCGAAGAGTTCCTCAACTCGACGATTGACGGCGTGCTCGCGCGCCCCTTCAACGAGCTGGTCGGGAACATCGAGCCCGATAAGCTGGAACTCATCAAAGAACAGGTGGCGGGCCGCATCCTCGCCATCGCGCGGAGCACGGAGCTGCGCACCTCCGTCTCGGCCTACGCCACGGACGCGCTCGAACGCGTCCGCCCGCACACTTTGCGCGCCCTCTTGGAGCACGCGCGCCCCGACTCCGCCGACGACCTCAAGCGCTTCCTCTCGCGCGGCCTGATGGACGTGCTCTCGCGCGAAGAGACGGCGCGGATGCTCAACGCCTTGCTGGCGGCGCAGGTCGAACGGCTCCTCGTCGCACCCATCGGCAGGCTCGCCGACCACGTGCCCGAAGAGAAGTTGAGGGCGGCGAGCGCGGCTTTGACCGAGCGCATCACGGAGGCGGCGCGCGAGCGCCTGCCTGCGACCATCGCCGAGTTCGACATCGGCGGCATCGTCCGCGACAAGGTCACGAACTACCCGGTCGAGAAGTTGGAGACGCTCGTCCTTTCGGTGGCGAAGCAGCACTTGAAGACTATCGAACTCTTCGGCGCGGCCATCGGCCTCGTCATCGGGCTGATGCAGGCGGCCTACCTCTACTGGAAACTCTTCTGGCATTGACATGACACCCGACGCGCAACCCCAACGCGCCGCGCGGCAGCCGTCCCGCATGTGGGTTCCGTACCTCGTGCTGGCGGGCTCGCTTTTGCTGACGGCGGTCGCCGCCTACTACGTCGCCGCGAACGCCGAGGCGCATGACCGCCTCGGCTTCGAGACCGCCGTCCGGCGCACGACCGGCGACATCCAGCGGCGGCTCGACGCGCACGTCGCCCTGCTGCGCGCGGGCGCGGGACTCTTCGCCTCACAGGACGAGGTGACGCGCGCCGAGTTTCAAGCCTTCGTCGGGCGGCTCGACCTCCCGAACAGCTACCCCGGCGTGCGGGGCATCGGCTTCAGCCGCCGTGTCCCCGCCGCCGAACTCGAAGCGGTCGCCGCCGGAATGCGCCAAGAGGGCTTCGACGACTTCGCCGTCAAGCCCGCGGGCGCGCGCGAAGAGTATTTTCCAATCGTCTACGGCGAGCCCCTCGACGCGCGCAGCCGGGGCGCGCTCGGCTTCGACATGTTCAGCGAGCCCGTGCGCCGCGAGGCGTTGGAGCGGGCGCGCGACACCGCCGCGCCCGCCGCGACGGGCCGCGTGACGCTCGTGCAGGAGAGCGAGACGAACAGACAGGCGGGCTTCGTCATCTACGTGCCCGTCTATCGCGGCGGCGCGATCCCGGCGACGATTGAAGAGCGGCGGGCGAATCTCGCGGGCTTCGTCTACAGCCCCTTCCGCGCCGACGACCTTCTCAACAACATCTTCCGCCACGAGCCCAGCCCGCTCGTCGCCCTCCGCGTCTACGACGGCAAAGTAGCCGCGCCCGAAAACCTTTTGCACACGAGCGAGGGCGCGGGCGGAGCGTCCCGCGCTTCATCTCGAACGTGCCGATTGAAGTCGCGGAGCGCGACTGGCTGCTCGCCTACGCGACGCGCCCCGACTCCGCGCTCGCGTCCTCGCCGCGCAGCGTCCTGCTCATCCTCTTGGGCGGGCTGCTCTTCAGCCTCACGCTCTTCTTCGTCACGCGCTCACAGGCCCGCGCGCGCCGCGCCTCCGAGCTGAGCGCGGCGGCGCTCCGCGACTCCGAGACGCGCTTCCGCACGCTCGTCGAGCAGTCGCCCGTGAGCACGCAGATTTTCTCGCCCGACGGTCACACCCTGCGCGTCAACCGCGCGTGGGAGAAGCTCTTCGGCGCGAAGCTCGAACAGATGGCGGGCTACAACGTCCTCGAAGACCGGCAGCTCGAAGAGAAGGGCGTCAGCGAGTTCATCCGCCGGGGCTTTCAGGGCGAACCGACGAACATCCCCGTCATCCTCTATGACCCGGAAGAGACCATCCCCAGCGTCAGCGCCTACGAGGACGCGCGCCGCTGGCTTCAGGCCGTCATCTACCCGGTCAAGGACGAAGAGGGCCGCGTCCGCGAAGTCGTCCTCATCCACGACGACATCACCGCGCGCAAAAGCTCCGAGGAGGCGGTGCGCTTTCAGGCTCACCTGCTCGACACCGTGGAGCAGGCCGTCATCGCCACCGACCTCGAAGGCAAAATCATTTACTGGAACCGTTACGCCGCCGCGCTCTACGGCTGGGCGGCTGAAGAGGCCGTGGGCCGCCCCATCATAGAAGTGACACCGGCGGAGACGAGCCAGACGCAAGCCGCAGAGATTATGGACGCCCTTCTGGAAGGCAAGGCGTGGTCGGGAGAGATGACTTTGCGCCGCCGCGACGGCACGACCTTCCCGGCGCTCGTCACCGACACGCCCATCCACGACGACACAGGCGCGCTCGTCGGGACGGTCGGCGTCTCCGTGGACATCACGGAGCGCAAGCGGCTCGAAGCGCAACTGCGCGCGCGCGCCGAAGAGCTGTCCGAAGCCAACCGCTTGAAAGACGAGTTCCTCGCCACGCTCTCGCACGAGCTGCGGACGCCCCTCACCGCCGTCCTCGGTTGGGCGAAGCTCCTGCGCTCCGAGCAGCTCGACCCGAAGGTCTCGGCCCGCGCGCTCGAATCCATCGAGCGCAACGCGGAGGCGCAGTCGCAGCTCATCAACGACCTCCTCGATGTCTCGCGCATCATCACCGGCAAGCTCCGCCTGACCGTGAGGCCGACCGCGCTCGCCGCCGTCATCGAGTCGGCGGCGGAAGGCGTGCGGCCCGCCGCCGAGGCGCGCGGCGTCCGCCTCGACGTGAGCCTCGACGCCTCGGCGGGCCGCGTCTCCGGCGACGCCGACCGGCTCCAACAGGTCTTCTGGAACCTTCTCTCGAACGCCATCAAGTTCACGCCGCGCGAGGGCTCGGTCGAGGTGCGGCTCGCGCGCGCGGGCGACTGCGCCGAGGTCTCAATCAGAGACACGGGCGCGGGCATCAACGCGGAATTCCTGCCGCACATCTTCGAGCGTTTCCGTCAGGCCGACGGCGCGATTACGCGCGAGCACGGCGGGCTCGGCCTCGGCCTCGCCATCGCGCGCCACTTAGTCGAGCTGCACGGCGGAACCATCCGCGCCGAGAGCGCGGGCGAGGGACGCGGCGCGACCTTCACCGTCAGCCTCCCGCTCCTCGAATCGAGGGGCGCGGACTCCGGGGCGCTGCGCGGAGAAGCCGCCGCCGACGGCGGCGAAGAGTCCGCGACCCACAAGCCGCACTCCGCGCTGCTCTGGGGCCTGCGCGTGCTCGTCGTGGACGACGACGAAGATTCGCGCCTGCTCGTCTCGACCGCGCTCAAGGCGCACGGCGCGCAGGTCTCGGTCGCCTCCACCGCCGCCGAAGGGTTCGCGCGCCTCAAGGAGACGCGGCCCGACGTGCTCGTCAGCGACATCGGGATGCCGGGCGAGGACGGCTACGAGCTGATGCGGAGGATACGCGCCCTCGGCGAGACCGAAGGCGGGCGCACGCCCGCCGCCGCCCTCACCGCCTACGCCCGCCCCGAAGACCGCGAGCAGGCGCTCGCCGCCGGCTACCAACTCCACATCGCCAAGCCCGCCGACCCCGCCGAACTCGCCGCCCTCGTCGCGGGCCTCGTGGGGAGAAGATAAAGTGTGAAGGGGATAAACAGAGGGCAAAAGCCCCGAAGGGGCGCAAGATAATAGCCGGGGGCAAAGTGAAGGAGCGCAAGCGACTGAGCGACGCCCCCGGAATGGACAAGGAAAAAGAATCCGACCCTGAAGGGGTCGCACCGCCGCGTTGAGGTGCGACCCCTTCAGGGTCGGATTCTTTTTAATAATCTTGACCGGGGGCGGCGCAGACTTCATCTGCTTTGCCCCCGGCTATTATCTTGCGCCCCTTCGGGGCTCTCAGAAAATTTCTCCCTTCAACTTTTGCCTTTTACCTTTTGCGCTTTTCCTTCCTCCGGGCTTGCGCGGGACAACCATTTCGTTGGATAACAATACCAACCCCCGATGAAACCCCCTTCAGGGACAAAAGGTCAGGCCGCGCGCACTCTCTCCCGCGCGCGGAAAAATATTGTCGGAAGAAGACGAGGGAGATAAATTTAACGCCATGTTAAGACGGCGATTCTCGAAGACTGCGGGTTGGCTGACGGCGGCGTTGCTGCTGCTGTCTTTATCGGCGGGCGGCGTGCGCGCGCAGCAGACGGCCTCCGACCGTCACGAGTCGGAGCGTTCGGACAAGCTGACGGGCGGGCGCATCGAGCGGGCGGAGTTCGCGGCGGGCGAGCCCGACATCCGTCTGACCTTGAACGTCCCTTCGTTCCGCCTCACGCTGTGGCAGAACGGCAAGGAAGTGAAGGCTTACTCGGTGGGCGTCGGGCGCAAGGAGTTCCCCATCTACATCGGCGACCGCGAGGCGACGCAGGTCATCTGGAACCCTTCGTGGATTCCGCCCGATAGCGCTTGGGTGAAGGAGAGCAAGGGCATCAAGGTCGGCGAGGTCATCAAGGCGAGCGACCCGCGCAACCCGCTCGGCAAACTCAAAATCCCGCTCGGCGACGCCTACCTCATCCATCAGGCGGCGAAGGCCACAGACCCCGGCAACCTCGTCTCGCACGGCTGCGTGCGGATGCTGCGCGCAGACCTCTACGACCTCGCCGAGAAGATCGTCGCCGCGCGCTCCGTCGCCGTCTCGCGCAAAAAAATCGAGGCGGCGAAGCGCGGCTCTCGCCAGCTCGTCGCCGAACTCGAAGAGCCTCTGCCCGTGGACATCAACTACGACACGCTCGTCGTCGAGGGCGGCGTCCTGCACATCTACCCGGACGTGTACGACCGTGGCACGAACACGGTCGCGCGACTGCGCGCCGAACTGGAATCGAGCGGGACGGACGCCGCCGCGCTCGACGACAAGACGCTCGCCGGGATGCTCAAGCGCGTCACGCGCCGCACGAAGTTCGTCGTTGACGTGCGCAGCATCGCCGAAGGCCGCGCCCTCGTTGACGGTCGCGCCGAGCCCCTCCTCGGTCGCCCCGCGACCAAGAAACCCGCCCCGCGCAAACGCGCCGTCGCCAACACGGGACGGTGAAGAAGAAAGTCAGAAGGCAGAACGCTGAACGCTGAACTGAAAGACGGTTGCTTTCAGTTCAGCGTTCAGCGTTCTGCCTTCTGACTTTAATTCTCAGGCGGCGAGGTGTGTCAGGAGTCGCTTGAGGCGGACGCGCGTGCGGGGGGTGAATTCGGCGAACTGGAGGCCGAAGCCCTGTTCGGGGTCGGCGTAGACGACGACTCCGTAGAGCCTGAGCGTCTCCTCGATGCCGTGGGCCGAGAGTTGGACGCTCACCACGTCGTGCTCGCGCACACCGGCGGCCATCCTTGAGAGGACGCCGATGCCGCCCATCCCGATGTCGCGGCACAAGCCCCGCTCGACCTGCGGCGTGAGCGACTCGCCGTAGACGAAGCCGACGGGCACGATGAGGTCGTAGCGCGGGAAGCGACGCCTCTTGCCCCAGAGGTAGCTGACCTCAAAAGTCTCGCCGTAAATCGTGTCCGTCATCATAAGACACCTCAAACGCGGACTCCGGTCGGTCGGGGCGAGCGCGCCGCGCGGCTTAATGTTGGTGTGCGACCTTCGCGTTATCTACATTCACATTGCCGACGAATTCCCAATGCCACGGCTCGTAATAGTAAGGCCGGAAGCCGAAGCGGTCGGCGTTCTTGACGAGCCACTTGTAGACTCGCGTCTGGACTTGGAGCGCGCGGTTCGAGTCCTTCGTCTCGACGGGCTCGCCGCCGACGTAGATGTCGAGGGCGCGGCCCGTGAAGTGCGGGCTGTTGACGGCTAGCCCAGCGCGGCCCGAATTCGGCGACTGCTGGCGCAGGCGGTCTTGATAGGCGCGCGAGCGGAAAGACGAGATGATCTTGAGGTACTTTTCGGAGGCGGCGAGTCCGCCTTCGGTCGTGCTCAAGCCGAGCGACGGGTCGGCGACCGCCGCCGCGACCATGCGCTTGTAGGCGGCGTAGGTCTCGCGCTCGACCTGCCGGAGTTCTTCGGCGCGCGTCGGGTCATAAAAATCCGAAGCGGGCGCGAGCAGGAGTTGGTGCGGCTCGGCGGCGGCCTTCTCCTTGAGCCGCGAGCCCTGCCACGTCGAGACCATGCGGTAGAGCGTCTCGTCGTCGAGCACGCCGCTCGCGTTGAGCCCCGAAGACTTTTGCCAGCGGGCGAGCGCCGCCGCGAAGTGGTGCGGGGCGGCGTTGGCATCCGTCTCAATGAGACGCGAAATCATCGGGACGTAGAGATACCAGCCGTGCTGCCGCTTGCCGCCGAAGGCCCATTCGAGTTCATACTTGAACAGAGTGTTCTGCTCGACAGCTTCGGCGAAGAGGGCGGCGTTGACGGGCGCGGCTTCGGCCCGGCGCTCTCTGACGGCGGCGGTCGGGCGGACGAGCTTCGACCCTTCGGGCTTCTCCTCCGAGACGGCGGGCGCGGCGCTCAACTGCGTCTGTGATTGTTGCTGCTGCTGACCGCGCCCCGGCTTCGCGGCGACGACGGCTATCGCCGCCAGAACGGCGCTGGCGACCACCAACACGACGACGTAGGTTTTGTGTTTCTGCATTACCCTCCGCTTGTGTGAGTGGAAAAATTAAAGTGAGGTGGCTGCTTCCCGTTGACTTCAATCAGATGCGCGAGCGCCCTCGCCAGTTCGACGGCGAGCGGGATATTTTCGACCCCTCCGGCGGCGACGCCCATTGTTCGCAATCTTTACGGTCAGGCTGCACGCCCGCGCCGGGCTTCTGTTAAACTACCCGAACCGGGGCGCGCGAGGCAAGACACTTTTTCGCGGGGCTTGCCGTCCCCAGACACACACGAGAGAAGCCTTCAGACAAAAACATACACGGAGACTGTCAGGATGCTTGAATCGAACAGCGCGGCGAGCGTTTCGCCGAACATCAAGCTGGAGCTTGAGAACGGCAGCACCTTCACCTTCAACTTTCAGATGGACGGGCGCGTCACGGTCATCGGCTTTCAGGACGGCAACGCCGTCACCGGCCCCCTCGCCCTCGAACAGGTCGAGGAACTCCGCGACGCCTTCAGCGAGTACATCAGTAAGAGAAAAGGATGATGTCAGAACCGCCTGCGGTAGCGGGCGGGTGACGGCGACGTTAAGACTCGCCCGTGATGGCAGGCACGTGTCGGCGAACGATTGACCCGCCCGCTACCGCAGGCGGTTCTGACTTTCTCCGCCGGGGCAGGTTAGAAGCGTATGTCTTACCCGTTTCTTGTCGCGCATCTCCCCGCACGCGCCTTGAATTTGAAGGCGTCGGTGTTTGGCGTCTGCGCCTTGATGCTTCTGTGCCTGTGCGTGCCCTCGACGGCGCGCGGGCAGGAGGGCTTCGAGCGCGAGTTGGACGCTTCGGCGGGCGTGGAACTGCGCGTCAAAAATCGCGCGGGGCGCGTCACCATCACCGCCGCGTCGGACGAGACGCAGAAGAAGGTCTTCATCCGCGCCACCTCCGCCGGGCAGGCCGTGACGGAGAGGGACGTTAAAGTCGAGCAGGGCGGCGGCGGCGTTAACATCGAGGTCGAGCGCGCGCAGTCGTCGGGCGGCGGCGGTTCGGGCTCGGACGGGCAGTTCACGGGGAGCCTGCTGCGCGCGGAGCGCGAGCGCATTGACTTGACGGTGAGCGTGCCGACGCGCGCGCGCGTGCGGGTCGAGACCGAAGGCGGCGCGGTGGATGTCGTCGGCAACGTCGCGTCCGCCGAAGTCAGGACGGGGACGGGCACGATTCGCGCCGACGTGCCGCTCGACGCGTTGCGCTACAGCTTCCGCTGGACTCTCAGCCGCCCGCGCTTCTACAGCGAAGTTGAATTGCCCGAAGTCAAATCGAAGCGCGGCGGCGTCTACGAAATCGCGGGCCGCTTCGGCGAGAAGAAGGCGAAGAAAGAGGAGCGCATCGAGCTTAAGCTTGAGACCGAGCGCGGCGTCGTCCTCTTCGGCGTCAAGGACGAAGCCGCCGTCCCCTCAGACCTCCGCGAGCGCGCGCTCACCGAGGCCGCGCGCGCCATCATCCGCAGCGGCGACACCGAGCTTATTGACTCCATCCGCAAGATTGCGCCGCGCCTCGTCGGCGAGTACGCGCAGACGCTCCCGCCGCACGTCGCGGGGCCGACGCTCGAAACGCGCGGCGACCCCTTCGACGTGAAGTCGAGCGCGGGCCAGAACCTCGCGCGCGTGCAGGCGCGCGTCACCGACCGCAACGGGCGCGCGCTCGCCGGTCTTTCGGCGGGCGACTTCACGGTCGTCGAGGACGGCGTGGAGCGCGCCGTGCGCGAGGTCACGCCCTCGACCGCGCCCTTCGACCTCGTGCTTCTGCTCGACGTGTCGGGGAGCGTCGAAGAGCGGCTCGACTTCATCCGCAAAGCCGCGCTCAACTTCGCCGAGGCCGCCGGGACGCAAGACCGCATCGCCATCATCAGCTTCCGCGACGACGTGCAGCTCATCTCCGACTTCACCGCCGACCGCACGCTCCTCGCCAAACGCATCAAGGACATTCAGGCGGGCGGCGCGACCGCGCTCTACGACGCCATCGGCTACACGCTCGTCAACACGCTCCGGCCCCTGCGCGGCGGTCGCACCGGCGTCGTCATCCTCTCGGACGGCGACGACAACCGCTCCTTCGTCACATTCCCCTCGCTCCTCGAAGCCGTCGTCGAATCCGGCGCGGTCGTCTACCCGCTCTACGTCCCTTCGGGCCTCATCCCTTCGGGGGGCGCGACGCCCGCCGCCTCGACGCTCGACCCGATGCGCTCGCGCTACCTGACTTTGACCTCGCGCGCGGGCGAAGAGGGCCGCCGCCTCGCGGAGATTTCGGGCGGGACTTACTACCCCATCACGCGCATCGAGCAACTGCGGAAGGCATACGACGACGTGGTCGCAGACCTCCGCACCTCCTACTCGATTACCTTCGAGTCGGACGCCTCGGCGCGACGCAACGCGCGCGTCCGCGTGAGGGTCGCGCGCCCCGACGCCTCGGTGCGTTTGAGCCCGGCGGTCGGCGTCGCGGCGACCTCCGCCGCCCCTTAGCGCATCAAAACGAATCCCCGCTAAAATTTTCCGAGAGAGCACGGGAGGGAAATGTTTTTTCGCCGTCTTGTCACGCCGTCCGCGCGAGTCTTAGCGCTACTACTGTGCGCCACGACGGCGCTCCTCTGCCTGAGCGCCCTCCGCCAAGCCCGCGCGCGGAGCAACAACGACGCGCCGCAGTCCGGGCGGATGCAGGCCGCACAAACTCCGACGCCGACGTTCTCCTACTCCCACGCCGACGCCTTCATCTTCGCCCACGCCCGACTCGACTCCGGCTCCGACTCCGGCTCCGACTCCTTCGCCCTCGCCTTCTCCGACGCCCGACGAAGAGGCGGAGGAAGTCGAGCGCATTGACACGGACTTGACGAACGTCCTCATGACGGCAATGGACAAGCAGCGACGCTTCGTGACGACCATCGGCGAGGGCGACTTCCGCCTCCTCGAAGACGGCGTGCCGCAGCCGTTGCTCTTCTTCCAACGCGAGACCGACACGCCGCTCTCCATCGCCTTCCTCGTGGACACGAGCGCCTCGCAGGAGGGCGTGCTCAGCGACGAGCAGGAGGCCGCGCGCGCCTTCATCGAAGCCGTGCTGCGCCCGCAGAAAGACAACGCGGCGGTCGTCTCCTTCACCGGCATCACGCGCGTCGAGCAGTCCCTGACCAATGAGCGCGCCGCGCTCGACGAAGCCATCGGTCGCACCAAAGTCCTGTACAACACCAGGAGCCCCGAATGTGCCGAAGACTCCGAAGCGCCCGAAGATGTCAGAATCCGTTGCCTCACGGCGGTCTGGGACAGCATCCTCATCACGAACCGC
This sequence comes from uncultured Acidobacteriota bacterium, assembly GCA_963816985.1. GTDB lineage: Bacteria > Acidobacteriota > Blastocatellia > Pyrinomonadales > Pyrinomonadaceae > JAIVJM01. The sequence continues at coordinate 1,849,275 of CAWFMF010000004.1, forward strand.
GAAGTCCTCTCGCGCACGCCTGAGAGCACGCGCCGCGCCATCATCCTCCTCTCCGACGGCGACGACACGGGCAGCTCGTCGAAGATTTTTCAAGCCGTCGAAGACGCCATCAAGAACAACACCGTCGTCTACGCCGTCGGCATCCGCGACAACAAGATTAAAGTGGGTGAACTGAGGAAAGACTACCTCCGCCGCATCTCCGAAGAGACGGGCGGTCGCGCCTTCTTCCCCAAGAACAAGACCGAACTCGCCGCCGCCTTCGCGCAGATCGAGCAGGAGCTGCGCTCGCAGTACCTCATCTCCTACTCGCCCTCCAACAAGACGCCCGACGGTCGCTTCCGCCGCGTCGAAGTCGAAATCACCAACCCCGCCCTCCGCAAGCAGAAACTCCGCCTCCTCTACCGTCAAGGCTACTTCGCGCGCGGCGGCCCGACCCCGGCCCAAGCGACGCGGAATCAGTAGCTGCGCCTCTTTCTCGCCGAGGGATGTTTCGTCCGCCTTTCTGTTATCATGTCGCCAACATCCTTTAGAATTGAGGTGCGAGATGAAGGCGCAGTTGATTGAACGCGACCCCGAAAAACTCGGCGGCACTCCCGTCTTCTTCGGCACTCGCGTCCCCGTCCAGAACCTCTTCGACTGTCTGGAAAACGGCGAGACGCTCGACGAGTTTCTCGACCAGTTCCCGACGGTGACGCGCGAACAAGTCTTAGAAGTTTTAGAATCGTCGAGAAATTCACAGGTTCCTTCCACTGCTGCTTAACGCGATATGACGCGTCCCCTCCTCATGTCCTTGTTCGACGAGACGGAGCGCCGACCGCTCACGGTTTCGGAGCTGACTTCGCAGGTGCGCGGGGCTCTGGAGAACCGCTTCGCGTCGGTCTGGGTCGAGGGGGAAATCTCGAACTTCAGGCCGCACACTTCGGGCCACTGGTACTTCACCGTCAAGGACGAGACGGCGCAGTTGCGCGCGACCTGCTTTCGCGGCGTCAACAGCCGCATCCGCTTCCGGCCTTCGGACGGCTTGCAGGTGCGGGTGCGCGGGCGTCTGACCGTCTACGAGCGGCGCGGCGAGTACGAGCTTTTAGTCGAAGGGCTCGACCCCGTGGGCGCGGGCGCGCTGCGCGTGGCCTTCGAGCAGTTGCGCGAGCGTCTGGCGGCTGAAGGCTTGTTCGACGAGTCGCTGAAGAGAGAGTTACCGCTTCTGCCACGCCGCATCGGCGTCGTCACTTCGCCGACGGGCGCGGCGGTGCGCGACATCATCCGCACCATCGAGCGGCGGACGCGCACCGTCAACGTCCTCGTCGCGCCCGCGCGCGTGCAGGGCGAAGGCGCGGGAGCGGAAATCGCGCGGGCGATTCGTCTGCTCAACGAGCACCACCGGCGCGCGCTCGAAGAGGGGCGCGAGGAAGACCGCATTGACGCCATCATCGTCGGACGCGGCGGCGGGTCGAGCGAAGACCTCTGGGCCTTCAACGAGGAGGAGGTGGCGCGCGCCATCCGCGCCTCTTTGATTCCGGTCATCTCGGCGGTCGGGCACGAGACGGATTTCACCATCGCCGACTTCGCGGCGGACGTGCGGGCCGCGACGCCGACCGCCGCCGCCGAGATCGTCGCCGAGCGCGAGGACGAGATCGCTTCTTACATCGAGACGCTCGCGCACAACATGGTGAACGCCGTGCGCTACCGCGTGCTGGCCGAGCGCGCGCGCGTGCAGGAGGCGGCGATGTCGCCCGGCTTCGACGACGTGCGCGAGCGTCTGCGCGTCGCGCGCGGAGAACTGACGGACGCGACGCGCCGTTTGGAACGTCGCGTCGTGGAACTGACGAACGTCTCGCGCCGCCGCTTCGACGCCGCCGCCTGCCGTCTGTCTCCGGCGAGGATGTCGGCGCGCGCCTTCGAGTCGCGTGTCCGTCTGGCGGTCTTGCGTTCGGGCGTGGAGTCGGCGGCGCGCGTGAGACTGGACGAGGCGCGCTCTCGCGTGGCCGTCGCCGCCGCCTCGCTCGACGCGCTCTCGCCGCTCGCCGTGCTCGGTCGCGGTTACGCGCTGGCGGAGAATGAGCGCGGCTCGATACTTCGTGACGCGCGCGCGGTCGGCGTCGGCAGCGCCGTGCGCGTTCGTTTGTCGGAAGGCGCTCTGCGCTGTCGCGTGGAAGGAGTCGAGGGGGTGGAGAAAGAGTAATGTCAACGCAGACGCCGCAGCAGGGGAGCGGGCGAAAGAGCCGCATCGTCATTGACGTGGCGCAGGCGCAGGCCGAGGCGCGCGCGCGTCGAGGGGGGCCGGGCTCGCGTCGCAGGCGCGTCCTTTCAATCGCCGCGCTCGTCGTCGCGGGTCTCGTGCTCGTCGTGCTCGTCGGCGGCTACGCGTGGTGGCAGAGCTACAAGAAGAGCCCGGCCTACAGCCTCGCTCTGCTCGTGGACGCGGCGCAGCGCGAAGACCTGCCGGGGGTCGAATCTCTCATTGACAGCGACCGCGTGTCGCAAGGCTTCATCCCGCAGGTCATCGAGAAGCTGACCGCCGGGGGCGGGGCCGTGCCCGTCTTGCCGCGCGGCGTCGTCACGGCGGCGCTGCCGCAACTGCTGCCGCGCGTGCGCGAGACGATGCGCGAAGAGATCGCGCGCGCCGTCAAAGGCTTCGCCGAGAGCGCGGGCGGGCAGAAGCCCTTCGTCGTGCTCGCGCTCGGCGTGCCGCGCGTGGCTGAGATTAAGGAAGAAGGCGACGCCGCCCAAGTTTCTTTCAAGGCGGGCGAGCGGCCCGTCGAGCTTTCGATGCAGCGCGACGGCGAGCGTTGGAAAGTCGTCACCGTCAAGGACGACGAGTTGGCGACAGGCATCGCCGCGCGACTCGCTTCGAGCCTCCCGACCTCCGCGCCGACGCCGACGCCGACGCGCCGGAGGCAAGGGCGTTGAAGAAGAAATGATGAATGATGAATGATGAATGGAGCGCTGCTTGAAACAGTACCGCGAGCGGTCTTTCGGGCGGGTTGACGTTGGCGATGCTCAACCCGCTCGCTACCGCTCGCGGTACTGTTTTCCGAGTAGATAACAGATGGCGAAACGAGAACGGTCAACAGTTGAGAACGTGGCGGCGGAGGCGCAAGCGCCGGGCTTCGAGGCGCAGCTCGCGTCGCTCGAACGGATTGTGAGGGAGTTGGAGCGGGGCGACTTGCCGCTCGAACGCAGCCTCGAACTTTTCGAGCAGGGCGTGCGGCTCTCGCGCGAGTGCCAGGAACGTCTGAACGAGGCCGAGCGGCGCATCGAAGTGCTTTTGCGCAGCGGCGACGGCTCGACGACGACTTTGGAGTTCGGCGCGGGCGAGTTGGACGCGGACGTTGGAGAAGACGAGGACGAGGATGAGAGCGTCTTCTGATGCGGGCGCGACACGGCCAGTAGATGAAGGCGCGACGGAATCTCTCGCCGCCGTCGCGCGCGACTACTTCACGCGCGCGCGCGCACTCGTCGAGGCACGGTTGGACGAACTCGTCCCCGCCGAGACCGTCGAGCCCGGAGTCGTGCACGCCGCCGTCCGTTGGAGTCTCTTCGCGCCCGCGAAGCGTTTCCGGCCCGCGCTCCTGCTCGCCGTGGGAGAGACCTTCGGGGCGCGCGTCACGGACTTGCTCGGCGCGGCCTGCGCCTTCGAGATGATTCACACCTACTCGCTCGTCCACGACGACCTCCCGGCGATGGACGACGACGACCTCCGAAGGGGACGCCCGACCTGCCACGTCAAATTCGGCGAGGCCGCCGCCATCCTCGCGGGCGACGCGCTGCACACACTCGCCTTCCAGACGCTCGCCGAAGACGAGACGCTCGCGCCCCCTCTGCGCGTCCGCCTGATTTCTGAATTAGCGCGCGCCGCCGGGACGCCGCACGGGATGGTCGCCGGTCAGGCGCAAGACCTCGCCGCCGAGGCGCGCGCGGACGTGAGCGCGTTGGAGCTTGAACAGATTCACCGCCGCAAGACGGGCGCGCTCATACAGTCGGCGGCGCGCGCCGGGGCGCTCGTCGCGGGCGCGGGTCAGAAGGAGCTTGAAGCGGTCGCGCGCTACGCCCTCGACCTCGGACTGCTCTTTCAGATTACTGATGATTTACTCGACGTGACGGCGACCGCCGAAGACCTCGGCAAGACGCCGGGCAAGGACGCGCGCGCGCAGAAGGCGACCTACCCCGCGCTCTACGGCCTCGACGCGGCGCGCGAGCGTGCGCGCGAAGTCTATACGGACGCCTGCGCCGCGCTCTCGACCGTCGAGGCCGACACCACGCTCCTATGCGGCATCGCCGAACTCATCCTCGAACGCCGCGCCTGAAAGTGAAGTCGTCGCCAGTGCCCTGAAAGGGCACAAGATAATAGCCGGGGGCCGTAGCATTCGAAGTTTGCGATGCCCCCGGTCGAATGGAGATGAAAGAATCCGACCCTGAAGGGGTCGCACCCGCGCACGGTCTGCGACCCCTTCAGGGTCGGAATTGTTTTCTCGACTGTTCCGGGGGCGACGCTCCGGCTCTCGCCTTCGCTTTGCCCCCGGCTATTGTCTTCATCCCCTGCGGGGATAAGCGATGGCCTCAATCACGAACCCTGCCCGTCCTTCAGCCTCAGTTGAGTTTCGGGAAGACCATGAGGTGCGGGATGAAGTCGTCAACGAGGCTCCAGCCGCCTTGCAGGTCGCCGGACTCGAAGCGCAGCTCGGAGCCCTTGCCGACGGCGGCGAACTGTTCGGGCTCGGCGGCGCGCAACTGCCGGATGACCTGCTCGATGGAGAGGCGCGGGAACTCTATCCCTGCGTCGAGCGAGTCGAGGTAGTGGCCGCGCAAGAGCTTTTCGAGCTTGGCGCGGCAGAGCCCCGAAGAGCCGAACACGTCGCCCCCGGCGAAGCCCCCGCGGACGAAGGCGAGATAGCCGACCTGCTTCGGCTGGTGCGCGGCCTCGGTCGAGAGCCTTGAGCTTTCGTCTTCGCTCACGCTGCTCTCGTAGATGTCCTCCATCGCCATCGTCGGGCTCGCCGTCGCCATCCTCCCCATCTTCGCGCTGATGTCGCCCCAGACCTCCGACTGGTCTGAGGTGTAGCGGCCCGTGTCGCGCAAGCTCCGCGTGACCGAGCGGTGCTTGAGCGAGCGCAGGGAGGCGTAGGAGTGGCTGCGGCTGTCCGAGAAGCTGCCCGAAGTGTAGTGCCAGCGACGCTGCTCGACGCAGGTGACGGGTATCTCCACGGTCTCGCGCGCGGGGACGACGACCGTCGTGTTGACGATGCGGTTCTGCTTGGCCCCGACGAGCTGCTCGCCGTCGAGGATGATAACGTCGCGCTCGGCGCGATTCTCGACGCGCAGGTTCGGGACGCTCCCCTGCTCGTTGATCTCGGTCACTTCGACGAGGCCGTCCCTGAGCGCCTCGTTGAGTTCGAGGTAAGGCATCTCTCTCTCTTCGCGGATGAAGACCGGCGTGATGCGGAGTTGCTTAAACTCCAGAGCGTCACCCGTGTATAAATTTTCGATGAAGCTGTCGAGTATTTTCATGTGGCCTCCTTTCGGCCCGCCGCCCGACATTCGCTCACGCCTGAACGCGAGAAGGCCGGGAGGCGCTTCCCGTATGAATTTGGGTTGTCGAAGATTAGGCGTGGCGGGAGGGGAGACGGTCTGCCGGAACGACCTAATCGAGCCGCCGTCAGCGAGGAAGATTGCGTGGCGAGAATTTTAACACAGGCGACCGGGCGAGGCGGGGTTTCGTGACCGGAGGGTTCGGTGAGATTTTAGTCGAGCATGACGACTTCGCCGTCCACGACGCGTGCGAGGTACTCGCCGTCGCGCATGAGCCAGGCGACGCGGCGGCCCGCGCGTGAGAGTTCGGCCCACTCGCTCCGCTTCTTGGGGTTCTGTTCGATGAGGACTGCGCCGCCCGCGAGCCCGACGTGGCGGAGGCCCGAACGCGCGAAGCGTTGGACGCCGCGACCGCCGCCGAAGAGCTTCTCGAAGGCGACGAGAATCTGTCCGGGCGTCGGCAGCTCCGCGTCGCCCTCAGTCACGCCTGCGGCTCCGACTCCGGCTTGTTGAGGATGATGTTCGCGGGGGCGGGCGGCCTGTGGCCTTCGGGGTGTGCGTCCTGCTGTATGAGGTTGTGTACCAGCTCGATGAGCACCTTGGCGCTGTAGGGCTTGGAGATGTAGGCGTCGAAGCCCGCTTCGAGGACGCGCTGGCGATCCTGATTGCTGGCGAAGGCGGTGACGGCGACGCAGGGGATGTGGCGCGTGCGCTCGTCTTCGCGCAGCGCGCGGAGCGTGCCCCAGCCGTCGAGCACGGGCATCGAGAGGTCTATCAGCGCGAGCGCAGGCACTTCGGCGCGCGCCGCGTCCACGGCTTCGAGCCCGTCGCGCGCCTCGCGGATGCTGTAGCCCTCGATCTCCAGCATCAGCCGCAGGAGTTCGCGGTTGTCGTCGTAGTCGTCGGCAATGAGTATGCTTTGGGCAGGCATCTTCGTCGGGATTAACTTCGCCGAGAACCTCTCTCGAATCTCTCCGCTTCGTTCGTCGCGGGCGCACTCTTCCGGCGCCGGATTTAAAAGGGGAGACCCGAAACGCCGTTATAGCGCGAGCGGTCGGGCGGAGTCAAATCCTTCGGAAGCGCGCGGCCCGGCTCTAAGTACGCTTATGAACAAAGATTTACGCGCGACACCCCTCGCCGGATTCACGCCCGTCGCGCTTCGCGGATTGCGCTCAGTCGCCCGCCCGCGCGCGCTAAGGGTCTGGGGAACAGTCTCTTGACACCGTTCCGCGTGGGCGTCCATAATCCGAACGCCGTCGCCGTTTAAGGCTTCGGGCGTCTTATCAGCGACTCGCAAATATTGACCGGAGAACTTCACCGGAAGGGTGGCCCCCGTCATGCCGGTCAACTTCAGCTTCGTCCCGAAGCGCACACACCACAGCAGCGAAGGAGAGGATACACGGTGTCCAGCGGAGACTTGGAACAGAGCTTGCGCGCAGACATTGAGAGCTACGTCAACGGTCGCCTGAGCGGGTTGCAGGAGGAGGTCGCGCGCCTCCAGAGCCAGTTCAACGAAGCCTTCACGCGGCTCCTCGAACGGATGGACGGCGCGGCGCAGACGGACGCTTCCGTCGCCGTCGCCATCTCGGAGCACCTGCGCGGCGCGCACAACGCCGGCATCGAGGCCGCCGCCGCCGAGTCTTCGCGCGCCCGCGCCTCCTCCGACATCGCCATCATCAAGGCGGCGATTGACGACCTCGAATCGCAGCACACGCAGGCCGACATCCTCAACGCGCTCGTCAACCGCGCGGTGAGCTTCGCGCCGCGCATCGCCTTCTTCGTCGTCAAGAACGACCGCGCGACGGGCTGGCGCGCGCGCGGCCTCGAAGGCACGGTCGGCGACGACGCGGTGCGCGAAATCTCGATGCAGCTCACCTCCGACACGCTCGTCAGCGAGGTCGTGCGGACGCGCTCCTCTTGGAGCGGGAGCCCCGGCGCGCACGCCGACGACCACCAGCTTTACGGGAAGTTCGGCGACGAGCCGCCGCAACGCGTCGTCGCCGTGCCGATGGTGGCGCGCGAGAAGGCCGTCGCCGTGCTCTACGCCGACAGCGCCGGTCAGGACGCGGGCGCGGTCAACCTCGAAGCCCTTGAGACGCTCGTCCGCGTCGCCGGGATGTCGGTCGAGCTGCTGGCCGCGCGCCGCAACGCGCCCGCCGCCGCCGCCCCGGCTTCGGCCTCGGCACACGCGCCCGCGCCGGAAGAGCCCGCACACTATGAAGCGGCTGAGGCGTCCGCGCCCGCGCACGAGACCGAGACGCGGCACGAGCCCGAAGCCGAGCCCGCCGCCGTCGGCGACTTTGAAGCGCAGCCGACGGGCTTCGACTCGCAGCCTCAGTCTTTCGAGTCGCAGCCGCAGACCTTTGAAGAGCAGCCGGAACCGTCCTACTCCGCGCCTTCGTTCGAGCCCGCCGAGAGCGCGGAGCCCGCGCGCGCCGAAACGTGGGGCGGGGGCGCGGAATATTCAGACACGCCTGCGGTGGAAACTCCTCCGGCGGCGGCGGAGCCCGCGCGCGCGCCCGAAGTCTCGCCGCTCGGCGCGACTTCACGCCGTTACGGCGCGATGGACATGGACTTCCCCGTCGAGGTCGGCGAAGAGGAGCGACGCTACCACAACGAGGCTCGCCGCTTCGCGCGCCTCCTCGTCTCCGAGATCAAGCTCTACAACGAGCAGAAGGTTCGTGAAGGCGTGGACGCGGGCGACCTCTACAACCGCCTCCGCGAAGACATAGACCGCTCGCGGCAGATGTACGACAAGCGCGTGAGGCCGGAAGTCTCCGCGCGCTACGACTACTTTCACCACGAGCTTGTCCAGATGCTCGCGGGCGGAGACGCTTCGCGCCTCGGCGAAGGCTACCCCGGCTCGTTCGTCTCGGCCTGACAGTTTTCAAAGCCCTGAAAGGGCTCAAGACAATAGCCGGGGGCAGAGCGAACGCGAGTGAGCGCCGCCCCCGGTTCGCTTAAGATAAAGCATTCCGACCCTGAAGGGGTCGCAGATTCAACGTTGAATCTACGACCCCTTCAGGGTCGAATTTCTTTCCTCGTCTATTCCGGGGGCGGCGTGCTCTCGCACTTGCCCCCGGCTATTATCTTCATCCCCTTCGGGGATGTTGCGGCGCGGCTTTTCTACTGCTCCTCCGGGCAAACGATGCCCGCGCGGCGTCGCATCCAACCGGCGTTTGAAAGCGCCTTAAATTGATTTCAACAAATCCCTGCGGCAAACGGTTATAATCCTTCTCCCCCCGAAACTTCCCCGTCTGCCGCGCGCCTGCTGAACAGACGCGCGGCGAGAAGAAAGAAGAGCGTCTTGAGAATCCATTTCGACCGCCACCGCCTGACCTTCATCGTCGCCCTCTGCGCGTCGCTCGCGGCGGCGGCGACGTTGCCCTTCGTCGTCGCCAGTTGCCGCACGCAGACGCGCGACGAGCCCGCTGCCTTCGAGCGCCTGCGCGGGCTCACGCGCGGCGGTGCGATGCCCGCCGAAACGACGGTCGCGCAACTCGCCTCCGAGCACGCGGGCACGCGCACGGGCGCACTCGCGCTCGTCCTCCAGTCGCGCCTGCGCGCCGCCGCCAACAACTTCGCGGGCGCGGCCTCTCTGCTCTCTTCGAGAGACATCAAGGGTCAGACGGCGATTGGAGACTACGCGCTCTGGCTGCGGGCCGACGCGCTTGAGAAGACGGGTCGAAGGGCCGAGGCGCGCGCGGCGTTGGAAGAGCTGGCGCGCGACTTCCCCGATTCATTGCGCGCGCGTGAGGCCGCCTTGCGCGCCGCGCAGATGCTCGCGCAGGACGGGCAAGGAGCGGGCGTCCCCCTCGCCGTCAAGAGTCTCGCCGACGCGGACGACCGCGACGCGCTCCTCCTCACGGCCAAGGCTTACGAGCAGACGGGCGACGCTCTGCGCGCGCTCGCCGCCTACCGCCGCCTCTACTTCTACGCGAACGGCACGATGACGACCGACGCGGAAGCCACCGCCGCCTTCGCGCGTCTCTCGTCAACGCCCGCGCCCGCCAACGCCGAAGAGGCCACGGCGCGCGCCGAACGTCTCTTCCAGTCGAAGCGCTACGCCGAAGCCGTTGACGCCTACGAAGACGCCTTCGGTCGCTACGTCTCGACGGCCACGCCGCAGGCCCGCCTGCGACGCGGGACGGCGGCCTTCAACGCGCGCCGCGCGCCGGAGACGATTGCCTCGCTCAACGCCGTCCCCGCCTCCGCCGGAGAGACGCGCGCCGAGGCGCTCCATTATCTCGCGCAGCACTACGCGCGCGCCCGCCAGTGGGACGTGGCGCGCACGACGCTCTCGGAGATGTCGCGCGCCTTCCCGAAGAGTGAATGGACGAAGCGCGCCGTCGTCGCCGCAGGGGTCGCGGCGCGCGACGCGAAGAACACGTTCGAGGCGGCGAGCTTCTACCGCCTCGCCGTCGAGTCCTTCCCCGGCGAGCCCGAAGTCGCGGGCGCGCAGTTCGAGTTGGCTTGGGCCGCGCACGACGCGAAGAGGCTCGACGAATCCTCGCGCCTCCTGATTGAACACCTCGCCTCTTACGCCGACCGCAACACCGACAACCGAGGCCGCGCGGGTTACTGGGCCGCGCGCGACTCCGAGCGGTCGGGTCGTCTCGCCGAGGCGCGCGCCATCTACGAGGCGATGCTCGAACGCTACGACGCCAACTGGTACGGCTATCTGTCCAAGCAGCGCCTCGAAGCCATGAAGCAGGGCGGCGCGCGCGTCCCTCAAACTAACTTCGCGCCCGGCTCGACGGTCGCCCGCGCCGTCGCCAACCTCAAGCCCGTCATCAATCCCGAAGAGACCGCCGGGCCGCGCGAGGCCGCGCGACTCAAGCGCGCCGAAGAGCTGGCCGCCGTCGGGATGGAGGCGGACGCGCACGCCGAGCTCGACCGCGCGCTCGAAGCCGCGCCGACGAGCCCGCGCCTCAACCTCGCCAAAGCGAAACTCCACCGCGCGCGCAACGACAACGTGCAGGCCTTCAACGTCCTGCGCCGCAGCTTCCCCGACTACTCGCAGATGGAGGTCGAGGAGCTGACGCCCGACGAGTGGGACGTCTTCTACCCGCTCGCCTTCTGGGACATCATCATGCAGGAGTCGCGCGCCAAGAGTCTCGACCCCTACACCGTCGCCGGTCTCATCCGTCAGGAGTCGGTCTTCAACCCGCGCGCCGCTTCGCACGCCGACGCCTACGGCCTCATGCAACTGCTCGTCCCGACCGCGCGCCTGACGGCGAAGCGCTACGGCGTCGGCTCGGACATCAACGTCGAGGCGCTCTTCCAGCCGCGCCTCAACATCCAGCTCGGCACGTCCTACCTCAAAGACCAGTTCGACAAGTTCGGACGCATCGAGTACGTCGCCGCCGCCTACAACGCCGGGCCGGGCCGCGCCGTCGCGTGGCGCGCGTCCCTGCCGCTCCAGATGGACGAGTGGGCCGAGGCCATCCCTTTCCGCGAGACGCGCGGCTACGTGCAAGGCGTCGTCCGCAACCTCCTCCAGTACCGCCGCCTCTACGACGAGCAGGGCCGCTTCCGCCCCGAAGTCGGCTCGCGCGCCGTGCGTCCGTCAATAGAAGCGGCGATGCCCACCGGGTCGCCCGCCGCGACGAACGCGCGCCCGCGCCGCGTTTCAAGTAACGAGGAAGAGTGAGAGGGATTTTGAAATTGAAGCGAGTTACAACGCAGGATAAAACTGTAGGGGCAGGGCTTGTCCCTGCCCGCTCAAGTCACGAGAGCGGCGGGCAGGGACAAGCCCTGCCCCTACAGACTTGCCCACCGTCGCGGCTTCTCTCAAACGCTTTTGTGTCCGGGCATCTTGTGCGTCTGTTGCTTTCCGGACTCCCCGTCTTGCTCTGCCTCCTCGTGCTCGGCGCGCACGATTCGTCCGCGCAGAAGAAAGGAAAGGGCGCTGCTCCTTCAACGAAGTCGGCGACGACGAAGACCGGCGCGCGCTCCATCATTGTTAAGACGCAACCCGGCGCGCTCGTCTGGATGGACGAAGTGCGGCGCGGCGCGGCGGACACTTCCGGTCAACTCCAACTCGCTAACGTCTCGGCGGGCCGTCACACCTTGCGCGTCCGCGCGGGCGGCTTTGCCGAGCGCACGCTCGCCGTCCTGCCCGCTCAGAGAGGCTTGATAGAAGTCCGCCTCACGCCGACGACCGACGAGGCCGAGCTGCTCTTTCAACAAGCCGAGGCGGCGCGCGAGAAGGCGGGAGGCGCGCAGCAGTCCGTCGAGCTTTACCGCCGCGCCCTCGCCTTACGTTCGCGTTTCCCCGCCGCGCGCGTCGGCCTCGCGCGCTCCCTGATGGGAACGGACGACCACGACGGCGCGCTCGAACAACTCGCCGCCGCGCGCCGCGTCCGCCCCTCCTACCCCGAAGCCTCGGCGGTCGAGGGAAGAGTCCTGCGCGGCCTCGGAGACCCCGACGCGGCCATCGAAGCCTACCGCCGCGCCATCCGCGAGGGCCGGGGCTTCCAGCCCGAAGCCTACACGGGGCTCGGCATCGTCTTCGAAGAGAAGGGCGAACACGAAGAGGCCGTCAACGCCTTCCGCAAGGCCGTCGCGCAACTCTCCGACACAGAGCCCGTGCTCTACGAACTGCTCGGCAGAAACTACGAGAAGCTTGAGCGTTGGAAGGACGCCGCCAACGCCTACGAGAAATATCTCCAACTCGCGCCCGAAGGCAGCCACGCCAGCGCCATCCGCTCCATCATCGAACAACTCCAACGACAGGCCGCCGAGCAGGAACAGCAGACGACGCCGGACGACTAAGCCCCGAAGGGGCGCGAGATAATAGCCGGGGGCAGAGCGAAGGCGAAAGCCTGAGCGCCGCCCCCGGAACAGACGAGAAAACAATTCCGACCCTGAAGGGGTCGCACCTCAACGTCGGTGCGACCCCTTCAGGGTCGGAATCTTTTATTTACACTCGACCGGGGGCGTCGCAAACTTCGTTTGCTTTGCCCCCGGCTATTATCTCGCGCCCCTTCGGGGCTCTCTCGAAATCATCCCGAATCGCAAAGGCCGCCGCATCCCTTCACAACAGCCCCAACTTGCTCGCCAGAAAGACGAGGATGAAGGCGAGCGCTAAGAACGTCGCCAGCCATGGATACTTGCCCATCGGGCATTTGCCTTGTTCGCTCATAAATCTCTCGGCGCGTGAGTTCGTCGCCGTCGAGCCGGATTATAAGTCGCCACGGGCGCGTTTGCCACGCGCGCGGGGTCTGTGAGAGCATCCGGGCGTCCGTCAAGGCGACGTTAAGAAAGACGAACTTCAAACTCCGAAGCCGGATATTCCCATGACCACACCAGCCGCCTCGAATCTCCAACGCCACGTCTCGCGGAAGGCAAACCGCTTCACCGAATCCGTCATCCGCGAGATGACGCGCGAGGCCATGCGCCACGGGGCCGTCAACCTCTCGCAAGGCTTCCCGGACTTCCCCGCACCCGAAGACCTCAAGCGCGCCGCCGCCGAGGCCATCGCGGACGACGTTAACCAGTACGCGATCACTTGGGGCGCGAAGGACTTCCGCGACGCCATCGCCGAGAAGACGAAGTGGTTCCTCGGACTCGACGTTGACCCGGAGACCGAGCTGACCGTCACCTGCGGCTCGACCGAAGGCATGATCGCCTCGATGATGGCGACCGTTGACCCCGGCGAAGAGGTCGTCATCTTCGAGCCCTTCTACGAGAACTACGCGCCCGACGCCATCCTCTCCGACGCCACGCCGCGCTACGTCCCCCTTCGCGCGCCCGACTGGACTTTCGACCCCGAAGAGCTTCGCGCCGCCTTCAACGAGCGCACCAAGGCCGTCATCCTCTGCAACCCGAACAACCCGACGGGGAAGGTCTTCACGCGCGAGGAAATGGAGTTCGTCGCCGCGCTCTGTCAGGAGTTCGACGCGCTCTGCTTCACCGACGAAATCTACGAGCACATCCTCTACCCGCGCGAGGGCCGAGAGGTCGAGCACATCTCGATGGCGCAACTGCCGGGGATGCGCGAGCGCACCGTGGTCGTCAACTCGATGTCGAAGACCTACTCGGTGACGGGCTGGCGCGTCGGCTACGTGATCGCGCCGCCCCACATCACCAGCGCCGTCCGCAAGGTGCACGACTTCCTCACCGTCGGGGCCGCCGCGCCCCTCCAACGCGCCGGGGCTTACGCGCTGCGCCTGCCGCCTGAGTATTACGCGCAGCTACAGAAGGATTACGAGCGCCGCCGCGATATGCTCCTCCCCGTCCTCGAAGACGTCGGCTTCAAGGTCTTCCGCCCCGACGGCGCTTACTACGTGATGACCGACATCAGCGCCTTCGGCTTCGAGAACGACATCGAATTCACGCGCCACCTCGTCCGCGAAGTCGGCGTCGCCTGCGTCCCCGGCTCAAGCTTCTACAGCCGCCCCGAACTCGGCGCGCGCCAAGTCCGCTTCTGCTTCTGCAAAAAGGACGAGACCCTCGAAGCCGCCGCCGAGCGCCTCCAAAGACTCAAAAAAGGATAGCCGGGAGTCTCGGAGTCTGGAGTCATGAGTCAAAAGCCAGTCTCTTGTTTTTGGCTCATGACTCCAGACTCCGAGACTCCCGACTTCTCAAAAAGATGTGGGATCGCAAGCGCCAACTCATCTGGCTCGCCGCGGGCTTCGCCTTCGGCACCTTCTTTCTCTACCCCCTCGCCTACGACGACACGGGCCTCTTCGACCTCACCTACTTCCTCCAACTCGAACTGCTCCTCGTCCTCGTCATGGCCGTCATGTTCTACCTCTACTCGCGCAAGCAATAACACACTGCGGCCAAGAGCCTTATTTCCGTAGGGCTAAAAAAATCTCCGGACAGGCTAACGAGCGTCTGTCCGGAGATTCTGCGTTTAATGCTCGCAGAGGCTTTCGAAGTTTGTGGTTAAGCCTTGAAGCCGGCGTCATCGAAGCCTTCAAAGCTGAAGCCGAACCCTTTAGCATCAGCGAACTTGAAGTTGGCAGCCTGAAAGCTGAACGAGTCGAACTCAGCCCTCTCGAACTCAGCCTCTTCTCGAACTTACCTGCCTTGAACTCGGCGCTCTCGAACTTATTCGTCTTGAAGTTGAAAGCTTTGAAGTCCGGCGCGGCGGAGTCGGCAGCCTGAAATTTGGCATCTTGGAAGGTGAAAGATTTGAAGTTGTTGGCCGTGAAATCGAACTGGAATTCGGCAGCCTGAGCGTCGGCGACGAAGCCGAAGGCGATCATCACTGCTAAAACAAAGGCGGTCAAAGTCGGTGCGGTGGTCTTTTTCATTGTGGTCTCTCTTTCCTCCGTAAAATTCTCTTCCTCACGATGACTGTGCTCCTCATGCGTAGGCTCCGCGTTATGAGTGCCGCCGTCATCAGAGTGCATGTTGGGCACGGTGGCTTCGTGCTGTTTTTCGGGGTGCGCAGGTGCCGTGTTCTTGGGAAAGTTACCTTCAGTCATTGTTATGCTCCTTACTGTTTAATTGCCTGTTGTGCGTTTCTGGACTCCAGCGATGATCTCCCTCGTCCTCTTTCCGCCCGTTTGGTGTTTTGCTCCCGCCATATGCCCTTAGACGGACGAGTGTTTAGAAACGCAACCTCCCGACGGAAGAATTCTGAGCGAAACTTTTTTTAGATTGCGGGTTGCGTTTCTGCTCTGCGCAGCGTCAAAAAGAATATAAGGAAATCGCTCGTCCGAGTGATTTGGTCATAGAGAGCAAGCAGGAATTTAGAAGGAAAAGGCGCTCTATTCTTTCTCTGCGGGCCATCGGCAATCATAGCCATAGTTTACCCACCCTCGCGACTCATCGGAGGTTGTTATCAAGGGGGGCATTAAACGGCAGCAGAGGATTAAGCCTATGAACCCGAAAGAAAACGAAGCTGAGCATGCTCCGAAAGAAGACGAAGCTGAGCATGACCCGAAAGACGAAGCAGACCACCCCTTGAACGAGAAGCACAAGGGGGAAGCTGTCGAGGCGGCCCAAGAGCAACTCGCTGCTACCAAAGACAACACAAAGGTCTTTGACAATCAGGAGATGGAAATTCTTGAGCAGGAAATCAACACCGACTTCACCAACCCGGAGTTCGTGCGGCTCTTGAATGATCCGGAGTTCATGGAGAAGTTTGACGGGATTTGCGGCTATGCCTTCGGCGGCTTTCAGCCGCCTGCGGCTTACACGCTCGACGATTTCAAGCAGGACATGCTTTTCCACTTTGTGAGGGCGCTTCCGCAATACCGCGGTGAGGCCGCACTGACCACGATGCTCCACGCGATAGCTCGTAACTGGCGCATTGACCTGTCTCGTCGTAAGCGGTGCGTCTCCTTAGAAGAGCTGAACCTGCGGTACGAGGACGGCAAGGAGCGTGAGACCGGGGAGTTCGAGGACGGGCACTTCGGGGATCGCTTTAGTGAGACGAACCGGAACGGCGTGGCGGAGACCGAAGAACGCAGGATTCTGGTTGAAGAGTTGATGAGCGAGTTGAACGTTAAGGAGCGCCCGGTCTGGTTCGGTTACTTTGCCGAGCGCAAGACGATGGAAGAGATTGCTGACGATCTTGGGATTACACGGCAAGCGGTGTCCAAGCGTCTTACACAAATCAACAGGAAATTGAGGCCGTTTTTAGACCAGCCGATTTCCCCCGGCGGTTCCCCCGTGAAGGCCGGGGTGGGAAAAGGCTCGCGCGATTTTAGCGCGTCGAGCGCGGGCGACTGCTAAACCCCAAGTCTGATTTGGCCCCGCGGTCGGAGCGACACTTGATTCCTAAAGGATTTGTGGTTGAGTTCTAAATCACAGAAGAAACATGTTAGGCTCGGCGGTCATCGCCGGGTTCGGTCGGAGTGTATGCTTTTTTCAAGCCTCCCAGAACGGAGATTAGTGTGCCATGAGATTCGAAGAAATCACGCGAAAACAGAGGGCTGAAACGGATGGCGAAGAGCCTGAAGTTCCGGAGGACTTTAGTTGCATAGACCCGCAACAAAAGCCTCTGGTCTTTGACTTCCTTAACACCTTCGATCAGGTCATCGAAGGTGTGGTGCTAGCTCACCTCCAACTATGTCTGCACTGTCGTGAGCTAGCGGAGACCGTGCTCAAGATGAATAGGCATCTTGAGTCAAGGTCTGGACACTATCTTCACGCGGAGGCACCCGAAATAGGCACCGAGACCGAGCCAGTCTCATGAGGGCAGACGGAAGACCGCGCGACCTGTTTAACCCACCGGCCCGCGGAGGAGACACGGAGGCGGATTCACACGCGTCGAATCCGCCTCTTCGGAAGCCCACCTTTCCCCTCCTCCCTCCTCTAAACTCTTTCTAACCTGCCAATGCCTTCGGTGTACGTCTCTCCTCATCTTTTGTCTCCGCGACTGTGAATACACGTTGACAAATGAGACCTCTAAAGCGTCTCACAGTTGAGAGGACTGAAAAGTTCTCGCGTTCGCGCAATCAGGTTCTTGCGCGCGCCGGTGTTCCGCAGACAACTGAGAAGGAGGCACTATGTTAATCAAACTTCTGCACTTGGTGGAAAGCCTGACCGGGGCTCTGCTCGGCTGCTTGGGCTTGGGCCTGCAGGTCGGGAACGTCGTGATCTGTGTTTTAATGATATTGCTGGGGCCAGCATTTATCATCAGCTCTTTTATTCAATAAATCACGCTGACACACTTCACCTGCTCTTTCGGAGCCCCGGCGGTCTTGACCAAGGCCGACGGGGCTTCCCCTTTTCTGCCTCACGCTTCAGATGACACATAAGCACCTCCTTTAGGTTTTGGATGGAGGTGTTGTCGGCGTCGGCCATCACTGGCCGGGGTGCGCGAGTTTGTGGCGGACGGTGATGCCTTCGTTGGGGAGGACGAGGAGGCGGCGCGTGCCGAAGAAGGGGACGGAGGCGGGCGTGTAGGAGAGGATGTAGCGGTGGCGGCGCAGTTCGTCGCAGACGGCCTTGGCGGCTTCGCGCGGCTCGTTGACGGAGAGGACGCGACCGCCCGTGCCTTCGACGAGTTTGTTGATGACCTGCGTGGGCTTGAGCCGGTCGCGGCGGAGAGCGCCGCCCGTGCGGTCGGGGATTTGGAGCGCGTAGACGGTGATGTCCTGCGCTTGAAGTGTGCGGAGGATGTCTTCGAAGTGGGACTTGCTGCCGCGGTCGAGGCCGTCGGCGACGAGGACGACGGCGCGCTTGCGCGTGCGGCCCGTGAAGGGCACGAGGGCGTCGTTTAAGACGGCGGCGAGCGCGTCAAACAGATACGGCTCGCCGCGCTTGCGGAAGGTCGGCAGGGCCAGCTCGATCTTCTTCGCGTCGTCCGTCCAGTCCGAGATGATCTCGGCGTTCTGGTCGTAGCCGATGACCATCACCTGGTCGCCCTCGTAAATCTCGTAGGCGAACTCGCGCGTCGCCTGCTGCAACTTCTCCACGTCGGCGCGCAGTCCGAGCGAGTTGTCCACGAGGAGCACGATGCGCGCGGGCGTCGGGTCGGGCGTGAAGCTCTGGATGGCCTGCTCCATCCCGGCGTCGTAGAGCGCGATGTCTTTGGCGGTGACGGGCGTGTCGGAGCCGTCCGAGCGCGCGGCGGAGATGTTGACCGAGACGAAGCGCTCGCGCGCCGTGCTCGCCGCGTCGGGCCGCCGCCCGGCCTGACCCAAAGCGAGCCCGGCGAGGAGCGCCGAGGCAAAGAGTGAACTGATGATTTTGTGTCGCGCGCGCATTCGGCTCGCTCCCGGAAAGTGGTGTTCTAGTCTTTGCCGCCGGCGGCGGGCTTGGCGGAACTCTTCGGGGACTTCTTCTCCCCGGCCTTGCTCTCGGTCTTGCTCTCAGACTTGCTCTCAGACTTACTCTCGGCCTTAGTCTCAGACTTTTCGCCGCCCGCCTTCTGAGCTTCGTTGGTCTTCGTCCCGTTCGTCTCCGATTTCGTCTCCGCGCCCTCTTTCGAGTCCTGCTTCTTCCCTGCGTAGTCGGTCACGTACCAGCCGGAGCCTTTCAGTTGAAAGCTCGTCTGTGACCACTCCTTCGAGAGCTTGCCGCCGCACTTCGGATGGCGCGCGAGCGGCTTGTCCGTAATCTTCTGCATCACTTCGAGGTGCGCCCCGCACTTTCCGCAAGAGTATTCGTAAATCGGCATCCCTGATTCTGGCCTCTTTCTATGTCGGAATTTCGTCGCGTCTTCTCTGGCGAAATTATACGGACAAATCGGCGTTGTGCAAACGGGTCGAAAGCTACGATGCGGCGGGAAGCGTTCGCGTCCGCTACGTCAGAATGAAGCGAAAATTATTTTGGCCCGGAGTGAGGTTTTTTGTCTGCCTTCGGTACGTAGGAGGTCGTCAGAGAAGTAGAAAGGGTCGTTCAGGTTGAGCGATGCGGGGGGCAAAGTGTAACCTCGCAACAGTTAGCGACGGTTGATTTAAATACGTACATTTAAAGCACTTATCTGCACAGTTTCAGTGCGCTGAAAGCAACTGAAAAGGCCCTTCACCCATCTTACTCTCGGTTTCGACAGACTGCTCTTTGAGAGTGCAAGTCAGATCGTTTCCACCATGCGTAGCCCCCAAACCCTTGCATCGCGGGATGCAATCGTGCCGGCCCGGAAGTGCTGGTAGCACCCGAACCGACAGCTCACATGGAGAACGACCGAGAATGCATTTGACCCGACGTAATTCCCCTTTTCGCTCTTTCAAGAACATCACTTTCGCGCTCGTCGCCATCTTCTTCCTGACCAACATCGCCGACGGCCCCTTCACGCGGGTGCTCGCACCGGCGGCGGCAAAAACGGTCGCCGACTCTCTGATAGAAAATTTCATCCCGTCGGACGTGCCTTCGTCCGGCGACGCCGAACTCGACAAGATTATCTTCAAGGTCGGCGCGCGAGAGGGCGTTGACCCCCGGCTGCTCCACGCCGTCATCTGGCAGGAGTCGAAGTACAAGCCGAGCGCCGAGTCGCACGCGGGCGCGCAGGGGATGATGCAGCTCATGCCCGCGACCGCCAAGCGCTTCAAGTGCGACGACCGCCTGAACGCGGAGGCGAACATCGAGGCGGGGACGAAGTACCTGCGCTGGCTCCTCAAGCGCTTCGACGGCAACGTGACGCTCGCGCTCGCGGGCTACAACGCAGGCGAGGGCTCGGTGGACAAGTTCGACGGCGTGCCGCCTTACAACGAGACGCAGAACTACGTCCGCATCATCACGGGCCGCTACGGCAAGAACCAGCACCCGGTGCTGACGCCCGAAGAGGCGCGCACCCACTTCAACCTGCTGCCCTCAGCGCAGTAGCGCGGAAGGCAAAAGTAAAAAGGTAAAAGGCAAAAGTGAAGAGGCGTTAAACCTTCTTCACTTTTGCCTTTTGCCCTTTACCTTTTGCCTTCCTTTTGCCTGCTTGTTATGATTTGCGCCCGACGAAACAACCTCGCGGCCCGAAGCGTCAACACGGCGGCGGCACTCTCCTCAAGTTAAAACGTGGCGCGGCCTTTCTATCGAGTGAGCGCCGGACTCTTATATAAGTGTAAGGAGACTTCTTCGCCCTTGTCTGTTCAGCGTCCCATGTCGGGCACGACCGCGCCGGAGACGCTCTCTGTGGAGCGCCGGATGCGGATGCACGAGGCCCGCGAGGCGATCATCAACCGCCTCGCGCCCGACATCCACTCCGAGATTGACCTCGACAAGTTTCTCCACGCCATCGTCGCCGAGTTGGGGCGGATGATGAACGTTGACCGCTGCGACGTGATCCAGATGGCGCGCACCGGCGAGCTGCGCATCAGCCACGAGTGGCGGGCCGCCGCGGACGTGCCTTCGAGCCTCGGAACCTCCTTCCCCGTTGACATCCGCCAGCTCGGCGAACGCTTCAACCTCACGCAGCCCATTCGCCTCGACGACACTTCAGCCTCGAACCTCGACCCGCGCGTCGGACTGCTCCCGGCGAGCCTCGGCACGCGCTCGCTCTTGGTCGTCCCCGTCGTCCTCGACGGCAACGTGCTCGGCCTCGTCGGGCTCCACACGACGCGCGCGGCCCGTCGCTGGGAGGACGAAGAGGTCTCTTTCCTTCAGTCCATCGCGCGGCAGATAGCGGTCGGCTATCAATACGCGCGGCTCTACACGGAGCAGCAGCGCGAGGCCGACCGGACGCGCGCTCTGTTAGAGATCGCCAACATCCTCAACGCGCGCTCGGACTTCGGCGAGTTGACCTCGCACGTCTTGGAGAGGGCGGGCGCGCTCGTCGGCGCGGACTACTGCGCGCTCGGCGTCATCGAGCCTTCGGGCCAGTCAATGAACCTCGCCGCCTTCAAGGCCGCGCCGCACGCGACGACGGCCCGCGTCCGCGAGCTTATCGAGTCGCACGGCAAGTCCATAGACATCTCGGCCTTCCCGGCGGTGTTGGAACTGATGCGGCAGCCGAGGACGCTGCGCGTCATAGACTCGACGCTGCCGGAGCCGGTGCGCTACGCCTTCAACGCGACTCTGGGCGGTCGCGCGGCGCTCGTCGCGCCCGTCCGCATCGGCGAGCAGACCTTCGGGCTTCTGGGCTTCGTCTGGAGCGAGCCGCGCGAAGTGTTCGAGGAGCATGAAGTCGCTCTCGTCGAGGGCATCGCCGTCCAGCTCGGCACGGCGCTCGAACGCGACCAGCTCTCGGCGGAGGTCATGCAACTCCGCAGCGCACTGCACGACCGCCGCCCCGAAGACCGCATCATCGGGCAGGCCCCGGCCATCCGCCGCGCCATCGAGCTTGCACTTAACGTCGCCGACACGGCGACCTCCGTCCTCATTCAAGGCGAGTCGGGGACGGGCAAGGAACTCATCGCCAACCTCATCCACTACAACTCACGGCGCAAAGAGAAACCCTACGTCAAGCTCAACTGCGGCGCGATTCCCGAAACGCTCCTTGAGTCGGAACTCTTCGGCCACGAGCGCGGCGCATTCACCGACGCGCGCCAAAGGCGTCGGGGCCGCTTCGAGGAGTCGGACGGCGGCACACTCTTCCTCGACGAGATAGGCGAGATGAGTCTCTCCGCTCAGGTGCGCCTGCTGCGCGTCTTGCAGGACGGCGAGCTGACGCGCGTCGGCGGGAGCGAGGTCTTGAAGACGGACGTGCGCGTCGTCGCCGCCTCGAACGTAGACCTCGAACAGGCGATTGAACAAGGGAAGTTTCGACGCGACCTCTACTACCGCCTCTCGGTCTTCCCCATCACGCTCCCGCCTCTGCGCGAGCGGCCCGGCGACATCCACACGCTCGTCATCCACTTCCTCGAACACTACAAGCACAAGACCGGGCGCTTCATCCCCGGCATCTCGCGCCGCGCGCTCGAAGCCCTCATCAACTACGACTGGCCGGGCAACGTCCGCGAGTTGGAGAACGCCGTCGAGCGCGCCGTCATCATCGCTTCGGGGCGGCAGATAGAGCCCGAAGACTTGCCCGACTCCATCAGCCGCGTCGTCGCGGAGGAGCGCACGCGCGAGCGCAGCGAGCGGGAGTTGGCGGCGCAGGAGGGCCGGGCCTTCACGCTCGAAATCAGCATCCCGGCGACCGTGGAAGAGATCGAGCGCCGCGCCGTCGAGGCGACGCTCGACTACACGGGCGGCGACAAGACGCGCGCCGCCCGCGCCCTCGGCATCGGTCGCAAGACGCTCTACCGCAAGCTCCGGCAGTATGACGGCGAGGGATAAAGGCAAAAGTAAAAAGGCAAAAGGCAAAAGTGAAGAGAGCGTGCCCGCAGCGTTTCGTCTGCTCTTCTACTTTTGCCTTTTACCTTTTTACTTTTGCCTTTCATTTATTGCGCCGCTTTGCGCGCATTTGTTATAGTTCGAGCCCGGTCGAAAAGTTCGGCTTTTTCGACTGAAAGCATTGAAGCGCACGGGCTTGAAGGCTTCGGAGGAGGCGGCGTATGACAAACAAAGCAGGGCGCGCGCGGCGCGACGGCTCGGAGGCGGGGGCGCGGCTCGCGTACTTCGTCATGGGCGGCGCGGTGGGCGCGGTCGTGGCGCTTCTGTTCGCGCCGAAGGCGGGTCGAGAGTTGCGCGAGGACATCGCCGACGCGACGCGCAAAGGCGTGGATCAGGCGCGCGAGACCGGCGCGCAGCTCGGCGCGAAGGCGGGCGAGTATTACGGCGCGGCGGCGTCGAAGGCCGGAGACCTCGCGGCCTCGGCGCGCGAGGCCGCCTCGCGGCGCGGCGAGACGCTCTCCGCCGCCATCGAGGCCGGCAAGCAGGCCTACCGCGAAGAGAAGCTCCGCACCGGCGGCGCGCCGCAGATCGAGGCCGCACCGACTTATCCTGAGAGAGAGTAGACAGTTTTCAGTTTTGAGTTTTCAGTTTTCAGTTCTGAAATTTCAGATTCGGTGACTGAAGGCCAAAGACTCAAGGGTTGAACTGAAAACTGAAAACTCAAAACTGAAAACTGATGTCAGTCATGGCTTTTCAAATGAGCACGAACGACCCGGCCTTCTGGGTGCTGGTGGTGGTCGCCGTCTCGTTCGTCGTGATTGCGGTCGCGGCGGTCGTGGTCGCCGTCGTCGCGGGCCGCGTCGCGCGCACCGTGGCGAACGTCGAGCGGAAGGTCGAGCCTTTAGTCGAGCGCGTCCACGGGCTCGCCGAGCAGGTGCGCCTCATCGCCGCGCAGGGGCGCGAAGTCGCCGAGCAGGTGACGATCATGTCCGGCCACATGGCGACGGCGACGATGCACTTTTCGGAATCAATGGCGCTCGTCAGGGACGAGGTGCGCGAGATGAAGCAGCTCGTCGGCCTCTCGGCGGAGACGGCCCGCGACAAGGTTGAGATGATCAGCCGCTCGATAGACCAGACGCACACGCAGTTGATGGTCACGACCGACTTCATCACCTCTCGCGTCGTCGCCCCGGCGCGCGAGATAGCGGCGATTATGGCGGGGGTGCGGCGCGGTCTGGAAGTGCTCGTAGCCCCCACGCCCAAACAGATTGACCAGACCTACGCGGAGGATGAGTTGTTCATCGGCTGAAGACTCGAATCCTTAACAGGGACGCAACGCGCCCGTGCCACCATCCCCGCGAGAGGGAAGTGGCGCGGGCACTTCATTTTTGCGGAAGCCGTGCGTTAGTATGAAATTTCAACGAAGGAAGCGAAACTCCCATCATGGCGACAGAAACACCGCTTGAGCTGAAAAAAACGGTCAACCTGCCGAAGACGGCCTTCGCGCAGAAGGCCAATCTGGGGCAGTCGGAGCCCGCGCGCCTGAAGAAGTGGGCCGCGCCGAACCTCTACGAAATGATCCGCCGCGCGCGCGCGGGCCGTGAGAAGTTCATCCTCCACGACGGGCCGCCCTACGCCAACGCCGACATCCACATGGGCACGGCGCTCAACAAGGTCTTGAAAGACATCGTCGTCAAGTCGCGGACGATGCTCGGCTACGACTCGCCCTATGTCCCCGGCTACGACTGCCACGGGCTGCCCATCGAGCAGCACGTCGAGAAGGGGCTCGACAAGAAGGGCAAGAAGCGGGGCGACCTCTCGCAGGTCAGCTTCCGCCGCGCGTGCCGCGAGCACGCCGCCGAAGCCCTCAAGCGGCAGACGCGAGACTTCCAGCGGCTCGGCATCCTCGGCCTCTGGGAAGACCCGTACCTCACGATGTCCCCGCATTACGAGGCGGAGACGGCGCGGCTCTTCGCGCGCTTCGTCGAGCGCGGCTACGTCTACAAGGGCGCGCGCCCCGTCTACTGGTGCATCCACGACCAGACGGCTCTCGCCGAGGCCGAAGTCGAGTACGCCGAGCACACGAGCGCTTCCGTCTACGTCAAGTTTCCGCTCTCCGAAGAGACTCTGGACGGCAAGGCCTTCAAGCGCGAAATCCTCGGCGACGAGGACGACCCGCGCCGCGTCTTCTTCCTCATCTGGACGACGACGCCGTGGACGCTCCCCGCCAACCTCGGCATCGCCGTCAACCCGAACTTCGAGTACGCGGCCATCGAGAACGGCGACGAGGTTTACATCGTCGCCAGCGAATTAGCGACGGACATAATGAAGAAATGCGACATCGGCAGCGCGCTCGCGCAAGGGTTCGACCCGCCACACGATGCCGCGATAGATCATGTCGTGCTGAAGACGTTCAAAGGCTCAAGGCTCGACCGCCTCGAAGCGCGCCACCCGTGGCTCGACCGGCCCTCGCTCCTGATGCTCGGCGAGCACGTCACGCTCGGCGGCGAGGCCGACGCCGAAGTTGAGTTGGACGTGCGCGAGGCGAGAGACAAGAAGGCGACGGGCAAGGCGGGCACGGGGCTCGTCCACACCGCGCCGGGCCACGGCCACGACGACTTCGTCATCGGCAAGGCTTACGGGCTCGACATCTACTGCCCCGTGGACAACGCCGGTCGCTTCACCCCCGAAGTCGAACACTTCGCGGGCCAGAGCGTCTTCGACGCCAACGCCGGGATAGTCGAGTTCATGCGCGAGAAAGGCGTGCTCGTCTACAGCGAGCAGTACGCGCACCGCTACCCGCACTGCTGGCGCTGCAAGAACCCCGTCATCTTCCGCGCCACGCCGCAGTGGTTCATCTCGCTCGACACCGTCTCTGATGGCTCGAACCCGGTCGAGCGCGACGAGGACGGGCGCGACCTGACGAACTACACCGACAACGAAGTGTGCGCGCCCGTCTCTCTGCGCGAGGGCTCTCTGCGCGAGGCCGAGGGCGTCCAGTGGGTTCCGGCGTGGGGCGGCGACCGGATGCGCAACATGCTCAAAGGTCGTCCCGACTGGTGCGTCTCGCGCCAGCGCGTGTGGGGCGTGCCTATCCCGGTCTTCTACTGCGCCGCTTCGGGCTGCGAAGAGGCCGTCGCCACCCCTAAGATAATCAACCGCGTCGCCGACTTCTTCGAGCGCGAATCCTCGGACGCGTGGTACGCGCGCGAGGCGACGGAACTGCTGCCGGAAGGCTACGCGTGTCTCTCCTGCGGCGGCACGGAGTTCACGAAGGAGACCGACATCCTCGACGTGTGGTTCGACAGCGGCTCTTCGTCGGTCGCCGTCCTTGAGAAGTACGAAGGACTGCGCTGGCCCGCCGACGTGTACCTCGAAGGCGGCGACCAGTTCCGGGGCTGGTTCAACTCTTCGCTGATGGTGGGCTTGGCCGTCTACGACCGCGCGCCGTACCGGGCGGTCATCACGAACGGGTGGGTGGTGGACGGGCAGGGCCGCGCGATGCACAAGTCGGCGGGCAACTCCGTCTCGCCGAACGACGTGGTGAAGGAATCGGGCGCGGAGATAGTAAGGCTCTGGGCGGTCTCTTCGAACTACCACGAGGAGATGCGCTGCTCGCCGGAAATCCTCCAGCGGGCCTCGGACGCCTACCGCAAGCTACGCAACACGGCGCGCTTCGCGCTCGGCAACCTCGAAGGCTTCGACCCCTCGTTCGACCGCGTGCCTTTCGGCGAGTTGGAGGAGATAGACCGTTGGGCTCTGGCCGAACTCGACGCGGTGATTGAACGCGCGACCGAGGCTTACAAGGAGTTCGAGTTTCACGTCGTCTACCAGACTCTCTACCACTTCTGCACACTGACGCTGTCGGCCCGGTACTTCGACATCATCAAAGACCGTCTCTACACGGCGGGGCCGCGCTCGCACGCGCGGCGCTCGGCGCAGACGGCGCTCTACGAGATAACGGACGCGCTCGCGCGGCTGCTCGCCCCCATCCTCGTCTTCACGGCTGACGAAATCTGGGAGAACCTGCCGAAGTCGAGGCGCGGCGACGAGGGCGCGGCGCTCGCGTCCGTCCATCTGGCGGAGTTCCCTCTGCCGATGATTAAGCGCGACGCGGAGCTGTCGGCGCGCTGGTCGCGCGTCTTCGAGGTGCGGGACGTGGTCTTGCGCGCGCTCGAAGAGGCGCGCGTCTCGAAGCTCATCGGCAGCAGCCTCGAAGCTCACGTCCTCTTACAAGCGGACAGGAAGACTTTCGAGCTGCTCGAAGCGCAGAGAGGACAACTGCGTTACCTCTTCATCGTCTCGCAGGTCTCGCTCGCGCTCGCCGACGACTCGGACCCGGCGACCATCGCGGGCGGCGAGTCGGTGCGCGTCACGGTGAAGCGCGCCGAGGGCGAGAAGTGCGAGCGTTGCTGGAACTACTCGACGCGCGTCGGCGAGTTCGCGCGCTACCCGACCGTCTGCGAGCGTTGTATCGAGGCGCTCGCCGAGATTGAGGCGGAAGGGGGCACGAGTTGAGCGCAGGCGGCACGCGTAACTTCGGCTGGCGCGCGGCGTACCTCGCGGCGGCGGCGTGCGTCTTCCTGCTCGATCAGGCGACGAAGGCTTGGGCGGTCAGGCGGCTGCGCCTCGGCGAGACGGTGCGGGCCGTCGAAGGCTTCCTCCATTTCGGCTACGCCGAGAATCCCGGCATCGCCTTCGGGCAGTTTCAGGAGGGCGGCGACTTCGGTCGCTGGATGCTCGTCGTCCTCGCCGCGCTCGCGGCCATCGGCGTCACGGCTTACATCATCCGCACGCCGCGCACGGACGACCGAACGCTCGGCGCGTGCGCGCTCCTGCTCGCCGGGATAGTGGGGAACTTGACCGACCGCGTGCGCCTCGGCTACGTCATAGACTTCATCGAAGTCCACCTCGGCTCCTTCCAGTGGCCGACCTTCAACGTCGCCGACGCCTCCATCTGCGTGGGCGCGGGGCTGCTCGCGCTCGACATCATCTTTGAAGGCAAAAGGCAAAAGGCAAAAGGTAAAAGTGAGGAGGCGGAGGGCGTCGCGCAATGAACGGGTAAAACATTTGCCTTTTACCTTTTGCCTTTTGCCTTTTGCCTTGAATTGAGATGTTTCCAGAACTCTTCCGCATCGGCTCTTTCCCGGTCAACACTTACGGCGTGATGCTGGCGGCGTCGTTCCTCGTGGCGCTCTTCGTGACGGCGTGGCTGGGCGCGCGCGACGGCCTCAAGCGCGAGCGCGTCTTCGACCTCGGACTGTGGATGCTGATGGCGGCGCTCGTCGGCTCGAAGCTCCTTTTGCTCGTGGTCGAGCCGGAGTACAGGCAAGAGCCCCTGCGGCTGCTCTCGCTCGACTTCCTGCGTTCGGGCGGCGTCTTCTACGGCGGCTTCCTCGGCGGGCTCGGCGCGGCGATCTTTCTCATGAGACGCTACCGCCTGCCCTTCTGGAAGACTTCGGACGCGTTCGCTCCGGCGTTGGCGTTGGGGCAGGCAATCGGTCGGCTCGGCTGCTTCGCCGCCGGGTGCTGCTGGGGCAAGGAGTGCGCGTGGCCGTGGGGCGTCGAGTTCACCGAGCGCGGGCACGAAGTGACGGGCGTGCCCATCGGCGTCCACCTCCACCCGACGCAGCTTTATGAATCGGCGGCGACGCTCCTCATCTTCCTCTTCCTCGCGTGGCTCCACCGCCGCAAACGCTTCGACGGCCAGGTGGTTCTCGCCTACGCCGTGCTCTACGGCGCGGCGCGCTTCATCATCGAGTTCTTCCGCGCCGACCCGCGCGGCGACATCCTCGGCCTGACGAGTCTGACCGGGCTCTCGACCTCGCAGCTCATCAGCCTCCTCGTCTGCCTCGGCGGGCTCGTCCTCCTCTTCATCCGCCGGCGTCGCGCGTCAGCCGAGCCGACCGCGCGCGGGGGCGGCGAAGAAACACGCGCGACGGGGACGGCACGAGCATGAGTGATGAAGTCGAGAGAGTCGAAGAAGAAGACGGCGGCGGAGCGTCGGGCGAGACGGAGCCCGGAGCCGAGGCGCTGACGTTCGAAGTGTCGGGGGCGGAGGCGGGCGAGCGTCTGGACGCCTTCCTCGCCGCGCGCATCGAGGGGACGAGCCGGACGAGCATCAAGCGGTACGTCGAGGACGGCGACGTGCTCGTGGGTGGCCGCGCCGTGAAGCCCTCTTACAAGTTGAGCGCGGGCGAAAAGATTGAAGTCGAAATCCCCGCCCCGCCGCCCGTTGACCTCACGCCCGAAAATATTCCGCTCGACATCATCCACGAGGACGAAGACCTCGTCGTCGTCAACAAGCCCGCCGGGATGGTCACGCACCCGGCGGCGGGCGTGCGCGCCGGGACGCTCGCCAACGCGCTCGCCTTCCACTTCCGCAACCTCTCGACGCACGCCGGAGAGTTCCGCCCCGGCATCGTCCACCGCCTCGACCGCGACACCTCCGGCCTCATCGTCGTCGCCAAGAACGTGCGGGCGCACGAGAAGCTCTCAGACCAGTTCCGCGCGCGCACCATCTTCAAGTCTTACATCGCGCTCGCGCACGGGCAGACCGAGAGGGATTCGGGACGCGTCGAGCAGCCCATCGCCCGCGACCCCAGACACCGCACGCGGATGGCGGTCGTGCGCGGCGGTCGCGAGGCGCTCTCGCTCTGGCGCGTCCGCCAGAGGTTCGCGCGCTTCACGCTCCTCGACGTGGAAATCAAGACGGGCCGCACGCACCAGATACGAGTCCACCTCGCACACATCAAGCACCCGGTCGTCAGCGATGCCACCTACGGCGGCGGGCGCGACCGCAACCTCCCCGACAACACCCTGCGCGCACGCATCGCCGCCCTCGGTCGCCAGTTCCTCCACGCCGAGCGCCTCTCCTTCAAACACCCCCGCACCGAAGAGACGTTGAGCTTCAACGCCCCGCTTCCCGCAGAGCTGCAAGAGTTCTTAGACTCGCTGGAAAAAGCCTAAGACCGCGTTGCTAAACTGTAGGGGCAGGGCTTGTCCCTGCCCGCAGGCTTTCTAAAGAGTCAAGTTGAGTTTAACGAGCAAGCGGGCAGGGACAAGCCCTGCCCCTACAGTCGTTATCCGCGTCGAGTGCTTGAAACGGTCTTTGAATCGATTCGAGATTAGGCGGCCCCGTCCTCGATGCGGCGGATGAGGCCGGAGAGGCGCGCGTCTTTGCGGAGCGGGTCGAAGCGGGGGTCTGACTTCAGAAGGATCATGCCGGGGTGTCGGTCGCGGAAGGACTCTTCGAGCGCGTTGAAGGCGCGGTCGCGGTCGCCGAGTCCGGCGTAGACGACGGCGACGAAGTAGGGCGAGACGTAGCCGCGCTCGCCCAAGCCCCGCAGTTGGGCGAGGACGGCTTCGGCGTCGGCCCGTCGGCCCGCGACGGCGTAGGCGTGGCCGAGCGCGGAGAGCGTTTCGGGGTCTTCGCCCATGAGCTTGACGGCCTTCTGCAATTCGGCTACGGCGTCGTTCGCGCGCCCCGCCTGTTGGAGGTACGCGTAGCCGAGGTAGAGGTGCGCGACGCCGAAGTTGTCGTCAACTTCGAGCGTCTTGCGGAGCTGCTCGGTGGCCGCGTCGTAGTCGCGCGCGTAGTAGAGGTAGAGCCCGGCGTTGGCGCTGATGATGGCCGAGAGCGGGTCGAGTTCCTGCGCGCGTCGTATCTCGGCCAGAGCCTCGCCGGAGCGACCGACCTGCACCAGATACGAGGCGTACCACTGGTGCGCGGTCGCGTAGTTCGGGTTCAGTTCGATGGCGCGGCGGAAGTCCGACTCGGCCTCCTCCCACTTCCAGTCGAACGCCATGCGGACGAAGGCGAGAGAGGTGTGCGCCTCCGAGAGCGTCTCGTCCAACTCGATGGCGCGCAGGGCGGCGGCCCGCGCCTTCGGCATCGCCTCGCGCGGCGGGACGATGCTGTAGTCGCTCATCAAGGCGTAGGTGTCGGCAAGGCCCGCGTAGGCGAGCGCGTATGAAGGGTCGCGCTCGATGGCGCGGTTGAAGTATTGGACGGCGCGGCGGAAGCCGTCGGCGCTCCGCTTGTTCCAGAAGTAGCGACCGCGCAGGTAATCCTGATAAGCCTCGTTGTCGCTGGTGTGCCGCTTCGGCTCTTCGCCCCCGCCGCCGCGCAGGCGCGAGCGCAGGCGGGCGGCGATGTCGCGCGCGATCTCCTCCTGCACGACGAGCACGTCCGAGGTGGTGCGCGTGTACTGCTCGCCCCACATCTGCGTGTTGTCGCGCGTGTCAATCAGCTCGACGCTGACGACGAGCCCGCCGTCGCCGCGCTGCGCGACCTGACCGGCGAGGACGGCGGTGACGCCAAGCTCGCGCCCCGCCTTGTAAGGCTCCACGTCGCGCCCCTTGTAGCGGAAGACCGAGTTGCGCGACATCACCTTCAGTCCCGCGACGGGCGAGAGGCTGTTGATGAGACTCTCGGTGATGCCGTCGGAGAGCCACTCCGCGCCGGGGTCGCCGCCGACGTTGGCGAAGGGGAGGACGGCGACGGCCTCAATCGGTCGCGGCGCGTTGCGCCGGACGACGAAGACGTAGACGCCGAGCACGAGGGCTACAAGGCCGACGAGCGCGGCGGCGACGAGCGACTTCGCCGGGCCGCGCCTCCGAGTATCCTGCGCGTCGCGCGAGTGCTCGCCCGTGGTGCGCGCCGCTCGCGCCGCTCGCGCCGCGCGTCCCGAAGCGACTGCGGTGTCCGCCGCCGAGACGAGGTTGGTCGAGAGTTCCTCGCGCGTGGGCTTTGTGTCGCGGGCGACGAGATTGACGCTCGCGGTGCTCTCGCCTGAACTCGTGGCCCCTTCGGCTTCGAGCCTTTGACGGAGCCTTCGCAGGTCTTCGAGCAGCTCGCCCGCTGAGCCGTATCGCTCTTCGCGTTCTTTGGCGAGCGCACGCTCGACGATTCTCTCCAACTCCGCCGGGAGTCCCGGCACGCACTCGCCCAGAGGCTCAGGCTCGTCTTCGAGTATCGAGACGATGACGTGGCTCGCCGTCTCGCCGTCGAAGGGGGGACGACCGGCAAGCATCTCATAAAGCACGCACCCCAAACTCCAAACGTCGGTGCGCGCGTCGAGCGGGAGGCCGCGCGCCTGCTCCGGCGACATGTACCACGCCGTCCCCATCACCGCGCCGGGGTTCGTGTGCGCGGCGTGCATCTCCATCGTCTCGGCCTCGTGGTCGGCGCTCGATTTCTCGCCCGACTTCTCAAGGAGCTTGGCGAGTCCGAAGTCCAGAACCTTCACATAGCCGTCGGGACGGAGCATGACGTTCTCAGGCTTGATGTCCCGGTGGATGATGCCCTTCGAGTGCGCCGCCGCGAGCGCCGAGGCGATCTGCGCGGCCACGTCGAGCGCCTCGCCCACGCCGAAGGGCGCGCGCTTCACGCGCCGCCGCAGCGTCTCCCCGTCAACGTACTCGGTGGCGATGTAGTGACGGTCGCCGGCCTGCCCGATCTCGTAAATGGTGATGATGTTCGGGTGGTTGAGGGCCGAGGCGGCGCGCGCCTCCTGCCCGAAGCGGCTCAGGCGGCGCGGGTCGCGCGTGTACTCCGAGAGCAGGAGCTTTAAGGCGAGATGCCGACCGAGCTTCGTGTCCTCGGCGAGGAAGACTTCGCCCATGCCGCCGCGGTCGAGCATTCTGAGGATGCGGTAATGCGAGATGACTTCGGGGGTCAAGAGAGAGACTCCGGCCTCTAAAAGGTCGAGGGCGAGCGGGTCGCCGGGGGAAGCTTGTGTCTCGGCGGCCCGCTTAAAGGAGCGTCACGGCACGGTCGGCGGCCTCCGACCCGTCTCCGTGGGTGTGGCGCGCAGCGCGCGTCGGTAACGGCGCGGCATTATAGCACCGCGCGAAAAAGGCGACGAACATTATACGCCGCTGCGCACGTCGCCAGATTCGCTTCGCCGCGCGCCGGGTGGCTGCCGTAAGTGTTGATTGCTATACTGTCGCCGGACAGGGAAGCAACGACCGCACGCGCCGCGAGCATCGAAAGACGGGCCGAAGAGCGGTTGAACATCCAAAAATTCATACCCGCCTCCCCGCGCAATCAGGATGATGAAAAAGACCTTCAATGTTTTGAGTTCGTTCGTGTTTCTGGCCTGCGCCTTCGGCCTCTTGCCGCCCCGCGCCGCCGCGCAGACGCCCGCGCCCACGCCTGCGGCGCAGGACGAAGATCGAGAGAGCACGACCTCGCGCATCGTCCGGCTGCCCGTCTCGGTGCTCGACAAGAAGGGCAAGCCCGTGACGGGACTGACGAAGGGCGACTTCCTCGTCTTCGAGGACAAGAAGCCCATCGCGCAGTTCGACTTCCTCGGCGAGATTAAGGAGCTGGAGAAGCTCCCCATCTACATCGGCATTCTGATGGACACGTCGGGCTCGACCTCCGGCAAGCTCAAGTTCGAGAAGGAGGCCGCGCTCAACTTCATCTACGCCGTGACGCGCACGCGCAAAGACCACGTGGCCTTCCTCACCTTCGACAACGAGGTCACTCTGCGGCAGGACTTCACGACGAATCACGACCACCTCGACAAGGCCATCAACGCCGTCAAGAAGCCGGGCAACCGCACCTCGCTCTACGACGCCGTGTGGCAGTTCTGCGACGAGAAGATGCGGAACGCGCCGAGCCCGCGCCGCGCGCTGGTCGTCATCACCGACGGCGACGACACCTACAGCCGCGCGCGCCTCGCCGACGCCATCCAGATCGCGCAGAAGACCGACACCATCATCTTCGCCATCTCCACGAAGGGCGGCTTCGCGACGAGCGCCGTGCCCGGCGTCGAGGCCGGGACGGTTCAGGACAGCGGCGACAAACAGATTCAGCGTCTCTCCGACGAGACCGGCGGGCGCTCCTTCTACACCGGCGACATGCTCGCGCTCGAACGAGCCTTCCAGAAGATAGGCGAGGAGCTGCGCTCGCAGTACCTCATCACCTACCGCCCCGAAGGCCCCTTCGACGGACGCGAGCGCCGCCTCGAGGTCAAGCTCGTGACCAGCAAAGACCGCAAGGTCAACGCCAAGCGCGGCTACACGCCCGACAGGGAAGTGCCAAAGCCGTGACGGGTAAACCGTGACAGGTGACAGGAGAAAACCTGTCTCTTACCTGTCACCTGTCACCCGTCACGGTTCACGGCTTTTAGAGGTTTTAACTTGATGTCTTATCGCTACACAGTCGGGCGCGCTCTGGCGCTTTTGCTCACCGTCGCGGTTCTGTTCGGGGCGGCGGGCGGGCTCGCGCCGACGCGCGCCGGGCAGGAGCCGTCGAACCGTCCGCGCCGCGCGGGCGAGACGGCCCCCGCGCCTGCGCCGCAGCAACAGCAGACGCCCGCGCCGCGTCAGACGCCGACGCCCGCGCCGAAGCAGGACGACTCGGAGGCGATTGACGAGGACGACGTGTTGCGGGTCGAGACCGACCTCACCAATGTCCTCTTCACGGCGGTGGACAAGAACAAGCGGTTCATCACGACGCTCAAGCAGGAGGACATCCGCGTCTACGAGGACGGCGCGCCGCAGGAGGTCTTCGCCTTCCAGCGCGAGACCGACCGCGCGCTCTCGCTCGCCATCCTCATTGACACCAGCGCCTCTCAGGAGCGCACGCTCCCCGAAGAGAAGAGCGCCGCGCGCGGCTTCGTTGACGCCGTCATCCGACCGAGCAAAGACGAGGTGGCCGTCCTCTCCTTCACCGGCGAGGCGACGCTCGAACAGGGCTTGACGGGGAGCGTCCAGCGCGTCCGTCGCGCCATCGAGAAGGTCGAGTTCACGCCGCCTTCGGGCTACCTCGGCGGCGGCATCGTCGTCCCCGGCACGCCGCCCATCTCCGGCGACAACCAGTCGCGCGCCGGCTCCACGGCCATCTGGGATTCGATCTGGGTGACGACCACCGAGGTCTTATCGGAGACTTCCGACAAGACGCGCCGCGCCATCATCCTCCTCACCGACGGCGTGGACACGAGCAGCCGCGTGAAGGTCAACGAGGCCATCGAGTCGGCCCTCAAGACCGACACCATCATCTACGCCATCGGCATCGGCGACAGCTTCAGCTTCGACGGCGTGGACGAAGGCTCGGTGCGCAAGATCGCCGAGCGCACGGGCGGTCGCGCTTACTTCCCCCGCGACGAGACCGACCTCCGCTCGGCCTTCGCGCAGATTCAGGACGAGCTGCGCTCGCAGTACCTCGTCGCCTACTCGCCGACGAACAAGGCCAAGGACGGCAGCTTCCGCCAGCTCAAAATCGAGGTCATCAACCCCGAACTCCGCAAGCAGAACCTCCGCCTCACCTACCGGCAGGGCTACTTCGCGCAGGCCACGACCGTCGCCACGCCCAGAAAGAAGTAGTGAGCATTACGGAGCGCCGGAGGCGCGTCGGAGATTAGCCGGGGGTGAAGCGAGGAGGCGCGAGCCGACGAAGCGCAACCCCCGGAACGACGCGAGATAAAAAGTATGCGCCCCGGCAGGGGCGCGGGAACACACGCGACGAGTGGTCACGCGTCGTTTCCGTCGCCCCTGCCGGGGCGAAATGTTTTTATTCGATTCTTACCGGGGGTTCGCGCAAACTCCGTCTGCTCACCCCCGGCTAATCTCCGACGCCCCTGCCGGGGCTCCTCGTCTCCCTCCCATTGTTTTTGCATGACAGCAACATTAACTCTTTGCTATACTTCAGTTGGCCTCCCGGCCCGCGCCCTCATCCTTCGAGCCGGAGAGACCTTAGCAGTCCAACAGCGCGCCGCACGTTTTCGCAGCACAGACAATCTTTGCCCCGCCTCTCGGAAGCCCTTTCGGTCGCCGTCCGCCGCACCGTTGAGGACGCCGCCGGAAGCTGTACGCAACTTGAACTTTCTTTTTCCTGTCAAAGAGTGCCATGCCCCTGACTGACATCTACCCCTCCGAGCGCGACGAACGCGCCGAGGAGACCGGCGAGCGTCTGAGCGCCTCCGTCCGCCAGCTCGAAGCCCTGACGGCGATGGCCTCCGCCCCGCACGACGGGCGCGAACTGCGGAGCCTCTTCGACGGACTCGCCGACTCCATCACGCGCGTCACGGACTACCGCTCCTGCGTCGTCCTCCTCTTCACCGACGAGGCCCCGCACCGCCCGCGCGTCCTCTCGCACTCCTCGAACATCCCCGCCGCATACGTCTCGCTCATCTCCGAAAGCTCTTTCCCGCGCGAGGAGGTCGCCTCGCTCATCCGCGGCGGCATCCGCATCGAGGTCGGCGGCCTCGGCTTCGCCGCCTTCTACCCGCCGTCGCGCTACCAACTGCTCGACCGCGTCTTCCCCGACCGCTTCAAAGCCGACCTCGAACGCCTTGAGCCCGAAGACGAGAGCGCCGTGCCGTGGCGCGTGGGCGACGAGCTGTTCGTCCCGCTCGTGACGAACGAGGGGCAGTTCGTCGGGCTCATCTCGCTCGACGACCCGAAGACCGGGCGCGCGCCCGACCGCCAGAGCGTTTTGCCCGTTGTCGCCTTCGCGCGGCAGACGGCGCAGCTCATCGCGCGCCGCCGCGACTCGGAACAGCTCTCCGAGCAGGCGGGCCGCGAGGCGCTCGTCAACCGCATCTCGCGCGCCGTCCGCCAGTCGCTCGACACGGGCGAAGTCTTCCGCGCGGCGGTCAAAGAGCTGGGCACGCACCTCGGCGTGGACAGGTGCGTGCTCTTCCTCGTGGACGCGGAGGCGGGCGCGGTGAGCAACGCCGCCGAGTACACGGCGCAGGGCATCATCCCGGCGGGCCGGGAGTACAAGATGCCGCTCGTCGAGGCGCTCGTCGAGGCGGTGCGCCGCCACGGAGTCCTCGCCTTCGAGGACGTGGAGCACGACCCGGCCATCCGCCACGTCTACGAAAACATCCTGAGCAAGCTCGGCACGCGCTCGATCATGTACGTCGGCATCCGCGTCGGCGACGACGAGCACATCGCCGCCGCCTTCGCCATCTCGACGGTGCACGAGAAGCGGCGCTGGCGCGACTCAGACCTCGCGCTCGCGCGCGCCGTCGCCGACCAGACCGGCATCGCCATCCGGCAGGCCGAGCTTTACCAGCGGGCCGAGGCGACCTCGACGCGCGAGGCGCTCATCAACCGCCTGAGCCACGCCATCCGCGCCTCGCTCAACCTGCCCGAAGTCTCGCGCACGGCGACGCACGAATTGGGCCGCGCGCTCCGCGCCTCGCGCGTCTACATCCGCCCCTACGAGCCGACGGGCGCGGTCGTCGAGTACGAGTATCTCGCGCCGGGCAGCCCGTCCATGCAGGGGACGGTCATCAGCTTCGACAACCCCGTCGGGCAGTCTCTGATGAAGAGGCCGCGCACGGTCGTCGTCCACGACGCCCAGAAGTACGAAGAGGGGACGCCCGAATTCAACGCGCGGCTCCGCGCATTCTCCGCGGAGCACGGCACGCTCTCGAAAATCCTGTGCCCGCTCGTCGTGCAGGGACGCTTCCGGGGCACGCTCTGCATCCACCAGACAGACCGCGTGCGCTACTGGGCGAAGGACGAGGTGGCGCTGGTCGAAGCGGTCGCCGCGCAGCTCGCCACCGGCATCGCGCAGGCCGAACTTTTCGAGATGGTCGAGCGCGCCAAGCGCACCTGGGAAGTCACCTTCGACGCCATGTCCGACGGCATCTTCATCTTCGACAACGACCGTCAGTTGCTGCGGGTGAACCGCGCCGGGGCGGGGATGGAGTCGGTCGCGCCGCGCGAGCTGCTCGGCAGGCGGTGCTGCGAAATCCTTCGCGCCGGTCGCGGCGAGGGCTGCATCATCGAGCGCGCGAGCGCCGAGGGCCGCAGCATCACGCTCGAATACACGCCCGAACGGCTCGGCGTCCCGCTCCTCGTCACCGCCGAGCCGATTCGCGACACTTCGGGACAGATCGGCACGGTCTGCACCGTCCGCGACCTCACGGAGCTGCGCCGCATCGAGGCCGTGGCGCGCGAGCGGCAGTCGCTTCTGGAAAATGTTTTGGAGAGCGCGCGCGAGGTCATCTGCGCCGTTGACCCCGAAGGCCGAATCATGTGGAGCAACTCGGCGGCGGGCGCTGTCAGCGGTCACCCGAAGGGAGCGATGATCGGCCAGCCCTTCGTCAGGCTCATCGAAGAGAGCGACCGCGAGACGGCCCTCGAAAATTTCCGGCGCGTGCTCGCGGGCGAGCAGAGGACGGTGGAGCTGCGCATCGTCACGCGCGTCGGCGGCCTGCGCCACGTGCTCATGGACTTGACGCCGCTCGTCATCGAAGGACGGACGACCGGCGTCCTCTCCATCACGCGCGACATCACCGAGCAGAAGCAGGAGCGCGAGCGCGCCGCGCAGGCCGACAAGCTGCGCGCCCTCGGCCAGCTCGCTTCGGGCGTCGCGCACGACTTCAACAACGCGCTCGCCGCCATCCTCGGTCGCGCCCAACTCCTGCGCCGCTCGACGCAGGACACGGAGGTCGTGCGCAACCTCGACATCATCCAGACCGCCGCCGAGGACGCTGCCGCCACCGTCCGCCGCATCCGCTCGTTCGCGCACCAGTCGCCGGGCGAGGAGTTCACGCTGCTTGAAGTCGGCGCGCTCCTCCGGGACGCGGTGGAGATTACGCGCACGCGCTGGGAGAACGACGCGCGGGCGCGCGGGCTGCGCTACGACGTGGAGCTGGACGCGGGCTGCGACAACCTCCACGCCCACGCGCGCGGCAACGCCTCTGAACTGCGCGAAGTCTTCGTCAACCTCGTCGTCAACGCGATAGACGCGATGCCCGGCGGGGGCCGCCTCTCCATCGAGTGCCGCACGCGCGGCGGTCGCGTCCAACTCCTCTTCGCCGACACCGGCGCGGGGATGACCGAGGAGGTGCGCGCGCGCATCTTCGAGCCCTTCTACACGACGAAGGGGATGAACGGGACGGGGCTCGGACTCTTCGTCAGCTACGGCATCGTCGAGCGTCATCTCGGCCACATCTCGGTCTCGTCCGCGCCCGGTCACGGGACGACTTTTACGATTGAGCTTCCGGCGGTCGAGCCCGCCGCGCCTTCAGACGCGGGGGCCGAGTTAGTCTCCGCCGCGCATTCTTCCGGCTCGCTCTCGGTGCTCGTCGTGGACGACGAAGAGGCGGTGCGCGAGACTCTGGCCGAGATGCTCGTCTCGCTCGGCCACCGCGCGACGGTCGTTGAGGGCGGGGCCGAGGCGCTCGCGCTCCTCGAAGACGCGCGCTTCGATCTCGTCTTCACAGACCTCTCGATGCCGGAGATGGACGGCATCGAGGTGGCGCGCGAAATCCGCCGCCGCGCGGGTCTCCCCGTCGTCATCGTCACCGGCTATGGCAAGGACGCGCTCCGCTCGCACGGCGCGGGCGCCGCCGCCGCCGTCATCGGCAAGCCCTTCGACTTTGAACAGGTGGAAGAAGTGCTGGCGAGATTCAAGCGGTAAAGTCAGAAGTCAGAACGCTGAACGCTGAACTGAAAGACAAGAGCTTCTTGCTCTTCAGTTCAGCGTTCAGCGTTCTGACTTCTGACTTTTTCTTTATCTCTCCCCGCGCCCCATCTCGACTTCAGTCTGCATGGAGACGGAGAGGTTGCGGACGCCGGGCTGGTCTATGGGCTCGATGAGGCGGAGGGCTTCGTCGAGGATGCGGCGCTGGTGTTCGGGCCATTCGGGCTTGCCCGCGACGCAGCCGAACTCGCCCGCGTAGAAGGCGGCGCGCGGCGGTCGCACCAGCTCGGCGACCTCTCGGTCAACGCAGAGCATCATCGTCGGGATGCCCGCCGCCTCAACCGCTCGACCGACGAGCCCCATCGTCTGGTGACAGAGGCGCGAGGCCGGGACTAAGAGCGCGGCCTGCACCTCGTAGCGCACGACGCGCTCGACCAGTTGCGGGAGCGTCGTCCCCGCGAAGCGGGCCGCGCTCGGAATGAAGCCGCAGAGGCTCCACCAGACCGGGTTCAACTGACCGATGATACCGTTGCCCTCGAACTCCTGTAGACGCTCAACCGGAACCTGCGAGTTCATGTCCGCAAGGACAGCCTCCGGGTCATAGCCGCGCGCCGACCACTTCAAGTCTTCGGCTTCGACCTCGATGGGAATCTCGCGGAAGGAAGTATCGCCGCCCGCGATGTTGGTGTCGAAGGCGTCCGTCCCGTCAATGTACGCGCCCGCCGAGGTGATGAGCGCGAGGTTGAGCATCGGGAGCGCGCGGCGCGCGGGCGTAAACGGCGCGTGGCGGTTCTCGACCCAAGTGTAGCGCGGGCCGACCTCGTCGCCGCGCATCTCGTTGGTCAGCTTCCAGCGCGCGTAGCGGTCGCGCCAGTCGTCGAGGTGCTCGATGATCTCCACCTGAAGTCTTCTCCTTGAAAATTGTGCGGGACGTTTTTCGTTTGCGCGCCGATTCTAAATCACAAACGTCCCCCGACGCCAACGCCCCCTCCCGCCGCGCCTCTTTTAGTCATACTCCATCAACTCCGGCAGCAGACGGATGCGCGGCGCAGCAAACGGCGGCGGCACGACCTCGCGCGGGTCGCGCGCCTCGACGAGCCACGAGAGTTGTCGTGCGAGTTGCGAGAGGTATTCGCCGAGGTCGAGCGACATGAATCGCTCCGAGCCTAAGCGCGCGAACTTCTCGTTCGCCAGTTGATACATCCGCCGCGCCGCGCCGGGCCGACCGATTTCGAGGTGGTGGAAGATGACCGCCGCCTGAATCATCCCTTGCAGAAAAAGCTTCTCGCGCGGCCCGGCCTCGTCGCGCCAACGCTCCTCCCAGGCGTCGTGCGCCGCGTGGAACTCGCCCTCGTTGTAGAGGTCTATCCCGGCCAGATACTCCTCCGGGTAGAAGGCGGCGTGCGCCTCGGTGTACGCGGGCCGGTCTTCGTCGTCGGGCTCAATCATAAAGACAAACGATGAACTGGAGAGTTTTCAGTATCCAGTTTTCAGTTTTCAGTTAAGACTGGAGCTGAGAACTGAAAACTGAAAACTCAAAACTGAAAACTGCCTTTCATCATTTCTTCTCCTTCAGTATCTCGGCACGCGGCGGTCAACTTCGCACGACCAGCGTTCAATGCCGCCGGAGAGGTTGTAGAGGTTAGTAAAACCCTGCCGCGAGAGGAAGGCGCAGGTCTGCGCGCTGCGGATGCCGTGGTGGCACATGAAGACGATCTCGGCTTCGGGGTCGAGCGACGCGGCCCACTCGTCGAAGCGGCTGAGCGGCATGAGCTGTGCGCCCTCGATGCGCGCCAGCTCGAACTCCTCCGGCTCGCGCACGTCAATGAGGAGCGGCGCGTCCCCGCGCACGCGCCGCTCTTCAAACTGCTCCGGCGTGATCGTCTTGAAGCTCATCCGCTATCTGCCCGCGCCGAAAATTTATCGTTGGCATTAAAGTTTCGCCGCACCATAATAGCGCAGTTTCCGCGCGCGCGCGGAGTCTGAAGAACCCGGAGAAAACTCCCTCGATGAAACCCGAAGAGCTGAGCGCTTACGCGTCGGTCGCCACGCTCGTCGTGACCGTCGTCATCTCGATAATCCTCCAACGCTGGTCGAGCCGCGTCGCCCGGACGGAACACGAACGGTCTCTGCGCGAGTGGTGGAACACCCTGAACGAGACGGCGCTCTCCAGCGACGAGATGCTGCTCGTGGCAGACCGGCTCATGCACCCCTCGGCGGTCGAACAGTCCATCGAGGAGAAGCGCCGGAGGTGGTTCGCGTTTCTCGTCTTGAACGCGCTCTCAAGCAGCTTCCTTGGGGCGCAGGACGGTTTGAGCAGGTCGAAGGAAGACACGGTGGACATCGTCCGGCACCACCTGCGAATCCTTCTCGCCTCCGACGACATTTACGAGCTGTCGCAACAGGGATACGAGCCGGGCTTCGCCGCTCTGTGCAGGGAAGTCCGCGAGGAGCTGACCGAGCAGCAGGCCGAACGACGTGAGA
The DNA here is from genome assembly GCA_963816985.1 of uncultured Acidobacteriota bacterium. Lineage (GTDB taxonomy): Bacteria > Acidobacteriota > Blastocatellia > Pyrinomonadales > Pyrinomonadaceae > JAIVJM01. The sequence goes on from CAWFMF010000004.1 coordinate 1,890,295, forward strand.
AAGTGTTTCGCCGTCGTCCACGAAGGCGGTCTGATACGTGACGGAATCATGCTCGATAACTGCCGAGGCGCGAGGCGATGACTCTGGCGGCGGTTGCGCCCGCGCCGCACGCGCCGCTGATGGTGGGCGCGAGCGGGTTCGAGATGTCGCCGACGGCGAAGACCTGCTCGACGCTCGTCTCCTGCTCGCCGGTGACGACGAGGTAACCGCGCTCGTCGGCGTGGGCTTGGCCCGCGAACAGTTCGACGTTCGGCTCGACGCCGACGCGCACGAGCACGCCGCGCACGGCCATGCGGAACGGCTTGATGGCCCCGCGCCGGAGAATTTCGACCGCCTCGACGCGCTCGCCGCCGATGACGCGTTCGAGCGTCGCTTCTTTGAAGACCGTGATGCGGTGGTCGCCTTGAATCTGTTCGGCGAACTCGCGCCGCGCGCCGAGAGCTTCGCCCCGGTGGACGAGCGTCACGGTCGCGCACACGTCGGCGAGGAGCAGCGCGTCCTCCGCCGCCTCGCAGCCGCCGCCCACGACGCACACGTCCTCGCCCGCGTAAGCGTCGCGCTCTAACAAGCCGGAGCGCATCACCCCGCGCCCCTCGAACTCCTCCACGCCGGGCACGCCGAGTCTGCGCCGCCGCACGCCCGTCGCGATGACGAGGGCGATTGCTTGCAGCTCTTCGCCGCTCCGCAGACTGACCCGCTTCGCGCGCAAATCAACGCTCTCGATTTCGACCTGCGTCCAGAGGTCGAACTCGCAGTCCTCGACCTGCGCGGCGAAGAGGTCTCGCAGCTCAGTCCCGTTCGCGGCCTCGACGCCGAGATAATTGCCGATGCGTTTGTGAACATGAAGGAGCTGCCCCCCGACCTCCGCCGCGTGTTCGAGGACGAGCGTGTCCAGCCCCAGCTCGTCGCACCACAACGCGGCGGACAAACCCGCCGGGCCTGCGCCGATGATAATCACGTCGTGCATAGTTCAGTACAGGTCAGAACCGCCTGCGGTAGCGGGCGGGTTTTAACCTAACGTAATGATACTTACCGCTCAGAACCGCCCGCTACCGCAGGCGGTTCTGACTTTGTCGCCCGATGATTTCGGCGGAGCGGCGCGTGTGCTCTCCGGCGTCCGGGTCGTGGCCCGTTGTTTCGAGGTAGTGGAGGATTTCGAGTCCGCCGAACGCCTCGCGCAACTCGCCGGGGCGGAGGAGGAAGTCGGGGTTCATGGGCTTCACCGAAGGGCTCTCGTCAACCATGTGAATCGCGGCGACGAGGAGGCCGCCGGGCTTTAGTCCCGCGCGCATCCGTTGGAAGAGGTCGCGTTGCAGGTAGTAGAAATCACAGACGAGGTCGTAAGCGCCCTCTTCGATTTTGAACTCTCCGCGTTCGAGGTCGGCGACGCGGGCATCAATCCAAAGATTCTTTTCGCGTGCGCGCTCAAGCATTAACTCGACGCCGACGCGCGAGGCGTCAACCGCCGTGACGCGCATCCCCCGCGCCGCGAGAAAGACGGCGTGGCGTCCCGCGCCGCACGCGAGGTCGAGCGCGCGGAGACCTTCGAGGCTTCCGCCTTCGAGTTGCGACGCGAACAACTCGACGGCGCGGACGAGCAACTGACTCGGCTCGTCGGTCGCGTGCTCGCCGCGACGGTAACGCTCGTCCCAGTCGGCCACGCCTTTAAACCTGAGCCATCTGCGAAGCCCGTCCAGCGACGAGCGCCGTGCGCACTTCCGACGCCACCTCTTCGGGCGCGAGACGCGAGGCCGAGAGCACGCCTGCGGCGTCCGCGAACTTCACCGCCGAGGTCAGCTCGCTCCCGTCCGTCTTCCAGAGTCCTTCAGCATTGCTTTCAAGTTCGTTGAGTCGAGCGACGAGCGCGCCGAAGTCTCTTCGTTCGACGCGCGGGCGCACAATCGTCTCGGCCCAAGAGTAGTAAGGATAATCAATCCGGTAGCTCCAGCCGCCCGCGTTGGGGATGGCGATGAGATAGACCTGCCCGCGCGCGTGGTGCGAGATGGCCGTGTAGGGCGCGGCGTGGCGCGTCGGCTTGAAGCCGGAAGAGCCGTAGAGGTCGGGCGTGAGCGTGACGACGGAGAGGCCCGCGCTCTCGTCCTCCTCGACCCTCGACGCGCCGCGCGCGAAGCTCTCAAGCGCCGTCTCTATCTGCGCCCAGCCCTCGCGCCACAGCGGCTCGTAGTCGTCCGTGCGCGTCAGCACGCGCTCGACTTCCGGCAACACGAGCGCGTAGGCGCGCGCCTCGTCAACGCTCGCGCCGCTCGCGAGCCGGCGCGCGAGCGGAGAGATGACGCCGCCGTCGGGGATGGGATTGTCGCTCCCCTGTATGACGAGGCTCGCGCGCACGCCCCGCGCGCCCGTGTGCTCGGAGAAGTCCCCGGCTTCGGCGGCGGCGATCAACTCCGCGCGCAAGTCCAAAGCGCGTTCGCCCGCGAGCACCGTCCAGACCGAGAGCACGCCGTCCGTGTCGAAGTGGTTGTTGGTGACGAGCTCGATGCCTTCGGTCAACTCTTCGCGGCGCGGCGAGGCGACGAGGTTCAGCGCAATCTCCGTCGAGGTGTCGGCGCGAACTTCCAATGGCGTCCGGTTGCCGCGCCAGTGCGAGAAGTGGACGGCGTTGTCAACCGTCCCGTCCACCGAAAGCTTCGGCAAACCCTTCAGCCCCTCGTGGTAATACTCGAAACGCATAAAACCCCCTTCCGATTTTGGATTTTAGATTTTGGATTTTGGATTGGCGTGCTTCTTAAACTCGAAGCCGGATTTCGGACTGTTCAGCTTTCGCCGGGTTCAATCTAAAATCCAAAATCACTTATTGACTCCTTCAATCTCGACGTGCGGGCTGAGGCGGGTGACGACGAGCCCCTCGCGCACGTCGAAGCGGCAGGAGAGGGCCGTCTTGTCCTGCGCCTCCGTCTCGCCCTCTTCGTGATACCAGAACTGGCAGTTGGTGCATTCGCCGTTCCAGCAGAAGTCGCCGTAGGAGATGGTGTGCAGCGAAAGGTACTGGAAGCAGCGCAGCAGGCGGTTCTTCTCCGGCACTTCGACCTTCTGGCCGAGCAACTCGACGGAGATCAACTTTTCGTATGGGTCAAGCAGGTCGCTCTCGAACACGCTGGTCAAACTCTCCGGCACGGGGGAATGTTAGAGCGCGGGGAGAAGGCGAGAGTATATCAGGAAACGCGGAAGTCAGAACGCTGAACGCAGAACGAAAAAAACTACTGCCCTCTGTCTTTCAGTTCATCGTTCAGCGTTCCGACTTCTGATTTTGCTTTTCAGTCCGCGTACTCGTCCGAGCCCTGCACCCAGATGAAGGACTGGATGTCTATCATGTCGCGGGGCTTGAGGTCGCGTTGGTCTCGGCGGATGGTCGCGGCGAATTCGAGGAGGCTCGAATACGTTTCCCAAGAGGGCCGCGACTTGTATTGGAAGTCGAAGCCGTAGGCGCGGGCCGCCTCGCGCGTGACGTTCGGCTTGAGGAAGATATGGCGTTCGGGCGCGGCGAGGAAGCCGAAGACGGTCACGACCGGCCACGTCAAGACGCGCGTCTGCTTGCGGGGCAGAGCGGCGACCGTCTCGACCCAACGCTCGAATCTTTTCTGCTCGCTCCCCGCGCCGTGGAGGAAGTCGTAGAGACCTTCGGCGAAGAGGCGCGCGCCCTCCTCCGTCTTCAGCGCGTCGCGCAATGCCATCTTCTCGAACGAGAAGATCATGCTGTGGCGCGTCTGCTGCTCGACGCGCACGGCGCGGCTCCCGATCTCCGCGAACTCTTTGCGCCGCAGGAGCCGACGGAACTCTTCACGCCCAAGCGCCGCCTCCCAACGCTCGTGCGCCTCCCACTTGTAGTCGCGCTCCCATTCGAGGTACTTCTCGCCGTCGAAGCCGCCGGGAAAGTGTCGGAGGAATTTTTTGCGGCAGCGCGCGGCGGCTGCCCGGTCTGTTCGAGATGTTGAAGTGCGTGAGGCTTCGCCCGCATCGCGGGACTTGCTGGTGTTGGCGGTAGTCACTGTCTCGTCCTCCTTGCTCGTCGCCCTTCGTCTGCTCCGGCTCATTCAAGGCAGCTGCTGAGCCCATGATACGCGAAACAGGAGCGCGGTGAGAGGAATGCGCGCCGACCCCGAACGCGCAACGGGCCGCCCCTCTGCGCCGGGGCGGCCCGCATTTTATTCGTTAGCCGAACTGTGCCGCGAGAAGATGCGCCGACAGCCTCACAAGTCGCTAGCCACTCAGGCGTGTTCTGACAACTCAACCGTCGCGATGTGGTGCATCGCCAAGTGCAGTTCCTCGGTCGCCTGCCACGGCTCGCCGCCGTCGTTGCCCCTGAGCAGGTGCGCGTTTTCGTGGATTTCCTCGGTCACGGCTTCACCCTCCGAACGGTGTTGCTCCCACTCTTGGGAGTGGGCCGAGGCGTTGCTCCAATCTTTGTGAAGGGCCAACGCGGTCTCCCCGCCGTGCCATGCTTCGCGGTGCTGGTGAGCTATCCCCTGCGCTTGCGTCCGGGTGAACCCGAAGAAGAAGAAGAAGAACAGGCAGACCAGCACGAATATCACGAATGCCCCGAAGAAGAATTTGTTAGCCCTCATCACCTTTATCCTCCTATATGCGGGTTAAATCTGGGTTTCAAGCGGCAGCGCCCGACTTTTAAGTCAAAGGCACGACGGCTGCCGATGGAGGAGGCGATCCGGGAAACCCGCGCCCGCCGTGGGTTCCTCCTTGGCCTCTTGACTAAGAAATGCTTTTGACCCCGGAGGTGTTAAGAAAATATTTGAGAAAAAATTTTATTATTTCTTTACACCTCCCCGCGGAAAGGAATTTAATAGTTAGAGGCGCAGGAAACTCTCGCAGCTTCGGCGGCCTCTTGCACGACAACTAAAACGCGCGTTTGCCAAATGCGCGTTAACGGAGAGAGGAGAAATAGCCATGACTTACAGAGCCAAACATCTCGGCGGTCACTCTAAGCCGCCGGGGGAGTTGAGCGACCAACTGGCGGCAAGACGTTATCAAGGCGGGCAGATCACGCTCACGCAACTGAGGGACAGCAGACGATTACGGGGGCAGGTAGTTGGTTCACTTCCACGCCCATCAAATGTTGCAACGGACGTGTAAAGCGCGGCAAGCCACCAGCCTCCTTAAACAGCAGTAGAAGGAGGGATCATGCCTAAATCTCCGAACACAGCGGAGGAGGACTTCCGCAGCATCCTCCAACGCTTTTTCGATGGCCGCGGGACGATTGATGAGATTCTCGGACACGAACACTTTACTCGTTGGCTCAGAGAATGGCGCAACGGGCTCGACTTCAGGGTCTTTCACGGCAAGTACGATAGAGACGACATCCATCAAGACATCTGGGTGAAAATGTGGGAAATGGGGCCGACGCTCCGGCGTCCCGACAACATCCGCCCCGAAGCCGACTTCATCGAGGACGACTTCTTCAACTGGATGCGTGTCTTAGGCCGCAATCACTACTTCAGCAAACTCCGCTTCTACCGGACGCTGACGCGCGAGGGATTGCGCAGCGACCAGCGAGTGGAAGAGGTTCAGGTTCCGGCGCGTCAGACGAACCCGGAGGCGAAGGCCCTTCTCGACCGCTTCGTGACGTTCGTTAAAGACGGGGACTACCCCGATGCCTGCAAGTGCGCCGTCGGCCTCTGGCTGGAGGACTACAGCTTCAGGGACATCGCGGATGTTCTAACCGGCAAAGGGGTCTTGAACAGCAAAGGCGAGCCCTTCACCCACGTCACGATTAGGAATTGGGTTATGGCCGTGATCCGCGACTTCCGCAAGAGCCGGGGGTTGCCGACGCCCAGAAAACTCCGCAAGGAGTGGACGATGCGTTGGGCGTCTTGAGAAGAGAGTCTCCTGAATCCATCAATCGTCCGCCGGCCTTTAGAGAGGTCGAGCGATGAGTACCAATAATAATGGCTTTGCCAAGACGCAGCACGGCGGATCATGCACCGACCCGCAGGTCGGGGAAGGGCTCTCCGCCTACATCACCGACCCGCTCGAAGAGGGCGCGGAAGATGTCGAAGACCATCTGTTGAACTGCCGACCTTGCAGGGAATTTTACCTGACGATGCTCGACATTCTCGACGAGGCGCGCGCCAAGAACGGCGCGCGCGGCGGCAGCAACAACGGACACACGCCGGACGAGGAGGCGACGCCGAGCCTGGCGGACTTCAGAAAGTCGTGGCCCTGAGTGGAAAACAGCAAGGGCTCCGTGAGAGCCCGTTCATCCGAAGCCAGTCCGTGGGTGAGCGCTTCACCGCTTTTCAGGAGCGGCGTCGCGCTCGCCCTCGGCGTGCGTGCGTCCCGGACTCGTAGGTGCACGCGAGAAGGTCTCAGCCGGAGTCACCGCACGGCCCCTCCGCGTGACCTTCGCACCGTCATCTTCGACGGCACGCGCCCGCCCGCCCGGCCCGACCCTCGCGACCGTGGTTCGCAACCGGCGACGGACGATTCGACGGGAGATTTACATTGACTTCGTCAAAGAGGGGAGAGGCGGAGCCGTCGTGGCCGCCGCGTCCCCTTATGGAGTGGGTTGGCGCTAGGCGATGCGCCGGGCGTGGGTGACGCCCGGATCGTCCGAGATGTTGTCAGCGGGGACGCAGGAGTCGAAGCCGTGGCGCGGCTTACCGAACATCCAGACCCCGAAGATGGCTCCCAGCGTTCCGTCGCAGGCCATCACGTAGAGAGGCAGGTAGTGGCCGACGACGTAGCAGAGTAAGAGCGTCGGCGCGCAGATTGTGAGCGCCACGCCGGTGGAGAATTTCACACCCTCGGACACGCCTTCCGCGGGCCGAGGGTAAAAATCCCCGAAGAGCATTCGCGAACGGATTGGTACGATCTTCATCTTTCTCCTCCTTGGGCGGGTTGATTTCTTGCTCCGCTGACCGCCCCCTATCTAATAGACGCGCCGGGCCGCCCGCGTGGAAAGAGCCTGAAGACCGCGCCCTCCCGCCGCCGGGGGCGGCGCGCGCCGCAAGTGCTTCTCAACCGGCGCGGGCGTGCGCTACACTGTCGAGTAAAAGCGAAAGGGAGAAAAAGGGCGATGGGATTGGTGCTTTACGTCAAGCCGGGGTGTCCGTACTGCCAGCAGGCGCGCGACTATTACAAGTTGGAGGGCGTCGAGTGGACGGAGTACGACGCGCAGAACGACCGCGCGCGGCGCAAGGAGATGCTGGCCTTCTCGGACGGCGACCCGACCGTGCCGTGCGTCGTGCGCGACGGCGAGTACGTCGGCTCCGGGTGGGGCACGCCGCCGCGTGGTTGAACGGTGCACGACTAGCGGCTGGCCGTGCGCCAGCCCACACAGCACATTTTGGATTTTAGATTTCGGATTTGCGATTGAAGATTCGCGGGCGGGGGACTAGAATCCCCGCATCGTCTCTCGCTTAAATGACAATCCAAAATCAAAAATCCGAAATCTAAAATCTTCTCATGGTTGGCAAGACGCTCCTCAACTACCGCATCATAGAAAAGCTCGGCGCGGGCGGGCAGGGCACGGTCTACAGGGCGACGGACGAGCGGCTCGGTCGCACGGTCGTCATCAAGGTGCTCTCGCCTGAATTGACCGCCCGCGAGGTCAACCTCAAGCGCTTCGAGCGCGAGGCGCAGCTCGCCTCCTCCCTCGACCACCCGAACATCTGCACCATCTACGGCCTGCACGAAGCGGACGGCCTCCACTTCATCGCCATGCAGTACATTGACGGGCGCAACGTCCGCGAGGTCGTCGCGGGCCACCCGCTGGCCGTCAACAGCGCCGTCTCGATTGCTTTTCAAGTCGCCGACGCCCTCACCGCCGCGCACTCGAAGGGCGTCATCCACCGCGACATCAAGGCCGGGAACGTGATGGTCACGGATTCGGGGCTCGCGAAGGTTCTGGACTTCGGACTCGCCAAGCTGCTCGACGAGAACCAGCACGACACCAAGAAGGGCTCGGACATCCACCTCACGGAGTTGGGCGTGCCTTACGGGACGGCGACCTACGCCGCGCCCGAACAGGCGACGGGCCAGAAGGTTGACCACCGCGCCGACATCTTCTCGACGGGCGTCCTGCTCTACGAGATGCTCGCCGGGACGTGGCCGTTCCGCGGGCAGACGAGCATCGAGGTGCGCTACGCCGTCCTGCACGACACGCCGCGCCCCATCGCCGAGGCGCGGCCTGACGAGCCGCCGCCGCGACTGCAACAGATTGTTGACCGTGCGCTTGAGAAGAACCCCGACGCGCGTTACCAAAGGATTTCGGAGATGCGCGACGAGCTGCGCGCCGTGATGCGCGAGCTGGCGGGCCTCGCCGCCGAACCCGACATCAACACGAGCGGCATGCCCGGCGAACTCGTCCCACTCTCCTCCCCAAGGCACCAGAAGCACGGCGGAGTCGGTCGCACCTTCCGTCGTTGGTGGAAGAGTTTGACCGGGGCCGAGACGCAGCCGACCTCCATCCCGCCCGCCGCCTCGCGCTCCTCGTCGGCCACGACGCAACCTTACCCGGCAGCGCGGACGCCGCAGGGCGCGGCGACGCACGCGCCCGCCTCGCCGCACGTCAGCCAGTTCGAGACGCAGAAGTCCATCGCCATCCTGCCCTTCAAGAATTTGAGCAACGACGAGGAGGCGCGCTTCTACGAGTTCTCTCTGGCCGACGCGGTGATTACGGAGCTGGCGCGCGTGCGCTCGCTCGTCGTCCGCTCCTCTTCGGTCATCGCGAAGTATCAGGGCAAGCAGGTTGACCCGGTGGACGCGGGCCGCGAGTTGGGCGTGAGCGCGGTGCTTGTCGGCGAGCTTTCTCCGCGCGGGCGAGCACCTCCGCGTCAACGCGCAGCTCATCGAGGTCGAGACCGGCGACATCCTCTGGAGCGACCGCATAGACGCCTCCGCCGAAGACATCATCGCCCTTCAGGACACCATCGCGCAGCGCATCGCGCGGGGCTTGAACGTTGACGTGCGCGCCGCGACCGAGGCGGACGCGCCCTCGCCCGCCACGCAGAGCGCGCCCGCTTACGAAGAGTATCTGCGCGGGCGCGACTACTTCGCGCGCTTCCTCTTCCACACGCTCGACCCCGCCGACTGCGACAAGGCCGTCGAGCACTTCCAGCGCGCCATCCAGCTCGACTCGACCTTCGCGCTCGCCTACAGCGGCCTCGGCGCGTGCTTCGCCAACCGCGTCCTCAAAGGCCTGGGCGGCGGCGAGGATTACGAGCTGGCCGAGAACGCCTTCAACCGCGCGCTCGAACTCGACCCCAATTTGGTCGAGGCGCGGATGCTGATGGTCTTCATCTACCTCTCGCGCGGCGAGAAGCAGAAGGCGCGCGCCGAGGTCTCAAGGCTCGGACGCAAGGCCCCGAACGAAGCGGCGGTCTACTTCGTCAAAGGCGCGCTCCACCGGCTCGACGGCGAGTACGACCGCGCCTTGCGCGCCTTCGACAAGTTGGGGCGGCTCGACCCGGCGGCGCGCGTCGTGGCGAGCTACAACCGCGCGCGCGTGATGATGTACCAGCACCGCTTCGACGACGCGCTGCTCGAACTCGATCAGGGCGCTCGCATCGAGCCCGACCACCCTTTGATTAAGACCTTCCGCGCCGTCATCACGGGCCGCCACGGCGACCGCGAAGGCGCGGCCCAGATGCTCCGCGAAGTCCTCGAAGAGCACCCGACGATGGACGGCATCCGGCCCCTCCTCGCCCAACAGCTCATCAAGATGGGCGACGAGGAGGGCGCGCGCGCGCAGCTCAACGAGCGGACGCGCGAGGCGGCGGCGGCAGACCACGACATCGCCTACTGGCTCGCCACGACCTACGCCATGCTCGGCGAGCGCGACGAGGCCATCGAATGGCTCGCGCGCGCCATTGACCTCGGCAACGAGAATCGCACGTGGTTCGAGTCCGACCCGAACTGGGAGCACCTGCGCGAAGACCCCGGCTTCCGCGACCTGATGCACAAGCTCGAAGAGGAGAAGCGCAAGGACGCCGAGGCTTCGGGCGCGGCGTCGCAGGATCAGACCTCGATTGACCGCACCGACGCGGGCTCTCCCCGCTCGACGGCGAGCCCCGACGCCTACGAGGAATACTTGCGCGGGCGCGACGCGGGCGGGCGCTTCATCTACCACACGCTCTCGCGCGAGGACTCGGACGAGTCCGTCAAGCACTTCGAGCGCGCCGTCTTCCTCGACCCGAACTTCGCCTTAGCGCACTGCGCGCTCGGCGGCGCATACGCCAACCGCGTCATCAAGGGCTTCGGCAGCGCCGCCGACTACGAGCGCGCCGAGGCTTCCTTCGAGCGCGCGCTCGCGCTCGACCCGAAGCTCTTGGAAGCGCGGCTCCACATGGTCTTCATCCTGCTCGCGCGCGGCGACAAGGCGCAGGCGCGCGAGCGGGTCGCAGGTATGCAGCGCGAAGCGCCGAACGACGTCGGCGTGCAGTTCATCACGGCCACGCTCGCGCGGCTCGACGGTCGCTACGAGCAGGCGCTCGAAGCCTTCGCCCGGATGGTCAAGATCAACCCGGCGGAGCGCGTCGTCGTCAGCTACAACCGCGCGCGCGTCCTCATGTATCAGGGGCGCTACGACGACGCGCTCGCGGAACTCGACCTCGGCGCTGCCACCGAGCCCGCGCACCCGCTCGTCAAGACCTTCCGCGCGGTCGTCCTCGCGCGGCGGGGCGAGTCGGCGGCGTCGGTCAAAATCATGCGCGAAGTCCTGGAGCGCCACCCGCGCATGGACGGCGTGAGGCCGCTGCTGGCGCAGTTCCTCATCAAGCAGGGAGAGACCGAGGCGGCGCGCGCCGAGCTGAACGAGAGGGCGCGCGAGGCGGCGGACGCCGACCACGATGTGGCCTACTGGCTGGCGACCGCCCACGCCATGCTCGGCGAGCGCGACGAAGCCTTCGAGTGGCTCGCGCGCGCCATCACACTGGGGAACGAGAACCGACCGTGGTTCGAGTCCGACCCGAACTGGGAAACTTTGCGCGAAGACCCGCGCTTCGGCGAGCTGATGCAACGCATCGGGACTTGAAGAAGTTAGAGCCGGGGCGTCAGGCCGGACGGGAGGAGTGCGTGGGATGAGCACCTTCGTCATCGGCGACGTGCACGGGCGGCGTGCCCAACTCCGCCAACTGATCGGGATGCTGCCGCGCGACGCGGCGCGCGACACTCTCGTCCTGCTCGGCGACCTCATTGACCGTGGCGAGGACGTGCCCGGCACCGTCTCGGACGTGATGGAGTTGAAGGAGAGCGGCGCGAACGTCGTCGTCCTGCGCGGCAACCACGAGCAGATGCTCCTCGACTTCCTCGACGAAGGCGCGGTGCTCTGGCTCCACCCGGCGGTCGGGAGCGACACGACCTTCGGCGGCTACGCCGGGAACGAGCTGACCGAAGAGCTGCGCTCGTGGTGGGAGGAGGCGCGGCGCTGCGTGCGCGACGCGGTCCCGCAAGAACATCTCGACTTCTTCCGCAGCCTCCCGCTCTATCACGAGGACGCCTACGCCTTCTACGTCCACGCCGGTTTGGACGGCTGCAAGCACCCGCGTGAGACCGACGCGCGCCACCTCCTCTGGTCGCGCAACCCCGATTTCTTCAAGCACTACCGGGGCAAGCCCTGCGTCTTCGGCCACACGCCGACGCCGCTTTTGCCGCTCCTCGGACGCCTCGGACGGCACGGCATCTACGTCTCGCATGATGCCATCGGCATTGACACCGGCTACGGCCCCGCCTCGCCGCTCAGTTGTTTGCAGTTGCCCGAATTCAACCTCTACCAGACCTTCGCCGACGGTCGCGCCGCCACCTTCCACATCACGACGCTGCTCCCCGAACACTTCCGCTCCTTCCGCAAACCCGCCCCCGGCAAAGGCGTGCGGCCCGCGACCGGCGAGGGCACTTGAAGTCGTCACAGGGGATGCTGGAAGGCCGCAGGTGAACGCGGATTGAGGTAAAATGCTCACGCTCCGACTCAGTTAAAAATTCAAGCCGAAGGGGAATCAAACCGATGATTAAAGAAGGTGATGCCGCGCCGGAGTTTTCGACGCGCGACGCGGAAGGCAAGGAAGTAAAACTGTCAGACTTCAGAGGGCAAAAAGTGGTGCTCTACTTCTACCCGAAGGACGACACGCCGGGCTGCACGAAGGAGGCCTGCTCGTTCCGCGACGCCTTCTCCGACTACGAGGAGAAGGGGATTAGGGTGCTCGGCGTCTCGCTCGACGACGAAGCCTCGCATCAGGCGTTCGCCTCGAAGTACGGGCTGAATTTCACGCTCCTCTCCGACACCGACCACTCCGTCTCCGACGCCTACGGCGTCTACGGCGAGCAGCGCTGGGGCGACAAGACTTATATGGGCGTGGCGCGCAAGACTTTCCTCATTGACGAGGAAGGGAAAATCAAGAAGGTCTTCGACAAGGTCAACGTCGAGCAGCACGCCGACGAGGTGATGGAGGCGTTCCGGTAGAGCCGGGAGTCCACACGATTCAGCAGTCGAGACCGTTTCGTTCAACTGAGGAGACAAGCCATGAGAACATTCTTACTCCTGCCGTTGCTGCTGTCGTTCGTGTGGCCCGGTCAGAACGGCGTGATCTCTCGCGAAGGTTCTCCGGTGGAGGTGACCGGCTTCCGGTGGTCGAAGGGGAAGCAGCAGGCCGTGACCCCGGATAAGTCGAGGCCCGCCCCGATGGCGGCCCTGACGCAGGCCGACAAAAATTACGAGCGGAACCAGAGGGTCAACGAGCAGGCCGGGGCGAGACACCCGAACGCCGACACCGTGGACGGGCGCGCCGCGGCGATAGATAAGATTGTGGAGGAGTCGCGCTCGTCGAAGAAAATCACCGTGGACGGCTACGCGTATCAGGTCAAAGTCCGGAACGCGAGCGCGAAAGTCATCGAAGTCCTGTTCTGGGAATATCAATTCATCGAGTCGGCGAACCCGTCGAACGTGGCGCGGCGGCAGTTTCTGTGCAGCCTCAAGGTAAAGCCGGACAAGGAAAAAGAGGTGGAGTCCTTCAGCGTGTCCGGGCCGAGCGGCGTGGTCAGCGCGGAAAGCCTCGGCAACAAGTCAGGAAACCTCTATCAGGAAAAGGTCTTGATTAACCGCGTGGAGTACGCGGACGGCTCAATCTGGCAGCGCAAGGACTGGAGTTTCGCCGAGGTGAGGTCGGCCATCGAACGCGCCACCGCGACCCCGTGGGGGTCGGAGATGTGCCGCGGCCTGTGAAGCCCGAGGCGATGCGACGTGCGCGCACACGGCTCGTGCGTACACGTCGCTTCGCCCTCCTGCCTTTCATCCCGTCCGCTTCAATTTCCCCGTCCGCTTCGCCCAACGCTCGACGATGCCGAAGACGTAGAGGCCGAGCGGGATCATCACGACGCCCATCAAAAGCAGCACGACGAGTTCGTAAGTGACCGCCGAGAGCGGGACGCCCGCGCCCTGCGCCGGGTCTGCCGCGCTCTCGCCGATGCCGATGAGCTTGCGGCTCGCCGAGAGCGCGTAGGTCGCGGGCGAGATGTACGCGACGGGCTGCAACCATGTGGGCAGAACCTCCACCGGGTAATAAACGCCGGAGACGAGCAAAAGCACCCCTTGAAAGATGTTCGTCGCCTCCGCCCCGCGCTCCGGGCTCATCACCGGCAGCGCCGCCGCCATCAAGCCGAGGCCGATGAAGGCGAGGCTGCTCACCAAAAGCACGACGAAGAGCCCGCCGAGGTTGGCGCGCGAGAGGTCGAAGTCCACGAAGAGCGCCACGCCCGCCGTGATGACGACGGTGCGCGCCACGCTGTAGATCGTGACGAAGAGGCTCACGCCCGCCAAGTGCGTCAGTCGCGAGACCGGGGCCATGAAGGTGTATTCCAGAGTCCCCTCCCAACGCTCGTAGGTGATCGAGTTGGCGATCTCGCTGAAGAGCACCGAGAGGAAGTTCCAGAGCAACGCGCCGAGGATGAGCATCAGCGTCAGGCGACGGTCGCCGAGCGCCACGCCGATGAGCGCGATGGTCGCCGTGTTCACAATCGCGTAGAAGGTGAAGACGACGATCCACGACATGTACCTCCGCGTCAGATTGATGTCGCGGAAGACGAACGCCCAAGTTTGTCTGAGTATCTGTTCCATCGCTTACTTCCCAACCTCCTTCCGCACGTCGTCTTTCGCCGCCCCGTTGTTGCCGCCCGTCGTCGCCGTCGCGACCAACGCCGCCGCCGCCTTCTCGCCGTCGTCCTTCAAAGACTTGTGAACGACGCCGTTCTTGCCGTTACCCTCTTCCAACGATTCGCCCGCGAGCGCGATGAAGGCGTCGTCGAGCGTCTCGGCGTTGGACTTGGCCTTAAGCTCGTCCGCCGACCCTTCGGCGATGAGCGAGCCTTTGGCGATGAAGCCGATGCGCGAGCAGAGCCGCTCGGTCTCGGCCATGTCGTGCGAGGTCAGAAGAATCGTCGTCCCGTGCTCCGCGCGCAGGGCTTCGAGGAAGGTCTGCACGTCGCGGCGGCTCTTCGGGTCTAAGCCGGTCGTCGGCTCGTCCAGAAGCAGGAGCGGCGGGTTAATCAGAAGCGCGCGCGTGATGGCGACCTTCTGCTGCATCCCACGGCTCATCTCTTCAAGCGGGTCGGTGAACTTCTCCTGCTCAAGGCCGAGCGCTTCGAGAATCTCCATCGCGCGCCGCTCGGCCTTGCGCCCGTCGAGGCCGTAGAGGTAAGCCGAGTAAAGCAGGTTCTCGCGCGCCGAGAGTTTTTTGTAGAAGGCCGCGTCCACGCTCACGCGCCCAATCTTCTGGCGGACGAGGTGCTCCTCGCCGGGGATGCGGTGGCCGAGCAGACGCACCTCGCCGCCGTCGGGCGCGAGCAGCGTCGAGAGCACGCGGATGAGCGTGGACTTGCCCGACCCGTTCGGCCCTAAGAGGCCGTAGGTCTCACCCAACTGCACCTCGAACGTGATGTCCTTGAGCGCGTGGACGACCGCCGGGCGGGCGCGGAAGAGCTTGCGGCGTTTGCGGAAGAATTTTTGTAGATTACGGACTTCGATACCATGAATAGGCATTGACTTACACACCTTCCCGACCCGTTTGATGGTCGGATAACCGCTTTCCAAAATTTGGAAATGAGAGGAAGAAACGGAGGAACCGTTTGCGGTTGGCCTAGGAGAGCCTGAAGAGTCTAGTGAGTCTCATGCGAATCATGGTTACCACCTTTCGCTTTCGCGAGTGAGGCAAGGATACGGCGGCCCGGCGATTTTGGCAAGTTTTTTCCGGCACGCCGCCGCCGAGATTTAAGCGACGGGGAGCCCCTTCGTCGCGACGCGCCGCATCACCTCGCAGAAGCGGTCTAACTCTCCGAGAGTGGTGTAGACGTTGGGCGTGATGCGCAGTCCCTTGAACTCTTCGTGGACGATGGGGGTGGTGAAAATCTTGTGCGCGCTCATCAAGTGCGAGCCGAGCGCCGAGGGGTCTGTGCCTTCGACGTGGACGTTGGCGATGGCGCAGGACTGGCGCGGGTCGAAGGAGGTGTTGAAGCGGATGTTGGGTAAGTCTTTGAGCTGCTCCATCCAGTAGCGCGAGAGGCGGCGCAGCCGAGCCTCCTTGCGCCGCGCGCCGACGCCCTGATGAAAGAGGAGCGCTTCGCCGATGGCGAGACGCGGCGCGGCGGAACGCGTGCCCGTCTCCTCGAACTTGCGGATGTCGCCCCGTTGCTTCTCCTCCGCCGCCATCAAAGGCCAGAGGCGCGCGATTTTATCCCGACGGACGTAGAGCATCCCCGTCCCTTTCGGCGCGTGCAGCCACTTGTGCAAAGACGTGCCGAAGTAGTCGCACTGGAGGTCTGCTTGACGGAAGTCGAACTGCGCGAAGGAGTGCGCGCCGTCAACTATGGTCTCGACGCCGCGCCGCCGCGCCATCTCGCAGATTTCGCGGACGGGCGTAATCTGGCCCGTCAAATTTATCATGTGCGAGACGAGGATGAGCCGCGTGCGCGGCGTGACGGCCTGCTCGAAGGCCGACGTAATCTCGCTTAAATTTTTCGGCGGGACGGGAATCTTGATGAGGTTGAGTTTCAGACCTTCGCGCCGCTCGCGCTGGCGGAGCGTGGTGAGCATGCGCGGGTAGTCCTGGGTGGTGGTGAGGATTTCGTCGCCGGGCTTAAAGTCCATGCCGAAGAGGAGGGCTTCGAGCGACTCGGAGGCGTTGCGCGTGATGGCAATCTCTTCGCGGTCACAGCCGAAGAGTTCGGCGAGCCCCGTTCGGATGGTCTCGGACTGCGGCTCAAGGATTTGCCACATCGTATAGGCGGTCGCGTCCTCTTGCTGCCAAGCGTAGCGGACGAGCGCCTCGGTGACGATGCGGGGCGAGGGCGAGACGCCGCCGTTGTTGAGGTTGACGATGCCGCGCGTGACGGAGAAGGCTTGCTGAATCTCGAACCAGAAGTCCTCGTCGCGCGCCGCCTCTTCCGGCGTGAGGTGCGAGACGCTGCGCGCGGCGGCGTGAACGTCACGCAGGAGTGACGCGACCGTTGATGATGAGAGAGCCGCTAAACCGACTCCCTTGCCGACGGAGGAGAGGAAGCGGCGGCGGTCGAGTTCGAGAGCGTGGGGACGGTCGTGCATCGTCGGTTTCTCCTCAACTTGCAACGCGGGTCGGAACCGCCTGCGGTAGCGGGCGGGTCATGCCTTCCGCCGACACATGCCCTGCGTCGAGGGCGAGTCCTACCCTTGTGAATACCCGCCTGCTACCGCAGGCGGTTCTGACTTCTCTCACGGAACCAGCGAAACTTCTTCCGCGCCCTCCGCCGGGAGCGGGACGGAGAGGCGGCCCGTGGCGGCGTCGAAGGTCGTGTTGGGGACGGCGGTCGAACCGGCGCGGACTTCGCGCGGGGCCGCCGCGAGGCCGAGGAATTCGATGGCGGCGACGGGGCGCGAGACGTTGTAGGAGCCCGCGCGCGCGAGACGCAGCGTGTTGCCTTCGACGGTCGCGGTCAACGTGCGCGAAGCGCCGCGCAGGTATTCGTAGCCCTCGCCCGCGTCCTCGTAGACGCGGCTCGCGTTGCGGCCCGCAGCGCCGCCGGGCACGACGACGACGAGCGTCAGCGGCGTCTTCATCATCTCGCCCGTGTGCTGGACGACGGGCTGCGTCGGAATCGTCGCCCCGGCGCGGGCGAAGAGGGGGAGGCGTTCGAGCGGGGCGTCAATCTCGTGGTCTGTGCCGCCCGCGTAAGTCTTGCCCGTCCACCAGTCAACCCACGCGTCGCCTTTGGGGAAGTAGACGCGGCGCTTCGTCCGTCCTTCGGTGACGACGGGGGCGACGAGCAGGTCGCGACCGACGAGGTACTGGTCTTCGACGAGGTAGGTGCGTTCGTCCGAAGGGTACTCGAACCAGAGCGGGCGCATGACGGGCGCACCCGTCTCGGTGTGCTCGCGGAAGAGCGTGTAGAGGTATGGGAGCAGCCGGTAGCGCAGCTCGATGGTGGCGCGGTTGATGTCGGTGAAGGCGGGGCCGTAGGAGTATGGCTCGTGCGGCTTCGAGGCGGCCTCGGAGTGCGAGCGGAAGAAAGGCGTGAGCGTCGCGGCCTGCAACCAGCGGGCGTAGAGTTCGGGCGAGGGGTCTTCGGAGAAGCCGCCCACGTCCGCGCCGACGAGCGCGACGCCGGAGACGCCGAGGTTCGTGAGCATCGGTATCGAGAGCCGCAGGTGATCCCAGGAGGCGACGTTATCGCCCGTCCAGATGGCCGAGAAGCGTTGGACTCCGGCGTAGCCCGCGCGCGTCAAAACGAAGGGGCGCTCGTCCGGCCTCAGTTTGCGCAGTCCTTCAAACGTCGAGCGCGCCATCTGCATCCCGTAGACGTTGTGGTAGCGGGCGTGCGTGTCGGGCTCGCCGTCGCCCTCGTGCCGCGCCGTCAAAGGGAAGGTCTTCATCGGGTGGTGGTACACATCGGGCTTCGGCGTCTGGTCGGAGAGGAAGACGCCGGGCTCGTTCATGTCGTTCCAGAAACCGGCGATGCCTTCGTCCAAATGTTTTTTGTAGAGCGAGCCGAACCACTCGCGCGAAGCCTTCGAGGTGAAGTCGGGGAAGGCGCAGACGCCGGGCCAGACGGACGCGTGCAGTTCACTCCCGTCCGCGTTCTTCGTGAAGTGACCGAGCGTGCGGCCTTCGTTGTAGACGGAGTATTTCTCGTCAACTTTGATGCCGGGGTCAATGATGACGACGGTGCGGAAGCCTTCGGCGCGGAGGTCTCTGATGAGCTTGGGCGGGTCGGGGAAGCGCGTCTTGTCCCAGGTGAAGACGCGGTAGCCGTCCATGTAATCAATGTCGAGATAAATCACGTCCGCCGGGATGCGCGTCTCGCGGAACTTGCGTGTGACTTCGCGGACGCGCGCTTCGGGGAAGTAAGACCAGCGCGACTGCTGGTTGCCGAGCGCCCAGAGCGGCGGGAGCGGCGTCCGGCCCGTCAAGTCCGTGTAGTCTCGGAGGACGTTCTTCGGCGCACGCTCTTTGTGGCCCGTAAAGACGTAGTAATTCAGCTCGCCGCCCGCCGCGCCGAAGGTGTAACTTTCGGGCCGCGTCTTCCCCATGTCGAAGTAGGTGCGCGAAGTGTTGTCGAAGAAGAGGCCGTAGGCGAGACCTTTATCAAGTTCCTTGCGGAGCGCGATGAAGAAGCCGATGGATTGATAGATGGGGTCGAGCCCGCGCGGGTAGCCGTAGGTGTCCGTGTTCCACATCACCATCTGCTGCGTGTGGCGCGACATCGGCATCGCCTTCTCGCCGAAGCCGTAGTAAGTCTCCCACTCGACGCGCCGCTTCGTGGCCTCGACCGCGCCCGTTTCGGGGTCGAAGGAGGTCGGGCGCGCGGGGTCGTCCGCGACGACGATGCGGCCTTCGTTGTCGAGCACGTTGACGAGGAAGGGGCGGCGTTGGATGACGACGGTCGTCCCGTTCAGAGAGGCGATGCGAATCGCTTCGCGCGTCTCGGTGATTTCGGCGCGGACGGTCTTGCGGTCTTTCGACTCGACGGCGTAAGAGAAGTCGCGCCCGAACGCGCCGCGCGGGGCGAAGCGCACGCGCACCACTTCGAGGTCGCGGAAGGTGACTGAAACGCGCGCGCCGCTCGTCAGAGTGAGCACCACGCCGTCCGTCTGCCGCACGACGCTCTTCACGTCGCCCGCCGCGCGCCACGCGGCCCGCGCTTCAGAATGTGCGACGAAGAGAGAGAAGAAGACGGCGGAGAAAAGCAGCTTGTTTCGCAGAGAGAGACGACGAGTCATAGTTTGTAGAGAGCGAGTCTGAAGATACGTTGTTGAGCCCTGAAAGGGCTTAAGGTAATAGCCGGGGGCAAGTGCGAAGCACGACGCCCCCGGTCGAACGTCAGTAAAAGATTCCGACCCTGAAGGGGTCGAACTTCAACGTTGAGGGTGCGACCCTTTCAGGGTCGGATTTCATCTCACGCCTGTTCCGGGGGCGACGCTCCGTCGCTCGCTCGCGCTCGCGCCTCCGGCTTTGCCCCCGGCTATTATCTTCGTCCCCTTCGGGGACTGCGCAAGCGATGCTAGTCGCGCCGCCTACTCCTGTGTCAGGCGGCGCACCTCGCAATACTTCTGCACCTGCGAGAAGAGCTGGCCGCACTGCTTCTCCATCGAGAGGCCGTGCCGCTGGCATTCCTGCTGCTGCCACTGCGCGCTCTTGATGAATTCGAGCTGGCGGGGCACGCCGTCGCAGAAGCCGGGCGCGGGGCGGCTCGCGTCGAGGCACGCGCGGAGGAAGACGTTCGTGCCGATGATCTCGCCGAAGCCTTGGGCGCGCGTGTGGCGCGCGAGCGATTCGTCGAGGCAGCCCTGCGAGTCGGTGTGCTTGCCGTACTCCGCGCCCTCGGCGACGGTCTTCTGCGCGCCCTCGACGAACCCGCGCCCGTGCTGCCGCCATAAGTAAACGCCGAGCCCCGCCGCCGCCAGAGACAGCAGCACGAGGAGCAAGACCGCGATGAGAAGAACTTTCACCCACGTCGGCATGAGCAACTCCAGAAACTCAGAACTCAGAACGCTGAACGATGAACTGAAAACAACTGCCTCTTGTCTTGCAGTTCATCGTTCAGCGTTCTGAGTTCATCGTTTGTTTTTCTCGTTCGTAGACGACGCGACCGTCGAAGATGGTGATGGCCGCTTCGGTCTGTAAAATCTCTTCGGGCTTAACGGTCAGGAGGTCGCGCGTGTGGACGACGAGGTCGGCGAGCATCCCCACTGCTATCTGCCCCTTCTCCTTCTCCTCGAAAGAGGCGTAGGCGCTCTCGGCGGTGTAGCAGCGGATGGCGTCGGCAATCGAAAGCCGTTCCTGCGGCCACCATCCGCCCACGGGCTCGCCCTCGGTGCTCTGTCGCGTGACCGCCGCGTAGAGGCCGAGGTAGGGGTTGATGGGCTCGACCGGCCAGTCCGTGCCGAAGGGCACGCGGACGCCGAACGAGCGCATCGTGTGCCAAGAGTATGCGCCGAGCACGCGGTACTCTCCGAGCCTGTCCTGCGCCCAACGCTTATCGGAGATGGCGTGCGCGGGCTGCATCGAGGCGATGACGCCGAGGTCGCGGAAGCGTTGGAAGTCCGTCGGCGAGACGACCTGCGAGTGCTCGATGCGGTGGCGGCAGGGGTAGGGGCGTTCGATGAGGTTGCCGTTGACGCTCACGCGGATGGTCTCGCCGCAGCGCGCTAGCCAGTCCTCGTCCGTCGCGTTCGGGGCGGCGATGCGGTCTTTGCGTTGCGCCTCCTTCTGCTGCTTCGCCGCCTCGAAGCCGTCGAGCGCCATGCGATTCGCGCGGTCGCCGATGGCGTGGAGCGCAATCTGAAACCCGGCGGCATCGCGCTCGACGATCATCTTTGTGAGCACTTCGGGCGGGCGGCGCGGGATGCCGCTGTTCGCCGCGTCGTCCGAGAAGGGCGCGAGCATGGCGGCGGTGCGCGAACCCAACGTGCCGTCCACGTAGCCCTTGAGCGCGGTCAGACGAAGACGAAGGGGGTCGTCCTTAAACGTCGCGAACTCGGCGCGCTGCGCTTTGAGCTTCTCGATTGAGTCTTCGAAGTTCTGCCACTCGGCGACGCGCACCGTGAGACGGCCCTGCTTGAGAAGCTCGCGGTACACGCTTCGTCGTCTCGTAGCCGGAGTTGTCCTGCACGGAAGTGAGCCCGTAACGCCGTGCCTCGGCGAGAGCGCGCTCGATGCCTTGCAGAGTCTCGGCGGCGTCCGGCGGCGGCACGACTTTGGCGACGAGCCCGGCGGCGGTCTCTTTAAGAATCCCAGTCGGCTCGCCCTGCGCGTCATGCAGGATTTCGCCGCCCGAAGGGGCTTGCGTCTCGCGCGTGACGCCCGCCTGTTGGAGCGCGAGGCTGTTGGCCCAACTGACGTGCCCGTCCACGCGTTGCAGGAAGACCGGGTTGCGCGGCGCAACGGCGTCGAGGTCTGCGCGCGTCGGCCACTCGCCGCCCCAAAGTGTGTGATCCCAACCGCGCCCCGTAATCCAACTCCCCGGCCTCGACTCGGCGACGCGCTCGGCGACGCGCCGCTTCGCCTCTTCGAGCGTGCGCGCGCCGTTCAGGTTGACGCGCAGGAGCGAGAGGCCGCCGCCCGCGAAATGGATGTGCGCGTCGTTGAAGCCGGGCGTCACGAGACGGCCCTGCAAGTCAATCTCGCGCGCCGGCGTGTAGCGCGCCCGCAGGTCGCGCGTCGTGCCGACGGCGACGATGCGACTGCCTTGAATGGCCACCGCCTCGGCCAACGTCCCGCGCGCGTCGGCGGTGAAGACTTTGCCATTGAAGAGCAGGAGTTCGACCGTCTGCCGCCTCTGCCGCGCGTGCGAGAGCGCGGGGGCGAACGAGAGCGCGCAGACGAGAGCGATGGAAAGAGTGCGAAGGAAACGATGCTTCATTGAACTTTCGTTTCGTGTCGGAGAGTAGAAAAATCGGCGCGGCTTTTATATCACCATTCAAGACCGTGCAGAAGCCCGACCGTGAGGGAGGGCTCGTCCGCTATGAAACATCCCCGAAGGGGATGAAGACAATAGCCGGGGGCAGAGCGAGCGACAGCGAGCGCCGCCCCCGGTCATGCGTAGACAAAGAGATTCGACCCTGAAGGGGTCGCAGGCTCAACGTTGAGCCTGCGACCCCTTCAGGGTCGGGATTCTTCCTTGGCTCGTTCCGGGGGCGGCGTGCTCTCGCACTTGCCCCCGGCTATTATCTTCCGCCCTTTCAGGGCGGGCGGCGGCGCGTGCTACCATCTTGGGGAATTTTCAAACGAGACATTTTGCGAGGGGGCCGAGGATGCGCGTTCTGGTCACGGGCGGGGCGGGGTACATCGGGAGCGTCGTCACGGAGGAGCTTCTGCGGGACGGCCACGAGGTCGTCGTCTACGACGACCTCTCGAAGGGCCACCGGGGGGCGGTCGTCGAGGGCGCGGAGTTCGTCGAGGCAGACCTGCTCGAAGGCGAACGTCTGCGCCGCGCCTTCGACGAGCAGGGGACGGAGGCTGTCATCCACATGGCGGCGGCGTCGCTCGTCGGCGAGTCGGTCACGAACCCTTCGAAGTATTACCGCAACAACGTGCTGGCCGGGCTCTCTCTGCTCGACGCGATGAAGGAGGCGGGCGTCCGGCGTCTCGTCTTCTCCTCGACCGCCGCGACCTACGGCGAGCCCGAAAAGCAGCCCATCGAAGAGACCGACCCGACCGTCCCGACCAATCCCTACGGCCAGACGAAGCTCGCCTTTGAGCAGGCGCTCCCGTGGTATGAAGGCGCTTACGGCATCCGCTCGGCCTCGCTCCGCTACTTCAACGCGGCGGGCGCGACCCGCCTCTGCGGCGAGGTGCACGACCCGGAAACACACCTCATCCCCATCGTCCTCCAAGCCGCCGCCGGTCGCCGGACACACGTCGAAGTCTACGGCGACGACTACCCGACGCGCGACGGCACGTGCGTCCGCGACTACATCCACGTCGTTGACCTCGCACGCGCACACGTCCTCGCCCTCTCCATCCTCGACGAGCGGAGCGCGATTTATAACTTAGGCTGCGGCGGCGAAGGCTACACCGTCAAGGAAGTCATCGAAGTGGCGCGCGCGGTCACGGGCCGCCGTGTAGAAGTGCGCACCGGCCCCCGCCGCGCGGGCGACCCGGCGGTGCTCGTCGCCAGCTCAGAAAAAATCCGCCGCGACCTCGGCTGGTCGCCGCAGTTTCAAGACCTCCGCGCCATCGTCGAATCCGCTTGGGCGTGGATGCAGACGCACCCGGACGGTTATCGAGACTGAGCCCGGTCAAGGGCTAACGACCCCGCCTTAAAATCGCTTTTAAGTTCGAGCCCCGCGAGGCTAACGCTCGTAGTCCACATCCTCGATGAAGCGGCGCGGCGCTGTGACTTTGCGCCTCACGTTCGAGACGAGGACGGGCTCGCCGTCTTTCTTCCGCGGGCGATACTTCTTGATGATTTGGACGCCGGTGAGATAGTTGGTGCTCTCGGTCTGGTTGTCGCCGAGGGCGCGGTCGTTCGTCTCGATGTCCTGACCGATGAGGACGAAGCGCCCGGCGGCGGAGTCATGGCGGAAGCGTTGTGTGAGGTCGGTCGCCTCGCGCGAGCCGCTCAGTTGCGAGACGTTGAGGACGCCACTCTTGATTTCGAGCGTGATGTTCGCGCCCGCCGGGTCGCCGAGCATCCCGGCGCAGGTCGAGCAGTAGAGGAGCCTTGAGGCGACCGCCGAGCGCGCGTAGCCGCCCGCCGCCTTGCCGAAGAGGACGACGAGCGCGCGGTGGCGTTCGTTCCACACGCCGTCGGTCTCGACCGGCAAATCTTCGACGAGCCGGAGCGCCGCATCCTCCATGCGGTCGCCGTTCAGGTCGCCCTTCACTTCCTCCTCCAACTTCCAGCCGCGCGGCACAAAGTCGGCGGGTGTGCGTCCCTCTGCGGGAACCAATCGCGCGTCGAGGAAGCGACGCCCCTCCGTCTGTTGCGGCGTCGCGGCGAGCGCGCCGCCCGCGAAGACAAAGAGCATGAACAGAACCGGGATGAACATTCGCATGTCGAGTAGTCCTTCAAAGTAAAAAGATTCGTCAGAGTTCATGGGATAAGAACGGCGCGTCCTGCTTTAAGATGTCTCGCCCTCAGCCGTGAGAAGTTGGTTCAACTCGTGCGCGGTCGGGAGCGCGGCGCGCGCGCCGAGGGAGCGGCACTTGAGGGCGGCGACGGCGCAGGCCATGTTGAGGCAGGCTTCAATCTCTTCCCCTTGAAGGAGGCCGTAGAGGAACCCGGCGTGGAAAGCGTCGCCCGCGCCCGTCGTGTCGCGGCAGCCGCCGGGGACGGGGAAGGCTTCGGCTTCGAGGAAGCGGCCTTCGTGATACAGAAGCGCGCCCTGCTCGCCGAGCGTCATCCCGACGAGAGCGGTGGGCCGAAGCCTCGCCTTCGTCTCGACCAGAGCGGCGCGACCGTCATCAACTCCGGTCAGGCGGCGCGGGAACTCCTTCGAAGAGATGAGCACGTCCACGAGCGGCAGAAGCTCTTCGAGCCCCGCGTAGATGTTGTCTATGTCGAGCGAGACGATAGTCCCCGCCGCGCGCGCCTCCCGCGCCACACGCGCGCAAGCGGGCGGGTCGTGCGCGTCCATGTGGACGACCCGCCCGCGCGCGGCGAAGCCTGCGGGCGCTTCTTCGGGCGTGTAAGCGAGCCGCTCGTCCCTGTCCCAGATGACGGTGCGCTCGCCCGTCCGCGCGTCAATGATGATGAAGGCGAGCTGCGTCCGCGACCCTTCGACGACTTCGGCGTGCCGCACGTCCACGCCTTCGGCTCTCAGAGTTTCGAGCCCGAAGGCCCCTTCCGCGTCCGTCCCGAAGCGGCCCGCGTAGGCCGTCCGCATCCCCAGACGCCTGAGCGCCACCATCGCCGAGGCGGTCTGCCCGCCCGCGCTCTGCGCGTGCTCGACGAGCCGGACTTTCGTGTCGAACTCCGGATAAGCGGGGACGACGACGAGGTGATCCACGGCGTTGAGGCCGAAGCCCACGGCGTCGAACTCTCTCTCTCTCGGCAGGGCGAAGGGGAATCTCAAAGGCGTTCTCGTCAGTCCGTCAATCCAAATTTTTGGCGGGCGTTCAAAATACGGGCCGCGCTTCCGACTTATTCTAACCCGAAGCGGGGCGGGTTTGCGGCCTCGGCGAAGGGCCGGAAATGGTTTGCGGGCCGGACGCTCTCTCCGGTAACATCTGCGCCGTCGCCGGACTCTCCTCCACACGGCTGCCCAAAGCGGCGGGCCTTCTTTTGCCCCGAGGAAAAATTTATGAAGTCAGAACGCGTGCCCTCGCTCCGCCTGATGACGTTGATGCTGACGGCGCTGCTCCTCTCCGTCTGCGCGTCGGCGTTGACGCCGCTCGCCGCGCAGACGACCGCCGCACAGAAGCCCGCGCGGTGTCTGCCGCCCGCCGTGACCGCTCCCGCCGCCGGGCAGAATATCTTCACGCCCCGGCAGGAGATGGACTTGGGCGACGCCATCGCCGAGCACGTCCAGCGCAACTACCGCGTCGTCGAGGAAGAAGAGATCACGGGCTACCTCCGCCGCATCGGCGCGTCACTCGCCCGCCAGCTCCCCGAAACGGAGATGCGCTACCAGTTCTTCCTCGTTGACCTGCCCGACGCGAACGCCTTCGCCCTGCCGGGCGGTCGCATCTACGTCACGCGCAAGCTCATCGCGTTCGCGCGCACCGAGGACGAGCTGGCCGGAGTGCTGGCGCACGAGCTGGGCCACATCGCCTCGCGCCAGACGGCCAACGACATGACGCGCATCTTCCGCGAGGTGCTCGGCGTGCGCGAGGTCACAGACCGCCGGGACATCTTCGAGAAGTACAACCAGCTCGTCGAGAACGAGGCGCGCAAGCCCGGAGCCTTCAGCCGCGGCGACAAGCACGGCGAGCGCGAACAGTACGAGGCCGATCAGGTCGGCATCTTCGCGATGGCGAGCGCGGGCTACGACCCGCAGGCCTTCGCCTCCTTCTGGGATAGACTGGCCGAGACCGGAGGCAAGACCGGCGGCTGGTTCTCAGACCTCTTCGGGACGACCAAGCCCGAAGCCCGCCGCCTGCGCGAAATCCTCAAGAACCTCTCCGCGCTCCCCGGCGAGTGCGTCGCCGCGCGCGCCTCGACGGCGGCGGGCGAGTTCGAGAAGTGGCAGGCGGCGGTCGTCAACTACACCGGCGCGGGGCGCAAAGAGGCGCTCCACGACGTGGCCTTCCAGAAGCAGTTGGAGCCGCCCCTGCGCGGCGACATCACGCGCCTGCGGTTCAGCCCCGACGGCAAGTACCTGCTCGCGCAGGACGACGCGGGCGTCAACGTCCTCTCGCGCGAGCCCTTCGCGCCGCTCTTCCGCATCGAAGCGCCCGAAGCCCTCCCGGCGCAGTTCACGCCCGACTCGCAGGCAATCGTCCTCCACAACTCCGCGCTCCGTGTCGAGACGTGGAGCGTCGCCGACGCGAAGCTCCGCGGCGCGCGAGAGATGTACGTCAAGGACGGCTGCATGCAGAGCCTGCTCGCGCCCGACGGGCAGACGCTCGCCTGCCTCGAAGGCAACTTCGCCCTCACGCTCTACGACGTGGCGACCGGCGCGCAGGTCTTCCAGAAGAAGAACTTCTTCAAGCCCGACTTCTCCGACCTCATCAGCATGATCTTCCTCAAGATTCTGCGCGACCTCGCCGACAGCGGCGCGGACATTGACCCGCTCGACGCGCCGGAGTTCGTCAGCATGAGGTTCTCGCCCGACGGGCGCTACTTCGCGGGCGGGCAGCGCACCATCTCTTTCACCGTCATGCGCACCATCAGCGAGGAGTCTTCGGCCATCGTCTTCGACATCCCGGCGAAGGCCAGCGTCCCGGCGAAGGGCTTGCTCAAGAAAATCCTTTCGAGCCAGTTCGCCTTCCTCTCCCCCGAACGCGTCATCGGCGTCAACCCGGAGAACTACCGCAAGTCGGCCATCCTCAGCTTCCCCAAAGGCGACGTCATCGAGGAGCTTGCGCTCGGCGGCTCGATGGAGTCGGTGACGCGCGGCGACTTCATCCTCATCCGCCCCATTCAGGGGTTCGCCGTCGGCGTCATGGACATCACGTCGAAGAAAATCCTCATGGCCAACAAGCAGTCCGCGATTGACATCTACGGCGACGTCTTCGCCTCCGAGCGCGTCAACGGCGAGCTGGCCCTCTACCGCGCGACGCAGAAGGACATGGTGGCGAAGGTGGTCTTGCCGCGCAACCCCTTGGGCCGCCTGCGCGCGGCGGCGGTCTCGCCCGACTTCAAGTGGCTCGCCGTCTCGGAGCGGACGCGCGGCGCGCTCTGGGACGTGACCAAGGGCGAGCGCGTCCTCCACATCCGCGGCTTCCGCGGCGCGCACGTCGCCGACGACGGCATCGTCTTCGCCGACTTCCCGAAGTACGAGGAGACCGAGCGCGTCATCGCGCGTCTCAACCCCGCGTCGCGCGAAGTGACCGAGCACACGAGGCCGGGCGGCGCGACCACCCGTCAGTACGGGCAGTACCTCATCACGCGCAAGGGCAACGGCAAGGACGGCGGCCTCTCCTCCAACATCACGCTCGAAGTGCGCGACGCGCGCACGGGCGCGACGCTCTGGACGCAAAACTTTCCGAAGGAATCGCCCGGCGTCTGGGTGGACGAGCATCAGGGCTCAATCGTCCTCTCGTGGCCGGTCAAGGCCGACGCGGCGAAGGCCGAGATGAAGGGCGACTCGGCGCTCACGGCGCGGCTCGCGGCGATGAGGGAGAAGGAGGGCGACTACTACCTCCAGACGCTCGACGCGCAGACGGGCCGGACGACGGGCAAGCTCCTCATCGAGACGGGCAAGGGCTCGTTCCGCATCGCCGACGTCTTCGTCGCGGGCGAGTGGCTCATCATCTCCGACACGGAAAACCGCGTGCTCGTCTACGCGCTCAGGGACGGCGAGCAGAAGGGAAAATTCTTCGGCCACCGTCCGGCGGTCTCGAAGGCCTCGAACCTCCTCAGCGTCGAGAACGAGAGCGGCCAGTTGACAGTCTACGACCTCTCGACGATGGAGAAGCGCGACCAGTTCACCTTCTCCGGCCCCGTCGCGCTCACGCAGTTCAGCCCCGACGGCAAGCGCCTCTTCGTCCTCACCGCGAGCCAGACCGCCTACGTCCTCAACCTCGCCCCGGCGGCCAAGACGGCGCAGACGCCCTGACCCGCGCCCGCCGCCTCGCGAGCCACGCGACGAGCACGAACGGCGGCGCGAAGATGAGGAGTTCGATAAGCAGCGCCTTCAAGATGCCTGACGGCGGCAACCGCGAGGGGATTTCCGAGAGCCCCCATAACCTCAGTCCGAACCTCTCGGCTGTGGCGGGCCACAGCAACTCCAAGCCCCCGCCCTCCTTCGTCGTCAGCCAGTCCAGAATCCCGTGCGACGCGAAGGCCAGCCCATACGCCAGCGCCTCCCTCAAACGCGCTCGGCCCAACACCATCAAGAACACCAACCCCAACGCGGCGGCGAAGACCAGAGAGTGCGTCAGCCCCCTGTGCCAGGCCTTCGAACGGAAGACCCAGACCAACGCGAAGTCGAAATCCGCCGCGTTCGCTAAAAGCGCGCCCGCCACGAGGGCAAGGCGGTAACGCCTCGACGCGGGATTCGGATGGAGCGCGGCGACGATGCACGCGCCCGTCAAACCATGTGCGATAGGTAAAGGCATACGGCGCGGGATTATAGCCCGGCGCAGGCGAGTATCCTGAAACAGTACCGCGAGCGGTAGCGAGCGGGTACGGCCACGGCGGCGGGCTTGAACACGGCAACCTCAACCCGCTCGCTACCGCTCGCGGTACTGTTTCGCCGTGCGTTAAACTATTCTCCTGATCCACCGAAAAGCGACAGGTGACGAAGCGTTGACGCTCGAAGAGAAACTCAAAAACCTCCCCACCGCGCCCGGCGTCTATCTGCACAAGGACGAGGGCGGGAAGATTATCTACGTCGGGAAGGCGAAGAACCTGCGCAACCGCGTGCGCTCCTACTTCCAGTCGGGGCGCGGGCACGACCGCAAGACGCGCGAGCTGGTGAAGCGCATCCGCGACCTCGAATTCATCGTCACCGACAACGAGGTCGAGGCGCTCGTCCTCGAATCGAACCTCATCAAGCAGCACCGCCCGCGCTACAACGTGCTCTTGAAGGACGACAAGCAGTACCCGCACCTCAAGCTCACCATCAACGAGGCTTTCCCGCGCGTGATGATTACGCGCCGCATACAGCGCGACGGCTCGCTCTACTTCGGCCCGTATCTCCCGGCCTCGCTCGCGCGCCGCACGATTGACCTCATCAACCGCACGTTCCAGCTCCGCACCTGCGACATCGAGATTGACGGGCGGCTCCCTCGCCCCTGCCTCGAATACCACATCAAGCGTTGCCTCGGCCCCTGCGTGAAGGACTTGTGCAAGCCCGCCGAATACGCCGAGGCCGTGCGCGACGTGCGGATGTTCCTCGAAGGCAAGAACAAGGAGCTGGCCGAAGACTACGGCGCGCGCATGGAGAAGGCTTCCGAGGAGACGCGCTTCGAGATGGCGGCGAAGTACCGCGACCTGCGCAAGGTCGTCCTCGCCGTCACCGAGCAGCAGAAGATGGCCGTCTCCGCCGACCTCGACGTTGACATCTTCGGCTATTACCGCGAGGGCGCGCGCCTCGCCCTCCAGCTCTTCACGATGCGCGAAGGAAAGATCGTTGGCCGCCGCGAGTTCTTCTGGGAGGACTTGCCCGAAGACGACTCGTTCGACTCGTCGGCCTTCCTCGGCGACGTGCTGACGCAGTATTACTCGACCGACTACGTGCCGCGAGAGGTGCACGTCCCCGAAGACTTCGAGGACAGGGAGATTCTCGAAAAGGCTCTGACGCAGCGAAAAGGTCGCCGCGTCCGCATCCACGACCCGCGACGCGGCGAGAAGCGCGACATGATCGCGCTCGTCGAAAAGAACGCGCAGATCGCCTTCGAGCAACGCTTCCGCGTTTTGAAGCCCGACATGGAGCGCGTGCTCGAAGAGTTGCAGGAGGTCTTGGAGTTGCCGCGCTTCCCCGCGCGCATCGAGTCGTTCGATGTCTCGAACATCTCCGGCGCGGAGAACGTCGCGGCGATGGTCGTCTGCGAGAACGGCAAGATGAACCGCGCCGAGTACCGCAAGTTCCGCATCAAGACGGTCGAGGGCGCGAACGACCCGGCCTCGATGGGCGAGGCGGTCTTAAGGCGTTACCGTCGTCAACTGGATGAGGGAAACCCTCTGCCCGACCTCGTGATGATTGACGGCGGCAAGACGCAACTCGGAGCCGCCGCCGCCGCGCTCCGCGAGTTGGGATTAGAAGCCTTGCCCGCCGTCGGCGTCGTCAAGCCGCCGCGCCGGCACAACGATGTCTCGCACCTGCTCGTCAAGGGGCGAGAGCACGCGCCCGTCTATCTCGACTCGCACTCGCCTGTGCTTCGCCTCATCCAGATGATTCGCGACGAGACGCACCGCGCCGCCGTCACCTACCACCGCAAGCGGCGCGAGCTGCGCGACTTCACCTCGGAGCTGACGGCGATACCCGGCGTCGGCGAGAAGCGCAAGAGTAAGCTGCTGCGCAACCTCGGCTCGATTCAACGCGTCTCGACGGCCACGGTCGCCGACCTCTCGCCCTTCGTGGGCCGCAAGACCGCCGAAGATATCGTCGAGCACTTCGCGCGCCAGCGCGCACTCGCCGGGGCGGGCGCGGGAAGCGGAGAGCCGGACGCGGGACGTGTCGCCGAAGGTGAGACGGTCGCCCTTTCGCACGCGACGGTTGACCCGACCGTGATGACCGACGAGACAATCGGCGACGAGCACGTCGAGACGCGACTCGTTGACCCGGAAGGCGACGCCGAAGACCTCCAACCCATCCGCTCGGTTGACCACGAAGGCAACCCGCGCCAACGGCGGCGTTCGACACGCAAGCGCGGCGAACGCTCCACGAACCCGCACGGCGTCAGGCGCGAGAAAGTGTCGGAGACCGATGCGGAGACCGGTGGAAGGGCAGAGGGGAGCGACAAGTAAGCACTACTTCAAATGAATGTCAGGCGTTAGTGATGACTGTAGGGGCAGGGCAAGTCCGCGGCCCGCTCTCTTCCCTAAAACACGGGCAGGGACAAGCCCTGCCCCTACAGAATTATTTCGACGCTTTATGTTCCAACCACCCGCAGTCTTCAGCCGTGTGAGCGGAGCGAGCGCGCGACGAGGCCGACGCCTCCGGCGAGGAGGACGAGCATGACGATGGTGTTGAAGAGGCTGGTCTGCTGGAAGTAAATCTGGAGGTTCATGAGGACGCCCGCGAAGATGATGACGACGCCCACGAAGAGCAGCAGCCAACCGGCGACCGAGCGACCGTTGAAGAAGAGCAGGCCGATGCCGAAGATGAGCGGCACGAGCGAGAGGCCGAAAGAGTTGTAGCCCCACATCGTCCACCAACCGCCCGACACCACGACGCGGCTCGTCAGCATGTAAGCCCCGGCCACCGCCATCCCCAGTCCGAGCAGAAACTCGCCGATGCCGCCCGGCGTCCCGCCCGCGCCCCGCACGTTCCGTTCACTCTCCATAAGTTTTTTTACCTCGGCCTCACTTGCCTTTTTCGATGGCGTTGTACTTCCTGAGAATCTCGACGGTGCGCGCGACGGGCAGCGCCTCGGCGGTGTTGCCGTCGCGGCCCCGGACGGTCGTCGCGCGGAGCAGAGAATTATAGACGGCCTCCTCGGTCGCCTCGACGCAGGCGAGGAAGAGCGGCGACATCGCGTCGTTCGAGAGCGTTTGCACGGCGCGCACGCCGCCCGGAGGGTTCGGGCGGATGCGGTTCTGCGGCGCGGTCGAGAAGGCGATGACGTAATCGCCGCTCCCGCTCGTCGAGGGCGAGCCCGTGCGCGCGAGTCCGAGCATGGCGCGCGCCGCCAGCCGCCTGAGGTTCCGCGCGTCGAGCGGCGCGTCGGTCGCGACGACGATGATGATTGAGCCGTCGGCCCTATCACTCACATCAACTCCTGAGCCCTCCGCCTTCGCGCCGCGCCGCGTCTCCAAATCTTCCTTCAGATAATACTTCCCCAACTCGCGCCCCACCGGAGCGCCGTTCATCGTGAGCACGCCGCCGAAGTTGGTCTGCACGAGCACGCCGACCGTGTAGCCGCCGCGCGAGGGCGGCACGACGCGCGAAGACGTGCCGACGCCGCCCTTGAAGCCGAAGGCGACGGTTCCCGTGCCCGCGCCGATGGAGCCTTCTTCGACCTCGCCGCCGCGCGCGTTCTTGAGAGCGGCGAAGACCTCCTCGCGCCCGACGTGGCGGCCACGGATGTCGTTGAGGAAGCCGTCGTTCGTCTCGCCGACGACCGGGTTGACCGAGCGCACCTCTTCGTTGCCGGGGAGCGCGAGCATCCATTCGAGGAGCGCGTCCGCCGCGCGCGGGACGTTCAGCGTGTTCGTCAAAAGAATCGGCGTCTCAAGCTCTCCAAGCTCGTTGACCTGCGTGGAGCCCATCAGCTTCCCGAAGCCGTTGCCGACGAAGATCGCCGCCGGGACTTTCTCCTGAAAAAGATTCCCTTCGTGCGGCAAGACGGCGGTCACGCCCGTCCGCACCGCCTCGCCTTTAATCAGCGTCGAGTGGCCGACGCGCACGCCCGCCACGTCCGTAATCGCGTTCCACTTTCCGGCGGGCAGCACGCCGACCACGAGGCCGATGTCGCGCGCCCTCGGTCGCCTTTCGTCAGTCCTTGCGGTCGGGTTCATCAGCGCCAGTGCGAGCAGCGAAGAGAGAAGCAGTTTGAGGCCGGTCATCTATCTGTCGTTCCGTCTGCGAGTCTTTCGGCGAGCCCCTGCGCCCGTCGTTTGCCGAAAGCGGCGTGCTGCGGTTATAACTCTCGCGGCGTTTTCGGTAGAATCGGGCCGCCCCGCCCGCTCGGCGGCCCTCGAAGTCGCTTTTAACCTTCCAATCGGTCGGCGGACATTTAAGCATGAAAAGCCTCTTCTCACGAACACAGTTTTTCGCCCTCTGCGTCCTGCTCTGCGCCTCGGCGTCGGCGGCCTTCGCCCAGACCAACCCGCCGCCCGCGCCGCCGCTCGTCTGGAAAGATTTTACGTCCGGGGACGGGACGTTCAAGGCGAAGTTCCCCTCGCCGCCGAAGTTCAGGGAGGCCCCCTTCAAGAAGGGGCCGGTCAACTTCGTGCGGCACGTCTACGAGGCGTCCGTCCCCGGCCTCTACACGTTCGAGCTCGACTACATGGACATGCCCGCCGGGTACAACGACCCAGACCTCTCGACCGAGGGCGGCATCACCGGCATGACGCGCTCGTTGGTCGAGAAGGGCGGTCGCGTGCTCACGAACACGCAGGTCAGGCAGGGGACGTGCGACGGGCGCGAGGCGACCGTCGCCATCCCGAACCCTTCGAAGGGCTCCGACGCCTTCGCGCACGGGCGCATCTTCAATTCGGGACAGCGTTACTATTTTCTGGTCTTCGTGGGCGAGGTGAACTCCGAGACCACGCGGCAGGTGGGACAGGCTTTCATGGACTCGTTCTCGATCAGGGACGGGTGCAAGGCTCCCGTCGCGCCGACGGTCGCGCCGACGGTCGCGCCCGCGCGCTCGACGGTCGAGGGCACGCGCGACGCGGCGACCGGGTGGCGGCGGATAGAGAACGTCGAGCAGGGCTTCAGCCTGCTCATGCCCGGCGCGGCGGCGCGCGTCTCCACGCAGGCGCAGGTGCAGCCCTTCGAGCTTTTCCACCACGAGTATCTGCACGAGACGCCGGACGCCGTCTATTCCGCCGAGGTCATCGGCGAATACCCCGAAGGCTTCTACAACACCGCCACCTCGTTTGAGAACCTGCTCGACTCGACCCTCTTCGCCGTCAAAAGGAACTTCGAGCCGCTCGGCTTCACCTACGGCGCGCCGCGCAAGCTCAACGTCGGCAGGTTCCCCGGTCGCGAGTACGACCTCGACAGCACACAGACCGGGCCGCGGGGCCGCATCCAAATCTACGCCACCCCGAAGCGCTCCTACGTCTTCATCTACATCAACCGCATCAAAAAGGCGTCCGACCCAGACCTCGAACGCTACTTCTCCTCCATCCGCGTCTCGCCCAAATGAAGTAGTGGAGGGGAGTGACGCGGGAAGGACGGAGTGCGGGTCAACTTCAGAGCGCGCCCTGCGCGCGGAAGCGCTCGACCTGCTGGTCAATCTTGCGGTTGGCGCGCGCGCTCAGGAGCAGCTTCGTCAGCACCGCGCCCGCGACGACGCCCGCGACGGCGACCGCCGTCAGGACGCCGACGCTCGTCACACGCCGCGCGCCGCCCTGCCTCAAAATTTTATTCTTCTTCAACATCTTCGATTCTGAATCCTCATTCAATCTTTACTCGCGCCGCGCGCTTCGACGCTCGCCGGGCGGCCAGAGAGAGAGTTCGGCGCGTCCAGGTGCGCGCCGTCGTCAACGCCGACGCCGAGGCGGTCAACCAGCTCGCCGCCGAGCCAGCCCGTCGCGCCCGCGAGCGCGAAGCCCGCGAACGAGAGGACGAGCGCCAGAGTTTCGGGGCGCGCGGGCGCGTCGCGCCTCAGCCACCAGCTCGCGGCGAAGAGCAGGAGCACGATGACGTTGCCGACGCCGTGCAGCCCTCCGACCGACTTGGCGCGCGTGCCCTGCGGGATGGCGAGGTAATCAATCGTCCCGAAGGGCGCGGCGACGAGGCCGCCGATGAGCCCGGCGACGATCATGTAGTGCGCGACCGTGGCCATCGTCGCGTCGCCCCAGACCAGATAGACGATGTCGAAGATGACCGCCGTCGCCAGCAGCCCGAACGGGAAGGGGACGAGCATCTGATGAATCGGATGCCCTAAAGCCTTTGCCCTGCTCTCCATGCCGCGCACCTCCTTCTGGTTCTCGTGAATGCCTCAGCTTCTCTATTCTAACGCCAAAATTATGTCCGCCGCGTGACGTTATTCTTGAAGGCTCGTTGCGACCCTCTCAGCCCTCCGTCTTGTCCGGCTCCGCGCGCCGCCGCCCGTTCAAGGGGAGCAGCCCGGCGAGCAGGAGCCCCGCGCCGAAGATGGCCGCGCCCGTCAGCAACGGGTGGAGCGACGCCTTCGTGTAGATGCTCGACTCGGCGACGTGGCCCTCGTAGCCGCCGCGCTCGCGCCCGTCTTCGCCCGCCGGGGAGTGGAGGCTGTCGGGCCGGTCGGCGTGCGGCGGCTCGTCCTTCTGCTGCAAGGGGATGAAGGCCGCCTCCATCACCTTGTCCATGACGCGCGGCGCGTACTCGCTCGCGAGCGAGAGGAATTTTCCTCCTCCTCCGACGTACACATCCCGCTCCGGGTGCTCGGCGCAGTGGAGGATGGCTTCGGCCACCGTCTCCGGCGCGTAGACGGGCGGCGGGTTCTCCGGCTCGGCGGGCAGGAGGTTGAGCGCGTGCTCCTTGTAGGGCGTGTCAATCGCGCTCGGCTTGATGAGCGTCACGGAGACGGGCGCGCCCTCGGCTTCGAGTTCCATGCGGAGCGCGTCGGTGTAGCCCTTGACGGCGTGCTTCGTCGCGCAGTAAGTCCCCTGCAAGGGGATGGCGCGGTCGGAGAGGACGCTGCCGATTTGGATGAGCGCGCCGCCGCGCATCCTTAAGTGCTCGACGGCGACCTGCGTGCCGTGGACGACGCCCCAGTAGTTCGTGTCGAAGAGCCGCCGGTGGTCTTCGAGCGGCACGTCCATGATGCGCCCGTAGATGGAGACGCCCGCGTTGTTGACCCACGTGTCGAAGCCGCCGAAGCGGCGCAGGGCTTCGTCGGCGATGCGCCGCACGTCCTCGAAGTTGCCGACATCGGCGACGACGTAGACCGCCTCGCCGCCCGCCGCGTTAATCTCTTCGGCGAGGTTGCGGAGCGCCTCTTCGTTGCGCGCCGCGAGGACGAGTCGCGCCCCGCGCCGCGCGGCCATCCGCGCCATCACCAGCCCGATCCCCGAAGAAGCGCCGGTCAAAACCAAGACCTGCTCTCCGAGCTTTTTAAGTCGCACGTTCTTCATGCCTCAACACCTCTTGTTCTCTGCTACGCGGCAACACGCCCGTGCCGCGAAACGGGATTATGCAAAGGGGCGAACGGATGTCAGGGGAATCTTGAAGGCCAGCATAATCCCCGTCAGGTGTGCTGTAAAGACGAAGCGGCGGAATCAACTCCCGCCGCCCCGCCGTTTGGTGTAATGTGTGCGCCGGAGCAGCGAGCGTACACACACTGATAGACGCGCGGGGGCGAAAACTGTCAACCCCGAAAGACGTCAGGAGCACGGAAGCGATGTCGAAAAAGAGAGCGGGCGCGGCGGGCGAAGTCGAAGCCACGGAGAACCCGACGAAGGCCGAGTTGCAGCGGCGCATGGAGGAGGCGCGCGACTCCATCACGGAGACGGTCTCGGAGATTAAGACGGTCGTCGCGCACCAGTACGAGGAGGTCAAAGACACCTACGAGACGGTCAAGGAGGGCGTCGGCGAGGTGCTCGACTGGCGCGAGCAGTTCGAGCGCAACCCCGTCGTCTGGGGCGCGGGCGCGGTCTCGGTCGGCATCCTCATCGGCGTCGGCCTCGCGCACCTCTTCGACGAAGAGGAAGAGACACGCGCGCGCCGTCAGTCGAAGGAGCCGACGACGGGCGAGCGCGTCATAAGCGAGCTGACCGGGCTCGCCGACGCCGTGCTCCCGACCATCTCCGGCAAGATTAAAGAACTCTTCGGCCTCGACCTCGACGACTACCTGCGGCGCGCGCGAGAGACGCGCCCCGCGAAGGCGGCGACAACGACGACGAAGCGGCTCGCCCCGAAGCGCGCGGCGAAGAAACGCGCGGCGAAGAAAGGCACGGCGAAGAAAGGCACGGCGGCGAAGCGTCCCGCGTCCCGCCAAAAGTCCGCCGCCAAGAAGGGCGGCGCGCGTCGCGGTCGTGACTGATGAGAGTCCTGCCCTCTCGCCTCACTCCGGCTCGCCGAGGACGCGAGGATTGCGCCGGAAGAGCCGGCGGTGCTAACTTCTGCTTACACTACTAATCTTTAAAATCCGGACGCTCAAGGGGAGGCGAAATGAAAAGTGATTCTGGCGAGACTACTTCGGTCTGGATGGCGACGGCGGAGGTGTCGTCGTATACGCCGCTCGCCGGGGACGCGAGCGCGGACGTGTGCGTCGTCGGCGCGGGCATCGCCGGTTTGACGACCGCTTACCTGCTCACGCGCGAGGGCAAGTCCGTCATCGTCATAGACGACGGCCCCCTCGCGGGCGGAGAGACTTCGCGCACGACGGCGCATCTCTCGAACGCGCTCGACGACCGCTACTACGATCTCGAACGCCTCCACGGCGAGAGCGGCGCGCGGCTCGCCGCCGAGAGCCACACGGCGGCCATTGACCTCATCGAGCAGATCATCGAAGAGGAGAAGATTGACTGCGACTTCGCGCGCCTCGACGGCTATCTCTTCGTCCCGCCGGGCGAGTCCACCGAACAGCTCGGCGAAGAGCTGAGGGCCGCCCACCGCGCCGGACTCACCGAAGTCGAGTACGTCGAGCGCGTGCCTTACGACGCTTACGACTTCGGGGCCGCGCTCCGCTTCCCTTATCAGGGACAGTTCCACATCCTCAAATATCTGAACGGCATCGCCGCCGCCATCACGCGCGCGGGCGGTCGTATCCACACCGGCACGCACGCCGAAGAGATTGAGGGCGGCGAGGGCGCGCACGTCAAAACCTCGGACGGGTTCAAGGTGAGCGCCTCGGCCATCGTCGTCGCCACCAACACGCCCGTCAACGACCTCGTGGCCATCCACACCAAGCAAGCGCCTTACCGCACCTACGTCGTCGGCGCGCGCGTCCCCTCCGGCTCCATCCCGCGAATGCTTCTGTGGGACACGCCCGACCCTTACCACTACGTCCGCTTGCAGACCGTGGAAGGCGAAGCGGGCGGCGACTCGCACGACGTGCTCATCGTCGGCGGCGAGGATCACAAGACGGGGCAGGCCGAGGACTTCGACGAACGCTTCCGCCGCCTCGAAGAGTGGGCGCGCGAGCGGTTCCCCGTGATTGAGTCGGTCGAGTTCCGCTGGTCGGGGCAGGTGATGGAGCCGGTGGACGGCCTCGCCTTCATCGGTCGCAACCCGCTCGACAGCGACAACGTCCTGATTGCGACGGGCGACTCCGGTCAGGGCATGACGCACGGCACGATTGCCGGGCGGCTCCTCACGGACTTAATCGTCGGACGAGAGAACAAGTGGGCCGCGCTCTACGACCCGACGCGCAAAAGCCTCAAGGCGGGCGTCGAGTACGCCAAAGAGAACCTCAACGTCGCGGCGCAGTACGCCGACCACTTGACGGGCGGCGAGGTCGAATCCGAGGAAGAGGTCGCACCGGGCGCGGGCGCAATCCTCCGGCGGGGCTTGAAGAAGGTCGCGCTCTACCGCGACGAGTCGGGCACGCTCCACGAGTTCTCGGCGGTCTGCACGCACCTCGGCTGCGTCGTCGCGTGGAACGGCAAAGAGAAGACCTGGGACTGCCCCTGCCACGGCTCCCGCTTCGACTGCGCCGACGGCCACGTCGTCAACGGCCCGGCCATCAACGGCCTCTCGCCCGCCGCGGACGAGTAGCCGCCGAGTCCGCTTAAAAGTAAAAGTCCCGGCGGCTTGCCCGCGGCTGACAAAGTTCTTGCTATTCAAAAATTGCGGAAGTATTATCCGCTCCGCCGTATCACTCATCTCCGTACC
The DNA here is from genome assembly GCA_963816985.1 of uncultured Acidobacteriota bacterium. Classification (GTDB taxonomy): domain Bacteria; phylum Acidobacteriota; class Blastocatellia; order Pyrinomonadales; family Pyrinomonadaceae; genus JAIVJM01. The sequence continues at coordinate 1,928,993 of CAWFMF010000004.1, forward strand.
GGGGTCGGGCCGGAGTACGCCGAAAGCCCCACATGACAGCCTCACTCATCTCGTAAGTCTCACTCTAGCCGGAGGCTCAAAGACGACCTATGCAAATGCTAAGTTTTCAAACGCCGGAACTGAAACTGCGCGATCCCGACAACAAGGCCGCCGACCAGGCCGCCTTGCAGGCGCTGGCGCAGGCCGCCATCAACGTCGAGCTGTTCACCATCCCCCTCTACATGGTCTCGATGTACTCCATTCAGGGGATGCACCAGATTACGAGCGCGGGGAACGACTTTTATCAGGGCCGCCTGTGGCCGGGCGCTTCGCCTTCGCCCAACCCGGCGACCGCGCCGAACCCTTCCAACGCGCTCGCCTTCAACCACTTCTTCAGCGTCTTCATTGACGAGATGCTCCACCTCCAACTGGCCTCCAACATCGCCAAGGCTTTGGGCGTCATGCCGACCTACAACAGCCCGATGTTGCAGGACAAGAACTACGGCTGGACTTGCTACGCCGACACGACCGTCATCCCCCACATCCTCGACTTTCAGGACTGCATCGCCCCCTACAACGAAATCACCGTGAAGTTGGACGCCTTGACGCTCGACCAGAACGCTCTCTTCCTCGCCATCGAAGAGAACGAGGACGACGCGCGCGGCATCATTGACCCGAACAAGACGGGCAACTACTTCCCCCCCGTCCCGTTCGCCGACTGGAGCGCGAACAACACCGAGGCCGACCTCCCGATGTTCGGCACCATCGGCTGGATGTACAAGTGCCTCTGGCAGTACATGGAAATCGAGTACACCGACGGGACGAGCCTCTTCGAGATAGTCTTCAACCGGGGCACGCTGGAGCGAGACCTCTTCAACGCGAGCAGCAGTTACCACAAGCCCGAATACCCTCTGATGCCGACGATGGCTTCGGGCGAGATCAGCGTCCAGAGCGCGATGGAGAACATCCTCAACATGATCAACGCCATCACCGACCAGGGCGAAGGTCAGGACGTGGCGAAGTGGATCAGGGCACGGCGCAGGGGCTTGCTCAAGTACGCGCCGGTCGAGGGGCAGTTCCGGCCCGACGAGGACGCGCTCAATTTCGACTACCCCAACTACACCGACACGGGCAAGCCGAACAACCCTTCGGGGGCCACCATCGCGCGGAGCAAGAACGGCGGGCTCGACCACCACGACCGCTTCTCCGAAATCAGCAAACTTTTGGAGACGGGCAAGGTCGTCACCTGGGACATGTGGCACACGGCGAACAACAGTTGGACGCCGGAGATGCTCAAGTCGGACGGCTACGACCAGAACAAGTGGCCGCTCCCGACCGCCGAGGAGATCGCCTCCGCGCTCAACAACCTCAAGGCGGACAGCGGCGCTTACGACACCTTCAGTCAGGCCGCCGCCGGTTCAATCGCGGGCATCACGCGCGTCTTGTCCGACTTCTGGACGAACGAGACGGCCTCTTTTCCGAGCCCTTCGATGTACGGCTCCGGCGACCGCGTTTCGATCTGCTGGGCCGTCTACGGGAAGTTCCCCGACATCACGAAGGGCATCGCGGATAAGACGACGGGCGTGCTCTATCACGCCTGTCAGGGGATGGACCTCAACACTCCGGGCAAGAACATGGACTGCGCGCAGGTGGAGGTCTTCCACTCGTGCCGCGGCTCGAACGAATGCAAGGCCGAGGGCGGCTGCGGGTTCGTGCAGGTCGTGGGCCAGAGCGCGCTGTGCGGCCACAAGGTCTTGCTCGAACACCTGAGTCCGACGCCGCCTTTGAAGGGCGGCCCCAAGATTTACAGCGCGCCGTCGGACAACAAATGCGCGACGTTCGGCGGCTGCGCCATCCCGATTTCGGCCTCGCAGCTTTACCCGCCCCCGCAGCCCAACCAAACGTCGGGGGGGATGGAGGTCATTGACTTCGTCGGCCAGACCGCCGAGCCCGAAAAGATCGGCAACCTGCAATACAAGGTCGGCGAGAAGGTCTACGACGTGGCGTGGGAAGCCTTCATCCGGGTGCTCCAACACCGGGGCGTGACCCCGCCGGAGAAGCCTTCGGACAGCGACCTGCGCATCGCGCTCCCGCCCTCCACATGATTCAGTCTCAACCCTCCGCAGCGCAGAGCATCCGACGCCTGGGCCTCCCGAATCTCGGCCTGGGCGTCGGCCTGCGCAGCCAGCACTTCTCTCACCTCATGCGGCACGACCCGGCGGTGGACTGGTTTGAAATTATCAGCGAGAACTTCATGGATAATTTCGGCCTCGCGCGCCACGTCCTGGAGCACGTCGCGAGCGTCCGCCCCGTCGTCATGCACGGCGTCTCGCTGTCGGTCGGGAGCACAGACCCTCTGGACTTCGACTACCTCGAACGACTCAAGGCGCTCGCCGACTTCGTGCGCCCCCAATGGATTTCCGACCACCTCTGCTGGACGGGCGTCGCGCACGTCAACACGCACGACCTCCTGCCCATGCCTTTGAACGAAGAGAGTCTGCGACACGTCGCCGCGCGCGTCCGCCGGATTCAGGACTTCTTAGAGCGGCCCCTCGTTTTGGAGAACCCTTCGACCTATCTTGAGTTTAAAGATTCGACCATTGCCGAGTGGGACTTCCTTTCGGAGTTGACGCGGGAGACCGGCTGCGGGCTTCTGCTCGACGTGAACAACGTCTACGTGTCGGGCTACAACCACGGCTTCGACCCGGAGCACTACGTCCGGAGCCTGCCCCCCGAAAGCGTCGTCCAAATTCATCTTGCAGGGCCTTCGGACTGCGGGCGCTACCTCGTGGACACTCACGACCAGCCCGTGCCCGCGCCCGTGTGGCGACTGTATAAACTGGCGCAGGAACTGACGGGCGGCGTCTCGACCCTTCTGGAATGGGACGCCAACATCCCCGATTTCCCTGAGCTGGTCGAGGAGCTACGCAAGGCGGAAGACGTGCTCCGGGGGATGATTCCGGAGTCCCCGGTTTACACTTCCGTCAGTAGGGAAGTGGTCTCCAACCCGGTCGGCTTTCAAATGGCTTCAGAGCGATGACTGAAAAGCCCCTCGGCCTCTTGCAGCACTGGATGAAAGCGGTCGTCACCGAGCGCGGCGGCCTCAACGAGAAGTTAGAGACGGCCTCGCAACAGTACGGCCTGAGCGCCGGGGACGTGGTGGCCGAAACGCGCGGCCTCTCCGCCGAAGAGCGCCTCGCCATCTACGCGCGCGGTTACGTGGCGCGGCTGCTCGAATGTATGCGCGCCGACTTCCCCGTCTTGCACAGCTTCGTCGGCGACACGGTCTTCGACGCCTTCGCCCGCGCCTACATCATCCAGAGGCCACCGACTTCCGCCAGCCTCTACGACCTCAGCGCCGACTTCCCGCGATTCCTCGAAGAGACGAGACCTCAAGGCGAAGCGCTCGACGCGGCGTTGAGCGCCATGCTCGACCTGCCCACCGAGCTGGCACGTCTTGAGCGTGCGCGGGCGGAAGTCGTGCGCGCACGCGGAATCGAAAACGACCCGCCGGGGACGGAGCCCTTCTCGCCCCTCTCGATTTTCGGCGAGGAGCTGACCCTCCAAGCGACGCCGTGCCTCCGGCTGCTTGAGCTTAAATTTCCGCTGGTGGATTTTCTTAAAAAGTCAGATGAAGGTGAACGGCCCGAAGCCCCGTCGCCGCAACGTTCGTTCGTCGCCGTGGGGCGCGCGAGCTACCGCCTTCATGTCGAAGAGGTCGCGCCGTGGCAGTTTGCTTTCCTGAAGGCTTGCGAGCAAAGACCCGTCTCCCTCTACTCTGCGGCGCGGAGTGCCGCCGTCGAGAGTGGGAAGGAGACGGGTCAGGTGCTCGCCGAAGTCGCGGTGTGGCTGCCGGTCGCGTTCGAGTTCGGTTACTTGCGACGAGTCCCGAACCCTTGAGCGTCGAAACTTAACTCGGAGGCGGCGCGGGCGTGCCCTTCGCGCCGTTGAAGTCGTAGGTGATGTGGAGGCGGAGCCGCTTGTCCTTAATCTCGGAGCGGATGTCGGCGGCCCGCGCGCCGAGCGTGCCGCCGGTCGCCTGCACCGGAATCGAGAGCGAGATTTGCTGCCCGCGCATCAGCACCAGTGGGTTGACGCGCTGGTTGATGGCGTTCTGCACGAAGCCCGTGACGGGGCCGCTCAGAAGCGGCGACATCCCTTCGAGGTTGACCGCCGAAACGTTGAGCTGCCCGAAGAGGGTCTGCTCCGGCGCGGCGAAGCGGAGCGCGATGTTCGCCTCCGCCGTGCCCTTGAAATTCTGGCAGCCCAGCAACGGCACGTTGTAAGTGCCGCTGAAGGCGAGCGGCACGAGCACCTGCCCGCTATCCAAACGCACGCCCGTCCGAACCCCGCCGCCCTCCGGCGCGAGCACCACCTGATTCTGACAGCCGCCGCCTTCCGCCTGCGTGCGGACGAAGGCGAAGTCCTGCCCCGTGTCGGCCTCGCGCGGCGCGGCTTGCGCGAGGCGGAAGGTCGGTTGTCCGAGGTCGGTAAAAATTTTCCCCAGAAGAGTGTTGAAGAACTGCTCGTCGAGCTCGACGATGGCCGTGCCGGGCGGCGGCCCCGAAGGGTCGGGCGCGCGCACGGCCTCGCCGGGCGTCTGCTTCGAGCCGGGCGCGCCGACGAAGAGGAAGTAGACGCCGACGCCGCCCAGAACGACGCCGAGCAGGAGTGCGAGTATGAATTTCATGTTCGGTCTCCCGCCCCTCTTAACGCGTGGCCGCCGGTGAAGGCGGGGGAGGCGGCGGGACGTTCGAGCCGCCCTGCGCCTGCGCGTTGAGCATGTTCATGACGCCCTGCACGAACTGCATCATCTGCGCCGTCTGCTGCTTGAGCTGCTCCTGCGTGATGAGCGTGAACCCCTGCGGCAGCTCGAACTGCGCGGCGTCAACTTCGGTCTTGAGGTCGTTCATCTTTGCGATGAGCCTCCCGCCCGAAACGCCCTGCACGTTGCCCGACGATTGCCCGAAGCCCTCGATGCGCAAGGGCAGTCCGGTCTCCTTGTCCACGTAGACGAAGGACTCGCCCTGCACGCTTCCCGCCTGCGTACCGGTCTGCGCCGCGCCCGCGAGGCGGTACTTGGTCGTCATGCGCCCGTCGAGCATCTCTTCGCCGACGCGCGTCACGCCCTGCTGTCGTTCGAGGTAGGCGACGAGCTGGCCCGGCGTCAAAGAGCGGCCCACGTCGAAGCCCGTCAGCTCCGAGGTCAGCTCGGCGTACTGCTTGCGCGCCGGGAGGATGAGATAACGCTTGTCGGCCTTGTCGAGGAAGATGATCTCGCCGACGCCGGGCAGGCGCGTGTCAATCGAGTAGCGGCGGTCGGAGCCGTTGCGCGCGACTTTGATTTCGGTCTTCCCGGCGGCCTGTTGCTGCCCGGCGGACGCGGCCTCGACGACGACGGTCGCGCTGTACTTGTCGGGCTCCTTCGTCTCGATGGTCGTGCCCGTCGTGGTGGTCACGGTCGAGGTCGTCATGTTGGCGTTGGTCGAGCTGTTGATGTTGGTGGCCGCCGCCGGAGCGGTGTTCGAGTTCTCGTTGACCGTCGGCTGCTGGCACGCCCCGACCGCGAGCGCCGCGCCGAAGAGCAGCGCCGCGCCGACCGCACTTCTCGATTTATCCCAGAGACACATGAAAGTCTTCCTCCCTCAGTGGCAGAGATGCGTAAAGCGTCTGAATTTGTACGGGGGCATTAAACGCCGCAAAGAATAGCACAGGAAACGATGAAGTCAGAATGCTGAACGATGAACTGAAAACAACTTGTCTTTCAGTTCATCGTTCAGCGTTCTGACTTCTGACTTTTATTCCGTGACGTGGCGCGTGGGCTCGTCGGCGTGGGGGACGAAGCAGCGGCGGCAGCGGGCCTCGTAGGTGTCGGACGCGCCGACGACGACGCGGCCCTCGACCTCGGCGATGCGCTGCGAGTAGTTGGCGGGCTGGCCGCAGCGGACGCAGATGGCGTGCGTCTTGGTGATGTACTCGGCGACGGCGAGGAGTTGCGGCATCGGATCGAAGGGGCGGCCCGTGTAGTCCTGATCGAGCCCGGCGATGATGACGCGGACGCCGCGCGCGGCCAGGGTGTTGGCGACGCTCACGAGTTCGAGGTCGAAGAACTGCCCCTCGTCAATGCCGACGACTTCGGTCGCGGGCTCGACCGAGGCGAGCAGCTCGGCGGCGGTGCGCACAGCCGTGGACTCGTGCCGCATCTCGGAGTGCGAGACGATGTGGTCGGCGGAGAAGCGGATGTCTATCTCCGGCTTGAAGACCTGCACCTTGAGGCGCGCGATGCGCGCGCGGCGCAGACGCCGGATCAGCTCTTCCGACTTGCCGGAGAACATCGAGCCCGCGATGACCTCGATCCACCCCCCGGACGAGTGCGAGAGGCGCGACATGTGCTCGTCGTTCCCCTCGGCGGTCAGTCTTTCCATCCTTAGCTTACGTACCTTTCGATAATTTTTGTCAGAGCGCGGAAAACTTCTACCCGTAGAGGCGCGCGTTGTAGAAGGGCGCGAAGGCGGCGACGAGCGCCGTCTCGAAGCTCTCGGCTCGCGTCAGAAGTCCGCGCGAGAGGACGCCCCAAGCGCCCTGTCGGCTGCGCACGTCGTGCTCGCCCGCCACCTCGTCCATCACCTCGCCGAGCTCTCGTCCCGAACGCTCGACGCGGCGGACGACGTCGGCGGGCGCGGCGACCGAGGGGGCCATGCCGTAGAAGCCGCGCGTGCCGTCCGAGACATAGGCCCACCCGCGCAGGAACGTGTGGCGCGCGCCGCCGAACGTGATGGAGTGGAAGCCGCCTTCGAGCCCGACGTAGAAGTCGGCCCGGAGCCCTTCGCCGCCGAGCACCTCGCGGACGGTCTCGGCCCGCTCGCGCGCGCCCAACATCAAGTGCATGTCGGTCAGAGGCATCGCGGGCGCGCTCGTCTCGACGGCGCGCGCGACGAGTTCGGCCCTCGACCAGAGCGCGTCAACGGTCGCGATGCGCGCGCAGGCGGCGCGGACGGCCATGATCTTGGCCGCGCGTGCGGAGCCGAGAGCGATGAGCATTCCGAATCACCCCTGGCCGGGAGTTGCCGGTGTGGCCGAGACTTTCAGACGACGTGCCTTCGCGGGGCCGGGTAGCCGGGCGACGCATGAAGGCTATAACAGAGCCGCGCGAACGTCAAAAGGGGACGCGCGGCGGGGCGAGAAATTCGCCCCGCCCAGGCCGAAGGAAAGCGTTACAATGCGCGCGCCGCTCCGACTCATCCTCGCCCCGACGGCGATGGCGAAAGGAAATGACCTGACTTGAGGAGGGACGTTTTCATCTCTTACGCGCACGCCACGGCGCACGCCGAGGCGCGGGCCGCGCGCGACGCCTTCGAGGCCGAGGGGCTCGGCGTCTTCTTCGACGAGCGCGTCATCCCGCCCGGCAGCCCCTTCCCGCGCGAGATCGCCGACGCGCTCCTCGGCGCGCGCGCCGTCTTAGTCTTCGCCGACGAAAATTACTTCGGGCGCGAGTGGTGCATCCGCGAGTTTCAGGTGGCCGTCGCCCCCTATCGCGCCGCCCACGCGCCGGAGGAAGCCGCCCTCGAACACGTCGTCGTCGCGCTGCCCGCCGGGGGCTCGGTGGCGAAGCTGGCCGCGCACCTGCCGCCGCCACTGGCGCGCGGGTCTTGGCCGCACGCCGACCAGGCAGCCAACGTGGTCGCGCTCGTCAAGTCGCGGCTGGCGACTCTGACGCGCACTCTGGGCGAACGGCTCGAAGGTCTGGACGACCCGGCGCTCAGGAACTTGCGGGAGGGCGGTGCCGTCCCGAACCCTTCGACTTTGGGCGGCGCGGCCAGCTACTTGAAGGAGCTGCCCGACTCGCTCAAGGAGCGCTTCGTCGGTCGCACCGAAGAGCTTTGGCGAGTCTTCCATGTGCTGGAGACGAGGCGGGCCGAGGGCGGCGCGCGCGCCTGCGTGTTGCAGGGCTTGGGCGGCGTCGGCAAGTCGCAGCTCGCCGCCGAGTACGTCTGGCGCTACGGCGCGGGTCACTACCCCGGCGGCCTCGTCTGGATCAACGCCGACTGTGACGAGGACACTCTGCTCGCGCAGTTCGCCTCGGTCTTAAACTCTTTCGGCGCGGACGCGCCCACGCTCGCCTCGGCGGGCGACGACCGTCGCCGCTGGCGCGACGCGCTCTCGACGGCGCTGGAGAGCGCGTTCGGCGGGGCGGGGCGCAAGGGGGCTGTGCTGTGGGTCGTGGACAACGTGCCGGGGCCGACGAAGAACGCGCCGCAGCAGCCTCTGAAGCACTGGTGCCCGCCGCGCAACTTCGTCTCGTCGCTGTTCACGACGCGCGGCACGGGGCTCAAGGACGCCGACTCGTTCGTCCCGCTCGAAGAGTTGCCCATCGGCGCAGCCGTCGAGCTGCTGACGCAGCCGGAGGTGAAGCGCGCGTGGCTCGGCGGCGAGGAGTGGGAGGAGGTCGCGCGTTGGGTCGGCTGTCTGCCGCTCGCCCTGCGCGTGCTCCAGACGAGCCTCGGCGACGGCTTTCTGGGCACGAAGGAGCTGCTCGCCAAGACGCGCGGCGAGGAGCCGGCAGCCGCGCTCGACGCGGAGGTCGAGGCGCTGAGCGACGAGGTTCCCGCGGGCTACCTGCGCGGCGTGGCCGAGGCGTTCCACGTCTCGCACGAGTCGCTCGCCGACACGCCCGGCGCGTCCGAGGCGGCGCACGCGATTGCGCGTCTGCCCGCGCGCCCGCTGCCCGAAGAGCTTCTGGCCTTCCTCGCCCCGCGCAAGGTGACCGGCGTGCTGGCGCGGCGCGGCTGGATTCAGTCAGCCGAGCAGGAAGGCGAAGACGGCGGCGGCGCGTCGCGCCGGTGGGGGATGCACCGCGTCGCGGCGAGCTACCTGCGCGGCGCGGGCCGCGACGCCGGGGCCGATTTCGTCGTCCTCCTCGAATGGCTCGAACGCGTCTACTCGTCCGACCCGCCGCCCCCGCTCGTCGCGACCGTCCGCCCGCACGCGCGCGTCATCTTCCTGCGCTTCGCCGAGTGGCTCGCGCACAACCCGCAGGCCGACCCACGCTACGCGGCTCGCGCCGAAGAGTTCGGGACGTGGCTCGCGACGTGGCGGCTCGCGGACTTCAAGGCTCGCGGCGAGAGGTTCATCGCCGCCAACTTCGTCGAGTGGATAGGCGCGGGCGAACGGCTCGCCGAACGTCTGGGGGAGCTTTTCGAGGACGCCGACGAGGAAACGGCGAAGAACATCGCCGGCGGCCTGCACGGCATCCAGAACAGCCCGCGCGCCGCGCAACTCCTCGCCCGCATCTTCGGCGACCCGCGCGACCAGGTGCGCTGGCAGGCTCTGCTCGTCGCGCCGGGCTCGTACCGCGCGGACGTGCTCGCCGTCCCGCTCCTCGAAGCAATCATGGCGGAGAAAAACGACAACGTGCGCGAGAACGCCACCCTCGGTTACGAGGAATTTCTGAAGCCGCCTTCGCCAGTCCTGCGCGGCCTGCTCTCTCACTTCATGAGCTACCGCGACCCGGAGTTCGCCAGCCCGCAGCAGCGCGCGACGGCGGTGAAGCTGCTCGGTCGCGTGCTCGCGATTTACGGCGACCAACTTGAGGCGGGCGGCTGGCGCAGCACGCACGTTCGGAACGCGCTCCTGCACAGCGCCTTCAACGACCCCGACCCGTCGGTCGTCGAGGTCGCCGCCCGCGCCCTCGGCACGCACGGCGACGACGAGGCTCACGCGGCCCTCGCGAAGGCGCTCGCCGAAGCGGGCGACCGCGACGCGCGCCTGCGGGCGATAGACGCACTCGGATGGTTCCTGTTGGCCTGCGACGCGACGCCCGTCGCGAAGGTCAGGCAGGTCGAGAAGGACGGCGAGCTGAGTCTGGTGATTGACATGGGCAAGAGCAAGCAGCGGCGGCCCGAACTCTTCGAGCCGCTCGCGCCCTTCGCCTTGCAGACCGAGGACGCCGAGGTGCGGGAGCGCGCGGCGCGTGCACTGCTCTCAACGAACACCGGGCCGATGGCGCTCGTCAACGCCTCGTACCAGTTGCTCGAACGGCGGGAGTACGAGCGGCTGATTGAGCTGGCGAACTTCGTCGGCGGGCTCAAGCCGGATTTCGTGAGCGCCTACTGGTGGCGCGCGCAGGCGCTCGAAGCGACGGGGAAACCGGACGAGGCGCTCGCCGACTACACGCGCGTCATCGAAATCATGCCGCAGTTCGCCGACGCCTTCGAACGGCGCGCGCGCCTGCTCTACTCGAAGGGCGAGCGCGAAGCGGCCCTCCGAGACCTCGAAGCCGCCGCCGCGCTCGTGCCCGGCGACGCGGGATACATTAACTTCAAGGCGTGCGTCCTGCTGAGCCTCGAACGCAACGCGGAAGCAATCGAGGCGGCCACCGAGGCCATCAGGCTGGATGCGCAGTTGCCCTCGGCCTACATGTACCGCTCCGACGCGCGCGGGCAGGAGGGCGACGTGCCGGGGGCTCTGGCCGACGCCGAGCGCGCCTGCGAACTCGACCCCGCGAACGAGAGTGCGCTGAAGTGGCGCGACTATCTGCGCGAGGTGATGAAGACGGTCGGCGGCGGCTGATCGCCCGCCGCGCGTCCGGGGCGCTTGAGGTGGCCTCGCTTGACACAGGCGCGCGCGGCTTGCTGTAATCGAGCCTCTCCTTCGTCACAACGGAAGAGTCGTCAGTAAGTCGCCTGCTGCCAAACAGGGAGGTACGGAAGTGCCCGCGAGTGAACTCATCTACGATTGGAACACGGTCGCGCCCGCGCGCGAAAAGCCCAACCGGCGCATCACGTTCGACGACGAGACGCTGCGCGACGGGCTGCAATCGCCCTCGGTCTGCGAGCCGCCCGTCGAGCGCAAGATCGAGCTGCTGCACCTGATGGACGCGCTCGGCATAGACACCGCCGACATCGGCCTGCCGGGCGCGGGCGGCACGCACGCGGCGGGCGTCGAACGGCTCGCCAAAGAGATAGTCGAGCAGAAACTCAGCATCCGCCCGAACTGCGCCGCGCGCACGCACGAGAACGACATCCGGCCCATCGCCGAAATCTCGCAGCGCGCAGGCATCGCCATCGAAGCCTGCACCTTCATCGGCTCCTCGCCCGTCCGCTTCTACGCCGAGGACTGGACGTTGGATAAGCTCTTGAGATTGACGGAAGACGCCGTGACCTTCGCCGTCAAGGAAGGTCTGCCCGTGATGTACGTCACCGAGGACACTTCGCGCGCCGACCCGGAGACTTTGCGCGCGCTCTACACGACGGCCATCCGCGCGGGCGCGCGCGCCGTCTGCGTCTGCGACACCGTGGGCCACTCGACTCCGGACGGGGCGCGCGCCGTCGTCTCTTTCGTGAAGGGGCATCATCGAAGAGCAGGGCGGCGGCGTCCGCCTCGACTGGCACGGCCACCAAGACCGTGGCCTCGGCGTCATCAACTCGATAGCGGCGATTGAGGGCGGCGCGGATCAGGTTCACGGCTCGGCGCTCGGCGTCGGCGAGCGCGTCGGCAACACGCCGATGGATCAACTGCTGGTCAACCTCAAGCTCATGGAGTGGATAGACAACGACCTCTCGCGCCTGCGCGAGTATTGCGAGAAGGCTTCCGAGTCTTGCGGCTGGACGATTCCGGTCAACTACCCCGTCTTCGGGCGCGACGCCTTCCGCACGGCGACGGGCGTCCACGCGGCGGCGGTCATCAAGAGCTACCGCAAGAACGACCCGGCGCTCGCCAACCTCGTCTATTCGGGCGTCCCCGCCGCGCTCTTCGGCATGAAGCAGACCATCGAGATCGGCCCGATGAGCGGCAAGTCCAACGTCGTCTACTGGCTCGAATCGCGCGGCCTCGAAGCCAGCGACGAGCGCGTCCAACGCATCTTCGACCACGCCAAGAGCGCCCGCGGCGTCCTCACCGAAGAGGAAGTCAAGCAACTGGTCTAAGAGCCGTGACAGGTAAACCGTGACAGGTGACAAGAGTAAAACTTGTCTTCTCCTGTCACCTGTCACCTGTCACCCGTCACGGGGTTTATGTCCATCCCTTCCATCACGACCGTCGCGCCCGCCGAGACCGTCCGCGAACTCCTCGCCTCGGAGCGCGTGCGGCGCGCCTTCCGCCTCTTCGAGACCGAAGCCGCGCGCATCAACGCCGAGCACGAAGCGGTCTGCCGCATCCCTTCGCCGCCGTTCGGCGAGGCGGAGCGGGCCGAACACCTGCGCGCGAAGTTCGTCGAGTGCGGTCTGAGTGATGTCAGGATAGACGAGGTGGGCAACTGCGTCGCTCTGCGTCGCGGGCGGAGCGAGCGACCGCTGTTGGTCTTGAGCGCGCACCTCGACACGGTCTTCCCCGCCGGGACGGACTTCAGCGTGCGGTACGAAGGGACGCGGATGCGCGCGCCCGGCATTGCCGACGACGGCTGTGGGCTCGTGGGGCTCGTGGCGCTCGCGCGCGCTCTCGACGAGTGCCGGATAGAGACCGAAGGGTCTCTCCTCTTCGTCGGCACGGTGGGCGAAGAGGGCGAGGGCGACCTGCGCGGCGTGAGACACCTCATGACGGCGGGCGAGTGGGCGGGCCGTGTTGACTCCTTCATCAGCATTGACGGCCCCGGCGTCGAGCGCATCACCAACGCGGCGCTCGGCTCGCGCCGCTACCGCGTCCGCTGCCGGGGCACGGGCGGCCACTCGTGGGGCGACTTCGGCGCGGCGAATCCTGTGCACGCTCTGGGCCGCGCGGTCGCGCGCCTCGCCGCCTACCCCGCGCCCACGCGCCCGCGCACGACCTTCAACGTCGGGCGCATCGAAGGCGGCACGGGCGTCAACGTCATCCCGCGCGAGGCCTCGATGGACGTAGACCTCCGCTCCGAATCTTCGGAAGAACTCGCACGGCTCGACGCCTACTTCCGCCGCGCCGCGCGCGAGGCCGCCGACGACGAGAACACCAATCGTCGCACGGGCACGCCGCCCCTCGAACTCGAAGTCAAGCTCATCGGCGACCGACCGGGCGGACTGACCCGCCCCGACGACCCGCTCGTCCGCCTCGCCGAAGAGGCGACGCGCGCCGTGGGCGCGAGGCCCCAACTCGACTGCTCCTCGACCGACTCCAACATCGCCATCTCGCGCGGACTGTCCGCCGTCACCATCGGCGCGGGCGGGACCTCCGGCCACACGCACACGCTCGACGAATGGTACGACCCGCGCGGGCGCGACTTGGGACTCAAACGAGCCCTCCTCGTCGCCCTCGGCACGGTCGGGCTGCGAGCCGGAGAGTAGACACGCTCGAACACGTAGACGGCGAGAGGGCTTGGCCTTCATCATCAACATGTTGATGATGAAGGCCAAGCCCTCTCGCCGTCGAAGGTTCTGATGTCCTAGTTAACCGGGATAGTGACGACCGTCGAGCCCGCCTTACCGGCGGGGAAACGACGCCCGCGCGCGATGCGGACGGCTGTGCCGCCGTAAGCTTCCGCGCCGGGGGTCGAGCCCGCGACCGAAGCCTGCGTCACACGGCCCGCCTCGTCGTAGCTCACCGTGACCCTCACCAACTTTGGCCCCGAAGGCGCGAGTGGCGCGGGCTTGGGCGCGGCGGCGGTGCTTTCCGCGTCGGCCTCGTTCTCTTTCTTCGCGCGCTCTTCGGCCCTGCGCTCGCGCTCGCGGCGTTCGCGTGCCTCTCGCTCGCGCGCTTCGCGCCGTGCCTCCTCGGCGGCGGCGTTGTCCGGCGCAACAGCGTCGGCGGGCGCGGCCTCGGACGCTTCGGGGGCGGGGCTGGAAGACGCCGCGTCGTTCGCGGACGGGGAAGGAATTTCTGCTGCGGGCTGCGACGCAGGAGCCGCTGAACTCGCCGCCGACTTGCTGCCGAGACGACCGGAGAGGGGGATGGCGGCGACCGCGCAGGCGAGGACGAGGCTTGCGCCGACGCCCATCACGAGCCACTTCTTTTTGCCTCCGCCCCCGCCGCTCGCGCCGTCAACCATCAAGGAGAGCGGAACCTCGTTCGAGCCGAAAGACTCGCCGCCGTCGTTCGACGCGGCCTCCTCTTTCGCCGACTCCTTCGCTGACTCCTTCGCCGACTGTCCCGCGCCGAGCCGATCAACCTGCTCGAACATCTGCGACACGTCGGCCTCCGAAGGCGACCACGCGCCGAAGGCGTCGGCCTCCGAAGGCGAGACTCCCTCGTCGAGTCGGCGCAAGCCTTCGAGCACGACCTGCGTCCAAGACTGGCTGATGGTGCGGCGCGTCGGCAGCACTTCGGGGCTGAAGTCGAAGGCGGCGTTCGGCAGCGTCAGGGAGAAGTAGACGGCCTCCTCGCCGCTCAGTAAGCCGACCTTCGCGTCCACCAGTTCGCCGTCCTTGATGAAGAAGACGCTGTGCCCGCGCTGGTAGTCAATCTTGAGACGGCCCGTCTTCCGCTGGTTACAGAAGAACTCGATCAATTCGGCCAGCGACATATCGCTGAGCTGTCCGGTCAGTGCCATAAATAATTCCTCTTCGCCTTGAGGGTTTTTAGAAAGATTGTCCGCGCCGCTACTGCGCGAGGGTGAAGTTGTAGGTGATAACGCCGGAGACTTTGACGGGCTGGCCCGTCAGGAGCGTCGGCGAGAAACGGGCCTGCTTCGCCGCCGCCTCAGCCGCCCCCTGCAACATATTCGGCCCCTTAAGGGCCTTCGCCGAAATCACTTTGCCTGTCACGTCAATGATGACCTCGACCTCAACCATGCCGGTCGAGCGCGCGCGCCGCGCGTTGTCGGGGTACGTAGGCACGGGCAGGCTCAGAGCCCTGCCGTTGAGGATGCCGCCCGAAACGGGCTTGAGCGGGCCGCGCACGACGGGCCGGGCCGGGGCTTCGCCGTCGCCACGGACGACGGGGCCGCCCGCCGAGGCGTTCGAGTTGCCCGCGAGCAGCGACGGGTTCGGCGCAGCCGCCGCGTTGTCGAGCGAGGCGAGCGCGATGGGCGCGTTCTTCTTCGCGGCGTTCGCCTTTGGTTGCTGCGGCGCGGGGTTATTTACGGGCGCGGAAGGCTTCGGCTGCGCCGCGACGTTGTTCGGCTGCTGCGCGTTTGAGTTGGCGGGCGCGGGCGAAGGAGTCGCGGCGGCGGGGTTCGCGGGCGCGGCTGAGGGCTGCGGCGCGGCGGGCTGCGACATCTTGGCGACCATCGTCTCGTCGAGGTAGTAGGCGATGGTGCGGTAAGTCACCTCCGAGGGCTCGAACGTGAGCTTGCCGCCTTCGATGACGGCGACGGAGGTCGTCATCTTCACCCAGTTGCCGACCTGGTCGAACTCGTAGCTGTAACTCTCTTTGCTCAGGAGCGAACCGTCCTCGTTGAGGAGGGTCATCTCGATCATGTTCCCCTTGTCGTCGTACTTGTAGGTCTCCTTGCCCGTCAGCGTCCCGCCGGCGGCGAGGAAGTACGCGTTGTCAACCTTGGCCCCCTTGTTGTCGTAGGTCGTCGTCTCCAAAACGACGCGCGCGCCCTCCGAGGGCTTGCCCTGCTTGACGGTGATCTTCGCCGTCTCGGTCTTGACGCGCCGCACCGGGCCGAGTAGGCCATCCTGCTCGCGGTCGTTCGTGGCGGGCGTCAGGCGCAGGAAGGAGAAGGATGGGTGCGCCGAGGCCGTCGGGACGTTCGAAGCCACGAGGAGGACGAGCAGCATGAGAGTCAGGTTTATTCGTTTGAGCATGACTTTCACTCCTGAAGAGTTTTAGCGTGTGTCGGGTCGAGCGTCAGGGGTGGGTTGTGTACGCCGTGCGGAAACTGCCCGGCGGCCTTCCGAAGCACTTCCGAGGACAGCCCTTGGACAGGCAGGAGGACTGCCCGGAGAGACATTCCCGCGAAACCGCGCCCTGTGGAAATCAGTGGGTGTGTGCCGTTTAGAGTCGGCGGCGTGAGTGTCGGGCAGGCGGCTTAAACGTAAATGTTACAACAGATGCGTTCCCTTCAAGCCCGTCCGAAAGAGTCCCGGTGAGCAACCCCTGCATGACGACCGCTGCCCGCAAATGCAGCAGCAGAAATATTATACATAACAAACATAGTTTGTCCATACAAAACATTGCCAAAAATTAAGCAGTAAAAATCCGTCTCATTCTCGAACAGAAATTAAAGAGGATGCGGGTTGAGGTCAGAAGCGACGCCGACCTCAAACACGTTTCCGAGTGGAGGAATTTTCAGTCGGAGAAGAGCGACGCCATCCGCTCGGTCGAGAGGGCGGAGCGCGTCGCTTCGTAGGCTTGGCCGACGCCGATGTCTGTGATGGCGCGACCCGAAACGACGCGGTGGCGGTCGCCGGGGGGGATGTAGCAGTTGAACATCGGGTGGTGGGCCATGAGGATGACGACGGGCGTGCCGACGGCGGCGGCGATGTGCATCGGCCCCGTGTCGTTCGAGACGAAGACGGAGAGGCGCGCCGAGGCGGCGGCGAGCTGCGGGATGGTCAGGCGGTCTAAGACGACGGTCGAGGGCGGGAGCGCCGCGCGCATCTCGCGCACCTTCGCGCGCTCCTCCGGCCCCGCGAAGAGGACGGGTCGCACCGCGTCGTTGCGCACCAGCATCCACGTCAGTTCGGCGAAGCGCTCCAAAGGCCAGCAGCGGCTCTCGTGCCCCGCGCCCGGAAAGATGCCGATGAGCGGCGCGTCCCGGCCCGCCTTCGCCTTCTTCAGAAGCTCTTCGACGGCGCGGCTGTCCTCCTCACGCACGGGCAGGCGCGGCGTGCGCGACACGTCCCCGACTCCGAGCGGCGCGAGCACGTCCAGATAACGGTCAATCGCGTGCTTTTTCCTGTCCTCGACGGGCGGCGGCGGGCGGAAGTTCGAGAGGTAGTCGAGCGAGCGCGTCGGTCTGCGCGCGTAGAGCCTCTGGCCCGCGCCCGAAAGGAAGCCGAGGATGTTCGTCTCGGAGAGACTGTGCAGGTCAATGACGAAATCAAAGCGTCGCCGTCGCACGTCCAAGGCGAGCTGGCCGATGCGGAAGACGGAGACGAGCTTCGGCCCGTCGCGCAAGGCCACGCGGTCAACGGCCAGAGTCTCGTCGGCCACCCCCGCCAACTCGACCACCGCCCCGGCGGCCCGCCCCACCGCGACCGTCACCCGCGCGCGCGGGAACTTCTGCCGGATGGCGGCGAGCGCGGGCATGCTCAGCACCACGTCGCCGAGTTGGCCGAAGTCTATGACGAGGATGTTTTGCGGGTCGAACTTCATCGTTCGCAATAACGATACAACATCGCCCCGCGTTTCACACAAGACGCGCGGCCCGATCTCGGCCCGCGCCCCTCACCTCCAACTTTCCGCCCCTGCGCGCAGCGCTTCGCGCAAATCGTGCACCGCTGGGTGCTCGAAGTGAATCCCGTAGAGCGTGAGGATGAGGTCGAAGAGCGTAGCGAAGTAGAGCCTCTCTTGCAGGAAGTCGCCGCGCACCCTCCCGCGCGCGAACGGCGGGAGCGAAGACCTTTCATCGCCCGCGAGGAGCAGCGGCAACACGGTCGCCTTTTCCTCCTCCGTCCCGGTAAGACGGAGGTTGATTAAATCCATCTCCGAGGCGACGACGCTGCCGGCGTCCGAAACTTTGTTCTCGTACTTCTGCCGGTACAGCGGAGTCCCGACGACGACAACGAAATCGCTCCCCACAATGCGACTAATGAAGCGCGCGACGTTCGCGCCGATCTGCGGATTGTCTTTGCGGTCGAGGATGACTTCGATTCCGGCGTTCTCTAAATCTCTCCCCAGCCCGCGCACCCAACGCTCCTGCGACTCGGCACCCCACGCGTAGCTGACGAAGCAACTCGGCGACTTTTTCTTCTCGTCGCGCACGACGGCCTTGACGCGCACGAGCGCCGACTCGAACGCCGTCCGCTGCCGCGTGCGCTCCTGCTCTTCGTTGAGTTGCTCGCGTTCGGCGCGACTAAGCGCGACCTCCTCGCCCGCCATCGGCAACATGATCTTCTTGCCGCACTCACCGCAGAACAGGAAGCCCTTGCCCTCGCCGATGCGCCGGACGACCTCGTCGCGCTGTTGCCGGTAGCCGCACTTCTCGCAGCCGACGGGCGGGAACCTCGTCACGTGAACGTCTCGGCCACGGAGAAACTCCTCGAAGAGTCCCTGAAAGAGCAGTCGGGCGTCCGGCCTCTCCTTCGCGTGGTAGAGGACGAGTTCGATTTCGCCCTCGCGCTCATTCACTTGGCGGAAGCCGCACACGTCGCTGCGCGCCGTCTCGTACTCGGCTTGGTTCTGCCACTGGTTCGTGCGGGTGAAGGTGTTCGTGTAGCCTAGTTGCACGACGAGCGCCGCGTAGACGTTCTCGACCGCGCCGCTCACGCGGTACGAGAAGTCTTCCACGGTCTCGACCTCTTCGAGCAACGGGCGCTTCTGGTTAATGAGCGCCGGAAAGATTAGGAGCGTCTGCGTGCCGAGTGTCTCGCGGAAGCAGAGGTTGTGTTTGAGGAAGAGGACGGCCGTCGCGTCGAGCAGAACGTCGCGTTCGTGTTTGTCCAAGCCTTTGATGTCGGAGAACTTGTAGTCGCCTTGGAGGACGCGCGCCTCGTCGAGAGCACCCAAACCGCGCGGGTTACGCCGCGCTTCGAGCACGAAGGACGCAGCGAGGTTCGCTAGCAAGTCCGGGGCGAGCAGGATGGTCTCCTCACCGGACGATCCGCGCAGCACAGCGACGTAACCGTGGTTCGAGAGGTGGCGCACCGCCGTCATCATCTCGGCGTCGGTAAACTCCCACTCACCGTCAGTCTCTTCTAGGCGCGCGCGCAACTCTCCGGGGCTAACCAAGACGCCTTTGCGCTCGCTGCTCTCCTTGAGCGTCAGCACGAACTCCTTGATGCGCTTGAAAGTCTTAGTAGTTACAGTAGCTGGCATCTCGTCCCAGACGATTGAAGCCTTCAGGCGCGCGAGCAACTCGGCTAGCCCTTCACCCGTCAGCGCGCTTGTGACGACGTAGCCACCTTCGACGCCATGCTGCTTGCAGAACTCCTCCAACTCCTGCCGCGTCAGCGTGGGCGTGCCGCGGTCGGCGCGCGCGCCGACGAGAATCACGCGGCGCTTCCGCCCATCGCGCCGCTCGCGCGACAGTTGCTTGAGCCAGTATTCCACACCCTTTAAGGGCTCCTGACGGTTGGTCGGGTCGAACAAAACCAACGCCAAGTCAACATCGTCTAGAAAGAGAGCGTGAACCAGACGGTAGTCGGGCTGCCCGGCTAAGTCCCACAACACGGCCTCGCACTGCGTCCCATCGTTGCGCGTCGCGCCGAGTTCGTCTATCACCCAGAACTGCTGCCCGTGCGTCGAAGGATGCTCCTTAAAGTCGCCGTGCGCCAAGCGCCAACCCAGACCCGTCTTGCCCGCGCCGCTGTCGCCAACGAGTGTGATCTTCGCCGTCGTGTAAAACACGTCCTCCCGGCCGAGCGCAGCGCGGCGGATGTCGGCATAATCCAACTCCCAGATGCGGATGAGGGTGTCGCCTTTGCCGAGCGTCGCTAGGACATTCGCTTCCAAGGGATTAAAGGCCAAGTCGGACGGCCAGGCGGCTGAAAGCTCCTCGTCAAGCACCGCGACATTCTCCCATGTGTCACAGCGCCATAACCGGACGGTTCCGTCAATGGATTTAGAGGCCAAGTGCCAGCCATCATAAGAAAAAGAGACGGACGAAACCTGACCAGTGTGGCCTTCGAGGATAAGCATCCGCTGCCCCGTCTGGGCGACCCAGAGTCCGACCGTACTATCAGCACTCCCTGAGGCTATCGTCCGCCCGTCCGGCGACCACGCCACGCTGTTGACCGAGCCGGAGTGCCCTTTGAGGAAAAGCATAAGCCGTCCGGTAACAATGTCCCAGAGCCCAACCGTATTGTCATTGCTCCCTGAGGCTATCGTCCGCCCGTCCGGCGACCACGCCACGCTGTTGACCGAGCCGGAGTGCCCTTCGAGCGCGAGACGCTGCTGCAATGTCTCGGCGTTCCAGAGCCTGAGTTTGTTATCACTACTCCCGAAGGCGAGCAGCCCCCCATCCGGCGACCACACCACGCTGAAGACTTCGCTGGGGTGCCTTTTGGACGCGCGGTGTAACTTCCCCGTCTCGGCGTCCCAAAGACGGATTGCCCCGTCGTCACTCCCTAGGGCGAGCAGCCGCCCGCCCGGCGACCACGCCACGCCTAAGACCGAGCCGGAATGCCCTTTGAGCAGAAGGCGCGTCTGCCCCGTCTCGGCGTCCCACAGCCTGACAGTTCCACCGTAGCCCGCAGAAGCTATCGTCCTCCCGTCCAGCGACCACGCGATACGAAATATAGTGCCTTGATTTCCTAGGAGAGCGTGCCGGAGTTTGAATCCGGGAGGGATTTTGCTGGGTGTGTTCTTGTGAGGCATCTATCTTACTCCGCGCCATACTTGGCAAAAAGATCGGAGATGGAAGTTTGTAGCGCTTGCGCCAATTTCTCGATGTTTTCGAGTGAAACGTTCCGCGCTCCTCGTTCAATGTCTCCTATGTACGTGCGGTGCAAGCCAGCCCGCTCGGCAAGCACCTCTTGAGATATACCTATCTCTTGCCGCCGCTGTTTGATGGCGAGCCCGAACCGACTCTTTATACTTGGCTTGGTTCTCTGTTTGATGAAATAAAGAGTGTAGCCATGATGACGATAAGTCTACAGACTATAAGTGACAATCTGACTGGAAGCCTTTATAATACCGAATTGCAAAAATAATTAAGGTTGAGTAAGAATTCGTCATGGCACGACGAATCGAACTCAAAGCTCATTTGACACCCGAAGAACTCAAGCGTCGTTACCTGGCTTGCCAAAAGGCACAAGAGAAAACCAGATGGCGGGCTCTGTACCTGATCTCAACCGGTGTCATGGCCTCGGAAGCCGCTCGCCGTGTGGGGCGCACCAGCGGATGGGTCACCCAACTGGTCAGTCGTTACAACCAGCAAGGGCCAGACTCCATCCCGCGTCAGGCGGGCGAGACGCCCGCGGGCCGCCGCCCAAAGCTTGAGGCTTCTTTAGCTCCCGAGTTGGACAGCGCCTTGCGCACACGAGCTCCCGATGGCGGCTTATGGACAGGGCCGAAAGTCGCCGCCTGGATTGCCCAAAAGAGCGGTCAAGATGTCCACCACTCGACGGGCTGGCGTGCTCTTCGGCGGCTCGGCTTCAGCCTCCAAGTGCCACGCCCTGCCAACAAGCGGCGGGCCTCGGTGGAAGAGCAAGCCGAGTTCAAAAAAAGTTAGAACTGGCCGTAGAGACTCTGCGAAAAGAGCACCCTGACGAGGAGGTGGAGTCGTGGTGCGAAGACGAAGCCCGCTTCGGCCTCAAGCCGATCCTGCGGCGCGTGTGGTCGCCCATTGGAGAGCGCCCCGGCGCAAAAGTTGATGTGCGCTACGAGTGGCTCTGGCTCTATGCGGCTGTGCATCCTCGAACGGGGCGCGTCTTCTGGCTCGTCTTACCGCGCCTGGACTCGGCGTGTGCGCAACTGTTCCTCGATGAGTTCGCACGAGAGCATGCGAGAGAAGATAAGCGCGTGGTGCTGGTGTGGGACGGAGCACCGGCGCACCGCGCCAACTCGTTAAAAGTCCCCGAGCGCATCACTTTAATCAGTCTGCCGGCCTACACGCCGGAGTTGAATCCAGGTGAGCGAGTCTGGCCGCTGGTCAAAGAAGGCGTCGCCAACGAGGCACACAGCACCCTCGATGAGCTAGAGCAGAAGGTCTGTTCACGTTGTCAAAAGATCAGTGCTGAAGAAGTCTCAGCATTAACGAATTATCACTGGTGGCCCAAGTCATGAGTCACCTTAATTTGTTTCGCAATTCGGTATAATGAGCGGGGCGAGAACTGAGTTACGGAGAATTTTGTCTATGGAAAAATGTCAGGATTTGCTTATTGACGAACAAACTTGGCGGACTATTCGTGACCCTAAGACAGCCGACTTCATAGCTCGTGGGCTGTTCATTCTCAGAGAGGCGATTGAGAGCGGGCCGGGCGGAGTTGAGGAAGCGAGTCAGGTCATTTTAGCTAACATTGAGGCGGCTTATCTTCACACCGATGCTCACAGGGCCGCGCTCAGACTGTATGTGTTGTCGTTGACGGGGCAGTTGAAGCCGGAGGACGAGCCTGTTCGACTCATCAAGGGGGCAATTGAGAGAGGGACGGCCCGAATCAATCTGACGAAGAAGGAGAGGGCGGGGAAGAAGAGGGGCACTAAGCAGTAGCACTCGCCGGATTGTGCGTTGCCTGTGTTGACGTTCAGGCTTCGAGGAGCGAGTGCCCGCTCATCTCTTCGGGCTGGTCGAGGCCGAGGAGGGAGAGGACGGTGGGGGCCACGTCTTCGAGGGCTCCGGTGTCGGGGCGGAGTTTGGCGTCGCGGAGGCTCTCGTCAATGAGGTGGAAGGGGACGAGGTTGGTGGTGTGGGCGGTGTGGGGCTGGCCGGTGGTGGGGTCAATCATCTGCTCGCAGTTGCCGTGGTCGGCGGTGATGAGGCAGGTGCCTCGGCGGGCGCGGAGCGCCTTCGTAATCCAGCCGAGGCAGGTGTCAACGTACTGGACGGCCTCGACGGTCTTGGAGAGGTTGCCGGTGTGGCCGACCATGTCGGGGTTGGCGAAGTTGACGATGAAGACATCCGTCTCGTTCTCGTCAACGGCGCGCAAAACCTTGTCGGTGACTTTGAAGGCGGACATCTCAGGCATGAGGTCGTATGTCGCAACCTTCGGCGAGGGGACGAGGAGGCGGCGCTCGAAGGGGAACTCCTTCTCCGTCCCGCCGTTGAAGAAGTAGGTGACGTGGGCGTACTTCTCGGTCTCGGCGAGGCGGTAGTTGCGCACGCCGACGGCGGCGAAAACGTCCGCGAGGATGTTCTGGTGCTGGAGTTGGGGGAAGGCGATGGGCAGGCCGAACGTCTTGTCGTAGAGCGTGAAGCAGGCGAAATCTATCCGCGGGCGGTCGGGCGTGGGGAACTCGTCGAAGCCGTGGACGGCGAGGGCGCGCGTGAGCTGGCGCGCGCGGTCGGCGCGGTAGTTGAAGAAGACGACGGAGTCGCCGTCTTTAATCGTCGCGACGGGCTCGCCGGACTCGCGGGCGCGGGTGACGACGACGGGCTCGATGAACTCGTCGGAGACTCCGTGCTCGTAGGAGAGTTTGACGGCCTCCACGGGGTCAATGGTGCGCGCGCCCTCGGCGTGGACGAGGAGGTCGTAGGCGCGTCGCGTGCGCTCCCAACGCTGGTCCCTGTCCATCGCGTTGTAGCGCCCGACGATGGAGGCGATGCGCCCGCAGCCGATCTCGGCGCACTTGACCTGCAACGCCTCGACGTAGCCGTAGGCCGACATCGGCGGCGTGTCGCGCCCGTCGAGGAAGCAGTGGACGTAGACGCGCGTCAGACCGCGCTCCTTCGCCATGCGGAGCAGCGCGTAGAGGTGTTGTTGGGAGGAATGGACGAGGCCGTCGGAGAGGAGCCCCATCAAGTGGAGCGCGCCGCCGCGCGCGAGCGCGGAGTCCATCGCGGCGACTATCGCCTCGTTGGAGAAGAACGCGCCGGTCTCGATGGCGTAATCAATGCGGCGGATGTCCGTCATGATGACGCGGCCCGAACCCATGTTGAGGTGGCCGACCTCGGAGTTGCCCATGACGTTCGCGGGCAGGCCGACGCACGTCCCCGAAGCCTCGATGAGCGTGTGCGGGTACTTCTCCAAAACCTCGTCGTAGAAGGGCGTCTCGGCGATGGCGATGGCGTTGCCCTCGCGCTTCGGCGTGTAGCCCCAGCCGTCGAGGATGATGAGTGCGAGCGGCCCCTTCCGGTTCAGCAAAACTTATCCCCCATGAGTGTGCAGTTATGAAGCGTCGTATCGCGCCTTGCAGGTCGGGCACTGGAGGAGCGTCTTGACGCCGCTCGCGGGCAGCACGGGAATGATGAAGAAGAGCGTGACGAAGCGCATCCCCTTCCTGACGGCGAACGTGCCCACCGTCCCGCACTGCGAGCAGCGCATCTGCGGCCCGCCGGGCTCGGAACCCCATGTGAACAGACGCGTCCCGATAATGAAGATGAAATACACAGGCCCCTTCAGCGTTTCGCCGCCCGCGCCTTCTTCGCCGCCGCGCTTGTCTTCTTCGCCGCCGCCTTCGTGCTCTTCGACACGCCCGCCGCCCGCGCAGCCTGCGTGCCCTCGCGCATGGCCTTCGCCTCGCGCGCGGCGGCGGATTCGAGTTGGTAGAAGGCCGAGAGTCCGGGGTAGCGGGCCGCGTCGCGCAAGTCCTCTTCGATGCGGAGGAGCTGGTTGTACTTGGCGACGCGGTCGGTGCGCGAGAGCGAGCCGGTCTTGATCTGCCCGGCGTTGGTGGCGACGGCGAGGTCGGCGATGAAGGTGTCCTCGGTCTCGCCCGAACGGTGCGAGATGACGGCGGTGCGGCCCGCGCTGCGCGCCAGCTCGATGCAGTCGAGCGTCTCGGTGAGCGTGCCGATCTGGTTGACCTTAATCAGAATCGAGTTGGCGACGCCTAACTCTATGCCGCGCCGGAGGAACTCCGTGTTGGTGACGAAGAGGTCGTCGCCGACGAGCTGGACGCGCGAGCCCACTTCGTCGGTCAGAAGCTTCCAGCCGTCCCAATCATTCTCGGCCATGCCGTCCTCGATGGAGATGATCGGGTACTGGTTCACCCAACTCTTCCAGTAGGCGACCATCTGCTCGCTCGTGAGCTTGCGGCGGTCGGACTTTTTGAAGACGTAATGCTTGCCGTCGTAGAACTCGCTCGCCGCCGGGTCTAAGGCGAGCAGGACGTTGACGCCCGCGTTGTAGCCGGCGGCGGTGACGGCTTCGAGGATGGTCTCGACGGCCTCCTCGTTCGAGCGCAGGTTCGGCGCGAAGCCGCCCTCATCGCCGACGCTCGTCGCGTAGCCGCGCTTGCTCAAAACGGACTTCAAGGCGTGGAAGATTTCCGCGCCCGCGCGGAGCGCGTCGCCGAAGGTCTGCGCGCCGACGGGCATCACCATGAACTCCTGGAAGTCCACGTTGTTGTCGGCGTGCGCGCCGCCGTTGATGATGTTCATCATCGGCACGGGCAGCGTCCGCGCGTTCGCCCCGCCGAGGTAGCGGTAGAGCGGCAGCTCGATGTAGGCGGCGGCGGCGCGGGCCGTGGCGAGCGAGACGGCGAGCAGAGCGTTCGCGCCGAGCTTCGACTTGTTGCGCGTGCCGTCGAGCTGGATGAGCGAGGCGTCCACCTCCGCCTGATCGAGCGCGTCGAGTCCTTCCATCGCCGGGCCGATGATTTCGTTGACGTTCTCGACGGCCTTCGAGACCCCCTTGCCGCCGTAGCGCAGGCGGTCGCCGTCGCGCAGCTCGACGGCCTCGTGCTCGCCGGTCGAAGCGCCCGAAGGGACGGCGGCGCGACCGACCTCGCCGCCGATCAGCATGACTTCGGCCTCGACGGTCGGGTTGCCGCGCGAATCGAGAATCTCCCGCGCGTATACGGAATCAATCAGGCTCATGGCGAGC
The DNA here is from genome assembly GCA_963816985.1 of uncultured Acidobacteriota bacterium. Lineage (GTDB taxonomy): Bacteria > Acidobacteriota > Blastocatellia > Pyrinomonadales > Pyrinomonadaceae > JAIVJM01. The sequence goes on from CAWFMF010000004.1 coordinate 1,954,411, forward strand.
GCTCCTGCTTCAAAGGGTTTTAAGTTCAGAGAGAATCTACCAAAAGGAAGGCAAAAGTAAAAAGGTAAAAGGCAAAAGGAAGGAAGAGAGCGCGTCATTAACGCTGCCTCCTGGCTCTTCACTTTTACCTTTTGCCTTTTTACTTTTGTCTTACTGCCCGTTGGGCAGGTGGCCGAGGTCTCTGAGGATTTCCTTCGTAAGACGGATGCGCTCGTCGCGGACGGCGAGGAAGTCGGGGCCTTCGATCTGGGTGGCGAAGAAGTAGACGTTGCCCTTCGTTTCGAGATAGCCGACGAACCAGCCGAGCGCCTTGTCCTCGCCGAGCGGGCCGCCGCCGGTCTTCGCGCTCAACTTGTAGTCGGGCGTCTCTTCGAGCGTCAAGATGTCTTTGACTATCTGTAAGGTGCGCTTCGAGACCGGGAGTTGCTCTTTGTAGAGCGCCTTGAGGAATTCTACCTGCTCGTCCGCCGAGATTCGCAGCGAGTTGTTGAGCCAGAAGCGCGTGAGAGGGCCGGACGTGTCGCGGTTGCCGTAGTTGAGCTTGTCCACGAGCGCCTTCATCCTCTCCGCGCCGACGCCCGTCGCCAGCTCCTGATAGTACCAGAGGACTGAGCGGCGGAAGGCCGTCCGCAACGTCTGCTCCTGCCACCAGTGGATGAAGGGCTCGGTGTCGGCGCGGTTGCGCGGGTACTTCTTCGCGTCCCACTTGATACGGAACTCGGCGTCCGTGATGACGCCGGTTTCGAGCCCGATGAGCGAGTTCGGAATCTTGAAGGTCGAGTAGGGCGAAAAACGTTTGGCGGCGCGCGCGGCGTCGTGGCGCAGGTAGCGTCCGTTCTTCAGGTCGTAGAGGACGAACGTGCCGGGGAAGCGTTTGAAGTAGGCCGAGAGGTCGGGCGTCTTCGCTTCGGCCTGCTGCACTTTGAGGTAGGACTCGACGGCGTTTGCGGTTTGAGTCTGCGCGCGGCCCGGCGCGACGCCCTGCGGTTTCGCACACGCGTTGGCGTTGAGCAACGTCAGGACGAGGATGAGGGCCGAGGTTATTCGCATCGTTTGCCTTTCGCGTTTCTTCGTCGCTTTGCTCTTCGAATGAGTCCGACAACTTGAGGACTCAAACGCGGGCCAGCAGCTCATCGAACGCGCCTTCGTGTAACTCTTCGAGTGTGCGGACGACGAGGTCGGCGTTCAACTCCCTGTGCGACGTGAGGACGCCGACACAGCGCATCCCCGCGCGGCGCGCGGCCTCCGTCCCGGCGGGCGCGTCTTCGACGACGACGCAAGCCGTGGGCTCGGCCTCCAACTTCGCGGCGGCGACGAGGAAGACCTGCGGGTCGGGCTTGCCGCGCGTCACGTCCTCGGCGGAGACGACCGCCGCGAAGTACGCGCCGAGGTCGAGGGCCGAGACGATTGCTTCCAGGTTCGCGCGCGGGGCCGAAGACGCGAGCGCCTGAAGCCAACCTTCAGCCCGCAACGCGTCGAGCCAGCGGCGGACGCCGGGCAGAAGCTCGACGCCGCGCTCGCGCACGAGCCGTCGGTAGATGGTCTCCTTCGCCTCGCCGACGCGCGCCACTTCTTCGGCGGGGTGGTCGGGGCCAAAGTAGCCGCGCAGGATTTCGTCGTTGCGCTGGCCGAAGGAAGAGTCGAACTGCCCGCGCGTGAGCGGGAAGTCTTCGGCTGCGAGCGCGTCGCGCCATGAGAGCCAGTGGTACTCGCTCGAATCTATCAGCGTGCCGTCCACGTCCCAGAGCACGGCGCGCGCCGCTCGCCCGGTCGAAGTGTGTTTCGTCTCGTTCATGCGTGCCGAGTTTATAAACCACGGCACGCGCAACGCAAACGTGCGGACAAAGGGACGGCGGCGCGTTATGATGTCGGGCAAGCTCAAAGACAAACTGAGAATGCGGGAGGGACGATGAACAGAATCCTTCTGGGCGCGCTCGCCGGGCTGGCGGCCACCGCGCCGATGTCGCTCGCGATGAAGCTCATGCACGAGCAGTTGCCGCCGGACGAGCAGTATCCTCTGCCGCCGCGCGCGGTGACGATGGAGATCGCGGAAGAGGTCGGGGTTAAAGAGGAACTCGACGAGCCGGAGCGCGAGGGCTTGACGTGGGCGGCGCACTTCGCTTTCGGCGCGACGTGCGGCGCAATCTACGCGCCCCTCGCACGGCGGAGCGGGCTGCCGCCCGCGCTCTCCGGCGCGGCCTTCGGCGTCGCCGTGTGGGCCGGGAGCTATCTGGGCTGGCTCCCCGCCGCGGGCATTATTCGACCCGCGACCGAGCACCCGCCGCGCCGCACCGCGCTGATGATCGCCGCCCACGTCGTCTGGGGCGTCGCGGCGGGAGTCATCGTTGACGGCTTGACGGAAGACGACGAAGACGACGAGCGCGCCGCATGACGAGCGACTCGGCGGGCGGGGAGTTGAGCGGCGAGACTGCGGGCGACGTTAAGAACGCGCCGGACACTGAGAGCGTCTTGAGTGCGGAGGGCGCGGGGCGTTGGCGTGCGCTCGCGCTGCTGGCGTTCGCCGAGCTGCTCTGCATGTCGCTCTGGTTCTCGGCCTCGGCGGTCGTGCCCGCGCTCCGTGCGGAGTGGCGTCTCACGGAGTCTGATGCGGGGTGGCTCACGCTCTCGGTGCAGCTCGGCTTCGTCGCGGGGACGCTCCTCTCCGCGCTCCTTAATCTTCCCGACATCATCAGCACGCGCAGACTCCTCACGCTCTCGGCCATCGCGGGCGCAATCGTCAACGCCTCGTTCGGACTCTTCGCGGAATCGTTCGCGGGCGGAGTCGCGCTTCGCTTCTTCGTCGGCTTCTTCCTCGCGGGAGTGTACCCGCCGGGGATGAAGATTATGGCGACGTGGTTCCGGCGCGGGCGAGGGATGGCGCTGGGCGTTTTGGTCGGCGCGCTCACGCTCGGCAAGGCCGCGCCGTACCTCGTCAACGCGCTGGGCGGCGAAGACTGGCGGCGCAAGGTGCTCTTCGTCTCCGTGCTGGCGGTCGCGGGCGGGCTCGTCGTGCAGCTCTTCGTGAGGGACGGGCCGCACGCGTTGCCGGCGGCGAAGTTCGACTTCGGACAGATCGCCCGCGTCTTCCGCAACCGCGGCGTGCGGCTCGCCAACTTCGGTTACTTCGGCCACATGTGGGAGCTGTATGCGATGTGGACGTGGCTGCCCGTGATGCTCCGCGCGAGTTTCGAAGCGGCGGGGCGGCCACCGTCGCTCGCCGAGAGCGCGTCCTTCGTCGTCATCGGCGCGGGGGCCGTGGGCTGCGTGGCGGCGGGAATATTAGCCGACCGCGTGGGGCGCACGACGGTCACTTCCGCCGCGATGGTCTTGAGCGGCGCGTGCTGCCTCGCCATCGGCTTCCTCTTCGGCGCGAGCCCGTGGCTCGTCATCATCGTCGCGGCCATCTGGGGCGCGAGCGTCGTCGCCGACTCGGCGCAGTTCTCGACGTGCGTCACGGAACTCGGCGACCCGCGCTACATCGGCACGGCGCTGACCGTCCAGACGTGCCTCGGCTTTCTGCTCACCACTGTCTCGATTCAACTGATCCCGCCGCTCGTCTCTGCGGTCGGCTGGCGTTACGCCTTCGCCGCGCTCGCCCCCGGCCCCGCGCTCGGCACACTCGCCATGCTCCGCCTCCGCCGTTTGCCCGAAGCCTCGAAGATCGCGCAAGGTCGGAGGTGAGAAGTGAAGCGGCGGGCGGAGATAATTTTTCAACGACGACCGTTTTGTGTATGCTCTGAAGCTCCCGCCGAGGAGCGCCGGAGGATTCCTGAGAGTCTTCACAGCGCAGGAGAAAAGAGACCGATGACGAGCGAAGAGTTAGAACGGGCCATAGATTTCCTGCTCAAGAGCCAAGCCACTTTGGAAGCCCGCATCGAGCGGGTCAACACGAATCTCAGCGCGAGTATCGAGGAGGTTGACAGGAGACTCGGCGAGAGAATCGCCCGGACGGATGAGCAAATCGCGCAGACGAACGAGCAACTAGCGCGGACGGATGAGCAATTAGCGCAGACGAACAGGCAACTGGGTGAGTTCGCCGACACGCAGGCAGAGTTCGTCCGGGTGATGACGCGCACTTGGGAAGCGCAGGGCGAATTCAATAGCTCGATGCGGGCGGCGTATCGGAAGCTCGCTCAGAAAGTAGACAAGCTGGCCGACGCCACGGGCGGTTCGGAGCACGGCTAGATGTGCCGGGATTTTCTGCTAGCGGAAAAAGTGCAAGGGGGGGTGGGTAGTGGAGAAGAAAGTCGGGCGTTGGACGATCAAGGGTTCGGAGCGGGTGTACAAGGACGATTTCGTCGAGTTCTGGGTGGACGAAATCGAGGGGCCGGACGGCAAGCCGGGGCGGCGGGCGGTGACGAAGCTTTTGCCGGGTGTCTCGGTGCTGGCGTTGGATGACGAAGGGTTCGTCCACCTCGTCAAGACATGCGCTACGCCGTGGGGCGCGAGAGCGTGGAGGCGGTGGCAGGTGCGATTGAAGAGGGCGAGGGGCCGGAGGAGGCCGCGCGCCGGGAGTTGCGCGAGGAGTTAGGCATCGAGGCCGAAGAACTGCTCGACCTCGGCCACGCCGACGCCGTGACGTCGCAGGTGCTCGCGCCCGCGCGCCTCTTCCTCGCGCGCGGCCTGAAGTTCGTTGAGCCGGAGAGGGAAGAGACCGAAAACATCGAGCCGGTTAAGATGAAGCTCGAAGAGGCGGTCTCGCTCGTGATGTCGGGCGAGATTACGCAGGCGCTCACCGGCCTCGTCATCCTCAAGGCCGAGAAGGTTCTGAGTGAAGAGCGGCAGCGTGGCCGGGAGAAGGATTCTTAAAGACCGGCGCAACCCGGCGTCTCGACGCGAGAGCGCCGCTGGCAAAAACGGCGCGGATGAAATGAGCGCCGCGCGACTCCTCCATCTACTCGGAGTCGCGCGGCGCTCTGGTTTCGGTCGTTCGACGCTTCGCGGCCTTTAGGCCCCCGCCGCCGACATCTTCTGCTGCTGGTTCTTCTTCTCGGCTTCCATCCGCGCGCCGATGTCGTTGATCTGCTCTTCGCTCAAGACCTGCCGCGCCTTCTGGAACATCTCGCCTTCCTCTTCCTCGACGTGGTGCTCGACGTTCTCTTGAAGCACCTTGAGCTTCGCCCCCCACTGCTCGGTCTCGACCGAGAGTTCCGAGAGTTCCTTCAAGAGCATCTTGACGACGTGGTGCTCCTCGAAGCCTTCGAGCGTAATCTCGCGCGTCTCGTGCTCCTTCTTGATGACGGGGTAGAAGATGGTCTCCTCGATGTGCGCGTGGATGTCGAGTTCCTGTTTGAGTTTCGCGAACAACTCGGTGCGCGTCTTGGTGGCGCGCTCGGTCGTCGGTTCGAGTTCCTGGAAGATGCCTTTAACCTTTTTATGGTCTTCCTTCAAGAGTTGAAAAGCGTTCATTGTGTCCTCCTGTGGTGTGCCGCTCAGTCGTGTCCCTGCACGGTAACAATACGTGCGACCGCGCATAACGAAGAAGGTATCAATCGCAGTGCCAGTCTCTCAGACGGCTTGTAGTAAACTTGCCTGCGATGGCCACACAGGACAAAGAGACGGGGCGCGCGGGCGGCGAGGAGGCGTCGGCGGAGACGGCTTCCGCCGCGCAGCCGACGCATTACAACCCGGACAAAGGGAGCGGCGAGGGCGGAAACGTCGCGCGCGGGGGCGTCGAAGAGGGCCGCGACCTTGCTGACGGCGACCGCATGAGGCGCGGCGTGAGCGCGCAGCCGCCGGAGGAGTTCACGGGCGTCGAACTGAGGCCCGCGAAGGAGGTGGCGGGCGGCATCCCCGCCGTCTGGGAGAGCGCGAAGCACGCGTGGCGCGAGATGGGTCTGGTGCGCGGCGCGAAGACGCTCGCGCGCGTCAATCAGAAGGGCGGCTTCGACTGTCCGGGCTGCGCTTGGCCCGACCCGGACGGCGAGCGTTCGCACTTTGAATACTGCGAGAACGGTGCGAAGGCCGTCGCCGAGGAGGCGACGACGAAGAGAGTGACGCCGGAGTTCTTCCGTCGTTGGAGCGTCGCCGACCTCTCGCACAAGTCCGACTTCTGGCTCGGCAAGCAGGGGCGCATCACGCAGCCGATGGTGCTGCGGCGCGGCGCGACGCACTACGAGCCTCTGACGTGGGACGAGGCTTTCGCCTTCGTCGCCTCGGAACTCAACGCGCTCGACTCGCCGGACGAAGCGGCCTTCTACACTTCGGGGCGGACGAGCAACGAGGCGGCCTTCCTTTATCAACTCTTCGTCCGGCAGTTCGGCACGAACAACCTGCCCGACTGCTCGAACATGTGCCACGAGTCTTCGGGCTCCGCCCTCACGGCGACCATCGGCGTCGGCAAGGGGACGGTGACGCTCGAAGACTTTAACTTGGCCGAGGCCGTCTTCGTCATCGGCCAGAATCCGGGGACGAACCACCCGCGAATGCTGACCGCCCTGCAAGCCGCGAAGCAGCGCGGCTGCCGCATCGTCCACATCAACCCTCTGCCGGAAGCGGGCCTCACGCGCTTCAAGCACCCGCAGCACCCCTCGGACATTCTGGGCCGGGGCACGGAACTCGCCGACCTCTTTCTGCAAGTCCGCATCAACGGCGACGTGGCCTTGTTGAAGGGCTTGATGAAGGAGGTGCTGGCGGAAGAGTCGCGGCGTCCCGGCGAGGTGCTCGACCGTCGCTTCATCGAAGCGAAGACCCACGGGTTCGAGGAGTTTGAAAGTGCATTGCGCGCGGCTGACTGGGACGAGCTTGTTGAGCAGAGCGGCGTCGCGCGCGAGGAGATGCAAGCGGCGGCGAGGATTTTCGTCGAATCAGACCGCACCATCGTCTGCTGGGCGATGGGTTTGACGCAGCACAAGAACGCCGTCGCCAACATTCAGGAGATAGTTAACCTCCTGCTGCTGCGCGGGCAAGTGGGCAAGCCGGGCGCGGGCGCGTGCCCCGTGCGCGGCCACTCGAACGTGCAGGGCGACCGCACGATGGGCATCTGGGAGCGACCGACCGAAGTCTTCCTCGACGCCCTCGCGCGCGAGTTCGACTTCGAGCCGCCGCGCCGCCACGGGCTCGACACCGTGGAGAGCATCAAGGCGATGCACGACCGGCGGGTGAAAATCTTCTTCGCGCTCGGCGGCAACTTCCTTTCGGCGACGCCGGACACGGAGTTCACGGCTGAGGCGCTGACGCGCTGCCGTCTGACCGCGCACGTCTCGACGAAGCTCAACCGCTCGCACCTCCTGACGGGCGAGCAGGCGCTCATCCTCCCGTGCCTCGGTCGGACGGAGCGCGACGCGCAACTCACGGGCGAGCAGTTCGTCAGCGTCGAAAATTCGATGGGCGTCGTCCACTCTTCGCGCGGTTCTTTAGAGCCCGCGTCCGCGCATCTCCTGAGCGAACCGGCAATCGTCGCCCGCCTCGCGCGAGCGGTTTTGGGCGAGCGCGGCGGCGTCGAGTGGGAGCGGCTTGTCGAAGACTACGACCGCGTGAGGGATTTAATCGAGCGCGTCATCCCCGGCTTCGACGACTACAACCGGCGCGTGCGCGACGGCGGCGGCTTTTACTTGCCGAACTTCGCGCGCGAAGGCGAGTTCAAGACCTCGACGGGCCGCGCGAATTTCACCGTCCACCCCTTGCCGCGCCACGACCTCGCGCCCGGACAGTTTTTGATGATGACGGTGCGCAGCCACGACCAGTTCAACACGACCATCTACGGCCTCGACGACCGCTACCGGGGCGTCTACAACGAGCGCCGCGTCGTCTTCCTCAACCCCGAAGACGTGAGCGAGGCCGGGCTCTCCGCCGGACAGGTCGTTGACCTCGTGAGCCACTTCGAGGGCGAAGAACGCACCGCCCGACGCTTCCTCGTCGTGCCCTACCGCATCCCGCGCCGCTGCGCCGCCACCTACTTCCCCGAAGCCAACGTCCTCGTCCCCGTCGGCAGCGTCGCCGAGAAGAGCAACACCCCCGCCTCCAAGTCGGTCGTTATCAGCATCCGCCCCTCGGACGCGCCGCTGAAGTTCGACTACGACGGAAATGCCTAAAAGCCGTGACGGGTAAACCGTGACAGGTGACAGGAAAAAGCCGTAAACCGTGACAGGTGACAGGTGACAGGATAAAACCGGTTCTCTCTTGTCACGGTTTACCTGTCACGGTTTACGGCTTTTACGGTGCTTGGTAGATGGTCTCGTTGTTGTTGCCTTTGCCGAAGCCGCCGCCGATGCCTGCGCCTATCCCCGCGCCGAGGGCGGTGAAGGCAGGGACGACGCTGCCAATGATATCGTCGCGGTGAGGGAAGTAGAGCGCGCCGCCGACGGCGAAGCCGATGCCGCCGCCGACGGCCACGCCCCAGAGCAATCCCTTCTTGCGCGAATTGCCACGGTCTAATTGCACGCGGTAGATCGAGTCGCGGGCGAAGGAAACCTTGCGCCTGTCTTTCTCGAAGACGAGCAGGATGTCGGTCGCGCTCTCGAAGCGCCCGTGGAAGCGGTCGCCGTCCTTCATCTTGACCACAATCTTCTGCCCCGGCGAGAGCGCCTCGACGGCGGCCCAATCGTTGCGCGTGACGGTCGTTTGCGCGAGCGCGGCGGGCATCTGCGCCAGCGCGACGGCGAGGAAGAGGCCCAGTGCGAACAGTCTGTTTCTCATGTTTGTCTCCTGAATGATTACGTCTCGGATGGCTTGCGTGAAAGACTATGGCAAAGACCGTTCCAACGCCCCGCGCCGCCAAAAGGCCCGCGCGATTCGACATCCAACGCTTCGCGCGGCTAAGATTCGGCGCAACAAACATCCGACACCTGCTGCGTGAAGATGGACAGCTTTGGAAGTCCCGGCACGCGGATGAGGGTGGCGGGTACTCTTACTCATCCAAAATTTGGGAAGGAGATACGGGCAAGTGGCACTGGTCGGAGCGAACGAGCTGAAGCGGAAGATGTTGATTTCGGTGGAGGGCGAGCCCTACGCGGTCGTCGAGGTGTTCTTCGCGTCGCCGACGGCGCGCGGGGCCGCGACGATGGTGCGGACGCGGCTGCGGCACATCCTGACGGGGGCTGTCTTGGAGAAGAGCTTCCGTTCGAGCGAGAAGTTCTCCGAGCCCGACGTGGCGCTCGCGCCCGCGTCCTTCATGTACGCCGACGCCGAAGGCTTCCACTTCATGGACGAGGAGACCTTCGAGCAGTTCATGCTGCCCGCCGAGCAGGTCGGCGACGATAAAGGTTATTTGAAGGACGGGCTCGCGCTGCAAATCCTGAAGTACAACGGCGAGGCCGTGGCGATGCAGTTGCCGCAGTTCGTCGAACTCGCGGTGACGGCGACCGAGCCGGCGGTCGGCGGCGACCGCGCGGCGGGCCGCGACCTCAAGCCCGCGACCTTAGAGACCGGCCTCGAAGTCCGCGTCCCGCTCTTCATCAAGGAGGGCGAGACCGTCCGCGTCAACACGCAGACCGGCGAAGTCGCGGGCAGAGCGTGAAACGAAGTCAGAAGCCAGAACGATGAACGATGAACTGCAAGGCAAAAGACGTTCGCCTTGCGAGGCGGCTTTTTTTAGTTCATCGTTCATCGTTCTGACTTCTGACTTTGGCTCGGCGGTTGTCGTGTTGTAACCTTAGCGCACTGTTTCCCTGAGTGGGGTCAGGGCAGACCTTTAAAAACGGGAGTGAAAGCGATGAGACTGAGAATCTTTTCGGCGTGCGCGCTGCTGGCCGCGTGCGCCTCTCTGCTGGCCGCGGGGGCGGAGACGCGCACGTTCGCGCAGATCACTTTAGGCCAGCCCGCGCAGCCCGCGAAGGTTTCGGACGAAGAGCGCAAGGCGGCGGAGAAGATCAACACGGCGACGGACAACGCGGCGAAGCTCGCGGCGGTCACGGAGTTCATCGGCAAGTACCCGAAGAGCCCGCTCCGCCCGCGCATCGGCGAGGCGTTCGCCTCGCTCGTCACCACCACCAACGACCCGGCGCAGCGCATCACCTACGCCGAAGCGTATCTCAAGCTCTTCAACGAGCCGGGCGAGGCCGACCGCGTGAGCGCCTCCCTGCTCGACGCCTACATCATCGCCAACCGCGGCGAAGACGCCTTCCGCGTCGGCGGGGCGTGGCTGGAGACGCACCCCGACGACGTGGACGTTATGCGGCGGCTCGCGGTCGTCGGCTTGAACGAGGCCATCAAGGGCAACAACAAGTTCGTCGAGCAGGGCAACAAGTACGGCACGAAGGCGCTCGAACAGCTCGAAGCCGACCGCAAGCCCGCCGCCACCGACGCCGCGCAGTGGGCCGAGTACAAGACGAAGTGGATGCCCTCCATCTACCGCGAGGCCGGTTTCCTCGCCATGTCGGTGGGCGACCGCCCCACGGCCAAGGCGCGGCTCATGAAGGCCGCCGAGCTGAAGACCCCCGACCCGGCGGTCTACGCCTACCTCGGCCAGATGAACGACGAGGAGTACGCCGAGATGGCGAAGGCTTATCAGGCCATGCCCGACGGGGCCGAGAAGCAGGCCAAGTTCAAGCAGGTGCAGGAGCAGATGGACAAGGCCATTGACTATTACGCCCGCGCCATCGCCGTCGCCGGCGACCAGCCGCAGTACGCGAACCTCCGCTCGCAGGTCATGCCCGGCCTTCAGGAGTATTACAAGTACCGCCACAACGGCTCGACCGACGGCCTCCAGCAGTTGATTGACAAGTACAAGCAGACGCCGTAAGACGGAAGGCAAAAGGAAAAAGTTAAAAGGCAAAAGTGAAGAGGCTTCAACCCCTCCTTACTTTTGCCTTTTAACTTTTTCCTTTTGCCTTCTTTCGGGGTAAACTCGCGGCCTCGAATCATCTTGCCCGGCGGCTTCCGCAGGCCGCCGCCTCGCCGCCATAGTAACTCACTTGACCGCGCGCGTTCGCCGGACGCGTTTCAACGACGGGGACGCCGAATCTCCCCGGAGGAGAGACCCACATGCTGAGAGCCTCAAAGAAAGCCCTGCTCGCCTCACTCCTTTTAATCATCCTGCCGCTCGCCCAAGTCTCGACGCTCGCGGCGGACTTCAAACGCGAAGTCATCTACCAGATCATCACCGACCGCTTCTTCGACGGCAACTCCGCCAACAACAACCCCGCGCAGTCTTCCGGTCTCTACGACTCGACGAAGACGAACTGGCGGGCCTACTGGGGCGGCGACCTCGCAGGCATCCAGCAGAAGATGTCCTACCTCGCCGGGATGGGCGTCACCGCCATCTGGATTTCCCCGCCCGTGGACAACCTCAACGCCAACATCCCCGACGGCGGCGGCAACCCCACGGCCTCTTACCACGGCTATCAGGGCCGCGACTTCAAGCGCATCGAGGAGCATTCGGGCAACTCTTCGAACACGTGGACGGAGTTCGACAACCTCGTCACCGCCGCGCACCAGAACGGCATCAAGGTCATCGTGGACTTCGCCCCGAACCACTCGACGCAGGACAACGCGGGCGAGTTCGGCGCGCTCTACGACAACGGCACTTTTCTGGGGAACTACACCAACGACACCAACGGCTACTTCCACCACAACGGGAACATCTCGAACTGGGACGACCGCTATCAGGTGCAGTACTACACGCTCTTCAACCTCGCCGACCTCAATCAGGAGCACGCGACGATAGACTCCTACATGAAGGCGACGGCGCTGCTCTTCCAGCAGCACGGCGTGGACGGCTTCCGCATTGACGCCATCAAGCACATCACTTGGGGCTGGCAGTACTCCTTAGCCAACTCCATCTACACCAACGGCGACAGCTTCCTCTTCGGCGAGTGGTATCAGACTTCGACGGGCGACCCGCTCTACAGGGATTCGTACAAGTACACCAACAAGAGCGGCATCTCGATGCTCGACTTCCCGCTCAACACGGCGATTCGCAACGTCTTCGGCTCGAACGCCAACTTCAGCGAGATAGACACGGTGCTCACCGCCGAGGCGTCCGACTTCACCTGGGACGAAGACCTCGTGACCTTCATTGACAACCACGACATGACGCGCTTCCCCACCGTCAACAGCAACCAGACGCGGCTCCATCAGGCGCTCGCCTTCATCCTCACGCAGCGCGGCATCCCCTGCATCTACTACGGAACCGAGCAGTACCTCGTCAACAACACTTCGGGCGGCGGCGACCCCTACAACCGCCCGATGATGAACGCCTTCTCGACCACGACCACCGCCTACACCTTAACGAATAGGCTTTCGACCCTCAGGCGCAACAACACCGCCGTCCCCTACGGCTCGACGCAGCAGCGTTGGATGAACAACGACATCTACATCTACGAGCGCAAGTTCTACGGCAACGTCGTCCTCGTCGCCATCAACAAGGGCGCGAGCGCGACGCAGATTACCGGCCTCAACACCTCGCTCCCCGCCGGTTCGTACAGCGACCACCTGACGGCGCTGCTCTCAGGCACTTCAATCGCAGTCACCAGCGGCTCCGGCGGCAACAACCCCGTGACGGCCTTCTCTTTGCCCGCCAACAGCGTCTCCGTGTGGCAGTTCACCGAGAGCGGCGGCGCGCCGCAGGTCGGCTCCATCGGCCCGACCGTCGCGCAGCCCGGAGTGCAAGTCACCATCGGCGGCAAGAACTTCGGCGCGACGCAAGGAAGCGGCTCGGTGAAGTTCGGGACGACCGCCGCGACGGTCAATTCTTGGTCGGCGACGAAGATCGTGGCGACCGTGCCTGTGGTGACGAACGGCAACTACAACGTGACGGTCACGAACTCATCCGCTCAGGTCTCGAACGGCATCCAGTTCACCGTCTTGCAGGCGAAGCTCATCCCCGTCACCTTCACCGTCTTCAACGCCAGCCCGACGCAGACGGGCGACTACATCTTCCTCACCGGCAACACCGTCGAGCTGAGCAACTGGGCGACGACGTGGGACGCGGCGGTCGGCCCGATGCTCACGCCCAACTACCCGAACTGGTTCATCAACGCGAGCGTCCCCGCCGGCAAAACCATCCAGTTCAAGTTCATCAAGATCGCCGCCAACGGCGCGGTCACTTGGGAGGCCGGCGCGAACCACTCCTACACCGTCCCGACGAGCGGCACCGGGTTCGTCAACGTCAACTGGCAGTACTGAGTCCGGCGCGGGGACGATTCACAGGATGGACAGGATGAAGAAGAAATGATGAATGCGGAATGATGAATGATGAATCAGAAGCAACTTGTCTTCATTCATCATTCCGCGTTCATCGTTCATCATTTGTCTTCCATCCTGTCCATCCTGTGAATCGTCTTAAGGGCCGAGCAGTCGGGGCGGGAAGATGAAGACGCTACTGATTTTAAGTTTAGTGTTCGGCGCGGCGGTCGCGCAGCAGCCGCAGCCCACTCCGCAGGCGAAGCCGAAGGCGGAGGCTTTGAGGAAGTACGCGGGCCGCTACGAGCTGGAGGGGCGCGTCATCCCGGTCTCGACGCTCGACGTGACGGTCGAGGGCGGCGAGCTGTGGGTCAAGCCGACGAACGTCAAGCGCCGACGCCTCGCGCGCAAGTCCCGCAACGTCTTCACGGACGAGATCGAGGGCACGCCCGTCCGGTTCGACTTCGATGATGAAGGAAGAGTCGCCAGCCTCACCTTCCGCTACGAGGGCGAGGAGTACACGGCGCGGCGCGTCGAACTCCCGCCGCCGAGCCTCAAGGGCAACACGACCTTCCGGCTCAAGGGCTACACGGAAGCGCAGGTCGTCGCCCTCGCGGGTTCCTTCAACGACTGGAACCAGTCGCAACTGCTCTTCGCCCGCGAGGGCGACGAGTGGGTCTGCCGCCTCGACCTCGACCCCGGCGTTTATACTTACAAGCTCATCGTGGACGGCAACTGGCTCCTCGACCCCTCGAACCCCTCGACGCAGGAGGACGAGGCCGGGAACCTCAACAGCGTCCTCGAAGTCCCCGCCGCCGCGAAACCCTGAGCCCCACGCCGTTTTGAGATTCCCGCGCGTCTGTCGTAGTGTGTACGTCTTACAACCCCGGACAGAAAAATCAGACGAAGGATTGTATTAAGGACGAATGAGCACACAGCCAAACAAAATCATTTACTCGATGGTCGGCGTCAGCAAGCACTACGACAAGCGGGCGGTGCTGAAGGACATCTACCTCTCATACTTCTACGGCGCGAAGATCGGCGTCATCGGCCTCAACGGCTCCGGCAAATCGTCCCTGCTCCGCATCATCGCGGGCACGGACAAGAGTTTTACCGGCGAGACCGTACTTTCGCCCGGCTACACCATCGGCCACCTCGAACAGGAGCCGCGCCTCGACGAGTCGAAGACCGTCCGCGAGGTCGTCGAAGAGGCCGTCGCGGAGACCGTCTCGCTCCTCAAAGAGTTCGACGAGATCAACGCCAAGTTCGGCGAAGAGATGTCGGACGACGAGATGGACAAGCTGCTCGCGCGTCAGGGCGAGGTGCAGGAGAAGCTGGACGCCTCGGACGCTTGGGACTTGGACTCGCGCCTTGAGATGGCGATGGACGCTCTGCGCTGCCCGCCCGGCGACACGCCCGTCAAAGTGCTTTCGGGCGGCGAGAAGCGGCGCGTCGCTTTGTGCCGACTGCTCTTGATGAAGCCCGACATTCTTCTCTTGGACGAGCCGACGAACCACCTCGACGCCGAGTCGGTCGCGTGGCTCGAACAGCACTTGCAGAAGTACGCGGGCACGGTCATCGCCGTCACGCACGACCGCTACTTCCTCGACAACGTGGCCGGTTGGATTCTCGAACTCGACCGGGGCGAGGGCATCCCCTGGAAGGGCAACTATTCCTCGTGGCTCGAACAGAAGCAGCAAACGACTTCAGCAGGAGCAGAAGCAGGAGAGCGAGCGGCAGAAGACCTTGCAGCGCGAGCTGGAATGGATTCGCATGTCGCCCAAGGGCAGGCAGGCGAAGGGCAAGGCGCGCATCAACTCTTACGAAGCTCTGTTGAACGAGCAGACCGAGCGCGTGGCGAAGGACTTGGAGATTTACATCCCGCCGGGGCCGCGCCTCGGTCAGGTCGTCATCGAGGCCGAGCAGGTGTCGAAGGCATACGGCGACCGCCTGCTGGTCGAGGGCATGACCTTCAACCTCCCGCCGGGCGGCATCGTCGGCATCATCGGGCCGAACGGCGCGGGCAAGACGACGCTCTTCCGCATGGTCGTCGGGCAGGAGCAGCCCGACGCCGGGACGATTCGCGTCGGCGAGACCGTCACGCTCGGCTACGTTGACCAGAGCCGCGACGCGCTCGCCGCCGACAAATCCATCTGGGAGGAGATTTCCGACGGCCTCGACGTGGTGCAGCTTGGGAGCCGACAGGTCAACTCGCGCGCCTACGTCGGGCGCTTCAACTTCTCCGGCTCCGACCAGCAGAAGAAGGTCGGCGCTCTTTCGGGCGGAGAAAGAAACCGCGTCCACCTCGCCAAGATGCTCAAGTCGGGCGCGAACGTCTTACTTTTAGACGAGCCGACCAACGACCTCGACGTGAACACGATGCGCGCGTTGGAAGAAGCTCTGGAAAATTTCGCGGGCTGCGCCGTCGTCATCAGCCACGACCGCTGGTTCCTCGACCGCATCGCCACGCACATCCTCGCCTTCGAGGGCGAAAGTCGCGTCGTCTGGTTCGAGGGCAACTACTCGGCCTACGACGAAGACCGCCGCGCCCGCCTCGGCGCAGCCGCCGACCAGCCGCACCGCATCAAGTACCGCCAACTGACGCGCGGCTAAGGGCGTCGGACAGATTGTAGGGGCAGGGCTTGTCCCTGCCCGCCTCTTTCATCGGCACGCGGGCAGGGACAAGCCCTGCCCCTACAGTTATAACAATCGGGAGGTCTTAATTTTATGAAAGCGACTTGGAACGGCAAAGTTCTGGCCGAGAGCGACGACACGGTGGTCGTCGAGGGCAACCACTATTTCCCGCGCGAGTCCGTCAAAGAGGAGTTCTTCGAGGAGAGCGCGACGCACACTCACTGCCCGTGGAAGGGCGAGGCGAGCTACTTCAACGTCGTCGCCGACGGGCAGACGAACCGGGACGCGGCGTGGTACTACCCCGAACCCAAAGACGCCGCGAAGGAAATCAAGGGCCGCGTCGCCTTCTGGAAAGGCGTCAAGGTCGAATAAGCGATTGGACGTTTGGCAGAAGCCCGACCGTGAGGGAGGGCGTCCGTAGTTAATCTTGCAGAGGCAAAAACATCGAATGGCTTCCTTCTCAACTTTCCGCCGCCGCTTCGTGCATGGCGCGCTCGCCGTCGTCGTCTGCTTCTCGACTCTCGCCTTCGCGCAGAAGTCTTCGGTCTCGCCGCGCGAGCGGGCGGTGGTCGAGCGCGTGAGCGCGGAGAGTCTGAAAGGTCATCTCTCGTTCATCGCGTCGGACGCGCTCGAAGGACGCAAGACGCCTTCGCGCGGGTTGGACATCGCCGCCGCGTACATCGCCGCGCAGTTCCGGCGCGCGGGGCTCGAACCGGCGGGCGACGACGGCTACTTCCAGACGGCGAACTGGTCTCTGTCGGGGCGCGACATGAAGAGCTTCGAGCTGAAGCTCACGAACGGCGCGAGCAACGTCGCGGTCGCGGCGGAGCAGGCCACGTTCGGGTTCAGCATCAGCGGCGTCAGTCTCTGGGCGCTCGACGGCGAGCCCTCGCTGGCGGGAGCGAGTTTGGTGAAGGCGGCGTTTAAGGACGGCGCTTCGCTCGACTCTTTCACGCGCGAGCAACTGGCGGGCAAGGTCGTCGTCACCGAGTTCCCGGCGCTGCCGCGAGGCGACCGCGACGCCGCGCTCCAACAACTGCGCATGCGGAACGAGTTCATGGCGAAGGCGCACGCGCTCGGCGTGCCGCTCGTCATCGCCTTCGACCGGGAGGGCACGCGCGGGCGCGGCGCAGGCCCCACGCGTCTCGTTGACCCCAGTGTGAGCAGTGGGAGACAGTCGCCCCTCGGCGACCAGCCGACCGCGCCGCTCGTCACCGTCCACGGGCCGCAGGGCGCGCAGTTCTTCGACGCTCTCCCCGCGGGCGCTGGCCCTGCTGCCGTCACTTTCCGCGCGCCCGCGCGCGCCGAAACGCCGGTCAAGGTGCGTAACGTCGCAGGCATCCTGCGCGGCTCCGACCCGGCGTTGAAGGATACTTACGTCATCGTCTCGGCGCACTACGACCACATCGGCGTGCGCGACCCTTGCCCGGCGGGCGAGGACTGCATCTTCAACGGCGCGAACGACGACGGCTCCGGCACGGTCTCGGTCATCGAACTCGCCTCGGCGCTCTCCTCGCTCAACCCGCGACCCAAACGCAGCATCCTCTTCGTCACCTTCTTCGGCGAAGAGCTGGGGCTCGTCGGCTCGCGCTTCTATGGTCGCAACCCGCTCGTGCCCTTGGCGAAGACCGTCGCGCAGGTCAACATGGAGCAGGTCGGTCGCACCGACGATAGCGAGGGGCCGCAGTTGAACCGCGCCGCCCTGACCGGGTTCGACTACACGAACATCGGCGCAATCTTCGAGCGCGCGGGCGCGGCGTCGGGCGTCACCGTCTACAAGCATCCGACCAACAGCGACGCCTTCTTCGGTCGCAGCGACAATCAGGCGCTCGCCGACGTGGGCGTCCCCGCGCACACCTTCGGCGTCAGCTTCCAGTTCCCCGACTACCACGCCGTCGGTGACCACTGGGAGAAGATTGACTACGCCAACATGGAGCGCGTCGTCCGCACCGTCGCGCTCGGCGCATTGATGATCGCCGAAGACCCGCAGGCCCCGAAGTGGAACGAGGCGAACCCGCGCACGGCGAAGTACGTCGAGGCGTGGAAGAAGCTGCAAGGCCAGTAGCGGGAGAGGTCGTTGAATGAGCCCTGAAGGGGCTTAGGAGATTAGCCGGGGGTGAGCAAACGGAGTTTGCGCGAACCCCCGGAAAGAGTCGAATAAAATAATTCGCCCCGGCAGGGGCGACGGAAACGACGCGCGAGCGTCTTCGTCGCGCGTGTTCCCGCGCCCCTGCCGGGGCGCACAATTTTTATGTTGTCGTATACCGGGGGTTACGCCCCGGCTCTTCGAGCCTTCGCTCACCCCCGGCTAATCTCCCAAGCCCCTGCCGGGGCTGACATCTTTTGCTTCTTTCGTCACGGGCCTTGGCCCTCCTGCCCCTTGAATCGAGCAACTCGTCACAAACGGGTCGCGGGGTCGAAACTACCCGCTAACCTGACCCGTAAACCCACAGCCCATACAAGCGCGAAGTGCGCCCGCCGAGCGGCGCTCGACTCTTCAAAGCCGACCGGATGGGACAGCTTTTCGAGCGCCGCAAGGCTTGAGACATTTCTTACTTTAAATCTTCGGGAGAGCCTCAAAATGACGATGAGACGTTCGAGACTTCCGCACACCCTCCGTGCGCCCGCCGCCCTCCTCGGCGCGGCCTTCGCGCTGGCGATGATAATCGTTCCGTGGCAAGACCCAATGGTGTCGGCGCAGACGGCGGCGACGCCGCAAGCCTCCGCGCCCGCCGCGCAGCAGTCGCTCCTCCTCGTGCTCAACAAGGCCGAGAACTCCCTGGCGATGGTTGACCCCTCGACGATGCAGGTCGTGGCGCGCGTGCCCGTCGGCGTCGGGCCGCACGAGGTCGCGACTTCCGCCGACGGGCGGACGGCCTACGTTGCCAACTACGGCACGCAGCAAGTCCTCGGCGACAGCATCTCGGTGATAGACATCGCCACGCGCAAGGAGTTGAAGAAGATAGAACTCGGCGCGCTCAAGCGACCGCACGGCATCGCCGAGCGTGACGGCAAGCTTTACTTCACGTCAGAGCTGAGCCGCGCAATCGGGCGCGTTGACCTTGCGACCGAGCGCGTGGACTGGGTGATGGGCACGGGGCAGAAGATCGGCCACATGCTCGTCATGCACCCGACGCGCAAGGTCATCTACACCATCAACATGCTGGACGACAACGTCTCAGTCCTCGAACTCGACAAGGGCAGCGAGCCGGGGCCGCCGCCGCGCATCACGCACGTCGCGGTCGGCAAGACGCCCGAAGGCGCGGACATCTCGCCCGACGGCAAAGAGCTTTGGGTGGGCCACAACGGCGACGGCGGCGTCTCGATCATTGACACCGAGACGAACAAGGTCAAAGAGACCATCAAGTCGGGCGGCGTCCCCATCCGCGTCAAGTTCACGCCCGACGGCAAGTACGTCCTCATCTCGAACCCGGAGGGCGGCGACCTCGCCATCTTCGACGCCGCGACGCGCAAGGAACTGAAGCGCCTGCCCGTGGGCGAGGCCGCGGTCGGCGTCCTCGTCGCGCCGGACAGCCGCCGCGCCTTCGTCGCGACGATGGCTTCGGGTAAAGTGTTCCAGATCAACCTTGAGAACATGACGGTCGCGGGCAGCGTCGAGACCGGCAAGGGGCCGGACGGCCTCGGCTGGGTCGGGAAGTAGGAACGCATCGCAAGTCTGTAGGGGCAGGGACGAGCCCTGCCCCTACAGTCATCATCGCGTCGTCGCGTTCAATCACACGTCGGTATCATGGAGAAGAATGCATAGATTCAGACCTCTTGCGCTCGCGCTCGCGTGCGTCATCAGTGTGCAGCACCTGGCGCTCGCGCAGGGCACGGGCGGCGCTTCGTCGGTCGCGCGGCGCGCGGCGGAGCAGATTAAGGCTTCGGACTTGCAGAGCTATCTCCACTTCGTCGCCTCGGACGAGATGGAGGGGCGCGACACGCCCTCGCGCGGGCTCGACCTCACCGCGAAGTTCATCGCTATGAACCTCTCGCTCTGGGGCGTCAAGCCCGCCGGGGACGACGGCACTTACTTCCAGCGCATCGCGCTCAAGCGCACGCGGATTGACCCCGCCGCCTCGCGCGCCGAAGTCGGCGGGCGGCGCTTCGAGCACGGCGAGGGCTTCTACGACAACGCCCCGGCGGGCGGCTCGTTCGCCGACGCGCCGCTCGTCTACGTCGGCCACGGCTGGCTCGTCAAGTCCAAAAACATCAACCCGTATGAGGGGCTCGACGTGCGCGGCAAGGTGATGGTCGTCGCGGGCGGAGGGTTCATGCCGAAGGAGGCGGGCGCGAGTGTGGACGCGCTCGGCGCGGCGGGCTCCGACTGGATGCACCCGTATGAGTACGCCGTCCGAAACGGCGCGCGGGCCGTCGTCGCGATGCCGACCTACCGGACGCTCCTGAAGTGGGAGCGCACGCGGCAGAACCCGCCGCCGCCGCGCACGCTCCTCGCCGTCGAGCGGTTCGAGACGGGCGACGGCGCGTACACCGTCCCCGCCATCTACGAGGGCGCGGCGGGCGAACTCGGCATCAACTCCGGCAAGCCCTCCGGCGTCCCCTTCATCACCGCCTCGGTGGCGATGCTCGACAAAATCTTTCAGGGCGAAAGGCGGAGCGCCGCGTTCCTCCTCCAACAGGCCGCAGAGGGCGGGAAAGTCGAGTCGTTCGAGCTGAGCGCGGCCAAGAAGTTGAGCCTCACGGTCGCCGCGCGCGAGGAGACGATGCTGACGCAGAACGTCGTCGGCGTCCTCGAAGGCTCAGACCCCGTTCTGAAGGACGAGTACGTCGCCGTCGGCGCGCACTATGACCACGTCGGCGTCGCTACGGATGCGGTCGCGGCGTCGGCGGGCGGCGACCGCATCTACAACGGCGCGGACGACGACGGCTCCGGCACGGTCTCAGTCCTTGAGATGGCGCACGCCTTCGCCACGGCCCCCGCGAGGCCGAAACGCTCCATCCTCTTCGTCTGGCACGCGGCGGAGGAGAAGGGCCTCTGGGGCTCGCGCTACTTCGTCGAGCACCCGACCGTCCCGCTCGCGCGCGTCGTCGCGCAGCTCAACATAGACATGGTGGGCCGGAGCAAGCGCGCGGGCGACACGAGCAAGGTCAACGAGCAGCTCACCGGCCCCGAAGAGATTTACGTCATCGGCTCGAAGAAGATGAGCACCGAGCTGGGGCAGTTGAGCGAGCGCGTCAACGACTCGTTCCTCCGCCTCAAATTCAACTACCGCTACGACGACCCGGCTGACCCGGAGCGCTTCTTCTACCGCAGCGACCACTTCCACTACGCGCGCAAAGGCGTCCCCATCATCTTCTACTTCAACGGCCCGCACGAGGACTACCACCAGCTCACAGACCACCCGGACAAGATTGACTACCGGAAGATGGAGATGGTCACGCGCACCGTCTTCGTCACGGCGTGGGAATTGGCGAGCGCGCCCGCGCGCCCGCGCGTGGACAAGCCTCTGCCGCCGGACGTGGCGGACGGGCGGGAATGAGTAGACGAAGGCGGGCAGTCTCTTTGGCGGCGCGCGGGGCGGCGTGAGAAACTTGAAAGCTCATTCCCCCCGCATCAACTCGACTTCGCGCGCGAATCGAAAACTCGACTCGGACGAGACCACATTTTTTGAAGGAGTATTCCACATGCGTTCATTAAACTTTCGACTGGCGGCGGCGCTCTTCCTGACGCTCTCGCTCTGGGTCGGCGCGCTGGCGCAAGGCGGGCGCGGCTTCGACCCGACGCGGATGGACACCTCGTCGGCGGCCTGCACGGACTTCTACCAGTTCGCCAACGGCAACTGGCTCAAGTCCACCGAAATCCCGGCGGCGTTCGCGAGCTGGGGGAGCTTCAACATCCTCGCCGAGAACAACCGTAAGATGATGCTCACGATCCTCGAAGAGTCGTCCAAGAACAAGGGCGCGAAGAAGGGGACGAACGAGCAGAAGATCGGCGACTTCTACGCCACCTGCGTGGACGAGTCGAAGCGCGAGGCCGAAGGCATCAAGCCGCTGCTGCCCGAACTCCAGCGCATCGAGAAGATTAAAGACGTGAAGGGCTTGCAGGCGGAGATCGCGCACCTGCACCGGATGGGCGTGCCCGCGCTCTTCGGCTTCGGCGCTCTGGCCGACTTGAAGAACAGCTCGCAGGTCATCGGCTTCGCCGGACAGGGCGGCCTCTCGCTCCCGACCAACGAGTACTACACGAACACCGATGACGGCTCGAAGAAGCTGCGCGAGCAGTTCGTTCAGCACATGACGCGGATGTTCGAGCTCGTCGGCGACACTCCCGCGCAGGCCGCCGCCAACGCCGCGACCGTGCTGGCCTTCCAGACGCGGCTCGCGCAGCACTCGCGCTCGCCCGTCGAGCTGCGCGACTTCACGAAGCAGTACAACAAGATGGGCACCAAGCAGCTCTCGGAGCTGACGCCCGGCTTCTCTTGGGCCGACTACTTCGCGGGCCTCGGCCTGCCGCGCGAGATGGAGATCAACATGGCGCACCCGGAATTCTTCCAGGCCGCCGACAAGCTGTGGAAGGAAGTGCCGCTCGCCGACTGGAAGACGTATCTGCGCTGGCAGCTTTTGACCGCCGCCGCCGACTCGCTCTCCTCGAAGTTCGAGACCGAGAACTTCAACTTCTTCGGCAAGACCTTGCAGGGTCGGAAAGAGCAGTACCCGGTCTGGCGTCGCTGCGTCGCCTCGACCGACGCGCTCCTCGGCGAGGCGCTCGGACAGGCTTACGTCGCCCGCGCCTTCACGCCGGAATCGAAGGCGCGGATGCAGGCGATGATTAATAACCTCATCACCGCCTTCCGCGAGCGCGTCCAGACGCGCGACTGGATGAGCGAGGAGACGCGCAAGGCCGCCATCGCCAAGCTCGCCGCCTTCCAGCAGAAGATCGGCTACCCCGACCGCTGGATTGATTACTCGACGCTCGACGTCTCGCGCGACTCCTACGTCCAGAACGTGATGCGCGCCGGGATGTTCGCCACGGGCCGAGACCTCGCCAAGATCGGCAAGCCGCTCGACCGCAACGAGTGGGGCATGACGCCGCCGACCGTCAACGCCTACAACAACTGGCTCCAGAACGAGATCGTCTTCCCGGCGGGGATTCTCCAAGCCCCCTTCTTCAACGCGCAGGCCGACGACGCCATCAACTACGGGGCCATCGGCGCGGTCATCGGCCACGAGATTACGCACGGCTTCGACGATCAGGGCGCGAAGTTCGACCTTCAGGGGAACCTCAAGAACTGGTGGACTGAGGCCGACATGAAGAACTTCCAGTCGCGCTCCGAGTGCGTCATCAACCAGTTCAGCGGCTTCGAGGCCGAGCCGGGTCTCAACCTCAAGGGCGAGCTCGTCGCGGGCGAGTCCATCGCCGACCTCGGCGGGTTGCAGGTCGCCTACGAGGCTTACCTCAAGTCGCTCGAAGGCAAGCCGCGCCCCGCCGCGATTGACGGCTTCACGCCGGAGCAGCGCTTCTTCCTCGGCTGGGCGCAGGTCTGGGCGTCGAAGTACACGCCCGAAGCCGCGCGCCGCCAGACGACCGACGACCCGCACCCGCTCTCGCGCTTCCGCGTCAACGGCCCGCTCTCGAACATGCCGGAGTTCGCCGCCGCCTTCCAGTGCAAGGTCGGCGACACGATGGTGCGGCCCGACAAAGACCGCTGCCAAGTCTGGTAACACGACGGTCTGAGAAAAGGTGTTACCAGAGCCCTGAAAGGGCTCCAGACAATAGCCGGGGGCAAGCGAGGGCGCGAGCCGCAAGGCGAGCGACGAAGCGCCGCCCCCGGTCACGCACGCAAAATAAATCCGACCCTGAAGGGGTCGCAGATTCAACGTTGAATCTGCGACCCCTTCAGGGTCGGATTCCTTTGCCCATCGTTTCCGGGGGCGGCGTGCTGCGCACTTGCCCCCGGCTATTACCTTTGTCCCCTTCGGGGACGGGCGGCCCGCACGGACTTAGCCGCGAGTTGGTCGCACGAAGACCTAGCGCACCGGGAGGGAGGGGAGCGTTCTCGAAACTACGGAGTTGACGGGTTTTTCTTAGTGTCCGGCGGTCGCGCCGACGACGCGCGTGCGCGCGGGACGGCGCTCGTGACGGGCGCACGCGCGGGCCAGAGCCTGTTCGACGCGCGGCTCGATGTTGCACTCGGCTTGACGGCAGACCGCCGCCAACTCCGAGATGACGAGATAGCGGGCTCTCTCCAGCATCCTTTGTTCGCGGAACGAGAGCGGCTTGAGGTGGCTCAGGTATGTCAGGTGCTTGAGCACGTCGGCGACCTCGAAGATGTCGCCGGTTCGCATCTTGTCGGAGAAATCTTTGAACCGATCTTTCCAGTCGCTCGCGGCGTTGGCGAAGTCGTCGGCCAAGTGACGCAGAAGCATCTCGCACTCGGCTGAAGTAATCGGGGAACGGAGTCCGACTTCGTTAGCGTTGGCGACGGGAACGAGAACGACTGAGTTGGTAGCGGCAAGGCGAAGAGTGTAGAAAGGAAGGGAGGTCGCTCCGATCTGTTTCTGCTCAATCTGTTCGATGGTTCCGATGCCGTGATTGGGGTAAACGACTTTCTGGCCGACTTTGAAACCCACCACACACCTCCTGTGTTGACAAAAAACAGAGCCGCGTCGCAAGTCGGGTTTTGGGAATTCCCTAGAGGGATCATTGCGACGCAGCCGCGTCCTACTGAATTCTCACGAAAGTGTAACAAGCGCCCCGATGAGGCGTCAAGCCACAGCCTTTCGCACTTGAATTGAGAAAATTTTCCTGCCCGCGAGACTCCTTGGCGGGCTCCCTTGGATGGCCGCACAAGTCCGCTCAGGGGAGCGGTTTGTGCGTCGAGTCCTGCTTGTTCGTTGAACTTCCGGCGAGAGACTCGGCCCGCCCCCGGTGGAGCGCGGCGAGCGCCGCGATTCTTTGCAGGCGATCCCGCAAGGCTTCGGCGGCTTGGCGGACGCGGGGCTCGTCGCGGCCCGCGAGCATCATAAAGACATCAGTATTGAAGTTCGGATTCCCGTTTTCCGAGACGATGCGGTTCTGATTCGCCGTGCGGACGACCTCTTCGAGAATCTCAAGGGCCGCCCCGGCGCTCACGGGCTCGATGGCCGCCGCCAGCTCGCTCAGGGCGACGAGCGAGCGCGACTGCTTGAAAGGGTTGATGGAGCTTGCCACGGGCGCGAGCAGCGTCGGGACGTAAGTGTCGTGAGAGGAGTTGCGCTCTTCGGCGTCTTTCAAGAGCCGGACGGCGAGGTTCGTGAGGACGGAGGCCGAAGAGGCGTCCTTCTCTCTGACGAGCCTGCGGACGAGCGGCGGGAAGGCGCGCAGGACGGACTGCGGGCGCGTGAGCTGCCGCGCGAGCCTTTCGGCCCCGACCATGTCGCCGCGCTCCGTGAGGCTCAAGGATTCGCGCGTGTTGACCTCCTCCGCGAGCTTCGATTTGAGGTCGCCGTCCTTCAAGAGTTCGAGCATCCTGCGCGCCTCGGCGAACTCGCCCTTACTCATCAACGTCGAGACGGCCATCTCCACGTCGAGCGGGTCTTTCGTCTGCCGCGCGGTCTTGAGGCGGTCTTCGACCGTGCGGCGATACCTGCTCTCCAACTGCTCGCGGTTCATGAGCGGCGGCTCGTGCGCGCCCGGTATGCGGCTCAGACTTTCGAGCGCGTAGAAGCGCGCCGAGAGGTCGGGCGCGTTGTCGAGGAGGAGCGGCCACATCGTCATCAGCATCGCGCGCGCGTTGCGCGAGCCGCCGGGTTGCGCCTGCTCCAAGCGTTCGAGCGTTTCGAGGACGTAAGTGATGTAAGCCCTCACGGCCTCGCGTCCGGGCGGAGTTCTCGTGTTCGGGTTCCGGGCGGCGGGCGTGGAGTCCGCGACGAGCATCATCATGAACCCGAAGGGGACGCGGAGCGACGTGCCGCCGCGCTCGGCGTAGGCCGAGAGGGGGAGCGCGCGAAGGCGCTCGACGTATTCGATGATGAGCCGGTCGGCGGCGGCGCGGTCGCGGGCGGCGACGGCGTTGATGGAGGACGCGACGGTCATGAGCGTCGGGTCGGCCTCGACGGCGCGGAGGATGTAGTTGCCCGCCTCTTCGAGTTTACCTTCGGCGGTGGCGGCGTCGGCCATGACGGCGAACTGCATCACCTCGGCCTCGCCGCCGAGTTCGCGCGCGATGAGTTCGGCGAGTTCGTCGGCGAAGGCTTTGTCGCGCGCCGCGACCTTGAGGACGCGGCGGCGCACCATGCCGCGCGCGGCGTCTTCGGGCGTCGGCGGTTGGAGCCGCGCGCCGACCTCGCGCGCGCGCACCTTCTGGCGGTCAACCTCGGCGGGGAAGGTCAGCTCCGTCGCCTCGCGCAGAAGCTTCTTCGCCCACTCGCGGTCGAGCGTCCAAGCGGCGTCGGCGATCTCGGCCTTCGCCGAGGCGGCGTCAACCGGCTTGGAGAGTTCTTTCGCCTCCGCTTCGAGCGCGCGCAAATCGAGGAGGAGCGCTTCGCGCTGCGGCGCGAGCGTCGAGGCTTCCGACTCTTTCGGCGCGGGCGGAGGTTTCGGCGTCGCCGTCTGGGCGAGGGAAGTGGAGGCTGCGGCTGCGGAGAGTGAGAGCAGCAGCACGGGGGCAAGTAGCTTCACGTTCAAAGTACCTCTTCGGTGCGGGGCGGCGGGCGCGCGGCGGCGGGAGCGGCCTGCTGGCGGCGTGCGCGTTCGGTCGAGTCTTCTCGTTCGCGGGGTGAATGATACTTCAGGCGGCGCGCGCGGCAAACAAAATTCGGGACGGCGGGCGGGGGCGGGGAAAAATTCGGACGCCTGACGTTCAGCCCTCCGCGTCCGTCGGCAGCTCGACGGTGAAGACCGAGCCTTCGCCGGGCGCGGAGCGGACTGTCGCCTCGCCGCCGTGCGCGCGCGCGAGGTGCTTGACGATGGCGAGGCCGAGGCCCGTGCCGCCGAGCGCCCGCGAGCGCGCGCGGTCAACGCGGTAGAAGCGCTCGAAGATGCGCCCGACGTGTTCGGGCGCGATGCCTTCGCCCGCGTCCGAGACGTGGACGCGGTCGCGCTCGGTCGCGCGCTCGTGCGAGACGCGGACTTCGCCGCCCACGGCGCTGAACTTGATGGCGTTGTCGAGGAGGTTCGTCAACATCTGTTCGAGCCGCCGCGCGTCGGCGCGCACCGTGACCTCCGCCGGCACTTCGTTGCGCAGACGTAACGCCGCGCTCCGAGGCGCGCGAGGCGAGCGCCGTCAGGCAGTCGTTGACGAGCGAAGAGAGCCTGACGGTCGCGGCCTCGACCTCGACCATCCCGGCCTCGATGGCCGAGAGTTCGAGGATGTCGTTGATGAGGTTGTGCATCCGCTCGGAGTTGCGGCGGATAATGGAGAGGAAGCGGCGGTTGTGTTCGGGGTCGTCAATCGCGCCCTCTTCGAGCGTCTCGACGAAGGCGAGGATGGCCGTCAAAGGCGTCCGCAGCTCGTGGCTCACGTTCGACAGAAACTCCTGCCGCACGCGCTCCAAGCGTTCGAGCCGCGTGATGTCGAAGAAGACGCCGACCGCGCCGCGCGCCTCCGGCGGAGAGACGCCCGCGCCCGCCTTGTTCTTCAGCGGCGCGACGTGGAGGTCGAAGACGCGACGCTCTGAGTCGCCCATCTCGACCTTCGCCTCGGCGCGCTCGCCGCGTTCGAGCGCCGCCGCGAAGGCCGCATGAATCGAAGGGTCGCGCGTCAGCTCCGAAAGTCTTCGCTCGCCGCTCGCCGCCGTCGCGACCTCGCCGAAGAGCGCGCGCGCCGCGTTGTTCGACCCCAGCACGCGCGCCCCGCCGTCCACCACCAGAACGCCCTCGCGGATGCTCTCCATCGTCGCTTCCAGGAGCGCGCTCGCCGGAAGCGACGCCACTCCGCGCCGCACTTCAAACCCCGTGCTCGAAAGGTGGATGGAGGGCGCGGGCTCGCTCTCCCCTTTGAAGAGCGAGCGCGGGAAGAGCAAGACCGCGAGCGCGCCGAGCAGGGCCGAGGCGAGCGCGACCTTCCCGGCGTAGTTGTCGAAGGAGTAGAGGACGAGGGCGAAGACGACGACCGCGCCGCCGAAGAGGAAAGCGATTGTGAGACGGAAGGACATGAAAGAGAAGCCGTGAACCGTAAACCGTGATGGGTGACAGGACGAAGACAGGTTATATCCTGTCACGGTTTACCTGTCACGGCTCACGGCTTTTCCGTGCAGCCCTTGAAGCGGTAGCCGACGCCGACGACCGTCTCGATGGAGTCGCCGCACGCGCCGAGCTTCTGGCGGAGGCGGCGGATGTGCACGTCGAGCGTGCGCGTGTCGCCGTAGTATTCGTAGCCCCAGACGTTGTCGAGCAGTTGCTGGCGCGTGGCGACGCGGCCCGTGCCGCGCGCGAGCGTCGAGAGCAGGGCGAACTCCTTGCGCGTCAGGCGCACCGCCTCGCCGTCGCAGACGACGCGCATGTCCTCGAAGTCTATCGAGAGGCGGCTGTCCTCGTAGCGCGCCGAGGCCGACTCGTCCGAGCGGCGGAGGACGGCCCGCACCCTCGCCACCAGCTCGCGCACCGAGAAGGGCTTCGAGATGTAGTCGTCCGCGCCGAGGTCGAGCCCGGCCACGCGGTCGGCCTCGGAGGCGCGGGCCGTGACCATGATGATCGGCGTGCGGCGCGTCGCGGGCTCGCGCCGGAGGCGGCGGCAAAGCTCCGTCCCGCTCATGCCCGGCAGCATGAGGTCGAGGATGACGAGCGCGGGCGCGCCCTTCGGGTCGAGCGCGGCGCTCAAGCCCTGCTCGCCCGTCAACGCCACGCGCGCCTCCAAGCCCTCACGCTCCAGGTTATACCTCAACCCCTCCGCGATGTCCGGGTCGTCCTCGACGATGAGCACTGCTTTAGACATAAGTTCAAAGTTCAAGGTTCAAAGTTCAAAGTCGCAAGGCTCTATAACTTTGAACCTTGAACTTTGAACTTTGAACTCAATAGGTGTGTTTGATGACGGCGGCCTCCCGCATGTAGACGGTCAGCTCGCAGATGTCCGTGACGTAATCGCCGATGCGTTCGAGGTGCTTGGCGACGAGGAGGAGGCGCGCGGCGCGCGTCGTGGTCGCCGGGTCTGTCGCCATGAGCTGGATGAGCCCGTGGAAAACGTGGTCGTAAAGCTCGTCCATCTCGTCGTCGCGCTCGATGAGCAGTCGGGCCGCAGCCGCGTCGCCGTGCGTGAAGGCGTCGAGCGCGGCCCGGAGCATCTCCGAGGCGGTCGAGGCCATGCGCATCAGCTCGACCTGCGGGCGGAGCTGCGGCTCGTCGTTGAGGTCAATGGCCGCGCGCGCGATGTTGCAGGCGTGGTCGGCGATGCGCTCAAGGAGCGGCGTGATTTTGACCACCGCGACGACGAAGCGGAGGTCGCGCGCGGCGGGCTGGCGCAGGGCCAGAACGTCTATGCAGAGGCGGTCTATCTCGACTTCGATGCGGTCAATCGCGTCGTCGCCGTCGAGCACCTCGCGCGCCGCCGTGCTGTCGCGCTCGACGAGCGAGCGCATGGCCTTCTGCACCGCCCGCTCGCTCTCGCCGCCGAGCACCAGCACGCGATCCCTCAGCCTGTCCAATTCGTCGTCGAGCCTTCTGTGTTGTTCCATTTCAGTTTTCAGTTTTCAGTTTTCAGTTTCGAGTCCCGGCCTCTCGGATTTGAAAGCTCAAATCTCAGGGCTGAAAACTGAAAACTAAAAACTGAAAACTGTCTCCTTCTCATCCAAACCGCCCCGTGATGTAGTCCTCGGTCAGCTTCTCGTTCGGGTTGGTGAAAATCTTTTCCGTGTCGCTGACTTCGATGAGCTTGCCGAGCCAGAAGAAGGCCGTGCGGTCACTGACGCGCGCCGCCTGCTGCATGTTGTGCGTCACGATGACGATGGTGTACTGCTGCTTCAACTCGACAATCAGCTCTTCAATCTTCTGCGTCGCGATGGGGTCTAAGGCCGAGGCGGGCTCGTCCATCAGGACGACTTCGGGCCTCACGGCCAGCGCGCGCGCGATGCAGAGGCGTTGCTGCTGCCCGCCGGAGAGTCCGAGCGCCGAAGTCTTGAGACGGTCTTTGACCTCCGACCAGAGCGCGGCGTCCTTGAGCGCCTGCTCGACGCGTCCCGCGAGTTCGTCGCGGTTGGACGTGAGGTGGTTGATTCTCAACCCGTAGGCCACGTTGTCGAAGATGGATTTGGGGAACGGGTTCGACTTCTGGAAGACCATCCCGACGCGGCGGCGCAAACTTACCACGTCCGTCCCCGGCGCGTAGATGTCCTCGCCGTCGAGGAGCACGTCGCCCACGGCGCGCGTCCCCGGAATGGTGTCGTTCATCCGGTTGAGCGTCCGCAGGAAGGTTGACTTGCCGCAGCCCGAAGGGCCGATGAAGGCCATCACGACGCGCTCCTGAATGTCGAGCGAGATGTCGTGCAGCGCCTGCGCGCGACCGTAGAAGAAGTTCAGGCGGCGGACGCTAATCTTGGCGGGGGCGTCCGACGGCGTCGGCTGCCCGTCGCCCGGCTTGCTCTGCGGGCGCGGCGCGAAAACTGGCGTGGGCGCTGTCATGGACATAAGGATCGTCAATCGTGAATCGTCAATCGTGAATCGTGAATCGTAAGAACCTGTCTTTAACTATTTACGATTTACGATTCACGGTTTTCAAAATCTCTTCCGCGTCAGGAAACGGACGGCGACGTTGATGACGAGGATGATCGTCATCAGGACGAGAGTCGCCGCCCACGCCAGCGCGTGCCACTCGTCGTAGGGCGAGATGGCGTAATTATAAATCTGCACCGTCAGCGACGCGACCGGCTGGAAGAGGTCGTGGCTGAAGAAGCGGTAGTTGAGGGCCGTGAACAGGAGCGGCGCGGTCTCGCCCGAAACGCGCGCGACCGCGAGCATCGCGCCCGTCGCTATCCCCGGCGCGGCGGCGGGCA
Organism: uncultured Acidobacteriota bacterium; assembly: GCA_963816985.1. Lineage (GTDB taxonomy): Bacteria > Acidobacteriota > Blastocatellia > Pyrinomonadales > Pyrinomonadaceae > JAIVJM01. The sequence goes on from CAWFMF010000004.1 coordinate 1,985,032, forward strand.
GCACGACGCCCGTCGTCACCCTCCACTGCGGCGCGCCGAGCGCGAGCGCCCCCTCGCGCAGAGAGTGCGGGACGAGTCGAATCATCTCTTCGGTCGTGCGCGCGACGATGGGCGTCATGATGATGGCGAGCGCGATGCCGCCCGCGAGCGCCGAGAAGTTGCCCATCGGGAGGACGACGACCGTGTAGACGAAGACGCCGACGACGATTGAAGGGACGCCCGTCAGCGTGTCGGTCACGAACCGCACGAGGCTCGCGAAGCGGCCCTCGCCGAACTCCGCGAGGAAGACGCCCGTCGAGACGCCGAGCGGGAGCCCTATCAAAGAAGCAAGTCCGAGCAGCAGGAGCGAGCCCGTGATGGCGTTACCGATGCCGCCGCCCTCGCCCACCGGTTTCGGCGTCTCGACCAGAAAGCTCAGGTTGAGCGCGCCGACGCCGCGCCATGCGATGTAGCCGAGGATGAGCAAAAGCATCGTCACCGCAAAAAGCGCGCACGCCCCCGCCAGCCCCGTCATCACGGCGCTCGCCGCCCGCCTCCGCGCGTTTGCCTTGTTTAAGAGAACTGCCATCTCAAACTCAACAACGAAGCCCGCATCTCAAATCAAACTCAAATTCAAACTCGCAGCACATCGCCTGCTTCTTCAACTACAACGCCTTCTTCATCACTCATCCTTCATCCCTTCACTTTTACGCTCGCGCCGTCCCGCTCGTCCCGCGCGTGACGCTCCAGACGAGGAGGCGGGCCGCGCCGTTGATGATGAAGGTCACGAGGAAGAGGACTAATCCCAGTTGGACGAGCGCGCTCAGGAACAGCTCGTCCGACGCCTCGGCGAACTCGTTGGCGAGGACGGAGGCGATGGTGTAGGACGGGTCGAAGAGCGACCATGAGATTTCGGCGCGGTTGCCGATGAGCATCGTGACGGCCATCGTCTCGCCGATGGCGCGGCCCAGGCCGAGGATGATTGCGCCCGCGATGCCGGGGCCGCCGTTGGCTAAGACGACGCGCGTCGTCTCCCACTTCGTCGCGCCTAAGGCGAGCGCCGCCTCGCGCTGCGAGACGGGGACGGCGGCCAGAACGTCGCGCACGACCGCCGAGATGATCGGCGTAATCATCACGGCGAGGATGATACCTGCGGTCAGAAGCCCTGTGCCCGTCTCGACCGGCCCCTGAAAGAGCGGGAGCCAGCCGAGCGTGTCGCGGAGCAGGGGCTTGACGTAGTCGCGGATGAAGGGCGCGAGCACGAAGATGCCCCACAGCCCGTAGACGACCGAGGGGATGGCGGCGAGCAGCTCGACCAGAAACGTGACGGGGCGCGCGAGGCGCGGCGGGGCCTGCTCGACGAGGAAGACGGCGACGCCCAGAGAGAGCGGGACGCTGATGAAGAGCGCGATGAGCGACGACATCACCGTCCCGTAGATGAAGGGGAGCGCGCCGAACCTCCCTTGAATCGGAGCCCACTCCGTCCCCGTCAAAAAGCCGAAGCCGAACGCGCGCATCGAGGGCACGGAGTTCGACGCCGTGGCCGCGAGCATCGCCCCGACGACCGCGAGCATCAAGAGCGCGCTCGCGAACATCAGCGCGCGGAAGACGGCGTCGCCCCGGTTGCCCGTCGGCGACAGAGCCCGCCGCCAGTCCCACACGCGAGCCCGCGCGCCGAACTCGTCAGCCGGACTCGGTGAAACTGGTGCGGGAGGCGTCATAAAGTCAGAACGCGGAACGATGAACGATGAACTGAAAGACAGACGCGCCGAAGGGCGGACGCTTTTTGTCTTTCAGTTCATCGTTCATCGTTCATACTTCATCGTTAGCTTCGGAGCGTCTTGCCGCCCGAAGTGATTGAGCCCAGTATCGCCTCGGCGCGCTGGACGACCTGCTGCGGGAGCGGCGCGTAGGCGTACTGCGGGTCACGGGTGACGGCCTGCCCGTCGTGCAGCGCCCACCAGAGGAAGTCCACGAGCGCCTTGCCCTTCGCGGCGTCCTTCTGCTCTTTGTAAACGAGGACGTATGTGTAACTCGAAATCGGATAGACGGTCGCCCCCGCCGCGTCGGTGATGGAGACGCGCAGGTCGGGCGGCGTCGTCGGCAGAGCCTCGGCGGCGGCGGCGGTGACGGCTTCGAGCGACGGCTTGACGAAGTTGCCCGCGCGGTTCTTCAAGACCGCGACGGGGAGCTTGTTCTGCAAGGCGTAGACCAACTCGACGTAGCCGACGGTGTTCGGGTTCTGCTTGACCGAAGCCGTGACGCCCTCGTTGCCTTTGGCGCGCTGGCCCGTCGGCCAGTTGGGGCTCGTCCCCGTCCCGACACGCTCTTTCCATTCGGGGCTCACCTTCGAGAGGTAGTCGGTGAAGACGGCGGACGTGCCGCTGCCGTCGGCGCGCGAGACGACCGTGATGTCCGAGGCCGGGAGATTAACTCCGGCGTTGTCGGCCTTGAGGCGCGCGTCGTCCCAACGCTTAATCTTGCCGAGGTAGATGTCGGCGACGACTTCGGGCGAGAGCTTGAGTTCCGGGTTGCCGGGGAGGTTGTAGGTCAGCACCACCGCGCCGAGCACCGTCGGGACGTGGACGATGTCGCCCTGCGCCTTCTTCAGCTCGTCGTCGCTCATCGGCTTGTCGCTCGCGCCGAAGTCCACCGTGCCCGACGAAATCTGATTTATCCCCGCGCCCGAACCCGTTGACTGGTAATCAATCTGGACTGTGGGGTGGGCCTTCGTGTACTCGCTCACCCACTTCTGGTAAATCGGCATCGGGAAGGTCGCGCCCGTGCCTTGCAGTCGCACCGCGCCGCCGCTCGAAGTCGAGCCGCCGCCGCCGTCTTTGCCGACCGGCTTCGGCGTGCAAGCGACGAGCGAGAGCGCCGCGAGCGCCGCGACGAGGAGAGACGAAAGTATCCGTCTGAGCTGAGTTCGTTTGAGGTGCATGAAGGCTCCTGTCAATCTTCGGGTTTAAGAGAAGAAGACTGTGAAGGGTAGTCGGGCGATGTTACATCCGTCTGAATGACGGCTGAAATTTATGTGAACAGATTCCGTCGCGCGGCGCGAAATGCCCGGAAAATGAGGGAAAAGGCGTCTTCCTTCGTCAACCGTCGCGCCCCGCGTCGCCGCCTCCGGCTCGCGGCGGAGTCATCAGGCGGTAGCCGACGTTGACCATCGTCTCGATGCGGAGGCCCGCCTGCTCAAGCCGACGGCGCAGGCGGTAGATGTGGACGTGCATGCTCTCGGCGTTGAAGGCCGCGCGCCCGCCCCACGCGTGGAGCCAGATGTCCTCGGCGGGGACGATGCGCTCCGGGTTGCGCGCGAGGCGCGAGAGGATGAGGAACTCCTTGCGCGGCAGAGCGAGCTGCCGCCCCCCGACGCTCACGTAATAGTTCCCGTGCTCGACGCGCAAGTGCCCGTCGTCGTAAACCTCTTCGCTTGCGTCGCGCGGCGGCGGCGCTTCGGTCTCCGCGAGGGATGTCAACTGTGTGGTCATAAAAGTACCGTGAACCGTGAACCGTGACAGGTGACAAGAAAAAGCCGTGAACCGTGACAGGTGACAGGTGACAAGAAAGAACTGTTTTTCTCCTGTCACGGTTTACCTGTCACGGTTCACGGCTTTTAGAACTTGAGCTTGACGCCGAACTGCATGACGCGTGGGCCGCCGACGGTGTTGGTGATCTTGCCGAAGTCGGTCTGGTCTTGCAGATCGTTCGAGGGGTTGGCGAAGTTGACGTTGTTGAAGAGGTTGAAGATGTCCCAGCGCAGCTCAAGGCCGACGCCTTCGGAGAGCGGCGTCGTCTTCGAGATGCCGAGGTCGAAGCGCTTCTGGCTCGGCCCGCGCAGGACGTTCCTGCCGAGGTTGCCGTACTGGCCGAACGAAGTGCAGAGCGCGGCGGGGTTGAAGTATTGCTCGGTCGGGTCGTCGCCTTGTTGGCGCAACTGTTCGAGCGTGCCGCAGAGGTCGGGCCGCCCGAAGCCGGGGCGGAAGAGGCCGCCGGAGCCGGTGCGCAGACTGCTGAGGGCCGCGACCGTGCCCGCTTCGGGCTCCGCCGCGAAGATGCTGAAGGGCGTGCCGGACTGCGCCTGCGCGAAGCCGGAGATTTGGAAGCCGCGCAGGAGTCGGGAGTTGGAGCCGAAGGTCGGCACGTCGTAGACGAAGCTCAGGCTGAAGCGGTGCGTGCGGTCGAAGTCCGAGAGGGCGCGGTTGCTTGCGGGGTCGTTCGAGTCGTTCTGGAGGATGAAGCCCGTGTTGGGCACGTCGGGCTTGCCGCCCCCGGCGGTGCTGCCGGGGTCTGCCGAACTCGTGTCAATGGACTTCGAGAAGGTGTAAGAGGCGTTGAACTGGAAGCCCCGGCTGAGTCTTTGCGAGAGGTTGAACTGCGCGCCGTGGTAAATCGAGTTGCCGTTCGATTGCAGGAGCAGCGCTTCCGGAACATTGAAGCCGAGCAAAGCGCCGCGCGCCTCGAAGCCGATGAGCGAGCCGTTGGGGTCGCTCAAGTTGAAGTCCACGGCGTTGCCGGTCACGGTGTTGACGAAGCCGAAGGCGATGCCGCGCCCGCGCTCGCGCTCGGTCGAAGCGTTGCGCAAGGGGCCGCGCAGCGCGTTCGGGTTGCCGCGCTGCGCCGCCTCGTAAGCTTGATTGAAGCGCGCGAAAACGTAGTCGGGCGTCGCGGGGTCGTTGAGGTCGTAGACGCGGTTGAGCGCCTGCGCCTGCAAAAGTTTCGTGCCCTTCGTGCCGACGTAGCGCGCCTCGAAGAGGAGGTTTTTGGTCAGCTCGTACTGCACGCCGAGGTTCCACTGCTGGATGTAAGGCGTGCGGAGGTTGCGTTCGACGGCGCGGAACTCGAAGGTCTCGGCGATGTTGCCGAGCGAGGGCTGGCCCGTGGCGAGGTCGGTCGGGTTGATGCCGCCGTTGGCGTCGCGCGTGACGCCCGTGTTGTCGCGGATGACGTAAGTTATCGCGCCGGAAGTCGAGACGAGCTGGATGCGGTTGGGGAGATAGTTGTTGAGGCCGAGCAGAGGGTTCTGCTGCGAGAAGGCCGTCGCTAGATTGATCTGCCGCGAGGGGGCTGTGACTTCAATCTCGCGGAGGAAGGGGTAGTTGCTGAAGACGGTGTTGATGAAGGCCGAAGAGGGGCGGTCGAAGAAGATGCCGTAGCCGCCGCGGACGACCATCCGGCTGCTCGCGAGCGGCGAGTAGGCGAAGCCGATGCGCGGCGCGAAGTTGTTCTTGTCAGGATTAATCGTCGAGTTGTTTGACGAACGAGCGGTGACGGCGAGCGCGTCGTCGAGCGCGGTGAAGCCGGTCGCCTGCGCGTTGGCGGGGACGACGAAGCCGCTCAAAGGGTTCTCGGTGTCGGTCATCAACGCGGGGTCGAAGTTGCCGAAGTGCCCGTTCGCCTCTTCGGGCGGGCCGAAGAACTCATAGCGGAGGCCGACGTTTAAGGTGAGCTTGCGGCTCAGCTTCCAGTCGTCGGCGACGTAGGCCGAGAGGTCTCGGAAGCGGAAGGTCTTGTCGGTGATGCCGAACTGCGTGTCGGCCTCGGTCGCGCGTCCGGCGAGGAACTGCGTGAAGTTGTCGAACTTCTCGAACTCGGTGGCCTGCTCTTCCGGCAGGTTGGTGTCGAAGCGGAAATGCTTGTACTCGCCGCCGAAGCGGAGCGTGTGCGAGCCGCTGATGAGGGTCACGTTGTCGGAGAGGCTGTAGGTCTGCTGCTTGCGGCGGTTGAAGGAGTCGTTGGGGCCGCCGAAGGAGAAGTTGGCGAGGTTGTTCCTGCCGATGAACTGGCCGAGCCGCCGCGTCGCCTCGCTGTCGTCGAAGAAGAGCGCGGGGTTCGGGATGCCGACCGACTCGCTGGTGATCGAGGCGAAGTCGTCGCGCAAGCGGCGCGAGTTATTGAGGGTGAAGTAGCCGAAGCGGACTTCGTTGATGAGCGAGGGACTGAAGATGTGCACGTCGGAGACGGCGAGCGTGCGGTTGCGGTCGTCGCGCACGAGCCCGGCGGGCGAAGCCTGACTGTTCGGCGCGTTGAAGGGGTCGAAGCCGGGAAAGTTCGAGTAGAAGAGCGTGCCGCTCAGGCGGTTCTTCGAGCCCAACTGCCCGTCGAGCTTGACGGTGAATTGATCCTGCTCGAACTCTGCGGGGAAGACGTTGCGCTGCCGGACAAGCGGGTTGCCGCCGAAGAGCGTCGCGTTCGTCGTGCTCTGCGCCTGATCGTTGAAGACGGTCTCTAATCCGGCGCGCGGGGCGGGGAGGAGGAAGTCGCCGGTGATGGGGTTGATGACGTTGAGGAGGTTCAGGGCGACCGGCGAGATTTGCGCGGGCGTCAGGCAGAAGCCGGAGACGGGCACGTTCGCCGAGTTGCGGACGCAAGGGTTGACGGCGCTGAAGGCCGCGACGACGTTCTCGGCGGTGCGCGCGCCCGTGATGAGCCGGAGCGCGGCGGGGAGGACGGTCTGGCTGCTCGCCGTGGGGACGAAGGCGGTGCTGGCGGTCGTCCGCTGGTAGCCGCCGAAGAAGAAGAGCTTCTCTTTGACGAGGGGGCCGCCGACGGTGAAGCCGCCTTCGAGACGGCGGGCGCGGGGCTTCTCTATCCCGTCGCGGTTGAAGAAGAAGTCGTTGGCGTTGAAGCGTTCGTTCTGCGCGAAGAGGTAGGCCGTGCCGTTGAAGTCGTTCGTCCCGCTCTTGGTGACGAGCTGGAAGTTGCCGCCGCCCGAACGGCCCGTCGAGGCGTCGTAGAGAGAAGTCTGGAGTTTTACTTCCGAGAGCGTCTCCGGCGCGGGCGCGATGTTGTCGTTGAGGGAGCCCTCGTTGTTCGTGATGTTGGTCGCGTCCACGCCGTTGAAGAAGAGGCTCGTCGAGGTCGTGCGCGTGCCGTTGACGGAAGGGCTCTGGTTGCCGTTGCCGTTGGTCAGGACGGGCGAAAGCTCCGCGCTCACGCCCGCCTCGGACGAGAGCAGTTGCGTGAAGCTCCGCGTTGAGGTCGGGACGGCGACAAGCTCTTCCGAAGAGACCTGCCGCGAAGTCGTCGAAGTCTCGGTCGCGAGCAAAGGGCCGCTCGACTCCGTGATGGTGACGGTCTCGCCGGACAGCTCACCTATCTCAAGACGGTCTTCGAGCGAGTGCGGGACTGAAGCCTCGACCGCGACGCTCTGCCGCATGACCCGCTTGAAGCCCTCCATCTCGACGGTCACTTCGTAGTTCCCGACCGGCAGCACGGGGACAGACCAGCGGCCCTCGCCGTCGGTCGTGGCCGCGCGCGTCTGTCCAGTGCCGGTGTGCTTGACGTTGACGGTGACGCCGGAAAGTATCGCGCCGTTCGTGTCGAGGACGACGCCGGAGAGCGTGCCCGTCGTGCCGGCCTGAGCGCGCGCGCCGTATGGGAGCGCGAGTGCGAAGACTAAAAGCAGAAGGAGCGGCCAAACGCTGGCCGCCCTCGTGCGTGCGAAAGAGATGCCGTGGGGTGTATTTGTGCGCTGCATGGTCTTCTCCTGCGGAGTGTGCGGTGGTCTTTAAACGTTAATGTGCTACGCCCGGCGGACGCCGGCGGATGATTGCCGCTCGAATGTTTCTTCCCGGCTGCGCGCCCCAAGGGCGGCGCGCGAGGTTGTGTGGTGTCTCAAAGCGGAGAGGCTAAAGGGCGGGCGTTAAGACGGAGTGAATGTCGCCTTAAAAGGTTGTTAACTGAGCGGAGGCGTGAGGGAGTAGTCTAACGGAACTTGAAGAGGCGGCCTTGACACGCGGGATTGGTCACTTCGAAGCGGCGGCGAGGGCGAGCAGGGCGATGCCGGTCATCGGGCGGTTGATGTGATTCTCCTCGGACGCGTTCTGGGACTGAAGGGCTGAGAGCGCCGTCATTTCGAGTCCGCGTCGCGCTCCAGCACAATGTCGAAGACGCCGGTCTCGAAGGTCTTGCCGTTGGCCGTGTGCCGTTCGACGGCGATGGCGTTCTCAGGGCGATACATCGGATCGGTTTTCTTGGGGTCGTCTTTGAAATGGATTTCCGTCACCAGAGGCTTATAGCCGGGGCGGACGGCGAGGAGGTGGAAGTGCGCGCAGCGCCAGAACTCCGCAGACCCCGAAGGGTTCGGGCGGTAAGGTATGGGGCGGATGCCTTCGACCTCGTATGCGCCCGTCTCCGAAGAGACCAGCCGACCCCGGTTCCTTAAATCCTTGATGCCGTCCGAGTATCGCTCCTGCATATCAACGTGCCAGATGTCGAGCACCACGCCCGGCAGCGGGCGCTTCGTGTCGAACGCCCAGACGCGGCCCGTGAGCACGAAAGTCGTCCCCGGCTCGCCCGGCGGGCAGAGCTTCCCGCGAAACGGAGCGCCCGGCCTGTAGAACGGCCCGTAAACTATCGGCGTGATCTTCTTCAACTCGCCCTTCGCCGCCGTCAACTCTTTCGAGGGCGGCCCCATCTGAATCAGAACGCGGCCCGCTTCCTCATCCGCGCCCGGAGCGGCGCTGGTGGGGAGCGCGTCGGAGCGCAAAACGAGCCCGGCCACCCCGAACACAGCCAGTCCCATTCCGGTCTGCTCTAAAAACTCACGACGCTTGGAATTCATAACGTGTACCTCAGTTGTCGTCTAGTAGCTCCACGGCTCTGTCGCCACGCCCGCGACGAGTCATAGTCCGTCCTTCAAGAGGGTCGCGGCGCGATCCAAAGGCGGCACCAGCAAATACCACAAATGTTAAATGAAATTCACGGGCCGAGATACTTTATTGTGTTAAAGCGGCACCCGGCGGGGGTGAAACGGTCGCAAGTTTTGACGGGAGCCGTGGTCGAATGGATTGGTCGTGTTGCGAAAAATGAGACGACCTCGAACGAGTCCGCGGGGGAGATGCTGAAGGCCGCCCCGTTGACACTCCGCGCCTCCGGTAATATCTTTCTCCGCGCAAATAAAAGCTATGTTGAAAATCAGGAGGTGCACTTGAGAAAGATGACCGGGTTCGCTTCGTCGTGCTCATTATTGGCGTCGGCGTTGATAGTCCTGCTCCTCTCGGCCAACACATCCGCCGTGAGTCAGGAGCAGCCGACCGTCGCCAGGGACTCCGTGCAGGTCACGGCCTTCACCTACAACGTGTACAAGAAGAACTACGACGTGTGGAGCTGGGTTCCGCGGACTGAGTTCCGCGTCAACGGGCCGATCCCCAGCGGCGGCCAACTCTACGTCGAATACACCGTCCCCGGCGTGGGGGTGGTGAAGTTCGACTGCCCGACCGAGGAGACGCAGGCGGGCCGCTGGTGGAAGGTTTCGTGCGGCGCGCGCGACATCCCCGAAGAGAAGTCTTCGACCTACACCGGCCCGGTCAGCTTCGCCATCAAGCTGCGGAACGAGTTGGCGAGCACGGACTCGACGCTCTTCAACGGCAAGGCGAAGGTCGAGAAAGCGCTCTCGAACGAGCACGGCCCGAAGGCCGCCAACCATTTCGTCTATTTCGTGAACCACGACTGGAACCTGCCCATCGGCTACGTCTATCTGCTTCCCAACGATTTGAAAGGTTGGGACCGCCCGGACTTCCACATGTCATTCTGGGTGCGTGGGGATGCGTACAACTTCAAGCCGCACCTCTTCCACAACGGCAAGGAGGTCGGCAAGAAGTCTCTAGACGGTCAGGAGGTCGGCAGGGCCAGTTGCGAGTCGGACATCGAGAACAACACCACGCACTACGTCGCCGAGAACATCCCGCAGAAGGCGAAGTGGGCGCGCGTCAGGTGCAGCTTCCCGAACATCGTCGGCTGGGACAAGTCGGGGGAGAACTACAGCCTCTTCGGGCCGCCCCACTCCATCAGCGCGAATCCGGGCGAGTACGAGTTGAAGGTGCTCTGGAATAACAAACTGGCGAGGTCGGTGAAGTTCACGGTCGCCGCCGACGGCAAGTTCGACAACGGCATCGCCTCTTCGAGCAAACTGGGCAGCGACCGCGTCATCGTGCCCGTCGCGGTGCTCGGCGATCAGGACGGCCAGTGGGACAAGACGAGTTGGAAGACCGAAGCGTTCTACGGAAATCCGCTGACGGGCTTCACGGCTTTGCCGTAACCCGGAGCCGTCCGCGATGTCTGACCCACAACGACTCGCATTCCGTGTGCTTCTGCTTCTCGTCGCGAGCTTGCTTTTCGTCGGCGAGAAGCAGTCCGCAACCACGGGCGAACAAAGACTGCGCGGGTGGAAACTCGTCTGGTCGGACGAGTTCGACTACCGGGGCTTGCCCGACCCGTCGAAGTGGGGCTACGACGTTGGCGGCCACGGGTGGGGCAACAAGGAGTTGCAGTTCTACACGGAGCGGCGCAAGGAGAACGCGCGCGTCGAGAACGGTCGCCTCATCATCGAGGCGCGGCGCGATAGGTGGGAGGGCCACGAGTACACGTCGGCGCGGCTCGTCACCAAGGGCAAAGGCGACTGGACTTATGGCCGCTTCGAGGTGGCGGCGAGGTTGCCTTCGGGGCGCGGCACCTGGCCCGCCGTCTGGATGCTCCCGACGCACAAGAGCTACGGCGGCGGCTACTGGCCCGACAACGGCGAGATTGACATCATGGAGCACGTCGGCTTCGACCCGGATGTCGTCCACGCCTCGGTGCATACGAAGGCTTACTATCATTCGATAGGCACGCAGAAGACGGCGAAGACGGATGTCCCGGCGGCGCGCACGGGGTTCAACGTCTACGCCGTTGAGTGGACGCCCGAAGAGGTTCGCGGTTACGTCAACGGGCGGCGCTACTTCGCCTTTAAGAATGAGCGACTCACCAACCCCGAAGCCGATGACAGGCAGTGGCCGTTCGACAAGCCGTTTCACCTGCTCCTCAACGTCGCCGTCGGCGGGGGATGGGGCGGCGCGAAGGGAGTGGACGAGACGATCTGGCCGCAGCGGATGGAGGTTGATTACGTCCGGGTTTATCGAGCGGAGTGAGAGCGCCGGGCAGAGGGCTTCATGCCGTTGGCGATTCGCCTTGCTGAAGAGCCTGTCGAAGCCTTTTCGCTTCCAGCAGGATTTCGCCGAGCAGCGCGGGGTTGAACGTCGAGGGTGCGGGCGTCTGGGCCGGATGCGTGTGGTCGTCAGGGTCGCCCAGTCCCGCCGTGCGTTGATGCCGGAGAAGGTCAAGAATCAGGCCGCGCACCTCCTGCGGATTATCGAGCCCGCGCAGCACGGCCCGGTGCGCCTGAGTGCCTTGCTCTTTCTTTTGTCCGCCCCCGCCCGCCGTGTCCACCTCCACGTTTGAAAAACCGAACAGCCGCTCGACCGGCCCCTGCTTGACGTGGACGTTCTGCGCGTTGGCGAACGTCAGCGTAATCTCCCGAACAATCCACACCCCCTGACGAATCAAAAGGCTGCGGTCGGTGACGACGTACCAGCGCATCTCGTAATCGAGCCGCACGACCGTATACAACACAGCCGCCTTGTAGGCCGCGAACAGCAGCAGCGGGATGACTAAGAAGATGAATTTCACGTTGACGGCGAGAATCACGGCGCTCGCGAGCAGCACCGCGAGCGCCCAGACGGCGGCGTAGAGTTTCCAGTAGAAGAGCTTGTAACGGAGGTACGCGGGGCACGCGCGGAAGATGCGCAGCGACTCGTCCTGCTCGTGTCCCGCCGGGGGTTCCGGCTGCGTCTCTTCCACTTTCAAGAGGGGGAAAGAGACGCGCTTCAGCAATTCATACATGACGCTTCGCCTCGGTCAGCTCGCGGATGGCGCGCAACTCGTCACGGATGCCGGCGAGCGCCGCGTCAACCGGGCTCGTCTCCGGCGGCGTCGCCGCGACGCCTTTGATGAGCTTATGCCCGCGCATTCTCGCGTAGAGAAAGTTGCGTATCTCTTTAAACTCCTTCACGCCTTCGATGGATTCCCCGGCGCTCGTGCTGCCCGAAGCGGTTTGAATCTCGACTTTCCCTATTCCGAGCCACCGCTCGAAGAGGTTTCGCGAGACGTGAATATCCTGTATGCGGGCGTAGGTGAGGTAACTCTCCTTGCGCCAGAGAATGCCGTGAGCCACGCTGACGCCCTCGGCGTCGAAGCGGTAACGCAGGGTTATGAAACGGAAATAGAGCGGGACGAGGGCAAACAGGAACCCGACGTTAGCGAAGAGGCTGTAGATCACATACAGCCAGAGGAGCTTGTCGTCGGGCCTCGTCAAGGCGAAGATGTGATTCGCATCAACGTCCGAAAGATGACCGTCCTTGTCGTCGTGCATGGGCGAAACCCCCGCTCCCGGTTCAGTTGTAGAACTTCAGACCTCGCTCACCGGCGGCAGTTCTGCTGCGTTCCATTGCCGCCCGGCGAAGCGCTTGGTTAGGCTTTGCGCAGACCCTGTAACATTCGATAAGTTTTGTAAATCACCTTGCTGACTATGCTCTCCGACTTTTCACGATGGACGATGGTATAGCTTTTATTCTGAGTCATGGTCTTTTGAGCAAGCACCCAGTCGGTCTCCTGCGAGACTATTAAATTTCCGTAATGCGGATGTTGTTTGACCAGCAGCTCAAAGACCTCTCTAATGTGCGGGATTTCCTGCTCGTCCTTAGATAAGGAACGGTGAGTTATGCCGTCGGTCGAATCGAGCCGGCTGCTCGCCGCCGCGTATGTCCAGTCGTAGTCGTCAAAAATAATCCAACCATTCTTTTTAAGAAGCTTATCTACAAAGAAAAAAGCCGCGCCGTCAATAGTCCAGTTTTTGGGTCCATCAATAATACAGAGGTCGTAGACTTCATCGCAGACATTGTCTTTCGTGTTGTTCGCAATCTCGTCATGCAGAAACCACGTGTACCCTGTCTGCATACGTCTCACGGTGGCAAAGTCTGAAAGACCGGTCTTCTCCAACTGCTCTTCCGCGGACGGCTTGAATGTATCCTTAACTTCGATTAAATCTACGGACGTAATTGAGCCTTCGCCAAGCTCCTGTAGGGCCGCGGCCATGTAGCAAGTGGCTGTGCCGTGAGCGATTCCTAATTCGAGGATGTTCGTGAGTCTTTCCCTGAGGATAAGTTCAAAGGAATTGGCCGTTAGCCTTCGAGATGAAGGGCACATGGCCCACCATTGAAGCTATTTCCTCGAATCTCATTTCTTTCTCCTGAACCCCATTGAACGAGCCGTGAGATGCGGCCCGCGCATCGTCAGAGAGCTACTGTTTCCTATCGGCCCGAACCATGTCAATCACTACGGCGCTGATGACCAAAACTAAAAGGCGCGCCTTCAACCAGAAAGACATCCTGACCCTGCTCGTTCTTAATGTAGAAAGCCCAGCCCAAGCTAAACAACTTCTGTTTCAGGAGGTAGCGCATACTCATCTCTCCCGTCTCTCTGAACCATACACGGGTAATGCCGTATCGGATTCATTTTAAGACCTTGAGTTTTTCAGGAGTTACATAAGCCGTCGGAGGTCTCGACTGTGGGCGAGCGTGCGGGCCGGACGAGACTAACAAGATGAAGAGGACGAGCAGGCTTGAAGTCTTCATTGGCGTTCTCTCACTCCGCGAGATATGAGGGGGCGGCTAATTGGCGAGTCTCTCCAGAAGCTTCTTATACCCTTCCTCTTCGCGCAGGGGGGCGAGCGACTTGTTGCCGGTGATCTCCGGGCGGTCTTTGAACCCTTTTTCGACGGCGAGCGTGAGCGCCTGCAAGCCTTTGCGTTTCTCGCCCCGCAAAGAGTAGGCGCAGGCGAGGTGGAAGAGGACGTAAGGGTTTTCGGGCTCAATCTCCGAAGCCGTTTCGAGATAGAAGACGGCGTCGCCTTTATCCTTCAGTGACTCGCGGTATCGCATCCCCTCCTCGACGACGAGGACGTAGATGCCGTTCAGCGTGCGCCGCGCGACCCGGCGTTCCGCGCTCTCCTTCTCGCGCCGCGAGTCGGTGCGGAGCGTCTTAATCTTCGAGTTGAAAGACGCGCTCGCCTCCATTCGATTCTCGACGCCCTTGCGCGTCTGCAACAACTGTAAGAGGTCGGTGGTGATTTCCTTCTGCCGTCTGACCTCGTCGTCCTGCTCCTTCAAGGCCCGCTTGATGTCTTTGCCGCCTTCGAGCTGTTTGACCTTCTCGCGGGCGGGCGAGACATCTCGCAGGCCCTCATAGTCCGTCGCCAGCGCGCGGTAAGTCCTGTAAGCCTCGTAGGCCCGTCCCGCCTGTTCCTCGTCGCGCGCCTTTTGCAACTGCTTTTGCCACAAGTCTTCGACTATCCCCCGGTCGCCTTTCCGCCCGACGGACTTTGCGGCCTGTAACTCGATCCAGCCCAACGCCCCTTCGGCCACTTCAGCCGGAGCCCAGTCGTGCGCGCCGTCGAACAGCTCGACGCGGTGCGGGAAGCCGAGCTTGCCTAAGGTGCTTTCGAGCTGGACGATTTCGGGGAAGTTGAAATCTTCAACCCCGGCGGTGACGTAGAGCGCGAAGGGCGTCGAAGCCGAAGGCTTGATGTCGGCGGGGAAGCCCGCGCCGCAGGCGATGACGCCTTTGATGCAGCCGCCGCAGTTGGCAGCGAGCGTGATTGCGAGACGCGCGCCGCCGGAAAACCCCGCTGCGTAGACGCGCGTCTCGTCAATCGAGAAGCGCGCGCGCGTGTCGTTGACGACCGCGCTCGCGGCGGCGAGCGAGGGCCGGAGCGGCCCGTTGCGCGAGTTGTTCGAGCCGACGACGATCCAGCCGTACTTCTCGGCGGCGTCTTTGAAACGCTCGACGGGCACGCGCCCGCGCGCCACGGGGTCGAAGCTGTAGAGGACTGGGAACTTCTTGTCGCTGCTGTAGGATTTGGGAAGGTAGAGCGCGTAGCTCTGCTCTGCGTCACTGGCGCAGACCACTTTTTCGATGACGACGCCACGGGCTAACTCCTGCGCGGACGCGGCCCCCGCGAGGCACATGTGAAGGACGAAGGCGAGAATGAGACGGGTGAAAAGTTGACGCCGCACGAGCACTTCCTCTGCGACGATTATAACCGCCGCCTTCGTGCACCGTCACCGGCAAGTTGTAAAAACCGAACGCTCCTCAACTCCTCTCTCACTCATGCCGCAGCGCGTTCATCGGGTCAACGCGCGTCGCGCGACGGGCGGGGATTGAGCAGGCCAAAAGCGCGACCGTCATCAAGATAATCACGACGGAAGTGAACGTCGCGGGGTCTGTGCTGCTCACCTCGTAGAGCAGGCTCGAAAGGAAGCGCGACAGCATGAGCGAGGCCGCCACGCCGACGGCCACGCCGACGAGGCTCAAGACCATCCCGTGCCCGACGACGAGCCGGAAGATGTCGCGCCTGCGTGCGCCGAGCGCGATGCGGATGCCTATCTCGCGCGTCCTCTGGCTGACGGCGTAGGCGATGACGCCGTAAATCCCGACCGCCGCCAAGACGAGCGCGACGGCGGCGAAGACGCTCAGCAGCACGCCCCGGTAGCGAGACTGTCCGAGCGAGTCGGACACCATCTGCTCCATCGTCTTGATGTCGGAGAGAGCAAGGTCTGGGTCAATGGCATTCACTTCGCGGCGGACGGTCGAGACCAGATTCGTTGGGTCGCCTTCGACGCGCAGCACCAGATTCATCATGCGGATGTTGATTGGGTCCTGCGCGAAGGGGACATACATGGCCGGGGCGACTTCGGTCGCGAGCCCTCTGTCCTTCACGTCCCCGACGACGCCGACGACGGTCGTCCACTCGCACTCCGTGCAGCCTCCGGTCTTCAGTCGCATCCCGACCGCCTCGCCTTCGGGGAAGTGCCGCCGGGCGAACGCCTCGGAGACGACCATCACCAGCGGGGCTCCGTCCACGTCCTGCTCCGAGAGGTAGCGGCCCTTCAGCAGAGGGATGCCCATCGTGCGGAAGTAATCGGGGCCGACCCCCATGTTCTCGGCGACCTCCTGCGACTGACCGGGCGGCGTCGGTCGGCTCTCAAGGTCGAAGTTATTCGAGTCAATGAAATTGTCGAGCGGGAGGTTCGACGAGACGCTCGCCGTCTGCACGCCCGGCAGCGTCTGCACCCTCCGCACCAACTCCTCGTTGAATTTGATTGCCTGTTCCACCTCCGCGTATTTCCGCGCCGGGAGCGGGACTCTCATCGTCAGCAGTTGAGACGAATCGAAGCCCGGCTCGACACGTTGCAGGCGCATGAAGCTGTTGAGCATCAGTCCCGCACCGACGAGCAGCGGCAAGGCGAGAGCGAACTCCGCGACGACTAACAGCTCACGCAAACGCCGCCGACCGGGGACTTCCGCGCCGCCCACGTCCACCGCCCTTCAGCGGCCCGTCCAAGTCGGGACTGACGCTATACAGAGCGGGCAGCAGTCCGAAGACGAGGCAGCTCAGCAACGTGCCGAGCGCGGCGAAGCCGAGCACCCGACCGTCAACACTTACCTGATCGAGACGCGGGATGCCCTGCGGGCTCAAGGCCAGCAGCACGTCAACGCTCCAGACCGCGAGCAAAAGCCCCGCCCCGCCGCCCACGACGGCCAAAAGCAAGCTCTCCGTAAATAACTGCCGCAGCAGACGGAAGCGACCCGCGCCGAGCGCCGCGCGGATGGCAATCTCCCTCTGCCTCGTCGTGGCGCGCGCCAACAGCAGGTTCGCGACGTTGACCGAGGCGAGCAGCAGCACGCAGCCGACCGCGCCGAGCAGAACCAGCAGCGTCGTCCCGACGTTCCCGACGAGCGCCTGCTTGAGCGGCGTCGAGACGTAAGTCGCGTTCGCGTCCGAGAAGGTGTGCGCCCACTGCGCGTAGGTCACGCGCGCGACCCTCCGAAGCTCCTCTTGCCCCTGCTCTTCGCTCACCCCCGCGCCGCGCCGCGCAATGACGCGCAGGTTAAAGGGGCCGCGCCGCTTCGGCGTCTGCAACCGTAGAATCGGCCAGAGGTCGGGCGACGTGCCTTCGGGCGAGACGAAGCCCGGCGGCATGACGCCGACGACCGTGTAGCCGACGCCGTCCAGCGTCAGCCGCCGCCCGATTGCTTCCGCGTCGGAACCCAGACGACGCTGCCAGAAGCCGTGGCTGATGACGACGGCCTGCTCCGCGTCGGGGCGACCATCGCCCGGCAGAAACGTCCGCCCGCGCCACGGGCTCACGCCCAACGTCTCGAAGAACCCGTCGGTCGCGAAAGTGGCCTTGATTTGTTCGGGGCGCTCGCCGCCGGTCAGCGTCACGCCGCGCTGCGTGAAGGCCGCGAGGCCGTCCGATTGCTTGTACTCCTTCTCTAACGCCTCGAAGTCGGCGACCGAGATGCCGAAGCGGTTCATCGAGCTGTTCTGCTGGAAGATGGTGTCCAGACGCTCCGGCTCCGGGTACGGCAGGGGCCGCAGCAGCACGCCGTTGACGATGCTGAAGATGGCCGTGTTCGCGCCGATGCCGAGCGCGAGCGTGGCGACGGCGACGAGGGTGAAGCCGGGTTTCTTCAACAGCGTCCGCACGCCGAAGTAGAGGTCTTGCCAGAGGTCTTCGACGAGCCTCACGCCCCTCGCCTCGCGGCACTGCTCTTTGGCCCGCTCCACGCCGCCGAAACTTCTGAGCGCCGCGCGCCGCGCCTCCGAAGGACTCAGCCCGCCCGCGATGTTCAGCTCGGTCTGGCGCTCAAGATGAAAGCGCACTTCTTCGTCCAACTCGCGCTCCACCGAACCCTTGCGCAGAAGCGCCCGCAGCTGTCTACTTATCCTGCCAAGCATCACGCGCCACCTTTCGCTTCTTTCGCTTATGCGTCCCGCAGAATCGCCTCGACCGCCCCCGTGAAGCGCTCCCACGTCTCGCGCTCCGTCTCAAGCTGCTTCCGCCCCGCAGCCGTGAGCTTGTAGAACTTCGCCTGCCGGTTGTTGTCCGACGCCCTCCACTCGGCGGAGACCAGCCCGCGCTCCTCCAGACGGTGCAGCGCCGGGTAGAGCGCGCCCGGCGTCACGCTCAGGACTTCGCCGGAGACCAACTGCATCCGCTGCATGATGTCCCAGCCGTTGAGCGACCCCGACCGCAGCAGCCGCAGCACCAGCAGTTCGAGCGTCCCCTGTTTCAAAAGATCGGCCTTCTTCGTCATACTCCTCCTATAGACGGTCAATAGGAGCAGAGTGTAAAGCCCGACCTATCGGGTGTCAATAGGAAAGTGAGCTGAGAGCGGTGAGCAGTTAAAAGAAGAAGGCTGTTCTCAGTCTTCAACGCTCAGATTTGAGAAGCCGCTTGGAAGAGTCGGCTCCGTAGGAGCCGGATGTTTATAGCCCGCGAGTACATTTTATCGTGCAAGCTCCGTAGGAGCGGAATGGACGCGTGCCGCTCCTACGGAGCTTGTGGGAAATAAGACCCGTCAAGCTATAGACATTTCGTCCCTGACGGGACTCCTCAAACAGTTTCTAAATTCTCAAACCATCTTCACTGCTCACTGCCCAACGCTTTTCAGAAGCGGAGGATGGTGTCGAGTTGGAGGCGCTTGAGCGTGCGGTTAAGCGAGCCGGGGGGCGTCGCGGCGAAGGGGCCGACGAGGCCGTTGGGGCGTTGCGAGAAGATGCCCGTGAGCGAGAGGACGACGCGCGGGTCGGCGGTGTAGGCACGCCGTCAGGCGGTGGCCGCGCACGTCGGAGAAGATGGAGAGGTCGCTGAAGTTGAAGGGCGTCAGCACGGCGTCCTTCTCGATGCGGAGGAACGTGTAGTTGAAGAGCAGGTCGCCGCGCTTCGGCGTCTCAGGGTTCTCGTCCTTCATCCTGTCCACCATTCTCCGCACCTGAAACTCGGCCCAGTAGCCCCGGTTCTCGTCGTTATGCTGGACGACATCCGCGCCGCCCGGCCCCGCCGAGACGACATCGTGCGCCTGCGTGTTGGTCACGAAGTTCAGGAGCAGCATGAGCGGCCAGCGTTTGCTGCGCGTGAGGTCGAAGCGCGCGATGAGGTCTACGAGGTTGTAGCCGGACGAGAGCCGCCCGTCGCGGTTAAGGGCGTTGGTCGTCGCCGAGGAGAAGCCGAGGTTCGAGTTGCCGCCGACGAGCAGGTCGCGCGGGACGGAGACCTGCGCCGTGACGGTGCGCGCCGGAGTCGTGCCGGAGGCGGGGATGTTGACGGTGACGGGCAACTGGATGTTCGCGCCGAAGAACTGCGCGGGGTTGATGAACTGCGTGCCGTTGAAGTAGAGGTCTGCCGCCGAGAGCGTGAGCGAGAAGTGCTCGGTGGGCGCGATGCGCGCGCGCAACTGCCCGCCGTAGAGCGCGAGGTCGCGGCCCGCGCGCGCCGACTCGCCTGTGTTCACCGTGCCGTCCGCGTTGAGCACGAAGGCGGCGTTGCGTTCAAGCAGGGGCGACTGCCACGCGACGAAGGCCAGCTCCCTGAGGCGCGACTTGTCGGACTTGCGCTCGTAGCTCTCGCTCAAGCCTTCAATCGTGTTGTCGTTGTCCCATGTCATCTCGGTGCGCGTCCAGGGCGTCTCGAACTTCCCGGCCTGCACGCGCAGGCCCGGAAGCCACGAAGGCTTGTAGGCGATGAACGCCTGATCGAGCGCGAAGTTCTTGCGCGAGAAGAAGTCCGTCAGCGTCTGGTTCGTCGAGTGCACGTCGGGGAAAGACCCCGTGGCGAGGCGCAAGGCCCACTCGAACTCTTTGCCGACTTGGCCTCGGACGCCGAAGCGCGCGCGCAGACGCAGACGCTGGCGCGAGTTAAGCGGGTTGCCGAGCGCGTCCGTGCCGCTGCCTGCGGTCGCGAGCGCGTTCTGCTGGCCGTAGATTGACTCGTAGCGAAAGCGCATGTCGCCGCTAAACGTCATCGAGCCGAGCTGCTTCGACAAAACCTCGCCCGTCTTCTTCGCCTGCGCTTCGACGCCCGCGACTCTCTCTTCGAGCGGCTTCGTGTTCTGACCTGACGCCGAGCCGCGCCGCGTGTTTGAGGACGACGACGCGGCGGAGGCTTCCGCCGGACTCGCGTGCGTGAAGGCCGCCTCGGTGATGACGGGAGCGGTCGTCCCTGCCGGTAAGGTCGCACGCTCGGCGCGCTCCATCCGCGCGCGCAGGTCTTCGATGAGCCGCGCCTGCTCCTTCAAAGCCGCGCTCATCTGTTCGAGCTGCTCGCGCTGCGCGCGCAGTTGCCGCCGCACCTCTTCGGGGACGAAGAGGTTGCCGGAGACGCCGCCTCCTTCAATCGCGGCTGGCGGCGAAGTCGCGCCGTTACTTGAAGGGTCGGGAGCTTGCGCGGAGGCGCGGACGGCGGAGAGCGCGAAGAGGGAGAGGCAAAGGAGCGCGGCGCGGAGGCGGAGTTGACGCATGAGAGAGTCCTTTCAGAAAAGGTCGGACGGTGAACGCCGAAGCCGTTCGGACTTTAACTGAATAACACTCGCGTCTGAACAAAAAGTTACAAGTCGCTAAACTCGAAAATTAAATTGCACTCAACCGAGGGCGAAACAGTACCGCGAGCGGTAGCGAGCGGGTTGAGCTTCATCAAGCGTCAACCCGCTCGCTACCGCTCGCGGTTCTGTTTTTTTGCCCTCGGCTCTCGTTTTACGGGAGCGCTTCGATGTTGAGATAGAACCTGAAATTGCCCGTGGCCTGCACGCCGAGCAGGAAGCGGACGTTGATGGAAGCGCCGGGCGCGAGCGGCGCGGCGAGCGTGACCGTCCCCGCCGAGAGGCTCGCGTTATAGCCTCCGCCTTTCGGCTGCGCGGGCGGCTCTTCGAGCGTCGTCCCCTGCACGGTCACGGTGCAAGGCGTGACGCCGCCGGGGCAGGTCAAAGGGTCGCCGACGCCGGAGGCGGAGACCGGGCCGGAACTCCTCGCGCGCAGGTCGGCGGTGCCGCCGGGGGCCGGGAGGGTCGTCGTGTCAATGATGCGGAAGCGCAGGCGCGTCAGAGGCGCTCCCGTGTTGTTGATGATGCGACGGCGAATCTCCATCGTGCCGAATTCGGAGTTGTTGTTCGTGTCGGGCGTCGTGTCGCGGACGCGGTTCGGGACTTGCGAAGAGGTCTTCGTCTGGTCGAGCATGAAGCCCGCGATCTGGTTGTCGTTGCGGTTAACAGGGCTCGAAAGATTCTCCGGCCCCGGCGCTCCGAGACGCTGGCCCGCGCCCGCCGAAGTGCCTTCGGTGTCGGCGTAGAGGAAGTCCGAGGCGTTCGCGTTCGTGTCCTGCGGCAAGCCGTTGGAGGCGAGCCCCTGATTGCGGAACCAACTGTGCTCGGCGCTCGAAGCCGTGGCGCTCAAGACGGCGTGGCCCGCGCCCTCGCGGAAGAGCGCGTCGGGCTCGCAAGCCGAGCCCACGGCGTCGAGGCGGTTCGCCGCGTTGAAGCTCGCCGCGTTCGCCGTGCGGAACAGTGCGACGCCGCGCCCGTTGGTCGAGGGCGCGGCGCACGCGCCGACGCCGGGCGCGAGGTCGGGGATGTCGGTCGCGTATGCGCCGTCCGGCGTCGCCGTGGTCGCGACGCCACAGGCGAAGCCCGCCGGGTACGCCGAGAGCGAGTAGCCGCCGGAGTTGGCGACGAGGTAGTGGCCGCGCGCCGGAATCACCGTCCCGACGGGGACGACGAACTTCGCCGTCGTCGGGGCGTCGGACGAGACGAGCGCCCAGCCGGGCGTGCCGGAGCCGGGCGGCGTCGCGTCGTTGACGACGAGCGCGGAGTCCGTGTTGTTGTAAAGCTCTACGAACTCGTCGAGCGCGCCCGCGGGGCCGCGCAGCCGGTACTCGCTAATCTTGACGCTGTTCAAATCAACCGGCGGGTCTGTGACCGTGTTGACGCTCATCGAGAAGTCGTCGAGGTGGCCGACGAGGGCGTTGTTCGGCCCCGTCTGCGTCCAGAGGTCGAAGCCGTTGACCGCGCGCGCCGTCGAGCCGCCGCCGAAGCTGCCCGTCTTCCACGCGGACTCCCAAGTGGAGCCGGTCGCCGTCCCCTTGAGGACGCCGCTCAGGTCGTAAATCGAAATCTTAAAAACGTCGTTCGGGCGGTTGCCGCCGTTGAGCCCGTCGAAGAAGCGAATGTCGTAGTCGAGCCGATACCACTCGCCCCAGTTCAAGTTCTGCGCGACGGTCTCGACGCAGAAGTTGGTCGCGCCAAGCGTGAACCAGCCCAGCTCGAAACGGAGGTTGCCGGTGTTGTTGACGTTAACGACGCGAATCTGCGCGTAGCGGTTCGCGTGATCGTCGGGGCCGTCGCCTTTACTGCTTGGGTTAAGCTCGGCGAAGCGACCGTCGGCCCGCGTCGAAGTTATCGGCGAAGTGGGCGCGCGGTAGTAGAACGAGGCGACGAAGTGGTTCGCGGGCGCGGCGACGACCGTCGCGCCGACCGTGCTCCCCGTCTCGCCCGCCGGGTCAACGGTGGCGGAGAAGAGGTGGTTGGAGACGCCGAAGAAGTCCACGTTATTCGTCCGGATGGCGAGCGACTGAGAGCCGAACGACGCGGGGCTCCCCGCCGGGGTCGCCTCGATGATTCCCTTCGTCGGGCTGTTGGAAAAGTAGCCCCAACCGTTCTGCCCGTTCACGTCGCCCGACGTGAACTCCGGCGACTCGAAGCCCGTCGCGTAGGTGGCTTGCGCGTAAGCGGCTGTGCCCGCCAACAGCCGCGCCGCGATGGCGGCGGCCAGCGCTATTCTCATTAAGACAGTAATCTTCATTTTCCCTCTCAGGTGGTATCAGTAAGCGAACCGTGTTTTCAGCTTAGTTGTTGGTGAGGGGATGAATGCGCGCGCGAGTGTTCGCGCGAGAATCATAACATAGGGGACGGAGGCTGAGGGCTTCCCGTTGTCACCCGCCGAGCTTTGCATGTAGAATTCTCGGCAGCGTTGTCCCCGTTTCAATCCGAAGGAATCTCGTCATGGCTCTTCTGCACATCGTTGATGCCAGCGGTCGCCAGTGGCAGTGTCACCTCCTGCCGGAGGTTCTCTGCACCATCGGGCGCGCGCCCGACAACACGGTGGTGCTCAACGACCCGCGCGCCTCGCGCTACCACGCGCACGTCAGGTTCCAGAACGGCTCTTACGTTCTGGTTGACGGTCGCGTGGACGGCGGACGCAGCGCCAACCACGTCTTCGTCGGCGGCGAGCAGCTCTACGAGCACCAGCTCAAGGACGGCGACCGTGCGACCATCGGCGCGAGCCAGCTCCGCTTCGAGCACGCCGAAGAGAAGCAGCCCGACACCGACGTGCGCTACGACGACAAGCCGCTCGGCCACACGCAGCTCCTCGTCTCCGCCAACGACGTGATTCGCGCCGCGCTCGCCTCGCGCACTTCGGGGACGCAGAAGGCCGCCGCCGCCGCGCAGCAAGACCAACTGGCCGAACTCGAATCGCTGCGCGGGAAGGCGAAAATCCTCGCCCTCCTCTACGAGATGTCGAAGACGCTCGGCTCGGTCTTCACCCTCGATGCTATCTTCGACAAGGCGTGCGAAGTCATCTTCGACGCGACCCCGGCTGACCGCGTCGTCGCGCTCCTCAAGGACGAGAGCGCGGCGGGCGACGGCGACGACAACCTGAAGGTCGTGGCGATGCGCGTGCGCGACGAGAAGAAGGCGGCGCAAGGCCGCCAGCAGTCCATCGGTCGCACCATCACGCGCAAGGTGATGCGCGAGCGGCAGGCGCTTCTGTCGCAGGACGCCGCCGCCGACACGGAGTTCGCGGGCGTCCACTCCATCGTCTCGCAAGGTGTGCACTCGACCATCTGCGCGCCCCTCGCCGCCGAGGCGCGCGTCCACGGCGCGCTCTACGCCGACCGCCTCGACGCCTTCACCTCTTTCACGCGCGACGACTTGGAATTGGTCTCGGCGGTCGCCGCGCAGACCGCCGTCGCGGTCGAGAACGCGCGCGCGCACGAACGGCTCGCGCGCGAAGAAGTGGCCCGCGCCAACTACTCGCGCTTCATGCCCGAATACGTCGTCCAGCAGATTCTCGAAAACCCGGACTCCTTCAAGCTCGGCGGCGTCAACCAGACCATCACTGTGCTCTTCGCCGACATCCGCGGCTTCACGCGCCTCTCGGAGAAGGCGCAGCCGGAGAAGGTCGTGCAGCTTCTCAATCACTACTTCACGGCGATGTCCGACATCATCTTCGCGCACGGCGGGACGCTGGATAAGTACCTCGGCGACGGCCTCATGGCGCTCTTCGGCGCGCCCACTGCGACGCCCGAAGACGCCTGCAACGCCGTCGCTGCCGCCGTCTCGATGCAGCGGCAGATGGATGAGATCAACGAGGAGCTGCGCAGCGAGGGCCTGAGCGAAATCAGCATCGGCATCGGCCTCCACACGGGCGAGGCGACCGTCGGCTACATCGGCTCCGAGCGCCGCTCGGAGTACACGGCCATCGGCGACACCGTCAACCTCGCGTCGCGCCTTGAGTCGAACTCGCTGCCCGGTCAGATTCTTCTGAGCGAGGCGGCGGCCACCGCAGCCGTGGGCGCGAACTGCACCTTCCACCCGCGCACCCCCATCACCGTCAAGAACCGCGTCCAGCCCGTCCCCATCTTCGAGGTTGACTGGAAGCAGGAGAAAGCGATGATGAACTCAGAAGGATGAACGCAGAACGATGAACTGAAAGACAAACTGCCTTTTGCCTTTCCAGTTCTGCGTTCATCCTTCTGAGTTCATCGTTTGAATTTTTATGTCCTCAGAATCATTCATGCGGAAGACGCGTTCGCGTCTGAGCTTCGCGGGGTTGCGCGACCTGGTCTCGGACTCGATGGCGATTGACATGGGCTCGACGACGACGATCATCTCCGTGCGCGGGCGCGGCGTGGTGGTGGACGAGCCTTCGGTCGTCGCCGTCAACCGCCTGTCGGGCGAGGCCGTCGCCATCGGGCGCGAGGCGCACGAGATGCAGGGGCGCGAGCCGCGCGACGTGACGCTCATCGCCCCGCTCGTGGACGGCGTGGTGGCCGACTTCGAGCGGACGCAGATGATGCTCGCGCACTTCGTCAAAGAGGCGCGCAGCGGCGTCTCGCACTTCAGCCGCCGCGGCGTGATGAGCGTCCTTTCGGGCGTCACGCAGGTCGAGCAGCGCGCCCTCTTAGCCGCCGCCGAGCACGCGCACATCGGTCGCGTCTACATGGTCGAAGAAGGGTTGGCGGCGGCCATCGGCGCGGGCGTCTCGATTGACGACAAGCGCGGCTCGGCGGTCGTGGACATCGGCGGCGGGACGACGAACGTCGCGGTCGTCGCGCGCGGCTCAATCGTCTACTCGCAGGCCGAGCGCGTCGGGAGTCAGGACATAGACTTCGCCATCATGGACAGGTTGCGCCGCCACCACGGGCTCATCATCGGCGCGCCGACCGCCGAGCGTCTGAAGGTCGAACTCGGCTCGGCCATCGAGCCCACCAACCCCTCGCTGAGCGTGACCGTGAAGGGCCGCGACGTGCAGACGGGGACGCCGCGCGCCGTCGAGATTAAGAGCGAGGAGGTCTGCGTCGCCGCCGACGGGGTCATCCGCCGCCTCTCGCGCGTCGTCAACCGCGCGCTCGCCGAACTTCAGCCCGAAGTGGCCGCAGACATCTACGACCGCGGCATCATCCTCACGGGCGGCGGCGCGCTCCTCGACGGCATGGCCGAATTCCTCCAACGCGAGACGAGCCTCTCGGCGCGTCTCCCCGAAGAGCCGCGCCACGCCGTCGTCAAAGGGCTCTCCCAACTCTTCGACGAGCCGCTCCTCCTGCGCCGCGTCGCCCGCAACGACCAGTCCGCCCTCCTCGAAGCCAGCGACGGCGCGTTTGAGGTTTAGACGGCGGCGGAAGAGAGTAGACGGTAAAGGTAAACGGTGAGATTCGAGTGGGACGATGAGAAGGCCGTGGCTAACCTCGAAAAGCACGGGGTGAGCTTCGGCGAGGCGACCGAGGTCTTCTACGACCCGAACGCGCTGGAAGGCTACGACGCCGGGCATTCGAGTGACGAAAGCCGTTTCTTCATCATCGGGCTATCGAGCCGCAGACTCCTTTTCGTGGTTTACGCCGAGAGACTGGAAGACACGGTTCGCATCATCTCCGCGCGAAGGGCGATGAAGAAAGAAGAGGAAGAGTATGAGCGAACAGCCGACACAGGATGACGCCTTCGCCTTCACCGTCGTCGAGGAAGAAGGCGAGACCGTTATCATCGAAGTCTCGGAAGAAGACTATCAGCGCGAACGGTCTGCGGGCGTTGAAGAGGATGCGCTGCTCAAGCCGGGCCGCTACCGCCTGAAGCGCGGCGGCTTCCTCGCGCGTCATCCTGAGCTGAACATCAAAGAGAGAAAGAGCGCTTAAGGCGTCGCGCCGTCGCCGCTGTTTTATGAACTTCCTCAAGCTCTTCAAAAGGCAGATTCAGGTGGCGCGGGTCTTCGGCATCCCGGTGCGGATTGACTACCGCTGGTTCTTCGTCTTCGCGCTGAGCGCGTGGGTCATCGCGGAGAGCTTCGGGCAGGGGACTATCAAGACGCAGGGCGTGCAGGTGAGCGCGCTCGTGGCGTGGGTCGCCGGCATCGCGACGACCTTCGGGCTCTTCCTCTCGATCTTCGGCCACGAGCTTTCGCACGCGCTCGTCGCGAGCGCCGAAGGCATCGAGAGCGAGGAGATCGTGCTCCACCCCTTCGGCGGCTTAACGAGGCTCAAGCGCGAGCCCGACAATCCGCGCGCCGAGTTCCGCATCGCCATCGCGGGGCCGAGCGCGAGTTTTCTTCTCGGCGTCGTCGCGCTCGGAGGGTTCTACGCCGCTTCGGCCCTCGGCCTTCGGACGCTGGCCGCCGCGCTCTCCATCGTCGGCTTCTGGAATTTCGTCATCGCCGCCTCGAACCTTCTGCCCGGCTACCCGCTCGACGGCGGGCGCGTCTTGCGCGCGTACCTCTGGAAAAGGTCTGGACAGCTCGAAGACGCGACGCGCATCGCGAGCCTCGGCGGGCAGCTCATCGGCGGCTCGCTCGTCGTCTTCGGCGCGTACTTCTACCTCCGCGTGGGCGACGCCTTCATGGGCCTCTGGCTCGCGCTCGTCGGGCTCTTCCTCTTCGACGCGGCGCGGGCGGTGGCGGGCGGCGGACGACGCGCGCGCAAACTCCGCACCGTCGGCGACGCGATGACCGCGCCCTTCGCCATCGAGCCCGACACGCTCGTCAGTCACTTCGTGGATAACGTCCTGCCCGCGCACCAGCAGGAGGCCGTCGCGGTCGCGCGCGCCGAGCGCCTGCACGGCATCCTCACGCTCAAAGACCTCCGGCAAGTCCCGCGCGAGACGTGGCACCGCACGCGCGTTTCAGAGGTGATGCGCCCGGTCGCCGAAGACCTCTTCGTTGACCCCTCGACGCCGCTCGCGCGCGCCGAGCAGCTCATGTCGCAGAACGGCGCGGGCGCGCTCGCCGTCATCAACACCGCCGGCGAACTCGTCGGCTTCCTCCTTCGTGGTCGCGTCAAACGCCGCGCCAAAGCTTAACGCAGAAGTCAGAACGCTGAACGATGAACTGAAAGACAAGAGCTTCTTGCTCTTCAGTTCATCGTTCCGCGTTCTGACTTCTGACTTCAGTCCAAGCCCTCCCACACGTTCGGGCTACTGCCTCAAAGCAGCACTTAATCTGGAACTGAACGACGTGGGTCGTCGTCGCGCGCGGCGCGGACACGTATGTGTTGATTTACGCCATTTTTTGCAGCATAATCGGCGCGGACGCGTATAACTTTAACACCTTGGGGGAGACTGTATGCTGGCAGTGCTCGGAGCACTCTTTGCCAACGGCCTAATCACCGTACTCAAATTCATCGCGGCCATCATGACCGGCTCTTCCGGGATGATGGCCGAGTCGTTGCACTCGCTCGCCGACACGACCAACCAGGTCTTCCTCCTGCTCGGCCTCAGATTCTACAAGCGACCGGCGTCCGGGAAGCACCCCTTCGGCTACGGTAAGGAGCGCTTCTTCTGGTCGTTCATCGCGGCCATTTTTATCTTCGGCGTCGGCGCGACCTACGCCATCTACGAGGGCATCATGAAGCTCTCGCACCCACACCCGCCGGAGAATCTCGCGTGGGCCTACTGGGTGCTCGCAATCTCTTTCGTCCTCGAAGCCGGTTCCATCGCGCTGGCGATTTATCAGGAGGTGAAGGAGGCGCACCACGAAGGGCTCTCGTTCCGCGAGTACCTGCGCGAGTCGAAAGACCCGACGGCGAAGACCGTCATCTTCGAAGACTCGGCGGCGCTCGTCGGCATCGTCATCGCCTTCATCGGCATTTACCTGACCGACGTGCACGCGGGGCCGGGCGACGGCGCGTACTGGGACGGCGTCGCGTCCATCACCATCGGCGTCGTGCTCGCCATCGTCGCCTTCGTGCTCGCACGCTCCTCGCGCGGGCTCCTGCTCGGCGAGGCGGCGACCGTGAAGTCGCTCGAACGCATCCGCGAGGCCATCCGCTCGCACCCGAACGTGGTCGAGGTGGTCGAGCTGCTGACGATGCACCTCGCGCCCAAGCAGATACTCGTCAACGCGCACATCAACTTCCGCGACGACTTGGCGACCGACGACATCGAGCGCACCGTCAACGAAGTTGAGGAACGCATCAAGCAGGCCGAGCCGAAGGTGGACATGATTTTCCTTGAGACGACGCGCGAGAGTGAGCCGGGGCCGAACGCGCCCATCCCCGCGCACATGGGCTAACGGATTTCGGATTTTAGATTTTGGATTGAATCGGTGACGGACGCCGAACGGTTCAGAGTCCGGCTTCGAGGTTAAGGAGCACGCCAATCCAAAATCTAAAATCTAAAATCCAAAATCGAAAAAGATGATGTTTCAGTCGTACAGCCACTATCTGGAAAGACTGCGGGAGCCACGCAACTGGGTGGACATCCTGCTGGTCTTTCTGCTGGTGTACGCCCTCTTGAAGCTCATCCGCGGGACGCGCGCCGCGCCGATGGCCGCAGGCATCGCCGGGCTCGCGCTGCTCTACTGGGCGGCGGCGCGCTACGACCTCGCGACCGTGGAATTCATCCTCCGTCCCGCCCCGCTCTACATCGGCGTCGCCATCATCATCCTCTTCCAGAACGAGATTCGGCAGGCGCTCATCACCTTCGGCAACCGCTTCCGCATCCCCTTCATGCTCCGCCACCGGGGGCAGTTCGGCGAGGGCGTCTACGACGAAATCGTGCTCGCCGCGACGACTCTGGCCTCGACCAAGACCGGCGCGCTCATCGTCATCGAGCGCGCCGTGGGCCTCAGGAACGTCGTGGACGGCGGCGTGCAGATGGACGCCGAACTCTCTTACGACCTTTTGGTCACGATCTTCAACCCGGCGACGCCTTTGCACGACGGCGCGGTCGTCGTCCGCCGCCACCGCGTCGCCGCCGCCGCGTGCTTTTTGCCGCTCACCTTAAACCCTCTGCTCTCGAAAGACCTCGGCACGCGCCACCGCGCGGCCATCGGCATCACCGAGGACACGGACGCCGTGGCCGTCGTCGTCTCTGAAGAGACGGGACTCATCTCGTTCGTGCAGGGCGGGCAAATCAAGCGTGGTCTGGACGCGACGAAGTTGCGCGCCTCGATCCGCGAGGCGCTCGAACCCGCGCCGCGCGACGCCGAGGCCGCGGACAAACAGGCCGAGGCCGACGCCGAGGCCAACAGGGTCATCACAACCTAAGCCATTAGCTTTCAGCTTTCAGCTTCAAACCAAAGGCAAAGGCCGACCGATATTGCCGTCTGAAAGCTAACGGCTCATAGCTAACAGCTAACGAATGTCTTTCCGCGAAGTGAAAAGAAGAGGGGACGAGGCGCGGCAGGTGGCGCGCGGGTGGCTGCGCGAGTTCTTCCTCGAAGACTGGACGCTGAAGCTGCTCGCGATGCTCATCACGCTCGGCATCTGGTTCGGCGTGACGAGCGAGCGCGCGCCGGCCACCGTCAAGCTGCGCGGCGTGCCGCTCGAATTCTCCCTCCCCGACAACGTCGAAATCAGCAACGACCCCATCAAGGACGTGGACGTGACGCTCGAAGGCAGTCAGGGCAGGCTCGCCGAGATCAACGCGCGCAACCTCGTCGCGCGCGCCGAGGTGAAGCACCTCAAGCCGGGCGACCGGGTGGCGCGGCTCACACGGCAGAACGTCGTCATGGAATTGCCCCCCGGAGTCCGCATCGTCGGGGTCATGCCGGGCAGCGTCACGCTCCGGCTCGAACCCGTCGTCGTCCGCGAGGTCGAAGTCGAGGCCCGCTTCGAGGGCGCTCCACCCACGGGCTTCGTGCGCGGCGCGGTGCAGGTCAACCCCGGCAAGGTGCGCGTGCGCGGGCCTGAAAGCCACGTCGCCGCCGTCGAGCGCGCGCACACCGAGACCATCTCGCTCGAAGGCCAGAGGGAGAGTCTCACGTTCCCGCAGCTCGCCATAGACATCCCCGACCGCAAGGTCGTGCCGCTCGACGCGAACGTCTCGGTGCGCGTCGAAATCAGCGAGGAGACAATCGAGCGCCGCTTCGCCGACGTTCCCGTGCGCTCCTCCGCCGGAGGGCAGCCGCAGCCCCCGACCGTCTCCGTCACGCTCCGCGGCCCGCGCTCGTTGGTCGAAGCCTTGCGCGCCGAGGACGTGCGCGTCGTCGCGGAACTCAGAGAGGACGGCACGACCGCGCCCCGCCTCTCGCTGCCGCAGGAGGCGCAAGCGCGCGTCGAACTCGTCTCCATCTCACCCCCAAACATCAACATCAACAGGTGAACTCGGAGTTCAAGATTCAAGTTCATAGTTCAAAGTTGAAGACGAGAGCCTTGCCTTTCGGACTTTGAACTTTGAACCTTGAACTTTGAACTCTTATGATTGGCTTATGAAAAAACTTTTCGGGACGGACGGGATGCGGGGCGAGGCGGGTGTCTTCCCGCTCGACGCGGCGACGGTGCGGGCGGCGGGGCGCTCGCTGGCCGCGCACCTCGCGGCGAAGGAGGGGCGCGGGGCGCGGCTCGTCACGGGGCGCGACACGCGCGAGTCGGGCGGGTGGATTGAAGAGGCGTTCGCCGAGGGCGCGCGCGCGGCGGGGGCCGTGTGCGAGTCGGCGGGCGTCATCACGACGCCGGGCGTGGCGTACCTCGCGCGCACGCTCCCGGCGGACGCGGGCGTCGTCATCAGCGCGTCCCACAATCCGTTCCACGACAACGGCATCAAGATTTTCTCGCCCACGGGCCGCAAGCTCGACGACACGACCGAGCGGCTCATCGAAGCCGACATCCACGCGGAGAGGGCCGAGGGAGCGGCGGCGGGGATTGTTGATGAAGAAGGCGCTCACGGGCTTCAAGACGGGCACGCGCGGGACGAGGCGCGGGCCGCACATCTGAGAACGCTTTACCTCGACTACCTCGCCGGAGAAGTCGCGGACGGGCTCCGGCTCGAAGGTCTGGGCCTCGTCCTCGACTGCGCGAACGGGGCCGCGTTTGAACTCGCGCCCGCGCTCTTCGAACGGCTCGGCGCGCGCGTCTCGGCCATCAACCGCGAGCCCGACGGTCGCAACATCAACCGCGACTGCGGCTCTCTCAACATGGAAGGCTTGCGCGGGCGCGTGCTCGCGGAAGGCGCGCAGTTGGGCGTGGCCTTCGACGGCGACGCCGACCGCGCGCTCTTCGTGGACGCGCGCGGCGAGGTCGTGGACGGCGACGCGACGCTGTGGGTTTTGGCGAAGCAGTTGGAGGCACAGGGTCGTCTCGGAGGCCGTCGCGTGGTCGCCACCGTGATGAGCAACCTCGGCCTTGAGGTCGCGCTGCGCGGGCGCGACATCGAGTTGCTGCGGACGGATGTCGGCGACAAGTACGTCCTCGAAGCGCTGCTCCGCACGGGCGCGAGCGTGGGCGGCGAGCAGTCGGGCCACATCATCTTTCCGGGGCTGAGCCTCGCGGGCGACGGCCTCGTCACGGCCATCGCGCTGCTGCGCGTGATGCGCGAGACCGGAAGGCAACTGCACGAGCTGACCGAAGGCTTCGAGCGTTACCCGCAGGTGCTCACCAACGTCCGCGTGCGCGAGAAGAGGCAGTTCGAGGAGGTCGAAGAGATCGCCCGGTGCGTGCGCGAGACGAAGGCGGAACTGGGCGAGCGCGGTCGCCTCCTGCTCCGCTACTCCGGCACGGAGCCCTTAGCGCGCGTCATGATTGAAGGGCAGAGGCAGGACGAGATCGAACGCCTCGCCGAAGGGCTGGCCGCCGTCATCAGGCAAAGCCTCGGCGCGGCCTGAAGGGGTTCCGCAAAAGTATTGCTTTCTGCTTCGCGCGGCGTTAATCTCCTTTGTAGTGGGCGTCCCTCCGTCTCCGACGCTCGCAGACACACTATCACTCAGCCGCCACGGGGCAGCTTATTCCGGTTAGATTGGCGTGCGACCTAAGACAGCGCGAGCAAGTTCAGCACGACCTCGAACAAGGCAATCGCCCCGTCCTGCACCGAGCTGTCCGGCGTCTGCGAGTACTGAATCTCGACGTCAAACGGCGCTTCCTGAGCGATCTTCGCTGGCTGAGGCGTCGGCGCGACAACCGGGCAAGGGATGTCGCCGGCAAACGCGGGATAGCAGAATGCCAACACGAGGACGGAGACTCTGAGGGTGTTTCTCATCTTTCTTTTCCTTTGTGGAGCTTTGAGCCGGAATGACCGCCGCCTGTCGAAGGGTGTTGACGGCGGTCTCTTCATCGCCGCCATAAAATGGCGGAGGCTGAGAAGGGCTTACCTCACATGAATTTAGCAGATGTACATCCGGGGGCGATAGACAGCCCTCCAGCGGCCACCGACGGGCGTGCGTTAAGCCGCTGCCGGACGGCGGCAGACCTCATCCATTCGGGCCAGTACGAGGCCGCGAGCGAGGCGCTCGGCGACTTGTGGCGGGGCATCGGCAGGCGCCCCTGCGTCGAAGGGCTCGACGAGAGGACGGTCGCCGAGGTGCTCTTGCAGGTCGGGGCCGTATCGGGGTGGCTCGGCGCGAGCCGTCAGGTGGCGGGTTCTCAGGAGGCGGCGAAAGACCTCATCAGCGAGAGTGCGACGCTCTTTGAAAGGCTCGGCGACGGGGACATGGCGGCGGGTGCGCGCAGCGATCTCGCGCTCTGCTACTGGCGCGAGGGCGCGTATGACGAGGCGCGCGTGCTCCTGCTGGACGCCTTCAAGGTGGCCACGGAGGTAGTGGGTCAGGCGAGACTCGTCATCCGTTTAAGCACCGTCGAGTTCTCGGCGGGACGGTATCATGACGCCCTCGTCCTGCTGAGGGAATACGCACACGTCTTCGACGAGCGGGTGAATCACACCCTCAGGGGCAGCTTCCACTGTCATCTCGCGCTCGCGCTGAAGCAGTTAGGCGCGGCGGAAGCACGCCCGGATTATCTCGACCGGGCAATCATCGAATACACGGAGGCCATCCACCACTACGAAGAGGCGCGGCACGAAAGGTACATCGCCAATAACGAAAACAACCTCGCCAACCTGCTCCGCAAGATGGGGCACTACGCGGAAGCGCACGAACACTTAGACCGCGCGGGCGTGATTTTAGTGAGGTTGAAAGACGCCGGGCTCCTCGGTCAGGTGGACGAGACGCGGGCACGCCTGCTCATTGACGAGAAGCAGTACCGCGAGGCCGCGCGGGTCATCTCGCGCGCCGTCGAGATGCTGGAGCAGGGCGGCGGTTCCGCCATCCTCGCCGACGCGCTGACGACACAGGGCGTCGTGTGCGCGAGGCTCGGAGACTACGAACGCTCCATCAGCGTTCTGCGGCGGGCCGAGCGGGTGGCCGAAGAAGCGGGCGCGCTCCCTAACGCGGGGCTGGCCTCCTTAACGTTGATCGAGGAGCACGGGACGCGGCGCGCACTGCCGCAGGACGAGCTCTCCGACCTCTACCGCCGCGCCGACGAGATGCTGAAAGACATGCAGGACGCGGAGACGGTCGCGCGCCTGCGGGCGTGCGCGCGCGTCGTGCTGCGGAGGATGGCGGGCATCCAGTTCGACGACAAGAACTTCACGCTCTTCAGCGCGGTGCACGAGCTGGAAGCGAGGTTGATCGGGAAGGCTCTGGAGGAGGCCGACGGCAGCGTGACGAAGGCCGCGCGCCTGCTCGGCATCCGTCACCAATCACTCATCACCATGCTCAACATGAGACACCGGAAACTGCTCAACATGCGGAAGCCGATGGAGAAGCGTCGGCGCAGCATCATCAAAAAGCAGTAGGGGCGATTTTCGGCGACGACCCGCCTGCTTTTGCACTGGACGGGACTTACTGAACAAGGCCGCAACGGCGGCGCGGGTGAGAAAAAAATACGCACCGGGGAATGTAAGACTTACATCCTTTCAGCGGCGGCGGTCGCGGTCGAAATCATCGGGGCGTCAAAATCCCAGTAAAAGAGTAGGTTTTTAATCGTGTTGAAGTTTAACTTGCATGGCACAATCGTTGCGATGTATATTGCGGGGCAAGAGAGACGGTTGGTGGATCCTCCGTCTCAGTGGTTGCTGGGGTGAGGACAGTAACCACACATTGGAACGGGCGCGGCATTCCCCAAGTTTGCCGCGCCTGTTCTATTTTTAGGCCCTCCCGCCCGGCTCACGCCTGATTCAATCCCCTGACAAAAACGCCGAATTCGTCCGGACTCAAGTCGTCCCCGAAGCATTCTTCGACGGTTTCTTTTAGACGTTGAAGGGGGCATCGGTTATGCTCTCGTGGAGATGGACATCGGTGAATATCGCCGCGACTACGCCGCCTACCGCTCCGCGCTTGAGCGGGAGCGTTTTCGCCAACACTCCGGCCTCGTCACGCAGCCCGACTCGAAGCCCTTCGAGGAACGATACGCCGACCTCTGGACGCGCGAGGCGGTGGAAGACCTGCGCCTCCGTCTGGACGAGACGCCCGCGCAGTTCGAGACGGAGCGGGCCGCGCTGCGCGCACTCGCGGGGGCGGCTAGTCTGAAGTTCTCGGAGACGCGCGCGCGCGAAGTCGAAGATGAACTGAGGCGCTGCGCGGACTCGGCGCGGTTCGACTGGCAGGGACGAAGGCTCTCATCAACAGAAGCGACGGAAGTCATAGCCTCCGAAACGGACGCCGCGCGACGGCGTGAGATGGCCGCACGTTGGTTTGAAGAGGTGCGCCGCTGCGACGATCTGCGCGCTTCGCGCCTTGAGGCTCTTGACGAAGCGGCCCACGCGCTCGGATTCGAGGGCAGGCTCGCTCTACATGAGAACGTCGCCGGCGTGAGTCTGGAAAAGCTGTCCGCGTCGGCGGAAGGTTTTCTTGAGCGCACCGCGCCCGCATACGTGTCGCGCCTTTCGAGTTGGGCGGCGCGCGTGATGCCCTCGGCGGGGACGCGGACGGGCTTGCACTATGCGGACGGCCTCTTCTTCCGCCGCGCCGCGCACCTCGACACGTACTTCAAGGGGCAGGACTTCGGCGCGGTTTACAGAGAGACGGTGGCCGGGCTCGGCGTCCGGCTCGAAGCGCAGCCGAACCTGCGTCTCGACGAAGAAGCACGCCCGTCGAAGAGAGGTCATTCGGAGTGTTTCGCCGTCGCGCCGCCGGATGACGTGCGGCTCGTGGTCGGCGC
Organism: uncultured Acidobacteriota bacterium; assembly: GCA_963816985.1. Taxonomy (GTDB): domain Bacteria; phylum Acidobacteriota; class Blastocatellia; order Pyrinomonadales; family Pyrinomonadaceae; genus JAIVJM01. Next base: position 2,020,356 of record CAWFMF010000004.1, read on the forward strand.
GGCGCGGGGTGGGGCCGCGTGGCTGCGCGAGGGCTTCCACGAAGGCGGGCGCGCGCAGGCGTTCGCGTGGCTCTCGCGTGAGTTGACGGCGCGTTACCCGGAGTTCGCCCACGCCCCGGACAGAGCGACGTTGGAGGGGCACGCGTTCCTCTTCTCCGGCCTCTTCCGCGACGCGGGGTGGCTCGCCGGGAACAGGGGGATGCGCGCGACGGAGGCGCGGGAGGCGGCGGGCCTTCTGGCGCTCGTCGAGCTGCACGACGCGCGGCGCGAGTGTGCGGCGCTGCGCCACTCGCTGGCGCTCTCGGAGTCGAAGGGCGCGCGCTCCGAGCAGTTGGCCGAGAGTTACGCGGAGTCGCACACGGAGGCGACGGGGTTTCGTTACGAGGCGGCGACGCACCTGCTCGAAGCGGATGAAGGAATCGCTTCCGGGAGCGCCTTGCGCGCGCGGCTCTTCGCGGCGGGTTTGGCCGAGCATCTGCGCGCGCGTCACGGTCGCCGCTGGCACGCGTCGCGCGCGGCGGGCGACGAGTTGAGAGACGTTTGGAACACGGCCTCGCGGCACACGGTCGAAGAGCTGGCGCGGCTCGTGTGGGGCGGGGAACTGAGCTTCGAGCTGCTGGCGGACGAGCTTATCGCGGCGGTGAACGAGAGTGATGTCTGAGGAGAGACGAGTGCGGCGCGTCTTGGTGCGCGCGGGGCGGGGCGAGTCTTACCCGATTGAGATCGGCGCTGGTACTCTGGCCGACATCGGTCGGTTGACGCGCGAGAGCTTCGACGCGCCGCCGCGCCGCGTGGCGCTCGTCTCCAACCGGCGCGTCTTCGGGCTCTACGGCGAGAAGGCTTTGAAGAGCCTGCGCGCGGCGGGCTTCGAGGTGAAGCGCTGGCTGATGGGCGACGGCGAGCGTTACAAGAGCCTTCGGACGTTGGAGCGCGCGTTGGGGTTCCTGTCGGAGTCGGGTCTGGAAAGAAACGACGCGGTGCTGGCGCTCGGCGGCGGCGTGGTCGGAGACCTCGCGGGCTTCGCGGCGGCGGTTTACCTGCGCGGCGTCGCGTTCGTGCAAGCGCCGACGACTTTGCTCGCGCAGATAGATTCATCCGTCGGCGGCAAGACCGGGGTCAACACGCGCGAGGGCAAGAACCTCGTCGGCGCGTTTCATCACCCGCGCGTCGTCGTCGTTGATACGGACTGTCTGAAGACGCTCCCGCGACGCGAGCTGACCGCCGGGTGGTGCGAGGCCGTCAAGCAGGGGGCGGTCGGAGACCTCAAGCTCTTTCGACAAACGCAAAAATTCCTCGCCTCTGAAGGACAAGAGGCGGGCGGGCTGAGTGTTGATGAAGGGCGGACGGAAGAACTCTCCCGGCTCATCGCGGCGCAGTGCGCCTTCAAGGCGAAGGTCGTCGCGGGCGACGAGCGCGAGGACGTGGGGCGCACGGACGCGCGCTCGCGGCGCATCCTGAATTTCGGCCACACGGTCGGCCACGCGCTCGAAGCGGTGACTCGCTACCGCCGCTTCCGGCACGGCGAGGCCGTCGGTTACGGGATGATTGCCGCCGCCGAGATTTCAGAAAAGTTAGGATTGCTCGGACGAACGGAGTTAGAATGCCTGCGCGAGGCCGTGCGTCTCGCGGGGCGTTTGCCGCGCGCCTCCGACCTTGAGCCCGAAACCATTGCGCTCGCGATCCGTAACGATAAAAAGTCTGTGGGGGGCAGCGTCCGCTGGGTGCTCCTCGAAAGCATCGGGCGCGCGCGCGTCGTGGATGGAAGGGACATCCCGGCGCGTGTGGTGCGCTCGTCAATCCGCGCCGCGCTCGGCGACCCGTAGCAGTAACCCATCCTTCAAATGAGACAAGGGGAGTCAGCCATGAGAGTGCCACACGTGCCGCATGCGCAGCCTCGCCGCCGTGGCGAAGAGGGAGGTTCGCGTCTCAGCTTCCTCCTCGTCGTCGCCGTCATCGCGCTGGTCGGCTACGCCGTCTACCAGTACGCGCCGGTCGCCTACGACGCCTTCAAGTACAAAGACTTCATGCGCGAGACCGTTGACAAGGCGGTCTACCCGCCGGGGCAGACGGTCGCGTGGGTCGAGTCGCAACTGCGCGCGGGCGCGGGCGAGTACGGGCTCACGCCCGCGGACTTGACGATGGACGTGCGCAACGTCGAGGGCCGCATCGTCGCGCGCGTGCAGTGGACGCGCCCCGTCAAGATGCCCGGCTTCATCTACGAATACAAATTCGACCACACCGCACGGAGCACCGGCTTCCTTAACACGAAATAAAGTCAGAAGTCAGAACGCTGAACGATGAACTGAAAGACAAAGGCTTCTTGTCTTTCAGTTCATCGTTCAGCGTTCTGACTTCTGACTTTATTTATGCCGCTGCGCTCTTGCCTAGCAACTGAACTAATGCGGCGGGCGCGTCGGCGAGCCACGTCGTCGGGCAGACGCCGCAGCGCGCGCAGGTGTCAACGGATGGGCACGGCGCGGTCGAGCGGGCGATTTGCGCGCGCGTGTGCTCCTGCTCCATGAACTCGCGCGAGAGCCCCGCGTCAACAATCTCCCAGGGCAGGAATTCATCATAAGTGCGGGCGCGGCGCGTGTAGAAGTCGGGGTCAACCCTCGTCTCGCGCAGCGCCGAGGGCAGGTCTCCGCGATGGCGGGTCATGGCTTCGATGACGCGAGATGCCTTGCGGTCGCCGGAGGAGAAGAGCGCCTGCTCGTGCGCGATGCGCGCCGACATCACCCGCACCTCGACGTTCGGGATGCGCGAAAGATTCTTCGAGAGCCACTTCAGACGGCGCTTCAGCTCGCGCTCCTCGCAGATCGGCTCCCACTGGAAAGGCGTGTTCGGCTTCGGCACGAAGCCGTTGAGGGCGGGGATGATTTTGCCCGCGCGACCGAAGCGCCTGCCCGCTTCGAGCATCCGGTCTTTGATTCGTTCGACCAGGACGACCATCTCTTCGAGGTCTTCGTCGGTCTCGGTCGGCAGCCCCGCCATCAGGTAGAGCTTGACCGTCAACATCCCACGGTCGAAGACCGCGCCGCAGATGTCCACAATCTCGTCGTTCGTCAGGTTCTTGTTGATGACTTTGCGGAGGCGGTCGGAGCCGGTCTCCGGCGCGACGGCGATCTGCTGGTCGCCGGAGGCAACGAGCGCGTCGAGCAGCTCGTCCTCAATCTGGTCGAGCCTTAAAGACGAGACGGAGATTTTATAATCCATCTCGCGCAAGCCCGAAAGGATTTCGCTAATCTCCGGGTGGTCGCAGACGGCGGTCGAGACGAGGCCGATCTTGTCGGTCTTGGCGCGCCACGCGGCGGCCTTGGCGAGCACGTCGCGCGCGGGCACGACGCGCGGCGGCCAGTAGTTGAAGCCCGCCCAGCAGAAGCGACAGCCTTGCGAGCAGCCGCGCGAAATCTCGACGAGGAAGCGCTCGCCCATCTCGGCTTCGGGAGCCCAGATGACGGTCGAAGGCGCGAAGACTTCCGCCGACTTCAGACGCTCGACGATTTCCGTGTCGCCGCGCCGCATCGCGCGCCGCAGGCTTCCTTCCTTCGGGTTCTCCGCCGCGAGCGTCCGGCCCACGCGCATCGGCACGCCGGCGGCCTTCGGCGTGTAGGCCTCGATTGTCCCGTCCGCCTTGTAAGTGACTTCGTAGAGCGTGGGGACGTAGAAGCCTCGGCCCTCGCGCGCGAGTTTGAGGAGCAAGTCCTCTTTCGTCCCGCCCTCGTCCGCGTTCTCGAAGATGCGGTCAATGACTTTCGGCGCGAGCACCTCGCCCTCGCCGACGGCGATGAGGTCGGTGAAGTCGGCGATAGGTTCGGGGTTGAGGAAGGAGGCCGCGCCGCCCATCATCACGAGCGGGTCGTGGTGCGTGCGCTCGCTCGACCAGAGAGGAATGCGTGCGAGCCGGAGCAGGCGCGCGACGTTGTAGTAATCCGTCTCGAACGAGACGGAGAAGGCCACGAGGTCGAAGTCGCGCACGGGCGTCTGCGATTCGAGCGAGAGGAGCGGAGTGCCCGCCTTCTCGTACTCGCGCAGCTCTTCGTCGTCCGGCAGGAAGACGCGCTCGCAGGAGACTTCCGGGATGTTATTGAAAATCTCGTAGACGGACTGAAACCCAAGATTCGCCATCCCGACGCGGTACACGTTCGGGTAGCACAACGCGACGCGCAAACGCGCCCCGCGCTTCAGCGTCCAGCCTTCTTCGGTCGCGAGCTTGCGCCGGTAACTTTCGGTAATTCTTTTCGACATTCGTTAACGCTTAAAAACCTAATGGCAAGTTTGAGTTAGATGCCTCGAACCTGCCACCAGTTTACTGTACTTTCGGCCCTGAGCCTATTGACGAGTGCCGTCGAGGAAGGCTTTGAGCTTGCGCGAGCGCGAGGGGTGGCGCAGTTTCCTTAAGGCTTTGGCCTCAATCTGGCGGATGCGCTCGCGGGTGACGGCGAAGTGCTGGCCGACCTCTTCGAGCGTGTGCTCGGAGCCGTTCGCGCCGAGGCCGAAGCGCATCTTGATGACCTTCTCTTCGCGCGGCGTGAGCGTCGCCAAGACCTCGTCGGTAATCTCCCGCAGATTCGACGCGACAACGGCGTCCGCCGGGTTGAGGATGGACTTGTCCTCGATGAAGTCGCCGAGGTGCGAGTCCTCCTCTTCGCCGATGGGCGTTTCGAGCGAGATGGGCTCCTGCGCGATCTTCAACACCTTGCGCACCTTCGAGACGGGGATGTCCATCTTGCGCGCAATCTCCTCGCTCGTCGGCTCGCGGCCCAACTCCTGCACCAACGCGCGCGACGTGCGAATCAACTTGTTGATGGTCTCGATCATGTGGACGGGAATACGAATCGTCCTCGCCTGATCGGCGATGGCGCGCGTGATGGCCTGACGAATCCACCACGTCGCGTAGGTCGAGAACTTGTAGCCGCGCCGCCACTCGAACTTGTCCACGGCCTTCATCAGCCCGATGTTGCCTTCCTGAATCAAGTCGAGGAACTGCAAGCCCGCGGTTCGTGTACTTCTTGGCGATGGAGACGACGAGGCGGAGGTTCGCTTCGATGAGTTCTCGTTTGGCCTGCGCGGTCTCGGACTCGCCGACGACGACTGATTGGAGCGAGCGTTTAATCTCGACGGGCGAGACGCTCTGCTCGGCTTCGAGCAGTTGAAGCCGTTTCCGGGCGTTCGTGATGTGGCGCTTGAAGTCGCGCTCCTCGTCGGGGCGGATGCGCTTCTTGCCGAGCTTGTCGGTGTAGGTCGTCACCTCTCGCTCGGCGACGCGAATCTCTTTGGCGATCTTGCGGATGGAATCAATGAGACGCTGGCGCGACTTTTCGGTGAGGTTGAGGAGCTTAATCTCCTGCGAGATTTCGAGGCGCATCCGCGCGACCTTGCGCTTGAGGCGCAGAAGCTTCTTCGACTTCTTGCCGCGCAAAAGCTTCTGCTCGGCCCGGAGCTTCTCCCACTCCTTGAGGCCGCCCCTGAAACTCTTGCGGATGTTCTCGATGCCTTCGACCGTCCAGCGCAAATACTCGTCGGCCTTGTCCTCCTGCCCCGTCAGCTCGGCCTGCTCGGAGAAGGTCACGATGTCGCGGATGTTGAGTCTTCCGGCTTCCAGTTCTTCGCCGACTTTAAGGAGTTCTTTGACGGCGATGGGCGAGCGCGAGATGGCCTTCTGCGTCTTAATCTGGCCGCGCTCGATACGCTTGGCGATGGAGACTTCGCCCTCGCGCGTCAGCAGAGGGACGACGCCCATCTCGCGGAGGTAGAGACGGACGGGGTCGTTCGTCTTCTCCAACGCGCCCGCCGAGAGGTCGAGCTCGATGTCTTCGTCGAGGCCCTCTTCAAGCTCGTCGGCGGGCACGACCGCCGAGGCCTGTTCGATGAGCCGCTCGTCGGAGTCGGCGACGGTGATGTTCGAGCCTTCGAGCTTTTGCAGCACGTCCTCGATGTCGTCGGGCGAGACGACGTTGTCGGGCAGCTCTCGATTGAGGTCGTCGAAAGTCAGGTACTTCTTGTCGCCGCCCAGCTCCAGCAGGCGCTGCATCACGTCGTCCTGGTCTTTCTCTTCCATGCTCAACTTCAGTCACCTCAGACTCGGCGGCGTTGATTTTCTGAAAGTGCGCGCCGCGCCGGTCAACCTTCGTCCGCCGTCCCGACGTTTCAGCCCGCAGCGCGTTCGCCGCCGCCCGTGGTCGCCGTGCGCGGCGCGAGCGAGGTGCGGTAGCGCTTCCAATCAAGGTCTTCGAGGATCAGACGGTCGCGCAGCTCCGAATCATTCGCGCGGTCGGCGGAAGCGATGTCGGAAGCAAGCTCGCGGATGCGCCGGTCAACCCGCATCAGGCGGAGCGCGAGCGCGCAGCTCTCGGCCTCGGCGAGGAAGGCGTCGGTCGCCTCGCCCTCGGCTCGTTCGGGCTCGCTCATCAAAAGCATCGGCACGAGGTCGGAGGCGACGTGGTCTTCGGCGGTCAACTCGCCGAGCGAGGCGAAGTCAACGGCAGCTCCCCGGCGGTCGAGTTCCGAGAGGGCGCGGAAGATGGGGGCGGTCGGGAGCGCCTCGTAGTCGGCCTCTTCGAGCTGCGGGAGCACGGCGCGTCGGAGTTCCGCGTCGTGGACGAGCAGTTCGAGGAGCCTCTGCTCGGCGACCGTGGGCGGCTGCGTCTCGGCGCGGACGATTGTTCGCTTCACTTCGCCCGCGTCCGAGGCCTGCGCCGCGTTCAGGGACTTCCAAAGCTCTCGCCGCAGGCCCGGCTCTTCGACTCGCAGCGCGTCCATCGTCATGTCGAAATACTCGCGCTTCTGAATCCGGTTGCGGACGACGCGGACGAAGGGGAGCACCTCCTCCACGGCCTCGGCCTTCTCAGCCGGGCTGCGGAGGTTGCGCTCCCTGAGAGCTTGTTCGAGCACGAATTGGATGTGTGGGACGGCCTGCCCTCGACGCCTCTGGTATTCCTCGACGCCCTGCGCCCTGAGGAACTCGTCCGGGTCTGAGCCGTCGGGCAGCACCAGCACCTTGACCTCAAAATCTTCCGGCAGGAGGGTTTCGATGGCGCGCTTGGCGGCCTTAATCCCCGCGCGGTCTCCATCATAGTTGACGACCACTTTGCGCGCAAACCTCCCCAGCAGCTTCGACTGCTCAGGCGTCAGAGCAGTCCCCAAGCTCGCCACCACGTTGCGCACGCCGAACTGGTAAGGGACGATTAAGTCGAGATAGCCTTCGACGAGGATGGCGAACTTCTTGCGCCGGATGTCGTCGCGCGAGACGTTGAGGCCGAACAGATGACGGCCCTTCGTGTAGGCCGCCGTCTCCGGCGAGTTGAGGTACTTCGGCTCGTCTTCGGGCCGCATCGCGCGCGCGCCGAAGGCGACGGGCCGCCCTTGCGCGTCCATCACGGGGAAGATGACGCGCCCCCGGAAGCGGTCGTAGAAACCGCCCGCGTCTTTTTTGACGACGAGGCCGCTCCGCTCGATCTGCGTGATGGTCGCCCCCTTGCGCTTGAGGTAGTTCGAGAGCGCGTCCCAACTGTTCGGCGCGTAGCCGAGGCGGAAAACCGCGCGCGTCTCTTCGGAGATGCCGCGCCCCTCGACGTACTCGCGCGCCGCCTGTCCTTCCGCGCCCCCTTCGGCGAGCTGTGCTTCCCAGAATTCGAGCGCCCAACCGTTCAGCTCGATAACTTCGTCGGCCTCTTTGCGCCGCTCCTCGAAGCGGTTGTCCTGCTCCATCACGGGCATGGGGACGCCCGCCTTCTCGGCGACGATGCGCACCGCTTCGGGGAACGAGACGCGCTCCATCTCCATCACGAAGTTGAAGACGCTCCCGCCCTTGGCGCAGTTGTGGACCACGCCCATCTTAGTTGTGAAGGAACTGCTCTCGCTCACCGTAATGTCAACGACCTTTCTAGGCCCGCTGGCGCGTTCAATGTTCGTGATGGGCGAGAAGTAATAATTAGTGCCGTCTATGGTTTCATAAAAGCCGTTAAAGCTCTCGCGCTGCCGCGGGTAGTGATGCCAGAACTCTTTGTGACATAAGCCATTCTTATCCGTGTACCCGTCATTCCTGTACAGGGCGATGTTTTCTTGAGCTTGCACGGCCATGGCAAAAATGCCGTAAGATAATTGGCGCGAGATTGAGGTCGAAAGACCGCGCTTGTCGCCGTCGCCATCTCGGTAACCGGAAAGGAATGCCTTTTGAATCCTTACGGGCCAGGAGAGCGCTTCCGCCGGAAGCCTTTTGTTGGCAGCGCCCCGACCGAACCAGTGTGTCAACTGGAGCGCTAAATCCGTCTTGCTGCAATTGACCTCACACACGTTGGGCTTTTCAGGATATTCGTAAATCCTCGCGTTTAAGTTGAATTCGTCCTTGAGAATCGAAACTAATTCGGCGGCGAGGGTATCCTTTGAGTTCGCGTGAAATGTCCATCGCACGAAACCCCGCCCGACAGAGCCTTCCGCGAGCCACAAGCCGTAGAGCCGCGCCGTGCGCTCGTTGACCGGCAGAGTACGTACCCTAACGCCGTTGACTCGATTCGGGCGCGGGTTAATAACATCTTGCGCCGTGAGGTCACAGGCGCAGCGTCGGCTTTCAGAGATAACCGGGAAGACGAAATAATCGCCAACTTCCAGTGAATCCGCGCGTCCTTCGGCTAGTTTGAGCTTATTGCGGTACTTGTGGATTCTGCGAGTGTGTTTCCGGGAGTCGAGGAATTTAATGCTGCGCTCGGCGGTCTTGAAGATATAAGGGACCGACTCCAGCACGTGATCCTGTTTAGCAAAAATGCAGATATGGTCAGGCGTAAGCAAGAGCGGGTCATGCCGGAAAGCAGCGGTGGTGAACCCCAGTAAGTTATCAGCAGACTTACACTCGACATTAAGCACTTCTTCCCAACGCCCGTACTTGTCAAGAACAAATGTCCCCGCCCGTACTTCACCGATGGGCTTGAGCCCGCGCTGTGTCCAGACGAGCTCATTCTCTTCGAGGCAACCGAAGCAGTAGAAGATGTCTTTGGACGGGTTGACCGAAAAGCTCGGCGTCTTCTCCTGATGGAACGGGCAGCAGGCCATCCAATTCGTGCCCTTCTTCTTCAACGTCACGTAGTCGTTGATGACGCGCACGATGTCGGCCTGCCGCCGGAGGTCGTCAATGAATACTTGCGGGAAGCGCATCTCTTATTGCTTCAACTCGACGACGGTCGCGCCCGCGCCGCCTTGATTTTCGGGGGCCTGAGCAAAGCTCTCGACGTGGGGGTGTTGACGAAGCAGGTCGGCGACGGCGCGGCGCAGCGCGCCCGTTCCGTGGCCGTGGATGATGCGGACGTGGGCGTAGCCGTGGAGGTAGGCTTCGTCGAGGAACTTGTCCACTTCGTCGCGCGCGTCGTCGGTGGTTTGGCCGATGAGGTTGAGTTCGGCGTCCGCCGCTTCGCGCGTGTGGCGGAGTTTGACTTCCGTGCCCCGGCCCTGCATCTCGCGCAGGCGCGCGGCGAGCGAGTTGTCCTCCTTCTTCGACGCGGCGGCGCGGGGCGCGAGCGGTTCGAGGTTCGAGACCTTCTCGCGGAAGCGGAGACTGCCGACGCGCACCTCTGCCTCGTCGCCTTTGAGACGCTCGACGACGCCCGTCGTGTTGAGAGAGGTGAGGCGCACTTCGTCGCCGACCGAGACTACGCGCGGCGTCGAATCTTCGAGGCTTGATGAAGGCGTCGCCGAACGGCCTCCTCCTGCTCCTCCGACGTCGCGTTCGTGGCGGACGACGCGGACGCCTCCTGCGTCTGCGCCCTTCGGGGCCGAGGCGGCGCGGGACTGTGTGCGTTGGTGTTGAGCCTCGCGGCGGAGTTCGGCGGCGCGGCGCTCGGCCTCGCGCTCGACGCGGACGCGCGCGGCGCGGTCTTCGATGTTTGAATAGAGTTCGCGCGAGCGGCGCTCGAAGTCCGAGACGGCGCGTTCGAGTTCGCGCGCGAAGTCGGCCTGACGCTCGCGCTCGCGCTTCTCGGCGGCGGAGTCGAGCGAGGCGTATTTGTCGGCGACGGCGCGGCGCTCTTCTTCGAGCGCGAGCCGTAAGCTCTCGGCCTCTTCCGATTCGCGTTGGATGCGGCGGAGGTAGTCGGCGGCGGCGAGCGTCTGCTCGTCCACGCGCGCGCGCGCCGAAGTGATGACCTCTTCGGGGATGCCGAAGCGGCGCGCGATGTCGAGTCCGGAAGAGGAACCGGCGACGCCGACGAGCAGGCGGTAAGTCGGCTGCAAGGTGCGCTCGTCGAACTCGACGGAGGCGTTCCAGACACCCTCTTCGTTGGCGGCGTACATCTTGAGGCCGCTGTAGTGCGTCGTGGCGATGACGTGCGCGCCGCACGCGCGGCGGAAGTGGTCAACGACGGCGACGCCGAGGGCCGAGCCTTCTTCGGGGTCTGTGCCCGTGCCCGCTTCGTCCAAGAGGACGAGCGCGGGTTGCTCGCAGATGTCCATCATGCGGCGGATGTTGGCGACGTGCGAAGTGAAGGTCGAGAGGTTGGCGGCGAGCGACTGGCGGTCGCCGATGTCCGCGAGGACGGAGGCATAGACGGGCACGCTCGCGGAACGCGCCGGGACGTGCAAGCCCGAAAGAGCCATGAGCGAGAGCAACCCCGCCGTCTTTAAGACGACGGTCTTGCCGCCCGCGTTCGCGCCGGAGATGACCATCACGGGGCGCTCCGCGTCGAGGCTCAAAGAGACGGGCACGACCTCTCCGCCCTGCGCGCGCAGGTTCTCTTCGAGCAGCGGGTGTCGCGCCTCGTTGAGTTCGAGAGCGCCGCCTTCATCAACAATCAACGGCTCGACCGAGCGGAGGTGATTCGAGAGCGCGGCCTTCGCGCCGATGAAGTCGAGTTCAGCGACCGAGCGCGCGGCCAGCTCGATTGAGTCCTGCTCCTGCCTCAACTCCTGCGTGAGCGTGGAGAGGATGCGCGTGATTTCGCGCTCTTCGGTCTCGCGCAAAGATTGGAGTTCGTTGTTGGCCTCGATGGTCTCAAGGGGCTCGACGAAGACGGTCGCGCCGGAGGAAGAAAAACCGTGCGCGACGCCGCGGACGCGGCCCCTGTGGTCGGAGCGGACGGGGATGACAAAGCGGTTGTTGCGCAGCGTGACGAGGCTGTCTTGAATCGCGTCCTCGGTGCGGCGCATGAGGCTTTCCAGAGAGCGCGTGATGTTGGAGCGCAGGCGCACGATGTCGGCGCGGATGCGCGCCAGCTCAGGGCTCGCGCGGTCGTCAAGCTCTCCGCCCGGAAGGATTTTCGAGAAGACGCGCGCCGCGAGAGATGGGAGCGTGCGCGGAAGCTCAGAGACGACTTCCCAGAGGACGGTGCAGTCCTCGCGCTCGGCGTGGATGGCGGCGCGCGCGTCCGCCGCCTGCTCGCACAGGCGCGCGAGTTCGAGCAAGGTCAGCGGGTCTAAAATCGAGCCCTCGATGCGCAGCCGCGCGAGCGCCTCCGAAGGGTCGGCCAGCTCCGAGAACTGCCACGCGCCGCCGCGCTTACGCAGCTCGACGCACTCCGAGACGGCGCGCAGCGCACGCCGCACCTCTTCGGCGTCCGAGAGCGGCGCGAGCGATTCAGCACGCGCCCGCCCCATCGGCGTCTGCGCGCCGCGCCTGACGAGCGCGCGCAGGTCGTCGTATTCCAAAGTCCCGAAAGCCTGTTCGTTCATCGCCGGTAGATAGTAAAGCACCGGAAACGAATCCGCCACAGAGACACAGGAGAAACGCAGAAGTCAGAACGATGAACGATGAAGGAATTGCTATCTGGAATCTCTGATTGAGATTTAAGATTTCAAATACTGAAAACCGAAAACTAAAAACTGTCTTTCAGTTCATCGTTCATCATTCTGCGTTCATCGTTCCTTCCGTGTCTCTGTGGCAAATTCCTTTCACATAAAAGTGGGAGCGCGGCGGCGATGGCCGAGAGCGAGAGTTCGGCGTCGGCCTGACCGTCTTCGAGGACGGCGCGGGGCATGCCCCAGACCGCCGCCGAGTCGCGCGACTCGACGATGATTGTGCCGCCTCGCTCGCGCAAGCGCCGCGCGCCGACACGCCCGTCCTCGCCCATCCCCGTGAGGACGACGCCGAGCGCGCCCGCGCCGAACTCTTCGGCGACGGAGGCGAGCAGTCGGTCAGCCGAAGGCGCGCAGAAGTCTTCCGCGCCCGCCGTCTCGACGCGGAAGCGGAGTTGACCGTCCGGGTCGCGCGCGAGCGAAGTGTGCTGGCCGCCCGGCGCGACCCACGCGGGCGAGGCCGAGAGGGCGTCGCCGTCCTCGGCCTCGCGCACGTCAAAGCGGCTCTGGCGCGAGAGGCGTTCGGCGAACGAGCGCGTGAAGCCGCGCGGCATGTGGAGCGCGAAGACGAGCGGCGCGTCCATGTCGGGCCGCAGCTCCGAGACGAGGCGCGAGACCGCCGCCGGGCCGCCCGCCGAGCCGACGACCGCGACCATGCGCGCCCGCCGTCGCTCACACGCGTGCGCGAAGCGCGTCGCCGCCACGACCGACGCCGCGTCACTCGCGCCCGCCGCGCCGTATGAGTGCGCGTGCGCTTCCGCCGCCGCCTCGACGCGCGCGCGCAGCTCCTGCGCGAACGCCTCGGAGCGGACGGCGAAACGCAGCTCCGGCTTCGTCAAAAAATCCACCGCGCCCGCTTCGAGCGCGCGGAAGACGCTCTCGCGTCCCGCCGTGCCGCTACAGACGACGACCGGCACGGGCGCGTGCGCGCGCGTCCAGCGCAGCACCGCGAAGCCGTCGAGCCCCGGCATCTCCAAGTCGAGGACGACGACTTCCGGCCTCCGCTCTTCAATCAGACGAATCGCCTCGCGCCCGTCGCCCGCCAGCCCCACGAGCTGCAAGCGGTCGGACGCCGACAGAATCTGCGACAGCCGCAGACGTATCAGCGGCGAGTCGTCAACGATGAGCAGGCGGGCAGGCATGGAATGAACGATGAAGTCAGAACGATGAACGATGAACTGAAAGCAAAGAGCATTTGTTTTTCAGTTCATCGTTCAGCGTTCTGACTTCATACTTTCTGATACACGAGGTCGTGGCGGAGGTGCGCGAGGCGGAAGGGGGCGTCGAGGGTGAAGAGGGATTCGGAGGCTCCGAGGACGAGGTAGCCGCCCGCGCGGAGTTGGCGATGGAAGGCGGCGACGGTGCGGCGGCGCGCGTCGGTGCCGAAGTAGAGCATGACGTTGCGGCAGAAGATGATGTCGAGGTCGGCGTGCGGGTCTGTGGGGCGCGTGTCCACGAGGTTGAAGCAGTCGAAGTTGACCGTCGAGCGCAAGGCGTCGGCGACGAGGAACGTGCCGTCGCCGCGCGGCGTGAAATACTTTTCGCGGCGCGTGGGGTCGGTCGTGCGGAAAGACTTCTCGGCGTAGACGCCGCGCCGCGCCTCCTCGATGACGCGGCGGATGAGGTCGCTCGCCGAAAGTTCGACGCGCCAGCCGTCGAAGAGTCCCGACTCCTGTATGAGCATCGCGAGCGTGTAGGCCTCTTCGCCCGTCGCGCAGCCCGCGCTCCACACGCGCAAGGTTCGCTCGTCGCCCCGGCGCTCGGCAATCTCCGGCAGCATCTCTTCGGCGAAGGCCAGCAGCGCACGCTCCTCGCGGAAGAAGTAGGTCTCCTGCACGGCCACCGAGTCGAGCGCGAGCTGCATCTCTTCCTGACGGGCCTCGCCGAACCTGAGCTGCTGGTAATACTGCTCGAAGCTTTCGAGGCGCAACGCTTCGACGCGCGGCCTCAGACGGCGTTCGAGCGTCGCCCGCGAGCCCTCGTCGAAGTAGATGCCCGACGCGCCGTAAATCAAGTCGCGCAGCAGCGGGAAGACGGACTCCGCCATCGGCGGCACGCGCCCCGCTCCGCTCTGCCCCACAATGAACTCACCTGAATCTGTAAGGGAAGTCATAAAAACACCGGGAGAGCCGTGAACCGTGACAGGTAAACCGTAACAAGAGAAAGACAGTTCTTTCCTGTCACGGTTCACCTGTCACGGTTCACGGCTTTTAACTCTCTGCCTTCTGCGTTCGGTGCCGCGCATGGCGGCCTCGAAGATGTTGGCGGGGTCGAGGAGCGTGACCGCGCGGCCTTCGTGTTTGATGGTGGCGCGCACGGAGGGGCCGTGGTCGGTCTGCTCAACGTCTCTGTCGAGCCCGTCCTGAAGCTCGAAGATGCCTTCGACGCGCCCGACGGCGAGCGCGAGTTGTTCGTCGCCGCGAAGGGTGACGATGAAGTGTGGCGTCTCTTCCGTCTCTCGCTCAGAGTCGTTTGTGCCTTCGCTTGTCGAGAGGAGCGCGAGGGGGTCGAGGACGGTTCTCATGCGCCCGCGCACGCAGACCACGCCTTCGACCGCGCGCGGTGCGCCGGGCAGGGGAGTGGGCTTGAGGTCGCGCGTCACGCCGTCGGCCTCTTCGGCGTAGACGGCGAAGGCGTGCGCGCCCGAACTCATCAGGATTATCTCGCGGCGCTCGGACGCTTCGCGTGTGTGCGCGGCGGTCGAGTCCCCGAAGTTAAGTCTGCCGTGTTCGTTCATGCGTGGCCGTTGAAAGTGGGAGCGGGAGATAAAGCCGAAGGTCGGCGGGAGTGTTTGAGGGCGGCAGCGGCGTCGCCGGACGACGGCGGCCTCAAGGGGCATTTCGATTCTGCACTTTCGCGGAGCGGCGTGTCAACGATTTGCGCGGGGCGCGGGGCGCGAACGCGGAAGACCCGCCGAAGCGACAAGCAACGGCGGGCCTTCCGCTTAGTTTCGTCCTCGCGTCGCACGGTCGGCGGCGCGGGCCGGTTGGGGTTACTTCTGCTCTTTGGCCTTGAGGCTCTCTTCAATCGCCGCGAGGCGCTGTTCGAGCGTCGAGACGCGGGCGCGGAGCTGTTCGACCTCGGCGGTCTTCTGTTGCAGTTCGGCGGTGCGCGCGTCGAGGGCCTTGACCGCCGCGAGGCTCACGCCCGCGAGGTCTTGCATGCCGATGGCCTTGTCGCTGGTGCCGAGCCCGAAGGCGCCGTAGAAGTCTTCGGCCATCGGGCCGAGGTGGCGCGATCTCGTGCCCTCGGAGATGTAGTTCCACGTCGAGACCGGCACTTTGCGCAGGCGGGCCAGCACGTCGTCGCCGTTGACGAGCGAGAAGTTCTCCTTCGTCGTGCGGCTCGAAGTGCAGTTGAAGACGCCGGAGCCCGCGGGCAAGTTGCAGCCCGTCGTGCCGCCGAGGTTCGTGCGGAAGCGGAAGCCGCCCGTGGCGCGCGCCGCGAACTCGTTGTTCGCCGTGTTGCGGAACGTGTCGGCGGAGGCCGTGGCCGAGCCGTCCGACCAGATAAAGGTGCCGCTGAAGCCGTTGTTCGAGGCGAACTTGCCCATCGCGGTGGTGTGATCCTGGTCAGCCGTCACGTTGTAGCCGATGGCGACCGCCGCGAGGCCGCGGATGTTGAAGGTGTCGGGGTCGCACTTGCCGTTGATGAGCGGGCCGCCCGACTTGGCGTTGTTGCCGAGGGCGACGCCGTAGGTGTCGCACACGCGGTTGCCCGCGCCCGCCGAGAACCCCGCCGCGCCCTTCACCTGATTGCCGCTGCCGAAGACGATGGACGAAGTGCTCTCGGCGGAGTTCGTGTCGCCGAACGCGAGCGCGTAGAGGCCGATGGCGGTCGAGTTCGAACCGCCCGCCCAAGAGAAGAAGCCGACGTTGGCGTCGTCCCATTCGTTGTCGGCGTAGCCGGAGCGGAACGCGCCCTTGTAGCTGTCCCAGGAGGTGCGGTAGCCCTTGCCCTGCATCGGGGAGACGCCGATGCCGAGGTTGCCGGTGGCGACGAAGCTGCCGTTCTGGAAGACCTTGAAGAAGGCGGGCGTGTGGCCGCCGGGGCCGGAGCAGCAGGTCGAGCCGCCGCGCAGGTTAATCATCGGGGCCGTGCCGTTGGCGTCGCCGACCGAGAGCTGCTCCGCGCCGGGGACGAAGAGCACCGAGGGAGCGGCGGAGGCGGCAGCCGTCGTCATCTTCGTGCCGTCGGGGAAGACGATGCCGTTGTTCGTGCCGTTGATCTTGAAGTTACCGTTGACCGCCATCTTCTCGGTCGCGGTCGGGCTCATGCCGACGCCGACGTTGCCGCTCGTCCCGTCAATCGTCATGCGGATGGTGTCGTTGGTGCCGAAGTTGAAAGGAACCTGCCCGATGGAGGTCAGGAAGATGTTCGGCAACGCGCTGTTGTACTGGTAGCGGCCCCGCTCCGCGCCCGCGCCCCAGAGGGAGACGGCGGAGAAGCCGTTCGGCGCGTCGTTCCTCACCATGAGCTGCGTCATCGAGCCGAGCGTGCCGTTGAAGGCTTGGTCTTTGCGGACTTCGAGGACGTTGGCCGGAGCGGCGGTGCCGATGCCGATGCGGCCCGCGTTCTCCTTGATGATGGAGTCGCCAACGACCGCGCCGGGGCCGTCAGCCCATTTCGCGATGGAGCCGGTCGTGCCCGTCCCCGTAGCGTTCGCCGTCGAAGGGGTGTCGCCGTTTGCCGCCGCGTCCGTCTTGCCGTCGGCGCTCGACTTCTTGCCCGCCGAGGTCATGACCGTGCCATCGTCGAAGACGATGCCGCCGCGGGCGCGGATCGTGCCCGCCACGTCGAGCGTCGCTTCGGGCTTGTCCGTCCCGATGCCGACCTGACCTTCGGGCGTGATGCGGACGTGCTCTTTATCCTTGCCGGAGAAAACGTCGCCGGTGCGAAGGGTGAGCGCGCCCGAAGTGCTCGTCACCTGACCGTCGTTGCCGTCGTGCGCCGTGACGGTCGCCGCCTGCGGCGCGCTGTCGTTCAAGACCGCAATCGCGCCCTCGTCATCGGACTGCTTGACGGCCCCGGCCTGCGCGCCGGAGAGCTTCGAGGCGCGCGCGCCGCGCAGAGAAAGTTGACCGCCCTCAAGCGAGACCGTGCCGAGCCGCTGGCCCGTCCGCCCGCGCAAGTCCTTGAAGGTCACGACGAGGAGGTAGGAGCCGCCCGAAAGCATCTGCGGGACTTCCGCCGTCTTCAAGTCAACGATGTTGCCCTGCCGGAAGTCGGTGTCGAAAAGCCGCTCGCCCCCGTCGGAAATGATTTCGACCCGCATCTGGACGCCCTCTTCGGGCGACGCGAAGCGGACGCCTTCAGCCGTGGCCGAGGCGGTCACAACCGTGGAAGATGATTGACGCGCCTGCGCGGCGGCCCCTTCGGTCTGGGCCTGCGCGGAGGGCGCGACGGCCAGCGCTGAGAGTGAAACTGCTAAGACGAGACGACGAATAATAGACATGACCTTCTCCTTATAATTCCCCTTCAAAATTATCCGAGAACCCTTCTCCGGCGGGCCTTTAGGGGCCGCCGTCATCAACTAACGCGGCGAAATCCGCCGGACTCAATCAACGCGGCGCGCAAAATATTTTCGACGCGCGGGCGTCCCCCGTGCCCTTTGGCGCGTCTCTGCTAAACTGTTCGAACAACGACAGCAACGAGAGGGGAACAAAGCGATGGACGATTTCGACCGTTACCGCGCGGAGATGAATGAAAAGCTTTTGGGCAGCAACCACCTCGGCATCAAGCGATTCTTCGCGCTCGACACGCAGGCTTACGAGGACGGCGCGCTCGACCGGCGCACGAAGGAGCTGATGGGCTTGACGGCCTCGGTCGTCCTGCGCTGCGACGACTGCGTGACCTACCACGTCAAGCAGTGCGCCGCGCTCGGCGTGACGCGCGAGGAGTTCCTCGACGCCTTCAACGTCGCGCTCGTCGTCGGCGGCTCGATCACCATCCCGCACCTCCGCCGCGCCGTCGAACGGCTCGACCAGATTCTGGAAGGCGAGACGGATTAAAGGGCAAGGATGAGGGATGAAGGATGAAGAAGATGAAGGAGCTGCTATCTCGATTTCAAAAATGATAATGATGAGGGCAATGCTCCTCGCCGTCGTCGCGTGTCTGTCGCTGATGCTTGCGCCTTTCGTCGGCGGGCGGCTCGCGCACGCGCAGACAAGTTCGGGCGGCGCTGCTGAAACGGAGGCTGACGTGGCGACTCGACAGTTGGGGCGCGTGCGTGCGCCGGAACTCGCGGGCGGGCGCGGGTGGCTGAACACGGAGCAGCCGCTCTCGCTCGCCGCCTTGCGCGGCAAGGTCGTGCTCCTCGACTTCTGGACTTACGGTTGCATCAACTGTATTCACATCATCCCCGACCTCCAAAGGCTCGAAGAGAAGTACGCCCGCCAGCTCGTCGTCATCGGCGTCCACTCGGCGAAGTTCGAGAACGAGAAGGAGACCGAGAACATCCGCCGCATCATCCTCCGATACGGCATCGAGCACCCCGTAGTTAACGACGCCGACTTTCGCATCTGGGAAGCCTACGCCGTCCGCGCGTGGCCGACGCAGGTCTTGATTGACCCGGCGGGCTACGTCGTCGGGCAGGTCTCCGGCGAGGGCAACTACGACGTGATTGATAAAGCCGTCGCGCAGCTCGTCGAAGAAGCGCGCAAGCGCGGCGCGCTCAACGAGCAGCCCTTGAAGCTCGCCCTCGAACGCGCGAAGGTCGGCGACTTGCCGCTCGCCTTTCCCGGCAAGGTGCTCGCCGACGCCGCAGGCGACCGGCTCTTCATCGCCGACTCGAACCACCACCGCGTCGTCGTCGCGCGGCTCGACGGCACGCTCCTTTACACCGTCGGCACGGGGCAGGCGGGCGCGCGCGACGGCGCGTTCGACACCGCGACTTTTCAGAGACCGCAGGGGCTCGCGCTCGAAGGCGAGACGCTCTACGTCGCCGACACCGCGAACCACTTGATTCGACGCGTGGACTTGAAGGCGCGCGCCGTCTCGACCGTCGCGGGCACGGGGCGGCAGTCGCGCGACTACGGGACGCGCGGCGGCGCGGCGCGCACAACTGCGCTCAGCTCGCCCTGGGACTTGCAGCTCAAAGGGCAGACGCTCTACGTCGCGATGGCCGGGCCACACCAAATCTGGCAACTCGATTTACAGAAGCAGGAGCTTTCCGTCTTCGCCGGTTCGGGGAGAGAAGCGCGGGCCGACGGCTCGCGCGAGGACTCGGCCTTCGCGCAGCCTTCGGGGCTCACGACCGACGGCGAGACCCTCTTCGTCGCCGACAGCGAATCGAACATCATCCGCGCCGTCTCGCTTCCAGATGCAACGCGCGGCGGCGACATTCCGAAGGCGTCGCCTTCATCAACTTCAACAACCGCGCCTTCATCAACGTCCGACGTTGATGAAGTGCGGACGCTCGTCGGCGGCGACCTCTTCGAGTTCGGCGACACGGACGGGAGCGGCGACGACGTGCGCTTGCAGCACCCTTTGGGCGTCGTCTTCCGTGAGGGCCGCGTCCTCATCGCCGACACCTACAACCACAAGATTAAAGAGCTTGACCCCGCGACGCGCACCGTCCGCACCTTCGCGGGGACGGGCCGACCGGGGCAGACGGACGGACAGCAACCCACCTTCTACGAGCCCGGCGGCCTGAGCGTCGCGCGCGGCAAACTCTACGTCGCCGACACCAACAACCACGCCGTCCGCGTCGTTGACCTCAAGACGAAGCAGACCACGACGCTCGCCCTGCGCGGACTCCAGCCGCCCGCGCCCGCCGCCAACGCCGCCGCCAGTGACAAAGTAACGGACGCGCCGAACACGTCGGAGATGAAGCTCGCGCCGCAGAGAATCGGCGCGGGCGTCGAAGCGGCATTGACGGTTGATGTCGCGCTCCCCAACGGTTATCACCTCAACCCGTCCGCGCCGCACCGCTACAAAATCAGCGTCGAGGGCGGGCCGCAGCATCTCGGCCTCGAATCGGACTTGAAGACGGGACTGGCTTGGAGAGACAAGACCCTGACGAAAATCTCGAAGGACTTGAAGCTCCCGCTGCGCGTCCCCTTGCGCACCTTCACGCCGGGCGCGTCCGAGCTGCGCGTCCAGCTCACGCTCTACTACTGCCGCGAAGACGACACCGGCGTCTGCCGCATCAAGACCCTCGCGTGGCGCGCGCCCGTCGAAGTCTCAAGCGACGCGGGCGCGGGACGCGAGATTAAGGTTCAAGGGAAGATTGATGAGCCGTGAGGGATGAGCAGTAAGGTTTGAGCCCCGTTAGGGGCGTCGGAGATTAGCCGGGGGTGGAGCCGCAGGAGCGAGCCGCAGGCGAGCGACGAAGGCGCAACCCCCGGAACCCGCACGACAAAAGCATTCTCGCCCCGGCAGGGGCGACGGAAACGACGCGCGTCTACATTCATCGCGTCTGTTCCCGCGCCCCTGCCGGGGCGAGAATGCTTTTCGTGACTTCTTCCGGGGGTTGCGCTTCGGAGGCTGAAGCCTCCTCGCTCACCCCCGGCTAATCTCCGATGCCCCTTTCAGGGGCTTTGACGTGCGGCTCGAATTTTTTCCGCCACTCTCAGTGCGTCAACTCAGACTCGATGGTCGTCGTCGCCGAGAGGCGGATGGGGGCGGCGGGGAGGTTGTTTGTGTTTCCGGCCATCGCGTTGGCAAGGACGTTTGCGGCCTCTTGGAGTGTGTGCTGTTGGTCGTCTGAGTATTCGGCGAGCGAGGCCGAGTAGAGCGAGAGCGCGCCGTAGAGTTCCTTGTCGGTGACGACGGGGACGACGGCGAGGGTGCGGTAGTCGGCGAAGTGCGTGGCGAAGTTCGGCGGCAGGTCGAGACGCGGGTCGGTGTTGCAGAAGGGCTTGCGGTTGGCGAGCACCCAGCCCGTCACGCCTTCGCCCGCCGGGACGCGCCGTCCCGCGAGCATCTGCGCGTTGCGCCCCGTGGCGTGCGTCACGCGGTTCTCGCCCGTGACGGGGAGCACGCGCACGAAGGTGCACGTCTCGAAGGGCACGAGCGCGGCGAGGCGTTCGACGAAGGCCGCGACCTTCTCTTCCTCCGACCCGGCAGCCGCGACTTCGCGCGCGAGCGCCTCGACGGCCTGACGCGCTTCCGCGCGCGGCGCGCTGGCGTCAACGCCTTCCGCCCCGGCTACCTTCTCCTCGGCGAGCCCGGCGGCGGGCGCGACCTTCAAGGCTTCTTCCGAAAGCTGTTCCATCGGCTCGATGCCGTAGTTGGGGACGGGCACGTCGCGGTGCGCCTGAATCTCGGCCTCGTATTCGGGGAGGTGCGTGATGAAGGTTCCGACCACGCGCGGGTCGTACATCGTGCCGCTGCCCTCCATGATGAAGTTGATGGCCTCCTCGCGCGTCATCCCTTTGCGGTACTGGCGGTCTTCGCGCACGGCGTCGAAGCAGTCCACGACCGAAAGGATGCGCGCCGTCAGAGGAATCTCTTCGCCCTTCAAGCCGTCGGGGTAGCCGCGACCGTCCCAACGCTCGTGGTGCGAGCGGACGACCGGCGCGACGGGGTAAGGGAACTCGACGCGGCTTAAGATTTGCGCGCCCGCGACCGTGTGCAGCTTCATGCGGTCGAACTCGGCGGCGGTGAGCTTGCCCGGCTTGTTCAGGATGTAGTCGGGGACGGCGATCTTGCCGATGTCGTGCAGGAGCGCGCCCGCGCGCAGGGCTTCAATCTCGGCGTCGTCGCAGCCCAAGAGGCGCGCCACGCCCGCGGAGTAAATCTGCACGCGCAGAACGTGCTCATGCGTCACCTCGTCCTTGGCGTTGATGGCGACGGCGAGCGCCTCGATGGTCTGCCGGTGCGCCTTCTCAAGTGTGGAGATGCGCTCCTGATTCGCCTTCTCGATGAGGCCGATGCGCTCGCGCACGCCGTTGCGGTACTGGCGGTGTCCGAGGTAGAGCGTCACGAGGATGGGGCCGCCGAGGATGATGACGAGGAGCGCGCCCTGTTGCAGCGCGAGATACATCAAAGTCGCCGCCGCGCCCGTCGGCAGGAACATCGTGGCCGCCCACAAAAACTCTTTCCACGAGCGCAGCAAGGCGTTCCCGTGGCGCAGGGCGAGCAGCGTCGAGAGCAGACCGGCGTTGATGACGATGTGGACGATGCTCGCGACGAGCAGGGCGAGCGCGGCGGCCTTGAAGGAGTTCGCGCCGCCCGACTCCGGCTCCTCAAAGCCGAAGCGCAAGACCGCGCCGAGCGCGGCGGCGGCCACGCCGACGGCGAGCGACATCATGCCTTGCGAGAAGAGGTTGCTCGAAAGTCTCCGCACCGCGCGGCGCGAGGTAGTAAAACCCTCGATGCCGCCGATGAGGATGGCCGGGGCCGGGCCGCACCAGCACGCGACGAGCAGGATGATGGCGTCCGAGAGGCTGAAGGAAATCTTCTCGCGCGTGAAGGCGAGTCCCGAAGGCACGGGGTAAACGTGCGGGAACATCCCGACCACCACGACGAGCGGCACGAGCAGCAGCGTGACGAACTGCTCGCGCGGCGCGTAAGTGAACAGGACGGACGCGGCGGCGGCCAGCCAGAGCATGAGCCCCGTGGCCGTCACCGCCGCCTGATAGATGTTGCTTTTGAGGGGAACTTTCTTAGTCATGCTCCGCACCTTTTGACGTTAGAAAGTGAGGGAGGGGGGCGTCTGTTTCTTTAGCCTTCAGCGGCGGCGGGGGTAGAGCGGGCTCGTTGGCGAGAGGCGATAGACTCCGACCGGGCAAGCGTTCTCGCCCTGAATCATCACCGTCTCATCATCGCCGCTAATGGAGCTGGGGTCAATCAAATTCGACGCCCACATCCCTTCGTTGTCGAAGCTCTCGGCCCTGAACTTGCCCGACGCCATGACGCCGTCGGCGAAGGCGAACTCGCTGCCTAAGGTCATGCCGCTTCCCAGAGTCATGCCGCTGCCGAGCGTCATCCCGCTGCCGAGCGTCATGCCGCTGCCTAAGGTCATGCCGCTGCCGAGCACCATGCCGTTCGAGAAGACGTAGCTGCCGTCGCTCTTCATGTAGCCCTCGGCGATGACGAAGCCGCTGGTCAGGACTTGTCCGTCGGAGAGCTTGTAGCCGTTCGTCAGCAGCAGGCGGTCGGTGAAGGCCACGCCGTCCACCCACAGCACGCCGTTGTTGAGCGGCACGGCCTCGCCCGCGATGGGCGCGGTCAGGCCGAGCGTCTGGTACGTGGTTTTCTTGGCGGTGATGAGATTGTCGCCGGGCCTGGTCTTCGAGATGTCCTTGCGGACGGCCCCGGCGAGCGTCACGGCGGCGCTCGTGTTGAGCGTGCCCGCGCCCTCGGTGATGACGCGCTCGAAGACGCTCATCTTTCCTTCGGCGACGAGCCGCTCGTAGGCGGGCAAACGCTGCGCCGTCCTCATCAGAAGCGCCTTGACGATTGAGGGCGTGAGCGACGGGTTGGCTTCGAGCATCAGCGCGACCGTGCCGGAGACGGCGGGCGCGGCGAACGAAGTGCCGCTCAGGATTTGGTACGTGCCGGTCGCCTTCGGCGTGTTCGTCGAGGTGTCGCCCGTGACGAGCGAGCCGAGGAGGCCGCCGCCGCCCGTCGAAGAGTAAGAGTTGCTGGCCGTCGGCGAAGACATCGCCGTCTCCGCCGCGCCGATGCGGTTGCCGGGCGCGACGAGGTCGGGCTTGACGATGCCGTCAACTAAGGTCGGCCCGCGCGAAGAGTAGGTCGCCACCGTGTCGTCCGAGCGGCGGTTGGTCTGCTGCGTGTTCGTCGCGCCGACCGTAATCACGCGCGGCGAGTTGGCGGGCGAAAGGATGCCGCCGTAGATGGGGTTCCCTTGCGAATCCTTGCCCCAATTGCCAGCCGCGACGACGACGACGATGCCGGCGTCCACGGCGCGTCCGACCGCCTGACACAAGGGGTCTGTCTTGTAGCTCTGCGTCGGCGCAGCGCCGAGCGAGAGGTTCATCACGCGGACGTTGTAAGCCGTCTTGTTCTTGATGACCCAGTTGATGCCCGCGATGACCTGCGAGACCGTGCCGACGCCCTGCGAGTTGAGCACGCGCACGTCAATGATGTTGGAGTTGGGAGCGATGCCGCCGTAGGTCGGCGCGCCCGCGTTCTTCGACGCGTAGTTCTCGCTCGCTTGGCCCGTGCCCGCCGCGACCCCGGCGGTGTGCGTGCCGTGGCCGTAGTTGTCGGTGGTGCGCCCCTCGCCGGTGAAGTCCGGCCCCTTCCTGACGCGCGGATAAGTGGCGACGTAGCTGGAGGCCAGCAGGCCCGTGCCGAGGTTGAGCACTCCGCCGCTCTGTTTCCACTCGTAGCCGACAAACTCGGCGGCGTCCGCCGGGCTGATGCCGCTGTCGAGGATGGCGATGCCGACCGTCTTGTTGCCCGCGCCGCCCCCGGCGACGCCGCTCCCGACCACGCCGTCGCGGTCGAGCGGGAGGATTTTGCTCGCGCCGGTCGTCACCGCCGCGTGGCTCGTGTTGTCGGTCGAGGCGAGAGAGACGACGGGCTGGTCTTCGGAAATCCATGACAGCTCCGCGCGCTCGGAGAGTTCGGAGAGTTTGTCCACCGGCACTTCGGCGACGAGCATGCCGAGCGAGTCGAGCCGCTCGCCGACGCTCGCGCCCGCGCTTTCCAGCAGCGCCGAGGCGTTCGCCATCGTCTGCCCTTCTTCGACGCGCAGGATGACGCGCTCGCGCGCGCCGTGCCCCGGTCGGGTTCTCTCGGCGCGTGCGCGCAAGCCTTCGGTCATCTTCCGCAAGCCGCGTCGCGCGCCCTCACCTTCACGGCGCGGCGACTGCGCCGAGACGAGCAGAGTGCCCGCCAGCGGCGTGAAGAGCGAGAGGGCCAGAAGCAATGTCAGGAAACGTGTTCCGCGTATCAAGTTAGGGATACTCCTGTTAAGAGAAGAATTAAACGTCGCCGACACGAGACGGGCGAGCGGCGTGAGAGTTAAGACAAACGACGTGCCGCCCCCGCGCCGCGCCTAAACCGTTGAAGACAATGAGAGGAACCGTTTTGAAGGGGGCGTGCGCGGTCTCGCTGACCGAAGCGCCCTGACCGGAATCCTGTCAAAGCGACAGACCGGGACTCCTCCGCCTCTTGAGCGCGGGGGTTTCAGAGCCACGGAGGCACGGAGGCACAGAGGCAAACGACGGAAAGAAAGAGGTTGGAATAAGAGGGAGGGTTGAGTCGCTCAACCCTCCCTCTTATTCCAACTTCCTTATTCTTAAAAATCTCTGCGCCTCCGTGTCTCCGTGGCTCATCCTCCGGTAATGAGTCATTCGGAGTGGAGACGTGTACCGCGCAAATGACATCGCGTTTGGCGGGGGTGTAGAATCCGGGCAGTTAAACTTTAGCGGAACGGAAAAGATTTGCCCGAAGGTCAACCCTTAGACGGAAGCGCCTACGCCGGGCGTCCGAGCATGTGCCGGAAGTGCGGCGCATTGGTCGGCGCGGGCGAGAGCGACTGCATGATGTGCGGTGCGCCCTCGACCGCCGGGCGCGGCGTCGAAGCGGACGCTGCCGCCGCGGTAGCCGCCGACCGCGCTACGACCGCGAGACGATGCGTTTCTTGAGCGCCATCGTCGCGCGCCCCGCGACCTTCACCTTCATCTTCCTCGCCGCCAACGTCTTCCTCTACACCTTGATGGAGCTTTCGGGCGGCGCGCAGGGCGAAGTGCTCATCGCCTACGGCGCGAAGCTCAACCACCTCATCAACGAGGGGCAGTGGTGGCGCTTCGTGACGGCCATCTTCCTCCACGTCCACATCCCCGCCTTCGGCCCGCTCCACCTGCTCTTCAACATGTACGGCCTCTTCATGCTGGGGCCTTACGTCGAAAAACTCTACGGCTCGGCCAAGTTCGTCGTCTTCTGGGTCGTGACCGGCGTGGCCGGGGTCTTGGTCAGTTACCTGACCTACCAGCCCGACCTCGCGCAAGGCGTGCTCGGCAGCTACCTCTTCAAGGTCAGCGACGCGCCCGCCGCCGGGGCTTCCGTCTCGCTCTTCGGACTGGTCGGCGTACTCTTCGTCTTCGGCATCCGCTTCCGGGGCGAGCTGCCCGCCGGGTTCCGCCGCGCCTTCGGCACGGGGATGCTGCCGATGATCGTCTTCAACTTGCTTATCGGCTACATGGCGCGCGACTTCATAGACAACTCGGCGCACCTCGGAGGCTTCGCCGCCGGGGCTCTGCTCGCGCTCTTCGTCGGCTACAAGCGGCCCGGCGAGCGCGGCCCCGTCACCTACGCGTGGCACGTGCTTCAGGCCGCGAGCCTCTTGCTCGTCGTCGTCTGCTTCACGCTCGCGGCGCTCAGTAAATGACTTTCGCTATGCGTAATTTCGAAACCGCTCAGACAGGAGAACATTGAAAGTATGGAGATCAGGAAAGTGGGCGTGCTCGGCTGCGGCCTGATGGGTTCGGGCATCGCGCAGACCTGCGCCACCGCCGGGATGGAAGTCGTCGTCCGCGAAGTCTCGGACGAATTGTGCGAGCGCGGCTTCGCCGGGATAGACAAATCTCTGGCGAAGTTCGCCGAGAAGGGGACGATCACCGCCGAACAGCAGACCGAGATTCGGGGCCGCATGAGCGGCACGACCGAACTCAAAGACCTCGCCGACTGCGACCTCATCGTCGAGGCCATCATCGAGAACCTCGACATTAAACGAGAGACGTACAAGCGGCTCGACGAGCTGTGCAAGCCCGAAACGGTCTTCGCCTCGAACACCTCATCGCTCTCGATTACGGAGATGATGACCTCGACCTCGCCGGAACGTCAGAAGCGCTTCATCGGCCTCCACTTCTTCAACCCCGTGCCGCTGATGAAGCTCGTCGAGGTCGTCCGCACGATCCTGACGGACGAGGAGGTCTACGACTCGGCGGTCGAGTTCGGGCGCAAGCTCGGCAAAACGCCTGTGCGCGCCGACGACCGTTCCGGCTTCATCGTCAACCGCCTGCTCGTCCCGTACCTGCTGGATTCAATCCGCGCGCTCGAAGAGGGCGTCGGCTCCATCGTGGACATAGATAACGGGATGAAATTGGGGTGCGGCCACCCGATGGGGCCGCTCACTCTGCTCGACTTCGTCGGCCTCGACACGACCTACTACATCGCCGAGATCATGTTCAACGAGTTCCGCGAGCGCCGCTTCGCCCCGCCGCCGCTCCTCAAGCGCATGGTTCTGGCCGGGCTCTACGGTCGCAAGTCGGGCCGCGGCTTCTACGACTACACGGCGGACGCGCGCAACCCGACGCCGATGAAACTGACCTAAGACGGACGACGAACGCGGAATGACGGATGATGAAAGAGTCGCCATCTCGGATTTCAGATTTGAGATTTGAGATTTCAAATAGCGGCTCCTTCATCATCCGTCATTCCGCTCCTTCATCGTTCAACGGTTCTTCTTCCTATCCGTCAAAGCGCTTTCGGACATGAACCCGCAAATCATCTTTGAAGAGCGTAGTCCCTTCGCGCGCGTGCTCCTCAACCGGCCCGCGAAGCGCAACGCGCTGACGCGCGGGATGCTCGAACGCCTCGCGGAAATCTTCGCGGGCGTCGCCGCGCGGAGGGATTTGCGCGCCGTGATTTTGAGCGGCGAGGGGCGAGACTTCTGCGCCGGGACGGACATCGAGGAGCTTGCGGGGCTCGACGAAGAGGGCGCGCGGCGCAAGAGCCGGCAAGGGCAGGAGGTCTGCGAACTCGTCGAGGCGTGCGGCACGCCCGTCATCGCCGCCGTAGCGGGCGCGGCTGCGGGCGGCGGCTGCGAGCTGGCGCTCGCCTGTCATCTGCGGGTCGTCGCGGAGGACGCGCGCTTCAGTCTGCCGGAGACACGGCTCGGCGTCATCCCCGCCTACGGCGGCACGCAGAGGCTCGCGCGCGCCGTGGGTCAGGGCCGCGCACTCTCGGCGATGCTCGCGGGCGAAGAGATACGCGCCGTCGAAGCCCTGCGCCTCGGCCTCGTCAACCGCGTCGTCGCGCCCGAAGAACTTTTGCGCGAGTCGGAGGCGCTCGCCCGCACCATCGCCGAAGTCTCCGCGCCGCTCGCCGCGCGCGCCTGCCTCGAAGCCGTCACGCGCGGCACGCGGCTCCCCCTCGAAGAGGGCCTCGAACTCGAAGCCGAACTCTTCGCCCGCCTCTTCTCGACCGAAGACGTGCGCGAAGGCACGCGCGCCTTCCTCGAAAAACGCCAGCCCGCCTTTAAAGGCAAATGATGAATGCGGAATGATGAATGATGAATGAAAGACAGTTATCAGTTTTGAGTTTTCAGTTTTCAGATAAGACCAGAACTGAAAACCGTCTACTGAAAACTTCCGGCAATTCCGCATTCATCATTCCGCATTCATCATTTGGTCTGCATTTGCGCTTCCTCGCTTGTCACCCGTCACCGTCTTTTCTATACTGAGGCAGAACTTAACTCTCAAACGATTCGGAGCCGTCTGAAAAGACCTTGCAGCCTGTCACACATCAAGGACGCCTGAACGCCGGAGGATTCCGGTTCGCGATCATTTCGAGTCGTTGGAACGACTTCCTGACGGCGCGGCTGGTCGAGGGTGCGCTCGACGCGCTCGAACGCCTCGGCGCGGACGAGGGCGCGGTCGAGCACTTCCGCGTGCCCGGCTCGTTCGAGATTCCGCTGCTCGCTTTAAGGCTCGCCGAGTCCGAGAAGTTCGACGCCGTCATCTGTCTCGGCACGGTCATCCGCGGGCGAGACGCCGCACTTCGAGTACGTCGCGGGCGAGGTCACAAAGGGCATCGCGCACGCGGCGATGGAGACGGGCGTCCCCGTCCTTTACGGCATCGTCACCGCCGACACGCTCGAACAGGCGATTGACCGCGCGGGCGTGAAGGCGGGCAACAAGGGGTTCGAGGCCGCGATGTCGGCGGTCGAGTTGGTCAATCTTTATAAGTCGGTGATAAGTGATGAGTGATAAGTGATAAGAGAAGACAGCTTCTTGCTTATCACTCATCACTCATCACTTATCACTTATCACTGGGGTGTATATGGGTTTGCGTCGTAAGGCGCGCGAGTGCGCCTTGCAAATGCTCTTTGCCGCTGACGTAACTGGTGCGGGCCGTGCCGGGGATGACGACTCGGCGCGCGCCGACAAGCTGGTCAACGCCTACTGGGACGAACTCGGCGACCCGGAAATGGACGAGGCGGCGCGCGAGTTCGCGACGCGGCTGGCCGTGGGGGCGCTCGCGCACTCGGAGGAGTTGGACGAGCGCATCCGCTCGCGCGCCGAGCACTGGCGCATCGCGCGGATGGCGGTCGTTGACCGCAACGTGCTGCGCCTCGCCGTCTACGAGTTCCTCCACGAGCCGACGCCGCGCACCGTCGCCATCAACGAGGCGCTGGAGATCGCCCGCCGCTTCTCGACCTACGAGGCCACGCAGTTCATCAACGGCATCCTCGACGCCATCAAACGCGACCTCGACAAAGAACGACCGCAGGGCGACGTCGCCCCGCACCCGGACGACGACGCCCCGCCACCGGAAGAGGAGGGCGGCCCGCCCGCCGACGACGGCGGCGAGAAGATTGCTTCCGCGCAGTAAACAGTTTTCGGGCGGACAGTTTTCGGGTGGACAGTTTTCAGTAGGCGGTTTTCAGTTTTCAGTTGTAGGCTAATGGGCGGCGCGTCTCCGTGAAGGTGGGAGACGCGCCGCCTAAAGTTTTCTACTGAAAACTAAAAACTGAAAACTGTTTACTGCCTCCCGATGGACGACCAACTGCTCCGAGAGTTTCTGGCCGAGGCCGAAGACCTCATCGAGGCGCTCTACGGCGACCTTGCGTTGCTGCGTGAGCGGCGCGGCGAGGGGCGCGCGCGCCGAGAGTTGGTCGGTCGCATCTTCCGCCACGTCCACACCATCAAGGGCTCAGCCGCCGCCGCCGGTCTCGAATCCGCGAGTGGCCTCGCGCACGAGTTCGAGACGCTGCTCGATGCCGTCCGCATGGGCCGCGTCGCCGTCGGCGATGAGGTGCTTGAAGCGTTTGAGGAGGCCGTCGGGGCTGTCTCCGCCGAGTTGAGTGCCGCCGCGCGCGGGGGCCGCGCCGAGGAGCCGCCGCGCGGGCTCGCCGAGCGTCTGCGCCGTCTCGCCGCCGCCGGGGCGGAAGACGCGTTGAAGGTTAAGGCGGAGGCCGAGGACGGCTTGCCTTCGGAGATCGCGCGGTCGTTCAGCGAGTACGAGCGGCAGCGTCTGCGCGAGGCGGTGGGCGAGGGCGCGCACCTCTTCGTCGTCGCCGTGGACTTCGACCTCATGACCTTCGACGAGCAGTTCCGCGCCTTGAGCGAAACCTTAGGCGAGCGCGGCGAGGTCATCTCGACGATGCCCGGCGCGCTGGCGGGCTCGCCCGAACGCGTCGGCTTCCGCATCGTCTACGCGACCGACGAGACGCGCTCGGAGGCCGCCGCGCGCGTCGCCCCGTTCGGCGCGGTGTTGGTCGAAGACGAAGGAGCGGCCCACGGAAATGTCTCCGCGCCGGAAGAGTCGGAAGGGTCGGAGAAGGCGCATGAAGAGGACGCGGCGGGGCCGGGATTTTCCACGGATACGGACGCGCTCCGTCCCTCGGCGTCTTCTTTGACGATGCTCGTGCGCGTGCCGCTCGACGAGTTGGACGAACTGATTTCGGCGACGCACGAGTTGTTCACGGACACGGTCGGCGTCTTCGACCTCGCGCTCGCGGGCGAGCTGAGTCGAGCCGAAAGAACCGAGTTGGAAATCCGCGCGCCGCGCATCCGGCGTCGCTTCTTCGAACTCGAAGAGAGACTCATCGAGCTGCGCATGGTTCCCGTGAGGGCGACGCTCGAACGCGCCGCGCGCGCGGGGCAGACGGTCGCGCGCGCGGCGGGCAAAGAGGTTGACTTCGAGATCGAGGGCGGCGAGGTGCGGCTCGACAAGTCGCTCGCCGAGGGCGTGGCCGACCCGCTCCTTCATCTTCTGCGCAACGCCGTGGGCCACGGCATCGAGTCGCGCGCCGAGCGCGAGGCGGCGGGCAAGCCTGCGCGCGGTCGCGTCCGGCTCGAAGCCAACGCCGAGGGCAGTCGTGTCAGTCTGCGCGTCACCGACGACGGGCGCGGCATTGACCCGGAGCGCGTCGCGCGCGCGGCCACCGAGCGCGGCATCATCGGCGCGGACGCGCGGCTCACCGAGCAGCAGGCTTTGCGCCTCATCTTCCGACCGGGATTTTCGACCGCCTCGGAGTTGTCAACCGTGTCGGGGCGAGGCGTCGGCCTCGACGTGGTCGAACAGATGGTCGAGCGCGCGGGCGGGGAGCTGCGCGTGTGGAGCCGACGGGGCGAGGGCACGACCTTCGAGATGCGCCTGCCGACGACGCTCGCGCTCGTCCCTTCGCTCGTCGTCCGCTCGGCGGGCCACCGCTACTGCGTGGACGCGCGCCACGTCGTCGAGGCCGGTTACGTCGAGCGCGCGGAGGTGTCGAACGGCGCGGGCGCGTCGCACCCTTCGGTGCGCTGGCGCGGCGAGAGTCTGCCGCTCGTGCGTCTGCGCTTGCTGCTCGCGCAAGGCGAGGCGGGCGAAGACGGCCCGGATGATGTTGAGAGGATTGCGGTCGTCATCTCGCGCGTCGGCGGGGGCGAGTCGGGGGACGAGGGCGGTGGCAAGGAGCGGCGCGCGGCGGTCGTCGTGGACGGCTGGGACGGCCACAGCGAAGTGCTCGTGCGCGGCCTCGGACGCCACGGCACGCGCTGGCGCGGCATCAGCGGCGCGACCGAGCTGCGCGACGGCACGGTCGCCCTCATGCTCGACCTGCCGCGCATGTTGGAGGCGGAGCTTTAGAAGGCAAAAGTAAAAAGGCAAAAGGCAAAAGTGAAGAAGGTCAACCCCTCCTCACTTTTGCCTTTTGCCTTTTTACTTTTGCCTTCTATGACGGTCGGCGTCTTTTTAGCGGAAGACGATGCCGATGCCGACGCGGAAGTTGTGCTGCATCTCGCCGCCGAGGCGGGTCGGGTTGTAGTCGAACTGGACGGCGCGGAAGTCCACGCGGTCGTTGATGCGGAAGTCGAGACCGCCGCCGATGATGCCGGAGAAGCCGGTCTCGCTCTCGTCGAAGTCGAAGACGTTGGCCGTGTCGTTGACGCTCACCGTGGCGCGGGCGACGCCCGCCATGAGGTGGGCGAAGGGCCGCACCTTCGTCTCCTTCGCGTTGTCCTTGAACTGGACGCCGGCGACGAAGTTGTGGAGGTCGGATTTGATGTCAACGCCGGGCAGCGTCGAGTCGTTGAACGACTTGCGGTGGAACGCGTAGTCGCCCTTGAGGCCGACGTAGCGGCTGATGTTGCCCGCGACCGAAGCGTTGAAGCCGTTGAAGCCCTCGCGCTCGTCGAGGATGTCGTCAATGTCCTCGTCGCCGTCGCTGATGCCGGTGTCCACACGGTTGTGCGAGAAGCCGACGAAGACGTCAACCTTGTTGTAGTCGTCAGAGGTCTGCGCGAACGTGAAGGGCGCAGCGCAGGCGATGAGGATCGCCATCATAAAAATCTTACGCATTGTATTTCCTGTGTCCTTTCCAGATGGAAAATTGCTGAAGTTGGTATTGCGTGACGTTAATAGATGTCAACGCATACTTGCGGAGTTGCCCGTTTAAATCTTTCGAACTCCTCACGAAAATCTCACCGCTCAGAGTCTCGCCGAAACACCGGTCGCGCGCCGACGGAGTTGTGACACTTCCGTCATTGACACACCCTCGGCCCGCCGAGAAACCCTTGCGAACTCAAAGAAACATCCATCAGCATTTGTAGCTGTTGGACGCGATAACTATAAGCAATGTGAGTGCCAGAAGTATGGAGAGGCTGGCTCGGCGCGCAAGTCTAGCGGAGACCGAAACTTGCGCCGGAGGGGCGGGAAATGCTTGGTGCAATGACCATCCGACAGGTGCAATGTCGGACGCGTAAATCCGAAATAATGGATTTCAGGCGGAAGACATTTGCGGCGGCGTCCGCTTGTGCCAGTCGGTCGCAGACTGGTAGGCGGAGGCCAGCTCGATAAGAGTTGATTCGCCCCACGCGGGCGCGACGAACTGGACGCCGGTCGGGAGTCCGTTCTGTCCGAAACCGTTCACAACGGAGATGGCCGGGACGCCGACGAGATTGCTCGCGCCGATGGGAGTGGAAGCCGTAATGCCGGGATACGCCTGGTCGAAAGTCTTGGCGACGGGGTAGGCGACCGTCGCGCGCGAGGGCGCGACGAGCGCGTCGTACTTCTTGAACATCTCGGCCCACGCGCGCCGCATCGGGACGCGCAGGCGCATCGCGTGGAGGTAGTCCACGGCGGTGACGAGCGAGGCCGAGAAGCCGCCCAAGCGGCCTTCGGGCGAGGCCAGCTCTTTGACGCGCCCCGACTCGATGAGTTCGCGGAAGGCGCTCGCGCCCTCGGCGTCAACGATGGTTCCCACCGCCGGGCCGTAAGGGAAGTCGGGCAGCGGCACGTCCATCTCGACGTGCGCAGTGCGTCGCAGCGCTTCGAGCGTCTTGAGGAAGTTGTCCCGCACTTCGGTCTGCGCCTTCTCGTAAGAGTCCTTCAAGACGGCGAGGCGGAGTTTCTTCGTGCCGCGTCGAGGGTTAAGGAGCGCGCCCGTCGCCGAGTATCGAGGGAGCGCGTCGGACGCGCGCGAGGTCGGGTCGAGCGGGTCTCGGCCCGCGATGGCGGCGAGCACGAGCCCGCAGTCGTGCGCCGTGCGGCACATCGGGCCGAGCTTGTCGAGCGTCCAGCAGAGGGCCATCGCGCCGTGACGCGAGACCGCGCCGTAAGTGGGACGCAGGCCCGCGACGCCGCAGAAGGCGGCGGGCGTGATGATGGAGCCCGAAGTCTCGGAGCCGATGGCGAAAGCGACGCATCCGGCGGCGACCGCCGCGCCCGGCCCCGAAGACGAGCCGCCGCTCCAGAAGTCCGTGTTCCACGGCGTGCGGCACGCGCCCGTCAAACTCGCGTCCGCCTGGTTGTAGCCCATGCCGCCCGCCAGCTCCACCATCGAGAGCTTGGCGACGAGCACCGCGCCCGCCTCGCGCAAGCGGCGGATGACGGTCGCGTCGAAGTCGAAGCGCTGATCCTTGTAGGGCGCGGCCCCCCAAGTGGTCTTCGCCTCGCGCGTGGCGAGGAGGTCTTTCGCGCCGTAGGGGACGCCGTGCAGAGGGCCTCGGTACTTGCCGCGCTTAATCTCGCGCTCGGCCTCGCGCGCCTCGCGCATGGCGGGCTCGCGCATGACGGTCGCCACCGCGCCGAGTCTCTTGCCGATTGTTTCGAGCCGTGCGAGATAACCTTCGGCAAGCTCGACGGGCGAGACGCGGCGCGCGCGTATTTGCGCGGCGAGTTCGCTGACGGATGAGAAGAAGATTTCGTCGGGGAGCATTCGTTGAAGCCTCACGCGCCGAAGATGAAGTCGGGCTCGTCGGAGTTCTTGAGCTTGGAGGCGGCGAGTCGCTCCGCCGCGCGGACGTTGCCTTCGAGGTCGCGCTTGACGCGCGCGAACTCTTCATCGTTCAAATGCTTGCCGAAGCGTGCGCGCGCCACCTCGGCGTAAGCCTCGGCGACGGGCGAGGGTTTCTGTGGCGGTGTCGTCTGTGGCGGCGTCGGCGTCGCGGCGGAGGGTGTGGGCGTCGTCTGCGCGCTCGAACGTCTTGAAGAGACGGCGGCAACGGCGGAGGGCGCGGCGACGAGCGCCGCCGCGAGTGTCTTCGTGAAACGGCGTCGGGACTTTCGTTCGACGCCCGCCGGTTTCTGTTTGCTCTTCAACGTTCGCTCACCTCCTGAAGCGTCTGGTGCTGAGTCTCTTCACGCGCGTCGCCCGCGCGCTCTTTGTGTTCATGCCACTCGTCGGCGAGGAGGCCGTAGACGGCGAGGTCGGCGAGACGTTCGTGGACGCGCTCGGCTTTGCGCAGGACGCCTTCGCGCGTGAAGCCGAGCCGCTCGGCGACGGCGCAGCTCCGCCCGTTCCCGGTGTGGCACCGTATCTCGACGCGGTTGAGCCTGAGAGTGTCGAAGGCGTAGTCGAGGAAGACGCGGCAGGCTTTGAGGACGAGGCCGCGCCCCTCGAACGCGGAGTCGAGCCGGTAGCCGAGGCTCGTCGAGCGCGTCTTCCAGTGGATGTCGTTATAACGAATCACGCCCGCGAGTTTACCGCCGACGAAGATGCCCGCCTGAAAGCCGTTGTTGGCGGCGAAGTTCTCCAAGAGGTCTCGCCGGATAAAGGCCCGCGCGTCTTCGAGCGAGTAGTCCTTCTTCAGCCAGTAGAAGCGCTCCCGGTTCCGGTCGCACATCGCGTAATACTCCCCGGCGTCGCGCTCGCTAAGCAGCCGCAGCTCCGTCTCTTCATCAATCCGGTGTGTGAACATAGACAATCAGCAGGCACTAAGAGACTGATGAGAAGGCTTCGTCCGTCCCCGGAGGGGACGAAGGTAATAGCCGGGGGCAAGCTCGAAGAGCGCCGCCCCCGGTCACGGCGCGAAATTTTATCCCGACCCTGAAGGGGTCGAAGCCGCGAGCTTCGACCCCTTCAGGGTCGGATTCCTTCATCTACGATTTACCGGGGGTGTCGTGCTTCGCACTCACCCCCGGTTATTATCTCTCGCCCTTTCAGGGCTCAGGCCGAATACTTTTCAAATAGCGGCTTCGTGAATATCGCCTTCGTCTTCGTGCAGAGGGCAGTGCTCGCCGTCGGGCGGCATGCCGTAGTCTTCTTTGAGGAACGCGCGGATGAGGCCGACGAGTTCCTCGCGTTTGAGGATCGGGATCAAGTGGCCCGCGCCGTCGAAGGTGCAGACGAGGGCGCGCGGATACGTCTCGCGCAGTCGCGCGCGCTCGGCGGCGGGGATCATCGGGTCGTCGTTCGAGTCAATGAGCAGGACGCGGCCCGGCCAGTCGGCGTAGTCGCCCGATGAGTAACTCTCGCGCAGGTTGAAATCAACGCTCAGGGCAATGCGCGAGATGAAGGTCTCCTTCGTCAGCTCGCGGTCGAGGTAGTGATTCAGACGCTCTTTGAAGACGCCGACGCGCTCTTCGTCTTCCGTCGAGGGCGCTTGCAGATGTCTGCCCAACTCCAGCTTCATCAGCGCGCGCATCAAGGGGAACGGGAGGAAGCGCAGATACTTCAGAGCCTTCTCGTTCTTCGCGCCGAGGGCCGGGCTCGGCGCGCCCGTGCTAAGGAGGATGAGGTGTTCGACCTGTGGCCTGCGTCTTTTCAAAAACGCCTGCGCGACGAGGCCGCCGAACGAGCCGCCGAAGACGACGGCGCGACCGACGTGCTCGCGGTCGAGGATGGCGCTCGCCGCGTCGCAGACCTCTTCGAGCGTGCGGACGCCCGCGACCGTCGGCGCGATGGTTCGGTACTCGCCCCCGAAGGCGTCGGCGAGCCAACGCATCGTCTCGGCCCCGCCGACCGCGCCGTGGAACATCAGAATCGTCTGCTCACCGCGCCCGCCCGTCGCGTACTCCCACTCGACGCCTTTGATGGTCAGCTTTTTCTGCGGCATACGCGGGCGAAAGTGTCGGGAGTCTCGGAAGAACAGTCAACAGGCGCCGAGTTAGATTCGCTTTAAGCCGTAATGCTCGACGATGCGCCGCGCCGCCTCTTCGGGCGCGAGGTCGGTGTTATCAATTTCAAGGCTCTCCCTTCCGGGGACGGGGGAGAGGAGGTCGTAACGGCCCATGATTTCATGGAGCAGTTCGAGCGTCGAAACCTTGCGGCGGCGCGCGCGCTCCTCGGCGGGGACTCGGCTCTCAAGACTGTTTTTATCACAGGTCAGTTGCACGAGGCACACTTCGCCGCCGTGCCGCTCGACGGCGGCGCAGATTTTCTCGACGAAGGGCGTGTCCTGCGGGTGCGCGTAGACGAAGGTGAAGACGACGCCTTCGATTTGCCGACGCGCCGCCTCCTCGATGATGTCCGTGCGAATCTGTCCGACGAGCCGCCCGAAGGGCTCGGTGCCGAAGTCGAAGACGGACTCCACGCAGGCGATGCTCACGTGGTTGTCGAAGAGCTTGAAGGCGGTGGCCTTCGTCAACTCCTTCGCCACCGTCAGCTTTCCCGCGCCCGGCGGGCCGTAAATGAAGATTAGTTTCATCGTCTTGAACTTCGTCGCCGCCAGCGGCGGAAGCTTAACACGAGCAGCACGCAGAGCGCCGAGGGAACCCAGACCCACAGCAGCTCGCTCTTGATGACGCGGAGGCCCCACTCGCTGAAGAAACTGCCGACGCCGATGGGCGAGACCTCGACGGGGCGGAAGGGGAAGAAGTATCGCTCGTTACTGAAAGGACTCAGGAGCCCGACGCCGAGCCCGCCGTCGGTCAGCATGTCGAGGAGCGCGTGCGAGAGCGTCACGAAGAAGAAGTAGACGACGAGCGCGGCCCGCCGTCTCCGGTCTTCTCTGAAGAAGAGCGCGACGACCGCGAAGGCCAACAGCAGCGCAAACGTTATCGAGTGACTGAACCCTCTGTGCCCGAACGTGTCGCCGTATCTGACGCCGAAGGCGAAGCCCACAACGTCCGCGTCCGGCAGCACGGCGCACGCCGCCGACAGAACCCAGAACCGCGCGGGGACGGGCTCGCCCGCGTAAACCTTCCCCATCGCCAGGGCGGCGAAGGCGTGTGTGAAGACGGAGGCCATCAGTTTTGCCTCGACGCACTTGGGTGGCGGAAGCGACCGACTTTGAAGTAATGGTTGGTTTCAATCGTACTTTGAGTAGAACTCAGCGGCGACGGTTACAGGACTCGCGGAATCAGCACTGGAAAAAAGTAGGAAGTAAGTTCCTGATTGGAGCATTTGGCGTAGTCGAGCCGATGAAGTTTGTTCACGTTTCGTTAGCGAGGCAGTATTAGCAATGCTATTCGACGATTGACCCATTTGGCCCTCGTTCATAACATAAACATTAACTTTCGTGCCTGATGTGACTTTGAAGCCACCGACAATGCGAGCATTCTTAGCACCAGCAGGAATTATCACCTTAAAGCTGACAGGCTGGCTCGCTGTGACGTTGAAAGACTCATTGACAATAGTGTTAACAGTCGCAGCTTGGTCGGATGCAGAATCGCTACTTTTAAAGTATCTGGCGATATAAAATCCGCCAACCAGAAACAAAAGCAAGATAGCCCCGAGGCCGCCGATTACAACTACCCGTCCGACACGGTGGAATATGCTTTCGAGGCGACCCGCCACGGTGTGCGAATACTTCGTGACGCCGAGGCGAGCCCCACATTGCGAACAATGAGACTTGTCTGGCGACATCCAATGCCTGCAATGCTGGCATGTGATTTTGTTGCCTTTAGAGGTATTACATGTCGGGCAGAGCAGTTGTATGTTGTCAGCAGTGGTGGGGCCGCCTAAATCATGTGGGAAAATATGGTCGTAATGAAGAAATTCTGTGACTACTCCGCAGTTCCTGCACTTATTCCCGTCGCGTGCTCTGACGGCGCGCTTTACATGCTCAGGAATATTGCGGCTAGCTTTTGGATTACGTCTTTGGCTCATGGTCAGAAGGTCGTAAAGGACGAGAGGGTACGGGAACGCTCGGAGAACTAAGTCAACATATTCCCAACCCTGAAAAGATGTCAATATCTGAGATTCCTAAAGGATCTAATGTGCTCTGGTAACTTCCTAGGGCGGTGTGTGCAAACGAAAGCGGATGGTGATAGGCTTATGTCTTAAAATTCCAGCCGTCAGATAAAGAGTCCGCGCCGGTTGCACTTGTCAGAGAACGAAGGGCGCGGGCATCGAAGCGTGAGGTGAAAGAGACTGTGAGCGAAGAGCGAAACGGAGCCGATTTATCGCAACTGTTCGCGGAGAATTTCGGGGCGAACGCGACTTACGTCGAGGGGCTGTTCAGCCGCTTCCGCAGCGACCCGTCGCTGGTGGACGAGGCTTGGCGCGCGTACTTTTCGGAGTTGCTCGGCGAGCCGACGGGCGGCGGCGAAGTGGCACGCGCCGCGTCGGGCGGTAACGGCGCGGCGGCGTCGGGCGTGCAGGCGGAAGCGAGCGGCGCGGCGCAGTCTTCGCCAACGCAGGCGACGCCGCAGCCCTCTTCTCAGTCGCAGCAGGCGGAGGCCGCGCAGCAGGCTACGGCGACGACGGCGGCGAAGCAGCCCGCCGCAACTCCCGCGAGCGCGCCGCCGCCGCAGGGCGAGGCCGCGCCGATTCGCGGCGGGGCTTTGAAGATCGTCGAGAACATGGAGACGAGCCTCACGGTTCCGACGGCGACCTCGAACCGGCAGATTCCGGTCAAGGTCTTGGAAGAGAATCGCCTCATCGTCAACCAGTTCCTCAAAGAGCAGAAGCGCGGCAAGGCTTCTTACACGCACTTCATCGCCTTCGCCATCCTGCGCGCGCTCGATAAATACCCGCAGATGAACGACGGGTTCGCCGTCGTGGACGGCGCGGCGTCGCGCGTCCGGCGGCCTTCGGTCAACCTCGGCCTCGCCATTGACCTTGAGAAGAAGGACGGCACGCGCACGCTCCTCGTGCCGAACATCAAGAACGCGGGCGCGCTCTCGTTTGCCGAATTCCTCGCCGCCTACGACGACACCGTGAAGCGCGCGCGCACGGGGAAACTCGGCGTCCCAGATTTTCAGGAGACGAGCATCTCGCTGACGAACCCCGGAACCATCGGGACGGTCTCGTCGAACCCGCGTCTGATGGCCGGGCAGTCGGTCATCGTCGCGACGGGCGCGATTGAGTACCCGGCGGAGTTCCACGCGATGACGCCGGAGGCGCTCTCGCAGCTCGGCATCAGCAAGACCCTCAACATCTCCTCGACCTACGACCACCGAGTCATACAGGGCGCGGAGTCGGGCGCGTTCCTCGCGCACGTCCACGGGCTGCTCACCGGCGAACACGACTTCTACGTCGAAATCTTCCGCGACCTCGGCATCCCCCACCAGCCGATGCGGTGGGCGGTTGACCGCAACCCCGCTCTGCTCGGCGGCGACCGCGTGCGCGAGCAGGTCGTCAAGCAGGCGCGCGTCCTCGAACTCATCAACGCCTACCGCGTGCGCGGCCACCTCATCGCCGACATAGACCCCTTGAACGCGATGCCCTTGCAGTACCACCCCGAACTCGACATCGAGACTTACGGGCTGACCATCTGGGATTTGGATAGGGAGTTCATCACGGGCGGGCTCGCGGGCAAGGAGAACGCCAGTTTACGCGAAATCCTCGACATCCTCCGCCGCGCCTACTGCGGCAAGGTCGGGACGGAGTACCGCCACATCCAGAGCAAGGAGCAGAAGCTCTGGATACGCGACCGCATCCGCGAGGAGTTCGTCGAGCCGGAGCCGCTGGGGACGGAAATCAAGAAGGCTCTGCTCCTCAAGCTCACGCAGGCCGAGCAGTTCGAGCGCTTCCTGCACACGAAGTACCTCGGCCAGAAGCGTTTCTCGCTCGAAGGCTGCGAGACCATCATCCCTCTGCTCGACCAGCTCGTCGAGCGCGCCGGTGCGCGGGGCGTCGAAGACATCACGCTCGGCATGGCGCACCGGGGCCGCTTGAACGTCCTCACCAACATCATTGACGCGCGGCTCGCCGAGAGGATTTTCACGGCCTTCGAGGGGAGCGTCCATCCGAACTTCCCGGCGGACGAGGGCGACGTGAAATACCATCAGGGCGCGGTCGGCGAGCGCACGACCGCCGACGGCAAGCGCGTCCTCATCAATCTCTCGCCGAATCCGAGCCACCTCGAATTCGTTGACCCCGTGGTCGAGGGGATGGTCAGGGCCAAGCAGGACGCGATGCAGTTGGACGAGCGGACGCCGCGCGAGGAGGCGATTGACCGCGCGCTGCCGGTGCTTCTGCACGGCGACGCGGCCTTCGCCGGGCAGGGCATCGTGATGGAGACCTTGCAGCTCGCCGACCTCAAGGGCTACCGCACGGGCGGGACGATTCACATCATCATCAACAACCAGATCGGCTTTACGACCTCGCCGCAGGCGGGACGCTCGACCATCTATTCGACCGACGTCGCGCGGATGACGCAGCTCCCCATCTTCCACATCAACGGCGACGACCCCGAAGCCGCCTACCGCGTCTTGCGCATCGCGCTCGACTACCGGCAGGAGTTCAACAAGGACGTGTGTTTGGACGTGGTCGGCTTCCGCAAGCTCGGCCACAACGAGGGCGACGAGCCGAGCTACACGCAGCCCCTGATGTACGCGCGCGTCAAGGCGCATCCGGGCGTGCGCGCCAAGTACGCCGCGCGGCTCGTGCAGGACGAAGTGATGAGCGAGGCGGAAGTCGAGCAGATGATTAAGGAGACGGTCGCGGCCTTCGAGGCGACGCTCGCGCGCGCCAAGGAGATCGCCGCCGTCGAGCAGAAGGCGAAGGAACTCCCGCCGCCGATTCAGGAGGAGGACGGCTCCACGCTCCTGGAAACGCCGGTCGCGGCGGAAGTCATCCGCGACCTCGCGCACCGCATCGCGGTCGTGCCCGAAGGCTTCAGCGTCAACCCGAAGATGGTCAGCCAGCTCGCGCGCCGCGCGAAGATGGGCGAGGGGCAAGCGCCACTCGATTGGGCCTTCGCCGAGCTGATGGCCTTCGGCTCGCTCGGTTTGGAAGGCATGCGCGTGCGCCTTTCGGGTCAGGATTCGGGGCGCGGGACGTTCTCGCAGCGGCACGCCATCCTCTACGACACGCAGACCGGCAAGCCGTGGGCTCCTTTGACGGAGATGACGGAAGTCAACGAAGGTCGTGCGCGCGTCGAGGTCTTCGACAGCTCGCTTATCGGAGCAGGGCGTGATGGGCTTCGAGTACGGCTACTCGGTCGTCGCGCGCGACGCGCTCGTCTGTTGGGAGGCGCAGTTCGGCGACTTCTCGAACGGCGCGCAGGTCATCATTGACCAGTTCATCGCGCCGGGCGTGGACAAGTGGCAGCAGCCCTCGCGGCTCGTCCTCCTGCTCCCGCACGGCTACGAGGGGCAGGGGCCGGAGCACTCGAACGCGCGGCTCGAACGCTACCTCCAGCTCTGCGCCGAGAACAACATGCAGGTCTGTTACCCGACGACGCCCGCGCAGTATTTTCACTTGCTCCGCCGTCAGTTGAAGCAGGAGGCGGCCCGCCCGCTCGTCGTGATGACGCCGAAGAGCCTTCTCCGACTCCCGGCGGCGACCTCTGCGGTCGAGGAGCTGACGGGCGGCGGCTTCCGCCCCGTCATTGACGACGGCGGCGTCGAAGACCGCAGCGCCGTGCGCCGCATCGTCCTCTGTAGCGGCAAGGTCTTCTACGACCTCGCGGCGGCGCGGCAGAAGTCCGGCGACACGCGCACGGCCATCGTCCGCCTCGAACAGTTCTTCCCGTTCCCGGAGCTGGCCTTGCGCGAAATCTTCGACTCCTACCCGCAGGCGACGCAGCTCGTCTGGGCGCAGGAGGAGCCGAAGAACTACGGCGGCTGGCACTTCGTCGAGCAGCGGCTCGTCAACATGCTCAAGAGTTGCGAGCGACCCTTCTACGTCGGTCGCGCCGCCTCGGCGAGCCCCGCCACCGGCTCCTACGCCATCCACGAACTCGAACAGCGTCGGCTCGTTGACGACGCCCTCACCGCCGACGCGCCCTTCATCTCCAACGCCTCCACCGCGCAGTACGCCGGTCAGGCAGACTCGTAAGAAAGTCAGAAGTCAGAACGCTGAACGATGAACTGAAAGACAAAGGGTTTCAGTTCAGCGTTCGGCGTTCTGACTTCTGACTTTTACGAATTAAGTGTTGACTTCGCGTTGCGTTTGCAATAGAAGCAGCCTGCTTTTCACATCCCCTGAGCGCGTTCGAAGGAGCCCCAAGCATGAGACTTCATTCCCCCTCGGCCCTCTGCGCCGCCATGTGCGCGGCGCTGCTGCTAATGTCTTCGGCCTGCCAGCCCGCCGCCCCGCCGACCACTTCCACCACCAACACCTCGAACGCCGCGTCGTCTCCGGCGTCGTCGCCCGCCGCCGCCGGGGAGGCGAAGAAGCCGCCGGTTGACCTCGAACAACTCGCCGAGCGGCTTGTCACGCAGAGCGCGGGAGTGAAGGAAGGCGAGGTCGTCCTCATCGCGGGCCGCGCGCACGACGCCGAGTTTTTGGAGA
Organism: uncultured Acidobacteriota bacterium; assembly: GCA_963816985.1. Classification (GTDB taxonomy): domain Bacteria; phylum Acidobacteriota; class Blastocatellia; order Pyrinomonadales; family Pyrinomonadaceae; genus JAIVJM01. Next base: position 2,063,164 of record CAWFMF010000004.1, read on the forward strand.
ACATCGCCGTCAACGTCCGCAAGGTCGGCGGCTTCCCCGTGGTCGAGTACACGAGCGACCGCCTCAGTAAGCGGATGTTCTTCGACGTGCCGGAGAAGTACGACTCGCAGCAGAACGGCCTCGGCATGAAGCTCGCCGGGGTCGTCAACGTCACGATTGACGTGACCAACGGGCTGACCGAAAACCTGCTCGAAGGCGCGGACCCGAAGCGGCAGGCGGCGCGCGGCAAGGCTAACGAGCCGGTCGGCAAAGAGTTCCTCAAGCACAACGTCCGCGCGGTCGAAGTCGGCAACGGCTTCTACCCGACGTCGTGGCGCGCGAAGCGCTTCGAGATGTCGGAGGACGAGCTGGCGAAGACCTTCTGGGAGGGCGTCAACATTGACTACGCGAGCCTCCAGACGCGCGGCGAGCAGGTCAAGACGGCCTTAGCCGCCGGGAACGAGCTGCACATCACGAACCCGAACGGGACGGATTTGAAGGTGCGCGTGCAGGGGCGTCCCGTCCTCGTCAGCGACGGCATCATCTCGCCGGAGGACTTGCAGAAGGGCGGCCCCGCCGTCTCGGTCTATCTCCCGGCGGGCGAGGTCTACACGACGCCCGTCGCCGGAACCGCCGAGGGCAAGGTCGTCCACACGCGCGACTTCTATCGCGGCAAGCAGATAGACAACCTGACGCTCACCTTCGCGGGCGGGAAGCTCGTCTCGATGGAAGGCTCCGGCCCCGGCTACGCGGACTTGAGGGCCGAGTACGACGCCGTCAACGACGAGCGCAAAGACCTCTTCGGCTTCGTAGACCTCGGCATCAACCCGAACGTCAAACTCCCCTCGGCCAGCAAGGTCGGCGCGTGGGTTCCCGCCGGGACAATCACCGTCGGCGTCGCGGGCAACACCTGGGCGGGCGGCGATAACTCCGTCCCCTACGGCCTCACCGTCTTCCTCCCCGGCAGCACCGTCACCCTCGACGGCAAGACGATCATCGAGAACGGACAACTGAAAATCTAAAAGCCGTGAACCGTAAACCGTGACAGGTGACAGGAGTTTTTAATGCGTCCTCACGAGAAGCTGGATGTCTGGAATCAGGCGATGGATTTCGTCGTGGAGGTTTACAAAGCGACGGAGTGCTTCCCGAAGGATGAGAGGTTCGGATTAACCTCGCAGATCAGGCGGGCCGCCGTCTCAGTCCCGGCCAACGTCGCTGAAGGCGCGGCCCGCCGCTCGTCAAAGGAGTTCATACACTTCCTCTCGAACGCTCAGGGTTCGGCAAGCGAGCTTGAAACAGAACTCCTCATCGCACAACGCCTCGGATACCTTCGCCAAGAGCAATACGTGAAGCTGCGCACGGCCCTCGACAGCATCGGGCGCATGCTCATCGGCCTCTCTCACCACCTCGAAGGAAAGATAGAAAAGTCGTAAACCGTGACAGGTAAACCGTGACAAGTAAGAACAGGTTTTATCCTGTCACCTGTCACGGTTTACGGTTCACGGCTTTTCCGGCTTCTTCTCCGGAGCCTTCTCTTCCGGCACTTCTTCGAGGTCGTCTTCGTCGAGGATTTTGAGTTCGGTGCCGAACTTCTGGTAGTTGCGGAAGCGGATGTCGTTGCGGTGCTGGGTGAGTCGCCCGCCTTCGTTGGCGGTCATGACGAGGACGGCGTGCGAGGGCAGGAGGTAGTCGCCCTGACCGGGGATGTTGACCCACTCGTAGTTAATCGTGTTGGTCGAGGCCGTGATGGGGAAGTCTTGTGGAATGTCGTAGGCGGAGCTTTCGACGCGCAGGACGCGGAAGTCCTCGCGGTCAACCCAGACCTTGCCGCGGTGCGCGACGACGACCGAGCGGTCGTTGTTGTAGGTGAGCACGCGGTTCGACTGCGGACGCTTGATGTCGTACTCGTAGACGAGCGCGCGACGCCCGCGCAGGGTGTCGGTCTCCAAAGCCTTGAAGACGGTCTTCGAGTCGGCGGCGAAGAGCGCCTTGAGGGTGGTGACGAACTCGCCCGTCGAGCTCGTCCCGCCGATGGCCGAGTAGTCGCTCCGCTCTTTCGAGGCTTGCGCCGGGGCGCTCGGAATCCCGTTGACCGCGAGCAGACGGTACTGCTCGCCGCTGGTGCGGTAGCTCACGCCGATGGTCAGGCGGTCGGTCGTAATCCAGTTGCGCGTCGTGCCCAGAGCGTAGGCGCGCGAGATGAGCTGGCGGACGACGAAGTCGGGCATCGTGTCGGCGGCTTCGAGCGTGGCGACGCGCGACTTCTCAAGCGCCGCCGACGCTTCGGCCTCCGACGGCGGGGCCGTCGCCGCCGGGTCGAGCTTGCGCCGCTCGGCCTCTTCGAGCGCGCGCCGAAGGTCCGGGTCGTTGCCGCTCTTGGTCGCCACGAACGCGCGCAGCCCGCTCGTCAAGGGGAACGCGATGCCGCGCCGCCGCACCTCGCCGATGATCTCTTCCTTCAGGCCGGGCCGCTTCGGCAACTGCCGCACGAGCGCGAGGAACTCCTCGTTCGTCAAAGGCGCTTGCTGCTGCGCCTGCGCCCAGGGCATCACGCCGAAGGCGAGGACGCACAACACGAGCGCCGCCAGCCTCGATTTAAAAATAGATGATTTCATAAAGACTTCATGTCAGTACCGCGAGCGGTAGCAAGCGGGTGTCGGAGTCGTTAAGACTCGTCTACGACGGCAGGCGCGCGTCGTCATCGTTGTGACCCGCTCGCTACCGCTCGCGGTACTGACTTTCAAACCGCCGCCCGATGCTTATTGATGTCCGGGCGCGCAGAAACGTTCGATGATACGGCGCAAAATCGAGACCGACTCGTGCAACTCGGCCACGGGCACGAACTCGCCCGTGCGGTGCGCGACGCGAATGTCGCCGGGGCCGAAGACGACCGCGTCCGCCCCTAGTTGCGCCAACTGCGGCGCTTCCGTGCCGAAAGAGATCGTGCCCGCCGCGCGCCCCGTCTCCTCTTCCAGAGCGCGGACGAGCGGCGCGTCCGCCGAAGTCTCGACGCCGCCGTCGAGGCGCGTCACCTTAATCTCGCAGACGAAATCCTCGTCCGCGTCGCTCAGGGCTACGGCCTCCTGGCGCACTAATTCGGCGACGCGCTCCGGCGGCTGACCCGGCACGGGCCGCCATTCGAGCGTGAAGCGGCACTCGCCCGCGATGATGTTCTTTGCCGTCCCACCTTCGATGACGCCGACGTTCAAGGTCGTGTGCGGCGGGTCGAAGGCCGCGTGTACTTCGCCTTCGAGTTGCTCGGCGACGCGCTCGACGCGCGTCAGGAGTCGCGCGGCGCGCGTGATGGCCGAAGCGCCCAAAGCAGGGTAAGCGCTGTGCCCCTCGCGCCCGCGCAGGATGACTTCCGCGAGGCAGTAGCCCTTGCCCGCGCGCATGGGCTGCAACGAGGTCGGCTCTCCGACGACGGCGTGCCGCGCGCGGAACGGCCTCGCCTTCACCAAACGCTTCGCGCCGAGACAGCCGACCTCCTCGTCCGCCGTCAGGACGAGCGCGAGCGGGCGCGTGAGCTTCGACAAATCCGTCTCCTCGATGGCCGTGAGCGCCGCCGCGATGAAGCCCTTCGTGTCGCACGCGCCGCGCCCGTAGAGATTCTCGCCACGCCTTTCGAGCGCGAGCGCCTCGCCCCACGCCGGGTCAAACGGCACGGTGTCCGTATGTCCGACGAGCGCGAGTTCGACTTCCTCGCCGTCCTCGAAAGTCTTCGGATGGACGGCGACCAACTGAAACTTCTTGACGCCGCGCTCGTCCGTGTACGGGTAGACGCGAGCACAGAAGCCTGCGGCTTCGAGGCGCGGAACCGCGTATTCGACGACCGCGAGGTTCGAGACCGAAGAGCGCGAGTCAATGCGGACGAGTTCGGCGAGTGTCTGTTCGACGTTCATGTTGTTCGTGTCTGCTTTGCTCATCCCCAGAGCTTTCGTTGGAGCGCGGCGAAGCGTTGGACTGTTTCTTCCTGCGCGTGGTGTCTTCCGTCTTCCACGACGAGCCGCCCGCCGACCGCGACTTCCCGGACGGCGGCGCGCGAGAGCGAGAAGACGATTGAAGGGAGGAGGTCTGTACCGGACGCTCCCGCGACCGACGGGTCTTCGAGGTCAACGGTGAAGAAGTCCGCGGGACGACCCGCTTCAAGTGCGCCGGAGGGAGCGCCGATGCTCTCAGCGCCGTGCGTGGTCGCGCACTCGAAGAGCCGCGCCGCGAGCGCCGAAGTCTCTCGCCCGTCTTCGTCGCTTCGTTCCATGCGGGGCGCGAGGACGTTGCGTTCGAGGCGTTGGAGGCGGAGATGGTATTCAAGCTCGCGCGCGTCTTCGAGGAGGTCTATCTGCGCGTGGCTGTCGGTGCCGAGCGAGACGCGGACGCCCGCCTCGAAGAGCGCGTCGGCGGGGACGATGCCGTCGCCGAGGTTGCGCTCCGTCGTCGGGCAGGCGCAGACAATCGCGCGCGCCTCGCGCATCGAGGCGACCTCTCCGGCGGTGATGTGGACGGCGTGGACGCCCGTGAACAGAGGACTGAGTAAGCCTTCGTCAGCGAGGAAGGCGACGGGCGTGCGGCCCGTCTCTTCGAGGCAGGCGGAGAGTTCGGCGGGCTGCTCGGCGACGTGCATGTGGACGGGCAGCTCGCGCGCGCGCGCGAAGTCTCGCACCTCGCGCAAGTATTCGACGGGGACGGCGCGGACGCTGTGCGGCGCGACACCGACCCACGCCACGGGCGTTTCGCCTGCTTTCTCTTCAAGCGCGAGCGCGCCTCGTAAATCTTCGGCGTGGCGGAGAAAGAGTTCCGCGTCGGGCTCGATGAAGCGCTTCTGTCTTTCGTTCGGCGGCACTCCAAACCCAGCGCGCGCGTAGGCCACTCGCAGGAGCGCGACGCGCAGGCCCGCGTCGCGCGCCGCGCGCACTACTTGCTTCGAGAGCAGGTTCGGGTCTGAATAGACGGAGCCCTCCGGCGTCCGGTGGAGGTAATGAAACTCGCCGACGGCGGTGATGCCCGCGAGCAGCATCTCCATGAAGGCCATGCGGGAGGCGTCGTAGATGTCTTCGGGCGTGAGTCGCTCGGCGGCGCTGTACATCATCTCGCGCCACGTCCAGAAGGAGTCCTGCGGCCCGGCGGTGCGGTACTCCGTGCGCCCACGGATGACGCGCTGGAAGGCATGCGAGTGCGCGTTGACCATGCCGGGCAGAAGGGCTCGACCCGGCAGGCGGACGAAGCGCGTGGCGAAGACGATGCCGCTCTCCGGCTCGCACACGTTGAGCGTTTCGTCCGCGCGCGGCTCACGTCCGAGGAGTTCTCGCAGCGGGCTCATGTCGAGCGTGGCGAGGACGCGCCCGGCGGAGTCGCAGGCGAGAGCGTGCCCGCGCTCGAAGCGACCGCCCGTGAAGAGCAGGTCGGGAACCCACGTCGTGCCGGTGTTCGATTCTTCCGCCCGCATGAAGGTCACACGCTCTATCGAGTGCTTACGCGCTGGTTGGCCGAAGTCTTCTGCGACTTAATCCACGCGTCCACGTTCCGTTCCAGAACGTCGAGCGGAACCGCGCCGGAGCCGAGCACCACGTCGTGGTATTCGCGGATGTCGAACTTCGCGCCGAGTTCGCGCGCGGCGCGGGCGCGAAGCTCCTTGAGCTTGAGTTCGCCGATCTTGTAGGCGAGGGCCTGGCCGGGGTCTGTGATGTAGCGGTCTATCTCGTTGACGATGTCCTGCTCGGTCTTGGCGGCGTTGTCCATGAAGTAATCAATCGCGCGCTGCCGCTCCCACTTCATGTGGTGCATGCCGGTGTCCACGACGAGTCGCACCGCGCGCCACATCTCGTAGGTGAGCTGGCCGAACTTCGAGTAGGGGTCATCGTAAAGGCCCATGTCTTCGCCCAAGCTTTCGGCGTAGAGGCCCCAGCCCTCGACGAAGGCGGTGTAGCCGCCGAAGCGTCGGAACTTCGGTATCTCGCCAAGCTCCATCGCGCGCGCGATCTGAAAGTGGTGGCCGGGCACGGCCTCGTGCAGAGAGAGCGCCATCATCTCCCACTTGGGCCGAGTCTCCGGCTTGTAGAGGTTGACGTAGTAGAGCCCCGGTCGAGAGCCGTCCGCCGCGGGCTGGTTGTAGTAGGCGGTCGTCGTGTCGGGCGCGGTCTCCATCGGGATGGGGACGACGCCGTATGGCATGCGCGGAATCGTCTTGAAGACTTTGACGAGGTGCGGGTCAATCTTCTTCGAGATGGCGCGGTAGGCGTCGAGCAACTCTTCCGGCTTCTTGTAGTAGAACTGGTCGTCGGTGCGGAGCTTCTTGAAGAACTCTTTGTGCGTGCCTTTAAAGCCGACCTGCGTCATCACCTTCTGCATCTCGGCGCGGATGCGCGCGACCTCCGAGAGGCCCTTCTCGTGAATCTGCTGCGGCGTCAAATCGGTCGTCGTGTAGCGGCGGGCCTGAAAGGCGTAAGCCTCCTCGCCGTTCGGCCACTGCCAGATGCCGACCTGATCGTAAGAGGCGGGCAGGTATTCGTCCACGAAATACTCGCGGAACTGTTTATAGGCCGGAACGACGCCCTGCGTGATGGCCTCGCGCGCGGACTGTCGGAGGCGCTCCTGCTCGGCGGCGGGGATGTCGGCGGGGAACTTTTTGAAGGGGCCGTAGAAGGGGCTGTCTTCGGCGCGCGCGACGATCTGGTTATCAATCTGCGCGGTGACGCGCTTCTGCGTCACCTTCGGCCAGAGGATTTTGGCGCGGACGCCTTCGCGCATCAGGGCGGTGGTCTGCTCCAACAGTCGCGGCAGGGCGCGCAGACGCGCCGTCCAGTCCTCGTAGTCCTTGACGGTCTGGAAGCGGAGCAGCTCCGACAACTCGTTCGCCGTCTGGACGCCGCCGCGCTGGTTGACGGGCAGGAGGTAGGCGCGGAACTTGTACTCCTCGATGTCGGCTTCGAGGTCTTTGCGGAAGAGGTCGTAGTTGAGCTGGTCGGCTGCCGTGAGCCGCGCGCGTTCAATCGTCTTGAGTCGCTTGAGGGCGTCGAGGCGGTGCTGCTGGCGGGCCGCGATGGCTTCGAGGCTCGAATCCTGCCAGCGGTCGTTGAAGCGCCGGTCGCCGAGCGCGGACGCGAACGTCGGGTTCTGCCGCATCGTCCATTCCCACTCGTCCTCAAACAACTTATGCAGCATCGCCGCCGCTCCTCCTCTACCTGTGTTGGGCCGTTGCGCCCGCGCGGCGGGCGGCGCTTGGAAAACGATTAGGGCGACGAGCACGGCGAGCGTCAAGCTCTTCAACTTCGAGCGCATCAAGGGAGACCTCCGTTGTCCGGGTGCGGGATGAATGAACTTTCGAGAGACGTGCTGAAGGATACAACAGGAGAGTAGGCAGTAGCCAGTAGTCAGTAGTCAGTAGATTCAGCGCCACGAGCGCCGTCGCTGTCACTCTGACGACACGCCGACGAACGGTTTTCTACTGCCTACTGGCTACTGGCTACTGCCTACTGTTTTCTCGCATCTAAACCCCACGATGAGTGTTTCAGTCAAAGATTTGAAGACGTACACGAGTTTCGCGCGGCGCTTCGCGGGGCGGTTCGTGGCCGAGCGCGTGCGGGAGGCGAAAGTGCCAATCGCCCCCGCGCCGCACCGCCCACGGCCCGACACCTGGAGCGACGAGCGTCTGACCGTCGCGTGGCTCGGACACGCGACGGTGCTCATTAATTTTTACGGGACATGGTTGCTGACCGACCCGGCCTTGCGCGCGCGCGTCGGCCTGCGCGTGGCGGGCGCGACTTTGGGGCCACGGCGACTCGTCCGGCCCGCGCTGTCGTCGGGCGAGCTGCCGCCGCTCGACGCCGTGCTCGTCTCGCACGCGCACATGGATCACTGCGACTTGGGGACGCTCAAGCGCCTCCCGCGAAAGACGCGCGCCGTCGTCCAGAGGGGCAACCGAGACCTCGTGCGCCGCTTCGCGCGCGTGGACGAGCTGGCGTGGGGCGAGTCGGTCGAAGTCTCCGGCGCGCGCGTCGAGTCAATCGAGGTCGCCCACTGGGGCGCGCGGAAGTTGACGGACAAGCACCGGGGGTATGGCGGCTTCCTCGTCGAGAAGCGCGGGCGCGCGCTCGTCTTCGGCGGCGACACGGCCTACACGCAAGCCTTCGCTCGCTTGCGTCGCAGGGGCGTCCGGGTAGACCTCGCCATCCTCCCCGTCGGCGCTTACGACCCGTACATCTACGCGCACGCCAACCCCGAACAGTCGTGGGCCATGCGCCGCGAGATGGGCGCGGAGTACATCCTGCCGATGCACCACTCGACCTTTCGCTTGAGCCGGGAGCCCGCTGACGAGCCCCTCAGGCGCACTCTGGCCGCCGCGGGCGACGAGCGCTGGCGCGTGGCTTTGACCGAGATTGGCGAGACGTGGGTGCTGCCGGAGGAGGGTTAGAGGGTAGTCAGCCGGAGGTGAACGGTTAGGTTCTCTATTTGAGCTGCGCGCGAAACTCCTGGAAGTCGGCGCGTAGCGTCAGCATTTCGGCCCGCGTCTGGTTCGTCATGCTCTCAATGCGGTCGAGACGGATTCCGACTTCCTCACGAAAGGAGTTGAGTCGGGTTTCAATCTTCCCGCCAAAAGCGTCGAACTTTTCGCTCAGAGCGTTAACGCGTTCAAGGACAGTCTCGATTGTCGGCCTCGTGGTTAGGTCTTCTGACATCTTTCCGGATACCTCCCTGCGGTAAAGGTTACTGCTGACGGCCTGAGTAGTCAACGGACGAATCTTCTCGACGGCGGCGGGTGAAGGAGCCAAAACGTAGAAGGGGAGCGCAGGACAGGTTTAGTCCCGCGCTCCCCTTTTAGCTTTGACGCGTGCAAGCTCGATTGAGCGTTTTATCCGTCACGCCTACGGCGCGAAGCGGCGGCGGTACTCGATAGAGTCAATGAAGGCTTTGACCATCTGCGCGTGGACGAAGTTGCCGCCGTTGTCTTCGAGCTTCTTCAGCCAGAAGCCGTAGCCCCGCCAGTCCGTGTCCTGTCCCTCGTTCGGGTTACGGCGCATGTAACCGAAGTATTGCATGAGGACGAAAGCCTTGTTCAACTCGGCGCCCTCCAGCCGCGGGTGCTGCGCCACTCGGCGGAGCACGCCCGCCCGCCCGGCGTCGTCGTTGTTCGCGGTCAGCGCTTCGATTAACTGCGCGCGCTCGTCATCCGAGAGCACGCCGCCCGCGTTGGTGTTGAGCGCGTCCACGAACTGCTCCGGCGTCATCCCCGAAGGGTACGCCGACGTGAAGCGCCCGCGCGTGACGAACTCCGTTGCGAAGTCCGCCTTGTTGCTTTCTATCAGGTCGGCCCAGCCCTGCCTCCCGACCACGACGCCGCGACTGATGCGCTGCGTGTCGGGCAGCATCTCTTCGCGCCGCAGCGGCACGGGCGCGCCGGGCATGTCGCCGTAGGCGGCCTTGTACATGCGGTAGGCGAAGTAGCCCGTCTCCTTGAATTCAATCGAGAGGAAGAACGCGGCGGAGACGTTCTCACGCTTGTCCGCGACGCACTGCGCGTTCGCGCCGCAGGCGGTGATCTCGCTCGTCCAGAAGTTGAGGCCGCCCGCGTCGGGCTCGCGGCCCAGGAAGTCGAGGTAGTGCTGGCGGGCGAAGAACCCGGCCTCGTCCGAGGGGTTCCCCGGCGCGGCGGCGTGGTCTTTGATGAAGAAGGTCGCCAACGAAGGCGCGCCCAGTTGCGCACCGCCGGAGGCGTTGCCGAGCACGAGCGTGAAGGTCTCGTCCGTCTCCGCATAGGCGTCGGCGATGAGCGGGACCCTGACCGTCTTCTCGGCCTCGCCCGCCGCGAAGTGGAGCGTGCCGCGAGCGGCCATGTAGTCGTAGCCGTCGCGGGCCGTGCCGTCCGAGGTCTCGTAGTCCACCGAGAAGGCCGCCGAGAGGTCGCCCGTGCGACACACCCTGACCTCGAACGCCGCTTCGGTCTCCGAGTAGGCGGGCGCGTCGGTGGCGATGTAGACGTAGGGCGACTCAGGCGTCGGTGTAGCCGTCGGCGTCGGAACCGGAGTCGGAGCAGGCGTCGGCTCAGGTGTCGGGGCTGGTGTCGGCTCAGGCGTCGGCACGGGCGTCGGCTCAGGTGTTGGCACCGGTGTCGGGGTCGGAGTTGGTGTTGGCGTCGGAGTCGAAGTAGGAGTCGGCGCGGGTGTCGGCGTCGGAGTCGGAGCAGTGCCCGTCGCTTGGGCGAGTTTGACCGTGACGAAGTCGAGGCTCTGGCCGGGGATTTCGGAGTCGCCGGTGAAGATGACGTCGCCCTGCGCGTCGAGCAGGATGCTGCGACCGACGCTGTTCAGGTCGTTCGACGAATCGCCTGAGTGGTACGGGTTGTCGAAGAGGTGAACCCAGGCGCGCGTCCCGTTGGTGTTGTACTTGATGATGACGATGTCGTCGTCCCACTCGCGCATCGAGGTGAAGTAGGAGTAGGCGTTGCCTGCGGCGTCCACCACGATGTTCTGGTCGGCGTTCCAGCGCGAGGAGAACCCTCCGCCAGCCGGCTCGGCGTAGATGTCCATCCACTGCACCGCGCCGTCGGTCGCGCCGACCTTCAGCGTGAAGGCGTCCTTGTTGTGGTCGGCCCGGTTTTCTTGTAGTCCCGTGACGTAGGCGTTGCCTGCGGGGTCAACATCCATCGCGTACACGGCGATGGGGAGCCGCTGGCCGTCCTTGTGCGCGATGTGCGAGACCCACCCGAACTGGCCGCTCGCGCCGTTGACCTTGAGCACGACCGGCTCGTAGCTGCTCGTGGGCGAGCTGATCTCGGCGAGGACGTAGACGCCGCCGTCGCCCCCAAGGGAGACGCTCCAGACCACGGCCTCCTCGGTGGCCGCGCCGGTCGAGTGGGCGTACTTCCAGAGGAGGTTGCCCGCCGCGTCGTACTTGAAGACGTGGGCGCGTCCGCCGTTCACGCCGATGACGTAGGCGTTGCCCGCCGCGTCAACCTTCACGTCCTGAGCGAAGTTCCCGCTCTCGGAACGTGTCCAGAGGACGTTGCCGTCGGTGTCGTACTTGATGGTCGTGATGGAGCGACCGCCGTTGAAGACCGCCCCGCCTTCGCCTGCCACGTAGATGTTGCCCGCCGCGTCTATGTCGAGGGCGGAGGGGTATTCGGTGATGCTCGAAGGGCCGTTGTAAGTCCTGCGCCAGAGTTCATTGCCGGCGGCGTCGAACTTGATGGTCAGCCAGTCGCGCTCGCGCGCCGTGCCGGCCCAGATCGCGCCCGTGACGTAGACGCTGCCGGCGGCGTCCGTCGCGATGTCAAACGTCGAAGTCTGGTAGCGCCCGCCGCCGTCAACGACGCGCGCCCAGAGCTGTCGGCCCGCCGGGTCGTACTTGACGACGGCGAAGTTCATGCCGGACTCTCCGGCGACGAAGGAGTTGCCCGCGCCGTCGAGCGCGAGCATCGTGCGACCGTCGAGGAGCCTTTCGGGCGAGCCGTAGTAGGAGGCCCACGCCACCGGGGGCGCGCCCGCCGGGCGCGGCTCTGGCCGCTTGCCTATCAGGTCGCGAACCCTGTCGGCGGACAGGTTCACGAAGGGGCCGACGGTCGGCGACGGCTGGAACGAGAAGTCGGGGTGGTGCGCTTCGACGTCGTAGCTGTAATGCGGCTCAAGGTTGCCGAAGCTGTAGAGGCCGTCGGCGTCGGTCGTCGTCGTGCTGACGGTGGTCGGCTGCATGCGGCCCGCGCGCTCCAAAGTCACGGTGACCCCGGCGATGGGCGTCCCGCCGGATTCGGAGGCGCGCCCGCTGACGGTGTAGAGCGCCCTCTGCCCCTCGCCGACGGCGAAGGTCACGGGCTCGGAGTTGATGTGCTGCGTGCCGTCGTCGAACGTGCGCGCGAAGACGGTGTAGACGCCCGCGGGCCTGTCCTGCCAGACGCAGGTGTAGGGCGGCGCGGTCACGGTGCAGATCGTTTCGGCGTTCTCGCGGATGAACTCGATGCGGCTGATGCGCCCGTCGCGCGGGTCGGGCTGCGCCGTCAAAGTCACGTCCGACAGGGCGGGGAACCACGCGCCGTTGGAAGGGCTCGTCAACTCCGCCCTCGGCGGCCAGTAGTTGACGATGATGAAGACGCCCTCGGACTGAGTCTTCACGCCCTTGTCGTCGTAGGCGACGGCGTGGAGCGTGTAGTTATCGCCGCGCGCGTCGTTGAAGACGGCGCTGTAGGGCGCGGTCGTGTCCGTGCCGATGAGCGTCGTCGTGCCGCGCGTGACGTGGTAGAACTCGACCTTGGCGAGTTTGCCTTCGGGGTCCGAAGCCTCGGCGGTCACGGTGATGTCCGAGAGGTGCTCGAAGCTCTCCCGTTGTACGGGGCTGGTGACGCGGACGCTCGGCGCGAGGTTGACGGCTTCGCCCTCCGGCGAGGTGTCAATGGCGTAGAAGAAAGAGTACTTATCGGTGTTGTTGCCGTCGCCCAGAATGTCCGCCGCGATGTAAGCGGTCTGGCCGTCCGCCGAGAAACGCGCGCGGGAGATGGGGAAGGGCTGCCCGCCGCCGTCGCCTGAGAAGCCCGGCTCGAACGGCAAGATGACCTTCCACAAAGGCTGACCGGTGGCGGCGCTCAGGGCGGCGAAGAAGCTCGACTGGTAGTAAGAGATGCGCCCGCCCATCAAGACCAGATCGTTCGAAGGGCTGACGACGGGGTCGAAGAGTTCAGTCCCTTCGTTGAAGCTCCACTTGGCCGTCCCGTCGGGCTTGATGGCGTGCAGCGTCGCCTTGTTCCGCACCACGTAGGCGGCGTTGTCGGCTCCAACGTCGGGGGACGACAGCAAGTTGCCGGGGGCCTCGTAGAAGCTCCACAGCTTCTTGCCCTGCGGGTCGTAAGCGGCGAGGCTCTTGCCGGCGGTTCCGGGGGCGCGGGCGTAAATGTTTCCGTTAGGGGCGACGACAGCTTGATACGGGTCGCCGGTGGAGAAGGCCGGGACGCTCCACCGCAGGTCGCCGCCGAGGCTGTAGGAGTAAAGCTTCTCCTGCGTGTTGAACCCGAAGTACAGCTCGGACGGGCCGAAGACTATCTCCTGACCCCGCCCCGCGCCGGAACTCTCGAAGAACCTCCCGCGCTGGTAGAGCAGGTTGCCCGTGGGCGAGAGCGCGAACAGGCCGATGCCGCTGAGGTCGGTGACGGCGTAGATTTTGCCGTCGGGGCCGACGTTCGGGCCGGCGAGAATCATGTCGCCCGTGCCCTTGAAGACCCACTTCTCCGTGCCGTCGGGGTTGACGGCGTGGATCGCGCCGACGTTGCCGAGCGTGCCGTCCGGTCTGGGGACGAGCGAGGCGACGTAGATTGTCCCGTCCCCGCCGACCGCAACCGGCCCGTAGCCGCCGCGCAGGCCCGCGCGGTAAATCCACTTCAGAGCGCCGTCAGGGGCGAGCGCGTACAGCGCGCCGCCGACATCGTTGACGTAGACCGTGCCGTCCGCGCCGAGCGCCGGGCGCGTGACGGCGTAGTCCGCGTCCATCATGAAGCGCCAACGGATGCGGTCGGCCCCCGCCGGGCGCGTCGTGACCTCGACCGGCATTAAGTTGCTCGCCCCGCCGCCCGTTATGACTCGCACGGAGCCGCCGCCGGTCGGAGCCTGCTCAGAAACGTAGGCGGTAATCTGCGTGTCGCTCCAGCGCGAGACGTGGGCCGACACGCCGCCGATTCCGACCTTGCCGTCCTGCTGGGTCGCGCCGAAGCCCGTGCCGCTGATGATGATTCGCCCGCTGCGCGTCACCGTGGCGGAAGACAGAGACGTGACCTGCGGCGTTGTCGCTGCCGCCGCGGGTGCGGCGGTGCGTCCGGCGGGAGCGCCCAACCAGAGCGCCGCGACCGTCAGAAGGAGCAGGGCGACAGGCGAGATGCGCCGGAGGCGCGTGTGAGAAGTGCGAGGCAACATTTTAATAACCCCTTGACGGACGTACAACGAGCGGGCTTCGGGTCGAGTCCGAAGGTCGAACTGGCAGACTGTCGTTGATGTTGACCGGGTGAGTTCAGGCTGAAGCGGCGGCGTTCTAGAGCTTTTGTCGAACTTCGTGCCGTGCGGAACCGAAAACCCCTTGCCCGACTTGAAAACAGGAAACCGGAGTGTGATGAACGGGGGAGGGTGCGGGTTGCACTCTCCCCCGTTTCATCTTTCGTCAATCGAATTACCACTCGAAGCGGTTGCGATACTCGATGGAGTCAATGAAGGCCTTGACCATCTGCGCGCGGTGGAAGTCGCCGCCGTTATCGTCGAGCTTCTTCAACCAGAAGTTGAAGCCGCGCATGTCCGAATCCGGGCCTTCGTCCGGGTTGCGGTGCATGTAGCCGAAGTATTGCATGAGGACGAAGGCGCGGTTCGACTCCGCGCGCCGGAACGCGTCGTTGTCGGCCACCTTGCGGAGAACGGTCGCGCGCGTCTCCGTGCCCGCGTTCAGACCTTGAACAAGGCCGAAGTATTCCGGCGTCCCCGTGGCGAGTCCCGCGTTCTGGAAGAGCGCGGACACGTACTGCTCGTTCGTCATCGAGCCGAAGACGTTCCGGAAGGCCGCGCTCGCCACCCAACGCTCGGCGGCGAGACGCTTATTGTCTTCGAGCTTCGCCTGCCAGCCCGTCGCGCCGACGACTAAGCCCTGCGCGGCGGCTTGCATCTCGACGAGGAATTCGTTGCGGCGCGGCATCGTGCCGAACGAAGCCTTGTTGAAGCGGTAGAGCATGTAGCCCGTCTCCTGAAACTCGATGGAGAGGAAGAAGGCCGCCGAGGTGTTGACCCTCATCCCGTCGAGGCAGGCCGCGTCGCCGCCGCACTTCTGGATTTCGCCCGACCAGAACGAGAGGCCGCCGTCGTCCGGCTCGCGGTCGAGGAAGTCTCGGTACTGCTGCTCGACGAAGAGCGTCGTGTTGTCAATGTCGTTGCCGGTGACGTTGAGTCCGGCGGTGTTGAAGACGCCGCTCAGGATGGTCTGCCCTTGCGGGTTAGTGACGACGACCGAAGAGGCTGTCGTCAGGTCGGGCACGGACTGCCCGTCGTTCGTGTTCAGCTCAAGCTCGTTTTCGAGCGTCGAGCGGAGCACGAGGTCTCCGAGCTTCACGCCGTCCACGAAGACGCCGAGCACGGTGTTGAGCGGAAGGTTGACCTTCTCGACCTCGACGTTGAAGTCGCGGCGACCGGGCTCGCGAGCGGAAACGCGCGTGGCCCCTCGGCACGAGGCCGTTGATGGCCGCCCCGGCGAGACGCGCTTCGATGCGGAGTTCGCCGTTCGGCCCCGGCGTCGGCATCGGCGCGGGGCCGGGGTCTCCGGCGCTCTGCTGGATGTTCGAGAAGGAGCCCGCGACGATGGTCGCGCCCGCCTGATTGCTCACGACGACGCGCGTCCTCGAATTGATGGTGGGCGGGGTCTGCCCGTTCTCGGTCTTGATGCGTAACTCGCCGCGCCCGTCGTCGTCGAGCACGAGCGAGCCGACGTTCACGCCGTCCACGGCGACGTTCAGACGCGTCGCCCTGCGCCAGGTTCACGTCCTCGACCCTGACCTTGAATTCGCGGTTGCCGAACTCGACCTCGAAGTCGGCGCGGCCCGTCGGCGTCACGCCGCCAATCGCCGCGCCCGTCAGGTGCGCGCGAATCTCGAAGTTGGCGGGCGTGGGCGTCGGCGTCGCTCCGGGCGTCGGGCTCGGAGTGGGCGTCGCGCCCGGAGTGGGAGTCGGAGAAGGAGTCGCGCCGGGAGTCGGCGTGGGCGAAGGCGTCGCCGTCGGAGTCGGGCTCGGCGTCGCACCCGGCGTCGGAGTCGCGGACGGAGTCGGCGTGGTCGTCGGGTTCGTGCCGAATGCGCCGGAGACTATCGCCGCGCCTGCTTGATTGGTGACGACGACCGGC
This sequence comes from uncultured Acidobacteriota bacterium, assembly GCA_963816985.1. Classification (GTDB taxonomy): domain Bacteria; phylum Acidobacteriota; class Blastocatellia; order Pyrinomonadales; family Pyrinomonadaceae; genus JAIVJM01. The sequence goes on from CAWFMF010000004.1 coordinate 2,078,983, forward strand.
GTGCCGTTCGTGACCTGCGGGACGCTCTCGCCGCGTCCGGTCTCGCGCTCGATTTCGCCGGCGCGCAAAGAGTTGAGCGTGATCGTGCCGAACGGCTGGTTGTTGACGAGGACGCTCAGCACCGTGCCCGCGGGCAGGTTCACGTCCTCGACTTCGACTTCGAGCTTGAGGTCGTTGCCGGGCCGCTGCCTGAAGTCCGCACGTCCCGAAGGCCGCTGGCCGTTGAGCGTCGCGCCCGAAAGTCCGGCGGTGATAATCGTCTCGTCGTCGCCCGCGAAGGCGGGGCCGACGGCGAGCGCGGCGGCTGCCATTAAAAGAGCGACGCACACGAGCGCGCCGCGTTTGAAGGACGAAAGGAAGGAACCCTCTTGACGAATTTTCATGAACCCTTTTCTGCTACCCATTGTTCTTTACTCCGGTGGGACTCTTCAATACTCAAAGGGACGGGGAGCCTCTGCACCGCACGTACAGTGCGGCGGGCCTTGAGGAAAATACACGTCGCCGGACAAGTTTTTCGTGACGCTCAGAGGGCCGAGTCCTCATCCGCAAATGCGCGGGCGGCTGACTTCGCGTTATCATGTTCCTTTCAAAACGTCCGCCGGGCTGAAGGAAGGCTTGAATGAAGAGAGACGATTCCGACGAAGGCGAGGGGATGCAGACGCGGGCCGTCCACGCGGGCAAGGAGGTCAACCGGACGCACGCCGTCTGCTCTCCGATCTGGATGACGACCTCGTTCCGCGCCGACTCGTCCGAGCACTTCGCCGAGCTGGCGAAGGGAGTGAGGCCGCAGGAGTTCTACACGCGCTACGGCAACCCGACGCACCGCGAGGCCGAGACCAACATCGCCGCGCTCGAAGGCGGCGAGGCGGCGCTCCTGACCGCTTCGGGGATGGGGGCGGTCTTCGTCGCCGTGATGGGCACGCTCCGGCAGGGCGACCACGTCGTCGCGCAGCAGAGCCTCTACTCCGGCACGGCGGCTTTGCTCTCGGACTTCGCGCCGCGCTTCGGCGTCGAGGTCACACACGTTGACCAGACGCGGGTCGAAGACTTCGCCGCAGCCGTCCGCCCGAACACGAAACTGATTTACACCGAGACGCCGACGAACCCCTTGATGCGGCTCACAGACCTCCGCGCCGTCGCCGAAGCTCGCCCGCCCGCGCGGCATCAAGACCATCGTAGACAACACCTTCGCCACGCCCTGCAACCAGCGACCGCTTGAGATGGGAATTGACGCGGTCGTTCACAGCGCGACCAAGTACCTCGGCGGCCACCACGACATCACCGCCGGGTGTATCGTCTCTTCCCAAAAATTCATCGAAGACGTTTGGCGCTTCTCCATCGTCGCGGGCGCGACGATGAGCCCCTTCGACGCGTGGCTTTTGCTGCGCGGCCTACGCACGCTGCCCCTGCGCGTCGAGCGCCACAACGCCAACGCCCTCGCGCTCGCGCGCTTCCTCGAAGAGCACCCGAAGGTCGAGCGCGTCCACTACCCCGGACTCGAATCGCACCCGCAGCACGAGCTGGCGCGGCGGCAGATGGACGGCTTCACCGGCATGCTCGGAGTCGAATTGCGCGGCGGCTACGAGGCGGCGGAGCGTTGCATCTCGTCTCTTAAACTCGCGACCTACGCGGCGAGCCTCGGCGGCTACGAGACGCTCGTCGTCCACCCGGCGGCGATGTGGGGCCTCCAACTCTCGCCCGAACAGCGCGCCCTGATGGGCGTCAGCGACAGCCTCCTCCGAATCTCCGTCGGCCTCGAAGACGAGCGCGACTTAATCAAAGACTTCGCCCGCGCGCTCGACGCCTGAGACGAAGCGAAACGACGAGGGCGTCTGCTTCCTTAACCTGCCGCGATGAGCTTGACGACGACGATTCTGCTGGCCGTGCTCATCCTCTTCGTCTCGACGTTCGTGCGTTCGGCGTTGGGGTTCGGAGACGCTTTGGTGGCGATGCCGCTGTTGGCGTTGCTGTTGGGCGTGCGGGTGGCGACGCCGTTGGTGGCGTTCGCGGCCTCGACGATTGCGTTGACGATTCTGCTCAGGCACTGGCGCAACGTGGACGTGCGCGCGACGTGGCGGCTGGTCGTCGCGTCGCTCGTCGGGATTCCTTTCGGGCTGTTGCTGCTCAAGTACGCGCCGGAGGGGCGTGTGAAGTTGGTGCTCGGCGTGCTGCTGATTTTGTACGGCCTGTATAGTCTGTTCGCGCCGCGCCTGCCGGTGGTGCGGGGCGAGGGGCTGGCTTACGTGTTCGGGTTCGTGGCGGGCGTTTTGGGCGGGGCTTACAACACGAACGGGCCGCCGGTGGTCGTCTACGGCGCGCTCAAGGGATGGCCGCCGGAGTATTTCCGCGCGACGTTGCAGGGCTGCTTCCTTTTGACCGGGCTGATGATCTTAGTCGGGCACGGCGTCGCCGGGCTCTGGACGCCACAGGTCTTACAGCTCTACGCCTTCTCGCTCCCGGCCATCATGCTGGCCGTCTTCGCGGGCGAGCGTCTCAACCGACGGCTCCCGCGCGAGGCCTTCAGCCGCGTCGTCTACGCCTTCCTCGTCGTCATGGGCGTGCTGTTTATGATTTAAAGACCGTAAACCGTAAACCGTGACGGGATAAAACCTGTCTTAGTCCTGTCACCTGTCACGGTTTACCTGTCACGGCTCTTAAAGGATAAGAGATGAGGAAACTTCATTACCACCGGGTTGACGTGTTCACCGACCGGGCATTCGGCGGGAACCCTCTGGCCGTGTTCCCGAACGGGCGGGGGCTTTCGACGGAGTTGATGCAGGAGATTGCGAAGGAGTTCAACTTGTCGGAGACGACCTTCGTCTTGCCGCCGGACGACCCGAAACACGACTGGCGCGTCCGCATCTTCACGCCGATGAACGAGCTGCCGATGGCGGGACACCCGACCGTGGGCACTTCCTTCGTCCTCGCGCGCGAGCACCTGATTGAGCCCGGAGAGCCGGAGACGAACATCACGCTCGAAGAGGGCGTCGGCCCCGTGCCCGTCCGCGTCGAGTTCCGAGAAGGGCAGCCCGTCTACGTCGAGATGAGCCAGCCGCTCCCCACGTTCGGCCCGCGCCTCGACGATAGGCGGGCCGTCGCCGAGATGCTCTCGCTCGAAGAGTCCGACATTGACGCGGATTTGCCCGTCGAAGTCGTCTCGTGCGGCGTGCCCTTCCTCTATGTCCCCTTGCGCAGCCTCGACGCCGCGCACCGCGCGAGGCCGCGCGCCGACCAGATGGAGCGCGCGTGCGAAGGCATCGTCCCGCCCGAAGTCTTCGTCTTCACGCGCGAAGTCGAACACGAAGGCTCGACCGTCCACAGCCGGATGTTCGCGCCCGGCCTCGGCATCACCGAAGACCCGGCGACCGGCGCGGCGAGCGGGCCGCTCGGCTGCTACCTCGTCCGCCACGGCTTAGTTAAAGATGAAGGAGCGGCCCACGAAATCGTCAGCGAGCAGGGTTTAGAGATGGGCCGTCCGAGCTTCGTCAAAATCCGCATCGAGCAGACGGGCGGCGAGATCAACGCCGTCAAGGTCGGCGGCCAGTGCCACTTCATGGGCGAGGGCTTCATCGAAATCTAAACTCACACACGCCGAAGAAGACCTCATGAAAAAAGTCGCGCGCATCGTCCTCATGCTCCTTGCCTTCGCGTTGGTCGCCTTCGCGACCTTCTGGTACGCGCGGCCCTACGACCTCGACTTCGCCAACCACCGCGCGCTCGTCCCGCACGCCGACGACAGCCGTTTCGTCGAGTTGGACGGCGTGCGCGTTCACTTTCAGGAGAAGGGAACGGGGCCGCCGCTCGTCCTCCTCCACGGCAACAACTCCTCGACCTACACCTGGAAGGACGTGTACGACGCGCTGGCCGAGCGCCACCGCGTCGTCGCCGTTGACCTCAAAGGGTTCGGGTTCACGTCGAAGCCCGAAGGCGACTACCGCGTCGAGGCGCAGGCCGCGCTCGTCGTGCGCCTTCTGGACGAATTGAAGATCGAGCGCGCCGTCTGGTGCGGCAGCTCTCTGGGCGGGACGGTCGCGCTCGCCGCCGCCATCGAGCACCCTGAGCGCGTCGGCGGGCTCGTCCTCGTCAGCGCGCCCGCCTACACGGACATGGGCGGCGCTTCGCTCGCGCCCGCGTATGTCAAATGGCCTTACGTGGGCAGCGCCGTCACCGCGCTCGCGCTCACCACCGACGCGCTCGTGCGCGAGGGGCTGAAGCAGAGTTTTTATGACGACTCAAAAGTGACCGACGAGAGGGTCGCGGCCTACTACCTGCCGCTCACGACGCGGGGCGGGCAGTACGCCGCGCGGCGCGTGCGCGAGCAGCGACAGTTCGAGCGCGTCGAGCGCGCGCTTGATAAAGTCAGACAACCCACGCTCCTCATCTGGGGCGCGGAAGACCGGCTCATCCTGCCCGAAGACGGGCGTCGCTTGCAGGCCAGTCTGCCCGGCTCGCGCCTCGTCTTCTTCGAGTCTTGCGGCCACCTGCCGCAGGAGGAGATGCCTGAACGCTTCGCCCGTGAAGTGCTCGACTTCACCTCGCCTCCGAAGGCCGCGCCGCGCCCGTGAAGGCGACCCCGCCGGAAACTTTTTTCGCCTCCTGCCCCGGCTCGAATCCCTTCAAAGCAAACGCCTTAGCCCTCGCGTCGCCCCGCCGCGTTTAACATCTCAAGGATTCCTCAAGCGGTCTCCGTAGAATCCGTGACGAGGTTGGGGGCCGTTGGAAGAGAAGGCCCGCCGGGCCTCCGTCGGAGAGTTTCCGAGGCCCCGGAGCAAACTTGACGCGCCTCACTTTTGTAAGGAACAGAGAGACTCGCATGCTGCAATTCATCCCTGACAAAATCAATCCCCCGTCGGAGCTGCCGCGCGTCGCGCGCGAGCGCCTCTTCTCGACGCTCAGAGAGAGCCTCGCCAGTTGCAACTCGACCATCATCCACGGTCGCGCCGGTTCGGGAAAGACGATGCTCGCGGGCGACTTCGCGCGCCGAGCGGCCTGCCGCGTGGCGTGGTACAAGCTCGACGCGCCCGACTGCGAGCTGTCCGTCTTCTTCCGGTATCTGTGCGCGAGCGTCGCCGCCCAGCGGCCCGGCTTCGGGCAGAAGACCCTTGAGCGCATGGGCGAGCAGCTCGTCGCGGGCGACGTGCCACTCCTCGTCGAATATTTCGTCTACGAGCTGCTCGAATCAGCCGAGCCGCTCCTCATCGTCGTGGACGACCTCCATCTCGTCTACGACGCCGAATGGATGGTGCCGTTCTTCCGGCGGCTGCTCCCGCTCCTGCCGTTGGAGGTGCACGTCTTTTTAATCGGCAGGAGCCTGCCGCCGACGCCGCTCTGGAGGATGCGCTCGAAGCAGACCTTGTGCGTCGTGGACGAAGCGGCTCTCGCCTTCACGCTCGCCGAGGCGCGCAAGCTCTTCGCGAGTTACGGCCTCTCCACCGCGCAGGCCGAAGACGCGCTCATCCGCACGCGCGGTCGCGCCGCCATGCTCGACGCGCAGGCCCGCGCCGCGAGCGCCTTCGAGGAAGCGCAGAGGCCCTTCGTCGCGCGCGAGGCCCGCGCCGTGGCGCGCAACTCCCTGCGGCTCATCAAGGGCTTCGGCAAATCTTCACTAGGCACGGCCTGAAGGCCCCTCGGCGCGCACCTCGCACTCGCCCTCGCAAAAACGTGCCCGCTTACGTTAATGTAGCGGCCAAGTTTCCGCTTACCGAACTCCAAGCAGGCGAAGTTCCGAACTCCTTATGACGAACATACCGCATCGTCAGGAAGGGAATCCGCACGACACGAAGCCGCTCGCGCCGAGGGGCGCGGCGACGACCGGCCAACTCCCGACCTTCTTCCTCCGAACAAAGCTTTTGCCGCCGCGCCCCGCGCCTTCGCTTCTGCCGCGCCCGCGTCTCTCCGAGCGACTTCAACAGAACCTCGCGCACGCCGTGACGCTCGTCACCGCGCCCGCCGGTTCGGGCAAGACGACGCTCGTCGCCGACTTCATCCGCACGCGCGACCGTGGCTTCGTCTGGTATCAACTCGACCACACGGACTCCGACCCGCTCGTCTTCCTCGGCTACGTCACGCACGGCATCAAGCAACTCATCCCCGGCTTCGGCGACGCGACCTTCGCCTACCTCAAGGAGTCGGCGAAGGAACTCGCGCAAGCGCCGGAGCGCGCCGTGGACGTGCTCTTGAACGAAGTGCTCGACCGCGTGGAGCAGCAGTTCATCCTCGTCCTCGACGACTACCACCACCTCGGAACCGAGACGCCCGTCCACCGCGTCGTTGACCGTTTGCTCTCGTACCTGCCGGACGTGATGCACGTCGTCATCGTCTCGCGCGACATGCCGCCGCTCGCGCTCTCAAGGATGAGGACGCAGGCGAGCCTCGCCGTCATTGACCGGCAGGAGCTGCTCTTCACCGACGAGGAGACGCGCGAGTTGTTCCGCGAGGTCTTCGATTTAGAGCTGACGCCCGAACAGCTCGCCGAGTACCGCGAGCGGACGCACGGCTGGATTACGGCGCTCCAACTCGTCCGGCAGGTGGCGCAGAGGCAGGCGCTCGCGCGCGGCTTGCCCGAAGGCGGCGGGGCGGCCTCCGCGCCCGACCTCATCGAAATCCTTCGCCAGTCCGAGCGCGACATCTTCGACTACTTCGCCGAGGAGGTCTTCGCCGACGAGCCCGAAGACGTGCGCGCTTTTCTCCTCCGAGTCTCTCTGCTCGAACGCGTCGAGCCCGAAACGTGCAGCCGTCTCTTCCCCGAAGCGCACAACACCTCGATGCTTCAGACGCTCGTCCGCCGCAACGTCTTCATCTCTCTCGCCTCGGACGGGCGCGGCGAGGAGTACCGCCCGCACCCGCTCTTCCGCAGCTTCCTCCAACGTCGTCTGCGCGTCGAGGCCGGACGCGCGGGGGTGGCCTTCGAGCACTCGCGCTTCGCCGACTACTTTCTCGCGCGCGAGCAGTGGGAGCAGGCCATGCACCACCTGCTCGCGGCGGAAGACTTCGACCGCGCCGCCCGCACCATCGCCGCGCGCGGCGACGCGTGGATCAGCGCCGGGGCTCTGGCCTCGCTCGCCGCCTTCGCCGACGCGCTGCCCGTCTCGGCTTTAGAAGCGCACCCGCGCGCCCTCGCGCACCGCGCCGAAGTCGCGCGCCTCAAGGACGAGTACGATGCCGCGCAAGGCTTATTCAATCGCGCCGCGACGCTCCTGCACGAACAGGGCGACCGCGAGGGCGAAGCCGAAGCGCTGCACTCGCTCGCCACTCTCGCGCGACGGCGCGGCGACTGCGAGACTTCATTCTCTTACCTCGACCGCGCCGCCGCTTTGACCGACGAACACTCGGTCGTGCGGACGAAGTGCGGCAACACGCGCGGCCTCTGCCTCGTCGCGCTCGGTCAGTGGACTGAGGCCGAAAGGGAGTTCCGCGCCGCGCTCCAGTCGGCGGAAGAGCGCGGCGACCGCTACTACGCGCGCCTCATCTCGCACAACCTCGGCACGCCCGCCGGGATTCGCGGCGACTTCGGCGAGGCTCTTCGCTGGCTCCGCCGCATGATCCGCGACGAGCGCGCGCAAGGTGAGACGACGGCGACCGCGCCCCCCGTCCCGCAGGAGTCGGCGGCGCACCTCAACATCGCGCGCTGCCACTGGCACATGGGCGACTTCGCGTCTTGCGAGCAGCACCTCGACCGCGCACTGGAAATCTGCCAGCTCTTCAACCTCATGGCCCTGCGCGGCGAGATTTTCGAGTTCTACGGCAACCTCTACCGCGAGCAGAACGACCTCGCGCACGCCGTCGAGTTCTACGACCGCGCCGCGCGCGCCTACGAAGAGGCCGGGATTGACCAGACGCGCACCGAGCTGCTGGAAGAGCGCGGGCTGCTCGCGCTCCAGATGGGAGACTTGACCGAGGCGCGCTCGCTCCTCGACCGGCTCATCGAGGCGCGGGCGCGCGACGAGATGGGCCGCCAGCGAACGGTGCTCGCGCGCGGGCGCGTGCTGCTCGCGCAAGGGCACGCCGCCGAGGCGCACCGAGACCTCTCCCCGGCGCTCGCGTTCTTTCGCGCGCAGGGGCTCTACTACAACGAGGCGCAGGCGTGCGTCCTCCTCGCGCTCTGCGAGCAGGCGGCGGGCGAGGAGCAGTCGAGCGTCGAGCACCTGCGTCGCGCGCTCGACCTCGCCGCGCGCTACGACTATGAATACTGGCTCCAACGCGTCGTCGCGCAGCACCCGCAGCTCTTCGCGCAGGGCGAGGCCGCCGAGCTTCTGCCCGCGGACTTGCGCGAGCAGCTCCCGGCAGACCTCTCGGCGCGGGCCATGAGCGCGGCGACCGAGGCGCGGCCCCCTTCGGTCGTCATCCTCGCGCAGCCCTCGGCGGACTTGACCATCAACATGCTCGGCGCGGTCGAGATTTTTCGCGACCCCTCGCGCCCCTTCGCGGCGGACGCGTGGGTCACGCGGCGCGCGCGCGACATCCTCTGCTTCATCGCCTCGCGCCGCCACCGCCGCGTTTCGAAGGACACCATCAGCGACACCTTCTGGGGCGAGGCCGACTTCGCCGCCGTCGAGAAGAACTTCCACCCGACCATCTCGCACATCCGCAAGGCGCTCAACAGCAACCAGCCGTTGAAGCAGAAGTTCCTGCTCTACCGCGACGGCGACTACCACCTCAACCCGGAGTTCTCCTACCGGATAGACACCGAGGAGTTCGACCGCCTTGTCGCCGAGGGCGACGCGGCCCGCCGCTCGCGCGACGAGGCGGCCTTCGTCCGCTCCTACGAAGAGGCGGTCGCGCTCTATCGCGGCGAGTTCATGTCGGGCAGCTACGACGAGTGGGCCGAGGAGCAACGCTCTTACTACCGCGAACAGTATCTGCGCCTCCTCGAAATCCTCGCCTCGTCGGCGCAAAGGGGCGAGGACTGGGCGCGTGCCCTCCAACTCGCGCAACAAATCCTGCGCGAAGACCCTTTTCGGGAGGACGTGCACTGCACGGTCATGCGCGCGCACGCCGCGCATGGCAACCGCGTCGCCGCGCGCGAGCAGTACGAGGCGCTCCGCAAACTGCTCCGCAAGGAACTCGGCGTCGAGCCCGCGCCGGAGACGCAGAAGGTCTTTAAACAGTTGGTCGGCTGAGACTTAAAAGAGTACGTAGGGGGATAGAGGAAGAAGGAAAATATAACACTTTTGCAACACACGTTTTAAGAGGTCTGATGTACAAATTTAAGGTTGGTGTTAGTCGAGCATTCCTCGCAGTAACCTGTTCCCGACACAGGCCCTGCCAAGTGTTTGGAACTCTACCCGTTCAAAATTCAAACGTCCCGACGATGAAATATCGCCACACCCCCGGTCGGCTCCGTCAGGCTCTCTGCCTGTCGCTCGCCCTCCTGCTCACGGCGCTCCCGGCGAGCGCGGGCATCCGCGTGCAGGGGACGCAGGGCTTAACGATGACCGGCGTTGACGGCATCTACTACGACAACACTTCGGGACTCACCATGACGGGCGTTGACGGCTTCCTCGGCCTCAACATCAACGGCATCTTCAGCACCAGTTCCGACGGCTCGACCGGCATCAACCCCGACGGCCTGACGATGACCGGCGTTGACGGCGTGACCTACACGGGCTCGAACGTCTACACCGCGCCGCACGTTGACGGCGCGACGATGAACTTCGCCGACGGCCTGACGATGACCGGCGTTGACGGCCTCACCATGACCGGCGTTGACGGGACGACGTGGCAGGTCAACTCCGTCATCATCCGTCAAGCCGACGGCCTCACGATGACCGGCGTTGACGGCCTGACGATGACCGGCGTTGACGGCCTCCAGCGTGTCGGCGAAGACGGCCTGACGATGACCGGCGTTGACGGCCTCACGATGACCGGCGTTGACAGCGTGCGCCTCAACAGCGCGTCGCAGGTCATCGCCACGCGGGCGGACGGGACGGTCTTCTCCGCGCCGACGAACGGCTTGACGATGACGGGCGTTGACGGCCTCACGATGACAGGCGCGCAGGGTCTGACGATGACCGGCGTTGACGGCCTCACGATGACTGGCGTTGACGGCCTGACGATGACGGACGTTGAAGCCGTCGAAGTCACGGAAGGCGGTGGCGGGCTCCAGAGCTTCGACCCGCTGCTCGCGCTCGACCTCGACAAACTGACCGACGACAGCAACGTCAACGCCGTCGTCGTCTACCACCGCCCCGTAACCGACGCCGACATCAACGACCTCAAGGCCGCCGGCGTGCTCGGCGGGACACGATACCGCGCGCTGCCGATGGTCGCTCTGACGGCCATGAAGAAGCAGATTGACCAGATCGGCGACCTGCCCGCCGTCCGCACCATCTACGGCAACCGCACCCTGCAATGGAGCGCCGACGAGAGCCGCTCGAAGTCCGGCCTGACGAGGATGCGGGAGGACACAGACCTCCTCGCCTTCAAGAGCGGCGTGCCGCTCGAAGGCAACGGCGTGAACGTCGCCGTGCTCGACACCGGCGTTGACGGGACGCACGCAGACCTCAATGGCCGCGTCATCCGCAACGTCAAGCTCGTTGACCTGCAAGGCTTCAACCTCGTCGGCTTCTCCGCGCCCAACAACATCGAGGGCTTGCCGAGCACCGACCTCGCGGGCGGCCACGGGACTTTCGTGAGCGGCATCATCGCCGGGAGCGGCGCGCGCTCCGGCGGCAAGTACAAGGGCTTCGCGCCGAAGTCGCGGCTCGTCGGATTGAGCGCGGGCGACGCCTCGCTCTTCAACGTGCTGGCGGGCTTCGATTACCTCCTGACGCGGCAAGACCTCGGCGTCCGCGTCCTCAATTGCAGCTTCTCGGCCAACGCGCTCTACGACGAGAACGACCCCGTCAACGTGGCGACGCGGATGCTCACGGAGAACGGCGTCAACGTCGTCTTCTCGGCGGGCAACTCCGGCCCCGGACTCCACTCCTTGAACCCTTACGCGGCGGCCCCCTGGGTCATCTCGGTCGGCGCGCTCGACGCGCGCGGTCGCCTCGCCAACTTCTCTTCGCGCGGCGACTTCGGCAGCCGCAACTACCGCCCGACGCTCGTCGCTGCCGGGACGGACATCGTCTCTCTGCGCGCGGGCGGCGTGAACCTGACCGGCCTCAACGGGCTCCTACAGGGCGCGGACACGAAGCAGCTCTCGCTCTCCGAGTTGCCTTACTACACGACGGCGAGCGGGACGAGTTTCAGCGCGCCGCAGGTGGCGGGAACCATCGCCTTGATGCTCGAAGCGAACCCGTCGCTCACCCCCAACGAGGTGCGGGACATCCTGCAACGGACGGCGACGCCTTTGCCGCCTTACTATCAACACGAGGTCGGCGCGGGCGCTTTGAACACTTACGCGGCGGTGCTCGAAGCGGCGTTCCCCGAACGGCAGCTCGGCCTCTTCCGCGCCGTGCTCAACCGCGAGCAGGTGCGCTTCGTCAAAGAGCCCGCGCAATTTATTGACGGCACGGTGTCGCCGGGCGGTAAGCACGAGTTCAACGTCCGCGTCCCGGCGGACGCCATCATGGCCTCGATGCAGATCGCCTGGGGGCCGGTGCTCACGTTGAACGATCTGGCGCTCGCCGCCTACGATCCTTCGGGCGTGAAGCGCGCCGAGTCGAACTACCTCAACCTGCCGGGCCTGACGGGCAGGCGCGAGCGGACGCTCTTGAACAACCCTTCGGCGGGGACGTGGCGCGTGCGCGTCTCGCACACGCTCGGCCTCGGCCTCACGGCGCAGAAATTCGGCGGCGTCTTCGAGACGGCGCGCGTCGAGTACGCGCCGCTGCAAGACGTGAGCGGGATTGACTCGAACATCCGCGAGGCCGTCCGCACGTTCGCGATGTGGCCCGACCGGGGCGGCTACTTCCGCCCGCAAGCGCCTCTGACGCGGGCCGACCTCGCGGCCTCGTTGGTCGCCGCCGGGCTCGTCCCGCAGTACATGCCCGTGCAGCCGAGCTTTACGGACGTGACGGACGCGACGACGATGAACTTTGTCGAGAGCGCGCAGCACGCGCCGGGTGGCGCGCTCTTCCCCGGTGTCGCGCGCGGCGGGGCCTTCGCGCCCGACGGAAATGTGACGCGCCTCGTCGCGGCCATCGTGCTGGTGCGCGCCGCCGGGCTCCAACAGGAGGCCGAGACGGCGGCGAACACTTCCACCATGTATTTCTCAGACGGCGCGGAAATCCCCGACGAGTGGCGCGGTCACGTCCACGTCGCCGTCCTGCGCGGCCTCGTCCCCTCGGACGAGACCTTCGGGCCGGGCGGCAACTTCACGCGCGCCCAACTGGCGCAGGCTCTCGCGGCCATTGCGAAGCTGCGGGCTCAGTAGCTCGCGTCAGTTCAGAACCGCCTGCGGTAGCGGGCGGGTCGCTTCGCCAAGGCAAAAGTAAAAAGGTAAAAGGCAAAAGGGAAGAGGCTCAAATCCTCCGTCCTTTTGCCTTTTACCTTTTTACTTTTGCCTTCTTCACCCGCCCGGCTCGCCCTAAGTCCTTTAAAATCAACGCCGCTTCCGGCCTCTCAAAAAAACTTAAAAAATTTCTCCGGGCTCAAGTTTTCCTCAACCACCTCCCGGTATCTTCCGCACATGAGTTGAACGGTTTGAATGTCACTCGCTCGGCGGACGCTGTTGTCGGGACGGCGGAGGCCGGACGGGGGCAAGAGGTTCGGGGGGCGACTCGCCAGGCAGAGACAAGCTGCCCCCCGAACCGCACAATCCGGAAGCGACTTTTGAAGAGAGCGTCGGCGGGTCAGGAGATTTTTTCGGTTTGCCGCGCTCGCCCTCTCGTGAGGCAAGGCGAGCGGTGCGCGCGGCAGGGGGCGCGGTTTCCGGGCGAAGAACTTTTGGGGGAAAGTTCCTCGCCCCGAAACCGCACAGGCGAGGGAAGGCAAAAGTAAAAAGGTAAAAGGCAAAAGTAAGGAGGATTTGAGCCTCTTCCCTTTTGCCTTTTACCTTTTTACTTTTGCCTTCTTACGGTTTCGGGCAAGGGGCGACCGTGGCGCGTTTGATGCGGACGGGCTTGGCGGGCTTTTCGCCTTCGACCTCGGCCTGGTTGATGGCGTCCGCCGCTTCCATGCCTGAGCGGACGCGACCGAAGGCAGCGAACGTGCCGTCGAGGTGCGGGCCGTCGCCGACGAGGATGAAGAAGTGCGTGCTCGCGCTGTTCGGCTCCGCGCCGCGCGCCATCGAGACCACTCCCCGGACGTGCTTGACGGCGTTCGGCTCGTCCGCCACGGTGCGCCGCGAGCGGCGGGCGAACTCGTGCGTCATCTTCTCGCGCGTCGAGAGGTCGCCGCCCTGCACGACGAAGCCCCGGACGACGCGGCTGAAGGCGGTCGTGTCGTATGCGCCCGTGGCGGCGAGGTTGAGAAAGTTGCGCACGGTTTCGGGCGCGGCCTCGGCCAGCATCTCCATCAGGATGACGCCCGCCTCGGTGTCGAGCGCGACGCACTGCGCCGCCATCTTCTCGACCGTCGCGCCGTCGAACGGCTCAGCCGCGGGCGTCGCTTCGGGCCGCGCGTTGGCCTTCTTCGACGCCGGGGCTTCCTGACTCTTCGACGCCGCCGAGGGCTGCCCCGGCGCGGACGTTGACGGCTGCTGCTGCCGCGCGCGAGCCGCCGGGATGAGACACGCCATGCACAGGAACGAAACGAGCAGACGGGGCGCGAGGAACACTTCGGTTATCTCCCTCTAATAATTTTGGACGGCGCGAGTGTCGCGCACCAGCCCTCGTAGGATAAGCACGACGGTTGCCGACCGCAACCCCGGAGTCCGAACGTCCGACTTCGTCTCTGTCGCCGGGCGGAGTCTCCACGCTGCCTTTGCGGGGCCGCACACGTCAATGCGCGGGGCGTCAATATTGACACCCAACGCCTTGAGGTCTACTCTGTGGCCGTTTCAAAGACATTCGACACCGGACATTCTTCACAACTCTTTCGGTTCAAGCCCTGACGGGAGCGAGTCTCTCGTCAACACCCTCACTAGCTCTGTACTACTTGCCGAACACGGGGCTTTAAACCTCGCAGCCTCTTGGAAGTCACTCAGGTAGGAGACCCGTCTATGAACTCACGCACAAAACTCTTCTCGCTCCTCTCGATCTTTCTACTGCTGATAGGGATTAGCGCCGCCGCCACGGGGTCTTGGGGCAACGACATCGTCGCCGCACGCAACCACGAGAGCGTCATGAAGGCCACGTTCTTGCAAGACTTCCCGACGCCGCCGACATCCATCACGAGCGCGCTCGCGACCGTGCCGGTTGATGCCGTCGGAATCCCGGAGCAGGCCAACTTCGACCTCTACTCGTGGCTCACTTTCATCGCCCTCAACTGGCCCGCGAGCACCGGCCAGTGCGGGCCGAACCTCAACAAGTCCATCCTCAGCGGAGGCGGGCCGGTCGTCTGGGAGACCTATCTCACCGACTCGCAGGTCTTCGTCGCGCCGGGCTCCAAGCCGAGCCCGTGGTGCCCGCCGGTCGCCAACGGCGGCGCTTCGGCGGCGCAGCTCGCGCGCATGCGTCCTTTAGAGCGGAGGCTGGCGCGGCTCGCGACCGTGAAGAAAGTTTTCTCCCGCCACTCGAAAGCCTCGCCCACGTTGTCGGAGCGTTTCCCCGGCATCGAGGAGGCGGTCGGCGGCGTCCTCACCGACCAGAACGGGCGCTTCGTCCGCTACGAGGTGCGGATGAATCGGGACGAATACAGGTATCTCACAGACCCGGCGAATAACCTCTGGAACAAGAAGGGGCAGGACGCCTTCACGGGGACGATCACTTTCCCCGTCGGCCCCAGCAAGTACGGGCCGACCGGCGCGATTGAGATTAAGGCCGCGTGGAAGGTGCTCTCGCCCGCCGAAATCAGCGGCAAGCGCTTCTACATGACGAAGGGCATCGTCTTCAACGACGACGCGGGCAACCCAAGTCCGGGGACGAACCCGGTCGTGCTCGGACTCGTCGGGCTCCACATCGTCCACAAGACGGCGAAGCAGCCGCGCTGGATTTGGTCAACCTTCGAGCACGTGGATAACCTGAGGCCGCCGCCCGGCTCGCTGCTGGGGGCGAAGGCCAGCTTCACCAATCCGGACTGCCCGCCCGCCACCTGCCCGCCCAACGTGCAGACCGCGCCCACGCCCTACACGGAACTCGACAAGAACGGGAAGCCCATCAACAAGCCGGTGCAGGTGACGCGCGTCAACCCGGTTGACGACGTGAGCGCGGGCCAGTTGAACACCACCTTCCAGAACCTCCTCAAAGGTTCGGTGTGGGCCAACTACCAACTCGTCAGCGCGCAGTGGGTGGGCGAACTTGGCACACTGCCCAAGCCGGCCTTCCTCGCCAACACGGTGCTTGAGACTTTCAACCAACTGCCCTCGCCGCCCTCGGACGGCCCCGTCCCTTACCCGAATCCGAACTACAACCCCTTCGCCCCCGGCGTCTCCGCGAGCTGCATGAAGTGCCACTCCGTGGCGACGACGGCCTCCGGGAAACTCAAAGGCGATTTCAGTTTCCTCCTCGGCAACGCCCAGTAAACAATCGCTCCTCCGGCGACAACTTGAAGCCCGCGCCCCTTAACGTCAGGGGCGCGGGCTTCAAGTTGTCGCGGGCCGCCGCCTCGTCTTACGACTTCGGGCCGGAAGTCTTGAGGTGTTTGGTCGTCTCTTCGGTGACGCTGAAGCCGGAGGGGATGAACTCGGCGGTGTCGGCGGGCCGGAGCGCCTGAGGGCGCGCGCCCGCCTCCAGCGCGTCCGGCCCCGACGCCGCCCCCTCACGTTGTCGGGTAACTTCGACGAGCCTTTTGCTCACGAAGAGGCCGTTGATGAGGAGCGCGATGCCGACCATCAGCGGAATCACGCCGACGACCCACAGGCGGCGGACAAGCTCCGCCTCGTGCGGCGGAATCTCCGCGCCGAGGATGAGGCCCTCGGCGATGAAGTAGAGGAAGATCGCCAACCCGACGCCGACGCAACCCGTGATGACGCCGGCCTTGATTTCGTTATAGCGTTTCACCTCCGGGGTGATGCCGCGCTGGCGCTCCAACTCCTGCGCGCGTCTCTTGCGCTCCGTCTCGGAGATGAACATCTCGGCGACCCACGTCTTGCCCCAGTCGAACTTCTCGTCCGTCTCGCGCGTGGCGACCGCCTGACGGACGGCGGAGAGGTTCGCGCCGCACGTCTTGCAGAACTTCAAATCGTCGCCACGGTAATCAACTCCGCATTGGGGACAAAACATAAGGCACTCCCGTCAAAGGTTTCCCGTTGATACGACGGGCGGAGGCACGGTGTTCGGGGCCATTCACGGCGCGGGCGCGACCGACGGCTTCGTGACCGACGCGTCGCGCTTGGCCTTGAACTCGGTGCCGGGTTTCCATTCGGGGAACTTGTCGCCTTGCGCGACGCGGTGGCCGATGGCGAGGAGCAGTTGCGCGTCCTCGACCGCGCCGGACAAATCCCAGTCCGGCTTCACCTCGTCCGAGGGCTTGTGGTAGTCGTTGTTGGTGTACTCGTCGCGCTTCGTTTTGCTGTACTCCGGCGACTTGCCGACGAACTCCGTGCCCGTATCGGCGTAGAGCGCGGGCACGCCCTCCTTGGCGAATTCGAAGTGGTCGGAGCGGTAGTAGAAGCCCTTTTCGGGTTCGGGGTCGGGTTTCACCGTGCGTCCCTGCAAGGCCGCGACCTCGCGCGTCAAATCGTCCAAGGTCGAGTTGCCGTCGCCGACGATGACAATGTCCTTCGTCCTCCCCCACTGGTTGACGCCGTCTATGTTGATGTTGGCGAGCGTGCGGTTGAGCGGGTAGAGCGGGTTGGTGGCGTAGAACTTCGCGCCGAGCAAGCCCTTCTCTTCGGCGGTCACGGCGAGGAAGAGGACGGAGCGTTTGGGCGGCGTCGGCAACTTCGTGAAGGCTTCGGCGAGTTCCAGAAGTTGCGCCGTGCCGGAGGCGTTGTCGAGCGCGCCGTTGTAAATCTGGTCGCCTTGCAGCTTGTCGTTACGACCTAAGTGATCCCAGTGCGCGGTGTAGACGACGTATTCGTCCTTGAGCTTCGGGTCGGAGCCTTCGAGCTTGGCGACGACGTTCTGCGACTGCACCTCGCGGAGCGTGTTCTTGACCGTGAAGTTGGCCTTAGCATTTAAGGCGACGGGCTTGAAGTCTTTCGAGACCGCCGCCTTCTTCAAGGCGTCGAAGTCCTGCCCGGCTGAGGCGAACAACTCTTTGGCGCGGTCGAGCGTCATCCACGACTCGACGCCGACGCGGCCCATGTTCTTGTCGGGTCGAGTGATGTCGAAGTTCTCCTGCCCCCAACTGCCCTTGACCACTTCGTAAGGATAACCGGCGGGGCCGGTCTCGTGGACGATGATGGCGGCGGCTGCGCCCTTCTCCGAGGCGATCTCGTACTTGTACGTCCAGCGACCGTAGTAGGTCATGGCGTTGCCCTTGAACATCTGCTCGTCGAGCTTCGCGGGGTCGTTGGCCGAAGGGACGGCGGGGTCGTTGATGAGCATGACGATGGTCTTGCCTTTGACATCCACGCCCTTGTAATCGTCCCAACCGTATTCGGGCGCGACCACGCCGTAGCCGACGAAGACGAGGTCGGAGTTCTCGACTTTGGTTTCGGGCGCGTAGCGGCGCGAGACGGCCACGTAGTCGTCGGGGAACTTGAGGTCGGTCTGCTTGCCCCCGGCGCTCACGGAAAGGGACGGCGCGGCCTGCATCCCGGCGAGCGGGACTTTCTGGATGTAAGTGCCGTCGGGGTTGCCGGGCTTGAGGCCCATGCGCTTGAACTCGTCGGTGAGATACTTGACCGCCAGCTCTTCGCCGCGCGTGCCGGGGCCGCGCCCCTCGTACTCGTCCGAGGCGAGCGTCTTCGTGTGGCGGAGCATGTCGTCCGCCGTGACCGAGTCGAGCGCGGGCTTCAGCTCGACGGGGAGGTTCGACTGCGCGGCCTGCGAGGCGGGCGAAGGCGAAGGCGTCGGCGTCTGCTGCGTGGGCGCGGCGCACGCGCCCGCCGCGACGAGGAGCGCGCCGAGGCCGAGACGGAGAGAAAATTTCTTCATCGGTTGCTGTACCTCACTTTGGAGAGAAGTTTCGGGGAAGAAAGTGGCAGTTTCTCCATCTTCCCTTCGGAAGTCAACTGTAAGGAGGAAGGATGAAGGGTGAGGGATGAAGAAAGACCGATTTGAAATCTCAAGTCTGAAAGTTCAAATAGCGGCTTCTTCTTCATCCCTCATCCTTCATCCTTCCTCCGTCGGGCTTCCGCCCTCCGGCGCGCGTGCGTTAGAATCCCGTCTGCCGTCGGGGCGCGGGAAGCTCCGACGCCGCAAGTAAGTCTCCCTTTTCTTTCAAGCACCCGGCGGGGCCTCGGCCCGCGCCCGGCTGTCTCCGAAATCTCTGAAGCAATGAAACTGAAATTCCCCGCCCGCCTCACGGCGCTCCTGCTCGCGGCGCTCTTCGTGTTGACGCCGCTCGTCCCCGAACCCTCCGCGCACGCGCAACGACGGCGACGGCGCGCGTCGCGGCCCACACGCGCGAGGGCGTCGAACCCCAACGCGCAGCAGAGGCCGAACGCCACCGCGCCGCGCACGGAGGCGACGCCCGCCGCCGCCGCTTCGGCGCAACGTGCGGCGGGGAAGGTCACGCCCGTCGAGTCGCTGCTGGCGGCGGACGCCTACGGCGTCTTCATCGAGGTGCGCAAAATAGGGCAGCTCTCGCAGAACTCAGAGCTCAAGACGGTGCTCGCCGCGCTCCGCCTTTCGGGCGAGATGCCGAAGGAGGTCGGCGACCTTCTCAGCTTCCTCAACCAGCACGCCGAGGCGCTCGGCGAGGCGCGCTACGTGATGACGATGATGCCCGCCGCGCCCGGCGTCCCGTGGAGCCTCTCGGCGCTCGAATTCCCCACCGTCGAGGCCGCCGCCGCCTTCGAGCCGAAGTACCGCGCCTTCATCAACGAAGGCATTAAGGCTTACAAAGACGCCGCCAAAGTAGCCGCGAAAGAAGCCGCCGCCCGGCAGAAGACCGCCGCCACGCACGGCGGCCCGCCCCCGCCGCCGATGCCCGAATTCGATTTCGACGTTCGCCGCGTCGGCAACGTCTTGCTCATCGGCAGCGACCGCTTCACGCTCAAGCGACTGCGCGGCGACGGCACGGGCCTGCTCTCCGACAGCGTCCGCTTCCAGACCATGCGGGGCCGCTTCGCCTCCGAGTCGCTCTTCGTCTACGTGGACACGGCGGCTGTGACGCGCGGCTGGAAGGCGCAGATGGAGTTGATTCAGAAGCAGTCCGAGGAGGCGCAGGCCGCCGCGCAGGCCGCCGAGGAGGCCGAAGGGCCAGCCGTCGTCGGCATGACGCACGACGTGATGACGCCCAGCAACGTCGTCGTCGAGACCGCCACTCCGGAGACAGCGACGGTTGAGGGCAGCGCCACGGCGGTCGCGAGGTCTACGCCGGAGGCGGGCGAACCCGAAGAGGGCGAAGGCGAAGACGGGCCAATGGTGGCCCTCACGCCCGAAGAAGAGGCCGCCGCGAACGCCGAGGCGGTGGCGACGGTGCAGCCGGTGAAGCCTTCGGAGGAGCAGGTCGCCGTGAGCCAGTTGGCGACGCTGATGCGCAGTTGGGAGAGGGGCACGCCGCGCATCCCCGAAACGTTCGCCGTCGCCGTCACGCTCGAAGGCGGGACGGTCGTGGCGCGCGCGGCGGTCGTCAACACGCCCGACGGCGCGGTCAACCTCATCCCCTTCCTCCCGAACGTCTTCAACGGCCCGCCCGTCGCCTCCGAGAGCGCGACGATTGCGCCCGCCGACACGGACGTCTTCTTCAGCACCTCGCTCGAATGGTCGCGCATCTTCAACGGCATCCTCGGCGCGGCGGACGAGCGCGCCGCCAACATCCAGACCGCGTTGGCGGAGAACCCCGAAGCCGGGCTCGGCGAACTCAACGAAGACGGCAAGCCCCTGATGGGCGGGGCCGTCGTCGAGACTATCGAAAAACTCTTCGGCTTCAAGTTCAAGGAAGACCTCCTGCCCTCGCTCGGCAACGAGGTCGCCTTCAGCGTCCCGCTCTCGTACTTCACCTCGAACATGATGTCCGAGCTGGCGAAGAAGGAGCAGATCGAGAAGGAGAAGCAAGAGAAGGCGGCGAGGCCGGGCTTCGTCATCCTCGTCGCGCTCAACGACTCGGACAAGGTGCGCAAAATCCTGCCGCGCGTGGCCGTCGCCTTCGGGATGGCCGCGCCCGACGCGCCCGCGCAGACCGAGCGGCGCGAGGGCTTCGACATCCAGAGTTTGGGGAGCTTCTCCTACGTCATCATCAACAACCACCTCGCCATCGCCGAGGACGTGAGGGCCGTGCGCCATGTCGTTGACTCTTACTCGCGGCGGCAGACGCTCGACGCGACGAGCAAGTTCCGCGACGCGACCGCGTGGCAGGCCCGCCAGCGCGTCGCGCAGGTCTTCGTCGCCGACACGATGATGAAGTACGCGCAGGACGACGCCAAGAAGATGGCGAGCGTGAGCCAAGACCCCGTGGTGCTCGCCATCGCCTCGCAACTCGACGCGACGCCGGAGCCCGCCGCCTACGCCGCGACCAACGAGGGCGACTCGCTGGTGCACGAAGTGCGCCTCCCGCTCAACTTCATCAAGACCTACGCCGCGAGCATCATGATTAGCGCCAAGGAAGCTCCCATCAGGGGCCACGAATCCATGGCCCGCTACGCGCTGACGGCCATCGTCAACGCGCAGGAACGCTTCAAGACCGAGAAGCAGATGCAGCGCTACGGCACGCTCGAAGAACTCGTGAAGGAAGACTTAGTCGAGAAGTGGGTCTTCGAGCGGCAGGAGTACAAGATTGAGTTGAACGTCGTCGGCGACAAGTTCGAGGCCACCGCCGTCCCCACGAACTACGGCAAGACGGGCCGCCGCTCCTTCTTCGTGGACGAGACCGGCGTCATCCGCGCCGCCGACCATCAAGGCAAGCCCGCGACCATCGAAGACCCGACGGTTGACGAACAATAAAGGGATTAGCCACAGAGACACGGAGGCACGGAGATAAAGTCAGAAGTCAGAACGCAGAACGATGAATTGAAAGACAAGACCTCCGCCCTTCAGTTCAGCGTTCATCATTCTGACTTCTGACTTTCTTTGTGCCTTCGTGCCTCTGTGGCTAATCCTAAAGCGGCGAGACGAACACTTATGAACGAACTGAGTCTGCAAGAACGTTACGCGCCGGGGAGCGCGTGTTTCGGCTGCGGCCCGGCGAATGAGAAGGGCTTGCGCATCCGCAGCTTCGCGTCGGGCGAGGGCGGCGAGACCGTCGCCGTGTGGACGCCGGAGCCGCACCACGAATCCTTCCCCGGCATGCTCAACGGCGGCATCGTCGGCACGCTCCTCGACTGCCACTCGAACTGGGCCGCCGCCTCGCACCTCATGCGGCGCGACGGCTTGGAGAGCCCGCCCTGCACCGTCACCGCCGAATATTCAATCAAGCTCCTCCGCCCCACGCCCTCCGACGCCGAGTTGAAACTCTCCGCCCGCATCGTCGAATCCGAGGGCCGCCGCGTCGTCGTCGAATCCGAGATAGTCGCCGGGGGCGAGACCTGCGCCACCTGCCGTGGAACCTTCGTCGCCGTCAAGCCCGGCCACCCTGCCTACCATCGCTGGTGAGAAGGCGCTCCGAAATAAATCTCTTCAACTCGCCGCGCCGCCTTCGGTCGCGTCCGTTTCGTCCGGCTCTGAGAATATCTCCTCGATGGGCTGGCCGAAGAGGCGCGCGATCTTGAAGGCGAGCGGGAGGCTTGGGTCGTACTTCCCGGTCTCGATGGAGTTGACCGTCTGCCGCGAGACGCCGAGCCGCGAGGCCAGGTCCTCCTGCGTCCAGTCCCTCTCGGCGCGCAGAACCTTGAGCCGCGTCTTCACTGGTAACGCCTCCGCGCCAGCGTCAGCCCGGCGAGATAGAAGACGAACATGAAGGGCCAGAGATGCCTGTAGCTCCAATCTTCCGGCTTGAGCTTGACCGCCAGTTCCAAGAGGCCGAGCGTCATCATCAGCAGGAAGGTGAGAGGAAAGGCGACGGCCAGCGCTTCGAGTTGAATGCGCCGCTCCAACTCGTCCAACTGCCGGATTCCACGGACTATCCACAGCAGCAGAAACACGAACGGGACGACGGGCACTAAGACGACGCCGACGCGCAGCCACGTCTCCAACTCCACGCTCTTCAAAAGCACGCGCGCCCCGAAGTAGCTGAGAATCCATGTGCTGACGAGGACGAGGCCCAGAATCGTCTCCCGCCTGTCATTAGTCGCCGACGTTTTCATCAGTGAACCTCCACTTCCAAAGCATCTCGACGAAAAGCACGGTACAGCTTCCTTTTCATTCTGTCAAGGACATTTGACAATACGTTTGGAGCTGGAGGATGGTTTCACTTTCCTTGAAAAGTAGAGCTTCGGTGTTTTTGGCCGGAATTGCTTGCAAAAGAAGGTCTACGAAAGTTTTCGTTGACAGTACGAAGTTGTTCGTAGTAAGTTGCTCGCCGACTTGAGTCACCGGAAAGGTGTTTGTCATGACAGAAACCGTCTTACCGCGCCCGACGGACGCGGAATTGGAAATCCTGAAGGTGCTCTGGCGACGCGGGCCGAGCACCGTCAGGGAAGTTTTCGAACAGCTCAGCGAGTTCAAGACCTCAGGGTACACGACCGCTTTGAAGATGATGCAGATCATGTCTGAGAAGGGGCTCGTGCGGCGGGACGAGACGCAGCGGGCGCACGTCTACGCGGCGGCGCTCGCCGAGGACGAGACGCAAAGGCAACTCATCGGCGACCTGCTCCGGCGGGCCTTCGACGGGTCGGCGAAGCGGCTCGTGCTTCAGGCGCTCTCGTCCGAGAAGGCTTCCGCCGACGAGCTGTCGGAGATCAGGCAGATGCTCGATGAGCTGGAAAGGGGTGGGCGTTGACGACGACGGAGACCATGCTCGCCGAAGAGACCCTGCGGGTTATAGGGTGGGCGCTCGTCCACTCGCTCTGGCAGGGCGCGTTGGTGGCGGCGCTCTACGGCTGCTTCGCCTCGCTCGCGCGGGACGCGGCGGCCAACGTCCGCTACGTCGCCGCGTGCGCGGCGCTCGCGCTGATGCTCGTCCTGCCGATCACGACGGCCTTCGTCGGCTTCCGCGCGTCGAGTTTTCCGAACTCGCGCGCCGGGAGTCTGAAGGGCGACGTGTGGGCGGAGGCGCTGCAACTGCGCGGGGGCGCTGAAGGCTTCGGTAAGACTGCCCCCGTGGAAGCTGAGCGGGACGCGGGCCGAGAGGCCGCGTCGCCGCGCGGGGACTTCGGGCGTTGGGCGGCTGAGCGTTTCGACGTGCTGCTCCCGCTGCTGGTCTGGGCGTGGGCGGCGGGCGTTTTTTTGCTTGCGCTGCGCGTCGCGGGCGGCTGGTTTTCGTTGAGACGTTTGGAGGCGAGCGCGTCCGCGGTCGCCGAAGAGTGGCGCGAGTCGCTCGGTTCGCTCGCGCGCCGCATGGGCGTCGCGCGTGCGGTGCGGCTCTGCCAGTCGGCGCTCGTCGAAGTGCCGACGGTCGTCGGTCACTTGCGCCCACTCATCCTTATCCCGGCGAGCGCCTTGACCGGGCTCTCGCCCGAACAACTCGCAGCCGTGCTCGCGCACGAGTTGGCGCACGTCCGCCGCTACGACTACCTCGTCAACCTGCTGCAAACCGCCGCCGAGACTCTTTTGTTTTATCACCCGGCGGCGTGGTGGGTTTCGCACCGCGTGCGCGCCGAGCGCGAGCACGCGTGCGACGACGTGGCCGTCCGCGTGACGGGCGACGTGCTGCTCTACGCGCGCTCGCTGGCCCAAATGGAACAACTGCGCCGGGAGCGCGGCGAGACGCCCGCCCTTGCGCTGGCAGCCAACGGAGGTTCACTCATGCAACGCATTCAGAGGTTGATTCAAGTCAAAACAGACGCGCACACACGCTCGCCGCTCGTCGCGGGCTCGCTCCTGCTGGTCATGCTCTGCGGCGCACTCGTCGGCGCGCGCGCCATCCTTCCGCCGGAAGGTGAGCGCGGCGGCGTTGCCCTCGCCGGGGCCGGAGTCCACGCGCCCGCCGGTCAGAGGCGCGAGGTGGCCGTCACCTTCGTCAGCTTCCCCGGCAACGGCATCTACGACAACGGTCGGCTCGCGAATAAGACGCGCAAGCTCATGCGGAGCCTCGCCGCCAACGACATCAAGGCCGTGAGCTTCGTCAACGAGGGGCGGCTCTACAAAGAGGACGGGACGCTCGACGAGGCGCGCGTCGGGCTCCTCGCCGAGTGGCTCGACGCCGGGCACGAACTCGGCAACGAGACCTTCCGGCACACGAATCTCTACCGCGCGGGGCTCAACGATTTTCAGGCCGCTGTCCTCGCGGGCGAGAAGGTGATGAAGCGGCTCGCAGCCGAGCGCGGGCGTCAGGTGCGCTACTTCAGCTACCCGTATCTGAACACGGGCGCGAGCCTCGAACAGAAGACCGCCGCCGAGCGGTTTCTCCGCGAGCGTGGCTACCAGATTCACCCGGTGACGATTGACAACATGGACTGGCTCTTCTCGCACGCCTACATCGAGGCGCTCAGGCGCGAGGACGAGAAGGCGCAGGCGCTCATCCGCGCCGAGTACGTGCCGTATATGGAGCGGATGTTCGAGTTCGTCGAAGCCTACTCGCGCGAGGTCGTGGGGCGCGAGTTCCCGCAAGTCCTGATGCTCACGGCGGGCGCTCTGAACGCCGACTGCTTCGACGAGCTGGCGCGGATGATGAAGCGACGCGGCTACAAGTTCGTCACGATGGAGGCGGCGACGAAGGATGAAGCCTACCGCCTGCCCGACAACTACACGGGCGAGCGCGGCGACTCTTGGATCGCCCGCTGGGCCGTGACGAAGGGGCTGCCGTACAGGGACTCGGAAGAGAACCTGCCGCCCTTCATGCAGGACTATTTTACTGAGTTCCAGAAGAAGCAGCAGGCGAGCAAGAAGTAGCGCGAACGCAAGACCCCAACGCGGATGAGAACTGTAGGGGCAGGGCTTGTCCCTGCCCGTGGCTGTGGCACGCTCGACCTTGAGTCTGGCGAAACGAAGCGGGCAGGGACAAGCCCTGCCCCTACAGTTTTAATGAAGTGCTCTTAACAGCCGAGAGAAGAAGACATGAACCGTAGAGAATTCACCAGAAACGCCGGCCTCTTCGCGGCGGCCATCGGGTTGGGCGGAACGTCGGCGATAGCGTCCGCCGGTAAACGTCCGGAGGTCGCCATCACGATGGACGACTTCATACTCTTCGACACGCCCACGTTGTCGGGGGAGGCGCGCAACCGCGCCATCCTCGACGCGCTCGCCGGGCAGAAGATTAAGGCGGCGATGTTCGTCACGGGCAAGCACGTGGACGACGAGAAGAAGCTGCCGCTCTTGCGGCTCTGGGACGAGCGCGGGCACATCATCGCTAACCACACCTACTCGCACAAGTTCTACCACAACGCGGACTTCGACGAGTACGCGCGCGACATCCTGCGCAACGAGGCTTTGCTCAAGCAGTTCCCGCGTTACCGGAAGCTCCTCCGCTTCCCGTTCCTGAAGGAAGGGAAGACCACCGAGCAGCGGGACAGGATGCGCGCCTTCATGCGCGAGCACGGCTACCGCAACGGCCACGTCACGATTGACGCCTCCGACTGGTACGTGGATCAGAGGATGCGCGACCGGCTCAAGACGAACCCGCAGGCCGACCTCAAGCCTTATCGCGATTTCTACCTCGAACACATCTGGGCGCGCGCCACGTTCTACGACGACCTCGCGCGCAAAGTCTTGGGGCGCAGCGTCCGGCACACTTTGCTGATCCACCACAACGTCTTGAACGGGCTCTTCCTCGGCGACCTTCTGCGGATGTTCGAGCGCAAGGGCTGGCGACTGATTGACGCGGAGAAGGCGTTCGCCGACCCCGTCTTCACTTCCGCCCCGAACATCGTCCCGGCGGGCGAGAGCCTCGTCTGGGCGCTGGCGAAAGAGACGGGAAAGTTTGAAAGCGTCTTGAGGTATCCGGCTGAAGACGGCGACTTCGAGAAGGCGCGGATGGACGCGCTCGGCTTGTAGCGGCGCACGAGAAAAAGGCATGAGCCCCGGCAGGGGCTTCGGAGATTAGCCGGGGGTGAGCGAGGGAGCGCGAGCGACCGAAGCGCAAACCCCCGGAAGCACGTCCGTTAAAAACATCTCGCCCCGGCAGGGGCGACGGAAACGACACGCATTATCGTGCGCTCGTCCCCGCGCCCCTGCCGGGGCGCATACTTTTATGGTGATGTGTTCCGGGGGTTACGCTCGGTCGCTCGCCTGCGGCTCACTCCCTCACTTCAACCCCGGCTAATTTCCCGCGCCCCTTCGGGGCTTACGGCCTATTCCGGCGTCGCCATCGAAACCTTGTTCGGGTTGAGGTCGCTGCCGGGCTGCGAGATGCCTCGATTGAGGAGGACGCGGACTTCGGCGCGGCGGTTCTGGGCGCGGCCCTCGCGCGTCGTGTTGTCGGCCACGGGGTTCGCGTTGCCGAAGCCGAAGGGCGTGACGATGCGGCGCATCGGAATGCGATGATTCTCGACGAGGTAGCGGACGATTGACTCGGCGCGCTGCTCGCTCAAGCGGCGGTTCGCGTCCTTGTTGCGCGACTCGTAGGCGTAGCCCGTCACTTCGAGGAGATAGCCTTTCGCGGTCTGCGCGTAAGTCGCAATCTCGTCGAGGGTCTTCTTGGCTTCGGGCGTGAGCGCGGAGCTGCGGAGTTTGAAGCCGACGGCGATGCTGCGCTCCGGCGTGTAGTCGTCTATGGAAGAGATGCGGTCGTTGGCGACGCGGACGCCCTCGACGGCGCGGTCGGCGGACTCCTGCGCGGCGACGGCCCCGCCGTTCGCGGCGTTCGAGATGGCGGCCAGCTCGTCAACCTGCCCCGACATCCGCTCGGCGTTCTGCTCGGTCGCGGCGATGCGCGTCTCGGCGGTGCCGACGCGGCCTTCGACCGGCGTGACGTTGGCCTCGACGGTGCGGGCCGTGCGGAGGTCGCTGTCGTTAAAGCGAATCTTCTCGGCGACGAGTTGGCCCGTCGAGTCGCCCCGGCCTTCGACTTCGAGGTTGAGGCCGCGCATGATGGCGGTCTGCCCGAAGTTGGAGCCGCCGCCGAAGAAGCCGCCCTTGGTCTTGACGCTCGTGCGGTCGGAGAGGAGGACGGTCGTCTGCGCGCCGCTCACGGCGTCCTGCACGACGAAGGTGTCGGCGTCGCGGCGGACGACGAAGCCCTTGAGCTTCATCTTCTGCCCGGCGGCGACGGTCGTCCGGTTGGACGAGGAGACACCGGGGTCGTTCGTCTGCGCCACCACGGCGGTCGCACCGAACGCGAGCGCCAGCACACAGGCGGCGAAGGTCTGAACAGTCTTCTCGAATCTCATCTTTTTTCTCCCTCAGTAAATTGTTTCGTAATCCACTGCCGCGTCTCAAGACGGGTCTAGCGTCCGTAAGCGAGGTGCTGATTTTCCTTTGACAGTGTCTGGTTCGAGCAACAGTACGACGAAACGCGCCGGGGGAGGTTGTGATTACCTTGCGAGGGGGTTGCAAAAAGCAGTAGTCAGTAGGGAAAAAACAGTACCGCGAGCGGTAGCGAGCGGGTGGACGTTGAATGACACCCAACGTCCACCCGCTCGCTACCGCTCGCGGTACTGTTCCGGCTCTTACTTCCTGTCCTTGAACTGGTCGTAAAGCATCGTGTGGCGGCTGACGATTGGGATTTGCCGCCCGGCGATGAAGAGGTGGCGGACGTTGGTGCGGGCTTCGAGGATGTCGCCGTCGGTGACGACGACGTTGGCGATCTTGCCCGCTTCGATGGAGCCGAGCCGGTCGGCGACGCCCATAATCTGCGCCGGGTAGAGCGTGACGGCCTTGAGCGCCTCGGCCTTCGGGAGCCCGAAGGCGGCGGCCATCCCGGCGTGGAAGGGGAGGTCGCGGACGTGCGCGCCCGAATCGCCCGTCGAGATGGCGAAGCGGACGCCCGCGCGCTGGAGCTTCGCCGCGTTCTCGTAGAGCGAGTCGTATCCGTCGTCCTCGCGCAAAGGCATGTTGAGCGTGCCGTCGAGGATGACGGGGACGTTCCGCTCCTTCAACAACGAAGCGGCCTTCGGGGCTTCGCTGCCGCCGAGGATGATGGGCTTGAGCTTCATCTCCTGCGCGAAGTTGAGCGCGGCGCGGATGTCACGCTCGCGCTCGGCGCGGAAGACGACGGGACGCTCGCCGCGCGCGTAAGGCACGAGGGCGGCGAGCTTCAAATCCGACACCGGTCGCGGCACCGATTTCGGGTCGCGCGCGAAGGCGTCCTGCGCTCGCCCGTAGGCTTCGGCGTCGCGCAGCATCCGTCGCATCTCTTCGATGCGCCGCTCGCGCGCCGTCGCGGCGTCGGGCGTGGCGGCCTGTTGCAGAGCGAAGAAGCCGCCGCCCGCGCCGATGGTCGGGAAGTTGATAACGAGCGCGATGGTCTGGACGACCGCCAACTCTTTCTGCGACGTGCCGCTCAGGTTGATGAGCGCGGCCTGACCGGAAATGAGCCCGCCCTGCGGGAGGCTGACGGCGCTCGTCACGCCCGCGACGCGCGTCACGTCGAGGTGCGCGCTGTGCGGGTTGACCGCTACCCACGCCATCGCGTTCGGGTTCATGTCGCCGAGTTCGTTGGTATCAACCGTGCCGGGCGCGCCCGACTCTATCTCGACTAAGGCCATGCTCGTCCCCGCGTCAATCATGCCGGGGTAGACGAAGAGGCCGCGCGCGTCAATCTCGGTCGCGCCCGCCGGGGCGGAAGCGTTCGCGCCGACCGAAGTGATCTTGCCGTCGCTGATGACGACGGTGCCGTTTTCGACCTCCGCGCCGCTGACGGTGACGATGCGCGCGTTGCGGATGACGTAAGCGCCGGGCGCGCTCGTCTCCTGCTGCATCGGGCTCACAATGTCCTGCGCCGAGACGACCGGGGAGAAGCCGAGCGGCAGTGAAGCGAAGAGCGCGAGGCACGCGGCGAGCGCGCGAAGTTTGACGGCGACGTGCTGTGTGGTCTTCATCGCTGGTTGTCCTCCTGCTCGTCGTGAACGTCGTCGTCGTGCGTGTAGGCCCGGCGGATGGCCGAGGGCGGGCGGGGCGGCGTCGCGCCCTCGCCGCGCGCGGGCGGTTTGTTGGCCTCGGCCTGCTCCAAAGTCTTGCGCTCCTGTTCGAGCTGCGGGCGGCGCGCGAGGTCGGCCTCGCGGTCGAAGAAGACGTCGCCGTCAATGAAGGTCATGTCCACGCGCGCGTAGACGCTCAAGGGGTGCGCGTTCCAGATGGCGAAGTCGGCGTCCTTGCCCGCCTCGATGGAGCCGACGCGGTCTTGAATGCCGAGCTGCCACGCGGGGTTCCAAGTGATGAGCTTGAGCGCTTCTTCTTCGTTCAGACCGCCGTAGCGCATCATCTTCGCGGCGTCAATGTTGAGGCGGCGCGCGCGCTCGTCGGAGTCGGAGTTGATGGAGACGTTGACGCCCTTGCGCGTCATGATCGCCGCGTTGTGGGGGATGGCGTCGTAGGCTTCTATCTTGTAGCCCCAGAAGTCGGCGAAGGTCGAAGCGCCCGCGCCGTGGCGCGCGATTTCGGTGGCGACCTTGTAGCCTTCGAGGACGTGCTGGAAGGTGCGAATCTTGAAGCCGAACTCGTCGGCGAGGTTGATGAGCATGAAGATTTCGTCAGCGCGGTAGCAGTGCGCGTGCACGTACCGCTTGCCTTCGAGAATCTCGACTAAGGGTTCGAGCGTGATGTCGCGGCGCGGCGGGATAAGGTTCTTGTTGGTGCGCGACTGCTCGCGGTAGTCGGCCCACGCGGCGCGGTAGTCGCGGGCGCGGGTGAAGGCTTCGCGGATGACCTCTTCGACGCCCATGCGCGTCGCCGGGTAGCGGCGCGCGAGGCCGGGGACGACGAAGTTCGTCCGCTTCGGGTTCTCGCCGAGCGCGAACTTGATGCCCGGAGGCGCGCCGGGGAAGATGAACTCCTCGACGGGCCGCCCGTACTTAATCTTGACCGTCTGGCTCTGGCCGCCGATGGCGTTGCACGAGCCGTGCAAAAGGAGCAGGGAAGTGACGCCGCCCGCCAGCTCGCGGTAGAGGTTGACGGAGGTCGGGTTGAGGATGTCGCGCACGCGCGTCATCGCGGTCACGGACTGCGTGCACTCGTTGACCGAGCCGTCCATCATCGAGTGCGAGTGAGCGTCTATGATGCCCGGCAGGATGAACTTGCCCGTGCCGTCAATGACGCGCGCGTTCGCTGCGGCCTTCAGGTTCGGCCCGACGACGGCAATCTTCCCGTTCTTCACGAGAAGGTCTGTGTTCTCCAACCTCCCGCGCGTGACGGTCAGGATGGTCGCGTTGCGGATGAGCGTCTCGGTGCTCGCGCCTCCCGCCGCCGTGCGCGCCTGCCCGAAGGCCGCGCCGCCGACGAGCGAGAGTGTCAAAAGGAGCGTGAATAATCTTTTCATCATTGCTCTCCAAGAATAAGTTCAAGGTTCAAAGTTCAAGATTCAAAGTTTGGAAGTCGGTTGGTGACTTTGAACTTTGAACCTTGAACTTTGAACTTCGCTAGGGTACGCGCGTCCCCGTGAAGCTCGCGGGGCCGTTCGGCGAGGTGAGGGTTCCGCTGACGCGGTTGCCTGAGACGGTGCCGCTGACCGAGACGTTGAGGGTCTGCGCGAGCGTGACCGTGGTGTCGAAGCGGAAGCCTTCGGGGCCGACCGAGCCGTTGGTGATGTCGGTCGTGCCGAACTCGCTCGACAACGTGCCCGTGAGCGTCGAGCCTTGCTGCCGCAGGGTCAGAGTGGCCGGGATGGTGCGCGGGCCGACGTTGAACTCGATTTGGTAGGCCCCGGAGATGTCGGCGGGCGAGGTCGCGCCTGCCCCGTCACCGGCGGGCGTCCTTCCCCTTCCGCCGGGGTTCGTGCCGCGCGGGCCTCCGCCTCCCCCGGCGGGCGGGGCGGGGCGTGTGCCCGTGAACGTGCCGGGGCCGCGCCCGACAATCTGCACCTGCCCGCGCATCTCGTTGCCGGTAATGGTTCCGGTGAAGATGGCGTCGGTGGTCTGCGAGGCGGAGCCGGGGAGCGTGACGGGCACGTTGAAGCGGACGTCCGAGCCGGTCACGGAGCCTGAGCCGAGCTGTCCGGAGCCGAGCGCGCCTTGCAGCGAGCCGGTCAGACTTTCGCCCTGCTGTTGCAGGTTGAGCGTGACGGCGAACTCGGACTGCGCCTCGCCCGTGCCGGGGAGGTTGACCGTCAGCGTCCATGTGCCCGAAGCGCCGGGCGCTCCGCCGGTCGCGGTCGCCGCCGGGCGCAGGTCAACGGGGCGACCGTCAATGAAGACGTGCGTGATGCGCCGGTCTTTGGCGAAGAGGTCGCCGCGCGTGACGGTGAGGTTGGCGATCTTGCCGACCTCAACCGTGCCGAGCTGCTGGGCGACGCCGAGTATCTCCGCCGGGCGGATGGTCAGAGCGCGCACGGCGTCCATCGGCGCGAGGCCATTCTCGACGGCGCGCGCGGCGTTGGCGAGGAAGTCGTTCATCTGCGTCATCCCGCCCGACTGGAAGGCGAAGCGGACACCGGCGGCGGCGAGTCGGCCCGCCGTCTTCGGGGCTTCAACGCGGTCGCGCAAGATGCGTAAAGCCTCCGGGTCGGAGTCGGGCGAGGCGGCGGCGGTGCGACGCGGGAAGTTCAGAGAGAGAAGGACGGGCACGTTCGCCGCCTTCAAGCGGTCGGCGACTTTGTGCGCCTCCGTCCCGCCCGCGATGACGAGTTGGAGGTTGAACTCGCGCGCGATGTCGAGCGCGCGCGCAATCTGCCGCTCGCTGTCGGCCTGCATCACGACCGGCATCTGTCTGGCGAGCACGGGCAGAAGCGCGGCCAGCGACTTGTCCTGTTCGGGGCGGCGGAGTCCGCGCGGGTTGCGCTCGTAGATGGCGTTGGCCTCGCGGTATCGCTCCGCGTCGAGGAGGAGTTGCCGCACGGCGGAGAAGACGCCCATCAGAGAGCCGGGGTACTGGCCGCCGCCGATGGGCGTCGTGCCGACGTAGAGCGCGACCGGCGAGCGCACGATCATCTCCTGCGGCGAGTCGCCCGCGAGGTTGATGACCGCCGACTGGCCGAGGAAGACGTTGCCGCGCGGCGCGGTCTGCGCCGAAGTGATGCCGACGTTGCGCGCCGCCTCGATCTCGTTGCCGCCGGGCCGCACGATGTCGGCGGCTGATATCTCCGGCTGGAGGCCGGGCAACTGCGTCGAGTTCGGCGAGACCGCCGAGGGCGCGGACTGCCCGAAGAGTCCGGCGAAGCCGCCTCCGCCTCCGGGCGTCGTGCCGGGCGTCGGCGTCGGGCGCGGGATGCCGAGCGTGGTGCTCGCGTCAATGAGGCCGGGGTAGATGGTCAGTCCCGTGCCGTCAATGGTGCGCGCGTCGGGCGGCGCGCTGACGCGCTCGCCCACGGCGGCGATGAGCCCCTCGCGGACGACGACCGTCCCGCGCTCAATCACCGGGCCGGAGATGGTGACGACGCGCGCGTTGGTGATGGCGTAGGTGTCAACGCCCGCGCGTTGCGCGCCCGCGCGGCGTGCCGGGCCGACGGAGACGAGGGCGGCGGCCAGAGCGACGAACGAGAGGGCCGCGAGCATTCTGGTTTGAGAGTTTCGCATTCGCATCATGAGTTTTGTGCTTCCCGACCTGAAGAGTCAGAAACCTGCGCGCGAACCCTTGTGGAGACTCCGGCGGGAGACTCTTGGGGAAGCGCGCGTCTAAATTTTTTGGACGGTAAAGACGAAGTGCTAAAGCGCCGCGAAGGGGGAACAGCCGCGCCCGCAAAGTGAACCGGACGGGCTGACGTAAGGTACTGCTTCGGAAACGTTCGTGCGCGCGGCATCTGACGCGTCGCGCGCGGAAAAGTTTCGGCCCCGGCGGCGGGGCTTCGGGTCGTCCGCCGGGCGCGGGGCGCGCGCGAGTCGCTTGACGAGTTCGCGCGCGCCCCGTGCCCGCGGGTCTTACTTGGTGTTGGCGTTCTTGTTGGCGTCGCCGTCGGCGGGCTTGACCACAAGGCTGTTGGTGACGCTCTTCACGCCGTCAACCTTCGCGGCCTTCTCGGCGGCGGCCTTCCCGGCGGCAGTGCCGACGCTCCCGCGCAGCGTGACGACGGCCTTCTCGACATCAACGTTGATGGTCGAGTCGCGGAGGTCGTTGACGCCCGCGAGCGCGCCGCGCACCTTGAAGTGAATCCAGCCGTCACCTGCCTCGGTGCTGATCTTGTCGCCGAGGCCGGTGGCGCTCGCGCGCCAGTTGTTGGCGGTCTTGTCGTAGTCTTCGCGGTTGGCATTCCAGTTCCAGTTGTCGCTGCGGGCCGACGCGTTCGTGTTGACGTTGGCGTTGGCGTTCGTGTTGACGTTGGAGTTGGTGACGACAGCCGTGTTGGTGTTGGCGCGGTTGACGGTCGAGTTGTTCGTGGGCTCTCCGCCGCAGGCGGCGGTGAGGGCAAGAAGGGCGACGCCCGCGGAAATCGCCAGAGTGTTTCTCATGTCGGTTGGATTCTCCTGGTTTGTTTAAAAATGCCCGCTTGTACGGAGCCTGCCCACGCGACGCGCCCGGACGGCGACGAGCGCCCCCCTCGATTGCGTAAAACCTTCGGTGCGTGCGCGTGGGTTGTTGACTGGCGCACATCTTAGCGCCGGAAGCGGGGGACGGCAAGGGAAGAAAGAGGTGTGAGATGCCGGATGTTAGATGTCAGAAGAAGAAAGCGGTCTTTACTAACATCCGGCATCCGGCATCTGACATCTACTTTTACCACTTGACCGTGCCTTCCTTCGACGTGTCTATCTGGGCCATGTCGGACGGCGCGCCGCCGCCGAAGAAGAAGGCCTTCATGTTGTCGAAGAGGAAGGTCTGCGCGTCCTCGTTCATCAGGTCGAGGCCGTAGTGGTTGATGATCATGTTCTGCTTTTGCAGCCACTCGGCCCAGCAGGGCTGGCAGATTTCGGTGCCGATGCGCTGGCCCATCTCGTTCGGGAAAGGCGCGTAGCCGAGCGGCGGTCGCTCCTGCTCGCACCGCGCGCACTTCTTCTGTTCGGACATCTCTTAGACTCTCCTTTAGTAACCTGCTTGTTCGGGCGGTGGCGAAGACTGACGCCGACTATTCTTCCAACGCCGTCACGCGCTCCTGCAACTCGTCAATGTCTGCGCGCCCGGTCAGCAACACCGACTCGATGCGGTCGAGCCTCCGCGTCGCGTTCTTCACCTCGCGGTCGAGCTTCTTGAAGTGCTCGCGCGTCTCGCTGCTGAAGTGTCCGAAGTCCGAGCGGAACTGCGAGTAGTCCTGCCTGAGCAGTCGGAACTCCTGCTGTGACTCTTGCCGGAACTCTACGAATTCCCGCCTTAGCTCTACGAACTCCTGCCGGTGTTCTTGAAACTCCTGCCTTAGCTCTACGAACTCTTGCTGGTGTTGTTGGAACTCCTGCCGTGACTCCCGGAATTCCTGCCTGAACTCTCCCACGTCGCGGCTCATGGCCGCGAGGTAATTAAGTATCTCGGTTGAGCGGTCTGTGCTCATGCGTCTCCTCCGTGGTGTTGAGGCGGGTGCGCGCATTATACACGGGGAAGGCGGCGCAGAGGAGCGGCAGCCGCCTATCCTTGCGCGGCGCGGATGGCGGCGAGCACTTCGTCGTCCTTCGGGCGGAAGAGCGAGAGGGGTTGGACTTTGCGGTGGCGGACGCGGCCCGCGCCGTCAATGACGACGACGGCGCGGGCCGCGCGGTTCGGGAGCCAGGAGGTCGCGCCGAAGAGGCGCGAGACTTCGCCCGTCGTGTCGGAGAGCAGGCGCAGAGGGAGGCCGTGATGCTCGGAGAATTTCCGGTGTGAATCAGGCGTGTCGGTCGAGACGCCGACCACCTCCGCGCCCGTCGCCGCGTAGTCCTCCCAACGGTCGCGCACCGAGCACATCTGCCGCGTGCAGATGGGCGTCTCGTCGCCCGGATAAAAGAGGAGCACGACGACACGCCCGCGCTGCTCGGAGAGTCGCCAGTCGCGGCCCTCGCCGTCCTTGAGGGTGAAGTCGGGCGCGGGCTCGCCGACTTGCGGCGCGGCGTCTTTAGTCATTCCGTGCGTGCTCCGTTTTCAGTCCGTCTGATGTGGACGCCTTGAGCGGCGGCCAACGTTTGCCTATCAAGTAGATGACGCCGACGAAGGCCGCGACGACGACCAGCCCGGCGAGCGCGAGGACGAAGAGGATGACGAGCCACGCCCCTAAACCCAAGTCGCCGCCGTGCAGAAGTATGCCGAGCATTGCGTGCGGCCTCCTCAGCCGTAGTTCTCAAAGATGAGCCAGATGACCAGCACGGCGACGACCGCGCCGAGGCCGATGGCGATCTTCGCGCCGGTCGAGAGGTTATGGCCCTTGACCTTCTGGACTTGCGGGTAAGCGACGTGCGTCGCCACGCCGGTCTTCGCGTCCACGACGCTGAAGCCTTCGTCGCTGACTTCGGAGACGTAGCCCTTGAGCTTCGTCTTATCCTTCAGTTTGACCTCGACGCGCGCCTCGGTGCCCGTGCCGAGCTTGGCGACGCCTTCCTTCAACTTCGCGACGAAGACGGCTTCCTTCTCCGCCTTCGACTTCGGTGTCGCGGCGCGTGCGGACACGGGGCCGGCCACCGACAGCAACGACGCGACGAGCGCGACCGAGAGAATCCTTTTGAACATTTGATACTCCTCAAACAGAAATTGTGACTACTGCCAAAAAGCACATGCAACTCTCACACCTAAGCGCACGGCACGCGCCGCGGGATTAATTAACGAGAGAAGAGGGCTTCAAACTCCAACGGGTTGCGCCATCTGAAAGCCTTTTACTGCGTCGCCGGTCAACTTTCGGCGGGCTCAAGAAGAGGCCGGAAATCCATCTTCTCGGATGCGGCCCGCGCGCGCCGTCACGTCTGGAAGTCGCGGATGTCCTTGAAGGGCATCGCCGGGTCTTCGAAGTCGGGGCGGTAGTAGTGCGAGGCCCCGTCGTACTCCTGCATCCAGCCCTCCTCCATCCCCAACTCTTCGAGCAGAGAGACAGCGCGCCACCACTCGGTCTCGGTGATGCGGCGCGAGAGCAGCGTGTAGCGTTCGTCCGTCGCGGCCTTGTTGGTCGCGTAATACTGCGCCATCAGAGAGACGGCGACGCGCGGGCCGAGTTCGTCGCGTATCCAAGTCAGCGAGTCGCGCACGCCCGCGAGGTCGTTGGGGAGCACGAGGAGGCGGACGACGAGGCCGCGACGCAGCAGTCCTTGCTCGTCGAAGACTAACGGGTCGCCGGTCTGCCGGTACATCTCTTTGAGCGCGGCGCGGGCGTGCTCCGTGTAGTTCTTGACCTTCGAGTAGGCGTAGCCGTCAGCAGAGTCCGCGTACTTCAAGTCGGGGAGGTAAACGTCAACGATGCCTTCGAGCAGCCGGAGGACTTCCACGGAGTCGTAGGCGTTTGTGTTGTAGACGACGGGGAGGCGCAAGCCCCCTTCGGCGGCGAGGAGGAGCGCGCGGGCCAACTGCGGCGCGAAGTGGGTCGGCGAGACGAAGTTGATGTTGTGACAGCCGCGCTCTTGCAGCTCAAGCATCATCGAGGCGAGGCGCTCGTGCGTGACCTCGTTTTTGAGCTGCGCTTTGTACGTCTGCGAAATCTGGTAGTTCTGGCAGTAGACGCAGCGGAGGTTGCAGTTGCCGAAGAAGATGTTGCCCGCGCCGTGCGTGCCGGAGAGCGCGGGCTCCTCGCCGAAGTGCGGCGTGTACGAAGAGACGATGGGGAGTCGCCCGGAGAAGCAGCGCGCCAACTCGCCTTTGAGACGGTTGTTGCCGCAGTCGAGCGGGCAGACGGTGCAGCTCTCTAAGAGATGCTCCAAAGCCTCGACGCGGCGGCGGAGTTCGCCGGTCTCAAGGAGCGGAATATATGAAGGCTGTTCGCTCATCGGCGCGGACGCCTCAACGTCAGGCGGTTGAAGTGCGGGCTGCGCGGCGTCGAGAGGTCTTGGGGCGCGAGCGTCTTGCCGAGCCGCCAGATGAAGTCCATCTCGGCGTTGATGGTCGAGAGCGCGAGCCGCGCCTCGAAGATGAGAAGGATGCTGCCGTAGAAGAGGAAGCACGAGCCGGCGAGGCCGAGCACGACCGGAATCCAGCCCGTGCCCGCCTGCCCGACGGCGGCGACGAGGCCGATGGCGACGCTCGTCGAGACGAAGACGCCGAGCGCGCCGTAGAAACTCGTCATCGAGCGTTGGAGCAGGCGGGCGCGCGTCGTCAGCTTGTCGAGCTGGTCGAAGATGAGCGCGCGTCGCTCTTCGAACAAGGTCAACTCTTCGCCGCTGGCGACCAGTTGTTCGAAGTTGTCCGAGAGCGAGCGGACGCGGTCAACGACGCGACCGAGACGCGTCGAGGTCGAGAGGATCATCGCCCCGCAGGCGGAGATGAGCACCGAGGGCGTAATCATCGCCGTCAGGACGGCCAACGCTGAAGAGAGTGGGTCCATTTACGTCTCCGCGCTCGCGCGCGTTCGTCCGCATGTGTGTTGGACAAGGGGCATTATGAGGCGTCCGCGACGCGCGGGCAACCGTCGTCGGTCGGAGCCCGAAGCAGGCGAGCGCCGAGCCCTTCAACAACCTTCAGGCACGTCGGGTTTTATCGCTCAAACTTAATAAAAAGATGGGTTCCCGGTCATTGAAGTTGTGCTATCCTCCGCCGCAACGCGACAAATGTTTTCACTGCACGCCTGAGTCAGATGGCGTGCGGCCCCTTCGCTTCCGGGAGGGGTCAGACGACTTCTCACAAAGGAGATTCAGGGATGTCCAGGGAACGTGACGAAGACAACGGCGAAGAGATGGGTGGTGGTTCGGGCGGCGTCCATCATGGAGGCGCGGCCATCGGTCGTAACACCGGCATGGGCGCGGGCGTCGGCGGCTCAAGCAGGCGCGGGTCGAAGAAGGGCGGCGGCAGTCAATCTCTCTTCGCGAGCCCCGGCGATAATCGCGCCGGTGGCGGCGGCAGTAAGAAGGGCGGCGCGAAAGGCGCGGCTAAGGGCGGCGCGAAGAGCAGCGCGTCCAAGAGCGGCGGCGCGTCCAAAGGCGCGGCGAAGGGCGCGGGCAAAGCCGGTGCGTCCAAAGGTGGCGCGGCCAGAAGCGGCGCGAAGGGTGGAGCCTCGAAAGGCGGCGGCGCGAAAGGCGGCGCGGGCAAGGGCGGCGCGTCGAAGAAGGGCGGCGGAGCTTCGAAGTCAGGCGCGTCGAAGAAGGCCGGGGCTTCGAAGAAGGGCGGCGCTCGCAAGGGAGGTAGTAGCAGCGCGGGCGCGGGTGATCTGGTGAACAGAGTCGCCAAGACGGCGGGGCGCGTCGCGGCGACCGTCTCGAACGTCATCGAGAGCCTGACCGGCGGTGGCGGCAGTAAAAAACGCTCGCGCCGTTAAAAGCCGAGCTTAAGAACCATCCGACGGGCCGCTTCCCGGCATCACACGAGACGGAAGCGGCCTTCTCAATTCAGACCGGCGGAAACCCACGCCCTCGCGGTGTCGCCGCCCAAGCCTATTCGTGTTGACACTCGACCCGCCGGAACCATCCGCCGCGGCGGGCGCGGTTCCGAACGGGACGCTGGTTCTCAGGAGCAATTCTTCATGCCGTCGCTCTCGCGCGCACAGGGGCTCGCCCTCTTCGTCGTCTTCGTCCTGCTCGTCACGAACGCCTTCGCGCAGTCGGGTCGCCGCTCCGCGCCCGCGCCGAACGAGAAGAAGAGCCCGGAGAGGCCGTCCGACATGAAGGCCGAAGCGACGCCGAGCCCGACGCCGGAGCCGACGCCGCCCCTCATCGAGTTGACGCCCGAAGAGGTCGCGGAGGACGGCGAGGCCATCAAGGTCGAGACCGACCTCGTGACCGTGCCCGTCATCGTCAGCGACCGTCAAGGGCTCTACATCCCGGACGTACAGAAGGAGGAGTTCACGGTCTCCGAAGACGGCTCGCCGCAGCAGGTCGCCTTCTTCACCAGCGTCACCGAGCCCTTCCACGTCGTCCTCGTGCTCGACACGAGCGCGAGCACGACCATCGAGAAGTTGAAGCAGGTGCAGCGCGCGGCCATCGCCTTCGTCGAGCAGTTGGACGCCACAGACCGCCTCAAGATCATCTCGTTCGACGACCAGCTACGCGAGCTGAGCGACTTCACGAGCGACCGCGCGAAGCTCGCCTCGGCCATCTCCGCGACGCGCCCCGGCAAGGGCTCGCGCGTCTACGACGCCTTCGACCTCGCCTCCCGCGCCCTGCGTCGCGTTAAAGGGCGCAAGGCCATCGTCTTCCTCACCGACGGCGTGGACTTCCACAGCCAGGGGAAGACCTACGACGACAACCGCCGGGCCATCGAAGAGTCGGATGTGATCGTCTACCCCGTCCGCTTCGACACGCGCGCCGAGACCGAGCGGCTGGCGCGCGCACAGTCGCAGGGCGGCGGCACGATTGACCTCGGCACCATCCTCGGCGACAAGATACCGGGCCTGCCCGGCTCGGTCATCATCAATCCGGGCCGCACGAAGAGGAACGACCCTCGCAACGACCCGCGTAATGACCCTCGCAATGACCCGCGCAACGATCCGAGCGACACGCGGCCCGACAACAGCAAGCCCTTCCCCGGCCCGTCCACGGGGCCGAACGACCCGCGCTCGCCGGGCGTCCGTGGCGACACCATCAGCGACATGCTCGACAGCCTCTATAAGATTGCCGACGACTACCTGAGCGAGCTTTCGAACACTTCGGGCGGCAGGCTCCTGCGCGCCGACAACCCCTTCGCACTCCCTGCGGCCTTCGAGCAGATCGCCGCCGAGCTGCGGACGCAATACTCGCTCGGCTACTACCCTTCGAACCGCGCGCGCGACGGCAAGTTCCGCAAGGTGCGCGTCCGCACGACACGCAAAAACGCCGCCGTCCGCGCCCGCCCCGGCTACCGCGCCGGGAAGTGAAGTTCAAAGTTCAAGGTTCAAAGTTCAAAGTCAATAAGTGACTTCCAACTTTGAACCTTGAACTTTAAACTTTGAACTCTTATGCGCCTGTGGCTCTCGAAAAACAGCGAAGTGCCCCTGCGCGAGCAGCTCGTGCGGCAGGTCATGCTCGGCGTCGTGAG
Source organism: uncultured Acidobacteriota bacterium (assembly GCA_963816985.1). Taxonomy (GTDB): domain Bacteria; phylum Acidobacteriota; class Blastocatellia; order Pyrinomonadales; family Pyrinomonadaceae; genus JAIVJM01. The sequence goes on from CAWFMF010000004.1 coordinate 2,119,119, forward strand.
CGGCGACCTTGGGCCGGGGCAGCGCCTGCCTTCGACGCGCGAGCTGGCGCGTCGCTTCCGCATCCACTCGAACACGGTGAGCGCGGCCTACCGCGACCTCGAACGGCGCGGGTGGCTTGAGTCGCGAAAAGGAAGCGGCGTCTACGTGCGGACTCAGGGCGACGGCGACGCGTTGAACCCCGCGCCTTCCTCGCGCCTCGAACTCGACCAGCTCATCTCGGCCTTCCTCGCGCTCGCGCGCAGTCAGGGCTTCTCGCTCGGAGAGATTCAGGAGCGCATCAAGCACTGGCTCGGTCTTCAGCCGCCCGACCATTTCCTTGTCGTCGAGCCGGACGAGGGGCTTCGTGAAATCCTCATGGCCGAGATTGAGGAGGCGACCGGCTTCGACGTGCGCGGGGCCGGGCTCGAAGAGTGCCGCGACGCGGAGCGGCTCGCGGGCGCGGCCATCGTCGCGCTCTACACGCAGGCGGCGGAGGTGCGCGCCGCGCTCCCGGCGGGGACGACCCCGCTGCTTCTCCACTCGCGCTCCGTGCCCGACTCTCTGAGCGGGAACGAGAAGCCGCCGCCCGACGCGCTCATCTCCGTCGTCTCGCGGTGGCCGAAGTTCCTCGAATGGACGCACATCTTGTTAGTCGCGGCGGGGCTCGACGCCTCGGCCCTCAGCCTGCGCGACGCGCGCGAGGAAGGATGGGAGCGCGGCCTGCGCGCGAGCGCGCTCGTCATCACCGACGCCCTCACGGCGCGAAGTCTTCCGGCGGGCTGCGAGGCGCGCGTCTTCCGCATCGTCGCCGACTCTTCGCTCGAAGAGCTGCGCCGCTTCGTCGGGCAGTTCCTGACCGTCGGCCCCGCGCCCGACGCCTGACCGCCGACCCGCATCACGCTATCCGTTTCCGGCCCGACTTGCACTATCATGGCCCCGTTCCGAACTTGAGACACGCTCCGGCACCGAAGACCCTATGGCCGAAGACAACTCCTCGCGCGAGACAATCGAACGACTCATCGCACGGCTCGAACAGTTGGAGCGGGTGTTGCAGGCGAACACGGCGCGGCTCCACGCCGTCGAAGAGCGCCTGCGCGCCGTCTCGCCCCCGCCGCCGCAACAGGCGAGTCCGCGCCGCCCGCTCTACGAGACGTGGAAGGACGAGCGCGACGAGACGGACGCTCCCTCCACGCACTCCTTCAACGTGGAAGGGAGCGAGGCTGCGACTTCCGAATCACCAAGAGAGTCGGAGCCCGACACGCGCACGCCGCCGCCTTCAACACACTCGTCCGCGTCAACGCCTTCGCACGCGTCCACGTCAACGCCTCCGCCGGAATCTTCCACCTTCCCGCCGTCAACTTCACAGACGCCCCCGCCGAGGACGCCACCGCCCCCTCCGCACGCGGCTACGGCACAGGCTCGCGGCGGCGAAGCGGCGGCGAAGCGGCGCGACCTCGAATCGGTAGTCGGCGGGAGTTGGTTCGCGTGGGCGGGCATCATCGCCATCACGTTCGGCGTCGCCTTCATCCTCAAGCTCGCGTTCGAGAACGAATGGATCGGGCCGCCCGTGCGCGTGCTGCTCGGCGCTCTCGGCGGCGGCGCGCTGCTCTTCGTCGGCGATCATCTTCGACGCAAAGGGTTGCGGCAGTACGCCTACATCCTTTCCGGCGGCGGCATCCTCATCCTCTACCTCTCGATTTACGCGGCCCGCGCCTTCTACGACCTGATAGGGCCGCTCCCGGCCTTCGCCCTGATGGCCGGGGTGACGACCGCCGCCGTGCTGCTCGCCGTCCGGCTCGACGCGCTGCCGGTCGCCGTGCTCGGACTCGTCGGCGGATTCCTGACGCCGATCCTGCTCTCGACGGGGCGGGACAATCAGGTGGGCCTCTTCTCTTACATCGCATTGCTCGACGCGGGCGTGTTGGCGGTCGCCTACTTCAAGCGTTGGCGGAGCCTGAACTATCTTTCGTTCCTCGCCACGGTGTTGATGACGTTCGGCTGGATGGTCGAGCACTACGCGAATGAGAAGCTCTGGACGACGCTCTTTTTCCTCTCGCTCTTCTTCGTCCTCTACTCGGCGCTCGCCGTCGTCCACAACCTCCTGCCGCGAAGGGCGACGCGCTGGTTCGACATCTGCCTGCTTTCGGCCAACGCGACTTTCTACTTCGGCGTGAGCTACCTCCTGCTCACGGACGTGGGCTACGCGGAGGCCGTGCCCGCCTCGCACGCGCTCGTCGTCTCGGCCTTCTACGCGGGCCTCTTCTATGCCGCGTGGAGGCTCAACCGCCAAGACCGCCTGCTCGCTTACAGCTCGGTCGGGGCGGCGGTCACGTTCTTTACCATCGCTCTGGCGATTCAGCTCGAACTGCACTGGGTGACAATCGCGTGGGGCGTCGAGGGCTTGATGCTGACGTGGGTGGGCCTGCGCTCCGAGGAGCGCGCGCCGCGCCATGCCGCGCTCGTCGTCTTCGCACTGGCCGTGCTGCACTGGTTCATGTGGGACGTGTGGGACGGGTGGAGGCTCGCATCCCGCGCGGACGAGGCGTTCGTCCCCTTCTTCAATCCCCGCGCTCTCTCGTGCGCCGTGCTGGTCGGCGCGCTCGCCGGGGGCGTGTGGCTCTACCGGCGCGCGGGGGGGATAAGCGAGAGGGAGCGTGAGGCGGCGGGCACGATCCTTGGGCTGGCCGCGCACGCGCTCGCGTTCACGCTGCTGACGCTCGACCTCGACGAATACTTCACGCGCCGGGCGTTGGCGGCGGCGCGGGCGGACGAGGGCTTCCACCTCACCGCCGCGTCGCGCAGGCTCCACAACGCGCGGCTCTTCTCCATCTCGGCGCTGTGGACTATCTACGGCGCGACGACGCTGGCCTACGGCGTGAGGCGCGGGCGCGTGTTCCTGCGTTGCGTGGGGCTCGCGCTGCTCGCGCTGACGACGTTGAAGGTGCTCGTCATTGACTTCACGTTCTACGCCGAGGCGTGGCACGTGCCGGTCTTCAACCAGACGTTCGCGGCCTTCGCGCTGCTGGTCGCGGCCTACGGCTTCGCCGCGCGGCTCTACGCGAATTCGGGGAAGATTAAGGAAGAAGAACGGCGGGCGGTCGTGCCTGCGCTGGTCGTCGCCGCCAACGTGCTCGCCGTCGTCGCCCTGAGCGCGGAGGCGTTCGGCTACTTCGAGTCGAAGCTCGCGGCGGCGGCGGGCGACGCGGGCCGCGTGCGCGACCTTGAGCTGGCGAAGCAGTTGTCTTTGTCGGTCGTGTGGGCCTTGTACGGCGGGGGGCTGCTCGTGGCGGGGCGCGCGTGGGCGTCGCAACTGCTGCGCGTGATGGCGCTCGTGCTGCTCGCTTTGACGACGCTCAAGGTCTTCTTCTGGGACTTGTCTTCGCTCGACCGCGCCTACCGCATCGTCTCGTTCATCGTCCTCGGCGCGATCCTTCTGGCCGTCTCGTACCTCTACCAGAAGTCGCAGCAGCGCGAGCAGCGCGCGGCGGAGGCCGAAGGCGGCGGCGGCGAGTGATGAGAGTGACGAAGGAGGTTTTCAGGCGGCGTCCGGTTCGTGCCCGTGCCGGAGTGAAGAGGCGCGCTCGACCTCCCGGCCCATCCGCCCGGTGAGCATGAGCGCGACCATCTTATAGTCGGCGGCGAAAGACCAGAGCGGGTGCTTGAAGGTCGCGGGCCGGTTGTGCTCGACGAAGAAGTGCGAGGCCCACGCGAACGCGTAGCCGACGACGAGCGCGGCGGGGAGCATCAGCCAGTTGCCCGTCAACAGCAGCTCCACGAAGAGAATCGTGCTCGCAATCGTCCCCGTTGCGTGCAAGATGCGGGTCAAGGGGCGGCTGTGCTCCCTCACGTAGTACGGCCAGAAGTCTTGGAAGGTCTTCATCTCCTGCTCGGACATCTTCACTACTCTCCTCCCTGCGTAAACAGTCGGCTGTATTCGTCCGCCGGGGCGGGCGCGACGCGCGCCAGCAGGACGTTTTCTTCGACGTGGTCGCGGCGGCTCATGCCGACGAGGGCGGTGGTGACGCCGGGCGTGGAGCGGACGAACTGGATGGCGGTCTGCGCGTCGGTCGAGAGCGAGCCGAGCGCCTCGCGGATGTGCGCGGGGATGTCGCGCGCCACCTGTCCCTGAAGGAGCGAGGCGCTGGCGACGACCGTTACGCCGAGCGCCTTCGCCGCTTCGAGCAGGGAGACGTGCGCGCCCTCGTAGGTCTGGTTGTCGAGGACGAGCGCCTCCGGCATCGCGAGGTTGAAGGGGAGTTGGACGAAGCGGAAGCCGTGGTCGTCGCCTCCCGCCTCGCGCGCCAGCTCGACCATGCGTTCGAGCGAGTGGTGCTCGCGCGCGTTCGGCTGCGCGCGGAAGCCGTTCCACGTCGCCACGCCGTAAGCGCGGAGTCTGCCTTCGGCGCGCTCTTGCTCAAGTTGCTCGAAGGCGGCGCGCAGGCGCGTGTCGAACTCCGCGCGCGTGACGACCGAGAGCTGCGTCTCCGGGTTGTGGATGTAGTAAACGTCAACCGCCTCCAAGTCCATGTTGCGGAGCGACTGCGCGAGCTGGTGCGAGAGGTAGCGGGGCGTCATGCAATGACTGCCCGGCCGCGAGGTCTTCGAGCTTGATGACGCCGGGACGGACGAACGTCTCTTCGACGTAGGCGCGCACGCCTTCCTGACCGGCGGGCGGCTTGGAGTCGAAGGGGATGTAGCCGCCCTTCGTGCAGACGACCACTTCGTCGCGGGCGGCGACGCCTTCACTGGTCAGACGCCGGAGCGCGTCGCCGACGGAGCGTTCGCTGCGTTGGAAGCGGTAGTTGGCCGCCGTGTCAATGACGTTTACGCCCAGCTCGACGGCGCGCGCAATCGCTTCGGCGTAGGCGCGGTCGGTCTCTTCGTCCCACCCGCCGAGGTACGTCCCCACGCCGACGGATGAGAGCCGGAGTTCCTGCTCGAAGCGGAAATGACCTTCGGCGGTCGAGTCGCGGAAGCGTTCGTGGTAGCGCGCCGTACCCTCGGTTGTGGCGAAGCCTTGCAGAGGCATTTGAGAGCCGTCCTCCTTCGGTCTGCGAGAGAAAAACTGGCGCGCAGTTTAGCACACGGCGCGGCGGGCGGGCGGCTACCGCACGCGGCGGCGTGTGTGATAGGGTTGGGCACAAAGACCAAGGCTTCAGACATCGGCGACGCGAACGTAAATCGTAATGAGCACGCGCGAACATGACGGCGGCGGCGGGGCGGCTCCCGCTTCGGGCGAGACGCTGGACGCTTCGGAAGGGGCGCGCGCTTCCACGCTCGACCTGCCCGCCGAAGAGTTGCGCGAGCTGGCGCGCGTGCTGAACGGTCTGACGTTGGATTACCTTGAGACCGCCGCTTCGCTTCCCGTCTTCCCGGACACTTCCGCCGAACAACTCAGGGGGCTGTTTCGTGTGCCTCTGCCGTCCGAAGGCGTGGGGCTCGAAACTCTGGAGCGCGATTGCGGCGAGGTCGTCCGGAACATCCGCCACAACGGACACCCGCGCATGTTCGGCTACGTCGCCTCGCCCGCGACGCCCGTCGGCGCGTTCGCCTCGCTCTTCGCCTCCGCACTCAACTCGAACGTCACTTCGTGGCGCTCGGCCCCGGCGGCGACCGAGGTCGAGCACGTCACGGTCGGCTGGCTCGCCGAGATGATCGGCTTCAAAGGCGAGGGGCGGAACGAAGGCGCGGGCGGGCTCCTGACGAGCGGCGGTTCGATGGCGAACTTAAACGCCTTGTTCGTCGCGCACCGCGCGAAAGAATCTGAGTGGCGCGGGCGCGGAGACGAAGCGGCGACGGGCGACGCCTCGCGCCGGGGGCTCTGGGGCGCGGGCGCGCCGATGACCGTCTACGCCTCCGACCAGATTCATCTCTCCATCCCGAAGGCGGCGGACGTGCTCGGCCTCGGTCGAGAGCAGGTGCGCCTCATCCCTTCGGACGAGAGATACAGGATTGACGTGCGGCATTTGCGCGAGAGGATAGAGGCGGACGCGTCCGCGGGCTTGCGGCCCTTCTGCGTCGTGGCGAGCGCGGGGACGGTCTCGACGGGCGCGGTTGACGCGCTCTCGGAAGTGGCGCGCGTGGCGCGCGAGCGCTCGCTCTGGTTCCACGTTGACGGAGCCTACGGCGCGCTCGCCGCCGCCGCCGAAACTAAGCGAACGCTTTTTGCAGGCATCGAGCTGGCGGATTCGGTCTCGCTCGACCCGCACAAGTGGCTCTACACGCCGCTCGGCTGCGGCTGCCTCCTCCTGCGCGAACCCGAAAGAGCGCGTGCCGTCTTCAAGGGCACGGAAGGCGACTACATCAAAGTCTTCGAGCACGACGAAGCGGAAGCCTTCGCCTTCTGGGATTACGGCGTCGAGCTGTCGCGCCCCTTCCGCGCCTTTAAGGTCTGGCTCATGCTCCGCTACTACGGCGCGCGCCGCGTCCGCGAGGCGATTGCCGAAGACCTCTCGCTCGCCGCGCACTTCGGCGCGAGCGTGGAGGCGGCGGAAGACTTCGAGCTGCTCGCGCCCGTCACGCTCGGCATCTGCTGCTTCCGCTACGTGCCGCCGCCAACTCGACTCGCGCTCGCCCGCGCAGACGAGAAAGAAAGAGAGCGCCTGAACGCAGAGCTTGATGACCTGAACGCGCGCGTCATGCACAGAGTCCAGCGCGGCGGTCGCGCCTACGTGTCGAACGCAATCCTGCGCGGGCGCTTCGCCCTGCGCGCCTCTTTGACGAACTACCGCACGACGCGGCGCGACATCACCATCACGCTCGAAGCAATCCGCGACGCGGCGCGTGAAAGTTTATGACGGATGATTCACGGAACAGACAGGACGAAGGAACAGAATTGACAAGGGGTATGTACGAAGAAGAACTGCTCGTCGCGGTCGGTCTGGCGCGCGAGGCGGGGGCGGCGGCGTTGGGGTTCTACGGCGGGCCGCTGCACGTCGAGCACAAGGACGAGTTTGACGAGCCGGTGACGCAGGCCGACCGCACGGCCAACGCGCTCATCGTTCGGGGCTTGCGCGAAGCCTTCCCCGAAGACGGCATCCTCGCCGAAGAGTCCGTTGACACCGACCGTCGTCTGAGCCGCGAGCGCGTGTGGATGGTTGACCCGATTGACGGGACGAAGGGCTTCATCGCGGGCACGGGCGACTTCGCCGTGCAGATTGGTCTGGCGGTCGAAGGCCGGAGCGTCCTCGGCGTGCTCTACGCGCCCTCGACCGACGTGCTCTACTGGGCGGCACGCGGGCACGGCGCGTGGGTCAGTCGCCCCGTCGCGGATGCCGAAGGCGGCGCGCTCACCGAGCGTCTGCGCGTCTCGGACGTAAACGAGGTTTCGAGGATGCGGCTCGCCGAGAGCCGCTCGCACCGGGGGCCGCGCATGGACGCGGTGGTGCGCGCGCTCGGCATCAGCGAGGAGGTCAAGAGCCACTCGGTCGGCATCAAGGTCGGGCTCATCGTCGAGCGCCAGTGCGACCTCTACATGCACCTTTCGGGGAAGACGAAGCAGTGGGACACGTGCGCGCCCGAAGCCGTGCTCGAAGGGGCCGGGGGCCGCATGACCGACCTCTGGGGCGAGCCGCTCAGCTACAACACGCCCGACGTTTATAACCGCAACGGCATCCTCGCCTCGAACGGCGCGGCGCACGAAGCGGTCGTCGCGAAGATGAAAGAGCTGCTGGCCGACTTCGGTCGCACGCGCGTTGAAGGTTAAGAAGTCGCGTTTGTAAAACTGTAGGGGCAGGGCTCGTCCCTGCCCGCGTGGTTTCGTCAGAGATGGGCAGGGACGAGCCCTGCCCCTACAGACATTAAACGCGTTGATGAATTGAAACGAGCAGTAAGGGATAGGAAACTAAATTAACTCAGGAGGAAATTATGAAACGTACAGGTTCGGCGGTGTGGCGCGGTGGCATCAGGGACGGGAAGGGGACGGTCTCGACCGAGAGCGGCGTGCTCTCGGAGGCGCAGTATTCTTTCAGCACTCGGTTCGAGGACGGCGCGGGCACGAACCCCGAAGAGTTGATCGCGGCGGCGCACGCCGGTTGCTTCTCGATGGCGCTCTCGAAGCAGTTGGAGGACGCCGGGATGAAGGCCGACGAGATCAACACGACGGCGACCGTCAGGCTTGAGAAGACCGACGCCGGTTTCACCATCACGAAAGTTCACCTCGACGTGTCGGTGCGTGCGGCGGGCGGCGACCAGACGGCCTTCGAGACGGCGACGAACAACGCCAAGGCCGGGTGCCCCGTCTCGCGGCTGCTGAACGCCGAGATTACGATGGACGCGAAGCTCGAAGCTTAAGCGGAACATGGAGGGGCGGCGGCATCGCCCTTCACTTGAAAGAGTCTGTGGGCCATGTCACAGAGCGACTCGACGTTTGAGACGGGCGGCGGCGCGGGCGTTGGCGCGCGCCGCCGCCATGTCTCCAGCGGCTCGCCTTACGAGACCGTCATCGGCATCTCGCGGGCGGTGCGCGCGGGCCGTCTGGTCGCCGTCGCGGGGACTGCTCCGCTCGGCGCGGACGGACAGACGTTCGCGCCCGGCGACGCCGAGGCGCAGGCGCGTCGCTGCTTCGAGATTATCGCCCGCGCGCTCGAAGACCTCGGCGCTCGTCTCTCTGATGTCGTCCGCACGCGCGTCATGCTCACACGCATCGAGGACTGGGAGCGGGTCGCGCGCGCCCACGGCGAGTTCTTCCGGGAGGCGCGGCCCGCCTGCACGTTCGTGCAGGTCTCGCGCTTCATCGAACCGGAATGGCTCGTCGAGGTCGAGGCCGACGCGTGGGTCGAAGACAGTTGACAGAGACAGAACCGCGAGCGGTCTTTCGGGCGGGTGTGGCTTTAGCGACGAGCGCCCCTTTGGAAAGCCGACCCGCCCGAAAGACCGCTCGCGGTTCTGTTGCGCTTGCCGCTGGAGGAAAGTATGACTTCATCAACAAAACTGCCGGTGGCGTTCGCCGCCGTCCTTGCGCTGCTTTTGTGTTGGGGTGTCGCCTTCGCGCAGCAGGTCGCCGACCCGGACTTCAAACCGACCATCGCGCGACCGGCGTACAAGGAGGGTCGCGGCCCGCTCGTTTTGATTGACGAGGCGCATAACAACTTTCACACGGCGACGGGCCGCTACCAGCCGTTCGCGGAGCTGCTCCGCCGCGACGGCTACCGCGTCGAGGCCAACGCCGCGCCGTTCGCCAAGGGGTCTCTGAAGAAGGCGCGGGTGCTCGTCATCTCGAACGCCGTCGAGAAGCGCAACGCCAACAGTTGGAATTTGCCGACCTACTCGGCCTTCACCGACGAGGAGATTGCGGCGTTGAGCGAGTGGGTGCGCGGCGGCGGGTCGCTCCTGCTCATCGCCGACCACATGCCGATGGGCGGGGCGGCTGAGAAGTTGGGCGCGGCCTTCGGCGTCAAGTGGAACAACGGCTTCGCGCTCGTCAAAGACGGGCCGCCGGTGATGATTTTCAAACGCGAGGACGGCTCGCTCAAAGACCACTCGATTACGCGCGGTCGCGCGGCGGGCGAGCGCGTCGAGCGCGTGGCGACCTTCACGGGCTCGGCCTTCCAAGTCGGCGCGGGCGCGGAGCCCGTGCTCGTCTTCCGGGAGGATGTCGTCGCGCTGATGCCGGAGGTGGCGTGGCAGTTCACGAAGGAGACGCCGGAGGTCTCGGTCAAGGGCTGGACGCAGGGCGCGGTGCTGCGCTTCGGCAAGGGGCGCGTCGCGCTCTTCGGCGAGGCGGCGATGTTCACGGCGCAGCTCGCCGGGCCGCAGCGCACGCGCGTCGGCATGAACTCGCCCGACGCCCCGCGGAACGCGCAACTGCTGCTCAACGTCCTCCACTGGCTCACGGGCAAACTGAAATAAACGCAGAAGTCAGAACGCTGAACGATGAACTGAAAGACAGTTCCCGTGTTGAGTTTTGAGTTCGCAGTTATCGTCTTACTGAAACTTCCGACAATTCATCGTTCATCGTTCTGACTTCTGACTTTCTCCTCTATACTGTGCGCGCGGAGAACGGGCCTTATTGCGCAAGCCTCACGACGCCGGGCCGGGCCTCCGACTTTCCTCATCTGGAGCCGAAACCTTTTGAACCTCCGAACGAAACTCCTCCTCGTCTTCGTGGCCCTCGCCTTCGTCCCGCTCGTCGCGCTGAGCGCCTTCAATAGCTGGAGCGCGCTGCGCGCCGTCGAAGGGCTCGTGCGCGAGGCGGCGCAAGACCGCGAGGCGCGCACCGCGCAAAGGCTCGAATCGGTGCTCGACGTGCAGGAGGACAGGCTGCTTATCCTGGCGAACTCCGCCCCTTTGAGAGACTTCGTGCGCGACTCGCGGAGCGCCGCGCCGGGCGAGGCACGGGCGGCGGCGGGACAAGCGCCGGCGGGCGAGACGGAGGTGCGGCGGGCGGTGCGCGAACGCCTCGGCTTCTTCTACCAGCTCAACAGCACTTACTACCAGACCATCACCATCCTCGCCGCGCCGGGCCGACCGCTCGACCGCCTGAACGCCGTCGAGGGCGGCGGGGAAGGCGAGCCGCGCTTCCAGTCCGAAGGAGACATCGTGGCGAGCGACGTGCTCTACGACAAGCGCGTGTGGACGTTGACGAAGCGGCAAGCCCTGCGCTCCGCGCTCTCGCACGGGGCAACGCACGGCACGATCCTCGGCACGACCGTCCCGGTCTTCGAGGGGGCCGAAGGCACGGGGACGCCCGTCGGCGCGCTCTTCGTCGAGATCAGGCTCAAAGAGATTCTTGAGGACGCGGCGCAGAGCGGCGTGCGTGCGGGCGGCGACCCGCGCGCCCCCGCGCACGTCGTCGTCGCGCTCGACAACGAAACGGGCCGCGTCGTCTATCACACGGCTGTGGGGCGCATGCACCGGCCCGTGTCGGAGGCGATGCCGTACTTCGAGGCGGTGGCCGCACGGATGCGCGACGGGGGCAGGGGCACGGACTTCTACTACGAGGACGACGGCGACCGCTGGCTGGTGTCCTACAGGCCGGTCAACGGGGTGAACCTCTCGCTGGCCGCCGCCGAGGATTACACGGCGGCTTCGGCGGACGTGCGGCGGGCGGGGTTCTTCGGCGTCGCACTGGCGACGCTCGCGGGGCTCGCGGCGGTCGCGCTCGTGCTGCTCATCGTGCGCCGCGCCACGTCGCGCATCGAAGGCGTCGCGCACGCCGCCTCGGCGATTGAAGGCGGCGACCTCGACTATCGCATCGAGGTCGAGGGGAACGACGAGACGAGCCGCCTCGCCGAGAGCTTCAACACGATGAGCGACCGCCTGCGCGAACTCATCCGGCGCGAGTCCGAGTCCAAACAGTTCGAGTCTTTCATGCGCCTCTCGGCGATGCTCACGCACGATTTGAAGAACGCCATCACGGGCTTGCTGATGCTCGTCTCGAACATGGAGAAACGCTTCGACCGGCAGGAGTTCCGCGCCGACGCCATCACGAGCCTGCGGGACGCGACCGAGAAGCTGAGACGCATCGTCTCGCGCCTCAGCGAGCCGCTGCGCTCCCTGAGCGGCGAGTACCGCCTCGCCGCACGCCCCACAGACCTCGTGCCCGTCATCCGCCGCGTCCTCGCCGCGCAGGCCGAGCCTTCCGTCCCGCTCTACGAGATAGAGGCGCGGCTGCCGGAAAAACTCGTCGCCACGGTCGAGGCCGAGCGCATCGAGAACGTCATCGAGAACTTCGTCATCAACGCGCTCGAAGCGATGGGCGCGGCGGGCGGGCGGCTGACGGTCGAGGCGGGCGACGAAGGCGACCGGCACATCTTCATCGCCGTCTCGGACACGGGCGTCGGGATGAGCGAGGAGTTCTTGAAGACGCGCCTCTTCCGGCCCTTCTCGACGACGAAGACGAGGGGCGTCGGCCTCGGCCTCTTCACCTGCAAAGAGATCGTCGAGACGCACGGTGGGCGGTTGGAAGTCGAGTCGAAACCGGGCGTTGGCACGCGCTTCCGCATCGTGCTACCATCCAGCCTGTTCATGTCGGGCGAGCGGCGCGGGCGGACGACGAGAGGGGTGTCCGCCTCCGGGCAGGTCGAGCCGGGCGCACCGAAGTAATTCCTTTCAGCTTTTCCACTTCTACAAGATTTTATCCTTCAGGGCTTCGAGAGTCTCGCGCGGCGCACTCCCCTCGCGCGCCGGGCGTGGAGCCAGCCGCCGGGCGTCGCCGCACGCAAGCCGTCCGGAACCGCCACTCGTCGCCACGCTCGCGAGGTCTGGAGACGGCGAACCGATGAGCGAACAACCAGAGCAGCAGAAGACGACGGTGCTGGTGGTGGACGACGACCGCCTCCTGCGGCGGCAGCTCCACTGGGCGCTCGTCGAGAACCACCGCGTGCTCGAAGCCGAGACGCGCGCCGAGGCCATTGACCTCCTGCGGCGCGAGCACGTGGACGTGGTGCTCTGTGACCTCCACCTGCCGCCCGACCTCGAAGGCATCGAAGAGGGCCTCGCCGTCGTCGAGGCGGCGCGCGACAACCGTCCGAGCGTCCCCGTCGTCGTCATCACCGGCAGCGACAAGAAGCAGGCCGCGCTCGAAGCCATCCGCCGCGGGGCCTACGGCTTCTTCGAGAAGCCCTTCGACTCCGAGGAGGTCTCGCACATCGTCTCGCAGGCGGCGCGCGTCCGGATGCTGGAAACCGAAGTGCTCAAGCTCCGCTGCGAGCTGGATATGTTCCGTGGCTTCGGTCGCTTCGTCGGCGGGAGCCCCGCGCTCGAACTCGTCTTGAAACAGGCGCGCGCCGTCGCCGACACCAACGCCACCGTCCTCATCAGCGGCGAGAACGGGACGGGCAAAGAAGTGCTCGCCCGCGCCATTCACGAAGAGAGCGCGCGGGGCGAGCGTCCCTTCGTCGCCGTCAGTTGCGCGGCGCTCCCCGAAACGCTCATCGAGTCGGAACTCTTCGGCCACGAGCGCGGCGCGTTCACCGGCGCGGCGCAGGCCAAGAAGGGGCGCTTCGAGCTGGCCGACGGCGGCACTCTCTTCCTCGACGAGATCGGCGAGCTGACGCCCGCCGTGCAGGTCAAACTGCTGCGCGTCCTTCAGGAGCGCAACTTCGAGCGCGTCGGCGGCACGCGCACGCTCGAAGTCAACATCCGTCTCATCGCCGCCTCGAACCGCGACCTCGAACAGGCGGTCGAGCAGGGGACGTTCCGCCAAGACCTCTTCTTCCGCCTCAACGTCGTGCCTTTGCACCTGCCGTCGCTTCGCGACCGGCGCGAGGACATCCCGCTCCTCGCCGCGCACTTCGCGACGAAGGCCGCCGAGAAGCACGGGCGCGCGACCCTCGAACTCGAACCCGCGCTCGTCGAAGCCTTGCAGGAGTACGACTGGCCCGGCAACATCCGCGAGCTTGAGAACCTCGTCGAGCGCCTCGTCGTCCTCACGCGCGACCCGCGCCTCGGCCTTGAGTTCCTCCCCGAAAAGATGCTCCACATCACCCCGCGCGCCGAGTCCGCGTCCGGCGCATCAGAGTGGGACGAGACGACGCTCGACGGCGCGACGCACGCGCTCCGCAAGCGACTCGTCGTCAGCGCCCTCCATGCCGAGGGCGGCAACCGCGCCGCCGCCGCCAAGCGCCTCGCCATCAGCCGCTCCTACCTCCACCGACTCATCACCGAACTCGGAATACATTAGATGATTCGAGGCGGAAGCCCGACCGTGACTCAAGTCAGAAGTCAGAACGCTGAACGATGAACTGAAAGACGGAAGGCATTTGTTTTTAGTTCATCGTTCAGCGTTCTGACTTCTGACTTCATCACGGTCGGGCTTCCGCTTCCGGTCTCTCATCCTGTCAACAAATGTACACACTAGACCTCTGCGACGTGTCCACTCCTGTGCACACTCGGCCCACCGAATCCGTTAATTTCGCGATTTTTCGGCGATAAATGGCGTGGCACACGCGTTGCGATGTAAGAGCGCGTCGGAATTGGAAGCGCGGAAGCGAATCCGCCGCCCGCATGGCTGACGTAGATGTTTCCGGCGGTGGCCTTACCGAAATTCTGGTTGGCGGGGCGGAGTGAAGAAGATGAAGCCGAAAATTCTGATCATTGACGACGACGTGTCCATCACGCAGCAGCTCTTCTGGACGCTCTGCGACGAGTTCGAGGTGCTGACGGCGAACAGCCTCTCTTCGGCCATCCGCCGCGCCACCATCTACGAGCCCGACATCTCGATCCTTGACCTGCACCTGCCGCCGACGCTCGACGCCCCCGACACGGGCCTGCGCGTCCTCGAATACGTGAAGCAGCAGTTGCCCTCTTCGAAAGTCTTCGTGGTGAGTTCCGGGGCGTCAGTCGAATTGCAGAAGGACTGCATCCGGCGCGGGGCCGACGGGTTCCTCGACAAGCCGCTCGACGTCGAGCGCCTGCTCGAAACCGTCCGCCGCACGGTGCTCACCAGCCGCCTCGCGGCGGCCTGAAGAGTCCGAAAGAGTTTGAAAATTTTTCACCCCAGCGAACGGCAATCGAGGTTGCCGGTTTGAAAACCGACGGCGCTCGTTTGACGTTCATCCTCACCGCCTGCGCCGGGTGATCTTTGAAAGAGTTACAGATTCGGCCCTCGCCTACCCCAAATTCGAGAGGCCGTGTCAACGCCCGCGCTCAATGGCATCCCTTCTGCCGCCGCGCGGAGCGCAAAGCCCCCGTTTCCAAATTGACTCCTGCCCAGAGTCGCGGGGGCTTCTTTTTTGCCACTAGACACCGAACCCATGTGTTCCGGTGTGACGAATCAGCGGCAAGGCGTCCGGCGATGTGGACGCCTTGCCTTGCTGCCCGCTTCGCGCCCGCTCTCCCGCCTCGGACTCCGTTTCAAAAATCATTAAGACGAATCTTTTCTGCCTGCCGCCGTGCGTTCTCGCCGAACGTTTCGGCGCGAGATGCGTTATAACGAAAGCGTGGGCAAAGCGTTTTAGACGAGGCGGGCGGGAGTCTTCATGTTCGAGGCGGTAGACAAACTCTTACTGAATGCGAGGGGCGCGGAGGGGCTTTCCGGGGCGGGAAGGTTCGTCAGGGAGTTTCTTTGGTTCGGGGTCAAGCAGGTCCGCGCCTGCCTCTTCGCCGGACTCTTCTTTCTGGCCGTCTTCCTCGTGCCGCGCGGCGGAGTCCTCGGCCTTCCGAGGTACGACATCCTCCTCGTCGTCGCGCTCTCGATTCAGGCGTGGATGGTCGCGGCCCGGCTCGAAACGTGGGACGAGCTGAAGGCCATCAGCCTCTTCCACGTGGTCGGGTTCGCGCTCGAAGTCTTCAAGACTTCCGCCGCCATCGGTTCGTGGAGCTACCCGGACTTCGCCTACACCAAGCTGTTCGGCGTGCCGCTCTTCTCCGGCTTCATGTACGCCTCGGTCGGGAGCTACGTGATTCAGGCGTGGCGGCTGTTCGACCTCAAGATCAAGCACCACCCGCCGTACTGGATGGCGACGACGGTCGCGGTTCTCATCTACGCCAACTTCTTCACACATCATTTCATCGGCGACTACCGTTGGTACATCGCCGCGTGCGCTCTCGGCCTCTACGCGCGGGCCATGGTCTCTTTCACGCCGCTCGACGTGGAGAGGCGGATGCCGCTCCTGCTGTCGTTCCTGCTCATCGGGTTCTTCCTGTGGCTGGCGGAGAACGTGAGCACCTTCTTCGGCGTGTGGCGGTATCCCAATCAGGTCGGGGCATGGGCCGCCGTCCACCTCGGCAAGTGGAGTTCGTGGTCGCTGCTCGTCGTGATGACGATTACCATCGTCGCCGGACTCAAGCACTTCAAGGCCAGCGTCCACGTCCCGGACTAGCGCCGCGCGCCGCGCCCCGTTTAAGATTCGACTGAGGTGAGACCGATGAAGAGAGCTTGCGCCGTCTTAATCTTCGCCCTGATGCTCTGCGCCGCGTCCCCCGCATACTCGCAGGCCGTGCGCGGGAGTTGGCTGAGCGGCACTTGGGAGGGCACGGGCTATCAGATTGACACCGACTCGACGTGGACGATGCGGCTCACGGTGCGCGGCGGGCGGTACTTGATAGAGTACCCTTCGCTCAACTGCGGCGGGAGGTGGAAGCCCGCGAGCGTCGGCCCCCGCATGGCGAGGTTCAGGGAGGAAATCTCTTCGGGCCGTGACGCCTGCACCGACCTCAGCACCGTCATCGTCCAAAGGCTCACCTCCCGGCAGGTCGCCGTCAGGTACTACAACCGGGGTGACAACAAAGTGACCTCCTCCGCCATCCTCAGCCGGGTTAAATGACCCCGCCGCCCGCCGTTTCCGTTCAATTCTTCTTCCCGCCCGGATGGCGTATAATGTCCCTCATCGGACGTTAGTTTGCGGACGCCTCTCTCGGAACACAAGTGTATAAATTGACGGAATTGACGGCTCGGCATGATTAAATTTTTACACCTCTCGGACGTTCACTTAGGTTGTCGCCGTTACAACCTTGAGGAGCGGACGAAAGACTTTTACCGCAGTTGGTACGACGTCGTTACGAACCACGCCATCCCGAACGAGGTTGACTTCGTGCTCGTCGCGGGCGACTTCTTCGACCGCCGCAACATTGACCCGCAGACGATGAACCACGCGATGATCGGCCTCCAGTCGTTGAAGGAGGCGGGCATCCCCGTCGTCGCCATCGAGGGCAACCACGACCGCCGCGACGCCGTCTCGCCCTACAGTTGGATGCGCTCGTTCTCGCAGGCCGGTTACATGATCCTGCTCGAACCCTCGCGCACCGAAGAGAGCCCCATCGAGATGTTGCCGTGGAACGAGGAGGAGCGCGCGGGCTCCTACGTGGACATCAAGGGCGCGCGCATCTTCGGCTCTCACTGGTACGGGACGACGGCCAACGTCGCGATGTCCATCCTCTCGGACGCCGTGCGGCGCGCGCGCGACGAGAAGCACTTCAACATCCTCCTCCTGCACACCGATGTCGAAGGGCAGTTGAGCCGACCCATCCCCGCGCTCTCGGTCGAGAAGCTGAAGGAGCTGCGCGCGCACGTGGATTACGTCGCGCTCGGCCACACGCACAAGCGCTTCGAGATCGAGGGCTGGGCCTTCAACCCCGGCTCGCTCGAAGCCTGCACGATTGACGAGTACCGCGAAGAGCGCGGCCTCTATCTGGTCGAGGTGGACGACGAGCGGCGCGTCAACGCCCGACACATCCGCGACTACGTGCAGCGCCCCTTCCAGCGTCTCTCGTTCGACGTGTCGGGCGTCAACGAGCCCGAAGAGGTGCACGCGGGCGTGCTTGAGACGGTGCGGCGCGAGGCGCGGACGCACGACCCTGAGTCGGACTCTCCGGCCCCCATCATCGAGATTTCGCTGCGCGGCCACCTCGGCTTTAAGAACTCGCTCTTAGACCTCCGCAAGCTGCGCGACGAGGCGCAAGCGTTGACGGGCGCGCTGCACATCATGATGCGCAACCAGAGCGTCCCCATCGAGTACGCCGTCGCCGCCGGGCTCGACGCCGACACGACGCGCGCGCAGCGCGAGCAGCGCATCGTCGAAGACCTCATCGCGCGCGACACGCGCTACCGCGACCGCGCGCGCGAGATGGCCGAACTCGTCCTCGAAGCCAAGCGCCGCGCCCTCGGCGACGACAGCCCGGCTGACATCCTCGGCCTCATCGAGCAGAAGATAGAGGCCGCGCCGCGCGACCGGGGCGAGTCCGTTACCGCCTCCGCCGCGCCTTCGCCCGGCGCGCTCCAAGCCCTCGAAAGAAGCGCTGAAAAAGCCGTGACAAGTGACAGGTGACAGGTGACAAGATGAAGAACTTGTCTTTCCTGTCACCCGTCACCGGTCACCCGTCACCGTCTTTATGAGTGAAGCCCTTGAAAGAGTGCGCGGCGTGAGGGAGTTGCCGCTGTTCCCTTTGCCGCTCGTGTTGTTTCCGGGCGTGCCGCTGCCGCTCCACATCTTCGAGCCGCGCTACCGTCGGATGCTGGCGGACGTGCGCGCGTCGAACAACCTCTTCGGCCTCTCCTACTTCGACCCCAGCGCCGCCGTCGTCGAGCATCCCTCGTTGGGGCACGTCGGCTGCGCGGCTGAAGTCGTCGAAGTGCAGCCCGCCGAGGACGGTCGCTCGAACATCATGACAGTCGGACTGGTGCGCTACCGCGCCGAAGGATACGTCGAGCGCGGCGACCCGTACCTCGTCGGTCGCGTCGAGTTCTTCGAGGACGAAGACGAGGACACACAACTCCTCTCGAAGCGCGCGCGCGAAGTCTCCGAGATGTTCACGCGCATCACGCGGGCCATGCGGACGATTAACGACGACCGCACGTCGCCGCCGGAGCTGCCGGAGTCCGAGCCCGAACGCCTCTCCTTCCTCGTCGCGGCGGTCGTCGAGATGGAGGCCGAGGACAAACAGGAGCTGCTCGAACTGCGCTCGACCGCCGAGCGTCTGCGTCGGCTCTACGGGATGCTCGCGCAGGCCGTCGAGAGCTACGAGGCGCGCGCCAGCGTCCACGGCCTCGCCCGTGGCAACGGCCACGCCGGGAAGAAGATTGACCTCGACGAATGACCGCCACCCCGGACAAAAGAGACTTGCTGGACGGCGACGAAGCACGACGTGCGGCGACCGCGCGCGTCCTCTTCTTCGGCGCGGCGCGCGACGCCGCAGGGACTGACGAAGCCGACCTCGACTTCGACGCTCCCGCGACGGCGCGCGCGGTCTTCGCCCGTGTCCTCGACACCTACCCCTCGCTCCGCCGCTTCGGCCCCTCGCTCCTCTTCGCGGTCAATCAGGAGTACGCGCGCGACCTCGACATGGAAGTGCGGGACGGCGACGAGTTGGCCGTCTTCCCGCCCGTCAGCGGCGGCGGCGAAGAAGAAGAGCCCTCCGGCGGCGCGCACGATTTTTTCGAGCTGACCACAGACCCGATTGACGTGGGCGAGATCGCCCGCCGCGTCGTCCCCGCGCGCTGCGGCGCGACCGTCACGCTCGACGGCTACGCGCGCGAGTGGACGCGCGGGCGGCGCACGCTCTATCTCAGATATGAAGCCTACGCGCCGATGGCCCTCGCCGAGCTGCGACGGCTCGGCGAGGAGGCGCACCGCCGCTTCTCCATCGAGCACCTCGGCATCGTCCACCGCACGGGCCGCACCGAGATCGGCGAGACTTCCGTCGTCATCTCCGTCAGCGCCCCTCACCGCCGCGCCGCCTTCGAGGCCTGCGAGTGGGCCATCCGCGAACTCAAACGCACCGTCCCCATCTGGAAAAAAGAGTACTTCGACGACGGCGAAGTCTGGGTCGAAGGCGAAGGCTCTCAGGGTCAAACAGGCGGCGACGCGGACGGGCTGCGCGCTTAATCCTAATCGCAAGTCTTAAACCGCGAGATGAGGGAACTATGAAAGACGCACTCGAAGATTTCAGTCGGACGATTGAAGAGGCGGCGGAGCGTCTGCGGGGGATGACGGAAGATGAGGCGGGGGCGCGGAGCGAGGCGGGCGCGTGGTCGGCGAAGGAGACGGTCGGTCACTTGATTGATTCGGCGGCGAACAACCACCAGCGGTTCGTGAGGGCGCAGTTCAGGGACGACCTCGACTTCGACGGCTACGTGCAGGACGAGTGGATCGCGGCGCAGCATTACGGGGACGCCCCTTGGTCGCGGCTCGTTGAACTGTGGCGGCTCTACAACCTGCACCTGCTGCACGTCGTCTCGCGGATACCTGTGGACAAGTTGACCGCGCCGCGCCGCCCGCACAGCCTCGACAAGATAGCTTTCCGGGTGGTGGATAAACAGGAAGCGGCGACGCTCGAATACCTCATACGCGACTACGTCGAGCACCTCAAGCATCACCTCGGACAGATTCACGTGACTGCCGAACGTGCGCGCGACGTGCCCGCGCCCGCCTCTTCGGGCGACTGAGCCGGGAACTTCAGAGACCCCAAGCAAAACCCTTCGACACGAACCGGAGAAGCCTCCATGAAAACGTCCGTCCCTCAACTCTTCCTTCTAGCTCTGCTCGCCATCTCGCCCGTCTTTGCTTCCCCGGCCTCCGCGCAGGAGAAGGAGGAGTACGACATGGGCCTGATGCAGTTGGTCTTCCTGCACAGCGTGCCCGACTGGCAGCCGAGGGGAGATACTGACGCCGCGCGTCTGCGCGTGGAGCATCGAGCATTCGTCAACGGATTGATTGAGAGCGGGCGGGTGTCGCTCGGCGGGCCGGTGGTGGGCGAAGGCGAGCTGCAAGAGATTTTAGTCTTCAAGGAGGGGACGCTCACGGAGGCGCTCGCCGTGGTCGCCGAGTCGCCCGCCGTCAAAGCGAGGATGTTCAGGCGGGAGGGCCTCTCGTGGTTCGCCGCGCGAAAATACATCACCCCGCCGAAGAAGCCTCTGGTGATGAAGGAGTACGTCTTCGGCCTCCTCGTGCGCGGCCCGAAGTGGACGAAGGAGGTGACAGAGGAGACGAAGAAGCTTCAGGCGGGACACATGGCGAACATCAACCGGCTCGCCGCGACGGGCAAACTCGTCCTCGCCGGCCCCTTCGAGGGCGACGGCGACCGGCGCGGCGTCTTCATCTTCAAAGTCCCCACCATCGCCGAAGCACAGGCGCTCACCGACACAGACCCGGCGGTCGTCGCCGGTCGTCTCAAGATAGAACTCCACCGCTGGTCTGTGCCCGAAGGGATGCTCAAGTAAACGAGCCCCGCGCGTGTCGCCGACGCGCGAAGGCTCATGCACCCTGCCCGCCTTGATTGAAGCCCGCCCCGGCTTTGTGCACGCTATCAATGAGGCGGTCGTCACTGGCCTGAACCTGCCATGCACCATTGAGAAGCAGGTGTTCGATGAACAGTTCAAAAGCTGGAGCTAGTTCATTCAACCGGCAGTTGACGCTTTGGTATGAGGGCAAGGCGGGAAACCACTCGCGCCAGTGATTTTGGATGTAATCATAAATCCGGCGTTGCGTCGTGAGCCCCTGAAGATGCCCGAACAAGTACATGGTTAAGAGTTCTTCGTCCGAAAAAAGCGGCTGGTGATTATTGCTCAAGCGTTGCTGTTTAAGCACGGGTTTCGTATCGTAGAGGTGGCAGATGAGCAAATAGAGTGCGATAAGTTTAGTTTCCACAAAACCATCTTATCAACTCCTTGCTCATCTGCTTTTCTACTCCTGATTCGCATAATCTCTGAAGGAGAATCAATGAGCGAAGAGACGACACAAAACTTTCCCGGCGACGACCTGCGGGGCATCCACGCCCGCTTCGATTCCGTAGACGGGCAACTCGGCTCTTTAGATGAGCGGCTCACCGCGCTCGAAGACAAGGTTGACCGGAGGCTGCAAGAGACGCGCCCGATTTGGGAGCAAGTGCTCGCCAAACTCGACGGCCTTGAAACAAAGGTGGATGGACTGGAAGTTAAAGTAGGCGGCATCGAAACCGAGATGCGGCGCGGCTTCCGCAGGCTCGACCGCCAGATGAGCGGGCTTGCGGTGGATGTGCTGGAAGTCCGCGTCGCCCAGCATGACTTGGAAAGTCGCATGGATAAGCTCGAAGACGAGCGCGCGCAGCGGTAAGAGTTATTCGAGAAGGAAGAAGGCGGGGGCGTTGAGATTCACTCAACGCCCCCGCCTTTTTTGGTACGCCTTCAGCTAACGGAAGAAAGACGCCCTCCCTGACGGTCGGGCTTCCGCCGCGTGTTGCGTGTCTAAGCCGTGACTTCGACTTCGACCTCGGCGGTCGAGGCGTCGAGGAGCGAGGCGCTCGTCACCTTGTCGCCGCCGTCGGTCTTGATGAGGCGGACGCCCTGCGCGCTGCGGCCCGTCTTGCGGATGTCGCCGGCCTCGATGCGGATGAGCTTGCCTTGCTTGGTGATAATCATCAGCTCGGACTCCTCATCCACGGGGAAGACGGCGACGACCTTGCCGGTCTTGTCCGTCGTCTTCATGTTGATGACGCCCTTGCCGCCGCGCGTCTGCAAGCGGTAGGTCGTAATCAGCGTCTGCTTGCCGAAGCCGCACTCGGAGACCGAGAGCATCTTCTCCGTGTCGTCCGCCGAGACCGCCGCGACCGAGACGACGTAGTCGCCCTTGCGCAGGTCTATGCCGCGCACGCCGCGCGCCGCTCGGCCCATCGGGCGCGCGTCCTTCTCGTCGAAGCGGATGGCGAGGCCGTCGTGCGTGGCGATGAAGATGCGCTTCGTGCCGTCCGTGAGAATCACGTCCAGCAGCTCGTCGCCCTCGTCCACGTTGACGGCGTTGATGCCGTTGGTGCGGATGTTCTGGAACTCGGCGAGCGACGTTTTCTTAATCACGCCCTTGCGCGTGACCATCACGACGTAGCGCCCCTCGGAGAACTCGCGCACGGGGACGACGCCCGCGAGCTTGCGGTGCGAGGGGATGTTGATGAGGTTGACGAACGCCTTGCCGCGCGCCGAGGGGAGCGCGTCCGGTATCTGGTGCACCTTCAGTTTGAAAACCTGACCGTCGTCCGTGAAGAGCATCAGGTACGAGTGGGTCGTGGCGGTGAAGAGGTGCTCGACGTAGTCGTCGTTCTTGCCGGTCGAAGCGCCGGAGCGGCCCTTGCCGCCGCGCCCCTGCCGCGAGTAGGTCGTGACGGGCGTGCGCTTGACGTAGCCGTTTTTAGTGACCGTGATCGCCACTTCCTCGTCGGCAATCATGTCCTCGATGGAGAGGTCAACGCCCTCGTCAATGATCTCCGTGCGGCGCTTGTCGCCGAAGAGGCGGCGCACCTCCTCCAACTCCTGCACGATGACGCGCCGCAGCGTCGCCTCGTTCGCGAGGATGTCTTCCAACTCGGCGATGAGGCGGATGATGCCCTCGTACTCGTCGAGAATCTTCTGCCGTTCGAGCGCCGAGAGGCGGCGGAGTTGAAGGTCGAGGATGGCCTGCGCCTGAAGCTCCGAGAAGTCGAGCCGCTTCATCACCTTCTTGAGCTTGTCAATGAAGCCCGCGAGCGTCACGTCCGAGGGCGTGCCCTTCCACTGCTTGACGTCGTTCATGCCGTCGAACGCGCCCGTCAGCCACTGGCGGGCTTCGTCCACCGAGCGCGCGTTGCGGATGAGCGGGATGATGTAGTCGAGCGCGTCAATCGCCTTGTTCAAGCCCTCCAAAATGTGCGCCCGCGCGCGCGCCTTGCGGAGGTCGTACTCGGTGCGGCGGCGCACGACCTCGCGGCGGAACTCGATGAAGTATTCGAGCATCTGCCTGAGCGTCAGGACGCGCGGCTGCCCGCCGACGATTGCGAGGTTGATGACGCCGAACGAGGACTGCATCGGCGTCAGCTTGTAGAGCTTGTTGAGGACGATCTGCGGCATCGCGTCGCGCTTGAGCTCGATGACGATGCGCATCCCGTCGCGCGAGGACTCGTCGCGCATGTCGGCGATGCCGTCGAGCTTCTTCTCGTTGACCAGCTCGGCGATGCGCTCGATGAGCCGCGCCTTGTTCACCTGGAAGGGAATCTCGGTGACGATGATCGCCTCGCGCTCGGTCGTGCCGCGCCCGATGCGGTCAATGCCGGCGCGCGCGCGCATCTGGATGATGCCGCGGCCCGTGGTGTAAGCCTGCCGGATGCCCTCGCGCCCGTAGATGAAGCCGCCCGTGGGGAAGTCGGGGCCGGGGACGATCTTGAGAATCTCCTCGTCCTTCATGCTCGGCTTCTTGAGGAGGGCGATGGTGGCGTCAATGATCTCCGTCAGGTTGTGCGGCGGAATCTTCGTCGCCATGCCGACGGCGATGCCCTCGGAGCCGTTGAGGAGGAGGGTCGGGACGCGCGTCGGGACGACTTTCGGCTCGCTTAAAGATTCGTCGTAGTTGGGCTGGAAATCTACGGTCTCCTTCTCGATGTCGGCGAGGATTTCGCTCGTGAGCCGCGCCATGCGCGCCTCGGTGTAGCGCATAGCCGCCGCCGAGTCGCCGTCCACCGAGCCGAAGTTGCCCTGCCCGTCCACGAGCGGGTAGCGCATGGAGAAGTCCTGCGCCATGCGGACGATGGTCTCGTAGACCGCCGAGTCGCCGTGCGGGTGGTACTTACCGATAACGTCGCCGACGATGCGCGCGCTCTTCTTGTAAGCCTTGTTGTGCTGGTTGCCCAGTTCGTTCATCGCCCAGAGCACGCGCCGGTGGACGGGCTTGAAGCCGTCGCGCACGTCCGGCAGCGCGCGACCGATGATGACGCTCATGGCATAGTCGAGATACGAGCGGCGCATCTCGTCTTCGATGTTGACGTAGTTGCGATCTAAAGTTTCCATCCGATAAACCTTTCCGGTACAATCCCGACGCGCCGAGTTCCCGCGTCGCGTCACTAAAATATTTGAAGCCCCGTCCGGCGCGCCGCATTCTGCCTGCGACGCGCCGGACGCGAGAGCCGAAAATCACCTCACTGTTTCGCCCCGCTCCGAACTTTGAGAGGCCGCCGGGAGGGAGCCGAAGAGCCTCTAGCGCGCGGTCAAAATTTGAGTCGCAATGCGGTACTTTCCGGTGCGGAAAGCGGCTGGCAGAAAGTACGTCCTATTGTAGCCCGAAAAGGACATTTTGGCAAACCCGCCTCACGGGCGAAAGCCTTGTAAAATCAACGTTTTCGACGCCCGGCGGGGGCCGTTTCGGGGCCGCCCGAAGGGCGTCAGAGATGGGGCTTTTGTTCGACCCTAGGGGGGCGGTTTCGGCGATGGATTTTCCCGGCAAATCTAAGCGCCTGCGCGAGCGCATCAAGCTCTCGCTCCCGGTTCGCGTCCGCTGTCGCGAGTCGAAGGAGCGCGAGTGGGTCGAGCTCTCGCGCCTGCTGGACGTGACGCCCTTCGGCGCGCGCTTCACGCTCGCGCACGCCATCGAGCGCGGGCGGCTTTTGCACCTGACGCTGCCGATGCCGCGACAGTTGCGCTGCTTCGACCACATCGAAGACCAGTACCGCGTGTGGGCGCTCGTGCGGCACGTCAAGCCGCACCTGCCCGGCGGCGGCGAGGCGGTGGAGGGCGTGACGCTGCGGCTCGAAGTCGGCGTCGCCTTCACGGGCAAGCACCCGCCCGCGAGCTACGCGGAAAACCCGGCGACGCTCTACGTCGTGGACACGCTCTCGCCGGAGAGCAACATGTGGTCGGTGCGAGAGGAGGCGGATGGGGGCGGCGCTTCGTCGCGCTCGCAGGAGACGCGGCTCCAGATGCCGGTCAACGTCCGCGTCGAGGTCTTCGACGAGGGCGGCGAGGTCTGCGCCACCGAGCAGACGGTGACGGAGAACGTCAGCCGCCGGGGGGCCGCCGTCTGGACGACGCTCGAAGTCGAGCGCGGGCGCTTCGTCCGTCTGACGAGCCTCGACCACGGGCTCACGCTCATCGCGGCGGTGCGCGCCAACCGCAAAGGCCCCGACGGCATTCCTCGCCTGCACCTCGAATTCATTGACCGGCAGTGGCCCCTGGAAGGAATAGAGTGAAGAGTGACAAGCGGCGAGTGAAGGGTTATTGTCTTGGCTCGTCACTCGCCGCCCGTCACTCTTCCTCGTCACTATTTTATGAAGCGATTCGTGTTCCCGCGTGAGGTTTTGCTGGTGGAGGTCGAGCGGCGCTGCGCCGGGGCGGCGTGCGGCGCGCGCTCGCGCATCGGGCTGACGAAAGCCGACGCCCGCGCGTACACGGGCTTCGAGTGCGAGGCCTGCGGGCTCTGGTGCGACGACTCGCTCTCGGAGCGCGACGTGCCCGAATGGTGGGAGGAGTTGAAGATTACCGGGCTCGAAGGCGTGCGCCCGCTCGAAGGGATGGAAGCGAACGAGGGCTCGGAGCCGGGCGAGGTCGTCGCGCGCATGAGCGAGGCGTGGCATCGTTTGGGCGCGGGCGACGAAGACGTTGAAGACGAAGAAGAGGGAGAAGGCGAACCGTCTTGAGCGAAGCGGCGAAGCAGTTCGAGGGTCAAGACCGTGGAAGCCGCGCGGGCGAGCCGAAGGCGATGCCGCAGTGGCTCATTGACTCGGCGGTGCGCCCCGCCGTGCGCCTCGTCTCGCGCGCCCTCTGGCGGGTCACATACAGAGGTCTCGAAAACGTCCCGCCCTCCGGCGGGCTCATCATCGCGGCGAACCACCAGACCTACGTTGACCCCTTCTGGATGGGCGTCCCCATCAAGCGCCCCCTGCGCTTTCTGGCGTGGAACAAGGCCTTCAAGTGGCCTCTGGCGGGGAAGGCTCTGGAGCTTTTAGGCGCGTGGCCGATCTCCATCGAGAGGGGCAACCCGACGGCCTACCGCCGCTCGCTGCAATGGCTGCGGGGCGGCGGCGCGGTCGTCATCTTCCCCGAAGGCGGGCGCGCGTTCGGCGACGGCGAGATGAGCAGGTTCAAGACGGGCGCGGCGCGGCTCGCGCTCGAAGCCGACGTATCGGTGCTCCCGGTCACCGTGCGCGGCGGCAACGTCGCATGGCCGCGCGGCCAGAGACTGCCCCGCCGCGCCCGCGTCGAAATCGTCTATCACCCCGTCCGCCGTCTCGCCCCACGGCCCGGCGAAGACGCGCGCCAGTGCGCCCAACGCGAGACCGAAGCCCTCGCCGCCGTCGTCCAATCAGCGTTGTGAAAAGCTCCTTAATTCACTACCGCCTCGCCTACGGTTTCTTCGCCACGACGAGCGGGTTCGATTCCAGCGCGCGGCGGTAGAAAGCGCGTGGACGTTGGAGCCCCTGTTCGTCGTTTGAAGCGTCCTTCACGGCGGCGGCGGCGGGGATGAAGGCGAGGTTGAGGCCGCGCCCGCGCGCCTCACGCATCTTCTCCAACTGCATCTGCGGAACGCGCTCGGCGGCGAAGTCGAGCCACTCTTTGGCGAGCAGCGTCCCGTCCTTCGGCTCGCCGTCGGCTTCGCCCTTCTTCAAACCCTCTTCGACCAGCGCGTAAGTCAAGAGCCCGTGTCCGAGCGTCGCGGCTTCCAAAGCCGCCTGATAACTTTGCGCCGCCGTCAGGATATACATCCCCTTCTCGTAAGCGAGCTGCGCCAACCCCTTCGAGTTCATCGGCCCGCGCCGCTTCTCCTCGGCTTCCAGAGCCTGCCCCGAATTGCACGCGTCAATGACGAGCAGCAACTGCCCGGCGTCGAGGGCTTCGATGGTCTGCTCAAGCTCTTCGTCCGAGATGCTGTGCGCGAGCATCGTTTGCAGGCCCGCCGCGTCGAGGGCGTTCCGGTCGCCCGCGTAGCCGAGGTCATGCGGGATGAGGTAGAAGCGATTGCCCTGCGCCGTGCCGTGGCCCGCGAAGTAGACGATGACGGTGTCTTCGGGCTGCGCCTGCTTCAAGGTTTCGAGCGCGGCGGGAGCGGACGCGGGCAGAGCTTCCGTGTTCCCGGCGAGGCGCTTCAAGGCGGCGAGGATGTTGGCCTTCGTCGCGTCCTTATCAAGCAAGGGGACGACCTCGACGCGCTCGTAGCGCGCGAGCTGCGTCTGCTGCCGCCTGACCTCTTCGCCGAAGGCCTGCGCGTCGGCGACGGCGTATTTGAGGTTGTAGCGCTCGTTGGCGTAAGTGTTGACGCCGACGGCGAGCACGTAGGCCGTGCCCGCACGCCTCAAGGAGTCCGCGCCCGCGAAGACAGCGGAGGCGTCGGCGCTCTTGACGTTATCGCGGTTGAAGGCGTAGGCCGTCAGACGGTTCTCACCGGCGACGACGGGGACGACCGCTTCGAGCGTCGCCGTCGCCTGCCCCTTCAGCGCGTCGCCGCGCCACGCGCGGACGAGCGAGCCGTTGCGGAAGAGACGCACGTCCTTCGCCCCGGCGGGCGCGGCGGCGATGTTGACTTTAATGTTAACTGTGCGCGAAGTGACGGGCGCGCTTGCGGTCGCCGCCCCGGCGTCGAGCGTGAGCTGGGGTTGGCGGCGGTCGAGCTGCGAGATGTCGCGCGGGGCCTTCGGCCTCTTGCCTGCGGCGAGGTCGGCGAGGAGGCCCGGATAGAAGAACTCGTTGAAGAAGGTCTCGACGGGGGCGACGTCGAAGGTGTTCTGCGAGAAGCGCCAGAGGATTTGGTCCCACGCGGCGGGCGAGCCGTCGAAGAGCCCGTCGGGCGTGACGACGAGCCAGTCGCCGCCGTCGTAGAGCGAGACGAGCGTGGCGAGCAGCTCGCCCGTCTGCAAGTCCCAGAGGAGCGTGCCGCCGTCCTCGCCCGCCGAGGCGAGCAAACGCCCGTCGCGGCTGAAGGCCAGAGAGTTGATGCGCGCCGTGTGCCCCTTGAGCGTGCGCGTCTCGCGCCGCGCGGCCACGTCCCAGATTTTGATGGTGTTGCTCGTGCTGCTCGAAGCGAGCCAGCGACCGTCGCCGCTGAAGGCGACCTGCTCGACGCTCTTGTCGTGGGCGGAGAGCGTGCCCAACGCCTGCCCGCTCTCCGCGTCCCAGAGCGTGACCTGCCCCGTGGACGTGATCTTCACGTTCCGCAGGGCGTCCATCATCTTCTTCTGCATCTCTTCCGGCTTCGTGCGGCCCGACATCATGCCGCTCATCAACGTCATCGGGTTGAAGTCGCTCTCGGTTCTGACGCCGCCTGCGGCGAGCACGCGACCGTCGGGGCTGAGGGCGGCGTCGCTCGTCGCGCGCCCGGCAGACCCGGCGGCGAGGCTGCCCATCGTCACGCTCATCTGGCTCATGACGCCGCTCATCATGTCGGCGGGCGACGTGCCCGGCCCCGGCACGGGGCCGCTCATGCCTGACGCGGGGCCGCCCGCGCCGCGCATCGCCGCCGCGCTGAACATGCCGAGCGGCGCGCCCGTCGCCGCGTCCCAGATTTGGATGTCTCCCATCGCCGAGAGCGAGATGAGCCGCCGACCGTCGTCGCTGAAACGCACTTCAGAGGTTTGTGCGCCGGACGTGAGCGTGCGCGCCTCGCGCCCCGCCGCGATGTCCCAAATCTTGATTTGATTCTCGATGCCGCCCGACCCTTGCCCGGAGAGCTGGCCGTAAATCTTCATTAGGTCAGCGGGGTTCTTCGACGACTCCTTCATCCGCTCCAACGTCTCTTTGCTCGCCTTCGCGGAGCGCTTCTCGGCTCCCTTGAAACGCGCGGTCTGCTCCTCCATCGTCAGCGCGTAGGTGGTGGCGAGTTGCCGCCCGTCGGGGCTGAGGGCGAGGCCCGTGACCGTCGCGCCGGCGGAGGCGGGCGCGAGCGTGTGGAGCGTGCGACCGGTCGAGACTTCGACGACGCGGACGGCGTTGCTGTAAGGCTCCATCATGACGAGGAGCTTGCCGTCGGCGGTCGGGATGGCGTAGACGCGCCCGCTCGTCGAGCCGCGGACGAGGCGCAGCCCGCGCCCCGTCGCCAAGTCCCACTGTGTCTGCCCGCCGGAGTTGAGCCGCGTCCCTTCGGCGTTGAAGGAGACGTGGTGCGCCCAGTTGCTGCTGCCCGCGAGCGGTCGCACGAGTCTCGCGTTCGCGGTCTCCCAGAGCATGGGCGTCGAGTCCATGCCGCCGGTGGCGAAGAGTCTTCCGTCGGGGCTGAAGCCGACGGCGAAGAGAGTCGGGCCTTTGAACGTCCCGCCGCGCGGAACTTTGAGCGACAGGGACTCGCGGCCCGTCGTCGTGTCCCATGCTTTGAGCTGGTTATCGTCAAAGAGGGTGGCGACGAGCCGCCCGCCGGGGCTGAAGGCGACGGCGGAGAAATCGCCCGCGACCGTGGTGAGGACTTGCGGCTGCGACCCGCCCTTCGCGCCCACGTCCCAGAGCTTCAACTTCTTCTCGTCGAAGCCCGCGACGAGGACGCGCCCGTCCGAGGCGAACGTCACGAAGCTCCCGCGCAGTCCGCCGTCGTCGTCTATGCCTGAGAGGTTCGCGCTCCGCGTCTCGCGCCCCGAAGCGGTGTCGAAGAATCTGGCCTTGAACTTTCCCTCATCGCCGAAGCCGACCATGACGAGCTGGCCGCCGTCCGGGCTCAACGCGAGCCCCGACGGCATCCCCATCGCGGCCCCCGCGCCCGCGCCGATGCCCTCCATGCCGAGCGCCGTCATGTCCATCGAGCGCAGCTCGCCGCCCGTCGCCACGTCCCATGTCCTGACCGCGCTGCCGACCGCGACGAGCGAGCGCCCGTCCGCGCCGAAGGCGAGAAGGGAGATGCCGCCGAAAGCGAGGAGCCCGCCGCCCTGCTCGGCGAACGTGTGCAGCTCGCGCCCGGTCGAGACCTCCCAGACTTTGATTGTGCTCTCTCCGCCGCTCGCGGCGAGCAGGCGACTGTCGGGGCTGAAGGCGATGGCCGGGACGCTGTAGGCGGCGGCGGGCTTGCCCGCGAAGGCGCGCAGCTCGCGCCCGGTCGAGACCTCCCAGAGCTTGACCGTGCTGCTGCCCATCGAGGCGGTCGCGAGCAGACGCGAGTCGGGGCTGAAGACAAACTTCGACGCCCCGTAGAGGTTGCCGTAGCCGGTCTGCACGACCAGTTCGGGGCGCGCGCCGCCCGGCTTCTGCTGCCCGGCGGCCTGACTCTTGTCTTCGACCTTGACGCCGATGCCGCGCTCGTCCTGCGCGACGCCTGAGACGGGGGCGAGCGAGCAGAGCGCGAGCGCGCAGATGTTGAAGGAGAGGAGAATCGAGAGACGGGCTGCGAGGCGGAAGGACGGAGTTCTTTTCGAGAGGCGGAAGGACGAAACGCTTCGACGTTCGTTGACGGACTTCTTCATGGAGAACCCCCCGGCAGCGGCTCGCGGTGCGGTTTGCTTCAGGGTCGCGTTCTGGTCGGCGGCGGCGTGGGCGGCTGCTCGTACCCCTGCCGTCTCTGTTCGCGGAGGATTCTTTGACGCATGAGCCGCGCCCTCCGCCGCTGCTCGTTGGCGCGGCGGATCATCTCCCGCGTCTCTTCCTTCGTCGGCGCGTTGCCGACCCAGACGCTTCCGGGGCGCAAGGGTTGTTGGGCGGCGTCGGGGTCTACGTCCACGTCGGGTTCGGGCACGGGGACGGGCTCGCGCGGACGCGCGTCGGCCTGCGGCTGCTCCGCCTCGGCGCGCGGCTTCGAGCCCTTCGCCGTCGTCGTCGTCGTGCCGGAGGTCACGCGTCGCGTCGCGTCGGTGGTCGCTTCGGGTGCGGGCGCGGGAACTTCGGCCTGTCGAGTCTCGACGGTCGTAGGCGCAACGCTCGGCGCGGTCTGTGGTTGTTGGAGCGTCAGCGGCTTGACCTCTTCGGCGACAGGCTCGTCGAAGCCGCCCGTGAGCGAGTAAACGCCGACGCAGACAAGCGCAAACGCGAAGACGCCCGCCGCGACGCCGAGCGCGAGGCGCGAGCCCGAACGCTTTCGTGCCGCCGCCGCTGCGAACGCCTGCGGCGCGACCCTCGTCACGACCGAATCCGTCTCGCCCGCGCGAGCGGCTGCAAGCGGCGTGGCGGCAGCGGGCGGATTCGTCTGCGCTGCGGCGACGTTGACCGTCGGCGTCGCCGCTCCGTCAATCAACGTCGCGCCCTCGCCCTCGCCGCCGCCCGTCTCCGCGCCTTGCGCGGCGAGCGGAGTCGTCGCCGCGACGCCCGCCGCACCCATCAAGCGCGTCTCCTGTTCGGAGGTCATCACGGTCGGGGCGTCCGCCCGCGCGGCGTGCGTCGCAGCCAGAGAGTCTCGGACGTGCACGCCCGCGCGCCGCAAAGCCTCGCGCATCTCCTCCGCCGTGGCGAAGCGGCGGGCCGCGCTCTGCGCCATCGCGCGGTCGAGCACATCGGCCACCTCAACGGGGACTTGCGCGTGGACTTCGCTTGCGGGCCGCAAGGGGTCAGGCTCGGCGTTGACGAGGGCGGTGGCGCGCGTCAATGCGTCGGGCGGCGTCGCGCCGGTCAGGAGGTGGTAGAGCGTCGCGCCCAAAGAGTAGATGTCGCTGCGCGGGTCTGTGCCCGCGCCCTGCATCTGCTCGATGGGCGCGTAGTTGAAGGAGTAGCCGAAGAGGCTCCCCGTGGCCGTGACGCGCGTCTGGAGCGGCGTGCCCTTCGCCAGACCGAAGTCGAGCAGCACGACCTGATTCGACTGGTTGCGCGGCAGGAGCTTCAAGTTCTGCGGCTTGATGTCGCGGTGGATGACGGGGGGCTCCTGCGTGTGCAGGTAGTCGAGCGCGTCGAGGAGCTGGTCGGCCCACGCGAGCACGTCGCGCGCGTCGAAGGGGCCGCCCTGTCGCTTCAACATCTCCGACAAGTCCTCGCCGGGGATGTACTCCATGACGAGGAACTGCCCCTCGTCCTCTTCGAAGTGGTCGCTGACGCGCGGCAGCGCAGGGTGGCGGAGGCGGTTGAGGAGCCGCGCCTCGCGCTCGAAGGCGCGACGCAGGTTGCCGTCCGTGAAGAAGGTCTCCTTGAGCGCGACGCGGCTGCCGAATCGCTGGTCGGTGGCGACGAAGACCGTGCCCATCCCGCCCTGCCCGATCTGGCTCTCGACGAGGTAGCGGTTCTGCAAAAGGGTTCCGGGAGCGATCATCTGGACTTCCCTTCAAACGGCGCGGCAGACCGGAGACGTTTGGCCCCAAGTGGTCGGGCCGCTTCGCACGCAAATATACAGGGCCGCGAAGCCATCCGGCAATGATACGCAATAAAGCCCCGGCAGGGGCTTGGGAGATTAGCCGGGGGTGAGCGAAGGCTCGGAGAGCCGAAGCGCAAACCCCCGGAACACGACATGATGTAAATGATTCGCCCCGGAGGGGCGACGGAAACGACGTAGTGAACATTCGTCACGTCCGTTCCCACGCCCCTGCCGGGGCGCATGATTTTTATCACGCGTTATTCCGGGGGTTGCGCCTTCGTCGCTCGCTGACGCTCGCTCCTTAAGGCTCACCCCCGGCTAATCTCCAAAGCCCCTGCCGGGGCTTGAAAACTGTTGCGCGGATTCGCTTGCACATCTCTCCGTTAACGCAGCATCGGCAGGTTGTACACGTCGGCGAGCGTGTTGAGCTCGATGCGGAGCAGCGTCCACTGGCGCTCGGTCTCCGCGCCCATCTTGCGCCGCTTCATCACTTGATTAATCTCGGTGGAGATCGAGAGCGTGCGCGCGACTTCGGGGCGCGTGGCGATGTAACTCTCCTTGCGGTCGAACTCGCGGCGCAGGTCGTCGAGCGACCTCTCCAAATTTCGCGCGCGCTCGTTCAGGTTGTCCTCGCGGTTCGTGCCGTCGAGCCCGCTGCGGTCGAGCGCCTTGTCGAAGAGCTTGATGAAGTCGTCGCTCCGGTTCTCGACGCGCGTGATGATGACGCCGACCTCGGCCTTCGTGTAGCCGCGCGCGCGGGGCGGGCGGCGGCGTTGACCTTCCGCATCCGTTGACAACATGAAGACGGCGCACACGACGGCGAGCGCGACGAAAATTTTCGGCAGTTGTTTTCGCATCCGATTTTCTCTCCTTACTCAAAAAAGTTTACAGGGCGGCGTGCCGAACGAGGAGAGACTCACGCCACGCGCCTTCCACTAACATCCGACGGACGCTGCTCCACGCCCGCGCCCGGTTTAGACGCGAACCGGCCCTGCTTGGCCTAAAAAAAGCCGTGAACCGTGACAGGTAAACGGTGACAAGAGGAAGGCAGGTCTTTCCTGTCACCTGTCACGGTTCACGGTTCACGGCTTTTTCCTGTCACCTGTCACGGTTTACCCGTCACGGCATTTTAAGAACGTTCAGCACCGCTTCGTGGACGAGGCCGTTGGAGGCGGCGATGGGGGGTGTGTAGATGTCGAAGTCCGTGTTGTCGTAGTGCGAGACGCGACCGCCCGCCTCTTCGATGAGGAGGACTCCGGCGGCCACGTCCCACGGGCGGAGGCCCTCTTCCCAGAAGGCGTCGAAGCGCCCGCAGGCGACGTAGGCCAGGTCGAGCGCCGCCGCGCCGTCGCGCCTCACAGATTGCGCGTGCATGATGAAGTTGGCGAAGTGGCGGACGAACTCGCCGCGCTCGCGCACGTCGTAGGGGAAGCCCGTGCAGACGAGCGCGCGGTTCAAATCAACGGTCTCCGAGACGCGGACGCGCCGCCCGTTCAAGGTCGCACCCTCGCCGCGCTCGGCGGCGAACAGTTCGTCGCGCAGGGGGTCGTAGACGACGCCGAGGACGACTTCCGCATCGTGCTCCAAGGCAATCGAGACGCAGAAGACCGGGTAGCCGTGCGCGTAGTTCGTCGTCCCGTCGAGCGGGTCAATGATCCACTTGTACTCGGACGTTTGACCGCCGACCGTTTCCACTTCGCCCGCCTCCTCGGCCAGAATCGAGTGGCGCGGGTAGTGGGTCTTGATGCGCTCGACGATGAGGCGCTCGCAGGCCAAGTCGGCCTCGGTCACGAGGTCTATGTCGCCCTTGTTGGAAATCTGTATCGCGCGCCCGTAGCGGTCGGAGAGGATTCGGCCCGCGTCGCGCGCGGCTTGAATAGCGAAGTTGAGCAAGTCACTGCCCCTTTAGTATCGCCACGACTTCGGTCTGGACGGGGCCGCCCGTCACCTCGATGTCTTTGTCTCCGACGTAGACGTTAATCTCGGAGCGGACGCCGAACTTGCCTTCGAGGTAGATGCCGGGCTCGATGGAGAAGGAGGTGCGCGGCGTGATGCGGCGCGAATCCCTCGTCTCAAGATTGTCTATGTGCGCGCCGTTGCCGTGCACCTCTTCGCCGATGGAGTGGCCGGTGCGGTGCGTGAACTGCTCGCCGAACCCGGCGCGCTCGATGACGGCCCGCGACACGTCGTCAACTTGAGCGCCGCGAATCATCTTGCCGTCGCGGACTGAAGAGCGCACGAAGTCGGTCGCCGCGTCGCGCGCCTCTCGCACGATGTTAAAGATGCGCGTGTACTCGGCGGGCACGGCGTCGCCGACGTAGCCCGTCCAGGTCTGGTCGGCGTAGACCGCGCCGGGCTTCTTGAGCTTCGCCCACACGTCGAAGAGGACGAAGTCGCCGCGCCGGATGGGCGAGTGCGTGTTGGCGTCGGGCTGGTAGTGCGGGTTCGCGCTGTTCGCGCCGACCGAGACGTTGGGCGGGTCGTTGTCGCTCGTGAGGCCCTCTTCCTCGTAGCGCCGCACCATGAACTGCTGGATGTCGTACTCGTTGACGGGCTCGCCCGCGCGGACGCGGCGCGCGATCTCTCTGAAGGATTCGTGGATGATGCGGTTAATCTTGTTCGCGGCTTCGAGGTGCAGCTCGCGTTGTTCGGGCGTCCAGACGGCCTCGAACTGCTGCACGAGGTCGGCGCTCGTGACGATGCTCGTGCCGGGGAAAGAGCGGACGAGTTCGATGGTTCCCGCGTCCACGCGCGAGACGTAGGGGATGTCGTTTTGCGGCGAGTATTGCATCGCAATCTTGCGCAGCAAGACGCGGCGGCTCTTGAGCCCGCCGGACGAGAGCGCGTCGCGGACGGCGGCGTGGAGTTCCTGCCAGCGGCGGTAGATGACTTTCTTTCCGGGCAAGGCGTCGAGCTTGAACCGCTCGATGGAATGGACGATCTTGACGGGCTCGCCGACGACCGGCACGAAGTAGAACCAGCGGCGCGTCGTCAAACTCTTGTCGTCGAGCCGGAGGATGCGGTAGGCGAGCGGGTCGCTGCGGCGGAAGTCGTAGAAGAGCCAGCCGTCGAGCTTCGCGTCGCGGAGAGCGGCCTGTATGTCCGCGACGCGCTGCGCGTTGGTCTGTTGGGCACTCGCGGGTGCGGCGGCGAAGAGTGAGAACAGTAACAGCGCAGAGACAATCAAGGAGCGTTTCAAGATTGTAGGGGCAGGGCTTGTCCCTGCCCGTCTCGTTTCGCTGAATTCGACGTTGAATGTAGCCAAGACGCGGGCAGGGACAAGCCCTGCCCCTACAGTCATCATCCGCATCGAGGCGTTGAAAACGATTCTTGAGATTCGCTTCATGTTGAACCGTGCTTCTTTGATTCGTCCGGGTTGTGTCTATGGGTATATCACAGACTCAGTTGGGTGGCGACGAGGGCGTCGCCAACTTCTGCGCGGCGAGCCTGAGAATCTCGCGCACCTGCTTGTCCCAGTAAGGCCAACTGTGGCCGCCGGGGAGCTGCCGGTACTCGTGCGGAATCTTCTTTTCGACGAGCAGCGCGCCCAGCTCCTGATTCGAGCGGATGAGAAAATCCTCCGTGCCGCAATCGAGGTAGAGGAAGGGGAGAGCGGCGATGCGCTCCGGCGTCATCTCGCGCGCGAGGCGGTAGATGTCGTTGGCCTTGCGCGTCGGGCTGTCGCCGGGGCCGAAGACGCGCACGACCGAGGGCTTGACGAATTCGGGCAGAGGGTCTTCCGGCTTCCACGAAGGCGCGCCGAGCGCGCCGCTCATCGAGGCGGCGAAGGCGAACTTCTCCGGGTGCTTCAAGGCGAACTTGAGCGCGCCGTAGCCGCCCATCGAGAGACCGGCGACGGCGCGGCCCTCGCGCGCCTCGACCGTGCGGAAGCGGCGCTGCACGTCCGGCAAAAGCTCCTCGATGAAGTAGGTCTCGAACTTGTCGGTCGGCACGGTCGCGCTGTCGGTGTACCAGCCGTCTTTGCCTTCGGGCACGACGAGAATCATACGGTGCCCCGCCGCGTACTCGGCGAGTCGCGAGCGCGCCGAGACCCAATCGCCCGCGCTCCCGCCGAGCCCGTGCAAAAGATAGAGCACCGGGTAGCGCGTCTTCTCTCTCGCCGTCGCCGCGTAGTCAACGGGCAGCACGACGTTATAGTGAAGCGGCTTGCCGACGAGCTTACTCTCGAACGGCACGGCCTCGACGCGCGACGACGGAGCAGACGTTGTGGACGAAGCCGACGGCGCGGCGGTCTGCGCGCGCGTCGCGTGCGCGGGCGCGAGCGCGACGAGCAGCAGTAAGAACAAACTGACGTCTCTGACTCTACGATTCATCAACCCTCCAAGGACTCTCTTAAATTTTAGTCAAGTCTTCCTTCATCTACGCCCCGCCCGCCTGTCCTAACGTTGCGAGGCGCGCGGCCTCTTCCTCCTGCTTGCGCCTGAGACCTTCGCGCCCGTCATAGCGGATGAAGGCGGGCATGGCGAGCGCGAGCAAGGCCGTCCCCAGCACGCACAGGACGCCGCCGGAGACGACCGACGCGCGCACTCCGAGAAGGCTCGCGGCTATCCCCGCCTCGGCGTTGCCGAGCATCGGCCCCGTCGTGTAGCTCACCATCTCGATTCCGGCGAGCCTTCCGCGCAGGTGGTCGGGGATGGTCTGGTTCCAGATGGTCGAGCGGAAGAGCCCGCTCACCATGTCGGCCCCGCCCGCGAGCGCGAGGCACAGAATCGCCAGCCACAGTTGATTCGCGAACCCGAAAGCAATAATTGCCACGCCCCACCCGGCGGCGGCCAGAGCGACCGCGAGCCCGTGGCGTTGGACGTGCTTCGTCCACCCGGAGGTGAGCGTCGCCACGAGCGACCCCATCGCCGGGGCCGCGTAGAGCAGCCCCACCGACGCGCCGCCGAAGTTCTTCGCGATGGCCGGGAACAAGGCCATCGGCATCCCGAAGAACATCGCGTTGATGTCAATCAGGTACGTGCCCATCAGTTCGGGGCGGCTGCGCGCGTAGCGCAACCCCTCGGCCACCGAACGCAGGCTCGGACGGTCGGAATCCGGCGGCGGCGGCACGGCCTTCATCATCCACAAAGCGCCGAGCGAGACGGCGAAGGTCACGAAGTCTATCGAGTAGGCGAGCGCCGGGCCGAACGCGTTTATCAGGACGCCGCCGAGCGCCGGGCCGACGATCATCCCCGTGCTCGCGCCCAGAGACTTGAGCGCCATCGCCGAGGGCATCAGCTCCGGCGGCACGAGCCTTGGGATGAGCGCGTCGAGCGATGGCCTTTGGAGCCCGTTGAGCGCGGCGAAGAGCGCGGCGCAGACGTAGAGTACCCACACGCGCGGTTGCGGGAGGAGCGAGTTCAAGACCAGCACGCCCATCCCCAGTGCGAGCATGAAGTCCGTCACCAACACCATCCGCCGCCGGTCAACCGCGTCGGCGAGCGCGCCCCCGACGAAGGCCATCAAAAGGATCGGCACGAACTCGACGACGCCCATCAGCCCGACCGCCGCGTTCGAGCCCGTCAACTGGTAGACCTGCACGGGCAGCGCGACGAACGTCATCATCGAGCCGAAGAACGAGACGGTCTGCCCCACGTACAGCAGGCGGAAGTCGCGCGACACGCGGAGCGGCGTCACGTCTACGGCCACGGCGCGCGCCAGCCTCCGCACACGCCCGCGCTCGTGGCGCGTGCCCGCCTCGGTCGCGGCCAGAGGGTCGGGCGTCAAATGCGTCGCGGCTTGTTTCTGCTCTTCGTCCACGGCCTCAAGTCAGTTCGAACGGCGGACGCCTTTAAGTTCAATGTCGCCGCCGGAAAAAGGACGCCCCACGCAGCGCCCTCGCCACGTGGGGCATGACAGCTTTCGACGGTGCGTCCCGCCGCCTGACCGCCGGGGCGTCAGTACTCCATCACGAGTCCGTCCTGCTGGGGAGGCTCGTCGCCTTCACCTTCTGCCTGCGCCTCGGTCGCGCCGCCGGAGCCGGAAGAGTCGTCCGCTTCGCTTGCGCCGTCCTGCGGCTTCTTCCCAAATTCCATAACTACGCCTTCCGTGGATTCAGGCGGGCCGTCCGTGGATTCAGGCGGGCCGTCCTCGGCGGGGTCTCTTTCGTCTGCCATGATGTTCTCCTTAAAAAGGGCGAAGCGCGGCGGGCCAAGGCGCAGCCCACAGTCGGATTTCACCCGGACAAGTTAAAAGCGGCGAGGGCATCCCCACGGCGCGAGAGCCGCGAGATTAAGAGAACGTAGAATATGAGCGCGCTGTTTTGCTGTCAAATAACTGAGTGGGATTACTCGCGGCCAGAGGGTCGGGCGTGAGGTGCGTCGCGGCTTGCGTCGTCTGTTCGTCCAAGTGGGATTCAGCTCTGTTCGTAAGCCTTCAGAAATTCCTCGCGCGGGATATTCGCCTGTGAGCAGAGGGCGCGCAGGGTCGAGCCTTTGATGTGAGGGTGATTTGGCATCGTCAGAGGAGTCCGCGTGCCGTCGGCATTCTCGCGCACCATCGCGATGTGCTCACGCTCGCGCACGACCCGAAAGCCGAGCAGGTTCAGCGCCCTTATGACCCGGCCCTTCGGCGCGTCAACCGGGAACTTCGCCACTACACCGCCACTCCCGTCTCTTCAATAAACGCTTCGAGCACGGGCGGGTCGTCGTCAAAGACCTCCGGCCCGAAGGTCTCGACGTGAAAGCGAATCGCCGACTCCACGTCCGCCAGAGCCTCTTCGCGGCTGTCACCCTCGCCGATGACCACGCCCTTCAGACCGAGCGGGTAAGCGACGTAGCCGTCAGGGTGTTGTTCGATGATGATTTTTACTTTTTTCATTTACTTGTCCAATCATTTATTCGGTTTTCCCTTTTGGCGGCCTCAACTCTAAAAGGATAACGAATAATCTTATCACTCATAAGGTTCCTTCGGATTGGTAGATGAAGCCTCACTCGCCGCCCGCTTCCAGTAGCGGAATCTTTAAGCCTTTGCCGCGCGCCGTCTCTTCGGCTTCATCGTAGCCCGCGTCCACGTGGCGGGCGACGCCGAGGCCGGGGTCGTTGGTCAGCACGCGGTTGAGACGCTTCGAGGCGTCGTCCGTGCCGTCGGCGACGGAGACCTGTCCGGCGTGGAGCGAGTAGCCGATGCCGACGCCGCCGCCGTGGTGGAAGGAGACCCACGAAGCGCCGCTCGCCGTGTTGAGCAAGGCGTTCAAGATGGGCCAGTCGGCCACGGCGTCCGAGCCGTCGCGCATCGCTTCGGTCTCGCGGAACGGCGAGGCGACGGAGCCTGTGTCGAGGTGGTCGCGCCCGATGGCGACGGGCGCTTTCAAGTCGCCGCGCCGGACGAGTTCGTTGATGGCCTCGCCCATCTCGGCGCGCTCGCCGTAGCCGAGCCAGCAGATGCGCGCGGGCAGACCTTGAAACTGCACGCGGTCGCGCGCGAGCCGGAGCCAGCGGTTCAAAGTCGCGTCTTCGGGGAAGAGTTCAAGCGCGAGGTCGTCGGTGCGGCGGATGTCTTCGGGGTCGCCTGAGAGGGCCACCCAGCGGAAAGGCCCCTTGCCTTCGCAGAAGAGCGGGCGGATGTATTCGGGGACGAAGCCGGGAATCTCGAAGGCGTCAAGGCATCCGGCGTCGAAGGCGAACTTGCGGATGTTGTTGCCGTAATCAAACGCGACCGCGCCCGCCCTCTTCAACTCAAGCATCGCCGAGACGTGCCGCGCCATCGAGGCCGTCGAACGCTCGACGTAAGTCTTCGGGTCTGTGCGTCGAAGCTCTTCCGCCTCTTCCAGACTCAAGCCTTCCGGCACGTAGCCGTTCAAGGGGTCGTGCGCGCTCGTCTGGTCTGTCACGGCGTCCACGCGCACGCCACGGCGGACGAGTTCGGGAAGGACTTCCGCGCAGTTGCCGACGAGCCCGACGGAGAGGGCACGCTTCTGCTCAAGTGCGTCTTCGCAGATGCGCAGGGCTTCATCCAAATCTAAAGCGAGGCGGTCGCAGTAGCCCTCGCGGACTCTCCGCTCGATGCGCGCGCGGTCAACGTCTATGCCGAGGAAGACCGCGCCGTTCAGGGCCGCCGCCAAAGGCTGCGCGCCGCCCATCCCGCCCATCCCGCCGGAGACGACGAGCTTGCCCGCGAGCGTCCCGCCGAAGTGCCGGTCGGCCATCGCGGCGAAGGTCTCGAACGTGCCCTGCACGATGCCTTGCGTCCCGATGTAAATCCACGAACCGGCGGTCATCTGCCCGTACATCATCAGACCTTTGCGTTCCAGTTCGTGGAAGTGCTCCCAGTTAGCCCACGCGCCGACGAGGTTCGAGTTGGCGATGAGGACGCGCGGCGCGTATTCATGCGTGCGGAAGACGGCGACGGGCTTGCCCGATTGGACGAGCAGCGTCTCGTCGTTCTCGATTGTTTGCAGCTCGCGCACGATGGCGTCGAACGACCGCCAGTCGCGCGCGGCCTTACCCCTTCCGCCGTAGACGACGAGGTCTTCGGGCCGCTCGGCCACTTCCGGGTCGAGGTTGTTCATCAGGCAGCGGAGCGCCGCCTCCTGATGCCAGCCCTTGCTGTTAAGTTTCGCGCCGCGCGGCGCGCGGATGATTCTGTTCTGAGTCATATTTTGCCGTCGGCTCAAAGCGCACGCGCTTCAGTCGGAAGAAAACTAGATCGCCGTCTTGCGGTGCGCGAAGAGGCGCAGCAGCCCGTTGATGCCGAGGTGGACGAGCGCGTAGACGATGATCGCGATGACGACCGAGAGCGCCAGACGGTAGCCGCCCTCGGCGGTCGGCTCGGCGACGATGCCGCGGAACGGCGCGTAGAAGGGGTCTGTGATGCTGTAGATGAACTGCGTGAAGCCCGCGCTGCGGCGGGCCGCGAGCAGGGCCAGAATGAGCCGGATGGCGAGCAGCCCGTAGATGACGTAGAAGATGTAATCCACGACCTGCGAGACGCGGGCCAGCGTCCGCCCACGCTCGACCTCGCGCTCGGTCTCGACCACTTCGTCTATCGCCTTGCCGCGAAACTCGCCCGCGACGTTCTCCATCCTGCGCGCCTCCGACGGAGTCGTGCGCTCCGCGCGGGCGGCGATTTCCGAGTTCACGTCCGCTTCGACCTCCGCCTTGACCGACTCGTGCTGCAACGCGCGGCGGTCTTCGTCGGCGGCCAGTTTGTTGTCTTCCATGCTTTCTCCTTTGACGAGGGAATGCCGCCCCGCGCGGGCTCGATTCGTTTTACTACCGTGGACGAGTTTGGCTTTCCATTTTAGATTGTTGGACTGACAATGAGAAGCCGCGCCCCGCCGACGCTGTTTGACCGGAGCGACAGTTTCGTGAGTCCGTGGAAATCCTGAGAGTAGTTTCAAAACCTCTGCGCGGATAATGACTGTAGGGGCAGGGCTTGTCCCTGCCCGTTACGTCGCTTTTAATTCAACATCGAGTGTGGGGTAATCGCGGGCAGGGACAAGCCCTGCCCCTACAGTCTTGCATCGCCCTATTGCTTCATTGCGAGTCGAGAGATGAACGGCCTGAGAGTCTTAATCACGAACGTCAAGCTCGAAGCGCGGACGGGGACGGAGCTGTACGTCCGCGACCTCGCGTGCGGGCTTCTTGAGCGCGGCCACCGGCCCGTCGTCTACAGCCCACGGCTCGGCCCGCTCGCGGCGGAAATCCGTCGCGCGACCGTGCCCGTCGTGGACGACCTCACAAAACTCTCCGCGCCGCCCGACATCATCCACGGCCAGCACGCCAACGAGACTTTGACGGCGCTCCTGCACTTCGCGGGCGTGCCCGCCGTCTTCTTCTGTCACGACTGGTATTTCCCCGAAGACTTCCCGCCGCCGTTCCCGCGCATCCTCCGCTACGTCGCCGTTGACCAGACCTGCCACGACAAGCTCGTCTTCGAGCACGGCGTCCCGCCGGAGCGCGTGCGGATGATTTATCAGTTCGTTGACCTCGAAAGATTCCAGCCGCGCGCGTCGCCTTTGCCCGCCGTCGCGCGCCGCGCCGTCATCCTGTGCAACTACACGACGGAGGGCGAGCACCTTGCGGCGGCGCGCGCAGCGTGCGAGCGCGCGGGGATGACGCTCGACGTGTACGGGCAGCGCGTGGGCCGCACCTGCGCCGAGCCCGAAAAACTTTTCCAAGACTACGACATCGTTTTCGCGAAGGGGCGCGCGGCGCTCGAAGCCCTCGCCGTCGGCGCGTCGGTCGTCGTCTACTGGTGGCGACGTCTCGGCCCCTTAGTGACGAGCGGCGAACTCGCGCGCCTGCGCCGCGACAACTTCGGCATCCGCGCGATGGGCGAGCAGCTCACGCCCGAAGAGTTCGGGCGCGAGGTCGAGCGCGCCGTCTCTTTTTACGACCCGGCGGACGCCGCCGAAGTCTCGCGCCGCGTGCGCGCCGACGCGGGGCGCGAGCGTTCGATTGACGAAGTGTGTGAAGTTTATGAGGAGGTCGTCGAGGAACACCGGAGCGACCCGCGACAGGATTTCGCGGAGGAGGCCCGCGCCGCCGCCGCGCACCTCCGCGAGATGTCCACGCTCTTCTGGAAGCAGCGCGCGACCATCTACGACTCGACGCCCTTCCGCCTCACCGAGCGCGTCCTGCGCACGCCCGTCCTCGGCAGACTCACACGCGCCGTCGCGCGCGTCGCCGCCAGAAAAGGCAAAGTCAGAAGTCAGAACGATGAACGATGAACTGAAAGACACGTTGCTTCTTCAGTTCATCGTTCATCGTTCTGACTTCTGACTTTATCTCTTCTCCGCCCTCATCAGCATCTCGTGCTTCGAGCGGAGGAGGTGTTCGGGGAAGAGTTCGACGGGGTGGCCGCCGGGGGCGAGCCGGAGTCGCCAGCGGCGCGCGAGCGTGGCGAGCAGGAGCACGCCTTCCATTTGCGCGAAGCCTTCGCCGATGCAGCGGCGCGGGCCGCCGCCGAAGGGGAAGTAGGAGTAAGCGGGCCGGGCGGCCTTCGCTTCGGGCGTGAAGCGCGCGGGGTCGAAGCGTTCGGGGTCAGGGAAGTAGCGCGGGTCGCGGTGCATCGCGTACTGGCAGACGGTGACGAGCGAGCCCTTCGGGATGACGTAATCGCCGACGCGGAAGTCTTTGATGGCGCGGCGGACGAGTCTCCACGTCGGCGGGTAGATGCGCATCGCCTCGGCGAGCACCTGCTCGGTGTAGGGGAGACGCCTGAGGTCTGCGAAGACGGCGGGCCTTCCGTCGTTCAGCACTTCGTCCAGCTCGGCGTGCAGCCGCGCCTCGGCCTCCGGGTGCTTGGAGAGCAGATACCAAGTCCACATCATCGCCGTCGCCATCGTGTCGTAGCCCGCGATGAAGATGGTCAGCGCCTCGTCCCAGACCTGCGTGGGCGTCATCCTCTCGCCGCCCGCCCCTCCGTCCTCGGCGAGCAGGAGCATCGAGAGCAGGTCGCCGTGATCCGCGCCGTCGCGCCGACGCTCCTCGATGAGTTCGAGGACGATTTTTTGCAACTGCTCTTTGCCCCGTTGGAAGTGGCGCATGCGCGGGAGCGGCGTCCGTTCGAGCAGCTTGGCGAAGGGCAGCTTGAAGGCGCGGTAGCGCGAGACCGCCGCCCGCATCGCCCGCCCAACCTCGTCGGCTTCCGATTCCACGTCCGCGCTGAAGAGCGTCTTGCCGACGATGCCGAGCGTCAGGCGCAGCATCTCCGACCAGATGTCCAGAACCTCTCCGTCGCGCCAGCGGTCGGAGCAGCGGTCGGCGCTCGCGGCCATCTCGGCGGCGTAGGCGGCGAGTCTCTGGCGGTGGAAGGCTTGCTGGTCGAGACGCCTTTGGCGGCGGTGCGTGTCGCCTTCGCTCAAGAGCACGCCCTCGCCGAGGAAACGCTTGGCGCGACCG
Organism: uncultured Acidobacteriota bacterium; assembly: GCA_963816985.1. GTDB lineage: Bacteria > Acidobacteriota > Blastocatellia > Pyrinomonadales > Pyrinomonadaceae > JAIVJM01. The sequence goes on from CAWFMF010000004.1 coordinate 2,163,278, forward strand.
TTGCCGTTGCCCTTGAGGAAGCTCTCGTAGTGGTTGACGAAGACTTCGCGGACGTAGTCGGGGTGGTTGACGAAGAAGACGCGGTCGAAGCCGACGCGGAACGTGGAGAGGTCGCCGTAGTCGCGCGCGAGCCGCGTCATGAAGTCGAGCGGGTCGCGGCGGCTCGACCTCACCGTCCGCCCGAAGAAGCGGTTGCCCTTCGGGCCGGGGACGGTCGGGGAGTTGGTGGGGCTCTTCATCGGGGAATCTGTCGGGCGCGAGATTTTCACGCGCCTGCGGGGCTGACGGCGGCGCGCCCGTTGCGCAGCCACTTGGCGCGGACGCGCTCCAGCTCTTCGGGGTCGAAGAAGTGGCGCGCGTATTTCGAGCCGAGCATCCTGTCCACGTAATCCTCCGGCAGCACGACGCGGCTGAGGAACTCGCGGTAAGCCTCCGAGTAAGACTTCTCGGCCCCGACGTTCCTCGGCGTGAGCGTGACGCTCGGCACGCCGATGAGCGCGGCGAGGCACTTCTCCTTCAGCCGGTCGTCGAGGTCGTGGCGCATCAGTAGCACTTCGTAAGGGCCGGAGTCTATCCGCAGGAAACCCTCGCGCCGCGGGAAGGGGTGCTCGTAAACGTCTATGCCGAGCACCGGCTTGAACTCGTCGTCGAACCAGTCAATCCCGCGCTCGTGCGTGAAGCGCTCGTGGAACTCTTCGAGCAGGCGCTCGACGCCGAAGTGCTCGTGCGCGCTCTCGGCCTGCCAGAGCACGTCGAGCGCCTGGAAGTATGAAGAGATGTTGCGCGCCACGGGGTCGCGCACGAGGCTCACGACCCGCGCCCGCCGACGCGGTTTGATAATCACGTCGGCGAGCGCGAGGCCGAGGTCGTCGGGGTCGTTCAACACATTCCGGACGCGCCCGAGGCCGCGCCTCCGCATCGCCTCGTGCAGCCCCCGGATGCCCGCCGCCGAAATCATATGGACGTGGAAGACGGACTGCCCTCCGACCGTCTCCAGCGCGTGGGTCACCGCCGTCGAAGCGACCTTCGGCGCGGTGTAGACGAGGACGGGCGGCGTCGCGCCCCGGAGCGAACGCCTGATAGCCCTCCTGAAGTGAAACCTCCGCAGCGCCTTCGCCAAAGGTTTAGGGAGACGGAGGAGCACCGCCTCGGCGACCTTCGGATACCCGCTGAGGCGGGAGAGCCTTTGCAGCGCGTCGCTCATGGGGGTTTCGGAATCCAAGGGGGCTCGGCCCGACCGCCTTACTTCTCGCTGCCGGGCGCGCCCGTCCTGCCGGGCCAGAAGACCTTGAGCCAGCGACCGGGGGCGTTCTCCTGATTGACGATCTGTTCCAGCTCTCCGGCGTCGAGCCAGATGCCGTGGCACTTGTCGCAGCGGTCAACGCGCACGTCCTCGTAGGTCTCTTCGTGGAGTTTGCCGTCGCAGCGCGGGCAGGGCATCGTCGCCGTCTCCTCGCCCCGCGCGCGCGCCTCCTCCAGCCGCGCCGCGCGCAGGCGGTCGAGCGCCTCCTTGTTCCTGCGGTTGAAGTAATCTTCCTCCAGCCCCTTCCGGCGCTCATCGAAAATGTCGGCCACGGCCCTCGTCCTCCTAGATTGTTTTGGTATGCGCGCCCGCCGCGCTCCGGGCGCGAGAGATTCTTTACGGGCGACTTCGTCGGTGCGTAAAGTAATAGCAGAAAAGGAACGGCTCGCGCCACTCTCGGACGGGAGCGGCCTTGCGCCCGACGGGCGCGAGCCCATATGCTTTCGGCGACCCCCCACGGAATAAGAATTTTAAGAACGCAGAGGTGAGAAGCCGTCCATGCCCATCAGCCCGCGCGCGCGCGTCCTGCTCGTCGCCGCGCTCCTGTTCGCGGGGCTCGCCGCACTCGTCTGGTATCTCAACGCCGCCTACGGGACGCGGCCCGTCACGCCGCTCCCGCCGCCGTCGAACGGCGCGTCAATCGAAGCGGTCGCGTCGCCGACGCCGACAACTTCGACAACGCCTTTGACGACAGAGACGCCCGCCGCTCTGCCTTCGCCGACGGGCGCGACGCCGCCGCAGTCGCAGGGTCAGCCCGGGGCGGCTCGTCGGTCGTTCCTTCTCAGTCAGCACCTCCGTCGTCCTCTTCCTCCTCTCTGCTTATCCCCGTCGCGGGCGTGAGGCCAGAGCAGTTGCAGGACACCTTCACCGACGCGCGCTCCGAGGGGCGCAGGCACGACGCCATTGACATCATCGCGCCGCGCGGGACGCCCGTCGTCGCGGCGACGGACGGGCGCATCCTCCGTCTCTTCCAAAGCGTCAAGGGCGGCATCACCCTCTACCAACTCGGACAGGACGAGCGCACCGTCTACTACTACGCGCACCTCGACCGTTACGCCGACGGCATAGCCGAAGGCCGAGTCCTCCGGCGCGGCGAGACCATCGCCTACGTCGGCGACACCGGCAACGCCACCCCCGGCAACTATCACCTCCACTTTCAAATCTACCTCGTCAACGACCCCAAAAAATTCTTTACGGGCGAGAACCTCAACCCCTACCCGCTCCTGCGACAATAGTCTCGGAGTCTGGAGTCTCGGAGTCTGGAGTCAAAGACAAGTTCTTGCTTCTGACTTCGGACTCCCGAAAGTCCTTTCCTGTACGCTTATGGTGCGTGGAGTGCCGGGTGGGCGGGGAATTGTGGGGAAAACCGAGTCGGAACGGTAGTTGCCACAGTCAAGTGGCGGATAGTTGCGTGTACGCTGTCTGCCTCGCAAAGTTAATTATAAAGACCGTCAGAGGAGCTTTTGAAGAATGAAGAGGTTTCTGAATCTTTACGCGGCGGCGGCGCTCTTTGCGCTCGTCTTCGCGACCGCCTGCCAGCCCGTGCCGACCGGCAACGCGAACACCGCGAACACGACCAACACGGCGACGAATACCAATGCCTTGGCCACGCCGACGCCCGCCGCCTCGACTTCAAGCGGCGCGGCGAACTTGCCGGTGACGCTGCCCGTGCTCGACGCGATGTTCGCCGACGAGGCGTTCGCCGGTGAGCTGAAGTCGCGCCTCCAACTCACGGACGAGCAGATCGAGCGCCTGAAAAAAATCGCGCGCGACGAGACGGCCTCTCTGCGCGAGGGCGAGGGCGAAGACCATCAGGGCACGACCTCGGACGCGACGCGGCGCGCCGCCGAGAAGATTAAAGAAGTCGTCGGCGCGGAGAAGGCACAGGGCTTCACCACCTTCGTCGGCGAGCGTTGGGCGGGCGGCGCGGGCGCGGTGGCGTCGAAGCCGAACGCGGTTCCGACCGACACGCGGCTCGTCGTCAACGCGCCCGCCTACCGCATGGACGTGTTCGAGAACGGCCAGCTCGTCAAGACCTATCGCGTCGGCATCGGCTACCCGGAGTTCCCGCTCCCGCAAGGCTTGAGAAAGGCTTCCTCCATCATCTTCAACCCGACTTGGACGCCGCCCGACGAGCCGTGGGTTGAGGCTTCGGGCAAGGTCAAGGTCGGCGAGCGTGTCGAGGCCGGGAGCCCTTTGAACCCGCTCGGCCCGGTCAAGATTCCCATCGGGATGCCCTCGCTCATCCACGGCGGCAAGTCGCCCGCGAAGCTCGGCACGTTCGCCTCGCACGGCTGCGTCGGCCTGACGAATCCGCAAGTCTTAGACGTGGCGCAGGTCATCGCGCGCCTCGGCGGCGCGGAGCTGAAGCCGGAGGACGTGGCCGCCTACGGGAAGAACAAGACCGAGACGAAGAACGTCAAGCTCTCCACGGAAGTGCCGGTCGAGCTGCGCTACGAGACCATCGTCGTCGAGGACGGCAAGCTCCACGTCTACCGCGACGTGTACGACAAGAACACCAACACCGAAGAGAACCTCCGCGCGGTGCTCGAAGCGCACGGCGTCTCGCTCTCAGACCTCTCGGAGCCGGAGCGCGCGCAGGTCATGGAAGCGCTCGCCGCGATGGCGCGCGACGCGAAGGGCAACCCGACCGACGGCGCGGCCACGCCGACGCCCACGCCGACTCCCGGCAAGAAGGCGGATAAGAAGGACGGCGACCGCGTGACCCGCGCGGTCAAGGGGCAGAAGGAAGTGGTGATTGAAATCGCCGCGCTGCGCGGCAAGGGCTACCCCGCGCCGGTCAACCTCTCCGGCGGCGAACAGCAGCCGAAGAAGGCGACGGCGAAGGCGGGCAAGCGCGGTTAAGAGGTCGTTTCAAAACCAGCGTCGGGCCTTTACCTTTGCGCCTTTGCGCCTTTGCGAGAGATTTAAGCTCACGCAAAGCCGCACAGGCCGCAAGGAGAAACATCGTTCACCGTGCCGTCAACGCCGCGCCTTCAGCCTGACGACGACCCTCTGCTCGTCCGGCAGTGTCAGAACTTGCTGATGGATCAACACGGTTCCGTCGTACAGTTCGAGCAGGAAGCGGCCCGCGCTCAGGTCTTCGAAACTGAAATTGCCCTTTTCGTCCACCCGCGTCACCAGCGGCGGCTTGCCCGCCCCCTTCGGGAAGTACAGGCGTGCGACCAGTCTCTGCGGGAGTTGGCCCGGAGTTTCCACCGTGACGTTCCCGCTGACCTCCAACCGCGTCGCGGCGTGGCCGAGGGCGTCGGCGCACAGGAACCACGCGAGCAGGCACAGGCACAGAAGTTTTCCGTATCTCATCATCTTGCCCCTCTCGGCGTATTTACATTTCTAAATTCGGCGACCGTGCTGTCCGGCAACGTCTGCCCGCCCTCGACGGCGGAAGGCTGCGCGCGAGTCCGTTGCAGCGTGAACCCGTTCAGCTCGCAACGCTTCCTCTCCGCCGTGGGCCAGCAGTCTTCATCGTACAGGGGGTTGCCCTGAGCGTCCGCGTACTGGATGACGTAGGCGCGGTTCTGGACGTAGGGGACTAACAGCTCGATCCCCTGAGCGGTCTTGGCCTTCTGCACGGCAGCGATGGCGAAGACCTGCACGTCCGAATCAACCTTGCCTCTCAGCTCCACCATCTCCAGCGGCGTCTTGGCGTGAAAGCCCACATTCGGGCACAGGCGCGGGTGGGTGAAGATCGGGTAACTGAGCATGAAAGCGCCGAGCACGAACATGAGCAGCACCGGGAACTCGGTCTTGAGTTTGACGCCCATCGGCAGCTCAATCTCCGAGACGCTGACATTCTCGCCCTTGTTGTCGAGGTAGATTCTGCCCTTCCACAGCAGAAAGAGACTGCCCGCGACCATCACCATTCCGGCCAGCGAACAGAGAAAAAAAAGAGACAGGCTGAAATCCATGGCCATGACCTCCGTCAGATTGTGGGTGCAGGTGCGGGGCGCGGGCGACGTTGCCGGGAAGCTTAAGAGGTTCGAGAGGTCGTCTGTTTAACCTCACTCAAGCTCCGCGGAGTGTGGGTTCGAGGAGCCGGAGTGGCATCGTCTGGAGGAGGCGCTCCGTTGAATCTTGCGGCGCAGGGTCTACCTTGAGGCCCTGGTTGTTAGCGAGAGGCTGTCGAGTCTGAAAACCGGCCAGCCGTGAAGGGTAAGCCTAAAGCGAGGAAGCGCGAAAACCGCGAGTGAGAAGCACGCGTAGCCTAAACCCAAGTCCGGCAGGAGTCAATGAAATTCACGACGGTCGGTCAGGTTAAAGTCGGACCCGTTTCCCTCAGACCGGCATGCCCGGAGTCGCCTGCTTCAGTCGGACTGCGCTCTCATTAGTAATGTAGGTTCGGGGGAAAATATTTCGCGGGTCACGCGCGCCGGGGGAATGGCGGCGCTTAGAGGTCGAAGTCTCCGCGCCTGATCGCCTCTGCCACGCGCTCGATGTCGGGCGAGAGCGCGCGGTCGCTCGTGAGGCGCGGGACGTGGGCGCGCACGGCTTCGAGGGCGCGCGCGACGCCCTTGCCGGGCCGGTGCGCGGCGCGGCCCTCAAGAGCCTCTTTGTCGGCGCGCAGTTCGAGTCCCTGGGCGGCGGCGAGCAGCTCGATGGCGACGACGTACTCGACGTTCCCGACAATCGTGCGGAGCTTGTTTGCCGCCGTCATCCCCATCGAGACGTGATCCTCCTTGCCGCCGTCGGTCGGGAGGTTGTCCGTGGAGGCCGGGTGCGCGAGCACCTTGCACTCGTTGAGCAAAGCGACCGCCGCGATCTGCGCGACCATGAAGCCGGAGGCGACGCCCGCCTGCGGCGTCAGGAAGGCGGGCAGCCCGGCGCTCAAGTCGGGGTTCGTGAGGTGGTCAATGCGCCGCTCGCAGATGTTGCCGAGGTGGACGAGCGCGACCGCCGAATAGTCGAAGGCGAGCGCGAGCGGTGCGCCGTGAAAGTTGCCGCCGGAGATGACGTCTTCGTCCTCGGCGAAGACGAGCGGGTTGTCGGTCGCGCCCCCGGTCTCGACCTCCGTAACTTCGCGCGCGTGTGCGAGCGCGTCGCGCACCGCGCCGTGCACCTGCGGCATGCAGCGCAGGGAGTACGCGTCCTGCACGCGCCGCTTGCCCTCCGTCTCCGGCTCGCAAAGCTCGCTCCCTTCGAGCAACTCGCGGAGCCGCGCGGCGGCCTCGACCTGCCCACGGTGCGGGCGCGCGAGGTGGATGCGCTCGTCGAAGGCGGCGGGCAAACCTCTCAAGGCTTCGAGCGACATCGCGCCCGCCACATCGGCGACGCGCGCCACGCGACCGGCGCGTTCGAGCGCGAGACCCCCGACCGCCGTCAAAGCCTGCGTCCCGTTCAAGAGCGCGAGCCCCTCTTTCGCCTCCAGCGTCAGCGGCTCAATGCCTGCGCGCCGCAGGGCTTCGCCGCCCGCCATCCTCTCGCCTTCGAAGAACGCCTCGCCCTCGCCCACGCAGCAGAGCGCGAGGTGCGCGAGCGGCGCGAGGTCTCCGCTCGCGCCGACGGAACCCTTTTCGGGGATGACGGGATGGACGCCGCGTTCAAGCATCGAGACCAGCGTCTCGGCGACGACCGCGCGCGCGCCGCTCAAGCCTTTGGCGAGCACGTTGGCGCGCAGAAGCATCATCGCCCGCGTCTCCGCTTCGGAGAGCGGCGGGCCGAGGCCGCACGAGTGGCTGCGCACGAGGTTGATTTGCAGCTCGCGAAGCTTATCGGGCGGGATGGTCTGTTCCGAGAGTTTCCCGAAGCCCGTCGTCACGCCGTAGACGACGCGCTCCTCGGCGACGATGCGCTCGACCATCCGCCGCGACGCCTCCATCCGCGCGAGCGCGCCCGCCGAGAGAGAGACGCCCTCCGCGCCGCGCGCCACACGACCGACCTCTTCGAGTGTCAGATTTTGACCGTCGAGTTCAATCATAAAGAGAAGATGTCAGATGTCGGATGCGAGATGTTAGAGGAAGCAACTTATCTTTGAACTAACGTCTCGCATCCGGCATCTATTTCAAACTTTCTTCCGGCACCGACCTCTTGTGAGGGTATTGCGTGCGGTGGATGTCTTCGGGCGTTTGGGTGCGGTGGATGTCGGGTCGTTTCCACTCGCCGGTGGCCGAGCCGGTGCGCGGGGCGCGGGTGCGTTCGCGGGCCTTCTTGGCGCGGCGCACGGTGGCGGTGCGGCGGCGGTCGGCGGCGGCGCGCGTCCAGTCGGTCATGCTCTTGATGGGGTGGAAGTCGCGCTCGGTCAAGACCTCGCCCGTCGCCTGTTGGAGGCGCATCGTGGCGAGCGCGAAGATCATCAGCCCGGCGTTGATGAAGACGCCGACCAGGAAGACAATCGCGCCGGGGACGACGCCGATGGTCGCGCGGTCAATGAAGGCGTTGAAGTCGTAGGCTGGGACGGGGTGGATGTAGACCTTCAAGTTCCAGCTCGCCGCCAGCAGCGCGAAAATCCAGAGGTAGTTGCGGCGCAGGCGGCGGCCCACGGCCTCCCACTCGCTGATCGTGAAGTGCGGCGCGCGCAGGTCTTCGACGAGGTGCGAAATCCACACGTCGTCGGTCGGTTTCTCCGGCGCGAGCACCTGCGTGAAGAAGCCCGTCTCCAGCACTCTCACGCGGCTCGACCAGATTTCGTAATAGCGGTAGCGCCGCGCCTCCATGAAGAGGAAGAAGCAGACGAGCACGGTGTTGATGAGGATGACGAAGTGCGGGTTGGTCGGCGACGAGAAGGCGAAAGAGAGCGTCGCGCCCGTCGTCAAAACGGCCCAGTTCGTCGTCGTGTCCAGACGGTTGCGCCAGGTGTTGGCGCGCGAGACCTCGCCGCGATAGAAGTGCACCATCGCCATGTTGAACTCGCCCGGCGAGAGCTTGCGGTGCGGGCGCGGGGGCGCGGCGGCGGCCACTTGCTCCGGCGTGATCGTCTGGTGGATGGGTGCCGTTTCGGGCGCGTCGGCGGGCGGCGCGGGCCGCTGCTGCTGTGCTTGAGTTCCGAGGGTTCGTTCGGTGCTGGCAAGCGTGGCGGTCACTCTGGGGCGGTCTGTCTTCATCGTCATCTCAGTCTGCGGCCAAACAACTTGCGGGCGACTGGGAGGCTTCGCTTCCGCCGTTCCCCGATGATAGCACGCGCGCGCTCTCGCGTAACAGAAACGTTGCCGCCTCGCCCGCGCCCGGCTTCGGACTCGCGAGAAACGACCGCCGGTCGCCTCGTCCGGCTCTGAACTTTGGACGAACTTTAACGTCCCCGAAGTCATCAAAAGGGGCTCGCTTGACACGCGCCGCCGGGCGCACCTATAGTCATTTTTTGTCCGTAGCTTCTTGAAAACGTCCGTGAGGGACATGCAGGCGCAAGAGGACTTTGAAGGCGGCGGCGGCGAGCCGGGCGCGGACGAGCGGCGGATGCGCGAGGCCGTCGCGGCGGCGCGCGAGGCCGCCGGTCGCGGGGAGGTTCCGGTCGGCGCGGTCGTCGTCTCGGCGGAAGGCTGTGTCCTCGCCGTGGCGGGCAACCGCACGCGCACGGACTGCGACCCGACGGCTCATGCCGAAGTGGTCGCGCTGCGCGAAGCGGCGCGGCGCGCGGGCAACTACCGACTGACGGGCGCGGTCGTCTACTCGACGATTGAGCCGTGCGCGATGTGCGCCGGGGCGTTAGTGCAGGCGAGGGTCGCGCGGCTCGTCTACGGCGCGGCGGACGCGAGGGCGGGCGCGGTGCGTTCGGTCTTCCGCGTCTGCGACGAAAGCTCTTTGAATCACCGGATGGAATTGACGGCGGGCGTGCTCGAAGCGGAATGCCGCGCGCTCATGCAGCAGTTCTTCCGGGAACGAAGGAAGAGAAGTGATGAAGGCGGAATGATGAATGATGAATGAAGGGCAGGCGGCCTTTTATTCATCATTCCGCGTTCATCGTTCATCATTTTCTTTTGCGGAGGGGTCGCATAGTGGTTTAGTGCACCGGTCTCGAAAACCGGTGACCGCGTTCTTCGTGGCGACCGGAAGTCATCGAAATCCCCGGCATTTCAAGCATTGCGGCAGGTCATCCGGCCTGCCGCTTTTGCTTTTGTGACCAGATTGTGACCACTTTTCCGGCCTTGCCCTTTTGGCCGAGCGCAGCTACTGCCTTGCGCTTGCGCTCGTCCGTCACGTGCGTGTAACGCTTGGTCATCTCCAAAGTCGAGTGCCCCATCAGCTCGGCGATGGTGAAGGCGTCAACGCCCGCGTCCGCAAGGGGCGGTACAGTAATGATACGGAGGCATTGACGGACGCGCTCCGCCTCTCGCGCGGGATGACCTACAAGAACGCGCTGGCGAGCCTGCCGCTCGGCGGCGGCAAGTCCATCATCTTCGCCCCGGAAAAGATTTCGGATCGGGAAAGACTCTTTCGCGCGCACGGGCGTTTCGTCGAGACGCTCGAAGGCCGTTACATCACCGCGGAGGATGTCGCGACGACGACCCGTGACATGGGATTCGTCTCTCTGGAGACAAAGCATGTCGTCGGTTTGGAGGGGCGCTCCGGCGACCCCTCGCCCGTCACGGCGCACGGAGTCTTTCGCGCTATCCTCGCCTCGGCGAAATATCGCTGGTCGTCAGAGGATGTGTCGGGCAGGACGGTGGCGATTCAGGGCTGTGGCAGCGTCGGCTATCATCTGGCGAAGGAGCTGCATCGAGCGGGGGTCAGGCTGGTCGTCACAGACATTGACGGGGAGCGGGTCAAAAGTTTGGTTCAGGATTTCAACGCGGAAGCCGTTTCGCCGGAGGAGATTTACGGCGTCAGCGCGGACATCTTCGCGCCCTGCGCGCTCGGCGGCGTCATCAACGATACGACTCTACCGCAACTGAAGGTCGAGATCGTGGCGGGGGCTGCGAACAACCAGCTTCTCGAAGACCGTCACGGCGAGGCTCTTGCGGAGCGCGGCATTCTGTACGCCCCGGACTACGTCGCCAACGCGGGCGGGGTAATCAACGTCTGTATCGGCGCGCTCGGTTGGGAGCGCGCGCGCACCGCCGCGAAGGTGGACGGGATTTACGACACGCTGCTCAACATTTTCAAGATGGCGGAGAATGAAAAGATTCCGACCAGCAAGGCGGCGGATCAATTGGCCGAAGGAAGATTGGGAATCGGGGCCGGCCGGGATACAAATAACTTAAGCGCGGCAGAAGCAATGACCCGCTGATCGCGGTCTTTTGTGCGGCCCTCATGGGTTTTATGGCTCGTTAATTCTTAGCTCACTTGATGAGCCTTAAAACAGCACTGGAAGAGTGTCCAGTCCACGCAAAATCATACTCGCGCGCCAGCGCAAAGAGTCCGGCGCAACTTTCAGCCGCAGGTCCGGCATCCGGCGGAGCAAAGTGTTAATGGCGATCTGCGCCTCCATGCGCGCCAGCGGTGCGCCGAGGCAGAAGTGGATGCCCTGCCCGAACGACAGGTGCCTGTTCGGCTCGCGCTTGAGGTCGAGTCGGTCTGGATTCTCGAACAACTGTTCATCCCGGTTCGCCGACCCGATCACTCCGAACGTCATCTCCCCGCGCGGGATCGTCACGCCGTGCATTGTCACATCCTCACGGGCGAAGCGTTCGGTGGACATGAAGACCGGAGCGGTGTAGCGCAGCAACTCCTCGACGGCGGGTTTGATCAGCGTCGGCTCACGGCGCAGTTTCTCCATCTGGTCAGGGTGCTCTAAGAGCGCGAGCACTCCGCTCCCGATCAGGTTGACGGTCGTCTCGTGCCCCGCGACGAGCAACAGAAAGACCATCGCCAGCAGCTCGTCCTCGCTCAACTTATCGCCCGCCTCTTCCGCCTGAATCAGCGCGCTCGCCAGATCATCCTGCGGGTCTCGTCGCCTCACTTTGAAAAAGCGTCGCAGGTAGCGAATAAACATCCAGACCGAGGGGATGACGCGCACGGTGACGTTCGGCGAGCTGAGCGACACGACGGCCTTCGACCACTTATGAAACTTATGGCGGTCTGCGGTAGGCACGCCTAAGATTTCGGTGATGATCGTCATCGGCAGCGGCAGCGCGTAATCGTTGATTAACTCCATCTCATTACGGCTTGCGACCCCGTCGAGCAGTTCGTCCGCCAGTGTTTGCATGCGCGCCCGCATCTGTTCGACGAGACGCGGCGTGAACGCCTTATGCACCAGAGCGCGCAGCCGCGTGTGGTCAGGCGCATCGAGGTCGAGCATGTTACGCTCCAGCGGACGGAACATGGGCGGCACCCAGGGCAACTTGCGGAGTTGTTCCGGCGTCAGGGCGTTGCGGCGGTTCTTGGGGAAGCGCTCGTCTTTCAAAAGCGCGTTGACATCTTCGTATCGAGTCAAGAGCCACACAGGGGTTTTGGTTTTATCCGGCAGAGTGAGTGCGGTAGACTGGCTCGGTTGGCGCGCAAGGTAGCGAGGAACGGGAACGGGTTTGCCTTGAATTCCGGGCTGACGATGTTCACCTGTTGCGCTGTCTTCAACGGCTGCCTCCGACGATGAATTTCTGAGCGGGCAATAAGATGTATTCTCGATGATTATCCGCGAATGATATAGAGCACAGAGGCGTAAGGGAATAGGAGCAAGAGAGTAGTGCATCACGGGGCAGAAGTTTTACTTTCCCTCTTCGTGGTCTTCGTGGCCGCGCAGGTCGGGGGCGAGATCGCACAGCGGCTGCGGATGCCTGCGGTCGTCGGCGAGATAGCAGCCGGGTGTCTGATCGGGCCTTACGCCCTCGGGTGGGTCAAGCTCAACGAGCCGCTGGAGGTACTGGCGGAGTTGGGAGCGGTGCTCCTGCTCTTTTCGGTGGGGCTTGAAACCCGCGCGGGCGACCTCCGCAAAGTCGGGCGGGTGGCGACGCTCGTCGGCGTCTCAGGCGTCGTGCTCCCGTTCGTCCTCGGCGGCCTCTGGGCATGGGCTTCAGGCTTCGAGACGCCGAAGGCGATGTTCGTCGCGGCGGCCTTCGTCGCCACCTCCGCCGGGATCACCGCGCGAGTGCTGCAAGAGCTGGGGGTGCTCGGGCGCAGGGAGAGCCGCATCATCTTAGGCGCGGCGGTGATTGACGACATCCTCGCCATGCTCCTGCTCGGCGTGGTGACGGCGATTCAGGGCGGGGGCGGCGTCAACGTCATCAGCCTGCTCGTCGTGCTCGCGCAAGCCGTTGGCTTCGTCGCGCTCGTCGCTCTGGTGGGGACGCGCGTGATGAAGAAGTCGTCCCCGATTCTGGACGCGCCGATCAGCCCGCTCTCTCCACTCACGCTCTCACTGATTATTTGCCTCGGGCTGGCGGTCGCCGCCTCCTTCATCGGGCTGGCCGCGATCATCGGGGCGTTCCTCGCCGGCATGATCGTGGCCGAGACGCGGCAGCGGCACAGTCTGGAAAGACAGGTGCAGGTCATCATGGCCTTCCTCGTCCCGTTCTTCTTCGTCGTGACCGGCGCGAAGGTTGACGTGCGGCAGTTGGGGAGCAGGTCGGCGCTCGTGATGGTCGCCGTCGTCACGCTCCTCGCGGTCGTCAGCAAGCTCGTCGGCTGCGGCGTGGCCGCGCTCTCGACGGGGCGGCGTTCGGCTCTCATCATCGGCGTCGGCATGGTTCCGCGCGGCGAGGTCGGCATCATCGTGGCGAGCCTCGGGCTGCAAGCGGCGGTCTTCTCCGAGACGCTCTACGCCGTCATCATCGCCATGTCGCTCATCACGTCCGTCATCGCCCCGCCCGCCCTCAAAGCCCTGTTCTCCGGCGCGAAGCCGGAGCCGCACGAGGACGTGTCTCATTTAGTAGGGGTCGAGGAGACGGGTCACTCGTAATCCCGGAGAGACGCCGGCCTCGTCATCCCCGACCTCCCCACGCTGGAAACCCTCCGCAGGCGATTTCCCGAGCCGTGCGTGGTGAAATAGTTCAACGTCCGCTCGGGTTCAACTCACTCCTTCAAAGCGTCGAGCGCGGCGCGTATCTCGTCGTTGGTTGGGCGCTTCTTGTAGTCCGACTCGATCCTCGCCCACGCGACGCGTCCGGTCTTCTCGATTACGTAAACAGCCGGGTGCGGTATCCCGTCCGTCCCCTTCCCGGCGTAGGCCGGGTCGCGCAGGCCGTAAGCGTCGATAGTCCGGCTCCCCGGATCGGACAGTAGTGGAAAGGCGACTTCGCCGCGCTTGTCCGATGCGATTTTTTCGGCGAGCTGCCGGCTCTCAGTCGGGGCATCAACGCTGACGGCGTACAGGCTCGCAGTCTCGTTCGGTTTCAGAAGTGAGCGCATCTCGGCCAACTGCCGAGCGCAGTACGGTCACCAGTAGCCGCGGTAGAACACGAGCACGACCGGCCCCTTCGCGCGCGCCTCCGAGAGCGTGACTTTCCGCCCGCGCTGATCCTCAAGCGTAAAATCCGGGGCCGTCTCTCCGACCCCGACCGGCGCGGCGCGGGCCGTCTTCGCGGGCGGCTGTTGCTGAGTGGAAGCCGTCTGCCCCGGCGCGCACGAAAGCGCCGACATTAAAATGAGTAGCAGCGCACTGACATTTGTTTTCATATCCATGGTTCTCCAGATGCCTTGAAGTATAAGCTGAGCGCCGACCTTATCTCACTTGCGTCTCGCTCATTTATGTTCCGGCCTCAGGCTTCCCCGACTGATTAGAGATGGCACGAATTTCCCCGCGCAGCGCCGCGATCTCGGCGCGCAAGGCTTCGATGGATTTCGCGCCCGCCACTTCCGCCTCGTCCGACTCGGCGTCGCGCCCGATGAAGAAGGTGGCGAGCGTGGCCGTGACGTAGCCGAACACGGCGAAGCCGTAGAGCGAGAGCAGGAAACAGAGCACGCGCCCTTCCGCCGTCCGCGGCCAGTACTCGGAGCCGAGCGAGGTCAGCAGCATCGCCGTCCACCACAGCGCCTCGCCGTAAGAGTTGAGACCGCTCCCTTCGACGTTGTTCTCGAAGGCGTACATGCCCGCCGCGCCGGCGAGCATGACGATCAGCGTGAGCGCGACGACGTAGCCGAAGCCGCGCCGCCCCATGCTCGCGCCCAGAGCGCGCATCCCGCGATTGAGCGACGTGACCACGCGGAGCAGACGCAAGCCCCTCGCCGCCCGCGCCACGCGCACGACGCGCACGACGCGCGCAATGCGGAAGACGCGCAGCGCCGGCACGAAGAGCGCGAGCGCGGTCAGCCAGTTCGCTTTGAGGTAGTCGCTCTTGTCGGGCGCGAGAAAGAATTTAAGCGCGAAGTCGAGGATGAAGACGACCCAGATGACTATTCCGACGGTCTCCAGAAACGGACTCAAGCCCCGGATGAACTCGACGAGCAAGAGCGCGAGCCACACGAAGCCGAGCACGAGCATCGGCGTCTCTAACCAATCTTCGAGTTGTTGCAGAACTTCTCTGCGTTGGTCATTGATGATTTGTTTCTCAGGCGTGCGTGTCTCACTCATCTTTTTTCAGTCCGCTTCGTCATTCCCTCGTCTGCGATTCCGCGTCCGACAGTTTGAGCACGAGCGTCAGATTCCTTCCGGCGTCGTCAGCGGTCGTTCGCGTGATGCGCGCAACGGGTATCTGCCCGCGTTCGGTCAGGTGGGCGGCGACGGCTTCCGCCCGCGCGGCGGCGACGCCCTCGGCCTCGTTGCGGTCTGCGCCGGTGACGATCTCGACGGAAAGGCGCGGGTATTGCCGGAGCGCGTCGGCGACCGGCGCGAGCGCGGCTATCGTCTCATCAGTGACGGCGGATTGGTTGCGCCCGAACGCGGGCAGTTGCCGCTCCGCTTCGAGCCACACGAAAGTGGCTTGCGCTGCGGGGTCGGCAAGTTGCGCGCGGATGTTTTCGGTTAAGACGCTTTGCGCGTCGGGGCTGATTTCGCGCGGGCTGAGATAGCCGACGCGCAGAGCGAGCGGCGCTTCGGGTCGCGCCGTCACTTCGTAGCCCGCGAGTTGGGCGGGCGCGGGGAGTTGCAGCGTGCCCACCGCCGCGCCCGCGAGTTGCAGCAGCGCGTTTTGCGAGTCGGCGGCGGTGGGCGGCGCGGGCGCCTGCGGCGCTTCCGCCCGCCTTTCATCTTCGCGCGACCGCGCCAGCATCTCGCTGCTCGTAGTCGGTATCTCGACGAGTTGCAGCACGAGGGATGAAGTCGGCACGCGCAGGCGCGAGGCGAGCAGGCGGACGTACTCGGCCCGCTCGCTCGCGGCGTAAGGGAGGCCGGTGAAGACGCGCAGCAGGAGGTTGGTCTTGCCGCCGCGCTCCGCCACTTCGATGTTGCCGACGTAGCAACGCGGCGCGCCGTCGCGCGTCAACACGAAGTTCTGCTGCCACACTTCGAGTGCCGCCTTGCGCGTCTGGTTCACGCGCCGCTGCTGCGCGAGTTCCTGCTTGAGCCTGCCGAGAGACTGTGTGAGCGGGACGAGCAGCAACAAGCACGAGCGCGGAAATCAGCAGCAGGCGCGCGGGCAAACTGCCGATGACTCTCAGCCTGTCAAATTTCGGCAGGCGGCGCATCAGGCGGCTCACTTTGCGGCTCGTCCGATCTTTCCGGCGCCACTCGCGCACGCTGGCCGTGACCCCCGGCGTGTCTATGTGCAGCAGCAGGAAGACCAACATCGCCGTGAAGGTGATGGCGATGAGGTTAGTCAGGAACAGCAACCCCCCGCCCATTGCCACGCGCAGGCCCTCCTCCGCGTTCGTGCCGAGCGCGATCCCCAGCCCGTAGCCGGTGACGCACAAAGGCGGCATCAGCGCGACGGCAATCGCCACGCCCGGAATCGAAGTGACGACGCCTTTGACCTCCTTGCAGATGGCGACGGAGCCGACCGCGCCGGAAAAAAGCGCGACGACCAGATCGAGCGTGTTCGGGTGCGTGCGCGAAGCGATCTCGGCGGTCATCTCCTTGAAGGGCAGCACGAAGACGAGCAGCAGCGCAAAGCCGACGGCGACGAGGCAACTGAGCGTCAGGTTGACGATGGCGCGCACCGCGAGGAGCAGGTCGCCGGCGGCGAGGGCGAGTCCGCTCGCCAAAATCGGCCCCATCAACGGCGAGATGAGCATCGCGCCGATGATGACGGCGACGGAGTCGAGGACGAGGCCGAGCGTGGCAATGCCGGCGGAGAAGACGACTTGCAGCCAGAAGCTCACGTCCTTGAGCGAGGCCGACCTGAGTATCTCGATGTACAACTCTTCCTTGCGCCGCTCGCTGACGCCGAGGTGGCGCGCGAAAAATTCACGGAACGAACGCGCGCCCGCGTCGTCGGCTGTGTCTTCACTCAGGCTCATCGTTTCGGCTCCAAATCGCGGTAGTCTCTCAGGTTTGGCTTTCCGTCGCGGCGGCGTCGGGCGGCGCGGCTTCGCTCTTCGCCGCCGTCAATCTCGCGTCCACCTCCGTCACCAGCTCTTCGTAAATCGTTTCCGAGATGATGCCGTCGCTCTGGAGGCGCGTGAGCATCGCGCGCTCGGCGCGCAGTCCCTCGCGGCGCGCGTCTTCGAGTTCTTCGTCGCGCAGCGAGGGCTGTTCCGCGAGGAGAGCTTGTTGAGAGGCGCGTTGCTTTTGCAGCTCGCGCTCGATCTCCGGCCCTAGCTGCTCCCACGCATTCGCGGAGATCAACCCGTCGTCGTGCATTTCCCGCAGCCGCTCGCGCGCGGCGCGCACGGCGAGCAGACGCCCCTGACGGCGCTCGTATTCGAGTTCCGATTCATTGCGCGAGGTCAGCCCCAGACGGCGCATGAGCAGTTGCATCGTCGTCCCTTGCCCGAGCAGCGTGAACAGCACGACGCCGAAGGTCATCACGCGCAACGCCTCGCGGTCGGCAAAACTCGCCGGGATGCTGAGGACGAGCGCGAGGCTGATCGCGCCGCGCAGGCCCCCCCAGAACAGGACGTGTCGGTACGGCATTGAAACCGCTTGATGACTGTGACGCAGGCGATTCGTCACCCACGTCAATCCGTAGATGACGAGCGCGCGGCTGACGATGACGGCCAGCACCGCGACCGAAATCGGGAAGATGGCGTCGGCGATCTGCCGGATGTTTACGTCCAGCCCGATCAGGAGGAAGACGAGCGAGTTGGCGACGAAGGCGAGATATTCCCAGAAGTTGAAGAGGACGATGCGCGTCGTCGGCGACATCCCCTTGAGCCCCGCGTTGCCGCAGACGATGCCGGCGATGACGACCGCCAGCACGCCGCTCACGTGGAACCGTTCGGCGATGAGGAACGCGCCGAAGGCCAGCACGGTCGTCAGCGTGGTCTCGATCAAATAGTCGTCCACGCGCGCGATGATCTGCGAGACGAGCCAGCCCAGCGCGCCGCCGACCATGACGCCGCCCACCGAGACGCGGATGAAGCTCACCACCCCCGCCACTAAGTCGAACGGCGCGGCGGACGGGTGGCGGCGGCGGCTTCGCCCGCCCCGGCGGTCGTGACCGCGACGGGCAGCGCGGCGAGGAGCACAAGCTGAAAGACGACGATGGCCGTGCCGTCGTTGAACAGACTCTCGCCCTCGACCAGCATCGTCAAACTCTTGGGCGCGCCGAGTTGACGAAAGAGCGCGACGACCGCGACCGGATCGGTGGCGGCGATCAACGCGCCGAACACCAGCCCCGTGCTGAGCGAGAGACCGACGCCGCCGGAGACGATGAGGGCGACGATCACGGTCGTCAACAGCACGCCGGGGACGGCGAGGACGAGAATCGGCCACAAATTCTCGCGCAGCCGTCTGTATTCGAGGTGCAGCGCGGCCTCGAAGACGAGCGGCGGCACGAACAGCGAGAGGATGAGTTCGGGCGTTAAGTTGATCTCCAACTTCTCACCGAACGTAATGAGGAGTCCGGCGACGACGAGCGCGACCGTGTAAGGGATGCGCAGGCGGCGGACGACCAGCGCGACGAGCGAGACGACGAGGAGCAGTGCGATAATCAGCGTTTCGGTGGCGAGAAATTGACTCATGGTTTCTTCTCAGAGACAGGATAGGGGCGCGCTCCCCGCGCCGCTTCACCTCGTCGCGCGCGATTTCGCCCCTCGATTTACGATTGACCTGACCGGTAAAGCCGGTGATGCATACGTTGCCGGAGAAGTAAGTGGCGGGAGTATAACCCCTCAAGTTCTGATCTGTCCTGCTTCACCTTCTTTAGCCCCATCCTTATTCCGTCTCGCGCCGTTAACGAGTTGGAGATAATCCTTACGCTCGATGTCGCCCTCGCGCGTGCCGGTCGTGTCGTGGAACAGCAAGACCGTGTGCGGGAACGGCATGTCAATGCCCGCGCGGTCGAGCGCGAGCTTGATGCCTGTTGCCACGCGGTCGGTGATTTTCAGCACGTTCGCCTGGAGCGAATTGATCCAGACGAAGACCGTGAAGTTGACGCTCGAAGGCGCGAGTTCAGTAACGTAAACACGCGGGTCGGGATCGTCCAACACGCCTTCCGTCTCCCGTAAGACTTGGTGAATCGTCTCGCGCGCTTTCTCAATCGAGTCGGGGTAGCCGATGCCGACGGTGAAGCGGATGCGCCTGCGGTCGTAAGCCGTGCGGACGAGAATCGCGTTGGTGTACACGTCGCCGTTCGGCAAGACGGCGCGCTCGCCGTCGTAGGTCTTGAGCCGCGTCGAGCGGACGGTGATCTCTTCGACCGTGCCTTCGTAATCCTTCGTCTTGATCTGATCGCCGATGACGAACGGACGACGCCACAGAATCAGGATACCGGCGAAGAAGTTTTGCAGCACGTCCTTGAACGCGAAGCCGATGGCGACCGACGTGATGCCTAAGCCCGCGATGAGGTCTCCGGGCTTGAAGGCCGGAAACACGATGACGGCGGCGACGAAGAGTCCGAGCACGATGATGGCGAAAGAGGCGATGCGACCGAGCAGGTCGGCGAGCGTTGTGTCGAGGCGCGTGCGCTCCCCGGTGGTGCGGACGATCTTACGCAGCACGCGCCCGGCGACGACGAAGACGCCGAAGACGATGATGCCGACGACGATGTAGGGAAGCTGCGCGAGGAAAGCTTCGCCCATGCCGCGCATGGTCTGCCAGATGACGCCGGTGTCGAACGCGCGCGGCGCGGGAGTCGGTGGTTGAAACAGCAAAATATTCATCTTTGATTATGCCCCTGTCCGGCAAGCGTCTGATCCGGCGCGGCCTCGTCGAGTTTCATCGTCAGCCGCGCGACGCATTCTCTGATCTTTAAACGGTCGTGGGCGGGCGTGATGGTGCGATCCGCGAGGGCGTCGAGCAGGGAGGCGTGCTGCGCGATCCGGCGCAGACGCGGTTCAACGCTCGTCCGACCCGCGATGGTCTCCAATGCTTGCAGCAGCCGCACGATGACGGCGACGTTTCCTTCGGCGCTCCGGCGAATCTGGTCGAAGGATTCCGCCAACAGGCTGTCAAACGTCGGCCCTTTGACGACGACGCGCAGCGCGTCCCGGTCGAAGCGCAGCGGCGTCTCGATGCGGCGATTCGACAGCCGCGCGCCGATGGCCGACAGGTAGTCAACGCAGGTCACGGCGGTCGTCGTGTCGTTGACGCCGGGCGAGAGCGCCTTGAGCGCGATGTCCACGATCTGGCGGATGCCGAAGGCGGGGTCGTGTTCGACCGTGCGGTAACGACTGATTTGATAAATGCGGTTGAGCTTGTCTGTAAATTGTTCGTCCGCTTCGGCGTCGAGATAGGCGGAGGCGAGCGGGCTTCCTTCGACGACGAAATCCCCGACGCCGTGTTCCATGCGGAGCGTCGTCTCGTGCTCGCTCGCCAGACGGACGAGCGCCGCCTCGTCAAGACTCTGGACGTAGCCGGTCTTGCGCGACGGGACGACTCTGCGCCGCGTCTCAGCGAGCACGACTTTCGCCCCGACCTCCACACCTTCGCCGCCGTCTTCTTCTTCGCCCAACTCTTGCGGGAAAAGATTGTCCACGGCTTTGATCGTCTCTTCGGCGGCGGACGCGATGATGTTCGACGCCTGAATGGACGCGGCGATGTGATGAATGAAAAAGATCAGAAAGCCGATGCCGACGACGGCCAGCACGACGCCGCCGACGACGGCCAGCGACGGCACGAAAAGATTCTCGTCGCCGCCGCGAATGGTTCTGAGCACGATCAGGCAGTAGGTGAAGATGCCGACGAAGACGCCGAGCACCGCCTGGTTGGCGCGGTCGCGCATGAAGTTGCGGAGGATGCGCGAGGTGTACTGGCTGCTGGCCAGCGAGAGCGCGACGATGGTGATGGAGAAGGTGACGCCCGCCACCGTGATCATCGAACCGGCGATTGACGAGAGCATCCCGCGCGAGCCTTCAGCCCCCGCGCCGAAGAGTCTCGGAAAATTCGCCAACAGTTCACGGTTCAGGCGCGCGTCAACTTCGATCAGGCCGACGGCGAGCGCAACCGCGCCCGCCACCATCAGGGCGGGCACGAACCAGAGACTTGAGCGCAACTCGCCGAGCAGAGACTTCAAACGCAGCATGAGTTTTTAGTTGCCGGCGGCGGGTTGTGCGCCGGTCATCGCCTGACGGTAGGTGACATGGAGGTCGGAGAGGCGGTCTGCCGCCGCCGGGTCGCTGCGCGCCAGCAGCGTGATGATCTCGTCGCGCCGGTCGAGCAGCGGGCGCACGCGCTCGCGCTGTGCCGGCGTGATCGCCGAGGCGTCCGCGTCCGCGCCCGCCTCAATTTGCGTGCGGAGCGTGGTGAAAAAGTCGCTCGCCATCTGGCGCGCTGGCTCATACTCGCCGCGGCGCGCGTCAATCGTGGCGGCGGACAAAGTGTTCTGCATCTGGCTCAGACGCAGTTCGTGCTGCGCCGCGTCGCGCTGCGAGGCCGCCGCGCGCGCCTTGAGCCACATCGGCACGAGGCCGAGCAGAAAGAGCGCGACCGCGATGGCGAGATAAACGCCGACGCGCTTCAGGTTAGTGCCGAAAAAATCCGTTCCGGCAACGGCGCGTGTCTCATGGTCTGCGACCGGGTCTGCGACTGGTTTGGCTGTGCTCATCTTCAACTGCTCCTCAACTGCTATCTCAGAATTTTAAATTTCCAGTCTCAATCCTAGCGGGAAAGCGCGCGGGCGGCATCAGCGGGAACACCCACGCGGCGTGAGTGTTTACCCTTATGCGAGGGCTAAACGGCGCTGTTATACTCAAACTCGATTTCATTTCTTTGGCCGCCATAGTTTTCTTCCGCTCGCTCGCGCGGCTCGCACGTGCGGCGTGCGCGGCTATTCGGTCAGACCGGCGAACATGGCCGGGAGGTTTTAACGCTTGGGTATTCGCAGCCGCTTGTTGTTGTTGGCTCTTGGAGTCGCCGTCCCACTGGCGCTGGTCGGCGTGCTCGGCCTGCGCCTGATGTGGGACTTGAGCCGCGAGCAACTCGACGATTCCGTCAAGCAGCAAGCTGAACTGGCCGCCGTCGCCTTCGAGCGTTGGGTTGACGCGCAGCGCCAGCCCCTGACAACGCTGGCCGACCTCTCCGCGACTCAGGATGTGCGCTCGCCCGCCTTCGCGGAAACCTTGCGCGCGACCGTCGCCAACCGTCCACACTGGATAGACCTCCGCATCGTGGACGCGGGCGGTCGGACTTTAATCGCGCAGCCCGCCGGGCGGGAAGAACTCTCTTCCGCGCTGACCGATTTCCTGCTCGAAGAGATGCGCCGGAGCAGTTCGTGGACGGTGGTCACGGATCGCACGCGCGACGAGGTGCGCCCCGTCTTCGCCATCGCCGCTCCGCGCGCCGGAGGGGGCGCGGTCATCGCGCGCGTTGACGGCGTGGCGATGCACGAGCTGTTCCGCGACATCGAGCTTTCCACGCGCTCGGTCATCGCCGTCTTCGACGGCGAGCGCCGCATCCTCTACCGGAGGCAGACGCGGGAGACCCCCGTTGACTCTCAGGTGAGCGGCGAGCCGCTTTTCGCGTCTCTGGGCGAGAAGCGCGCGGCGGTGGTCGAGGTGGAAAGCCCTTACGACGGCGTCCGACGAGTCTACGGGCTGGCGCACGCCGGGGCGACCGAGTTCGTCGTCATCGTCGGCATTCCGAGCGCGGCGCTGTATGAACCCGCGCGCAGGCAGTTCAACCGTTACGCCCTCTTCAGCCTGCTCGCCGTCGTCTGCGCCGTCGTCGTCGCGCTTCTCATCGAGCGCGGCATCGCGCGCCCCATCAGGCGTCTGCGCGCGGCGGCGCAGCAACTCGGCGCGGGCGACCTCAAAGCCCGCTCGCCCGTCACGGGGCAGGGAGAGATCGGCGAACTCGGCGCGGCCTTCAACCAGATGGCCGGGCAGATCGCCGAACGAGAGGAACGGCTGACGGAACTCGACCGGCTCAAATCCGAGTTTGTCTCAAGCGTCTCGCACGAGCTGCGGACGCCACTGACGACGATCAAGACGCTGACGCGCGTGCTGCAACGCGGCGGGCAGACGGACGTTGAGCGACAGGAATATCTGGCAACCATCGCCGCCGAGTGCGACCGGCAGATTGACCTCGTGCTGAACCTGCTCGACCTGACGCGCATCGAAGCGGGCGCGTACAAAGTCTCACTTACCGAAGTCTATCCGGCGCAACTCGTCACGAATTGCGTCGCGGTCGAGCAGCACGCGGCAGAGGCGCGCGGGCATCGTCTCGCGGCGGACTTGCCCGCCGAACTCCCGCCCGTGCTGACCGACGAGGGCGCGCTCCGGCGCGTGCTGTGCAGCCTCATCGAGAACGCCGTCAAGTACACGCCGGACGGCGGTCGGATCACGGTGTCGGCCCGCGCGGACGGAGAAGGCGAAGTGGCGCTGGCCGTCACGGATAACGGCTGCGGCGTCGCTCAGGAAGACCTGCCGCACGTCTTCGAGAAGTTCTTTCGCGGGCGTCCCGCCGCCGGCGCTTCAACCTCTGACGAATCAGGCGACGGCGCGGGCGAGTTCGTCGAAGCTCCCGGCATCGGACTCGGACTGTATCTGGCGCGCAACATCGTGGAGCAACTCGGCGGGCGCATCACGGTCGAGAGCGTTGCGGAAGGTGGAACAAAACTTTCGGTCTATATCCCGGTCTGGCATTCGTCGGCGCGTGCGGACGAACCGGCCAAGCGGCCAAGCGCGAGGAGGGTTGATGTCGAAGCGTCTGCTCGTCGTTGACGACGAACCGAATTTACTGGTCGCCGTCGCCGCGTGCCTGCGCGGCGAGGGGTACGAAGTGACGACCGCGCGCGGCGGCAGGGAGGCGCTCGTCCGGCTCGCCGAAACAATTCCCGACCTCGTCGTCAGCGACATCCGCATGCCCGGCATGGACGGCTACACGCTCGCGCGCCACGTCCGCGCCAGCGCACGCACCGCGCTCGTTCCCATCGTCTTTCTGACCGCGAAGGACGAGACGGCGGATCGCATCGAAGGCTTCCGCACAGGCGTTGACGCCTACCTGACCAAACCCTTCGAGCCTGACGAGCTTGTCGCCGTCATCAAAAGCATCCTCGCCCGCGTCGAGCGCACGCACGCCGAGATCGCGCGGCTCGTCGGCGACGCGAACGCTCAAAGCGAGCCAATCGTCGTCCGCGACGAGGATTTGACCGAGGCCGAGGGGCGAATCGCCGGGGCGGTCGCACGCGGCCTCAGTAACAAGGAGATCGCCGCCGAACTCGACATCAGCGTGCGAACGGTCGAGAACCACATCAGCCACATCCTGAGCAAAAAGAATTTCAGCAACCGCGTCGAGATCGCCCGCCACTGGATCGAGCGCGGGCAGGCGGGCTAAGTTGTGAGCCATGTCGCAAGGCCGCCCGCGGACATCGAGTATGTCCGCGGGCGGCCTTCGCATCACGGGAGGATGCCTCGACACATCACATCACTTGACGACAGCCACCCTGTTTGGAGACTCGCATCCGCCGGTGACGACGGAGTGCTTCAGGGCAATTTCTGCATCGTGATCATGACCAACGGCGAGTCGCCCGGCGTGCGGCTGTAGGCGACCCAGTAGCCCGCTTGCGGGTAGTGTGTCATCTGGTAGAGCGAGCCGTCCGGCTTGGCTTAATATCCGTACCGAGCACCGCGAGGGGCGTGGGCGCGTCGTTGTCCTTGCCCATGTAGGTGGCGATGACGGCGCTCGCCTTGCCGTCCCTGTAGTAGACGCGGGCGCGCTCCTTGTCGGAGAAGACGAAGAAATCCATCTCGTCCGACTTCTCTTCGGGCTTGCCGAGTTTGGCGCGCACATCCTTAGCAGTCATGCCGATTTGAATGCCCTTGTAGTCGCGGAAGAGCGGCTCGGCCACGGCCTTCGCGGCGACCGTCTCCCCTGCCGGTTGCTGCGCGGCGGCGTCCTCCTGCGCGACGGCGACCGGGACTAAGGCCAGCAGCAGCAGCAACGCGACGATTGAGACGGGAGCCGGCGCCCGGCGCGAAATCGTTGTGTGGGTATTCTCTGACATCTCGTAAAGCCTCCGTGGGTGGTTGAAATCTACCCTCTGAGCTTAGCTTTAAAGCGCATTTGCGAAAACAGTGGTACTACTCAACGGGCGTAGGTGATTACACTTATTGCTCTTGCAAAAGGACAGACAGGTCCGCAACCGCCTGCCGCAAGCGGGCGGGTGCTTCCTCACCATGACCCGCCCGCTTGCGGCAGGCGGTTGCGGACTCGTTGATGTCGCGCCGCCATTCACTTTTCAGCGTGTGGCGAGCGGCCAGAAGTATGGGATCAGCAACAACGCGAGAACGGCGAGGATGAGGTCGAGCGCGATGCCCATCTTGACGAAATCCCTGAAGCGGTAGCCGCCGGGGCCGTAGATCATGAGGCTGGTCTGATAGCCGATGGGCATGGCGAACGCGGCGGACGCGCCGAAGGTGACGGCGGCCAGAAGCGCCATCGGGTTGACGCCCATCTTGGCCGCCACCGAGATCGCGACGGGGCCGAGCAGCGCCACCGTCCCGCTGTTGGACATCAGCTCCGAAATAATCACCGAGACGAAGAAGAACCCCGCCATCACGACGAACGGGCCGGTGACGCCCGTTAGATTCGTCAGCCACGCGGCCAGCACGTCGGTGACGCCGGTCTTGTCGAGCGCGACGCCGAGCGCGAGCGACCCCGCCAGAAAAAACACGAGACTCAAATCAATGGCCTGATAAACCTCGCGCGGGCGCAGGCAGCCGGTGAGCATCAGCACCGCGCACCCGGCGGTCGCCGCTGTGACGATGGGCAGCAGCCCGAGCGACACCGAGACGATGACCGCCGCGAGCGTGAGGAGGGTGATGACGAGTTTGCCGGGACGCTCTTCGGGGCGGGCCGGCGTGCCCACCACCAGAAAGCCCTGCGTGTCGGCCAAAGCCTTCAGCGCCTCACTCTCGCCCTCCACCACCAGCATGTCTCCGGCGTGGAGCGGCGTGGTGGACGGGCGTTCTCTCAAGTCGCCGCGCCGTCTTAGCGCCAGCACGACGGCGTCGTAACGCTCGGCGAAACGCGCGGCCTTGAGCGTGCGTCCGATGAGGCCGGAAGTAATCAAGACCACCACTTCGGCGAGCCTCGGTTTATCGGGCGTGATTGAAGGCGGCGTGGTCTGACTCTCAGCCGTCGGCGCGGAATCAGCGGGCGACGTTGATGCCTCGGCGACCGCGCCTGCCGGAGACGAGTCCGGCGCGTCCGCGTTCGCCTCCTGCGTCAGACTTGTCGGCCTGTGTAGCTCCAGCCCTTCCTGCGCCGCCATCAGCAACACCGGTTCGAGCGGGCCGCGCACCAGCAGCGAGTCGCGTGAGGCGAAACTCGCGCCCGGCTCGCTTGTGTCTACGGCTCGCCCTTCGCGCATGACCTCGATCAGTTCCACGTCAAAGTCTCGCGGAAAGTTTTCGGCGCGCACTGGCCAACCGTCCCACGCGCCGCCCTCGTTCACCGTCAATTCCGCCAGATAGTGTCCCGCGCTCTCGACGGTCAACAGCTCGCCGATCTGGTTGCGCGGCAGGAATCTTCGACCCACCAGCAGGATGTAAGCGTAGCCCGCGACGAGCATGGGCAGCCCCACTTTGCCCAACTCGAACATCGAGAAGCCGCGCAGCCCCTGACTGAGCGCGAACTCGTGCGCCACCAGATTCGTCGAAGTGCCGATGAGGGTGCACATCCCGCCGAAGGTCGCGGCGTGCGACATCGGCATCAGCACGCGACCGGGGCTGGCCCCGCTGCGGCGGCAAGCCTCGACGACCACGGGGATGAAGACCGCGACAGCCGCCGTGTTGTTGACGAAGGCCGAGAGCACGCTGATGACCAGCATAATGGCGACGGTGAAAAGCAGTTCCGATTTGCCGAGCGGCGTCAGCAGCCGGCGGGCGAGGAAGGTGAGCGCGCCCGTGCGCTCGATGGCGGCTGATAGAACCAGCACCGCCGCCACCGAGATCGTCGCCGGGTGGCTGAAGCCGGAGAAAGCCTCGGCGGGGGTGAGCACGCCCGTCAGGAGCAGGGCGAGCAGGGCGAGCAGCGCCGTCACGTCGGGCGCGAGTCTCTCGCTGACGAAGCCGTAGAGCGCCGCCGCCAGAATGACGAGCGTCAGCACGGCTTTCAGCGTTTCCGAATTGAATGCGACCTCTGGCATGTGCGTTCGATGCGCCGCCGCAAACACCGCGACCGATTCCTCCGCGAGTCAACAGGCGCGAGCGCGGACGAACAATCTAACCCATCATGCCCACCGGCGGAAGAGAGACCCCGGCAATTATCCCGTAACAAATCCCCGATTCGGCTCTCCGGGCGGCGTAGTCCTAATGGTAAGTCTCGACTTGATAGAAAGAATCCAGCGCGCCCACTTGTGTGACGATCCGATTTCCGAATGCCTTCGACTGATCGAGTTGCTTGATGTATGCTTGCGCCACGCGCCTCTGCTCATCGTCGGCGTAGAAGATGGCCGAGCGGTAATGTGTTCCGGTGTCCGGCCCCTGCCGGTTGAGTTGCGTCGGGTCGTGCGCGACGGAGCAGAAAATCTTGATCAGTCGGCTGTAGGTGATCCGCGACGGGTCGTAAGTGACGCGGACTGCCTCGGCGTGTCCTGCGTCTTCAAAGGCCGACGCTTCGCCCACGTCGTGCTCAAACACCGCGGGCGCGTCGTCTCCCTCCTCGTCGCCGAGCGCGAGCAGGACGGGACGGCGGCCTCGCACGCGGGCAGGCCGCGCCGCCGGACGACGCGCGGCGACAGGTCATCTGGTATTCGCGCGGCGGAGAATTTCAAGTCTCCTGTTTTGAAACCGACCGCCACGCCGTCTTCGTCGTTTCGGATTTAAGCGAGACCGAAAATCTAGCCGCCGCGCGCATCTTCGCACCTTCTATTCAGGAGCACATCAGGCGCGCCGAGAACGGCGCCTGAACGAGTCGCCCCGCATAATGGCGAAGGCGGGCATCGCTTAATACTTCCTATGTCAAACAAGTCAGCAGCAACCCCGCAGCCGCGCAAAGGGCAAGGCGACGTTAAGCTCTCGCGCGAGGAATTCACGCGCCGCCTGTCCGAGCGATTCTACGACCCCGCGTTCGACACGGTCAGGCCGGAGATCGAGCGCGTGATCGAAGTCGCTTGGACGAATTACGACGAGTATCACAAGAGTCCGCGCAAGCGAAAGGCGGGGCCGGACTTCCAGGACCCGGATTTCGAGTTGCCCGTCGAGTGGCTCGAAGCGCGGGAGCAAATTCAGTCGGCGGAGCGGCGTCACCGCGACCCCGAAGGGCCGTCGCGCGTCCTCCTGATTTGCGGCGCGGCGCGCCACGATGAGACGTGTCCGGGCGAGATGTCCAAGACGTTTCGGCTCGTGCAGATGGCGCGTCAGGAAGTTGAGAGCGTCGCAGGCTTCGAGTGCGACCTGCTCGACCTCTCGATGCTGACGGCGCAGTACGGTCGGCAAATCTTGCCGTGCAAGGCGTGCGTCTCCACCGCCATGCCGCTCTGCCACTGGCCCTGCTCCTGCTACCCGAACCACGCCATGGGGCAGGTCAACGACTGGATGAACGAAATCTACCCGCGCTGGGTGGCCGCCCACGGCGTCATGATCGTGACGCCGGTCTACTGGTATCAAGCCCCGAGCGTTCTCAAGTTGATGATGGACCGACTGGTCTGCGCCGACGGCGGCAACCCCGACCCGACCACGACGCACGGCAAAACGCCCGAGGAGGCGAAGGCGCTCGAACTAAAGGGGTGGGACTACCCCCGGCATCTGGAAGGCCGTCTCTTCTCGGTGGTCGTCCACGGAGACGCGGCGGGCACGGAAGTGCTCCGCCGCTCGCTCACGGACTGGCTGCTCGACATGAGTTTGATTCAGGCGAGCCACGCCGCGACCCTCGACCGCTACATCGGTTACTACGAGCCTTACGCCACCAGCCACGACGCGCTCGACCGCGACGAGGCGCTGCACGCGGAAGTGCGCAACGCCGCCAAGATTCTGGCCGAAGCCGTGGGGCTTGCCCGCGCGGGAAAACTTCCTCAGCCCGGTCAGCAACTACAAGGCCCTCGACCCAAATAAGCTCTATTAAATCCGTCCTTGTCCGGGATTCCGCCGGGAAACACAGAGAAACATCAATGGGGGCGGGACACCGCTAGGTCAGTAAAAAGAGTAGCGCAGCGTAGTTCTTCCCTATCAGGAATAGCGCCACCAAGGTGACGAAGAGGGCGAAGCTTTTGCCCAGCTTGGCAGCCGACGTGCGATGCGAAAGGTGCGTTCCAACAAGGGTGCCGGCGACGGCCAGCCCCGTGACCAGCAGGGTCATGCGTACATCGAAGCCGCCGTAGCGCAGATGCCCGACCAAGCCCGCCGCGCAGTTGATGGCGATCACCAAAAGCGACGTGCCGATTGCCTCCTTCAGCGAAAGCCCGCCGAAGAGCGTGAGCGCCGGGACGATCAGAAACCCGCCGCCGACGCCCAGGAAGCCGGTCAACACGCCGACGACGAAACCCGCGAGTAGCGCCCATAAAGTGTTCTGACGACGAGAGCTGATCGTCTCCACATCGCCCTGCCCCCGCACGAGCATCGCCCCGGCGACGGCCAGCATCAACAGAGCGAAGATGAGCAGCAGCGCGCCCGGCGAGACGAGGCGGGTGAGGGGTGAGCCGAGGAGCGCGCCGAGGATGCCGGCAGCCCCGAAGAGCAGGCCGGTCTTCACGCGGAGCGTCCCGCGCCGGTGATTGAGTGCGGCGCCGACGAGGCTGGTGGAGCCGACCACGGCGAGCGACATCCCGACGCTCTCACGCACGCCCACGCCGAGAACATAGACGAGTACGGGGACGGTGATGATCGAACCGCCGCCGCCGATCAGTCCGAGCGACACGCCGATCCCCGCGCTCAGGATTAATCCCAGAGCAAAATAAACGTCCACCCGCAGACCCCCTCACGGGCGGTTGATCCCACGCCGCACCGCCTTGCCGCGCCCTACAGTTGACTATATTACTATACGGTGATATATATATCTAACCCCCAAAGGAAAACAGGCACATGAATCTAAAGCGACTGCCGGACGAGGCGCTGGAGTTGGTCGCGGCGCGCTTCCGCGTGCTGGGCGAGCCGTTGCGTTTGAAGCTTTTGCAGTTGGTGTGCGAAGGCGAGATGAGCGTCACGGAGCTGGTCGCGGCGTCGGGCGCGGGACAGGCGAACGTCTCGAAGCACCTCGGCATTCTGCTCGAAGCGGGACTGGTGGCGCGGCGCAAGGAAGGTCTCAACGTCTTCTACTCCATCGCCGACGAGTCC
Source organism: uncultured Acidobacteriota bacterium (assembly GCA_963816985.1). Lineage (GTDB taxonomy): Bacteria > Acidobacteriota > Blastocatellia > Pyrinomonadales > Pyrinomonadaceae > JAIVJM01. The sequence goes on from CAWFMF010000004.1 coordinate 2,193,156, forward strand.
GTCGTCGAGCTGTGCGAGATCGTCTGCCGGAGCCTCGGCGTGAGGCTCGCGGCGCAGCACAAGGTCATCCGGCAGGCTAACGGCGTCGGGAGAAAACGGACTTAACCGCAAGGGAGAAAAACGATGGAAGGCATGAAGGTCAACGAGCAAATCACGGTCGCCGGGCAGATCGCGCCGGAGCAGTTCGAGGAAGCAGCGCGACAAGGCTTCAAATCGGTGCTGAACTTGCGCGCCGCGGATGAAGAGGGCTTCATGGCGGATGAGCGGCAGCGGGCCGAAGCGGCGGGGTTGCGCTACGAGAATGTCCCCGTCAAGAAAGAAGAGATCAGCGACGAGCTGACGACAAGCGTGCTCGAAGAGATTGACGGTCTGCCGAAGCCAGTCCTGATTCACTGCGCCTCGGGGATGCGCGCCGGGGCGATGGCGTTCATGCACATGGCGACGCGCGAGGGGTTGCCGGCGGAAGAGGCCATGAAACGGGCGCAGGAGAAAGGCTTTGACTGCAACTCGGAGCCGCAACTCAAGCAGTTCTTCGAGCAGTACGTCGAGACGCACACGCAACCGCAGTAAGCGATAGCGCGAGACGAGGCGGGACTGTCAATCGAAGGCGAGAGATGACGGCAGGCGCTGGCCCGAACAGGGGAAACACGACAAGTCGCACGCAGTTCCTGCGGCGAGGGAGGTGGGCAATGGAAGCATTTTTATGGTTACTCGGCTTTGTGGCGCTCTGGCTCGCGCTACAGTTGTGGATTCTGCCGAAGCTCGGCATCTCGACTTGAATGCGCGGAGCGTGCGCGGTGGAACCGCGCCGGAAGAGAGCAAAGGAATCGACGGAAAGCGAGACGCATTAACCGTGTCCGCCGGTTTCGGCCCGCCGAACAAATCGAGCGGCCCGAAAGACCCGGCATCCGCAAGGTGGCCCATTTAGCGCACGGGGAGGGAAGAGATGCTCTTCAAACAATTCTTCTACGAGGGCCTGGGTCACGCCTCGTACATGGTCGGCTCGGAGCAGACGGGCGAGGCCCTCGTCCTGGACGTGCGCCGCGACGTGGACACATATTTTAGCGAGGCGCGCGCGAAGGGCTTACGCATCGCCTATGCCGCCGACACGCACCAGCACAACGACTACCTGACCGGCATCTGCGAACTGCCCGCGCGCGGTGAAGTCCAACTGCTCTCCGGCGCGCGCGCCAAGCTCGGCTACAAGGCGCGACCCTTAGGCGATGGTGACATTCTTGAGATGGGCGAAGTCGTCTTCGAGGTGATGCAGACGCCCGGCCACACGCCCGAGCACATCAGCCTGCTCGTCACCGACCGCTCGCGCGGCGAGGAGCCGGTCATCCTGCTCTCCGGCGGCGCGCTCCTCGTCGGCGACGTGGCCCGCCCCGACCTGCTCGGCGGCGGCGGGCAGACGCGGAATCTGGCGGCGGAGACCTGCCGCACGCTTCAGGAGAAGATTCTCAAACTCCCCGACCACGTCCTCGTCTACCCGACGCACGTCGCCGGTTCTCTCTGCGGCGGACACATCGGCAGCATGCTGGTGACGACCATCGGCTACGAGCGGCGGATGAACAAGATGCTGGCGAGCATCGGCTCGGAAGAGGAGTTCGTCGCGGACTGTCTCAACCTTGAGAATTTGCCTTCCGTGCCGCCTTACTGGAAGCGTATGCGGACGCAGAATGAGGAAGGCCCGCGTGTGCTGGAAGTCCTGCGCGAGCCGTCGGCTTTGCGCGTGCCTGAATTTTCGAAGCTGCATGACGGCGGCGCGCTGGTGCTCGACTGTCGCTCGCCGGAAGCGTTCGGCGGCGCGCACGTCCCCGGCGCTCTGAACGTCGGCGCGGGGAGTTCTTTTCCGACGTGGGCGGGGACGGTGCTGCCGCCCGACAGACCCTACCTGCTCGTGCTCGAACGGGCGGAAGATTTGTGGGACGTGTGTTGGGACTTGCTGCGGATCGGCTATGACCTGCCGCGGGGGTGGCTCGCGGGCGGGATGATGGCGTGGCGCACGGCGGCGAAGCCCTTGACGACCATGACCGAATGGACGGTGTGGGACTTACAGGAGCGGATCGCGAGCGAGCGCGACTTGGTCGTCCTGGATGTGCGCCAGCCGCAGGAGTGGGCCGACGGACACATCGAGGGCGCGCTGCACATCACGGGCGCGGAACTGCCACGGCGTGTGGGCGAAGTGCCGAAGGAGCGACGGGTCGCCGTCATCTGCGGGAGCGGCTACCGCTCGTCGGTCGCGTCGAGCGTGCTGGCTCACCACGGGCACAAAAACATTGCCAACGTGCTCGGCGGGATGAGCGCGTGGAAGCGCGCCGGTCTGCCGACGGTTGACGAGTAGAAGAAGGGAACACTTGATGACAGGAATTAAACGCTTTTCATCCTCCGCCCGCTTGATGGCCGTTAGCCTTCTGACTGCCGCGAGCGTGCTCGTTCTGGTCGGGGTGCGGCACGTCGAAGGACAGAAGCGTGGCGGCGCGGGCGCGAGAAATCCCGGCGTGCGCCCGGAGATGCTCGTCTCGACCGGCTGGCTCGCGGGCCGCCTCAACGACCCGAAGGTCGTCCTGCTGCACGTCGCCCGCGAGCGCGCGCATTACGACAAAGGCCACGTCCCCGGCGCGCGTTTCGTGGGGTGGGGAGAGATCACGGCCACGCGCGACGGCGTGCCCAACGAGCTGGCCCCCGCAGCCGATCTGCAAAAAGTCTTCGAGCGCCTCGGCGTCGGCGACGACGCCCGCATCGTCCTGTACGGCGACAACTCCGGCCTCTCAGCCGCGCGCGCCTACTTCACGCTCGACTACCTGGGGCACGGCGACCGCGCGGCGCTGCTCGACGGCGGGCTGGAGAAGTGGCAGACAGAACGCCGCGCCGTTTCTTCAGAGATGCCGCAGGTAAAAGCCGCGAGCTTCACACCGCGCGTGCGCGCCGCCTCCGTCACCGACCTCGACGTAATGCGCGACCTCTCGTGGACGGCGGCGAACGTGGACGCGCCGAACGCCGTCTTGATAGACGCACGCCCGGCTGACGAGTACACGGGCGCGAAACCCGGCGACGGCGTGCCGCGCGGCGGGCACATCCCCGGAGCGGCGAACGTCTTCTGGATGCAGAACGTGGTGAGCAAAGAGAACCCTGTCATGCGCCCGGCGGCGGAGTTGCGAAAACTTTACGAAGCGGCGGGCGCGACCGCAGACCGTAAAGTCGTCGCCTACTGTCGCACCGGCGGGCAGGCTTCGCACGCCTACTTCACGGCCAAGTACCTCGGCTACGACGTGGTGATGTACGACGGCTCGTTCTTCGAGTGGAGCAACACGGCGGGCACACCCGTTGTCATGGGGAAAGAGCGAAAGTGAAACGGCAATAGCAGGATGATGTGGTGCGGGCGAAGAATGCGCCTTCGACCATGTTTGGAAAACTAACCTAAACGAAACAGGGGAGGTGAGAAATGAGCGTAGAAACAAACGGCAACAGTAATGTGGAGCGCGTGCGCGCCAATACCTCGACGGAGATCAATCGTCGGCTTGATGATGAAGCCGCGGAGCGTGTGCGTTCCTATACTGCGCAAAGCAAGTCTGAGATTTCGCGCCGCATCGAGGAACTGGATCGAGAGTGGGACTTCGAGCGCATACTGGAGGCGGAAGCCGCCAGCATGGGCATGATCGGAGTGACGTTGGCCGCCACCGTCAACAAAAAGCTTTTGGCCTTGCCCGTGATGGTAGCCGGGATGGTGCTGCTGCACTCCGTACAGGGTTGGTATCCGCTGCTGCCCGTCTTCCGGCGTTTGAACGTGCGGACGCGCGAAGAGATTGACCGCGAAAAATATGCGCTCAAGGCGCTCCGGGGTGATTTTGAGCAGGTCTCGTCCGAACCGTCCACGACAAGCTCTGACGCGGCGGCCCGCGCTCGACGCGCGTGGGAGGCCGCCGGGCTGTAAAAGCTCTGCCAAAGCAAAACAGGCGTGTGGTTCGAGTTATTCACCACCGCTACCATTACCAATCGTTCACAGGGAGGATAAATAAGATGGAGAGCAACGCGTATCAGCAAGCAGAGACGGGCGCGACGGATGACCGCGTGCGCGAGCAGACGGCTGAAGATACCAACGCGGGCATTGACCGAGAGACGCGGGAGCGTCTGGAACTCTACGCCATGCGTGGCAAAGACGAAATCACGCGCCGGATCGAGGAGCTTGACCGCGAGTGGGACGTTGAACGGATGTTGCAGACCAATGCTTCCACGCTCACTCTGATCGGTTTGGGGCTGGCCGCGTCGCAGAGCAAGAAGTGGCTTATTCTGCCGGGCATTGTGCTGCCGTTTCTCTTTCAACACGCCGTGCAGGGATGGTGTCCGCCGCTCCCCGTGCTGCGCCGCTTGGGAATCCGCACGCGCAAGGAGATTGACCGCGAGAAGTATGCGCTCAAGGCGCTGCGCGGCGACTTCGCGGACGTGGCGCGCGAGCAGGCGCGTGACTCGGCAGGCGCGGAACAATCATTGCGGGCCGCTCAAGCTTAGGCTTCAACCTTTCCAACAACCCACATCAGGGAAAGGAGGCAGGCGTGTACGTCGCTCTGTATCCGGCGCTCCAACCGCTCATCAAGGGTCTCGCCGACTGGGGCAAGATCACGCTGCCGCAGGCGACGAGTCTTTCACCGTGGGCGTGGGTCGCCGGGGTCGTAGTGGCAATCACGGCAGGGCTGATCGCGCTTGAGCGCCAACGCGCTGTGCGGCAGTCGGCGTGAGATAGAAAACAGTGCTTACATGGTTCAGCGCCGCGGACGGTTGGCGTTGTCCGAGTATCGCCTCACTTCTTTCGCCCGCCTCAATAGTTCGTCGGAGCGCTTCAAACTTCAAGGTTGCCGCGCAGCCTCGCGATGTCGCGCTGCGGCGCGGTACTCTTCGGGCGCGATGCGCTCGGGCGGAATCTTCGTGCCGGCGCGCGAGCGAACCACGACAACCCCCTCGGCCTCGTCGGATCGATAGGCGAAGTCGCCGCGCAGCCGGATGCGCCCCTGCCGCGCCTGCAAAAACAGCTCGCCGCGACCGAGACCGAACCGGCGCGCGAATAGTTGCGCCTCGAAGCGATTGCCCGCGAGTACGACGCGAAAGTCGCTGATTTGCGACAGAAGTATGCGCTGCGCGTGGACGTTGAGTGGAGTCAGACGCTCGAAATATTGATGCCGGTGCGGCGCGTCGAACTCTTAATCAGGAGGCGGAAAGGCGAGCGCAGGCTCGCGCTGGACTGGAACCCGCTCGCGCGCAAACTCGACGTGCCGCCATGCGAGTACAGCTATACACGTGACGCGGTAAGAGTAGTCTGCGATGACCGGCTGCATTTAATCAGCCCGGAGGCACACGCTCCGGGCGCTAGTTGCGGGAAAGCCTATTGCCGCGCCTGCCACCCGCTCCAATGCCCGAAATGCCGCCGGGGAGAAGAATAGTCTCTGGGAGTTCGGCGTCGTGTTTAATGTCGAATGGATGCGGATGAGCTAAAAGAAAAACGGAAGGCACTTGAAATGACTCAAGCGCAGCTTGCGGAGGCGCTCGGAGTCAATCTTATGACTATATCACGGTGGGAGCGGGGGTTAAGGCCTATGCCACCGCATTTATCGCTGGCGTTGGAAGCTATTGAAGCAAAACAAAAGAAGAAGGTTAGTAAAAGAGCGAAGCGGAAGTAACAGCCGTGCTAAAATAATAACTGTTATGGTTGCGAATACCGTACCAAAAACTACTGCTCTCGAAGCGCAAGCGACGACCAATGGCTTCTTGCTCGACCATCTGCCGCACTGCTTCACCGCAGGTCATCCGACGTTTGACCAAGCGGCGCAGGTGTGGCGTGTCCCTGTTCTGCTCGCCTACGCGACAATCGGTTCTATCGGCGAAGTTGGAGAGGCGCTGATCAGCGCCATGTCGGAAGAGATCATCTCAGTGACCTCGTTTGAAGAGATGAACGCCCGCGCACATTCCCTTTACGAACAGCACCGTGTCGAGATCGAAACCTCCCTTCCATAAGCAGGAGACGCCACACTCCTGTGTGCCTGCTTGCCTGCGCACGGTTCTTGCGAGCTTCGGTCTTGATGTTTCAGAGTCAGAACTTCGCACGCTTTGCGATACCACCATCTTCGGCACCGCAGCGTTGAAAATAGTTGACGCTGCGCGTGCGCTTGGCTTCACCAGCACCGCCAAACATAATCTGACGCTTGAGGAGCTAACGGCTGCGGTTGACGCCGGACTTTTCCCAATCGTGTTCGTGAACCTTGACCCGATCAGCGGGAAAGACGCCGCCCATGCGTTTGTCGTCGTCGAAGCGAGCGCCTCCGGCATCCTGGTCCATGACCCGCTGTACGGTGAACGCACACTATCACACGAGACGTTTCGCGCGGCATGGGCGCTCATGCGCAACGTCTCGGTTCTCGTCGCGAAATGACGAGGAATTGCCGTCGTATCTTTACGACAAAAATCTCCAGAGCCTCGTCAGTCGTAACTTGTGACCAAAATGTGACCGGAATTTCTGACACGGGATGAAAAATCACGGTGCTCTTTGCACTGTCCGAGCGGCTGCAACCTGTAAGTATTTGATCAGAGAATGTTATAGTTTGCTACTATGCTTGACTCGCGGAGGGGTCGCATAGTGGTTTAGTGCACCGGTCTCGAAAACCGGAGTGGTCGAAAGGCCACCGTGGGTTCGAATCCCACCCCCTCCGCCACGATACAAGGCAAAAGTAAAAAGGTAAAAGGCAAAAGTGAAGGCAGCCTTTCCGTCCTTTTGCCTTTTTACTTTTACCTTTTGCCTTCTTCGGAGAGGTGCAGGAGTGGTTGAACTGGCAGCACTGGAAATGCTGTGTACGGGGAACCGTACCGTGGGTTCGAATCCCACCCTCTCCGCCATCAAATCAAACGCGGGACGACGGATGATGAAGGAGCCGCTATCTCGAATGTCGGATTCGAGATTTGAAAGCGGCCTCCCCTCGTCGCTCAACATTCCGCACTTGTCCTTTCGGACTCAAACCCCATGACTAAAGCCGGAATCGTCTGCGTCCTCGCGCTCGGTCTGATGTTGGGCGTCGCGCCCTCGACGACGACGGCGCAGCGCCGTGGGAGGCAGCGGCCCGCGGTCATCTGCCCCGACCCGACCGTGCCCTGCCGGACGAGTGTGCAGTTCGAGCCGTACCAACTGCCGTTCCGCGTCCCCGCGAACGCCTTCATCTACGAGTCCGAGCAGTTCTACGCCGTCATCCTCAAGAGCGTGCGCGCCACGCCGGACGACTGCACGGTCTTCATCCCGGAGGCCGAGCGGCTCACGGCGCAGCAGCTTTTTCCGCGTCACAAAGTCTTCGCCTCGCGCTGCTACGACCCCGGCGAGTTGTTCTACTCGAACACCGCTTCGGATCAGCAGTTCATGGCCGTCTACGCGGGCCGCACGCGGGCCGAGGCCGCGCGGATGCTGGCGAGGGTGCGGGCCACGGGCAAGTACGCGGGCGCGAACCTCCGGCGGATGTACACGGGCTTCAACGGCACTTGAAATCGGGGCGGCGCGCGGGCGTTTGCCAACGAGGGCGAAAGCCGTTAGAGTCTTCCAGAAGAGATGAAGCGACGCCGCGAGCGAGCGTCCGCAAGCGTTTTTGAAAATTTATCAGACTTCGGGCTCCGCACAACGTTTGCCCTGCGAACCCCGCCAGGCCGGGAACGGAGCAACGGTAGCAGCGACGGCGTGTGTTGCGGGTCGGTCCGGAGTCTGGCCACATCGGAAAAAGAGTTGCCGAGGAGGCGTCATGCTTGCCGAAGCGCGGCCCGTTGGAGCACAATCCAACCGCCGGCGCGACGAGGGAGAGCAGGGCTGCCCGCGGCAACTCTTTTTCTTTGCCGCGAAGACCTTCGTCCGACTTAAATTTGTGCCATGAAGATCAACATCCGCCGCCTCAATCACGTCCAGATTTGCGTCCCCTTCGGCGCGGAGGAGCGCGCGAGGGAGTTCTACGGCGGCGTGCTCGGCCTCGAAGAGATCGAGAAGCCGGAGGTGCTCAGGAAGAACGGCGGGCTGTGGTATCAGAGTCGCCGACATCCAACTCCACGTCGGCGTCGAAGACATGGGCGAGGGCGCGTCGAAGCGCCACCCGGCCTTCGAGGTCGAGAACCTCGGAGAGGTCAGGGCCTACTTCGAGCAGAGCGGCGTGCGCATCAAAGACGAGCCCACCGTCCCCGGCTTCGAACGCTTCTCCTTCTACGACCCCTTCGGCAACCGCATCGAGCTTCTGGAGAAGACGGAAGCTTAAGAGCTAACGGCTGATTGCTCACAGCTATCCTATGGCCTACCAAGTCATCGCACGCAAGTGGCGACCGCAGACCTTCGAGGAAGTGACGGGGCAGGAGGCGATCACGCGCACCCTGCGCAACGCCATCGAGCACGAGCGCCTGCATCACGCCTACCTCTTTTCGGGCGCGCGCGGCGTGGGGAAGACGACGACCGCGCGCCTCTTAGCGAAGGCCGTCAACTGCCACCGCTCCGAGCACCCGACGCCGACGCCGTGCCGCACCGACGACCCCGAACAGTGCGCCTCGTGCCGCGAGATTGCCGAGGGCCGCTCGATTGACGTTTTGGAGATAGACGCCGCTTCGAACACGGGCGTCGGCAACGTCCGCGACGCCATCATTGACACCATCGGCATCCGCGCCGCGCGCGACCGCTACAAGGTCTTCATCATTGACGAAGTCCACATGCTCTCCACCCCGGCCTTCAACGCGCTCTTGAAGACGCTGGAAGAGCCGCCCCCCCGCGTCCTCTTCATCATGGCGACGACCGAGTCGCACAAGCTGCCGGACACGATCCTCTCGCGCTGTCAGCAGTTCGAGTTCCGCACCATTGCCACGTCAAAGATAGCCGCGCGCCTCCGCCACATCGCCGACGCGGAGAAGGTTGAAGTCTCGGACGACGCGCTGCGCGAGATAGCGCGCGCGGGCGAGGGCTCGATGCGCGACGCGCAGTCGGCCTTCGATCAGGTCATCTCCTTCAGCGAGGGTCGCATCGGGACTGAGGACGTGGAGGCGGCGCTCGGTCTGGCGGGCATCGAGCTGCGCGCGCGGGCGATGCGCGCCGTCGCGGGGGCGAACCCGTCGGAGGCGCTCGCCGTCGTCGAAGACCTCGCCGCGCGCGGCCACGACCTGCGCAACTTCTGCCGCGACCTGCTCGCGCACGTCCGCGACCTGCTCGTCTTCAAAGTCGCGGGCGACTCATCGGCCTTCGCCGACGCGACCGAGGCCGAGCGACGCGAACTCTCGGACGAGGCGCGCGAGTTTTCCGAGTCCGACCTCGTCCGCTTCTTCCACAGCCTGACCGAGACCGAGGGCCACCTGCGCGAGAGCGCGCACCCGCGCTACCAACTTGAGATAGGTTTAGTAAAACTCATCGAGATGCGTCGGCTCGTGCCGCTCGGCCAGCTCTTCGAGCGCATCAGCGCGCTCGAAGAGGCTCTGCGCACGGGCAAGTCGCCAGCCGCGTCGCCGGGCTCGCAGACGCCGCCAACGTCCGCGCCTCCGGGCGGCGCTTCGAGACGCGGCGGGGCGGCGGGCGGAGGCAGAGGCGCTTCTTCTTCTTCTTCTTTCAACTCAACATCAACCGACGCGTCTTCACTCGTCGCCGCGCCTCCCGACTCGTCTGACTCCGGCGCGACGCCTCTCGCCGCATCTTCATCCGACAACACGCCGAACGACGCAAACTCTCTCGACGAAGCGCCGAAGGCAGCGGAGACAGATGCCGCCGGTACACTTCCGGCGAAGCCTCAAGTCGAGACGCCGAGGACACAGCTTCCGCCGACTCCGGTCTTCCGGAGTCCGGCCAGTCCGGGCAGCGGCCCGCCGACCTCGACGCCGGGCGCGAATCGTCCGGCAGCCGCGCCGGGACTCAAACTCGTGCCGACACCAGCGCACGGAGCAAGCGTCAGCGGCGGCGGCGCGCAGGCCGCGGAAAAGTTTTACGCGACGCCTGTGAGCGAAGTGCCGTTCCCGGTCTCGAACAATGCGCCGGTCTCGAAAACCGGAGCGGCCCCGAACGGCGGCGCGCCCCGGAGTTTCTTCGACGCGCAGCCGCAGCCGACCTCCTTCTATGAAGAGGCGCGTGCGGGTGAAGACCGCGCGGGCCAGCGCGTCCCTTCGTCCGCGCCGTCCGCTTCGGGCGCGGCGAGCGCCCCCGCGCCCGACGCTTCGCAGGCGGCCCGCACGTTGGAGCCGGGCGACACCGTCGGCCTCGTCAAACGGGCGCTCGACGAACGGCTCAAGCCGCTGCTCGTCATCGCGCTCGAAAGCGCGCGGCGGGTCGCGTTCGAAGGCGACGAGCTGTGCGTCGAGTTCACGCCCGAAGGCAAGCACATGCGCGACACGCTCTCGAAGCCGGAGAACATGCGCGTGCTGCGTGAGGTCTGCTGCGAAGTCCTGGGGCGCGAGACGGGCGTGCGTGTCAACACGCGTTCGGCGGGCGAGGCGGACGACGACTCGCCGCCCGCGCGCGAGGACGAGGCGCGGCTCGAACAGAAGCGCCTGCGCGGGCTGGCCGACAGTCACCCGCTCGTCAATCAGTATCGCGAGGGTCTCCGCTCGGAGATAGTCGAGGTGCGGCCACTCGACACGCGACCGCCGCGCCAGTGAGTCGCACAAGGCGCGGCCTTCGTCGTCGGCGACTCCTCCGGCTGAACAAACTCCGGCGGGCAGGCGTATAGCCTCGCACGGAGGTAGTTTGAAAAATGCGCGACCCGATTCTGGCAGGTTTTCTCAGCCTTCTCATCCCCGGCGTGGGGCAAATCTACAACGGACAAATCATCTGGGGCATCATCTGGCTGCTCCTGACGGGCGTCTCCTGGATCGGCACCGCCGGGCTCCTCGGCTGGGTCGTCCACCTCATCGCGGCTTACTTCGCCTACACCTACGCGAAAGAGCATCCGGTGCGGACTTAAAGCAGCACGGCGTTGAAGCCCGTCGAAGTTCAAAGCGGCGACGACACGGAGGCAATCTTCCGTGTCGTCGCCGCTTTCGTTAAAAGCCAACGCCTACGGCGTCAGGGCTTCGGCGTCGTCTTTAAGACGGGCGGCGTGGCGCGCGGGATGTCGTCTTCGAGCGCTTCGAGCCGTTCGCCCGGCTGCAACTTCGGCGGGCCGCCGCGCAGCGCGGGCGGGAGGCGCGGTCGCGGTATCTTGACGGTGGCGACCGAATCCGTGCGTTTGAGAATCGTCCCGCCGCGACCCGCGACCCACGCGTCCGAGCCGCCGTGGTAGGCCGCGCCGAACAAAGACGAACTCGTAATCGAAGCCTGCGGCTCCCACGTCTCGCCGCCGTCTTTGGTGTGCAGCACGCGGCCCTGATCGCCGACCACGAGCGCGTCGTCGCGCCCCGCCGCCGCCACCGAGTAGAAGCTAATCTGGATGCCCGACTCCTGATCCTTCCACGTCACGCCGCCGTCGTCGGTGCGGAGGATGAGCCCGCGCTCGCCGACGACGTAGCCGCGCGAGGCGTCGGCGAACGAGACGCCGTAGAGCCACTCCTTCGCGTTCAGCTCGACGCGGAGCCACTTCTCGCCGCCGTCCTCCGTGCGCAGGATAGTCCCGTTCGAGCCGACGGCGACGGCGCGTTTCGCGTCGGCGAAAGAGACGGCTTCGAGCCAGTTCTGCGTCTCCGACTTTTGCAGATGCCACGTCTCGCCGCCGTCGTCGGTGCGCAAGATGCGCCCGCCCGCGCCGACCGCGAGACCAATCTTTTCGTCGCCGAAGTGGACGCCGAAGAGGTCTTCGCTCGACTCGATGACGGCCCGCGCCCACGTCAGCCCGCCGTCGGTCGTGCGCAAAAGCGTCCCCTTCTCGCCGACCGCCCAGCCCTTCGACTCGTTGACGAAGAAGACGCCGTTCAGACGCATGGTCGTCCCCGTGAAGCGGAGCGTCCAACGCTTGCCGCCCGAAGAGGTGTAGAGCACGCGGCCCTTCGAGCCGACCGCCCACCCGCGCTCGCCGTCGAGGAAGAAGATGTCCGCGAGGTCGTCGCGTCCGCCCTCGGTCAGTCGCCGCCACTCGATGCCGCCGTCGTCTGTGCGGAGGATGAGACCGTCTCTTCCGGCGGCCCAACCCGTGCTCTCGTCGGCGAAGTGAATCGCCGCGAGCCGTGGCCGAGTCTTGACGCTCACCGGGAACCACGTCACGCCGCCGTTGCCGGTCGTCAGGACTTGACCCTCGTCGCCCGTCACCCAACCGTGCTCCTCGTCCGTGAAGAAGACCGAGAGGAGGTCTGAGCGCAAGTACGCGTCCACGCTCGGCCACGTCTCGCCGCCGTCTTCGGTGCGGACGATGAGGCCGCCCAAGCCCACTGCCACCGCCCTCTTCGACGAGCCTGCGAAGGCGACGCTCGTGAAGGGGAGACCCGTCGAGACCGAGCGCGGGCTCCACGTCGCGCCGCCGTCGTGCGTGACGATGAGCGTGCCGTCGGCCCCGACCGCCGCGCCCGTCTTGGCGTCGGCGAAGGCCACCGAGTAGAGGTGCGCGCGGACGCCCGACTTCTGCGCCGCCCAGGTCTTCCCGCCGTCCGAGGTCTTAACTATCTGTCCGTAACTGCCGACCGCCCAGCCGTGGAGGGCGTCCGCCGCGAAGGCCAGCGAGTAGAGGTGGTCTTTGACGCCCGTCTCGCGGACGAGCCAGCGGCGGCCACCGTTCTGCGTCAAGAGCGCCTGACCGCGCGAGCCGACGGCGACCGCCGTCTTCTTATCTTTGACGAACAAGCCGTAGAGCGGGACGGGCGTGTTCGACCGCTGCTCCTCCCAACGGTAGCCGCCGTCCTTCGTGTACAGAATCACGCCGTCCGCGCCGACCGCCCACCCCGTCAACTTGTCCGCAGCGAAATGCACCGCGAAAATCGCGTTCCCCTGCGGCAGAGGGTTCTGCCACAGCCACGTGCGCTGGCCCGCCTGCTGCGCAAGCAGAAGGACGGGCGCGCACCAGACGGCGAGCGCGAGGCAGAGGAGCCTCGCGCGCAGTCTCGTCCGTGATGTGTTGGCGGTGAACATAAAACAGGCTTGCCGGGCGGGAGATTTTAGCTTGAACGGCTCTTGAGAGCCTAACGGAGCGGAGAGAGTTCGGAAACCGTCTCTTTGAGACGAGGACAGCGATTAATCGTCCGCCGTCGGCGAGTTCGTTAGCAGACCGTCTATTCACTCATCATCGCGGCGGCCTCGCCGAGGACTTCTTCGTCGGCGTGTCCGAGGGCGGCGATGCGGCGGGCGGCGAGGTCAACGGCCTCCTGCGCGGTGTGTCCGGCGTGGCCTTTAATCCATTCCCACTCGACGCGGTGCTTGCGTGCGGCCTCGTCAAGCCGCGCCCACCACTCCGGGTTCGTCTTGCGTCGGAAGCGACCGCACATCGTCTCGACGACGTAGCGCGAATCAGACTTGACGCGCACGCGGCACGGCTCGGTCAACTGTTCGAGGCCGATGGCGGCGGCGGCGATCTCCGCCTGCTGGTTCGTCGCCGCGCCGAGGTACTCGCCGAAGGCCCGCCACACCTCCCTGTAGCCCAGAAGCGCGACCGCCGCCGCGCGCGGCGAGCCCTGACCGTTGCCGAGGCTCGAACCGTCGCAGTAAATCAGAACCTCTTTTAAGGACTGAGGGCTGAGGACTGAGGACTGAGAAGGCGTCTGTGCTCCGTCGCCTCGTGCTTCGTCTACGGTCTTCTTACCCTTTGCCATTAACCTTCACTCTCTCAGTCCTCAGTCCTTAATTCTCAGTCCTTCGTTACGCCACTTCCTCGACCGCCGCGCGCGTGACCGGGACAACGTGGTCAACGGCCTCCTCGAACGTGTCGTCGTGCGAGATGACGAAGAGCTGGTCGAAGTCGCGCACCTGCCCTATCTGCTGCGCGAGGCGCTCGCGCCGCTCGGCGTCCATGTTGACGGTCGGCTCGTCGAAGAAGGCGACGCGGATGTCCGAGAGCTGCTTCAAAAGAGCGAGCCGCACCGAGAGCGCCGCCACCATCTGCTCGCCGCCGGAGAGGTTGAGGAAGGAGCGTTCGTACCCGCCTTCTTCCAGAAGGATGTCGTAATCCTTCGACCAGCGCAGCGCGCGCCCGCCCTCGCCGGTGATTTCGCGGAAGAGTTGGTTGGCCTCGATGGAGATGTTGTAAAGATAACTCTCCGTGACGAGCGGCCCGGCCTTCTTCAGGATGTCGCGGATGAAGTCGGTCGCCTCGTAAATCTCCTTCAGGCGTTCGATGGCAAGCAACTCCTGTTGCCAGGAGGCGCGCACCTCTTCGAGCCGCGCGATGTCGGAGGCGAGCGTGGACTCGCGCTCGCGCGCCGCTTCGAGCTGCGCGGAGGTGGCCGCCGCGCGCTCGCGGGCGAGCGCCAAAGCGCCGCGCTCCGCGCCGTGGCGTTCGCGGTCGTATGCGGCGAGCGCGGTTTCGTATTCGGCGCGCCGCTCGGCGGCTTCGCGGCGGGCGCGGGCCGCTCGCTCCTCGGCCTCGGCGGCTTCGGCTTCGCGGAGGGGGAGCGTCGCGGCGAGCGATTTGGATTCGAGGTATTCGTTGTGCGAGGCGGCTGAACGCTCGCGCTCGGCAGTCGCCTTTGACCAACGCTCGTCGAATGACGAGAACCGCTGTAACTGCCCGTCGAGCGCGGCCTGCTGCTTCCGTAAGGATTCGAGCGCGTCGGTCGCGCCCTGCGACTCGCGGCGCAAATCACCCTCGCGCGCGGCCTCGGCGCGCAGGGCTGCGGCGCGACCGCGCGGGTCGTTCAACTCGCGCAGGCGGCGCTCGACCTCCGAGGCGTCGCGCGCCAAGCCTTCTCCGGCCCCGGCGGCGGCGGCCACGTGGTCGCGCTCGTCTTTGCGGCTGCGGCCCTCGTCCTCTATCTCTCTGAGGCGCGCGCGCAAGGGCTCAAGTTCGGCGTAGCGCAGAGCGTCTTCGCGGGCGTTGATGAGGGAGCCGCTCGTGCCGATCATCCCGGCGCGGAGGCGGTCACGCAACTCTTCGTCGGCGTCGGTCAACGCGGCAAGCTCTTCATCCACGCGCGCGAGCGCGGCCTCGCGTTCGGTGAGCAGTTCGCGTTCGTGCGCGAGGCGTGCGCGCGTGTCGGCGGAGCGGGCGAGCATCTTCTCGGCCTCGCGCGCGGCGCGGACTTCCTTCGAGAGCCGCGCGCCCTCGTCTTCGATTGAGACGAGGTGCGTGCGGTTGGTCTTGAGCTGTTCGGCGAAGTGGTCTTCGAAGGTTCGGCCCTCGGCGGCGAGGTTCATGCAGGGCTCGTTGAGGATGGGGCAGACGCCGCCGCGCGCGTTCTCGCCGTCGCGCTCGTCGCGCTCGATGGCGGCGCGCAAGGCGGCGGCACGGTGCGTCAACTCGCTCTGGCGCGTTTCGAGCGCGGCCAAGCCCCGTGCCGCCGCCGAGCCCTGTTCAAGCTCGCGCGTCTCGCGCTCCAACACGGAGACGCTGCGGCGCAAACGCTCGACTTCGCGCGCGCCCTCGCGCCGCTGGCCCGTGAGGTGCTTGCGCGCCGTGAGCGCCTGCTCGACTTTGCTCAAGTGAGTCTCGATGCCGAGCCGCTCGCTCTCAAGACGCTCCGCCTCGGCTTGCGCGCCCGCGAGCCCCTCGGTCGCGCGCACGCGCTTCGAGGTCTCGGAGTGCTGGCGGCGCAGGGATTCCAACTCTTGGTCAAGACGCGTGAGCCGCTCCTCGGCGGCGCGTGCGTGTGCGAGGAGGTCTCGGAGTCGCTCGCGCTCGCGCTCTAAGTCTTCCTGTGTGGCAACGTCCGCGCCGAGCGCGGCGAGAGATTCGGCGGCGCGCAGAGCCCTCTGGAGCGCGTCGTCGAGGCGACGCACGTCCGACTCGGCGGCGGCGACCATGCGGGCCGCGCCGTCGGCCTCCGCGCGCAGACGGTCGCGCTCGGCGCGTTCGGTTTCGAGGCCGCGCAACGCTTCGAGCGCCGAGAGGTGCGCGCGGTAATCTTGTTCGGTCGCGCGCAGCCGTTCGCCCGCGCGGCGCGCGGCTTCGAGGCCGTTGAGCAAGTCGCCGAGACGCCGCTCGGCGGAGTCGCGCTCGACTTCGAGGCGGTCGGCGACGGCGCGCGTCTCGCCGACGCGCCGCTCGGCCTCGTCCATCCCGGCGACGACGCGTTCGCGCTCCGACGCCTCCTGCTGCAAAGCGGCGAGCGAAGACGAAAGCTCTTCCGCCTTCTCGCGCGCCGCGACGTGTTCCGAGGTCAGCTCGTCGTAGCGTGCGAGCTGCGCCTCGGCCCCGCTCAGGCGACCGCGCGCCTCGGCGATGCGCTCGTTGATGAGAGTGACGGTATCTCGCAGGCGGTCGGAGGATTCGCGGTACTCCTCGACTTTAAGGAGGCGGTCGAAGGCGGCCTTGCGCTCGCCGGGAGAGCGGAGGAAGTCGGTCGTGAACAACCCTTGCGGCACTCCGATGGCCGAGCGGAAGAGCGCGCGCAAGTCCGTGCCCGGCTCGACGCCGAGGTGGAGGTCGAGAAACTTTCGGACGTCGGCCTTACCCGTCGCGAGCTTCTGTTTCAGCTCCGGGTCGTAGACGTAATAGCCGTTCCCCGTGTCGCGGTAGACCATGTAGAGCCGCTCGTCGAGGTCGTCCTGAAAGGTGACGCGCGCGCTCCCGCGCTTCGAGCCGCGGCGGAGAAAGTCTTCTTTGCTGTAGTCGAGCACGTCGAAGATCGTCCACGCGATGGCTTCGAGCAGGGTGGTCTTGCCCGCGCCGTTCGGCCCGACGATGGCGGTCGTCCCGCGCTCGAAGTCGAAGGCGGCGCGCTCGTAAGACTTGATGTTTTCCAGCTCGACGCGTGTGACGTGCATGATTGCGATTTTAGATTTCGGATTTTGGATTGGCGATTGAAAGAGACTTTATTGACGCCCGTGAAGCTCAACTGTAACAAAGCGCCAATCCAAAATCCAAAATCGGCAATCCAAAATCGTCAGAGGTCTTCGACGCGGAGTTTGGTGTCGGCGTCCTTCCACGCGCTCTCGAACTCGCGGCGGACGAGTTGTGACTCGTAAAGTTTGCCCTGCGCCTTGAGGCTCTCGGCGAGGCCGAAGAGCGAGCGACCGTTGCGGCGGTTGCGGCGGAGGTCTTCGCGGAAGACGCGCTCGGCTTCGGCGTGCTCGCCGAGGGCCATGAGCGCGCCGCCTAAGGATTCGCGCGAGAGCGGATGATACCAGCCGGGCGGCTCGTCGTAGGCGAGCGCATCCTCGGCGGCGACGGCGCGGCGCAAATGCTCGACCGCGCCCTTGCGGTCGCCGCGCGCCGCACTGAGGCGTGCGTTCAGGAAATGCTCGCCGATCTTCAGAACGTCGTGCGCCGTGTTCTGCCCGTAGCCCGCGTCGGCGGGGAGGGCCGAGGCGGCGGCTTGGAAAGTCTTCAACTCCTTCTCGGCCTCCGACATTTTGCCGGTCGCCGCGTAAGCCATGCCGCGCGCCCAACGCCAGAGAGCAAGGGTGATGGGCTGCGAGGCCGGAGGTTCGGGCTCGCGCAAGACTTCGTCCCAGCGACCGAAGCGCGCCATCGTGAGCGTCGCCGTCGGCAGGAAGCTCTCGAAGAAGGGCATCTCCTTCAGATAAGGACGGACGTTCCCTTCGAGTTGACGGGCGGCGCGCAGGGAGTCGGCGTAGCGCCCCTGCATGCTGCGCGCGGCGGCGAGGAAGTGGAGGTTGTGGCTGTAGTAAGCCGCCGAGTAGATGCCGCGCAGGTCGCTCGCCTCGAAGTAGGCGCGGTCGGCGGCAGCCGCGAGGTCGTTGCTGCGCGCGGCGGCCTCGTAGTCGCCGACGCGCATGTAGATGTGCGCGGGCATGTGGACGAGATGACCGGCGGCGGGCGTCAACCCTCCGAGCCGCTCCGCGCTCGTGAGCGCCCATTCGGGGTGCGGCGAAGCCTCGACGGCGTGGATGTATAGATGATGCGCGCCGATGTGTTCGGGGTGGCGGCGGAGCACGGCTTCGAGCGTTGAGACGACTTCCTCCGTCCCCTCGGCGGGCTTGCCGTCGGGGCTCCACAGCTTCCACGCGTTGAGAATCATCAGGCTGTCGGCGTAGAGCGTCGCGGCCTCCGCGTCGTCCGGGTAGCGGCGCGCAAGCTCACGCATCGCACCGCTGTAGGCGACCGAGAGAGCACGTTGGTCTGCGCCGCCCGCGTCCGAGAATCTCTTCGCCAGCGCTTCAAGATAAGCGCGCTCGTGCTCCGGCGCGCGGGCCGCGAGCGCAAGACCTTTGTTGACTGCCGCCAGCGCCTCCTTCATCTGCGCTTCGCTGATAGAGGACTGGTTGTAGTTGGGGCTGAGGGCCAGAGCCACACCCCAGTGCGCCATCGCCATCTGCGGGTCTAACTCCGCCGCGCGCCGGAACGAGCGCGCCGCCTCGTTGTGGTTGAACCCGTAGACGAGAATCACGCCCTGATCGAAAAACTTCTGCGCCTCCGCGCTCGTCGTCGAGACCGGGAAGCTGTGCCGCCCCAGTCCCGTCAGCAAGGTCGCCGGTCGCGGATTACTCGTCGCCGGGTGCGCGTGCTGCCCCGACGCGGAACCGCACGCCAACAATAACGTCAGCAGACAAAGGGGGAACTTCATCTCGCACTCTCCTGTTTAGGAATCAATCTGAATCTTGAGAGCTGCGAGGTAAGTGCTCTCGTTGAATACAATCTTCCGACCGTCGAACTAGTAGGGACTCTCCCCACTCGGAATCATCATCGGCCTGAGCAGTCACTATCTGGTCCATCTCTTCTTCGGAGAGAGTCTGTCCCTTATCGTTCCTTCTACTCATTGACCTTGAGCACGGCGAGGAAGGCTTCCTGCGGGATTTCGACTTTGCCGACGCGCTTCATGCGGCGCTTGCCCTCTTTCTGTTTTTCGAGGAGCTTCTTCTTGCGGGTGATGTCGCCGCCGTAGCACTTGGCGATGACGTTCTTGCCGAGCGCCTTGACGGTCTCGCGGGCGATGACCTTGTTGCCGATGGCGGCCTGGATGGGAACCTCGAAGAGTTGGCGGGGGATGAGCTGGCGCATCTTCTCGGCGAGCACGCGCCCGCGCGCCAGAGAGTTCGTGCGGTGGACGATGATGGAGAGGGCGTCCACGGGCTCGCCCGCCACCAGCACGTCCAACTTCACGAGGTCGCTCTCCCAGTTGCCGACGAAGTGGTAGTCCAAAGAGGCGTAGCCGCGAGAGACGGACTTGAGGCGGTCGTAGAAGTCGAGCACGATCTCGTTCAGAGGGACTTCGTAGGTGAGCATCACGCGGTTCGCGGAGATGTACTCGAACTTCTTCTGCACGCCGCGCTTCTCTTCGAGGAGCGGGAGGATGCCGCCGAGGTAGTCGTCCGAGGTGAGGATGGTCGCCTCGATGACGGGCTCCTCAATCTTCTGGATGCGGACGGGGTCGGGCATCCGCGCGGGCGAATCCACTTCGACCACCTCGCCGTCGGTCGTCGTCACGCGGTAGCGGACGCCCGGCGCGGTCGTAATCAAATCAAGATTGAACTCGCGCTCCAAGCGTTCCTGCACGATCTCCATGTGGAGCAGTCCGAGGAAGCCGCAGCGGAAGCCGAAGCCGAGCGCGACCGACGACTCCGGCTCGTAGAAGAACGAGGCGTCGTTGAGCCGCAGCTTGTCCAGGGCGTCGCGCAGCTCTTCGTACTGGTTGGCCTCGACGGGGTAGAGGCCCGCGAAGACCATCGGCTTGATTTCCTGAAAGCCGGGGAAGGGCGCCTCCGTGGGGCGCGCGGCCTCGGTGATGGTGTCGCCGATCTGCACGTCGGCGACCGTCTTGATGGAGGCCGTCAGGAAGCCGACTTCGCCGACGCCGAGCTTATCAATCGGCGTCGGGCGCGGGCGGTTGACGCCCAGAGCTTCGACGTAATATTCGCGGCCCGTGTTGAAGAAGCGAATCTTCGTCCCCGTCTTAATCGAGCCGTTGACGACGCGGAAGAGGACGACGACGCCGCGATAGGCGTCGTACCAAGAGTCGAAGATGAGCGCCATCAAAGGCGCGTCGGGGTCGCCCTTCGGCGCGGGGATGTCGCGGACGATGGCTTCGAGGATGTCGGGGACGCCGAGGCCCGTCTTGGCCGAGGCGAGCACGGCGTTGCCGGTGTCTAAGCCGATGACCTGCTCGATCTGCTCCAAAGCCTTTTCGGGCTCCGCGCCGGGCAGGTCAATCTTGTTGATGACCGGAATCATCTCAAGGTTGTTGTCAATGGCGAGGTAGGTGTTCGCTAAGGTCTGCGCCTCGACGCCCTGCGAGGCGTCCACGACGAGGAGCGCGCCTTCGCAGGCCGAGAGCGAGCGCGAGACTTCGTAGGAGAAGTCAACGTGGCCCGGCGTGTCAATGAGGTTGAGGACGTACTGCTGCCCGTCGCGCGCCTTGTAGTCGAGGCGGACGGCGTGCGCCTTGATGGTGATGCCGCGCTCGCGCTCCAAGTCCATGTTGTCTAAGACCTGCGCTTCCATGTCGCGGCCCGCGACCGCGCCCGTCAGTTCCAGAAGCCGGTCGGCCAGAGTGGACTTGCCGTGGTCAATATGCGCGATGATGGAAAAATTTCTGATGCGTTCAGGGTTCATTGCAATAAGCCTTTAGCGATTAGCTGTTAGCTCTTAGCTTTCGGCTCGGCTAAAAGCTAACAGCTAATCGCTAAAGGCTTAAAATAACAAAACGGGCGCGAAACCGCACGCGCGCCCGTCTCGAACGGGAAAGGTGTTTCGGTTGCTTGAGGATTCGAGAGGTCTTACTCCCGGCGGGCGAGGGAAGTGGAGACCGAGACGCCGCTACGGCTGCGGTTGGAGGTGCGGCAAGGGCTCGCCATCCTGCGGGCGTTGCCACGTCTCCGCCGGTGCTTTCGGCGCGACCGTCGTTACCGTCCCCTCCATCTGCGGCGGCGGCGCGTAGTCGCCGCTGTCGAAACTCGCGCGCGGAAGGCTCTCGGACTCGAAGACTTTGTTGTCGAAGGGGATTTCGATGGTCACGACGGTCCCGCCCCGCGGGTCGTCGTTGAGGTCGAAGCGGTAGGCGTCGCCGTAGAGCTGCGCGAGGCGCGCGCGCGTGTTCGGGAGACCGACGCCGCCTTCGTTCGTGCGGCGCGGCGCGGGCGTCGTGGGCAACCCCGGCCCGTTGTCCCTGACTTCGAGACGGAGCACGTCGTCTATGCGCTCGGCCCGCACCTCGACGCGACCGGGCGCGGCGCGCGTGGCGATGCCGTGGCGGATGGCGTTCTCGACGATGGGCTGGAGGATGAGATTGGGGACGCGGCACGAGAGCGTCTGCGGGTCAACGTCGAGCCGCGTGGTCAGGCGATCCTGAAAGCGTATGCGCTCGATGTCGAGGTAGCAGTTCAGGAATTCAAGTTCCTGCCGGAGAGTGACTTCCTGCACGGCGGAGTTCTCCAGAGTCATCCGCAGAAAATCTCCGAGCCGCGCAATCATCCGGTCGGCGGCCTGCGGGTCTATGTGGACGAGCGCCGAGATGGAGTGGAGCGAGTTGAAGAGGAAGTGCGGGTGCAACTGCATCTTCAGGGCTTGCAGTTGCGCCTGCGACGCGCGCAGCTCTCCTTCGCGGTAACGCTGATAGTAGTTCGAGGCGTGGCTCAGGAGCACGATGATGCAGTAGACGAGCAGCTCTTTGTCGAGCATGCCGAAGACCATGCGTCCGAGCTTCGGCCCCGTCAGGGTGCCGAGCATCCCGCCGAACCAGAGGTCGAGGACGATGTGGCACACGGCCCACGCCGCCGAGATGAGGATTCCGGCCACGGCGTGGGCGAAGATGTTGCGCCGCCAGTTGTTGCGCCCGATGCGGTAGCGGCGCGCGAGCCAGAGCACGGGCGGCGTCGAGAGCGCGAAGACGTAGGAGGCGATCATCTGCCACACGAGCGCCTTCGTGAACGGTATCGGCTTCGCCGTGCTGGAGAAGTAAAAGTAAATCTGGCTCGCGAAGAAGAACCCGACGAGCGTCCACACGCCCCAGATGAACCCCAGCCGCGCCGCGCCGTGCGGGCGTTCGCGTTTTGCCTCCGTCTCTCCGCCGTTGAAGTCGAACATCACGCGCCAATCATCTCAACTCCAAAACGAGTTGACAAGCCCCCGCGCCGGGAATGTCAAAAACATTCCGACGCATTGGATTAATGGACGAGAAACTGGATTTTCGGGCGGAGAATCCGGGTCAACCGGCTGCCGCCGAGTCGCGCGCGAGCATGGCCGCGCCGACGGGAACGGAGTCCGTGCCGAGCGAGGCGGCGACGATCTGCGTGGCCTCGAAGCAGGGCTGGAAGGAGCGGCGACCGGCCTCGCGGATGATGGGGTTGAGGATGAGTTCGCCGGCGTCCATGACGCCGCCGCCGAGGACGATGCGCTCGATGTTGAGGAGGTTGATGACCGCCGCGACCGCCGTCCCGATGGAGCGGCCCGTGCGCTCGATCATGAGCAGCGCGAAGTCGTCGCCGCGCCGCGCCTCGTGCGCGATGTCGGCGGCGGTGAAGGCCTTGTTCATCGCGAGGCGCGAGAGCGAAGAGGTGCCGTCGCGGTAGAGCCGCTCGTGCGTCCGGCGGACGATGTTGGGCGCGGAGGCGACCGTCTCCAGACAGCCCGTGTTGCCGCACGTGCACTCGATGCCTTCGGGGTCAATGGTGATGTGCCCGAACTCGCCTGCGAACCCGGAAGCGCCGCGCCAGAGCTTGCCTTCGAGGATGAGCGCGCCGCCGATGCCGAGGCCGATGGTGACATAGAACATGTTGCGGCTGCCGCGTCCCGCGCCGACGGTGTACTCGCCGAAGGCCCCGGCGTTGGCGTCGTTCTCGACGAGCACGGGCAGTCCGGTCGCACTTCTTAACTCGGCCTGCAAGTCGCCGCGCACCGCCGAAGGGAGGTCGCTGGAGATGACGACGCGGCCCGTCTGCGGGTTGACGAGTCCGGGCACGCCGACGCCGAGCGCGCCCACTTCAGCGCCCGCCGCTTCGTCTCGGAGTTCCGAGACGAGCCGCGCGACCTGCGCGGTGACGGCTTCGGGGTCGAGCGCCGACTCGCGCCGCCCCACGGTCTCCCCTGAGGCCGAGACGAGCGCGGCGCGCACCGACGCGGCGGAGAGTTCGACGCCGATGTAGTGCTGGTCGGGGGACACCTGAGCGGTCATCTCGGAAAGCCTTTCGGGTGAA
This sequence comes from uncultured Acidobacteriota bacterium, assembly GCA_963816985.1. Taxonomy (GTDB): domain Bacteria; phylum Acidobacteriota; class Blastocatellia; order Pyrinomonadales; family Pyrinomonadaceae; genus JAIVJM01. The sequence goes on from CAWFMF010000004.1 coordinate 2,216,296, forward strand.
TCAATTGAACGGTTTACGGGGACTCTCGGAAAACGGCGTGATGGTAACAAAGGGTCGGGGGGCTGTCAAACAACACCTTCTGCGTGTAGAATGGACGGCGAAATGATGAATGAAGAACAGTTTTCAGTTTTGAGTTTTCAGTTTTCAGCTTCGGAATCTCAAATCTGAAATTTCAAATCTCAAACCTGAAAGTCACAAACTGAAAACTGAAAACTGTCTACTGAAAACTGTTCTTCATTCATCATTCCGCATTCATCATTTCCGTTATGAACATCCGCTCCATCCTCGTGCCGACAGACTTCAGCGAGTGCGCGTGCCACGCCGTGCCCGCCGCCGCGTCGCTGGCGCGGCTGACGGGGGCGCGCGTCGTCTGCCTGCACGTCGTCGAGCCGGTCGTGGCGGCGGTCGGGTGGGTTCCCGCCGCCGAGGCTTTGCCGCTCGCGGACGTGAGCGAGCGTTTGGAGGAGTCGGCGGCGCGCGAGCTGCCGAAGGTCGCGGCGGGCGCGGAGTTCGCCGGGCTCGAAGTCGAGGATGTCATCGCGCACGGCGAGGCCGCCTCCGAAATCGTGCGCGTCGCCTCGGAGCGCGGCGTGGACTTGATAGTCATCTCTTCGCACGGGCGCACGGGGCTCGGACGCATCCTCTTCGGCTCGACCGCCGAGTCGGTCGTCCGCCACGCCCCCTGCCCCGTGCTGGTCGTCAAACCAACACAGGAACGTGACGGGTAAACCGTGACAGGTGACAGGATAAAACCAATTCTTACTTGTCACGGTTCACGGTTCACGGTTCACGGCTTTTATGGACTTAGAGTTCGTCAACGAGCTGATGTGGCGGTTCGGTCTCCCGGCCATCTTCCTTCTGACGATGGCGGAGGGCGACATCACCCTGCTGCTGGCGGGGGTCTTGGCGCACGGCGGGGCGTTCGGCGACTACGGCTTCGCGCAGGTGCTCGTCGTCGGGACGCTCGGCGGCGTGGCGAGCGACCAGTTGGCTTACGCATTGGGCCGGGGGGCGCGTTCGGGCGTCCGCAAGTACCGCTTCTATTGCGCGGCGCGGGCGCGCATCGAGCGTCTGACGGAGAAGTTCGGTTGGCTCTCGATCTTCGTCTCGAAGTACACCTACGGGCTGCGGTGGGGCGCGTGCGCCTTCTACGGCGTGGCGAAGTTGCCGTACCTGCGCTTCCTCCTGCTCTCGTTCGCCAGTTGCTTCATGTGGGTGGTGTCGCTCGTGACCATCGGCTACGTCTTCCACAGCGCCATCTACAACCTCATCGGCGACTTCAAGCACGTCGGCATCTTCCTGCTCGTCATCATCGCCGTCGGCATCCTCGGCTTCTACCTCGTCGAGCGGTTCTGGCTCTCGAAGAAGGTCGAGGAGGCCGACGCCGCCTCCATCCAGAAGTTCGAGCAGGCCGCCGAAGATAAGCTCCACGAGATTAAAGAAGAGATTTCTGACATACTCCCGCACCCGCTCGCGCGCCACAAGGAACCCGCGAAGCAGAAGCAGAAAATCGAAGGAGACTGAAGAAGGCCGAGACAGGTGAACCGTGACAGGTGACAAGAGAAGAGCCTGTCTTAATCATCCTGTCACCTGTCACGGTTCACCTGTCACGCTATTATGATTATCGAAGCCACCGCCCCGACGCGCGTTGATTTGGCCGGGGGGACAATAGACATCTGGCCGCTGTACCTCTTCCACCCCGGCGCGACGACCGTCAACTTCGCCATCTCGCTCGAAGCGCGCTGCCGCATCGAGACGCGCGCGGACGACCGCGTGATCCTCGAATCTCGCGACCGCGCGCTCTCGTTCGAGACGAGCGTCGCCGAGCTTGAGAACCTGATACAGGAAGAGCGTCTGGAACTCATCTCGAAGCTCGTCCACTTCTTCAAGCCTGAGACCGGGTTTCACTTAATCGCCGAAGGCTTAGCTCCGGCGGGCGCGGGGCTCGGCGGTTCGAGCGCGCTCGCCATCGCCTGCATCGGCGCGCTCAACCGGCTCGTCGGCGACCGCTACCCTGAGAGCAAGTTCATCGTCATCGCGGCCAACGTCGAGACGACCGTCATCCGCGTGCCCGCCGGGTTTCAGGACTACTACGGCGCGTTCTACGGCGGCGCGAACCTCATCCGCTTCGGCGCGGACGGCATCCGCCGCGAGCCTCTGAACGTGGACGCCGAAGAGCTGGAGCGACGGCTCGTCATCGTCTACACGGGCGAGCCGAGGCTTTCGGGGACGAACAACTGGGAGATTTTCAAGACGCACATTGACGGCGACCCGTTGCTCTTCGAGTTGTTCGAGGGCATCCGCGACTCGGCGCGGCGGATGAGCGTCGCGCTCGGCTCGAACGACTGGCGGGGCGTGGCCGAAATCATGCGCGACGCCTACCCGAACCGGAAGCGGCTCGCGCCGAACGTCACCACGCCGCACATGGAGCGGCTCGTCGAGACGGCTCTCTCAAGCGGCGCATTGGCGGCGAAGGTCTGCGGCGCGGGCGGCGGCGGCTGCATCGCCTTCCTCTGCGAAGACGGCGCGCGCGAGTCGGTCGAGACGGCGCTTAAGGCGCAAGAGGGCGCGGAAGTGCTGCGCTGGAACTTCGCGCGCGACGGGCTGACGGTGCGGCAGAGTTAATGCGGCAGAGTTAATAAGGCTTGCCCCGTCCCCGAAGGGGACGAAGACAATAGCCGGGGGCAGAGCGAAGGAGCGTCAGCGACTGAGCGCCGCCCCCGGTTAAGCGTAGATGAAAGAATCCGACCCTGAAGGGGTCGCACCTCAACGTTGAGGTGCGACCCCTTCAGGGTCGGAATTATTTTTCGTCTGTTCCGGGGGCGGCGCTCACTCACGTTCGCTTGCCCCCGGCTATTGTCTTGAGCCCTTTCAGGGCTCCGGCGACGCACTCTTCAGACAACTCCTTAGAGCTTGCCCGCCTTGCGCTTGGCCTCTTCGACGACGAGGCGGAGGCGTTCGCGCTTCTGCTCGAAGGTCTCGCCGGGAGGGGGCGCGAGGTGCGGGGAGATGGGCGGGAGGCCATCCGCGCCGACCGCCGAGGCGACGCGCTTCGGCTTTGGCTTCGGCTTGGGCGCGGCGGCTTCCGCCGGGGCGGCGCTCTCGGAAGCGGCGGCGGTTGATGATGAAGGCGGGACTTCCGGCCTCTCGTCGGCGGGCGCGCCGGGCGTCAGTTCGGTCGAGGCTTCGGGCGCGAGGTCTGAAAGGCTCTCGGCCCCTGCGGCGGGCGAAGCGGTGGCCGCCGCCGGGCTCAAAGGGGCTGCCGAAGCCGCGCCGGTCGCGGCCTGCGCCTCGGCTGCGGGGCGGTGCCGGTCGGCTTCGGACGAAGAGTCCGCGCCCGCGTCGGCGGCAATGGAGTGGGGCACGTTGGTTGAGTCGTCGTGCCTTCGCTCGTCGCGGCTGAAGGCTCGGCGGCGGGCGCGGACTTCGCGGCGAGCTTGGCCTTGTGCTCGGCGACGAGGCGGGCCTTCTTCTCTTCGGGAGTCTCGCCTGCGGGCGCGGGGCTCGCGGACGGCGCAGCCGCCGGAGTCTTAGAAGCTTTCGGGAGCCGTGCGGGCTCGCCGCGCCATTCGGGCACGGGGTAGTCGTAGGCGGGGAGCGTCCCGCCCGCCGCGCGGAGGATGGCGGCGAGGTCTTTCTCGACGTAGCGCCGCTGCTTCGAGGGGTCGCGGACGTGGCCGAGCGGCGGCCCCGTGTAGAGCGCGCCGCAGGTCTGGCACTGGTGCATCACGTCGTCGCCGCGCAGGTGTTTGGCCGCCTCGCCCGCCGTGTGTATCTCCTTCAAGTGGCCGTTGCAGAGTTTCCCCTTCTCGTTCTTCTCGTTGCACACGGTCTGCCCGACGGCGAAACGCTTGGGCGTGCCGCGCCGTGACTCCTGCTGCTCGGTCGGGGCCTGCTTGGCGACCGCTTCGGGGCTCGCGGCTTCGGGCTTCCTCGTCTCGTTTGCTTCGCTTGACATCGGCTTGAGTAAGATTCCTCTCGCGCGGTAGGACTTCGGATAAGACGCTTCAGGATTCGCATCTTAAGGGGAAGCCGCCGGGAGCGTCAATAAGAAACGCAGAAGTCAGAACGCAGAACGCAGAACGCTGAACTGAAAGACATAAAGTTTTTAGTTCAGCGTTCTGCGTTCTGACTTCTGCGTTTCTGTTATCCTTCTCGCTCATGTTGAAGAGGCTGGTGGCGACGGTTTGGCTGGGCGCGCCGGGGTTCGTGCGGCGTGCGGGGGTGTGGCTCGCGGAGCCGCGCTTCACGGTGACGGCGGGGGTGGTGGTGCTGGACGAGAGGGGCCGGGTGCTCCTGCTCCGCCACACCTTGCGCAAGGGGAGCGGGTGGGGCATACCGGGCGGCTTCATCGCGCGCGGCGAGCAGCCGGATGATGCCGTCCGCCGAGAGGTGCGCGAGGAGACGGGTCTCGCGCTCGCGGGCGTCGAACTGGCCTTCGTGCGGACGCTCGCGAGCGTCCAACAGGTCGAGGTCATCTTCCGCGCGGAGATGAAGGCGTCGGCGCTCGAAGGCTTGAGGAAGAATTTCGAGATTGACCGCGCTCAGTGGTTCGCGCTCGACGCGCTGCCGGAGGACGCGAGCCCCGACCAGCGGCGCATCATCGAGCGCGCGCTCGCGGCGGGCCGGGGCGGCTAGGGCAAACCGGCGCGAGTAGTGATATGCTGTGGCGCAAAACAAGGTCAATGGTCGGGGGCAGAAGAGGCGTCTGAGAGACGACCGCCGTTCGTGACCCCGGCCCCGACTTCTTCTTTATTCACAGGAGAGATGAAAAGAGATGATGCCGCAACTGATTCCGAGTTCCGAGACCGTGATGGACACTCTGAAGAAGACCGGGGCTTACCGCGAGGGTCACTTCGTCTACCCTTCGGGACAGCACACGCCGCACTACTTCCAGATGCCTCTGGCCTTCCGCTACTACGACACGGCGCGCGTTCTGGCCGTCGCGCTCTCGCGCAAGCTGCGACTTGAGAAGGACATTTCGAGCGCGCTCCCGAAGGTCGCCATCATCGCGCCGAGCGCGGGCGGCATCCCCGTCGCCTTCGGTGTGCGCGAGGCTCTGACCGCCGAGCAGATTTACTGGGCCGAGCGGGAGGAGGGCGGCAAGCGCATGTTCCGCCAGTACGTCAACGCCGGAGAGGTCAACCCCTGCGTCATCGTGGACGACATCACGCGCACGGGCCGTGCTCTTTTGGAGACCGTCAACATCGTCCGCGAACTCGGCACGAAGGTCATCGGCTGCGCCGTCATCGTCCGCTTCGACTCCGCGCCCACCCACATCGAGATCGAGGGCGATGACGACGTGCCCATCCTCTCGCTCGTCGAGTTCAAGGCCAAGTGGTACGAGGACGGCCAGGACTGCGCCGAGTGCAAGTCGGACGCGCCCGTCGAGAACGTGCGCTTCTAAAAGCCGTAAACCGTGACAAGTAAACCGTGACAGGGGAAAACAGTCTTCCTCCTGTCACGGTTTACTTGTCACGGTTTACGGCTTTTATATCTCGTGCCGGTTCGAGAGCGCCTTGTCCATCGTCACTTCGTCCACGTATTCGAGGTCTGAGCCGACGGGCATGCCCATCGCGATGCGCGTGACGAGAACGCCGAGTGGCTTCAAGAGGCGGCTGATGTAGCTGGCCGTGGCCTCGCCTTCGGTGTTGGGGTTGGTGGCGAGGATGACTTCGCGGACTTCGACGCCGTCGTTGTTTTCGGGCCGGAGGCGCGGCAGGAGGTTTTGCAGGCGGAGGTCTTCCGGCCCCATCCCCCGGATCGGCGAAAGGCTCCCATGGAGGACGTGATAGAGCCCGTGATAGCTGCGCGTCTTCTCGACGGCGACGAGGTTGTAGGGCTCTTCGACGACGCAGATCATCGAGCGGTCGCGGTTGGTCGAGGAGCAGAAGCGGCACGGCTCGACGTCGGTCAGGTTGTTGCAGACCGTGCACATCACGATGCGCCGCTTGACCTCGTTCATCGCCTCGGCGAACCGCTCGACCTCGGCCTCCGTCATCCGCAGGACGTGGAAGGCGAGCCGTTGCGCCGACTTCTGGCCGATGCCGGGCAGCCGCTTGAATTCGTCAATCAGCTTGGTGACGGGTTCGGAGTATTCCAACATAAGAGTTCAAAGTTCAAAGTTTAAAGTTCAAAGTTGCAGAGCCGTCCAACCGACTTTGAACTTTGAACCTTGAACTTTGAACTAGAGAAGCCCCGGCGGGAGCATTCCGCCGACCTTCGACTTCATGGCCTCGTCAACTTTGCGACCGGCCTCGTTGACGGCGGCGACGATGAGGTCCTGGAGCATCTCGACGTCGCCCTCCTTGACGGCTTCGGGGTCAATCTTGATGGACTCGATCTCCTTCGTCCCGCGCATCTGGACGGTGACGACGCCGCCGCCCGCCGAGGCGTCCACGACCATCGCCTCCATCTCCTGCGCCATCTTCTCCTGCATGGCCTGCGCCTGCTTCATCATCTGCTGGATGTTCATCCCGCCGGGAAATTTCATCTCTCTCACCTCGCTCGTCGCTATGAATTCTGAGTTGTCCGCATGGGCAACATCGTAGCCTCCCGCGCGGGCAAATGCAACGCCGCTTCCGCGCGCGCCGTGCGGCATGCTATAAGCCGTAAGGCCATGAAGCGTTACGTCATCAAGCGGCCCGCCGGGTCGCAACTCCCCGAAAAGCTTTCGCGCTACCGCGAGGAGTTGAACGAGGAGCAGTTCGCCGTGGCGACCGCGCCCGCCGGCTCCGCCCTCGTCATCGCGGGCGCGGGGAGCGGGAAGACGCGCGCCATCACCTACCGCGTCGCCTACCTCGTCGAGCAAGGCGTCTCCCCTTCGCGCATCATGCTCGCCACCTTCACGAACCGCGCGGCGCGAGAGATGCTGCGGCGCGTCGAACAGCTCGCGGGCGGCGGCGACGTGGCCCGGCGCGTCTGGGGCGGGACGTTCCACCGCATCGCCAACCTCATCCTCCGCCGCCACGCCGCCTCGCTCGGCTACGAGCAGAACTACTCCATCCTCGACTCCGAGGACGTGCGCGATTTCCTCTCGGTCTGCGTGGACGAGGCGGGGATTGACACCAAGGCCCGCCGCTTCCCCAAAGCGGAAGTCCTGCAAGACATCATCAGCTTCGCCACCAACACCGACCGCCCCATCTCGGATGTCGTCGCGCGCCGCTACCCATACTTCGAGCCGCTCTCGGCGCAAATCACGCGCGTTGACCGCGTTTACGCCGAGCGCAAGCGCGAGCGCAACGTCATGGACTACGACGACCTCCTCTTGAACTGGAAGCGGCTCCTGATGGAGAAGGACGAAATCGCCGCCATCTATCAGGAGCAGTTCGAGCACGTCCTCGTGGACGAGTATCAGGACACGAACAAGTTGCAGTCCGAGATCGTTGACCTCCTCGCCGTCAAACACAAGAACGTGATGGTCGTCGGCGACGACGCGCAGAGCATCTTCGCCTTTCGCGGCGCGGAGTGGTCGAACATCTACGAGTTCCCGCAACGCTACCCGCAGGCGCGCGTCTTCCGCCTCGAAACCAACTACCGCTCGACGCCCGAAATCCTCGCCGTCGCCAACACCGCTATCACCGCCAACCGCAAGCAGTTCCCGAAAGAACTCCGCGCACATCGTCCGTCGCTCGGCCTCGCGCCTGCGCTCGTCCCCTGCCGCGACGCCGACCAGCAGGCCGCCTTCACCGCCTCGCGCATCCTCGAACTCAGAGACGAAGGCATCGCTTTGAAAGAGATGGCCGTCCTCTACCGCTCGCACTATCACTCGCTTGAGCTGCAACTAGAGTTAACGCGTCGCGGCATCCCCTACCGCATCCGCAGCGGCGTCCGCTTCTTCGAGCAGGCGCACATCAAAGATGTCATCTCCTACCTCCGCCTCGTCGCCAACCCGCGCGACGAGCTGGCGTGGAAGCGAGTCCTCCGTCTCATCCCCAACGTCGGCCCCGCGACGGCGAATCGCATCTGGGAGCGCGTCGCCTACGCCCCTGACCCGCTCGCCCTCATCACTCGCGGCGAGGCCGACGCGCTCGCCTCCAAACGCGGCACTGCTTGGGCGGACTTCCGCTCGCTCCTCGAAGAACTCTGCAAAGACGAGACGCGCCACGCGCCCGCCCGCCAGATAGAGTTGATACTCGCGCGCGGCTACGAGTCGCACCTCGAAGCGACTTACGAGAACGCCGAGGCCCGCCTCGAAGACCTCCGCCAGCTCGCCCACTACAGCGCGCGTTACAACTCGACCGAAGAGTTCCTTGCCGAACTCGCTCTGCTTTCGACCGAACGTTACGGCGCGCCCCAAATCCCTGCGGGCGAAGACGTGGTCTCCGGCGGCGAGGAGGACGAACTCCTCACGCTCACCTCCGTCCACCAAGCCAAAGGTCTCGAATGGCAGGCCGTCTTCATCATCTGGGCCGCCGACGGCAAGTTCCCCAGCCCCCGCTCCCTCCGCGACGCCGACGGCGAAGAAGAAGAACGCCGCCTCTGGTACGTCGCCCTCACCCGCGCCCGCGATCAGCTCTACCTCACCTATCCTTTGATGGTCACCGACCACACCCGCCAAACCCTCCTCCAACGCCCCTCCCGCTTCGTCACCGAAGTCCCCCCCGACCTCTATGAAATCTGGAGCCTCGAAGAAGAAACCACGACGACGCCCGCACTCGAAGCGCCCGCGCCGGACGACGGCGACGACAGAACAGAAAGCGGAGGCGGCGAGCCAGGCGGCTACGTCAATTAAAACTTACCGGAGCTAACCGCGATGGCTAATCCCGAACATGTTGAGATTTTGAAACGGGGAGTGGAGGTGTGGAATGAGTGGAGAGATGAACACCCAGACATTCGTCCAGACCTCATCCGCGCAGACCTCGGCTACGCAGACCTTCACAACGCAGACTTCAGCGGCGTAGACCTCAGCGGCGCAGACCTCGGCTACGCAAACCTCGGCAATGCAAACCTCAGCAGCGCAGACCTTAGCCGCTCGGTTCTCTATGGCGCAGACCTCCGCGACGCAAACCTCAGCGGCGCAGACTTCACATTTGTAATAGTGGGTTACACTGCATTTGCGGGCAACGACCTCAGCGAAGTTGAAGGGCTGGAGACGGTAAGACACGACGGCCCCTCCAGCATCGGCGTTGACACACTTTACAAATCAGGCGGGAAGATACCCGAAGCCTTCCTGCGCGGGTGCGGCGTCCCGGCCGATTTCATAACCTTCATCCCTTCGCACTTCGGCGTACAGCAGGCAATACAGTTCTACTCGTGCTTCATCAGCTACAGCACGCGGGACGAAGAGTTCGCGCGGCGTCTTTACTCACGGATGAGAGACGAGAAGTTGCGCGTGTGGTTCGCGCCGGAAGAGATGAAGGGCGGACAGAAGCTCTACGAACAGATAGAGCGCGCCATTCAACTGCACGACAGGCTGCTGCTCGTCCTCTCGGAGAGCAGTATGCAGAGCGAATGGGTGATAACCGAGATTCAGAGGGCGCGGGAGACGGAGATGAAAGAGGGCAGGCGCAAACTTTTCCCGATTACCATCGTGGAGTTCGACAAGGTTAAAGCGTGGAGACGCTTCGACGCCGACACCGGCAAGGACTTGGCTAAGGAAGTGCGTGAGTATTTCATCCCCGACTTCTCCGACTGGAAAGACCACGACGCTTTCGAGAAGGCATTCGAGAGATTGCTCCGCGATTTGCGGGCCGAAGAGGCCAGAGCCTAACCCTGTTGGCTCTACTCGCCTGTGCTAAACTTCCTCATAAATCAGCAGCGTTCGGAGAGATTAATGGTCGAAGAGGAGGAACCTTTGACGACAGACCTGTCGCTCAGGGCGGAGGTGAGGCTCTATTACGACCTGCACGCCCCGGCGTTGACGCCCGCGCCTTTGCTCATCGCCTTGCACGGGTACGGGAGCAACAAGGGTTGGATGATGCGGGAGGCGAGGCGGCACGTGCCGAAGGGGTTCGCGGTGGCGGCGTTGCAGGGGCCGCACCAGCACATGAAGGAGCCGAAGGAGGCGGGCGGGCCTTTTAGGTACGGCTTCGGGTGGCTGACGAATTTTCGCGCGGAGGATTCGGTCGCGCTTCATCATCGTGCGTTGAAGGATTTGATTGAGTCGCTCGTCGGGCAGGGCATGGCGCGGCGGGAGGCGGTCTTTCTGTTGGGCTTCTCGCAGTCGTGCGCGCTCAATTATCGCTTCGCGTTCACGCACCGCGACTTGCTGCGCGGGTGCATCGGCATCTGCGGGGGGCTGCCGGGCGACTGGGAGACGAGCGGGCTCTACGGCGAGACGCGGGCCTCCGTCCTTCATCTGCACGGCAGCGGGACGAGTTTTATCCGCCCGCGCGAGTCGAAGACTATGCGGAGCGTCTGCGCACGCGCGCCAGTGATACGGAAGTGAAAGCGTTCGACGCCGCGCACGAAATCACGCCCGCGATGCGCGCCGAGGTGCGGGCGTGGCTCGCGGCGCGTGCTTGAAGTCGGCGGGTGAAAGGACATACTCTCCTCGGTTGGAGTGAGTCAACAAGTCAGAACGCCTGCGGTAGCGGGCGGGTCTCGCTTCGCTGAGCGGGCCTTGCTTGGACAACGGAACCCGCCCGCTACCGCAGGCGGTTCTGACATGTCTTGATTTTGAAAGGGGCTACAAACGCGCATGAACAGGAAATACGTTTTCACGGTGGCCTCGCTGGTGTTGGCCGCAGGCGTCGTCTACGGTTATCGCGGCCTCGCGTCGTCGCCCGACAAGAAAACGGACAAGGAGATAGAGGCCGTGCGCGCCGTCCTCGAAGCGCAGCAGGCGGCTTGGAACCGGGGCGACATCGAGGGCTTCATGAGCGGCTACGCCAAAGAGGAGGGCATCACTTTCCTCTCCGGCGACACGCTGACGCGCGGGTGGCAGACCGTCCTCGAACGCTACCGGAAGAACTACGACTCGCGCGCGAAGATGGGGACGCTCGCCTTCTCGGATTTGGAGTTCAAGCCCTTGAGCCCCTTCTACACGATGGTCACCGGGCGCTTCCAACTCACGCGCGAGAACGGCGAGACCCCGCACGGGCGTTTCACCCTCGTCTTCCGCCGCACCAACGGCGGCTGGCGCATCGTCCACGACCACACGTCGTCGGCGTAGCCGAAGAGTTCAAGGTTCAAAGTTCAAGGTTCAAAGTTGAAGACCTGTTCTTAACTTTGAATTGAACCTTGAACTTTGAACTTATTTCCGACTTTGAACCTTGAACCTTGAACTTTGAACTCTGAACTCATATTGCTCGTCGTTAATTGCTCGCAACTCGTGACGCTCGCGGGGCCGGGGCGCGCGCGCGTGGGGGCGGAGATGCGTGAGCTTTCGGTGGTCGAAGACGGGGCGATGCTGGTGCGGGGCGGGCGCGTGGAGCGCGTGGGGACGCGGGCCGAAGTTGAGCCGCACGCCGGGGCGGATGCGTCGGTGTTGGACGCGGGGGGGCGCGTCGTTTTGCCGGGCTTCGTGGATGCGCACGCGCACCCGGTCTTCGCGGGGAACCGCGCGGACGAGTTCGAGCGGCGCGCGGAGGGGCAGACTTATCAGGAGATCGCGGCGGCGGGCGGGGGGATTCGCTCGACCGTGCGGCGCACGCGCGCGGCGACGGAAGACCAGTTGGTCGCTTCGGCGCGTGGGCGCGAAGAGTGGTTCCTGCGGACGGGGACGACGACCGTCGAGGCCAAGTCGGGTTACGGGCTCTCGGTCGAGGACGAGTTGAAGATGCTGCGTGTCGTGCGGCGTCTGGACGGGGGCGGCGCGCTCAGGTACGTCCCGACCTTCCTCGGCGCGCACGAAGTGCCGGACGAGTTCCGCGGGCGGCGCGGCGAGTACGTGGACTTGGTCGTCGGAGAGATGCTGCCGCGCGTCGCCGCCGAAGGGTTGGCGGAGTTCTGCGACGTGTTCTGCGAGGAGCGAGTCTTCACGACGGACGAGTCGCGGCGCATCCTGACTGAGGCGCGCGCGCGAGGGCTTGGCCTTCGCGTCCACGCCGATCAGCTCTCGCTTTCGGGCGGCGCGAAGCTCGCGGCGGAACTCAGGGCCGAGACCGCCGACCACCTCGAACACACGGACGCCGAAGGCATCAGGGCTCTCAAGGCGGCGGGCGTCCAGCCGGTGCTTCTGCCCGGCTCGGTCTACGCGCTCGGCTCGCGGCAGTACCCGGCGGCGCGCGCGATGATAGACGCAGGTCTCGCCGTCGTCCTCGCCACCGACTTCAACCCCGGCTCGTCGCCCACGCCCTCGATGACGATGATCCTCTCGCTCGCCTCCACGCACTTGAAGATGACGCCCGCCGAGGCCGTCACCGCCGCGACCGTCAACGCCGCCTACAGCCTTCGGCGCGGCGCGGAAGCGGGCACGCTCGAACCGGGCAAGCGCGCCGACTTCGTCGTCCACGACTGCGAGGACTACCGCGAACTCGCCTACTTCTTCGGCGTCGAGCACGCGCACGCGACTTACGTCGGGGGCCGCGAAGTCTACGCGCGCGCGCGTCAGACGGGGCCACAAGAGAGCGGCGAAAAAAATCGTTGACGCCCAAAGTATTGTTCCTTTATCATCGCCTCAACACTGGAAAGGAGGTGATCAAACAAAGTATGAGTTCTTATCACAGTGAGGTGGCTGAAGCCTGATAAGCTTCGACCGGCGCTATCGTCCGCAGAGTTACCGAGACTCCGGTTGAAGCGGCGACCCACTCAAGCAATACAAGTGAACGGTCGGATGGCTAATCCACTCAGTTCACCGGAAAGCCTGCCACGCGAATGGCAGGCTTTCTTCTTTCCAACCGACACCCGCGCCGGGTATCCTTTCAGGAACTTTCGGACTCGCGGCGAGTGTCAACAGTGACGACTGGCCGGGGCTCTACTTTCACCGTTATAGTTTGGCCGAGACGAAAGGAACCGACCTTGAAACTCACACGGATTATTTACGCGCTCCTCCTGCTCTCGGCGCTCTCGGTCGCGGCCCACGCACAAAGGGCGCGGCCCACGCCCACGCCCGACCCTTACGACGAGTACCTCACGAAGATGGAGCTGCTCCTGGAGAAGACCGGCGCGGTCATCGTCAAGGGCTCGACCACCGTCGGGACGATCAACGGCCTGCGCGGCGCGGCGACCTTCACCAGTTGGGAGATGCTCGACGCGCAGACGAACCGCGCCGAGCACGGCATCAGCATCCTCATCAGCGACCCCAACCGAGAGGGCGCGGCGGAGGTGGCCTACGTTGACTACGAAGAACTCGACGCGCTGATTAAGGGGATTGACTACATCATCAAGCTCGAAAACTCGGCGACCCGGCTCAACCGCTTCGAGGCGCAGTACCGGACGCGCGGCGGGCTCGCCCTCTTCCGCTTCAACACGCCGGGCGGCTACGGCACGGCCATCTCCACCGAAGGCGTGCGCGGCCCGCGCCTCGTTCTCAGGCCGACGGGACTGGTCGAATTCCGCGACATGGTGGAGAGCGCCAAGACCATTCTCGACGAGGCCAGAAAATAAAAGAGCCGCCGCAACGGGACAAGGCGACGGAGGTTTCAGACGATGCCTTTCATCACCGCCGAGAGGGAGGACGGGGCGACTCTGCTCCTCAACATCGAGCGCATCCAGTACGTGGCTTACCGCGACACGGAGGGGCAGGAAGTCCTCTCCGTCGTCTTCGACACGAACCCGCCCGCGCAGGGGCGTCCCGGCACGAACGAGGTCGTCATCCACGGCGCGGAGGCCCGCCGCGTGTGGGAGGCGCTCTCAAGCGTCCTCAGTCTTTAGAGTCAGAACCGCCTGCGGTAGCAGGTGGGTTCAGCCGTCCGGGCGAGGCCCGTTCACCGGAACGACACCCGCCCGCTACCGCAGGCGGTTCTGACTGATTAATAAACGCATGAATGACGATTCAGACGGCGACGATGCGGCGCGACGTCGAGCACGTGAGGCGCGCGGTCGAGCTCGCGCTCGAAGCGGAGCGGCGGGGCAACGTGCCCGTCGGGGCCGTCATCACGCTCGGCGGCGAGATAATCGCCGAGGCGGGGAACTCCCTGCTTGTCCCTTCATACGACCCACGGCGGCACGCCGAGATTGAAGCCCTCGCCCGCGTCCCGCAAAACCTTTGGGCCGAGGCGCGGCGGATGACCTGCTACACGACGCTTGAGCCGTGCGTGATGTGCATGGGCACGCTCCTGCTCTGCGGCGTCGGGCGCGTCGTCTACGGGGCGCGCGATGTTGAAGGCGGCGCGGGCCTCATGCTCGCGCGGCTGCCCGCTTATTACGCGGGCGCGGGCCGTGCGCTCGTGCCGGAGTGGGTCGGCCCCCTCCTGCCGGAAGTCTGCGACCCGCTCGCGCGCCGCGTCCGCGAGCGCTTCGACTCGCTGCCCTGCGGGAAAGAGGGCGCGTAAAAATTTTTCACGTTGACAGCCTCGCCTTCGTTTATCTAGCATGAGCCGTCTCGCCCCGTCAGTTGCTTTTACAAGTCACGGAAATTAGTTCAACTCACGTCCGGCACGCCGACAAGGTTTACAGGGTTACGGCAACCTCGCATTGAAGAAGCGGCGGCGTCGAAAGAGTCTCCCGCTTCCAACGCAATCCTAAACACGTCTCTCGATATAGAGGAGAAAAAGTATGCGTACCTCCTTGTTCTACGCCCCTTCGAAGTGGGCGAGGGTCGCCGCCCTCTGCCTGCTCATGCTCGTTGCCCCCGCCGCCTACGCGCAGACGCAGATTACGACCGGCGTCGTGCAGGGCACGGTCGTTGACGAGTCCGAGGCGGTCGTGCCCGGCGCGACCGTGGAGGTGAAGAACGTCGAGACTAACCTCTCGAAGACGCTCGCGACCGACGGCGAGGGGCGCTTCGTCTTCCTCCAACTCCCGCCGGGCAACTACACCCTGACCGTCGGGAAGCAGGGCTTCGCGACGCTCGTGCAGGAGAGTTTTCCTTTGACCGTCGGGCAGGCCGTCTCTCTGAATTTGAGGATGAAAGTCTCGCAGGTCGAGGAGCGCGTCACCGTCACCGCCGTCCCGACCGTTGATGTCGTCAAGACCGAGTCGAGCACGACTTTGAACGAGCGCGCCGTCAGTAATCTCCCCGTCCTCGGTCGCAAGTTTGAAGACCTTCTGACGTTGACGCCCGGCGTCTCCATCACGCAGGGGCCGGACGGCGACGAGATCAGCTTCGCCGGGCAGCGCGGCATCTTCAACAACGTGAGCCTCGACGGCGGCGACTACAACAACGGCTTCTTCGGCGAGCAGGCGGGCGGCCAGCGCGCCGCCATAGACATCCCCTTAGACGCCGTGCAGGAATTTCAGGTCGTCGCCACGGGCGCGACCGCCGAGTTCGGGCGCACGGCGGGCGGCGTCATCAACGTCATCACCAAGTCGGGGACGAACGAGTTTCATGGGAGCCTTTTCCACTTCCAAAGACTCGAAGCCCTGACGGCCAACACCTCCGACGGCAAGCCCCTCACGGACTTCCATCGCGAGCAGTTCGGCGGAACCATCGGCGGGCCGATTAAGAAGGACAAGACCTTCTTCTTCCTCGCCTTCGAGCACATCCGCGAGAACCTGACGCGCGCGAACCTGAGCGAGCAAGTCGGCACGACGCCGTGCCCGAACACCGCCCCGACCATTCAAGCCAACGAGGCGCTCATCAACTCGAACACCGACTGCCAGCGGCTCGCGCTCCTCAACTTCATCCGCTCTTCGCGCAGTCAGGAAGAGGGTCTGCCCGTCGAGCGGCCCATCAAGAACTCGGCCATCCTCGGCAAGCTCGACTTTAACGTGAACGAAGACAACAAGCTCTCGCTCTCGTACAACTTCGACCACTCGCGCAACGAGAACCAGACCTTCGACGTGCCGACCTACGGCAACTCGGCCAACGGCACCGAAGGCCCTTCGAAGATTCAGGTCCTCAACCTCAACCTCTTCTCAACGGTCTCGCCGACCAAAGTCAACGAGGCGCACTTCACCTACGCGCGCGAGAACCGACCGCGCGCCGCCGTGGACTCGAACATCCCCGCCGACACCGCGATGGGCGGCTTCTTCAACGCCGCCGAGCCGACCTTCCGCTTCGGGAGCCCGTTCTTCCTCGGCCCGAACGTGGACGAGCTGTTCTGGCGCACGCAACTGCGCGACACCTTCTCCATCGTCAAGGGTTCGCACACCGTTAAGTTCGGCGGCGAGTGGCTGCACAGCAACAACGCGCAAGTCTTCCGAGGCTTTTTCCAGGGCCGCTACATCTTCGACAGCGTGGCGGGCTTCCTGCGCTACGCCTCGCCCGCCTCGCTCGGCGCGGGCTTCGGCCCGAACGCGGGCCGCTGCGCTGACGGCTCCTTCACGAGCATTGCCGCGCCGACGTGCGCCAACCCGTCCACGCCGCTCCTGCTCTTCCTTCAGGGCGCAGCCCCGAACGGCCCCGCGACCGACGCCGCCGGCGCTTCCGACATCAAGAACGAAGACTTCGCGCTCTTCGCGCAGGACTCCTGGAAGATTCGGCCCAACCTGACTTTCAACTACGGCCTACGTTGGGAGGCGCAAATCTTCCCCGAACCCGACGTGCCGCCCGCGCAGACCGCCTACGGGATATTCCTGAACGACCCGCGCTTTCCTTCGGACGGCACGCTCCACAGTCCGAAGAAGATGTTCCAGCCGCGCGTCGGCTTCGCGTGGGACATCGGAGGCCGTGGCAAGTCCGTCCTGCGCGCGAGCTATGGCATCTACTTCGCGCGGCAGAACATGTTGACGCAGGTCGGCTCGATCACCACCAACGGCGTCCAGCAGCAGACGATTGCGGGCGGCCTGTTCGCCAATCCGGGCATCCGCCCGACGTGGCCGGGGCTGGTGACGCCGACCGCCGGGTCGTGCTCGACTCGCGCCAACTTTTCGCAGGCCGGCCCCGTCACCAACCCCTTCCCGTGTTTCAGCGGCGTCAGAGTCTTCAGCCGGGATTATGCTAACCCGCGCATCTACACGACCAACGTCGCCTTCGAGCAGGAGATCGCCTCCGACACTTCGCTGTACTTCGACTTCACGCACGCGAAGGGCGTCCATCTCACGCGCTTCCTCGACTACGCCCGCCTCCTCGGCGCTGACGGTTTCCCGGTCTTCGGCGACTACCTCGGCGAGACGATGGTGGCGAGCGCCGTCGGCAAGTCGCTCTACCGGGGCTTCACCGTCGGCCTCCGCAAGCGTTACAGTCGCGGCTTCCAGTTCGAGGGCAACTACGTCTTCTCGAAAGACATGGACGACGACTCGAACGAGCGCGACCCGTTCACCGACCGCGCCTTCAACTTCAACAACCTCCAACTCGACTACTCGCTCGCCGACCGCGACATCCGCCACCGCTTCAACTTCTACACCAACGCGCAACTGCCGTGGGGCTTCGACGGCAACGCCCGCGTGCAGGCGCGCAGCCCGCAGCCCAAGTCGCCCGGCTGCGCCACGCGCTGCGCCAACCGCAACACGCTGCGCAAGAACAACGAGTTCTTCTCCTTCGACTGGCGCTTGCAGCGGCCCTTCGACTTGAGCGAGAGCGTCCGTCTCATCCCCGTCGTCGAGATGTTCAATACCTTCAACACCAACAACAACATTGACCCGACCATCGGCTCGCCGCTCTTCAACTTCGACGGCTTCCTCCGTCAAGGCGTCGGCGACCCGCGCCAGATTCAACTGGCGATCAAGTTAGAGTTCTGAGAGCCCTGAAAGGGCTCAAGACAATAGCCGGGGGCAAAGCGAAGGAGCGAGCGCGAGCGAGCGACGAAGCAACGCCCCCGGAACAGACAAGAAAAACAATTCGACCCTGAAGGGGTCGCAGGTTCAACGTTGAACTGCGACCCCTTCAGGGTCGAAAATTTTTATCTACGCACGACCGGGGGCGGCGCTCACTTGCGTTCGCTCTGCCCCCGGCTATTATCTTCATCCCCTTCGGGGATGGTAACTCAACTTCGTTGACGGTGTTGACTCAGGCACTCGCAACGGCGCGGAAGAAGTCCGCCAGCTTCCTCTCGTCCAACCTCCCGTCCGTCCGCACGCCGCTGCACACGTCCACGCCGAACGGCCCGACCCTTCGGACGGCCTCGGCGACGTTCGACGCGTTCAGACCCCCGGCGAGGAAGACCGGGACTTCGACCGCCTCGCGAATCCTCCGGCTCAACTCCCAGTCGTGCGTGCGGCCCGTCCCGCCGAGTTCCTTGACGGCCAGACTCTGGTTGCCGGAGTCGAGCAGAATCGCGTTCACGCGCGGCGCGACCCGCACGGCTTCATCAACTGCTTCCGGCCCCGCGACGTGGATGACCTGCACGAGCGCGACGCCGGGCATCGCCGCGCGCAACGCCTCGTAACTCCCGCCGCTCAGACGGTCGCAGATTTGGACGGCGTTTGTGCCCGCGCGCCTTTGCTGTCCGACGATTGTGTCGGCGTCCTGCGCGCACGTCAGAAGGAAAGACGCGACCGGCGGCGGGACTGAGGCCGCGACGCGCGCGATCAGTTCTTCGCTGATGACGCCCGGCCCGCTCGGCATCTCGCCGACGAGCCCAACTGCCGACGCGCCGTACTCGACGGCGAGCCGCGCCTCCTCGACGCCGCCGATGCAGCAAATCTTGACTCTGGGTTTGAGCGACGCCTTCATCTTCGACTTCGGAGACGAACGAAAGGCTCTCACGCGGTTGCGTCTACCCTCGATGCTGGCGGTCGGCAATCTTGGCGAGGGCGATGGTGAGCGCCGCCGCGCCGAGCGTCTTGATGAGCGTCGGGTGCTGAGCGTAAACGTTGCTGATCATGTCCACGACCGAGGGGTCTCGCTTCTCGGCCTCGGCGGCGACCTCTTCGACGACCTGCGGCGGGATGGCCTCGGCCTGTTCGGGCGTGACTTCGGTCTGCCCGCCGCCGAGCATCCCGGCGAGCCCGCCGCCACCGCCGCCGACGCGCGAGAGAATCTGCGAGATGACGGTCGGCCCCAAAGCCGAGATGAGCGTGTTGAGGATGCTGGCGCGCTGCGTCCCCGAAGACTGGTTGAAGAGTCCGCCGAGCATCTGTCCGAAGGGCGGCGTCTGCTCGGAGCGGAAGGCCGCCGAGAGCCCGTCGGCGAGCGCCGATTCGGGCGCGGCCTGCGTCATCTGGTCGAAGTCGTCCTCGACCGTGTCGGGAGCCTGTTCGGGTTGCGCCCCGCTGTACTGCTTTAAGAGTCCGCCGAGCTGGTTCATCCAATCCATTTTCATTCTCCTTAATGAAGGCGAGCGGTAAATGCGCGACGGAGCGCCGCCCGTCGTGGGCGGCGCTCCGCGAAGATTATCGAGCGGGGCGGGGTAATGTTACTTGGGACGGGCGCAGTTTAACTCAAGTGCGCGGCCCGCGCCTATGGCTTGACGGGCGTCGGCGTCGTCGTCGCGGGCGCGTCGGTCGTGCGCTCGGAGGGGAGGAGGCGCGAGGGGTCGGGCCGGTCGGGCGAGGTGTGCGCGTGGACGGCCTTCCACTCGCCGCTGACCTTCTGGAAGACGATGGTCAGCCGACCGGTCGCGCGTTCGGGCTGGCCGTCGGCGGTCTGCGACTGTTCCCAGAGGCAGGAGACGACCGCCGCGCCGGGGCCGAGCAGCCGCACGTTCACGTCGCGCACGTCGAGCTTCACGTCCTTGACCTTCGCATACAGGCTCTCGCGGTTGCTCCGCACCTGCGACCATGACTTCGTGACCGTCCCGTTGTTGTTGAAGAGGATGAGCTGCGGCGAGTTCCAGTAGACGCCCATCACACCATCGGCATCAGCCTTGCGGATGCCGTCAACGAGCGCGTCGAAGGCGGCGCGCACTTCGGCGGCGGCTGCCGTGTCGGCGCGCTGCGCACGAGTCTGTACGGCGCGCGGGCGTGCGGGCGTGGTCGTCAAGGTCGCGGGCGGCCCCAGAGGCGCGGTCGAGTCCTGCTGCGCGAAGCCGACGGCGGCGAGCGCGACTATCATGATCGTCGAGACGAATAATCTTAAAATCATTGCTGACTCCTCTCTCAAAAACTATAGAGCGCGTTGCAAAACTGTAGGGGCAGGGCTCGTCCCTGCCCGAATGCCTACGCAGCCCTGCGGGCAGGGACGAGCCCTGCCCCTACAAAATTATCCGACGTTGAGTCGAACAATATTTAAACAAGTGACGACGCCGCGCGCAGTCGCATCGCCGAGCGTTCACGACCGATGACATCAAACACGTCGAACATCGAAGGCCCGACCGACTGGCCCGTGAGCGCCGTCCGCGAGGCGTTGATGAGCAGACCGGCCTTCACGCCCGCCTCCTCGGCCAGAGACCGGAGCGCCTGCTCGCTCGTCTCCACATTCCACGGCTCGGCCCCCTTGATGCGCTCGGCGAGCGCGGGCAGAAGCTCTTTCAGTCGCGGCTCCTTCCGCAAGTTCTTCCCGACCGCCGCCTCGTCGAACTCGAACTCGTCGGCGAAGTACGCGCGCCCCTGCCCGCTGAAATCCTTGAGCGTGTAGAAGCGCTGGCGGATGAGGTCAATCGTCTTCTCCAGCCACGCGCGCCCTTCGCCCTCTTCGTACTTCGCCTGCCACAGCCCCGACGCCTCCAACTCGGCGCGCACCATCGGCAGAAGCTCTTCCAAAGGCATCGTGCGGATGTACTCGGCGTTCATCCAGAGCGCCTTCTGGTCAGTCCACTGGCGCGCGTCCGTGTCGCTGAAGTTGAAGACGGCGTTCGAGCGGTGGACGCCTTCGAGCGTGAACTTCTCGACCATCTCGGCGAGCGAGAGAATCTCCTGATCGTCCGGCGGAGCCCAACCCAGAAGCGCGAGGTAGTTGCGGAAGGCCGCCGGGATGAAGCCCCGGTCGCGGTACGTCGTCAAAGAGACGACCTCGCCGTGCTTACGCTTCGAGAGCTTCGCCTTGTTCGGCGCGAGTATCAGAGGCAGGTGCGCGAACCTCGGCACCTCCGCGTCGAGCGCGCCGTAGATGAGCACCTGCTTGTGCGTGTTCGTCAGGTGATCCTGGCCGCGGATGACGTGCGTGATGCCCATCTCGATGTCGTCCACCACGACCGAGAGGTTGTAGAGCGGCGAGAGGTCGCCGGAGCGCAAAAGCACGAGGTCTTCAATCTCCGAGTAGTCGCGCTCCTGCGCGCCGTAGACCACGTCCTCGAACTGCGAGCGGCCTTCGGGCGCGACTTTCAGACGCACGGCGAAGGGCTCGCCCGCCTCGGCGCGCGCGTCCGACTCCGCGAGCGGCAAGTCCCTGAAAGGGTTGGCGCGGTGATTCACGCCCTCGCCCGCCGCGCCTTTGCTCCGCGCGCGCTCGGCGATCTCCTGCTTCACGTTCCCTTCGCCGCGCTCCTCTTTCGGCGTGAAGTCGCGGTACGCCTTGCCCTCGTTGATGAGCCGCAACGCGGCCTCGCGGTGCTTCCCGGCGTTGTGCGACTGGAAGACTATCTCTTCGTCGTAGTCGGCGAGGCCGAGCCACTTCAGGCCCTCGATGATCGAGCGCGTGGACTCGTCCGTCGAACGCTGCAAGTCCGTGTCCTCGACCCGCAGAAGGAACTTCCCGCCCTCCTTGCGCGCGTAGAGCCAGTTGAAGAGCGCGGTGCGCGCCGCTCCGATGTGCAGGTAACCCGTGGGCGATGGTGCGAAACGGACTCGGACAGCAGACATAAGAATCTTGTACGGATGATCGTTGACGGGTGACGGTTAAGAGCGCCTCGGCCCTCTCCGTCGCCACAAATTAAAACGAGTGACCGGACGGAACAAGTAAGCACTTGTCACCTGTCACTTGTCACTCGTCTCGGAAAACTGGCGGAGATGACAGGATTCGAACCTGCGATAGGCTTTTGACCTATAACGGTTTAGCAAACCGCCGCCTTCAGCCACTCGGCCACATCTCCGCATCAGGCGAAAAGATATTCTAGCCCGCCCACCCCGATTGTCAAGGCGAGCCCCCTCCCGCTGCCCCGCTCCGAGAAATTCCGCACGCTCCTCCGCCGCCCGGTGATAAAATTCCGCCGCCAAGCTTGACTGTCCGTCATATAGGAGACTGCCTCACATGACGACACCTCAAAAGCCAACCCCGTCGTCATGATTAGCAGCACCGCGCGCGACCTGCCAGAGCACCGCAAGGAGGTGATGGACGCGTGCCTCCGGCAGGCGATGTACCCCAGCGATGATGGAACACCTCCCGCCAAGCGATGCTGAGGCCATACAGACCGTCGCTCGCAATGGTCGATCAGCGCGACATCTACGTCGGCGTCTTCGCGCACCGATACGGCTACGTCCGAAGGAGAACAACTCCGGCAGATTTCCATCACCGAGATGGAGTACGATCGCGCCGTCAAGCGAGGCATCCCGCGCCTGATCTTCCTCATGCATGAGACCACCCGATGAAGCCCTATGACATTGAGACGGGCGAAGGCGCATCCAAGTTGAAGAACTTAAGAGAGAATGCAGGCCGAGCGCGTCGTCAATTTCTTCAGGTCGCCAGCCGACTTCCGCGCGCATGTCATCAACAGCCTCTGCACTACGCAACGACACGCGAAGTGCCTGACCTCACGACATTTCACTACGTCAGCGACATCCCCCGCCGCCCGAAGCCTTCATCGCGCATCCCTATACGCTACTTCAAACCCGCCGCGCTGGTCGGGCGCCAGCCCGAACTGAATCTCCTAACCGATTGGGTCGCGAAGCCCGATTCCGAAGTGTACAACGCTCGCATCCTCAACGTCGTCGCCATCGGCGGCCTGGGCAAGAGCGCACTCACGTGGAAGTGGTTCAACGACATCGCCCCGCAGGAGATGCAGCCGCTCGCCGGTCGCATGTGGTGGAGCTTTTACGAGACCGACGCCACTTTCGAGAACTTCGTCACCCGCGCGCTCGCTTATGTCACGCGGCGGCCAACTCGACGAAGTGCAGAAGATTCCCGCGCCTGAACGCGAGTCGCAACTGCTTGCCGCGCTCGACCGCGAGCCGTTCCTGATCGTGCTCGACGGCCTGGAGCGAATGCTGATCGCCTACGCGCGAATGGACGCGGCGCATCTCGCCGACGACGATCTGGACAAGCGGACGGCGAACATCGTGGCGGGCCCCTCCGGCCTGCCCCAGAGCGCGAGCCAGTCTTTCGCAGGCGAGCACCGACTGCGCAAGACTGCGGACCCGCGAGCGGGGGCATTCCTGCGCAAGTTTAGCAGCCTCCGGGCCTCGCGCGTGCTTGTCAGCACGCGGCTCTATCCCGCCGACTTGCAGAGAGCGACGGGCGAGCCGCTTCCTGGCTGCTATGCGATATTCCTTACGGGGTTGACCGACGAGGACGCACTCGAATTGTGGCGCGCGTTCGGCGTGAGCGGCGCGCGCGACGCGCTGCTGCCGCTTTTCAGGAACGTGGGCAATCACCCGCTATTGATTCAAGCATTGGCGAGCGAGGTGGCACGCTACCGCCGCGCGCCGGGCGATTTCGATCGGTGGCGGCGCGACCATCCCGATTTTGACCCGCACGGCCTGTCGCTCGCGCAGGGAAGATCGCACGTCCTGAAATTCGCCCTCCGTGGGTTGGGCAATAAAGCACTCCAGGCGCTGCAAGTCGTCGCGGCCTTCAGGATACCCGCGCACTACGACACACTGGCCGTGCTGTTGGTCGGCGAGGGGAAAGCGTGCGCCGACGAGCGCGAAATGGATGAGGTGCTGGCCGAACTGGAAGACCGGGGGCTGCTCGGATGGGACAAGCAAGCGAACCGCTACGACCTGCATCCTATCGTGCGTAGCGTGGTGTGGGATGGGTTGACCGTAGACACGCGGCGAGAGGTTTACACTGGCCTGCAAGCGCACTTTGAGGCGCTGCCGATGGTTGATGACTGGAGAAAAGTCAACAGTCTCGAAGACTTGACGCCTGCTATCGAACTCTACAATACGTTGATCGGCCTGGAGCGTTATGACGAGGCACTCAGGCTCTTTAACGAGAGGATAGATTACGCCACGCTCTACCGTCTGAGCGCCAACCGGCTGCGGGCCGAACTTCTGGAGATGCTCTTCCCCGACGGACTGGAGCAACTGCCGCGCCTGAACAGTCCGGGCAATCAAGCCTTAGTTTTCAACGCTCTCGCCTCGGCGTATCAGTTTAACGGGCAACCAAGGCGCGCAGTCCCGTTGCTCCGTCGAGTTAGCACAATTTCTTCGGCGGCAAAGACTGAACTCAATCTCGGCGTCGGATTACTCAATCTCTCCTACGCTTTGCGGCTGTCGGGCGCGCCACGTGAATCGGAGGCTGCTGGACGCCGCGCCTTATTCCTTGCTCGACAGCAGAATGATCGTTTTCGGGAAGCGGCCAGTCTGAATTTGGTCGGATGGGTGATGGCGGCGCGGGGCTTGGTCAACAACTCCCGCGTCGCCCTCCAGAGAGCACTACGAATAGACGCGGCTCTCTCCGGGAGACAGGCCGAGGGCGTGGACGACGCTTTCTTGGCGCAACACGCGTTGTGGCTCGGCGAGTTCGGCACCGCGCTGTCATCGGCAAACCGCGCGTGGGCTCTGGCGCCTATCTCCGGTTCCGAGCGCGATTTCATCCGCGCGGCGCGAGTACAAGGCGAGGCGGCGTTGGGATTGAATGATTTCACCTCAGCCGACGAGCGACTGCACCATGCGCTCACCCGTGCGCGGATGGTGAATCTAGTCGAAGAAGAGCTTCCCGCGCTTGTTGCGCTAGCCGAGTTGCGGTGGCGGCAGGGGGATTTGAAGCCATCGCGTGAGTTTCTGGATGATGTTTGGGAAGCGGCGGAGCGGGGGCCGTATCCACTTTTTCACGCAGATGCCTTCAACGTGCTAGCGCAGGTCGAGCGCGACGAGGGTAATGAGGCGGCGGCGGTTGAGGCAGCGACGAGGGCTTATAAACTCGCGTGGTGCGACGGGCCGCCGTTTGCTTATCACTGGGGGTTGGAGAAGGCGCGGGCGTTGTTGAGGGAGTTAGGGACGGAGGAGCCGGAGATGCCGCCGTTTGATGAGTCGAAGTTTGAGCCGATGCCGGAGGTGGAGATTGACCCGCCGGATGAGTTCGGCGGTCAAAAGATGAAGAAAGTTGGCGGCGTTAATAAGAGAAAGAAGCAGCGTAAGAAGAGATAGACTGCGGCCCCTGACTCATGCGGAGTTTTATGCTCGCGGGTCAATGAGGGCTTTGATGACGTGGCCTGTGGAGACGGCGTGGAGGGCTTGGTTGGCTTGGTGGAGGGGGAAGCGTTGGAGGTGGAGTTGTGACCAGGGGAGGGAGCGGGTGGGATCGGAGATGATTTGGGCGGCGCGGTGGAAGTGGGAGTAGTCGGAGCCCCAGCAGGCGCGGAGGTCGAGGTGTTTGCGGTTGAGGTCGAGGTGGGGGTTGAAGGAGACTTCGCCGTGGTCGGTGTACTGGCCGACGACGACGACGCGACCGGCATCGCGGGTGTAGCGCATGGCCTGGACGACTGCCGCAGGCGCGCCCGTCGCTTCGATGGTGATGTCGGCCCCGCGCCCGTGCGTCTGGTCTAAGACCCATGCGAGGCGCTCGTGTTCGTCGTGGTGTTCGATGTCGAGGGTGGCGTCCGCTCCGGCGTCTTGCGCGGCTCGGAGGCGGGGGGCGGGCGCGCCGATGCAGAGCGTGCGGAGCGCGCCGCTCATGCGCGAGAGGATGACGGAGGAGAGGCCGACGGGGCCACTGCCGAGGACGAGGACGGTGTCGCCGAGCCGGATTTCGGCGCGCTCGACGGCGTGGAGCGAGGTGGGGAGCGCGCAGCCGCCGGCCATGAAGGTTTCGGGCTCGAACCGAGTCGAGGCGGATGCAGCGCGTGCCGGGCTTGAGGTAAATCTTCTCGGCCCAGCCGCCGCAGAGGCCGTCGCGCTCGCCGTAGGTGATGCCGTAGACCTTGCGGTGCGGGCAGCGCGTCGAGGCGCGGGCGACGAGGCAGTGCCAGCAGGCGTGGCAGGTGCGGTGGACGTCGAGGAAGGTGACGCGCTCGCCTTCTTTGAAAGCACGGCCTTCAACGTCGAGCAACTGGCCGCGAATCTTTCCGAGACGACCGACCGAGACGTGGCCGGGGATGAGCGGGTAGGGGACGCCCGCGAGACGCCCCTGCTGCAAGTAGACGTCCGTGCCGCAGACCTCGCTCAGCTCGACTTCGAGGAGCGCCGAGTCCTGCCCCAACTCCGGCTCTTCAAGTTCGCGCACCTCGACCGGCGCGTGCGGTTCGGGCATCACGGCGGCCAGCACTTTACTCATCCTCTTAAACCTCCAAACTCACTTCACTCAGGCGTCAAACGAGCCGATGTTACAATCTCGCGGCGCGATGGCGAAAGTGAATCTCACGCGGAGGGAATTTTTTAGAGGGCTCGCGGCGGCGTCGCTGGTCGGCGCGTCGTGTGTGATGGCCGACGGGTTCTGGTTCGAGCCCTTCGAGTACGAGCTGACGGAGACGGACGTTTTCATTCGTCAACTTCCCACGGCGTTCGAGGGTTTTCGGATCGCGCTCTTGACGGACGTGCACCACAGCCGCCTCGTGCCCGTCGAGGAGGTGCGGCGGGTGGTCGCTTTGACGAACGAAGCGAAGCCCGACCTGATCGCTTTGACGGGCGACTACACGACCTCCCGTCGCCGCTACGTCGAGCCGTGCGCGGAGGCGCTCGGCAGACTGCAAGCGCCTTCGGGCGTCTGGGCCGTGCTCGGCAATCACGACCACTACACGGACGCGGAGTTGACGGAGCGCGCCTTCGCGCGGTGGAAGATTAACGTGCTGAGTAACGCGAACACTCTGCTGCGCCGGGGCGCGGACGAGCTGCGACTGGCGGGCGTGGACGACTGGGGGTGGGGGAAGGCCGACTGGGCGCGCGCGCTCGGCGGCGTAGACCTCTCGCGCCCGTCCCTGCTTCTGTCGCACGAGCCGGCGGTGCTCGACATGCCGGAGACGCGCGGCGTCTCACTCATCCTCAGCGGGCACACGCACGGCGGACAGATTCGCTTGCCCTTCGTCGGCGCGCCCGCGCGTTTCGTCGAAGAGTTCCGATACATGAACGGGCTCTACGAAAGGGAAGGCACGCAGCTCTACGTCTCGCGCGGGACGGGCATGATCGGCCTGCCCTTGAGAATCGGCGCGCGGCCCGAAATCGCCTTACTGCGACTCAGGCAGGCGAGAGTCAGCGAGTCAGAACCGCGAGCGGTAGCGAGCGGGTGTGCGGAGAAATGAGGGCGGGGAATGATGAAGAAAGACCGATTTCAAATTTCAAATTTCTAATCTCAAATTCGAGATAGCGGCTCCTTCATCCTCCCGCACACCCGCTCGCTACCGCTCGCGGTTCTGACTCGGATTCATTCGGCGCGACGGAGAGCGAGCACAGTTAGGTCGTCAGTGACGGGTATCCCGGCGCGGAAGGCCGAGAGGTGTTCGACGCAAGTCTTGATTAACTCTCCGGGCGCGAACGCGGGACAGTCGCCGACGAGATTTGACAGACGCTCCCTGCCGTACTCTTCGCCCAGAATGTTCTGCGACTCGGAGAGGCCGTCGGTGTAGAGCAGGAGCGCGTCGCCCTTCGAGAGTCGCACGCGGTCGCAGGTGAACTGCTCGTTGCAGAAGACGCCGAGCGGGAGGCCCGTCGCTTCGATGATCGTCACGCCGCCGCCCTCGCGCACGACGAGCGGCGGAAGGTGTCCGGCGTTGCAGATTTCCACGTCGCCCGAAACGTCGGCCTTGCCGCAGACGAGCGTCGCGTAGTGCGTCGGCAGAGTGCTCTCGCAGAAGACGCGGCTCGCGCGCTCGACCAACTGGTTGAGCGGCAGGCCGACCGAGATGAGCGTGCGGAACATCGCGTGGAGCTGCGCCATCAACATCGAGGCCGCGACG
The DNA here is from genome assembly GCA_963816985.1 of uncultured Acidobacteriota bacterium. GTDB lineage: Bacteria > Acidobacteriota > Blastocatellia > Pyrinomonadales > Pyrinomonadaceae > JAIVJM01. The sequence continues at coordinate 2,244,090 of CAWFMF010000004.1, forward strand.
CCCTTGCCCGACACGTCGCCGAGCATGAAGTAGAGGCTCCCGTCGTCGTCCCGCACGAGGTCGCAGTAGTCGCCGCTGACGACCCCCGCCGCCTCGTAGTGGTACGAAGCCTGCCAGCCGCCCGAAGCGAAGTCGCGCGCCGGGAGCAGCGTCGCCTGAATGCGCGCGGCCAACTCCAAGTCCTGCTCAAGGGCTCTCTGCTGCGCGGGCGACAGGCAGCCGAGACAGACGCCGACGAGCGGGTCGGCGATGAGCCGCTCGGTCTCCACGGGGTCGTGGCAGACTTCGCAGAGCCCGTAGGTTCCGGTGTTGAAGCGCGCCAGCGCCGCGTCAACTTCGTCGAGCAGGCCCGCGAGGCGCGAGGGTTCGTCCGCGCCGGCGATGGCCGTTTCGAGCTTGTGGCGGCGGTCAATCAACTGTTCGCGCAGGACGGGTTCGATGATGGCGACCATCGGAATGTACTCCTCTTTGAAGCGGAAAAAGGGTCCCGAAAATCTCAGAGGCGAGGTGGTTTCGACGCGCCGGATTATACCACGACTGTGGCCCGCGCTCAAGACGGCGTTGCACGCGTGCGACGCACTTTTTCAGTGTTTATGCGGCGTTGCGTGCGGTCTTTCAAGCCGAAAGGCTCGAAGGGCGCGGCGCTCCCTGCAAGCGCACGGGGGCCTGCGGCGCGCAGCAGACGCGTTCGAGTCGCGCGCGGTCTTGGCGCATCTCCCGCTCCTCGGCGAGCCACTCCATGACGCCCTCGAAGACGCGCGCCGCGTGCGGGTCTGAAGGGATGACGATGCGATAGTGCATCCACTTGCCGTCGCGCCGCGCGCCGACGACGCCCGCGCGCCGGAGGTACGCGAGGTGTCTCGAAATCTTCGGCTGGTTCGTGCCGAGCACCTCGACGAAGAAGCAGACGCAGACCTCGTCCGCGCCCATCAGGTTCAGAAGGCGCAGACGCGTCCGGTCGGCCAGCGCCTTGAAGAGTAGTTCCATCTGCGAAGTTTTAGCAGCCATCTTTGAAACAGTCCCCTTGAGCTTAATTTAATCCGTCCCGACTGCGTTCGCTCCGACGTTCGAGCAGGAGCGTGTCGCGCCAGAGACCTCCGAGCCTGCCGATGCGCTCGCGCCTCCCGACCTCCCGAAATCCGCAACGCGCGTGCAGCGCAACGCTCGCCGCGTTTTCGGGAAAGACGCTCGCTTGAAGAGTCCAGACGCCTTTGCGCTCCGACTCTTCGACGAGCGCGCGGAGCAGTGCGACGCCTATCCCTAAGCCCCTCGCCCGCGCCGCGACGTAGACGCTGACTTCGGCGACGCCTTCATACACGCGCCGCCGCGAGACCGTTGAGAGCGCAGCCCATCCGAGCACTTCGCCGCCCGCATCCTTCTCCGTCAAGACGAGACGCGCGAAGGGCAGATGAGCGGCGTCCCACTCCTCCCACTCCGGCGCTTCGGTCTCGAACGTCGCCTGCCCCGTCGCCAAGCCTTCGAGGTAGACGGCGCGCACCTGCTCCCAATGTTGCCGCTTCAGCTCTTCAATCGTGAACGTCATTAAGTCCGTCCGGCGTCCGTCCGCCGCGCCCGTCTTTCTGATAAAAACGGAAGCGCAAAAATAATTTTCAAATACGCCTTGACATATGTGTCGGCTTCGGCGTATCCTCCGCTCAGATTCGCTTAGGCGTATGTGAATGATAAAGGAGAAGCATGATGGAAAGCAAGACGATTGAGACTTTGAAGGCGCACCTGGCGCTGAACGTGAAGGACGTGGAGCAGAGCATCAGGTTCTACCGAAGGATGCTGGGCATCGAGCCGAGCAAGGTGCGCGCGGGCTACGCGAAGTTCGACGTGCAGCAGCCGCCGCTCAACCTGACGCTCAACCAGAACAATTTTCAGGGTCGCGGCGCGCTCTCGCACCTCGGCATTCAGGTGGCTTCGACCTCGGACGTGCTGGCGCTGCGCGAGCGTTGGCGCGGGGCGGGCCTCGAAACCTTCGACGAGATGGGGACGAACTGCTGCTACGCCGTGCAGGACAAGACGTGGGTCAAGGACCCGGACGGCAACTCCTGGGAGGCGTTCGTCGTGCTCGAAGACAACCTCGCCGAGTCGCCCACGTGCTGCGTGACGGGCGAGCCGGAACAGGCGGGCGCACAAGCGTCGGCCTCTTGTTCGACGGAGACGACCGTCGAAGCCGCCGAAACCGGGGTCGCCGCCGCTTCGTGCTGCGGGACTTCCGCCGAGCAAGTTCCCGTGACCATCGGACGGTAAGCCCTGAGTCCGCGACGCGGAAGGAGGTCTTGATGAGCAACACAGCGCGGCCAGTCATTCAGACTTTGAAGGCGCACGTGGCGATTAACGTCCGCAGCGTCGAGCGGAGCGTCGAGTTCTACCGGCAGGTGTTCGGCATCGAGCCCTCGAAGTCGCGCCCCCGTTACGCCAAGTTCGATGTCGAGAGCCCGCCGCTCAACCTGACTTTGAACGAACGGCCTTTCAACGAACAAGGGGCGCTCTTTCACCTCGGCATTCAGGTGGCTTCGACGGCGGACGTTTTGGCGATGAAGGAGAGTTGGCTCGCCGCCGGGCTCGAAACGCGGGACGAGATGCAGGTCGTCTGCGGCTACGCGCTCCAAGACAAGACGTGGGTGGTAGACCCGGACGGCAACGAGTGGGAAGTCTTCGTCGTCCACAAAGACAACCTGCCGACGTTCTACGGAACCGCCGAGGAACAGACGGGCTGCCGGGCGGCGTGCGATGCCTGAGACGAGCGGGCGCGCGGCGTCCGATGTGCGGAGCGCGCAGCCGAGTCTCTCCCGCCGGGTGGTCGCCGAAGGGTTGGGGACGGCGTTTCTGCTGGCGGCGGTCGTCGGCTCCGGCATCATGGGCGAGCGTCTTGGCGGGCGGCAACACGGGCGTCGCTCTGCTCGCCAACACCTTGGCGACGGGGGCGGCGCTCGTCGCCTTGATTCTGACGTTCGGCCCCGTCTCCGGCGCGCACTTCAACCCGGCGGTGACTCTGGCCGACGCCTCGCAAGGCGGCTTACGTTGGCGCGAAGTTCCTGCCTACGTCTTCGCGCAGACGGCGGGCGCGTTCGCGGGCGTGGCCGCCGCGCACTTGATGTTCGGCGAGCCGCTGTTCACGGCGTCGCGGCACGCGCGGGCGGGCGGGGCGCAGGTGTTCAGCGAGTTCGTCGCGACGTTCGGGCTGCTGGCGGTCATCTGGGGATGCGTCAGGCTGCAACGTCCCGTCGTCGTGCCGTTCGCGGTCGGCGCGTACATCACCGCCGCCTACTGGTTCACCGCCTCGACCTCTTTCGCGAACCCGTCGGTGACGCTCGCGCGCTCGGCGACGGACACCTTCTCAGGCATCCAACCTTCGGACGCGCCCGGCTTCATCGCGGCGCAACTGGCGGGCGCGGCGGCGGCGACGCTCCTCTTCCGCTGGCTCGTCCCGACTTTGCCGGAGTCCGCCGAAGGGGTCTTGATGCCGCATAACGAGGAAGGAAGTAACGACTAATGAATGAGAAGAAGCGCGTGTTGATTCTCTGCACCGGCAACTCCGCGCGGAGCCAGATGGCGGAAGGACTCTTGAGGCACGACGGCGGCGGTCGCTTCGAGGTCGAGAGCGCGGGCACGCATCCGAGCTGCGTCCGGACGGAGGCAATCGAGGCGATGCGCGAGATAGGCGTTGACATCTCCGCGCACCGCTCGAAGTCGGTGGACGAGTTCGAGGGGCAGGAATTCGATTGCGTGATTACGGTCTGCGACAACGCGAAGGAGAACTGCCCCGTCTTCCCTTCGAAGACCGAGCGCGTGCACTGGAGCTTCGACGACCCGGCAGCCGCCGAAGGGGGCGACGAAGAACGCCTCGCCGTCTTCCGCCGCGTGCGCGACGAGATTAGAGGCCGCCTGCGCGAGTGGATAAGCGAAGTATGAGTTGAGAATCAAGAGCCCCTGAAAGGGGCAAAGATAATAGCCGGGGGCAAGTGAAAGCGCGTCAGCGCTTGAGCGTCGCCCCCGGTCACGTATGGATAAAGATTCCGACCCTGAAGGGGTCGCGGATTCAACGTTGAATCCGCGACCCCTTCAGGGTCGAATCTCTTTTCTCGACTGTTCCGGGGGCGTCGCAAACTTCGTTTGCTTTGCCCCCGGCTATTATCTCCATCCCCTTCGGGGATGTGCGTCGTTACCAACCATCAATCGTTTCGGGCGATGTAGTTGTCGGACGTTGTTATTGCTGTTCGTCGTCGTTGCCGCGCATCTGTCGGCGGCGGTTGCGGAACTCTTCGCGGCGGGCCTTGTGCTCCTCACGCTGCTCTTGGAGGCGCGTGCGCTGCTCCGGGGTGAGGACGCCGAGCATCTCGCCGCGGACGGCCTCGCCGGTCTGCCGCAGCTCTTCGCGGAGCTGGCGGGCGCGGGCTTCCTGCTCGGCGCTGAGAGCGCCACCCTGCCGACCGGCCTGGAACAGACGCCGAAGCTCTTCGCGCTGCGACTGCGTGCGCTGACGAGTGTTCTCGTGGATGGTGCGGAACTGCTGGCGCTGCGCGTCATTGAGGTCGAGTCGGCGCAAACCTCTGAGGGCGTGGAGGCGGCGCATCCGCAACATGCGCGGGCCGTGGTGGCGTCCCATGCGCCCGCGCCGTTCCGCCTTCTCAGGGTTGCCCTGCGGCGTGGTCTGCGGCGAAGTCTGCTGCGCAAAGGCCGAGGCCGAGAGCGCGAGCGTCAAAGCGACGCCGCTTAAGAATCTCTTCATCATGGAAAACTCCTTACTGAAAATAATCTCGTAGATGTCGGACTGCTGCCGCGCCCGCTGAGGCCGAGACGGAACGTCGGAAGCTCACTCACGAACCTTTTAGACGCGCGGCTCGTTCTTCTGGTTGAGAAAAGATGAAAGGGAAGGAGTCAGGAGTCAGAATTCAGAATCCGGAATAAATACAGCGACCACATTCCTCCTGACTTCTGGATTCTGACCCCTGTGATGCGATGGCAAAACTACGCCTGCCGAGATACAATACGCCCCCGATGAAACTCTTACAGGACATCAACGCGCCGGGGGATTTGCGACACCTGCGCCCGGAACAGTTGCAGGAAGTCGCCAACGACATCCGCCAGTACATCCTCGAAACCATGTCGCGCATCGGCGGCCACACGGGCGCGAGCCTCGGCGCGGTCGAACTCTCGGTCGCGCTCCATTACGCGTTCGAAACGCCGCGCGACCGGCTCGTCTGGGACGTGGGCCATCAGGCTTACGGGCACAAAATTTTGACCGGAAGGCGCGACCTCCTGCCGACCATCAAGCAGTACGGCGGCCTCTCCGGCTTCCTCCGCCGCGACGAGTCGGAGTATGACACCTTCGGCGCGGGCCACGCCTCGACCTCTCTGTCGGCGGCTTTGGGGATGGCCATCGCGCGCGACAAGCGGGGCGAAGACCATCACGTCGTCGCCATCATCGGCGACTCGTCTTTGGCGGGCGGGATGGCGATGGAGGCGGTCAATCAGGCGGGCCACTTGAAGACTCGTTTGATCGTCCTCCTCAACGACAACGAGATGTCCATCGCCCCGGCGGTCGGCGCTCTGACCGGCTACCTCAACCGCATCCGCGAGGCGCAAGGCTACCACCGCTTCAAGGACGAGGTGGGCGACCTCCTGCACGACATCCCCTCTTTCGGCGAGCGACTTTACAACGCCGCTAAGACCGTCAAGGACGCCATCGCGGCGGCGGTGCTTCCGGGCGCGCTCGTGAACGAGCTGGGCTTCAAGTACATCGGCTATGTGGACGGCCACAACCCGCGTGCTTTGGTGCGCGCGCTCGAAGAGGCGAAGCAGGTCAAGGACGGCCCCGTCATCGTCCACGCGCTGACGCAGAAGGGCAAAGGCTTCCCCGCGCGCGAGAAGAATTACTACGCGTGGCACGCGACCGGGCCTTTCGAGTTGACGACGGGCGCGGCCATCAAGGCGTCGAAGCCTGCGCACCCGCAGTACACCGCCGTCTTCGGCGAGACGATGTGCGAGCTGATGGCGAAGGACGAGAAGATTGTCGCGCTCACCGCCGCGATGCCGGACGGCACGGGCGTGGACAAGATTTTAGAGAAGTTCCCCGAACGCTCCTACGACGTCGGCATCGCCGAGCAGCACTGCGTGACCTTCGCCGCCGGGATGTCCTGCGAGGGCTTGAAGCCCGTCTGCGCCATCTACTCGACCTTCCTCCAACGCGCCTTCGACCAGATAGTCCACGACGTGTGCCTGCAAAACTTGAACGTCAAGTTCTGCATGGACAGAGCGGGCATCGTCGGCGGCGACGGGCCGACGCACCACGGCCTCCTCGACATCGCGTACCTGCGCGGCGTGCCGAACATGGTCTTGATGGCCCCGAAGGACGAGGGCGAGATGCGCGACATGATGCGCACGATGATCGAGCACGAAGGCCCGGCGGCGATGCGCTACCCGCGCGGCAACGGCGTCGGCGCGGACATCCGCCGCGAGCCTGAGCTGCTTGAAATCGGCAAGGCCGAAATCATGCGCGACGGCGGCGAGGTGGCGATTGTCGCTTACGGTTCGATGTCGCACCCGGCGTCGCAGGCCGCCGAGCATTTGTCGAAAGACGGCATCGAAGCGACGGTCGTCAACGCCCGCTTCGTCAAGCCGCTCGACGCGGGACTTTTGCTCGCGCTCGCGCGCACCAAGCGGCTCATCGTCACGGTCGAGGAGGCGTATCTCGCGGGCGGCTTCGGCTCGGCGGTCGCCGAACTCCTCGAAGAGAACGGCCTGCTCGACACGGTGCGCCTCGTCCGCATGGGCGTCCCCGACCGCATCATCACGCACGGCGACCCCAAACTCCTCCTCGCCAAGTACGGCCTCGACGCCGACGGCATTTACAATCGCGTCAAAGAGAGCTGGGAGGTTCTGGAAGAACGCCGCGCGGGCACGCGCCGCATGGACGCGCAGTTGAAGGGCTAAGGCTTCGACGCAAAGATTGCAGCCCCGTCAGGGGCGGAATAATTTAGCCCACGGCGCAAGCCGTGGGAACAGGTAAGCAAGGAACATAGAGCCCCGTCAGGGGCGAAAGAAATTCGAGACACGCCTCGCGCGTGTTGCATTTCTTTCGCCCCTGACGGGGCTCCTTATCTTTTTCGTTACTCATGCCCACGGCTTGCGCCGTGGGCTAAATTATTCCGCCCCCTTACAGGGGCTCAGATGCTACGGCCTGCCTCCGCCCCTCCGGTCGAAGAGCCACTGAATCGCCAATACGATAACGACGACGGCGAAGAAGACCGCGGCGTGGAAGCTGATGAAGGCCCAGTCCAACGTGTTCACGAAGGCGATTGAGCGCCTCCCCGGCATCAGGATGAGAGAGCAGACCGCTTGTTCAACCCACCCACGTCACTTAATCCAACGTTCGTACCACAGACTGAGGTTGAGGAGCGCCCAGAGGTGGAAGCTCCAGTCGCGCGCGCCGCGCCGGTGCTCTTCGACGAGACGTGCGACGAAAGAGTAGTCGAGGAAGGCGCGGCGGCGCATCGGCGAATTCAAGAGGTGCTCGTCGAGGAGCGACGTGTCGCCTCCCTTGAGCCATCCCTTAATCGGCGCGCCGAAGCCGCGCTTCGGGCGATAGAGCACGTCATGCGGGAGCACGTCTTCGAGCGCGCGCTTGAGGACGTGCTTGCCGCTCGTGCCCTCGACCTTGAGCGCGCGCGAGAGCGAGAGCGCGTACTCGACCAAGTGGTGATCGAGGAAGGGGACGCGGGCCTCGACCGAGGTCGCCATCGTAATCTTGTCCACGCGCATGAGGAGCAGTTCGGGCAGTCGCAGTTTCAGCTCAAGATACGTCATCCGCGCGAGGAAGTCGGAGGCGGGCCGCGCGCGCGCGATCTGCTCCTGATACTCGCGCACCACGTCGTAGGACGAGAGGCCGATGAGCCGCGCGCGCAGCTCCCTTGAGAGGACGCGCGGCTTTAAGGTTTCGTCGAAGACGATGGCGCTGCCCCAGAAGAGCGACTCGTCCGCGCCGAGACGACGGACAAGCTCAATCGCCATCCGCTGCTTGACGGTCTTCTCCATCAGGGGCCGCGCGACCGCCGAGGCGGCGCGGCGCGCGGCGAGGGGCACGCGCTCGGCGTGCCGCCAGAACCTCTCCTGAATGCGGAGGTAGCGGACGTATTTGTCGTAGCCGCTGAAAATCTCGTCCGCACCCTCGCCGACCTGCACGACGATTGTGCCGGAATCCCTCGCCAGCTTCGAGACGTAGTAGAGCGGGACGCACACGGGGTCGGCGATGGGCTCGTCCTGATGGAAGACGAGTTCGGGGAGGAAGCGACGCATCTCCTCTTCGCCGATGAGGACTTCGTGATGGTCAGTGCCGTAGCGCCGCGCAATCTGGCGGGCCGCGTCGAGTTCGTTCAATTCTTCGTGGTCTTTGAAGGCGACGGTGTAAGTGCGCACGGGCCGCTGCATCTGCTCGGCCATGAGCGCGACGTTGGCGGAGGAGTCCACGCCGCCGGAGAGGAAGACGCCGAAGGGCACGTCCGCCATCATCCGCTTCTTGATGGAGGCGCGGAGCAGCCGGAGGATTTCGGCGCGGTGCTCCTCGTCCGTCGCCTTCGGCTCGGAAGCGGCGGGCAGCGCGTCCCAGTATTGCGTGACGCGCTCCTCGCCGTCGCGGCTGAGGACGAGCATGTGCCCGGCGGGGAGTTTTCGGATGTCGCGGAAGAGCGTCGTCGGCGCAGGCGTCGTGAGGAAGGAGAGGTAATGATAGAGCGCTTCTTCGTCCACCTCCGCCGTGACCGAAGGGTGCGCGAGGATAGCCTTAATCTCGGAAGCGAAGATGAAGCGCCCGCCCTTCCGGTAATAGTAGAGCGGCTTGACGCCGACGCGGTCGCGGACGAGGACGAGCTGCTCCGTCTGCCCGTCCCACAAGGCGATGCCGTAGTCGCCCTCGATGTCTCGGACGAAGTCGAGGCCGCGCTCTTCGTAGAGGTGGAGGATGGTCTCGGTGTCGGTGCGCGAGGCGTAGGCGTGGCCGCCGCGTTCCAGTTCTTCGCGCAGCTCCGAGTGGTTGTAAATCTCGCCGTTGAAGACCGTCCACACGTCGCGCGGCGCGCACCCGCGCATCGGGTTGTGGCCCGCCGCCGAGAGGTCAACGATGGAGAGGCGGCGGTGTCCGAGGCCGAGGCGACCGTCGTCGAACAGTTGCGCGCCCGCGTCGTCCGGCCCACGGTGCGCCATCGTGTCGCGCATCCGCTCGACGAGCTGAAGCCCGACGCCGCCCGACGCCGCCGCACCGTACTCCCAGACTCCGCAGATGCCGCACATAAGAAGAGAAGTTAGATGTCAGATGATGGAACGTTGAGCGGGAACGTTCTGCGCCGTCCCCGTAGGGGACGAAGGTCATAGCCGGGGGCAAGTGAGCGACAGCGAACGCCGCCCCCGGAATGAGCAAGAGAATCATCCCGACCCTGAAGGGGTCGAAGTTGCGGTGCGACCCCTTCAGGGTCGGATTCTTTCAACTACCATGACCGGGGGCGGCGCAGACGTTCGTCTGCTTGCCCCCGGCTATTATCTTTCGCCCTTTCAGGGCTCCGGCAACATCTCGCACAGGCGTTCGGCGAGCTTCAAACGCTCTTCTTCCGACTCGTCCGCGCCGACGGGGACGAGCGCCCAACGGGCGACGATGGGCGCGTCGGCGCGCACAGTCCAGCAAGCGGCTTGAGAGTCCTGCTTCGAGCCGTAGCCGCGCGAGCTATGGCGAGGTTCGAGCGTTGCCGCGCCCGCCGCGCCTTCAAGCCGGATGATAAGGAGCCGCGCGGCGGTGATTCTATCGCAGACTTCGACGGCGGCGTCAGATTTTAGGCGCGCGCTCACACCGGGCGCGAGGTGGAAGACGAAGCGGAAGGTGTGAGACCCCGCGCCCGTAAGTGCGTCTTCGACGAGCCAGAGGCGTCGGCGTTTGTCGAAGAGGACGGAGCGGCGGTGCGTGACGGGGCCGGACTTGAGGCGTGTGTAACCCGTGTGCTCGGCGACGACGAGGTCGCGGGCGTCGTCGCTCTCCCAGCGGAGGACTCGCGGGCGCGCCTCGTCGCCGATGCGGAAGGGCAGACGCGCGTCGGTCGTGTTCTGCTCCTCGCCGTCAACTTCGACGGTCGAATGATACGCGGTCGAGCGGAAGAGGTGACGCTCAAAGAGGTCGGAAGTGTAGACGTATGTGCCGGGGTCGCGGATGAAGCAAGCGCCGTGGGCGGAGAGTTCGAGCGAGAGCGCGTCGTTGTGGCCGTGCGAGCCGCGCCCCCAGAGCCCCGCGCCGCTCGCGTTGAAGAGCATGAAGGAGTCGCCCTCTCGCATCAAGTAGGTTCCGGCGTCCTTGAAGGCACGCGAGCCCGGCCCTCGCTCGTCGGCGGCGAGCGATTCGTAGCGAAGCACGCCGTCAGCGCCCTCCGTCCAGAAGACCTCGAAGGGAGTCTCGCCGAAGGTTTTGAAGCGCGGCTCGTTGAAGAAGCTCGCGCCGACGGAGAGGAGGTACGAGTGTTCGTCGGCGTCGCGTTTTTTGAAGGGGAGGAATTGGCCGCCGTCGGTGTCGCCGACGAGGGGCGCGCGCCCGTCGGGCCGTTGGTAGGCGCGGACGTATTCGAGCATCGAGCGCAGACGTTGCAGGTGTCGCTCGTCAATCTCGATTTCGTTTTCGCGCGCGAGGATGAAGGAGTAGAGGAAGAGTTCGGTGACGAAGCGGTGGTAGCCGGTCGAAGCCTCGCAGTCCGCGCCGTCGGGGAGAATCTGCTTGTCCAACTCGCGCAGCAGCTCTCTCAGTCCGAACTCGCGCCACGCGCGCGCCGCCGCGAGTTCGGGCAGGCAGACGCCGAGCCAGAAGAGTCCCGCCACGTCGGAGAGGTAGTGGTTGCTCGTCGCGATGTAGGAGTATTCGAGGTTGCGGCGGACGTGCGCGCCGTGCTCTTCGAAGGTCGAGAGCAGCACGGAGAGGCGCGGAGCGTCGAGTCGCGTCGAGCGGCGGACAAGATGGAACGCCGCGAGGAGGTTGACGGCGCGCAGGGAGACTTCCATCGCGCAGGCCCAGTTCGGGCCGAAGCCGACGGGGTTCTTCGCGCGCCAGTCGGCGACCTGCCGGAGCAGCTCTTCGGCAAAACGCTCGTCGCCCGTCGCGCGGTAAGCGAGTCCGAGCGTGAGGAGATGGCCGAGACGGTTCAACTCCCACACGATGCGCACGTCGCCGCCGTCGTCGCCGACGAGCCGAAGGTCGGCGTGGTACTCAAGCGGCCAGCTCGCGCCCGACACGGGGTCGCGCGTCCAGCCGGGCGACTCTCCGAACTCAAGCGCGCCGTAGCCGAGCAGAGGCCAGCGACGCGCGCTCAAAATCTCTTCGGCCTCCGCGACGAGCGCCTCAGTCTCCGCCGTGAACTTTTCTCGCGGGACGTGTCTGAAAGTCTCCGCGTCTTCGGCGGCGTCGAAGCCGTGGAGAAACTTCGGGCGCTCGCGCGTGCGAAAGTGCGCGAGCAACTCGGACGCTCCGAGCCGCGCGAACTCCGGCGCGAGCCTCAACGCTCCACCGTCTTTCGCGCGGGTGAGCATCCGTCGCTCGCCCCCGTGCGCGAGCGCGACCCGCGCACGCCTCGCCGCTTCGAGCGCCGCCGCGCGCAACGTCACGCGACCGCGAAAGGCTCGGCGGACGGTGGAGACGAGTGACAGAGGGACGTTGATGAAGGAAGAGCTTTTATTCTTCATCCTTCATCCCTCATCCTTCATCCTTCTCTTTGATGGCGTCGAGGATGCGTTCGGCGGTGTGCCCGTCCCAGAGCGGCGGGACGCGCGGCGGCTCGCCCGTGCGCTTCGCGTCGAGCGCGCGGGCGGCGGCGGCGACAATCTTTTCAACGTCCGTGCCGACGACCTCGTTCGTGCCCATCTCGACCGTGACGGGCCGCTCGGTGTTCTCGCGCAGCGTCAGGCAGGGGACGCCGAGCGCGGTCGTCTCCTCCTGTATGCCGCCGGAGTCGGTGAGCACGAGCGCCGCGCCGCTGTAGAGCCGGAGGAAGTCGAGATAGCCGAGCGGCTCGACGAGACGGATTGAAGGAGAGCGGGCGAGCCTTTCGTCGAAGCCGAACTCCGAGAGGTTCTTGAGCGTGCGCGGGTGCGCGGGGAAGACGACGGGCAGTCGCTCCGAGATGCGTTCGAGCGCGGAGAGGATGCGCCCCAACACGCCGGCGTCGTCCACGTTCGAAGGGCGGTGGAGAGTGACGACGGCGTAGTCCCGGCCCGCGACGCCGAGGTCTTCGCGCGCGGTCGAGCTTTCGGCCCGCCCCAACTGCTTGAAGAGCGAGTCAATCATCACGTTGCCGACGAGGCGGATGCGCTCCCTGGGGATGCCTTCGGCGAGGAGGTTGCGGTCGGCGTCCGCCGAGGGCGTCAGCAGGAGGTCGGAGATTTGGTCGGTGAGGACGCGGTTAATCTCTTCGGGCATGGTGCGGTCGCGGCTGCGCAAGCCCGCCTCGACGTGCGCGACTTTCACGCCGAGCTTGGCGCAGACGAGCGCGCAGGCGAGCGTCGAGTTCACGTCGCCGACGACCAAAACCCAGTCGGGTTTTTCGGCGAGGACGACCGGCTCGAACGCCTCCAACACGGCGGCGGTCTGCCGCGCGTGGCTCCCGGAGCCGACGCCGAGGTGCACGTCCGGCTCAGGCATTCCGAGGTCGCGGAAGAAGTCGCCCGACATCCGCGCGTCGTAATGCTGCCCCGTATGGACGACGAGCGGCGCGAACTCCCGCCCGCGCCGCCCCATCGCTTCCACCACCGGCGCGACCTTCATGAAGTTCGGGCGCGCCCCGACGACGTTGATGACTTTGAGCACTATTCGTAAGCTCTACTGCGATGCCGCACGGCGACGATTTCTATCACCCGGCCCGCATCGTCAACTAAGTAAATTACGCGGTAATCTCCGACGCGGACACGCCAGCGGTTCTGTGAGCCGACGAGCTTACGACAGCCCGGCGGGCGAGGCTCGTCGGCGAGTAACCGAATCGCCCGGATGATGCGGGTGCGAACGACGGCGTCCAGCGACCTGACTTCCTTCTGCGCCGAGCGGTTGATAACAACCGTGTACGCAGGATTACTCATTCAATAGTCCTTCGGCGCGCAACTCGTCTTCAAACTCATCGAAAGGCATCGAAGGCTCGTTCGCGCGTGAGTCCGCGAGCATGTTGTCGTAGATGTCTTCCCAGAGTTCGCCCCACTCGTCGAGGTCTAAGAGGACGGCCACCTTACGCCCGTCGGTATCGGTCACGAATTGAACGCCTTTGACTGGCATCGGTTAAAACCTCCGGCATTCTTAGAGACGAACAATGCGCGCGCAACTGTCGCGGCGCAGGTCGCGGTCGAGGGCGTTGCGGGTGTCAACGATGAGTTCGGAGAGGGCGCAGACGCGCTTGTAGTCAACGCCGGAGTGGTCGGTGACGATGACGGTGGCGTCCGCCGCGCGCAGCTCCTCGTCGGTCAGGGGGACGGACGAGAGCGGCTCGCCGCTGCCTTCGGTGTGCGCGTCGTCGAAGCGAATCTCCGAGACGAAGGGGTCGTGGTAGCGCACGTCCGCGCCCTTCGCGCGCAGGCGGTCAATGATGGAGAGCGCGGGGCTCTCGCGCACGTCGTTGATGTCCTTCTTGTAGGCCACGCCGAGGAGGAGGATGCGCGAGCCCTTCAGAGATTTCTCCGTGTCGTTGAGGCCGTCGGTGACGAGCTGGACGACGTGATCCGGCATGCGGGAGTTGACCTCCTCGGCCAAGCCGATGAAGCGCGAATCGAACCCGTGCTGGCGGGCCTTCCACGAGAGGTAGTGCGGGTCTAAAGGGATGCAGTGGCCGCCGATGCCGGGGCCGGGGTAGAAGGCCATGAAGCCGAAGGGCTTGGTGGCCGCCGCGCGGATGACCTCCCAGGTGTCTATGCCGAGGGCGTAGCAGAGCCGCGCCATCTCGTTCGCCATCCCGATGTTGACGGCGCGGAAGGTGTTCTCAAGGAGCTTCGCCGCCTCGGCCACGCGCGCCGAAGAGACCGAGTGCACGTTGTTGACTATCTGGCCGTAGAGCGCCGCCGCCGCCTCGGTCGAATCCTGCGTGCAGCCGCCGACGACCTTCGGGATGTTGTGCGTCTGGAACTGCGGGTTGCCGGGGTCAACTCTTTCGGGCGAGAAGGCGAGCAGGAAGTCTTCGTCGAGCCGGAGGCCGTGCTCCTCGAACATCGGGAGCAAGACCTCGTCGGTCGTGCCGGGGTAGGTCGTGGATTCGAGGATGACGAGCTGGCCGCGCCGCAGACGCTTCTGAATCTGCTCGGAGGCGGCGAGGATGTAGGAGATGTCCGGCTCCTTCGTCTTCCGCAAGGGCGTTGGGACGCAGATGATGATGGCGTCGCAGGCGGCGAGGTGGTCGAAGTCGGTCGTGGCCTGAAGGCGCTCGGCCTTGACCATCTCCGAGACGGCTTGCGAGTCCACGTCGCCGATGTAGCTCTCGCCGCGGTTGATGGAGTCGGCCTTCGTCTGGTCAACCTCGAAGCCGACGGTCGGGAACCCCTTGTGCGCGAACTCGACGGCGAGCGGGAGGCCGACGTAGCCGAGCCCGATGACGCCGACGCGGGCCTTGCGGCCCTCAATTAATTGCTTGATGTCGTCCTTAATCATGACGGAAATGTGCGGAAGATGAATTCAAAGTTAAGTGGCAGGAAGCGCTTCTTTCATGGCCGCGCCTGCAAGAAGTTCAAGACTAGGGAACAAGCGGAGCGACTGTCAAGCGGCCTGCCGCCCGCCGCCTCGCGGTTGTGCTATGCTTCGGGCTTCGACGACGGCGCGAACAGAAGTTTTTAGCTCCCGGCGACCACGACGGTTTAACTTACCCGCAAAGGCATGAAACGCTGCCCGACCTGCCAGCGCGTCTACGCGGACGAGACGCTGAAGTTCTGCCGCCACGACGGCGCGTACCTCTACGAAGACGCGGGGGCGCAGCCGCCGGACGCGCAACCGACACTCGTTCGCCTCCCGCCCAACGCCGCGCGCGACGAGACGCCGACCGAGCTTTTCGAGCCCGGAGGTTTTCCCGAAGGGGCGGCGACCTCTTCTTCGTTGACGAAGCCGCTCGCGGCGCAGGGTCGTCGTCGGCGAGTGTCGAAGACGATTGACTCGCTCGCCGTCCTCCCGCTCTTAAACGAGACGGGCGAGCCGCAGGCCGAGTACCTCTCCGACGGCATCTCCGAGAGCATCAACAACATCCTTTCGCAACTGCCGCGACTGCGCGTCGTGCCGCGCGCGACCGCGTTCCGCTACCGTGGAAGCGAAGTTGACCCGTCTGGTTGCGGGGCGCGAGATGAACGTCCGTGCGCTCGTCACGGGCCGCCTGTTCCTCGTCGGCGAACTGCTGGTCGTGAGCGTCGAGCTGATTGACGTGGCGCTCGAATCGCAAATCTGGGGCGAGCAGTACCGGCACAAGCACGAGGACATCTTCACGCTTCAGGAGAACATCTCGCAGGAGGTGAGCGAGAAGCTCAGGCCGCGATTGAGCGGGGAAGAGAAGCGGCGTTTGAAGACGCGGAGCACGGAGAACGCCGAGGCTTATCATCTTTATCTGCGCGGTCGCTACTACGTGAACCGCCGGACGACGGAGTGGATTGAAAAAGGCGTCGCCGAATTCCGGAAGGCGATAGAACTCGACCCTTCATACGCGCTCGCCCACGCGGGGCTCGCCGACGCCTACGCCTTCCTCGCCTCCTCGACCGGCGA
The DNA here is from genome assembly GCA_963816985.1 of uncultured Acidobacteriota bacterium. GTDB lineage: Bacteria > Acidobacteriota > Blastocatellia > Pyrinomonadales > Pyrinomonadaceae > JAIVJM01. The sequence continues at coordinate 2,259,829 of CAWFMF010000004.1, forward strand.
GCAGCCGCCCAGGGAGTTCTACCCGATGGCCGAGGAGGCGGCGCTCCGCGCGCTCGACCTCGACGACACGCTGGCCGAGGCGCACACCTCGCTCGGCTTCTTCCGCCTCCTTTACGAGTGGGACTTCCGTGGCGCGGAGCGCGAGTTCAAACGCGCCGTCGCGCTCAACCCGAACTACGCGAACGCGCACGACGGCCACAGCTTCTACCTCAAGGCCACGGGGCAGCACGAGCGCGCCGTCGCCGCCTGCCGCCGCGCGCGGAAGATAGACCCGCTCTCGACCTTCGCGCACGTCAGCCTCGCGTGGGCCTTCTACTTCGCGCGCGACTACGAGAGAGCCGCCGCGCAGAACCAGAAGGCGCTGGAACTCGACCCGCGCTTCACCTTCGCGCGCTGGAACCTCGGACTCGTGCGCGCGCAGCAGGGGCGACTCGGCGAGGCGGTCGAAGCCTTAAAGACGGCGACGGCGGATTCCGGCGGCGGCCTCACCTTCAAGGCGCATCTCGGCTACGCCTACGGCCTCGCGGGCAAGCGGGGGCGGGCCGTCTCCTTGATAGAGGAACTGAACGAACTGTCGCGGAGCAAGTACGTCTCGGCCTACTACCCGGCCATCATCCGCCTCGGCCTCGGCGAGCACGGACGCGCCCTCGAACTTTTGGAGCAGGCGTGCGAAGAACGCTCCGCTTTCCTCGTCTTCCTCAAAGTCGAGCCGATGTTCGACCCGCTTCGCGCAGCCCCGCGCTTCAACGCACTCGAACGGCGACTCGGACAGGGTTGAGCCGGGCCGTATTGAAGTCCGCTGATTCCACAACGAAAGGCATGACGATGCCACCAACTGAAAGCACGGAAGGTTCGCCGCAACAACTCGAACGTGGTCTGGGGCCGCTCGACGCGACGATGATTGTCGTCGGCTCGATGATCGGGTCGGGCATCTTCATCACTTCCGCCGAGTCAATGCGTCTGGTGGGCGCGCCGGGATGGCTGCTGGCGGCGTGGGCTCTGGCCGGATTGTTGACCATCACGGGCGCGCTCTGCTGCGCGGAGCTGGCGGCGATGATGCCGAAGGCGGGCGGGCAGTACGTCTTCCTGCGCGAGGCTTACGGCCCGGCGTGGGGTTTCATGTTCGGTTGGTCGCTCCTGCTCGTCATCCAGACGGGGACGATAGCGGCGGTGGCGGTGGCCTTCGCGCGGTTCACGGGCGTGCTCGCGCCGTGGGTCTCTTCGGGCAACTATCTCGTCGAGCCCGTGCGTTTGACGGAGGGCTACGCCCTCAGCCTCTCGACCGAGCAGCTCGTCGCCGTCCTGCTCATCCTGCTCCTGACCTTCACGAACACGCGCGGCCTCAAGGTCGGCAAGCTCATCCAGAACAGTTTTACTTTTACGAAGACGGCGGCGCTCGCCGGGCTCATCCTCGCGGGGTTGTTGCTCGGTTGGAATAAGGCGAGCGCGGCGCACACGGCGGCGTGGTGGGACTCGTGGGCGAACGGTTGGAACCCGCAGACGGCGCAGCCGGGTTTGGAGGCGGCGGGCGGCTTGGCTCTCCTGATGCTTCTGGGGCGCGCGATGACGGGGCCGCTGTTTGCGCAGTCGGCTTGGAACAACGTGACGTTCACGGGGAGCGAAATCCGCGACCCCGGACGTAACCTGCCGCGCGCCTTGCTGTGGGGCTGCGCGCTCGTCGTCGCGCTCTACCTGCTGGCCAACGTCGCGTATGTCGTGACGCTCCCTCTGGAAGTGATGAAGAAGCCGCCGAACAGCATCGCGACGGCGACGATGCAGGCGGCCATCGGCCCGGCAGGGACGGCCATCATGGCAATCGCCATCATGGTCTCGACCTTCGGCTGCAACAACGGCCTCATCCTCGCGGGCGCGCGCGTCTACTACGCGATGTCGCGCGACCGGCTCTTCTTCTCGCGCGTCGGCGCGTTGAACGAAGCCCGTGTCCCGGCGGCGGCGCTCGTCCTTCAAGGCGTGTGGGCGTCGCTTTTGACCCTGCCGCGCACGGTGGCGACGGACGCGCAGACGGGCGCGGTCACTTACGGCAACGTCTACACGCAACTGCTCGAATACATCATCCCGGCAGACCTCGTCTTCTACGCGCTGATGGTCGGGGCCGTCATCGTGCTGCGCCGCAAGACGCCCGACGCCCCGCGCCCCTACCGCACGCCCGGCTACCCCTTCGTCCCGCTCGTCTACATCGTCCTCGCCACGCTCCTCGTCTTCGACCTCGTTTACCTCGCGCGCCGCACGTCCGGCATCGGCTTCCTCATCGTCCTCACCGGATTGCCCGTCTACTTCGTCTGGAAAAGACAACAGTACCGCGAGCGGTAGCGAGCGGGTTGACGTTAACGAAACTCAACCCGCTCGCTACCGCTCGCGGTTCTGTTTAAGTTACTTCACCCACTCGTCGGCGATTTGCGTCTCGACGTTGACGGGGACTTTCTTGACGTACTCTTCACCGGCGGCGCACATCGCCTCTTCGACGGTGCGGGAAATCTCCGTTGCATCGTCGGCTGAGCACTCGACGACTATCTCGTCGTGAATGACGTTGACGAGGCAGGCCGTCGTCTCCTTCAAGCGGTCGTGCAAAAGTCGCAGGGCACGTTTGATGATGTCCGCCGAACTGCCCTGAATCGGACTATTCTTGCCGTTGCGTTGGACGAGCGAGACGGCCTGACGGTCTTCGGGGTCGAAGTTGAAGCGGGCGAGGCGGCCCGCGACGGTGCGCGGGGCGGCGCGCTCGCGGACGGCCTGCTGCGCGGCCTTGCGGAGCCACGCGTCGAGGTCGCGGTAGGTGGCGAAGTAGCGGCGCAGGAGGTCTTCGGCCTCGGTCTCGGAAAGGCCGGTCATGAGCGCGAAGCGCTTCGCGCCGATGCCGTAGACGACGCCGAAGTTGAGCCGCTTGGCGAAGTCGCGCTGCTCCTTCGAGACCTCTTCGAGCGAGACGTTGAAAATCTGCGCGGCGGTCACGCGGTGCAAGTCCGCGCCGGAGTTGAAGGCGTCAACGAAGCCTTTGTCGCCGGTGTAGTCGGCGAGGATGCGCAGCTCTATCTGCGAGTAGTCGGCGATGACGAGCTTGCGGCCTTCGGGCGCGCGGAAGCAGCGGCGGTACTCATAGGCGTGCGGAACCTGTTGGATGTTCGGCTGCGTGCAGGCCATGCGTCCGGTCGGCGCGCCGATTTGATGAAAATTGGCGTGGACGCGGCCCGTCGTCGGCTTAATCTCTTCGAGGATGTTCTCGCCGTAGCTCGTCAAAGCCTTCTGGACGGTGCGGTATTCGAGGAGGGTCTTAATCTCGATGTACTTCTCGGCGAGCGGTTGGAGCTTCCAGTTGCGCGTCGAGTCGGGGAGGTCTTCGATGCCGCGCCGCTTGAGCGCGCGCGTGAGCTGGACGTGCGAGTCGAGGTTGATGTCCATGCGCGTCGGGCCGAAGAAGGACTGTTGGGGCGACTCCTCGGCGAGCATCACTTGAAGCTCTTCGGCGAGGATGGCGCGCTTCTTCTCGACGACGGAGAGCTGCTCGCGCCAACGCTCCTTGTCGAGGAAGATGCCGTTCAGCTCAAGGGTGGCGACGGGGACGACGCACTCGAATTCGAGCTGCGCGCAGCGACCGAGCGAGGCCGCACGCAGCGCCTCGATAAGCTTGTCGCGCAAGGGCAGGAGCAGCGCCGCGTCGCGCGCCGCGTATTCGAGCTGCGCGGCGGAAAGCTCGCCGCCCCAGTTGCTGACCTGCTGCGACTTGTCAACCGCTTGGTCGAGGTAGCGATTGACGACGGCTTCGAGGCTGTGGCGGTCTTCCTGCTCGCCCGCCGAGACGACCTGACTGGCGAGCATCGTGTCGAAGAGGCCGCCGCGCTCGACGCGCTCCGCGCCGTTCGAGTTGGTGCGCGAGTCGAACTCGCCGCCGAGCTCGACGCCGAGGAAAGCCCTCGTCCACTTGGCGTCGAACTTCGAGTTGTGCGCGATCTTGACGGGCTCGCGGGCGGCGAGCAGTCGGCGCAAGGGGTCGAGCGCCGTGGATTCGCGGAGCTGCTCGGCGCGCGTCCCGCGGTTGCCTTCGGGGACGATGCGGTCGAGGTCGAAGACGTAGACCACGTCGGGCGCGGCGAGCTGCAAGAGGCGCAGGCGCGTGCCCTTCGCGGGGTCGAAGGGGTCGAGCGAGGTCGTCTCGGCGTCGAAGCCGAGCGCCGCGTGCGGCGAAAGCTTTTCGATGGCCGAGGCCAGCTCTTCCGGCGTCGTGACGAGAGTGTATTTGAGTTCTTCCATCAATCCTTCGCGCCTGATTGTTTGAGAGTTGAGCGGCCTTCAAGGCGAGAAGATAAACTACCCGAAAAAAGGGATTCTGTCATTCGCCGCCGGAGGGACGGAGGAGGATTCGGAGGGCGGCGGCCTTCGAGCCGGGAAAGGAAGCGGAGGCCGTCGTCCGGGCCATGAAGAACGACGGCCTCCGTGGTTGTGTGTTTGGACTGTGCGACGACGAACGCCGCGCGGTGATTTACGGCGTCGGCGTCTCGGACGGCGACGCCGGCTCTTTCGTCCCCGGCTCTTGTTGCTGCTCCTGCTGTTGCGCCTGTTGCTGCTCTCGCTGTTGCGTCTGCCTCTCGCGGAGCTTCTTGACGGTCTCGCCCACCGCCGTCGCTTCCGCCGTCTTGTTCGAGTCGCGGAGCAACGACTGATACTTCTCCAACTGCGCGGCGGCGGAGTCCAGCACCGAGACGTTGAAAACTCTGCCGTAGAGCGCCGTCATGATCTCTTGAGTCTGACTGTAGGCCGCCGCGACCTGCGCGCTCTTCCCACGGCTCGCGTAGAAGTCCGCAAGCTCGCCGACGGCTTTGAGGTGTCCCGTGAAATACGTCGTGTTTCGGGCGGCCATGCGGAGGTCAATGCGGGCGGGGCCCGTCAGGAATTTGGAGAACCTCGCGGCGGCTGCGAGCCTGCGGTCGTAGACCGGCTCGACATCCTTATTCTGCCGCCGGTAAACGTCGGCCAGAGCGACGAGCGCCGCGTCTTGCCTCGGCCACTCGCCCGTCCGCGCGTAGATGGCGATGGCGTTTTCCAACTGCGCCTCGGCTTCGGGGTATTTCTTGAGGTTGACCGCGTACAGCGAGGCGAGTTGTTCGAGCGCGACGGCTTGGGGCAGTTTGTTGGCAGACGCCGCGCTCGCCTCGGCGGCCTTCTTTAAGAACTCCTCGGCCTTCGCGTAGTCCTTGAGATGCAGGCGGTAGAGCATCGCCAATTTGTCGTAGCTCTTCGGGAGGTTCTTCTTGCCCTCCTCGGTCTCTTCCCTCAGCGAGAGCGCCTGCTGGTAGAAGACCTCCGCGTCTTTGAACTTGCCGAACTTGAGGTACACGTCGCCGAGCCCATCGTAGTCGTCGTCGAGGTTGTCGGCGGCGTGCCTCGCCCCGCCCCGGTGGAGCTTGAGCGCCACTTGCTGCAACAGCCCCGCCGCGCGGAAGGCGTCTTCGTCGGCCTCGCCCTGCGGGTCCTTGATGTTGAGGAGCTGCGCCAGCTCGGTGTAGCTGTCGGCAATCAAAGGGGCCGCCTCCGCCAAATGTGAGATGGGAACTTCCTCCTGCATGGCGATCATCTCGCCGTAAACCTTGACCGCCTTCTCCAAGTCGTACTGGCCGGTGTAAAACTCGGCCAGCTCTTTGTAGACGGCGGCGAGTTCCGTGCGTGCTGGGATTTGGCTGTCGTCATCGCCTTCGGTGATGGCCTTCCGCCTGATGTCGAAGACGCTGCGGTAACTGGCGTCGGCCTCCGCGACCATGTTGGCGTCAACATAGAGCCGCGCGAGGTTGAGGTAGGCGGCGGCGGACTCCGAGGGATCGTCGGCCTTGTGCCGCAACTGGAAATCGAGCGCGAGTTTGAAGAAGTCTTCCGCCTTCTTGAAATACTCTTTCGACTTGACGGCGCGCTTCTCGTTCATCTGCGGCGAGCGAGTCGGTTTTCGGTTCTCCTTCGCGTTGCCGAGGTAGGCGTGCGCGAGGCCGTGGTAGGTGTCGAAGAGGATGGGGTCGTTGCTGTCCGCCGGGAAGAGCGGGTTGAGGATGGCGTAAGCCTCCTCGTAAATCTTCACCGCCTCGTCGTAGGAGGGGTCGGGCATCTTGAGGTGCGTGGCCCCGATGTTGGCCCTTGTCCAGCCGAGTTCGAGCTTGTGCTGCTTGAGCTGGTCGGGGCTGAAGTTGCCGCCGCCGGTCGCGTCCGGCGAGTCCGGCAGGAGCTTCTCCAACTCGGCGCTGAGGGAGTTGAAGAGGCCCAGAGCCTCCTCGAACTCTTCGCGCCGGTAAGCCTCGATGCCCTGCCGCAGGAGTTGGCCGCGCTGCCCGGCGGCGACCTCCTGATTCTTGCTCTCCACGGCCCGGTCGAGCGCGACTTTCGCCTGATGAATGGCCTGCTGCGCCGCCTTGTTCGCCTTCTGCGCGTCGGCCAGGTTGACGGCGGCGATGCGCGCCTGCTCGTTGGCGCGGTTCTTCTCGGCCTCGGCCTTCTCCTGCTCCGCGACGGCCTTCGCTTTGCTCTCCTCGGCAATCTTGCGTGCGCGGTCGGCCTCCTCCTTCGCCTCGTTCTGTTTGACGAGGCTCTCGTAGAGATTCTTGCTCGCGTCCTCCGCCTGCTGGCGGGCGACGCGGGCCTCCGCCTCGCTCTCGACGGCCTGCTTGAGACTCGCTCCGGCGGCGGCGCGCGCCCGCAGAGCGAAGGCCGCCGTGCCGACGGCGATGAGGGCGAGGAAGACCATCACGAACGTCAGGCGGCGCGCGCGGAGCGCGGAGCGGGACTGCTGGTCGGCGAACTTCTTCTGCTCGTCGGCGAACGTCTGCGCCTGTTCCAGTGAGAGGGTCTGCTGCTCGGCGAACTTCTCCTGCTCTTCGGCGAGAGCTTGGGCCTGCTTCAGCGAGAGCGCCTGCTGCTCGGCGAGGGCTTGGGCGTTCTCCAACTCGCGGCGCTCACGCGCCAGTTGCTCTTCGCGTTGTCGTTCTCTCTCTTCGATGGCGGCTTCGTGCGCCGTCTTGCTCTGGTCGAGGAACGACATCGCCCCGGCGTAGGCGGGGTGGTAGCGGGACGCCCAAGCCGAGTTGGGCCGCGCCTGCGTGCGCCAGTCGAGCGCGACCTGAAGCCCCGCGCCCGCCGCGAGACTCTCCTGCCCCGCGCCGTGGAGCGTCGCGGCTTCGGCGAGGCGGCGGTAGATGCGCGCCGACTGCGCCTCCTCGTCCACCCACTTCTTCAGCCGCTGCCAGTTGCGGATGAGGCTCTCGTGCGAGATGTCTATCACCGTCTCCGGTTCGAGCGGCGTGCCGACAGGCGGCATGAGGAAAGAGCGGCCCTCGTGGCGGAAGGTCTCGACGACCATCGAGACCTCTTCGGTCGTCGCCTCGGTGATTGCGCACAACTCGCCGAGCGTGACGGGCCGCCGTATCTCTCGGTTGTCCGCGCCCTTCTCGGTGAGCGCCTTGAACATCTTCTCGGCGACGAGGCGCGCGCGCTCGTCCGGCAATTCGTTGTAGGCCTCGTCGGCGTGGCGCGAGAGCGCGTCACTCATCCCGCCCACCGCCTCGTAGTCCGAAAGCTCGACCACCTCGCACGCCGCGTCGCCGTTGCCGCCGTTGCCGTTGTCGCAGCGCGCCGCCCAGTGATTCCACGTCCGCATCAGCGCGTGCTGCATGATGGGGAGCTGGTCGGGGTTGTCGCCCACGTCGTTTAAGAGGCGGTTGACGAGGGGGAGGCTAATCTCTCCGCCGCCGACCGCCGCCGGGCCGGTGATGGCCGCGCGCCGCTCGTCGCGCGTCATGCGCGGGATGAGGTACTGGCCGTCGTTGATGGCTTCGGGGAGCCCCTGGAACTGCGCGCAGTCGCCGAGGAAGTCCGAGCGCATCGTCAAGACGACGTAGATGGGCAAGACCTCCTGCCCCGTCGGCGGCTCGTAGTTCGGGTCTTGTTTCCGACGCGCGGCCAACTCCTCGCGCGCCTTCGGCTGCGGCGCTTCGAGCAGGAGCTTGACGAAGGCCGCCGCGTCGTCCTCGGAGCCTTGCGTCTCCCTCGAAGTGCGGAAGCGGAAGAGTTCCTCGAACTGGTCAACGACGACCAGAAGGTTCTCATGCTTCGAGAGCCGCGCCTGTCGGACGACGTCCACGAGTCCGAGCGTGCTCCGCCGCAAGGTCGCCTCGACGATTGCCGCCTGCACGTCGGCGTCGCCCGCGCCCGCGCCGAGCGCCTCTTCCGAGCAGAGCGCGGCGGCGAGGTTGCCCAAGGGGTCGCCGCCCGGCCTGAAGAGCGCGATGCGCCACGCGGAGCCCGCCCCGGCCATCAAACCGCCGTGGAGCGCGGGCAGAAGCCCGGCGCGGATGAGAGACGACTTGCCGCTCCCCGAAGTGCCGACGACGGCGAGGAAGCGCGTCTTGCCTAAACGCGCGAGCAGCTCGTCCGACTGCCCGTCGCGCCCGAAGAAGAGCGTGTACTCGTCGGTCTCGAAGGGGCGCAGGCCCGGAAACGGGTTGAAGGTCTTGGCGGGTTCGTCCGCGTAGGTTGAGTCAGAGTCCATCATCTCTGCCCTCCGTTGCCCGCGCGCATGGCTTGGAGAAAGGGTTGCAGCGCGGCGGGCGAGAAGCCCTTGTAGTTCTCGATGACGACCGGGACTTCGCGCGTGCGGAAGCGCTGCTTCTCGGCGGTCGGCTCGCCGCCCTTGTAGACGCCCTTGGTGAGCATCGGCACGGTGCGCCCCCACCCTTGCGCCTTCTGCAAGTCGCCCATCTTGGCGCGCAGCCAGAGTTGGTTGGCGCTGCCGTAGTAGATGAGCGCCGCGTCGCAGGCGAGAAGACTCTCGCGGTGATACTGCGCAATCTCCGCGCCGTCCGCGCCGTCAATCGAGGGCAACACTTCGTAGCCCTGATTGAAAAGAAATTCCTCGATGGGCTCGACCTCGCCCAAGTCCCGGTTGTCGCAGATGAGATAGACGCGCTTAAGCTCGTCCTCGCCCGCGCCTTGCGCCGCCGCCGCTGCTGCCGCTGCGGGCTTAGGCGGCGGCAGGAGTTTTTCGAGCACGCGTGTCTTCAAGGCCTCGACCGAAGTTTGCAGAAGCTCCGCGCCCGCGCCGAGCGAGGTCTGCAACTCCTCGATGAAGGTTCGCTGGCGCGCGCCCTTCGCCTCCAAACCTTTCGGCATCCAGACGAGGCGCGTGAACTCGGCGTCGGCGCGCGAACGCTCGGCGGCCAGCTCTTCTTGCCAGCGCAGGATGGAACGCTCCTCTTCGCCTTCGGGGATGATGCCGTAGTTCGCGCCGACGAGGTGGACTGATAGAGAGCAGCGCGCGAGCATCTCGCGCGCCGCCGCCTCGAACTCCGGCGCGGTGCGCGGAAGCTCGCGTTCGGGCAGGACGTAGAAGTTGCGCTGCTGCAACTCGCGCCGGATGAGGTCGCGCTCGGCTGAGAGGTCGGCGGTCGTCTCCGCGAGGTAGACCTTCTTTTCCAGAGGCAGCGCCTCGTCGGCCTGCGGCGCGACGCCGCCCGCGTCTCCGACTTCCGCGCCGCCTCCGCCTTCCTCCACGGCCTCGGCGCGCAGTCTCTCGATGGCCTTCGTAATCTCCCACGCGAGGTCGTCGAGCCGCGCCCAATACTTCGGGTCTTTGTCGGACGCGAGGCTGGCGCTGAACTCGCGCGGGCGCTCGTTGGCATCAACCTCGTAGAAGAGGTAGCCGAGCAAGTTCCGCAGCTCTTGCGGCTGTTGCTTTTCGGGGACGGGCGTCTTGACGACCTTGAAGATGCGCGAGTGGTTGCGCGCCCCTTCGCCCGCGCGCCCCAAGGCGCGTGCGGAGAACTCGCGCAGCTCGCCCTGACACCACTTCGAGTTGACGTAGCGCGGCGTGACGACCGTCAAGAGCAGCTCCGTGTCGCCCACGCGGTCGCCGATCTCCCCGGAGAAATACTGGTCGCCTTGCAGCCTCCCGTCCCACCAGATAGAGGGCTCCGAGCCGAGCAGTTGCGCGAGCCGCACCTTGAGGCGCTCGTGGAGATTCGTCACCCAGCCCTTCGTGTCGCCGAAGGGCTTATCGTCAATGTGTGCGTAGCTGATAAAGATGTCTTCGGGCATGAGTGTTACGAGAGACCTCCGGTGGAACAACTTCTCTGAGGCTCGGTAGAAGCAGTGAGACTGCGGAAACGATTCAAGGGAGGCGACCGCCGTCGCCGTCGTCGTTCGCTGCTCTGTTGGCGGCGGCAATTATCTCGCCGCGCCGCACGGAGCGCAACTTATTTCGACCGCGAGGCTTCCGCGCTCCGCCCCTTCAGCCGCTCGCGCTCTCACGCGCGCCGGGGCGGACGGTCGCGGCGAGCAGGAGCGCGGCGGTCGCGCCGACCGAGGCGCTCACGAGGAAGGCCGTCGCCGCGCCGCGCCAGTACCAGAGCGCGCCCATGAGGAGCGAGGCCGGCAAGACCGTGATGCTGAAGGCGAGGTTGTAGAGGCCGTAGGCCGTGCCCCTCTGCTCGGCGCGCACGAGGTCGGCGACGAGCGCCTTCTCCGAGCCTTCGACGAGTCCGAAGTAGAGGCCGTAGATGAGGAACAGAATCCAGGCCCCCTTCGCCGTCGAGACGAAGGCGAAGCCCGCGTAGACCGCCGCGTAGAGGAGCCAGCCCGAAACGATGAGCGTGCGGCGTCCGAGTTTGTCCGAGAGCGCGCCGCCGACGAGCGAGCTTCCGACCTTGAAGATGTGCAGCGCCGCCCAGAGCAGCGGGATCGTCTCGGTCGAGACGCCCGCTTCCTGCGCGCGCAGGAGGAGGAAGGCGTCCGAGGAGTTCGAGAGCGTGAAGAGCGCGACGATGCAGAGGAAGCGTTTGAAGTTCCCGTCGTAGCCACGCAAAGAAAATTTGAGCGGCGCGGCCTCGACGCCGACGCGCCGCTCACGCGGAGCTTCGCGCACGAAGAAGGCCGCGACGAGCACCGCCGCCAGCGCCGGGATGGAAGCGAGCAAAAAGAGCGTCCGGTAGTCGCCCGCCGTCGGCGCGTCCCTGTTCGCGGCGACGAAACTCAAGATGGCGTAGCCCAAGAGTGGGCCGATGACTGCCCCGGCGTGATCCATCGCGCGGTGGAAGCCGAAGGCGAGCCCGCGTTCGTCGGGCGCGGCGGCGTCGGCGATCATCGCGTCGCGCGGCGCGCTCCGCACGCCCTTGCCCACGCGGTCGGTGAGGCGGATGAGGAGCACGTGCGGCCACGAAGAGGCGAGGCCGAGCAGCGGTCGCGCGACGCTCGCCAGACCGTAGCCGAAGACCACTAAGCCTTTGCGCCGCCCGCGCCGGTCGCTGTAGTAGCCGAAGAATAATTTGAGGAGGCCGGAGATTGACTCCGCGCCGCCCTCGATGACGCCGATGGCGAAGGGCGAAGCGCCGAGCGTGAGCGCGAGGAAGAGCGGGAGGAACGGGTAGATGATCTCGCTCGAAGCGTCGTTCAGGAGACTGACGAGGCTGATGGCGAAGACGTTGCGCGGGAGTCTGCGGTAGCGGCTCCAGAGCCCCGGCATGGACTCGTCGAGCCGCCCCGTACTGACGGACTCGTCGAAACGGTCGGAGGCGTCTGTGTCTGTCTCTCCCATGCTCGCTCGTCGTCGTCGGGCCTCTTAACGTCTCGGCGAGCGCGCCGGGCGCGCGTTGGTGTTGCGGTTTGATTCGCGTCGCCGCCGCTTCCGAACGGCGCGTACCACCACCACGCCACCGCCCCCACGAGCAGCGCCAGCAACACCGCCCCCACGACCGCCAAACGAATCGCCATCCGTAACAGCCCCTTGAGCACGAAGAAAAAGATTGCGAAGCCGATGACGGCGAAGATGACGACGGCGGTGATTTCCATAAACAGTTTTCAGTTTTCAGTTTTTAGTTTTCAGTTCTTAATTGCCAGTTTTGAGGCTCGCAGCGAGGGCATAGAGCATCTTTCGTACTTCCGTGATGCGCTCGTCGAGATGCGCGCTTTTTTCGGTGCTTACGAAGTGCAGATTCTCTGCGATGATACGTTGAGTGTCTAGCTCGGCGAGAGAGCCGTTGGCGACCGAGAGGAAATGTAGAAATTCTTTAGGGTGCTGTCGCCCTTGCCCTTCAGCAATATTTGAAGGAATCGAAACTGCGGCCCGTCTCATTTGGTCGGACAGTCCGTAGAGTTCACTCTTCGGGAACGCTCCGCAAGCCTCGTAAACCTGCACACACAGCGCAATGCTCTTCTGCCACACTGTCAAATCTCGATAAGACTGCGATGCCATGACTTAATCCTCCCGGCGCAGCCATTTAAAACTGAAAACTGAAAACTGAAAACTGAAAACTGAAAACTGTCTACTGCTTCTTGTAGGACGCGCGCACCACGGTCTTGATGTTGCCGCGGACGTGGAAGTCGCCTTCGAGTTCGACGGCGAGGGGGTCGCAGGCGCGCACGAAGTCTTCGAGGATGACGTTGACGACGTGCTCGTGAAAGATTTTCACCTCGCGGAACGAGTTGATGTAGAGCTTCAGACTCTTGAGTTCGACGCAGCGTTCGTTGGGGACGTATTCGAGGCGGAGGACGGCGAAGTCGGGGAAGTCGGAGAACGGGCAGATGGCCGTGAACTCCGGCATCTCGAACCGGACGCGTATCTCGCGGCCCGCGTACTCGTAGGGGAAGGTGTCGAGCGGGTAGAGGTTCATCTCCTCGCGCGGCGTCGGGCGGATGTCGAGCCCCTGCTGGTTGACAGGCGGCGGCGCGGCGGCATCCTCGGTCGTGGACATCTTTTCTCTCCTTAGTTTTTCTTGACGCAAAATCTTACCTGAGCCGCTCGCGCGGCGGCAACCGGCTCGCCTCACGACTCGCCCCTCGGCACCCCGCGTTCACCTCTCCGCAGAGTCCTCTCACCGTCGCGCGCGTCCTGTTATTTGGCGCGAATACAAAAAAATAACCACACTTTCTTTGGATTTTTAAATAGAAATCCGAAAACGGAGAAAGCGGCGGCGTCCATCTATATGTACTCGTTTGCGGCAGAGACGTTTAACCGCCGCCGACTCAACTGGTACGACACTTGCCAACTCGCAAGCCCACTTGCGGGCCGGTCTACCTCTGCGTGCGCCGCCTGCAACAACGAAACGAACAAATAGAGAGAGACTCTTCCTCGCACGCGGGTATCAGTGTGCGCAAAAGATAAGGAGCATCAGTAGACGATGAGAAAACTATTGCTTGCGGCGCTAGCGCTCTGCGTGCTCGCCGCCTCCGCAATGGCACAGGGGAGCAGCACGGGCCGACTCGTCGGCACCGTCTCCAGCGCGGACGGCGTCATCGCGGGCGCGTCCGTCACCATCACCAGTAACCAGACGGGCACCACCCGCTCGGTGACGACCAACGACGAGGGCACTTACAGCGTCCCCCAACTCGACTCCGGGACCTACACGGTCGCCATCTCCGCGCCCGGGTTCAAGACCTACAACGCGACCGAGTTGAAGATTGACATCAACCGCGAGTACTCGCTCAACGCGACGCTCGAAGTCGGTAACATCAGCGAGACGGTGACCGTGACGGCAGGCGCGGACGTGGTGAACACGACGAACGCCGAGCTGAGCAACACCGTCACCGAAAGACAGATCGTCGAGCTGCCGCTCGCCAACCGCGACGCGCTGGTGCTCATCCAGCTCCAGCCCGGCGTCTCTTCCAACGGCGCGCAGAACACCTCCATCAACGGCCAGCGGCCCTCGATGACCAACCTCACGCGCGACGGCATCAACATTCAGGACAACTTCATCCGCCAGAACACCGTGGACTTCTCGCCGACGCGCCCCGGCGCGGACGACATCGCCGAGTTCACCGTGACCTCGCAGAACGCGGGCGCGGATCGAGGCTACGGCTCCTCGCAGGTCAACGCCGTGACGCCGCGCGGCTCCAGCAATTTCCACGGCGCGCTCTGGGCCTACAACCGCAACTCGGCGCTCGCGGCCAACAGCTTCTTCAACAACGCCAACCGCGTCGAGCGCCCGTACCTCAACCGCAACCAGTTCGGCGGCAAGATCGGCGGCCCGATGCCTCTGCCGCGCTTCGGCGAGGGCGGCCCGTCGCTCTGGGAGGACAAGGCTTTCTTCTTCGGCACGTGGGAGCGCCTCCTGACGCGCAGCTCTTCTTCGCGCACGCGCACAATTCTTCTGCCCTCGGCGCGGCAGGGGGTTTTCACCTACCTCGACAACGCGGGCGTGACGCGCACCATCAACCTGCTCAACCCGGCGCTCGGCACCGGCATCACTTCTATCAACCCGCTCATCCAGAGCCGCTTCATCGCCAACACGCCGGAGGCGGGGAACACGACGGTCGCGGGCGACCAGCGCAACACGACGGGCTACCGCTTCAATCAGGCGGCCAACAACGACCGCGACACGATGACGCTCCGCTTCGACGTGGACGCCAACGCGCGCCACTCCGTCAACTTCGTCTACAACAGTAACGACGAGTTCACGCTCCGCCCGACCTCGGACAACACCGAGGGCTTCGGCGTCCTGCCCGTGATATCCGACGCCACGCTCACCAAGCTCTACGTCGCCGTCTGGCGCTTCACGCCGACGCCGAGCTTCACCAACGAGGTGCGCGCCGGGTGGCTCGACAGCTCCCCGATCTTCTCGCGCAGCGTCGCCGCGCCCGCGCAGTTCTTCACGCTCACCTCCATAAGCAACCCGGAGGTCAGCTTCCTCCCGCAGGGGCGCGACACTAACACCTACAACTTCCAGGACAACGCCGAGTACATCCGCGGCAACCACTCCTTCCGCTTCGGCTTTCAGGGGCAGCTCTTCCGCGTCAACCGCCTGAACGACGCCGGCATCGTCCCGACGCTGACCATCGGCACGAACGCGAACACGCCGCAGATCACGACGGCGCAGTTCACCAACCCGTCGCTCTTCCCCGGCGGCATCAGCACCACGCAGCGCACCGCCGCCAACAACCTGCTCGCGCTCCTCGGCGGCATCGTCAGCGCGGCGACGCAGACCTTCAACGTCACTGACCCCTCGTCGGGCTTCGTCCCCGGCGCGGGCCTCAGCCAGAACTACGAGCACGAGAACTACTCCTTCTACTTCAACGACCAGTGGAGGGTGAAGCCGAGCTTCTCGCTCAACCTCGGGCTGCGCTACGAGATGTTCACCGGCCTCCGCGAGACCAACGGCGTCATCCTTGAGCCGAACATCCCTGCGGGCACGACCATCGAGCAGGCGCTCCTGAACCCGCAAGGGTTCACGCAGATCGCGGGCACCAACCTCGGCGGAAACAAGCTCTTCAACAACGACTTCGACAACTTCGGCCCCATCCTGAGCTTCGCCTGGACGCCGAGCTTCGAGAACGGAGTTTTGGGCGCCATCTTCCCCAACGGCGGGCGCACCGTCATCCGCGGCGGCTACCGCAAGAGCTTCGTCAACGACACGATGCTCCGCGCCTCGGCCTCCGAGGGCGACGCCAACCCCGGCCTGCGCGGCTCGAACACCCTCAACAACCTGAACCTCCGCGCGGGCGACCCCATCGCCATCACGCAGCCCTCGCTGGCGATCCCGCGCAGCTACGCGCTCAACAACTCGCTCGGCGGCCTCCTCGGGACCATCGGCGGCATTGACACCGACATCCAGATTCCCTCGACGCACGAGTTCAACATCGGCATCCAGCGCGAGCTTGGATTCCAGACGGCGCTCGAACTCCGCTACGTCCACGGGCGCAGCAACCAGCTCTGGCGCTACCTCGACCTCAACCAGCTCGACATCAACAACAACGGCTTCTTCGGCGACTTCCAGCGCGCGCAGCAGAACCTCTCGCTCGTCGAAGCCCGCCGCGCGCAGATTCAGGGTTCGGGCCTGTCGGGCGCGGCCCTGACGGCGGCGCTCGCGCCCTTCCCCGTGAGCATCGGCTTCAACTCCAACGTCACGGGCAGCCAGCAGCTCGCCGTCCTCGCCAACCTGACGAACACGGGCGGCGCGGCCTTCACCAACGCCTCGGTCATCCAGTTCGTCCGCGAAGGCCGACCGGGCTCGCTCGCGCAGAACTACATCACGCTCGGCCTGACGAACGGCTTCCCGTTCCTGCCGAACCCGAACGCGGGCGTCGCGCGCCTGCTCTGCAACTGCTCGGAGTACAACTACAACGCGATGCAGCTCGAAGTGCGCAAGCGCTTCTCGCAGGGGCTCTACTTCCAGGCCAACTACACCTGGCAGAAGACCCTGACGGATTCGAGCGGCTCCGAGCAGTCGCGCGTTGACCCGCGCATTGACAACGCGCGCCCGCGCATCGAGTTCGGGCGGGCCGACTACGACGTGGCGCACGTCTTCAACTTCAACGGGATTTACGAGCTGCCCTTCGGCAAGGGCAAGGCCTTCCTCAACGAGGGCTCCTGGCTCAACCGTCTGGTCGGCGGGTGGCAGTTCAGCGGCATCGTCGCGCTCCAGACGGGCGCGCCGTTCACGCCGCTCGACCCGCGCTCGACCTTCAACCGCACGACCCCCTCGGCGAACCAGACGGCCTTCTCGAACATGAGCCGCGAACAGTTGCGGAGCCTCTTCGGCGTTCGCCGTCTGGCCGACGGGCGCATCCTCTTCGTTGACCCGTCAGTCCTCGCTCCTTCGGGCGCGGCGACCGGCGGCGCGGGCTCGCCGACCTTCGAGGGTCAGGCGCTCTTCAACGTCCCCGCCGGTCAGGTGGGCAACATCGAGCGCGGTTTGATTAACGGGCCGTCGTACTTCAACATTGACGCCTCGATGATCAAGAACATCGCCATCAACGAGCGGATGAGGCTCCAGCTCCGCGCCGAAGCCTTCAACCTGCTCAACCACACCAACTTCTTCATCGGCAACACCGACGACATCAACAGCACCACGTTCGGCGTCATCGGCTCGACCTTCACCGCCCGCCGCATCCAGCTCGCGGCGCGCTTCGAGTTCTAAAAAAACTTCGCCGTCACCCGACGGCCTCAAACTTGGAAGAGGGACTCCCCGGAGTCCCTCTTTTTTTATGCGCGCGCCCGGCACAAAAATCCGACCGGGGCACAGACGGCGTATATCCGTGCGAGACACCTCGCTTCCGACGAAGCACAGCTCATCCCGGCTCCCTCGACCCGACCGGCAGGAGGAAAAACGATGCACACTTCACGCACGGCCCAAAACCTTCGCCTCGCGGCGACCTTCCTCGCCCTCGTCCTCGCCCCCGTCGCGTGGGGCGCGGGCGCTTCCCCCTCCGCGCCGCAGGACGCGGCGGCGCAGAAGTCTCTCTACACGAGGCTCGGCGGCTACGACGCCATCGCGGCGGTGGTGGACGACTTCGTGGGCCGCCTCGTCGCGGACAAGCAGTTCGAGCGGTTCTTCGTCGGCCACAGCACCGACTCCAAGAAGCGCATCCGCCAGCACATCCTCGACCAGCTCTGCGCGGCGGCGGGCGGCCCCTGCATCTACACGGGGCGCACGATGAAGGCCTCGCACGAGGGGCTCGGCATCAACGAAGCCGAGTGGGACGCCGCCGCCAAGCACCTCGTCGCCTCGCTCGACAAGTTCAAAGTGCCGGAGAAGGAGAAGAAAGACCTCCTCGACTTCGTCGGCACGCAGAAGGCCGACATCGTGGATAAGAAGTGACGGCGGATTCAAGCCCTGAAAGGGCGAAAGATAATAGCCGGGGGCAGAGCAAACGTAGTTTGCGCCGCCCCCGGTCAAGGTAAGTAAAAAAATCCGACCCTGAAGGGGTCGCAGACTCAATGTTGAGGTGCGACCCCTTCAGGGTCGGAATTGTTTCCTTGTCCGAACCGGGGGCGACGCTTCGGCGCGTGCCGCGCCTCCGGCTTGCCCCCGGCTATGACCTTCATCCCCTTCGGGGATAAATCCTTATCTGTTTACGCGCCCGCGTCGCTCGACTTCTCCAGCGAGCGGATGCGGTCGTGGGCTTCTTTGACCTCGCCGAACTGCCGTTCGACGACGGCGCGGACGTTGGCGGGCAGGTCTGTGTCGAGCGCCGCGCGGTAGTTGGCGACCGCCACGTCCTCGCCGCGCTCGCACTCGGAGAGCACCGCGCCGTCGTCCTTGCCGGTGACGACCGCCTTGATGTCTATCCAGCCGCGGTGGAGCGTGGCGGCGACGCTGCCCGAATTTTCGGGGTCGCCGCCGAGGCGGCGCACCTCGTCCTGCAACTCGCCGACGAACCCGGCGCGCTGCTGCGAGTAGGTGTGGAAGAGCGTCTTCAGCTCGCTCCGCTCCACGCCCTCGGCGGCGGTCTGGAAGCCGTTCTGCCCGTCGCGGCACGTCTCGATGAGATTGTTGAGAGTCGAAATCACTTCCTCGTTACTTGCCATGTCTTTCATTCCTCCCCTTTCACTTGTAAAGACCGCGCCGCGCGAGAGAAGCGCCGCGCTCCTTTTGTTAACCCCTTGATGAACTCTTAACCGCGCCCCCACCCCGGCGCGGGGCTGCCGCCGCCGCCGCGACCGATGGCGAAAATCTTGATGAGCGCGAGACCGGCGATGAAGCCGCCGATGTGCGCCGCGTAGGCGACGCCGCCCGCCTGCGAGCCGCCGCCGAGCATGCCGAGGCCGCTGATGAGCTGGAAGACGAACCAGAGGCCGATGGCCGCCCACGCCGGGATTTCCGTGACGAAGCCCCTGAGCACGATCGCCCGCACGCGGCGGTGCGGGTGCAGAAGGATGTAGCCGCCGAGGACGCCCGAAATCGCGCCCGACGCGCCGAGGCTCGGAATGAACGAGTCGGCGTTCGTCAGGACGTGCGCGAGCGAGGCCAGCACCCCGCACAGGAGATAAAAGAGCAGATACCGCACGTGCCCCAGACGGTCTTCGAGGTTGTCGCCGAAAATCCAGAGGTAGAGCATGTTGCCGAACAGGTGCGCGAAGCCGCCGTGCATGAACATCGAGGTCAGGAGCGTGAGATAGACCGAGAGCGGCGTCGGCTGCAAGGGGATGCGCCCCACGGGGTCGCCGCTGATGGGGTCGTTGACCACCACGGGCCTCGCCACGTCCACGCCCGTGACGATCTCCTGCGGCACGGTGGCGTAGGCGTAGGTGAAGCGGTCGTTATTCCCCAGGCCCTGAAAGAAGACGAAGACGATGAGGTTGAGCGCGAGCAGCGCGTAGTTGACGAAGGGCGCGCTTACGCGGTCGGAGTTGTCGTCGCCGATGGGAAAAATCATAGTCTCGTAGCTCCTCCGGGCGGCGGCGACGGGCGTGCACACGTCGCATTCTCTAAAGCGTCGCCGCGAGATTCGGACAGTCTTCTGACGGAAGTTTAACGGGAGTGTGGAGACTTCATTCCCGCGCGCGCGGCGCGAGCCTTCCGGGGCTCGCCCTTAACGCAGCACGAAGGTGTAGACGACCAC
Source organism: uncultured Acidobacteriota bacterium (assembly GCA_963816985.1). Taxonomy (GTDB): domain Bacteria; phylum Acidobacteriota; class Blastocatellia; order Pyrinomonadales; family Pyrinomonadaceae; genus JAIVJM01. The sequence goes on from CAWFMF010000004.1 coordinate 2,279,149, forward strand.
GCCCGACACCTTCGACGGAGCGCCGTCCTTCGACGTGACGGGCGAGACGCGCATCCGCCGCGCGGCTGCCGCCGCCGACTGTTGCAGCAGCGGGTGGCCGCCGACGGCCTGCGCCGCGACGACGCGCCCCTCCTCGTCGGCGACGATTCGCACCACGACCTCGCCGCGCGCCCGCGCCGTATGTGCGATGGCCGGGTAGTCGGGCGCGGGGTTCTTCAGAACCTTGAACTCGACGACCGAGCCCTCTTGCTTCCGGCAGAACTTCGCCGTGCAGAAGCCCGCCAGCACGGAGCCTTCGGGCAGACTCCGCAAGAGACGGTCAACCTCTCCATTCGACGACAACGCCGCCTGCCGGTTCGGGTCGCCAGCCGGGAGGCGCTGCCTCGCGCCGTCCTCGATTCTGTGAAGTTTGAAGGAGGCCATGAATTTGTCGGCGGCGGTTTCGGATGTCCGACGGGCCTGCTCGTCGCGGGCCTTCGTGCCGTAGGTCGAGGCCGTGACCATGTAGAGCCGCCTGACGACGACGAACAGACGGCAGCGTATCTGGTAGCCGCCCGCGTACTCGAACCTGTAGACGCGTCCGGGGTGGCCGTCGAAGGACTCCTCCCTGTCTTCGAGGAGGCGACCGCCGACGCCCTTCACGCCCTCGTCGCGGACGGCGGCGAAGAACGGCCCCACTTTGTCAGTCCCTTCAATCTGCTCCGGGTAGTCGGCGTAGGCGACGCCGTACTCGGCCTCCGTCTCCGCGATGTGCGTGCGCATCGTCACGCTCTCGTGCGGCGGCGGGAGCCTCTGCGTCGAAACCTTCGGCTCCGCCGGCATCGAGACCGTGAAGCCGCCCTCGGCGGACGTGAACTCACGCCACTCCCTGACAATTATCCGCACGGATTTCGACCGTGGAATGTCCGCGGGCTTCTGCGTCGTCTGCGCAGGGGAAGAGACCGCGCACGCCGCGACGAGCGACAGGAGAAGTAAAAACGTCCGCGCCTTGAATCTCATCTCTCTTCCTTCTCAGCGTTCAGTCAATCGCGTCGCGGCTCGAAGGCCCGCCCGCGACGACGCCCAATCGCTCAAGCTCCGGCACGTGCGGCTTCAAAAGCTCATAGCCTTCACTCCTAGCGACGTAAGTCGCCGCCGTGATGTCGCCCGCGACGTTCAAGGTCGTGCGGCACATGTCGAGAATCCTGTCCACGCCGAGGATGATGGCGATGAGCGCGGGGTTGATGCCGTAGGTGGCGAGCATGATGATGATGAAGGGGATCGAGCCCGAAGGCACGCCCGCCGTCCCGATGCCGCCGAGGATGGCGAAGTAGGCGACGCCGAGCTGCTGGCCGAGCGTCAAGTCAACGCCCGCGAGCTGCGCCAGAAACAAGACCGTCACGCCCTCATAAAGAGCCGTCCCGTTCTGGTTCGCCGTCGCGCCGACCGTCAAAACGAAGCTGTTAATCTCTCGCGGGACACCCAAGTTCTCTTCCGAGACGCGGAGCGCCGTCGGCAGAGTCGCGTTCGAAGAGGAGGTCGAAAACGCCGTCAGCATGACGGTCTTGATGCGGCGGAAGAATTCGAGCGGGCTGATGCGCGAGAGGAAGTAGACCGAGAGCGAGTAGACGCCGAACATGTGGAGCGAGAGCCCAAGGAGCACCGTCACGACGAACCACGCGAGCGCCGAGAGGAGGTCGAGGCCGAAGCGCGCCGTGTTGTTGAAGAGCAGGCACGCGACGGCATACGGCGCGAGCTTCATGATGAGGTCAATGATCTTGGCCGAGATTTCGAAGAGCGCCTGCAAGCCGCGCAGGAGCGGGGCCGTCACCTCCGTCGGGACGAGCGTCGCCGCCACGCCGAGGATGAGCGCGAAGAACATGAGGTGGAGCATGTTGGGCGTGTCGGTCTGCTTCTCCTCGCCGCGGATGATGCCCGCGACCGCCGCCACAGGGTTTTCGGGCACGATGGTCTTCACCACCTGCATGAGCGGTGAATCCGTAGACTCGGCCTTCTTCGCCGCCGCCACGCGCGCCGTGGCGTCCGAGCCGTAACGCGCTTCGAGCCCCTGCGCCGTCGTCGCGTCAATCCGCTCGCCCGGTCGGATGGTGTTCGCCAGCGTGAGCCCGATGACGACCGAGATGGCCGAGATGACGAGCGTGTAGGCGAAAGACTTCACCCCGACGCGTCCGAGCTTGCGGATGTCGCCGATGCCTGCGACGCCCACGACCAGCGAGGAGAAGACGAGCGGCACGACGACCATCAGCAGCAGCCGGAGGAAGAGCGTGCCGATGGGCTCCGTGATGCGGCTGATAGTCCACACGACGCGCGGGTCGTCGCCGCCGAACACGCGGTTCACCACGACGCCCGCCACGACGCCCACCAAAAGCCCGATGACGATGCGCGTGTGCAGCGGCATCCCCTTCGGCTTGTCCGGCGTCGTGTCCTTGAGGTCGGTCGTCAACTCCCGCTCGTAAGCGTCCCGCCCCTTCGGGTCTCTGTCGTTTTTGTCGGACATGAGAATGAAACTCAGAAGTCAGAACGCTGAACGATGAACTGCAAGACAGTTAACAGTTTTCAGTTTTCAGTTCTGGCCTTTACTGAAAACTGAAAACTGCCTACTGAAAACTTCTGATAGTTCATCGTTCAGCGTTCTGACTTCATCGTTTTCTTACCTCCCCCATTTCAACTTGTTGCGTAGAACGTCGAAGTAGTTGCGCGTGTTGGCTTGTATCAGGTTGAAGGCCATGCGGCTCTTGCGGACGACGATGCGGTCTTCGAATTCGAGCGGCATCCCGACCTGCCCGTCGAGCGTGAGGCCGACCTCCTCATTCGGTGTCTTCAAGGTCAGCTCGAACTCCACGTCGTCGGGGACGACGAGCGGGCGGTTCGAGAGCGTGTGCGGGCAGATGGGCGTGATGACGACCGCGCCCATCGAAGGATAAATGACGGGGCCGCCCGCCGAGAGGTTGTAGGCGGTCGAGCCCGTCGGCGTCGAGATGATGAGCCCGTCGGCGCGGAAGCAGTTGACGAACTTGCGGTCAATTATCGTCTCGATCTCGATGATGCGCGCGAGCGCGGACTTCGAGATGACCACGTCGTTTAAGACACGGTCGTGCAGGAGCTTCTCGCCGCCCCGGTAGACTTCCGCCGCGAGCATCAGACGGCGGTCGAGCGTGTAGGTTCCGTCGAGGATGGACTGGAGCGCCGGGAGCATCTCTTCGTGCGTGAAGTCGGCGAGATAGCCGAGCGTGCCGTAGTTGATGCCGAGGACGGGAGTCCCGTAGTCGCCGACCATCCGCGCCGTCGCAATCATCGTCCCGTCGCCGCCGAGGACGATGATGAGGTCAACGCTCTTGACCAACTCGGCGTGCTCTAAGGTCTCGACCGTGCAGCCCGTCTCCTGCTTAATCTGCTCGCGGTTGAGGCGCGGCCCGCCGTAGACCGTGATGTCGCGCTCGGCGCACCACTCGACCAGACGGCAGATGGTCTTGAGCGCATCCGGCTGGTGCGGCTTGATGAGAACTCCGACGCGTCGGACGGTAATCTTCTCCATAGCGCTTGAGCGGACGAACTTCGTCAGGGCGTGTCTCGGCTAAAAGCTGCGAAGGCCGCGCGAGGGGCGCGCTGGGCCCTCGCCCGGAGAGCGCGAACGGGGGAGCGCAAAGCCTTGAAATTGAACCGGAAAACTTGGCCGGATGATAGCCGCGCCCGCGCCGGAGTGTCAATCAAACGATGAAGTCAGAACGCTGAACGATGAACTGCAAGACAGTTAACAGTTTTCAGTTTTCAGTTCTGGCCTTTACTGAAAACTGAAAACTGCCTACTGAAAACTTCTGATAGTTCATCGTTCAGCGTTCTGACTTCATCGTTCTCTTCCGATGTTGTCGAAGGTGCGCGTGGTGTGTTCGGTGACGCTGGGGATGTGTGAGTCGGCGAACGAGCCGGCGCGCGCCGGGGGGAGTTCGTTGGTGTTGGCGTGCCTGTTGAGTTGCGGCGGCGCGCTCGCGCTCGTGCGGGTCGTGCCGAGGACGCGCGTCCAGAGAAAGGTCAGGAGCGTCGCGCCGCCGAGGATGGTGAGCGCGCCGAAGATGACCATCAGGACGAGGACGGGCGGGATGGCCCCGCGCTCCGTCAGCTTGTCCACGGCGGCGAAGACCGCGCCGAGGCCCATGACGATGAGCAGGAACATCGTCGTCCCCATCGCCCACGCCGTGCCGGGCGGGACGACGGGCCGAATCTCTTGCGGCGAGTTGAGCGCGAGTGAGTTCAGGTTCCCGCCGCAGCGCTTGCAGTAGTTGAGTTCGCCGGACGATTCGTTTCCACAGTGCGGGCAGTACATGATGCCTCCAAAATTCTTTCCGAAGTTCGTCGTCGTTCGGGACGGAAGATGCTTTCGCGGGCGGCTGCTGCTCTTTACGCGCGGATGACGGGCAGGGTTCTGTTTTTCGCCCGCGCGCGCCGCGCGTAGTTTCCTTGTCCTGCGGGCTCGCGCCGCGCGCCCCACACGCGCGCGAGCCTTTCCAACTCCGAGCCGTCCGCTTCGGGGTCAACCAAAGAGAGCCAGACGGGCACGGGGAGCCAGGCCCACGCCGCGCCGTAGACTTCCGTATTCAAACGCTCGACGCGACGCTCCGCGCGCCATTGCAAATCGAGCGGCGGCACGTCCTCCCAGTTGTCGTAGCAGGCGTGCTGGACGCACGGCGCGGGCTTGGCGCGTCGGTGGACGAGGCAGCCTACGCCCGGCTCGAACAGCGGGCACGAGAAGGTCTGCGCGAAGGTGTCGCCCGCAGTGTTCAAGCCGTAACGCTCGACAGCCGCGCGCGCCCGCGCATAAACGGCGCGTCTCGCTTCGTCGTCGAGGCGCGGCGTGCGCCGGAGTGTCTCGCGGATGGCGACGGCTTCGAGGCGCGTGATGTGGACGTTGACGAAGTGCGCGTCGGTGCAGCAGACGCCGGGCGTCGGGCACACTCGACAGTCGCGCGCCGCGCGCTCGTAGCCGAGCTTGACGTGTGTCTGGAAGGCGGCCTTGCCGCGCTGAAGTTGCGCGAGCGCCGCCGACTCCGAAAGTCTTCTCATCAAGTGTCCTTCGCCCGCTCGTAGAGGGCGAGAAATTCGCGGTTGCCGTCCGCGCCCGTGATGGGCGATTCGATGACGCCGCCGACGCGCAGGCCGAGCGCACGGGCGGCGGCGTTCACTTCTTCGACGACGCGCGCGTGCTGCGCCGGGTCGCTGACGATGCCGCCCTTGCCGACTTCACCTTTGCCCACCTCGAACTGCGGCTTGACGAGGACGACGGCGCGGCCTTCATCTTTCAAAAGCGGGACGAGCGCGGGCAAAACCTTCGTCGCCGAGATGAAAGAGACATCCATCACGACGAGGTCAAACCGCTCCTCGAAGTCGGTCTGGCTCAGGTGGCGCGCGTTGACGCCCTCGCGGACTTCGACGCGAGCGTCCGTCCGCAGCCGCCAGTCTATCTGGTTGTGGCCCACGTCGAGCGCCACGACGCGCCGCGCGCCATGTTGCAGGAGGCAGTCGGTGAAGCCCCCGGTCGAAGCCCCCACGTCGAGGCAAGTGAGCCCCTCGACATCGAGGCCGAACTCTTTGAGCGCCCGCTCCATCTTCAACCCGCCGCGCCCGACGTATCGCGCCGCCGGGTCTTCCGCCCCGCGCACGCGCAAAGGCGCGTCCGCGGGGAAAGTCTCCGAAGGCTTCTCGACCCGCTGCTCGCCGACCAGGACCGCGCCCGCCATCACGAGCGCCTGCGCCCGCGTCCGCGAAGGCGCGAGCCCACGCTCAACCAGCAGCTTATCTACACGCTCCCGCTTCACGGAAAAACTTTAAGGGGAAAAGGGAAGAAAGGAAAGTCAGAAGTCAGAACGCTGAACGCTGAACTGAAGAGCCTCGTCTTTCAGTTCAGCGTTCATCGTTCTGACTTCTGCGTTTCTTATTCCGGCTGGCCTTCGAAGATGCCGCGCACGCGGTCAACGGAGCGTGTGCGGTTGGCGCGTCGCTCGCGTCGTTCGGCTCGGCGCTCGGCGCGACGCTCGCGGCGGAAGATGATTTCGTCGGAGAGACGTGCCTGAGGTTCGTCGTCATCGTCGCGGGCCACTTCGCGTGAGCCGACGCGCTCGGCGCGGGGAGTCCGCCGCGCGGGCTCGGCGTCGCGCTCGTCCTTCTTGCCTCGCTTGGGCGTGCTCGCTTCGGCGTCGCGTTCGGCGACCTTGCGCGGCTCAGGGGCCGGAGCCTTCTCGGCCTCTTCCTTCTTCGCGTCGTCTGTTTTCTTCTCGTCGTCCACGGGCGGCTCGACGACTTCAGACGAAACCACCTCCGCGTCGGGCTCGGCCTCCTGCGCGGGCAGCGACGCGGACACTTCGCCCGCAGAGGCGACCGGCGGCGCTTCCTCCGAGGTCTCCGGCGGAGCGGTTTGTGTGTCGGCGGTCGCGTTCTCCGTCGAGCGGTGCTGGTAGAAATAGAGCCCCGCCCCGCCGACGATCACCCCGGCGAGCGCGGAGACGAGGACGAGCGCGAGCGGCCATGAAGCGCGGCGTCGCGCGCCGTTATACGGCACATCTACCGCGCCGGGCGGGACTTCCGCGAACGGCACGACGGGCTGCGCCTGCACGGTCTCTTCCGCGTCGAAGCGCGGCGTGACGAGCGTCTCTTCAGGCTCGCCGGTCGGCAATGTGTGCGAGGATTCTTTCATCTTCTCTCCGAATCAAAGGCTTACGAACTGACGTGTCCTCCAATTACTCATGGCAACTTCAAGGCCACAGTCCGTCGGCTTTTAGATGTCGGCGCGCGCGGCCCCGGCTGTTCTCAATAAATTGCAAAATAGTTGCAGTTACGTTAGTCCGGGGCGTGGGCGCGGCGGGTTCGGGCCGAAGGCCGAGGGGCGGGCGACGACCGAAAACGTGCGCTTTAAGGACGGTCTGGGTTGCGGTTTGGAGAAGGTTCGGGGGGAGGGAATTTAGAGCGGGGCCGAGCCCCCTGCTTGAGTCTCCGAACGGGTCGTCCAGTCGAGCAGCGGGCGGACGACGCCGGGCAGCGGGCCGACGTAATCGCCGCGCGCCGTGCCCGCGCCCTCGTCGTCGAAGACCTGAAAGGCGACGGCGTTCGCCTCGCGCGCGTGGAGCGCGTTGGAGGGGACGTGCGACATCAGAGAGACGTGCGCGACGTGGCTCCCTTCGGCGAGGAGGTTGCCGGGAATCGTGACGGCGCTCGTATAGAGCCCTTCGGCGCGCTCTTCGCGCCGCCACTCGTCGCCCGTGTCGTGCGTGCTGAAGAGTTCCGTGCCCTCCTCGTTGCGCAACTCGACGACGGGCAGAGCGGTCGAGCCCGGCGCGAGCACGTCGTAAGTGACCTCGATGCGGAAGGGCCGACGGATGTCCACGGCGGCTGTCGTCGCGCCCGCTTCGTCGCAGACGCGCACGCGCCTGAGCCGCGCGAAGCGGTCGCCGGGCGCGTCCTTATCGTTCGTCCACACGCGCTCGGCCCCGGCCTTCCAACTTGAGCTGAGGTAACGACCGACGACCGCCTGCGGGTCGCCGTCGCTCACGACCTCGCCGCCTTCCAAGAGGAGGACGCGCTTACAGAGGCGCGTGATGGCGGGCATGCTGTGCGAGACGAAGAAGATGGTGCGCCCCTGCCGCCGGATGTCGCGCATCTTGTCGAGGCACTTCTGCTGGAAGGCGGCGTCGCCGACCGCGAGCACTTCGTCCATGATGAGGATTTCGGGTTCGAGGTGCGCGGCGACCGAGAAGGCGAGCCGCACGTACATCCCCGAAGAGTAAAACTTGACCGGCGTCTCGATGAACTTTTCCACTTCGGCGAAGGCGACTATCTCGTCGAACTTGCGCGCGATCTCCGCCTTCCTCATGCCGAGAATCGCGCCGTTCAGGAAGACGTTTTCGCGCCCCGAAAGGTCTGGGTGAAAACCCGTCCCGACTTCCAGAAGACTCCCCACTCGCCCGCCGAGGACGACTCGCCCGCGCGTCGGCTTCGTGATGCGCGAGAGGATTTTCAGGAGCGTTGACTTGCCCGCGCCGTTGTGTCCGACGATGCCGAGCAGCTCGCCCTGCCCCACTTCGAGGCTCACGTCCTTAAGCGCCCAGAGAACTTTTCGCCGTTCGACCTCCTCCCCGCCCCTGCGCCTGAACGGGGCGGCGAGCGCGCCGCCGATCATCTCGCGGAAGGTCTCGTAGCCGGGGTGCAAGGCCCCGATGCGGTAGCGCTTGCTGACGTTCTCGATGCTGACAATCGGCTTCATCACTTAAGACATCAAATCACGTCGGCGAAGGAGTCTTCGGCGCGGCGGAAGACGTAGACGGCGACGACGACGAGCGCGACGGAGACCGCCGCCGAGACGCCTATCAACTTCCAGTCGAACGCGTCGCCCGCGAGCGCCGCGCGGAAGCCTTCGAGGACGCCCGTCAAAGGGTTGAGCAGGAAGAGCCAACGCCAACGCCCGTCCACGATGCTCGAAGGGTAGACGACCGGCGAGGCGAACATCCAGAACTGCATGACGAAGGGGAGCGCGTGCCGGAGGTCTCTGTACCTGACCGTCAGAGCCGCGACCATCATCCCGACGCCGAGCGCGAGCAGGGTCGTCACGAGCACGAAGACGGGCAGCATCAGAAGGCCCCACGTCAGCGCGACGCCGTAATAGACGCCGAGCGCGACGAGCAGCAGAGAGGCGATGCCGAGGTCGAAGAGCCCCGCGCCGACCGCCGCCGCCGGGATAAACATGCGGGGGAAGTAGACCTTCGTGATGAGGTTCGAGTTGCTGACGAGGCTGTTGGTGCCGTTCGTCACCCCGCCCGCGAAGAACGTCCAGAGGAGGAGCCCCGAATAGGCGAAGAGCGGGTAAGGGAGCTTCCCGGCGTCGAGCCGCGCGAAGCGGTTGAAGACGAGCGTCACGACGAGCATCAGCATCAAGGGCTGAATGATGACCCACGCCGCGCCCATCAACGTCTGCTTGTAGCGCACCTTGATGTCGCGCAGGGTGAGGAAGTAGAGCAACTCGCGGTAGTCCCAGACCTCCGCCAGATTGAGCCGCACGCCCGACTCCTCGGACTCGATGACGACGCGCGGCCCTTCGTGGAGGGGAGTCAAACTTTCCTCTACGGGTGCGGCCCCGGCGGCGTCCGTGGCGTGTGGCGTGTGGCGCGCGCGGCCCGCACTTTCGCTGGTCTTGAGGCTCATTTTCTCAGGGTGCGAGTCTAGACACCGTGGGCGGGGGCGTCAAGGAAGGCCACAACAGTACCGCGAGCAGTAACAGTACCGCGAGCAGTAGCGAGCGGGTTGAGTTTCGTTAACGTCAACCCACCCGAAAGACTGCTCGCGGTACTGTTGAAAGAGAGAAGCCCCGCGCGAATCTTTTTAGAGACTCACGCGGGGCTTCATCTTTTAAATCGCGGACGGGGTGGCCGAAGTCCTGAGCGTCGCCGAGGACGACCGCCTCCGAGCCCGAATTATCTTAGTAGCGACGGTTGCCGCCGCCGCCGCCGTAGCCGCCGCCACCGCCGCGGTTACCGCCGCCGCCGCCGAAGCCGCCGCGACCACCGCCGCCGCCGCCGCCTTCGCGGGGCTTGGCTTCGTTAACGGTCAGGGCACGACCGCCGATTTCCTTGCCGTTGAACTGCGAGATGGCCGCCTCGCCCTCTTCCTTCGAGGACATTTCGACGAAGCCGAAGCCGCGCGAACGGCCCGTGTCACGGTCTTCGATGACGTTGGCCGACTCGACCGTGCCCGCCTGACCGAAAAGCTCCTGCAAATCTTCGGCGGAAGTCTGGAACGAGAGGTTCCCGACGTAAAGTTTCATGGACATGTGTGTGTACCTTCTCCCTTTAGGGATTGCAAAGAGAAGCTTCAGAACGGAAGTTGCTTCGGCGAAACGGTAGCGCGGCGAAGGCTTGTGTTCGAGTGCTCTTTAAGTGAGCGGCTTCCAGAGTTAATATCGGCCTACTCTCGAACCATCCAGAACGCCGCCGCCTGTTTCGAGGCGCGGGGCGCATCACCGTTGATGCGCGAGAGAAGGAAACTACTGACTGAGATGTGCCGCCCAAGCATTTAGTTGTGCGACGACGCGCATATCCTAACTCATAAACCCCCGAATCACACAACCGGAAAGAGCCCCCGCCGCCCGGAGGAGGTTTGAACCGCCGCGCGCCTTGTTGCATGATAGCCCTCCCGCATGAGCCGTAAAGTCATCCTCCTCGGCCCGCTCCCGCCCCCTTTCGGCGGCGTCTCGGTCTATCTGAGCTTCCTTTTCGAGTACCTCAAGGGGCGCGTCGCCGCCGTCTGGGCCTACTACGGCGACGAAGCTTACGCGCGCGAAAAAGGCGTCCGCTTCTTCAAACACCGAAGGCTCGGACTCGTCCCGCTCCTGCTCCGCGAGGGGCGCGGGGCGCGCGTCCTCGACGCCACGCACTTTCACCTCGAACACCCGAACCCTCTGCTCCTCCCCGTCTGGCTCACCTTGAAGCGCCTGCTCGGCTTCGAGTGGTACAAGAACGTGCTCGACGGGTCGCTGCCCGCGCGCTACCGCGACTTCACTCCAGCGCGACGAAGGCTCTTCCAACGCGCCGTCGAGGCGGTGGACTGCTTCGTCGTCGTCGGCGAAGAGCTTCGGCGTTGGCTGCGCGAAGATATAAAAGTCCGGCAGCCGATCCACGTCATCCCGTGCCTTCTGCCGATTCCGCGCAGGCATCTCGAAGCTCCGCTCTCAGCCGACGCGGAAGCGGCCCTCGCGTCTTACACGCGACGGGCGAAGCGGGTCTGCGCCGTCGGCGTCTTCATCGAAGACTACGGCTTCACGCACGTCGCCGAAGCCGTGGAGCGCGTGCGCGCCGAGACCGGAGAGGACATCGGCCTCGTCCTCCTCGACGGGACTTTCGCGCGCGATGAAGAGTACCGCGCACGCGTCCTCGGCGGGCGCGAGTGGGTGACGGTGTTGGAGAACGTGCCGAACACGGGCGTCTATCAGATACTCAAACGCAGCGACGCCTTCGTCCGCGCCGTCGTCCGCGAGGGCTACGGCATCTCGCGCGTCGAGGCGACGTGGTGCGGCCTGCCCGTCGTCGCCACGCGCGCGGGCGAGACGCGCGGCCTTCTGCTCTACGACTTCGGCGACGTCGAGGCTCTGACGCGCCAACTCCACACGGCCCTCTTCGCGCCGCCGCTCGATGAGGTCGAGCGTTGGGCCGAACAATTCCGGCTCGAAGCCGAAGGACACCTCCGCGCGCTGGAAGAAGTTTTAGACCTCAAGGCGGAAGCCCGACCGACGGTCGTGTAACGAATGAAGACGTTGCGCCTTTCGAGATGAGTGCGCGGTTTTAGTGCAAACGGGCGGGCGCGGCGGGCGCGGTTTTCTCCCGGCTTATCAGCCGATAAGTCGTCAAAACCTTTTCTTTTTTGAGTTTATCTGGTCGGGCAAGTCTCCGGCGGGCGGCTGGCATACCCGTTGCCAATGCATGTGTGCAAGAGGTTAGCGCAAAAGATTTTTACTGAAGACTAAGACAAGGAGAGTGAAACAATGCTTTGGACGATTTTAGTGGTCTTGCTGGTGCTCTGGTTGCTGGGTCTTATCGGCGGCATCGGCGGTAGCCTGATTCACCTGCTGCTCGTCATCGCCCTCGTGGTTCTGGTCATCAACCTGCTGTCGGGCCGCCGGACGGTGTAGCCTCTCGCGGCTACGGCGGCACGCAGACAGAAGTTAAGACGGCAGTGGACGCTTAACAGTTCAGAATGCCTGTCGCGGCGGATGCTTCTGCCGCGACGGCTTCTCAAGGAGCCCCGGTATCACTACCGGAGCACGTCCACAACGGCAGCGCCCTTTTAATTTGGGGAGGGCGCTGCTTTATCTTTTTCGACGCCCGCCCGCCTTAACGACCCGCCACGAATTTGAGCGCCACGCCGTTCATGCAGTAGCGCAGGCCCGTCGGCTCCGGCCCGTCGTCGAAGACGTGTCCGAGGTGCGCGTCGCACCGCGCGCAGAGGACTTCGGTGCGCTCTTCGCCGAGACTCTTATCAACTTCTTCGCGGACGTGCGACTTCGCGACCGGAGCCCAGAAACTCGGCCAGCCCGTCCCCGAATCGAACTTCGCCTTCGAGCTGAAGAGCGACAGCCCGCAACACACGCACGCGAACGTCCCCCGCCCGTGCTCCTTGTTGAGCGGGCTCGTATAAGGCTCCTCCGTCCCCTTCAGACGCGTCACGCGGTACTGCTCCGGCGTCAGCAACCGCTTCCACTCCGCGTCCGTCTTAACTACCCTCCCGACGCCACGCCCGTTAGCTCTCTTATCAAACACGGGGCTCGCGCCTGACGCGAGTCGCTGCGCGCCGACGAACGCGCCGAAGGCAAGGCTCGACCGAATAAAGGAACGCCTGTCCATCTTCAAAACTCCTCCCACAAGACTCAAGCCCGGCGCGGCTGATCTTAAAAAAATGAGCCCGCCGCGAACTGCCCAATATACGCGGCCCGCCGCGCCTCCGGATTCCGACGCCGACGCATTAGCCTCTCACGAAGCCGCGCGCAAAACAGGGACCATCGTGGGGACAATATAAGCCGCCGCCGGTGTATTAAATTTGTGTTGCTACTCTTCAACGTTATTAATAAAATGAACCCCTCGAAGTACCTCAAGCTCTGATAAGCCTCATCGGGGGAAAGCCATATCGCCTTATTAATTCAAGGTAGTTAAATTGCATTAAGCCGTGAGAGAAAGCGCATGCACGGCTGGCTCTTTCTATGAAAGATGTCACCACTACATCATTCGGCTTACTTATTGCCTATCTGCTCCCCGGGACCGTAGCTTTATACGGGGCTGTTTTCTGGTCTCAGTCGTTGGCCGAGGTATATAGGACATCACTGTCTGCGAAGTCAGATGCCACGCTCTTCCTGTTGATTGCAATAGCCGCGCTAGTGGTAGGTCTTTTAATTAACACTGCAAGATGGCTCTTTTTCGAGCGCGCCCTTTGTAAAGAGTATAGACTTAGTCCAGATGTTTTCCGTAGCTTTACTGACGAGCATAAGCTACAAACTTTCCTCTTAGTTATCGAGGAAACATTCCGCTACCAGCAGTTTCTGGGAAACATAGCAATACAGACACCCTTCCTATATTTATCGTGGCTCAAGTGGTACGACTCATCTTTAATAGGGGATACAGGGTTCCTGACTATAACGATAATATTCTGCGCAATTATAACGGCGCTTTTTGTCATACGATATGAAGTGGAGTGCGGCGCGGCGGGGGCCAAGGGCTATTTCCGCAATAAGAGTTGGGCCAGACAAGTGCATTCTAAGTTGGGCGGGAATAGAGGGTCGCGATGGATTCTGTTTGGCTCCTGTATGATTCTTATACTTCTCTATCTTATGTTCATGTGTTGTCACTTTAGCGACATGACCGGAAAGTACGTTCTGTTTTTCGTCACCCTCGGCTTCTTAGCAAGTGGCTTAGCAGTAGGAGCTAATGCGGTTGCGGCACAGAAGCGCTATTCGGAAAGAGGCAATATGCTGAAAGGAGAATCAGGATGACTAACGGAGCAAAGAAAAGCGGTGCTAAAAAAGGCAGTGCTAAAAAGGGCAGTGCTAAAAAGGGCAGTGCTAAAAAGGGCAGTGCTAAAAAGGGCAGTGCCAAAAAGGGCGGGAGTAAGAGGTAGTTACCAACACGGAAATACCCAAGGGTTCTGGCTAGACGTTTCAAGCGGCTAACTGATGCCTGCATGATATCGGTTTTTCATGCAGGCATCACCATTTTGATAACTGTCTCCGAACCTTCGCCGGGAAGCAATGCCGGGAGCGGCTTAGAAGTTTGTCGGAGGGACGAGAGCCTTCCGGCAGGCGGAAGGTGCGGCTGCCCGCCGACGGTCTCTAGTTAACCCCTTACAACCAAAAACATCTCTCCCCGCCTGTGGAATATGATGAGCCTTTGGGAGAGTGTGAGTGGCACTCTGCTTGAGCAGAACAATCCCCTCCAGTAGTATCAGTCGGAATGTCTTAGCAATACTCCTCGCCACGAGTGGCACTTCATGTTTGTGTAGCTCTGAGCTACTTCCTGGGTACTTCTAGCCCCAGAAACAACGTCGAAAATAACCTCGGAGGCGGCACGAACCCTTGATATTCACAGGAAAAAGTGTTGTCTGTTTCGCGGGCGAGGACTGGTGGTATCACCACCCGCACTCGAAGAACCATCTGATGTGTAGGTTTGCGCGCGCGGGCAATCGTGTCGTGACGACGAGTGTCATGGGTGCGCTTTTCAAGAACGGGCGGGCGTTGTTCGGGAGATGCTATCCGGACTTTCTGTTGAGTTCAGAGTCGGCGGCGCGGCTGCTATGATACGAACCGGCGCTGATGCCGAACACCCGACGCCAGAACTTAAACGCGCGGCGCGGCGTAATGCCGGCAGTAGTCCGAAACGCCGCCCAGAGCCACAGGTGAACGAAATGTTTTGTCCCAAGTGCGGTCAGCAGACATCAGACGAGGTTCGCTTCTGCCCGAAGTGCGGGCTTCAGCTTGCGGGGCTCGCAAGCTACGTGGCCGGCAACGGACTCACCCCAGATGGGACTTCTGTCCCGCCCGCGCCGGTGATGACCGCGCGGCGGCGCGGCATGCGGCGCGGCGCGAAGCTGATGTTCATCAGCGGCGTCCTGCTGCCCGCCGCCGCACTGCTCGCCTTCGAGGGGGACGCGCCGGGGCCGCTGCTGCTCGTCCTCACGGCGGGCTTGGCGGGGCTGGCATGGCTGGTCTTCTCATGGCTGTTCAACGACAACGTTCTGCCCGTCGGAAAAGGCGCAAGCCGCAAAGACCTCAGTGCTGCCACGGACAGGCCCGCCCTCGGCGCGGCGCAGTTCACCCCTGCGCCGCTCTTCAATCAGCAGCGCGCCAACACCGCCGAGATATACCATCCGCCCAGCGTTACTGAGAACACGACGAAGCTGCTCGACAACGACTCCTGAGACCCCCTCCTCACGGGTGCGTGTTAATATTTCAGCTTAACTTATGCGAATCAGGAGTAGAAAAGCAGATGAGCAAGGAGTTGATAAGATGGTTTTGTGGAAACTAAACTTATCGCACTCTATTTGCTCATCTGCCACCTCTACGATACGAAACCCGTGCTTAAACAGCAACGCTTGAGCAATAATCACCAGCCGCTTTTTTCGGACGAAGAACTCTTAACCATGTACTTGTTCGGGCATCTTCAGGGGCTCACGACGCAACGCCGGATTTATGATTACATCCAAAATCACTGGCGCGAGTGGTTTCCCGCCTTGCCCTCATACCAAAGCGTCAACTGCCGGTTGAATGAACTAGCTCCAGCTTTTGAACTGTTCATCGAACACCTGCTTCTCAATGGTGCATGGCAGGTTCAGGCCAGTGACGACCGCCTCATTGATAGCGTGCCCGTCATGCTCGCGCGCGGTACTCGCGCCAATCGCGGGCGGGTCGCTCCCGAGTTAGCCGACACCGGCTTTTGCGCCACTAAACAACAGCATTATCGGGGCGTCAAGCTGCATTTTATTGCTGCGCGGCGAACTGCTAAGTTGCCCTTGCCGGAGAAGATTCACCTCTCACGGGCTTCGCAGCATGACCTCTCGGCGTTGCGCGAAGTGTCGCCTAGCTTGCCTGCGGGTTGCGGCTTGTTCGCCGACAAAGCCTATTTCCACCGCGACACAGAAGCCGCTTGCAAAGAGCGCGGCTGGTTTTTAGTCGCCTCATACAAACGTCACCGGCATGAGACGCAGCAGGATGTACCGACGCTCTACAATCGTTTCGTCTCAACGATTCGTCAGCCATTGGAAAGTTTATTCAACTGGCTGATTCAAAGAACAGACTTACAGAACGCTTCGCGCGTGCGTTCTAGTCAGGGGTTGAAAGTGCATTGCTATGGCAAACTCGCCGTCGCTTGTTTATTGCTCACTTTCTACTCCTGATTCGCATAACTTTTGAATACCTTTTGAGTACCTTGAGGTACTTAGACGGGTACAAAAGCGGCTTCCGAAGCACAAAAATTGCCAATATTCTCAGGAAAATCAGTGGTTTGTTTTGGCGGCGAGGACTGGTGGTATCACCACCCGCACTCGAAGAACCATCTGATGCGGCGGTTCGCAAGGGCAGGGAATCGGGTCATCTTTGTGAACTCGATTTCGATGGGGCTGCCGGGGTTGGGGCATAAGGATTTGGTGCCGCGCGTGGTGCGGAAGCTGCGGAGCTACGCGAAGCTCGCGCGGCGGACGGAGGAAGGCATCACGGTCGTCTCGCCCGCGAGCCTGCCTTTCTTCGGGAGCCGTGCGTCGAGGGCGACGAACCGACTGCTCCTGAAGGCGCAGCTCAGGGCGTTGATGCGGCTCAGGGGTTTGGAGAGGCCGGTGCTGTGGGTGGCGATCCCGACCGCCGCCGAGATGATCGGGGAGCTGGGCGAGTCTCTGGTCGTCTATCACGTCTCGGACAAGTACGACGAGAACCACATGGATCACGCGACCGACCCGGCGGCCATCCGTCGTCTGCACGAGCTGGCCATCGAGCGCGCCGACCTCATCTTTTATTCGGGCCGCAAGCTCTTAGAGGAAGCGGAAGGAGGGCGCGGGCGCTCGTACCTGCTCGAACAGGCGGTGGACTTCGGGCACTGGTCGAGGGTCGGCGTGAAGGGCGAGGGTGCTTTGCGCGTGGCGGAGGAGATGGAAAAAATTCCGCGCCCGCGGCTCGGCTATTTCGGGGCCATCGAGCCCTGGCTCGTGGATCAGGAACTCATCCGGCGCGCGGCGCAAGAGAGGCCGGAGTGGCAGTGGGTCTTCATCGGCAACAAGTCGCGCGGGCTGGAGATTGAAGGGCTCGCGAACGTACACTTCCTGCCGCCGGTCGCGTATGAAGAGCTGCCGCACTACGCCGCCGGGTTCGACGTGTGCGTGCTGCCGTGGGAGACCGAGCGCGCGTTCACCTCTTACGGGTCGGCCATCAAGGTGCGCGAGTACCTCGCGACCGGCAAGCCCGTCGTCATCTCGCCGCTCCCCGAATACGAGCACCTGTCTCACGTCCTGCGCATCGCCCGCAGCCGCGAAGACTTTCTCCGCCTCGTCGCGGACGCGCTCGCGGAAGAAGGAGACGAGGGCGCTCGCTCTCGTCAGGCCGCCGTCATGGACGGAACTTGGGACGCGCGCGCCGAGTGGGTCAGCGGGCTCATCGAGGAAGCACTGAAAAGCCGTAAACCGTGACGGGTAAACAGTGACAAGAGGAAAGCGATTCTTCCTGTCACCGTTGACGGTTCACGATTCACGGTCTTTCTCCTGTCACCTGTCACGGTTTACGATTCACGGCTTTTACTTATGTGTGGCATCGCCGGGTTAATCAGTCAGGAGCCGTTGGCGCGCGTCGGCGCGATGCTGAGGGCCATCGAGCACCGGGGGCGCGACGACGAGGGCGCGTGGACTTCGGACTTCGTGGACGAGGACGGGCGGCGCGCGTGCCTCGGCCACCGGCGTCTGTCCATCATTGACACGAGCGAGGCGGGCCACCAGCCGATGCTCTCGGAGGACGGGCGCTTCGTTGTCACTTATAACGGAGAGCTGTACAACTACGTGGAGCTGCGCCACGAACTCAAAGCGAAGGGGCACAAGTTCCGCACCGACTGCGACACGGAAGTCCTCATCGCGGCCTTCGCCGAGTGGGGCGCGGGTTGTCTCTCGCGTTTGAACGGGATGTTCGCCTTCGCCATTTGGGACAACGGCGAGCGCACTTTGTTTGTGGCGCGCGACCGGCTCGGCATCAAGCCGCTTTACTATTCGACGCCGCGCGACGAAGGCGGCGAGGGCCGCTCCTTCGTCTTCGCTTCCGAAGTCAAAGCGATACTCGCGAGCGGGCTCGTGCGCGCCGAACTCGACCCCGAAGGCTTGCACCAGCAGTTGACCTTCCTCTGGACGCCCGACCCGCAGACGCTCTTCCGCGATGTCGTAAAACTTCCGCCCGCGCACTATCTCACTTGGCGCGACGGTGAGGTGACGGTGCGCGAGTGGTGGGACGTGTCTTTCGACGAGACGGAGCAGGGGCGCGGCGAGGAGTGGTGGCGCGAGCGCGTCTTGGAGACGTTAGACCGCGTGGTGCGTTTGGAGATGGTGGCGGACGTGCCGCTCGGCTCGTTCCTTTCGGGCGGCGTGGACTCTTCGGTCATCACGGCTTTGATGGCGCGGCACAGCGGCGGGCGCAAGGTCTCGACCTACACCATCGGCATCGAGCAGGAAGACCTGCGCTATGACATCATCCCCGACGACGCGCGTTGGGCGCGGCAAGTGGGAAAGCTGCTCGACACCGATTACCACGAGATAACCTTGAAGCCGGACGTGGCGTCGCTTCTGCCGAAGCTCGTCCGGCACGTGGAGATGCCCGTCATAGACATGGCGATTTCGAGTTATCTCGTCTCGGAGAAGGCGCGCGAGACTCTGACGGTGATGCTGTCAGGCATGGGCGGCGACGAGGTTTTCGCGGGCTACCCAAGACAGATGGCGATGCGTCTGGCGGGCGCGCTCGACCCCGTGCCGACGGCGTTGCGAAGGCCGTTGATGCGCGCGGTGGCGGGCGCTCTGCCGGGCGGGCGGCCCGGACGCTTCACGGCGCTCCTGCGGAACGCCAAGAAGTTCGCGCGCAGCGGCGCGCTCGACTTCGAGGAGCGATACCTCGGCTACGGGACTTACTTCGACGACGCGCAGAAAGAGCGGCTTTATACGGACGGGATGCGGGAGGCGACCGAAGGGGTGGACGCGTACCGGCAACACCGCCGGTACTTCGCTCGCGCGGCGCGGGCCGCTCCGCTCAACCGGCTCCTGTACGTGGACATGAAGACGTTTCTGCCGTGCCTCAATCTGGATTACACGGACAAGACTTCGATGGCGGCGACGCTGGAAGTGCGCGTCCCGTTCCTCAATCACGAGCTTGTCGAGCTGGCGGCGAGGATGCCGCCCGGCTTGAAGCTCAAGGGCCTGCGGCGCAAGTACATCCTCAAGCGCGCCGCCGAGCGGTTGCTGCCGCGCGAGGTGGTGTGGAGAAAGAAGGCGGGCTTCGGCGCGCCGATTCGCGCGTGGCTGCGCGGCCCCTTGCGCCCGCTCGTGGATGAGCTGCTCTCGGAGAACCAAGTGCGCAGTCGCGGGCTCTTCCGGCCCGAAGAGGTGAGGCGCATCGTAGACGCGAACCTTTCGGGGCGCGAAGACTACAACCTCCAAGTCCTCCAACTACTGACGCTCGAAATGTGGCACCGCGAATTTATAGACGCTTAGATGCCGAGCACAATCAGCCACGCGTGCTTCCTGCCGCGCCCCCTCTGGTTGCGAGTCTTTCGCCCCTGCCGCCCCACTTCGAGCGAAGCGGCGGCGCGCTCCAATGTCTCGCTCATGTCCGCTTCCGACCAAGGCTTCGGCGCGAAGAAGTTGACGATGCCGGAGCTGAGCTGCGGCAGCACTTCGCCGACGGTGACCGCACCCGTGAGGAGCACGCGGAATGATTCGGGGCACGCGGCGGCGGCCTCGCGCAGGAACTCGGTGCCGTCTATCTCCGGCATCTTCTGGTCGCTGATGATGATGTCCGGGGTGCATTCGGCCAACACCCGGCGGGCCTCGGCGACGGTCGTCGCGGTGAGCACTTCATAGCGGTCGCCGAACGTCTTCTGAAAAACTTCGAGCTGCACGGCGTCGTCGTCGAAATAAAAGATGATGTGAGGCACTTGGGTCTCCCGTTGAAACGCTGGGACGTGCGCAGGTTAAGGCGAGGCCGAGGGAGCCTTCGCCAGCCCCTCCCGTGGTGACGCACATAACGTCGAGGCTGTCGGAGTAAATCAAGGTCTGCCACCCGCCGCGTCGAAAGCGGCGACCGTTCGCGTGAGGAGAGGTGTTCGACGCAGTTCAGTTAAAAATTAGCTAAGGCAGATGTCCGTTAGTATAGCCCCGGAAGCGGGAATCGCCAAAGCCTTGCGTGTTAATTTGCAAAGAGCTTCAAAAGGGGTGTGTCGCGCGCGCGCCGTGCCGGAAAACGGGCTTGTTTCGCCCTTGCGGGTCGTGTAGCATGCCGGGGCTTTCCCGGAGATTCCTGCTCTCTCTCCCGAAATCGGAATGAAGACCAAGCGTGAACGAGGCCCCTCGACGGCGGCCAGAGGCGACGCGGCGCGACGCGAGGGTAAGGGCGTCGGCGGCGGTTGGCTCAAGGGGCTCGACTGGCGGCTCGTGGCGTTGATGCTCGGCGTCAAGGCGCTCGTCCTGATGGTCGGGGCGCAGACCTTCACGGTCTACCAGAACCGGCAGTTGCCGTCGCTCTTCGGGTGGCTCGAAATCTGGAACCGCTGGGACGCGCCGCACTATCTCGACATCGCGCGCGACGGGTACGTGTCGGAGGGCGTGCAGAGCCGCTGGATAGTTTTTTATCCGCTCTACCCGTGGCTCGTGCGCGCGTGCGCCTTCGTGCTGCGGGACGAGTTGGTGGCGGCCTTCTTCGTCTCGGCGGTGGCGTCGGTCGTGGCGGGGCTCCTGCTGTGGCGGCTCGCGGGCCGCGACGAGACGGAGGCGACGGCGCGCGCCTCGGTCTTCTTCCTCTTCGTCTTCCCGACGAGCTACTTCCTGCACATCGGCTACACGGAGAGCCTCTTTCTGGCGCTCACGCTCGGCTCGTTTCTGGCGGCGCGCGGGCGTCGCTGGTGGCTGGCGGGACTCTTGGGCGCGCTGGCGAGCCTCTCGCGCGTCAACGGGCTGATGCTCGTCCCGGCGCTCGCCGTCGAGGCGTTCTTGCAGTACAGGGAGGAGGGCCGCCGCTTCAGGCTGGAGTGGCTGTGGATTCTGCTGGCGGGCGCGGGCTTCGGCGTTTATCTCCTCATCAACGCGAGCGTCTTCGGCGACCCCTTCGCCTTCCTCAAGGCGCAGGACGCTTACTGGTACAAGTCTCTGACGTGGCCGTGGGTGGGGTTGGGCGAGGCGTGGAAGGCGGCCTGGAACCGCGCGCCTTCGGAGGCGCAGATGGTCGGGTGGCAGGAGTTGTTCTTCGTGCTGCTCGGTTTGGGCTGCACGGTCTGGTGTTGGGCGCGGCTGCGCGCCTCTTACGCGGTCTGGATGACGGCGAACTGGCTCCTCTGGACGAGCACGAAGTTCGTCCTGAGCGTCCCGCGCTACACGCTCATCCTGTTCCCCATCTACATCCTCTTTGCGCGCAAGGCCGTCGAGAGCCCTTTGTGGGGCGGCTTGATTGCGGTCTGGTCGCTGCTCCTGCTCGCGCTCTTCGCGGGCCGCTTCGCGCAGGGGATGTGGGCGTTTTAGGACTCACGGCGGGGGAGAAGATAAAGATGCGAGATAAGATTCTCTTCATCGTGCTCGCGCTCTGCGGGAGTCTGACGTTGCTGCCGACGAAGGCCACCACGGCGACGGGCGCGCAAGGGGCCGTGGCGACGGGCGTCGCGGGCGTCGAGCCGTGCAACGTCGAAGCTTACATGAACGACCCTGACCCGCGCGGGACGAACGTGCGTTCGGGGCCGGGCAGCACGTTCGGCGTCGTCGGGAATGTGCCGAGTCAGAACGTGGAGGGCGTTGTCGTCAACATCAGCGGCTCGAAGGGCGACTGGTTGAGAATCGTCCGCGCGGTCGAGGTGGGGGGCGCGGAGGAGGAGCGGACTCTGTTCGCGGGCGAGGGGTGGGTCTACGGGCCTCTGCTCGGCGTGGACGGCGTGGGCTGGCTCGAAGGCGGGACGCCGCTCTACAAGGAGCCCTTGAAGAAGGGACGCGTCCTCATCAAAATCCCGGCGGACGGGCCGGGGCCGACGACGATTAGGGGATGCAAGGGCCGCTGGATGTACATCGAGCACCGGAAAGTGAAGGGTTGGGCGGCCCCCGGAACGCTCTGCTCGAACCCGCTCACGACTTGCAGTTGAGGCGGAGCGGCGGGCGTCTATCGAGCACAACTTTTTCCCGAAGGTTTTTCCCGAAGGCTTTTCCCGAAGGAGCGGGACGGAGATGTTGAAAAAAATGTTGACGACAGTGTTGCTGGTTGCGCTCGTCGCGGTCTTGCTCTGGGCGACGCTCGCGCGGACGAAAGCACAGAGGGGGACTCCAACTTCTAACGCGCCTTCGCAAGCTCAGGACGCGGCGGCGCGGCCCCTGCGGCCCGTGCACACTTACTCGATTGTGGCGCGCGACCCCTCGACGGGCGAGTTGGGCGTGGCGGTGCAGTCGCACTGGTTCTCGGTCGGCTCCATCGTCTCTTGGGCCGAGGCGGGCGTTGGGGCGGTCGCCACGCAGTCTTTCGTTGACCCCTCATACGGCAAGCTCGGCCTCGACGAGATGCGCGCGGGGCGGGGCGCGGAAGAGACCTTGAAGGCGCTGCTCGCCAAAGACGAGGGGCGCGACGTGCGGCAGGTGGCGATGATTGACGCGCGGGGCCGCGTCGCCGCGCACACCGGCGCGAAGTGCATCGAGGCGGCGGGCCATCACGTCGGCGAGAACTTCTCCGTGCAGGCCAACATGATGGCGAACGAGCGCGTGTGGCCCGCGATGGCGCGCGCCTTCGAGACGACGAAGGGCGACCTGGCCGAGCGGATGCTCGCGGCGCTCGACGCGGCGCAGGCGGCGGGCGGCGACATCCGTGGGAAGCAGTCGGCGGCGATAGTCGTCGTGACGGGCAAGCCGACGGGGAAGGCCTGGGCCGACCGCACGTTCGACTTGCGCGTGGACGACAATTTGGAACCACTCAAAGAGTTGCGGCGTCTATTAACCTTGCAGCGCGCTTACAATCACATGAACGCGGGCGACCTCGCGGTCGAGCGCAAGGACAACGAAGGTGCGCTGCGCGAATACTCGGCGGCGGGAAAATTAGTCCCCGGCAATCTTGAAATGACTTACTGGCACGCCGTCGCGCTCGTCAACATGAATCGGACGGAAGAGGCGCTCCCGCTCTTCCGGCGCGTCTTCGCAGCCGACGCGAACTGGCGGGTAATGACGCCCCGGCTCGTTAAAGCGGGCATCCTCCCCGACGACGCGCGACTCATCGAGCGCATCGTCTCGGTCGGCGGCGGCGGTCGCAGCACTCGGCGTCGCGGCAGGTGAAGGGCGAAGGATGATCAGCACCTCCTCTCTGACCAAGTTCTACGACACGCGCCCGGCGGTGAGCGACGTGAGCCTCTTCGTCCCGGCGGGCGAGACGTGCGCTTTGACGGGGCCGAACGGCGCGGGGAAGACGACTTTGCTGAAGATGCTCGCCGGACTCTTGCGCCCGACGAGCGGAAAGATAGAGGTCGCCGACATCGAGGTCGGGGCCGAGCCGAAGCGGCCTGCACCGCATGGTCGGCTACGTGCCCGACACCTTCGGCCTCTACGACGAACTCAGCGTCCGGCACTTCCTCGAATACTTCGCGCGGGCGCAGGAGGTTCCGCGCGAGTCGGTGGCGAAGCGCGTCGGCCACGTGCTCGAACTGACGAGCCTCGAATCCAAACGCGACGCGCTCGTCGGCTCGCTCTCGCGCGGGATGCGGCAGAGGCTCGTGATCGCGAAGACGCTTTTGCACGCGCCGAAGGTGCTGCTGCTCGACGAGCCCGCTTCGGGCCTCGACCCGCACGCGCGGATGGAGCTGCGCGACCTCATCAAAGGGCTCGCCGCGCTCGGCACGACCTTAGTCGTCAGCTCGCACATCCTGACGGAACTGGCCGACTTCAGCACCTCGGTCGTCATCATGGAGCAGGGCCGCGTCATCCGCTCCGGGCGGATAGACAAGTTGGTGGCCGAGCTTGCGGGCGGGACGCCCCTGCGGATTGAGCTGCTCGACGCCGGGGCGGCTTCGAGGCTCGCCGAAGGCTTACTTGGGCGCGAGTCGCTGAAAGAGTTGAAGGTGGAGGGGCGGACGGTTGACTGCACGTTCACGGGCGGGCGCGACGCGCTCGCCGCGCTGCACCGCGAGCTGGTGAACGCGCACGAGGGCGTCGTCTCGTTCTACGAGCGGCGTCTGACGGTCGAGGACGTGTTCCTCGCGGCGGGCAGCCGCCGGGTCTCTTAAAAAGTCTGGAGGTACAGAGGCGATGGGCCGTGACGTTTCTTTGGGGCTCAACCCGGAATTCGTGCGCTACCTGCGGGCCGCGCTCCCGCCGAGACGCGCGCTCTTCGTCGCGGGCCTGACGGGAACAATCGTCGCGGCGGGCGGGTGGATTATTTGGAGCAAGGCTTCGAACTCGCTCGCGTATCTTGAGAGCACCTTAGACGCGCCCGACATGCTGGCGTTGCGGTTAGAGATGTTCGGGCGCGAGTCGTTCAGCACGCTGACCGTCGTCCTCTTCGGCCTGCTCTTCCTGCTCGCGCCCGCTCTGGCCGGGCTCTCGTTCGTGCAGGAGCGTCTGCGCGGGACGGCCATCTTCCAGCAGATGAGCCTCCTTTCGCCGCTCAGGCTGGCGGCGGGGAAATTCTGGGGGAGCGGCGTGCTCGCCTACTTCGTCGCTGGGCTGCTCGTGCCGTGCGCCTTCGCCGCCGCGTGGCTCGGCGGGGCGAACCCGCGCATGGTCTTGAGGCTCTACCTCTTCCTCTTCATCGGGGGTCTGTGCTGGCAGGCAATCGGACTCTATGCCTCGGCGTTGCTCTCCGGCCCGGCGGAGAAGGCCCTGCGCGTGGGGCTGCTCGTCGGCCCGCTCGTCGCCATCGGCGGCGCGTTGACGGCGCTCGCGCTCTACGAGTATTTCATCATTGACGTCGAGGCGCTGGTGACGGGGGCCGGGATCGGTCGTCTCAACGACTTCGTGCCCGGCAACGAATACGACTACAGGTACTACGTCGGGCAGGGGAATTACTGGTGGCACTTCTACGGCGTGCGGGTTCCGGCCTACGTCGTCGCGCTCGGCGTGATGGAGTTCGCGGGCGTGTGGGCGTTCGCCGGGGCGGTGCGGCGGATTAAGTTCTGGCAGTTAATACCGACGGGGCCGCGCGCCGCGTGGCTCTTCTTCGTCTCGGCGGAGGCGCTCGCCGTCGGCCTGCTCTGGGGCCGCCACGCCGGAGACAGCGTCCCGCAGGAGCGGCTCATCATCTTCATGCTGCTCAACTGGGCGGCGCTCGCCGTGCTGGCCGGAGGCTCCGCGCTGACGCGCGCGCATCTGCGCGAGTGGTGGAGCGCCGAACGCGACCCCTTAGCGCTCTTCCGCCGCACCGAGATTAAGAACGCGCTGAAGACTTTCCTCGTCCTGCTCGGCGTCGCCGAGGCGGGCCTCCTCGCGCTCTGGGTGAGCTACCACGTCGAGCCGGACGGCGCGGCGGGCGCGCTCAATCTCTTCAGCCAGTTCCTGCCGCTCGCCGCCTGCTTCGCCTTGACGGCGGTAGGGACGGCAGCCTTCATTCAGTTCTGCGCGATGTACCGCTTCCGCGTCGGCGGGTGGGCGGGCGTCGGGCTCTCGCTCGTCTTCTACGTCTTCGTGACGCTCGCCGGGGCGATGTTCGAGAAGTACGACAACACGCCTGCGCTCCTCAACCCTCTGGCCTACGCCGCCGCCGTCACGAGGGGCGACTACTTCATGGACAGCTTCTACTTCCCGCGCCGCGAGTTCGCCTACGAACCCGTCTCCGGCCCCGGCGGCGCAGGTGGTTGGCGCTCACGCGCCGCCCGCGAGGTGTATTCGCCACGTAGTGGCGCGCCCGACTATGACACGGCCAACGCCGCCACGCGCGGCCTCTTCGCCGAAGCCCTCCTCGCCCTCCTCTGCTTCGGCCTCGCCTACTTCAAATGGACCCGCACCCGCGCCGACATGCTCCGTGGCGACACTGCATGACCACGCCCCGTCACCACACGAAACGGGGCCGCTCCGAACGGCCCCCTTAACCCCTCACCCCTCCGCCTTCTCCCCCAACATCCCCTCCAACTCCCGCACCTCCTCGTCCCGCAAGTGATAACCCATCCGCCCAATCATCTCCTTCGCCGTCCGCAAATGCTCACGCGCCTTGTCTTCATCTTTGTCGTCCTGCGCTAGATAGAGCCGTGCGTATCCGAGGTGGCAATCCACCTCATGCAGCCCCATACCGCCGCGTTTGGCTATGGACATCGCTTCGTCCAGATCAACTCGCGCCCGGTCAAACACACCCTTGACTCGGTACAACTCCGCGCGTGCCAGCAACCCATAAGGTAAATAGACTAACTGTCCTGCCTGCCGTAAGTAGTCGATTGCCTGATTTAGATAGTCTGTGGCGGGAAGAAAATCCTTGGTGGCTTCATTTCGAGCTTGAATCAGAAAAGCTCGCCCTAGCGAGAGATAATCAAGAGCAATATCCTGAAGCCCTAATCCACGCCCCAAGAGATGCTTGGCAACTTCTAAAGCATAGGCAGCGCGGGTTTGTACTTCATGACACTTCCCCTGATGCAGCAGTAGAGTACAGTAATGAAATCCGGCAAGTGAATAGAGTTGAGAATACTCAGGCTCCAAACCTTTCTGTATCTCCTCAGCTTCGCGCATGGCAACCTCTGATTCTGACAAATGACCTGTATGATATAGAGCATCAGCAAGGGTCGTTCTCGTAAACATCTGAAAGAAGTTGTCGCCGCTTCGGTCAGCCAGTTCAATGCTTTTGGAGGCGTAGCTCAGCGCTTGGGATAGGTCGCCGGTGACAAGATAGATCTCGCTTAGATTGACGGCGGCTGCGGAAGCATTCTCCCAGCTTTCTTGCAGCATTGCGGCTTCCAAGGCGGCTTGCAGTGGTTGTGCCGCTTCTGCTAATTGGCCCAGTGCCCGGAGAGTAAACCCAGAGGCAATTAGAATGAAAGCCTCAAGATCTTCGTCAAGTTTGATTAGAAGGTGCTGCCATAGCGGGTCAAAGAATCCAGACAGAGCAGACAGGGTAGCACCAAACGCACCCAGCATTTTAACGCCGAAGGAATGACCTCTGTTAATCCGCTGTATGAACACCTCAACAAGCGCCTCTTGATGTCTACCTGCCGCACAGCCATGGTTCACTGCCGTGAAGAGGGGTGTCATTTCTTCAAGGGTGTCGGGAAATTCTTTAGTTGTGTTCTTGAGGTGTTCGTAGAGGTGGTTATTGCCTTCGCGCCACGCGTCGGGGAGCTGCTGCTTGAGTTGCTCGCCGAAATGCTCGCGCACGATGGGGTGCGCGTCGAGGTCGTCGGGGCGGTGCTGGCTCGCGGGGGCGATGAGCTTGGCGTGGCGCAGTCTGTCAATGACGCGCAGCCAGTCTGCTTCGGATAGTTTCTGAAGGTGCTCCGTCAGGCCGTGGATGGGTGGGGCTTCGCGGAGGGAGGCGAGAGAGCCGCTGTCAGCGGGGCGGTCGAAGAGGCCGAGCATTCTCAGGAGTTCGACTTCGGGGCCGTCGCCGAAGCGTTGCTCGAAGGCGGCCAACATGCGGCGGGGGTGTTTCCCGGCGGATTCGGGGATGTCGAGGTCTGGTATCCCGGCGGCGTGGGAGACATGGTGGCCGGGAATGGCGTGGAGGTAGGCGGCGAGGAGATTGACGGCGAAGGCGTGATTGCCGAAATCACGGGTCGCCTGTTCCAGTTCGGTATCGTTGCCCCGAACGCCGCCGACGCGGAGCAGCGCACGCCCGGCTTCGTCGGAGATTTGCTCAAGGTCTTTGTGCCGGACTGTGTCGGAGAACTCCGAGAGGTCAATCAAGGCTTCCCGCGTGGTGATGAGGCAGAGCCCCGGATTTCGGCGGGCCAGTTCGGTGAGCAGAGTGGACAAGGCGGGGTCTTTGACTTTGCCGCGCTCGTGGGCGTGTGGAGATTGAAGCGGCTCCATCCCGTCGAGCAGCAGCAGCGTCTTTTCGCTCTGCACGAGGCGGGCGAGGCGTTCGCCCTTGTCCCAAGGGGAGCCCGCCGTCGGGTCGGGGTCACCGAACCATTTGAGGGCGTCGTTGATGAAGAGGTCGGCAGAGGTGACGCGCTCGTTCGTGCCCTGACTGTAGAACGACCACGCGTAGACGCGCCGCGCGCCGCGATAGTTGTCGGCCTCCATCTCCTCAAGCCACTTGTTGACGAGCGTTGATTTTCCGACCCCGCCCCAAGCTACGAGGCTGACGACGTGCGTGCTCTCGGACTCCCAAGCGGCGTCGAGCATTTCCAGTTCCGCCCGCCTGCCGAAAAGCTCCGCGCCCGTTTGGGGCAGTCTGTCCGTGTCCACCTTCTCCGGCGGAGGCCAACGGAGTGCGGGCGGTGCGGGCGGCTGGTATTCGGGGTTGTCAACAATCTCAAAGATGAGGTTCGCCACGTCGGCGAAGGCCGCGTCCTCAATGCCCTTGAAGTCAACGACGATGCTCTTGCCGTCGCGGGGCAGCATCTGAATCTCCTTCAGCCACTTGAAAGCCTTCCACGTGCAAGGGCGCAGCAGCACCGGGATGAGAATCATCCCGTCGCGCTCGCAGCGTTGGAGCAAGTAAGGCACTTCCTCTTTGACGCAGAAGTCCGACGCCAGATAGTCGGACGAGATTAAGCAGACCGAGACCACGGCCTGCTCCATCGCGGCCTTGATTTCGGGATACCACTTGTCGCCGCCGTCAATCTTGCGGTCGTCCCACACGGCAATGCGCCCGGCTTGCTCCAATGCTCGAAGTTGGGGCAACAGCTTGTCCTTCCACGTTTCGTCTTTGTGACTGTAGCTGACAAAGACAGTCGGGGCTGCGGGTGTAGTCATGTCGTCCCTTGTAAAGCTGTGAACTGAAAGGCGGCGCGCGGCGTGACCGGCGAAGAGAGGTGTCGGCGCGCTCGCCCTCTTGGTAATCCAGGCGATGCGCGGCAAGGATACACGGTCGCCGTCCGCGAGCAAAGAGTGAAGTTTAGTCGCAACTACGTAGAGTGAATGACGACGGAGCGGCGGGGCGGAGGGCCGGACGGTTGCTTGTCCGGGGCGTTAGTCGCGTGTTAATTTTCTTCGTTTCGCGGAGCGCGCGGGGGTTGCTCTGTGCGCTGGGTCGGGCGGCGAGAGGGTTCATGGTTGAGGCGAGTCATAGTTTGAAGGAGCGCGTGCGCGCGTTCTGGCAGGCGCACCCGTGCGGGACGAAGTTCACGGACGCGGAAGAGGGGTCGCGTCTTTTTTACGAGCGCGTCGAGGAGCACCGTTACCGCGTCGAGTGGCACATCCCCGAAGCGGCGGGGTTCAAAGACGCGAAGGGTTTGCGGGTGCTGGAAATCGGGTGCGGGCTGGGGACGGACGGGGCGGGGTTCGCGCGTGCGGGGGCGGTCTATACGGGCGTGGATTTGACGGAGGCGGCGGTCGGCCTCGCGCGGCGGCGCTTCGAGTTGGAGGGCTTGCCGGGCGAGTTCCAAGTGGCCGACGCCGAGCGGCTCGACTTCGCGGACGAGAGCTTCGATGTCGTCTACTCGCACGGCGTCCTGCACCACACGCCGGACACCGCCGCCGCCGTCCGTGAGATTCAACGCGTGCTCGTCCCCGGCGGTCGCGCCGTCGTGATGCTCTACCACCGAGACTCTTACAACTACCGCGTCAACATCGGCATGCTCCGTCGCGCGGGCGCGCACTTACTGAAGACCGAGGCGGGCCTGCGCCTCGCGCACCGTTTGACGGGCGAGCCGGTCGAGAGTTTGCGCGAGCACGCGGCGCGGCTCAAGGAAGACACGCAGAGTTACTTGAAGCCGGAAGAGTTCCTGAGCCGGAACACGGAC
This sequence comes from uncultured Acidobacteriota bacterium, assembly GCA_963816985.1. Taxonomy (GTDB): domain Bacteria; phylum Acidobacteriota; class Blastocatellia; order Pyrinomonadales; family Pyrinomonadaceae; genus JAIVJM01. The sequence continues at coordinate 2,308,734 of CAWFMF010000004.1, forward strand.
GGGGCGGGGAACCCTCTGACGCGCGTCTACTCGCGGCGCGAGGCGCGCGCGCTCTTCAAGGACTACGAGCGCGTGGAGTTCGCCGTCCACTTCCTCAATAAACGCTGGCTGCCCGTCGTCGGGCCGCTGCTCTCGCGCTCTTTGGAGCGACGGCTCGCCGCGCGGTGGGGCTGGCACCTGTGGATTTATGCCAGCAAGTGATGAGTGATGAGTGATGAGTGATAAGAAGAATCGCATTTTCTTATCACTCATCACTCATCACTTATCACCATGACAGATATGAGAAATATTCTTGTGACAGGTGGAGCGGGGTTCATCGGCTCGCATCTGGTCGGGCGTCTGCTCGGAGAGGGCGGGTGGCGCGTCTCGGTCGTGGACGACTTCAACGACTTCTACGACCCCGCGCTCAAGCGCCGGAACGTCGCGCCGCACGAGGGGCGCGAAGACTTCCGTCTGCACGAGGCAGACATCCGCGACCGCGCCGCGCTCGAAGGAATTTTTAAAGAGACGACGTTCGACGTGATCGTGCATCTGGCGGCGCGCGCGGGCGTGCGGCCCTCGCTCGCGGAGCCGGAGCTGTACGCGGAGACGAACATCCGCGGCACGCTCAACCTCCTCGAACTCGCCCGCGAACATGAAGTGAAGCAGTTCGTCTTCGGCTCCTCGTCTTCGGTCTACGGCGAGAACGAGAAAGTCCCTTTCAGCGAGGACGACCCCGTCGTGAAGCCCATCTCTCCTTACGCGGCGACGAAGGCGGCGGGCGAGCTTCTGTGTCACACCTACTCGCATCTGTGGGGCCTGCGTTGTGTGTGCCTGCGTTTCTTCACCGTCTACGGCGCGCGCCAGCGGCCCGACCTCGCGATTCATAAATTCGCGCGGCTCATCTCGGAGGGGAAGCCGATTCCGGTCTTCGGCGACGGCTCGACGCGGCGCGACTACACCTTTGTTGACGACATCATTCAGGGCGTGCGAGCGGCGATTGACTACGAGGCGAGCCAATACGAAGTCATCAACCTCGGCGAGTCGCGGACGGTCGAGTTGAGAGAATTAATCTCGCTCTTAGAAAAGGAACTCGGACGCGAGGCCATCATTGACCGGCAGCCCTTGCAGCCCGGCGACGTGCCGCAGACCTTCGCCGACATCACGAAGGCCCGCCGCCTCCTCGGCTATAATCCCCGGACGGACATCGCCGAAGGCATCCGGCGCTTCGTCGGGTGGTTCAAAGAGTTCAAGGTTTAAAGTTCAAAGTTCAAAGTTAAAGCCGAAGCCCTTGTTCTTAACTTTGAACTTTGAACCTTGAACTTTGAACTGGAATTTTTAGGGAACGAGTTATGAAGATTTACGACGAAGAAGAGACCGTCATCAGCCGCCCGGCGGGCGCGGGCGAGGCGGAGGAGGCGACGATGGCGGCAGTCTCCGGGGTCGCCGGGGCGGGCGACGAAGCGCCGGAGATTTCCGTCTTCCTCCCCGTCCTGAACGAGGAGCCGAACCTGCGACCGCTGCACCTGAAGCTGGACGAGTCGCTTGCCAGTCTGGGGCGCACCGCCGAAATCATCTACGTGGACGACGGCTCGACCGACGGGAGCCTCGAAGTCCTGCGCGAGCTGGCGGCGCGCGACCCGCGCGTGCGCGTTATCGCCTTGCGCCGCAACTACGGGCAGACCGCCGCGATGGCCGCCGGGATTGACGCCGCGCGCGGCCACGTCCTCATCCCGATGGACGCCGACTTGCAGAACGACCCCGTGGACATCTCGCGCCTGCTGGACAAGTTGGACGAGGGCTTCGACGTGGTGTCGGGGTGGCGCAAGGAGCGTCAGGACAAGATGGTGACGCGCAAGATTCCGTCGGCGATTGCGAACTGGATCATCTCGTTCATCGGCGGCGTCAAGCTCCACGACTACGGCTGCTCCCTGAAGGCGTACCGCCGCGAGTTCCTCAAAGACGTGCGGCTCTACGGCGAGATGCACCGCTTCATCCCCATCTACGCCAGTTGGGTCGGCGCGCGCGTCACGGAGATTCCCGTCCGCCACCACGCGCGGACGATGGGCCAGTCGAAGTACGGACTCTCCCGCACCTTCAAGGTGATGCTCGACTTGATGACCATCAAGTTCATGGCTTCCTATCACACGAAGCCGATCTACGTCTTCGGCCTCTTCGGCTTCTCCTCCTTCCTCATCTCAATGATTGCGACCGTCTGGGCCTTCATCCGCAAGCTCGGCGGCGAGTCGTTCATCCGCAACCCCTTGCTGACCATCGCCATCGTCATGTTCGCCGTCGGCGTCCAGTTCATCCTCATGGGCCTTCTGGCCGAGATGCTCGTCCGCACCTACCACGAGTCGCAGGCCAAGACCGTCTACACCGTGCGCGAGAAGATTGGATTCGAAAAAGACCGTGAACCGTAAACCGTAAACGGTGACGAGATAAAAACTGTCTGAGTCCTGTCACCCGTCACGGTTTACCTGTCACGGCTTTTTATCCTTATGCCGAACGAGTTCGAGTGGGTCTACGAGAATCTGCGCGCGTGGTGCCGCGAGCGCGGGTACGCGGGGGCCGACCCCTTCGACGCGCTCAACAGCCGTGTCTTTCAGGCGACGCCGCTCCGCCGCTCGCGCCTCGCGCGACTCGCGTGGACGCAGCTCTTCAAACGCTCGCCCGTCAACCTGCGCGCCCTCGCGCTCGTCCCCGTCGGGAGGAACGCGAAGGGGACTGCGCTCTTTGCCCTCGCCGCGCTCTCTCGTTACCGCACGAGCCCGAACGAAGAGCGAGAGGCGGAGGCCCGCGAGTTGCTCAGAGACTTGCTCGAAGCGCGCCTCGAAGTTCCGGGGAGTGAGGGCGGCGAGGCGTCGGCGTGGGGCTACAACTTCGACTGGCAGGGCCGAGCCTTCTATGCGCCGCGCGGGACGCCGACGGTCGTGCCCACGGCCTTCGCCGTCCGCGCGCTGGTCGAGGCTTCGGCAGTCTTCAAGGACGACGCGCCCGGCTTCTCTTATCTAAAAGCGGCGCGGGGCGCGTGCGAATTTATCCTCCGCGGCCTGAACCGGAGCGTGGACGAGGGCGACGAGCTGTGCTTCAGCTACACGCCGCTCGACCAGACGCGCGTCTTCAACGCGAGCCTGCTGGCGGCTGAGTCGCTCGCCTCGGTCGGGGCCTTGACGGGCGAGGCGGAGTTGAAGGAGACGGCCCTGCGCGCGGCGCGCTACGTCGTCAGGCGGCAGCGCGCGGACGGCGCGTGGGCCTACGGCGCGGACTCGTACCAGACGTGGGCCGACAATTTCCACACGGCGTTTGTGCTCGACTCGCTGGCGCGCATCCGCCGCGACTGCGCGGGCGAGCTTGAGAGTGACGCCGATTTGAATCAGGAGCTGCGGCGGGCGATTGAGCGCGGCTACGAGTTCTGGCGCGCGGCGTTCTTTCTTGCGGACGGTTGGCCGAAATACTACCATGACCGCGCCTACCCGGCTGACGCGCACGCGGCGGGCGCGGGCATAGTCGCGCTCACGGATTTGAGGGAGTACGACGCGGGCGGCGCGCTCGAACTCGCCGCACGCGTCGCGCGCTGGGCGGTGCGCGAGCTGCTCGACGGTCAAGGCTTTTTTCACTACCAGCGCCGACGCCTCCGCCGCGTCCGCACGCCCTACATGCGCTGGTCGCAGGCGTGGATGATGTACGCGCTGGCGAGACTGATAGAAACGATGAACGCGGAATGATGAATGAAAGACAGTTAACAGTTTTGAGTTTTCAGTTTTCAGCAAGAAGCACGTTGGCTTTTCTGAAAACTGAAAACTGTCTACTGAAAACTTCCGGCAATTCATCATTCCTCATTCATCATTTGACTTGATGCGAATCTGGATTGACTTAGCGAACTCGCCGCACGTGCCTTTCTTTCGCGCGCTGGCCGCCGAGTTCACGCGGCGCGGGCACGAGTTCGAGACGACGGCGCGGGAGTTCGCGCAGACAATCGAGTTGGCCGAAGCGGCGGGTTTTCATCCGGCGGTCGTCGGCGGTCACGGCGGCGGCGGGCTCAAAGGGAAGGCTTTCAACGTCGCGGGCCGCGCGTGGGCCCTCGCGCGTTGGGCGCGCGGGCGCGGGTTCCAACTCGCGGTCAGCCACAACTCTTACTCGCAAGTCTTAGCGGCGCGGCTCGCGGGGCTCCGCGCCGTGACGCTGATGGATTACGAGCACCAGCCCGCGAACCACCTCGCCTTCCGTCTGGCCTCGCGCGTGATTGTGCCGGAGGCGTTCCCCGAAGAGGCTCTCAGGAAGTTCGGCGCGGGGCCGGAGAAGGTTCGGCGTTACCGGGGCATCAAAGAGGACGTGTACCTCTCGGACTTCGTTCCAGACCCACGGTTCGCGCGGCAGTTGAAAGATGAGTTCGGCGTTGACACGGAAAGCGAAGTGCTCGTCGTCGTCCGGACGCCCGCGCGCGACGCGCTCTATCATCGTTTTGAAAATGAGCTGTTCGACGTGCTGCTCGAACGTCTGGCCGCGCGCGAGGATGTCAAAGTCTTACTGCTCCCACGCAGCGGCGCGCAGAGAGATGCTTTGGCCGCGCGTCATGCGAAGGGGTTCGAGAGTGGTCGGCTCATCATGCCGCGCGCGGCTCTGGACGGCGCGAACCTCGTCGCCGCCGCAGACCTCTTAGTGAGCGCGGGCGGGACGATGAACCGCGAGGCGGCGGCGCTCGGCGTCCCCGCCGCGACGGTCTACGCGGGCCGCTGGGCGGCGGTTGACGAACAACTCGTCCGCGAAGGAAGGCTCCGCCGCATCTCTTCGCGCGAAGATTTGGAGAGCTTAATTGTGGAGAAGAAGAAGAGCGCCGAGCCGCGACGAAGGGTGGGAGTGAGGGAAGAGGTCGCGGACTTGATTTTGTCTTGAGCGGGTAGTTGAAGAAGATTGTCTTGAGCAGGCATTTGAAGTAGATGAGAGCCGCACGTTCCGAAAAGTTGAGGGTGAGTGCGAGCGACGTGCGCGCGCAGGCGCGTGCGCCGCGCTGGGTGATGCCCGCCGTCAAGTCTCTGCTCGTCCTGACGGACACGCTGGTCGCCGTCGCGGCCTTCTTCGCGGCTTACGCCTTGCGCGAGGGCGGCGAGACCTTCATCAATTTCAGTCTCGGTCAGGGCTTCGTCTGGCACCCACGTTTCGAGCCTTACGCCGCGTTGCTCTGGTTGGTGCTGCCGATACGTCTGCTGCTGCTGGCCTACTACGACCTCTATCGCCTGCGCGGCGAGTTCTCCATGTTCGAAGATGTCTTGCGCGTCTTCAAGGCGACGGCGGTCGCCTCGCTCCTCATCGTCGCGGCGGCGTTCCTCTATCGCGGCGGCTACGAGTTCCGCGCCTTCTCCTACGCGCGCGGCGTCTTCGTGCTCGACTTCGCGCTCGCCTTCGCGGCTTACGTCGTCCTGCGTCTCGCGGCGCGCACGGCGCAGAGCGCGGCGAGGCGGCGCGGGGTCAATCTCATCCCGACGCTGGTCGTCGGACGCGGGCACGAGGCCGCGCTCTGCGTGCGCGAGATGCGTGCGCGAAGGGAACTCGGCTACCGCGTCATCGGCGTGGTCGAAGCGGGCGCGCACGAGCCGGGTGCGCCCGCGGAGTTCGAGGGCGTGCCCGTCATCGGCGACATCGAGGGCTTGACCGAGGCCATCCGCGAGACCGGCGCGAACGAGGTCATCATCACCGACCCGAACGTCAACGGCGACCTCCTCTTCGACGTGATGATGCGGGTCGGGCGGCGGCGCGGCGTCGAGTTCCGCATCGCGCCGAGCCTCTTCAACTGCCTGCCGCGCAAGACCGAGATTGACCAGATCGGCGCGCTCCCGATGATTACGCTCTTCCGCGAGCCCCTTTCGGGCGCGGCGCGGCTCGTCAAAAGGGCTTCGGACGTGGTGCTCGCCGCGCTCGCGCTCGTCATGCTCGCGCCGGTGTGGCTGCTCGTCGCCCTGCTCATCAAGATGGATTCGCGCGGCCCCATCTTCTACCGGCAGGAGCGCGTCGGGATGGACGGGCGCATCTTCCTCTTCAACAAGTTCCGCACGATGCGCGTCGGCGCGGACGACCACGCGCACCGCGAGTACCAGCGCAAGTACATCGCCGGGCAGCCGGACACGAACCTCGGCGACACGGCGCGGCCCGTCTATAAGCTCCACACCGACCCGCGCGTGACGCGCGTCGGGCGCGTGCTCCGTCGTCTCAGTCTGGACGAGCTGCCGCAGCTCTTGAATGTCCTGCGCGGCGACATGAGCGTCGTCGGCCCGCGCCCGCCGATCCCATACGAAGTCGAAGCCTACGCCCTGCGCCACCGCAAGCGGCTCGACATGAAGCCGGGCCTGACGGGGCTCTGGCAGGTGTCGGGACGCAACCGGCTCTCGTTCGAGGAGATGGTGCGTCTCGACCTCTTCTACATCGAGAACTGGTCGCTGCTCCTCGACCTCAAGATCATCCTCCGCACGCTGCCCGTCATGCTGCGCGGCGACGACGCGTACTAGAAGCACTTAACGCACAAAGATTCTGTAGGGGCAGGGCAAGTCCGCGGCCCGTGTCTTTCGCAACCGAGCGGGCAGGGACAAGCCCTGCCCCTACGGTTCTGACGCGCGCTCCGAGTTACAAGTGACGGGTGACGGGTTAGAATGCCCGCGCATACTTTTCAACGGTCACACGTCATCCCGAATGAGCTTACCCGGCGCAGAAAGCATTCACACTTCAGGAGAGGCGGCGAGCGAGCGCATCGCTCCGCTCGCCACATGGCTCGACCGCGCGGTCGTCGTCTTCCTCTTCCTGTTCGCGGTCGCCGCGCCGCATTCGATTGCGGGGACGCAGACGGCTTGGCTTTTGGCGGCGGCCTTCTCGGTCGCGAGGTACTTCGTCCGACCGCGCCCCGTGGTCTACCGCACGCCTCTGGACTACGCGCTGCTCGGCTTCTTCATCCTGACTTTCATCTCGGCCCTTCTGTCTTACGACCCGGACGTGTCCATCGGGAAGATGCGCGCGGCGAGCCTCTTCACTATCGTTTACGTCGCGGCGGAGGGCGTGCGCGACCGGAGGGTCTTGCGCGCGCTCGTCCTCGTGCTCGTCTGCTCGTGCGTGGTTAATGTCGTCTACACGTTCGGCGTCTACGCGAAGGGGCGCGGCGTGAAGGTCGAGGGCTTAACGGCGGAGAGCCCTCTGCGCGCCGCAGGGGTGCGCGAGGGCGACACAATGCTGACGGCGGACGGCGTGCCTTTGCGCGAGCCGGAAGACCTCGTGCGCCAGGCTTCATACGATGTCACGAGGGCCACGCCCGCACCCGGCGCGGTCGTGCAGCTTTATCGCGTCGAGGCTTTGCCCGTGGTTGGTGTCCGGCGGGACAAGTTGCTCGGCGACGACGACGGCGACGGCGGAGACGCGGCTCGGCATCACCCGTTGGTCGCCGGGGCGCGACCAGAGGGCTTCGGGGTTTTACGGCCACTACACGACCTATGCCGAATCGTTGCAGCTCATCGCCTCGCTGGCGCTCGGCCTGCTCGTCGCTTTGCGTCGGAAGTGGAGTTGGCAAGGGGCTCTGCTCGCGGCGGCATTCGGGGGGATGTGCGGGGCGTTGATGTTGACGGTCACGCGGGCCTCTTGGCTCGGCCTTCTACTCTCGGTCTTCGTCATCGTGCTGGTCGGCGCGAGCCGCCGGACGCTGCTGATCGCCGCAGGCGTCGCCGTGCCGCTCGTCGTCGTCGGGCTCTTAGTGTTACAGCAGAAGCGGCAGGTCGGCTTCATTGACCCGAAGGAGGGCTCGACCGCGTGGCGTCTGATGGTCTACCGCGAGAGCCTCGACCTCTTGACGCGCGAGCCGCGACATCTGCTCGTCGGCGTCGGCATGGATTCCATCAAGCGGCACTACCGCGAGTGGGGCTTGTTCGACAGCGGGCGGCAGAACTGGAGCCACCTGCATTCGACGCCGCTTCAAGTCGCCGTCGAGCGCGGACTGCCCGCGCTCTTCGTCCTCGCCGCGCTCGTTTTCCTCTACGCGCGGATGCTCTGGCGGATGGCGCGGCGCGAACGAAACGGGCGCGGGGACGTACAAGAAGGCGAAAGTCACTGGACGGAGCGCGGCTTGTCGCTCGGCGCGCTCGGCGGGCTCGTAGGCTTCTTGGCGAGCGGGACGGTGCACTACAATCTCGGCGACTCCGAGGTGGTGATGGTCTTTTACTTCGTGATGGGGCTCGCGCTCGCCGCCGAGAGGCTTGGGCGCGCGGACTCGCGGCGGGCGCAAGAGGGATGAGGGCGGCGCGTTCATTCGGTTGCGCGCGGGAATTTTGAAGGACGTGTGTAAGGAGCGGAGATGAACTTTTTGAAGAAGCTCGCAGGCATCCTCGTCTTCGTCGCGGCGCTCGCCGGGGCGGTCGTGCTGACGAAGCATTACGGCAGGCCGGAGCCGTTGGAAGTTAAGACGGACACTCCCGCGCCGCCGGGGGTCAACATGAACACGTCGGTGACGACGACGCCCGCCGCAGCCGCGCCCGTCACTTTCAAGCCGCAGTTCATCACGCTCGACTTCGCGCGCCGGAAGAGCTACACGACGGTCATCCTTGAGCGCGACCCGTCGCGGCCCGCGCCGCAGAAGGTCTGGGTCTGGACGTACTTCTTCACGACCAAGGCGGGGAGCGAGCGGAAGTATTGCGCGGACGAGCCCGTCGAAGTGCGTTGGCCTTCGGCGGACTCGACGCGAGAGACGGTGATGGTCGAAGCCCCACTCTCCTCGTGCGCCGCGCCGCGCGATGCGTCGGCCACCTTCTACGGGCGCGTCAACGTCTCGGCGGAGTCGGCCTTCGCCGCGCGCCTCAGCGAGTCGAAGATCAGCTATGACCTCAGCTCCGCGACGCCCGTCCTCGTGCAGGGCGTCGGCGCTCCGAAGAAACAGAAGTGAGGATGAAGAGATGACGAGTTTGACTCAAATCGAAAACGTCGCCCGTCGCCGTCGTGATTGCCTGGTCGTCTGCCTCTTCTCGTCACCTACGCCGGGACGAGCGGCCTCGTCCTGCCCTCGACGCCCGGCGACCGCAAGCCGGAGATTATCCCGCCATCGACAACCTCGAAGCGGGCGGCTCGACCAACGGTGTGAATTACAAAAGAGGATGCGAATACTACAAAAGAAGGTGCGAACGATAATCTAAACACCTTTGCCAACGCAGACTCTTATCCTTTGCGGCCAACGAACACCAGCACGTTGCCCGATGCGAGTCGGTTTTCTCAGCAGTGCTCTACCTCGCCTCGCGCGGCAACGCCCTCAGGGTTTCGATAATCACGCCCGTATCGGCAACGATCTGCCCGCCCATCCGGTCGCGAATCGGCTTCGCCGGGTTAGAGCCCGGCCAGGCGCGCAGAACCGTGCCGTCGCGGGCGACGAGGATGTGTGTGGGTTGGACGGCGTTGAGAAGTGAGTCGGGCGGCGCGGCCTCTTCCCGCGTCCAGAGGAACGAAGGCTGTCCCACTCCCAGCGAGCCGGCGTAGCGATGGAAATTACCTTCGACCGGCACAAAGGAGACGGCGTAATACGGGACGCCCGACGACGAGAGCCGTCCTTTGATGTCCCTCATCGTATCCGCCGCCGTCTTGCACAGGGCGCAGGTGGGATCGACCGCGACCAGCATGACCGGCCCCTCGCCGATGACGCCCGCGAGCGTCTGGCCGTCCGACCCCTTCAAGCTCTTCAAGTCTATTTTCTCGCCGATCTCCGGCCCCCGCCAGTCATTACCGGGCGTGCGCAGCTCGGTGAAATCGAAGCCGTCCTTCCTCATCACGTTCGAGAAATCGTCAGCCGCTCTGAAAGCCTTGAAGGCGAGGAGAGTGGCGACGGCTGAGAAGGCGACCCCCGCCGCCATGCCGACGGCGAGCATTTTGCGAGGGGACTTATTGATTGGCATTTGAAGTTCTGTCTAACTTGTCCGCCCCGGCGTCGGCTAATTTCCGGTGCCGTTCCAGAGACGTTTTAAGGAGCGAAAGGCGCGCGTGCGACCGGCTCAAAGGCGACTCGATCGTCCCGATAATTTCCAGCGTCAACGATTCGTCGTTTTCCAGCATCGAGGCCGGAGGGAATTCCGGCGCCCCGTCGTAAGCGATGGCGCTGCCGGTGCCGCGGTCGGGGTCGAACGCCGAGCCCGGTCTGTCGGCGCGGTTGATGGCGGCCACCGCCTCCTTCAGCACCCCCGGGGCGTACAGCGGCACGTGCTTGGCGTAAAGCTTCAGCAGCAGTGCGTACCAGACGGCCCGCTCGTCGTCCGGCAACTTAACCCGGCCCAGTTCCTGACGTGCCTTCCCGATAAATTCTTCCGCCGACACGCGTGATTCCCCGGCGGGCAGCTTTTGCACGAAGACGATGTCGAGGAGGGGGCGCAGGTCCGTCGGCGCGGAATTTAAGACCTGATGCATCCCCTGGAGGTCGTCGCGTTTAAGATTCTCCAGCGCCACGGCGACCGTCCACTCCGTCCGCCACTTTTCCCACATCCCGCCCATGACTTTTCGGGCCTCGCCGTCAATCCGGTCGAGTATTTCGACGGCGCGCTTGAAGTCGCGTTGGCCGGCGGCCATCTGGGCGGCGCGGAACCGGTAAGAGGTGCGCCCTACGGCGTCGTCCGTCTTGGCCGCCGCCTCCAGCAGGGCCTCGACCGTGTTCAGCGGTTGCTCGCGCAGGGCGTCGCCCGTCCGCATCCGCGCCAGCGGGTTGTTCGCCGCCGCCGCGCACTTAGTCGTCACCTCGCGCACCGTCGCCGCCTGCTGCGGCAGGAGCCGTTCGTAGTGGGGCAGCAGGGGCGAGATGAAGGCGGCGACTGACCGGCAGAGTGAAGACTGATCGCCGCCCGCCTCCGCCCCCCGCCGGACGTGTTCGAGATACACTTTCAGGAGTTCGACCCGCAACGCGTCCGGCGGCTCCGGTATCCTCGACGGCGCGCTGTTAAAGTCGGTGAACGCCACGTAGCGCAGTGAGTTGAGCAGCTCCACGTGGTAAGACGCGCGCGCCGCTAAGAGAGCCTGCCCGAAGAGGGCGTCGGCGAATTTAGGGTCGCGCGCGCGGAGGCCCCAAAGCAGTTCGGGTATTTGCGCGGAATACCCGGCGCGGAGAGACGCGGCCCCCAACTCAGCCGCCAGCGGCGGGTCTTGTTTGAGGACGGCCAGCGCGGTCTGCATGAGCGCCTCCGCGTTGCCGTCATTCTCGGCGGCGTCCGAACGCCCGGCCTCCGCAGTGAAGACGGACAAAAGCCGCGCGCGCAGCGCAGTGTCTTTCGGGGCCACGACGGCGAGGAGTCGCCTCGCCGTGTCCAGTCGCCTGCCGCGCTCCGCCGCGCTCTCGCGATTAGGCACGCCCTCGACCGCCTCGACCGCCTTCCGCATCCACGCGCGCGCCCTCTCCGCGTCCTCCCGCCACCACGCCTCGCCGAGTCGTGCCGACAGGAGCGCGCGGTCGCGCGCGCCGAGCGCGTCGGCGTCCTTCACCAATTCCTCGGTGAGCCGGCGCGCTCTAAACAGCCAGAGGTCTGGAATCAGGTTGTCCTGTCGGGCGGACGCGGACAGGCGCAGGGCGGCGAGGATGATTAAGGAAAAACCTATCGCGCGATATTTTCTCCGCATTGTGTTGACGACCTCTTTCGCGCCCTGCGGCACGCACTAACCCGCGTGGTGGGAAGCGCCCGGCGAGCGAGAAATCGCCGCGCATGGCCGGGCGCACGGCATCTATTGCTCACCGCTCGGCGGGGTTTGGCACGCCTTTTGGGGACAGTCGTCCCCGCTCCAAATGCACATCTTCTGCCTGTTACAGCCCCACTAGAGGCAGCTCGTACCGACCGGCGGGATGCACGCTAAATCACCGCCGTGCTCTTGCGCGGACGTTGGCTTGGTGTTCAAGCCGCCGAACGCGCCGAACACCGTTCCGAGTAGCAACAAGCAGAGGACTAAGAGGTGACGCCTATGTCTGGTGAGTTTCTTCGACACGGTTGGGCTTCTCCTTTTTGGCTGGGCGAAGTTTTTGAAACTTCGTAAACGCCGCTCAAGACTGCGAGGCTCATGCTTTAACGGCGAGGGCGGGAACCGGCTTAGAATCGTGGAGAGCAGAGGCTGGTGCGGGTCAGTAAAACTTCAGTCAACTCCCCAACGCTTGACTGTAAAGATGTGAACGTGAGTTTCCGCTCGAACCGACGGGAGCGCGGGTAATCTGGCAGCTTTTATGTAAGATGTCAATTATATTTAAAGAAATGAATAGGTAGTGATAACTGCCCGCGCCCGTGTGCGCAAGGTGCTCGGCGAGTAGGTCGGCGGGACGCTCGTGACCATCGCCAAGGACGTGAAGATTCAGGTCGAGTTCAACCCGCGCCTCGTCGCGGGCTACCGACTCATCGGCTACGAGAACCGCCTGCTCCGCGACGAAGACTTTAACGACGACGCAAAAGACGCGGGCGAAATCGGCGCGGGCCACAACGTGACGGCGCTCTACGAGGTCGTCCCCGCCGGGCAGAAGGTTTTGAATCCGGGCGTGGACGACTTGAAGTACCAGCAGCCCACAGAGAAGGCCGAAGGCACGGGCGCGGGCAGGTAAGAGGGTAGAAGCCGAAGACGGGAAAGACGAAACGCGCACGCGAGATGTTCTCGGAACGTCTCGCGTGCGCGTTCTGTGTTTTAGTTGAGCGAAGTGCTCTCGAACGAAACGCCTTGGAGGATGATGGGCGGCGTGCCCGTGAGCGCCTCGATGCTGAGGATGTGGCGGAACGTGCCGGTGCGCATCACGCCGAGCGTGAACTGGACGTTGACGCTCGCGCCCGGCGCGAGAGGCGTCTGGAGCGTGATGAAGTCCGCCGAGACGGTCGAGTTGAAGCCGCCGCCGTTCGGTTGGGAGGGCGGCTCTTCGAGTCGCACGCCGCGCACCACGACCGTCCCGATGGCGGGCGAAGTGGCCGTCCCGTCCGAGGACGAGAGCGCGCGCACGTCGGCGCACGGCGTCGCGCCGCAGGTGTTCTCAGACCCCGGCCCCGTGATGTTGATGACGCGGAAGCGCAGGCGCGTCACCGGGAGCCCCGTGTTGTTCGTGATCGTGCGGCGGATGACGAGCGTCCCGAAGTCGCCGTTCGGGATGGGCGTCAGCGTGCGCTCGCGGTTCGGCGACTGCGTCGAAGTGCGCGTCGGGTCGAGCAGCGAGCCCGTCACGTTGTTGTTGACGATTGGGCTCGCCAGATTCTCCGGCCCCGGCGCGCCGAGCAGGGTCGCTTGGATGCTCGTCGTCGTCTGCACGAAGAGGAAGTCCGAGGCATTGTCGTTCGTGTCCTTATGAAAGCCGCCGGGCCGCAGGTCTCGGTAGAGGGCGTGCTCGGTTCCCACCGCCGGGACGGCGGGGAAACCGTTGCCCTCCCTGAAGAGCGCGGGTGAGCCGGTGAAGCCGAAGGCGTCGAGGCGCGTCGCCGCGTTCTGGTTAACCGTGCTCGTCGTGGTGAAGAGCGCGACGCCGAAGCCGTCCGGCATGTCGTCAATGTCGAAAACGCGGTCGGGCGTCGCCCCGACGAAGGGCGTCGGCGAGGGCGAAGGAGTCGCGGTCGGCGCAGGGCTGCCGGAAGGATAACCGCTCAGGCTGTAGCCGCCGCCGCCCGTGTTGGCTCCGAGGAGGTGGCCGCGCGCCGGGATGCAAGTCCCGTTCGGGATGGTGAAGAGGTTGCCGGTGATGGGCTGTCCGGCCTGATTCAAACCGGAGATGGCGACGGCCCAGCCGGGCGACGTGTCGGACGCCTGCACGCAAATGAGCGAGTCGGTGTTGTTATAAAGCTCCACGTACTCGTCGCGCAGCCCTTCGGGGCCGCGGAAGCGCAGCTCGCTGATGATGACCTGACCGGGCTGGGCCGTCGGGACCTGGGCGAAGGGCGAGATTTGGTTGATGAGGCACACGGCGCAGGCCGCGAAGAGGGCGGCTGCGACGCGGAGGCGAGTGTTGGGGCGCATGAAATCCTCCAGATGAACGTAGATGTTTGGAACCGTTAGGGGCGCGAAAAGGGGAACTGAAGACAGTCTCTGTGAGTCGCGGGAAAATACGTCCGAGGAACGCTTAATTCTACTCCAACTCGCTCGAATGAAAATAGGAAAAACCATAGCGAAGGCGGAAAAAAGCTCGGTTTGAAATCCAAAATAGCGGACGCCGATTCCCTCCTTCTCGCCCTCGTCCGCGACGCAGGCGTTGACGACTTGTGCTCTCAAGTCTAAACGCGGATTGACGCCCGAAACTCCCGCGCGGCGAGGGCTAAATCCATTGGAATCCTTCCGCCCGGCGGGTGAAACTCTCGGCCAAAACGCGGGCGAGTTTCCCCGGCAATCCCCTTTCCTTGACACTATTTACCGTGGCGGCTATCATCCTTGTTTTCGGCTGAGGCTGGCCGGGGTGTCTGTGAGAGTATGTTCGAGTCTTTATCCGACAAACTGAAGCGGGCTTTGAAGAATCTGCGGGGCGAGGGCGTCTTGACGCCGGAGCACGTGGACGCCGCCCTGCGCGAGATTCGTCTCGCGCTTCTTGAGGCCGACGTCAACTACAAGGTCGCCAAGGACTTCATCGCGTCGGTCAAGGCGAAGGCCGAAGGCCAGCAGGTCTGGCAGGAGCTGAAGCCCTCGGAGCAGGTCGTCAAGATAGTCTTCGACGAGTTGGTCGAGCTTCTGGGCGGAACCTCTTCGCGCCTCGTCTTCACGAAGACGGTGCCGAACGTCGTGATGATCGTCGGACTGCAAGGTTCGGGCAAGACGACCTCGACGGGCAAGATCGCGCTCTGGCTCTCGAAGAACCAGCAGCGCAAGCCGCTCTTAGTCTCGACGGACGTGAACCGCCCGGCGGCGCGCGAGCAGTTGAAGGTCATCGCGAAGGCGACGGGTCAGTCGGTCTTCGAGAAGCCGGAGTCGAATGACCCCGTTGAGCTGGCGCGCGAGGCTTTGAAGCACGCGCAGCAGACGGGCTACGACACGCTCTTGATTGACACGGCGGGCCGTTTGCACATTGACGACGAGCTGATGGCGGAACTCGTCCAGATCAAGTCGGAGACGAAGCCGGTCGAAATCCTCTTCGTCGCCGACGCGATGACGGGACAGGACGCCGTGCGCTCCGGCGAGGAGTTCCACCGGCAGGTCGGCATCACGGGCGTCATCCTGACGAAGATGGACGGCGACGCGCGCGGCGGCGCGGCCCTCTCCATCAAGCAGGTCACGGGGCAGCCCGTCAAGTTCGTCGGCGTCGGCGAGAAGTACGACGCGCTCGAACCGTTCTACCCCGACCGCATCGCGCAGCGCATCCTCGGCATGGGCGACGTGCTCTCGCTCATCGAAGAAGTGCAGTCGAAGGTTGACCAGAGCGAGGCCGAGAGCCAGTTACAGAAGTTACAGAAGAACCAGTTCACGCTCGATGACTTCCGCAGCCAACTGAGGCAGGTCAAGAAGCTCGGCTCGTTCTCGAAGATTATGAAGTTGTTGCCCGACCAACTCCTCGGCGGGATGGGGATGCCTGATTTAGACGAGGAGCAGTCGGCGGAGATGGAGCGGCAGTTGAAGCGCACCGAGGCGATCATTGACTCGATGACGATGCAGGAGCGCAACGACCACCGCATCTTGAACGCCGGACGACGACGCCGCGTGGCGAACGGGTCGGGGACGACCGTCACCGAGGTCAACCAGCTCATCAAGCAGTACGTCGAGATGCGGCAGATGATGCGCCAGCTCTCCGGCTCCGGCATGTTCGGCGGCGGCGGCGCGGGCGGCGGGGGCGGAATGAAGAACCGCATGATGCGCCGCGTCGCGGGGATGATGGGCATGCCGGACATGAGCGCCATGATGGGCGGAGGCGGCGGGGACGAAGAAGGCAACGGCCACCCCGGACTCCCCGGAGGGCTGCCGGGCGCTCCCGGCGGTCGCAAGAAGCTCAGGAAGAAGCCTCGGCACAAGAAGAAGAGATGAGTTTTCAGTCTTCAGTTTTCAGTTTTGAGTTAAAACCGAATTACTGAAAACTGAAAACTAAAACTGAAAACTAAAAACTGAAAACTGTTATTTCGGAGGATAGAAAGTTGTTAGCAATCAGACTCATGCGCATGGGTGCGAAGAAAAGCCCTTCGTACCGCGTCATCGTGAAAGAGAAATTGTCGAAGCGCGACGGCGCGTACATCGAGAACATCGGGTTCTACAACCCGACGCGCAGCCCCGCGGAAGTGCGCCTCAAAATGGATCGCGTCAACTACTGGATCGGGCGCGGCGCGCAGCCGACCAACACCGTCCGGCAGTTGATCCGCCAGCAGTCGAAGGCCGAGACCGCCGCCGAGCCGTCGGCGGAAGCCACGGCCTAAAGACAGTCGAGAGTCGGGAGTCTCGAAGTTTGGAGTCAAAGACAGACTTCCTGCTTCCGGCTCTCGGACTCCGAGACTCCTGACTCCGGACTTTTTAAAGCCGATGAGAGAAGCCGTCGAATTAATCGTCAAGTCTCTGGTGCACGAGGCGGAGGCGGTGGACGTGCGCGAGGTTGAGGGCAACCGCGGCGCGACCGTCATCGAGGTGCGCGTCGCGCCGGGCGACGTGGGCAAAATCATCGGCAGGCAGGGGCGCACGGTGCGTGCTCTGCGCTCCCTGCTCCACGCGGCGAGCCTGAAGCAGGATCGGCGCTTCGTGCTTGAGATCATCGAGGAATGAGCGAGGCGGATGAATCCGGCGCAGACCTCGCCTCGGTCGAGCTGATTGCCGTGGCGCGCACGGTGAAGGTGCGGGGGCTCAAGGGCGAAGTCGTCGCCGAACTCCTGACGGACTTCCCCGAACGCTTCGAGGGGCTGGAAGAGTTGATTGCGGTCGCGCCCGCGACGGGCGCTCGCCGGCGGCTCGCGCTCGAATCGCACTGGTTTCAGGGCGCGCGAGTCGTCTTGAAATTCGAGGGCTTCAACACGCCCGAAACGGCGCGCGAGTTGGTCGGCCTTGAGCTGGCCGTGCCGGAGACGGAGGCCGTGGAACTCGAAGATGATGAGTTCTACGACTGGCAGCTCGAAGGCTGCCGCGCCGAGACCGTGGACGGCACACAGCTCGGAACGGTGCGGGAGGTCTTGCACACCGGCGGCGACGTTCCCGTCCTCGTCATCCGCGATGATGAAGGGGGCCGCGAACACCTCGTCCCCTTCGCCGAGAGCATCTGCGTCGAGGTGAACACCGACGCCAAGCTCATCCGCGTGGACGCGCCGGAAGGACTGTTGGAATTTTAGATTTTGGATTTTAGATTAAAGGCCGACGGTTGACGGGGGCGGCGCTTGTATCAATCGTCAAATGCTAATCCGAAGTCAATCCAAAATCTAAAATCCAAAATCTAAAATGAAGTTTGACATTATCACGATCTTCCCCGACTTCTTCGGCGCGGTCTTCGAGTTCGGGATCGTGCGAAGGGCGCGGGCCGCGGGGCTGGTTGAGATTGAGACCCACGACCTGCGGCGTTGGGCCGAGGGGCGGCACAGAGTCGTTGACGACAGGCCGTTCGGCGGCGGCGACGGGATGGTCTTGAAGCCGGAGCCGATCTTTGAAGCGGTGGGACAGTTGGCGGGCGCGATGGACGCCGGGGCGCTCCGCGAAGCGGGGAAGCGCGTCGTCCTGCTCTCGCCGCAAGGGCGCGCTCTGACGCAAGAGTTGGCGGCGGAGTTGGCCGGGGCCGAGCACGTCGTCGTCATCTGCGGTCGCTACGAGGGCGTGGACGAGCGAGTGGCCGACGCTCTGGCGACGGACGAAGTCTCCATCGGCGATTACGTTTTGTCGGGCGGGGAACCGGCGGCGGTCGTCCTTGTGGACGCCATCGTGAGGCTCGTGCCGGGCGCTCTGGGGAGCGAGACTTCGGCGGTCAACGAGTCTTTCTCGGAAGGTCTTTTGGACTTTCCGCACTACACGCGCCCGCCGGAGTACAGAGGGTTACAAGTGCCGGAGGTTTTGCTCGGCGGCAACCACGGCGAGATCGAGCGCTGGCGTCGGCGCGCAGCCGTCGGGAAGACGCGGCGCAACCGCCCAGACCTTTTCGAGCGCGCGGGCCTCGACGAAGAGACGCGCGAATGAACGCATTTTAGATTTTGGATTTTGGATTTGCGATTGAAAGCCTCGCGGCTCGAAGCCCGAATTCGTCATCCCGAAAAATCTAAAATCCGAAATCTAAAATCTAAAATTGTAATGGGGTGAAATTATGAATCGCTTGGATAACATCGAGACGCCGCAGTTGCGCACCGACATCCCGGACTTTCAGCCGGGCGACACGGTGCGCGTGCAGGTGCGGATTAAGGAGTCGGAGACGAAGGAACGTCTTCAGGCTTTCGAGGGCGTCGTCATCGCGCGCAAGGGCGGCGGCGTGCGCGAGACCGTGACGGTGCGCAAGACGAGCTTCAGCGTCGGCGTCGAGAGAATCTTCCCGCTCCACGGGCCGATTGTCGCGAGCATCGAAGTCGTCCGGCGCGGGCGCGTCCGCCGCGCCAAGCTCTACTACCTGCGCAACCTGCGCGGCAAGGCCGCTCGCATCAAGGAGCGCGACACGCGCACCAAGAACGCCGCCGGGAAGCCGCAGGCCAAGTCCGCTGCGAAGAAGAGCGGCGAGTAGGTGAAAAGCCGTCAACGGTAAACCGTGACGGGTGACAGGAGAAAGACCTGTCTTCTTCCTGTCACGGTTTACGGTTCACGGTTCACGGCTCTTTATGAAGCGGCGCGAGTCCCTCATCAGCACTCTGTTCGAGGACGAGGCGCGGGCGCGGGGGTTCGGGAGGGTCGCGGGGCTGGACGAGGTGGGCCGTGGCGCTCTGGCCGGGCCGGTCGTGGCGGCGGCGGTCATCCTCGACCCGGAAGCGCCGCTCCCCGAAGGGCTCGACGACTCGAAGAAGCTCTCGGCCTTGCAGCGCGAGCGCATCGCCGAGGAACTGAGGCGCACCGCGCTCTGCTACTCGGTCGGGCTCATCCCGCCCGCAGAGATTGACGACACGAACATCCTCGTCGCCACGCGGCGCGCGATGCTGGAAGCCCTCCAAAGGCTCCAGCCGTGCGCCGATTTTCTTTTGATTGACGCGCTGCAACTGAAGGAGTCGCCGCTGCCGCAGAGGGCCATCATCCGTGGCGACTCGGTCTCGGCCTCAATCGCCGCCGCCTCGGTCATCGCCAAGACTTACCGCGACTCTCTGATGCGCGACTACGACGAGACCTTCCCCCACTACGGCTTCGCCAAACACGTCGGCTACGGCACGCGCGCGCACCTCGAAGCCTTGCGCGCGCACGGCTGCTGCCCCATCCACCGCCGCAGCTTTCGCGGCGTCCTTGAGGAATAGATGTCGGACGCTGGATGCCGGATGTTAATTAAAGACAAGTCCTCTTCACTAACATCTGACATGTAGCATCCGACATCTTCTTCTTCGGAGTTCTCCTTGCACATCGCCATTGACGCGCACACGGTCGGGACGGGGCTGGCGGGGAACGAGACTTACGCGGCGAACCTCATCGAGGCGCTGGCGGAGACCGGCCCGGAGAACCGTTACACCGTCTACGTGACGAAAGAGGAGGCGTTCGAGCGTTTCCACGGGCGCTGGCCGCACGTCACGGTGCGCCGGACGCTCCCGCACACGCCGCTCGTGCGCGTCCCCTTCACGCTCTCGGCGGAGCTGCGGCGGAGGCCCGTAGACCTCCTGCACGTCCAGTACACCGCGCCGCCGTTTGCGCCCTGCCCCGTCGTCGCCACCATCCACGACCTCTCGTTCGAGCACCTCCCGCAGACCTTCAAGCGCCGGAGCTGGATGCAACTCCGTTTGACCGTGCGCCGGACGGCGCGGCGCGCGGCGCACGTCATCACGCCCTCGGAGTCCACGCGCCGCGACATCATCAGCACCTACGGCCTCCCGCCGGAGCGCGTGAGCGTCATCCCTCTGGCCGCCGCGCCGCACTTCCGGCCCGTGACGGAGAAAGAGGAACTGGCGCGCGTCCTTCGGCGTTACGGCATCGAGGGCGAGTACGTGCTCGCGGTCGGCTCGATCCAGCCGCGCAAGAACCTCGCGCGGCTCGTCGCCGCGTATTCGGACTTGCGCCGAAAGCGACCGAGGAGTAATCTGCCGCAACTGGTGCTCGTGGGCCGTCAGGCATGGCTCTACGGCGAGACGCTGCGGGCCATCGAGCAACAGGGTGTCCGCGATTCGACAATTCTCACCGGATACGTATCGGAGTCCGACTTGCCCGCACTGTATTCGGGGGCGATTTGTTTCGCCTATCCCTCTTATTTCGAGGGCTTCGGGCTGCCCCCGCTCGAAGCGATGCGGTGCGGTACGCCCGTGATTACCGGCAACCTCACGAGCCTGCCGGAAGTCGTCGGCGACGCGGGACTTTTAATTGATCCCTTTGACACGGGCGCGCTCGCGAGCGCACTGGCGCGCCTGATTGACGACGCCGACTTGCGCGCCGAACTCCGCGCCCGCTCTCTCGCACGCGCACGCGCCTTCGACTGGCGCGAGACGGCCCGCAGGACTTTAGAGGTTTACCGCAATATCGGAGGAGGGGCGGTGAAGTCAGAACGCTGAACGCTGAACGATGAACTGAAAAGCAAGAAGCTCCTGTCTTTCGGTTCATCGTTCTGCGTTCTGACTTCATCGTTTAATCATGCGGATCGCGATACTGGGAACGAGGGGCGTGCCCGCGAGCTACGGGGGCTTCGAGACTTTCGCCGAGCAGCTCTCGACGCGGCTCGTGGCGCGCGGCCACGATGTCACCGTCTATTGCCGCGCGCACTACGTCTCGCCCCGCCAGATAGAGTTCAAGGGCGTCCGCCTCAAGGTCTTGCCCACCATCCGCCACAAGTATTTCGACACCGTCGTCCACGCCTTCCTCTCCGCCTTGCACGCCTCCACCGCCGGGCGCTTCGACGCCGCGCTCATCTGCAACGCCGCCAACGCCCCCATCACGCCACTCCTGCGCGCGGCGGGCACGCCCGTCGCCATCAACGTGGACGGCCTCGAACACAAGCGGCGCAAGTGGAACTGGCTCGGCAAGAACTACTACCGCGTGGCCGAGCGGCTCGCCGTCTGGCTCCCGAACCTGACGGTGACGGACGCGCGCGTCATTCAGGACTACTACGCGGCGCGCTACGGCGCGGCCTCGACGATGATCGCCTACGGCGCGGAGGTCGAACGGCGGCCCGACCGTGCGGCGGTGCGCGCGTGGGGCGTCGAGCCGAACCGCTACGTCCTCTACGTCTCGCGGCTCGAACCCGAAAACAACGCGGCGATGGTCATCGAAGCCTTCAAGCGCGTCCGCACGCCGCACCGCCTGCTCGTCGTCGGCGACGCTCCATACGCGCACGACTACATCCGCGAGCTGCGCGCCCTCGCCCGCCGCGACCGCCGCATCATCTTCACCGGCTTCGTCTTCGGCGACTCGTACCGCGCCTTGCAACAGAACGCCTACTGCTACGTCCACGCCACCGAGGTCGGCGGCACTCATCCGGCTCTTCTCGAAGCGATGGGCTACGGCAACTGCGTCCTGACGTTAGAGACGCCCGAAAACGTCGAGGCCGTGGGCGACGCCGGCATCCACTACGCCGACACCAAAGACCTCGCGGCGAAACTCCAACGCGTCTTGCGCGACGGAGCCATCGTCAACCAGTACCGCCAGCGCGCGCAGGCCCGCGTCCGCGAGCGTTACGACTGGGAGCACGTCGTTGACCAGTACGAAGACCTCTTCGCACGCATGGCCCGCCAGCCGCTGCCCGTCCGTCACACCTCAACAGCGGCGGCAACGCAGCGCGTCAACGAAACCGTGCGCGAAGAAGAAGGCGTGCGGAAGTGAGTTGTAGGATTTAATAAGAGTTAAGCGGCGGCGGCGACTTCATCAGACAAAAGAGGGGCGATTTTTTCCGCGACCCTCTCTCCCCACAAAGTATAGCCTTCGGGCGAAGGGTGGCAGCCGTCCGCGCCGAAGTATCGCTTCTTCCCGCCCGGATACGACGGGCCGAAGACGACGCCGGGCCGTTCGCGTGCCAACTTCTTCGTCTCGGCGTCGAACAGGCGGCTGCGGAGTGAGAGGTAAGTCCGAAGGGGCTGCGATATCGCCTTCATCCCCCAGATGGGCGGCCCGGCGGTGAGGACTATCGGCGCGTCGCCCACGCGCGGGCGCAAGGCGTCCAACATCTCCGCGAGCGCGCCGGCCCAACCGCCCGGCGAGTAATGCTGCGCGATACAGTTGCCGCCGAGCCCGACGACGAGCACGTCCGGGCGCTCCCTCCCGATCTTCACGGCGTACTTCTCGACGACCTTCGACGGCGTGAGTCCGCCCGCCGCGAAGACCGTCCAGGAGACCGTCCGCCCCGTGCGCGCCGCGAGCGCCTCGGCCAGTTGGCCGCCGAGCGAGAGCTTCCGAGTCGGGATGCCCGACCCGTTGACGGTCGAATCGCCGACCACGACCACGTTGAGAGTCTCGCCCGCCGCGTGAACTAAACCCCGCCTCGGCCCGCGCGGCGCGGCCCCCATTTCGTTTCGTCGCAGGACGACCGCCAACTGCCGCGCAATCAGAGGCCGCAGAGGATGCACCGCCCGCCGCAAGGCCCAAGAGAAATTCCAACCCATTGCTCGCTCTTTCCTCCGACTCGAATATCCATCCTTTTGGATTCTATTAGCTTGCCGCCCGCGAGGCCAGCGCAACGAAACGCGGAGGCCGCGCACGCACCGTCCGTTGCGCGCACGCGGCCCCGTGGCACGGCCCGCCACCCTCGGGGCGGGCGTGCCGAGAGGTGCGCACCCCCGCACCTCTATCCTTAATCGCAAACTAAAATGCCCAACGTCGTGAGGACTCCTGTGATATTCTGCGCGCGTTCCAATCTTTGAAAACTGGCAACGGTCGGATGCGTAGCTCAACCTCAGCCTCAAAAACCGAGTAATGAGCATCGCCGTTGAGGATGGAAGGTTCCTACTCACGGCGACAACCGAACACCGGGACATCTTAGCTGCAATTGCAGCCAAGTGCAAGCCGCACCTGTCGGGAGGTAACTCCTGATGGGCAAGTATCCGCGCCGGAAGCAAAAGCGGCTCGCCGAAAAGCTGCTGCAAATCCGCCTCGCGCTCGGCCTCTCTCAGAATGAGATGTTGCGACGCTTGGGGGCGGACGAAGACCTCTACCGCACCAACATTTCAAACTACGAACTAGACGAGCGAGAGCCGCCGCTGTATGTCCTTCTGGGTTATGCGCGTGTCGCGGGAGTATGTTTAGACGTGCTGATTGACGACGAACTCGATCTCCCCGCGAAACTCCCTGCCAAGCCGAAGCACTCTTAAAGACGCCTTTTGAGAGTCAATCAGCGAGCCCCCTTCGGGGGCTCATTAAACGGAGGTCGCGCCCGCGCCCGTCTGACGCGCGCACAAGCGGCAGAGACGGCATTGTCAGGTGATAATTGACCGTCGCGCCCGTCAAACTTCACATTGCGCCCTCGAAATTCGACTCTGCGACTGACAAATACAGCACTGCAAGTGCGAAATCCTCGATGGCGAGTGTGAATTTAACTTTGCACACGCGCAATGCGACATTGCAGACGCCAAACTTCGCATTGCAAGTGTCAAAGATAGGAATGCAACCGTCAAATTCACGATTGCAGGTGCGAAATTGTGCATTGCAGGCGTCGAAATCGGGATTGCAGGTGTCAAATTCACGGTTGCGGGCGCGGAATCTAACTTCGCGCGACTTTCGTTGAGCCTTTGCGCGCTCTCCGGTAGGAGACAATCGTTGAACCTTTCGGGCAGTTGTGCAAAACTTCCGCCGGTCTTCAGAAAGCTCTGACCGTCTGACGCCACGCCTCCGAAGTTTTGCCGCGAACGAGTCACTTCAACGTGTTCACACACGCCCGAAAGTTTGCACGGAAATTTCCTCTCTGCTCTGCGCTGTTGGCGGCGCTGTTCCTCTTCGTGCCTGCCGGAGTCTTCGCGCAGCACTTGCCGATTAAGAGGTACACGATTGCCGACGGGCTGGCGCACGATCAGGTGGACAGGATTGTGCAGGACTCGCGCGGCTTCATGTGGTTCTGCACGATTGACGGGCTCTCGCGCTTCGACGGTTACCGCTTCACGAACTACGGCGTGAGGGATGGGCTCCCGTTCCCGCGCGTCAACGACATCATCGAGACGCGACGCGACGGCGTCTACTGGGTCGCCACCGCCGGGGGCGGAGTGAGCCGCTTCGACCCGGCGGCTGACGCGCGCGCCGTCGCCGAGGCGCGCGGGCGCGGCGGCGTGCGCGAAGAGGGGCAGGACGCGCGGCGCATCTTCCAGACCTTTCAGGTCGGCGAAGAGCCGCAGGAGAACATCGTCGAGTCGCTCTCCGAAGACCGCGCCGGGAACGTCTGGGCGGGGACGCAAGGCGGGCTCTTCCGCCTCTCGGCGGGACGCGCCGACGGCAGGTTCGAGCGCGTCTCTCTCGGCATCCCCACGCGCCCCGACCGCACGGTCGAGGTGCAGTCCATCCTGGAGGACGGGGAGGGGAGTCTCTGGGTCGGCACGAACATTGGCGTCATCCGGCGTCTGCCCGACGGGCGAACTCTCCATCATCCCTTGCGGACTTCGCAGGGGACGGATTACGTCTGGACGGCGATGCTCGACCGCGACGGGCGGCTCTGGCTCGGTCATCAAACGGGGCTGCTGGTCGTCAGACCTCTCCCCGCTTCACACTTCGCGGGCGGCGTCAGCGCGGACTCTTGGAACATAGTGGACGCGAAGAGCGGGGGCCGCGAGTTTGAGAAGAAGGAAGGACTCGCCTTGCCGTCCGCGCCCGGCGAGGCGCGTTGGTACACGACCAACGAGGGGCTCGGCCACAACAACGTGCAGGACATTCACCATGCGGCGGACGGTCGCGTCTGGGTCGCGACGCGGGGCGGCGGCGTGAGCGTCTTCGACGGCGCGCGCTTCCGCGTCTACACGGCGGCGCACGGCCTGAGCAGTCGCGTCAACGCTCTGGCCGAAGACCGCGACGGCAACGTCTGGGGCGGCACGCAGACCGTGGGCGCGATGAAGATTGCGCGCGGCGGCTTCGTCTCCTACGCCGAAGGCGAGGGGCTCGGTAACGCCGACGTGCTCTCAATCTTCGAGGGGCCGGAGGGCGACGTGCGCGCCGTGAGCGGCAAGTGGACGCTCAACTGGTTCGACGGCGAGCGGTTCAAATTCGTCCGCCTCAACCTCCCGCAGCGCATCCTCGATTCAAGCTCCGGTCGCTGGGTCATCATTCAGGATCACCGGGGCGAGTGGTGGGCGGCGACCGGCGAAGGGCTCTACCGCTTCCCCGCCGTCAAGCGTCTGGAGGACTTGGCGCACGCGCCGCCCGTCGCCGTCTACACGACGCGCGAAGGGCTCGCCGACGACAACATCTCGCGGCTCTTCGAGGACTCGCGCGGCGACATCTGGATCAGCTCCTATAACCCGCCCGTCACCTTAACGCGCTGGGAGCGCGCGACCGGCAACTTCCGCCGCTACACCGAGGCCGAAGGGATACCGCCTTTCAACTGGGCGAACGTCTTCGGCGAAGACCGCGCGGGCAACGTCTGGATAGGCTTGCACAACGGCGGCATCGCGCGGCGGCGCAACGACCGCTTCGAGGTCTTTGGCGTTTCTGAAAAAGTGCCCGCGGGCTTCGGACAAGGGCTCTACCTCGATGGTCAGGGCCGTCTCTGGTTGGCGATGGGCGGCGGCGGCGCGCGGCTCGAAGAGCCTTCGGGCGAAGACCCAAGGCCCGTCGCCATCGCCGAGCCCGGCGCTCTTTCGAGCAACAACCTCCGCTGCTTCGCCGAGGACGAGTGGGGCCGCGTCTACGTCGGGACGGCGCGCGGCGTTGACCGTCTCGACCCGACGGGCGGCAGAGTAAAGCACTTCACCACCGCCGACGGCCTCATCAAGAGCGAGGTCATGGCGGCGCTCCGCGACCGCGCGGGCGCACTCTGGTTCGGCACGCACGAAGGGCTCTCGCGCCTCGTCCCCGAACCCGAAAGACCGCAGCCGCCCCCGCCCGTCCTCATCAGCGGCCTCCACGTCGGCGGCGTCCCGCAGCCCGTCTCCGAGTTGGGCGAAAGCGATGTGCCGGAACTCCGTCTGGGGCCGGGGCAGGGGCAGATTCAGATAGACTTCTTCGGCCTCAGCTTCTCCGCCGGTGAGGAGCTTCGGTATCAATACTTGTTCGAGGGCGTGAGCCGCGACTGGAGCGCGCCGACCGACCAGCGCACCGTCACCGCCAGCCTCTCGCCGGGCACGTACCGCTTCCTCGTCCGCGCCTTAAACTCCGACGGCACGCCGAGCCTCGCGCCCGCGACCGTCACGTTCCGACTGCTCCCGCCCCTCTGGCAGCGTTGGTGGTTCGTGACGCTCGCCGCGCTCGCAGTCGCCGCCGTCATCTACCAGACGAGCCGGATGCGGACGGCGCGCGCCGTCGCTTTGGAGCGCGTGCGGACGCGCATCGCCACCGACCTCCATGATGACATCGGCGCGAGCCTCTCGCAGATCGCCATCCTCAGCGAAGTCGTGCGCCACCGCGTCGGCGGCGACGGCCAGAACGGCGAGTCGCCCGTCACCGAGCCCCTGAACGTCATCGCCGGGACTTCGCGCGAGATGGTGGACTCGATGAGCGACATCGTCTGGGCCATCAACCCGAAGCGCGACCGCCTGAGCGACCTCTCGCAACGGATGCGCCTCTTCGCCAGCGACATCTTAAGCGCGCGCGACATCTCTCTGCGCTTCCGCGCGCCCGACTCGGCCAAAGACATCACGGTCGGCGCAGACCTCCGCCGCGAGGTCTATCTGATTTTCAAAGAGAGCGTCAACAACCTCGCCAAGCACTCCGGCTGCAAGGAGGCCAGCATCGCCTTCAGCATCGAGGGCCGCCGCCTCGTCGTCCAAATCAGCGACGACGGCAAGGGCTTCGACGTTGCGAAGTCGGACGGCGACGGCCACGAAGGGAGCATGGGCGGGCACGGATTGCAGAGTCTCCGGCGGCGAGCCGAAAAACTCGGCGGCACGTATGACGTGCGCTCCGCGCCGGGCGAGGGCACGACCGTGACGCTCAAAGTCCCGGTCAAGATAAAATCCCGGCGCAGGCTCAAGAACCTGCGTCGGTTGCTACGTAGGTAGGTGGTGACGCGGCGGCCCGCGAAGGTTAATCTGGCCCACACAGCCCGGAACCCAAACCGGGAGAGAAGGGCCAAAGGAACAATGCTCGAACAGACGACACGCACACAGACGATGCCACAGCCACAGCCGCCGAACACAGAGAAGACCGTCAAGGTCGCCATCATCGAAGACCTCCGGCAGATACGCGAGGGGCTGGCGACGCTCATTGACATGACCGAAGGCTACCGCTGCACGGGCCGCTACGGCTCAGTCGAGGAGGCGCTCGCCGCCATCAGCCGCGACGTGCCCGACGTTCTGCTCTCCGACATCGGACTGCCCGGCATGAACGGCATCGAGGGCGTCCGCATCCTCAAGGAGCGTTACCCGCAGCTCGTCGTCCTCATGCTCTCGGTCTACGAAGACGACGAGCGCATCTTCGACGCGCTCTGCGCCGGGGCGACCGGCTACTTGTTGAAGAAGACGCCGCCCGCCCGACTCATCGAGAGCTTGAAGGAAGCCTTCGAGGGCGGAGCGCCGATGTCGCCCGAAGTGGCCCGCCGCGTCATCACCCTCTTCCGCGACTTCCGCCCGCCGCAGCGCGCCGACTACGACCTGACGCCGCACGAGACGCGCCTTTTGAAGCTCCTCGTCGAAGGCCACAACTACAAGACCGCCGCCTTCGAGCTGAACGTCTCGGTCAACACCGTCTCCTTCCACCTCAAGAAGATTTACGAGAAACTCCAAGTCCACTCCAAGTCCGAGGCCGTCGCCAAAGCCCTCCGCGACCATCTCGTAAAATAAAAGACGTAAACCGTAAACCGTGACGGGTGACAGGACTAAGACAGGTTTTATCCTGTCACCTGTCACCCGTCACGGTTTACGGTTCACGGCTCGTCACTACCTACATACGTGGTGACCGGGGGATGGAATTAGCGTATTTTTTGCGCGTTAAGAGGCAGAGGCGCAAACGAGTCGCCGCGAATCCGAGGGAAACGACGGTAATTTTTGGAGTGGAGGAGGAGAAGAAGATGCAATTAGTTTACGCCACGGGCCAGCGCGAGAGGGATTTCAGGATTGCGGGCGCGCGCGAGGAAGTCCCCGCCGGGGCGCGCGTCTATGCCACCTGCACGAGTGAGGCCGCCGTCGAGACCGTCGGCGAGGTGACTTTCCAGACGATGACCGACGACGAGTATTACGAGCTTAAGGCCCAGGTGCGCGAGGCCCGCAGCCGCGCCGCCGCGCAGTCCGTGGCCGCGCTCGCGCCGGAGGCGAGCCCGCTCCGCCAGCTCATCGGCAAGTTGTTCAGCCGTTAATATCAGCCGCTCATAAAAACTTCGGGCCGAAGAGTCGTGCTCTCGTCCGGCCCCGACGGGATTGAACTTGAAGACCATGTTGCCATCATTATTCAAAATCTGCTGCCGCCCTTTGGTTGATAAACTGCGCCGCGCACCCGTCTCGGACGGCGGCGAGACCTTCTTCCTCGGCTTCGACGACGAAGGCGCTCTCTTCTACAAGGTGGGCAACAGGCGCGGCGGGCAGTTGATGAGCGTCTGCACCGAGCCGCTCCTGTTCTGCCCCTTCTGCGGGAGCAGGGTCGCGGACGGCGAAACGCCTGAGATGGAAAGAATCAAGGACGCTTTGGACGAAGAGGCGACCGTCCTGACGCTCGAAGCGACGCACGAGATAGAGACCGTCCTCGCGCTCGTCGCGGGCGCACATAGTTCGGGCACGCACGCCGCCGTCGCCGAATTCTAAAGCGTTACTTCAGAGCCTTCACGTCCGCCGGCTTGTTGAAGAGCGAGTCCGGCACGGAGCGGTTGAACTCGACTACCTCGTAGTTGGCGCGGCTCGCCTGCATCCCCGCGCGGTAGTGGTCAACGATGAAAGGGAAGCGGACGCCGCCGATGAGTTGAAACTGCGCGTAGCGATCCTCCTCCTCGACCTGCTCGCCTTCCGCATTCTCCTTCTTGTAACGAACCTTCGCGGGCAAGTTGTCGCGCGCCCCGAACTCGAACTCCACCGCGAAGCCGTCGGGGTAAGTCAAACGCACGACCTCGTTGCGCCGCCCGACCCCCGCCTCGCGCCGACCGACGTAGGAGAGCGCAGCCCCTTCCGCACGCCACCACCCGCGCAAAACGTTGTCGAGGCTCGTCCGCATGACCGTGCGGAAGTTGCTCACCTGCGCGGGCGTCACGTCGGAAATCTTCTTCGTCTTCCCATCGTAGAGCCAGCCCGCCTCGCCCCAGTTCGACTGGATGCTTGCGACGCCGCGCCCCTTGAACTCCGTCCGCTCGCGGTCGGGGAAGACGAGGTAGTCAACGAAAGTGCTCGGCAGCCCGCCGACGCCCTCGGCGAACGGCGTGTAGTACCCGCGCGAGACGACGCTCTTGACGCCGAGATACGCCGCGCCGCCCAGCGCCTCGACCGCGCTCCGCAAGACGGCCTCGGCGCGCTCGTCCCGTTCGGCGGGCTTCTTCGGCCCGTCCTCCTTGGCGGCGGCGGGCTTCGTGGCCGCGCCTTCGGTTTGCGAAAACGCCGTCGAGGCGGCGGCGAACAGAACGAGTGCGGCGACACACGCGCGGGCGAGGGTGGAGGAAAACTTCTTGCTCATGGTGGAATTTATAAAACGTGAAAGCGGGGAAAGCAAACCTTCGGGCGGGAGACCGTCAGAGGGCTCCGGCGATTATCTTGCGCCGGAGCCCTCTTGTTTTTATCGCAGCGTCGAGTGCCGCGCGTTTAGTTCACGCTGCCGTCGAGGCGGATGGCGACGTCGCCGTCCTCGACATCCGCGACGAAGCGCAGAGCCTGTTTCCACATCGCCGTGATAGGCAGCTTCACCTTCTCGTCAATGTGGCGCTTGAGGAAGCGCGCGCCGTAGGCCGGGCTGTAGCCCTTCTCGGTCAGGAGTTCGACCGCCGCGTCCGTGACTTCGAGCACACGGCCCTGCGACTCCATCTGTCGGCGCAGCTTGCCGAGATAGAGGATGGCGATCTGCCGCACTTCGTCCATCGTCAGAGGCGAGAAGACGACTATCTCGTCAATGCGGTTGCGGAACTCCGGCGAGAAGCGGTTCTCGGCGGCCTTCATCACCTCGCCCTTGACGGCCTTGATGTCGCCCAAAGTCTTCGTCCCGAAGCCGAAGGGCTTCTCGTACTTCTTGAAGCTCTCCGAGCCGAGGTTCGAGGTCATGATGACGATGGCGTCCGAAAGGTAAACCTTCTTGCCGCGACCGTCCGTCAGCCAGCCTTCGTCGAAGGCTTGCAGGAAGAGGTTCATCAGAGTCGGCGAAGCCTTCTCGACTTCATCGAGGAGCAGAACCGTGTACGGGTCTTCGCGCAACTGCTCGGTGAGCACGCCGCCGCGCTCGCTGCCGACGATGCCGCGCGGCATCCCGATGAGCTTCTCGATGCCGATGGTGCCGTCCTGATACTCGGACATGTCAATGCGCACCATCTTCTCCTCGTCGCCGAACATGAACTCGGCGACGGCCTTCGCCAGCTCGGTCTTGCCGACGCCCGTCGGGCCCCAGGAAGAGGAGCACGCCGTCGGGCTTGTAGTGCGAATCCTTGAGCGGCCCCTTGTTCAAGCGGAGGCGCTGCGCGACAGCCTTGATAGCTTCGGCCTGCCCGATGACGCGCCCGCCGAGGTCTGTCTCCATCTTGACGAAGCGGTCGGTCGTGTCGCGGAAGATCATGTCGCGCGGGATACGCGACTCCTGCGAGATGACGTCAATGACGTGCTCCGGCTTGACGACCATCGCTTCGGGCTCGTTAATCTCGACCTTGACCGCCGCCGTGTCGAGCCAGCCGATGGCCTTGTCCGGCAGATGCAGGTTGCGGATGTACTTCGGGGCCATCTCAAGGGCCGTGTTGATGGCGTCGTCCGAGATGGTCACCGAGTAGTTGCGCTCAAGGCGCGGGCGGAGACCGAAGAGAATCTCGCGCGTCTCCGAGAGCGACGGCTCGTCCACCTTGACCAGCCGGAAGCGGCGCGCGAGCGCCTCGTCCTCGCCGATGTATTCCTTGTATTCGGTGATGGTCGTCGCGCCGATGATGCGCATCTCGCCGCGCGCCAGAGCCGTCTTGAACATGTTGGCCGCGTCGGACGAAGTGCCGAGCGCCGCGCCCGCGCCGATGATGGTGTGCGCCTCGTCAATGAAGAGGATTAAGTTCTCCTTCTCCTTGACTTCATCAATGATGCCCTTGATGCGCTCCTCGAACATGCCGCGCAGCATCGTGCCCGCGACGAGTCCGCCCATCTGCAACTGTACGATGTGCGTGCCGCGCAGGCGCGAGGGAACCTTTTCGGGCTCCAACTCGATTAAGCGCGCGAGACCTTCGACCACCGCCGTCTTGCCGACGCCGGGCTCGCCGACGAGCATCGGCGAGTTGGCGCGCTCGCGGTGGCAGAGGATTTCAATCATCTGCTGGATTTCCTGCTCGCGACCGATGGTCGGCGGCAGCTTGTCGGCCCTCGCGAGCCGGTTCATCGAAGTCCCGAAGTGCTTGAGGTAAGGCGGCAGCTCGAACTTCTTCTTGTACTCTTCTTCCTGCTGCTCGCGCGTGCGGACACGCGCCCGGACGTTCTCGACGACCGCTTCCGGGTTCGCTCCGAGGTTGCGGAGCACGCCCATCAAAGCGCTATTCTCGTCCTGCGAGAGCGCCATGAAGAGGTCTGTGGCCTCGATGATTTTGCGCCCCTGCGCGCGCGCCCGCTCCATCGCCTTCTTGAAAAGCTCGATGGTTTCGGGCGCGATGCGCACCCCCTTGTTGACGTTCTGGTAGCGTGAATTCTCCAGCCTCTTCTCGATGAGCACGCGCACCGAGCGCGGG
Organism: uncultured Acidobacteriota bacterium; assembly: GCA_963816985.1. Lineage (GTDB taxonomy): Bacteria > Acidobacteriota > Blastocatellia > Pyrinomonadales > Pyrinomonadaceae > JAIVJM01. Next base: position 2,340,634 of record CAWFMF010000004.1, read on the forward strand.
TCGAGCGAGAGGTCGCGCATGGTCGAGTTGAAGAGGTCGGCCTCCTCGGTCGCCAGCGCGTTCATGATGTGTTCGACGGCGATATAATTCTGGTCGCGGCGGCGGGATTCGGACACGGCGTGCTCTAACACGCGCTGCCCGCTCTCGGCGAAACGATCTTTGTAAGTTCCAAGATCAATCATTGCTTTTCCTTCGACTTCGCCGGATGCGCCTTCTCAGGGGGCTTCACCCCGCACCCGGTCTCAACCTCAGCCGTGTAACAATTTCAACGACGTGGCGGCGACACATGTTCTCAACTTCAGTGAACAGTTCGACAAACTCTACCGCCCGTCTGGCCTCAGTTTAGATGCGAGGGTTCCGCGCCCAGTTGCGCTTTTCGTCGCGCTTTAGGACACCACGACTATAGCATAACAAGCCACAGCAAATATGTAGCCATCTGAAAGTCGTGAACCGTAAACCGTGACAGGTGACAGGAAAGAACAGTCTTCCTCCTGTCACCTGTCACGGTTTACGGTTCACGACTTTCAGTAGTCGTAGTCTTCGCCGCCGCCCATCTGGGACATGGCGGCCTTCTTCGGTTCGGGCGCGTCGGTGATGGCTGCATCAGTTGTGAGCAGCAGGGCGGCGACCGATGCAGCGTTTTGCAACGCCGTCCGGACGACCTTCGTCGGGTCAATGATGCCCGCCGCCACGAGGTCTTCGTACTTGCCCGAAGCGGCGTTGAAGCCGCGCGCGCCCTTCGACTCCTCGACCTTGCCGATGACGACCGCGCCTTCGACGCCCGCGTTCTCGGCGATGCGGCGCAAGGGCTCCTCCATCGCGCGGGCGAGCAGACGGACGCCCGTCCGCACGTCCTCGTCGTCGGTCTCGATCTTCTCCAGAGCCTTCGCCGCGCGCACCAGAGCGACGCCCCCGCCCGGCACGATGCCCTCCTGCGAGGCGGCGCGCGTGGCGTTGACGGCGTCCTCGACGCGCATCTTCTTCTCCTTCATCTCGGTCTCGGTGGCCGCGCCGACGCGGATGACGGCGACGCCCCCGGCGAGCTTGGCGAGGCGCTCCTGCAACTTCTCGCGGTCGTAGTCCGAGGTCGTCTCTTCAATCTGCCGCCGGATGGTCGAGACGCGGCCCTCGATGGCCTTGCGCCCGCCCGCGCCCTCGACGATGGTCGTCGAGTCCTTGTCCACGATGACGCGCTTGGCCGTCCCCAAGTCCGCGACGGTCACGTTCTCCAACTTGATGCCGAGGTCTTCGGTGATGACCTGCCCGCCCGTCAGGGTGGCGATGTCTTCGAGCAGCGCCTTGCGGCGGTCGCCGAAGGCCGGGGCCTTGACGGCGCAGACCTTGACCGTCCCGCGCAGGCGGTTGACGACGAGCGTGGCGAGCGCATCGCCTTCCACGTCCTCGGAGATGATGAGGAGCTGGCGGCCCTGATTCGCGACCTGTTCGAGCACGGGCAGGAGGTCGCGCATGGCGGCGATCTTCTTTTCGTGAAGCAGGATGAGCGGGTCTTCGAGCACGGCCTCCATGCGGTCGGGGTTGGTGACGAAGTAGGGCGAGAGATAACCCCGGTCGAACTGCATCCCTTCGACGAGGTCGAGTTCGGTCGAGAGCGTCCGCGACTCTTCGACCGTCACCACGCCGTCTCGGCCCACGCGCTCCATCGCTTCGGAGATAAGCTCGCCGATTTCGCGGTCGTTGTTGGCGGAGACGGAGGCGACGTTCGCAAGGTCTTCCTTACTCTTCACCTTCTTCGACATCCGCTCCAACTCTTTCACCGCCGCCTCGACGCCGAGCTGGATGCCGCGCTGCAAGGCCATCGGGTTCGTCCCGGCGGCGACATTCTTGACGCCCTCGCGGAAGATGGCCTGCGCGAGCACGGTCGCCGTGGTCGTCCCGTCGCCCGCGATGTCGTTGGTCTTGGTGGCGACCTCCTTGACCATCTGCGCGCCCATGTTCTCGTAGCGGTCTGAGAGTTCAATCTCCTTCGCCACCGTCACGCCGTCTTTCGTGATGACGGGCGAGCCGAACTTCTTGGCGATAACGACGTTCCGCCCTCGCGGCCCCAGCGTCACGCGCACGGCGTTCGCCAGCGTGTTGACGCCCGCGAGCATCGAGCGCCGCGCCTCTTCCCTGTATTTCAAATCCTTTGCTGCCACTTGATGTCTCCTCAGTTATTTAAACGAAACTTAATTACTCTGCCGCGCCTTGGGCCGCGTCTTCGGCGCGACCGACCTGCACGCGTGCGGGGCGCAAAAGCTGGTTGCCGATGCGGTAGCCGCGGCTATATTGAGCCGTCACCGTGCCGTCGCGTTCGGGCTCGACTTCGGTAGTGTCTACGGCTTCGTGAAGTTCGGGGTCGAAGGACTGACCGGCGGCCTCGACTGGCTCGACGCCCGCCGCCGCGAGCGAGTTCTCGAAGCCGCTGATGGTTCCGCGCAGGCCGTCAACGAGGGCTTCCTTCGTGCCGCCGCCGTCAGCCGCCTCGACGGCGCGTTGGAGGTTGTCGAGCGTCGGCAGGAGCGCGGCGATGAACGAAGCCTTCTCTCTCGCGACGCGCTCGTCACTGGTGCGCGCGAGTCTCTGCCGCATCTCGTCGGTCTCGCGTCGAAGCTCCGAGCGCACCTGCTCGAAACGCGACTGCGCGTCCGAAGCCTTCTGCTCCGCCGCGTGCGTGCGCGCCTCAAGCTCCTCGACGTAACTCGGCTTGAGGCTCGGCTCGTCCCTCCGCCCTTCTTCCTGAGGGGCTTCGTCCGCGTCCGTCTCGTTGAGCGTCGAACGCCTGCGGTCGGTCACACGAAATCTTTCGGCTGTCTGTTCCGGCTCGCGCTCACTCGCGCGCACGCCTTCAGCCGCTCTCTCTTCCATACGTTGTTTTTTCTTCTCCCTGCGGAAAGATACCATAATCGTTAATCGTGAACCGTAAACCGTGACAGGTGACAGGAAGAACAGCCTTGCTCTTGTCACCTGTCACGGTTTACGGTTCACGGCCTTTAACTGATGTCAATCTTGAGCCGGTGCGTGGGCCGCTCGGTGCGCTTCGGGAGGCGGAGCACCAGCACGCCGTCCTTATAATCCGCCGTGATGCCGTGGCGGTCAACCGCGTCGGGCAGGCTGAAGGTGCGGACGAAGCGTCCGTGCGGTCGTTCGGTGCGGCGGGCGTTGACGCCTTCGGCGGGCGCGCGCTCGCCGCGGATGGTCAGCCGCCCGTCGTCGAGGCTCACGTCGAGCCCTTCGCGCCGGATGCCCGGCAGGTCGAGCGCGAGCGTGTACTCGCCCTCGTCCTCGTACACGTCAGCCGCCGGAATCCAGTCGGCGTGCTCAATCTCGGCCTCGGACTCTTCGGGCCGCGCGCGCCGCTCCGCCGTCTCCTCGAACAAACGGTTCATGCGCTCCTGCAAAGTGAAAAGGTCGCGCACCGGGTCCCACCTGTGTCTCATTTCAACCTCCAAAGGAAATGATGAATGCGGAATGATGAGTGATGAATGTGCCGAATATTGAATGATGAAAGAACTGCTCTTTGAAATCTCAAGTCTCAGATTCGAGATTCAAGATAGCGGCTCATTCATCACTCATCATTCCGCACTCATCATTTTATTATTTCGTGCCTGCCGCTTCGGCGGCGGCGTTCGTTTCGGTCTCGAACTCCATCGCGTCGCCTTCGGCGCGGACGCGGATGGTCTGCCCCGGCACGACCTCTCCGCGCAGGAGCTTCGTCGCCAGAGGGTTCTGGATGAGCGTCTGGATGGCGCGCTTTAAGGGGCGCGCGCCGTACATCGGGTCGTAGCCCTCGCGCGCGAGAAGCTCTCTGGCCGAGTCCTCCAAGACCAGCGTCATGTTGCGGTCGGCGAGCATCGAGCGGAGGCGTTCGAGCTGCACTTCGATAATCTCGACGATCTGCTCGCGCGAGAGCTGGCGGAAGATGACGATGTCGTCCACGCGGTTGAGGAACTCCGGCTTGAAGTGCTCGCGCAGGATTTGCAAAACGGCCTCGCGCGTCTGCTTCTCGTCGTCCTGCACCTCCTGAATCTCGCGGCTCCCCAGATTCGAGGTCATAATCAGAACCGTGTTCTTAAAATCCACGGTGCGCCCCTTCGAGTCGGTCAAACGACCGTCGTCGAGGATTTGCAGGAGGATGTTAAAGACATCGGGGTGCGCCTTCTCTATCTCGTCGAAGAGGATGACGCTATAGGGGCGACGCCTCACGGCCTCGGTCAACTGCCCGCCCTCCTCGTAGCCGACGTAACCGGGCGGCGCTCCGATCATCCGCGCGACCGCGTGCTTCTCCATGTACTCGGACATGTCGAGGCGAACCATCGAACGCTCGTCGTCAAAGAGGAACTCGGCGAGCGCGCGCGCCGTCTCGGTCTTGCCGACGCCGGTCGGGCCGAGGAAGATAAACGAGCCGACGGGCCGGTTCGGGTCCTGGAGCCCTGCGCGCGCGCGGCGCACGGCGTTCGAGACCGCCGTCAGCGCCTCGTCCTGACCGATGACGCGCTGGCGCAGGCGCTCTTCCATCGTGACGAGCTTCTGCATCTCGCCTTCGAGCATCTTCGAGACGGGCACGCCCGTCCACTTCGCCACCACGAGCGCCACGTCCTCCTCGTCAACCTCTTCCTTGAGCATCACGCCGTCGCGTTGCAACTCGGCCAACTTGTCCTGCTCGGCGGCGAGTTGCCGCTCAAGCTCAGGAATCGTGCCGTATTGGAGTTCGGCGGCGCGTTGGAGGTCGCCCGCGTTGCGCGCCTGATCGAGTTGCAGTCTCAACTGCTCCAACTCGTTCTTGGCCGCGCGCATCCGCTCAATCTCTTCCTTCTCGGACTGCCACTTGGCCTTCATCCCCGAAGACCTCTCGCGGAGGTCTGCGATGCGCTGCTCGATGTCGCGCAAGCGGGCCTTCGAGCGTTCGTCCTCCTCGCGTTGGAGCGCCTGCCGCTCGATTTCGAGTTGCAGGATTTCGCGTTCGAGCACGTCTATCTCCTGCGGCAGCGAGTCAATCTCGATGCGGAGGCGCGAGGCGGCCTCGTCAATCAAGTCAATCGCCTTGTCGGGCAGGAAGCGGTCGGTGATGTAGCGGTTCGAGAGCGTGGCCGCCGCGACGATGGCCGAGTCCTTGATGCGGACGCCGTGGTGCACCTCGTAACGCTCCTTGAGGCCCCGGAGGATGGCGATGGTGTCCTCGACCGTCGGCTCGCCGACGTAGACCTGCTGGAAGCGGCGTTCGAGCGCGGCGTCCTTCTCGATGTGCTTCTTGTACTCGTTGAGCGTGGTCGCGCCGACGCACCGCAGCTCGCCGCGCGCGAGCGCGGGCTTGAGCATGTTCGACGCGTCAATCGCCCCTTCAGCCGCGCCCGCGCCGACGAGCGTGTGCAGCTCGTCAATGAAGAGGACGATCTGCCCCTGCGCGTTCTCAATCTCTTTCAAGACGGCCTTGAGGCGGTCTTCGAACTCGCCACGGTACTTCGCGCCCGCGAGCATCGAGCCGAGGTCGAGCCCGACAAGCCGCTTGTTCCTTAAGGTCTCCGGCACGTCGCCGGAGATGATGCGCTGCGCCAAGCCCTCGACGATGGCGGTCTTGCCGACGCCCGGCTCGCCGATGAGCACGGGGTTGTTCTTCGTCCGGCGCGAGAGCACCTGAATCGTCCGACGAATCTCGTCGTCGCGACCGATGACGGGGTCGAGCTTGCCTTTGCGCGCCAGCTCCGTGAGGTCTTTGGCGTACTTCGAGAGCGCCTGATAGTTCTCCTCCGCGTTCTGGTCGGTGACGCGCACGCCGCCGCGCATCTGCTCGATGACTTTGGCGAGGTCTTCGCGCGTCACGCCGTGCTGGCGGAGGACGCGACCGGCGGCCCCGTCCTTCTCGTCGGCGACGGCGAGCAGAAGGTGCTCGGTCGAGATGTACTCGTCCTGCATCTTCTCGGCCTGCTTCTGCGCGGCGTTGAAGACCTGCGTCAGTCGCGGGCTGAAATACTGCTGCCCGCCCTGCACTTTGGGGAAGCGACCGATGGCGGCCTGCACGTCGTTTAAGACGACCTGCACGTTCGCGCCGATCTTCCCCAAAACGGGGCGGACGATGCCTTCGGGCTGTTCGAGCATCGTGAGCAGGACGTGCTCAGGCTCGACCTGTTGGTGCTGGTTGCGCTCGGCGGCTTCGATGGCCGATTGGATGGCCTCCTGCCCGCGCAGCGTAAAGCGGTCTAGACGCATTTTATTACCTGTGACCTCAGACTAACCTTCAAACAAACGCGCCGGGAGTGACTGGACGCACGCCCCGGCGAAAAGTTGGCCGAAAGGCTTTCGGCGGTCAAGCCTCCTCATAAAAAGCACGGCGCGAGGGGCCGCACGACCGGGGAGCCGACCGCCGAAAGCGCCGCCAGCGACTTTAACGGCCCGACGCCTTCTTCGCCTCGCCCTTCGATTCGGACGATGACTCGCTCCGGGCCTCAATCGTCCGCTGCGTGCCGCCCTGCGCGCTTTGCCCGCCGACCTCGATGCGGCGGGCCTTCACCTCTTCGCGCTTGTGGAGCACGACGCGGAGCACGCCGTCTTTGTATTCGGCGGTCGCGCCTTCGGAAGAGACGGTCTGCGGGAGGGTGAAGGAGCGCGTGAAAGTCCCGTAGGCGCGCTCGACGCGGTGGTAGTTGTCCGCCTCGTCGCGCTTCTCGAAGCGGCGCTCGCCGCGCAGCGTCAAAACGTTATTTTCGACCGTCACCTCGAAGTCCTCCCGGTTCATGCCGGGCAGCTCGGCTTCGAGCACGATCTGGTCTTTGTTCTCGTAGATGTCCACGCCCGGCATCCACGCGCCGCGGGCGATGCCCTCGTCGTCGTAGGAGCGCGTGAAATTGTTGGAGAAAAGACGGTTCACTTCGTCCTGCAAAGTCCGCAGGTCGCGGAACGGATCGTAACGAGTGATGCTCATGGTTTTCTACCTCCAAAAAAGGCTTTGAAAGTTCTCACAATCCACACAGCCGACGGCTTGGGATTCGTCCGCGCTGTGAGCATGAGAGGATAATAAAGATTGAGTGTCTTCTTGTCAACTATTCAGATGCGCCAATTTTGCTTGAAGTTTCCCAAAGAGGGAAGTAGCAAAACGACACCTTTATCGCCCGATGAGGTAGATTTAATTTGGTGAATTTGAGATATTGATGTATATTATGCAACGACAAGACCAAAAAGGCCGTATTATCTTTAGCTGAATGATATTCGGGATGAAAGTGGGTGATTAGCGAAGATGCAAGTGCTGATTGACGAGAAAGACCGGCGGATTCTGGAGATTCTTCAGCAGGACGGGCGCGTCACCAACGTGGAGTTGGCCCGCGCCGTCGAGTTGACTCCGGCGGCCACCGCCGAGCGCGTGCGGAAACTTGAGGAACGGGGAGTTTTAAAGGGCTCGACGGCGCTCCTCGACCCGCACGCGATGGGGCTCGGCCTGCTGGCCTTCATTTTCATGCGGGTTGATGACCGCGACGACGTGGTGGGGAGCGAGGAGAAGACGGCGGAGGAGTTGGCGGCTTTGCCCTCGGTGCTTGAGCTGCACCACCTCGCGGGCGAGGACTGCTTTCTGTTGAAGGTGCGGGCGCGGGACACGGACGACCTGTACCGAATCCTGCGGGACGATTTCGGGCCGTTCAAGACCATCCGGGGGACGCGGACGACGATTGTTTTGAAGACCGTGAAGGAGACGACGCGGCTGCCTTTGAGCAGGGAAGGGGCGGGTGACTGAGATGAAGAGCAACGAGAAGCTTGGGGCTTACGGCGCGTGGGCCGCGGTCTGTTTTTTCTGGGGGACAACGTATCTCGCGATTCGCGTCGGGCTGGAGACAATGACGCCTATGCTCTTCGCGGGCGTGCGTTTCCTCATCGCGGGCGGGCTCCTCTTCTTCGTCATGAGCAGGCAGCAGAACGTGCGTCTGCCTCAGGGGCGCGAGTGGCTTAATCTGGGCGTGGTCGGGCTTCTGCTCCTCGGCATCGGCAACGGCGCGGTGGTCTGGGCCGAGCAGTGGGTGCCGAGCGGGATGGCGGCGCTTTTGGTGGCGACTTCGCCCTTCTGGGTGGCGGCGATTGAGCGGATGCGGAAAGACGGCGAGCGCGTGGGCGTGCGCGGGATGATAGGGATGCTGGTGGGCTTCGGGGGCTTGGCGATGCTGGTCGGGCCGCAGCTCTTCGGGGTCTCTCTGGACGGCTACTATCTGGCGGGCGTGCTGGTGATTCAGCTCGGATGTGTTGCGTGGACGGTGGGCTCGATCTATTCGATGCAGAGACCGACGGGCGTCTCGCCGCTGATGGCGGCGGCGGTGCAGATGCTGTGGGCGGGGGTCGTCTTGACGTTGTTCGGGACGGCGTTGGGCGAGTGGGGCGAGATTCGCTTCAGCGCGCGGAGCTTGGGCGCGCTCGCGTACCTCATCGTCTTCGGCTCTATCGTGGCCTACGGGGCTTACATCTATGCGATACAGAAGTTGCCGCTCTCGCTCGTCTCGACGCACTCGTACATCAACCCGATTGTGGCGCTGGTGCTCGGCTGGCTCGTCCTTAACGAGTCTCTCGGCTGGCGCGAGCTTCTCGCGGCGGTCATCATCCTCTCCGGCGTGGCGTTGGTGAAGGTCTCGCCGAAGGGCATCGCGAAGGCGCTTAAGCTGTTCAGAGAGAGACGGGCGGGCGGCGACATCTTCATCGAAGGGGCCGCCCACCGGACATCTAAATAAACTCGAAGGCGGCGGACGGAAGAGTGGCGGAAGGCGCGGGGCCGGGACGAAAGTCCTCTCCGCGCCTTCTCGTTTTTTAGTCGAGGCGGAAGAAGCGTTTGATTTTGTTGAGGAGGCCGGCGGACGTGTCCTGTTCGCTGAGGGCAGCGGGCGAGTTGGCGGCGAGCTGGAGGCGGCGCTCGTTGATGGTGTGGCTGAGCGATTCGACGAGGTCGGGGTTGGTGTCGAAGAGGGTCTTCATCGCGTCGTGGCCGATTTCGAGGACTTCGGTCTCTTCGGCGGCGACGATGTTGGCCGTGCGCGGCTCGCCCGTGAAGAGCGCCATCTCGCCGAAGAAGTCGCCCTCGCAGAGCGTCTTGATGGTCGTCCGCTGGCCGTTGTTGTCCACGCGCACGTCCACGCTCCCTCGGTGGATGATGAACATCGAAGAGCCGGGGTCGCCCGCGCGGATGATGGTCTCGCCGGGGGCGAAGACGCGGCCCGCCGAGTTGAGGGCGAGCATGCTCAGCTCGTCCGAAGTGAGCGGCGAGAAGATGTCCACCGCCGAGAGGCGCTCGGCCAGAGTCTCCGCGACCTTGCCGGCGTCGGCCTCGGCGGCGGCGGGCTCGACGTGGACGGTGCGCGTCGGGAAGGCGAAGGTCAGGCCGTTGCGGCGGAAGGCGTACCAGACTCTTTGGCGGACGAGCGCGTCCGTGTCGTTGTAGCGCGCGTAGTCCGAGAGCCAGTATTTCACTTCGTACTCCACGGAGCTATCGCCGAAGTTGCGGATGCGGACGACGGGCGTCATGTAGCGCAAGACGTTGTCGCACTCGCGCACGGCCTCGCGGACGGCATGGATGACCTTGACGGGCGAGTCTGAGTAGTGCGCGCCGAAGAAGACGATGCGCGCGTTGGCGTTGTCGCGCGGGCAGACCTCGATGGACTCTTTCGAGATGCTTGAGTTGCTGACGAGGATGGTGTGATTCTGGAAGTTCTTAAGCTTGACGGCCCGCCACGTGATGCTCTCGACGACGCCCGTCCACTTGCCGACCGTAATCACGTCGCCGACCTGAAACGGCTTGTCGGCGTGCAGCGAGATGCCCGCGAAGAGGTTGCCGAGCGTGTCTTGAAGTGCGAGGCCGAGGATGATGCCGACGAGGGCCGAGCCCGAAAGGAGCGCGCCGAAGGAGAGGTTCGGGAAGAAGTATTTGAGGATGAGCGCGATGCTGACGACGTAGGCGGCGAGCGAGAAGATGTCGCGCATCAGGCTCGGCGCTTCGTAGCCCTTGCGCTTGCGGAAGACGAAGAAGATGAACTCGTTCAAGGCCCGCACGGTGATGAGCGCGAGGCTCCCGAAGAGGAAGACGCTGATGAGGTTCCGCGTCCACTCCTGCGCCGTGTAGGACATCCGCAGCTCGTTCGACGAACCGGGCGGCGGCTCCGGCATCGCGAACTGGTAGAGGAAGAAGAAGATGAGCCCGAAGACGACGGCGAAGAGCAGCGGGAGCGCGATCTGTTTTTTGAGTTCGGGGCGTCTCACGATGAGTTCAAAGTTTAAAGTTCAAGGTTCAAAGTCGAAGAAGGTGAAAGTGAAAGTAAGGTTCTTGTCTTAACTTTGAACTTTGAACCTTGAACTTTAAACTTCACGGCTTGAAGAGATTCGGGAACAGCCTCGACGCGATAAAGAGCAGCGACAGGGCCGAGACGACGACGACGGTCAGCCACGAGGCGACATTATAGACCCGACCGTTCCTGTGGTCACCCATTAACTCCTTTTTGTTGACGAGGCGGAGCACCGAGACGAGCAGCACGGGGAGCAAAAGCCCGTTGATGACCTGCGTCGCCAAGAGCACGTCGAAGAGCGGCAAGCCGGGGACGATGGCGACGAGCCCGCCGACGGCGATGAGGAAGGTGAAGATGCCGACGAAGATGGGCGCTTCGCGGAAGGTGCGCGAGACGCCCTTCTCGAAGCCGAGCGCCTCGCTGATGGAGTAGGCCGTCGCCAGGGGCAGCACGCCCGCCGCGAGCATCGAAGCGCCGAAGAGTCCGACGCCGAAGAGCAGCCGCGCATACTGTCCGGCCAGAGGTTCGAGCGCGCGCGCCGCGTCCCCGGCGGTCTCGACGCTGACGCCCGTCAGGTGGAGCGTCGAGGCCGTCGCGACCATGATGAAGAAGGCGATGGCGACGGCGAAGACCGTCCCCACCCACACGTCGGCGCGCGTCAGGTGGTAGTCCTCCTCGGTGACGCCCTTCTCGACGACCGACGACTGGACGAAGACCTGCATGTAGGGCGAGATGGTCGTGCCGATGAGGGCGACGATGGTGAAGAGATAACCGGCGTTGAAGTTAAATTCGGGCCGCACGACCGCGCGCGCCACGTCGCCCCAGACGGGCCGCGCGAGGAAGGCCGAGACGACGTAGCCGAGGAAGACCAAAGACATCACGAGGAAGACGCGCTCGACCCTTCGGTATGAGCCCTTGACGACGAGCCACCAGATGGCGAAGGCGGCGAGCGGCACGGAGACGAAGCGCGGGACGCCGAACAACTCGGTCGCCGCCGCGATGCCGACGAACTCCGAGACCGTCACGCCGCCGTTGGCTACAAGCAGGGCCAGCATGACGAACATCGTCCAGCGGACGCCGAACTGCTCGCGGATTAAGTCGGAGAGCCCCTTGCCTGTAATCGCGCCCATCCGCGCGCAGGTCTCCTGCACGATGCCGAGGGCGAAGACGAGAGGGACGAGAGTCCAGAGGAGGTTGTAGCCGTAGTCCGCGCCCGCCGAGGCGTAAGTCGCAATCCCGCCCGCGTCATTGCCCGCGTTGGCGGCGACCATGCCGGGGCCGATGACGGCGATGTAGGCGAGCAACCCCCGCCGCCGCCCGACCGCCCGCTGCACACGCCGCGACCCGACGCGCCACAGTCGGCGACCCGCGTCCCGCATCGTCTCGGCGCGCGTCAAGGCCACTCGGAGGTTCCCCGTCTTTCATAGAAGAAGTTGAGTCGTTGTTACGGTACACCCGCCGCCGGAGTGTAACAGCTACCCGAATAATCTAGGCAAACGTTGCCGCCAGTCCTTCGGGAGCAGGAGTTCCATCGCGTCGTCCACGGTGACGATGCCGGCGAGGTCGCCCACGTCGTCCACGACGGGGAGCGCGAGGAGGTTGTACTCGGCGATGAGTTCGGCCACGTCGCGCGCGGAATCCTTGGGCCGCGCGAACTGGAAATCCGAGCGCATGACCTCGGAGAGCGGCGCGGACGGGTCTGCGAGGATGAGGCTGCGCAGGGCGATGACGCCCGCGAGCTTCCACGAATTCTCCTCCTCGACGACGTAGAGGTAGTAAATCATGTTCGGCGTCTCGGCCATCTCGCGCAGACGGGCGATGGCCTCGCCGACCGTGAGCCGCTTGGGGAGGACGACGAACTCGGTCGTCATCAACCCGCCCGCCTCGTCGTCTTCGTAGGGGAGGAGTTCGGCCACGTCGGCCTTCTCCTCGCCCTCCATCAGTTCGAGCAGGTCTTCGGCCTTGTCTTCGGGCAAATCGCCCAGAACGTCCGCCGCCTCGTCGGGCGACATCCATTCGAGGATGTCGGCGGCGCGCTCCTCGTTCATGTCGCCGATGATGCGCGCCTGATCGTCGGCGTGCATCTCTTCCAGAGTCTCGGCGGCGGTCTCGTCGTCGAGCGCCTCGATAATTTCCGCGCCCTGATGATAAGAGAGCGCCTCGGCGAGTCGCGCTATCTCGACGGGGTGGAGGCGCGCGAGCTTGTCGCGCGAGGACTTGAGCTGGACGGTCGCGGCGTCGGTCGCCAAGTACCCGACGTCGGCCCAGTCAATGACCTCGACGGGGCGCTGCGTGCGGCGGATGATGCCCGAAGGGGCGAGCCGCCGCCAGAGCCCGGCGATGCTCACGTCCGCGCCTGTCACGCGCCACTCGCCGCCGCCGCTGATGAGTTGCACGTCGTTGACACGCACGACGCGCTTGCCGTCCACGTCTATCAACTGCTTGTCGAGCACGTCGCGCGCTAAGAGCACCTCGTTCTCCCGGCGCGAGAAGGGCGTGCGGTCGAAAACGTCGGTGTTGAGGCGGACGCCCTGCTCGTCGAGGCTCGTGATGTGCGCGCGCGGCAGAAAGAAGTCACGGCGTCCGAGGCGCGCGACGACGCCCATCACCGGCGGGTGGTCTTCGCCGAGACGGACGATGACATCCTTGAGCGTGGCCGCGCGCTCGCCCTCCCTGTCGCGGATCGGGCGACCGAGCACCTGTGAGAGATACAGCATGTGAAATTAAAGCCCCCGAACGAGTGGCTTCATCATAACGACCGCCGGGGGCAAAGGCAAAGCATTGTTTCAACGGACGCCTTGAGGGTCTCGCATCAGGGCGCTTTGGCCGGGTTCTTCACGGGCAGGTAGTCAACGATCAACTGGTTGAAGCTTTCTTCGGGGTTCACGTAGAAGGGGTTCATGCTGATGACGGGCGCGACCTTTTTGACCGCCACTTTGGGGTCGGCTGATTCACCGGACTCCCGCCCGAAGCCGCGCACGCTGTAGCCGTGGAATTCGAGCGTGATGCGGTCGCCCGGCTGCATGAAGAGCGGCGTCGTGAGGTAGCCGTTGCCCGTGCCGGAAGAGAAGCCGCCGCCGTAGCTGTTGACGTACTCGCCTGAGGCGAGCAGCGTCAGCGGCGTCCCCGTCGCGACGATGATGACGGGGACGCCGCCGCGCCGGCCCCCCAGCCCGAGCGGCAACTTGTCGGAGACGCGCGCGCCGACGGAGAGGTTGAAGGCCCCGGGCTTCACGGCCTCGAAGGTGGCGTGGAAGTCCATCGTGAATCCGGGGGCGCGGTGCGGGTGGTAATACGCGGCGCTCCCGACGTACTTGAGAAATTCCGCCGCCGGGTTGGCGACGGGCTCTGTGTGCAGCTTCTTATCTTCTTCCTCCCGCGCGGCCATCTCCATCTTCAAAGACTCGGCGAGCGGCTCGGACATCGGTTGCAGCTCGCGTCCCGCGAGGCTGAAGGTGTGGCCGTCGAAGTTGTCGAGGACGACGGGGATGATGACGGTATCGCCGAGACAGACGTCGGTGTAGTTCCTGTCCTGCACACGACGGCGACACCCTCGCGGGCCGACCCAGATGGGCATCTCGTGCTCGACGAATTCGTAGAGCGGGTCTTTCGGTCTCACGCGGTCAATGTAGCGGTACTTGTACTTGAGCTTGAAGTGCCCGCTCCGCTTCGGCTTCACGTGGACGAGCCAGAACCGCCCGCTGCCGTGCCATGCCGAACGCTGCTCAACTTCGTCCCGCACCCACTCGAAGTCCTCGCCGAACGCCTCGACGAAGGCGCGCCGCAACTGCGTCGTGTCGCGCTGCACGGGTTTTTTCTGACCCAATACATCTTGAAAGGGAACGAGCGCGAGCGCGAACAGAGCGAGCGCGACGGCGATGCTTTTGAATCTCAAGAAACTTGTCATCTTCAATCTCATCGAGAACGTCGGAAGAAACTGTAGGGGCAGGGCAAGTCCGCGGCCCGTGTGGTTACGTCAGCGACGGGCAGGGACGAGCCCTGCCCCTACATAAAATCTGTCTATCTCGTCTCCACCGTGTAGCTGACAACGGTCTTGCCGCCCGCCGGAACTTGCACCTTCATCTGGAAGGTGTTGGCGCGAGAGCTTCTCAATCGGCGCGGAGCTTTCGAGGATCGTCCAGCGGTTCTCGTTGGCGGGCTCGACGCCCTCGCGGACGAAGGCTTCGACGGCGCGCGGGCCTCGGTTCGTGATGACGACTTCGACTCTGGTCGTCAGCTTGTCGCGGTTGTAGTCGCGCTCGTCCTTGTAAGAGGTGGAGCGGCGTTCGAGGACGCGGCGCGTGCCGAAGACCGTGGCCGAACGTCCCTGCGTGACGCTGAACTCGCCGCCCGGCGGCGTCAGAGGGATTCTATCTTGCCCCACGACCTGCGAGACCGCGCCGTCGCGCGCGTAGATGGTGACTTGGCCCGCAGGCATCGAAGCCTCGGTCGGGTTCTGCGACACGAGGCGCACTTCGAGGCCGCGCGGGAGCAGCACGAAGCCGCCGCGCGCTAAGGTCTGCGTGCCGTACTCGTTCTCGAAGACGAGCCGCTGCGTAATCTTCAGGCGGACGCGCTGGAAGAGCGGGAAGCGGTTGATGGGCGCGTTGGCGTTCATCATGATGTCGCGCCCCAGACGGAAGCGGCTGAAGGCGCTCAGGCCCGAAGCCTCTGCCCCGGCGATGACCTCGACGCTCTCCGAAGCGCCGTCCATCATCTGCGCGGTGTTGGCCCGCGCAAGGTCGTCATAAGAGCGGTACTGCTGGCCTCCGAGCAGCAGCGCAATCTCGCCCGCCACGAGGTCAACCGTCCCGACGCGCAAGTCCGTGCCCGTCTGGTTCTCGACCGAGACCCACGAGTCGAGCGTCGCGGCGACGGGCGGCGCGCCCGCGTCGGTCGCGTCGAGGAGGAGCGAGTAGTCGTCGTGCCAGTCGAGCCCCGGCGCGAGGTAGTCAACCTGAATCTTGCGCGGCCCGGCGGCCCCGTTGTTGCGGATACGGATGTGGAGCACGGGCGTGCGCTCGCTCCGCACCTCCGCGCCGTCGTAGGTCACGTCCTGCCGGACGACGACCGAATCTTCCGCCGTCACGCGCACGGTGCGGATAAACGCCTTCGGCATCAGACTCCGCCACTCAATGGTGTTGATGCCGGGCTGCAACTCGACGGTGCGCTCTTCTAAGAACTCGGCGACGCCCGCGTCGTAGACCGTCAGGTGCGCGGCCCCGCCCTGCGCCCGCGCGGCGTTCGAGAAAGAGAAGAGAAGAAGGACGAGGAGGGCGACGGGGCGAATCTTGGTGTGCATGGCGAAAATCTCCTTCGGACGAATCTCGAAAACTTCGACGGCCTCAAGCGTTTGAACGAGGACGCGCCGTTCAACTTGCGGCGGCGGTCAGTTGCCGGGCAGCATTTGAAATTCCCTTGAGCCACGGAAGAGCCCCTCCATGCTGCAAAAGTCGCCCGTCCGGTCGAGGTACGCGGCCCAGTATTCGAGGCCGCCCGGCCCCGTGTCGGGCGGGTCGTCGGGGTTGCGGCGGAGGTAATAAAAATAATGGATGAGGATGAAGGCGCGGCTGAACTCCCTCAAGTAGAGCGTGTCGTTTGAGGCGACCCGCAGAAGGATGTCGGCGCGCGTGAGTCCGCCCCGCGCGAGGTCTTCGACAAGAACCTTGTGCTCATGCTCTTCGACGGTCAGCCCCGCGTTCTTGAAGAGCGCGTCCACGAACTCTCCGTCGCGCATCCCGTCGTAACGCGCCTTGAACTCTTCGCCTTCGGCCCACGAGCGCGCGAGGTCGCGCCCTCCATCTTTTGACTGAAGCCCTTCCGTCCGTCGCGCGGCCTCGACGGCTTTGAGGAATTCGGCGCGGCGGGGGAGGCGACCGAAGGCGGTCTTGTGGAGGCGGTAGACGAGGAACCCGTCGCGGCGCAGTTCGGGCGGCAGGCATCTTTCGGCCTTCGTGTAGAAGGGCACGAGGTCGCGCGCCGTGGTGGCGGGCGGCGCGGGTTCGAGGGCCTGCGCGCCGGGCTCGGTCTTCGTGACGGCGTAGAGGTCGTCGCGGTCGCCGAAGCTGCGGATGAAGCGGAGGCGGTTCGAGGCCCGCCCGCGTTCGAGGAAGGCTTCGAGTGCGAGTCGGCTTTCGGGGTTCAAGGTCGAGTTGTGGACGACTAAGTACGACGCCGGAATTTGTTCAAGCAGTTCAAGGAAGCGTTCGGGCACGGGGCGCGCGCGCGAAAGCGTTTCAATCTCCTGTTCAATCGGCGTGATGAAGCCGGAGACGGCGGTGACGAGCGGTCGCCCGTGGTCTGCGGCGCGCAGGAGGTACTGGTAGTTGGAGACGAACTCGCCCGCCGGAAGCTCGACGATGCCGCCGCGCATCTCCGTCTTCTTTAAATGTAGCGTCACTTCGTCCGGGTCAACCGCGCCGCGGATGAAGTAGAGCGGCGCGACGCGGAACTCGAAGAGGAGCGCCGCCGCAATCAAGACGTAGACGAGCAGTGACGAGCGTTTCCATCTACTACGTCGGGCGAAGAACTCCGCCAGACGTTTCGCGCCGAGCCCTCCGAGCACGGCGAGTCCGAGGCAGGCGACCATCGCCCAACGCGCCGGAGAGCGCACGGCTTGAAAGAGCGGGACGCGCTCAAACAGGAAGCGGTGGAAGAAGAAGTTAATGCCTAAGGAACCGGCGAAGCCGACACAGAGCCAGACGACGCCGAGGTGAAACGCCTCGCCGCGCGGCGCGAGGCGGAACGTCTCGGAGAGGTTTCTACTTCTCACTCCGACGGCGCGGAGCGCGCGCGGGTAAGCGAGGGCGAGCCGGACACAGACGCAGGCCGTGAGCAGGAAGAGCGCGTCGGTCGCGTCCGAGGCGCGCAACAGTTCGACGCCGAAGAGGCGGAGGCGGAAAGTGTCGTACACGGTCGCCAGCACGGCGACGACGACGCAGAGGACGGCGAAAACGTCGAGGACGATCAGCGTCCTTCTCATCAACTTCGTCGGCCCTCTCTGACTCGTCTGCGCATCGTCGCTTGTCTGTTCATCGTCGCGCGTCGGCGGCGTGTCCCTTGTCCGCGTGTCGTTGATGCGGCGTGCGAGCGGGGAAGCCGCCGCGAGCGCGAGCAGCGGAAGCAGGAGGCCGGGGAAGAGCGGCAGCGCCGCCTTGAACTGTGAGCCGAAGCCGTGCCAGAGCTTGTTGCGCTCGTCCATCACGAGCCAGTCGGTGAGGTTCGAGGAGTACGCGGCCATGTCCGCCGCGCTCCTTCGGAAGCCGTACAACTCCGACGCCCAGTGGTACGGCAAAAGGAAGGGCAGCAGCACGAGCGACGCCGCGCCCAACGCGACCGCGCCCCGCAGCCACAGTCGCCGGTCGCGCCAACTCCCCGCGCGCGCGGCCAGGACCCACAGCGAGAGCCCTAAGGGAATCAACGTCAGGATGAACCACGTCACGCAGCTCAAGGCGTTCATCAGAAACGCCGCGCCGAGCCACGCCGCCCGCCGCCAACTCGTCTTGCGTGCGAAGAGGACGAGGGCTTCGAGCAGCAAAGGAATCCAACCCGCGTTGAGGTAGTCGAGGTGCGCCAGCAAGTTGAAGCGCAGGGGGATGAAGGCGAAGGCTAGACCTGCGACCCACGCCGCGCCGCTGGAGCCCGTGAGCGTCCGCGTCAGCCGAAACGCGCCGTAGCCGCAGAGGGTGAAGCCGAGCAGCGTCGCAATCCCTAAGACCGTCAGAGGTCTCAGGCCCAGAGCGAAGAGCGGGAAGAGCGGGAGCGCGACGCCGTAGATGTGCTCGCAGAAGGCGAGCGTGTAGCGGTAAGGGTAAAAGATGTTCGCGTGGAAGAGTTGGAGCGGGTCGTTGAAAGTCTGGTGATAATCCCACCAGAGAATCCACGCGAACATGTAGGAGTCGGCGTTGTCGGCGGCGGCGTCGCGCAGGTTGAGCGCCCACGGCCAAGTCATCGCGCACGTCAGCGCGGCGAAGGCGGCGAAGATTGAGATTTCACCGAGGGCCGCCCGCGCGCGCGGCGGGAGGCGAAAAGGTTTCGGCATGAGCAGGCCCGTTTCCCGAAGCGACGGCAAGGCAAGAGCGCGGACGATAAAATACTACAACGCGCCTTAAGGAAAAACCGTCCGGACTTCGGGAGCCGGGGCGCGGTCAGGCGGCGAGCACGACCGCGAGGGAGGGAGCACTCAAGTCAGAAGTCAGAACGCTGAACGATGAACTGAAAGACAAAACCTCTTTGCTCTTCAGTTCATCGTTCAGCGTTCTGACTTCTGAGTTTCTTCTACGCCTTCCCTCGCGGTCGGGTTTCCGCCGGGCCGTGTCTCGCGGCTCGCCTCTACTTTCTAACTACCTGCGGTCTCGCGGGTCGCGGTCGTCGCGCACTTCCCGCGTCTCGTGGACGACGGGCACGCGCTTGCGCGGCATGAGGCCGAGCAGCCCGGCGAGACCGAGCAGGCCGACCCAGCCCCAGTCGCGGTCTTCGTCCCTGTCGTCTCTCACCTCTCTGCGGTTGTCGTTGCGGTTGTCGTCACGGTTGACGTTCGTCGTCGTCCCGCCCGCGTTCGTGTTCGAGTTGTTATTGTTGTTGCTCTGCGCGGACGCCGACGCCGCGAGCGACGCCGACAAGAGCAGACCGAGCGCAGCGGCCCGGACGGTCTTCTTCAAATCGCAATTCACCCTCATGTTCGTTTCTCCCGTGGAAAAAATATTCAAATGGTTCGGCGGGCGAACTCTGACCGTCGCCGTCGCCGTTCTTTCAACGACACTTTAGACCTCACCCTTCGGGAGGCTCTGTTGCCGTGGCCTCAAAGCTCACAAGATGCCGGGGATGGCAAGCGCGGTCAGGCTGAGGAGGAGCGCCGCCGCGCCGCCGATGGCCGCGCCCGTGCCGGCGCCCTTCGCCATGTCCTCGACCTGCTCGTGGCCGTCCTCCTCGACGTACTCGACCTCCACGTCGCGCGGCTCGTCTTCGAGCCGCTTCGCCATAAGGCCGATGTCGTCGCGCGTGAAGCCTTCGTTCAGCAGCTCGCGCACGGCGGACTTCGCCGCCGCGCGGTCGTCGAATAAACCTACTACAGTCTTCGCCATCGCTTTACTCCCTCTCCCTGATTGTCGGATTCGCCAAGGGGCCTGTGACTTCTTCGTCCGAGACTTCCGCGCCCGCCGCCGCCGGGTCGTCCACGCGCTCGACGAACGCCTCCTCGGTGCGCAGGCTGAACCGCTGCGGCTTGTAGGTCTCGACCTCTTCCTTCGTGATGTGCAGCTCCTCTTTGAGCACGAGGCGCTTCTCGACGACCAAAACCTCTTCGAGCAGCGAGACGATCATCGTCTTGCCGACGTGGCGCACGGGGACGGGGCCGTCCACGACGCGGCCCACGGGCACGCGCTTGACCTGCACTTCTTCGCGCATGAGCGGCTCGTCAACAATCTCTTCGCGCTCGCGGACGGTCTTGCGGATGCGCACGCCGCCGCCCTCGACGACGCGCTTTTGCACGTCGAGCTGCTCGGCGACGACGGGGACGACGACCGAAGTTTCTTCGACGTTCGCCTCCGTCGGCTCGTCCCGGCGCGGCGCGGTCACCCCACGACGCTCCGACGCCTGAATCAACTCCGAGAGGCTGAAGGGCAGCGTGAAACTGCCGTCGCTTTCGAGGTGCATTTCGTCGGACGGGACGAGCACGCGCCGCCCGTCTTCGAGCTGGACGAGCACCTGCCTCTGGCCGTGTTCCATCTCCTCCGAGCTGGCCTCAATCGTGCCGCGCACGCCGTCCCGGTCTCTGACCGCCAACGATCTCACGGTTCTCGCCCTCTGCTGACTCATCGCGCTTCCTTTCTCGCCGTCGCCCGCCGCGCTCACCCTGTTTCGGTAAGCGCGGCGGGCGACGTGTTTTGCTCAGGTCGCGTGGGACGCAAACGCAGTCCCGCGCGTCCGTCTTACTGGCGTCGCGTCGAGGCGTCGCCCTCGACCTCTTCGACGCTCACGTCCGTGCGCCGCACCGTGTCGCGCACGGTCTCGGTGCGCTCGGCGACCTCTTTGCCGACGACCACCTCTTCGACGACGCGCAGCTCCTCTTCGACGACGGGAATCGCCGTCTCGCCGCGGTAGACGCCTTCGGCACGGTTCGAATTCCAGTCACTCTCGAAGTGCGTGGCGTCCTGCTCGTCGCGCGGGTTGAAGCCGAGGACGATGCCGCCGTTTTTAACGCCCTGCTCGTACTCCGCCGCGCGGTCTTCGGGGATGCCGGAGCCGACGAGCGCGCCGATCAGGCCGCCGGTCGCGCCGCCCGCGCCCGCGCCCACTAACGCACCGGCCAGAGGCCCGGCGACGATGAGGCCGAGCCCCGGCAGAGCGACGCTCGTGCCGATGGCCGCGAGCGCGCCGATGATGGCCCCCGCCGTCCCGCCGATGCCTGCGCCCTTGCCCGCGCCTTCGAGCGCCTTGCTGTCGAAATCGGAGTCCGCCGAATCGCGGCCCTCCGGGTAATATTTCTGCCGCGTCTCGTCCGACATGATGACGTTAATCTCTTTGTCGCTATAGCCGCGCTCGGCCAGAGAGTTGTAGGCGCGCTCGGCGCTCTCCCGATCCTTGAACATGCCGGTCACGACCCTCGAACGGCCCTGCGCTTCGCCAGTTGAACTTGCCACTATTTTGATCCCCCTTCGCACGTAACTTTTCAGAATGATTTATCGAGACAGAGCACGGCCCGCTGCGAGTGTCTGAAGGCCGTGACTTGCTGTCCTGTATGCTTTCGCGTCGGAAATGCAAACGCGGAAAGGCTAGCGCAATGAGCGTGCCGCGTGCGCCCCGCCGGACGCGTCGAGAAGTAAGGATTGCAAATAAAAAATCTTTGTCCTATGCTCGCCGCTATCCGCCGGGACAAGTCTTGCACGTCCCAGTTACCGGAAGCGGGCTTTAATTCCAAACTCTATGCTGACAGTCGGGACTGAGTGGCTAATCGAAGCGTCGGGCTGCGACGCCGCGCGTTTGCGCGACGTGGAGGCTTTGCGGGCCGTCTTCGCGCGCGCCGTCTCTGAGCTTGGCTTGCGCGTCGTCGGCGAGGCGCAGTGGCACAAGTTCGTGGGCGAAGGCGGCGTGACGGGGCTCGCCATGCTGACCGAATCGCACCTCGCCTGCCACACCTACCCGGAGTTCGGCGTCGCCACCTTCAACCTTTATTGCTGCCGCGAGCGCGCGGAGTGGCCCTGGGAAGAGCGGCTCGGCGAGATGCTCGGCGCGACCGGCGTCCGCGTCCGCTGTCTGCCGCGCACGACCAACACGCCCGCCGCGCCCGTCAATGTTCTTGAAAGCTCCGCCCTCAACAATCTTCTGGAGGGCGAAGCCTGATGGCATTTCGGGCCGGGTGTCCATCGTGCGGCGCGGAAGTGATTTTTAAGTCCGGCTCTTCGGTCGTCCGCGTCTGCGACTTCTGCAATTCGGTCGTGGCGCGCACCGACCGAGGGCTGGAGGACGTGGGCAAGGTCGCCGACGTTATCGAGTCCGGCTCGCCGCTCGAAGTCGGTTTGCGCGGCGTGTGCCGGGGCGTGGCGTTCGAGTTGACGGGGCGCGCGCAAGTCCAACACGCGGCGGGCGGGATGTGGGACGAGTGGTACGCGGCGCTCGCCGACGGTCGCTGGGGCTGGCTCGCAGAGGCGCAGGGACGTTTCTATCTCACCTTCCAGATTCAAGTCCCTGAGCCGCGCGCTCTTCCATCGTTTGAACAGCTCGAACTCGGACAGCCCGTGACGGCCATCCCGGCGCAAATCCCGCTCGTCGCCGCCGAGAAGGGCGAGGCGCGGATGCTCGCCGCCGAAGGTGAAATCCCTTACCTCCTGACGCCCGGCGAGACTTACCGTTACGCAGACCTTTCGGGACGCGAAGGCGTCTTCGGCACGCTCGACTACGGCGAAGAGCCGCCCGGCGTCTACGTCGGACGCGAGGTGACGCTCGAAGAACTCGGCATCACTCCGACGGGGCGGACGCGCGCGAGCGAGCCGCGCGGCGTGACGGCCTCTCGCCTCAACTGCCCGAAGTGCGCCGGGCCGCTTGAGCTGCGTGCGCCCGACGCCGCCGAGCGCGTGACGTGCCCGAACTGCGGCTCTCTGCTCGACATCAATCAGGGCGAGCTGCGTTATCTGAAGACGCTCGAACCCAGAGGGAGCGCGCCCTCCATCCCGCTCGGCGGGGTCGCCGAGTTCGAAGGGCAGCAGTGGACGGTCGTCGGCTTCATGTCGCGCAGCGTCGAGTTCGAGGGCGTGCGCTACTTCTGGCAGGAGTATCTTCTTTATAACCCGATGCAGGGCTTCCGCTGGCTCGTCGAGTCGGACGGCCACTGGAGCTACGTCGTCGCCGTCCCGCCCGCCGAGGTGACGGAGATTGAGAAGAAAGCCGTCTACGGCGGCAAGGCCTTCAAGATTTTTCAGGACGCCGCCGCGCGCGTCGAGTACGTGCAGGGCGAGTTCTACTGGAAGGTTTCGGTCGGCGAGACGGCACGGGCCGTTGATTACGTCCGCCCGCCGCTCATGCTCTCGAAGGAAGTCTCGGGCGGCTACGGCCCGGCGAATCGGAATCGCGGCGCGCTCGAAGCCGAGGAGATCAACTGGTCGCTCGGCACATACGTCCCGCGCAAGGAGATCGAAAAGAAGTTCGGCGTCGAGTTGCCGAAGCCGCACACGGTCGCGCCCAACCAGCCGTTCACGAACAAGTCCATCTATCTTTACTGGCTGCTGCTCACCTTCGCCCTGCTCTTCGTCGGCGTCGTGACGCTCGCCACCCGCTCGCGCAGCGTCGTCTTCGAGAAGACCTACACCTTCCAGCCCACGGCCTCGCCGACGCCGACGCCGAACGTCATCACTCTGCCGGGCGGGCGGACGGTGAACGTGCCCGCCCCGGTCGCGCCGCTCGCGAATCCGGCGGCCACGCAGGAGGGCACGCAGGTCGTCTTCAGCGACGCCTTCGAGGTGCAGGGGGGCAAAAATCTCAAAGTGACCGGCGTCGGGAACGTGAGCAACAACTGGCTCTACGTCGCGGGCGATTTGATTAACGAGGAGACCGGGCTCGTCCAGTCGTTTGATTTGCCCATCGAGCACTACTTCGGCACGGAGGGCGGCGAGAGTTGGTCGGAGGGTGGGCAACAGGAGACGGCCTACATCTCGGCGCTGCCCGCCGGGCGCTACACGATGCGGCTCGAAGCGCAGTGGGAGAAGTGGAATCAGTCCGCCCCGCCGAAGGTCACAGTCCGCGTCGAGCAGGGCGTCGTGCGGATGCTCAATCTCTTGCTCGCGCTCGTCGCGCTCGCCATCATTCCGCTCTTCGTCGCCATCCGCCACGCGAGCTTCGAGAGCAAGCGTTGGGCCGACAGCGCCTTCAACCCTTCGGGCGGTGAGAATACGGGCGGGGACGACGACGAATGAGAGGCCGCGGATTGAGGAGACAAAAACATGCTGAGTAAACTTTATCTCGCCGCAGGGGCGTTCGTCCTGCTGCTCTACTCGGCGGCGGCGTGGGGCGGTTGGGAGCTGACGACGGCGCAGCGGCAGGTGCTG
Source organism: uncultured Acidobacteriota bacterium (assembly GCA_963816985.1). Taxonomy (GTDB): domain Bacteria; phylum Acidobacteriota; class Blastocatellia; order Pyrinomonadales; family Pyrinomonadaceae; genus JAIVJM01. The sequence continues at coordinate 2,364,413 of CAWFMF010000004.1, forward strand.
CCGCCCGACGTGCGCAACTCGCCCGGCGGCTACCGCTCGTTCCATTTCTGGCATTCCGGCTACCGTGGAGGAAAATGATGCTCAACGAAACGTTCGCCCCCGGCGCGCACGCGCTCGTCGCCAACGCGCAAGCCTTCCCCGGCCTCGTCGTGCGCCTCGAAGAACTCTCCGGCGTGCTCGTCACGACGGCCATCTTCACCATCTTCGGCCTCATCGTCTTCGCCGTCGCCTACACCATCATCGTCAAGGCGACGCCGTTCTCCGTCCGCAAGGAACTCGAAGACGATCACAACACGGCCATCGCCATCGTCATCGGCTCGATCATCATCGGCATCGCGCTCATCATCTCAGCCGCCATACAAGGGTAACGATGAAGTCAGAACGATGAACGCTGAACTAAGAAGAAGTAAAGGCCGTCAATCGTCAATCGTCAAAGACCTCTTCTTACGATTCACGATTGACGATTCACGATTGACGGCTTTTGCAGTTCAGCGTTCATCGTTCTGACTTCTGCGTTTCAAGCATGAACCGCACGCCCGTCCTCTTCCTCAACGTTTTAATCATCGCCACCTGCGGGCTCGTCTACGAGTTGCTGGCGGGGACGCTCGCCTCCTACGTTCTCGGCGACTCGGTGACGCAGTTCTCGCTCATCATCGGCATCTATCTGTTTTCGATGGGCGTCGGCGCGTGGCTCTCGCGGTTCCTCGATAAGGAGCTGGCGCAGAGGTTCGTGGACGTGGAGATCGCCGTCGCCGTGCTCGGAGGCTTCTCCGCGCCGCTGCTGTTCCTGAGCTTCGCCAACCTCAGCTACTTCCAGCTCGTCCTCTACGGCACGGTCTTCCTCATCGGCACGCTCGTCGGTCTGGAGATTCCGCTGCTGATGCGGATTCTCAAAGACCACCTCGACTTTAAAGAGCTGGTGGCGCGCGTCCTCGCGTTTGATTACGTGGGCGCGCTCATCGCTTCGCTCCTCTTTCCCCTCTTCCTCGTGCCGAAACTGGGGCTGGTGCGGACGAGCATCCTGTTCGGCATCCTCAACGCCGCCGTCGGGCTGTGGGCGACGTGGCTGATGGAGCCGCTCATCAGGCGCGGGAGCTTGACGCGCCTCCGCGTGCAGGCGTGCGTCGTGATGGCTTTGCTTTTAGTCGCCTTCATCAAGGCCGACCGCCTGACTTCGCTCGCCGAGGACGCGATGTTCGCCGACGACATCGTCTACACGAAGACGACGCACTACCAGCGCATCGTCGTCACGCGCGGGCGCGCAGGGTTTCAGCTCTTCCTCAACGGCAACCTCCAGTTCAGCTCGACCGACGAGTACCGCTACCACGAGGCGCTCGTCCACCCGGCGATGGCTCTCGCGTCGGAGGGCGGACGCGCCGTGCGCCGCGTGCTCGTGCTCGGCGGCGGCGACGGGCTCGCCGTGCGCGAAATCCTCCGCCACCCCTCGGTCGAGTCGGTCACGCTCGTTGACCTCGACCGGGACATGACGGAACTCTCCCGCCGCTTCCCGCCGCTCGCCGAACTCAACCAGCACGCCTTCGAAGACCCGCGCGTCCGCGTCGTCAACGAAGACGCGATGGTCTGGTTGGAGAGGGAAGAGCAGCCCTTCGACGCCGCCATCATTGATTTCCCCGACCCGAACTCCTTCGCTTTGGGCAAGCTCTACACGACGCGCTTCTACAGGCTCTTGCAAACCCGTCTCGCGCCCGACGCGGCGGTCGCCATCCAGTCCACCTCGCCGCTTTTTGCGCGCACCTCCTTCTGGTGCATCGTCCGCACCATCGAGGCCGCGGGCCTCAACGTCCGCCCCTACCACGCCGCCGTCCCCTCCTTCGGCGTCTGGGGCTTCGCCCTCGCCCGCCGCGCGCCCTTCGACCCGCCCACCCAAACGCTTGATGGCCTGCGCTTCCTCGAACGGACTTCGATGGCCGCGATGTTCGTCCTCCCCGTTGACCTCGGCCCCGTGCCCGTCGAAATCAACCGCCTCGACAATCAATCCCTCGTCCGCTACTACGAGTCCGAGTGGAGACGGTATGAATAGGCGCGAGCTGTTGGCGGCCTTCCTCGGCGTCCCGTTCGCTCTGTCGGCTTGTCGTTCGGGCGAGACTCTGCCGCCGCTGCCCGAAGGCGAAATCGTCGGGGCGTCGGAAGGCATCGGGCATCTCTTGCGCGACGGGTTGAAGGTCGAGCCGCAGGCGGACGCTTGGGAGCGTGCGGGCGTCGTCATTGTGGGCGGCGGCGTGGCGGGGCTCGCGGCGGCGTGGCGTCTGTTGCGGGAAGGCTTCGAGGACTTCGTCCTGCTCGAACTCGAACGCGCGCCGGGCGGGACTTCGCAAAGCGGCGAGCACGCGGGCGCGGTCGTGCCGTACCCCTGGGGCGCGCATTATCTGCCCGCGCCTTTGAAGGAGAACGGCGCGCTCGTCTCGCTGCTTGATGAGATGGGCGTGCTCGAAGGCACGAATGAAGAGGGCGAGCCCGTCGTCGCCGAGCAGTTCCTCTGCCGCGACCCGGAAGAGCGTGTCTTTTATCGAGGCCGCTGGTACGAGGGGCTCTACCTCCACGCGGGCGAGAGCGCGGAGGAGGCCGCGCAGCTCCAAAAATTCAACGCCGAGGTTGACCGTTGGGCCGCTTGGCGCGACGCGCGCGGGAGACGCGCGTTCACGATCCCTGTTGCCAACTGTTCCGACGACGCGGAAGCCGCGGCGCTCGACCGCCTGACGATGTCCGAGTGGATGCGCGAGCGCGGCCTCGACTCGACGCGCCTGCGCTGGCTCGTGGACTACGCCTGCCGCGACGACTACGGGCTGACCGCCGCGCAGACGAGCGCGTGGGCCGGGCTCTTCTACTTCGCTTCGAGGATGAAAGCGCCGGGCGCGGAGGCGCAGTCGCTCATCACCTGGCCCGAAGGCAACGGACGCCTCGTCGCTCATCTTTACGAGAAGGCGCGCGCGCGTGTCCGCCTCGGCCTCGCCGTCGCCGACATCCGCACGCCGGGCGAAGCTGATAAAGGAAGCCCGGTCGAGGTCGTCGCCGTCGAACACGACGGGCGGAGCGCAAAGGGTTTTCGGGCCTCTCAGGTCATCTTCGCCGCGCCGCAGTTCCTCTCGAAGTACCTCCTGCGCGCCTACCGCGAAGGCGCGACCCCCGCGCACGTCAACGAGTTCGAGTACGGCGCATGGATGGTCGCGAACCTCACTTTACGCGACCGCCCGCGCCTGAACTTCGGTAACTTCCCGCTCGCCTGGGACAACGTGCTTTACGAGAGCCAGTCGCTCGGCTACGTCGCCGCCACGCACCAGCGCGGTTTGGACACAGGCCCGACCGTCTTCACCTATTATTACCCGCTCACCGACGACCAACCCCGCGACGCACGCGCCCGTCTGCTCTCGACCGACCGCGACGGCTGGGCCGAAGTCGCCCTCGCCGACCTCTCCCGCGCGCACCCAGACATCCGCACACTCACCACCCGGCTCGACGTGATGCGCTGGGGCCACGCCATGATTCGCCCCCGCCCCAACTTCATCCACGGCCCCGCGCGCGCCTCGGCCCGGAAGCCCTTCCGCTCCGTCTACTTCGCCAACACAGACCTCTCCGGCCTCGCCCTCTTCGAAGAAGCCTTCGCCCACGGCCTCCGCGCCGCCGAAGAGGTGCTCGCGGCGAGAGGCATGAGTTTTAAGAGTATTCGAGGTTAGCCCTCGCGCGTGGCGACGACTTCGTAGAGGGCGTTTTTGAAGAAGACTCTTTTGAGGCGGTCGCCGAGGTGGCGGGGCGGACGGGCGCGGGCGCGGGCGCGGGACTCGGCGATGTCGTGGCGCTCGCTGAGGATGCGGAGCGGTAGGTCTTGGAGGAGTCGGCGGGCGCGGGGGAGTGTGAGGTGGACGGTGTGGTCGGCGAAGGGGCCGACTTCGAAGGGGAGGCCCGCCGCGCGCCAGCCGGCGTGGAGCGTGGCGGCGAGCGAATAGACGGGGTGGTGGACGTTGACGGTGAAGTAGAGGAGGCCCGTGGGCGCGAGGACGCGGGCGAGTTCTTTGACGATAAGCGCGGGGCGCTCGGCGTGGTCTACGACGTTGTCGCAGAGCACGACATCGAAGGAGCCGTCGGCGAAGGGCAAAGCCTCGCCGTGCGCGGCGACGGTGTGTGCGCGCCCTTGCCAGGCGGGGAAGAGTGCGGCGTAGTGCGCGGCCAAGGGGTCGAGGCCGACGCCGCGCTCCGCGCCGAAGTAGAAGATGAGGCCGTGCGCGCCGCTGCCGACTTCGAGGACACGGGCGTCCGAAGGGATGGGGCGCAAGGCTTCGAGCGTCGAGCGCACCTTCGACGAATGCTCGCGCATGGCGGCGACGTATTCGGCCTCGCGGCCCCGCGCCTTCGTCGCCTTCTTTCTTTGGTATTCGAGCTGCCGTTCGAGCGCGCGGCGGGCGCGTGCCTGTCCGGCTCGCGCGCCCCAACCGTCGCGTCGCTGCGTCGCATCCTGTGTCCGCGTCTCTCCGTCTCGAATCAAGCTCAAGATATTTCGTGCCGTCCTTCCCGTTCGTTCGCGCGGAGTATAACGCTTCGGGCGGCGCGGGCGCACAGGCGTGCGGCGGGCGCATTTTAGTCGTCCGCAAAGTCGCGCGCGTTGAAGTATAATCCGCGCGGCCTTCCAGTAGACCGTCATGGCGACCGAGCGACTCGAAGCGACAGTTAAAGTCCTGACCGGCGATGCGACGAAGAGAGAGTGGTGGCTCTTCTCGCCGCGCGTTGACCTCTGCGTGTTCGCGGGGAGCGCGTTCGTGTCGCTCCTGCTTTTGTGGGCGGGGGCGAGGGCCGGGGTGCTGGACTCGGACGCGCCGGAGTGGGCCTGGGTTCCGGCGGTGCTGCTGGTGGACGTGGCGCACGTCTACGCGACGGCCTTCCGCGTCTACTTCGACACGGAAGAGTTGCGGCGGCGCGCGTGGCTCTACGCGCTCGTGCCCGTCATCGGTCTCGGCTTAGGCGCGGCGCTCTACTCCGAGAGCGAGGCATTGTTCTGGCGGACGCTCGCTTACCTCGCCGTCTTTCATTTCGTGAGGCAGCAGTACGGGTGGGTCGCGCTCTATCGCGCGCGGGTTGGTAGAGCGCGGGCGCTTGGGTTGGTGGGTGGACGCGGCGGCGGTCTACATGGCGACAATTTATCCGCTCGTCTACTGGCACGCGCACCTGCCGAGGAAGTTCTGGTGGTTCCTCGCGGGCGACTTCGCGGCGCTGCCCGTGATGGTTGAACGTGTGGCGTGGCCGCTCTACGTTCTGGCGCTCGGCGCATACGCGGTGCGTTCGGGCTACGGCTGGATTGTGCGAGGCGAGGGGAATCCGGGCAAGGACGTGGTTGTCGTCACGACGGCGGTCTGCTGGTATCTGGGCATCGTCGCGTTCAATTCGGACTACGCGTTTACGGTGACGAACGTCGTCATCCACGGCGTGCCTTACATGGCGCTCGTGTGGTGGTACGCGCGCTCGCGGGAGGAGCGCGCGGTGAAGCCTTACCGCTGGGCGGCGCGTTGGCCGCTGGTCTTCGTGGCGACGCTGTGGCTCATGGCTTACGCCGAAGAGCTTCTGTGGGACAGGGGCGTGTGGCACGAGCGGGCGTGGCTCTTCGGGACTTCGTGGGACGTGGCTTCGTTGAAAGTCATCCTCGTCCCTTTGCTCGCGCTCCCGCAGGTGACGCACTACGTGCTCGACGGTTTCATCTGGCGGCGGAAGGGCAACCCGCAGCTCTCGCTCTTCGACTCCGCGCCGAAGTCTTAAACGACAAACTCGAAGCGAACATTATGCAGGAAGAGCAGTTGACGACGACGGCGGAGAAGGTGCACCGCTATCACTGTCCGGGGTGCGGCGCGGACTTGGTGTTCGAGCCGGTGGGCGGGTGTCTGACGTGCCCGTACTGCGGGCGGCAGGAGCGGATTGCGGGCGAGGGCGGGGGTGTCGAAGAGCGCGGCTATGAGGAGTACCTGCGTCCGAGGCCCGAACGGATGGGGACGCTGGCGGCGAACGCTCTGGAAGTGAAGTGCCAGTCGTGCGGCGCGGTGACGACTTTCGCGCCGCCGGAAGTGGCGGGCGAGTGCGACTTCTGCGGCGCGAAGATCGTGGCGCAGCCCACTTCGGCAGACCCCCTGCTCGCGCCCGAAGGCGTGTTGCCGTTCCGCGTCCCGCAGGACGAGGCGACCGCTTCGGTGCGGAAGTGGCTCTCGTCGCTCTGGTTCGCGCCGAACGCCTTGAAGCGGCTCGCCGCGCAAGAAGCAATCGGCGGCGTCTACATCCCCTTCTGGACTTACGACGCGCACACCACGAGCGAGTACGAGGGCCAGCGCGGCGAGCACTACTACGAGACCGAGCACTACACGGAGACGGACGCGCAGGGGCGGACGGAGACGAAGACGCGGCAGGTGCAAAGGACGCGTTGGTATCCGGCGTCGGGGACGGTCTCGCGTTGGTTCGACGACATCCTCGTCCCGGCGACGAAATCTCTGCCGCCGAACCGGCTCGCGGCGCTAGAGCCCTGGGACTTCACGGAGCTGAAGCGGTACGAGCCCGCGTATCTGGCGGGTTACAAGGCGCAGCGTTATCAGGTCGAGCTGGACGAGGGCTTCGGGCGGGCGAAGGAGTTGGCCGCGCCCGTCATCCAGTCGGACGTGCGGCAAGACATCGGCGGCGACGTGCAACAGGTCTCGAACATCTCGACGCACTACTCGGCCATCACCTTCAAGCACCTCCTGCTGCCCGTCTACGTCGGCGCGTACCGCTTCCGCGAGCGCGTCTTTCAGGTCGTCGTCAACGGGCGCACCGGCGAGGTGCAGGGCGAGCGGCCTTACAGCGTCTTGAAGATTATCTTCTTCGTCCTCTTCCTGCTCGCGGTCGTCGGCCTGCTCTTCTTCATCTTCGGCGGCTCGGAGCGTTGATTGGCGTGGGTAGTCACAGCCCCGGCAGGGGCGACGGAGATTAGCCGGGGGTGAGCGAAGGCTCGAAGAGCCGGAGCGTAACCCCCGGTACACGACAACATAAAAGTATGCGCCCCGGCAGGGGCGCGGGAACGGCGTCACATAAAAATGACGCGAGTCGTTTCCGTCGCCCCTGCCGGGGCGAGATGTTTTTATCGGTGCGTGTACCGGGGGTTACGCTCAGGCGTCTGACGCCTTCGCTTCGCCCCCGGCTAATTTCCCGCGCCCCTGCCGGGGCGTTACGGTTGAGGTGAAGGGCTCGGCGGCTTGGCGTCCGTCTTCTCGACGAGCTTGATGACGGTGGCGGCGATTTCGGAGGGCTTCGACATGGAGTGGACTTTGAGCCACTCGCCGGTCGTCTCGTTGCCGATGATGAGGACGGCGGTGTGCGTGTCCTTGCTCTCGGTGTAGCCGCCGAGTTTGTAGAGCACCCAGTCCACGTTCTCCTTCTTGCCGGTGAGGAAGTACCAGCCGGGGCCGGTCTTAAAACGCGCGGCGTATGACTTGAGCACCTCCGGCGTGTCGGTCGCCGGGTCAACGCTAATCGAGAGCATCCGCACTTCGCGCCCGACGCGCTCGCCCAAATAGCTCTGCACCTTGAGGAGGTTCGCCGTCATCGGCGAGCAGACGCCCGCGCAGGTGGTGAACATGAAGTTGATGAGGACGACCTTGCCCTTGAGCAGGTCGTCGTAGAAGCGCACCTGCTGGTTCTCCTGCGTGAGCAGGAGATGATTAGGGAAGTATTTGGACGACTGCTCGACCATCTTCTTCCGCTCGGCTTCGTCCGGCGGCCCGCCCGTGGCGGCGGCTGCGCCTATGCCTTTGGCGGCGGACGCCTCGTTGATGACCTTGACGATGGTCGAGGGCGGCGCGAGGCCGTAGGTGCGCGTCCAGCTCCCGGCGGCGTCATTGCCGACGAGGATCATCGGCGTGTGGTCGTTCTTGTCAGAGACTCCCGCGCCCAGAGCGCGGAGCAGGGCGTCAATCTCCGGCTTGCCGCCGGTGACGAACGTCCAGCCCGGCCCGGCCTTGAACTTCCCGGCGAAGCTCTTGAGGCGTTCGGGCGTGTCGGTCGTCGGGTCAACGCTCACGGAAATCAGATTGACCTCGCCGCCTACGCGCGCGCCCAACTCCTGCTGCACGCGGCGGAAGGTGGCCGAGAGCGGCGGGCAGACCGTCGTGCAGGTGGTGAAGATGAAGTTGATGGCGACGGTCTTGCCTTTCACGAGGTCTCGGTAGAAGTCGAGCTTTCTTTCCGTCCTGATCAACGACGACCGTCTCAGGAATCGTCATCTTCAACTCTTCCGCCGCGCCGCCCGCCTTCACGTCCGAGGCCGCCGCTTCCGCTGCGCCCCCGCCCGCCGCCGGAGCCTCACGCTTCGTCAACTTCATCCCGCACTTCGGGCAGCTCTTGCCCGCCGTCTTCGAGGTCACTTCCGGGTGCATCGGGCAGGCGTAGGCGTGCGACGGGTCGCCGACGTTCGAGGCGGTCGCGGTCTTCTTCGCGGCGGTCGTTCGACGCACGGGTTTCCGCGCGCGCTTCTGCGCGTGCACGGCGGCGTAAGCCGAGAGCAGGAAGAATGCCGTCAATGCCAACGTCGTCAGGATGCGCGCGCGGGCCGCGAGGGCAGCAGGTCGTTTATTTCTCATTCGCTTTAGCATCCGTCTTCGCCTCCTCCATGACCCTCACTTCCGTGAACGGCAGGTGTCTGTACTCGACGCCGCGCGACGCGACCCTGAACATGACGTTGAAGATGCCACGATGCGGGAAGGTCTGCGTCACTTCGTAGACGCCGCCGCCGACTTCCTTCGCCCACTGCCGCTGCTGCCAGATGCCGGGCGGCTCGAAGACGAGCACCTGCACGTCGCCGAGCCCGCTGACGGGCTGGCCCGTCGTCGTGTCCTTGAGCTTGAAGCGCAGGGGGACGGGGCGCAAGGGCGCGGCGCGCAGGCCCTTGAACTCCGTCTCGACGGTGAGCGAAGTGGCGGGAGCCAGTCCTTCGCCGTCGGGCGAGGGCGCGATTTCGACTTCGAAGCAGTTGACGATTCGGGGCTGGTCAATGAGGAGCGAGACGTTGAAGCGGCCCGCGCCGCGAAGCTTGACGGGCGTCGTGTAGACGCCGGGCCGCACCTCTTTGAGGCTGCGGTCGAGGAGCATGATGGCGTTCGGGCGGCGCTTGTAGTTACTGATCGTGCCCATCGGGGCCATCATGCCCTGCACGTAGAAGTAGACCATCGAGTCGGGCGCGTTGGCGATCATGGCGGAGTTGCCTTCGGGCGTCGCGGCGATCATGTCGGCGACGCCGAGGTCTTCGGGGCTCGTGTTCGGCGCGACCCGCCCGGCCTGCACGTCCACCGGCGAGAACTTGCCCGCCGCCACCTCCTTGAGGTTGATGAGCGAGAACTTTTCGGAGCCCGTGCCTCGGATGTAGGCGAAGTCGCCGGTGAAGACGACCTGATCGGGCGAGGCGACGACCGAGGTCGTGCCGAGCGCGGTCTGCGTCGCCGCGTCTATGACCGTGACGGTGCTCTCCTTCTGGTTGACGGCGAAGCCGTAGCGCCCCGTCGGGTCGAAGCGGAGCGCGACCGTGCCGCGCTTGACCGGGACGCTCGCCACGACCGCCCGCTTCGCCGTGTCAATGACGCTCACGCGCTCGCCGTTGACCGTCGCGGCGTAGACGTGGCGGCTCGCGGAGCTGTAAGCGATGGGGCCGGGCGTCTCGCCGACGCGGATGTCCGAGAGCTTGCGGAGCGTCTTGGCGTCCACGGCGGCGACGCTCGCGCCGTTGCTGCTGGAGACGTAGGCGCTGAGGCCGTCGGGCGTGAAGGCGACGCTGTGGAGGCCGCCGCTGCCAAGCTCGACGAGCCCGCGCAGCTTGCGCGCTTCGGTGTCAATGACGGCGACGCGCGGCGCGTCGTCGAGGCTCACCCAGAGACTCCGCCCGTCGGGCGAGAGGGCGACGCGGCGCGGCGTCGTGCCCTCGCCGGTCGAGACGCTGGCCGCCACCTTGCGCGTCAAAGTGTCAATGACGACGACCGTCGAGCGTTCGGGGATGCTCACGTAGAGAGAGTTCTTATCCGCCGAGAGCGCCCAGTCCGCGCCGCGACCGGGGAGCGGGACGAGGTTTTCGAGCTTCGTAATCTGGAAGGCGACCTGCGGGTTGATGAACGAGACGGTGGCGTCGTGGTTAAGCGTGAGCAGGAGATAGCTGTTGAGGTCAATCTCGGCGCGCGCGCTCAGAAGGCCGCCCATGAAGGTGCGTATCTTGTCCCGGCACTCGGCCTCGTTGGGCGCGGGGAGCCCGTTCTTCATCGAGCTCATCCAGGCGTTCGGGTGGAGCCCCGTCAAGGGCTGGCCCGTGCGCTTGTCCGTGACCGTGAAGGTGGCGAAGGCGTCCGCGCCGGAGACCAAGCCTTTGCGCCCCGGCTCGCCGGGCGGCGAAGTCAAAGCGAACTCGACGGCGACGCCTTCCTTCTCGTAGTGGCGCGTGATGCTCGAAGGCGCGGCCTTCGCCGAAGTGTTCTCGACCCGTGCGGAGGGCCGCGCGGGCGGCCTCGGCTGCTGCTCCTGCGGCTGTTGACGCGCGTCCGCGGGGAGAGAGAAGGAGAAGAGTAGAGTTGAAGTTAAGAGCGCCGCCGAGAGTGCTCGGCGGGGGGACTGCTGGCTCGCACGGGACTCCCGCATAAGGGTGTCGTTGCCTCCTCTGGGTTCGTTGCTTTCGCCTGAGTGTGGTGGCTGCGCTTGAGAGACAGAAGCGATGAACGGTGCAGACTGACTTCCGCGTCAGTCTGCACCGATTCATCTTCAACGCGCAAGAGGCGCGCCGGTGTCTGGCGTCTGCCGCCCGACGTTTACGGGCACGGGCAGGTGCAGACGCCTTCGGGCGTGCAGGTGCAAGGAGCCGAGCACGCCGGTATGTCGTCCACGCTCTTGCCAGGCTTGACGCGGAAGATGCCCCACATCCCGCCGTAGCTCCACTGGAAGCTCTCCTGCGACCGGTAGAGGTAGTCCTTCGGTCGGGAGAAGCGCCCGCCCGCCTGCGTCAGGATGTTGACGTGACGCGTCGGGCCGATGCCGCTCTCGGAGCCGATGTCGAAGGTGAAGGGGTTGAAGCCCTGCACCCTTGAATGGTTCTGCCACGGCTCGAACTGCCAGTTGTGGCCGAAGAGCGTGAAGCCGTGCTGGCGCGGGTGGCCCGCCACGTCGAGCACGCGCCAGCGGACACTCTGGCCCGCGACCGCCGTGAAGACCGGCGTCTCCGGGTCGCCGCAGGCCGTGGCGTTGCCGTAGCTGTCCTTGCAGCCGGGGTTCTGGGCCGTCGAGCTGAGAATGTTCGTCAGGTCGAAGTCGTTGATGGAGGGGCCGGGATGATCCGCCCCGCCGATGGGCGGCGTCGTAATCGGCACGCCGAGCCGTCCCCACAAGGGCTCCGTCTTGTAGTTGAAAGCCTTCATGCCGGAGTCTTCGGAGTCGTTCGTGTTGTCTATGTTGCAGAGCGGCCTGAACCCGGCCCAGAGCGGCGTGCTCATTTCGTCGCACTCGCCCCCGCTCGGAGCCTGAAGGCTGAGGTCGGTCTGGTAGAGGACGACGAACTCGCGGAAGGTGCGGTCGCCCGTCTCGGTGCTGTGGGTGATGTTGGCGGACGCGTTGCTCTTGGCGTCCACCGTCCACCAGGACTTGTACGGCTCGACGATGAACGCGCCGATGGCCCCGTGCGAGGCGTGCTTGATGGCGTCGCCCATGTCGCGCAGGCCCGTCGCGCCGAACTCGATGGGCGTGTGCTTGACCGTCCCGTCCGGGTAGGCGAAGCGGTCGCCCGCGTACCAGCGGTAGGTCTTCGTGCCGCCCGGCGCGACGGTCGAGTCCGGGTTGAAGCCGACGTTCGCGCCGTCGTGGTAGTAGGTGTTGACGGCGACGAGCTGCGCGTGCAGGCCGACGCGGTTCGATGTCCGCACCTGATTAAAGTTGAAGCCCTCCTCGATCATCGGCATGAGGTTCCAACTGTCGTTCTCCGGGAGCACGTCCGGCAGCTCGTTCTTCAAAGTGACCTCGACGCACTCGCCGGCGGCGGCGCGCAGGATGAGCGGTTCGGGCTCTCGCCCGCCCGCCCTCAGCTCTTCGAGCTGCGTGTTGTCCACGAAGAGGATCGCGTTCTGGTCAATGAGCGTCGAACGCTTGTTGTAGACGACCCGCCCGCTGGGCAGGAGGTCGCGCGCCAGAATCGCCGTCACCTCGTACTTGCGATCTATTTCGGGGCCGCAGACGGGCGGAATCCTCTCCTCGTACTCCGGCGGCGCGGGGTCTTCAATGACGAGGTTCGGCCCCATGTTGCCCCCGGCTCCGCCTTCGTCGGTGGGGCCACTCGTGCCGGTCGTGCTGTTGGTCGTCGCCTCGCCCTGATACTCCGGCGGCGGGCCGTCCGGCGCGGGGTTGTTCGGGAGGCGTGCGAGCCTGATGGTCGAGTCGCCTTCCGGGTCGGACGGGTTGGCGACATCCACCTCGGACTGCTGCTGCTCCTGCGTGGCCATCAGCGGCGGGTCGGCCTGCGCGGCGGGCTGGTCGCCGCCGTTCGAGAGGGTCGTCCCGGTCTGCCAGCTATTGTAGACGCGAAGGATGCCCCACTGGCCGTCCCAGAGGTTGTCAGTCGCGGCGGAAGAGTAGAGGTGGTCAACGAACTTGCGGCGGATGAGGTAGGGCCTCGTCTCGCCGTACTCGGTGGCGGGCGGCGGCACGTCCGGCGCGGGCGGCTGGTTGAGATAGAACTCGAAGTGCTCCGAGATGCCTATCTGCTGGCCGTTGCGGTAGCCGGTGTTGTTGACCGACGCCGGGTCTTCGGGCGTCCCCGGCTGGAAGAACCACTTGTAGCCGTGGAGGTTGAAGACGTGCTGCTCCTCCTGCGCGCCCTGAATGAGACGGACGACCGTCTGGTCTTTCTCGTAAGCGGGCAGGATCGGCGTGAACGGGTCGCCGTGGACGCGCGAGCTGAAGAAGTTGGCGAGGTCGCCGCGCGCGTCCGTGTAGGGCTGCTTGGTGTTCGGGTCGCGGACGCGCACCGGGAGCGGCTCGTTGCGGTAGTTGACGAGCTGCGTGCCGGGGTCGTCAGCCGAGATGGCTTCGGGCACCGGCCCGAACTCCAAATCGCGCGCAATCGCGATGGGCAGGTTGACGAGCTTGCGGCCCGGCGGGTTGACCGGCGTCAGGTCGGGCCGGTAGACGATGGCGAAGTCGCCGAAGGCGAGGTTGAACTCGCGGAAGCTGTCCTTGCCGTTCTCGCCGGTGATGACGTTGGCGGCGAAGGAGGTCGGGCCTCCGTCCTGTCTGCCCGCGCTCGGAGTGCCGTCGCCGAGCGGCGAGCCGTCGAGCGCCGTCCACACGGCGTCGGCCTTCTCGACGACGAGCGCGCCGTAGAAGCCGTGGTGCTGGTGCGAACTCGGCCCGAAGTGGTCGTGCGTGAAGACGGTGCGGATGGTGCGGTCGAACTTCCGCGTGTTGAGCAGCGGGTCGGCCCACCAGCGCTGGATGGTCGTCTGCGCGCCGACGTAGTCGCCGACATGGTTGCCGTCGAGGTCAGGCCCCGCGCCGAACTTCTGGTTGATGCGCGGCTCAAGAATCTGCGTGCCGCCGTTCTCCTCTTGGAACTTGTTGTTGGCCTCGATGCGCTCCTGCACCTCGCCGGGGCTGAACGTCCCGTCCTCGTAGTTCCAGCCGTTGGCCGCGCCGTCGGACGAGGTGACGTCGAATTTGACGAGGTGGATGTGCTGCCCCATCGTGTCGGTCGGGGTGAAGATTTGGAAGTCGTCGAGGTTGAGGTCTTTCGGGATGAGGTTCGTCGCGTTGAAGACGATGCACTCGCCCGACTTGGCGCGGAAGTAGAGCGGCTCCGCCGGGCGCATGCCGTCGCGCGTCGGGATGGCGTCGTCTTCGAGCGTCATGATGCGCGCCTGACGGTCGTGCCACTTCTCTTTGTTGACGACCATTTGGAACTGGATGTAGGCGGCGCGGTACTCGATCTCGCGCGTCACGCTCGCCATGTCGTCCTTGCGGCACGGGTCGGCGTAGGGCGCGCCCGGCTGCGGCGGCAGGCCGTTGACCTGAAACTTCGCCGGGTCTCCAATCGGCGTGAAGGACGGGTACGAGCGGTCGCACGGCTGGCCCAGACAGCCCTGATGGAACTTCATCGCGACCTTCTCCGAGTCGGTGCCGTCGGGCGGCAGCAACTGGAGGTTGGCCGAGATGATCGAGCGCGCGAAGGCGATGAGCGGCGAGTCGTTCGTAAAGTCGCTGAGGTCGGGGTCTATCGCCGGGTTGTGGTCTTGAAGGACGCGCTTCGCCACCGGGTCTAAAAGGAGCGCCGGGGTGGAGTGGTCAATGGCCTTCTTGCCGTCGAGGATGGCGGCCTTCAAGACGACGTGGCGCGGGAGCCCGCCGTCGCGCGGGACGGCGATGATGCCGCTCTCGTCAACGTCGAAGTCGAGCGGCGGTTGCGGCGGCCTGCGGCCCGGAATCGCGCCGACGGTCGAACCCGGAGGCGCTCCGATGTAGAACGGGAAGCCCATGAATTCGGGCGTCGGCATCGGCGGCATCCCCAAGTCGGGCAGCGGCACGATGGCCGGGTTCGGCGTCCAGCCCACCTCTGCGTCCGGCAGTTGACGCCCTTCCGAGCCGTCTTCAAAGACATCGTGGTTGCGCCACAATTCCCACATCCCCTGCGCGAAGTGCGGGTAGAGGTGGCAGTGGAAGATGGCGTCGCCGGGCGTGATGTTGCGGTTGCCGGAGCCGCCGTAGTTGATCTCGTAGGTGAAGGACGCACCCGGCGAGATGGTCTGCGAGTCGAGATAGGTCGAATCCTCGAAGCGCGGGCTCTGCAACCACTGGTGCGCGTGGAGGTGGAAGACGTGCGTCTCGGCCCCGATGTGGACGTTGCGGAAGCGCACGGGGTCGTTCAGGTAAGAGTGGTGGACGTTCGAAGGGTCGTCGGGGAAGAGCACTTGGGGCCGCGCGCCCGGATCGGGGTCGCGCTTGATGACGAGCGCCGGGTCGCCGTTGACCCAGGAGGTCAGGAAGAAGTCCTCGAACTTGCAGTCCTCGCAGTTGGCGGCGGGGCCGACCTTCTTGCGGTTGGCGATGAGAATCGAGCCGAGGCCCGAAGCGCCGTAGTTGACGCCGAAGCCGTCGCGGACGCCGTGGAAGATTTCCGCGTCGAGCGGCGACAAGGGGTTGCCCGGATGGTCGGGGTCTTCCTTCGAGAAGGCCTGCACGGCCTTCAGCTCGTCGTGGAAGAGGACGCTGAACTCGCGGAACGCGCGCCCGCAGGTGCCGGAGGGCGGCGCGTCCTTACAGTTCTCCTCGAAGCCGGTGATGATGGCGTTGAGGTCGGTGTAGATGATCTCCGTGCCCTTAAGCATGTTCAAGACGGGATCGCCGGTGAGCGGGTAGACGGCCTCGTAGTTGATACGCGGCGTGCCGTTCTCATTCATTATCACCAGCCCGTGTATCCCGCCGCGCTTGTACGCCGCCTGAAGCACTTTATTCGTCACCTGCGAGCGATACCACTGCGCGCCCTTCGGCTCGACGTTGACCGAGCCGAAGAGGCCGAGGCCGCCCTGCCCGTTGTCGCCCTCGTTGCCCCACGACGCGCCCATCGAGTAGAGCAGGTATTGCCCCTGCTTGGCGGCGTACCAAGTGTAGATTTTCGTCTCGCCGACCTTCGCCATCGAGTTCACGTTCTGGCCGACGAAGGCCCCGTCGTCCACGTCAGGGCCGTTGATGTAGTCGAGCCCGTTGACGTGCATCGAGGCCGTGCGCGTCGTCGTCGTGTTGTTCTGGCGCAGCTCAATGGGCCAGTACGGCTTGTAGGGCTGTGTCTCCGGCTGGTTGTCGAACTTGAGGTCTTCGACGCCCGACGCCTTCTCCGTCAGCCAGTTGGTGAAGGTCACCTTCAGGCAGTCGCCCTCGTTGACGCGGAGCACTATCGGGCGCGGCCTCTTGTCGTGCCGCAGTTGCGCGTTGCCGGGGCCGGGGTGGGTATTCGGGTTGATGGCGACCACGTCGCGCTTGAGGGCGTACATCATGCCGCCGGGGTTGAAGGCCCCGAAGCGGTTGTAGGTGTAGACCTGATCGAAGGCCACCACGTCGGCGGTGATGGTGCGGGTGCAAGGCCCGATGGGGATGGGCCTGTCGTCCTGCGGGTTGAGGGCGGACGCGCTCAGGGCCGCCGCCGCCAGAGGCGAATCGAAGAGCGGCTTGTTCGCGGCGGGCGGCGCGACTTCGACGACGGGCGGCGCTTCGACGAGCGCGGGCGCTTCGACGAGCGGCGGCGGCGCGGGCCGCGGGCTCTCCGCGACGGGCGCGAGCGCGACGGGCTTCGCCGGCGCGGCCTCTTCAGCGCCGCCGGACGCACGGGCCGCGTCGGGCGGCGCGAACTGCCCGCCCCCTTCCTGTGCGAGGGCCGTGGCGCTGAAAAACGTCAGTAGAGAGGCGAGAGCTAAAAGCGCGACGCTGCGTTCCAGGCAGAGAACTACAGTTTTGCTACCCCACATCACTTTGTCTCCTTGTGTTCTAGAGCCGACACCGAACCGCCTTGCGCGTTTCACTAGAGGGTGAGCGCCTGCCGGTTTCCGCCGAAGCGGCGACTTTGGACGACACTTCTCCGACCCCCCGCACGTCCCGTTTTCTTTCCGGGTCGTGTCCGGGGACACTTAAGAAAGCCTTCTCGCCCGCCGGGCCGAGGGTGGTCTCAAAAGGCAGAGCCCGTCGGCGAGAGCTACGCGACGAGAGTCGAACCTCGCGTCAGTTGTAATGGGGAGATGCCCGCCCTTGTTCGTCGCTTAATAAAGGATGTTGACCGACGCCTTCCTTCAAGGGGATGAAGTTTCAAAAGGCGTGAACATTAAGTTGGGAAAGCTCTACTCGTTGGGGCGAGGAGAGGCATGATTTTGTGGGAACGCACGCAGAATAGTTTGAAGTTCGGCGGCGTGTCAAGAGAGAAATAATATAAAAATAATCTAACCGTCACATTAGTCCCCTGAAGCCGTTGAACGGGCACCGCTTATTGCGATTGACGAATATTTCGGAGAGAGTTCGGTTGCGCCGACGCCTGAGCCGAACGACGGCGCGCGCCGCGTTATTAGATTTGTTAATCCGCGAGCGCCGTTATTATTCATCAGAGAAATTCGTGATAGTGCTTGCCCGCCGGAAAAAAAAGTAGTATCTCTAGTCCACCCAAAGCAGTTCTTAAATTGAGTACCGCAGAAGCCACGCAGTTCGGGCTTTTCCCAGTCGGGCTAGAGACCTTGAACCGTCCTTCCGTTCGGCATCCGCGCAGCGGGTGGGGCGCGTTCCTGTTCTGATGCGACGGAGGCACAGGCGGCGGGCGCACGCGCCTCGCCGGGCAAGTTCAAAGAGTCACAAGAGAAGCCGGGCCGTAAGCTATGCAGATCTTCCATCACAGCACCAACACGCTCGCCAAGCTGAGCATCTTCGGCGGCCTCTTCATCGCCGCCGCCGCCGCGTGGGTCTTGGCCGAGGTCAACCGCTCGTCCTACAACACGGGGCAGTTCATCGAGCGCCAGCAGCCCGTCCAGTTCTCGCACAAGCACCACTCCGGCGACGACGGCATTGACTGCCGCTACTGCCACACCTCGGTCGAGTATTCGGGGAGCGGTTCGGGGAGCGCCGGGATGCCCGCGACCAAGACCTGCATGAGCTGCCACTCGCAAATCTGGTCGGACAGCCCGTACCTCGAAGTCGTGCGCGCCAGTTGGAAGGACGACAAGCCCATCGAGTGGGCGCGCGTCCACGACCTGCCCGACTTCGTCTACTTCAACCACAGCATCCACGTCGCCAAGGGCGTCGGGTGCAGCTCGTGCCACGGGCGCGTGGACGAGATGCCCGCCGTCTATCAGGCCGCCTCGTTGCAGATGGAGTGGTGTCTGGCGTGCCACCGCGAGCCCGAACGCTTCCTCCGCGACAAGGGCGACGTCTTCAAGATGGACTACAACGCGCCGAACTTCCTCGCGGAGAATTTGACCGAGGCGCAGCTCGCGGTCGGGCGGCGGAAGAAGGAAGAGTACAGGGTGCGGAGCGCGGCGGTGCTGACGAGCTGTTCGACATGCCACAGATAACGGGTTGGGATTAAGTAGATGCACATCAAAGACAGTTTTCCCGAACTCTACCAGATCAGGAAGCGGCCCGTTTCAATCGAGGGCGCGCGCGCCAAACTCGCCGAGAAGCGCGGGCGCGAGTTCTGGCAAAGCCTCGAAGAGCTGGCCGGGTCGGAGGAGTTCGACGAACTCCTCCACCGCGAGTTCCCGCGCGGCGCGTCCGAGTGGGACGAGGCCGGGACAGACCGCCGCACCTTCCTCAAGCTGATGGGCGCTTCGCTCGCGCTCGCGGGCATCACGGGCTGCTCGTACCAGCCGCCAGAATCCATCGTCCCATACGTCCGCCAGCCCGAAGAGATTATCCCCGGCAAGCCTCTCTTGTTCGCCACGGCGATGCCTCTCGGCGGCGCGGCGACGGGCCTTCTGGTGCGCAGCAATGAGGGCCGCCCGACCAAAGTCGAAGGCAACCCCGACCACCCGGCGAGCCTCGGCGCGACCGACCTCTTCGCGCAGGCTTCCGTGCTGACGCTCTACGACCCAGACCGCTCGCAGACCATCAACAACCGTGGCGAGGGACGCACCTACACGGCCTTCCTCGGCGAGATGGCGACCCTTCTGGAAGGCCAGCGCGCGAAGAACGGCGCGGGGCTCCGCTTCCTGACCGAGACGGTCATTTCGCCGACTCTGGCCGCGCAGATGCGAGACGTTTTGCGGCGTTACCCGGCGGCGCGCTGGTATCAGTACGAGCCCGCCGGGGGCAACAGCGCCTCGGTCGGTGCGCGTATGGCCTTCGGCGACTTCGCTACGCCGGTCTACAACTTCGCGAACGCCGACCGGGTGCTTTCGCTCGACTCGAACTTCCTCGAATGCGGCCCGGCCTCCCTGCGTTACGCGCGCGACTTCGCGGGCCGCCGCCGCGTGCGCAACGAGCAGGTGCCGGAGATTTGCAGGCTCTACGCCTTAGAGACGACGCCGACCAACACGGGCGTCTTCGCCGACCACCGCCTCGCCGTGCGTCCGAGCGAGCTGGAGACTCTGGCGCGCGCCATCGCCGTCGGCGTCGGCGTAACCGCGCTCGCGGGCGGCGTCGGCATGGGTCTCACGCCGGAGCAGGCGAAGTGGATTGAGGCCGTCTCGGCAGACCTCAAGCAGCACGGCGGTCGGAGCATCGTCATCGCGGGCGACGAGCAGCCGCCCGCGATGCACGCGCTCGCGCACGCGATGAATCAGGCGCTCGGCAATGTCGGGCCGACGGTCACTTATCTCGCACCCGTCGAAGAGAACCCGGTTGACCAACTGCAAGACCTCCGCACGCTCCTCGGAGAGATTGACGCGGGCGCGGTCGAGATGCTCGTCATCGTCGGCGGCAACCCCGTCTACAACACGCCCGCCGACCTCAAGCTCGACGAGGCGCGGATGAAGAAGGTGACGCACGCCGTCCACCTCAGCCTCTACGAGGACGAGACTTCCGAGTTCTGCCACTGGCACATCCCCGAAACGCACTACCTCGAAACGTGGTCTGACACGCGCGCCTTCGACGGCACGGTCTCCATCATGCAGCCGCTCATCGCGCCGCTCTACAACGGCAAGAGCGCGCACGAGCTGTTAGCCGCTTTCACCGAGCGGCCCGAACGTTCGAGCTACAACCTCGTCCGCGAATACTGGATGACCGAAGGCCGCCGCGCCGCCGCGACTTCATCAACGGCCAACGCGACGAGCACGCCCGCCGCGACCGGAGCAGCCGCAAACGGAGCGCAGCCGGCAGCTCCTTCATCAAGGCCCGCGCCTTCGGCGGCAGTAGCTCCTTCGCCAGCCCCTTCGCCTTCGGCGGACTTCGAGACCTTCTGGCGCAAGGCCGTCCACGACGGCGTCATCCCGAACACCGCGCGCCGCCCGCGCGCCGTCGCCGTCGGCGGCAACATCGCCGTCACGCTCGGCAACGCCGCCGCCGCGACCGCGACTGCGAGCGCGCCCACGGGAGGCGGGCAGAGACCCTTAGAAGTCGTCTTCCGCACCGACCCAAGCATCTACGACGGTCGCTTCGCCAACAACGGATGGCTTCAGGAGTTGCCGAAGCCCTTAACGAAACTGACGTGGGACAACGCGGCCATCATCAGCCCGGCGACCGCCGAGCGTCTGAACCTCGGCGTGAAGGCCGACGGCGCGCTCGTCGAAGAAGCGCCGCCGCGCGTCAACAATCTTTCGTACAAGGGCGGCGAGATTCTGGCCGAGATGGTGCGCCTCAAGTTCAGAGGCCGCGAAAGCACTTTCCCCATCTTCATCCTGCCCGGTCAGCCCGACGACGTGGTGACTTTGCACCTCGGCTACGGTCGCTGGCGCGCGGGCCGCGTCGGCGGGAGCTACGACTCGAAGGTCGGCTTCAACGCCTACGAGCTGCGCACTTCGGACGCGCTCTGGGGCGGGGCGGGTCTGGAGCTGGCGGCGACGGGCGACACCTACTCGCTCGCCTCGACGCAGATTCACTTCCGCATGGAGGGGCGCGATATCGTCCGCCACGCCTCTTTCGAGGAGTGGCGGAAAGACCCTTCGCTCGCGCCGCACCGGGAGCAGAAGTCCGAGCCCGAACAGCCAGCGGGCGAGAACCGCGAGCCGAAGCACGACGAGTCGCTCTACCCCGAATACGAGTACGAGGCGGGCGACCGCAACTCGCGCGGCTACAAGTGGGGGATGGTCATAGACCTCTCGACGTGCGTCGGCTGCAACTCCTGTATCGTCGCCTGTCAGGCCGAGAACAACATCCCGGTCGTCGGCAAGGAGCAGGTCTTGCGCTCGCGCGAGATGCACTGGCTGAGGGTGGACGCGTATTTTCGCGGCGCGGCCTCGAACCCTTCGGGCGTCTATTTCATGCCCGTCCCGTGCATGCACTGCGAGAACGCGCCGTGCGAGCCGGTCTGCCCCGTCCACGCCACCGTCCACAGCGCCGAGGGCTTGAACGACATGGTTTATAACCGCTGCGTCGGCACCCGGTACTGCTCGAACAACTGCCCGTACAAGGTGCGCCGCTTCAACTTCCTGCTCTATCAGGACTGGAACACGCCTTCGTTGAAGATGGTGCGCAACCCGGAAGTTTCTGTCCGTTCGCGCGGCGTGATGGAGAAATGCACCTACTGCATCCAGCGCATCAGCGGCGCGCGCATCGAGGCCGAGAAGGAGAATCGGAAGGTGCGCGACGGCGAGATTAAGACGGCGTGTCAGGCCGCGTGCCCGACCGAGGCCATCGTCTTCGGCGACTACAACGACCCCGCGAGCGCGGTGAACAAGCTGCACGCGCAGCACCACCGCTACGACCTTCTGGCCGACCTGAACACGCGGCCCCGCACGGTCTATCTCGCGGCGGTGCGCAACCCGAACCCGGCTTTAGGGTGATAGGCGGCAAGTGATAAGAGATGAGTGATGAGTGATAAGAGGAAGAGCGGCGGCAAATGACAAGAGGGCGAGTGATGGTGGTGACGAGTTGAAGGGTTTTTATCTCATCACTCATCACTTATCTCTTATCACCTTCTGAGGAAGCCATGTCCCACATAGACAACCCGCACGACGACGTGCGAATCCACACGACGCCCGCCGTCATCGAGCCGGGGCACACCTTCGGCACGGTCACGGACAAGATCAGCGCCATCGTCCAGCGCAAGCGCACGCCGCTCGGCTGGTGGATTGGCTTCGGGCTCTCCTTCATGGTCGCGGGGATGCTACAGGGCACCATCGTCTGGCTGCTCATCAACGGCATCGGCATCTGGGGCAACAACCAGCCGGTCGGGTGGGGCTTCGACATCATCAACTTCGTCTGGTGGATCGGCATCGGCCACGCCGGGACGCTCATCTCCGCCATCCTTCTGCTGCTCCGCCAGTCGTGGCGCACTTCCATCAACCGCTTCGCCGAGGCGATGACGCTCTTCGCCGTCGCCTCCGCCGGGCTCTTTCCCCTTCTCCACACCGGAAGGCCGTGGCTCGCCTACTGGATGTTCCCGTACCCGAACACGATGGGGATGTGGCCGCAGTTCAGAAGCCCCCTGATGTGGGACGTGTTCGCCATCTCGACCTACGCGACCGTCTCGGCGCTCTTCTGGTACACGGGGCTCATCCCCGACCTCGCGACTCTGCGCGACCGCGCGAAGAGCGGGTTCGGCAGAGTCGTCTACGGCATGGCGGCCCTCGGTTGGCGCGGGAGCGCGCGGCACTGGGCGCGCTACGAGGCGACGTACCTCCTGCTCGCGGGGCTCTCGACGCCCTTAGTGCTCTCCGTCCACACCATCGTCAGCTTCGACTTCGCGGTGGGGCTCATTCCGGGCTGGCACGCGACCATCTTCCCGCCCTACTTCGTCGCGGGCGCGATCTTCGCGGGCTTCGCGATGGTCTTGACGCTGGTCATCCCCCTGAGAAAGTTTTACGGGCTCGAAGACTTCATCACCGACCGTCACCTGCGGAACTCGGCGAAGGTCATGCTGGCGACGGGCTTAATCGTCGCTTACGGCTACATGATGGAGACCTTCATGGCGTGGTACAGCGCGAACACCTATGAAGAGTACATGATTCGCAACCGCTTCTTCGGCCCCTATGCCTTCTTCTACTGGTCTCTGATCGTCTGCAACGTCATCGTCCCGCAGTTCCTCTGGATACGACGGCTGCGCCACAGCAACGTCGCGCTCTTCGTCGTCGCCATGTTCGTTAACGTCGGGATGTGGCTCGAACGTTTCGTCATCATCCCGATCAGCCTCCACCGGGACTTCCTGCCCTCGTCGTGGGGCATGTACTCGCCGACGCTCTTCGACTTCACGATGTTCTTCGGGACCATCGGGTTCTTCTTCTTCCTCATGTTCCTCTTCCTCCGGTTCCTCCCCGTGATCTCCATCTTCGAGATGCGGACGATGGTGCCGGAGGCCGAGATTAAGGAGGAAAAGGCGTAAATGCGAAAGAGTAAGAGGACGCCGACTTACGGGCTGATGGCCGAGTTCGACAATCCGACCGACGTGGTGGCGGCGGCACGCCGCGTCCACGAAGAAGGGTACAAGCGCATTGACGCCTTCTCGCCCTACCCGATTGAGGAGCTGTCCGAAGCCATCGGCGTGCACAAGACGAATATGCCGACCATCGTTTTAATCGGCGGCATCATCGGGCTCGTCGCGGGCTACCTGATGCAGTACTACACGCACGTCGTTGACTACCCTTTGAACGTCGGCGGCAAGCCCTTCCACAGTTGGCCGCAGTTCATCCCCATCACGTTCGAGACGACCGTCCTCGGCGCGGCGCTCGCGGCGGTCTTCGGGATGCTGGCCCTGAACGGTTTGCCGGAGCCGTACCACCCGGTCTTCAACACGCCGAACTTCGCGCTCGCCTCGCGCGACCGCTTCTTCCTGCTCGTCGAGGCCAGAGACCCGAAGTTCGACCGCGAGCAGACCGCCGCCTTCCTCAGAACCCTTGGGCCGCGAGAGGTGACAGATGTGGAGCACTGAAGTGAGGGCAAAAGTAAAAAGGCAGAAGGCGAAAGTGCGGGCGCGTCTTTCGCGCTTCGTCGCCGCCCGACGCCTCGCCGTCTTTTGCCTTTTACCTTTGGCCCTTTGCCTTGCCGCCTGTCGGCAGGACATGCAGGATCAGCCGAAGTACGAGGCTTACGAGTCGAGCCGGACGTTCAAGAACGGGCAGGCGTCGCGCCCGCTCGTCGAAGGGACGGTCGCGCGCGGACACCTGCGCGAGGACACGTACTTCTACACGGGCAAGGGCGGCGCGGGCGCGCAGAACGCTTCGGGCACAGGCGGCGGCGACTTGAACGTGCGCGGCAATACCGCCGGCGGCGCGGCGAGCGCGCAGCAGGCCGCCGCGATGGGCGGGCCGGACAATTTCCCGATTCCCGTCACGAAGGAAGTCCTCGAACGCGGGCGCGAGCGTTACAACATCTACTGCATCGTCTGCCACGGCGGCGCGGGCGACGGCGACGGGATGATTCCGCGCCGGGGGTTCCAACGTCCGCCCTCGTTCCACGAAGACCGCTTGCAGGAAGGCACGGCCAACGCCGCGCACTTCTTCGACGTGGTGACGAACGGGTGGGGCGCGATGCCTTCCTACGCCGAGTCAATCCCCACGGAAGACCGCTGGAAGATCATCGCCTACGTCCGCGCCTTGCAGTTGAGCCGACGGATGAAGGTGAACGAATTGCCCCCCGACGCTCAGGGTAAAGTGAGGAGCGGCGCGCAGGCCGCGCCCGCCGGGCCGCACGGAGTCGGACAGCCGGAACAACCCCACAGGGGAGGCGAGAGGGGAAGTGAGAACCACTGAGATGGATGCCAAATCCTACACGGCCCCCGAAGCCGTAGCCCGTTACCGCACGCGCGCACTGCTCTTCGGCGTCGTTCTGTTCCTCGTCGCCTCGGCGCTCGCGTTCGTGCTCGGCGGCCCCGTCCAGTTCTTCCGCTCCTACCTCGTCGGCTTCTTCTTCTGCACGGGGCTCGCGGTCGGGGGGCTGGTGTGGCTCATGCTCGGACACATGACGGGCGGCGCGTGGGCTTTGGTCAGCCGCCGCATCCTCGAAGCCGCGACGCGGACGCTGCCCTTACTCGCACTGATGTTCATCCCGCTCGTCGTCTCGCTCTTCGTGCACACGGGCGGGCACTCGCTCTACGAGTGGTCTGACCCGCACCACGTCGAGCAGGACAAGGTGCTTCAGTACAAGAGCGTGTACCTCAACCCGGTGTTCTTCATCATCCGGGGCGTCTTCTACTTTCTCGTCTGGGGTGTGCTGGCCTACTTGATGAACAAGTGGTCTTTGGAGCAGGACTCTTCGGGCGACCCGCGCATCCGCCGAAGGATGCAGGACTTGAGCGGCCCCGGCATCCTGCTCTTCGGACTGACGGCGACCTTCGCCGCCGTGGACTGGGGGATGTCTCTGGAGCCGCACTGGTTCTCGACGATGTACGGCTTGCTGGCGATGGCCGGGTGGGGCTTGTCGGCGCTGGCCTTCGCCATCGCGGTCGCCACGTTCCTGTCGAAGCAGGAGGGCGGCGAGCACGTCTACCTCCCGTCGCACTTCCACGACTGGGGGAAGCTGCTCTTGGCGATGGTCATGCTCTACGCCTACTTCGCCTTCTCGCAGTTCCTCATCATCTGGTCGGGGAATATGCCGGAAGAGATTTCCTTCTACCTCCGGCGCTTGCGCGGCGGTTGGGAGTACGTCGGCCTCGCCGTCATCCTCTTCCACTTCGCCCTGCCGTTCGCGCTGCTCCTCTCAAGGGGCTTGAAGCGCGCGCCGGGCATGTTGCGGAGGGTGGCGGTCTTGATGCTTCTGATGCGCGTCGTGGATTTGATTTTCCTGTTCGCGCCCGCCGCGCATCAGGAGGGGCAGGAGGGGTTCCGCGTGATGGACTTCGCCTACCACTTCTTCCCGATGCTGCTGATGACGGCGGGGCTCGGCGGCGTCTGGCTCTGGTACTTCTTCACGCAGTTGCAGAAGCGCCCGCTGCTCCCCGTCGGCGCACCCGACTTGGAGCAAGCGTTGACCGTCGCCGAGCACCATTAGAGAAGTTATGTATGGGCAGGGCTTGTCCCTGCCCGCGTGCGGCGTGACGGCGCGTGGCTTGATTTGAAGAGTACGACGGGCAGGGACAAGCCCTGCCCATACAAAAAAACGCGGGGCTCTGGAGTTTTAACTTATGGCCGGTGGCAAGCGCAGGCGAGACAGCATCCACGAGACGCCGGACGTTTCGTACATCAGCAACCCGGACGTGGCGCACGAGCACACGGACGTGCCGGTGACGCCGGTCTTGAAGTTCATCGGCGGGCTCATCGTCTTCTTCGGCATCGTGGTCGTGGCGATGTACCTGATGTTCCTCTTCTTCCAAAGGCGCGAGCTGGCGGCGGAGCAGAGGCCCTCGCCGCTCCAACGGCAGGGCGCGGAGCGTCTGCCGCCGGAGCCCAGACTCCAACTCGCGCCCGGCTTCGGCGTGACGAGCGAGGACGGCAAGCGCGTCCCGCTCTCCTACGACTCGGTGGGCGAGACCTCCGTCATCCCGCAGCCGCAGTCCGAATACTGGACGGTGCGCGACGAGTGGAAGCGCAAGCTCGAAAGCTACGGCTGGGTGGACGAGGGCGCGGGCACGGCGCGCGTCCCCGTCGAGGATGCGATGCGCTTCTACCTTGAGCGCCAGAAGGCGAAGTCGCAGGCGCAGCCGTCGCCGTCGCCGCAAGCCTCGCCCGCCCCCGGCGGCGAGTCCGCGCCCTCGGCCACGAGTTCGGGACACCAGTGAGAAGGCAAAGGCAAAAGGCAAAAGGCAAAAGTTTTAAGAGAAGTTATGAAGAAGATTTTCAGCATTAAAGGTCTCCGAGCCACAGCCCCGTTCGCACACGTCGGGTCTCGCGGGCGGGCCGTTGCCTTTTACCTTTTGCCTTTTACCTTTTGCCTTCTGTGCTCCGCCGTCCCGGCGTGGGCACAGTACGGTCGCCCGCAGCAGAGCACGATGCCGAAGGGCGGGACGCCGGAGGCCCTGAAACAGGTCAACATCGAGCAGCGTCTGAACGAGCAAGTGCCGCTCGACCTCATGTTCCGCGACGAGTCGGGGCGCGAGGTGCGGCTCGCCGAGTATTTCAAGTCGGACAAGCCGGTCGTGCTCTCGCTCGTCTACTACGAGTGCCCGATGCTCTGCAACCAGATTTTGAACGGGCTCGTGGGCACGCTCGAAGCCCTGAAGTTCACGCCGGGCGACGAGTTTCAGGTCGTCACCGTGAGCTTCGACCCGCGCGAGACATCGGAGATGGCGGCGAAGAAGAAGGAAACCTACCTCCGCCGCTACCGGCGCGAGGGGGCCGAAAACGGCTGGCACTTCCTGACGGGCGACAAGGCTTCGATTGACCGGCTCGCGCAGGCCGTGGGCTTCAACTACTTCTGGGACGAGCGCTCGCAGCAGTTCGCGCACGCCTCGGCCATCATGGTGGCGACGCCTGAGGGGAAACTCTCGCACTACTTCTACGGCATCGAGTATTCGCCGAAGGAGCTGCGGCTCGCACTGGTCGAAGCCTCGGCGGGCAAGATCGGCTCGCCCGTGGACAAGCTCATTCTCTACTGCTTCCACTACGACCCGACGACCGGGAAGTACGGCCCCGTGATTATGAACATCCTGCGCGCGGCGGGCGTGCTGACGGTCGCGGGCGTGCTCGCGCTCCTGCTCGCACTGCGGCGGCGCGGGCGTTGGGGCGGCGGCGAGACAAACGCAAGAGGAGCCTTTTAAGGGTATGCTTTTATCGCAAGTGAGCGTGCCGTTCGCGCCGGAGCAGGCGTCGAGCTTCGCGGGTGAGGTGGACGCGCTCTACCTCTATCTCGTGCTGCTGACGCTCGCCTTCTCGGTGCTCATCACGGCGGCCATCGTCTTCTTCGCCGTCAAGTACCGGCGGCGCTCGCCGGGCGAAGTGCCGCGCCCGCGCGCCGGGTCGCTGGTGCTCGAAGTGACGTGGACGGTGATCCCGCTCATGATCGCGATGACGATCTTCGTCTGGGGCGCGAGCGTCTACTTCCGCCTCTACCGCGCGCCGAATCAGGCGATGGAGATTTTCGTCGTCGGCAAGCAGTGGATGTGGAAGTTCCAGCACGCCACGGGGCAGCGCGAAATCAACGAGCTGCACGTCCCCGTCGGCTCGCGCGTCAAGCTCACGATGACGACCGAGGATGTCATCCACAGCCTCTACGTCCCGGCCTTCCGCGTTAAAGCCGATGTCGTGCCCGGTCGCTACACGCAGCTCTGGTTCGAGCCGACGAAGACGGGCCGCTACTACCTCTTCTGCGCCGAGTATTGCGGGACGAACCATTCGGGGATGGGCGGCTACGTCGAAGTGATGGAGCCCGCCGCTTATCAACAGTGGCTCTCAGGCGGCGGGTCGGAATCGGCGGCGGCGCAAGGCCAGAAGGTCTTTCAGGAGCGCGGCTGCGCCTCGTGCCATCAGGAAGACAAGCAGGGCCGGGGGCCGATGCTGCAAGGCTTGTTCGGCAAGCAGCAGCCACTTCAGGACGGCGGCGTCGTGACCGTGGACGAGACCTACATCCGCGAGTCCATCGTCAACCCGCAGGCCAAAGTCGTCGCCGGGTTCCAGCCCATCATGCCGACCTATCAGGGGCAGTTGAGCGAGGAGCAGATTCTCCAACTCATCGCCTACATCCGTAGTCTGGGGACGGGCGACGAGGGCGGGGCGACCGGCGGGGCCACGGGCGCGTCGGGTTCGACGACCACGACGGGCGGCGTGCCGGTCGAGTCCATGCGCTCGAACCCGCTCGCGCCGACCGACCCGCGCGCGACGACGGGCGGCGGCGCACCGGCGAACACTTCGCGGGGGCAGGGGCAAGGTCAGGGGCAGAATCAGAATAATTCTTCGCCGCGTTAGTGAGGGGGCTTGGAAGGATTCGTCCCGGCGGAAGTGGCCGGGGCGGCGGCGGCGGGGCGTTCATCGGGAATTAAGCGATTATGAGCACAGAACCGACAACGGTAAATCGGACGCAGGAGTGGCGGGGGCGGTTCCCGTCGGTCAACTACCTGAACGCCGACTACGGCATCAAGTCTTGGCTGTTGACGCTCGACCACAAGCGCATCGCGCTCCTCTACCTGCTTTCGATCTCCTTCTTCTTCGCGCTCGGCGGGGCCTACGCGGTCGCCATTCGTCTGGAACTCCTGACGCCGATGGCCGACCTCGTGCAGTCGCAGACCTACAACAAGATGTTCACGCACCACGGCATCTTGATGGTCTTCTTCTTCCTCATCCCTTCGATTCCGGCGGTCCTGGGGAACTTCCTCATCCCCCTGATGATCGGGGCGAAGGACCTGGCGTTCCCGCGCCTTAACCTTCTGAGCTGGTACATCTACATGGCGGGCGGCGTCCTCACGTTCTGGGCGCTTCTGGCCGGGGGCGTGGACACGGGCTGGACGTTCTACGTCCCGTACTCGACGACCTTCTCGAACACTTACGTCGTGCTTGCGGGCCTCGGCATCTTCATCAACGGCTTCTCGTCCATCCTGACGGGCCTGAACTTCATCGTCACGATTCACACGATGCGCGCGCCGGGGATGACGTGGTTCCGCCTGCCGCTCTTCATCTGGGCGCACTACGCGACGAGCTTGATTTTCATCCTCGGCACGCCCGTCATCGCCATCACTATCCTGCTCGTGGCCTTAGAGCGCATCGCGCGCATCGGCATCTTCGACCCGGCCCTCGGCGGCGACCCCGTGCTCTTCCAGCACATGTTCTGGTTCTACTCGCACCCGGCGGTCTACATCATGATTCTGCCCTCGATGGGCGTCATCAGCGAGCTGGTCTCGACCTTCTCGCGCAAGAACATCTTCGGCTACTCGTTCGTCGCCTTCTCTTCAATCGCCATCGCCGTCTTCGGCTTCCTCGTGTGGGGCCACCACATGTTCACGTCGAGCCAGTCGGTCTACGCCGGGATGATCTTCTCGGTCATCTCGTTCGTGGTGGCGATACCGTCGGCGGTCAAGGTCTTCAACTGGACGGCGACGATGTACAAGGGCTCGATCTCCTACGACACGCCGATGCTCTACGCCTTCGCCTTCATCGGGCTCTTCATCATCGGCGGGATGACGGGGATGTTTCTGGCCGCGCTCGGCCTGGACGTTCACGTCCACGACACCTACTTCGTCGTCGCGCACTTCCATTACGTGATGGTCGGCGGGGCTGTGATGGGCTATCTGGGCGGGCTGCACTACTGGTGGCCGAAGATTACGGGGCGGATGTACCCGGAGGGGTGGGGACGGTTCGCGGCGCTCGTCATCTTCGTCGGCTTCAACCTGACGTTCTTCCCGCAGTTCCTCTTAGGTTACATGGGGATGCCCAGACGTTATCACGTCTACCCGATGGACGCGCCGCTCTGGCAGGTCTTGCACGTGATGAGCACGGCGGGCGCGTCGGTGCTTGGGTTCGGGATGCTCATCCCCGGCATCTACTTCATCTGGTCAATGCGCTACGGTCGCTTCGCCCCGCCGAACCCGTGGCCCGCGACCGGCCTTGAGTGGCGCACTTCCAGCCCGCCGCCGACCGAGAACTTCGTCGAGACCCCGGTCGTGACGTGGGAGGCTTACGAGTTCCGGCCCGTCGAGGAGATGAAGGTCGTCGGCCCCGGCGACGTGCCCGACCAGCCCGTTGACGGTCGCCACCCCATCGCCGACGCGGGCGGCTCGGACGTGCGACCCTAGGACTCCGGATTCCAGACTTCTGTTTTAAGGAGAGGCGAGTTGTCTACACACGCGGAAGCAGCAACGGCGGACGAGCACGGCCAACACGGGCACGAGGCGCTGGCGCACCACTTCGACAACCTCGAACAGCAGCGCGAGGCGGGCGCGCTCGGCATGTGGGTCTTCATCGCGCAGGAGGTGATGTTCTTCGGCGGCCTCTTCCTCGTCTACCTCGTCTACCGGATGAAGTACCCGGACGCCTTCGCCGCCGCGAGCAACCACCTCAACTGGAAGCTCGGCACCTTCAACACCGCCGTCCTCATCGGGAGCAGTCTGACGATGGCGCTCGCCGTGTGGGCGACGCAGGTCGGGCGCTCGCGCAAAGTGCAGGTCGCCTTCCTCGCCGCGACGCTCGTGCTCGGCAGCGTCTTCCTCGGCGTCAAGGCAGTCGAGTACACGACGAAGTACTACGACGGGCTCATCCCCTTCGCCGGGATGTTCAACCCGAATCCGGAGACCGCCCACTTCCCGCCCGCCGTGAGCATCAAGAATATCCAGATGTTCTACTGGATTTACTTCGCCATGACGGGCCTCCACGCCCTGCACATGATTATCGGCATCGGCATCCTCCTGCCCATCATGTGGGCCGCGTGGCGCGGGCGCTACTCGCCCGAATATCACGCGCCCGTCGAGCTGTTCGGGCTCTACTGGCACTTCGTTGACATCATCTGGATTTTCCTCTTCCCGCTCCTCTACCTGCTCGGCGCGCACTACGGCAGCGGGGGACACTAGAAAAAACGTGAACCGTAAACCGTGACAGGTGACAGGAGAAAGACAGGTTTTATCCTGTCACGGTTTACGGTTCACGGTTCACGGCTTTTATGAGGTTTCGTTCATGTCGGAACACATCGTCTCAAGGCAAGTCTATTTCGTCATCTTCGGCGCGCTGATGGTCGGGACGGCGCTCACGGTCATGGCCGCGACGCAGGACTTCGGGTGGGCGAACGACCTCATCGCGATGACCATCGCCGTCGGCAAGGCGCTGCTCGTGCTCCTGTTTTTCATGCACGTCCGCTACAGCTCGCGCCTCATCTGGGTGGTCGTCTCGGCGATGTTCTTCTGGCTCGCCGTCATGCTCGTGATGACGCTGACCGACTATTCCAGCCGCACGTGGTTCGGCCCCGCGCGCGAAGACCCGCTGCACGGCGGCGGTGTGACGGTCGAGAAACCGGCACACTGAAGGGCCGCGCCCGCGGGCGAACCTTTAGTACAATGAGGCCCGGCGCAGACGGAAGCGAGCCGTTTGCGCCGGGCTTTTACGCTCCGTATCGGCAATTAAGTTCGGAGGCTTGAACGTTCTGTTGAGACGAGCCATCACCGCCGTCCTCCGCTTCGCGCTCCGCGTCTTCTTCCGCCGCGTGGAGGTCGTGGGCCGCGAGCGCGTGCCGCGCGGCGGGGCTGCGCTCTTCGTCCTCAACCACCCGAACGGGCTCGTGGACCCGGCCTTCCTGCTCTGCTACGCGCCGCGCCGCGTCTCTTTCCTCGCCAAGTCAACGCTCTTCACGATGCCCGTCGTCGGCTTCTTCGTCCGTAAGATGGAGGCCATCCCCGTCTACCGCAAGGAGGACGACGGCGCGGACGTTTCGCGCAACCGCGAGACCTTCGAACGCTCGCACTCACTTCTCAAGCGCGGCGGGACCATCGCCATCTGCCCCGAAGGCAAGTCGCACAGCGAGCCCTCTTTGCAGCCCTTGAAGACGGGCGCGGCGCGCATCGCCTTGGGCGCGGCCTCGGCGGGCGAGGCGCTCGACATGAAGGTCGTACCCGTGGGCCTCTACTACCCGGCGAAGACGACTTTCCGCAGCGGCGCGCTGCTCTACTTCGGCGAGCCGATTGAGGTCGCGCCCGTCCACCTGGACGAGCGGGGCGAGCCGCCGCGCGAGGCCGTCCGCGAACTTTCAGACCGCGTGGCCGAGAGTTTGCGCGCGCTCACCTTGAACGCCGACCGCCACGAGGCTTTGACCGTCGTCGCGCGCGCCGAGCGCATCTTCTCTTCCGAAGACGACGAGGAGCGCGAGGGCGAGGGGTGGAGTCTGGAGAGGGAACTGCGCCGCCGCCGACGCTTCGTCGAGGGCTACGCCTTCCACCGCGAGCACTCCGCGCGGCGGCTTGAGGAGTTGGAGAAGCGTCTTCGTCAATACGAAGAAGAACTCAGGCAGGCGGGCATCGAAGACCCGCGACACCTCTCGACCTCCACGGTCTCGCGCTACGGTCGCGCGTGGACGCTCGCCACGCGCGGCCTCGTCTTCGTGCTGCTCTCGCCGCTCGCGCTCGCGGGCGCGCTCCTGCATTACCCGGCCTACACGCTCGCCGGAATCCTCGCCAAGAAGTTCGCGCAGAGTTACGAGGACGTGCTCTCGACCTTCAAGATCATGGCGGCGATGCTGCTCTTCCCCCTGACGTGGCTCGCGCTCGCGGCCCTCGTCTACGCCCTCGCCGACTCCTGGCTCTGGGCGCTCGCGGCGCTCTTCGTCGCGCCCGTCGCGGGCTACGCCGCCCTGCGCACGCGCGAGGAGTTCGACACCTTCGTCGCGGGCGCGCGCGCCGTCCTCTTCTTCATCCGCGAGCGCCGCTTCTTCAAGCAACTCCTCGACGAACGCCGCGCCATCCGCAGGGAGATTCTCGAACTCGGCTACGAGGCCGAGCGTGCCGGGGCGCTGAAGTAATAAGCAGGAGGCAGTAAGCAGTAAGCAGCACGGAGCGCCGGAGGCGCGTCGGAGATTAGCCGGGGGTCAGCCTTCGGGAGCGAGCCGCAGGCGAGCGACGAAGGCGCAGCCCCGGAAACGTGTCGAGATAAAACAACTCGCCCCGGCAGGGGCGACGGAAACGACGCGCGGCTGTGTTTGTCGCGCCTGTTCCCGCGCCCCTGCCGGGGCGCACATCTTTTTATGTCGTATGTTCCGGGGGTTTACGCTTCGTCGGCTTCCGCCTCCTCGCTTCACCCCCGGCTAATCTCCGACGCGCCTCCGGCGCTCCGAACTGCTTACGGTCTCCTGCTTTCTTCCCTACTGCAAGACGAAGTTGTAGGTGATGAGGCCGGAGACTTTGACCGGCTGGCCGGAGAGGAGCGTGGGCGAGAAGCGGGCCTGCTTGGCGGCGTTGACCGCCGCGCCGCGAAGCAACTCGTGGCCGTTGATGGCCTCGGCGGAGGCGACGTTGCCTTCCTCATCCACGACGATCTGCACGGTGACTATCCCTTGAGCGCCCGCGTCCCTGGCCTCTTGCGTGTAGACGGGCTGCGGCTTGCTGATGGCCTTGCCGTTGAGGATGCCGCCGTTAATGGGCGCTCTGGTTCCGGGCGCGGCGTTCGGGTCGGCGGTCGCGGCCACGGCGGCGACCGCCGAGCCGCCCGTCAAACGCTGGTGCTCGGCAATGATTTCCTTGAACTGATTTTCGGCGGCCTCCTTCTGCGAAGCGTCGCCCTCCATCTCGGCGAGCTTGGCGGACTCGCGGAAGAGGTTGGCCTTGTGCAGAATCGGCTGCGGGTTCTGCGGCGAGAGCAGGATGGCCTGCTCGACGACTTCGAGGCCGCGCTGGACGCACTGTCGCGCCTTGTAAAACTCGTTCGAGTCCGAAGGCATCTTGTAAGTGACGACCATCTTCTCGGCCTGCTGCGAGGTCTCCTTGTTGTCCTTATTTTCGGTGACGTTGTATGAGCACTGCCAGTCGTCCTTCATCAGTTGCGCGTAAATCCCCGCGCGCTTCGAGGGCGGCAGCGAGCCGTCGTCCGCGCGCTCCAGCATCGTCTCGCGCACCTTCTCCGGGTTGCGCATCTGCCGGTAGAGGTTGATGACGGAGTTGAAGGCGTCGTCGTTCAAAGGGTTCTTCGCGAGGAGCTGGCGGTAAGCCTCGACCGCCGCTTCGCCCTTCGCCACGTTCTCCGGCGAAGCGTCGCCCGGCTGGTACTGCTCCTGAAGCGCGCGGGCGATGAGGAGCGGCGCGGTCTTGTGCTCCGGGTCGAGTTCGAGCGCCTTGCGGAAGTGCTCTTCGGCCTTCACGAAGTTGCCGTCGCGGTACGCGCGCCCGCCCGCGTCCATCTCCGCGCGCACTTTGTTCACCTCCTCGCGCGGCTTCTGTTTCGCGGCGGCGGCGGCCCCGCCCGGCTGCTGCGCGAGGACGAGGGCCGGCACGAAGATGAGGGCGACGACGGCGAGCGAGTTGGCGATGAGTCTGTTCATGTTCTTCTCCTACGGCGGGAAAATCTCAGGCGCTAAATTACACGGAAGGCGGACGTGTCGGCAAGGCTTCCGGCGCTTGCCTCCGTCCCCTCATCCGCCTCCCGCCCGCCGTCTGGTTGCGGGCTTCATTTACCGTCCCAACTGTGCCAGATGATTCTCGACACCCGGAGCGGCCTGTCGCACCGCACTCGCACCTTCGTGTAGACGCGCCCTTCCGGCAGCCGCCGGACGAACCCGCCGACGTCGTTGCCATGCCCGCGCAACAGCTCAACGTCAGTCACGCTCCCGTCTCGCTCGACAAGCTGCAACTCGGGACGAATAAGCGTTCCGTCCGCGAGCCGCACGCGCGCCCAATTTTGATTGTCCTGCCCCAGCGGCTCCGCGACATCGAGGATCATGCCCTGAGACCGTTTAGGAAATGAGAGCGGCTTGTCGGGCGTGATTTCGACCCACTCCGGGGATAAGACCAACTCGCCGGATATTTCCCGGTCGCTCTGCGACCTCACGGCGATGAAGATGAACAACCCGAAGAGAAGAACGCAGACGCCGAAGAGGACGCCGATGAGGACGAAAAACTTCTGGGCGAAAGTTAATTTCCGCTCGCGCGGGCGCTCGTCCAGAATGCTTTGTTGAAACGCTTCGGCCATGACTCCGTGAGTTTACGGAATCACTCTCACGTCCGTCTCCGCCTCATGTTTCAGTTAAAAAACTGTCTCACTTCTTCTGGCCGAGCGCGACGGCGCGCTGATAAGCGGCGTAGACGGCCTTCGAGAGGACGGTGCGTAAGCTGCCCTTCTCCATCTGGTAGATCGCCTCGGCGGAAGTGCCGCCGGGCGAAGTGACCATGTTGCGCAGCTCCGCCGGGTGCTTGTGCGACTCGCGCGCGAAGAGGACGGAGCCGAGCATCGTCTGCGTCACCAGCTCCTGCGAGACGTGGCGCGAAAAGCCCATGTGGACGCCGGCGTCCACGAGCGCCTCCATCATCATGAAGATGTAGGTCGGCCCCGTCGCCGAGAGCGCCGTCGCCATGTCTATCATGTGCTCGTTCTCGACGTAAATCTCCCGGCCCAGTGCGCCGAGCATGGCGCGCACGACTTCGCGGCCCGCCTCATTGACCTGCTCGCCCGCAGTCCACGCCGTCATCCCCTCGCCGACCTGCGCGGGCGTGTTCGGCATCGCGCGCACGATTGAAGGATGCAGGAGCCCGCCCGCGATGGTCTCAATCCGCGCGCCCGCGACAATCGAGAGCACGAGCTGGTCTTCCGTGAGCGCGCCCCTTAACTCTTCGAGGACGCGGCCCAGACGCTGCGGCTTGACGGCGAGGACGACGACCGACTGTTCGCCCGCGAGACCGCGCGCCGTCGCCGCCTCGCGGTTGCCCTCGAAGACTTCTATCCGGTAACGCTCGCGCAGCTCTTCGCGGCGCGCGGCGCGCGGGTGGCTGGCGGCGACCTGCGAGGGATTGACTAGCTCGCGGCGCAGGAGCCCGGCGAGCATCGCCTCGGCCATCACGCCGCAGCCGACGAAAGAAAGGCGCGCGGCGCGCAGAGGGTTCGTGTCGCGCTCGTCGGCGTCCGCGGCCTGAGCTGAGAGTGTCTCCATAAATGAATCGCTTCTTTCCGTTCGCAAACGAACGGCGTCAATGATATTCGCGCCCCCGCCCGCGCGTCCAACGGCGCGGCGAAGTCAGAACCGCCTGCCGCAAGCGGGCGGGTCGCTTCGCCAAGGCAAAAGGAAAAAGGTAAAAGGCAAAAGTACAGAGGGGAGCACTTCTCTCGACACATCATCCGTTCCCACTTTTTCCCTTTACCTTTTTCCTTTTGCCTTCTTTCACCCGCCCGCTTGCGGCAGGCGGTTCTGACGCGTTTTTTACAACAGTGTGAGAACTTCCGGGGCGGTTTTCTGCTACCATCTGCGCCATCGGATTCCCGAACTTTTCCAGCAGGCCCGAATCACACCCGTCGCCATCGAGGAGAAATCAAGATGAATTTGAAAAAGTACCCCTTCGTCGCCGCCGCGCTGCTGTTGGCCCTCGCCGCCGCGTCCGCGAGCGCGCAGAGCACTCTGCGTCTGCCGCGTCCGAGCCAGAAGTCGAGCGTCATGCAGACCATCGGCGTCACCGACGTGACGATCACCTACAGCCGCCCCGGCGTGAAGGGGCGCAAAATCTGGGGCGACCCGCCCGCCGGGGCCGCCGCCGGGACGGCGACGCTGGACGACTCGCGCGCGCGCGCCGCCGACGCCGTCATCGTCCCCTACGGCCACGTCTGGCGCACGGGCGCGAACGAGGCGACGCTCTTTGAAGTGACCGACGCCGTGCTCATCAACGGCCAGCCGCTCGCCGCCGGGCGCTACAGCCTCCACACCATTCCGGGCAAAGATGAGTGGACTGTCATCTTCAACAAGGACGACGGCCAGTGGGGCAGTTTTACTTACGACGATAAGAAGGACGCGCTCCGCGTCAAGACGAAGCCGGAGATGGCGGCCAACAATCAGGAGTGGCTCTCCTTCGGCATCGAGCCCGAAGGCGAGAACGCCGCCCGCGTCAACATCCGCTGGGAGAAGCTGACCGTGCCCTTCACCGTCGAGGTCAAGGACGTGAAGGCGCTCGCCGTCGAGAAGGCGCGCGCCTCGCTCGCGTCGGCCAAGCCGGACAACTGGCAGATGCCGCTTCAGGCCGCGAACTACCTGCTGCAAAACAAGCTCGACCTCGCCGAGGCGATGCGCTGGACGGAGCAGTCCATCAAGGTGCAGGAGAACTTCAACAACCTCGGCCTCAAGGCCCGCATCCTCGCCGCCGAGGGCAAGACCGCCGAGGCCGTCGCCGCCGGCGAGAAGGCGCTTCAGGTCGGCAAGGCGGCCAACGCCAACGCGCAGGCCGTCGCCAACATGGAAAAACTCGTCGCCGACTGGAAGGCGAAAAAGCCCTAGTCCGAAGTTCAGGGGTCGGGAAATTTAAAGAGGGTGACGACGCGAAAGCTCGTCACCCTCTTTTTTCATTTCAGGCCTTCCGCCTCCGTCGCCTTTAGGGAGCGGACGAGAAGGCGAGGTCGGAGATGAGCAGCGCGCCCGTCAGGTTCTGGTCGAACCTGAACTGCACGGAGCGCACGTCCGAGAGGTTGATGCCGCTGAACGCCGAGACGGGAATGCGTACCGTGTTCAGCACTACTTTCGGGACGGGGCCGGTCGTCCCCGGCGGGTAGAAGAGCGCGGCGGTGTAGTTGTTGGCGAGCAGGGTCGCCTGCGCGCCCGTCCCGTCGGTCAGGATTACTTTGAAGTTCTGCGCGACGCCGCTCTGGTTGCGCGTGTCGGCGAAGTTGACGCTGGCGCGGAACGTGAGCCACTGGAAGCCGCTCACGTCTCGCTGCCCCAAAGGCAGGTCGTTCGTGTAGGTGGCGAGCGCGCTCCAACCCGTGCGCAGTTGGCTGAGGCCGCGCATGGTAGGGGCGCGCGCGCTCGGCGTCGTGTGCGGCTGCCGCGCGGTGGACTGCGCGGCGGGCAGGCAGTGCTGCGGCTGCGGCGAGTTGCCGCCGCAGAGGTCGTGCGGCGTCAGTCCCGTCTGCGTCGTCGCCCCGCCCAGAGTGTTCGTCGTCAGGTTGGCCGAGGTGAGCAGGCGGTTAACGTCCCTGCGCTTCGTCGCGATGCCGGGCGCGTGGTAGGAGATGTGAAGGTTGGTGGTCTGCGCCGAGGCGGGCGGCGGCGCTTCGCCCGTCAGGACGGGCAGGAACTGCGTCTCGCCGCCGACGTAGGCGCGCATCACCGCCGAGATGTAGGCGAGCCCCGTCCCTCGCTGCTGCGCGGCGGTCAGGCGCTTGTTGTTCGCGCCCGTCCCGCAGTGCGCGTCCGCAGTCCCGCCTGAGACGAAGGCATTCCAGTCGTCGGCGGTTCCCGCCGCGAACATCCCCGGCGTCCAGGACGTGGGGAATAGTGTGTGTATGATATGTGCAGATGTTTGAACCGTGCGAAAACGCAATTCCAACGCTTTGCACACTTCCCGCCGCTTAATGGAAAGAGGCCGCTTTCGGGCGGCCTCTTTCATTTGCGCTTCGACTTGGCTCGCAGCTTGGCGGGTAAGTCCATTTCGTCATCAATCAACACGTCCGTCGAAATCCCTACCAACCGCGCGTAAGTAAGCAGAGTCGGCAACGGCGGCTCTATCGTTCCCGCTTCATAGCCTGAGACGGCGGCGCGCGAAAGCTTCTCCCTTAAACCCAAGCTGACAAGTATCTCGTTCTGAGACATCCCCAACGCCAGCCGGATTTGCAAAAGCTTGGCCGGTAGCCTCTCAGGTTTCGGACGTGCGGAGCGTCCCATCAGGAATGACCTCCCGACAGAGCGCTCAGAACTGTCTAGTTGTTCAACTTGAGCTTCTCCGGCAGCGCCGTCCGGCCTTGCTTTCTCCTTGTCGCCGTAAGAGAGATGGACGGTCCCTCATGCTCAGCAGCACGGTCGAAGCTGACGGCGGTTATTGACGTGAGGTCTTCCGATTCGACCCGTAGCCGACGGCCACGTCGTCAATCCAGATGACGGGCGGCAGGATGTGCAGGGGAACGGGCCGCCCTCGACGTCATGCGGAAGGCCTTCGAGATGGCGCGACGCCACCCGATGTCGACCTCCTGTGCGCACGCGAGCATCACCTCTACGACGGGGATAGATATTAACCTTAACTGGCCCGCACTCCGTGCCGCGGCCTCAGAGGTTTGCCGGGCGCTCGAAGGATTTCGGACATGGACATCTCCTGAGCCTTCGGCGAGGCGGGAGGGTCTTGCGCGAGCGCCACGGAGGCGGTCGCGAAGAGCATCAGGAGGGCGCAGGCGACGAACAATCCCGTCAGCCGCCGGCGACCTCGCGCATTCTATTCAAAGTGCATGAATTCTACTCCTAAAGGTGTGATGGGCCGGGCTTTGTGAGGAGAATGCCGGTCGTCGCCCGCGCGCGGGGCGTTCGAAGGCGCGCGCCGCACGGGTTCTCGTCCCGGCACGAGCATCCTCGCCCGCTCTGTTTGACACACGAACCCGCAAGCGGGCGTGCGCGTCACTTCTCAGCCGTCAGCTCTGGTTGAAGTCGGTCTTTGGCCGAGAGTCTGTGAGGGTTCTCGGCAACTGATTCGAGGGCGACACAAGCTACAAACATCAGCGATGCTTGTCAAGCCGCCGGGTCTTTGCGCCGGAGGAGCGGGTTGAAGGCGAGGGCGACGGCGATGACGACGAGCGCGCCGACGACGTTGTACCAGAGGAAGGCGATCTTGGTGAAGAAGAAGCAGAGGAGGACGACCGCTTCGCCCACCATCGCGCCGACAAAGGCGGCAGTCCCGCCGACGCGCTTGAAATAGAAGGCGAGGAGGAAAATGCCGAGGATCGTGCCGTAGAAGAGCGAGCCGAGGCGGTTGACGGCCTCGATGAGCGAGCCGAGCTGGCCCGCGTACTGCGCGAAGGCGACGGCGAAGAGCCCCCAGAAGACCGTCGCCATTTTCGAGAAGACGAGGTAGTGGCGCTCGCCCGCCTCGCGCCTGAAGAGGCGGCGGTACACGTCCACGAAGGTCGTCGAGGAGAGGGCGTTCAAGGCCGAGGCGGTCGAGGACATCGAGGCGAAGAAGACCGCCGCGAAGACGAGGCCGACGACGCCCGCCGGGAGGTAGTTGATGACGAAGTTGAGGAAGACGTAGTTCGTGTCTTCCGGCTTCGGGTTGTGTTCCTTAATCAACTCAATCGCGCCGCCGCGAATCCCGTCGGCGCGCGCCTGCGCCGCGCGCAACGATTCGGCTGCCGCTTCCTCGGCCCGCGCGTCGCCCGCCCGCCGCGCCTCGATGAAGCGCCGCGCCTCCTTCTGCTTCTCCTCGACGGCCACGGCGTACTCGCGCTTCGAGCGCGCGGAACTGTTCGCCGTGCTGACCGGAGCGCGCCCGCTCGGCCTCGACGGGATTGAAGAAGACGGGCGGGGCCGTGAACTGGTAGAAGACGAAGACCATCGCGCCGAGGAAGAGGATGAAGAACTGCATCGGCACTTTGACTAAGCCGTTGAAGAGGAGGCCGAGGCGGCTCTGCGTGACCGACTCGCCCGTGAGGTATCGCTGCACCTGCGACTGGTCGGTGCCGAAGTAGGAGAGCGCGAGGAAGCAGCCGCCGACGAGCCCCGACCAGAAGTTGTACTGGTTCGTCACGTCGAACGAAAAGTCAATCGCGTTCAGACGACCGAGCTTGCCCGCGACGTGCGCCGCCTCCGTGAAGGACACGTCCGCCGGGAGCAGCGAGATGATCGTGAAGAAGGCGACGAACATCCCGCCCATGATGATGAGGAACTGCTGAAAGTTCGTGTTGTCCACGGCGCGCGCGCCGCCCACCGCCGTGTAGAGCGTGACCGTCCCGCCGATGAGGAAGATGACGACGCGGATGTCCCACCCCATGATGACCGAGAAGATGACGGACGGCGCGTAGATGGAGACGCCCGTCGAGAGGCCGCGCTGGACGAGGAAAAGGGAGGCGGCCAGTGTCCGCGTCTTCAAGTCGAAGCGGCCTTCCAGGTATTCGTATGCCGTGTAGACCTTGAGCCGACGGTAGACGGGAACCGCCGTCACGCACAGGATGACCATCGCCACGGGCAGCCCCAAGTAGAACTGCACGAAGCGCATGCCGTCGGTAAAGCCCTGCCCCGGCGTGGAGAGGAAGGTGATGGCCGAAGCCTGCGTCGCCATGATGGAGAGCGCGACGTGATGCCAGCGCATCTGTCTGTCGGCGACGAGGAAGTCGTCGAGGTCGCGCGTCCGCCGCCCCTTCCAGAGCCCGTAGAGCACGACTCCGGCGAGCGACGCGCACAAAACCGTCCAGTCGAGTGGCCTCATGCGAACGCCCGCGTGAAGAGGTAGAAGAGCACGACGAGGACGGCGAGGTTGACGAGCACGACCGCGTACAAAGTCGTCCAGCTCCGACCGAAGGGCGGCTGCTCGTCGGTCGCCCGCGCCGCGTCAGCCGTGGTTTGTTCCGTGTTCGTCTCTCTCTTCATGCGTTTGTCCGTTGGCCGTCCCTCAAAGGTTTAGAGCGTTGAATAAAATATTAGACGTTGAATAAATCTGTAGGGGCAGGGCTTGTCCCTGCCCGCTTCTTTCGCAACCACACGGGCAGGGACAAGCCCTGCCCCTACAGTTTTGTCAGATGCTCTTCACGTCTCCCCACCCGTACCCGATTTCGGCGAGCGACACATCGCCGCGCTCAATCGTCTTCTCGCGGACACGCGCGCCGCCGAGCGCCTCGTAAAAGCGACACGCCGGATTCGCCGCCAAAACCCACACGAGCATCGAGCGGAAGCCTTCGCGCGCGAGCCTTTCCGCGACCGCGCGGACGAGACGGCGGCCCGCGCCCTCTCGGTGGTGCGCGCCGAGGACGTAGATGGCGTAAAGCTCGCCGTCGTAGTCCGCATCCGCCTCACGTTCGGGGCCGCCCGAAGCGAAGCCGAAGACGCGCCCGCCGTCTTCCACGGCGACGTAGACGAACTCCGCGCCGCCCTCCTCGCCGAGCGTCTTCGACCAGTTGCCGAGACGCCTCTCGTAAGTCATCTCGTCCACCAACGCGTCGGGCAGAAGCCCTCTGTACGTCGCGCGCGAGCTTTCGATGTGGACGCGCGCAATCTCGGCGGCGTCATCCAAAGTCGCTTCTCTAATGATGAAGCCCTGCATCGTGCGGCCCGTGCTTCAGTCGAAGAAGAAGTCGCTTACTTCTTCCCCGCCGAGATGAGGTTGACGAAGAGGCGATACGCGCCGGGGACGCCCGCCGGGAGCTGCCGGAACCACGCGAGCGAGGTGTAAACATAAGTGCCCCGCCCGTGGCGCGCGACGAGCGTCGAGCCCGCCTTGTCCGGCTCGCCGGGGTCGTGGCTGGCGAAGAGCGTCTGGTAGCGCGCGTCCCACTCCGAAGGGAAGTTGAGGCCGCGCTCCTGCACCCAGCCCTCGAAGTCGGCGGGCGTGATGCGGTTCGGCTCGTTTAAGAGTGTGTCCTGCGGAGCGAGAACTTTGACGGGCGCTTCCTCGACCGTGACGCGCTCCTGCGAGAGCTTCAAGGGGTACGGGCCTAAGGAGAAGGTTTCGAGCGCGCGGTCGTTGGTGTTGTACTGCACGACGTAAGTCCCGCCGCGCTCGACGTATT
Source organism: uncultured Acidobacteriota bacterium (assembly GCA_963816985.1). Taxonomy (GTDB): domain Bacteria; phylum Acidobacteriota; class Blastocatellia; order Pyrinomonadales; family Pyrinomonadaceae; genus JAIVJM01. Next base: position 2,407,015 of record CAWFMF010000004.1, read on the forward strand.
CCAGAAGTCGCTTCTGCTGACGGCGGAGAGCCGCGCGCGTGTTGTAGGCGCGCACGCCCGCAATCACGGCGTCGAATTTTTGGAGGTCGCCGTTCTCCAACTCTTCGTCCGAAAGCAGCGCCACGTCGTAACCGACCTGACGGAGCGCCTCCGGTATCTCGTCGCCCGAACCCATGACGTAGCCGACCGAGGTTCCGCGCCGCCGCACGTCAACGCGCACGAGCCGCGCCGACGCTTCGGGGAAGAGCGTCTGCCGCGTGATGTGCGGGTAGTCAATCTCTGTGAAGCCGTTGGAGAGGAGTTGCCCGCTTGCCGTCTCGAACTCCGCCGCGAGCGTGCCCTGCGAGTTTGTCTCCGGGGGCGTGACGTTGAAGGCGGCCTTGAACTCTTCGTCCCTGCTCCTGAGCTTGACGGGCAGGGACGCCGGCTCTGAAGACCAACCGGCGGGGAGCTTGAGCCGCAGAGTGCCGGTGGTCTCGGCGTTGACGTTGCTCCGCAGAGTTATCCGCACCTGCTTGGGCGCGCGTTCGGGGAAGACGAGGACTCGCTCGGAGAGGTTGACGGCGACGGGCGGGACGACGGCGACGGGCCTGTACAACTCGCCCTGCACGCGGTCAGTCCAGCGGAAGAGGACGGGCAGTTCGAGACTGAATTGATAGCCTTCGGCTCCCGCCGCCAGCACCACGCGCACGCGCATCGGGCGGAGGGGCGAAGGCTCGCCGACGAGGGCTTGGTCTTCGACGGCGAAGAGCCCTGCGCCCGGCTCTTTTCGCAGCCAGTAGGGCTGGCTGTAATCCTGCGGGGCGGTAGAAATGATCTCCGCCGTCAACGGTCGGTTGTTCTTGAGTTGCACACTCTCGCCTCGTAACGACGCGCCGGGTGTCGTGGCAAGTACGAAGAGCAGCGGGAATTCGGAGCGGTTGACGAGCGTGAGTTTAACTTTCACGGGCGCGCCCGGCGTCGCGTAAGGCTCGTCGGCGACGGCCTCGGCCCACAGTCCCGCGCAGGAGCGAATCACCGCCGAGAGTTGTTCGCGCTTCGCTTCGAGTAGCGAGTCGTCTTGCGGCAGCTTGTTCAACTCGCGGTGCGCGCTGAGGAGCAGGGGCAGAACTCCTTGCGGGTTCGACGCGCTGTACTCGCGCGCGGCTTGTTGAAGGAGTTGCCCCACGGCCTCGCCGCCCTCGACGCGTCGCCAGCTCAAGTCCACGCCGTCGAAGATGTCAGAGCGCGCTTCTTCGCCCGCGAGGTGCGCGAAGTAGTTGACGGAAGTGCCGCGCCTTTCGGCGGAGCCGAAGCCCTGACTCTTGTGCTGGCTCCGGCTCTGCGCCGCAATCTCCGTGTAGGACTTTCCGAGCAGAGCGTTATACGCGCCGACATCGGCGCTCGAAGGCATCTTGTCCGCGTCCTTCGGTCGCTCGCCCCCGCGCGAGAAGACGTTCCACAAAAGTCGCTTCGGCTTCCAAACTTTGACGTAGCGGAGTTGTTCGGGGAAGCGTGTGGCGTCTCCGGCGGCGTCGAACGCTTCGCGCGCGAGGATGGCCGAGGCCGTGTGCTGGCCGTGCCCGCCCTCGCCGGTCGAAGGGAAGCGCGTGATGATGACATCCGGACGAAAGCGGCGGATGACCCACACCACGTCGGCGAGCGCCGCCTCTCGCCCCCAGATGCGCAGGGCTTCCTCCGGCGACTTCGTGAAGCCGAAGTCAACGGCGCGCGTGAAGAACTGCTCCGCGCCGTCAACGCGCCGCGCGGCGAGCAACTCCTGCGTGCGCAAGAGGCCGAGCAGCGCGCCCTTCTCCGTGCCGATAAGGTTCTGCCCGCCGTCGCCGCGCGTCACCGAAAGGTAAGCGGCCCGCACCCCGCGCTCGTTGGCGAGGTAGGCGAGGAGAGCCGTGTTCTCGTCGTCCGGGTGCGCCGCGACGTAGAGCGCGCTCCCTAACACAGACAGCTTCTTCAACGTGAGCTGCGTCTCCGACGCGCTCAGAACGGCGTCGGGCTGCGCGCGCGCGGAGACGCAAAAGATTGAGAGCAGGAGGACGGCGGTGCTGAAGAGACGAGGCGAAGAATTATTCATGGAGCGTTGACCGGCGGACAGGCAAACGAGTTTCGTGCTTGAGTTCAATGCCCGTCTATTCTTCCGAAAACCCCGCGGCAGGGTCAACCGCGCGGATGTAAAAAAGTTGTGATGCCGTTCTGAAATCCCCGCAGGGGATGAAGGCAATAGCCGGGGGCAAGTGCGAAAGCACGCCGCCCCCGGAAAGAGCAGGGAAAAATATTTCGACCCTGAAGGGGTCGCACCGCAATGCACGTCTGCGACCCTTCAGGGTCGAAATATTTTATTGACGTTCGACCGGGGGCGGCGCTCACTCGCGTTCGCTTGCCCCCGGCTATTGCCTTTCGCCCTTTCAGGGCGCAGGGGTCGGGGCGGGCGCGGGCGCACTCGGTCGTGTGTTGGAGTTGCCGTTGCCGTTAACGTTACCGTTGAGGTTGCCGTTGGCGTTCGTGTTGCGTGCCTGCTCCTTGCGCTGCTTCTCAAGGTTCTTGAGGAAGGCTTCGCGGCGTTCGAGCCCCGGCTTGGCCTTCTCCAGCGCGTCGCTCGCGGGGAAATAGTCGGGGTTGATTTCCAGAGCCTTATTGAAGGCGGTGATGGCCTCCTTGTACTGCGCGAGCTTGTAGTGCGCGAGGCCCAACTCGTAATACTTGTCGTCGTCCTCTTCGGGCGAGTTGCGCACCGCCTCTTTGAAGAACTTGACCGACTGGTCGTACTTGCCGAGCTTGCCGTAGATCAGACCGAGGAAGAACTGCGCGTCGGAGTTCTTCGGCTCCTTGTCGAGAATCTTCTCGTAGAGCTTGACCGCCGCCTCGAAGGATTTTTCCGACTCTTCGTCCTGCCCGACGACGGCGTAGGCGAGGCCGAGACGGTAGTGCGCCTCGGCGAAGTCGGGGTCGAGCCGCGCGGCCTCCTTGAAAGCCTCGACCGCCTCGTCGTCGCGGTCGCCGCGGTAGGCCTCAATGCCGCGTTGGAACTCGGCCTGCGCGTCGCCGCTCGCGGGCGGGACGGTCGTGCCCGTCGCAGGAGTCGGCGAAGCCTGCGCGGTGTTGTCGGAAGCGGTGTTCGCGTCCGCCCCTCGCTTGAAGTAGGCGCAGCCGGAGAGTGCGAACGCAAAAATGAAAGAGGCCGAAAGTGCGAAGACGAATGATTTCATGCTTGTAATGTTTCCGTGGTGGGCTTTTCGCCAGACGTATCTACGCCAAAAGTGCCGGGGAGTCAAACTCATTCTGCCACGTCACGGCGCGTTCTTTAAGCGGCCCCGCGAAGGGTTTGGACTGGTTGTTGCTTTGAAGGATTGTCTTGCGGGGAAAAGTGTATCGGTTGAAGTCAGGGGGCGGAGCGAATATGGAGCGCATGGGACCAGACAGACACGTAAGCCCTTCGGACGAAACGATTCCGATTGACACCGAGCAGACCGTCGTCACGCCGCGCTTCGACCAGAAATCAATACAGTCGGCGCAGCCCGCCGTCCCGCTCGACGCGCGGAAGACGGCGAAGAGACGCACGAGTCCCGCCGCCTTCGTCGCGCTCTGCGTCGTCGCAGGAATCGCGGGCGGGCTGCTCGGCGCGTTCGTGCTCTCGTATTATCAGAGGAATAACGCACGGCCCGCCGCCGTCAACACCAACACCGTCGCCGAAGCGACGCCCGCGCCGACCGCTGCCGAAGCGGCGACGAGTCAGACCGTTGACGCGCCGACGCCGAATGCTCCCGCCGCGACGACGGAGACAGGGACGCCGAATGCGCAGATAGTCGAGAGGCCGGAAGATGCCGCGCCGACCTCCGAGCAAGTCGCGCCGGACGCGGACTCGCAGGCGGTTCTGCGCGGCGCGCTCGGCGAGTGGATCGCGGCGACCAACGCGCGCGACATCTCGAAGCAGATGAGCTTCTACAACACGAAGGTCAACGCCTTCTACCTCTCGCGCAACGCCTCGCGCGAGGCCGTGCGCGCGGAGAAGGCGCGCGTCCTCGGACGCGCCGAGACGGTGGACGTGCGCGCGGGCGAGCCCGACATCCGCCTCAGCCGCGACGGTCAAACCGCCACCATGCGCTTCCGCAAAAAGTACGCCATCACCGGCGGCGTGGACGAGCGGCGCGGCGAAGTCCTTCAGGAACTCCGTTGGCAGCGCACCCGCGACGGCTGGAAAATCGTCAGCGAGCGCGACCTCCGAGTGCTTCAATAAAGGAGGAAGTTTTCAGTAGACAGTTTTCAGTTTTCAGTTCTGGTCTTAACTGAAAACTGAAAACTGTCTACTGAAAACTTCCTCCTCTTCATCATTCATCATTTTCTTGCTAGAGTTGGCGCATCCCATTCTGGAAAGGAATTCAAGACAGATGCACGAAGACCTTGTCAGTCTCATGCCCGACCCGGAGGTGACGCGCCGCCGCTTCATCGTGACGAGTCTCGCGGCGGGGTTCGCGCTCGCCGTCCGCCCGGCAGCCGGTCAGACCGTCATCACCACCGACACGAAGGGGCTCGTCGCGGGCGAAGTTAAAATCCCCGTCGCGGACGGCGAGATGCCCGCCTACCGCGCGATGCCGGAGAAGGGGAAGAACTTCCCCGTCGTCCTCGTCGTGCAGGAGATTTTCGGCGTCCACGAATACATCAAGGATGTCTGCCGCCGCTTCGCCAAGCTCGGCCACATGGCGATCGCCCCGGCGCTCTACGCGCGGCAGGGCGACACGACGCAGATGGCCGAGATGTCGAAGGTGATGGAGGTGGTCTCGAAAGTGCCGGACGCGCAGGTCATGTCAGACCTCGACGCGACGGTCGCCTACGCGAAGGCTTCGGGGAAGGGCAACACGAAGAAGGTCGGCATCACCGGCTTCTGCTGGGGAGGCCGCATCGTGTGGCTCTACGCGGCGCACAACCCCGCGCTCGACGCGGGCGTCGCGTGGTACGGTCGCCTCGTCTCAAGGCCCGGACAACCGGCGAACCCTCTGACGCCGAAGCAGCCCGTGGACGTGGCGGCGGACTTGAAAGCGCCGGTGCTCGGACTCTACGGCGCGAAGGACAGGGGCATCCCGCTCGAATCAATCGAGCAGATGCGCGAGGCTCTGAAGAAGTCGAAGACGAAGTCCGAAATCATCGTCTACCCGGAGGCCGACCACGGCTTCCACGCCGACTACCGACCGAGCTACAACAAGCAGGCCGCCGATGACGGCTGGCAACGCCTCCTCGCGTGGTTCAAGAAGTACGGCGCGGCGTAAAAGTGAAGGGATGAGGGATGAAGCAGAAGCCGCTCAGACGTGTCTTGAGTCGGCTTCTGCTTCATCCCTCATCCCTTAAAAGGTAAAGGCGGCACGGCCAGCGCGACCGTGCCGCCTTTGCTGGCGAAGGTTCCCGTTCTCCCCGTGACGGGCTGACTCCGCCAGTTGCCATCGGGCCTGTCCGGCCCCTTCGTGTCCGCGAAACCCCTGCCCGAATCCCCCTTGTTTGTCGGTACTCTTCCGAGCCGGAGCCGCGCGACCCGCCGAAAAACCTTTGGCGCGATGGCTACGACCTGACAGTGCGCGGGCGTCGAGGAAAAATACGCGGGCAGAGATTTTTTTTGCGTCCCCGTGGCAGAAGCCCGACCGTGAGGGAGGGCGCACTCAAGTCAGAAGTCAGAAGGCGGAACGATGAACTGAAAGACAAAACCTCTTTGCTCTTCAGTTCATCGTTCCGCCTTCTGACTTCTGCGTTTCTTCTACGCCCTCCCTCACGGTCGGGCTTCCGCCCGTTGCTTCTTACTGCCGGAAGCGCGCGCGGTATTCGATGGAATCTATAAATGCCTTGACCATCTGCGCGCGGTGGAAGTCGCCCGCGTTGTCTTCGAGCTTCTTGAGCCAGAAGTTGTAGCCACGGAAGTCCGTGTCCTGTCCCTCGTTCGGGTTGCGGCGCATGTAGCCGAAGTATTGCATGAGGACGAAGGCGCGGTTGAGTTCGCGCGCCGCGAGCTGCGGGTGCTCCGCGACTTTGCGGAGGACAGAGGCGCGGCCCGCGTCCGTGTTGTTGTGCGAGAGTTCGCTGATGAGCGCCGAGCGTTCGTCCATCGAGGGCATGAAACCGGCGTTGCCTAAGAGCTTGGTGACGAACTGGCCCGCCGTCATGTCGGCGGGGAACTCGCTCTTGAACTTCGCGCGGCTGACGAGTCCGAGGGCGTAGGCGTTCATGTTCGCGTCGAGCCGCGTCTGCCAGTCGCCGAGTCCGACGCGGACGCCCTCGCCGAGCTGCTGCGTGTCGGGCATGAACTCTTCGTAACGGATGGGGACGGGCGCGCCGGGCAAGTCGGCGAAGGCCGCCTTGTGCATCCGGTAGGCGAAGTAGCCCGTGTCGCGGAACTCGATGGAGAGGAAGAAGGCGGCGGACGTGTTGACGCGCTTGAAGTCAACGCAGGCCGCGTCCGCGCCGCAGTCTTCAATCTCTTTCTTCCAGTGGTTCAAGCCTCCGGCGTCGGGCGCGCGGTTGAGGAAGTCGAGGTAGTTCTGGCGGACGAACGACTCCGACGCATCAATCGGGTTCGTCGTGCCGACGGCGAGCGACAAGACCGATGCCGCCGCGTCCACACGTCGCTTCACGTCCTGCTCCGGTTCGGGCCGGTCGCTCGTCTCGCGGATGTGTTCTTCGACCTCTTCGGGCGTGAGGTTGGGCGAGGCCGCGCGCACCAGCGCCGCCTGACCCGCGACCAGCGGCGCGGACATCGAAGTCCCGGCCCACGTCCCGACACCGCCGCCGGGCACGCTGCTCACGATGCCGACGCCGGGGGCCGTCACGCTTATCCACCCGCCATGCTGCGAGAAGGCGGCGAGTCTGTCGTTGCTGCCGCTGGCCGCGACCGACAATTCGCCGTGGACTCTCTCCGCGCCGGGGTACATCTCATCTTCGCTCGCGCGGTTCCCGGCGGCGACGACGACGACGGCGTTGCGCTGCGACTGTCCGGAGACGGGCGTCGGCGTCGGCACGACGGTCGCGTCGTCGCAGGCGTCGCCGATAATCTCTTTGAGGACGTTCGAGGGGTGGACGGTGGCGAGGCTCAGGTTGATGACATCCGCGCCGTCGTCGCTTGCGGGGTCGCCGTCCGGGTCGAGCGCGTAGCGGATGGCCTCGGACAGCACCCACATGTTGCCGACGCCCTGCTCGTCGAGCACGCGCAAAGGCATGATCTTGGCTTCGGGCGCGGCGAGCGCGACGAGACCGGCGACGTGCGTGCCGTGGCCGAAGGGGCCGGTCAACTGCGTGCCCTCTTCGCTGGGGTCGTCGTCGTCGTCCACGAAGTCGTAACCCGCAAGGAGTCTTCCGGCGAGCGCCGGATGCCTTCGGTCAACGCCCGTGTCGAGCACCGCGACGATGGTTCCCGCGCCGCGCGTCACGCGGTGCGCTTCATCAAGCCGCATCTTGTCTGGAGCCCACTGCCCCACGTACTGCCCCGCGCCGCCCGCGCTCCAGGACAAACCCGCGCTCCAGGACAAACCCGCGCTCCAAGACAAGCCGCTCCCTTCGGGCGAACCGGCGGTGAAGTTGGGCTCGGCGAACTCGACGCGGAGCTGCGAGTCGGCGCGAAGCCGTGCCGCCTTCGCCTGCGGGTCAACCCCGTCGCCGATGCGGAGGCGGAAGATGGGCCGCTGGCCGAACTGCTCGATGGGCTGCGGGTCGAGGCCGAACGCCTGCGCCACCGGCGCGAGGTCTGAGGCGCGGAACAGTTTGACGTTGACCTCGCCGGGCAGGTACGAGTCCTCGCCGTTCTCGACCGAAGACCGGGACGCGACGCGCGCCGAGGCGACCGGGGCCTGCGGCAGAGCGCCCAAGAGGAGCGCGACGGCGAGCGCAAAGAGCGACAGGGAACGCAGAAAAGTGCGGCGCATCTCTTTCGGAGACTCCTTGGAATACGGGCGCAAGTCTTTGACTTGCTAAACTTTCCGGGTATTAAGCCGTCGGGGGTACGAGAAGTCCGGGGCTGACAACTTGAGCCGACCACCTTTGATGCTTCGCACCCACAGAACAGTGCGCGCGGGCGGGTAAAAAATACACTCGCAAGGGAATTTTAATGCGTTGAGAACAAGGTGAGAATTGCCGACCGAAAGCCCTGAAAGGGCGGAAGATAATAGGCGGGGGCGGCGCAGACGAAAGTCTGCGCCGCCCCCGCCTATTATCTTCCGCCCTTTCGGGGACGGGTTATTTCATCGCGGGCGTCTCGTCGCCGCCGACCATCGCGGACATCGCCCCGACGGCGGCGTCGCTCATCAGGATGCCGTCGCCTAAGACCATCCCGTCAGACATCAGGATGCCGTCGCCGAGCACCATGCCGTCACTCATCAGGATGCCGTCACTCATCAGGATGCCGCACGGCAGGAAGGGCGTGCCGCTGCCGAGCACCATCCCGTCGCTCATCAGGATGGCATCGCCCATGAGGATGCCGTCGCCTAAGACCATCCCGTCGCTCATCAGGATGCCGTCACTCATCAGGATGCCGCTGCCGAGCACAATGCCGAGGCCGTAGACGTTCTGATACTGCGCGATGAGGTTCGAGCCGGTGGCGTAGCTGTGTCTGAGGATGATGCCCTGCGCCCATGGGAAAGAGTGGCCGGCGAGGGTCGTGCGCGGCGTGGGGAGCGCGCCCGCCGTCAGGAGGCTCGTGCCCTGCGGCGTGCCCGTGCCTAAGTCCGTCCGCACCCGCCGCGCGACGCGCATCGCGCCTTCGATGTTCAACTGGCCCGCGCCCTGCTGAAGCATGTTGTAGCCCGCCAGAGGCTGCGCCGTGTACATGAGAATCATCTTGACCATGTTCGGCGTGAGCTTCGGGTTGGCTTGCAGCAGAAGGGCCGCCGCGCCGGAGACGATGGGCGTCGCCATCGAAGTGCCGCTCAGGCGCATCATCCGCTTCTTGTAGTCGGTGTTGTTGACGGCGCGCAGCTCCGGGTAACTTTCGATAAGGTGGTTCGGCAAGACCACGTCCGCGCCGTCAATCTTCGTCTTGACGACGGCCTCGGCGGCGATGAGCTTGTTGCCGGGCGCGACGAGTTCGGGTTTGACGTGGTTGTCGTAGTGGCGGACGCCTTGCTCGTCCGTCCAAAAGGAGCGGGTCGGGCCGCGCGAGCTGAAGGAGGCGATCTGGTCGTCGCCGCGCGCGTCCGTCCCGAAGGTGTTCGACGCCCCGACCGTGATGGCCGAGGGCTCGTTGCCGGGCGAGTGGATGAGCCCGTAGACTTCGCGGCCCGCGTTGTCTTTGCCGTTGTTCCCGGCGGCGGCGACGACGACGATGCCCTTGTCAACGATGCTCCGCACGGCGCGGCACAAAGGGTCGTTGCGGTAAGACTCGATGGCGGGCGCGCCCAAAGAAAGATTGACGACGCGGATTCTGTACTTCTCGTAGTTCTTCTCGCCGGTGGGCCTGGTCGGGTCGGTCGGCTCAAGAATCCAGTTCAGAGCCTTGAGCACCCATGAGGCTTTGCCCGCCCCGTGCTTGTCGAGCACGCGGAGGTTGATGATGTCCACCTTCGGCGCGACGCCGAGGTAGCTGCCGTCGAAGTTGTCCTTGTTGGCGAGCAGGCCCGTGACGTGCGTGCCGTGGCCGTACCAGTCGAGCTTCGTGTTATCGCCGGTGAAGTCGCGCTCGAACTTCACGTTGTCCATCGAGTCGTGCTCGCGGAAGAGGCCGGAGTCGAGCACGGCGACGCCGATGCCGGAGCCGTCTATGTTTTCGGTTTCTTTCTGCGCGCGCATCGCCTCCGCGCCCGTCGTCGCCTCGACGTGGCCGAGGAACGCGACCTTGCGGTCGAGCGACAGGTGACGCGCCTTGCCGCCGGCGGCGAGACGTTCGGCGGCTCTCGCAGTCATCTCGACTTCCAACGCGCCGAGCCCTTCCAGCGTCTCGACGACGCGCGCGCCGCCGCTCTGCAACTGCGCGCGCAACTCCGCGTCATTCACGTCGTCGGCCTGAAGGATGACCTTCACGCGCTCGGCCTTCGAGCCCGCGCCCTTCTTCAGCATCTCGCGCAGGTCGGGCGAGAGCTTGTCGCCCACGAAGTCCGCGCCCCCTCGCGCGACTTCATCTTCCCTGACCGAAGCGGCGTCTTCATCCTCGCCCGCGAGGCGCAAGGGGCGGAACAGTTTCGCGAGCGTCGCGTCCTTCGCGATGTGCTGCGCGTAAGCCGTGGGGCTCGTCGCCCCGATGACGCGCAGGCGACCGCCTTCGACGCCTTGACGCAGAGCGTCCGACGCCGCGCGCTCCGTGTACGTCCCGGCGAAGTGCTGGAAATCTTCGATGAAGAGGACGACGCGCCCCTCAGTCGCGCTCGCCGCCTCTTCGACGACCGCGCGCAGCCGCGCGACGAACGCATCCGTATTCTTCGCGCCCGCCAGCAGCGAGTCGCGGCTCAAACTGTAAACACGCGCGCCGCGCAGACGCGCAGGCACGTTGCCGGAAGCGACCTTTAAGGCGACGGCTTCCGCGACCGCCTTCGCGCCCGCGCCCTGCTCCGAGAGCAGTACGGGATTGTTCCCGTCCGCCTGCACGAGAATCCCCATAACCTTCAGCGCTTCCTCTTCGCGGCGCGGCGCGGCGGGCTCAATCCGGCCCGTCAGCGCGAGTCGCGTGAGGTCAATCGCGTAGCGCGAAAGCTGTGGGAGTTGAGCGGCTTCGCCGGACTGTGCGCTCGCGCTGCGGACTGCGCCGCCGCCGACGAGCATTGAAGAGACCAGCGCGATAAGGACGAGCCACGTAGCTAGGGTGGAGGGAGTTTTCCGTATCATGTCTATAAGTCCTTGTTTCGTTCTTTGGCGTTCGGCCCCGCGAGTTAAAAACCCAAGCGGCTGGCCTCGGCCCGCGTCTTTCATTGAAGTGTCGGGGTTGAAGAAAGAGCGCGCTCGACGGATGACGAGCACGAAGCTAAGGGCGAGCGACGTGCCACGCGCGGCGCGAGAACTAAAAGACGAAAAAACCGGGATTTTGAAGGCTTGAAGCAGGAAGGCGACGCCCTTATCGGTCAACGCCGGAGCGCCGAATCAATCAACGTGGCGTCATCGTGACGGGGCGCGTCGTCATTCTGACGGCACTGCTTTCACCAACGACCGGCGAGGATAAACGGCGACCAGAAGAAGGGATGAGGCCGCTCGCGCATCTGCCGGAGCTGCGCTTCGCGGAGCGCGGCGGCGGGTCTTTGACCGTCGAGCAATGAAGTGTAGAAGTCGCGCATCAACTCGGCGGTCGCTTCGTCGTCCACCGTCCAGAGGCTCAGCAGGAGCGTCGGCGCGCCGGCGGAGAAGAAGCCGCGCACGAGTCCGAGCAGCTCGTCGCCGGGCGCGACGGCGCTCACGCCCGTCTCGCACGCCGAGAGCGTGACGAGCCCGCCACGGAAGTCGAGCGTGTAGGCGTCGCGCACCGTGAGCCAGCCGTCGCCGAGCCGCAGGGAAGAGAAGAGCGGACTGTCGGGGCGGAACTGCCCGTGGCAGGCGAGGTGGAGCACGTCGGCGTGCGGCGAGCCCTCGCGCAGAGCCTCGACCGTCGCGCGCCCGTCGAGCAGCGCCTTCGACTTCTTGAAGAGCGGCGCGATTGCTTCTATCTCGTCACGCACGCGCGGCGTCTGTTCGTCGGCGACACCCAAGAGCAACGCGCTCCCGAACTCCGGCGGCGGCTTCTCCAGACAGTAGCCGAGCACGCCCGCGCTCGGCGCGTATGAGACCTCGCGGCGCTCGATGACGAAGGCGTCGCCGTCGTGGAGCGCGTGGAAGGGGACGTAGTTGAGCGCGCGGTGCGGCACGACGACGAGGCGGCGTTTGCCGACGAGTCCTTCAACGCGCCGCAGCAGTAAGTCATAAAGCGTCGAGAGGTGACGCCGCGCTCGCTCCGCGAGCACGGGAAGGTGCGCGCGCATCCGCGCCGAGCCGTGGCGCAACGCGTCGGTCTGAAAGCGGAACTGCGCGATTGACTCGCCGACTTCGCGTTCGGCGGCGAGGCCGCGCACGACTTCGACTCGTTCTTCGGTGACGACGAAGGCGAGCAGCTCGCCGTCGAGGCTCGCGTACTCGACGAGCGCGGTGTCGCGTCCGAGTTGGGTTTGCAGCGCGCGCACGTCGAAAGGCTCGACGCGTCCGAGCGAGGCGACGCCGCCTCCCCGCTGCTGAAGCTGGCGCATGATTTCGAGGGTGCGCGCCTCGCGCTCGCGCACGGCTTCGTGGAGGGCGCGCATCGCCTCTTGCCCGCGCGCGGAGTCGTCCGGGGCTTCGGGCGGTCGGTTGATGCGGCTGTAGAACCAGTTCAGCTCTTCGCGGAGCCGTTCGAGCTGCGCGAGGAGTTCGGCCTCGAACTCGTCGCGCGGGCGCGGGCCGCGGATGAGCGTGCCGCTCATCATCTCGACGAGCGCGCGCGAGCGTGCGCGCTCCGAGTAGGCCAAAGCCTCGACGACGCGCGCGCCGCGCGGGTCTTCGAGGCAGAGCCGGAGCAGCTCGTCGTAAGGCGCGAGCTTGTCGGCGACGAAGGCCGTGCGGAACTCTTCCGCCGGAAGCGGCGCGCGCAAAGTCTCGATGAGCGCGACGGCGCGCTCGAAAGAGTCCTCGGCGCGCTCGCTCTCGCCGCGCGCCGCCGCCAGCAGGCCGAGAGAGGTGTGGCAACGCTCGGCGACCTGCGGCAGCGCCTGAGCTTCGGAGTCTTTGAGCGTCTCTTCGAGAAGGATTTGCGCGAGCCTCTCGTCGCCCCCGGCGCGCGCCGCCTCGCCGCGCAGCCAACGCGCGAGCAGCATCCTGCGCCAAGTGCCCGCGCGCGCGAGCGGGACTTCGGCCTGCGCGGCGAGCGTGGCGGTGCGCGCGTGGTCGCCTTCGGAATGATGGAGCTGCGCCTCGGTGAGCGTCACGTCGGCCTCGCCGACCGCGTTGCCTTCGGCGGCGTAGAGCGCGCGAGCTTCGGAGAGCAGGCGGTGCGCCTCTTCGGGGCGGCCCGTGTTGAGCGCGGCGCGACCGCCTTGCGCGAGCGCGCGGGCCTGCTCGGCGCGCATCCCCAGAGCGTTGAAGGTCGGTATCACACGCCGGTAGACGGCGAGCGCCTCGGCGGCGAGGTTGAGTTCGAGATAAGCGTCGGCGAGTTCAAGCTCGGCGATGGCCGACTGGTGCGGCATCTCAAGCGCGGCGTAGCGACGGCGCGAGCGTTCAAGCAAATCGAGCGCGCGGTCGTAGCGTCCCTGAAAGAGAGCGAGGTTGCCCATGCTCGCCTCCAGTTCGGCCTGCGTCACGGCGAGCCCGGCGCGGGTCGCGCGCTCGAACGCCTGCTCGTAAAGACGCTCGGCGGAGCGGAAGTCCTGCCGCAAAGTGTAGACGTAGGCGAGGGAGTTCTCGATCATCGCGAGCTGCTTGTGGTCTTCGGTCGGGAGGAAGCGCGAGCGCGCGAGCTTCAGATAGTGCTCGGCCTCTTCGTAACGGTCGCGCCTGCAGAGGAGGTTGCCGAGATTGTGCTCGATCTTCCCGGCGGCGCGGAAATCCTCTTTGGCGAGGAAGACTTCGCGCGCGCGCAAGCCACACTCGACGGCCTCCGCGTAGCGACCGAGCATGGCGAGCGCGGTGAGCTTGCTGACCTGCGTCGCGGCGGCCTCGTGCGGACGGCCCGCCGACTCGAAGAGCGAGGCGGCGGCGTCGAGGCGAGATACGGCCTCTTCCATCCTCCCGCCGACGAGCGCCTCGCAGGCGTCGCCCCAGTGCGCGAGCGCCTTCAGCTCCTCGGAAGTTTCGAGCGCGGAGAGCGTGCGCAACGCCGCCGCCGCTCCCCCGACGCGCGCCGGGTCGCTGCGCAGCCCTTCGAGGCAGATGTCTTTCAGCGCGTGACCCAGAGGCGCGTCGGCGCGCGCGGCGTGTTCACGCACGAGCGCGCGCCGCCCCGCCTCGTCTTCAGTTGAGACGAGCCGCGCGGCCAGCTCCGACGTGTTCAAGTCCGCAGTCATGTCAGGAGGATAAAAGAAGTGACGCTCACACGCACCCCGGCAGAGAATGGAGATGACTCGACCCATCCCCGCAGGGGATGAAGACAATAGCCGGGGGCAGAGCGAAAGCGCGGATGCGCTTGAGCGCCGCCCCCGGTCGAACGCCGAAAAATATTCCGACCCTGAAAGGGTCGAAGATTCAACGTTGAATCTTCGACCCTTTCAGGGTCGGAATTCTTTGTCTGACGTTTCCGGGGGCGGCGTGCTTCGCACTTGCCCCCGGCTATTGTCTTTTTGCCCCTTCGGGGCGCATTAAAAATTCTTCTTACTCTTCAGATATCAAGCTTGCAGGCTCAAGCCCGGAACCTCTATCTCCGCGTCGTCCAGCGTCAGGCGGAGCGTGTAGGTTCCCGCCGGGACGGTCGGCAGTGTGAACTCGCAGAGGTCGTTCAAGTCGGCGCGGGCGGCTGAGGTGTCGTCGCCGTCGGCGAAGAGTTCGACGCGACCGGCAGCGCATTCGCCGAGCACCTGACCGGAGACGGCCCAGCCATCGCCGGAGGGCGCGAGCCGGAGGTCAACGTCCACGTCGCCCGCGCTGAAGAGGAGCTGCCGCGCGGCGGCAGAGGCGCTTGAGCGGAGACCGAAGGCGGGGGTGCGCGCGCCGCTGTCGAAGCTGAGCGAGGCGACGAGGCGACGCAGGAGACCTGTGCGTCTCAGCCGCGACGGGAGGGCGCGAGCGGAACAACTGGACGGCGTTGAAGAGCACGTCTCGCGGCGCGTCTTCCGACGTGTCGGCGCGCATCAATCCGGTGACGCGCTCAAGCTCCGCCGCCTGCGCCGAACAGTCCGCGCAGCCTTCGACGTGCGCGCGCGCCGCCGCCAGCTCTTCAGCCGCCAGACGCCCTTCGGCAAGGTCGGCCAGCCGCGCGAACGTGAGATGTTGAGGCGTTGATTTCATCATTTTGCTCCACGAATGCGCCCTCCCGAAACGGGCGCTCGCCGGAACAGTGCGCCGGGCCGGGCAGAAAATACATGGAAAAGACGTAAACCGTAAACCGTGACGGGTGACGGGACAAAGCCGTGAGCCGTGACGCGAGAAAGACGGCTCTTTCTCGTCACTTGTCACCCGACACGGTTCAAGGCTTTTCAAATCCCTTCTTCTTCAGCGCGTCGAGCAGTTTGCGGAGGCAGCGGGCGCGGGTCGGGCCGATGCTGCCTTCGGAGGTGCCGAGGGCGGCGGCGATTTCGGTGTAGGACGGCGGCTCGGCACGGTAGAAGAGCATGGTCAGGAGCTTGCGGCAGCGTTCGTCCAAATCGCCGAGCGCGGCGCGGACGAGGTGCTGCTGTTCGAGCCGTTCGAGCGCCTCGTCGGCGAGCAGACTTTCGTCGGCGACCGAGTTCATCTCGTCCGTCGAGTCGTCGTCGCCGCCGAAGGGGCGCGTCGCCTTGGCGCGGGTGATGATGCGCCACGTCTTGCGCCGCGCCGTCGTCACCAGCCACGCGTGCAGGCGCGAGGGCTGCTCGATGCCCGCGACGTTTTCGAGGAGCGTCGTGAAGACCTCCTGAAAGACTTCCGCCGAGGCGTCCTCGTCGAGCCCGGCGCGGCGCGGGATGGCGTAGATGAGCCGCTGATAGCGGCGCACGAGCGCCTCCCACGCAGCCTCTTCGCCGCGTCGGCAGGCCAGCAAAAGTTGCTCGTCCGTCCGCTCCATCTATATGAGTTCGCCGATATAAGTCCGTTTAAAACGCGTCCAGCATAGGACGCGCCTCCAATCTTTGTCTAGCCGCTAGTCTCTCCCGCCGGCGGTTGCTATAATGCGCGTCGAAGCAGTGCATGCAGAGAGGCCGAAGCCTCGATAAGAGTTGGTCGTTTCGACGCCCCGACGGTTCTCCCCACGCGGCTCGATAAATTCAACGGAAACATTCTGGCGAGATGATGAAGAGAAATAGTTTGAGGTACGTGTCCGCTGTGTTCGCCCTCTGCGCGGCGGCGACGTTCGGCGCTCCGGCGGTGGCCGACGCGCAGACGCAGGCGACGCGCACGGCGGCGAAGCAGCAGTCCGTCGCGGAGTCGAAGCTGACGCCCGAAGAGGAGCGGCTGGTGCGCGACTCGCGGGCGGCGGTCGTCGAGACGGGCTTCTCCGAGCGTTACTTCGACGCGCACTTCAAGCTCGTCAGGGTTTACAACTCGCCGGGCGACCGGAGGGTGGTGTGGATGTTCCGCCTCAACGACTACGAGACGCTCATCAACGACTCGGTCGGCTTCTACACCGACGCGAGCGGGCGGCGCATTGACTCGCACATGGTCTCGGCCTCGCTCGGCAGGACGCGCGACATCCGCCGGACGATCTCCTTCTCGCGCGCGCAACGCGCCATGAAGGAGTGCATCGGCGAATACAGTCCGGGCTCCATCCTCCTCCAACGCTTCGACGCTGACGGGCGCGTCTCGCTCGTCTTCACCGCCGTCTCTTTGCCGCCCGCGGGCGAGACGCCTGCGACGCCTCCCGCCGGAGGCCCGCGCCCCGACGGGCCGAAGCCGGGCGGGAAGAAGAAACCCTTCCTCGGCATCGGCACGATAGACCTCGAAACCGGGCGCTGCATGAAGGGCGTGGCGCAGGTCGGCTCGCCGTGGCCGACGGGCACGCCGTAAGGCGGCTGTCGCGCCCGCGCCGCGCGGAGTGTTACGAGCCGCCGCCCCTTTCAAAATTCAAAGAAGTGGACGCGAAAGTGTCGCCGCTTTGAGTGACAAATTCTTGCGGTACGTCGGCGAGTTGGTCTATGATGCCGCCAGCGCTTCTCCGAGATTGAAACTTAAGGCGGAGACCGAAAAACGCGCCTCGTCCTGCGTCTCAACTCCCGGAACAACCGCACGCCGCCCCCGCAAATAGAAGGGCAGAGGGATTCGGCTTCGCTCGTCTCGTAAATTTCAGGCCCACTTGCCATACATCAAAGCAGCTTTATGCGCCGCACACGCCAGCGCTGACCATCGCCTACGCGTTGCTGAATGAGCAGCGGGCGGGGCACGTCCGCGCCCGCCTCTT
This sequence comes from uncultured Acidobacteriota bacterium, assembly GCA_963816985.1. Taxonomy (GTDB): domain Bacteria; phylum Acidobacteriota; class Blastocatellia; order Pyrinomonadales; family Pyrinomonadaceae; genus JAIVJM01. The sequence continues at coordinate 2,423,987 of CAWFMF010000004.1, forward strand.
CAGCGACCGCCGTGGGACGAACTTTCACGGAGAACCCCGTTTGCCCAAGGAGCATGTTCCGATGAGAAGTAGTAGAAATACCCTCGCCCCGCAGACGCGTGGCGGGAGCACCCGCAAGGCTTTCAAATCAATGAAGCAGGCCGCGCGGCTCGCGCTCTCGCTGCTGCTGCTCGCGCCGGGCCTGCTGTTCGGGGGCGCGCCGCGCGCCGTCGCGCAAGTACAGCAGACGACGCTGACGCCGATGGAGCCGACGCCCGTACAGCAGCAGGAGCCGGAAGGCTTCGGAGGGGTGTTGCCGTCCGAGCCCCTCGCGCCGGTCGAGGCCACAAGGGTCAACTTCCGGCAGTTGTCCGAGATACTGGCCCGCAACCCCGCCCAGAGCAGTCCCGTGCAACAACGGCAGGCCATCCCCTCGCCGCAGGGCAGGCCGGAGCCGCCCGCGCCCGCGACCTCCGAGCGGGACTCAATCCCTCCGGCGGGCGGCGGCATCGTGAACTCTGACATCTCGCAGCCGAACGTCGCTTCGCCGAGCCCTTCGCAGAGCTTCCTGGCGCAGGAGGACGGCCCGCGCATCGGCACCGGGACGTTCACCATCCCGCCCGACACCAACGGCGCGGTCGGGCTCGACAAGGTCTTCACGCAGACCAACGCCAACTTCCGCATCCACAACAAGGTGACGGGCGCGCCGCTCTCGACCGTCAACGCCGAGGCCTTCTGGGCTTCGACCGGGGCGACGGGCGTCTTCGACCCGCGGGTGGTCTACGACCCGTACCAGAACCGGTGGATCACGGCCATCACCTCGAACTCCAACTCGGCGGCCTCGTCCGTCCTCGTCGGCATCTCGGACACCGCCGACCCGCAGGGGACGTACCAGCTCTTCCGCGTCACCGTCGGGTTCGCGACGGGGAGCGCCGCGCCGTTCGCCAACGGGGGCTGGGCCGACTTCCCGATGCTCGGCTTCAACAAGAACTGGGTCGCCATCGGCTACAACATGCACGCGAGCACCAACAACGCGTTCATCCGCGCCGAAGTCCTCGTCCTGAGCTATCCGGGTCTCCGCGCGGGCACCATCGCCGGGAGCCGCGTCAACGCGGGCGCTTCGAGCTTCTGCCTCCACCCGGCGACGACTTTCTCCCCGACTGAGGAACCCCTCTACATCGTCGAGCACCTGAGCAGCGCCGGGGCGACGCTCGCCGTCGGGCGGGTCACGGGCACGCCCGCCGCCCCTTCGGTCGCGCTCTTCGGCCCCTTCACGCGCCCCGGCGGCGCGTGGGTCAATCCGGGCGGCGACCTCCTGCCGCAGAACTGCGTCCCCGGCTCGCCCGTCCCGACTTTCACCTGCCCGGCCAGCCCAAGAAAACTGGAGACCTCGGACGCGCAGGTGCGCGGCAACGTCGTCTTCCGCAACGGCAAGCTCTTCTACTCGCAGACCGTCGGGATTGACCTCGCCGGGGGCGACCCCATTGACCACACCGCCGCGCAGTGGACGGTGCTGACGCCGACGGCCCCGACGCCGACGACGCTGGCCGTCACCTTCAACGACGGCGGGCGCGTCGAGGACGCGACGGCGACGGCCACCAACGGCGGCAAGTGGTACGCCTACACGTCGCTTTCGGTGAACAAGAATGAGGACATCATCCTCGGCTTCTCGGAGTTCGAGTCGGACGACTTCGTGGACGCGGGCTACACGTTCCGCTCCCTCGGCGACGCCGCCGGGACGATGCGCGACCCAGTGATCTACAAGGAGGGGGAGGACTACTACGAGAAGACGTTCGGGTCGCCGCGCAACCGGTTCGGCGACTACAGCCACGCTGTCGTTGACCCGGCGAACGACACCGACCTGTGGACGATTCAGGAGTACACGCAGCCGCGCGTCGTGGCCGTCCCGCCGGACATTAACAACCCGGCGAACGGGCTCGGCTCGAACAGCAGTCGGTGGAGCACCTGGTGGGCGAAGATCGGCCTCGCCGTGCCGGGCGCGTTGGGCGACCTCGTCATCAGCGAGTTCCGCTTGAAGGGGCCGGGCGGCGACGAGGACGAGTTCGTCGAGATTTACAACAAGACCAGCTCGCCCATCACCGTCACGACGACCGACGGCTCCGCCGGGTACGCGCTCGCGGGCTCGGACGGCGTCGTCCGCTTCACCATCCCGAACGGGACAGTCATCCCGGCGCGCGGCCACTACCTCGGCACGAACTCCGACGGCTACACGCTGGACGCTTACCCGGCGGGCACGGCGACGACCGCCACGGGTGACGTTGACTACACCGCCGACATCCCGCTCAACAGCGGCATCGCGCTCTTCAATACGGCGACCCCGGCCAACTTCGCGACCGGCACGCGCTTCGACGCCGTCGGCTCGAACCTCGAAGCCAACGCGCTCTACCGCGAGGGGGCGGGCTACCAGCCGCTCGGAACCGGCGTGGTCTCCGGGGTCGAGCACACGATGCTGCGCGACACCTGCGGCAAGCAGGGCAACCTCGCCGCCTTCGGCCCCTGCCCGTCGGGCGGCTTCCCCGTGGACAATAACGACAACGCCGTGGACTTCTACTTCGCCGACACCAACGGCACGAGCGCGACCCAGAGCGTCATCGTCCAAAGGCTCGGCGCGCCGGGGCCGGAGAACCTTTCGAGCCCCATCAACCGCGACGAACAGTTCGGCGGCTTCCTGCTCGACCAGACGAAGTCCTCGACGGCCATCCCGAACCGCTTCCGCGACGCGACGCCCGGATCGGGGGCCACGTTCTTCGGGACGATGGAGCTGCGCCGCCGCATCGTCAACAACACGGGCGGCATCGTGACGCGCCTGCGCTTCCGCATCATTGACACGGCGACCTTCCCGTCGGCGCCGGGCCGCGCCGACCTCCGCGCGCTGACTTCGACCGACCTCTCGGTCGGCCCCGTCAACGACGCCGGGACGTGCGGCGCGTTGCAGCTTCCGCCCTCCTCTTCGCCCACGCCGCCGTGCAACGTCACGGTGCGCGGGCTGACGCTTGAGCAGCCGCCCTCGCAGTCCAACGGCGGCGGCTTCAACTCCAGCCTCTCGGCTGATTCGGTGACCATCACGCCGCTCGCGCCGGGCCAGTCCATCAACATCCGCATCCTGCTCGGCGTGGCGGCGACCGGCAACTTCCGCTTCTTCCTCACCGTCGAGGCGCTGCCGTAAGGCGCGACCGGGACGGAGAGACTAAACAACAAGGGCTCGCGCGAGTTTGAAACTCGCGCGAGCCCTTCAACTTTTTAAACTCTCTTCCAGCCGGGGCTAAGCCGACGACGCTCCCGCCGCCTCTTCTTTCGTACCTTCCTCTTCTTCCGCGACTTCCTCTTCCTTCTTCTCTTCATCGCCCCGCAGCCTGCGCAGGACGACCACGCCGATGCCCGACATGATGAGCGCGCCGCCCGCGAGCGTCCGCCACGTCAGGCGCTCGCCGAGCACGGCCATGCCGAGGAGCACCGCGAAGAGCGGCGTGACGAGCGCGATGAGCATCGTCTTCGTCACGTCCATGTTCCTGACGAGCCAGTAGAAGAGCAGGAAGGCGACGACCGAGCCGACGACCGTCAGGTACAGCAGAGAGACGACGGCCCGCGCCGTCCAGCGAAACCCGAACGGGCTGCCCTCGGTCGCCCAACCAATTATCATGAGCGGCACGAGCCCGCACATCATCTGCCCCGCCGCCAACTGCGCCCGGTCGAGGTGCTCGCCCCGCGCCTTCACAAGGACGTTCGCGTAAGCCACGAAGACCGCGCCCGCGACGATGGCCGCGCTTCCCCACAAAGCCTTCGGCCCCGCCACCTCCAACTGGTTCGAGAAGACGACGCCGACCCCGGCGACGCCCAACAGCACGCCCGCCACCTTCGCCGCCGTCAAACGCTCGCCCGGCAGATAAAGGTGCGCGATGACGAGCCCGAACGCCGGTATCGTCGCCTGCAAGAGCGCCGCGAGCCCCGAAGAGATGTGCTGCTCGCCCCAGAAGAGGAGGCCGTAGTTGAGCGCGAAGGAGAGGACGCCGGTCGAGATGATGAGCAGCCAGTCGCTGCGGCGGCGCGGGAGCGGCGCGCGGCGCGCGGCCACGATGCTCAAGAGGATGAGCGACGCGAGGACGAACCTGATGCCCGCGAAGCTAATCGGCGGGAGGTCTTCGAGCCCGATCTTGATGAACATCCACGTCGAGCCCCAGATGAGCGCGAGCACAAGCCAGACGATGCGTGCCTTCATTAAATCTTCTATACGCTAGACGGGGAGGAAAGGCAAAAGGCGAGGCCGGAGACTTGAGGCCGGAGGAGAGGGACTCGAAGCGAGAGGCTTGAGGGACGAACGGGGTTCACTCGCGGCGATAAAAGATGAGCCCCGGAGGGGCGGCACACAACGACGCGGAAACGTGCCGCCCCTCCGGGGCTCATTCATCTTCTTTAGGCGCAAACCCCGCCCTCACGGGTGGGGCTCCTGCCTGCCGGCGCTTCGCGCCTTCGCGCTTCTATTCTTTACCGCGAGAGTCCGGGTAGAGGTCAACGACGTTGCTGACGGAGATGGCGTTGGGGCGGATGCCGTAACGCTTAATCTTGGCGTTGAGCGTCGTGACCTTGATGTTGAGCATGCGCGCCGCGCGCCGCTGGTGGCCGCCCGTGTGCATCAGCGCCCAACGGATGAGGTCGGTCTCGAAGCGGCGCACCTCTTCGGCGAAGTGGACGCTCAGCCTGCCGTCCGGCGACTCGTTACCTTTGAGCGACTCGACCTCTTTGAGGAGCGCGAGCGTCAGCTCCTTGAGCGTCTTGTGCTTGACCGAGGACGTGGCCTGCTCCGGCGCGGCCTCCGCCTCGACGACTTCCGGCGCATATTTTCTGCTCTCCAGCATGATAGAAGACTCCTTTCGTGTTTCCCCTTGATGAAAACTCCGAATCTCTTTTTCGAAGGGGCTTGCGGGGGCCGCACGGCCCGACCGTTTTAGTCCCTGAGGGCCAAAAGTTGTTCGAGGCAGCGACCCTCGACCTCTCTCGTGTTGCGTTCGCTGAGGGCCTTGTCGTTGCCGTCGTTCGGCAGAAGCCAAGCCCCTCCCTCGCCGCTCACGAGGTGACCGAGTTCGTGCAGGAGCGTGAGCGCGCGCGCGCCCTTGCTGGGGGTGATGAACCTGCCGACCTGCATCCGCGACTGCTGCCACATCTGCGAGGTGTTGACGAAGAACGGCCCCCGCGTGTTGATGAACGATTCCTGAAAGATGCGGAACGACGCCCCCGTCCGGTGGTCGTGGTAGACGACGAAGCCGCCCGTCATGCGAATCGCGACGCCGCCCTGCCCCAGAGACTTCTTGCGCAACTGCCGCGCGAAGTTGTTGAAGGCTTGCACGGAGCGGACGGGGCCGCCGAAGAAACGGCTGCAAGAATTCTCTTCCTTCAGAATGTGGTACACGTCCATGTAAGAATCTTCGTCGGCCAACTCCAAAGAGTCCGTGTCGAGCGGGGCGGCTGGCGCGAGCGGCGCGACCGGCGGCGGCGCTGCCCACGTCACGTTGTCCACGGTCGCCACGAGGTCTAAGCCCCACACGACATCCCCGTTTTCGCTCACCCTCCCGGACCCGCTCGCGAGTGGATGGGCCATCACCGCGCTCTGCACCAACGCCCACAGGGCGAAAGCGTGGAAAACATTTCGCAGACGCATCTCGGCAACCTCCTGAGTTCGCGCATCACGACTGGTTTCCCTCCACTCTCGTTTGCTGCTCTGGTAGTTCGGATCGGGGCCGCGCCTTTCATGCCCCTGGGGAGTGGGCGACGGCGCGCGGCTAACGATGTGCGGATTTTAAGGAGTGACTGCGGGGGGCCGAAGCGTTTTGTGATGAGACGGACGCGTTTTGTGACGAGCCGACGTATACAGACCGCGAGGCGCGTCCACCTTTACAGTTTGTTTACAGATTGTCGGAGAATTTTAGAGGCTGTTGCCGAGCGCGGATTGCAGCTTGTCGCGGTAGGAGCGCGAGAGCGTGAGCTGCGTGCCGTCGTGGAGGATGACGTGATACTCGCCGTGCGACCACGGCTGGAGTTCCTTGATGCGGTCGAGGCGGACGATGGCCGAGCGGTGAATGCGGACGAATTCGCGCGGGTCTAGTTGGGTTTCGAGGCTGCTGATGGTCTCGCGCAGCAGGTAAGCCTTCGCGCCCGTGTGGATCGAGACGTAGTTGCCCTCGGCCTCGATCCAGTCAATCTCGTCGGTGTTGAGGAAGAAGACGCGGCCCCCCGTCTTGACGACGAGGCGCTCGCTGTAACGCTGCGGCTCCTTGATTTGTTCGAGGAGGGCGAGGATGCGCGCGTCAATCCCATTATCGGGATCGCGTCGAATCTGTTTTTTGGCGCGCTCCATCGCGGCCCTGAAACGCTCGCGGTCGAAGGGCTTCAAAAGGTAGTCGAGCGCATGCACCTCGAAGGCGCGCACGGCGTAGTGGTCGTAGGCGGTGATGAAGATGACGGGCGGGAGCGACTCGTCCTTTAAGGCTTCGAGGACGGCGAAGCCGCCGACCTCCGGCATCTGCACGTCGAGGAGGAGGAGGTCGGGCTGCATGGCCTGAATCGCTTCGATGGCCTCGGCGCCGTTCGAGCACTCGCCGACGATGCGGATGTCGGGGTCGTCGGCGGCCATTCCGCGAATCTTCTCGCGCGCGAGCGGCTCGTCGTCCACGACGAGCACGCGGATCGGCGCGGCCCCAGCGGCGGCGGCGTCACGTTTCTCCATCCGTCTCCCTTATTCGGTCTCGGCGAGGCGCGGGACAGAGTTCTCCCTCGAAAGGCGTCCTCACAAAATAAAACACCGCGCCGGGAGATTTCGTGGCGAAAATCTCCGCGACGTGTCAGGCGTTTGTTAGTGCGTTTAGGACAGCAGACGGCGGCGAGCTTTCGTTCAGGAGGTCGAGGCTCGTGTGGCCGGGATTACCAACGTTACAAGGAGGCCACCACCGGGCGCGTCCTTCAGCTCGAAGCTGTGATCCGCGCCGTAAAGCTGACGGAGGCGGGCTCGCGTGTTCGCGAGTCCCAGTCCCTCTCTGAACCTGCCGTTCGGCTTTGAGATGGCAGAAATGCCGGGGCCGTTGTCCTGCACCTCTATACGGAGCGATCCGTTTTTTCGTTTCGCCGAAATTTCGATGCGGCCCGGTGTGGAGCGCGGGGCGATGCCGTGGCGGAGAGCGTTCTCGACGATGGGCTGGAGGATGAGGTTGGGGACGGGCGTGTCGAGCGCCTGCGAGTCAATCTCCATGTGCGTCGTGAGGCGATCCTGAAAACGCACGCGCTCGATTTCGAGATAGCAGCGGAGGAATTCCAGCTCCTTCTGCAACGAGACCTCCTGCGCGCCGGAGTTCTCAAGGGTGAGGCGGAGGAAGTCTCCGAGCCGCGCGATCATCCGGTCGGCGCACTCCGGGTCTTTGTGGACGAGCGCCGAGATGGAGTGGAGCGTGTTGAAAAGAAAGTGCGGGTGCAGTTGCATCTTCAACGCCTGCAACTGCGCCTGCGAGAGCTGCGTTTCGAGTTGCGCGGCGCGCAGCTCGCCCTCGCGGAAGCGCCGGTAGTAGCGGAACGCCTGATGGAGCAGCAGCAGGAGGGCGTAAATGCCGTAGGCTTCCGTCAGGTTATAGATGATCGTCTGCACCGTGTCGCGCACCATGTAGGGACGCTTCGGGCCGGCGAGGAAGAGGAAGTGGAGGATGATGTGGAAGAGGCCGTTTAAGGCGATGACGAAGAGCGTCGCCCACAAAAGGTGCAGGAGGAGGTTGCGCGGCATCTTCTGCCGGTCGAGCGGGAAACGCTCGGCGAGCCAGAAGATGAGCACCGTGCCGAAGGCCCAGAGGTACGGGTAGATGAACTGCGACGAGGCGGCGTCGCGCCACGCGATGGGCCTTTCGCTCAAAAGGCGCGTGTAGTACAACTGGTTGGTGAAGAGAAAGGCCAGTCCCGTCCACACGCCGAAGATGATGAGCCACTGCACCCAGCGGCGCTGCCACGGTCGCTTGCCTCCGGGCTCCGGGGCCGGGGGAAACATCGGTTCCTCTGTCGTCGTTAAGTTCATGGCATTGCCTTCTAAAAGTTTTCCTGTCCGGCGGGCGTACCCGAAAACGCCCGGCTGCGGAGTCGGAGGGAGGGAGTGTCGGATGTCCGCGCCGCCGCGCACAGTCCGCCACGCAGGGGCCGGGCGAAACACGCTAATATAATCCCGCCGCGCGGGCAAGCAAAGCGGGGTGTGACGAACGGGACTTTCGGAGTGACGAAGCGGGAACGCGGGCGGGAACCAATGCCCGAACGGTCGGGCGGAATTTTAAGCGAGGAGACTGAAAGGAAAGTGCAAATCGTCGAGAGAGAGACGGGCGGCGAGCACGAGCGAGTGCTTTTAGCTTACGAGCCGGAGGCCGGGTACAGGGGCGTCATCGCCGTCCACAGCACGGCGCTCGGCCCGGCGGTCGGGGGCACGCGCTTCTGGAATTACGCGACCGAAGGTGAGGCCGTCACCGACGCGCTCCGCCTCTCGCGCGGGATGACTTATAAGAACGCGCTCGCCGGAATCCCCTTCGGCGGCGGCAAATCGGTCATCATCGGCGACAACCGGACGCGGGAGCGCGAGCCGCTCTTCCGCGCGCATGGGCGCTTCGTCGAGACGCTCGGCGGCGCTTACGTCACCGCCGAGGACGTGGGCACGAACCCTTCGGATGTCGCCTTCATGAATCTTGAGACGCGCCACGTCGCCGGTCTTTTGGGACGCTCCGGCGACCCCTCGCCCGTCACCGCGCGCGGCGTCTTCCGCGCGCTACAAGCATCCGCGAAGTGGCGTTGGGGCTCGGACGAACTGGCGGGGCGGCGCGTCGCCTTGCAAGGGTGCGGGAGCGTCGGTCGTCACCTCGCGCGCGAGCTGAGCGAGGCGGGCGCGTCCGTGCTCGTCTCAGACACGGACGAGGAGAAAGTCAGCCGCGTCGTCTCGGAGTGCGGGGCGGAACGAGTCGCGCCCGAAGAAATCTTCGACGCCGACGCCGACATCTTCGCGCCGTGCGCGCTCGGCGGGATACTGAACGACGAGACCATCCCGCGCCTCAAGGTCGAGGTCGTCGCCGGGGCCGCCAACAACCAACTGCTCGAACCGCGTCACGGCGACGCGCTCGCCGCACGCGGCGTCCTCTACGCGCCCGACTACGCCGCCAACGCCGGGGGCATCATCAACGGCTGCCGCGAGCTGCTCGGCTGGGATACGGCGCACGCGCACGCCAAAGTCGAAGAGCTTTACGACACGCTGTTGCGAATCTTCTCTCTCGCCGAATCTGAAGGCGTCGCCCCGCACGTCGCTGCCGACCGCCTCGCCGAGCAACGCCTCCGCGAAGCCGTAAGCACATGACGCGCAAGTTGAAGTTTGTCGTGCAGGAGCATCACGCGAGCCACCTGCACTGGGACTTCCGCTTGGAGATGGGCGGCGTGCTGAAGAGCTGGGCGGTGCCGAAGGGGCCTTCGCTCGACGCGTCGGCAAAGCGGCTCGCCGTTCAAGTTCCCGATCACGCGCTTTCGTACCTGACCTTCACGGGCGAGCTGGCCGAGGGGACATACGGCGCGGGGCAGGTCTATCGCTGGGACATCGGGACGTATGAGGCGACGTCGGGCGAAGACCCCTTGGACGGTTGGCGCAAGGGCTCGCTCCGCTTCACGCTTCACGGCGAGCGACTCGGCGGCGCGTGGCGTCTCTTCAAGATGAAGGGGCGCGAGCAGGGAGGCAAGCCGCTCTGGCTCCTCCAAAAACTCGACGACGAGTTCGCCGTCGCCGGTCACGAAGCAGAGGCGATAGGGGAGAAGAAGAAAGTCAGAAGTCAGAACGCTGAACGCTGAACTGTCGGAAGTTTTCAGTAGACAGTTTTCAGTTTTCAGTTAAGACCAGAACTGAAAACTCAAAACTCAAAACTGATAACTGTCTTTCAGTTCATCGTTCAGCGTTCTGACTTCTGACTTTCCTTGAGTCGTTTGGCGAGTCCTTCCTCGCCCCAGCCCATGACTACGTTGTGGTTCCATTTGAAGATGGGCTTGGCGAGCGGGGCCAGCAGGTTCATCCACGGCTTGGTGGTCTCGACGTGCCAGTCGTAGCGCACGTCGGTCGTCTCGCCCGCGCCGCTTGAAAACGTCCAGAGGCCGCGGCCCGTCAGCTCGCCGAAGGCCACGCCCTCGATGACCGCGTGCGGCTCGACGCGCACGAGCCGCATGTCGAACGAGAGGCGGTAGGGCAGCTTACTCTTCCAGGTGTAGCGGCGGACGCCGCCGACGTGATTCGCGTCGCCCTCCTCAAGCACCTCGACGCGCTCGACGCCGCGCCACCACGCGGGCCACTCCTCGGAGCGGAAGACCAAATCCCAGACGGCTTCGAGCGGCGCTCCGAACCGCCAGCGGGTCACGAAATTATAATCTGCCATGACGTGCCTCAAACGTTCGGGGCGGGGAAGTCTCCAGCCGTTGCGAGGGAGGCTGAAGCGCAGCGGGCTTGGCCGAGACGACCGCCAGCCGTGCGTCGCATTCTATCCTTACATTTCTTACGTGCGCGCGGATTGGTTCAGATTCAAGCCGACTTGAATCTGAACGCGTCGTCTTGAGCATGAGAGTTGCAAGTCTCTTGCTTCCGGCGCGCGGGCCGTCGGGGCTGCGGCTGGCGAAATCAAAGAAAGCGGAGCGTTTGGACGGGCTGGCCGCGCAGACACGCGTCTGCACGCGCTGCACGCTGCACGAGTCGCGTACATTGGCTGTACCGGGAGGCGGCAAGTACATGGCGAAGGTGATGATTATCGGCGAGGCTCCGGGCAAGGAGAAGGACGCGGGCAGCCAAGTTGTCTCGGCGGAGAGCGCGTTCAAGTCGAAGAAGTTGAGCGGAGACATGAACGTCCGCGTCGGCAAGGATGTCGTGCACCTCACGCACCTCGACCGCGTGTACTGGCCCGAAGAGGGCTACACGAAGGGCGACCTCGTCAATTATTACTACGAAGCCTCGAAGCTCATCCTGCCTTACCTCAAAGACCGCCCGCTGATTATGAAGCGATACCCGGCGGGCGTCCGTGGGCAATCCTTTCATCAACACGACGTGAACGACGCGCCGGAGTTTGTCCGCACCGAGACGCTCGCGGTCGAAGAGGGCGGGCACACGGTTGACTACATCGTGGGCGACAACGCCGCGACGCAAGTTTACATGGCGAACCTCGGCGCGATTGAAAGACACCCGTGGCACTCGCGCGTCCAGAACCTCGAACGGCCCGACTGGTTCGTCTTCGACCTCGACCCCGGCGAGGGCGTCACGTTCGAGACCATCTGCGAGGTCGCGGTTGTGTTTCGCGACGCGCTCGCGCGCCTCGGCCTCGACTGTTATCCGAAGACTTCGGGCTCGCGCGGGATTCACGTCTACGTGCCGGTCAAGCCCGTGTACGAGTACGAACGGATTGCGAAGTTCGCCGAGGGGCTGGCGACGCTCGTCGCGCTCGCGCGCCCCGAAGACGCGACCGTGGAGCGCGCTCTGAAGAAACGCAAGCGCGGGCAAATCTATCTCGACCACATGCAGAACGCGCGCGGCAAGTCGGTGGCCGCGCCCTACTCGGTGAGGCCGAAGCCGGGCGCGAGCGTCTCCGCGCCGCTCGAATGGCGAGAGGTCGAGCGCAAAAAAATCACGCCGCGCGACTTCACCATCAAGAACATCCTGCGCCGCGTCGAGCGCAAGGGCGACTTCTTCCGGCCCGTGCTCAAGGGCAAGCAGCAACTCGAAAAAGCGACGGAGGCTTTGGAAGAATTACTCGCGTCAGAACCGCCTGCGGTAGCGGGCGGGTGATGGTGACGTTAAGACTCGCCGGTGATGCCGGGCGTGTGTCGGCTAAGTTAAGACCCGCCCGCTACCGCAGGCGGTTCTGACCTTCCGGCGAAGAGTTTGTAGATGGTGTAGGCGCTGCCCGCGACGGCGACGAGGGCGAGGCCGTAGATGAGGTATTCGAAGGCGGGCGACTCCATGAACTTGAGGAAGCGTTGACCGAAGTAGAGGATGAGGAGCGCCTCGGCCCCGAAACGGAGCGCGCGACCGAAGAAGACAGCGGTGAGGAGCGTCGGGCGCGGGCACTGGAGCGCGGAGGCCGACATGACGGTGACGCGGAAGGGGAAGGGCGGCGGCAGCGCGCTCGCCACGAAGACGACCCAGCCCGCGTGGCTCTCCATCTTCGACTTGAGGCGCGCGAAGGTCTTCGGCTTGACGAGTCTTTCGATGCCCTCCGCGCCGACGCGGCGCATCAAGAGGTCGAGGAGGACGACGCCCGCGACCGTGCCGAGCGCGCCCGCGAGCGCGTAGGCCACCCACATCCACGAAGGCCCTTCGCCCTTGTGGATGAGCGCGAAGAGCAGCAGCTCGTTCGCCAGCGGGATGTAGAAGAAGGAGGAGTCGAGCGCTTCGAGGAGGAACGGGCCGAGGACGCCCATCCGCACGAACGTGTTGATGAGCGAGCGCGCCCACGAAGAGGCGAGGAGAAAAGTTAAATGCGTCGGCACCCGCCCTTATACATGCCTTTCGAGGATTTCCAGCTCGCCGTCTTCGCCCGCGAGGATGGCGAGGTCGGCCATCCCTACGAAGAGCCCGCACTCGACGACGCCGGGCAGGAGCTTCAGCTCGCGCTCCGTCCGCGCGGGGTATTCTATCTGGCCGCAGCCGCAGTCGAGGATGTAGTTGCCGTTGTCGGTGACGTAAGCTTCAGCGCCCGCGCGTCGCACGGAGGGCTCGACGCCCGTGACTTCCGCGACGCGCCGCGCCGTCACCTCCCACGCGAAGGGCACGACCTCGACGGGCAGAGGGAATCCGCCGAGCACTTCGACGCGCTTGCCCGCGTCGGCGATGACGATGATGCGGCGCGAGGCGGCGGCGACCAGTTTTTCGCGGAGCAGCGCGCCGCCGCCGCCCTTGATGAGCGCGAGGTCGGGGCCGATCTCGTCCGCGCCGTCAATCGTCAAATCGAGTTGTTGAACTTCGGCGAAGGTGACGAGCGGGATGCCGAGGGCGCGGGCCTGCTCTTCGGTGCGCCGCGAGGTCGGGACGCAGCGCACGCTGAGCCCCTCGCGGACGCGCTCGCCCAAACGCTCGACCATCCAGTAGGCGGTCGAGCCCGTCCCCAGTCCGAGCGTCATCCCGTCTTTGACGTACTCGACGGATTTCTCCCCGGCGCGTTGTTTGGCGTTCAATGCTTTGTCCATTCGTGCGCTATTATGTTTGTTAAGCACCCAACCTCGCAACAGGAATCAGCGGGTCAGAACCGCCTGCGGTAGCAGGTGGGTTCTGTCGTCCGGGCGAGGCCCGCTCAACGGAACGAGACCCGCCCGCTTGCGGCAGGCGGTTCTGACCTGAACACGCAATCGAAGTTTGCCCTAAGAGTGAGCCCGGCATGACGACAGAGGTACACCCGACACAGCAGCTCGAAGACTCCGAGACGCGACGTCTCGTGGATCAGGCTTACGAGCGGACGACCGGAGCGCCGCTCGTCCTCGGCAACGACGTGCGGCTCTTGAAGGACGCGGCGGAAAATTATCCGGCGTGGCTCGAAGCCATCGGCGCGGCGCGGCGCACGATTCACTTCGAGAGCTTCATCTTCCACGAGGACGAGGTGGGCAACGAGTTCGCCGACGCGCTCAAGGCGAAGGCGCGCGAGGGCGTGCGCGTCCGCGTCGTCTACGACTGGTTCGGCTCCATCGGGAAGACTTCGCGCCGCTTCTGGCGCTCGCTGCGCGAGGCGGGCGTCGAGGTGCATGGCTTCAACCCGCCGCGCTACGACGAGCCCTTCGGCCTGCTCATCCGCGATCACCGGAAGATGATCACCGTGGACGGCGAGGTGGGCTTCGTGATGGGCCTCTGCGTGGGGAAGGACTGGGTGGGGAGGCCGGAGAAGCAGCAGGCCCCGTGGCGCGACACGGGCGTCTCGATTCGCGGCCCGGCGGTCGCGCAGGTGGAGCAGGCGTTCGCGCGCGTCTGGGCTGTCGTGGGCGGCAGGGAAATCCCGGCAAGCGAGTTGCCCGCGCGCGATTCGATACCGGAGGCCGGGGACATCGCCCTGCGCATCATCCCGACCGAGCCGAACACCTTCAGCGTGTACCGCCTCGAACAGCTCGTCGCGGCGGGCGCGCGCAAGTGCCTGTGGCTGACGGACGCCTACTTCGTCGGGACGACGACTTACGTGCAGGCCCTGCGCGCGGCGGCGGGCGACGGCGTGGATGTGCGACTCCTCGTGCCGGGTTCGAGCGACATCGGGTTCGTGAGCGCGCTCTCGCGCGCCAACTACCGCTCGCTCCTCGAAGCGGGCGTCCGCGTCTTCGAGTGGAACGGCTCGATGATTCACGCGAAGACGGCGGTGGCCGACGGTCGCTGGTCGCGCGTCGGCTCGACGAACCTGAACATTCAGAGCTGGATGGGCAACTGGGAGCTGGACGTAACGGTCGAGGACGAAGGCTTCGCCCGGCAGATGGAAGAGATGTACGTCAAAGACCTTGAGAACGCGACCGAGATCGTCCTCAGCGGTCGTCGGCAGGTGATGCCCATCTCGCACCCGGACAGGACGCACGCGCCGCGCGCGAGCCGCCGCAGCGGCAAGGGGAGCGCGAACCGCGCCGCCGCCGGGGCCATCAGCGTCGGGAGCGCCGTGCGCGCCGCCATCACCAACCGCCGCGTGCTCGGCCCCGCCGAGGCGCGCATCATGGCCTTCGCCGGCGCGGCGCTCTTCGTGCTCTCGCTCGTCGCCGTGAAGTGGCCGCGCGGCTTCATCTACCCGCTCGCCTTCTTCGGCGTGTGGACGGCGCTCGCGCTCTTCATCCGCTCGTACCGCCTGCACCGGCGCGGCGTGCGCGAGTGGCACGAGAAGCGGGCCAAGCAGAGTCAGGCCGCTAAGGCTCTCGATGTCGGCAAGCAGGCCATGCGCGCCGAGCCGACGGCGACGCGCGCGAGGGAGTTGAAGTAAGGACAAAGCTTTTGACAGCGGTCGGCAAAAAACTGATGACGGGGGACTGAAAACAAATGCTCTGGAAAGGTCGGCGCGAAAGCGGGAATGTGGAAGACCGTCGCGGCATCGGCGGCGGCGGGTTGGCGGTCGGCGGGGGCTTGGGCGGGATCGTCCTGCTGGTCGTGGCGCTGCTCTTCGGCGTAGACCCACGGCAGCTCATGGAACAGCAGCCGGCGGGCGACCCCTCGGCGGGGACGCAGACCTCGCGGCAGGCGAGCCCGCAGGAGGAGGAGCTGAAGAAGTTCTCGACCGTCGTGCTGGCCGAGACCGAGGACGTGTGGAACGAAATCTTCCGGCAGCAGGGGCGGCAGTACCGCGAGCCGACGCTCGTCCTCTTTACCGAACAGGTGCGCTCGGCCTGCGGGAACGCGAGCGCGGCGGTCGGCCCCTTCTACTGTCCCGGCGACCAGAAAGTCTATCTCGACCTCTCCTTCTTCCGCGAGCTTCACGCGCAGTTCCGCGCGCCCGGCGACTTCGCGCAGGCTTACGTCATCGCGCACGAAGTCGGCCACCACGTCCAGCAACTCCTCGGCACGTCCGAGCGCGTGAGCGCGATGCAGGCGCGCGGCGGCGAGGCGCAGGCCAACCAGCTCTCGGTGAGGTTAGAGCTTCAGGCCGACTTCTACGCGGGCGTCTGGGCGCACTACGCGCAGAAGCGCGGCATCATCGAGCCCGGCGACTTCGAGGAGGCCTTGCGCGCCGCCTCGGCCATCGGCGACGACCGCCTCCAAAAAGAGTCGCAAGGCTACGTCGTCCCCGACTCCTTCACACACGGCAGCTCCGAGCAGCGCGCCCGCTGGTTCCGCCGTGGTTTAGAGACCGGCGACATCCGGCAGGGCGACACCTTCAGCGTCCGCAACCCCTGAGAGTTACGAAAGCACTGGCCGCCCTGAAAGGGCGGAGGATAATAGCCGGGGGCAAGCAGACGAAAGTCTGCGCCGCCCCCGGAACAGACAAGAAAAGAAATCCGACCCTGAAGGGGTCGCGCCTCAACGTTGAGTCTGCGACCCCTTCAGGGTCGGATTCTTTTATCTACACATGACCGGGGGCGGCGTGCTTCGCACTTGCCCCCGGCTATTATCTTCGTCCCCTTGCGGGGACTGATGAAGCCGCTCAAATCCCCACCTTCTTCAGTTGAAGAAGAGAGAGACGCCCATCACCAGCCCGATGACGATGACGGCGTTGCGGACGAAGCGGCGACCGAGCTTATAGGCGAGACGCGCGCCGGAGTAGCCGCCCGCGATGGCCGCGAACGTCATCACCAAAACATCCACCCAGATGACCGCGCCCGACAGGATGAAGTAGACGGCGGCCACGCCGTTGATGAGGATGGCGAGCACGTTCTTGAGCCCGTTCATCCGGTGGATGTCGCTGAAGCCCAGAAGCCCCAGCGCCGCCAGCATCAGGATGCCGATGCCCGCGCCGAAGTATCCGCCGTAGACGCCGACGAAGAACTGAAACACCACCGCCCCCGCCCACCACGCGCGCGAAGGCTTCTCGTTCTCCTCGCCCCGCAGCCGCTTGGAAATCGGTTCCTGCAAGGCGAGGAGCAGCGTCGCGAACAGGACGAGGAAGGGCACGAGCCGCGCGAACGTCCCCGGCGGCGTCCGCAGCAAGAGCACCGCCCCCAGAATCCCGCCCGCGAGCGACGGCACGCCGAACGCTAAGAGCAGGCGCGCGCCGCCCTTCAGCTCGCGCCGGAAACCGAAGACCCCGGCCAGAGAGGCGGGCCACAAAGCGACCGTGCTCGTCGCGTTGGCGATCACGGGGTCGCGGCCCAGCCAGATGAGCGCCGGGAAGGAGAGCAGCGTCCCGCCGCCCGCAATCGAGTTGATGAGCCCCGCCGCGAACGCCGCCGCCGCGATGACTGCCTCCTGCCACCAATCCATTCGCGAGAGACTAGCACAACGCGCTCGCCGGGGAATAAGTCTTGACACTCGTTCAGGGCCGAGGCTATATTTTCCACGGGCTCTGGAACGGGAGCCCCGAAAGTTTCTGACGGTCAAACGCGCGATGCAGAGCACACGGTTTTATTACTTCGCCTTTACGTTCCGCTTCTCCTTCGGGGAGGGGCGGCCCGGCGAAGCGTGCGCGCGCGCGAAGCGACTACCGAAGAGCTAGACGCCGCGAAAAGTTTAACGCACCGGGCCAGCCGCGACCTCTCCGAGAAGGGAAGTCGCGGCTGGCTCTTTTTCTTTTGCAGTCGGAATCAAAAGTCAGAAGTGGAGGCACTAAAGAGATGAGAAACGAAGACCGGCGCGCGGAGATAGATTCGATTGACAACGAGCTGCTCCGCCTTCTGAACCGGCGGGCGCGGCTCGCCGTGGTGACGCCCGCCGCCGCCACGGCGGACGACCACGCCGCGCACGCGCAAGGGGCCGCGCGCGGCGACGACGTGCTCGAACGCGCCTGCCGCGTCAACGCCGGGCCGCTCGACGAATTGGCCGTCGCCAAAATCTTCCGCCGCATCATCCACGAGACGCAGCCCGCCGCGACGACCCACTCGCCCGCCGTCCGTCACTGGCACGCCGCCGAGCCGCTCCACGAAGAAGCGGGCGAACTAGTCTGAGCAGAAAGTCAGAAGTCAGAACGATGAACGATGAACTGAAGACAACTGCCTTCTGTCTTTCAGTTCTGCGTTCCGCGTTCTGACTTCTGACTTTTCCTTAGAGTCTTCCCTTGGCGATGAGGAGTTCGGCGTTGAGGATGGCCGCGCCCGCCGCGCCGCGGATGGTGTTGTGGCTGAGGGCGACGAAGCGGAAGTCGAGCACCGTGTCGCGCGCGATGCGGCCCACGGTGACGCTCATCCCGCCGCCCGCGTCGCGGTCGAGACGGGGCTGCGGGCGGTCGCGCTCTTCGCGCACGATGACGGGCCTCTCAGGCGCGGAGTGCAGGCGGAGTTCCTGCGGGAGCGAAGTGTATGAAGCGAACGCCTCGCGCACCTCTTCCGTCTCGGCGCGGCGCGCGAGTTTGACGCGGACGGCGGCCATGTGGCCGTCGGCGACGTTGACGCGGTTGCACTGCGCGCTCACCGCGAACGGCGCGGGCTCGACGCGCCCGCCCGCAGCGCGACCGAGAATCTTCAAAGTCTCGGTCTCAATCTTCTCTTCCTCATTCTCGATGAAGGGCAAAACGTTGTCGTTGATGTCGAGCGAGGCGACGCCGGGGTAGCCCGCGCCGGAGAGCGCCTGCATCGTCGTCGCGACGACCGCCTCGACGCCGAAACGCGCGTGGAGCGGCGCGAGCGCGAGCGCGAGCATGATGGTCGAGCAGTTCGGGTTCGTGACGATGAGCCCCTTGTCGAAGCCGCGCGCCGACCGTTGCGCTTCGAGCAGAGAAAGGTGCTCGTGGTTGACTTCCGGTATCAGGAGCGGCACGTCCTCGTCCATCCTGAAGGCCGAAGAGTTGCTGATGACGGCGTACCCGGCGCGCGCGAAAGCCTCCTCGGACTCGCGCGCCACGCCGCCCGGCAGGCTCGAAAAGACCAGCTCGCAGTCGAGCGGCGGCTCCGGCGGCTGCACCTTGAGCGCATGAACCGAACTCGGCATCTCGCCCGGCAGACGCCACGCGCAAGCATCGCGATAAGTCTTGCCCTGCGAACGGTCCGAGGCCGCCAGCGCCGTCAACTCGAACTGCGGATGCCCCTCCAACAGTTGAATGAAACGCTGCCCCACCGTCCCCGTCGCGCCCAGAATCCCGACCCGGTATTTCCTGCTCATTTCAATTCTCCAAAAATTTCACTCTGGCGAGATTAGTTTAAGCGCCGTCAGGCGCGAAAGATTTTAGCCCACGGCGCAAGCCGTGGGAATCAGCGACAAAGAAAACATTCCGAGCCCCGGAGGGGCGAAAGAAAATCGAGCATGAAGGTCATACCATCTCGCTTCTCTTTCGCCCCTCACGGGGCTCTTCAACTCTTTTTTACTTCGTCCCCACGGCTGACGCCGTGGGCTAAAATCTTCCGCCCCTTTCAGGGGCTTTTATCTGTGGCGCTCGTCCGCTTTCCGTAGAGCCTCTTTCATCCGCCGCACGCCCTCGGCGATGACGGGGAGGTCGGCGCAGAAGGAGACGCGCAGGAAGCCTTCGCCCTCTGTGCCGAAGGCCGCGCCGGGGACGGTGATGACTCCGTGCTCAAGGAGCGTCTCGGCGACGCGCATCGAATCGCCGTAATCATTCACGTCAACCATCGTGTAGAAAGCTCCGTCGGGCGCGATGGCACGCAAGCCTAATTCGCTTGAGAGCAAAGAGAGTAGATGGTCGCGCCGCTCGCGGAAGATTCGGCGAGAGTTTGCGCGCGCCTCTTCGGCCTCAACAGTCCACGCGGCAAGCGCCGCCTTCTGCGAGACGGTCGAGGCGCAGGTGGTGACGTAGCCGTGGAGGACGAGCGCGCTCTTGACGACTTCGGCGTCGCCGCCGCAGAGCCAGCCCAGACGCCAGCCCGTCATGCTCATGGACTTCGAGAGGCCGCTCACGACAATCGTTCGCTCCGGGTAAAAATCGGAGACGGACGCGGGCCTCTCTTCCGCGTAGTAAAGCTCACGGTAAATCTCGTCGCTCACGACATACGCGTCCGTCTCGCGCAACGCCTCGGCCATCGCACCGAAGTCCTCGCGCGTGAGCACGCGGCCCGTCGGGTTCGAGGGACTGATGCAGACGACGACCTTCGTGCGCGGCGTGAGCGCGCGGCGGAACGATTCGGCGTCGAAGGCGAAGCCGTCGGCGGCGGGGAGTTTGTAGAAGACGGGAGTGCCGCCCGCCATCCTCACGATCGTCGGGTAGGCGACGAAGCCGGGGTCAGGAAGTAAAACTTCGTCGCCTTCGTCAACGAGCGTCAGGAGCGCGAGATAGAGAGCCTCTTGAGAACCGGCGGTGATGATGACCTGTTCGGGCGCGACGTTGAGTTGCGGGTAGTCGGCAACGACGCGCTCTCTTAAGGCGGGAAGTCCGGCGTGCGAGGTGTAGCCGTTCTGCTCCTCCTCGATGACGCGCACCGCCGCGCGGCGGACGACTTCGGGCGTCGGCAAGTCCGGCTCGCCGAGGCCGAGGTTGATGCTCCCCGGCTTCGCGCGGTCGAAGACCTGCCGGATCATGCTCTTCTGAATCCCTCGCAGGCGGCGCGCGGGTTCAAACTCTCTCGTCAACGTAAGTAGTCCTCCAACTGCACGGCGCGGTCTGTCCGCTCGTCGCGGTACTTGACGATGACGGGCGCGTAGAGTGACAAGCCCCACTCGCGCCCGCGCTCGTTCTCTACTCTGCGCGTGCCGGGGACGACGACCGCGCCCGCCGGAATCTCCAAAGGGCTTTCGTTCGTGCGCCGGTAAATCTCGCCGCGCACGGTGTCGTAGACGGGCGTCGCGCCGGTCAGGATAGTCCCCGGCGCGAGCACCGCGCCCGCCCGCACAATCGTCCCCTCGTAGACGCCGCAGTTGCCGCCGACTAAGACATCGTCCTCGATGATGACCGGCATCGCGCCCACAGGTTCGAGCACGCCGCCGATCTGCGCCGCCGCCGAAAGATGCACGCGCCTCCCACCTGCGCGCACGAGCCGACGAGCGCGTGGCTGTCAATCATCGTCCCCTCGTCCACATACGCGCCGACGTTGACGTACATCGGCGGCATGCACACGACGCCCGCCGCGAGGTACGCGCCGTCGCGCACCGAAGAGCCTCCGGGCACGATTCGCACGCCGTCCGCGAGCGTCGTGGCGCGCACCGGGTACGTGTCCTTGTCGAAGAAGCGTAAGGTGTCGTGCGCGGACATGTCGGCGAGAGCGCCCATGCGAAAGCCCGCGAGGATGCCTTGCTTGACCCACGCGTTGGTGTGCCACGCGCCCGCCCCGTCGCGCTCGGCGGCGCGCACCTCGCCGCGATTCAGAGCTGCTTTAAACTCATTGAAGAGGGCGCGGTCTTCATCATTGAACTCGCCGGGTGGGCGCGAGTACAACTCTTCGACGCCCTCACGCAGCGACATGCGTCGTCTCCTCCAGAAGTCCGAGTTCGTTGATAACTTCGCGCACGCGCTCGCGCGTCTTCTCGCCGACGGGGACGAGCGGCAGGCGCAGGTTCTCTTCCAAAAGCCCCATCATCGCCAGCGCCGCCTTCGCCGGGCCGGGGCTCGTCTCAACGAAGTTGACCTCCATCAGCGGCAGTAGGCGGTAGTGCAGCTCGCGCGCCGCGTCCCACTCGCCCGCGAGCGCGGAGTCAACCATCTTCGACAACAACTGCGGCGCTTCGTTCGACGCGACCGAGACGAGCCCGTCCGCGCCGAGCGCAATCATGGCGAGCGTCAACGCGTCGTCGCCCGACAGCACGTAAAAACCTTCGGGCCTCGCGCGCAGAATCTCCATAATCTGCGAGAGGTTGCCCGAAGCCTCTTTGACGGCGACGACGTTCTCCGCATCACGCGCGAGCCGCAGAGTCGTCTCCGCAGAGATGTTCGACGAAGTGCGGCCCGGCACGTTGTAGAGCATGACGGGCGTGTCGGCCACGGCCTCGGCGACGGCGCGGAAGTGCGCGTAGAGCCCCCTTTGCGTCGGCTTGTTGTACCACGGCGCGACGACGAGCACGGCGTCCGCGCCCAACTCTCGCGCCGTCCGCGCGTAGCGCACCGCGTCGGCGGTCGAGTTGCTCCCCGTCCCGGCGACGACCCGCGCCCCGCGCGCGTGCGCGACCTTGACGGTCTCGCCGATGACGAGTTGATCTTCTTCCTCCGTCATCGTCGCGCTCTCGCCCGTCGTCCCGCACGGCACGAGCATCCGCACGCCGCCCGCAATCTGCCTCTCGACCAAAGCCCGCAAACGCCCCACGTCAACCGCCCCGTCCGCCCCGAAAGGCGTCACCAAAGCCGTCGCGCAACCCCTCATCCATTCAACGTCCATCGCTCACCTCCAAAAGCCGTGAACCGTAAACCGTAAACCGTGACAGGAGAAAGACAGTTTTTCTCCTGTCACCCGTCACGGTTTACGGTTCACGGCTTTTAAGTATTTCATCAAGCGTCTCAGAAAATTCGTACACGCCGCGCCTGCCCTGAATCCATTGAGCGGCGACGAGCGCCCCGGCGGCGAAGCCTTCGCGCGAGCGCGCCGTGTGTGTCAGGACAATCTGGTCGGCAACGCCGTCGAAGCCGACGCGGTGCGTGCCGGGGATGTGACCGGCGCGCGTCGAGGCGACACTTACTTCGCGCTTCGCGCTCGCGGCGACCAACTCGCGCAAGCGCAGCGCCGTGCCCGAAGGCGCGTCGCGTTTGCGCGAGTGGTGCGCCTCTTCGATGAATGGCTCGTAGTCGAAAGCGTTGAGCAACTCGGCGGCGCGCGCGACGACGCGGTAGAAGAGATTGACGCCGACCGAGAAGTTCGCGCCGTAGATGAGCGCGCCGCCCCCTCGCTCGACCGCGAGCCGGACGGCCTCTTCGTGCGACTTCCAGCCCGTCGTGCCTTCGACGAGCGGCACGCCCGCCAGCACACACGCCTCGACGTTAGTGGGAACCGCTTCCGCCACCGTGAAGTCAATCGCCGCGTCGTGCCCGCGCAAAGTCTCTGCCAAAGCTTCGACGCCTCGCGCCGCTTCGCGCGAAGTGACGACGGCCCCGATTTCGTGCCCGCCGTCCTTCGCCAAAGATTCGACGAGCCGCCCCATCGCACCGTGCCCTATCAACGCCAGTTTCATCACTCACACCTTCCGACTCTTTCAGACGCCCGCGAGCAGCGAACGTGCGAGTCGTTCGTAGAGCCCGACTGCTTCTTCCAGTTCGCGCTTCGAGACGCGCTCGTGCGCGGTGTGCGCGTCGAGGATCGAGCCGGGGCCGAGCAGCAGAGGCTTCCCCCATTTCGAAAGGTACGGGATGTCGGTCGTGAAGCGCACGACCTCCTGCTCGAACCCTTCGACGGCGAGCATGCGGACGGGCTCGGCGACGGAAAGATATTCTATCTCCACTCTCCCGGCCACCGCGCGTTCGAGGATTTCTTTGACGACCCCGGATTCGGTCACGAGCCGGATTTGAAGTTCCGAGCGCGCTTCGGCGGGGATGATGTTGGGGCGCGTGCCGCCCTCGATTGTGCCGATGTTGCAGGTCGTCTCGCCGAAGAAGTCTTCGCGCGGCCACGCGCACGCGCGCACGTCCGCGAGCACGTCCAAAAGCTTTTCTATCGCCGACTCGCCCCGCTCCGGGTAGGCCGAATGCGCCGCGCGGCCTTCCGCTCGGAGGCGCAAGCGCAGAGAGCCCTTCGACCCGACGGCGAGCTTATTTTCCGTCGGCTCGCCGTTGATTAAATACTCGCACGAGCGTGCGAGCGCGTGCCCGTTCGCCGCCCGCGCGCCGAGGCTCCCCAACTCTTCGTCAACAGTGAAGAGCAACCCGACTTCCTTCACCCCCCCCGCCCGCAGACGCTCGCACGCCGCAATCTGCGCGGCGATGATGCCCTTCGCGTCGCACGCCCCGCGCCCCGTTATGTGCGTCTCGTCCTCGCCCGAAGCGATGAAGGGCGGCACGGTGTCCATGTGCGTCGAGAGCACCAAGCGGGGCCGCGCCCCCGCCGTCGCAATGACGTTCGCGCGTCCCGCCTCCGCCTCCTGCAACTCGACCCAGTAGCCGAGCCCTTCCAGATAAGACGCGAGGAAACGACCCACCTCACCCTCCTCGCCCGAAAGCGAAGGGATGTCAATCAGCCGCCTCGTCAACTCGAAAAGATTCATAGCGCGATAAAAGAAGTGATGAATAAAAGACGAGCAAGTTTTAACTCATCACTCATCACTCATCACTTTATTCAGTGTCCGCCGCCGATGTGCGCGAGCAGTTCGGAGGTGGCGCACTCGAAGAAGGCGGCGTGGAGGCGTCGGACGGCCTCGGCGACGTGCCGCTCCTCGATGACGAACGTCAGGTTGATGCTCGAAGCGCCCTGCGAGATGAGCAGGATGTTGATGTCCTTGATGGTGCTGAAGACGCGGCCCGCGATGCCCGGCGTGCTGCGCAAGCCCTCGCCGACGATGCAGACGATGGCGCGGTCAGACTCGACCCTGACCGCGCCGACCGCCTTCAAGTCTTCGACAATCGCGTCGAGCGCCGTCGTGTCTTCGAGCGAGAGCGAGACGCTGACTTCCGAGGTCGGTGACGATGTCCACGGCGGTGCGGTGTCGCTCGAAGACCTCGAAGATGGCGCGCAGGAAGCCGTGCTCGCCGAGCATCCGCGCCGAGGTGATGTGGACGATGTGGATGCCGCCCTTGCAGGCGATGGCCTTGACGGTGCGCGGCGTCATCTCGGCGTCGAAGAAGACGACGGTGTCGGGCGCGCCGTCGCGCCGCGAGTCGCCGATACGGACGGGGACGTTGCGCACCACCGCCGGCAGAATCGTCTTCGGGTGCAAGACCTTCGCGCCGAAGTAGGCCAGCTCCGCCGCCTCCGCGTAAGAGAGCCGGGGGATGGTGCTCGCCACGGGGACGAGCCGCGGGTCGGCGGTCAAAACGCCCGGCACGTCCGTCCAAATCTGTATCTCCCGCGCACGCAGGGCCGCCCCCACGAGCCCCGCCGTGTAGTCCGAGCCGCCGCGTCCGAGCGTCGTCGTCTCGCCTTTGACCGAAGAGGCGATGAAGCCGCCGAGCACCGGAACCTCGCCCGCCTCAATCAAGGGTTCGAGCTGCCCGCACGTCGCCCGCTCGGTCTCGTCCTTCAGAGGCGTCGCGCGCCCATGCTGTTCGTCGGTGATGATGCACCGCCGCGCGTCAACGTAGCGCGCCCGCAGACCCGACTCGCGCAGCACGGCGGCAAGCAGCGTCGCCGACAGACGCTCGCCCTGCGAGACAACGATGTCTTGCAGCGGCGCGCACGGCCTCTCACCCCCTTCGACCTCGCGCAGCGCGCCCTCTATCTCGCGCCGCACGTCCTCGATGGTCGCCTCGATTAAGCCGTAGAACTCTTCACTTAAATGCGCGCGCGCGACTTCCAGATGGCGCGCGAAATGCTCTTCGAGCCCGCCCAAGCCTTCAGCAGTTCGCCCCTCGCCCGCCGCGCGCACGCTCTCAAGCAGCGCGTCCGTCACCCGGCTCATCGCCGAGACGACGACGACGGGCCGCGCATCTTCGTGACGCCTGACGAGCGCGGCGACGCGCCTGAAGGCGTCGGCGTCCGCGACCGACGTGCCGCCGAACTTCATTACTGTCGGGTTCAAAGACATCTTGCCTGCGAAACCGGAGGGCCTTTGCGGAAACGCCCCGGCTCCCGTAAATCACTTTCAATTATGGGGTGTATAAGCTCAGCCGAGAGGATACACGACCCGAAGTTTTAACGAAAGTCACGGCGTCCGGTGCCCGCGCCGGTAAAATTTCGGTTGACAAAAGACGGCGCGTCCATAAAATACGGACGTTCGTTTTTGGTGAGGCGGATGCCGAAGCTCAGTCAAGAGGTCATGGAAGGGAAGCGCGGCCACATCGAGGATGCGGCCAAGGAGCTTTTCATTAAGCGCGGGTTCCACGCCACCTCGATGCGCGACATCGCGAAGGGCGCGGGCTCTTCGCTCGGCAACCTCTACAACTACTACCGGACGAAGGAAGACATCCTCGAATCCATCATCGGGAAGTACCAGAAGGTGATTGACGCGCGGCTGCGCGCCATCTTCGACGAGGTGGAAGAGCCCTTCCACCCCGAAAGCCTCGTCCGCTTCGGGCGTCTGGTGAAGGAGATGGTCGGCGCGCACTCGGACTTCTGGCTCCTGATGTACATAGACGTGCTGGAGTTCGAGAACCGCCACTTCCGGAAGATGTTCGAGGGGCTCGCCGCGAACCTCCGTCGCCGCTTCGCCCCTTACTTCGCGGAGCTGAAGCGCGAGGGCGCGCTCTACGAAGGCGTTGACCCGGCGGTCGGCTTCACGGCGGCCTACATGCAGTTCTTCAACTACTTTCTGGTGGAGAAACTGTTCGGCGGCAAACGCCACCTCGGCCTGAGCGACGACCGGGTGATCGAGCACCTGACGGAAATCTTCTGCCGGGGCGTGCTCCGGCCCGAAAAGCTGCGGGAGATGGGAATCTCGCCGGGCAGCCTCAGTGGGGCGGCGAAGGCGGGCGACGCGCGGCGCAGAAAATAAGCCGACAACTTACACGGAGGGCGGCGGTTCCCACGCCGAAGCCTTCATCCCGTTAATGAAAAACGTACGTTCGTTTTTATTCGGAGGGCCGACGGCCTTTCCGAGCCCAGAGTTCAAAGCTTTTGCAGGAGGCTTAAAGATGCTTCGTTTGAAACGGCTGTTCCCACTGACGCTTATCCTCGCCGCGCTCCTCTGTGGCGCGACCGTTCGCGCCCAGAGCGCGAACGGACAGATTACGGGCTCGGTCGAGGACACGGCGGGCGCGCGCGTGCCCGGCGCGTCCGTCACCGTCACCAACCTCGACACCTCCTTGCAGCGGCAGGCCGCGACGAACGAGTCGGGCGACTTCGCCGTCACGCTGCTCCCGCCCGGCAAGTACAAGGTCGAAGTCTCGGCGCAGGGGTTCAAGACCGTCCTCGTCGAGAGCCTCGACGTGAACATCACGCAGACGGCGACTCTCAACCTCCGGCTCGAACCCTCGCTGCAAGGCGAGACCGTGACGGTGACCGCCGAGGGGACGCTCGTTCAGCAGGAGACCTCGCAGGTGGGCCGCGTCATTGACGAGCGCGCCATCAGCCAGTTGCCCCTGCCGACGCGCAACTTCCAGCAGCTCCTGACTCTCTCGCCGGGCGCTTCGGCGAGCGTCTCGAACAACACGGAGCTGGGGCGCGGCGACACGGTCATCAGTGTCAACGGCCAGCGGACGACCTCGAACAACGTCCGCATCAACGGCGTGGACGCGAACTCGGTGGGCACGAACTCGACGCCGAACATCTCCGTGCCCGCGACGGACAGCCTTCAGGAGTTCATCGTCCAGACCTCGCTCTACGACGCCTCGCAGGGGCGCAACGCGGGCGGCAACGTCGAGGCCATCACCAAGTCGGGCGGCGGCCAGTATCACGGGAACCTCTACGAGTTCCTGCGGAACAGCTCTCTGAACGCGAACGACTTTTTCTTGAACGCAGCGGGCCGCCCGCGCCCCGTGCTCACGCGCAACCAGTTCGGCGCGACCATCGGCGGCCCGGTCATTAAAGAGAAGCTCTTCTTCTTCGCCTCGTATCAGGGGACGCGCGAGCGCAACGGCGCTTCGCTCGCCAACAGCCTGACGTTCCCGTTCATCCCCGTCCAACTGCGCGACGACAACCGGACAGCGGCAGGGCTCGCGACGGCCTTCGGGCTCCCGGCGGCGGCGATCAGCCCGATCACGGTCGCCATCCTTAACGCGCGGCTGCCGGGCGGCGAGTTCGCCATCCCTTCGTCCACGACCTCGACGGGCCTGACGCCCATCTCCGGCATCTCGCGCTTCCGCGAAGACCAGTTCAACGCGAACTTCGACTGGACACTCAGCCAGAAGCACACCATCTCGGCCAAGCAGTTCTTCGCGAGCAACCCGACGACGCAGTCGAACTACAACTTCGCGGGCTTAGGCAACGGCCCGACGCAGTTGCCCGGCACGGGCGGCGACCTCGACATCATCCAGACGCTCACCTCTCTGACCGACACCTACGTCTTCAACCCGAACCTGATTAATCAGGCGCGGTTCGGCTTCAGCCGCCTGCGCGTCACGTCGCTGCCGGAGGAGCCTTTCACGGCGCAGCAGTTCGGCATCACGAACCCCTTGGCGAACCAGTTTCCGGGGATGCCGACTCTGACCGTGACGGGCCTCTTCACGCTCGGCTCGTCGCCTCTGGCCGACCAGTCCTCGCGCATCAACGCCTTCACCTTTCAAGACACGGTTTCAATCGTCACGGGCCGTCACCGCCTCCGCCTCGGCGGCGAGTACCGGCGTTCGCAGGTCAACTTCTACTTCAACGCCTTCTCGCGCGGGCAGCTCATCTTCCCGACGTTCACGAACTTCCTTCTCGGCCAGTCGGTCTCAATCATCGGCTCCGGCGTCTACGACCGCGCCTTCCGCGTCAACGACCTTGGGGGCTTCGTGCAGGACGACTGGAAACTCTCAGACCGTCTGACTCTCAACCTCGGACTGCGCTACGACTTCTACGGCTTGCCGAAGGAGAAGTACGGTCGCGTCGTCAACTTCATCCCCGAACAGTTTCGCGTGGGGACTCTCGCTTCGCCCGCCGCGCCGCCGAACGGCTTCGTGCAGGCGTCGAACGCCGTCAACCCTCTGCCGGGCGTGCCGTTCGTCGAGGACACGCTCGTTCCGCAGGACAGGAACAACTTCGCGCCGCGCGTCGGTGCGGCGTACCGCCTGAACGAGTCGGGCACTCTCGCCCTGCGCGGCGGCTACGGCATCTACTACGACCGCATCTCGACGCGCTACGCCAACACGCAGCTCTTCAACTTCCCGTATCTCGCGCTCGGCGTCGGCGTCTTCCGCCCGCTCGCCGTGCCCTTCGCGCCGAACATCCCGCAGCCCGGCGCGTTCCCCATCGCGGCCAACGTCCCTTCGCCTCTGGGTTCGGCCATCAGCGGCGTCTACGTTGACCCGGATTTGCGCACGCCCTACGTCCAGCAGTACAACGCGAACGTGCAGTGGGAGTTCGCGCGCAACTACCTGCTCGAACTGGGCTACGTCGGCTCGAAGGGCACGAAGCTCCTTCAGGTCGTCGCGCTCAACCAGCCGCGCTACAACCCTGCGACGAACACTTTCGCCGCGCCTTTCGGCCCGTTCATCTCGGCGCAGAAGAACGTCACGGGCGGCCTGCATCAAGTGCAGACCTCCTCGACCTCGAATTACAACTCATTGCAGGCGAGCGTCACCAAGCGTTTCAGCAAGGCCTGCAATTCCTCGC
Source organism: uncultured Acidobacteriota bacterium (assembly GCA_963816985.1). Lineage (GTDB taxonomy): Bacteria > Acidobacteriota > Blastocatellia > Pyrinomonadales > Pyrinomonadaceae > JAIVJM01. Next base: position 2,452,811 of record CAWFMF010000004.1, read on the forward strand.
GGCCTACACCTTCGGCAAGTCCATTGATTACTATTCGGGCGGGACGGTCAACGAACTGGTCTCGACCTTCGGCGACCAGTCGAACTCGCGTCTGAACCGGGGCCGCTCGGACTTCGACCGCACGCAACGCTTCGTCTACAGCTTCGTCTACGATTTGCCGAAGCTCGCGTCGGAGTCGGGCGCGGCGCGTTGGCTCCTCAACAACTGGCAGGTGAACGGCATCCTCACCCTCCAGACGGGGCTGCCCTTCTCGGTCGTGCAGGCTCCCGACAACAACATCATCCAGCGCGCCAACCTCCGCCCCGGCTTCGCGGGCGGCATCGAGGGCAGCGGCGACGTGACCGACCGCCTCAACCAGTATTTCAACACGGGGGCCTTCGCGCCCTCGACGCTGACGGGCGGCTTCTTCGACCCCGCAGCGCCTTTCGGCAACTCCGGCAGAAACATCCTGAACGGGCCGGGGCAGAAGAACATGGACTTCTCCGTCGTCAAGTTCATCCCCTTCACCGAAGGGGTGCGCGGCGAGTTCCGCACCGAGTTCTTCAACCTCTTCAACTGGGCGAACTTCGCGAACCCGAACGCCAACATCTCCGTCCCGGCGACGTTCGGGCGCATCACCTCGACGAGCGCCGGGCCGCGCGTCATCCAGTTCGCCTTCAAGCTCAACTTCTAGGGAAGGCAAATGATGAATGCGGAATGATGAATGATGAATACCTCGCTGCTTGAAATCTCAAATCTTAGAGTTGAGATTCAAGCCGGTCTTGATTCATCATTCCGCATTCATCGTTCATCATTTCTTCTTATGCCGCAGATTGAAGTGAACGGGACGAGGCTCTACTTCGAGGAGCACGGGGAGGGCGAGCCGCTCGTGCTCATCCCCGGCTTCGGCACGGGGCTCTGGATTTGGTACAAGCAGGTTCCGGCCTTCGCCGAACGTTTCCGCGTCATCGCGTTTGACCCGCGCGGCGTCTCGCGCTCCGACCCACGGGACGACGTGCCGCTCAGCATCCTCTCGCTCGCCGACGACGTGGCGGCTTTGCTCTCCGCTCTCGGAGTTGAGCGAGCGCACGTCCTCGGCGCGTCCTTCGGCGGCTTCGTCGCGCAGGAGTTCGCGCTCCGACACCCGTCGCGCACTCTGAGCCTGACGCTCTGCTGCACGAGCTTCGGCGGCCCGCGCCACTGCCCGCCCGCGCCGGAGACGCTCGCGGCCATCGCCTCGACGAAGGGCCTGAACACCGAAGAGCGCGTCCGCCAGAACCTCCTCCTCGCCTTCTCGCCCTCTTATGTCGAGCGCGAGCGCGCGGAGGTCGAGCGCGTCATCGCCTTGCGCGCCGAGAACCCCGTGCCCGAAGCGGTCTACACGCGCCAGCTTCAGGCGGCGCTCGACTTCAACGCCGAGTCGCGCGTCTCTGAAATACGCGCGCCGACCCTCGTCATCACCGGCGACGAGGACGTCATCGTGCCGCACGAAAACTCGCTTAACCTCGCCGCCCGCATCCCCGGCGCGCATCTCCGCGTCGTCAGCGGCGGCAGCCACACTTTTTTCATCGAGCGCGCCGACGAGTTCAACCGCGCCGTGATAGATTTCATAAAACGAGTCGAGAGTCCGGAGTCTGGAGTCTAGAGTCAAAGACAGACTTCTTCTTCCTGCTGCTTCAGACTTTCAGACTCCAGATTCCAGACTTCTTATATGGCCTTTGCACGCATCATCGGAACCGGCTCTTTCGTGCCGGAAAAGATCGTCACCAACGCCGATTTGAGCCGCGCGCTCGGCGAGGACGTGGACGAGTTCGTCTCTCAGGTGCTCGGCATCCGCGAGCGCCACGTCTGCGCCGAGGACGAGAGCACCGCCGACCTCGCGACCGAAGCCGCGCGCCGCGCGCTCGAAGCCGCTGGCGTCGTCGCCGAGGACTTAGACCTCATCGTCCTCGCCACCGACACGCCCGAATACATCTCGCCCGCGACCTCGGTCGTCGTCCAGCACCGGCTCGGCGCGAAGAACGCCGGGACGTTCGACATCAACTGCGCCTGCGCGGGCTTCGTCACCGCGCTCGACGCGGCCTCGAAGTACGTCATCGCCGACTCGTCGTATAAAAACGTCCTCGTCGTCGGCGCATACGCGATGAGCAAGTATCTCGACTGGACGGAGAAGAAGACGGCGACCATCTTCGCCGACGGCGCGGGCGCAGTCGTGCTTCAGGCATCCGAACGAGAGCCCCGGCTTCCTCGCCTCCCGCCTCGTCGCCGAGGGGAGTTTTCATGACCACATGGGCATCTACGCGGGCGGGACGCGCATGCCCGTCACCGAGGAAGTGCTCGCCGAAGGCTTGTGGACGAAGGTGCGCTTCGCCAAGAAGTACCCGGCGGAAGTGAACAACGAGGGCTGGCCGGCAATCGTCCGCGAGGTGCTCAGGAAGGCGGGCCTGGGGCTCGAAGACGTGGCGCTCTTCCTCTTCACGCAGGTCAATCTGAGCACCATCAAAGAGGTCATGTCGCGGCTCGAACAGCCGATGGGGCGCACGCACACGGTCATGGGCAAGTGGGGCTACACCGGCTCGGCCTGCATCCCGATGGTCTTGGACGACGCCGTGCGCGAAGGGAAGTTGAAGGCGGGCGAAGTGGTCGTCATGTGCGCCTCCGGCGGCGGCCTCAACATGGCCTGCGCAGCGTTCCGATTTTAGATTTCGGATTTTGGATTTTGGATTGACTCGGCGACGAAAGCTGAGCAGTCCAGAATCCGGCTTCGAGTTGAAGAAGCACACCAATCCAAAATCTAAAATCCGAAATCTAAAATCTTATGCGGCATCCGAACATCCATGCGCTCTTCCGCGAGCGCGTCGAGCAGTACCGCGCGGACGGCGGCGAGGGGGGGCGCGATGTCTTCTTCTTCCGCCGTGACGGCGAGTGGCACGGCATCTCTTGGGCGCGCTTCGACGAGGAGGCGCACGACTTCGCCTCGGCGCTCCTCGCGACCGGACTCGCGCGCGGCGCGGCGGTCTGCATTCTCATGGGGAACGTCCCCGAATGGCCGGTCGCCGACATCGGGACGATAGCGGCGGGCGGGGTCGGCTGCGGCCTCTACCCAACGAGTTCCGCCGAGCAGTGCGCCTACATCATCAACCACTCGGACGCCGAAGTGGTCTTGGTGGACACGCCCGCGCAGCTCGAAAAAATCCTGAGCGTGCGGGATGAGTTGCCGAAGGTCAAAGTCGTCGTCGTGCTCGACGCGGAGGCCGCGCGCGGGCGCGAAGGCGTCGTCTCTTATAAAGATTTTCTGCGACTCGGACGCGAGAGCCGCGCGCGCGTCGAAGGACTTCTGCGAGAGCGCGCCGAGGGCGCGAGCGCCGAAGAGACGGCCATCATGGTTTACACTTCGGGGACTACGGGCAAGCCGAAAGGCGCGTGCCTCAGCCACCGCTACATCCTCAACAGCGTCGAGAGTTTGCGCGCGACGATTCCGGTCTACGACACCGACACCGCCTTCTCTTACCTCCCTTACTGCCACGTCGCCGAGCGCATCTCCGGCCTCTACAACCGTCTCTACGCGGGCGCGGGCGCGTACTTCGTGGACGACCTCTCGAAGCTCTGGGAGTACATGCTCGAAGTCCGCCCGACCGTCTTCGCCAGCCTCCCGCGCTTCTTCGAGAAGGTTCACGCCCGCGTCCTCTCCGACCTCGCGCGAGAGACTGAGGAAGAACAGCGGCTCTTTCATCAAGCGCTCGGACGGGGCCGAGAGCTTTCGCGACTGCGGCAGACGCGCGCGCCGCTCTCGCCCTCGCTCGTCGCCGAATATGAAGAACAGTCGCGGCCCGCGTTGGAGCGCGTCCGCGCCTACTTCGGCGGTCGCCTCCGTCTCGCCACATCGGGCGGCGCGCCGCTCCCCTTAGAAATCGCCGAGTTCTTCGCCGCCGCGGGCCTGCCCATCCTTCAGGCTTACGGCCTCACGGAGAACATCTGCGTCGCCTTCAACCGCCCCGACGAATACAAGTTCGGCACGGTCGGGCCGCCGATGCCCGGCTGCGAAATCCGCATCGCGCCCGACGGCGAGATAGAAGTGCGGAGCGAGATGATGTTCTCCGGCTACTACAAAGAGCCGGAGAAGACCGCCGAGGTGATGCGCGACGGCTGGCTCCTGACGGGCGACCTCGGCGCGTTGGACGCGGACGGCTTCCTCTCCATCACGGGCCGCAAGAAGGAGCTGATCGTCACTTCGACGGGCAAGAAGATCGCGCCCGCGCTCGTCGAGAACTTGATTAAGGAGCACCATCTGGTGAGCCACGCCTACGTCCACGGCGAAGGCAAGAGCTACCTCGTCGCGCTCGTCACGCTCAACCCTTCGGAGGCCGTCGAGCACGCCCGCGCGCGCGGCTTCAACATCGAAGGCGGCGTCGCCGCGCTCGCGCGGAGCGCGGAGATGCGTGCGCTCGTGTCTGAACTCATCGAAGGCGTCAACCGCCGCCTCTCGTCCACCGAGGCGGTCAAGCGTTTCGCCATCCTCGAACGCGACTTTCAGCTCGAACGCGACGAGGTGACGCCCACGATGAAGGTCAAACGCGACGTGGTGGCCGAACACTTCGCCGAAGTTATAAGCGGCCTCTACGCCTGAGCGAAGGTCAAGAGCGCGCGGCAAAATTGTAGGGGCAGGGCTCGTCCCTGCCCGACTTCTTAACAAAGACACGGGCAGGGACGAGCCCTGCCCCTACAGAAACTTCAACGCGAGAGGTCTTGTTCAGACTCTCCGGTCAGGAGTAAGTAAATGAAGAGTCCCACACGTCAACGCGCCGCCGCCTCGTTTCTCCTCTTCGCACTTTTGTTGGTTGTGAACGCGCAAGGCGCGCGGGGACAGACGGCACCGGCGTCGAGCCCCATCGCCTTCACGCCCGCGCCGTCGGCGTCAGCGGCGCAGGCCGCCCCCGCGCTGTCGAGCAAAGAGGCGTCGGTCTTCGGGCAGAAGATTTATTATCAGGAGGCGGGGAGCGGCCCGGTCGTAGTGCTTTTGCACGGGCTCGGCGGCAACACGCATAACTGGGACCTTAACGTCCCGGAGCTGTCGCGGAAGTTCCGCGTCATCGTGCCCGACCAGATCGGCTTCGGCGGCTCGGACAAGCCCTTCATCAACTACCGCATCGGAACTTACGTGGACTTCCTCGACATGTTCCTCACGCAGTTGAAGGTCGAGCGCGCCTCGCTCGTCGGCAACTCGATGGGCGGGTGGGTCGCGGCGTCTTACGCCTTGAAACATCCGGCGCGCGTCGAGCGGCTCGTGCTCGTGGACGCCGCCGGGTTCGCGCCGCCGAAGGAGTTCGACCTCAGCTCGCTCTCCGGCCTCAACCCCTCGACGCGCGACGCGATGCGGCAGCTCGCCGGGCTCGTCTTCTACAACAAGACGCTCTCGACCAACGACGCCTTCGTGGACGCGATGCTCGCCGCGCGCATCAGCGCGGGCGACGGCTACACCATCCAGCGGCTCGTCGAATCAATCTACCGGGGCGAGGACATGCTCGACGGCAGGCTCTCGGCCATCAAGCAGCCGACGCTCATCCTCTGGGGCCGCGAGGACGGGCTCACGCCGCTCGCGCGCGAGGGCGAGAAGTTCAAGCAGGGCATCCCGCACGCGCAACTCCAAGTCTTCGAGCAGTGCGGCCACGTCCCGCAGGTCGAGAAGGCCGTCGAGTTCAACGCGGCGGTGTTGAAGTTCCTGACGACGAATTAAAAGGGAAGAACACGAAATGAGTTTGCAAGTGGGCGACAGCGCGGAGGTTTCGCGGGTGATTACGGACGAGGACATCCGCGCCTTCGCGGAGTTGACGGGCGACCGGAACCCCGTGCACCTCGACGAAGAGTACGCCGCCGGGACTCGCTTCGGGCGGCGCATCGCGCACGGGATGCTCGGCGCGTCGCTCATCTCGGCGCTCTTGGCGAACGAGTTGCCCGGAAGCGGCACGGTCTATCTCAGCCAGTCTTTGCGCTTCGTCGCGCCGGTCTATCCCGGCGACACGGTGACGGCGCGCGTCGCGGTCAGCCGCGTCCGCGAAGACAAGCCAATCGTCACCTTAGAGACCGTCTGCCGCAACCAGCGCGGCGAGGTTTTGATTGAAGGCGAGGCGGTCGTCCTCGCCCCCTTGAAGTAAATCATGGCGAACAACGGACAGGCTGCTTCGCTCGCGGAGAGGATTCCGGCGCACTCCTGGTACGCGCTCGGCGTGCTCACGCTCGTCTACGTCCTGAACTTCCTCGACCGCGTGTTGATCTACATGCTGTTTACGCCTATCAAGGCGGAGATGAAGTTCAGCGACTTGCAGCTCGCGCTCTTGGGGACGACCTCCTTCGTCATCTTCTACACGCTCCTCGGCATCCCCTTCGGGCGGATGGCCGACCGCGTCACGCGCAAGTATCTGATTACGGGCGGGCTCGCCGTGTGGAGTCTGTTTTCGGGACTGACGGGCTTCGCCGATAGTTTCTGGACGCTCTTCGCGTGTCGCGTGATGGTCGGAGTCGGGGAGGCGACGCTCGGCCCGGCGGCGCTCTCTCTGCTCTCGGACTACTTCCCGCCGCGACTGCGCGCGACTGTCCAGTCAATCTACTCTTCGGGCATCGCGGTCGGCGGCGGGCTCGCGTTTTTCCTCGGCGGGCAGATCGCCGCGATGCCGGGTTGGGGCTGGCGGTGGGCTTTCTACCTGCTCGGATTTCCGGGGCTCGTTGTCTGCCTCTTCGTTCTGTCTCTGAGGGAGCCGCGACGCGGGCAGACCGAGACGGCGCGCGTCGTTTACAGCCGCGAGGACTGGAAGGTGCTCTTCAAGTCTTCGCCGCTGCGCCATCTCTATGTCGGCTACGCTCTGTTCGGGCTGGCGGCGAACAGCCTCTCGATCTGGGGGCCTTCGTTCTTCAACCGCGTCCACAATCTGGACTTGAGACTGATAGGGAACTTTGGCGGGCCTCCTTTCGGTCGCGGCGGGAGTGCCGGGGACTATCCTCGGCGGGTGGGCGGCTGACCGTCTGCGGCGTCGCAGCCGTGGCGGGCGGATGTTGTTCACGTCCATCGGCGCGCTCTGCTCGATACCGCTGTGGCTGGCCCTTTTGTTTAGCGACAGCGCGGCGCTGCTGCTCTTCGCGAACTTCGTACTGCTCGGCGTGTCTCTGATGTGGCTCGGCCCGGCGGCGGCTGACGTGCATGACATCGCGGGGCCGCAGTTGCGGGGCCTCGGCATCGGCATCTACTTCTTCACCGTCAACGTCGCGGCCTACGGCGTCGGCGCGCCGCTCATCGGCAAGCTCAACGACCTGCTCGGCGTCACCGCCGACCCCTCGATGATGAGATACAGCCTGCTCGTCTGCCCGCTGGCGTGTCTCTTGAGCGCGCTGCTGCTGCGGCGCGGGAGTAGGAAGTTGGAAGCACAGAATGCAGAAGCCCGACCGTGAGGGAGGGCGCGAGCGTTGACGAAAAATCCCCGAAGGGGATGAAGATAATAGCCGGGGGCAGAGCGAAGGAGCATAAGCGACTGAGCGCCGCCCCCGGAACAGGTGACAAAAGGAATTCGACCCTGAAGGGGTCGCACATTCAACGTTGAATGTGCGACCCCTTCAGGGTCGAAACGTTTTTCTACGTGCTACCGGGGGCGTCGCAAACTTCGTTTGCTCTGCCCCCGGCTATTGTCTCTATCCCCTTCGGGGATTTTGGATAAATGCCTGACGCCCTCCCTCACGGTCGGGCCTCCGCCTTGTTAAAGCCGCACGTACTCGAACTCGAAGGGCCTGCCCTTGATGCCGGCGGCGGGCGGGGCGATCCAGTTGGCGATCTTGCCGGGCTCGGTGACGGGGTGCATGAGGCTGCGGACGTACTCGCGGTCTTCAACGGTCGGGAGCCACTCGGCGCGGCGCTCTTCGAACTCCGCCTCGGTGATGAGTTCGCCGTCGAGGTCGAAGAAGTGCCCGGCGTACTCGCCGACGTGGCGGTGGAAGCGCGTCGAAGGCAGACGCAGTTTGTAGTCCACGCCCTCTTCGGCGATGAACTTGTTCCAGCGGGCGAGCGCGCGCTCGCAATCGTTGACGTACTCGCCGCGCAGCACTTCGTTCAAGGCGTTGCGCAAGGGGACTTCGCGCTGGACAAGCCGCCCCTCCTCGACTACGGGGAGGGTGAACGAGTCGCCCGCGATGACGTGCTCGTCGTACTTCTTCTGCTCCTGATAACGACCCTTGAGCCCGGCGGCGAAGAAGTCCGCCGAGTTCGAGCTGATCTCGCCGCCGAAGAGGTCGAGCGAGTAGGACATCCAGAAGTTGATGTGCTTCTGGATGATGTCGAGCGGGATGCCGCCCAGGTTCCGCACGTCCTCGTTCGGGCTCTCCTTCATCAACTGCGCCGTGCGCTTGACGACGCGGCCCACGCCCGTCTCGCCGACGAAGAGGTGATGCGCCTCTTCCGTCAACATGAACTGGCAGGTGCGCGCCAGCGGCTCGAAGCCCGACTCGGCGAGGGCCGAGAGCTGGTACTTGCCGTCGCGGTCGGTGAACATCGTAAAGCAGAAGAAGTTGAGCCAGTCGTCGCACGGCTGGTTAAAGGCTTCAAGTATTCGAGGCTTGTCGGGGTTGCCGCTGCGACGTTCGAGCAAGCCCTCGGCCTCGTCGCGCCCGTCGCGCCCGAAGTAGCGTTGGAGAAGATAGACCATCGCCCAGAGGTGTCGGCCCTCTTCGACGTTGACTTGAAACAGGTTGCGGAGGTCGTAGAGCGAAGGGCAGGTCTGCCCCAGTAGACGCTGCTGCTCGACCGACGCGGGCTCGGTGTCGCCTTGCGTGACGATGATGCGGCGCAGCGCGTTGCGGAACTCGCCGGGCACTTCCTGATAGGCGGGCTGGCCGTAGTTGTCGCCGAAGCCGACGCGCGCGTCCGGCTCCGAAGGCTTGAGGAAGATGCCCCAGCGGTAGTCGGGCATCTTCACGTAATCGAAGTTTGCCCACCCCTCCGTGTCCACGCTCGTCGCGGTGCGGAGGAAGACTTCCTTCTCCTGAAAACCTTCCGGCCCCATCTCGCGCCACCAGTCGAGGAAGTTCGGGAGCCACTTCTCCAGAGCCCTCTGGAGCTTCTTGTCCTCACCCAGATTCACGTTGTTCGGGATGCGTGCGTATAAGTCCATAAGAAAAACCTTGTCTCTCCGAAGAAGTTTCGCCCGTGCTCTTTAAGACAGCAGCCGCGCGAGCCTATCGAGTTCCGTGCGCGGCGTGTCGTTTAGATGCGAAAGGTCGAACTTTATTTTACCGTCCTCGATGTGCGCGAATTTTGCCGAAGTGATGTCTAAAGGGTCATTCAAGGGGACGACGTTCAAGTGCGCGTGCGCGACGCCGTAGCCGTGGACGACGAGGCCGACCCGCTGCGGCTTCAAACGCTCCCGCAGATTCCTCGAAAGCCTCTGCGCCTGCACCATGATGTCACACGACACTTCGTCCGAGAGGTCGCAGAAGTGGTCAACGTGCTCCTTCGGGATGACCAGAAACTCACCCGGCGTCGCCGGCCTGATGTTCATAAAAGCCAACACCCGCTCGTCCTCGTAGAGCACGCTCGCCTCGGCCTCACGCGCGACAATCTGGCAAAAGATGCAGGACATAAAAGCCGTGAACCGTAAACCGTGACGGGTGACAAGAAAAAGCCGTGAACCGTGACAGGTGAACCGTGACAAGTAAGAACTGGGTTTATCCTGTCACCTGTCACCCGTCACGGTTTACGGCTTTTAAGTTCTCTTGTAATCAAACTGCGGCTGCGTGGGCTTGCCGTAGTTGGTGAGCGCGCCTTGGGGGCCGACGGCGTTGGGGCGCTGGAAAATCCAGTTCTGCCACGCGGTCAGGCGACCGAAGATTTTGGTGTCGTGCGTCTCCGGCCCGGCAAAACGAAGGCTCGCTTCCATGCCCGTCAAGGCGTCGGGCGAGAGAGAGGTGCGCTCCTCGATGGCGACGCGGATTTCGTCTTCCCAGTCGAGGTCGTCGGGCGCGAAGGTGACGAGGCCCGCCTCTTCCGCCGCCTCTGTGTCGAAGCGACCGCCTTGCGCAAGCACCTCTTCGGCCTCCGAAGGCTCGGCGAGGAAGCGAGACGCGAGCCGCGTCAGGCCGTTCGACATCGGGAGCGCGCCCGCGTTCAAGTCGCTCGTCGCCATCTCGACGGGCTGGTCGGGGTCGTTGAGCATGTAAGTCCGGTCGGCTGAAAGAGCCAGTTCGAGCAGGTTCCCGGCGAAGCAACTGCCCGGCTCGACTAACGCGAAGAAGCTCTTTGCCGTCAGGTCGAGGCGACGGAGCACGCGCGCCATGTGGAGGATGATTTCGCGGATGAGCCAGTGTTCGCGGTTCTCGACGAGAGCCTTGTCAACGGAGAGCACGCGCTCGATGTCGCCCTCGGTGCGGAGGCAGACGAGGCCGATTTCGAGCTGGTTGACGCGCAGATGAAGAAGCGCGTCGTCCAACTCCCTGTAAGCCCGAAGCGGCCAGTACGAGTCGCCGAGTTTGACTATCTCTTCGGCATCGGTCGGCAGCTCCTCTTCCGGCCCGCGCACGGTGAGGTCGGCGTAGCGCCCCTCTTTGTTGAGCTTGATGCTCACGTACTTGTACTCGCGGCTGCCGTCTTCGGCAGTTTCGACTTCGAGCGGGTTGAGCTTGATGCCGTGGCCGCCCTGAGGCTCGCCGCCGTCCGCCCCGGCGATTTCGCGCGCGCGGGCGGCGACGCCTTCCTGAAACTTACTGGTCGGGAAGTGGCCGTCAATCAAACCCCACTCCTCGGCGCGCTTCGACTTGAGCCCCTCGGCGAGCGTGGAGAAAACATCCGCGCGGTCGCGCCGCACCTTGCGCTTGTCAACGAGCCGGGTGAGTCCGCCCGTGCCGGGCAGCACGCCGAGCAGGGGCACTTCCGGCAGAGAGATGGCGGAGTTGCCGTCGTCAACGAGGTAGATTTCGTCGCAGGCGATGGCGAGTTCGTAGCCGCCGCCCGAAGCCGTGCCGTTCAAGGCCGCGACGTAACGCTGGCCCGAATTGGCGGAGGCGTCTTCGATGCCGCACCGCGTCTCGTTCGTGAACTTGCAGAAGTTGACCTTGAAGGCGTGCGAAGAGGTGCCGAGCATGTAGATGTTCGCGCCCGCGCAGAAGATGCGCGGCTTGAGGCTCGTGACGACCACGACGCGCACCTCCGGGTGCTCGAAGCGGAGGCGCTGCACGGCGTCGGCCAGTTCGATGTCCACGCCGAGGTCGTAAGAGTTGAGCTTGAGCTTGTAGCCCTCGGCCAAAGTCTCGTCCTCGCGCACGTCCATCGAGAGCGTCGCGACCGGGCCGTCCACGCTCAGCTTCCAGTGTTTGTACTCTTCGGGGCTCGTCTCGAAATTAATCATCAATGCACAGGCTCCAATGTCCAAATAATCGCCGCCAGCACGAAACAGCGATTATACCCGCCGCGCCGCCGAAATGCATGGACGCAGAAGGCACACTTGACGGAACAAACAGTACCGCGAGCGGTAGCGAGCGGGTTGACGCATCGTCAACGCTCAACCCGCTCGCTACCGCTCGCGGTACTGTCTTATCCGCGCAAGTCCGCATTGACCGAGAACTTCGGAGGCTGGCGGTGCTTGGTCGCCTGCTCGAAGGCGTAGGCGAGGCCGATGAGTTTGGCGTCGGTGAAGGCGCGACCGAAGAAGGAGATGCCGACGGGGAGGCCGTGGACGAAGCCTGCCGGGACCTGGACGTTCGGGTATCCGGCGACCGCCGCGGGCGTGGAGCTTGCGCCGGAGAAGTGGTCGCCGTTGACGAGGTCGGTCGTCCACGCGGGGCCGCCCGTGGGTGCGACGAGCGCGTCGAGACGGTGGCGGGTCATCACGGCGTCTATCCCCTGCGCGCGCGAAAGCAGATGGTTCTTGCGGAGCGCGGCGAGGTAGGCGCGGTCGGTGAGCGGCCCCTTCGCTTCGGCGCGGATGAAAATCTCTTGGCCGAAGAAGGGCATCTCTCGCTCTTTGTTCTTCTCGTTGAAGTCAATCAACTCTTTGAGCGTGCGCGGGTGCGCGCCGGGCTGAAGCGAGGCGAGATACTTGTTGAGGTCGGTCTTGAACTCATAGAGCAGGACTTCAAACTCCGAGTCGTCGAACTTGCCTTGCGTCGGGATGTCCGCCGGGTCAATGATGACCGCGCCGCTTCTTTTCAACACGTCAATCGCGTCGTTCATCAGCCGGTCAACCTTGTCGTTGAAGCCGAAGAACTTTCGCGCCACGCCGACGCGCGCGCCGCGCAGGGCCGTGGGGTCGAGCGAGCGCGAGAAGTCCGGGTGATGCGTGGAGAAGGGAATGATTGAGCCATGCACTTTGGCGGTCGGGTCGCGCGGGTCGAAGCCGGTGAGCGCTTGAAGTAGCAGGGCTGCGTCGGCGACGGTGCGCGCCATCGGCCCGGCGGTGTCCTGACTGTGCGCGATGGGGATGATGCCGGAGCGGCTGACGAGGCCGAGCGTGGGCTTGATGCCGACGATGCCGTTGGCCGAAGAGGGGCAGACGATGGAGCCGTCCGTCTCCGTGCCGACCGCCGCCGCGCAGAGGTTGGCGGCGACCGCCGCGCCGGAGCCTGAGCTTGAGCCGCAGGGGTTGCGGTCGAGCGCGTAGGGGTTCCGCGTCTGCCCGCCGCGCCCGCTCCAGCCGCTCGAAGAGTGCGTCGAGCGGAAGTTGGCCCACTCGCTCAGGTTCGTCTTGCCTAGCAGGACGGCCCCGGCGGCGCGCAGACGCTCGACGATGAAGGCGTCGCGCACCGGCTTCGAGCCGACGAGCGCGAGCGAACCGGCGGTCGTCTGCATCCGGTCGGCGGTGTCTATGTTGTCTTTGATAAGGACGGGGACGCCGTGCAGAGGCCCGCGCGTGCGGCCATCTTTCGCCTCGCGGTCGAGCGCCTCGGCGATTTTGATGGCGTCGGGGTTGACCTCGATGACGGAGTTGAGGCCGGGGCCGCGACGGTCAATCTCCTCGATGCGCTCAAGATATTTTTCAGTCGCCGAGCGCGCCGTGAGCCGCCCCTTCGTCAATGCCGCGCGGAGGTCGGCGATGCTCATCTCGTCCAGCTCGAAGGACTTCACGTCCGGCGTCGTGGCGTGGGGGAGATTCTCGAAGACGCGCGCCGCCGACGTGTTTGACGAAGCGGCGGCGACGGCGAGGCCGCCGAGCGCGCTCAGACGTAGAAAGCTCCTCCGGTTAATCCGCGCCTCGCGGCGCGACTGTGCGCGTTTTTTCATTGCCAAACGTCTCTCTGTACGAGATAAAAATAGCGGCGTCGTAAGGATGTCGCAACGCGCGCGGAAAATCAACTCAGTACCGGGAGCGGTAGCGACCGGGTGCACCTTCCCCAACTTGAATGACGACGAAAGCCATACCCCGTCGCTACCGCTCCGGGTACTGACACGCGACGGCTAAAGCTGTCTGCCGCCGTTTAGAGTCGTAAGGACACATGAGCCAACAACAATTCAACCTCTGTCTGCTCGGCTTCGGGAACGTCGGGCGCGCGCTCGCGGCGCTGCTCGTGCGGAAGCGCGAAGAGATGCGCGGGGAGTACGGCATCGAGTGGCGCGTCACGGGCGTGGCGACGCGGCGCATGGGCTGGATAGCCGCGCCCGAAGGCTTCGAGGATGCAGAGCTTATCTCAGGAGAACTCCCGGCGCGTGCATCTTCGCCGACGACTCTCGACCTCGACGGCTGGCTCGCGGCGGCGCGTTGCGACGTGCTCTTCGAGACGACTTCGCTCGAACCTTTGACGGGCGAGCCCGCCGTCTCTCACGTCCGCTCGGCGCTGCAATCGGGCGCGCACGTCGTGACGGCCAACAAGGGAACAATCGTCCACGCCTTTCAAGAGCTGACGGAACTGGCGCAGGCCGCTGGCCGCCGCTTCTTTTTCGAGGCGACCGTCGCCGACTGCCCCGTCTTCTCGCTCTTCCGCGGCTCGCTCCCCTGCGCGCGGCTGCTCTCCTTCGGCGGCGTCCTCAACTCCACGACCAACGTCATCCTCGGAGAGATCGAGGCGGGCCGCACCTTCGACGAAGGCGTGCGCCGCGCGCAGCAACTCGGCGTCACCGAGACCGACCCGACGCACGACGTTGACGGCTGGGATTCGGCGGTCAAGACCTGCGCCGTCGCCAACGTCTTGATGAAAGCGCGGCTCAAGCTCGAAGACGTGCGGCGCGAAGGCATCAGAGGCTTGAGCACGGAAGAGATTCGCGCCGCGCGTGCCGCCGGGGAGCCCTACCGGCTCGTCGCCCGCGCACGGCGCGAAGCGGACGGGAGCGTCTCGGCCCGCGTCGGCCCCGAACGCGTCCGCCCTCCGAGCCCCTTCGCTTTAGCCGACGACACTTCGCTCGCCCTCAACTTCGAGTTGGACGTGCTGCCCGGCCTCACCCTCATCGCCCACACCCCCGACCTCCAGAGCACGGCCTACGGTCTGCTCGCCGACTTCATCAACATCGCGAAAGACGAGATTAAGCCCCGAAGGGGCGAGGGAGATTAGCCGGGGGTGAAGCGAGGAGGCGCGAGCCGACGAAGCGCAAACCCCCGGAACACATTGGCATTAAAAATATCGCGCCCCGGAGGGGCGACGGAAACGACGCGCCTTGTCATTCGGCCCGTGTTCCCGCGCCCCTGCCGGGGCGCAAACGTTTTTACGCTACGCCTTCCGGGGGTTCGCGCTTCGGTCGCTTTCGCTCCCTCGCGCAACCCCCGGCTAATCTCCGACGCGCCTCCGGCGCTCCGTATTTGTTACCGCTTACTGCTTACTTGATTCTGTCTTCTTCGGCGGGCGGAAGTTGTAGCGGAGGAGGACACGGACAGGGAAGGCTTCGCCGTCGCGCGTGGCTGGGCGGAAGTGCATCTGGCGGATGGTGGAGACGACCGCTTCGTCGAGGCCGAAGCCCGCCCAGCGGACGACTTCGACGCGACCGACCTCGCCGTCCGCGCCGACCTCGACCGAGACATCAACGGTCGCCTCCGCGCCTGCTCTCGCCGCCTCGTCCGTGTAGGCCGGGCGCAGACGCCTGTAAGGCGCGGGCTCGCGGAAGTTCAAGGCGGCGGGGCTGCCCTCTTCCGGCGCGTCCTCGAAGACCGTCGCCTCGCTGCGCGCCGACTCGCGCATCCTCTGTCTCGCACGCTCGTCGTCCCGCCAGCGCAAAATATCCCTCTGGCAGATGAGGGCGAGGCGGCCTACCTCTTCGAGCATGGCCTTCTCCGCCGCTTCGGGCGTCGCCGCCTCGCGGCTCGGCCTCGTCCACATGACGAGGCGGCCCGTGTGAGAGCTGACGACGAAGATTGAGGCGTAAGACTCGAAGTAGGCCGCGCCCGTCGAAGGCGAGCGGCGGAGCGTCTGCGCGTCGCCCGTGACGAAGAAGTCGCAGTCAATCGCCGCTCCGAGGTCGCGCGCCTCACGCAGCGTCAGGTTGAGCGAGCCCGCGTAAGCAACGCCCCGCGCCGCGTCGCGGCTTAAGGCCCGATCCACCAACGCCACGGAGCCTTCGGCGGCGAGTGCGAGCGCGAGAGTTTGGGCGGCGCGCGAGCCCGTCTCCGTCTGCCCGAAGTCGAGCACGGCCACGCGCTCGCGCGGCTGTGCATCATTCGTCTGCGCGAGCACGCACGGCGCGAACACACACGCGAGCAGGAGGAGGAGGATTGAGGCGACGCGTAAGAGCATGATTTTCGACTCGCGGGCGGGCGAAGGCTTTAAGCCTGACTCTCGTCTTCGTCTTCGTTCTTCTTCGCGGCGGAGCGGGTCGGCGTAGATGCCGGGCGAGCTTCCGGGGATGACGGTCGCGCCGACGGCGCGCTCGTAGAAGTCCGCGGGGCCGACGCCGCCGATGACGGCGTAGGCGTAGCCCATCTCGCGCATCGCCCACAGGCACGCGAGCAGGAGCGCGCGGCCCAAGCCCCGCCCGCGCTCGCCCTCGACGACGCCCGTCGGCCCGAAGAAGTCGCGGCGCGTACATTCATAAGCCGCGAAGCCCTTGAGGCGACCGTCGCGCAAGGCGACGAAGACCGCCACGGGCTGGCGCATGAAGCCGACGGAAATCTCGTCCGCCCAACGCGCGTCGAAGTAGCCCTTGACGAACATCCGCACCTCCGTCAACTCCCACGGCTGCGCCCGCCGCACTACTACACCCGCGCCCCGCAACTCCGAGAGCAGGGGCTCGACGGCGGGCAGCCGCAGCAGATTGACGAGCATGTCAGACATAAAAGCGAATGCGGAATGCGGAGTGATGAATGATGAATAGAGACCGATTTGAAATCATAAATCTCGGACTTGAGATTCAAGCAGCGAGACATTCATCATTCATCATTCCGCATTCATCGTTTCTTCTCCGTGGTAGAGGGCGTAAACCTCTTCCTTGACTTCGGGCGGGAAGCAGACGCGGTCGAGGCGGTAGCCGCGCAGGCCGCGCACGGCCTCGCTGACCTCGCTGATCTCGCGGATGGCGGGGCGCGCGTAGCCGTCCTCGACGTGGATGAGAGACTTCTGCTCCACGTTGTCAACCGAGTAGTAAGAGTAGTAGGGCACGTCGCTCGCGTGGTCTTCGATGAAGTAGTAGTCGGGGTCGAAGCCTGCGGCGGCGACGCGCTCGCGGGCGGCGGAGAGGAAGCCCGCGCGCTCCGACTCCGGCATGTCGAGGTCAATCGCCTTGAAGAGGCTGCGACCGACGAAGCGGCGGCTGAGGTCGCGCAGGATAGCGTCGTCCGACTTCTGCCACTGCTTGACGTGGAAGAGCACGTCCGAGTCGTCCATCTCCAAGTGATCCGAGAGCGAGAGCGGCTTGCGGCGCAAGACCTTCTCGAACGCCGTGCCGGGCGCGCACCACACGTCGCCGCCCCGCCCAAGGACTTCGAGCGCGCGCCGCAGAGTCGAGCGGAGAACGGCCTCAGCCGAGCGCAAAGTGCGGTGGAAGTAGACCTGCCGGAACATGTAGTAGCGCGCCTGTATGTACTCCTCGACGGCGTAGAGGCCGCGCGCCGAGACGTAGATGCGGTCTGCGGCCTCGTCCACCTCGATGGCGTTGACGACCCATTCGAGGTCGTAGTAGCCGTACTTCGCGCCGGTCATCAGAGAGTCGCGCAGGAGGTAGTCCATGCGGTCAACGTCGAGCTGCGACGAGACGAGCTGCGCGAGGAAGGCGGGGCGGAAGCGGCCCTCGATAATCTCGGCGATGCGCGTGGGGAGCGACGGAGAATAAGAACGGAGTATCTCGCCGACTTCGGTCTCGGTGCTCATCACGGCCTCGACCGTCCAGGCCTCGTGGTGGAAGTTCAAGACCTTCTCCATGACGTGCGAGAAGGGGCCGTGGCCGATGTCGTGGAGGAGCGCCGCCGCGCGCGCCGCCGCCCGCGCCTCCTCGTTAATCCGGTACTTCTCGCTGAGGCGGTCGAGGACGCGCGTCATCAGATGGAGGACGCCGAGGGAGTGCGTGAAGCGCGAGTGCTCCGCGCCCTGGTAGGTGAAGAGCGCGAGGCCGAGCTGCTTGATGCGGCGCAGCCGCTGGAACTCGTTCGAGTCTATGAGGCGCACCATCAGCCGTCCCTCTTCCGTGTCGGTGCGGAGGCGGATGATGTTGTGCACGGGGTCGCGGTAGATGCGTTCGGACAAAGCCCTGACCAGCCCCCTCGAAAAACGTTTGTAGTGAAATGCCGAGGGGCATATACTACCGCACACCCTCGCGTAAATCCGAACCCAGTACGGAGGCCGCCGTGAAGAGTTTTCGCCGAACGGCATTGGGGCGCGCGCCCGCGCTCGTTTTTGTAGCGGCGACTGTCATGCTCGCCGCTCCCGGCACGGCCAGCGCGCAGGGCGGAGAGCCGAAGGACGGCCCGCCCCGCCGCTCCCCGACCTTCAGCTCGAACCCGCGCCCGCCCGACCCGACGAGCATCCGCGACCGGCAGTCCAGTATGCGCTCGGCGGAGTTGGCCGCGGCGCGCAAGCCCCGCCCGCCCGAACAGGCGAAGCTCGCGCTCGCGCAGATCGGCGAGGACTACCGGCACATTCAGGTCATCAACAACCAGATGCTCGCCATGGTCTCGACGGGCGCGCTCGACTACAAAAACATTTCGGAGACGACGAAGGAGATCAGCAAGCGCGCCGCGCGCCTCAAGGTCAACCTCGTGCTGCCCGCGCCAGAAGGCGAGGCGAGGCAATGGGCCTACGGGCACGCGCGCGACGCGGCGCAGATGAAGGCCGCGCTCCTCAAGCTCGACAAGCTCATCATGGGCTTCATCATGAGCCCGTTCTTCCGCAACCGCGACGTAGTTGACGCCAAGGCTGGCGCGAAAGCCAGCGGCGACCTCGACGAAATCATCGAACTCAGCCGCCTCATCAGCGAGGACGCCGCGCGACTGGGCAAAGGAGGAGGGAAGCCTTAAGGCTGAGAACATACGTCGCGCACGGCGACCGGAGTTCGGGGAGAGACAAGAAGAGAGGGCTGAGGCCGTCAAGCCTCAGCCCTCTCTTCTTGTGTGAAGGCGCGGAGTGTCCCGCGTCGCGGTTTAGAACTGGTAGCGGAGGGCGAACTGCATGACGCGGCCCGCCTTGTTCTCGTTGAGCGGGGTCTGGGTGGCGGTCAGCCTGCCGAAGTCCGCGCCCGGTTCCGCGCCGAGGAAGGGGTCGCGGGGGAGGCTCAGGTCGGCGTAGGAGTTGCCGTCGAAGCGCTGCGTGTTGGTGACGTTGAAGACCTCCCAGCGGAGTTGGAGCGAGTGGCCCTCCCAGGGCATCCGGAAGGACTTGCTGAGGCCCGCGTCGAGCGAGATGTAGCCGGGGCCGCGCAGGGTGTTGCGGTCGCCGACCTCGCCGGGCCGCGCGTTGCGGTAGCTCTGGAAGGCGAAGAGCGGGTCGGCGAAGAGGTTCGGGTCGCCGGTGCGCGTCGGCGAGGCGGCAATCGAGCGGATGCGGACGCCGTTCGCCTGCGCGTTCCAGTTGGTCGCCCACTGGGCGGCGTCCACCGGCCCGAAGAGGATGGGCAGACCCGAATTCCAGCGGAAGACGCCGGAGAGCTGCCACCCGCCGATGAAGGCGTCGGCCACCTTGTTCATCCCGCCCCAGAACTTCTTGTCGCGGCCCAGGGGGATGCCCACGAGCCAGTTGGCGTTGACGATGTGGCGCACGTCGAAGTCCGAGTCGCCGTAGTTCAGTTCGGGTTCGAGGGCGTTGACGATGAAGGCCGCGCCGTAGCCCGTCGAGTTCTGGAGGCCCGAAGCGGTGTCGAGCGAGTGCGAGAAGGTGTAGTTGATGTCGAAGGTGATGTCGTTGCGCAGGCGCTGCCGGAGGCTGAACTGCGCCGAGTTGAAGTTCGAGCGCGCGATGGTCGAGAAGACCGAGAGCGCGCCGTACTGCGGGTGGAAGAAGGTGTTGTTGAAGATCGAGGGGCCGCCGGGGCAGAAGTTCGTGCCCTGCTCGATGCAGTTGGCCGCGTCGTCCCAGCGGAGCTGGACGAAGGTGTAGTCGGTCGTGTTGAGGCCGCCGACATCGCGCTGCGCGATGCGGCGGTAGGCCGACTGCGTGGCCGTCAGCGCGACGTTCGAGCCGTTCACGTTGAACGTCCCGGCCAGTCCGGGGAAGAAATGCTCGAAGAACGGTATCTGCGGGATGCTCGTGATGGGCGTCAGCAGATAGCGGTGGTCAACGAGCTGGTTGATGGCCTGATACCAGGTCATCCCCGACTGCGGGTCGCGGATGTTGTTGAGGTGCATGATGTCGCGCGAGGCGAGGAGGTTGCGCGCGAAGCGACCGACGTAAGCGGTCTCGAACGAGAGCCCTCGGCCCAGTTCGCGCCCGTATGAGACGTTGACGCTGTAGTTGTAGGGCGTCGTCAAAGTGTCGTCCAGAGAAGACTGGATGCGCTGGTCTTCGTTCGCCGACTCGGTCAGAGGGAAGCTGAGCGACGGGTTGATGTCGAGGCCCGGCAGGCTCCCGCGCACCGTCTGGCCGACGCCCGCGAAGAGCGGCGCGAGGCGGTCGCTGACGTTGTAGGTGTTGGCCCCGATGGTGCTCGTGGACTTGAAGCCGAGCGCGCCCGCGTTGTCGAAGGTCACGGCGAGCTGGCTGCCGATGCGGTCGTAGGTGACGCGGAAGCCGCCGCGGATGACGCTTCTGCCGTTGCGCCCGACGAGGTTGCCGAACCAGTTGTCGCCGAAGTCGGGCGACCACGCGACGGCGAGCGACGGCGCGAAGTTGTTCCAGTCCTGGTCGTAGTAGCCGGGGCGGTCGTTCGCCTTCCCGGCGAGGTCAACTGTGATGAGGTCGTTGAAGGGGACGCCGTTGAACGCCGACTCCTGCCGCTGCTGGAAGAACTCGCCGAGGCTCTGCGTGGGCTTGACCTGGAAGCCGTTGCGTTCGTAGACGGGCGTGCCGGTGAACCAGCGGACGCCGTAGGAGAGCGTGAGGTTCGGCCTCCAACGCCAGCTATCCTGAAAGTAGAGTTCGTATTCCTCGGTGGCGAAGGAGCGTTTGATGCCCTCGCCCGGCGCGAGGATGCTGCCGTCGAGGTCGTAGTTGATGTTCGCGCCGTACTGCGAGAGGCGACCGATGGAGGCGGTCAAAGCGTCGCGGAGGTCGGTGACGAAGCCGTCGTCCACGTCGGGGAAGATGGGGTCGCCGTTGTCGTCGAAGATCACCACGTCGCCGGAGGCGTCGTACCACGAGGGGTTGGTGATGCTGTTGTCGAAGGAGTTGCCGAACGAAGTCCGGTTGTTGCGCACGAGCCGGACGTTGCCGCCGAACTGGAAGGCGTGCGCGCCCTTAATCCACGACGCGTCCTCGACGAAGTTGTGGACGGGCGTGACGCGCGAGAGCGTGCGCGTGAAGCTCAGGGGCGAGTAGACGAAGCGGAAGTTCGTCTGGTTCGCGGTCGAATCGCCCTGCTGCGTGAACGAGGCGCGCGTGAGGCCGTAGGTGAAGCGGTTGACGAAGCTGTTCGTCGCCGTCCACGTGTGGCCGACGGAGATTCCTTTCGGCTGGCTCCAGAGCGTCAAAGGCGGCGTGTCGGGGAAGCACTGGACGCGATCCACGGCGCTGCTACAGTCCGAAGCGCCGTAGGTGGCGAGCGTGATGAGGTCGTTCTGGTAGTTGGCCCGCACGAAGAGCATCTGGCTCGGCGAGAGGTTCATGTCGAAGCGGGCGATGTAGGTGTTGAGGCTCGACGGCGTGCGGGCGTTGAAGCGGAAGCCGCCCGTGTTGAGGCCGTCGCCGACGGTCGTGTCGTTGGCCGGGTAGCGGGCCGCCGCCGCCGAGAGCACCGAGAGCGCCGCCGGGTTAAAGCCGGGGCTCAGGCCGCCGTTGGCCGCCGCGTAGAGGCCGTTGGCCTCGGCGGTCGTCAGGCAGGAGACGCCGGCGGGCGTGCCGGCGGGACAGCCGGCGTCGCTCGCGCCGCTCGCCGTGCGGTAGCGGACGATACCCTGTCCGAGCGTCGCCAGCGGCACTTCGCGGACGACCGTCGTGCCCGTCGCCTCGCGGAAGCCCTCGTAGTTGAAGAAGAAGAAGGCTCGGTCTTGCTTGATGGGGCCGCCGACCGCGCCGCCGAAGATGTTGCGCAGGAGCTGCGGGCGCTCGACCCCGGCCTTGTTGTTGAACCAGTCGTTGGCGCTCGTCACCGTGTTGCGGTGGTACTCGTAGAGCGAGCCGTGGTACTGGTTCGTCCCCGACTTGGTGACGAGCGAGACCTGCGCGCCGGAGGAGCGGCCCTGATCGGCGTTCGGGTTGGTCGTCGTCACGCGGAACTCCTGAAGCGAGTCGGGCGTCGAGCGCAGGACGCTGGCGAACGCCTCGCCGGAGACGATGTCGAGCCCGGCCTGCTGCTCGTTAACGTCCACGCCGTCCAGAGTGATGTTGGCCTGATCGGCGCGACCGCCGTTGACATAGCCCGCGCGCGTCACGCCCGTCTGGAGCGAGAGCAGCCCGACGACGTTGCGCGCGTTGAGCGGCAACTGCTGGATGCGCCGCTCCTCGAAGGCCACGCCTTTCGAGGCGTCGGTCGTGTTGAGCCCCGCATCGGCGGTGCCGGAGGTGACGGTCACGGACTCGGACGAGAGCCCGACTTCGAGCTGGACGCCGACCTCGACGGGCGTGTCAACGAGCGCGCGCACCTCCGAGACGACGGCCTTCTTGAAGCCGCCGCTCTCGACCTCGACGCGGTACTGGTCGGGCGGGACGGCGTTGAAGACGAAGCCGCCCTCCTCGTTCGTCGTCTGCGTGCGCGAGAAGTTCTTCTCCGTGTTCGTGAGCGTCACGGTCGCGCCCGCGACGACGTTGCCCTGCGGGTCCTTCACCGTCCCGCGGACGGTAGACCTGCCGGACTGCGCGAGCGCGCTGCCGCAGAGAAGCAAGGGGAGCATGAGGGCGCACACGAGCAACTTGAGCGCGCCGGCTGACGGAATCTCTCTTTTCATCGCTTCCTCCAGATGGTCAACGGTTGAAGGATTTATGCGGCCCCGAAGCCGTGCGCGCCAAAACGCGCCTCCGGCCCGGAGGTTCGTGCGAGGTGTTTTTTCGAGACCGTGGCCCGCAATCGAGGGCCGGGGCGAACTAAATTTAAGGCGTGAATGAATGAAAGGAGCGACTAACCCGCTTGAGAGATTAAGCCCGCTGGTAGAGATTCAAAAATGAGGACGGGCAAACGGCGTTCCGCCCGTGGGGCTTGGCCATGACGAACGGTTTCGGCCAGTCAAACGAGCCTTCGGGCCGAACCGAGAGGAGGAAAAGAGGGCGAAAACTATACGAAAATTTGAAGCGGGCGATGAGATTTTGGATTTAACGCCGGGCGCTCCGGCGCTCGTCCCGCCCGTCGGAGAGGGAGCCTCGGCGCGTTCAGCCGACGCCTTCGAGGAGGTGGCCCATCTTCTCCTTCTTCGTGCGCATGTATTGGGCCGCCGACTCGCCCGACTCGACTTCGAGCGCCACGCGCTCCACGACGCGCAGGCCCGCCTCTTCGAGCGCGCGCAGCTTCAAGGGGTTGTTCGACATCAAACGCACCTGACACAAGCCCAAATCGAAGAGCACCTCGGCGCACTGCCGGTACTCGCGCAGGTCAACGGCGAGGCCGAGCCGCTCGTTGGCCTCCACGGTGTCGGCCCCCTCGTCCTGCAAGGCGTAGGCGCGAATCTTATTGATGATGCCGATGCCGCGCCCCTCTTGCAGTTGATAGACGACGGCCCCGCGCCCCTCCGATTCAATCAGCTCCATCGCGCGGCGGAGCTGCCGCCCGCAGTCGCACTTCGTCGAGCCGAACACGTCGCCCGTCAGGCACTGCGAGTGGATGCGCACCAGCGTCGGGAGGTCGGCCCGCAACTCGCCCTTGTAGATGACGACGAACTCCTCGTCGCTCACGAGCGAGCGATACCCGGCGATGTAGAACTCGCCGATTTCGGTCGGCAGCCTCGCCGCCGACACGCGCTCGACCGTCAGCGCCTGCTTCGACCACGGGCAATCCAATGTGGCTTCTTCCGGCAAAATCAAAAACTCCTCCTGTCGTGCCCTCGATTATAGGAGCAACCACTCGCACCCGACAAGGTACGGGGCAGAAGCCCGACCGTGAGGGAGGGCGTACTCAGGGATGAAGGATGAAAGAAGACCGTTTTTATTCACCCCTCATCCCTCATCCCTCATCCCTCATCCTTTATTCATTGCCGCCTGCGCCCGCGCGCGTTAAGATGCGGCCAACGCGTGAGGCTTGACCCCTCAAGCCTTCTGCCCCGCGTTTCCGATGTGCCCCAAAAATGAGTCGAGAGTCGGGCGACAACTTTGAGATCACCGCCCCGCGGCGCGCGCCGTCGGCGGACGAGCGCGAACGCCACCCCGCGCTCGTCTTCCTGCGCGGCGAGCTGATTGCCGCCCCCATCCCGCTCGACCGCGACGAGGTGACGCTGGGGCGCGCGCTCGAAGCCGACGTGCGCGTCAACGACGCGCGGGCCTCGCGCATGCACGCGCGCATTGACGTGCTGCGCGACGCCGAGACGGGGCAGCGGCGCTTCCGCATCACCGACCTCGGCTCGACCAACGGCACGTACCTCAACGGTCGGCCCGTCGCGCAAGCCGACCTCGAAGACGGCGACAAGCTCACCATCGGCGAGCAGCTCCTCCGCTTCGACCTCCTCGACGACATAGACCGCGAGTTCCAACGTCAGATTCACCGCCTGCTCGCGCACGACGAGCTGACCGGACTCTTGACGAGCAAGTCTTTCTTCTCCGAGCTGCGGCGCGAGGCGGCGCGGGCCGAGAGCGAAGGCCGACCTTTTTGCGTCCTGATGATGGACCTCGACCACTTCAAGGCCGTCAACGACACGCACGGCCACCTCGTCGGCAGCCAGACGCTCGAAGAGGTCGGCGCGATCATCACGCGCGCGCTGCGCGCCGGTGACGTGGCGGCCCGCTTCGGCGGCGAGGAGTTCGCGGCCTTCCTCCTCAACGCCGACTGCGCGCAGGGGCTCGTCGCCGCCGAGCGCGTGCGCGCCGGGATTGAGGAGCACCTCTTCTCCGCCGTGCGGCGCGGCTCGACCGCCGACACGGGGTTGACGCTGAAACTCACCATCAGCCTCGGCGTCGCCTCGTACCCGGACGACGCGCGCGACCCCATCGAGTTGATTGAGCTGGCCGACACGGCGCTCTACCGCGCGAAGAATCTGGGGCGCAACCGCGTCGTCGCCTACTGCGTCGCGCCGCCGGAGATGAGACAGAGTGATCCCTCAGCAGGCCCTCGATAATAGATATTGCGCCGCGCATACCTCCGTGCTAGACTCCAGCCCGTCCATTAGAGCTTCCGTTATACTTCCTCAAAAGCGGGTTATATTTTCCGTATGCCGTAGCGCGCAAGCGGTTCCCTCAATGAACTCTTGCGCTTCATTCTTCTCGTATCCTCGAATCACATGCACGGGCGGGCAGTAAGTCTCTGGGGAGAGCTGTCACGCAGGTCGTCACGGCTGAAGTATGCGACGCTCCCTCCATCGCGTCTGACCTTGACTCAAACGGAGACCGGACAGAAATCTCAGCGACGGCGACCGTCTACACACTCGTTGCTCTCTAGTAAGGACACGCCGCCGGAGACCTCTGGGCCGTCACCTTTCCTGAAGAAGAACATGCGGTCAGCGCTTCTCTGACGCTCCGGCTCCGTGCCGGGGCAGGCGTTCACACCCTCAGCCTTACTCAGAAGGAGAAGAATCCATGTCAAGCTCAAATCAATCGTCCGGCGGCGCGGGCTCCGGCGGCGCGTCCCCGACTTGGGACACCATCAAGACCTACTTCCGTCCGACCGACGTGACCCACATGAAGAGTGTGAGCAAGGGGAGCATTGACCTCTCGAACTGCGCGAGCGTGGCGGCCAATGCGCAGGACATCTACAACATGGTCTGCACCGACCCGAACAACCCGGACTGCCAGGGCTCGATGCCGCCCGACCAGAACTGGACGGAAGAGCAGCAGCAGAACTTCCTCGCGTGGATGAAGGCCGGCTCGCCCTGCTCGTAGCGGCGGCCCGCCGGAGGGGGCAAGGATGCGGGAGCGCATGGTCGCTTTGAGGCCGGTCAACAACAGGCTCGTGAACCTCACGGGGCACGTCGCCTCGTTCGTCCACTTCTCCGGCAAGCTGCTCGAAATCCAGTTCGACCCGACCGCCGTCGGGCGCGAGCCCTTCTGCCTCCGGCTCGGCGGCGTCCTGCGCTTCGTTGACAGCGGCTTAATTTCACAGCCGCTCACGACCGGGCTCGTGTGGGACATTGACGGGCGCTACGGGCGCGCGCACGCCCTCCCGGTGAAACGGAAGAGTTACAGCGGGTTGGTCGAGCTGATTATTGACTATCAGGCCGAAGTGCAGGCCCACCGGCGTTTCCAGGCCGTGGCGAGTTCGGCCACGGCCTGGGACGGCACGCTCGCGCAAGCACCCGCCTGACGCGAGGCAGGCCGTCTCCGGTCGGGCTGCTCGCCCGCCCCGACGAACGCGCCTTGCGGCCCGCCGCTCATTCGAGCAACTCAACCTCGACCGGGCGCACGCACGCCGCGCCCGGTCTCTCCTGCCCACAGTGATAAGAGGAGAAACATCCATGTCCGACCCTAACGTAGACACCCCCGCCGACGACCTGCCGCCGACCCCGGAAACGCCCGTGGACTGCGGCCAGACGCTCGCGTCCGGCGTCACCGTTACTTTCAACCAGCACATCGTGCCGCTGTTCAGGCCGATGGACGTGCAATGCATGAGAAATCCGCAGTTCGGCCCGAACTTTGACAGACCAGTCCTCCTTTTGAATTACGGCTGGATGAGCGACCCGACGGGCAACGCCAAGTACACCGATCACGCCAACGCCAACAACGTGCTTGACCACCTCACGGGCGATGTCCCGCCGAGGATGCCGGACGGCGGCCCGTTCTGGTCGGACAACTGCATCCAGTTGTTCAGGCAGTGGATGGCCGACGGATACCTGCAAGGGTCGCCGTGAGGCCAAACGCTCCCGCTCGATTCCGAGCCATGCCGCGCGGCTGAGACGTTCGCGCGGGGAGGCGACACGCCAGACAACTCCCTCACCGGGGAGAGACTCTGCACCGCAGAGTGGAAGGAGACGCCATGCGATACCCGTCCAGGAAGTTTGTGGCCATCACCCTGTTCCTTTGTGTCGTGTTCAGCGTGACGGCCCTCCGCCGTTACGGCGCGTCCGGGCTCGCGGCGGCGACCCCGGCGCAAACCCACCCGATGCCGTCGGTCAACGCTGTAATGCCGTTCATCGTCCCGAACGCCAACCTCATCCCGAATGGCGGGCCGAACCTGCAAGACTTCGACTACTTCTCCTGGCAGTCGTTCATCGCGATGAACTGGCCCGCCAAGCTCTTCGACGAGAACGGGAAGCCTTTGCGTGGGGTTCCTGACCTGACCAAGACGCTCGGCGACCCCGGGCCGCGCGTGTGGGAGACCTGGAAGGCCGACTTCGAGCTGTTCCAGGCCGGAGGCAAACCGCCCTCCGACTGGGCTTCGTTCGATGTCGCGAACCCGTGCCCCAACCCGACGCCCACGCCCGCCGCACGCAGAGGAGCCAGCCGGGCCGCGCCCCAGACCGCCGGCAAACTCCTGCCGCTGATAGCGAAGGGCGACTCGATCATCCCCGGCGGGGTCAATCAGGCGATGGGCGGGCCGCTCACCGCGCAGCAGAGGATTGACGGCAAGCTGTCTTACGTGCGCTACGAGATTCGCGTCAACGAGACGCAGTACAACGAAACCAAGAACGGCAAGTGGTATTTGAGGAGCGGCCTGCCCAACTACCCGAAGCCGGCCATCAGCTTTTCGTCAAGCACCCTCAACACGACCACCGGGCAGGGGACTTACGGGGCCATCGAGCTCAAGGCAGCGTGGCGGCTGATGACCCCCGCCGAGATGAGCAACCCGGCCATCACGAGCCGCTACTACATCACGCAGGCGACGGTCGTTGATCCGAACACCGGGCAGTGCAGCGCGACGATGGTGCCGGTCGGGTTGGTCGGCTTCCACATCGGACACAAGTCGTCGCCGTTCACGGCGTGGGTCTGGTCAACCTTCGAGCACGTGGATAACGTGCCCTGCACGGCGGGCGAAGCTGACAGTGGAGACCCGAGGTGCGCGAAGCCCGTGCTGACGAGCGCGGCCCCGACGCCGACCCCCATGCCCGCGCCGACGCCGCCGGGGGGCTACTCCTTCAACAACGGCCTGTTTGACAAGATTGCCGCCCAGAACGGCTTCTCCCCGGCGGCTGCGGCCTTCCCTTTCAACCCGAAGAAGCCGCCCTTCAGGCCCGTCCAGGTGATTCGCTTCAACGAACTGCGCGGCGACATCATCTCGATGAATAACTTCGTCAGGGCGCTTCAAGGGGTGCAGGGCTCGCCGTGGCAGTTCTACAAACTGATAGCCAACCAATGGTCAACGAACAACATTGACCCGAACACCGGCAAACCCATCCCCATCGTCGTTAACGACCCGACGGGCTCGGACGACCTCTACCCGCAAGGGTCAGGCAACCCGTTCCCGCTAGACAGCGTGGCGAACATCACGATGGAGACCTACTATCAAGTGCAGAGCGCCGCGCCCTTCAAGAACTTCGGCACCAGTTGCGTCCACTGCCACTATCAGGCGGCGCAGACCGACTTCAGTTGGGTCACCGCCGACATGGCTTTCCCCAGAAATCCGGGGACAAGCAACACACAGTGAGCCGCCTGAGACCGGCGACGCCCACCGCCTGACGCACGCGAGCGCCCCCTTCACCGGGGGCGCTCCTTTTTCTTTACGAGCTTGTCTCGCCTCCGCACGGGCGCGTGGGCCTTGCCGTTGCTCTCAATTCTGCTATCATGTCGGAACTTCGACAAACCCCCGTCCGAACATTCCCCTTCGTCGCGCCACCCACGCGAGCACGGCCCTGAAGTGTTTCCGAGAGACTTAAACGGATGCCGGGAAGAAGTCCATTAAGTGGGTACGACAAAACTGTAGGGGCAGGGCTCGTCCCTGCCCGTGCCTTTCGTCAGAGAGCGGGCAGGGACGAGCCCTGCCCCTACATAAAACGCCTCATGCCTCGGTCGTTAATCATCGCCGCCGCCGTGTTATCGTCCCTCTGCATAGCCGCTTTGCCCTCTCAGGCGCAGACGACGGGTCAATCGCTTCAGACTCAGCAACGTCCTTCTCCTTCTCCTTCTCCCGCAACGGAAGCGGAGCCCGACCTCTCCATCACGGCGCGCGTCACGGCGCGCGAGCTGCTGTTTCGGAAGGTGCCGAATCCGAAGGTCGAGTTCACGGGCCGACCCCGCCGCGATACCGTGTGGGAGGCCGAGCGCGAGAACCTCCCGGCTGAAGTCCGCCCCGGCGTGACCTACCGCGACATCGGCATCACGCTCCGCATCACGAGCGTCTTCGCGGACATCGAGCGCATCGTCGCCGAAGCCCTCGGCGAAGTCCCCGTCACCGACGACGCGCCGCCCGCCGGGCCGCCCGCGCAACCGGACGTGACGCCGCGACCGCAGTCCCCGCCGTCCGCTTCGACAACTCCTTCCCCCGCGCCGTCCCCTTCGAGGAACAGCACCACGACACAGCCGCGCCGCCGTCAGCCGCGCGGAGGGAGAGGCCAGTGAAGCACACGACTTTCAGCGTCCCGGTCTTTATCATCATCATCGCCCTCTCGTCCGCGCTCGCGGCGGCGCAGACGACGCCCGTGCCCGCGCCGCGCGAAGCGCCGGTCGTGCAGAGCACGACGACGACGGCAAGCGAAGACTTCGAGTTGAACATCGCCGAGCGGCGCATCACCGAAAGCGACTTCGAGGCTTCGACCGAAGTCTCTTCAAACGGCGGGGGCGCGGGGCGCGGACTCGACCTGCGCGTGGGCGTGATGGTGCGCGCCGGAAATATAGACGTGCTGCTGCGCAACGTGCAGGGGCGCGTGCGCTTCCGCGCGAGCCTCGAACCCGTCCTGCGTCTGCTCAACCAAAGACGCGCCGAACCCACGTCCGCGCCCCCGGCGACGACGCCGAATCCCTCCCCCTGAAGTTCGCCGTAGATGAATCGCGTAAACCCCGACCACGCGAAAGCACGTGTACGAAGTTTTCATCAAAACTCTTTCGGAGGAGACAAACCCAGTGAAGAAGCTCTTACTGTTCGGAGCAGTCCTGATGCTCGCCCTGAACGCAGGCGGCGCGGCGGCGCAGACCGCGAGCACGAATCAGGGCGACGACAACGCCTCTATCTCGGCGACCTCGACGACCGCCGCGCGGCAACAGCCGACGCCGCGCCCGACGCCTTCGCCCGTCACGCCCGTCCGCCCGCTCTCGCAGGAAGACCAGAGGCGGCAGCAGGAATCCAGCGAACGCCGCCGACGCGAGGCCGCTTCGGGCGACCCGGACGTTCTGCTCGACGTGCCGAACCTCTCGGTCGAAGAGATTACTTTGAAGGTCAAGAACCTGCGCGCCCGCGTCTCGCTCGACGCGCGGCTCGCCAACCTTCTCGCGCTGACCGCCGGGGCCGACGTGGGGATTGACGAAGTTGACCTCACCATCAAGGGCGTGCGCGCCGAAGTGCTCTTGAAGGTGCGGCTCGACAACGTCTCCGCCATCATTGACCGCACGCTGACGACCATTGACCGCAACCCGCAAATTCTCGAACGACTCTTGCAGAGCGTGGACAACACGGTCGGGACGGTCGGCGGCGTCGCCAACACGGCCTTGCAGCCGGGCGGGGTCGTTGACCGCACGGTCGGGACGGTCGGACAGACCTTGAATAACGTCACGCAGCCGGGCGGTCTGCTCAGTCAGGTGACGAACACGGCGGGCCAGCTCGTGCAGAGGGTCGTTGACCGCTCCGGCAACATCGTCGAGCGCACGCTCGACAGCGGCGGCACGATTCTCAACCAGCGGACGGTCGGCAACGTCTCCGGGCTCAACGTGCAGGGCGAGACCACGAACGCCACGGGCCAAATCCTGCGCCGCGTCGTGGACACCTCCGGCGCGGTCATCGAACTCACGCTCGACACCGCCGGCAAAGTCATCAACTCGCGCGTCGTGAGTCAGGCGACCGGCAGGCCGCAGCAGTAGGCGCGCGTTCCGCGGGCCGTCGAACCGGGCGGCGTGCGGGGCGGAGATTCTGAAGACATCCCCGAAGGGGCGAAGGTCATGGCCGGGGCTAAGTGCGAAGGCAAAAAAAGCTCCCGGCCATGACCCTCGCCCCCTTTTGCGTGGACAGACGGCACGCTCAGCGAAGGGCAAAATCCCTGTGCCGCGCGCTCTGGCGCTCGTCCGGCCCGGCTCGAAATGTCAACTGCGCCCGGAACGTGGTATAAGTCCCTCTCACGCCGGGCGCGGGCCGCAAAGGGGCTCGACTAATCCAACCCTCCGGCGTGTCGCCGAACATATAAAGCCTCCAGCGATTATGCCGAACAAAGATTTCGTCCACCTCCACCTTCATACAGACTACTCACTGCTCGACGGGGCCATTCAGGTCAAGCCGCTCGCCGAGCGCGTTCAGGAATTGGGGATGCCCGCCTGCGCGATGACCGACCACGGCAACATCTACGGCGCGGTCTCCTTCTACAACGAGATGAAGAAGCACGACGTGAAGCCGATCATCGGCTGCGAAGTGTATCTGGCTCCGGCGAGCCGCTTCGACAAGAAGGACGCGCGCAAAGGCGAGAAGCCTTACAACCACATGATCCTTCTGGCGAAAGACCGCGAGGGTTATCACAACCTCGTGCGCCTCACGTCGAAGGCTTTCAAGGAAGGCTTCTACCGCAAGCCCCGGATTGACCGCGAGCTGCTCGCGCAGTTCAGCGGCGGGCTCATCGGGCTCTCCGCCTGCCTCTCCGGCGTCCCGCAGCAGCACTTGAAGAACGGCAAGCTCGACGAAGCCGAAAAGTCTGCGCACGAATTTCAAGACATCCTCGGCAAGGGCAACTACTTCCTCGAAATTCAAGACCACGAGCTGGCCGACCAGCAGCGCATCAACAAAGACCTGCTCGAACTCTCGAAGAAGACCGGCATCCCTCTCGTCGCCACCAACGACGCGCACTACCTCTTCCGCGAGGACTACGAGGCGCACGACGTGATGCTCTGCATCGGGACGGGCAAGACCGTCAACGACACCGACCGCATGAGCTTCGGCGGCCCGCAGTGGTACGTCCGCTCGCCCGAAGAGATGGCGCAGATTTTCTCCTACGCGCCCGACGCCGTCTCGCGCACGCTCGAAGTCGCCGAGATGTGCAACCTCAAGCTCCCCTTGGGCGAGAACCGTCTGCCCGTCTACCCCATCCCCGCCGAAGAGAGCGACCTCTCGATTGACGAATACTTCGACAAGGTCGTGCGTCTTGGCTACGAGCGCCGACGCGAGACCGTCTGGGAAAGGATGCGCGCCTCCGGCTCGCTCAAGCACGGCTTCGACGAGTATCAGGCGCGCGTCTCAAGCGAGATAGAGATGATTAAGCGGATGGGCTTCCCCTCCTACTTCCTCATCGTCTGGGACTTCATCAAGTTCGCCAAAGACCGTGGCATCCCCGTCGGCCCCGGAAGAGGCTCGGCGGCGGGCTCACTCGTCGCTTACTGTCTTGAGATTACCGACGTTGACCCCATCCAGTACGACCTCCTCTTCGAGCGTTTCCTCAACCCCGACCGCGTCTCGATGCCCGATATAGACATAGACTTCTGCGTCCACGGGCGCGGCGAGGTCATCAACCACGTCTCGCAGCTCTACGGGCGCGAGTCCGTGTGCCAGATCATCACGTTCGGGACGATGGCCTCGAAGGCGGCGATTAAGGACGTGGGCCGCGCCCTCGACATGCCCTACGCCGATGTCGAGAAAATCGCCAAGCTCATCCCGCCGCCCATTCGTGGCCGCAACGTCTCCATCACACAGGCGCTTGAGACGGTGCCGGAACTGAAGCAGGCCTTCGAGAAGGACGCGCAGACGAAGAAGGTCATCGAAATCGCGCGCCGTCTCGAAGGCTGCGCGCGCCACTCTTCGGTGCACGCGGCGGGCGTCGTCATCTCGCCGCAGCCCTTGGAAGAACTCGTCCCCGTCGCCGTCAGCAACAAGCAGGAACTGACCACGCAGTTCGAGATGTCCGACCTCGAAAAGACGGGCATGCTCAAGATGGACTTCCTCGGCTTGACGACGCTCTCCATCATCAACCAGTGCTGCAAGACCATCCGCGAGCTGAACGGGCTCGAAATAGACTGGCACGAAATCACGCTCGAAGACCCCAAGACCTACGAGCTTTTCGCGCATGGACACACAGATGCGATCTTCCAATTTGAAAGTTCGGGGATGCAGGAGATTTGCCGGAAGCTCAAGCCGAAGTCCATCGAAGACCTCTCGGCCCTAAACGCCTTGTACCGACCGGGGCCGCTCGACGGCGGGATGGTGGACGACTTCATTGACCGCTATCACGGCAGGAAGCCGGTCGAGTACATCACCGAAGAGATGGAGGAGATACTCAAGAACACTTACGGGATTCTCGTCTACCAAGAGCAGATCATGCAGCTCGCGCAACGCTTAGGCGGCTACTCTTTAGGCGAAGCCGACCTCATGCGCCGCGCGATGGGCAAAAAGAAGCGCGAGGAGATGGCCGTCCACGAAGAGAAGTTCATCGCGGGCTGCGTCAAGAATAAAATCCCGAAGAAGAAGGCGCGCGAGATTTTCCGCCTCATGGCGCAGTTCGCCGACTACGGCTTCAACCGCTCGCACTCGGTCGCCTACGCGCACGTCGCTTACCAGACGGCGTACTTGAAGGCGAACTACGCGGAGCACTTTTACGCGGCGGTGATGACGTACATGGCCGACGACTCGGCCAAGATTCTGAAGTACGCCTCGGAACTGCGCTCGCAGAAGATTCGGATGCTGCCGCCGGACGTGAACGAGTCGGGGCCGGGCTTCACGCCGGTCGAGGGCGCGATCCGCTACGGCCTCTCGGCCATCAAGGGCATCGGTCAGTCGGCGGTCGGCGCGGTCATCGAGGCGCGCGCCGAGCGGCACTTCACTTCGATTTATGATTTCGCTGAAAGGGTCGGCGAGAAGGGCGCGGGCAAGCGCGTGTTGGAGAGCCTCGTGTGCGCGGGCGCGTTCGACTCTCTGAAGCCTGCCGCCGAGTCTCTGCACACTTGGCGCGCGTGCCTTCTGGCGACCGTGGACAAGGCGCTCGACCGTGGCACGCGGCAGCGTCGCGCGCGCACGAGCGGGCAGACCGACATGTTCGGCGCGGTCGCCGGGGGCGAGACGGAAGAGCTTCAGCACCCGCTCGCGGCGGCCACGGCGTGGTCGCACAAGGAGCTGCTCGACTACGAGAAGGCGGCGGTCGGCTTCTACGTTTCGGGCCACCCGCTCGAAGACTTCGCCGAAAAGATAGAGCAGCTCAACTGCCGCACGGTCTTGGAACTCTCTTCCACCGAGCCCGACTCGCGCGTCCGTCTGGCGGGCGTCGTCTCGGACTTCACGGCGCGCAACACGAAGAAGGGCGACCGCTACGCCTTCTTCCGTCTGGAAGATTTGACGGGCGCGGGCGTCAAGTGCGTGCTCTGGCCCGAAGCCCTGAAGACGAAGGGCAAGGACGCCGCCAACGACGCGCTCCTCCTCGTCGTCGGGCGGCTCGACGGGAGCGGCGACAGCTCTCTGACGGTCGTGTGCGACGAAGTGACGCTGCTTGAGAAGGCCCGCATCCCGATGCGCCACTACGCTTCTGCACAGACGGGCGCGAGGCCGACGACGCGAGCCCTCGTCATCGAACTCCCCACCGATGCGGACGTGCCTCGCGCCTGCGAGACGCTGACGCAGACGCTCCGCAGCCACCCCGGCGACTGCGCCGTCTTCTTCGACTTGCCCTTGAGCGCGGACGGCTTCAAAGTCCGCCTCCGCCCCGAACGCACTATGACGGTCTCCTCCGATCAGAGGCTTCAGGACGAACTCAAGGCCGCGGGCTTCACACACCGCTGGGAAGAACTCGGCCCGCCCTCGGCGTTCAGCAATGAACCCGACTACTTCGGCGGCGCGCACGTCTCAAACGCGATTCATTAAAGCCCTGAAAGGGCGGAAGACAATAGCCGGGGGCAAAGTGCGAAGCACGTCGCCCCCGGTTCGGCGTAGAAAAAAGAATCCGACCCTGAAAGGGTCGCAGACGCTTGTCGCGGTGCGACCCCTTCAGGGTCGGATTCCTTTCGCTGACTGTTCCGGGGGCGTCGCAAACTTCGTTTGCTTTGCCCCCCGCTATTATCTCTTGCCCTTTCAGGGCAAGTGGCGGCGCAGCTCGGCGTTGCCGAGTTGGCCGCAGGCGGCCATGATGCGGCGGCCCTTCGTGGCGCGGCGGCGGACGGGCAAGCCCTCTTCGCGCAGCCAGTCCATGAAGCGCTCGACCTCCGCCTCTTCGGGGGCGCGGGTGAGCGGGGCGTGGCCGGGGTTGTAGGGGATGAGGTTGACGAGCACTCGACCAAGCGGGCGGCAAAACTCGGCGACGCCGCGCGCGTCCTCGCGCGAATCGTTGAGGCCGGGCAGGAGGCAGTAGTTGACGCCGAGGACGAAGTTGCGGCGGCGCGGGTATTCCGAGAGTGCGCGCTGCAACTCGGCGAGCGGCGTCTTGCGGTTGACGGGCATGATGCGGCTGCGGCTCGCGTCGTCCGGCGCGTTGAGGCTCACCGAAAGGTTAAGTCGCTTCCAGCCGAGAGCGGCCAGCTTCCTGAGCCCTTCGGCGTGCCCGGCGGTGCAGACCGTGAGGCGGTCGTGGCCGTAGTGGAAGCCGCGCCTGTCCGTCAGAACGTGGAGCGCGTGGATGAGGTTGTCGGCGTTGTCCAAAGCCTCGCCCATGCCCATGAAGACGACGTTCTTCGGCGTCCACCCCAACGCGAAGCGCGCCGCGAAGACCTGCGCGACTATCTCCCCGGCGTCGAGCTGCCGGAGCAGACCCATGCGGCCCGTCTCGCAGAACGTGCAGCCCATCTTGCAGCCCACCTGACTCGAAACGCACAAGGTCTGAAAGCCCGCGCCCATCGGGATGCGCACGGCTTCAATCTCGTAGCCGTCGCGCGTCGCGAAGACCGCCTTCGCCGTCACGCCCGCGTCCGTTTCTTCCTCGGAGATTTTCTTGAGGGTTAAAGTTGAGACTCGGAAGCGCTCGCGCCAGGCGTCGGCGAAGACGGGAGAGAGAGGGAACGACTCCGGCTCGAAGCGGCCCGTCAGGTACAGGCGCGCGTAGAGGTCGCGCGCGGCCCACGCGCCGCCGGGCAGGACGCGCCGCGCCTCGGAGTCAAGCTCGTCGGCGGTCAGTCCGAGGATGTCTATCAGGTTGGAAGTCATCTGTCCCGAAGTTAAATGCGCTCCGTCTTCTGCGGCGGTAACTTCGTCAGACATCTTATAGCGGTTCACGGTCCACCACGCGAACGGCGCGGGGAAAGAAGAAGCCCCGGAAGTCTTTCACTAGACTTCCGGGGCTTCTTTCGTGTCCGACGCCGCGAAGTAAAAATTACTGCGCGACCGGGTAGACGAGGGTCAGGGGGTCGGGCAAAGGGATGCGCCGAATCTGGCCGTTCTTGACGAGCTTGGCGAGCGAGTGCTGCGGCTTGTCGGGGTTGCCCTTGTTGATGTCGTCAATGTTGCCGACGACGAGGATGACGAGCTGTTCGGGCTGGAGGTACTTCTGCGCGACGCGCTGCACGTCCGCCGCCGTGACGGCGCGGATGCGGTCGCGGTACTTCTCCCAGTAGTCCGCCGGGCGGTTCGTGTACTCGTCCTGCGCAAACGTCCCGGCGATCTGCGCGGCGCTGGCGAAGGCGAGCGGGAAGGTCTCAATCTCTGAGTTCTTCGCCGTCTGCAACTCCTCCGCCGAGACCGGCGTCGTGCGGATGCGGTTAATCTCCTCCATCACGATGTCAATCGCCTGCGGCGTGCTCATGCTCTTGGACTGGAACGCGGCGCGGAAGTCGGACGGGTAATAAACTCCCTGACCGAAGATCGAGCCCGCGCTGTAGGCCAGCCCCTCGTCGGAGCGGACGCGCGAAGTGATGCGCGAGGTGAAGCCGCTGCCGCCGAGGATGTCGTTCATGAGCGAGATGGCATACGAGTCCGGGTTGTCGCGCGTCACGCCGACGTGGCCGATGCGGACGCGGCCCTGATTGACATCCGCCTTGTGGACGGCATAGACGCCCGCCACCGGCGTGAACTCCGGCTTCGGCACGGGCGGCACCAACGCCTTCGTCGAGGGCCAGCCGTTCAAAGCCGCTTCGAGCTTCTGGAGCATCTCGCTCGTCTTGAAGTCGCCGGAGACGGCGAAGATGAAACCGGCGGGCTGGTAGTACTGCTTGTGAAAGGCCATCAGGTCTTCGCGCGTGATGGACTCGATGGAAGCCTTCGTGGACTCGCGCGTCGAGAAGTGCTTGTCGCCGCGCATCAGCCGCGACCACTCGCGCGACTCGATGGTCGTCGTGCTGTCGTTGCGCCGCTCCATGCCTTGCAGGATTTGGCTCTTGGACAGAGCGAGGCGGTCGGCCTGAAAGCCGGGGTTCTTGAGCATGTCGAAGTAGAGCGCGAGGCCCGCGTCAATGTCTTTGGTCAGGCAGTTGAGGTTGGCCGTCCCCTGCGTGTCGCCGATGCCGCTCGAAAGGTTGGCGGCGAGGAAGTCGGCGGCCTCGTCGAACTGCTCGGCGGTCTTCGAGGTCGTGCCGCCGACGCGAATCTGCGTGCCCGTGATGGCGGCGAGCCCGCGCTTCGTTTCGGGTTCGAGGTACGCGCCCGTGCGGACGAGCGTCGAGACGTTGACGAGCGGCAGCTCGTGGTCTTCGACGAGGTAGGCGACCGCCCCGTTCGAGAGGACGTGCCGGAACTTGTCGCGCTTCGGCGGCGTGTAGTCGAGCTGCGTATACTTCAGCTCCTTCGGGTGCGCGGGGATGTCTTGCCTCTGCGCCAGAAGCCCGGCGGGCGCGAGCGCGAGCAGCACGAAGGCCATGAGCGCCGACGTTATCTTTGTGTTCTTCGTTCTCATTTTGTCCCTCCTTCGAGCTGCTTGAGACGGTCTTCCAGCAACTTCTTCATCGCCTTCAACAAGTCCTGCTTGTCGGCGGGCGTCGAGGCGGCCCGCTGTTCCATCTGTCCGAGGAAGCCGCGCACCTGCTCAATCGTCATCTGCGCGAGCGCGCCGCGCATCCGCTGCACCTGCGACTTCTCCTGATCGTCGAGTCCGGCCAGAATGGGGTCGCTGGCTTCGGCGGCGGCCTCGGCGGCGCTGGCCTTCTTCGTGTAGTAGATGCCGACCGTGCGGTTCTCGTTCTTGAAGTAGGTGTTGGCGACGCGGCGAATGTCTTCGGCGGTCACGGCCTGCACGCGCGCCGGGTCGGTGTTGATGGTCTCCCAGCCGCGACCGTTGTCGCGCAGGAGCAGTTGCGTCATCAGGGAGAAGTTATTCTGCAAGCGGCGGAAGTCGCCGGCGGCATTCTGGTTCTTGACCTTCTGCAACTCGTCCGTGCTGACCAGCTCCGTCTTCAGCTTCTCGATCTCCTTGTAGAGCGCCTGCTCCACGTCCTCCGGCGTCTTGCCCGGCTTGGCGACGCCCGAAAGCTCGAAGAGCCCTTCGTACTTGCGCCCGTCCGCGTTGGCGAAGGCGTTGTTGGCGACCGCCTGCTGCGTGACGAGCGACTTGTAGAGACGGCCCGTGCGACCGTTGAGGACGTCGGCGAGGATGTTCAAGGCGAAGTCGTCCGGGTGGCCGTCGGCGACCGTGTGGTAGCGAACCCTGACCTGCGGCGTCGTCTCGGCGTAAGCGGTCATCCGCTTTTCGGCGAGCTGCGGCATCTCGGAGGTGCGAACCGGCTCCGGCTCGCGCGGGCCGCGCTTGAGGCGACCGAAATATTTCTTCGCCAGCTCGATGGCGCGCGCGGGCTCGAAGTCGCCGACGAGGCAGGCCGTCAGATTGTTCGGCGCGTAGTTGACGGCGAAGTATTCCTCGGCCTCCTCGCGCGTGATGCCTTCGAGGTCGGAGGGCCAGCCGACGACGGGCCAGCCGTAAGGGCTGGACTGCCAGAACATGGATTCATAAAGCTCGTTGAACTTGCCGGTCGGCGTCGAGTCGGTGCGCAGGCGGCGCTCTTCGTGAACCACGTCGCGCTCGGAGTAGAACTCGCGGAAGACGTGATTGGCGAGGCGGTCAGACTCCATCCAGAACCACAACTCGATCTTGTTGGCCGGGACGTTCAGGAAGTAGATGGTGAAGTCGTTGCTCGTCCCGGCGTTGAGCCCGGCGGCCCCGGCGGACGTGTAGATGCGGTCGTACTCGTCCTTGACCATCAAATCCTTCTCCTGCTTCGTCAGTTCCTCGAAGCGGGCGCGGAGTTGTTGGTGCTTGGCGGAGCGGTTCTTCGGGTCTTTGGCGTCGGAGATTTCGCCGAGCCGCGCCTTCTGGATGAGCGCGACCTCCTCGCGGCGCATTTCGGCCCGCACCTGATCCATCTCGGCCAGAACCTTCGCGTGGGCCGCGTGGTCTTTGGTGCCGATGACGTGCGTGCCCTTGAACATCATGTGCTCGAAGAGGTGCGAAAGGCCCGTGATGCCGGGCCGCTCGTTGACCGAGCCGACGCGCGCCACCCAGCCGACGGCGATGCTTGGGTCGCCCCTGCGCTGCACGAGCAGCAGACGCATACCGTTGTCTAACATTACTTCCTGCACCGGAACTTTTTGCGCCGCGACTATGTGCGCGCACAACAGAACCGTCAGGACGCAAAAAGAGATTCTCTTCATGTGCTTGTCCTCGATTGTCGAAAAGGGAAGTGGAATCCGGGGTTGTACGAATGTCGAGGTTAAAAGACGCCCGCCGTTCCGCCCAAGCGCCTTACCGTCCGACACCAATCACTCTCAACTGAACTGAGCCCGCGACCGAGACCTCCGTAAGCCACGGCGGCATGTCTGAGGTATTCCGGCAGGGTGCTTGAAATCATACCAGCGCGAGAGCGAAATGACTATTACTGCCGCGTGCGCGAAAAAGTTTCCGCGTCCAATAAATTGGATTTTTGTGAGCGTCCGTTGCTTCAACCTTCGGAGGCGCGCTCGGCCAACTCCGCCCAACGGTCGAGGTCTTGGGCGAGTCGTGCGGCGAGCGCCTCGCGCTCGGCGTAGAGTTTCGCCACGAGGTACGCGTCGCTCGCGTTCGCGGCCAGTTCGGCCTCCAACTCGGCCTGACGTTTTTCCGCGTCGGCGATGCGAACTTCCAACTCTTCCAGCTCTCTCTGCTCCTTGAATGAGAGCTTTCGTTTGCTCGAAGTATCCGCCGTCTTCTCAGCGCGCGCGGGCCGCGCGGCTGAGGAGGCTTCGGGGCGTGTGGACAAGTCTGACGCTTTATCTTCGGCGCGGCGGGCTTCGAGGAAGGCCGTGTAGTTTCCGGGGTACTCGCGGATGCGGCCCCCGTCCTCGAAGCGGAAGATGTGCTCGACCGTGCGGTCGAGGAAGTAGCGGTCGTGGCTGACGACGACGAGGCTCCCGCCGAAGCCGTCCAGATAATCTTCGAGCGTAACGAGCGTGCGGATGTCGAGGTCGTTCGTCGGCTCGTCCAGCAGCAGAACGTTCGGCGCGCTCATCAGCACGCGCAGGAGGTAGAGCCGCCGCCGCTCGCCGCCCGAAAGCTTCCCGACCGGCGCGTACTGCATCGCGCCCGTGAAGAGAAATTTTTCGAGCATCTGGCCCGCCGTGATGAGCGTGCCGTCGGCGGTCTCGACGCGCTCGGCGACGCCCCGGACGTAATCAATGACGCGCTCCGACTCGTCGAGCGCGCGGTTCTCCTGATCGTAGTAGCCGAAGCGGACGGTCTGCCCGACTTCCAGAGTGCCGCCGTCGGGTCGGACGCGCCCCGTGATGATTTCGAGGAGCGTCGTCTTCCCCGCGCCGTTCGGCCCGATGAGGCCGATGCGGTCGCCGGGCTTGAGCGTGTAGCTGAAATCCTCAATCAGCGCGCGCTCGCCGTAAGACTTCCTGATGCCGCGCAGCTCCAAGACTTTCTTCCCGATGCGGCTCGAAGAGACGTTGATGTCGAGTTCGGCCTGCGGCCTCTCGCGCGGCTCGGCGATGAGGCTCTCGGCGGCGGCGACGCGCGATTTGGATTTGCGCGTCCGCGCCTTCGCGCCCCTTCGCAGCCACGCCAGCTCGCGCCGCATCAGCATCTCGCGCTTCTGCCCCTCGGAGGCGCGCGCCTCGGCCTGCTCCTCCTTCTTCTCAAGATAGAAGGCGTAGTTACCGTCGAAGGGCTGCACCGCGCCGCGCTCGATTTCGAGGATGCGGCCCGTCACGCGGTCAAGAAAGTAGCGGTCGTGCGTGACGAGGAGGAGCGCGCCACGATAGCGCGCGAGATAATCTTCGAGCCACGTGATGGTCTCGGCGTCGAGGTGATTGGTCGGCTCGTCGAGGATGAGCAGTCGCGGGCTCGCGATTAAGGCGTGGGCGAGCGCGACGCGCTTGCGCTGGCCGCCGGAGAGCGTGCCCATGAGGGCGGCGGTGTCGTTGATGCCGAGCTTGGAGAGGACAGTCCGCGCGTTGGTCTCCAACTCCCACGCGCCGGAAGCCTCAAGGCGGTGCGCCGACTCCGACACGCGGTCGAGCAGCCGCCGCTCCTCGCCGCCCGACGCCGCCAGTTCTCGGCACGCGCGTTCGTAGTCGAGCAAAAGCTCCGTCCGCTCGTCGCTCGCGGCGAAGACGGCGTCGAGCACGCTCTGCGCGGGGTCGAAGGGAGGGTTCTGCGGGAGGTAGCCGACGGTGACGCCTTCGGCGAAGACGACGCGGCCCGTGTCCGGCACTTCCTCGCCCGCGAGGATGCGGAGGAAGGTGGTCTTGCCGGAGCCGTTGACGCCGACCAGCCCGACGCGGTCGGCGGAGTCGAAGCCGAGTGTGACGTTCTCGAAGAGCGGTCGCAGGCCGTAGTTCTTACTGACGGCTTCGAGCGAGAGGATGTGCATTCGTGAAATTACGCAGGTCAGAACCCGGAGCAGTAGCGACGGGGTTCGCCTCAGACGACACGCGACTTGAAAGCTACAGAGAGCAGTACCCCGTCGCTACCGCTCCGGGTTCTGACTCACTGACCGAAACGCTGTCT
This sequence comes from uncultured Acidobacteriota bacterium, assembly GCA_963816985.1. Lineage (GTDB taxonomy): Bacteria > Acidobacteriota > Blastocatellia > Pyrinomonadales > Pyrinomonadaceae > JAIVJM01. The sequence goes on from CAWFMF010000004.1 coordinate 2,494,336, forward strand.
GTATTCGATTGACGTGATGAAGGCTTCGACCATCTGCGCGCCTCGGTAGTCGCCGCCGTGGGTTTCGAGCTTCGTGAGCCAGAAGTCGTAGCCACGGAAGTCCGTGTCCTGACCTTCGTTCGGGTTGCGGCGCATGTAGCCGAAGTATTGCATGAGGACGAACGCACGATTCTTCTCGTTGTCCTTCAAGGTCTGGTCTTCGGCCACTCTCCGCAGGACGCTCGCGCGGCCCGCCGGGGTGTTGTTGCCGTTGAGGTCGTTGATGAGACTCGCCCGCTCGTCCGCCGAGAGCACGTTCCCGCCGACATTCGTATGGAGTCTGTCTACAAACTCTTGCGGCGTCAGGTCGGAAGGGAAGGCGTTGGTGAAGCGCGAGCGCGCGGCGAACTCCTGCGCGAAGGCGTTCTTGTTCGCGTCGAGCTGCGCGGCCCAGTTGCCGACGCCGACCTGTATGCCCTGACCGATGCGCTGCGTGTCGGGCAGGAACTCCTCGAACCTCAGGGGCACGGGCGCGCCGGGCATGTCGCCGTAGGCCGCCTTGTACATTCGATAGACGAGGTAGCCGGTCTCCTGAAACTCTATCGAGAGGAAGAAGGCGGCGGACGTGTTCTGCCGCTTGTCGTTCATGCAACCGGCGTCCGCGCCGCAGGCGGCGATGCCGTGAGTCCAGAAGCCGAGCCCCGCTTCGTCGGGCTGGCGACCGAGGAAGTCGAGATACTGCTGCCGGACGAAGAACGGCGCGTAGTCAATCTTGACGGGCATCCCGACGCGCGGGCGCAGCACGAACAAGCCCTGCTCGATGCCGCTGGCGACGACCGTCCCGCTGGCGAAGAAGGGGTAGTTGCTCCACGTGCCGTTAAAAAGCGCCTGATCGTCGGTCGGGTAAACGTCGAAGAAGGCAAGCTCGTTGAGGCTCGCGACGGAGGCGTTAGACGCGTCGAGGACGCGGACGCCGCTCCGGTAGTTCGACTCGAAGACGTGCGTGCCGCGGACGTAGAGGTTGTGGTCAATGGCCGTGGTCGAGCCGTTGAAGACGCCCTGCACGGTCGGCGCGTCGAGGTTGGAGACGTTCCAGACGAAGGTGCGCGTGTTGGCGGGTTGGTTCTGCGCCGCCCGGTTCTGCTCGTCCAACTCGTCGTCCAAGAGGAAGCGCGTGTGGTCTTCGGTGAGCCACCCCTGATGCGTGTAGCCGCGCCCCGTGTAGCCCGTGCGCGAGAGCTGGACGGGGGCCGACTTGTTCGTCACGTCAACGATGGTCAAAGTGTCTTCGTTCGAGCTGAAGCAGATTTCGCGGTCGCGGTGCGCGGCGTCGGGGCCACGGTAGATGACACACTGCGTCTCGTGCGTGTAGAGGTCTTCGTCCACGCAACCGGCGAAGACCGGAGCAGAAGGGTTCCGCACGTCAACGACGTGGAGGCCGCGCGCGCCGCAGGTGTTGACGCCGACGGTTTTGCCCGCGCCGGGGCGGCTCCCGGCGGCGTAGGCGAAGCCCGTCTCCTCGTTGACGGCGAGCGTGTGCGCGCTGCCGAAGTTGTTGTAGTGCGCCGTCTCGGTGAAAGTCTGCGGCGGCGAGGCGACGCCCCGCAGTTGCGTCAAATCGAAGACCTGCATCCCGTGCTCCGTAATCTCGCTGACGACGAAGACGTGGTTGCGGTAGACCTTGAGCCCGCGCCAGAGTTCGTGCGCGGCGTCCTGCGCGTGCGTCGGGAGGTTGCCGAGGTAGACGGGCTGTGTGGGGTCGCTCACGTCCACGAACGAGATGCCGCTGGAGCGACCGAGGATGGCGTACTCCTTGCCCGTCTGCGGGTCAGTCCAGCCCCACACGTCGTTCGCCGTCCCCCCGCCGATTGTGTCGAGCGGGAGGAACGAGGCGAGGTCAACGTTGTGACACGGGAACGTCGCGGCCATGCCGTTGACGCACGGCGTGAAGCCCATCGAGACGAGAGCTTGATTGTTGGGCTGGCCGTTGCCGCCGGGGCTGTGGTGCTCGCCCTCGTGCGCGAGCGTTGACCAGCCAAGGGCGAAGGCCATGACCGAGAGCACGGCGGTCACAGAAATCAGGACTTTGTTTCTCATGCCTTTAAGGAAGTACCGCGAAGGAGCGGGCGTTGCCACTTTCGGAAGTACGGGCGCGACCAACGCAAGGGGAGTCGAATTGTGTCCGCCGCCGCCCGCGTATCTTACCTTCACCTTCCGGCAAGAGGCAAAGAGGGTTGACATCTCAACGTCGCTGGCATAAAAGGCGACTTGTCGTTTCCTTCCTTCGGGGCTCCACCTCGCGTTCGCGGGGGTCGCGAGCTGCCCGGCCTTCGGGCTCCGCGCCGACTCCCGAATTTTCTTCACTTCCCAAGGAGGTTCCCCATGACCCGCTCCCAGTCCTTCGTGCTCTTTCTCCTCCTCGCCTGCCTTCTGATTCCGACGGTCTTCGCCCCTGCTCTCGCCGCCCCGCCACCCGCCACCGAGAAGGTCAACTGCCACAAAGGCGAGAGCATCAACAAGGCACTCACGAAACATCCGGACGCCGCGAGCCTCACTGTCGAGATTAGCGGCATGTGTCAGGAGAACGTCGTCGTCACCCGTGACCGCGTGACGCTGCGCGGCGCAGACCCCGCGACCGACGGCGTCGAGGCCACCGGCAGCGTCGAGCAGACGGACGCCGCCGTCTGGGTGCGCAGCGCGCAGCTCGTCAACATCGAGAACCTGAAACTGACCGGCGGCTTCACGGGGCTCTTAGCGACCGAAGTGAGCGTCCCGCACCTGCGCCTTCTCAACTGTCGTTTGGAGGGGAACGTCCAGTGGGGCGCGCAGCTCGAACTCGCCCTCCTCACCGCCGAGGACACGACCTTCGGCCCCAACACGCGTTTCAGCGTCGGCGTCTTCGCGGGCTCGCGCTTCGAGTGTCACGACTGCACGCTCACGCTCGCGCCGTCGAGCACCGTGCGCGACAACCTCTTCGTCCTCGGCGGCTCGCAGGCCCTGCTCTTCGACACCGCGCTCGTCAACGGCGGCGTCAACAGTGGTAACTCCGCCGTAGTAGCCAACGACTGCTCGATTCAGGCGTTCCCCGGCGCGATAGCCGTCCTGACCGGCGCGTCGAGCACCGTCGGCCTCGCGAGGACGCAGGTCGAAGGCCCGATGCGCTTTAACTCCGGCACGACCGCGAACCTCTTGGGCGTGACGCAGACGCCCGGCCCCGCGCCCGGCCCGGTGTTCAACCTCTTGGACGAAGCGGCCTACGTCAAGGTCGGCAACGCGGCCCCCGCCTGTCCCGCCCCGCCCTGCGCGCCCGCGCCGCCCGTCCCTTCCTCCGTCCTCGGCTTCAGCCTGACCAACTTCTCCAACGCGTCTCTGCTCCAGAACACAACAGTCACCGGCAACATTAACTGCACCTTCGGGGCCAACGCCGTCTGCCCCGCCTCCGTCACCATCACCGGCACGGCCAACTGCGGCCTCTGCATCAGGCCTTGAGCGGATTAAGAAACAGTACCGCGAGCGGTAGCGAGCGGGTTGAGCATTGACGTTGCTCAACCCGCTCGCTACCGCTCGCGGTACTGTTTGCTCCGTCGTCGGTCTCAGACCGCTTCGGACTGCGAGGTGAAAGTAAAACTCTTGAGCTTGAGGGCGGGGAGGAGCGCGGCGTTCTGTCCCTCGCTGCTGGAGACGCGCTCGGAGGGGCCGATCATCTCGACGTTGCCGGGCGCGAGCATGCGGATGATGCTCTGATTGAAGCGGAGGTTCTTGACGGCGTGCTTGATGCGCCCGTCCTCGATGAACCAGACGCCGTCGCGCGTCAGCCCGGTGAGGCTGTTGGTGCGCGGGTCAATCGAGCGGATGTACCAGAAGCGGCTGATGAGCAGTCCGCGCGGCGTCTGCTTAATCATCTCCTCGACCGGGGCGGTCGGCCCCGAAGCCTCGATGATGGTGTTGACGGGGCCGGGCGTCGGCTGTCGCGGCTGCTCGCCGCGCTGCGCCCAGAAGCGCGAGTAGACGAGGTTCTCGACCGTCCCGCCGCGCACTAAGTAAATCTTTTGCGACGGGAGCCCGGCCTGCGCCGACATCGAGCCGGGCAGCTCCGCGCTCCAGGGGTCGCTGTAGACCGAGAGGCGCTCGTCGAAGAATTTTTCTCCGAGCCGCGTCTTGCCGCCGGGCAGAGAGTAAGCGCTGCGGCCTTCTTCGGCGTTGCGCGCGTCGAAGCCGAAGGCGAAGGAGGAGAGCAAATCGGCGACGGCCTGCGGTTCGAGGATGACGGGATAGCTGCCGGGCTCGACCGTGCGCGCGTCGCGGCCTTCGAGCGCGCGGCGGATGGACTCGCGCGCGATGCGGTCGGTGTCGAGCTTCGCCACGTCGTAGTGGTTGCGCAGGAAGTAGCCGGACGAAGAGCCGTCGCGCGTGCGCGAGGTCATCGAGAGACTGACGAGGCTCGAACGCTCGAAGCCGAAGTTGCCGTTCTTCGTCGCCGAAGCTCCGGCCTGCCCGCGCGCCTGATGAAAGCCCGCGCCGACGACGCCCGCCTTCTCGCACGCCTCGATAATCTCGCTGATGCGTCGCGCGCGGTCTTGGACTGAGATGTTCGCCGAAGCCTCGACGAAGCCGCCCGTCGGCTTGTAGGTCTGGGCGGGGAGAGTCGGCAGGTACTCGCGGTCAACGGGCGAGATGCGGGCCAGAGACTCGGCCTCCTCGACCGCCGCCTTGAGCGAAGCGTCGTCGAACTCATTCGTGGACGACGCGCCGCGCTGCATCCCGTCCTTGCCCTTGACCCAGACCGTGACGTTCGCCGTGCGGTTCTCGCGCCTGCCGCTGGTGGCGAAGGCGTTGGCGGCGAAGCGCAGATGCGAGTAGGTCTCGCTCGAAACACCCACGGTCGCGTCGTCGGCCTTGACGTGCGCGAGCAGCTTGGAGGTCAGCGCGCGCGCCTCCCTCTCGTCGAGCAGGTTGTCAATGCTGATACCCGGCATCTCTTAAAGTCTCCTCGAAAGATTATGAAGCCTTGGCGGCGGTGTTGAGGACGTTGATTTTGCGGAAGCGCGCGATGGGGCAGCCGTGGCGCACGGCGTTCGACTGTCCCGGCTCGCCCTTGCCGTCGTTGAAGCTCCCGCCGAGGCGGTAGGTCGCCTCGCCGCCGAGCGCGTCGCAAGAGCCCCAGAAGTCGGTGGTGCGCGACTGGTAGGCCACGTCGCGCAGCATCCCCGTGACCTTGCCCTTGTTAATCTCCCAGAAGGTCTGCCCGCCGAACTGGAAGTTGTAGCGCTGCTGGTCAATCGAGTAACTGCCGTCGCCGTAGATGAGCACGCCCTTCTCCACGCCCCCGACTAAATCGTCGAGAGAGGTCGCGTCCTTCGACGGCTCCAGAGAGACGTTCGGCATCCGCGGGAATGGCACGCTCGACCAACTGTCGGCGTGCAGGCAGCCGTAAGACTTACTCTTCCCGATGAGCGGCGCGAGGTCGCGCGTCGTCTGCCAATCAACGAACACGCCGTCTTTAACCAAGTGCCAGCGTTGACCCTCGACGCCTTCGTCGTCCCAACCGACGGTCGCAAGGCCGCCGGTCTGCGTGCGGTCGGCGACGAAGTTGACGAGCTTCGAGCCGAACTGAAGCTTGCCGGTCTTCTCCGGCGTGAGGAAGCTCGTGCCCGCGTAGTTGGCCTCCCACCACAAGGCGCGGTCGAGTTCCGTCGGGTGGCCGACCGACTCGTGAATCGTCAGCCAGAGGTGCGAAGGGTGGAGCACGAGGTCATACGTCCCCGCCTCGATTGACTTCGCCTTGAGCTTGGCGACGGCCTCCTCGCCCGCCTGCTCGGCCTCGGTGAGCCACGGGTATTTCTGCAAGTACTCGAAGCCGAGTTGCTGCGGCCCGCCGAAGGAGTTGCGCGACTGGAAGTCGCCGCTCGCGCGGTCAACCGCCGTGACGTTGAAGTTCGGGAAGCTGCGGATGATGTACTGGTCAACGCGCGAGCCGTCGGAGGTGGCGAGAAACTTCTGCTCGTTGACGAAGAAGACGCCGGAGTTGACGAAGCTCACGCCCTTCGTCTTCAAGGCCGCCTCGTTCAGACGCATGAGGAACTGAATCTTGTCGTCAATCGGCACGTCGAAGGGGTCGCGCTCGAAGGAGCTGCGCCAGCTCTTCAAGACCTTCGGCGCGGGCACGAGTTTGACGGGCTTGCGCTGGTAGGCCGAGTTGGCTTTCGCAATCTCGACGGCCTGCGCGGTGACGCGCCGCACCTCGGCCTCGGAAGTGTCGCGGCTCGAAGCGAAGCCCCACGTGCCCTTGTAGAGCACGCGCACGCCGAAGCCGTAGGACTGCCCGCGCGAGACGTTCTGCACCTGCCGCTCGCGCGTCGTCACGGCCTCCGAGCGGTAGCGGTTGACGCGCACGTCCGCGTAAGAAGCGCCCGCCTTCTTCGCCGCCGCGAGCGCCACGTCGGCCAACTTGTTCTTGTCGGCCTCGAACCTCACGCCGACAGCCGCCTCGGCGTCCAAAACCCACGACGGCAGCGTAATCGCGCCGAACGTGAGCGTCATGGTTTTCAGAAAGTCGCGTCGAGAAGATGACATATTCGTGCCTCGCATGTTCGTGTGCCGGGAACTGCCGGAGCGCCGCAAGGGGCGGCTCGTGAAATGTCTTTGACGGATGTGCCACTCTATTACAGCGCGTCGAAAAGTCAAGAGGGAATTATCCGGCGAAACGCCTTGAGGGATTTAATTGACTTGCGACTCGTTTTGTCATAAAAGCTCTGCACCCCTAACTTCCTCCGACAATCTTCTCAAGTGACGGCGCGCGGCGCGGGAGCGAGCGGTTGGGCTCCGCCCGGCGGCTTCAAGTGCTTCGCCATGAACATCCCGACAAGGCTCCTCTCGCTCGGCCTCTGCACGCTTCTCATTCTTTCCTCTTCCTCCTGCAAGCGCGGCCCAAGGACACGGCTCGACGCGGTTGACGAGATCAACCGCCGGACGAACGTGCCGATGGCCGAGCCCGTCAGGCGCGACCTCGCGGAGATACGCGAGCGCGGGTCGCTGGTCGTCCTCGCGCCGTACAACTCGACCACCTACTTCCTCTATCGCGGCGAGCCGCTCGGCTACGAGTACGAGCTGCTGCAAGGGTTCGCGCGCGAGCAGAACCTCGCGCTCAAGGTGGTCGTCGTCGCCGACCCCAAGAGCATCCTCGCGCTGCTCAACAGCGGCGAAGGCGACATCGCCGCCGGGCGGCTCGTCCCCACGCCGGAGACCGAAGGGCAGGTCGCCTTCACCCGCGCGCTCTACCGCACGGAGCCCGCGCTCGTGCAGCAGGAGATGTCGCCCGACGACGCGGGCGAGGGGACGGAGAAGGCGCTCGAACCCGGCCCCGCCGACCCGCTCCCCGAAGTGGACATCGAGGCGCGGCTCATCTCGAACCCCGCGCAGTTGGCCGGGAAGACCGTCAACCTGCCGGAGCGTTCGGCCTACCGCCGGACGCTCGTCGAGCTGTCGGACGAAATCTCCGGCGACATCAACGTCGTCGAGATGGGAGGGAAGATTCAGGACGAGGCGCTGGCCCAGAAGGTCGCGCGCGGCGAAGTGCAGTTCACGGTCATGCAGGGCAATCTGGCTTTACTGAAGGAGGCCGAGTTCAAGAACCTGAAGGTGCGGCCCGTCGTGGGTCGCGCGCACAGCGTCGCGTGGGCCTTGAGGAGAAATGCGCCGGAGCTGGCGGGCCTGCTCAACACATGGATTGAAGAGAAGAAGAACGGGCCGCTCTTCGACAAACTTTATAAGAAGTACTTCGTTGACCGCCGTGGTCACCTGGAGCGCGTGGCGAGCGAGTACCTGACCTCTTCGACGGGCAAGCTCTGTCGCTTCGACGACCTCCTCAAGCAGCACGCCGCCGAACTCGGCTGGGACTGGCGACTGTTGGCGGCGCAGACCTATCAGGAGTCGCGCTTCAAGCCCGACGCGCGCTCTTGGGCGGGGGCGGGCGGCCTGCTCCAACTGATGCCGAGGACGGCGCACGAGTTCGGCGTGCGCGACGCCTTCGACCCGGCGGACAACGTGCAGGGGGCCGTGAAGTTCTTGAAGTGGTTGCAAGCGTTCTGGGCCGACCGCATCACGGACGAGGGCGAGCGGCTGAAGTTCATCCTCGCCTCTTATAACACGGGCGCGGGGCACGTCGAGGACGCGCAGCGGCTCACCGAAAAGTACGGCGGCAACCCGGAAGTGTGGGACGACGTGTCCTACTGGCTGCTCCAGAAGTCAACGCAGCAATACTCGACCGACCCCGTCGTCAAGTTCGGCTTCTGCCGGGGGATGGAGCCCGTCAACTACGTCGCCAACATCCTCGAACGCTTCGACCACTACAAGCAGTTCGTCGTCACCTGAGTTATTGGGGGAGAGGAGCCCGGCCCGCGAAGGAGTTGTAGAGCCAGAGGGCTAAAGCCCCGGCGCACGCGAGCAGGGCGTAGCCGGCGGCGATGTAGGCGAGGGCGAATTTGACCTTGGCGCAGTAGAAGGCGACGGCGGGCAGGGAACTGTTCTGAGAGTCGGAGAGGACGGCGAGGAGCGCGCAGTTCTCCACGGCGTCGAGCAGCGCCGCGACGAGCACGAGGAGGATAAAGAAGAGGCTGACGCGGAAGCCGACGTACCCTTGCGCGTCCAGGTACCTCGCGCCCACGAGGCAGACCGCCGCGATGAGGCCGGGGTAGATGAAGATGAAGAGGAAGTCCCAGATGATGGCCGCGCGGAGAATTTTTTTCGCCTCCGGCCAAGACTCGAACATCCGCGATGCCTCGCCCGCGTTGAACTCGAAGGCGAGCATCGGCTTGTCGTAGCGCTTCCTGTATTCCTCATTCGTGAATTTCAGTTGGTCGGCGCTCGCCTTCAGCCCGACCAGAGCGAAGAGGACGGCCAAAGTCACGACCGCCAAGAGCAAAACCCATCCGGCGGGCACGCTCGCCAGCCAAGAGTTGACAGCGTTCATGGCGTCCTTCTCTCCGTGAATCGTCGAAGGCGCTCCGGCCTCACCACGGCAGGCTGTTGAGCTTGACCTCCCCGGCGGGCCACTGGCGCGCGCCGCCGCCGCAGGGGAGCACCATCATGTTGAAGGGCGCTTCAATCGGCCCCGACTCCTGCTCGACCTCGACGCGTTCGGGGACGTGCTGCCAGCCGAGGCTCTCGTAAAATCCTTTGAGCCGGTCGAGGCAGAAGAGCAGGCCGAACTCGACGCCCATCTCTTCGCACATGAAGGCGGCGGCGTGGCGCATCCCCTTTTGCGCGAGCCCGTGGCCCTGCATCTCCGGCACGGTGACGACGCCGCCGACGCCGCCGACGACGACGGGCACGCCGCCCGCGCTGACGGTATGTTTGAGCACGCCGACGTGCGAGCCCACGCGCCCTTCAACTTCGAGGATGAAGTGCGTGTCCTTCGGCCTCCACTGTAAGAGCGCGTCCTCGACGCCGAAGATGTTCTGGCCCCACTCGAAGAGCACGCGCTTGTCTTCGGGGTCGAGCACGCCTTCGGTGACACGAATCGCAACCTTCATCTTCCTCTCCATTCGGCTTATCGCTTCGCGGACTCCGGACTGCTTCGGGCGTCAAGCCTATACGCCCGCGACGCCGGTTGCAACACTATTTTGGGGCGGGGGCCGCGCGGGCTCACCATTGACATTCAAGGGAGAGGTCAATACTCTGCGCCAGCAACCACGCCACACCGGCACGTTATGAAACTACCTGCCTGAACGGAAAAGGAGAGTGAAGAGTGAAGACAATTATTTGCGCGAGCCTCATCGTCGTTTGCGCTTTGCAGGTTACTCCGGCGCGTAAGTTGGTGTTGAGGGACAACGCGGAACTCAATGGCGTCGCGTCGCTCTCGGCATCAACCGTGCGCCCGCCAATGCCGGATTTAATCGTCAGGGGAAATGAGTTTGAATTCGTCGGCAATAAGGCGGTGAACGTCTACGTCTCAAACAACGGTGACGCCCCTTCAAAACGTTGTCTGGTGGAGCTGACCGTTCGCAAAATCGGTAACTCCAGTGTGGGCCGACAGAAGAGGGCGACGATTCCCGTGATTCAGCCGGGCCAGTTCGTGAAAATTCCGATGGACGCGTCGAGCATTCTGCCCAACGCCGTCAGCCTCAAAGACACGACCTTTAAAGTGATTGCCGACTCGACCAACCTCAATGCCGAATCGAACGAAGGAAACAATGAGAAATGGCATAACTTACCGTAGGGTTGGCGGCTGAAAAGAAAGGGAATTATATACTTGACAAACCCATCAATCAGAGGTGGTTGACTTTTGCTGGAAGTGGTGCTACTGTTTCATCGGTGAAACATGGCTATTCAGTGAAACACGGTTATTACGATTACTCATTCAAATCTCTGCCTAGTAAGCAACAATTCCTTTGGTAGTTTACAACTTAATAGGTCTTTGGGGGAGTCTCAGGTAAAGCAGTTATGAGTACCACTCGTCCATTTAGGTTCGACGCCGATAAGGCTTTGGAGGTGTTTTTGTACATCTCCCGGCGTGCGCCTGTACCGGACATCTATCATGTCTTAAAAGCCCTGTATTTTGCCGACCGCCACCATCTGCGCGATTTCGGCAGACTCATCTGCGGTGATGAGTATTATGCCCTCAAGGACGGCCCTGTGCCGAGCGGGACGTACGATCTTGTTCGAGATGTCCAAAACCGCGCCCGCATGACGCCGAACGCCGCTAAAGCAAGGGCTGCTTTTGCGCTTGATGGGTACTGGGTCAAGCCTTTGAGGCAACCCGACCTAACATTTATGAGTAAGTCAGACATTGAATGTTTGAACCGAGCGATAGACGAGATCGGGCGATTGCCTTTTGGTAGGTTAAAAGAGATAAGCCACGATACAGCGTATTTCTCTGCCAATATTAACGGCGAGATACCGTTAGAAGCCATTGCGGCTACTCTGCCCGACAGCGAAGAATTGATAGAAGAGTTGCATGGCTGACAGGCGGCTGCAATGAATTTAGCTGATGCTTTTCCTCTCGAAGCGAGGCTTGAGTTTTTTAGGGGCCGATTCCGGCCCGGCGCAGTTATTAAACTCTTCTGCGAATTCGCAACCCCTCCTAAAGAGAAGCGGTTGTTAGTTGTTAGTATCCTGCCTGAGCCGCTTCTACTCGTTATCAACAGCGACATAAATGAGTACAAGCAGAAGCGGCCCTATCTTCGTTCCCAACAAGTCTGCATAAGAGCGGCTGATTATGAATTCTTAGATCATGATTCTTACATTGATTGCTCACGGGTACGTGACGAGTTCACCCAAGCTGATATTGAGCAAGTAATCACCGCAGACACCACGCGCATATTAGGTGCAATTAATCCCGACTCAATTGCGGAGATAATGACTGTGGTTGATGATTCAGTCACGCTTGAGCAGAGGCACAAGACGCGGATTATTTCAGACCTCAATTAGTCCTAAGCGTGCCGCTAAGTATGAGTGTAACGTTCCTAACGTTTCTTAACCGCCCGCGTCTTCGCCTTCTTCGGCTCATCCTTCGGCGGCGGAGGGACGCCAAAAATGGCGTCAATAGACTCTTCAAAAGAGAGCGGGCGCAGGCTCACCAGTTTGGCCGCGCCGGAAGACTTTGGCTCGCCTTTTTCCTTCGGTTTGACGTTGCTCATACACCCCTCCCAGAGCATTATCCTGTGGACATTATGCACCCGCCCGTAGGATAATGTACACGGCACAAGTGAAGTGCCGGGGACGGGACTCGAACCCGCACGTTGCGTACACAACAAAGGTTTTCCAGACCTTCGCGGCTACCAGTTTCGCCACCCCGGCACATGCGTGGCAACGGTGAGAGCAGGCTTCCAATCTGTACTCTCACCGTTGTTGCTTTTTAGCCTTACCTTTCTTCGTCGCCTTTTTCGCGCCACCTCTACGCACGGCTTTCTTCGTTGCCGTCGGTTGTTCTTGCGCCGGGGGCTCATCAAGCGCAATGACAACGGTTGGTAGAAGAACCGCAGGGAATGGCCCCCTTCCGGTCACGACAGCTATCAACTCTCGCGCGGCTGAATACAATACCGATGCCCCGGTAGTCTTAAGTGCCATCATCGCACGTTCCCTATCTTCAATAGGTTGATCCGGGTTTAGTATGAAGTAGCCAATCATCACAACCTTGAAGTCATACGGAAACTTTACTTCGGCTGCGGTTCGTGACTCTATCTCAACAAGAACCGCTACTCGGTTTGGGTCTTCTAGGTTGGGGCGTCCCCCGATCCGCGCATTGATTGTCAGATCGCCGGGGTCAAACAGACCTTCTAATTGAGGATGAAGGCCCATCTGCAAAAAGTTGGTGCGCTCCACCTCAAGACCGGGCCTCACTGCAAAGTGAAACTCTCGGACGTAATACCCTTCAAGTTGTAACGGGGACAGTAGCAAAGGCATTAGATTCGCCTCTCACGACGACGGCATGTCTACCTCAGACATTAACCGTGTAAGTGAAGCCTGATTTTTAAGTTTGCCGCTTAAAAGCCCCCAATCTTGCATTCTAAAGATGCCCATTGACGGCACATTACCTGCGCTTGGGGCGGCAAGTCTTTCGCCCACACGCCCGCCGCCGTGACGTCCTTTGGGCTCCATAAAGAAACACTCATCCGGACTAGGCGCGACCGGCGTGCTCTCCCGGAAAGACCACATATCAAACGGTCGGCCTTTGGTCTCCCAGCAGCGGCGGAAAACGTCGGCGTTGACCGGCCCGCGCTCGTTATGAGGGTCATCGGTGTCTTCATACGCCACTACCGAGACCTTAAGGCCAAGCGCGCGAGCCAGCCTGACGACCGTATCAAGCGAGATGTTGCCGGGGTCGTTAAAGATTTGCGAAACCCGGCCCTTGCTAACCCCCGCCGCTTTCGCCAGCTTAGCCCTCGTCATGTTGTCGAGAGCCTTCATCTTGCTTTGCAACTGCTCAACAAAATCCGAAGCGATGCTATAAAGAAAATCTTCCAGGCTTCGTTCTGTCCAGTGTGTAGTGCTGCTCATTTAGCTTTGCCCTCACCTTCTATAAAGAGATTGGGGTCTCGCAGTGCTGCAAGTACGTCCGGGTCTACCCGCATCTTTTCGGCGCGCGCTAACTCCGTAATATCGGTGCTCCACCTTTTCTTTTTGGCGTAGAGTATTAGCACGCACATCTCAAAATGGGGGTTCTCCTTCTTCGGTCGGCAGAGAAAGCCGTAAAGCCTTTCCCCTTCCGACACATTCTTAAACACAAAGCATCCGGTATACTTGCCGCCATGCTGACTCTGATTCCAGCCGTGAAACCTTTCGTCGTTATGATGTCCACCCGTCCAAAAGTCAAAACTCTTTAAGTGATACCTCTGCGCGCTCACCTTCAACTTGTCGAAAGCAGCCTTTATATCAACGTAAGATGCGGAGTGCCGTTCTAGGAAAGCGACAGCGCGCCGCGCGTGCTGTAACCCGGCCCGTATGTTGATAGAGCAAGTACTTCCCGCCACGTCAACCCGCCTTCCAATTGAGGATATGCGACCACGGAGGGAGTTTAATATATTAAACTCCCTCCGGTCAAGCTAGTTTGACGAGGACTTATGGGCTAATCCTTCTTGGTAGAGTCCCGATACATGAGCCGCTTGCCTTCAAAGCCTTTGAGGGCTTCCAGCGTCCGCTCGCCATCTTCGAACTTCCGCAAGTTGTATCTGAAATCGAACTCCGAAAGATAGCGGTGAAGGTGCTTGGGCGACCAGTGATGATACGTGCCGTGAACGCCGCGCTTGAGAAGCGCGTGGAAACTCTCGCATGAGTTCACATGAGCCTTGCCCCGCACGTACTCGCCTTTGTAGTGGTTCACGGCTTCATGCGTGGCGAACTCTTCACCGACGCCGAAGTAAGACGCCGACTCGTCCGAGCAGATCGTCGCTTCGGGACTCACGCACTCGCGCAGGGCCGCACGAAGATTGTGCTGCGTCACGGTCGCCATGTGGGTTGAGCGCACGCGCCCGTCGCGCTCAACCAGCGTCACGACGGGAGCTTTACCCACGACGCCGCGCCCCTTCACTTTGAGCTTGCGGACGCTGGCGTGCATGTTCTTGGCCTTGCCGCCGATGTACGTCTCATCGGCTTCCACGATGCCGCCGAAGCCGCCGAGCTTAGAGGCGAGCGGTTCCTGAGACATGGCGTAGCGGATTCTGTGAGCAAGAAACCACGCCGACTTGTAGGTGATGCCCATCATGCGGTGAAGCTGATGCGCGCTCATGCCCTTCTTAGACGAGCACATGAGATGAATGGCGAGCAACCACTTTGAGAGGGGAATGTGTGAGTCTTCGAAGATGCTACCCACGCGAACGGTGAACTGCTTCCGGCATACCTTGCACTTCCACACGCCCTTGCGCACCGGAGTCTTCGACTCCGCCTTGGCCGTGAGCCTGTACGCGCCCTCTGTCTTACAATGCGGGCAGATGGTTCCGTTCGGCCAGCGTCGGAACTCTAAGAACTCGCGGGCGGCATCTTCGTCGCTGAAATACTTGGCGAGGTTCGCAAGGTTGAGTGTTGTGTCGCTCTTCATGCTGTAAGATTACAGGAAGAGTGTGGGTTTGTCAAGTATATAATTCCCAAAAGAAACCCCCCGGCGGTGGAGAGCGGTTGTCGGACGGCGGCGAGTCTCGCGAAAGGCTCGCCGCCTCTCTTTTTCCGCCGCACATTATGACCCCGCTACCCGCCGTGCGAGGCCGTTGCCTGCGCGGGCGAAAAGCAATATAGTGTCCCGCATAACAGACAGAACTGCCGTCTCAAGCTTTCCACATCCGTATCAAGTCAGACACCGAGGAGCCCTTCCGTGATGCAGAGGTTCAGCCTTCTCCCGCGCAGACTCTCGGCGACAGCCGCGCTGCTGTTGCTCTCCCAACTCCTGAACGTCTCGACGCCGATGCAGGCCCACGCGCAGACGGCGCAGGCCGGAGGGCAGACGGCGACGACACCCATGACCGCCGCGCAGCCCGCCGAGAGAAATCCTTTGAGGCCGCTCGCGTACCGTTCCATCGGGCCGCACCGGGGCGGGCGCGTGACGGCGGTCGCCGGGATCACGTCGCAGCCCTTCGTCTATTACTTCGGCGCGACGGGCGGCGGCGTGTGGAAGACCACGGACGGCGGGGTGAGTTGGGAACCGGTCTCGGACGCCTTCTTCAAGACGGGCTCGGTCGGCGCAATCGGCGTCGCGGAGTCCGACCCGAACGTCGTCTACGTCGGGATGGGCGAGTCGCCGATTCGCGGCAACGTCTCGCACGGCGACGGGATGTATAAGACGACGGACGCGGGGAAGACGTGGAAGAAGATTGGACTGGACGACACGCGCCACATCGCACGCGTGCGCGTCCACCCGCGCAACCCAGACCTCGTGTATGCCGCTGCGCTCGGCCACACCTTCGGGCCGAACGAGCAGCGCGGCGTCTACCGCTCCAAAGACGGCGGGAAGACTTGGGAGCGGGTTCTTTATCGAGGCCCGAAGGCGGGCGCGATTGACCTCG
The DNA here is from genome assembly GCA_963816985.1 of uncultured Acidobacteriota bacterium. GTDB lineage: Bacteria > Acidobacteriota > Blastocatellia > Pyrinomonadales > Pyrinomonadaceae > JAIVJM01. The sequence goes on from CAWFMF010000004.1 coordinate 2,509,806, forward strand.
TGTTAGACCCCACGAACGCGAACATCATCTACGCGGGCTTCTGGGAAGTCATCCGCCGCCCGTGGTCTCTGGAATCGGGCGGCCCCGGCGGCGGGCTCTTCAAGTCAACGGACGGCGGCGACACTTGGACGGAGTTGACGCGCGCGCCCGGAATGCCGCGAGGGCTGGTCGGCAAAATCGGCGTCGCCGTCTCGCCCGCGAACCCCGAACGCGTGTGGGCCATCGTCGAGGCCGAGGACGGCGGCGTCTTCCGCTCCGACAACGGCGGGCGCACCTGGACGAAGACGAACGAGCAGCGCAACCTTCGCCAGCGCGCGTGGTACTACACGCGCATCTACGCCGACACGCAGAACCCTGAGAGCGTCTACGTCTTGAACGTCGGCTTCTTCAAGTCGAACGACGGCGGGCGCAACTTTAATCAGATCGGCGTGCCGCACGGCGACAACCACGACCTCTGGATCGCGCCCAACGACGCGGCGCGGATGGTTGAAGGCAACGACGGCGGCGCGAACGTCTCCTTCAACGGCGGGCGCACGTGGACGGAGCAGGATCAGGCCACGGCGCAGTTCTACCGCGTCGCCCTCGACAACGATTTCCCCTATCACGTCTACGGCGCGCAGCAGGACAACTCGACCATCAAGATCGCCTCGCGCACCAACGACTTCGGCATCGGCGAGTCGGACTGGTATGACGTGGGCGGCGGCGAGTCCGGCTGGATTGCGCCGAGCCCGAAGGATTCCAACATCGTCTACGCCGGTTCATACGGCGGATATTTGACTCGATACGACCACCGCACGAAGCAGTTGCGCTCCGTCAACGTCTGGCCCGAAAACCCGATGGGCTACGGGGCCGAGGGGATGAAGTACCGCTTCCAGTGGAACTATCCCATCCTGTTTTCGCCGCACGACCCGAACACGCTCTACGCGGCGGGCGACCACCTCTTCCGCTCGACGAACGAGGGGCAGACGTGGGAGGCCATCTCGCCCGACCTGACGCGCAACGACAAGTCGAAGCAGGGCTCTTCGGGCGGGCCGATTACCAAAGACAACACGAGCGTCGAGTATTACGACACGATCTTCACGGTCGCCGAGTCGCCCGTGCAGAAGGGCGTCATCTGGGCGGGCACGGACGACGGGCTCGTGCAGGTCACGCGCGACGCCGGGAAGACTTGGTCGAACGTCACGCCGCGCGGCATCCCCGAATGGATTCAAATCAACTCGGTCGAAGCCTCGCCGCACGAGGCGGGCGCGGCCTACGTCGCCGCGACGATGTACAAGTGGGACGACTTCCGCCCCTACCTCTACAAGACTACCGACTTCGGCAAGTCTTGGAAGAAGATTGACACGGGTATCCCCGACGGCGCGTTCACGCGCGTCATCCGCGAAGACACGGCGCGGCGCGGACTGCTCTACGCGGGCACGGAGACCGGCATGTACGTCTCCTTCGACGACGGCGAACGCTGGCAGCCCCTTCAACTCAATCTCCCCGTCGTCCCCATCACCGACCTCGCCGTCCACAAGCGCGAGCGCGACCTCGTCGTCGCCACACAGGGCCGCTCCTTCTGGATTCTGGACGACCTCTCCGTGCTCCAACAGTTGACCGACGCGATGCGCGCGGGGCAGGGCGAAGCCGTCTCTGCTCAAGCCCGAAGACGCCTACCGCTTTCAGGGCGGAGGCGGCCAGCCGCTCCCGCCGACCGCGACCATCGGTGCGAACCCGACGCCCGGCGTCGTCGTCTACTACTACCTCAAGTCGAGGCCGACGACCGACGTGACGCTCGAATTCCTCGACCCCACGGGCAAGTCCGTCCGCAAGTTCACCGCCAAGGCCCTGCCCGCGCCGAGCCCGACCCCGACGCCGACGGGCGGAGTCGCGGGCCAGCCGGGGACTTCCACCGCGCCCGGCTCAGCTCAAGTCACGATGCCGCCCCAACAACCCGCCGCGCCTTCCGGCGAAGAGTCCTCCACCTTCGGCGGCGCGGGCGCGGGAGCCGGAGGCCCACGCCCCGGCACGGAGGCGGGGCTCAACCGCTTCGTCTGGGACACGCGCCATGCGGAAGCCGCGCGCTTCCCCGGCCTCATCCTCTGGTCGGGCGAGATGCGCGGCCCGCGCGCCGTCCCCGGCACGTATCAAGTCCGGCTCACGGTGGACGGGAAGACCTTAACGCAGCCCTTCGAAATCCTGCGCGACCCGCGCATCCAGACGACGCCGGAAGAGTTTGCCAAGCAGTTCACTTTGCTCTCGAAGATACGCGACAAGCTCACCGAGACGCACAACGCTATCACCCAGATTCGAGAGGTGCGCCGACAGGTGGACGACCTCCTCAAGCGCATCGCCGAACAGCCCGAAGCCAAGCCCGTCGCCGACGGCGGCAAGGCTCTGAACGCCAAGCTGACGGCGATTGAGGAGGAGCTTTACCAGACTAAGAACCAGAGCAGCCAGGACCCTCTGAACTACCCGATTCGTCTTAACAACAAACTCGCCGCCCTCGGCGGCATCGTCGCCAGCTCCGACAACGCGCCCACCGACCAGTCCTACACGCTCTACGAAGAGCTGGTCACGAAGATAGACGCGCAACTGCGCCTCCTCAATCAAGTGATGACCGCCGACCTCAAGGCCTTCAACAACCTCGTCCGCACCAACGACATCCCGGCGGTCATCGTCAAGCCGACGACCCCGCCCGCGACGGCGGGCCAGTAAGGCTCGACTCCACAAAAGAGTGAGGGGAGGAAGACCGGTCTTCCTCCCCTCACTCTTGAGCGACATCTCTTAACCCGCGCTCCATTTCAACGTCCATGAAAGACTTCGTGGAGGGGCGTCTTTAATCCGCAACCTCGACTTCGATAACATCCCCATCCCGCAACTGATGTTGCTCCCGCAACTTTACTTCGCAAGCGACTTCGATAATCTTCCTCGATTGCGGCTCGCCGTCGGCCTTGTCCGTCCGCAAGATGAACGCCGCCCGGCCAAACACTTTGCAGGGCACGATACTGACCGAGACCGTCCCGCCGTACTCTTCCGCCTCCAGTCGCGCCCGCTCCCGTGGCAAATCAAAGGGCTCGTCCAACTCGACGTTCAAGGTGCCGGGGAAGAGCCGCATGCCGGTCTTGTTCCGGTAATGGTCTTGCAGCTTCTCGATCCAGAAAGAGAAGTTTCCGACGCCGGTCACTAATTTCCCCTTCAATACTCTCATCAACATGTATCCCTGACGCCTACTACCCTCCCAGGGTCACGACTTGACCGACACGAAGCTCGCCCGCCCTGACCACCGTGCCGTAGACGCCTGCGTAATTCTCGTTCAGACGAACAACGGTCTTCATCACTTCAGAGTCCCGCTCGGCTGTGTCCGGGTCAAGATTAACCATGACGCATCGCTCATCCCTCATCGTCACCCTGAGGGCCGCCCCGCCGTTCACTTCACCAAACATCAATGTCCGGCCCACCCACCTGTCTTCCTCAAACGGCTCGGCGCTATTTGTTTCGAGCACCACGTTCGGTCGAAACCGGCGAAGGTCAGCGTCTCGGCCCGATTCGCGGGCGACGTGATGCACTGTGCCGAGGCTGATGACCGAAAGACAGGCTTCGTCGAAGATGCCGTGTCTGAGATTCATCAATTCGACATCACTGCCAAACCGGCTCGAAATCTCCTCCCGTAGTTCGTCGCTTCGGAGTTCGTACTCTTTCCCGTCCGGCGTACAAACGTGAGTCGGGAGTAGCTCGGCGGTGTTGGCGTCGAGCCGGAATGGTTTGTAGAGAAGCAACTGCGGTAATTTGCTCGCCGACAGCCACGGGAACCCACTTTTGTCGGTGAGTCGTCGAAAAGCTAACCTGCGATCACCCTCAATGCCATGCCAACTCAGCCTTGCAACATCCAGCGATTCACCGGCCATTGACTTGACCGGGTAACGAAAGATCGCGCTGATTCGTCCTAGCTCCATGTGCCTCCAGAGCAGCTCTCTACTGTGTCAATGTAATGGTTTCAACTGATCAAACTTCCACTTCGAACGGCGGGACGTTCGGCTCGCCCGTCACCACGTTTATTTTAAGAGGCCTCAGCGCGTCGTCCGCGAGATGCCCATACGGGACGACCTTCATGCGGTTCCCCTTAATCTCGGCGAGCACGAAATGGCCTTCTTCGTCGCCGCCCCACGCCTGTGTTCTGGCTTCTCCGAAGCGGCTCGCTTTTGGCTTGCTCGATTCAAACTTCCCGCTCCCGCCCGTGACGAAATAGTGGACGCCCCGGTCGAGCGAGTGCTGGAAGTCGTGCTCGTGCCCGCAGAAGACCGCGCGCACCCCCGCGCCGATGAATTTCGGCACGAAGAAATCAATGACCGACTTCTGGTTGGAGTGTCTGGGGCCGGCGCAGAAGGGCGGGTGATGGAAGAAAGGGATGCGCCATTTGACCGCCGCCCCTCCGTCGCCGGGGAGCACGGCTTCGATGAACGGCTGATGGTTCTTGTGCTTGAAGTACCGCTCGGAGAAGAGCCAGCTTTGCTTTGAAGTGTCGAGACAGATGAGCTCGATGTCGGAGCCGAAGCGGACGCGGTAAAACATCCCCGGTTCGAGCGACGCGTCGCCGGTCTCCATCGCCTCGACGAAACGGTTTTTGATGTACATGTTGTCGTAGAGCTGACGACGGTCGTCAGAAGACTCCGCGAAAGTCTCGCCATCATCGTGATTGCCGACCGCCGGGAAGACGGGCACGCGGTTGATGACGAAACGGTACGGCTGGAAGAAGGTGAAGAACCAGTCGTCGTCCTCGTCGCCGCTGCCCTGCTTGCTGCCGTGATAAATGTTGTCGCCGGTCGAGAGAATCAAACGCACGTCGTGCTCTTTCAAAGCGCGCGCGAGGGACGCCGCCACTTCACGCTGGCACTGCCCGTCTTTGGATGCTTTCTGCACGCCCCTGCCGAAATCGCCGAGGATCGCGAACGTGAGGTCGGGGGATTCCTGCGCCGGGTCGGGAAACGTTCGGAACTCGTTTTCATAAACAAACTTGCTTCGGCGCATGAAACCTTTGTCACCTTCTATCTCCCAGTCCAGCAAAGGCCCGGCCCCCCACTCCCTGCCGTTCACTTTCACGCGATACGTGTAGGCCGTCTCCGGCTTGAGGTCTTTGAAGACGGCGTGGTTCGCGCCCGCCACCAGCTTCTTTTGCGTGTTGCCCGTGCCTTTTTCGGTCAGCTCCACTTCGGCTGCCGTGTTGTTCGAGGCATACGGCGCTGAGCTTGCGCCTATCAGGTTCGTGCGAGACGTGTTGAAGTCGTTGAGGTCTTCGTCGTCAATCAATCCCCATTTCCCGGTGTCGGGATTGCCTTTGAGCTTAAAGTAGAAGGCCCCCCATGCAATCAGCGCGCTGTCGTGTGTGAGACCCGCCAGATAGAGATACTCTTCCCGGTGAATTGATAAATCATTATCCGCCATGACTATCCTCCGTTCTCAAGTGCTCGATGAGACTGACGACGTTTTTCGTGAGGCCGACAAGGCGACTCTTCAACAGCGTGTGACTGGACAATGCAAGAAGGCGGTAAAGTATTTCCACGCCGGATAAATGTCAATGGTTTGGACGGACAGGGAAGCCGCAGGCGGGCGAGCAAGGATGAAGGCCGTGCTCTCGGTCGGGTCGAATGAGTTGTGAGGCCGCACGGCGTCAACAGCAGTGTACAAAAGAAGACATGCCGGGGTGACGCGTCCTCTTTATAAGCCACTCGCGCCGCCGTCGGGGATTAAAAAGTGTGCTTTGCGGGATGAATCAGAAGGGAACGGTAAGTGCATAGACGGTGAGCAGTGTTTCCTCGCTCACCGAGGGCCTCAACTACCCTCACAACCCCCACCGTAAGGAGGACTGCACAGTTATGGCACACCAGTTTGAAGTGAAAGCAAAGGAGAATAGCGTGAGCGGAGGCGTTCCCATGGTGACCGGTGTCACCGTTTCGAAGGGAGAGCTTCTGACCATCGGCGTTTCGCCCGACGACAAGTGGAGGGCGGGGGCCGCCAACCGTGAGTCGAACGCCAACGGCCTCAGCAACCCCTTCGGCGGCGACTTCGGGGTCTTCACGCATAACGGATTTTCTTTCTACTACGGTGCGCTCGTCGGGAGCCTCGACGGCGGGAAGACTTTCTTCGCCGTCGGCACGAGGATGGAGATGTCCATCCTGTTCCCGGCGGGCCGCCTCACCCTCTACTACTGGGACGTCAACAAAGACGACAACACCGGCTCCGTGACCGCCACCGTCGCCGTCTACAAAGGCCCCATCGTCTAACGACGACGAGGCCGGAGACGCGGCCTGAGACGGGAACCATTCCCCCACACGCATCCGCCGCCGGAGACCCTCGGCCCCCGGCGGCGGATGCGCATCACACCCACACTCTCGTACGGTCGAATCGAATGGGTTGTTATGCGCGGCGTTAAATCCATTCATGCCTACGTTTCAATCCAATTTCTCATTACAAATAATCGAGGTATCCATCTTTTGTTGCTGCATCTAAATCTAGTGTGTTCCCCCAATAATTTATCAAAGCTCTGGCGTCCTTTGACCAGAGATCGGTAATTGATTGCTCGCTGTGAAAGGCAGGTAATATTACACGGTCTGACAATATTTTGCGGTAAACAAAGCTTGCCATTAATTCGGACTGATAAGCCCTCAAGGTAATTAAGTTTTCGTGCTCGTGAGAAGGGTAATCTGATAACTTTTCCCTCAATGGATTCAAATGTTCGGCAGCAGATCGCATTTCGTATAATTCACCAAGAATTTTCTGGTCACTTGGTTTACGCCCCGCAAAGAATTGGCAACGATACTTGAATTTCCCCGTTCCTTCACCTTGCCTTGGCCTAATTACAGCTTCGATGGCCCTGACAAACTGATGCAGTCTTTCGTGAACCTGCGATTGTTGTATCCCTTCAAGAAGCGCATAGAACCCCTTGCGCAATCTCAGATAATCACTCCCTTGTTGATTCGCATAAATCGTATCAATCCCGCGAGCAATTTCGACGGTATCGAGAAGGGCTTGTGAACCTACGTCAGATGAAAGTACCTTTGGTGGTTCATAATAGTCTGGTAGCCTTCCAAGTGCTGTCACCCGCATGCCATCAAGACTATTCGGCCCTGCTAAGCTCACTCCTCTACGGTTATAACCTACACCTTGGAGCAAAAGAGAATAATAGTAGGTATGAACATTTGAGAGCAGGTCACGTTCTGAGATTGCAGGGTCATCTGAGGTGGCAAGAATAAATAGATTGCACTCGTTGATATGCCTCGTCTCAAGCTTACCTAATTCACCCTTCCAGAAATCGTCTATGATAAAAGGCGTTTCTGAAGATGCATAAACTCCATTACTAATATGAAATGTGGAGCGCAATGTAGGAGATACACGCGCTCTTAAAGCGAAGCATGCAAAGTTACCGGTTGTATGTAGACGAAAAGACATGAACTAGCCCTAACGCATAGTGGCGCACTATCAGCCGCTAAGAAACACGGCCATATCGGAGTCATTACTTCGACCTAGCAGGTAGCTTCTCAGGTAGGTCAAGAGCGTCATCAATCAAAACGTCCGTGCTGACGTTCGCTGCGCGTGCGTAACGCAAGAGGATTAGTAGCGTCGGCTCGCGGCCACCTCGTTCGTAATCCGAAATTTTCTTGTATGAGATTGTATCTTCAAGCTCTAAACGTCTGACCAATTCGCTCTGAGACAGTCCGAGCGCAATCCTAATCTGTAAAAGCTTTTCGGCAAGACGTTCGGGTCGCTACCGCGCCTTCACACCCATCAGGAATTACCTCCTTAGGAATGCTTTGGCTTAGCGGGCAGTTTGGCAGGCAGGTCGAGATTATCGTTAGCCAGTACGTCGAGGCAGACGCCAGCGACTTCGGCGTATTTCAACAGCACAAGCAGAGACGGCTCGCGCTTCCCCAGTTCGTACTCGGAAATCGTATTCTGAGCAATCAAATCCTCCGCGCTCATCTGCTTAATCAATCCGTTCTGAGACAGGCCGAGTGCTTCGCGGATGCGGAGCAGTTTTTCGGCCAGCCGCTCCGGTTTGTGGCGTGCCCTCGTCCCCATCAGGTGCGGCCTCCTGATGAGACGGGCAAAAACAACTTGCCTTTAACGGCAAATGCCGTTACAATGTGGTTGCGTAACTGATTCGCCGTGAGTAGGAACCTTCCTTGCTCAACGGCGATGCTCATTACTCGTCCATGAGGTTGAGGTTTGAGCTACGCATCCGACCCGTTGCCGTGTGTTTTCAAAGACCGGCGCAAGCATAGCATAGGAGCCTCACACCATTGGGCATTTTAGTTTGTGACTAACGGTAAGGGATGCGTGGGGCGACGCATCTCTCCGGCACGCCTGAGGGTAGGCGGGCTGTGCCGCGTGGGGCCGCGCGCGTGTCAGGCGGGACGCGCGCGGCCCCGGGCCTGAGAAGTTAGGCGTGTCGCACAAAAAGTTGAAGGGGCGAGCCAGTCACGGCTCGCCCCGAGGTTAGGTCTTGAACGTGCTTAACCTGTTGGTCGTCCTTACGAGTATACCGCGCAGTGGTTAAACCCGTAGGGGAGGAACCAGCAGTGCCACGCATTGAGAAAGTCGTTTATCGCCGCGAGAGTCATCCGGCAAGCATTCTGGATTCCCCCGGCGGCGGCGGAGGTGAAGTGGCCTTTACGGTCCCGCGCCTGCTGCTGCTGCTGCGCCGCCTGCGCCGGGGGGAGGCGGCGGGGGAGGTGCGGCAGCGGCGGCAGCGGCAGCAGCAGCGGCAGCGGCGGCAGCGGCAGCAGCAGCAGCGGCGGCGGCATGTGCCGCGACCACCGCGTCATACCTCTGTTGGAGGTCTGCGGGGGTCACTGGTCCCGCGGCCAGCACGGTTGGCGGGAACCGATTCCTGATGCCGCCGATTATCAGGAAACTGGCGGCGGCGGCCCAGTTCGGCGCGACGTGCCCCCGGTGCGCCGCTTCGGCGACCACCGCGTTCTGGATGTCATTATTTCTCTGCGCCGCCGCCGCCGCCCGCGCCGCCGCTTCCGCTGCCTCGACCCCCTGCGCCTGGAGGTCTGTATAAATCTGCGCGCCGTTCTGAGCGGCCATGAAGGCTGCCGCCAGAGCGTCGAGGCGCGGCCCGTGTGCCCCGATGTTCTCGTCCGCCCCGGCAATCGCCGCGCCCGTGTCCATGTTGTAGAAGCGCCGGACAGGCGGATGGAAGGCGTGATCCGTGACGTGAAATTCCGACGCCCACTGATTGCCGACGTGCGCGAAGCCGTGCGGGACTATGAAGGCGGCGTTGTCATGATAGATGGTGACATGGAAAGTGGCGGGGTCTGCCGCCCTTCTCCACTGACCTGCCGCGCCGTTCCCAATGTTGACCAGGTCTCTAACTTTGCGCTTCATCTGAATCGGGGGTGAGGCGGCCCCATGCCGTCGTGCATTCGAGGGTAAGGGTCGGACGACCGCCGTCGGGCGGGTCGCGGGACCGGCAGCCGACGCCCTGGGCTGCGCGGCGATGCCCGCTGTAGGCCGCTTTGCGTTCAAGGGTTCCGGGCGGCAGACGGGCTGCACGGCGGGCCACCGGGGTGATTGAGCAGGGGGCGTCTGCGGGCCGGTAGCCATCTTCCCCTGCAAGACTTTCGGGACGGGCTGCGGGCGATACGGTGGAGGCGCGGCGGGCGCGCGTTTCGTCTGAAGCAGCGTTTGAGAAGCGGCAGCGAGTTTCGGCTGTGCGACCCTGGGCGCGGGCTGCGGTCGGGATGCGGGTGGGGCCGCCGGCGGCTGTTGGTGAATCTTCGCGCCGACTGTTTCCGTCCGTCCCTGTGCGGCCTTTCGTTGTAAGACCTTCGGGACGGGCTGCGGGCGGTACGCGGGCGGGGCGTTCGGCGTTGGTCTCGCCTGCGGGGCTGCGGCCTTCGGTTGCACGACGGCCCGCCCGTGCTGAGAAGGCATCTGCCGAGGGTTACTATGTCGCGGGTTGTGTGCCTGGGGCGGGAACTTCCTCTCCGTGCTCATCCGCTAGTCCTCCGTTGGAACGGTTCAAAGTCGGCCTTAGCGGCGGGACGACGGAGCGTACCGACGAGAATCCTCGAAAACGATATGCCCCGTGTGAGGTGTATGTCAACGGCGAGTGGCGGCGGCTCGTCGGAATATCGCCAGGAACCTCCTCTCTCTTGCATCTATTTCCCGGTGCCCGACGCACGCGCGCCGCTAAAAAAATCCGCGCGCCTTGATTCAAGTCGCCGACGCCTTCCGCGTTAACAGACTGATGGCCTTTGAGACGGGCCGCGACACTCACGGCAGGAGGAGGGACGGGCGATGGAAGCAGTGCTGGCAGCTATCGAGGAGGGCAAGCGGGCGTTCGCCGGGATGCCTTTTTTCGCGTTTCTGCGGGACGAGAGCCTTGAGCCCGAACGGCGTCTGGCCTTCTACCCGTGCATCGCTCACTGGATTATGAGCTTCGCCGACCTGAACAAATATTTTCTCCGCGCCGAGCCCGCCGCCGACGCTCATCAGGAGAAGGTCAACACCTACAGCCGCGAGGACGACGACCACTGGCGTCTCTACCTCGAAGACTTCCGGAAGCTCGGCTTCGAACGGATGTACGAAGGGACGGGCTGGCTCAACCTCCTGTGGGGCGACGAGACGCGCGCCAACCGGATGCTCTCGTACCGCATCTCGCACCTCATCTCGAACGCTTCGAGCGTCCAACGACTCGCCATCGTCGAGGCGATGGAGGAGGCCGCCAACGTCTTCTTCCCGCTCACGCTCCGTCTGGCCGAACAGTTGGAGGAGCGCACCGGCGTCGAGCTGCGCTACCTCGGACACTTCCACTTCAACCTCGAAGCCGAGCACACCGGCGCGGGCGACCACGAAGCCCTCGCGCGCATCGAGTTGGACGAAGAGACGCGGCGCGAGACCGTGAGGATGGTCAGGGAAGTCTTCGGGCTCTTCGAAGATTGGGCGCGCGAAGTCCTGCGCTTCGCCGTCGCGCATCTCGCGGACGCCCCGGCGGTTCCGCTCAAGGCGCTGCGCCGCACCGCCGCCTAGACTCAGGAAAGGCCGAGGACGCTGCCGCCGCCGCTGCCCGGCGTCTCCCGGCCCTCGGCCTTCGCCCGCGCGCGGTCGTCGGCGTAGAGCAGCGTCCGCCCGCAACGCGCGCAGACCCAGAAGTCGAAGAAGTCGAAGACGGCCCCCGCCGCCGGGAGCGTCGCGTTGAGTCCTCCGGCTTTATAATCGCCCACGAGGTCGGAGAGCAGAACCAATCTCAGAGTCGTCCGGCACTCAGGACACTGTCTTCCTTCGCTCGCCATCGCCGCCCCTCCTTTTCTCCCACTTCTCACGCGTTGCGAAACTCCGCGTCTTGAGGTGGAAAACGAGTGCGGCCCGTTCCGGGTTCCGTGGGTGTCTAAGAAGCTGTGTTCAAAGTCCCGTCAGGGACGGAATGTTTATAGCTTGGCGTGTAGTTGTTATTCGCAAGCTCCGGAGGAGCGACATATGGACATGCCGCTCCGACGGAGCTTGGCGGTCATGACGTGCCTGCGGGCTATAAACATCCCGCTCCTCCGGAGCTGAGATTTTTCAAACAGCTTCTAAGAGTTCTCCTGCCGACCCGTTTGCTTCTCGCCTGACTTCCGACGGCCTTCCATGTACTGCCGCATGACCGCCACGCGCTCCTGCGCGTCGGGCATCCGCAGCACCACCGGCTCAAGGTGTTTCAGATACAAGTAAGGCGGGATGCCCGGCACGGCGCGCAGCTCCTCAAGGAAGGGTTGGAGCTTGGCGTAGACGAGGACGTGCTCGGTATTGATGGCGTTGAACATCTCGCCGTCTATGGCGTCGAAGACGACGAAGGCCGCCGCCATGTCCCAGTACGAGGCGACCATCCGAAAGTCCGCGCTGTGCTCGCCGCCGAGGACGTTGAGCACGTCGCGCGCGCTCTCCGGGTAGAAGCCCGTCGCGAACCAGTCGCGCGCCTTCCGCATGGTCGGTTCGGAACGCAGCTCGTACAGCCTGAGAATGCCCTGCATGCTCTCGTGCGCGGTGCTCATCTGAGAATTCCTTTCGGGAGGTTCGAGGCGTGCGAACTATCTTTACAACTCCACGGGCCCGTCCTGCATGGCCTGCGCCCGCATTTCATTCAGCAGCTCACTCATCTGCTTTTGCGAGGCCGCGAAACGCTCTTCGACCTTCGAGTGGAACTGCTCGAACATCTCAAGGATGCGGGCGGTGAAACGCTCGACGGCTTCCGGCTCGGTGGGGCTCATGTCGAGGATGATTTGGAGGCACTTCGCGAGGGCCGCGAACTCGACTTGAAAAATGACCTGCTGGTTGACGATGGCGTTCTGCTGCGCGAGGTTCGCGCTGAAGATTTTGTTCGCCAGCGCGAGGTTCGCGAGCACCGCGGGCTGCTCGCCTATCGTGAAGGCGTTTGACAGCGCGATGGCTTCAACTACTTCCTCCGGCAACTTGCCTTCCGAAGTCGCGGGCTCTGGTGAACTGTTTTGGTCGGACATGGCTCTCCCTTTCACCTTGCGGGCCGGGTTACTTGCTCGCTCTTACGTTCCGCTACTACTCGCCGCCGGTCTCGCCGCCGCCTTCCGTCGTGGGCGAAGGTGAGCTGAACGCCTCGTCCGCCGCCTTCAGGTCCGCGAGGTCTTCGGCCATCTCGTTGCCCGTGAACAGGTGGGTCGCCGCCACCGCTTCCAGAGGGGTCAGGTTCGCCAGCAGGTTGACTATCTTGCCGGTCACGGTGATGGCGAGTTGGTTCATCGCCTGCTGGTTCGAGACGGCGTTCTGCTGCGAGAGATTGACGTTGTTGACGAGGTTGGCGAAGGCCAGATTCGAGAGCATGGCGGGCTGCTCGGCGATGGCCTTGACGTTGGCGACGGCGATTGCTTTAAGGACTTCTTCGGGAATCGCCGCCGTGTTTTGTTCCGGGATTTCGACTGGCATGGCTTTGCTCCACCGTTCGATTGATGAATGGAAAGGCCCGCTCGTTATATCTTCGCGTGCCGTTTAAGTCAACGCTTTCACTCGCGCATGGCCGCTCGATTAACGGGCCGCGGGCTCGTTCAGTTTCGACTCGATCCTCTTGTCCGGTTTGAGCCACATCAGCGCCACGAGGACGTAGAGCGCGTCGGAGAACCACTGGTTGACGAAGGCCAGCGCTATCGCCAGAAGGTAAATGAGCGGCGAGAGCTTGCCCTTCAAGTCCCTGCCGACGGCGGCCTTGAGCTTCGAGCCCGCGCCCTGCTGCGCGATGATCAGTTGTTGCAGGACGTAGTAAGCGATGGCCGCCGCCAAAAGCACCACCCCGTAGACCGCCGTCGGCAGGGGAGCGAAGTGGTTCTCCCCCATCCATCCCGTCACGAAGGGAATCAGCGAGAGCCAGAACAGAAGGTGCATGTTCGCCCAGAGAATCTTGCCGTTAATCTGTTCGGTGACGTAGAGCATGTGGTGGTGGTTGTTCCAGTAGATTCCGAGGTAGACGAAGCTCAGAACGTATGTGAGGAAGACCGGAATAAGCGGGCGCAGCGACGCCCAATCCGCGCCGTGCGGAATCTTCAGCTCCAGAACCATGATCGTGATGATGATGGCGATGACGCCATCGCTGAACGCTTCGAGCCGCCCTTTTCTCATCAGCCCACTATGCTTTCAACAAACGCCCGTTGTCTACAACTATCTCGCCCGCGGTCGGGTGCATGACGTTGTGAGGTGCGGCGTGCGAAGTAAGATTCTCCATGCCCTCTCACGGCGTGATGTAATTAGCCACTCGCCACGTTCCGTCTTTCTCGCGCATCATGCCGAATGTCTCCACCAGAGACTCCTTGTTCTCGAACGAACCCTCATAACGAAGCACCGCCCCCTCCTGTTCAGGCACACCCGGCAATGACTTGATGTACTTCGCTTCGATCAGCTTTCTGGATTTCAGCTTACCCAGAGGCTTCCGCACGGCGCTCCAATAGACGAACCATTGCCTTTTAGAAATACTCTTCTTCGTGTCTTCGGCAAGCTCTTCATAACTTTCATCGTACTTACCCGCATCCCACAGAGGCATCCAGGCCTCGGCGGCTTTTTGCGCGGCCTTCTCAGGAGAATCCTCCGCGCCGCCGACGGTGAAGCTGCAAGCGAGCAACACCAGAACGACTAATGGAATCGTGTATCGCTTCATCAAATAACCCTCATCTTTCCATAAGAAGGCCAGCGCCTAATGCTCGTCTTAACCGGCGCGCACAGGCCGCTGAAATCACCCAAGTTCTCGATGAAAGGCCAGCTCATTGCGCGTCCGGTTGAATGAGATGTTAGATGCGGCATCGCGTTAAACTAAAAGCCGACTCAGAAGTCAGCGCGAAGAAGATATGACCCGTAACCGACTACCTCCCTCGCGATTGAATATACATCTCTCAGCTCGAAGTATTGCGCGTGCGCGGAAAACACCGGCGTGACTCCCGAACGCTTCAGAGCTAACCTCGTGCGCGGAACGTGGAAATACTGAGAGACGACCATCGCACTCTGCCACCCGTTTTCTCTCATCATCCGAGACGCATTCCTCGCCGTCAGGTGTGTCGTGGCCCCCCCGCTATCAACGTGGATGCTGCCCTCCGGCACTCCGTTCTCGACCAAGTACCGCTTCATCACCTCCGCCTCATCGAACCCTTCGCGGCCCACCCCGCCACTGACGATCACATTGGGGAACAGCCCCTGCCGGTAAAGGGCGACGGTTTGGTCGAGCCGGGCGCTGAGCCTCGCTGAAGGGCGACCGTCTTTTTCGACGGTGTTACCGGGGACGATAGCCACGTCGGCGGCATGGATGTCATCGGTCAGCCCGTCGGCCACAATCAACGCCGCCGCCAAGGTGAAAGCCAGCATGATTGGCAAGGCCGTGAGGAGCAGAACGCGCTTAGTTCTTTTTCGCCAGATATGTTGCATACAGAGAAGCATCTAACGCCCGAACTTGTATGTTGACTGATGTGCGCTGAAGCGACAAGCTTCGGCGTTCACAAGGGGCACCGGAGAAGCTGTGCTCGAATTATGACCCAAAGGAGTCAGCGGGTTAGTCTAGCTCCCGGTGCCCACCCATGTGCGAGCGTTGGCCTTCAAGTGGATCAGAATCATCTACCGGTGTTGGCAGACGCGCACGCCTTACGACGAGGTGAAGTACCTGGAGGGGCTGCGCAGGAAAGGCTCTTCGCTACTCAACTATGCGGCGCAGAATCCGGCGTGAGGTGAGAAAACGCTTGACTCGAACGCCTCAGATGGGTTGTTAGATTTTCGCATTCACCATTCAAGCCGATTGGCATCTTACGCGAGTCATTGACGAGCGTTTCCTTAGCGGGTAACTCCAAAGGCAAAGAGTCGAGCGGCGCAACCTAATAGAAATAAGGTATGCGCCGCTCACTTGACTGATTGAATTTCTTAAGCTCTAGCCCTCTCCGGTAATTACGCTCCTATTTCAGTGGCGCGTGGTTGGGAGGAGGGGTTCTGGCGAAGCGCCAGCGTATTGCTATCCGGGTCTTGGAAGAATGCCATCAACACTCCGAGACCCACATCTTGAATCGGGCCTACTTCCACACCAGCGTCGAGCAGGCTCTGCCGAGCAGCATTTATATCGTTTACTACGAATGTAGGAACCGATCCTCCCGTACTTACGCTGCCACTTGCGGACAATCCGATTGCTACTTGATCTATGCCTGGCAGATTGAACTGCATCCAAGTGGGTGTGTCGAATCTGGGGTCATGCTCTAAACCGAGGGTGGTATAGAACGCATCGCTGGCCTGCAAATTGGAAACATCCAATTTGGCGACGAACCCATATTCCCCAATAATGTCTTTCAGCGACATGATTTGCTCCTTCTTAATTAGCTCACATGTATTGTGAGGCGCGTTGAGGTTAATGCCGTGAGGCAATCTTAAATCAATAGACGCGGCGGAGTATATGTTCAATTAATAGCAATCGCAAGCGGAATCCCTACCTTGAATTGGAAATCTAACATGAATTATACGCCGATTCCGCCGTCTAACTCGCTCCTTTTATCAATGGTCGCGGGCGGCGGGGCTTTTGCATCGGAATGATGGAATTGTTAAATTCTGTGCGGCAACATCAATTCATAAACGACGTGCGGGGGCAATCATTTCAACGCGAGGTGTGGGGTCATGTCGAGAGCAAGTAAACGCTTGAAAATTCTGTCGCTGTTGGTGGTCGTGCTGCCTCTCTTAGTCGCGGGGTGCAGGCGGGGTGAGACGTACACGCTGCCGCCGCCTCCGGCGGCTCCGGCGGGCGGGGCCGCGCCCGTGGCGGCGGGCAACAGCTACGCGGACGTGGTGGCGCGCGTCACGCCGGCGGTGGTGACGGTGCGCTCCGAGCGTGTGGCGCGCGCGCCGCAGCAGCACCCGTTCATGGACGACCCCTTCTTCCGAGACTTCTTCGGCCAGCGCGCGCCGCAGGGGCAGGGGCCGCAGCCGCAGCCGCGCTCGCAAATCCAGCAGGGCCTCGGCTCCGGCGTCATCGTCAGCAATGACGGCTACATCGTCACCAACCATCACGTCGTGGACGGCGCGGAGGAGATTAAGATTGAGCTCAACGACCGCCGCACGTTCGACGCCAAGCTCGTCGGCTCTGACCAGCCGAGCGACCTCGCCGTCCTGAAGATAGAGGCGAAGGACTTGCCCATGCTGACGCTCGGAGACTCAGACCGCGTGCGGGTCGGCGATGTCGTG
Source organism: uncultured Acidobacteriota bacterium (assembly GCA_963816985.1). GTDB lineage: Bacteria > Acidobacteriota > Blastocatellia > Pyrinomonadales > Pyrinomonadaceae > JAIVJM01. The sequence continues at coordinate 2,526,495 of CAWFMF010000004.1, forward strand.
CTCGCCGTCGGCAACCCGCTCGGCGTGGGGCAGACCGTCACTTCCGGCATCATCAGCGCGAAGGGTCGGCGGACGGGCCTCTCCGACGGCAGCTTCGAGGACTTCATCCAGACCGACGCCGCCATCAATCGGGGCAACTCCGGCGGCGCGCTCGTCAGCGCGGGCGGGGAACTCATCGGCATCAACTCGCAAATCCTCTCGCCTTCGGGCGGCAACATCGGCATCGGCTTCGCCATCCCCTCGAACATGGCGCGCACGGTCGTCGAGCAGCTCATCAGCAAGGGCAAGGTCAGGCGCGGGCAGCTCGGCGTCAACGTGCAGGCGGTGACGGCGGACATCGCCGCGAGCCTCGGCATGAAGGAGGCGCGCGGCGTCATCGTCAGCAACGTACAGGAGGGGAGCGCCGCCGCGCGCGCGGGAATCAAGCGCGGCGACGTGATTACTTCCATCAACGGCAACCCGGTTAACGAGCCGAACACTTTGCGCAACACGGTGGCGGCGACGGCTCCGGGCACGGAGGTCGCGCTGACCATCATGCGCGAGGGGCGCGAGCAGGAGCTGCGCGTCACGCTCGGCGAGTTGGAGAGCGACGCTCCGAAGGAAGGCGGGCAAGAGGGGCCGGGCGGCGAAGAAGGCGGCGAGCGCGGCAAGCTCGGCCTCGGCGTCACGCCGCTCACGCCGGAGTTGGCCGCGCGTCTGGAGTTGCCCGCCGACGCGTCGGGGCTGGTCGTGATGAGCGTTGACCCGACCGGCCCGGCAGCCGACGCAGGGCTTCAGCAAGGCGACCTTATCGAGCAGGCGAACGGCCAGCCCGTCCGCTCGAACGAGGAGCTGCGCGCCGCCATCAAGCAGGCGGGCGAACGCCCCCTCCTCCTCCTCGTCAACCGCGCGCGCGTCGGCACGATCTTCGTCACCGTCCGCCCGCGAAAGTCCTGAATCACTTCGGACGCCATGCATCTCGTCGAGTTGTTACTGCCGCTTTACGACAACGAGGGGCGGCGCTTCGACGCCGTTGACTTCGACCGCGTGCGCGACGAGCTGGCGGAAGCCTTCGGCGGCGTGACCGCCTTCCGCCGCGCGCCCGCCGAGGGCGTCTGGAAGGAAACCGACGGCGAGGTGAGCCGCGACCGCGTCGTCATCTTCGAGGTCATGGCCGACAAACTCGACCGCTCGTGGTGGTCAAACTACCGCGCCGACCTTGAGCGCCGCTTTCGTCAAGAAGTCATCGTCATCCGCGCGACCGAGTTCGAGCAGCTTTAGTTAAGCGCCCCGACGAACTTTGCGACGCGTCCCTGCTCGCCGACCGCCCACCCCGCCGCGCCTCTGAAAGCCGCACTGTGGAAGCCTTCCGCGCCGAGCGCGCGCCAACTCCTGCCGCCGTCCGTCGAATAGTCAGAGCCCGACGGGCCGACTGCGACGAGCGCGCGCGTGCGTCCGTATCGCACGGAGGCGACGCCGGAGCGGTAGCCGCCGGGCCTCGCGCCTTCAACGCGCAGCCAAGTCCGCCCGCCGTCGCTCGTCAGGGCCACGTTGTCCTTCGACTCTTTCTCCTGCGCGTAGTCGCCGCCGACGAGAACGCCGTGCTTCATGTCCGTGAAGACGATGGAGAAGACGCCCGCCGTCGTCTTGCCGCCCATCGAGGGCACTGGCGAGACGTTCCACGTGCGGCCCCCGTCGTCCGTGCGGAAGACGCGCGCCCCTTTCGGCCCGCCCGTCCCGAACCACGCGTGACGCTTGCCGCTCACGGCGACGCAAGTGCCGCTCGCGGCGAACGCGCCTTCGCCGTCGAGGGCTGCGGGCATCTCGGCGGGCGGCATCTCCTCCCACGTCGCGCCGCCGTCCGAAGTCTTAATGACGAGGAAGCGACCGTCCACGGGGTCGCTGATGGCGATGCCGTGGTCTCTGTCCCAGAAGGCCATCGCGTCGAAGAAAGCCCTGGGCCGCTTGTTCTGAAACTGCAAGACCCAACGCCGCCCGCCGTCCGTCGTCTTGTAGATTCTCGACTTCTCCCCCTCGCCGATGGCGAGCAGGTACGCGGTCTCCGAGTCGAACGCGTCCACGTCGCGGAAGTCGAGTTCGGACGCGCCCGGCACGACGCCCGCCGTCCAGGTTTTCCCGCCGTCGGTCGTTCGCGCGTAAGTCCCCTTATCGCCGCTCGCCCAAGCGACTGACGGTCCCGCGACGCTCACGCCGCGCAGCCGCACCGTCGTCCCCGAAGTCTGCGACTCCCACTGCGCGCGCGCGGACGCGGCGGGCAGGAAGAAAAGGAAGGCGAGAACGATTGTCTTTAACGTGTGGCTCATAAGTCCGAAGGTTATATCAGAACTCACGCGGACGAGCCGGATAAGTTATACTCCGGCGTATCCCTTCAAAGATTTCAGTGAGCGGGGCTTTTGACTTTGCGTAAGGAGACAAGCGGCTTATGAGTTCTGAGCAGAACGGCGAAGTGGCGACGCTCGGCGGCGGTTGCTTCTGGTGCCTCGAAGCGGTCTTCGACGACCTGCGCGGCGTCCTCCACGTCGAGTCGGGCTACGCGGGCGGCCACGCCGCCGAGCCCTCATATCAAGAGGTCTGCGCCGGGACGACGGGCCACGCCGAAGTCGTGCGCGTGACGTTCGACCCGCGCGAAGTCTCGTACAAGGAGATACTCGAAGTCTTCTTCACCATCCACGACCCGACGACGCTCAACCGGCAGGGCGCGGATGTCGGCACGCAGTACCGCTCGGCCATCTTTTACCACTCGCCCGAACAGAAGGAGACCGCCGAGCGAACCATCAACGAGCTCGACGCGGCGAAGATTTGGGACGCGCCCATCGTCACCGAAATCGTCCCCTCGGAAAAATTCTACGAGGCCGAGGACTATCATCAGGAATACTTCCTCAAGAACCCCGGCCAAGGCTACTGCCGCATGGTCGTCGCCCCCAAAGTCGCCAAGTTCCGCACGCACTTCTTGGAAAAGCTGAAAAGGCCGTGACAGGTAAACCGTGACAGGTGACAGGAGAAGACCTGTTCTTTCTTGTCACGGTTTACGGTTTACGGTTCACGGCTTTCACTTCTCCCCCCGCACGACTTTCAACTCTTTGATGAACTCGCCGACGGCGTCCTCGACCCAGAGGACTTTGCGCGCCTTCCAGAGGACGCGGGGCTGGCGCGTCGAGTCGGGCGGCTGGTTGAGGACGACGTACATCTCGCCGAAGGGGTAGGGCTTGCCGAGCATGACCTTGTATTCGACGAGGTTGAAGACGATGAGGAACTCGGCGTCGCCGATCTCCTCGGCGGCGCTTATCCCGCCGTACTTCTTCATGTAGTTATTCAGCTTGCGCGCGATGGTGTTGAAGGCGATGCGGTGCCTGCGTTTGATTCGCGGGTCGGCGTTATAAGCCTCCCTGACGAGCGCCTTGCCGGGGTCGCGCGTGTCCATCAAGAGACTCCGCGTGAGGACGAGCACGAACCGCCGCTTCGAACTCAGCTCCGCCAGCGAGCCTTCGTCCACGGAGGCCGCCCCGTGCCCTCCCTCGGCGCGGGAGCGCGACTCCTGCGCGTGCGCTCCGGCACACACGAGGAGCGACAGAAGCATCGCCGCTGTCAGCGTAGATTTCGCGGAGCGGGGGTGAAGTCTCTCGCGCATACCGCCGATTATAATTCCAACCCGGCCCCGTCTGAAAATTTTCCTGACCCCCGGCGAACAACCCCGTCCATTTTTCAGTACCGCGCACGGAACCTCTCGGCGGCCCACAGGCTCGGCTCGTCACATTTCTGTGTACGCCGAAAACTTCCTGCCTTAACTTCGCCGCAGTCGCCCGCGCCGAGGCGACGCAGGTGCCCACCTGAGAACGGTTTTCAAACAGACAAGGAGCTCGTGATGAAGAAATTGACGGTTCGTATCGCACTCGTGCTGGCGCTGTGCGCCACCTCGGTGAGCATCGCTTCGGCTGCCAAGGTGAAGAGCCGAGCCCTGACCTTCGGGACTGACTTCTGGGTCGGCAACACGCTCGTCAAGAAGGGGACTTACAAGATCGTCTTCGACGACCAGACGAACGAAATCAGCATCATGGACAAGACGACTGTCGTCGCCAAAGTCCCCGCGCAGGTGAAGAAGCGCGAAGGCAACACGCGCTCGTGGGACGTGGCCCTCGTCACCGTGGGCGACCGCATGACGCTCGTCCGCCTCGCCTTCCCCGAAGCCGGTCAGACCCTCGTCCTCAACGAAGGCGCGGGCCTCGCCGAAAAGTCGCAGGGCGAAAAGACGACGGTCGAGAAGCCGCAGTAACAAACGCGTCAATGCTGGCCGCGTAAAGACAAGCGAGAGACCGCGGGCGGCGGCGCGGGAGTCAACTGTTGACTCCCGCGCCGCCGCCTTCTTGTTTGCTGGACGAAGAATGATTCTGCTGGTACAACTTAAGAAACAGTAAATCAAAACAGAGCGCGTCTTGCGGAAGGCGCAAGCGGACAGCCGTCATGGATACCAACAAGGTGCAGATCGTCCCCACGACTCCGTTCCCCGACCAGCGTCCGGGCACTTCCGGCCTGCGGAAAAGAACGCGCGTCTTCATGCAGCCCGGCTACCTCGAAAACTTCGTGCAGTCGGTCTTCGACGCCGTGCGCGAGGGCGAGGGCTTCGGCCACGAGACCTTAGTCGTCGGCGGCGACGGTCGCTACTTCAACCGCGAGGCCACCCAAACAATCGTCCGCATGGCGGCGGCCAACGGCTTTCGGCGCGTCCTCGTCGGGCGCGGCGGCATCCTCTCGACGCCCGCCGTCTCGGCCACGATTCGGCGACGCGCGGCCTTCGGCGGCCTCGTCCTCTCGGCGAGCCACAACCCCGGCGGCATCGAAGCCGACTTCGGCATCAAGTACAACATCCGCAACGGCGGCCCCGCGCCCGAAGCCGTCACCGAGCGCATCTACGCCGGGACGCTCGACATCAAACAGTACCTCACCGTCGAACACGTTGACATAGACCTCGACCGCGAAGGCGAAGTCCGCATCCTCGATACCGAGGTCGTCGTCATTGACCCGCTCGAAGACTACACGGCGGTGATGGAAGAGCTTTTCGACTTCGACGCCTTGCGTGCCCTCTTCCGGAGCGGCTTCCGCATGCTCTTCGACGCGATGAGCGCCGTCACCGGCCCTTACGCCCGCTACATCCTCGAAGAAAGACTCGGCGCGCACGAAGGCACGGTCATCAACGGCACGCCGCTCGAAGACTTCGGCGGCCATCATCCAGACCCGAACCTTGCGCACGCCGCAGAGTTGGTCGCAGGGATGGAAGGGCCGGACGCGCCCGACTTCGGCGCGGCCTGCGACGGCGACGGCGACCGCAATCTCATCCTCGGACGCGACTTCTTCGTCACGCCCGGCGACTCCCTCGCGCTCATCGCCGAGCACGCGCAAAGCTCCATCCCCGGCTACCGCGCGGGACTTGCGGGCGTCGCGCGCTCGATGCCGACGAGCACCGCCGCCGACCGCGTCGCCGAGAGCCTCGGCGTCCCCTGCTACGAGACGCCGACGGGCTGGAAGTTCTTCGGCAACCTCCTCGACGCCGGGCTCTGCACCATCTGCGGCGAGGAGAGCTTCGGCACCGGCTCGAACCACGTCCGCGAGAAGGACGGACTGTGGGCCGTGCTCTCTTGGCTCTCCATCATCGCCTCGACGCGCAAGTCCGTCGCCGAGCTGGTCAACGAACACTGGCGGCGCTTCGGTCGGAGTTACTATCAACGCCACGACTACGAGGGGCTGGACGCAGAGGTCGCCGGCGAGATGATGAATGAACTGCGAGACGAACTCGCCGCGCTCCCCGGAACCACTCTCGCCGGGCTCCGCGTCACGCACGCCGACGACTTCAGCTACACAGACCCCGTGGACGGCATCGCCACCGCGCGGCAGGGCATCCGCGTCTTCCTCGAAGACGGCTCGCGCATCGTCTACCGCCTGTCGGGGACGGGTACGCAAGGCGCGACGCTCCGGCTCTACATCGAACGCTACCTCGAAGAGGGAGGCGACGAGCCGGTTGAAGAAGTCCTCACGCCGCTCGTCGGCGGCGTGCGAGAGATGCTCCGCCTGCGCGAAAGATTCGGGACGGACGAGCCGACCGTCATCACCTGAGCTTCAGCGGGCGGCAACCCGGATTTTAAGTTTAGGGCTTCTCGAATTAGCGGTCGCGGGGCGTGATTAGTCGTGCAACATTTCGTTAGGCGAGCGCATCAATTATGTCCGCCGCGCCGGTCGTTTTGAGGTGCGTTTGACATCGCGGTGTGGTTGTGGAATTATGCAACGCGTTGAAGGGCTCACGCATCTTATAACTTCTCACAGTTTGAGAGGTCGTAGCGTGAAGACGTTTGAAAGTTACGACAGGTCGGGCAACGGACGCGACGCCAGTCGCCTCTTATATCTCGCGATCCTGCTTTGAAAATCCCTTTAAGATGAGTGCCCGTCGGGCAACGGATGAGTTGAGTAACTCATCTTATTCCGACGCGCGCGAACGGCTAAAGAGGCCGGCTCAGAGTTGAGCATTCAAGCACTGTTTGAATGTTGAATTTTGAGCGTTTTGTTGACGCTTGAAGAACTGAAAAGAGTTCTTTGACAATCGAATAGTGGCAAGTGTTCCGTCGCGTCACCGTTATCCCGACGCGGCGGAGCAAGATAGATGATCTAGGCAAAAAGAAGCTGTGCAAGCAGCCTGAAAGTAGTGATGTGAGTCGGAGCGTTCCCTCAGGCTCAAGTCTTCGGGCTTGATTCTGTGGGGGTCGTTCCGGCCCGCGAGTAAATTTTACGGTCAAGCTACTAAGGGCGGACGGTGGATGCCTTGGCACATCGAGGCGATGAAGGACGTGGCAAGCTGCGATAAGCCGCGGAGAGGGGCAAGCACCCTGCGACCCGCGGATTTCCGAATGGGGGAACCCACGTGAGTACTCCTCACGTACCCTGGCCTGAATAAAATAGGGCTGTGGGAGCTAACCCGGGGAAGTGAACCATCTCAGTACCCGGAGGAAAAGAAAACAATCAGTGATTCCGTCAGTAGCGGCGAGCGAACGCGGAAGAGCCTAAACCGAGGGGGCATGCCCCTTCGGGGTCGTGGGATCACACTTAGGGGTTACAAAGGTTGAGGTTAGTCGAACGGTCTGGAAAGTCCGACGAAACAGCGTGATAGTCGCGTAGGCGAAAACTTACAACCCCCCGCATGGTGTGACACCCGAGTAACACGGGACACGAGGAATCCTGTGTGAATTCGCCGGGACCATCCGGTAAGGCTAAATACTCCGATGTGACCGATAGTGAACCAGTACCGTGAGGGAAAGGTGAAAAGCACCCCGGTGAGGGGAGTGAAACAGTACCTGAAACCGTCCGCTTACAAGCAGTGGGAGGGCAAGAGTAGTTTCTGCCTGACCGCGTGCCTTTTGCATAATGAGCTGGCTAGTGAATGTCACAGGCGAGGTTAAGGTTGATTACCGGAGCCGAAGCGAAAGCGAGTCTTAACAGGGCGTTTAGTCTGTGGTATTCGGACGTGAAGCGAGATGATCTAGGCATGGGCAGGCTGAAGCCGCGGTAACACGCGGTGGAGGGCCGAACCAGTATGGGTTGAAAACCGTTTGGATGACCTGTGCCTAGGGGTGAAAGGCTAATCAAATCTCGTGATAGCTCGTTCTCGCCGAAATAGCTTTAGGGCTAGCCTCGGACGTACACCTTCGGTGGTAAAGCACTGAATGGGCTAGGGGCCCCACAGGGTTACCGAACCCAATCAAACTCTGAATGCCGAAGAGTTTTATCCGGGAGTCAGACTACGGGTGCTAAGATTCGTGGTCGAGAGGGAAACAGCCCAGACCGACAGCTAAGGTCCCGAAGTCGTGGTTAAGTGGGAAAGGAAGTGGGGAAGCACTGACAGCCAGGAGGTTGGCTTAGAAGCAGCCATCCTTTAAAGAAAGCGTAATAGCTCACTGGTCAAGCGGCCCTGCGCCGACAATACAACGGGGCTCAAACCACGCACCGAAGCTTCGGATGAGACTCAAGACTTGTTCTTGGGTCTTCATGGTAGGCGAGCATTCTGTAGCTGCGAAGCGGCACCGAGAGGGCCGTTGGAGCGATCAGAAAAGACTCTGTCAGCATAAGTAGCGATAACGCATGTGAGAACCATGCGCGCCGTAAACCTAAGGTTTCCTGAGTAAAGTTAATCTGCTCAGGGTGAGTCGGCACCTAAGGCGAGGCCGAGAGGCGTAGTCGATGGAAATCCGGTCAAAATTCCGGAACCACCGTGGTGTGCCGTGGGGGGACGCAGTAGGGTAACAGGGACCGGCGATGGATGTCCGGTTGAACAACTATAGCCCGCCGCTCAGGTAAATCCGGGCGGCATCAGGGTAAAGGTTGGGACGACAGTACGCCCCGCGAGGGGCGGAACAAAGCCTGTGACCCCAGCTGCCAGGAAAATCCTCGTTCGGCGATACACCGTCCGGTGACCGTACCGCAAACCGACACAGGTAGGTGGGGTGAGAATCCTCAGGCGCTTGTGAGAACACTCGTTCAGGAACTCGGCAAAATGTACCCGTAACTTCGGGAGAAGGGTAGCCCACCTCCGGGTGGGTCGCAGAGAAATGTCCCAGGCGACTGTTTACTAAAAACACAGGTCTCCGCAAAGTCGTGAAGACGACGTATGGGGGCTGACGCCTGCCCAATGCCGGAAGGTTAAGAGGAGGGGTTAGGCTCGAAAGGGCCGAAGCTCCGAATCGAAGCCCCGGTGAATGGCGGCCGTAACTATAACGGTCCTAAGGTAGCGAAATTCCTTGTCGGGTAAGTTCCGACCTGCACGAATGGCGTAACGATCTGGGAGCTGTCTTAACGAGTGGCACAGCGAACTTGTAGTACCGGTGAAGATGCCGGTTTCCCGCGTCTAGACGGAAAGACCCCGTGCACCTTTACTACAACTTGATAGTGAACGCGGGCGTGTGCTGCGCAGGATAGGTGGGAGGCTGTGAGGCCGGGCTTTCGGGCTCGGCGGAGCCAGCGGTGAGATACCACCCTGCGCACGTCTACGTTCTAACCTCGCCCCGTGAATCCGGGGCAGGGACACTATCAGGCGGGTAGTTTGACTGGGGCGGTCGCCTCCTAAAGAGTAACGGAGGCGCTCGAAGGTGGGCTCAGGCTGTTTGGAAATCAGCCGCAGAGTGTAAACGCATAAGCCCGCTTGACTGTGAGACGGACAGGTCGAACAGGTACGAAAGTAGGAGTTAGTGATCCGGCGGTTCTGTATGGAAGGGCCGTCGCTCAACGGATAAAAGGTACGCCGGGGATAACAGGCTGATCCTGCCCAAGCGTCCACAGCGACGGCAGGGTTTGGCACCTCGATGTCGGCTCATCACATCCTGGGGGTGCAGAAGCTCCCAAGGGTTCGGCTGTTCGCCGATTAAAGTGGTACGTGAGCTGGGTTTAGAACGTCGCGAGACAGTTCGGTCCCTATCTGGCGTGGGCGGAGCAGGATTGACGGAGTTTGACCTTAGTACGAGAGGACCGGGTTGGATCGACCTCTAGTGTACGAGTTATCCCGCCAGGGGTACAGCTCGGTAGCTACGTCGAGCACGGATAAACGCTGAATGCATCTAAGCGTGAAGCCGGACCGGAGATGAATCCTGCCAGTGAGGCCCGTCGTAGACCACGACGTTGATAGGCCGGGTGTGGAAGCGCGGTAACGTGCTTTAGCTGACCGGTACTAATCGGCCCCGAGGCTTGACCGTAAGATTTACCCGCGGGCTCGGAAAGAGCATCAGCAGATAAGTCGGGCGGCTTGCAAGCTTCTTGAGTTATATCTTTACATCTTCTTGCCACTATTCGATTATCTAAGAACTCTTTCTCAGTGGATGGGAGGGCAACTACACGTCGCCCGCTTCATCTAAACCTGACGCGTTCCGAAAGAGCGCGTTAAGGGTTAGAAAGTTCCACAACAAGCGATCTTTGAAAACTAGGTAGAGCGAGTCCAAGTTAAGACTTTTGGGGTTTCTGGTCGTTACACAGGCCGGGGGGCTTATCACCCTCTTTGGCCGACCAAAACTCGCGAAGAGTCATAACCTAATTGGAACAGAACCAGTAAGGGTTATGTTGCTAGGAGAAACATTCTAACGAGAGTTTGATCCTGGCTCAGAATCAACGCTGGCGGCGTGCCTCAGACATGCAAGTCGTACGCGAAAGCCTCCTTCGGGGGGCGAGTAGAGTGGCGCACGGGTGAGTAACACGTGGGTAATCTGCCTTTGGGTGGGGAATAACGACCGGAAACGGTCGCTAATACCGCATAACGCAGCGGCATCTTCGGATGACAGTTGTTAAAGCGGGGGACGGGCCTTCGGGCCCACCTCGCGCCTAAAGAGGAGCCCGCGGCGGATTAGCTAGTTGGTGGGGTAACGGCCCACCAAGGCACCGATCCGTAGCCGGCCTGAGAGGGCGGTCGGCCACACTGACACTGACACACGGGTCAGACTCCTACGGGAGGCAGCAGTCGGGAATTTTGGGCAATGGGCGCAAGCCTGACCCAGCAACGCCGCGTGAAGGACGAAGCATCTCGGTGTGTAAACTTCATAAGAGTGGGAAGAATAAGTGGGGGTTAATAACCCCCATGATGACGGTACCACTTGTAAGCCCCGGCTAACTCCGTGCCAGCAGCCGCGGTAATACGGGGGGGGCAAGCGTTGTTCGGATTTACTGGGCGTAAAGGGCGCGTAGGCGGCGCGACAAGTCACTTGTGAAATCTCCGGGCTTAACCCGGAGCGGCCAAGTGATACTGTCGTGCTGGAGTGCGGAAGGGGCCACCGGAATTCTCGGTGTAGCGGTGAAATGCGTAGATATCGAGAGGAACACCTGCGGCGAAGGCGGGTGGCTGGGCCGACACTGACGCTGAGGCGCGAAAGCCAGGGGAGCGAACGGGATTAGATACCCCGGTAGTCCTGGCCTTAAACGATGGATACTTGGTGTCCGGGGTGAGAAAGTCCCCGGGTGCCGGCGCTAACGCATTAAGTATCCCGCCTGGGGAGTACGGTCGCAAGACTGAAACTCAAAGGAATTGACGGGGACCCGCACAAGCGGTGGAGCATGTGGTTTAATTCGACGCAACGCGAAGAACCTTACCTGGGCTAGAATGCCTCTGACAACCCTAGAGATAGGGCCTTTCATGGAAACATGGACAGAGTGCAAGGTGCTGCATGGCTGTCGTCAGCTCGTGTCGTGAGATGTTGGGTTAAGTCCCGCAACGAGCGCAACCCTTGTCGGTAGTTACTAACGGGTCAAGCCGAGGACTCTACCGAGACTGCCGTTGATAAAACGGAGGAAGGTGGGGATGACGTCAAGTCCTCATGGCCTTCATGCCCAGGGCTACACACGTGCTACAATGGCAGGCACAGAACGCCGCGAACCCGCGAGGGGGAGCCAATCGTCGAAAGCCTGTCTCAGTTCGGATCGCAGTCTGCAACTCGACTGCGTGAAGCTGGAATCGCTAGTAATCGCGGATCAGCACGCCGCGGTGAATACGTTCCCGGGTCTTGTACACACCGCCCGTCACATCACGAAAGTGGGTTGTACTAGAAGCGGCGGGGCTAACTCGCAAGAGAGGCACGTCGCGACGGTATGATTCATGATTGGGGTGAAGTCGTAACAAGGTAGCTGTAGGAGAACCTGTGGCTGGATCACCTCCTTTCTAAAGGACACGAGAGAGGCAACCTGCAAGTAGAAGAAGACCTGCCAAGGTCGGAAGCGAAGGTTGCCGATACGGAAGTCCGAAACAAGGACGACGACCAAATCACGGAAGTCTCGACTAAGCTCGCTCTACCTGGTTCTGAAAGATCGCTTGATAAAATGCCGGTGAAGATTTTCGTCTTCACCGGCATTCTTATTTTCCGCCGCAACCACTACCGACCGTGGGCCTCCCGGCCCCGCACTTCCCGAAGGAGATGACGTTAATGTTGAGACGCTTTTCGAGATTCGCCTCGCTCTTCGCGCTGCTGTGCGTGTTGGGCGTGGCGGCGCACGCGCAGGACTCGCCGACGGTCGTGCTGGTCGTCCGTCACGCCGAGAAGGCCGCCGACGGCGGCGACAACCCCGGACTCAGCGAGGCGGGCGTGAAGCGCGCGCAGGAGTTGGTCGAGCTGGCCGAGGAGGCGGGCGTGACGGCCATCTACACCACGCAGTTCAAGCGCTCGCAGGACACCGCCAAGCCTCTGGCCGCGCGCCTCTCGATACCCGTGACGCCCGTCGAGATTAACCGCGAGAACGCGGGCGCGTACCCCTCGAAGCTCGCCAAAGACATTTTGGCGAAGCACGCCGGTCAGGTGGTGCTCGTCATCGGCCACAGCAACACCGTCCCGGCCATCGTCGAGGCGTTTGGCGCGACACGCCCCGCCGCCATTGACGACGCCACCGAGTTCGACCGCGTCTTCGTCCTCGTCGTGCCAAAGTCGGGCGGCGTCAAAGTCGTCAAGACGCGCTACGGGCAGCCGCGCAAGTCGTCTTAAGAGTGAAAGTGAAAAGGCCCTCCGGTTAGTCGCCGGAGGGCCTTTTCACTTTCACTGGGAGGCAGGGACGTGAAGATTATATAGTATGCCTTGTGAAAATGCTTATCACAATTGAGGAATTAAAGACTTACCGAGCGCACGCCCCGGTTCCTCTTGAGTGTGAGAACTGCGTTGTAGTCTTTCATAAGCCGAAATGTGATGTCCTGACATCGTTGAAAGGGAACCCGCAGTTTGCCTTACGTTTTTGCTCTCTCAAGTGCTATCACATTAAAGCGAGTGAAAGACACTCACACTGAAGTCGCATGCGAACAGTGCGGTAAACTAGTGGTCAAACAAACGAGTTGGCTGAAAAATAATCGGCATAATTTCTGCTCAAGCTCATGTAACGCAAAATTTCAGAACGCGCATAAAACGTTAGGAAGGTCGAGGAAAAGTAAAGCGGAAACCTATTTGGCGGAGTTAATCCGCGCCGACTTCAAAGAACTTTTAGTCGAAGAAAATTCCAGGGCCGTGCTTCCTTCGGGGCTTGAGCTAGACCTGTATATGCCGACGCTTAGTTTGGCAGTGGAACTTAACGGGCCGCTTCATTTCTTCCCGATTTACGGGAGTGAAAAGCTACGGTCAATACAAGATAAAGATTTGAAGAAGGAGTCTGAGGCACTGTCTGTCGGATGTAAGCTGATTACCGTAGACATTTCACGCATTAAGTATTGGCGCGAGACGCAGACATTCATTGATGAAAAGTATAAAAACACGATCAAGCCGCTGATAAAAAATATAAAGGCCGGATGATTAGTCCGGCCTGTATGATTTCTGGGAGGCAGGGACTCGAACCCCGAAAGCCTGATCCAGAGTCAGGTGTGATACCATTTCACCACCTCCCAATACCGCTGTCGGTAAGATTGAATTTAAGGGTGGCGGCGGCGGTTGTCAACCGCGCGGACGTGGTTTTAAAAACGGCCCGGCGCGCGAGCCCACGGGGCGCACGCGGGGAGGGGCGGGGACGCGACCCGCGCCATCGAGTCTGCTGCGGAGGTGAAGAAACCGATGAGTGAAAACGAGCCGCAGGCGGGCGGGACGGAACCCGAAAGTGAGACGCAGGCGCAGGACGCGGCCTCCGAGTACGAGGAGCGTCTGACCGAGTTCGCCGACCTCGCGGCGCGTGTGCGTCACGAAATCAACAACCCTCTGACGGGCCTCATCGGTCAGGCGCAATTGCTCTTGCGCGAGGAGCTGAGCGAGACGGCGCGGCGGCGCGTCCAGACCATCGAGCAGCTCGCCAACCGCATCCGCGACACCGTGGCCGAGCTGCGCGCCGTGCAGCGCCCCAACCCGAACGCCACGCGGGAGGGCGAGGGGCAGAAGACGGAAGCCCCGCCCCGACATTGAAACCCTCCGACACAAGGCACAAAAAGAATGCGTGGCGACTCAAAGCGCCACGCATTTTTCTTTGTCGGGTGTTGAATGAAGTGTCGCGCGCCGCTTATTGATTCCTCGGTCGCCGCATGATGGTGATCACCTCGCTGCCGCCGAAGAAGGTCGCGCCCACCGAGACGCCGACGAACTGGTAGCCCGACTCCGCCGCTTCGAGCAGCTCCTTCTGCATGGTGGAAGTCTTCTTGGTGGCGAGCAGCTTGTACTCCCAGAGCTTGGGCTGGGCTTCGAGGTCGCGCTCCAGAATAATCATCACCTCAGTGCCGAAGGTCTTCTTGAAGACGGTCTCGCCCCTGTGCTCGAAACCCGCGTCGCCCGCCTCCTGCATCTCCTTCTGCATCGTCCCGGTCTTGGTCGTCGCCAAAAGCTTGTACTCGTAACGCTGCTTATGGTCGGCGCCCCTGACGCGCGACATGATGACCAGAGCTTCGTCGCCGCCCCAGAACGTCGGGCCGCTCACCACGTCGCCGAAGCGGTAGCCCGCCGCCGCCGCTTCCTTCATCTCCTTCTCCATCGTGCTCGTGCGCTTCGTCGCCAGCAGTTTGTATTCGAGCATCACGTCCGAAGGCTTCGAGTCGCCGGGAGGCTGTGCCGCCGCCGTTTGTCCGGCGGTCGTCGCCGCCGGGGCGGAAGTCGAGGGGGCCGAGCCTTCCTGCGCCGCGGCGTTCAGGCCGAGAGCAGACAGGCAAACGAAGAGCGTCAAAAATCGCCTTAACATCTTAAATCTCCATTTCGGGGTTATGGCTTACTCATGAGTCGCGCCGACGAGCCGGCGCAGAGATTCAGGAATCGGCCCGCCACGCTTTGCCCGTCTCCGTCGCCTGCTTCGCGCTCCACGAAAGATACGCCTCGGAGGGTTGGGCCGCAGCCGACGCTTCCGGGGAGTTCGCCTGCCCGCATACGGTCAAGGCCATGGCGGCGACGACGGAGGCGCACAGCAACACGCGCGTGAGGAAGTTCATGGGGTTTCCTTTCGATTGGGGCGCAAGAGGGCGAGCGCGGACGGGAGACGGCGCGTCTAATGGAAAACAAATACGTGTCGGTCGGGAATTGTGACCGTCAGAGAGGACGCGCCGCCCGGCTCCGAAGATGATGCCGGGCGGCGCGTCGGGTGTCGGCGTTTAGCGCGTGAGCACTTCTTCCGCGCCCTCTTCGACGAGGTAAGGCGTCGCGGCGGGCGCGGGCGGCGCGTCGGCGTCCTCGGCGAGAATCTGGTGGACGATGGGGAGCGAGAGCGTGCGCGCCTTCTCGATGCCGGGGACGTGCTTGCCCTTGGCGTAGACGGGGTGGCGACCGTTCTCCTTGTACCACTCGGCGAGCCCGGCGGTCTTGTGCATCTCCTCGATGATCTGCCGCCAGCCGACGCCGGTGTTGTAGGCGCAGAAGGAAATCTCGCCCTCCTGCGTGCCGTAGGGGATGACGCACATCTCGGTGCGGCGGAAGTCGTAGTTGAACAAGTCCTGAAACCACATGCCCTCGACGCAGAGGACGCGCCACACGTCCGAAGGGTCTCCGGCGTCTTGCGTCTTCATGCGGTCGTTGCGGTCGGAGTTCGAGTTGGCCGAAGAGGGCTTGAAGAGGTTGATGATCTGCGAGATGGGGAAGCCTTCGGGCGCGCGCTCGGCGTGGAAGCTGCGCATGATGGCCATGCCGAGCTGCGCCATCGTGAGCTTCTTGCCGCGCGCCGTGTCGGTGATGACGGCCACGTCCTTCATGAACTGCTCGTAGTCGAAGAAGTCGAAGAGCGACTTGAACTCGCCGGTCTGCCGGTTGACGACGATGAGCGTGAAGATGCCGCAGTTCGGGTGGCAGTTACACGAAGACCAGCCCCACGGCGCGTCCGCGCCTTGCAGCATGTCCATGACCGAAGTGAACGCCGAATACGAAGAGAGCGGGAACCAGTCGCGCAGGGGCTTGAGGCGTCCGTCGAGTTGCGTGTCCAAGTCCTCGGCCATCCCGGCGAGCGTGTATCGCTGCTGAAGGCGAACTTCGTCGGGCACGTCCTCGTCGCGGCCCGTGAAGGAGACGGGCTGGAAGGCGATGGTCTGCACCTTGTCAATGTTCTGGGCGGCGAACTCGACAATCTTGCCGATGGCGTCGTTGTTGACGGTGTTGACGATGGTCGTCACCAGCGTGACCTTGATGCCGACCGAGGCCAGATTCTCAATCGCCCTAAGCTTCACGTCGAAGAGGTTGCCGACGCCGCGGTGCGCGTTCTTCTCTTCCGAGACGCCGTCGAACTGAAGATAGACGCCGTGCTGACCGGCCTCCTTCGCCTGCTTACAGAATTCGATGTCCTCGGCGTAGCGGATGCCGTTCGTCGCCGCGAGGATGCGGTAGAAGCCGACCTTCTTGGCGTAGGCCACGGCGTCGAGGAAGTAGGGCGACAGAGTAGGCTCGCCGCCGGAGAAGAGGATGATGATCTGTCGCTTCGGCTTGAAGGAGACGGCGCGGTCTAGAATCGCCTTGGTGTCCTCGAACGTCGGCTCGTGGACGTAGCCGACCTGATTGGCGTCCATGAAGCACGGGTTGCACATCATGTTGCAGCGGTTCGTGAGGTCAACGGTCAGAACAGCGCCGCGCCCGAACTGGATGTTGGAAGTGCCGTGCTTGTGGACGTGCGTGTCTTCGGCGGAGCGGAAGTCGCGCCCGTAGAAGAGCTTTTCCACGCGCTCAAGGAAACGCGCGTCGGTCGCCATCAAGTCTTTGAACTCGCCGTGCTGCGGGCAGGTCTTCTGCATGAAGACTTGACCGTCCTCCTCGAAAATCTGCGCCTTGATTTCGCCGGGGTGCGTGTGCATCAGGGTTTCGAGCGGCGTCGTGCCGTTGATGACGGCGGTGCGGACTTCCTTGACGCAGGTCGGGCACAGGGAGTCGGTCTCGCGCGGGAAGCCGAGCGGCGGCGCGCTGCGCTCGTAAGACTTGAGGAGCGGCCCCGGAGCCCACGTCGGGCGGATGGCCTCGCCTTCGGGCAGAAGGCGGTTGACGGACTGGAAAGCCTTCCACGCCACGTCCGAGAGGCCCGAAATCAGCCGGGAGGTTTTGACCCCGCTGAACCGGGCTTTCTCCGTTTCTCCCCGGCGGAATTGATCGCTGAACAAGACTTTTTCTCCTTGAAGACTCTAAAAAAACTAAATTATGACCGTGACTTACAGGAGGAACGCGTGCCCCCCGGCGGTGGAAGTCCGAGAATCGGCTCCCACGTCTGAATTTTGTCGTGCGGCGGGACACACTCTGACAGCCGGGATGATACCCGTATCTCCGAATAATCGCAAGACGTTACGCGCCCCAAAGGCCCGCCGAGGAGGCATCGCGGGACGGGTTGGCCGGGCGTCCCGGCCTCGCGCGCGCAGACTCTTCTGATGCCACTCCGGCCCGATTCGTTCGGCGTTTGCGGTGGCGGGGCCGGAGGCAGTAACATCGCGCGGAATCGAGCCTATGGAAATCCACCCGACAGCCGTCGTCAGCCCGCGCGCCGAACTCGGAAGGGGCGTGCGCGTCGGTGCTTACGCCGTCGTCGAAGAGGACGTGACGGTCGGCGAGGGTTGCGAAATCGGGGCGCACGCGGTCATCAAAAAATTTACGACCCTCGGCGCGCGCAACCGCGTCTCCGAGCACGCGACTCTGGGCGGCGAGCCGCAGGACGTGAAGTTCGGGGGCGAGCGGAGCGCGCTCGTCGTCGGCGACGACAACCTGATTCGGGAGTACGTGACGCTGCACCGCGCGAGCGGCGAGGGGGGCGAGACGCGCGTCGGGTCGAGGAACTTCCTGATGGTCGGCGTCCACGTCGCGCACAACTGTCTGGTCGGCGACGACAACATCTTCGCCAACGGCGCGGCTATCGCCGGGCACGTCACGGTGGAGGATCACGTCTTCCTCGCCTCGAACGTCGGCGCGCACCAGTTCGTGCGCTTCGGTCGCTATGCGATGGTCGGAGGAAAGTCGAAAATCGTGCAGGACGTTTTGCCTTTCCTGACGACCGACGGCAACCCGCCGCGCGTGCGCGGCCTGAACGCCGTGGGGCTCAGGCGCGGCGGCTTCTCGGCGGAAGAGCGCGCGGCATTGAAGCGCGCCTACCAACTCCTGTTCCGCGCGCGTCTGCCGCTCGAACGTGCGCTCGAAGAGATGCTCAAGCTCAAGGACGTGAACGTCTCGCACCTCGCCGACTTCATCCGCCACTCGCGCCGTGGCTTCACGCGCGCCGAGCGCGGGCGGGACGAGACGGCGGAGGAAGAAGTCGGGTTCTAAACGGTGTCGTGAAAGCAACTGTAGGGGCAGGGCTTGTCCCTGCCCGTCTCGACTCGTCATCCTTCACGTTGAGGAATGATGCGAACTGCGGGCAGGGACAAGCCCTGCCCCTACATTCCTTCCGCTGAATGTCGCAAATAAAGATGAACGAAGAAAAGACAGTCGCCGAATTGGCCGCGCTCGTCGGCGGGCGCGTCGTCGGCGACGGCGAGAGGGTGGTCGGTCGCGTCTCTTCAATCGAGGCGGCGGGCGAGGGCGACGTGGTGTTCGTCGAGGACGAGAAATTCTTCGACGCGGCGCGGGGCTGTCTCGCCTCGTGCGTCATCGTGCCGGAGGGAAAGAGTTTCGAAGGCGGGCCGAGCGTCATCGAAGCGGCGCGACCGAAGCTCGCCTTCGCGCTCGTCGCCGAGGTGCTGCACCCACAGAAGAGGCGCGGCGGCTTCGTCCACCCGACGGCGCAAGTCGCGTTGAGCGCCGAAGTCGGAGAGGGCGTGTACGTCGGCGCATATGTCTCGATAGGCGAGGGCGCGAGGGTCGGGGCGGGAACGCAAGTTCTGGCCGGGACGTTCGTCGGCGATGCCGTCAACATCGGGCGCGACTGCGTGCTGCACCCGAACGTGGTTTTGTACGAAGGCGTCTCGCTCGGCGAACGTGTGATTCTGCACGCGGGCGTGTCGGTCGGGGCGGACGGCTTCGGTTACGTGCGCGACGCGGAAGGCGTCTATCACAAGTTCCCGCAGGTGGGCACGGTGGTCATCGAGGATGATGTCGAGATCGGCGCGCACTCGTGCGTTGACCGGGGCGCGCTCGGAGAGACGCGCGTCCGTGCCGGGACGAAGATAGACAACCTCGTGCAGGTGGGGCACAACGTCCAGATCGGCGAGCGCGTCGTCATCGCGGCGCAGACGGGCATCTCCGGCAGCACGGTCATCGAGTCGGACGCGGTCATCGGCGGGCAGGTCGGGATGGGCGACCACGCGAGGGTCGAGCGCGGCGCAGTCGTCGGGTCGAAGGCGGGCATCCTGCCCGGCAAGATCGTCCGCGCGGGCACGGTCGTGTGGGGCGTCCCCGTCCGCCCGCTCGCGGAGTACAAGCGGCTCAACGCGCTCTGGGGCCGTCTGCCGCGAATGCGCGAAGAGATAGAAGAGTTGAAGCGGCAAGTCCGCGAGTTGACTGAACGACTCGACGAGAAAAGCTGAAGGCAAAAGTAAAAAGGTAAAAGGCAAAAGTTTAGAGAGCGAACCTGAAGCGTTCTGTCTGCTCTTATACTTTTGCCTTTTACCTTTTTACTTTTGCCTTGAATTGTCTGACGGCGCGGAGCACAGCGTCGGCGGCCCGGAGTGATGCGCCGCCCTCGCCGAGTCGTGCGGCGGCGGCGCGCAGGCGCGAGCGGGTGGAGGCGTTGCGTTCGGGGTTGAGGAGCGCGAGGAGTTCATTCGCAAGACTCTCGCCCGTCAGCTCGTTCTGCATCAGCTCAGGCGCGACGCGCTCCCCGGCGATGAGGTTGACGAGGCCAAAGTGCTCGACGCGGATGAGCCGTCCGAGCGTGTGCCAGTTGAGCGCGGACTCTTTGTAGACGACGACGAGCGGCGTCGCCAAAAGCGCCGCTTCGAGCGTCGCCGTGCCGCTACAGACCGCCGCCGCGTCCGAGGCCGCGAGCGCCTCGCGCGTCTCCTCGCGCACGACTCTTAAACTTCCTGCGGGCGGCGAGCCGTCCGGCCCGGCGGCGTTGATGAAGTGCTCCGCCTCCTCTCGCGTGCGGCGCGACGAGAGGGCGACGACGAACTGCGCTTCCTTCATCAACATCGAAAGACGCGCGGCGGCTTCGAGCATCAACGGCAGCAGTCGCTCGAACTCTTTGCGGCGGCTGCCCGGAAGGAGCGCGACGACCGGACGCGCGGGGTCTAAGTCGTGGCGCGCGCAGAACTCCTCGCGACCGTAACGAGGTCGGACGACTCCTGCGAGCGGGTGGCCGACGAACTCGACGTGCGTGACGCCGCGCGCGGCGTACCACTCGGCCTCGAAGGGGAGGATGGTGAGCAGGAGGTCTACGTCGCGTTGCACTTGACGGACGCGGTGGGCGCGCCACGCCCAGAGCTGCGGGCTGATGTAGTAGATGACTTTGAGGCCCCGCCGGCGGAGTGCGCGCGCGAGCGGGAGATTGAAGTCGGGCCAGTCAACGAGGACGACCGCGTCGGGTCGCCGCTCCGTGGCGGCGCGCCGGAGCGCACGGTACGCGGAGACGAAGCGCGGCAGCGCGCGCGCAATCTCCACAAGGCCCGTGATGGCGAGGTCTTCGTCGCGCACGACCGACTCGACGCCCGCCTCGCGCATCCGCACGCCCGTCGCCCCGAAGAACTCGAACTCGCTCGCGGGCGCGCACTCACGCAGCGCGCGCACCAGCGACGCCGCGTGAGCGTCGCCCGACTCCTCGCCCGCTACTATCATGAGGCGCAAAGATTCGGAGGGCCGTTCGGTCATTCGGGGGATGATAGCAGGTCACAGAGGTCTTGGATGATGAGGTCGGGCCTCGACGCGGGCGCGACTGATTCGAGCCCGGCGCGAGTTTCGTCTTTGTCAATCCAGACCGCCGCCAGCCGTGCGGCCTTCGCGCCCAAGACATCGCGCGCGAGGTCGTCGCCGACGAAGAGGACTTCCGAATCGCGCGCGCCGAGACGCTCGACGGCCTTGCGGAAGATGAGCGGCGACGGCTTGTTAATGCGATGGTCGGAGGAGAAGACGATGGCCTCGAAGAGGTCGGCGACGCCCGCGCGCCGGAGTTCCGCGAGGCACCGCGCGCCCGGACACCAGAGGTTGCTAACGACGCCGAGCCGGTGCGTCTCACGGAGTCGGCGGAGCACGCGCGCGTGGCTGTCGGGGATGCGCCCGGCCTCGTGCGCGGCGAAGACCTCGCCGAGCGCTTCGGCCTCCGCGCGCGGCAGCCCGGACTCTTCGAGCACCGCTTCGAGGTAGTCGCACACGGGCGCGAAATCCTCCTGCCGCGCCGGGTCTGCATAGTCAGCGTCGAGCCGCCGGAAGAGTTCGCCGAGCGCCGCCGAGACCTGCGCGTCCTCCAGACGCCCGCCGCCGAGCGCGCGGTAAGTCGCCGCGTAGTCGTCGCCCTCCGCGAAGCGGACGCCGCCGAACATGAACGTCCCCATCATGTCGAGCAGGATTACTTTATAGCGTTCGATGAAGCGCAACTCGTCTCCCGTCATCTTCCCCAACGACATTTGAGATTTCAAATCCCGAAGACTGTAAACTCAAAACCGCCCGCTGAAAACTTTCGACAGCTCAACGCCGCGGCGTTCGACGTTTACCGATGCCTTGCTTGTGGCGCTTCGGCGGCGCGTGTTAGCATCGCCGCGTTTTTGAAACGAGGAGTCGGCTCACGCTCGGCGACAACTGCACGGCCCGCGCCCCCTCTCGTTTCGGTCGGCGGAGGTCTTCCTAGAAACATCTTGCGCGCAAGTTTTTCCCGTCCCACGCGACGCACGGCGTGCTCGCTCCTGCTCTCGGCGGTCGCCGCTGTGTGCCTCTTGACGGCGGGCACGGCGCGCACGCGCGCGCAGCAGACCAACCCCGTGGATCGCAAGGTCACGAACCCGATCACCGACACGCCGAACGTCAACCCGCTCCAACAAGACCAGCCGCCCATCCGCCCGCGCCGACGCCAGCCGCAGACCAACGCCGACGGCACGCCTCTGCCCGAAACGATGGACGAGCTGGACGTGCGCGCCGACCGCGAGAGCATCACCGGCCCCGAAGGCGCGCGCATCGTCATCCACGAGGGGAACGTTGACGCGCGCATCGGCATTTATCGTTTGCAGGCCGACAAGGTGACGGTCTTCACGGCGACGAACAAGGTCATCGCCGAAGGGAACGTCGTCTTCGATCAGGGCGAGTTCCAGCGCATCACGGGCTCGCGCGCCGATTGGAACTACCAGACCAAAGTCGGCCACTTCGAGAACTCGACCGGCTTTACGAACCAGACGCAGGACGGGACGATTATCTACTTCACCGCCGACCGCGTGGAGAAGGTCGCGGGCAACAAGGTCATCATCCTCAACGGCGAGGTCACGGCCTGCGGCGACGACGAAGTGCCGAAGTGGAGTTTTAAGACGAGCCGCGCCGTCATCACCTTAAACGACCGCGTGCGGGCGAAGAGGCCGAAGTTCCTCGTCAAGGGCGTGCCCGTTCTCTACCTCCCATACGTCTCGGTCTCCATCAAGCCGCGCGACCGCGCCTCCGGCTTCCTCACGCCGACGTTCTCCGGCTCCGGCAAGAAGGGCTTCCGCATCACGAGCGGCTACTACCAGACGCTCGGACGCTCCGCCGACATAACTTTTCGCAACGACATCTTCACGGGTCGCGGTTTGGGGTTCGGCGCGGACTTGCGCACGCGCGCCAACTCGCGCTCCTACTTCAACATGGGCTTCTACGCCATCAAGGACAGAATCTTCGGCGCGAAGGCGAGCGCGCAAGACCCCGACCAGGGCGGTTCGAGCTTCTACATTGACGGCGTGCACTACTTCCCGAACGGCTTTCTGGCCGCCGCCGACATCAACATCACTTCGAACCTCGCCTTCCGCCAAATCTTCTCCGACTCGATTCAGCAGGCCATCTCGCCCGAAGAACGCTCGCAGCTCTTCGTCAACAAGAACTTCGACGACTACAGCTTCAACTTCATCGCGCGCACGCAGGTCACTTCGATTCCGACGGTGCGTGTCCGCACACGAAGCTTGCCCGGCGTCACGCTCGACAAACGTCCTTCGCCGCTTCCGTTCTTCGAGAAGCTCCCGCTCTACTTCTCCTTCGAGGCGAGCGCCGACGGCGTGAGCCGCAAGGAGACCGTGGAAGACCTCGCGACGTTTCTCGCCGAAGGGAACGCGAACCCCATCATCACGCCGTCCATCGTCCAGCGCCTCGACTTCCATCCGAAGTTCAGCGTGCCCTTCGACATCGGCGGCTGGGGCATCACGGCGACGGCGCGCGTGCGCGGCACTTTCTACTCGAACACCTTGGAGCCGCAGTCGCGCCTCGTTTCGGAGCGCAACCTCGTGCGCGGCTACGGCGAATTCAACTTGGATGTCCGACCGCCCGCGCTCGCGCGCAACTTCCGGCGCGGCGGCTCCTTCTGGTTCCGCCACGTCGTCGAGCCTTACCTCACTTACCGAAAGATTTCCGGCATCTCGAACTTCGAGCGCATCATCCGCTTCGACGCGCTCGACGCCATCGCCGACACCAACGAGTTCGAGTACGGCGTCACCAACCGCTTCTTCACGCGCCGCTCGACCGAGACCGTGACGGGCCGCATCTCGGCGCGGAACTCGCAGGGGAGGGTCATCCCCGGCGCGACGCGGACGCGCGACGAGGAGGAAGAGGAGCGCGTCGCCGAGAACGAAAGGCGCAGGGCCGAGGCGGAGAGGCGCAGTGCAGCCGCCGCGACGGGCGACGCGCGACCGCCCTTAACGCAACAGCCCTACGAGTTCCTCTCCATCACCGTCCGGCAGAAGTATTTCTTCGACCCGCTCTTCGGCGGCGCGCTCGAACCCGGAAGGCGCAACCAGTTCTACCCCATCAACACCTTCTCCGGCTTCACCTACGGCGGAGTGCCGCGCCGCTTCTCGCCGCTCTACGTCGAGGCGCGTTTGAGAAGACCGACGCGCGCCGACAGCGACCTCTTCGCCGACGTCCGCACGAGCATTGACACGCTCGGCGAGGGCGGCGGCGTCCGCGACCTCGCCGTCAGCTTCGGAGTGCGCCGCCGCGTGCCCGTGCTTCGCGCCATCGAAGCCTTCCAGTCCTTCTACTACACGCGCGCCGTGACGCTCGCGCCGTCGCTCCGCCAGTTCAGCGACCGCCGGGGCAACGAACCGGGCACGCTGCAAGGCTCGCAGTGGAGCCCCTCGATCTTCATCGGCGACCGCGAGCGCGGACTCTTCGGCGGCGCGAGCTTCTTCTTCGACTTCCAGAACCGTCCCGGACAGGGCAGCTCTTCGCTCGTCAGCTCGGTCGTCACGCTCGGCTACACCTGGGACTGCTGTGCCCTCACCGCGCAGAACTACACCTTCAACGTCGGCCTCCGACAGGAGAACCGCGCCGTCTTCAGCTTCCGCCTCAACGGCATCGGCACCTTCGGCACCGAGCAAGTCGGCCAGCACTTCCGTTAACTGAGGACGTGCGACTCGCCCCGCGAGGGGCGTGGGAAATTAGCCGGGGGTGAGCGCGCGAACCCCCGGAACAGGTCAAGTAAAAATGTTCGCGCCCCGGCAGGGGCGTGGAATTAAGCGACTCAAGTCCCTTCGGCCTCGCGGAACAATTCACCTCACCCTCCCCGCCCGGAGCAAGACATGCCTTCCACACACCTCAGTCTGCATTTCCATCTCATCTTCAGCACCAAACATCGCCACCCCCTCATCGCTTTGGAGTGGCGAGAACGGCTGCACGCTTTTCTGGGCGGCGCAACCCGCACGCTCGGAGGCGTCCCGGAAGCCGTCGGCGGCACATGCGATCATGTCCATCTTCTCATCGGGCTGCGCGCGACACACAACCTTGCTGACGTGCTCAGGGAAATTAAAAGCGCCTCCTCAAGATGGGTACACGGAACGATGGGCGTGAAAGGCTTCGCTTGGCAAGACGGCTACGGGGCTTTCACGGTGAGCGCTTCCAGAATCAGCTCCGTCAAGGAATACATCATGCAGCAGGAGGAGCATCACAGAAGGAGGACGTTCCAAGAAGAGTACGTGGAGTTCTTGAAGCAGAGTGGGATCGAATACGATGAGAACTACCTGTGGTGAATTTCAATCCTGTGCCCCGGCAGGGACGCAGGAAGACACGCGACGAAATAATGACGCGCGTTGTTTCCGTCACCCCTCCGGGGCGAAATGTTTCTATCGCAACGCGTACCGGGGGTTGCGCTCACTCGCTTCGCTCCTCCGCGCACCCCCGGCTAATCTCCGACGCCCCTGCCGGGGCGGACGGCTCGTTTGGCCCTCCCGCCGCTTTCTCTCTCCGTCCGCCGCTGTGTTAGAATCCCGTCCGCTTCGCAGTCCGCTTCGCAGAGCGCACACCCGCCCTCTGAATTAAACTTAAACTGTTCGTCGCTCCCCGTTTTTGAGGTTCACGAATGAATAAGAGATTTTCGCCGCGCCGCGTGGCGCTCTTCTGCTGTCTTTTTGCGCTCGCCGCCTTGGCCGTCCTCGTCTCGCCGTCTTCGTCGGGGCAGGGGAGGGCGAAGGTGCAGCAGGACATCGGTCAGGCCCTGATGAGCTACGACGAGCTGACGCTCGACCCGGCAGCCGTCTCTCAGCAGGTGCGCGAGACCGGGCGGCTCACGCTTCAGACCTCGCGCGGGACGTTCGACATGGAACTCGAAGCCTTCGACGTGCGCGCGGAGAACTACCGCGCGGTGGTGATGGAAGAGGGCGGCGCGCGCGAGTTGGGGCGCGAGCCGGCGCGCACCTTCAAGGGGACGGTGCGCGGGATGCAAGGCGCGCAGGCGCGCTTCAGCATTGACTCGCAGAAGCTCGAAGGCATCATCGTCACGCCCGGCGGCGACCTCTACTTCGTCGAGCCCGCGAAGAATTTCTCGACGGCGGCGGGCAAGGGCGACTTCGTCTTCTACCCGGAGTCGAGCGTGCGGGCCGAGAGCTTCGGCGAGTGCGCGACGACGCTGGCGCACCGCGTCGGCGAGCGCGCCGAGGGCGTCACGACGGCGGGCGGCGGGTCGGGTTCCGGCGCGACCGTCGCCAACACCAAGGGCATCACGCCCGACGAAATCTTCGGGCCGAAGCCGGAGACCGAAGTGGCGACCGAGGGCGACTTCGAGTTCTTCCAGACTTTCGGGACCGCCGCCGCCGCGAACGCCGAGATTCTCGACATCATGAATCAGGTGGACGGCATCTACGACGTGCAGCTCGGCATCCGGCTGCGCGTCGTCTTCCAGCGCACGTGGGCAATCGCGGGCGACCCCTATTCGGGGACGGCGGCGAGCGCCGCGCTCGAACAGTTCAGGACTGTCTATAACGGCAGCTTCGCGCCCGGCTCGCCGCCCGCCCGCGACCTCGCGCACATGTGGACGGGCCGCGACATGGACGGCGGGACCATCGGCATCGCCTACATCGCCGCCGTCTGCGACTCGCCCCTCTTCTCTTACGGCATGTCGCAGGACGTGTTCGACTCGCCCTCGCCGCAGCGCGTCGGCCTCACCGCGCACGAAATCGGCCACAACTTCAGCGCCGAGCACCCCGATCAGGCGAACACGCCGCCGCCGGGCTGCGCGCCCTCGATTATGAACTCGTCCATCACCGCGAGCACCAACTTCTGTCAGTCCTCGCGCGACCAGATTACGAACCACACGGCGAGCAAGGGCGCGTGCCTGACGCGGCTGACGCAGCCGGGCTGCACTTACTCGGTCGCGCCCACCTACCGTCGCTTCGGGACGGCGGGCGGGACGGGCACGGTGACGGTCTCGCCGAGCCTGCCGAGCTGCGACTGGGCCGTGGCCGAGGGCGCGCCGTGGCTCAACGTCACTTCGGGCGGCGCGGCCAACGGCTTCGGCGTCACGACCTTCAACGTCAACCCGAACACGGGCGGCCCGCTCTCGGCGCAGATGGACATCGCCGGGCAGAAGGTGACAATCGCGCAGGACGCCTCGCCCAACTGCGCGACGACGCCCATCGCCGAGAACGCGGCGGGCGTGCTCATCATCAACGACTGCACGTCCGGTCAGCCCGACCGCGTCGAGGCCTTCGCCGACCTCTACACCTTCCAGGGGGTCGCCGGTCAGCGACTCCGCATCGAGATGAACGCCGCCATCCCGCCCAACGAGGCCGGGACGGGGCTCGACACGTTCCTCTACCTCTTCGGCCCCGACGGGACGGTCGTCGCCGAGAACGACGACATCACGCTCGGCACCGTCACCAACTCGCGCATCCCCGTGAACGGCTTCCTCGTGCTGCCGCAGACCGGGACTTACATCATCGAGGCCACCTCCTTCGACGACGTGGAGAACAACCTCGGCGCGTACACGGTCGCGCTCACCTCTGGGAGCCCGAACAACGAGACCTCCATCAGCGGCGGCGGGTCGCTCTCGGTCAACGAGGGCGTTGACCCCGCCAACGGCATCGGCTTCGAGGGCACGGGCTTCCGCACCGTCAGCGTCTCGCGCAGCAGCACGGCGGGCGCGGCCAGCGTTGACTACGCCACCTCGAACGGGACGGCCAGCTCGACGAGCGACTACACCGCCGCGCTCGGCACGCTCAGCTTCGCGGCGGGCGAGCAGACCAAGAGCTTCGTCGTCTTCGTCACCGACGACCGGTTCGACGACGACAACGAGACCATCAACATCACCTTGAGCAACCCCGTGGGGACGACCCTCGGCACGGCGGCGAGCGCCGTCCTCGTCATCAACGACAACGACGCGGCGAACGGGCCGAGCCCCGTCCGCCCGCAGAGCTTCGACACGAAGTTCTTCGTCCGCCAGCACTACCTCGACTTCCTCTCGCGCGAGCCCGATCAGGGCGGCATGACCTTCTGGTCGAACGGCATTGACATCTGCGGCACGGACGAGGTGTGTCTGCTGAATAAGCGGACGGACACATCAGCGGCCTTCTTCCTCTCGATCGAGTTTCAGGAGACCGGCTTCCTCGTCCACCGCGTCTACAAGACCGCCTACGGCGAAGCGACCGGGCAGGCCACCATCGGCGGCGTGCCGACACAGATACCCGTGCCGGTCGTCCGCCTCAACGAGTTCCTCCCTGACACGCAACGCATCGGCCTCAACGTCGTCGTCGGCTCAGCCGGGTGGCCCGAACGGCTCGAAGCCAACAAGGTCGCCTTCACGCAGGAGTTCGTCCAGCGCCCGCGTTTCCTGACGGCATATCCGCTGAGCATGACGCCCACGCAGTTCGTGGACGCGCTCATCACCAAGGCGGGCATCGTCATCGAGACGGCTCAGCGCGACGCGCTCATCAACGAGTTGACGAACAACAACACTCCGTCGGGCCGCGCCTCGGTCTTGAGGAAGATCGCGGAAGACCCCGACCTTGAGGAGATCGAGAAGAACAAGGCGTTCGTGCTGGCGCAATACTTCGGCTACCTGCGGAGGAACCCGAACGACGCGCCGGACACTGACCACAGCGGTTACAACTTCTGGCTCAAGAAGTTGAACGACAACGGCGGCGACTTCCGCGCGGCGCAGATGGTCTTGGCCTTCATTGACTCCATCGAGTACAAGCAGCGCTTCGGCAACCCGTAGCGCAACGCACAACAGTACCGCGAGCGGTAGCGAGCGGGTTGACGTTGATGACGGTCAACCCGCTCGCTACCGCTCGCGGTACTGTTTTGTGGGGCTGGCGACCTCCTTTTTTATGCAACTCCGGGGAGGCGAAAATCATCGTAATCCGGCACGCATTTGGGAGCGCACCGGGACGCGCGCTCTCGCCCCGACGAGACGGTAGAACGAAATCAGGCGTCCGGTGCGGCGCTCGACAGAGCCGCCAGCCCTCATCAATTAAATTCTCGAATAAATCGTATCTCTCCGGCCCGCGCGCCGGTTGGGCGGCTTAATACAGTCAGTCGGGCGCTCCCCCCGCGCCTCCTCTCAAGACGCGGAGTGAACTCTTTGAAAAGAACGTTTCTGACCTGTCTGCTCTCCTTCCTTTTGGTCTTCGCCGGCCCGGCCTCGCTCGTCGGGTTTGCGCAGGAGACCGGCGCGACGGCCAACCCCGGCGGCGGCTCGAAGCCGCTTTCCGTCCCCTTCAGCGAGCCCGACGAGCTGAACGGCTTCATCATCCGTCAGGTCAACGGCGAGATAGTCTGCCTCGACGCGACGCCCGCCGAACTGCTCCGCATCAAGCCGCTCGACACCGACCCGCCGCTCCGGCAGTTGAATCATCTATCCAAGGACGAGACCACGGCGCGCGGCTCGGTCGCCTCGGACAATCCGACGACCGCCGGGGCCGAGACCGGCCTCAAAATCATCCTCCGCGGGGCGGAGCAGTTGAACGGGCACACGGAGGCCGCTGCCGCCTTCGCGCGCGCCGCCGCCGTCTGGGAGTCGCTGATTACGACCGACATCACCGTCGTCATTGACGTGGACTTCGGCACGACGCGCTTCGGCACGGCCTTCGGCGAGGATGTCCTCGGCTCGACCAGCGGCGGCATCTTCTACATCCCGCCTTACTCCGACGTGCGCTCCCGGCTGCTCGCGCGCGCCTCGAACGCCGAGGAGCAGGCCGTCTACAATCTTTTGCCCGCCGCCTCCGTCCCGACCGACCTCGGCGAGACGACGCAGGTCGCCGTCGCGAGCCCGCTCGCGCGCGCCCTCGGAGCTATCGGCGCGCACGCGAACCCGAACCCCGCCCCAGACCCCGCAGGCCCCGGCGGCAAGAGCGTTGACGCCTTCGGCAACGCGCCCTCCATCGGCTTCAACTCGAACTTCACTTTCGACTTCAACCCCGACGACGGCATCGCGCCGGGGACGACCGACTTCGTCGCCGTCGCCGTCCACGAGATCGGCCACGCGCTCGGCTTCACCTCGCAGGTCGGCCAGAAGGAGTTGAACGAGTCGGTGCCCGTGCGCGTCTCGGTCTGGGACCTGTTCCGCTTCCGCCCCGGCACCGGCCCGGCCTCGTTCACCGCCTCGCAGCGCGTCCTCTCTTCGGGCGGCGAGCACGTCCACTTCGACGGCGCGCCGGAACTCCTGCTCTCGACCGGCAGACCCGACGGCACGCAGGGCGACACGCGCCAGTCGAGCCACTGGAAGGACGACGCCTTCACCGGCAACTTCATCGGCATCATGGACCCGACGATCCCGCGCGGGCGGCGCGAACAACTGACCGACAACGACCGCCGCGCCATCAACTTCTTCGGCTATCAGGTCGGGGCCGCGCCGCCGCCGCCCGCCAACGACAACTTCTCGGACGCCTTCGAGGTGGCGGGCGCTTCGGGCACGGTCGCGGGCACGACCAGCAACGCGACGAAGGAGGTGGGCGAGCCCGCGCACGCGAGCAACGGCGGCGGCCACTCGGTCTGGTATCGCTGGACTGCGCCCTCGACGGGCTCCGCCACCTTCGACACCGTGGGCAGCTCGTTCGACACGACGCTCGCCGCCTACACGGGCGACAGCGTCGGCGCTTTGACCGCGCTCGCCGGTAACGACGACATCCAGAACGGCGTCATCCGCGCGAGCCGCATCAACTTCAACGCGACGGCGGGCACGACCTACCGCATCGCCGTTGACGGCTGGAACGGCGACTTCGGCAACGTCACTCTCAACTGGACGA
Source organism: uncultured Acidobacteriota bacterium (assembly GCA_963816985.1). GTDB lineage: Bacteria > Acidobacteriota > Blastocatellia > Pyrinomonadales > Pyrinomonadaceae > JAIVJM01. The sequence continues at coordinate 2,556,949 of CAWFMF010000004.1, forward strand.
CGGGCCAGTCGCAGTTCTCGATCACGGGGCGCGTCACGAGCGCCTGCTGCGAGCAGATCACCGACGTGGCCGGCGTGACCGTGACGCTCTCCGGCTCGCAGTCCGCCGCCGCCCAGACCGACGCGAGCGGGGTCTACCGCTTCGACAACCTCGCGGGGGGCGGCAACTACGTCGTCACGCCTTCGAAGCCGGGCGGCGTCACGTTCTCGCCCGCGAGCGCGACCTTCAACAACCTGACTCAGAATCAGGTCGCAGACTTCACGGCGGCCCGCCTGACCTTCGCCATCGGCGGTCAGGCGAAGGACTCGCAGGGGAACGCTATCGCGGGGGCGACCGTCGTCCTCTCGAAACAGGTTCCCGACTCGCCCGTCGGCATCCCCTCGTTCAAGACCACCGACGCGGGCGGCAACTTCTCCTTCACCGGCGACCCCGGCGGGAACTACACCGTCTCGATCTCGAAGCCCGGCTTCGTCTTCCTTGAGCCGCGCAGCGTCACCTTCAACAACCTGTCCGCCAGTCAGGCGGTGACTTTCACGGCGCGGCGGCTCATCCTCTCCGGACGCGTGAAGGGGTACGGCGGCAACGTCGCGGGCGCGACCGTCACGCTCGGCGGCCCGAAGCCCGGCGTGACGACCACCGACGCCGAAGGCCGCTACTCGTTCGGCGACTTGCCGGAGGGCAGCTACACCATCACGCCGAGAAAGGACGGGCAGTTCGTCGCCTACCAGAGTAACGTCAACCTGTCCGGCGACCAGACCGACTTCGACCTGCGCCTCGACCCTTACATCAGGATCAGCGGGCGCGTGACGGACGGCGCGGGGAACCCGCTGTCGGGTGCCGTCATCAAGCTCGCCAGCCTGTCCTTCTCGCAGGCGGTGAACGCCGACGGGGGGTTCGTCGTCGCCATCTCGCCGACCGAGGTCACGCCCGTCTCGCTGGTGGCCGAGATGCCCGGCTACCAGTTCGCCCCGCCGAGCGTCACCTTCACGAACATGTCGGGCGGCAATCAGGTCGCCAACTTCACGGGCGCGCCGGGCAACGCGATTGACGCCAGCCAGTTCTTCGTCGCCCAGCACTACCGGGACTTCCTCGGACGCGAGCCCGACGCCGGGGGGCTCGCCTTCTGGACGGGCGGCATCGAGTCGTGCGGCGCGGATGCGCAGTGCCGCGCCCTGAAGCGGACGGACACATCAGCGGCCTTCTTCCTCTCGATTGAGTTTCAGGAGACCGGCTTCCTCGTCCACCGCATGTACAAGGCGGCCTTCGGCGACGCCGTGGGTCAGGCGACCATCGGCGGCGTCCTGACGAACATCCCCGTCCCCGTGGTGCGGATGAACGAGTTCTTCCCGGACACGCAGCGCATCGGCCTCAATGTCGTCGTCGGCACGGCGGGCTGGCCCGCACGTTTGGACGCCAACAAAGTGGCCTTCACGCAGGAGTTCGTCGCGCGCTCGCGCTTCACGACCGCCTACCCGTCGAACATGACGCCGGAGCAGTTCGTGGACAAGCTCAACACGAACGCGGGCGGCGTGCTCTCCACGTCAGAGCGTGACGCGCTCGTGCAGGAGTTGAGCGGGAACAACACGCCGACGGGCCGCGCCTCCGTGCTCCGCAAAGTCGCGGAAGACACAGACCTCGGCAACGCCGAGAAGAACAAGGCGTTCGTGCTGATGCAGTTCTTCGGCTACATGCGGAGGAACCCGAACGACCTGCCGGACACGACGCACGGCGGCTACAACTTCTGGCTCAAGAAGCTCAACGACAACGGCGGCGATTACCACCGGGCGCAGATGGTTCTGGCCTTCCTCGACTCCATCGAGTACCGCCAGCGCTTCCAGCAGCAGTAAAAAGGCGGGGCGCGAGGCAGCGCAGGGCGTGAATCGTGAATCGTAAATCCTGACGGGGAAAAGCCGGGAATCGCTAACAGCCGTAAATCGTAAATCGTGAATCGTCAATAGTAAGCACAGGACTTAACTATTCACGGTTTACGATTTACGATTCACTGCCTTGAGGCCCCCTCGCTTGCGCTGGCGAGAGGCTTACGCGTAAAATGCCTCTTCTTTTGCTTCCTGCGGCGCGCATCCTTTAGAGCGTTTCGTGTGGGCGCAACATAATACCGCCCGAAAGTCTCCCTTGGGCTTAATTCGTCAACGGTACATCTGATCCCGTTCGGAGGGTTTTTTGTGAAGCACGCTTCTCGTCTGTCCCGCGTCGGCGCGGCCCTTGTGGCCCTCTTCCTCCTGCTCGGCCTGACGGTCTGGGCGCAGGGGCAGACCATCTCTCAGACGCCGGACTCCTTCGTCTTGCAGATCACCTCGACGACGATTCCCCCCGTCCCGACGCCGACGCCTTCGCCCACTCCGACGCCGACCGCGACGCCGACGGCGACGCCCATCGGGGCCCCGCTCCCGCGCAACTCCTTCGCCAGCGGCATCAGCGGCGACGGGCGCTTCGTCGTCATCGAGTCGCAGGGAGACATCGCCACCAACCGCACCCCCGCGCTGAACAACGCCGACGGCAACCCGGAGATTTTCCTCTTCGACTACGCGCAGCGCCGCATCTACCAGATCACGAACACGAAGAACGCGCTCAAGAGCGTGACCGCCTCGCCCGTTGACCCGGCCAACATTGACGTGCAGGTCGTCAACATCCAGCCCGCCCTCAGCCACGACGGGCGCTTCATCGTCTTCATCTCGAACGGCTACGTGGACAACGCGGCGACCTCGCCGCAGAACTTCGACGGCAACACGCACGCCGCCGCCCTCAAGCTCGACGGCAACACCGAAATCTGGCTCTACGCCGTGCCCGCCGTGCCCGCCGCCGATTTGACGAGCGGCCTCGAAGTCCCCGCGACTGACCTCTCAGGCGGCACGATGACGCGCATCACGACGACGACCGCGACCTCCGTCCCGCGCGCCGGCGCGGCGGGCCTCTCGCCCTTCTTCGCGCGCGACAACGACACGCCCGCGACGAACGACGACGCCTCGATCCTCGCCTTCACGACCGTGGCGCGCTCCGGCATAACGGGCGTGCAGAACACCGACGGCAATCAGGAAGTCGTCCTCTTCAACCGCACCGGCGGGACGTTCGTGCAGGTGACGAACACCACCGACGAGGCCGTGGCCAACGACCCCATTCCGAGGCTCGTCTATAACCAGAACCCTTCGTTGTCGGGCGACGGCTCCGTGCTCGCCTTCGAGTCGAACGCCAACCTCAACACGACCGAGGCGGATGCCGACCAGGACAACGGCGAAATCTACGTGGCGAGCTTTAACGGCGCGGCGGTCTCGAACCTCCGCCCCGTGACGCGCACGCCGCCTGAGCGCCGCGTTAACTTCATCGGCACGCCCGTCAACCTCCTCAGTCCGGGGCAGCGCCTGAGCCGCGACGGGACGCGTCTCGCCTTCGAGTCCTCGGCGCTCTTCAACGCCGACGGCACGCTCCCCACGGGCACGAGCGGCGGGCTCGGTAACACCTACGGCGTCTACGTCTACAACATCACGGCCAACACCTTCGCGCAGGTCATGGCGCGCGCGCCGGAGACGGAAGACCCGGACCTCTTCCGCCGCTTCCCGACCTTCACGGGTGACAGCACGCGCGTCGTCTGGATTTCCGACCTGAACGTCCGGGCCGACGGCACGGTCGCGCTCGACGGCGTGGCTGAAGGTCTCAACTCGACGCGCGTGACGCAGGTCTTCAGCGCGCCGGTCTCCGCGCTCGGCACGAACAACCAGAACGTCTCGCGCCTGACGCGCCTGCCCGTGCGCTTCGCCATCCTCCAGCCGTTTCCGAGCGACACCGTCCGCCGCTTCGCCTTCAGCGTCGCCGCGTCGGAACTCGGCGGCGGCAACCCCGACGGACTCTTCGAGGCGTTCTACACGCTCGTCCCGGCGGTGACGAGTGAGACGCCCGCGCCGAGCCCGACGCCCGCCGCCAGCCGCAGCGCCCGTCTCGTTCTTCACGGGCGCGAGCGCCCGGCCCGTCGCCGCGGCGACACCGACGCCGACGCCGCCCGCCGTCACCGGACTCGCGCCCGGCATGCTCGGCATCGCGCGCTCGACGATTCCGCTCGCGCTTTCGGACAGGGAAGTTGACCGCAACAACGCGCACGAGACTCTGCGCCGTCCGCCGCTTCCGGTCGAGCTGAGCGGCGTCTCGGTCTCCATTTCGAGCGCCGCCGCCGGGCTCTACTTCGTGAGCCCCGGACAGATTAACTTCGTCGTGCCGCCCGGACTGCTCCCGGCGACCGCGCCGCTGCCCGTCGTCATCAACAACAACGGCGCGGTCATCCGCACTTCGCTGCAACTCTTCCAGGCGCAGCCCGACATCTTCACTTCGACCAACGGCCCGCTCGGACGTGCCGCCGTGCTGAACGTGACGAACCCTTGTGTCGCGCCTTCGGGCGAGCCCTTCACGGTGACGACGACGCGGCCCGCAGGCTCCGGCGCGACCGGCAACTGCACTTCCGCCGAGACCGAGACCGTGCCGACGCGTTTGCTCATCCTTTTGACGGGCATCCGCGCCCTGCCCGCCAACGCGACCGTCACCGTCCGCATCGGGACGACGGACATCACCAGCGCTTCCATCATCCAGTTCGGGCCTTCGCTCACGCCGGGCTTCGAGCAGATAGTGGTGGAACTCCCGGCGGCGCTCGCCGGGGCGGGCGACGTGCCCCTGCTCGTCACCGTCACGAGCACCGGCGGGACTTTCACCAGCCGACCGGCTGACACGGCCCCGCACATCACGATTCAGTAAGAGCCGTAAACCGTGAACCGTAAACCGTGACGGGTGACAAGAGGAAGACAGTTCCTTCTTGTCACCCGTCACGGTTTACTCTTTAAGCCTTTCTTCCCGTCACCCGTCACGGTTTACGGTTCACGGTTTACGGTCTTCATGCTCTTCGGACTCGACGCCATCCCTCTCACAGAGCCGCGCGCGGGCGTCGGCCACTACACCTTCGAGCTGGCGCGCGCCCTCGCCGCCGTCTCGCCCGGAGACGAGTTTGAGCTTGCCTACCCTTCGACTTATCCGCCCGCCGAGCTGAGCGGCGACGACGGCCAGTCGCTTCCGCCTGACGAACTCGACACACTCCCCGGCAATCTGAAATTTGCGCGCGTCCGGGTCGGCCCCTTCGGACGCCACTGGTGGTCTGTGGGCCTGCCGCGTTACGCCTCGCGGCGCGGCTTCGCGCTCTTCCACGGGACGAATTACGAAGTGCCTCTGTGGGGGCCGTGCGCGCGGGTCGTCACCGTCCACGACCTCTCGCTGCTGCTCCTGCCGGAGACGCACGAGGCCCGGCGCGTCCGGCGCGCGCGCAGGCGTCTGCCGCTCATGGCGCGCGCGGCTGACGCGTGCATCACCCCGACCGAGAGCGTGCGGCGCGAAGTCTGCGAGCACCTGCGGCTCGCGCCCTCGAAGGTCTTCGCCGTGCCGGAGGCCGCGCGCGCCGTCTTCCGCCCGTTAGAGTTCGAGGCGACCGAAGCAGAGCGCCAACGCCTCGGCGTCGGCGAAGAATTCCTGCTCGCCGTCGGCACCATCGAGCCGCGCAAGAATCTCGCCGCGCTCGTCCGCGCGTTTGAAGAGGTCGCGCGCGTGCGTCCGCAACTGCAACTCGTCGTCGTCGGGAACAAAGGATGGCTGAGCGAACCTCTCTTCGCCGGTCTCGGACAATCGCCCTTTCGAGAGCGCGTACTCTTCACGGGCTACGTCCCGGACGAGACTCTGCGCGCGCTCTACTCTTCGTGCCGCGCCTTCGTCTACCCCTCGCTCTACGAAGGCTTCGGCCTCCCGCCGCTCGAAGCGATGGCCTGCGGCGCGCCCGTCGTCGCCAGCAACATACACAGTCTCAAGGAAGTGACGAACGGCGCGGCGCTCCTCTTCGACCCGAAGGACTCGGACGAACTCACACGCCACCTCATCACCCTCCTCGAAGACGAAGGCGCGCGCCGAAGACTCTCCGCCGACGGCCTCCAACGCGCCTCCCAATTTTCGTGGGAGCGCGCGGCGCGCGAGACGTTGGAAGTGTATGAAGAAGCGTTGAAGAGGAAGGCAAAAGGAAAAAGGTAAAAGGCAAAAGTGAAGAGCGGAGAGGCGACGTTGTTAACAACGCCGCTCTCTTCCTTCCTTTTGCCTTTTACCTTTTTCCTTTTGCCTTATTCCACTTTCACGGGCAGCTTCGTCGTCGTCGAGCCTTTGAGGCCGAACCAACTGACGCCCTCCTGCAAAAGATCGAGCTCGATGAGATAGTCGCCGGGCTGGCGGGGCGCGTTGACGACGAGCGAGAGTTCCGTCTCTTCGCCGGGGCCGAGGTCTCGGAGGAGCGCGGCCCGACCGTCGTCGTTCGTGATGACGTTGCCGCGCGCGTCGAGCCAGTGGTTGCCGAGGCTCACCTGAAACTTGCCGCCGCTGCGCTCGCGCGCGGGCCACACTAAGGGGCCGAGGTTTTTGACCGCGACGCGCAACGTCGCCTTCTCTTTCGCGCGCACGCGCGCCGGGGCTTCGAGCACGCGAATCTCGGTGCGGAAGCCGCCTTCGGGGAGCGGCCTTCTCTCGACCGCCGGTCGGACTGTCGTGTAGACGACGTAAGGGTCTCGGCGCGCGATGATGTCGCAACGGGGGCAGTTCTCTTCGGTCGAGATGACGAGCGCGCCGACGGGCGGCGAGGCGTCGGGCGCGAGCCGCTCGAACTCCGTCGCGGGCACGCCGCGCAGCGTCGCGTGCCAGTAAGCCTGTATGTAGCCGGGGACGGCGAGAGCGTCGGCCAACAGTATCGGCCTCCGCGTCGAGGCGAGCGCGGGCGCGAGAATCTTCTCCGCGTAGTCGTAATCGAAAAGATGGACGCGGCGCGGCGCGAGCGCGTGCCGGTGATACTGCCACTGAAAGACCAAGCCCTGCGCGAGCGTCAGGGCGATGACGACGAAGAGCATCGTGCGCCGCCTCTTCTCTCGCGCGTCGCCTTCGAAGAGGAGCCAAGCGAAGGCCGGGACGGTCAGCACGAGCAGGAAGACCGGAACCGCCGCGAGGCGCAGCATGTGGAAATACTCGTTGGTGAGCGAGGCCGGGACGAACGACGCCGCGAGGCCGTAGAAGACGAAGAGCCACCAACGCCTCTCTTCTCCGCGAACGACCTTCCTCAAGGCGAGCCACGCGCCCGCGACAGCGAGGATGAAGGTCGCCGCCAAAACTATCCCGACGCCGTAGATGCTCGCAATCTGGTTCGCGTTCGGGTCGCCCGTCAAGAGCATCCCCCGCACGTCGAGGTTGCCGAAGTAGTGCTTCAAGAATTCCCACGCGATGTCGGCGGAAGTGGTCTGCGGAGTGACGTAGGTGATGACCTGAAACCTGCCCGTGAGCGCGCCGGGGTTCTGTTGGCCGTAGACGTAGAGCGGAACGAGCGAGAGCGCGTAGAGGAGCCACACGCGCGGCACGTCGAAGGCGCGCGCGCGCGTCCAGAAGAGGGCGAGGCCGAGCGCGAGCACCGGCCCCAGCAGACGCCCGACCGAGTAGCTGTAGGTCAAGAGCGCGAGCGAGGCCGCGAGGCAAGCCGCATCTCCCCAGTTTATACGCCGCCGCGACGCCGCCCTCCACACGCACAGCAGAAAGAGCGCGACCGCGAAGGGATACATCGAGACTTCGATGACGACGCGGCTCAGCTCGAAGAGCCACGGCGTGAGGAGCGCCGAGAGCGCGACGACGAGACCCACTTCGCGCCGCTTCGAGACGCGCGCGGCGAGCAAGCCCAACAACAAAGCCGCCGCGACTCCGAAGGCCGCGCTTAAAAGACGCGCCGCCAGAATGCTCGGCCCCGTGAGGCTGTAGACGGCGGCGAGCAGGTAAACGTAGACGGGATTCTTGAAGTCGCCGAAGGCGCGGAAGAAGAGCGGCCAGTGCGTCCCGTGCTCGTCGCGCCCGGTCGTCGCAATGAGATGCGCGTTGTAGGCGATGGAAGATTCGTCAATGTAGAAGCCGGGCGGGTTGCCCGCAGCGTCCGCCGCGTAGAGCGCGACGCCCAACACGGCGACGAAGAGGAAGGCGAGCGCCGTGCGCCTTTGTCTTCGTCGCGGGCCGTGTTCGTCGTTGGGGTTCGCCATCCGTCGGGAGAGAAGTCGGAGACTTCTCATTCGTGTTCGCGGAAGAGGTAGATGGAGCCGCCGATGACGGCTTCGGGCGTGCGCCGACGGTAGGCGTCGAAGAGGTTGACGCGCTCCGCGTCCGTGAGCCTCCGCCCGCGAATCTGGCGCGCGGGCACGGTCGAGCCGTTGAGGAAACTCGCGCCGATGGCCGTGTAGCGCGTCTCCGGCAGCGCGATGTCGGTCGGCGCGAGGAGGTCAACGCTCTCGACGCCGTAGAACCGCAGCGTCGCGTAGCCGCCGAGCGTCGCGGCCCGCACGCGCGTCTCGCCGCGCGCGCGCAGATACTCGGCGAGCCCGCGCACGTCGTCTCCCCACTCGACGTTCGAGTCCGAAAGGTAATGCCACTTCGGCTGGCCCGACGCGAGCTGATTCATGTAGGCCATCTGGTCTGGGTAGGCCCGCACCGCCTCGACGCCGACCCACGCGAGGAGCACGAACGCCGCCGCTCGCGCCCCGCGCCGCGCGCGCGTCGAACTCAAAAGCCGTTCGAGCAGAGCGCCGCCCGCGATGAAGAGGAAGGGGAAGGCCGGGAGGTAGTAGCGGACGCCGATGTTAATCTTGCTCAGGAGCACGAAGGCCGTGTAGAGCGCGAAGGGGACGAGCACGTAGAGGAAGCGGCGGTCGCGCTTCTTGAACAACTCGTGACAGCCCCACGCGAGCGAGGCGACGGAGAGGAGGAGGAACGGGAGCGGCGTCTTCAAGGCGAAGGCGACGGGGAAGTAGTACCACCAGCCCGTGTGACTGTACATGCCGAGGAGCGAGGCCGGGTGTCCGGCGTCGTTGTGCCAGACCTGCCAGAAGACGCCGAGCACGAAGTCCGTGGGGAAGACGTAGGAGAGCGCGCCGACCGCTCCCTCCACGGCCCACGCCCTCATGCGAAAGGCGTCGGCGATCCAGAACACGTCGGCGTCGTCGAGCGCGCGGCTGTGGAAGAAGTAGGCCGCCTGTATGAGCAGGAGCAGCGCGAGCGCGGCGACCGAAGCGTGCGCGGCTATCGTCACCCGACTCTGTTTAAGTCGCGGCGCGCGCCAGAGCATATAAAGAAAAGTCGCCGCGAGGATCGGCCCCGCGAGCAGCATCGAGAACTTGGCGAGCACCGCCAGTCCGCCCGCCAGTCCGACGAAGAGCGCGCGTTTCAGCGTCGGCGCGGGTAAGTAGAGGTAGAGCGCGTAGAAGAGCAGCAGGTAGCCGAACGCCGCCGGGATGTCGGTCTGCACGACGCGCGAGTGCGCGAGGACGGTCGGCTCTAAAGTGTAGAGCGCGACGGCGAGGACGGCGGCGCGCGGGCCGAACAACTCGCGCGCGAAGACGAAGACGAGGACGCCCAACCCCACGGCGAGCGCGATCATCGGCACGCGCGTCCAGAACGAGATGGCCTCGAAGTCGGCGCGGTTGTCCTGCCAGAATCGCTCCTGATAAGCCCACTCCTCGTTGTTCGAGTTGAGCGGCCCGCCCGTCTGGTGCGGCTGGATTTCTTTGGGCTGGATGAAGAGCAGCGGCAGGGCGGCGAGTATCTTCGAGAGCGGCGGGTGCTCGTGGACGAGTTGGAAGTTGCCCGCGACGAGGTGGTAGTATGCCGACGGAATCATCACGACTTCATCCACGGTGATGCTCTTGCGCGCGACGACCGTGAGCAGGTTCAGAGACATCAGGCAGAGCAGGAGCGCGCACAGCAGCTCGGCCCCGCGCGCGCGGGCCACCGCCCTGACCGAAGCCAGGAGCGCGCGGCGCGGCGCGGCGTCCGTCGCCACATCCGCCGCCACGCCGGCGACCGATGCGGCCTCCGCCCCGAAGGGCTCACGTCCCTGTTTCAATGACTCTTCCATCTCGGCTCGGCTTTAAAAACAACTGGGACGCTTGGGCGGCGCTCCTCGTCGCGCTCGCGCCCGTCGCGTACTTCCTCCCGGCGGTGCTCGGACAACTGTACCTCTCGCCGGACGACGGCGTGCTCTTCAACATCCCCCTGCGCGCGGCGGCGGCGCGCATCGCGCTCGAAGGGAACCTCCCGCTGTGGAACCCTTACCTCTTCGGCGGGATGCCCCTGCACGGCGCGGCGCAGGCCGGACTGCTCTTCCCGCTCAACTGGTTCTACCTCTTCTTCGACGCGCCCGCCGCGACGAACCTGATGATGCTCTCGACCTACTCGGTCGCCGCGCTCGGCGCGTACCTCTACGCGCGCCGGAGCGGTTCGAGCATCGCGGGCGCGATCCTCACGAGCCTCGTCTTCCAGTGGTGCGGCTTCCTCGTCGCGCAGATCGGGCACACGAACGTCGTGCAGGTGGCGGCGCTCTTGCCGTGGCTCCTGTGGGCCGTGGACGGCTACGGCGCGACCGGGCGAAGGGGACGCGGCGTCGTGCTGGCCTGCGTCGTCATGCTGCAAGCCTTCGCGGGCCACCAGCAGACGCTCGTCTATTCGCTCCTGCTCGCCGCCGCCTACGCGTTCGTCATGCATCGCGCTGCGGCCCCCGCGCGGACTTGGTATCTCTGGTCGCTTGTGCTTCTGGCGGCAGGAATGTTGCTCGCGGCGGTGCAAATCTTACCGACCTACGAGTTGATGCGCAACAGCGTGCGCGCCGAGTCCTCCTTCGACTTCTTCAGCTCGTTCTCTCTGCCGCCGCGCTTCCTCCTCACCTACCTCGCGCCTTACGTCGTGGGCGGCGGCGACGGCACGCTCTTCCGCGCGCCCTACGTGAGCGAGCCGTACTACGGCGAATACATCGGCTACGCCGGACTCCTGACGTTGATGCTGGCGGCGCTCGCCGTAGTGTTCCAGAAGCGCGACGCGCGGACGAAGTTCTGGACGGCGACCGCCCTCGTCGCGCTCGCGCTCGCGCTCGGACGCAACTGGCCCTTCAAGCTCTACGCCGTCATCTACTACGTGCCCGTCCTCAACCTCTTCCGCGTCCCCGCGCGCCACGTCATGGAGGTGGACTTCGCGCTCGCCGTCCTCGCGGGCCGGGGGCTCACCGCCATCATCACTGTTGAGAACAGAGAGCGACTCCGAAAGTGGTCGCTCGTCACCGGCGCGTCCGTGCTGCTTCTCACGTTCCTCGCCGTGACGTTGGGGCGACCCACGGAGTTCCGCCTGAGCCGCGACGCGCCCGTCTCTCTGCTGCGCGCGCCGGAGCTGTTCCTCCCCGTCGCCTTCGCGGCTCTGAGCGCGTGGGCGCTGTGGCGTTTCGCGCGCCGTCAGAGCCGTGGGGCTCTGCTCTTCATGCTCGCCGTCCTCGCGCTCGACCTCTGCCTGTGGGGGCAGTCGAGCGGCTGGCGGCGTTCGAGCCCGCGGCCCGAAAGCGAGCTGTGGAAGGGAACCGCGCCCGTCAAATTCCTGCGCGAGCGACAGGCGCAAGACGGAGGGCTCTTCCGCATCCTCACCGTCTGGCAGAGCTTCGACCCCGACGTGCCCTTCGACGAGGCGATGACGCCGGAGGCGAACGAGTACGCGCTCCAACCCGACCCGTACATGGCGCACGGCATCCAGAACGCCGCCGGGTACGACGGCTTCGGGCTGGCCCGCTACAACCGCTTCGCCGACGACATGAAGGTCTGGGGCGACGTGAGCGACCACGAGCGCAGCCTCCGAGGGCCGGGCCGCGAGTTCGACCTCCTCAACGTCCGCTACCTCCTCACGCGGCCCCTCGTGCCGAAAGGCCAGAGCCGCGCCGCGACAAGGACGGACGCGCAGGGAGCGCCACTTTCATCAACGCCCTCCGGCCTCCCCGCGCTCCCCGCGACGGAGGACTACGGCGGCCAGCTCTTCGCGTCGGAAAACCTTAACATCCCGCCTCTCGATAAAGGCGAACGCCTCACCTTCGACGTGCCGCGCGTCGCGGCTGACCGCATCTCTCTACTCACGAACCTCTCGTGGTCGGTCGCCGTGCCCGACGGCACCGAGGTCGGGCGCGTGCGCCTGCGCGCCGATGACGGTCGCGCCTTCGACTTCACCCTCCGCGCCGGAGAACACACCTCCGAGTGGGCCTACGACCGCGCCGACATTCGCCGCGACATCCGGCACAAACGCGCGCCCGTGGCGACGAGCTACGCGGTCGAGGACGCGCAAGGTCGCTACGAAGGGCACACCTACCTCGCTTCGTTCGCGCTTCCCCAGAGGGCCGTTATCACGGGCGGAGAGATAGCCGTCGCCGTCCTCCCAACGTCGCCTGACCTCGGCTTAAACGTCGTCCGCGCCTCGCTCGCCGACGCATCAAGCCGGAACACCGTCGCGCTCCGCGCGGAGTGGATGAAGAAAGCAACCGCGCCCCCGACGCCGGGACAGACGGCTCAGATTACTCAGACGACGGCGGCGACTCCCGCCGCCCGGACTCCTCCAACTTCGACTCCAACGGGTTCGGCCTCCGAACGTTGGCGGCGCGTGGCGCAGGCGGGCAACGTCGTGATTTACGAGAACACGCGCCCCTTGCCGCGTGCGTGGCTCGCATCGGGCGCGCAAGTCCTCGGAGAGCAGGCGACGCTCGAAACCATCCGCACGGGCCGCCTGCCCGGCGGCGCGGCGTGGGAGCCCCGGCAGACGGCCCTCTTGGAAGCATTGCCCAACGACTTCAATCTCTCTTCTGATGCGAATGCTTCGGCAGGCCGCGCGGAGGTGACGAGCTACGAGCCGAACCGCGTCGAGGTGAGGACGACGGCGGACGCGCCTTCCGTCCTCATCCTCGGCGAGAATCATTACCCCGGCTGGCGCGCGGAGGTTGACGGTCGCGCCGTCGAGACGTTGCGCGTCAACTACAACCAGCGCGGCGTCGCCCTCCCGCCCGGCGCGCACGAAGTCAGCTTCGTCTACCGACCCAAGTCCGTCCTCCTCGGCCTCCTCGTCTCGCTCGCCACGGCGGCGGCGCTCGCGCTCTGGTGTCTCCAAATGTTGCCGGAAGAGAGAGTGCGGCGCGGCGTTTCCCGGTTCTCGAAGATGCGCGGATGAAGGCGCGTCCCCTCGCTGTTCCTTGCAGCCCTGAAAGGGCGAGAGATAATAGCCGGGGGCAAGTGCGAAGCACGTCGCCCCCGGAATCGGCGAAGAAACAAATCCGACCCTGAAGGGGTCGCGGACTCAACGTTGAGACGCGACCCCTTCAGGGTCGGAATCTTTCCCTTACTTGCTACCGGGGGCGGCGCAGACTTTCGTCTGCTTGCCCCCGGCTATTATCTCCGTCCCCTTCGGGGACAACATCTGTCTGCGCTTTAATCTTTCCGCGCAATCTCTCGGACGAAAGCGGAGAGGGCTTGCTCAACCTTGAGCAAGCCCTCTCCGCTTTCGAATTGTGACTATTCGTTAGAACCGCGCGCGGTACTCGATGGAGTCAATGAAGGCCTTGACCATCTGCGCCTGCACGAAGTTGCCGTTGTTGTCGTTGAGCTTGCCGAGCCAGAAGTTGTAGCCGCTGTGGTTCGTGTCCGGCCCCTCGTTGGGGTTGCGCTTGAGGTAGCCGAAAAACTGCGAGAGGACGAACGCCTTGTTCTTCTCGGAGGCTTCCAGCGTCGAGTCTTCGGCCACTTTACGGACGACGCTCGCACGACCGTTGTTGTTGTTGTTTGCCGTCAACTCGTCAATGAGCGCCTGCCGCTCGCCCGCGTCGAGCGCGCCGCCCGTGTTCGTGTTGAGCTTGTCCACGAATTCCGTCGGCGTCATCGTCGAGGGGAAGGCCGCAATGAAGCGCGCGCGCGCGACGAACTCCAAGGCGAAGGCGTCCTTGTTGTTCTTGAGCCGTTCGGGCCAGCCCGCCGTGCCGACGATCACGTCCTGACCGATGCGGCGCGTGTCCGGCATGAACTCGTCGCGCCTGACGACGGGGACGGGGATGTTGGTGAGCACGCCGCCGACGGTCGCCTGTCCGGTGGCGTCGCCGTAGGCCGCCTTGTACATGCGGTGGACGAGGTAGCCCGACTCCTGATACTCGATGGAGAGGAAGAAGGCCGCCGAGACATTGACGCGCTTGTTGTCAATGCAGGCGAGGTCGGGGCCGCAGGAGTTGATGTCGCTCTGCCAGAAGGCGAAGCCGCCCTGATCGGGGAAGCGGGAGAGGAAGTCCACGTACTGCTGCTGGACGAAGAAGTCCGTGTCGTCAATCGTGATCGGCTGGTTGGTGCCGGGCCGGAGGCGCAACGGCTTGACCTTCGTGTTGCCGTACATCAGCTCCGAGGGGAGCTTGTTGCCGTCCTCCGAGACGATGCGGAGGGTGGGCGCGCCCTGACTCTGCCCCAGCGCGCCGACGGCGGTAAAGGCCACAAAGAGAACTGCAACGATAAACTTTCGCATGGTGGTACTCCCCGTATTTCTTCCAGGCAGGAGAAATCTCGTCCGTCGAACCTTTGTGCAAGGTGTCGTTTGTAGATTCACGTCGGGAGCGGGGCTGCTCCCGTCACGACCGCAGTCAGTTTAGACAGCGCGCGCGGCGTTTGTCAACTTAAACAACCGCAAGCTTTTGCGCCCGCCGCGAGGCTTTTGGCGGGCGTTTTCTCTCGAACTCTTTTGACGCGGGGAGAGAGTGGAAAGTTTACCTTTCGCGGGCTTTGCCCGAAAAACCCCTTAACTAGCCGACTTTCTGTACAAGTGCTATTTCCGTCCGAAAAGTCGTGGTATGATTATCGGTAGTTCGGCTTGGCATGGCAAGGCATGGTTTGGTAAGGCACGGCACGGCACGGCGAGGCACGGCGTAGCAAAGCCAAGCACAGCAAAGCACAGCAAAGCACAGAGAAGGGGGCGCGACTCGCGCCCCCTTCGTGTTTCAGTGTCCTAAATCTATGTCGCTAGTTTTTAGGACGTTTGAAGTAGAATAGTGCTCCGTGCTGTTTGTCCGTCACGATAGCAACCAACTCCCATCCTTCATTGCCTAACTGTTCAAGCCTGAACTGGATTTCAGCAAGTGAGTCCTCACCCATCTTGAATACGAGATACGCCCACCTTTGCATAATGATTCTCCTTTAGTTAGGAAGCGACCTTGAAAGAGGCGTTGATATTCAGTTCGTACACGGACTGAATAACACAGCACAGGTTGTGCGCCAACACCTTACACAAGGCTTCGTTCATCTGCGCGACGGGAGTCTTGCAACGCAGCCGCGCGCCGAACTTCGACTTAATCATACTGAATACGGTCTCGACATTCGACCGCCGATGATAGTGGGTAAGGAACTCGTCGCGGCGAAGGTTGTAGTAGTGATACATCTTCACCCACACGGCAGACTTCGGATGCTTCGCGGACTGTTCTTTCGCGTTCGACTTGAAGGGTATGTAAGGCACTGCGCCGTGCTCGACCGTGGTGAGTAAGTTGCTGTCGCCTATGTATCCCTTGTCGGCTGAGATTTCCGCCATCTTGAAGCCCGCCCGCGCCGTCGTCTCGACAAGCGGCTTATAGAACGGGTAGTCGTGCGCGAAGCCGTCTGTGGCCTCTACGCTCGTCACGACGTTAGTCGTAGTGCCGCACATCAAGTGCAGCTTGACCCAAAGTTTGCTATCCGCCATCTGGCTCTGGCCGTACTTCGCGTCGTACCAACGCGCCTGACCCGTACTGAAGCCCGAAGAGTCCACGGCGAAGGTCGTCTCAACCGACTTGAGCGGCAAGCTGCTCACGGAGATGAGATGCTTGAGGTAAGGCGTCAAGGATTCCGTCTTGAGGTAGTCGAACAGTGAGTTATACGACGGGAGTTTTGACAGGTAGCCGCGCGCCTTCGCGTCTCTCAGGTCGCTCATAAAACGCCGCCCGCTAAGTGTCGAGTAAGTGCGGAACACGATGCCGAAGAGGACATCGGAGAACGGTATGCGCGGACGCCCGACCGTCTGGACGGGTTCATCTATTCCTTGACACAGGTCATAGAGCAGAGCCAAAAACTCTGACTTCTCGCGCGTCTGCGCTTTGTTATAAGCGGGCCATTGCTGCTTATAGGTGACGCGCTTCTCGACCGTTACCGTCTCCGTGGTAGTGGCCTCGCCGTCTTTCGTCTCCGTGGTCTCTATGCGCTTAATGAGGAACTGGACGGCGTAGATGTGCTTACAAGCGGCGCGGCGGAACTCGTGGTCTGGACAAGTGCAGTGTGGAGTCTCCGCGTCTACGTCAACCGTGTACCTCTCGCCTTTAGTTGAGGCAGGTACGACCCAGAGATTACCTTTGCGTTTAATCTTACCCCTGTCGGCTATCTGCTGGCCTTTGGCTTCGCGTGTGCTCATTGTAAGTCCTTGCCTTTCTTTTGCGACTGGCTCACAATGACTTTGCGGAATCGGGAGTGAGCAATCGCTTTCGGTTTTCAAGGGGGGCTTTATCAGTTGGTAGCTGGTGAAGCCCTTCAAAGTCTGAAACTATACTATCTTAGATAGTATACTATGTCAACGAAAATACTACTTGACCGAGTATACTATTTAGAGTAGTATGGTCGAGTGCCGAAGATAAAGAAAACGGTTTGGCTCTGGAAATGTGGGCGGTGTGGGTACGAATGGCTTCCCCGCGACGCCGAGACCGAGCCTAAACGTTGTCCCGGCCCCAACTGTAAGAGTCCGTATTGGAACACGCCCCGCAAACCCTCAAGCAAAAAGCCCGAAAGTAAACAATCTAAGTAGGTTATCGCCTGTTCTTTGACAGCATCTAAGGTATTCTCGGAGGCCACGGAAGGCGTTAGTAGCCTTTCGGCTACTTAACCGGCACTAGCAGGGGCCATCCCCTCTTGCCGTGGTCGCGGGCGTAAACCCGGTTGCCGTTCTTGTCGGTGTACCAAGCTCGGAAGATGAGCCGGTAGCCCTTCGGCACGTGGTATTTCGCCATAGGCCACCTCCTTTCTGACGGGTAGAGTCCGTCTGATGGGGTTGTGGCCTCCGAGAATTTGGGTGCCCCCTGCCAGACTCGGACTGGCGACCTACGAGTTAGCGGCTCGTCGCTCTATCCAACTGAGCTAAGGGGGCATACCGAGAGGGGGTTGGTCGTAGACTGACCCCCTTAACTTTTAGGCACACAAGTCCTTGAGAGCCCAAGAGTTAAATCAAGGCACACGAATAGATTTATATTGAATCAGAGTGGAATTTTTGGTAGGATGAGCCTACCTAATAGGTAAATCCTCCTTGTGTTCACTCGCAGGGAGCAACGAGCCCGCCGCGCTAACGGCGGGTTCGTTTGTTGGCCCTTCCTGCTTGATTTTCTTCCTATAAACAGCCGGTGTTTGGCCGTAAGCCTTCTCGTGGACGTACAGCACGCCCCTCTTCGCAAGTAAGTTAAGAATGCTAGGAATTTGCCCCCTAACACTTCTCGCGCCACGCTTGCGGATTGCGTCGTGACGTTCGTAAAGCTGGTCGTAAATTAAAGGCTGGTTGATGTCGGCGTCGTCAGGCAGTTCTTCGATAATATTAGTGACGGCTTTGTAAGTCTTGAACGCCGTGCGGGTGCCGTTTGAGGGTTGCTGCGTCGGAGGTGGGATGGAAGGCGGCTCGGCACTTACGCTCGGAGAGCCGGAAACATTTGTTGGGGGCGTGAGGCCGGAAGCCTCTAGTTGACTCACAAAGGGCGACGGGAAGCACTCTTTGAATACCTCCCAAGCAGTGTCTAGGGCTTCATGCTTCCGGCGTGCCTCAGCTTCTAGCTCCTCAAGGAGTCGGGCTTTCCTCTCGTCCGTATCCCGGTCGATTTGTTGATGTGCTGCCCTCAGAGTAGCTTCGTCTAAGTTCACGGATGCCATCTTAAAGAAAAGACTTGGGGGAGTCAAGGACTTTCTCGTGGCGTCATGCTTGGGGGCTGTAGGGAATGGGGCGTGTCTCATGGCTAAGACGCTCCGCGCCTCAACCCTAAGCCGAAGCCCCTCAGACACGGCGAGGCCGCGCACACGTCGCCCCCGACGCACGCACGGCCCCGCTGGCACAGCCCGCCACCCGACGACGGCGGGCGTGCTTAGAAGCGCGTCACCTTCCCGCGCCCCTATCCCTTATCTGTCACTAGAATGCCTTTTAACGTGAGGTTCATAATGGTATATTCCGCGCGTTCTGTGTCTTTGAAAATAAGGCAACGGTCGGATGCGTAGCTCCTCAACCTCAAACTGATGAGCATCGCCGTTGAGTATGAAAGGTTCACACTCACGGCGAATAGGTTGAGGAAATATAGATTATTACCATTTTGTAATAAAGGCAAGTCAAAAAAGACCCTATCAGGAGGGAACTCCTGATGGGTACAAAGGCGCGTCCTCGCTTGAAACACTTGCCTGAGAAGCTATTCCAAATTCGGGAGAAGCTTGGCCTTTCCCAAACCGAAATGCTCTACCGTCTCGGCGTCGAAGACCTCATCACCTATCATCAGATTTCGAGGTTTGAGACGGGAACCCGCGAACCCCCTTACATAGTCTTACTACGCTATGCTCGCGTAGCGGGAATCTCAACGGACGTGCTGATTGACGACGAGCTTAACCTACCCGCGAAGCTTCCGGCCAAGCTGAAACCCTCCTGACTTTTAGGGCAAGAGGGGTTTTTTGGCAAAGCCTTGTAGGCTATTATTTGGCAGAGCAAGAATCAGAGGGCAACACTATGAACTGGTCTGAAGTTGTTAAGAAAGTCACTCCATATATTGTTAAGATTGAAACACCGATTGGACATGGCACTGGTTTTCTGTGCCTTTACAATAACTCCAAGTCATTGTGCGGTATAGCGACGGCAGCCCACGTTGTCAGCTACGCAGACGAATGGCAACAGCCCATTCGCATTCAATACTACCCAGAGGGGAGCACCCTTCTTCTTAAAGAGGAACGCAGAGTGATATTTATAGATGAGGGGACTGATTCAGCGGTTATTCTTCTCTCGACGGGAGTGCTTAACTTTCCAGAGGACATCATACCATTGCTCCCATCCGGGTCGCCGATTGGCATCGGTGATGAGGTCGGGTGGCTTGGCTTCCCGGCCCTCGAATCTAACACCCTCTGCTTTTTCTCTGGCAACATCAGCGCCCGTCAGGAGGCTCGGAATGCTTACTTGATTGACGGTGTTGCTATCAACGGCGTCAGCGGAGGCCCCGTCATTTATTCTACCCCGACCGAGGGCGTTCAAATCGTTGGTGAGGTGTCCGCATACAGGGCGAACAGGGCCACCGGCGAGGCCCTTCCCGGCCTTCTCGTTGCCCAAGACCTTTCCCACTTTCATAGAGTCATCAGTCATATCAAATCCATTGACGAGGCGAATCGTAAAAAGCGGGAGACGGAGAGAGCCGAACAATCCGCCGAACAGAATACCCCGCCGCCAGCTTTGGCCGGAGAGTCGGAGGAAGCCGCGCCCGCCGGGGGCGGCACCGAATTATAGCACCCCCGCCCTACTTTTCGTACAGCCCCCTAGACTTTTCGGACAGGCGGGATTATTCGGGCAAAGCCCCTTTCGCGGTTATTTTCAGTGGAAATAGTGCGGGCGGCGCAGGTCGGAACCGCCTGCGGTAGCGGGTGGGTTTCGGTAACGTAAAAGAACCCACCCGCTACCGCGGGCGGTTCCGACAGGATTCATTCGACCGTCAGCGAGTGGCGGAGCGTGCCGGAGCCGAAGTCCTCGAACCACGCGACGTGTTCGGCCAGCATGTCGAACTCGACGACGTAGCGGCCCGGCTCCGAGGGCGCGCGCACGGCGAAGGAGAGTTCGACCGCCTCGCCCGCCTCGACATCACGCGGCAGGTGAGCGCGCCCGTAGTCCCAAGCGACCTCCTCCTCGTCGGCGCGCAGGAGGTGCGAGCCGAGGAGAATTGCGCCCCTCTCGTCCGGCGACTCGCCGCGCGCGGGCCAGCGTGACGAGCCCCTGTTCTCGGCGCGGACGCGGAAAAGGATTTCTTCGGAAGGATGGCAGCGCACGGGGCCTTCGGCGAGCGCGAGCGAGGCGATGAAGTGGTGGCGCACTTCGCCCGTGCTCTCTTCGGGCGCGCGGGTCTTGCGGCAGACTAAGACGGCGCGCTCGTTCTTCACCTCGACGGTCTCAACCTCGTCGAAGCCGACGTTGCGGAGCAGGGCGCGCAGGGCTTCGGTGCCGGGGAGGAACCAGTTGAAGACCTGCTCTTTGGCCTCCGGCGGGTTCTCGACGAAGGCCAGCGGGTGGAGGCGCATCTCGGCCTCGCCGAGCGGGTGCGTGAAGGAGTCAGGCGTCCTTTCGGGCGGCATGATGGCCGTCTCGACGACGAGCAACTCGCGCGTCACTTCGTAGAGATTTTCGAGCGCGAGCACAAGGTGCTTGAGGTGGTAAATCAGTCCGAGCGCGAGCGTGATGTCGAACTGCCCGAGCGTGCGACGGTTCAGTTCGTAGACGTTCATGCGGCGGTACTCGATGTCGAGTCCGAGCGCCTTGCGGACGAAGACGGCCTGCCGGACGTGCTGCCTCTGGCCGTCCACGCCGAGGACGCGCGCCGCCCCGCGCCGCTTCGCCTCGATGGCGTAGAACCCGGCGTTGCAGCCCACGTCCAAGACGGTCTTCCCCTTAAGGTCTTCGGGGATGCACTTGCCGATGACGCCCCACGGCCCCGCCGGGTGATCCACGGGCTCGCCCATCACGCTCTCGGTCTTCGTGAAGAGGCCGCCGCTGAGTTCGATGCGGTGGAACCACGGCTGGAGCCTCTCAAGCTCCGACAGAATTTCTTCCCTCGTCATTCTTTCTTCCATGCCTGAACTTTTTTCATTCGACCTCGAAGCGGAGGACGAGCGGCGCGGAGCCGTGCGCCTCGAACCAGCAGACGTGCTGGTCAACGAGGTCAAGCTTGAAGGTGTACGCGCCGGGGCGTCGGGGCGCGCGGTACTCTATCTTAAAGTTGACGGTCTCGCCGGGGGCGACGGCGCGGGGGAGCATCGGCTCGCCGTGGAACTCGCTGACGAGGTCGCCCGTCTCTTCGTCGTAGACGCGCACGGCGGGCATGACGATTCCGGCGCGCACGGTCTGACCCGTAAGCCAGAGCGTGTCGCCCGTGTTCTCGGCGGCGAGCGACAGGATGAGAGTTTCGGCGGGCGCGACGCGCGCGGGCGCGGGCTCTCGGAGTGTGAAACGCGCGCGCAGGAGGCGGGGCCTTCGGCTGTCGGGCACGGTCGAGGCCGGGGCGGCGGCGGCGACTTTCTTGCAGGTCAGGTAATGATAGTTGGTCGCCAGAGTCTTGAGGGGCAGGCGGTCGCCTTCGAGCATCTCGCGCTCGAAGAGGCCGTTGACGCTCACGTAGTCGCCGACGACGGCGAAGCCGTGCTCTTCCAGGAGGCCGCGCAGGTAGTCGTTGCTGAATGGCGATTCGAGCGTGCGGAACTCGCGCATCACGCCGCGCAGTTCTTCCTCGCTGGCCGAGCCCGTGGGCGGTCGCTCGCCTTCGAGGATGAAGAGCAGGCCGCCCACTTCGAGCATCGCCGAGAGGTTGCGGACGACGGCGCGCTCGTCCTCGAAGTGGTGGAGCGAGTCGTAGCAGATGGCGGCGTCGAATTTTTCGTTAAGAGGCGCGGCTTCGATGTCGTGCACCCCGAACGTGCAGCGCAGGGGCGACTCGTGGTCAACGCCGTAGGGGACGCGGGCGACGCGCTCGCGCGACATCTCGACGAGCGAGGGGCTGATGTCTATGCCTCGGACTTCGTAGCCGAGGCGCGCGAAGTATTCCGAGAGCCAGCCGGAGCCGCAGCCCACGTCGAGGACGCGGCTCGCGGGCGGGAGCGCGAGCGCCTGCGCCATGTTGGCGAAGTCGCAGAAGTGCCGGTGCGAGTCCTCGTCGAGCCCCTCGCCTTTGTACTTCGGCAGCTTGTGCGCGAGGTTGTAGAAGGGCTTCGTGCGCAGGTGGTGACGCCGCTCTTCACTGAGCAGTCCGAGATATTCGACCGCCGCCCGCTTGTAGTCCACGCCCTCTATCTTCGGCAGCCGCCCCGCCGTCGAAGTTGACGAAGGAGCCGGTATCTCAACTCTCGCACTCTCATCTGCGCCGCGCTCGTCTTCGACTTTGGGACGTGCTTTCTTAACTCTGACGCGCGCACGTTCAACCGTGGGGCGCTCAGTCTCGGTTTCGGCGCGCGCGGCGGCGACTTCGGGGCTCGCGGCGTGGCCGTTGCCGTGTGCGTGGGCGGCTTTCTCAAGAAGGCTCGCGGGGGCGAGGGCTTCGAGTTCGTTGGCGACGCCGCGCAAAAGCTCTTCGTCGCCGGGGCCGACGCCGAGCAGGGACATCTCAGCCGTAACGCCGCTGACGAGGCGACGGCGCGGGCGGCGGGCGACGACTTGGTTGATGAAGTCGAGATAAGCGGCGGCGCTGCGCGAGACATCGTGCGCGGCGAGCGCGTGGCGGCGCGCGTTCTGGCCGATGCGTGTCCTTAAGTCTCTGTCTTCGATGAGGCGCTTGAGGTATTCGAGCAGCAGCGCGTCGGCGTATTCGTCCGGGTCAATCTTGACGACGGAGTCGCCGGGCAGCTCGGCGTACCAGCCGACGTTGGAGACGACGCTCGCGACGCCCGCCGCCATGATGCGGCAGAGGCTCGCGCTGGTCTCGCCGACGGTGCGCTCGCGCATGTTGAGCGCGATGTCTGTCTCGCGGATGCGCCGCTCGAACTCTTCTAAGGAGACGTGGCCCGTGACCTCCACGCGGTCTTGCATCCCGTACTGGTGGACGAGCCCGCGCACGTCGTAGAAGGAGTTCGGGTCGCCGACGAGCGTGTAAAGGAAGTCGTGCGTGTCGCGGAGCGCGGCGAGAGCCTTGAGCGCCTGCTCGATGCCCTTACCCGGCGTGATGAGTCCGAAGTTGGCGACGCGGACGGGGCCGCCCTTGTTCGGTCTCGCGGCGTCTCCGTCGGCGTCTTCGTCATTAACATGCGCGGGCGGCTTCAACGGCATGTCAATGTGTCTGACGGGGACGCCGGGCGCAATCTCCTTGAAGCGTGCGCGACTCCAATCGGAGTGGACGATGATGGCTTCCGCTTGGACGGCGAGGCGGCAGTTGAGAGGGAAGTCGAGGGGCCGGGCGACCATCGCGGGCGTGCCGCCGCGCGCGAGCGCTTCCGAAGCCTCGCGCCGCGCCGGAGCGCCGTGGCAGGCCGCGACTTCTTCGAGGTAGACGCGCGCGTCGCCGCGCTCGCGCGCGAGGCCGAGGAAGAAGTCCTGCAAGGCGAAGTCGTGGAAGACGACGACGCCGGGATGCGCCCGCATCACTTCGAGCATCCCGGCGTGATAGCGGTGGTCGTTCCCCATGTGGTAGACGACCGCGTCGTACTCGTCCAGCTTCTCTAACTCTGAAGGGTCGCGGCGGTAGTCGAGCCAACGGAAACGCTCAACCACCTCCGCGCCCGTGGGCCGGAAGCCGTCAACGAAGAGCGTAATTTCCGCCCCTCCGGCGAGGCGCGGCAGAAGCTCCTCGCTGTAGTCGGAAATCCCCGAACGCTGCGGGTTGAGCGGGCTGAAGTAGGCAAGGCGCATAAGAGTTTTCAGTTTTCAGTTTTCAGTTTTCAGTTTGCCGACGATTCACCAGAGGTGTCGTCGCAGGCATTCAGCGTCGGAAGAGATGCTGAAAACTGAGAACTGAAAACTGAAAACTGAGTGCTATCGCACCACCGTCACTTTGACCTTCGCGGTCGGCGAGCCTTTGTCGAGGAACCAGCCGACCTGCTCCTGAATCAAGTCCACTTCGAGGATGTAGTCGCCGGGCGTCTTGGGCGCGGTGACTTGGAGCGGCACTTCGGCCTCTTCGCCGGGCGCGAGGTCTTTGGGGAGGCCGTAGCGACCGTCCATGTTGGTGACCATCTCCTCGCCCTCGGCCTTGAGCCAGCGGTTCCCGGCGGCGATGTAGAAGCGGTTGTCGGGGTGCGTGTTGACCTCGCCGCCGCGCGCGTACCACTGCACGTCGCTGACGTTCTTCACCTTGACCTGAATCGTCTCCTTCTGCCCGGCGCGCAGCCGCGCGGGCGGGTCGGTCACGGTGAGCTGCGCCTTGAAGCCGTTGTCGGGCAGGGAGGCGGCGGCCTTCGGCCCCGGCGTCGGGGTGGGGCTCGCGCCCGCGCTGTTGGCGTCGGGCGAAGTGCCCCGGCAGCCGGCGAAGGCGAGCGCAGCGAGCAGGAGCGGGGCTGTGAGTCTGAGTTTAAGCTTCATCCGTTTCAGTCCTTTCCGATGAGCGACGAGAAGTTCGTTGATGAAAGACGCGTCATTCGACTTTAACCCGGTAGCGCGGGTACTGCGAGCCCTTGGCCTTGAAGAAGGTGACGCCCTCCTGCACCAAATCTATTTCGAGGAGGTAGTCGCCGGGCGCGTCGGGCGCTCTGATGTTGAGAGGCAGCTCGATTGATTCGCCCGGCCAAAGGTCGCGCGGCAGCGTGCTCCTGCCGTCGAGGTTGTTGACGAGGGATTCGTCCCCGCCGTCGAGCCAACTGTCGGCGACATTTATAAAATACTTTCCGTCTTTTTGCCCGCGCGCGGGCCACACGAAGTCGCTCAGGTTCTTGACCGAGACGCGGACGGTCGCCTGCTCACCCGGCCTGAGTTTCGACGGCGCGTCCGGCACCGAGAGCAGCGCCTCGTATGCGTCGTCGTCGAGCGGCCCTTGCGATTCGGTAATCTCCGGCGCGTCCGCCGTCTTCCGCGCTCGCTCCCTCTTCTCCGGCAAGCCGAGTTCGAGCAGTTGCATGTGGAGGCGCGTGCGCGCCGAGTAGAAAGATACCAAAACCGGCGTCACCCCGACGACCGAGAGCCTGCGCCGCTTGAGGTTTTCGAGCGAGGCGTCGAGGTCTTCGGTCAGACTCAAAGAGTAAACGCGTCTGCCGCGCAGTTGCTCAAGAGCTTCGGCGAAGCGAGTGCGCGACTGCCGCTGGCCGAAGTATTCGAGGTTGTTGACGGCGAGCATCGGCACGCCGGGGTGGAGCAACACTTCGACGCCGTTGGTCTTCACGTCGCTCACGACCCAAGCCTCGACGCCCGCGAAGAGGGCGCGCGCCTCCGAGGTCTGGAACTCCATCAAGTCGCGGTCGCGCCACGCCCAGCGCAGCTCCTTGCGGTAGGCCGCGCCGTCGTCGAAGTAGGTCGGGCGCTTGCTCCACTCGGTCTGCGAGACGTAAGTGGCGGCCAGCACGCACTGCGCCGCGAGCAGGCACAGGGGAACCGCCGCCGCCGCGAGCCTCAGCGCGCGCCGCCGCCCTCCCGCGCTCCCGGCGAAGTGGCGCGCGAGGTAGACGAGGAGCACGCCGCCCGTGATTTCGCAGAAGAGCGCGTAGCGCACGTAGCCGCTCGTCAAGGCCCAGAGCAACGCGCCGAGCAACACGGCCAGAGCGACGAGGCGGGCTCGCGCGTCGGCGCGCGGCAGCACGAGGCAGAGCAGCGCGGCTAAGACGCCGAGCGTGAGCCGACCGGAGTAGACGCCCAACTCCGACAGACGCTCCGGCTTCCACGCGCTGAGGAGCGGCCAGAGCAGCGTCTCCCGCCAGTCGCGCGGCCCCCACCTGCCGTCGTAGGGCGTCATGTCCGGCCACAGCGGCGAGTGGATGAAGTTGTTGTAGAGGGGGAAGACCGGGCTCCCCGTCTCCGCGTAGATGTAGAGGGCGTGCGGCAGCAACGGGAGAAGAAAGAGCGCCGCCGAGAGCAGGACGAGCCACGCCGTCCGCGCGCCGGGCCGCGACGACAGGACGCGGACGCCGAAGACCGCGAGGACGGGCAACGCGACCGCCGCGTTCGTCAGCTTGAGCCCCACGGAAGTTCCGAGCAGCAGCGCCGCGAAGAGCATGTCCCGGCCCTTGTGCTCCGACTCGTCGTAGTCGAGCGCGAGGCGCAACGCTTCGAGCGCGAGCGGCAGCGCCAGCAGGTCAACCATGTAGTTGTTAACCTGAAAGAGAACGTGCTCGGTGAAGAGCGCGGCGAGCACGCCCAAGCACCTCCAGCCCGCGCCCCTGACGAAGGGGCGCAGAATCTTTTCCAGCACCGCCCCCGCCCAGACGAGCGCGAGCAAGTTAACAATCGTGCCGAGCCGGTAGCCGAGCAGGTGTCGGCTGAGGCCCGTGAGCATGTCCGGCGCGGGGTTGAAGGGGAAGATGGTGGGGAAGAAGTCGGCAGGCAAAAGCTGACTGCCACGGAGCGCGCGCTCGCCTTGAATCAGACGGTGGTTGAGCACGTCGAACGAGAGGTCTGGGAAGGCGACGCGCAGTGTGAAGACGAAGAAGAGGGGCAGAGCGACGACGAGCCAGAACACTCTCGGCGTCCTCTCTTCCGCCGGGGGCTTGAAGCGCAGGTGCAGGAGCCAAGCAGCCGACGCGGCGGCGAGCGTGAGCGCCCACGCGAGCAAGTCGTTCTCGACCGCCCAGAAGCACTGGCGGAAGAAGACGGCGGCGTAGGGGAAGAGGAGCGCGTCGCCGAACTCCGGCCTGCGCCGCACGAAGGCCGTCGCACTCACTTCGGCGTCTCCCGGATGTCGAGCGCGACCGCTTCGAGGATGAGTTGGAAGCCCAGCACGAGCGGGAGCACCGCGAGCATGATCGTGCCCGTCGGCGTCGCGTGCCCCGTCCAGACGCTCTTCGCCCAGTGGTAGAGGCCGAAGGCGACGCCCCACGCAAACAGCAGGAGACCCGAAAAGAGGAAGAGCGCGATGGGCGAGAAGTCGCGCAGCACGTACTTCTGGTAGACGCGCCGCCACAGGCGCGGCACGAAGAGCAGCGGGAAGGTGACGCCCACCTTGAAGGGGTTGAGGTCGGACTGCTCGTCGCCGTAGAGCGCCGGGATCGCCACGTCGCGCACCCGCGCGTTGTGGAAGTTGAGCGCGATGAGCATGTCGTTCTCGAAGAAGTAGCGGCGGTGAATCGCCCGGAGGTCGAGGCGGCGGAGCATTTCAGACTTAATCGCCGTGTAGCCGTTCTGCGGGTCGAAGACGTGCCAGTAGCCGGAGGCGAGCTTGTTGACGAAGGTCAGCACGACGTTCCCGAAGAGGCGGTGGCGCGGCATGAGGGCCAGCGACTCGCCCGCCAGAAAGCGGTTGCCCTTCGCGTAGTCGTAGCCCTGCTCGACGACGGCGTCGAGCAGAAGGTGCAGGTGCTCCGGCGACATCTGCCCGTCGCCGTCCATCTTGACGACGACCTCGCCGCCGAGTTCGAGCGCCTTCGCGTAGCCCGCGAGCGTCGCGCCGCCGACGCCCTGATTGCCCTCGGTCTGGAGCGCGACGACGCGCGCGTCGGCGGACGCCCGCATCACCGCGAGCGTCTCGTCGGTGCTGCAATCGTCCACGGCGACGATGGTGTCAACGTACTCCGGCATCGTGCCGAGCACTTCGCCGACGTGCCGCGCTTCGTTGTAGGCGGGGACGACCACGGCGATGCGTTGGTTCTTATACATGCGCGCTCGAAACCTGCCGCGGCGGGGCGTCTTGACATCCCGCGACCCCGGCACACACAATGCCCGACTCTGAGAATAAATGATGAACGCAGCGGCGATGAATGATGAATGAAGACCTATTTCAATCTCGAATCTCAGATTTGAAATCGAAATAGCGAGTCCTTCAACATCCCTTCGCCTGTCTCGGAAGAAGAGCAAGAACCTAACATTTAGTGCCCGAAAATGCCAAGCGCGCCTGCCGCCAGTGTCGAAACTGAAAGTGAAGAAGTCGGGGAGAAGCCG
Organism: uncultured Acidobacteriota bacterium; assembly: GCA_963816985.1. GTDB lineage: Bacteria > Acidobacteriota > Blastocatellia > Pyrinomonadales > Pyrinomonadaceae > JAIVJM01. The sequence continues at coordinate 2,584,603 of CAWFMF010000004.1, forward strand.
CCGGGACGCTCCTTCGGCGCGCGCATCCTGCGCCGCCCCCTGTCGCGCGAGCTTTTAATCTTCCTCGCCTTCTGCGCGCTGACGGCGCTTCTGACGTGGCCCTACGTGACGCGCCTGCGCGACGCCGTGGCCGACCCCGGCGACCCGTACCTCGTGGCGTGGATGCTCTGGTGGGACTACCACGCGACCTTCACCGACCCGCTCAACCTCTTCCACTCGAACGTCTTTTACCCGTACCGCTACACGCTCGCCTTCAGCGAGCACAACTACGGCATCGCGCTCCTCTTCTTCCCGCTCTTCGCGCTCGGCGCGCGGCCTTTGACCGTCCACGCCGTTGCCATGTTCGTCGGCTTCGCGGCGTGCGGCTACGGCGCGTTCCGCCTCGCGCGCACGCTCACGGGGAACACGGGCGCGGCGTGGGTCGCAGGGATAGTCTTCGCCTTCGTCCCGTACCGCTTTCATCTCTTCTCGCACCTGCCGTACCTCTTCTCGCCGTGGATTCCGCTGCTCTTCGAGGCGCTGGTGCTCTTCGTCCGCGAGAGAAGTAGAAAACGTGCGGCGTGGCTCGGCGCGGCCTTCTTCATGTCGGGGCTGACGACAATCTCTTGGTTCGCGCTCTCGCTCGTCCCGTTCGCGCTCTCGGCGGCGGTGCTCCTGACGCGCGGAGGGCTCTGGCGCGACCGAGACTTCTGGCGGCGCGGCACGGTCGCGCTCGGCGCGGCCTCGGTTGCGCTCTTCCCCTTCATGCTGCCCTACTACATCACGTCGAAGATGTACGGCTTCGAGCGGAGCATCGCGGAGGTCAAGGCCAACTCGGCGTGGCCGATTCACTGGCTCTCCGTCGAGGTGCGCAACAAGTTCTGGAGCGGGTTCGGCGGGAGCATCGAGGACGGCTGGAAGTTCAAACTCTTTCCCGGCCTCCTGCCCGTCCTCTTCTCGCTCGCGGCGGTGCTCCTCGTCGCGCCGCCCGAAAGGTTAGCGCCGCGCCGCGACGGGACGACTTCAAGAAAGAGACTGCTCCGCCGACTCGACGTGCTCGTCGTCGTCGCGCTCGTCGCCTCAATCTTCGCCATCGGCTTCGAGGGCTTGGAGAACTTTTACGGACTCTTCAAATACGTCACCTCCGAGCGCGCGCTCTTCGTCCTGACGGTCGCGTGCATCGCGCGGCTCTGCGTCTCTTACCCTTCGTTCCTGCGTCGCGGCGAGCATGACAACCTTGTTGAGACCATCCGCAGCCCGCGACGCGGCGACGCCTTCTGGCTCGGCCTCATCTGGGTCGCCGTCGGCTTCTTCTACTCGCTCGGTTGGAACTTCTTCTTCTACCGCATCCTTTATCAACTGCTCCCCATCTTCAAGAGCATGCGCGTGCCGACGCGCGGCGCGATGATCGCCTACCTCGGCCTCGCAGTCCTCGCCGGTCTCGGCGTCGCGCGCCTCGCGGAGCTAATCAAGAGCAAGCGACCGCGCCTCCGCACTTCGGTCGTCTACGCGGTCGCCTGCGTGCTGCTGCTCGGCGAGCTGAACGCCGCGCCCCTGCGCTTCGTGCGCGGCGACGTTTACCCGGACGCGGTCACGCTGCGCTTGAAAGAGACGCCGATGCGCGGCGGCATCGTCGCGCTCCCGGCGGGCGCGGACTTCAACCACCGCCACATCCTGCGCGCCGCCGACCACGCGAAGCCGCTCATCGTCGGCACTTCGGGCTTCAACCCGCCTTACGAAGTCGAGATTGAACAACTGACGCGCGGCGGGCCGATAACCTCTCAGTTCCTCGACCTGCTGGAAAAAATCCCGGCCTCTTACCTCGTCGTGCAGACGCACCTCGTCCCGCCGGAGCGCCGCGACGTGTACGAGATTTTCCTCGCGCGCTCGGTCGCCACGGGCCGCCTGCGCTTCATCCGCCGCTTCGACGGACACGACGACCTCTACGCCGTCACGAAGACCGAGCCGGAGGCGCGCTCCGAAGAGACGCTCCCCTTCGGGCTCTCCGTGCGCGAGTGGGCCGCGCTCGTCGAGGACGACCCCGTCAACCTCCTCGGCCAGTACGAGAAGTGGAGCCAGACGGTCTTCCGCTTCACCGTCGCGTCCTTCGGGCGGCTGCCGCGCTATCAGGATTTCATGCGTGACATACGAGAGGTGGGCCGGGGCGTGATGCCCGGCTTCGAGGAGCAGGAAGAGCAGTTGGAGAGCAACCTCCGCGAGTTCGCCGAAGGTTGGGCGCGGCGCGAAGAGTTCAAAGCCGTCTACGACCCGCTCTCGGACGCGCAGTACGTCGAGCGACTGCTCACGAACGCGGGCCTCAAGCTCTCTGACGGCGACCGCGCCGGGCTCGTCGCAGAGCTTGCGAACGGTTACGAGACGCGCGCTGGCCTGCTCCTCAAGCTCGTCCTCAACCAGCAGTTCGTCGAGCAGGAGCACCGGCGCTCCTTCGTCGTGCTCCACTACTTCGGCTACCTGCGGCGCAACCCCGACGACCCGCCCGACACGGGCCTCGGCGGCGTCCAGTTCTGGGTCGAAGACCTTGAGCGCATGAACGACCCTTCCAGAATCGCCAACGCCTTCAAGGAGTCAATCGAGTACAGGGAGAAGCGCGGCCAGTAGGCCGCCGCCGGACTTCGGCACGGGGCGGGCTACTTGAGGACGGTCAGGCGGCGGAGCTGGCTCACGGTCGCGCGCTGCTGCGCGGCCACCTTGGCGTGCGGGATGTCTTCGCCGGCGGCGTCGGTGTAGTGCTCCGGGAGGATGAGCGAGCGGTCGAAGCCTTCGGGCACGCACTCGATGTCGAAGTCCGCGTCCGAGAGGTTCTCGTACTTGAGCATCGCGTTCGTCCACGCGAAGAGCCAGAACTGGAAGATGCCGAAGAGCCCCTTGTGCTTGCGCGCGCGCGCGGCGACGAGCGAGAGCGCCCGCAGCGTGTGCCACGCCACGTCGGGGCGCGAGGCGATCTGGTAGAGGCGCTGCGTGAGCATCTTCACGGCGCGCGGGCTCTTGAAGACCATCGAGACGTACTTGCCGAGGCTCCCGTAGCCTTGCGACCCAAGCGGCAGGTAGTTGCCCCGGTCGAGGTTATCAATGAAGCCGCGGAAGCGCGCGTACTGGTAGCGGCCCTCGCAGAAGCGCTTGACGAACGACTGGTAGCCGCCGACCAAATCCTCGCGCGGCATCAGGTAGCGAATGTTCGTGCAGTACTTGTAGCCGCCGAGGCTGTTCTTGTTGTTGCGCATCCGCCCCGACATCTTCATCCGCCGGAAGAGCGGCGTGCCCGGCAGCGCCGTCAAAAGCGATGGGTCGCCGGAGATGAGCCCCGACTTGACCATCCCTTCGAGCGTGAGGTCGAAGGACTCGCGCGTGTCCGAGTCGAAGCCGAAGATGAGCCCGGCGACGACGACGAAGCCGTAGGACTGAATCTCTTGCAGGGCCGAAATCATGTCGCCGGTCGTGTTCTGCACCTTGGCCGTTTCGAGCAAAGAGTTGTTGCTGAAACTCTCGACGCCGATGAAGAGCATGTCGAAGTTCGCGCGCCTGAGTTTCTGCAACAGACGGGGGTGCTTCGAGAGGTTGATCGTGAGCCAAGTGTAGAGCGCGACGCTTCGGCCCGACTGCTCCTGCCACTCGATGATGCGGTCGGCGACCTCCTCGGCCCAGCGCAGGTCGCCGATGAAGTTGTCGGCGGCGAAGAGCACCTGCTTGATGCCGAGCCGCGCCATGTGGTCGAGTTCCGAGACGATGTGCGCGGGCGAGAAGTTGTGCGCGCGGTTGTTGTCGGGCAGCACGCGGATGTCGCAGAACTCGCAGAGGAAGGGGCAGCCGCGCGAGACTTCGAGCACCCCGCCGTAGTAGCGGCGGTAGGTGGCGTCGAGGAACGGGCGGTAGAAGCCGCGCGCCTTCGTCACGTCGAAGCGCACCTTCGTCTCAAGCACTTTCGGCAGGCGGGCGCGCTCGTCGAACATCTTGAGGAAGCGGGGGAACGCTTCTTCGCCGTCGCCGATGAAGACGTGGTCGAACATCTCCAGCTTCGCGGCCTCGCCCGCCTGATTGAGCGACCACGTGATGGGGCCGCCGATGACGAAGGTGGACGCCGGGTGCATCGCGCGCAGGCGCGCGTGGGTCTCGACGATAGTCTCGTAGTCCTGATTGACGCCGCTGAAGACGAAGAGGTCGGCCTCCGGCGCTTCGCCCGCGTCGTCGAAGCGCACGTCGAAGAGCCGCAGGTCGTAGCGTTCGGGCTCCTCAATGTAGGCGGCGAGCGTGTACGCCCAGACGGGCATGAACATCGCCCCGTACTGCTGCGTGTCGGCGAGGAACGCGTCCGGCGTGTGGACGAATGAGATGCTCTTGAGAGTTTTCGGAGTCGTCATGTGCTTACTTCGTTGGCCGTGCCCGTCGCCCGCTCGATGGCACGCGGCATTGGGCCTCGCGGCGCGCTCAAGTGTAACACCGCGAGCGCGCTTTCAGCCCGCCGCCGAGACCAACTTCTCGACCACGTTCCGCCAGGAGAGGTTTAAGGAGAGGAGCTTTTCGCGCCCGCGCTCGCCCATCCTCTGCGCCTGCGCGCGGTCGTTGTAGAGCGTGTCGAGGCTCCCGGCGAGCGCGCGCGGGTCGGGCTCGTTGATGAAGCCTTCGCTCCCGTGCTCGACGAACTCGGTCGCGCCGCCGCCGTCCGTGGGGACGACGACGGGCTTGGCGGAGAGCATCCCTTCCAGAGTCACGTAGCCGTAGTCCTCATCGAACGGAAGGTAACAGACGCCGAGCGCGCCGGAGTAGAGGTCAATCATCTCCTCTTCGCCGACGAAGCCGCGAAAGTCCACCCTCTCCGAGACGCCGTAATGCTTCGCCAGAGACTCGTAGTGTTTGAGGTCGCGCGAGCCCCCGGCGAAGACGACGCGGACGGCGGTGCGTGTGAAAGAGAGCGCCTCTAGTAGAAGCTCCTGCCGCTTCTGCGGCTCAAGGCGGCTGGGGTAAAAAATGTAATCGCCCTGCGCGCCGGGGCGGAGACGTTCGGCGCGCGGCGGCGGGTGATAGAGCGGCTCGCTCTCGATGCGGTTGTAGCGGCGGAGACGCTCGGCGACCGTCCGCGAGTTGGCGAAGACCTTCCGCGCTTCGGGGATGAATCGCTCGTCGCAGTGTTGAATGAGTTCGCGGACGCGCGCGCCTTCGGGGTAGGTCGAGAGGTCGTCGAACGGCGTGCCCCAGAGGTTGTAGGCCGCGCGGTACTGGTGCATGATCCACAGAACCTTGCGCCGGTGCGCGGCGAGGTAGGCCGGGAACTTCATCCCGACGACGAGGTCTATGGGCTTGCCGTTCGCCTCGCTCAAATCGAGCATGCGCCACGCGAGCGCCCCGCGCATGATCTCTCCGGGCGGGTACCACTTGAAGGGCAGCGCCGCCACCTCGGCGTTATAGCCCGCCTCGACGAAGGCCCGCCTCAGGCCCTCGACGTGCGACTCGGCCCCGCCCGTGGTGAACGGAACCTGCGTCGTGCAAATCAGGATGTTGCGAATCGTCATCGTCGGCGGCCTATAATACCCGCAACACGGGGCGCAGGCGAAACAACAGTTTTCAGTTTTGAGTTTTCAGTTTTCAGATTCGGAATCTCAACTGCTGAGCCTTCGACTCTCAATGCTGAAGGCACAAACTGAAAACTGAAAACTGTCTACTGAAAACTGTTATGTCTGAAAATCAGGAACTCGTGCGGACGACGGAGACGGGCAACCAGCGAGGCGCTCGTCACCTACGCGGTCTTCGTCGGGCTGACGCCGCTCATCCCTGTGCCGGTTTTGGACGACCTCGCGCAAAATTATTTCCGTCGGCGGCTGGTGCGGATGCTGGCCGCCTCACACGGGCGCGCGCTCGGCGCGGAAGAGTTGGACGCGCTCGTCTCGGAGCCCGGCGACGGTTGCCTGCGCGGGTGTGTGGTGCAGGCGGTGCTGTACCCTCTGAAGAAAATCTTTCGGAAGGTCTTTTACTTCCTCGAATGGAAGCGCGCCGCCGACCTCACGAGTCAGACCTACCACTTCGGCTACCTCCTCAACTACGCCTTGCAGCCTCGCGCCGACGGCTCGACTCTCATCTCCTTGCGCGGCGCTGCCGAGGTGCGCGCGGCGATTAGCGCCGTGTGCCGCGAGTCGCCGATTAAGCCCGTCGAGGGAGCCGTCGGCGGGACGTTCCGCCAGTCGAAACGCGTGCTCAGCTCCGCCGCCTCTCTGCTCTCGCAAACTCTGCGGCGCGTCACCGGCTCGCGGCCCGACCGCGAAGAGGTGGCGCGCGCCATCGAAGAGGTCGAGCCCGAAGAGGAGCGCGAGCTTGAGACGGTCGTCACCCGCATGCAGAAGTCAATCGCCAACGTCCCCGAAGAACATTTCAGGAACTTGCGCGCCCGCCTCGACGCGCGGCTCGGCCTGCCCCCGAAGTAAGAGCGATTAACAAAAAAACATCAAGCTGTGAATATAACTGTAGGGGCAGGGCTTGTCCCTGCCCGTGTCTTTCGTCAGCGAGCGGGCAGGGACAAGCCCTGCCCCTACAGTTTTTTTGAAGCTCTAAGTTTCAGTTTACGGAAAGACTTCGATGTTGCAGACGGCGACGGAGAGTTCCCGGTCGTCCGGGTTCTCTCGGTCGTCGGGGCGCGGCTGCCACGTGCGGTCGGCGCGTAGCTCAAGCTCGAAGCCGCCTTCCGAGTCGCCGCGCGAGAGGGTTTCGGGGACGGCGACTCTCAACTCCAACCAGCCGTGGCGGAAGAGCGAGAGGGCGCAGAGCCTCTCGCCGTCGAGGAAGAGTTCGAGGCCGAGCGGTCGCTCCGCGATGTCCGGGATGTGCGACGTGAGGTCGAGGTTGATGAAGGAGACGCTTCGCGCGCGGAAGCGCACGCGGCCAACCCGATTCATCCAGCGAGCGACGGGCGGGAGCAGGTTCGGCTCGTACCAACCGGCGTCGAACTCGGCCTCGCGGCTGCGGTCGAGGCAGACGGCACGGCCTTCATCTTCCTTCAACAACGTCTCCGCGTCGAAGAGCGCGGAGCGGTCGCGGTGCTCGTTGTAGAAGTTGCCGAGCGGCGCGTCCGACGCTTTGAGCAGGACGTAGATGCCGCTTTTGGGCAAGGTGATGTGGAAGTCTGAGATTTTGTTGAAGACGTAGCCCATCGCCATGTCGAAGGCGCGGCGCTCCGAGAAGGAGAGGCCGCGCAGGTATTCGACGAAGTCCGTCTCGAAGGGCAACCCATACTCGTCCGACTGCTTGACGAACTCCGCGCTCGAAAGGCACAGGGCGTAGCGCGGCTCGAAGGCGACGTGCGGGAAGAAGCGCCGGAAGCGCGCGGCGTGCTCCTGCTCCTCTTCGAGCCCGACGTGGCCGTCCACCTCGACGAAGCGGCGCAGCTCTTCCGGGCTCATCTCGTCGTAAGACTTCTGCGCGCGGCGGTCGGTGCACTCGATGCCGTGCATCGTCACGCCGCCGGGTTTGAGCACGCGCCGGATTTCCGAGAGCACGGCGTCCTTCTCGCCGAAGCCGACGTGGCCGAGCACGTCGAGGCTCACGACGTAATCAAAACTCGCGTCGGCGAAGGGCAGACGAGTCAGCTCCGCGCTCAGCGTCCGGTCGTAGCCGTTGCGCCGCGCGGCGAGCGCGCACTCCGCCGAGAGGTCAACGCCCGCGAGCACGACGCCCTTGCGCTTGAGGAGCGCGAGCATCCCGGCCCCGCAGCCGAGGTCGAGCACCGTGGAGCCCGCCCGCACGTTGTCGTAAACCCACATCGTCCGCGCGAACCGGATGTCGAAGCGGTCGAGCGCGCGGAAGTAGCGCGCGTCGAGCACCTCGTCCGACACGAACTTCGTGCGGTAGAAAGCCTCCACGTCCTCAATCCCGGCACGCCGGTACAGGTCGTCACTCATAAAAGTCGTGAACCGTGAACCGTGACAGGTGACAGGAGAAAGACCGTCAACCGTGAATCGTAAACCGTGACAAGAGAAAGACAGTTCTTTCTTGTCACGGTTTACCTGTCAGGGTTCACGGCTTTTTCCATCGCTTCGAGTCTGGATTCGAGCGAACGGCGCGCGCGGTCGTGTGTGACCGCCGTCTCCCCGGCTTCGAGCGAGAGCTGGCGGAAGCAGACGCGCTGCTCTTCGAGGAGGGCGTTCATCCGCTCGCGCACCTCATTCTCGAACTCGGCGAGGCGCGCGCCCTGCTCGCCGCGCAGGCTCTCGGCGAGCGCGCCTTGTGTGCCGCTCAAATTCTCTTCGTGCGCGCGCAGCTCGTCTCGCAGTTGCACGACGCTCGCCGACAACTGTTCGGCGCTCGCCGACAACTGTTCGGCGCTCGCCGTCAACTGCTCGTACATCCGCTTCAACTGTGCTTCGAGCCGCGCCTCCGACGCCGCGAGGCGCGAGCCCAACTCAAGCAGCCGCGTGTCAACCCGCGTCCGCTCGGCTTCGGCCTCCGACTTCAAGAGCCGGAGCGACGTGTCGCGCTCCGACTGCATTCTCGAAAGTAGCTGCTCGTGCGAGGCGAGGGCCGCGCGCGCGTCGCGCAACGCGTGATGGACGGAGGAGTTGAAGTTGACCTGCTCCCACGTCATCCAATGCAGACCGCGCTTGATGACGCGCTTGACCCAGAGTTCGAGCCGCGCGACCCAGCCGTCGCGGTTGCTCAAGACCGGCGGCAGCCTGTTCCACGCGCGCTCGGTCGTCGAGAGGTGCGCCTCCATCCGCGAGAGCGCGTCCGAAGCCGCGAGCGCGCCGCGACCGTTCATCTCGGCGGCGCGAGTCTCGACGGCGTGCGGCTCGGCGGCGACGCCCGCGAGCGGCGGCGCTTGCGACGACGCGGCCCGCACGCGCTCGCGTATCTCGCGCAGGGTCTCTTCGACATCTCCTCGTTCAGCCATGCGTCACGCTCTGCTCTCCGTCGCGCTCGCGCCCCGTCTCGTCTTCCGCCCCGCCGCCCACGTTGAGCCGCCGCGCCGTCGCGCTCGCGTTGAGGTTGGCGACGCCCTCGACGAGCGTCGCGCTTGTGACGCGGAAGAAGAGCACGCCGTCGAGCCAGTCGTAGCTCACGCCGTCGCGGCTGTGGACGGCGAGCGAGACGGAATACTGGTCAATGCCGAGCCAGCAGTTGAACTCGAACGTGACCTCAATCGTCTCGCCGCGCGCGATGTGGCCGAAGTCAATCTGCTGCTCTTTCGTGTTCGTCCCGTAGGCGTGGACGCCGTGACGGTTGCGAATCAGGAAGCCGACCACGGCGTCCTCGACCTCGGTGTTAAAGCGCGCGCGCACGCGCACCGTTAAGGGCTCGCCCGTCTCCACAATCTCGACCGCGCGCCGCGTCGCGTCGAGCATCTCGGCGCTCAGAACCTCCGCGCTCCCGTCGCCGTGGCGGTAAGTGTAGCGGAGCGGCGCGAGAGTTTCACCCTCAACATCAACGCCGCCTGAGCGCGCCGCTGCCTCGCTCTCTTCAAACGCGCGCTCGCGCTCCATGATGATTTTCTGGTAGCGGTTGAGCACGTCCGTGGGCTTGCCGTCGGCGACGACGCGGCCCGCGTTCAGAAGTATCGCGCGCGAGCACAGAGCCCTCACCGCCGCCGCGTCGTGCGAGACGAAGAGGACGGTCGCGCCGCGCTCCTGCACCTCCTTGATGCGACGCAGGCAACGGTGCTGGAACACGGCGTCGCCGACCGCGAGCGCTTCATCTATGACGAGGATGTCGGGCTCGACGCAGGCCGCGACGGCGAAGGCGAGGCGGACGTACATCCCCGACGAATAGGTCTTGACGGGCTGGCGGATGAAGGGGCCGATCTCGGCGAAGCGTTCGACCTCCGGCAGCAAGCTCTCGGTCTCGCGCCGCGTCAGGCCCATCAGCGCGGCATTCATATAGACGTTCTCGACGCCCGTGAACTCCGGGTCGAAGCCCGCGCCGAGTTCGAGCAAAGCGGCGACGCGGCCCTCGCGCCACACGTCGCCGTGCGTCGGCTCAAGAGTCCCCGCGATGATCTGCAAGAGCGTTGACTTGCCGCACCCGTTCGGCCCCACGATGCCGACGGTCGTCCCCGCCTCAATCTCGAACCCGACCTCCTGCAACGCCCAGAACTCCCTGTGCCGCTTCAACCGCCCGCGCGTCAGAGACTCTTTCAGCCTGTCGCCCGGACGCTCATAAATCCGGTACTGCTTCGACACGTTCTCGACGCGCAACGCGGTCGTCATGCGCCGCAATGTATCAGAGGACGGAAGCAAGAAGAAAGTCAGAACGCTGAACGCTGAACGCTGAACTGAAAAGCAAGAAGCATTTTGTCTTCCGGTTCATCGTTCATCGTTCTGACTTCTGACTTTTATTCCGGTTCTATCTTGAAGAGGTGATAGCCGTTGCCCGGCACGTCCAAGTAAAGACCGGGAGACAAAAGCGCGTCGCCGTCTCGGACGTAGAGCGCGTCGCCGAGCAAGTCCGAGAGGAGCCACGTGCGACCGGCCAGCTCGTCTATGCCGAGCGGCACGTAGCACTGCGCGGGGTCGGGCGAGAGGTTGACGACGACGAGGCGGTAGTCAGTGCCGAGCGTCCAGCCGTGCGCCACATAGTTGAGATGGCTCTGGTTGCCGTCCCACGCCCCGCGCGCTTCGAGCAGTCGCCAGTGTCCTTCGTGGAAGACATCTTCCGAGAGCGCCGCGAGCAGTCGCCGGTAACGCTCACGCACTTCGGGGTCGGACGGCTCCTGCGGGCGGCGACCGAGATGCACGGGCAGCTTCACGCGCCAGCCGTCTAACTGACCTTCGTGCAGGAGGCGGAAGCCCGGAAGCGTGAGCGTGAGCGTCGAGACCGCCGGGCAGCGCGCCGCGCCGAAGGCCGTCTGCGCACGCGGCTCGTCGTGGTTCTCGACGAAGCGCGCGAGGCGCGATTGGTAATCCATCCCCGCCGAGAGGTGCGCGCGCACGGGCGCGGCGTCTTGATGGTGAAGGCGGTCGTACAGCCGCTTGTCGTAGGTGTAGTCGAAGCCCTGCTGCTGCAACTCGTACTCCAAATCCCAGTAGACTTCGGCGAGCAGGAGGAAGTAGGGGCGGGCCGCCTTGAGCCGCGCGACGGCTTCGGGCCAGAACTCGGCCCAAAGGGGATCGAACGCATCGCCCCACGTGCGCTCGAACACTTCGCGCGTGACGAGCATCGCCATGTCGCAGCGCGCGCCGTCGCACTTCGCGGCGACACGGAGGAGCGCGTCGGTCATCGCCTCTCTGGTTTCGCTCCGGCGGTAGTCGAGCTGCGCCGTGTCCGGCCACCCGTCGAAGTATGGGTCGCGCCCGTGCGCGAAGACGCGCGGCTCGTCGCCGCCGCCGATGTCGTGTGCGAAATAGTTTTGCGGCTCACGAGCGAGAAGCTCCGGCGTGCCCCGCACGAATCTTTCGGGGTAGCGCGCGAGCCACGGGTGGTCGAGCGCGAAGTGGTTCGGGACGAAATCGAGGATGAGGCGCAGGCCCAGACGCTTCAGGCGTTCGCGCAACTCAGCCAGCTCTCCGTCGCCGCCAAGCGTCGGGTCAACGCGGTAGTCGTAAATCGCGTAGGGAGAGCCGACGATGTCGCGCTCCGTGCAGTCGGGCAGGGCGCGTCGAAACTCTCCCTGCCAACCGGCGTACTCGCGCGAGACGCGGCGCGCGCCGGGGCTTCGCTCCCAGACGCCCATCAGCCACACGGCGTCGAAGCGTTCGTCCGCGATGCGCCGCAGCTCGGAGTCGGGGACGCCGCCGAGCGTGAGCGGTCTCTCCGCGTCACGGCTCAAATCGTTCAGCCAGACCCACGTGTTAATCTCGTAGACGGACGGGAACTTCGGCCAGCGGCTCATCAAATTCTCCTTGAGACCTTTGAAGTGAGGGCCGTGCACGCCCTCGACGTTGATGAGAAAATCGCCCCCTGCTCGTCCGCTCTTTGAGCCTTCAATGCCCCGGCTCTGCTACTCGCCCGCGTCCGCAATCGCCTTGAACCGCAACGCGTCCTCCAGCATCCTGATGTTGTTGAAGAAGACGTAAGACTCCGCGCCTTCGGGGAGCATCGTGTAAAGCTCTTCCAACTCCGCGTCTTCGTAGACGTAGCGCCAACCTTTGCGCCCGTGCAGACGGAAGTAACAACGCGCGGGCGTCAACGTCCTCTCCGCGAAGGGGTCAACGACGTGCCACAAGTCCAACTCGTCGCACAACTCTTTGACCAACTCGCGCGGCCAACCGCCGCGCGGCTCCCAGCAGAAACTCATCCCGCCTCGCTCGATCTTGCCGAAGAACTTCCGCAGGTTCGTGACGTTCGGCTTCGTCGGCTTAAAACTCGCCGGGCACTGGAACAGGATGGACTTCGCCTTGAGCGCGTCGGCGCAAGCCCTCGTCACCTCCCACGCCTCGCGCACGATTGCGGTCGGGCGGAAAGAGCCCGCGCCTTCCTTCTCTTCGTCCGTCAGTTCTCGCTTGAGCCGCCTGTAAGTCGGGCTCGAAGATTGGTGCGTGATGAGTTGCCACGCCTTGACTGCGAACTCGAACCCACTGGGAGCCTCTGCCCTCCACCTTTCGAGCGTCTTGACTTGCGGCGGCTGGTAAAACGTGTGCTGCACCTCGACCGCCGGCAACAACGGATAATACGACTCGCGCGACGATCGGAACCCGCAGCTCCCGACTTTGACCAACTTCTTCCCCTGAGTCATCGAGACATTTATAACCGATTGAGGGCGGCCACAGATACCTTCATGTTAAAGGCTCGGCCCGCCTGCCGCGTCTGTACGATTCCGGGGGTCTCATTCCTGCTACAATGCCGCGCATGATTTCGGCGCAGACAGCGCGGCGGGCGGTGTGGCGACCGCTGTTTGAGTTGCCGTGGCGTTTCCATCTCATCTGGCCGCTGGCGAGGCGGTTCACGGTGGCGCGTTATCGCGGGTCGGCTCTGGGGCTCGTGTGGGCTTTGCTGACGCCGCTGGTCTTAATCGCGGTCTTCACCTTCATCTTCGCGGTGGTCTTCGACGCGCGGTTCGTGCGGGGCGGGTCGGCTTGGGATTACGCGCTCTATCTGTTCTGCGGGCTGCTGCCGTGGACGGCCTTTCAGGAAGCGTTGCAGCAGTCGGCGGGCGTCGTCGTCGCGCACGCGAACCTCGTGAAGCGCGTCGTCTTCCCGCTCGAAGCGTTGCCGGTGGCGCACGTCCTCGCCGCGCTCGCGGGGCAGATGTTCGGGACGGCGGCGCTCCTCGTCGCGGCGGTCGTCGTCCGGCACGAGCTGCACGCGACGATGCTGTGGCTGCCGGTGCTGCTCGTCCCGCAGTTGCTTTTGACGCTCGGCGGCGCGTGGTTCGTCGCTTCGCTCGGAGTGTTCGTGCGCGACACGGCGCAGGCGCTCGCGCTCCTTCTGATGGCGTGGATGTACCTGACGCCGATCATCTACCCGGAGACTTTAGTGCCCGAACGCTTCCGCGCGCTCGTGGACTTCAACCCGTTCGCGCCGCTCGTGCGCTCTTACCGCAACATCCTGCTCGAAGGCACGCCGCCCGACTGGCGCGGCCTCGCCTACGTCGCCGCCTGCGGCCTCGTCGCCTTCGTCCTCGGCTACTGGTGGTTCGCGCGCACGCGCAAGAATTTCGCGGACGTGATTTGAAGAAAAGTCAGAACGATGAACGATGAACGATGAACTGAAAGACAAAAGGAAGTTGTTTTCAGTTCATCGTTCAGCGTTCTGACTTCTGCGTTTGATTTGACTTGCCTTTGCCTGATTTGGCATAAAAGCTCAGACTTTCGGCCCCCGGCGAGGGATTCGGGCGAGACGCGGCGGCGACGGCTTCGCCCCTTCAAAGATGAGTTTCCTGGACACAGCCTGGCACTACGTCGAGCATCTCGGCATGCAGTTTCGGCGCGCGAAGCTGGGCCGGAGGGCGTCCGGCTTCTCGAACTTCGACGAGGAGCGGATGCTGGAGCGGTTCATCAAGGAGCTGCTCCCGCACGGCCACAGCCGCACCGCCGTGGACATCGGCGCGGGCGACGGGATGAAGTCTTCGAACACCTACGCGCTCTTCCGCGCCGGGTGGCAGGGCCTCGGCGTCGAAGGCGACGCGGGCCGCGCGCGCCGTCTCGCGCGGGCCTACAAAAAATTTGAAGGGGTCGCGGCGCTGCGCGCGCTGGTGACGCCCTCGAACGTCGTCCAACTGCTCCGCTCGCACGGCGTCGAGAACGACTTCAGTGTCCTCAGCCTCGACATAGACAGTTACGACTACTGGGTCTTGGACGCCTTGCTCCGCTCCTTCCGCCCGCGCATCGTCGTCACCGAAATCAACGAGAAGATTCCGCCGCCCATCAAGTTCGTCGTCAAGTACGACCCGGAGTTCCGCCTCCAACATCACTTCTTCGGCTACAGCATCGCGAGCCTCGAAGAGCTTTGCGAGCAACACGATTACGCGCTCATCGCGCTCGAATACAACAACGCCTTCCTCGCGCCGCGCGAGTCGGAAGGCGTGCGACCCCTCGACTTCACACAAGCTTACCGGGAGGGCTACGTCGAACGCGCCGACCGGCAGGAGCGTTTCTGGCGCAACTCCGACATGGAGATTCTCCACACGCTCGAACCCGAAGAGGCCGCCCGCTTCATCAACCACTTCTTCGCCCGCCACCGCGGCAAGTACGAACTCAGCATCGCCCGCCCCGCCGACGTAAACATCATGGCAGAAGCCCGACCGTGAAGAAGAAAGTCAGAAGTCAGAACGATGAACGATGAACTGAAGACAACTGACTCTTGTCTTTCAGTTCATCGTTCATCGTTCTGACTTCATCGTTTTCACCGTCGCGCCCATCAGCCACCAGAGGAGGAGGGCGACTTCGGCGTCGCCGAAGTTGTAGTTGACGAGCGAGCTGGCGAGGAACCCGGCGAGCGCGCCCGTGATGCCGAGCGCGAGGCCGTGCGCGCCCGCCTCCCCGGACTCGCGCCACAACCTCTCGGCGCGCGCCGCCGCGAGCCAGAAGGTGAGCATCAGCCAGAGCCAGAGCAGCAGCGCGGGGAAGCCCCGGTCGAAGACGATTTGCAGCGGCGTCGAGTGCGCGTGGAGCATGTCCGTGCCGGGGAAGCCCCACTCCCGCCAGTGGCGATGCACGGCGTCCATGCCGTGCCCGAACAGGGGCCGCGACAACGAGCGGTCGAACGCGACGCGCGCCACTTGCAGCCGGAGACTCGCGCTCGCGTCGCGCAGCACGAGCGCCCCCTCGGCCCGCGTCCGCCACACGGCGAGCGCGCCTAAAGACAGAACAACGATGACGACGAGCCCGACGGCCATGCGCGCCCTCGCCCCGGCGGTCGCGCGCCACACGACCACGCACGCGCCGACGGCGAAGGCGACGAGCACCGTCCTCATCGCCGTCAAGGCTATCCCCGCCGCCAGCACCACGAAGGCCGCGAAGGGAAGCCACGCGCCCGCGAGCCACGCGCGCCGCGCTCGTCCTTCCGCTGTTCCTCCTTGAGCCTTCGAAGTTCCTTCCCCATCGTCTTCCGAACCCCGACGACGCAGGCGCGCGAGCGCGAAGCCGAGCGCGAGCTGCGCGATCATCTGTAAGACTTCGGCGAACGTCCCGTAGTGGCGCGTCCAACCCGAAGCGCGGAAGCTGCGCGTCGGCCCGCCGCCCACGATGCCCGAAGGCGAGGCCGCGCGTCTCAACTCCTCGGTCACGACGGGGCCGTCGTCCCACTCGACGTGCTCGCCGCTCTTGATGACACTCAAACGGAGTCGCTCGCCCGTCGTCGTTCGCCGTATCGCCTCGTCTATCTCCTCCGCGCTGCCGACGCGCCGCTTGTTGACTCTCCACACGGCGTCGCCCGCCGCGAGCGCCGTCGTCGCGCGCAGGGGGCTGTCCGCCCTTAACTCCCGCACGACGACGCCGCGCCCCACGGCCAGCTCGCCCATCCCCCACAGCGCGCCCGCCACGCCCGAAGCGATCATCAACGCCGCGAGCGCCACCGCCGTGCGCCGCGTGAGCAGCGCCTGCGCGAGGTAGAACATGAGGAAGGTGCTGACGTTGACGAGCTTCGGCACGCTCTCGCCGGGCTCGACCGAGAGGAATGAAGAGAGGACAGTCCACGCCACGAAGAGCCACAGCGGGAGGTCGAGCGGGGTGCGCCGGATGCCGGTCTTGCCGGTCAGGAGCGTGCGCGCGAGCCAGCCCACGACGGCGACTGAGATGCCCATCCAGGAGCCCGCAATCGAGTGCGGCGCGGCCAGCGCGTAGACGGCGAACCCGAAGAGCGCGAGCCCTTCCGTCCAGCGGCGGAGACGCTGGTTGCGCCCCCCGTTTTCGTCCAAAGTTGCTTCCATGTTTCTCCCCCGCCGGGGCCGCCGGGGCCTCGTTTTGACCGGTCAGCGAGCGCCCGGAAACCCCTCCCGGCGGCGCGTAAACCTTGCGGAACGATGCGGTTGACACCCGTCTGGGCGCGTGTTAGCGTACAAAATTGCCCGACCTCGGAGACAGGGCTGAGAGCCATGGACAAGACGTTAACGCCGGGCGCAGCACCCTGTCGCTGCTCACGAACAGCCCTCGCGCAGATTCCGTCTGTCCATTTCTCCTTACGGCAGATAATTCTTAATGGGATTCGATAAGGTCAAAGCCATCCGTGCGGCAGAGAAGTACCTCGCCCAGGGCAAGATACCGGCAGCCGTCCAGGAGTACCGTCGCATCGTCGAGCACGACGAGGAAGACTACACCGCGCTCAACACGCTCGGCGACCTCTGCTCGCGCATCAACGAGAAGCAGGAGGCCGTCGTCTGCTACCGCCGCGTCGCCGACCATTATCGCGATCAGGGCTTCTCGCTCAAAGCCGTCGCGATGTACAAGAAGGTCTCGCGCATCAACCCTCACGACCACGACACGGCTCTTTCGCTCGCCACGCTCTACGAGCAGCAGGGTTTGATGGCCGACGCGCGCGCGCAATACCTCACCGCCGCCGACGCCTTCACGCGCGCGGGCCGCGCCCGCGACGCGCTCGAAGTCCTGCGCCGCATCGCCGACCTCGACCCTTCGGACACGACCATCCGCCTCCGTCTCGCGCTGGGCTACGCCGCCGACGACTTTCCCGAAGAGGCCGCCGAAGCCTTCACGCAGGCGGGAGAGCGATTGGCCACGCGCGGCGAAGTCGAGCAGGCGCTCGAAGCCTTCACGCAGGCGCTGGCCTTGAGGCCGACGATGCACTCGGCCTTGCACGGGCTCGTCGCCGCGCACTCGGCGCTCGGCACGGCGGACGAGGCCGCCGACGTTCTGGAGCAGGCCGTCAGGAGCAAGCCCGGCGACCTTGAGCTGCGCGCGCTGCTGGCCCGCGCCTACGTCGAGGCCGAAGACGCCGCGCGCGCCGAGGAGGCGACCGCCGCACTCGTCCGCCTGGACGCGCCGAGCTTCACGCTCTACTTCGACGTCGCCCGTCTCTACCTCCAACAGGGGAACGTCGAGGCGGCGACGCGCGCCCTCGGCGCGGTGGCCGAGCAGGCCTTGAAGAGCAGGCAGGAGGAGACCCTGCTTGAGCTTCTGCAAGAGGTTCTGGCGCGCGACCCCGAACAGATGGAGGCCCTGCACCTTTTGGTCAGAGCCCACACGTGGCAGCGCGACGAGGAGCGTCTGCGCACGGCGCTCGAACGCCTCGCCGACGCGGCGGAGACGACCGGCGCGGTCGAAGAAGAACGCAAGGCGCTCTCGCAGCTCGCGCGGCTCTCGCCCGACGAGACGCGCTACGGCGCGCGCCTCCAAGCCCTCGGCGGCCCACTGCCCGACGGCGACCCGGCGACCGGCGGCGCGCTCTCCAACGAAGTGCCCACGTTCGAGAGCTTCATGCTCAACGACGACGCGTTCGCCGCGCCGCCCGCCTCGGACGCGCAGCAGTCCGCCGCGCCGCCCGCCTCCGAGTTCGAGTGGAACTCGGTCGCGACGCCCGCCGCCGACGCGCCGGACGCGAGCGCCTCTTTTGCCGACCTCAACAACTTCACCGACGCGAGCGAGGTCGCGCACGGCTTCTCCGCCGCGCGGGGCGCGTCCGCGCCGCCGTCTCAGCCGGAAGCGTTTCACGAGATAGACTTCGGTGGCTCTTCCCACGCGTCGGGCGGCGAGGCGCAGGGCGGCCCACACTTCGAGCAGGTGCTCGTGCAGGAGTTGGAGAGCGTAGACTTTTATCTCGAACAGGGCTACTCCGACATCGCCTCCGAAACGCTCGAAATGCTCGAACGCCAGTACGGGCCGCACCCGGAGATTGACCGCCGGCGCGCGCTCCTCCCGGCGGACGCGTCTAACCCGACCGCCGCGAGCGCATCCGTCCCGGAGGGCGACGTCCCCGTCTACGTCGCGCCCGAAGCGTTCGACGCGGCGGAGTTCGCCGCCGAGACTTCTGCGACTCCCGACGCGACCGCCGAAGCTTCGGACTTCGCCGCCTTCGACTTCTCGGTCGGCGAAGCCCCGACGCCGGTCGCGGTCGAAGACGACGCCGCCGCCCCGGCGGTGTTTTTCACCGAGCCGGAAACAGTCGAAGCGACCGCCGCGCCCGCGTCGCAGAGCCCGGCAGGCGCGGGGATTGACCCCGGCCTCGCCGCCATCTTCGACGAGTTCCGCGAGGCGGTCGAAGACTCCGAAGAGCCCGCGGGCGTGGACTACGAGACGCACTTCAACATGGGCCTCGCCTACCGCGAGATGGGGATGCTCGACCAGTCCATACAGGAACTCCAGACCGCCATCGAACAGACCGCGCCGGGCGACGGCACGACGCGCTACCTCCAGTGCTGCAACCTCCTCGGCCACTGCTTCATGGAGAAGGGGATGCCGCGCCCCGCCGCCACCTGGTTCGGCAAGGGGCTCAAAGCGCCCGGCCACACGGAGGACGAGTATCAGGCGCTGCGCTTCGAGTTGGGCACGTCCTACGAGCGGATGGGCGACACGCAGCGCGCCATCGAAGTCTTCTCCGAAGTCTACGGCGTGGACGTCTCCTATCGCGGCGTCGCCGACAAGCTGCGCGACCTGCAAGCACAAAAGACGGTGATCAGTGATGAGTGATGAGTGATAAGAAGGAAGACCGTTCTTTTCTTATCACTCATCACTCATCACTGATCACTTGGGTTGAAAATGGCATCGAAGCTGACCGTCTTCTTCTATATCGTGCTCTGCCTTCAGGCGGGCGTCGTGCTGATGGTCGTCCCGTGGATGTCGGTCTTCGGGATGGGCGACTGGGGCGACAACTACCTTCTGGTCTACGCTTCGCAGCAGATGGGGGTGCAAGGGTTGCAGCAGGCCGTGGCCTCCGGCTGGGTGCGGGGCGCGGTGACGGGCCTCGGCCTCCTCAACATTGCGATGGCCGTCTGGGAGATAGTGCATTTCGAGGAGACCTCCCGCAAACTTCAGGGCCCGCCGCCCGCCGCCCCTGCCCTAACGCCGCCGACCGAAGCCAAAGCTCTCCCGCAAGAAGCCCCCGATGCCAGCCGAGCCGCGAACGCCGACCAACTGTCTCATCACGCCCGGCGAGACGACGCGCCAGACCACGACGGCGAGTGAAGAGTTCGAAAAGCTCCTCGCGCTCGTCGCGCGGGCCGTCGCCGCCCGCATCGCGCTCGTCCAACTGCGCGAGAAGGAGTTGAGCGCGCGCGTCATGTACGACCTCGCCGCCCGCGCCGCCGCGCTCGCGCGCGGGAGCCGCACCCGCGTCCTCGTCAACGACCGCGCCGACATCGCGCGCGCCGCCCTCTGCGATGGCGTGCAGCTCACGACGCTCTCTCTCGAAACGCGCGTCGTGCGCCGGGCCTTCGGCGAAGGCTTCACGGTCGGCGTCTCGACGCACTCGCTTGAGGAAGCGCGCGCGGCGCGCGACGGCGGCGCGGACTTCGCACTCTTCGGCCCCGTCTTCGACACGCCGTCGAAGCGCGCCTACGGCCCGCCGCTCGGACTCAGCGCGCTCGCCGAAGCCGCCCGTGCCCTCGCGCCGTTCACGCTCCTCGCCGTCGGCGGCATCAACGCCGGGAACGCACACGCGGCGCTCCGCGCGGGCGCGGCGGGCGTCGCCGCCATCCGCATGTTCGCCGAAGCGGAAGACCTCGCCCGGACAGTCCGCATTCTTAATGAACCTGAGAGTCCGCACTCTTAACGAAGATGAGTAACGCCGAAACAGGCTCGCGCCTCGTCGCCCTGACCGTCGCCGGGTTCGACCCGTCGGGCGGCGCAGGCGTCGTCGCCGACATCAAGACCTTCACGGCCTTCGGCTGCTTCGCCACCGCCGCCGTGACCTCTCTGACTTACCAGAACACGACGGGCGTCTTCGGCGCGGCGCACCAGACCGCCGAGACGGTGCGCGCGCAGGCGCTCGCCGTCGTCGAGGACTTCAAAGTCTCCGGCGCGAAGACGGGGATGCTCCCGACGCGCGAAATCATTTCGGAAGTCGCGCGCCTCTTCCGCGAGGAGCAACTTCCCGCGCCCGTCGTTGACCCGGTGGTGCGCTCGACCTCCGGCTTCGATTTGATTGACGACGAGGCGCTCGAAGCCTTGAAGCGGGAGCTGATGCCCCTGGCGCGCGTCGTCACGCCGAACATCCCGGAAGCCGAGCGCATCACCGGCTTAACCATCCGCGACGAGGCGGGGATGCGGCGCGCGGCGCGGCGGATGCGCGAGATGGGCGCGCGGGCGGTGCTCGTGAAGGGCGGACATCTGACGGGCGCGGTCGCCCTCGACCTGCTCGACGACGGAGGACAGACCACCACCTTCAACATCTTACGCATCGAAACGACGGCGACCCACGGGACGGGCTGCACGCTCGCCGCCGCCATCGCCGCGTGCCTCGCGCGCGGGATGAGTTTGGAGGCGGCGGTCGGCGCGGCCAAGCTTTTCGTCACCGAAGCCATCCGCCGCGCGCCGCGCCTCGGTCGCGGCCACGGCCCCATCAATCACGACGTGCCCGTCCCCTTCAAAGCGGGCGTCGAGTGGGAGTGAAGAAGATGAAAGAAGAACTCAAGAACGTCCTCCGTTCGGCGACGACGGTCGCGCTCGTGCTGTGCCTCGGTCTCGCCGCCGGTGTCGTCCGCGTCCCGGCGCAGGGAGGAGACCTCTCCGGCGGCGTGGGGGCTTTCGCCGCGCAGCCGAAGCCGAACAAGGTGGTGGAGAAGATTAAGCGGCCCGTCTACAAGCGACCGGCGGGGCCGACGGTGAGCCCGAACGACCGTCTGATGGAGGCGGCGAGCACCGGCAACGTGGCCGCCTTCGCCGCGCTCTTGAAGGGCGGCGCGAGCGTCAACGCGAAGGCCAGGGCGGGCGGCTGCACGCCGCTCGTCTACGCGGTCGAGGGCAAGCAGAAGGCGGCGGCGCGAGAGCTTCTGGCGAAGGGCGCGGACGTGAACCTCGCCTGTGAAGACGGGCTCACCGCCCTCATGCTCGCCTCCGAGGACGGCGACGCCGAACTCGCGCAACTCTTCATTGACGGCGGGGCGAACGTCAACGCCAAGACCTCGGACGGTCGCACGGCGCTCATCTTCGCCTCTTCGAGCGGACACCTCTCGGTCGTCCGACCGCTGCTGGCGAAGGGCGCGGACGCGGCGGCGCGTTTCAAGGACGGGCGGACGCCCATCGTCTTCGCTGCGGCCAACGGCCACGCGCCGGTCGTCGAGGAGTTGCGCGAAGGCTGGCGCGGACGTGAGCGCGCGGCCCGAAGACGGCTGGACGCCGCTGCTCTGGGCCGCTTGGTTCGGGCACACGGGCGTCGTCAAGTTCCTGCTCGATGAAGGGGCGGAGGTGAACGCGAAGGACAGGGACGGCGACACCGCCTTGATGAAGGCCGCGACGCAGGGGCACGCGCCCATCGTGCAGATGTTTCTGGCGCGCGGGGCCGAGGTGGACGCGCGCGGCAACGGCGGCGGCACGGCGCTCCTCTTCGCCTCTTCGCGCGGCAACTACGAGATAGTCGAGACGCTGGTGGCGAAGGGCGCGAACGTCAACACGCGCAACAACGCGGGGCTCACGCCCGTCATCCTCGCCGCCTCTTACGGGCGCGTCCCGACGCTCGACGTTCTCATCAAGAAGGGCGCGGACGTGAACGCCAGCACCCCGAAGGGCTACACGGCGCTGATGGCGGCGGCGAGCAAAGGGCTCGCCGGGACAGTCCGTCTCCTCCTCGACAGCCGCGCCGACGCCAAAGCCAAATACGAGGACGGGAAGACCGCCCTCGGCTTCGCGAGGGAGAACGGTCAGGACGCCATCGTCAAGATTCTCGAAGCCGCCGGCGGGCAGTGAAAAGCCGTAAACCGTGAACCGTAAACCGTGACAGGAAGGAAACTGCTTTCCTTCCTGTCACGGTTTACGGTTCACGGTTTACGGCTTTTCTCCTGTCAGCCGTCACGGTTTATCGTTTACGGCTTTTCATCCTTCTTCAATCGTGACTTTTTCCATCACCACGTCCTGCACGGGGCGGTCGCCGGGGGCCGTCTGGGTGGTGGCGATTTTATCCACCACGTCTTGGCCTTCGATGACGCGCCCGAACTTGGTGTAGCTCGGCGGGAGCGGGTAGTCGTTGTGCATGATGAAGAACTGCGAGCCGTTGGTGTTCGGCCCGGCGTTCGCCATCGCCACCGTGCCCTTGGCGTAAGCCCCACGGTACAGCGCCGAGCCGCTGTTAATCTCGTCTTTGAAGCGACCGCCCTGCGCCGACTCGCCGCCCCGCCCCGTGCCCGTCGGGTCGCCGCCCTGAATCATGAAGCCCTTGATGACGCGGTGAAAGATGACGCCGTCGTAGTAGCCGCGCTCGGCCAGCAGGCGGAAGTTCTCCGCCGTCTTCGGCGACTCGTCCTCCAGAAGCTCGAAGCGGATCGTGCCGTGGTTCGTCTTGATGTTCGCGATGCGATTTGCCATAAGAATCCTTTCAAGTAGACAGTAGTCAGTAGCGGAGTGAGCCAGTGATGAAAGACGCGCCGTTAATGAATCGTCAGGGTGTCAGCGTCAGCGTCCATAAAGCGGAGACTTCATTCATCATTCCGCATTATGATTCATGCATTTCGAGAACGTATCTTTCGATGGCCTCGGCGACGCCGTCTTCGTCGTTCGTGGCCGTCGTGTGAAAGTCCCCGCGCGCGCGCAGGGGGGGCTCGGCGTTGCCCATGAGGACGCCCGTGCCCGCGTATTCGAGCATTTCGAGGTCGTTGAAATTGTCGCCGACGGCCATCACTTCCTCACGCGCGACACCCTGCTCGGCGGCGACCGCCGCGAGCCCCGCGCCCTTCGACGCCGACGGGTGGAGCACGTCTAAGAGCCCGAAGTCCGCCTTCGGGTAGAGCGTCAAGAGCTGCTTGACCGCGCCGCCGAGTTCTTCGGCCATCAGCTCGCCGAGCCGCTCCATCGCGGCGCAGCCGCCGGTGAAGGCGACGTGCAGAGGGTCGTGGTCGAGATACTCTTCGAGCGAAGCGACGTGCCGGATTGAAGCCGCCGCGCCGGGGCCGACGACGCGGCGCGACCACGCGATGTACTTGGCGAGCGCCGTGTTGCCCTCGCTGATGTGGTCGTAGAGGAGGACGCCTTCGCCCGTGTGGTCGTCGCTGACGAGCGCGTCCGCGCCGTGCAAGCGACCGAGCCGGACGACGGCGCGCGCGGCCTCGGCGGGCATCAACACCGCCGAGACGGTTTCGAGCGTGCGCGCGTGCTTGGTGAGCGCGCCGTTGTGCGCGATGACGGGCACGTCCAGTCCGAGTTCGAGCGCGAGCGGTCGCGCGTCGCGGAAGCGGCGGCCCGTGACGAGCGCGACCGAGACGCCCTTCGAGCGTGCTTCGGCGATGGCCGCGCGGTTGCGCGCCGTCAACTCCCCGCGCGAGTTGAGCAGCGTCCCGTCCAGATCGAGCGCGACCAAGCGAATACCCATTTTAGATTTCGGATTTTAGATTTTGGATTGTCCGAGCGTCCGGAGTTGAACGTCCGAAATCCGGCTTCAAGCCGAAGCGGCACGTCAATCCGAAATCTAAAATCCGAAATCTAAAATCGTTTCCCCGAATCTAACACCCGCCCGCGGAGCGTGCAACAGACGGGCTCGGATGATTTATATTCTCGGCGGAAGAACTTCATCCAAGGAGTGTTTGATGAGCAGTCGCGGTTCAGTCGAAACGTCGGAGGGCAAACGCATGAGCATCACGAAGCATGGTTCGAGCGTGTTGATGAAAGTCTTCTTTCTCTTCGCATTGCTGTTGATGGTCGCTCCGGCGACGGCACAGAACGGGGGAGTGAAGCAGAAGGCGGATTCGAGTTCGGCGGCGGCGGAGTTGGCGCGGGTGCGGCGTGTGATTGACGAGGGCAACGCGCGGGCCGTGAGGGCTTGGGCGACGGGCGACGCCGAGATGTTCGCCTCCGTCTTCGCGGACGAAGCGGTCGAACTCCGACCGGACGGCTCGGTCGTCCGTGGGCGGCGGCGAATCGTCGAGCTGGTCAAGGCGTCCATGAAGAGGCTCGGCCCCAACGTCGAGCTGACGGTCAAGACGACGGGCGTCTGGCTCGACGGCTCGACGGCTTACGAGAGCGGCAAGTCGGTCTATAAGTACACGCAGGAGGGGCAGCCGAAGACCTTCGAGACGCTCTTCGTCACGGTCTGGAAGAAGAGAAACGGCGTCTGGAAAATCTACTCCGACATGCCCGTCCCGCGTGAGTAATCCCTGCGATGCGCCGCCGCGCCGCCGCGACAAAGCAGCTCCGACTGTCGTCTTTAAGCGCAAGAGCTTAGACAGCGGCGCGGGCTGTTTTCGCCGGGAGGGCGGCGGGGCTGCCTCGTCGGGACGCCCCGCGCTTGAACACGTCGCGCCAACTGATGACGAGCGACGGGACGAAGCAGGCGGCGGCGATGAGACTCCAGATCACCGAGATAAAGCCGACCTCTCCGAAGGCTTGCACCGCCGGGATGGCGAGTATGGCCCTGCCGACGACGAAGACCATAGCGAACGGGTAGCTGCGCGTCATCCACTCCTGATGCTGCCGGATGTCGCCTTTGCGCACGCAGTAGAGGGCGATGGCGGTGGTCACGAGCCAGCCGCAGGACTGGATGACGGCGGCCATCACCAGCGACGGCGGGCCGAGGATGATGGCGACGGGGATGGCGGTCGGCGCGGCGACGACCACCCCGGCCACGTAGAGCCTGCCGAGGACGCGGTGCAGCCCCATGCGCCGCCTGCGCAGCTTGGCGGAGAATTGAAACGGCGCGAGGAGGAGAGCGACCGCCCCGGCGGTGGCGTGGGGCAGGAGCCACCACTTCACCGGCTCGACGCGCTGCCACACGGGCGAGCGCGAGTCCAGAAACGGCGTCTCGTAGACGTAGAAGACGAAGAGCGTCAAGAGGCCGAAGACGGCGAAGAAGACGTGCTTGGTCTTGATAGAGCGGACTGACATACTCACCTCCTCTGCACACCGGCGGTTAACGTCGCCGGGGCGACAATCAAACTTTTCGCCCCCCACTCCTATACGCGAAGAATAACGGCGGTAAGAATCAGCGGCGGGCTCAACTTTTTTCGGCAGTTGGGAAAGACGAAAAGCAGCTTCATTGATGGAGCGGTCGCGCCGCCTCAAGACCCCGCAATAAAACGGCTCCAACTGACTGACCGCCTCCGCGCGCCCGCGCCGGGTGGGCGGGCTTAAAATCTCACGCCGGGGAGAGTCCGAGACCCTCCCCGGCATTTTGCGGTTCGGGGCGCGGGGCGCATTATGAAGGGGTTTCAGGGCAACTTCTCGGAGGGAAAGGGATTCTTTAAGGGATGAATGTGACACATCTGGAGTGCGGGGCGTGCGGGGCGCGACACGAGGCACGGCGGTTGCAGAACCTGTGCGTGGAGTGCGGCAAGCCGCTGCTCGTCCGCTACGACCTCGCAAGCGCGGGGCGCAGTCTGACGAAGGAAAGTTTGAAGGGAAGAAGGTCTGACTTATGGCGTTACAGAGAAGTGCTGCCGGTCGAGCGCGAAGAAAATGTCGTCTCGCTCGGCGAAGGCTGGACGCCGCTTTTGCGCGCCGCGCGGCTGGGCGGGCGGCTGGGCCTCGGAGAGCTTTACATCAAGGACGAGTCGCAGAACCCCACGCAGAGCTTCAAGGCGCGCGGGATGACGGCGGCGGTCTCGATGGCGAAAGAGCTGGGCGTGAGTAAACTGGCCGCGCCCTCGGCGGGCAACGCCGCCGGGGCTCTCGCGGCCTACGCCGCGTGCGCCGGTCTCGAAGCGCACATCTTCATGCCGAAGGATACGCCGCGCGCCAACGTCGTCGAGTGCGAGCAGACGGGCGCGCACGTCACATTGATGGACGGATTGATAACTGACTGCGGCGCGGAAGTCGCCCGGCGCAAGGACGCCGAGGGCTGGTTCGACGTTTCGACTCTCAAAGAGCCGTACCGCGTCGAGGGCAAGAAGACGCTCGGCTACGAGCTGGCCGAACAGCTCGACTGGACGCTGCCGGACGTCATCGTCTACCCGACGGGCGGCGGCACGGGGCTCGTCGGGATGTGGAAGGCGTTCGACGAGATGGAAGAGCTGGGCTGGATAGACTCGAAGCGTCCGAGGATGGTGACGGTGCAGGCCGCCGGTTGCGCGCCGATTGTGCGCGCGTTTGAAAAAGGCGAACGCTTCGCCGAAGAGTTCCCCGACGCGGCGACGACCGCTTCGGGCTTGAGAGTGCCGAAGGCCATCGGCGACTTTCTCATCCTCGACGCGCTGCGCGCCTCCGGCGGCACGGCCATCAGCCGTGACCGACGAGGAGCTGCTCGCGGCGGTGGGAGAGATCGGCGCTCTGGAAGGAATCTTTACCGCGCCCGAAGGCGCGGCGTGCCTCCCGGCTCTGAGAGTTTTGCAGGAGCGCGGCGAGGTCAACAAAGACGAGCGCGTCGTCCTCTTCAACACGGGCGCGGGCGTCAAATATCTTGAGAGCTTCGGCGGCTGAAGGGGTCGTTTCGGTTCACGGACGGTCGGGGACTTGAGAAGTATGAAACGGACAATCTTAACGACGCTGCTCACTCTTCTCTCGTCGGTCGCGGCGGCGGCACAGACACAGCCGCCGCCGCAGACGCAGCCGACGGGCGACGCCTGCCATGTCTACGTAGTGGACGTGAAGAAGGCGGAGCAGTTCATCGAGGAATATGTTGAGAAGCGGAATCCGAAGGCCGCCCCGCCGAGCGCGCGGGACGCGGGCGAGACGGTCTTCCCTGAGTTCTACACGAAGATCGGCGAGGAAGAGGTGACGACCAAAAGCTACCGCTTCCCCGGCAGCAAGCTTTTCATCCTCGCCCGCGTCTTCTACACGGACGAATCCATGCCCGCCGAGTCAATGCTGGTCGGCGTCGGGCTCTCCGAGAAGGAGCAGACCGACGAGCTGTGGCTTGAGAACATGGCGGTCGCCGAGGTGGCGTACAACGAGCAGACCAACGTCGTGAGGGCCAAGCAGCGGCTCAAGGTCGGTGGCCGTCTCTACCTCGTCGGCGTCGAGTGTCGCTGCGCGAGGACGAACGCGAAGTGAATATCCGAAGTCTTAAAGTTTTAAGAGGAGTTGCGATGAGAAATCAGAGGTCTTTGACGGCGTTCGTGCTGGCCGTCGTTCTTTCGGGCGCGGCGTCTTCGTCGGCGAGCGTGAGCGCGCAGGCGAACGCGCCGCAGGCGTCGCCGTCGTCAGCAGCGTCGTCGTCGTTCGACAGGAAGCGTTTCGACGAGTTGCGCAAGGAGGGCTTCGACGCGCTCTATAACCTCGACTACGAGGGCGCGCGCCGCCGCTTTCAGGAGATGGCGAAGGCCTTCCCCGACCACCCGGCGGGGCCGCAGTTCCTCGCCGCCGGACTCTGGCTCAAGACCCTGAACGAGTCGCGGCGGTTGCAGGCTTCGCTCTACAACACCGAAGGCTTCTACAAGGAGAAGGACGACAAGGCCGACCCGAAGACGGTCGCCGAGTTCCGCGACCTGACGCGGCAGGCGAAGGCGCTCTGCGAGGCGCGTCTCAAGGTCAACCCGAAGGACACCGAGGCGCTCTACTACCTCGGCGCGGTCGAAGGTTTGAAGGCGGCGTTCGCGGGCGCGGTCGAGCGGAGCTTCATGTCGGCGCTCCGCAGCGGCTCCGACTCGGTTGACCGCCACCGCGATGTCCTCAAGCTCGACCCGAATTTCCACGACGCCGAAGTGACCATCGGGATGTACGACTACGTCGTCGGCGGCCTGCCGCTGCCGGTGAAATTGATGGCGGCCATCGGCGGCATTCGCGGGTCGAAGAAGAAGGGTCTGGCGACGCTCGAACGCGTGGCTGCCGAGGGGCAGTGGGCGCGCGACGACGCCAAGTCCATGCTCATCGTCCTCTACAAGCGCGAGAAGCGTTACATGGACGCCTACCGCAACGCGAACGAACTGGCCTGGAAGTACGGGCGCAACTACATCTTCAAGATGGAGTCGGCGGACGCGCTCGTCTCGCAGGCCGAAGTTGACCGCGCGCGCGACCCCGAAGCGGCGAAGAAGGCCGAGGAGCAAGCCTTCGCCATCTTCGAGTCGTTACTGCCGCGCGGGCGCGAGGCGGCGCAGGGTGGGTCAAGAGCGCCGCTCGACCTCGTCCACTACAGCTACGGCGACGCGCTCTTCGTCGCCGGTCACGCCGAGCGCGCGGCGCGTGAGTTCCTCGCCGCCGCCGCTTTGCCGAACGTCGAAGCGGGGATGGCGACGCGGACGCGCTTGCGGGCCGCGCAGGCGCTCGACGTGGCGGGCAAGCGCGAAGAGGCCGTCGCGCAGTACAAGGCCGTGCTCGCGCGCCAGAACGTCTTCGACTCGCACGAGGAGGCGAAGCGCGGTTTGAAGGAGCCCTACAAGATGGCGCGCAAGGCCGCCGAGGGCACGGCGAGCGGCGTGCCGGAAGAGGGCGCGTCGAACACCGGAAGCCCGAAATAAAGTCAGAAGGCAGAACGCAGAACGCGGAATGAAAGACAGATGCTTTGCAGTTCATCGTTCTGACTTCTGCGTTTCACGGGGGGAGTGAGCAATGGAAGAGCATGGCTGCGCGCACAACTTGATGGAGGTGCTGGCGGCGCGCGCCGAGGAGGCCGAGCGCGAGCGAGGGGGCGCGTCCGTCGAGGCGTCGTCGTCGCCGGAGCGACCGCGCAGGCTCCTTCTGTGTCTGGACGGCGTGCCCTTCGAGGTCTTGCAGGCGGCGCGCGGGCGCGGGCTCTTTGAAGCCTTCGGCGAGCCGACGCGTCTGCTCTCGCCGTTCCCGACGCTGACGAACGTCGCGCTCGCGCGGATGCTCGGCGCGACCGAGCCGCCGGGATACGAGAGCCTCTACTTCGACCGCGAGGCGAGGGAACTGCGCGGCGGGATGCGCAAGTACGTCGGGCGGCGGACGCCGGACAAGGTTCCCTCGTCTTACATGGACGAGCTGGATTATCAGGAGCCTCTGCCCTTCGAATTCCTCATCTACGTCGCCACCGAATCGGTCTGGCGCGCGGACATGCAACGCTTCCGCGAACGCTTCCTCAAGGCCCCGCAGACGCGCGACTTCTTCGGCTTCCTGAAAGCGACCGACGGGCTCCTGCACATCGGCGGCCCCGCGAAGCTCGCCGTCGCGCTCGAATCTTTAGACCGCATCCTGCGGAACTTGCGCGCCGAGTGCGGGGCGGAGACCGAGATCGTGCTCTTCTCCGACCACGGCATGAACCTCGAAGAGAATCGGCGCGTCAATCTTCAATCGCACTTGAAACAGAACGGCTACGAGGTCGTCTCGCACATGCGCCGTGGGCGCGGCGGGCGGCGGCGAGTCTCCGCGCCCGGCTTCGGCCTCTGCGGCTACGCCGCGCTCTATTGCGGCGAGGAGACGGACAGGGCCGAACTCTCGGACGCGCTCCGCTCGCTCGAAGGCGTGGACTTCAGCCTCCAACGCGAAGAGCCCGAAGGGTCGGTCGTCGTCGCGGGCCGGAGGGGCCGGGCGCGCATCCGTCGGAAAGAGTGGGGCGGCGCGGCGCTCTATCGTTACGAGCAGTTGGACGGCGACCCGCTCTTGCTCTCGGCGGTCGCCGACGCGCTCGCGGCGGAAGGGATGCTCGACGCCGAAGGCTACGCGCCGGACGCGGCGTGGCTCGCGCGCACCGCCGGGCACACGTACCCGGACGCGCTCGCGAACCTCTACGAGTCGCTCAACGAGCCGCTCGTGCGCCACACGGCGGACGTGCTCGTGAGCCTCGAAGACGGCTACTACTACGGCTCCACGGCCTTCAGCCGCATCGCCCGCCTCATGGCGACGCACGGCAACGCGCTGCGTCCGAGTTCCACGGCCTTCCTCATGAGCACGCACCGCGCCTTCCCCGCCTACGTGCGCGCGGGCGAGGCGAAGCCGTTTTTGAGGGAGTAAACAAACGGCGAAAAGTTTCGGCGGAAGGATAAGACTGAAAGGCGCGCGCGAGGATTAACCTTGCGCGCGCCTTTCGCGTTGTTGTTGATGAAGGTCTTGCTTACGGAGCGTCGTTCGAGACGGCGCGTTCGACTTGCTGCAAGGTCTCCGCCCTCGCGGCCTTGCGCTTGCGCGCCGCGCGCCATGTCAACAGTCCTTCTTTGACGAGGCTGCCGATGGTGCGCCGGTTCTGGGCGATGACTTTGAGCCACGCGCGCTTGCCCATCTGCGGGAAGTAGATGCCGCGGAAGAAGAGGCGGGCGACGAGATGGCCGAGGCGGTAGGTGACGTGCTGGTCGGCGAGGTACTGGACAGCCTCGGCGTTCCGCTCCGGGCTGTAGGAGACCTCCCACGCGTGCCGGGTCTCCAGCCGCGCTTCTTCAATCGTCATCTTCAGCGGCGCGTGCGCCATCACGAAGGGCGCGAAGTCGAGCCAGTGCTTCGGTCGGTCGAGCCTTCCGGCCTTCTCCAAGACGGTCGTAGAGCGGCGTGGCGGGGAAGGGCGTGAGCTGGCCGAAGACGGGGAGGCCCGGCGGCCAAGACTCGATCTCGCGCACCGTGCGGTCGGCGACGCCCGTCGTGTCGTTGTCCATCCCGAAGATGAAGGAGGTGATGGCGTAGACGTTGCGGCGCGCGAGACGTTCGAGCACCGCGCCGTACTCGCCCGGCTTGCTGAAGTTCTTGTTAACGTCGGCCATGTTGGCCGGGTCAATGGACTCCATCCCGATGAAGACCCACTTGCCGCCGGACTCGGCGATGAGGTCAACCAGCTCTTCGTCGCGCAGGAGGTTCGCGCTGATCTGCGCGACCCACGGAACCTGCGCGTCGGCGGCGATGATGTCGCGGAGCAGGGACTTCGTGCGCTTGACGTTGATGGCGAGGTTGTCGTCAATGAAGAAGGCGGCGATCTGCCCGCGCTCGCGCCGGGCGCGCGCCTTGAGCCGCAAAAGCTCTTCGACGACCGACTCGTTGGTGCGGAAGCGGATTGAGTCGCCGAAGAAGCCGGTCACGGTGCAGAACTCGCAGCCGTAAGGGCAGCCGCGTCCGGTCTCGATGGGGACGACGTGGAAAGTCCCCCAGCCGCTCCCCATCTTTCCGAGCAGAGGGCGCAACGCGCCGGGGACGAGGCTGAACTGGTCGAGGTCGAGCTTCTCCCAGGGGATTTCCGGGTAGGGCTGCAACGAAGGCTTAAGGTCGAGCCCCTTGGCGTCCTTTCCGGGCTGGTAGACTTCCTTCAACTCACCGCGCGCCGCGTCCTCGACGATGAGCGGCCACGTCGCGTCGGCCTCGCCGAGCGCGACGGCGTCGGCGTGTCGCGGGCCGCCGTCGCGGCCCAGGGCTTCGTCCGGGCATTCGGTGACGTGCGGCCCGCCCATCACGACGGAGATGCCCGCCGCCCTCAGAGCGTCGGCCATGCGGTAGGCGCGCGCGACCATGCGCGTCATCGCCCCGATGCCGACGAGCCCGACGTTCTGCTCGCGCGCGAAGCGCACCAGCTCGTCCTCGTCCATCGCGTGCGCGTTGCCGTCAATCAAAATCACTTCGTGGCCGGGCGGCGTGAGCGCCTGCAAAAGGAACATCCAGAGGTGCGGCATGAAGTTGCGCGTCACGCCGTTGTCGGGGTTGTAAAGTAGAATCTTCATGGTCACTTTTTGGGGCCGGAGTTTAAAACCCGCGCCGGCGATTCGGA
This sequence comes from uncultured Acidobacteriota bacterium, assembly GCA_963816985.1. Taxonomy (GTDB): domain Bacteria; phylum Acidobacteriota; class Blastocatellia; order Pyrinomonadales; family Pyrinomonadaceae; genus JAIVJM01. The sequence continues at coordinate 2,616,616 of CAWFMF010000004.1, forward strand.
TAATTCGCCTTGATTCCGGGAAGTCGGTGCGACGTGGGGTGTTTTAGTTAAAAGAAATCAGCAGACGCCTCGGCGTGCGGCCCTTGAGTTCCACGCATGATACTACTCATCCGGCGAAACGCCTAACGGCTAAATTCGGCGTCCGGCGGCGACGACTCTTGACCGCGCCGCCGGGCCGCGCGTACAAAGGTTTCATGTCGAGAGAGATTCAAGGAGGTGGCGAGCCCGCGCTCGCCGTCGAGACGTTCGAGTTGGTGCGGCGGTTCGGGGATTTCACCGCCGTGGATAGTATCAACCTGCGCGTCCGCGCCGGGGGCTTCTTCGGCTTCCTCGGCCCGAACGGGGCGGGGAAGTCCACGACCATCAAGATGCTGACCGGGCTCTTAGCGCCGAGCGCGGGCCGCGTCGTCGTTTTGGGTCGGGACATCTCGGCGGAGCCTCTGGAAGTGAAGCGGAGGATCGGCGTCGTGCCGGAGGACTTGAATCTCTTCGAGCGGCTGACGGGCGCGGAGATGCTGGCGTTTACGGGGCGAATGTACGGGCTCGGACGCGCGGAGATTGCGGAGCGCGCGCCGGAGCTTCTGGCGCTGATGGAGCTGGACGCGGAGCCGCGCAAGCTCGTCGTCGAGTATTCGCACGGGATGAAGAAGAAGCTGGCGCTCGCGTGCGCGCTCATCCACCGCCCGGAAATCCTCTTCCTCGACGAGCCGTTCGAGGGCGTGGACGCCGTCGCCTCGCGGACTTTGAAAGACCTGCTGGCCCGCCTCACGTCGCGCGGCCTGACGGTCTTCCTCACTTCGCACGTCTTGGAGATAGTCGAAAGGCTCTGCACCGACATCGCCATCATCAGCGAGGGACGGCTCGTCGCCTCCGGGCCTTTGGAAGAGCTGCGGCGCGGCATCGCCGTCGCGGGCGGCGAGGAGGCGGCGGGCTCGTCGCTCTCGCTCGAAGACTACTTCATCCGCGTCGTCGGCGGCGCGCGCACCGGCGGCGCGGACGCGCTCCAGTGGCTCGGCTGAAGAAGGCAAAAGGTAAAAGGCAAAAGGCAAAAGTGAAGAGGCGTTAACCTCCTTACTTTTGCCTTTTGCCTTTTTACCTTTTGCCTTGCTTTACGGCAGCGCTTCGACGTTGACGAAGAAGCGGAAGGTGCCGGTCTGGACGACGCCGACGCGGAAGACCACGTCAATGCTCGCTCCGGGCGCGAGCGGCGAGATGGGCGTGGTCTGGTCTTCGGAGAGGCTCGTGTTGAGCCCGCCGCAGGTCTGGTTGGGCGGCTCCTCGCGCGAGAGGCCGCGCACCTGCACCGTCCCACGGTCGGGGACGAAGAGCGTTTCGTTCGGCGAGTTGCGGACGGTCAAAGCGGCCTGCGAGCCGCCCTCGACGTAGCCGGGGCTGTTGAGGGTCGTGATGTCCACGACGCGGAAGCGCAGGCGCGTCACCGCGCTCGCGCTGTTGTTGGTGATGGTGCGGCGGATGAGCATGTAGCCTTGCGGGCTGCACGCCTCGACGTTGTAGACGCGCTGGCGGTTCGGGGCCTGAGACGACGTGCGCGTGGGCGCGATGAGCGCGCCGCCCATGAGGTCGTTGTAGGAGACAGGGCTCCGCGTGTTCTGCGGCCCCGGCGCTCCGAGGATGGGCGTCGGGTTGTCGCCGACGGGCTGGTTGGGCCGCGTCGAGACGGTGGCGAAGTCGGCGGCGTTGTTGCCGGTGTCCTGCGCGACGCCCGTTCGCTCCCAGCGCACGAAGGCCCACTCCTCGGTGCTGCCGCGCGGCGCGAGCATCTTCGTCCCCTCGCTCAGAAGGTCGCACGTCCCGCCGGAGCCGGCGTCAATGCCGACGGCGTCGAGGCGGGTTCCGGCGTTGAAGTTGGCCGGGTTGCTGGTGTTGAAGAGGCCGACGCTCCGGTTGTCGTTGATGTCAATGGAGAAAGACTGATCGGGGATGGCGGTCGAGCAGCAGCTCTCGCCCGCGTAGCCCGAAAGGCTGTACTCGCTCCCCGCGAGCAGGTAGTGGCCGCGCGCCGGGATGACCGTCCCGTTCGGGATGGTGGCGACGACGACGGGCGGGTCAACGCACGTCGCTCCGCGCTTGACGAGCGCCCACCCGGCGGAGCCGTCCGAAGACTGGACGGCGATCTCCGTGTTCGACGTGTTGAGAAGCTCGACGTAATCATCCTCGTCGCAGCACGCGGGCGCGTTCGAGCCGCCGGGGATGTCCTCGTTCGTGATTCCGCCGCCGCCTCCCATCTCGCCGCCCGACATCTCGCCGCCGCCGATGTCGCTGTTCTGCAAGGACGAGCCGCCCATCCCGCTCTCCGTGGGGCCGACCGTGGGCGGCGGCGCGGCGGGGCCGGGGCCGGAGGTGCGCAGCTCCGAGATGATGACGCCGCCGGTGGCGGGCGTGGGCGGGGCCGTCGGCTCGAAGTCGTAGATGGTCGTGTCGGGGCCGACGCCGATGGAGAATGCGTCGGCGTTGCCGATGAAGTTGTCCCACGCGCCCGCGCCGCCGCCCGTCAGGATGCGGACGCCGCCGAGGCCCGTCGAAGAGTTGACGATGCGCGCGTTCGGGTGCGTCTGGCGATAGAATTTGAGAGTCGTCAGCGGCGGGCCGAACGTTCCCGCGCTCAGAGCCCACCAGCCGCCGTTGAAGGCGTCCCACGTCTGCCAGGTGCCCGGCGTGACGCAGGCCGGGTTCGCGCCGCACTGGTTCGGGATGGTGATGCTCGGATCAACGGTCGAGTAAGTGCCGTTCTGATAGACGGGCTCGAAGAAAAGTTGGTCGTCAACCGTGCCGTTGTTGTCGTTGTCAATGAGCAGGTTGAGGTACGGCGTCTGCCCGCCGGAGCCGCCGCTCTGCGCGTAGGTGCTGTAGCCGAGAGAGGTCAGCTCGTTGGCCGCCGCGGGTGTCGGGCTTGGGTTCGGGAGCGCCGTGTTGGCGTAGCCGGGTTGGCGCATCTGCGCGCTCGAATTGCCGTCCGGGCCGACGCGGAACTCCACGCTCCCGCGCCCCAAGGGCGGCGGGGTCGGGCCGAAGACGAAGAGCACTTGCGGCGTCGGCGAAGGGCTCGTCGAGGTCTGCGTCTGCCAGCCTTCGAGGTGGCCGGGGTAGACGAAAAGCGTCGTCGTCGCGGCGAAGACGAAGACGGCGGCGGAGAAGAGCGCGACCAGCATCGTCACGGTCAACGCGGCGGGGCGTGTGTATTTCATGTAAAGCATCCCTCCTGAATCTTTCTAGCTGAGTAGAAGGAAAACGCGCCGGACTGTGCGCCCTCGAAAGTCTTTGCCCGTGGAGATGTTGACGCGCGCGAGGGTTCAAACTCGAAACACGCGGGCCGCTAAGAGGCGACGCCAAAGGCGCGGCCCATGCATGAAACTGTCGGAAACGTCTCTACCCGTCCGGCCATATTTTCCGCATGGAACTTTGGTGAGGCGAAACTTAACACGCGCCGCCGTGCCCGTCAACGAACCGGAAAATTGACGCCCGAAAGCCGGAGAGCCCGCGCCCTCAGAAACAAAATTCTGAAGGCGCGGGCTCTCCGGCTTTTAGGCCGCCCCGGCAGTTGGAGGCCGGGGCGGGTCAGTGGTCAGGCGCGAAGCTTACGGCAGCGCCTCGACGTTGAGGAGGAAGCGGAAGTTCCCCGTCTGCTGGATGCCGAGCAGGAACTGCAGGCTCACGCTCTGCGTGTTCAGCAACCCCCCGCCCGGCAGCGTCACCACCATCGTCGTGTTGTAGCCCCCGCCGTTGGCCTGCGTCGGCGCCTGCACGGTCGTCCCCTTGACCGTCACCGAGCACGGCGCGGTCGCCGGCGTCCCGTTCGCCGCGCACGTCGCCGCGTCCGTCACGCCCGTCGCCACCACGTCCACCGACGTGATCGCACGGATGTCGGCGGTCGCCCCGTCGGGCCGCGGGAACGTCGTCAGCTCCACTACGCGGAAGCGCAACTGCGTGACCGTCCCGCCCGTGTTGTTGGTGAACCGCTTGCGGATGGACATCGTCCCGAACTGCGAGCGGTTCGGGTCGCACTCCTCGGCCACCCCGCAGACCTTGCGGACGCGGTTCGGAACCGCCGTCGAGGCCTTCGTCGCGTCGAGGAGGAACGTCCCGATCTGGTCGTTGACGCGCGCCGACGAGATGTTCTCCGGCCCCGGTGCGCCCAAACGCTGCTGGCCCGCGCCCGCCGCGTTCGTCGCGTTGGTGTCGACGAAGAGGAAGTCCGTGGCGTTGTCGTTGCGATCCGCCGGGAAGCCCGGGTTCGGCGTCGTGCAGCCCGTGCCGGGGACGAACGAGCACAAGCTTCGGTAGAAGCTGTGGTTGCCGAGGCCCGGAGTGACGCTGCTGATCTGCGGCAGGATGCCGCCCTCGCGCAGCAGGTCGCAGTTGTTGCCCGTGCTGTTCGGGCTGAAGCCGACGGCGTCGAGTCTGGTCGCCGTCGAGAGGTTGGCCACCGAGTCGGTGTTGAAGATGGCGACGTTGGAGTTCTCGGCGAGGTCTGTGGACATCGTCAGGTTGCCGGTGGCCGCCGCGCCGAGGCTGTACTGCGAGCCGACTAAGAGGAAGTGGCCTCTGGTCGGGATGACCGTCCCGTTCGGGATGGTGCCGATGAGCACGGGCGTGTCGGCGCAGGTCGCGCCGAGGCGGAAGATGCCGTAACCGGCGGAGATGTCCGAAGCGGCGACGGTGTGGGGCGAGGGCGTGTTGTTGTAAATCTCGACGAAGTCGTCGCCGGCGCCGCCGGGGCCGAAGGTGCGAATCTCGGAGATGAGAATATCGCCCGCCGGGTTGTTGGTGGTGATCGTGCCGACCGCCTCGCCGTCCGTGATGTTGCCGCCCACCGCGCCCGACAGTTGGACGAGGAAGGTCTCGTCATTTTCGGGCGCGTCGGCGTCGGCAAGAATCGGCACGGAGATGGTCTGTACCGTCTGCCCGGCGGCGAAGGTCAGTTGGCCGCTGGTCGGCGTGAAGTCCACGCCCTCGGTCGCCGGTTCAGTCCCGCCCGTATCCTCGGCGGTCGTGAAGTTGACGGTGACAGGGCCTACCGCGACCTTCGAGAGGACGACGGTAAAGGCCATCGGCGAAGAGCCCGACGGCGGCTCCGGCCCGGAAGCGTTCTTGACGACGATGTCGGGCGGGGCGTTGATGGGCGTCAGCGTCGGGTCAGCCGCGCCGCCGACCGCCGGGTCGTCGGTCAGGACGGACGCGCCGCACTCGGTGCAGGTGATCGTGCCCTGATTAGAGACGTTCGGGCCGCCCGTGTACGGGTTGTTGACCTGCACGCGGAAGGTGAGCGTGACGGACTGTCCGGCCTGGAGCGTGCCGACGTTCCAGGTGATGTTGTTGCCCGCGATGACGGGCGGGTTGGGCGGCGCGATCTCGGTCGTCCCGAGCTGCGACCCTTGCGCCGTCGAGTTCGCCAGAGGCTGCGCGATGGGCGCGAGCGTGTTGCCGGGCTGCCTCCTCGGGGTGACGCTCAAGGGCATCCCGACGAACGGGGCGCTGGTGACGCCGCCGCTGAAGCTCGACGCGTTGGCCGTAGTCATCTCCGACTGTTCGGGCGCGCCGAGCGTGCCGACGCCGCCGCCTTCGCCCGGGGCGTCAGAGTTGAAGAGGACTGCGCTGAAGGTGGGCTGCGAGCAGGCCGCGCCGCCGACGAAGCCGCTGCTGGTGCCAGTTGAAGCAGCCCCCGTCTCCGCGCCGGGGTTCTGCCCCTGCACGAAGGCGACGACGGCTGCGGTGTCAGTGGGTCCGCCGCCGTAGCCCGGCAGCCGGATGGTCGTGTCGAAGCGATGGCGGAGGCGGAAGTCGAGGTTGTTCGGCGGGGTGACGCCCTTGCCGCCGCCCACGAAGTCGTTGTTCTTAATGTCTATGCAGGAGAGGTTGTTGTCACCGGCGACGTTGCCGTGGTTGACGTGGAAGCCGTTGTAGTTGGTGTTCGGCCCACTGCCGGGCTGCTTGGTCGAGTTGCCGTCAATGGTGATGTTACTGGTGATGGGCTTGCCCTGCTGGTCGCCGATGTCAATGAGGATGAGGTGGTTGTTGGTCTGGAAGACGTCGTTGTTGAAGACGACGAGGGCGTCGAGGTCGCCGCCGCCGTTCGACTCGATCTGGATACCACTGGCCGAGGTCGAGCCGGAGTTGGCGAGGCCGGAGACGCCGATGGTGTTGTTGCGGATGTAGCCCTCGACGTCGCCCTGGTCGGGCGCGGGGGCGGCGGTGCCGGAGGCGTTGACGAGGAGCGCCGTGCCAACGGCGTCGCGCATCGTGTTGCCGTCAATGTCGAGCTTCATCGTGCCGTTCGAGGCGAAGACGTTGCCGCCGCCCGCCGCCACGATGGCCGAGTGGTTGTTCGAGAGGGCGTTGTTCTTGACGTTGATGGTCATCGTCGAGCCGAAGACCGTGCTCGCGTTGATGGGGTTGTCCTTGGCGGCGGTGATGTCGCTGTTCTGCACGGTGATCGTCATCGTGGCCGTGCCGAGGGTCTCGAACTTCATGCCGTCGCCGCCTTCGGCAACGGCAGTCTGCGCCACCGTCACATTGTCGAAGGTGAGGCCGGTGAGCGTCCCCGTCGAGTTGATGACGCGGATGGTGTCCTCGTGGCCGCCGTTCAGGATGCTGTCCTTGACGAGATTCGTGCCCGTGAGTTCGGTGAAGTAGAGCGTCCCCTCGTCGAAGGAGGCGGACGTGCCGTTCGTGCCGGAGAAGGTGCAGAACTCAATCGTGATGTTCGAGAGGCTGAGGCCGCGGATGCCGAAGTTCTGGTTCGTGCCGTTGACCGTCACGCGGCGGAGCGTCACCTCGTCGGCGTTCTCAAGGCGGATGCCGATGCCGGTGGCCGCGCCGTCCGCGCCCGAAGCGTTGGCGATGGTGCCGCCCGACGCGTTGCCGCCGACGGTGGAGTTCGAGCCGTCGCCGACGATGACGAAGCCGACCGCCGCGGCGGGGCCGTTGGTGTTCGTCAGGATGATGCCGTTCGACGCGCCGCTGGAGGTGACGCTGGTGAGCGTCATGCTGAGCGGCGTGCGCGAGGCGGCGGACGTGCCGACGATCTCGACGGGGATGCCGGTCGTCGTCGTAATGGCGCCGGAGGTCGTTGTGATCGTGCCCGTGTTAGTCGTGGCGTGGAGTGCGCGCTGGCCCGCGTCGGGGTTGACGGTGAAGCTGCCGAAGCTGAGGGCCTTAGCGTTGCCTTCGAGCCGGACGGCGGTCGTGTTCGTCTGCGTGACGCTCGTGGTGCCGAAGCTGAACGTCCCGGCGGTGGCGTTGGTGTTGTTGAGCGCGTGCAGGCCGATGCCGGTCGAGTTGGTGAGCGTCGTCGTAGCGATGGCGATGCCGCCCGTGACGGCGTTCAGCTCGACGCCCTTGCCCGTCGAGTTCGTGGACTGGACGAGCGTGAAGTTGAGGCCGAGCGCCGTGCCAGCCGAAAGAATCATCGCCGGGTTGCTGGCGGACGTGATCTCGCTGCCCGCGGCGGTGGTGACGTTGACCGCGCCGCTGTTGTTGGCGACGAGGCCGGTGCCGCCGGTTCCGCTCGTGTTGATGTCGAGCGTCGAGAAGGAGAGGGTGCGCGTCGAGTTGTTGACGAGGTTGACGCCGATGTTGCCGGTCGTGCCCTTGTCCACGCTCGTCGCGGGGAACGAGAGGTTGACGTTCGAGTTCTGAATGTCAATGCCGTTGCCGGTCGGGTTGGTGATGGTGACCGCGCCGCCGAAGGTCGTCGTGCCGCCGCCGTTCGAGTGGAGGAAGCCGATGCCTGAGCCGCCCGTGACGGAGAGCGTGCCGAAGGCGCGCGTGCCCGCCGAGTTGTTCTGGAGCGAGATGCCGTCGGTGGCGAGCGTGCAGGAGGTGTTGTTGAAGGTCAGGTTGGCGGTCGAGGCGGTGACGAGGACGCACTGCGTCGCCGGGTCGGTGATGGTCGTGCCGCCCGTCGAGGTCATCGAGCCCGCCATCTGGTCGAGGTTGATGCCCTGCCCGCCGCTCGTGTTCGAGCTGATGGAGATGAACGTCGCGTTGAGCGTGCCGCTGTCGAGGTTGAGCGCCTGCCCGTTGCCGTTGAGCGTGACTTCCAAGGCGGTCAGAGTGCCGAAGCCGGAGGCCGTCGAGGCAATCTTCGAGCCCGTCGTGTTGCCGATGGTGAAGCCGCGCAGGAGGTTGCTGTTGCCGACGCCGAGGTTGACGGCGTTGGTCGCGGCGACGCTGGTCGTGATGGTCGGCGGCGTGCCGCCGGTCGCGGGCAGAGGGTCGCTGTAGGGCTGGACGGTGACGCCCGCGATGGTCGCCAGTGTCGCGGTCGCGCCCGCGCCGATGAGCGACTGGTTGTTGAGGAGCGTGTAGCCGCCGATGTAGCTGCCCGTAAAGAGGAAGATGAAGTCGCCGGGGTCGTCAGCCGCCGTGTCGGAGAAGCAGGTCTGCGCGCCGTTGCTCGTCCCCGTGTAGCAGTTGAAGGGGCTGGACAGGCGACCGTCGCCGCCGACGCCGGAGGCTGAGTTGACGAACCAGATGGGCGTGCTCACCGTGAGCGTCACCGTCGCCGAGCCTGTCTTGCCCGTCGAGTCGGTCGCCGTGTAGGTGAAGGTGTCCGAGCCGGAGAAGCCGGGGGCCGGGTTGTAGGCGAAGCTGCCGTCCGATGCGCCCGAAGTGACCTGACCGCCGTTCGTGCTCGTCCCGGCGAAGGGCGCGGAGTTGTCTCCGGCGAGCGTCGTCACCGTCATCCCGGTGTTGTTGCCGGTGTCGGGGTCCTGATCGTTGGCGAGCAAGCCCTGCGCGACGTTCGGCTGGATGCGGACGTTGCCGATGACGGAGTAGGCGTCGCTGTAAGCGAGCGGCGTCGAGCTGGTCGGCGTGGCCTGAAGAGTCGTGTTCGTGTCAACGGTGTCGTTCAAGGTGACGTTGGTCGCGTCCGTCCCGTTGTTGGTAATCGTGACTTGGTAGTCAATGAAGTCGCCCGGATCGGCGATGCCGTCGCTGCCGGCGTCAACGACAATGGTGTCGGTCTTGGTCGCCGTGATGGTCGGCACGAAGACGGCGGCGGCCACGGGCGCGGCGGCGGGAACCGCGGCGGCTGTCGCTACGGGCGCGGGCTGTGAGGCGGCGGTGCGTGCCGCCGGACTGGCGGATGCCGCGAACGCCAGCGGGGCCGTCTGACCCGCAAGCAGCAGGTAAGAGAGCAGGCTGGCGAAGAAGGCCCTGCGATTACGACGATAGAGGGACGCGATCAGGTGGTTCATAACACTCCTAAGGTATTTTGTCCGGCGGCGAAGGCCACTGCCGGTAAAGCTTTTCGGGTGAGGGGTGAAATTTTCATCGGGCAAACTTCGTCCGAACGGACGGAGCGAGGGCCGGGGCTTCTGTAGTTCGCCCCGGCCCCCGCGCCGCCTCAGTCTCTACGGCCTCTGCGGGAAGATTCCCTGCAAGGCGATGCAGAAGTTGAGGGTCAGGTACGGTTGCATGTTGTTGTGCGGCAGTCCGCCGCCCGCGGGCGGGAGGGCCTGGAAGGCCATCGGCGTCAGGGGCGTGGTGGCGGTGTTGTAGATGTTGCCACCCGCCGACTTGGCGAGGCTGCGCGCGGGCGAAGGGATGCGGAGGTCGGCGTCGTCAATCGAGCCGAAGACGCCGTGGGTGTGGAGCGGTATCTCCGAGACGAGCAGCGTGACGCTCTCGGTGCCCGACATCTCGCCGAGGAAGCGCTCGCTGAGACCCTGCCCCTGTCCGGTCTGGATGGGCACACTGCCTTGCAGGTCAGGGAGGGCGAAGGTGGACTTGCCGTCGCCGCCGTAGAAGGTGCCGAGGAGGGAGAAGAGCGCCGTGTTCTGCGAGAGCGGCATTAACTGCCCGTTGCAGAAGGCCCAGCCCGTCGGCGGGAAGTTGAAGGGGAAAATGCGGATTTCCGCGACAAACTGATCGGACATGTTCTTCTCCTTTAGGTCTGACTGGGGAACACCCCGAAGAGCGAGATGATGAAGTTGATGGCGAGGAACGGCTGCATGTTCTCGTGCGGCTGGCTGCCCCCCGCCGGCGTCGCCGCCTGCGCGTTGAAAGCCGAGCCCGGCGAATCTTCGATGTAGGGCTGCGCGCCCTGCCCGTTCGACACCACCGCGTTGCCGGGGGCGGACTCGTTCCCGATGTCGCCGGAGGCGGTCAGCGGGTGAGAGTGGCTGGGTATCTGCTGGACGGTCAGCGTCTCCTGCTCCGTTCCGGCCATCTCGCCGATCTGGTAGGTCGTGCCGTCCGGCCCCGTGCCCATGTGGATGGGGACGCGGCTCGCGAGGTTCGGCAGGTTGAAGGTGCTCTCCCCGTCGCCGCCGTAGGTCGTCCCGATGAGCGTGAAGAGCGCGTCGTTCTCCGAGATGGGGAGTGTCTGGCCCTGGCACAACATCCAGCCGTTCGGGGCGAAGGAGCCCGCGAACATTCTGATTTCTCCAATATAGGGTTCTGGCATTGGTCTCTCTCCTCTTAGTTGCGCGACGGGAAAATGCCTTGCAGCGCGATGATGAAGTTGAGCACGAGGTACGGCATCATGTTGTTGTGCGGCTGGCTCCCGCCGACGCTCGACACTGACGAGGGGTGCAGGGTCGTGAGGTTGGTCGGTGAGTGGTAGAGGTTACTCGTCTGCGCCAGAAAGCCGTTAGTGCATTCGTTGACGCCCGCGTTGGCGTTGATCGCCTGAAGGGCGTGGAGGTGGGTCGGCAACTGCTGGATGTTGACCGTCACGGAAGTCGAGCCGGCGGCCTCGCCGAGGTTGTGGCTGCTGTCGAAGTGCAGCGGGGCCCGCCCCCGGAGGTTGGGGAGCGCGAAGTTGGTCTGCCCGTTGCCGCCGTAGGTCGTGCCGAGGAGGGCGAAGAGAGCTTGGTTCTGGTTAATGGGCAGCAACTGCCCGTTGCACAGCGCCCACCCTTTGGGGGGGAAGTTGAATGAGACTATTTTAATCTCACTGAGGAACGGTGTGGACATAGTTCACTCCTTGGGGAATGGCTACTGAGAGCTGTTGTCAACTGGCTTGTCGCGGCGGCCTCGGTCGGGTGCGCGCCGGACGCGGGAATTCTCGAAGAGCATTGGAAGTTTGACCTGCTGGATGGTGCCCTGATGTGTCCGGCAGTAAAGTCCTTGCCTTGGGATGCTGGTTCGCGAAGAAATTGTAAAGCGCTTGTGCCTTAAGCTGAAGCGTCAGAGATTCTAACCGCTCGGCGTAAGAATTACAAGGAAAACGTTCAAACGTTTAACTTTAAGGTTGTAACTTCCGGCCAAAGCACATACACTGTTGGCCACGGTGGGCAGCAATGAAGGGAAGCCCGCCAGCCTACCTAACCCTATCAGGAGAAGAATAGTTGACATCCCCAACACGCCGCACCTTCCTGCGGACGGGTGCGTTGGCAGCCATCACGGCTGGCATTGCACTCAGCCCCGCGCGTTTAGCCTTCGGGCAAGACACGAAAAAACAGAACCCCTCGCACGACTTTGAAATTCCCTACGAGGCCAAGCTCGACCCCGTTTTCAGCTACCGGAAGGCGACCTTCGACCCCTACGTCGGCGGCATCTTTATGGCCCGCGGCAAAGGCGGCAAGAAGGTCAGCCTGACGCTCGTCTCCGTCCGCGCGCCTCTTCCCTCGAAGGGGATGCAGGCCGCCACGCTAACCAAGAAGGCGCGACCGACCGACACGTTCACGCTTATCTTCCGCCCCGACGGGCCGCTCTCCGAACTCTCTTCGATTCACCAACTCGACCACGCCGCGCTTGGGAAGTTCTCGCTCTTCCTCGTGCGCTTCGAGGACGACAAGGGACAGGAGTTCTACGAAGCGGTCATCAACCACCCTGTTCAATAAAACCTCGCCGGTCATCAACCACCCCGTTCAATAAAACCTCGCCGGGTGTTATCTTGGAGACGCGCCCCGCCGACCCCGCCGTGCGAGGTCGGCGGGGCGCGTCCCCGTGTGTCCGGCGCGCGCTCGAATAATCAGACCGAACAGGAGCAGAGAAGAGATGGACATTGACGGCGCAAAAATGTCGCCCGCCGAGGAGCGGGCCGTCACGCTCCGCCCCGTGACGGGCGAGGATGAAGAGTTTCTTTACGCCGTCTACGCCAGCTCGCGCGAGGACGAGCTGGCGCAGGTGCAGTGGCCCGAAGGGATGAAGGAAGCCTTCCTGCGCGCGCAGCTCGCCGCGCAGCGCAAGGAGTACGAAGAGAGATACCCGGAGGCCGAGTACGCCGTCGTCCTCGTCGAGGGCCGCCCCGCCGGGAGAATCTGGATCGCGCGTCCGGGCGACGAAGTGCACCTGCTCGACATCGCGCTCCTGCCGGAGTTCCAGAACGGCGGCGTCGGCACGGTGCTCCTCAGTCGCCTGATGGACGAGGCGCGTCGCGTCGGGCTCCCCTTGCGCCACTACGTCTTCATCCTCAACACCGAGGCGCTGCGCTTCTACGAGCGGCTCGGCTTCAAGGTCATCGGCGAGAGCGGCGGAGCTTACACGTACATGGAGTGGGACCCGAAGTGGGAGTCTGAGGCCGCCGACGCGCAGGCTACTACTTCTTCTTGAGATGGCGGACTACTTCTGGTCCTTGTAGTAGTTGAAGACCGACTCGTAGCGGAACCCGCCGCTCTCGTTGCGACCGATGGGGACGAGGAAGATGACGACCTCGCCCAACTGCTCGTGGTCGAGGGTGACGAGCCCCTGCTCGAGTAAGAAGTTCGGCGGGCCGTCGAAGAAGAGCGAGAAGCGGGCCATCCCGGCCTGCTCTTTCGCGCCGCCCTGATAGCCGACGACGCTCTCCAACTCCAAGTCCACCTCTACGGGCTCGTTCACGCGGACGCGGAATTTCGTGTGCACGTGTTTCGCGAAGTCCTCTTCCGAGAGTATCTCCTCCATCCTCTTTATTCTCCAGAAACGAAGCTGATTAGAGCGCGACGCGCCGCGCGCCGCAAAGTTTGCCACGGCAAGATAGCACGCCGCCCCGCCGCTTCAGGAGCGCACGCGCTCCGACTCTTCGAGCAGTTCTCGGATTTGCGCCTCGCCGGGGCGCGTGAAGTCCCTGTACCAGAGGCCGACGTGACCGAACGAAGCGGGCCACGCGAGGCAGACGAATTCGTCGCCCGCGGCCTCGACGGCGGCGCGGCTCTCCGGCGCGGCCACGGGGACGGCGACGACGACGCGCGAAGGCCCCGACGCGCGCAGCGCGCGGACGCCCGCGAGCACCGTCAGCCCCGTGCGAATCCCGTTGTCCACGAGGAGGACTGTCTTGTGTGAGAGGTCGAGCGGCGGTCGCTCGCCCCGACATTCGCGCGCGCGCGCCGCGAGTTCCGCGAGCGCGTCGGCGACGAAGTATTCGAGCGGCGTCTCCGGCGCGTCACTTTGCGGCGGCAGCCCTTCGTCCACGAAGAGATTCCCGCACACGTCCATCGCGCAGATTTGCGACTCCGGCCCGCGCGGCACGAGCAGCCTGCGAATGAGCAGCACGTCGAGCGGCGCTTTGAGTTCGCGCGCCACCTCGAACGCGACGGGCACGCCGCCGTTGGCGAGGCCGACGACGACCACGTCATCCGCCGCCGCCGCGTAAGGCGCGAGCCTCGAAGCGAGCGCGCGCCCCGCCTCGCGCCCGTCGGCAAAACGCGCGGGGAGCCCCGTCCGACCGTCTCCGGCCAACGAAGGCTCCCCAACGATTTCTTTATCTTTGAACTGAACCAAGTGCGCGAGACCTCCGGGGGATTTCGTTCACATCATACACCCCCGGCGTCCGCTTTGTGTGCGGGCCGCCCGTCAGGCGCGCGCGGCGCAGAGGAGGAACAGCACGGCGAGCGACGCCAGAAACGAAACGTACTTGAGGTTATGAATGAATGCGGCCTGAACGTTCGAGTGGCCGTTGGCGTTATCGTTCGATTGCATGAAGGCTCCTTCCTTTCCGCCGTCCGTGATGCTTTCGGGCTTGGTTCCGTGTGAATGACCCTCTTCATTTCCATAACGCGCAGACGGGCGGCGGACTCAATCACCTCCATCAAAAAAAATGTCAGAACCGCCTGCGGTAGCGGGCGGGTCGCTGCGCCAAGGCAAAAGGAAAAAGATAAAAGGCAAAAGTACAGAGGGGAGCACTTCTCTCGACACATCATCCGTTCCCACTTTTTCCCTTTACCTTTTACCTTTTTCCTTTTTACCGCAGGCGGTTCTGACTCTCATTCGTCTTAGTCGAGACGGTGAAGAGTCCCGCGAGCAGCGCGGCGGGGCCGAAGAGCAGCAGCCACATCATCGCTCCGAGGCCGAACCTCTGCGCGAACGCGCCGAGCGCGAACGGGACGAAGTCGCCGACGAGCCCGAAGAGGTTGCCGAGCGTCATCGCCGTCCCGCTGCGTTCGGGCAGCTCCGCGTACAACTGCGCCTTGAGGATTGCGTACCATCCAGCGTTCGCAAGGCCGAGGAGTCCGAGCAGCACGAACTTCAACATCACGCCGTCCGCGAGCAGGAAAGCCGGGAAGAGCAGGAGCACGCACGTCGTGCTCACGCGCAGGTAGCTCAGGCCGCGCACGCGTTCGAGGAGCGGGATGAGCAGCACGTCGCCCGGCAGCGAGGCGCTTGTCCAGACGACGACGGCGAGCGCCGCCATGCCCTCCGAAGCCCCCGCCACGTCCACGAAGTAGAGCGCCAGAAAGCCGCGCAGCACGTCGGAGGTGAAGTCGCCGAAGCGCAAAAGCAAGAGCCAACGCAAGACCTCTCGCCGCCTGAGCGCGCGCACGGCCTCGCGCACGCCCTCCGTAAAGCCGAGCCACGTGCTCTCGCCGTCGTCGCTACCGTTCGCGGCGGGCGTCGGGAAGGGGAGCCGCCACGTCAAAGCGAGCACCGCCACGGAGAAGGCGGCGAGCCCCGCGTACAGCCAACGCCAACCGAAGCCATACGCGACGCACGCCCCGACAAGCACCGGCCCGACGAAGTTGCCGAGCGTGCCGGACAAAGTCCAACGCGCCATGTTCTGCTCGCGCCGCGCGGGCTCGGCGTCCATCAAGGCCGCCTGCGAGAGCCCGACGAACGCGCCCGAAGCCGGGTTAAATAGAACGTAAGCCGCCATCAGCGCGTAGAAGTTCTGGCTCGTGGCGACGAGCAACGCCGACGCCGCGAAGAGCACGCCGCCCACGCGGACGAAGACGCGCCGCCGCCACACGTCCGCGAGGATGCAGAAGACGGGCTCGACCAGATTACCGACGAACGGCGGGATGCTGATGAGCAGTCCGATCTGCGTGTAAGTCAGCCGCAGGTCGTCGCGCACGAGCGGCCACGCCGCACCCCTCACGCCGTCTAAAACCTCGTCTAAAAACTCGACGAGCAGCAGCGTCGAAACGAGCAGCGAAAGCCCACGCCGCGCGGGCAGAGTATGGCGGACAAAATGAGTTCTGAAAGACATCGAGGGTGATTCTCCTTTCACCGGAAGTGAGTCGGACGTTTCTCTAAAGTGAGCGAGAAAAACGTCCTCCGGCGGAGGAGGAATCACCGAGCGCGCGAGCGCGTAGCGAAGCTTTCGGCTGGCGGGCACACGTCTCCCGCGCGTTCGCGGCGTGGCCGCGAAGCCGTGCGGGAGCGCCCGTCTAGCCGGTGCTTACCAGGGAGGGAAGTTGGTGTGTTTGCTCTTCATCGTTCACGCACGATGAATCCAAGCGCGAACGATGTCAAGATTTATTTCGCGCGACTTGAGCCTCGACAGAGGCTCAAGCGCCCGCCTGTGAGTGACGCGCGCCGCCGCCGCGCACGCGCTCGGTCTCGGACTCGAAGATGAAGCCGAGTGACTTGTAGATGAGCTTCGCGCAGAGGAAGGCCGAGGCGTCGAAGCCTTCGACGTAGGAGTATTCCGTCAAGTCCATCCCGACGACGCGGCGCGAGCGCGCGAGCGTGCGGATGAGGCCGATGGTTTCGTACCAGCCGAGGCCGCCCGGCTCCGGCGTCCCCGTCTGCGCCACGAGCGAGGGGTCGAGGCCGTCAATGTCCACCGTCAGGTAGACGTTCTCGGTGAGGCCGGAAACGGCCTCCTCCCACCAGTCCGTGCGGCCCACGATGTCCTTCGCCCAGAAGATGCGCGTCGGGATTTTATCGAGCGAGCGCGCCTCCTCCGCCGAGATGGAGCGGATGCCGACCTGCACCGAGGGTATCTTCATGTCGCGCGTCACCCGCGCCATGATCGAGGCGTGCGAGTGCGGCGTCCCGTCGTAGGTGTCGCGCAAATCGGCGTGCGCGTCAATCTGCAAGACCGAGAGGTTCTCGTAACGCTCGGCGTGCGCCTGGATGACGGGCGCGCTCACCGAATGCTCGCCGCCGATCATGCACACGAACTTGCCCGACGCGACCAGCGAGCGCGCCCTCTCCAAAAGCGACTTCATCATCGCGGCGGGCGGCTCGATAGACGGCGAGGCGTCGAGCGTGTGGATGCCGAGCCGGTAGACTTCGGCGTCCGTCTCCTCGTCGTACAACTCCATGTTGCGCGACGCGTCAATAATCGCCTCGGCCCCGCGCCCCGTCCCCGTCCCGTAGGAGACAGTCCCCTCGTAAGAGACCGGCCACACCACGACGCGCGCGCCTTCGAAACTCGAAAGCCCCTCCTCGGCGATCCCGCCGAAGTTCACCGGAAGTTCTGCTGATTCAGACATGCGAGAAGTCTAGCGTGACGGGCGACGGGTGACAAGTGACAGAAATAAAGCCGTAAACCGTGACGGGTGACAGGTGACAGGATTAAGAACCTGTCTTTCCCGTCACCCGTCACGGTTTACCGTTTACGGCTTTTAAGGTACTTCGACCGTCAGCTCTCTGGCGTTGAAGGTGAAGGTGGGGCGCTTGCGGCCCTTCATGTATTTGGCGGCGGTCTGCGAGAGGGAGGTGACGAGGATGGGGAGCGCGATGGTGGCGTCGCAGTTGACGTAGGCGGTGGCCGCGCCGCGTTGGAGCTTGCCGAAGACGAGGGACTCGTCGCTCATGTTGGGGCTCGTGCGCCCGCCGGGGTGCGGGGCTTCGGGCGAAATCTGGATGGCGTACTTGTGGCCGCGCGGGGGCGTCTTGATGATGTTGGTGGCGACCTCCATCTGCTGGACGAAGCTGCGCGAAGTCCCGCCGCCGATGTTGATGACGCCGGAGACGCGGGCGCGCGCGCCGATCTGCATGATGTCGAGGATGTCCTGCGCGAGGTCGAAGCAGAAGTTGTTCTTCTTCTCGAAGCGCGCCGAGGCGATGCCGACCGTGATCGCGCTGTCGGAGATGGTCGGGCAGAAGACGGGGATGCGCGCCTTGTAGGCCGACGTGAGGATGCCGTCGTCGGTCGCTATCTCGGCCAGCTCTCGACCGAGGAGGTGGAGGAACTCGCGCGTCGAGTAGGCGCGCGTCTGGTCCAACTGGTTGGTGAAGCCGCCGACCCATTCCTGCGCCTCGTGGTACTCCTCCTCGCTGGCGAGCACGTCCCACATCCGGCTGATCTGCGCCGACTCCAACTCGGCGTCGGTCATCGAGGGGTGCGCCTGAAAGTGCTGGCGGCCCAGAGTCTCGTGGAGGTCGTGGAAGAGCATCCCGCCGGAGCAGACCATTACGTCCACGAAGCGGTTCTTGATGACGTAGGCCAGAAGCCTTCGCATCCCGGCGGGGATGAGCGCGCCGGAGGCGGCGACGACGATGGTCGTGTTATCGCCGAGCATGTCGAGCCAGATGCGGTGCGCCTCGGCCAGTTGGCGCGCACCGAACCCCGCGCCCTCCATCTTTTCCAGCAGCCCGGCCACCGAGCGGTCGCGGTCAACCTGCACGGGCCGGATCGGCGCGGTTAGATACTTCGTGGGTCGCGGTTTGCGTTGGGTAACCATATTTTTAAATGATGAATGATGAATGCGGAATGATGAATGTCTTGCTGCTCGAATCTCGAATCTGAAACTTGAAGCTCAAGCAGCGAGATATTCATCATTCATCATTCCGGATTCATCACTTCCTCCGTTTATCTTCGCCTGCGCCGGTCGTCCTCGCCGTTGGCGGAGAGGTATGTGTAAGAGTTGTAGCGCGCCTCGTAGAAGTCAACCATCTCCGCGCCCTCGGCCTCCGAGAGGTCGCCGCGCTTGACGCGCTGCGCGACGAGGCGGCGGAAGCCCTCGTGCAGTTGGCCGCGCTCGTAACGGGCGCGCTCCAGAGCCTCGCCCACGGTCGTGCCGCGCACCACCTTCTTGATAAGATAGCCGTCGTCGTCAATGTGGATGTGCGCCTCGTTGGGCGCGCCGAAGAGGTTGTGGTTGTTGCCCATCACCTCCTGATACGCGCCGACGAGCATGAAGGCGATGTAGTAGGCCTCGCCCTCGATGAGCTTGTGCAGCTCCAGAACCTGCTTCACGTCGTGGAGGTCAACGAACTTGTCCACCACTCCGTCCGAGTCGCAGGTGATGTCGCAGAGCGTGGCGTACTCGGTCGGCGTCTTGTTGAGACGGTGGATGGGGATGATGGGGAAGAGCTGGTCGAGAGCCCAGTGGTCGGGGACGCTTCGGAAGACCGAGAAGTTGGTCAGGTACTTGGCGCGCAGCAGACGCCGGAGTTCCGTGAACTCCTCGGAGACGTACTTGTGCTGCTGCGCGTACTTGTCGGCGCGCTCGCAGATGTCCCAGAAGAGCACCTCGCCTTTGGCGCGGTCTACCAGCGAGATGAGTCCGAGGTTGAAGAGCGTGAAGAGCGTCTCGCGGTGTTCGAGCGCGTCGTGGTAGAACTCGCGGTAGTTCTTGACCGTAATCGTCTCGCGCAGGTCGCCGAG
This sequence comes from uncultured Acidobacteriota bacterium, assembly GCA_963816985.1. Taxonomy (GTDB): domain Bacteria; phylum Acidobacteriota; class Blastocatellia; order Pyrinomonadales; family Pyrinomonadaceae; genus JAIVJM01. Next base: position 2,635,343 of record CAWFMF010000004.1, read on the forward strand.
CTCGACGACCACCTGCGGGTCGTCCTCGTCTATCTCGATGGGCGTAATCTCTTCGACTTCGGTCTCTATCTCGCTCAAGACGTTGGTGACGAGGATGGCGTGGTAGGCCGAGAGGTAGCGGCCCGACTCCTGAATGATGGTCGGGTGCGGGACGTTCTCGTCGTCGCAGACCTGCATGATGGTGTAGACCACGTCGTTGGCGAACTCCTGCGCGGTGTAGTTCGCCGACGAGTCGAAGGCGGTCTTCGAGCCGTCGTAGTCCACGGCCATCCCGCCGCCGACATCGAGGAGGTCAATCGGCACCTTCATCTGGAAGATTTTGGCGTAGACGCGCGCCGCCTCCTTCATCGCGTTCTTGATGCGCTTGATGTCGGTGAGCTGCGAGCCGATGTGGAAGTGGAGGAGCCGGAGCATGTCAATGCGCCCCTCCTCCTGCAAGCGGCGGACGGTCTCCAGAATCTCGGTCGTCGTGAGGCCGAACTTCGCGGCCTCGCCGCCCGACTTCTCCCAGCGGCCCGACCCCTTCGAGTAGAGCTTGACGCGGATGCCGAGCATCGGGAGGTTGCCTTCGTCGTAGCGCGCGGCGGCCTTCAGCACGTGGTCGAGCTCGTTCAGCTTCTCGATGACGATGACGACGCGCTTGCCGGAGCGCGCGCCGAGGAAGGCGAGGTCAATGAACTCCTCGTCCTTGAAGCCGTTCAGGACGAGCAGGCTGTCCGCCGACTGCTCCATCGCGAGCGCGCCGTAAAGTTCGGCCTTCGACCCGGCTTCGAGCCCGAAGTCGTAGCGCGTGCCCTCGCGCAGGTACTCCTCGACGACCGAGCGGTTCTGGTTGACCTTCATCGGGTAGACGCACATGTGCGAGCCCTGATACTCGTATTCGCGGATGGAGTTGCGGAAGGCGCGCTGGAGCTTGCGCACTTGCGCGGTGACGAGCTGGGGAAAGCGGAGCAGGACGGGGGTCGTGATGCCCCGGCGTTGCAGGTCTTCGATGATCTCCTTGACGTCCGCCGCGCGGCTCTGGTCGGTCTCCGAAGGGTGGACGACCAAGTTGCCTTTGCGATTGATGCCGAAGTACCCGGCCCCCCAATTCTCGATGCCGTAAGTTTCAAGCGTCTGTTCGATGGCCGTGGTCAACTTCTAGCTTTCCGCCTCCCTCTAAATTGGTTCGCATTTCCGGCAAAGTCAGTGCGGTCACTCTTTTCGAGCCGAGTGCCTGTGCGGTTGAAGAATGCTGGATAGGAAATCTAAGGCGCAATGTAACAGAAAAAACGGGGGCGGTCAAAAACTATTTTCGGCGCGCGAGGGGGCCGACGGCTGCCCCTAAGTTACGCACCGGAAAGGTTTAGCGGCGGTCACGGAGAGCCTTCGGGCGGCCCTCGCGGGCGTCACTTTGTTGTGAAACGGGGCCATTTCCTTGTGAAACCTTGACAGCCGCCGGGGCCGGACTATAATTCGAGCTTTTTACAGCGTCCCCAATGATTTACGACGCCCTCTCCGGTTCATTCCCAACAAGCTATGCGCTGCCATCCACGGGCGGCCAACCTCTTCCACCCCCTACAACATTTCAGGAGAATATATGGACTCGAAAACGGCCTTGAAGTATGCCGAAGACCACGGGGCAAAGTTTCTTTCGCTGCGATTCACCGACCTCATCGGCGCTTGGCACCACCTGACCTTCCCGATTCACGAGCTCGACGAAGGCAAGTTCGAAGACGGCTTCGGCTTCGACGCCTCAAGCCTCCGCGGCTGGGCCTCGATTCACGAATCCGACATGCTGCTCATCCCCGACGCCGGTCGGATGTGGATGGACCCGTTCGCGGAAGAGCCGACGCTCTGCCTCATCGCCAACGCCGTCGAGCCGATGACCAAGGAGGGCTACGGCCTCGACCCGCGCTCGGTGGCCCGCCGCGCCGAGAGCTATCTGCGCTTCACCGGCATCGCCAACATCGTCAACTTCGGCCCCGAAGCCGAGTTCTTCATCTTCGACTCGGCGAGCTTCCACAACGACCAGAACTCCGCCGGCTACACGCTCGAATCCGACGAGGGCCACTGGTCGAGCGGGCGCGCGGGCGACGCGACGCGCGGCCCCAACCTCGGCTACCGCATCCGCCCCAAGGAGGGCTACGTGCCCGTCCCTCCGACCGACTCTCTGAGCGACCTGCGCTCGGAGATTTCCCTGACGCTTGAGAAGGTCGGCATCACGGTCGAGTGCCACCACCACGAGGTCGCCACCGCCGGGCAATGCGAGATAGACTTCCGCTACTCGACGCTCCTCGGAACCGCCGACAACCTTCAGCTCTTCAAGAACGTCGTCCGCAACACCGCCTATCAGTACGGCAAGACCGCGACCTTCATGCCGAAGCCGATCTACGGCGACAACGGTTCGGGGATGCACTGCCACCAGTCGCTCTGGAAGAACGAGAAGCCCTTGTTCGCGGGCGACGGCTATGCGGGCCTCTCGGACTTGGCCCGTTGGTACATCGGCGGGTTGTTGAAGCACGCGGCGGCGGTCGTGGCCTTCGCCGCGCCGACGACGAACAGCTACAAGCGGCTCGTCCCCGGCTTCGAGGCTCCGGTCAACCTCGCCTACTCGGCGCGCAACCGCTCGGCGGCCATCCGCATCCCGATGTTCTCGCAGAGCCCGAAGCTCAAGCGGCTTGAGTTCCGCCCGCCCGACCCTTCGTGCAATCCGTACCTCGCCTTCTCGGCGATGCTCATGGCGGGCCTCGACGGCATCCAGAACCGGATTGACCCCGGCGAGCCGCTCGACAAGGACATCTACGACCTGAGCCCCGAACAGTTGAAGGACGTGCCTTCTCTGCCGGGCTCGCTCGACGAGGCCCTGAAGGCGCTCGAAGCCGACCACGACTTCCTCCTCAAGGGCGATGTCTTCACGCCGCAGCTCATTGACCGCTGGATCACCTACAAGCGCGAGAAGGAAATCCAGCCGCTCCGCATGCGCCCGCACCCGCTGGAGTTCGGCATGTACTTCGACATCTAAGGGCGTAGAGCATTTGTGCCCCGAAGGGGCACGAGAAAATAGCCGGGGGCAAAGCGAGCGCGAGCGAGCGCCGCCCCCGGAACAGACGAGAAAATAATTCCGACCCTGAAGGGGTCGCGCCTCGACGTCGAGGCGCGACCCCTTCAGGGTCGGAATGCTTTATCTACGTCATACCGGGGGCGGCGTGCTTCGCACTTGCCCCCGGCTATTATCTGAATCCCCTTCGGGGATTCGTTCGACGGTCTTTCGGCGGCAGGGATAAGCCGCTTTGCCCACGTCGGCGAACAAAATCCAAAACCGTGGACGCGACGCGGAATCCACGCACTCTCTGGAACCTTTTGGCCTTCCTCCCGTAATACAACTTCTGCCTCTTTCGGTTGACCGTCTTCAAACCTTCAGGCGCTCCGGCGTCCCGTACAAAAGGAGTTCACATGATTACCAGAGCTAAGAGGCTCGTGTCGGCGTCGTTGCTCGCCGCGCTCGCCGTCGTGTCTCTTTTCAACCCCACGGCGGCGCAGACGCGGCGCAACGTCCGCGTTGATTTCAAGCAGACGACGCTCAAGAACGGCCTGCGAGTCATCACGGTCGAGGACGCGAGCGCGCCCGTCGTCGCCCTCGCCATCGCCTACGACGTGGGCTCTCGGAACGAGCGCGCGGGGCGCACGGGCTTCGCCCACCTCTTCGAGCACATGATGTTCAAGGGCTCGGAGAACGTCGGCTCGCGCGAGCACAACTTCCTCATCGCCAACAACGGCGGGACGATGAACGGGACGACCAACGAGGAGCGCACGCTCTACTTCGAGGCCGTGCCCGCGAACCAGCTCGAACTCATCCTCTTCCTCGAAGCCGACCGCATGCGCTCGCTCGACGTGAGTCAGGCGAACCTCGACAACCAGCGCGAGGTCGTCAAGGAGGAGCGGCGTTTGCGGCTCGACAACGAGGCTTACGGCAAGAGCGGCGAGCAGCATCAGGAGTTGATGTACGACAACTTCGCCTACAAGCACTCGGTCATCGGCTCGATGGACGACCTCGGGGCCGCGACCGTCTCGGACGTGCGCGAGTTCTTCAAGATGTACTACGCGCCGAACAACGCCGTCCTCGTCCTCGTCGGCGACTTCAAGACGGCTGACGCGCTGGCGCGCATCCGCAAGCACTTCGAGGCCATCCCGCGCCAGCCCACTCCGCCCGCGGTTGATGTCGCCGAGCCCGAACAGAAGGCCGAGCGCCGCGCAGTTCTTGAAGATGGGCTCGCGCGCCTGCCGCGCGTCCAGATCGGCTACAAGGCCGCGCCCGGCAACACGGCTGACCACTACGCGCTGCGCGTCCTCTCCGCCGCCTTGCAGTCGGGCCAGTCCTCGCGCCTCTACCAGCGGCTCGTCAAGGAGAAGGAGATGGCCGCGAGCGTCGGCGGCTTCGTGGACGAGAACCGTGGCGCGGGCGGCTTCTACGTGCAGGCCAACGTCCGGCCCAACTCGAAGACCGAGGACGTGGAGGCGGCCATCTACGCCGAGATAGAGCGGCTCAAGACCGAGCCCATCGCCGACTGGGAACTTGAGAAGGCGAAGAACTCGGCCCGCGCCTCCTTCATCAACGCGATTGACACTTCGCTCAACCGCGCCAACCTGCTCACCGAATACGTGCTCTTCTACAACGACCCCGGCATCATCAACACTCTGCCGGACAAGATCGCCGCCGTCACCAAAGAGGACGTGCGGCGCGTGGCCGCCAAGTATCTGAACCAGTCGAACCGCACGGTCGTCGTGACGATGCCGAAGGCGCGCGGCGCTTCAGCCGCCGCCGGTCGTTAAGGAGGGAGAAGAAAGATGAGAATCAAGATGACACACAAGAGACTTCTCGCCGCGTCGCTCACGCTCGCGCTCTCGGCATCAGCCGTCGTGCCTGTTCGTGCGCAGCAGCAGCCGAACCCGGCGGACGAGGGGCTGAAGGGCGTCGTGCTCAAGAACCGCGCGCCCGTCAACAAGGAAGTGCTGAAGGTCAAACTGCCGAAGGCGCAGGAAGCGACTTTGAAGAACGGCCTGCGGGTCGTCCTCCTTGAGAGCCACCGCGTCCCGAACTTCTCGATGCAGATGGTCGTGATGAGCGGCGGCCTCTCAGACCCCGCCGACCACAAGGGGCTCGCCTTGTTCACCGCCGCGCTCATGCGCGAGGGCACCGGGAAGCGTTCGAGCCGCGAAATTGCCGAACAACTCGACACGCTCGGCGCGTCGCTCTTCGCCGGGTCGAACCTCTCCGGCTTCACCTCGAACGTCACGGCTTCCGGTCTCGTCGAGAACCTGGACGCCGTGCTCGACATCTTCGCCGACGTGGTGCGCGCGCCCGCGTTCCCGAAGGAGGAAGTCGAGAAGTACAAGACGCGCTCGCTCGCGCAGCTTCAACTCCAACGCGGCAACCCGCAGTTCCTCGCCGCCGAGCGTTTCAACCGCGCCGTCTACGGCGAGCACCCCGCGTCGCTCGTCGCGCCGCCCGCCGAGACCCTGAAGAAGACGACTTCGGAAGACCTCGCGCGCTTCCACTCGACGCACTACGTCCCGAACAACGCGATGCTCGCCGTTGTCGGCGACGTGACGCTCAAGGAGATACTCCCCAAACTCGAACGCGCCTTCGGCGACTGGAAGGCGGGCGCGGCCCCGAAGACCGTCATCCCCCCGGCCACGGCGAACTACAAGCAGTCGAACATCTACTTGATTGACCGCCCCGGCTCCGTCCAGACCTTACTCCAACTCGGCAACCTCGGCATCGAGCGCACCGACCCCGACTACTTCGCCCTGCTCGTCATGAACCGCATCCTCGGCGGCGGCGGGACGGCCCGCCTGCAACGCAACCTCCGCGAAGACAAGAGCTACACCTACGGCGCGTCGAGCGGCTTCGGCGGCGCGAAGTTCCGGGGCGTCTTCGCCGCCAACTCTTCGGTGCGGACGGAAGTGACCGAGGGCGCGATGCGCGAATTCATCAACGAGTTCAAGGCCATCCGCGACGTGCGCGTCCCGGCCTCCGACCTCGACAACGCGAAGAACGGTCTCGTCGGCAGCTTCGCGCTCTCGCTCGAACAGCCGAACCTGCTGCTCAATAACATCGTCACGCAGAAGCTCTACGACCTGCCCGCCGACTACTGGGACACCTACACGCAGAAGGTCGCGGCCATCACCGCCGACGACGTGCAGCGCGTGGCCCGCAAGTACGTTGACCTCGACCGCCTGCAAATCATCGCCGTCGGCGACGCCTCGAAGGTGCGCGCCGCGCTCGCGCCCTACGGCACGGTCGAAGTCTTCGACGCCAACGGCAAGCCCATCGCGCCGTAGAGAAGTAAAAAGGCAAAAGGTAAAAGGCAAAAGTGAAAAGGGGTTGAATCCTCTCTCCACTTTTGCCTTTTACCTTTTTACTTTTGCCTTCTTCCTTTTATATTCGTCCCGTGCCCGCCTCCCGCGAACAGCTTGAATCACTCGTCCGCGACCTGCCCGACCCGGAGGGCGCGCGGCACTTTTACGAGCACGTGACGGCGGAGCACCCGCGCGCCGCCCGCGTCTTCGAGCGCGACGCGGGGCTTCTGTCGGACGCACTCGCGCTCGCCGCGTGGAGCCCTCTGCTCGGCACGACGCTCGCGCAGAATCCCGAATACCTGAACTGGCTCGCGCGCGAGCGCGGCTTGACGCGCGTGCGGACGACCGAAGAGCTGGGCGAGTCGCTCGCGCGCTTCGCGCTCACGCACACGCAGGACGAGGCGCAGGTAGTCTTGGCGCGCTTCCGCCGCCGCGAGCTTTTGCGCGTCTACCTCCACGACATCCGCCGCGACGCGACGCTCGTCGAGACGACCGAGGAGCTTTCGAACCTCGCCGACGCCGTGCTCGCACACGCGCTCAGTCTCGCGCAGCAGGAGTTGGAGAACCTCTACGGCGCGCCGCAGTGCGAGGACGCGCGGGGCCGCAAGACTTCGGCGAGCTTCTGCGTCGTCGCGTTGGGGAAGCTCGGCTCGCGCGAGTTGAACTACTCTTCGGACATAGACCTCCTCTTCCTCTACTCCGACGACGGCGAGACGACCGGCAAAGGCGAGCGCGGTTCGGTCACCAACCGCGAGTTCTTCGAGAAGTTGGCGGCGCGCGTCGCCCGCACCGTCGGGCAGCAGACGGGCGAGGGCGGGGCCTACCGCGTTGACCTGCGCCTGCGTCCGCACGGGCGCGACGGCGCGCTCGCCTGCGCGCTCGCCGAGGCGCTTTCGTACTACCGCGAGCAGGCGCACGCGTGGGAGCTTCAGGCGCTCATCCGCTCGCGCGCCTCCGCCGGGGCGGCGCAGCTCTTCGCGCGTTTCCATGAAGGCGTGCGCGCACGCGTCTACCGCCGCGAAGAGACCGTCGAGCGCGCGCTCGCTCACGTCCGCCTCGCCAAGCAGAAGATAGACCGCCAGCATCCAAGAGAGGCGCGCGGCTTCAACGTCAAGCTCGGCGCGGGCGGCATCCGCGAGATAGAGTTCATCGCGCAGGCTTTGCAGCTCGCCTACGGCGGGCGAGATTCGTGGCTCCACGCGGCGCACACGCTCATCAGTTTGGGCCGCCTCGCCGACCGCGGCCTCGTCACCGAAAGAGAGCGGAGCGAACTCTCCGACGCTTACAACTTCCTCCGCACCGTCGAGCACCGCGTCCAGATGGAGCAAGGGCTCCAGACGCACCTCGTCCCCGAAGACTCAACGCGCCGCGCGCTCGTCGCGCGACGGATGCACTTCGCGGGCGCGCACGCGCTCGAAGAGTTCGACGGCGCGCTCGACTTCCACACCAGGAACGTGAGCCGCGCCTACGCCCGCGTCTTCGAGGCCGCCGAGCCCGACGAACAGCCGCCGCCGGAGGGTCGCGTCGCGCCCACGCCTTCCGCCGCCGTGAACGAAACCTCGACGCCGTTGGGCGACGCTTTCATCAACACGGAAGCGACGCGAGCCGTCTCGGAGAGGCGCATCTTTTCCGAGCCGCGTGCCGACGCGGAGACCTCCGCCGACACCGCCGCCGCGCACATCTTCGCCGCGCATCTCAGCAACGAGACGGGAGGAGTGGAAGGCGCGAGCACGGAGGGCTCCTCCGTCGAGGCGGAGAGGCTCGCGCGCACTCTCCGCGAAGAGGCCGGACGCTCGCTCAACGCGCGACGCGCGCTGACGCTCGTGGCGCGCATCGCCGCTTCGCTCGACAAGTCGGGCGTGCGCGTCCGTTTGACGGAGGAGCAACTGCGCGCGCTCGTCAAACTGTGCGGCGCGTCGGAGTTCTTCGGCGAGATGATTGCGGGGAACCCGGCACTCATTCCTTCGGTCTCGACCGCAGCGCCGGTCGTCGCCTCGCGTGAGCACCGCGCGCTGCTGCGGGCGGCGATTGACCCGGAGCGAAATTTCGGCGGCGAACTCTCTGCGCTCCGGCGCGCGTGGGCGCACCTCATAGTCGAGCTCGGCGCGCGCGACGCGGCGGGCGACTTCACGCTCAACGAATCGAACGCGCTGCAAACCTCTCTCGCGGCGGCTTCGGTCAACGCCGCTTTGCTCGTCGCGCGGCGCGAATTGGCGCGACGCCACGGGAGGCTCCTCGCGGGGCCGCGCCTCGCCGTGCTCGCCTTGGGCCGCCTCGCGAGCGGCGGCACGGACTTCGGCTCCGACCTCGACCTCGTGCTCGTCTACGACCAGAACGTGCCTTCGCCGCTCGAAGGGCTCACGCAGGAGGAGGCTTACGCGCGCCTCGCCGAGTTGATGACGACCGCGCTGTCGAGCCTCACGCGCGACGGCTATCTCTACCGCGTTGACCTGCGCCTGCGGCCCGACGGCAAGAACGGCGCGGTCGCAATGCCCGCGAGCGCCTTCGTCAACTACCTCTCCGAGCGCGCCGACGTTTGGGAGTGGCTCGCGCACGTCAAGCTCAGGGCCGTGGCGGGCGACATCGAGTTGGGGAAGGAGGTCGAGCGCCGCGCGCGTCGCGCCGTCCACGAAGCCGCGCGACGTGCGGGTGAAGAGACGTTGCGCGCCGAGACGCGGCACGTGCGCGAAAGACTTGAGCGCGAGCGGGCGCGGCGCGGGGGCGGCTCGCACCCGACCGACATCAAGTTCGGGCCGGGCGGGATGCTCGACGTGTACTTCGCCGCGCGCTACTTACAACTCCGCGACAGCCTCGCCGACGAGGACGAAGACCGCTCGACGCGCGGCACGCTCGAACGACTGCGCGCAGCGGGCTCGCTCGGCGTCGAAGAGTTCGACGCGCTCCGCGAAGGCTACGCGCTCCTCCGACGCCTCGACCACCAACTGCGCCTCCTCGTCGGTCGCTCCACGCGCCTCCCCTCCGCCGCCGACCACCCGCTCGTCCGAGACCTCTCGCTGCGCCTCGGCTACCCCACGCCCGCCGCCATGACCGGCGAACTCGCCGCGCGCATGAAGGCCGTCCGCGCCGCCTACGAACGCATCACGGAAGACAAATGATGAATGCGGAATGATGAATGGCGGGAAGTTTTCAGTAGACAGTTTTCAGTTTTCAGTTAAGACCAGAACTGAAAACTGAAAACTCAAAACTGATAACTGTCTTTCATTCATCATTCCGCATTCATCACTTCTTCCTGCGCGGGACTGTCCAGACGTAGACGGTGCGGTAGAGGCTCTTCCACGGGACGCGGACGGTCTGCTCCGGCTCCCAGACGCCCATGCGGAAGTCGTGCGAGATGATGCGCGTCCCCGGTCGAAGCTCGCGCAGGAGCTTGGGGCGCAGGAGCACGTTGAGGCGGTCGGAGAGGTAGAGCGTGACGACCGACGCTTCGCGGAAGTCGGCGCGGAACAAATCCTCCGTGCGGAAGGTGACGAGGTGCGAGACGCCCGCTGCGCGCGCGGCCTCCGTCGCTTCTTGGACGAGCTTCGGGTCAATCTCGATGCCGACGGCGCGGACGCCGTACTCCTTCGCCGCCGCGATGGGGATGCGCCCGTCGCCGCTGCCGAGGTCGTAGAGCACGTCGCCCGTCTTGAGTCGGGCGAGCCGCAGCATCTCCGCGATGGTCTCCTCCGGCGTCGGCACGAAAATCACGTCGGGCCTCCGCGCGGGCTTCTGCGCACGCGCGGCGCGGCGGGCCGCCTGCTTCCTCCGCGCGGCGGTGCGCGCACCCACTTGCCCGAACGCCGGAGCCGCGCACGCAAACGCGAGGCAGACCAAGACCGCGAGACGCGCGACGGCCAGAGAGTTGCTAAAGTTGCGCGGGATGTTCTTCAACTAAACCTCCATAAAAAGCCGTGACAGGTAAATCGTGAAACGTGACACGTGGAAGACCGGAGGGATTATCTAATGAGCGCGCGTGCTTACGTCATAAGCACTCCGTCTTACGTTCTTAGCACACGCGCTAAGGTTCTTAGCACGTGTGCTTACGTTCTGAGCACGGCATCCTAAGACATAATCGTCAGGTCTTAGAAGCTGTGTTCAAAGTCCCGTCAGGGACGGAATGTTTATAGCTTGGCGTGTAGTTGTTATTCACAAGCTCCGGAGGAGCGGCATGTCCATATGTCGCTCCTCCGGAGCTTGGCAGTCATGACCTGCCGGCGGTCTATAAACATCCCGCTCCTCCGGAGCTGAGAATTTTTCAAACAACTTCTTATGACCTATTTTCTTGTCATCTTTCCGGTTGACCACTCACGGCCTTTTACTGCTTCGCGCGGTCGTTGCGGTAGGTGACGCCTTCCTTCATGACGAAGAAGACGCGCTCGGTCTGACGGATGTCCTGCGTGGGGTCGCCGGGGACGGCGATGATGTCGGCGAGCTTGCCCGCTTCCAAAGTGCCGAGGCGGTCACTGATGCCGAACAGTTCGGCGGTGACGGAGGTCGCGGCCTTCAAAGCGTCCACGGGCCGCATGCCGAGGGCGACCATATGGTGAAACTCTTCGGCGTTGCGCCCGTGCGGGTAGACTCCGGCGTCCGTGCCGAAGGCGATGCGCACCTTCTTGGCGACGGCCTTCTGGAACGTCGAGCGGATGCTGGCGATGGCGGCGCGCGCCTTCGCCTCGACCTGCGGCGGGAAGTACGCGCCCTTCTCAAGTCTCTCGCTCAAGCCCTGCGGGGCCATGAGCGTGGGGACGAGGAAAGTGCCGCGCGTCTTCATCATGTCGAGCGCCTCGTCGTCGAGGAACGAGCCGTGCTCGATGGAATCAATCCCGGCGCGGATGGCCCGCTTCGCGCCCTCGGCCCCGTGCGCGTGCGCGGCGGCGCGCTTCTTCAGCGCGTGCGCCTCGTCCACGAGCGCGTCGAGTTCGGCTTGCGTCAACTGCGGCGAGCTTACGTCGCCCGCGAGCGAAAGCACGCCGCCCGTCGCGCAGACCTTGATGACATCCGCGCCCTGCTTGATGTTGAGACGGACGGCGGCGCGGATGGCGTCGGCCCCGTTGGCAACCGAGTCCTCCGCGCCGTTCGAGCGGTCGAAGAGACCGGGGCGATAGCCGCCCGTCGGGTCGCAGTGACCGCCCGTCGTGCCGATGCCGCGCACGGCGACGAGCATCCTCGGCCCCAAGACTTTGCCGTTGCGGATGGCGTTGCGCAGGCCGATGTCAATCAAGTCGCCTGAGCCGAGGTCGCGCACCGTGGTGAAGCCGATGAGCAGAGTCTTGCGCGTCAACTCGGTGGCGTCGAGCGCTTGCTCGGTGATGGGCTTCTTGAGGCTGTCCAGTTCGTCCTGATTCCAGTCCCCGCTCGCCTCGCCCGAAAGGTGCGTGTGCGCGTCCATGAAGCCGGGCAAAAGCGTCGCGTCGCCAAGCTCGACGACTTCGGCCCCGGCGGGCACTCCGGCATTGCCGACCGAGACGATCTTCCCGTCCTTCACGACCAAGACGCCCGGCGTCACGAGCCGCTCGCTCTTCCCGTCGAACATTCGCGCGGCGCGGATGACGTAAGTCTTCGACTCCTTCGGCTGCTGCGGGCCGCCCGGCTGCGCCTGCGAGAGTTGGGTACATGCGAGCAGCGAGGAGAACAGAACGCAGACGCGGACGAGTTTCATGTGTCGTGACCTCCGGCGAATTTGTTGGAGTGAATTTTTTGACGGGGCATGACAGCGGCCCCGTCTGGACTGGACTGACGAACCTTCTCAACCTCAAGCGTCGCGCGGCGACGTGCCCGGCTCTTCGTCCCAGCAGCGCGTGCACCAACGCCGCCGCGCCGCGCGCTCTTCGAGCGACACGTCCGCCGAGGCCGGGAGTCGCTTCACCATCTCGCGCTCCTCCGCGCTCAACTCGTACCAAGCCTTCAAAGGCCCCTCGCCGCAACGCGGGCAAAGCCCTTCGCCCTGCGTGCTCGTCGCGTAGTCGCTCGCGCCCATCTGAAACGTCCCTCTCTTCGGCTTCTCACTTTGTCCCGCGCCCCGGCCAGAATTTGAGAAACACGTGCGCGGCGGGTTAATATCGAGTCCGTCTTTAGCATACCCAACGCGAAATAGAAAGCACGCCTTCGGAAGATGAACAGGAAACTTCGTCTGCTCGCCGCCCTCTCGCTGCTGCTGCTCCTCTCGTTCTCTTTCCACAACGCCACGGCGCAGGAGCGCGAAGACCGTTTCGACTTCTACACGCGCGGCCCGTACCGCGAGAGTGTCCCGCGCCCGCAGAGCATTCTGCGCTACGACGTGGGCGACTTTCACACTAACTACGCGATGATGGAGCGCGTCATCGGCGCGCTCGCGCAAGGGGCTCCCGACCGCGTGCGGGTCTTCGACATCGGCCTCACGAACGAGCACCGGATGCAGCACGTCGTCGCCATCAGCTCGCCGGAGAACATCGCGCGGCTCGACGAAATCAAGGCCAACATGAAGAGGCTCTCCGACCCGCGCGGCCTCTCCGAGACGGAGGCGCAAGGGCTCATCTCTTCAACGCCCGTCGTCGTCTGGTTGAGCTATACGATTCACGGCAACGAGTCGGCTTCATTTGAAGCGATGATGCAGGTCGCCTATCAACTCGCCGCGTCGAACGAGCCGGAGACTGTGGAAGCTCTGCGCAACAGCGTCGCTCTCATCAACGTCTGCGCCAACCCCGACGGCCACGAGCGTTTCGTCACCTGGTACAACTCCTTCGGCGTCGGCAACCCGGAGCCCTCGGCGGCAGAGCACGACGAGCCGTGGTCGGTCTACGGGCGCGTCAACCGCTACCGCTTCGACCTCAACCGCGACAACGTCGCCACCTCGCAGGCCGAGACGCGCAACATGCAGCGCGCTTACCTCGAATGGAACCCGCAGGTCGCCGTTGACCATCACGGCCAGCCCAGTCAGTTCTTCTTCCCGCCCGCCGCGCTCCCCGTCAACCCGAACCTCCCGCCCGAACAGACCGAACGCTGGCTGACTGTCTTCGGTCGCGCCAACGCCGCGCAGTTCGACCAACGCCGCTGGGACTTCTACGTCCGCGACATCTTCGACCTCTTCTACCCCGGCTACTGGGACTCCTGGCCCTCCCTGAACGGCGCGACCGGGATGACTTACGAGACCGACAGCGGCGGCTGGAAGGGCTTGCGCTGGAAGCGCGACGACGAGACGATTGTGACGATGCGCTCCGGCATCGCCAAGCACTTCGTCGCCTCTCTGACGACGCTCGAAACGGCGGCGCGCAACCGCGTCGCGCGCGTCGGCGATTACTTCAAGTTCAAACAGAGCGCGATTGAAGAGGGGCGCAACGGTCGCGTCCGCCGCTTCGTCATCCTGCCCGGTAGAGACCCCGGACAGGCCGCCGAGTTGGTCGAGAACCTCCTCCGCGCGGGCGTCGAAGTGCAGAAGGCGACGGCCTCTTTCCGCTCCACTCGCGCGCACGATTATTCGGGCAAGGACTCGCCCGCCGTCGCGCGCGACTTCCCCGCAGGCGCTTACGTCGTTGACCTCGCGCAGCCGCAGAAGCGGATGGCAAAGGCGCTCCTCGAAGCGCACACGCCGCTCGACGCGGCCTTCGAGCGCGAGCAGCTCGCACGCTTCGCCCGCAACGAGCGAAGGGGACGAAGCGCCGCCAAAGAAGAGTACGGATTTTATGACGTGACCTCCTGGTCTCTCCCGCTCGCCTTCGGCGTCGAGGCTTACTGGACGGAGGATGCGGGGACAGTCGCGGGCTCCGCCGTGCAACTGCCTCCACCGCCGCGCGCGGGTGAACGCATCGTGACGGGCGACACGGTGACTTTCACGCACCCCGAACTCTCGACCTCGGTGCTCGGCTCGGCGCTTGCGCCCGTGGGCAACGTCACGGGCCGCGCGCAGATTGCTTACATCATCCCTTACGAAACGAACGGCGCGGCGTCGCTCACGTACCGTCTGCTGCGCGAGGGCTTCAAGCTCGCGGTGGCGACGAAGACCTTGAACGCGGGCGGGCGCGACTGGCCGCGCGGGACGGTCGTGGCGCGCGTCTCGCGCAACCCTGAGACCATCCACGAACGCATGGCGCGGCTCGCCACGGAGACGGGCGTCACGGTCGCGGCGGTCAACACCGGCTTCCCCGACACGGGCGAGACGGGCGTCGGGTCGGAGACGGTCGTGAGCTTGCGCCGACCAAAGATTATCGTCGCGGCGGACGAGCCCGTGAGCACGACCGGCTACGGCGCTTTGTGGTGGACGTTCGACCGCATGGGCGTGGACTTCACGCCGATGACCATTCAGGCCATCCGCTCCGCACGGCTCGACGACTACAACGTCATCATCCTGCCGGACGGCTCGGCGGGCGGCTACTTCTCCCGCTTCGGCAAGGGCGGCGTGGACGCCCTGCGCGGATGGGTCGAGCGCGGCGGCACGCTCGTCCTCATCAAAGGCGCGGCGGTCTTCGGCGCGCTCAAGGACGTGAACCTCACGTCCGCGCGACTCGTCGGCAGCGACGAAGACGACCAGAAGCCCGAAGGCGGCGCGGCGGCGGAAGCGAAGCCGACGCCTTCGCCTTCGCCCGAAAGCGAAGCGGCGACGCAGGCGGGCGCGCGGCGCGGTCGGCAGACGACGGCCTCGACGCCTGAGCAGCAGGAGGTCTCGAACGCGCAGACCGAGAAGATGGAAGGCGCGCCGCCGAACCTGCCGCCCATCGCTTCGCCTTCGGCGCGACCCGGAAGAGTTCCCGAAGCCGTGCCCGGCGCAATCATGCGCGCCACGCTCGACCGCACGACGCCCCTGACCTACGGCTACGAAGGCGAGACGCTCCCCGTCCTCGTCGCCTCGGCCTACTTCTTCCGCCCGTCGAAGGAGGGCACGAACGCCGCCGTCTTCAACGCCGAAGCGGGCGCGCCGCCGCTCCACGTCGCGGGCTTCGTCTGGCCGACGACCGAACAGCTTTTGCGCGGCACGGCCTACGTCATGGAGGAGCCGACCGGCAAAGGCCACGTCGTCCTCTACGCCGAGGACCCGAACTTCCGCGCCATCTGGCGCTCGACGACGCGGCTCTTCTTTAACTCGTTTCTGTTCCAGCCAATATTTTAAGGAAATGATGAATGCGGAATGATGAATGATGAATTAAAGACAATTTCTTGACGGTTTTCATTCATCATTCATCATTCCGCATTCATCATTTGAGGTTGACGGTGTTCCAAATCAGGGCCGGTTTCATTGAGCAGGTGGAGTGGCGGACGACCGCCGAGCGGGCGCGGGCGTTCTTCGGCGACTTGAAGAATTTCGCGGAGCTGATGCCGGGCGTCGAGCGCATCACGGCGGAGGCGGGCGGCATCGCGCGCTGGCTCATCCGCGCCGAAGTCCCGGTCATCGGCGCGATTCGACAAGCCTTCCCCGTCTTCCAGTCGGCGGACGGCGCGGCGCGCATCGAGTGGTCGCCCGCCGCCGGAGAGCAGAAGAACTTTCTGCGCTACGCGGCCTCGTTCGAGGAACGCGGCGAGACGACCCGCATCCGCATCGAGCAGCGCGTCGAGTTGCGCCGCAAGCACGCGCGCGAGCTGCACCTTCTGGCGGGCGTGGCGGGCGAGACGCGCCTCAGCGCCGAGATGCAGAAGCGCGTCGCCGACATGATGCGCACCTTTCTCCAACGCGCGCGCGCCCGACTGGAAAAATAGTTCAAGGTTCAAAGTTCAAAGTTCAAAGTTGAAGGCAAAGCCCTTGTTCTTAACTTTGAACTTTGAACTTTGAACCTTGAACTCTTACACTGTTAACCAACATGGCTCACATCAAGATGTACACGACGACGTGGTGCGGCGACTGCCGGAACGCAAAGCGGTTCCTCGGCGAGCGCGGCATCGCTTATGAGGAGATCAACATCGAAGAGCAGGAGGGAGCCGCCGAGTACGTGATGAGCATCAACGGCGGCAAGCGCAAGGTTCCGACCTTCGAGGTTGACGGTCGCGCCTTCAACCTCTCGCCCTACGACGAGCGGCGGCTGCGCGCGGAGCTTGGTCTCTAACAAGGAGGGTTTTAAGAGGATGGCCGAGAATTTGAAGCGGAAGGCGGCGCGCGCGGGCGTGTGGGCGGCGACGAAGCGTTTGGTGAAGCCGATACCCGTCATCGGCACGGTGTTCGTGCTCGGCCTCGCGGGCTACGAGTTGAAGAAGAAGGGCGTCATGCGCGGCGCGGCGCACGTCGGCCTCGATTTGATTCCCATCGTCGGCACGGCGAAGGCCGTCGTCGAGCTCTTCACGGGCGATTTGATTCCCGACAAGGAGAAGCGCGTCCCGGCAGCGCTGCCGAAGATGAGCCCCGGAGGGGCTTAGGAAATTAGCCGGGGGTAAAGCGAAGGCGTCAGACGCCTGAGCGAGAACCCCCGGAACAACCATTAAAAATTATGCGCCCCGGCAGGGGCGCGGGAACAGCGTCACATAAAAATGATGTGCGTCGTTTCCGTCGCCCCTGCCGGGGCGAGGTGTTTCTCTCGTTGCGTGTTCCGGGGGTTCTCGCTCGAAGGCCGACGCCTTCTCGCTTCACCCCCGGCTAATTTCCTAAGCCCCTGCCGGGGCGCTTAGAAGCGGTAGCCGATTCCGGCGGTGAAGTGGAAGTTGTGTTTCATCTCGGCGGGGAGGTTGAACTCGATGAAGTCCCCGGCGAGGAAGCCGAAGTCGCGGCGCGCGCCGTAGCGGATGAGGGTGTCGCCGAAGTCGAAGCGGGCCAGCACGCGCTTCGTCGGGTAAATCTCGAAGACGCCGCCCAAGTCCATCGAGAAGTAGTTCTTCCAGTGGCTGCTGAAGGTGGGAAATTCGAACGGCTCGCCGCCGAGAGTCACGATGTCAATCCGCTCCAACTCGTTAACGTCGGTGAAGCCGACGAAGCCGGGCCGCGCCTTCATGAAGACGCCGAACTTCTCGAAGCGCCTGCCGACCTTCGCGCCCGCCTGCAACTGGACGGGGTAGCCGCCCTGCGTCGTGTCGGAGAAGCGTTTGCGCGGGAAGAAGTTGCCCTCGGCCTCGACCGCGACGTACTCGTTGATGTTGTAGCCGAGCCGCGCGCCGAAGCCCGCTTCGGTGTTCACGCCGAAGCCGCCGAAGATGACTGTGGGGCCGCCGAAAGAGCGTGCGGGCTCGTTGATGCCGAGGGAAGAGAACTGCACGCCGACCTCGAAGCGGCGCGTCTCGTCCACGCCGTCGTCGTCAGTCGCGCTCTGCCCTCCGCCGTCGCCGCCGCCGCCGAAGCGATAGCCGACCCCGGCGGTGAACTGGAAGTTATGCTTCGTCTCCGAAGGCGCGCGCGTGAGCATGGGCACGAAGGGGAAGCTGGCGAAGTCGTTGCGCTCGCCGTAGCGGATGACGGTGTCGCCCGCGTCGAAGCGCACCAACGTCCGGCGCGTGGGGTAGAGTTCGAGCACGCCGCCCAAGTCCATCGAGAAGTGCGTCCGCCGCACGGGCGTGAAGCGCGGGATGAGGAAAGGCGTGCCCTCGAAAGAGACTTGCTCCTCGTCAACTTGCAAGGCGTTATCGAAGCTCACGAAGCCGGGCCGCGCCTTGAGGAAGACGCCGAACTTATTGAACCGCTTGCCCGCCTTGACGCCCGCCTGCAACTGCTCGGCACGGCCCCCGACCGAGATGCCCGGACGGCTCTTCGTCGGGAAGAAGTTGCCCTCCACTTCGACGGCCACGTTGTCCGTCACGTTGTAGGTGAAGCGTGCGCCGAAGCCGGGCTTGTTCTCGGTGCCGAGGAAGTCTTCGGGCGGCGTCAGAGAGAGTGAAGAGAACTGCACGCCGACCTCAACTTGAGGCGCGTCGTGCTCTTGCGCTCGCGCCCCGGAGGCCGAGAAAAAGAGCAGGGTGAGAATCATCAATGCGTTCGTTAAATGCGCGTCCCTTCGCATGTCCTTAAGTCTCCTTAGTGTTCTTCGTGGCGCGGCGCTCGCGGGGCAGACTCCGCCCCCGACGCCGCAAGCTACGGCCCCGGATGTCTCAAGACATCTCAATTTTTAGACGATAATCCGGCTGCCGGGAGCCCTTTGGGGAGATGGGTGAGGCCGTCCGTTTCGCCTTGTGTTTAGAGCCAGCGTGTTGCACGCCGGGGCTCGTTCAGGGTTCCTGTTTCTTCGGCATGAGACGCTCCACTTCGTCCGCCGCGCCGATGGCGACGCGGACTCGCTTCGTGCGTGTGGGCTTCGAAGTCTCTTCGGGCGTGCCGAACTCTGCGCGCCCGTTCTGCTGTCGCCGCGCGCGGCGGATGCTCTGCTCGACGGTCGTCTTCTCCGACGTGTTGCCGTCGGCCTTGTCGTAGAGGTCGAAGCTGTAGTCGGGGTCGTGCAGAACCCAGAGGCTCCAGTTGCCGCCCGTCCCGACGACGGGCAGGGCCGACACCCACTCGAAGCGGTCTTCGCCCCACTCGAAAGAGATTTTGTTGTGCTCGACCGTGCCGACCTTCTTGAAGTCGTAGCCGGGCCGTGGGGTGAGGGAGAAGATGAAGCGGCCACGGTCGGCGAGAGAGAACCAGACGAGCGGGCCGGAGCAGCCGCCCGAACTGCGCCACGCGGTCTCGCCGTTGACGAGCAGCTTGTAGTTCGTGACCTTCAAGGACACGTCCGCGAGCGAGAAGTCGCGCGGCGGGCCTTCCGACTCGCGCGCCTGCTGAAAGCGCGGGTCGTCGAGCGAGACCGTGATGACATCCACTATCTTCGTCCCCGTGCGCGGGTTGTGCAGCACGTCGAGCGCGAAGGTGTCGCCGTCGCCGATGAGCTGCGGCGTCGCCGCGAAGGCCGCAGCGTTGTAGCTCGGATGCAAACGCCGATTCTGGAACGCGCGGCGCGCGCGCAGAGTCTGCTCATACTCCGCGCTCAAGGGGCGGACGGTGACTCGGAACTGCCGAGTGGCGGCGACCGGCTCGACCAGAAGCTCATAGCCGAAATACATCTCGTCGTTCTTGTCCACGAAGACGCGGTGGATGAGGTTCGGCTTGTCCTCGGACTCGATGAAGCTCAGAGAGACTTCGGGCGAGCCGGGCGGCACGGCCTCGGTCGTAATCTGGACGAACGCGCCGCTCCGCATCGGGACGATCAACTGCGACTTGCTCTCCTGCGCGTCCCGTGCGGAGGCCGCGCCGCCGAAGACGACGCACAAGGCAAAGCATAAGGTTGGGAGTACGGCTCTGGTCTTCATCTTCCTTCGCCCTTTCCTTTTCTGATGATCCTGATTTTCATCTCGTCCGGCGGCTGAAACTCGCCCATGTCAACGCGCGTGAAGTAACTCGTCGGGCCTTCCTCGACGGCGGCATCCGCGCCTTTCAAATCTTCTTCACGCGCGCGCGCTGCGAGTTGCACGGTTCTTTCATTCGCCCGGCGGCGGCTGCTTTCCTTCTCGACATAGACGACGCGCTCGATGATTCTCTCCGGCGGCGCGGGAGCTTCGACGATTCTCAATTCCGGCGCAGGCGCAACAGCCGCCGGGGCGTCGAGCGCGAGACGCGGCGCGCGCGCGGCGAGTGTCAGCAGCGATGCAAGAAGCGCGACGACCGCGCAGGCCGCGACCGGCACGGGCACGCGCACGCTCGTCGTCAACAGACGTTTCCAGACGGACTCGCGCGCCCGCGTCTGCTCGCGGAAGGCGTTGAGGAGTTGCGCCCTCGCGGCGTGCGAAGGCTCCGGCGCTTCCCACGCGCCGAGCAGCGTGCGCAGCTCTTCGTCCGCAGGTGCTTCGTCCGGATGTCCCGCCTCGCCGACGCCGCGCCGTGCGGCCTTGCTCCGCAAACGGAACGGCAGAAGCCGCGTCTGTCTTTTCTCGTCGCTCATTTGAAAACTCTCTTCGCGGGCACTACCCCGCCGTGACTTTTAAAGTGGTGCGCGAGCGCGCGCCGCAAATTCTCTCTCGCCCGCTGAAGCCGTGACTTGACCGTCCCCGTGTCGGCCCCGACCACGGCGGCCACCTCCGCGAGCGTCAGCTCCTCGTACTCGAAGAGCACGATGACCTCCCGCTGCAAAGGCGGCAGAGCCGCGACCGCGCCGCGCACCTCTTCCGACAACTCCGCGTCCAGAAGCCTCCGCAGAGGCCCGTCGCGCTCGACCGACGACGGCTCGCCTTCCAACTCTTCCACCGGAACGTCGCCGCCGTGCCTTCGGAAGTGTTTGGCCGAGAGGTTCCGCACCGCCGCGTAGAGATATGTCCTGAGCGCCGCGCCGCGCGTTGGGTCGAAGCGCGCGGGCGTCTTGAGGAGTCCGAGGAAGCAGTCGTGCGTCACCTCTTCGGCCAGAGCCTCGGAGCCGAGCATCCGGTAGGCGAAGCGGTAGACGGTCGCGCGGTGGCGCTCGTAGAGCAGCATGAACGCCGCCTCGTCCCCGCGACTCGCTTTCTGGAGGAGCTTTTCGTCCGTCATCTTCGCCGGGGCACACACACACGCGCGCCCGGTCTCCTTACGAGAGGCTTTAACTTGCCTGAACTATGATTACCGGAAGTGAGGAAAAAGATACGCCCGCACCGCGAAAATATTTCCACCGCCGCGACGGGCTTCAACTGGCGAGCATGAAAGCCGTGCCCTAAACCCTCAAACTCAAGACCACATGAGCCACACCGACGCCCACGCTACCAACCCGACCCCGAACAACCACGTCATGACCGAAGCCGCCAACAACTTATTCCCCACCAACGGCCTCGGCCTCACCCTCCACTCACCCCGCGCGGCATAAAAACTCCCCGCGCCCAAAATCACCCCGCACACGAGCACCGCCGCCGCGAACTCCCGCGTCCCCTTCACAAAAGGCATGACTGGCATCGGCGCTATCAACAGCGACGCCGTGTAAACAATGACGCGTCTCGTTCGACCGGACATCACTAACGACTTCGGAATCTCTCTATCTGTCTCCGGTGTCGCAGAATATGCACGATGGCGTGCTCCAACAGTTGCTCCAAGTCGTACACGACTCCCCACGAGCTTTTGATGACCGTGCCCGTAATCTCCTCGTCGCGCATCTCCCACCTGCCCTCTAAAGTCTGAGCGGTGTATGCGAGCGCCGCGTCGAGCTGCTCTAAAGATTCCTGACGCGAGAGAAGTCTATGGGGAGGACGGCTCGACGCGATGGAGAACTGCTCTCTGATGTAATCCGCGTAACCGTACCCGGCTTTGACCACGTGGGACATGATGGTTTGGGCGGAACGGCAAGTCTCGTCGTCCGTCTGCGTGTCAACGACCCGCACGAACTCTTCGTCAGGGATTTGCTCGACTAAGCGGCAAAGCTCCGCCGCCGCGCGCTCGTATTCATCCATCAGCGCCCCGATTGCTCCGCTCCGATAAGTCTTACTCATATTTTCGTGATTCCGTGTCCAGCTTAGGCCATGACGCGCGGGCGTCGGGTGAGCAGGGACGCGCCGCCGTGAGGCTTAGGCCGCGGCGAGTCCGCTTTATCTGCCGAAGAAACCGGGGTCCATCAGATACCAGTTATATAAACCCGCCAGCACCCCGACCCCGAACACCAGCAGCGCGATGACCTTATCCCTCGCCGTCTCCGGCTTCCCGCCCTTCGACGGGAACAAGAGCATGAAGAGCCCGCCTATCACCCCGACAGGCCCGAAGGCTGCAAGCTTCATCGAGTAGCTGCCCTCTTGGTTCAACTGATGCCAGTTGTAATAGATCATGCCGGCGAAGATGAGGATGATTACCACCGCAAAAAGACGGGTCTTGAGCTGATTCACAAGCCATGTCTCCTGAAGAGGCTCCCGCGACGCGGTCGCCTTCGTTAGATTAGAGCGCGCGCCCTAATCAGTTAAATCGTTTCTACCGGAGCGCGACCCCGCCGCCTATTCTCCCCCGGCCATGACGCGCGGGCGTGCGTTGAGCGGGTGCGCGTGTTCGTAGGCGTGGGCGAGGCGGAGGATGTCGGGCTCGCCCCAGTGGCGGCCCATGAGTTGGAAGCCGATGGGGAGGCCGTCCGTGGAGAGGCCGCAGGGGACGCTGACGCCGGGGATGCCCGCGAGGTTCGCCATGCAGGTGTAGATGTCCGAGAGGTACATCGCGAGCGGGTCGTCCGTCTTCTCGCCGAGGCGGAAGGCGGGCGTCGGCGTGGTCGGCGTGAGGATGGCGTCGCACGCGTCGAAGGCCTTGAGGAAGTCGCGCTTGATGAGCGTGCGAACCTGTTGGGCCTTGAGGTAATAGGCGTCGTAGTAGCCGGACGAGAGGACGTATGTGCCGAGCATGATGCGGCGCTTGACCTCCGCGCCGAAGCCCTCTTCGCGGGTGCGGCGGTAGGTCTTCTGCAAGGTGTCGCCCTCTTCGGTGCGGTGGCCGTAGCGCACGCCGTCGAAGCGCGCGAGGTTCGACGAAGCCTCGGCGGTGGCGATGATGTAGTAGACGGCGATGCTGTATTTGGCGTGCGGCAGTTCGACGTCAACGATCTCCGCGCCGAGTTCGCGATAAGCTTCAATCACGCGCTCGACGCTGGCGCGCACGTCCGGGTCAACGCCCTCGCCGAGCAGTGCGCGGGGGACGCCGATGCGCGCGCCGCTGAGGTCGCCCGAAGAAGACAACTCGTTGACGTAATCGGGGACGGGCACGTCGGCGGTCGTCGCGTCGTGCTCGTCGCGCCCGGCGATGGTCTGGAGGACGAGGGCGGCGTCGCGGACGGTGAGGCCGAAGACGCTTACCTGATCGAGCGAAGAGCCGAAGGCGACGAGGCCGTAGCGGGAGACGCGCCCGTAGGTCGGCTTGACGCCGACGATGCCGCAGAGCGAGGCGGGCTGGCGCACAGACCCGCCCGTCTCGGAGCCGAGCGCGGCGGGCACGATGCGCGCCGCGACCGCCGCCGCCGAGCCGCCCGAAGAGCCGCCCGGCACGCGCTCCGTGTCCCAGGGGTTGCGGACGGGGCCGAAGGCCGAGTTCTCGTTCGACGAGCCCATCGCGAACTCGTCGCAGTTGGTCTTGCCGACGAAAACCGCGCCCGCCGCTTTTAACTTCTCAATCACCGTCGCGTCGTACTGCGGGTGATAGCCCGCGAGGATGCGCGAGCCGCACGTCGCCTGAAGGCCGCGCACGCAGATGTTGTCCTTGATGGCGACGGGGATGCCGCGCAGCGCCCGTGATGTTGACGAAGGCTCATCCCTCTCGGCGTCAGCGCCTTCGCCGTCGAGTTGCGCGGCGCGGCGGGTCGCGCCTTCGCGGTCTATCTGGAGGAAGGCGTTGAGCGTGTCGTTCAAAGACTCGGCGGCGTCGAGGGCTTCCGATGTGACGGCGCTCGCCGTCGTCTCGCCGCTTGAGAGTCGCGTGGAGAGATGCTCGATTGTTTTTCCCGGAACAGTCATAAAATCGTCAATCGTCAATCGTGAATCGTTAACAGCCTTGAATCGTTAACAGCCGTAAATCGTAAATCGTGAATAGTTAAAACGAAGAGCCCTGTCATTAACTGTTCACGATTTACGATTCACGACTTCTTTGCTTAAAAATTCTCTTTCTCTTCGGAACTGGCGATGACCTTGGGCACGCGGAAGTGGCCGTGCGCGGGGTCTGGGGCCTGTTCGAGCGCGAGCGCCTGTCCGAGAGAGGGAAGTACGACATCCTCGCGCGCGCCGTCGGTGCGCTCGCCTTCGGGCGTGAGGCCGCCGATGGCGGGCTCGACCTGGCTCGTGTCCAGCTCGTCGAGCTGTTCGACGTAGGCGACGATTGACGCCATCTGCGGCGTCAAGGCTCGCCGCTCCTCGTCGGTGATTTCCAGATGCGCGAGCGTCGCGATCTTTTCAACGTCTGATTCGGTGATGGGCATAAGCAGTTTTCAGTTTTCAGTTTTCAGTTTTCAGTTTCGTCAGGGAGCGAGATTGCTTTGCTGAAAACTGAAAACTGTCTACTGAAAACTATTTACTTTTTCTCCTGCGCGTTGATGTAGCTCCCGGCGGCGATGAGGAAGCGTCGGCGGAGGTCTTCGTCGCGGATGGCCGAGGCCGCCGCGCGCAACGGCCCCGCGCTGTCAATCGCCTGCTCTTCATCTTCGGCGGGCGCACGTTGCGTGGCGCGCATGCGCCCGCGCTCTTGTTGCACGGTCTGCTGGTCAACGCGGAACTCGATGTAGGTGACGAGCGCCTGACCGAGCAGGGAGTTGAGGCGGAAGACGAGCTGGCCGCTGACGGCTTCGAGCTGCTTGCGCCACGTCGTGTCGGGCACGGCGATGACGAGCGTCTTGCGGTAAAGCCGGAAAGGGACGGCGCAGCCGCGCAGGGCCTCGCCCGCGACCCGCCGCCACGCGACGAAGGCGGCGGCCTCGACGACCTCTTCCGCCTCGCCCGCCGCGCGCAAAAGCTTCGGCAGCGATTGAATCAGTTCTTCCATGACGATTTCGGATTTTAGATTTCGGATTTTGGATTCGTCGGATTTGCGAGCGGACTCTTTTAATCTAAAATCCGAAATCTAAAATCTAAAATCAGGTGGGTGAGTGTAATGGAAAACGAGCGGGGGCCACAAGCAGAGGGCCGTGCGGGCGGCGGGCGCGGGGCGGGAGTGTTGGAGCCTTTGGTTTTGGCTTCGGGGAGCCCGCGCCGCTCGGAGATTCTGCGCGCCGTCGGGTGGCCGTTCGAGGCGACCGTGCCCGACGTGGACGAGACGCTCAGGGCGGGCGAGGCGGCGGAAGCTTATGTCCAGCGACTCGCGCGCGAGAAGGCCGGACGGGTGGCCTCCGCTCGTCTCTTCGGGCTCGTGCTCGGCGCGGACACGGTGGTCGTCGTGGACGGGGATGTCCTCGGCAAGCCGCGCGACGCCGAGGACGCCGCACGGATGCTCCGGCGACTCTCGGCGCGGACGCACGAAGTCCTGACGGGCGTCGCGCTCGTGCGCGCCGAGACGGGCCGCTCAATCGTCGGTCTGGCGCGGACG
The DNA here is from genome assembly GCA_963816985.1 of uncultured Acidobacteriota bacterium. Taxonomy (GTDB): domain Bacteria; phylum Acidobacteriota; class Blastocatellia; order Pyrinomonadales; family Pyrinomonadaceae; genus JAIVJM01. Next base: position 2,660,532 of record CAWFMF010000004.1, read on the forward strand.
CGCGTCCGCTTCGCCGGGTTGTCGGACGAGGAGATAGAACGCTACGTCGAGACCGGCGAGCCGCTCGACAAGGCCGGGGCCTACGCCGTGCAGGGCCGCGCCGCGCTCTTCATCGAAGCGATTGAAGGCGAATACTGGAACGTCGTCGGCCTGCCCGTCCGGCTCGTCTACGAGCTGGCGCGGGACTTCGGGAGAGACGGAGAGCAAAACATCTCGTGACTTTCGCGGGTCGCGGAAGGCGAACAAAAAGGGGCCGCTTCCCGATCGGGAAGCGGCCCCTTCGCGCATAGATTTTAATCGGTCTCTTACTTCTCTCCGAGCAGAGGCTTGAGGCGCGGCGCGAGCACTTCCACGAGCTTGCGGTTCGGGTCGAGGCCGCCGATGGGCGCGCCGGAGATTTCGCCCGCGCGGTCGAGGATGACAATCGAGGGCAACTGGTCAGCGCCCGTCTGCTTGAAGACCGCGCCGTCGGGGTCTCGCAGCACCGCGACCTTGAGGCCGTGCTTGCGTGCGAAGGCGCGCAACTGATCGTCGGTCGCGTAGTTCTTCGACTTCGGCGAGTTGGAATCCGTGCTCACCCAGTAGACGCGCACCTCGCGTTCGCCGAACTCGTCGGCCAACTCCTGCACGCCCTGCACCTGCGCCTTCGAGAGCGGCAGCCAAGACGCGCCGAACGCGAGCACCACCACGTCGCCGCGCAGCATCTCCGAAGTAATCTCGCCGCCGTCCGTCGTCTTCAGACGAAAGTCCAGACGCGCGCGACGCGCCGAGGCAGTCACGCTCTGCGAGGCGTTCGAGAGGACAAACAAAAGCGCCAGCGCGACGGCGATGGCGGCTTGGGGTCTGATCTTCAGCATCTTGTCTCCTTCGGCTTCCCTCAACGCTCCGGCGTTGAAGTGGGGGAAGCCCGGACAATAACTTAGATGAGCTGTCAAAAAGAATAGTTGGACGGAAGGCATACGACCGCGACTTTTGTTCAGAGCCTTTCCGCCGCCGCCGAGTCGGGAGGAGGCGAGCCAAAAACCTCTTCATGCAGAGCCCTGTAATCCTCCCAAGTGTCCATGTCGCGCGTGACGAAAGGCGACCCGACCGGGACGCGCAAGACCTCCGCGCGGTGCGCCTCGAATAGTGCGCGCAAGCCGCCCCTTGCGTCGAGCCGCAGAAGCTCTTCGCGGAAGCTCATCTCAACCAGAACGGGATGACCGCCGCGCCCCTCCCACTCCGGCACGACGAGCCTCGCGCCCGTCCGCTCGCGCGCGTCGAGCAACTCTCTGATGGCCTCCGGCGGCACTGCCGGGTAATCCACGAGCGCGATTAGAACGGCCCCGGCCCCCTCGCCCAGAGCCTCCAAGCCCCGCGCGATTGAGACGCCCATCTCGCTCCCCGCCTCCTCGTTCGAGGCGAAGCGCACGCCGTCCTCTCTCGCCAGAGCCGCTTTCAACTCTTCGCCCCTGTGACCGACGACGACGACGACTTCCTCGACGCCCGCCGCGCGCAGACTACGGACGCACGCCCCGGCGACCGTCCCTTCCCCGAACGGCAGCAGCGGCTTGAACGCCCCCATCCGCCGCGAGCGCCCGGCGGCGAGAAGGATGGCGGAGCAGGGATGAGGGATGAGGGATGAGGGATGAAAATTTAATCCGCCCTCTTCATTCCTCATCCCTCATCCCTCATCCCTACTTTTAACTCCTGAAGCGCGCGGAGGACGAAGGGCCGCGCCATCTGCTTGCGGTAGTTCATCAAATGATCCGTGTTGTCGAGCGGTCGCGCGCGCAAGTAGCAAGCCTCCGCCGCCGCGTTCATCCGCCCCGCGTCGAGCGGCCCGCCGATTAAGGCTTGCGCGGCGGCCTCGACTTCCAAAGGGGCCGGGGCGATGCCGCCGAGGACGACCTTCGCGTCCGTCACCGTGCCGTCCGCCGAGACGTTGACCGACGCCGCGACGCCGAGCACGGGGAAGTCGAACGCCCCGCGCCGCCGCAGCTTCTTGTAGACCGCCCGCCAGCCGTTCACGGGCGGCAGGTGGACTTCGGTCAGAAGCTCTTCGGGTCGCTTGTGCAGGTACTCGATGCCGTCGTCGTTGTAGAGACCTTTGGCGGTCACCATCCTGTCGCCGACCGTCGAGACGAGCCGCACACTCGCGCCCGCCGCGACCATCAAGGGCACGAGGTCTGATGACTGCACCGCCCAGCACTTCGAGCTTCCGGGCGCGACCCAGCACACGTCTCCGTCCTTCTTCAGACAGAAGTTAATGCCCTTGCGCCACTCGTAATTCTGGTCGTAATAATTGCAGCGCGTGTCGAGCAGGAGGTTCCCGCCGATGGTTCCCATGTTGCGCAAGACCGGAGTGGAAATCGTCCGCGCCGCCTGCACGATTGCCGGGTAGTCGCGGTTGATGACGGGGTGTTCGATAATCTCCGTCAGGGAAACGCCCGCGCCGATTCTCAACCCCGACTGGCCGTCGCCCTCAATGCCGCGCATCTCCCGCAGACGACCCACGCCGATGACCGTCTGCGGCGTCTGCTGCCGCCGCTTCATGTTCGGGTACAAATCCGTCCCGCCCGCGACGAACTGCCCCGACGGCCCTGCGTCGCCCATCATCTTCGCCGCGTCGGAGACCGTCCGCGGGACGAGGTAAGAGAATTTCGGAAGTCGCATCATAACGGCTGACAAGTTCCTTTGTTAGGCGCATCCTTTTGCAGGCATCGCTTTGTCTTTATAGATGCATAGGATGTCTTCAACTTCGTGAGGCGGCAACTCTTTGAGAATGTTTGGTAGCTCGCTAACATCTATCCACTCCGTATGCCGCGAGACGATCCCGAAAGCATTAGCCCCCGCGCGCGTTCCGGCATGGAGATACACTCTGTCAGGCAATAGATTCAAGTATGCTCCGATTCTGAGCGCAGTGTCATAAATGTATAGTTCACCAAGCCCCTTCACAGTCTCCAATATTATCTTGATGCGTTGCCAAAGTTCGTGGAAGGATTTGCACTTCTGCAATACATCATGCTTTTCCAGAAGAAGCCTGTTAGCTTCTTGGATAGCCTTTCGGGTAATTCTGTATTGATGTGAATAGCGCAAGCCTCGCTCATTTTCAGCTTTCGCCGCTACATTTATCGCAGTTTCGAGTGACGGCTGCTGACGAAACCAGTTAAGCTCAATCTGCTTATGAGGGCGATGATTTGATATGTAATGGCGAACAATCGCTTCCAAGTTCATTGTATTCACTCCACTCAACTGATGCGCCTAACTTATGAATGCACGGCCACGCGCGGCATCTCTTTGCCGTCGCCGCCCTCGGCGCGCGCAAGGAGTTCACTGACTTTCATGCTGCGTCACGTTTACGGTGATGGAGCTGGAGTAGTTGGTCGGCGCGCAGCGCGGCGAAGGCGTAGGCTTCGCCGGTGTCGTCGCTAAATTCGACTTCGTATGCCCCATCCTTCCAGCGGTCAACGACGGTTCCGACTTCTCCGCGTCGCAGGCCGTGCGCCGGTACGTCTTCCGTCAGGGCTACCACGTCGAGAACCTTGATTTCGTCCATTGCTTTACTTCCTCTTCACGTAGCAACTCACGAGGCGCGGGACGGTCTCGCCTGCGTCAATATGCCATGCGGTGCGAATCGTCACGACACCGCGCAAACCTTGCGCCTCGAAATCAACTCTGTAGCGCGTGCCGTGTTCGTCCGTGACCCCTTCAACCGCCTCTTGAGTCGAGACGGCATCGAGAATCATGTCGCATAACTTCTCGGCGTCCGCCGCCGTGAAGCCGAACAAGGCAGCGAAGACGCGCGCCTTGTGTTTTCCCTCCGGGTGCGCCATGTCCAAGCTGTAACCGTGCAGCTTTTCGATGGAAACGATTGCGCGGTCGGCATTGGGCAGTTTCACACTTTCACCTATCAACCGTCACGAATGCACGGCCACACGCGGCATCTCTTTGCCGTCGCCGCCCTCGGCGGGCGTGAGGACTTTGAGCGGGTCGGGCCATGCGACGGCGGGCACGTCCGTGGGGCCGAAGCGTGGCTCTTTGCCTTGAGCCTTAGCGCGCAGGGCGGCTAAGACTTTTTCGGGGGTGATAGGCACTTCGTCTATGCGGACGCCGACGGCATCGAAGACGGCGTTGGCGACCGCCGGCATGACGGGGAGCAGTGGGCCTTGACCGACCTCCTTCGCGCCGAAGGGGCCGTTGGGGTCGGCGTCTTCGACAAGGTAGGTGAAAACGTCGCACATCTCCAAAGTCGTCGGGCTCTTGTATTCGAGCAGCGAGGGGAACTTGTGGACGGCGTTGCGATTGGCGCGGTAGACCATCTCTTCCATCAGGGCCTCGCCGAGACCCATGTAGACGCCGCCCTCGACCTGCCCCATGACGAGCATCGGGTTGATACTCTGGCCGATGTCGTGGCCGATCCAGACGCGCGGGACTTTGATGTAGCCGGTCTCGATATCAACTTCGACTTCGGCGACCGCCGCCGAATAACTGTAAGCGGGCGAGGGGCCGACGCCCGCGCCTTTGAACCTGCCGGGCGCGCGCGGCGGGACGTATGAGCCGACCGTGCCGATGGTGCCGAACTTCTGCTCGGCGAGGACGACGGCCTCGGCGAACGTGACGCCGACTTCCGGGTTCTCCACGTCGAAGACGCGGCGCTCGGCGAAGGAGAGATTTTCGGTCGGCACGGAGAGCTTTTCCGCGACCGCCGTGCTCAGGAGTTCGCGCGCGCGCTCGGCGGCCTGAATCGCGGCGTTGCCGGTCATCAAGGTGACGCGGCTCGAATAGCTGCCGAGGTCAACGGGCGTCAAGTCGGTGTCGGCGGTCAGGACGCGGATGTCGAACGGGTCAATGCCGAGAATCTCGGCGACGATGTAGGCGAGGATTGAGTCCGAGCCCTGACCGATGTCAATCGAGCCGCACTGGACGCGGACGCCGCCCCCACGGTCGAGGCCGAGCTGCACGCCCGAATGCGGCATGCTGTTCCAGTAAATCGGAAGCCCCGCGCCGCAGATGTAAGAGCTGCACGCAATGCCGAAGCCTTTGCCGTAAGGGAGCTGGCGAAACTTGTTCTTCCAGTCCGAGCCCTCGACGACTTTCTCGATGCACTTGCCTAAGCCCATCGAGCCGACGCGGAGATAGTTGGCCGTCACCGTGTATGGCTCGACGAGGTGCTTGAGACGCATCTCCGCCGGGTCGAGCTTGAGTTCGTCGGCTATCTTGTCGAGTTGGACTTCGAGGCCGAAGCGAGGCTGCGGCGTGCCGTGCCCGCGCTTCGGGCCGCACGGCGGCTTGTTCGTAAAGGCGCGCAGGCCGCGAAAGCGGTAGCGCGGCACGTCGTAGGTGACGGTCTGAAGCGCGCCCGTGTAGAAGGTCGAGGCCACGCCGTAGGAGCCGTATGCGCCGCCGTCGAGGAAGGACTGAAAGTCCATCGCCGTAATCGCGCCGTCCTTTTTCACGCCCGTCTTAATCTTCATCAAAACGGGATGACGGCCACGGTGACAGTAGAAGACCTCCTCGCGCGTCAAGGTGATTTTCACCGGGCGCTTCGTCAGCATCGAGAGCTTGCAGGCGACTATCTCGTGGTTGAAGGGGTCGCTCTTGCCGCCGAAGCCGCCGCCGTTCGGCGTGGCGATGACGCGGACGTGCGCGGGCTTCATCTCTAAAGTTTTGGCGAGCGCCTTGTGGACGTAGTGCGGCGTCTGCGTCGAAGACCAGAGCGTCAGTTTATTGTCGGCGTCGAAGTGCGCGACCGCCGCGTGCTGCTCCATCGGGAGGTGCGTGTTGCCCTCGTAGAAGAAGACGTCCTCGCGGATGAGGTCGGCTTCGGCGAAGCCTTCTTCCATGTCGCCGAATTCGAGGTGGACTTGCTTGTGGATGTTGCCGTGGTCGCCGTAGTCATGGATGCGCGGCTCCTCGACCATCACGCCTTCCTCGATGCTCGTGATGGTTTGCAGGCGCTCGTACACGACCTCGATGAGGTTCATCGCCTCGAAGGCGGTATCTTCATCAACTGCCGCCACCGCCGCCACCGGGTCGCCGATGAAGCGCACCTTGTCCACGCAGAGCGGGTGCTCGTCCTGACTGACGGGGAGGATGCCGTAAGGTATCGGCAAGTCCTTCCCCGTAATGACGGCGAGGACGCCGGGCACGGCCTTCGCCTTCGATACGTCTATGGACTTGATGAGCGCGTGCGGCTCGTGCGAGCGCAGGAGCTTCGCATAGAGCATGCGCGGGAGCACGATGTCGTCGGCGAACTTCGTCGTCCCCGTGCACTTCGACCGCGCGTCAACTTTGCGGAAAGGTTTGCCGACGACCTTGAGGTTGCCGCCCTCCGCCGCGTCGCCTTTGAAGCCGACGTTCTTTGAGCCGCCGTCTCCGTTGCCCTGTCCGTGTCTGTTATTCGTAGCCATAGACGCTCTCTCGCGGGAGTTCGGCCTCCGCGTCGCCGCGCATTCGCGCCGCCGCCAGCTCGACCGCCTCGTAAATCTTGATGTAGCCCGTGCAGCGGCAGAGGTTGCCGCTGAGGGCTTCTTTAATCTCGTCGCGCGTCGGCTCCGGGTTGGCGTCGAGCAGCTCTTTGGCGACGAGGAGGAAGCCGGGCGTGCAGTAGCCGCACTGCGCCGCGCCGGTGTCGGCGAAGGTCTCCTGCAAAGGATGCAGACCTTCTTCGGTCGCCATGCCTTCGACGGTCTCGACGCGCCGGCCCTCGGCGTCGAGGCCGAGCATGAGGCAGGAGAGAATCGAGCGACCGTCAACGAGCACCGCGCACGTCCCGCACTCGCCGAGTTCACAGCCGTGCTTCGTGCCCGTCAGTCCGAGGTCTTCGCGGAGAACTTCGAGCAGCGTCTTGTGCGGCGCGAAGGCGACTTCGGCCTCCTCGCCGTTGAGGGTGAAAGTGATGTGGGCTTTCTGTTTCATGCCTTCAGCGGTTTTTCGGTGTCGCCCCGACGCGCCGAAGCATCCGGGGCCGTCCACAGTTTTGTGTTGTCTCCGGGCTGTCTTGCGAGAGAAAAAGTGTTCGGCAGAAGCGTTGGACAACAAGGAGTTCATTTTAGACGCGCGGCCCGCGCCACGGCAAACGGGGGAAGGCAAAAGTAAAAAGGTAAAAGGCAAAAGTGAAGAGCGGAGAGGCTGCGTCTTCGGACACGCCATCTTTCTTACTTTTGCCTTTTACCTTTTTACTTTTGCCTTTGCCTTCAGTCCGGCGTGGTCAGCCTTCCGGTGCCGCCGCGCGACTTGGGGCGTGCGGGCTGGATGACGATGTTGTCTATCAGTCGCGTGTTGCCGAGGCGCGCGGCGAGGGCGATGAGGACGGGGCGGTCTTCGGGGAGGCGTTCGAGTTTTTCCATCGTGTCGGCGTCCACGACGGCGACGTATTCGAGGCGGGCGCGCGGCTCGGCCTCGACCTGCGAGCGCACCGTCTCGGCGAGTCGCTTGGCGCTCCGCTCGCCCTCCTTGTAGACCTCCTTGGCCTGCGAGAGCGCGCGGTAGAGGACGGGCGCGGCGCGGCGGTCTTCTTCGACGAGGTAGGCGTTGCGCGACGAGAGCGCGAGGCCCGACTGTTCGCGCACGGTCGGGAGGACGACGACTTCGAGGTCGAAGGCGAGGTCGCGGACGAGGCGGCGGACGACTAAGGTCTGCTGCGCGTCCTTCTGCCCGAAGAAGGCGAAGTCCGGGCGGACGCTGTTGAAGAGGACGGTTAAGACCGTCGCCACGCCGCGGAAGTGGCCGGGGCGCGCGACGCCCTCCATCGGCTCCGACAACCCTTCGACCGTGACGTAGGTGGCGAAGCCCTTCGGGTAAATCTCCTCGACGGGCGGGGCGAAGATGTAGTCCACGTTGTAGTCGGCGAGCCGCGTCGTGTCCTGCGTGAGGTCGCGCGGGTAGCGTTCGAAGTCCTCGCCGGGGCCGAACTGCGCCGGGTTGACGAAGACCGAGACGACCACGATGTCGCACATCCGACGCGCCTCGCGCACGAGCGAAAGATGCCCCTCGTGCAGCGCGCCCATCGTCGGCACGAGCCCGATGGTCTTGTCTTCCTCGCGCCGCAGCTTGCGCACGACAGAATAAATCCGTTGACGCCGGTTGATGATTTCCATGATTCGTAAACCGTAAACCGTAAACCGTGACAGGGTGAAGACAGGGTTCTTCTCCTGTCACCCGTCACGGTTTACCGTTTACGGCTTTTCTGTCTCCTTGTCACCCGCGCGTGGCGTGATGTCGAGTTCGGCGGCGGCGTCGGCGGGAAGTGGGTAAGATTCCGACGCGGAAGGGAATGAGCCTGAGCGCACGTCTTCGGCGTAGCGGCTGAGGGTTTCGTTGATCGTCTCGCGGAGGTCTGCGTACTGGCGGACGAAGCGTGGCCGTGTTTTGCTGAACGAGAGGCCGAGCACGTCGTGGAGGACGAGAATCTGCGCGTCGCAGTCCGCGCCCGCGCCGATGCCGATGGTCGGGATGCGCAGGGCTTCGGTGACGGCGCGCGCGATCTCTCGCGGCACGACTTCGAGGACGAGCGCGAAGGCCCCGGCCTCTTCGAGCGCGAGCGCGTCTTCGACCAAGGCGCGCGCCGCCTCGGCGGTCTTCGCCTGAAGGCGGTAGCTGCCGAGCTTGTTCAAGGACTGCGGCGTGAGCCCGATGTGGCCCATCACCGGAATCTCCTCGGCGACGAGACGGCGCACGACTTCGAGGCGGCTTCGCCCGCCTTCCAACTTGACGGCCTCCGCGCCGCCCTCCTTGATTAAGCGGAGCGCGGCGCGCACGGCGTCGTCCGCGCCCGTGTGGTACGTGCCGTAAGGCATGTCGGCGACTAAGAGAGCGCGCTCGACGCCCCGGCGCACGGCGCGCGTGTGGTGGAGCATCTCTTCGAGGGTCACGGGGACGGTCGAGTCGTAGCCGAGGACGACGTTGCCGACCGAGTCGCCGACGAGGATGATGTCCGTCCCGGCCTCGTCAACGATGCGCGCCGTCGGGTAGTCGTAGGCCGTCAGGCAGACGAGTCGCTCGCCGCGCTCCTTGCTCGCGCGGACGGCAGGCACGGTCACTTTTTCGGGTCGCTGCTGTTTGAGATAGACCATCGTTTTGCGCTCACACTCTCGGCGCGGGGGGATGCGTGCTCAGTCGAGCCCGCCCGCCGTGCGGAGCGTATCTAAGTTTTCAGTCGGAAGATTTGGCGAGGTCAGGGAATGGGCGGCATCGAAGACCGGGCGGCGCGCGGCTGTGCCGCGAACGGAACGTTGACTCGCGCCTTGCCGCCGGAGATAGAAATCCACGTGCGCTCGGAGGACGAACGTCGGGAGCCCCTCGGCAAGGCCAAATCTGCGACAGCCCATGTCTTTGATTCTACGCCCGCGCCGGTTGCCCGGCAAATGAAAGAGCGACGAATTATAGGCAAGCGCGGCGGCGAGGACAAGGATGAGGGATGAGGGATGAGGGATGAAAGAGAGAATATTTGAAACTCTCAAGAGCTGGTTTGAGGAGTCCCGTCAGGGACGGAATGTTTATAGCTCGCGGGTACGCCCTAACGCGCAAGCTCCGTAGGAGCGGCATGCACGGCGGCATACACATATGCCGCTCCTACGGAGCTTGCAGGACATAAATAACCCTCAAGCTATAAACATCCAGAAACATCCAGCTCCTACGGAGCTGACTCTTTCCCGGCAGCTTCTTCATCCCTCATCCCTTCGCTTGGCTTCCATAGTCTGACAATCGAGTCATCCTGAGTTGTGGCGAGTAGTTTGGCGAACGTTGTCTTGAGCAGAGGATGCACGCCGCCGGGCGCGAGTTCGGCGAGGGGCACGAGGACGAAGCGGCGAAGATGCAGGCGCGGGTGCGGGAGGCGGAGGAAATCCGTCTCGCTCGTCGCGTCGCCGTAGAGCAGCAGGTCGAGGTCAATCGTGCGCGCGGCGCGGGGGCGTTCGCGGCGGCGGCCCAGTGCGTATTCGACGCGCAGGAGCCGCGCCAGCAAGTGCTCCGGCGGGGGGAGCGACGCGCCGTCGAGTTCCGCCACCATGTTGAGGTAGGCGGGCTGCACATCGCCTACGCCCACCGGCTCGGTCTCGTAGACCGAAGAGAGCCGCGACACCGGGAGCCCCGCCTCCAACATCCCGCGCACGCCGAGCAGAAGATTCCCCGCACGGTCGCCGAGGTTCGAGCCGAGCCCGACATACGCGCGCACGCCTTTGACGAGAGCCACTTCCATCGTCAACTCTTCGAGTGCTTCTCGCGCATCTTTTCGTTGAAGGCCGACGCGCCGCCGCGCGGGATGCTCAAGGTCTGCCAGCCGCGCGACTTGAGGTGCTTGGAGAGGAAGACTATCTGGCCGCCGTGGTGCGCGTAGTGCTCGACCTGCCGGTTGATGGCCGCGAGGACGGTGTGCGGCTCGTGGCGGATGGTCACGGTGCGGAGCACATCTTCCGGGCCGAGCGCCTCGACCGCGCCGAAGACACAAGCCCACCCTGCCTCCCAACGCTCCATAATCGCGCGACGGTCTTCGCCTTCGCCGCTGACGAATTCGGATTCGCGGTCGCGGTCGGGCTTCTCGCCGTCGCTCGTGAGGAAGTCCGTCCAGCGCGAGCGCATGTTGCCGCCCATGTGCTTCATGATGAGGGCGACGCTGTTGGACTCTTCGTCAATCGTGCGGAAGAACTCCTCGTCGTCGAGTTGCGCCGCCGCCCTCTCGGCCAGCGACTTGATTTTGCGAAAGCTCTTGAGCACGTCTTCGAGGTAGAAAGAAGCAACTGAGTCGGTCATGTGCAGTTCACCTCGTCGGAGAGAAAATCAGTCAAGTGCCTGAAGATAATTTTTACGCCCTTCGGAAGTCAAAGCGTCGCCGCGCCACGCGTACTCGCTGAGCGCGGCGACCGCGTTCCAAGTGGGATGGTAACGATGATAGATGTCGCGCTCGCTCACGTCGCCCCAACTCCCGTCCGGGTTCTGGTGTGTGAGCAGGTACTCCATCCCGTCCCTGATCTCTTTGTCGTCTTCGTCCAAGCCGAACGCGCGCAGAGAGTCCATGAACTCGCCGAGCATGTCGGCGTCGCCCTGCGCGACGGCCTCGCGCAGATTGGCGCGCAGGAACTCGAACTCCTGCGGCAGGCGACGGGGCGAGAGCCTGTATTGCCCGTAGTCGTTCAAGGTGTAAACGACGTGCGTCACGGCGTAAACCGTGTCGTAGAAGTCGGCGTTGGCCCCGCCTTCGCTCCCACGATAAGGACGCAGCGCGGGCAGCCACTTCAGCACGTCCGCGTAAGCCGCGCCGAGCCTGATGCCGGAGCGTTCGCCCGTGTAAGTCGTAATCAGCGCGTCGTACCACACGTCGTAACGCGAGCGCATCTTCAGAGGCCGCCAGCAACGGATGCACGCCTTCGTCCCGCGCGCGTTCTCCTTCGCGTCGAACTCGCAAGCCTCCGGCACATCTTCCGGCGGCGGCTCGTTCAAGGGATTGAACAGCAGAAAGTCCTGCGCCTTGAACCTCGCCGCCGCGCGCCTCAGTTGCGCCTTGAGCCTTCCACCGTCCCGCACGCCGAGACTGTCCGCCGCGTCGTTCCCGAAGACGAAATCCATCACCGTCCCGGCGTCCACATCCTCCGGCAACTCTCGATGCTCAAGCCTCCACGCCCGCGCCCGCTCACGCCCCATCCGCCGCGCCATCCGCCGCACCGCAGCATCTTTCACGCTCGCCCCCACACTGTAAAAGCACCACAGGTAATCGCTCCCGTACTGCCCGAAGTGCCTCTCGTCCCTCGCCGTCCCATAAATGAACTGCATCCCCCTCCGCACCGCCCGCGCCCTGTCCTCCTCCGTAAACCGAGACCCCTTCCACAAAGGCCGACCGCCCGCACGCACGTCAGCGCGGAGCGTTTGAGAATTAAAGGCATGAACCGAAGGAGTCGAAAAGAGTAGAGACGGGCAGAGAGCTAAGGCGAGCAAAAAACAGGAGAGGGAATTTCTACGCATCTAACGCTGATTCTCTTTAGTAACCCTTATCAAAAAACGCAAAGCCTCATTCACCGCCTCCGCATCCGGAAACACTTCCGCCACGTCGGGTTCCAACCGAACCACCCCGCCGAAACTCTTCCGCCCCCGCCCCATCTTCCTCACACGCAGGCTGCGCAAGTCGTATTCCGGGCGAAGCTCATCGTTTGCATCTGTCTCAACCTTCTTCATATGTTTCTCGCTCATCTTTGGTTACTTCTCTGGCACTAATCAGAAGTCCAAAAGACTTGGCAGGCGTTTCCAATCTATCATTTCCCATTTTGTTTCTTTCAACTTACTGATTTCCAAATTGGCGTCAAAGAATTCATTAGAAATCAACTTTTCCCCTTTCATAGAAAATCTACGAATACGAATATCCCACTTAGGACTTTCACCAAACTCTAGCGAGGCATGAAATTCATATTGTTGACCGGTGTCGAATGGAAATAAAGATTTATTTCTGCATTACCCATTATTTCTTTTTTACGACTGTTCATAAGTTATTCTCCGAGAGCGAGCGTTAATAGGCTTATGATACTTCCACGACAAAGAATCAAGTGAGAATGCATTATATAACAACCGTGATGGCACTGGCTGCGGTTGTTAAAGCCACTCATGGTCTGGGGGATGAATGATGTCGCAGCTACGTGCATTGGTTTGGTTGAAGTGGACGCTGTTTCGGAATTCGATGCGGTCGCGGAAGGCCGTGGTGAGCCGGGTGGCGGGGACTTTGGGGATGCTGGCGGGGTTGCTGTTGGCGTTGATTGTAGCGTTGGCGTTGGGGGCTCTGGCGTATGTGTTCGCGGGGCCGCCGAGGGAGGGCGTGGCGGCGGCGCAGGCGGCGTTGGACGGGTACTTGTTCCTGCTGCTGGTGTTCGTGTTCGTGTACGTGATGTGGGGGCTGATGCCTCTGGCGTTGAGCGGGGGAGGGAGTTTCGAGCCGGGGCGTTTGTTGTTGTATCCGATCTCGCTGCGGAAGCTCTTCGTCTTCGACGCGTTGAGCGAGTTGACGAGCATCTCTTCGGTCTTCGCCGTGCCTACGGTGCTGGCGGTGGGCTTCGGCGCGGGGCTGGCGAGCGGGGGCGTGGGGCGTGGGCTGTGGCTCGCGTTGTGGGCGGCGGCGTTCGGGCTGGCGTTCGCGAAGATGATGGCGGTGGCGGTCGGGTCTTTGATGCGGCGGAAGCGTTCGCGGGGCGAGACGGTTTTGGCTCTGTTCGGCGCGGCGGCGGGCTTGATGGGGGCGTTCGTGGGGCAGTTGATGCCGGTCTTCGAGCGTTACGCGAATTACCTTTCGGGCGCGCGTTGGACGCCGCCGGGGGCTTTCGCTTACGGGCTCTCATACGGGCTGCGGCCCGGCGGCGGGGGCGCGTATCTCTTGAGCATGGCGACGCTCGTCGCTTACACGCTCGGCTTCGGTCTGGTCACTTACCGCATCGCGCGGCGGACGGCGTTGGGGGTCGAAGGCGGCGCGGCGAAGAAGCGGGAGGCGAAGAAGGAAGTCGAGGGGGAGAAGGCGGAGCAATACGTGGGCTGGCAACTGCCGTTCGTCTCGGCGCAGTTCGCGGCGCTCTTCGAGAAGGAGGTGCGGTACGCGGTGCGGAACGCGCAGTTGCGGGTCATCGCGGTGATGGCGGTGGGGCTGACGGTCATCCTGCGGATGGCCCCGGTGGGGAGGAATACGCGGGGCGGTTGGGGGGAGATTACGCCTTACGCCGAAGGCGCGGGGACGGTGATGACGGTCATCTATGTCTTCATGCTCGTCTCGCCGCTCTCGACGAACCTCTTCGGTTACGACGGCGCGGGGATGCGTGCGCTGGTGCTCGCGCCGCTCGGCGGGAGGCGGCTCCTCGCGGCCAAGAACGCCGCCGTCACGCTCGTCACCGCCGCGCTGGTTTTGTCGAGCGTCGTCGTGAGCGGGCTCGTCTTCCGAGACCTCTCCGTGCAGACGCTCGCCTTCGCGGCGCTCTCGTTCGTCGTCTTCGCGGCGCTCTTCCCTTTGGGAGGCAACTGGCTCTCGATGAGCTACCCGAAGCGCGTCGAGTTCGGCAAGCGGATGAACCGTTCGGGGCTCGCGGGCTTCCTTCAGATACCTTTTTTCATGGCGCTGCTCGTGCCGCCGGCGGTGTCCGTCGTGGCGGCGCACTTCGCGCGGAGCGTCGCCGTCAAGTATGCTATACTCGCCGCGTTCGCGGCACTTTCGGTCGGTCTCTACTTCCTGCTCGTCGCGCCGCAGGGGCGCGCACTGGAAAGGCGCGAGCTGGAGATTCTCGAAGCCGTGACCGGCAGGGGCGGCGACGAGAACAGTCAAATCATAGGTTGAGCGGGAAGACGCCGAAGGGCGTCGAGCCGCCAAGATTCCAGAGATGCCGACGGGACTCGTTGCGAGTCTCCAAGCAGCATCCGGGCGGGTTTGAGACGTGGCCCCGTCCTAACACAAATGGCACGCAGAAAATTCCGCAACCAGCGACACGAACCCCTCACGGAACGCTCTTTCCAGGAGTACCTGACGACTCCCGCCCCGCAGACCTCGCGCGCCGAGCTGATGACGCTCGTGCGCGGCGGCGAAGACACCTTCCTCGAACTCAAAGTCAAACTCTCGAACCCGGAGAAGATAGCCCAAGGCATCGTCGCTCTGGCCAACACGGGCGGCGGCATCATCATCTTCGGCGTCAACGACAACCTCCGCGTCGAGGGCGTGGACGACGCCGAGGCCGTCCGCGACGAACTCGTCCGCATCTGCCGCGACGACATCGCGCCGCAGGTCTTCCCCTACATTGACATCATCGCCTTCGACAACGGGCTCCGCGTCGTCGCGCTCGACGTTGAGGCGAAGCGCAGGCCGTACCGGACGCGCGACGGTCGCTTCTTCATCCGCGTCGGCGCGGAGAAGCGCGAGGCGACGCGCGAGGAGCTTTCGGCGCTGATGGACGAGGCGCGGCCCGTCCGGCAGGAGAACATCGTCACGGTCGGCGCGCGCGTCGAGGACATAGACGAGGCGCACCTGTGGAGCTTCGTCCGCGAGTTCGACGGCGACGCCTTCGACGGCACGCGCGACGCCGCCGGATACCCGACCGCCGAAGTCTTAGACCGCGACCTGATGCTCGCCGCGCCGAGCGTCAACGGTGTCGTCGGCATGAACGTCGCGCCGACCATCGCCGGGATGCTCCTCTTCGGGCGCGACGAGCGCGTGGCGGAACTACTGCCGCGCGCCTCCGTCCACGCCGTCCGCTTCGCGGGGCCGAACACGCAGTCGCCGAAAATCGAGAGCTTACAGCTCAACGGCAACCTCCACACCCTCTTTGAAGCGGCGATGCGCTTCGTCGGTCGCTACTGCGACCTCTGGGACAAGCGCCCGCGCACGTTCCCCGGACGCGGCGACGAAACGGAAGCGCCGCTCCCGGCGCGTCCCAACTATCACCGCGGCGCAGTCTTAGAGGCTTTAGCCAACGCGCTCGTCCACCGCGACCTCATGCTGCGCGACCTGACGACGCGCCTCCATGTCTTCGATAATTCGATTGAAATCACGAACCCGCGCCGCGCGAGCGGCTTCGCGCCGCCCGTGCAGAGGGCCATCCGCTACGGCGTCCCGCAGAGGCTCAACCCGCAGCTCGCCGCCGTCTTCAAGAGCCCGGCCTACGGCCTCGACCTCCCCAACGGCGGCCTCCCCATGCTGCTCCGCGAATCGCGCCTCTTCTCCGGACGCAAGTCCGAAATCCACGTCTTCAACGACGAGTTCCGCCTCCGCCTCTACGGGGCGTAAAAAACAGTACCGCGAGCGGTAGCGAGCGGGTTGAGTGTCGTCAACACTCAACCCGCTCGCTACCGCTACGCGGTACTGTTTAATCGGATGCTAGCTCTTCGGCGCGTTATAGAACTGTCGGCTCTTGACGATGAATTCCTTGTCGTCGTACTGGCCGTCGCCGTTGACATCCACTTTGACGACGAGCTTGCGGCGCTTGCCGTCGCGGCGCTCGCCGGGGTTGTAGCCGAGGCTGTACTGGTTGCGCATCAGGGCGTTGATGGTGCTGAGCGCGGAGGGCAGCTCGCCCTCGAAGGTGACGGGGATGTAAGCGCCGCCCGTCTCTTCGGCGAAGGTGCGGAGCGCGTTCTGCGCCTGAAGGATGGTCATCCGTCCGGGGCTCGTCGCGCCGTCGAGCCCGTCGAGCGCGCCCATCCGGTCGCCGTACTTCTTGAAGAAGAGGTTGCCCGTCCCGATGATGTAGATGGGGACTCCCGCGTTCTGCGTAATCTTGCGCGCCTCGTCGTAGTTGATCTTGCTGAACGTATCAATGCCCGTGCTGATGAGGAAGATGGCACGGCGGCGGCCCTGCATCGTCGCCATCCCTTCGTATTCGGCGGTGCGCTGCTCGGAGTTCTCAAGGACGACCGAGTCGCCGCGACCGCCGACGAGGACGAGGCTCAGGGCATCGTAGAGGTTGGCTTCGCGCGACGCGGGCTGATTGCGGAGCAGGAGGTTGATGACCTGCCCGATGCGACCGGGGTCGTTGGTGAAGTCGGTCAAGGGCGTGGGCCGCATGTCGTAGGCGACGACAGAGACGAAGTCGTCGGGCGGCTTGATGAACTGCTGGAGGAACATCGCCATCGGTCGCAGCATCTCGTACTGGCCGGGCTCCATGCCGCCGCTCCCGTAGTAGCCCATCAACTGGCCGAGCTTGCTGTATTCGAGGACGACGGCGACCGTGATCGGCGCTTCGGGCGTCGAGAAGTTGGTGATGTCCTTCTGAATCCCGTCCTCGAAGACGGCGAAGTTCTCTTTCTTCAAGCCCGTGATGATCTGTTTCGTCTTCTTGTTGTAGACGACGGCCTCGACGTTGACGAGCGCGCTCGTCACCTTCACGATCTCGGCCTCTTTGTCGTTGACGATGTTGGGCGGCAGAGGGTCTTGCTTCTGCTGCGGGTCGTCGGTCTGCCCCGGACGGTTGTTCTTCTTCTGCGGGGCCTGCGGCGGCGTGCGGCGCGACTGCGCGAGGCCGGAGACGGGCAGCGCGACGAGCACGAGCGCGAAGGCGAGGACGAAAGTGCGACGGGCAGAAAGGCTTTTCATGGCGGCAAAATCCTTTGGAACGGGCGGCGGGGCGCGTTTTCCGTTAACTCTTCTGGCTGAATAGTAAGGCGCGGCCTCGCAGACGGTCAAGACAATGAGAGTCGGGAATCGGCAAAAGCCGTAAATCGTCAACCGTAAATCGTGAATAGTTAAAACCCGGTTCTTACTATTCACGATTGACGATTCACGGTTTACGGCTTTTTGATGCGTTTCGCGCCGTCTTTGTTGGCTCGCCGCCTCGTTAGTTGCCGCCGCCCGTGATGGGCTCGACTTCGATGAGGGCGTCGAAGGTGCCGGTGTTGTCGGCGAGGTTGCCTTCGTTGACGCCGAGGAAGAGCCGCCCGTCGCGCGGGGCGTAGAACTCCCGGTTCGCGCCGATGAAGATGAACTCGTCGTTGTCGTCGCCGACGACGGCGATGAGGCCGCCCGTGGGCTCATTCCGCATCAGCTTCTCGGTGTCCATGACGCGCGGCAGCCCCGTCGGCGTGGAGAAGCGTCCCTGTCCGAGCGAGACGCGGCCCGTGGCGGAGACGCGGAGGCGTTGCCCCTTGCGCACCATGAGGCCGCTGTCCGTCCAGCCGTTCGCCGTGTTGTCGGCGCGGATGCGGACGCGGACGGGGAAGAAGGCCGAGTCAGTCCCGGCTGCGGGCTGCGAAGTGCCGGTCGAGGGTCGAGGTTCGCCGCCCGTCGTCGGGCTGGAGGGTCGAGGCTCGCTCGCGCGCGGCGTCGGCGTGGGCTGCGGGCGGATGGGTTCGGGGCGGGTTGCCGCCTCTTCGTCCTGAGCGCCGCCCGTGCCGCCGGAGTTCGCGCCCGCGTCGGCGTTCGAGGCCGAGTCGAATTCGATGGACTCCACGTCCTCCATGTAAATCGTCATCCGGCTGCGCCGCCCGCGCTCGCCCCTGCCGACGAGGACGGTGAACTGCTGGTCGCGGAAGGCGACGATCTCGCCGCGGATGACCTGCCCGTCCTTCATCCGAATCACATCGCCGAGGGCGGCCACGCCGAGCGAGAGGACGAGCGCGAGGGCAAAGAGAGAACGTGCGAAACTACGAGTCTTCATGAATCTCCTCCGAGAGCAAAGGGCCGACGGTCTGCGAGAAGGACTGTAAACAGAGAGAGGCGCGTTTGGCAAGCGGGAGAGTCACGACGCTACAAGCGTGGATGTGGCGGGATTCACGGCGGTTGCCCGCTCGCAAAAGGCCCGCCCGCGAACCCCTCGCGGGCGGGCCTTTTTGCGTCGGGCTTAACCCTTCGACAGTTCGACGGCCTTGAGGACGCGCAGGACGGCGCGGTTGACGTATGCGCCGAGCGCGACGAGGCCGAGGACGACGACCGTGTAGCTCCCGACCGTCGCCAGCAGGAGCAGCAGGTGCGTGCGGTTGGAGAAATCAGCCGCCAGCACGAAGGCGACCAAAAACAATCCTTCGAGGGCGGCGGCGGCGAAGAAGGCGAGCTTGAAGTCGCGCTCGCTGCGGTTGATGCGGGCCAGAGCTTCGGAGCGTACCCCTTCGAGATTAGTTTTTTCCGACATCATAACCTCCATCCACGTTTGAGCTTTCATTTCGCCAACTCGTAGCAGACGACGAAGGCGAGGGCGATGAATTCGACGACGGCGTAGGCGATCAAACCGTACTTGAAATGCCTGTCGAAAGCGGGCGAGTCTTCGTCGCCGTTCCCTTCAAAGTTTTCCTTTCGCATGAAGACCTCCTTTAAGAGTTCCGTCCTTCTTCGCGCAGACGGCGGCGCAAGCCTTCGAGACCGTAGGAGAGGCGCGACTTGACCGTGCCGAGCGGCACGCCGAGCACCGCCGCCGTCTCTTCCAGAGACATCTCGTGCAGGTAATAAAGGACGATGACCGCGCGGCTCGCCGGGGAGAGGTCGGCGACCAGTTGCGGGAGACGCGCGGCCAGCTCCGGCGCGAACTCTTCGCGCGGCGGCGGGGCCGTGCTCGCGGCGAGCGCCGCCTCGTCCTCGAACCTCTCGGCCCGCCGCCGCTCGCGCCGGAGATGCCTGAAAGCCTCGCGCGTCGCTATCTGATATGCCCACGCGCGGAACAACTCCGGCTCGCGCAGCCAAACGAGCTTGCGGTAGATGCGGATGAAGACCTCCTGCAAGATGTCTTCCGCGAGGGGCCGCTCCCTGACGAGGCTTTGGACGTAGCGGAAGAGCGGCTCCTGCACGAACTTCAGAAGCTCTTCCAGCGCCTCCCGGTCGCCGGACTGTGCGCGCAGCACCAACCATGCCTCACGCACCGATTTCGCCGTCTCTTCCATTCACTCATTATGACCCCGCCCGCCGCCGAAGGGTTCGGACGCGCATTAAATTTTGTGAGAAGATTCGGCGGGAAAGAGACGGCCTCCGTGTCAGGGGCGGAGGTCGGAAAGTTTTTTAGAGGTCGAGCCCGTGGGTTCGTGCGCGCGCCGCGCGTCTAGTTTGTGTGAAGCGATGTTAGAGCCTTCGGAAATCCCACGCGTCGAGGAGCGGCACGAGGAGGTCTTCCTCGCGCGCTACGCACGTTTGCGGGCGTGGGCGCACGGGCTCACCGGTGGCGACGCGGCGCGGGCCGAAGACCTTGTGCACGACGCGTTCGTCCAGTTCACTTTCACCCGCCCGGAGCTTGGGCGCATCGGGAACCTCGACGGCTACCTCTACCGGATGCTGCGTAACCTCAACATCTCCGAGCTGCGGCGAACGCGAGGGCGGCGCGAAGAGCCGCTCGCCGTCTGCGAGTACGACTCCGCCGAATTCGTCCTGCGCGCGACCGACCCGCGAGACATCATCCGCGTGCAGGACGAGTTGCGGCAGGTCTGCCGCTACGCCTGTCTGCGTAAAGAGACCTCGAAGGCGGGCAGCGTCCTCATCCTCCGCTTCATGCACGGCTACTACCCGACGGAGATCGCGCGCGTCTGCAACTCCACGCGCGAGGCGGTCGAAGAGCGACTGCGCGTCGCGCGCACAGAGGCCGCGCAGTTCCTGAGAGACCCGACGAGCCTGCGCTTCCTCGCGCGTGAGGGCTCGCGCGCCGAGTCGCCGCAGGCGGACGGCTTCGCGCAGACGCCCGAAGAGTTGCTCAAAGACCTCCGCCGTCGCGTCTTCGATTCGCGGCGGGGCGCGTGTTTGAGGGATGAAGAATTGAAGACGCTCTACCGAAGCGACTCGCAGGGCGGGCCGGACTGCGCGACGCTGGCGCACGTCGTGAGCTGCCCCGTGTGCATTGAAGAGGCGAACACGATTCAAGGACTGCCGACGCTCGCGGAGCGTTATCCGTTGGATGTGCTCGGCGTCGAGACGAGTCGGAGGAGTGGCGGCGATGGCGACGGCGGAGACGGCAACGGCAGCGGTGGTCGAGGCGGGGGCGGCAGTGATGATGCGGACGGCCCCGGCGGCGACGGCGGTGACGACAATGGCGGAGCGACGGGCGGGGCGTCGGGCGCGGAGGCGCGCAGGTGTCGGCGTCGCGCGCGGGACGTGTTCGAGCACAGGCCGAGGGAGTTGCGCGTCTCGGTCAACGGTCGTTTGCTGGCGGCGCAGAAGGTTTCGGCGATTCTCAGCGAGCAGCAGCTCAGCGTCCGCGACGGCGAGGAGGTCGCGTTCGTCGAGGTCTTCAGCGAGCAGGACGTGAGGCTTCTGTATCTCGACCCGGCGGCGTGGGGCGTCGAGGGCGGCGACTGCGCGGTGAGCGTGGGTTTGAGTGAGGGGCGGATGCTCGAAGCGCGGCTCAGTTATGTGGACTCCGCGCCGACGTTGAGGGTCGCGTACCGAGACCCTTTGATGGCCGCCGATGAAGCGCGGCAGACGGAGCGCGTCGAGACAAATGCGGAGCGAGAGAAGGCGGGCGTGCTCGCGGCGTCGTGGGGGTGGTTGAGAGAGGTGCTGGCTCGCCTCCTTAATCCATTCACGGCTGTGCGGCCCGGCGCGTGGGCGGCGGGGCTGGCGGTGCTCGTCGTGGCCGCGTTGCTGTTCACGAAGTTCAACGTGTCGAAGGTCTCCGCCGCCGAGTTGCTGCGGCGCGCGGCGTCGGCGGAAGAGTCTTTCGGCGCGGGAGCCGTCCTCCACCGCACGGTCTTCGTCGAGGAGTTGAAGGCGGACGGGCGGAGCGTCGCCGCGCGGCGGCGCGTCGAGACTTGGCAGGGGAGCGCGAGCGGCATCCGCCTGCGGAGGCTCTACGACGAGCAGAACAGATTGGTCGCGGGCGAGTGGATGAAGTCCGACGGGACGAGCGTCGTCTACCGGCGCGGCGAGGCGAGCGCCGAGAGCGGCGCTCTGACGGCGAGAGAGCTGCTCGACGCGGGCGAGGTCTGGCGCGTCGAGCCTTCGGCGAAGAGCTTCGAGGCGCTCGGCGCGGGCGGCGTTGATTTGAAGGTTGATGAAAGGCTCGCCACATACGTTCTGAGTTATGAAGCGCCGGGCGGCGCGGAAGGCGTCATGGGCGGGTCTCTGTGGCTGAACAAGTCAGACCTCCACGCCTTCAGGATGACGCTTACGGTGCGGCGCGGCGGCGCGAACGGTCGAATACCGTTTGGTCGAAGGCGGGCTGGAGAAGAAGCGTGCGGAGGACGTGCCGCCGGGTGTCTATCAACTCGAACCGGAACTGCTCGACTCTGCGAAGGGGGCGACCGAAGGGCTGAGGGATGAGGGCGGCAGTGTGAATCAGAAACGCGGGGAGGATGTGCAAGCTCATCCCTCGTCCCTCGTCCCGAACCCTTCGGTCGTCGCTTCGGCGGAGTTGGAAGTCGAAGTCGCGTATCTTCTCAATCAAATCAAAGCGAATCTCGGCGAGCAGGTCAGCATGGGGCGCACCACAGGAGGAGCCCTGCGCGTGGACGCGCTTGTCGAGTCCGAGGGGCGCAAGGAAGCCATCTTGCGCGCCCTCGGCCCAGTCATCGGCAACCCGGCGGTCGTCGTCGAAGTGAGCACGGTCGCCGAGGCCGTGGCGAAGCGCGAGCGGGCGAAGGCCGCGCCGTCGAAGACGACCGAGCGCGAGGTGAGCGTCGGCGCGGGACGCATCCCGGCGGACGCCGAGTTGCGCGCGCACTTCGGGGCGCGGCTCGCGGGCACGGAGCGCGTGGACTCGGAGATCAAGCAGTTCGCGGCGCGCGCGATGAATCGTTCGCGGCAGGCGCTTTTGCATGCGTCGGCTTTGAAGCGTTTGGTCGGGAGGTTCAAGCCGTCGGAGGCGCGCGCGCTCGAACCCGAAGCGAGGGCGAAGCTGCTCTCGATGGTGCGCGAGCACGCGGGGGCTTACCGGCGTGAGGTCTCGGCGCTGCGCGCGCAGCTCGGCACGGTCTTCGGGGCGGGCGGCGAGGGCGCGACGGCTGAAACGGTCAACGAGGCGAACGTCGCGCAGGCCGCCGAGCGGCTCTTGCAGTCGAGCTACGCGCAGGACGGCGCGGTGCGCTCGGCCTTTACCATCTCGGAGGAGGGCGGGACTGCCGGCTCGATTAAGTCTCCGCAGTTCTGGCGCACGCTCGCCTCGTCCGAACGTCTCGCCGCCGCGATTCAAGAGGCGTATGAACGTTGAGATAAAGATGACTTCGGTCTCAAAACTGTAGGGGCAGGGCAAGTCCGCGGCCCGCTCAAGAATCATAAAACTCAGCGTTGAAGCTAACGGATGTGTGGGCCGCGGACTTGCCCTGCCCCTACAGCCATCATCGGCATTGAGATTTTGAAACGCGAGAAATGACGACGCAGGCGAAAAAATTGAGCGGGGATGTGATGCGGCGCGGCCTCGTGCTGCTCGCTGCGCTCGTGTTCATCTGCTTCGAGATGGGCGCGCGGCGGGCCGTCGCTTCCGGCGCGCAGTCGCCGTCGGCGACGCTCGGCGGGACGGTGTTGGACGAGAACGGCGCGGTCGTGCCTGTGGTCGAGATTACGGTCTTGAACTTGAGCATCGCCGTGCAGCGGCACGCGACGACGGACGGCGAGGGCGCGTTCACTATCCCGCTCCTGCCGCCGGGCCGCTACACCTTGACGGCGCAGCGCGAGGGTTTTGCTACGCTCGAAGTCCGCAACATCGTCTTGAACGTCGGCGACCGGCAGGCGCTCCGCATCAAGCTCGAAGTCGGCGAAGTCGGCGAGACCGTGACCGTCGTTGACGCCTTGAACTCCGGCGTCGAGCAGTCGGCCTCGGTGAGCACGGTCGTCAACCGCAAGTTCGTCGAGAACCTGCCGCTCAACGGGCGGAGCTTTCAATCTTTGTTCGAGCTTGCGCCCGGCACCGTCTTAACGCGCACGACCTTCAACGAGCAGGGGCAGTTCTCCGTCAACGGCCAGAGGGCCAACGCGAATTACTTTACGGTGGACGGCGTCTCGGCCAACGTCGGCGTCTCGGCGGGGGCGTCGCCGGGGCAGGCGGCGGCGGGCGGGCTTCCCGCGTTGACGGTGCTCGGCGGCGCGAACAACCTCGTCTCGCTCGACGCGCTCGAAGAGTTTCGCTTGCTCACCTCTTCCTACGCGCCTGAGTTCGGTCGGACGCCCGGCGCGCAGGTCGCCATCGCCACGCGTTCGGGGACGGGCGAGTGGCACGGCTCGCTCTTCGAATATTTTCGGCACGATGCGTTAGACGCTAACGATTGGTTCGCCAACAGCCGTGCCCTGCCGCGCCCGACCATCCGGCAGAACGACTTCGGCGCGACCATCGGCGGCCCCCTGGTGCGCAACCGCGCCTTCTTCTTCGTCTCTTATGAAGGCATGCGGCTCCGGCAGCCGCAGGTCGCGCTGACGGAAGTGCCTTCGCTCGCGGCGCGCGCCGCCGCAAACTCGCCCGGCGTGCGCGCGCTGCTCGAAGCCTTCCCCGCGCCGAACGGCGCAGACCTCAATAACGGCTTCGCCGAGTTCGCCGCGAGCTACTCAGACCCCTCGCGCTTCGACGCCGCGAGCGCGCGCTTCGACTTCGTGGCGACCGAGCGTCTGACGCTCTTCGCGCGCACGGCCTTCGCGCCCTCGCGCACCTCGCAGCGCGGCGGCGTCACTTCGCCCGGCTCGACGGGCCAGAGCCTCAACACCATCAACCGCACCGCGCTCGACACTTCGACTCTGACGGCGGGCGCGACCGCGGCCCTGAGTTCTCACGTCACCGGCGACCTCCGCTTCAACTGGAGCCGCGTGCGCGGCGAGACCGCGCTTGCGCTCGACGACTTCGGCGGCGCGCGCGTCCCCGACACGTCTCTCTTGTTCCCCGCGTTCGCGCGCCCCGACACTTCCGGCTTCCAAGTGACTTTACGCGGCGGCCTCAACTCCGGCTTCGGCGTCGGCAAGAACGTCAACAACCGCCAGCGGCAGCTCAACCTCGTCGGCAACCTCTCGGTCGTGCGCGGCGTGCACGAATTGAAGTTCGGCTTCGACTACCGGAGGCTCACGCCGGTCTATAGTCCCTTGAACTATTCGCAGTCGGTCGTCTTCGGCGACGCCGTCCGCAACGGCGTCAACGCCGCCGTCCAGACGGGCCGCGCCTTTCAGGTGCGCGTCAACGCCGACGCCGGGCCGCGCGAGCCGCTCTTCACGAACTTCTCGCTCTACGCGCAGGACGCCGCGCGCGTCACGCCGCGCCTGACGGTCGTCTATGGCCTTCGTTGGGAACTCAACCCGCCGCCCACCGAGAGCGACGGCAACCACCCCGCAGTCATTCAAGGCTTAGGCGACGGCGACGTGAACTTCATCATCGTCGGCGGCCTCTTCGTCTTCAACCCCCGGCTCGCGCCGCGCGGCGCTTCGCTCTGGCGGACGACCTACGCCAACTTCGCGCCGCGCACAGGCATCGCCTTCTCGCTCTGGCCCGCACGCGGCACGACCCTGCGCGGCGGCGTCGGCATCTTCTACGACCTCGGCACGGGGCAGGCCGCGCAAGCCTTCGGCAGCGTCTTCCCGTACACGAGAGAGAAGCTGCTCTCGAACGTCTCGTTCCCGCTCGACCCTTCGAACGCCGAGCCGCCGCCCATCAACTTCGACCCGCCCTTCGGCACCATCTACGCCTTCGCGCCCGCGCTCAAACTCCCGCTCACCGTCCAGTGGAGCGCGGGCGTCGAGCAGCCGCTCGGCGCGCGCCATTTTCTTTCGGCCTCCTACGTCGGCGCGGCGGGCCGACTCTTATTAAGGCAGACGGCGCTTCTTCGGCCCACGAACGCCTTCACGCTCATCCGCCTGACGAACAACCAGAGCAGCTCCGACTACCACGCGCTCCAGACCGTCTACCGCCGAAGGCTCTCCGAAGGGTTGCAGGCGCACGCCTCCTACACCTTCTCGCACTCGATTGACGACGACTCGGACGACTCCTCGAACCTCCTCTTCACGGGCGCACCCGACCCGCGCGCCGAGCGCGCCTCCTCGACCTTCGACGTGCGCCACTCCGTGAGCGGCGCACTGACCTACGACCTGCCGCAGCCTCGGAGGAGGCGAGCCGTCGCCGCCTTCATCCTCCGCGACTGGTCGGTGGATGCCATCTTCCGCGCTCGCACCGCCGCGCCCATCAACGTCCTCCAGACGACCGGCTTCATCTTCGGCGACCTCGTCGAAGCCCGCCGCCCAGACCTCGTGCCCGGCGTCCCGATTTATCTTGATGACGAAGACGCTCCCGGCGGGCGGCGTCTCAACCCCGAAGCCTTCCGCGCCACCACGGGCCGACAGGGCACGCTCGCGCGCAACGCCCTGCGCGGCTTCGGGCTCTCGCAGCTCGACCTCGCCGTGCGCAGGCAGCTCGTGCTCTCGGAGCGAGTCCGTCTGCAACTCCGCGCCGAAGTTTTCAACGTCTTCAACCACCCGAACTTCGGCGACCCCGTGAGCGACCTCGGCAGCCGCCTCTTCGGCCTCAGCACGCAGACGCTCGCGCGCAGCCTCGGCACGGGCGGCGTCAACGGCGGCCTCAGCCCGCTCTATCAGGTCGGCGGCCCGCGCACCGTCCAACTCGCTCTCAAGCTCAACTTCTAAGAACGAAACGCAACTCGTCAGGAGGGAACAAGTGTTAACGCGGAGACCACGGACGAACGGCGACTCACTCACGACGCTTCTGCTCGCGCTCACGATTCTCTGCGGCCTCACGCCGCGAACGACACACGCCTCCACGCCGCAGTTTAAGAAGCGCAACGCAGCGGAACGCCGCGCCTCTTCGCTTTCTCTTCCTTCCGAGTCGAAGAAGAGTTCCGCTCCCTCTTCCGTCAAAAAATCCTTCGCCCACATGCCCGCGAGCTTCGAGGCGAACGCGGGTCAGGCGGACGCGCGCTTCAAATTCCTCTCGCGCGGCAGCCGCCACACGCTCCTGCTCTCGGCGGAAGGCGCTTTGCTCGCCTTGCACGAGAGCAGCGAAAGAAGGGAAGGCGCGGGCGTCAGCGCGGCGCGTCGGAGGGGGCAAGGGGAGAGCCCCCACGGCGAGCGCCGCCCCGCGTCATCCCTTCAAACCTTGCGGATGCAGTTCGCCGGAGCGAACCCGCGCGCCGAAATCGTCGGCGAGGACGAACTGAAAGGAAGAGTGAACTACTTCATCGGCAGAGACCCCTCGAAGTGGCGCGCGGGCGTCAGGACGTTCGGGAGCGTCCGCTACCGGAATCTTTATCAAGGCGTTGACCTCGTCTATCACGACGGCGGCGGCGGTCGCCTTGAGTACGACTTCATCCTCGCTCCCGGCGCGGACTACCGAGCGGTGCGCCTCCGCTTCGACGGCGCGGAGCGTCTGAGCGTCGGCGCGGGCGGAGAGCTTCTGCTCCACACGAAGACGGGGACACTCACGCAGAGCAGGCCCTTCGTCTATCAACAAATCGGCGGCGAGCGGCGCGAGGTCGCGGGCCGCTACGTTCTCCGGCGCGGCGCGCGCGAGGTCGGCTTCCAGCTCGGCGCGTATGACGCGAGCGCGCCGCTCGTCATAGACCCCGTGCTCGTCTACTCGACCTATTTCCTGCCGGGCGAGAAGATGGCGGTTGACGCTGCGGGCAACGTCTACGTCGTCGGCACGTCCGAAGCTATCCCTGTGCTCCTCACTCCCGGCGCGTTCCAGACCGAGCGACGCGGGACGAGCGACGCCTTCGTGGCGAAGCTCGACGCGTCGGGCACGGAGCTGGCTTACGTCACTTACCTCGGCGGCTCGCAGGGCGGCCCTCCGGGCGGAGTTGAGTACGGGCAGGACATCGCCGTTGACACGACGGGCGCGGCATACGTCACGGGCGTCACCTACTCGACGGACTTTCCGCTATCGAACGCCTTCCAGACGACCTTCGGCGGCGGCACGGACGGCTTCATCACGAAGCTCAACCCTTCGGGCTCGGCCTTAATTTATTCGAGCTATCTCGGCGGCGTGGACACCGAGTGGAGCCGGAGCGTCGCCGTTGACTCGACGGGCGCGGCTTATGTCTACGGCGACACCGCCTCCGTGAACTTCCCCATCGCTAACGCCTTGCAAACGTCGAAGAAGGGTTCGACGGATTTCTTCTTAACGAAGGTCGCGCCTTCGGGCTCGTCGCTCGTCTACTCGACATACCTCGGCGGGAACGACTCCGAGACGGGCGTCCTCGGCGACATCGCCGTGGACGCGTCGGGCAGCCTCTACGTCGCCGGGACGAGCTACTCCAACGACTACCCCACGACGGCGGGCGCGTTCCAGACGAGGACGAACTCGCCGCCCGAATCCTTCTTGCCCAACGCGGTCGTCTCGAAGCTCTCGCCCGACGGCTCGGCGTTCCTCTACTCGACTTATCTCGGCGGCTCGCACGCGGAGTTAGTCTACGCCTTGGCGGTTGACTTAGCGGGGCAGGCGCACGTCGCGGGCAGCACCGACTCGCAAGACTTCCCCACGCAGAGCGCGCTTCAACCGAACTCGAAAGACCCTCAGGGCGACGGCTTCATCACGAAGCTCAACGCGACGGGCACGGGACTCATCTACTCGACTTACTTGAGCGGCACGCCGCCGCAGTGCGGGCTCTTCAGCCTCTTCGGAGTCGTCATCTGCGGCGGCGAGGCCGCGTCGGGTGTGGCGACGGACGCACTGGGTAACGCCTACGTCACGGGCAACACGATCTCGACGGACTTCCCCGCGCCCGTCAACGCCTTGCAGTCCACGCTCGGCGGCAGCTACGACGCCTTCCTCTTTAAGCTCAACCCTTCGGGGCAGGCGCTCTACGCGACCTATCTCGGCGGCAGTTCTTTTGACTACGGCTTGGACGTGCAGACCGACGCCACGAGCACGGCCTACGTGCTCGGCTGGACTGACTCGAACGACTTCCCCGTCGTCAACCCCTTCCGCGACAACTTCGCGCGCGAACTCGTCCTCTCGCTCAACCCCTTCGACTCATCGCTCAACTCCTTCGTCGCCAAAATCAACGACGCCGCGCCGCCCACGCAGGCCGCGCGCGTGCGGTTCGAGTCCCCGACCTCTTCGATTGACGAAGGCGGGCGCAGCATCAACATCAACGTCGTGCGCGCGGGCGACCTTTCGCAGGAGGTGGAGGTTGACTACGCGACGGGCGACCGGACGGCCTCGGAGCGCACGGACTACACGACGGCGCGGGGCACGCTCCGCTTCGCGCCGGGCGAGACGACGCAGACGTTCTCGGTCTCCGTCACCGACGACCGCTCGGTCGAGGGCGACGAGACGCTCGCCCTCACGCTCCAAACCTTGCGCGGCCCCGGCGTGCTCGAAGGCCCGGTCACCGCCCTCCTCAACATCCGCGACGACGACGAGCACCCGACGAACGACAACCCCATTGACGACTCGCGCTTCTTCGTCCGCCAGCACTATCTGGACTTCTTGGGGCGCGAGCCCGACGACGCGGGACTGGAGTTCTGGGCCGCTCAGATAGAGGCTTGCGGCGCGGACGCGGCGTGCCGCGAGGCGAAGCGCGAGAACGTCTCGGCGGCCTTCTTCCTCTCGATTGAATTTCAGGAGGCGGGCTTTCTCGTCGAGCGGCTCTACCGCCTCGCCTTCAACGCGAACGTCCGTTACGAGACCCTCATCCACGACGCGCATGAAATCGGCGAGGGCGTCGTCGTCGGCCAAAGCGACTGGGAACAGAAGCTCCGCGCCAACCGCCGCGCCTATGCCGAAGAGTTCGTCGCGCGCGTCGCCTTCGCGCAGAGATACCCCACGGACTCGACCGCCGCGCAGTACGTCGAACAACTGAACTCGAACTCCGGCGGCTCGCTCTCGCAGGCCGAACGCGACGCGCTCGTCGCCGGTCTCGAAGCCGGGACGGAGACGCGCGGGAGCGTGCTTCTGCGTGTAGCCGACGACGAAGACTTCCGCCGCCGCGAGTTCAACGCGGCCTTCGTCCTCATGCAGTACCTCGGCTATCTGCGCCGCGACCCGGACGACCTGCCGGACTTCGACCTCCGCGGCTTCAACTTCTGGCTCACGAAGCTCAACTCCTTCGGCGGCGACTGGCGCGCGGCGGGGTTGGTGCGCGCCTTCATCAACTCCATCGAGTACCGCGCCCGCTTCAACGAGCCCTTGAAGGAAGCGACGCTCGGCACGCCCTTCACGCTCAAGTTCCGCGAGCGCGCCGTCGTGCTCCCCGACAAGCTCCGCGTCCAGTTCATTGATGTCGGCTTTGACAACCGCTGCCCGCGCAACGTCGTCTGCGTGACGCAGGGCGGCGTCAACATCCTCGTCAGCGCGACGAAGCCCGGCGGCCAGACCGCCCGCTTCATCCTCCGCATCGAAGGCCAGACCCCGCGCCCGCACACGGCGAACCCGCCCGTCTCGGCGCTCGGCTACAAGTTCCGCCTCCTCCAACTCGACCCCGAACCGACCTTCGGCACGACGAGCTTCACCTACGAGGCGCTGCTGCAAGTAGACAGGGAGTGAGGGAAGGAGAGACGAAAGGAGCGAACGCCAAGAAGTGAACGCGGAAGAGGCCGCAAGCCCGAATGGCTTGCGGCCTCTTCCGCGTCGAAACGTCCGATGTGCGAGCGAGGGACTCGACTATCTCGCGCGTCTCAAGTCGGGTTGACCAGAGACCAGGGGCCTCTGCCGCTCTCGTTCGGGTCGGAGTTCGGGTCGTACATCGCTTTGTTCGTGTGAATCCAGTTGCCCCTCCCGTTCGTCCATGAATATTGGCTGTAGCTGTGGTCGAAGTGCGGGAGGCCGGTGGCGCTGCTCGGATCATCGAAGCGCTGACGGCCCATGAGGACATCGCCGCGCGCGTCGTTGATTCTTTCCTGCGAGGCCCAGCGGTCGTTGAACTGCTGCTGCCGCAGGCCGCTCTCCCACTCGCGGTACTCCGACATCTTCCGCCCCCAGTCTATCTGCCTCGCCTGCTCGGCCCGAACCTGCGCGTAGTGGGCCAGCATCCGGTCGTTGAGCTGCTGGAGGATTTGTGTGCAGAGCTGTGCCCACTGCGGGTTCTCGCGCCATGAGGCGGCGATGCGCCAGAGTTCCTTCCCCACCGTGTCGAGTTCGCCGCGCGCTGCGCGGAGGCCGAAGAGCATCACCAACCCCCAGTTGGTCTGCTCCCCTATCGGCGGTTGCCACAGCGCGCAGCCGTAGAAGTCCTCTTCGAAGGGCCGCCCGTTCTCTTCGTATTCGAGGCGCGCCATCGCGCCCTCGTTGCGGACGCTGCGCAGCCAGTCGTTCCCGACCACCTGCGACAGATTCGGGAGGGGCTGCGCGTGGACGATGCGCAGGTTCTGGCGGTCGCCGCGATACTTGGGGACGGCGAATTGAGTCAGGGCGTCGAGCGCGCCCATCGGCGGCAGGTAGGTCTGCCCGCGAAACTTTTGCCCCACCGTGTACATGAAGTTCGGCTCAAGCCAGAAGAACGACTCCATCGGCAGGAACTCGCACGCCTCCGTGCCGCGCGGGTTGAAGACCGACGCGTAGCACTGTAGAGGCTGGCTCGACTCCTCAAAATTCCAGACGACCTGACTGTGCGCCTGCCACTCCGGCGGGTGCTCGAAAGTGCAGACGACCATCCCCTGATGCAGCTCGTCTATGATGCGGTGTACAGCGTACTGCGCGCCGCCCGGCGCACCCGGCTGCGAAGGGAACTGACTCATACGGGGCCTCCCTGCGAAAGATGAGGGTTCAGGATTCACGCCGCGCGCTCGCTCAGAGGACGCGCCTTGAAGCAAACAGCCCGTAGCTTTTACACGATTTACCGCGCCTTAGCAACAAAAACGAAAGCGGCGGGGCTGCCCGAATCCGGGCCACCGGGACGTGCCTTACCAGCATGAAGCGGCGGCAGTCGAGCAGCCATTCAGGATGGTTCTGGACGGACGTTATTGTCCGAGGTAGAGTTTGGCTGCGAGCGTTTCCGGAACGAGTTGCTCCTCGGCATCAGTAGACCGTCGGGCCTTGAATGAAGGGTCGGCACGCGTCTTCAGGCGCGGCAGTCGCCGCCGCTTGCGGACACGCGGGACGGAGCGGAGACTTTTTATAAAGATTGCTGAGGCAGATGTTATACTGCCGACGCACTTGGGCGGCAGGCTGGCCCTGACTGTTATATCTCCACCCCAAATTTTCACTTGGCAAGCAGAATCAAAATGAGAATTGCATACAGCGCGAAAAAGTGTCTAGCCGTCTGTTTTTTGATGTGCGGTTTTATGGTTTGCGCACACGCCCAAACGTCCAGACTGACTTTTAAAAGCGGCAGGGCGACGGTGAAGACCATTATTCTGCCGAGAAGGGAGTCCGACGCGCATTTTTATTCTCTCAACCTGCACAAAGGCCAGACGGTCGGGATAAAGGTTATCGCGAAGGGGCTCTTCCTGAGCAAAGAGAACGAGTGCTCCGTGTTTTTCCAGTTGTTCGACAGCGGCGGCGAGGCCGTCTTCATCGGCGATGACATGGTCGGCATTGACGTGTGGGATGGCGAAGTGGAAAAAACAGGGGGCTATAAAATCAAAGTCTACATGAGCTGCTTGGAGGGGTTCACGGCAAACGAACTGCGGAAGAAAAAGCCCGTCTTCAATTACACGTTGGACGTTCGCCTGAAGTGAATACTTTCGTTTGAATGAGAGCGAAAGGCCGTCGCCTTGGCCCCGCTCACCCGGAAATAAAAATTCCAAGGACACACGCATGAAAAACTCGGCGGCAAAATTTGCGGTCACGTTGGTTTGTATCCTTCTGTGCGCGGGTTCGTCGGCGAACGCGCAAGACGTGTCAAAGTGTTTCCGCGCCGACTGGCTACAGGGAGAGCGCGTCGTCAACTTCAGGATTGACGGGAGCAAGGTGGCGGGAACCTTCGTGGTGGGGAGTGGCGGCGGCGGCGACGACATCCCCTCCGGCGCAACGTACGAATTTAGCGGGACGCTCAAAGGCGACACTTTGACCGTCGCGTTTGCCGATAACAAGCTGCCCGACGTTGCGCCGTCCGAGATGAAGAGTTTGATTTGGACGCTCGTGAAGTCCGGCGGCACGGAGTCGCTGCGAATCAAATTCTCCGGCAAAAACTATGACACGAACAAGTACGAAATCAGCTTCGCGGATTTTATGCCTTGCGGTGAAAGCTACGCGGCCCTTGCGAAGGGGGCGGAGAGAGTTCGATTCGCGCGGGGCAGGAATTCGGCGAGTTTTCCAGTAACGTTTAAATCAACGGGTGACAGAAAATCCTTTCTGCTGAACATGAAAGCGGGGCAGCGGATAGAAGTTGAAGCCGCCGGATGCACCATCACATTTTATTACCCGGACAAAAGAGAAGGCGAAGAACCGACGATTGACGCTTTCAGCCCCGACCCCTTGACGCAGAGCGGGGATTATCTTTTCGTCATCAGCCCCGCCCCCGCGCCGGGCAAGTATTCGGTGAAATTCAAAGTCACAAACTAGCCCCCGAGATGGCAAAAGTTAATAACGTCATTACCGAGATGAACATGACGCTGCCGATGAGGAAAATTCTTTTAGCGCTGTTGGTGTTGCTGTGTGTTTCGGCAACAGCCACGGCGCAGGAAGCTAACGACTATCCGGCCAATTGGTGCCGCAACGGGCTCTTCCCGTCCGACCGGGCGGGGTTCAGGCTGGCGAAGGTCGGCGGCAACTGGACGGCCCGGGTTCACTTCTTTAGCGACGACGACGACTGCCCGCTCTACGAAACGAAGTGCGAGAGGAAGACTTACCTCGTCACCGGAGACCAAGTGCTGGTTTCGAGGACATACGGCCAATGGGTCTGCGGCTGGTACCAGCCGCGCAAGGGTAGCGAGACGGTCGGCTGGCTGCTGGCCGATAAACTGTTGGTGTCCGAGCCGCCAGCCCGCCCCGCCCTTGCAAACTGGATAGGCTTATGGAAGTACGCCGGAAAATCATTGGACATCCGGCGCGACGGCAAGTCCGGTCTTCTCAAAGTCAAAGGCTACGCCCTCTGGGAAGGCGTCGGCGCTAACGTCCGTGTAGGCGGCGTCGAAGCCGTGGCGCAGCCTCAAGGCGATGAACTCGTCCTCGTCGAAGAAGAATGCCGGGTGTCGCTCAAATTAGTCGGCGACTACCTCGTAGCCAGTGACAACTCCGAGTGCGGCGGCGTGAACGTGCGGCTCAACGGGGTCTTCCGGAAGGGCCCATGAGACAACCCCGCAGCTCGCGCGACCGACGGGTGAAACCGGGAATGAAGACGCTTCTAATTGTCACCTGCTCATGCCTGTTCTTTGCGGCTTGCGTTGGCTCCACTTCGGGTCAGGCGACGGACGAGTTACACGTCAGCGTCCGGCTGACGACGGGCGAGCGCAGCAAAGACAGCGGCTCTCAAACGACGACGATTACCGTCGAGCGGGACGCAATTGTGTGGGGGCAGACTTTCGGCGGGAGCAGCGGCAGGCGTCCGACATCTCCGCGCAAGACGTATCAACTGTCGCCCTCAGACAAATTGGCTCTACTCAAGTTGATTGAATCAAACAACCTGCTGGTGACGGATTCAATCCGACTCCCGCAACCTTCTTCAAACTACAGATACTTTGAGATTTCGGTCGGCTTAACTCTGGGTGTGAAGAAGGGGGCCATTGACATCAGCGGGCCGAGAACCGCCGTGGAAGTCAGAGAGGAACAGCTCTATCGAAGCACGCTGACTTTGGTCGAAGGGCTTTATCGAATCATCAACAGTCAGGACAAGAGCATTCGTCTTGAAGAGCTAATTCTTGAACCGATAAGACGGTGACGGACGAAACACAAAAATGGACAATCGGATTGCCGGGATATGCCGGGGGCGGAAGAGCGTCGGCATCCTGAACGGACTCTTTTCATGGCTGCCGTGTTTGTTGGTGCCGACACTCCTCCTCGTCTTATCTAACGGCACGTCCGCCCAGACGAGTGACGGGCCTGTAGCCCTGCCCAAATCCGCAAGCCTGCCGCGTCCTTTCGAGCAGTTTTCCGCAAGCGACGTTCTCAAGCCGATTTTCGCCGGCTACGACCCGGCCACCGGAAGGGTGTCCGGCATCCTCAACACGGAGAGAAAGCCCGCGTTCGTCGTGATAGAAGAAGCTGGCCTCTGGAAGGTTCAAGGTCAGGAGCATCTCGTCGTGTTAGTAGGCATTAATTCGGAGGACGACGCCTCCGCCGGCCTGTGCGGTAGTTGCATAGGGAACAGCTTTCTGGCGGTGTTAAGGAAGAACGGGGCCGCGTTATCGCTCGTGGCGAAACAGTTGACTCTGCCTTCCCCGGGGTCGCCCGTCGAATACGAATCTCTCAATCAGGACGAAGTCATCAGCATTTCGGGGCACGACAACGTCTCTCTCGACCTCGCGCCCTACAAACTTAACAGCCGGGAGACGTTGATTGGCTTCAGGCAGGAGCACATCTGGCTCCCGACTTCCGACTGGTGGACGAGACTGACGCTCTACCGCATCGAGGGCGAACGGTTGAGCGAGGTCTTCAGTGAAGTGGTGGTGGAGAGGGTGTACCCGGCTGCTTCCGACCACAGCCGTAGAATAATCGCCAAAACCGTCTCCACCATATCGCTCGCACCCCCGGCCCGTCCGGCGGGCGTGGGCTTCAACGAGATGGTCGTCAAGAAGACCACCGTCGAATGCTTCGACGAAAATAACGACGAGGACTGCGACTCGAAGCACGAAGACATCAGGCCGTTGAAAACCCGGACGGAGACGTGGCGATTCGACGGACGGCGGTACGTCCGCGCGCCGCCCACCAAGCGTTGACGAATGCGCGCGGGCCGGAGCCGTCCGGCTTCGGGAAACATTGGGTTCGCATCGGCGGCCACCGCCAACGGAGAGAGGTCAAAGAGGACTGATGAAAAAAGCCTTGATAGTATTTGTCGTGTTGCTTTTCGCTTTATCTGGCCGGGCGGATGTCTTGGGCCCGGCGTCCGCACATAGTCCTCAGGAGAAAGACTCGATCTCTTCCATACGCGAGTTGTACGCGGCCATCAATAAGAATCAGGCTAAGTTCAAAGCGGTGAAAAAAGAGTTGTCGGGCTTCTCGACCGAAGGCGGCGAACTGACCGCTTACTTCGACGGGCCGAAGATAGTGAAAATAGCGGTCACCAATTACGGGGAAACGAACAGCTTTTTTGAAGAATTTTATTACTCGAACGAGAAGCTGATTTTCGTGTACCGCAAACAAGAGATATACGACGAGCCCATGTCCAAGGTGGTTAAGACGGAAGAGCACCGCTTCTACTTCAGCGACGGCAAGTTAATCAGGTGGATTAATGAAAACGGGAAACAGGTCGGGGCGGGCAACAGTCAATACCCCGAGAGGCGAATTCATTACCTTGGCGTCTCGAAGCTATTCACCGAAGGGGCACGCTCTCAGGAGCCCGTGATCGAAGCGCCCGAGCGCAACCCGTGACTTTATGTGGTGTGTCCAAAGATGTGTCCAAACGAAAACGGCTACCCTTTCGGGTAACCGTCAGCCGTTCAATCTTTTGGTGGAGCAGAGGGGGATCGAACCCCTGACCTCCGCATTGCGAACGCGGCGCTCTGCCAAACTGAGCTACTGCCCCACGCAAGGATGAGATGATAGGAAGTGAGTGGGGAAGTGTCAAGTCAGGCGTCGGCTTCGAGGGCGAGGGTGCGGGCGGCGTGTTCGAGTGCGGCGGCGAGGCGTTCGGGGTGGCGACCACCGCCCTGCGCCATGTCGGGCCGACCTCCGCCGCGCCCTTCGAGCGCGTGGCAGGCTTCGCGCATGAGGGCGTTCATGTCGCCCGGCGCGTCCACGGAGCGCGCGAAGACGAGGCGGGCGTCCGCGCCGTCCTGCGAGCCGAGGAGCGCGACCGTGCCCGCGTGCCCGGCGAGCGCCGACGCCAGACGCTTCAAACCCTCCGCGTCGCGGGACTCTAAGACGCGCACGACGAGCCGCACGCCGCCCGCCGAAATCACGGAAACTTCTTCGAGCAGCTCACGCGCTTCGGCGCGCGCCGCCACTTCGCCGAGGGCCCGCGCTCGGCGCTGCAACTGCTTGTTCTCTTCGAGCAGGCGGGCGACCGCTTCCGGGGCCTCGTCGCGCGCGCCGCTGAACAGCGAGGCGACGGCGCGGGCGGTGTGGTTCGCGCGGCGGTAGTCTGCGAGGGCACGCGCTCCGGCGACGAAGGTCAGGCGCGTGAGCCCCTTCGCGCGCTCCCAGGAGCGGACGGCGACGAGGCCGACTTCGCCCGTGCGCCGCGCGTGCGTGCCGCCGCAGGGGCTGAGGTCGAAGCCCTCGATTTCGATGATGCGCAGCTCGCCCTCGCGCGCGGAGTCGCGGCGCAGAGGCATCCGCGCGGCCTCTTCCGCCGTGACGTTAAGCACACGGATGCTGCGGTCGTCCCAGATGATTTCGTCGGCGCGGTTGACGGCCTGCTCGATGCGCTCGTCGGAAGGGTCTGAGAGGTCGAGGTCAATCTCCGACGACTCGGTCAACATGCGGAAGCTGCGGGTCTGCGCGCCGAAGAGTTCGACGAACGCTTGCGAGAGGATGTGCTGGCCGGTGTGCTGCTGCATGTGGTCGCGGCGGCGCGGCCAGTCTATCTGACCACGGACGTGCGCGCCGACTCCGGGCATCCGTTCGCCTTCGAGGAAGTGGAGCACGCCGCGCCCTTCTTCGTCCACGCACTCGACGACGCGCGCGCCGTCGAGCGTGCCCGTGTCGGTCGGCTGCCCGCCGCCCGTCGGGTAGAAGGCCGTGCGGTCGAGCGTGACGGCGACGCGGCCCGCGCCGTCGGCCTCGGAGACGGAAGTGACGCGGGCGTCGAACTCCGTCAGGTGCGAGTCTCGGTAGTAGAGTCGTTCGGTGGCTTCCATGTCGAAGTTAGAATGTTGAAAGGCGGACGTGAATAGGTTGCGTTCGGGCACAAGCTAACGGAGGCGTGCGCGCGCCGTCAAGCCGAGGGTTCGGTGGGCGCTGTCGGCGTGCGCGGAGAAAGGCGCGGCTGTTATCATCCGTCACTGTTCTCAACTTTCAATCCCGGAGTCCGAACGCATGCCGTCTGAAGTCCGTCGTCTTTTCCCGCTCGCGCTCTTCCTGCTCGCGCTCTGCTTCGCGCCGGTGTGCGTCGCGCAAGGTGCTGCCGCCGCCGCGCCGTACCGCATCTCTTACACGCTCTCGATGTCGCGCCCCGAATCGCATCTCTTCGAGGTGCGGATTGATGTCGAAGCGGCGGCGGGCGGCCACGTTGATTTCCAGATGCCGCGCTGGTCGCCGGGCCGCTACGCCGTCTTCGACTTCGCGAAGAACGTGCAGGAAGCGAGGGCCGAGACGAGATGCGCGCCCGACGAGAAGTGCAAGCCGGTGAGCCTCGCGGTGACGCGCGTGGACACGCAGACGTGGCGCGTCGTGGCCCCTTCGAAGTACTTGAGCTTCAGCTACAAGGTCTTCGGCGACGACCTCTCCGGCACGTTCTCGCAGCTTGACCGGCGGCACGCCAACTACAACGGCCACTCGGTCTTCATGTACGTCGTCGGCCACAAGCCCGACCCCGTCGCGCTCAAGATAGTCCCGCCCGCCGGTTGGAAGGCCGTCAACGGCTACACGCGGCGCGAGGGGCAGCTCGACTGGGAGTTCCCGAACTACGACGTGATGGCCGACGCGCCGACCGAGGTCGCGCCCGACTTCAACGTCCACACCTTCGAGCACGAGGGGAAGACTTACCGCGTCGTCGTCCACTCGTTCGGCGAAGAGGGCGGGCGGCGCGAGGCTTTAGTGAAAGACGTGGAGCGCGTCGTGCGCGCCGAGACGGCCATGATGGGGACGCCGGAGTTCGAGGGCTACACCTTCCTCTTCCACTTCGACCCGACGACGACGCGCGGCGACGGCATGGAGCACCTCACCTCGACGCAGATTATCGAAACCGGCCCGCTCGCCAATAAGGGTGTCTACGACGGCGCGGTCGGAACCGCCGCGCACGAGTTCTTCCACGTCTGGAACGTCAAGCGTCTGAGGCCCGCCGGGCTCGGCCCGTGGGACTTCACGCGGCCCGTCGAGACACGCGGCCTCTGGATCGCCGAGGGCTTCACTAACTACTACGGCGCGCTCTTCCTCCGCCGCGCAGGAATCGTCAACGACGAGCAGCTCTTTAACGACTACGCCGGAACCATCAGCGGCATCGAGAACTGGCCGGGCAGCCGCTTGATGAGCGCCGAAGAGTCTTCCTTGCTCGCCCCGTTCCTCGACCGGGGTTCGAGCGACCAGCGCACCAACCTCGGCAACACGGCGGTCAGCTACTACCCGAAGGGCGAAACGCTCGGCCTCGTCCTCGACCTCCTGATTCGCGGTCGCTCGCGCGGTCGCGCCTCGCTCGACGACGTGATGCGGCGCGCGTATGAAGAGTTCTATGTGAAGAGCGCGAAGGACAGTTACTACCTGCGCGGGCGCGGCTACACCAACGAGGAGTTCGCGCGCCTCGCCTCGGAGGTGGCCGGGTTCGACCTCTCTGACTTCTTCGCGCGCCACGTCCGTGGCGTCGAGCCGCCGCCCTACGCCGAGGCGCTCGCCTTCGTCGGCTTGCGCTTCACGCGCGTCGCCGAGCAGAAGTCCTTCGACGCCGGCATCGGCCTCGACTTCCGCGACCCGCAGCCGCGCGTCGCCGTCATCCGCACCGGCTCGCCCGCCGAGGCCGCGGGCGTCAAGCAGGGCGACGTGCTGCTCACCATCGGCAAGACGCAAATCACTCACGACAACTGGCTCGACGCCCTCAACGCCTTCAAACCCGGCGAGCGCGTGCCCGTCACCCTCCGCCGCGCGCGCGCGACCGTCGTCAACGTGGAACTCACACTGCCGACCGCGCCCGAACGCTACTCCTTCCGCATCGAGAAAGACGACAAGGCCACGCCCGAAGCCCGCGCCCTCCGCGAAGCGTGGCTCACAGGCAAGGCAGAAGCCCGACCGTAAAGGAAACGCAGAAGTCAGAACGCTGAACGCAGAACTGAAAACAACTGCCTTCCGTCTTTCAGTTCAGCGTTCAGCGTTCTGACTTCTGACTTGAGTGCGCCTTCCTTCACGGTCGGGCTCCCGCACGTGTCGCCGCGCGTGTGGAACCTTGCGCTCCGTGCGGTGTCTAACCTTGCGTTCGGCACCGGGAGAGAGGCGAGGTTTAATTAATGGATGGAACGGTTCGGAAACTCTTCGGCGCGGCGGTGCTGCTCGCGCTCTTCTCGGCGGGGAGCTGGTACGCGGGCAGTCAGACGGCGACCGGCGCGGCCCCGCCGTCACCCCAGAACGCCCTCAGCCGACAGTTCGCCGCCGACCCCGGCGACGGCTGGATGCTCTTCGGCGGCTTCCTCTTAATCGTCGCTGTCGCCGTCGCCTGCGCGGGCGCGATGCTCTGGGCGCAGGAGGCGAGGGACGAACACTAAACGCAGAAGTCAGAACGCAGAACGCTGAACTGAAAAGCGGAAGCCCCGTCTTTCAGTTCAGCGTTCTGCGTTCTGACTTCTGACTTTAAGGCACGATGACTTCGAGGCTTTCGGGGGCGATCTCGAAGGTCATCGGCAACTCGCCGATGATTTCGCCGTCGGCCTGCACGAGCGCCTCGCCGGTCGCGCGGACGCGGCGCGCGTTGACGAAGCAGATGCCGCGCGCGCCCTCGACCGGAGCGCCGCCGCGCATCGCACGACCGAGCAGTGAGAGGTAGCGGAGTCGGCTGCGCGTGTTGATGACGCAGACCTCGAACTCCTCCGCGTCGAGCCGCGCGCGCGGCGTGATGGCGAGCCCGCCGCCGTACCAGGGCGCTTTGCCGATGGCCGCGTAAGTGGCGGGCAGAGTCTCGCCGTCAATCTCGACGTGGAAGACGCGCGGCGTCCAGTGTGCGAGGTGTCCGAGCCCCGCGTACCAGAAAGCCGCCTCGCCCACGCGCCGCTTCAAGGCGGGCCGCACGTGCTGCACCACCGAGGCGTCCAGGCCCACACCCGCCATCATGAAGAAGTAACGCCGCTCGCCCGTCCGCTCGTTCGTCGCGAGCCCCAGAGAGATGCGCCGCCCGCGCCCGCGCGCGAAGGCGTCCGCCGCCGCCTCGGCCTTGAAGGGGAGTTCGAGCTGCCGCGCCAAAACGTTCGCCGTCCCGGCGGGCCACACGGCGAGCCGCGCGCCCGTCCCCGCCAAGCCCTGTATAACCTCGTGCACCGTCCCGTCTCCGCCGCGCGCGATGACCTCGCGCACGCCCCTCGCGGCGGCAGCGGACGCCAGACGCGCCGCATCGTTCGGCCCCCTCGTCGGCTCGACTTCGACCAAGACGCCGAGCCCCCGCAGACGTTCGCAAAAAAACTCGACCTCCCGCGCGCGCGCCGCCGCCCCGCCGCGACCGGCGTTCGGGTTCACGATTAAGACCGCCCTTCGCTCACTCATCGGGACACTTTATGGCAACTCAAGTGCCGCCGCCAATCCGAATTAAAATCCCTCCATCAACAAGGAGCAGGGAAGACGAACGGATTCGCCGCCGCCTCCTTCGTCGGACACGTGTCGGGCGTTCGTTGTGAGAGCGGGTTCCGGAAAACAGTACCGCGAGCGGTAGCGAGCGGGTTGACTTTGACGACACCCGACCCGCTCGCTACCGCTCGCGGTACTGTTTTTCGCTCACCGGCGGTCAGAGGCCGCTTCTGAACAGCACTCAATACCTTTCGCCGGGCGCTCTACTCAAGACGGTAATTCGGCGCTTCCTTCGTGATGATAACGTCGTGGACGTGCGACTCTTTGAGGCCCGCGCTGCTGATGCGGACGAAGCGGGTCTGCTCCTGAAACTCTTTGATGTCGCGGCAGCCGGTGTAGCCCATCCCGGCGCGCAGGCCCCCGACCAACTGCGTCACCATGTCGGCCAGAGTCCCCTTG
Organism: uncultured Acidobacteriota bacterium; assembly: GCA_963816985.1. Lineage (GTDB taxonomy): Bacteria > Acidobacteriota > Blastocatellia > Pyrinomonadales > Pyrinomonadaceae > JAIVJM01. The sequence continues at coordinate 2,701,706 of CAWFMF010000004.1, forward strand.
TAAGGGACGCGGCCCTCGATGCCTTCGGGGACGAGCTTCGACTCGATCTCGGTCAACTCCTGCGCGTAGCGGTCGCGCGAGCCCTCGCGCATCGCGCCGATTGAGCCCATGCCCCGGTAAGCCTTGAACGAGCGTCCCTGGAAGAGGATGAGTTCGCCCGGCGACTCTTCCGTCCCGGCGAAGAGCGAGCCGATCATCACCACGTCCGCGCCCGCCGCAATCGCCTTCGCCACGTCGCCCGAAAACTTCACGCCGCCGTCGGCGATGACGGGCACGCCCGAACCTTTCGCGGCCTGCACGCAGTTGTAAATCGCCGTCATCTGCGGTACGCCCGCGCCCGTCACGACGCGCGTCGTGCAGATCGAGCCGGGGCCGATGCCGCATTTCACGGCGTCCACGCCCGCCTGAATCAACTCGCGCGTGCCGTCGCCGGTGGCGACGTTCCCGGCGATGACCTGCGTTTCGGGGTGTCGTCGCTTAATCTCCCTGACGGCCTCGATGACGCGCGAGGAGTGGCCGTGCGCGGTGTCTATCACGAGGCAGTCAACGCGGGCGCGGACGAGTTCGTCGGCGCGCTCGCGGAAGTCGCCGGTCGCGCCGATGGCGGCGGCGACGCGGAGGCGTCCGAGGTCGTCTTTCGCCGCGTGCGGGTACTTGATGGCCTTCTGGATGTCCTTGACGGTGATGAGCCCCTTGATGTGCTTGTCGCCGTCAACGACGAGGAGCTTCTCGATGCGGTGCTTTTGCAGGACGCCCTTCGCCTCTTCGAGCGTCGTCCCGACGGGGACGGTGACGAGGGGCTGCGGCGTCATCACCTCGGAGACGGGGATGTCGAAGCGCGTCTCGAAGCGGAGGTCGCGGTTGGTGATGATGCCGACCAGATGACCGTCGTCGTCAACCACGGGGACGCCCGAAATCTTGTAGCGCTGCATGACGGCGAGCGCCTCGGAGACGGGGCGGTTCGGCTGAATCGTCACCGGGTCAACAATCATCCCCGACTCCGAGCGCTTCACGCGGTCAACCTCTTCGGCCTGCCGCTCGACGGGGAAATTCTTGTGGACGACGCCGATGCCGCCCTGCTGCGCGATGGCGATGGCGAGGCGGCTCTCCGTCACCGTGTCCATCGCCGCCGAGCATAAGGGGATGCGTAAACTGATGTCGCGCGTGAGCCGCGTCGAGGTGTCGGTCTCGGCGGGCAGAACGTCCGAGCGCGCGGGGACTAAGAGCACGTCGTCGAACGTCAGTCCTTCTTCCATGTCAGGCTTCAGCATAAATAAAACTCCGCTTCAAATCTCAAAAGTTCAAAGTTCAAGGTTCAAAGTTCAAGGTTCAAAACGTGAACGCCCGCAGACGAGATTCGCGTCTGCGGGCGCTTCGACGTTGAACTTTGAACTTTGAACCTTGAACTTTCATTTACTGCGCGTACTGCTTGTAATTGTCTTTAGTGATGACCAACTCCTGCTGGACGCCGGGCCGCGTCTCCGCCGGGACTTTGAGGGTCACGCCGTTGACGGTCACGTCGAAGGCCCCGGTCATGCTCCGCGCGTAGTTGAGCGTCAGCCGCTGCTGCGGCGTGAACTCGCGCGTCTGCCCGGCGGGCCAGACGACGCCCGGCTTGTTGCCCGCCTCGTCGTCCACCGCCACCCGCAGCCAGACCTCTTCTTTCGACTTGATGGCGACGTTCAGCGCGTCGGTCGCTGGCGTCGGCTGTGGCGTCGGCTGCGCGGGGGCGGCAGAGGTCGCCGGGGTCGGCGTAGTCGCCGCCTCGCCCGGAGGGTTCTCAGTCCGCCGGTAGTAGTGGAGCCCGGCGTAGACGATGAGTATCAGGATGCCGAGGATGACGGCGCTCAGGGCCGCCGTAATCAGGGGCGAGCGCGCCGGGTCGCCCGTGTAGATGCGCGAGCGTTGCGGCGTCGTCAGCACCTCGTCGCTGTACTCGCCGAGCGAGCGGGCCGTGCGCTCGTAGAGGTCGAGCGCCCGCGCCTCGTCGAAGCGGACGTGGCGCGCGTAGGCCTTGATGAATGACTTGTTGAAGATGCCGCCCGGCAGGTGCTTGTAGTCGTCCGCCTCGATGGCTTCGAGGTGGCGCATGGTGATGCGCGTCTGCTCGGAGATTTCGCGGAGCGTGACGCCGCGGGCCTCGCGCGCGCGGCGCAACTGTTCGCCGAGGGAGCCGTCCGCACTCCCGGCGCGTGCGCCGCCGTCGGGAGTCTGGTCAGAGGTTTTAGAGTTCACGTGGCGTGTGTCTTCGCTCGCTGCTCGGAGTGAAAGAGGCTCGGCCCGGTCGCGCTCGCCCGCGCCCGCCGCCGTGTCTTGAGGCTCAATATAATGTGGCCTCGCGAGGCGTGTCAAACATTGACCGCTCAGAAGGATGCGCGTCTCTTGAACTTTGCCGCGCGCGGTGCTACGGTTGGCACATCCCGGACGGAAACAGGATCAGCTTTTAACTTCTACAACTAGAAAAGCGAGGATTTTAAGAAGATGCCTCTGGAAGCACTCGGAATGATCGAGACGAAGGGCTTCGTCGGCGCGGTCGAGGCCGCCGACGCGATGGTCAAGGCCGCCAACGTCCAACTCATCGGCAAAGAGTACATCGGCGCGGGCTACGTGACGATCTTCGTGCGCGGCGACGTGGGCGCGGTCAAGGCCGCGACCGACGCCGGGGCCGCCGCCGCCCGCCGCGTCGGCGAACTCGTCAGCGTCCACGTCATCCCTCGCCCCCACGGCGAAGTCGAGCGCGTCCTGCCCCGCAACGGTCGCACCGGCTACAGCCCCGACGAGCGCGCCCTTCAGGGCGGCGGCTCCTCCGGCGGCCAGCTCGGCGAAGGCGATCAGGGACGCTCCCTCCCGGCGGGCGCGCGCGAGAACAATAAAGAGCGAGCCAAGTGACAGGTGAGCCGTGACAGGTGACAGGATAAAAACCGTCTTCTTCCTGTCACGGTTTACGGTTTACGGTTCACGGCTTTTGGAGGTTCGTCATGTCGGTAGACAAAGACCTTGTCTCGGTGCAGCAGGCGCGGGATTTGGTCGAGTCGGCGCACCGCGCGCAAGGGGTGCTGGCGCGGCTCGACCAAGCGAAGATTGACCGGGTCTGCGAGGCGATGGCGCAGGCCGCACTGCGCGAGGCGGCGCGGCTCGGCGCGATGGCCGTCGAGGAGACGGGCTACGGCGTCGCCGACGACAAGCGCGAGAAGAACCGCTTCGCCTCCGAAGATGTCTGGAACTACTTCAAAGGGTCTGCGGACGGTCGGCGTCATCAACGAGTCGGACGACGTTCTGGAGATTGCAAGCCCGCGCGGCGTCGTCGCCGGCATCATCCCTTCGACCAACCCGACCTCCACCGCCATCTTCAAAATCCTCATCTCCGTCAAGTCGCGCAATTCGGTCGTCCTCTCGCCGCACCCTTCAGCCGCCAAGTGCATCAACGAGACCGCACGCATCATGCGTGAGGCGGCGGTGCGCGAGGGTCTGCCCGCCGAGGCCATCGGCTGCATGTCGAACGCGACCATCGAGGGCACGGAAGCCTTGATGAAGCACAAGCAGACGGCGGTCATCCTCGCGACCGGCGGCATCGGACTGGTGCGCGCGGCCTACTCTTCGGGCAAGCCCGCCTTCGGCGTCGGCCCCGGCAACGTCCCCGCCTTCATCGAGCGCACGGCGGACGTGCCCATCGCCGTGCAGAACATCCTGACCGGCAAGACCTTCGACAACGGAACCATCTGCGCCTCCGAACAGGCCGTCGTCGCCGACGCGCCCGTCGCGCGGCAGGTGCGCGAGGAATTCGAAGCGCAGGGCGCGCACTTCCTGAGCGCGTCCGAGGCGGACTTGCTCGCGAAGGTCGTCACGACCGGGCAGAGGACTCTCAACCCGAAGATCGTGGGCCGCTCGGTCGAGGTCATCGCGAAGATGGCCGGGCTCACCGTCCCGCAAGGCACGCGCTGCCTCGTCGCCGAAGTCGGCGGCGTGGGGCGCGACTACCCGCTCTCGATGGAGAAGCTCTCGCCCATCCTCGCCTTCTACGTCGAGGACGGCTTGGAGCGCGGCGCGGCCCGCTGCTTCGAGATTCTCTCTTACGGCGGCATGGGCCACACCGCCGGAGTCCACACGCGCTCGCGCGACATCGCGCGCGCCTTCGGAACCGAGATGCCCGCCTCGCGCGTCGTCGTCAACACGCCGACCACGCACGGGGCCATCGGCTTCTCGACCGCGCTCCCGCCCTCGATGACTCTGGGCTGCGGCTCGTGGGGCGGCAACGTCACTTCCGACAACATCTCGCCGTGGCACTTGATGGACATCAAGCGTGTCGCCTTCGAGACGCGGCCCGTGCCGAGCAAGCGGCCCGCGCGTTCCGCTTCCGCGCAAACGCAACCCGCGTCCTCGCCGCTGCCGACTCGTCACGCGCCCGCCACCGCGTCTGCGGGCGGCGCGAACGTGAGCCGCGAAGAGATTGCGAAGATTGTTGACCGCTTCCTCGGCAGCCGTCAGCCCGGTGCGTCCGCGCCGCAGACTTCGGGCGCGCCGCTCCCCGTCTCGACTTCGACGACCTTCGTGCAGGCCGAGGTGGACATCGAGCCGCACCGCGTCTCGTCCGCTTCGGGCGTCTCGCCGCAGCCCGACGCCGCGCCGAACGCGCAGCCTTCCGGCGACGGCGGCGGCTCGAACGACGGCGGCACAAGCGCCGCGTCTTCGAGCACGGCTTCCGCGCCGAAGCAGGGCAACGGCAAGCAGCCCGACGCTCAACAGTCTCCGTCGAACGGTCACAAGGCCGTGGACTTCGTCTGCGAAGACGACGTGCGCCGCGCCATCCAGAAGGGCGAAAAGATTTACACCAACGCCCGCACCATCATCACCCCCGCCGCCCGCGACATGGGCGAAGCGGCGGAAGTTTTCGCAAAGGGATGAAAAGCCGTGACAGGTAAACCGTGACGGGTGACAGGAGAAATCCTGTTCTTACTCGTCACGGTTTACGGTTCACGGTTTACGGCTCTTATGTTTCTCGCCAAAGTCGTCGGCACGGTCTGGTCAACGAAGAAGTCGCCCGATCTGGAGGGCGTGAAGTTCCTCATCGTCCACCCGATTGATCTGGACAAGGAGCCGACGAAGAACGTGGTCGTCGTCGCCGACCGGCTCGGCGCTGGAATAGGCGAGGTCGTGATGTGCGCCTACGGCAAGGCCGCGCGCTCGGCCATCGGCGATCAGGAGATGTCAATCGAGGCGGCGGTCGTCGGCATCGTTGACCGGATGGACTTGTCAGAGGCGGAGTCGGAAGAGCTGCGCGGCGCGGCGCGCGAGCTGCGCGCGGGCGACAATGGGAGAAGGTAAACCGTGACAAGTGACAGGTGACAGGAGAAGAGCCGTAAACTGTAAACCGTGACAAGAAGAAAGCAAAAACACCCTGTCACCCGTCACGGTTTACGGTTCACGGTTTTATTCCTGTCACCTGTCGCTTGTCACCTGTCACGGTTTTCAAATGGCAAATGAAGAGCTGATTTACCGCATCACGCGGGCGGTGTACGGGCGGCTGGGGGCGGGCGCGGACGAGCGGACGGTGGAAGGTTTGGTGACGGACATCTACCGGGCCATCGAGCCGGTCGTCGCTGACGGAGGCGAGAACCCGCGCGAGCGCACGGCGCGCGAAGGGGGCTCCGCCGAGCGGCTCATCGTCTCGGTCTTCGGGGTTGACCATCCGGGCATCGTCGCCGCCGTCTCGCAGATTCTGGCCGAGGCGCAGTGCAGCATCATTGACATCAACCAGACGGTGGTGCAGGGCAAGTTTGCGATGGTCATCGTCGCCGACATCTCGCGCGCGAAAGAGTCGGCGACGGCCTTGAAAGAACGCTTCCGCGCCGAGGGCGAGCGTCTGGGCGTCCGCATCTACGCGCAGCGCGAAGACCTCTTCAACGCCATGCACCGGATTTAAGTCTTAAACTAAATCGAGACGGAAGCGGGGCGGCGGGCGAGGCCATGCCCTCCGGGCGGAAAGTCCCCGCGAGCGCGAAGACCTTTCATGTCCCAACCGGAAATCTCTCGCCGTTGTCTCTCGTGCGGCGCGTCGGTGCGCGCGGGCGCGCGCTTCTGCCCGCAGTGCGGGGAGGCGATGAAGGACGACGGGCAGCAGGCGGCGGCCTCCGAAAATCAGACGACGGACGTGACGGGCCGGGGGGCCGCGCCGGAAGCGCCTTCGCGCCGCGAGGTCGCCACGGCGTTCGAGAGCTGGAAGGAAGAGGCGCGGCAGACTCCGCCCGCGTCGTCGTCATCAACATCGGCGTCGGCAACGTCGTCATCAACAACGTCGGCGTTATCATCGTCGTCTGCGGCGCGGCGCGAGGGGGTTGATGAAAGTGCCGGTATCTCGAATGTCTCGGCGACGGCGGAGGGCGGGGCGGTCGTCGGGGTCGAGGCGAAGCGCAGGCGCGCAGGCGCGGTCGTCAAAGAGAACATCATGCCGCGCGTCGAGCGGATGCGCGAAGAGGCTCTGGTCGTTCTGGAGGAGACGCCCGACGACGCGGGCTTGAGGTTCGTCGCGGCGGCGGTCGTGCTCTTCCTCCTCTTTCTCCTCTTCCTTTTCCTGAGCACCGTGCTCAAATAATCTTTTCAAACTTCCGACGGGTTGCGGATGGAATACACACAGGCGGAAATCTTACAGACCGTGCGGATGACGGAGATCGAGCACCTCGACGTGCGCACCGTCACGCTCGGCCTCTCTCTGCGCGACTGCACGCGCGCCTCAATCGAGGAGACCGCCGAGGCCGTCCGCGAGAAGATCGAGCGGATGGCCGCGCGGCTCGTCCCCACGGTCAACGAGATCGGCGAGGAGTTCGGGCTCCGCATCGCCAACAAGAGGATTTCCATCACGCCCGCCTCGCTCGTCGCGGGCCGCGTCGGCTCGGCGCGCGACTACCTCGTGCTCGCCCGCGCGATTGACGGCGCGGCGAAGACGGTCGGCGTTGATTTCGTCGGCGGCTACTCCGCGCTCGTCCACAAGGGCGCGACCGAGGCCGAAGGGTTCTTCCTCGACTCGATCCCCGAAGCGCTCGCCGAGACCGAGCGGATGTGCTCTTCGGTGAACGTCGCCACTTCGCGCGCGGGGATTAACATGGACGCCGTGCGGCGCGTCGGCGAACTCATCAAGGAGATGGCCGAGCGGACGAAGGAGCGCGGCGGGCTCGCCTGCGCGAAGTTCGTCTGCTTCGCCAACGCGGTCGAGGACAATCCCTTTATGGCGGGCGCGTTCCACGGCGTCGGCGAGCCCGAAGCGGTCATCAACGTCGGCGTTTCGGGGCCGGGCGTCGTCAACCACGCCGTGCGCCACGCCGCGCCCGAAACGCCTCTGCACGAGATGGCCGAGCTGATCAAAAAACTCTCCTTCAAGCTCTCGCGCGCGGGCGAGTTGATCGGGCGCGAGGCGGCGCGGCGTCTGGGCCTGCGCTTCGGCATCATAGATTTGAGTCTCGCGCCGACGCCCGTGCCCGGCGACTCGGTGGCGGAAATCATCGAGGCGCTCGGCTTCGAGCGCGCCGGGACGCACGGGACGACCGCCGCGCTCGCGCTCTTGACCGACGCCGTGAAGAAGGGCGGCGCGATGGCTTCTTCGAACGTCGGCGGGATGAGCGGCGCGTTCATCCCCGTCTCCGAAGACGCCGCGATGATCGAGGCGGCGCAACTCGGCGCGCTCTCGCTGGATAAACTTGAGGCGTGGACGAGCGTCTGCTCGGTCGGCATAGACATGGTGGCCGTCCCCGGCTCGACTTCCGCCGAGACCATCGCCGCCATCATCGCCGACGAGATGGCCATCGGCGTGATGAACCACAAGACGACCGCCGTCCGCATCATCCCCGTCCCCGGCATGGACGTGGGCGAGATGGTCGAGTTCGGCGGGCTTCTGGGGAGCGCGCCCATCATGCCCGTCAACAAATTTTCTTCCGACGCGTTTATCCGCCGCGGCGGCCACATCCCCGCGCCGATTCACTCGCTGCGAAATTAACGGGTAGCAGAACGTAATGAATCGGGCTGATTTTCAAAAGTTGGCAAGGCTGAGGTTAAAAGAGGCAAAAATACTGCTCGATAATAAATGCTACGAGGGTGCTTTTTACTTAGCCGGATACGCAGTTGAATGTGCCCTGAAAGCCTGCATCGCGAAGAAGACGAAACGTTTTGAATTTCCTCCTAAAGATTCTAACAAGTTATATGTGCATAAACTTGGAACACTGGTCGAGCTGGCTGGTTTACAATCGAGCCTAGACGCTGAAATGAGAAATGTGAGAGGGTTCAGAGATAATTGGGCAGTTGTTAAGGATTGGAAGGAAGATGCCAGATACGAGGCGAAGATTGATAAGAACCGAGCCAACGACCTTTACTCTGCCATCACGGCTGACCCGGACGGAGTTTTATCATGGCTGAAGAAGTATTGGTGAAGGAGATTCTCTCAACTGAAGAGATCGCGGCGGGCGAAAAGCTGTTGAAACGTCTCGACCGAACTAAGGCTGACATTATTGCGTCATACTGGGTCTACGTGCCCGTCGTAGCAGAATGGCATCTTGAGTTTGTCTCTCCGCAAGTAGAGAGCGACGGCCCACTGGAGTTCTACGGTAAAGTCGGCGACTTACTTTCCTCGCCGCCCGGAATAGATTATCTGACCTTGAACACGATCATGGTTGTGGGGCCTAACTATAGCTTTTATAAACAACTCAGGTCGGCCCTCAAGCCTGAAAAGGATTTGTCCGGAGTTCAACTCCGTCAGTACTTGGTCGGAGACGAGGTCATGGACTTTTATATATATCGCTACCCTGCAAGAGATTAACTTACGAATCACACCAAAAACCATTTAATTGGAAGGTCGAATATGGAAGCACTGGGACTGGTTGAATGTCGCGGGATGGTCGCGATGATCGAGGCGGCGGACGCGATGGTCAAGGCCGCGAACGTCACGCTCGTCGGCTACGAGAAGATTGACGCCGGGCTCGTGACGGCGATTGTGCGCGGCGACGTGGCGGCGGTGCGCTCGGCGGTGGACGCGGGCGCAGCCGCCGCGCGCAGGGTCGGCGAGGTGGTCGCCACGCACGTCATCCCGCGCCCGCACGCCGACGTGGATCAGGGGCTCCCCGTCCTCCAGACGGGCGAGACGACGCGCAAGAAGATCAGCGGGTCGGTGAGCGCGAAGCGGAAAGATGAAGAGTGAGACGGCAATAGCCGAAAGCGAACTCGCGGCGCGGGCCGAGGCGCGGGCCACGGAGTCGGCGGCTGGCGAGGCGCACACGGACGGGTCGCCGTCGTCGCCGCCGTCTTCATCGTCGCCGCCGTCTTTATCATCGCCGGAGTCGCCGTCGTCTACGCCGTCTGAGTCTTCGTGCCCCGGTTGCGGGGAGGCGCTCGCCGGAGAATTCTGCCACCGCTGCGGCGAACAGCAGGCCGCGAGCCGAGACCTCTCGCTGCGTCACTTCGTCAAGGACGCCGCGCAGGAGTTGACGAGCGTCGAGCACTCGAAGCTGTGGCGCACGCTCTCGGCGCTGCTCTTCAAGCCGGGATTCCTCACGGCGGAGTGGGTCGCGGGTCGCCGTCGCCAGTACCTGAAGCCGCTCAACCTGCTCCTCCTCGTGCTCACCCTGAACTTCTTCGCGCTCTCCATCCACCGCTCGCCGACGAGCTACAGCGCGGCGTATCTGGCGGCGAACGACGACAAGGGCGTGCTCGCGCAGGCGATGGACAAGTGGGCGCGGAGGAAGGGGTTGAGCGGCGAGGTCTTCGTCGAGACCGTCAACGAGAAGTGGCGCGGCTACAACGGGCTGCCGCCGCTCCAAGTCTTCAACGCCTTCCTCTTCGCCCTGCTGCTCGCCCTCGTCTACTTCTTCTCGAAGCGCTACTTCGTCGAGCACCTCGTCTTCTCGCTGCACTTCCTCTCGTTCTCGCTGCTCACCTCCTTGCTTTTGTGGCCCGTCTACTTCGTCGGCGGGGTCGAGCCGAAGACGCGCGACATGTTGCTCTCGCTCTTCAAGATGCTGCTCGATGCGGTCTACCTCTTCTTCGCCTTGAGGGGCTTTTACGAGCGCGCGGCGGTCAAGAACCTCCTGCGCTCGGTCGTCCTTCTCGCGGGCTACTTCGCCATCTACTTCGTGACCTACGTCGCGACGCTCATCGCGGCCTTCGTCATCGTCGCGAAATACTGAGCGTGCGGGGCGGGCGTTCGGGTTAGAATCCCTCGGAAGGGGGAAGGCCATGAGCACGACGACGACGCTCGAAGCCGAAAGCGAAGGGGCGGAGCGCGAGGCGGCGGGGACGCAGGAGGAACTGTGCGCGAACTGCGGCGCGGCGCTCGTCGGCGACTACTGCTACGGCTGCGGCGAGAAGCGGGCCGACGCGCGCGATATCTCCATGCGCCACTTCGTCGCGGAGGCCGCCGAGGAGCTGACGAGCGTCGAGCACTCGAAGCTGTGGCGCACGCTCTCGGCGCTCCTCTTCAAGCCGGGCCGCCTCACCGCCGATTATTTTTCCGGGCGGCGCAGCCGCTACATCAACCCGCTCAAGCTGTGCCTCGCCATCTTCGCCCTCCACCTCTTCGTCTACACGGCCTACCGGCAGGTCTCGACCTACGACATCGGAAACATCGTGAAGTCGCAGAAGCAAGTGGCGGAGCAGTGGAAGCTGAAGGACGCCGACGCGATGCCGAGGGCTTTGGAGCAGGCCGCGGCGCGCAAAGGGGTGACCATCGAGGCGCTCTACGAGAGCATCAACGAGAAGTGGAGCCGCAACGGCTCGCTCATCCAGGTACCGCAAATCCTCATGCTCGCGGTGCTGCTCCATTTCGTCTACCTCTTCCGCCGCTACTTCGTCGAACACCTCGTCTTCTCGCTCCACTTCCTCTCGTTCACGGCGCTGACGGTGGTGATGATGTGGCCGATCTACTTCGTGATGGGCATCAACCCGACCGTCTTGAGCCTCGTCATCACGCTCCTCAAATTCCTGATAGACATCTTCTACCTCTTCGTCGCCGCGCGGGTCTTCTACAAGGAGACGATTGGCAAGGCGCTGCTCCGCGCGACCGTCATCTTCGTCGGCTACTTTGTCATCTACGTCATCCTGCACAACGTCGCCATGCTCATGGCGCTCCGCGCCGCGACGCGTTGACGGGCTGAGGGATGGAAAGGGAAGGGCCTGCCGAATCAACTCGGCAGGCCCTTCGACGTTTTTAAGTCTCGCGCCAACTCACCGTGTGGTGGTTTGCGGGGGCTTGAGGGCGTTGAAGAGCAGCGGGTAGGTGGCGAGCGACTGCGCGCGGTACTGCGGGCGGAAGCCGAAGAGGTAGACGCGGCCCTCGCCTACTCCGACCTCGACGAGCGCCGCCTTGCCGCGCAGCTTCTCTTCGCCGAGCAGCCAGCCGGAGAGCAGAGGGTTCCCGCTCTGCGGGTAGCGCGCGATGAGCTTCACGCGGACGAGCGCGAGCGGGTCGCTCTTGATCTCGAAGACGGGCGAGTCCTCGACCCACGCGATTGACTCGCGCTCCATCCCCGCGGCAAGCGGGTGCGTCGTGTCGAGCACGGTGCGAAGAATCGAGCCGGGGACGTAGAACTCGGTGCGCGCGAGCCCCTCGGTCACGTCGCGGACGGGGAGCCTGAACTGTTCGATGGCGAAGTTCGAGGCGTTGTTGAGGCAGACGAGCGTCCCGCCCTGCTCGACGAACTCGCGCAGCGCCTTCACCCCTTCAGAGCCGAGTCCGCCCGTCAATTCATCCGGCATCGTCCCCCTTCGGTGTCCTTCGAGGAGCGAGCGCGGCGACTGGTCGGGGATGATGATGGAGTCGTACTTCGCGCGCAGGTTCCCGGCACGCGCCTCCGCGTCCGTGAGCGAGTTGAATTTGAAAGCCGGCCCCGTCAGACCTTGCCCCTCAAGCACCCAGCGCGTCCAGCCTTCGTCCATCGAAGGGACGTGCGATTTGTAGAGCGCGAGGCGCGGCGGCGGAGGCGGGGCGGCGTTCGGGTCAGAGACGAGAGGGGCGAAGACGGAAATCACCTCTCGCACGCGCACCTCCGACGTGCGGACGGGGGCGTAGACGGGCTCGGCCTTCACCCCCATCAACAGCGGCAGCGTGTGCGCCGTCACGTCGTAGGGCGCAATCGGGTGTCCGGCCTCGTCGCGCAAATCCGGGTAGCGCTGCGCTTCGAGCAGCGCCTTGGCGAAAGCGCCGTAGGGCTGCGCCAGGGGGACGTAGAGCGTCACCTCGTCCAGCAAGGGCCGCTCCGAGCGTGCGCGTCGCCCGCCCGCCAACATTTTGAAGTCCACCCCGCCGCGCCCCAGAATGTCCACGAGCGCGAACCTGTTGTCCGACGGCGGGAGGATGAAGCCTTGCAACTCGCCCCGGCGGCGCGGTCGCACGGCTTCTTTCCCGACCTCGTAAAAGCGCCGGAGCCACCGCTCGCGGTTCTCGGCGGCGTGCTTCATGAGTTCGAAGGCGGCGGTCGTCATGTAGTTCGTGATGTCGCGCAGTCGCCACTCGCCGCCGCGCCAGGGTTCGGGGAAGTTGGCGGAAGGTTTTTGCGGGTCGTAGCCCTCGCGCGAGCGCAGCTCCTCGAACTTCATCGTGATGGGCGAGGCGATGCGCGCCGAGGCCGTCTCGGAGAGGATGCGGACGCCGCCGTGGTAGTGCGAGTAGGCGCGCGCCGGAGTCCAAGCGTCATAAGTCGAATCCCAAGTGATGCCCTTGTAGCCATTCGCCAGCATGTTCTTCGCCACCGAGAGGCCGAGTTCCGTGTAGCCCTCGACGAGTTGGGCGGGGACGTTCGGCTCGACCGGCTTCATGTAGGGCGGGAGGAAGAGGCGCGAGCCGCCCGTGCCCTGCTGGTGGATGTCGTGGACAATCTGCGGTCGCCAGACGTTGTGCACCTTGTCCACGGTGAGCCGCGTCTCGGCCTGCGTGAAGGCGTACCAGTCGCGGTTGTTATCGTGGCCCACGTACTTGTGATAAAGCTCCGGCGGGCTCGTCCCCTCGAAGGGCGTGCCGAGCGTGCGGTCGTACCAGCTCTTCACGATGTCCACGCCGTCGGGGTTTAAGGAAGGGACGAGCAGGACAATCGTGTCGCGCAGGATGGCGCGCACTTCCGGCTCGTCCGAGGAGGCGAGGCGGTGCGCGATGAGCATGGATGAGAGGGTCGAGCCGACCTCGGTCGAGTGGATGCCGCAGGTGATGAGGACAATCGTCTTGCCGCGCGCGATGAGCCGCTCGGCCTTGCGGTCGGCGTGCGGCCCAAGCGTGCGCGGGTCGGCGAGCTGCCGTTGAATCTCCTTGTATTCGTTGAGCCGCGCGAGGTTTTCGGGCGCGCTGATGGTGGCCAGAACGAAGGGCTTGCCCATCGTCGTCTTGCCCAGCTCCTCGAAGCGCACGCGGTCGCTCGCCGCGTCGAGGCGGCGGAAGTATTCGACGACGGACGCCCAACTCGCCAACTTGCGGTCGTCGCCGGGGCGGAAGCCGAGCACGTCCTCCGGCGCGGGCGGCGGAAATAGTCTTGGGTCGGCTTCCGAGCCCGTGCCCCTCGGAAGTGGCCGTCTCGGCTGTTCTCGTCCCGCGCGACGCTGGGCGGCGGCTGGCGGAGAGAACGGCGAGACGGGAAGCAGCGCGAAGGCGAGCGCGAAGGCGAGGGCGAGCGTGCGTCTGTGCATAAGTCGTTCGAGACCTCGGTCTGAAGTTGAAAGTGAAAAACGTATCGGCTGATTGGGCAGCGAGTTTAGCATAACGTCAACCCGGCGTAATGCCGGAGGCGCGGGCCGCGGCTCTCCGCGAGCTTAAATAGTGGCTTGCTCAGACGGGCGGTGCGGAGTAAAGTAACGTCCGCAAGAATCCCTACGCACTCCCCTGTAAAGGACATCCCAATAATTCGGAGGTCATTCCAGAATGGCGACTGAAGACGTATCCCCGCGACCGAACATCGCCGGGACGAACGAATACCCTGACCGGGTCGGCGTGAAGCCGGAGAACCCTCACCTCGCCGCCTTCCACCCGTACATCGCGGCGGAGACCGTGATGCCGGAGCTGACGGTGCGTGCCGTCGTCGTCGGGACGCTTTTGGGGATGGTCTTCGGCGCCTCGTCGCTCTACCTCGTGCTGAAGGTGGGCTTGACCGTGAGCGCGTCAATCCCGGTGGCGGTCATCTCGATCACGCTCTTCCGCATTCTCTCGAAGATGGGCGCGCGCAACGCGACGATCCTCGAAAACAACATCGTGCAGACCGCGGGCTCGGCGGGCGAAAGTATCGCCTTTGGCGTCGGCGTGACGATGCCCGCCATCATGATCCTCGGCTTCGACCTTGAGTTGACGCGCGTGCTGCTCGTCGCCGTCCTCGGCGGCCTGCTCGGCATCCTGATGATGATTCCCTTGCGGCGCGCGCTCATCGTCCAGCAGCACGGGCTTCTGAAGTACCCGGAGGGGACGGCCTGCGCGGAAGTCCTGAAGGCGGGAGCGTCGGACGAGTCGCGCGCGGCGGCCTCGGACGCGGCGAAGGCGGAGTGGGCGCGGGCGGAGCAGGGCGAGACGCGCGCGGCGGCGAACACGGGCGCGAAGACTATCTTCGCGGGCTTCGGCGTCGGGCTCGTCTACACGACGATCATGAAGGCGTTCTACGGCTGGAAGGAGTACCCGACGAAGGTCTTCGGCGAGCCGTTCCGTAACGCCTCGGTCTCCATCGAGTCTTCGCCCGCGCTCCTCGGCGTCGGCTACATCATCGGGCCGAGGATTGCGGCCATCATGGCGGCGGGCGGCGTGCTCGCCTACCTCGTTCTAATCCCGATGATCTCCTACTTCGGCACGTTCACCGGCTCGACCATCGTCCCGCCGGGCACGGCCCCGATAAGCGGGATGGACCCGGACACGATTCGCAATGACTACGTGCTCTACATCGGCGCGGGCGCGGTGGCGGCGGGCGGCATCATCAGCCTCTTCCGCAGCTTACCGACCATCTGGCACGGTTTGAAAGGCGGGCTGGCCGACCTCCGCGGGCGGCAGGGCGAGGCGGCCTCGGCCCCGCGCACCGATCAGGACTTGTCCATGAAGTTCGTGCTCGCAGGGATCATCGCGCTGGTCGCGATGATTATGATTTTCCCGCAGCTCCACCTTCAGGGGAATATCCTCGGCGCGCTCATGATCGTGGCCTTCGGGTTCCTCTTCGTGACGGTCTCGTCGCGGCTGACGGGCGAGATCGGCTCGTCGTCGAACCCGATTTCGGGGATGACGGTGGCGACGCTGCTCTTGACCTGCTTCGTCTTCCTCCTTATCGGCTGGACGGGGCCGACCTCTTACGTGACGGCGCTCTCCATCGGGGCCATCGTCTGCATCGCCGCCTCGAACGGCGGGACGACCTCGCAGGACTTGAAGACGGGCTTTCTGGTCGGCGGCACGCCCTGGCGGCAGCAGGTCGCGATTCTCATCGGCGCGGGCGCTTCGGCGCTCGTCCTCGGCCCAATTCTCTTGAGCCTCAACAATGCCTCGACCGTCTACGCGCGTGCCGACCAGTTGCAACTCCCGGCGGACGTGCGCATTGACCCCTCGACGCTGACCGAGCGTGAGACGGTCCCGGCGGAGCAGGGCCTCAACGACACGACCTCTTACCGCGTGTGGCACAAGATTGACGAGAAGGGCTCGCGCGCGGGCAAGTACCTCGTCAACGATCAGGGCGCCCCCGTCTACTTCGTTGACCCCGGCATCAACGGGACGCAGAAGGCGCGGGCGGACGGGACGGAGGTGGAAAAGTTCGCCGCGCCGAAGGCGACGCTGATGTCCTACATCATCAAGGGCATCTTGAACCGGGAACTGCCGTGGGGCTTGGTGCTGCTCGGCGTGATGATCGCCGTCGTGCTGGAGATGGCGGGCATCCCTTCGCTCGCCTTCGCCGTGGGCGTCTACCTGCCGCTCTCCTCGTCCTCGCCGATCTTCGTCGGGGGCTTGGTGCGCTGGGGCGTGGACAAGTACCTGCGAAGGAAACTGGCGCACCGCGAGATGACTGAGGACGAGTTGGTCGCCGAGGGGGACAAGAGCCCCGGCGTGCTGCTGGCTTCGGGCTACATCGCGGGCGGCGCCATCGCGGGCATCATCATCGCGTTCCTTGCGGGCGTGCCGTACTTCGCGGGCTTCAACAAGAACATGACCGAGTGGGGCAAGACCAACCCGTTCCACGCCGGGCCGTGGTCGGACGTGCTCGCGCTCATCCCGTTCGCCATCCTCGTCGCGCTGCTCTACGCTGCCGGGCGCGAATGGGTGCTCTCCGGGAAGCGCGGCGGGCAGGAAGTCGGCAACGGGTAAAGAATGAACGCTTGACCGGGAAGGCGAGCGGATGTTGAAATGGTTAGCCGTGAGCGGTCGCCCCAATGACCTCACGGCTAGCCATTCTTTTTCGAGAGCGCCTTGAAGGCTCTCGCTCCCCCCTCCACCAAGTACGATTAACGCGGGCGACTTGCGCGCCCACGCCGAAATTCTCTTTCCGAAGGAAGTCTTAAAGAAATGCACAGACGCCCGGCATCCTCCGCGCGCGCGCGCTTGATGAAGGCGCTGCCCCTTCACGTCCTGCTCCTCTTCGCCTGCGTCGCGTGCGCGCCCTCTCCGGTCGCCGCGCAGAGTCAGACGCCAGCCGCCGCCTCCTCCGTCGCTTCGACTTTGACGCCGACCGAGACCGTGCGCGCCATGTATAAGGCGCTCGCCGAGCGTCGCTATCGCGAAGCGTTCGCGCTCTCGGTGCTGAACGCGGCGGTCGAGAATCTGAGCGCGGAGGAGTTCGCCGAGTTGCAGCCCGACTTCGAGCGGATTGCGGCGGCGATGCCCGCGAACGTCGAAATCACGGGCGAAATCCTGAACGGCGAGACGGCCTCGGTCTTCATCAGGCCGATTGACCGCGCCGCCGAGGCGCAGTCCGAAGAGGTCAAACTGCTGCGCGCGGGCGGGCGTTGGGTCGTCGGCGAGCGCGGCGACTACGAAACCATCGCCAAGGAGGGCAAGGGCTTCCTCTTCAATCTCCGCATCGAGACGCACCACGGGCAGGTCGAAGAGATGTTGAAGCGCATCTCCACCGCCGAACTCGTCTACGGCGCGCAGCACGCCGGAACTTACGGCGACCTCGCGTCGCTCGTCAGCGCGGGGCTCGTCCCGCAGGACTTGCTGGGGACGGACTCGACCGGCTACCGCTTTCAGGTCGCGCTCGGCAAGAACGCGAAGACGTGGGCCGCGACCGCCGAGCCCGTGCGCTACGGTCGGACGGGCCGCCTCTCCTTCCGCATGGATCAGACGGGGTTGACGAAAAAGGACACGGGCGGGAAGCCGCTCAAAGGGAAGTGAGCAGAAGTCAGTTTTCAGTTTTCAGTTTTTAGCTTTCAGTTCTGAGATTTGAGATTTGAGATTTCAAATGCTGAAAGCTAAAAACTGAAAACTGAAAACTGAAAACTCTTATTCGAGGGCGATGCCGGAACTGATTCGGAACATCACGAGCCGTCTGCGCGAGTTCGTCGGCAACCGACGGCGCGCGCCGCGCCGACGAATGCGACTCGCCGTCGCCGTCTCGCTGCTCGACGCGGCGGGGAGCGCGCACCCGGCGACGCTCTCCGGCCACACGTATGACGCGAGCGAGACCGGGCTCGGCGTCGTCCTGCCCGCCATCCGCGTCGGCGAACGCTACCTCGTCGGCGAGAGTCACATGCTCCGCATCATCCTCAAACTCCCCGAAGCGCACGCAAGGCTCTACGGCACGCCCGTCCGCTACGAACGACTCGAAGACGGCCAGCCCGACACCGGCTACCTCGTCGGCATCCACCTCACCGAAACCACCGACGAGGACTACGCCACGTTCGTCGCATACCTCAGAAGAATAAAGCCGTGAACCGTGACAGGTAAACCGTGACAAGAAAGAACGAGTCTTTCTCCTGTCACGGTTTACGGTTTACGGTTCACGGCTTTACTTGAATCTTATCCAGCCGAATTTTTCCGGGACGTGGAAGCTGGGTTCGGGTGTGTAGGTGGGCTGCCAGGCGACGTAGCCGCGCGTCTCGCCCGCGCCGACGCAGCGGAAGAGGTTCGCGCGCCAACGCTCGCCCGCGCGCGGCGTGCGGCCCAGAGGCTTCCACGGGATGCGCATCGAGATGAGGACTCGTTCGCCCTCGACGCGCGCCGCCGCCGTCATGCCGGAGCGGAAGTGCCAGTCGGTCTCGCGCCCGCGCGACGAGAGGTGGACGGCGAGGTCGAGCCACTCGCCGGTCGGCGCGGCCTCGAACTCGTAGTAGCGTTCGGGCGCGGCGGCGTCGGGCGCGAGGAAAATCTCGCACACGTCCCTGTCCCACAGTCCGAGCGTCTTGCCGTCGAGGCGCGGCGCGGCGCTCACCACGAACGGCTCCGCCTGCCGGTACTCGAAACGCACGCTCAAAGCCGCGTCCGTCCACACGAGCCGCGCCTCCGCGCGCCGCTCGACGGGAGCCTCCTCGCCCGACCAGTACCGCGCCACGCTCGCGGGCCGCGCCGCGGCCCATGCCTCGTGGCCGAAGTCTCCGACCTCGACCTCTCCGACCGCCCGACCCGCATTGACGATGTTTTCCAGAGCAATCATACCGAATCTGAAATGAAGAGCCTTGAACTGCGGCTGAGTCTCAGAAAAGGAAAATTAACACGGATGGGCAGGATAAAGACAAAGTCAGAAGTCAGAACGATGAACGATGAACTGAAAGACAAATCCTCTTTGCTCTTCAGTTCAGCGTTCAGCGTTCAGCGTTCATCGTTTCTTCTTTATCCTGTCCACCCGTGTTAATTCCTTTCCTTCTTCAAAGCGTCGAGGCACATGTCGAGCAGCCGCGAGGGGTCGGGGTCGTGGAAGACTTGCGCGCGGGTGCTCTTGTGGAGCGTGTTCATCAGCCGCTCGATTTCGTCCGCCGCGCCGCCCGTGCCCGCGAGGCAGCCGACGACGCGCCCCTCGTCGTGCGCGATGGTGAACTCGTTGAGCGCGCCCATCGAGCCCCGCACGACGAGCACCACGTCGCACGAGCGCACGAGCACGACGTTGCGCCCCTTGAGGCCGAAGCCGGTGTAGACGAGAACGTCCGTGCCCTCGACGGGCAGGCCGAACCTCTCGACGTGCTCGCGCTCGTCCGCCGCCGGAGAGACGCCGACGTGCAGCGCGCCCGCCCGGTGCGCCGCGCCGCCGACCAGTTGGGGCAATCCCGTCGTCGCGCCCGTCAGCACCACGCAGTCGCGCGCGGCCAGAGCGCGCCCCAACTCTTCGGCCTTCGCGCGCAACTCGGCTCCGAGACCTTCCGGCAAGGTGTCTCCCGCCGAACCCATGACTCCGACTTTGATTCTCGCTGAGCGAACCAATGGTTTTGAAGCAGCGGCGGGCGTCTCGTCGTCGTCGGGCTCAGGCATTGTGGTACTGCTCTTTGGCGATGTTGAGGAGTTTCAAAGAAGTGCTTCTGCCGAGCGCGCGGTACGCCATCTCCAACGCGCGGAAACTCTCGGCCTTGTACTGCTCGTAGCACCAGAGGTCTTTGCCCAGTTTCAGCGCCGCGCCCGGAAAGCCCTCTTTGAGCAGGGCCGCTGCCCCGTTCAGAAAGCCTTCGACCTGCTCCGGCGTGGGCGTGAATTCCGGGTCTAAGAACTGCTCCGCGCCGGGGAGCGGGCGGTAGAGCGCGCGCTCGATGAAGATGCCGATGCGGTCGCGGGTCGGGGCGGTCGCGCTCCGCACGAAGTCGTAAGCCTCGACGTAAGCGCGGCCCGTCTCCTCGCGCTCCTGCGTGGCGTACTTCTGAATGACGCCGCGAATCAGGTCAAGCTCTTCAATCTCTTTCCGGTAACTGTCCTCGCCGTAGATTTCGAGGTAGTCCTTCTTATCCTCGTAACTCTGTTCGAGGAAGCGCCGGACGGCCTCGAACAAGTTCTGCCCGTCCACGGAGAACTCGATGGGCTCGTTGTGGTAGTAGGAGGCGACGAAGTATTCCGGCTCCTCCGGGTCTTCGAAGTAGTAGCCCCAGTGGAGTCCGTCCGAGGGGCCGTGAATCATGTTGAAGAATTCGGGGGGGTCGTTGGGGTATCTCGAAGTGACCGCCGGGTTGAGCGTCTCGATGTCCACGCCGGGCTCGAAGACCTTGAAGGCGTCGCCCAGTCGAATCTGCATGGCGCAGTTGTTGATGTCTACGCCGTGCTCGCTCTTCAGGACGGAGACGAAGTCCTGAAAGCGGAAGAAGCAGTCCGGGAAGTGGATGCCGAAGTATGCCTGACTTATAGGTTCCATAGTTGGCCGAAGCGACGCGAAGCTCAGGCCGAGAAGCCGTGGTTGTAGTCCGGTTCCTTGGTGTAATGGACGCCGCCCGAACCCCTACTCGAATTACATGGCTGGCACAGGTACTGGTGGTTGGTGTCGTCGCTGTACCAAGTGACCCTCGTCGCCTTGTTCGACTTGTACCCGATGGTGTTCCAGTGGGTGGCGACGGGGATGATGTGGTCAATGGTCACGTCGGCGGTCGAAACGTCGTGGGCGGCGCGGGTGAGCGTGCCGGGACACCTCCAGGTGTTCGGCGTCGCGCCGGGGTGGCCGGTGACGTAATCGTCCCTTGCTTGACGGGCGGTGGCGGAATAAGTGCTCGGATAATAGTTGCGCCTGACGGAGCCGATGTCTATCGTGGCCGCGATGTCGGCAAAACCCTGCTGCCCGGTGATGACCGCCGCGGCCAATAGTTGCTGCTGTGCGTCGTGGTCGTGCGTGTCCTGACCGATGCGGTTGAAGAGCCGGTTGGCGAGCCTGTACTCGTCGGAATCGTCGTCGAACTCCTCGTCCATGAGGGCCGAGAGGGCGTTCTCGATGGCGGTCACGCGGTGGCGTAACAATGTTCTTTGAATGACTCCGCCGTGCGGGGCGTGAGCATACGGGCTCGGACTCGCGTGGCGCGGGTCAGCTTTCAACTGCAAGGCGTTCGCACCTGCGGCTGGTCTCGCTGTGGGAGGCTGCGCCGTCGTCGCCCGCTTCATCTGCGGCGCGGTCGGCTTCGGCAGGCCCGTGCCCGCATTCCCTCGCGCCCCTTGCGCGGGCGTGTGCCGGCACGCGGAGCCGTGCGCGTGCGGCGCGGCGCAAGGAGTGGGCGCGGCGAAAGGCTTGGGGCGCGGGTGCGTGGCGACGCCCATCTTGGGCTGCACAATCTTTTTCGCTTCGGGCTTGTAGACCGGCGGGGCCGCCGGGGGCTTGCGCGAAGGCGCAGCCATCTTGGGCTGGACGATCTTCTTCGCTTCGGGGCGGTAGACGGGAGGCGCGGCGGGCCTCCGGGGCGTTTGCCCCGCGCCGGTCTGAAAGGCGTTCGCCGCCTTCGGCTGTAAGACTTTGGGAACCGGCTGCGGGCGGTAGATGGGCGGCGCGGCGGGCGAGCGGGCGGGTTGGCCGTTGGGCGTCTTCGCCTGCAAGACCTTCGGCACAGGCTGCGGGCGGTAGACGGGGGGAGCCGTCGTCCGCGCCTTCGCCTGCGTGGCGGACTCCTTCTTCGGCTGCGCGACGCCGGTCTTGGGCGACTGTTTGTGCGTCCGGCGCGCGGGCGTCTCAGGTCGCGTCCCGTGCCCTTGCGGCGGGTTCTTTCTTCCTGCGCTCATTGCTCAAAAACCCTTCATCCGGCGCTCTCATGAGGACGTGTGAGAAAAGTCTGCACGCGCCCCGCGTGGTCGCGTTCCGCTGCTCGGTGGCGGCGCAACAGCGGCAGGTAACTCTATGCCGCGTGCGCTTACGCTGTCAATATTGATGAAGGACTGTCCGCTTAGCACTTCCGGCGGAGAACAGTTCAAAGACTCACAGTCTGCGGTAGGAGTTGAGGCGGCGGAGTCCGATTTAGAATCCGCAAACTTTGATTGACATTGTCAGGCGGCTTATATATTGTCCGCCGTTCAGCGAATAGTTTCCCTGCTGGCGAAAGCTACTCCTTCGTTGGCCTCACGCAACAACTAACAAAACCAACGCCGCTTTCATTCTACTTCGTGGGACGCCTTTTTAGTTCCCGTGCCGTGCGGCGTTCGGAACAGCCTCCGATTGATTCTCCACGACAGACAGGGCCGAGGTCTGGTGAGATATGGCAAAAAATAATAGAAACAACAAGAACAAGCCGCAAGCCCCTCAGGTAAAGCCGGCAGAGATACCCGCGCCGGAGCCGGACTTAAAGGCGAAGGAAGATGCGAAGCCGGGGGAGTCTGAAGAGAAGGTGTCCGCTAAGGAAATTCGTGATTTAAGGCGAGAGGAATATGACCGTCACATTGACCTTTTCCAGTTTTACTGCGGCATCTCTTTAAAAGCCAATCTCTATTTTTACCTCATCACGGGCGGCATTACGTCCTTCTACTTCAGCGCCCTCAGTCGTTCCGCCAACTCAACCGAAAGCTCCGGCCTCGGCCCGCTGAGCTTCATCGAAGTCTCTTTTTTGCTTCCTATCTTCATGAGCGGGGTCTTGGGCGGCGTCTTTTTTTACGGGAGACATTTATGGATGGAGGTCGTCGAGTCAATCGCCGATATCAGGGACGATTTAAGCAAGGACGGGCTGTCTATCAAGAAGACCCCGGAGGTCGGCCTGCTGGCGTCGCTGCTTCTAATTTTCGGAAGTCTCTTCTTTCTGGTCGGTTGTGCGCTGACGGTGTTGGTGGTAGTGCAAATGATCAATAGAGATGTCTGGTCACCAGACCATACCTTGGACGACTTACTCCGCCGCCCACAGTCGTATCTCATCCTCTTACCAGCCGTCCTGATTCTCCTTGCGGGAGTCCTCTTGCCAATCCGTGCTCGCCGTATCAACTGGAGGCTTAAGGGTCTCAGGGAGAGACGCCGACGCAAGTTGTTCAAGAAGTGGTCTGCACAGCTTCAGGAGCCGAAGTTAGATAATCCTAATCATCGTTTTAGAGATAGGTTGCGTTCTTACCGGTTGAAGGATTCGTTCCTTTATTACCAGTTGCTCCCCCATCTCAGCGAACAAACTGTCGAGGCTATCAAGCACGGGGAACCGAGCAGGAGCCTCATTCTGGAAGACCTGAAAAAACTTGAAATCAAATGGGGACTGGCTCCGCCCGGCCCCTCAACCAGTATTCAAAAGTGATAAGCGGTCAGTGTTGACGGAGGGCCGGAGAGTCTCTGAGTCTTCCTACTCCGTCGCCGCCGCGCCCGCCGGTTCCTTGTCCCACCAGCGCGCGGTCAGGAGCCAGACGACGCCGGGCAGCATGAAGAAGATGCCGATGGCGAAGGTGACGACGCGGGGCGAGAGGCCGAAGCGGTCGAGCGCCTCGCCCGTGGCGTAGTTCGAGGCCGCGAGCATGAGCGTCAGGAGCATCATCTCGGCGGCGAAGACGCGACCGCGGAAGGAGTCTTCGACCGCCGTCTGCAAGAGCACGGTCGAGGAGACCCAGAGCATGCTGCCGCCGATGTGCGCGACGGCGAGGAGGAGGAGCGCGAGGGGGAAGTTCGTCGCCGAGGCGAAGGCCGCGTAGAACACGCCCGCGATGATGAAGGAGACGCCGATGCCCTTCTGCATCGCGGTGGGCGTCTCGCCCGCGAGCCGCCGGGTGACGAGCGGGCCGATGGCCGTCCCGACGCCGCGCGCGGCAAAGAGTAAGCCGATGCCGCTCCCCGTCCCCTTGCCGATGGTGAAGACTTTGTCGCCGAAGACCGTCAGCAGAGTGAGGATGCCGCCGCCCACGCCCCACGCGGGCTTGACCATCATCAGCGCCAGCACGCGCGTCCGCGTCCGCACGTAGCGAAAGCCTTCGAGCGTGTCCGTTAAGCCGAGCGCGCGGCTCAAGGTCAGCTTCTGCTTCTCGCGCGGCGCGCGCTTGGGGAGTCGCAGGCTGAAGATGAGCGCGGCGGAGGCGAGGTAAGAAAGTGAGTCGAGGACGAAGGCGGTGCGCACGCCGAGCCAGTCGGTGATGACGCCGCCGAGGGCCGCGCCGAGCGCGAGCATCGCCGACCAGGTAATCGCTGTGATGGTGTTGGCCGTGACCAGCTCGCGGTCGGTGACGACCGAGGGGAGCGCCGCCGAGCGCGCGGGCTCGAAGAAGGTCGAGAGCGCGAGTTGCAGCACCGAAAGCGCGTAGACCATCCAGAGCTGTTCGGGGCGGCGGATGAAAAGGAAGCCGAGGACGACGACGGCGCGCGCGAGGTCGCTCACGATCATTAACATCCGGCGGTCGAAGCGGTCGGCGAGGACGCCCGCGAACGGCCCTAAGACCACCGTCGGCAAAAAGCGCGTGACGAGCACGAGCCCGATGGCGCGGCCCGAACCGCCCGTCACTCCGAGGACGAGCTTGTAGAGGGCGATGGTGTTGAACCAGTCGCCGAGCTGGCTCACGACCTGACCGAGCCACAGCAAACGGAAGTCGCGATTGCCTTTGATTAATTCGAGATAGCCGACCGCGGTCGTGGGCCGCGCCCCGCCCCCGGCTGTCGTGGATGAGTCCAAAAACTTTTAAGTCCCCGCGAAACCAGAATGAAAACGGATGCGGGGAAGGTTGCGCCCCCGGCACGAGGCTTGTCAACCCGCGCCCCCGACGCGAGTTTGTTATGATGTCCGCCCATGAGCGAAAAGTTCAACGTCAGTATGGAGAGCCCGCAGAGCGGCTGGATGTCGCTGCGTCTGAGGGCGGGCGCGGGGCGCGAGTTCGTCGCCGTCGTCTCGCACGCGCCTTACGACTCGCTGCGTGAGTTGATTGAAGCGCTCGTCGCTCTGCTCGGCGGCGCGAGCGCGGCCCGCGTGCGTTGGAACGCCGAGCCGGACGAGTACGACTTCGAGCTGAAGGCCGAAGGCGAAGACAAAGTGAGCCTCCGTGTCGTTCATCAACAAGACCACCGCCGCGAGCCTTCGCGCGCCCGCAACGTCTTCGCCTGCCGCGCCTCGCGCGCCGAGATGTGCCTGCCCTTCTGGCGCGAGCTGACGGAGATGCGTGCGCGCAGCGAGACCGACGTCTTCGAGCAGAACTGGCGGCGCAAGTTCCCCGTGCGAGAGCTGCGGCGTCTGACCGACGCGCTGGAAGCTCACGCGCCCGGAGTCGCCGTGCGCGCGAGCGAATCGTAGGCACGGACTTCTTCAACGAACCCGCGAAACTAGCCTCCGCCTTCGAGTCAGTTCCATCATTCTGCACAGCGCGGTCAGCGTGACAGGTCACGCTGACCGCGCCTTCGTTTAGACGGTCGGCGAAAGACCTCACTTCGTCTTCATCAAGACGATATTGGCGGGTTTATTACGGAAACCGTCGCGCGCGGCGGAGCGGCACGCGGGTTGTTTAATGAAGAAGTCGCGGCTTGCCGGAGCGCCCGCGAGGCGCTTCAACGAACTCACCGCACGGGGTTCGTAAAGCCGCACCAGTTTTGAAAACACGGCGCGTTGTTAACGCGCGACGGGGCGTCCGAGGTTGAGGCGGACGCTTCGTAGATTCTCACCCAGCAAGGCGGACTGAAGTGCCACAAACGTCGTCCGCCGCTTGCCCCACACGTCGCCGAAAGCGAGTTCCGATTTGCTCCCGGCTCTCACTTTCGGCGACGAGTGTTTTTAAGGATTTTGGATTTTAGATTTTGGATTTTAGATTGAAGCAGTCGCAGCAAGCTCTGCGGTCGTCTTCGATGACCAATCCGAAATCTAAAATCCAAAATCTAAAATCGCTTTCGGAGGGTACGAGTGATCCTCATTAACATGTCCGACTACAACCGCGCGGCCAGAGTTTACTGGGGCGCGTTGGTCGCCACGGGCGCGGGCGTCTGCGCGTGGGGCGTCTACCACTGCCTCGCGTTCGCGCCGATGCAGTGGGCACAGTTGTTAGTGCTGGCGAGTCTCGTCGTCGTCTCCGGCATGCGCCCGGTTCGCATCCCCGGCACGAAGGCGAGCGTCACGGCGGGCGACGCCTTCATCTTCCTCGGAGCCATCTTCCTCGGCGTCCCGGCGGCCATCGTGCTCGGCGCGGTTGACCTCCTGACAAGCTCCCTGCGGACGACGCGGCGCGCGACCAGTTGGATCGCCGCGCCCGCCTGCATGGCCCTGACGGTCTTCGTCGCGGGCCACGTTTTTTATCTTGCGCTCGAAGCCTACACCGGAGTCGTGCGCCGCCCCGTCGGCTTGACGGATGCGCTCCGCCTCGACCAACTCCTTCTGCCGCTCATCCTGATGGCGCTCGTCCAGTATTTCCTGAACGGGATGCTGGTCGCCACGCTCATCGCTCTGAAGAGCCGCCGACCCATCTGGCGCTGCTGGCTCGATAATTATCTCTGGACTTCGTGGACGTTCTTCGCGGGCGCGCTCGCCGCGCTCGTCATCTACGGCGCGACGATGACGTTCGGCGTGCTCTACGTCATCCTCAGCGTGCCGGTCATCGCCGCCACCCTCGCCACCTACCGGACTTACTTCGAGCGCGTCGCCGAGAAGACGCGCGAGGCCGCCGAGCTGAGCCGCATCCACCTCGCCACGGTCGAGGCGCTCGCCACGGCGATTGACGCCAAAGACCAGACGACGCACTGCCACGTCCGGCGCGTGCAGATTTACTGCGCGCGGATGGGCGAGCTGATGGGCTTGACGACGAACGAGATTAAGGCTCTGAGGGCCGGTGCGCTCCTGCACGACGTGGGGAAACTCGCCGTGCCCGACCACATCCTGAACAAGCCGGGCAAGCTCAACGGGGCCGAGTTCGAGAAGATGAAGATTCACACGACCGTAGGCGCGCAGATTCTCGAACGCGTCGGCTTTCCCTACCCGGTCGTCCCCATCGTCCGCTCGCACCACGAACAGTGGGACGGCGCGGGCTACCCCGACGGCTTGAAGGGCGAGGCGATACCCTTGACGGCGCGGATACTTTCGGTCGTGGACTGCTTCGACTCGGTGCGCGAAGACCGGCCCTACCGTCCCGGCAAGACGCGCGAGGAGGCTTGCGCGCTGCTGAGACGCGGGGCGGGGAATCACTTCGACCCTTCGGTTATTGAGTTGTTCTTAAAGCACCTGCCGGAGTTCGAGAAAGAAATCGTCGAGAGCGGGCTCGACCATCCGGGCTTCACGAGCGTCGAGTGCGAGCCGCGCGCTCTCTTGGACGACACGCACGCCTCGATGCCGCCGGGCTTGCAGCCGGACGCGCGCGACGCGGCGGCGACGCCCGAATATTTGACGCAGATTAAGAACGCGCACCGCGAAGTCTACGCGCTCTACGAGATCGCGCGCACCTTCGGCTCTTCCTTAGACATCGAAGACACGGTCACCGTCCTCGTCAACAAGGTCGGGCACATCATCCCGTTCGACCTCTGCGCCGTCTACCTCTTCGACGAGTTGAAGGGCTACGCGAAGGCCGCGCACGTCGCGGGCCGACACGCGGAACTGGTGCGGGGTCGCGCCGCCGCGCCCGGCGAAGGCGTCGTCGGCTTCGTGCTCGCCAACCGCCGCCCGTCGTACCTGCTCGACCCGATGCTCGACTTCATGGACATTCACTTGCCCGAAGGCTCGGAGTACCGCTCGATGGTCGCGCTCCCGCTCTTGAAGGACGAGCGCCTGCTCGGCGTGCTGGCCGTCTACGCGACCGAGGCGCGGCGCTACGCCGACGACCACCTGCGCCTCTTGGACACCGTGGCGCGACTCGCCTCCGACGCGCTCTCGAACGCGATGAACCACGCGCGGGCCGAGTCGAACGCTTTGACGGACACCTTGACGGGCCTGCCGAACGCGCGCGCCATGTACGTCCGCTTCGAGCAGGAGTCGGCGCGCGCCCGACGCACGGGCCAGCCCTTCCAGGTCGTGATGCTCGACCTCGACAGCTTCAAGCTGGTCAACGACACCTTCGGCCACAAGACCGGCGACCGCGTGCTGCGCGAGGTGGCGCGCATCCTTCAGGCGCAGCTCAGAGAGTACGACTTCCTCGCGCGCTACGCGGGCGACGAGTTCGTCGCCATCGTGCAGGACTTGACGACCGAGCAGGTCAACGAGCTGCGCGAGCGCATCGAGCAGGCCGTCGGAAAATTCTCGCTCCACGTCCGCGGCGACAAGCACGCGCGCGTCGGCATCAGCGTCGGCGCGGCCAGCTACGGCGTCCACGGCGAGACGCTCGACCAGCTCCTCATCGCCGCCGACGAGGAGATGTACGCCGTCAAGTCCACCCGCAAACAGCAACGCGCGCTCGACTCCAAGCCCAAAGGCGTCCTCGACGTGAACACGGGCGACCTCGCCTCGACAGCGATAAACTAAAGTCAGAAGTCAGAACGCAGAACGCTGAACTGAAGGCAAGCTGCTTTCAGTTCAGCGTTCTGCGTTCTGACTTCTGACTTTCTTCTTCTTGACTTTCCCCCTCCCGTTCGTTTTCAATCGTGAGAGGCGAGTTGTCGCCCGGCCCCGGTGTGCGGCGGGGGTTGGGGCGCGGCTCGTCGTTGGCGAGTGAAACTCATCCGTCCGCGCCGCGGGAAGCAGATAGCCCCCCTCAAGCCCCGCGCGATGCTTTGAGCGTCGAAGACTAACCCATGTCCGCCTTAGTCACCATCGTTTCCGACAAGACCGCGACCGTGCTCCTCGTTGACGACGACGCGCGCGTGCGCCGGAGTCTGCAACGCGCCTTCGAGGGCGCGGGCCACCGCGTCGTGGCGTGCGCCGACGCCGCCGCCGCGCTCCGCGAGCTGCACCGCCAGCCGTGCGACCTCATTGTTTTGGACATCGAGCTGCCGGGCGTGAGCGGCCTCGCGCTGTGCCGTCTGCTGCGCGCGCAGTCGGCGACGAAGCGGCTGCCCATCATCATCGTCTCGGCTTACGACCGTGAGGACTATAAGGTCGAAGCCTTCGCCGCCGGGGCCGACGACTTCGTGGTCAAGGGCTCGACTTCGAGAGAGCTTCTGACGCGCGTCGGCGCGCACCTCGAAACCGCCGAGCGCGAGCGCGCGCTCGAAGGCAGCAATCGCGAGTTGGCCTTCCTCGCCGATTTGGGAAGAGGACTGCTCCACGCCCTGAGCCCGGCGGAGGTCGTGCGGCGCGTGGCGGGCGCGACTTACGAGGGCGCGAACGCTTCGATGTGCGCCGCCGTTCTGATGCCGGTCGAAGGCGGCGCGGGACGTTCGGGTTGGGCGACGGGGCGCGGCGGGCCGACGCTCTGCGTCTTCGACCGTGAGGGGAGCGCGGAGGACGACGCCGCGCTCATTGACGAGGCGCGTTTGCGCGCGTGGCTCGACACCTCGCCCACGGCCTCGGTGCGAATCGAAGACAGTTCCGAGTTCTTCCTGCGCGACGCGGCGCACGCGGTCGAGTACGCCTCGCCGCTCCGGTTCGAGGGGCGCGCGCTCGGCGCGCTCATCGTCGCCTGCGACCGCGCGACCGATTGCGGGAAGATGGAGGAGCGGCTCGTCGAGGCCGCCGCGCAGCAGGCCGCTCTGGCCGCGCGCATCTCGACTCTTTACGAGGCGTCGCGCGCCGCCTCCGTGCATCTGGCGCGCGAGGTCGAGCGGCGCACCGCCGAGGCCGAGTCGCAGCGCCGCTTCACCGAGGCGATCATTGACAGTCTCCCCGTCTCGCTCTACGCGATTGACCGCGACTACCGCGTCGTCGCCTGGAACCGCAACCGTGAACTCGGCGGTCAGGGCATCCCGCGCCGGGACGTTCTGGGCCGCAACGTCTTCAATGTCCTGACGCGCCAGCCCCGGCCCACGCTCGAAGCCGAGTTCGGTCGCGCCTTCGAGACCGGAGAGATCGAGCGCATCGAGCAGGAGACGCACGCGCGCGACGGGACGACGCGCCACTGGCTCGTCAGCAAAGTCCCGATGCGGATTGACGGCGAGGAGGTCTCGCACGTCATCACGGTCGGCGAGGACATCACGGAGCGAGTCGTCGCGAACCGCGCCGTGGCGCGCTCGGAGAAACTCGCGGCGGTCGGCAAGCTCGCCGCCGGGGTCGTGCATGAGATTAACAACCCCTTGGCGACCATCGCGGCCTGCGCCGAGGCTCTGGAGTCGCGCGTCAACGAGGGCGCATACGGGTCTTCGCCGGAGGTGGAAGACCTGCGCGAGTATCTGCAACTCATAAGGGGCGAGGCGTTCCGCTGCAAGGAGATTACGAACGGGCTGCTCAACTTCAGCCGCGCGCGGGCCGTGCAGCACGCGCCGGTGAACGTCTCGGAGGTGGTCGAGTCGGCGGCGCGTCTCTTACTTCATCAAAGGCGCGGGCCTTCCGTCAGGATTGAGGTCGAGGTCGCCTCCAACCTCCCGCTCGTCGCGGGCGACGAGGGGCAGTTGCAGCAGGCGGTCGTCATCCTCGCCGAGAACGCGGTGGACGCGATGCCCGAAGGCGGGACGCTCACGCTTCGCACGCGCTCGGAGGAGGAAGGCGGCAGGGGCTCGGTGCTCGTCGAAGTGGGCGACACCGGCTCAGGCATCCCGCCGGAAATCCTTGAGAGAATCTTCGACCCGTTCTTCACGACCAAAGAGATAGGGAGCGGGACGGGGCTCGGACTGGCGGTCTGTTATGGTATTGTAACCGAGCACGGCGGGCGCATCGGCGTGGATTCGACGCCGGGGCGCGGCACGACATTCACGATCCGTTTGCCCGCCGACTCCACAACGGACGGAGACCCGACAGCTTGAGCCAGAACGCACAGCCCGCGAGGATTCTCGTCGCCGAAGACGAAGCCAATTTGCGTTTGGTCATCCAGAAGGAATTGCAGCGGATGGGCCACGACGTGCGCGTCGCGCCCGACGGCGAGGCGGCCTTGAGGCTTCTGGAAGAGAGCAACGTGGACGTGCTCCTCGCCGACATCAACATGCCGAGGCTCGACGGCATGGAACTCCTCCGGCGTCTGCACCAAAGACCGAACCCGCCCGAAGTCATCATGCTCACGGGCCACGCCACGGTCGAGACGGCCATCGAGGCGATGAAGCTCGGAGCCTACGACTACCTCTCGAAGCCTTACCACATCTCGGAATTGGACGCGCTCGTCAAGCAGGCGGCGGAGAAGCGTCGCCTGCGCGTGGACAACGCGCGCCTGCGGACGCTCGTCGAGCGGCAGACGGCGACGCCGGAGATAGTCTTCGTCTCGGACGCGATGCGCGAGGTGCTCAGGCTCGTCGAGCGCGTCGCGCCGTCGGACGCTTCGGTCTTAATCACGGGCGAGTCGGGGACGGGCAAGGAGTTGATCGCCAACGCCGTCCACCGCCTCTCGAACCGCGCCGAGGGCTCGTTCATTGATTTGAACTGCGCGGCGATACAGGAGTCGCTCCTTGAGTCGGAGCTGTTCGGCTACGAGGCGGGCGCGTTCTCCGGCGCGAAGGGGCGCAAGCTCGGACTGTGGGAGCTGGCCGACAACGGGACGATTTTTCTCGACGAGATAACGGAGCTGCCGTCGCAGCTTCAGTCGAAACTCTTGCGGGCGATTGAGACGAACTCCTTCTACCGCGTCGGCGCGGTGCGTAAAGTTCAGGTCAACGTCCGCATCGTCGCCGCCTCGAACCGCAACATCGAGGAGGTGGTGGGCGACGGTCGCTTCCGCTCCGACCTGCTCTACCGCGTCAACAGTTTTCAGATTTCACTGCCCGCGCTGCGCGAGCGGCCCGAAGACATCGAGCCCTTAGCGCGACACCTCTTGAAGAAGCTCGGCAAGTCGAACCCGCCGGAGCTGACGGCGGAGGCGCTCGCGGCTTTGAAGTCCTACTCGTGGCCGGGCAACGTCCGCCAGTTGCGGAACGCCTTAGAGCGCGCCGTGCTCCTCGCCAACGACGGGCGCATCACGACCGCGGAACTCCCGCCCGAAATCTCCGCGCCCTCGACGTCCTTCAGCCCGGTCATGATGGCGGCCACGACGGCGGGCGGCGCGTCTTCGGCGTCGTCGGGCGAGACGGATCAGACCGCCTCGGTCGCCGCCCCCTTGCGCGAGGTCGAGCGCCAGCAAATCCTCGCCGCGCTCGAACAGACCGGCTGGCATCGAGGCAAGACCGCCGAAATGCTCGGCATCTCGCCCTCAACACTCTACCGACGCCTCCGCGACTACAACCTCACGCGCCGCCCGTAGGACGGAAGGCAAAAGTAAAAAGGTAAAAGGCAAAAGTGAAGAGGCGACCGGCCTTCTCACTTTTGCCTTTTACCTTTTTACTTTTGCCTTCTGAATCAGCCGCCGCCGGTCGCGGTCTTCTGCGGGTTGGCGGGCTGGCTGAGGGTGCGGCGTGCTTCCTCGGCTTCGCGCTTGCGACCGTTGCGTTCGTAGAGGGCGACGAGTCGTTCGAGGACGGCGGCGGTTCCGGGTTGGAGCCGGAGCGCGGCTTCGTAATGCTTCCCGGCGTCGCGGTCGCGCTTCTGGATTTCGAGTATCCCGGCGAGCTTAAGGTGCGCGTCGAAGGTGTTACTGGCGCGCGCGAAGCTCTTGAAGGCGTTGTCGTATTTGCCGAGCCGAGCCTCGACGATGCCGATGTTGTTGTGGACGACCGCCGTGTTGGGCGAGAGCTTCGCCGACTGCTTGAGGCGCTTGAGCGCCGCGTGATAATCGTCGGAGAGGTAGAGCGAGTTGCCGAGGTTGGCGAGCACCACCGGGTCTTTCGGCGCGACCGTGAGCGCGCGCTCGTAAGCCGCGACCGCCTCCCTGTGCCAGCCGATGCGGTCGTAGGCGAGGCCGAGGAGGTTGTTGGCCTCGACGAGTCCGGGGCCGACCGAGGCGGCGATGGAGAGTT
The DNA here is from genome assembly GCA_963816985.1 of uncultured Acidobacteriota bacterium. Classification (GTDB taxonomy): domain Bacteria; phylum Acidobacteriota; class Blastocatellia; order Pyrinomonadales; family Pyrinomonadaceae; genus JAIVJM01. The sequence continues at coordinate 2,734,318 of CAWFMF010000004.1, forward strand.
CCGAAATGGCTTCATTCAAGTAGCCGTGTTGGAGCAGCGCGCGCCCCTGCGAGAGGTGGTCGGGCGGGACGCCCTCGATGCGCGGGATGAACATCCCCTTCGTGCTCGGCGGAGCGTTCGTCGCGGCGGCGGCCTCCGACGGGCGGACGATGCGTGTGCCCTCGGAAGCGGCGGCGTTCGGCTGGGCGGAGGGCGTTGCGGGACGCGCGGGCTCAGTGGCAAGCGGTCGAGGTTCCAACCCCGGCGGCGCGGCCTTGACGGCGGCGGCCACCTGAGTTTCGGTCGCGGCCTGAGTCCCCGTTGCGGGTTGAGCGTTGCGGCGGCGTGCTTCCTGCTCCCGCTTCTTCTTGTCGTTCCGCCGCCGCCGAAGAGCTTCGCCAGCGCGCGGAAGGGCGCGGAGAGCGCGCGGCCCAACTTGTTGCCCTTGCGCTTGGGCGTCTCGTCCGAAGCCTGCGCGGAGTTGAACGGCGGCGCGAACGTCGGCTCGACGGCCCGCGCCGTCAGGGGCGCAAGCGTGCCGAAGGTCAGCACGACGGCGGCCACGACCGAAATGATTTTGCGCCTTAGCACTTGATTCAGACTCCTCTTGTCTCGCGGGCGTTATAAGGGGGCCGGGGAAGTTTCTTTAAAGCTTTCGGCCAACTCGGAGAGCGGATGAAATTATAAGCCACGCGGCGCTCGATGTAAAAACGCACGCGCGCGGCGGCGGTTCTAAAAAGATGAAGGGACGAGGAAATTTCCCCGTCCCTTCGACGCGTTGTGGCACTGAGACCGTGCGGCTGAAGGAGCCGCCGCAAGCCTACTTGCCGGTGTTGGCGTACTGGATGCAGTCGCCCTGGTTCTTGAAGGGCGAGCCGTTGGCGCGGAAGAGCGTCTTCCAGCCGTCGTTCTTGCACTGGTCTTTGGTGACGGCCAGCGGGCATCCCGTCGAGCCGACGGGCGTGCCGGAGGGCGTGCCGGGGCAGGCGTCGGAGTTGTCGTTGACGCCGTCGTTGTCGTCGTCGAGGTCACAGGCATCGCCCTCGCCGTCGCCGTCGGTGTCAGTCTGCGCCGTGTTGGCGTTGAACGGGCAGTTGTCATTGCCGTCCGCCACGCAATCGGCGTCGGCGTCGGGCTCAAAGTCGTAGGTGATGACGTTGGTGCCGAAGCCGATGGTGAGCGCGTCGTTGGCGACGACGAGGGTGGGGTTCCCGGAGCCCTGGTTGAGTCCGAAGGCGAGGATGGTCGCATCCGGGTTGTTGGCGACAATCTCGTCCCACGTCTTATCGCAGGTCGCCGTCGCGCCCGCGCACTGGCCGTTGATGGGCTGCGTAGACCACCAGACACCGTTGCCGGTCGCAGTCCAGTCCTGCCACTGGCCGCTGACGACCGCGCCCTGATCGGTGTTGTAGACCGGCTCGAAGACGAGCGTGGTGAAGCCCCCGGCGGCGGGGCCGTTGAAATCAACCTGCATGTTAAGTGCAGTCACCTGCTGAAGGTTGCCCGCCGAACGATAGGTGTTGTACGAGATCGTGCTGACGGTCGAGAGGTTCTTGCCGAAGTGGTCGTAGTTGAAGAGGAATACCTTGTCCGCGCCGGTGGGGGTCCCCAACTCAAGGCTGCCGACTCCGGCGGGCGGCGTCGCCGGGCCGGTGACGAAGGTGCCCGTGCTGGCGGGGGTGCGCGTGTAAAGCACCCAGTTATTCGTCGGCGGGGTATTCTCCTGCTGCCTGACGATGTCGCACTCGGTGACGACCTCGACGGCCACGGCGGCGGCGGCGCGCGTGCTGAGTCCGAACGTAGCGGCGACGGTGAGGGCGGCGAGCGCCGTGGCGACTGCAAACACTAATAGTCTCTTAGCTTTCATCTCTACTCTGTCTCCTGAGTGGGGCAAGCTGCTGCGCGTTTACGCAGAGCGGGGTGGTGGATACGGGGAGCCCGAAACGGCGGCTCCGGCGGCTGTTTGCGAGCGACAGGCTCGCGGCGACATTCGCCGGAGCAGGGCTCCGGCCAACGATTTTATCGGGATTAAAAAGAATATTAGCTGCGGGATGGAAGGGGAAAATGCGCCTAACCTTCGCGGCAACTAGCAACGGCCTGAATGCTTCCGCGCGCGCGTCGCGGCGCTCTGGCGGCGGCTCTCAAGCCCTCTGTCGTAGAGCCCGCACTTTACTTGGATAACGTCCGGCCTGTCAAACGTCGCGCGGGTTGGAGTTTGAAAAGAGGTCTGGCTCGCGGTCGCCGCCCGACACGAGGGCGGCGCGGAAGGGAAGGAGCACCACCCGACCGCGCCGCCCTCGGTGACCGAAGAAGCGCGAGTTTAATTGTTGTCCGCGGCTTTAGGCCCCGGCCTGCTTCTGCTTGCGGCGCTTGCGGAGATAGAGACCGCCGAGGCCGGAGCCGAGCAGAATCATCGTCGCCGGTTCGGGGACGGGCGGCGCGTTGGCGGTGAAGATTTCGAGCTTGATCCAGTCGTTGAAGAAGTGGCAGTCGGGGTCGAAGCCGAGCGCGAAGCTGCCGTTGTTCGAGATGTAGTTGAAGAGCGCGTTAATCTCGGCCTGCGTGAAGTTGTAGACGAAGGTCGAGGCGGTCGTCCCGAACGAGCCGTCGAAGAGGTGCGTGTCCGCCGTGCCGGGCGCGAGCAGCCAGTTGGATTGGCCGTGGAAGCGCGGGTTGGCGAAGTCGTCCACGATGTCGCCGGGGTTGTTGTCGCTGTCGGTGTCGTCGGTGAACGAGCTGACGCCCGCGGCCTTCGCCGAGTCGAGCAGGTGGATGAAGAGCCGGTTCGGGTTGCTGTCCCAGTTGCGGATGTTCTTAATGGTGATCCTCGCGCCGGTGATGGTCTGGCCTTGCAGGTTCACGTTGTCAATCCGCCACGCGTAAGCTTTGTGGTGGTCGAGGTCGCCCAAATCGCGCTGCCCGGTCGAGGGGTCAACCGGCGGTTGGAAGGTCAAAGTGTCGGCCTTAACGACCGACGGGACGGCGAGAACAAAGAGGACGGCGAGAGACAAGAGTAGTTTTTTCAAGGGTTTCCTCCGCTTCTTCTGAAAACTCCGACGAGTGCTTTGAGGCTCAGGTAAGGACGGAGGGCCAATGCTTGGGGCGGCTCGCCGTCAATCTTGTTTGCCTTTATACCCAATTAAAAGGACGAGTCGGGGGCGGTTTCCAAAAAATGAGGGGCGGCGCGGGGTGATTATCAGTGTTGGCGAGGAAGCAAAGGCGTGAGCGGAGGCCGCCTTGGGCTTAACTCATTCCGCGCTCCGCTCGAAAGCGCGGCGGTACTCTTCGGGGACGGGCACGGGGCGGCGTTCGTCCAGATTCATTGCCACCTGCACCAACGTCGCGCGGGCGCGCAAGGTCTCTCCGCCCGCACGGCGCAGGCGGTACTCGAAGGTCGCCGAAGTTTTGCCGACGCGCGAGACGAAGACCTCGACTTCTAACACTTCGCCGTACACGAACGGCTCGAAGAATTCCGCGCTCACGTTCACCGTCGGGAACCCCACGCGCTCCTCCGCCATCACCCGCGCGTAGCTCTTCCCGCAACGCGCCGCGAAGAACTCCTCCATCGCCACGTGGCAGTAATGAAAGAGCGCCGGGTAGTAGACGAGCCCCGCCGGGTCGCAATCCCCGAACCGCACGACGATACGAGTTGAGAAGGGCATAAGAGCCGTGAACCGTAAAAAGCCGTGAACCGTAAACCGTGACGGGTGACAGGAGAAGAACTCGTCTTTCTCCTGTCACCCGTCACGATTTACGGTTCACGGCTTTTCAGTTGCTTCCTATCTATCTTCCCCCGGTCGTTCTTGGGAAGTGAAGGGACGAACTCGACCCAGCGGGGGTACTTGTAGAGGGCGAGGCGGGACTTAACGAAGTCTTTGATGTCCTGGGCGAGTTCTTCGCCCGCCGCGTGGCCTTCGCGGAGGACGACGAAGGCTTTGGGCTTGATGAGCCGGTCGCCCGCGTCGTGGCCGACGACCGCTGCTTCGATGACGGCCTCGTGCTGGAGGATGCAGTTCTCAATCTCGGCGGGCGCGACGAAGACGCCCGACACCTTGAGCATGTCGTCCGTCCGCCCGTGATACCAGAAGTATCCTTCGTCGTCGAAGTGGAACTGGTCGCCGGTCGTACACCAGTCGCCCGCGAAGGTCTCCTTCGACTTCTCGTGCGCCTGCCAGTAACAGAGCGCGGCGGAGTCGCCTTTGACGCGCAGCGTGCCCATCTCGCCCGGCGCGAGTGGCTGGCCTTCGGCGTCCACGACCTGCGCCTCGTAGCCCTCGACGATGCGGCCCAAACTGCCCGGCTTCACGTCGCCGGGCCGGTTCGTGATGTAGATGTGGAACATCTCGGCGGAGCCGATGCCGTCGAGAATCTCCACGCCGAAGGTCTCCGTCCAGCGGCGGTAAAGCTCTTCGGGCAAAGCCTCGCCCGCCGAGAGACACATGCGGAGCGTGGAGAGGTCGCGCGCGGGCGCGCCTTCGACGTTGAGCATGCCGTTAATCATCGTCGGCACGCTCGTTAAGATCGTGGGCCGGTAACGTTCGATGACCTCGAACAGTTTTTCGGGCGTCGAACGCTCGGAGAAAAGGGCCGTCGCGCCGCCCACCGCGAACGGAAAGAGCAGGTTCGTGCCCGTCGCGTAGCCGAAGAAGAGCTTCGGCACGGAGACCGTCAAATCGTCTTCCGTGACGCCGAGCACGCGCTTGGCGTAGCACTCGGTGTTGAAGGGCAAGTCGTGATGCAGGTGCACCGCGCCCTTCGGGTGGCCGGTCGAGCCGGAGGTGAAGAGCCAGATGGCGATGTCGTCGCGGTGCGTGTCGGCGGGCGTCAGTTCATCGCTTTGCGCCTCGACCGCCCGCGCGAAGGAATGAAACCCGCCGCTCTCCTCGCCGACCACAAGGACGTTCTTCAAGTGTCGCGCCGTCTTCGCGGCTTCCGTGAAATTCTCCAGCAGCGACTCGTGCACGACCGCGACGCGCGCGCGCGTGTATTCCAGATAATACTTGTAATCCTCCGCCGGGAGCAGCGGGTTGACCATCGTCAACACGCCGCCGACCTTCGCCGCGCCGAACCAGACCCACGCGAACTCCGGGCAGTCGGGCAGGACGATAAGCACCCGGTCTTCAATCCCCAGCCCAAGTTCGCGCAAGGCGTTCCCCGCGCGGTTAGACATCCGCACGGCGTCGCCGTAGGTGTACGTCTCGTCCCGGTAGTAGAGACACGTCTTGCCTTCGCGCCCCTCCTCCACGTTGTGGTAGAGGAAGTAATCGGCCATGTTGAAGCGTTCGGGGAATTCAACTTTCATATGTGGCTACAGTGAAAGAACGACGAATGCGGGATGATGAATAAAGACTGATTTCAAATCTCGGATTTGAGATTCAACCGGCAAGACACTCATCACTCATCATTCCGCATTCTCTTATTCGTGTCCGGCGAAGGGGCAACCCGCCGCGCCGTGTTTGGAGTCGAGGTAGGTGCGGGCCTCCCAGAGTTCGGGGAAGAATTTTTTGTCCAGAGTCTGGCGCAGATAGCCGACGCCTTCGGAGCCGCCCGTGCCCTTCTTCGCGCCGAGCATGCGCTCGACCATCTTGACGTGGTGGTGACGCCAGAGCGAGAAATATTCGTCGTGCGCGATGAGGCTCTCGGAGAGCTGGTATTCCTCGTAGCGCGTCTCGAAGTGCGTGAGGACTTCGAGCGCGGCGCGCGTCCGCTTGCCGTAGAGGCGGCGGCGCTCTTCCTCGTTGAGCGAGGCGTCGTCCGGCGGCGCGTCGAGACCACGGCGGCTGAGGTAGGCGAAGAAGGCTTCGCCGAGCGTCGGCGCGTCGAAGCGCGCGCGGAGGCGCGGGGCGGCGAACTCGTCCTCCGCGAAGGCGCGGAGGGCACGTTCGTCCTTGAGGCCCGAAGAGAACTCTATCTCGCGGAACTGCATGGACTGGAAGCCGCTCGCCGGGTTCAGCTCGTCGCGGAAGCCGAGGAAGTTGATGGGCGTCATCGTCTCAAGGATGTGAATCTGCGTGACGAGCAGTTTTTCTATCTCGACGACGCGCGTCAGGGCGCGGGTCGCGAGCGGCGCGCGGTCTTCCTTCATGGCGAGCGCGGCGGCGTCTATCTCATGCAGGATTTGCTTGAACCACAGCTCATACGCCTGATGAATCGTGATGAAGAGCAGCTCGTCGTGGTGCGCCGGGTCGGACAGGCAGTCCTGCAACGCTATCAGGTCGCGGACGCGCAGATATTTGTTGTATGAGAGCGGCTCTCCGCCGCCGTATTCTTTAGACATAAAAGCCGTGAACCGTGACAGGTAAACCGTGACAAGAGACGGACAGGTTTTATCTTGTTACCTGTCACCTGTCACGGTTTACGGTCTTAAAATGCCGCGCCCGCCGCCTCGTGCGCGGCGTAGGCTCGTGTGTCAATGATGTCGCGCATCTCGCGGACGACGAGTTCGAGTTCCTCGTCCTTCGTGTAGAAGTGCGGCGAGATGCGGATGCCCGCGCCGGGGCGGTAGTCCACGATGAACTCGCGGCGGATAAGCTCGCGCGTGACCGAAGCGGCGTGCTCGACCGCGACGGTGATAGTGCCGCCGCGCCGCGCCGGGTCGCGCGGGCTGGTGACGCGGAAGCCCGCGCCTTCGGCAAGCTCGATGAGCTTCTGCGTTTGGCGCGTGCTCTTGGCGCGGATGCGCTCGACGCCTATCTCGTTGATGATTTTGTAGCCGGACTGCGCGGCGTAGAGCGCGGGGATGGCGGGCGAGCCGTGGAGGAAGCGCGCGATGCCTTCGGCGTAGCGCATGGGCGCGTCCTCGAAGGCGAAGGGCGAGGCGTGCGCCATCCAGCCCGTGACCTTCGGTTCGAGTTTCTGTTGCAGGCGCGGCGCGACGTAGAGGTAGCCCGCGCCGGGGCCGCCGCAGAGCCACTTCACCGAGCCGCCCGTCGTGAAGTCAACGTCCAAATCTTTGACGCTGAAGGGAACCGTCCCCGCCGACTGGTACGTGTCGAGGACGACGAGCGCGCCGACCTCGTGCGCCCGCTCGGTGACGGCCCGCGCGTCTTGCAGGAACGCGCTCTTGAAGAGGACGTGCGAGAGCGGGACGAGCAGAGTCTCTTCGTCAATCGCCGCGAGCAGCGCGTCGAGCGGGGCGGTCGTGCCGTCCTCGGACTTTATCTTCTCGATGCGGAAGCGACCGTCGCGCGCGTGCGAGTCGTAGACGTACATCACCGAAGGGAATTCGAGTTCGGAGTAGACTATCTTGTTGCGCTTCGTCTGCGGCGTCGTGTCGAAGCAGGAGAGGATGAGCGACTGGCAGACCGAGACGTTCTGGTGCATGACGACGGAGCCGGGCTCCGCGCCGATGATGCGCGCCACTTCGTCGCCGAGCGTTAAGGGCATGTCCCACCACCCCTCGGCCCACGCGCGCACGCCGCGCGTCGCCCACATCTCGGCGTAGTCCTGCATCCGCTCGTAAGTCCCGCGCGGCATCGCACCGAGGCTGTGCGAGATGAGGTACACGGCCTGCTCTAAGATAGGGAATTCGCGCCGCCACTCTAAAAGCTCGTCAGCCAAAAGTCTCTCCGCCTCCTTAAGTCGTCTGGGTGAGGTTTCAGTATAGCCATCCGCAGTTTGAATGGCTACCCGGAGAGCTTGAGGCGTCGCGCGTGTCGAGGGCGAGCGCGTCAGCGGTCGTCTTTGACGGTGTTGATTTCGCGGTCGGCGTCAACGGGCGGGCGGCGGAAGTTGGCCGAGGGGGCTTTGAGGTTATAAGCGGCGATGCGGCGGTTGAGGTCGGCGACGTGGCGGCGGAAGGCGCTCAGGACTTGACGCCAGTCGGAGTCGGCCTGCGCGACGGTGCGCTTCGACTTGAGGCTCTCTTGATAGGCGTTCCACGAGCGCATGAGGTCTGCGCGCGCGCCCTCGATGGAGGCGTCGAGGTCTGCGCGCTGCTTAATCCACGGCAGCGGCAGGCAGTTGTTCTTGAAGAGCCGGAAGGTCGTGCGCGCGAACTGGCCGACGAAAGAATTCTCCTCGCGGCGCGGCGCGACGCTGCCCGAAAGGGCTCTTTGCACCTCCCGCCTGAACGCCCTCCTGAGCCTTCGTTTCAATAAATCATCCCACACGCTCATACAACTTCATCCTCTTCCCCGACGCCTTCGTCCTTGCTCTTAAGGCGGGCGCTCCTGCTTGTCCACTACGTCGGTCGGCGGGGGCGAGTTTCTGCTTTCTCCTGAGAGATGCTCGCCGCGTGCCGGCCTTTCGCCTTTAGCGGGTGATTGGCGGCTTCTGCTACACTCGGACGCGCAGACAAATCTATGTGGCATCACGAAAATCCCGTCCGTCATACGATCCCTGAGACGCGCTGGCCGAGCGCGGAGGAGGCTGAGGGCGCGCTCCTCTTTAAGCCCGTCCGTGTCGGCCCGCTGGTGCTCGAAAGCCGGACGTGGGTTCCGGCGATGGTGCCGTGGCGCGCGACCGAGGACGGGTTTGTGACGAGGGAGAACCTCGAATGGTACGGGCGCTTCGCCGAGGGGAGACCGGGCGCGCTCGTCGTCGAGGCGACGGGCATCCGCGACGTGCCTTCGGGGCCGCTCCTGCGCATCGGCCACGACCGCTTTCTGCCCGGCCTCAAAGATTTGGTCGAGACCGTCCGGCGCGCGAGCGGCGGCCACACGCGCCTCTTCATCCAGATCATAGATTTTCTCTCCGTCAAGCGTCGCCCCGAACGCGCGAAATACTTCGAACGCTTCCTCTCAATCACAGAGAGACACCGCCGCGCTCTCGCCGAGGCGACCGGCGAAGAGGGCTGGCGCGAGAGTGAAGAGGGCGACGTGCGCGCGTTCTTGAGAGAGTCGCCGGAAGAAGTGTTGGAGGCGGTGCTTGATGAGAGAGAGCTGGAGGCTCTGCGCTTCGGCTACCGCGAGCGCGTGACGGACGAGCACTTGGCGCACGTGAGGGAATTGCCCGAAGTCTTGCCCGGACTCTTCGCCGACGCGGCGAGACGCGCGCGCGAGGCGGGCTTCGACGGCGTGGAGCTGCACTACGCGCACGCCTACACGATGGCCTCGTTCCTGAGCGCGCGGAACACGCGCGCGGACGGCTACGGCGGCGCGCGCGAGAACCGCGTGCGGATGGGGCTCGAAGTTTACGAGGAGGTGCGCCGTCGCGTCGGGGATGATTACGTCGTCGGCGTCCGCTTCCTCGCCGACGAAGTGATAGAGGGCGGGAGTCGCATCGGCGATGCCGTCTACTTTGGCGAACAGTTCGCGCGCGCCGGGTTCGACTTCCTCTCGGTCTCGAAGGGCGGGAAGTTCGAGGACGCGAAGCAGCCGAAGGTCGGACACGCCGTCTACCCTTACACAGGCCAGAGCGGCTACGAGTGCATGCCGACCGTCATCTCCGACGCGCGCGGCCCCTTCGGGCGCAACGTCCCGCTCGTCGCGGAGATTAAGCGGGCCGTCAACGCCGCCGGGTTCCGGACGCCCGTCGTCGCCGCCGGCGGCATCACGACCTTCGAGCAGGCCGAAGAGATTCTGCGCGCGGGCGACGCCGACATCATCGGCGCGGCACGGCAGTCTCTGGCCGACCCCGACTGGTTCCTCAAGACGCGCCTCGGTCGCGGCGCGGAGGTGCGCCGCTGCACCTTCACCAACTACTGCGAGGCGCTCGACCAGATGCACAAGCAGGTGACGTGCAAGCTCTGGGACAGGGAGAATCTCAACGGCGGGGAAGTCTCACTCAGCAGCGACGGCAAACGCGGCTCTTGCCCCCACGTTGGCCCGCCGAGGGATGATGAAAGACGCGCCTTCGCTCATTTAAAGAAGTAGTTCAAAAGGCCGATGATGAAGGGCGAGAGGACGACCAGCACGGCGAAGACGCCGATGAGCGAGGCCCCGTCGTCGGCCTTGAGCGGGCTCGGCAACAACTCCGCGCCGCTCGCGCGTGCCCTCCGACCGTGGCCGTACTCCAAATCAATGTCGCCTGAGATGAACATCCGGCTGTAGCCGTAGACTTCGTTGGCGAGCGCGGCCAAGAGCCACAGGTTGTCGTGCCACTCGAAGCCTCTGTGGACGCGCAGGACGCCCCAGCCCCACGACACGAGAAAGCCGCCCATGAAGATGTAAAGCACGACGGGGAAGAAATACTCTCGCTCCTTCAACCCCTTCACCGTCGCGCCCGCGATGATCCCCGCGCACATCCCGCCGACCTCGACAAAGGCCGCCTCGACATAGAAGAACCAGAAGCCGCCGCCCATCAAATTCGAGACGACGAGCAGGAGCGGGCTGGAGAAGACGACCCAGAGCGCCGAAGGCAGGTGCGTCGTCAGTTGGTAACGTTCGGCTTGCAGCGAGTAGTAGGCGGCAATCGCGGCGAAGCCGCAGATGAGCATGACGGGCAGAGAGTCGCGCCGGACGAACCACCAGCCGACGAGGCCGAGCAGCGGAACCGTCACCAGATAAGCGAAGTGCAGCCGCACCAGCCATGCGAGCAGCCTGCGCTTTCTGTCGGGGGAGATGAGATGGAGCAAGTCTTTTCCGTGCGGCCTTCAGCCTTCCTCGGCTTCGTAGGCGGCGATGAATTCGGGGTCGCGTTTCCGAAGGTTCTCGTAATCAATCTTCTTGCTGCGCGTCATGAGCTTGAAGGCGAGTTGGAGCGGGCTGAGGTGCATGAAGTCTCTCGCGTTCTCGAAGAAGAGGAGGCTCTCCTGCGCGGCCTCCTGATACTCTTCGATGACGGGCTTGCGCACCCTCTCGAACTCCGCCAGAGCGTCCGCGACATCACTCTTATCCTGAAAACATTTGAAGAGCGCAATCGAATCCTCAAGCGCGAGCTTCGTGCCCGAACCGATGGAGAAGTGCGCCGTGTGGAGCGCGTCGCCGAGGAGGACGACGTTTCGGTGGCTCCAACGTTGGTTCTTGACGAGCAGGAAGTTGATCCACTTCGAGTTGTTCGACAGAAGCTCGTGCCCTCCGAGGTCGCGGTTGAAGACTTCGGCGAGATACTCGCGCGTCGCGGCGTCGGACTTGGAGGCGAAATCCGCGCGTTGCCACGTCTCCTCGTCGCACTCGACGATGAAGGTGCTCGTCTCCGTGTCGAACTTGTATGAGTGCGCGGCGAAGACGCCCGCCTCGGACTCACGGAAGGTGAGGGTGAGTCCGTGGAACAACTGCCGCGTGCCGTACCAGATGTAACGGTTGTGGCGGACGCTCAAGTCGGGTTGGAAGTGTTCGGCGAAGCGCTGCCGGACTTCGCTGTTGACGCCGTCGGCCCCGACGACGAGTTCGGCGTCGAGGAGTTCGTCGGCTCGCGCCTCGGTGCGAAAACGGAGGTTGACGCCCAACTCCTCGCAGCGCTCTTGCAGGATGTTGAGGAGTCGGAGGCGCGCGATGCCGGAGAAGTGGTTGCCGCGCACCGTGACCTTCCGTTCGCGGTGGACGATGTCCACGTTGTCCCAAGTCTCGAACCGTTCGGTGACGCGGCGGTGCGATTCCTCGTCCGCCGCGCGCAGGTTCGAGAGCGTCTTGCCCGAAAAGACCACGCCCCAACCGAACGTCGCATCGGGCGGGTTGCGCTCGAAGACCGTGATGTCGTGCGCCGGGTCGTGCTTCTTCATCAGGAGCGCGAAGTAGAGCCCCGCCGGCCCGCCGCCGATGATGTTGATTCTCATGGTCTCATTCTTCGGAGACGTAACCTTCCTCCAAAGGGTCGAAGCCGTAGGCGCTCACGGCCTCCTCGCGCGTCAGAACGCGGGCGATGAACCTGCGCCGCAACTCTTCTTCGCCCGCGAGCGGGAAACGGCGTCGCAGGTCTGCGAGCATCAGCTTGCGCGTCGCTTGTATTAGCTCGCAGGTCAACTTCAGACGCTTCCAGACGGGCGTGCGGCGCGTCAGCTCGAACAACACCTGCTGCGCTTCCGGCGTCGTGTCCGGCGAAAGAGGCTTCATCATTGCGGCACGGTCAAAGTGGACGAACTCAAATTCCGTGTGGCGGCGACGCGCAAGCTGATGCTCGCAGACCTACGCCGCCTTACTCGCGCAGAAGCTCGCGCGCGATGACGAGCTTCTGAATCTCGGAGGTGCCTTCGTAGATGCGCAGCGCGCGCACGTCGCGGTAGAGGCGCTCGACTGTGCCACCGCGCATGAGACCGGAGCGCCCGTTAATGTTGACTCTCATTGTTTCTTGCTTTGGCGAGTCTCCAGAACGCTTATGACTTCCGACAAGTGTTCGCGGATTGATTCAATGTCCTCTTCCGAAAGAGGCGGTCGGCGTTGTTTCGACTTACCAGTCAGACGGTCTACCTTTCGGGCAACCGATTCGTTCCAACGATCCTCCCGGAAAAGAGACAGGAATCTTTGCCAAGCGTCTAGAGGAATTCCCGACACCTTTTCGACGCGAATTCCTGCCAAGTATTCGTCCATGATGCCTGTCCGGGCGATGCGTCCGAAATTTCCGCCTTTGTCTCGTACAGACTGGTCGGAGATGGCGTCGGTTTTAGTGGGGTAAAAGCGATCAATCGTCGAGAGAGTAACCGTTCTATTTTTTCCGCTCTTCATACCATGTTGCCACATCCAATTACGGTACTCAGCGGCGTAACGCGCACTCACCACATAAGGCTCGAATAGTTGTGGGCGACCGGAAATAACTTCGGAAAGTGTCCACGGGTAAACGGCGAGTAAATCCCACGGCGCGCAGACGGCGGGCGTGACCGTGTAACGAAAGCTAGGCTCACGCTCCTTCGCCAAGGCGTACCAGCCTTTGAGTTCAATGCCGACCAATACTTGGGCGTCCTTGCCGGGCGTTGAAGAACGAAGGATGACATCAGGAAATCTCTGAGCCTGACGGACGAATCGGAAGAGGTGGTACTTTTTCTCCGGGTCCCACACTTGGCGCGAGTCGTTGAGTGCTTCGACTATCTGGTTTTCTATTGTTGCACCCAGCGCGGTATTGAATGTGTGAAGGTCTGTCGCAAGGACGTTCGCAATGTTCAAGTCTGGTTTGAAGTAACCGGGGAGGGCATAGAGGGCTCCATAAACTGCCTTGTAAAGATCGAAGTGATCCCAACCCAACTTGACTCGCTCATCCGCCCACCTGACATTCTCCGGGCCGACATGTTCCGGCGGAAGGGGTGATTGACTTGTCATGCTTTATAGATTCTCGTTAGCTGGTTGTTCTCAGGAAGAGCGGCAACTCCTCCTCAAGACGCTCGCTCGCCAGCGAGTAAAAGGACTCATTTAACTCCGCGCTGAAGCAAAGCCTCTTTGTACGTAATGAGACAATGGCCGCCGGACAGAGGCCCCCGAATGGCTCCCAGACGACATCGCCCTCATCGCTTGAAGCCGCAATGATTCTTTCGATAAGGCGCAGAGGTTTCTGGTTGGCATGAGCCGACTTGGCTTGGTGACTCTTCAGCCGCTCCGAGCCGCGCACGGCGGGCTCCGACCAGACGTTAGTGATGCCGTGATTGTGATTCCACTTGGCGCGCATCTTTGCCCACTGCGCCGCCGTGACCGGAACTTTGCCGTCGAGAGAGAAGTAAGGCCGCCCCGCTTGTTCCCCGTGCTCATTAGCGTAGGCGACGAGCCGAGCCATCATCTCCGGCGGGGGGAAGTACCAGAGATGGCATTGCGTAAAGTATTTCCGCGTGGCAGCGTTCTTCACCCCGCACGCCTCGTTCGTCCTGCTGAGGGGTAATCCCGACCGCTGCCACTCTTCGCGCAGCCACCGCTTCATCGGCACCAATTGGCCCTCTTCGTTGGCGAGAGCCACGCCCCTCACGTACTGGGCGCAGACCTCTGTGACGACGGGGAATCCACGAATCGTTTTGCTGTTCACGTTACCGGCGATGTGCCCAATGCCCTTGTCCCAGACGTGGAGCGCGCGGTATTCCCATCCGTGCAGCTTCAGCGCCGGATGGACGGTGGCCCAACCGACTTCTGTGCCCCAGAACCATAAAGTTGTTTCCGGCAGCGCGAAACGCGACCACGCCGCGATGTGCGGCGCGTACCACTCGGCGAGTCCTTCCTCGGTCGGCGGGTCTCCCGGAAACAAATGGAGTCCGTAAGGCCCGTCGGAGACGATGACGGTCGGGGCAGGCCACGACGCGTAACGTGAAGCGGCGTCCGCCAGCTCTACTTGTGCTGAACCGACGACGGTCGTCGTCACTGCTGTCTCAGTGGCTGTTTTTAGTTGCGCTACCAGCGGCTTGAGAAAAGGTCTGACGTTACTCATGTCGGAAGTCTCCCGTCACTCATGGCGGACAGTGAGGGTGAATAGCGGGGCAAGAATAAATCAAACAGGTTTTTAGTGCTACTCGCGCAGAAGCTCGCGCGCGATGACGAGCTTCTGAATCTCGGAGGTGCCTTCGTAGATGCGCAGCGCGCGCACGTCGCGGTAGAGGCGCTCGACCACTTGGCCGCGGACGACGCCCTGACCGCCGTGTATCTGGACGGCATGGTCAATGATGCGCCCGGCGGCTTCGGTGGCGTAGAGCTTGGCTTCGCTGGCGGCGCGCGTCAGAGAGGGGCTGTGCGGCTCAAGGTCTCGGAGTCGCGCGGCGCGGTAGACGAGGAGTCGCGCGGCGTCCAGTTCCGTCTGCATCGTGGCGAGCTTGTCCTGCACGAGCTGGTGCATGGCGAGCGGGACGCCGAACTGCTTCCGCCCCTTCGCGTAGGTGATGGCTTCGTCGAGCGCGCGCCGCGCCATGCCGCAGGCCGCCGCGCCGACGCTCGCGCGGAAGGTGTCCATCGTCCGCATCGCGAGGCGGAAGCCCTCGCCCTCGGCTCCGACGCGGTCTTCGGCGGGCACTCTCAGGTTCTCGAACTCGATCTCGCCGATGGGGTGCGGCGCGATGAGTCGCGTGCGCGCGCGGACGCGAAAACCCGGCATCCGCGCGCCGACGATGAAGGCCGAGAGTTCCGCGCGCCCGTCCTCGCGCGTCCCGGTGCGCGCGAAGACCGTGTAGAAGTCGGCGACGCCCGCGTTCGAGATGAAACACTTGTGGCCGTTGATGACGTAGGCGTCGCCGTCGCGCCGCGCCTCGGTGCGGACGGCGGCGACGTCGGAGCCTGCTTCGGGCTCGGTCAGCGCGAAGGCGGCGATTGATTTTCCCGCGCGCGCGCGTTCGAGCCAGAAGTCGCGGACGTGTTCGGGCGCGGCGAGGCTGATGGCGTAAGTGCCGAGGCCCTGCATGACGAAGGCGAGGTCGGCCACCGCCGAGGAGTAGGCGAGCGCCTCGCGGATGACGCAGAGGGCGCGCGTGTCGAGCGGTCGCGAGTCGTCGCCCGCGACGGCGTAAGAGAGCAGGCCGGACTGCGCGAGCAGGTCGAGAAGCTCGCGGAAGTGCGCGTCCTCGTCGAACCCTTCGGCCTCGGCGGCGACGGCGCGCGGCTCTATCTCGCGCGCGACGAAGACGGCCACGCCCTCCGCGAGCGGCGCGTGCTCCTCCTCGAAAAACGGCGTCTCGGCGATGAATCGGTCGCGCGTCATAAGTTAATCAAACCCCCGTCCCTTTACTCGATGCCCGAAAGAATCTTCCCCGTCCGGCGGTGGACGCGGACTGTCCGCGCCGGAGTGTCATCGCGCACGGGCTTCTCTTTGAAGAGCACCGCGTCGCCTTCGACCGTGGGCGTCTGGAAGGAGTTGAAGCTCCCTTTCCCCTTCCGGTAGAGGTCTTCGTGCTGCCATTCGAACTCGCCCTTGCGGAGGTCGAGCCGCGCGACGAAGCCGATGCCCGTCAGGTAGAGGTGCTCCTCCTCGATGAGCCCCGGCCCGACGTTGAACGCCGGGATGTGCCGCTTCCAGCGCGCGCGCATCGAAGGCTGTTCGAGGCGCGCGATGAAGCCCGCGCCGCTCTCGCCGTCCGTGACTTCGCAGAGCAGGATGACGTTCTCGCGGTGCAAGGCGTAATAGACGCGCTCCAGAAAGTCTCCGCCGTCGAGCCGGAGGTTGAAGGGCCTCGTCGAGTCGCCCCTGATTCTGCGCCCCGCGCCGTTCCACGTAATCTTATAAGTGAAGCCTTCCAACTCGAACTCGAACGAGTCGGAGGAGCCCCCCGCAATCTTCTTCGCCTCCCTGAAGACCTTCGGCGACTCCGGCGCGCGCGCGCCTTGCGGCGACGCCGAAGCCGCGAGGAGCAGCAGGAGGGCCAACGCGCCTGAGAGCCTTCGGCAGTTCATCACTTCTCGCCGTCACGCCGGTCGAAGCGCGGCTCGCGCTTCTCGGTGAAGGCTTCGTAAGCCTCGCGGTAGTCCGGGTGCTGCATGCACAGGGCTTGCGCCTGCGCCTCCCATTCGAGCGCGGTGTCGAGCCCGACGTCCAGCTCGCGGTCGAGCATCTCCTTCGTCATCGAGAGCGCGAAGGAGGGGCCGCGCGCCAGCCGCTCGGCGAGCGCGCGCGTCTCCTCTTCGAGTTCCGTGGCGGGCACGACGCGGTTGTAGAGGCCGATGCGGTACGCCTCTTCAGCCGTGATGAAGTCGCCCGTGTAGAGCAGTTCCGTCGCACGTCCCAGACCGACGAGGCGCGGCAGAAGGTGCGCCGCGCCCATGTCCGCGCCGGAGAGCCCGACCTTGACGAAGAGGAAGGCGATGCGCGCCTCCTCGCACGCCACGCGCAGGTCAGAGGCGAGCGCGATGCACGCGCCCGCCCCGGCGGTCGTCCCGTTCAGAGAGGCGATGACGGGCTTGCGCAAGAGGCGGATGTTACGCACCAACTCACACGTCAGGCGCGTGAACTCCAAAAGACCCTGCACGTCGCGGCCCTGTAGCTCGCCGATGATGTCGCGCACGTCGCCGCCCGAACAGAACGCGCGCCCCGCGCCCGTGATGACGACGGCGCGCACTTCAACTTCGGTGCGCAGGGCGGCGAACGCGTCCGTCAACTCGCGGTAGACCTCGAAGGTCAGAGCGTTCAGGCGCTCCGGGCGGTTGAGCGTAATCCACGCCACGCCCGCGCGCACTTCGTAGAGAAAGCTTTTAGGTTCGAGCATAAGTTCTCGGAAAGTCAGAGCGCGGCGCTTCTCCGCGGTCAGGGCTTGTACGTCCCCTCTTCCAAAACCTCGACGGGCGCGGGCAGGTGGCCGCTCCTCAGCGTCAGCGCCACGTCCTCGGCCTGCTCCTTCGTGAAGTTGCCGTTGATCTGGCCGTCTTCGGTAATCTGACTCTTGATGTACGGCGCGGAGCGCACTTGCCCGTTCAAGACGACGGCGACGTACCTGTTGATGTTCGCCCCCGTCCAGCTTCCGAGCCGCGCCGCGCCTTCGGGCTTGAGCGTGAAGGAGATGAGATAGTCGCCGTCGTCACCGGTCGCATACGAATAGGACTGCGCTTCGGCGTCTCTCAAGTCCTGACCAGTGAAAATGCGCGTCCGCTCGACGACGAGGAACTGTGCGGGCTCCGCCTCTCCCTCCGCCCTCTCCAAGGTCTCGACATAAGGGAGAACGTCTTTGTCCGCGCCCGCCGCCGCGAGCGCCTCGGCCCGCGTCGCGTAGACCTTCAAAGGCATGGGGGACGAAGGCGAGACGACGGGGCGCAGTTCAAGAAGCCCCTGCGCCAAGAGGACGCGCTTGATGCGCTCCGCGTCGAGCCCGCCGGAGACGCGCAGCGCGAGCCGGTTCGACCCCGCGCCGCCCTCGCGCCGCACGTCGCAGAAGACGCCGAGGTGGTCGCAGCGACTCTTGATGACCGAAGCCGTCTGCTCGACGCTCTGCTCCAAAGCGTCGCCTTCCGCCTTGACGGCGACGATGAGGCGGACGCCGCCCTTATCCTTCGGCTGCTGCCCGGACGAAGTGAACGGCAGCGGCAAGCCGCAGGCCGAAGTCAGGCAGAGCACACACAACGTCAAGAGAACCAGCGGCGACATTCGTTGGAGCTGCTTCTTCATCATTGACCTCTTCGGCTGCTCAAGGCGCGTCGCCGGAAGGCTAAAACGAACTTCACTCAGATGACGGCGATGCCTTCAATCTCGACCTTCGCGGCGTCTTCGAGCAAGCCCTTGACCTCGACGAGCGCCATCGCAGGGAAGTGGCGGCCCATGAGCGCGCGCCAGTGGACGCCAATCTCGCGCGTGCGCGCCTGGTACTCGCGCTTGTCGGTGACGTAGACGACGAGCCGCGCGATGTTCTCCGGCCCGCCGCCCGCCTCGATGACGACGGTGATGACGTTGGCGAGCGCGCGGTCGAACTGCTCGACGAAATCCTCGCTCACCAACTTCTGCCTGCCGTTCCAGCCGATCTGCCCCGCCACGAACAGAAGCCGCCCGCCCGCCGGGGCGAGCACGCCGTTCGAGTAGCCGCGCGGGGCTCCGAGCACTTCGGGGTTAATAAATTCCATGTCCATTTTGGATTTTAGATTTTGGATTTTAGATTGGCGTGCTTCTTAATCTCGAAGCCGGATTCTGAACCGCTCAGCCTTCGTCGCCGAGTCAATCCAAAATCCAAAATCTAAAATCCAAAATCAGTAAAGGACGCTCCCGCCGTCCACGTTGATGGCCTGACCCGTGATGCCGCGACCGTCTTCGGAGGCGAGGAGGAGGGCGAGCGCGGCGACCTCTTCGGAGGTGACGAGGCGGTTTTGCGGGCTCATCCGCTTGATGGCATCCAGAGCCTCTTCGGCGCTCCGGCCCGTCTTCTTCGTAATCTGCTCGACGGCCCCGGTCGTCATGTCCGTGTCCACGTAGCCGGGGCAGATGGCGTTGACGGTGACGCCCTTCGACGCCACTTCGAGCGCGACCGAGCGCGTCAGTCCGATGACGCCGTGCTTCGACGCCGAATAGGCCGCGATGTAAGGCGCGCCGGTCTTCCCCGCGATGGAGGCGACGTTGATGACGCGGCCCCAACCGCGCTCGACCATCGAAGGGATGGCCGCGCGCATGCAGTAGAAAGCGCCGTCGAGGTTGACGGCGAGGTGACGCCGCCAGAACTCGTCGGTCGTGGCGGCGAACTTCGAGCTTTCGGCTATCCCGGCGTTGTTGACGAGCACGTCCACGCCGCGCCCGAAGAACTCCCGCGCCTTTTCAAACGCGGCGTTGACGCTCGACACGTCCGCCACGTCGCACGCCGCGTGCGCGGCCTCCACGCCGCACTCCGCCTTAATCTCTTCGGCCACGCGCGCCACCTCCCGCTCGGTGCGCGCCACGACAAAGACCCGCGCCCCTTCGCGCGCGAACGCCAACGCGACCGCGCGACCGATGCCGCGCCCCCCTCCGGTGATGAAAGCTGTTCTGTCTGCCAGTCTCGTCATAAGTTCAAAGTTCAAAGTTCAAAGTCGAAAGACAGGTTCTTAACTTTGAACCTTGAACTTTGAACTTTGAACTCTTTATCTATTTCGCCGCCGCGCGGGGCTCGCGCCGTTCGAGGAAGGCGCGGACGCGCTCGCGCGCCTCACGCGACTGGAAGCATTGAAGCTGCGCCTCGGTCTCGTATTGCAGCATCCGTTCGAGGCTCTCGGCCTCGCTCATGTAGACGGCGCGCTTGGCGGCGGCCATCGAGGCGTGCGGCGCGTCGCGCAGTCGCTCGGCCAGTTGGCGCGTCGCGGCGGCGAGTTCCGCTTCGGGGACGACGCGGTTGACGATGCTGAACTGAAGCGCGCGCTGCGCGTCGAAGGCTTCGCCGAGGAAGAACATCTCGCAGGCGATGTTGGTCGGGACGACGCGCGGCAGGAAGTACGTCCCGCCCCAATCGGGATGGAGTCCGACCTTAACAAAGGATTGACTGAAGGAGGCCGTCTCGGACGCGATGCGGAGGTCGCAGGCGAGCGCGAGGTTGAAGCCCGCGCCGTAGGCCGGGCCGTTGACCGACGCGATGACCGGCTTCGCCATCTGCCTGATGGTCGTCAGCACCCGGCGTCCCGCGCCGAGCAGCCGGCGGAACTCTTCAACATCGTCGCGCTCCATCAACTCCTGCATGAACTTCACGTCCGCGCCCGCGCAGAAGCCGCGCCCCGCGCCCGTGATGACGACGACGCGCACCGCCTTGTCGCTCGCCGCGTGCTCCAAAGCCTCCGCCAGATCGCGCCGCATGTGCCCGGCGAACGCGTTCAGCTTCTCAGGCCGGTTGAGCATGACGGTCGCGACGCCCGCCTCGTTGGTGACTTTGATGTTGTCGTACATGGCAGTTTTCAGTTTTCAGTTTTCAGCTTTCAGCTTCAGAAACTCGGCGGCTCAAGTCGCCGCGTATTAACTGAAGACTGAAAACTAACTGCTGAAAACTATTTTCCTTTAAATTCCGGTTTGCGTTTCTCGACGTAGGCGCTCATGCCTTCGCGCGCGTCTTCGGACTGGAAGAGTTGCTGTTGGAGTTCGCGTTCGAGGGCGAGCGCCGACTCGAAGGGGATTTCCGCGCCGGTCTGGACGCTGCGCTTGATGCGCCCGACGGCGCGCGCGGCCTTGTTGGGCGGCGTGAACTGGCGCGCGTAGGCCATGACTTGGTTCTCGAAGTCCTCGCCCGACTCGGCGTCGTAGACGTGGTTGACGAGTCCGAGTTCGCGCGCGCTCTCGAAGTCGAAGAGTTCGCCCGTCGCCATCAACTCGATTGCGCTCGACTTGCCGACGACGCGCGCGAGTCTTTGCGTGCCGCCCGTGCCGGGCAGAACGCCGAGGCTTACTTCCGGCAGCCCCATCTTGCCCGCGCCCCGGCGCGCGACGCGGATGTCGGCGGCGAGTGCGACTTCGAGCCCGCCGCCGACGCAGTGGCCGTTGACGGCGGCGATGACGAGCTTCGGCGTCTGTTCGAGCCGCGAGAGCGTCTCGTTGGCGTGGAGGCAGAAGTAGTATTTGAATTCGGGCGTGACGCTCCCAAGCATCGAGATGTTCGCGCCCGCGCAGAAGAACTTCTCGCCCTCGCCGGTGATGACGATGACGTGCACGCCCTCGTCCATCCTCGCGGCGAGAATCGCGCCGTCCAACTCCCGCATCATCTCGTAAGAATAGGTGTTCGCCGGAGGGTCGTTGAGCGTCAGGACGGCGACGCCCTCGCGCACCTCGTACCGGACGAGCTTGCCCGTCGCCGCCGACTCTTCCTGCCCGCCCGCCTCGTTAACTTTAGCTTCCGCTTCCGCCATCTGGTAATGCGCTCCTTCGACGATTGAGAGATGTCTGAATTGTTCGCCTTCGATTCGGGACGCGGGACGGGCCTTAAGGAATGCTCGCCTCGGCCCCGCGCCCGCCGACGTTGATTGTGGGAGTGTTCGAACGCTGATCCGGCACAATGATGGGGCTCTCGCGGTGAATGAGTCAAGCAGGAGAGAACTCGCCCGTCGCGTCGCGCCGCCGCGCGGCTCCGGAAATCCTCGGCGGGCTCGGCTTGACAGACGGCGCGCGCTCAACTTAGGTTCTCAAGGATCACCCTCCTTCCGGGTCGCCACCCTCTTTTCGGCACACGGAGGCGCATCCGTTCTGGTGAACGGCGCGGTCTTCAAAACCGTCAGCGAGCCTGTGAGAGCAGGCTTGGGTGGGTTCGATTCCCACACGCCTCCGCCACAACCATTTTGGATTTTGGATTGACGATTGGAAAAATCGTCTCGCTCACCCGCCGCGAATCCAAAATCTAAAATCGCAACTCTAAAATCGTATGCAAGATTGGATCGCGTTGAACATGACGCCGGGCGTGGGGCCGCGGGCGGCGGCGAGGCTTTTGGAGCGCTTCGGGTCGGCGGCGGGCGTCTTCGGGGCGCTGAGGTCGGAGCTGGAGCGTCTGCGTCTGCGGCCCGAAGCGGTCGAGAGCATCGCGCTCAAGGACAGGCACGAGGCCGCCGCCGAGGAGTTGGAGCGTTTGCGTGCGCTCGAAGGCGCGGACGTGCTCGTCTTAGACGACGGCGCGTACCCGGCGCTGTTGCGCGAGATAGCCGACCCGCCCTTGACGCTCTACGTGCGCGGCGCTTGGGAGGCGTGCTTCGAGTCGCCGTGCGTGGCGGTCGTCGGCTCGCGCCGCTGCTCGACCTACGGGCAGAACGTCTCCTTGATGCTCGGACGCGACCTCGCCGCGCGCGGCGTGACGGTCGTGTCGGGGCTCGCGCGCGGCATTGACGCCGCCGCGCATCGTGGCGCGCTCGAAGCCGGGGGCCGCACCGTCGCCGTGCTGGGGACGGGCGTTGACGAAGTTTACCCGCGCGAGCACCGACGACTTGCCGCCGAGATTCTGGAGCGGGGCGGCGCGCTCGTCTCGCAGTTTCCTTTGGGGACGCCGCCCGTGGCCGAGAATTTTCCTTACCGCAACCGCATCATCAGCGGACTCAGCCTCGGCGCGGTGCTCGTCGAGGCGGCGGAGAATTCCGGCTCGCTCATCACGGCCCGCCTCGCTTTGGAGCAGGGCCGGGAGGTCTACGCCGTGCCCGGCAACATCACCTCGCGCAACTCGTTCGGGACGAACTATCTCATCAAGGGCGCGGGCGCAAAACTCGTCCAGACGTGGCAGGACATCGTCTCTGAATTCCCGCCCGACATCGCCGCGCGCATCCTCCCGCCGGAGCCATCGAAGAAGAAGAAGAGGACGGCGGCGGCTTCGTCATCAACGGTCGTCCCCGCGCTCCCCGAAGACATCTCGGACGGCGAGCGCGACGTATTGAAACTGCTTTCGGGCGACGAGCCCGCGCACATTGACGACCTCGCCGAGTCGAGCGGGATTTCAGTTCAAGCGTTGACGGGCGTGCTCCTCGGACTGGAGATGCGCGACCTCATCCGGCAACTGCCCGGCAGGTGCTTCGTCAGAAAGCTTTGAAGGTGTGGAGACGAGAACCGGACGGCTTGTAAATGGGCGGGCCGCAAATGAGAGCGCCGCGCGGAGACTGACTCTCCGCGCGGCCCTTATCGTGTCAGACGGTGGGCTCGACGCCCGCCGCCCCGTTAGTTCTGGCCGAAGCGCTGGCGGTACTCGATGGAGTCGAGGAAGCCCTGCATCATCTGCGCGCGGCGGGAGTCGCCGCCGTTGTCGTTGAGCTTCGTGAGCCAGAAGTTATAGCCGCCGTAGTTGGTGTCGGGCGCGTCGTTCGGGTTGCGCCGGAGGTAGCCGAAGAACTGCATGAGGACGAAGGCCCGGTTGAACTCCGCGGTCGCGAAGTCCGCGTCTTCCGCCACCTTCCGCAAGACGCTCGCGCGGCCCGCAGGCGTGTTGTTCCCGGTCAACTCCTGCACGAGCGCGTCGCGCTCCGACGTGGAGAGCACGCCGCCAGCGTTGGTGTTGAG
Organism: uncultured Acidobacteriota bacterium; assembly: GCA_963816985.1. Classification (GTDB taxonomy): domain Bacteria; phylum Acidobacteriota; class Blastocatellia; order Pyrinomonadales; family Pyrinomonadaceae; genus JAIVJM01. The sequence continues at coordinate 2,757,457 of CAWFMF010000004.1, forward strand.
CGCGTCCACGAACTGTTCGGGCGCGACGCCCGCCCCGAAGGCGTTGGTGAAACGCTGCCGGGTGACGAAGTCGAGCGCGAAGGCCGTCTTGTTGGCTTCGAGCCGCGCGGGCCAGCCCGTTGTGCCGACGATGACATCCTTCCCGATCTTCTGCGTGTCGGGCAGGAACTCGTTGAGGCGGACGACCGGCACGGGGCGCTGAGGCTGAGGCTGACGGTCTCGCTCGGCTCGTCCAGCAGGTCGTTATTGACCGGGACGTTGAAGGTCTTGCTCGTCTCGCCGGCGGCGAAGCTGAGCGTGCCGGAGGCGGACGTGTAGTCAGGGCCGGCGGTCGCGGTGCCGTTCGAGGTCGCGTAGTTCACAGAGACCGCGCCATCGCTCCCAGCCATGCGGTTGACGGTGATGGCGACCGAGACGCCGTTCTCGCCGACGCTGTAGGCTGAAGTGCTGAACTGTAGAGTGCCGGGCGTCGGCGTGGGCGTCGGGGTCTGGGCCGCGCCCAGAGACCAGTTGAGCTTGACGGTGCCGTACTCGCCGTTCCAGCCGTCGACCGCGATGCGATAGACGGTGCCGACCGTCGCGTCGAACTGGACTTGGCTAGTGTTCGTGCCGTCCGCGACATCGTTGTTCTCGCAGTCGGGGCAAGCCCTCGTGACCGTGCTGACGCTGTCGCCCCTGTAGACGCCGAGCGTCGTGTCGAAGCTGCTGCCGTCGGTCGTGAAGGTGGCCGTGCCCGTCAGCGGTGCCGTCCAGGAGTACCAGACGGACTTGTCGCCGAGGAAGCCAGCCTGTAGGCCGCCCTGCGTGCTCAGCTCGTCGGGCTCGCGCGTGGCCCAGAAGCTCGTGCCGGTGACGGCGCCCGCGCCGCCCACGATCCGGAGCGACGAGGCGAAGTTGTCGTTGTTTGGGCGGGCGGGGTCGAAGACGACCGAGTAGCCGAGCAGGTCAGCGGCGCGGATGTCGTTCTCGGTGATGGTTCGGCGTAGGCTGCGCGAGATGGTCGGGTCCATGATGCCGATGTAGGGTCGCCCCGTCTGCAACAGGTCGTCCTTCCAATGGCTCGACTGGCGACCGTCGTCGGTGTCGCCCGCGGGCGGGCTGGGGCCCCCGGTCGAGAGGCTCAGCTCCTGCGCGGCGAAGGTGCCGGTGAAGTCGCCGAACATGACCTGCAGGCCGCCCTTCGTCAGGACGCGCGGGGCGGAGTCGAAGTTGGCGACGCTGGCCGTCGCGGGGCGGAAGCGGAAGAGATCCCAGACCGTGAGTATCGTGCTGTTGGAGCCGCCGCTGGCGGAGATGAAGCCGAGCGCGTGGCCGATCTCGTGCGTGGCGACCGCGTCGAAGTCGATCTGCTCCATGCCTATTCCGTCCGCGGGGTCGAAGTCGAACTGCCCGCCGTTGTTGAAGTTCGAGTTGAAGCCGATCTGCGCGTCGGGGCCCTCGCCGGTGAGGAAGCCGATGGCGCGCGCGAGCGCAGTGGTCAGCCTGACGGTCGAAACTTGGACGATCTTCCCGTTGAACTCCGCCGGGACGGATGCGGACAGCGCGTTGTAGAGCTGCGCCTCGGAGTCCGTCGGATTCGAGGCGAGCAGCCGCTTGCGGACGGTCGAGAGCGTCGCATTGCCCGTCGCCGCGCCGGCCTGCCCGAGGATTCTCGGGTCGGAGTAGGGCTCGCCGAAGAAGGTCGGGCCGTAGTCGACGCTGAGCGTGACGGTGACGGGCGTCGAGATGATCGCCTCCCAGCGGTTGGCGGCGACGATGAAGGCGTTCTTGGCAGCCGGGTTCGCCTCAAGTTGGTCCGTGCCTTGCAGCACGATGGTGAGGCCAGCCGAGGCGAGGAGTTGTACCCCCGTGGAATCAGCGGGCGCGTTCGCCACGAGCCGCTCGCCCACGCGGCGTAGAGGTGCGCCGTGGTAGATGACGTGTGTGCTGTCGGCCTTGCGCAGGCGCGCGCGCTCGGCCTCCGTCGCCTTACGGCAGACCGTCGCGCCGCCCTCGTCCTGAAAGAGTATGAAGGATTCGTCGGGGGCCGCCCCGAGGCCCGTCTGCGCGGTCGCAGTGGCGGAGAGCGTCAAGAGCAGAGACAGGAGGCGCGCAGCGAAGGTTATTTCTTTACGCAAATCCGTCCTCCAGGCCCGCGACGAGAGCGGGCGGGCGTCAGCGACTCTCTTTTCCGCGCGGGGCGGCCCGCAGCCGCGCCCGCCGGGTGCGGCTGCGGGTAGTAGCATCACGCCGGGCGGTGGGACTTAGACGTTTGAATTTTCGCAGGCAGGATACTACACGCGGTCGGGCGGATGCCACCCGCAAGACTCGCAGATGAAGGCCCGGCGAGACGCCGCCGGAGCGGTGTGGAGACCCTCACGCGCGGGCCGCGTCGCCACGCTCGCGGGAGTGGCGTTTCGAGGATTGACGACGCTCGTAGAAAAACCCGGCGGTGTTCGCCAACTGCGTCCAGAGGAGCAACGCCGTCAACTTCGCGGCGCGAGTCTTCGGCGCGTGCGACGCGGGGGCGCGGAGCAGCTTGAGGTAAAAATCCCGGTCAGGTTTGAAAGGCGCGTGGCCTCGCGCGGCGCGGGCCGAGTGGAAGCGCCAGGCGCCTCGACCGTAGCCGAAGTGTTGTCGCCAGAGCGTGCGGAGCGTGAGCGGGTGCGCGTGGTGGACGACGGCTTCGGGCGCGTAGGCGAGCCGGAGACCTTTCGAGAGCCAGCGGTCGCAAATCTCACGGTCTTCCGACGTGCGGAAACTCTCGTCGAAGCCGCGCAGCTCGCGGAAGCCCGCGGCGGGGACGGCGAAGTTGTTCGAGGCGAAGAAACGCGCGTCTTCGGGGTCGGCGTTGAAGTGCGAGTAGACGACTTCGATGATCGTCTGGCTCGTCTCCGCGTAGAGGTTCCGCGGCAAGGCGTTCAAGGTGCGACCGCCGACGATGTGTTGCGGCTTGCTTTCAAATGATGAGGCGAAGGCGCGCAGCCAGAAGGGGTCGGGCGCGCAGTCGTCGTCCGTGAAGGCGAGGAATTCTCCGCGCGCGTGCGACGCGCCGAAGTTGCGCGCCGCCGCCGGGCCTGCGTTCCGTTGAGAGTAGAGCTTTAAGTCCATCAACTCGCCGAACCGTGCGACGACGCCTGCGGGCGCGTCGGCGCTCCCGTCGTCAACGACAATCACCTCGAAACTGTCTCTCGGATAATCGAGTCGCGCGAGCGCGGCGAGACACGTGGAAAGCTGCGCGGGCCGCTCGTAGGTCGGCACGACGATGGAGAAGAAGGGCAGTGCTTCTTCCTTCAACCCGAACGCTTCGTCCTTCATAACAACCCGCCCGGCGCTTTGAGTCCCGCGCGGGGCCGCCGCCGCATTAGCGAACGCGCCGCGCCTAACTCTTGAGCAGTGAACTCGCCTGAGACGAGCAGCCCGGCCAGCACGAAGACGAAAGCGGCGAGCAGCTTCGGGGCGAGCAGGAGTCCTTCGCCGGGCAGAAAGGCCATGAGCTTGTAGACCATGACGGAGACGAAGGCGCTGCGCCAGAGCGTCACGGCGGGCGGCGTGATTCGCCAGAGCTTGCGGACGAGTCCGACCGAGACGAGCGCCGCCGCGCAAGCCGTCGAAGCGGTGACGAAGGCCGCGCCGACCGCGCCCGCCTTCGGAATCAAAACGAGGTGGCCCGCCGCCGCGCAGGCGACGAGCGGCCCGGCGACGTAGAGCGTCCAGAGGGCTTTGCCCGCGGCGGCGAACACGCAGGACGTGACCGCCAACAGAAGGAGCGCGAGCGAGCCGTAGATGAGGAACCGCAGAGGGGCCGACGCCGACAAGAACTCCGCCCCGAAAATCGCGCCGACGATTTCAGTCGCGGCCCCGGCGGTGATGGTCGCGAGCGGCAGAAGAAGCAGGACGGCGCGCATCGCCTGTCGCGCGGTCTGCCTCGCCGCCTCTTCGTCGCCGTCGCGCAACGCGCGGCTCAGAGTCGAGAGCAGGACGGGCGCGAACGAGAAGGAGAAGAGGCTCGGCAGCAGCGCGAGGTTCTGCGCGACGCCGTAGACGCCCGCCTCCGCGCTCGTCCCGCCGAGCGCCTTGAGCATCATCAAGTCCAGACGGTTATAGAGGCTCACGCACAAAGCGGACGCGACGAGCGGCAGCGCGTAGACGAACAAACGCCGCGCCGTGTACGCGTCGCCGTTCTTTTGTCTCACTCGTCCGAAGAGACTCGGACGCGCGTAACGGCGGCAGACGAGGAGTTCGACAACCGAGGCGCAGATGCTCCCCCAGAGCGCGCCTTTGAGTGAGCCGCTGGCCTCGACGAAGATGACGACGAGCAGGAGCCTCGCCGTCCAGCGCGCCGCGCTGATGAAGGCGCGCTCGCGGAACAAGCCAGCGCCGACGATGAGGTTGCGGTGCGCCTGCGCCGCGCAGAAGAGCGGCACGTCGAGCGCGAGGAGTCTCAGATAGCTCGCCAGCTCAGGCTCGCCCAGAGCGGAGGCCACCGCCGGAGACGCGGCCCACAACAAGAGCGCGAGGCCGACGCCGACGATTGTGTAGAGCCTCAAGACCGCCGCGCCGACCGACGCGTCCGCGCCCGTCTCGCCGGAGAGCTGAATGGCGGGCCTTGAGAGCGCCGCCGCGACGTTCGACTCGACCCACACGACGAGCGCGCACGCGAGAGTCCAGAGCCCGTAGCCTTCGGGGCCGAAGCGTCGGCTGAGGAACGCCGCCGTGGCGACGCCCACAGGGACGAGCAAAGCCTCCGCCGCGAAGATGCGCGCCGTGCCGCCGAACAACTCGCCGCGCCGCGCGCCGCTTAACTCGCCGCGCGACTCATCACGCGGTTCGTCGTGCGCCTCGCGCACACCGGCGTCGGTCTGAATCTTTGGGCTGGCGATGCTCACTCGCAGAGTTCCTCGCGACGGTCGCGCGCGGCGAGGAAACGCTCGCGGTGGAATTCCATGTCGGAGAGTTTCGCCATCGCGCCGCCGGGGCCGAAGGCGTACCCGGCAGCCTCGCCCGCGCCGTCGAAGATGAGGCTGACGATGAGCGCGGGCAAAAGTCGCGGCCATATGCGCCGCGTCGGCCCGCGCCTGAGCATCTCGCGCGCGATGCGCGTGCAGCGCACGAAGGGGATGAGCGGCGAGGCGGCGGTGAAGAGAGCCCTGCGCCACGCGGGCCACTCGCGCGCGCGCGACGCGGCGAAGAGCCGACCGCCGTTGAAGCGGAGCGTCAGAGAGGGCAGCGGCTCGGAGAAATTCTGGTGGAAGACCCGCGCCTTCGGTTCGAGGTAGAGCGCGTGCCCCTTCGCGCGCAAATCCCAGTGCAAAACGCTCTCGGCTTCGAGCATCGCTTCGAGCCGCTCGCCGTAGGCGATGAGCGCTTCGCGCTTGTAAGAGCCGTTGTGTCCGGGCAGGTGCTCGCGCTCTCCGCCCTCCGAGGGTTCGAGCCACGGCGCGTACTCGACGAGCAGGTTGGCCCAGCTCGTCACGCTGCGCGGGTTGGCGTTCGACATCACCGGCCCGACCGCCGCCCAACTCTCCCGGTGACGCACGACGAGCGCCTCGGCCCAACCCGGCGCGGGGTACGCGTGGTCTTCGACCAGGGCCACGACCCGCGCCGTCGCCGCGCGCACGCCCGCCGCCCGCGCCCGCGCCGTCGAAGTGAAGGGGCCGACTTCGACGATCATGTGACTGTGGAAGCCGTCCAAAGCTTTCTCATCGAGCGAGAGACTTGCAGCCGACGGCGCGACGAGCACGACCTCCAATTGGCCGCACACGTTCTGTGCCCGCAAGTGCCGGACGGTCTTCCGCACCGTCTCAAAGTCGTCGGGCGTAATGACGACGACGGACATTTCGGGCGTCAACCTTCCCCGGCTCATACCATCACCCCCTCGTCGGAAAAAATCAGCTCGTCCTCGGCGGCGAGCGCCGCACGGTCTTCGTCGGTGACGTGTCTCCTGCGCTTCATCTCATAGAAAGAGTAGTGCCGCTCGGCGTCGCCCGCGCCGAAGGCGTACCCGGCGGCTTCGCCGACGGCGTGCGGGACGAGCCCCGCGAACATCGCCGGGAGGATGCGCGGCAGCAAACCCTTCCGCCCGTTCGTCCCGTAAACCTTCGGCAGCGTCCGCCACAGACGCACCAGCGGAATCAGAGGCCCGCCGCCGACGTACAGGAGCCGCCGCCACACAGACCAACGCTCCTGCCGCGCGCGCGCCGCGCCGTAGAGCCGCCCGCCCCAGAACGTGTGCCGCACCCACGATGACAGGCGCGAGATGTTCACGTGCGAGGTGCGCGCGTCGGCCTCGAAGTAGAGGCCGTGCCCGCGCGCCCGAAGGTCTGCGAGCAGCAGTCCTTCGACGGCAAGCAGTCGGGGCAGCTCTTCACCATACTTCAACAGAAGGTCGCGCCGGTAAGAGACGTTATGCCACGGCAGACTGTGTGCCTCGCCCGGACTGGCGGGCGCGAGACAGCAGCCGTAGTTCAAGTAGAGTCCCGCCCAGCTCACCATGCTCAGAGGGTTGGCGTTCGACATCAAAGGCCCGACCGCCGCCCACCCTTCGCGGTGCGCCGCGAGCAGGAGCGCGGCCCATTCCGGCTCCGGGTAGCAATGGTCTTCGGCGAAGGCGACGTAGGGCGCGCTCGCCTCCCGGATGCCCAGAACCTTCGCGCGCGAGACCGTCCGTGATCTCCCCCACCTCGACGACGCGCACACTCCGGAAGCCTCCATGACTTCATGCTCGACCAGTCCGAGGACTTGCCCTCGAAGGCGCGACGATGATGAGTTCCAGCCGCCTGCGAATCGTGCTGCGCACCGCAGGTGTCCGACCGTCTCGAAGTCGTCGGGCGTGATAGACGACGACGGACATTTCGGGCGTCACGATAAGCACGGACATCTCTGCTGCTTGTTCCAACGTCACGCGGCTTCTCCACTCCGGCACAAGCGATTCACAGGATGGACAGGAGGAAAGACAAATGATGAATGCGGAATGATGAATGATGAATAAAGACCGGTCGTCTTTTCTTCATTCATCATTCCGCACTCATCATTCATCATTTCTTCCTTATCCTGTTCATCCTGTGAATCTCCGCTCATTTTCACACCCCTCTGGCGGCGGCGACTTCGCGGCGCTCGTTGAGCTTCACGGCCCGCCCCGTCCCGCTCGCCTCCATCGCCGCGAGCACGATTTCGAGCGCGCGCCTGCCGTCTTCGAGCGTGCTCTCCGAAGGCTTGTCTTCGAGAATCGCGTCGGCGAAGTGTCGCCACTCCCCGGCGTAAGTGGCCACGTAGTCGCCGCCGCGCTTCAACTGCCCGACGAGCCGGGGCAGCTCACGAAGCGTCCGCTTCAACTGGCCCGCGCGCGTCCCCAACGAGCCGGGATACTGTCTGAGAGAGAATCGCTCCATCCCGTCGGCGCGGTAGCAGGCGACGCGCAGCCAGCCGCGCTCGCCGTAAATCTCTATCTCGTGATTCTCGCCCGTGCCTTCCGAGAAGGCCGAGACTATCTGCGCGCCGCCGACGGTGCGCGCCGCGAGCGTCGCCGTCTCGTCCGGCGGAGGGCTCGAAGCATAGACCTCTTCGACTTCATCCGTGAGCAGAAAGCGGAGCAGGTCGAAGTGGTGCGTGCCGAGTTCGAAGAGGACGCCGCCGCCCGTCTCGCGCGTCTTGCGCCACTCCGCGAAATCGTCGCCGAGACGTATCCCGCTCGTGAAGATCGTGCGGACGAGTTTGACGCGGCCCAGTTCTCCGCTTCGGATGCGCCCGCGCGCCTCACGCGCCAGACGATGCCAGCGCATGTTGAAGCCGACCATCACCTTGAGAGACCCGTCGGCGTTGGCCCGCTCCGCAAGCAAGTCGCACTCTTCCAACTTGAGCGCGAGCGGCTTCTCGACGAACGTGTGCTTGCCCGCCGCGAGCGCCGCGAGCGCAATCTCGGCGTGCCACTCCGGCGGCACGCAGACCGCCACGGCATCCACGCCGCCGCCCTCAATCAACTCTCGATAATCACGGTAACGCCGCTCGACGCCGAACCCATCGGCGACGCGTCCGAGCCGCGCGTCGTCAACATCCGACAACGCGACGACGACGATGCCTCGCGCCTGACGAAGCGCGGGCAGGTGTCGAAGCTCCGTCACGCGCCCGCAGCCGACGATGCCCAGACGGACTTTATGAACACGAGCTGTCATCTGGCCTCCGCCTCGCGCGGCTTGTCTGGCGCGGCTCCTTCCACGGCGTAGACGAGAATCTTGTGGCCCGGCGCTTCCGTGATGCTGTAGGCGAGGCGGAGGCCGGGGTGCTCGCCCGCCTCTTCGAGCAGCGTCCGCAGGCGCTTCATGTTTTTGAACTCCCGCTCGTTGACGACGACGTGGCCGACGCCCTCGCGCCGCGCGCGCTCGATGAAGGCCGCGTAGTCTTCGTCCAAGAGCGTGACGTGCCGCCCCCGCGCGTAGAAGGCCGCGACCGGGACGGTTGCCATGACGACGGGCGAGGGCTCGGCGTCGTGTTCTTTAATCCACACGGCGGCGCGCTTCTGCCCGCCGTAGTCGCCCCACTTGTCGCCGCGCAAAAGATAGACCGTCACGGGGACGAGCGACGCTAAGAGCAACGCGGCGACGAGCGGCACGAAGAGCCTTTCGACTCGTCTCGAAAGACCGCGCGACTCTCCGAAGCTCTTCATCGTCTCGATAGTCCAGCCTTCAAACTCGATGAGTCCGCGCGACACCCAGCAGAGCACGAGCGGCACGAGCGGCACGAAGAAACGTATGTTCGGGAGCGTCACGGCGTAGCCCGCGAGCGTCGCCAATACGAACGCCAAGAGGTACGCCTCGCGCCACGCGCGGGCGCGCGTCCAACGCTCGCGGAACAGTCCGAGCGCGGCGAGCATGATGAGGACGACGGGGAAGAGGAGGTTGAATAACTCGTACTCGAACCGCAAAGCCTTCGCCAGTTGAACGATTGTATTTGCCAGCCCCGGCGTCAACGCATCGAGGTGCGGGGCGACGTGTGTTGATAAGTCGCCGCCCGCCCGTCGGCTCCCCTGCAAGATGTGACCGGCGGTCTTCCCGCTAAAAGTCCACCCGCCCGTCCGTTGCCTGAGATAGATGAGGTAAGGCGCGGCCAGAAGAACGAAGCCCGCGACGAGCACGACGGCGTTCCGCGCCGTGAGCCTCAAAGTGTGTGCGCGGTCAAAGAGCTTCCGGCAGAGGACGAGCACGACCAGCAGGAGGACGAACGCGGCGGCTTCGGGCTTGAGCAGATAGCACGCGCCGAAGGCCGCGCCCGCGAGCGCGTGTGCGCGGGCGCTCCCGCCGTCGAGCGCGGCCCAACCGGCGAGGACGCCGCACGTGAAGAGCAAAGTGTAAGTCGCTTCCGTCAGCACGACGGTCGAGTAGTAGACGAGCACCGGATGAAGCGCGACGAGCGCCGCGCCGACGAGCGCGACCCGCGACCCGTACCACCTGCGAATCAGTTCATACGTGGGAACGACGAGCAAACTCCCCGCCACGACCGAGACGAAGCGACCCGCGAACTCCGCGTCCGGGAAGACGAGCGACGAGAGGCCGACGAGCAGCGGATAGAGCGGCGGAAAGTACGTGCTCATCCCCGCGCCGAAATTCCCTGCGACAAGGTTCCGCCCCAGCGTCACGTACTCTACGCCGTCCGGCGAAATCACGTGCTCGACCCTCAACGTCAAAATGAGCCGGAGCACGAAGGCCGCCAACGTCCAGCCGAGCACCGCCCTCGCTTCTTCCCCGAAGCGACCGGCGAATGAGTGCGGCGCGGCGTTACGCATCTCTCCCGCGCCTCAGCTTCGCCGCCCGCCCGTGTGCCGGTGCGGCCTCGAAAGTCTTCCCGAACGCGTGCGCCGAGTAGCAGAGGGCGAAGACCGCGCCGCTATAAAAATAGTAGAGCAGCAGCATCGGGAACGAAGCGACGGCGAAGGCCGCGCCGCGCCGCGCTCGGAAGAAGCGGAAGAGTCGGAGGTTGAGGAGAAAGACCGTCGCCAGCGACACGCCCGCCGCCCCGGCGAGCAGCACGGCGTAAGTCATGGGGAAGAAGCAGGCGAGCAGGAGCAGCACAATGACGCCCCGACCAGAGCCGCCGAGACGCGCTCGCGGACGCGCAGGTTGAGATCGTTAATCAACGCGCCGCCGTCGTTCAGAATGAGCCGCGACCATGGGAGGGCGCGATGAAAGATGTCGGCGCGGAGCAGGGAAGTAAAAGTCCAACGCTTCAAGTGCTTCACTTGAAGTCCCTTGTCGAGCGCGACACTGTAACCCGCGCGCCGCAGGCGTTGGCCCAACTCGATGTCCTCGACGGAAGGCTTCGTGTATTGCCTCTCGTCAAAGCCGCCCACGGCGTCGAAGGCCGCGCGGCGCACGGCCCCGCACCCGGCCCAGAAGGTCTCGGCCCGCTCGGACGCTTGCTGATGGACGAAGTGGTGTTGGAGGTTCTTGTACTGCGAGACGAAGTTCGCGGCGGCGGGCGCGTCGTCGTATGAGCCGAAGACGGCGGCGACGCCCGGCTGTCGGCTCAAGAACGCGGCGACGCGCGCGACCGTGCCGGGCCGCACGACGACATCCGAGTCCACGAAGAGCAGGACATTACCGCGCGCCCTCTCGGCCCCACGATTGCGCGCCGCCGCCGGGCCGAGGTTGCGCGAGAGTTCGACGACTTCGACGCCGCGCGCGCGGCACGCGGCAACCGACGCGCCGCCGTCCGTCGAGCCGTCGTCCACGACGATTAACTCGAACCGCGAGAAGTCCGACGCGAGCAGCGCGTCGAGACATTGTTCGAGCTGCGCGCCGCCGTCGCGGACGGGCACGACGACCGAGAGTGACACGTCGCCCTCCGCTTCGCGCGGGGCGTTGCGCTTCACTTCGTCTGGTCTCGCGCTCTTTACTTCGTGTGGCTTGTCGCGCTTCACTCGCCTTGCCCCTCAGACTTCGTACTCGACGGCGGGAGCGCCCGCCGCGCGCGCCCTGACCCTTTCGGGGACGAGCGGCTGCCCCGCCGAGAGACCGGCCAGAGAATCGCCCGCGCCGTCGCCCTCGCCCGCCTTCAGCTCCTCCTGATACTCGCTCTCCGTGTTCACCGCCCAGAGGTCGTAATTCGCGCCGAGGACGTTGCGCGCGGCCAGCACCGCCGTCATCATCGAGTGATCCTGATTGTTGTACTTGTGCATCCCGTTGCGCCCGACGAGCTGGAGGTTCGGGAGCGCGTCGAGGAAGCGGCGCACCGTCGAGAGCGACTCCTTGTAAGTCGCGTCGTAGACCGGGTAAGCCTTCGGCACGCGGACGACCTTCCCTTCTTCAACTTCGGCGGCGCGCGCGAGGCCGAGTTTCTCCAACTCGCTCTTGCCGAGTTCAATCAAACGTTCGTCCGACATCTCCCACAGCCCGTCGCCCTCGAAGCAGAAGTATTCGAGTCCGAGGCAGGTCTTCGAGGCGTCGGGAACCATGTCGGGGCTCCAGTTCTTGAAGTTCTGCACGCGTCCGAGCTTAACCGACGGGTCGTGGATGTAAATCCAGTTGTCGGGGAAGAGGTCGGCGCGGTTGACGATGAGGGCGACGGTGATGAAGTCGCGGTATTGAAGTCTCTCCGCCGCCGCGAGCACGTCCGGGGGCGGCGCGGGCCGCAGCTTACGCACCAGCTCGCGGACGGGCATGCTGCTGATGAAGTGGTCGCCTGTGAGCGTCTCAAGCTGTGTGCCGTTCGAGACCTCGACGGCCTCGACCGCGCCGCCGCGCCAGAGAATCCGCTCGACGCGCGAGCCGGGGCGGATTCGCCCGCCGCGCTCTGTGACCGACTCGGCCATCCGCTCCCACATCATGCCGGGGCCGAGTCGCGGGTAGTCGAACTCGTTGACGAGCGTCTTGACGGTCGCGCCTTTATCGCTTCGTCCTAACAGCAGCTCCTTCAGGACGACGGCGAGCGAGAGCCCCTTGATGCGCTGCGCGGCCCACTCGGCGCTGAGTTCTTCGCACGGGATGCCCCAGACCTTTTCGGTGTACGACTTGAAGAAGATCGTGTAGAGGCGTCTGCCGAAGCGGTTCGTCACCCACTGCTCGAAAGTCCGTTCCGCTTGACGCGGCGCTAAGACCGCGCGGAGGTAGCTGAGGAGGATGAGAGTGCCTTCCCAGACGCCCATCTTGAGGAGCATCGAGGAGGCGCGCAAGGGGTAATGGAAGAACTTCTTGTCATAGTAGATGCGCGAGAGCCTTTGGCGGCGGAGGAAGTCTTCGGCGGGCAAGACCTCGCGCCAGATGCGGTCGGCGGCCTTGACCTTCGTGTAGAAGCGGTGGCCGCCGATGTCGAAGCGAAAGCCCTTGTGGTTGACCGTCTTCGCCAGCCCGCCGACCGCCGCGTCCTGTTCGAGCACGAGCGGCGCGAGGCCCGCCTTGCACAGCTCGTAAGCCGCCGTGAGGCCCGCCGGGCCAGCCCCGATGATGACGACCGACGCGCCTTCTTTCTCTCCCATGTCCGTCCCGTTTTTCGGTGCGTGAATAAAATTGAAGGACACCCACGACTCCTCGAAACGAACCGGGCGGGGGCCGCGCTGGTGTCCTCTGGCAGAACTTTAAGAGCACCTTAAAGGAAGAGCGGGGAAATGAAAAGAGAATTTTCGCGCCGCCGGGAGGCCGCCCGTCGTGCGCGGCCGCGAAGAAAAATTCCCCGGCGAGTGATTGAATCCTTCGTCGCCCGCCGCGTTAAAGATTGAAGGGCGGCGGGCCGCGAATGTTCCGGGGTCTCCGCCGCCGTTCGATTCAAACTGAGACGCCGAATGGGGCGGGGAGTAACGGTCGTGGAATATTCATTCAATCAATTCATCGCCATCGGCGCGGCCCTTCTGCTCTGCGCGGTGGCCGTCTGCTTCATGTACGCCGACGCGGTTTCGCGCGCCACCGAGGCTCTGCTCGACGCCGTGGAGCTGAGACTCGCGCGCCGCGCGGAACGCAGGACGACGCGCACGGGCGGCGAGATTCACATCACACTCTTTAATCATCAGTAAAAACGGGCGGGGCACACGCGCCCCGGCAGAACGCGGACACACACCGCCGAAGGGTTGACGAAAGGGGATTCGTTCATCATGCGCAACAGTTCAGACAAACTCTCAAACACGGCCCGCGCCTTCGCCGTGCTGCTGGCGATAGTCGCGGCCTCGCCGCTCTCGGCGCTCGCGCAGACGCGCGGGGCTTCGAAGCAGGCGGGCGCGTCTCAGCCCCCGGCGACCGCCAACGACATCCGGATTCGCGTGCGGATGTCCGTCGGCGAGCAGAGCTTCGAGAGCGTGGAGTACGTGCGCGGCGCGCGCCAGCGCACGGAGATGAGCATGGCGGGCGGCTACAAGACGATCATGCAATGCGACCTCAAACGCTACGTGCAGATTAACGACCAGACGCGGACGTACATGGTGCAGCCGTTCGCGGGCGTCGAGGCGCAAGGGGCGACGGCGAGCGACGCTTCGGCGCAGGACTTGGCGGCACAGGGCGCGACCAAGCGCGGCGGCGTCGTGACCATCGTCAACACGCTCACCGACACGGGCGAGCGCAAGCAGATGTTCGGCTACACCGCGCGCCGTCTGAAGGGCTCGATGGAGTACCAGACGAGCCCCGACGCCTGCCAGAAAGGCGGGCCGCGGATGGAGACCGACGGCTGGTACATTGACCTCAAGTACGGCGTGGACTGCCCGGCGGCGACGGGCGGCGACATGAGCGCGGCTTACCGGCGCGGGGGCTGCCGCGACGAGATTCGGATGAAGCAGGTCGGGACGGCGAAGATGGGCTACCCCGTTCTGGTGACGACGAAGATGTTCAACGAGGACGGCTCGTTCACTAGCACGACGCGCGAAGTCGTCGAACTCTCGCGCTCGCCGCTCGACCCCTCGCTCTTTGAAGTCCCGGCGGGCTACACCGAGTCGAATCCTTACGCGCAGGCAGCGGGCGCTGCTTCCGCCGCCGCCGGTGCGGACGACGACGACAATACGAATAACTCGAACTCGCAGGCGGGCTCCTCAAACGGCGCGCAGGCGTCCGTCTCCACGGCTGCTCTGGGGCCGAAGAAGCCGGGCGTGATTCGCATCGGCGTCGTGATGCCGAGGGCGCAGATGACGCAAGGGGCTTCGGGGATGGACGTGGCGACGCCCGTGCGCAACACGCTCGTCCAACAGTTGAGCGGCCCTGCGGTCGAGATCGCCGCGCTCGAAGCGCGCGACGCGCAGGAGGTCGAGTCGGAGGCGCGGCGGAAGGAGTGCGACTACGTGCTCTACACCGGCGTCGTGCAGAAGAAGGGCGGCGGCGGCGGCTTCGGCGGCTTCCTCAAGAAGGCCGCGCCGGTGGCGGTGGGCGGGTACGGCGGCAACGACGGCGCGGTCGCCGCGAACGTCTCGACGACAGGCGCGAACACGGCGGCGGATGTCTCCTCAGTCGTCAAGGCGAAGGACGAAATCACGCTCGACTTCAGACTCATGCCCACGGGCGGGGGCTCGACGCCGAAGGCCGCCGAGACGCTCAAGGCCAAGGCCAAGTACGACGGCGAGGACGTGCTCACGCCCCTCATCGAGCAGGCCGCGAGGGCCGTCCTGAGCGGCGTGTCGAGGGGCTGAACATCCGCCCCGGCAGGGGCGAGGGAGATTAGCCGGGGGTGAGCAAACGGAGTTTGCGCAAACCCCCGGTACGAATCGAATTAAAAACAACTCGCCCCGGCAGGGGCGACGGAAACGACGCGCATCGTTCTTCACGACGCTCGTTCCCGCGCCCCTGCCGGGGCGCAGACTTTTATCTTGCGTTGTTCCGGGGGTTTGCGCTCAGTCGCTTCGCTCTTTCGCTCACCCCCGGCTAATCTCCCTCGCCCCTGCCGGGGCGGAATCTCCCCTTTTGGCGGAAAAACCGGCGCGCGAAAAAAATCCCCGCGCCCCTTGATTCAATCCGCGCGCCGTTTGCGCGTTAGCCATTGAGCATAGTTGGCGCGGGCCTTTTTCATAGCTCATTTTATTGTTTCATAAGGTGGGCTCGCGCAAAAGAGTTTGGAATCCGGCGGCGGGACGGGGCGAGTCCGCCGCCGGCTGCTGACCGCCGGTGTTGTGTCCCCGGTCGCGTGCCGCGCGTTCTCCCCTTTACGCGCGGCGCGGGCGGCCACGGTGGGCAGGGACACAACACCGGCGCGTCGCGACCCTCACCGAACACGCGGCCCCCTCCCGACGGGGGCGACCCAAGAAAAACAGTTCGAGTGAAGCGACGAGTTCGGCGGGACCTGACGGACGCGGCGGACGGGGAGTCGAAACGAACGGCCAACCCCGTTCGTCTTTTCGGCGGTCGCCGCCCCGGCGATTTTTTTAGCGTCGGCGGCGCGGTAGAAAAAAATCTTCCGGCCTATGTTTACGGGCAGCGCGGGGGAGGATGATGGAAAAGATTCTGGTGGCGGGCGCGAGCGGGCGGCTCGGCAAGGCCTTGATAGGCGAGCTGCGGCGGCGCGGCTACAAGACGCGCGCGCTGGTGCGCGACTCGGCGCGGCTGAACGGGAGCGCGCCCTTGGCGGGCGAGGTCTTCACGGGCGACGCGCGGCGGGCCGGGACGCTCAAGGGCGTCTGCGAAGGCGTCGGGGCGGTCATCTCGGCGATGGGCGCGAGCCTCAAACTCGCGCGCACGGGCGACGGCGGCGGCTACCGCGAAGTGGACTTGGGTGCGAACCTCAACCTCCTCGAATGCGCGCGCCGGGCCGGGGTGCGAAAGTTCGTCTACGTCTCTCTGCACGGGGCGGAACAGATGCGCGGGCACGGCTACGTGGACGCGCACGAGGAGTTCGTCGCGGCGCTCGCGGCGAGCGGGCTCGACCACACGGTCGTCCGCCCGACAGGCTTCTTTTACGTCTTCGAGGAAATCTTCAAGATGGCCGAGCGCGGGCGCGTGATGATGGTCGGCGAGGGCGGCGTGCGGACGAACCCCGTGCACGAGGAGGACGTGGCGCGCGAGTGCGCCGACGCCGTCGAGGTGGGAGAAAAAGAGCTTCACGTCGGCGGCCCCGAAACCTACACGCGGCGCGAGATTGCCGAGCTGGCCTTCGCCGCCCTCAAGCGCGAGCCGAAAATTTCGAGCCTCCCGCCGTGGCTCGTCCGCTCTCTGCTCAAGCCCGTCCGGCTCTACGACCAGAGGCTCTACGACTTCTGCGACTTCGGCGTCGCCGCCTCCACCACCGACCTCGTCGCCCCGCCCGCCGGCACGCGCAGCTTCAAGAAATATTTCGAACAACTCGCGGGCGGCGGCCCCGGCCCCTCGGCGGACTTGCTCAACTCCGGCGAGAGGGAGCGGCGCGTCAGCACCGCCGAACTGCGCTTGGGCGACCTCCGCAAGTCGGGCGAGCGACGAAGCCCCAAAGGCGACATCCGCTGGCCCGAAGCATGAGCCGCTTCGCGGACGACGCAGAGAAATTTACGAGAGAAGATTAAGGCCCCGTCGAGGGCGGCGAGGACGGGCATGAAGGAATCGCTTCATGCCCGTCCTCGCGTTTGTTACGTGATTTGGTTATTTCGGGAGGCCGACGCCTTCGAGGAGTTTGGCGAAGCGGGGGTCGGAGTGGAGCGGCGTGAGGCGTCGCCCGACTTTGAGGAGCACCATCCAGTTCGAGTGCTCTTCGTAAGACTGTTCGAGCAGGCGGAGCGCCTCTTCCTTCTCGCCGAGCCCGGTGTGGACGACGGCGAGGAGGAACGGCGCGACCTCGCCGCTGCGCGAGCGCGCTTCGAGTTCGACGAGCACGCGGCGGGCCGCCTCAGTCCTCCCAGACACGGCGTAGGCGTGGCCGAGCGCGATGTCCACGAGCGGGTCGCGCGACATCTGCTTCGCCCTCTGGAGCGCGTCGAAGGCCTCGTCGTACTTCCCCTGCAAAGTGTAAATCTCGCCCATGTGGAGGTAGGAGGCGGCGTGGTTGGGGTCGCGGTCTATGGCCTCGCGGCTCTGCTCTAAAGCCTCTTCGTAGCGGCCCGCGGCGTAGAGCGACCAGGCGGTGCTCGACATGATGTTGGCCGACAGCGGGTCGAGCTCCTTGGCGGTCTTGTACTCTCCGAGCGCCTCTTCGAAGCGCGTCATCGCCGTCAGGAAGTTGGCGTAGGCGAAGTGCGCCTCGGCGCTGTTCGGCTTGAGCTGGATGGCCCGCTTGTACTCGGCCTCCGCGCCGGGGAAGTCCCAGTCGTAGACGAAACGGATCGAGGCTAAGGGGACGTGCGCCGCCGCCATCGAGGGGTCAATCGAGAGCGCGCGGTTGGCGGCCTCGCGCGCTTTCGGGTACGCCTCCTGCGGCGTCATCGCGCCGTAGGCGGGCAAGGAGCGGTAGGCCGAGGCGAGCCCGACGTAGGCGAGCGCGTAGTTCGGGTCGCGCGCGATGGCGAGGTTGAAGAGCTCGATGCTGCGCTTGAGGTCGTCGGGCCGCGCGCGGTTGCGGTGGTACTCGGCCTGCAAGTAGAGCTGGTAGGCCTCCGCGTTCTGCGTCTGGCGCTTGTTGAGCTGCTGCTCCTCGACGCCGGAGAGTTTCAGCCGGAGCCCGTCCAGAATCTCGCTCGCGATGTCCTGCTGGACGGTCATCAAGTCCGAGAACTTGCGGCTGTAACGCTCGCCCCAGAGCTGCGCGCCGTCCGAGACGCGCACCAAATCGGCCTGTATCAGGAGACGGTCTTCGCGCTTCGTGACGCGACCGACCAAGACGGCTCCGACGCCCAACTCCTTCCCGGCCACGCGCGGGTCAACGGTCTTGCCCTTGTAGCTGAAGGCGGTCGTGCGCGCCATGACGCGCAGGCCCGGCAGTTGCGAGAGCTGGTTGATGAGGTGCTCGGTCAACCCGTCCGAGAGGTACTCGGTGTCGGGGTCGGAGTTGACGTTGGCGAAGGGCAGCACCGCGATTGAGTCTATCCCCGCGCTCGGCGTCCGGTTGAAGTAGAAGTAGGCGGCGACCGAAGAGAGCACGGCGAGCACGAGTCCGGCGGCGACGAGCGCGCGCGTGCGCGTCTTCTTCGCCGTCGTGCTCGAAGCGGCGGCGGTCGCCCGCTTGGCGCGCGGAACGTCGGTCACTTCTTCGCTCTCCGTCAGGTGAGCGGCGTGCGCCGTGTGTGCGTGCGTCGCGTGAGACTCCGGCAGAGCTTCCTGCTCGTCGTTGAGCGGGCGGCAGACGCGGCCCACGAGTTCCTGAAAACGCGGGTCGGTGCGGAGCCCGTCCAGACGCGGGTCAACGCGGATGTAGGTGAGGCCGACGGCGTGCTCGCGCTCGGCCCGCGCGAGCCACGCGAGCGCCTCGTCCCGTTCGTCGAGCAGAGTGTAGACGACGGCTATCTCGTAGGCCGTGACCCACTGCTCCTCGCGCCGCTCGATGAGGTCGTGGAGAATCTCGCGCGCGTCGGCCTCGCGCCCGCAGGCGGCGAGGACGTGCGCGTGCTTGGCGCGCGTCGTCGGCGTGTCGCCCGCGAAGGCGCGCTCCTGCTCGTTGACGGCGAGAGCCTCCTGATACATCCCTTTGCGCTCGTAAGACCAGCGCAGGACGATGTGCGTGGAGAGCGAGCCGGGGTCGAGTTCCAGAGCCCGCTTGCATTGCTCGATGGCCTCGTCGAAGCGTTGCGCGAAGAAGAGGACGTTGGCGACGCCGGTGGCGATGACGGGCGAGCGCGGCGAAAGCTCCTGCGCCTTCCTGATTTCGGCGAGCGCCTCTTCGTGGCGGCCCATCGCCGAGAGGTTGAAGGCGTACCAGCGGTGCGCGACCGGGTTGCCGGGCTTGAGTTCGATGGCGCGGCGCAGCTCTCGCTCAGCGCCCTCGCCGTCGCGGTCGTAGTAAGACATGATGAAGCCGAGCGAGGCGTGCGCTTCGGCCAGAGAGTCGTCGGCCTCGACGGCGCGAAGCGCGGCGCGCTTGGCGCGGCCCCAAGCGCCGTCGGGCGGCGGCTCGGCGTACCAGTTGAGCAGCGCGTAGCAGTCGGCCAGCTCGGCGTGCGCGAGCGCGAAGCGCGGGTCGCGCTCGACGGCGTGTTCGAGCCGTTCGATGGCCTGCCGCAAGCCTTCAGCCGTGCGCCGCGTCGAGAAATAGCGACCGGCGACGTAAAGCTGGTAAGCCTCCTCGTCCTCGGTCGGTCGCTTCGAAGGGGCCGCGCCGTCGCCGCCCGCCGCCTTCTGCGACTCGCCCCCGGCGGGGAAGAGGAGCGTCGGCTTGCGCTCCTGCGAATCGAGCTCGCCCGGCGCGGCGCTCGCGACGACCGCCGGGCGCGGCTCGACTTCCGCCGCCGCGTGAGCGCGCGAAGGCCCCTCGAACTGCCGGACGCGCTCGACGATGATTTGGAAGCGCGGGTCTTCGCGCAGGGGATCGAAAACGGCGTCGGTGAGAATCCACGTCAGCCAGCCTTCGCGCTGGCGGTAGGACTCTTCGAGGCAGGCAAGCGCCTCGTCCTTCTGGCCGAGCGCGACGTGAACCATCGCGGTGTGGTAGGGCGAGACGAAGCGCTGCTTGCTCAACTCCGTGAGCTGCGCCAGCGCGCCGCGCGCCTCTTCTTCCAGCCCCGCGAAACCGCACGCCTGCCCGTACAGGCCGAGGAAAGAGGGGCTTGAGCCCGAAAGGTCGCGCGCCCTGCGCGCCGCCTCGACCGCCTCCTCGTGCCTGCCGAGCACGGACGCCGCGCGGCTCTCGACGTAGAGCCCGATGATGAAGTCCGGGTCAATCTCGAAGACCTTCCGGTTCTGCGCCAGAGAGTCGTCGAAGCGCCGGGCCTGATAGTAAATCCAACCGGCGGCCTGATGGAGCGTCGGGGAGTCGGGGTCAATCTCCAGCGCGCGCCGCGCCTCGCGGTCGGCCTCGTCGAAGCGCCTGAGCGAAGTCAGGAGGAAGCCGTAGAACTGGTGCGCGGTCGCGTAGTTCGGGTTGAGCTCGACGGCGCGGCGGAGGTGGCGCTCGCTGGCCTGCCACTCCCACTGCGCGTGTTCGGCGAAGCCGAGCGCGGCGTAAGCCTCGGCGGAAGTGGGGTCGAGCGCGGCGGCGCGCGTCGCGGCCTCCTTCGCCGCGTCGTAGCACTCGCGCGGCGGCATCACGCCGAGGATGCCGAGCCAGTTGTAGTAGTCGGCGATGCCGCTGTGCGCCGCCGCGAACGAAGGGTCAATCGAGACCGCCTCGTAGAAGCAGGTGAGGGCCTTGGCGAAACCCTCCTCCGACATCGTGTTCCAGTGGATGCGCCCGCGCAGGTAAGCCTCGTAGGCTTCGGGGCTGTTCGTCCCGCGCCGTGCGAAGCGCGTCCGCTCCTCGCCCGTGAGCTGCGGGACAAGCTCCTTCGAGACCTTCTCGGCCAGAGAGTCGTGGAGCGTGAGGAGGTCGCCGTGCGTTTCGTCGAAGCGGCCTGCCCAAAGCGGCGCGCTCTGCTCGGTGCTGACGAGCTGGACGGTGACTCTCACGCGGTCGCCCGACTTCAGGATGTGCCCGTCGAGCACGTAGTCCACGCCCAGTTGGTGGCCCGCCGAGACCGGGTCGCTGTCCTCGCGCGTGAACCTCATCACCGAACTCGTCGGCCTCACCGTAATCGTCCTCATGTTGCTGAGGCGCGTGATGAGCGCGTCGGCGAGACCGACGCCGAGGAAGTCGCCCGTGTCGTCGCCGACCGAGGATTGCAGGAGCTTGAAGGGGAGGACGGCGATTGACTTCTTCCACGTGGCCGCGTGCTCGCCGGAGGGATCGCGCGACTTCTGCTTCGAGGGAGAGAAGTAGGTCGGGGCCGAGATGGGCACGCCTTCCAGATAGCGGCGGATGTCGGCGGAGAACTCTTCGACCGACGTGTAGCGCAGCAGCGGCTCTTTGCGCATCGCCTTCATCACTATCTGGTCGAGGCCGCGCGAGAGTTCACGCCGCAAGGTCTCGACGGTCGTGCCGCGATTCTTGCTCACCTGCTCCGGCGTCATCGTCACGGTGTGGCCGGAGCCGCCCGAAGATTCGACCTCCTCGGTGCGCCCGACCGCCGTGCTCGGCCTCTCCGGGTCTTCCTCGCAGACGACGCGCGCGATCTCGTGCGGGGCGCGGCCCGCGTAGCGGTACGGGTGGTGGCCCGTCAGGAGTTCGTAGAGCAGGACGCCGAGCGTGTAGAGGTCGCTCAGAGGCGTCGCCACCTCGCCGCGCAGTTGTTCGGGGCTCGCGTAGCGCGGCGTCATCATCCGCATCGCCGTCTGCGTCGGGTCAATGGTGTCGGCGGCGATGTCGGGGTTGAGGAGTTTGGCGATGCCGAAGTCCAGAAGCTTCGGCGTCCCGTCGGCGGTGACGAGGATGTTCGAGGGCTTGATGTCGCGGTGGATGACGAGGTTCTGGTGCGCGTAGTGCACCGCCGAGCAGACCTGCCGGAAGAGCTTGAGGCGCTGCGCGACGGTGCTCCGACCGTTGTCGCAGTAGCGGTCAACGGGCTGCCCCTGAATGTACTCCATGACGAAGTAAGGCAGGCCGTCGTCGGTCGTCCCGCCGTCGAGCAGGTGCGCGATGTTCGGGTGGTCTAAGGAGGCGAGAATCTGCCGCTCGTTGCGGAAACGCTTGAGGATGAACTCGGTGTCCATGCCGCGCTTCACCAGCTTGATGGCGACGCGCTTGTGGTACTCGTCGTCGGCGCGGACGGCGAGGTAAACCGTGCCCATGCCGCCCCGCCCAATCTCCCGCACCACCCGGTAAGCGCCGATGCGGCGGCCCGTCATCGGCGTCTCGTCCTCGACCTCGACGCCGACCTGTTCGGCGACCGCCCGCCCGATGCCCGTCACCTGCCGCACGTCGAAGGCGGGCGCGGCGATGAAGGCCCCGGCCTCCTCGTCGTTGCGCAGAAGGTTCTCGACCTCCGAGCGCAACGCGGCGTCCCGTCCGCACACGTCAGACAGAAAGTCGTCGCGCTCGTCCTGAGGGATGTCGAGCGCCCGCCCGAAGATTTCCTCGACTAATTTCCAGCGTTCGGGGGACATAGAAAAACAGTGACAGGTGACAAGTGACGAGTGACAGGAAAAAGCCCGGAGGGAAGAACCAAGTCACGCGCCAGAGGATTTTATCTTGTCACCTGTCACTTGTCACTTGTCACTGATTTTGAATCTGCCCGTAGAGCCATGCGCGCGCCATGCGCCACTGGCGCGTGACGGTGGCCGTGCCGATGCCCAAGACCTCGGCGGTCTCCTCGATGGAGAGGCCGCCGAAGAACCTCAGCTCGACGATGCGGCTCTTCTGCGGGTCAATCTCGGAGAGCTGGTTCAGGGCGTCGTCCAGCGCGACCATCTCTTCGGCCCGCGCGTCCGAGACGATGGCCGCCTCGTTGTCGTCGAGCGAGAGCTTCACTCCGCCCGAACCGCGCTTGGCCGCCATGTGCGTGCGCGCGTGGTCAACGAGGATGCGGCGCATGGCCTGCGCGGCGACGCCGTAGAAGTGCGCGCGGTTCTGCCACTGCACCTCCCTCTGGTCAATGAGTTTGAGGTAGGCTTCGTGGACGAGCGCCGTCGCCTGCAAAGTGTGGTCGGAGCGCTCGCGCCGCAGGTAGCGGGCGGCCAACTGGTGCAACTCGCGGTAGACGAGCGGCAGCAACTGCTCCAGCGCGTCGCGGTCGCCGTTGCTCCAATTGAGAAGCAGTTGGGTGACATCCGGGGTCTGGGGGTTGCTCATAAACGCACGAAGCTCTACGCAACAATCGCCTTTAAATTACCGACCCGCAGAGAATAGAAACTGTCCCCCGCCAAGTCAACCACGCCGCCCGCAAAACCTGTGCGGAACCCGGACACCCGCCGCGCCGGTTTGACTCCGAGGCCGGTAAGGGTGCTATTTTCTCGCCCGACGTGTGGGATGTTTCAACGCCCGAAAGCGTTCGTCGGTAAATGTCGGCGGTCTGAGAGAAGCATCGCGGAGGGGCGCGGAAGTGGGCGTAAGTTGTTGATATCTCAGCGGGATAATCGGCGGGGGCGGGCGAGCCGGGGGGCTTCGGTTTGCATCTAAGTGAGAAATGAAGAATAGTAGAAGGGTTTAATCAGGAGTCCGGGAGAGGGCCGCGGGTGGTGTGGAGGCGGCGGATAAACGGCGGGGGAATTTGAGGGTCTAAGGCCCCGGCGGCGGGGCGTTGAAGGTTGGACGAAGGAAGATTAATGGCAAAGAATCTGGTGGTGGTTGAGTCGCCGGCGAAGGCGAAGACGATTAATAAGTATCTGGGTTCGGATTACAAAGTGATGGCCTCCTACGGCCACATCAAGGATTTGCCGTCGAAGGGCCTGGGCGTTGATGTTGATAACAATTTCGAGCCGACCTACGAAGTCACCGACAAGGCCAAGCGGCACGTCGCGGAGTTGAAGAAGGCGGCGCGCGAGGCCGAAACCATCTACCTCGCAGCCGACCCCGACCGCGAAGGCGAGGCCATCTGTATGCACCTCGCCGAAGAGATCGTCCCGAAGAGGCCGAAGAAGCCCTCGTTCCGCGTGATGTTCAACGAGATCACGAAGCGCGCGGTGCAGGAGGCCTTCGAGCACCCGAAGGAGGTTGACCGCAACCTCGTGGACGCGCAGCAGGCGCGGCGCGTGCTCGACCGTCTGGTGGGCTACAAGGTTTCTCCTTTGCTGTGTAAGACCGTGGGCGGAAAGCTCTCGGCGGGACGCGTCCAGTCGGTCGCGCTCCGCATGGTCGTCGAGCGCGAGCGCGACATCGAGAAGTTCGTCAAGACCGAGTACTGGACGATTGCGGCGAACCTCTCGGCGAAGTTGCCCCCGGCGTTTGACGCGCGGCTCTGGAAGGTCGGCGAGCAGACCGTCAAGACCGGCGGCTTCGATCAGGACGTGAAGAAGACGGAAATCCTCATCGGCGACGAGGCGAGCGCGCAGGCTCTCGTTAAGGAAGCCGAGGGCGAGCAGTACGTCGTCAGCGAAGTCACGACCAAGGAGCGCAAGCGGAATCCTGTCCCGCCCTTCATCACTTCGAAGTTGCAGCAGGAGGCTTCCAGAAAACTCGGCTTCGCGGTCAAGAAGACGATGATGCTCGCGCAGAGGCTCTACGAGGGCGTGGAACTCGGCGCGGAAGGCTCGGTCGGTCTCATCACCTACATGAGGACGGACTCGACGCGCGTCTCCGAGGCGGCATTGGGCGAGGTGCGCGATTTTGTCCGGCAGCAGTACGGCGACGAGTACCTGCCGGAGAAGGCGATTCACTACCGCTCGAAGAAGGACGCGCAGGACGCGCACGAAGCCATCCGCCCGACGGACGTGGCGCGCACGCCCGAATCGGTCGCCGGGTATTTAGGCAAGGACGAATTGAAACTCTACCGGCTCATCTGGCAACGCTCGGTCGCCTCGCAGATGAACCCGGCGGTCTTCGACCAGACGACGATTGACATCAACGCCGGTCGCCTTTTGTTCCGCGCTTCGGGCTCCGTCCTGAAGTTCGACGGCTTCCTCAAAGTTTATGAAGAGGGGCGCGACGAGAAGACGGACGAGGACGAGGAGGCCGCGCGCAAACTCCCGCTCGTCGAGCGCGGCGAGAACTTGAAGCTCAACGGCGTCACGCCCGAACAGCATTTCACCGAGCCGCCGCCGCGCTACACCGAGGCGACGCTCGTCAAGGCTCTGGAAGAGAAGGGCATCGGTCGGCCTTCGACTTACGCGGCGATTATGACGACGATTCAGGATCGCGAGTACGTCGAGAGGGTCGAGGGGCGCTTCCACCCGACGGCGTTGGGCACGACCGTCAACGACCTCCTCGTCGCCAGCTTCGACGACCTCTTCAACGAGTCTTACACGGCGCGGATGGAGGAGGAGTTGGACGAGATTGAAGAAGGCAAGCTGAAGTGGACGGACGCGCTCCACGAGTTCTACGGCAAGTTCGCCGTTGACTTGAAGACCGCCGAGGCCGCGATGAAGGCCGCCAAGCAGCAGGCCATCCCGACCGACGAAATTTGCGAGAACTGCGGCTCCGGCATGGTCATCAAGTTCGGTCGCTTCGGACAGTTCCTCGCCTGCTCGAACTATCCCGAATGTCGCACGACGCGCGAGGTGGCGAAGCCGCAGGGCGCAAGCGCTTCGGCCTCGAAAGAGGAAGGCGTCTCGGCGGCGGGCGGCGAAGGTGCGGCGGAGGCCGAAGAGGAGTGCGACCTCTGCGGCAAGCCGATGGCTTTGAAGCGCGGTCGCTTCGGCCAGTTCCTCGGCTGCACGGGCTACCCCGAATGCCGCAACATCCGCAAGATCAGCAAGGCCGGGAAGGTCGCGCCCGCGCCCGTCCCCATCGAAGGCGAGACGTGCCCCGTGGACGGCGCGCAGCTCGTCCGCCGTCACGGCCCTTACGGCGAATTTACGTCGTGCGCCAACTACCCTTCGTGCAAGTACATCAAGCGCGAGACGACGGGCGTCGCCTGCGCCAAGCCCGGTTGCAAGGGCGAGATCGTCGTCAAGAAGTCGAAGCGCGGTAAAATCTTCTACGGCTGCTCGGAGTATCCGAAGTGCGACGCGGTCTACTGGGACAAGCCCATCTCGGAGCCCTGCCCGAAGTGCAACGCGCCGTTCGTCCTTGAGAAGACGACGAAGAAGGGCACGACGCGCCACTGCGCCGTCGAGGGCTGCGGCTACCGCGAAGAGCCTCTGGCGGAAGGCGCGGGCGCGCAGCCGCCGGCCACACGACGCGGCGGAGACGAGGGCCGCGCCGCCAGTTGAAACGGCGTCGGATTTGATTTGCGGACGGGGGATGAGTTAACTTGCTCATCCTCCGTTTTTTTTCGCCCAAAGGAATTATCAAAGACTTAAAGAGATTCGCTCGGTCGCCGTCCGTCCGTCCCTCGACCGCGCAAAACGACTTCAGGAGGCCCGTCCCACAGATGTTGTCTAAACGACGAATCGCTGCCCTACTGCTCTGTGCACTTCTGCTCACGAATCTTCCGGCGCGCGCGCAGACGCCTTCGCCCGCGCCGTCCGACGCGGCGCAAACTCCGCAGAGGACGCCCGCGCAGCCGACGCCCACGCCCACCGACGTTGACCGCATCAAGGACGAAGCGCTCAACCGCTCGCAGGTCATGCAGACGCTCTCTTACCTGAC
This sequence comes from uncultured Acidobacteriota bacterium, assembly GCA_963816985.1. GTDB lineage: Bacteria > Acidobacteriota > Blastocatellia > Pyrinomonadales > Pyrinomonadaceae > JAIVJM01. The sequence goes on from CAWFMF010000004.1 coordinate 2,783,443, forward strand.
CGACGTTATCGGGCCGCGACTCACCAACTCGCCCGGCATGAAGCGCGCCAACGAGTGGACGCGCGACCGGCTCACGTCGTGGGGCTTGCAGAACGCGAAGCTCGAAGCATGGGGGCCGTTCGGTCGTGGCTGGACGCTGAAGCATTTCTCGGCGGAGGTCTCCGAGCCGCACACCATCCCGCTCGTCGCGTACCCGAAGGCTTGGTCGCCGGGGCTCGCCTCAACGCTCTCGGCGGAGGTCGTCTACATTGACGCGACGAAGGAAGAGGAGTTGGCGAAGTACAAGGGGCAACTGCGCGGCAAGATTGTTTTGACGAGCCCGCTGCGCGAGGTCAAGGCGCACTTCGACGCCGAAGCCCTGCGCATGACCGAGAAGCAGTTGCTCGACCTCGCCAACGCGCCCGACCCGGCGACGCGGCCCGCGCGCGCGGGGCGGCAGCAGACGCCGGAGCAGAGGGCCGCCGCCGCCTTCGCCACCCGACGGCTCAACTTTCTGCACGAAGAGGGCGCGGCGCTCCTGGTTGATCCGGGCCGGGGCGACGGCGGCAACCTCTTCGTCAGCGGCGTGACCGTGCCGCAGCCCGCGCCGTCACCGACGCCCGCCACGCCACTCCGCCACGCCTTCGACTCCGCGTCGCACCTTCCGCTCGTGGGACACGGACGCGCCGAAGTTCGCGCCCCAAATCGTCCTCGCCGTCGAGCACTACAACCGCCTCGCGCGCATGATTCAGCAGGGCGAGCGCGTCCGCATGAACGTCAACCTCGGCGTCGAGTATCAGGACAAGGACTTGATGGGCTACAACACGGTCGCGGAGATACCGGGCACAGATTTGAAAGACGAAGTAGTCATGCTCGGCGCGCACCTCGACTCTTGGCACGGCGGGACGGGCGCGACCGACAACGCCGCCGGATGCGCCGTCGCGATGGAAGCCGTTCGCATCCTCAAGGCTTTGAACCTTCAGCCGCGCCGCACCATTCGCATCGCTTTGTGGAGCGGCGAGGAGCAAGGTCTTGCTCGGCTCGCGCGCTTATGTGAAGGAACACTTCGGCGAACTCGTAACTCCGTCTCCGACGCCGACGCCTGCGGCGTCCGAAGCGTCGGAGTCGGAGTCGCAGCCCGCCGCCGCTGCGCCCGCGTCGCAGGCGCGTCTGGTGACGAAGCCGGAGTACGAAAAGTTCTCCGCCTACTACAACCTCGACAACGGCACGGGGCGCATTCGCGGCGTCTACATGCAGGGCAACGAGGGGGTGCGACCGCTCTTCCGCCTCTGGCTTCAGCCCTTCAACGACCTCGGCGCGCAGACGCTCACGCTCTCGAACACGGGCGGCACAGACCACGGCTCCTTCGACGCCATCGGCCTGCCCGGCTTCCAGTTCATACAGGACGGCGTTGAGTACAATACGCGCACGCACCACTCGACCCAAGACTTGTACGACCGCATTCAGGCCGACGACATGAAGCAGGCCGCCGCCGTCATGGCCGCCTTCGTCTACCAGACGGCGGTGCGCGACGAGAAGCTGCCGCGCAAGGCTCCGCCGGGCGCGGGCCGACGCTAATGCAAATGGTGAATGCGGAATGATGAATGGCCGGAAGTTTTCAGTAGACAGTTTTCAGTTTTCAGAAAAGCCAACGTGCTTCTTGCTGAAAACTGAAAACTCAAAACTGATAACTGTCTTTCATTCATCATTCGTCATTCCGCATTCATCACTTCTTCCTTAATCTCTTTCAGGAGAACCATCGTGACCTTTCGCCGCCCCGCAGCCGCCGCGCTGCTTCTCTTCGCAACGCTGTCGCCGAACCTGACCACGCTCAGGGCGCAGCAGCCGACCCCGACCCCGACGCCGACCCCGCAGACCCAGACCGCGCAGCCGACGCCGACGCCCACCGACGTTGACCGCATCAAGGACGAAGGGTTGAACCGCTCGCAGGTCATGCAGACGCTCGGTTATTTGACCGAGGTTATCGGGCCGCGACTGACGAACTCACCCTCGCTCAAGCGCGCGAACAACTGGACGCGCGAGAAGTTGACGGAGTGGGGCTTGCAGAACGCGCACCTTGAGCCGTGGGGGCCGTTCGGTCGCGGGTGGACTCTGAAACGCTTCTCGGCGGAAGTCGTCGAGCCGCAAGCCTTCCCGCTGCTCGCCTACCCGCGCGCGTGGTCGCCGGGGCTCGACGCGCCGCTCTCGTCGGAGGTCGTGTTGGTCGAGGCGACGAAGGAAGAGGAGTTGCAGAAGTACAAGGGGCAACTGCGCGGCAAGATTGTGCTCGCCGGGACGGTGCGCGAGTTGAAACCGAAGTTCGACCCCACGGCGACGCGCGCGACCGAGAAGGAACTTCTCGACCTCGCCAACGCGCCCGACCCGGCGAGCGTGCCGCGCCGACCGCAGAGGCCGCCCAACCCGGAGCAGCTTGCGCTGGCGCGCTTCAACGACCTGCGGACGAAGTTCTACTACGACGAAGGCGTGGCGCTCCTCGTCGCGTCGAGTCCGGGGGGCGATGGCGGCATGTTGCAGTTCGTCCAGTCGGCGAGCGTGCCGCAGCCCTTCGACACGCCCGCCGCGCAGCGCGTCGCGCCGTGGGACCCGAAAGCGCCGAAGCTCATCCCGCAAATCGCCGTCTCGAACGACCACTTCAACCGCCTCGCGCGCATGATCCGGCAGGGCGAGAAGGTCTCGATGAACGTCAACCTTCAGGTCGAGTTCCACGACGAAGACCTCATGGGCTACAACACGGTCGCGGAGATACCGGGCACAGATTTGAAAGACGAAGTGGTCATGCTCGGCGCGCACCTCGATTCGTGGCACACGGCGACTGGCGCGACCGACAACGCCGCCGGGGTCTCGGTGATGATGGAGGCCGTCCGCATCCTCAAGGCTCTGAACTTGCAGCCGCGCCGCACCATCCGCGTCGCTTTGTGGAGTGGCGAGGAGCAGGGGCTCTTGGGCTCACGCGCTTATGTGAAGGAGCACTTCGGCCCCGTGCCTGCCGTGCCGCCCGCGCCCGTGGGGACGACCGCGCCGGACGCGGCGGCGGCGGCGGTCGCGCAGAAGACCGGCAAGACGCCGAAGAAGCGCGACGCGCGCGAGGCCGCCGCGAAGACGGGAACCACGCCGCCCGCGCCGGCTCCGACGCCCGCGCCGCAGGGGCCGGTCTTCAAGCCGGAGTACGACAAGTTCAACGTCTATTTCAACATGGACAGCGGCACGGGCTCGGTGCGAGGGATTTATCTCCAAGGCAACGAGCCGCTCCGCCCCATCTTCCGCGAATGGCTCCAGCCCTTCCGCGAGCTGAAAATCGGCGACAAGACTTACACCGCCTCGACCATCACCATCTCGAACGCGGGCGGGTCTGACTTCCTCTCCTTCAACGCCATCGGGCTCAACGGCCTCGACTTCCTCCAGGACGAAATCGAGTACGGCACGCGCACGTGGCACTCCAATCAGGACACATACGACCGCGTCATCCCCGAAGACTTGAAGCAGGCGGCAATCGTCGTCGCCGCCTTCGTCTACAAGGCCGCGACGACCGACCAGAAGCTGCCGCGCAAGCCCTTCCAGCCGCCCGCGTCGCAGCAGTAGGAGACGCGCTTTGCGCGTAAAACAGAACCGCGAGCGGGGTAGCGAGCGGGTTGAGCGTAAGAGGATTCAACCCCTCTAACTTTCCGCCTTCGTTCTACCGCTCGCGGTTCTGTTTTTTCCTTAGCTCTCCGCCGCTTCCAGCTCTCCGTCCGGCCTGATGTCGGGTTGGAGCCCCGTGCCTTCTTCGTCGAAGGCGATGCCGGCAGCGACCTCGTCGGAGAGGCGCGACCAGCCGTCGGGCGTGTGCCGGAAGGTCTCGGCGTTGGCCGCGCGGAAGGCCGCGCCTTCGGGCTGCCAGACGCGCCGCTCGACTTGGACGTGCGGGTGCTTGATGCGGATGACGTTGAAGGAGTTGGACTCGCCGCGCCCGCGCGTGGAGGTCGCCGTCCCCGCCTGCACGACGAGCGCGGAGTGTCCGGGCGTCTTGTAGCGGACGGCGGTCTGTCCCGTGTGGCTGAGGTGAAGGTGGCCCGCGAGCAGGATGTCCGCGCCGCAGTCGGCGAGCGCCTCAATCGCCGACGCCGCGCGACCGACTATCTCGCGCTCGTCCCCGCCTTCGGGCAAGTCGAACGGGTGGTGCGTGACGACCATCTTCGTCACCTCTTCGGGGTAGCGGCACAGGAGTTCGCGGACGTGCGCCGCCTGCTCGTCGTCAAAGCTCCCGTACTTCGTCGTCAGAGCGCGCGCCGTGTTGATGCCTAAGACGATGATCTCCTCGTCCTCGTAGAAGGGTTCGAGGTCGTCCGTGATGTGGCGTTGGTACTTTTCGAGCGGGCTCAGGAAACGCTCGAAGACGTTGTAGAGCGGCACGTCGTGGTTGCCGGGGACGACGACCTGCGGCTTGGGGAGCGCGTCGAGGAATTTCCGCGCCTCCTCGAACTGGCTGCTCCGCGCGCGCTGCGTCAGGTCGCCCGAAACGGCCACCACGTCCGGCCCGATTTCTTTGACGACGGCGATGAGGGGCTCGATGGTCGAGTGGTCAACACGACCGAAGTGCAGGTCTGAGAGATGGACGACTGTGCGCATTAGGAGTCCGTTTCAAAACCTCGACGTGGATGATGACTGTAGGGGCAGGGCTTGTCCCTGCCCGCTTTCTTCCGCAACACACGGGCAGGGACAAGCCCTGCCCCTACAGTTTTGCAATGCGCCCTAAGTCGGAAATAGAACGGGCGAGCCTCTCCGCGCGATGAGGCTCGCCCTTCAATACTTCCCGCACGGCAAAGGCTTTACGCCCGTGCCGAAACACGCGCGCGAACCGTGTCGCCCGCCCTCGCGGAAGACCTTCCGGCCTTCGGCCTCAGAGTCCGCCGCCCGCGCCGCGTGCGCCAGTGTTCTCCGGCGTCGAGCCGATGTCCTCGGTCGCCGCCGAAGCGTCGGCGGTGGCCTGCGCCGTCTGGTGTTCGAGCCGCGTCCGCTGCGCGACCTTCTTCTGCGTCGAGAGGTCAATGCCGATGAGGTCTTTGAGCTTGGCGAGGAGCGCGGGCACGACCACCGTCTGCGCGGTGCGCGAAAGCTCCTCGACGGCGCGCTCGCCGAGCGTCGAAAGCTCGTCCTGCAAGCGGTCGTAAGCCTTCGTCTCCTTGAAGCGCTGCATGAAGCCCGGCCCCTTCGGCTCTTCCTCTTCGGCCTCCACCTCGGCGGCGGTCGAAGGCGAAGTCTGTGCCGCGTAGCCGCTGCTGTAAGAGGGCCGCGTGTCCGGCCCCACGTCCGCGCCCATCGCCGAGTCGGCGCTGGCGCTCTGGTAAGCCGCCTGCGCGCGCGCCGCTCCCATGATCGGCGTCGCCGCGTAAGGCCGCGAGGCGGACTGCATCTGGTCGAAGCCGCTCTCGACGCGCCCCAAAGAGTCTTCGGTTATATCGTCGTCCTCGTCGTCGTCCGAGCGGAACGCCCCGGCCACGCAGTAGCCGAGAAGCGCGCCGCCGACGAGCGCGCCCGCCGTGAAGGGAAGGGGCCTGCGCCGGTACTGCTCGCGCCAGTCGAGCGTGTCGCTGATCGTGTCTTTCACCTGCTGGTACTGTTGTGTCACTGTGTCTTTAATCTCCGTCACCGTCTGTGTAATGGATTCGCGCGCCTCCTCCATGCGCCGCTGAAGCTCGGCCTTGGTGTCGTCGGTCGCGTCCGTCTCATCGTCGTCGCGGCGCGACTCGGCGGCGCGCGCCAGCCCTACATTTCGTTCTTCAGCCATTGCTTGTCCTTTCTGATCTCGTCGAGACTCGTCGTCGGCACGGGGTTGTAGGAGGCGAAGCGCTTCTTCATCGTCATCACGATGACGCCGCCGACGACCAGGTACAGAAGGCCCGTGATGAGGAAGCCCACGCCGTAGCTGACCGGCCCGTACTTCGGCGTCACCACGCCGGGGTCATCGCTCCCGAACAGCGTCGAGATGAAGAACGCGACCGCGACGTTCAAGAGCGCGAAGCCGATGGCGGCGATGACGCCGCCGACCGCCGTCAGCGCCCCGTTGCGCGCGTAGAAGGAGGCGTCCTCCTTCAACTCGACTTTGACCAGACTCAGCTTGGTGTCCACAAGCTGCATGACGTTGTCGCCGAGGCGACCGAGCAGCGCGGGCAGGTTATCAATGTCGGCCTGCTGCTGGTCGGTCGTCGCGGGCACGGCGGCCATTCTTCTCTCCACTTCGGCCATCGCTTTCACCTTCCTCTCAATAAACGCGGAAGCCGGAACGATGAACGACGAACCGAAAGCAACTCGCCTTCATTCATCGTTCATCGTTCCGCGTTCACCGTTCGTCTTTACCGTCGGCTGCTGCCGCGCAGCAGGAGCCCGATGACGAACCCGGCAGCCGCCGAGATCAGGAGCGCCTGACCGGGCTTCTGGCGCGCGTACTGCTTGGCGTCCTCGGCGAGCTGGCCGTAGTCCACGTTACGCAGGTCTTGGATTTTGTCGCCGACGACCGAAGCCTTGTCGCTCAGGTAGTCCTTGGCGGTCGAAGCCGCGCTCGTCGCCGCGTCCACGGCCTTCTGCCCGTACTCCTTAGCCTGCGTGGCGAGGCCCGTGGCCGCACCCGTCGCCGCGCCGCCGCCGCCGGTGGAAGTGCCGCCCGGCGTGGTCGAAAGTCCCGTCCCCGCCGAAGAGCCGCCCGTCGAGCCAGCGCCGGTCGAGCCCGTGCCGCCGCCCGCGCCGGTCGCCTTCGAGCCCCACTGGGACGGATCGCCCGTCGCGCCTGCCGAAGTGCCGCCGCCGCCGCCCGTGCCGGTCGTCTTGTTGTCGTTATCAGGTCTGTTCTGTGACATCAGTTTTGTTCTCCTTCTTTATGTGAATCACCAAACGCCTCGGGATGAAAGCGCGAGAGAGTCCGCTCCCGAAAAAAGTCTGTTTCCCACCGCGAGTGTGCAAAGGGTGTGCCGACCGGCCCGCCGACTCCCCGGCGGGTGGAAAATTCAGCCCCGGCGCGGGCGCGCTCGCAACCCGCCCCGGCCCACATCCCCTTCGGTTTTGTTGTGAAAAGGTACGTGCCAATGTAGCACAAGGTCGGGAACAATACAGCCCCGCGCGCGAAATTTCAGCCACGAACTTGACAGCCGGAGCCTCCGAATGTTAGTAAGTACTTACTTTTTTAAGCGACGAGAACAGTCGAGAGAGCAGCGCCGCAAGTTATGAGCAAACACGCCGAGACCCCGCGCGAAGACGCGCCGACGCCGACGGCCCAGCCGCCGGTCGTGAGTGGGCGGATGACCGCCGAAGACCGACGGCGGCAGCTCGTCCGCGTCGCCGTCCGGCTCTTCTCCGAGCGCGGCTTCCGCGGCACGACGACCAAAGAGATCGCGCAGGCCGCAGGCGTCTCCGAGGCCATCATCTTTCGCCACTTCGCGACCAAGGACGAACTCTACGCGGCCATCATTGACCACAAGGCTTGCGAGGGCGCGGCCTCGGACTTGAGCTGCACGGTCGCCGAGACGATTAAGGGCGGCTTGTCCAAGGCCGTCGCCACGAAGGACGACCGCGCCGTCTTCGAGGGGCTCGCGCTCGGCATGATGGAGCACCACCAGCAGGACCCGGACTTCCTCCGCATCCTCATGTACTCGGCGCTCGAAGGCCACGAGCTGACGCAGATGTTCTGGGACAGGAACGTCCGTGTGATGTACGAATTCCTCGGCTCTTACATCCGCGAGCGGCAGCTCGAAGGGGCGTTCCGTGGCGTTGACCCGCTCGTCGTCGTGCGCGCCTTCACCGGCAGCATCATCCACCACTCGCTCAACAACATCCTCTGGGACAAAGACCCCGCGCGCCGGATTCTGAACATCCCGAACGTCGAGGCGGCGCGCGCCTTCACAGACATTCTGTTGCGAGGCATCGCCGCCGACCCCGGCAAGGTTTCGACGGCGGCGAGGCCCACCAAAACTCCGGGGCGCGCCGAGACCGTGCGGCGCTCCTCCCCCACGACCAAAGGTACGAAAAAGAAATAAGCGACATGATCTCCCTTCAGCACAAAGCCAAAACCCTCGTTTTGTTGGCGACGCTCTGCGTCTCGGTCGCCGTGGCGTCCTCCTGCGGCGGCTCGCGCGCGAAGGCGAACGCGAATCAGGAAACAGCGACGACGACCGCCCCGGCGTCGGTCGAAGTCTCGACCTCTCCGGCCATCAGCCGCAACCTCCCGCGCTTCGTCGAGGCGACGGGCGGCCTTGCCGCCGACGAGCAGACCGACGTTGCGCCGACGGTCGCGGGCCGCGTCGTCTCGGTCGGCGTTGACCTCGGCACCTACGTCCAGCGCGGCGCTGTCCTCGCGCGTCTCGACGACGCCGACGCGCGACTGCGCGTCGAGCAGACGCAGGCCGCGCTCGCGCAGGCGCGCTCCGGCGTGCAGCAGGCCGAGGCGCGCATCGGCCTGCGCCCCGGACAGAACTTCGACCCGACGCGCGTCGCCGAAGTCGGGGCCGCGCGCGTCGCGCTCGAACTCGCCGAGAAGCAGTTGAAGCGGTTCGAGAAGCTCATCGAGTCGGGCGACGTTTCGCGCTCGTCCTACGACCAGCAGAAGGCGCAGCGCGACCAGCTCCGCGAGCAGTACGAGGCGGCGCTCGCGCAGGCGCGGCAGAATTACGCCGCCGTGCAGACGGCCCGCGCCGCCGCGCAAGGCTTCGCCGTGCAGGTCGAGCAGGCGCAGAAAGGCGTCCGTGACGTGACCATCTACGCGCCCATCAGCGGCTACGTCTCCGAGCGCCCGGCGGACGTGGGCGAGTACGTCTCGACCTCCTCGAAGGTCGCGACCATCGTCCGCACGAACCCCCTGCGCGTCCGCATAGACATCCCTGAGCAGGCCATCTCGTCGGTCGCGCCGGGCCAGAGCGTCTCGGTCTCGGTGAGCGCCTACCCCGACCGCGCCTTCGCCGGTCGCGTCGCGCGCATCTCGCCGAACGTCTCGGCGCAGTCGCGCACGCTCACCGTCGAGGCCGAAGTCGAGAACGGCGACAACCTTCTCAAGCCCGGACAGTTCGCCACCATCCGCATCCTCTTGCCGCAGACCGACCCGGCGATTCTCGTCCCCGCGCGCGCCATCCGCACCGAGGGGAGCACGAGCCGCGTCTACGTCATCCGCGACGGAGTGGCGCAGGAGCGACTCGTCCAGACCGGGCAGCGCGAAGGCGACCTCGTCGAGGTCAAAGGCAACATCGCGGCGGACGAACTCGTCGCCACCTCCAACGTCGAGCAGTTGGCCGACGGCGTCCCGGTCAGACAATAGTTCAAAGTTCAAAGTTCAAGGTTCAAAGTTAAAGACAAGTTCTCGACTTTGAACCTTGAACTTAAACGGTCGGGCCAACTTTGAACTTTAAACTTTGAACTTTGAACTCTTATGCAGAAACTCGCAGAAATATGTGTCCGGCGTCCGGTCTTCGCGACGATGATTATTCTGTCGCTGACGGTTGTGGGCGTCTTCTCGTTCTTCTCTCTGGGCGTTGACCTCTTCCCGAAGATTGACTTCCCGACGATTACCATCTCGGTCGTCAACCCCGGCGCGAGCCCGCGCGAGATTGAGACGGAGATTACTGATAAGGTCGAGGCCGCCGTCAACACCATCAGCGGCATTGACGAGCTGCGCTCGACCTCGGTCGAGGGCGTCTCGCAGGTCTTCGTCCAGTTCCTTTTGGACAAGGACGCCGACGTGGCGGCGCAGGAGATTCGCGACAAGGTCAACCTCATCCAGAGCGACTTGCCGGAGACGGCGGAAGACCCCGTCATCCTCAAGCTCGACACCGACGCCGCGCCCGTTTTGCGCGTCGCCGTCTCGGCCAACAAGCCTCTGCGCGAAGTCACGGACATCGCCGACAAGGACATCAAGGAGCGCGTCGAGTCCATCAACGGCGTCGGCAGCGTCACCATCGTCGGCGGCTCGACGCGCGAGATACACGTCTGGATTGACCCGGACAAGATGCGCGCCTTCAACATCACCGTCCCCGAAGTGGTCGCCGCCATCCGCCAGCAGAACATGGAAGTGCCGGGCGGGCGCGTGGACGAGGGCACGCGCGAGCTGACCGTGAGGACGATGGGTCGAATCACGAACCCGGCGGACTTCAACCACGTCTCGGTGGGGCAGCGCGGCGGCTACGCCGTCAAGATTAGCGACATCGGCTACGTCGAGGACGGCGCGCAGGAGCAGCGCACGGCGGCGCGTCTCAACGGCCAGCCCGCCGTGACGCTCGTCATCTCGAAACAGTCGGGCCAGAACACCGTGCAGGTCGCCGACGCCATCAAGGAGCGACTCGCCGAGCTTGAGCCGGGGTTGAAGCAGAAGGGCGTGCGGACGCAGATCGTCGGCGACCAGTCCATCTTCATCAAGGCGGCGGTCGAGTCCATCCAGACGCACCTCGTCGAAGGCGGCCTTCTGGCCTCGCTCGTCGTCTTCCTCTTCCTCTGGAACTTCCGCTCGACCATCATCGCGGCCATCGCCATCCCGACCTCCATCATCGCCACCTTCGGCCTCATGGCCGCGATGGACTACACGCTCAACCAGATTACGATGCTCGCCCTGACGCTGATGGTCGGCATCGTGATTGACGACGCCATCGTCGTCCTTGAGAACATCTACCGCTTCGTCGAAGAGAAGGGCATGGCCCCATTTCAAGCCGCCATCGAGGGGACGAAGGAGATTGGCCTCGCCGTCATGGCGACGACGCTTTCCTTGCTCGCCGTCTTCATCCCCGTCGGCTTCATGGGCGGCATCGTCGGTCGCTTCATGTCTTCGTTTGGCCTGACATCTTCGTTCGCGATTGGCGTCTCGCTGCTCGTCTCGTTCACCTTGACGCCGATGCTCGCTGCCCGCCTCATCAAACGCGAGGAGGCGACCGAGGGGCCGGGCACAGGGAGCGTGCCGAGCGTGGGCGACGCGCCCGCAGGGTTAGCCGACGAGTCGAAGGTGATGGCGGGCGAGCCCTCCAAGACTTCGGAGGCGAACCAGACGGCGGAAGGCGAGGAAGTGTCCGCGCCGCCGAGCGAAGAGGTCGCGCAAGTTGATTCCGAGAGGGCTCACAAGCCGCGCTCCTCGAAGGACTCGCGTTGGTATCGCCCCGTTGACCGCACCTACACGTGGATGCTGAAGTGGGCGATGGCTCACCGCTGGGCGGTGGTGCTGATGTGCATCCTCGTCATCATCAGCATCGTGCCGCTCTTCATGCTCGTCGGCAAAAACTTCCTGCCCGTGGACGACCAGTCGCAGTTCGAGATCAACGTCCGCGCGCCCGAAGGCTCGACGCTCGCGGCCACCTCGGCGCTCGTCGAGAAGATTGCCGCCGACGTGCGGCGCGAGGTGCCCGGCGTCACCGACACGCTCGTCACCATCGGCGGCGGCCAGCAGCAGCTTGTCAACGACGCGAACATCTACGTCAAGCTCGTGGATGTCGGCGAGCGCGACCAGTCGCAAGTTCAGTTGATGGAGACGGCGCGCGGCGTGACGGCGAAGTACCCGAAGGAGCTGCGGACGAACATCGGGCAGGTGCAGGCCATTTCAGGCGGCGGCTTCCGCAACGCCGACATCCAGTACGTCATCGGCGGCCCGGACTTGCAGAAGCTCATCGGCTACTCGGAGAAGCTGACGGAGAAGATGAAGACCATCCCGAATGTCGTGGACGTGGACTCTTCGCTCATCGTCGGCAAGCCCGAAGTCCGCGTCCTGATTGACCGCGCGCGCGCCGCCGATTTGGGCGTGCGGGTGGGCGACATCGCGCAGGCTCTGAACGTCCTCGTCGCCGGGCAGGAGGTGACGACTTACAACGAGGGAACCGACCAGCACGAGGTTCGCGTCCGCGCCGTGGGCTCTTCGCGGACGAGCCCGGAAGCCCTCGGCAATCTCTTCGTGCAGTCTTCGAAGGTCGGGTGGACGAACCTCTCGAACCTCGTGCGGGTCGAAGAAGGGACGGGGCCTTCGGCCATTGACCGCCTCAACCGGCAGCGGCAGGTGACCTTGACGGCGAACGTCACTTCGGGCGGCTCGCAGTCCGAAGTCATCGCGCAGCTCGACCAGTTCGTCAAAGAGATCGGCGTTGACCCGGCGTACACGACCGGCCTCGCCGGACGCTCGAAGGAGTTGGGCCGCGCGGGCTTCTACTTCATGTTCGCCTTCTTGCTCTCGTTCGTCTTCATGTACATGGTCTTGGCGGCGCAGTTCGAGTCGTTCATCCACCCCATCACGATTCTGCTGACGCTGCCGCTCGCCGTCCCGTTCGGCATCCTCTCGTTGCTCGTCATGGGGCAGTCGGTGAACATCTTCTCCGGGCTCGGACTGCTGCTGTTGTTCGGCGTGGTGAAGAAGAACGCGATTCTCCAGATTGACCACACGAACGAACTGCGGGCGCACGGCATGGAGCGTCTGGAGGCGATCATTCAGGCGAACCGCGACCGTTTGCGGCCCATCCTGATGACGACCGTCGCGCTCGTCGCGGGCATGATTCCGCTCGTCATCTCGACGGGGCCGGGTTCGGGGACGAACCGCTCCATCGGCGTCCTCGTCGTCGGCGGGCAGACGCTCTGCCTGCTGCTGACGCTGCTCGCCGTCCCGGTCTTCTACTCGCTCTTCGACGACCTCGGCCACAGCCGCATCTGGGGCCGCATCGGCTCCACTGTCCGCGCGCCCTTCGCGTGGGCGAGGCGGCGGACGGCGACCGTCGCGCAATCCTTGTTCGGGATGTTCGGGAAGAACTAAAAACCGTAAACCGTGACAGGTAAACGGTGACAGGAGAAAAACCGTAAATCGTCAACCGTCAACGGTGACAAGATAAAACCAGTCTTAGTCCTGTCACCTGTCACGGTTTACTGTTCACGGCTTTTATGAATTTTATGCTTCGACGCACTCATACATTGAAGAAGTTGATGACGGCCACACTGGCTCTCGTCTTCGCCTGCGCGCCGGTGATGGCACAGCAGACGGGGACTCCACCTTCGAGTCAGGCGGGGTCGCCCGCGCCTTCGGCCAACAACCCGCCGCCGCAGGGGCCGCCCACGCAGTCGCCGCAGACGGCCTCGCCGACGCAGACGCAGACGCAGCAGGCGACGAACCCCGCCGCGCCCGCGCAAGGCTCCGCGCCGCCCGCGTCCGCTCAACCGTCCGTGCCGCCCGCGACGCCGAACGCGCCTTTCTCCGGCTCGCTCATGGGTTCGCCCTCGTCGCAGCCGCAAGGCGGGACTGTGCAGGCGACGCAGGGGCAGACTCCGCCTTCGACGCCGGGCTCGCAGATTCAAGCCCCGGCTGACGCGCGCGCGCCGGGCCGCGAGAGCGTGCCCGCCGCCGCTCCGCCGCCGCAGGACGCGACGCTCAACGTGCCGCAGGTCGCGCCCGACTTCCGTTCGGCGACCGGGCCTTTCCCCACTCTTGAGCGCGTCGGCGTGGACATGGCCGAGCAGCGCGCGCTCTCGATGCGCGAGGCGATTGAGCTTGCGCTCTCGAACAACAAGGACATCGAGGTCGCGCGCCAGAACGTGCGCGTCGCCGAGTTCGACTTGCAAGGCGCGCGCGGCGTCTACGACCCGCGCTTCTCGACCAACTCTTACTACGAGCGCACCGAGACGCCTTCGGCGAGTTTCCTGAGCGGCAGCTCGACGGGCGCGGTCACGCAGTCCGGCCTCTTCAGCACCTCCTCCGTGCAGGGGCTCACGCCGAAGTTCGGCGGCGGCTACCGCCTCGACTTCACTTCGAACCGCGTCACGACCGACAGCCTCTTCGCCGCGCTCAACCCGCAGTACCCGGCGGCCCTGACCTTCAGCTACACGCAGCCCGTTTTGCGCGGTCGCTCGTTCGACCAGAACCGCCGACTCATCGAAATCGCCAAGCGGAATCTTTCTTTGACCGACGCGCAGTTCCGCCAGCGCGCCATCGAGACCATCACGAACGTCCAGAGGGCTTACTGGGATTTGGTCTACACGCTGCGCAACTTGCAGATTCAGCGCGACGCCGTGCGCGACGCGCGCGCCCAACTCGCGCACAACCGCCGGCTCGTCGAAGAAGGTATGCTCGCGCCGATTGACGTGGTGGCTGCGGAGGCGCAGGTCTCCGGCTTCGAGCAGAGCGTCTACAGCGCGCTCGACGACGTGGGCCGCGCCGAGAACGCGCTCAAGAACCTCATCGCCGAGAACCGCGAGGCGACAATCTGGAACACTTCGCTCGTGCCGACCGACGCCGTTGACTTGCCGACGCCCTCGGTCGGGCTCGCCGACGCGATGCAGGCCGCTTTGAAGGGGAGGCCGGAGTTGCGCTCGTCCGACGTGGCGCGCGAAATCAACGAGATAGAACAGCGCTTCGCGCGCGAGCAGTCGAAGCCGCAGGTTGACCTCGTCGCCTCTTACGGGCTCGTCGGCCTCGCGGGCTCGCTCAACACTTCGGGCGCGACTAATCCTTTGACCGCCTCGAACGCGGAGCTGCGCGCGCGCATCAACCAGCTCTCGTCCATCAACGGCCTGCCGCCGCTCGCCGAGCCGCCCGCGCAGACTTTGCCCGGCGTCCTCATCGGCGGCCCCGGACAGTCCTTAACGAACCTCGCCGCCAACCGCTTCACCAACTTCCGCGTCGGCGTCGCCATCAACCTCCCTTTCCGCAACACGACCGCCGAGGCGCAGTACGGTCGCTCGCTCGTCGAAGGCGAGCGCATCCGCACGCAGCGCGAGCAGCTCGAACAGTTGATTCAGGTGGACGTGCGCAACGCCTTGCAGCTCGTCCGCACCGCCGAGTCGCGGCTGCGCGCGGCGGCGAGCGCGCGCTCCTCGTCCGAGCAGCAGTACGCGAGCGAGCAGCGCAAGCTCGACTCCGGCCAGTCCACGGTCTTCCTCGTCCTCGAACGGCAGACCGCGCTCACGACCGCGCGCGGCAACGAGCTGCGCGCGCAGACCGAACTGAACAAGGCCATCGCCGAGCTGCAACGCGCCACCGGCAACGCCCTCGAAGAGAACCGCGTCGAATTGCGTCTGAGGTAAGAAGGAAAGAGAGAGCGTGCCCGCGCTGAAGGGGAGACGTTCTTCAGCGCGGGCGCGGGGAAGCGTGCGGCGTTGCCGCGACGGGCGACGCCGTCGTCTGCTCCCCCAGCTTAATCTTGACCCACAGCGGCCAGTGATCCGAGAGGCCGACCTGTTTATCAATCCCGAACTCACTCGCCTCGAAGCCGCGCAGCCACATCCAGTCCAGCTTCAACTTGAAGACGAACGTCCGCCACGTCGAGTGGTCGTCGGAGAAGGGCGTGGCGAAGCCCGAATCGGTGAAGAGCTTGCGCGCCGCCTTCACGTCTTTGCCCTTGATGGTGTTGAAGTCGCCGAGGACGACGGCGCGCTTGACCTCCGGGTGTCGCTTCAGGTCTTCGAGCACCGCGGCCCACTGCTCGACCTTCTTCGCCACGGGTATCCGCGTCTCGGCGTGGACGGAGTAGACGCGGACGGGCGTCGTGCCGACGATGACGGTCGCGCCTATCGCCGCGCGGCGTCGCTTGCCCGGCCCCTCGTGCGGGAGGACGAGCCGCGCCACGTCCCGCAACTCGTGCGGGCTGAGGATGGCGACGCCGGTCTCTTCCTCTTCCTTCGCTTTGCCGTCCTTCGTGGGCGGCGCGGCCCAAGCGTAGTGCATGCCGAGCGCCTCGGCGATGGCGCGCGCCGTGTTCGTGTAGCCGGTGCGCTTCTTCTTCCGGTCAACCTCCTGAAGGCCGATGACGGAAGCCCCGCCGATCTCCGCATCCGAACGCAAAAGCTCGATCAACTCCCGAAGGTCTTCGCCGCCCCGCCAGCGCATGTTGTAAGAGACGACCTTCAACTCGACCGGCGCGACCGACGGCGACGAGACCTTCAACGCGCTCCCGACTTCGAGCAGCCCGCCGTCCGCGCTGACGGTAAGCAAAGAGCAGTAAGCCGCAAGCAGTAAGACGCCGACTGCCGCCGCGAATGCTGAAGTGACGACCCTCGTGCCCGTCGTTCTTTTAAGACTGTTCATAATCATCAACCCTCAACCCTTCTGCTCGCAGCCCGCTGCTTTCCTCCCCGAAAGGCGTGTCCCCGGCGAGGAAGCGCGCGGCGCGCGGCAGCACGCGGTAGCGACACTCGCTCGCCTCAAGGACTTCGCCGTCGGTGTTGACCTTAATCGTGCGGTCGAACCGCAAGTCCAACTCGCGCGCGCGGAAGTAGGAGACGCGCTCGTCCTCGATGTGGTCGCCGCCGGAGACCGAAGTTAAGAGCCCGACGAATTCGAGCGTCGGCATCGCCTCGACGAAGCACACGTCGAGGAGCCCGTCGTCAATCAAGGCGTGCGGCGCGATGAGCCGCCCGCCGCCGACGAGGCGCGAATTGCAGACGGCGAACATCTGCGCGCCCGACTCGCGCTCGCGGACGCGCCCGTCCTCCAACACCGCGCGCAGACGGACGCCCGCCGGCTCGTACTCCATCAAGACCTGCGCGCCGCCGATGAGATAAGCCAGCTTGCCCGCCAGAGACTTGAGCTGCGGGTTGACGGCGTCCGACACCTCGGCGATGAAGCCGCCCGCCGAGACGTTGACGAAGTGACGCTCGTTCAAGACGCCGACGTCCGCCTCGATTGTCCGCCCGCGCAGCAGAACCTCGACCGCGCCTTCGACATCCTCCGGCAGTCCGAGCGCGACGGCGAAGTCGTTGCCCGTGCCGAGCGGGACGAGCCCGAAGGTGGTGCGCGCGAGCGCGCCCTCGACCGCCGCGACGCCGTTCAAGACCTCGTTCAGAGTCCCGTCGCCGCCCGCGATGAACAGTCGTTCGTAGCCCTCGCGCGCCGCGCTCTCGGCCAGCCGCGTCGCGTCGCCCGCCGCCACCGTCATCACGATGTCCAAATCGCCGAGCCCCTCGCGCAGACGCTCGTTCATCGTCTGTAAGTAGTCGGGCGCGGCGTCCGTGCCGGAGACGGGGTTGACGATCAGTCGGGTCTTCATCTTAATCAAATGATGAATGCGGAATGATGAATGGCGGGAAGTTTTCAGTAGACAGTTTTCAGTTTTCAGTTAAGACCAGAACTGAAAACTGAAAACTGAAAACTGTCTTTCCGCATTCATCCTTTCGTTATCTCCAATCTCAGCCCGTCGCGCGCCTCGACCGTGTCGCCGTCCCAGAGCTTGGCGGCCTCGGCGGCGATGTCTATGCCGTCCCACTCCGGGTAGAGATGCGCGAGCAACACGCGGCGCGGGGCGGCGAGACGGGCGAGGCGCATCGCTTCTTCGAGGACGAGGTGCGTCTCGATGGGCTTCGTGCGGAAGAACGAGCACTCCATCAGCAGGAGCCCCGCGCCGCGCGCGAACTCGGCGAGCGACTCCGCGTAGCCCGTGTCCGAAGTATAAACGAGCGTTGCGCCGTCGGCGTCCGTGAGCCTGACGGCGAGGCTCTCGCCCGTGTGCGGCGTCGAGAAGGCTTCGGCCCGCAAGCCCTCGAAGACCTCGAAACCTTCGCGCGGCGAGACCTCAAGGACTTCGAGCGGGAAGGGCTGCTCGAAGAGCTTGTACGCGCCCGCCGCGTCGAAGGCGCGCAGCAGTTTCTCCGTCCCGCGCGGGCCGTAGACCTTGAGGGGCTTGCGTCGCCCCTGCGTCTGCGTCGCGTGCCTCGTCCCGAAGAGGAAGGGCGCGAGGCCGCCGACGTGGTCGAGGTGAAAGTGGCTCACCCACACGGCGTCGAGCCCCGCCCAGTCGAAGCCCTCCTGCGCCGCGCGGTGCAGGGCGGTCGCGCTGATGTCGAGCATCAGAGTCCCGCCCGTCGCTTCAAGCCAGTGCGCGGACGAGGAGCGTTGCGGGTGAGGAACCGAAGTGCCCGAACCCAACACCGTGAGCCGCATCAACTCTTCCGTTAACCTTTCCGGGGGAGACAACAGGCTACCAAACCGCTCTGCGGAAGGCAAAAATATTTGAGGCGCGTGGGAGAATTACATCACGACCTGTCACTTGTAGTCCGGCATCTTAATGGGTTGGAGGAACTGGAGCATCATCGGGCTGGATTCGATATCAACCCAGATTTGAAGCTCTGACAACTCCTGAAGCCCGGCATCGAGTTCGGACACGGGGGGGCATTTCATCTCCGCCAACTGGTCACGAAAGGTTTCGAGGTCACCAATCGTCTCCTCTAAACGGGTCTTCATGGCTTCCATTGATTGGATGTAGTCGTCGTATTGGTCGCGGTAGTCAGCGGTGGTCTTGTTCGACTTTTCCAACCGGCCTTTCTGAGCTTCCAAATCCTTCATCACGGAATTCTCGGTGGCGAGTTCATCGCGCAGAATCGCCGAAACCACTTGCGCCAAGTCCGTGCACCCGTCGGTGGGCGGCTCGACAATCTCGACAGGTTTGGAGTCTTTGACCGGTGTGGTGCCGTTCTTTCGGTCTCGGAGCTGCATGATTATGTTGCCCGAAGGATGCACCCAGTACTCGCCCGTCATCGTCGGGGTGGCCCCCTGAGTCGTTTGCCACAGTTGATAGCCTCGCGCCTGAAACCACTGCGGCTCATGCTCGTCGTTCGAGCCGAAGACTGCAAAAACCGACTCGACGGGGTTTTCGGCGTACCTTAAGAAACTCTTCTTGAAATCCTCGCCGTAGCGTTTGGACATCCGTTCGACCACCGCAATCTTCTCCATGTTCGACAGGCGTTTCCACTCGTCGTGCGCATTATGCGGCTCCGCTGCCAACTCATCGAGAAACGCGTTGCGCTTCTGCTCTTTGATTTGAGCCGCCGTCGGGCGACGACGAATCACGTCAACTCGTGCGCGATTAACGTCCGACCTGCATTAGTGTGTGGGACGTACTGTCCCGCGCCGAAGACGATGTTGGGCGCGACCGTATACGCGAGCGCATCTATCGCGCGCGCCGACTCCGCCGCCCTCGCGTCCGTGTGGACGCGCACCTGACCGAAGTCTTGGCCGAAGCGCTGCTCCATAAAAACGCGAGTTGATGCCTCAAGCGGCTGGCCGGGTGAAGCTAAGACGTCATGGACGACGGGCGGCGCCGCGCCCTGTCCCGGAGCGCCGCCTTGAACGCGCTTCGTCTGCACGCGCTCAGGCGCTTGGGCTGTTTGAGTCGTCTGACACTGATGACATCCTCCGCCGCAGGCGCAAGCGCGCTGGAGCTGCGGCCCCGGCGCGCGCATCACCTGCTCGGAGACACGATCCGCTTCCTGCTCGTAGATGTCGCCCGGAGTGTTGACGGCGAGTTTCGTTTGGAGACTGACCGGCGCTTCGGAGTGCGTCGTCACCCGGCTGAAATCGTGTGCGAAGCTATTTGAAGAGGCGTTGCCGTGCGACGCTTTGACGGCCCCGGCATTCACGCGCGGCTTGCCCGTGACGACTTGATTCCCGGACTTGCGGCGTGTGAGTAGGCTGGTGTGAGGCGACGCCTCCGGTTGGGGCTGCCTCTGCTTCGGCGCGTGTGCTTTCATCAGCCGTTCCCCGTACTATCCGGCTTAAGCTGTTCGAACTTTTAAGAAGAGCCGATAGTGCGAGACACTATGCTAAGGGGCGGGGCGAGTCAATAGCGGCACGGGCGCCGAGGGAGCGTCCCCCGGCCTCTTCGCTTGACGCGTCGCGGGGGTTGCGCTACATCTCTTGTCGTGAATTTCCAAACTCGCCGCGTGATGAGGGACAACCGTTGATGCAGGGCGTGGTCACGCTCCTCGACGACCGCCACTACGCGCGCGTCGGGGCGCTGTGGGAGGAACTGGGGCAGAAGTTCGACGTGCGCGGGATGTACGTCACGCCGTTCCCGCACTTCTCCTATCAAGTCGCCGACGCCTACGAAGAGCAGGGCTGCGGGCAGTTCCTGCGCGAGCTGGCCGCGCGCACGCGCCCCTTCCGCGTCAGGACTTCGGGCCTCGGAATCTTCACCGTCGCCAACCCCATTCTCTACATCCCGCTCGTCCGCAGCCCGCAGCTCTCCGCGCTCCACGCAGAACTCTGGAAGGGCGTCCGCCAGTCCGTGCCCGGCGCGGTCGCGCACTACTACGCTCCCGAAGAGTGGGTCCCACACGTCACCCTCGCGCAGGGCGACATTGACCAGGAGAAGCTGGCGGCAATCGTCCGCGTCCTGAGCACGCGCAACTTCCACTGGGAGATTACGGTCAACAACCTCTCCATGCTCTACGACACCGGCAAGGAGCAGGGCGTGCGCTGCCGCTTCAATTTTGAAGGAAGTAGCCAGTAGCCAGTAGTGCTCCGCATCGAGGCCGCTGACACCGACGCACTAACGATTCATTAACGAATGTCTTTCTACTGACTACTGCTACTGGCTACTGACTACTCGAATATTATGAGCACACAAGACATCGAACTCGACGTGTTGGCGGTCTACTCGCACCCGGACGACGCGGAGCTGACGGCGGCGGGGACGCTCTTGAAGTTGAAGTCTCTGGGCTACCGGACGGGCGTCCTCGACATGACGCGCGGCGAGATGGGGACGCGCGGCACGCCCGAAGGCCGCGCCGATGAGGCGAGGGAGGCGGCGCGTCTGATGAAGCTCGACGTGCGGCTCAACCTCGGACAGCCCGACGGGCACGTCTGGCTCACCGAGGACTCGCGCCGCGCGATGGTGCGCGTCATCCGCACGCACCGCCCGCGCGTCATCCTCACCGCCCACTGGGACGACCCGCACCCCGACCACTCGGCCACCGCCCGCATCGTCCGCGAGGCCGCGCGCCTCGCCAGCATGCGCCGCTACGACGAAGAGGCGGGCCAGGGCGCGGTCGCGATGCCCGCGCTCGCGCACTCGGTCTACTCGCGCCTCGTCGTCCCCTCGTTCATCGTGGACATCTCCGAGTTCGTCGAGGACAAGCTCAAGGCCATCCGCGCCCACGGCTCGCAGTTCTTCGACCCGAACTCGAACGAGCCGCAGACGCGCATCAGCGAGGAAGGCTTCCTCAAACAACTCGAACACCGCATGCGCTACTACGGCTCGCTCATCGGCGTCGCCGCCGGAGAGGCCTTCTACGTCCGCGAGGCGCTCAACGTCCAAGACCCCTTCGAGCTGCTCACGCGCCCCATGAACATCTACTCCTGAGAGGGAAAGAGCCCGCCATCCGCTTTTGCGGGCAAATTTGCGGGGCCGCCGGTTTCTGTAACTTTTTTTACAGCTTCGCTTGCATAATCCTCACGGCTCAGGTATAAACTGCGCCACCCTGAGCAGGATGGTTCGCCGCCTGTAACTCACATTCCTCCTTTGCCGGAAGCTCATTCAGGGCGGCGACGGATTCAACCACAACGCAAATTTCAAAGCCTCACGCTCCGGCGAGAGTTACGGCCTCTTCACCCGTAAACTGACTGTGTCTATACCTCTGCCCCAGCGCACTTATCCTTCAAGGAGGGCCTCGTCCGGCGGACGGGTTCTTTCTCACCTCAACCTCGCAACCCGTCCAAGGAGAAGAAATGAAGAAAGTTTTTGCGTTCCTGATTGTCGCCGCGATGTGCGCGCTGTTGATCCTGCCGGGGGTCGTCTCCGGCGAAAAGTCTGACAAGGCCACGAAGGCCGACAAACTGGCGAAGGCCGAAGCCGCCAGCCTTCAGAAACTTCAGAAGAAACTCGCCAGGAAGAATATCGCCCCGAACGACGTTAAGACCCTCCGCGTCTTCGAGGACGCGGATAGCGCCAACCGCGTCCACACGCACGTCCAGCAGACGCACAACGGCGTCCCCGTCTTCGGCGGCGAGGCCATCGTCCACCTCGACTCCGCGACCGAGACCGAAGACCAGCCGGCGACCGACAACCTCATCGCGGATGTCTCCGCCTACACCTCGCCGAACCTCACGCCGGAAGACGCCGTCTTCACCGCCAAGGGGAAGTACAAAGAGAAGAAGGGCTGCGACGACTGCCTCACCGACGCGCCGCGCACAGACCTCTGGGTGCTCCGCCACGAAGGCACAGACCACCTCACCTACCGCGTCCAGCTCGCGCGCCTCGACGGCACGGAGAACACTTCGGAGCCCGTCTACTTCATTGACGCCATCTCCGGCGAGCTGGTCTGGAGCTACGACAACCTCCAGACGCAGGCCGCGACCGGCACGGGCGTCTCGCTCTACAGCGGCACGCAGACCATCAACACCACGCTTTCGGGCGGCAGCTACTACATGGAAGACCTCACGCGCGCCATCGGAACCTTCGACAACCGCAACACGGCGAAGATCAACATGACGTTCGGCTACATCACGAGCTACGGCTCGACCTACCGCTTCAACGACGCCAACAACGTCTGGAACGCGGCGACCGCCAAGGCGGGCGTTGACGCCCACTACGGCGCGTCGAAGGTTTACGACTACTTCCTCAACGTCCACGGGCGCAACGGCATTGACGGCGCGGGCGGCCCCCGCACCATCGCCTCCGTCACCGGGTCGCCTGCGCTCGTCAGCTCCAACGTCCACTTCGGCAAGAGCTACAACAACGCCTTCTGGAGCAGCGCCCGCAACCAGATGTACTACGGCGACGGCGACGGCGTGAACTTCTCGCCCCTTGTCACCCTCGACATCTGCGGCCACGAGATGCAGCACGGCATCACCTCGCGGACGGCGAACCTGACCTACGCGAACGAGTCCGGCGCTTTGAACGAGTCGTGGTCTGACGTTTTCGGCGCGATGGTCGAGCTCTACGCCGAGGGCACGGAGACGACCCAGACGTGGTGGATCGGCGAGGACGCCAACACGCCCTCCACGGCGGGCGACGCCTTGCGCTACATGGACAGGCCGCATCAGGCGCTCAACTACGGCTACACGACGAACGACGACCCCGACCACTACACCGAGCGTTACACGGGCACGGGCGACGGCGGCGGCGTCCACATCAACTCCGGCATCCCCAACCACGTCTTCTACCTCCTCGCCAAAGGCGGCACGCACGCGCACATCGCGGGGACTCCCGTCGTGGGCATCGGCGCGGACAAGGCGGCGAAGATTTGGTACAAGGCGCTCACCACCTACATGACCTCCTCGACCAACTTCGCGGGCGCGCGCACGGCGACCATCAACGCGGCCAACGCCCTCTACGGCGCGGGCAGCGTCGAGTCCATCTCCGTGGCGCAAGCGTGGTCTGCCTGCGGCATTTAGAAAACAGTACCGCGAGCGGTCTTTCGGGCGGGTTGAGTGCCATCAACACTCAACCCGCCCGAAAGACCGCTCGCGGTACTGTTTTGGCTGACTCTCTTACAGGGACGGCCTTTCCCTGTACCAGGGCTTCTTGAATCGGAGGAGGTTGGCGCTGCTGCGCGTGGGGTTGAGGAGCATCCGCGCGGCGATCCTGACGAGGCGGCTGTCGGTGCGTGACTCGATGCGGCGGACGACGAAGCGGTCGAGCGCGTCTTCGGCGACGAGCCAGACGGCCCCGCCCACGGGCGTCACCACAATATCAATCCACGTCTGCTTGCCGTGCAAACCGACGTTGCCGATGGACGCCTGACTGACGGGGCCAAGCTCGAACTGCGTGCTCCACGCCGCCGACCACGCGACGGCCTTCAGACGGCTCCGCCAGTACGCGCCGTCACGCCCGAAGCGCGCGGACGCGGCGCGCGGGTCGTTCTGCACGTAGATGAAGCCGAGCAAAGACCCCTGCATCGGGTGCGCGATGTAGTTGGTGAAGAACCGACCGCCGTCGGCCCACTTCGAGAGGCTCTTGATTGAGCGGAAGTAGTCGCGGAAGAAGGGGCCGCGCAGGGCTTGCTGCGTCTTCGGCTGCGTGAAGGCGTAGCCGTGCTGCACGGAGAGGAAGAGGAGCGCCTGCTCCGTCGCCGACCTCCAGCGAAAGCCCCTGCGGCGGCGGAACTCTTCGAGCTGCGCGTCGTCGTCCGCAGTCCCTTCGGGCACGAGGCCGAATCCCGGCTCGGCGGGACGAAGGCCGCTGTCAATGCCGTCGGCGTCGCCGTCATCATCAAAGGTCTCGGAGGAAGCTTCCGCGGGCGTGGGCGACGCTTCCGCTTCCGGCGTGGGTGTCGCAACCTCTTTTCTCGGCGGCTCGTGTTTGGGCGAAGCGTTGATAACGGAACTCGGCGCGGCGTCGCCGCCAACTCCTTCGTGCTCGACGCGCGCCGCGACCGACGCACTCGTCTGCGCTGCGTCTTTGTGCGTCGTCTGCGCCGCGACGAGCGACGGCGGCGCGAAGAGCGCGGCTGCGGAAAGCGTCGCACACAAACCCGCGCTCAAAATCAAACTCGGTCTCATCCCTTATTTTCCCTTACCAGCGCTGTTCGTAAACTCCGATATTCGGAGAAGACTCCGAAGAGACTTCCGCCCGACGTGCCCACTCAGGCGGCGCGCTCCATGTACCAGACGGGCGCGTGGAAAAGGAAACTCCTCTCCGTCTCGCCGCCGAATAATGGCCGCGTGCTCTCGACTATCCAGCGCCTCGCCTCAAACGCCTCCTCGCGCCCGCCCTCGACCGCCGCGATGACGTTGCTCTGCGTCAGGAGGTAGTCGGCCAGCCCTTCGACCGTGAAGCCCACCTCGTTCGGCAGAGACTCATGCGCGAGCAGGCGGAAGCCCTCGCCCGCCGCCTCTTCCTCGTTGAGATTCACCCAGGCCCGCTGCGGGCTCGGATAGCGTCCGAGGTACGACTCCCGATGCCAGCGCCGGAACGCCTCGTCGCCCTCCGGCCCGCCCGCGAAGTAGTTGTCATAAATGACGAGCCGACCACGCACGCCCAAGACCCTCCGCGCCTCCGCGAAGAACCTTGCGCGGTCGAGCCAGTGAAGCGCCTGACTGACGGTCATCATTTCAAAGACGCCGACGCCGAAGGGCAGGCGCTCGGCGTCGGCCACGACGTAAGCGACGCCCGCGCCGCGCGCCGCGTGCGCCAGCATCGCCGCCGAGGCGTCCACGCCGACGACCTCCGACGCCAACTCCCTGAGCGCCGCCGTCGAGAGCCCCGTCCCGCAACCCACGTCGAGCGCGCGCGTCAGCGGCTCCTCCAAGTCGAAGAACTCTTTGATTCGCCCCGCCACCAGCGGGTGAAAAAATGGTCGGCCCTTCGCGTATCTCTCCGCCGCCGATGCGGGGCTGAAAAAGTTCATGGCACGCTTACGCCGCAGCCGCAGGGGCGCGGCCCGGACAAGAGCCCGAAGGGGAGAAACGAAAGGGGAGGAACGGATGATACCTTTCCGAAGGCTCAACCGTCATTAAATATCGGAGCCGGATTGTAACGGCGCGGGGCGCGAGGCGGGGGGCCTTGAGCGTAGCGCCTCGCGGAGCAGGGCGTTGAAACGCTCGGCGTGCTCCTCCTGCGGCATGAGCCGGCAACGGTCGAAGATTTCGAGGCGCGCGCGGGGGTTGAGTCTGAGCAGCAGCCCGGCCTGCTCGACCGGGTTGGTCTCGTCCTGCTTGCCCCAGACGAGCGTCAAGGGTTGGCGCAGTCGCGCGAAGGGCTCGCGGATGTCCGTGTTGAGGTAGCCGGAGATGAAGGCCGTCACGGCGTACTGCGCGCCGGGCAGGTGGCTGACGGCGTAGTGGTGCGCGACGAGGCGCGGCGTGGCGAAGCGCTTCTCGTAGAAGAGGCGCGTCTGCGCGTAGTCGCGGATGCTGCGCTCGCTCGTCATCGCGTTGTAGAAGGATTCGCCTAAGACCGGCGAGTGGAGCAGGCCGTAGAAGGCCGCGCCCGACATGCCGGGCCGCGCGCTCAGATTCTCCGCGCCGGTCGGGGAGACCAGCACCAGCGACTCGACCAACTCCGGGTGCTCGACCGCGACGCGGACGGCGAAGGCCGCGCTCAGAGAGTGCGCGACGAGGTGCGCGGGACGCCCGACCTCTTCGCGCAAAAAGTCCGAGAGCATCTCGACGTAGAGGTCGGCGGAGTAGGGCGCGTTGGAAGGCTTATCCGAGTAGCCGAAGCCGAGGAGGTCTACGGCGTAGGCGCGGAAGTCCGAGGCGAGCGGCTCGAAGTTGCGCCGCCACATGAAGGAGCGCGCGCCCGCCCCGATGCCGTGGACGAAGACGACGGGCGCGGCCTCGACAGGCCCGGCGTGGCGGTAAAAGATTTGCCCGTGCTTCCACTCGAACGTGCCCGCCTCGCCGCCGAGCGCGCCCGTCTCCGGCTCCTCGACGTTGCTCGCGACCGCCGCGTTGACCGCCGCCAGCGCCGCCACCCCGGCGGCCCCCCCGGCCAGCAGACCCTTCCAGAGTTTTTCGAGCTTACCCATCGAAATAGTTCAGGGTTCAAAGTTCAAGGTTCAAAGTCACTAAGCCGCCGGGACGACTTTGAACTTTGAACCTTGAACTTTGAACTTACTTAGATGAACGCGAAGTCGAACTGCTCCTGATGGACGTGCGCGTCGCTGGTCACGTCAACTGTGCCGAGGTAATCCTCTATCTCGCCCAGCACGTCGCGCTCGGTGGAGCGCAAGGCGCGTGCGACTTCCGGGTGGACGCGGAGCGTCGTCTGCTTGAAGTGCTCGCCGTCCTGCGCGCGCGCGAGGCTGCGCGCCTCTTCGAGGATTTCGTAGCAGACCGTCTGCGGCGACTTCACCAGCCCCGCGCCCTGGCAGTACGGGCAAGGGGAGCAGAGCGTGCGTTCGAGCGACTGCTTGACGCGCTTGCGCGTCATGATGACGAGGCCGAAGTCGTTGAACGAGAGAACCTTCGTCGGCGACTTGTCGTGCCTCAAGGCGTCCTGCAAGGCCGCCATCACGCGGTTTCGGTTGCGGCGGTCTTCCATGTCAATGAGGTCGAGGACGATGATGCCGCCGAGGTCGCGCAGGCGTATCTGGCGCGCGATTTCGTCCACGGCCTCCATGTTGGTGCGCGTGATGGTGTCTTCGAGTCGCGTGCCGCCCCGCCCGACGAACTTGCCGGTGTTAACGTCAATGGCGACGAGCGCCTCGGTCTGGTTGATGACGAGGTAGCCGCCCGACTTGAGCCACACCCTCGGCTTGATGGCCTTATCTATCTCGGCCTGCACGCCGTAGACTTCGAGGATGGGTTCGGGCCGCGTGTGGAGCTTGACGCGGTTGACCAGACGCGGCTGGATGCGGTTGACGAACTCGACGACGGCGAGGTACTCCTCCTCGCTGTCCACGCGGATGGCCGTGAAGTCCTCGGAGAGCTGGTCGCGCAAGAGTCTCTGCACGAGGTCGAGGTCTTTGTGCGCGAGCGCCGGGGCCTTCTGCTTCTCGGCGGTGCGGCGGATGTCCTTCCAAGTCCGCACGAGGTAACGCGCGTCCTCGCGCAGCTCCTGCTCGCTGATGCCGACGCCCGCCGTGCGGACGATGAAGCCGCCCGAAGGCACGTCCTCCTCCTTGACGATTGACTGGATGAGCTTGCGCAGGCGCACGCGCTCGGAGTCCGACTCGATCTTGCGCGAGACGCCGACGTGCTCGATGGTCGGCATATAGACGAGGAAGCGGCCCGGCAGAGCGATGTGCGAAGTGATGCGCGCGCCCTTCTGCGCGATGGGCTCTTTGGCGATCTGGACGATGATCTCCTGACCTTCGCGCAGGAGGTCGGTGATGGTCGGCTGACGATCCCGGCGACCGCGACCGCCTTCACGTCCACCTTCACGCACCGCCTTCACGACCGCCTTCGCGTCCACCCTCGCGTCCGCCTTCACGACTGCCCTCACGGCCTTCTTCGCGCCCGCGACTTTCTTCGCGTCCGCGTCCACCGTCACGACCGCGACCGCCGTCGCGGCCTTCTTCGCGGCCACGGCCACCGCCTTCGCGCCCGCGTCCTTCGGCGCGCGGGCCACGGCTCCGGTCGCCGCCCCTCGAAGACTCTCGGTCGCCGCCTCTCGAAGGCTCACGGTCTCCGCCGCGCGACGACGACTCTCTTTCGCCTCCGCGCGACGACGACTCTCTTTCGCTGCCGCGTGACGACGATGACGACTCTCTTTCCGTGCCGCCCCTCGGCTGTTCGGTCGGGGCGGGTGCGGCCTCGACCTCGGCCTCGGCCACGACTGGCGGCGCGGCCAAAGTCTCCGGCTCGTCTATCAGGACTTCGGCCTCGCCGTTCTGACCCTCCGACGGCGCGTCGCCGTTCTCGCCCGCGGGCTTGTCAGTCCGCGCGCCGCCCCGACGGCGACGACCGCCGCGACGCGCGAACTCGCCGCGCGTCGGTCGCGTCGTCACGCTCGCGTCGGCGTCTTCGAGCGACTCCTTGTCCTCTCCCTCGGCTTTGCCTTTGCGCGCGCGCCCCTTCGACGCAGACTTGGCCGCGCTCTTGCTCGGCGTCTTCTTCGACGCCGTGGCCGCCGCGCGCGTGCGGCGCTTGCCCGCCGCGTCCGTCTCCTCTTCGGTGGACGCCGCCGGCTCGGCCTTCGACGCCGACTTGGTTGCCGCCTTCTTCGACGAAGCCTTCTTCGACGAAGTGCGGCCCGCAGCCGAAGCCTGCGCCTCGCCGCGCTTGCTGCCGCCGCGACGGCCCTTCGAGGCGGCGGTGGTGTCGGGCGATTCGACGACCGACTCGGTGGCCTTCTCGTCGTCGCTCACGCGCTCGAAAGACTGCGCGCCCGCGCCGAAGGCGTCTTCGCCCGCGAGGTCTTCGGCGAGGTGCGCGACCGAAGCGGCCACCTCCTCGCGCACGGCCCGCTTGTCGCGCCGGGGCGGGGCGTCCGTGTCGCCGCCGTCGTCCTCGATGCGCTCGAAGCCGCCGCCGCCGGACGTGGACGAGCCGAGGAGGGAACCGACCTCCGCCGTCTTCGTCGTGTCCATGTCGAACTCGACGGCGCGAATCTGGTCGAGCATCCGCTCCTGAATTCTCGCGTCCTTAAACATCGCGCCGTTGGCCGCCGCCGACTCCTCTTCGTCCACGATGCGCTGGAACGAATCGGCCCCGGCGACGAAGGGCGTCTCAATCTCCTCGCCGCCGAGCAGCGAGGCTTCGCGGCCCGCCTCGGTCGCGCCCGCGCGCGAATCTCTGCCAGCCGAAGGCTCGTCCCTGTCCTTGCGACCCCTGCGGCCCCTCTCGCGGCGGCGACCACCGCCCGCCTCTTTCTCTTCCGTCGAGGGGGCGGCTTCTTCATCATCACCGACGCGCACCGCTGCGGGCTGCGCCGCTTCCGGGCGCGAGGGAGCGGCGGCGACTTCGGACGACGCCTCGTCTTCCTCTTCCTCTTCCTCTTCGCCCTCGGCCCCGGTGTCTCCGGCCTGCTCCTGCGCGGTCTCCATCTGCCGCTCGCGCTCGATGCGCGCTCGCTCGATGCGCTCGGCGGCGGCGCGCGAGGCCGTCTCGTCGTCCGCGCCCTCGGACTTCTTCTTGTCAACGACGATGCGCTCGAACTCTTCCTCTTCGTCGAAGAAGTCCGAGACGTAGAGGAAGGCGTCGCGCTCCAGCCCGATGTCCACGAAGGCCGACTGCATGCCGGGCAGGACGCGCATCACGCGCCCCTTGTAGATGTTGCCGACGATACCCTGCTCGGACTCGCCGCGCTCGATGTAAAACTCCGTCACCCGCCCGTTCTCGACGATGGCGATCTTCTTTTCGCGCCCGTTGACGCTCACGATTAACTCTTTCGGCATCTTTGTAAATCCGTCTCCTGTTGGTAGGCGGCCTCAAGCGAACGCGGCCCGCGAACTCTCTTAAGGGTTCGCGCGTGCCGCGTTGGTACAGCTCAGACCGCTCGGTTGGAAATCCCCGCGCGACGTGGAAGGCAAGCGGCCCGGCGTTCGCCCCCACGGAACTGTTCTGTCCGTGGGGCGCTCGCGGCGCGCGTCCGTTGTCGTCGGCGTTTGAAAGGTGAGGGCGCAGCCGCTCCGGCTGTCGCCGCAAAGTGTGGGACGGATTTTGGTGCGTGGATGCTTCGTGAGGCGTCGCCCCCGTTGGCGGGGGCCTTCGCCCGGTCTGCGGCGGCGCGAGTCGTGAGGGACGGGGCTTCATCTCGCCCGCGCCACTTAGACTGCCGCCCGACCGGGGGAAGGTAGAACCCTCCCGCGCGGAAGCGTCGAAAACTATTCACCCGGAATCTCCGTCCAAGAGCCGCCCGGCGCGTCGGGCCTGCGGTGGTGCTCGCCATCAAGCGTCGGCACCGAAACACGTCCGCACGGGAAAACCGTGCCGGTCGTGTCGCGGGCCAACGCCCTCGACGACTTCACCGCGGCCTTCGCAGCCTGTGGGCGGAATCGTTGCCGGGAGGCGCTCCGTGTGGAGTGCGTCCCGGCGATTCGCCGCCCGGCGGCCTGAAGAAAAACGTTTCAAAAATTGATCCGGCCTTGGGCCGCGCCGCTCGCTGAGGCTGAGCACGCGCCGACCGACGCCATTTCAAAATCTGTTTCCCGTCATTTTTTTTGAGGGCGCGCGAAAATTTCTTCCGTCTCCCGACCTGCGGGACACGCGCACCGTGCCGGAAAGCCATGTTCAGGCAAAAGGACAGGCGCGCCAAGTATAAACGAGTGCGCCGCCAAAAGGCGAGTGTGAAAGGTGTGACCCCCGAAGGCTTAAAGGGAAAGTACCGCGCCGGGCAGTCTTTTGAGACCCGGCCCGGCTTCAGAAAGTGAAGGGGATTGAGCGCTTCTCTGCGCTGCTGCGGCGGGCCGCTTCGATGACGCGAATCGTCGCGAGCGCCTCTTCGGGTTTGACGGCGAGTTCTGCGCGGCCCTCAATCGCGTCGGCCACGTTCCGGTAAAAGGATTGATAGCTGCCCGCGAGCGTCTCCACGCGCCCGTGCACGCGGAGCCCGCCGAGATGCGCGTCGAGCGTGCCCCAATGTTCCGCGAAGCTCCTCGCCCCAGTTCGTTGCTAAGGGCGTGAGGCCGCGCTTGAGCGCCTCCTCCTGCGGGTCCATGCCGTGCTTGACGAAGGAGCCCTCCGTCCCTTGCAGACGGAATCGCGGCCCCGGCTCGCGCACCAGCATCCCGGCCTTGAGCGTCACCTTCAAACCGTCGTAGTCGAGAAGCAGCTCGAAGTAATCGTCTGCCTTCGCGAATTCCCTCTGGCGTTGGATGTCCGCTGTGACCGCGCGCGGCTGGCCGAAGAGGACGAGCGCCTGATCTATGAGGTGCGAGCCGAGGTCGTAGAGAATCCCGCTCCCCGGCCCCGCCTCCTCGCGCCAGGCGCCCTCGCGCGGCTGGTCGCGGAAGCGTTCGTAACGCGATTCGTACTCGACCGGACGACCCAGCATCCCGGCCTGTAGGATTCTTTGAACCGTCAGGAAGTCGCCGTCCCATCTCCGGTTGTGGTTGACGGTCAAGAGCCTGTTCTCTCTTCGCGCCAACTCTATCAACTCAAGGGCTTCGTCCGAGGTGTTGGTGAAAGGCTTCTCGACGACGACGTGCTTACCGGCGAGCAGAGACCGGCGGGCCAGCTCGAAGTGCGTGGCGTTCGGCGTCGTGACGACGACGAGTGCTACGCGGTCGTCACGCAGAAGGTCGTCCGCGTCGCGCACGACTTCGACCTGCGGGTAACGCTTCCGCGCCTCGTCGCCGCTGCGCTCGACGACCTTCAAGAGTTTGAGCCGGGGGACGGCCTCGATGACCGGCGCGTGGAAGACCCGCGCCGCCATGCCGAAGCCGATGAGCCCCACGCCGATTTCTTCCGCCATACGGTCTCCGCGCATGAAGTGTCAGGTCGCCTGTTCGATCTTCTCCTCCGCCTCTTCGACTTCCGCCGCGTCCGGTTGCAACTCCTCCTGCCGCCGCGCGGCGTCCGGCTCGTGGCTGAGGGCGATGAAGACGGGGAAGTGGTCGGAGCCGAAGTAAGGGAGCCGTCGAAAGTCTATCAGCCGGAAGTGATTCGAGTGGAAGAAGTGGTCGAGCGGGAAGCGGACGAAGGGGTAGCGGGCGTGGAAGGTGTTGTAGAAGCCGCGACCGATGCGCGGGTCGAGGAGCCCGCTGATGTCCTGAAAAAGATAGTTCGTGTGCGACCACGCCACGTCGTTCAAGTCGCCCATCACGACCGTCGGCGTGTCCGTGCCCTTAATCTCCTTGCCGACGACGAGCAGCTCGGCGTCGCGCTCGTCCGAGCTGGTGTCCTCGGTCGGAAACGGCGGGCGCGGGTGCAGGCAATGAAGCTCGACCTCCTGCCCGGACTTGAGACGGACGCGCGCGTGAATCGAGGGGATGTCGTCCTGAATGATGAAGCGGACTTCCGGTTCGACGAGTTCGAGCCGCGAGTAGAGGAGCATCCCGTAGGTGTTCGGCTGCGGCTGGAGGACGACGTGCTCGTAGTCCTGCTCGAACTCCTTGAGCTGCTCCA
Source organism: uncultured Acidobacteriota bacterium (assembly GCA_963816985.1). Classification (GTDB taxonomy): domain Bacteria; phylum Acidobacteriota; class Blastocatellia; order Pyrinomonadales; family Pyrinomonadaceae; genus JAIVJM01. The sequence goes on from CAWFMF010000004.1 coordinate 2,815,574, forward strand.
TCCACCACTCGTCCGCCTCGACCGTGAGGATGATGTCGGGGTCGGCCCCGCGAATCAGCTCGCGCAGGCGCGCGGCGTTGCGGTTCTCCATCAGGACGTTCGCGAACAGAAGGCGGAAGCTCGACTCACCTTCGGCTTTAAGGCTCTGCTGCACCTGCTTGCGCGCGAGGAACGTGTACGGGAACATCATGTAAGACTGGTAGACGAGGCACGCCGCCAACGCCACGACGAAGGCGACGCCCCACGCGCCGAGGTCGCGCACGAAGAGCAGGTAAGTCAGGAGGACTGCGGCTGAGATGAGCGTTATCTGGATGCGAGGGAAGTCGAAGACCCTGATCCACCACGCGCCTTTGCGCACCAGAGGGAGCGCCGTCGCGGCCACCATCAACAGACCGAGGACGAGCAGCACTATCTTCACAGGCCAACCCTTTGCCCTTCACGGATAAACTTGAATTGCGTGTATTTATACTGCCCCGAACCGCGCCGTGATGTAAACCCCCGCCACTTCAGTTGACGAAGCGGCGGAGGCGGATGCTGATGGCGAAGCCGATGGCGACGGAGGTGGCGAGGATGGCCGAGAGCCCGGCGCTCATCAGCGGGAGCGGGACGCCGATGACGGGGAGCATGCCGAGCGCCATCCCGACGTTGATGAGAATCTGGAAGGCGAGGCCGCCGACGATGGCCATGATGACGAGCATCCCCGTGCGGTCGGGCGCGTGGCGCGCGCCGTGAATCAGTTTCGTCAGGAGCACGGCGTAGGCCAGCAGGAGCAGCACGCAGCCGATGAAGCCCGTGTTCTCGGCGGCGACCGCGAAGATGAAGTCGGTGTGCGGTTCGGGCAGGAACTTGAGACGGCTCTGCGAGGCGTCGCCCGCCGTGTTCGAGCCCGTCAACCCGCCCTTGCCGACCGTCACGATGGACTGCCAGGTGTGATAGCCGAAGCCGCGCCGGTCGGCGTTCTCCGGGTCGAGGATGACGTTGATGCGCTCTTGCTGGTAGCTCTTAATCGCGCCCGTCTTGACGCCGACGTAGTACGCGGCGGGCACGGCCACCGTCGCCAGCACGAGCGCCGCGACGACGAGCCACATCCGCACCGCCGACAGAAAGAGGACGACGGCGAGCAGTGGGAAGTAGGTGATGGCCTGACCGGCGTCGGGCTCAAGCAGGATGAGCCCCACCGGAAGAGCGAGGATGCCGCAACCGACGACCGTCTCCTTCAAGGTCAAAGACGAATGCCGACGCACCCTCCCGAAGTAGCGCGCGAGCATCAGCACCGTGGGAATCTTCATGAACTCCGACGGCTGGAACTGGCCCAATCCGGGGACGCCGATCCACGCGCGCTGGCCGTTAATCTTCAGCCCGATGCCGGGGACGAGCACGATGACGAGCAGGGCGAGGCCGAAGATGTAGAAGGCGGGCGCGATGTGGACGAGCTTGCGGTAGTCCGTGAAGGCCACGGTAAGCATCACGACGAGCGAGACGCCGAGGCCGAGCAACTGCTTGCGCCAGTACCCAAGCGTCGGCTGCGCGTTGTAAATCTGCCACGTCCCGAAGACGGCAATGGCCACCGCCAAAAGCGTCAGCAGCCAGTCGAAGTCTCGGAGCTTGCGGTGTTCTAAGAGTGCGGTCATAACAGCCGTGAACCGTAAACCGTGACGAGTGACAGGGAACAGCCGAAGCCTTTCCCCTTTACCCGTTGAATCCCCACATCAATCGTGCGCGTGAGCCACGTGATCCGGCACTGCTTCCGGCAGCGGCTTCGGCGCGATGTTGGGGTGCTCCTTGCCGACGTAGACATCGTAGACGGCGCGCACCGCCGGGGCGGCGTAAGTGCCGCCGAAGCCGACGTTCTCGATTAAGGCGATGGCGGCGATCTCCGGCTTGTAGGCCGGGGCGAACGAGACGAACCACGCGTGGTCTTTGTTCTCGCCCGTGTCCTTGCCCAATGAGACGACCTGCGCCGTGCCGGTCTTGCCCGCGATGTCGAAGCCTTCGAGCTTGATGCGCCCGCCCGTGCCGCCGTTGTTGACCACGTCGTACATCCCGTCCATGACGAGGCGGTGGTTGTCCGCCGAGAAGTTCACGACCTTCGGCGCGGGGCGGTCGAAGCCGACCGAGGGCCGCGCGGGGAACGGCCCGGCGGCGCTCACGGCCTTCGCCTCTTTCAGAAGGTGCGGGACGTAGAACTTGCCCGCCACGCCGATGCCTGCGACGGCGCGCAGCATCGCCAACGGCGTGACGAACTCGTGCACCTGCCCGAACGAGGCGTAGACCGTGTCAATGTCTCGCCATTCGGGGTCGCGCGGGTTGAAGCGGCGCTTGAACTCGCGCGAGGGCGTCCAGCTTATCAGCTCGCGCGGGAGGTCAATCCCCGTCCGCTTGTTGAGGTCGTAGTCGTCCACCATCTTCTGGATGCCTTCGAGCCCCATCTTGAGGCCGAGGCGGTAGAAGTAGCCGTCGCACGAGACCTGAATCGCGAAGCGCAAGGGCGGCGAGCCGTGGCTCCCCATGCAGCGCGTGAACTTGTTGCCGATGGTGATGCCGCCGCCGCAGCCGAGGTTCGAGTGCTTGACGGAAATCGAGCCCTGCTCCAACCCGGCGAGCGCCATCGGTATCTTCCACGTCGAGCCGGGCGGGTAGCGTCCCCGGATGGCGCGGTTCGTCAAAGGCGATTTGGGGTCTTGCAAAAGTCTTGAGATTTCGGCGCGGCCCTCCTTCGTCCCGATGCGCTGCGCGAAGATGTTCGGGTCGAAGGTCGGGTACGAGGCGAGCGCCATGATCTCGCCGTTGTTCGGGTTCATGGCGACGACGACGCCGCGCTTCGAGGGCGTCGAGGCCAGATACTTCTCGGCGGCCAACTGCATGTCGAGGTCAATCGTCGTCACGATGTCCTGACCGGGCTGCGGCAAGACCGTCTCAAGCTCTCGCTGGATGCGCCCGCGGCTGTCCACCTCGACCTTGCGGTAGCCGTCGCGGCCTCGCAGGTAGCGGTCGTAAGTTGACTCCAAACCCTCCTGCCCGATGATGTCGCCGGGGTGGTAGGGGTTCTCCGTGTATTCCTTGTATTTCGGCTGCTTGAGCTGTTCGGGGCTAATCTCGCCGACGTAGCCGAGGACGTGCGCGAGCGTGCCGTTGTCCGGGTAGCGGCGCTGCGGCTGCTCGCGCACGAGCAGCATCGGCAGTTCGAGCATCCGTGCGTCAACCCACTGGATGTCCTCTGAGGTCGCGCCCTCCTTGACGGTAATCTCCTCGAAGGCGGCTTGCCGCCGCATCTCGTCGAAGCGTTCGCGCAGGATTTCGGGGTCGAGCCCCAGGCCCTCGGAGAGCGGCTCGACGAGCGCGTTGTAGTCGCGGCCCTTCATGTCCTCGCGCGAGAGGATGATGTTGTAGGTCGAGCGCGAGTCCACGAGGAGTTTCCCCGCGCGGTCGAAGATCGCGCCGCGCGGCGCGGGGATGCGCAAAAGGCGGATGCGCTGGTTCTCGGCCCGCTCGGCGTAGTAGTCGCCGTTGACGACCTGCAAGTAGTAGAGCCGCACGCCCAGCACCACGAGGATGACCAGCGCCAGCACGTTGATGACGCTCATCCGCAGCCGAAGGTTTTGTGACTCGTCCTCGAATTTCATAACTCAGAAGTCAGTAGCCAGTAGCCAGTAGAAAAACTTTAGTCAGCGAATCGTTCATGTGTCAGCGGCGGTTCTCTTAACGCGGAGCCTATGACTGACTACCGGCTACTGGCTACTTTCCTCAGTGTCTTCGCCGCATCAGGCCGCGACGCGCGATGCGGCGGCGGAAGGCGAACTGGCGGCGGGTGCGCGCCTTGTCGCCGAAGAACTTGTCGAAGAGGAAGGCGAGGGCCGTCCCGACGACCGTCGTCCAGATGATTTTGTAGGCGGCGGTCTCGGCAATCGAGCCCGCCATCGGCGTCAGGTTCTGGCCGAGCAGGCGGTGCAGGAGGACGTAAATCAGCACGTCGAAGGCGGCGGCCCCAGCCATCACGGGGATGCGTAAGAGCGCGTTATCCAGCATCACGCGCGTCACAATCGCCGCGAGCAGATAGGCCGTCAGCGTCTTCGAGAACCCGCCCGCGCCGAGCAGTCCGCCCGAAAGCACGTCGGTCGAGAGCCCCGCCACCGTGCCGATCATCACCGCCAGCACGGCGTCGCGCTGGAGCGCGAAGTAGGTCACCACGATGAGCGGCAAGTCGGCGTAGGCCAGAGGGGGCCACAGCGCCCGCAAGGAAGATTGCAGAACGACGGCCAGCGCCACGCAGACCGCGAGTTTAAGTTTCATAACACCGTGACAGGTGACAGGTGACAGGTGACAGGCAAGAACAAGTTTTCATCTTGTCACCTGTCACGGTTTACCTGTCACTGCTTTTTCCCCTTGTCCACGTTCGGGAGCGTCTTCTGCGGCACGTCGCGGGGCGGCGGCTTGTATTGCAGGACGGCCACCTCCTGCAAGGATTCGAGCCGCGCGGTCGGCTTGACGCGGATCGTGTGCGGGGTCGTCGCCGAGCCCGACACGACTTCTACCACGTTGCCGACGTTCAGCCCCGGTGGGTAGATACGGTCTTGCCCCGTGGTAACCACATAGTCGCCGACGTTGACGGTCTCCAGCCCGGAGACGTAGCGCATCTCCAGAAGGCCGTTGCGCCCGAAGCCGCGCACCGAGCCGATGGCGTTCGACTGTCCGAGCTGCCCGACGACCGCCCCGGCGGCGGCCCGCTCGTCCGTCACGAGCATCACCTGCGCCGTCACGGGGCCGACCGCGACGACGCGGCCCACCACACCTTCGGGCGTCACCACCGGCATGTCGAGGTCAACGCCGCTCATGGTCCCGCGGTTGAGGATGAGTGAGTTGAACCAGACCGAAGGGTCGCGCGCGATGACGCGGGCCGGGACTCTGCCGTAGGCCGCGTCCTTGTCGAAGCCGAGCAGGCGCTTGAGGCGCTCGTTCTCGTCGCGGGCCTGCCGCGCGTCCCGGAGTTCGTTCTCCGCCTCGCCCAGACGCCGCTTGAGGTCTTGGTTCTCGGCCTCGGCGGTGCGCATGTTGGCGATGCGCTGGAAGAAGTTGAAGCCCGCGCCGCCCACCCCTGTGCTCGCGCGCTGGAACGGAGAGAGCGCGGCCTGCGCCCAGACGCGAATCATGCTCTGCTGCGTCGTCGTGTCCTTGGCGTGCCAGGACATCAGGCCGAAGTTGACGGCCAGGAGCGCGAGCAGCCACAGGGGCGCGCGCTGCCTGATCTCTTTCTGCGTGCTCCGAACCATAAAAGGCCGTAAACCGTGAACCGTAAACCGTGACGAGTAAGAACAGGATTTCTCCTGTCACCCGTCACGGTTCACCTGTCACGGCTTTTCTCCTGTCACCTGTCACGGTTTACCTGTCACGGCTCTTACATGCCGCTCGTGAGCGTGTTGTCCCACTTGACGCGCTTCAGGAGGTCGAAGTCGGAGAGCATCTTGCCCGCGCCGAGGACGACCGACGAGAGCGGGTCGTCGGCGATGGAGACGGGCAGCCCCGTCTCTATCGAGAGCCGCTTGTCGAGGTTCTTTAAGAGCGCGCCGCCGCCCGTCAGGACGATGCCGCGCTCAACGATGTCCGCCGAGAGTTCGGGCGGCGTGCGCTCTAAGGCGACGCGGACGGCGTTGACGATGGTCGCCACCGAGTCGGCCAGAGCCTCGCGCACCTCCTCGTCCGAGATGGTGATGGTCTTCGGGATGCCCTCGATGAGGTTCCTGCCGCGAACGTCCATCGAGAGCGGCTCGTCGAGGGGGAACCCCGAACCCAGTTCGATCTTGATGGCCTCGGCGGTGCGCTCGCCGATGAGGAGGTTGTACTTGCGCTTGATGTACTGCGTGATGCTCTCGTCCATCTCGTTCCCGGCGACGCGCACCGCCCGCGAGTAGACGATGCCCGAAAGCGAGATGACGGCGATGTCGGTCGTCCCGCCGCCGATGTCCACGATCATGTTGCCGTGCGGCTCGGTGATGGGCAGGCCCGCGCCGATGGCCGCGCACATCGCCTCCTCGACGAGGTAGACCTCGCTGGCCTTGGCGCGGTAGGCCGAGTCCTCGACGGCGCGGCGCTCGACCTGCGTGATCTCCGAAGGGATGCCGATGACGACGCGGGGCGAGACCCACGTCTTCCCGTTGTGCGCCTTGCGGATGAAGTGCTGGAGCATCTTCTCCGTGACCTCGAAGTTGGCGATGACGCCGTCCTTCATCGGTCGGATGGCGACGATGTTGCCGGGCGTGCGGCCCAGCATCTCTTTGGCCTCTGTGCCGACGGCCTCGACGGCGTTGGTGACTTTGTTGATGGCGACGATGGACGGCTCGGAGACGACGATGCCGCGCCCCTTGGCATAAACGAGGGTGTTGGCCGTGCCGAGATCAATTGCCAGATCGCTGGAGAAAAGGCTGAACAGGGATTTAAATGCCATTCGAGTTTCTGTCTGGACCTCTGCTTCTGTTGATGCGCGAACGATTCGTAAAAAGGCGCACGCCGGGAACGACTTCCAGCCCACGAAGGCCGAAGGCGGATACGCTCCGGGCGTCTCGTATCCTCAGGTTTTCGCCCACACGCGTGCGACGAATTCACAAAGATACAACGAACGGGGTCGCGTTGGCTAACCGCGAAAACCTCGGTTGTCGAGTCTGGGACAAGCATCAGCCCGGAAGTGATGTGCTTGAAAACTCTCCGGGCAAAGGGGGGTGTTTACCGGAAATCTCGAAATAATGCTTTACCGCATGGCGGGGAAAATGTCCACAAATTTTTTTGCGGGAACAAAATCCGGCGGGCTTCGGGGGAGGGAAGAGGGGCGGGGCCGGTTCGCGTTCGTCTCTGGCCGCCGCCCTCACTCGTAACCACGGGGGTCTGATTGTCGGCGGGCCTGGGGGGCGCATCCGTATGGACGAGGACGTTCGTGTAACCCAATCGGAACAAGTCCGAGTACGCGATGTCGGCCCGAATCTCGTCGTCGCTGTAGAGGACGATGGTCTGGTTCTGCGGCAGCTCGTTTTTCGCCCTCGTATAAACTTCGTCCCAAGGGATGTTTCGCGCGCCGTCCCGATGACCGTTTCTGTACGCCGCGCGCTCGCGCAAATCCAAGATGAGGAGCGACTCGCGGTTCGCGACCCGCCGCCTCAACTCGCTCTCGGTAATCGTCCACTCGCTGACGGGCCTCGTGTCCTTGAAGCGGAGCGCCGTCAGGACTTCGGATTCTCTCTTCGGCGACAACTCTCCGACCCACACTTTGCCGACCACGCCGTTCCTGTCGAGGAGCGCCAGAGTCGGGACGAATTTAATCCCCAGCGGGGCGAGCGTCTCCTGTTTGCTCTCGGTCGGACTGAGCCCTATCTCTCCGAGGTACGCTTCCCCGCGCGAGCGTTCGTCGGGATAAATCACGGCGAGTCTCACGTCCGCCCTGTCTTTCAAGCCGTCAACGAGCCTGCGGTAGAACCTTCCGCTCTTGGAGCAGTATTCGCAGTCGCTCCTCACCGCGATGAGCAGCGTCTGCTCTGACTTCGCCCAGTCAATTCCTTCGATGAAGATTCGCGCGGACGGCGCGAGGGTCGGGGGTTCCGGCGGGTTGGTGAAATTCCCTTTGATGAGGATTCCGGCAATCACCAAAAACATCAAGAGGATTGCCGCGTTGAGCAGTCGTCCGACTTTGAGCTTCTTCGGGTCCGCGACGTGTGAGGACATTCAACCCGAACTCCTTCCCTCAGTGGTTATTGAAATTGCTTCGGATTCTCCACCCGCGCTTTCTTGTCTTTATCAATCACGAAATAGAACGTGAGCTTGCCGCGAACGCTGATGGGCTTTCCGTCCAGAGAGCTTTGCTTGAACTTCCACTGCCTGACGGCTTCGACGACGGCCTGCCCGATGCCCGGCGAGGGGGCTTCGACGACCACCGCGTCCGTGACTTCTCCTTTGCCGTTGTACTGGGCCTCGACGACGGCGATGCCCTGCTGCTCTTTCTTGATCGTCTCTCTGGGGTAAACGGGCATCACCGTTTTTTCGGCGGACTTCCGCATCCCGTCCTCGCCGACCTGCACCACGATTTCGCCCGATTGATCCGCCTCCGGCAGCGTCTTCAAGAGTTCGCCGGTGAGCGCGACGAAGGCGGACATGCGGAGGTGCTCGCTCTTGAGTTCCCTCGCTTTCGCCATCCCGCTGTCAATGCTGGCGACGGACAGGATGGAGCGGAAGGATTTATTGAAACTGAAATCGAGGCCGGCGACGCTCAGGGGGAAATCCTCGACCAGCTCGCCGACTTTAACTTTCTGATTCCAAGAGGTGCCGGACAAAGTTTTGCCGTCCAGAGCGTTGAACCCTTTGACGACATCCGTGAAGACGGACTCGGCGGCGACCGCGTCGTAACGCGCGAGCTGTCCCGCCGCGAGTAAAAGCAGGTAAGGCTTGCGCGAGTCCGCGACCGACAGGATGGCTTTGCGGGCCTGCGTGGTTGATTCATGCGCGAGGGCCGTATTCTTGTTCTTGAAGGCGCTTTCCGAGATGCCCAGAAAAAGGACGGCCCGCTCGACGCCCTGCGGCAACTTGTCGGCGATTGCCGCCGCCTCGAACAACTGCGGGCTGTTGTTCTTAATTTTCGTGGAAGCCTTGCCGAACTCGATCAAGGTTTCCAACTGCGAGCGCGCGTCTTTGTCCTCAATCTTGGCGCAGGCGACCTGAGCCGTCGTGAAGTCTTTTTTGAGCCACGCCTGGAAAGCCACGTCGAGGTAGATAACATCCCTGCTCTCGGAATCGGGGAGCGACTCCGCGTTCGACATTATCTGTTCGGGAGTATCAGCCGTTTTTTTGTTGATGTGCGTGAAGGCCGCTTCCTGCGTCATCGTCGGCGGCACGTTGGCGGAGAGCTGCGCCAGCGCCGCGCCTATCGGGGCCGCGAGTTCGGGCGCGAACTTTCGCGCCTTCGGCATCAGAAGATAGCCGAGCGCGTAACTCACTTTCCGCTGGTGGGCGTCGGGCACGGGGCGGTTGAGGATGGCCGCCGCCGCCTGAAGGTAAGAGTGAACGAGGGCGGGCGCGATGCCCTGCACGTCGGCGCTGATGTCAACGATGCCGATGTCGCCGACCCGCGTAATCATCACGCTCATCGGGTCGCTCCCGTCATGCTTCGGCGACGTGAAAATGTATGTCCCCAGCATGGCGTAGGCGCCCGCGTCAACGGCAGGCTGCTGCGCGAACTGGTTGACGGCTTGCAGGAAAAGCCGGTTGGCCGAGGCTTCGTTCTGCTGCCGCATTGACTTGAGGAACCAGACGAATTGGGCGCTGACCCCGCCCTGCAAACTGCGCGAAGCGAACTCGACCGCCAGCTCCGGGCGTTCCTTTTCCAGCCTGTTCGCGGTCTCGATGTTGAGTTCCCGCCGCCCCGCCGCGTTCTGTTTTTCGTCCTCTTCGGAGGCCGCCGCCTCGATCAAAAGTTTCGCCCATTCGGCGTCGTGCTTGGCGATGCGGGCGATGATGTCCTGCCGCAGATGCGACAACGCCTTCGAGTTTTTGTCGTCGGCCCGGACGGATGTCAGGCCGAGCGCCTTGTCAAAAAGTCCGCGCGTATAATCCTCGTCCTGCGGCCACGCGGCGTCCGCGATTTGTGAGAGGCCGCCCGCTTTGACGGCGGTGCTTTGGAAGGCTGAAATGTCTTCGACCATGCTCCGAATGCGATGGAACACGAATTCCTTCTGAGCATCCGGTGAGAGGTTAAGGGCGATTGGCTCGTCGCGGGCTAAATTTATTTGGCTCGCATGGTGGACGCTTTGCGCGAATGGGCTGACGGCAAAAGAGAGCGCAATGAAAAAAGCGGCGACGCATCTGGACATGGCTCGAAACCTCCGTCGGGTTCAGTCAGAGCAACGTTTGAGGGCGAAGAAAACGACGAGCGAAAACCAGCGGGTCGTTTTGATAAAACTCCACCGGGAGGCGGAGCCGTCGCCCGTGAAGGGCGACTCCGTCTCCCGATGGAGTCGAAGAAAGGTTACTGGTCGCCGCCGCCTTCCGGCGCGATGGCGTTACCCGTACAACTGCCGCCGCCGACGATGCACGAGCAGGTTGATTGAATCGGCGTACACGTCTGGAATCCACTCTCGCCCTCGCCCGCCGGGATGCAGCCCACGCAAATTCCTCCCGTCGGAAAAACACATTGCCTGCATGCGACGGCGGCCCTCGGCTCCGCGGCTATGCCGACCGCGATTGAGAATAAAGCGACGAGAATCAGAAGCCTGATTCTGAAATATTTGATCGTGATGGACACGGGCGCACCTCCTATCGTCTCGTGAGGGATACTGTACAAGGGCGCTGGTAGAGCCTGTCGTGGCACCGTCTTCACGACAGCCGCCCGACTCCGATTTCAAGCCGGCCTTGCCGGCGCAAAACGCCGGATGCTTGAAGTCGCCCACCGCCCGGCGTGGACGAAATAAAAGCATGACGAGGGGTCATGCTGCGCGGGGCTGCGACGGAACTGGAACCTCATTGAAATGTTATTGCATGCCCGTGCGCCCGAAACTGCTTTCGGGTAATTGCGGGCGATGTCACACTCAACTTCGGTCGCCATGCAGATTCCACTTTTCGTCAGGCGGTATGGTTCATGTGAGGTCAACGGGAGACAGACCCAGCGAGGAATGGAGGGTGAGACTACTCTCGCCAACCGGCGTAGAAAGAAGCCTTTAGAGCGGGTGGACTCTAGTACGCCCGCTTTAAGTTGTCAAGGAATTTCTATTCCGACCGTTTAAAGCCCTGCCGGGGCGACCGGCAAAAGGTTCCGCCGCACGGCCCGCGCGGGCCGACGAACGCGCGTCCGCCGGGCGCATCACCCGGCGGCGTTTCAGTCAACGACTGTGCTCCCTTCGGCTGCCGAGCGGACGCAGTTCTTGCGCGCGGCCTTGGCCTCGTACATGGCGGCGTCGGCGCTGGCGACGAGCTGCTGCGGCGACTGCGCGTGCTGCGGGAACGAGGCGACGCCGAACGAGGCCGTCAGCCTTAGGCGCAGCGAGCGACCGCCGGTGAAGGCATGATGGGCAATGTGCTCGCGGACGCGCTCGGCGACTTGAAGGCCCTGCTCGAAGGGGGTTTCGGGGAGGATGACGACGAACTCGTCGCCGCCGTAGCGCGCGACCACGTCCGTGTCGCGCACCGAGGCTAAGACGACCGCCGCCATCTCCATCAGGACGTGCGAGCCGACGAGGTGACCGTGCCGGTCGTTGACCTGCTTGAAGTCGTCGAGGTCGAGGAACATCGCCGTCACGGTCGAGCCGTAGCGGCGCGCGCGCTTGAGCTCGCTCGTCAGGAACTGCCGGAGGTAGCGCGCGTTGTGGAGCTTGGTGAGGTCGTCGGTCTGCGAGAGCCGCTCGGCCTCGGCGACGCGCACGGAGTTCGTGAGAGCCGCCGCGAGCGGGAGCGCGAGCGCGGAGAGGAGGGAAGCGTCGCCGGTCGAAAAAGTGCGCGCCTCGATTCCTTCACGGACGGCTTCGAGCACGCCCATCACGCGCTCGCCGCTGACGAGCGGGACGGCGACGACGCGGCGCTCGCCCTCCTTCCTTCTAATCGTCTCGGCCTGCCTCACCGCCGCGCGCGCCGCGCCCGACTGCGCGCCCGTGAGCGCCAGCGCGTCGCCCATCAGAGCCTTGCGCCAGTCGCCTTCGGGCAGAGCGCGCTCGCTCGCCGTCAGGCCGCGCACGGCCAAAGGCTCGAAGAGCGCCTCGGCGGCCTTCCCGGCTTCGTTGACCAAATAGATCGTCCAGCGATCGGCGGGGACGAGCGCGGCGAGTCCGGCGAGCGCGGTCGAAGCCGCGCCCTTCTGGTCGGCGGCGAAGTGGAGCGAGGCGACCAGCTCGAAGGCCGCGCGCAGTCGCTCCGTCGCAAGGCGTTCGGGCAGAAGGAGACTGGCGGGCGCGACATCAATCGCTTCGCCCGGCGCGTCGCCGCGTTCGTTGAGCGTTGCGTGGCGGGCGACCGAGCCCATCGCCTCGACCTCTCGGAGCACGGCGGGGAGTTGCGCGGGCTCGTTGGCGACGGCGTGGAAGCCCAGACGCTTGAGCGTCGGCGCGTCGAGCCGCTCGGACGCGGGACGCGACTCAGTACCCGGAGCCTCGCGCCTGCACGCGACCAGAGGGGCTTCGGGCCACGCGGCGGCGGCGCGCAGGGCGAGCGCGTGCAAAGTCTCCAACTCGGCCCCGGCGGCGAGGTCGAAGACGACGGCCAGAGGCGACGCCGCCCCGTTTCCCTCCGGCCCTGACGAGTGAAAAAACTGCCCGCCCGGCGACCCGTCCGCGACGCTAATCGTGGCGGACGGAATCCCCTCGCCGCGCAGTGCCTCGACCACGCCGCGCGCCGTTACGTCCTCGTCGCTGAACAGGATGACGTGCTTCATAAAAGCCGTGAACCGTGAACCGTAAACCGTAACAGGAGAAGAACCGTTGTGACCGACGACGACAGTGGATGAGATTAGTTGCTTTCATCCTGCCACCTGTCACCGTTTACCTGTCACGACTTTGTCATGGTTGCCACGCGCCGGGGGTGAGCGGGATGCGGGCGACGTTGCGGTTGCCCTGCGTGTCGGCGACTTCGACCTCGATGACGCGCGCGCCGCCCTGCGCGTTGACTTGGAGTTGGAACGTGCCGTCGCGCGCGGCGAGCGTCTCTTTGCCCGCGCCGCGGACGGTGTTGCCCGCCTCGGTGCGCCCGCGGATGACGTAGATGCTGCCCGCCACGTAATCAACCGTGACGTTCGAGAGGCCGACGCTGTCGCCCGTCCCGCCTTCGGGGACGACGACGAACTTCTGCGGCTCGCTCCAGTCGCTCGCCTGACCCGAAGGCGCGACGGCGAGCACGCGCCAGAAGTAGTTGCCCTGCCGCAGAGAGTCCACGGTCAACTCGGTGGCCTGCAACTGGTCGCGTTCGATGAGCTTGCCCGAAGGGACGAAGAAGGGAGAGGTGGCGACCTCGACGCGGTAGTGCGCGGGCGCGCCGACCGCCGGACGCTGCCAGCGCAAGGGGACGCTCGTCGCGTCGCCCTTGCGCGCGGTGATGCGTTCGAGGTTGCGCGGCGTGACGGGCGAGGGCGCGGCGAGCAGACGCTCCTTCTGCGCGATGCTCCCCAAAGGGTTGACCGAGGCGTACTCGCCGTTTTGCAGCGTCGTCACGTCGCCGTTGCGCGTGCTCGTCTCGACCTTACCCGTCGAGACGCGGATGGCCTCGGACTTGTCGCCGCGCACGTCGAAGCTGGCGTCCGTCTCGGAGTTCAGACGGCTCTCGGTCAGTTGCGTGGCGACGATGTTGGTGGCGGTGTCGGGCTGCTGCTCGGTGCGGACGTTGACCTGCCCGCTCTCGACGGCGACTCTCACCTTCGAACTCTTGCCGTTTTCAGTCCCCGTATTTTCGGCGATGGTGATGACGCTGTTCGGCTTGACGAAGAGGGTCGAGCCGTCGGCCAGAGAGATGCGCGCGCGCCCGTCCTCCTGCGTCTGCACGATGTCGCCGGGGAAGAGCCGCGTGTCGGAGCGCGCGAGCACGACCTCGCGCGTGTCGGTGCGGACGACGCGGACGCCGCCCTCGAAGGTGATGAAGCGCGCGCCCGTGGGCGCACCGGCCACGGCCTCCGAGCCCGCGAACGGGTTGCCGTGAATCCAGAGGTAGACGCCCGCGCCGCCCGCCATGAGCGAGAGCGCGATGAGCGCGATGACGGTGTAGATGAGCCGCTTCGGGACAATCCACCACTCAAGGTCTTTGAAGCGGGTGACTTTGGTGTCCATTTCGAGCTTTCTTGAGGAGTCCGAGGAGGTCGCGGGGCAGAATGTACAGGCGGTTTCTTAGGAAAACCCGGCTTGCGGCGAAGTTTTTTCCGGCGCATCGCCGCCACAACGAAGTTAACACACGGCGGACGGCCCGTTCAAGAAATTAAACAGTACCGCGAGCGGTAGCGAGCGGGTTGAGCTTAGTTATCGTCAACCCGCTCGCTACTGCTCGCGGTACTGTTCTGGTCGCCTAACGCTTCTCCGGCAGCCCGCGCTCGTCGCCGCCGAGGCGGCCCTGGTCGTCGTCGAAGGGCGAGTTGAAGCCTTCGGGCAGCTCGACCTCGACGTTGGTCTCGGCCTCCTTCGGCCAGATGACAGAGGCGACGACGGAGCTGGCGAGGACGAGCGCGACGACGCCCAGAGAGGCGGTGATGATGGTCTCTTTGCTCAAGCCGAAGCTGCTCATGACGAAGCCCTCGGTGAGCATCTTGACGCCGACGAAGGCGAGGACAACCGAGAGTCCGATCTTGAGGTAGTGGAATTTCTCGACCACGCCCGCCAGAAGGAAGTAGAGCGAGCGGAGGCCGAGGATGGCGAAGACGTTCGACGTGTAGACGATGAAGGTGTTGGTCGTGATGCCGAAGATGGCCGGGATCGAGTCCACGGCGAAGACCAAATCCGTGACCTCGACGATGACGAGCACGAGCAGCATCAGCGTCCCCGTCCTCTTCCCGTTGACGACCGTGAAGAACTTGTCGCCTTCGTAGTGGCGCGTGATGGGGATGAAGCGCGTCACGAAGCGAACGACCGAGTTCTCCTCCGGGTTCACCTCGGTCTCCTTCTGGAACATCATCTTGATGCCCGTGTAGATGAGGAAGACGCCGAAGACGTAGATGATCCAGTGGAAGCGTTCGATGAGCGCCGCGCCGAGCGCGATCATCGTGATACGCATCACGAGCGCGCCGAGGACGCCCCAGAAGAGCACGCGGTGCTGGTACTTCGCAGGGACTTTGAAGTACGAGAAGATGAGCAGGAAGACGAAGAGGTTATCCACCGAGAGCGAAAGCTCGATGAGATAACCGGCGAGAAACTCCTTGCCCGTCAAAGAGCCCCTCTGCCAGAAGACGAGCGCGGCGAACACAAGCGCCAGCGACACCCAGACGGCGCTCCACGTCGCCGCCTCCCTGTACGTGATGGCGTGCGCCTTCCGGTTCAGAATCCCTAAGTCCAGCGCCAACATCAGCATGATGAAGATACCGAACCCGGCCCACGCCCAAATTGGATAATCCATGCTTAAATGTATAGCACAGACGAAAAAAGTTTTCAGTTTGCGGTTTCCGGTTTCGGCCCGCGAAAAGTTAACAATTTCGTCGCGGATTCTGACTCGCCGCGAGGTCTGAAATCAGACTGCCGGAAACTTAAAACCGTAAACTGAGCGCAAGCGATTTGACTCTCGACACGTAAAGGCCGCGTGCGCGCACCGCCTGACGCGCTCACGCGGCCCCACGCGGCACAGCCCGCCTACCCTCAGAAGGCGGGCGTGCCGAGAGGTGCGCACCCCCGCACCCCTATGCGTAATCACAAACTAAAATGCCCATCTGTGTGAGGACTCCTGTGATATATTCCGCGCGTTCTTTTCTTTGAAAATAAGGCAACGGTCGGATGCGTAGCTCCTCAACCTCAGAGAATTGATGAGCATCGCCGTTGAGCAAGGAAGGTTCCTACTCACGGCGAATCAGTTACGCAATCACATTATAACGTCATTTGGCGTTGAAGGCAAGCTTTATCGAAGCCCTGTGCCATCGGGAGGGAACTCCTGATGGGTACGAGGGCGCGTCAAAGGCCGGAGCGGCTCGCGGAAAAACTTGTAGCCATTCGCACGGCGTTAGGGAGTTCGCAGAGTGAGATGATTAGACGCTTGGGCGCTGAAGAGGTCGTCACCCAAAATATCCTCTCCAACTACGAGCTTGGAAAGCGCGAGCCGCCCTTGCTAATCCTGCTGCAATACGCCCGCGTCGCAGGAGTCCCGATGGAAGCTCTCGTTGACGACGAACTGGACTTACCCGAAAACCTCCCCGGCCCGACCGACCACCAAGAAATCCGCCGCAAGTTCGCCCCGCGCCGCCGCCGACAGTAACTAACCGGCGGGCCTTAGCCCTTCATCCCGCATCATTACGATACAAATACGCGTGCTTATCTTCTTAGCACGCGTGCTAAGAGCCTTAGCAGCCATGCTAAGAACCTTAGCAGCCATGCTAAGAGCCTTAGCGCCCGTGCTAAGAACCTAAGCACTCGTGCTAAGAAGATAAGCACGCCTGCTAAGAACGTTAGCTCGTGTGCTAAGAACGTTAGCAGGCGTGCTCAGAACCTAAGCATGCGTGCTCAGAACCTTAGCAGGCGTGCTTATGACGTAATCACGCGTCATTATGTCCTGCGCGCGCCGTCTTATAAGCTCCGCGCGGCGTCTTACGTCAGACGCGCACCTGCTTAGAGGCTGTGCGGAAAGGCTTCCCCCGTCCCCGCAGGGGACGAAGATAATAGCCGGGGGCAAGTGAAAGCGCGTCAGCGCTTGAGCGTCGCCCCCGGTCACGTATGGATAAAGATTCCGACCCTGAAGGGGTCGCACCTTCAACGTTGAATCTGCGACCCCTTCAGGGTCGAATCTCTTTTCTCGACTGTTGCGGGGGCGTCGCAAACTTCGTTTGCGTTGCCCCCGGCTATTATCTTCGTCCCCTGCGGGGACAGACGGCGCTCACGCGCCTTTGCTCCGCCCCGGCTATTGTCTTTCGCTCTTTCGAGGCTTAAGGGGCGGGGCTTCGGTGAAATCTAAAAGACGTAAATTCGGGGTCGAAACTGTGGGCGGTTGCGGCGGCGCGGGGGCGTCCGCTACAATTCGCGTTTTGCGGGAAGCACTCCGCAGGAGTCTACCGACCAGAAGGGCTGTCCGGGACCCCGGCATCGCCAGCCTCAAATATTCGGAAAAAGTACGTGTAAGGAAGGTTTATCGAGAATGCTGAAAATGTTCACCCGGCTGGAGCGGACGCGGAACTGGATCATCATCTTTTTCGCCGCCCTGCTGGTCATCGGGATGGCCGTCGCGGGCGTCTACAATCAGGGGAGCACGGCCATCGCCAACCCCTTCAAGAGCCGCGACGTGCTCGCGCACGTCAACGGCGACGAAGTGACCGTGGCCGACTTCACGCTCCGCCAGAAGCTCTACGAGCAGCGCATGGGCGGGCAGTTCAGCCTCGCGCAGTTGGGGATGACGGGCGAGCGCGTCCTTAACAACCTCGTCAACGAGCGCATCACGGCTCAGGAGGCCAAGCGCCTCGGCCTCACGGCCACCAAGCAGGAGTTGCAAGATGTCATCCTCCGCCAGTTCAGCGACGCCTCGAACCCCTACGACGGCAAGCGCTACAAGGACTACACCTTCCGTAACTTCGGCGGCAAGGATGGCGCAGAACTCTACGAGCAGAGCATCCGCGACGGCCTCGCCGCCGAGAAGCTGCGCGCCTTCGTGACGGCGGGCGTGCAGGTCTCCGAGCAGGAGGTGCAGGACAAGTACGTCCGCGACTTCACCGATTTCGACGTGGTCTACGTGCCCGTCACGGCGACCGAACTGGCGAAGAAGGTCAACGTCTCGGACGATGAACTCAAGCAGTACTACGAGGCGCACAAGACCGACTACCGCTACCTCGAACCGCAGAAGAAGCTCCGCTACCTCTTCGTCAATCAGGAGAAGGCCGGGTCGAAGCTCACTTTCCCCGACGAGGAGCTGCGCAAGGAGTACGACTCGCTCCGCCCCGAAGCGAAGCAGGCGGGCGTCCGCGTCCAGCAGATAGTCTTGAAGGTGGCGCGGCCCGAACTCGATCAGGACGTGCTCAACCGCGCGACCGACATCATGTCGCGCGTGCGCGGCGAAGACCTGACGGCGACCGAAGAGGCGTTCGCCGAAGCCGTGCGCGGCAACTCCGAAGACCCCGCGACGGTGAAGAACGGCGGCTGGCTCCCCGCGCCCGTCAAGAAGAACCCGGCACGGGCGGGCGACCCCATCCAGGCCATGCTCGACCTGAAGCCCGGCGAGGTGCGCGAGCCCGTCAAGGTCGGCAACGCCTACTACATCTACCGGCGCGGCGACTCCGTCCCGAAGACCTTCGAGGAGGCGAAGAATGAGCTGCTCGTCTCTCTGCGTAACCGCCGCTCCTACGCCGTCGCGCAGCAGGTGGCGCAGAAGGCCGTCGAGCGTCTCAAGGAGACGAAGGACTTCCAGAAGGTCGCGCAGGAGCTTGCCGCCGGAGCGAACATGACCCCGGCGGAGATGGTCAAGGAGACGCCCTTCGTTAAGCCGGGCGACGACGTGCCGGAGATCGGCAGCAACCCGCAGTTCGAGGAGGCCGTCAAGCCGCTCGAAGAGGCTGGACAGGTCGGCGAGCGCGTCGGCATCAAGAACGGCTTCGCCGTCCCGATGCTCGTCGAGAAGCGCGAGCCGCGCATCCCCGACTTCGAGGAGGTGCGCGAGCGCGTCTCCGAAGCCCTCCGCAACGAGCGGGCCGGGCAGCAGCTCGAACAGACGGCGCGCGACCTCGCGGCCAACTCGTCGAGCCCCGACGCCCTCAAGGCCGCCGCCGAACGGCTCGGACTCAAGGCGCAGACCGAAGAGGGCTTCCGCCTCGGCAGACCGCTCGGCACGCTCGGCGCAGACCTCTCGATGGACGACGCCATCTACGCGCTCAAGGCCGGTGAAGTTACGAAGAACCCCTTGAAGGTCGGCGAGTCGTGGGTCGTCGCCGCCGCGACGCGCCGCAAGGACGCAGACCTCGCCGAGTTCGGCAAGCAGCGCGCCGAACTCATCGAGAGGGCACAGACCGAGCGGCGCGGGGAGGTCTTCGACGAATACATCGCCGCCATCCGCCGCCGCCTCGAAGAGGCCGACAAGATCAGCATTGACCGCGAGATGCTCGCGCGCGTGGATGTCCCCGCCGAGCCGCCCACGGCGCTCCCGCGCCCCGGACGCCCGCCCATCAACATCCCCGCGCAGCCCGGCGGAGAATAAAGAAGAAGGCAAAAGTAAAAAGGTAAAAGGCAAAAGGGAAGAAGGTTTACCACCTCTTCCCTTTTGCCTTTTACCTTTTTACTTTTGCCTTCCTTTAGAGCACGCGGAGGAGCGCGGCGAGGTCGGCCTGCGCGAGTTCGAGGCGCATTTGGACTTCGTTGCTCTGCGTCGTGATGCGGAGGCTCTCGACGGCCCGCTTCGCGAACTTGCCGCGCTCGCCCGCCATCGAGATGAGCATCGGCGCGACCTGCTTCAAGGCGTCGAGCGTGTCGCTGAGGTCGCGCGCCTCCGCCGCGCTCACCGTCCGCAAGGTCGTCTGCATCTGGTAGCCCGTGGGCGTCGTCCCGATTGCGCCGTTGAAGCGCCGGACGGAGGCCACCGCGCGGTTCAGTTCGGGCGTGCCGAGGTCAATGCCCGCGAGCAGCGAGGGCGGCACGTTCCCGGCGAACATGATGAGGTCGTTCGGCGTGCGCGCGAAATTCAGGAGGTCTGCGTCCACACGGCCCCGGCCCGCTTGCGCGTCAATCGTCGCGCGCACCGCCTCCGGCTCGCCGACGGCCAGTGTGTTGGCGTCGAGGACGGTCAAGGCGAGGTCGCTCACGCGCAGCTTCAAAAGCCCGAAAAGTTTTATCTGGTCGGAGATGTTGAAGATGTAGACCGACTTCCCCGCGTGCTTCTGCTCCGTGAATTTGTCTTGCGCCGCGAGCCGCCCGGCGGCGACGAGCACGTCGGCGCGGAACGTCCCGCGCGCGACGGCGACCATGTGGTCAATCTTCGTCACGCCGGGCGAGGGGTTGGTGAGCCGCACGCCCGCCGTCAAAGTGTCGAAGGCGCGCGCGTCAATGCCGGTGCGCGTCTTGAACTGCTCGATGTCGGCGTTGACCGAGGCGAGCCGCGCCGCGTCCCCCGCGAGCGCGCGCGGTACGGCCTCCGTCAAGAGCTTCCGCAGGTCAACCGCCAGCACCGCGTCCGAAGCCGGGAGCGGCACCGCCTGCCGCGCCGGAGCCGCCGCCGTCGTCCGCGTTGCCGCGCCGCCGCGCCGCGTCTGCGCCTGCGAAGGAGCGACGAGGGCCGCGAGCGTCAGGCAGAGCGCGAGTGTCGCGAGGTAAGTGTTCCTCATGTTCTTTTAATTCCCACCTTATATAGTCGAAGAAGTCTCGGCCCTTCTCACGTCAGGCCCGTTCGGGGGTTTCACAAAAATTTCGGGGAGACACACGTGAGTCTCCGATGCGCGGCGCGCGCGGCGGGGTTGGATTTAAAATCAAGCCCCCTCACGAGACCTCCGCTCGATGATCTGCGCAATCGCTCGAAGCGTCTGGTTGACCGAGTCGGAATCGGGGAAGACCTTCGCCACGTCAGGGTCGAGCCGGACAACGTTCGTCCCCTCGGCGTATTCCCGCGCGTATTTGCCGCGCACACCCTGACTGAAGTCGTACTCGTCCAACATCTCGGCGTCTTCCTCAATCTGTTCCTTCTTCATAGTCGTTTCTCTCGCGTGCCGTCGCCCGGCGTGCGCTGATTATCCTGACCACGTTTCCCCGATAAGTATGCACCACAACCAGCATCCGTTGTAGCTCCGAGACACCCAAGATGACAAATCTGTCTTCTTCGTCTGAGTGAAGTGGGTCGGGAATGGTTCGGGATAATGAATCCCCGAAGACCGTCACGGCTTCGGGGAATGAGACGGCGTGCTTTGACAGGTTCTCCGCCGCTTTATTCTCATCCCACTCGAACGTCAAGCTCATACGGATGAATACACCCATGCGCGGGGAGACAAAAGAACGCCTGTCGCCGGAATCGTGATGCGCGAGCTAACAGCGCACGACTCAACCGGCGGGGCGCGACTTGAGACGTGCGCCGCTCGACCGCCGCAGCTATGTTTGGACACAAGAGACGAACGCGTTCGGCTTCAACGCTGCCGGGCCACGGCTTCGGGCGTCTCAAGAGTCATTTCATCTACTGTCAGAACCTGAAGCGGACGCCGCCTTGCACCGTCGAGAAGCGGAAACTCGCGCCGGAGAAGAAGACGTTGTGGAAGTTATACATCCCTTCGACGGCGAACTTGGGCGAGACGTTGAATTGGAGCCCGGCCCCGAGGTTGAGTCCGGGGCGGGCGTTGCCGGAGTCGGTGACGTAGACGCCGCCGCCGCCGTTGACGAAGGGGCGGACGGAACCGCTCCCGCCGTAGTACTTGACGTTGGCGGAGAGGCTGTAGATGGCCGCGTGGTCGTCGGAGAACACGGAGTCAATGGTGAAGCGGTTGTAGTTGAAGATGGCTTCGAGTGAGACGTTATTGTTGACGCGGTATTCGAGGTCAACGCCGAGGCTCGCGCCGGGCTCGAAGAAGTCGTTGAAGTCGCCGTGGGGAATCGCGGCCCCGGCGTGGAGGCTGAGGCCCCAGCGGTGCTCCACGTCGGGCGTCTGCCGCTTCCGGGGCGCGGGCGGCGCGGGCACGGCCTCGCGCCCGCCCAACACTTCGGTTGAGTCGGTCGCAGTTTCGGTCGCCGCAGTTTCGGTCGCCGCAGTTTCGGTCGCAGAGGTTTCTTTGAGGGTGTCGGGGTCGGAGGTCTTCGTGTCGCTCGTCTGGGCAGAAGCAGTGCCGAACGACAGGACCGAGATGAACAACGCCGCGAGCATTTTTCTCATGCGTGAGTGTCCTCCGCTGAAGGTGAAAGAACGTGGCCGACAGTATATGCCCAACTCACGCCGAAGGACAGAGCTTTACATTCTCAACTCCGGCCCGCCGCCGGGCCTCGCCCGTCGTCTCTGGGGAGCCCCTCGATGACGTGGTCGAAGCCGAGCCACAGACTCCAACTGTGGTGATAGAAGAGGACGGGGAGGAGGAAGGCGAGCGGGAGCGCGACGGTCAGGATGAGTCCTTCGCTGTAGCCGAACGTTTGGAGGGCCGCCAAGTAGAAGGCGAGGGCCGCCCCTTCCGTCACGACCATGTTGACCATCACCGCGCCGACGAAGAAGCCCGCCTCGCGCTGGAACAGTGCGGCGCACGAAGGGCAGTGGTGGCGGATGCGGAAGGGGGCTTTGAAGATTAAGGACTGGCCGCAGACGGGGCAGCGCAGGCGCAGAGAGCGGGCCAACGTGCCGAGCACTCTGGGGCGACCCTTTCGCATAAGCCCTCTCACCCGCGCCGAACGTCTGTTTGTCGGGCAAACCTACACGGCGTTATAGTCTGCGGAAGATGTTGGAAATCATCCTGCTGGGACTGCTCTTCCTCTTCGTCCTCGTGGCGACCGTCGTCTTCATCGTCGTCTACTACTGGGGGCCGAAGGAGCGCCGCCGGAAGTAAGACGCAGGGGCGCTCTCGCCTACGCCTTCCCCGTCCGCCCGGTCAGACTCGCGACCACGACGATCAGCTCGACCGGCTCAATCGGCTTCGGCACGTGCACTTGGAAACCCGCGCTGAGCGCGCGGACGCGGTCTTCGGCACGCGCGTAGGCCGTGAGCGCGATGGCCGGGATTCTCTCGCCCGACGGCCACTCCGCCGCGCGCACCTTCTGAATCAGAGCGTAGCCGTCTTCCTCCGGCATCCCGATGTCGCTGATGAGCACGTCCGGCCTCGACCGCGCAATCTCTTCGAGCGCCGCCGAGGCCGTCTCGGCGGTCGTCACTTCGCAGCCGCAGCGTTCCAGCATCTCTCGGAGCAGGGCGCGCGTGTCCGCTTCGTCGTCCACGACCAGAATCCGCAGGCCGTCGAGCGAAGGGGGCGAGGCGAGAGAGATTTTGCCTCCGGCGGTGGGGTGCCTGCGCCCGTCGCCGCCATTCAAGGCGTGCGCGGCCATCAGCGGCAGTTGGACGACGAAGGTCGCGCCGCGCCCCTCGCCTCCGCTCTCGGCCCCGACCGTCCCGCCGTGCAGCTCGACGAGCTGGCGGACGATGGCGAGCCCAAGGCCGAGCCCGCCGTGCGTGCGGGTGGTCGCGCCGTCGGCTTGGCGGAAGCGGTCGAAGACGTGCGGCAGGAACTCCGGGCTGATGCCTCTGCCGCTGTCGCTGACGACGATCTCGACGTGCGAGTTAACGCGTTCGAGCCGCACCTGCACGCGCCCGCCCTTGGGCGTGAACTTGACGGCGTTCGAGAGAAGGTTCCAGACGACCTGTTGCAGGCGGTCGGCGTCGCCGGAGACCGGCCCCGCCTGCGGGTCAACGAGCGACTGAAGGCGCACGGTCTTGGCCTCGGCGGCGGGTCGCGTGGCTTCGACCGCCGCCTCGACGACCGCGCCGAGGTCAACGGCTCTGACTTCCAGACGCAGCTTGCCGGTGATGATGCGGGAGATGTCGAGCAGATCGTCAATGAGCTTCGTCTGCATCTGCGCGTTGCGCTCGATGATTTCGAGCGCGTGCGCCGCCTCCGACGCGCCGAACGCGCTGGAGCGCATGAGGTCGAGTCCAGCCGAGGATCGCCGTCATCGGCGTCCGCAGCTCGTGCGACATCGTCGCCAGAAACTCGTCCTTCATGCGGTTCGCCTCCTCGGCCTCGGCGAGGAGCTGCGTGCGCTCCTCCTGCGCGCGCTTCTGCTCGACGAGGTGCTCCCGCACCTCGTACTGCCGTCGGCGCGCGCGCAGAGCCGCTTGAAGCGCGCTGACGAGCGTGAGGACGCGGGTCGGTCGCTCGACGAGCGAGACGTTCCCGACCTCCCAGAGGGGCTTAAGGACGCCCGCGTTCGTCGGCGTGCCTTCGCCGCCCGTGAGGACGACGAGCGGGAAGTCCGACCACGGCTGCTGTTCCCGGAGCACGTCCGCCAGACACCCCACGGCGTAGGGCGTCAGCGCCTCCTCGGTGATGAAGCGGCCCCCGCGCCTTCCGAGAGGCGGCGGCAGAACTCCTCGATGCTTTTGCAGGATTCGGCGACGACGCCCGACTCGCCAAGCACCTTGGCGATGAGCGCGGCGTCCCTGCCGGTCGGCGCGAGCAGGAGCACGCGCCCGTCGTCCCCTTGAAGGTTAGGCGTCGGCATCCTCCTCCTTCAGCAGTTGGCCCGCACGCTTGCTGTAGATGGGGACGCCGGTGAGCACCCCATGAAAGTCGGAGAGCGGCTCGCCCACCATCACGCCTTTGGACGAGAGGCTCATCTCGCGGATGGTGTTCTCGTGATAGCCGGTGCGCTTCTTGACGACCGAGATGGCGCGGCGCACCGCGCCCGCCGCCTCGAAGAAGCGGAGCATCAAAACCGTGTCGGCCAGATAGCTCACGTCCACGGGCGTGGCCATGTTCGCGCCCATGAAGCCGTGCTGCGCCATCACCAGAATGGTCACAACGCCCTGTTGGTTGAGGTAGGTCAAAAGCTCGTGCATCTGGACGGTGAGGAAACGCTCGTCGGGCATCGCTTGGAGGTAGCCGTTCAAACTGTCTATGACCACGATGCGCGCCCCGTCATGATCCACCGCGCGGCGGACGCGGTGCGCGAACTCGCCCGGCGACAACTCAGCCGGGTCAACCTGCTGGACGGAGAGCATCCCCGACTCGACCTGCTCCGTCATCGCCTTGCCGAGCCCGGCGGCGCGGGCCAGATACGTGTCGCGCCCTTCGTCGAAGAGGAAGGACGCGGCGTGCTCGCCCCGGTCGGCGGCGGCGGCGACGAACTGCCCGGCAATCGAGGACTTGCCGGAGCCCGCCGGGCCGAGGATGAGCGTGCTCGTCCCGCGGTCGAGCCCGCCGCCGAGCAGCGCGTCCAACTCATCCACGCCGCTCGTGATGGCCTCGCGTGCGAACTCATGCCGGTGCTCCGCCGCGACGAGTCGAGGGAAGACG
The DNA here is from genome assembly GCA_963816985.1 of uncultured Acidobacteriota bacterium. Classification (GTDB taxonomy): domain Bacteria; phylum Acidobacteriota; class Blastocatellia; order Pyrinomonadales; family Pyrinomonadaceae; genus JAIVJM01. Next base: position 2,840,142 of record CAWFMF010000004.1, read on the forward strand.
GAGACGCCGCCCGTCTCGATGGTGAAGTCGTGATAGCCGCCCCGGTAGCGGCTCCCGCGCAGCTTGACGACGCGCAGGCGGCGGCGCTCTGACCCGTACTCCAGCGCCAGATGCTCCAGCTCGACCACGCCGTGCGCGATTGACTGCACCTGTAGGTCGCCGACCGTCGAGGTGCGGTCGTCGAGCATGAGCACCGTGCACTGCCGCCCCGCGAAGTACTGCTTGAGCGCGAGTATCTGCCGCCGGTAGCGCAAAGGGTCGTGGGCCAGCAGGCGCATCTCCGAGAGCGAGTCGAAGACGATGCGGCGGGGCTCAATCCGCTCGACCTCTTCCAGCACGGCGCTGGTCGTCTCGCCGAGCTCGACCTCGGAGGGGTGAAAGATCGTGTACTGCGATTCGGTCTTGAGGCTCTCCTCGGAGGGGATTAGCTCGTAGATGTTGACACCGTCGAGCGTCCAGCCGTGCGACTCGGCGACGGCGAGTAGTTCTTCCTTCGTCTCCGAGAGCGTGACATAGAGCACCGCCTCGCCGCGCGCTGCGCCCTCCATCAGAAACTTCAACGCGAGCGTGGTCTTCCCCGTGCCGGGGTCGCCTTCCACGAGATACAGGCGGCTGGCGGGGAACCCGCCTTCGAGCACGCTGTCGAGGCCGTCGCTGCCCGTCGCCAGTCTTGCGGTGGCCGAAGTTTTCGCGGGCGCGCGGCGGGCAGGCTTCTTTTCGGCAGGCTTCTTTTTAGTCACGAGGTTGTCCTGTTCATTAAGTGAGTTGATGACCGTCGGGCCGAGCGCGCCGCGTTCAGCCTTTCCGAACGCGCCCCTTCAGACGCGCTCGACCAGTAGGGCGATGCCGAGCCCGCCGCTTACGCAGAGAGTGGCGAGGCCGCGCCGTGCTCCGCGCTTGTGCATCTCGTGCAGGAGCGTCGTCGTGATGCGGACGCCGGTGCAGCCGATGGGGTGGCCGAGGGCGATGCTGCCGCCGTTGACGTTGAGTCGCTCGGCGTCGAACTTCAATTCGCGGTCGCACGCGATGACCTGCGCGGCGAAGGCTTCGTTCAGCTCGACGAGGTCAATCTCTTCCATCTTCAGCTTCTGTCGTTCGAGCAGCCGGCGCACCGCCGGGACGGGGCCGATGCCCATCACCTCCGGCGCGACGCCCGCGAACTCGTAATCAACTATCCGCGCCTGCGGCTCGACGCCCGACTCCTTCAAAGCATCTTCGCCGAGGACGACGACCGCCGCCGCGCCGTCCGTGATGCCGGACGAGTTCCCGGCAGTGACCGTGCCTTCCTTGTCGAAGACCGGCGAGAGCTTGCGCAAATGTTCGAGCCGCGTGTCGGCTCGCGGGTGCTCGTCGCGCGCGAAGACGGAGGGCTCGCCTTTGCGGCCTTTTAATTCGACGGACACCATCTCCGCGTCGAAGCGCCCGCCGTCAATCGCGGCGGCGGCCCTCTGCTGCGAGCGCAGCGCGTACTCGTCCTGCTCATCACGCGAGATTTCGTACTGCCGCGCGAGGTTCTCGGCGGTCGCGCCCATGAGGAGCCCCGAAAGCGGGTCGAGGAAGCCGTCGCGGTACATCCCGTCAACCAGCTCGGCGTTGCCCATGCGCGCGCCCCAACGCGCGCCCTCGGCGAAGTAAGGGACGCGCGACATGCTCTCGACGCCGCCCGCGAGCACGGCCCGCGCGCGGCCCAGCATGATCTCCTGCGCCGCGAGGATGATGGCCTTCAGCCCCGACCCGCACGCCTGATTGATGGTCGAGGCCGGGACGGTTTCGGGCACGCCCGCGCGGTAAGCGATCTGCCGCCCGACGTTCGGCCCCCCGCCCGCCTGCCGCGCGCAGCCCCACACGACTTCCTGCACGCCTTCCGTCCCGACGCCCGCGCGTTTGAGACTCTCGGCGGCGGCGACTGTGCCGAGTTCAGCCGGAGTGAGCCCCGCCAGCGCGCCGCCGAAGCGACCGATGGGCGTCCGCACCGAGCCCGCCAGGTAAATGCTCTTCATCAAAGATTCCCTACCTCAAAGTTGTCGCTGATTGTTCACTCACACGAGTAGTTTTGATGTTAGCATACGCGGATTCCGACGGGCGAATTCGGCCACCCTCCCGAACCGTTCCGGCCCGAACCCTCCGCCGCAACGACGATGAAGTTAAAACTGAATCGCCTCCGCACGGGCGCGGCGGTCGAAGCCGCGCGACTCGTACTCGGCGAGCTGCTCGCGGCGCGCGCCGTGTGGTTTCTGCGCGAAGGCGAAAACGCCTTCGCCCGCGTCGAGCTGCGGCGCGGAGAGTGGGAGCTATCTGCCTCGCGCGGCTCGCTCCTTCTATCGTTCTGGGGCGAGGCGGGCGCGCGCACGTGGCGCGTCGAGTCGTGGGCGCTGGAGGGCGAAAAGATTCTGCTCGAAGCGACGCGGCGCGCGGGGGCCGAGCGGTCTCGGCTCGAACTCGTCGCGCGCGCCTCGGTCGCGGAAGCAAAGCAGAGTGTCGCTGATGCGCGCCGCGCGGCCTGCTCGCGTCTGTCGTCGCTCGCCTGTGCCGAACGCCACGGCTCGAAGGTTGAGGAGTCGAGATTGAGCGCGGGCGCGCGTCGCGGCGAGCCGGGTCGCTACGCGCGCATCCTGCTGAGGGACGGGCGCGCGCTCGTCGCCGTGACGGGGCCGGTGGTCTCGCTCGGCGCGGAAGAGGCGGACGCGCTTCTCGCTTCGGCGTTGCTGTGGTTCGTCCGCTTCGGTGAAGGTCAGGCGTCGAAGCGACCGCGCGAGTTGTGGCTCGTCGTGCCGCCGAAGCTCAACGCGCCCATCGCCGAAAGACTCACGCTCCTGCGCGGAGACCTCCGGGCCTTGATTCGACTCTATGAAGTTGACGAAGGTCAGTGTCACTTAACTCAAGTGCAGGCGCTGCGAGCCGGACGAGTCGGCTTCCTCGCACGCCCCGCGTCTCTCGCGACCTTTGAAGGCGGAGGAGGGAAGCGAACTCGCACGCCGCGTCGTCGCGCTCGCGCCATCGGCTCTGGACGTGGTGCGCTCCCGGCGCGGCGAGACGATTCGTTTTCACGGCCTTGCGTTCGCGCGCGTGCGCCGCCTGATGGGCGTCGAGCGGCTCTGGTTCGGGGCGGGGCGGGGACAGGGAAGGCGTCTGCTCGGCGAAGACAACTGGCCGGAGCTTTTGAAACTTCTCGAAGAACTCGAAGAGCACCGGCGGCCTGACGCACGCGACCGACGGCACGCCTTGTATGCGGCTGCGCCGGAGGCCTGGCTCGAATCGCTCCTCCGCCGTGACATCACGCGGCTCGACCCCGGCCTGCGCCTCGCGCCGCTCCACGCGCAGTTCCGCGCCTCGCGCGACGCGACGACGACGAGCGCATCCAGACCCGTAGACCTCTTGGCGCTGCGCCGCGACGGGCGGCTCGTCGTCGTCGAACTGAAAGTTTCCGAAGACGCCGCGCTCCCCTTGCAGGGCGCGGACTACTGGCGGCGCATCGCCGCGCACCAACGCGCGGGCCACATCCGCACGGCCCGCCTCTTCGGCGACGCCCTTATCTCCGACGACCCGCCGCTCGTCTATCTCGTCGCCCCGCTGCTGCGCTTCCACCGCTCCTTCCACACGCTCGCCCGCTGCCTCTCGCCCGAAATCGAAATCTACCGCTTCGACCTCAACGAAGACTGGCGCGCAGGCATCCGCGTCGCGCGCCGCGCGCGGGTCAACTGACCGGCTGACGCAATCTGGAGGCGTGAGTGTCAGGGTTCGTACCGGCGTATGACGGTCTGCAACTCTTCGAGGTAGGTGCGGTCGAGTTCGGTGAGGGCGTTCCGGGCTTGCAGGGTGAGGAAGATGTCCACGGCGCGCTGGTGATTCTCTTTCGCGGCGCGGAGGCGCGAGCGGCGCTCGTCGCCGTCCGCCGTCTTCGCGGAGTCGCGGAGCGCGTCGCCGATGTAGGTGTGGACGGCGGCGAGTTTGCGGAATGGCAAAATATTTTTCGGGTCGGCCCGCAAGTCGTCCTCGTAGAGCACGACGGCCTTCCGGTAACCCGCCAGCGCGCCCTCGAAGTCGCGCTGCTGGTACTTCGCCAGCCCAAGGTACGTCGAGACCCTTGCGATGTCGTGCTTGTACGTCCGGTTCTTCGGCTGGACTCTCTCCAGTTCCTCGAACTCCGCCGCCGACTTCGCGAGATGAGGGGCGGCCACGCCGGGCTTCTCCATGTGGAGCGCGATGAGGCCGAGCATCGAGTAAGTCTTCGCAAGGTTCTGCCGCGCCTGCGTGTTGGCGGCGTCGGCGGCGACCGACTCTTCGGCGACCTTCAGCGCCTTGAGCAGGATGCCGAACGAGCGCGCCCCGTCGCTCTTCTGGTAAATCTGCGAGGCTTGCAGGTAGTTGGCGAGGAGGCTCTGCTTGAGGACGCTGTCGTGCGGGTTCCGGGCGGCGAGCGATTCGCTGAGGGCGATGGCCTTCGTCATCTCGGCGTCGGCCTCTTTCTCTTTGGTGTTCCAGAAGAGGATCGAGCCGCGGAGGGTGTAGCCCCTGCTGAGCAGCCTCCCCGCCTCGGCGTTCGCCGGCTCGTCTCGCGCTAACGCCTCAAGCGATGCGAGCGCTTTGAGGACGAGCGGGTCGGCTTCGGCGAGCTGTTCGTTGAAGAAGTGCGTGGTGGCGAGGTCGAGCAGCGCCTCGGCGGCGGCGACGCGCAGCTCGCTTGAGCCGGGCCGCTCGGCGTCGAGCCGTTCGTAAATCTCCAGCGCCCGCGCCGAGTCGGCGAGCGAGCCGCTCACGTCGCTCGTCCACCAGCGGGCGTAGGCGAGCGCGGCGAGGACGGAGGCGAGGCGGCGTCGCTGCTCGAAGTCTGCGGGGCTCTTTTCGAGGAGCCGCCGGCGCACGTCGCGCGCCTTCTCGTAGCTCGCAATCGCGCCGGAGAAGTCGCCGAGGTTCGCGCGTCGCGGCGCTCCCTGCAAGTCGCCGACCTTCTCGTAGGCCGCCGCCAACTCGCTTTGCAGTTGCGGGTCGTCGCCCGACTCGCGCGCCAGCGAGTCGAGGTATTCGAGCGCGCGCGTGACGAGCGCTTCGCGCGCCTCGGTCGAGCCTTCGAGCCTCTCTATCTTCGGGGCGATCTCGAAGAGGAAGGCGTTCGAGAGGCGGCGCACATCGGCGAAGCGGCGCTCGGCGCGGTCGCGCTCCGAGCGCGCCACGCCCGCCTGCCAGAGCGCGGCGGCGAGACCGGCGACGAGCGAGAGCGCGACGAGCAGCGACGCCCCGACCGCCACCTTGTTGCGCCGGACGAACTTTCGAGCGCGGTAGGCGAAAGAGTCCTTCTGCGCCCGCACGGGCAGGCCGTCCAGGTATCTCTGCACGTCCTCGGCCAGTTGCGCGGCGGAGCTGTAGCGGCGCGCGGGGTCTTCGTGCCGCGCCATCGCGATGATGTTCTCAAGCTCCGCGCCCGCCGTCTCCCGCCGCGTCGTCCGAGCCCTCTCGCCTTTGTCGCCGCTCCGACGGTCTCCGTTCACCGGCACGGTTCCGAGGTTCGACTCGGTCGTCCCTGCTCCCGAAGCCTTCGACAGCCAACGGCCCGGAGCGCGGCGCGCGTCGGTCGAAGAAGAAGGCGCGCCGTTGAGTAAGTCGCCGAGCAGGACGCCGAGCGAGTACACGTCCGAGGCGGTCGTAATCTGCCCGCCGCTCACCTGTTCGGGGCTCGCGTAGTCGGGCGTGAAGGCCCGCAGCTCCGTGCGCGTGTCGTCGCCCGCGTGCTCCGGGGCGAGCAGCTTGGCGATGCCGAAGTCCAAGAGCTTCGGCGTGCCGTCCGGGGTGACGAGGATGTTCGACGGCTTGATGTCGCGGTGGACGACGAGGCGCTGGTGCGCGTAGGAGACGCCTTGACAGACTCCGAGGAAGAGGCGCAGGCGCTCCCCGTTCGAGAGCGTGTGCGCGTCGCAGTAGTCGTCTATGCGCGAGCCCTCGACGTACTCCATCGCGAGGTAAGGCTCGCCGCCCGCCGAGACGCCGCCGTCGAGGAGCCGCGCGATGTTCGGGTGGTTCAAGGAGGCGAGTATCTGCCGCTCGCGGCGGAAGCGCCGTTCGAGCTCGCCGTCGGCGAAGCCGCGCCGCACGACCTTGAGCGCGGCCTCCTGCCGGAACTCGCCGTCCGCGCGCTCGGCCAGAAAGACCGCGCCCATCCCGCCGCGCCCTATCTCGCGGACGATGCGGTAGTGGCCGACCGTCTGCCCGGCGCGTTCGTCCTCGCCCCCCGCGAAGAAGTCCGCCGAGAAGGCGAGCGCCGGGGCTTCGAGGAAGCCGTCCGCCTGCTCCTCGCAGGCGAGCAGGGATTCGACCTCGCGCCGCACCTCCGCCTCGCCCGCGCCCAGACGGTCGTCAAGGAACCCGCGCCGCTCCGACGGCTCAAGCTCCAGCGCCGCGTGCAGCAGCTCTTCGATTTTGTGCCACTCTTCGGCTCGCATCGCTAAGGACAAACGCGTGTCGCGGGTCGGAAAACTGACAGGCCGAATTTCAGGTCTGCTGTTGTGAGAGACAAGATGTCAGAACCGCCTGCGGTAGCGGGCGGGTCACGCGCGTTAAACCCTCGCCCTCAAAGACACCCGCCCGCCGCACGCAAGAGGTTCTGGCGCGTCAATCAAACTTCGGCAACTCATCACCCTGACCGCTGATGACATAATCAACAGCACGTTCAATGCTGCGTTCGTTCCACAGATATCTTTTGCTGCCTTTCCGCACCCAGGGACTGTGTCCCCGATCCCAACAGCCGTTCTCCCGCATCAGTCTCGTGGAGTTTGATTTAAAAGCGCTCAGCGCAAGCGCGGGGTTGGCCTCACCAATTGAAACGACCGCGTGAACGTGATTCGTCCGCACGTTAATCGCCCTCAAAAGCCAATCGTGGATATCACACGTTTCTCGGATAGCCCTTTCAACCGATTCACGCCGCGCCGTGTTCAAAGTCACGGGGTCACCTTTGAGCGTGGTCGTGTTGTGCTGATGCCACCTCCGGTTCGGCGAGATGTGCGGCGCTTGATAGCGATTATGAAAACGATCAACCGAGCCGCGCTCATCGCCGTGTAGCCAGCTGCCATAACAACGAAAGGTGATGAGATAAGCCAGCGGAATGTCAGTGTCGTTCCACATAACAACACAAAACGGTGCGCCCACAGTGGCTGGCGAGCGATAGCGTTGAGCAACCCCCCCGCTACCGCGGGGGGTTCTGACTGAGTTCGCGGTAGAGCAGGAGCCGCGCCGTCTTCCAGTCGCGCAGCACGGTGCGCGTCGTGACGCCGAGGACTTCGGCGATCTCTTTATCGCTGAGCCCGCCGAAGAAGCGCAGCTCGACGACCTTGCACTTGCGCTCGTCGAATTCGGCGAGCCTCTCCAGGGCTTCGTCGAGGGCGACGAGCCCGGCGGCGCGCTCTTCGATGGGGAGCTGCACGTCGTCTATCGAGAGGCGGATGGCCGCGCCGCCGCGCTTCTCGGTCGAGTGGGCGCGCGCGTGGTCAATGAGCACGCGCCGCATCATGCTCGCCGCGATGCCGTAGAAGTGCGCGCGGTTCTGCCAGTTGACCCGCGTCTGGTCAACGAGGCGGAGATAAGCCTCGTGGACGAGCGCCGTCGGCTGAAGGGTGTGGCCGCCGCGCTCTCTGGTAAGGAAGATGCGGGCCAGCCGCCGCAGCTCGTCGTAGACGAACGGCATCAGACGCTCCGGGGCTTCCCGGTCGCCGCCGCTCCAATCGTGAAGAATCCGCGTGACTTCGTGTTGCAGCTCGACGCTCATCAAGGGCTCACCCCTCCGAAGTGCGCGGCGGATTCTATGCGCGGAAACTCAACGCGTCCACAAAAATTTTCGCCCGCCGTCGTTTCAACGAATCGCCGAGGCGAGCGTCCGTCCGTTGACGAAGACACGGACTCTCCGCACGTTCGGAAACTGCTTGGCCGTCTCTTCTATCTGCTCCTCGATGCGCGGCTGGTCGCAGACGCCCGCCACCTGCGGCCCCGCGCCCGCGATGTTGATGGTGGCGACACCGCCGCGGTTGAGCGTCACGCTCCGCACGCGCAGGTTCCGGCCCCGCCAGAAGTTCTTGAGGCGCGCGTCGTATTCGTGCGGGATGATGAGCAGTTCCTGAATGGCCGCCCGCAGAGGCGTGAGGCGCGCGCTGACCCTCCGCGACACGGCGACGAGGCTGTCGCCGCAGCCTATCTTCCGCCCCGTCCTCCCGTCGTCGTCGAGCGCCACGAGATAAACCTTGACCTCGCGCATCGCCGGGGCTCTTCTCCGCTGCGCCGGGGCTTCGGTCGCGGACACGGCGCAGACGACGAGCAGTGAAAGCATGATGACGGCACGTTTCATAGTTTCAGTCTTCCTTTTTTGAACGGACTCGATTAAAGCAGCTTCGGCAGTATACATTGCGGCGAGACGCGGCGGTGGATGGAAAAGAGATTCGCGCCGGGGGAGGGATGAGGATATAGTGGAGCCTTCATCCTGTCGAATCCGAGGAGTCGCCCGGAGATAAGTAAGGAGCGGAGTGCGCCAGACGAAGAAGACGGTGACGGTTTTCATCATCCTCCCGCTGCTGCTGTTGGTGGCGGCGCAGGCGGGTGCGAATCAAAAGGCGGGCAGGAAGATGAGCAAGCATTCGGACACGTCGCGGCGCGTGAAGGCGGGCAACTGGGGCGGCCAGCACGTCCGCCTGCACGTGCGCGCCGACGGCGCGAGCGTCGAGTACGACTGCGCGCGCGGCACGATAGACGGGACGCCTGAGCTGGACGCCGAGGGCCGCTTCGACTGGAAGGGCACGCACCTGCGGGAAGGCCCCGGCCCGATTCGCGTCGGCAAGTCGCCGCGCGCGCGCCCGGCGCGCTATACGGGTCAGGTCAAAGGCGACGAGATGTCGCTCACCCTCACCTTGACCGACACCTCGCAGGAGGTCGGAACCTACAAGCTCACGCGCGGGAGCGAAGGTTTCATCCGCAAGTGCCGCTGAAGATTGCCTCCATCCATACACCGACATCTGCCCCGCGTGTCCTTTTCGCCAATGTTTCGCCGAAATAGTTGACTTTCAAGCGCCTCGCGGCTACGCTCCCGTCTATCAAGGTCTCCAAGGGTGATTCAGAGTCGAAGGGCTGAATCCGCCTCCCGCACACTGCTTTCGCAGAGGCGCATTCCAAAGACGGCGAACCGGGGCTGCGCCTTCCTCGTCTCCAATACAAGCCATAACTAACCTGACGAACCAACGGGCAATCGTCTGTTCAATTTAAATTACTACCGGGCAGTAGTATCTCAGTCAGGCCCGGTCTTCCACTACGTCTCTCAGAGTTCCGTGGTCTTCCGGCCCGCACGACGACCCGCTCCCTGAACTGCACTTGAAAGGAAAGAGTTCCGTCATGTCTCCTTCTCTCCGACGAATCAGACCCGCATTTAAAATGAGGCTCGCGTCCGCGCTCCGCAGGACTCTGGTCTACGGCCTGTCCGCCGTCCTGCTGTGCTCGACGATGCCGCAGTCATCCGCGCAACGTCGCATTTCACGCCGCGTCCCCACCGGCGAGGCATCGCCCGCGCCGAGCACGCGGAAGAGTGAGGGGAAGAAGGGAACGAAACGCGCCTCGAACACTCGCGCGACGAAGGCCGGGAAGCGGGCCGCCCCCCTGACGAGGACGCAAATCGGCACGCAGGACATACAGGAGATAACCATCGGCGTGCCATGGATGGGCGAGGCCGGTATCCAGCAGACGACCGCGGAGATTATGAGCCGGCAGGCCAACGCCCCGGCCATCTCGCGCAGGCCGGCGCTCGTCGAAGAGCACCACATCCCGAACCGCAAGACGCGGCCCCAAGACCCGGACGCGCAGCCCGTGGCGAGCACGCCCGCGACCTTGAGCCTCTCGGCGGTCGGCGGCGACTTCGGCTTGTCATCCGCGCCGGGGGATATACCCTCGACCGACGCGCCGGAGTCGGAGGACGTGCCCGCGCCGCCTTCGGCCCCGCAGACCCTGAGCACGAGCTTCAACGCCGTCACCGGCCCGACCGAGACCGGCGCGTTCCCGCCCGACACGATGGGCGCGGTCGGCCCGACGCAGTTCGTCCTCTTCGTCAACGGGCGGCTCAGGACTTTCAACAAGACGACGGGCGCGGCGGACGGCGTGATTAACGCCGACCCGGATGTCTTCTTCTCCTCGGTGATGACGCCTCCGCCCGCGCCGCTCAACATCAACTTCACCTCCGACCCGCAGGTGCGCTACGACCGCCTGACGGGCCGCTGGATGATGATCATCATTGACATCCCCAGCGCCAACGACATCGGCGACACGCCGAACCGCATCCTCATCGCCGTCTCGGACGCGGCCAGCAACGGCACGATTTCGGGGAGCACGGTCTGGACGTTCTTCTTCGTCCAGCAGAACACGGTCGGCGGCGGCGACTCCGGCGGTTTTTGCGATTACCCGTCGCTCGGCGTTGACGCCAACGCTCTCTATGTCGGCTGTGACGAGTTCAGCGCCGCGACCGGCGGCTTCATCAACACCACGGCCTTCGTCGTCCGCAAGACCTCTGTCCTGAGCGGCGGGCCGGTCGTCACGACCGCCTTCCGCAACCTCATCACCCCCGTCCCCTTCGTCGCCGCGTCGGACGGGCCGTTCGAGCCGCGCGGCGTGGACAACTACGACCCGGCGGCGACCGAAGGCTTCTTCATCGGAAGCAGTTTTGCTGCCTTCGGCAGACTCGTCATGCGTCGCATCGGCACGCCGGGCGCGACGCCTACCATCTCCGCCAACATCCCCATCACCGTGAGCGCCACGTCCTTCCCGGTCAAACTTGAACACCTTGGAAATACGGTCGTCACCGACTCGAACGCGGACGGCTTCACCAATGGCGCGCTCGACGCGCTCGACGACCGCCTCATGGCCGCGCACATCCGCAACGGCAGACTTTGGACATCGCACGCCATCGCGGTCACGGCGGCGGGTGTCGGCTCGAACGCCAACGCGCAGCGGCGCAACGGCATCCGCTGGTACGAATTAGTCGTCCCGCCGACGACCGGGACGCCGACCGTCAACCAGTCAGGCACAATCTTTGACACGGCGGCCACGCGCGCCGCCGCGCGCCAGTACATCATCCCCTCCGTGATGGTTTCGGGGCAGGGGCACGCCGCGCTCGGCTACAGCACCGCCGGGAATCCCTTCCGCGCCGACGCCGCGACCAACGGGCGGCTCGTCGGCGACACGCTGGGCACGACGGGCGCGGTCAACATCTACACCGCGAGCAGCACGGCTTATAATCCGCCGGGCGATCCGGGCGGCAATGGAGGTCGCCGCTGGGGCGATTACTCCTTCACCAGCCTCGACCCGATTGACGACATGACGATGTGGACGGTGCAGGAGTTCTGCAACGCCACGAATACCTACGGCGCGCAGGTCGTCAAGCTGAACGCTCCGGCCCCTCCGCCGGATGCGTTGGCCGTCCCCTCGGCCCTCATTGACGAGACGGCCTCGACCAACGTCGTGCTGACGGGAGTCCCCATCGGCGGGACGGGCTACTACGATCCGGGGGCGAACCTCGCCCCGCCCGCGCTCCCCTTTAACCACATCGCGGCTACGGTCACGGGGGGCGTAACGGTCAACACCATCACCTTCAACTCGCCGACGCAGGTGACCTTGAACGTCTCGACCGTGGGCGCGACGGCTGGCCCGCAGAACGTCACCATCACCAACCCAGACGGTCAGCAGGTGACTTACGCGGGGGCCGTCTTCGTCGCCGCCGCGCCCGCCGCGCCCGCGACGTTGGGCCAAGTGCTCATCAGCGAGTTCCGCTTCCGCGGCGCGGGCGGCGCGGCGGACGAGTTCGTCGAGCTCTACAACAACACGAACACAGACCTCGACATCAGCGGCTACACGCTCCACGCCTTAACCGCCGCCGGGGCGCAGAACCTTCGCTTCACCGTCCCCGGCGCGCTCGCCAGCAACACGACCATCATCCCGGCGCGCGGCCACTTCCTGATTACGGGCGCGTCCTACTCGCTCGCCACGACCGCCGCCTCGAACGGCGCTTTGAGCACGGGCATCGTTGACGGCTCGTCCATCGGCTTCTTCGCCGGGGCGACGCCGACGGCGGGGACGCGCATTGACTCGACGGGCTTCGACACGCGCGACGCGCTCTTCTTCGAGGGCACAGCCGTCACGCCGAACGGCGCGGGCACGGGCGGCATCACCGCCAGCGGCGAGTACAGCTTCGTCCGCGCCATGGCGGGGCCGAACGGCGAGTCGCTGGACACGAACAACAACAACGGCGATTTCGTCTTCGTCTCCACCACCGCCGCGACGTTCACCACCCGGCCCTCCGTCCTCGGCGCGCCGGGGCCGGAGAACCTCGGCTCGCCCGTCCTCAAGACGAACGCACAGTTGACGGGCAACCGGCTCGACACGGGCGTGAGCAGTACGGCCATCCCCAACCGCGTGCGGACGTTACGCGCGGCGTGCCCGCCCGTCAGCTCGCCGACCATCGTCTGCGACAACACGAAGTCGAATCTCGGCACGATGGAGATCAGGCTCAAGTTCACCAACAACACGGGCGCGCCCGTCACGCGCCTGCGCTTCCGCGTCACCAACATCACGACGATTAACAACCGCGCCGCCACCGAGGCCGACATCAGGCCGCTCAACAACACCGGCAGCTTCAGCGCGACCATCAGCCCGGCGGGCGGCGGCGGGAGTCAGACGGTGCAGAACCTGACGCTCGAAACGCCGTCCGACACCGTGACCCTCGGCGGCGGGATGAACTCGACGCTCGGCGCGGGGACGATTGCGGTGGGCACGCCCCTCGCCAATCGGGGCGACCATCAACGTCAACTTCATGCTCGGCGTTCAACTCAGCGGCGGCTTCCGCTTCTTCGTGATGGTCGAAGCGCTGCCTTAGAGGCTGGTCGTAAAGACCAACTGCCCGTCCCCGCAGGGGACGAAGACAATAGCCGGGGGCAAGTGAAAGCGCGTTAGCGCTCGAACGTCGCCCCCGGTAATGACGGGATAAGAAATCCGACCCTGAAGGGGTCGCACCTCGACGTTGAGGCGCGACCCCTTCAGGGTCGGAATGTTTTTACGGCACGACCGGGGGCGGCGCAAACTCCGTTTGCTTGCCCCCGGCTATTATCTCAAGCCCTTTCAGGGCTCCGGCCAAATACTTCTCAAACAGCCTCTTCGAGGGAGCATGTGTTGGAACGCTCTCAGCGAAGTCTGAGGGGCTTGCCTTCGGCGTCGCGGAGTGTGAGGCCGAGTGTGCGCGCGATGGTGGGGCCGACATCCGTCATGCGAACCGTGCCGAAGTCGCCGCGCCGCTCTACCCCCGCGCCCGAAGCGATGAACGAGGCGCGGTAGTCGCGTGTCGTCGGGAGGTAGCCGTGCGCGCCGCGCTGCTTGTTGTCGGTCACGGGCTCGCCCGTGAGGTTGCTGCCGAAGCTGTAGCCTTCCGCCGCTTCGAGCATCAACGCCGCGCTCGGATGGACGCCGAGTCCGTCGAGATACTTCCTCGGTAACACGTCGAGCACCGTGCGGTAGCCGCCGCCCTGAGCCTCCCTGTAATTCCTAAAGATCAAGCTCACCCTTGAGGCGGTGACCGCGTCGTTCGGGTCGCGCAGCATGACGACGCACGAGCCGTTGGCGACGTAGGGCCACGCCTGCCAGTCGGTGACGACGGTGCGCGTCGTTCCTTTTTCGTCCGTCACCTCTTTCGTCTTGATGAGCCCCCACTGCTGGAGGAAAACGCCGGGGTGAATCAGTTTGCGGACGGGGCGGAAGCCGTGGTCGCTGACGATGAAGACCGCCGTCTCCGAGAGCGTGCCCGCGTCCTCGGCGGCCCGGAGGATGCGCCCGACGTAGCCGTCCACCTTCTCAAGGATGGCGAACGCCTCCTTCGTCAAAGGGCCGTAGTCGTGTTGGAAGTGGTCGAGGTCGAAGAGGTGGACGAGCATCACCTGGGGCCGCTTCTCGCGGATGATGTGCTCGGCGAAGCGCGTCCGCATGTCGTCCTGCTCGTCGGCGTTGGCGAGCGCGTAGAGACGCGGCTCGCGCGCGGCGATTTCGGCGGGCAACTCTCTTGGACGAGCGTTCGCGTTGATGTCCGCGAGCGACTCTCCCTGCGTCCCGCCGGGCCGCCAGAACTCCGGCATGTTCCAGTCGCCCGCGCCGCCCGCCACGGGCCACGAGACGAGCCCGACGCTCAGGCGCGCTCGCGCCGCCGCGTCCCACAGCGTCTCGGCGCGGATGGAGCGCGCGAACCAGAGACCGTTGCGCGCCTGCGGGTCTGAGGGGTCAAAGACTTCGTTGCCGTAGATGCCGTGACGCACGGGCCGCGCGCCGGTCACAATCGTCGTGTGCGCCGGGTACGTGATTGAAGGGTAGACCGGCACAACCCCTCCGCGCGCCGTCACGCCCTCCTTCATCAAACGCCGCAGCGTCGGAATCTTGAGACCGAACTCGTCCGCCCTCCGCAGGTAACGCGCGTCGAGCCCGTCGAGCGAGATGAGGATGACGCGCCGCGCACGATTAATCTCGCGCCCCGCGCCGCCGACCGTCGAGACGAGACAGAAGACGGCGACGACGACCGAGAAGAATTTCGCGCCTCTGAATTTCATACAAGTCTGTCTCACAGCTTCAACATGCCAAATGATTGTAGGGGCAGGGCTCGTCCCTGCCCGCTCGGCTTCGAAAGGCACGGGCAGGGACAAGCCCTGCCCCTACAGTTATCACGGACGCCCCTCGTTCCATCAAGGCTTTTTAAGTAGAGAAGGTGCGCGCAAAAAGTTGCGGAGCGTTGAAGGAAACGCTTTCGCCTTTCTTCAACGCTCCGCGCGCTTCTTCCGTCATTGCTCCCTCACCGCACGACGATGTTGACCAGACGCCCAGTGATGACGATGACCTTGACGACCTGCTTGCCTTCCATCCACGAGCGCACCTTCTCGTCGGCGAGCGCGGCCTCGCGCATCTGTTCTTCCGTCGCGTCGGCGCTCATCAGGATGCGGCCCCGCAGCTTGCCGTTGACCTGCACGGGGATTTCCAACTCCTCCTTGCGGGCCAGACGTTCGTCGGCCTGCGGCCACGCCGCTCCGCTTTGCAGGATGCCGCCCTCGTGGCCGAGGCCCTCCCACATCTCTTCCGCCGCGTGCGGCGTGAAGGGCGCGAGCATCAGGACGAGAGCCTCCAGGCCTCGCGCACGGCGAAGAGCTTCGAGGCTTCCGCGCCTTCGGGCGTCCCGGCGAAGTCGCCTAAGGCGTTCGACAACTCCATCAACGCCGCGACGCTCGTGTTCAAGTGGACGCGCTCGAAGTCGTCCGTGACGCGCGCGACGGCGCGGTGCGTCTCGTGGCGCAACTGCCGCGCGGCTTCGGAGAACTCCGAGGCGTCGGGCGCGTCCGCGGGCGCGTCGCGCAGCGCCTCGCGCCAGCGGTAGACGAAGTTGAAGACGCGGCGCAGGAAGCGCACCGCGCCGTCAATGCCGCTCTCAGACCAGCGCAGCTCGTTTTCGGGCGGCGCGGCGAAGAGGACGAAGAGGCGCACGGCGTCCGCGCCGTAAGCCTCGATCATCTGGTCGGGGTCAACGCCGTTGCCCAGAGACTTCGACATCGCCTTCCACTCGCCCGTCGCCTCGACGACGTTCGTCACCATCCCCTGCGTCAGCAAATTCTTCACCGGCTCGTTGAACTTCACCAAGCCGATGTCGCGCATCATCTTCGTCCAGAAGCGCGTGTAGAGCAGGTGCATGACGGCGTGCTCGATGCCGCCGATGTAGTGGTCAACCGGAACCCAGTAGGCGACCTTCGACGGGTCGAAGGGCAGCTCCGAGTTCTGCGGGTCGCAGTAGCGGAAGAAGTACCACGACGAATCAACGAAGGTGTCCATCGTGTCCGTCTCGCGGCGGGCCGCCGCGTTGCACTTCGGGCAAGTCGTGTTGACGAACTCCGCGACGCCCGCCAGCGGCGACTGGCCCGTGCCCGTCAGGTCGGCGCGTTCGGGCAGGACGACGGGCAAGTCTTCGTCGGGGACAGGCACGATGCCGCACGCGTCGCAGTAGACGATGGGGATGGGCGCGCCCCAGAAGCGTTGGCGCGAGATGCCCCAGTCGCGCAGGCGGTAGGTGACGGCGGGCTCGCCGAAGCCCTTCGATTGCGCGAAAGCCGCCATCTCTCTCTGCGCGTCGGCGGAGAGCTTGCCGCCCCACTCGCCGGAGTTGACGACGATGCCGTAGTCGCTGAAGGCGTGCGGCATCGCGACCGACTGGTCTTCAACTTCGGGGTCGTGCGGGACGGACTCCTGCGCGTGCGAGATGCGCTCGATGACGCGGCGGATGGGCAGAGAGTATTTCTGCGCGAACTCGAAGTCGCGCTCGTCGTGCGCCGGGACGCTCATCACCGCGCCCGTGCCGTAGTCCATCAAAACGTAGTTCGCCACCCACACCGGAATCTGCTCGCCGCTGAAAGGGTTGAGGGCGAAGAGTCCCGTATTGATGCCTTCCTTCTCCTCCTCCTCGCCCGGCGCGCGGGCCGCACCTGCTCGCGCGGCGCGGACGCGCTCGGCGAATCGCGCGACATCCTCCTTCAAAGGCGCGTGCGCCGTCAGAGGGTGTTCGGGCGAGAGGGCGACGGCGGTCGCGCCGTAGATGGTGTCAATGCGCGTGGTGAAGACGCGGACGCGCTCGTCCGTGTCCTTAATCTGGAAATCTATGTACGCGCCCGTGCTCTTGCCGATCCAGTTGCGCTGCATCGTCAGGACGCGTTCGGGCCAGCCCTTCTCGATCTCCTTCATGTCTTCGAGCAACTGCTCGGCGTAACGCGTCGTGCGCGCGAACCACTGCTCTATCTCGCGCTTCTCGACGCCCGTGCCGCACCGCCAGCAGACGCCGCCCGACGACTGCTCGTTCGACAGAACGGTCTCTTCCTTCGGGCACCAGTTGACCGGCGACATCTTGCGGTAGATGAGCCCCTGCTCCAACATCCGCAGGAAGAACCACTGGTCCCACTTGTAATATTCGGGGCGGTGCGCGGCGACCTCGCGCCGCCAGTCGTAGCTGATGCCCATGCGCTTCATCTGCCCGCGCATGTGCTCGATGTTTCCTTCCGTCCATTCGAGCGGCATCACGCCGCGCTTGATGGCGGCCTGCTCGGCGGGCTGGCCGAAGCTGTCCCAGCCGATGGGGTGCAGGACGTTGTAGCCCAGTAAGCGCTTGTACCACGCCAAAGCGTCGCCGATGGAGTAGTTGCGGACGTGCCCCATGTGCAGGAACCCGGAAGGGTAGGGGAGCATCTCCAAACAGTAAAAATGCTTGTCGCGCGCCGGGTCGGGCTCGGCCTCGAAGGCGCGCGTGGCCTCCCAGTGGCCCTGCCACTTCTCTTCGATTTTTTCGGGAAAATATTTTTCGTCCATGATGCGCTAACTCGCTCTCCTGACCTTAAGACGGTCAACACTACCAGCCCGCGCGGAGCTTACTCAAGCCACGCCGCCGGTCGCCTCTCAAACTTTTTGAGTCGGATTGTTTGTGAAGGGAAGTGTCGCCGCACCGCGCGGGCCGTGGACGCGCGCCTTCAGGCGCGGTCGCCGCGGGGCGGCACCGTAAGGAGGAGGTTGAAGGGATGCTGCGAACGTATCGTCATGTCTAGTCTCGAACGCCCCCGCTCTCGGAAAGGTTTCGTCATGTTAGCTGAAAGCGGCGTGGCTGTCTAATCTTTCTCTAGCGCGGTTGCTTGCGGATAAGGCCGTTGCCGTTGTTCTTCTCGCGCCCGCCCTCCTTTTCGGGAACGCTCGCGCCACGGAGGCTGTTAACCCTGACCGAGAGCGCTTTGACCGTCCGCGAGTTTTCGTTGACCTTCACCGACAGGCTTTCGAGCGAGCGGTTGAGGTGCGACTCAAGCCCGCCGATGCGCTCCTGAAGCCGCTTGACCTCGGAGGCGAGTTCGGGGTTCGTGTTCGGCGGCGGCATTTGCGCGACGCGCGTCTCTATCCGCTGGATGTTCTGCACCTGCGCCGTGAGCTGCTCGCGGATTTGCGGCAGAGAGGCCCGCACCTCCTGCACCTCCTGCACGCCCGCCTGCACCTGCGTGAGGTCGCGCCTGACCTGCTCGACGCTCTCGCCCAACTCCCTGACCTTCGCCGGGCTCGCGCCCTGAATCTTTTCTCCCACGCGCTGCTCGATGACCGTGTCTATCTTGCCGCCGAACTTCTCCTCGACCATCGGCTGCATCTGCTCGCCGACCTTGACCTCGACAATCGGCGTCAACTGACTGCGGAGCGCGTCCTCGGAGATGGGCGCGGCCTTGCGCGCCAGCACGAGCCCGGCGGCGGCGAGCCCCACGGGCACGAGCAGGAGCGCGAGGTAGAAGCCCAGGGCCGCGCGCCTGCGCTTCCGCTCGGCCTCGACGAATTGCGCGAGCTGGCGGGCGCGCTTCTCGGTCTCGCTGCTTTCGGGCTCGGCGGGCGCGGTTTCGTACTGGGCGTCGGACATTTCGGCTCTCCTTTGAAGTAAGTCAGTAGGCGAGGACGAGGATGATGGCGAGCAGCAGGACGCACTCGACGACGCCGAGGGTGACGAGCACGAACGCCGGGACGGCGAGGACGCCCAAGTAGCTGAGCGCGGCGACGGCGACGAGCACGGCGACCGAGCCGACGGCTAAAGGCGTGAGGACGCGGCGGAGGCGGCGCTTGCCGCTCTCCTCATCTTCGAGGTTGGCCTGTGCAAGCTCGCCCGTCCATTGGACGAGCGACTTCAGAACCTCTTCGCCGAGGTCGGCGGGCGTGCTGTACTCCTTGCACCAGACGCTGCGGAAGCCCCGGACGCGCTCGATGAATTGCAACTGCGGCGGCTCGACCTGCGTCGGCGGCATCCGCTTAATCATCATCGCCATCAGTCCGAGGTCTGCGCGGTTGCGCGCCGTGTCGAACTCCCACTCGACGATGGAGCCTCCCTCGCCGGGCGGGGGGTACGGCGTCCCGTAACTGCCGCCGAGGAGCCCGACGAAGACGTTGGAGCGCCCCACCATCTCGCGGCAACGCTCTTCGGGGCTCCCCTTGCGCGCGGGCTCGTCCTCGTAGAGGTACGGCACGTAGATGCCGTACTTCCCGATCAACTGTTTGAGTGCCTGCCGCTCGTCCCTGAGGTCTGAGGTCGAGCTGATGAAGACCAGAAGCTTCGAGATCATGGCTTCCTTCCCGCACGGCTTTGAACAAAAATTCCGTGCCACGCCATTCTAAGGCGCAAGCCGGTTTGAACATCAATGCGGTGGCCGATGCCCGCTCACACTATCCCGGTGCAGGAAACGGTGATACGACGCACTTCGATGAAGTAAGGTGTCTTCGGAAAGGGGCAGTACTCTTCGCCGGTACAGGTGTTGGCCTCACATGTGAAGAAGCTGGGGCCGGTGAAGGTCTCATCCGGGTAATAACTGGTGTAGATCAGTAGTCCGGCCCACGCCGTTGGCGGCGGGTCGGTGTAGTAAATCTCTTGGGCCTTCGTGGGGGGCGTGGAGATGGGTGCGAGGAAGGCCAGCGTTAGCGTCAAGGCGATAAGCAGCCTGCGTGAGTTGAGGAACGCGCGTGAGAAATTCGACATGGTTTACCTCCCGGTGAGTATAAGGTTGTCCGGTTTCGGTTTAAGGTCGGACGGGACGCCGGTGGTGTGAATCACCTTGCCGGCAGGAAGGGCGACGCCTCGTAACGTGGGGAAGATAGTTTCGGGCGCACGGGATGTCAATACTAATCGCGTCTGGAAGAGGGGATTCTATGAGGCGTTGATTTTGGTCTGGCGTTGGGCGCGTTCGCGTCAGGCGGGACGCGCGCGGCTTCGCCGTGTCTAGTGGTAGAAGCGGGGCGCGGATTATAGGCGGATTTTATAGGCAGTCTGTCACGGACAGGGAATTTACAGGCAAAGTCATTTCAAATAGCGATTCCTTCATCACTCACTTAATCGTGTACGTGACCTTCTCCTTGCCGAGAAAATCCTTGCTCACGGCCTTCGACACGAGCCCGTAGTGTTCGAGCTCGAAGTAGGCGCGCTGGACTTCGCCGCGGTCAACCGAGAGCTTCTGCGCGAGCGCGGCGGGCGAGGGGAGCGAGTCGCCCGCCCGCAGCCGCTGGTCGCGGATGCGCTCTTCTATCTGCTGTCGGAGCTGGAGGTAGACGGGGCCTTCCGCTGATTCTTTCAGTTCGATGTCGAGCATACATGTTCTTCTCCGTGTGGGGCGCGTCGTCCTGCTGTGGGTTCGTCGCCGCGCGCGACGTAAGAGCGGAGCGCGGCGAGGTTGCGCTCGTCGTCGCCCGTTTCGTCCTGCGGCGTTTCGAGCAGGAAGGCGGCGTGGGCGAGCGAGGGGTGGCGCGCGACGCGTGCGAGCGCGTCCGCGCCGATGTGGCCGAGGCCGATGTGCCAGTGGCGGTCAACGCGCGAGTTGTAGACGGCCTTCGAGTCGTTGAAGTGGACGGCGCGCACGTTCGAGAGGCCGACGTTTGCATCAAGCGATTCGAAGGTCGCCGCGAAGCCGTCCTCGTCCCGCAAATCGTATCCGGCGGTGAAGGCGTGGGCCGTGTCGAGGCAGACGCCCAAGTTCAGCTCCGGGCACGCGGCGACGATTTTGCGCAGGTGCTCGAAGCGGTGGCCGATGCACTCGCCCTGCCCGGCGGTGTTCTCAAGCAGGATGCGAAATCCGCCGAGGTCTAACCCCTCGCACGCCTTCTTCAAGCTCTCGGCGCACGTGCGGATGCCATCCTCCTCGCACGAGCCGCGCGCGCTGCCCGGATGAACGACCAGATAGTCCGCGCCGAGTTGGATTCCGCGCTCGACCTCTTCGCGGAAGGAGGCGACGGACTTCTCGCGGATGCCTTCGTCGGCGGCGGCGAGGTTGATGAGGTAGTTGGCGTGGATGAGGACGGGGCCGATTGAAGTCTCCGCGCGGACGCGCTTGAAGGTCTCGACCTCCTCGTCCGAGAGCGGTCGCGCCTGCCACCCGCGCGGGTTGCGCGAGAAGATTTGCACCGTGTCGCAGCCGCGCTCGCGCGCCTTCAAGAGAGCGTTCTGCAAGCCGCCCGCGATGGGCGCGTGGAAGCCGATGCGGGGTCTCGTCTCCGTCTGCTCCGTCGGCTTGGGGGCCGACGCCTCGACTCGCGCTCTTCTCACTTCGCCTCCACCGCCTCCATCACGCGCAGCACGTTGCCGCCGAGAATCAGCGTCACGTCTTCCGCCGTGTAGCCGCGCCTGAGGAGTTCCGCCGTGAGATTCGGCAGGTCTGCGACCGAGGAGAGGTCGGGCGGCGTGGCCTGTATGCCGTCGAAGTCGGAGCCGAGACCGACGTGCCGGACGCCGACGAGGCGGACGATGTGATCTATGTGGTCAACGAGCCGCGCGAGCGGGACGGGCGGCAGATGCTTCGAGTATTCACGCTCGCGCACGCGGTCGCGCGCGACGCGACGGAACGAGCCGCGCCCCGTGGCCCGGCGGCCCGCCTCGCGGACGAGCGGCGCAATCTCCCTGTCCACGCGCTCTTTGTGCTCGCGCCAGTCCCCGTCGAGGAAGCCCGGATAGAAGACGACGCAGACGACGCCTCCGGTCTTCGCGAGCGCGCGAATCATGTCGTCGGTGAGGTTGCGGTGCGCGTCTGTCAAGGCCCGCGCGTTGGAGTGCGAGGCGATGACGGGCTTCGTCGAAGTCTCCACGATGTCCCAGAAAGTCTTGTCGGAGACGTGCGACACGTCAACCATCATCCCCAGACGATTCATCTCGCGGATGACTTCGCGCCCGAACTCGTTGAGGCCGCGCTTCTGCCCCGCCGAGTCGCCCGAAGAGCCCGCCCAACTCGTGCTCGCCGTCCACGTCGGCGTCATGTAGCGCACGCCCATCTGGTAATAGCGTTCGACGTTCTCTATCTTCTCGTCAATCGCGTAGCCGCCTTCGAGGCCGATGAGCGCCGAGAGTTTCCCTTCCTCTCTGGCGCGGCGGATGTCAGCCGCCGAGGTGGCGAGCGCCCAAGTCTCAGGGTTCCTTTCGGCGAGCGCGCGGACGGCGGCGATCTGCTCGTCGGCGCGCTCGACCGCCCTTTCGCCTTTCCGCCCGTAGGTCTCCGGCTCGACCCAGATGGAGAAGAACTGCGCGTCGAGCCCGCCCTCCTTCATCCGCACGGCGTCGAGGTGCGTGGTCGTGAGTCGCTCGTTGATGTCCGCGCCTTCGTCAATCATGAACTGCACGGTGTCGGCGTGGAGGTCTATGACGACCGCGTCGCGGTGGACGGACTGCGCGTCCGCGCCGCGACTTTCGACCGGGGCGTTCGTGCCCGGACTCGCGCCGGGCGGCGGATTGTGCTGGACGTTCTCGGACATTCGACAACCTTCGAAGACGAGCGCGAAGGCGAGCGCGGCCCACGCCGCCGAGGCCGCGAACGAGACCTTTGCCGGGCGCTTCATTTAAGGGAAAAACCTGTGGGCCGCGACCGCCGAATTAACATGAAAGCAACGCGGATGGTACTTTGCGCCGGAGCGAAGAAGCAAGCGCCGACGCCCGCCGACGCGCACCGAAATGAGCGCGCCGCGCGGCCTTCGGGGCGTCGTGGGCGTCGCCTTGCAAAGCGGCTTGAGTTTAAGGTATCGTGCCTTACCTTAGTACAACTTGAGTAACTATCCGGGGAAAACAAACGTTGTCCGCCCGTGCCCCGAACCCTTGCAGCCCGCGACAAACGAAACAGAAGCCCCTTACATTAAAACCCAGAGCACCAGTGCGCGAAACGACTAAACCGAAGGAGTTGTGAGAGATGTTTGCAGACGATTCGAGGAAGAAGGACGTGAAGACGCCGACCATCGCGAGCCAGGTCTGGCACGACGGCGAGTTCATTAAATGGAACGACGCGCGCGTCCACGTCATGTCGCACGTCCTGCACTACGGTTCGAGCGTCTTCGAGGGCATCCGCTGTTACAAGACCAAACGCGGCCCCGCCGTCTTCCGTCTCCGCGAGCACATGCAGCGACTCCTCAACTCGGCGAAGATTTACCGCATGGAGCACACGCGCCAGCTCGACGAGCTGTGCACGGCGGCCATCGAGCTGGTCGGACGCAGCGAACTTCAGCAGTGTTACCTCAGGCCCATCATGTTCCGCAGCCTCGACGAAGAGCACCCGGCCTTCGGCGTCAACCCTTTCCCGAACCCGATGACCTGCTACATCGGCGCGTGGGACTGGGGCAAGTACCTCGGCGACGCCGCCATCGAGCAGGGCGTTGACGTGTGCGTCTCTTCGTGGCAGCGGCTGACGCCGAACTCGATGCCCGCGATGGCGAAGGCCGGGGCGAACTACATGAACTCGCAGCTCATCAAGATGGAGGCCATCGTCAACGGCTTCGCCGAGGGCATCGCGCTCGACGACCGGGGCTACGTCTCCGAAGGCTCCGGCGAGAACATCTTCCTCGTCCACGAAGGCAAGGTCATCACGCCGCCGCTCGCCTCTTCGATTCTGCCGGGCATCACGCGCGACAGCGTCATCCAGATTTGCCGCGAGCTGGAAATCCCGCTCGTCGAGTCGGCCATCCAGCGCGCCGCGCTCTACCTCGCCGACGAGCTGTTCTTCACGGGCACGGCAGCCGAGGTGACGCCCATCCGCTCGGTTGACCGCATCCAGATCGGCGCGGGCCAACGCGGCCCCGTCACCGAGCGCATCCAGCAGGTCTTCTTCGGCATCACCTCCGGCGAGCGCCCCGCGCCCGGCCCGTGGCTCACCTACGTCAACGAGTCGAGGGCGGACGCCGAGGGCAACAACGGCTTCAAGCAGGAGCAGCCCCGCGAGGTCGGCGTGGCCGCCGCCTCCTCCTCCAACGCGCCGAGCGACACGCGAGACTCCATCCACGTCACTTTGACGGAATAGACGCCGAAAATCCCCGAAGGGGATGAAGATAATAGCCGGGGGCAGAGTGAAGGAGCGCAAGCGACTGAGCGACACCCCCGGAACAGTCGAGATAGAATTCCGACCCTGAAGAGGTCGCGCCTCAACGTTGAGGTGCGACCCCTTCAGGGTCGAATTCCTTTATCTACGTCCTCACCGGGGGCGTCGCTCACCTGCGTTCGCTCTGCCCCCGGCTATTATCTTCCGCCCTTTCAGGGCGTTCCCGCGTCTTTCACCTTCCGAATGCGCGCAATGAATTGTTGACCGGACGGAAAACGGCGTGCGAGAATGCTTGTGGTGTCCGCCGGACTCTAATTTTCCGGCGATGCTCCCGCAAAAAGTCCGCCCCGGCGATTCCTCCGACAGCTCCTCGAACAGCAGAGCACCGAACGCAGAAGGATTCCGCCTCCACCCTCGTCCCCGTCCGAGACCCTTTTCGCAAAGGTTTGAAGTCCACACATGCCAGTCAGAATTGACGACCTCTTACGCACCGCGACCGAGTTCGGCGCGTCCGACCTTCACGTCAAAGCCGGGTCGCAGCCCTTCATGCGCCTCGGCGGCGAGCTTCGCCCCGTCGTGGACGCGCCCCGCCTGACGCAGGAAGACACGCTCGACATGGCCTTCTCGATGATGTCGAACCGCCAGAAGCAACGCTTCAAGGAGGTCTCGGAGGCCGACATCGCCTACGGCGTTTCGGGCCTCGGACGTTTCCGCGCCAACATCTTCCAGCAGCGCGGCACGGTCGGGATGGTCTTGCGCGTCATCCCCGACAAGGTGCGCGTGATGTCCGAACTCGGCCTCCCGCCCGTCATGGAAAGAATCGCCGACGAGCAGCGCGGCCTCATCCTCGTCACCGGCACGACCGGCTCCGGCAAGTCCACGACGCTCGCCTCCGTCATTGACTACATCAACTCGACACGCGGCGGCCACGTCATCACCATCGAAGACCCCATCGAGTTCCTCCACCGCGACAAGAAATCCTTCGTCACCCAACGCGAGGTGGACGTGGACACGCGCTCTTTCGCCGAGGCTCTGCGCGGCGCGCTTCGTCAAGACCCGGACGTGATCCTCGTCGGCGAGATGCGCGACCACGAGACCATCGAGACGGCTCTGACCGCCGCCGAGACGGGCCACCTCGTCCTCTCGACTCTCCACACGCTCGACGCCACCGAGACCATCCGCCGCATCGTCTCCTCGTTCGCGCCGCACCTCCAGAAGAGCGTCCGCATCCAGCTCGCCGGAATCCTGCGCGCCGTCGTCTCGCAGCGTCTCGTGCGCTCGGTGGGCGGCGGTCGCATCCCCGCCGTCGAAGTGATGGTCACGACGGGGCTCATCCGCGACTACATCATCAACGAGGAGAAGACCTCGCTCATCCGCGACGCCATCGGCGCGGGCACTTCGCAGTACGGGATGCAGACCTTCGACCAGTCGCTCTTCAACCTCTACCAGTCCGGCCTCATCGAGATTGACGAGGCGCTCCGGGGCGCGAGCAACGCGGACGAGTTCCGCCTCCGCGTCGCCGGCATCCGCTCCGCCTCCGAGCAGGCCAAAGACGACATGTCGCGCGTCACCACCGTCAGCAGCTCGCCGCCGCGCACGCAGAACTAACGAAGGCAAAAGTAAAAAGGTAAAAGGCAAAAGTGAGAAGGGCTTCGGCCTCTTCACTTTTGCCTTTTACCTTTTTACTTTTGCCTTCAGGTTGCTTGCACGTCTGCAAGTTGTTAGAATTTTTGCACGTTACACCGGCGCAGAATTCTGTTCGTGTATCGCACCAGAGCATCTGATGAAAGAGTGCCCAGGCTGTCACCGCTGTTTCCCCAACCACGTCAACCACTGTCCGAGCGACGGTGACCTTCTCAAATTCACACTCGCCGGCAACACCGTCATAGACGAACGCTACCAGTTGGAGAAGCGTCTCGGGCAGGGCGGCATGGGCATCGTCTTCAAGGCCCGGCACGTCTTCCTCAAGACGCACCACGCCGTCAAAGTCATCCTCCCCGATTTAGTCGGCAACGACCCTTCGCTCGTCACGCGCTTCCGGCAGGAGGCGATGGCCGCCGCCGCCATCCGCCACCAGAACACCGTCAGCGTCACCGACTACGGCGTCATCGGCGGCACCACGCCGTTCCTCGTGATGGAGTTCATCGAGGGGCGCTCGCTCCACGACATCCTCGCGCAGCAGAAGAGACTCTCGCCCTCGCAGGCCGTCGAGATCATGCTCGCCGTCTGCGCCGGGGTCGCCGCCGCGCACCGTCAGGGCATCGTCCACCGCGACCTGAAGCCCCTCAACATTCTTCTGCAAAGCGGCCAAGCGCCCGGCGATGGCGTGAAGGTGCTCGACTTCGGCTTGGCGAAAATCAAGTCGGGGGAACTCCTCGGCTCGTTCGTCGCGGCGCAGACGCAGGGGATGATGGGCTCGCCTTTCTACATGGCCCCGGAGCAGTGGGGCGATGACGACGTGGACGTGCGCTCCGACATCTACTCTTTAGGCGTCATCCTCTACCAGATGCTCGCGGGCGACGTGCCGTTCCGCGGCGTCTCGATCCCCTCGATCATGCAGAAGCACTTGACGACCTCGCCCGTGCCGCTCTCGGAGCGCGGCGTCGAAGTCCCGCCCGAAGTCGAGCGGGCGGTGCAGCACGCCTTGCAGAAAGACCCGGAGCGGCGACCGCAGACGGTCGAGGAGTTCATCGAGGAGCTGCGCGCCGCGCAGTGCAGCGTGGGTACGGAAGCGGCGGGGGGCGACGCGGCGGCGACGGCCAGCACCGTCCCGCTCGCGCCCGGCGAGACCGTGGGGCTCGAAGAGCGGCGCGGCTTCGCAACGGGCGGGCAGCATTCCGGCTCGCCCAGTTTCGAGACGGTGGCGGGCGTGCGCCCGGACCTCGCCCCGAATACCTCGACGCTCGAAGAAGAGGCGAAGGCACTTGGGAAGAACACCATCGCGCAAGTCCAGGAGCCGCGCACGGACTCGCTCGACGCGGACGCAGAGCAGGGAACTCCCGGCGTGGACACGGCGCGGCAAGAGCCCGGCGACACCGCCGCGCGACTCGCGGGAGCGGTAGGGCAGACCACGCCGCCCGCCTACGAGCCCGACACTCAAGCCCCGACGGCGCGGCTCGACGAAGCGGAAGGCCAGAGGCTCGCCGAAGAGGCGCGTCTTCGGGCTGAAGCCGAGGCGCGTGCCGAGGCCGAGCGCCAGCGGCTCGAAGCCGAAGACCGGCAGAGAAGGGAAGTCGAGGAGCGGCAGCGCCTTGAGGCGGAAGAGTTGCGGCGGCAGCAGCAACAGGCCGGGGGCGCGAAGACGACCCCGCTCACGCCGTCCGTCGTCCCCGTCGTCCCCGTCGAGCCCGTGCAGCCGCCGCCCGTCGCTCCTCCCGTGACGACCGTGCAGCCGCCGCCTTCGCCGTCGCGTCTACCGCTCATCGCGTTGGGCGTCCTCGTCCTCTTCGGCCTGCTCGCGGGCGTCGGCGCACTCGCCTTCTACTTCTGGCCGCGCGGCGAGGTCACGAACGTCAATAACTCTAACGGCGTCCTCAACGAGAACGGTGCGACGCCGAATCCGACACCAACTCCGGGCGCGAGCCCGACGCCCGCGCAGGGCGACGCCAAGCGGCAGCCCGACCTCGTCGCGCTCCCCGGCGGCTCTTTCAGCATGGGCCAGGACGACGTGCCGCCCATGACCGACGAGATGAGGAGGACGCGCCCCGCCTACCTTCTCTGGGTTTATAACCACTGGCCCGCGCGCGACGTTTCGGTCAAGCCCTTCGCCATTGACCGGACGGAAGTGACCAACGAAGAGTACGCAGAGTTCGTCCGCGAAGAGGGCCACGCCGCGCCGCCTGAAGTCTGGGACGGCGGCAGCCCGCGCGCGGGCGAAGAGAAACTGCCCGTCCGTAACGTCTCGCACGAGGACGCGCGGCGGTTCGCCGCGTGGCGCTCCGAACGCGACGGCGTGACCTACCGCCTGCCCACCGAAGAGGAGTGGGAGTACGCCGCGCGGGGCGGCGACTCTTCGCGCGCCTTCCCCTGGGGCGGCGAGTGGTCTGCGGGCCGCGCCAACATCCTCGGCGACGCGCCGCGCGCCGTCGGCTCGTTCCCCGAAGGGCGGACGCCGCAGGGCGTCGAGGACATGATCGGCAACGTCTGGGAGTGGACGGGCTCTCCGGCGGCGATGTACAAAGGAAACAACCGGACGGTGCTGCTCCCCGCCGACCGTGGCAAGTTCGTCGTGCGCGGAGGCTCATATGAGAGCCGCCCCGACGGCGACGAGCCCGTTGACGCTCTCTCTCGTCGCTGGTTCGGCAAAGACTTCCGCTCTCCCGTGCTCGGCTTCCGCCTCGTCCGCGTCGGGCCTTGAGCAGCGCGCGGTTGACTCAGGTCAGAACCGCCTGCGGTAGCGGGCGGGTATTAGCGACGATGCCAACCCGCCCGCTACCGCAGGCGGTTCTGACCTTGAAGGCGGCACAGATTTTTTTAATCCAAAAGGAATTCTTCAAAGCATGATTTCGACGAAGCACACGACGAACAAGTTCTGGACGAAGGCGCGCGTTGCGCTGACGGCGGCTACGCTCTGCGCCGTCGTCGCCGCCGCGAGTTGCACCTCGACGGACACCGCGCGCGACAACGCGAACGCCGCCAACGGCAACAAGCCCACCGTCACCGTCACGCAGTCGC
Organism: uncultured Acidobacteriota bacterium; assembly: GCA_963816985.1. GTDB lineage: Bacteria > Acidobacteriota > Blastocatellia > Pyrinomonadales > Pyrinomonadaceae > JAIVJM01. Next base: position 2,868,674 of record CAWFMF010000004.1, read on the forward strand.
GCGGGACGCAGCCGCCGCCGCCCGCGCAGAGCGATACGCTCTCGGCGGAGATTATGAACGCCGAGTTTCAGACGCTCGAAGGGAAGACCGTCCGCCTCTCGGACTTCAAAAACAAGGTGGTCGTGCTCAACCTCTGGGCGACTTGGTGCGGGCCGTGCCGGCAGGAGATTCCGCACATGGTAGAGATTAACAAGGAGTACGCGGCGAAGGGCGTCGAACTCATCGGTCTCACGACCGAGAACCCGCAGACGGACGAGGCGAAGGTGCGCGACTTCGTCAAGTCTTTCAACATCAACTACACCGTCGGGTGGGCTCACGCCAGTCTGCGGCTCGGCCTCATGCGGGGCAGGCAGTCCATCCCGCAGACCTTCGTCATCGTCCCCGGCGGGCGCGTCGTCGCGCACTTCCCCGGCTTCTCCCAGAACCTCCCCACGATGCTCCGCGCCTCGCTCGACAAGGCGATGGACAAGGCCACGGGAGACTAGAAGGAAGGCAGAAGTAAAAAGGTCAAAGGCAAAAGTGAGAAGGCCGGTCGCCTCTTCACTTTTGCCTTTGACCTTTTTACTTCTGCCTTCTCTTATTCCTGCTCTTTCTTCTGCTCTTCGAGTTCGCGTTCGGCCTTTTCCTTCAGTGCGCGCCCGGCGCGCTCGACCTCTTCGTCCTGAATCCCCTGACCGACCGCTTCGCGGGCGCTGCCCTCGATGCGCTTCATCTCGGCCTCGACGCGCCCCTCGACCTGCTCAGACGGCGCAATCTCGCCCGTCTCTTCCTGCGTCACGAAGTCGTTCTCTTTCTCTCCCATCGGCTTCAAACCCCTTTCATTTAGAGAGCCTTCCGGCAGTTTTAAAGTCTGCATCGTCGCACTCTTCGCGGCGGGCGGTCAAATCGTTTGCCCGCCCGCCGCGCCTTGACTTATACTCTCGCGCGAACGTTAGAGCATCCTCCGCGCGGAGGGCACTCCCAACCCGGCGCGCGCCCCTTGACTTAAAATCTGGACATCCGAGGTTCCCCCACAGATGCCTGAAGAAATCAGCAGGTTGTTGAAAAATGGACAGGAGACGATCGTGCGCGAGTGGACGGAGAAGGTGACCGCCGACCGGCGCATCAACTCGGACACTCGACTCTCCTACGTGCAACTGATTGACCACGTCCCGCAGATCGTCGAAGAGCTGCGCCGCGCCCTGAGCGAGTCGCCCGCCGGGCCGCTCAACCTCGAAGAGGGCAAGGAGCACGGTCGCCAGCGCTGGCGGCAGGGCTACGAACTGAAGGAGGTGGTGCGCGAGCTGACGCTCCTGCGCTCGACGCTCGTCGAGTTTTTAGAGAAGTACCGCGCCGCGCTCTCCTCGCAGAAGCCCGAACAGCTCTCGCGCTCCTACCACCGCATCAACGTCTTCATGGACGAAGAGATTTACAAGACCGTCGAAGCCTACCTCGACGCCCCGCGCCACCACTTCGCGGGCGGCGAGACGCTCCCCGCGAGCAGCAACAACTAGAAGAAAGTCAGAAGTCAGAACGCGGAACGATGAACTGTCGGAAGTTTTCAGTAGGCAGTTTTCAGTTTTCAGTTAAAGACCAGAACTGAAAACTGAAAACTCAAAACTGTTAACTGTCTTGCAGTTCATCGTTCCGCGTTCTGACTTCTGACTTTCCCCTTGACTCTGTAGTCGGCTCCAGGGTTTACAATGTTCACATGATGAGAACGGCGAAGGATTCTGAGAAGACGGAGGGGCGCGGCAGCGGGGGGCGGGCCTTGCGCATCGGCGAGGTCGCGCGGGAGTCCGGCGTCGGCGTCGAGACGCTGCGCTTTTACGAGCGGCGGGGCTTGCTCGGTCGCCCGCATCGCACGGGCGCGAACTACCGCGTCTATGACGAAGCGGTGCTCGAACGCCTCGCCTTCATCAAGCGCGCGCAGGCCGTCGGCTTCTCGCTCGACGAAATCACGGAGATTCTGGGCGAGAGCGAGGGCGGGCAACTGCCCTGCCGTCACGTCCGCGAGACGGCGCGGCGCAAGCTCGAAGAGTTAGACCGTCGTCTGGCCGAGCTGCAACGCTACCGCCGCGAACTACGGCGCACGCTTCGAGAGTGGGACGAGCGCGGCGAGGAAGAGGGCCGCGTCTGCGGCCTCATCGAGCACAGCACCCTGAGCGCGCCCGCCGCCGCGCACGAAGGTCTGCGGCGTTCGAGGAGGGCGAAGTGAAGACCGAGACACAGACAGCAGCCGCGTCTTCCGTCGCCGCATCAACGAGCCTGACGGCTGAGGTCGCGCGCGTTGACTTGCCCGTCACGGGCATGACCTGCGCGGCGTGCGCGCGGCGCATCGAGCGGCGTCTGTCGAAGTCGCCCGGCGTCGGCTCGGCCAACGTCAACTTCGCCACCGCGCGCGCGACCGTCTCTTACGACCCGGAGCGGACTGACGTACCGCAACTCGTCCGCGCGGTCGAGGACATCGGCTACGGCCTCATAGACGTGACGGGCGAGAAAGAGTCAGAGGGGTTGAGCCGCGAAGAGGAGGCGAGGAGCGAGGAGCTTCGAGACATCCGTCGCCGCTTCGCCGTCGCCGCCGTGCTCTCTCTGCCCGTCCTCGTCATCGCGATGTCGCACGGTCGCATCCCGCTCTTCGACGCGTGGTGGGCCAACTGGCTGCAACTCGCGCTCACCGCGCCCGTCGTCTTCTACAGCGGCTGGCCTTTCTACCGGGGCGCTTGGACGGCGCTCAGCCACCGCGCCGCCGACATGAACACGCTCATCGCAACGGGCACGGGCGCGGCCTTCGTCTACTCGGTCGTGGCGACCGTCGCCCCCGGACTCTTCGCGCAGACGACAGTCAACGACGGGATGCCGCCGTTGACGGACGCGCTCCCGTCCGACTGGGGGATGGGGCCGATGGTTCCGGTCTACTTCGAGGCGGCGTCGGTCATCATCGCGCTCGTCCTTTTGGGCCGCCTGCTCGAAGCGCGTGCGCGCGGGCGCACGTCCGAGGCCATTAAGAAGTTGATGGGCTTGCAGGCGCGCACCGCGCGCGTCGTGCGGGCAGGCGGGGTTTACGAGGACGTGCCCGTCGAAGAGCTTGTGCCCGGCGACCTGATTCTCGTCCGCCCCGGCGAGAAGATTCCGACCGACGGCTTGATTACGGAGGGCGCGTCCTTCGTGGACGAATCCATGTTGACGGGCGAGAGCATCCCCGTCGAGAAAAGGGAAGGCGCGGAGGTCGTGGGCGCGTCGGTCAACGGCACGGGCAGTTTTACTTTCCGCGCGACGCGCGTGGGCCGCAACACGGTCTTACAGCAGATAGTCCGGCTCGTGCAGGACGCGCAGGGCTCGCGCGCGCCCGTCGCGCGTCTGGCCGACCGCGTGAGCGGCTACTTCACGCCGGTCGTCATCATCATCGCCGTCCTGACCTTCGTCGTCTGGTTCGTCGCCGCGCCGCAGGAGACGCGGCTCACGACGGCGCTCGTCAACTTCGTCTCCGTCCTCATCATCGCCTGCCCGTGCGCGCTCGGACTGGCGACGCCGACCGCCGTCATGGTCGGGACGGGCCGCGCCGCGCAGGCCGGAGTCCTCATCAAAGGCGGCGAGGCTCTGGAGGCGGCGCACAAACTCCAAACGGTCGTCCTCGACAAGACCGGGACGCTGACGGAAGGCAAGCCCTCCGTGACCGACGTGCTCGCCGTTGAAGGGTGGACGGAGGAAGAGCTTCTGCGTCTCGCCGCCTCAATCGAGCGCGGGAGCGAGCACCCGCTCGGCGAAGCGGTCGTGCGGCGGGCCGAAGAACTCGGACTCGCGCTCGCACCGGCAAGTGATTTCAACGCGCTGGCCGGTCACGGCGTCGAGGCCCTTGCCGAAGGCCGTCGCGTGTTGGTCGGGAATTTGAAGTTGATGAAGGAGCGCGGCGTCGCCCTCAAAGGATTGGGTGAGCGCGCCGAGGCTCTCGCGGCTGAAGGGAAGACGCCCGTCTTCGTCGCTTCGGACGGCGAGGCGGCGGGCCTCATCGCCGTCGCGGATAAGCTCAGGCCGGAGTCGGCGGAGGCCGTCTCGGCGCTCAAGCGTCTCGGCCTCGAAGTGCTGATGCTGACGGGCGACAACCGCCGGACGGCGGAGGCGGTGGCGCGCGCCGTAGGCATTGAGCGCGTGCTCGCCGAAGTCTTGCCCGACGGTAAGGCTGACGAGGTGAAGAAGCTGCAAGCGGAAGGGAAACGCGTGGCGATGGTCGGCGACGGCATCAACGACGCGCCCGCTCTGGCGCAGGCCGACGTCGGCATCGCGACGGGCACGGGCACCGACATCGCGATGGAGGCCGCCGACATCACGCTCGTCGGCGGGTCTCTCAGCGGCGTCGTGGCGGCCATCGAGCTCGCGCGCCGCACGATGCGCGTCATCCGCCAGAACCTCTTCTGGGCCTTCGTCTACAACGCGCTCGGCATCCCCGTCGCGGCGGGCGCGCTCTATCCCTTCACGGGCTGGACGCTCTCGCCCGTCCTGGCGAGCGCGGCGATGGCGCTCTCGTCCGTCTCGGTTGTGACGAACAGTCTGCGGCTCCGCCGCTTCAAGGCGCGCGGTTAAATTCGTCGAGGTGTTAATGATGGACACGACTGAAATCATCGTCGTCATCGGCGGCTTGCTGCTCGCCGCGTTTGTCGCGTGGTTCTTCTTCATGGGCGAGGGCTAGAGGACTTCGGCAGAGTGCGGAGTCGGCCCGCGCGTTGGTCGCGTGTGGCGCGTTCGTGTTAAATTCGGGCGAGCCGGGAAAGCGTTTCGGTCATCGAAGTTCTAAGTCTTATGCTGCGTCGTCTTCTCTTTGCGGGCCTCCTCAACGCGCTGCTCTTGTGCGGCTGGGGCGGCGTGTTCGCCGCCGCGATGTGCCCGCACGCCTCGGCGCGTGCCGCGCACGCCGGGCTGCACGAGTGCTGCCGCGCGCGCCTCGCGCACAAGACCTCGAAGCCGCCTGCAACGCACTGCGACACGCGGGCCGAGTCCGCGAGCCTCGCGCACGACACGCACGGGGCACGGGGCACGCACGAAGAGACGCGCGCTCAAGACGCGACGCCGCCGCGAGTGTCTGAGCATCCCTCGCACGGGACGGCCCACGCCGCGCGCGAAGGACGGGCCGACGACGGCCTCGTCCGCGAAGGGGCGCGGGCGGCACGGGCTGTCCGGTCTTCCGAAGGTTGCGCGCACTGCGTCGGGCAACCCACGCGCCCGAACGTGCCCGCGAAGTCGCGCGGCGGCGAAGTCGCGCGCCGCGACCAGAGCCGCCCAGAGCCGCGCGTCCACGCGCCTGAGACATTCTCTTTCGCTTCGTTCGCCCCGGCGGTCATCCCCGTTCAGGGCTCGCCGCCCGGCGCTTCACGCCTCCACGTCCTCTTAGGCGTCTTCCTCATCTAGCTCTTCCCTGCGCGCCCTGCCGACCGCTCCGGCGGCGAGGCGGCGCACTCCTGCGTCCAGAAACACAATTCGACGACCAGCGTCCGAGCGGAGGGCTCGTCCGTCCGCGCGGAGTTTTTCAAGAGGGAGAAGGGAAGATGAAGATTGACGTGCCGCCCCGTTTCGAGAGGGCGGCGAGATTAAAGAGACGGACGATTTTACGCGCCTTCGTGTTGGCCCTCGCGGTCTGCCTCGCGTCCGCGACCGCCGCCGCCGCGCAGCACGAGGGGCACACCATGCCTCAACCCACGCCGAGCCCGACGCCGAAAACGAAAGAGGCCGCGCCGGCGCAAACACCGAGCCCGGCCCCGACGACTCGGCAGCAGCAAGACCCTTCGCAACACGAGCACGCCGCGCCGACGCCGACGCCCGCCGACGCAGTGGATCACTCACAGCACGGCGTCAAGAGCGAAGCGGATCATTCCGCGCACGGGGGCGAGCGCGGTCTGATGGTGATGGAGGGCGGGCAGATGGGCGTCCGCGTCGGCGCGAGCGCGTCGAACGTCATGCCGATGGGGCGGATGGGTTCGGGCACGGCGTGGCAACCCGGCTCGTCGCCGATGTACATGTGGCACCGGACGGAGGGCGAGTGGCTCCTCATGCTCCACGGCGAGGCGAAGCTCGGCGTCAACTCGCAGGGCGGCCCGCGCGGCGTGACCAAGTTCGAGTCGCAGAACTGGCTCATGCCGATGGCTTACCGGCGCGTCGGGCGCGGCACACTTCAACTACGAGGGATGTTCAGCCTTGAGCCCCTGACCTTCTCCGGCGCGGGCTCGCCGCAACTCTTCCAGACCGGCGAGGTTTACAAGGGGCAGCCCATCCGCGACTTCCAGCACCCGCACGACCTCTTTATGGAGTTGTCGGCGCAGTACACAATGCCTCTCGGCGAGCGCGGGACGTGGTACGCCTACTTCGGCTTTCCGGGCGAGCCCGCGCTCGGCCCCGTCGCCTTCATGCACCGCGCGTCCGCTTCCGAGAACCCGACCGCGCCGCTCGCGCACCACCAGCAAGACTCGACGCACATCTCTTTCGGCGTCCTCACCTCCGGCTTCACTTACCGCTGGCTGAAGCTGGAAGGCTCGGTCTTCAACGGTCGAGAGCCGGACGACAAGCGTTACGGCTTCGAGTTCAACCCCCTCACCTCGCGCTCGGTGCGCGTCTCGGTCGCGCCGAACGAGAACTGGGCTTTGCAGTACTCCTACGGCCTGCTCAGGAATCCCGAATTCTTCTCCCCCGGCGACACGCGACGGCAGACGGCCTCCGTCCAGTACAACCGCCCCGTCGCGCGCGGCAACTTCGCGGCGGCCCTCATCTGGGGACGCAACCGCGAGCAGCACGACGGCGAGACCTTCCGCCTCAACGGTTACACGGCGGAGGCGACCGTCAACTTCCTCGACAAGAATTACCTTTACACGCGGCTCGAACTCGCGGACAGGGAAGGCGAAGACCTTCTGAGTCACGACGAACTACACGGCCTCGGCTTCGGAGACCACGAGCACCCGCAGTTCCGCGTCGGCGCTTACACCTTCGGCGCGGCGCGCGACCTCTGGGAGACGGACACGCTCTCCGTCGCCCTCGGCGGCGACGCGACCCTCTATTCCAAGCCCGGCCTCCTCGACGCGCTTTACGGGCGCAACCCGACCTCGTATAAATTCTTCATCCGCCTCCGCCCGCGCGCGTTGAAGACGACGGAGCACGGCGGGCATTGAAACAAATGATGAATGATGAATGCGGAATGATGAATGGCGGGAAGTTTTCAGTAAACAGTTTTCAGTTTTCAGTTCCGGTCTTATCTGAAAACTGAAAACTCAAACCTGATAACTGTCTTTCATTCATCATTCATCATTCCGCATTCATCACTTCTTTTGCTACTCTTCTCGAAGGAGCTTTGAAGTTTTATGAAGAACAAGCTATTGACGCTCGGACTGATTCTCTCGCTCGTCGCCGTGGCCGCGTGTTCGGGCGGCACGGCGTCGCAGGATAAGGCGACGCGGCGCTCCGACTCGCCGCAGGCGGCGAAGGCGACCGACCCGCCCGCTTTCAAACCCCCGGCGAACGCGGAAGCCCCCGGCCACGAGGGCCACGGCCACGGCGCTCCCGGCGAAGTCCCCGCGTTCGAGATAAGCGCGGCGGCCTTGAAGAACTTAGCGCCGACGCTCGCGCCCGAAAAGTTCAGCGGCAAGCAGCGGCTCGGCTACTTGGCGGCGAAGGAAATCCCGCAGACGCTCGCGCAGCTCCCGTGCTACTGTCACTGCGACAAGGGCTTCGGCCACAAGAGCCTCCAGACCTGTTTCGTGGACGACCACGCGGCCCACTGCGCCATCTGCATAGACGAGGCGCTCCTCGCCCTCCAACTGGAGAAGAAGGAGAAACTGAGCCCCGCGCAGATTCGCGAGCGCATCATCGCGCAGTACGGCTCGCAGTAAACTTATAAAGCGAACGCGTCCCCCGCGCGACCGCCTCTAAATTCCCCCGGAAGAAAGTTTTCAGGAGGGAGAAGTGATGAAAAAGATTTGGAGACGAAGCGCAGCCTTCGCGCTCGCGGCGGGACTCTTGCTCGCGGCGTCGAACGCCCCGGCGTCGGCGCAGAAGAAGGGCACGACGACGACTCAAGGCGCGGTCAAGTTCACGCCGAAACGTTCGAAGGACGCGACGCGCCACTCGAACGACGCGGCAAGGGTCTTGCGCGAGGTGATGTCCGTGCCGGAGCGCGCCATCCCGCGCGACCTGCTCGAAGGGGCCGAGGCCGTCGCCGTCTGCCCCGGCGTCCTGAGCGCGGCCTTCATCGTCGGCGGTCGGAAAGGCGACTGCATCATCAGCCGCCGCACGGCGAATAAGGGCTGGGGCACGCCCGTCTTCTACAACATGGCGGGCGGCAGCTTCGGCGCGCAGATCGGCGGGCAGAAGACCGACTTCGTTCTGCTCTTCATGAACGACGAAGCCTTGAAGGGGATGATGGAGGACAAGTTCGAGGTCGGCGGCGAGGTGGGCGTCGCCGCCGGGCCCGTGGGCCGCTCGCTCGGCGCGGGAACCAACCCGACGCTCGACGCGGGCATCCTCACCTACGCGCGCAGCAAAGGGGCCTTCATCGGCGCGGCGCTCAAGGGGGTCGCCATCACCCCGGACAACGACCTCAACGAAGCCTTCTACGGCAAGAAGGCTTCGGAGCTTCTCGCGGGCCGCGCCGACACTCCCGCCCCCACGGCGGTGCGCGCCTTCCCCTTGCAGATTAACCGCTACTCCGTGCGTCTCCCGAATTGAACGACCTCAAACTGGAGGAGATTGAATGAAGCGCATTTTTCATCAACTGATTCTCGCGGCCTTCGCCGCCGCAATCCTCTTGCTCCCGTCCCCGGCGAGCGCGCAGACCGAGCGCGAAAGGCGCGCGACCCATCCCGCCCCCACGGCCACCGCCAAGCAGCAGAAGGAGGCCGGTAAGAAATCCGAGGCGTCGGCCCGCGTCTTCGACCAGATCATGGGCGCACCCGACCGGGGCATCCCGCGCGAGCTGCTCGACCGTGCCGAGGCCGTCGCCGTCTTCCCCGGCGTCTTGAAGGCCGGGTTCCTCGTCGGCGGTCGCGGCGGCAGCGGCATCATCAGCCGCCGCGTGACGGGCGGTTGGAGCGCCCCCGCCTTCTTCAAGCTCGGCGGCGCGTCGGTCGGCCTGCAAATCGGCGCGTCGAAGACAGACTTCGTGCTGCTCTTCATGAACGAAGACGCCTTGAAAGGACTCCTCGAAGACAAGTTCGAGCTGGGCGGCGAGGCGAGCGCCGCCGCCGGGCCGGTCGGGCGCGCGGCATCCGCCACCACGAATCTGACTTTCGACGCCGGAATCCTCTCCTACTCGCGCAGCAAGGGACTCTTCGCCGGGCTCGAACTCAAAGGCGCGGTCATCAACCCCGACAACAACTTGAACGAAGCCCTCTACGGCTTCAAGGCCCGCGACATTCTGACCGGCGCGAACAAAGTTAACATGGCCGACGTGCTCCCCTCCATCATCCTCTTCCCCAACACGCTCGCCCGCTACTCGATTAAGTAAAACGGCACGAGCCGAAACCGAAACGCCCGCCGAGCCTTCGAGGCTCGCGGGCGTTTCTCTCATCAAAGCCATTTTGACAGCCCAAGGGCAGCTCCTTCATCAACTTCGTGCCGGGCCGCCGACCCCTTCTATTTTGTCTTCCGCGCCAGCAGCCGCGCGATGGTCTCCGAGAGGGCCGACACGTCCTCCGGCTTGCGCAGGAAGGCGTTGGCCCCCGCGCGCCGCGCCTCGCGCTCGACGTACCCGGCGGCGAGCATGATGATCGGCGTCTGCTGCCGGTGCGCGAGCGAGCGCGTCCGCCGGATCAGCTCAAGGCCGTCCGTGTCCGGCAGCTCGTTGTCGAAGAGCAGCAAGTCGAAGTGCGCGTCGCCCTCGATCAACTCCAGAGCCGCCTCACCGCCGGCGCACGTCTCGACCTCCCACCCCTCCATCTCTAGGGTCTCCCGCACCGCCTCGGCAATCACCTGGTTGTCCTCGACGTGGAGGATCGTGACGGGCTGCGTCTCCGCCCATTCGCCGTGCCGGAACATCAGGCTGCTCTTGCGCGGCTCGACCGGAGTCCGCAGCGCGCTCAAATTCTGGTGGCGGCTGTGGAGCATCGTCGAGAGGCTCTGCCGCCTTAAGCCGAGGAGCCGCGCGGCCCGCGTGATGACGCCGCCCGCGTCCCTGAGCGCCTGCTCGATGAGACGCGACTCGTATCGCCGCACCGTCTCGTCGAAGGAAAAGCCCTCCCACGTCGGCGGCGCGCCCAACACGCCGAGCAGAAACAGCACCCGCCGCGCGCACATCAGCAGACGGTCTTTACTCCCCGGATGCCTCGACCCCGCCAGAAGCCCCGCCGCGCGCTCATACGTCGCGCCCAACTCCTGATGCGTCAACTGCTCGCCCAACTCCTCGATGATGGTCAGCGCGGCCTGCCCCGCGCCCTCCACATCCCCCGCCTGCTCCGCCACCTCCACCGCCCGCCCCAGAGTCGAAGCGGCCCGCGCGTGCCGCCCCAGACGCGCCAGCGCCACCCCCTGCGTCGTCAAAGCCTCCGCCAGCAAAGACTGCTCCCCGCCCTTCTCCAACGCCTGCACCGCCGCCCGCACCAACTTCTCCGCGTCCGCCAACCGCCCCTCCGCCACAAACACCCGCGCCCGCGTCTCGTCCACCTGCGCCAGATGCACGCTATCCCTCATGCTCGTAAACAACGCCTGCGCCCGATCCAGATGATCATGCGCCTCATTGAACTTACCGATCGTGCTGAACAGGAACCCCAGATTGTTTTCCACACACGCGTGATAACGAGTATGCCCCGCCTGCTCAAAGTGATAACTCGCAGCCGCATATTCAATCAAAGCGCGATCTATAAAATCGTTTCTATGCTCTGCTCTCCCTAAATTTTCCAGCACCATGCCATATTCATTATGGAATCGTCCTTTGAGAGTTTGGTTACTACTTGCCTCAAACAGTGGAGCAGCCTCCATATGAAATTTCAGTGCATCATTAAGGCGGTTTGCCACCTTCTCAACAATAGCGCTTCGCAGAAAAGCCACAGCCTTAAGGTCGCCATCCTCATCAGTCAGTTTGTAACGTGCCTCTTTAAGAAGAATACGTGCCTCATCGTATGAACCCTCGCGCCAGTAGCAAATAGATAAGTCGGTCTGTGCTTCTCCAACTTTCTTTAAGTCGCGCAGTTTTTCGAAACCCGCAATACTTTCACTAATTAAATTCTTTGCTAATTCCTGTGAGCCCTCAATTTGCTTAACGCTGCCAATCCAGCCAGTGAGGACGCCTGCTCGTAGTAACACTTCTGTCGCTGTTGCTTGGTCAAGCCCACCAAGTAATGGACGTTCGCCCACACGCGGCCATAACTCACCCATAGCTTCACGTGCGCCATCATAATTACCTACTTCTTCATATTCTTTGGCTAATTGGCAGCGAAGCAATGCGCGCTTGCTGTAGTTAAGTGATGAGTCAGCTATTTGGTGAAGTAGCTGATTAACTGAAGCCATGTGAGGTTTACCTTTCTATGCGCTTGATAAAACGCTGCCTTCGCTTGTGCGGGCGGCATTTTTAATGATGGCGGGATGCTAAGATGCGCTATCGCAACTCGTCACGGGTGGTCTTGACGGTAAGGCTCTCACTTCACCGCCCATCACGACCCACAACTTCACACTTCAGGAGAACACCATGAAAAACGCAAAAGAGTTCTGTGCTGCGTTGGTACTGACCCTCACACTGTCAGGTTCAATTTTTGCAGGTCAAATTTCAACACCACGCACAGACCCGCAGCCGGAAGTCCCGGCTCCATCAACGACTCAAGGCGAGATGGATACTCCGCAAGTCGCTGGCGAAATCTCAACCGGCATTGCAGTAGACCCCGTGGTTGAGGGGACACTGAGTCTGCTGCAAATCGTGTTGACGCTCGTCTAGGCGGCGCGTCGCGGTTCGGTCTGTTACGACTGCCATGAAGGGTGAATCATGGCGGTCTGGGTATTCGTGTGTCTGACGGACGTTGTTTGGAGGCAGAGCCCGCAGCCGGGAATTGCAAGGAAGCCGACGGTGAGGCCCTACGGGGCGAGATTAAACCTCTGTTCGCGTGGCATTGCAATAAGTTTTTGAGGGCTGTCTCGCGGGGATAGTGCTTATCCGTTGAGGTTAAGTCGTGCTGCAATATTTCTGGCGACGGGAGGGGGCGAAAATATGAGAGAGTGAGCGACGGTCTTCGCAGGTTCTGCTTGACGCTTTCGGCGGCGGGCTCATACAATCGCGCAGCCTTCGGCGAGGGAGTGTCTCCGGAGGGTTTTCCTTCGGGCGCTCGGAAGGTAAGGAGTCAGAGAAAGATTATGCAGCCGCGCACGCAACGCCAGAAAGAGATTCTCGAATACATCACGCGCTTCATCGAGCGCCACGGGTACGAGCCGTCTTACGCGCAGATCGCCCGGCACTTCGGCGTCTCTTCGAAGGCGACGATTGCGAAGCACATCGAGGCTTTGGAGAAGCGCGGCCTCGTCTCGCGCCACCGAGAGGACGGCGCGTTCGGCCTCAGCGTGCAGGCCGAGACGGTGGACGTGGACGCGACGTGCGAGGTGCCCCTGCTCGGACGCATCGCGGCGGGCTCGCCGATTGACACCGCCGACGACCGCGAGACGATCACCGTCCCGCGCTTCCTGCTCGGACGCGTCCGGCCCAACCGCGTCTACGCGCTCAGGGTCGCGGGCGACTCGATGATTGACGAGCACATCTGCGACGGCGACATCGCGCTCATCGAGAACCGCACCGAGGCCAGAGACGGCGAGATCGTCGTCGCGCTCGTCGAGGGCGCGCGCGCCACCCTCAAGCGGCTCTACCGCTTCGGCACCGAAGTCGAGCTGCGGCCCGCCAACGCGCAGCACGCGCCCATCCGCCTCCACGCCTCGAAGGTCACGGTGCAGGGCATCTTCCGCGGCCTGATGCGGCCCGTCACTTAAGACGCGCGTTTAAGTAGCGTAAGCGAACAGAATCGCCCGCGGCCTGTACGGCTTTGCGGGCGATTTTTTGCGTGTTTGGCCGGAATTTCGGCGTTTCGGGCTGGCATAGACCTTGCCGTCTGAACGTTCGGAAGCGAACAATGCGGAGGCCGCAGACACTCTTTTAAGGAGCAGGACGTTATGGCGGACAACACGAAGAAGGTGGCGATTCTCATCGAGAACCACGTCGAGGACAGCGAGTTTCAGATTCCTTACAAGGCGCTCAAGGACGCCGGGGCGGAAGTGACCGTGCTCGGCTCGCGCCTCAACGAGAAGTACACGGGCAAGAACATGAAGGTCTCCGTCGAGGCCGACGCGACGACGACCGACGCGCGCGCCGAGGAGTTCGACGCCGTCGTCATCCCCGGCGGTATGGCCCCGGACAAGATGCGCACCAACATGAAGACCGTGCGCTTCGTGCAGGAGGCCGCGCGGCAGGGAAAAATCGTCGCCGCCGTCTGCCACGGGCCGCAGGTCTTAATCGAAGGCGACCTCCTGCGCGGGAGACGCGCGACCGGCTTCCGCGCCATCCGCAAGGACATGCAGAACGCGGGCGCGAGCTACGAGAACGCGCCCGTCGTCTCGGACGACAATCTCATCACCTCGCGGCGGCCCTCGGACTTGCCCATCTTCACGACGGCCATCCTGCGCCGGCTCGGACTCTCCATCAAAGGGCTTGAGCTGCCGGACGAGAACAGCCTTTCGGCGGAGTGGTGGCAGCTCGCCGAAGGGTGGGGCGGGCAGTCGAAGTCGGAGATTGTGGACGGCATCAACACCGCCATCCGCGGCGAGCGGTACGCGCTGACCGCCTTCGAGAAGTACGCCGAGAAGGCGACCGACCCGGAAATCAAAACCTTCTTCGAGGAGGTCGTCGCGGCCAAGGCGCTCCACGTCTCGACGCTCGAAAGCCGTCTCGCGGCGCTCGGCGGCGAGCTGGACTTTCAGGCGGCGGGCAGCGGCGCGTGGGCGACGCTCAAGAGCTGGATTCAGGGGAGCAGCGACATCAGTCTCCTGCGCCGCGCGATGGGCGACTTGCAGACCGGCGTCGTTGACGCCTTCAACCTGACGAACCAGTTCACAGACCCCTTGACCGCCGCGCTCTTCGACGAGATAGAAGTCGAGTTGGCGAAGCACGAACAGCGCGCCGCAGACCTCTACCACGCGCACACTGGCGCGGGCTCCACGGAACCGGCCAGCCCGACGACCGGCGCAGCCGTCTCGGCGTAAAAAGGGAAGGAAGCGAAATCCCCGAAGGGGATGAAGGTCATAGCCGCGGGGCAAGCCGGGGGCGCGGCACAAGCCGAAGCGTCACCCCCGGTACGGACAAGAAAATAATTCCGACCCTGAAGGGGTCGCACCGCACGTTGCGTTCTTGCGACCCCTTCAGGGTCGGATTCTTTTATTCCACTTCCTACCGGGGGCGGCGTCGGGCTCAAAGCCTTCGCTGCGGCCCCCGGCTATTGTCTCGCGCGCCCTCGGGGCTCAGACCTTTTTTACGCCGCCGCCAGCTCGCTCGTGCATTGCGCGCAGCGCGTGGCCTTGAGCGGGATGGTGGAGAGGCAGTGCGGGCAGTCCTTCGTCGTCGGGGCGTCGTCGGCGTCCTGCTTGCTCTTGAGGCGGTTGTAGGCCTTGACGACGAGGAAGATGCAGAAGGCGATGATGAGGAAGTTAATGAGGTCGTTGAGGAACTGGCCGTAGGCGATGACGGGGATGCCCTTGGCCTTGGCGTCGGCGAGCGAGGCGGGCACGCCCTTCGTGTCGTCGAGCACGTAGAAGAGGCTGGCGAACTCAATCTTGCCGAGCAGCAGGCCGATGGGCGGCATGATGATGCCCTCGACGAAGGTGGTGATGATCTTGCCGAAGGCCGCGCCGATGACGACGGCGACGGCGAGGTCAATGACGTTGCCGCGCGCGATGAACTCTCTGAACTCTTTGAACATGTCGGTTGTCTCTCCGGGAGCGTGGCGATTGTTGAAGCACAGGGCTTGTATTCCAAAATCGCCCTGCCGTCAAGCTGACTGACCGACTCTCTCATCCTGACCGACGCCCGCCCCTCCCTCTCTCACGCCTTCCAGTCAGACCCGCAAAATTCCCAAGAAAACTGTCAAATCTGCCCGGCCCACGCGGAGGCACGGTCGTTGCTTTGTCTGTCTCCGTCTCCGGTTGCGTCCGACACGGACGGGAGGCGGAACGAGCACGAGGGAATTAAAAAGACCGAAGAAGATCGAACGAATTTAAGCCCCAGAGTTCACCGAAGATGAAAACTTTCAAATCCCCCAATCAAAGCCGACGCCGACGGGCCGCCCTCGCCCTCGTCTTCTCCCTGTGCCTCGGCATCATCCTGTGCGACCGCACGCTGTCCGTCAGGACGGCGCAGGCGGGCACGGCGAAGAAGGACAAGATCGGCTCCGACCTCCGCAAGAAGATTAAAGACGCGGCGCTCGCCGAAAACGATCTCGACGTTATCGTCCAGCCGAAGAGCATTTGGAACTCGACGCTCGACTCCGACCTCAAGGGCAAAGGCGCGAAGGTCGGCGCGGCGTTCAAGAACTTCGCGGCGCGCTCGGTGAAGATGAAGGCGAAGTACGTCGAAGCCATCGGCGCGCGCACGGACGTGGGCTACGTTTCGCTCGACCACGAAGCCAAGCAGCTCGGCCACCTCACTCTGACGAGCGGCACGGACGCGGCGGCGGCGACCGCCGGCCCCCTCGGCAAGTATGACGGCTCCGGCATCGGCATCGTCATCATGGACTCCGGCATTGATACGAGCCACAACTCTTTTGGCGGTCGCGTCGTCTACAGCAAGGACTTCACGGGCGAGGGCCGCACCGACGACCCCTACGGCCACGGGACGCACGTCGCGGCAATCGCGGCAGGCAACGGCTCGGTCGCGAACGGCGCGTATCAGGGCGTGGCCCCGAACGCCAAGATCATCAACCTCCGCGTGCTCGGCGCTTCAGGCACGGGGACGACCTCTTCGATTCTGGGCGGGCTCGACTGGGTGATGACCAACCGCCTCAACCCGCTCTACAACATCAAGGTCGTCAACCTGAGCCTCGGCACGGCGGCCATTGACTCTTACACGAACGACCCCTTGTGCGTCGCCGTGCGGCAGTTGACGCAGGCGGGCATCGTCGTCGTCGCCGCCGCGGGCAACGAGGGCAAAGACAGCGCGGGCAACCGCCTCTACGGGATGATTCACTCGCCGGGCAACGACCCGTCGGTCATCACGGTCGGCGCGGTCAACACCTTCGGCACGAACGCGCGCAACGACGACCAGATCGCCTCCTTCAGCTCGCGCGGCCCGACCCGCTCCTTCTGGATGGACGACGCGGGCGTGCGCCACTTCGACAACCTTATCAAGCCCGACCTCTCCGCGCCCGGCAACAAGATCATCGCGGCGGCGTCGCCGAACAACCTGCTCCTGACGAACAACCCCTCGCTCGACGCGGGCGTTTCCAACCAGTCGACCAAGCGGCAGATGTACATGAGCGGCACCTCGATGGCGACCCCGGTCGTCGCGGGCGCGGCGGCGCTCTTGAAGCAGGCCAACCCCTCGCTCACGCCGAACCTCATCAAGATGGCTTTGATGTACACGGCGCAGCCGCTCGCGGGCTTCAACAATCTGGAGCAGGGCAGCGGCGCGCTGAACCTCGAAGGCGCGATGCGCCTCGCGAAGCTCGTCCGCGCGGACTTGACCGCCCTGACGCCGGTCGGCGACTCGCTGCTCTGCGCGACGTGCTCGGCCCCCGCGCCGCAGACGACGCTCGCCGGTCAGACCTTCTACTGGGGTCAGGGCATCGTCATGAAGCACTCGTTCGCCACGGGCTCGAACCTCATCCTGAAGTATCAGTCGGTCTACGGCCTCGGCGTCATGCTCTGCGACGGCGTGCTGCTCGCCGACGGCGCGATGATGAACGACAGGACGATGATGAGCGACGGCATCACCATCAGCGAGAGCATCCTGACGAGCAACGGCTCGACGCTCGACGCGGGCTCGATCTTCATGAGTTCCGGCGTGATGCTCTCGGACGGCGTGCTGCTCTCGGACGGCGTGATGCTTTCCGACGGCGGGAAGGTGTTGAGCGACGGGGCGATGATCGCCGACGGCGCGATGAGCGCCGACCTCGCGGCGCAGGCCAGGCAGTCTCTGATTAACGGCGACGTGACCTCCTCGATGGCGGTCAGTCTCGACGGGGCTCCCGGCGCGCTGAAGGCCGTGGCCGCGTCGAAGAACACGATTAACCTGACGTGGACGGACAACGCCTCGAACGAGGGCGGCTTCCGCGTCGAGCGTTCGACCAACGGGACGAACTACACGCAGGTCGCGACTGTAGCCGCGGACTCGAAGGGCTACACGAACACGGGGCTCTCGGCCAACACGAAATACTACTACCGCGTTTACGCTTACAACTCGAAGGGCGTCACGGCCTATTCCGGCGTGGCGAACGCGCAGACGCCTTCGAAGTAAAAGGCGGCGGCGAAACACGCGCGAGCCCGAAGGCGAGCGCTTCACAAAGCGGCGCGGGGGACATCAACAGGCTGATGTCCCCCGCGCCGCTTTCGTCTACGAGGGTGGAGGCGTCCGCCGGCGACGTGAGCCTTCAGCGGAAGTGCCGGGAGAGCGCGTCGAGTTGTTGGAGGGCGCGTGCGCGGTGCGGGTTCGGGACGGCGGAAATCTGCGTGCGGAGCCGGGTCAGCGTCCGTCGGAACTCCGCGCGATCCTCCGCCGGAACCTCGTAAGGGTTGTCGGGCGACGAAAGCCTCTTGACGATCTCGGCGAGCGAGTCGGCCATCTGGCCGAGCGCCTTGTCGGCGTGCGCGCCGCGCGGGTAGAGCTTGAGGTAGTTGCCCTCGGTCAGCGTGTAGAGGTGCATGTAGCAAGGCAAGTAGCCTTCGCACTC
Source organism: uncultured Acidobacteriota bacterium (assembly GCA_963816985.1). GTDB lineage: Bacteria > Acidobacteriota > Blastocatellia > Pyrinomonadales > Pyrinomonadaceae > JAIVJM01. The sequence continues at coordinate 2,886,532 of CAWFMF010000004.1, forward strand.
GCCGGGCAGCGGTATCTGCGACGCCTCCCACGCGATGCGCTCGCCTAAGGGGAGGTCTGCGTACTTCTTCTGCAAGTCCCAGAGCTTGTCGGCGCGCACGAACCACTGTCCGGCGGGCTCGCTGTAGACGATCTCCGGCTCGTGCGTCTTGAGCCAAGACTGCGTAGGGCTGCTCGCTCTGCTTCTCCATCGGAACGGCGGCCAGAGCGCTGTGGAGCGCGAGCAGTCGGAGCAGCTCAAGCTCGCCGCGCTCGGCGCGACTTTTCACCTCGGAGGCGGCGCGCGTGAGGAAGGCGACGAGGTCTGTCTGGTCGGCGAAGCTCGCCTCGCGCGCCTCCTCGGCGGGCCGTAGGCGGTCGCCCGCGAGCTTGCGATAGATGGCGAAGCGCCGCGACTCTTCGAAGGGCGCGGTGAGCGCGCCGAAGACCCATCCTTCGACGCCGCCCGGCGCGGCGACCCGATACCAGAAGTCCTCCGCCGCGCCGACCCGCTCCTTCGCGCCGGAGCGTTCCAGCTCGCGCACGACGACGCCGAGCGGCAAACGCCCCACTTCTCCCGCGCCCGCGTTCGGGGCCGAGCGCACGCGCGCTCCCGAAGCGACCATGATGCGCGACTTCGACGCGCCCGCCGCCGCCTGTCGCGTGACGTGAGCCGAAGCCGCGCCCGCGTGTGTGAAGGCGAAGACGAGCGCGCACGCCGCAAAGAACAGTCGCCGCCCAGGGCGAGCCCCGGCGGCGACTTCGTGTGAGTTAACTTTTAGAGACAATCCTCGCTCCCTCCCATTTTAAAAAACGACCCAGAGCCCGTTTGTTGCGAAAGCCCCGGCGTGTGCAAAACTGTAGGGGCAGGGCTTGTCCCTGCCCGCTCAACCGGCACGGAAGACGGGCAGGGACAAGCCCTGCCCCTACAGTTTTGCAACGGATTCTTACTTCGCGAACTCGTTGAGGCGCGCGGCCAGTTCGGGCTTGAGACTTTGCAGGGTTTTGATTTCGGCCTGCGCCGAGGCGCGGTCGTCGAGGGCGAGGTAGGCCAGTCCGAGATTGAAGTGCGCTTCGGCGTGGCCGGGCTTGAGGCGCACGACCTCTTTGAAGGCTTCGACGGCCTCGCGATACTGCTCGGCGGTGCCATAGGCCGTGCCGAGGTTAAAGCGCGCGTCCACGTATTCGGGCTTTAGTTGGACGGCCTGCTTGAAGGACTCCACGGCCTCCTTCGACTGCCCGTTGGCGGCGTAGGCGAGGCCGAGGTTGTAGTGAATCTCCGGGGCTTCGGGCGCGATGGCGACGACTCGCTTGTAAGCCTCAATCGCTTCCTTCGGACGCCCGGCGGCGGCGTGGATGTTGCCGGTGTTGTAGAAGGCGAAGGCTTTGGTGCCGGGGTCGTTGGTGAGTTCGGTCGCCTTGCGGTAGGAGGCGACGGCCTCCGCGCCGCGCCCGGCGGCTTCGTAGGCGACGCCGAGGTTGTAGTGCGCGTGGTCGCTCTGGGGCTTGAGCGAGACCACCTTCTTGAAAGCCTCGACGGCCTCGTCGAACTTACCCGCCTCGAAGCTCGCCTGCCCCGCCTGCTCGTACTTCGTCGCCTCCGGCGTGATGTTGCGCGTCGCGCCCCCGGCGATGAGCCGGTTCGACGTGTCGCGGCTCGCGTACTGTGCGAAGTTCGAGCTGGCCTGAAGTTTTTTCTTCGGCGGCTTCTGCCCCTGCGGTTGTTGCTGGGGCTGCTGCCGGGGCTGCGCCTGCGCGGCGGCGGCGAAGGTGAAGAGGCAGACCGCTGTCATCAAGACAAGGGGGGCGACCCGGATGCGACCCGCGAGGACGATAATTCTCGACATGTTGAAATCCCTCTTTCGGTTAATTCCTGACCGTCACTGACGAAACGATGCTGACTCACAGAACGAACGGCGACGGAAAACTTGCTCACTGCCCGGCGGTGACGACCGGCGACGGCGTGCCCTGCTTCGAGGCTTGCCGGGGCTTGACGGTGAAGACGGACGTGTTCTCGGTCTTGCCTTTAACCTTCACGTCGCCGAGCGCCTCGGTCTCGTAGTCCACGCCGAGCAGTTCGGCGGTCTTGTTGCTGACGACGAGCGGGACGCCCGCCTCCTTCGTCGTGGATTCGAGGCGCGAGGCGAGGTTCACCGTGTCGCCGATAATCGTGTATTCGAGGCGTCCGGGCGCGCCGACGACGCCGCACGTCGCCTCGCCCGTGTGGATGCCGACGCCGATGGCGATGTGCGGGCGGCCCGTGCCTTCCCAATCGCTGTTCATCCGCTCGACCTCTTCGAGCATCTTGAGGCCGCAGAGGACGGCGGCGCGCGCCTCCAAGGTCTCGCCCCGGTTGACGGGCGCGCCGAAGACGATCATCAGCCCGTCGCCGAGGTACTTGTTAATGTGCCCGCCGTAGAAGCAGATCACTTCGTGCATCCGGCTGAAGTAGTCGTTCAGCCACGTCACGACTTCCTTTGAGTCCACCGTCTCGGAAAGGGTTGTAAAACTACGGATGTCGGTGAAGATGACGGTCACGATTCGCGTCTCGCCGACGAGCGAGACGTGCTCGCGCTTCTCCCACAATTCCTCGGCAACTTCCGTGGAGACGCATCGCGAGAAGATGTCCATGATCTGCGCGCGCTCGGCCTCCTTCTCGTCGCGCAGGGCGCGTTCGCGCGCGTAGCGCAAAACGAAGCCGAGCGGCGCGAGCAACGCCACGCCGAGCCACGCGCTCGCTAAGGGCAGAATCGTCGCGTGCGCCGCAAACGCCCACGCGGAAACGGCGAGCAGCGCGACCGCCACGAGCACGACCGCCGCGAAGCCTAAGAGCGCGCGCAGCAGAAAGACCGCGAGCCCGACGACGCCGAGCGTGAGGAGGACGATGAGCACCTGCTTCAAGTAGGACGGGCGCGCGAGGTTCTGGCCGAAGAGCATCGTGGCGGCGGCGTTGGCGTGTAGCTCGACGCCGGGCATCCGCGCGGGGATGATGGGCAGGTTGCGGTCGAAGAGGCGCGTCAGAGCCAGCGGCTCGTAGAAGGGCGTCTTGAAGAGGTCGGGCGCGTCGTTGTTGGTCGCGCCGATGAGGACGATGCGGTCGCGGAAGAGTTCTTCCGCGGGCTTCTGCGCTGCGTCGCATTGCACGTCGGGCGTCGAGGTGCGCTTGAAGTCTTCGCAGAGGAGGTCTTTGGCCGAGACGCGCCGGAAGGCGGGCGTGCGCCCCCGGAAGTCTATCTGCATGGCGGCGTCCGTGCGCAGCGGGAGCGCCCGCTCTCCGAGCCGCACGGCGTCGGCGGACTCCTCCTTCAACTCCTGCCCCGTGTAGAGCTGCGCGACCGCCGAGCCGAAGCTGAAGTGCGCCGTCTCGCCGTCGCGGCGGAAGAGCTGGACGATGCGGACGGCGTTGTCGTCGTCGTGCGGGAAGTCAGAGAAGCCGACGGCGGTCGCGCCTTCCGAAAACATCTCGATGGGGATGATGGCGGGGACGCCGCCCGCTTCGAGCTTCTGGATGAGGACGATGTTCTCGGTGTTGTAAATCGCCTCGGCGAGACGCTGGTCGGCGGCCAAGTCGGCCTCGGACGTGCCGCCGCGCTCGCTCAGGTAAACGTCGAGCCCGACGACCTTCGCGCCGCCCTCGCGCGCGCGGTCAATGAGCGTCGCGTACCAGTCGCGCGGCCAGCGTTGGAGCCGCACGTCCGAGGCGCGGATGCTCGCCTCGTCAATCTCGATGATGGTGATCGGCTCGCCCAGGCCACGCTCGCGCATTGAAGGCTGCCGCGCGTCTCGCAGTTGGAAGAGGAGGTCGAGCGCGCGGTTCTCGAACGAGGTGACGAGGCCGTAGGGGTGCGTGCCTAACCTGCCGTCGGGGTCGGGCGCGGGGCGCATCGCGAGCGCGACGCCGAGCCACACGGCGAGGGTCAGCGCGGCGGCCAGCGCCCAGTACCAGCGAGTGCGCAGGAGTTTGGAGACGGGGGAAGTTTTGCCGGAAGCCATCGAGATTATTGCCCGGACGGGAGCTTTCAAACGGTCAGCGCGTTCGCGCCGACCGGAACGGGTGAGCCGCCGCCCAAGCAGGGCTTGAAGGCGGCGCGCGGAACGGCTGGACGCGGCAGATTGTATAGCCCGCTCGTGTGAGGGTCAATCTCGAACCGAGGCGTGCCGGAAGAACCTTGACAACGAAGGGCGGCTGCCATACTTTCCACCCGTCTTCCTTAACGCACACGCCGCGCGAACATCCGCACCGCTCGGTCGAGACCTCGAATCCTTCAAGACCGCCAAACGCCCGCGCGCGGCGGCCAAACTCCGGGGAAATCAGAGATGAAAAAACGGCGAGGAGAGCGCGAGAGCGCCCGTCGGGTCTTGACGAAGGAGCTGCCGGTGCGACTTGTCATCGCCGCGTCGTGCCTCGTCCTCCTGCTCGCGCTCGCGGCCTCTTCCGTCTCAAGCGACTCGGCGAATCTTCATAGTGTCGCGCAGGCGACGGAGGCGCGGCCCGAACTCGTCCTCCAGACCGGGCACGCGATGCGCGTGGACGCGCTCGCCTTCAGCCCCGACGGGCGCGTGCTCGCGTCGGGGAGCGCCGACAACACGGTGCGGCTCTGGGACGCCGCGACGGGGCGCGAGCTGCGGAGCCTTCTGGGCCACACCTTGCACGTCCGCGCCGTCGTCTTCGGCCCCGGAGGGCGTTGGCTCGCGTCGGGCTCGACGGACGGGAGCGTGCGCGTGTGGGACGCCGTGGCGGGCGGAGAGTTGCGCCGTCTCGAAGTGCCGGGCGGCGCGCTCAGTCTCGCCGTGAGCGCGGACGGGAAGACTCTGGCGGCGGGGACTTTAGAGAACACGGTCGTACTTTTCGAGACGAGTTCATGGCGCGAGCTGCGGACGCTCAAAGGTCACACGGGTTGGGTGACGAGCGTTGCTTTCAGCGCGGACGGTCGGACGCTCGCGTCGGCGAGCAGGGACAAGACCGTGAGGCTCTGGGACGCGAACGACGGGCGCGAGCTACACGCGTTGAAGGGCCACGGCGATGTCGTCAAGTCGGTCGGCTTCAGCCCGGACGGTCAACTCGTCGCCTCGGCCTCTTCCGACCGCACGGCGAAGGTGTGGCGCGTGGCCGACGCGAAGCAGACGGTCAACATCGAACGCTTCAGCGGTAAGCCGACAGCCGCCGCGTTCTCCACGGACGGTCGGACGCTGCTCGTCGCGGCGTCCGACCGCTCGGTGCGGGCCTTCGACACTTCGACGTGGATCGAGACGCGCCGCGTCGCGGGCGACGGAGACGCGGGCGACCCGCCGAGTGAGGTCGCGGCCTTCAGCCCCGACAGCCGTTGGGTCTCGACGAGCAACGGCGACAAGACGATTCAACTACGCGAAATCCCTTCGGCCTCGGTGATAACGACGCCGCTCGCCGCGCCGCGCGTCTTCGAGAGTTATTCGAGCGGCGTCTACACGACGGCCTTCAGCCCCGACGGCCACTGGTTCGCCAACGGCGGCAAAGACCGCACCGTCCGCATCTGGGAGGTGGCGACGGGGCGCAAGGTGCGCACCCTCGTAGGTCACACGGGTTGGGTGATGCACGTCGCCTTCAGCCCCGACAGCCGTTGGCTCGCGTCGGCGAGCCACAGCGGCGCGGTCAAGCTCTGGGACGTCGAGACGGGGCGCGAGGCGCGCACGCTCGAAGGCCACACCGAGAGCGTCAACGCCGTCGCCTTCAGCCCCGACAGCAAGTGGCTGGCGACGGCGAGCGGCGACATGACGATGCGGCTCTGGGAGGTCGAGACGGGGCGGCCCGCTCGCACCTTCAACGGCCACACGGCGGAACTTCACGCCGTCGCCTTCAGCCCCGACGGGAAGACGATTTCGACGGGCGGGACGGACAAGTCCGTGCGGCTCTGGGACGCGGCGGGCGGGCAAGCCGCTGCGCGAGTTGAAGCAGGCGAGCGAAGTCTTCGGCGTCGCCTTCAGCCCCGACGGCAAGTCGCTCGCGGTCGGTTGCAAGGACGGTTCGGCGAGACTCTACGAAGCGAGTGGCGGCGGCGAGGCGCGTCTCCTCGCGGGGAGCGCGGGCGAGGTGCGCGGCGTCGCCTTCAGCCCCGACGGGAAGTATCTGGCGGCGGGAGCGTCGCGCGGAGGCACGAGTCTCTGGGACGTGACGACGAGCGCGGAGGTGCGACGCCTCGAAGGCCACGCCGACTCGGTCAACACGGTCGCCTTCAGCCCCGACGGCAAGTGGCTCACGACGGGGAGCGAGGACGGCAGCACGCGCGTCTGGGAGTCTTCGACGGGCGCGCACGCGGCGACGCTCATCACTCTGACGGAGCAGGCCGACTGGCTCGTCGTCGCGCCCGACGGCCTCTTCGACGGCTCGCCGCAGGCGTGGAACCAGATTGTCTGGCGGTTCGGGCACGACACGCGCAGCTTCGCGCCCGTCGAAGTCTTCTTCAACGAGTTCTTCTACCCCGACCTCCTCTCCGACATCTTCGCGGGCAAGCGGCCCCGCGCCGCGCAGGACATCGCGCGCATAGACCGCAGGCAACCACGCCTCAGGGTGACGTTGGCGGGCGACGGCGCGACGGGCGCGGAGGTCTCGGCGCGCACCGTCAAAGTCAGAATCGAAGTGACCGAAGCCCCGGCGGGCGCGCGCGACGTGCGACTGTTCCGCAACGGCTCGCTCGTCTTCGTGCAGCGCGGCGCGGTCGTGAGCGGTTCGGGCGGCGCGGCGCTCGAAGCGGTCGTCCCCGTCGTCGAGGGCGAGAATCAACTGACGGCCTACGCCTTCAACCGCGACAACGTGAAGAGCGCCGACGCCTCGCTCGACATCAACGGCGCGGCTTCACTGAAACGCGCGGGCACGACCTACATCCTCGCCGTCGGCGTCAACACTTACGCCAACCCGCGTTACAACCTCAAGTTCGCCGTCGCCGACGCCAACGGCTTTGTCGAAGAGGTGCGCCGCCAGCGAGCGCGGCTCGAACCCGGCGGGCGCGTCGAGACCATCTCCCTGCTCGACAAGGAGGCGACGAAGGCCAACATCGTCGCCGCGCTCCAACGACTGTCCGGCGCGGAGACGGGGCCGCTCCCGGCGGGCTCGCCCGTCGCGCTCGCGAAGCTCAAGGCGGCGGAGCCCGAAGACGTGGTTGTCATCTACTTCGCGGGCCACGGCACGGCGCAGGGGAATCGCTTCTACCTCATCCCCCACGACCTCGGCCATCTGGGCGAGCGCACGCTCGCCAACCAGTTCAGCCTCCAAGCCATCCTCGACCACAGTATCTCGGACGAAGAGCTGGAACAGATTCTCGAACCGCTGAGCGTGAGCCAGCTCGTGCTCGTCATTGATGCCTGCAACTCCGGTCAGGCGCTCGAAGCCGAGGAGAAGCGGCGCGGGCCGATGAACTCCAAAGGCTTGGCGCAGCTCGCTTATGAAAAAGGGATGTACATCCTCACCGCCGCGCAGAGCTATCAGGCGGCTCTGGAAGCCGCGTCGCTCGGACACGGGCTCTTGACTTACGCGCTCGTCGAAGAAGGGTTTGAAGAAAGGCGAGGCCGACCCGCCATCATCACGGGACGGGCGCGTCATGGTGCGCGAGTGGTTCGACTACGCGGCGGAGCGCGTGCCTACGCTCGTGACCGAGAGGACGAAACGCAAGCGCGGCCTCGGCGTCGTCGTCACCAAAGGCGAGACCGACGTGCAGCGCCCGCGCATCTTCTACCGCCGCGAGATGGACGTGCGTCCACTCGTCGTCGCGCGTCTGGAAGGAGTCCGTTCGGAAGAGTAAGCCGTCGAAAATTAATTGAACGTAAAGCCAGAGGGGCTCACTTCCAACGGAAGTGAGCCCCCTTCAGCTTCGTGACGCGAAAGTTTCGCCGGGCTCGTTAAAACGAATACTTCAAATGAAACTGCACGCGGCGTCCGGGCGTGAGGGTCGAGGTGGCCTGGCCGAAGCCGGGTGATTCGAGGAAGCGGACGGGGACGCCGAAGTTGGCGCGGTTGATGACGTTGAAGACCTCTGTGCGGAAGACGATGGCCTGTGAGTCGCCGAAGCGGAAGTTTTTAATGACGGCGACGTTGAGGTCGAGGAAGCTTCCGGCGCGGAAGGTATTGCGCCCGACGCTGCCGTCCTCGCCGACGGGCGCGCGCAAGGATGCGAGGTCGCCGGTCGTGAGGCGCAAGGGTTGTTGGCGGTCGCCGGTGGTGGCGACGCCTGCGGTCGTATTCAGTCGGTCGGTGAGATTGCCGTCGAGGTTCACGTCGAAGATGGAGTTGACGGTGAAGGGCTGTCCGGTCTGGAACTGTCCCGTGGTGGCGATTTGCAGGCCGCCGAAGACGGCGCTCAGTGCGCGGCTGTCGAAGCCCGGCAGCTCGTAGAGGGCGTGGTAGGCGAAGCGGTGGCGTGCGTCGAAGTTGGCGGGGCCGCGCTCGCCCTCGAAAGTGAAACTGTTCTGCGGGAGCGCGGAAGCGCCCGCGAGGTCGAAGACATCCGACACGTCGTCGGTCGTTTTCGAGAGCGTATAGCCGACGCGGTATTGGAGTCTCTCTCTGAGTCGCCCGCGCAGTTCGAGTTGGAGCGCGTCGTAGCGGGAGGAGGCCGAAGTCTCGAAGAACTGGACGCCGCCGACGCCGGGGACGGGCCGCCCGCCCGTGAAGCGCGTGCCTTGTCCCGCAGGGCCGTCAGCCGTCGTCGTGAGGCGCGTGCCGGGCGCGACGGCGATGCCGAAGAAGTTGGGCTGGAAACGGAACTCGCCGCTCAGCTCGTTGCCGAGCGAACGGAGGAGCGAGACGGCGTTCGTGCCGAGGTTCGGCGTCGAGAAGCGGACGAGGTCGTGGCCGAGCGTGCCGACGTAGGCGGCGGAGAGGATGGTGTCCTGCCCGAAGCGTTGCTCGATGGATGCGGAGTAATGGTGCGCGCCCGGCGCGTGCTGCTCGCGCGCGGGGAGCGTGACCTCGACGCCGCTCGCGCCGGGCAGAGTCCCGGCGGCGCTGGCGAGGAGGTTGATGGTGGCAATCTGTTGGGCGAGCGTCGCGTTGCGGTTGAGGAGGTTGAGCGTCCCCGGCGTGACGAGGCCGAGGTTCGGGTCTGAAGGGTTGAGGAGGCTTAAGGGGACGAGCGGGAAGAGGAGGTTGCCGAAGCCCCCGGCGGTGTTGATGGTAACGAAGGTCGGGAAGACGTTGCGCGACTGGCTGACGACCGCGCCGAGTATCTGGTCGTTGAAGTGGCCGTAGCCGACGCGGAGGCGCGTCGCGCCGGGTTCGCCCCACCAGCCGGGCGCGTAGGCGAGGCCGAGGCGCGGCGAGAAGTTGTTGAGGTCCGGGTCGTAGATGCGCGTGCGTCCTCCGAGGAAGACGTTGAGGCCGGGGACGAGCGTCGTTATCGAAGGATTATTGAACGTGCCTTCGATGCGGTTGTTGACCTCGCGGACGGGCGTGTTGGTCTCGTAGCGCAGGCCGAGCGAGAGCGTGAGGTTGGGGCGGACGCGCCACTCGTCTTGAGCGTAGAAGTTCAGTTGGTAGAAGCGGAGGTTGACGGTCGCGTCGCTGCCCGTCGTGAGGGTCTGGAAGAAGCCGGAGGCGGCGGAGGCGGCGGCGAGCGTGGAGGGCTCGACGAAGTTGTTGGTGATGGTCAGCCCCGTCGTGCCGAAGCCGAGGCGGGGCGCTCCGTTGAAGCTGAGGAGCGGGCGGAAGTTGCGCGGGAGCTGGCTGTTGAGTTCGGTGCGGCGGTTGTCGGTGCCGAAGGCGAAGTTATGGTCGCCGCGTTTGACGGTCAGTTGGTCGGCGATTTGGTATGTGTTGTTGACGCGGCGTTGGGGGAAGTTGAAAACGTCCACGCCGATGGGGCTGAAGCCCGCGACGATGACCTGTCCGAGCGGGCCGAGGCGGTCTTCGACCGTGCCGTTGGGCCGGTAGATGACCGGCCCGGCGTTCGCCACGAGTTGGTTGTTCACGGCGTCGAAGTCGGGGAGCGTCAAATTCTCAAGGACGGGCGCGTTGAGGAGGAAACGCTCGTTGGGGAAGTCGTCGCTGGCGATGAGGAACTCGCGGTCGCGCGCCTCGTCGAAGTTGAGGCGCGTGCGCCCGTAGGAGAGTCGGACTTGGTTGAAGACGAGCGTTGACGAAGAGGGCGCGGAGATTTCGCTGTTGAAGAAGAAGGAAAAATTCTGCGTGCGGACGCGGGCACGAAGGCCGGAGAAGAGCGCGCCGCCGGTGACGGGGATGTCGCGCCAGTCGTCGGTGAAGTTGTAGCGGCCCGTGACGGACTGCGCGCGTCCGGCCCAGTCGAAGTTAGTGTCGAACTTGCCGGAGAGAATCTTGCCTTGCGCGCCCGCCGGGAGTTCGCGCGTGTAGGTGTTCTCGCCGTAGACGCCCGCGGGGTTGTTGGGGAAGGGGAAGAGGCTGAAGACGGCGTCGCCGCCGAAGGTGGTGGGGAAGGCGAATTCGGGCTGGCCGGTGAAGGGGTCTTGAAAGAGGCCGCTCGCGCCCGTCCCGAAGACGCCGCGCTGGGCGACGGTCGGGACGATGAAGCTCGCCTCGCGCGAAGCGTTTAAGAGCTGGCCTTCCATCGAGAAGAAGTAGAAGAGTTTTTCCGGGACGAGCGGGCCGCCGAGGACGAGCCCGCCCTGACCGAGCGTGAAGGAGTCCTCGCCGCCGCGCCCGTCGCGCGAGGTGGCGGCGCGACCGCCGACGGCGTCGAAGTTGAGCGTCGTGGCGTTGAACGAGACGGCGGGCGCGATGATGACGGGCTGCGTGCCGGAGCGCACCGCGCTCGTCGTGTCGCCGCCGATGGTGTCGAAGAAGTTGCGGGCGTTCAAGTGGCTCGAATTGAAGATGCCGTAGAGCGCGCCGTGCGTCTCGCTCCCGCCGGAGCGCGAGATGGCGTTGACCTGCGCTCCGGCGTTGCGTCCGAACTGCGCGGGCGCGAGCAACGTGATGACTTGATACTCCTTGACCGACTCGACGGACTGCGGGACGAGGGCGAAGAAGCCCTGACGACGGACGCCGATGTCCTCGTCGTTGTTGTCGGAGCCGTCCACGGTGAAGTTGTTGGCGCGCGAGCGAATGCCGTTGACGGCGAACTGGCCGGAAGTGCCGACGCCCGCGCCGACGCCGGGGCCGCTGCCGCCGCCGATGGTCTGCGGCGGGAGGAACACGTCGTTGAGGTAGAGGGCCAACTCGTCGAAGGTGCGCGTCAGAGTCGTGCCGCCGAGCTGGAGGCTCTGGACTTCGACTTCGGTGAAGGCTCCGCCGCGCCTTGCGTCCTTCGCGTTGATTCCGGCGCGCACGTCGGTCGCGGCGGCGGTCTGTTGCGGCGTGCCTCCGGGCGTGGGGACGTTCGGCGTCGGAGTCGTTTGCGGAGTCGGGTTGGTGGAGACGGTCGGCGGTGTTGTCGTCGTCGTTGAAGGAGTCGTCGGCGGAGTCGTGTTCGGCGTCGCGGCTGAAGGGGCTGATGGGTCTAAGAGGATGGGCACGGGGACGACTTCGCCGGTGCGCGTGGCGAGGAGGCGTTGGACGGTTTCGCCGGGGTCGTAGCCCGTGGCGGTGGCGCGGATGGTGTAGGTTCCGGGCGGCAGTAAGCCCTGATAGAAGCGTCCGCGCGAGTCCGAAAGTTTGACGACGCGGACGCCCGTCTGCTGGTTGATGAACTCGACGCTCGCGCGGGCGATGGCCGCGCCCGTGCGGCTGTCGGTGACCGTGCCTTCGAACGCGCCGGTGACGGTGTCCTGCGCCGCCGCCGCCGCGAGATGCGACGAGGGGAGCAGGACGAGCGCGGCGAAGGCGACGAGGGCGAGGGCGCGTGAAAGGAAGCTTCTCTGCCGGGGGAACATACGGGATTCCTTTTTGAAGAGACGCGTTAGTCGGGCGTAATCAAATTCCGTCGCCCTGCCGGGGCGAGGTGTTTTATTTTGACGTGCTTCCGGGGGCTGCGCCTTCGTCGCTCGCTCGCGCTCACTCCTTCAGGCTGACCCCCGGCTAATTTTCGATGCCCCTTCGGGGCTTAACCCTGACGCGTCACGGCTGGCCGAACCTCCGGCGGTACTCGACGGAGTCGAGGAACGCCCTGACCATCTCGGCGGCGCGGAAGTCGCCGTGGTTGTCTTCGAGCTTCTTGAGCCAGAAGGCGAAGCCGGGCGGGTCTGGGTCGCGGCGGAGGTAGCCGAAGTATTGCATCCTGACGAAGGCGCGGTTGAACTCGCGGCTCGTGAACTGCTCGTCCTCGGAGATTTTCCGGAGCACGCTCGCGCGCGTCTCGCGGTTGGTCAGGAGTCCGGCGATGAGCGCGGTGCGCTCGCCCTCGGTCGGCGTGACGCCCGCGTTCCGGTAGAGCGCGTCCACGTACTGCATCTCGTTGAGGTGGTCGTAGAGCGCGCGGAAGTCGGGACGGTTCGTGAACTGCGAGGCGAAGGCGCGCTTGTTCGCTTCGAGACGCCCAAGCGCGCCGGGCTCGCCGATGATGACGCCCTCCCGCGCGGTCTGCAAGTCGGGCAGGTACTCGGCGAAGGTCGGCGCGCGGTCAAAGGCGGCTTCGTAGAGGCGGTGGACGAAGAAGCCGGTCTCCTGAAACTCGATGGAGAGGAAGAAGGCGGCGGAAGTGTCAACGCGCCGGATGATGCGGCAGGCGGCGTCTTCGTCGCAGCTCTCGATGTTGTGCGTCCAGAATTCGAGACCGTCTTCGTCGGGGTCTCGTCCGAGGAAGTCTCGGTAATGCTGACGGACGAAGAACTCGGACTCGTCAATCGGGTTGTCGTCTCCGTCGTCGTCGAGGATGGTGAGCGTCGCCGCCGTCACCGAACCGAGGCCGCCGCCGACGGGGTTCGAGAGGACGATGTTAACGGTCTCGTCCTCCTCAATGAGCGCGTCGTTGTTGAGGGGCACGGTGATGGTCTTGAGCGTCTCGCCGACGCCGAAGGTGAGCGTGCCGGAAGTGTTGGTGTAGTCGCTCCCGGCGGTCGCCGTGCCGTCCGAAGTCGCGTAGTCCACGGAGACGGGGCTCTCTGCGCTGCCCGTCCGGCGCACCTCGACGGAGACGCCGCCCGACGCCTCGCTCGCCGCCGCGCCGCCCGTCGTGAATTGCAGACGCGGCGAGGGCGTGAGGAGGAAGTTGTCGAAGAGCGCCTCGCCGGGGTCGGCGTTGGGGCGGAACGTGCCCGCCGAGAGTTCGGCGATGAGGGCGTTCTGGCCGCGGTCAATCGCGGCGCGGAAACGCTCCGTCCAGACCTGCGCGTCGGGGCTCGTCTCGAAGATGACGAGGCGCGCGGGCGCGTCGTGGCGGAAGCGCCAGAAGCGGTGCTGCGCCGGGTCGAAGGCGAGCGGGTCGGAGGAGGACTTCGAGCCGCCGAGGGCGATCTGGAAGATGAGAGTCAAAGGCGAGGGCGTCGGCGTCGCCGCCGGGGCGGCGAAGGATTCGGCCTCGCGCTTCGACTTCGTTAACGAAGCGGAGTCCGCCGACTCTCGCGCGTCAGAGACCTGCGGCGGCGGCGGGTCTTCGCTCTGAACGACGAAGCGGAACCAGTTATCTACGTCCGTGCCGAGGCCGAAGATGGTCTCCGCGCCCGGCCCCTCGGCGGGCTGGACGACTTCGATGCTGACGAGCGGAGACGAGTTGAAGTCGAGCGCGCGGGCCGAGACGAGGCCGCTGTACGAAGGGCCGTGGGCATCGGCGCGAGGCTCGACGTGGAGCAGTCCGCCCGCTTGGAAGACGCGGACGAGCGGGTCGAAGGCCGGGGGCGGGTTGGTCAGGATGCCGATGCTCCAGCGGTCGGGGTCAATCTCGTTGCCGCTGAAATCGTCGGACGGGTCGGGCGTCGGCGTCGGGCTCGGCTGCGGCGTCCCCACGGCGTCGAACTCGATGTCGGCGTTGATGGAGTTGACGACGCGGCGGCGCGGGTCGAAGGTGAAGCCCTCCTTTTCGGGAGTGACGGTGAAGCTCCCGTTGGTGGGGACGGTGAAGGCGAAGTTGCCTTGCGCGTCGGTGCGCGTGACGGCGGAGAGCGCGCCCGCGAGCGTGACGAAAACGTCGGGGAGGCCCGTCCCTCCTTCGTCGCGGATCGTCCCCGTGATGGTGTGGTTGACGAGCGTGCCCACGAAGTCGAGCCCGGTCTGGTTGGCTTGGAGGTTGTTGACCGTGCGGCTCGGAGGGTTGAAGGCGAAGTTCGTCTCCGAGGGCGTGACGGTGAAGTTTCCGGCCTGCGCGAGCCCGTGGAAGGTGTAGTTGCCGGCGGGGTCGGTCGTCGTGACAGCCGCCTGCGTGCCGCCGAGTGTGAGGTTGATGCCGACGATGCCCTGATTCGTCGCGTCCACGACGCGACCGCTCAAGGAGAAGGTCGCGCCCGACACGACCTGACACGGCGAGAACTCGGAGGTGTTGCCGCTCGCGTCCGTGGCCGTCGCGGTGATGAAGGAGCCGGGCACGACGCCGACCGGGAACGAGGCGGGAGAGCTGTCCGTGCCGTTGACGTTGGTGTTGGCGGCGCGCGTCCCGATGAGCGTCTCGCCCTCGCCGTTGCCGGAAGGGTCGCACGTCTGGTTCGAGTAGAAGTGCAAAGTGTACGCGCTGTTCGGCGTCGAGATGAAGAGGACGCCGATGTTGGTCGTCGCGCCGTTCGACGTCGCGGAGGTGAGGAAGGGGAAGTTCTGCAAGTTGTTCGCGCCGGTGTCGGCGTCGCCCGCGTCGTGCGTCGCTACGCCGTCCGCGCCGAGGTCTATGCCGAGCCCGCCGTTGCCGGTCATGCGGTTGTCGCGGATGGTGTTGCCCGTGCCGCTCTGGACGTTTACGCCGTCGCCGCCGTTCGAGGCGATGCGGTTCGTCTGGACGACGTTGTTGTTCGAGCCGTTGATGAGGACGCCGTCGGAGGCGTTCGGCGCAGCCGCGCCCGCGGGCGTGAGGCCGATGAAGCAGTTCTCGACGACGTTGCCGCCGTTCGTCGTGAGCACAAGCCCCGCGCCGCCCGACGCGCCGCCGGGGCCGAAGCGGTTGACGGCGAAGCCGCTCACAAGCGTGTTGCCTGCGCTGACGTTGAGGCCGTTGGCGGTCGCGCCCGCGTTCGTGCCGTCGAGCTCGACGAGCGGCGTCCCGGCGAAGCCGGGCTGCGTCGAGGCGTCAATCACGGCGGGGTCGGTGACGGTCGGAAGCGGCGAGGCGGGCTGAATCGTGTGCGGCCCCGCGCCGGGGATGTTGAAGGTGATGGTCTGCGGCCCGCCGGTCGCGTTCGAGTCGAGGATGGCCTGACGCAGACTCCCTGCGCCGCTGTCGTTCGTGTTCGTCACGTTGAAGACGGCGGGGGAAGAGTTTCGGGCACGTCGAACTTGACGCGCATCGTCCCGTCCTGCTGGACGCCGAAGAGGAACTGCAAGTTGACGCTCCCGCCGTTGGGGAGCGGCGTGCCGAGCGTGACCGTTCCGTCCGCGAGGGTCGAGTCGTAGCCGCCGCCGAGGGGTTGCGCCGGAGGCGTCTCCAGCGTCGTGCCGTTGACCGGGACTGAGCCGCCGCCGGAGAGCGCGACGACCGTGGCGGAGGAGGTGCGCGCGCGGAGGTCGGCGAGACCGGCGGGCGCGGGGAACGTCGTCAGCTCGACGATGCGGAGGCGCAGTTTCGTGATGACCGCGCCCGTGTTGTTCGTCAACTTCCGCCGGATGAGGAGCGTGCCGAAGGTCGAGTTGTTCGCCGGGTCGCTCGTCAGGTCACGGACTTGATTCGGCGCGGCGGTCGTCGTTTGCAAGGGGTCGAGGAGCGTGAGGACGAGTCCGCCGCCCGCGCCGCCGTCGGGCAGAGCGGCGTTGATGGGGCTCGAAAGATTCTCCGGCCCCGGCGCGCCGAGGCGTTGGCCTGCGCCCGCGCCCGTCCCGTTCGTGTCCACGAAGAGGAAGTCCGAGGCGTTGTTGTTCGTGTCCTTCGGCGAGCCGAGCGAGGCGCACTGTTCAGTCACGGGGTTGAAGCCGCAGAGGTCGCGGTAGAAGCTGTAATCAATCGCCGAGGCCGCGAGCGCAGGGTAGCCCGCGCCTTCTTTGTAGAGCGTGTTGGCTTCACCGGTCGAGCCTACGGCGTCGAGCCGGTTGGCGAGCGTGAAGTTCGCGGGGACGCTCGTGTTGAAGAGAGCGATGCCCGCGTTGTCGGGAATGTCGGTGGTGTAAGTAGCGTCGCCGATAGCGGTCGTGCCGTTCCCGGCGGGGTAGGCGGACAGGCTGTAGCCGACGGAGTTGACGCAGAGGTAGTGGCCGCGATTCGGGATGACCGTGCCGTTCGGGATGACGCAGCGCGCTGCGCCGTCGGAGGCGGCGACGGCGTAGCCCGTCCCGCCGCCCGCGACCGTGTGGTCAGCACCGGTGTTGTTGTAAATCTCGACGAACTCGTCACCCGCGCCGCCGGGGCCGCGGAGGCGGAACTCGCTGATCTTCAAGTCGAAGGTCGCTCCGGCGGTGACGTTGACGCACGGCGAGAATTCGGAGGTGTTGTTGGCGGGGTCGGTGGCGGTCGCCGTGACGAACTCGCCGACGGCGGCGGGCGTGCCGAGGATGGTGTTGATGTTGGCGTTGCCGCCCGCGTCGGTCGTGACGTTGAGCGCGCCGAGGAAGGTTCGGCCCTCGCCGTTGCCGGAGGCGTCGCAGGCGGCGTTGGAGAAAAATTCGACGTTGAAGTTGGTCGAGGCCGTCGAGTTGAAAGCGCCGTTGACGGTGACGGTCGTGCCGCCGCCGGACTGACTCGCGGCGGTGAGCGTGGGGAAGTTCTGAAGGTCGTTCGCGCCGGTGTCGGCGTCGTTCGCGTCGTTGGCGTTCGCGCCGTCCGCGCCGAGGTCTATGCCGAGGTGTTGCGCGGTCGTGCCGTTCGAGAAGGTGTTGTTCTTGAGGACGGCGTTGCCGTTGCCGCTCTGGACGCTCACGCCGTCCGTGCCGTTGAAGGCGATGCGGTTGCCGGAGCCGCCGAGCGTGCCGCCGATGGTGTTGTTGCTGGCGAGGACAAGCTTGACACCCTCGTTCGTGTTGCCGAGCGCGGCGATGCCGGTCGCGTCCGTCCCGATGAAGTTGCCGAGGACGTTGTTGCCGGTCGCCTGTGTCCCTTCAAGACGGACGCCGTTGTCGAGGTTGCCGCTGATGACGTTGCCTTCGCCCGCGCCTGTCCCGCCGACGATGTTCGAGGGCGCGTCGTTGAGGTGGACGCCCGCCGAGTTGTTAGGGACGGCGGCAGTCCCGGCGGCGTTCGTCCCGATGAAGTTGCCGCGCACCGTATTGCCGGTCGCGTTGAGACCGGAGATGAGGACGCCGACGCCATTCGTGCCGGTGTGGCCGCTAATGACGTTGCGCGCCGAGGCGGTCGAGCCGCCGACGGTGTTGTTCGACGCGTTGTCAATGAAGACGCCTTGCGCGTTTCCTTGCGCGGCAGTCCCGGCGGCGTTTGTGCCGATGAGGCAGCCCTCGACGGTGTTGCCGCCGACCGTCTCGATGAGGACGCCCGCCTGGCCGAAGCGGTTGATGACGAGGCCGCGCACGGTCGAGCCGCCGCCGGTGAGGCGGAGGCCGTTGCTGGCCGCCCCGGCGGACGTGCCGTTGAGGACGACGGAGGGAGCGCCGACGGCGAAGTCGGGCTCGGTCGAGCCGTCAATGATGGTCGGGTCAAGCACGTCGGGCAGCGCCGTGGCTGGCGAGAAGGTGTGCGGGCCTGCGCCGGGGATGTTGAAGACGATGGTCTGCACGTCGGCGTTGGTGTTCGCGTCAATGATGGCCTGACGGAGCGAGCCCGCGCCGGTGTTGTTCATGTTCGTGACGGAGATTTGCGGGCGCGTGGCCGAGACGCAGGCGGAGAACTCGGAAGTGTCATTCGTCGTGTTGTTGGTCGCCGTCGCGGTGATGGCCTGACCGACGAGGATGGAGACGGGGACGTTCGTGTTGATGGCGGCGTCGCCGCTCGCGTTGGTCGTGACGGTGGCCGAGCCGAGGAAGGTTCGGCCCTCGCCGCTGCCCGAATTGTCGCAGGTGGCGTTGGCGAAGAACTCGACGCGGAAGGAGGTCGAGGCCGTGGAGTCGAGCGCGCCTTGGACGTTGAGGGTCGTGCCGTCGGCGGAGATGGTCGCGGACGTGAGCGCGGGGAAGTTCTGCAAGTTGTTCGGCCCGGTGTCGGGGTCGTCGGCGTCGTTGGCCGAGACGCCGTTGTCGAAGAGGTCAATGCCGAGCGCACCGGCGACGCTGCCGTTTGAGTGAATCGAGTTCGAGAGGATGGAGTTGCCCGTGCCGCTGAGGACGAGGACGCCGTCGTTGGTGTTTAAGGCGATGGTGTTGGCGGCCCCGGCTCCCGTGCCGCCGACGGTGTTGTTGGAAGAGTTGTTGATAATCACGCCGCGCAGGTTGGAGAGGGCCGACGTTCCGGCGGCGTTCGTCCCGATGTAGTTGCCGAGGATGTTGTTGGAGGTGGCGGCGACGGCGTTGATGAAGACGCCGTTGCGGTTGTTGCCGGAGATGACGTTGCGCGGGGTGCCGGTCGTGCCGCCGACGGTCGTCGAGGGCGCGGCGTCAATCAGCACGCCGTCGAGGTCGTTGCCGAGGTCAACTGTCCCGGTCGCGTCGGTGCCGATGAAGTTCCCGGCGATGAGGTTGCCGCTCGCGCCCGCGTTGATGACGTGGACGCCGTGCTGGCCGTTGCCGCTGATGACGTTGCCCTCGCCCGCGTCCGTCCCGCCGACGTTGTTCGAGGGCGCGGTTTCGAGGAAGACGCCGTTGACGGCGTTGCCGAGGTCGGCGGTTCCGGCGGCGTTCGTCCCGATGTAGTTGCCGCGAATCCTGTTGCCGGTCGCCACCGTGTTGCGCAGCACAACGCCGTGCTGGCCGTTGCCGGAGACGACGTTGCGGTCGGAGGCCGAAGGGCCGCCGATCTGGTTGGCGGTCGCGCCCGCGCCCGAAGCGTCGAAGATGACGCCGTTGGCGGTGTTGCCGAGCGCGGCAGTCCCGGCGGCGTTCGTGCCGATGAAGTTGCCCTTGATGATGTTGTTGGAGGAGGCGAACTCGGCGCGGATACCGTCGCCGCCGTTGCCGGAGATGACGTTGCGCTCGGCGGTGGTCGTCCCGCCAATCTGGTTGTTGGAAGAACTGCCGAGGTAGATGCCGTGCGCGTTGTTGCCGAGGTCAGCCGTGCCGGTCGTGTCCGTGCCGATGAAGTTGCCGGTGATGGTGTTGCCGTTGGCGCTGAGGACGATGCCGACGCCGTCGAAGCGGTTGATGACGAGGCCGCGCACGGTGCAGGCGACGTTGAGGACGAGCCCGTGGGAGCCTCCGCCCGCGCCGTTGCCCGCCAGCTCGACGGAGGGAGCGCCGACAGCGAAGTCGGGCTCGGTCGTCGCATCAATGACGGCGGATTCGGTCAGTGTGGGCAAGGGCGTCGCGGGCGAGATGGTGTGCGGCCCCGCGCCGGGGATGTTGAAGGTGATGGTCTGCGTCCCGGCGGTCGCGTTGGCGTCGAGCATGGCTTGACGCAGCGAGCCCGCGCCCGCGTCGTTTGTGTTCGTGACGTTGAAGGGGGAGGCGGTGACGGCGACGCAGTTGGAGAACTCGGAAGTGTTGCTGGTGGGGTCGGTGGCGGTCGCCGTGATTAGCTCTCCGGCGGCGACGGCGACGGGGAGCGTCGTGTTGATGGTGGCGTTGCCGGACGCGTCTGTGCTGACGGTGGCGAAGCCGAGGAAGGTTCGGCCCTCGCCGTTGCCGGAGGCGTGGCAGGCGGCGTTCGAGAAGAACTCGACGCGGAAGGAGGTCGAGGCCGTCGAGTTGAAAGTGCCGTTGACGGTGACGGTCGTGCCGCCGCCGGACTGTGAGGCGGCGGTGAGCGCGGGGAAGTTCTGGAGGTTGTTCGCGCCGGTGTCGGCGTCGCCCGTGTCGTTCGGCGAGACGCCGTCGCTGTTGAGGTCAATGCCGAGGTCGGCGGCGCTGTTGTCGTGAATCGAGTTCGAGAGGATGGCGGTGTTGACGATGCCGTCGGTATCCAGCGACACGCCGCTGTCGCCGTTGAAGGCGACGACGTTGCCCTCGCCCGCCGCCGTCCCGCCAATCTGCGCGGTGCTTGTGGTGAAGGAGAAGAAGCGAATGCCGAAACTGGCGTTGCCGAGCGCGGCAGTCCCGGCGGCGTTCGTCCCGACGCGATTGCCTTTGATGACGAGGCCGGTGGTGTTGGTGATGTCAATGCCGCTGTCGCCGTTGGCGGAGATGACGTTGCCCGCGCCGCTGGTCGAGCCGCCGATGATCGCGTTGTTCGCGCTGGTGGCGAGGATGCCGGAGAGGAAGTTCCCGCGCGCGAGTGTGCCGGTCGTGTCGGTGCCGATGTAGTTGCCCTGCAAGGTGGCGCCCGGTAAAACCTGCGCCGCCCGCGCCGAGGACGACGCCGAAATTCCCGTTGCCGGAAATGTAGTTGCGCGCGTTCACCACGCCGTCGCTCGCGCCGTCGGCGGCATCGTCGCCGCCGATGACCGTGCCGGAAGAAGGCCCCTCGGCGGTGACGCCCGAATCCACGTTGCCGAGCATGGTCGTGCCGTCGGCGGCGAGGCCGATGAAGTTGCCCCGGATGACGTTACCCGTGCCGTTGATGAGGCCGACGCCGCGGACGTTGCCGCTGATGACGTTGCGGGCGGCGGGAGTCGTGCCGCCGATGGTGTTGTTGTCCGAGCCCTGCCCGGCGGCGGTCTCGACGCCGACGCCGTCGTCGCTGTTGCCGAGGTCAATCATGCCGGTCGGGTCGGTGCCGAGGAAGTTGCCGGTGACGGTGTTGTTATCGCCGCCGCCCGTCGCGCCGACGAGCGCGATGCCGTGTCGCTTAAAGCGGTTGACGACGAGCCCGCGCACGGTCGAGCCGCTGGCGACGAGACGCAGCCCGTCCATGTTCGCGCCCGCGCTCGTGCCATCGAGTTCGATCAGCAGGACGGCGTTCTCGCCCGTCGCGAGCGTGTTGACGGAAGCGCCGGGCTGCGTGTAGCCGTCAATCGTCACGGCGTCGCTGATGTTGGGCAGGACAGAGGTGGGCGCGATGGTGCGGACGCCCGCGCCGGGGATGTTGAAGGTGATGGTCTCGGTCGTGCCGACGGTCGCGTTCGAGGCGTTGATGGCTTCGCGCAGAGAGCAGTGCGAGGCGTTGCAGGTGCCGTCGTTCACGTCGTTCGCGGAGTTGACGACGAGCGTCGAGCTTGAGGCGAGGCCGCAGCCGCTCAAGATGACGGGCGCGTTGTCGCTCGAAGGATTGGCGGCGGCGAAGTCGGGGCGCGTGTCTTCGTTGAAGTCGCCGGGGGCGAGCGTCGTCGGGTCGCCCGCGCCCGCGTTGGTGGCGGTGGCCGCGCCGAGCGAGCCTGCGCCGTTGCCGAGCAGCACCGAGACGTTCGCGCCGTTGACGACGGCCACGTCGGGGCGGTTGTCGTTGTTGAAGTCGCCCGCCGCGATGGCGTTGACGTTGCTGCCCCCGGCGACGGCGAAGTTGGTGGTCGAGGCGAAGGACGCGCCGCCGTTGCCGAGAAGGACGGTCACGTTCTGCGCCGTGCCGTTGGCGGTCGCGGCGTCGGGGAAGCCGTCGAGGTTGAAGTCGGCGACGGCGATGCCCACGGGCGGCCCGCCCGCAGCGGAGCCGACGGCGACGGCGAAAGTGGCCGCGCCGTCGTTGGGACGGATGGGGACGGTCTGCGTGTTCTGCTCGGCGACGACGATGTCTGGGTCGCCGTCGAGGTCGAAGTCGGCGGCGGCTAAGGCGCGCGGGCCGTCGCCGGTCGCGGCGGTGGTCGTCGTCGGGAAGCTGCCCAAGCCGTCGCTCTTGAGGATGCTGAGGTTGTCGTCGTTGAAGTTCGCCGTGGCGAGGTCTGGGTCGCCGTCGCCGTCCCAGTCGCTGGCGACGATGGAGAGCGGGTTCGTGCCGACGACGAAGTCCGCCGCAGTGTAGGCCGCGCCCGTGCCGTCGTTGAGGAGGACGGTGACACTGGCGTTGCCGGAGTTGGCGGTGGCGATATCCTGAAAGCCGTCGAGGTTGAAGTCGGCGACGGCGATTGCCGAGGGGTTTGTGCCCGCCGTGAGCGGGACGTTCAAAGCCGCGTCGAAAGTCCCGTTGCCGTTGCCCATGAGAATTGAAACGCTGTCGCCCGTGCCCGCGTTGGCGACGGCGAGGTCGGCGTGTCCGTCGCGGTCGAAGTCTCCGACGGCGACGGCGCGCGGCGCGTCGCCCGTCGTGAAGGGCGAGCCCGAAGCCGCCGAGTACGAAGGCGCGGAGCACGAGCCGAACTGCGCGAGGCGCGTGACGAAGGCGTCGGAGACGCCGCTGCTCGCGGTCTGGAACGCGCCCGCGGTCGTGGGGAAGTCGGTCGAGTCGGTCGAGCCGACGACGTATGCGTTGCCGAAGTCGTCGAGGGCGAGGTCTGCGCCGTTCTCCACGCCGCCGCCGCCGAGGTAAGTCGAGTAGACGAAGGCCGACCCGGCGGCGTTGAGCTTCGAGACGAACCCGTCGCCGCCGCCGTCGAGCGCCGCCTGTAGTGCATTCGCCGTGGGGAAGTT
Organism: uncultured Acidobacteriota bacterium; assembly: GCA_963816985.1. Taxonomy (GTDB): domain Bacteria; phylum Acidobacteriota; class Blastocatellia; order Pyrinomonadales; family Pyrinomonadaceae; genus JAIVJM01. The sequence goes on from CAWFMF010000004.1 coordinate 2,908,993, forward strand.
GGTCGAGTCGGTCTGGCCCGTGAGGTAGAAGTTCCCGTTAGAGTCAACCGCGCAGTCGGCGCTCACGTCGCTGCCCGCGCCGCCGAGGTAGGTCGAGTAGGAGAGCAGGCCGGTCGGGCCGTACTTCGTCGCGGTGGCGTCGCTTAGGCCGCCCGAAGTGCCCTGCGCGGCGGCGCCGGAGACGGGGAAGTCGGTCGAGTTGGTGGTGCCCGCCGCGTAGACGTTGCCCGCCGGGTCGAGGGCGACGCCGTCGCCGCTATCAACGCCCGCGCCGCCGAGGAAGGTCGAGAAGACGAGGGCCGACCCGGCGGCGTTGAGCTTCAAGACGAAGAGGTCGCGGGTGCCGCCGATGGCGCCATCCTGCGGGTTGAAGGTGGGGAAATCGGCGGCCTCCGTGCTGCCGACGACGCAGGCGTTGCCCGCCGCGTCAACGGCGACATCGCGCGCGAAGTCGTCGCCCGACCCGCCGACGTACGTCCCGTAGACGAGCGAGGCCGCGCCGGAGGCGCGCGTGTTTATCTTGAGGAGGAAGCCGTCGAACTCGCCGGGGCCGAAGGTCGTGTTGTCGAACGAGGCCGGCGGGGCGGGACTCGTGAGCAGGTCTGTCGAGTCGGTGTTGCCGACGACGTAGGCGTTGCCCGCCGAGTCAACGGCCACGCCTTCGGAAGAGTCGAAGACGCCGCCCCCGATGTAGGTCGAATAGAGGAGCGCCGTGCCGTTCGCGTTCAGCTTCGCCAGGTAGCCGTCGCTGTCGGCGCCGCCGCCGGGATTAGTCGGCTTGAACCCGTTGACGATGGGAAAGTCGTTCGAGATGGTCGAGCCGGTGACGTATGCGTTGCCGTTGGCGTCCAGCGCGATGCCCGCCCCGCCGTCGCTGTCGCCGCCGCCGATGAAGGTCGAATAGATGAGCGCCGTGCCGGTGGCGTTCAACTTGGTGACGAAGGCTTCCGTGCCGCTCAAGGTCGTGTCGAAGGAGCCCGGCTTCGTGGGGAAGTTGGGGGAATCCGTGGAGCCCGTCACGTAGGCGTTGCCGAAAGAGTCCACCGCTACGGCGGCGGCCTGTTCCTCATTAACGCCCCCGGTGCCGCCGAGGTAGGTGGCGTAGGAGAGCACGGGGTCAATGACGAGCGGGAGCGTGGAGTCGTACTCCGCGACCTCGAAGCCGACGAGATAGGAGTCCGGAGTCTGAAGCCTTGAGTCCGGAGTCTGAGTTGTTGAGGGCGGGGCTTTGCGTTGGGCGGTCTGCGTCTGTCGTTTCGTGCTCGGCGTTTCGAGGATACGGTAGCGACCGGCGACCTCGCGCCGCCCGCCGTCCACTTCCTGAAAGATAAAGGGCCTGTGCTGGCGCAGCGCGCCGCCCGCCGTTTCGAGCAGGAGGTCGCCGGTCTCTTCGTCAACGCTGACTCTTTGCGCGCCGCCGAAGGCGAGGCGGATGGCGTTCGGATCGGAGCCGGGCGCGAGGCGGAAGTCGTATTCGAGCCGCCGCTGGTTGCCGTAGTAGACCAGCTCGACGCCGGGGTAGACCTCCTCGTAGCGCACGCGCGAGAAGTGCGCGACGTTCGTCCGCCACTTCGAAGGGTCGTCGCCCGTGAGGTAGTTGCTCTTGCCCGGCAACTCGCCCTCCGCCTCGACGCGCGCCTCCTCGTTCGCCCCGACGAGCGACATCCGGAGCACGGACGTTTGCGGAGCGGGACTTACTGATTTCTGAGCGGTCTTCGCCGACCGACGGTCGAGTCCGCGCGTCCGCAATCCGCGCTCCACATTCCGCAGTTGGATGACGGCCCCTTTGCGGGTCAGAAACAGTCTGTAGCCGCTGCCGCGCGCGAGGAATTTGACTTCGGGGCTCGTCTGCCCGTCGTTGGCCTCGAAGCTCAGAGGGAGGTTGCCGAAAGCCCCTGCGGGAGTCGCGGGCGCAGACGCGTCAGGCTGAGGCACGGCGGCTTGCGGCGAAGTGTGCGGCGGCGCGTCGCGTCGGTCGGAGAGGCGCGGCAGGAGAGTCCAGCCGAGGCCCGCGATGACGAAAAAGAGTGCGAGTGTCCGAGGCGAAACGACGGCGCGGCGAGTGAGGCGTGTGGAGGACATGCCCTGACTCCTTAAGAATTGAGTTGTGGGGCGAAACTGTTATTTACGGGCCGCGGAGCCGTGGATAACAGGAGCCGGATTGTAGGTGGGCCGTCAGAAGAACTCGGCAGCCCGGCGGAAGTCCGTGCGCGTACCGGGAAAAAAACACCGCGCACCGCTTGGGATGACGCGGGCACGTTACCACCACACCGACCGCGCTGGCAATAGTTTCGCGCCGCCCCGTCCCGTCCATCAACGGCCTCGGCGGTGGTGGGCCGACGCGCCAAAGCAACGGGCAACTCGTCCATCGCCCGCCCCTCCGCTGGTGGAGTATTTGGGCGGCTCGAACGGAAATGTTTACGAAGCGTGAGGCAGAAAACTTTTGCCGAAGCGCACGCTTCGACAGTGCGGTCGTGAAGAAGTATTCGTTTGCGGATTGAGGCGAAAATGAAATTGCCGTATAACTGTTTCACAGCTATACGGCAACTAACATCTGGAGCCACCTTGGAGACTCGAACTCCAGACCCCCTAATTACGAATCAGGTGCTCTACCAACTGAGCTAAGGTGGCTTGACGCGAAAAAAACTATACGAAGACGCCGCGCGCGGTGTCAAGCGCGTGCAGAGCAGAGGGAGGGGAAGAGAGATGCCAAAAGACCCGGCGGAGAATCAGGACCAGTATAAGATCGCTGGCGGGCAGTTGAACGAGTACGAGTTCCAGCAGAACGAGGGCGCGATGTCGGAGCAGGAGCGCCACGACTCGCTCCCGCACGGGGGCGAGGGCCTGCGCGGCGCGGACGAGCCGAACGCGCCGCAGAACGTCGCCGAGCGCATCCGTCAGTTGACCGAGGAGGTGCAGGAGCGCGTCCAGCGCAAGCGCGAGCGGGAGCAGGCGAAGGCCGCCGCCGCGAAGAAAGCCTCGAAGGGCGGCGCGAAGAAGGCCGCAAAGGCTCCCACGGTGAAGAAGGCCTCGAAGGCGGTGAAGAAGGGAGCGCGGAAGGGCGGAGCCGCGAAGAAAGTCGCCGCGAAGAAGAGCCGCGCGGCGAAGAAAGTGGCGGTAAAGAAAGTCGCCGCGAAGAAGGGCGGAGGGGGCAAGAAAGCTGCGGCGAAGAAGACGGCCAAGAAGGCGGCCAAGAAGAGCGCGGCGAAGAAGGTCGGGCGGGCACGGAGATGAGACCGGCCTCCGGGCCTTTCGGGTAGAAGCATTGCGGCCTCGGCGGCGTCCGCGAGGGTGTCGCCGTGAGCCCTTCGGAACATCAAAAGGAGCGAGAGATTATGTCGGACACGAGGGCGGAGCAAGAGACTGTGGCGGGCGAGGGCGCGCGCGACAACGAGGAGCACGAGTTGGAGGCTGAAGAAGAGTCAGCGGCGGCGATGGACGCGGACGTGCCGCAGCCGCCGGGCGCGTCGGAGACGACCGAAGGCCAGCCATCCTGAAACAAACTTCTCACATCAGACGTAAGTTCCAGACCCGAAGGGCGACGAAGACGAACGATTCCGACTCGCCCTTCTTTTTTTGCGCCGCCCTTTCGATAACTCGGCGCACGCGCCCCGTCAAACTTGCCCGTCTTTTATGAAGTAATGAAAATTCAAATCCCCCGCCGCCGACGGCCACGCGAGACTCCGCGTTCCTCTTCAAACGTCTTCCTCTCAAAGCTCCCGAAAGTCTTCGGCCTCGTCCTCTGTCTCGTCTTCGCGTGCTCGACCGTGTCGGCGCGACAGGCGGCGCGTGCGGCTAAGCTCCCTTCGCCGGACAAGATCGTCGGCGATTACGTCAAGGCTCTGGGCGGGAAGAAGCGCGTCGCCTCGGTGCGCGACGCGTCCTACGAGTGGACTTACGCGCGGGGCGACAAAGACGAGGCCGGGACGGCGCGCACACGCACGAAGTCGCCCGCTTCTGCGCGCACTGATGTCCTCACTCCGCAGGGCGAGCGCGGCGCGGCGGCCAACGGTCGCTCGGCGTGGGCGCGCTCGACGGACGGGCTTTTGTACACGCTCACGGACACCGCCTCGCTCTCCGCCAAGCTGCACGCGCTGCTCGACGCGACCCGCTTCGTCGAGTACAAAAAGCAGGGCGTGCTGGCGCGCACCGTCGGCGTGGAAAACATCTACGGCCAGCCCTCCGTCGTCGTCGAATTTTCGACCCGCGCGGGCGCGCGCCTGCGCTACTGGTTCAACACGGAAACGAAGCTCCTCATACGGATGAAGGACGACGCGCGCGACCTGATAGTGCGTTACGAGCGTTGGCTCCCGCGTCAGGGCAGCCCCGCTTCTCTTTGAGCCGCACCGCCTCATCTTCGAGGAGCGGCGCGGCGAGGAGCAGCGCATGCTCACGCTTCAGACGGCGCGCTACAACGAGGGGCTCGCCGACGCCATCTTCGACCCGCCGGGCGACGCCTCGCTCGACATCCCGGCGCTTCTGCGCGACCTCGAACGCAATCAGGACGAGGTGGACAGGCGCATCAACGATTACACCTTCACGCGCAAGGTCACCGAGCGCGAGCTGAACGACCGCGGCGAGTTGAAGAAGGAGAAGGTCAACGTCTACGAGGTCTACCCCGTCATCGGCCCCGGCTGGATTCAGAAGCAGCTCGTCGAGAACGGCGTGCCGCTCTCGACGGAGCGGGCCGCGAAGGAGGAGAAGCGCGTCGCCGAAGAGATGTTGAAGGCCGAGCGCAACATGCCGCAGGTCGAGGCGGCGCTCGCCAAGGCCCGCGCGCGGCGCGAGGAAGAGAAGAGGACGGGGGTCGTCAGGAAGGAAGATAATGACGAAGTGAGCATCCTGACTTTCCTGCGCGCCTGCGAGCTGGTCGCGCCGCGCCGCGAGAGCTTCCGCGACCGCGAAGCCATCGTCTTCGACTTCCGCCCGCGCCCCGGCTTCAAGCCCAAATCGCGCGCCCAAAGTATCGTCTCGAAGCTCGCGGGCACGGTCTGGATAGACCCTTCGGAAAGACAGGTCGTGCGGCTCGAAGCGCGGCTCGTCGAGGGCTTCAAGATGGGCGGCGGACTCGTCGCCTCCATCAAGCCGGGCGCGGCCTTCGCCTTCGAGCAGACGCGCCTCGCCGACGGCGTCTGGCTCCCGCGCTTCTCGCAGGTCAACGCCTCGGCCCGCGTGTTCCTCTTCGCCGGGATGACCATCAACGAGACCAACGAGTTCAGCGACTACAAACGCTTCAGCACGAAGGCGGGCGACGACAAGCTCGACGCGCCGAAGCAGGAGAAGCCGGAAGAGAAGCCGTCGGAGCCCCCGACGATGAATCGTCGAACATGAATCGTCGAAGGTGAACGGAAACGTTCGAACGCCGCCTCGCTCGTGCGAAGATGTGAGCACAGAAAGGAGCCGGTTATGTTACCCATCCGCGGCGTCTACGAAATCGCCGTCCTCGTCAAAGACCTGCCGAGGGCCGAGACTTTCTACCTCGAAGTCCTCGGCCTTGAGGTCGGCATCCGGGACGAGGAGCGGAACCGTCTGTTCCTCTACGCGGGAGGCCGCGCCGGGATGGTCGTGCTGATTGAGGACAAAGGCGATTGGCCGACGCAGCACTTCGCCTTCACCGTGGACGACGCCGACATCGAGCCCGCAGCCGAGGCTCTGCGCGCACACGGCGTTGCCGTTGAAGGCCCCGTCACGCACGAGTGGATGGCTTCGAGGTCACTCTACTTCGACGACCCGGACGGGCACAGCCTCGAACTCATCGCCGTCCCCGGCCAGAGCTAGACGGGCGACACGCGCTCACTCAAACTTAATCCCTCGCGCGACTGACGGCGTTTCGCACGTCCGCGAGCCCGCCGCTTGCCACCCGCCCGCGCATTACTTACAGTTGAAGGCATGAATGAAGTGAACGTCATCGGCGGGGGCTTGGCGGGCGTGGAGGCCGCGTGGCAGGCGGCGGAGGCGGGCGCGAGCGTGCGGCTCTACGAGATGCGGCCCGTCCGCGCGACGCCCGCGCACCGCACGGACAAACTGGCGGAAATCGTCTGCTCGAACTCTCTCAAATCGGACGAGCCGGGAACCGCGCCGTATCTGCTCAAGGAAGAGCTGCGGCGCGGTCGCTCGCTCGTCATGGAGGCGGCGACCGAGACGCGCGTCCCGGCGGGCGCGGCGCTCGCCGTTGACCGCGAACGCTTCGCGGCCCTCATCACCGAGCGCGTCGCCGCGCACCCGCGCATCACGCTCGTCCGCGAGGAGGTGACCGAAGTGCCCGCAGGCGCGGTCACAATCATCGCCGCCGGGCCGCTCTGCTCGGACGCTCTGGCCGCCGAAATCGTGCGGCTCACGGGCGACGGCCAGCTCTACTTCTACGACGCCATCGCGCCCATCGTCGCCGCCGACTCCATCAACCGGGAGGTCGCTTGGCGCGCGGCGCGCTACGACAAGGGCGGCGACGACTACCTCAACTGCCCGATGGACGAGGAGGAGTACGCGCGCTTCTACGACGCGCTCGTCGAGGCCAAGAGCGTCCCGCTCCAACGCTTCGAGGAGACGCGCTGGTTCGAGGCGTGCCTGCCGATTGAGGAGATGGCGCGGCGGGGCCGCGACACCCTGCGCTTCGGGCCGATGAAGCCGGTCGGACTTCGAGACCCGCGCACGGGCCGCGAGCCTTACGCCGCCGTGCAACTGCGGCAGGAGAATTTGATGGCCGACGCCTACAACCTCGTCGGCTTCCAGAATCATCTACGTTACGGCGAACAAGCGCGCGTGCTCCGTCTCATCCCCGGCCTCGAAGGGGCCGAGTTCTTGCAGTTCGGACAGATTCACCGCAACACCTTTATCTGCGCCCCGCGCGTCCTCGCCAACACTTTGAACATGAGAGCGCGGCGGGAAGTCTTCTTCGCCGGGCAGATTTGCGGCGTCGAGGGCTACGTCGAGTCGGTCGCGACGGGCTGGCTCGCCGGTTTGAACGCCGCGCGGCTTGTCCGGGGGCTCCCGCTGCTTGAGGCTCCGCCCTCAACGGCGACGGGCGCGCTCGCTCGCTACGTTTCGGGCGCGGACGCGACGAAATATCAGCCCGTCAACATCACCTTCGCGCTGCTCGAACCTCTCCCGGAAGAGGAGCGCAGGCGCTTCAGGAAGAAACGCGAACGCCACACGCGGCAGGTCGAGCTGGCACTAGGGGAATGGGACAACTGGCTTTCCACAAATGGGTTGGGCGGGGCCGCGCCGCTGGCCGCCGCGCCTTGAAGTCCGCGCGCACCGCACACGCACTGCCGCGCATCGTCTGCGCGTGCGCGTGCATCCTTGCGCTACTCGCCTCTTCGTTGACGACGACGCCGCTGGCGCAGTCGGGCCGCAAAGGCGCGTCGCCTCCTCCGCCTCCGGCTCCGGCACAGTCGAAGGGCCGTCAGAGGAGGCCCCCCAACGCTATACCGACGCCCACGCCGGGGCCGATGCCGACTAAAATCGAAGGCCCCATCGCCGACCCGAACGCCCTGCCGCCAATCCCCATGGGGGAGAAGAAAGAAGAGACACAGGAGACGAGCGCGCCCGTCGTCGTCCAGAGCACCACGCCGACGCAGACGCCCGTCCCTTCCAACACGCCCGTGCCTTCGAAGGCGGCGAGCACGCAGAAGGCTTCGGACGGCGAGGAGGTTGACGACGAAGAGGTCGTGACGATCAGCTCGAACCTCGTGCCGCTCCCCGCCTCGGTCGTGGACGCCCAAGGGCGGGCCGTGACCGACTTGCAGTTGAAAGACTTCGAGCTGGTCGTTGACGGCGAAGTCAAACCCATCGGCGAAGTGAGCCGCTCGGACACGCCCGTCAGCATCGTCCTCCTCTACGACAACAGCGCGAGTCTGCGGGCCGGGCGCGAGTTCGAGAAGCAGGCCGCCATCCGCTTCCTCAAGTCGGTCGTCCGCCCCATTGACCGCGCCGCCATCTACTCCATTGAGACCGACCCGGTGCTGGCGCATCCCCTGACCAACAACGTCCGCGCGCTCGTCCGCACCATCGAGGGTTTCCGCGTCCCCGACGCCGACGCGACCGCGCTCTTCGACACCATCGCCGCCGCCTCGGCCTACCTCCGCCCGCAGCCGGGCCGCAAAGTCCTCGTCGTCCTCTCGGACGGCACCGACACGATAAGCCAGACGCACGACTTCGACACGACGTTGGCGCGCATCACCGCCGACGACTGCCAGCTCTACGCCGTCCGCACCGGCCACAGCGAGAGCGCCAACCTCCGCGACCTCGCGGGCGAGCGCCGCCTCATCGAGTTCGCCGCGCGCACGGGCGGCGCGATCTACGCCCCGCGCACGCAGACCGACCTCAACAACGCCTTCACCCAAATCGCCGCCGACCTCGCGCAGCAGTACGTCCTCGCCTACTACCCGGCGGGCGAGCGCCGCGACGGTCGTTTCCGCACCTTGAGCCTCCGCGTCACCACCCGCCCCAACCTCCGCGTCCGCACCCGCAAGGGCTACTACGCGCCGAAGGGCTGAAACGTCTGACGGCTCGACGGGTTGCTGGCGGAGAGCGAGCGAAGCTCTTTACAACGCCCCCGCGTCGGCGTATAAGGTGGCCTTGTCGCGCGGTGGCTTCGCCAATCGGGCGACGAAACCCTCAACGACCTTTGCCCGCCTCACCTGTCTGGACGAGAAGGAGATTCCTCATGCTGTCTTCCACACGCCGTCTCTGGGCGCTCACGCTTCTGCTTGCCGTCTCTGAGCATCCAGATAGATGTTTGGTTGGTCAGACCTGAAGAGCAGGCGCAGTTACCGCCGTATGTCTATAAACTCAAGTATGGGAGAAACCCGTTCTGGTTCAAGCCGTGGGAGGAGTATCGAACGGACAAGCCCCCCATCCCGCCGGGCGACGCGGTGGACATCGTCCTCTCAGAGGAGGCGTACCAGCACCTCAAGTCTAGTCTGGAAGAGCTTGAATACCCTCCGAGCCATCAGAAGATAGAAATACGCATCGGAAATATAGGTTTTACCGATGGGACGGTTTGGAATGGTGAATATTGGAGGCGCGACCCGACCGCCCCTGGCGGGTGGAGAAAATAAAGGAGTCAAATGACGTTATTTTCACTTCGCTCAACCGCTCTGGCAATGCTGGTGGTGACGGCCACCCTCTCAACATTACTCGTCACCGCTTCCGTTCCGGCAGGTCAGGAAGAGGAGAGGGTTATTGAGAAGCAAGCGTTCGGTACTGAACCCGTCAAAATAAAAGACATTAAGGTCAATAAAAAAGGCATCGTGGTCGGTAAGAAGTTCAGCGCTGCGGATGATTGGCTAAGAGGGCTTTCCGTCACTGTCGAAAATAAGACTGAGAAAAATGTTACTCACGTCAGCGTTCAAGTGGTTTATGCGCGGGCTGAAAACGACGTGGCTTCACAGGAAGCTCCCCTCGGCGATTCGATAACTTATGGGGTGAGTCCGTTCAGGAAACCCACGGCCCCGGCGCAGGCACAGGCCATCCCACCGGGCGGGTCGGTTGACCTCGTTTTGTCGGAGCAAACGTACAACGAAAATGACTTAATCTTGAAGCGGTTGAAATATACGAAAAGCATTAAGAAGATTGAACTGACCGTCGAGGAAGTCGGGTTTGAAGACGGGACGGCGTGGAGCAAGGGACAATACTGGAAACCTGACCCGCGCAACCCCGGTCAGTGGCTCAGGGCGAAGCAAGATATAGGGAGTGTATCTCCGGCAGGTTTTTTTTTGAAAATCTCGCACAAGGCGAGGGTGAAGGCGCAAGGCAATACTTGTAATAAGACCGCAGGCCCTCCTTTTTAGGAACCGTGTAACGAGTCTTGTGAGATTAAGGATTTCGACGTTCTCGACTATGAAGGTTTTGGCGAGCGCGTCACGCGAAGAGTGCTTAATCTGAAGTGTAAGAACAAGAATGGAGACGCATTGTGTGAACCTACAGTCCAGCAAGAGGTTGATGACCCAATCCCATGTCCGACACCGACCCCTACGCCTACCCCGACACCAACACCAACCCCGACCCCGACGATAATACCCGACGGCGGCGGCGGCGAAGGGCAGATGTCATGTAATCCGCCCTGCACTAATGAATGGGTCTGCTTCGACGGCGTCTGCTCGCAGGGCTCGCCGGTCGTGATTGACGTGGCCGGTAACGGCTTCAACCTGACGGGCGGAGATGAAGGCGTCTATTTCGACCTCAACGGCGACGGTACGGCGGAGAAGCTGTCTTGGACTTCCGCCGGTTCCGACGACGCGTGGCTCGCCCTCGACCGCAACGGCAACGGCGTCGTGGATGATGGCGGAGAGTTGTTCGGCAACTTCACCCCACAGCCGGAACCTCCCGCCGGGCAGGAGAAAAATGGCTTCCTCGCGCTCGCGGAGTTTGACAGGCTACAGCAAAGCGGCGACGGCGACGGCGGGATTGACGGGCGAGACGCTGTCTTCACATCCTTGCGGCTGTGGCAGGATGTGAACCACAACGGAGTGTCCGAGCCCGATGAGCTGCGCACCTTGCCTTCGCTCGATGTGGCACGCCTCCGCTTCGACTACAAAGAGTCGAAGCGAACGGACGAGCACGGCAACCGATTCAAGTGCCGGGCTCAGGTGCGGGATGCGAAGGGCGCGAGGGTTGGGCGGTGGGCGTGGGATGTGTTCCTCGTGAGTGAGCCATAAGGTAAGAACAAACAGGAAAGTCGAGCCGCCCGCGAGTCAATGACGGACTTCCGGGCGGCTTAACTTTCAGGGTCACGGTTTTTTCTATTTACCATTCACCGTTTACCATTTACCATCCACGGCATGGAGCAGCTTCTTGCACAGTTCCTCGAACACCTGCGCTACGAGCGCAACGTGAGCGAGCACACGCTCAGGAATTACGCGATTGACCTCGGACAGTTCTACGAGCACCTCGCTCCGGCGGACGCCTCGACGGGCGAGCGGCGCGAGTTCGACATCCGGCAGATAGACCACATCACGATCCGCGAGTGGCTCTCGACCCTGCACGCCGCGCAGAAGAAGAAGACCTCCATCGCCCGCAAGCTCGCGGCGCTGCGAACCTTCTTCCAGTTCCTCATCCGCGAGGGCGTCGTCGAGTTGAATCCGGCCAAGCTCGTCTCGACGCCGCGCCTTGAGAAGAAGCTCCCGAACCACCTCTCGGTCGAGGACGCCGTGCGCTTCATCGAGACGCCCGACGTTTCGACCGACCTCGGCAAACGCGACCGCTCTATCCTTGAGATGCTCTACGGGACGGGGATGCGCGTCTCGGAGCTGACGAAGCTCGACGTGCGCGACGTGGACTTCAGGAACCGGATGGTGAAGGTCAAGGGCAAGCGGCGCAAGGAGCGCATCATCCCCTTCGGCGAGCCCGCGCTTCATTCTCTACTCGCCTACATGACGGTGCGGGGCGCCTTCCTCCAACACGCGCCCGTGGCCGAGCGCGAAGCGGAGGCGCTCTTCCTCAACTATCAGGGCACGCGCATCACCACGCGCTCGGTCGGGCGGATGGTGGACAAGTACATCCAAATCTGCGCCGGGATACACAACATCAGCCCGCACTCCCTGCGCCACTCCTTCGCCACGCACCTCCTCGACAGCGGCGCAGACCTCCGCGACATCCAGGAGCTGCTCGGCCACGCGCGCCTCTCCACCACCCAAATCTACACCCACGTCTCGATGGAAAAATTGATTGAAGTCTACGACCGCTCGCACCCGAAAGCCTGAAAGGAAGGCAAAAGTAAAAAGGTAAAAGGCAAAAGTGAAGAGGCACATGTGCCTTCTCACTTTTGCCTTTTACCTTTTTACTTTTGCCTTACAAAGTCGCGTGCTCGTCTTCGCCGTTGGCGGCTTCGATGAGGGCCTGACATTCGGCGTCGTAGCGGGCGGTGGGGAGCGCGTCGAGGCGTCGTTCGGGAATCTCTTTGCCGCAGCGCGCGCAGGTGCCGTAGGTTCCCTCGTCAATGCGCAAAAGCGCCTGGTCAATGTCGGCGATCATCTGCGACTCGCGCTCGCTGAGGCGGTATTCTATCTCCTGATTGTGGTCAATCAGGGACATGTCGGCCACGTCCTTCACGCCGTCGTCCGTCCCGGCCATCTCAAGCGCGTCCGCTTGATTCGCGCGCGCGTTATCGTTGTGCCGCCGCAACTCTTCGAGCAAGAGATTCCGATAGTGATCAAGCCGCTTCTCGTCCATCTACAAACACTCCCCCGGTCTTTGTCCGCGTGCTTCCTGAGCCGCGCTTCAGAGCTTTAATTGAATGGTGCGGATTATAACCCACTCGCGGGCAATAAGCACCCGCCGCCTCTATTCGACTTCGGTCGCGGGCGAGAGTTCCGCCCCGACCCGCGCCGACCCTCGCGCGCTCCGCCGCGCCAGCCACGCGCGCAGGCGACGCCACGCGAGCGCGAGCCCCGTGAAGACGAGCGCCGCGCCGCCGAGCGAGGCCACCCCGGCGACGGTCTGCCCGAAGAGCCCTAAGACCTCGCCCGTGTGCGCGAAGCGCAGGTACGAGCGAAGGCGTCGGCCCGCCGTGTAGCTCTCGAAAGGCTCCCAGCGTGTGACCTCGCCCGTCGCGCGGTCGAGCGTGAGCTGCGCGCGTTTCTGCGGCTGTCCGCCGTCGCCCCGGTCAATCGTAAAGACGACGGGCGCGTCGGGCTTCGAAGGCAGTTGGAGACTGATGCTGCGCCAGCCCTCCACTTGCTGCTCGGCGCGTGCGAGCAAAGAGTCGAGGCCGTCAAGCATCGGCGGCGCAGGAGTCGCGCCTCGTTCGGTTTGACCGGCGGGCGGCGTCGGTGCTGGTGCGCGCGGCGCGGGCGGCGTCTCGCCGACGACGCGGTAGACGAGATTGCCCGCCCAACCGTAAGAGATGACCACCGCCGAGAGCACGACGACGAAGAGCGGCAAGACGCACCAGAAGCCGAACGTGTTATGCCAGTTGAAATCGCGCGCCCGGCCCGCGAGCCCGCGCCGGAACCACGTCACACTCCTGACCGCCTTCCACGTCAGAGAGCGCGGCCACCAGAGATACGCGCCGCTCATCACGACGAACAGGAACGCGAGGTTGCACGCGCCCGTCACGGCGCGACCGACCGTGCGATTCTCGCCGCCCGCGCCGAGATAGCGGTGCCACTCCGTCACCTTCTGGAAGAAGGCGCGCGTGCCCTTCGAGCCCTCGCCTAGAACCTCGCCCGTGTAAGGGTTGACGAAGACCGTGCCCTCGCGCCCGAAGCCGAAGGACACGGGAGCTTCCGCGTCCGCTCGCACAGTCAAAGAGGACGGCGCAGCCGACGACGCGCCTCGCGCCTCACGCGCCCTGGCGGCGAGCACGCTCAAAGGAAGTCGTGCCGCCCCCTCCGACGGGCGCGACACTTGATACCCGCGCACGTCTGCCCAAGCGATCAACTGCCGCTCGTAGGTCAGCAGCACGCCCGTCACGGACATGATGAAGATGACGAGGCCCGCGAACACACCCGCCACGAGGTGACACCAGAAGATGACTTTCCGAAACAGCTTCATGCGTAAACGTTCCTCAAAAAACTCCGGCGGCGGCTCACACGTCTGCCCAACGTCGCAGTAGGTTGTGATAGACCGAGGTTAGTTGCACGACCGAAGGGTGTTCGGGCGCGTCCACGCTCAGTCTTTGAATCGCCGTGTCGAGGTCGAACAGAAGCGTCCGCTCGCCGTCGTCGCGCACCATGCTCTGAACCCAGAAGAAGGAGGCGAGGCGCGAGCCGCGCGTCACGGGTTGGACGCGGTGCAGGCTGCTCGCCGGATAGAGAATCAAATACCCCGCGGGCAACTTGACGCGGTGCAGGCCGTAGGTGTCCTCGACGAGCAACTCGCCGCCTTCGTACTCTTCGGGCGCGGCGAGAAAGAGCGTCGCCGAAAGGTCTGTGCGGACGCGGTGCGGCGTGTTCGGCACCTGACGGATGGCGTTGTCTACGTGGTTGCCGAACGACTGCCCGCCCTCGTAGCGATTGAAGAGCGGCGGGAAGACTCTCAGCGGCAGAGCCGCCGACATGAACAGCGGGCTGCGTTCGAGCGCCGACAGAATCATGTCGCCCAACTGCCTCGCCGCCGGGTGGCCTTCGGGCAACTGCATGTTGTCCTTTGCGCGGGCCGATTGATGCCCGGCTGTGACGCGCCCGTCAACCCACTCCGCCTGCTCCAGCATCCGGCGGCACTCGGCCACCTGCTCCGAGGTTAAAACGTCCGGGATTTGCAAAAGCATCTTCGAGCCTCGACTAGAACTTGAAACCGGCGCTCAACGTCGCGGAGCGTCCGGGGCCGGGTATCAAGTGGCCGCCGCCGAGGCGGTCGAAGTAGTAAGTGTCTGTCAGGTTGTAGACGTTGAACCTGAGGTCTACGTTCTTCGTCAGCGGGTACGAGGCCATCAGGTCGGATGTCCAGTAGCCGTCCACGAACCGCGTGTTAATCGTGTTGCCGTAGCGCTGCCCGATGAAACGCAGCCCGCCGCCGAGCGTGAGCCGCTGCGGAAATTCGTAAGTCGTCCAGAGGTTGAAGGAGTTGCGCGGCGTGTTGACCAACTCCTTGCCGACCTCCGAGATGCCGTTGACGGGCGCGGCGTTCGACTCGACCGTCTCGCTGTCGAGGAAAGTGTACGCGGAGAAGATTTGCCACCCGCGCGTGAAGTTGCCGGTCGCGCTCAACTCCAGGCCGTCCACGCGCTGCCTGCCTTGAAGCACCTGCACGGGGTCGCCGGGCAGAAGCCCCGGCGTCCGCGCGTTGGTCTTCTCGACGCGGAAGCCCGCGCCGGTCAGAAGCAGACGCCCCTGAAGAAATTCCCACTTGCTCCCGGCCTCGAAGGTGTAGGTCTTCTCCGGTTCGATGGCGGTGTTGGCGGTGTTGTATGAAAGACCTTCGAGCGAAGGATTGAGCGACGTGCCGTAAGACGCGTAAATGCTCCCTTCCTCCGACGGCTTGAAGACCGCGCCCGCGCGGACGCTCAACATCTTGTCCACGCGCGCAATCGGCGTCCCGGCGGTGGAGAGACCCGTGCCGGGCGTGACGCCTTCGGCGTCGAAGCGATCCCAGCGCAGCCCGCCGTTCAACTCCCAACGCTTGCCGAGCTTCGCGGTGTCGAAGATGTAGAGCGCCTGCGAGTTCGCCGTGATGTCGCCGAAGTTTGGGTTCAGTGCGAACGAGCCCTCGAACGTCTCGTCCGGGTCGGGGTCGCGCAGGGGGGCGACCGACACCGCGCCGACGGCGACGCGCGTCTTCCGCACGTTACGCTCGCGCGTGAGCGCGAGGCCGCCAATCAACGTGTGCTCGACGCCGCCGGTCTTGAAGCTGGCCCTGAAGTCCGTCTGGTTGTCCGCGACCGAATCCTCCGTGAGCCAGAATCGCGGGTCGCGGTTGACGGTGGTCGTGTTGTTGCCGGTGAAGCGCGGCGCGGTGGTTATCGAGTCGCGCGTCGTCCGCCCGTAGCGGAACTGGTTGCGGAGCATCAGCCGGTCGTCGAAGTCGTGCTCGAACCTCACGGTCGCGAGGCCCGAACGTATCTTCTCGAAGTCGCGGCTCTTGAGGCCGTAGAAGGTTTCGCGCTCGACCGGCGCGGGTTGGTCGCGGAACTCTGCGAGCGCGTTGTTCGTGTTCGGGACCCAGGGGATGCCGTAGTCGGCGAGGTTGTCTTGTTGCAGGTGAAAGTAGCCGAGCATCAGACGCGTCGGCGTGCCGAGGCCGAAGCCGACGGACGGCGCGACGCCCCAACGCTCATTCTCCGTCGCGTCGCGCCCGGCCACTCCCGCGTCGTGAGCCAGAAGGTTGAGGCGAAACGCCGTGTGGTCGCCCATCCCAAGCCTCTCAAGAGGGAAGTTGAGGTCGGCGGTCGCGCGCTTCGTCCCGTCCGTGCCGAAGTCGAGCGTGGAGCCGTAAGCGGGCCTGAGGGTCGGCACTTTGCTCACGAGGTTGATGGAGCCGCCCGTCGAGCCGCGCCCCGTGTAGACCGAACCCGGCCCCTTCACCACTTCGACCTGTTCGAGGTTGAAAGGGTCGCGCGACTGTGGGCCGAGATCGCGCACGCCGTCAACGAACACATCGTTGCGTGCGCTAAAACCCCGCAGCGTCAGGTTGTCGCCCGCCGGGACGCCGCCTTCGCCCGCCGTGATGGTGAGGCCGGGGACGTTGCGCAGCACGTCGCGCAGCGTCGTCGCTCCCTGTTCCTCAATCACCTCTTTGGAAATGACCGTGATGGTCTGCGGGATGTCGCGCAAGGGTTCGGTGTACTTGGGCGACGACAGAGCAGCCTCGCGCTCCGTGACCACCACGGATTCGGCCAGCCCGCCGACTTCCAGCGTCAACGCCTCTGCCGCCGTGAAGCGGTAGGTGATGTTCGTGGCCGTCAGGAGTTTTGTGAGCGCCTGCTCGGTCGTGTAGACGCCCGACACACCGGGCGAAGGGACGCCGCGTATCGCGTCCAAAGACGCCGTGACGCGCACGCCCGTCACTTTCTCAAAAGCATCCAGCACGGTGTCCAAGGGGCCGGGCGGAATATCGAAGCGAGTTGTCTCCTGAGTCTGACCCTGTTGGTAGACGGCGGCGGTCACCGCGCGGGTGTCACGCGCATACGCGAGCGTCACGGCCCTGCTGTTGCCGACGGTGTACGCCACCAGCGCGCCCATCGTGCCCACAGCCACGATCCAATACTTCGGGCCGCGCCGCGCGCGCCTGTTCCTGCCGCGTTTCCTGTCCTTCTTTATCTTCACTTTAAATTCACTCCTGCGAAAGCAAAATGTTTTGTCTCTTAAAGCCGCCTTCAAATCGCGTGGGCGATTAAGACGGGCGCGTCACGTCTGAAGTTGAAGAGGAGTTGATTCCTCAGAGGGCAGGGAAAAAGGAGTGCCGGAAAGATTTAATCACGAACATCGTAACCTCCATCGGTCGAGTGTTTGGCACTAAGCAAGCTGTGCCGCCGAAATTGAAGGGTGTGCTACGATGTGCGTTGCGACACACCTTTCGGGGACGTTTACAAAGGGCGAAGCCGGGACGGTTGTGTCAAAGAGGCCGCGGACGTTGGCGCGTTCGCGGCCTTGTAAGTTTCGGGTCTCAGAAGACGCGGTGCATAAGAACCTTCCGGTCAGCATTGTCGCGAGATTATGACAAAGCGCTTGGGCCGGGAGCGCGGAAGCCTCCCGACCGAAAGCTCAAAGGTCTGACTCTCTCTAAAGATAGATAATGAAATCTAATTTCATTTTCATTTGCGTATGCTACACCCGTTCGACGGAGATTGTCCAATGCTTTCTGCTTTCAATTTTTGACTCTCGTGATGTGTTGAGGCGGGGAAGGGGTTTTAAGCGTCGTCGTCGCCGCAGAGGAGTTCGGCGGCGAGCAGGGGGATGGTCAGTTCGTGGTGGCCGGTGACGGAGAAGCCTCGGCCCGCGCCATTGCTGACGGGGCGACGGACGACGTTGGTGAGGGGGCGGTAGGACTGTATGAAGTCGAAGTTGGCGGTCGTGAAATCTTCGAGCGTGTGGCCGAGGTTGCGGACGAGCGTCACCGTCTTCAAGAACACTTCCGGAAGGATGACCGCCGAGCCGATGTTCAAATAGACGCCGCCGCCGTCCATCCTCCGCACCATCTCGGAGAGGAGGCGGAAGTCCGTGTGCGTCGTCGCGCCCAGGGAAGCGCCGTCGGCCTGCGGGTGGAAGTGCGCGATGTCCGTGCCGATGGCGACGTGCGCGGTGAAGGGGACTCGCGCCTCGTATGCGGCGCACAGGAGAGAGAGTTCCGGGTGCTTCGGCTTTATGTTGACGAGCGCGCGGCCCAGAGCCTCGCCCAGTCCGATTCCGTCACGCGCGCCTTCACGGGCGGCGTTGTTGAGGAGTCTGCCGGTCTCGTCCGCCGCGCCGAACGCGCCCGCGCCGAGCGTGGCGTCCACGTCTTCGGAGGTCGAGCCGACGAGGGCGATCTCGGCGTCGTGGACGAGCACGGAGCCGTTGGCGGCGACGCAGGAGACGAAGCCGCGCTGCATGAGGTTGATGATGAGGGGCGCGAGGCCGGTCTTGACGACGTGGCCGCCGATGCCCCAGATGACGGGCTTGCCGAGGCGGCGCGCGCGGCGCATCCGCGCGGCGAGTTCGCGCAGGGTCTGGACGGCGAGAATGTTGGGGAGCGTCTTGAGGAAGTCTCGGAGCGAGGCGTCGGGCTCGACGGGTCGGGCGAAGTCTTCGACGGAGACCTTGCTCGGACGCTCGGCTAGCGAGTAGGTGTTCACGCCTTCGAGGCCGAGCGGGCGCAAGCCCTTTTCTTCGTAGATGGACATCGGGCGTGCCGTTGCTCCTTGAGTCAGCTAAACGCGTCCGCCGGGGAAGAGGGTCTGCTCGACGAGGTCGCAGAGGATGTGGCCGATGAGGTTGTGCGTCTCCTGTATGCGCTGCGTGTCGCCGCTCTCGACGACGAGCGCGAGGTCGCACAAGGCGCGCACGCGTCCGCCGTCACGGCCCAAGAGGCCGACGACTTTCAACCCCTGCTCGCGCGCCTGCTCGACCGCCGCGACGACGTTCGGCGAGTTGCCCGAAGTCGTGATGGCGAGCAGCACGTCGCCGCGCGCGCCGAAGGCTTCGACCTGCCGGGCGAAGACTTGCTCGAAGCCCGTGTCGTTGGCGATGCAGGTCAGCACGCCGCCGTCGGTCGAGAGCGCGAGGGCCGGAAGCGCACGACGGTCTTTACACAAAAACTGATTCACGAACTCGCCCGCGATGTGCTGCGCGTCCGCCGCCGAGCCGCCGTTGCCGCAGATGAGGAGCTTGCCTCCCGCGCTGAACGATTCGGCGATGAGTTGGGCCGCGCTCTCAACGTCCCCGGCGTGCTCGGCGAAGTAGCGGCGTTTGACTTCGATGCTGTCGGCGACGATTGATGCGATGTCGTTGGGCATTGTCGGCTTGAAGAAGAGTTGGTTGATGAAGGCGTCGCCCTCTGGCCGTCCGTCGCAGGGCTCGAAGCCTCTTACTGCTTCCCGCGCGCAAGTCCGGCCTTCGTGCCGGAGTATATCACGCCGCGTTTTTGCGCCTGCCCTTCGACGCGACCTTGCCGTTCGGGCTCTTGCCGTTCTTCGCGCCGCCTTCGAGTTCTTTCCCGTTGGCGGACTGCTTGTGGCCGTTGCCGTTGGCGGCGTGGCCGTTGAGGAGCGGGCGGAGGGCTTGGCCGGTGTGGGATTTTTTGACGCGGGCGACCTCTTCGGGCGTGCCGGAGGCGACGACGCGACCGCCGCCGGAGCCGCCTTCGGGGCCGAGGTCAATGATGTGGTCGGCGCTCTTAATCACGTCGAGGTTGTGCTCGATGACGATGACGGTATTGCCCAAAGAGACGAGACGTTGGAGCACGTCGAGGAGCTTGTGCACGTCGGCGAAGTGGAGGCCGGTGGTCGGCTCGTCGAGGATGTAGATGGTTCTGCCCGGTCGCGCGCTTCGAGAGTTCCTTGGCGAGCTTGATGCGCTGCGCCTCGCCGCCGGAAAGAGTGGTCGAGGACTGTCCGAGCTTGATGTAGCCGAGTCCGACATCGAGGAGCGTCTGGAGCTTCTGCTTAATCTGCGGGATGTTTTCGAGGACGGGCAAAGCCTCTTCGACCGTCGTGTCCAGAAGCTCGGCGATGGACTTGCCCTTGTACTTGACCGAGAGCGTCTCGCGGTTGTAGCGCGCGCCGCGGCAGACGTCGCAGAGGACGTAGACGTCGGGCAGGAAGTTCATCTCGATGCGCTTCATGCCGTCGCCCTCGCACGCCTCGCAGCGCCCGCCCTTGACGTTGAAGGAGAAGCGGCCCGGCTTGTATCCGCGCTCGCGCGATTCGGGGAGCATCGCGTACAACTCTCGAATCGGCGTGAAGAGTCCGGTGTAGGTCGCGGGGTTCGAGCGCGGCGTGCGACCGATGGGCGACTGGTCAATCTCGATGACCTTGTCCACGTTCTCCAAACCTTCAACCGCGTCGAACTCGCCGGGCTGTTCGAGCGAGCCGTAGACGTGTTGGGCGAGCGCACGATAAAGAATGTCGTCAACGAGCGTGGACTTGCCTGAGCCGGAGACGCCCGTCACGACCGTCAGGAGTCCGAGCGGGAAAGTGGCGTCCACGTTCTTGAGGTTGTTGTGGCGCGCGCCGTGGACGCGCACCGACGAGCCGTTGGGCGCGCGGCGCGTCGTGGGGACGGCGATGGAGCGCGCGCCGCTGATGTAGAGCCCCGTCACCGAATCCGGGTTGGCGGCGACCTCTGCGGGCGTGCCCGGCCGCGACTATCTCTCCGCCGTGGACTCCGGCAGCCGGGCCGATGTCCACGACGTAATCCGCGCGCCGGATGGTCTCCTCGTCGTGCTCGACGACGAGCACCGTGTTGCCGAGGTCGCGCAGCGCGCCGAGCGTCTCAAGGAGTTTCTGGTTGTCGCGCGGGTGGAGTCCGATTGAGGGCTCGTCTAAAACATAAAGTACGCCTCGGAGCTGCGAGCCGATCTGCGTGGCGAGGCGGATGCGCTGGCCCTCGCCGCCGGAGAGCGTGGCCGAGGGGCGGTCGAGCGTGAGGTAGCCGAGGCCCACGGCGTCGAGGAATCTCATGCGGTTGCGTATCTCGCGCAGGACGAGCCCGGCGATCTGCGCCTCGCGCTCGTTGAGTTGCAGGCGGTCGAAGGCGGCGACCGCGTCTTCGATGGGGAGCGCGGTGTAGTCGGCGATGCCTAAGCCGCCGACGCGCACGGCGAGCGATTCGGGTTGCAGGCGGCGGCCCACGCAGTCGGGGCATCCGACGGGCGAGACCAGTTCTTCCAGAGCCTCGCGCACCTTCTCGGTCGGCGGGTTGTGCATCCGCTCGCTCAAGTGGCGCACCGCGCCCTTCCAGTCGCTCTCGTATGTGTAGAGCCCCTGACGAAAAGTGAGCTGGCCTTCGACGCCGTGGAAGAAGGCGTCCTGCACTTGTCTTGGGAGTTCGGCGAAGGGCGTCTGCTTGTCCGCGCCGAAGTGCTCGATGACGGCGAGGAGCGCACCCTTCAAGTAGGCCGCGCTCGTCTTATCGGCGGCGGCGAGCGGGAGAAAGAGCTTGTCGGCGCGCTCGGTCGCGTCGGTGACGATCTTGGCCGGGTCTATTTCGAGCACCGTGCCGAGGCCGTGGCAACGCTTGCACGCGCCGTAGACCGAGTTGAAGGAGAACGAGCGCGGCTCCAAAGGCGGGACGTTGATGCCGCAGTTCACGCAGGCCATCCGCTCGGAGTAGAGCTTCTCTTCGCCGTCCACGACTGAGATGAGCACCGCGCCGCCCGTCAGCTTCAAAGCCGTGCGGACGGACTCAGTCAAACGCTCGGTGATGCCGGGCTTGATGAGCAGGCGGTCAACGACCGCTTCGATGGTGTGGTTGCGCCGCTTGTCGAGCCGTATCTCTTCGTCGAGCGAGAGCAGCTCGCCGTCAATGCGCGCGCGAAGGAAGCCGTCCTTGGCGAGCTTCTCAAGCTCCTTCTTGAACTCGCCCTTGCGCCCGCGCACGACCGGCGCGAGCACCATCACGCGCTCGCCTTCGGGAAGCGAGAGGACGTTGACGACGATCTGCTCGACCGACTGGCGTGTGATGGGCGCGCCGCAGTTGTGGCAGTGCGGCTGGCCGACCGAGGAGAAGAGCAGGCGGAGGTAGTCGTAGACTTCCGTCACCGTGCCGACCGTCGAGCGCGGGCTGCGCGAGACGGTCTTCTGTTCGATGGAGATGGCGGGCGAGAGGCCGTCAACCGAATCCACGTCGGGGCGTTCGAGTTGGTCGAGGAACTGGCGGGCGTAGGCCGAAAGGGACTCGACGTAACGGCGCTGGCCTTCGGCGTAAATCGTGTCGAAGGCGAGCGAGGATTTGCCCGAACCCGAAAGACCCGTGATGACCGTCAGGCGGTCGCGCGGAATCTCTACGCTGATGTTCTTCAGGTTGTGCTGGCGCGCGCCGCGCACCGTGATGCGGTCAATAGCCATTGCTTCAAAACAGTCCGCGCCGGGCATAGTCAGGAAAAACGCTGCGCGCGGAAACGTACATTGTAAACGACACGCGCGCAGAGGGGCAAGGAGGCACGGATTGCGGGCGGCAGGGGCGGCGAAGAAGAGACGGAAAGGCTTGTTTTCCCCGTCTTTCGGTGCTAAGTTCGCCCGCGTGTGACGGAGGAGATGAGCGCATGAGTGACACACGTCGAGACACAGCACACCGCGCGGCCACGCCCGGCCATGCCGACTATACTTTTACTCTCGCGGCGACGGCGTTCGCGGCCCTCTACGGCCTCTTCGTTCTCGCGCGGCTCTGGACTACTTCTTCAGCGTCGGGCGCGGAAGTGTTAGACGGGACGATGGGCGTCGGCAACGACACGCGCGTCATCATTGCCGTCTGTCTCGCCTTCGCGACGGCGTTCCTCTGGCTCTGGCGGGGGACGACGGGCAAGGTTCTGGCGCTTCTCTCTTACGGCGGGGTTCACGTCCAGTTCGGCCAGTGGTTCACGGCGACCGCGCAGGTCAAAAGCAACACGGGCCGGGAGGTCATCCCGCAGTCGGGGAGTCTGGGCAACTGGCTGCTCGGCGCGGGCTGGTTCGACCTCTTCGCGCTGCTCGCCGTCGTCGCCTTGACGGGCTACGGCCTGCACTTCCTGAGGTTGAGCTTGAGAGGCGAGACGCGGCGGGAGGCGTCGGCGACCAACTTCAACACCCACCCGCGCACGTAAAAGTCTAAGACAATCGAGGGCCGCGCCGGGGGCGCATAGTGAACGCGACGTAGACGCAGCGACCGAGCATGATCAAGAGGCCCGTCAGGAACAACGCAATCACTTTATCGTCGAGACTGCTATTGAGCCGGTGGCGTTTGACGTAGGAGCGGTAGAGCGGAAGGTAAGCTAGGTCGGACTGGACGCGTGTGAGTGAGGACGCCTTGTAACCGGGCACGTTCAGCGAATGCAAGAGTTCGTGGAAGAGTGCGAGCCGGAGCGTCTTGCGCGACCTGAAACTCCATGGATGAAGCGCGATCCGCGGTCTACCGTCGTCCGTCGCCCGCCGGCTCCTCCCGTGGCGCTCCCTGACTGTCAGCCCTTTGACGTTGAAGCCCCAGGCGCGATTATCGTCGGCGTCCTTCCAGCCCTCAGGCGTCACGCCGAAAAATTCGCCGTTCATCAGAGTCATCTCCCACGCGGGAACCACCTCCACGTGCAAGTCGTCGAAAGTGAAGCCGAGCTGATTCCGCAGCTCTTCCCGCAGGCGCATGTCGCTCTTCAGGCCGTCTATCTCCTGCCGAATCCATCTCTCCTCGTTGTCGTTAAAGCGCTCGTGGATTTGAATCCCCGGCGGGGGCTCGACCGCGTTCTCCTTGAGATATTCGTCGCGACGGCGGCGTTGCGCCTGCCCGTCGTGGGCCATGTCGAGCCGGACACGCTTGCCGCCGCCGGGCCGCTGACAGCGGCGGACGAACCACTCGGTCTGCAAGACGCAAACGACGGCGGAGGCGGCGAGGATGCACGAGATGACGATTGCCCAAAAGAACTCGTGCCGCCTCTCCGCCTCCAACAGATGCCCCGTGTCCGAAGTGTCCAGAAGATTTATATGTATCATGGTGCCCGACTCCACCGTGTTCGAGGAAATGATGAGGGATGGTTGTCGTCCCGGCTCATCAAGTCAAAAGCCGTGCGATTCAAAGAGTTGAAGGCGATGAGCGAGGAGCCTTCGTAAGGAGTCGCCGCCCGCTCTTTCCGTGACGGCCTCGCCGCATAACTTCTTACACTTGTTTGGACGCTCTTCCGGGACGGTTGTCAACCACCTTCGGGGCGGGCGTTTGCTGGGGGCGCGGGAGACGCGCCTTGACACGTCCGGGGGGCGCTCCTACACTCTGCTGCGAACACTCTGAGGACATCGCGAAGGGCAAGCATTTCATCGGCGTTTCCGCATCGTGAGCGGCGACACGAGGGAGGGGCGGGTTGAATCTTCCAAACACACTGACGGTGTCGCGCATCTTCGTCGTCCCGCTCCTCGTCGTCGTCCTCCTGACTCCCTTCTCCGAGAACTGGTTCGGCGTCCAGAGGCACATCCTCGGCGTCTCTCTGTTCCTCGCCGCCGCCTTCACCGACTACCTCGACGGGCGCATCGCGCGCAGCCGACGGCAGGTCTCGCGCCTCGGCATCCTCCTCGACCCGATAGCCGACAAGCTGCTCATCTCAGCCGCGCTCATCTCGCTCGTCGAGAACCGGCTCGCGCCCGCGTGGGCGGTGGTGATTATCGTCGGGCGCGAGTTCGCCGTGTCGGGCCTGCGGTCAGTGGCCGCCGCCGACGGGGTGGTGATTGCGGCCTCGCGGATGGGGAAGTTCAAGATGATGTCGCAGGTCTTGGCGGTCGCGCTCCTCATCGCGTCGAGCGCTTCGGGCGAGCCGCCGGTGGCGAACTTCGGGCGCGCGTTCCCGGCCATCCAGTTCTGGTCGGTGCCTGAGTTGAGAACCGCCGTCCGCAACCTCTTCGCGGGCGGCGCGCTGACGGCCACAGACTTTCAAGTCCTGCTCTACACCGCCGGGCGGGCGATGCTGTGGGTCGTCGTGCTCTCGGCGGTCTATTCGATGTACGAATACTTCCGCGCCTTCTACCTCGCGGCCCTCGACCGCCGCGCCGCCGACGAGCGCGAGGCGCGACGCGCCGCCGCACACTCCGCGAGCACTCCCGCGCGCACGCCGACGCCGCAGAGCTGAAGGCGCGCTCGCGGAGAACCGCAACGCTGCACAATACAAAGACCGTCACGGACGCGATTCATGCGTGCGTGACGGTCTTAATTGTCGGGGGCGAAAGAGCAGCCCTGAAGTTTTACTCCGCCGGAAGCATCCTCGGCGCGGGAGGGACGACGCGGCGGAGAGGCGGCTCAAACGACCTCTCAGGCATGCGAGAGTCGGGCGATTCGAGGAGCGGGTCGGTCTCTTCGGCGGGAGCGCCGTTCTTGTCCGCGCCGCGCACCTCGCCTTCGTCGCACGAGACGTAGAAAGACCTGACGCCGCTCTGCCCGTAGGTCATCGGCATGGCCCGCACCTCGCACCCGCCCTCGAACGCGACGACCTTGAAGCGGTAGCCGTTGCGGAAACCACCGGCGAGCTGCTTGTCAACGAGGTCGCCCGCGCCTAACTCGGCGAGGGTGCCGAAGCTGCCCGCGCCGGTCGTGGACGAGTAGACGCCCTCCGCCGCGACGATCTCGTTCAAGCCGTTGATGGCCGAAGCCTCGTTGGCGGCGCGGCGCGCGGCGAGCAGGTTCGGGATGGCGATGGCGAGGACGATGGCGAGCGGGAAGATGGTCAAGATGGCGAGCGAGTTCGTCACGATGCCGCCGAGGGCGACGCCCCTCCCGCCGTAAACCAAAGGCTCGCTGTTCGCCCTCTTGAGCGCCTTCACACCGAGGACGAGGCCGACGAGAGCGCCGACCACGAGCAGGCCGAACGTGAAGAGGCCGATGATGCCGAGCACGAGCGAGGCGGTCGCCTTCCCCTGAGTCTTCGGCGGCGCGCCGTAAGAGTTATAAGGCGCGCCCTGATAACCCCACTGGCCCTGCTGGCCTTGCGGCTCCCATTGGTCTTGCGGCCCCCACTCGCCTTGCGGGTCGGGCTGCTCCCACTCGCCTTGCGGGCCGTGTTGCTCCCATGACTCTTGAGCGCCTTGCGGCTGCTGTTCCCAGGAGCCCTGCGGGCCTTGCGGCTGCCATGCGCCCGGCGCGTTTTGGTACGCGGGCTGAGCCACGGCCAGAACCTGTCCGCAGCTTTTGCAGCGGCCTTCCGGCGCCGCCCAACTGACGAACCCGCATTGCGTGCATGTGATGCTTTTCATGGTCTTTATCGAGTCGGCGTGAAGAGTTTGACGGGAAGCGCGTGGCCGCCGTCGAGGTTTTGCGGCCACGCGCTCCCGAAAGAGGTCGCGCCGGAAGGCGCGGAAGACTTACTTACTTACTGCATTTCCACGTAGTCGCCGGTGTGAATCTCCTGCGCGACGCGGGTCACGACCGCCGTCGCCGTGCGGCCTTCGACGTTGAGGATGATGATCTCGCCGAGCACGCGGCGCGGGACGGCGGGTCGGCGGTTCCTGATTTTGGGAGTCCTCACCGCCGGGCCGTGCTTGCTGCCGTCAACGTCCTTCACGCGGTTCGATTGGTTGGAGAATCCGCCGCCTTTTCTGAGGTCGCTCTCGTACCCGCGACGCGCGTTGGCCCCAATCTCGTCGCCCTGCTTGACGATCATGCCCTTCTCCACCGGGCGGAAGACGGTCAGGTAGTCGCCCGCCTTGACGTTATCTTCCGCGCCGAGGTCAATGAAGACGACCTGATCGAGCGAAACCGTCTCGCGGTTGTCGCGCGCGAGCACGATGCGACCGGACTGCTTGCCGGTCGGCAGGGCGAAGTGGTCGAGGTCGGCCTCGGTGCGGAACGCCGGCGTCGCGCGCTGCGGGACGCGACGCAGCAAGTCGCCCAGAAGGATGTTGTCGCAAGAGGCCACGACGAGCGCGACCGACATGTTGTCCCTGACTCGCACGACGCGCACCCTCCCGACCTCCTGCGTGAAGACGCCGAGCGGGCCGCGCTTCGACGAGAATTTCGAACTGAACTTGCCGCGCGGGCGCACGACCGAGAATTCCTGCCCGATTTGCGCGCCCTGCTGCGCCCCGGCGTTGACGAAGACGTAATCGCCCTCGGCGAGCATCCGGTTCAGGGCCTCGTCCTCCGCGCCGATGACCTCAAAGCGGTCGCCGGGCGGCGTCTGCTCGATGAACCCGGCGCAGGCCGACTCGCTCTCGCGGGCGGCGGGGACGGGGATGCGCTCGCTCTGCGGGCTGGCCGAAGGGCGTTGCGGCGGCGCGGCCTGCCGCGCGGAGGGGCCGGCAGGCGTCTGCGCGCTTGCCGGAATCGAGCCGGAGGCGCAAAATACGAGTACCGAAAAGAAGAGTATTTTGCAGGTTGAGGGAAGCTTGCTGCTGGGCACAGGGAATCTCCTTGTCTGTCCGAGGCATCTAAAAAGGTTTGTCAGGCGAAAAAGGCTTCTTCGCGGCTTGAGGTTCGGGGCGGCAGAGCGGGTCGAGATTTGAGGCGCGGGAGGCGGCGACACAGGCGGACGCCGCCACTTGCGGACACTTTCATCCTAACTTCCGGCAAGTCCGAGCGTCAATATATTTATTCACCCGCGCGCGGATTCGTGCGCCCGGAGGCGTGCCCCGCCGCCGCTTGCCTTTTCGCGAAACTGTTGCTAGTATTCGCGTTTTGTCGGAATACGCTTGGAGTCATCCGTAGCGCGCCGGCGTAGCTCAGTTGGTAGAGCATCTGATTTGTAATCAGAGGGTCGGGGGTTCGAGTCCCTTCGCCGGCTCCATTACCGCTTTGAAAAGTTTCCGCAGGGGTGGTCGAGTGGTTAATGGCACCGGGCTGTAAACCCGGCGGGTTCACACCCTACGTAGGTTCGAATCCTACCCCCTGCACCAGAAACGAGGAAGTCAGAACGCAGAACGATGAACTGAAGACGACTCGCCTTTCAGTTCATCGTTCATCGTTCCGACTTCTGAGTTTCCGTCGGCGGGAGTAGCTCAGTTGGTAGAGCATCAGCCTTCCAAGCTGAGGGTCGCGAGTTCGAGCCTCGTCTCCCGCTCTAGACTTTATGCCGGGTCGGCGGAGAGAGACCGGCAGCGTGTGTGCCCGCGTAGCTCAGGGGTAGAGCGCCTCCTTGGTAAGGAGGAGGTCATGAGTTCAAATCTCATCGCGGGCTCCATTCAACCGAGGTTTTAATCTCAAACATTTTCCAGAAGAGGCTATCTCAGGATGTCGAAAGAAAAATTTGACCGGTCGAAGCCGCACGTCAACATCGGGACCATCGGGCACGTCGACCACGGGAAGACGACTTTGACGGCGGCGATCACGAAGGTGCTGGCGCGCCACAACCCGAAGATCACGGTCCGGGCCTTCGACTCCATTGACAACGCGCCGGAGGAGAAGGCCCGCGGCATCACCATCGCCACCGCCCACGTCGAGTACGAGACGCCGAACCGCCACTACGCGCACGTGGATTGTCCGGGCCACGCCGATTACGTCAAGAACATGATCACGGGCGCGGCCCAGATGGACGGGGCGATCCTGGTGGTCGCCGCCACCGACGGCCCGATGCCGCAGACCCGCGAGCACATCCTTTTGGCCCGCCAGGTGGGCGTCCCGGCGATGGTCGTCTTCATGAACAAGGTGGACGCCGTGGACGACGAGGAACTCCTCGAACTGGTGGAGTTGGAAGTCCGCGAGCTGCTCTCGACTTACGAGTTCCCCGGCGACGACATCCCCGTCATCAAGGGCTCTGCCCTCGGCGCTTTGAACGGCGAGGAGAAGTGGGAGAAGACCGTGGACGAGCTGATGGCGGCGGTGGACTCCTACATCCCGACGCCGGAGCGCGACATCGAGAAGCCGTTCCTGATGCCCGTCGAGGACATCTTCACGATCCAGGGTCGCGGGACGGTGGCGACGGGGAGGATCGAGCGCGGGGTGGTGAAGATCAACGAGCAGGTGGAGGTGATCGGCATCCGCCCGACGCGCACGACGGTGGTAACGGGCGTCGAGATGTTCAAGAAGCTGTTGGATTCGGGGGTGGCGGGCGACAACGTCGGGCTGTTGCTGCGGGGCGTGGAGCGGCGGGACATCGAGCGTGGGCAGGTGATCGCCAAGCCGGGTTCGATCACGCCGCACACGAAGTTCAAGGCCGAGGCCTACATCCTGACGAAGGAGGAGGGGGGTCGGCACACGCCGTTTTTTACGGGCTACCGTCCGCAGTTCTACTTCCGGACGACGGACGTGACGGGAGTGGCGCACCTGCCGGAGGGGGTGGAGATGGTGATGCCCGGCGACAACGTGGCGATGGAGATCGAACTCATCACGCCGATCGCGATGGAGAAGGGTTTGCGGTTCGCCATCCGGGAGGGCGGGCGCACCGTCGGCGCGGGCACCATCTCCGAAGTCGTCGAGTAAGAACGCTCGTCGGTCTCAAGGTTTAGAGGAATATCTGTCTGGTCAGTGACGAAGGTGATTTATGCCACGCGATAACATTGTCTTGCAGTGCACGGAGTGCAAAAGCCGCAACTACGTGACGACGAAAAACAAGAAGACGACGCCGGAGCGGCTCGAATTCAATAAATTCTGCCGCCGCTGCCGTCAGCACAAGGCTCACAAAGAGACGAAGTAAAGTCAGAAGTCAGAACGCTGAACGATGAACTGAAAGACAGAAGAGTTCATTAAGTTCATCGTTCAGCGTTCTGACTTCATCGTTTCTCTAGGGGTATAGTGTCAACGGTTAGCACGTCGGTCTCCAAAACCGAAAGTTCGGGTTCGAATCCTGATACCCCTGTTCAACGAACGAGCAGTGAAGAAGGAATAAAGTCGGGTGTCGAAGAAAGAGGACGAACAGATGGCTGAGAGCGGTCACGACGACGAGCCGGAGGGGCTGCCGGAATCCACTCCGGAGCGCGGCGGCTCGGCGGGCGTGTCTACGGGCGGCGCGGCACCCCGGATGGCGCGCTTCGGCGAAGGCCCGGAGGGGACTCCGGCACGGCGCGAGCGCGGACTTTCGGGGCCGCGCGACGGGTTCTTCGCGCGCGTCGGCAGGTTCACGCACGACGTGCGCGCCGAGCTGGATCGCGTCTCGTGGCCGACCGCCGAGCAGGTCAGGAACACGACGATCATCACCGTCATCGCCGTCATCTTTTTCGCCGCCTACCTCTGGGCGGTGGATCACAGCTTCGCCTACGTCATTGACCAGATTCAGGGTTGGGTCGGGGGAGGCTCCTAGAGAGAGCCGGGCGTGAGGAAGGTTTAGCAATGCAGCAGTGGTACATACTCCATACCTACTCCGGGCACGAGAAGAAGGTGCGCGACAGTCTGAAGGCGCGCATCCGCGACACCGACTTGCAGGCCGAGATCACCGAGGTGCTCGTCCCGACCGAGACGGTCGTCGAGATGCGCGGCAATAAGCGCGTCGAGTCTTCGCGGATGTTCTACCCCGGCTACGTGCTGGTGCAAATCGAGTGCGACGACCGCGGCCACATCCCGGACGACGTGTTCCACCTCATCAAGTCCACGCCGAAGGTGACGGGCTTCGTCGGCGGGCAGAACCCGACGCCCCTCACGCCCGACGAGGTGAACCAGATCGTCCACAACGTGACGGAGGCGGCTGAAAAGCCGAAGCCGAAGTTCACGTACACGCAGGGCGAGACCGTCCGCATCAAGTCGGGGCCGTTCGCCTCCTTTACGGGGAAGGTCGAGGAGGTCAACGCCGACAAGTCCACGCTCAAGGTGGTCGTCACCATCTTCGGGCGCTCGACGCCGGTCGAGCTGAGCTTCCTCGATGTCGAGAAGGTAACTTTTACGGAAGACGAGTGAGCAGTTTTCAGTAGTCAGTTTTCAGTTTTCAGCGAAGACCGCTGGAACGGAAGATGAAAACTGAAAACTGAAAACTCAAAACTGAAAACTGAGTTATGGCAAAGAAAATTACAGGTTACATCAAGTTGCAGGTTCCGGCGGGGAAGGCCAACCCGGCCCCGCCCATCGGCCCGGCCCTGGGTCAGCACGGCGTCAACATCATGGAGTTCTGCAAGGCCTTCAACGCGAAGACCGCGCAGATGGACCCGGACTTGAAAGTCCCGGTCGTCATCACGGTCTACGCCGACCGCTCGTTCACCTTCGAGACGAAGACGCCCCCGGCGGCTGACCTCTTGAAGAAGGCGGCGGGGATTCCCAAAGGCTCCGGCAACCCGAAGAAAGATAAGGTCGGGACGATCTCGCGCGCCAAGATCGAGGAGATCGCGCGCCTCAAGCTCGTTGACCTCAACACGACCGACGTCGAGGCCGCCATCAAGACCATCGAAGGCACGGCCCGCAACATGGGTTTGACGGTCGAATAGTTTAAATCTCGAATCCGAAATCAGATTCGAGAGATGAAGAGGGAGGGACACTCGAACTGTCCCGCTTGAACCTCGGAGAAGATTAATGCCGAAGCAGGGTAAGAAGTATCGCGCGGCTCTGGAAAAGATTGAGCCGGACAAGAAGTACACGCTCGACGAGGGCTTGGAGAAGGTCAAGGAAGTCTCCGCCGTCACGGCGCGCAAGTTCGACGAGACGGTCGAGCTGACGATGTGGCTCGGCGTTGACCCGCGCAAGGCCGACCAGCTCGTGCGCGGCACGGTCGTTTTGCCGCACGGCCTGGGCAAGTCCAAGCGCGTGCTCGTCATCGCGCAGGGCGAGAAGATCAAAGAGGCCGAAGAGGCGGGCGCGGATTTCATCGGCGGGCAGGACATGGTTGACCGCATCAAGGGCGGCTGGCTCGACTTCGACGCCGTCATCGCGACCCCCGACATGATGCGCCTCGTCGGCGCGCTCGGCAAAGTCCTCGGCCCGCGCGGCTTGATGCCGAACCCGAAGACGGGGACGGTGACGTTCGACGTAGCGACCGCCGTGCGCGAGACGAAGGCCGGTAAGGTCGAGTACCGCGTGGACAAGACGGGCGTCATCCACGTCGGCGTCGGCAAGGTCTCGTTCGAGTCGGAGAAGCTGCGCGACAACATCACGACGCTGACCAACGCGGTCGTCAAGGCGAAGCCCTCGACGGCCAAGGGCAAGTACGTCAAGAAGGTCAACCTCGCCTCGACGATGAGCCCCGGCGTGCTCTTGGACGAGACCGTGTACGCGAGATAGGGAAGTGAGGAGCTTTAAAGAGTTATGAAGACCAGAGAACAGAAACAGCAGAACCTCGAAGCCCTCACTGAGCAGTTTCAGGCGGCCTCAGCCGCGATGCTCGTCGGCTTCACCAAGATGACGGTCGGGAAAGATCAGGAGCTTCGCCGCCAACTGCGCGAGGCCGGGGCCGATTACGCGGTCGTCAAGAACACGCTCGCGCGCAAGGCCGCCGAAGGCACGCCCTTCGAGCAGGCCGTCGAGCACTTCAAGGGCGTGACGGCCATCGCCTTGAGCGGCGGCGACCCCGTGGCCCTGTCGAAGGCGATCTCGAAGTTCGCCAAGGACAACCCGGAAATTTTCAAGTTCAAGGCGGGCGTCGTCGAGGGCCGCGTCGTCGCGCTCTCGCAGGTCGAAGCCTTAGCGAGCATGCCGCCGAAGGAGGTCTTGAT
The DNA here is from genome assembly GCA_963816985.1 of uncultured Acidobacteriota bacterium. Lineage (GTDB taxonomy): Bacteria > Acidobacteriota > Blastocatellia > Pyrinomonadales > Pyrinomonadaceae > JAIVJM01. The sequence goes on from CAWFMF010000004.1 coordinate 2,941,073, forward strand.
CTCGAAGATCATGTTCCTCATCAACGCGCAGGCGCAGCGCCTCGCCACCGTCATCTCGGCGGTGCCGCGCAACCTCGCCATCGTCGTCAGACAGGCGAGCGAGAAACAGGGCGGCGGCGAAACCGCCTAACGATTTTGGATTGGGGATTTTAGATTTTGGATTAATGCGTCAGCAATGCACTCGTTTCAACGCCGAGTGCTCTGAATCGCAAATCCGAAATCTAAAATCCAAAATGGAGTCAGCCGGACGCGGTAAAACGGGCGGGACGATTGTCAGGTCGTCCGCCTCGGACGCTTCCAACGGCCCGCGATGCAACGGGCTGAGGCGAAGCGCCCCGTGGGTTCTCCTGCTGCGAATCAACAACACGGACAGCAACACTAGAACCCCTTTGAGGAGGATGAAGAGGTAATCATGGCACTTTCAAATCAAGAAATCGTTGACGCTCTGAAGGAAAAGAGTCTTCTGGAAGCCGCAGAGCTGGTGAAGATGATCGAGGAAGCCTTCGGCGTTTCGGCGGCGGCGGCGGCGGTCGCGGCGGCCCCGGCGGCGGGCGGCGGCGGCGAGGCCGCGGCCCCGGCGGAAGAGAAGACCGAGTTCGACGTCATCTTGCAGGCCGCCGGCGGCAACAAGATCAACGTCATCAAGGTCGTCCGCGAAATCACCGCGCTCGGCCTCAAGGAAGCCAAGGACTTGGTCGAGGCCGCGCCGAAGGCGGTCAAAGAAGGCGTCTCGAAGGACGAGGCCGAGACCATCCGGGCCAAACTCGCCGACGCGGGCGCGACCGTCGAAGTCAAGTAACTTCCGAAGTCTGGCGTTCGAAGTTCGGAGTCCGGAGTCAAAGGCAGTTCGTTCTGCTTGCGACTCCGGACTCCGGGCTCCAGACTTTTCCTCGTCTTGACAGTAGAGCCGCACGGCGGCTAAGGTAGGGGAGTATTGAGGCGCTGTCGTTACTCCCGAAAACTTTGAATAACACCAACCGCTTTCGGTTCAGGTAAAGCGGTCAGAGACCTGTGCGCTCTGGCCGCGCTTTGGCGTCTCTATAAGGCCGTGACGGGCCGACGCCGACGGTTGAAGAGGGAAACGTTTTTCCTCCCGTCAGGCATTGTCCGTCACTCGTGACGATGAAGGAATAATAGATGTCAGCAGCAAATCCGCTTCAACTGGGAACCGGCGGCGCGGGCCGTCGCACGAGCCAGCCGCCCGCGCGGCACGATTTCTCCAAAATTAAGACGGCGGCGCGCATCCCGAACCTCATCGAGATTCAGCGCGACTCGTACAACCGCTTCCTCCAGATGGACTTGCTGCCCGAAGAGCGCGAGAACGCGGGGCTTCAGGCCGTCTTCCGCTCGGTCTTCCCGATCTCGGACTTCCGCCAGACCGCCGAATTGGACTTCGTCGAGTTCCACATCGGCAACTGGCAGTGCAAGTGCGGTCGTCTGGAAGGACTGCGCTACCTGCGCGCCAACTGCAAGGAGTGCGGCTCGCTCGTCAAGGTTGACCCGCTCGTCCCCGGCGAGACGCTCTGCCACAACTGCGGGACGTTCAACGCCGTCCGGCCCACGCTCTGCGACAACTGCGGCGAGCCCGTCGGCCTCAAGCACAAGCACGACCAGCAGGAGTGTCAGGAGCGCGGCATGACCTACAGCGTCCCGCTGAAGGTCAAAATCCGCCTCACGGTCTTCGACAAAGACCCGGACACCGAGGTCAAGTCCATCCGCGACATCAAGGAGGAGGAAGTCTTCTTCGGCGAAATCCCCTTGATGACCGACAACGGGACTTTCATCATCAACGGCACGGAGCGCGTCATCGTCTCGCAGCTCCACCGCTCGCCCGGCGTCTTCTTCGAGAAGTCGCCCGTCTATCTGGCGAAGGTCATCCCGTACCGAGGCTCGTGGGTCGAGTTCGAGTACGACCAGAAGAACCTGCTCTACGTTCGCATTGACCGCAAGCGCAAGTTCCTCGCGTCAATCTTCCTGCGCGCTTTGGGCATCTGGCTCAACCCGCAGTTCGACCCGAAGTCCTTCCACTCGGACGCGCAGCTCGAAGAGGCCATCAAGAACGCCTCGTTCACCGACGAGGACATTCTCCGCGCCTTCTACACCGCCGACGAAGTGCGCGCCAAGGACAATCGCCTCTACGTCAAGATTCCCGCCGAGGGCTCGACCAACCTCGTCGGCATGAGAATCGAGCAGGACTTGAAGGGGCGCGGCTCCTCGGAGCCCATCCTCAAGGCCGGGAAGAAGCTCACCCAATCGGCCCTCAAGGACTTGCGCAAGGCGCACGTCGAGGAGGTCGAGGTTGACGTGCAGCAGTTCGAGGGCGCATACGCCCTGGGCGACGTGGTCAACATGGAGACCGGCGAGGTCATCGTCGAGGCCAACACCGAGATTAACCCCGGCAAGCTTCAGGAGATCATCGAGGCGGGCGTCGAGTCCTTCACCGTCTTCTTCCCCGAACGCGACGACCTCGGCAGCGTGCTGGCGCAGACCTTGAAGAAGGACGTCATCACCAAGCCGGTGGACGCGCTTTTGGAAATCTACCGCAAGATGCGCCCCGGCGACCCGCCGACCGTGCAGACCGCGTACCGACTCTTCGAGGGCATGTTCTTCGACGAGCGCAAGTTCGACCTCTCGCGCGTCGGTCGCCTGAAGTTCAACATCAAGATGGGGCGGCCCGAACGCGACCGCATCGAAGACCCCTTGCTTTCGTCGAGGGACTTCGTGCAGGTCATCACGTACCTCCTGAAGATGCGCCGCAACCCGGCGGAGTATCTGGCCGACGACATTGACCACCTCGGCAACCGCCGCGTGCGCGCCGTGGGCGAACTCCTTGAGAACCAGTTCCGCATCGGCTTAGTCCGCATGGAGCGCGCCATCAAGGAGAAGATGTCCATCCAGCAGGAGATGCAGACGACGATGCCGCGCGACCTCATCAACGCCAAGCCGGTGACGGCGGCGGTGCGTGAGTTCTTCGGGTCGAGTCAGCTCTCGCAGTTCATGGATCAGACGAACCCGCTCTCGGAGATTACGCACAAGCGTCGTCTCTCGGCGCTCGGACCCGGCGGCCTGTCGCGCGAGCGCGCGGGCTTCGAGGTGCGCGACGTGCACCCGACGCACTACGGTCGCATCTGCCCCATCGAGACGCCTGAAGGCCCGAACATCGGCCTCATCTCGTCCTTGTCGTGCTTCGCGCGCATCAACGAGTTCGGCTTCATCGAGTCGCCCTACCGCAAGGTGATTGACGGGCGCGTCGTCGAGTACGTCCGCATCCTCAACGGCGGCGACACGAAGCTCAAGCCGGGCGACCACGTGGCGTATGAAGATGTCGAGAAGGCGAACAAGCGCGTCGCCGCCGACGGTCGCCGCGCCGAGCACGAGCCGATGCCGTTCTACCAGACGGCTTGGGAAGAGGATCGCTACGTCGTCGGTCAGGCCAACATCGAGTTGAACGAGGATGGCTACATCGTCAACGAGCGCAACCAGGCCCGCAAGGCCGGCGAGTTCATCCTCGCCGTGCGCGAAGACATCGAGTACGTGGACGTTTCGCCCAAACAGTTGGTCTCGGTCGCGGCCTCGCTCATCCCGTTCCTTGAGAACGACGACGCGAACCGCGCGCTCATGGGCTCGAACATGCAAAGGCAGTCGGTGCCGCTCCTGCGGGCCGAAGCGCCTTACATCGGCACGGGGATGGAGCGCGTCACGGCGAGGGATTCGGGCGCAGTCGTCGCCGCGCGCCGCGACGGCGTGGTGGACTACGTGGACAGCGAGCGCATCATCGTCCGCGCCGACCACAACGTGGACGGCACCATCTCGCGCGAGGTGACGGCGGACATCTACACCCTGACGAAGTTCCGCCGCTCGAACCAGAACACCTGCATCAACCAGCGGCCCATCGTCTCCATCGGCGAGCGCGTCTCGAAGGCGCAGGTCATCGCCGACGGCCCGTGCACGGACAAGGGCGAACTCGCTTTGGGCCGTAACGTGCTCGTCGCCTTCATGCCCTGGCGCGGCTACAACTTCGAGGACGCCATCCTCGTCTCCGAGCGTCTGGTGAAGGACGACTACTACACTTCGATTCACATCGAGGAGTTGGAGATTGAAGCCCGCGACACAAAACTGGGGCCGGAGGAGATTACGCGCGACATCCCGAACGTCGGCGAGAACATGCTCCGCGACTTGGACGATTCGGGCATCATCCGCATCGGCGCGCAGGTCAAGCCGGGCTCGATCCTCGTCGGCAAGGTGACGCCGAAGGGCGAGACGCAGTTGACGGCGGAAGAGAAACTCTTGCGCGCCATCTTCGGCGAGAAGGCGGGCGACGTGAAAGACGCTTCGCTCGTCTGCCCGCCGGGCATTGACGGCACGGTGGTCGAGGTGCAGGTCTTCACGCGCAAGGGACAGGAGCGCGACCAGCGTTCGCTCTCCATCGAGGAGGAGGAGGAGAGCCGCCTTCGCCGCGACCTCGAAGACGAGATGCGCATCCTGCGCGAGCAGCGCGACGCGCGCATCCACGAGCTGTTCGAGGGCCGCAAGCTCTCGGCAGACCTCCTCGTCGAGCGCGAAGTCCGCATCCCGAAGAACGAGACCATCTCGCGCGAGATGCTCGCCGGGATAGAGCCCAAGCACTTGCGCAAGGCGCAGGTCGCGGGCGGTCGCGGCGCGGACATCACCGCCGAGGTCAAGGACTTCGAGGACAGAACCGAGCGTCAGATTCGCATCCTGACCGACATCTACGAGGAGAAGATCGCCAAGCTCCGGCAGGGCGACGAGCTGGCTCCGGGCGTCATCAAGATGGTCAAGGTCTTCATCGCCATGAAGCGCAAGCTTTCGGTCGGCGACAAGATGGCCGGACGCCACGGCAACAAGGGCGTCATCGCCCGCATCCTCCCCGAAGAGGACATGCCGTACCTGCCCGACGGCTCGCCCGTGGACATCGTTCTGAACCCGCTCGGCGTGCCCTCGCGCATGAACGTCGGGCAGATTCTTGAGACGCACCTCGGCTGGGCGGCGCGCGTCCTCGGCCTCCACTTCGCGACGCCCGTCTTCGACGGCGCGACCGAGCCCGAAATCAAGGACATGATTCGCAAGGCGAGCGCGTCTCTGGCCGAGCAGGGCTTACCGGAAATCGTCAACGAGAGCGGCAAGACCATTCTCTACGACGGGCTTTCGGGCGAGCCGTTCGAGCAGAAGGTGACGGTCGGCTACATCTACATGCTCAAGCTCTCGCACCTCGTGGACGATAAGATTCACGCGCGGAGCATCGGGCCGTACTCTTTGATTACGCAGCAGCCCTTAGGCGGCAAGGCGCAGTTCGGCGGCCAGCGCTTCGGCGAGATGGAAGTCTGGGCTTTGGAAGCCTACGGCGCGGCGCACATCCTTCAGGAGTTGCTCACCGCGAAGTCCGACGACGTGGCGGGCCGCTCGAAGATTTACGAGGCGATTGTGAAGGGCGAGGCCGACTTCAACCCCGGCGTCCCCGAATCCTTCAACGTCCTCGTGCGCGAGCTGCAATCGCTCTGCCTCGACGTGGAGTTGATTAACAAGAACGGCGACGAAGGCGACGAGACGGGCGACGGCACGGGCCGCCCCGTCGTCCCGGCGGGCGGGGTCGTCGAGTAAAAATTAATGTAGGGGCAGGGCTTGTCCCTGCCCGCTCGGTCGCGTGGGCATCCGGGCAGGGACAAGCCCTGCCCCTACAGTTATAAGTCAGCGGCTTTCTGCTTACGGAGAATTATAAAGTGTTTCGATTCCAGCAAGAAAAAACGCAACTCGCGCCGGACTTCGAGGCGATCCGCATCTCTCTGGCCTCGCCGGAGAAGATTCGTCAGTGGTCGCACGGCGAGGTGACGAAGCCGGAGACGATCAACTACCGCACCTTCAAGCCGGAGCGCGACGGCCTGTTCTGCGCGCGCATCTTCGGCCCCGTCACCGACTGGGAGTGCCTCTGCGGCAAGTACAAGCGCATGAAGCACCGCGGCGTGATCTGCGACAAGTGCGGCGTCGAAGTGACGCAGGCCAAGGTGCGCCGCGAGCGGCTCGGCCACATCGAGCTCGCCAGCCCCTGCTCGCACGTCTGGTTCTTCAAAGGCTTGCCGTCGCGCATCGGCCACCTGCTCGACATCCCCCTGCGCGAGCTTGAGAAGGTCTTGTACTTCGAGTCCTACATCGTCATTGACCCCGGCGACGCGCCCGTCAAGGAGCGAGAGCTTCTGACGGACGAGCGTTTCCGCGAGCTGACGCGCGATTTCCCCGGTCAGTTCGTCGCCCGCATGGGCGCGGAGGCCATCAAGGAACTGCTCACGATGGTCAACGTCGAAGAGCTTTCCATCGAGATGCGCCAGAAGATGAAGGACGAGACTTCGCAGCAGAAGAAGCTCAAGTACTCGAAGCGCCTCAAGGTCGTGACCTCTTTCCAGAAGTCGGGCAACCACCCGGACTGGATGATTCTCGACGTGATTCCGGTCATCCCGCCGGAGCTTCGCCCGCTCGTGCCTCTGGACGGCGGACGCTTCGCCACGTCGGACTTGAACGACCTCTACCGCCGCGTCATCAACCGCAATAACCGCTTGAAGAAGCTCATGGAGCTGCGCGCGCCCGAAGTCATCGTGCGCAACGAGAAGCGGATGTTGCAGGAGGCGGTGGACGCGCTCTTCGACAACGGTCGGCGCGGTCGCGTTTTGCGCGGCGTCAACAACCGCCCGCTCAAATCTCTTTCGGATACGCTGAAGGGCAAGCAGGGCCGCTTCCGCCAGAACCTCCTCGGCAAGCGCGTGGACTATTCGGGCCGCTCCGTCATCGTCGTCGGGCCGGAGCTGAAACTCCACCAGTGCGGTCTGCCGAAGAAGATGGCGCTTGAGCTGTTCAAGCCCTTCATCTACAACCAGCTCGAAAAGCAGGGCCTCGCCGCGACCATCAAGCAGGCGCGCGAGATGGTTGACCGGCAGGAGCCCGTCGTCTGGGACATCCTCGAAGAGGTCATCCGCGAGCACCCGTGCTTTTGAACCGCGCGCCTACGCTCCACCGCCTCGGCATTCAGGCGTTCGAGCCGGTGCTGGTCGAAGGCAAGGCTATCAAGATTCACCCGCTCGTCTGCACGGCCTTCAACGCCGACTTCGACGGCGACCAGATGGCCGTCCACATCCCGCTCTCGCCCGAAGCGCAGATCGAGGCCGCCGTCTTGATGCTCGCCTCGAACAACATCCTTTCTCCCGCGAACGGCCAGCCGATTGCGGTTCCGTCGCAGGACATCGTTCTCGGCTGCTACTACCTGACGAAGGACAAGCCGGGCGCGAAGGGCGAGGGCCGCGTCTTCGCCGGGACGGACGAGGTGCTGCTCGCGCTCGACGCCAAGGAGGTCGAGACGCAGACGCCCATCAAGCTCCGCATCGTCGGCGACCTGATTGATTTGACGCAGGAGCACGACACGCAGGACGTGATGCGCGGGACGGTGCAGGAGAACATCCGCCGCGTCATCAACACGACCGTCGGGCCGCGTCATCTTCAACGACTCGATTCCGAAGGGCCTGCCCTTCTTCAACGGGACGTTGAAGAAGAAGGGTCTTCAGTCGCTCGTCAATTACTGCCACCTCCGGCTCGGCCACGAGATGACGGTCAAGATGCTCGACGACTTGAAGAGCCTCGGCTTCCTCTACGCCACCCGCGCCGGAATCTCCATCGGCATTGACGACCTCGTCACGCCGGAGGCGAAGAAGGTTCTGGTCGCGCAGGCCGAGCACGACGTTATCGAGGTCGAGAAGCAGTACCGCGACGGCGTCATCACCAACGGCGAGCGTTACAACAAGGTCATCGCCATCTGGTCTGAGGTCACGGACAAGGTCGCCAAGGAAATGTTCAAGGCGATGGACGTGAAGGAGAAGACGAGCAAGGAGTCGAACCCGATTCTCATCATGTCGGATTCGGGCGCGCGCGGCACGGCGCAGCAGATTCGACAGCTCGCCGGGATGCGCGGACTGATGGCGAAGCCTTCGGGCGAAATCATCGAGACGCCCATCCGCTCGAACTTCCGCGAGGGCTTGAACGTCCTCCAGTACTTCATCTCCACGCACGGCGCGCGCAAAGGCTTGGCCGACACCGCGCTCAAGACGGCGGATTCGGGCTACCTGACCCGCCGTCTGGTGGACGTGGCGCAGGATGTCATCATCTCGGAGCCCGACTGCGGCACGCTCAAGGGCATCTCCTCGACGGCCATCGTCGAGGGCGGCGAAGAGATCGAGTCGTTGCGCGACCGCATCGTCGGGCGCACGGCGCTCGAAGACGTGATTGACCCGGTCGAGGGCCGCATCATCGTCGAGTCGAACGAGGAGATTAACGAAGACCTCGCCGCCGAGATTCAACGCTCCGGCGTGCAGCGCGTCAAGATTCGTTCGGTCTTAACGTGCGAGTCGCGGCGCGGCTGCTGCATCAAGTGCTACGGGCGCAACCTCGCTACGGGGCGGCCCGTGGACATCGGCGAGGCGGTCGGCGTCATCGCCGCCCAAAGTATCGGCGAGCCCGGCACGCAGCTCACGATGCGCACCTTCCACATCGGCGGCACGGCCCGTCTCGAAGAGTCCTCGAAGCACGAGGCTCGCATGGACGGGACGATTAAGTACGTCGAGCTGAACGTCGTCAAGAACCGCCGCGGCGAGATCATCGCCATGAACCGCAACGGCGCTCTGACGATTACAGACGAGCGCGGGCGCGAAGTGGCACGCCACCAGATAGTCTACGGCGCGCACATCCACGTCGAGGACGGCTCGCGCGTCAAGGAAGACCAACTGCTCGCCACCTGGGACCCGTTCACCTTCGCCATCCTGACGGAGGTCGCGGGCCACGTTAAGTATCAGGACTTGAAGGAGGGCGTCACCGTTGACGAAGAGGTGGACGAGGTCACGGGACAGTCGCGCCTCGTCGTCAAGGACTCGCCCGACGAGAAGAAGCAGCCGCGTCTGGAAATCCGCAACGCCTCGAACAAGGTCTTGAAGACTTACCAGATGCCCGTCCGCGCCAACCTCATGGTCGGCGACGGAGACGTGGTCGAGCCGGGCGACGTGATCGCGAAGATTCCGCGCGAGACCACGAAGACCAAGGACATCACGGGCGGTCTGCCGCGCGTCGTCGAGTTGTTCGAGGCGCGCAAGCCGCGCGAGACGGCCATCATGTCCGAGATTGACGGCATCATCAAACTCGGCCCCATCTCGAAGGGTAAGCGCAAGCTCATCGTCACCGGCGACGACGGCGAGGAGCGCGAGTACGACATCCCTCGCGGCACGCACATCAACGTGCAGGAGGGCGACCGCGTTCGCGCGGGCGAGGCTCTGATGGACGGCCCCCTGAACCCGCACGACATCCTGCGCGTGCTCGGCATGAATCGTTTGCAGGAGTACCTGACAAACGAGATTCAGGAGGTCTACCGCCTTCAGGGCGTCAACATCAACGACAAGCACATCGAGGTCATCGTCCGGCAGATGCTGCGCTGGGTGAAGATTCGCGAAGTCGGAGACACCGACTTCCTCCTCGACGAGCAGGTTGACCGCTTCCGCTTTCAGGACGAGAACGCGCGCGTGCGCGAGGCGGAGGGCGAGCCCTCGCAGGCCGACCCGCTCCTCCTCGGCATCACGAAGGCGAGTCTTTCGACCGACTCCTTCATCTCGGCGGCGTCCTTCCAGGAGACGACGCGCGTGCTGACGGAGGCGGCGATTTCGGGTCGCATAGACTACCTGCGCGGCTTGAAGGAGAACGTCATCATGGGCCGGCTCATCCCGGCGGGCACGGGGATGGAGTTCTACCGCAACGTCAAGGTCGAGCGCGACGCGACCGCCGACCAGCCGCGCGAGCCGCAGGGCATCGAGAGCCTCTCGGACATCCTCGGCGGCACTGAGCCCCCGCTCGTCCCGGCCCCCCGCGCGGCGGTTGTTGTCGCCGCCGGCGACGACGAAGAGCCCGAAGAGGCGGAGGAAGTCGTCGAGAGCGACGAGGTATAAACACACTCACCCGCCGCCCGTAGGAAGACGCGCGGCGGGTGACAAAACCGAAGACCGGCGCGGGGCTCGCACAAAGCCCCGCGCCGGTCTTTTTTAAATTACGCTGAGTGCTCAGCGGGCGCTCGCCGCGCAGGCTTCGACGGCGCGCTTCAAAGCCGCCGCCACCGTCTCCAGCGAGCCGTCATCCCGCAGGGGCAAAGAGCCGCCCTTCTGCCAGCGCACGAGCGGCCTCACGCCGAGCCTCGAATTTGTCACCCAAGACTCGCTGACCGTCTCCCTGCCGCCCGCCATGTAGAAGGAGACCCACCCGCCGTTCTTCATTTGCAGAGGGTTCCAGACCCTCACGCCCGCCGCGTCGAGGTCGGCCAGATTCACCGTCACCTCCCGATCCGTGCGCAGGTAATTGCTGTTCTGGGGCTGCGTGCTGTCCCCCAAGTTATGAGTTGGAAACTCTCTCGCCGAGGCGATGTTGTAGCGGAGGACGCAGCCTTCGGCGCGTACCGAGCTGAGACGCTCGGTGCTGTTCGTCCTCGGAACCACGACCGAGCGCGCGTTCTTCAGGAGCGACACGAGCGCGCCCACCGCCTCGCCGCCCTCCGGCGCGGGAGCCTTCGAGAGTCCCTGCTGCGCCGTGGCGCTCCGGTACGCCGCCGCCGAGAAGCAGAGCATGAGCAGTGATGCTGTCAGGGCACGTCTCATCCTTGCACTTCCTCCGTCGCGGGCCGTTCGGACGGTCTGCTTCTACACCGGGCCGCACGGCAAGTCAACACCTCCCCGGCGTGCGGGGAAGAGTTCGTGCGTCAGAGGAACGGCGGCGACGGGAAGCGTCCGGGCGGAAGAAGCTTTTACGCCCCTCGCATCGCCCTCCGCAGCAGCACAACGCCGACGCCCACGTCCACGAGTCCGACGACGAGCATCCCGCCCGAAGGTCTGCCGCCGCTGAGCGCCAACACGGCGTACATCAGCAGGAGGACGACGCCGATTACGAGAATGATGATTGCGAGTGGCTTCCGCGCACCGATTTTACCCATCCCTGATTCCTTCTCCTTGATTTTTAACTTCCTGCCGGTTCTCCCCCAAGCCGGACGTGAGAGCTTTCAACCTCGAAAGTCTTACTTGCGCGTCGTCTTGGCGGGCGCGGCGCGAGATTGCTCGCTGAAGATTTTGAGCACCTCGCGCTTGTCGTGGTCGGTGAGGCTGCCGAGGCCGCCCGTGACCTCGAACTTCTGGTTGACCCAGCGGCGCACTTTGGCCGCGTCGTAGCCGAGTTCGCCCGCCGCGCGGAGGATGGCCGAGTCGAGGTCTTCGGCGGGTTGTTCAGCCGCCGCCGCCGTGGAGGATTTCGACGACGCAGGCAAAGGCGTGGCGGTCTGGACGGGTGCGGGCGTCTGTGCGGCGGGCGGAGTGACAGCCGCCGCAGAAGCCGTCGCCGAGGGCTTCGCGGGCGCGCTCCGTTCCGGTGTTTTGCGTGACGCCTTCTCCATCTCCTCGCGGCTCGCGACGCCGCGCCTGACCTCAAAGCCGAGCATGGCGAGCGCGCGGCCCACACTGGAAGTCTCGCAAACTTCCACATAGCTCCCTTGCTGGACGTGGCCCGCGCTCTTGAGTTCGTAGGCGTGGCCGGTGGCCGCCGGGCTCGCATCGTCGGGCTCGCGGAAGACCTCGGCCTTGATGAGGATAAAGCCGGTCTCGGCGTTGTGTTCGAGGACGGAGGTCAGAATCCGCCCCTGCGGGTATTTGGCGTAGAATTTTTCGATTCTCTGGGCGACGGTGACGTACTCGTCGGGGTTGAAGCGCATCAAAGTCTTATCCCTTTCTGAGGGTGTTTCGGCGCAAGACTTTAGCAGAATTGTGGGGCCGAAACACAGGAAATTCGGTGCGGATGTGGACTCGGCCCGCCCGCGCTTGACAGACCATGGCGGCATCCGTATAGTCTCTCGTTTGGACTGTCAGTCCATTTCCAAAGAGCAACGTCCAGTAGGTTCTGCCGGTGTGGAGGCGTTGCCCGGCTGCGTTCCCGGAAGGGAAGGCCGCCGTTGACAATTATTGTGGCGTAAACCTCGCCGCCCCGCGTTTTCCTTCGGAAAACGTCGGCCAAGCGGCGTAGGACGCGATAATTCGGAGCCCCTTCAAAGCGTCTTCGGACGCAGAGAGGCGGCCTCCCGCACCTTCTAAGTGCGACGCCACAGAAAAGTTTCGGCTTGAGGGAAGCCAGAATCCACACCCGCCCCCGCGAGGGGCGAAGCCAGAACATCCCCAAAATTTAGACAGACAAATCAAGGGCTTGCCGCTCTTGCGCTGACTGCCGGACAAAAAGTTCCGGTAAGAGGCAGGAATGGTAGCCATTTGCGCTCTAAAAACGAGCGAGACCGCAAAGAGGACGTAAAGAGCAGTGCCGACCATCAACCAACTTGTTCGCAAGGGTCGCCAGGCGGTGAAGTACAAGACGGCCAGCCCGGCGCTCCAGTCGTCGCCGCAGAAGCGCGGCGTCTGCACGCGCGTTTACACGCAGACCCCGAAGAAGCCGAACTCGGCGCTCCGCAAGGTCGCGCGTGTGCGCCTGACGAACGGCATCGAGGTCACGACCTACATCCCCGGCGTCGGCCACAACCTTCAGGAGCACTCGATCGTGCTCATCCGCGGCGGGCGCGTCAAGGACTTGCCGGGCGTGCGTTACCACGTCATCCGCGGGACGCTCGATTCCGTCGGCGTCTCCGACCGCAAGCAGGGGCGCTCGAAGTACGGCGCGAAGCGGCCCAAGGGCGGCACGGCGGCGGGCGCAGCCAAGGGCGGGAAGAAGTAAGAAAGCTGTTAGCCGTTAGCTCTTGGCTTTTAGCTTCGGGCAAACGGCTGTGGTTCAAACAGAGACGGTTAGCGTCGCAGGTTTTGCTGACAGCTAACCGCTAAAAGCTAAGAGCTAAAAGCTAACCATGCCAAGAAGAAGAATTGTTGACAGGCGCGAGGTGCTGCCCGACCCGGTTTACAACAGCCCTTTGGTGACGAAGTTCATCAACGGCCTGATGTGGGGCGGCAAGAAGTCAATCGCGGAAGGCATTTTCTACCGCGCGCTCTTACAGGTCGGCGAGAAGACTAACGAAGACCCCTTGAAGATGTTCAAGCGCGCCATTGACAACGTGCGCCCGACCGTCGAGGTCAAGTCGCGCCGTGTCGGCGGCTCGACCTATCAGGTTCCGGTCGAGGTCGCGCAGGAGCGGCGCGGCTCGCTCGCCATCCGCTGGATCGTGGGCGCGGCCCGCGCGCGCGGCGAGAAGACGATGACCGACCGCCTCGCCGGCGAGATGCTCGACGCCGCCAACAACCGCGGCAACGCCGTCAAGAAGAAGGACGACACGCACCGCATGGCCGACGCCAACAAGGCGTTCGCGCATTACAAGTGGTAAAGAAGCCGTTAGCTATAAGCTGTTAGCTGTCAGCTAAAAACTGATTGGCTAAGAGCTAAGAGCTGGCAGCTAGGTTCCGATCATGGCTAAGCAAGACCTCAGCAAATTCCGCAACATCGGCATCATGGCGCACATTGATGCCGGGAAGACGACCACGACCGAGCGCGTGCTCTTCTACACGGGCGTCTCGCACAAGATCGGCGAGGTGCACGAGGGCACGGCGACGATGGACTGGATGGAGCAGGAGCAGGAGCGCGGCATCACGATTACGAGTGCCGCGACGACCTGCTTCTGGAAGCGTTCGGGCGTCGAGCACCGCATCAACATCATTGACACGCCCGGCCACGTGGACTTCACGATGGAGGTCGAGCGTTCCTTGCGCGTCCTCGACGGCGCGGTCGCCGTTTTCGACGGCGTGGCGGGCGTCGAGCCGCAGTCGGAGACCGTCTGGCGTCAGGCCGACAAGTACGGCGTGCCCCGCATCTGCTTCATCAACAAGCTCGACCGCGCGGGCGCGTCGTTCCAGCGTTCGTTCGATTCCATCATCACGAGATTGGGCGCGAACCCGGTCGCCATCCAGATTCCCATCGGCGCGGAAGACCAGTTCAAGGGCGTCGTTGACCTCATCACGATGAAGGCTCTGCTGTGGAACGACGAGTCGAAGGGCGCTGAGTACCAGACCGTCGAAATTCCCGCCGAGCTTCGCGAAGAGGCCGAGACGACGCGCCACAGGCTTCTGGAAGCCGCCGCCGAAGCCGACGAAGAGCTGATGATGCAGTACCTCGAAGACGAGGGCGCGAGCTTCACCGAAGAGCAGATTCGCGCGGCGCTCCGCAAGGGCACGCTCGCTCTCAAACTCGTCCCCGTCGTCACCGGCTCCGCCTTCAAGAACAAGGGCGTGCAGACTCTGCTCGACGCGGTCGTGGATTACCTGCCGAGCCCGCTCGACGTGCCGCCGATTGAAGGGGTTAATCCGAGAACGAGCGAGATTGAAGCCCGGCCCGCGGACGCCTCCGCGCCTTTCTCCGGCCTCGTCTTCAAGATTATGGCCGACAAGCACCTCGGCCAGCTCTCCTTCGTCCGCATCTATTCGGGGACGATTAAGGCGGGCTCTTACGCCTACAACCCGGTCAAGGACAACAAGGAGCGTGTAGGCCGTCTGCTGCGCATGCACGCCAACAAGCGCGAGGACACCGACGAGGCGAGCGCGGGCGAAATCATCGCCATCGGCGGCATGAAGCAGGTCACGACCGGCGACACCGTGTGCGACGAGAACAAGCCCATCATCCTCGAAGCGATGGAGTTCCCCGCGCCCGTCATCCGCGTCGCCGTCGAACCCAAGACGCGCGCCGATCAGGACAAGTTGGGGACGGCCCTCCAGCGCCTCGCGCAGGAAGACCCCTCCTTCAACGTCTCGACCGACCCGGAGACCGGCCAGACCATCATCGCCGGGATGGGCGAGCTGCACCTTGAAATCATCGTTGACCGCATGAAGCGCGAGTTCGGCGTCGAGGCCAACGTCGGCAAGCCGCAGGTCGCGTACCGCGAGACGATTACGCAGCCCGCTCCCGGCAAGGAAGTCTACAAGCGGCAGACGGGCGGTCGCGGACAGTTCGGGCACGTCGAGATTCAGATCGAGCCCGCCCCCGGCGAGGGCTTCGTCTTCGAGAACAAGATCACGGGCGGCGTCATCCCGCGCGAGTTCATCCGCCCGACCGAACAGGGCATCAAGGAAGCTATGGAGCGCGGCTTCCTCGCGGGCTACGAGCTGGTGGACATCAAAGTCCAACTCGTCTTCGGTTCATTCCACGAGGTTGACTCCGACGAGCGTTCGTTCCACATCGCGGGCTCGCTCGCCTTTCAGGATGCTTTGAAGAAGGCCAAGCCGGTCTTGCTCGAACCCATCATGCGCGTCGAAGTCGTGACGCCCGAAGAGTACATGGGCGCGGTCAACGGCGACCTGAACCGGCGACGCGGCCAGATTGAAAAGATGGAGCCGCGACCGGGCGGCGCGCAGGTCGTGACGGCCTTCGTGCCCCTCGCCGAGATGTTCGGTTACACGACCGACCTCCGCTCGGCGACGCAGGGCCGCGCCACCTCGACGATGCACTTCGAGCGCTACGATCAGGCTCCCAAGAACATCGCCGACGAGGTCATCGCGAAGGTGCAGGGAGTCGCGAAATAGATACTCAAGTGACGGGTAAGACGTTCTCACTCGTCACTCATTACTCATCACTTTAATTTTAGGAGCGAGAGGGAAGACATGAGTAAGGAAAAATTTGACCGGTCGAAGCCGCACGTCAACATCGGGACCATCGGGCACGTCGACCACGGGAAGACGACTTTGACGGCGGCGATCACGAAGGTGCTGGCGCGCCACAACCCGAAGATCACGGTCCGGGCCTTCGACTCCATTGACAACGCGCCGGAGGAGAAGGCCAGAGGCATCACCATCGCCACCGCCCACGTCGAGTACGAGACGCCGAACCGCCACTACGCGCACGTGGATTGTCCGGGCCACGCCGATTACGTCAAGAACATGATCACGGGCGCGGCCCAGATGGACGGCGCGATCCTGGTGGTCGCCGCCACCGACGGCCCGATGCCGCAGACCCGCGAGCACATCCTTTTGGCCCGCCAGGTGGGCGTCCCGGCGATGGTCGTCTTCATGAACAAGGTGGACGCCGTGGACGACGAGGAACTCCTCGAATTGGTGGAGCTGGAAGTCCGCGAACTGCTCTCGACTTACGAGTTCCCCGGCGACGACATCCCGGTCATCAAGGGCTCTGCCCTCGGCGCCCTCAACGGCGAGGAGAAGTGGGAGAAGACCGTGGACGAGCTGATGGCGGCGGTGGACTCCTACATCCCGACGCCGGAGCGCGACATCGAGAAGCCGTTTTTGATGCCCGTCGAGGACATCTTCACGATCCAGGGTCGCGGGACGGTGGCGACGGGGAGGATCGAGCGCGGGGTGGTGAAGATCAACGAGCAGGTGGAGGTGATCGGCATCCGCCCGACGCGCACGACGGTGGTGACGGGCGTCGAGATGTTCAAGAAGCTGTTGGATTCGGGGGTGGCGGGCGACAACGTCGGGCTGTTGCTGCGGGGCGTGGAGCGGCGGGACATCGAGCGTGGGCAGGTGATCGCCAAGCCGGGCTCGATCACTCCGCACACGAAGTTCAAGGCCGAGGCCTACATCCTGACGAAGGAGGAGGGGGGTCGGCACACGCCGTTTTTCACGGGCTACCGTCCGCAGTTCTACTTCCGGACGACGGACGTGACGGGAGTGGCGCACCTGCCGGAGGGGGTGGAGATGGTGATGCCCGGCGACAACGTGGCGATGGAGATCGAACTCATCACGCCGATCGCGATGGAGAAGGGTTTGCGGTTCGCCATCCGGGAGGGCGGGAGGACGGTGGGCGCGGGCACCATCTCCGAAGTCGTCGAATAGTTTCCGAAAGCTAAAAAAAATATGCTGAACGAAAAGATCAGAATCAGACTCAAGGCTTACGACCACCGCGTGCTCGACCAGTCCACGTCGGAGATCGTCGAGACGGCGAAGCGGACGGGCGCGCGTGTCGCGGGGCCGATACCGTTGCCCACTTCCAAGAACAAGTGGACGGTTCTCAGGTCGCCGCACGTGGACAAGAAGTCGCGCGAGCAGTTCGAAATCCGCACGCACAAGCGGCTGATGGACATCCTCGACCCGACGCCGCAGACCGTGGACGCGCTCATGAAGCTCGACCTGCCCGCGGGCGTGGATGTCGAGATCAAGGCGTTCGGCAGGGATAGATAAGAGCCGTGACGGGTAAACCGTGACGGGTGACAAGAAGAAAGCTTTTGTCCCGTCACCTGTCGCCTGTCACTTGTCACGAGAGGTAAGTGATGATTAACGGAATCATCGGTAAAAAAGTCGGCATGACGCAGTTGTTCGCGCCCGACGGGACGGTCACTCCGGTGACGGTCATCAAGGCGGGGCCGTGCGTCGTCGTCCAGAAGAAGACCGCCGCCGGCAAGGACGGCTACGACGCCGTGCAGTTGGGCCTCGTCGAAGAGAAGCCCGTCAAGCTCAAGAACGTGTCGAAGCCGATGCGCGGGCACTTCGAGAAGACGGGCGGCGGCGTGCCCCCGACTCGCGTGCTCAAGGAGTTCCGCGAGGAGGGCGCGGGCGCTGACGTGAACGTCGGCGACACCGTCCTCGTCAACCAGTTCGAAGAAGGCGACTCGATTGAGGTCGTGGGGCGCTCGAAGGGGCGCGGCTTCCAGGGCACAATCAAGCGGCACAACTTCAGCCGCGGCCCCGAATCGCATGGCTCGATGAACGTCCGCGCGCCGGGCTCCATCGGCCAGTCGGCCTACCCTTCGCGCGTCATCAAGGGCACGCGCTCTTCGGGCCACATGGGCGACGACCGCGTGACCGTTAAGGGTCTGACCGTGGCGCGCGTGGACGCCGAGAACAACCTGTTACTGGTGCGCGGCGCGGTGCCGGGCGCGAACGGCAGCGTCGTCATCGTGAAGAAGTCGGCGAGACAGAGAAAGAACAAATAGTTTTCAGTAGACAGTTTTCAGTTTTCAGAAAAGCCAACAGGCTTCTTGCTGAAAACTCAAAACTCAAAACTGAAAACTGCGAACGGAGTGAGCTATGCCTACCGTTAAGGTGCGCAATTTAAAGAACGAAGAGGTCGGCGACTTCGAGCTGTCCGACGCCGTGTTCGGCGCGGAGCTGAACGAGTCGCTGATTCACACCGCCGTCAAGGCTTTCCTCGCCAACGCCCGGCAGGGCACGGTGGGGACGAAGACGCGCGGCGACGTGTCGGGCTCTGGCCGCAAGCTCTGGAAGCAGAAGGGGACGGGGCGCGCGCGCATCGCGAGCATCCGCTCGCCTCTGTGGAAGGGCGGCGGCAACGTCCACGGCCCGCAGGCGCGCGACTGGTCGCAGCCCATCCCGAAGAAGATGCGGCGGGGCGCGCTGCGCTCGGCTCTCTCGGAGCGTCTGCGCGAGGGCAACCTCATCGTCGTGGACGAGTTGACGTTCGGCGGGCCGAAGACGAAGGACTTCGTGGCGGCGCTCGGCGCTCTGGGCTTCGGCGACGCGAAGACGCTCATCGTGGACGCGCTCGACAACGACAACCTCCTGCTCTCGGCGCGCAACGTCAAGAAGGCGAAGGTCGTCGGCGCTTCGGGCGTCAACATCTACGACGTGCTCTACCACGAGAAGCTCGTGCTCTCGCGCAGGGCCGCCGAGCAGGTCGCGCGGGCGCTCGACCCGCAAAGGAAGAGCGGCCCGGCTGGCGAAGTGACGGAGGCCGAGGCGGGCGCGACGACAGACGCCGCCGAGGCGGAGGAGGCGGCCTAAGATGAGAACAGTTTGGGACATCATCAAAGCGCCGGTCATCACGGAGAAGGCGTTGGTGGCGAAAGAAGAGTCGCAGGACGGTCGCCAGCTCTTGACCTTCCGCGTTGACCGCGACGCCACGAAGCCTGAGATCAAGACCGCCGTCGAGCGCATCTTCAACGTGCAGGTGGACGCGGTGCGAACCATCAACTACCTCGGCAAGAAGGCGCGCCGCGGTCGCTTCGAGGGCCGCAAGCCCTCTTGGAAGAAGGCCTACGTCACGCTCAAGGCGGGGCAGGAGCCGTTCGACTACGGCGAGAACATCTAACAGCCGTGACGGGTAAACCGTGACGGGTGACAAGTAAAAACTTGTCTTTAACCTGTCACCTGTCACCTGTCACCTGTCACTGGTTTAAAGCTATGGGCATCAAGAAACTGACACCGACATCGCCGTCGCGGCGCTACCAGACTTACCTGACGCGCGACGAGTTGACTCCGGGCGCGGAGCCCGAAAAGTCGCTTTTGGAGCCGAAGAAGCGGATTTCCGGGCGCAACAACGACGGTCGCATCACGGTGCGGCGTCGCGGGGGCGGCCACAAACGCTTCTACCGGATCATTGACTTCAAGCGCGACAAGGCGGGCATTCCGGGCCGCGTCACGCAGATCGAGTATGACCCGAACCGCTCGTCGCACATCGCGCTCATCACCTACCTCGACGGCGAGAAGCGCTACATCATCGCGCCGGTCGGCCTCGAAGTCGGCAAGACCGTGATGAGCGGCCCCGAAGCGGACATCCTGCCCGGCAACGCTTTGCCCATCAGGAACATTCCCTTGGGCACGCAGATTCACAACATCGAGCTGCGCCCCGGCAAGGGCGGGCAGATGGCCCGGTCGGCGGGTGCGTTCGCGCAGCTCGTCGCCAAAGAGGGCGACTACGCGCAGCTCCGCATGCCTTCGGGCGAGGTGCGGCGCGTCCCCGTCGTCTGCATGGCGACCGTGGGCCAGGTCGGGAACGTCGAGCACGAGAACGTCTCGCTCGGTAAGGCGGGCCGCTCGCGCTGGAAGGGCATCCGCCCGCACGTCCGCGGCGTCGCCATGAACCCGGTTGACCACCCGCACGGCGGCGGTGAAGGTAAGACCTCCGGCGGTCGCCACCCCGTCACCCCTTGGGGACAGCCGACGCGCGGCTACAAGACGCGCCGCAACAAGCGCACGACGAAGATGATCGTGCGCGACCGGAGAGTTAAATAAAGGATGAAGTATGAACGCTGAACGCGGAACTAAAGACAAAGGCTTTGCAGTTCATCGTTCATCGTTCTGAGTTCATCGTTTTGAAGTGGAGCGAAGCGAAACGATATGGCACGTTCAGTTAAAAAAGGCCCGTTCATTGACGACTACCTTCTGAAGTTGGTGGATCGCATCCGCGAGAGCGGGAACCGCCCGCCGGCGATCAAGACGTGGTCGCGCCGTTCGACGATCTCGCCCGACTTCGTCGGCCTGACCTTCGCCGTCCACAACGGCAAGCGACACATCCCCGTCTACGTGACGGAGAACATGGTCGGCCACAAGCTCGGCGAGTTTTCCCCGACGCGCACCTTCAAGGGACACGCGGGGACGAAGGCTGAGAAGTCCTCGAAGAGAGGGTAAGAGAAACGCGGAAGTCAGAACGCTGAACACGGAACTGAAGACAAAGGCTTTGCAGTTCATCGTTCATCGTTCCGAGTTCATCGTTTGAAGGGTTTCTGTCATGGAAGCGAGAGCGAGTTCAAAATACTTACGCGGGTCGGCGCAGAAGGCGCGGCTCGTGGTTGACATGATTCGGGGCAAGCAGGTGGGCGACGCGCTCGCCATCTTGCAGTTCACGAACAAGCGCGCGGCGACTCCCATCGAGAAGTGCCTGCGCTCGGCCATCGCCAACGCGACCGAGGCCGCCGAGCGCGGCAACATCGCCGTGGACCCGGACGACCTCTGGGTCAAGGCGTGCTTCGTGGACATGGGGCCGCACAAGAACCGCCGCCGCGTGCGCCCCGCGCCGCAGGGCCGCGCTTACCGCGAGCAGCGCCACTTCTGCCACATCACCGTCCTGCTCTCGTCCGAGGGCAAGGAGAACGGCCCGGCAGGCAAGGGCGCGGGCCGCGGCAAGAAGGCGGACTCGCCCGCCGCGAAGGCCGCGAAGGGCACGGGCGCGGAGAAGAAGACGACGAAGAATGAAGCCCCCGCGAAACCGGAGGCCAACGCCGCCACGACCGAAGAGACGGCTCAGGAATAACGACTCGAAGACGAGTTGAACGGAGAAGATTGTGGGTCAGAAAGTTCATCCTTACGGCTTCCGCCTCGGCTACAACAAGGACTGGCATTCGCACTGGTACGCGAAGAAACAGTACGGCGACTTCCTCCTTGAAGACCTCAAGCTGAAGGCGAATTTGAAGGGTCGCTTCGCCGGCGCGGGCGTCTCGCACGTGGACGTCGAGCGCGCGGCGAACCGCCTCAAGCTCATCATCTACACCTCTCGCCCCGGCATCATCATCGGGCGCAAGGGGGCGGAGATTGACAAGCTCAAGGCCGACATCTCAGCGCGCACGGGCCGCGAAGTCCTCGTCTCGATTCAGGAAGTGCACAAGCCGGAGCTGAACGCGCAGCTTCAGGCCGAGAAGATCGCGCAGCAGTTGGAGAAGCGCATCGCCTTCCGCCGCGCTATGCGCAAGACCGTCGAGGAGACTTTGCGCTTCGGCGGGCAGGGCATCAAGGTCAAGGTCGCGGGCCGCTTGAACGGCGCGGAAATCGCCCGCACCGAGTGGCACTTGCAGGGGCGTCTGCCCTTGCACACCCTGCGCGCCGACATTGACTACGGCTTCGCCGAGGCGCACACGACCTACGGCGTCATCGGCGTCAAGTGCTGGATTTATCGCGGCGAGATTCTCGACCCGAAGGCGGCGATGGCGCGCGGCACGCAGCCCGACCCCATCAACGAGCCCCGGAGCGAGCGCGGCGACGGGCGCCGCCCCCGGCGTGACCGCGACGAAGGCGACCGGCGCCCGCGCGGCGACCGCCCCGGACGCGGGCCTCGCGGCGGCGGCGGCGGCGGAGACAGATCATAAGCCGTGATAAGAGATAAGTGGTGAGTGATAAGAAAGACACTCTTACTCATCACTTGTCACTCATCACTTATCACTTTATTGGGGTGCATTCATTATGTTGATGCCGAAGAAAGTTAAGCACCGGAAGCAGATGAAGGGGCGCATGACCGGGGTGGCGAACCGCGGCAGCTCCATCAGCTTCGGCGAGTTCGGGCTGAAGACGTTGGAGCCGGGCTGGATTACGGATCGCCAGATTGAGGCCGCGCGTATCGCCATGACGCGACACATCAAGCGCGGCGGCAAAATCTGGATTCGCATGTTCCCCGACAAGCCCATCACCAAGAAGCCGGCGGAAACCCGCATGGGCAAGGGCAAGGGCGCTCCCGACCACTGGGTCGCGGTCGTCAAGCCGGGCCGTGTGCTCTACGAGATCGAGGGGGTGGCCGAGGACGTGGCGCGCGAGGCGATGCGTCTCGCCGCGCAGAAGCTCCCCTTGAAGACCAAGTTCGTGACCCGCGCCGAGCAAGAGGGAGGCGCAGTTTAAGCGATGAAAAGACGTGAAGAAGTCGAACGCCTGACGGCGATGTCGGACGAAGAACTGAAGGACGAGGCGGGGCGGTTGAAGGAGTCTTTGTTCCGCCTCAACTTCAAACTCGCGCTCGGCGAGGTGGACGCGGTCAAGACCGTGCGGCGCGAGAAGAAGGCGCTCGCGCGCGTCCAGACGCTGATGCGCCAGCGCGCCGGGCAGCAGGCCGAGGCGGCGAAGTAATTGACGGACGCCGGGCCGCTTTGAAGTCCGGCGATTGAGGTTGAAATGGCAGAAGAGAATAAAGAAGAAGTAGCGACGACCTCGGACGAGCAGGCGGCGGAAGTGACCGCTTCGGGCGAGGGACTCGCGCAGGCGCAGGCCGCGGGCGTGGACGCGCAGGCGGGCGACGCGACGGGCGCGGAAGCCGATAAGCGCGGGCGAAGGGCCGAGAAGGTCGGCATCGTCTCCTCGGACAAGATGGAGAAGACGGTCGTCGTGCGCGTTGACCGGCTCATCAAGCACCCGAAGTACCGCCGCTATGTCCGCCGCACGTCGAAGTTCATGGCGCACAACGAGCGCGGCGCGACCGTCGGCGACAAGGTTCGCATCGTCGAGACGCGGCCCCTCTCGGCCCGCAAGCGCTGGCGCGTCGTCGAGATTATTCAGAAGGCGGAAAAATAGTTTTCAGTAGACAGTTTTCAGTTTTCAGCAAGAAGCACGTTGGCTTTTCTGAAAACTGAAAACTCAAAACTGAAAACTGCGAACGGAGTGAGCAATGGCTATTCAGATGCAGACGTCTTTGGACGTGGCGGACAATTCGGGGGCGCGGCGGGTGGAGATGATCCAGACCGTGGGCGGCTCGACGAAGGCGACGCGCGCGAGCCTCGGCGACAAGATTAAGGTGACGGTCAAGGAAGCGTCGCCCGACGGCGCGGTCAAGAAGGGGACGGTGCACAACGCCGTCATCGTGCGGACGCGCAAGGAGGTGCGCCGCAAGGACGGCACCTACATCCGCTTCGACCAGAACGCGTGCGTCCTCATCAAGCCGGACGACACGCCCATCGGGACGCGCGTCTTCGGCCCCGTCGCCCGCGAACTCCGCGACCGCAACTTCATGAAGATCGTTTCGCTCGCGCCGGAGGTGATTTAAGAGATGGCAGCAGCAAAGACAACAAAGCGGGCGCGCATCAAAAAGGGCGATCAGGTGGTCGTCATCGCGGGCCGCGACAACGGCAAGCGCGGGCGCGTCCTCGAAGTGAAGCCCGCCGAGGGCAAGGTCAAGGTCGAAGGCATCCAGATGATTAAGCGCCACCAGAAGGCCAACCCGTCTTCGGGGCGCGGCGGCGGCATCATCGAGAAGGAAGCCTACATCAACATCTCGAACGTGCAGTTGATTGACCCGCAGTCGGGCAAGCCGACGCGCGTCCGTTACGAGATCGCCGAGGACGGCACGAAGACGCGCGTCGCCGCGCGCAGCGGCCACTCGCTCGATAAGGAATAAGCGGGCAGACCCGAAAAGGCCCCATCCCCGGCAACGAACGCCTTCGAGATGCGCGTCGGGTCCCGGGACGAAGATGGACTGAGAGGTTAGACACATCATGGCAGCCAGACTGAGAGAGCGTTACACAGCCGAGATCGCCCCGGCCCTCGCCAAGGAGTTCGACATCACGAACCCGATGGCGGTGCCGAAGTTGGAAAAGATCGTCCTCAACATGGGGCTCGGCGAGGCCATCGCCAACGCCAAGATTATTGACGCGGCGGCGGACGAGCTGCGCGCCATCGCGGGGCAGCGCCCCGTGACGACGAAGGCCAAGAAGTCCATCGCGGCCTTCAAGCTCCGGCAGGGGATGCCCATCGGCACGATGGTCACGCTGCGCGGCGACCGGATGTACGAGTTCCTCGACCGGCTGGTGTCGGTGGCTCTGCCGCGCGTCCGCGACTTCCGCGGCGTCTCGGCCAAGGCCTTCGACGGGCGCGGCAACTACACGCTCGGCATCCGCGACCAACTCATCTTCCCCGAAATTGATTTCAACAAGGTGGAGAAGACGCGCGGGATGAACATCTCGATTGTCACGACCGCGCGCGACGACGAGCAGGCCCGCGCGCTCCTCAAGGCGCTCGGCATGCCCTTCAGACAGCAGTAAAGTAAACGGTGAATCGCGAAGAGAAAACGACGATTCACAACTCAGGATTGACGAGGATTAAATGGCTAAGAAGTCCTTAATCGCGAAGGCGAACCGGAAACCGAAATTCTCTGTCCGCGCTTACACGCGCTGCCAGCGTTGCGGGCGGCCCCGCGCCTACCTGCGCAAGTTCAAGCTGTGCCGCATCTGTTTCCGCGAGCTGGCCTTGCAGGGGCAGATTCCCGGCGTCATCAAGTCGAGCTGGTAAGAACGTAACCAACCGCCAGCAGTCAGACGCCCGCCCGCGTGGCGCGCGTCCGAAACCTGGCGGCTTCAACTGGAGCTTGTAGAGTAATGACTGACCCTATTGCCGACATGTTGACGCGGATGCGCAACGCGATTGCCGCGAAGCACTCGCGCGTGGACATCCCGGCGTCGAAATTGAAACTGGAGATCGCCCGCATCCTCAAGGAGGAGGGCTACGTCAACAACTTCGTCATCAAGGGCGAAGGCCCGAAGCGCACGATCCGCATCTTCCTGCGCTACGACGCGCGCGGCACCTCCTCGATTACGCACCTCTCGCGCGTCTCGCGGCCCGGTCGCCGCGTCTACATGGGCGCGACCGAGATTCCGCGCGTCCTCGGCGGCTACGGCGTCAACATCGTCTCGACCTCGCGCGGCCTGATGTCGGGCAAGCGCGCCCGCCGCGAGAACGTCGGCGGCGAGGTGCTGGCGGCGATTTACTAAAGTGATAAGAGAGTAAGTGATGGGTGATAAGAGCAAGGCTCTTTCTCGTCACTTATCACTCATCACTCATCACTGAGGTTGCTATGTCTCGTATTGGAAAGCAATTAATCAAGATTCCGAGTGGCGTCACGGTGACGGTCGGCGAGCGCGAGCTGGAGGTCAAGGGGCCGAAGGGGACGCTCAAGACGCCCGTCCCCGAAGGCATCACCTTCAAGCTCGACGGCGACCAGCTTGTGGCCGAGCGCGCGGGCGACGACCTCGCGGCGCAGCACGGGCTGGCGCGCGCCTTAGCGAACAACGCCGTCGTCGGCGTGACCGAGGGCTTCTCGAAGCAGATGGACTTGGTCGGCGTCGGCTACAAGGCCGACATTCAGGCGAAGAGGATCGTCTTCTCGCTCGGCTACTCGCACCCGGTCGAATTCCCTCTGCCGGACGGCGTCGAGGTCAAGGGCGAGCGCGTCCCGGCGAAGTCTTCGATCCAGCAGTACCAGCTCACGCTGACGCTGACGAGCATTGACAAGCAGAAGCTCGGACAGGTCGCCGCCGAGATGCACAACCTGCGACGGCCCGACCCCTACAAGGGCAAGGGCGTGCGCTACGCCGACGTGCAACTGAAACTCAAGCCGGGCAAAACCGGGAAATAGGTGATAAGAGATTAAGTGTTGAGTGATAAGAGCAAGACTTTTCTTATCACTTATCTCTCATCACTTATCACGAGGATTTGAAATGGCACAGAGAGATAGAGCAGCGGTTCGGAGGGCGGTGCACACGCGCATCCGCCGCAAGGTGAGCGGCACGGGCGCGCGCCCGCGCCTCGCCATCTACCGCAGCCTGAACCACATTTACGCGCAGTTGATTGACGACGAGCAGGGCTTGACGCTCGCCTCCGCCTCGACGACCGAGAAGGACTTGCGCGGCGGCACGGGCGGCAACATCGAGGCCGCGCAGCGGGTGGGCCGCGCCATCGCCGAGCGCGCCGTCGAGAAGGGCATCCACTCCGTCGTCTTCGACCGCGGCGGCTACCGCTACCACGGTCGCGTCAAGGCGCTCGCCGACGCGGCGCGCGAGGCCGGTCTGAACAGGGAAGAGGCAAGCGCCAACGCCGCCGCCGAGGGTGAAGACGCGACGGCGGCGGAAGCGGGGGCCGAAGGATAAGCAATGCGACAACCGAGACAGAGAATCCCATTCGCAGGGCTTGATCTCACCGATCAGGTCATTTCCATCAACCGCGTGACCAAGGTCGTCAAGGGCGGCAAGAACCTCTCGTTCGCGGCGCTGGTCGTCGTCGGCGACGGCGCGGGCCACGTCGGCTTCGGCACGGGCAAGGCGCGCGAAGTCCCCGTCGCCATCAAGAAGGCCATCGAGGCTGCCAAGAAGAGCCTCATCCGCGTCCCGCTCATCCACAACACGCTCCCGCACCCGATCATCGGCGAGCACGGCGCGGGGCGCGTCCTGATGAAGCCGGCTTCGGAAGGGACGGGCGTCATCGCGGGCGGCGCGGTGCGCGCCGTGATGCAGGCGGCGGGCGTCCACGACGTGCGCACCAAGGTGCTCGGCTCCGGCAACCCGCACAACGTCGTGCGCGCGACCTTCGACGGCCTCCTCAACATGAAGGACCCGATGGAAGTGGCTCGCCTGCGCGGCAAGCAGGTCGAAGATTTATAAGAGCGGTAAACCGTAAACCGTGACGAGAATGACGGTTCTTTCCTGTCACCCGTCGCGGTTCACCTGTCACGAGGTTTTGAGAGATGGCTGAAGAGAAGAAACGGGAGACCGGCGACGGCGGTCGGATTAAAATCCAGTACTACCGCAGCGCCATCGGCTTCCCGAAGACGCAGAAAGAGATCGTCCGTAGCGCCGGCTTCACCAAGCTGAACCAGACGGTCGACCGCCCCGACACACCCGCCATGCGCGGCGTCGTCGCCAAAGTCCCGCACCTTTTGCGGATAATTGAATAAGAGTTTTCAGTAGACAGTTTTCAGTTTTCAGAAAAGCCAATGTGCTTCTTGCTGAAAACTCAAAACTCAAAACTGAAAACTGCGAACGGAGTGAGCAATGGCTATCGGTTTGAACAACCTGCGTCCGGCAAAGGGTTCGACGCACAAGAAGAAGCGCGTGGGGCGCGGCCCCGGCTCCGGGCTCGGCAAGACCGCCGGGCGCGGCAACAAGGGTCAGAAGTCTCGTTCGGGCTACTCGATGAAGATCGGCTTCGAGGGCGGCCAGATGCCCTTGCAGCGGCGGCTCCCGAAGCGCGGCTTCACCAACATCTTCAAGAAGCAGTGGATCGAAGTGACGCTCGCGGCGCTCGAAAACAGCAGCTTCGGGGCCGACGACGAGATCACGCCGGAGCTGATGCACGAGCGCGGCGTCATCGCCAAGGGCAAGCGCGACGTGGTCGTGCTCGGCACGGGCGAGCTGACGAAGGCGCTGCGCGTCTCCGCCCACCGCTTCACGAAGGGCGCGCGCCAGAAGATCGAGAGCGCCGGGGGCACGGTGAGCGTCATCGAGTCGTCCCCGAAGTCCGAAGCACCCGCGCCCGCAGGCGAGTAGGAGCCGCAGGGGCCGGAGCCGCTTTGACAAAACGGTTCGCCAAGACACACGCTGGAGGCGCAGCGGGGAGTCAAAAAAACTCCCCTTCAGCGTCTCCAGCGTTATTGCACATTTAAGCTATTAGCAGTCAGCTTTCAGCTTTCGGCTCTACAGAGAGGGGCCGAAAGCCGAAAGGTTCAGGTCACGCAAGCCTGTTTTGCTAATAGCTGATAGCTAAAAGCTGAAAGCCAAAAATCATGGACAAGTTTTTCGCCGCCGTCCGAAACATGTTCAGCGTCCCGGATTTGCGCAAGCGCATCCTCTTCACGCTGGGCCTTTTGGCCGTCTACCGCTTCGGCGCGCACGTCACCGCGCCCGGCATTGACCGCGAACAGTTGAAGCGCGTCTGGCAGGAGGTCGGCAGCACCCTCCTCGGCGTGCTCGACCTCTTTTCGGGCGGCAACTTCCAGACGATCTCGGTCTTCGCGCTCGGCGTCACGCCCTACATCACGGCCTCCATCATCCTCCAGCTAATGACGACCGTCTTCCCCGCGCTCAAGAAGTTGCAGGAGGAGGGCGAGGCGGGCCGCCAGAAGATTAACCAGTACACGCGCTATCTGACGGTCGTCCTGTGTCTCTTCCAGACCTTCATCGTCGCGCGCTGGCTTCAGGCCAACGAGGTCGGCGCGAAGAACGTGGGCTTCGTCCTGACGACGATGCTCACCTTGACGACCGGCACCATCTTCGTGATGTGGCTCGGCGAGCAGATTACCGAGCGCGGCATCGGCAACGGCATCTCGCTCCTCATCTTCGCGGGCATCGTCATCGGATTGCCGAGCGGGGCCACGCAGGTCTTAGGGAAGCTGCGCAGCGGCGACACCTTCGCCGTCCTCGGCGTCATCGCGCTCGTCGCCGTCCTCATCGGGCTCATCGCCTTCATCGTCTTCGTCGAGACGGCGCGGCGCAAAGTCCCGATCTCCTACGCGAAGCGGCACGTCGGGCCGTCAGCTCGTCGGCGGGCAGCAGACCGTGATGCCGCTCAAGGTCAACATGGGCGGCGTCATCCCGGTCATCTTCGCCTCGTCCGTTCTGGCGATTCCGCAGACGGTCTTGCAGTTCATCGCCTACGACCCGAACGTGCAGGACTGGCGCTTCAAGGTCGCCTCGTTCTTTCAGGCGTTCCACGGCGGCGACCCGTACTACGAGCTTTTCTTCGCGTCGCTCATCGTGATTTTCACCTTCTTCTACATCACGATCATCTTCAACGTCGAAGAGGTGGCCGACAACCTGCGCAAGCACGGCGGCTTCATCCCCGGCATCCGGCCCGGAAGGAACACGGCGGAGTTTCTGAACACGATTTTGACGCGGCTGACGACCGTCGGGGCCATCTACCTCGTCCTCGTCGCGCTCATCCCGCAGGTCATGCTGAGCGGCTTCAACGTCGGTCGCCTGCCGTTCGTCGGCGTCCGCCTCGACGAGTTCGTCACGAGCACGCCGGGCTTGGGCTGGATTCCGCGCGGCATGGGCTACCAGTTCTACTTCGGCGGCACCAGCCTGCTCATCCTCGTCGGCGTGGCGATGGACACCGTCGCACAGATCGAGGCGCAACTCGTGATGCGTAACTACGAAGGCTTCTTCGGGCCGGGCAGCCGCCTGCGCGGGCGAAGAAACTAAAAAGCCGTGAACCGTGACGGGTGACGGGTGACAAGATAAAGACAGTCTTTCTCCTGTCACCCGTCACGGTTTACCTGTCACGCGAAAGCTATGTCGAAGATCACCGTCCTGATGGGAGCGCCGGGCGCGGGCAAGGGGACGCAGGCGCGTCTGCTGCAAGAGCGTCTGGGGTTGCCGCAGATTTCGACGGGCGACATGTTCCGCGCGCTCTTGAAGACGCAGACGCCGCTCGCCGAAGAGGTGCGGCCCATCCTCTCGTCGGGGCGGCTCGTGCCGGACGAGTTGACCATCCGCATCGTCGAAGACCGGACGGTGCGCGAGGACTGCCGCGATGGTTACATCCTCGACGGCTTCCCGCGGACGACCGTGCAGGCCGAGATGCTCGAAAGGCTCGCCGCCGAACAGGGCCACGGCATCGTCGCGATTCTCGTGGACGTGCCTTTCGACATTTTGGAGAAGCGGCTCACGGGGCGTCGGACGTGCCCCGTCTGCGGCGAGATTTACAACGTCTACTTCAAGCCGCCCGCGCGCGACAACGTCTGCGACCTCCACCCGGAGGCGCAACTGACGCACCGCGCCGACGACAACGAAGAGACCATCAAGACGCGACTTTTGACCTACGAGCGCGACACGCAGCCGCTCCTCGACTACTACGACGCGACGGGCCGCCTCAGCCGCGTGGACGGCACGCGCGACCCGGAGGCGATTTACGCGGACATCGAAAAGACCGTGACAGGTAAACCGTGACAGGTGACAGGTTCGAACCTGTCTTCATCCTGTCACCTGTCACCCGTCACCGTTTACGGTTTTCAAATGATTATCGGGAAGTCGAAAAAAGAGCTTGAGAAGATGCGCGCGGCGGGGCGGCTCGTGGGGCTCGTGCGCGAGGAGTTGCGGCGGATGGTTCGGCCCGGCGTGACGACGCTCGAACTCGACCGCGCGGCGGAGAAGATGATCCGCGACGCCGGCGCGAAGCCGACCTTCAAGGGCTACCACGGCTTCCCCTATTCCATCTGCGCCTCCGTCAACGAGCAGATCGTCCACGGCTTCCCCTCGGACTACGCGCTCAAAGAGGGCGACATCTTCTCTCTCGACATCGGCGCGACGCTCGACCATTACGTCGGCGACACGGCGACCACCATCCCCGTCGGGGAAGTGAGCGCCGACCGTCTGAAGCTCATCGAGGTCGCCGAAGAGTGCTTGGAGCGCGGCATCCAACAGTGCTGGCCGGGCAGGTATCTCGGCGACATCGGCTGGGCCGTGCAGGAGTACGCCGAAGCTCACGGCTACTCGGTCGTGCGCGACTACGTGGGCCACGGCATCGGGCGCAAGATGCACGAAGACCCGCAGATTCCGAACTACGGCAAGCCCGGCACGGGCGTCCGCATCAAGGCGGGCTACGTCTTCGCCATCGAGCCGATGATTAACGCCGGGACGCACCAGACGAAGACCCTCAAGGACGGCTGGACGGTCGTGACCCTCGACGGGAGGCCGAGCGCCCACGTCGAGCACACCATCGCCATCACGGAGGAGGGGCCGGAAGTGCTGACGAGGGTGGCCGAAAACGCTACGCTGGCCGGGTCGGCGAGCGTCTGAAGGGGGCGGGCGTCCCGGCTTGGAACGGGATGCTAAGTGTGCTATTATTCGCAGTTTGCCAGCCGAGGTAATTTTTTTATTTGAGATAACTGAGGGTATGGCGAAGGAAGAAGCAATCGAAGTAATGGCTAAAGTCCTGGAGACTTTGCCCAACGCCATGTTCCGAGTCGAGTTGGAAGAGAGTAAACATCAGGTTTTGGCGCACGTGTCGGGCAAGATGAGGAAGAACTTCATCCGCATCCTCCCCGGCGACAGAGTGCTCGTCGAGCTTTCGCCATACGACCTGAACCGAGGGCGGATCACGTACCGCTACAAGTAGGCGGCGGCAGCAAAAGACGAGTTCCCGACGAAGGGGTGTGAACGGATGAAAGTACGGGCTTCGGTCAAGAAGATGTGTGATAACTGCAAGGTCATCCACCGCAAGGGCGTGGTGCGGGTGATCTGCACGAACCCCAAGCACAAGCAGCGGCAAGGGTAACGGGATTTCGGATTTTAGATTTTGGATTCACGATTGAAGACAGCACCGTTGTTCTCTTTCAATCGCGAATCCAAAATCTAAAATCGCAAATCCTTTTGAGCTGGAGAAAGAAGAGAATGGCTCGCATAGTTGGCGTTGACCTTCCGGTCAACAAGCGCATCGAAATCGGCCTCACGTATATTTTCGGCATCGGGCGCTCGCGCTCGAACTCGATTCTGAGCGAGGCGCAGATCAGCCCGGACACGCGCGTCCGCGATCTGGACGAGGGGCAACTGGGCCGCATCCGCTCGATCATCGAGGGGCAGGGCGAGGTCGAGGGCGACCTCCGCAAGCGCGTCCAGATGGACATCAAGCGACTGATGGACATCGGCAGCTACCGCGGCCTGCGTCACCGCCGTGGACTGCCCGCGCGCGGCCAGCGCACGCACACCAACGCGCGCACCCGCAAGGGGCCGCGCCGCGCCACCATCGCCAAGAAGAAGGCACCGGGCAAGAAGTAACGACTGTTTTCAGTTTTCAGTTTTCAGTTTTCGGCAAAATCCTGCTCGCACGAATGAGCGGTCGCCGAGAGCGGGTAACTGAAAACTGAAAACTCAGAACTGAAAACTGAGTTATGGCAAAAGCGACAACCGGAAAAAAGAAGACCTTCCGCAAGAAGGAAAAGAAGAACATCCCCGTCGGGATCGTGCACATCACCGCGTCGTTCAACAACACGATGATCTCGATCACGGACACCGAAGGGAACCTCGTCGCGCAGTCCTCGTCGGGCGCGCGCGGCTTCCGCGGCTCGCGCAAGGGCACGCCCTTCGCCGCGCAGCAGGCGGCCAACGAGGCGGCGCAGAAGGCGAAGGACGCCGGGATGCAGCAGGCCGAAGTGAGGGTCAAGGGGCCGGGCGGCGGTCGCGAGTCGGCCATCCGCGCCATCAACAGCGCCGGCATCCGCGTCACCATCATCCGCGACACGACGCCCATCCCGCACAACGGCTGCCGCCCGCCGAAGCGCAGAAGAGTTTAAGAAAAGCCGTGACGGGTAAACCGTGACAGGTGACAGGTAAAAAACTTGTCCTTACTCGTCACGGTTTGCGGTTCACGGTTTACGGCTTTTAAACCTAAAGGAAGAAGGGTCGTCCGCCAAACGCGCGGGCGGTCTGTAAACTTTTCCGTCTTTCAAAGTAAGACTGGAGGCAAAAAGAAGTGGCTAGGTATCGAAGTGCGGTGTGCCGTCTGTGCCGCCGCGAGGGTGGAAAATTATTTCTGAAGGGCGACAAGTGCTTCAAGCCTTCGTGCCCGATTGAGGCGCGCGGGACGCAGCCGCCGGGACAGCACGGCAACTCCATGCGCCGGGGCAAGGCGCTCGCGGGCTACGGCTTGCAGTTGCGCGAGAAGCAGAAGGTCAAGCGCATCTACTTCGTCCTCGAAGGTCAGTTCCGCAACTATTTCGAGAAGGCCGCGCGCCAGAAGGGCATCACGGGCGAGAACCTTTTAACGCTCCTCGAACGCCGTCTGGACAATGCCGTCTACCGCGCGGGCTTCGCCACGTCGCGCCGTCAGGCGCGCCAGCTCGTCAACCACGGGCACATCGAAGTCAACGGTCGCAAGGTGGACATCCCCTCGTTTCAGGTCAAGCCGGGCGACGTGGTGAGCGTCCGCGAGGCGAGCCGCACGAACCCGCACGTCGAGGGCGCGTGGCAGACCGCCGGCGGGCGTGGCCGTCCGAACTGGATCGCCCCGGCGGACGACGCCGGCATGAGCGCGCGCGTCGTCACGATGCCGACGCGTCAGGACATTGACCGCTCCATCAACGAGCAGCTAATCGTCGAGCTTTACAGCAAGTAACCCTAGCGCGGGGCGCGTCCCCGTCCGGATGCGGTGCGCCCGCGTCCGGACGGGCGCGTCGCATACTTTTTTTAGAGGAACAGGTTTCAGAACTTATGGCTATGGATCAACACAACCTCTGGACCGGATTTCAGATGCCGCGCCGCCTCGCCGTCGAAGGCGATACGCTCACGGAGCGCTACGGTCGCTTCTCCGCGCAGCCCTTCGAGCGCGGCTTCGGCACGACCATCGGCAACTCTCTCCGCCGCGCGCTGCTCTCTTCCATCGAAGGCTCGGCCATCACCGCCGTTAAGATCGAGGGCGTCGAGCACGAGTTCTCAAGCATCCGCGGCGTCGTCGAGGACGCGACGGACGTGATCCTGAACCTCAAGCAGGTTCCCTTCAAGCTCCACGGCACCGAGGCCAAGACCCTCACCATCCGCAAGGACGGCGCGGGCGAAGTGACCTCCGGCGACATCGAGCACGACGGCGACGTCGAGGTGCTCGACCCGAACGTCTACATCGCGACCGTGAGCGACGCCGGGAGCCTCAACATCGAGATGCGCCTCAAGCGCGGGCGCGGCTACGTCCCCGCCGAGCGCAACTTCGACGAGGACTTAAGCTTAGGCTACATCCCCGTTGATTCGGTGCACACGCCCGTCAAGAAGGTCAACTACGCGGTCGAGGCCGCGCGCCTCGGGCAGAACACCGAGTTCGACAAGCTGACCATCGAAGTCTGGACGGACGGCTCGGTGAAGCCGGACGACGCCATCGGGCTCGCCGCGAAGCTGATTAAGGATCACATGGCGATCTTCATCAACTTCGAGGAGGACACGGACGACTTCGCCTACACGAACATCGAGCGACCGCCGCTGCCCCGCAACGACGTGCTCGACCGTTCGGTGGATGAGCTGGAGTTGTCGGTGCGCTCCTACAACTGCCTGAAGAACGCCAACATCCGTTCGATCCGCGACCTCGTGCAGCGAAGTGAGCGCGAGATGCTCGCGACGAAGAACTTCGGCAAGAAGTCCCTGAACGAGATTAAGGACATCCTGCACGGGATGGGGCTCGACTTCGGCATGTCGTTCGACGAGCAGGGCAACCCGATACCGGGCTCCGGCGGCAGCGACAGCGACCTCAGCGACTTCCCGGACGACGAAGACGACGAATAAAGGAAAGTCAGAACTCAGAACGCTGAACGCTGAACTAAAAACAAGCCGTCTTTCAGTTCATCGTTCATCGTTCTGACTTCTGCGTTTAAAACCATGCGACATTTAAAAGCACACAGGAAATTGGGTCGGACGACCGAGCACCGGATGTCCATGCTGCGCAACATGGCGACCTCGCTGATTAACGCGAGCGACGAGCGCATCATCACGACGCTGCCGAAGGCCAAGGAACTGCGCCCCTTCGTCGAGCGCGTCATCACGCTCTCGCGCCGCGCGAAGGCCGTGCAAGGCGACGACGCCGTGGCGCAGGCCCTGCACCTTCGTCGTCAGGCCGCGACCTTCTTCCACGCGGGCAACCGCCAGCAGGCCCCTTCGACGGGCAAGCGCGGCGGGCCGCGCGCCCCGCGCACGGCGGGCGTCGCGGCCTTGAAGCGCCTCTTCGACGAGCTGGGCGAGCGTTACCGCGACCGCCCCGGCGGCTACACGCGCATCATCAAGTTGGGCCGTCGCGACGGCGACAACGCCGAGCTTGCCATCATCGAGTTAGTAGATAATCCGAATGAGGTTGCCGCTTCGTCGTCGAAGGCGAAGTCCGCGATCTCCGGCAAGAAGAAGACGACGAAGCCGTCCGAGACGAAGGCCGCCGCGGGCGGTCGCAAGGGCGGCAAGAAGGCCGACAGCACCTTCGAGAAGGAAGAGACGACGCGCGCCCGCGGCAAGGGCAGCGAGACGCTCGGCGAGACGAAGGACTCTGACAAGGCCGGGAGCGGCGGCAGGCGCTCGAAGAAAACCGAATCCACCGCCGCCGAGAAGGACACGGATTAGTTAAAGCAGGTTCGGACGTGAGGCGAGAGGGCGTCCGTTTCATCAACGCCCGCGCGACCCGTCCGCCCGACAAGGAGCCCCTACGCACCGCTTCGCTCGGCCAAGCGGCCCGACGGGGCTCTTCCCTTATCGCAGTACCCGCACGCGGTCGCGCCTTCGGAAGTTAAAAGAGCGCGCGCCCGCACGGAGTCTAAAATGAGCACGAGCGACCAGGACCAACCGCAGGGACACGATCAGGATGAGACGCGCGGCGGCGGCGGCGCGCAGCAGCATTCGCAAACCTCTGAGGGCGGCGCGGCTGGACGCCACGGC
The DNA here is from genome assembly GCA_963816985.1 of uncultured Acidobacteriota bacterium. Classification (GTDB taxonomy): domain Bacteria; phylum Acidobacteriota; class Blastocatellia; order Pyrinomonadales; family Pyrinomonadaceae; genus JAIVJM01. The sequence continues at coordinate 2,976,666 of CAWFMF010000004.1, forward strand.
GGCGGGTAGAGATCGCGGCGGCAGGCGTCGCGGCGGCAGCGGTGGCGGCGGCGGGGGTCGCGCCCCGCAACAGCAGCAACAGCGACGCGCCGACTCTTCGCTCAACATGGACGAGTTGCGCGAGTTGACCGAGCTTTTCACGGCCCACGGCCTGACCGACTTCGAGTTCGAGAACGCCGAAATCCGCGTCCGCCTGAGCCGCAACCCCGCGCCGCAGCCGGGCGCGAGCGCGGCGGCGTCGCCTGCCACGACCACAGCCGCCCCGGCCACGACGGCACAGGCCGCTCCGGCGGCGGGCACGGCGTCAGCAGCGGCGGGCGCTCCCGCGACTCAGGCCGCAACGACCGAAGCGTCGCAGGCGTCGGCTGAAGCGGCGGAAGACCTGCACATCATCACCTCGCCGATTGTCGGCACGTTCTACCGCGCCCCCTCGCCGCAGGCCGATGTTTTCGTCCGCGCCGGGAGCCACGTCGAGCCCGACACCGTGGTCTGCATCATCGAGGCGATGAAGTTGATGAACGAGATTCAGGCCGAGACGACGGGGACGATTGCCAAAATCTACGTCGAGAACGGCCAGCCCGTCGAGTACGGCCAGCCGTTGTTCGGGGTCAAGAAGTAGTTCAAAGTTCAAGGTTCGAAGTTCAAAGTTAAGAACGAAACTCTTGCTTTGAACTTTGAGCTTTGAACTTTGAACCTTGAACTTATTCATGCGCAAGTTCCGCAAAATCCTCATCGCCAACCGGGGCGAGATAGCGTGCCGCATCATCTGGACGTGCAAGGAGATGGGCATCGGGACGGTCGCCGTCCACTCGACCGCCGACCGCGACTCGCTCCACGTCCGCTTCGCCGACGAGGCGGTCTGCATCGGCGCGCCGACCTCCGCGCAGAGCTACCTCAACATCTCCTCGGTCATCGCCGCCGCCGAGATAACGGACGTTGACGCCATCCACCCCGGCTACGGCTTCCTCGCCGAGTCGGCCTACTTCGCAGAGATTTGCGAGGCCTGCAACATCAAGTTCATCGGCCCGCGCCCCTCCGTCATCCGCATGATGGGCGACAAGGTCGAGGCGCGGCGCGCGATGAAGGAGGCGGGACTCCCCATCCTTCCGGGCAGCGAAGAGCCCTTGAAGTCCGAGGAAGAGGCGCTCGTCATCGCGCGCGAAATCGGCTTCCCCGTCATCATCAAGGCTTCGGCGGGCGGCGGCGGGCGCGGGATGCGCATCGTCCGCACGGAGGAAGAACTCGGCCCGGCGATGCGGACGGCCTCCACGGAAGCAGCCGCCGCCTTCAAGAACGGCGACATCTACGTCGAGCGTTTCATCGAGAACCCGCGCCACATCGAGATTCAGGTGCTCGCCGACGAGCACGGCAACTGCATCCACCTCGGCGAGCGCGACTGCTCAATCCAGCGGCGACACCAGAAGCTTCTGGAAGAAGCGCCGAGCCCCGCGCTCTCCAAGGAACTGCGCGAGAAGATGGGCCGCGCGGCGGTCGAGGCGTGCGAGCGCGTCGGCTATTCGAGCGCGGGGACGATTGAGTTCCTCCTCGACGAGCAGGGCAACTTCTACTTCATGGAGATGAACACGCGCATTCAGGTCGAGCACCCCGTCACCGAGATGGTCACGCTCACCGACGTGGTGCGCAACCAGATTCTCGTCGCCGAGGGGAACCCGCTCTGGTACAAGCAGGAGGACGTGCTCTTCGTCGGCCACTCCATCGAGTGCCGCATCAACGCCGAAGACCCCTTCACCTTCGCGCCCTCGCCGGGCTTGATTACGGCCTACAACGCGCCGGGCGGCCCCGGCGTCAGGCTCGACACGGCGGCCTACCCCGGCTACTTCGTGCCGCCGTTTTACGACTCGCTCATCGCCAAGCTCATCGTCCACGCCCGCACGCGCGAGGTGGCGATTGCGCGGATGCGCCGCGCGCTCGAAGTGATGGTCATCGAGGGGATTAAGACGACGATCCCGCTCCACCTCTCGATCATGGACGACCCGCAGTTCCGCGCGGGCGAGTATTCGACGAAGTTCATGGAGAAGTTCCTGGAGCGCCGCGACGCGCAGCGGCTGGCCGCTTCGGGCGCGAGTTAGCGCGCGCCGGGCGGGCGGTTTGACTGGGGGCCGGAACGCCTTTATAATAAGCGACTTTTTAGGGCAAGTTGGCCTTGCCTGTGTGGGAGGAGTAAAGATTTATGGCATACGCGATCATCAGGTCGGGCGACAAGCAGTTCCGCGTCGAAGAGGGCGGGACCGTCAGGCTGCCCTCGATTAACAAAGATGCGGGCGAGACGGTCGAGCTCGACGCCTTGGTCGTCGCGGGCGACGACGGCGTGAAGGTGGGAGCCCCGCTCGTCGAGGGCGCGCGCGTCACCGGCACGGTCGTTGACCACGGGCGCGGCGACAAGATCATCGTCTTCAAGAAGAAGCGCCGCAAGCAGTACAAGCGCACGCAGGGCCACCGGCAGAATTACACGACGGTGAAGATTGACTCGATTGGGTAAAGTCAGAAGTCAGAACGATGAACGATGAACTGAAAACAGTTCGTCTTTCAGTTCATCGTTCATCGTTCTGAGTTCATACTTCGAGGTACTTATGGCACACAAAAAAGGGGTCGGCTCTTCGCGCAACGGGCGCGATTCAAATTCGCAGCGGCTGGGGCTCAAGAAGTTCGGCGGCGAGGCGGTGCTCGGCGGCAACATTCTCGCGCGGCAGCGCGGGACGAAGTGGAAGCCGGGCAAGAACGTCGGGCGCGGCAAGGACGATACGCTCTTCGCGCTCATCACGGGCTTCGTGAAGTTCGAGGACAAGGGGCGGCGCGGCAAGTTCATCAGCGTCTACCCGTCCGAGGTCGCCGCGCCGCAGGAGGCGTCCGAGCAGGAGGCCCCTCCGGCGGTCGCCGCGTAGCCAGAGGACGACGACCAGAGTTGCTTCTGATGCGACGCCCGCGCCGAGTCTCCCCAACTCCGGCGACGGGCGTCATTCGCATTTTGGATTTTAGGTTTTGGATTTTGGATTGAGTCGGCGACGAAAGCTGAACAGTTCGGAATCCGGCTTCGAGTTTAAGAAGCACGCCAATCTAAAATCCAAAATCTAAAATCCAAAATCGAATTGTTTATTGATCGCACGAGGATTCGGGTACGCGGTGGGCACGGCGGGAACGGCGTGATGGCCTTCCGGCGCGAGAAGTTCGTGCCGCGCGGCGGGCCTTCGGGCGGCGACGGCGGGCGCGGCGGCGACGTGTGGCTCGAAGCTGACTCGTCTTTGAACACGCTCCTGCACCTGCGCTACAACCCGGAGCACACCGCCGACCGTGGCCGCCACGGCGAGGGCTCGAACCGTTCGGGGCGCGAGGGCTCGGACGTGGTGGTGCGCGTGCCCCTCGGCACGCAGGTCTTCGACGCCGAGACCAAAGAGTTCTACTGCGACCTCTCCGAGGACGGGCAGCGTTGGATGGCGGCGAAGGGCGGGCGCGGCGGCTTCGGCAACTCGCACTTCGCCTCCTCGACCAACCGCGCGCCGCGCTACCATCAGGAGGGCAGCCCCGGCGAAGAGCGCGAGCTGCAACTCGAACTGAAACTGCTGGCCGACGTGGGCCTCATCGGCTTCCCGAACGCGGGCAAGTCAACGCTCATCTCGACCGTCTCCGCCGCGAAGCCGAAGGTCGCCGACTACCCGTTCACGACCTTAGAGCCGCACCTCGGCGTGGTTGACCTCGGCGACTTCCGCACCTTCGTCGTCGCCGACATCCCCGGCCTCATCGAAGGCGCGCACGAGGGCGCGGGACTCGGCGACCGCTTCCTCAGGCACGTAGAGCGGACGCGGCTCCTGCTCCATCTCGTGGACGTGTCGTCGCTTTCGGGCCGCGACGCCGTGGGCGATTACGAGGTCATTAACCGCGAGCTGGCGGCTTATAGCGCGGAACTCGCGGAACGCCCGCAGTTCGTCGTGGCGACGAAACTGGACGCGCTCGACGAGCCGGAGCGGCTTGAGAGTCTGCGGCGTCGGGCGCAGGAAGACGGGCGGGAGTTTTTTGAAATCTCGGCGGTGACGAACCGGGGCGTGCGCGAGCTGGCGCAGGCCGTCGGGCGCAAGCTCGATGAGATAAACGCTGCTTCGGGCACGAAGCGGCGCGAGTCTCTGACGGTCGAACTGGGAGGCTGAAGCCGTCGCAAAAGTCGGCGGCGGTCGGCGGCGGTCGGGGGTTGCGGACTGCTCTCTAAGTGATGCAAAGGCGAAAGCGCATCGCTCTCTACGGCGGCAGCTTCGACCCGGTGCATGTCGGGCACGAGGCGGTCGCGTGCGAGCTGTCAAGGCTCTTCGCGCTCGACGAAGTTCTTTTCATCCCGGCGCACGTCGCGCCGCACAAGCGCGGGCGGCGGGTCTCTTCGCCGCTCCACCGCTACTCGATGCTCGCGCTCGCGACGCAAGGCGAGCTGCGCTTCCGCGTCTCGACCGTCGAGCTCGACGCGCCCGAACGCCCGTTCACGGTGGAGACCTTGACGAGCCTGCTCGACTCTTACGGCGAAGGCGTGCGGCTCTTCTTCGTGATGGGCGCGGACTCCTGGGCGGAGATTACGACGTGGCGCGAGTGGGAGCGCGTGCTGACTCTGACGGATCAACTCGTCGTCACGCGCCCCGGCTACGAGATTGAGACGGGGCACGTCACCGAAGAGATACGCGCGCGCATCAAGGACGTGCGCGGCGCGTCGCCCGAAGAAGTGGCGCAGGTGCTCGAAGCCGCCGAGGGCGCGCGCATCTACCTGACGGACGCGGCGCGCGTCGAGGCCGCTTCGACCGACATCCGGCGCGCGGCGGCGGAAGGGAAGTGGGCGGAGCTGGCCGCTTTGGTCGCGCCGCCCGTGGCCGAATACATCAACAAGTACGGACTCTATCGAGAGGGGAGCGGGGCTGAATTCTTTGATGCCGGAACCAATCAAAAACACTGAAGAGCGCGACGACGACGCGACGGACGCGGGCGAGACGCAGGCGAGTACGGAAGTCTTCGCCCCGGCGGAACTCGACGAACGGATGCTGGCGGCGTTGCACTCGGCGAGCGAGAAGAAGGCCGTCCGCCTCGTGGCGCTCGACCTGCGCCCGGTGGCGAGCTTCACGGACTACTTCCTCATCGCGGGCGGGACGAACGCGCGGCAGGTGCAGGCCATCGCCGACGGCGTGGTGGACGACTTGAAGAATCAGGGGGTGAGGCCCGCGCGCGTCGAGGGCTACAACACGGGCGAGTGGGTCTTGCTCGACTACGGCGACTTCATCTTCCACGTCTTCGAGGAGAAGGCACGACGCTTCTACGACCTTGAGCGTCTGTGGCGCGAGGCGGCGCGCGTGCCGCTCCCGCAAGGACTCGCGGGCGAGGAGGCGGGCGCGGAAGAAGGCTCTTTGAGAACCGAGCGGTGATCGAAATCGTCGCCCATTCCGAGGCGATGCGAGAGGCCCTGCGGCTGGCGGGGCGCGTGGCCGCGACCGACGCCAACCTGCTCGTCACGGGCGAGTCGGGCGCGGGCAAAGACGCCCTTGCGCTCTTCGTCCACGCGATGTCGGGGCGGGCTCTGGGGCCTTACGTCAAGATTGACTGCGCGGCGCTGCCGGGCGAGCTTTTGGAGGCCGAGCTGTTCGGCTTCGAGCGCGGCGCGTTCACCGGCGCGACGCAGGCGAAGCCCGGACGGCTCGAAGCGGCGCACAGGGGGACGCTCGTCTTGGACGAGATAGCGCACCTCTCGACCGAGGCGCAGGCCAAGCTCCTGCGCGTCATCGAGCGGCGCGAGTTCGAGCGGTTGGGGGGTCGCCGCACCGTGCGCGTCAACGCGCGCCTCGTGGCGCTCACCAACGTTGATTTGGACGACGCGGTGAGGCGACGGGCCTTCCGCGAAGACCTCTTCTACCGCTTGAACGTCGTCCGCATCCACGTGCCGCCTCTGCGCGAGCGGCGCGAGGACGTCGAGGCGCTGGCGCACTGGTTTCTCGAAGCCTACGCCTCGAAGCACGGTCGTCCGGCCTCGCGCTTCGCTTCGGACGCGCGCTCTTTGCTCTCGCACTACGACTTCCCCGGCAACGTGCGCGAGCTGTCGAACGTCGTCGAGCGCGCCGTCATCGTCTGCGACGCGGAGAGCGTCGGCGCGGCGGACTTCCCCGAAGCGGTGCGGGCGGCGGCCAAGGCACAGGCGCGGCGCGACGAGCGACCGACGCTGGCCCGGCTCGAAGCCGAGTACATCCGCGAAGTCCTCGCCGCCACCGGCGGCAACAAGTCTGAGGCCGCCCGCGTCCTCGGCATCAGCCGCAAGAATTTGTACGAGAAGCTCGCGCGGTACGAAGAAGATGCCAGAGGTCAGATGCTGGATGCTGTTGAAAAGCGGGAATCTGACATCTGACATCTGGCATCTAACCTCTGGTCTTATGCGCCTGCGCCTCATCTGGATCGGCAAAACACGGAACGAGCATTTGCGGGCGCTCGTCGGGGAGTATTTGAAAAGACTGGGGCGTTTCGCGAAATACGAGGTCGTGGAGCTGCGCGAGTCGGCGAGCGCCGACGAGCGAAGTTGTTTGGAAGAAGAAGGCAAACGCATCGTGGGTGCTTTGGCATCTGATGCCTTGACGGTTCTGCTCGACGTGGCCGGAAACAAGCAGTGGAGTTCGACGGAGCTGGCGGCGCAGGTCGAGGAGTGGCAGGCGCGTTCTTTGAAGGAGGCGGCGTTCGTGGTGGGCGGCCACCTCGGCGTCTCCGAGGAAGTGAGGGCGAAGGCGGACGTGCGTTGGTCTTTGTCGCGCCTCACCCTGACGCACGAGATGGCGCGCGTCGTGCTCGTCGAGCAGCTCTACCGCGCGCACACCATCATGCGCGGGCTGCCTTACCAGAAGTGAGGACGGATGAGGCCGCTCATTTTATACGGCCTCTTTTTGAACTTCCCCGCGCGGGAAGCGTATTGACAAGGTTTCATACAAGTGGGTTCGGAGGTGTTGATTAAAGTTATGGATAAAAGGAAAGTCAAATCGTACCGCGACCGCCTGCTCGGTCGTCGCGAATCGCTCTTCAGCCAGGTGACGGAGGCCGAGATGTCGAGCCGCGAGCGCGACGCCGAGGCGACGCAAGACCCTGCCGACATGGCCGCCAACGCCTACACCAAAGAGCTTCTGATTTCCATGTCGGCCAACGACCGGAAGCTTCTCGACCTCATTGACGAGGCGCTCATCCGCGTCGAGAGCGGCGAGTACGGCGAGTGCATCAACTGCGCCGAGCCCGTCCTCGAAAAACGCCTCGACGCCGTGCCGTGGGCGCGCTACTGCCTCAAGTGTCAGGACCTTCAGGAGCGCGGCCTCCTGAACGTGGACGAGGATTAGTCATCACAGCGCAGGTCTTATCTCGAAGCCCCGCGGCTCGGCACGTTCCGAATCGCGGGGCTTTCGTTTATCCTCTCCCGGCATGAAGCTCGCGCAAACATTCGACGCGCTCTGCGACGCGACGCTGGCGCTCCTCTACCCCTGCGCGTGCGCGGCGTGCGGGGCTTCGAGCGTCGAGGCGCGCGGCGATGCGCCCGCGTGCGGGGCGTGCTGGAAGGCGACGCGCGTCTTCGACGGCGCGGACGTGCTCTGCTGGAAGTGCGGGGCGCTCGCACCGGGCGGGATGACGGCGGGGGCGTTCGAGGCGGAGTCCGTTCGTTGCCGGAGGTGCGAGGCGGAGTCCTTCACGGCGGCGAGGGCCTGCGGCCTCTACGAGGGCGCGTTGCGCGCGGCTGTCCTCAACTTGAAGCGGGAGCCGCACGTCGCGTCGAGGCTCGCCGGGCTGCTCAACGAAACTTATCTCCGCGCGCCTTTCGGGACGGCGACGCGGGTCGTGCCCGTCCCGCTCCACCCGGAGCGTGAGAGGGAGCGCGGCTTCAATCAGGCGGCGGTGCTCGGACGCTTGCTGGCCGAGAGCGCGGGGCTCAAGACGGACGAGTGGAGCCTCGCCCGCGTCACGCACACAGGGATGCACCGCGCCGGGATGGACGCGCTTGCGCGGCGCGAGAGCGTCCGAGAAGCCTTCCGCGTCACGCGCCCGCGCCTCGTCGAGGGCGCAAGCGTCCTCCTCATAGACGACGTGTTCACCACGGGCGCGACCGTCTCGGCCTGCGCCGACGCACTCCGCGCGGCGGGCGCGCGCGAAGTCTTCGTCCTCACCGTCGCGCGTGTTTGAGTCGTCGGAGACGAACGTCGGGAAGTCGGCTTCCGCGAGCTTCGGCTCTTCAATTTTTTAGCGAGCCTTCTGGCCTCCGGCCTCCGGCCTCTGTATCATTGACCGCATGAGAACACTCTATCCGCCGATTGAACCCTACGACCGGGGAAGGCTGCCGGTCTCGGCTTTGCACACGATCTACTACGAGCAGGTCGGGAACCCGGAGGGCACGCCCGCCGTCTTCCTGCACGGCGGCCCCGGCGGCGGCATCGTCCCCGACTACCGCCGCTTCTTCGACCCCGAAGCCTACCGGCTCGTCCTCTTCGACCAGCGCGGCGCGGGCGACAGCACGCCGCACGCGGAGATTGAGGAGAACACGACGTGGAACCTCGTCGCCGACATGGAACGCTTGCGTGAACATCTGGGCATTGAAAAGTGGCTCGTCTTCGGCGGCTCGTGGGGGAGCACGCTCGCGCTCGCCTACGCGCAGACGCACCCCGAACGCGTGAGCGCGCTCATCCTGCGCGGCATCTTCCTCTGTCGCCCGCAGGAGATTCGCTGGTTCTATCAGGAGGGCGCGAGCTGGATTTTCCCCGACGTGTGGGAGGAGTATCTGAAGGTCATCCCCGAAGACGAGCGCGCGGACATGGTGAGCGCCTACTACCGTCGGCTGACGAGCGAGGACGAGCAGGTGCGGCTCGAAGCGGCGCGCGCGTGGAGCGTGTGGGAGGGGAGCACGTCGAAGCTCTACTTCGACTACGACAGCATCGAGAGGTTCGCCGAGCCGGAGTTCGCGCTCGCCTTCGCGCGCATCGAGTGCCACTACTTCATGAACAACGCCTTCTTCGAGACCGACAACTACCTCATCGAGAACGTCGGCAAGATTCGACACATCCCGGCGGTCATCGCGCAGGGGCGCTACGACGTCGTCTGCCCGCTGCGGAGCGCGTGGGAGCTGCACCGCGCGTGGCCCGAAGCCGAGCTGCACGTCGTCGCCGACGCCGGGCACTCCGTCACCGAGCCCGGCATCACGGACGTGTTGATTGAGGCCACGGACAGATTCAGAAAGCCTTGAACCGTAAACCGTAAACGGTGACAGGAAAGAACAGTCTTCCTCCTGTCACCGTTTACCCGTCAAGGCTCACGGCTTTTAACTTGTCACGGCTTTGTCGCGTCGCGTAATATCTGTTGGCGATGAATGGGCGTGTTCTAGTCCTGAATGCCTCGTACGAGCCGATTAATGTGTGCACCGAGCGGCGCGCGGTGGTGATGATTTTCAAGGGCATCGCGCGCATGGAGGAGCACAACGGGCACATGCTGCACTCGGCCCGGATCACGATGCACGCCCCTTCGGTCATCCGTCTGACGGAGTACATCCACATCCCTTTCAAGAGCCGTTCGCTCTCGCGCAAGAACATCCTCCTGCGCGACCACTCGACGTGCCAGTACTGCGGCAGGCAGTCCTCGCCCTCGGAGCTGACGCTCGACCACGTTTTCCCGCGCTCGCGCGGAGGCGATTCGACGTGGGATAATCTGGTCGCGTGCTGCAAGCGCTGCAACCACCTGAAGGGCAGCCGGACGCCCGAAGAGGCGCGGATGTATCTTATCCGGCGGCCACGCGCCTTCTCTTTGCACGTCAACCGGCAGATCATGCGCTACATCGGTCGGGCCGACATGACCTGGCGTAAATACCTCTTCTACGAGTCGGACGCGAGCGCGAGTTAAGACCGTCGCGGGCCGACACATTCAAAGACCGCCGCCGGAAGCGGCGAAGGAGTTTTCGATGTTCGCAATCATCGGCGGGTTAGGGATGCAGGAACTCATCATCGTCCTCATCATCCTTCTTCTCCTCTTCGGCAGCACGCGCCTGCCGCAGCTCGCGAAGGGCATGGGCAAGAGCATCCGCGAATTCAAGAAGGGCGTCTCCGACGGCGGCGACGACGACGACGCGGAGCCGGAGGCCGCGCGGCGCGAGCGCCTGCGCGCCGCCGACTCGAACCGCCTGCGCGAAGACGAGCTGGCCTCCGACAAGTATTCGACCAAGCCGCGTTAGAGCGGTTACAGTCTCAGTCAGCGTTTTATGACAAGCCCCGCAAGGGGCGGAAGAATTTAGCCCACGGCGTCAGCCGTGGGTATGAGGGTTAAGGAAGACAATGAGCCCCGGAGGGGCGAAATAAACTCTACGCGGCCTCAGGCTCACGTTGAGTTTATTTCGCCCCTCCGGGGCTCCCACATTTTTATCTCTGCGTATTCCCACGGCTGACGCCGTGGGCTAAATTCTTCCGCCGCTCCGCGGCTGGACTTCAGACGGCACGCCTGCGTTTAAACCTCATTCGCTCTTCGTGCCGACAACGAGCGTCGCCTTGACCGAGAGCGAGAACTCGGACTCGTGGCGGTCTTCGTCAATGATGCGCTCGATCTCCCTGAGCACGGCGGCGCGCGCGTCTTCGTCGGGGAGCGATTCGAGCCACCTGCCGAGGAGGAAGTCCCTGAAGAGCGGCGCGCTCAGGAACTCGCCGCCGGACGTGTAGTCGAACTCCTCCTTATTCGTCCAAGACTCGACGCCTTCGAGCGCCTCGCGCGCGGCCAAAGTCTCCACGTCCGAGATCGTGGGCAGCTCTTTGATGAGCGTCGCCACCGTTCCGGCCTCCTCGATGAAGCCCGCGTTGGCGAGCGCCTCCCAGTAGACCGAGAAGAACTCGCCGAAGCTCGAAGCCGTGACGACGGCGAGCGCGACCGTGCCGCGCGGCGCGGCGACGCGCACCATCTCCGCGAACACTTCCGGCAGGCGCTCCGGCGCGACCAAAGAGGCGTCGCCGACGACGAGATTGAAGCGGTCGTCCTCGAACGTCAGAGCTTCGAGCTGCTCGTGCCGGAACTCCGTGCCCTCGTCGTTGACGGCGGCGGCCTTCGCCCGCGCCAGCTCCAGACGCTCCTCGCTCTCGTCCACGCCGATCATCGTCAGCTCGCGCCCGGCCCGCTCCCTCAAGGCGAGCGCGTGCCCGCCCGTGCCCACCGCAACATACAACGCGCGCCCGCGCGCGGGCAGCGCCTTCAAGTGCTTGTCGAACAGCTCCGCGAACCTCACGCCCCAGTCCGTCGCCACGTACAGGTCGTAAAGGAAAGCAAGCTCCTTGTCCGTCTTCTGCGTACTCATAATTCTGAAACGCAGAAGTCAGAACGCTGAACGATGAACTGAAAACAAGTTGTCTTTCATTCATCGTTCAGCGTTCTGACTTCTGCGTTTTCCTTCTCTTCCTCCCAATATTTCTTCCCGCGTAAAGTTTCCGGCAGGCACGACATCTCCTCGCGCGCGCCGGGGTCGTCGTGGACGTAGCGGTAGCCCTTGCCGTAGCCGGTGCGTTTCATCAAAGGCGTGACGGCGTTGCGCAGGTGCAGCGGCACGGGCTCGCGCGCCGTCTCTTCGGCGTCGGCGAGCGCAGCGTGGTAGGCGCGCTTGACGGCGTTCGACTTCGGCGCGCGGGCTAAGTAGACGGTCGCCTGCGAGAGCGGGTAGAGCGCTTCGGGCAGGCCGATGAGCTGCGTGATTTCGGCGGCGGCGGCGGCTTGAACCATCGCCTGCGGGTCGGCGAGCCCCACGTCTTCGGAGGCGAGGATGCAGAGGCGGCGGGCGATGAAGACTGGGTCTGCGCCGCCCTCGATGAGACGCGCGAGCCAGTAGAGCGCGGCGTCCGCGTCTGAGTTGCGCAGAGATTTGATGAGCGCGGAGGCGAGGTTGTAGTGCTCCTCGCCGCCCTTGTCATAGCCGTAGCGAGCGCGCCCCAAAGCCTCAATGATGGTCTCCTGCGTCACGTGCCGCGCGCCGCCTTTGCCGGGCGGCGTGGAATCCACCGCCGCTTCGAGCGCGGCCAGAGCGACGCGCGCGTCGCCGCCCGACGCCTGCGCGATGCGCGTCAGCAAGTCGCCTTCGACGCGCGGGCTCAAGTTTGCGAGGCCGCGCTCTTCATCTTTGAGGGCGCGTTCGAGGAGCGTCACCACTTCTTCAGCGCCGAGCGGTTCGAGCGTCAGGACTCGGCTCCGCGAAAGGAGCGCGCCGATGACCTCGAAGGAAGGATTCTCCGTCGTCGCGCCGACGAGCGTCACCGTCCCGTCCTCGACCGCCGGGAGCAGAGCGTCCTGCTGCGCCTTGTTGAAGCGGTGTATCTCGTCCACGAAGAGAATCGTCCGGCTGCCCTTGCGCTTCCACTCGCGCGCCTCGGCGATTGCCGCGCGCAAGTCCTTGACGCCGGAGAAGACCGCCGACAACTGCACGAAGCGCGCGCCGCCGGTCTGCGCCAGAAGGCGCGCGAGCGTCGTCTTGCCCGTGCCCGGCGCGCCCCACAGGATGAGCGAGGGCAGAGACCCTTCGCCCTCGATGATGCGGCGCAGGAAGCGACCCTCGCCGACGAGCTTCTGCTGCCCGACGAACTCGTCGAGCGTGCGCGGGCGCATCCGCTCGGCGAGCGGCGCGCTCTCGTCCGGCGGCGCGGCCTCCTCCTCCGGCTCGTCGAAAAGTCTCTCGTTTGTCCGACGGCTCATGGCGTCATCCTTCGGGTATCCGGGACTCTGAACTCGCGCGCCGCGAAGCGAAACGAAGCCCTCCCGCAGTGGCCGGGAAATTTGGCGACGCCTCTTTTGTTCGCGGAGTTACGGAGTCGAGCTTAACACAAATCGAGTCGGCGGGGCTTCGGCGGCTGTGCGGTTCGGGGTGGTCAAAAATCTGTATGTGAGTGTAAAATCGTGGACGCCCCGGAGTGAAAATCTTGGACGGAACGCCGCCCTTCGCTCCTTCGTATATGGATGCGAGACAGGGCCGCCGGAGGGTCTCCGGAAGAGGCGCAAAAAACGCGGCGGGCCGGGTGGTGAAAATTATGAAAGAAATGAAAAATACATTACGCGTCGTCGGAATTCTTCTCCTCGGACTCTTCGTGCTGGTCGTCGGCGTCCCGCTCGTGCTGGCCGCCGCCGGGATCATCGTCAGCAGCATCATCGGCATCGCCGTCCTGCTCATCAAGGTCGGCGTCACGCTCGCGGTCGGCTACCTGATTCTGGTCGGCGTCCGCGCCTTGCTGCGCTAGAGGCCGCCGGTCGGACTTTCAAGATCGCCCGCGCCCGGCGATTCGACTGTGTGGGCGAGAGAGAGGCGGCTCCCGATTCGGGGCCGCCGGGAAAATTAAAGGCACTCATACACGCCGCCCGGTCGAGACATTTGGCCGGGCGGCGCGTTTCATTTTTCCGCCGTTTCCCAATATCATCTCGCCGGAAGAAATTCATTCTGCCGAACTCGACAGTCGGAGAGGGGAATCGTGGCATGAGTGTGTGCGGCTTGCGTGAGGGAAGTTTTGTCAGGAGGGGTCGCGCCGTAAGACTCAGCGCGACGGCGACAATGACAGTGACGGCGTGTCTGTTGTTGACGTTGCTCGCGGGCTGCGCCGCGCCGGGCGGGACGACGGCGGTGAAAGTCGAAGGCCCGACGCCGCAGGCCGCGAACACGCCGCGACAGTCGCCTTCGACGCAGGCCACACCCACGGTCGCGGCGACGGCCACGCCCGGCCCGTCTCTTCAGAAGACGAACCTCACGCCCGCCGACCGTCGCGCGTGGCGCAAGATTATCAAGTGGCCCGACGAGTGCGAGGAGGCTTACGAGAAGACGATGAGCAAGGAGACGCCGGGGCTTGAGTTCTACGAGTTGTCGTCGGGGCAGTACCTCGTCCAAATCGTCTGCACGACCGGCGCTTATCAGGGCTACCAGTTCTACTCGCACTTAGACGAAACGAAGTCGCCGCCCACGGCGCGTCTCCTCACCTTCCAGACGTTCGAGTCCGAAGGCGAGGGCAAGCAGCCGAAGAAGACCGAGATGCAGGAGATGTGGGGGATGCCCACGTTCGACGGCAGGACGAAGCGGCTGTTGATACACAACCGTTACCGTGGGCCGGGCGACTGCGGTGCTCTGGCGACTTACGAATTCCCGGACGGCGCGCCTCGTTTGAAGGAGTTCAGGGAAAAATCGGAGTGCGACGGCAACTACGTGGAGCCGGAGAAGTGGAAGCGAATCTTCCCCTGACGCGCGTCGAACGGCGCGCACGATGCCCCCTCGGACGGCGCGCGCCACAAACATTGAAAGCCGCGTTGAAGCAGTGTATTTTATGCGCGCTTCAGACCGACGCCGTTCTTTAAGAGCCTTACCTTGCCGCGTCTTCGATAACGAAGGATTCCCCCATGAGCCTCTCCTTCAGACACAAACTCCTCGGCTTCTGGTCGGCGCTCCTCCTCCTGCTCGTCTGCCACGCCGCCGCGCCTGACGCGTCCGCGCAGAAGCGTGCGGGCAGACGCACTCAGACAAGAGGCATCACGGTGACCGGCGGGGCGACGACGCAGGCGGGCGACAGCAACAGCCGTCCCAACCCGCACGTCGAAGAGGGGCGGCGGCACGCCGAGGCGGGCGACTGGGCCGAGGCGATTAAGTCGTACAGGCAGGCCGTCGCCGCCAACCCGAAGGACGGCGACGCGCACGTCGGCTTGGGCGACGCGTACATGAGCGCGGGCAAGTACGAGGAGGGTTTCAACTCTTACCGCGAGGCCGTCCGCGTCGCGCCCTGGAACGCCGACGCTCATTACAGCCTCGGAGCCGCGTACAACGACATGGCGCAGTACGGCGACTCCTTCAAGCACTTCGTTCAGGCCATCCGGCTCGACGCGAACTACGCCGAGGCGTATTACGGCATCGGCTTCGCCTACCAGAATCTTGAGAACTGGAAAGAGGCGCTCGTCTATCTCCGTTCCGCGCTCCGCCTCCGCCCCGACTACGCGGAAGCACGCCTCTCGCTCGGTCGAACCTACCTCGGCCTCGGCAACATCAAAGGGGCGGAAGAAGAACTCCGCGTCCTCGAAGGCTCCGACGCGATGCTGGCGAAAGAGTTGGACAGGGACATCCAGAAGGCCGCCGGGGCCGCCCGCGTCGCGCGCCAGCCGAGCCCCGCCGCGACCGCCGCGCAAGGCAGCCCGGCCCGCACTGAGAACACTGAGGCCGCGAAGGTCGTGCGCGCTGACGTTCCGCCCGCCGCGCGGCCTCAGCCGACCCCACGGCCCGCGAGACCCGAAGCGACTCCGGCCCCGAACAGGCCCGCCAACAATTCCGCCTCGCTGCTCGCCGTCGAGCTGAGCTTCTGGGACAGCATCAAAAACAGCACCGACCCCGAAGAGTTTCAGGCTTACCTGCGCAAGTACCCGGAAGGGCAATTCGCCGAGCTGGCTCGCATCCGCGTCCGCACGCTCGGCGGCAAGAAGGCCGTCGCGGCACCGACGGAAGCCGCCGCCAGTCAGGAAGAACCCGCGCCGGAAGTCGCCGCCGCGCAGCCGCCGCCGACACCTCAACCGACGCCGCAAGCGATGCCGGAACCGACACCCACTCCGACGCCGGAGCCGACGCCGGAACCGACTCCGATTCCGACCCCCACGCCGACACCCGTCCCGACGCCGACTCCGATCCCGGCCCCGGTCGAGCCGCCGAGGCCCGTCGAGCCTTCAGGCAGCGCGACGCTCGAAGAGACTCTGGATTGGTTGAAGAAGAATTTCGCGGCCCGCTTCAACTACAAGTACACGACCGCCGGGGAGACTTCCGGCGAGCCCGCGACCACGGGCGAGGCCGAAATCGTCTACGAGCCCCTCCGCTTCGAGGGCTGCGGTCTGGAGTGGCGCGACGGCGCGGACACTCTCGCGGTCTCTCTGTCCGACCTCGACGCGCTCAACATCAAAGTCGAGCCGCGCAAGAAGGCGAACACCACTTACGCCGTCGGCGTCTGGAACGTGAACCTCGTCGCCACGGGCGGCAAGCTCGCCTTCCGCGAGACCAATGGCGACGGCGAGACGAACACCTACAGCGGCATCAACCTCCAATACGACGACCGCGAGCGGGCCGAACGCATGGCGCGAGTCTTGCGCCACGCCGCCAAACTCTGCGCGGGCCGCCCCGCGCCTTAGAGCACCCCAAAGGCTTCTGCCTGTATGCCGTCGAGAAACTTTCTTACCTCCGCGCGCGAGCGCAGGCGGATGAGCTGCTTGCTTCGTGCGTGCTCTTTGAGCCGGCGAATGACCTTCGGCCTCGACCTCTTCGGATAGTCCCAGACCCAGCGGAAGAACTCCGCGTTCAACGTCTCCACGCAGCCCTCGGCCACGTCCGGCCTGCTCTTTCGATGGTACATGAGCGCCCTCTTGAACACGCGCCAGAGGCAGACCGTGCGCGGGAGGTCGAGGAAGATGACGGTATCACAGGCCGCGAGCCTGACGGCGAGCGTGTCGGAATAATTGCCGTCCATGACCCACTCGTCACGCGCCAGAAGTCCTTCGACCGTCTTCAGCCAGTCGTCCTTCGGCGGCTCGACCCATCCGGGTTGCCAGTAGCACGAATCGAGATGGACGACCGGGAGGCCGAGCGTCTCGCCGAGCCTTCGGGCAAACGTGGACTTCCCGGCCCCCCCGGAGCCGATGACTAAGACCTTCCGCATCTTCACACCGTGGATTGTTTCTACATTCAGGTTAGAGGGTTTCAGTCGGAGGGCGACGGCGCGAACTGCTTCGAGATTGGATGCAAAGGGATGTCCGAGCCGGGCCGGAGCGTCTCGACGGCCTCGCCCACTTCGTACCCGCGTCGGCGGTAGAAGCGAACGGCGTCTTCGTTGGGGGCGGCGACAAAGCCGTTGACGCCTCTGAACCCACGCCCTTCGGCCCACGCCTCGGCGGCGTCCATCAGCCGCGCGCCCGCGCCCGTCTTACGGAAAGGCTTCTTCACGAACACGCCCCACACGAACCCGTGCCCCTTGCGCGTCCGGTCTTCGCCGACGCCGCACATCCCGACGAACTCGCCCTCGACCTCCGCCACGAAAATCGCGTCGCCCGACGATAAAGTCCCGGCCAGCTTCTCCGACCACTCCCCGTCGCTCAGCCGAGACGCATTCTCGAACGTCTCGCCGAACGCGTCAGGGTCGGACTTCAGCGCGTCGAGCCGCAGCGCCTTGAAACGTGCGGCGTCGGATTGAACGAGTGCCCGGATTATCATTCTACGTGACGCGCGCGCGGACGAGCGCGCCTTCAAAGTAGACCGGCTCCAACCCCGACGCCCAGTACTCGACCGTCACACGGTTCGGCTGCGAAGTCTCCTGCCCCGTGCGTAAGACCGGCTTAACGGCGTCCGCCGGATGAAATTCAAGCCACCCCGTCCAAGTGCCGTCGGCCCGCTCCTCCGCGTAACTGCGCACGGCGTAAGTCGTGCCGTCGGAGCCGCTAACGTGCGTCGAGTATTCCTGTAAGAGTTCCGCCATCGTCGTCGCCTCCGAAACCCCCTTCAACTCTTCTCAGTTCGAGAAGCCGCCTCGCTAATCAAACGCCTCGCCAACTCGTGATGCGAAGGTCTCGCACGAAGATGAAAGACAAGCTATCTCGCGCTCCGGTTCAATGAGTTGTGAGGCGCACTCCAGTCATTCAAGCTCAGTAAGAAAATAGGGGGCAACTGTCTCTAGAAACTCAATCTCGCTGTGGGCAATCTCGTGCGGCACAAAATCGAAATGGCAGAGCGTGCCAAAGAGCGTCCCATCCCTTCGGGCAATCGGTATCCCGCAATAGGACAGCACTAAATCTCGTTTCGGGTGATTCAATACCTTCGGGTCATGAAAAGAATCAACAGTAGTGAATGTCGCTGAGGTTTCATTCACGATTGAGCAATAACTCTCCTCAAGCGGCGCGTCAGGGAAGAGCCCGAAGTTGGGATTAGCTCGATCATAAAGATAAAGATTACGTAGAGTAGGCCCATCGAACCGATAGATGCTGGTAAACCGATGCGATGAACGTGAGTTGATAAACTTTAAGGCAGCATGAATCCCTTCTTCGGCTAGAACTCCGCGAAAAACCTCAATCGGGTTGGTGGAATAAGCTGTGGTCACGCGGACACTATACGTCCTTCCTTTAGTAAAGCACCACTTGTGTCAGGCCGGGGTGAGAGAGGCGCGCTGAGTCAGACGTTGAAGCGGAGACGCATCTTTATCACTGACGATTGTAAGTGTTAAAGGCTGTGAAGTTAAGCGGGTAAGAATGTAACCGGACAGCCTCCACACACAAGCTCGCACACAATTCTGACAAGGCGGGCTTTGTTGCGACTGGCTATTGCTTTTTGATGATGCTCCGCTTGCGCTTCTTCGCGGGCGTCCTCTTCTCCTGAAGCCGCTTGTGCCGGGTGTTCAGGATGGTCGTGAACGTCTGGTATTTCAGGCCGAGCAGTTTGGCCGCGCCCGTCACGCTCCCTTCGGCTTCCTCCAAAGCCTGCCCGATGAGCCTCGCCTCTAACTCGTTCACGGCGCTGAACAGGCTGAAGTTCCTGTCGCGCAGGGTCATCCCCGCCATCCGTCTCATCACGATACGGGCGCACACCCTGAGTCGCGCCATGTCTTCGGCGTCCTGCGTGGCTTTAAGGAGTTCGTCGGCGCGTCGGTAAACCTGATACAACTCCTTCTCGGACAGCCGAACCTCCCCGTGCTCTTCGATCAGCGAGAGGGAAGCGAGCCCCGCGTTAGTCAGAGCGCCGGACTCGCGCGCGACCCTGATGGCCCGGTTGAGGATGTTAATCGAGCTTTGAAAGCTGCCGAGCCTCGCGTGAGCGACGCCTTGAACCGTGAGCGCGTCGGCGAGCAAGGCCGACTCGCCGCTCTTGTCGAGCGTCTGTAATGACTCCCACCATCGCGCGGCTCGCTTCCCTATACTTCTTTTCGGCGATGAGGATGCGCGCCCTAGTCTCGTCGAGTTGCGCCAAGTTGCCCGTGTCTTTAAGTCGTGTGAATATCAACTGCGCGCGGTCTAGTTGCTCATGCGCTTCCTCATAGCGCCCCACCTTGTAGAGCAGCATGGCGAGGTTGTTCAGGTTGAGCGCGCAGTACCTTTCATGCTTCGCCTGCTCGTAGTGATAAATCGCGGCTGTAAACTCTATGATTGCCCTATCCGCGTAGTCCGTCCTCCCCTCTGCCGTGGCGAGCCTCCTGAGCACTAAGCCCTTCTGACCGTGCCATCTGCCCTTGAGCGCGTCGCTCGCGGACTCGAAGACCGGCTCCGCCTCCTTCAGTATGTTCAGCGCGTCGTAATACCTGTTCTCGCTTATTTCAACCAGCGTGCGCCTGACTAGGATTTTAGCCTTTAACTCTACGTCCGATTCCTTGAGCGCCCCTAGCGCCTCGCTCATCACAACGCGGGCTTCATCGTAAGCGCCGAGACGCCAGTAGCAGATACCGAGTTCATACTGCGCCTCGGACGCCTTTTTGTATTGGCCTTGAGACTGAAACTTGCGGAGGGCTTCCGAGAGTAAATCTTTGGCCTGTTCCTGCGCCCCTGAGACATTCCGCACGCTGCCAAGCCATCCGGTGAGCGCGCCGCATTGGAGAAGACTTCGGCTGCCGTCACCGGCGGCAGCTTCTTCACCTCCGGCCTTTCGCCGACACCCCGCCACAGTTCGCCTAAAGCGTCACGCGCGGCTTCATACTGCCCGGCGTGGATGAAGTCCGCCCCGATGCGGCAGCGTATTGAGGCGCGCTCATTCGTCGGTCAGTGAGGGGTTATCTAGTTCCTTCAGGCGCTCATCTGCTAAATTCATGTGAGGTAAGCCTTTCCTTGCCGATAACGGATTCCCGGCAAACACGGCGACGCCGCCGGGACTAAGGATTCCGGCGGCAACTTTGATTCACCATCAACAAAGTGAGAGGAAAATAATGCGTAAAGCTATCAGCGTATAGGCCTTGCTCTTGGCCTTGACCTGCTCCGCCTATGCAGGCGATATGCAGAACGGCGTAACTGGTACGCCTCAGCCGACAACCCGCGCCCGCCGTACAAGGGCCGACGACGGACGGCGTGATCAGAACGGGAGCGACGGCTACGACCGCAGACGGGATCATCGGAAACGATGTGGCGGCCACTTTCTTAGAGGTCATGCTAAACCTGCTCGCGCTGCCTAAATGCGCACGCCAGTCTAGCCGTTCAGGCTGCCCCGTGGCGGCTCAGGATAAGTGTGTCTGTGTGAGCCGGAATGCGGAGGCGACGCCCACAGCCGCGAGATTAACGCCGCGAGAGGCAGAATGCAATAGATTTTGCAGAAGCGTCAGGGCCGTGTGTCAGGCTGTCGCTGACAAGCGTAAAGTACAGGCGGGCATCAATACGCGCGCCAGAAGCGCCACGGCCCCAAACAGCACTTCAATCCTCTAGTCGTGCCCCTTTCCTTTGCGATCCACTCTTAGCCGTGGCCGTGGATTTAGACTTCGGCGGGCGTCCACCTTTCAACCTCTTAAAAGCATCTAGGTCGGATTCTTGAATCACTAAATCGCGTCCGAACTTCTCGGCGGGGAGTCTGCCGTCGAAGACAAGACGCCGCACGCGCGCGGTAGAGACGCCGAGCCGGGTTGCCGCTTCGGTTGATGTCAGTCCCTTACTCATGGCCGGGGACTATACGCGAGAGAAATATATTACGCAAGAGTTCACCTTATGCTTGACTAATCCATTACGCAAGAGTAATATATTTCTCAGGTTAAGGCATCAACGGAAACGGAGACACACCATGATTCAGATACAAAGGCGCGAACAGTTCACGAGGGCGGCGGCAAGACTCACCACGGAACGCCAGAGCGTGCGCCGCTACGAGCCGGGCCTCTATGAAGTGACGAATAAGGCTAAAGGCCACGCCTACCACGTCCGCATCGAGCGCAAGGACAGCCACCCCTTCGGCACTTGCACCTGTGAAGCCGGAACGCCGACGAAAGGCCAGCGCGTCCCGATGGTCTGTAAGCACCTCACGGCGGTTGTTATTTATCTCCGCGCGCTGCGCGAGATGCGGCGGCAGATAGAAGCGCAAGCCCTCGGCGCGCAGTACGACGGTGACGACTAAAAGCTGAAGGGCGGGGAATTGATAACCCCGCCCCGGTCTTCTCTCCGTTGAAGTATGAGTTTAAATTGCTCCGTCTTATCTCTTCAGAGAATCTGGAATACAAGGAATTGATCAAAGAAGAAGCCGACTAACGTCTGGGGTGTATTTCCAGCCACTTTTTTTGTTCTTCCGCGTTCGTTGCTGGTTTCACACAAGGCGGCGATGGGCGTTCAGGCACTTCGCGCGACCATGTATGTTCGTCCGTCAAAAGAACGTACACGACGGCTCGATAATCCTCTTCCACTCGGCGCAGGTCTCCGATGATTAACCCATGCTCGAACCATTGCATATGTACACTACCTTTAAGATATTGACAGTGCCACAGCCTCCAACCAAGTTTAGCCTTCCACGTTTCAGGCTCGCGCTCCCATAACATAGCGAACGTTCCACGAGGCGGGTATTTTCCTTCAGGTGCGCCAGTTCTCTTTCGATTTTCCTCGTCGAAATAGTAGGTATCATTTTCAACATCAACACCGCGTACAATTTCTAGTTGATTGTTATCGTGAAGAAGATAAAAATCTTCTTTGCCGTCAATCCAGACGATCCTTGAGTGTTCATGTCGGGCTTGATAGACCATTTCCGGCTCAGTCGGCGGCTGAGGATTACCAAGCTTGTCCTTGAAACGTTCGTGAATGGATTTGAAGGCGTGATAGATAGGCTGCTCTTGTGTCACAGGTGGTGGCGGAGTTTGATTAGCCTTAACCTTAGCAGCGCGTTTTTGCTCCACGTATTGAGTTGCCGCTAAGCCCAAAACGCCCATAGCCCCAGTACCAAAGAATACCAAGAAGTAAGTTAGCAATTTGCGCCTCCGACTCCCAAAGCCAAGATGAATAATCTTAGCCCACAAAATGAAGAACGCTAATAGAAAGCATCCGTGGGCAATATTAAAGTCGGTTCTACTGTCCCCCGCTAAAACGAATCCAGCGCCGAGGGCAAGCAAGGCGGGAGCGACTACGCCGATTACGGCCCAAGAAAGAGCTTTCGTCATAGCCGCACAGAGTATTATCTTCACAGCACCGCGACAAGTAGATTATCACCAAACATTTGACTTTTAAATGAATATGTCCTACATTCTAGAATATGAAAATAGAAGATACGAATATCAATGCTAGAAAGGCTATTTTATGAGCGAATCGAAAGACTATCTAGGCCACTTTGAGGAGATCGTTTTATTGGCCGTCCTCAAGCTCGGCGAGAACGCTTATGGGGCAAAGATTCGTCAGACGGTTGCAGAGGCCACTGACCGAGATGTGTCAATAGGTGCGGTCTACGCCACGCTCGATAGGCTAGAGCGCAAGGGCTACCTCAAGTCATGGCAGGGTGAGGCGACACCAGAGCGTGGCGGTCGTGCAAAGCGATATTTCAGGGTCGAGGGTGCAGGCGTGCAGGCATTGAATAACACGAACGGAGCGCGTAATAAACTAGCTGCGGGCCTAGATTTTGGCGTTGCTACTCTGGAGGGTATAGCATGATTTGGCTGAAGCGAATCATCCAAGATGATCGTGAGATGCTGGTAAGGAGGATGTTAGAGATTGAAAGGGAGGCACGGTATCTCAAATCGTTGGGGGCTTCTCCCATAAAGCTTGACATCTTACGAACCGAGCACAGCTTGATCTCGCGCAAGCTTCGACTACTTGAAGGTTCACCTAACGCCACAGCTCACAGACAATCTGACGTGAATATATCAGGTATTCAGACACCGCCCCGATGTGGCGAGCGCCTACTTCTTCTCATCCTCTCCAAAGAAGAGCGCGTTAACATCCCCGGTGACTTGGAAGAAGAGTACCGAGGGATTGCGGCGAGGCACGGTGCGCGGTACGCGAAACTTTGGTACTACAAGCAAGTGGCGGCTTCGGGGTGGCCGATGATACGCAAAGCTGTTGCGTGGGGCTTGCTGGCGTCCCTAGGGACGTGGATTCGCCGATTCATTTAAGGAGCAATTTGTGATGACGGATGGAGAGAAAAAATCTTTTGTGAGCACGGGCGGCTTGGTGAGACTTGAAGGCGAATCCGACAAGCAATTCGCCCGTCGCAGAGATAAAGCCATTCAGCAGTACTACGGTAAAATGAGCGATGAGGAGCGCGTAGATGCTTTCTTCACCACAGGCGGGTTAATTAGACTTGACCATGAAACCAACGAAGATATGAAGCGCCTCGAATTTAAGTTGTTCCGGCGCTTCGACCCTACATGGACTTGGCCTGAGTGGGAACGTCACTGGACAATGAGGGCGGAATCTATTGTTCGTATGTTTGAGGAAGGTGATAGAAAGGAGCGTGCTAAAAAAGTTGAGCGCGTGCTTAACGCCTTAGTCAAAGAGGAAGAGTGTAAGTACCTTATCGGAGATTTACTCGAAGAGTATTCGCAGATTCATCCTCCAGTCAAAGCCAACATTTGGTTATTCAAACAGGTCACTAAGTCAATCTTATTCCTCACGTATAAGGTAGTTAAGAAACGCCTCGCTTCTCATTTGGGAAAGCTTATTCGCTGAAGCTGTCGCAATTTCCTCGTGCGGCGTGGTCTGCGGGCGGTTGTGCTGGCGATAAATGACAGTGAACAGTTGAACGGCGCTGCCTAGCGTTATCGACCTATAAGTTTATGGAGCAATTCCGCAAGCCCTAGTAACCCTACCCATTTAATAACATTCCTAAGGAGAAGAGGCTGAATTGATTGGACAACCTGCTTA
Organism: uncultured Acidobacteriota bacterium; assembly: GCA_963816985.1. GTDB lineage: Bacteria > Acidobacteriota > Blastocatellia > Pyrinomonadales > Pyrinomonadaceae > JAIVJM01. The sequence continues at coordinate 3,000,459 of CAWFMF010000004.1, forward strand.
TAAAACCAAATATCGGCAAACCGCTTCCCATGTTTGCGGTTAATTTGTTCATACTCTTCACGAAAATCGCCAACAACAACTTCTCTTTCTTCCCCTGTTAATAACAGTAACAGTAGGCGCTCGCCCACCGCCGGAAGCGCAACCGCCTTATTCTCAATTTTCCCGCCTAAACGCTGCGCGACACGTCTCTTCTTAAATCCCAAAGCTGTACTCGAATCCGGCGACACAAAATACAAGCTGAGCAAGCCTGCGAGAGTTACAAGCAATATTTGCATTAAGCTTGGCGGGCGGGAGAATCCACCATCAATCACATAAGCCAGAAGGACGGCAAGCGCTGTTGTCGGTATAAGGTAGACAGAGAAGTGCCATACCCACCTGACCTCATTCCACCCGGCTTTAATTTCATTTAGTATTCTGTTCATCTTTATTTAGAACGCGCCTCCAAGCGAATTCTATCGCATGTTTGCAATCGACTATTACCTCGCTACCGAAAATAACTGTAAATAGTATGAGGGCGAAAAATATGGAGACTGTGAGTAAGTACGTCGCCCACCATTCATGCATCTGATCGGTTTTGGTAAGCCACCATTTAATTAACCAGTGCAGACCTATAAAGAACAGAATGTAAATAGCCTCAAGCAGTAGACGACCGATGGTGCGCCAAACTTTTGGCTCTTCAAGGCGGTTAGTTGTTATACCTTGTGATTGAGACTCAAAGACGGCAAGCTTATCACCCGAACTGGTGGGCGGGTTCAAAATCTCTGTGCCATCCTTCCTGTCAGACTTCTTCATACCTGCTCAGTTCGCGGCCATCTCCGGTGAGGGGCGAGAGGGTTGCTACTTGTTAGTGCCTTTCTTGCCCGCCTTCGTAGTCCGGGGTTTAGCCTTCGGCGGCCTGCACGTTCGTAATGTAGCTTATAACGTGAGGCGTGAAAGATATTACCGCAGCGGCGGGGTGTCAACAGTGACCCATAACATTTTAGGCGGGAGGGGCGTGAGCTTGCCGAGGGGTGTTGCCGGGAGGTGTTTAGGGAAGGGGGGTAACACTTGGCGTGTGGGTCGAACGGGGTTAAGAACTGGGCGTCTACGCCACATTGACTTGCTGCCCTCCCTCCGCCGCCACATTGATTTGCACATAGGGGCGCGCGAGGCTTCCGCACGCGCTCAAGAGATTCGCACGCCCGGTTGAATCTCTTCTGCGCCGCCGTGAGCCGCTTCTAGGGCCCAATACGCGCCGAGCGTAGTGTCATGCTGTTCATAACGCCGGTGAAGCGCAGCTCTAGCACGGCGAGGCGGAGCCAGCACACGACGATATGCTCAATCAGCATTTGCTCAAGGGCGGCGCGGTCTGGAATCCGAGGGCGTCTGTAAATTCTTCGCCTGCAACTTCCACAATTCATGCCACGGCCTCGGTCTAGCGCCGGTCTTCCGTCGTCAAAGAGCGAGTCCGCGGCGTCGAGCGCGGACGTTAAACGTCACGCCGACGGAGCGCCCACCTTGGTCGCACTCCTTCAAAGTCTGTTTGGAAGTTTCGAGCTTTCGCCGGTTTGCCGTCGCGTGTGTTCGCCCCTTTTAGCGAGGCGTTCAGCTTTGCCACAAGCGCCCCCTCTTGGGTCTCCGCCGCCTTTGCCATTCGTCACCCCGATACCTGTTTGAGTACCCCGAGCGTGCGACCACTCCGCGCCTTCGACGCCGCCTCGCGCGCGGCCTCCGCCCTAGCGAGCAGACGGCGCACCCTAGCGAGCGCCGTCACCGCCCGTGTGAATCTCTTCTGCGCGAGCGTCAGCCGCCGCTCCCAATGCTCGGCGATGTCCATCCGCCCCGACGTGTTGCGCGAGTACAGGTGCTCGACCATGCCGAGCCTGACGTGACACAGGACTGAGTGCTCTATCAGTAGCCGCTCGACGGGCGAAGCGTCCGCGAAGCCGAGGTCTTGCTTGAGCAGTTCCGCGCCCCGTATGACCGATGCCTTCGTGACATAGCCGAGCCAGAACTTTTTGAAGCCTTGCTCCATCGCCTCGCGCGTCAGGTCGCCGTGCTTGCGCCACGCCTCCGGGTCGGCGGCGAGGTCGGCGTCTACGTGCGCTTTCGCCTCCGGCGAGGGCTCATCTTTAAACGCCGCCTCCGCCCATAGCCGCGCCGAGCGCATCATTTCGCTGTGCTTCTTCTCGCCGATGTCTACGACCTTTTCAGCCTGTTTCCGCCGCATCCCTTTTGAGCCTCCATTGTCTCTTGTGCAGGTGATACCCTTCGTCCTCAAGTGCGCTCCGCGCCGCCGTCTGGACGATTCGCCACGCCTCGCCGATCAAGGCGTCAATCCGGTCGTGATGCGCCATCTCACGGCGCAACTCTTCGCGGGTCTGTTGGCGCTCTTTGCGCTCCGACGTGTCCCGCGCCTCGGCGAGAGCACCGCCGAGCCCTCCGCCTTCGTAGACGGAGAAGACTCGACCGCCCCGCCGCTCTTTGCGGTAGTAGTAGCGCCGCCCGCCTCTCGTTTCCCACGGCATCTTTTGTGCTACAAGTTTTTAGTTGCCCCGCTTCACACGCGCTAGCCGACTGGCTCAGAGAAGTAAGAGAGCAGGTGAAAAAGTCACATATTGGGTAGGCGCTGCGGCTTGTCCTTCACCGCCCGCTTCTTTTGGGGCGCTCTCTTGAAGGTGGCGTTAGCGTGCGCCTTGGGGTAGTCAATGCCGCGCCCCTCTAAGAGTTCTTCAATGGTTATAATTTGGATGCGGGGGTGTTTCGACCAAGAGGGAGAATTGTAGATACCGGCCTCCGCTGCCTCCGCGCGCATCGGTTTAGTCGGCGGCTGCATTGTCAGAAGAACCCCAATATCTGCCCCCTCTCTCTCTATCACGCCGCGCAGTTCTCTGATGTGGTTAGATGGTATCTTCCCGGCTTTGACCGAGAGGATTATTTGCTTAGTCGTGCCCGGTCGAGGGTCGTCATGGAAAAAGAGCCGACCGTCTATCCCTTTATCTGCCCCCTTCTTCTTATCATCGAGACGACCGCCGACCTTGCCGACTGCCCACCACTGGAACTGATAGGGGTCACGCTTCGCCAGTTCTTCAGCGTGTTGTAGATTGTTACGGGTTCCCCGATCACTTCGTATGTAACAGTATCTCCATATGCGTTGTGCAAGCGGTGTCTGATGAGGCCGATTGCTAGATGTGTGATGTCTATGCCGATCCAGTTGCGGTGTAAGCTCTCCGCGACGGAGATTGCCGTGCCGCAACCGCAGAAGGGGTCTAACACTACGTCGCCTTCGTTACTGCTCGCTGTAATAATGCGTTCGAGCAACTCTTCGGGCTTCTGGGTGGGGTAGTGCAGGCGCTCGGCGGCGGCGGCGGAAATCGGCGGTATATCTACCCACATCGAAGACGCGGGCGTGCCCTCTTGCTCGTCAAGGTAACGCTTCAAATAAGGTCTTCCGGTTCCCGACCATTCAATACGACCATCCTCATCTAGCGCCACAAGTTTCTCGCGATGGTACGCCAGCCCCATTCGGGGGTGTATCCCTTATATTCATAAGCAAGATTAGGGCGCGGCCCCATTGAAGCGGTGCGGATAATTTCGTGTAATCGGTAGCGCCCGCGTTCGTCCGTGAAGCGATAAAACTTCTTAACGTACTCTGGATCGTGCTCAAGATAAAAAACGGGATTCCAAGTGAATCCCTTTCCCGCGTAGAAGAGAATAGTATCGTGAATGTGCGCCCACTTGCGGCTGTCATTATGGCTGCTTGTTCGCCTCCATATAATCTCGTTTCTGAAATTCTCTGGCCCGAAGGCGGCGTCCATTAGCATCTTGATGTAGTGGCTCGCCGTTGTATCGCAGTGAAGGTAGATGCCGCCTTCGGGTTTAAGTACGCGCCGCAACTCAACCAAACGGGGGGCCATCATTGCGAGGTAAGCCATCATGTCGTTACCGCCTAAGAACGTGTGGAAGGCCCGCATCACCTGTGACACCTTGCCGCCGCACTCTACAACATCTTGATACGCGGCGACAGCGGCCTGATCCCAACTCCATGTGTCCTCGAAAGCGATCATCTGAGCGGCTGCGCGAGTGCCGTCACGCTCAGTAAAGAAAGCATTAAAATCTTGATTGCTGTTGAAAGGGGGGTCTAGATAGATGAGGTCAACTGACTCGTCTTCAACGTGCTCCCGGAGGATTTGCAGGTTGTCGCCATAGTAGAGGAAGTTGGTCATAGTAGGTGGATTATACTGAAAGGCTCCGCACCGTTATAGGAAAAATTGCTCGCAGGCTTTCAGTATCTCTCTATGTCTGGCTGTCACATACGCAACTCCTTTATCCTGCGAATAGCCTACCCACAAAGGAGCGTCTAACGCAGCCTGAAGGCGCTCATCGCCGTGCGGAAGGTGTTCAAGGTTCGGAGTTTGAGCGCCTTCGGCTAAGTTATTGCCATAACCATCTTTATCTGCGCCATTTGCCCGAAGGCGCTCAACCCTATTTTCTTGAGTATCTTCGGAGCCTGTTTGAGCACCTTCGTCGTCCGGCAATGCCCACACCCATTTCTGGAAGTGAGTGCCGGGCATCCCCACCTTGTTCGAGCGCACCTTCAGCCGCGTTTTGGCCCTGCGTAGGGTAGCCGGGTTGATGCCCCCCTGTTTCGCCTCGCCTCGATGGCCTTCGCGTCGCGCGCACCATCCGACAAGGCCGTGCGGAGGAAGTCCATCGCCTCGGCGACGGAACTGCGCTCCTCATCCTCGGTGGCCGGGGCGAGGATGCGCCCGGCTGTCAGGTCGCTCGCGCCCGTCCAGTAGAATTGCCCGCCTTCGAGCGTGTAGCCGACGGCCTCGCCGTGCGGGGCGAGGTTGTTCTTTATCTGCACGACGGCACGCTTGCCGGGCTCGTCCGGGTCTGCGCCGACGAGGAGGACGGAGCGGGCCGCCGCCGCGAAGTCAATCGAGCCGATGCCAGCGTTTAGGGCGTGCCCGCCGCCTCTGGACTTCCCTAGATGTCGGACGGCCAGCAGCGCGCAGCCGCAGCGCTCGGCGATGGCCGCCAGCGGCGCGGAGATGGCCCGGCACTCGTTCGCGCGGTGGATGTCCACCTTCCCGCCCGTGAAGGCGAACAGCGGGTCTATGACGACAAGGGAAGGGGAGTATTCAAGAATCCTAGTCTCAAGGCGAATCAGCCCCGCCGTGTCGAACGTCAAGGGCTCGGCGAGTGCGAAGACGCGAGAAACGTCAGCGCCCACGGCGTCAAGGCGGGGCCGGAGCGTGTCGCCGAGGCCGTCTTCGGCGGAGAGCATGAGCACGTTGCCCGGCTCGAAGGGTTCCGCGCCGGGAAGCCCCCGCCCGTGCGAGACGCCTGCCGCGAGGGCGCACGTCAGCCACGACTTACCTAAGCCGGGGTCGCCTTCGAGGATGGTCAGCTTGCCGCGCGCGATGTAGGGATGCCAGAGCCAAGAGACGGTTTCGGGCCGCACGTCGGCCATGCAGACGATCTGAAGGGGTGCGCTGCTCTGTGAACCTTCGGCGTCAAACAGTGGCGCACTCTCGGCGAGCACTAACAACTCGTCCACAACGCCCCCGGCGTCAAGCCAGTCGCTCACGTCGCCCTTCGGCGGGAGGTTCGGGAGCTCGAGGATGCGGACGCTGGCGGCGATGCCTTGAAGGGAGCGTGCGACCTTCGCGGCGTGCTCGCGGCCCGGCTCGTCGTTGTCAGGGATGCAGACGACGTGACGACCGCGCAGATATTCGCTGTACTCATCCCGCCACTTACCGGCCCCGCCCGCGTTCGTCGTCGCCAAAAAGCCGAGGGATGCTAGGCGGTCGGCGTCCTTTTCCCCCTCCACAATAAAGGCGGTCTGCGCCGGGTCTGCCGCGAGGAGTTCGGCCAAGCGGTAAACGACGCGGCGTGTGCCGTTCAGTTTATAAATCCACCCACCCGCGCCGTCGGGCCGTCGTTGACTGAAGCCTTTAGGCTCATAACGAATTGCCTGAAAGAGCAAGTCGCCTTGCTCGTCGCCGTAGTCGTAAGCCGAGGCGACGCGGCGGGCGCTTCGCTCCTTACCTTCGTCAAGGTTGATGCCCGCAGCGAGGTGTATCGCCTCGAACGTGCATCCGGCGTGACAGTGGAGAAGTAGTCGCCCGCTCTCGCCTTCGCCGATACTCAAGGAATTGCGCTCGTCATTGTGTGCCGGGCAAAGGGCCGTCCAGCCGTCGCCGCTGCGCTTCACGCCCTTGAATTTGTGTAGGATGTCGCGTGCGCTCATGCCGCTTTTGGCCTTCTTGCGTTCCTCTGTAAGAACTCGTTAATGAACTCTTGGGTAGTAAAGACCCGCGAGCCGACGCGATAACTGCCGAGACGCTTCTCGCGGATCATCCTATGAACCGTGATCGGGGCGACGCGAAGGATTGCCGCCGCTTCCACCTTAGTCAGAAGAGAACTAGTTGCCGTTGTCTCACTCATCTTTTCTTTCTCCGCTTTGACTTGAGTTGACTCTGATAAAAAAAGGCGCTGCTGAGTTATCAGCAACGCCAGTAAAGCATGAATAAAGATTGGGTGTAATTGTCGAGCTTTTTGGATTCTTCCTCTACACTGTCGAAATTCTCACAGGATTTCTCTACACCTCTCCGTGAAATTGACGCCATTTCCGTTCGAGGTCGTCACGGCTCACTTGATGTCGTTCCATCCAGTCATAAACTGTGGGGCGGAAGTCCTCTCTTTCCGGGGCTAGTAGGCGTGCAAGTCCTCTGATGGAGAACCGCTCTAGCTTTAGTAGTGCATCAAGTATCTGACTGTCGTTGATGGCATAGTCACGCTTCTGACGATGCGCCCCCGCAGCTTTATAATCTTCCATATCCGCATCGTGGGATTTTTCTGGCAGATGGAGGAGCTTCCTTAGCCTTTCTTCAATCACATGAAATGTTGAGACTCTTACCCCAGCTTGGACGTGTTTATAGAACGCGCCGAGGTTAAATCCGACTCCCATCCCGTGGGAGAGTTTGCTTAATATCCAGAGTCCATCGCGCAGAAAAAGGGTCACTGTCAGGAGCAAACCACAGATAGCAGCTTTTGACTCCCCGGCAACTCGCTCCTGACTCCATCCCGGCCTCGAAATAGACCCTAACGATAGTTTCTCCGCGATAATCTCTTCAGCCCATTTCTGCGGGTTAAAGTGCAACACGGAGTCGCCGACCGTGGCGATTAGTATTAAGGCGTCGCCCTCTTTACTAAATACCACCTCTGACGCGCCCTTCAGCTCAACGGAGATTTGTTCAATTATAGCGGTTTGCACTTGCATTGCCCCTAATAGCCACAATGCCTGAACCAACCATCAATGTCATCAAGTGTCACAGCTTTGAGCGCGTCTCGCAGTGCCGCGTTCAATTCCTTCGGCGTCCGTGGTTGGCGTCCGCGCACCAAAGTCTTGACCTTCGACCAACAGTTCTCAATCGGCGAGAAGTCCGGCGAGTAAGCGGGCAACCACAAAACCTCTGCTTTGACCGAAGTGACGGCTTGCTCGACCTGACTGGCTTGATGCACCGGCAAGTTGTCGAGCAGCACAACGTCTTTGGGGCGCAACTGCGCGACCAGCGCATGACGGACATAAGAATCAAAGACCAGCGTGTCAATCGCACCTTCAATCGAGAGGGGCGCGAGCAATCCGCGCAAGCCCAAACTCCCGATCAAAGTCACTGCTTTGCCGTGATTGCGCGGCACGCTCTGGTTGACTCGCCTCCCTCGCGCCGCCCGCCCGTAAGCTCTGGTCATCGCCAAATGAAAGCCTGTTTCGTCGGTAAAGACGAAACGGCGACGATCCAAGCCAGAGACTCGGCGACGAAAAGCCTGACGGTCGGCTTCGACCCGCTCCGAGGCGGCGAGGCTTTTTTTTACGAGGCAGTCCGAGTTTCTGTAAGGCACGGCAGACAGTCGAGAGATGCACTTCGACTTTGGCTCTCTTTCTCAAGTGAGCCACCAGTTCTTCGAGTGTCGCGTCAGGCTGCTGCGCGACTTGCTGGCGCAACAGTCCCAATCGCTTGTCATCGAGGGTGGCAGGATAGCCTCCACCGTGCGGTTTCGGGGTCAAGCCATAGCCTTCACGATAGCGGTGGAGCAAACGAGAGACCGTGCGGCGGTCAACCTCAAAGGTTGATGCCATCTCGTCTAATGTCCCTTCACCACTTTCGTAAGCCATTACGATCTTCTCGCGTAAATCAGTCGAGTAAGCCCTCATGAGTTATCAATGGCTCACGAGACAGGGGCAATGCAAGCGCAAACCGCTATAAGTCTTTTGCAAGCCTTGAAATCTCTTCCTGCGTCACTAGTTGGCCTCCCTGTAAACCATTCCCTGAAATGGATTCGGCCCGCCTGCCGCGTCAGGAAAGTCGCGGCCTGTCCTCACGTTGGCCGACGTGAGTAAGGCGGGCCGAAGGCATTAATTTATTAACACACTCGCCGTCTCTGCCTTCGCCTCTGTCGCCTCGGCGTGGAATGAGTCCATAGCTTCAGCAGCACGCCTTATTGTTTCCGCGCCCGGATTAACATACCTGTACGTCGTCTGTGGCTGGCTGTGGCCGAGGATGCGCCCGACTTCAGCGAGGCTCAGACCTTTTTGCACTAGCCGCGTCGCCGCCGTGTGCCGGAGGTCATGGAAGCGCACGTCCGTAAGCCCGGCATCTTCGCGCGCGGAGGTGAAGGCCATGCGTGCATTGTCCTTGATGCCGAAGACTAGCCCTTCAGGGTCTTGAGGCGAGAGTTCCCACAGCCTCAGAAGTTCAGTTAATAGGCGCTGTGATACTGGCACGTCACGCGAGGTCAAGGTCTTCGTGTGCAGGGCGCGAACATGAATCACACGTCCGTCTAAATCCGCCTGCGTCCATCTTAGTTTTAGTAATTCGCCTCGGCGCATACCTGTGTCGAGTGCGGCAATCACTAAGGGTCGGAGGTGAGCGCGTTGGCGGACGGAGCAGGCTGCCAAAAGTTTCTTCTCTTCATCGGCGGTAAGTATCCGCTCGCGCCTGTGCTCGTCAGCCGTAGAGATAAGGGGCGGCCCTGACGTGAAAGGGTTGCGTGGTATCCAACCTTCGGTCACGGCAACGTTAACCATTCTACGCAGGGTCGAGAGTTCGCGGTTGACAGTGGCAATAGATAGGGTCTTTTCTGTGCGGTCAGATATTGTCTGAAGCCGAGCGGCACGAAAGTCTCTGATGTCGGCATAAGTAATGCGACGCAGGCGCATTTTCCCGAAAGACTCGCGGAGTACCTTAATTTGTCCCTTTGCCGTCGCTAGTCCACGCACGCCCGCGATCTTGTGCTCGTCTTGGTATTGAGCGGCTTTGTAGTAATGCTTCTCGCAATAGGCAGCCAGTTCCGCAAACGTCATGCGCTCGGCATCAATCGAGCGCCCGGCGGATTGGTCGAACTCTTTCGCTAATGTTTCGGCTAGTTCCTTCGCGTGGGCGTAACTCTCGGCCCGGCGCTGGCGGTCACGGCGCTTGCCAGTAGCCTCGTCTAAGTAGTTAAGTCGCGCCCACCAAGTCTTATTCCGACCCTCGCCACGGCTGAAGACTGACACAGATCGCTTCATTTCGTATCCTCCTTTGTGTGTCCGTTGTGTGTGAAGAGGCCCAAACTGGCTGCACACAACGCACACACACAAATACGTTGCTAGTCAGCGAGTTTCGCTGATAGCTCGTGATAAGGCAAGGTATATTTTTTGATGGCTAATTCATTGAAAATGAAAGCGATTGATAAGGGTTGATAGCGGGTGATACTTCCGCAGATTTAGTTGCACTTCAGACGTTGAAGCGGAAGTGGACGACGTCGCCTTCGCGCATGACGTACTCTTTGCCTTCGAGGCGGGTGAGCCCCTGCTCGCGGGCGGCGTTGTTGGAGCCGGAGCGGATGAGGTCTTCGTAGCTCACGACTTCGGCGCGGATGAAGCCGCGCTCGATGTCGGTGTGGATGGTTCCGGCGGCCTGCGGGGCGCGCGTCCCCTGCGGGATCGTCCAGGCGCGCACCTCCTTCTCGCCCGCCGTGAGGAAGGACATGAGGCCGAGGAGGCGGTAGGCGCTCTTGATGAGTTCGTCCACGCCGCTGCCTTCGACGCCGACGGTCTGGAGGTAGTCGCGGCGCTCGTCCACGGGGAGCGCGACTAATTCGGCTTCGAGCTGCGCGCAGATGACGACCAGCTCCGCGCCCTCCTCGGCGGCGATGTCGCGGACGGTCTGGACGTGCGGGTTCGAGAAGGGGTCGGCGAGCGTCGCTTCGTCCACGTTGGCGGCGTAGATGGTCGGCTTGGTCGTGAGGAGGAAGAGGCTGCGGGCGACGGCGCGCTCGGCGTCGTCGAGGGGGACGATGCGCGCGGGCTTGCCTTCGGCGAGGGCGACCATCAGCTTGTCAATGACTTCTATCTCGGCGCGGGCGGTCTTGTCTCCGCTCTTGGCGGTCTTCTGCGCGCGCTCGCGGCGGCGCTCGACCGTGGAGAGGTCGGAGAGCGCGAGTTCTATCTGAATCGTCTCGATGTCGCGGCGCGGGTCAACCGTGCCTTCGACGTGGATGATGTTCTCGTCCTCGAAGCAGCGGACGACCTGCACGACGGCGTCGGTCTCGCGGATGTTGGCGAGGAACTGGTTGCCGAGCCCCTCGCCTTTGGACGCGCCGCGCACGAGGCCCGCGATGTCGAGGAACTCGACCGTGGCGGGGATGATGGTGGTCGTCTTGACGAGTTTCGCGAGCGGCTCAAGGCGCTCGTCGGGCACGGGGACGACGCCGACGTTCGGCTCGATGGTGGCGAAGGGGTAGTTGGCGGCCAAAGCCGCCGTCTGCGCCGTGAGCGCGTTGAAGAGAGTGGACTTGCCGACGTTCGGGAGACCGACGATACCTGCTCGGAGCATTGCTAAACCTCTGGAAGAAGATGACGGATGTTAGATGCCGGATGTTTGTGTCTGTCTTTAAACTGACATCTAAACATCCGCCCGCCGCACTTGTCCAGCGGCCCCGGACGCCGCCCACGGCTTTACAAAACGGGGCGCGGGTTGGCATATAATCGGGCCGTTTCAGATTGAACATCCGGTGAGAGGCCGAAGGCCGAGAGACGGCTTCGGCCTTCATCCCTCCCGCACGCCGTATGCCCTTCGCCTTGTTGCTGGCGCTCGTCGCAATCGCGGGCGCGACCCTTTTGACGTACCTCTACGACCGCGAGGCCCGTTTGTGGTCGCGTCTGTGCGCGGGCGTGTGCACGGGCTGGGCCGCGCTCGGACTCGTCGGGTTTGTGCTTGCCTCCCTGCTCGGCCTGACGCCCGTGGCGCTCGTCCTCGCGGGCGCTCTCACGGCGTCGCCGCTCCTGCTTTTGTTAAGGAAAGATTTGAGAGAGCGTGTGCGCGCTGACGCGCGGGAGTCGGCGCGCGTCCTCGGAGAGGCGGTTGCCAGACCGGGCCGGGGCGCGGGCGCGGAAGTTCTGTTCTACATTGTGGCGGCGCTTCTGTTCTGGCTCGTCTTCGACCGGGCGATGTACGTGAACGGGGGCGGCGTCTTCACGGGCGTGGATAACAACATCGGCGACCTGCCCTTTCACCTCTCCATCATCACGGGCTTCGTCTACGGCGACAACTTCCCGCCGCAGCACCCGGAGTTCGCGGGCGTGAAGCTCACTTACCCCTTCATCGTGGACTTCATCGCGGCGATGTTCGTGCGCGCGGGGGCGACGATTCAGGGCGCGCTCTTCTGGCAGAACTTCGCGCTCGCGCTCTCGCTCACGGGGCTTCTGCATCGTTGGGCTCTGAAGCTGACGCGCGACCGCGTGGCGGCGCTCATCACCCCGGCGCTGGTGATTCTGAGCGGCGGGTTCGGCTGGTTCCACTTCTTCAAAGAGGCGCTCGCGGAAGGGGAGGGCGTCTTCGGGCTGCTCGGCAAGTTGGAGCACGACTACACGGTCATGGGCCACTTCGGCTACCGCTGGGGCAATGCCATGACGACGCTCCTCATCCCGCAGAGGGGATTGCTGCTCGGCATCCCTCTGGCGCTCGTCGTGTGGACGTTGTGGTGGCAGGCGACGGGGAAAGAAGAGGGGGAAGAAAGGCAAAAGGCAAAAGGGAAAAGGCAAAAGGGAAAGAGCGAAGGAGGGAAGGCGAGTTCTTCGTCGTCCTCTTCGCCTCTGCCGCTTTTACCAGCTTCGCCCGTGTCTCTGATGATCGCGGCGGGCGCGGCGGCGGGGCTTCTGCCCTTGGTGCACGCGCACAGCTTCGTGGTGTTGATGGTGACGGGGGGGCTGCTGTCGCTGCTCTTCGCTGACTGGCGCGGGGCGAGGGAAGGCGCGGGAGGCGACGGCTTGAGTTGGGCGAGGCTGTGGGCGGGGTGGCGACCGTGGGCGGCGTTCTTTGCGGCGGCTCTGGTCATCGCCGTGCCGCAGATGCTGTGGGCGACGCGCGGGTCGGCGGTGCGTGCGGGGCAGTTCTTCGGTTGGGACTTCGGTTGGGACAGCGGTTACGACTTCACCTTCGAGAATGTCTTCAAACTCGCTTGGTTCTGGATTAAGAACACGGCGGTCTTCATCCCTCTGCTCGTGGCCGCGCTGCTGTGGCGGGGGCGCGAGCCGTTGGTGCGAGCGCGCCTGCTCTACTTCTATCTGCCGTTCACGCTCTGCTTCATCATCCCGAACGTCTACCGGCTCTCGCCGTGGGTGTGGGACAACATCAAGGTCATCTTCTACTGGTGGGTCGCTTCCGCGCCGCTCGTCGCCCTCGTGCTCGCGCGCCTGTGGAGGCGGGGCGGCGCTTTAAGAGTCGCCGCGCTCGTCCTGCTCGCGGCGCAGACTCTCGCGGGCGGCCTGGACGTGTGGCGCGTCGCTTCGGGCGCGGTCGAGCGGCAGACTTATGACCGGGCGGGGATGGCCTTCGCCGAAGTCGTGCGGCGCGAGACCCCGGCGCACGCTTTGATTCTGCACGCGCCGACGTATAATGACCCCGTTTTCCTGACAGGCCGGAGGAGTTTTCTCGGCTACCCCGGACACGTCTGGTCGCACGGGCTGGACTACGCGGGCCGCGAGTCGGAGCTGAAGCGCATCTATTCGGGCGCGGCGGAAGCGGCGCAGTTGCTCTCGAAAAATAAGATCGAATACGTTGTCGTCGGCCCGCTCGAAGAGGCCGAGATGAGGAAGTACGGGCTGTCGCTCGGACGGCCCTTCTTTGAACGCTACACGAAAGTTGGAGAAGCAGGTGGGCACCGCCTCTACAAAACGAGCCCGTAAGAACCGGCAGGCGGACTGGGGCGCGACGACGTCGGCGAGCGCGGGCGGCGCGCGCGGAGTGGCCGAGCCGCCGCCTCCGCCGCCGGACGCGGGGACGGAGTTGCCCGAACGCGTCTGGATGTACGTGAGCCTCGCGGTGCTGATAGTCGCGACGGTGCTCCGGCTCTACGCGCTCGAACTCAAGCCGATGCACCACGACGAGGGCGTCAACGGCTTTTTCCTGACGACGCTCCTGCGCAGCGGCGCTTACAAGTACGACCCGAACAACTACCACGGCCCGACGCTCTATTACCTGACGCTCCCGGCGGTCGCCTTGATGGGTCTGACGACCTTCGCCGTGCGCTTCGTCATCGCCGTCGCGGGGATCGCGACCGTGTGGATGGCGCTCTCTCTGCGCCGCTACGTCGGCGCGGTGGGCGCGCTCGCCGCCGCCGCGCTCATCGCCGTCTCGCCGGGCGCGGTCTTCTACTCGCGCTACTTCATCCACGAGACGCTCTTCGTCTTCTTCACGCTCGGCATCGTCGTCGCCGCGCTCCGCTTCTACGAGACGGGGCAGGGGTGGTACTTGATGCTGCTCGCGGCCTCGGCGGCGATGCTCTTCGCGACGAAGGAGACGGCTTTCATCTCGGCGGGCGTGCTGGCGCTGGCGGCTCTCGTTTCGTGGGGCTGGGTGCGTCTGACGGGCGGCGCGAAGGCTTCGCCGGTAGAGGCGCGCGGCAAGCGGCGCGCGAAGGAGACGGAAGAGGAGGAGTTCAGCCTCGGTGCTCTGCGCGAGAGGTTCGGCAGCTTCGGGCGCATGAGTTTACTCGTCGGCATGGCGCTCGCGCTCTTCGTCTGGCTCAACATCCTCTTCTATTCGTCCTTCACCAACAACTGGCCGGGCGTTCAGCACGCCGTGGACGCGCTCGCCGTCTGGAAGCAGACGGGGACGAGCGACTTTCACAGCAAGCCGTTCTACACGTACCTCACTTGGCTGTGGCAGGAGGAAGCGCCGATTCTGATTCTGGGGACGGTCGGGGCCGCCGCCGCGCTCTTCGAGCGGCGTAAGAATCGCTTCGCCGTCTTCGCGGGCGCGTGGGCCTTCGGGACGCTCGCGGCCTACTCGCTGATTCCGTACAAGACGCCGTGGCTGGCGATCAACTTCGTCGTCCCGATGGCAATCGTCGGCGGCTACGCCTTGCAGTTGCTGGCCCGGAGATTCGCGCCGACGAAGAACTGGGTCGGGCCGTCGCTCGTCGTCGGCGGGCTCGCCGTCGCCGTCTGCCTGTACCAGGCGGTGGTGATTAACTTCCAGAAGTACGACGACGACACGTACCCTTACGTCTACTCGCACACGCAGCGCGAGGCGCACCGGATGCTCGCCGAAGTCGAGCGCATCGCGGCGCGCGCGGGCAAGCCGGGGAAGGCGGGCATCAGCGTCACCTCAAGGGACTACTGGCCGCTGCCGTGGTACTTCCGCGAGAACACGAACGTCGGCTACGAGGGCAAGGTCGCGGCGCGCTACGACCCGCAGACGACGCTCGTCGTCATCGGCAACGAGAGCCAGTTGCCGGAACTCCAGCGCACGCTCGCGGACGAGTACCGGAGGGTCGGGGATGTCTTCCCCTTGCGGCCCGGCGTGAGGCTCGTCCTCTTCGCGCGCCGCGACCTCGTCAGGCAATGAGCGTGGAGAGTAGAGGGAGGGAAGATGAACAGACTCTTTAAAAATCGGACGGGCGTTTTCGCCGCCGTCATGGTCGGCTTGCTGCTCGCGGGCTCTTTGCTCTGCGGGGCGAGCGCCGCCGCGCAGGGTGGCGGGGCGCAAGTCCTCGACTCCATCCTCGGCGTGCGTATCGGGTCGAGCCTCGAAGAGGCGCACGAGAAGTTGAAGGACTTGGGGACGGTCGGCGGGCGCGCGACGCGTGACGGCGGGCGCAAGGAGGCGTGGACGATGAAGGGCGGAGAGTTCACCTCAATCGCCTACAAGACGGACGCGCGGGGCCGCATCGTCTGGCTCACGGGCTTCGTGCGGCCCGGCAAGGAGATTCCCTTCGCGAAACTCGGAGACCTCGCGCGCGCCAACGGCAAGGACTCGAACGAAGCCGCGTGGACGGTCGAGACGCCCGGCGGCGGCGGCTACCGGCTCGTCGCCAAAGGCCCGGACGGCAAGGCGCGCGTCGTCTACCTCCTCGCGCTCGAAGCGCCGCCGGTGCGTTGATTCGGGCTTCTCCCTCCACTTGAGACCATATAAGGAGTGTCTTGATGCCGAAGTGGTTATTGTATAGCTTGGCCGCCGTGGGCAACTTCGTCGTGGCGTTCGTGGCTTATCGTGGCGGCAGACTCATCATCCCGTTCATCCTCGCCGTCGCGGGCGTGTGCTTCGTCATCGCCGCGGCGGGCTCCGCCAGAGGGGCGGGGGCCGACAGGCGTTGAGGCGCGGCGCTCTTGGCCGGATGGTGCGGATGACGGGCGATGCGTGTGGTGAAGCACGGGCCGTCGGCGGAGTCGCCGCCCCTTAGAAGTCCCTCCAAAAATCGTTGTACTCCGCCGCGCGGCCTGTGGTATAAATTCTCCTGCAACAAACCCCTTCAATTCCCGTCAGTAAACATTCCCCCTTTCGCGCGGTTGTGTATGGGTGCAGCCTTCTTGCCCGCTGTGCTCTCCCATCCGTGTCCGGTCATCTTGCCGCCCGCGACACGCTCTACCCAGAGGAGTTCTTTAAAATGAAATCGAACGGCGAAGCTTCATCCAGAGAGGAGCGGGGAGCGCCTCACCGGCTTTCCGCAGACCAGACAACCGCCCGGAAGGGGAGGGAGGCGGGCCAACGCGGCCTCCTTCTCTTCGGCAGAATTCCAAGAGCTTACTTACTCGCGCTTCTTTTACTCATCGTCACCGTCGGCCTGCTCGCACCTCTTCCTTCGTGGCTGCGAAGGGAGCGCGGGGCGAAGGCCGCCAACCCTCCGGCGGGCTCGGTCAGCCCCGCAGGCCCGCAGTTGACCTTCAACGGGACTTGGAGAGGAACGGCCACGGGCGGCGTGACCACAGACCCGCTCGACGGCGAGGCGGGCTGCACCGAAGGCATCACCTGCGACACCTTCACGCTCTCGGTCTTGCCGGGGAACTACGCGGGCAAGGTGCTTCAGATAGACGCGACCTTCAACCCGGCGGACGACTACGACCTCGTCATCTACAAGGGCGGGACGTGCCCCGCGACCGGCAAGTGCACGGGGCAGCTCATCGCCAGCTCCGGCGAAGGCGCGACGAGCGGCATCCTCGGCGAAGAGCACGCGGCGATTGACCCGAACGCGAGCGGCACGGGCGACTACCGCGTCCGCATGGTCTACTACGCCGTCCCGCCGCCCGTCACCGACGCGCGGCAGTACACGGCGACCGTCAGCGTCCAGACCGCGCCCGTCGCGCGCAACGCCACCTACACGAAGGGCGGCATCCCGTTCACGCCGAACGTGACGGTCAAAGCGCCCGCCGCCGCGCGCGACGGCGAGCCCAGCGCGCGCACGGACTTTCTCGGCAACTCCTACGTCGGCGCGATTCGCGGCGTCCCGGCGGGCGTAGACCTCTGGTACTTCGACCTCCGGCCCACAATCGGCAACCTCGCGGTCGTCAACCCGGCCTACGACCCCTTCATGCGCAACTCGGTCTACAGGGGCCAGCCCGACTCGTTCACCGACGAAGACTCGGTGCAGGTCGGGGCCGACGGCGGCGGCGACATAGACCTCTCGGTCGGCTTCCCGAACCCCGGCACGACGACGACCAACGACCCGCCGACGCTCGCCACTTCGAGCCTCGTCGCGGCCAACATCTCGACGCAACGCTCGCAGGACAGGGGCGCGACTTTCACCAAGAACCCCTTGGGCAACGCGACGGGCGGCATCCCGGCGGACGACCGCCAGTGGCACGAGTTCTATGGCAAGGACGTGGTGTACCTGCTCTATCGCACGCTCGCTCCCGCCGTCACGCAGATTCAACGCTCGGTTGACGGCGGCCTGACTTACGGCCCGTTCAAGACCGCCGGGCAGATCGGGCAGGTCGGCTCGATTGACGTGCATCAGGCGACGGGCACGGTCTACATCAGCGGCTCGACGGGGCAGGTCTGCGTCGGCGAGCCCTTGACGGCGGGCACAGACCCCTTGCGCATCGGGGCCGAGCCACTCACCTACACCTGCCGTCAGGTGACGGACGTGAGCGAGTCGCCCGCCAACATCTTCTTCGTCGTCAAAGTCGCCGACGACGGGACGGCGAACGGCACGGCCTACGTCGTCTACTCCGACGGGCAGAATATCTACCTCCGTCACTCGACCGACAAGGGCGCGACGTGGAGCCAGCGCGTCCGCGTGAGCGACGGGCCGGAGACGAAGACCTCTCTGCTTCCGTGGATGGAGACGGGGCCAGACCCCGGCACGGTCGGCGTCGTCTGGTACGGCACGACCTCCGAGACCAACTCGGACACCGCGCAGTGGAAGGTCTTCTACGCCCAGAGCTTCAACGCTTCGAGCCCGAACCCGACCTTCCGCCAAGTCGAGGCGGGCGACCACGTCATCCACGGCAGCAACATCTCGACGGGCGGCACGCTCGGCGACAAGAACCGCAACCTCATTGACTACTTCCAGATTTCCTTCGACCCCACGGGCGCGGCGGTCATCGCCTACACCGACGACCACAACGACTTCGACGGCCACACCTACGTCACGCGGCAGATGGGCGGGCCGAGCATCCTCGGCAAAGTCGCCGTGCCCTCGCCGGGAACCGCGCCCGCGCCCATCCCGACGCCCGCCGACGGCGCGCAGGTCACGGACTTCCTGCACGACGTGACGACGGGGCAACTCGGCAAGATCGAGACCGACGACCCGTTCGACATCACCTCGATTAAATATTCGTGCGAGACGGGCACGGGCGGCGAGCCCGTCATCGTCGCCACGATGAAGGTCTCGGACTTGACGGTCATCCCGCCGAACTCGAACTGGCGGATGAACTTCACGGCCAACGCGCCTTTCCGGGGCACGATCAGCCCGGTCGGCGACTACAGCTTCGCGCTCTCCGATCAGGGCGACCAGTTCTGGGTGCGCGCCTCGACCGACGCGGTGGGCGCGCAGACCTTCGCCTACGGCACGACCGAGCGCATCCACACGGGCGACGGCGTCGGCCTCTCCGAAGGCGGCACGCTCGCTTACACCGAGCGCGGCGCGGCGGACTGCGGCGCGTTCGATCAGGCGAACAAGACCATCACGGTCAAGGTCTCGGCCAGCAAGCTCAACGCGTTCGCCCCGAAGGGAGCCATCACCGCGGGCGCAATCATCGCGGGCCTGCGCGGGCAGACCTTCACGAGTTCGGCCAACGCCAAGCGAGACCTGACGCGCGGCGGCACGGAGTTCACCATCGGCAACTGCGCGGGAGGCCCTTCGACGGGCTGCGCCGCCGTCGAGCCGACGCCCACTCCGACTCCTTCACCGACGCCGACTCCTTCGCCGACGCCTTCGCCCACCCCGACGCCGGCGCCGACCACCTCGACCTTCCAGTTCAACTCGGCGGCCTTCCCCATCGCGGAGGACTGCGCCGCCATCACCGTCACGGTCACGCGCACGGGTTTGACCTCGACGCGCGCCACCGTTGACTTCACCTCGAACGACGGGACGGCCAAGCAGAAGGGCGACTACACCTTCTCCACGGGTCGGCTCATCTTCGAGCCCGGCGAGACGCAGAAGACCTTCCCGCTCCTCGTCAACGAGGACAACTACACCGAGGGGGCCGAGACGGCGACCATCCTCTTGCAGAACCCGCAGAACGGCAATCTCGGCGCGCCGAGCACCGCGACCCTGCAAATCATAGACGACGCGACGGAAACATCGGCGAACCCGATTGACGACGCGCGCAACTTCGTCTGCCAGCAGTACCACGACTTCCTCTACCGCCAGCCCGATCAGGCGGGCGAGGACTTCTGGACGAACCGCATCACGAGTTGCGGCAACGACGCCTCCTGCGTCGCGGCCCGACGCGCCAACGTCTCGACCGCCTTCTTCCTCTCCATCGAGTTCCAGCAGACCGGCTACTTCGTCATCCGCGCCCACAAGGCCGCCTTCGGCTCGGCGAAGGATAACCCGCGCTACGTCACCTTCCTCCGCGACCAGCGGCAGATCGGCGACGGCGTGGTCATCGGCCAGCCCGGCTCCTTCGAGCGACTCGACGCCAACCGGCAGAAGTTCCTCGAAGAGTTCGTCTCGCGCACCGAGTTCGTCAACGTCTACCCGCCGGGGCAGGCGGCGGCGACCTACGTGGACACGATGTTCGCCAACGCGGGCGTGACGCCGACGCCCTCGGAGCGTTCGGCGGCGATTGCGGCCTACGGCGCGGGCGACACGGCGGGCCGCGCGGCGGCCTTGAAGAGCGTCGCCGACAGCGACTCGGTCTTCATCAAGCAGTACAACCCGGCGTTCGTCCTGATGCAGTATTTCGGCTATTTGAGGAGGAACGCGAACGACCCGCCGGACGTGGACTTCCGAGGCTACGACTTCTGGCTGACGAAGCTCGAATCCTTCAGCCAACCGGGCGAGAACGTCCGCGACGAGGGGGTGGCGCTCTCGCGTGTGGCGCGTGCGCAGATGGTCGAAGCCTTCATCACGTCAATCGAGTACCGCAACCGCTTCGGCGGCGCACCCGGCGGCAACCAGCAGGCCTCCGTCTCCTTCGACGCCGGCCAAACCCCCCGGCGAATCGGCGTCGGCGAGTCCGCGAAACTGGTCTTGCGCGCGCTCTTCGGCCTCGGTTACGGGCGTGCCTCGCCCACGGGGACTGAGTGAAGAGGCCCGACCGTGAGGGGCCGAGGCGCTCAAGAGAAATCCCCGAAGGGGATAGAGACAATAGCCGGGGGCAGAGCGAACGCGAGTGAGCGACGCCCCCGGTTCGCATAGTTAAAGGAATCCGACCCTGAAGGGGTCGCACCGCGACAAGCGCCTGCGACCCCTTCAGGGTCGAGAATTTTTACTTGCCTCGACCGGGGGCGGCGCAAACTTCGTTTGCTTGCCCCCGGCTATTATCGGCATCCCCTTCGGGGATATTTTCATCGCCGCCTGCGCCCTCCCTCACGGTCAGGCTTCCGCCCCATTTCCGTAAATTAATCACTGCCAATAGTAAGCTCTTTTGACTTAAAGTTTAGGTTTGACACGGCCCGCCGCTCCAACATATAGTGTGCCTCTCCCGCACCGTGCTCTAGGGACTGTGCTCGACGTTGTTTTCGTCCCCTGAGACCCCGTAATGGATAAACCGACATAAATGTTCAAGCTTCAAAGATTAGAAATCAGCGGATTTAAATCCTTCGCCGACTACACGGAGCTGGTTTTCACCGGCAACGGCATCACCGCCATCGTCGGCCCGAACGGCTGCGGCAAGTCGAACGTCGCCGACGCCATCGCGTGGGTGCTCGGCGAGCAGCGCGCCAAGTCCCTGCGCGGCGGCGAGATGAAGGACGTTATCTTTCAGGGCTCGCGTAACCGCGCGCCGAGCGGCATGGCCGAAGTCGTCCTCCACATGGTCGCCGACGAGACCGTGCTGGAAGAGCCCGACATTGACGACATAGACGCCACGCTCGAAGTCATAGACGAGCAGACCGAGGCGATTGAAGAGAAACTCGCCCCCGAAATCAACGACGAGCCGCCCGCGCCTTCGCCGGATGCCGAAGCCGACATCTCCGCCCCGTCCGAGACCGCCGACCTCGCCTTGCCGGGTGGGATTGTCGAAGAGACGGGCGTCGCCGCTCCCTCTTCCGAAGGCGCGGAAACGTCCGACGCCGCGCCCGCAGACGACGCCTCCGCCGCCGAGCCTTCCGCCGACGCGGCCCTCGCCGAGACCTCTGCGCCGAAGGCCCGCCACGCGCACAAGCGTCACTGGCGACCGCGCCGCATGGAACTCGACTTCGCCCCCGGCGAGACCGTCTCCGTGACGCGCCGCCTCTACCGCGACGGCGAGAGCGAGTACCTCTTGAACGGTCGCGTCTGCCGCCTCCGCGACATTCAAGACCTCTTTTCGGGGACGGGTCTTTCCGGCGCGCACTACGCCATCATCGAGCAGGGGCGCATCGGCCAAATCCTCTCGGCCAAGCCGATGGATCGCCGCACGCTCATCGAAGAGGCCGCCGGCATCACCAAGTTCCGCGTCCGCCAGAGAGCCGCCGAGGCGCGTCTCGACGGCGCGCGCTCGAACCTCAACCGCGTCTCCGACATCATCAACGAAATTGAAAGACAGGTCGGGAGCCTCCGCCGTCAGGCCGCCAAGGCCCGCCGCTACCAGCAGGCGCGCGAAGAGCTGCGCGAGCTTCTGCGCCACGTCTACGCCGCCGACGAGCGCGCGCTGACCTCGTACCTCGTAGACCTGCGCGCGCAGCTCGACGCCGCCAACGACGAAGTTGAGCAGCTCGCCGAAGAACTCGACTTGCGCGAGGAAGAGGCGAGGCAGGCGACGACCGAGGCGCGCGCGCGCGAGGAAGAGTTGGCCGAGGCGCGCGCCGCCGTCTCGGAGTCGGCGCTCTTGCGCGACCGCCGCGAGCGCGAGCGGACATATCAAGAGGAGCAGATTGCCGCTTTAGAAAATCGCCTTGCGGAAGTCCGCCGCGAGATGGGAGCGGTCGAAGGGCGTCTCGCGTCCGTCATGAGCGAGAGCGAGTCGCTCGTCATGACCGACGTGCAGATGCGCGAGGCGAGCGAGCAGAGCGCGCGGCAGCTCGAAGAGGCTGAGGAGTCTTACGCGCGCCGCGTCGCCGAAGTGCACGAAGCCGAGGGCGCGATTGAGAGCGCGCGGGCCGAACTCCTGACGCACACGGGCGTCTCCGAGCGACTGTTCGAGATCGGTCGGCAGCTCGAAGCCGCGCTCGAAAGGCTCGCGCTTCAGGCCGATGGCCTTGCGCGCGAGGGCGAGCGCGCGGCGGGCGTCCACGCGCAGGCCGAGGCCGAGGCGGCGAAAATTCAGGAAGAGATTAAGACGGCGCGCGCGCGCATTGACGCGCTGCTGGCCGAGCGCGAGCACCGCGCGCAGGCTCTGACGGTCGCTCGCGCCGAAGTCGAAGAGACCGCCGCCGCGCACGCGCGCAAGCGCGACGAGGCCGCGAGAGTCCGCCACCGCCTCGACACGCTCGCCGAGATTGACTCGCAGCGTTCGCTCTACTCGCAGGCCGTCCAGCGCATCTTCACGCCCGAAGCCGGGGACGCGCCCAAAGACTTCCACACCATCGGCACGCTCGCCGACGTCTTGCGCGTCGAGCCGCACTGGGAGCGCGCCGTGGAGAGCGTGCTCGGCCCATACCTCCAGTCCGTCATCGTGCCGACGCCCGACGACGCCGTGCGCGCCGCCGCGTGGCTCCACTCGACGGGCGCGGGCCGCGCCAACTTCCTCGTCGCCGGACTCCACGGCGGCGCGGAGACGACCGACGCGGGCGAAGACTTCTCCGCCACGCTCGCCGACTTCCGCGAAGCAGACTTGAGAGTCTCGAACCTGCTCGGCGCTCCGCGCGAGATAGGCGCTGTCTTGCGGCGCACGCTCGCGCGCGAGATGGGCGCGCGCGTCGTCGAGAACCTTGAAGACGCGATGCTCGCCACGCTGCCGACCGGAGAGATGTGCGTGACGCAGGCGGGCGAGTGGGTCATCGGCGGGCAGTTGCTTTCGGCGGGCGGCCCGCGCGTCTCGGAAGACGGCGCGGGGCTCCTCGCCTTCAAACGCGAGATGCGGGAGCTTGAGGCGGGCGTGGTCGGGCTCGAAGCCGACCTCGTCTTCGCCGACGAGGCGGCGGCGCGTGCGCGCGCGCGGCTCGTCGAACTCGAAGACGCCTACGTCCTCCTCAACGACGCCATCGGGCGCGAGGAGCGCGAGCACATCGCGCGCGAGGTCAACGCCGCGCAGTTCCAACAGGACATCGAGCGTGCCGAGCGGCACATGCGGGTCGTCGCCGACGACGCCGCGCGGCTGGCCGCCGAGGAAGAGGAGGTGCGCGAGCGCCGCGCTCGTCAACTCGCCGAGGCCGAGGCCGCCGAGGCCGCGCGCGTCGCCGCCACGCAGGCGGTCGCCGAAGCTGCCGAGACTCTGGCCGAAGCCCGCCGCGCCGCCGAGACTGAGAACGAACACCTTGGTCGCCAGCGTGCCGTCGCCGCCGCCGCCGCCGAGCGACGCCGCGCGACCGCCGCCGAACTGCGCCGCATGGAAGGCGAGACCGGCGAGCTTCGTGCACGACTCGAACGCCACGAGACGGAGCTGGCCTCGACCGGCGAACGACTCGAAGTTCTGCGCCGCTCGCTGAGCGAACTGAGCGAAAGCTCCGGGCTCGTGGAGAGCGAACGCGTCGCGCTCGAAAGCCGTGTCGAGGAGGCTTCGGCCCGCCTCGCCACCTCGCGCGTCAACGCCGACTCGCTCTCGGCGGACGTGACGGAACTCCACCAGCGCGCGTCCGACGCGCGCGACTCTCGCGCCGCGCTCGAAGTCCGGAGGGCCGAGACGGCGGCGCGTCTCAACTACGTCCGCGAGGCTTGCCTGAGCGAACTCAACCAGTCGCTCGAAGAGATCGCCGCCGCGTTCCCGCCGGAAGATGACTTCGACCTCGAAGCCTCGCGCGCTCGACTCGAAGAGCTGCGCGCGCGCGTCGAGGGCTTCGGCGCGGTCAACATGATGGCGCTCGAAGAGCTGGCCGAGAACGAGGAGCGTCTGACGTTCCTCACCGAGCAGCGCAAGGACATCACCGACGGCATCGCCTCGACCGAAGAGGCTCTGCGCGAAATCAAGCGACGCTCGCGCGACCGCTTCCGCCACGCCTTCGAGGAGATTAACCGCAACTTCGGCCAGTTCTTCCTCGAACTCTTCGGCGGCGGTCGCGGCGAGATGAGCCTGCTCGACTCGGACGACGTGCTGGAGTCGGGCATTGACATCGTCGCGCAGCCGCCGGGCAAACGTTTGCAGAACGTCCTCCTCCTCTCCGGCGGCGAGAAGGCGATGGCCGCGCTCTCGCTCGTCCTCGCCATCTTCAGATACCGCCCGTCGCCCTTCTGTCTTCTGGACGAGGTGGACGCGCCGCTCGACGAGGCGAACGTCAGTCGCTTCACCGGCAAGATTGTCGAGATGAGCGCCGAGACGCAGTTCCTCGTCATCACGCACAACAAGCGGACGATGGAGTCGGCGCGCGCCCTCTACGGCGTGACGATGGAAGAGGTCGGCATCTCCAAGCTGGTCTCGGTCAGGTTCGAGTGAGGATTAAAAAAGGAGTTCTGACGTTCGCCGCTCTGGCCGCGCTCCTCTCGACGGGCGCGGCCCTTCGCTCTGTCGCGCAGAGTAAGGCGACGCGCCGGCCCGACGAGCCGCAGAAGACGACCGCGCGCCCCGCCGAGCAGACCACCGCGCCGAAGAAGACGACGCCGAGGCCCGAAGAGCAGCCGGGCGCGACGACCCCGAACACGAAGCCGGTCGCGGGCGTGAAGGAAGACCCGAACGCCGCGCGCTACATCATACGAGTTCGAGCAGCCCGACTTCTTCGTCTACTTCATCCACATCGAGCACGACGACGCGGGCCGCGGCCTCATCCGCTTCGAGCGCCGCTCCGACGCCGAGCAGACCACCGAGCCCTTCCTGCTCTCGCCCAACGCGCTCGAACGCGTCGCCGCGCGTTGGGCGGCCTTGAAGTTCCTCGACTCGACGGCGAATTATCAGGGCGAGCGCACCTACGCGAGCTACGGCAAGTCGCGCCTCACGATGCGGCAGGGCGGGCGCACACGCACCGCCGAGTTCAACTACGCCGGAGACCCGGACGCCTTCGCCCTCGCCGACGAGTACCGGCGGGCCGCCGACCAGGCCGTCCTCGTCTTCGAGCTTAAAGTCGCCGTCGAGAGCCAGCCCTTAGAAACGCCCAAGCTCCTCAGCCGCATTGACACGCTCGTTGACGGCACGCGCCTCTCCGACCCGCAGCAGCTCGTCCCGCTCCTCCGCGAACTCTCCACCGACGAGCGCATCCCCCTCGTCGGTCGCAACCAGATCACACGCACTTTGAAGAAGTTGGAGAAGGCGGAAAAGTAAGGAGTCGGAACCGCCCGCGGTAGCGGGTGGGTGACGGCTGGCGTTAAGAACCCACCCGCTACCGCGGGCGGTTCTGACCTTTCTCCTTGCGCCAAGTGCGGACGAAGATGACGACCGCTGCGACGCCGAAGAGCAGCAGCACCGCCATCATTGCGAGCACGAAGATGAGTTCTCTGGTCGCGCCTTCGCCCATGAATCCTTAGCCCTTCATCCCTGAGACAGTCGAACTTTAAGCGGCCTGCTCCTCCGACTCCGACGTGGGGACGGGCGCGGGTATGTAGCGGATGCGGCGGATGCGGCGGCGCTCGACCGATTCGACGATGAAGTGCGCGCCCTCGTGCTCGACCTCTTCGCCGGGGCGGAGGATGCGGCCCGCCTTGGCTAAGAGGAACCCGGCCATCGTCGTGTAGCCCGCCTCTTCGGGGAGCTTCAAGTCGAAGCGTCGGTTGGCGTCGCGCACCGCCAGCATCCCGTCGAGAATGTACGTCCCGTCCGGCCCCTCGACTATCTGCGCGCGCACCTCTTCGTCGTACTCGTCGTTAATCTCGCCGACTATCTCTTCCAGCAAGTCTTCCAAAGTGACGATGCCTTCGAGCCCGCCGTGCTCGTCCACGACGCAGGCGAGGTGCGTCTGCGCCACCTGCATCTGCGCGAGCACCGCGCCGAGCCGCGCCGTCGCCGGGACGAAGAGCGGCGGGTGCAGCATCTTCTCAAGGTCGAACGTCGAGGCGTTGACCGTTCGGAGGCACGGCATCAAGTCCTTCATGAAGAGGACGCCGACGATGTCGTCGAGGCGGTCGCGGTAGACGGGCAGGCGCGAGAAGCCGTGCTCGCAGAAAGCCGCTTCGGCCTCTTCGAGCGAGGCCGTGACGGGGAGCGCCGTGACCGCCGTGCGCGGAATCATCGCCTCGCGCACCTCGGCGTCGGCGAAGTCGAAGACGCGGTTGATGAGCGCCTGCTCGTCGGAGTCAATGTGCCCGCCCTTGCGCGACATCTCGATGACTTGCCGCAGCTCCTCCTGCGTGTAGATCGAGGCGTGCTCGCCCGACGCGTGGAGCCCGAAGAGACGCACCACCCACGCGCTCGCCCAGTCGAGGGCGTAGACAAGGGGCTTGCCCAACAGAAAGAACATCCGCATCGGCAGGGCCGAAGCGAGCGCGACCTTCTCGGCCCGTTCGAGGCCGAGGAGCTTCGGGGCCTGCTCGCCGATGACGATGTGCAAGACCGTGATGATGCTGAAGGCGACGATGAACGAGAGGACGCGGACGCCCGTCTCGGACATCCCCGCGCTCGTGAGCGGCCCTTCGAGGAGGTGCGCGACCGCCGGTTCGCCCAAGTAGCCGAGGCCGAGCGAGGCGAGCGTGATGCCGAGCTGCGCCGCCGAGAGGTAGGCGTTGAGGTTCTTGAGCAAGTCCATCAGACGCTTCGCGCGGCGGTCGCCGCTCTCGGCCAGAGTCTCGATGCGCGAGCGGCGGACGCCGACGAAGGCGAACTCAGCCGCCACGAAAAAGCCGTTGGCCAGGACCAGCAGTAGGACGGAGAAGAGTTTGAGGAAAGTAATCATCTTGTCGGCAAAAGAGTTTGAAGCATCATGCCTGTTCCGCCGCCCCGGTTCAAGCGACGCGCGCCGAGGCGGGCCGCGCGGGTCTCCTTAGTCGTCAGCCCTCCGGTCGTCGTCGGCGAGCAGGCGGCAGAATTCGACGACGCGGTTCTCGGCCCAGAAGCGGTCTTCCGTGCCGGTTCCCGCGTGTGCGACGAAGGCGACGTGGCCGCCGTGCTCCGGCAGCACGAGCAGCACCGACGGGTTCTCCGCGAGCGAAGGGTCGAGGAACGAGGAGGCGGGGATGATGGGGTCGTCCTGCGCGTGCAGGACGAGCGTCGGGACGCCGATGCGCGCGACGAGCGGCAGCGCGCTGCTCCGCGCGTAGTAGTCGTCGGCGTCGCGGAAGCCCGCGTGCGGCGCGGTGAAGCGTTCGTCGAACTGTCGGACGGTGCGGACGCGCCGCAGGTTCGTCACGTCGTAGTCCTGCGGGTGCAGGCGCT
Organism: uncultured Acidobacteriota bacterium; assembly: GCA_963816985.1. Lineage (GTDB taxonomy): Bacteria > Acidobacteriota > Blastocatellia > Pyrinomonadales > Pyrinomonadaceae > JAIVJM01. The sequence continues at coordinate 3,027,751 of CAWFMF010000004.1, forward strand.
TCTTGCGGCGGATGCGGCGGCGGAGGCTGCGCATGAAGCTCGACTGGTAAATCATGTTCTCGCGCCGCTCGATCTGCGCGGCGCAGGCGCTCAGGTCGAGCGAAGGCGAGATGGCGCAGACGCCACCGAGCGCCGTGGGGAAGTCGCCGCCGTACTCGCCCGCGAGCTTGAGGACGATGTTGCCGCCCATCGAGAACCCGACGACGAAGACGCGGCGGAGATGGTCGCGCGTCGCCAGCTCTTCGACGACGCGGCGGATGTCGCCGCTCATCCCGCTGTGGTAGAGCGTGGGCGCGAGGTGCTCGGTGTCGCCGCAGTTGCGCAAGTTGACCGAGACAACGTTGAACCCGCGGCGAACGCCTTGCGCCCCGTGCCACGCATGTAGTGCGAACGGCTTGAGCCTTCGAGCCCGTGGACGAGGACGAGCGTCGGCGACTCTTCGCGCTCCGATCTGCCAGCGGCAGTGGGCGAGCAGGCTCGCGCGCGGCTCGACCTCGAACGTGCGCGGCTCGTAGTCCCGAACCTCGTCGTTAAGCCGCGTGTTGGTCTTGCCCCGGAGGCCGGAGACGAGCGTCTGCGCGTGGCCGCCGCGCGCGAAGCGGTGCGGGACGAAGGGCTTCGCGCGGAAGGCCCTTGCGACCGAGGCGAGACGCGGGCTCAGAGCCTGCGGCGGCAGGTCTTCGACGGCCTCCGCCTGCTCCGTGCCCCTCGACCAACCACTGTCCTCGAACGTTGCCATCGTCCTCGCGCCGTCTAAAATTTTAAAGACCTTCGCCCGCGATTATAAAGGAAGAGCGACGGAGGACGGAAGAAGAAGGCAAAAGTAAAAAGGCAAAAGGCAAAAGCAAGAAAGAGAGCGAGCGTCGTTCGCGTCGCCTCTCCGTTCTTCACTTTTGCCTTTTGCCTTTTTACTTTTGCCTTCTACGCGATGCGCGTCGGCTCGGAGGGTTGCGGGTCTCCGGCGGGCATGGGCGTGTCGGGCTCGGTGACGGGCGCGCGCGGGCTTGGGTCGGCGTCGGGCGGGAGGGGCAGCGGTTCGGGCTGTGTCGGGTCGGGCCGTATGGGGTCGTCGGGCTGCGTCGGCGGAATGTCGGGCTGATCGCCGGGCTGCGGCGGCTCTGTGTTCGGGTTGCGGGTCATATGTGTCTCCTTATGAAGCGTTAGAGAAGCGTCGGCGTTGATGCGACGGGCGTCAAGCCTCGTCGTTCGAAGCAGAAGAAGCACCGCCCGACGCACGCAAAAGGTCTGCGACGACGAAGCGGATCATGCGGTAGTTGATATGGCGCGGGAGCGCGTCGCGCAGGGGCTTGAGGCGGTCGGCTCCGAGGCGTTCGACCGCCGCTTCGACGTGCGCGCGGTCTTCCGCCGAGACGTGGCGCGAGACATCGAAGGGGCGGCCTTCGAGGATGCAGTCGGCGAGATGCTTTTCGACGGTCATCTCGGTCAGGCCGCGCCGCTCGCAAATCTCCTCGACGGTCAGACCCTCTTCGTAGAGCGCGTATGTCTCGTCCACCGTGCTCGGCTTCGGATGCGCGGGCGAAGCGGCGGTGCGCGACGACGAAGACGTTGATGAAGAAGACGCCGAAGGCCGTCCGTAGCTCAGGGCGGGGAGGGCGAGGCGGACTGACTCGCGTTCGCGCATCACTTCGCCGCCCGCGTGCGTGAGCGCGATGGTCGGGTACGTGCCGCCCGTTACGTCAAGACAACCGGCGGCGACGAGCGCGTCCACGTAGAGCATGATTTCGTCCTGCGTCATGCCTGAGAGGATGCCGTAGGTCGAGAGCTGGTCGAGCCCCGTTTGCGTCAGCTTCGCCGAGCGCGAGCCGCGCAGCGTGGACGCGAGTATCCCCTTGCCGAAGCGACCGCCGAGACGCGCCGCGCACGCGAGAATCTTTCGGACGCACAAACTCTCTTCGTCCGAAAGCTCGCGCGCCTCGGTCACGTTGATGGTCGAGGCTTCGTCTTCAACATCAATGCTTCGCACGCCCTCGGCCTTCTCGCGCCGACGGCGCAGACGCGTCTGCTCCTCCAACTCGTCTTCGAGATGGAGCCCCGTCGGGACGTGCTGGCGGACGAACTTGTCGAGGTTATTGGCGGGCGCGAGCGGCGGCGACGTTGCGGCGGCGGCGTCCGACTCGCCGCGCCCGCGTCGTTCCTGAAGGACGCAGTTGCCGCACGTCCCGCAGCTTGAGGCGTGCGAGCGGTCGCCGAAGTAGTCGAGGATGAAGGCGCGGTAGCAGTTCTCCGTGTAGCAGAAGGAGATCACCTCGCGGAGCTTGCGCTGTTCGAGCGCGGCGCGGCGCGCAAGCTCTTCGGGGCGGATGCGGAGGCGCGTGACGGGCTCTTCGTCGAGCATCACGACCCCGCGCGTGCGCCGCGCCGGTTGATAGCTGAGGACGCCGCCTTCGGCGAGCGTCGAGAGCGCGCGCCGCGCCGAGGAGAGTTCCACCCCTAAGGTCTCGGCGAAGTCGCGCACGTCCAGCTCCGTGTCGGCGCGCTCGCCGACCTCGTAGCCTCCGAGGAGGCCGAAGAGCACCTGTTTCAACTGCGCGCTCCGCCGCCCTTCGACGTTGGCGCGCGCGACGTGCGCGGGCATCAGGAGCCGCACCGCCGCGCGGTTCTCGCCCGCCGCGCCGCGCTCGATGTGCCCGGCCTTCTCTAAAGTGATGAGCGCCGACTGGACGGCCATCTCGTTGCGGACGCCCGCGCGCGCGGCGATCTCTTTGGTCGAAAGCTCGATGCGCTGCTGGCCCGTGCCCGCGAGCGCCTCGTAGACTTTGGCGATCAGTTCGGGCTGCGGGTACGAGCCCTCGATGAAGTAGTCCTGCGTGCGCTTGTCGGCGTAGTTGAAGAGGAGGAGGCAGACCGACGGCTGGCCGTCGCGCCCCGCGCGCCCAATCTCCTGATAGTAAGCCTCGATGGAGCCGGGCATGTGGTAGTGCGTGACGAAGCGGATGTCCGACTTGTCTATCCCCATGCCGAAGGCGTTGGTGGCGACGATCATCTGCGTGCGCCCCGACATGAACTCGTCCTGCGCCCGCACGCGCTCCTCGTCCAACATCCCGGCGTGATAGGCGACGACGTTGAGCTTCGCCGACTGAAGCCGCGCCGTGACCGCCTCGACGGCCTTGCGCGTCGAGGCGTAGATGATGCCGGACTGCCCTTTGAAGTCGTCCGCCAGTTGGCGGATGCGCGTAATCTTCTCGCGCTCCTTCTCGGTGTGGACGACGCCGATGGAGAGGTTCGGGCGGTCGAAGCCGGAGACGAAGGCGCGCGGGTCGCGCAAGGAAAGTTGCTCGATGATGTCGGAGCGGACGTAAGGCGTGGCCGTCGCCGTCAGGGCCACGGTCTGCGGGCGACCGATGCGTTCGAGGAAGGTCTTGAGGCGGAGATAGTCGGGCCGAAAGTCGTGGCCCCAACTCGAAATGCAGTGCGCCTCGTCCACGGCGAGCAGGGAGATTTCGGCCCTCTGCAAGGTCTCGACGAAGTGGCCGCTGCGGAAGCGTTCGGGCGCGACGTAGAGGAGCTTGAAGTCGCCGCGCCGGACGCCCGCGATGCGCTCCTTCTGCTCCTCGAAGTCAACCGAGCTGTTGATGAAAGTCGCCGGAAGTCCCTTCGCTTGCAGCGCGTCCACCTGATCCTTCATCAAGGCGATGAGCGGCGAGATGACGACCGTGACTCCCTCCTTCATCAACGCCGGGAGCTGGTAGCACAGGGACTTCCCGCCGCCCGTCGGCATCACGACGACCGTGTCGTGGCCTTCGAGGATGGCGCTGATGACTTCGGGCTGGCCCTCGCGGAACTCCTCGAAGCCGAAGTATTTTCGGAGCGCAAGCTGCGCCTCTTCCATGTGTGACATCGTGTGAATCATCGTCTCGGCGGTAGGTAAATTGTAACCCAGAGCGCGCCAGACCGTCAGCCGGGACGGCCTGTCCCCGAAGGGGACGAAGACAATAGCCGGGGGCAAAGCGAACGCGAGTGAGCGCCGCCCCCGGTCAGACGCGGAAAATAGTTCCGACCCTGAAGGGGTCGCGCCTCAACGTTAAGGCGCGACCCCTTCAGGGTCGGACTCCTTTATCCGTCGTTTCCGGGGGCGGCGTGCTTCGCACTTGCCCCCGGCTATTATCTTGAGCCCTTTCAGGGCTCCGGCAACGGGCTTCCCGATGTGCCACTTCCTTTTGCCTTCTTCAAGGGCTCGTCGTAAGCTTTCCTCAATGAAGGAGCGAGAGTGGAAGGCGCGGACGAAGCGCGAATTGGCAATCGAGGTGTGGGAGCGCCTCGACTGCGAGACCGTGGGCGCGAAGGAGTTGGAGGCCATCACGGAGGTCGTGCGCGAACGCTTCGGCGAGGGCGCAATCGAGAGCCCGACTTCGCTGGCGCGGCTTCTGGCGGACGAGGGCGCGGAGCTGCGCCACTCCGAAGTTTTGGAGATGGACGCGCGCTGGCGCACCGCCGACCCTTACGAGGCGATGTTCCGCAACACGCTCAAGTTCTCGACCTTCGCCGAGGCCGCCGCCTCCATCAAGCGGCTCGACAATCTGCGCCGCGAGTTCCAAAGGAAGAAGGACAAGGCGGGCCTGCGCCGCGTCCACGAGACGGTCTTGAAGGGCAAGCAGCGCGCGCAGATGATCGCGCGCAACCCGAAGGTCGCCGAGCCGAAGCGAGCCGAGAAGGCCGAGATTGCCGAGTGGTTCACGGTCTGGCTCAACCAGCCGGAGATTTTCGACGACTGGCTCTCGCTGCGCCAAAGCTCAAAGGACTTTCGCGAACGCTTCGACGCCGGGTGAGTTTTCAACCGCTCCGAACACACGAACGCGGCGACCGGGATTCCTTCATCATCCCGGTCGCCGCGCACGGTTTTTGACTTTCGTTAATTCTGCGGTTGCAGGCGGAGGTCGCCCGTCGCGGGGTCGAGCACGAACTTGAACTCGACGCCCGGAAGGTATCTGTAAACCCAGAGTTCGCCGTCCGCGGTCTTCGACACGTCGTGGGGCTTCCCGTACATGATGAAGACGCGCCCGCGGTCGGTCTTCCACCCGGCGGCGTTGGCCGTGGCGAAGTGCTGGTTGGCGTGGGCGACGCGCTCGTAGTGCTTGTCGCGGTACTCGTTCGGCGGGCGTGTCCGGGTCGGGGTCGCGCCTCCGCCAGAAGGCTTCGACGAACTGCTCGCGCTCGGCGTCGGACTTGAGCATCTGGAACGCGCTCTTCTCCTGCGGCGTGATGAGGTAGACAATATCCTCGCTCAGCCAACGGGCGTAGACCTGCGCGAGGTCGGGCCGCGCCGCCTTGTCTTGCGCCGCGCGCTTCGCCTGCTGCGCCACGGCGGGCGCGCACATCAAGACCGCGAGACAGAACAGAAGTAAGGCTCTTCTCATCTTCAACACTCCTTCTTTCAAAGACATCAAAGGGGAGACGCCCGAAAGACTGCCGCACTCGGCGCAGGAGACGCGCGAGGGCTTGGGAGGTATTTAGCACCGGCCCGTCCGGCGCGTCAATGCTCGTCCGGCGACGGGGTCGCGACTTTAAAATAAACGTCACGAACTTTGCGCCCCGGTGTTTTAACTTTCGAGAGTCAAACAAGCGCGCGGGGTTGCTTCGCGGTACATCACAAACACATTCGGAAGGAAGACGGGCAGGGACGAGCCCTGCCCTGACAGACGTATTCAAGTTGAGTTTTTGAAACGCGCTTTTATAACTCTTCGAGCATCCACAGACCCAGTTGCTTGCCCAACTCGGCGTCTTCGGTCAGGAGTCGTTCGGGCGGCGGGAAGTTGAAGGGAGGCAGGAGGAGATTGACGGGACGCCAGCCGCCGGACGGCGTGTCCATGTTCTCCGCGACGTTCGAGTGAGTGGTGGCGAGGAGGAACGCCGAGCCGCTGCGCTTGAAGTTGGCGACCGCCGCGAAGATGTGTTGGAAAGAGAGATGGATGAAGCAGTCGCGGCACAGAATCACGTCCGCCCTCGGCGGGCTTTCGCGCGTGATGTCGAGGACGACGAAACTCCGGCCCTCGCCGCCGTACTCGCTCTGGTTCCGCTCTACCAGTTCCGGAACCACGTCGGCCCCAATGTATTCGACCCCCCGCAAGTCAACGTAGCGGAGCCAGTTGAAATCCCCGCACGGCGCGTCGAGCATCGTCCGCGCGCCGACGCTTTCGAGCAGCGCGGGGAGCAACCCTCGGATGATTTCCGTCCGCGCCAGCGTCGAGCCCCTCCCCGAAACCGTCTCCGGGTCGGCCCACTCGTTCCTCCGGTAGATGCCCGAAAAGATTTCCTCCATGCCGGGAGCCAACTCCGTTTCGAGAGACGGCTCCGCGCCCCGCGCGCGCCGGTAAATCCTCGCGCCGCCGGGGAACACCGATTTGATGAAAGCCTTCGTCCTCTCCATCATCCCCGAAGCCCCGTCCATGTCTCCGACTCCGCCCCCTCAGGGACGAATGATGAGGCAGGTGGTCGTCCCGTGTGCGTAAAGTTTTCCGTCTTCGTCTACGACCCGGCCTTCGGCGGTGGCCGTCCGACCGCCGAGGTGAATCAACTCCGCCTCGCAACGCACGCGGCCCGTCTCCGCCGTCATCGCCCGGATGAAGTTAACTTTAATCTCCAAAGTCGTGTAACCCACTCCCGCAGGCAGCTTCGAGTGAACGGCGCACCCCATCGCCGAATCGAGCAGCGTCGCCGCCAACCCGCCGTGCACGACGCCAATCGGATTGTAGTGATACTCCGCCGGCTCGACGGTGAAGACCGCGCGCCCCTCGCTCAACTCCGCGATGCCGAAATTCATGAGCGCGCTAATGGGCGGGCGCGGCAATTCGCCCGCCACTATCTTCCGCAAATATTCGAGCCCGGACAGACCGCGCCCCGCCTCCGCCAACGCACGCGGGTCTTCCCAACTAACCGTGAGCGTGCGTTCTATTTTTTCTGTGTCATTCATAATCATCGCTGTTGCGGCCAAAGCTATTAAGCCGATCAAGCCGCCGCCGACGATAGCGACGGCCCGAATGAAATCAGATGAGCGGTGATTGAGGCCGGGCGGATGTCGCGCTCGGCGTTAGAAAGAATGCTGGTCATGCCGTTCACGCATTTGAGAATCAGAAACCTCGACGGTCAAGGTCGAGCCTTTGCGATTCGCCACAACGCCGTATATCCATCGGAGGGTTTCGGAGCCGGTCTGCGAGAAGACGCACGCGCGGCCTGTGCATAGCGCGCCTGGTCAGATAGACCATAAGCCAGAAAGCGGCATTGCGTTGTAGCCAACTTCGGAGTCGCGCGCCGATAAATATCGAGCATCGCCGAGTGAAAGCGTGTTCAAGTTCAGTTCGCATAGGCTTCAATCACTCATCATAAGCGTACTGGATGGCCTGACATTCATATATACGCCTAAATGCAGAGAGGCCCTGCGTCATGTGCCGGGCCTCTTTGTTAGTGACGTGCGAGGGGGCGCGTCTATTTGTGGATGGGGTATTTCGGTCGCCGGGGCGCGACAATGGGGTTCTTGGCGGACTCGGCGAGGGCGATTTGGACGGCGCGTTCGAGTTGGGAGTCGCGGCCCGCGAGGAGGTCGCGGGGGGTGATTTCGACTTCGTGGTCGGGGGTGATGCCGACGTTCTCGATGCCGAAGGAGGTGCCGTCGGGGTTGTAGGCGGCGCGGTTGGGGAGTTGGACGTTGCCGCCGTCCATGAGGCCGGGCGTGAAGACGTAGGGGCCGATGCCGCCGCCGCCGGTGCGCGTGCCGACGATGGGGCCGACGCGGGCGAGCTTGTACATGAAGGCGAAGGTCTCCGCCGCCGAGAAGTTGTTTTCGTTGACGACGAGCACCTTCGTGTTGGGGCCGGGGTTGGTGGGCGTGGCGATGTCGTCGCCCTCGCGGAACATGTAGTAGTAGACGGGCTTGCGGCGGAGCCATTCGATGAGGTAGTCGGGCGTGATGCCGCCGCCGTTGTATCGCTGGTCAATGACGACGCCGGGGCGGTCGGCGTAGCCCGTGAGGCCGCGCATCATCTCTATCGTCCCCGCGCCGTAGTTCGGGACGTAGATGTAGCCGAGCTTGCCCCCGGACAACTGCTCGACGCGGCGGCGGTTATCCTCGGCCCAGTTCGCGCGGCGGAGCGACTGCTCATCGGGCACGGGGAAGACGGTCAAGGTGCGCGCGCCTTCTCCGCTCGCCGTGACGGGCCGACTTTGATTTTGACGGGCTGGTTAGCCTTGCCTTCGAAGTAGGTGTAGACGCTCTTTGAAGTCTCGACGTTCTGGCCGTCAACTTCGAGGAGGTATTCGCCGTCCTTAACAGACGCGCCGGGGCGGTCGAGCGGGGCGGCGGACGAGCCGCCCGCCGAGTTGTACTGCGTCGAGCGGAGGACGCGCTTGAAGCGGTAGCGTGCGCCGTCCGTCTCGTAGTCCGCGCCGAGCAGTCCCGTGCGCGGCGGAGGCCCACCGGCGGGCGGCGGCTGGTCTCCGCCGCCGACGCCGAGGTGGCTCACGGAGACGTGGCCGAGCATCATGTTCATCAAGCCGTTCAAGTCCGAGCGGCGCGTCACCGTCGGCAAGTATTCGGCGTAGTGGCGCTCAAGCTCGGAGAGGTTCTGGCCGTGGTGGTTCGGGTCGTAGAACCAGTCGCGCATGATGCGCCAACTCTCGCGGTACATCTGCCGCCACTCGGCGCGCGGGTCAACCTTCACTTCCAAACGTTTGAAGTCGAGCTTGCCTTCGTCGGGCTTCGGCGGCTCTTTGGTCGAGACGAGGAACCAGTTCCGATCCTTCGCGTAGAGCAGGCGCTTGCCGTCGCGCGAGAACTCGAAGCCGCCGATCTCTTCGACGAACTTCTCGTGCTTCGGGGGCTTCGCGAGGTCATAAGTGTACAGCGACTGCGCGGGGTTCGAGCCGGGGCCGGGCGACTTCGGCCACTCGTTGACGAGGAGGAAGAACTTCCCGGCCTCCCCGTGGGGGATGAGCTGCGCGTAGTCGCGCGGCTGGTGCGGCAGGTCAATGACGCGCTCCGAGATGCCTTCGAAGTCAATGCGCGCGGGGGCCGAAGAGGCTTCGAGCTTCGCCGAGGGGTCGGGCTGGCCGTTAGGTAGAAGCGGCGAGGTCTGGTCGTTTTGCAGCACGACCATGTGCACGCGGCGGATGACCGAAGGGCGCGCGAGGACGCCGCTCAGGACGCCCCAGCCGAACTCGCTCGTCCCGGCGTTGGGGCTGGAAAGGAAGTAGAGGTACTTGCCGCTCGCGTCGAAGACGGGCGACTCGGTGTGCGTCCGCCCGTCGGTGATTTGGTGCGTCCGGTTAGCCGCGAGGTCGTGGACGTAGACCGTGCGGATGCGGTTGTGGAGGTGCTTCGAGTAAGTCAGGTAACGACTGTCGGGCGACCACGCGGGGCGCAGCTCTTCCTGATAAGAGTAGACGGACGTGTCTACCCGTTTGACGTTTCCGCTCTCGACATCGGCGTACCAGAGCGCGAGGCGCTTGTCGGCGAAGGCGAGCTTCTTCGAGTCGGGCGACCACGTGAGTTCTCTATAAAAAGAGGGCTTCGGCTCGACGGCGATTTTTTTAACCGCGCCCGCGCCGTCCGAGGGGCGGACGTGGAGTTGGTACTCGCCGGTCTCGTCGGAGAAGTAGGCGATTTGCTTGCCGTCGGGCGAGAGGGCGGCGAAGCGCTCGAAGGCGTTGGGCGTCTCTGTGAGGTTGCGCGAGTCGCCCGAAGAGGGGTTGAAGATGAGCACGTCGCCGCGCGCGCTGAAGACGAGTCGGTCGCCGTCCGAAGAGAGCGTCGCCCAGTCAATCGTGCGAGAGGCGTTGACCGTGCGGGGCTGAAGCTCCGACTCGTCCGGCTTGACTCGGACTTCGACGACGCGCGTCTGGTTCGAGGCGAGGTCGTAGAGATGGATGCGCCCGTCGCGGACGAAGACGATTGAGTCCGGCCCGGCTGAAGCCCAGCGGATGCCGTAGCGTTCGAAGTTCGAGAGCTGCTTCGTCTGCTTGTTCGAGAGGTCGTAAGAGAAGAGGTTGTAAGTCCCCGTCCGGTCGGAGATGAAGTAAATCTTGTTGCCGACCCACATCGGCATGAGGTCGTTGTAGTCGCCCGCCGGGAGACGTTCGAGCGCGCCGTCGCTCAAGCTCACAATCCAGACGAGACCCTTCCCACCGCCGCGATAGAAACGCCAGTCGCCGACGGTCGCGGCCATCGGGTTGTAAGCGATGCGCTTGCCGTCGGGCGAGAGCGAGCCGCTCTGTGCCCTCGGCAGCGGAAGCTCGTTCGGCATTGTCGAGCCGCCCGGCTCCAACGTGTAGACGCGTTGGAAGGCTGTGCGGTTCGAGGCGAAGAGCAGCCGCTTGCCGTCGGGCGTCCAGGCGAAAGGGAACTCCGTGCCGGGATGAAAGGTGAGCCGCTCGGCCTCGCCACCGGCGGCGGGGCCGACGTACACGTCCCACGCGGGGCCGGACTGTTTGCCGTAGGCGAGCCGCGAGCCGTCCGGCGAGAAGACGGGGAAGTTGTACGAGCCGGGCGTCGGGTTGAGCCGCCGCGCCTCGCCGCCGCCGCGCTCGACGAGCCAGATGTCGCCCGCGTAAGAGAAGGCGATATGCGTCCGGTTGACGGCGACGCGCCCGAAGAGCATCGGCGCGCTCGCTCCTTGCGCGTGAGCGCCCGCGCAGAACAGGAGAATGAGGAGGATTGAAGGCAGTGCGGCTCTCGGCATGTGAAGTATCTCCGTTTTTCTTAGTCTTCGACCGTTCGCGGGAGAGCGGGTCTTCGGGTGCGGAGACTATAGCCCGCACGGGCGCGGGGCGTCTTGGAAGACAGAAAGCTTGTTGGAAAAAAAGTGGGCGGCGGGCGGTCAGCGGTTCGGAGCGCCGGAGGCGCGTCGGAGATGAGCCGGGGGTGAAGCCGAAGGAGCGAGCCGCAGGCGTGCGACGAAGGCGCAGCCCCCGGAAGCAGGTCAAGAAAAAACATCTCGCCCCGGCAGGGGCGACGGAAACGACGCGCGTTCGTATTCGGCGCGTGTTCCCGCGCCCCTGCCGGGGCGCATAATTTTTTATGCTGCGCTGTTCCGGGGGTTCGCGCTTCGGTCGCTCTCGCTCCCTCGCACACCCCCGGCTCATCTCAGACGCGCCTCCGGCGCTCTTAACTGCGTACCACCTACTTCATTCCTGCGTACTTCTTCAATTCCCCCGCGCGGCGGAGCGGAACTCGGCGGGGGTGAGGCCGGTGTGGCGTTTGAAGGCGTTGGAGAAGTGGCTCTGGTCGTAGAAGCCTGTGTCGGCGGCAATCTCGCTCAAGGGGCGTTCGGAGAGCGCCATCTCGGCGCAGGCCCGCTCGACGCGGAGGCGGCGCGCGTACTCGCCGACGCTCTCGCGGTAGAAGCGTCGGAACTCGTGCGCGAGGTGGACGGGGTGGACGCCGACCTCGCTGGCGAGCGCGGCGAGCGCGGGGACGACGCCCGACTGCTCATGCAGTATCTCGCGCGCACGCTCAAGCCAACGCGGCGCGCGGCGTTCGCGCGCACGCGCGCCGCGTCGCGCGACCTCGGCCACCAGCTCAAGGATGATGCCCTCGACGGCGAGCGGCGAATACTTGTCCGACTCGCGGAACTCGCGGTAGAGCCTGAGCGCGAGGCCGACCGCCGGGCCGCCCTCGAAGCAGTCCGGGCTCGCGATCTGCAAGTCGTATTCGCGCAGTCGTTCGAGCCAGCACGGCTTCACATCGGCGCGGAAGATGCGCACCTCCTGTTCGTGGAAGGCGACGGCGTGCGCGCGTCCGGGCGGGTGCGAGAGGAGCGCGGCGGGTTTGCCGCGCAGCTCCGTGTCGCCGATGGTCTCGGTGTAGCCGCCTCGGAGGACGAGGCTGAAGTAGGCGGGCTCGTGTTCGTGCTTCGGCATCCGCAGGCCGGGCGGGTACGCGCACTCGGTCAAGACGAAGCCGCCGACCTCGCGGCGGCTGAGAAGCGTCGGCGTCTTGACGCGGCGCTCGACGGCGCGGGCTCTGGACTCCGGCATGGGCGTTCTCCTTACGGTCGGGCGAATGATTTCGGTTTGCGGCGAATGAAGGGCGGGGGAGCCGGGGCGTTGATTTCAGCCGCACGTCTTTTGCCTGTTCAAAGGCAATAACGCCGCGCGCGCCCGTTTAGTTGCCGGAACTTCTGAAGGCGGCGGCGCGTCGTCGGCCTCAGTTCTGCGTGAGGGTTTGGAGCGCCTTCCGCGCACTCTCTGACTTGGGGTCGAGTTCGAGCGCCTTCCGGTAGTTGTCTATCGCCGACTGCTTTTCGCCGAGGGCGAGGTAGGCTTCGGCGAGACTGTCGTAGACGTTCGCGGAGGCCGGGTAGGCTTCGACGTTGAGCTTGAAGACCTCGACCGCTTCTTTCGTCTGCTTATTCGCGAGCAGGCGGTAGCCCCACGCGTTCAAGTCCGACTCGCTCGTGTAGAAGTCGCTGCCGCCTCCGCTCTTTAGCTCGCGGAAGCGCGCGACCGCCGCCTCGATGCCTTTCTCTTTGAGCGTCCGCGAGAGCACCTCGGAGAGCGTCGTCGCCTTCACGTCCACGACTTCGATGACGAAGATGAGAGTCGAGCGGGGAGGAATCAGACCGTTGCCGACGTTGCGGTCGCCGTAGCCGAGCGCGGGCGGGATGACGAGCACGGCCTGATCGCCGACGCGCAGGAGCGCCACGCCCTCGTCCCAACCCTTGATGACGCGGCCCTCGCCCAACTTGAACGCGATGGGCTCGCCCCGGTCGCGCGAGCTGTCGAACTTCACGCCGTTGCTCAGAGTGCCCGTGTAGTGGACGAGGACGGTCTCGCCCTTGAGAGGCTGACGGCCTGTGCCGCGTTTGGTGACGACGTAGGTGAGGCCCGAAGCGGTCGTCACCGCCGCCGACGCCGGAGGCTTACTCGCGACCGCGCGGCGGGGCGGAGACCTCCGGCGTCTGCCGGTCTGCGCGTGTGTGTCGAGGCTCTGCGCGGCGGTCGCCGCGACGAAGAGGGCTGCGATGACGAGGGCTTTCATATTCGAGTGAGTCTCTCCCTTGTGTCTCTAAGCGTCGGCGTCGGCGGGCGCGTAGTGCGCACGGAAATATTCGTCGTCGTTGAAGTACGCGCCGCCTTCGAGCGAGATGAGCCAGTCGCCCGGCTCGCCGTGCGCGGGGCCTTCGGCGGTGACGATGTCGAGCGGCGCTTCGAGGCGCGCGGCCTCGACCTCGGCGGTGACTTTCTTCTGGTACTGGTCGCCGCCGACGTGCTCGTAGGTCTTGGCGAAATGTTCAGCCGAGGCGACGGCCACGTCCGGCGTGCCGTCGGCGCGTTGGCCGTAAGTAATCTTCCACGCGCCGGGCTCGCCTTGAAACGCGCCGCCCTCGCCGAAGGGGTTCGGAACCTCTTCGCGCTCCTTCAACTGGACGGCGGTGACGGGCTTCGGGATGGCGCGGTAACGTTGGAACGGGAGGCCGGGCAGTTCGGTGCGCGGCGTGGGTGTGGGCTTCTCCGACATCTTTCTTCTACAACTTTCTTCCGCGGGCGCGGCCACCTTTGGCCGACGCGGGCGGTGTCTGAATCTTCTGTGTGACGTGGGCCGTATTATGTCATAGCCGACGCCGACGCCAGAACTTTCAACAGAACTTTTTCCGCGCGGCAAAAATATAAGGAGCTACAATCCGCTTCCTCATGAAGTGTCCGTCCTGCACGACAGAAATCTCGGAAGAGAGCGTCTCCTGCCCGTCCTGCGGCGTCGTCTTCGACGAGGCGACCGCCGAGACGCGCATCCTGCCGGAGACGCCGAAGCCTTCTCATGTCGGCGGCGTTGACTCCGCGCCGGGCCGCAAGGCTTCGCAGCCGACGCGCGGCTCGCGCACGCTCGCTTCGTCGGACTCGCTCGACCACGCGCGCTTCGTGGCGGGGACGATGCTCGACGAGCGTTACCGCGTCGTCGGCCTCCTGGGGCGCGGCGGGATGGGCGAGGTCTACAAGGCCGAGGACTTGAAGCTCGAACAGCCCGTCGCGCTCAAGTTTTTGCCCGACGCGCTCTCGGCGGACGGCGCGGCGCTCGCGCGCTTTCACCGGGAGGTGCGGGTCGCGCGACAGATTTCGCACCGCAACATCTGCCGCGTCTACGACATCGGCGAGTCCGAGGGGCTCCACTTCCTCTCGATGGAGTACGTCAGGGGCGAGGAACTCTCTTCGGTGCTCAAGCGGTTCGGTCGCCTGCCCTCGGACAAGGCGACGGACATCGCGCGGCAGTTGTGCGCGGGGCTCGCGGCGGCGCACGACGCGGGCGTGCTGCACCGCGACCTCAAGCCGTCGAACGTGATGATTGACGAGAACGGGAACGTCCGCATCACGGACTTCGGGCTCGCAGGACTTCTGGAAGACTTCAGCGGCGGGGCGGCGCTCGAAGGCACGCCCGAATACATGTCGCCGGAGCAGCTCAAGGGTGGAGAGCTGACGGCGCGCAGCGACATCTACTCGCTCGGCCTCGTGCTCTACGAAGTCTTCACGGGCCGCAAGGCTTTCGCGGCGAACACGCTTCCCGAACTGCTCCGCCTGCGCCGGACGGTGTCCATGCCGGAGAGCCCCTCGACCATCGTCCGCGACTTAGACCCCTTAGTCGAGCGCGTCATCGAGCGTTGCATCTCGGTCGAGCCGAGAGAGCGGCCCGCCTCCGCGCTTGCAAGTGGCGGCGGCCCTGCCGGGCGGAGACCCTTTGGCGGCGGCATTAGCGGCGGGCGAGACGCCTTCGCCGGAGATGGTCGCCGCCGCGCCGAAGGAGGGAAGTCTGCGCCCGCCGATCGCCGTCGCGCTGCTCGCGCTCGCGCTCGCGGGCCTCGCGCTCTGCGTGCTCCTCTCGCCGTGGGTGTTTCTGCACGCGTCCGTGCCGCTCGAAAAGTCTACGGAAGCGTTGAAGGAGCGCGCGGGCGACATCAGCGCGAAGCTCGGCTACGGCGGCGTGACGGACGAGGCTTACTCCTTCTACACCGACTCGGAATACCTCGAACACGTCCGCGAGCAAGACACTTCGCCCGCGCGTTGGGAGAGACTGAAGTCGGGGCAGCCCACGGCGGTCGGGTTCTGGTACCGGCAGAGCCCGCGCCACCTCTTGCCGTTAAGCCGGGAGAACGTCAACGAAATTGACCCGCCGCGCACGGTTTCGGGGATGGCCGGGCTCTCGCTCGACACGCGCGGGCGTTTGCTCTCCTTCTACGGCGTGCCGCCGCAGGTCTTAGAGCCGCAGGACGCGCCCGCCGCCGCCTTCGATTGGTCGAAGCTCTTCGCGGAGGCGGGGCTCGACCCCTCGCAGTTCAAGGAGACCACTCCGAAGTGGATTCCCTCGCAGCCCTTCGACGCGCAGGCGGCGTGGGAGGGTTTTTATCCCGGACAAGCGGACGCGCCCCTTCGCGTCGAGGCCGCGTCATTCCGTGGGAAGCCCGTTCACTTCCAAATCATTAACCCCTGGAACAGACCTTCAAGGCAGGAGCAGACGCAGGTGCGCGCGGGCGAGAAGGCCGTCCAGACCTTGCTCATCGGATTGTTCCTATTGATTCTGCTCGGCGCGGCGTTGCTCGCGCGGCACAACCTGCGTTTGGGGCGCGGCGACCGCAAAGGGGCTTTCAAGCTCGCCTTGTTCTTCTTCGTGGTGGCGATGCTCTCAAGCATCATCTCGACGCACCACGTCCCGACATTGGGGGGCGAATTCTCGCTCCTCATCAACGAGCTGGCCTTCAACCTGATGGTGACGTGCCTTTTGTGGCTCGTCTACATCGCGGTCGAGCCCTTCGTGCGAAGGCGCTGGCCGGGGAGGATTATCAGTTGGAACCGGCTTTTGGCGGGCGACTGGCGCGACCCCCTTGTGGGGCGAGACCTCTTGCTCGGCGCGGTCTTCGGCTTCGGGCTGCTGCTCGTCGGCTACTTACAACTCCGCGCCCCGCATTGGCTCGGACTACCGTCGCCGACGCCCGCCGCCATCGAACTGCGGGGCTTGCTCGGCGCGCGGAACCTCGCCGCGTTGGTGGGCGCGCAGGTGCTCAACTCTCTGCTCGCGCCTTCGTTCATCCTGTTCCTGCTCTTGCTCTTCAACATCATCCTGCGCAAGCGTTGGGTGGCGACCGCAGTGGTCTGGCTGCTCTTCACGCTGCCGGGTGGCCTGGCGGGCGAGAATCTTTTGATTGACCTGCCGTTCGCGGCCATCGGCGCGGCGCTGACGCTCTTCATCCTCCTGCGCTTCGGGCTTTTGGCGATGTTCTTCTCGCAGTTCTTCATCCTCATGTTCAACTTCTTCCCCATCACCCCAGACCTCTCGGTCTGGTACGCGGGCGGCACTCTCCTCTGCCTCTCCGTCGGGCTGGCCCTCATCCTCTTCGGCTTCAAGACCTCGCTCGCGGGCCAGCCGCTCTTTCGCGGCTCGCTGGTGGACGACTAACGTGCGGGCTGGATGAGTTGTTAGCTTGCGCCTGTGGATTTATGCGGCGAATTCATAAACCGGGGTTTCGATAACCTTCTTGGGCTTTTCCCCTTCCCAAATCATCTGCTGTAGCCGCTCGACGGTTTCCGGGGAGAAGAACTGCTCGCCGGTTTCGACGCAGACTCTGGCAGGTACGTTCTCGACGATAATAAACTTGCCGTCTTTTTCGAGCGTGTACGTGACTCTCCGCTCGACCATTGTTTCTTGAGCGCTCATCTCAGCTACTTCCTCACCTTAAAATCAACCCAGAGGTTTGCGTCCGGCTCGTAGAGCGTAACGATCTTCAGCAGAGGACGCGACGGGTAGCTGCACTGGAGGTGCAAAGGTCTGCCCGCTTGAGTGTAACCGAATATCAGGCAGCTAGGGCCGTACTTATCATCCGGATAATCTTCGATGACTTCCCCATCGGCGATTGCCTCGCGTATCTCACGCAACGTGACGCGGCGCAAGATACTTTGGTCAGCGGCATGCTTAGAGAACTCGAACTGCCCGGATGAAATTTTCTCACGAATCTCCTCAATCATCCATCTAAGGATATATCGTCTCGCTGCCGTTGGCACGTGAGTTTGTGACTTGGAAGTTAGAGACTAACAACCCTCGAAGGGGGCGGAATAATTTAGCCCACGGCGTCAGCCGTGGGAACACACAGAAAAGAACAATGAGAGCCCCGTCAGGGGCGAAAGAATTTCAACTTGCTAAATGGACAAGTTGAAATTCTTTCGCCCCTGACGGGGCTCTTTAACTTTCTGTTGTCGCTGTGTCCCACGGCTCGCGCCCCTCGTCTAAATTATTCCGCCCCCTTCGGGGGCTGCGCGGCGCAAAGTCCCCGAAGGGGACGGAGTGTAGCGGATTGCAAATGAGTGTGACCGTTGTCGGAACTGTAGGGGCAGGGCTTGTCCCTGCCCGCGGACTTTCTAAAGAGTCAGGTTGAGTTTAACGAGCAAGCGGGCAGGGACAAGCCCTGCCCCTACAGTCATCCCGCCGGAGCCGCACCTAATCGCAAGTCTCCATAGGCATCCGCCATTGTGCCTCCGCAAAAAACTCGTCCCCCAACGGCGGAATATCCGAAGTGTCAATCTCCTCATCCGTCATGGCGTCAATGCGCGCCCAATCCGTCTCGGAGGGCTTCTTCGAATTTCTTTCGTTCATGTGAGTGCTCGCTCATTTCTTCTCGGCCTTGGCCTCTTCGGGCAGACTGTGCGTGACCTCACCCGAACCAACTGACGATTGAGTACCGCTCGCCGTGCGTCACCGGAACGACTTCGTGCGTCGTCTCCGCGCGGAACGCGACGAGCGTCCCGGCCTCGGCGTTGAGCGGCAACTCGACGCGCCCCACACCGCCGCGCCACTCGGAGAAGACGAGCGCGCCGCCGCCGTATGTGCCCGCCTCCTCGACCTCTGACTGCCGGTTGAGGAAGACGACCAGAGAGACCTTGCGCGAACGCTCACGTTCCGACATCAGCATCCCCGTGTTGCCGTCCTGATGCGCCACGAAGAAGTCGCCCACGCGGTAGCGCAAAAACTGCGGCTCCTCGCACGCGCCGAGGCGCAGACCGAAATGCCCGCCGACTTCTTCAAGACATTCCACCAGCCGCCGCTTCACGCGCTCGACCGTCTCCGCCGAGGGCGCGAGCCGCGCGACCTTGCGCACCCTCTCGTCCACGTCACCCGACTCGCCCCGCCCGTAGACGGTCGCCGCGCCGACCGTCGCGCGACGCATCTCTTCGATTAACTCCGCACACGTTTCGGCGTCGAAGAAGTTTTTCAACGTATAGAGGTCGAAGCCCGCGCCCGCGCCAATCTCACTCATCCGCTCACGCACCTTGTCGCCGGAAGTCTGCTCTATCATGTCGGGTGACGCACATTATGCCGAATGGCGCGGACTAACTCCACGTTTATGTCCGGCCTGCGGCGTAGAGCGAGAGTCCCATGAGGACGGCGACGGCTGCGGAGAGTGTGGCGACGAGGAGCGCCCAGCCCTTACCGCTCAGGCGACCGTGCGCGCGCGGGCCGCCGTTGGATTTGCGCTCGTAGGAGAGGTGCGCGAGTGAGAGGAAGAGGGCGGCGAGCGCGAGGCAGTAGATTCTGTGGGTCAGGATTTGCGGGAGGAGTTGCGCGCCGCCCTCCAAGTCCCTGGGCGTCCAGAGGCCGTAGAGGACGGGGTTGTAGAGCCAGTGGTTGTAGCCCTGACTGAAGAGGTAGAAGAGCGAGCCCGCGACGGCGAGGGAGACGGCATACGCGAGATACTTTTCGCGCAAAAGGACGTTCAGAGCCGTGACGGCGGCGATGAGGAGGGCCGCGCTCGGCAGTAAGATAAGCGTGTAGATTTTGAGGTGCGTGAGGATTTCGACGGGCGCGTGGCCCTTGTAGATTTGTAACAGGACGGACGCCGCGCCGACCAGCAGAATCGCCGAGGCGGAGAGCAGGAGCGTCGTCAAAAACTTCGAGAGCAGGAGGACGAAGTTCGGCGCGGGCACGCTCCAAAGCACGGGCTCGACGCGCAGCTCGCGGTCGCGGTGCATCGCCTCGCCGGTGTAGAAGACGGCGATGTCTGCTCGGCGGTCAGCGTCGGGTAGAGGCCGAACTCCTGCGGCAGGTATCCGAGCAGGCGGCGCGCGGCTTGCTTGTTGTTGACGAGGTCGCCGCCGTCGAACTCGACGACGCCGGCGTCGGGTTCGAGGAGCGTGGCCGCGATCTTCATCAGCGTCGTCTTGCCCGCGCCGTTCGGCCCCAGCAGCCCGAACATCCCGGCGGGGACTTCGAGACTGACGCCCCTCAATGCCTGCACGCCGCCCGGATACGTCTTCGACAGTTCTGTGATGTTCAGCACTCTTTGCGTCCGCCCGTTGAGTTATGCGTTGGGTGTGGCGACCGACACAGTGGTCAGTCGGAATGTTAGAAACCAGATGCGCTGGTTCGGTTTCAAACAATTTTCGGGCGGGCCGGGGGAAAGATAAGCCGCAGATGGACGCAGAGAAACGCGGATTAAAACATTTGCCTTTCTGATTTGCGTGTCTCGGCGTTTATCTGCGGCTTATCTTTGCTCACTTGATAACGATGTCGCCGATGCGGATGGCGAGGTCGCCGAGCTTTGCGTCTTCGAGGTTGACCATGAGGACGACCGCCGCGCCGCGTTCGGGGAGGATGTGGAGGAAGGTGCTGACGCGCTGCTGCGCGCCGCTGTGACCGACCATTCGCTGGCCGTTCCACGTGCCGACGCCGAAGCCGAGCCCGTAAGAAGTCTCCTTGCCGTCGCGCGTCTTCTGGCGCGTGAACATCTGCTCCTTCGTCTCGGCCTTGAGGAGCGCGTCGGCTTGCAGGGCGGCGGCAAACTTCGCGAGGTCTCCGGCGGTCGAGACGAAGCCGCCGCCCGGAACCTTGTAGCTGTTGTCGGCCAGAGGCGAGTTGCGCAGCTCTTTCGTCCGCGGGTCGCGGCGGTAGCCTTGCGCGCGGTGCGGGATGATCTCCGCGACGCTGTCCACGCGCGCCCGCTCCATCCCGGCGGGCTTGAGGACGTGCTCGCGCACGTAGTCGGCGAACTTCGAGCCCGCAGCGCCCTCGACCGCGCAGCCCAGGACGCTGTAGCCGAAAGTCGTGTAGCTGTACTTCGTCCCCGGCTCGTGCAGCAGCGGGTCGTCCTTGAACATCGAGAGCCCCTCGCCGACGCTCGCGTAGAGCCGCGTGCTGTTGAACTCCTCGTCGCTCTTGTAATGGCGGATGCCGGAGAGGTGTCCGAGTATCTGCCGCGTCGTGACGGGCCACTGCTTGGCGGGGAAGGCCGCGCAGAACTTCTGCACGGGCGCGTCGAGGTCGAGCTTGCCGCCTTCGGCGAGCTGCATAACGGCGACCGCCGTCAACGACTTCGAGATCGAGCCGAGGCGATAGACGGTCTCGGCGTTCGCCGCGACGTTGTTCTCCACGTCGGCCATGCCGTAGCCGCTCGACCAGCGCACGCGACCCTCCGACACGACCGCCACCGAGATGCCCGGAATGCCCTGCTTCGACATCTCCTCCTTGATCGCGGCCTCTATCTCCTGAATCTTCGCGGCGGGCAGCGGAGCGTTCGCCGTCGCCGCCTGCTGCGCCGAGGCCGGAGAGCCGAGGGCGACGCAGAACAGGCAGACGGCGGCGACCAAGAGACGCGTCCGCGCCTGCGTGCCGAAGGACGTGCGACGGTTCATGTGTGTGACGTTCCTCTCAAAACTGTAGGGGCAGGGCTTGTCCCTGCCCGCGGACTTTCTAAAGAGTCAGGTTGAGTTTAACGAGCAAGCGGGCAGGGACAAGCCCTGCCCCTACAGTCATCACGCGTGTCGAGAGTTTTAAGGCCGTCTCTTAAGACCAGCCGCCCCAGTTGCCGCCGGGCGAGGTCTGCGAGATGCTCGTCAGGACTTGGTCGGTGGTGACGGCCCAGAGCTGGACGCAGCCGTTGTTCTGCTGCGCGGCGGTCAGTTCGTAGACCGGCGCGACGCCCATGAAGCTCTCGTTCGACCAGCCGCTCCACCCGCCGCCCGGCGAGACCTGATAGTCGGTGATGAGCATACCGTTCTCGTTGATGCCCCAGAGCTGCGCGCCGCGCGAACCCCCTTGCTGGCACGCGGCGATGTTGGCGAGGGGCGGAGCGCCGTTCCAGTTCGGCCCAGACCAGCCCGTCCAGTCGCCGCCCGGAGAGGTCTGCCAGCAACTCCAGAGCTGGAGCTTCGTGTCGAGCGCCCAGAGCTGCACGCGCCCGTCGTTCTGTTGCGCCGCCGTGACCTCGATGAACTGCGAGTTCTCCGGCGTTGCCGCCCAGCCCTGCCAGCCGCTCCAGTTGCCGCCTGCGGTTATCTGGTAGCAGGTGACGAGCGAGTAGTCATCCTGTATGCCCCACAACTGCGCGCCGCGCTGACCCCCCTGCTGCGACGCGCTGATCTTCTTCATCCCCTGCGGCGCGCTGTTCCAGTTCGGCCCCTCCCAACCGCTCCAGTTGCCGCCGGGCGAGGTCTGCCAGGTCGTCCACAGTCGCAGCATCGTGTCGAGCGCGAAGAACTGGACGCGACCGTCGTTCTGCTGCGCCGCCGCCAGCTCGTAAGTCTGCTTCGGGCCGCCCGGCTGCCCGTTCCAGGTCGGCCCCAGCCACTGGCTCCACCCGCCGCCCGGCGTCACCTGATAGATGGTGTTGAGCGTCCCGTTGTACTGGACGCCCCAGAGCTGCGCGCCGCGATTGCCGCCCTGCTGCGAGGCCGTGAGCTTGGTCAGCGTGGGAGCGTTTTGCCAAGACATATGTTCTGTTCTCCTTGCATCCGCGCACGAGGCGTGGAAGCTTCGACTGCTGAGGATTGCTGCGAGGCGTCGGCTTTGTTTAGGGAGACTATTCACTCGGTCGAGTCGGAAGAGAAGTCACGCGGGAATCGTGCCGGGAAGACTACAAAAAACTTCGGACTGTCCGCGACCGCGTGGATGATAGACGCCTCCGGCGGCGCGGGTCAATGAATACAGAGAAGGCGGGCGGCAAGTTTTAAAAGCCCTGCCGCCCGCCCTCTCAAAATCCACAAAGCCCGAAGGCTTCGACCTCAGTCTTCCTCTTCGGCCTTGATGCGCCCTTCGGCGCGCGACTGCTCGACGATCTTCTGCGCGATCTGTCCGGGGACGGGGTCGTAGTGCGAGAACTCCATGTGGAAGGAGCCGCGCGCGGCGGTGATGGAGTTGAGCTTCGACTGGTAGTCGAGCATCTCGGACATCGGGACGCGGGCCTTGACGACCTGATTCTTGCCGCTCATCTCCATGCCCTCCATGCGACCGCGCCGCGAGTTGAGGTCGCCCATGATGTCGCCGCTGCACTCGACGGGCGCGACCACCTCGACGTGCATGATGGGCTCTAAGATAGTCGGCTTGACCTTCTCGATGGCGTTGCGGAAAGCCTTCCTGCCCGCCGCGCGGAAGCTGTGCTCGTCGGAGTCCACGTTGTGGAACGAGCCGTCAATGAGCGTCACCTTGAAGTCCACCAAAGGGTATCCGGCGATGGCCCCGCCGGCGGCG
The DNA here is from genome assembly GCA_963816985.1 of uncultured Acidobacteriota bacterium. Classification (GTDB taxonomy): domain Bacteria; phylum Acidobacteriota; class Blastocatellia; order Pyrinomonadales; family Pyrinomonadaceae; genus JAIVJM01. The sequence continues at coordinate 3,050,198 of CAWFMF010000004.1, forward strand.
GCCTCGACGATGCCCTTCTCGATGGCGGGGCGGAACTGCTGCGGGACGGAGCCGCCGAAAATCTTGTCCTCGAAGACGAAGCCCTCGCCGGACGCCAGCGGCTCGAAGATAACCTTGCAGTCGCCGAACTGTCCGCGCCCGCCCGTCTGCTTTTTGTGCCTCCCCTGCACCTCGGCGCGCGCCGTGATGGTCTCCTTGTAGGGGACTTTCGGCGGGTGCAGGGCGACCTCGACGTGGTAGCGGTTCTTGAGCTTCTCGACGACCGTCTCGACGTGGAGCTGGCCTGAGCCGGAGAGGAGGAACTCTTTGGTCTGGGCGTCGCGCGTGAAATGAAGCGCCGGGTCTTCTTCGAGAATCTTGTGGAGCGCGGTGCTGATCTTCTCTTCGTCCTGCCGCGACTTCGGCTCGATGGCGAAGGAGATGGCGGCCTCCGGGTACTGGATGGGGTCGTAGACGACGGGCGCGCCCTTGTCCGAGAGGGTGTCGCCCGTCTGCGTCTCTTTGAGCTTGACGCAGGCGATGATGTCGCCCGCGTTCGCCTCTTCAATCTTGTCGAGCTGCTTGCCTTGCATCGAGTGGAGAGCGCCGAGACGCTCCGCCGTGCCGCGCGTCGTGTTGTAGACGGTGGCGTCCGCCTTGACGTGGCCGCTGACGACCTTCATGACGTTGATGCGACCGGCGAAGGGGTCGGCGATGGTGCGGAAGACGTAGGCCGAGAAGGGCTCCTCGGTGTGGTAGCCGCGCGTCACCTCGGCTGCGCCGTCGTCGAGGCTCGCCTTGCCGTGCTCGGCGGCGTGCGTGTCGGGCGCGGGCGCGTAGTCCACGATGCCGTCGAGGAGCGTGGAGAGACCGGCGAGCGTGTTCGAGGAGACGGCGAAGACCGGGCACAGGCGGCTCGCGGCGATGGCCTTGCTGATGTTCGGAACGATGTCCTCTTCGGGGAGCGTCCCCGTCTCGAAATACTTCTCCATCAAGGCGTCGTCCGACTCGGCGATGACTTCGATGAGTCGCTCGCGCTCCTTGTCCACCACCTCGCGGCCCGCCGAAGGGATGTCAATCTCCTTGGCCTTGCCGTTGGCATCGAACTCGTAAGCCTTCATGTGGACGACATCCACGACGCCGCGGAAGTTCGCCTCCTGACCGATGGGCAATGTGAAGGGGACGATGGCGCGGCTGAAGGTTTTGCGCGCGCTGTCGAGGGCCGCGCCGAAGTCGGCGCGCTCCTTGTCGAGCTTGCTGATGACCATCATGCGCGGCGTGATGAACTCGTTGGCGTAGCCCCACGTCTTCTCCGTCCCGACCTCGACGCCGGAGACGCCGTCCACGACGACGAGCGCGCAGTCCGAGACGCGCAGGGCGGGCCGCGCGTGCGGGACGAAGGCCGAGAAGCCGGGCGTGTCTATGAAGTTGATCTTGTGTTCGCGCCACTCGCAGTGCGCGAGCGCGGTGTTGAGGGTGATCTTGCGCGCGATGGAGTCTTCCTCGTAGTCGGTCGTGGTCGTGCCTTCGTCAACTTTGCCCCAGCGCGGCGTCGAGCCCGCGAGGTGAAGGAGGGAGCTGATGAGCTGCGTCTTGCCGGAGTGCCCGTGCCCGATGACGGCGAGGTTGCGAATCTGGTTGGTCGGATAAACTTTCATGGCGTCAGGTCCGAAACATCCTTTCGACAGGTTGGTGGGGACGCCCTCGCGGCGGCCCTTCGAGGGGCGAGCCGCGAGGGCGTCGCCTTCAAACTCGGAAAATGCTTGCGGGATAGAACTCCAAGGTTGAGAGAGTAATTTACGCGAGCCGGAGAGGGAAAGGCAAGCGGGGGAAAAGGGGAGAAGAGGCCGGGTGTCGGATACTGGATGTTAGTAAAAACGGCTTGAATTTCACCGGCATCCGGCAGCCGACATCTAACATCTTCTCTTTTCGGCATTGAATTTGCCGTCTTGCCCGGAGGGGCTTCGAAGCCTTATTCTTAAAACCAGCAAAACTCTCCCGGTCGAACCACTTGAAGACGGAGGAATTAAGGGATGAGGTTTGAAATGCGTACACTGAAACGGACGATAAGCGCACTCGCCATCGTCCTCATGCTCGTGCTCGGCGCGGGCACGGACGCCCTCGCGCACGACAAACACCGCAAGAAGCACAAGCAGAATCAGGGCCGCCACCTCGGCTGGGAGCGCGGGCGGCGCGTCGGCCACCATCGCCGCGACAATAACAACAACTGGCGCTGGCGCAGGCGTCAGGCACGCCGCGACCGCCGCGACGACCGCCGCGACGACCGGCGCGACTTCCGACGCCAACGCCGCAGCTCGTCCTTCGACTCGCGCCGCGACTCGCGCGTGCAGCAGCGCATCGCGCGCGCGCAGTTCTGGCGCAACCGCCGCTAATAACACCGGCAAGCGACGACACAAACCGGGCGGGCGCGGCTGTCAATCAAGACAGCCGCGCCCGCCCTCTTTATCCCCGCGCCGCGTTCCGCCCCGCCATTGACATTTGCCGCCGACGGGCATAGCGTGCGTGCAGTGTACCTTGCGTGCTGGCGCAAGTCTCATACGCCGGCCTCACACTGACGTGGAACACGCCCGAACAGGAGCCTCGCTTTTTTACCTTCACCCTCGACGCAGAGCGCGCCTTAGTGTTCGAGGGCGACAATCAAGAGCTGACAGATAAGGAGTATTCCCTCATGTGGCAAAGAATCACGTTTGCCATCTGCTCCGGCCTCGCACTCATCATCGGAGTCTCAACCGCCGCGTCGGCGCAGGAAGAGAGCCGCGCTGCGTCGCCCTCGATAACAGCCGCCGCCGCCACGGAGCAGGTGCGCTTCATCTCGTTCGAGAAGATTACGCATCTGCGGCTTGAGGTCTTCTCCACGGCGGGCGAGCGTCTCTTCGACTCCGACTTCAAGTCCGGCGACCTGCTCGACTGGGACCTCCGAGACCAGCACGGGCAGAGGCTCGCCGACGGCTCGTACCTCTGCGTGGTCACGGTTAAAGACCCCACGGGCCGTCTCAGCCAGAGACACAGCCTAGTCTCGCTGCAAGAGCAGCGGGTCGAGTTGCGTCGGGTAACATCGGGAAAGCTTTCAGCGGACGCAGCACGGGCGTGGGCGGAGAGCCGCGCGACGCAAGCTCTGGGGCCGGTGCAGGACAGCGGTGACCTGGCGATTATTGACGTGAACGCGGCTCCGGCCATGACGGTCGTGACGCACGACGGCAACGACGGTCAGGTGACGAGCACTTCGGGCGCGCTCACCCTTCGCACCGGCGACGTGCTCACGGGTAAAGACAAGGAGCACGTCCGCATCACGCCCGAAGGTCAGGTCGGCATCGGCACGGACAAGCCCGAAGCGACGCTCGACGTGGCGGGCACGATCCGCGCTCGCGGCGGCATCTTGTTTGAAGATGGGACGGTGATGATTTCGGCGGGCAAGGCTGGCGGCAGGAAGTCGAGCGCCGACGGCACGAACTCAGCGGCGGCAAACGGCGAGACGCCGACGACGGGCGCGGCGGGCACGGGCACGAACGGCTTCATCCCGAAATGGATTGACGGCCCCGGCGGCGTCATCGGCGACTCCCTCATCAACGAGAACGCGGGCCGCATCGGCATCGGAACCGCCGCTCCCGTCAACGCCCTCGAAGTCCGCAAGGACCAAGCCTTCAACGGGACGCTCGGCTCGATGACGCAGTTGGTCGTGAGGAACGACAACCCGACGGGCTTCTCGGCCATCTCCATCTGGGGGACGGGCGCGGAGCGGGGCCGCTACCAGTACAACAGCGCGCTGCCGAACATCTTCCTGACCTCCATCGGGCCGATCCCCTTCAACTTCGGCACGAACGACACCATCCGCATGACGATTAACGGGACGACCGGCAACGTCGGCGTCGGGACGGCCCCGAATGCGTCGAAGCTTGTGGTGGCCGGGGTCATCGAATCAACGACCGGCGGCATCAAGTTCCCGGACGGCACTGTCCAGACGACGGTCGCAGGTTCAGGCTCGACAGGGCCGCAGGGGCCAGCAGGGCCACAGGGGCCGACGGGGCCGCAAGGAGCGACAGGGCCACAAGGGCCAGCCGGGCCGCAAGGCCCACAAGGGCCGGCTGTACGCACGTCCGCCGTTTGTGCGAGCGCTTTATTTAACCCTAGCGGAGGGACTTGTTTTGGTAACTCATGCAGTTGTCCGAATGGCGCTGTTACTATTGTTGATTCTCCTTGTACTGTAACCTCAGACACGGGGAGTTGTTCTGCCTCTTCATGTAATACTTTCCGTGGTAAGTGCTGCGTATGTAGGCCATAGGATATGTATCGGCGGCTCTGATTGCACGGCGCGAATGCCCGCTGCGATGACATCTATCTAAGGTCTAACTGACTCGGCCTGAGCCGCGGCGAGTTCCGCCTCGATGATTTTCTCGAAGACGCTGAGAGGCTGCGCGCCGCTCAGGAAGATGCCGTTGATGAAGAAGGCGGGCGTCCCGCTGACCCCCGCGCGGGTCGCCTCTTGCACGTCTTCCTCGACCGAGTTTTTGAACTTCCCGCTCGCCAGACAAGAGCTGAACCGCTCCACGTCCAGACCCAGAATGCGTGCGCGCCCAACGAGGCTGCCGGCGTCGAATTTCGCCTCGCCGGTGTAGAGCAGGTCGTGATACTCCCAGAACTTGCCCTGCTCTCCGGCGCACCGCGCGGCCTCCGCCGCCTGTTGCGCCTGCGGGTGAAGCTCGCGCAGCGGGAGGTCTCGGTAAGCGAGGCTCACGCGCCCGGCGTACTTGGCGAGCAGCGTCTTCAACGTCGGCGCTACGCCCCGGCAGTAGGGGCACTGGAAGTCAGAGAACTCGACGATGATGACCGGCGCGGCTGCGCTCCCGCGCAGGCGAGACGAGTCGTAGCCGACCCGCGCTCTGGGGGGGCGCAGAAGTATCGCCACGTCGGCCTTCTGCCGCAGGCTCTCGACGTAGCTCTGCCGCGCCCGTTCGAGCTTCGCCTGCTTCAACGCCTGCCGCAAACGGGGCTTGATTTCCTCGAACGGGGCAGTGATACGATCCCGCTGTCCTAAGTAGTAAGCCGCAACCTCTTCGTCGGTCGGCTCGACGACTTTCGCGTCAACCTCTTGCTCAAGCAGCTTCTCCGCCGAGACGCCCTTAGTAACGGCCTCCGCCTCGACCAGTCGCCGCGTCACCAGCCGTTCGAGCGCCGCCCTTTTGATTTCATACTCCTGATTTTGCAACGGCAGCAGTTGCCACTGGACGAGCGGCAACAAATCTTCCTCGTAGATGTTCTGCCCGCTGACCACCGCGAGGGGCTGCTTCGGCTGGGGCGGCGGGGCGGCGGTCTGGGCCGCGCACGCCAAAGGTAAACAGAGGCAGGCGGCTGCCTTCAGCCACGTGTTATGGAGTTTTGTCGTCATAGGGATGTCTCTTCAGGCGAACGCCGGACGGGTGTTCGATGACACGGAGGCCGGAGAGGTCGAGGGTCGTCTCATCGAGCACGGATTCAAGGTCACAGTGACGGCCCGCGGGCGGGAAAGTGCTTCAAACCATGCCTTTATATCACGGCGCGTCATGGCACATCTACGCGTGGCGCGCGGGCGCATCTCCACATTTCAAACCCTGCGGCCCGCTTTTACGTATTACGTGTTCAGAATGAAGAAAAACAATAAATGGCCGGTTGTATTGGACGTTAACAAAGGAGATTCAATGTCGAAAAGTAAGTTGCTGCTGGCGGGTGCGGTGCTTTTGGTCATCGTGGCGCTCATCAGCGCGATGGTGGCCTTCGCGAACATTAATTACACGCAGGAAGGCACGGTCAACGTCGTCACCTACTTCGGACGCATCGAGCGCGTCTACCACCCCAACGACGGCTGGTTCACCACGCTCGCGCCGGGGCGCGAGGCGTACCCGGTCAACATCAAGTCGTTCACCGAGAAGACGCCCGTGCGCGTCACCTCGAAGGACAACGCCGCGCTTCAGGTCGAAATCGCCGTCACGGCCTTCACCGACGCGCGTTACGTCGAGGACTACGTCCGCAAGTACGGCTTCGACGAGACGACGCGCCACGACCGGCGCAACGAGATTCTCCACGGCCTCATCCAGACCGAGGCGCGCAACGCCTTCTCCGAGTACGGCGCATACGAGATTTACGCCAATCAGGAGGCCATCCAGAAGCGCATCGTCGAGTCGCTCAAGCCGCTGCTCGCCACGCAGTTGATCCAGAGCCTTGAGTCCGTGCAGATCGGCAACCCCGACTTCCTCGACGACCGCATCGAGGCGGCGGCCTCCGGCGTCGTCGCCAACGAGAAGCAGAAGCAGGCCGAGGAGGCGCGGCTCGAAGCCGCCAAGATCGCCGCGCAGACCAAGCAGATCGAGGCGGCGACCTACGCCAACCCCGCGCTCCTCGACATCAAGAAGCTCGAACTCCAGCTCGAAATCGAGAAGGCGCGCTCCGAGGGCATCCGCTCGCACAACGGCCCGCTCACCATCATGTACGGCGCGGGCGGCACAGGCGTGCAGTTGCAAGTACCGGCGGGGAGGTAACAAGCGATGAGGTTCTTTGTCTTTCTCTGGGTCGCCGTCGAGATTTTGCAGATCGCCGTCATCGGCCTCCTCGCCGTCGGCTACCGCAACCTCCAACGCAAAATAGAAGAGGGCCGCCGCTTCGAGCACAACCCGCCGCCGCCCTCCGTGACCGAAGGGTAAAGTAGTTCCGGGCCACAAAAAACAGTACCGCGAGCGGTAGCGAGCGGGTTGAGCGTCATCAACGTCAACCCGCTCGCTACCGCTCGCGGTACTGTTTTTAACGGCGGGGGACGGCGGACTGCGCGGGGACGACCGGGCGCTTGAAGTAGAACTTGGCGAGGCGGTAGCCGAGGAGGACGGCGAGCACCGCGCCGAAGATTAAGGGCTTGCGCGTGTCTGATTTGACGAGCAGGTAAAAGTGGAGCACCCCGGCGGCGGCGGCGACGTAGGTCAGCTTGTGGAGCTTCTGCCAGAGCTTGCCGCCGAGCCGCTTAATCATCCGGTCGGTCGAGGTCGCGGCGAGCGGGACCATCAAAAGGAAGGCGAGCATCCCGACGGCGATGAAGGGCCGCTGCCACACGTCGCGCGTGATGTCGGCGACGGCGAAGGACTTGTCGAACCAGACGTAGGTCAGGAGGTGGAGCAGGCCGTAGAAGAAGGCGTAGAGGCCGAGCATCCGCCGCAGACGGACGAGCCACTGCGCGCCCGTCAACTTCCTCAGGGGCGTGACGGCGAGCGTCAGCAGGAGGAAGACGAGCGTCATCGTCCCCGTCGTCCGCGTGATGAAGTCGAGCGGGTTCGCCCCCAACCCCCCGCGCCAACCGTCCCACGCGAGCAGCGCAACGGGGACGAGGCTGTTGACGAAGACGACCAACTTATAAAACTTAATATCTTTCAACGCGTCGAACCTCACAGAAGGTGATAAGTGATGAGAGATAAGTGATAAGAGAATTCAGATTCTTTCTTATCACTTATCTCTCATCACTTATCACCTTCCTAAAAGTAGTACTTCAAATCCATCCCGGCATAGAGGCCCGCGACCTCTTCGGCGTAGCCGTTGAAGGGGAGCGTCGGGCGGCGGCTGTACTCGCCGATGCGGCGCTCGGTCGCCTGACTCCAGCGCGGGTGCGGAACCGCCGGGTTGACGTTCGAGAAGAAGCCGTACTCGTCCGAGGCCGCCTTGTTCCAAGTCGTCGGCGGGACTTGCGCGACGAGGCGGATGCGGACGATTGACTTGATGCTCTTGAACCCGTACTTCCACGGCACGACCAGCCGCAAGGGCGCTCCGTTCTGCGAAGGCAGTGGCTCGCCGTAAATCCCCGACGCGAGAATCGTCAAAGGGTGCATCGCCTCGTCGAGCCTTAAGCCTTCGACGTAAGGCCATTCGAGCGCGCTCGTCTCAGGGATGTTGCGCTTCTCGTCGTTGGCCGTCTCGAAGGCGACGTACTGCGCCTGTCCGAGCGGCTCGACGCGCTTCAGGATTTCCGCCAGCGGGAAGCCGAGCCACGGGATGACCATTGACCAGCCCTCGACGCAGCGCAGGCGATAGATTCTGTCCTCCTGCGTGAAGGCGAGCAGCTCTTCGAGGTCGAAGACCTTCGGCTTGTTGACGAGCCCCTCGACCGAGACCGTCCACGGCCTCGTCACGAGCGCCTGTGCGCGTCGCGCGGGCGAATACTTGTCCGTCCCGAACTCGTAGAAGTTGTTATAGCTCGTGATGTCTTTGTAGGGCGTGGCCTCTTCGCCGGGGAGTCCCCACTGCCGCCCGGCGGTGGGCGAGCCCGGCGCGGGCAGGCCCGTCGGCGTGGGCTGCTCGATTTCGGGCGCGAGAAGTCGTTTGTAGAGCACGCCGGTGGCGAAGGTCGTCGCCGCGAGCGCCGCGCCGCGCATGAAGTTGCGGCGGCTCAGGTAAACCTTCTTGTCCGTAATCTCGCTGCTCTTGATGTCGCCCGTCTTCTTCACAACCATCTCGCCAGCCTCACTTCCAACACACATCCGACAGACAATCTACGCGAGGGCCGAGGGGAGCGGATTTAAGAGAAAGTCAGAAGTCAGAACGCTGAACGCTGAACTGAAAGAAAGAAGGCGGGTGTTTTAAGTTCAGCGTTCTGACTTCTGACTTTCTTTTCATTTCAGTTCGAGCATTCCGGCGGCGAGGATGCGGCGGCTGCCGCGCTCCTGAACGAAGACGACGGCACGGAGATTTTCGCGCCGCCAGTTCTTGTCGAAAGCGATGTCCGTCTCCGCCGCGAAAGCCTCGCCCGGCTTGTCGGGGAGCGGGCCGACGGTCGTGAGCCTGCGCACGACGCCGACGTGTGCGAGTTTGCGCCCCGCGTTCTCGCCGCGCCGCACGTCGTTCGAGAGGTCGCCTTCGGTCACGGCCAAAAGCACGTAGGCGTCGTCGCCTTCCGTCAGCTTTGGCGTCTGCTCGATGCGGACGCCGAGGCGGACGCCGCCTTCAGACGCCGCGCGCGTGAGTCTCACTTGCGCCTTCGGGACGCTTGCCGCCTTCGCGATTGATTCGAGGGCAAGCCCCGTCCTGCCGCCCGGAAACTCTTTCACGCCGTCCACAATCATCTGCGGCGTGTAAACGCCGTCCTTGCCGTAGGCGGCGGCGTACTCGCCCTGCCGCGCGCTGAACACGGCGGAAGAGAAGGGGTCTGACCAGCCGAGGTAGTTCCAGTAGTCAACGTGCATCGCGAGCGGAATCACCTGCGCACCCTCGACCGGCTGCGTCAGCTCAAGGCGCGAGAGCAGCGCGTCGGCGGGCGGGCAGCTCGAACAGCCTTCGGAGGTGAACAGCTCGACGACGACCGGCGCGCGACTCCCTGCCGGGTTCGAAGGGGAAGTCTTACCGGGCGCTCCGGCGCTCTCGACGACTTCGGGCCGCCCCTTCCGCATACTCACGACGCCGACCGCGACGGCGACCGCCAACACCGCGAGGGCGGCGACGAGAGCCAGCAACTTTCTCATCTTTCATCCTTTCATCAAGACCTTGAAGCCGCGAGGCGTCGTATCAGCACTGTCTTTGAGCCCTCAGACGCCCTTCCAGTTGCTCCACGCCCCTCAACGAGTGGATTCGTCCGGCGGCGGTGATGTTACTGGTAAAGTATCTTATACTCTATCCGGCCTTTGAACGATTCCGACGGGAGGGCAGAGAGAGAGTGCAGCCGAACTCGCGCATCGAGGTTTACACCGACGGGCAGTGTCCCCTGTGCCGCTGGGTGCGCGCGCGGGTCGAGCCGTTCGACCGCGACGGGCGCATCGAGTGGCTCGACTTCAACGAGCCGGAGTCGCTCGCTCGCGCCGCGCCGCACACCTTCAACGAGATGACTGCCGAGATGCACGTCCGCCGCGCCGACGGCGTTTGGTCGAAGGGCTACTTCTCCTGGCTCGAAGTGCTCCGCGTCCTGCCGCGCTGGCGTTGGCTCGCCTCCGTCCTCGCCCTCTGGCCCTTCAAGAGCCTCGGCCCCGTCTTCTACCGCTGGCTCGCCAGCCGCCGCTACACGCTCTTCGGCATCCCGCCGCCGTGCGACGCTTCGGGCGTCTGCGCGCTCCACCAGCCGAAAAAGTAAGTAGTCTTAAAGAGCACAACGGGCCTCCATCCTGCCGCGCCCGCAGGCCAACCCTTCCACACCCGCGAGCATCTTAATACCGCATAAAAGCCCGGTCTGAAGTCGCACACGGCGGGGCCGTTAACGAAGCCGAGCGTGCCGCCGTTGTGAGCACGCTCTTTTTAACTCAGACCGAAGGGCAATCGGTCGCCCACCCCTCCGGGCGTTTCTCAAGGGGGGTAAAGGATTACGTTGATGAAGAAAATATATACGACTCTGGCAGCTCTTATCCTCGTCGTGGCCGCGTCGCTCGGCGCAGTGGCCGCGCCGCAAAACTCGAAGCGGGACGCACGCGCGGAGACGAACTTGCGCGTCCGCGCGCCCCTCAATCTGGCGGTGCTGATTCAAGACGACCTCGTGCCGCGCGTCGGTAACGAGCTGAAGCTCACGGGCGAATTCATCCGCTCGCTGCCCGCGGGCTCGCGCGTCATGGTCGGCTACATCCGCTCCGGCTCTTTGCAGGTGCGTCAGAATTTCACGGGCGACCTCGAACAGGCGAGCCGCTCGCTGCGCGTCCCGGCGGGCTCGACCGCCGTCTCGCCCTACAACCCTTACGTCGAGGTGATTGAGGCGCTGCGGCTCTTCCCCGAAGGCGGCTCGAACCGCAACGCCCTGCTCCTCGTCTCGGACGGCCTCGACTCCTCGCGCGGGTTCGACTTCTCGTCCGCCGTCAACTCGCTCGACCTCGACCGCGCGGTGCGCGAAGCCAAGCGGAGGGAAGTGGCGGTCTACTCTTTCTACGCGCCCTCGGTGGGCCTGACGAGCTACAGCCACCGCGCCATCAGCTTCGGCCAGAGCGCGCTCAACCGCATCTCCGAAGAGACGGGCGGCGAGGCCTTCTTCCAGGGGACGAGCTTCGTCACCTTCAACGCCTACTTCGAGCGTCTCAGCCGCACGCTCAACGAGCGACAGGGCGGCGCTTACTAAACAAGGCAAAAGTAAAAAGGCAAAAGGCAAAAGTGGAGAGGTTCAAGCCCTCCTCACTTTTGCCTTTTTACTTTTACCTTTTGCCTTCACTTTCGCCCGCCGGCAGTGATAAAGTGCGTGGTCGCGGCGCGTCAAGAGAGGCCCACCGGCCCCCGAAGCGTGCGGCCTTAACTCACGCCATGACGGGACACAAATCAAGCGAATATTGTCTGGTCGTCGAAGGCCCGTACCTCGACGTTTCCGAGGCGGAGCACGCCCTGCGCGACCCCTTCATCGAAGACTGGGTTGATCAGACGGGCCGCTTCCGCATCCACAACCTCGGCGAGATGGAGATCGTCCCCGGCGTCACGCTCGCGCAGCTCGGCGTCGAAATGCTCGACGCGGAAATGTTCGAGATCGCCAGCAACGACCCCGAACACCCGCTCACCGAGCACAAGGCGCGCGGCGTCGCCGAGGCCTTGAGGCGGCAGGGGATGTTCGACGAGATCGGCGTGGAGCCGCGCGACGCCTCCGAGCCGACCGCCGAAGAGATTGGTTAAAAGTCGCACCCGCTCGCTACCGCGAGCGGTTCTGACCGGTTGAGAGCCCTTCCTCGACGCGGGCCGCTCTTTCGTTTATCATTTTGCGCGTGGGCCATAAATTCGTTGCCTGAACAAACTAAGGTGGACTTCGGCGGGGGGCGCGTCAACGTCCTCCTCGGCGACATCACGCGGCAAGAGGTCGGGGCGGTCGTCAACGCGGCCAACTCGACTCTGCTCGGCGGCGCAGGCGTGGACGGCGCGATTCACCGCGCGGGCGGCCCCTCTATTCTGGAAGAGTGCAGGGAAATTCGCCGCGCCCGTTACCCCGAAGGGCTGCCGACGGGCGAGGCCGTCATCACCGGCGCGGGACTCCTTCCGGCCCGGCACGTGATTCACACGGTCGGCCCCATCTGGGGCAGGGAAGGCGGGCGCGAGGCCGAGCTGCTCGCCGCCTGTTACCGAAACTCTCTGGCCCTCGCCGCCGCGCACGGGCTCCTGACGGTGGCCTTCCCGTCCATCTCGACGGGCGCGTATTCTTACCCGCGCGGAGAGGCGGCGGCGGTCTCTTCCGCCACGATTGCGGAATTTCTCAAGGGGGACGATTCCGACCGCCAAGTGCGGCTCGTCTTCTTTTCGCGCGACGACATGGACGTATTCTTAAGCAATCATAAATTCGACGAGTAAAAGGCTGAGAGACCGCCGCCACGCACCGCTTCAAGTCGAGCGCGGCGGCGTTTCTTTGCCGTTCGAGTCAACAGAAAAGATAAAGCACAAAGATGGTTGAGACGACAATGGACGAGACCGGGACGACGGTCGAAGGCCGCGCCGAGCGCGCTCTGCCCGAAACAATCAACGCGCTGGAGCGCATCTCTCGCAACTACTGGTGGAGCTGGTCGCCGGACGGCACGCCGACTTTCCGCGACCTCGATCAGGAGGTCTGGAACGAGTGCGAGCACAACCCGCGCCGCCTGCTCAAAGAGACCTCCGACTACAACCTCGCGCGGATGGCGACCGACCCCGTCTACGTCGAGCGCGTGCGCCGACTCGCCGAAGGCTTCGACGCCTACATGAGCGGCACGGCGCGGACATGGGCCTCGGAGCACGCGCGCGAGATTACGCGCGAGCATCCGGCGGCCTACTTCTGCGCCGAGTTCGGCGTCCACCACTCTCTGCCGCTCTACTCCGGCGGGCTCGGCATCTTAGCGGGCGACCATCTGAAGTCGGCGAGCGACTTGGGCCTCCCGCTCGTCGGCGTCGGACTCCTTTATCATCACGGCTACTTCCGCCAGCGCCTCCGGCGCGACGGCTGGCAGGAGGAGACCTACAACCAGATTGACGTGGACGACCTCCCGATGCGGCTCGTCCGCGGCGCGGACGGCGAGCCCGTCTACGTCGAGCTGCGGATGCGCGGGCGCGCGGTGCGCGTGCAGGCGTGGCGTGTGGACGTGGGTCGCGTCGCGCTCTACCTGCTCGACACGAACGTCGGGGGCAACGACGAGATAGACCGGATGATTACGGGCCACCTCTACGGCGGCGACCGCGAGACGCGCTGCGTGCAGGAGATGGTCTTGGGCGTCGGCGGCGTCCGCCTCCTCCGGCAACTCCGCATCGAGCCCCACGTCTTTCACTTGAACGAAGGCCACTCCGCATTTCTGACGGTCGAGCTGGCGCGCGAGCTGACGGAGCGCGGCGTGGGCTTTACGGAGGCCGCGAGCGCGGTGCGCGAACGCTGCGTGTTTACGACGCACACGCCCGTCGCCGCCGGTCACGACGAGTTTCTCCCCTCGCTCATCGAGAAGTGCTTCGGCGAAGACTACTGGCGCGCGCTCGGCCTGACGCACGAGGAGTTCTTAGACCTGGGCCGCGTCACGGCGGGCGACAGCGAAGAACTCTTCGGCCTGACGCCGCTCGCCTTGCGGATGTGCCGCTCGTCGAACGGCGTGAGCCGCAAGCACGGCGAGGTCTCGCGCGAACTCTGGAACAAGATGTGGCCCGGACGGAAGATTGAGGAAGTCCCGATCACCCACGTCACGAACGGCGTCCACGCGCCGACGTGGGTCGCGCCGCTTCTGGCCGCGCTCTTCGAGCGTCACGCCGGGAGCGACTGGACGGAGGCCCTGCGCGACACGGAAGAGTGGTCGCGCGTCGTCGCCTCGGTCTCGGACGAGGAGCTTTGGAAGGTCAAGCGGCTCTTGAACCGCCGCCTCATCACCTACGTCCGCGACCGTCTCTACTTCGCGCGCCTGCAACAAGGCGAGACCAAGGAGTTCGCCGCCTCGGCGCGCACGCTCTTCGACCCGGACGCCCTGACCATCGGCTTCGCGCGCCGTGTCGCGGCCTACAAGCGTTGGCGGCTCGTGCTCTCGGACATGGAGCGTCTGCGCCGTCTGATTATGAACGAGGAGCGGCCCGTGCAGTTCGTCTTCGCGGGCAAGGCGCACCCGCAGGATCAGGGTGCGAAGCTCATCTTGCAGCAGATGGCCTTGTGGAAGCTCGACCCGGACATCATGCGGCGCGCGGTCTTCGTGCAGGACTACGATCAGGAGATCGCCCGCCATCTAGTGCAGGCCGTGGACGTGTGGCTCAACGTCCCGCGCCGCCCGCTCGAAGCTTCGGGGACGAGCGGCGAGAAGGTCGGCTTAAACGGCGGTCTCAACCTCTCGATTTTGGACGGCTGGTGGCTCGAAGGCTACGACGGGCGGAACGGCTGGGCGGTCGGCGACTTGGCCGTCAGCGAGTCGGTCGAGGCGATGGACGAGCACGACGCCGACTCGCTCTACAAGGTTTTGGAGAACGAAGTCGTCCCGACGTTTTACGAGCGCGACGAGGCGGGCATCCCGCGCCGCTGGCTGGCGATGATGAAGCACGCCATCGAAACGCTCGCGCCCGCCTTCAACAGCGACCGCATGGTGCGCGAGTACGCGCGCGAGATTTACATCGGCAGACCCGACTTCCCCGACGCCTCTGACTCGCACGGCTTCGCCGGATAAGTAGGCCCTTCAAACGAAAACTCGGCGGCGCTCGTCAACGAAGTCTTTCAAAGGACTCCGTTGACGAGCGCCGCCGAATACTTTTGTCGAACGTCGAGGCCCGGCAGTTCAGCAGTTGACGTAGCCGAGCAGCCAGAAGACGACGATAAAGATGAGAACCGTCGAGATACAGCCCCCGCCGAGCTTCCACGCCGCGACGCCGGCCAGAATTCCACGCAAAGGTCCCTGCATAAGAGTCCTCCTGAGACGTTAAATTTACTTCGGGGGAAGTGTGAGAGAACTTCTACGGCAAAAAGGTTTTGAAGTCAACGGATTCTCAGGGGGAGCCTGCGCGACGACCTTCAGGTTCTCGCCGCAGGCGCGGCAGAACTTGGTCTCGTCGCCGTTCGATTCTCCGCACTTCGGACAGAACATAACACTTCAGCTCAATCAGGCCACGACGTTTCGCGCCTCACCGCGGGCTGCCGATGACGAGGAGGAGGAAACACCCCGCGATCAGGGCCACGGACGCGGCCACCGACATCACCAGCACGCTCAAGGGGCCGGCGGCCATCATCGGCCACTTCATCCGCGTCGCCAGTTAGTCGTCGGGGGCGGTCGGCCCGGTCGGGGCGGCGGCGTCAGGCGGCGTTGGGCCGCGCGTTCGAGACCGTGTGGCGGACGGCGTTTTTGCCCCCGCGCTTGGCGGCGTACATCTGCCGGTCGGCGGCGCGGAGCATCTCGTCCACCGAGTCGGGCGGCGCGTCCCACGTCACGACGCCGACGCTGAAGGTGACGGGCCAGCCTTCGGCGCGCACCACTTCGAGGAGTCGGCGGCGCACGCGGCGGACGACCGTCTCGGCGGCGTCCGCGCCCGTCTCCGGCATGAGGACGGCGAACTCGTCGCCGCCGAGCCGCGCCACCACGTCCACCTCGCGCACGTTCCGGCGGATGGCGTCGGCGGCCAGTCGCAGCAGCCGGTCGCCCGCGCTGTGGCCGTGGCGGTCGTTGACGAGCTTGAAGTCGTCCACGTCCATGTAGGCGACGGTGAAGGGATGCGCGTGTCGCCGCGAGCGTGCTATCTCGGCGGCGGCCAGCTCGTCGAAGTGCCTGCGGTTGATGGCCCCCGTGAGGAAGTCTGTGCGCGCCACCGCGCGCTCCTGCTCAAGGGACTTTTTGAAGGCCGCGGCGAGATGCGCGAGGATGAGCATGAAGCCGAGCCGCACCGCCACGTTCCAGTAGACGGTGAGCGGGATCGCGTAGTGTTCGAACGTCCCCAAAGCCGCGAGGAGCCAGGAGAGCGCGCTCGCCGCGCACATCAAAAGGCCCGCGCCCCGCCCGACGTACCACGCGACGAGGAAGACGGGCGCGGTGTAGAAGATGAGGAACGAAACGTCCGGGCCGCTCAGGTAGTTGGCGACGCCGAGCAGCGCGACGAACGCGAGCCCCGCCGTGATGATTGTGAAGTCGGAAAATCTCCTGACCCGCTCGAACATTTTTATCTCTTCGTCTCTGGTGTCTCTAAAACTTCGCGCCGCGAGGGCTTTCGGGTGGTCGGAACAGAGGGAGGGTTTTTTCTAGCCACGAAAGCGCCGTTTGCGCGCCGGAAGTTAGATTATTCCCGCCGACTCAATAGTTGCACGGAAAAAGCGGCTGCCGCGCTTCAGAACTGCTGACCGCTCAACGCCTACCGCGTGCAGTTTCTTCCCCCGCGAGTTGAGGCGTGTTAGACTCTGTGCCTCACAACGTTCGGGCGACTCGGAGCGTCCGGAGAGACCGCTCGCGATTGAAATCCTTTCGGCGGCCCCGCTGCGGGCCGGGGCGTAGAAAAAACTTTCCACATGAAGTTCTGTGCCACCTGCAACAACACGTTCGAGGACGCGGTGAGCTTCTGCCCGCGCGACGGCGAAGTCCTGCACGAGCACGCCGAGAGCATCGTCGGGCAGGTGCTCGAAGGCAAGTACGAGGTCGAGAGCTTCATCGCGCAGGGCGGCATGGGCGCGGTCTACCGCGCGCGCCACATCCTCCTCGGCGACTTCGTAGTCATCAAGACTTTGCGCTCCGAGATGCGCAACAACGCCGAGTGGCTCAAGCGCTTCCAGCGCGAGGGCAAGGCCGCGCGCGCCTTCCGCCACCCGAACTCCGTCCAGGTCTACGACCTTTCGGCGGGCAGCGACGGCCTCATCTACATGGTGATGGAGTACGTCGAGGGGCACACGCTCGACCGTGAGCTGAAGCGGCGCGGTCGCTTCCGCCCTGAAGAGGCGCTCGAAGTTTTGGAGCCCGTCGCCGACGTGCTCGACGCGGCGCACTCGCGCGGCGTTGTCCACCGCGACCTCAAGCCCGAAAACGTCATGCTGGGCCGCGCCGACGACGGGCACGAGGTCATCAAGGTCTTAGACCTCGGCATCGCCAAGATGGTCGGCGCGGGCGACGTGCACGCCGCCGAAGCGACTTCTTTGACGGTCGCCGGACAAATCCTCGGCACGCCCTACTACATGTCGCCCGAACAGTGGGGCGAGATGCCGCGCGACGGCAACCCCGAAGTTGACGGGCGGACGGACATCTACTCGCTCGGCGTGATCTTCTTCGAGCTGGTCGCGGGCCGCAAGCCGCTCGGCGGGCGCACGCTCTCGGAACTCAGACACAAGCACGTCTCGGAGCCTCTGCCCACTTTGAGCGAGGTCGCGCCCGACGTGCCCGAAGCCTTCAGCCGCGCCGTCGCGCACGCCGTCGAGAAGGATAGAAACGACCGACCGGCGAGCGCGGGCGAACTCATCAACGAGCTGCGCGCCGCGCTCGGCCTGACCGCGCGCACGCGCTCCACGAGACCCGCCGCCGCGCTCGACTCCGACGCCTCGAAGTCGGGCGACGGCGAGAGCGTCATCACCAGACAGCACGTCCCGTCGAACAGCGAGGCCGCGACCGCGAACCTTCCGGGCGGCTCGCAGACCGGAAATCAGGACGTGAGCCGCGCCGAGACCATCCTCACCTCGGACATGAGCGGCGCAGGCGGAGTCGCGCGCGAGACTTCGGCGCACCCTTCGAGCCACGCGACGGCGGGCCGCGTCGCCGAGCCGCCGCGCGACCGTGGCCGCGCGACCGCGACTTCGCACAGCTTCTCCACGGACGTCGGCGTCGCGCCCTCCGAAAATTCTTCCGCGCAACACGCGCAGCCCTTAGCGGCGCAGCCCGCATCACAGTACGCGGCCCCGGCGGCGGCTATCCCTGCGCCGAAGCGCTCGGTCGTGCCGCTCGTCGCGGGCGGGGCGCTCGCGCTCGTGCTGCTCGTGGGCGTCGGCGGGTGGCTGGCCTTCAAAGGCGTGAGCACGGAGAACAGTTCGCCCGCGACGAACACGGCGGCGTCGAACACTTCCGCCCCCGCCGCCCCCGCGCCGATGGTCGAGGCCGTGAGCTACTGGGTGGAAGCCTTCGAGAAGCTTGAAGATAAGAGCGGCACTCGCGTCGCGGAAATTTCCGCACCCCTCAGGTCGGGGCTATACTTCAAGCTCCATTTCGAGCCGCGCGAGCGCGGCTACCTCTACATCATCGTACCGGACAAAGACGGCAACGCGCCGACGGCGATGCTCACCGAGAAAGGCATCAGGGACTTGAAGACGAACGCCGTAATGGGCGACGCCGACAACGTTTTCCCGTCCGGCGGCATAAAGTTCCATTTGGATGAAACCGCCCGCGCGGAGGACTACACCATCATCTATTCGCCGACGCTGCTGCGCTCGCCTGCGTTCCTCGCCGGGAAGTCCGAGCACGATTTGACGGACGACGAGGTCGCGGAGCTTGAAGCACTTCGCGCGAAGCACAAGGAAGCCGGAGCGCCGACAAAAGAAGTGAAGGGCGAGGGCGCGGCGCGGCGCGTCGTCGTCTCCGTGCCCGAAGCCTCGAAGGGCCAGCCCGTCATCTTCGACATCCGCATTGACCACCAGCAGTGAGCCCGCGCACAAGATTTCTTCGCCGCCGCGTTCTTGAATCTGAGGAGACCACACATGCGCTTTAAACTTTCCGTGACGCTCGCCGCCTCCGCCCTGCTCGCCGCCTCCGCCCTCGCCGGCGCGCAGGACGCGCAGGACGACCAGAAAATCATTGACGACTTCGTGGGCACACGCGGCGTGAGCATCGTTGACCCCAGCGAGGTGAAGAAGTCCAGGCCCGCGCCGCAGCGACAGACGGCGCAGTCTTCGAGCAGCCGCAAGAGCAGCGGGGGCGCGAAGGGCGGCGGGCGCAAGAGTTCTTCCTCCTCGGAGGTCGCTTCGTCGAAGAAGGCGAAGCCGACGCCCGCCGCGACGAACAACACGAACGAGGCGGGCACTCTCGCCGCCGGGCCGTCGGCGGACGCCAACGTGAGCGGCGGGACGACGAGCGCCGCGCCGGGCTCCGGGATGGGCAACAGCATGAACGGCGGCGGGACAACTCCCCCGGCCAAGATTATCAAGGCCAGCACGCAGGCCATCGGACTCGGCTACACGCTCTTCGTCAAGCAGGGCGACAACCTTCTCTCGGCGGAGCCCGGCAGGGAGTTCAAGGAGGGCGACAAGATTCGCGTCGCGCTCGAAACGAACACGGACGGCTACCTCTACATCTTCTACACGGAGAACGGCGTCAAGCCGGAGATGCTCTTCCCGCACAACCGGATTGACGGCGGCGCGAACGCCATCGCCGCCCACTCGCGCAACTTCGTCCCCGCCGACATGAACACTTGGTTCGAGTTCGACAACGTGCCCGCCACCGAGCGCGTCTACATCATCATCTCGCGCCGCCCGCTGGCGGGCGTGCCCACGGGCGATGCGCTCTTAGACCACTGCGGCGGCGCGTCGCGCGACGACTGCAACTGGAAGCCGACCACGGCGCAGTGGGACGCCATCAAGGCGGGCGCGCCGGGCGGCGGGCGCGTCAAGGAGAGCAAGAACGGGCAGCTCGCCTCAGTGAAGGTGCCGATTCCGAGCAGCTCGCTCACGCGCGGCATCAAGGTCAAGAAGGAGGAGCCCGCCCCGGCTGTTGTCCGCGTCAACGACTCGGCGACCGCCGACGTGCTCGTGACGACCATTGACCTCGTACACAAGTGAGCCGCGCGCGAGAGGCTTCGCGCAGGGTCAGTACCGGGAGCGGTAGCGACCGGGTGCGCCTCGGCTGACACATAACTTGAGCGTGGCGCGGGCTGCACCCGGTCGCTACCGCTCCCGGTACTTTCCTCACTGCCCCTGCACCGCAAAGTGTCGGGGCAGTGAAACTTTAAGCAGGAGTTTGATGATGAGATTTTCCACCAGCGGGCTCGCAGGTTTGTTCGTCGGCTCTTTGATTCTGGGAGGGTTGCCCGGCGGGGCGTCGTCCGCGCGCACACACGGCGTCGGCGTCTCTTCCCTGAGCGCGTCTGTGCAGGAGCAGGCGAGCGGCGCAGTCGCGGCGCGCGAGCAGGGTCGCGCGCTGCTTCGTCAGGGAAAGGCCGCCGAGGCGCTCATCCATCTCGAACGCGCGCTCGCGCAGTTCCGGCAGTCGAATGATAAGGCGGGCGAGGCTTCGACGCTCGACCTCTTGGGCGATCTCTACGAGCGGCAGGGGCGCTACGACATCGCGCTCAAAAACTTCGACGACGCCTACAAAATCTACAACGCGTTGGCCTTGAGCGAGAGCCGTCAGTCGAACCTCGTCGCCGCCGTCTCGACGCAGGAGGGCGCGTACAACGCCAACCTCATGCTCGCCAAGACGGGGCAGATGTACTACCGGCGCGGTGACATCAATCAGGCGCGCGCGGCCTTCTCGCGGATGCGCGTGACGAAGCCGGAGGCCGACATGCTCAAGGCGGCGCAGGGCAGCAAGGCGAACGCCCAGTCGAAGGCCAAAAAGGTGACGGGCTTCGGCTCAAGGATGCGGGGCGTGCTTTCGGGGCGGCCCTCGGTCTCGACGCCGGGCGCAGCTGCCGACGTGGTGGCCGACACCGCCTCGACTTTCAAAGCCCCCTTCAACGCCTACCGCGAGACCGTCATCTACGTCGTCCACGAACTCGGCATGGGCCGCGTTGACTACTTCAACGACCAGCTCGAACCGTCGAAGAAGCACTTCGAGAACGTGCTCGCCGCGACCGTCGGGAGCCTGCCCGTCGTCGGCAAGCTCGGACAGACGCGCCGCTACCGCACCGCCGCGCGCACCGCGCTCGGCGACATCGCCTTCCGTCAGGGCCGCCACGCCGACGCCGTCAAACTTTACAACGACGCCGCGAAGGGCGCGCGCGAAGACGCCCGCCTCGACCTCGCATGGCCCGCGCAGCGCGGCACGGGCCGCAGCCTCTGGGCGCAGGCCGCCGCCGAGCAGGACGCGAAGAAATCTCTGAAGCTGCGCGAGGATGCGCTCAACTCGTACCGCGAGGCGCTCTCGACCATCGAGACCATCCGGCGCGGGAGCCTGCGCGCCGACGAATCGCGGACGACGTTTTTGGCGACGACCGAAGAGGTCTTCGTCGAGGCCGCCGCCGCGCTCGCCGAGATGTCGCTCGGCGTGGGCGCAAGCACGCCTTCAAACGCCCCGACCACTTCCGCGCCGCTCGAAGGCCGCGCGCTCGAATACGCCGCCGAGGCGCTCTCGGTCGTCGAGCAGGGCCGCGCCCGCTCGCTCCTCGACATGCTCAGCGAGACGGGCTCGGAGATTACCGAAGGCGTCCCTTCAGACCTCTTGCAGCGCAAGCAGGAGAATCAGGCGCGGCAGGAGGAGATTGCCGCGCAGTTGACCGGCGTCAATCTCGGCGGCGAGGGGCCGAAGAAATCTCTGGAAGACTTGGAAGCCGAGTTGGGCCGTTTGCAGACCGAGTTCGAGAGCGTCGAGAACCAAATCCGTTCGGCGAGCCCGCGCTACGCCGCGCTCACCGCCGCGCGCCCGCTCACGCTCGCGGACATCCGCCAGCAAGTCCTCGACGCCGAGACCGCGCTCCTCGAATACAGCCTCGGCGAAGAGCGTTCGTACCTCTACGCCGTGACGCGCGGAGGGATGACCGTCTCGCGCCTGCCCGCGCGCGCCGAGATAGAGAAGCAGGCGGTCGCCTTGCGTCAACAGATTATCCCGGCCTCGCTCCGCCGCGCTTTGACCGACACGGTGGCGGCGGCCACAGACCCGCGTCGCGGCCTCTCTGTCAATAGCGGCGGGACGCAAGGCGCGTCGCCCGCCGCCGTGACGGCTTACGCAGGCGTCGCCCACGCGCTCTACAAGACGGCGGTCGAGCCCGCCGCGCTGCTCTTCAAGACTAACCGCCTGCTCGTCGTCGCCGACGGCGCGCTCAACTACGTCCCCTTCCACGCGCTCGTCACCGAAGCGCCCGCGACAGGCGCGGACTTCTCGACGCTCGCCTATCTCTTGAAGACGAACGAGTCGGTCGTCGCGCCCTCGGCCTCGGTCGTCGCCGCGATTAGACAGCAGCGGGCGGGCGCGACCGCGCCGCTCGCCGGGGGAATCCTCCTCGTCGCCGACCCGGTCTTTGACGAGTCGGACGCGCGCGCGCGCGGCTCCGCGAAGCCTCCGGCGACGACGAGCGACGCAGAGCGGGGGGACTGAGATGGCGCGTGCCCTCAGCTTCGAGAGCGCGCTCGCCGACGTGTCGCAGCGTGAGAGCGCGGGCGGCCCGCCGCAGGGGGCGGGGAAGGGCGGCGTGCTCATCCGTCTCGCGGGGACGCGCGAGGAGGCGCAGCAGATTTCGCGTCTCGCCTCATCTTCCGGGCGCAAGGCCGACACGTGGCTCGACCTCGACGCGAGCGAATCAAACGTCGAGGAGCGAGACCTTCGTCAATACCGCGTCCTGCACTTCGCGACGCACGGCTTGCTCAACGCCGAGCGACCGCAGTTCACGGGCGTCGTCCTCTCTTTGGTCGGCAACGGCGCGGGGATGGACGGCTTCCTGCGGACGGATGAAGTCTTCAACCTCCGCCTCTCTTCGCCGCTCGTCATGCTCTCGGCGTGCGAGACGGGCTTGGGTCGCGAGAAGCGCGGCGAGGGCGTTATCGGGTTGACGCGCGCCTTCATGTACGCGGGTTCGCCCACGGTCGGCGTGAGCCTCTGGTCGGTGGCGGACAAGTCCACGGCTGATTTGATGACCGATTTCTACAAGAACCTCCTGAGCGCGGAAGCGCCGTCGCCGTCTGCCGCGATGCGCGCCGCGCGCCGCAACATGATTGCGGGGAAGAAGTACAGCGCGCCGTTTTACTGGGCTCCGTTCGTTCTCAACGGCGACTGGCGGTGAAGAGATTTTGGATTTTAGATTTTGGATTTTGGATTGCCGATTGAAGACGGCGCGGCCTTCATCAACCATGACTGTAGTTGATGAAGGCCGCGCCCTCTCGCCGTCCGGTTCGTGATTAACGGGGGGTTGGTGTTATCCTTTAATCCGCAATCCAAAATCTAAAATCCGAAATCGCATTGGGGGTTTTGATGGAGACGAAGTTCACCCCGGTCACAGACGCCGGGGCGCTCGAAGAGTTGTTCGCGCGCTCGAACGAAGCGCCGGTCGTGCTCTTCAAGCACAGCAACAGTTGCCCGATCAGCGCCGCCGCGCACCGCGCCTTGAAGCAGTTGGGCTCGGAGGTCGCAATCGTCGTCGTGCAGGAGAGCCGCGACCTCTCGCGCGAGGTCGAGACGCGGACGGGCGTCCGCCACGAGTCGCCGCAGGCTTTCGTCCTGCGCCAGGGCGAGGTCGCCTGGTCGGCCTCGCACTTCGACATCACCGCCGACGCCGTCAGACGCGCGGTACAAAACGCAGAAGGCTGAACGCAGAACGATGAACTGAAAACAAAGGCATTGTCTTTCAGTTCATCGTTCTGCGTTCTGAGTTCATCGTTATGAGTGAAACGAGGCGCGGCCCCGCCGTGGAGCCGCGCGAGATTATGCAGGAGGGCGACGCCGCGCTGCGCGTGACGTGGGGCGACGGGCGCGCGTGTCTCTACGCCGCGCCGGTCTTGCGCCGCGCGTGCCCGTGCGCGCAGTGCGTCAACGAGTTCACGGGCCAGCGCGTGCTCAAGCCGGAGGCGGTCTCGGACGACCTCACGATTGAGAACGTCGAGCTCGTCGGTCGCTACGCGCTCACCTTCCGCTGGAGCGACGGCCACGAGACGGGCATCTACAGCTTCCGCTATCTGCGCCAGCTCTGCGAAGAGGAGTGAAGCTTCCACGGGCGGCGAAGGGCACACCGCACGGCCTTCACCGCCGCGCAGATTTCCGTTGACGTTTCCCGCCGTTCGTTGTAATTTCTATCCGCTCAAAGGGTGATTCTAGTTAGGCTGAACTCCTCGCAAGCCTCTGACAGTCTTCTCGCGGACTCGGCTAAGTACATTAATCAGCGCATGTACTTAGACGGAGAATCTAGTCTCTTACCGATGAAGCGTCTCCCCGAATGCTTGCTCTTTAGCATTCCGGCGCACAGATGAATCGCAATAATTCACGGGTTACATAGCAATTCAAAAGGGTCGAGCCCTGCCCGGCTCATCCGACACACGCTCCTTCATCTGACAGTGACAGAGATGTGCCGTTGAACGACAGGCGTCTTTCCGCGCGGCGCGCGGGGGCGGCTCGTCCTCAGACGTGAGGCCGCCGACTGCTACTCGCCTTGCGTCCCCTATTTGATCTTGCCCTTCAACCTCAGGCCTTCCACCCCTTGACCGGCTACACAGGCGCAAGCTTGTGGCGATTTACCGCGCCGGGCTAATTCACCCAAACCCAGTAAGGAAACCCGACCTCCGTTTGTCGCGGGAGCCTCGCAAGCTGCCACGCGGCAAGACCCAAAAAGGAGAATACCCGTAATGGCGAAAGTACCGAAGTTAGATAAGACGCGCGAAAGAGACGCACGCATCGCCGCCAAGAACAGGCGCGAGTTAATCGCCGCCGGACTGAAGCGGCGAGACCTCATGAAGATGGGCCTGCTGACCGCCGCCGGGATGCTCATCCCGAAGAAGGGCTTGAGCGCCCACCCCCTGACCAGCGCCGGGTTCGTGGACGACGACGAGCCGAACAGCCCCCCGACCACACCGTTCTCCCAGAACATGCCGCGCCTCTTCGTCATGCCGACGAGCACGGCGCTCACCCCCGCCCCGACCATCATCCCGAACACCGCCGCCGGTGAAGCGCGCACGGTCGCGCATCAGGCGTTCGCCCAGTTCCCTCCGCAGCGCTTCTACGAGATGTGGGAGGAGGAGAACTTCGTCCAGGTGACCCCGAACCTGAATGAGCTGCCGTTGCAGCCCATCTGGGGCTTCGCGCCCGTCGTCAACGGCGTCAAGGTCGCGGGCGCGATGTCCCCCGGCCCGATGATCGTCGAGAGGTACGGAACGCTGGGCAACCCGCAGGCTGGCTCGGTGCTCTTGCGGCAGCGCAACAAACTGCCGGTCAACAACCGCGGCTTCGGCCTGCCGTCCACCACCACCCACTTGCACAACGGCCACACGCCGCCCGAATCCGACGGCTTCCCCTGCTTCTTTAAGGAGCGCAACCAGTTCTACGACCACCACTACCCGAACGTCTACGCGGGCATCAACTCGACGCACCCCGGCACGGGCGACATCAAAGAGGCGATGCACTCCTTGTGGTATCACGACCACCGCATTGACCACACGGCGGAGAACACCTACAAGGGTCTCGCCGGGACTTACGTCCTCTTCAACGAGTTCGACACCGGCGACGAGACGACGGGCTTCCGCCTGCCGAGCTTCGGCGACGGCCAGAACCCTAACACCAGCTTCGACATCTACATGGTCTTCAACGACAAGGTCTTTGACGACCAGACGGGCCTTCTGGCCTTCGACCTCTTCAACTTCGACGGCATCCTCGGCGACAAGTTCCTCGTCAACGGGAAGATTAACCCGGTGCTGCACGTCAGCCCGCGCCGCTACCGCTTCCGCTGGCTGAACACCGGGCCGTCGCGCTTCTACCAATTCTTCCTCACTAACGCCGCCAATAATTCCACTCTGCCCTTCTGGCAGATTTCGACCGACGGCAACTTGATGGAGCGGCCCGTGCAGGTCAACAGCAGCCGCGTCTCGGTGGCCGAGCGCGTGGACGTAATCGTTGACTTCACGGGGCTGGCGGGCAAGACCTTCTACATCGAGAATCGCCTGGAGCAGGACGACGGGCGCGGCCCCGACGGCGACGTGACGGGCGCGGGCCAGGGCAACAAGATTCTCAAGATCGTCGTTGACGGCCCCAGCGTCCCCGACAACAGCCTCCATCCCTCGCAGCAGGTCTTCTACGGCTTCCCCAACACGACGGACGCGGCGCGCATCACCCGCACGTTCCGCTTCGAGCGGGGCAACGGCCAGTGGCAGGTCAACGGCAAGCTCGTCGGCGACTGCGACGACATCCGCTTCGCCATCAAGCGCAACACCGTCGAGAAGTGGGTCTTCCAGAACAACTCCGGCGGCTGGCAGCACCCCATCCACATGCACTTCGAGGAGTTCCAAACGCTCAACATCAACGGGAACGCGCCGCGCAACACCGGGATTATCGAGAGGGGGCGCAAAGACGTGTTCCGTCTCGAACACAACATGCAGACCACCGTCTACTTCCGCTTCCGCGACTTCGTCGGGAAACTCCCGCTCCACTGTCACAACGTCGTCCACGAAGACCACGCGATGATGGCGCTGCTGGAGATTAACGACGTGGGGGACAACAAAACCAACCCGTAGCGGCTTGGAGAAAGGAATGGCCGAAAGATGAAGAGCATAAATAGGAGAAGCATGGTGGCTCTGCTGGGGACGGCCCCGCTCGTCGGCGGCATCCTGACGATGGGAGAGGCGCGGGCGCAGACCCCCGTCTCGGAGTCGCGGTTCAAGAGCATCGAGCCGCGCGAGCGCATCAGGCAGAGGTATTTCCCCGACCTCGTGCTGACCACGCACGAAGGCAAGAAAGTCCGTTTGTACGACGACCTCGTCAAAGACAAGATCGTCATCATCAACTTCATGTACGCGAAGTGCGAGGGTGTCTGCCCGCCCATCACGGCGAATCTGGTGAAGGTGCAGAAGCTGCTCGGCGAGCGTCTGGGCCGGGACATCTTCATGCTGTCCTTCACGCTCAAGCCGGAGCAGGACACGCCCGAAGTGCTCAAGCGGTACGCCGACACTTACAAGGCGCAGCCCGGCTGGACGTTCGTCACCGGCGCACCCGCCGACATGGAGACCGTCAGGCGCAATCTCGGCTTCACCGACCCCGACCCGGCGCGCGACGCCGACAAGACGAACCACATCGGCAACATCGCCTACGGCAACGAGCCGCTCCTGCGGTGGGGCGGCGCGCCGGGGATGTCGAAGCCCGACTGGATCGTCAAGATGGTCGGTTGGGTGGATTGGCCGAAGGACGCGAAAGGAGAACGCATATGAGAAGCAGTGGTCAAATAAAAACCGCTCTGACGAGCGCGCTGTTCGTCGCCGCGCTGGCGTTGTTGTCGGCGGCGTCCGCGTCGGCCCAGACCGCCACCGCGACGACCGACACCTCGACTCAGGTGCAGTCCGCGCCGACGAAGACCGGGACATCCCCCTACAGCACGGAGGCGGTCACCAGCATCGGGCTCAACGACGGCGTGACCAGCCTCGCCGCCGACGCCAACGGCAACGTCTACGCCTCGCTCCAGTTCGCCAACAAGGTCGTGAAGTTGAACGGCGCGGGGGCGGTCGTCGGCACCTTCACCGTCGGGAAGAACCCGACCGGGCTGGTCGTTGACAACTCGAACGGCGGCGTCCTCTACGTCCTGAACAACTCCGACAACACCGTGACGAAGCTCAAGCTCGACGGCACGCTCGTCGGCACCTACAACGTGGCCGGCGACGGCCCCATCCACGCGGCGCTCTACGGCGGCACGCTCTACATCGCGTGCGAGCGCAGCAACACTCTGGTGCGGATGTCAACCAGCGGCGCCGCGCTCGGTTCGACCCCGGTGGGCAAACGCCCCGTCTGGGTCGTCGTCTCCGTCAGTTCGTCCAAGACCCAGTTGGCGACCACGGACGGCAGCACGCAGTCCTCGGACGCCGAGGCCGCGCCGACGACGGAAGCCGAGGCCGCGCCGACGACGGAGGAGGTGATGGTCGCCGACGGCGACGCGGCCATGGCCTCGAAGCCCGGCCCCGGCAGCACCGTCAACGTCTACGTCTCGTGCAACAAGTCCGACGAGGTGTGGAAGCTCTCAGCGTCGGGCGGAGTCGTCGGCCAGTTCGCCACCGCGCGCGGGCCGTTCGGCCTCGCCGTCAACAGCAAAGGCGAGATTCTGGTGGCCTGCTTCTGGGACGGCATCGTGTACCGGATGAGTTCGGCGGGCGTCGTGCTCTCGAAGACGGCGGTGGGTGACGGCGCGGCGGGCGTGGTCGTCTACGGCAACGTCCTCGCGGTCATCGCGAACGGCGCTAACTCGGTGACGAGGCTTTCGCTCGCCGACGGCTTGGTCATCAGCAAGGAGCTTGTGGACAGGGCCCCTCTGGCGGCCACGGCCACCGCCTCGGCGCTGTGGGTGGGCTGCACCGGCAGCGGCACGATTGCGAGGCGGTCGTTGTAGCCTTCAAGACTTAAAGGCGAAACTTTCGTCGGCGTTTCAAGCGGCGAAATAACAGTCGGGGCGGGAAGAGCAAGCACTCTTCCCGCCCCGATTCCTTTAGCCCGTGCCGTCTTCAGCGGTTGGAGACCGTGCGGGTCGCGCTGCCGCCGAGACTGCTGCGGACGGTGATGCTCTGCGGGTTGGTTGAAGAGCTGAGCTGGCCGCTGTATTTGCCGCCGCCTTCGTTCTTCAGTGTCCCAATCAACTGCCCGCCGGAGGTGCGGAAGACTTGCAGCGTCGCGTTCGAGCGCGTGCTCGTCGCTTCGACGCGCAGAGTCCTCTTGGACGAGTCGTACTCGGCGCGTGTGATTTTGACCGTGTCGGTGGACTGAGCCGCCGGGTTGATGGTCAGTGTCGCGCTGCGCGTTGAACTGCCCCGTGTCGCACTGATAGTCGCACTCGTCGCCGAGGTGACGGTCGTCGTGCCGACGTTGAAAGTGACCGAAGACGCCCCCGCCGGAACGACGACGCTCGCCGGGACGGAAGCGCGCGCACTGCTACTCGCGAGGCTGACGGTGGTCGCGGCAGTGGCGGTCGCGCTCAGAGTGACCCGACCTTGAGCCGTGCTCCCGCCCGTGACGGTGCTCGGCGTCAACGTTAAGGCCGAGACCGTGAGCGGCACGGGCGTCGGCGTCGGGGCCGGAGTCGGCACAGGCGTTGGCGCAGGCGTCGGCGCGGGTGTCGGCACGGGTGTCGGTGCAGGCGTGGGTACAGGCGTTGGTGTGGGCGTCGGCGTAATAGTGCCTCCCGACGTATTCCTCAACCCCGCGAGTCCGGGGCTCGCGCCCGTGATTTGGAGCGCGATGTCCGGCCTGCCGTCCCGGTTGAAATCAGCCGCCGCGAGCAGTCCGCCGCTGATGCTCGACTTGGAATCGGGAACCAGATACAGCCTCGGCTGTTGGAACGTCCCGTCGCCGTTGCCGTTCAGAATCTCCAACAAGCCCTGTGTGCCCCACCCCAGACCGATGGCGATGTCCTGACGACCGTCGCCGTTGAAGTCGGCGACCGCTTGATGGAGCGGGACGCGCTGGTTGGGCTCGGTGATGATTCTCGGCTCGCGGAACGTGCCGTCGCCGTTGCCGATAAGGATCGCCGTCCGGCTCCCGTTGAGAGCTACCGCCACCACCAAGTCTTGCCGTCCGTCGCCGTTGAAGTCGGCGATGTCAATGTCGGTGGCGTCAACGCCGAAAGTGTCGGGCGTGAGCGTCAAAGTCTCTTGGGCGAAAATGCCGCCGCCGAGCCCCTTAAGGAGATAGACCCTCGAACTGTCGCCCGCGATGCCGAGGTCTTTAAAGCCGTCGCGGTTGAAGTCTCCGACGACGATCTCGGACATCCCCGTCCCGACGACGACTTCGCGCGACGGCTGGAACGTGCCGTCGCCGTTGCCGAACAGCAGCGAGATCGTCCACCCCGTCTCGCAGGGCGCGGTGTAGCAGCCGATTGAATGGCCGACGACGACATCGAGCGCGCCGTCGTTGTCGAGGTCGGCGACGGCGACGGCGGGCGAGTCGAGCCGCGTGGTGTTGGGCAGATTGGCGGGAGCGCCGAACGTGCCGTCGCCGTTGCCCGCGAGCAGCGAGAGCCCGATTTCCGGGTCGTTGATGGTGATGACTAAATCCAACTTCCCGTCGCCGTTAAAATCGCCCGCCGCGAGGTCTTGGGTCTGTCCCCCCGCCGCGTATTGAACCTTCGCCCGGAACGTGCCGTCGCCGTTGCCGAGCATGACGCCCGCGGAGTTGCCCCCCGCGCCCGCGAGGTCGGGGTTGCCGTCGCCGTTGAAGTCGCCGACGACGTGGTTGTTTCCGAGTAAAGGGTAGTCAGTCCGTGCGAAAGTCGCGGACTGTGCGCCGACGCTCACGACTGAAAGCGACATTGCTATGGTGAAAAACAGAGCCGGCGCGAACACGCGCGCGCGGCTGATGCGTTTGACAGGAATCATGTTAATCACCCTCCGTTGTATGACAGTGCGTGAGGCGGGGCATTAAATACCTCGAAACCATCGGGGGGAGAAATTTGCCGTGGCGACCGGCGGGCGTGCGCCGCGAGACGGTCGGGGGGAAGGCTGGGCCGCTTTGTGCTGCACGCGCGACGGTCACACGTTCTCGATAAGTCGCTGTCAGGGGTTTCCATAATATAGTGCGGAGGACGGCGGGAATCAAGCCCTTAATTTGAGAGAAGTTGATTGACTGGGGGCGGGCCAGCGTTTAACTTGTGGCCATGACGGAGGCCAAAAAAATCCTCGTCGTCGAGGACGACGACGTGGCGCGCGAGCTGCTGCGTCTGACGCTGGAGCGGCAGGGCTACGCGGTGACGACCGCCGAGAACGGCGTGCGCGGCTTCGACCTCGCCTGCGAGCTGCGGCCCGACCTCATCATCACGGACATCTGGATGCCCGCCGCCGACGGCGTCCACCTCGTCCGCCGCGTGCGCGACACTTCCGAGGTCGCCTCCACGCCCATCCTCGTGACCACCGGCTTCGGCACGGGGAGCGCCACTTACACGCTCACGCAAGGGGCGGACGCCTACGAACCGAAGCCCCTCGACCCTGCCTCTCTGCTCCGCACGGTCGCACGCCTTTTGGCCTGAGCGGCGGTTTCTTCTATACTCTCCGCCGGACTTAAACCAAACGGACAAGGCGGGCCAAACTTCCAAATGACTGAGGCCATCGGCTGGGCCAGCTCTTTCATCCTCGTGCTGACCATCGCGAGGCAGGTCTACAAGCAGTGGCACGAGGGTTCGAGCGAGGGCGTCTCGAAGTGGCTCTTCGTCGGGCAGATGGCCGCCTCGCTCGGCTTCACGATTTATAGCTGGCTGGTCAACAACTGGGTATTCGTCGTGACCAACTCGCTCATGCTCTTGAACGGCCTCCTCGGCCTGCTCATCGTCCTCCGTCATCGCCGCCGCGAGACGGCGTGAAAGCAGAGATGCCGGATGTCAGTGAAAGACATTCACATCAACCGGCGTCTCACTAAAAGCTAATCGCTCAAAGCCGAAAGCTGACAGCTTCCTTATGAATGAAAAAGACTTTTTCGACGAGCGCCCGGAGACGAAGCGCGCCAACTACAACTGCCCGCACTGCCGCGAGCGCGCCGACTACGAGGTGCGTTGGCTGCGGCGCACTAAGAAGTCGCAGCCGCCGCGCGGGATGAACGAGCAGCAGAAGGCACAGTTCGCCAAGGCGCTCGACTACATGGTGCGCGTGGACGACGTGCTCGTCTGCAAGAACGTGCGCTGCCGCCGCCGCTTCGACATCCCGAACATGCAGTCAATCGTCTTCATCTGAAGACGAGCCCCGCGCACGTTCGGCGGGCTCCGCAACCTTTCACGCACGAGGAGAAAACTTATATGGACGATCTCATCAAACAGGTCACGGAGAAGACCGGCATCAGCGAGTCGCAGGCGCGCACGGCGGTCGAGACGGTCATGGGCTTCCTCAAAGACCGCCTCCCCGCGCCCATCGCGGGCCAACTCGAAGGCGTCCTCGGCGGCGCGGGTGGAGCCATCGGAACCGTCGCCGACAAGGCCGGAGATGTCCTCGGCGGCCTCGGCGGCATGCTCGGCGGCAACAAGGACTAAAACCCCCGGCACAAACCACGAAGGGGCGGCGCACCTCAAACTCAGACGCCGCCCCGTCCGTTTCCTTCCTCGCCCGGAGTCCTTCGCCAACCTCTTCGACCTCATGGCGCGGAGCCGCGGCCATCTCAATAAAAAACGGACAGACCCGACATATTTAAAGTGAGAAGACCGTCTATCCTGAACGTTAAACAAGGGGAATTTCGGCAACGGCGGCGCGGGGCTCCGGCCATAAGGCTGAGGGGATGCGTGAAGGCATAACCCGCCGCGCGCTGGCCGAAGGCGAGTGCGGGGGGGTAACGAACAATGGGAATAGAGGTAGCCTGCGTGCGGCGGGTTACAGGCGGGAGTCTTTATCCGGCGAGTCCGCTCGTGTGCGACGCGTCTCGCCGGGCGACCGTGCGAAAAGGATGAAGCCTTCGTTTGACGGAGGCTTCATCCTTTGCGTTTTGCCCTCGCACGGCGCGCGGGTGTTGTCGAGTCTGACTTGGAATGGTATTGATTCAAGGGGGAGATGATGGCTGGAAGCAAAAAAAAGATAAGAGCGGGGCGGCGACCCGGAGAAGGGCTGGACGCGTCGGAGCAGGAAGGCAGGAGCCGGAATGGTTCGAGCGAGAATGCTTGCGCAGGCGTCGAAGGGCGCGCAGCGCTTAAGAGTCTCGCCGGGCGGTTCGGGGCCGAAGGCTACTCTCTCTGGTCAGACAAGGAAGGGGAATTAGGATGAGGGCGAATTGTTGGTACGGCAAACGGGACGTGCGGGTCGAGCAGGTGCCCGACCCGAAAATCTTAAACCGGCGCGACGCGATTGTTAAAATCACTTCGACGGCCATCTGCGGCTCAGACCTCCACCTCTACAACGGCTTCATGCCGACGATGGAGAAGGGCGACATCCTCGGCCACGAGTTCATGGGCGAGCTGGTCGAGGTCGGCCCCGACGTGAAAGATAGAAAGGTGGGCGACCGCGTGGTCGTCTCGTTCCCCATCTCGTGCGGCAACTGCTTCTTCTGCCAGCAGGAGATGTTCACGCTCTGCGAGAACTCGAACCCGAACGCGTGGATGGCCGAGAAGCTGTTCGGCCACAGCCCTTGCGGCATCTACGGCTACTCGCACCTGACGGGCGGCTACGCGGGCGGGCAGGCCGAATACGCGCGCGTGCCCTTCGCCGACGTGGGCACGCTCAAGGTTCCCGAAGGGATGACGGACGAGCAGGTCTTGTTCCTCTCGGACATCTTCCCGACCGGCTACATGGGCGCGGAGATGTGCGACATCAAGCCCGGCGACACGGTCGCCGTCTGGGGCTGCGGCCCCGTCGGGCAGTTCGCGATGGCGAGCGCGCGCCTCCTCGGCGCGGAGCGCGTCGTCGGCATTGACCGCTTCCCCGAACGCCTCCAAATGGCGACCGACGGCGCGAAGGCCGACGACGTGATTAACTACGAAGAGCGGAACACCTACGACGCCTTGATGGAGATGACGGGCGGGCGCGGCCCCGACTCGTGCATTGACGCCGTGGGACTCGAAGCGCACGGCGGCCACGGCATGGTCTACGCCTACGACCGCGTGAAGCAGGCGCTGATGTCGGAGACGG
Source organism: uncultured Acidobacteriota bacterium (assembly GCA_963816985.1). Taxonomy (GTDB): domain Bacteria; phylum Acidobacteriota; class Blastocatellia; order Pyrinomonadales; family Pyrinomonadaceae; genus JAIVJM01. Next base: position 3,083,439 of record CAWFMF010000004.1, read on the forward strand.
ACAGGCCCATCGCTTTGCGCGAGGCGATCATGGCCTGCCGCAACGGCGGCACGGTCTCGGTCATCGGCGTCTACGGCGGGCTCATTGACAAGTTCCCGATGGGCTCTTTCATGAACCGCTCTTTGACGATGAGGACGGGGCAGTGTCACGTCCAGCATTACTGGAAGAAACTCCTCGGGCACATCGAGAACGGGGACATAGACCCCTCATTCGTCATCACGCACCGGATGAACCTTGACGAAGCCCCGCACGGCTTCGACATCTTCTCCGACAAGGAGGATGATTGCATCAAGATCGTCCTCAAGCCCTGAGGAGAGAGCGCGGGACGGTCTGAGCTTGAGAGGGGAGCGAGTCATGACAAACGGCCCGCACGAAGAAGAAGACGGCGGCGGGATGAGCGAAGCCGAGATTGACGGCAACCTGAGGGACACTTTCCCGGCAAGCGACCCGCCGTCATGGACGCTCGGCATCGGCCCCCACCGGAAACCGCGTCAAGAGTCAGGAGAGCCGGAAACCCCTGACGACGAAAAGACTGACCGGGATTAGAGCGATTCTCTCAACGCAAAACTAACGCCCGCCGGGAGTCGGTCAACAGGCCGACTCGGGGGCGTCGTTCATACGGCGTCGTAGCGTTTGAGCTTGCGGTAGAGCGTGGAGAGGTCTATGCCGAGGATGTTGGCGGCGCGGGCCTTGTCCTGATTGACGGCGGCGAGGGTTTCGAGGATGTAGCGGCGTTCGACTTCGGCGAGCGTGGGGCGGAGGCCGTCGGGGTCTCGGACGGCTTCGCGCGAGGCCGAGTCGCGGACGCGCGGCGGGAGGCTGTCGAGGTCAATCGCTTCGGCGCTCAGAGTGAAGGCGCGCTCGATGGCGTTCTGCAACTCGCGGACGTTGCCGGGCCAGGCGTAGTTGATGAGCGCGCTCATCGCGGCGGGCTCGAAGGGTTTTTCCATCTGCCCCTGCCCGCGCGCCGTGCGCGTGACGAAGTGGCGCGCGAGGAGCGGGATGTCCTCGCGGCGTTCGCGCAGGGGCGGCAGGTGAATCTCGATGACGTTGAGGCGGTAGAAGAGGTCTTCGCGAAAGCGGCCCTCGGTGACTTCGCGTTCGAGGTCGCGGTTGGTGGCGCAGATGATGCGCGCGTCGAACCGGACGGGCGCGGAAGAGCCGACGGGCGTGACTTCGTGCTCCTGCACGGCGCGAAGGATGCGCACCTGCATGGCCGCCATAATCTCGCCTATCTCGTCGAGGAAGACAGTGCCGCCTTCGGCGGAGCGGAACAGTCCCGTGCGCGTCGAGACCGCGCCGGTGAAGGCTCCCTTGGTGTGGCCGAACAGTTCGGACTCGAGGAGCGTTTCGGGGAGCGCGCCGCAGTTGATGGCGACGAAGGGGCGGTCGGAGCGTGAGCTGTTGTGGTGGATGGCGCGCGCGATTAACTCCTTGCCCGTCCCCGACTCGCCCTGTATGAGAATGTTGGTGTTGGTCGCCGCGACTTTCTCGACGAGGCGGAAGACCTGCTGCAAGGCTTCCGAAGTGCCGATGATTTCGGAGAAGCTGTAGCGCCTGTCCAGCTCCCGGCGCAGTTGCCGGTTCTCGCGGTACAGCTCGCGCTGGCGGATGGCGTTCTTGACGGACTGGAGGAGGTCTTCGTTGACGAACGGCTTGGTGACGTAATCGAAGGCTCCTTTGCGAAGCGCCGCGACCGCCGAGTCCACGGACGAGTAGGCCGTCATGACGACGACGAGCGCCTCGGCGTCCACGTCCTTGAGACGGTCGAGCAGGGCGAGGCCGTCCATCCCGGCCATACGGATGTCTGTGAGCGTGACGGCCACATCCTCGGCGGCGAAAATCTCAAGGGCTTCTTCGGCGCTCGCCGCCGCCGCGACGCGGTAGCCCGCCTCTTCGAGCAGCCGCGAGATGATGGCGCGCATCAGGTCTTCGTCTTCGGCGATGAGGATGAGAGGCTTGGTGTTCATAGTCTCCGTTTCGAGTCGCGGTAAAGCGCCAAACAGAAAGAGTCGGGCCGCGGATTAACCCCGGCTCGTTTTGTCCCGCCCTCCTCGGCGAAGCGTTCTTCGGGGAGCCGCAAAACCATCTCTTCGTCCACGCGGTAGCTGAACATGAAGTCTCACCTCGCTTGAATCTCGTGCGTCGTTCGCGCGGCTTCGGCGTGCTCGTCGCCCACGGGGAGCGCGACGCGGACGCGCGTCCCGCGACCGTTGTTCGGCGTGACCTCGATGCGCCCGCCGTGCGCGGTGACGATGCCGTAGCAGACGGCGAGGCCGAGCCCCGTGCCCGCGCCCGCAGGCTTCGTCGTGAAGAACGGGTCGAAGATGTGCGCTAAGGCTTCGGGCGCGATGCCGTGACCGGCGTCGGCGACTTCGACCGCGACTTCACCGGCTGCCTCATCATAAATGGTTCGGACGTTGAGGTCGCCGCCCTCCTGCATCGCGTCGCGCGCGTTTAAGAGAAGATTGAGGAAGACCTGTTGAAGCTGGTCGGCGTCAGCCGAGACGTGCGGCGCTGTGTCGTCCCACTCGGTCTTGAGTCGCAGTTGCTTGAACGCCTTGTCGAAGCTGGCGAGGCGGATGCTGGCCTCGACGACGCGGGCTACGTCGAGCGGCGCGCGCTCCGGGGGACGTTGGCGCGCGAAGTCCATCATGTCGCGCAGGACTTGCGTGATGCGCGCAATCTGCGTCTGGATGAGCCGGAGCATCTCGCGCGTCTCGGCGTCCGTGTCCGCGTCAGAGGCGCGCGACTGAATCATCTGAATCAGAGAAGAGATGGAGGCCAGAGGGTTGTTGACTTCGTGCGCGACCCCCGCGGCGAGCGTCCCGGCGGCGGCCAGTTTTTCGGTGCGGACGAGTTGCTCGCCGATGGCGCGCAGGCGCTCGATGTCTTCGGCCATCTTGCGGCTCATCTCGTTGAAGGAGGCGGCGAGCAGGCCCACCTCGTCGTTGCTCTCAAGACTGACCTGCGTGCCGTATGCGCCGCCCGCCACGTCCACCGCCGCCTCGGTCAGGCGGCGCAGCGGGCGCGAGATGATGCGGATGACGAGCGCCACGAGGACGAGGTTCGGCAGAAGCGCCGTGATGACGCTGAAGACGAGATAACGTTTCCACGCGTCGGCGGTCTGCTCCGTGAAGCTCCACCAGACGATGGGGATTTGGAGGAGCGCGAAACTCAGGACGGCGACCAGCGCGATGGAGAGCGCGACTTTGTAGGCGATGGGAAAGAGGCGGAACTGGTCGAGCGCGGATTGCAGCGAGAAGAGCTTGAAGTTCGTGATAGCGTAAGCGTAGATGATGACGCCGAGCAGGACGAAGACCGAGCCGACCGGCAGCAGCACGTAAATCCCCGCGAGCGGGAGCGCGATGTTGGCGAGCGTGTTGAGCGTCGCCGTCACGACGAGCGCCCACAGAATCGCGCCGAGCTGCTTGCCCCAGAGCGTCGCGCGGTAGCGGTAGTATTTGCGGTAGAGGAGCGTGAAGCCGTAGCCGAAGACGCCGTAGGCGTAGAGGCCGAAGGCGTAGGCTAAGGGCGTGAGCCTGATTTCGAGCCGCCCGCCGTCGAACGCGATGCCGTCCCACATGAGCCCCGCGAGCGCCGCCGGGATGACCACCACTCCCGGCGCGAAGAGCACCGCCGCGCGCCGCGCCGGTATCGTTCCGTTTTCGGGGAAGACCCACGCGAAGACGACGAGCGAGTATTGCAAGAGGAGCGCGATGACGAAACTCACGCTCGCCCACCACTCCGCCAGCCGCTCGCCCTCGCCCGTGAAGCCCCAGAGCGCGATGTCCTTCACCGTCCACAACGCCATGCACGCGACGAAGGCCGCGAAGGTCTGGTGCGTGCGGCTCCGCGGCGCGGCCACGAAGACGTAGAAGCCCAGCAGCACGAGCGTGAAGAGGGAGAGGAGCAGCAGCGCCAGAAGCATAAAAGGGAAAACAGTACCGCGAGCGGTCTTTCGGGCGGGTTGATGCTTGATGATGCTCAACCCGCTCGTTACCGCTCGCGGTACTGTTCTTCAGTACGCGAAAACGGACGGGCTCAGGATCACCGCCGCGATGACTACGGGGACGCCGAACGCGAGCGGCCAGAGGTGTCGCTCCTCAATCATACCATTGCGCGAGAGCAGACGGTGAAGGAGCATGAAGGCGGGGAAGCCGACGAGCGCGACGGGCGCGGCGAAGAACGGGCCGAAGAGCGCCCCGATGCCGAAGACGATGACGCCGCCCGCCGCCCCCGTGACGACCGCCCAGAGGAAGCCGAGCATGAGCGCCGCGAGCACCGTCATGACCCACCCGTGTTGCCGCGTGTCGCCAATCTTCCTGCTGAGCTGGCGTCCCATCGCGCGGCCCACCACGCAGCAGATGACGTTCATCACGAGGCAGGCGACGAGCATCCAGGAGTCCGAATCATTCCTGAGGCCGCGTTCAAAGGCGCGGCTGAAGATGGCCGCCGGGGGGAAGAGTCCGAGGAAGGTGCCGAACCACGCGAAGGCTTCGTCCTTCGAGACCGGGTGGCTCATCCGCATGGCCTCTGTGTCCTCGCGCTCGCGGCGGGCGAGCACGCGCCCCTGCGGCCCTTCGCAGCAGGCCAGCTCGCCTTTCAGCCAGTTCACCCTTGCCTCGACGTTGTAGTCCGTAAAAGTGGCGTAGCAAATGCTCTGTGTGCCGCTTGTGTCGTACATGGTTGCGCTCCTTTGCGCCTGTCGTCTGACACTTCGTTGACTGTCCCGGCCTCCAGCCGCCGCAGACGCGCGCACTCGGCGTCGAGCAGGCGGGCGACGCGGCGGGCGGCCTCTTCGTCTTCGAGCAGCGAGAACAACTCGACGGCGCGCGCCAGCGCCCGCAGCAGCGACTCCGAGGCGCGGCGCGCGGCGGCGTTGAAAGATTCGTCCGTGTCCGTGTGGAGTCGGCCCGTCTCTTCGCACACCCCTGCGAGGGCGTGAATCAACTCGGCGCGCGCTCGCGCGCGGTGCGCGAAGAGGCGCGAGACGTTGCGCCGGTGGATGCAGCGACCGGCGAGCAGGAGGTCGTCGCCCTCGCTGCCCGCGAGGCGGCACAACTCCAACTCGCGCTCGGAAGCGTCTGCTTCTTGACGCGTCCCCGCGCAGGCGAGCGCGAGGCCGACGTAACGCTCGACGCACTCGCGCGCCGAGAACATGACAAACCTCCTCGCCTCGCGTCCAACACCTCGGACAATATTCAACGCGTCGTCGCGCCGCTCGCTCCGCCCGTCGCCGCGTCCGTCTTCGTCGTCCTCGTCGAACACGTCCTCGACTTCTAGTAGTGCGTTCGTCAGCTCGCGCTTCGACTGTTCGATGCGTCGCTCGTCGAGCGCGCCGTCCTGAGCGTCCGCCCCTTCGTCGCGCAAGGCGACGGACGCGCCCGCGCGTTCGAGCATGAGCAAGAGCGCCATCACGGGCCAGATGAGCGCCGCGCCCGCGGCCCTCGACAGAGCCTTGAAGCGGCGCGTGCCGCGCGCGGGCTGGCGGAGGAAGGAGGCCACGCCGAAGGGTGCGGCGGTCGCGAAGTAGATGATGGTGAGTTCGCTCAGGCGCATGTCGCCCGTGTGAAGGGCAACGCACATGCCAGCGCGTGCGGGGCGGGGGCTCTCCGCGCGGGCGAAAAATATTTTCCGCCGGTGATGCAATTTTGCGGAGGTTTACGCGTTATCGAGTAGAGGGGCGACGACGAACCACTTCCCAGGCTCTTTGGCAAAGAACGCTCCCGGCTCCGGCGCGTTGGCATTCTGCAAAAGCGGCGCGGTCTTCAAGAGGTCTTCAAGGGGATGTACGCAATAAGGCCAGCGACGCCGCGCCAGTGTTCGGGCCTGTTGCGCTGAACGCGTTAGAAGGCCGAGAGCGCGGCCCCGAAGGCGCGGGCAACGGAAGCTTCGCGAGAAGCATCATTCAAAGTGCTCCCTTCCCACGCTCCCGCAAAATACCCGCTGATGTGTGGCACGGCCCGCACAGTTGTCAAAGATTTATTGCGATGTGTTGACGACAATCAGTCGGGGCTTTCGGGAATTGCCGCCGCGAAGCCTCTGGCCTCAGGTTTGCTCTAACTGGCGACAGCCGCCGTCGGCGGGAGACACTAATCGAACAAAAGGGAACTTTACACCCGCTTTGTTCGTCTAAAGAGGAACGAAAGATCATAGATAACGGACTTAAAAGTCATGACGAAGAAAACCCCGATCAAAATCATCAAGCGCGGCGAGAAAGTTCGCCAGCAACAACAACAGCAGGCCGAAGAGCCCGTGCAGGAACGTAAGAGCGCGCAGGAGGCGGCACGCGACATGGTCGCGACCGTCAGCCAGTGGGTCAACGAGTTCCAGCAGAAGCGCCGCATGGAGACCGCGCACGCGATCAAGACGCTTCTCAGCGAGACTGGGCCGCAGACCAGCAAGGCTTAGAGCAACACGTCGAGCGCCCCGGCACTCTCCTCCTCAAACACCAGACGAGACGCCTCGGCCCGACGACACCGCACACCGGCCCGAACGGAACCTGACTAAGATTCTTCTCCGCGCGCGAGCGACGGAAGCCGAGCGACCGGGAACTATAAACGTTCCCGGTCGCGGTCTATCCGGTCGCTTCATCCGCTTCCGTAAAACGCGAAAGGCGCTCCGGCTCTTCGGTCGAGAACAAGCGTGTCGCTCATCCGCCCGATTGCGCGCGGATGACGCGCACGGCTGAGGTGTGTCCGGGGATTGACACCGGGGCTGCGACGCACGTAGCATCCGGGCAAAACTCCTCAGTGCGCCGGAGGCCCGATGAAGAAGAGCAGCCAGAAACAGTCGCGGAAGGTCGCGGCTGAACGCCCGGTGTTGGATTCGGTTCGCAAGCCCGTCGCGCCTGCGGGCCATCCCATCAGCCGCGCCAAGCCCGAAGAGCGCGCGCACCCCGCCGAGCGCACGGTCAAACACAAGCACCGCCCCGGCGAAGGCGAGTGAAGAAGAGACCTCAGCGCACCGTCCGCCCTCGCCGGAACGCCGACTCGCGCGTGCGCGCGGGGGCGTTGAAACTCGCGCGGGCCGCCTCTTCCGAGTCCGTTTCGCGCGCCCCCGCCCCGGCGCGAAACTTTTCTCCGCGCGCCGTAAATTTTCACTTTCAAATCTCGACGGTTCGTGCTTAATATATCCGCCGAAGTGGACATCCCTGGATTGTCGGCGCAGCCGCACCTGCGCCGCTGCCGTCATACACATTCTTGAGGAGGCAAAAAGTTAGATGACGTATACCGTTTGTGAACCGTGTGTGAACTGCCGCTACACGGACTGCGTGGTGGTCTGCCCCGTCGAGGCGTTCCACCTCGACGACAACGCGGTGTGGATCAACCCGGAGACCTGCATTGACTGCGACGCGTGCGTCCCCGAATGCCCCGTCGAAGCCATCTTCCCCGAAGACAAGGTGCCGGACGAGTGGGCGCACTACACGGCGATCAACGCGGAGAAGTCTCTGAGCGGCCTCCCCATCATCAGCGAAAAACTCGACCCCCTCTGCTGAACAGCCGGGCGGCGACGGATGCGCGCGCGCAAGCCCGTTCCCCTTAGTGATCTATTCGGGGGCGGGCTTGCGCGTTCCTTTCTAGAGGCGGCGGCGGGCCGAAAGAAGTTACCTCGATGAAGAAACGTACCAGACGATGGTTCGGGGCGCTCGCGGGCCTCGCCGCCGGGGCCGCCGGGGCGGCGCTGTGGGTGAGGCGAAGGAGTTCGATGCAAGAGAAGAGATCAATCTACCCGGAGTACAACCGCGGGAGCGAAGACCGCTGGGCGCGGCCCGGCATGCGTGTCACCTTCCGCGCCGAGCTGATGCCGGGCCGCGACCGCGAGGGCCGAACCTACAGCGTCAAGGATGTCATGCCGAGCGGGCGCGTCACGCTCGAAGACTTCGCCGGCGAGCACGCCGAGACCGAGTTCGAGGCGGCGCGCTGAATCAACGGGGGGAAGAGATGTCGCAGCAGAGAATTGACGCGCTCCTTTCGATGGCCGAAGCGCAGCCCGAAGAGGCGATGGTCTGGTACGGGCTCGCCAACGAATACACGAAGCTCGAACGCTGGCGCGAGGCCGCGGACGCCCTCCGCCGCGTCGTCACGCTCAACCCCGACTACACCTCCGCCTACCAGATGCTCGGCACGGCGCACTTGAACCTCGGCGAGCGCGAAGAGGCCCGACGCGTCTGGGTCGAAGGCGTCGCCACCGCCGAACGCACCGGCGCGTGGAAGGCCCGCCAGCACATGGAAGGCTTGCTGGCCGGTTCGTCTGAAGCGGAAGACGCCGGAGGTTTGTGTAAAGAGTCGGAGTAAAAGCGGCCCCAAAACCCACCGTCAAGACTGCGCAGGACACCACTTCCCGCCCGCGACACCTCTCACTTCACTACCATGAATACTCTCGGCCCGGCTCCATCGCGCTCAGGCGCGGGACGCCGAGGGCGGCGAGTTCGGCGATGAGCTGTTCGCGGAATGACGGCTTGAGGTGGACGGCGAGGATTTCGAGGCCGGTGTGCGTGAGCTTGCCCAACTCGCTGAGAAGCGCTTCGGGCGTGAGGTGGCCGGAGACTTCGGCGAGCTTCGCGAGCGAGTTCGGGAAGGAGGCTTCGATGAGCAGCGCGTCCACGCGCGGCAGGCGGTTGACGAGCCGCCAGAACTCCTCGGTGGCGGAGGTGTCAGAGCTGAAGGCGACGTTGGTCGTGCCGTCGGTGAAGACCATGCCGACGGTCGGGACGATGTGCTCGACGGCGACGGCTGTGACCGTCAGGTGCGCGACGCGGAACTCCTCGCCCGTGCGGAAGGGGACGAACTCCATGACGCGCGTCCGCTCGTTGCTGAACTTGTGAAAGGGTGGGTAGACCGTGCCGTTGAAGATGTCGCGCTTCAGCATCTCGCAGACCTCCTCGGTGGCGTGGACGTGGATCGGCTCGTCGAGGAGCGCGAAGAGGTCGTCCACGAAGATCGGGAGCGTGGCGATGTGATCCATGTGCGGGTGCGTGATGATGACATCGCGCACGGTGGAGCGCTGCGCGTCCGAGAGGCCGAGGGCGATGCTCCCGGCGTCAATCGTCACGCGGTCGTCAATGAGGAAGCAGCTCAGCCGCTGCTCCTGTGAGGCGCGGCCACTGGCGGTGATGGTGCTGGGCAGGAGTTTGATTTTCACGGGGGCCTATCTCGTCCTAGAGGTTCAACACACTGCGCGGACGTGGGGGCCGGAGCTTAAAACCCCCGCGCCGACGCCGCGACCCGCTCAAGCCTTGTCCGAGGCCAGCCGCACCCTGAGTTCGTAAATCTGCCGGACGTAGACGGCCTCGCGGTGGGCGTCCGAGCCGTCGCGGGCCGTGATGCCGCGCGCGACGCGGTTCCGGTGGAAGGCCAGCTCGCTCGCCGCGCGGTGGAACTGGCGGCGGGCACTCCACGCGCCCGCGCCGCCTCGCGTGAGCGCGCCGAACGAGGCGCTCGCGCGGCTGCGCACAGAGCACACGCGCTCGTACTCTTCGAGCGTGAGCAGCCCGCGTTCGAGGTCGCAGCGGAGGTGCTCGCGCAGTATCCGCCCCTCACGCCGGAGCGCGAAGTAGACGACCAGGAGCAGCGCGACGAAGGTCGGCACCATCACGATGAAGTACATCCCCAGCACGAGGAGACCGTTGTCGAGCTTCTGCGCGAAGTAGGCCGAGCCGTTCCAGCCCGCGTGCAGCAAGACGGCGAGCGCGAAGCCGACGAAGGGGAGCACGGCCTTCGCCGCTTTCGAATGCGACTGGCGCGCGAGCCCAAGGCCGATGCCCGTCATGCTCGTAAAGAGCGGGTGCGCGTAGGGCGAGAACAGTCCGCGCACGACGAAGACGCCGAGGGCGTTGCTCTCGGCGGCGGCCTCGCCGTAGTACTTCACGTTCTCGGTCATCGCGAAGCCGAGGCCGACCATCGCCGCGTAGATGATGCCGTCGAGCACGCCGTCGAACTCGTCGCGCTTCCAGAAGAAGAGCGCGAAGAGCGCGAGCGCCTTGCAGCTCTCCTCGACGAGCGGGGCCGAGATGACGAGGCCGTAGAAGTTCGCGGCGTCCTCGTCGAAAAGCTCCTCGACGACCGCGCCGCCGAACGAGTTGATGAGGATGGCGAAGAAGACCGCGACGAGCGCGCCCCAGAAGAAGGCGGTCGCGAGCATCCACGGCGGCTCCGGCTCGTAGCGGTCGAGCCAGAGCACAAGCGTCACGTAGATGGGCACGGGCAGCGCAGCGACGACGAGGCCCGTCAGGAACGGCACGAGCCCCGTTCCTAAGCCGATGATCGAGAGCGTGATGAGCCCGCACAGCAGGGCGACGAACGAGGCCAGAAGCGCGACGGCCCAGCGCAGGCCGCTCCGCCTCGCCGGGGCGTAACCGGGCGCACCCGGCGTCTGCGGGTAATGTTGAAAGGCCGGGGGATGGCTCATGTGCTGTGCGCCTCGCGCGCGCGCCGCGACGGGTGCGCGCACGCGCCGCCGTGGGAGGTCTGAGGAGGGTCTTGGTTTTTCGTCAGCATTACTGCCGGAGGTTGAACAGGAACAGGTAAATCAGCAGCGCGCCGATGAGCAGCACGGCGACGAAGCCGACGATGACGAGGAGTATTGTGCTGCTGCCGCCCGTCCGGGGCGGCGCGGTGAGCGACGGCGGCAAATCATGCGACAGCGGCTGCTGATGCCTCGCGGGCGCATGGGCGGGCGGAGGCGCGACCGGCGGCTGCGCGCTCTGCGGCGGCGGCGGCGGCTGCTGCGGACTCGGCGCGGGTTTCGGCGGCGGGGGCGTGAAGGGGAATTTCCCGACCACGGTTGCCGCCAGATTGGGCGTCGCGTCTTCGCGCGGCGCGCCTGCGTCGCCCATGCCGAGCACCGCTCCGCACTTCTGACAGAAGGCTTGATCGTCGGAGGCGGCTGCGCCGCACTTCTGACACTTGATCTCCATAATACTTTCTGACTCCTCGTCGAAACGGCTGCTTCCGTGCGCGCCCGTGTTCGTGAAATTGTCCCGCAATCCCTTCGCCAGAAGAACCTTTAGCCGGGGAGGATGGCGTGCGGTTCGAGAAACTCCCGAACCTTAAAACGGCAGCAGTATAAACACATCGCCGCGCGACTTCCAGCCTTATTGTCGAGTAAAAGACGCGCCGCGCCCGCCCGACTTCACGTTCTATAATTTCCGCCGCATTCATTCTACAATCCCTCCCGCGCCCGCGCCCGCGACTTGGGTCGCCGGGCACACGCGGGAGCCGGAAGGATTGCACGGTCGAGGACTGGATATGATTGAACTCTATTTTATCTTCTATCGCATCCCCAAAATGATGAGCCGCCTCGCGAGGGAACAGAACCAAAGCCCCTGGAAGTGGAGCCTGCTCGCCATCGCCGCGTGGATCGGCGGCGAGTTAGTCGTCGCGGTCATCTTAGGCATCTTCTACGGGGTGGGGGTCGAGTTTTGGGGGTGGCCTGAGAATGAGCCCGCACTCTTCACCCTCCTGCTCTACATTTCATCTCTCGCCGCCGCCATCGGGAGCGTCGCTCTCGTCCGGCGCATCCTCACGAACCGGAAGGAGTTCCCGCCTCCGCCTCCGCCGCAAAGGTATTGAGTGCCTGCCCCCTCGCCGCACGTATTTAGTGTGCTGCCCGGCGGGTCGTCCGATGGACGGGGCTGCGAAGAACGAATATAATTCAAGCCCTGTCTAAACGAGCGCCCGTTTCGAGCCGGAGAGAACCTTTGCCAGCCCGTACAGCCGAACAAGTCGCGCAGAAGAATGTCGGTCGGCGGATGCCTCCGGGCGGGCCGCGACGCGCGCGCGCGGCGCACCCGCGAATGCCCTCGACCGTCGGCTACATGGTCGCGGCGGGCGGGCTCTCGTTCGGCCTCTTCCTCGTCATCTGGTTCGTGCTGCGCGCCGACGGCGACGAAGCGCCGTGGATTCCGGCGGGGCTCGCCGCCGGGTTCGTCATCCTCATCGCCGCCGCCGCGCGCGAGATAGTCATGCGCCGCGCGTGGGCGCGCTACACGCGCGAGCTGGAACACGAGATGCGAGGCGGCGACGTGCAGCCGCGACCTCCGATGAAGACCGCCTCGGCTTCGGCCTCGGCCCCGGCGGGCAACTGGTCGAGCATGCAGGGCTCCGTCGCCGCGCTCCGCGCGCTCCAGCAAAGGCTCGCGGAACTCGACGCGGCGGGCACGACGCCCGAAGCGCACCTCGAAGCCTACCGCCTCTGCGAGCAGTACCTCGCCAACTCGGAAGAGACCCTGCGCACTTCGGGCGGCGGCAACGAGATGCGCGTCGCGTTGCGTTCGGGGCAGGAGCGCGTGCGCGTGCAGCAGAAGAAGCACCTTCTGGGCTGGGCGCGCGGCGAGGCGACGCGACTGACGCAGGACGCGCAGCGCCGCGTCCGCCTCTCCGACCGCATCGAGACGGCGCAGCGCGCGCTCGAAGTTTTGGGCGAGGCGCTCAAGCTCTACCCCGAAGAGCAGGAGTTGCGCGACTCGTCTCTGGCCGTGCGCAACTTCATCGCCTCGGTCAAGGTCGGCCAGTGGGTCGAGATGGGCGAACGCGCGGCCTTCCGGGGCAAGTACGCGCGCGCCGTCGCCCGCTACCGCGACGCGCTCTTCTACCTCTCGCGCGCCGACATGGGCGAGGACGCGCGCGAGGAGGCCGCCGCGCGCATCCACCGCGAGATAGAATTGCTGCGCGCGCGCATCACGACCATCGAGGCCGGGCTCGACCCGCAGCCCGGCGCGGACGGCGCGGGCGATGCGCGCAAGCGCAAGCCTTCGCCCGCCGACTTCAGCGTCGGGGCTTCGGACGGCGGCGAAGAGACTGGCTCTAAAAGCCGCAAGCGAAGCGGGTAAGACGCGACGGGCGGGCGGCACTGGATTGGTATTCCCCGCCTTTTGTGCGACAATCTGGGCCTCTTCAGCTAACGGCCCGACCCCTCGCGGACAGGATTTAAGAAGGCCGGAGCGGAAAAGTTTCAGGCCCGCCGGGCAGCCGCGAGTCGCACGCCCGGCATCTACACAGTTTCGTCAAAGCTTCGAGGCGGACGTAGATAGAACCCCCGAAACTTTTTGCGTCTCACTCCACAGGAAGAAGATATATGAAAGTCAAAAGCCTTTTCTTCGCGCTCGCCCTCGGCATCGGCTCCGTGCCCGCCGCGCTCGCGCAGCAGAGCGACACCGCCGCCCCGCCGCCGCAAATCACCAGCGCCGCGGCCAACGTCACCTCGCCGGGCTCCGCGCTCGACGGCATGGGCATCAAGAAGTACCTGCTCGGCCCCGGCGACATACTCGACCTGCGCGTCTTCAACGAGCCGCAGTTCAACGGGCAGCTCGTCGTGGACGACGAGGGGCGAATCGAAGTCCCCTTCGTGGACACACCCATCGTCGCGCAGTGCCGCACCGACCGCGAGATTAGAAAAGAGATCACCGACGCGCTCCTCAAGTACATCAAGAGGCCGCAGGTGAGCCTGCGCGTCACCGAGATGCGGAGCCGACCGCCCGCGACCGTCTACGGCGCGGTGCGCAGCCCGACGCGCGTGCTGATGCAGAAGCGCACGAAGCTCATCGAAGTGCTGGCCGCAGCCGGGAGCGTCACGGAGCAGGCGAGCGGCGACATCCAGATTTTCCACACCGCCGAGCTGATGTGCCCCGAGCCGGAGGACGAGGCGCAGTTGGCGGCGGAGAAGCGCGCGCCCGAGGACTCTCTGGCCCTCCCGTTCACGACCTACAAAATCCTCGACGTGAAGATGGGCAAGACCAACCCCTTGGTCCGCCCCGGCGACATCATCCTCGTGCAGGAGGCTTACCCGATCTACGTGACCGGCGCGGTCATCGCCCCCAACAGCCTCTACCTGCGCGAGAATTTGTCGCTCTCGCGCGCCATCGCGCAGGTCGGGGGGGCGCGCAAAGGCGCGAAGACGGATAAGGTGCGGATCGTGCGGACGAAGCCGGGCGGCGAGTTGGAGCCTGAGATTATCGTCGCCGACCTCGACGCCATCCGCAAGCAGAAGCAGCCCGACATCGCGCTCAAGCCCTACGACATCATTGACGTGTCGGAAAGCTCGATGTGGTCGCTCAAGAACCTGCCGGGGACGCTGCTCGGCTTCGCGCAGGCGGGCGCGCAGAACGTCATCTCGGCGGGCTCCTACAGGGTCATCCAGTAGCCCACGAGCGCCTTTCCCTTTAAGGCTTCAAGAGAGGCTGGCCGCGCCGACGGTCAGCCTCTTTTTCTTGCGCGGCGGGCGCGTCGTCGGGGCGGCTCGCCGCCGGGCGGGCGCGTGTGGTAAATTACCGTTTTTGCCGGGTCACGAAATTTTCAGGAGAGTTTATCCATGAGTCGAAACGCGAAGAGAACCACCGCCCTGCGCTCGCGCCGCAAGAGCCGCAAGTCAATATACATCAGCCTCGTCGCCGTCGCCGTCATCATCGTGCTGCTGTGGCAGGAGCAGGTGGCCCTGCTCTACGTGCTCGCCACCCTGAGCGTCGCCGGGCTTTTGACCATCGTCGCCTTCGCAGACCTCCACGGCGCACGCCAGAGCCCGGCGGGCTCCGCGCCGTTTGACGACTCGGCGGCCATCGCCGACGGGACGACGGGCGTCTCTTCCTCGGTGACGCGCGGCCCCGTCGCGCCCCGCGTCGCACGGAAACCCCGGAAACGCTAAATCTTTCGCGGCCCGCCATCAGGGCCGATGACAAGCCTTAAAAGCCCCGGCAGGGGAGCAAGAGCCCGCGCGCCGAACACGGACGCGCGGCTTCTCGCGGCCCTGCCGGGGTTTTCTTGTCAGAACCGCTCGCGGTAGCGGGCGGGTGTTGGTGACATTAAGACTCGCCCACGACGGCAGGCATGTGTCGGCAAAATTGATACCCGCCCGCTACCGCAGGCGGTTCTGACAAGAAAGAAAGATTCTGTTTGAAGTGGCGGCGTCCGTCTTGGTATGATGTTTGTGCTGCCCGACAGGAGGCAGCGCCCCCGTCCGTTCTCCGAAGTTTGCTCTCCTCATCGTAGAAGCCTCAGAATTCCAGACTAAATCTTTCAGAGGGTAATCATGCGTCTTATTACAAGGTTGCTGCTGCTTGCGGCGCTCGTCGTCGCGCCGGTTCTGCCCGCGCGTTCCTATACTCTCCAGTTCACGGGCACGAACGCCGCGACGCAAGTCCGCTGGACAACCAAGACCATCACCGTGGCTCTTTCGAGCTCGCTCACGACCCAACAGAGTTTCATCAAGCCGGGCAGCGACGTGGTGGGCGCGGCGCGCAGGGCCCTGGCGCGCTGGTCGCAGGCCGCCGACATCGAGTTCAACGTCGTCGCCTCTTCGCCGAATCAGACGATGGTGCAGGACGGCGTGAGTTTGATAACGGTCGCGCCGTCTAACGCCTCGGAGTTCACGAACGGCACGACGCCGGGCCGCGCGCGCGTCTTCTTCGACTCGACCGGAGCAATCTTCGAAGCCGACCTCGCCGTCAACCCGAACATCGCGCGGCGCGACCCCTTCACGGGCGGCATCGTTTCGAGCTTCTTCTCGACCGACGGGACGGACGGCAGCTACGACCTCGAAACTACCTTCGTCCACGAGATAGGTCACATGCTCGGCCTCGAACATTCGGGCGTGCTCGCGGCCTCGATGCAGCCGCGTCAGGGAGTCAACGGCACGCACGGTTTGCCCGCGCAGAACGTCCGCACGCTTTCGAGCGACGACGTGGCGGGCGCGCGCTCGATCTACGGCCCGCGCAACGGCCTGGGACGCATCGAGGGAACCGTCACTTACGCGGGCGGGCCGGCGGCCTTCGGCGCGCACGTCTGGGCCGAGGACGTGGCGACGGGGCGCGTCGTCGCCGGCAACGTCGCACTGCCCAACGGCTTCTACCGCATTGACAGCCTCCCGCCGGGGCAGTACCGCGTGGTCGCCGAATACCTTGACGAGCCCGTGGCCGGGAATCAAATCGCCTCGCGCAGCGGCGCGTATCAGGGTCTCTCCTCGACGAGCACCGCGCCCTTCATCACGACCGAGGCGGGGACGGCCACCGTCGCGGCTGACGCGGCGACCCCTCTCAGCTTCGGCGTGCAGGGCGGCGTCGTTCCCTTCAACCCGACCTTCGTCGGCCTCGCCAGCGGCGGGATGCTCTCGACCACGCCCGTCCCGCTCGTCCCCGGCCAGACGACAACGCTCATGGTCGGCGGCGACAACCTCGGCGTGGTCAACGCCGTGACGTTGAACTCGCCTTTCATCAACGTCTCGAACGTGCAGGACGTGGCGGGCTTCGGCATCCCCGTCTTGAGCTTCGACGTGACTTTGAGCGTCGTCACGCCGCCCGGCGACTACAGCATCCGCCTGCAATCGGGCACGGGACAAATCTCTTACATGTCGGGCGCGGTGACGGTTGACCTGCCGAACGGCACGGCGGCGACGGGCGCGAACCTGATTGACAACGCGCAGTTCTTCGTCGCGCAGCACTACCGGGATTTCCTCTCGCGCGAGCCGGACGCGGGCGGCCTCGCCTTCTGGACGAACGAGATAACTTCGTGCGGCTCGAACGCTTCGTGCATCGCCAACAAACGGGTGAACGTCTCGGCGGCCTTCTTCCTCTCAATCGAGTTTAAAGAGACGGGTTACTTCGTCTATCGCATGTACAAGGCGGCCTTCGGCGACGCCGTGGGGCAGGCGACCGTCGGCGGCGTTTTGACGAACATCCCCGTCCCCGTCGTTCGTATCAACGAGTTCTTCCCGGACACGCAGCGCATCGGTCGGGGCGTCGTGGTCGGCGTCGGCAACTGGCCCGCGCAGCTCGACGCGAACAAGCAGGCTTTCGCGCAGGAGTTCGTCATCCGCCCCGAATTCGTCGCGCGCTACCCGCCGGGGATGAGCCCGACGCAGTTCGTGGACGCCCTCAACGCGAACGCGGGGAACGTGCTCGACGCGGACGAACGCGCGCTGTTGATTAGCGAGCTGAACTCCAATAACAACAACACGGGTCGTGCCTCTGTGCTCCGCAAAGTCGCCGAGGATGTAGACCTCTTCAACGCCGAACTCAACAGGGCGTTCGTCCTGATGCAGTTCTTCGGCTACATGCGCCGCAACCCCAACGACCCGCCCGACACGAACCACAGCGGCTACAACTTCTGGCTCGGCAAGCTCAACGACAATGGTGGCAACTTCGTGCAGGCGCAGATGGTCGAAGCCTTCATCACCTCCTTCGAGTACAGGGAACGCTTCGGCCCT
Organism: uncultured Acidobacteriota bacterium; assembly: GCA_963816985.1. Taxonomy (GTDB): domain Bacteria; phylum Acidobacteriota; class Blastocatellia; order Pyrinomonadales; family Pyrinomonadaceae; genus JAIVJM01. Next base: position 3,100,638 of record CAWFMF010000004.1, read on the forward strand.
CGCTAAGAGGACGGTCAGCCGAGAAGCAATAAAAAGGAGAAGGCAGCCGGTCGTCGCTCGACCCGGCTGCCTTCTCCTTTTTATACCCGCGCCCCAATGTAAGAGAGCGGGCCGTGTCGCCCCAAATCGACACCGCCCGCTCTCTTGTCCGTCTGACCGTTGCGTCGGGTAGGTCGTCAGACGGGGGTTGTTTCCGGCGCTCTTCAGAGGGCCGCGCGGTCGCTCATCAGGATGCCGTCCGACATCAGGATGCCGTCGCTCATGAGGATGCCGTCCGTCAGGATGATGCCGTCCGACATCAGGATGCCGTCATTCTCATCAGAATCCCGTCCGACATCAAGATGCCGTCCGTGAGGATGATCCCGTCGCCGCCGACCTTCACCGCGTCCGACATCAGGATGCCGTCCGTCAGGATGATGCCGTCGCTCATCAAGATGCCGTCCGACATGAGGATGCCGTCGGTGAGGATGATGCCGTCCGACATCAGAATCCCATCACCCGTCAGGAGGCCGTCGCTCATCAGAATCCCGTCGGTGAGGATGATGCCGTCCGTCAGGATGATGCCGTCGCTCATCAGAATCCCGTCGCTCATCAGGATGCCGTCCGACATCAGGATGCCGCTGCCGAGGACGAAGCCGTCGGTGAGGATGATGCCGTCGCTCATGAGGATGCCGTCGCTGAGCATGATGCCGTTCAGCAGCACGGGGTTGTTGTTGAAGAGGACGCCGGTCGAGTAGAGGACGCGGTTCGCAGCCGCGACCGTCTCGCCGCCGATCTTGAACGTGAGCTTAAGCGAGCCGAGCGTCATGCCTTTGCGGAGGATGGGGCTCTCGGCCTTGAGCTTGTCGGCGTTCGGGACGATGGCGCCCGCCATCTCGACCGCCGCCGCCGTGTTGACCTGACCCGCGCCCTGCTGGAGCACGCTCTGCGAGGCGTTGCCGAAGAGCGAGGCGGGGAGAGCGTTCGCCGTGCGGAGCAGGGATGCTTTCACGAGGACGGGGGTCAGGGACTTGTTGGCTTCGAGCATCAGGGCGATGGTGCCGCTGACGACCGGGGCCGAAAACGAAGTGCCGTAGTAGGTGTAGTAGACGTTGGCGAGCGCGCCGTTGGTCGTTGACTGGACAACGCGGTCGGGGCGCTGCGCGGCGGTGTTGGGCTGCTCCTGCGACATCGCGGCGACGACGCCGCGGCCCGGCGCGACGAGGTCGGGCTTGGCGATCCCGTCAATGCGGGTCGGGCCTTTGGAGGAGAACTGCGCAATCGTGTCGTCGGAGCGCTTGATCGTCCCCTGCGAGTCGGTCGCGCCGACCGTGATCGCGTAAGGCGAGTTGCCGGGGCTGTTGATGCTCGCGTAGAGCGCGCGGTAGATGGGCGTCGTGCCGTCCGCCTTGTAGCCGACGATCTCTTCGGTGCGACCGTTGTTGCCCGCGCTCGCGACGACGACGATGCCGGACTGGACGGCGCGCGCGACGGCCTTGCACAGGGGGTCGGTGTGGAACGACTCGCGCACCGGGGTGCCGAGGCTCATGTTGATGACGCGGATGTTGTGGCGCTTGCGGTTGGCAATCGCCCAGTTGACCGCCGAGAGCACGCCGCTCGTCGAGCCCGTGCCGTCGTCGCCGAGCGCCTTGAGGTTGATGAGGTTGGCTTCCGGCGCGATGCCGGTCTGGTTCGCGTAGCCTTTGGAGGCCGCGCCGTTGCCGGCGGCGACGCCCGCGACGCCCGTCCCGTGACCGTCACGGTCGCCGTTCGCGCTGTCGCTCATGAGGATGCCGTCCGACATCAGGATGCCGCTGCCCTGAATGTTGCCGGGGTTGGTGAAGTCAACGGAGGCGACGATGCGCGACTTGCCTTTGGCCGTCTGGAAGTCGGGGTGCGAGGCGCTGATGCCGCTGTCAATGATGGCGATGCCGACGCCCTTGCCCGTGAGGCCCGCGCCCTTGCTCTGTCCGGCCTGCACGATGGCCGCGCCGGTCGTCTCGCGCGTCACGCTCATCTGCGCCGTCACTTGGCGGTCGGGGGAGATGTAGGTCACGTCCTCGCGCGCCGAGAGTTCCGAGAGGGCGCTGCGGGGCACGTCAACGGTCATCGCGTCGAGTTCGTCGAACTGGCCGCGCTTGGCTCCGCCCTTGCCCTTGACCGCGTTTTCCTGCGCGACCGAGGGGCGGCCCTTGGTCTGGACGATGACGCGCACCATGTCTTTGGCGCTCGACGTGGAAGTGAATTCCGGCGCGAGCTTCGACTGGCGCTTCTCGTTCTTCGCGGAGTTCTGCTTGGGGGCCGGAGCGGCGTTGGCCGTCAGGGGGGCGACGGTGGCGCTCAGGAGGCTGATGAGGATTAAGCTGGCTGTGATTTGACGCAACATTTTAAGTAGTCCCTTCATTTTTGCTTCTGCTGTTGACGCCTGCCCGCGTCTGTCGAGGGAAGCGAAGCAAGTTTTCAATTTCCGGGATCGCTGACAGGTTCCGCGCCTGATAGTGAGGTGAACTTTCAGGCTTAAGAGTTCAAGGCCGCTTCACTCTTATCGAAACCATGTCAACGATCTGTCCTCCTCTATTTCAATACTTATGCCACAAAACCCCCCGCCGCAAGGGAACCGAAATAACCCGTAAACCATAGAACCTGCAACACTTCGCCCGCCACCCCACACACCCCGAAAAAGGGCGCACCAAACCCCCAAAATGGATACCGCGTATCCACATTTGCAACAAAAATGGCACAACTACAACTTTCGCTAGGGAATTCGCGGAAATGTGCAGGTGGTTACGAAGTATCCACTGTATACCGCGTAACCACTCCCATTTTTCCGCCAGGAGCCGATTTTTGAGCCAAGCCATAAACTGGCGTGAGGTGTAGAAGGTAAGCCGTGTGCGCGGTTTAGAGCGTTCGTCCGCGCGCTCTCAAACCGGCTTTTCAGTGATGCAAGAGACAATTCACCGTTGCCGCGCCGAGTCGAGGAACAGCGGCCAAGTTTTGACGCCTGCAAACTCAAATTTCGAGCCTGCAAACTCAAATTTCGCACCTGTAATCCTGAATTTGATGGCTGTAATGTGAGGTTTGGCATCTGCAATGTCGGATTGCACACCTGCAATGCTAATTTTCACACTCGCCATCGAGGATTTCGCACTTGCAATGCTGTATTTGTCAGTCGCAGAGTCGAATTCCGAGGCCGCAATGTGAAGTTTGACGGGCGCGGTGTGGAATCTTCGTCCGGCAATGCCGTCTCTGTGGCTTGCTCAGGAGTGTTTCGGTTTGGCGGGGAGTTTCGCGGGGAGATCAAGTTCGTCGTTCGCAAGTACGTCGAGACAGACGCCCGCCACTTGCGCGTACTTCAAGAGGATGGGGAGGGGCGGCTCTCGTTCGCCCGATTCGTAGCCGGAAACATTGCTCTGGTAAAGGTAGTCCTCAAGTTCCAAGTGCTTGATAAGCTCATTCTGCGACAGGCCCAACGCCTCGCGGATGGCGCGTAGCTTTTCGGCGAGGCGCGCAGACCTCAGACGTGCAGCCCTCCCCATTAGAAGCCGCCTCCTAATGAAAAAGACTTGCCCGTAATCCAAAATAGGATTACAATGCTCTCGCGTAACTGATTCGCCGTGAGTATGAACCTCTCATGCTCAACGGCGATGCTCACGACTCGGTTTTTGAGGCTGAGGTTGAGCTACGCATCCGACCCGCTGACTTGTTTTCAAAGAAAAGAACGCGCGAAGCATATCACAATGAGCCTCACGTTAAAGGGCATATTAGTGTGTGATTAAAGACAGGGGCGCGGGAAGGTGACGCGCTTCTGAGCACGCCCGCTGTCGTCGGGCGGCGGGCTGTGCCGGGGGGCCGTGCGTGCGTCGGGGGCGACGTGCGCGCGGCCTCGCCGTGTCTGCCGTGGCGGGAATTTTTGGGCAAGCCGGATAATTAATGGGCAAGAGTCCATTTTTAGGCAAAGCCACTGATTTAGCCTTGCCCGAAAAGGGCTCGCTGCCCGATAAGTCAGGCGTCTGCCCGAAAAGTCGGACGGATAAACCATATAATGCTTTCGAGCATTTATGGCGAACTTGCTTTCTCACCTCTGAGGAACCGGAGAAGCGGCTTATGGCGATGTTCACATTTTATGGCGACGAGAGTCACGGCAGCATTGATGCTTATGTCGTGGCCGGTTACATAGCAACAGTCGGACAGTGGACGGAGCTTACGCGCGAGTGGCGGGAACTAGGGGCGCGTGAAGGCTTCTCCATCATGCACAAGAGACTGTTAGAGCACAACATCAAAGATACTGAGTTCGAATGGCCGGACTTAACGCGGGAAGAAAAACAGGAGAAGAAGAAGCGAATTAACAATGCGGCTTGCAAAATAATCCTGCGCCGCGTGACTGCGGGCTTCTGCGCGGCGGTCACAAAGTCTGTCTGGGATGAGGTAGTAATTAACAGTAGGTGGGCAGAGAAGTTGGGTAAGAGCTTCTACGCTGCGGGTGTCTATTCATGCATGAACTTAGTAGCCGGATGGATGGAAGACCGCCACCACACTGTAACGCCTGTCGAGGGCATACGCTATATCTTCGAGGATGGCGCGCATGGAGGTAAGGAGGCTCGGAAGCTACTCCAAACTCTCAAGGATGAACCGCATAGCCGCGAGCATTTCAAGATGCAAGGCTTCGACTTCGAGGACAAGTACCATCCTGATTACGTTCCATTGCAGGCAGCGGACTTTTTTGCCTACGAATCATATCGGCAACTTGATAACAGAGTCATAGAAGGCATCAAGCGCGACAAACGCGGGAAGCTATTTGAACCTCGTGGCGCTCTTAAATGTCTTCTACAACAGGATGACCCGCGTTATGCAGATATTGCGGGGCCACACCCTGATAGAGCACCTACCCCTCACTTCGGTCTGTTCCTTGATGAGCCGAAAATCAAGGGATTGTTTTCAGACTTAGAGGAGAAATTCCCACTTATTGAGGGCGAGGATTAAACCCCGCCCCGCTCATTCTTCATCCGTCCAGAACGCCGGTTCTATACCTATTTCGTAGAGTGCTTCGTTAATCTGTAACTTGCTAAGGAGTTTGGATTAGCGGCGGCGGATTTTGGGGGGGAGGGGGTGTTCGTGGCTGCGTTCGAGTTCTTTGTTGGAGAGGAAGTCTCGACGGACGATGAGGGTCACAAGGAGCGCGGCGACAAACATACCGATGACGAAGACGAGCGTAAGAGTCTCCACAGGGGTTCTTGAACCTTTCCTTGCGCGGAGCCGCGAGGTGTACGTTGTTTTTGAAGAGCCTGTCCCTGCGAGGTGCGAACGGGCCGTATTATCGCAAAAAAATCTACGAAATGCTCGACATAAATTCCGACCGGGCGCGTCGCCTCGGCGGGTGCGTGAGAGGAATGAGGGAGGGAACTTTTTTGGCCGTCGCGTCCGGCGGTCGCGGGTTCAGGCGCTGGCGCTCAGGTCGTGGCGTCCGAGTTTGAGGTAGAGGCCGCGGCGCGTGAGGCCGAGTTCGCGGGCGGCGCGCGAGATGTTGCCGTTGTGCTTGCGCAGCGCCTCGGCGATCATGCGGCGTTCGAGTTCGGCCATCGCGTCGGCGAGCGTGAGCCCTTGCGCGAGCGCGTCGTCGGCGGCTGAGGCCGCTCCCGCGTTGATGTGCGTGACCGATGCCTGGCCCGACGAGTTGGTGGCGGCGATGCGCTTGAGTTCGGGCGAGAGGTGTTCGGGCGTGAGCACCGTGCCGTCCTCGGCGCGCGCGACGATGCGCTGGATTTCGTTGCAGAGCTGGCGGACGTTGCCCGGCCAGTCGCAGACCATCAGGAGGTCTAAGGCCTGCGGCGTAATCTGGATGTCGCGCCGCCCGAACTTGTCCGAGTAGTGGTTGATGTAGTAGTTGACGATGGTCGGGACTTCGGAGCGTCGCTCGCGCAGGGGCGGCACGCGCAGGCGGATGACGTTGAGGCGGTAGTAGAGGTCTTCGCGGAAACGTCCGTCGGCGACCATCGCTTCGAGGTCGGTGTTCGTCGCCGCGATGATCCGCACGTCAACCTTCTGCGGTCGCTGCTCGCCGAGCGGCTGAATCTCACCCTCCTGCAAAAACCTCAAGAGCTTCGGCTGCACGTCGAGGGGCAAGTCGCCTATCTCGTCGAGGAAGAGCGTGCCGCCCGCCGCCGAGCGGATGACGCCCGGCGAGTCGTTGACCGCGCCGGTGAACGCGCCCCTCCGGTAGCCGAAGAGGTAGCCTTCGGAAAGCTCTTTGGGGACGGCGGTGCAGTTGAAGGGGATGAAGACCTTGTTGCGCCGCGAGGAGATGGCGTGGATGGCGCGCGCGACCAGCTCCTTGCCCGTGCCGCTCTCGCCGGTGACGAGGACGGTCACGTCGGACGAGCGTATCTTGTGCACCTCGTCCACGAGGCGCGTCATGGCGGGGCTCGAATGGATGAAGCCGGGCATCAGAGACGTGCCCGCCAGAGAGTCCTGCGCCTGCGTGCCGCCGCCGGTGCGCGCGCGCGTCCGCAGCGCGCAGACATCCATGCCGAGCTCGACGACGCGCAGGAGAGGTTCGAGCGGCGTGTTGCCGGGCAGTGTGCTCTGCGCGCGCGGCGAGATGAGGACGGTCGCGGGCGGCGCGTTGGTCGAACGCAGCAAGATTAACTGCGCGTCCTGCGAGGCGGCGAAAGCCTCGCGCTCCTCGTCCGTCTTCGACTGTTCGAGCCCGTTGGCCATGCGCGCGCACTCCTCGTTCGTGCAGCCATGCGCGACGACGATTTTGGTGTGGCCGTCTTCGCCCGCCTCGGCGACGAGGACGCGCTCCGCGCGCGTCTCCTGATGGATGACGGCGGCCAGCTCGCGCAGCAGAAGCTCGCGCGAGGCGACGGCCTCGGCCAGTCGCAAGGTCAGGAGCTGCGCGGGCGCGGGCGGCTCGGCCTGCACCTCGGCGGGCGTGCCCTCTTCAAGCTCGGCGAGCGCGGCTTCGGCGCGTTGGATGTCGAGGCGCGCGCCCAACTCGCGGAAGGTGTGGACGGCCAGACCCAGGTGCTCGGCGGCGCGTTCGGGGTGCGCCGGGGCGTTGGCGCGACCGAGCCAGAAGTGCGCGCGCGCGGAGCGGTAGCGGTCGCCGAGCATCTCCGAGATGGAGAGGCAGCGACCGAAGTGGTAGGCGGCGAGCGACGCGTCGCCCTGCGCGATGGCGAGCTGGCCGTAGAGCCTCTGCGTCTCGCCCGCGACGGCGATGTCGGTGGCCGAGTCCGAAGTCTCTTCGGAAATCTTTTGCAGGATGGTCGTCGCACTCGCGCGCGTCGCCGTTGAGGAGGTGCGCCTCGGCGAGCAGGAGGCTCGACTCGCAGACCGCCTGCCGGTCGCCGATGCTCTCGGCAACGGCCAGCGCGTGCTCGCCCGCCGTGAGCGCCTCGACGGGCAAGTCGAGCGCGATGAGGCAGCGCGCCTGCGTCCGCCGCGCCTGCGCCTCGTACCAACGCTTGCCGTGGTCGGTCGCCAGCCGCACGGAGCGTTCGAGGTAACCGCGCGCCTCTTCGAGGTCGCCGCGCAGCATCCGCAACTCGCCGAGCGAGTCGTAGATCATCGAGGCGTGCGCGCCTTCCTTGTCAATCTCCAGCGAGAGGTTGAGGGCGCGCAGGAGGGCGGCGTGCGCGCGATCCCACTCGCCGATGACCATGAGGTTGATGCCGAGGTTGTTGTAGCCGGTCGCGGCGTTGTCCCTGTGCTCCGTCCGGTCGTGGTACTCGACCGCCTTCTCCAACGCGCGGATGCCGTCGTGCGGGCGGCGGAGGAACCAGAACGCGCCGGCCATGTTGTTGTAAATCTTGCCGAGGAGGAAGGGGGCCGGGCGGTCGGCGATGAGCTGGACGGACTGCTCGTAGTTTTCGAGCGACGAGTCGTACAGCCCCTCGTGCGCGTCGGCGAGGGCGAGGCCGAAGTAGCCCTCGGCGAGCCCGCGCCAGTCGCCCGTGCGGCGGAAGTGGTCGAGCGACTTGTTGGTGTGGTCGCGCGCGATGGAATACTCGTTGATGGAGCGGTAGACGCGGGCGAGCGCCGCGTAGATTTCGCCGAGCCGGGTGTCGGACGCGGCTTCGGTCGCCTCGCGCAGCTCGGAGTTGAGGAGCGCGATGGCCTTCGGGTGGTCGCCGAGGTAGTTGTGCGCGATGCCGACCTGCACGCGCACGGACGAGAGCGTCTCGGCGTCAAGCTCGCCGCGCGCTTCAGCCGTCTCGTACTCCTCGACGGCTTCGAGCGAGTCGCGGTAGCGGCCCAGGACTTCGAGCGTCTGCGAGAGCGTGCGCCGCGCCAGAGCGCGCAGCTTCGGCTCGCGCCGCGCCCCGCCCACGACGTGCCGGAGCCGCGCCTCGGCGGCGCTCGGCAAACCGCGGTCGAGCAGCTCGCGCGTCGCCTCCAGCTCCTGATAGAGAGCCTCGGTCGTGACGACCGCCGCGCGGCCCCCGGAGGTGCGTCGCGCGTCGCTGATGTTGACGACGGCTGGAGTCCCTGCGGCGTCGCGCGGACGCTCGCCGGACTCAGCTTCGCCTTGCTGCAACCGTGATCCCATTGCGGCCTGCTGTCGTTCGCTCCACCAAAAAGGCGTGTCGGGCGCTCTTCTGCTTGTAGACTGGTGCGGCGGCTGGATGAAGAATGACTCGTCTTCGAGTTCAACCTTGTGCATTCTTCAAAACACTGCCAAAGGCTTGTACATTCCAGACTTTAGCACACCGCCGGGGAAAACGTGAAGCAATGGATAGTTGTCGGTTTTCAGTTTTCAGTTCAAAGTCTCGACCGGGGAAATTGCCCGTCGCCTGCCCGTCGCTCAACCGCTGCTTGGGGGTTTTAACTGAAAACTGAAAACTGAAAACTGAAAACTGTTCCGCTGGGCACGCCTCTTGACAGCTTACTCCGGGAGTTGTCAGGCGGGCGCGGGTTTGGTACAAATCCCGGCGAGCAATCAGCACACGCCGTATTGAGAGAGTACAAAAGAGACTGGGCAGCAGTCCGCGCCGGGGCGTGACCTTAAGAACCTTCCGCGACAATATCCGGGCGGGGCAGTCGAGCGGTTTTCCGAAAGCTTTGAAACCACGTGCGAGCTTAGAGGTGTACCGATGGCCGAGTCAGTCCTCCCGCAAACACCAAAGAAAGAGATTGGAAGGCTCAAGCGCTGGCTCCTCAAGGGGCAGCTCAAGGAGATGGAAGGCCCGCACGAGCGGGAGGGGCAGCACCACACGCACCCGTGGTGGAAGGTGATGTGCCTGACGGGCGTGGATTACTTCTCGACGCTCGGCTATCAACCGGGCATCGCCTTCCTCGCCGCCGGGGCTCTCTCGCCGATTGCGACTCTGGTGCTGGTGCTCTTGACGCTCTTCGGCGCGCTCCCGATGTACAAGCGCGTCGCCGCCGCGAGCCCGCACGGCGACGGCTCCATCTCGATGCTGGAGAACTTGCTCTCACGCTGGAAGGGCAAGCTCTTCGTGCTCATCCTTCTGGGCTTCGCGGCGACGGGCTTCATCATCACGATTACGCTCTCGGCGGCGGACGCCACCGCGCACATCATCGAGAACCCCTTCGTCCACGAGCACGTCTCCGCGCTCAAGCACCCCATCGCCGTGACGCTGGTGCTCATCGCCTTCCTCGGCGCGGTCTTCCTCAAGGGCTTCAAGGAGGCCATCGGCATCGCGGTCGGCATCGTCATCCTCTACCTGCTGTTGAACCTCATCGTCATCGGCGTCAGCTTCTACCAGATTTACCTCAACCCACAGGTCTTGACGAACTGGACGCGTGCGCTCTATGAGCACCCGCAGGTGAAGGGGAGCGTGCTGATGATTATCGGCGTCTCACTCTTCCTCTTCCCGAAACTGGCGCTCGGACTTTCGGGCTTCGAGACCGGCGTCGTCGTCATGCCGCTCGTCAAAGGCGACCCCGACGACACGCCCGAAAACCCGAAAGGAAGAATCCGCAACACGCGCAAGCTTCTGACGGTCGCGGCGGCGATTATGAGCGTGATGCTCATCCTGAGCAGCGTCATCACGACGACGCTCATCCCGGCGGAAGAGTTCAGGGAGGGGACGGCGACCTCGGAGCCCGGCAAGGCGAACGGTCGCGCGCTCGCCTATCTCGCGCACACCTACCTCGGCGACATCTTCGGCACGGCCTACGACCTCTCGACCATCGCCATCCTCTGGTTCGCGGGCGCGTCGGCGCTCGCCGGGCTCCTCAACATCGTCCCGCGCTACCTCCCGCGCTACGGCATGGCCCCGAACTGGGCGAAGGCGACGAGGCCCCTCGTGCTCGTCTACACGCTCATCGCGTTCACGGTGACGATCCTCTTCAAGGCCGACGTGGACAAGCAGGCGGGGGCTTACGCGACGGGCGTGCTCGCGCTGATGGGCTCGGCGGCGGTGGCCGTGACGCTCGCCGCGTGGCGCGAGCGCGGGTGGATGAAGTGGGCCTTCCTCCTCATCGCCGTAATCTTCGCCTACACCATCGTCGTCAACGTCATCGAGCAGCCCGAAGGCATCAAGATCGCCTCGCTCTTCATCCTCGGCATCGTCGTCACCTCGCTCGTCTCAAGGGTCTGGCGCACGACCGAGCTGCGCGTCGAGAGCGTCCAACTCGACGAGACGGCGCAGGAGTTCCTCGAAGACGTGAGACAACGCGGCAGCGAGATACGCATCGTCGCCAACCGCCGCGACACCGGCGACGTGGCCGAGTACCAGTTCAAGGAGCGGGAGAAGCGAGTTGACAACCACATCCCGACACGTGACCCCGTCCTCTTCTTCGAGGTCACACCGGGCGACGCCTCGGAATTTTCGGGCGTGCTGAAAGTGTGCGGGGCGGATGTGGAAGGCTACCGCGTGCTCCGCACGCAGAGCCCGGCAGTGCCGAACGCCATCGCCGCCTTCCTCCTCCACCTCCGCGACACGACGGGCAAGATTCCGCACATCTACTTCGGCTGGAGCGAGGGCAACCCGCTCATGTATCTGCTGCGCTACGTCGCCTTCGGCGAGGGCGACACCGCGCCCATCACGCGCGAGATTCTGCGTCAGGTCGAAGAAGACCCGGATCGCCGCCCCTCGGTTCACGTCGGCGGCTGAGACGCGCGACGGCGAGAGGGAAAGACCTTCATCCTCCGTGCGCGCGGCGTCGAACTTCCGCGTTTGCGTCCGAGACTTGTTGGGCGTAGTATCACGCCCGTTGACAAACTGTTTGCCGAAGCCGCCCGCCGCTTTCAAGAGCGAGACCGGGCGGCGCGGGGGAACCAAGCGTCTCAGAGAACTCCTGAGACACGGGGCGTATCGCGGGCGCATCACGCAAGAGGGTGCTTCCGCGTAGGACACTTCCAAGTCCGAGCCCGACAGCTAACCTCGTAGGCTCATTGGAAGGGCATCACCACCACGCGAGGATTCGACGAAGAGGGCGCGGGGCGAAATGCTCCGTGCCCTCTTTTTCCGTCTCGCGGACGGGTGACGCCTTCCCTCAAAAGAAGGGAAGGGGAAAGATGAATCAGGCACAGACCGTCGCGGGTCAGGTCGAGAAGAGCCGTCTGCGGAACTGGCTCCTCAAGGGGCAGGTCGAAGAGGTTGAAGGCCCGCACGAGCGGGAGGGGCAGCACCACACGCACCCGTGGTGGAAGGTGATGTGCCTGACGGGCGTGGATTACTTCTCGACGCTCGGCTATCAACCGGGCATCGCCTTCCTCGCCGCCGGAGCCCTCTCGCCGATTGCGACGCTCATCCTCGTATCGCTGACACTCTTCGGGGCGTTGCCGATTTACAGCCGGGTCGCCGAAGAGAGCCCGCACGGCGAAGGCTCCATCTCGATGTTGGAGAAGCTGCTCTCGCGTTGGAAGGGCAAGCTCTTCGTGCTCGCGCTGCTGGGGTTCGTCGCCACCGACTTCATCATCACGATTACGCTCTCGGCGGCGGACGCCACCGCGCACATCGTCGAGAACCCTTTCGTCCGCCACCTCTTTGAGAATCGCGGGTGGCAGTCCGACAGCCACGCATGGGCCGTCGGCATCACGCTCTTCCTCGTCGTCGTGCTCGGCGCAATCTTCCTCAAAGGCTTCAAGGAGGCCATCGGCATCGCCGTCCTGCTCGTCGCCTCCTACCTGCTTTTGAATCTGGTCGTCATCGGGCGCGGGCTCTACGAACTCGCCACGCACCCCAGCCTCCTGTCCGACTGGACGAGCCGATTGTTGACCGCGCACGCCGAGGGCTGGAGCGTCAACGGCAGCTTCCTGATGATGATCGGCATCTCGCTTCTCGTCTTCCCGAAACTGGCGCTCGGACTTTCGGGCTTCGAGACCGGCGTCGCCGTCATGCCGCTCGTCGAGGGCGGGCGCGGCGACACGCTCGACCAGCCGCAGGGCCGCGTGCGCAACACGCGGAGACTTCTGATGTGGGCGGCGCTCATCATGAGCGTCTTTCTCATCACGAGCAGCCTCGTCACCGCGACGACCATCCCCGAAGCCGAGTTCCGCGCGGCCAACACGCCCGGCTTCCCGCCCGAAAAGGGCGAGGCCAACGGGCGCGCGCTCGCCTACCTCGCGCACCACTTCCTCGGCGACGCCTTCGGCACGGTCTACGACCTCTCGACGATTCTGATTCTGTGGTTCGCGGGCGCGTCGGCGATGGCGGGACTGCTGAACATCGTCCCGCGCTACCTCCCGCGCTACGGCATGGCCCCGGACTGGGCGAAGGCGACGAGACCTCTGGTGCTCGTCTATCTCGCGGTCGCCTTCGCCGTGACCATCATCTTCAAGGCGGACGTGGACGCGCAGGGCGGCGCTTACGCGACGGGCGTGCTGGTGTTGATGAGTTCGGCGGCGATTGCCGTGACGCTCTCGCAGCGGAAGCGGAGCGGGTGGAGCAAGCGGACGTGGGCCTTCTTCCTCATCTCTCTGGTCTTCGCCTACACGACGGTCGTCAACATCTACGAGCGGCCCGAAGGCATCAAGATCGCCTCGTTCTTCATCGGCGCGATCATCTTCGCCTCGTTCATGTCGAGGCTCTGGCGGACGACCGAGCTGCGCGTCGAGTCGGTCGAGTTGGACGAGACGGCTCGCGCCTTCGTCGAAGAGGTCATCAGGCGCGGCAGCGAGATACGCATCGTCGCCAACCGCCGCGACACCGGCGACGTGGCCGAGTACCAGTTCAAGGAGCGGGAGAAGCGAGTTGACAACCACATCCCGACACGTGACCCCGTGCTCTTCTTCGAGGTCACGCCCGGCGACGCCTCGGAATTTTCGGGCGCGCTCAAGGTGCGCGGCTTCGACATCGAAGGTTACCGGGTGATGCGTTCCGAAAGCCCGGCGGTGCCGAACGCCCTCGCGGCGCTCCTCCTCCACCTCCGAGACCTGACGGGCAAGATTCCGCACGCCTACTTCGGATGGAGCGAGGGCAACCCGCTCGCCTACCTCCTCAAGTACATCGCCTTCGGCGAGGGCGACACCGCGCCCGTCACGCACGAAGTCTTGCGCCAAGCCGAGGACGACCCCGAACGCCGCCCGCGCGTCCACGTCGGCTGAACGAAGAGGCCGCACGCGAACAAAATAAAAGGCGAGACGAAATAAAAGAAGAGCGCCGGGACGAGTCTTCATCCCGGCACTCTTCTTCGTCTGACGAAACTCTCTCCGACTGAAAAATTTCCGGCGCGCCGCGCACGCCTGTGACGCCGGGCGGCGCGCCGGAGGGGGCGGGGGAGGGGGAATTCTATTGGGGGAATTCGGAGTCGGGCAGCTTCAGCCGCCCTGCGAATCTCCGTTACGGTTAGCGAGGAAGCAGGAGCGGCAGAAAACGGGGCGACCCTGCGACGGGTAGAAGGGGACGGTGGTCTGTTGGCCGCACTGCGCGCACTGGACTGAGACCTCGATGCGCTGGCGGACGCCGGCGGCCTGCGCGGCGGCGATGGCCGAGAGGCGGTCGTTCTTGGCCTGCTTGCAGGGCTTGCAGCGCTTGGGCTCGTTCTTCAACCCCTTGTCGTGGAAGAAGACCTGCTCGCCCGCCGTCCAGTTGAAGTCCTCGCCGCAGTCCACGCAATGAATCGCGCGATCCTGAAATTCGGACTCGGCCTCGGCACTCCAGTCGCCGTTGGTTTTCGTGATTGTCTCTGCTGTGTGTACCTGTGACATGTTCCAATCCCTTGTTTGGTGACTTCCGGCCTGCCGCGCTTTGGTGGGTCGCGCGCCCGTCCAAAAGTTGTTCGCGCACTGGTGACTACGAGGAGGACTGTCGGGTCGGGCTCTGACGGATACCGGGGCGAAGTTCCGTGTGCGAGAGAATTGAGTTGGAGCCGGAGGCGTCGAAAAGCAACGATTTTAAAGTCTCCCGCCCGTCCGTGACTATGCACGGTATATCTATCACAAAATTGTGTCAAGAGCGAAGAGAAAGTTTCGCCTCGTCTTGACACCGGCACGGGCGCGTGACAGCATCGGCGACACGTTTCGTCAGACCTTCAAGGAACAATTTTCGGGGGCGATCCCTTCATGAACGTGCTGGTCATCGGCTCAGGCGGGCGCGAGCACGCGCTCTGCCGGACTCTGCGCAGGGAGGCGCGCGGCCAAGCCCTCCGGCTCTTCTGCGCGCCCGGCAACGCCGGGATAGAGGAAGATGCTGAGTGCATCCCTTTGAGCGCGACTGACGTTGCGGCGCTCGCCGAATTCGCCGAGCGCGAGCGCGTCGGCCTGACCGTGGTCGGCGGTGAAGCGCCGCTCGCCGCCGGGCTCGCCGACGAGTTCAAACGTCGCGGCCTCCTCGTCGCCGGGCCGCCGCGCGCCGCCGCGCGACTCGAATCCAGCAAAGTCTTCGCCAAGGATTTCATGCTCCGCCACGGCGTCCCCACGGCCCGCCACCGCGTCGCCGCTTCCGCCTCTGAGGCGCGCGAAATCCTGCGCGGCGGCGAGTTCGGCGGCGAAGATTCGCCCGTCGTCGTCAAGGCCGACGGCCTCGCCGCCGGTAAGGGCGTCGTCGTCGCGCGCACGCGCGCCGAGGCCGAGGCCGCCGTCTTTGAGATGATGGAAGGCGGGCGCGTCGGTCAAGAAGCGGCGCGGCGTGTCGTCATTGAAGAAACTCTGACGGGCCGAGAGGCTTCGCTCCTCCTCTGGACGGACGGGCGCGACTACGCCTTGATGCCCCCGGCGCGCGACCACAAGCGCGTCGGCGAAGGCGACACCGGCCCGAACACAGGCGGCATGGGGGCCGTCACCGGCGCGGGCGTGCTCGACGCCGAGACCCACGCCCGCGCCGTCCGCGAAATCGTCGAGCCGACGCTCCGGGGCGCGCAGGCAGAGGGCCTGGACTTCCGCGGCGTCCTCTTCGTCGGCCTCATGCTGACCGAAGACGGCCCGCGTGCCCTCGAATACAACGTCCGCTTCGGCGACCCCGAAGCGCAGGCCATCCTCGTCCGGCTCGAAAGCAGCCTCCTTGATATTTTCGAGGCGGTGGCGACCGACCGCCTCGGCGAATTGAAGGTCAAGTGGAGCGAGGAGGCTTCGGCCTGCGTCGTGCTGGCCGCGCGCGGCTACCCCGAACGCCCCGAAACGGGCGCGCGCATCGAAGGGCTCGAAGAAGCGGCGGGCGTGCCCACCGCGCAAATCTTCCACGCGGGGACGACGCGCGCGCCGGACGGCTCCATCTTGACGGCGGGCGGGCGCGTGCTCGGCGTCACGGCGACGGGGGCGACGCTCGACGAAGCCCTCAGACGCTGCTACGCCTCCGCCGCCCACATCAACTGGGACGGCATGCACTACCGCCGCGACATCGGAAGGTTCACGGAGCGTTAGAAACAGTACAGCGAGCGGGTGATACTTGGGAGCGCAGACCCGCTCGCGACCGCTCGCGATACTGTTTACCTCCTACCGCCGACCGTTCTTTCCTCGCGTCGCGGAACCCTGTTATACTCGAAACCAAGTAAGGGGCGGACGCATTCGGAGTTGAAGGTGCAACCCGTTGGCGAGGGCGGACGTACAATGTTCTTGCCCGGAGGCGCGGTAATTTTTCGGGGCAGCTTTAAGAGACACGGACGGGCCGGAGAGTTGAGCGCGGCCCGCTCGCTTCGGAGGGTGAGAAAAGATGGGACTGCTGGCGAGGATAAAGCGCACACTTCGGGCATTGTTCGGCGGCATCGTCGAGCGCACTGAAGACCCGGAGCTGATTCTGCAACAGACGATCCGCGACATGCGCGACCGCGTGCCGGAACTCAACAACTCCGTCGCGCAGGTGATGGCGACCGAGCGGCTGCTCTCGAAAAACAGGGAGCGGCTCGAAACGCAGGTCGTGGACCTCGACGCGAAGATCAAGGCCGCGATTAAGATGAACCGCGACGACATCGCCACGGCCTACATCGGACAGCTCCAGCAGGCACAGCTCGACCTCGGCAAGACTTCTCAGCAACTCGACCACGCGACGAACGCATCCAAACAAGCTCTGAAGGCGCGCGACAACTACGTCCTCCAGATGCAGCAGCGCACGGCTGAGGCGATGCAGCTCATCAACCAGTCGAAGCAGGCCAAGCTTCAGGAGCAGCTCGCGCAGACGATGGCGACGTTCCAACTCGGCGACGACGCCTCGACCTTCAACGAGATGCGCGAGAAGATTGACCGCCGCGCCGCCACCGCCGAGGCCAAGCTGCAACTCGGCACGTCGGGCGTGGACAACCAGATGCAGGAGATCGAGCGCGAGGCGATGGACATGCAGTTGCAGGACAAGCTCCTCGACTACAAGCGCCAGATGGGCATGATCGGCAGCGGGCAGCAGGAGACGCCCGCGCTCCCTTCGGGAGAGCCCGGCGCGTGACGTTTGATAACAGCGGAAGCATTCATCCTTAGTTGATTTTTATGGCGGAGAGAAAGCTCAGTCTCGAATACCTCAAAGAGGCAGTCATGGAGCCCGTCAACTTCTGGGGCATGGCGGGGTTCGCTGTCGCGGCGGCCTACACCTGGTCGCCCATCCCGCTTGCGGCGGCGCTCGTCGCCGAGGGCGCGTATCTGGCGACCGTGCCCGCAAGCTCCATCTACCGCAGGCTCGTTGACGGGCGCAACCGCAAGCGGCTGATGGATCAGCGCAACCGGATGCGCGAGCGTCTCATCGAGAGCTTCGACCCGCGCGAGCGCGAGGCCGTGCTCTACTTGAAGTGGCTCAAGAACAAGGTTTTCGACAACTACCTGAAGTTCACCGGCTCGAAGGATTTGCCGACCAACATCAGGAGCCTCGAACAGCGTTGGGAGGACTTCGTTGACCTCCTCGACGTCTACCGCCGCCGCAAGCACCACCTCCGCTCCATCAACCGGCAGGCCGTGCAGAACCAGCTCGTGCAGGCCGAACGCTCCGTCGAGTCTTCGACCGACGACCGCTCGCGCCGCATCCAACAGGCGAACGTCGAGATTCTCAAGCGGCGTCTCGCGCAGTTCAACGAGCTGGAACGTTCCGTGAAGCTGGTCGAAGGCCAGCTCCAATCCATCGAGAACTTCTTCGGCCTCGTCAACGATCAGGTCGTCACCCTGCCGACGCCGGAGCGCGTCTCCTCGCTCGACTTCGAGCAGCTCTCCGACTCCATCGCGATGACCAAGCAGATGCTCGAAGAGACCTCCGACGTGATGGGCGTCCTCGACACGCACAACCGCGAGGTCGGCAACTTCGACCTCCTCTCGACGGGAGGCTCCTCCGCGAAGTAGGGAAGAGTAAAGAAGTACGAAAAGTAGAAGAGGCCGCGCGACGTTGAGTCGCGCGGCCTCTTCTTTATGACCTGTCAGAACCGCCTGCGGTAGCGGGCGGGTGCTGCCAGCGTTATGACCCGCCCGCTACCGCAGGCGGTTCTGACTTTAGACACTCCGGCTCTTCACAATCTCCGAGAGCGAAGGCTCGTCAATACGGTACGTCTCGTTGCAGAAGTGACAGGTGAGCGCCGCGCCCTTGTCCTCGCGCAGCATCGCGCTCAGCTCCGCCGGGTCAATCGAGGAGACCAGCGAGACGGCCCGCTCATAAGAGCAAGGGCACGCGAAGCTCACGGGCTGCTCTTCCAAAACCTCGAACGGCACATCGCCCAAAGCCGCGCGGAGCATCTCCGTGGGCGTCGCGCCTTCGCGGATGAGCGTCGTCGTGTGCGGCGTGCGGCTCACCGAAGACTCGACCGCCGCGATGGTCTTCTCGTCCGCGCCCGGCATGACCTGCACCATCAACCCGCCCGCGGCCTCGACGAAAGTCTCGCCCGACTCACGCGCCCGAATCAGCACGCCGAGCAGCACCGCCGAAGGTATCTGCTCGGACTTCGCGAGGTAGTAGGCGAAGTCCTCGCCGATCTCGCCCGAAGTGAGTGGGACGGAGCCTCGGTACGGCTCGCGGTAAAGGCCGATGTCGAATCCCGATTCGTGCGTCACGTAGAGCATCCCGCCGCCGACGATGGCGCGCACGTCGAACTTGCCGTCGGCGTTTAAGGGCGCGTCGGCCTCCGGGTTGCGAACGTAGCCGCGCACCTCGCCGCGCGCGTTCGTCTCCACGGTGATGCCGCCCACGGGGCCGTCGCACGCGACCTGCACGGTGAGGCGGTCGAACTCCTTTTGCCACGCGCCGAGCAGCGCCGCACCCGTCAGCGTTCGTCCCAGAGCCGCCGCCACCGTGTCCGAAGTCCCATGCCTGCGCGCGGCCTCCGCCACCGTTCGGGTCGTGACCGCCGCCATGCAGCGAACCTGCCCGCCCGCGGCGGTCGCCCGCACGAGCGCATCCCGTCCGCCTCGCGTCTCTTCCGACTCTTGAATCGCCAATTTATTCTCCCCAAATAATTACAAAAAATGCCAAACGGTTTAGATGAGAGAAGGCCGCTTCCTACTGCCTCTGACGGCCACCTACAGGCGGCCCCGACCGTCCCCGCCGCCCCGTCTCGCGGATTTCGCAGGGGTGCGCGTGGACTGCTCCACGGCGTGGCGTCGGAGGGGCGGGAGTGGGCGAACGCCAGCTTAATGTAAAACATCAAAATACCCGCTCTATTGCATTGGATTTAAAGACAGGCACAATATGTTGGGCTATACTATTGACAGCCCCAAGGGAGCTATGTATACTGCGCTCCGCTTGAGAACGGGACGGACGCGCGCGGGGCAACCGGGAGACGGGCCTTCGCCGCCGAGGGAATTTCTCGCTCTAGAGCAGGCCAGCCGCAGCTCCCGAAACATCTTTGCAGTTCCGACGGCGCATGACGCGCCGAAGTTTTTTTGACCCGTTAATTTACTACGCCTTGCACCCCCCACGAGTGCGAGAAAGGCAGACGAGGATGAGCACCGTAATCGAGCCGAATGCCCCCCAGGGAAGTCCGTCCCCTCTGAACATCACGGGCGCGCGGAGTGCGCCGTCAGACATTCTGGGCCTCAACGCCCGCCGCGTCATCTCGAAGCGCTACAGCCTGAAGGACACGCAGGGCGAGCCCATCGAAGAGTGGGGTGACATCGTGCGCCGCGTCGTCGGGCACGTCAGCGACGCCGAAGTGGACGCGCAGAAGAAAGATGAGTTCTACGCGGTGATGAGCGGCATCATGCTGCGCCGCGAGTTCGTGCCGAACACGCCCTGCCTCGTCAACGCGGGGAAGCCTTCGGGCCAGCTCGCCGCGTGCTTCGTCCTGGACGTGCCGGACTCCATCGCGGGCATCATGAAGACGGCGACCGACGCCGCCATCATCCACCAGACGGGCGGCGGCACGGGCTTCACCTTCGAGAAGGTGCGTCCGCAGGGCGCGATGGTGCGCTCGACGCACGGCGTCGCGTCGGGGCCGGTCTCGTTCATGAACATCTTCAACACGACGACCGACACGGTGAAGCAGGGCGGCGTCCGGCGCGGCGCGAACATGGGCATCATGCGCGTTGACCACCCGGACTTGCTGCGGTTCATCCACGCCAAGAACGACCAGCACAGCCTGACCAACTTCAACATCTCGGTGACGGTGACCGACAAGTTCTTCGCCGCCGTGGACAACAAGGAGTGGTACCAACTCACCTTCGACGGCGAGACGTGGGACGAGCCCGTCTTCGACCCCGTGCAGGACGGCCCCTACGCCGTCTACCGCCTGAAGGACGGCGGGACGGTGACGTTCCGCGACCGCGCGGCGTTCGACGAGGCGAAGGCTGCTGGCCTGCTCGACGCGTGCACGAAGGAAGAGCCGCCGCGTCCCGGCATGGTCTACGCGCCGGACGTTTGGAATCGCATCATCGCGTCGGCGCACCGCTACGCCGAGCCGGGCGTGATCTTCATTGACGAGGTCAACCGTCACAACCACATGATCAAGAGCATGGGGCCGATCTACGCGACGAACCCGTGCGCGGAGCAGGCGCTCCACTTCAACAACTCCTGCAACCTCGGCTCGATTGACCTCGCCAAGTTCTACGACGAGTCGGAGCGCGTGGACTGGGAGCGCCTTGCCGAGACCACGCGCTGGTGCGTGCGCTTCCTCGACAACGTGATTGACGTGTGCTCGTGGCCGCTCCCCGAAATTGACGACGTGGTGAAGCGGACGCGGCCCGTGGGCCTCGGCGTGATGGGCTTCGCAGACCTCTGCATCCAGTTGAAGGTCAAGTACGGCTCGCCCGCCTCGATTGACCTCATGGACGAGGTGATGAGCTTTGTCCGCCGCGAGGCTTGGACGGAGTCGTGCCGCCTCGGCGCGGAGAAGGGCGTCTTCCCCGAATACCAGCCGAACAAGGAAGCCTACGACAAATTCCTGCGCGAAGACATCGGCATCCCCGAAGACGTTGAGCTGACGCCGCGCAACTACGAGACGACGACCATCGCGCCGACGGGCACCATCTCACTCGTCGCCGAGACCTCTTCGGGCGTCGAGCCGAACTTCTCTTGGGCCTACGTCCGGCACGACACTTTGGGCAAGCGCACCTACGTCAACACGCTCGCGGCGCGCGCTCTCGGCATGGAGGTTGACCAGACCGACCAGGACTCGATTGACCGCGCCGCCGAGTTCGTCGTCGAGCACGAGGCCGAGCTGCCCGACTACTTCGTTCACGCGATGTCCATCAGCGCCGAGCAGCACGTCTACGTCCTTGCGGCGGCGCAGCGCCACGTGGACAACGGCGTCTCGAAGACCTGCAACGGCTCGCGCGACGACACCATCGAGAACGTTGATAACCTCTACCGTCTCGGTCGGGAACTCGGCTGCAAGGCCGTGAGCTACTACCGCGACGGGAGCCGCGACTCGCAGGTGCTCTCCAGCGTCAAGGGCGCGGAGGCCGCGCCGGGCGAGGTCGCGTGCGACCCGGCCATCATCGCCGAGGCGACCTCCGCCGAAGCGACGATTGACGAGGCCGAGACCGACGCCTTCGCGGGGACGAAGCCGTCCGCTGAGGCCGCGAGGGAGAAGCACGTCGAGCGCCCGCGCGAACTGAGCGGCGCGACGTGGCAGATTCCCTTCGACGGCGCGAACCTCTACGTGACGGTCAACCACGACGGCAACCAAATCCTTGAGGTCTTCGCCACGGGGCCGATTTCGGGCGGCGTGGGACTGCTGGCCTCGAAGATGTTGCGCGGCGGGTTCGACGCGGGCGAGGTGGCGCGCTCGCTCAACAAGGTGACGGGCACGCACTCGGTCTGGTTCAACGAGCGCCTGCTGACGAGCCCTGAGCAGGCCGTCTCCGAGTGCATCATGCTCACGAGCCGGAGGCTCCAGAGCCAGCCCGACTCGGCGCGCGCCCTCGCCTACGCGCAGCAGTCCGCGCCCGCGACGGAAGTCAAGACGGCGGCCAGGCCGACCGCCAACTTCTCGCTCATCAGCGAGTGCCCCGAATGCCGTGGCCAACTCGAACACGCTTCGGGTTGTGACTTCTGCCGCGACTGCGGCTACTCGAAGTGTAAGTAAGGTAGAGGCCCGGAGTGCTTGCGGCGGCGGGCCGCATAAAAACGGACGGGATAAAGCGAGAGCCCCGAACTCACGGTGAATGAGTTCGGGGCTCTCGCTTTAGAATCCTGCGCGGTTAGACGACGGGGCGGCGCGAGTACACAAATAATCAGCAAATTCGTAAGAAATAGTTTACCGCTCTAGGTTGTGTTGACGTAAAGAAGCTAAACTGCTCTACACGATGACAGTTAAGTTAACCGACGAGCAATGGCAGAAAATCCTGCCCGTCTTGAAAACCTGCCCACAGATCAGGCTCGGAGCCGGACGCGACGTGCGCCGTTTCCTCGAAGCCGTCCTCTGGGTTACTCGTAGCGGCGCGCAATGGCGGCTCTTGCCGCCGAAGTACGGCCACTGGAACTCAGTCTATAAACGCTTCGCCAGATGGAGCGAACTCAAGGTCTTTGAGATGTTGTTCGAGCATTTCTCTTCCGACCGCGACATGGAATATCTGATGATCGACTCGACCGTCGTGCGCGCTCACGCGTGTGCCGGCGGCGCGCAAAAAAAGAGGGCGCACAAAGCTTAGGCCGTAGCCGCGGCGGCTTCTCCACCAAGATTCACCTGGCGACTGACGCTCTAGGCAACGCCGTGCGCTTCATCCTGACGGGCGGCGAGCGCAACGACATCACGCAGGCTGAATCGCTGGTCAACGACCTCGTCGCCGATTACGTGATAGCCGACAAAGGTTATGACGCGGCAGCGTTCGTCCTGAAGCTGAAAGGGCGAAACTCTGAACCCGTCATCCCTTCGCGCATCACTTGCAAAGAGCAACGACAGATTGATGCGCACCTTTACAAAGAACGGCACTTGATTGAGAACCAAATCGGCAAGCTCAAGCACTTCCGTCGGGTGTTTTCGCGGTTCGATAAGTTGGCGAAGAACTACTTGAGTTTCATCTATCTCGCCAGCACAGTCATCTGGCTCAGGTAGTTATGTCAACACAACCTAGGGTAAACCCCTATCCGCGACGCATTTTCCTGATGGCTCGCGGCCTTGCTTCCGGGCCATACTTCCGAAGTCTAAATAAGTGAGGCCGGGGAGACCTGTCTCTATCCGGGCCGCTGATTCGGAGGCCGAAGCCGGGGAAGGCAGTTATGACGGACGGCAATCTGCGGAAGTCATTTGCGATGCGCGAGGGAGCGCGAGGCGGGGAGGGTTACGGCGGCCAAACCTCCGTCCCGCGCCGGAGGTTATTCGGCGACTCGCCCTCCGGCGCGCGCGCGTCGCAAGTGGGCGCGGTCTCTCCCTTGAACCGGCTGCTGGCGAACGAGCTGCTGGCCGCCCTCCCCGCCGAAGACTTCGCGCGCCTCCTGCCGCGGCTCGAACCCGTGACGCTGCGCGCCGGGGAAAACCTCTACCAGATAGACGCGGGCGTCCGCTTCGCCTACTTCCCCGAAAGCGCCGTCGTCACACACCTCTACGTGCTGGCCGACGGCAACACGACCGAGGCGGCGATGATCGGCAGGGAAGGCGTGCTCGGACTCTCGGCGGCCTTCGACGCCGAACAGCGCGGCTACTGGACGCGCGTCCTCATCGCGGGCAGCGCGCTCAAGATTGACGTCGAAACCATCAAGCAGGAGTTCCAGCGCGGCGGGGCCATGCAGCGACTGCTGCTCACTTACGCCAGCGCGCGCATGGCGCAGCTCTCGCAGCGGGCCGTCTGCAACGGTCGCCACACGGTCGAGGAGCGCCTGCGCAGTTGGCTCTTGATGATGCAAGACCGCGCGGGCGAAGGTCGTCTGCAACTGACGCACGAACAGATCGCCGCGCACCTCGGCGCGCGCCGCGCCGGAATTACGAACGCCGCCGTCGCGCTCCGCGACGCGGGAATCCTCACCTACAGCCGCGGCGTCCTGAGCATCAACGACCGCGAGGCGCTGGAATCGAGCGCCTGCGAATGCTACCGCGTCCTCCGCCAGACGGGCGCGCGGGCGCGCTCGACATAAAGGTCGCCTTCGCCTGCGAGTTCTACCCTCTGGTCAAAGATGGTCAAAGAAAAGTTCGACGACTTCCTTCCCTAAACCCCTCCGCCATCCTCAGTTCTATTTACAAAACACCGGTCGAAAAGTATCTTCGCCCGGAGCGTTCTCGCGCATCTCAGAGCAGAACGGCGTCGCAAGACTTCACCGCGCCGCCGTTCTACCTGAGCGGAGGTACGGCCCGCGCCGTCGCCGCCGCTAATCCCGTCCCATGAGGCTTCGATGACACGTCTTAAAAACGCCGCCCGCTGGCTCCTGATTTTTCAACTAACCTTCGGCGCTCTCTCTCCACTGACTCCACGGACGCGCGCCGCCGCGCCCGAAGCGGTCGTCGCGCAGGACGAGGGTGACGACGGCGACAAGCGTCAAGGCTTGCGCTTTCGCCTGAGCGAAGGCGCGGAAGAGTCGGAGGGACGGCAGCCCGCCGCCGCGCCGAGCGTCGCCCCGGCGGAGAAGATTTCCGAGGCCGAGGCCGCGAAGGTCTTGCAGCGTCTGCCGCCGCTGAAAGCTCAGGAGAGCGACGAGCAGGACTTCGCGCTGCGCGAAAAATCCCTGCCGCCGCCGCGCGCGGGTCAGACCGTGCTCGCCACGTTCCCCGCGCCCACGGAGAGGGAAGCGCCGGACGTTGCGGCCTCCGGCCCGTTCGAGGTCGTCCGCTACTCGCCCTCAGGCGAAGTCCCGCTCGCGCCGCAGTTGAACGTCACCTTCTCGCAGCCGATGGTCGCCGTCACTTCGCAGGAGGAGGCCGCGCGCGAAGTGCCCGTCCGCCTCTCGCCGCAAGTCGAAGGGCGCTGGCGTTGGCTGGGGACGAAGACTCTCATCTTCGACCCTGCGGGCGAGCGCCTGCCGATGGCGACCGAGTTCAACGTGAGCGTGCCCGACGGGGCGAGGTCGGCGACGGGCGGCGCGCTGAAGGCGCCCGTCTCATGGAAGTTCTCGACGCCCCCGCCGCAGTTGAAGACGAAGCACCCGGAGGGCCTCGTCGTCCGCCGCGACGCCGTCATCTTCGCGGAGTTCGACCAAAGGATTGACCCGGCGGCGGTGCTGCGGACGGTGAGCGTGCGCGGCGGCGCGGCGGGGGCGGGCGGCAACTTGCCGCTGCGTCTCGCGACCGGGGATGAAATCGCCGCCGACCCGAACGTCAGTCGCCTTGCGAAGGCGGCGGTGAAGGAACGCTGGCTCGCGTTCCGCGCCGTGGGCGCGGGCGGCGCGACCGCGATGGCCTTGCCGCAGGACGCGGGCGTGAGCGTCACGTTCGGCCCCGGCACGCCTTCCGCCGAAGGGCCGCGCGTGACGACGAAGCCGCAGGCGTTCTCGTTCCGCACCTTCGGCCCCTTGCGCGTCACGCGCCACCGCTGCGGCGGGGTGAGGGGCTGCACGCCGTTCGACCAGTGGCAGATTACCTTCAGCAACCCGCTCGACCGCGACGCCTTCGACCTGAAGCAGTTGCGCGTCTCGCCGGAGCTGCCCGACACGAAGATTCAAATCTACGGCAACACCCTGTACGTCGAGGGCACGAAGAAGGGGCGCACGGCTTACAAGCTGACGCTCCCGGCCTCGCTCCGCGACGAGTTCGGGCAGACGCTCGGCGAGGACGTGACGCTCACCTTCAACGTCGGCAGCGCGACGCCGATGCTCTTCTCGCAGGGCGGCGCGTTCGTCGTCCTCGACCCCTCGGCGCGACAGCCGACCTATTCGGTCTACAGCGTCAATCACCCTTCGCTCAAAGTGAGCCTCTACGCCGTCCAGCCTGAAGACTGGGAACGCTTCGGCGCGTACATGCGCGCGACGAATGGTTACTCCGACGGGTCGGCGCAGAAGACGAACACGCCGCCGGGCCGTCTCGTCTCTTCCGAGGTGGTCAAGGTCGCGGGCCAGCCCGACGAGATGACCGAGACGCGCATTGACCTCGCCCCGGCGCTCGCCAACGGTCTGGGGCAAGTCTTCGTCGTCTACGAGCAGACCATCCCGCCGCCCCCGCGTCAGCAGAAGCAGAAGGGGCACGTGTGGGTGCAGGTGACGAACATCGGGCTCGACGCCCTGGTTGACCGAGCGGAGCTGGTCGGGTTGGCGACCGCGCTCAAGGACGGGCAGCCGCTCGCGGGCGTCGAGATGAGCCTCCACGGCGGGGGCGGCGCGGCGACGAGCAAGGCCGACGGCACGGCGCGGCTCGCGCTCCCGCCGACCTCGACGGCGAAGACGGGGCTCCTCGTGGCGCGGCGCGGCGCGGAGACGGCCATCCTGCCGGAGCGCGCCGATTGGTGGAGCACCGACAACGGTTGGGTGCGGCGCGAGGCCGTGGACTCCGTGCGCTGGTACGTCTTCGACGACCGCAAGATGTACCGGCCCGGCGAAGAGGTGAGCGTCAAGGGTTGGATTCGCCGCGTGGGCGGCGGCAAGACGGGCGACGTGGGCGCGCTCGCGGGCGTCGTCGAGGCCGTGCAGTACACGGTGCGCGACCCGCGCGGCAACGAACTCACGAAGGGCACGTTGAAGCCGAACCTGCTCGGCGGCTTCGACCTCAAGTTCAAGCTTCCGGACGCGTCGAACCTCGGCAACGCAATGCTCCAGCTCGAAACGGTCGGCGCGTCCGCGCCCGCCGAGGGCCGCCAGCACCAGCACTATTTTCAGGTGCAGGAGTTCCGCCGCCCCGAATTCGAAGTCAAGGCGAAGGCGAGCGAGGGGCCGCACTTCGTCGGCGCGCACGCGCAGGCGACGGTCTCGGCCAACTACTTCGCGGGCGGCGGTCTGCCGAACTCCGAGGTCATCTGGCGGGTGACGGCGTCGCCGGGACACTTCACGCCGCCGAACCGTGATGACTACACCTTCGGCAAGTGGATTCCGTGGTGGGGCGGAGGCCGCTACGGTTCGCGCGGCGGAAGCACCACGTCGGAGAGCTTCAATGGGCGGACGGACGCGGCGGGCAACCACCGCCTCCGCATTGACTTCGAGGGCGTGCGTCCCCCGCAGGCATCCTCCGTCACGGCGCAGGCCAGCGTGACCGACGTTAACCGGCAGACGTGGACGGCGACGACGACGATGCTCGTCCACCCGGCAGACCTCTACGTCGGCATCCGCAGCGACCGCACCTTCGTCCGGCAGGGCGAGCCGCTCGTCGTCCAGTCCATCGTCACCGACCTCGACGGTCGCGCCGTCGCCGGTCGTGAGGTGAAGATGCGGGCCGCGCTCCTCGACTGGACTTATACGAAGGGCGAGTGGAAGCAGACGGAGGCCGACGTGCAGGAGTGTTCCGTGCGTTCGGCAAACGATTCGGTCAAGTGCAGCTTCACGCCGAAGAAGGGTGGCATGTATCGAGTGACGGCGCGCGTGCTCGACGACCGCGAGCGCCCGAACGAGAGCGAGCTGACGCTTTGGGTCGCGGGCGGGAAGCAACCGCCGAAGCGCGGCGTGGAGCAGGAGTCGGTCGAGCTTATCCCCGACCGCAAGGAGTACCGCGCGGGCGAGGCGGCGGAGATTCTCGTCCAGTCGCCCTTCTTCCCGGCGGAAGGCATCCTGACGCTCAGGCGTTCGGGCCTCGTCCGCACCGAGCGCTTCCGCATGGACAGCGCCTCGCACACTTTGCGGATACCGATTGAGGAAGCCTACACGCCGAACGTCTACGTCCACGTCAATCTCGTCGGGGCGACGGCGCGGACGAACCCTTCGGGCGAGGCGGACGAGAAGCTGCCGAAGCGACCGGCCTTCGCCGAAGGCGAGTTGAACCTCTCAGTCCCGCCGCTCGCGCGCAGGCTTCAGGTGACGGCAACGCCGCGCGACAAGGCTCTTGAGCCGGGCGGCGAGACGACCGTTAACGTCGAAGTGAAAGACGCGGCGGGCCGCGCGGTGCGGGGGAGCGAGCTGGCCGTCGTCGTCGTGGACGAATCGGTGCTGGCGCTCACGGGCTACCAGCTTCCAGACCCCGCCGCCCTCTTCTACACGCAGCGCGCGGCGGAAGTGCGCGATCACCACCTGCGCGCGAACGTCCTGCTCGAAGACCCGGCGCGCGTCGGCGAGCGACAGGTGCAGGGGCTCCCCGTAAACGGGCGCGATGCAGGCAGCGGGCCGGGGGCGGGCTTCGGCCTCACGGGCAGGGTCATGAGCGAGTCAGATGCCCCGCCCCCACCGATGGCGCGGATGGCCCGCCGTGGAGAGATGGACTTCGCGATGGTCAAAGAAAGCGAGGAGTCAAAAGCGGACGGCGGAGAGATTCGCCTGCGCTCGGACTTCAACGCGCTCGCCGTCTTCGTCCCCTCAGTCCTGACCGACTCGGACGGGCGCGTCGAGGTGAAGGTGAAAGTGCCCGACAACCTGACGCGCTACCGCGTGATGGCGGTCTCGGTGGCGGGCGACAAGCAGTTCGGCAAGGGCGAGTCCTCCATCACGGCGCGGATGCCTTTGATGGTGCGCCCCTCCGCGCCCCGCTTCCTCAACTTCGGCGACCGCTTCGAGTTGCCCGTCGTCGTCCAGAACCAGACGGACAAGCCTCTGGAAGTCAACGTCGCCGTGCGCGCCGCGAACGCCGAGCTGACCGACGGCACGGGCCGCCGCGTCACCGTGCCCGCCAACGACCGTGTGGAAGTGCGCTTCCCGACCTCGGCTTCGAGGGTTGGGCGCGCGCGTTTCCAACTCGCCGCCGCTTCGGGCCGACACTCGGACGCCGCCGAGATTGACCTCCCCGTCTGGACTCCCGCCACCACCGAAGCCTTCGCCACCTACGGCGAGTTGGACGCTTCCGGCGGCTCGGTCGTCCAGCCCTTCAAAGCGCCTCCCGGCGTCTTCCCGCAGTTCGGCGGACTGGAAGTGACGACCTCCTCGACGCAGCTTCAGGCGTTGACGGACGCCGTGCTCTACCTCGTCGCCTATCCTTACGAATGCTCGGAGCAGTTGTCCTCGCGCGTCCTCGCCGTGGCCGCTCTGCGCGACGTGCTCACGGCCTTCAAGGCCAAAGACCTGCCCACGCCCGACGAGATGAAGGCAGCGGTCGGGCGCGACCTCAAGCGGCTTCAGGGGATGCAGAACCCGGACGGCGGCTTCGGCTTCTGGCGTCGCGGCGAGGAGTCCTGGCCCTACGTCAGTATCCACGTCGCGCACGCCATCGCGCGCGCCAAAGAGAAGGGCTTCGACGTGCCCGACGAGATGCTCAACAAGTCGAAGTCGTACCTGCGAAACGTCGAGCAGCGCATCCCAAGTTATTACAGTCAGGACGCGCGCAACGCGCTCATCGCCTACGCCTTGAACGTCCGCCAACGCATGGGCGACCGCGATGCGGCGCGCGCGCGGAAATTGATTGCGACGGCGGGGCTCGAAAAGCTCTCGCTCGAAGCCGTCGGCTGGCTTTTGCCCGTGCTCTCCGGCGACGCGGCGTCGGCGGCGGAAGTCGCCGCCATCCGCCGTCACCTCAACAACCGCGCGACCGAGACCGCCGGGGCCGCGCACTTCGTCACCTCCTACGCCGACGCCGACTACCTGCTTCTTCATTCGAGCCGCCGCGCCAACGGAGTCATCCTCGACGCGCTCATCGGCGACCAGCCGCAAAGCGACTTGATTCCGAAGATCGTGCGCGGGCTGCTCGCGCACCGCAAGCAGGGCCGTTGGGAGAACACGCAGGAGAACGTCTTCATCCTCCTCGCGCTCGACCGCTACTTCAACACTTATGAGAAGACGACGCCCGACTTCGTCGCGCGCGCGTGGGTCGGCGAGGCTTACGCGGGCGAACAGGCATTCCGCGGGCGCTCGACCGAGCGGCGGCAGATCAACGTGCCGATGAGCTATCTGGCCGAGAGGCCGGGGACGCAGAACTTGATTCTGAGCAAGGAGGGCGCGGGGCGTCTCTACTACCGCGTCGGGATGCAGTACGCGCCCGCGAGTTTGAAGCTCGCCGCCGCCGACTACGGCTTCACGGTCGAGCGCGTCTACGAGGCCGTTGATAATCCTTCGGACGTGCGGCGCGACGCGGACGGCACGTGGCGCATCAAGTCGGGCTCGAAGGTGCGCGTGCGCCTCACGCTCGGCGCTCCGACGCGTCGCTATCACGTCGCGCTCGTAGACCCTCTGCCCGCCGGGCTCGAAGCCTTGAACCCCGCGCTCGCCGTGACCGGGGCCGTCCCGCCGGATCAGAGGGCCGAGGCTCCCGCTTCAGGACGCGGCTGGTGGTGGTGGCATCGCCCCTGGTTCGAGCACCAGAACATGCGCGACGAGAGGGTCGAAGCCTTCGCCTCGCTCCTCTGGGACGGCGTCTATAACTACTCCTACGTCGCCCGCGCCACCACGCCCGGACACTTCGTCGTCCCGCCCCCGAAGGCCGAGGAGATGTACCACCCCGAAACCTTCGGGCGCGGCTCGACGGACAGGGTTATCGTGGAATGAAAGGGGAATGGCTCAGGGGAGCATGAGGTGCGATCTGGCATCGTCCAACGCGAAGGTGTGGATGGCGACGGAATGATTCCTCAGTAAGTCTTCGATGGTTTTGGTCGGACAGTTGCCGACGCGGAGCCAGATGAACTTCGGCGGGCTGCCGTAGAGCAGGCTGCGCTGCTGGAAGTCGGAATCTTTCGAGACGATGGCGAAGCCGTTGCGCTTGGCGTAATCCCAAATCGCGTCGTCCTCGGAGTCGCGCAGGCCCACTTCGCGCACGTGGACGCTTCCGGCGTAAAGGTCAGCGAGTTGACTTGGCAGGCGCGGCGAGAGGTTCTGGTCAAACAGCAGCTTCATAAGTCGGCAGGGTCGCTAGTCTGCGCTCGCGGTCGGCGGCAAAGGCGAGGCAGGCGCGGATGTCTTCGAGAGTGAGGTCGGGGAAGTCCGCGAGAATCTCCTCCTCGGTCATGCCTCCGGCCAGATACTCAAGGACATCCGTGACGGTCATGCGCGTGCCGCGAATGCAAGGCTTGCCGCTGCGCTTGCCCGGCTCGATGGTGATGATCTTGCTGTAGTCCATGCGGCGATGATAGCAGAATCGGGGCTGCCTTCAAGGGCTACTTGTTGAGTTGGACGTAGCTCTCGCGTTCGGGCGGGGCGGCGTCTTCGTCGGCGATGTTGGCGAGGCGGTGGATGACGCGACCGAAGTATTTGATGCCGTGGACGAAGTCGTCGAGGCGGATGTTCTCGTCGGGGCCGTGGGGGTTGGAGCCCGAATGGCTGACGCCGAAGGAGACGACGGGCGTGGGCGGGTACTGGACGCCGCAGACCGCGCCGACGGGGCCGCTCGCCGGGTCGAGCGGGTAGACGACGGGCGGGGCTTTGTAAATCTCCTCGGCGCTCTCGATGGCGGCGCGGGCCACCGCCGAGCGCGGCGAGGACTTGGCGTAAGGGGCTTGCCCCAGCTCGTCAATCTCCACGTCCTGAAAGCCGCGCGTGTCGAGGTGCTTGCGTAAGAGTTTGACGACGAGTTCGGGCGTGAGGTCGGGGACGAGACGGAAGTCGAGCCGCGCCGTGGCCGCGCCCGGCAGGATGGTCTTCGCGCCCGCCTCGGTGTGGCCCGTGCGGATGCCGCAGATGGTGCAGGTCGGGCCGAAGATGAGTTCCTTCGTCAACTCACGTCCAGTCATCCCGCGCACCCAACTGCCGATGCGGAACTCTCGGCGCAAGCCCGCCTCGTCCAACTCGACCGTCTTCAAGGTCTGCTTATCTTCCGCCGTAATCGGCGCGACGTGCGACGAGAAGCCGTCAATCGTAATCACGCCTTTGGGCGAGACGACCGTCGCGAGCGCCTGCACCAGACGCCACGCGGGGTTCGGGACGATGCCGCCCCACTTCGAGTGGAGGTCGGTGCGCGCGCCGTGGACGCGCAGCTCAAGGAAGGCGATGCCCTTAAAGCCGAGGTTGATGACGAGGCGGTCGTTGGTGTCGCGGTAGCCGTCGTCCCAGACGCAGCCGTCGGCCCGGAGCGCCTCGCCGTGCTCCGCCGCGAAGCGGTAGAGGCTCGGACTCGCAAGACCGTCCTCGCCCTCGATGATGAAGCGGAGGCAGACCGGGAGTTTACCGAAAGTTTTCTGATACGCCTCGACCGCCGCGAGGCGCGCGACCAGATCGCCCTTGCTGTTCGACGCGCCGCGCGCGTAGAGCTTGCCGTCCGTGATGACCGCCGCGAAGGGGCCGGAAGACCACTCGGTCAACTGCCCGACGGGCTGCACGTCGTAGTGGCCGTAGACGACGAAGCAGCGGTCGCCCGCGCCGCACTCGCCGTAGACGATGGGGAAGCCGCTCCCCATCTTAAATGTTCGCGTGCCCGCGCCGACGCGCTGCAACAGTTGCTCGACCTGCTCCGCCACGGCGCGCATCCCCGTCCCCCGCGCCGCCACCGAAGGCATCCGGCACAGGGCTTGAAGCCGCTCCGTGAAGGAGCGCGCGTGGCGGTCAACGTAGCGGTCGAAGCGGGTAAAGGGCATAGGTAAAAGCCGTAAACCGTAAACCGTGACGGGTGACAGGAGAAATCCGTAAATCGTGAACCGTAACAGGGAAGAGCAGGTTTTTTACTTGTCACCTGTCACGGTTTACCTGTCACGAAAGAAAAGGTATCTGGGCCGCGAAGGGTCGCGCTCGAAGCTCGTGCAGACGAGGCCGTCGGCTATCGCGTGCTGAAATTCTTCGCGGACGCGGAGTAGTTCGCGCCGCGCCTCGTGGGGGTCTTCTTTAAGGAGCGCGCCCCAGTGCGGGGGAATCTCGACGGCGGCTTCGGGTCTGCCCAAAGGTTCCGGCGCGTCGCCCCGCGCGAGGGCTTCGACGCGGGGCGAGTCGAGCGCCCACTCGGCGACGAGGCGGTCGCTGTCGAGGCCGAGCGTCTTGCCGAACTCGCCCGTCGCCGTCGAGTAGTCCGTGCCGTAAAAGTTGACGGCGTAGGAGCGCACCGTCACTCCGAGCCGGTTCAAGTTGAAGTGCGCGTTGCGCGACTGCACGGGGTCCCAAGTCCACTTGACGAAGCGCCAGCCCTCACTCATCGCGCGCTCGCGCTGCGCCCACTTGAGCCGCGCGCCGACGCCGCGGTTCTGGTAGTCCTTCGCCACGGCCATCATGTGCGAGTAGCCGTAAAGCTCTCGCCCGCGCGCGGCGACCTGCGTGAGCACGAAGCCGACGAGCCGCGTGCCAGCGAACGCGCCGAGCGTCCAGCCGCCCGCGCCCCGCACGACGATGAGGTGGCGGCGCGGCGAAAGCTCAAGGTCTGGGAGCCCGAACGCCTCGCGCTGCAAGCGCACGCACTCGTCGAACTCCTCGACGGTCGTGCATTCGCGCACCGCAATCTCTTCGCTGTCTCGTTGCTCTGTTCGCTCCATTCGACTCGGACGTTCCTAGACGACGGTCTTCGTATGCCAACTCGACGGCACGCGCTCGATTCTTCGTTCGGCGGAGAGACTTTCGATCTCCTCGACGAAGTTGAAGAGCACGAGCCGACCGCCTTCGCGGTATCGCGGCTCGACCGCCGCGCGCAGCTCTTTGACTAAGGCCCCGACGCCGCAGTCAATCTTGAAGAGCGCGAGCCGCCCGACGCCGCCGTGCTTCAGGAGCCAAGCCACCTTGCGCATCGAGACCATCCCGCACTCGCCCCAGAAAGGGAAGCGCGCGCCCGCACGCTCGGCGTCGCTTCGCGCCACGAGGTCTGGCTTGTAACGCAGCCCGACGCGCAGCTCGATTTCTAATTGCGGATACTCCTCGACAAATAACGCGTAGCCGAGCGCCTTGAGCAAGACGTGCCCGTAGCCCTCGCCCGTGCGCTGCCAGAGGCGCACGCGCCGCCCCGCCAGCTCGAAGTCGTAAATCATCGGTCGAGTTCAAAGTTTAAAGTTCAAAGTTCAAAGTTGCAAAGCCTCAACCGACTTTGAACCTTGAACTTTAAACTTTGAGCTTTGAACTATTCTTTGACCAGCCAGATTTCCTGCGGGCGGACGACGGGCGAGACGAGGTGGACGTGCAGGCCCTCGATGTCGGGTCGGTGGATGACGGCGACGCGGCGGTGCGTGAGGAAGACGCCAAGCGCCTCTTCGGCGATGAGGTGTTGGAGGCGCGTGTAGAGGCGCGCTCGCTCGGCGCGGTTGACGGTGGTGCGAGCCCGCGCGGAGACGCGGTCAACCTCTTCGACGCGCGCCGTGCGACCGAGGCTCGAAGCGCGGTTGGCCGAGTGGAAGAGGACGTAAGTGAAGTTGTCGGGGTCGGCGTAGTCGGCGTACCAGCTCAGCTCGGCGAGCGGGGCGCGACCGTCGAGGGCCGAGCTGATGAGGTCGGCGGCGTCCGCCGTGCGTATCTGGCAATCGAAGCCGACTTCGGCCAACTGCTCGCAGAGAATCTGCCCGGCCCGCTCGCTCGTGGACTGCTCGGAGAAGGAGCGCCAGAGGTCGAGCCTGATGCCAGAACGATACCCGGCTTCCTGTAGGAGACGGCGCGAGAGCTGCGGGTCGTATTGGAGACCCGGAAAGTCTGCGTCATGGCCGATGAGTCCGGGCGGGATAGGCCCGGCGGCGGGCGTCGCCATGCCGCCGTAAACTTCGTCCACGAGCCGCCGCTTGTCTATCGCGTGGGCGACGGCGCGGCGCACGCGCACGTCGTCGAAGGGCGGCTGCTCGGCGTCGAGGATGAGCATCTGCGTGTGCAACTGCTGCGCGAGGACGACGCAGGACTTCCATTCGGGGTCTTGCGCGAGCCGCGCGACGCGGGCCGCCGAGCCTTCGCGCACGTAGGCCAGCTCGCCCGCGCGCAGGCGGTCGAAGAGCTGCCCGCCGTTCTCGCTGTACTCGATGGTCAGGCCGTCAACATAAGGCTTATCGCCGTCCCAGTAATTTTCGGCGCGCGCAAGTTCAACGCGGCCCGCTTCGGCGTCGAACTCGACGAGGCGGAACGGCCCCGTCCCGACGGGCCGGCGCGCGAACCCCGCCGCGCCCTCGCGCTCGATCTCCTCGCGCGGCACGACCGCCGCGAAGGGCAGGCAGAGCATCGGGAGGAAGAAGGCGAGCGGCTCGACCAGTTCGAGCTCGATTGTCCGCGCGTCGAGCACGCGCGCGCCCGGCAGCTCTTCCGTCTTCCCGTGCGCGTACTCCTCCGCGCCGACCAGATTCTTGAAGACCCACGCGCCCGACTTCGACTGCCGAAGCTCGCGCCGCACCGAGTAAACCACGTCGTCGGCGACGAGCGCGCGCCCGTTGTGGAAGCGCACGCCGTCGCGCAGGGTAAAAGTGTAGGTGCGACCGTCGGAGGAAATCTCCCAGCTCTCGGCGAGCTGCGGCTCGACCTCCGCGCCCTCGCCCGTGCGGACGAGGCACTCGAACATGAGACTGACCAAATCCGCCCGCGCCACGGTCGAGGCTTCGAGCACGTCGAGCGAAGGGAGTTTCGTCGGCACGCCGTAGTGGAGGTGGCCGCCACGGCTCGGAGTGGGGAGCTTGAAGTGGCTCACGGAGTCGCGCAGGGAGGTCGCCTCGTGGTCGAGGAGCCCGGCGGCGAAGTTGATTTGAATGATGGACGCCTGATTGCGCGTCACGGCCTCGCGGATGACCTCGATGGCGCGCAGCACGTCTTCCGCGCCCCGGTGTTGCTCGCCGACCGCGCCGCCGATTTGACCGACGACCTCCGTCAACTGCTCCATCGCCGACGCGATGTGCTTCGAGACTTCAGTCTGCTCGCGCATCGCGCGCCGCACCTGTCCCGTCAGTTCGGCCATGCGGACGGCGCGCGTGCCGATCTCGGCGGCGGTGCGCGCCTGCTCCGAGGTGGCGCGCTCGATCTCCTGCGCGCGGCGTCGGACTTGGACGGTGCGCTCCGTCACCTGATGCGATTCGAGCGCCTGCATGGCGGCGGCCTCGGCGATCTGCCGGATGGCGGTGGCCGAAAGGCCCGTCTTGCCGCTGATGTCGGCGAGCGACTGCGCGGCGCGCTCGGCGAGGCGGACGCCCTCGTCGGCGAGTTGGCGGTTGCTCGCAGACTGTCGCGTAGCGATGGCCACGCCGTCGCGGACGCCGTTGATGAGTTCTTCGATTTCATCCGTCGAGCGCGCGGTGCGCTCGGAGAGTTCCTTAATCTCTTCGGCGACGACGGCGAAGCCGCGTCCCTGCTGCCCGGCCTGCGCGGCGAGGATGCGCGCGTTCAAGGCGAGGAGGTTCGTGCGGTCGGCGATGCCGTCAATGACGCGCGTGATCGCGCCGATGCGTTCCGAACGTTCGCCGAGCGCGGCGATGGTTCCGCCCGCCTCTTCGAGCTGCCCGCGCAACGCGCTCATCGAGGCGGCGGTGTCGCGCACGACCGAAGAGCCCTGCTCCGCCGAACGCTGCACCTCCTCGGCGAGCGCCGCCGACTCGGAGGCCGCGATGCCGACCCTCTGCGTTGATTCGTCAATCGCGAGCATCGAACGCTCGGTCTCGTCCGTCGCCTTGGCGAGCGAGACGGTGGACTCGGCGACGCCTTTGACGGAGACGGCCATCGCCTCGATTGAGGTCGCCGTCTCCTCGACGAAGGCGGCGAGCGCGTCGGCGTTGGAAGAGACTTCGTCAATCGAGGCGGCCATCTCAAGCGCCGAGGTCGAAGTTGATTGCGAGAGGTAGGCGAGGGCGCTCACAGAGTTCGTGACCGAGCGCGCCGAGGCGCTGATTTCCGAGATGGAGCTGACGGTCGCGTCCACCGACTCGGCCTCGTCGCTGACGGCCAGAGCGAGCACGCGACCGCCTTCGAGGATGCGGCCCGAAACGGTCTCGATGGAATCGGCGGCCCTTTGGAGTCGCCCCACGGCGCGGCGCATGCTGCGCGCGAGCGCGGTCAACTCTTCGAGCGCGCGCCGCTCGCCACGGCCCGCGCGGGCGAGCAACTCCGCCGGGAGTTCCGACGCCAGATCGCCGCCCGCCAGCAGCGCCGCCACGCGCTCGACTGAGCCCGGCTCGCCGCCCGCCGCGCGCTTCTTGCGCTTCGGAGTCGCGGCGCGGCGCGGGGCGTCGTCGTTCAAAAGCTCAGGCGTCTGCACGCCCGGATTGAAGACGGTCTCGTTGTTGCCGATGTTCGAGGACATAGGTCTCTCTCAGACGGAAATATACTTTCGTGAGCTTGATGCTGGGATTTTCGTTCGGGGAAGCGGCTCCGGACTTGCTCGCCGCTTGTGAGTGGGTGGGCCGCGTCACCGGCAAGTTAAGGTGCGCCGCCGACGCATTTTCATCATAGCACAAAAGTTCAAAGTTCAAGGTTCAAAGTTCGGGGCGGAAGCCCGACCGTGAGGGAGGGCGCGGGCACGAATGATTCAAGTCCTGCCCTGAAAGGGCAGAAGATGATAGCCGGGGGCAAGTGCGCAGCACGTCGCCCCCGGAACAAGCATGAGAAGAATTACGACCCTGAAAGGGTCGCACCCCGACGTTGAGGTGCGACCCCTTCAGGGTCGGATTCCTCCATCTACGCGAACCGGGGGCGTCGCAAACTTCGTTCGCTCTGCCCCCGGCTATTGTCTTCATCCCCTTCGGGGATTTTGCATCAAGTCCCTACGCCCTCCCTCACGGTCGGGCTTCTGCTTGTTCGGTCGGACGCGCCGGGAGGTTGAGGTGGACGGCGAGGCCGCGGGGGTGTTGGTCTTGGAGCGTGACGCAGCCGCCGAGGACGGCAAGCAGGCGGTGCGCGATGATGAGGCCGAGCTCGTTCATGTTCGTGCCGCGCTCGTTCGGGGCGTCTATGTCCACGGGGTCGAAGAGGTGCGCGGGGTCTGTGAGCGGCTCGCCCTCGTCCACAATCTCGACGCGGAGGCGGTTGCCTTCGGCGGGCGCGGCGTGGACTTTGACCTTGCCGCCCGAAGGGCTGCGACCGATGCCGAAGGCGAGGAAGTTGTAGAGCACCTGCCGGAGCTTCCCTTCGTCCGAGACGACCGCGCCGAGTTCCGGCGCGGAGTGGCATTCGAGCGTCACGCCCTGCTTCTGCGCGAGCCGCGCCACCGCCGCGCAGGATTCGCGCAGCGTCTCGCGCAAAGAGAACTCGTGCAGGAACAACTCCGTCTGCCCGGCTTCGAGCCGCGAGAGGTCAACGAGCTGGTTGAGGCTCGCGTGGAGTTGGAAGCCGGAGGACTGAATCTTGGCGCAGAAGCGGCGCTGCGTTTCGGTCAGGTCTTCCTGGTCGAGGAGGATTTCGGCGAAGCCGAGGATTGAAGTCAAAGGCGTGCGCAGCTCGTGCGACATGCGCGCGAGGAAGAGCGAGCGGTAGCGACCGACTCTCAGCAGCTCGCGGTTCGCGTCTTCGAGCGCGGCGGTGCGTTGGCGCAGCTCGCCGATGAGGCTCTCGATGCGGTGACGCTGCTCGTTCATCGCCTCGCTGCGCCGCGCGTTGCCGATGGCGATGACGATGGCCGGGCCGACGCGGCGGATGCCGCCGAGCGCGTTGCGCAGGCGCACGGGGTCGGTCGAGACGACAATCACCGCGCCCGCCAATCCGCCGCGCGAGAAGATGGGGACGGCGACGCCCGCCTCCAGACTCGTCTGCGCGAAGGCCGCGCGCATCTCCTCGCCGCCGGGACACTGGTCGGGCTCGTCCGGCCAGAAGTGGCACTCGCCGCCCGCGCGCTCGACCTCGACCACCATCAGCTCGCCGATGCGCCGCGCCTTCTCCTCGTCAACGTGCGGGTGGATGTAGCCCGCGCTCTGGTGCAGGTGGCTGTCGTCGCCGCGCAGGTAAGTCGCGATGCAGCACAAGTCCCAGTGGCGCAGGAGGATGTTCGAGAAGGACTCGCAGATTTCGCTCTCCGAGTGTCCCTCGCCGGGCGCGAAGGCCTGCTCGTAGAGGACGCTGATCAGCTCCGCGCTGAGCGCGTCCTGCTCGCCCTGTGTGGTGTTGCCCGTGGCGGCGGTCGTCGCGGGGGCGGCTGCCGAAGCGGCGGAAATCTGCCCCCTCCCCGCGAGGTCTCCGGCCCCGGTTATGTTCGTCGCTTCTGTTGCCCGTTCACCCATAATGCTCGACGGCCCCGAACTCGGAGAGAGCGGAGAAGAACCGAAAGTATGATGCCTGACAAGTATGTGCTTTCTTTAACGGAATATAGTTTGACCTCCCCGGAGTGTCAACCTTGAGGCGGGAGACTTGAGGCCGGAGGCCCAGGACTCGCTAAAAACAGAGGTTCTCGACGGCCTCTAGCCTCTTCTTTTCTCTTTCGCTATGATGGACTGCCGGGGGCCGAGAAGGCGTGCCCCCGTCTTCCTTCATGAACGGGCAGCTACGCGACCACCCTCTCGCCGAACTCATCAACGAAATTACGGGCGCGCGACTCTCCGGCGCGCTGCGCCTCGCGCACGAGCGCGTCAAGGGCGCGGTCTATTTCGAGGACGGCGAGGTCGTCGCGGCCCTCACGAACCTGCGCTCGCATCGCCTCTCCGAGGTGCTGCGGCGCGAGAAGGGCGGGGCGGTCGCCGCGCGGCTCGAAGAGTTGACGGGCGCGGGCATGTCGGACGAGCAGGCGGGCGCGGCGCTCGTCGAGGGCGGCGAGTTGAGCGCGGGCGAGCTGGACGCGGCGCGCGGGCGGCAGTCCGTCGAGGGCTTGCGCGAGCTGCTCGGCTGGGCCGAAGGCGAGTGGGCCTTCGACCCGCGCGTGCGCCTCGCGGGGAATTACCGCGCGCGGCTCGACGTGCCTTCGCTGCTCGCCGAAGGCGCGCGCCAACTCCCGCCGGAGTTCGTCGCGGGGAGGATGGCGAACGAAGAAGAGCTTCTCTCGCCCGCCCCCGAAGCGCTCTACGAAGACGCCATCAAAGGTCTCCAACTGCTCCCGACCGAGGCTTTCGTCCTCACGCGCGCGTCGGGGCCGATGAGCCTCGGCGAGTTGGTCGCCGTCAGCGGCTTGCCGGAGGCGGAGACGCGCCGCGCGCTCTACACCCTCGCGCTCGGCGGACTCCTGCGGCGCGAGCGTTGGCCGCAAGCCTTCTCGCCGGAGATGCTGGCGCGCGCGCGCAGCACAAGCTCCACGCCCAAGTCCGAGCGGGGAGACGAGCCGTCCGCGATGCCTTCGCCGCCCACGTCCGCGCCGGGCACGCCCGCGCCGCCGACGGCGCAAGACTCGGCGGTCGAGCCGGAGAGGGAGAGGACTCCGCGCGAAGAGATGGAGGAGTTGTTCGAGCGCTCCCGCGCCGCGACGCACTACACGGTGCTCGGCATCACGCGCAACTCCACGCCCGCCGAGGTCAAGAAAGTCTACTACGCGCTCGCGCGCCGCCTGCACCCCGACCACTTCCGCCGCGACTCGGACGAGCGCCTGCAACAGCAGCTCGACAACGCCTTCGCCAGAGTCACGCAGGCCTACGAGGTCTTGAAGGACACGAGCCTGCGCGCGTCCTATGACCTCAAGCTCAGCAAGGAGGACGCCGCGAACGGAGAGTCCGCCGAGTCGAAGGCGGACGGCGCGCGCAACGCCGCGCCCGAAAGCCCGCCGCCCTCGCCCGCGCTCTCGCAGGA
Source organism: uncultured Acidobacteriota bacterium (assembly GCA_963816985.1). Taxonomy (GTDB): domain Bacteria; phylum Acidobacteriota; class Blastocatellia; order Pyrinomonadales; family Pyrinomonadaceae; genus JAIVJM01. Next base: position 3,140,843 of record CAWFMF010000004.1, read on the forward strand.
GTCGGCCCTGCTCTACCGCGCCGAGGATAAGTATCAGCAGGGGCTCGCGGCCCTCCAGCAGAACAACACGGCGCTGGCGACTCGCCTGCTCGGCGAAGCGGCGCTGCTCGTGCCCAAGCAGGCGCGCTACCGAGCCCTCTACGGTCGCGCTCTCTCGCGCGATAAGCAGTCGCGCCGTCAGGCCGAGTCCGAGCTTCTGGCCGCCGTCGGGCTCGACGAGAAGAACCCCGCTTACCGCGTGATGCTGGCCGAACTTTACGTCGAAATCGGCCTCCGGCGCAGGGCCGAGGGCGAGCTCGAACGCGCCCTCACCTTCGACCCCTCGCACGCCGCCGCCCGCCGGCTGCTCCGCGAGCTGCGCGCCGCCAAGTAAGCAAGTTCAAAGTTCAAAGTTTAAAGTTCAAAGTCGAAGAAAGGGGTTTTGGATTTGTAACTTTGAACTTTGAACTTTAAACTTTGAACTCTATGACCATCGAGTTTGAGGAAAAGGAGCGCGCCACGGGCGAGGCGTTCCTGCGGCTGTCGGTCGCGGTGGACGAGTTCGAGGGCTACACGCACGCGCACGCGGCGCGCGTGGCGCGTCTCTCGGACGCCTTAGCGGCGAACTTCCGCCTCTCGCACGCCGACCGCTCGTCGCTCGTCTTCGCCGCGCTCTTGCACGACCTCGGCGAGATGGCGATGCGGCGCGACTACATCAAGAGCACGGGGCCTCTGACGCAGGCCGAGCGGCTCGACCTCCAACGTCATCCCATCATCGGCGAGCAGGAGTCGGCGCGCTCCGGCGCGGCGCGCGGCGCGCAGCTCCTCGTCCGCTGGCATCACGAGTGGTGGGACGGCGGCGGCTACCCGGACGCCCTGCGCGGCGAACAGATTCCGCTCGAAGCGCGCATCCTGCGCGTCGCCGACGCCTACGCCTCTCTGACCGACGCGCGCCCCTTCCGCCCCGCCGGGACGGAGGCCGAGGCGCGCAAGCACCTCACGCTCTGGGCCGGGTTAGAGTTCGACCCGCAAGTCGTGCGCGCCTTCCTCGCGCTTCAAGGGCTGCCGGAGCTTCGCTCTTACGCGCAAGCCCGTTCCGATAAGAACGAGACGACGGGCGGCGCGGTCAACACGGGTGAGGCGGTCGTGCCTTCTTCAACGACGAGCGATGCGGGCGCGCTCGTCGGCGCGGGCGAGTTGGAAGCGGAGAAGATTGGAGACTGATGACGACGCGCCAACATTCAGACTACCTCCCCGAAGGCTGGCTCGGCTTCGAGCTGAGCATCCTGCGCCGCTTGCAGTTCCGCGCGCTCGTCAACCCGCTCGCGGGCGAGTCCGACCTCGACGTGTACCTCAAACGCTGGGGCGTGCGCGTCGCCGCCAACGACCCTTCGCAGTGGGCTTTTACGCGCTCTCGCGCCCGCGTCGAAAATAACTCCGAGCGTCTGAGTGAGGCGGACGTGGAGGCCGTGCTCGAAGACGCATACGTCCCGCACCACCGCCTCAACAACCCGGCGCTGCGCCGCTGGTTCGGCGAGACCGACGCGTGGTGGTTCGACAACGTGCGCGCGTGCGCCGAGAAGTTAGACACGCCGTACCGCCGCGCCGTCGCGCTCCACTTAGGGATGCTCGTCGGCGACTACGTGCTCTCATTCGACGAAGAGACGCGCGAGCTGCGGCAGCCGCTCTCAAGGGTCTTCCGCCGTTTGTGGGACACCGAAACGCCGCCCGTGGACAACCGCCAGCGCAACACCAGCTCGAACATGAACGCGCGCGAATTCCTCGCGCGCGAGCAATCAGACATGCTCTTCCTGCGGCTGCCGCGCCCCTCCCGACGCGGCGCGCGTCACGCCCCTTGGGCATGGCGAGAGGTCTGGGTGCGCGGCGGCGAAGACTTCTGGGACGACTACGAGCGCGCCCACGAAGGCGGCCCCGGCGCGCGCGCCGCCACGCGCCAGCAATACCTGCGGCACGTCGAAGGGATGCTCGACGCCGCCTCGCACGTCAACGCGTGGGCCGTCGCCCACGTCGAAGACGGCTTCGTCTCGACTGACGAACTCGTCGAAGTCATCCGCCAACGCCGCCGCGTCGGCACCATCTACACCAAAGACTTCTCCGAACTCATGGGCGCGCGCGCCGCAATCATCACAGCCTAAAAGCCGTAAACCGTAAACCGTAAACCGTGACGGGTGACAAGAAAGAACTGTCTTTCTCTTGTCACCCGTCACGGTTTACGGTTTACGGCTCTTATCTCGTCACCGTTTACCTGTCACCGTTCACGGCTTTTAAAATCACCAGCGTCTGGTCGTCGCCGCGCTCGACCGCGCCCGTCCATTTGTCCACCTCGTCGAAGAGTTCGGCGCGGAGGTTGTTGACGGTCTCGTGGCGGCGGGCGGCGGCGAAGCTGGCGAGTCGCTGCTCGCCGTACTCTTCGCCCGTGGTGAGGCTCTGCGCCTCGCTTAAGTCCGTCGGAGAAGATGACGAGGAGGTCGCCTTCTTCGAGCGTCACTTGCCCTTCGTCGAACTTCATCCAGTCGAACGCGCCGACCATCGTCCCGCCCGTCACGAGCCGTTCAACTTTGCCTCCCGCGCGGACGAGGACGGGCGAGTTGTGCCCGGCGTTGGTGTAGCGCAAGAGCCGCGTGCGGTCGTCGTAGAGCGCGAGGAAGAGCGTCGCGAAGCGGTTCGATTCGGTGCTCCGGCAGAGTTGTTCGTTGATGCTCGCGGTCATGTGGGCGACGGCGCAGTTGCGGTCGAGCCCCGCCGCGCCGCAGGGCAGCTCGGCGCTCTGCGCTTCGGTCGAAGTTGCCGTCGTCGCCGTCTTCGTCGCGGCTGCGCCGTCGCCGCCTGATGTCGCCGCCGTTGCCGCCGTCGCCGACTCGCCGCCCGTGCCCGCCGCCTGTTGCGTGGCGGCGGCGAGCTTCAGACGTTCGGCGATGATGGCGACCTGCGCGCGTAGCGTCGCCTGTAAGTTCGACATCACGAGCGAGGCCGAGATGCCTTTGCCCGACACGTCGCCGACGGCGAAGGCGACGAGCCCCGGCGCGGCCTCGATGTAGTCGTAGTAGTCGCCGGCCACGCCGCGCGCCGCGCGACACTCGCCCGTCACCTCGGCGGTCGAGAGCGCGGGCACGCCGCGCGGGAAGAGCTGCGCCTGCACCTCGGCGGCGATCTCTATCTCGCGTTCGAGCCTCTCGTGCTCGACGCGCTCGGCCAGAAGCCCTTCGATGTTCGAGGACATCTCGTTGAAGGCGACGGCCAGCTCGCCCAGTTGGTCGCGCGAGCGCGTGCGGATGCGGTGCGAGAAGTCGCCGCGCATGACGGATTGGGTCGCGCGGTGGAGCTTGTGCACCGTGCCCGTCACGGCGCGCGTCATCCACGCCGCCGAGATGAGCGCGAGGAGTTCGAGCGCGAGGAAGACAACAGTCACCGCAAGCAGAGTGCGCCGCAAGAATTCGCCGAAGCGCGCGTTGCTCCAGAGTTGCTTGCTGCCCTCTGTCCATGACCAGTCAAGCGTGAAGGCCATCGTCGCCTCCGACTCCCCCGTCAGCCAGTCGGTCGCGGGCAGGAAGACCGGGAACCAGAAGTGGACGAAGGGCGTGGTCGGCATCGGCTCGCCGAACTGGTCGCGGCTGAAGTCAACCTGCGCCTCCGGCGCGTCGCCCGCGTCTTGCCGCGCGCTCTGCTCGGCCACGTCGTCAATGGTCTTGACCTTAATGTTCAGGTCTTCATCCATCGCGCCCGCGCCGCTCGCGTCGAGGAAGAAGGGGCGGACGTTGACGCCCGTGTTTTCCCTGTAGAGCTGGACGAGCGCGCGGCTCACGGGGACGGTGACGAGCACGGCGGCGGCGCGCCCGTTCGCCTCGCGCCGCACGAGCGCGCGCAGTGAGGGCGTGCCGTGGATGCTCCGCTCGCCCGCTGGCGGCGGGAGGTAAGTCAGACTGCTCCACTCGGCCCGGCCTTCGAGCCACGCGGGCAGGACGACACGCGCGCCGGGCTCGTCGAAGCCGACGCCGCGCGTCGTCTCGTCAACGACCGCGCTCGTGAACTGCGCCTCGTGCCCATGACCGAGGTGGGCCGTCTCGACTCCCGCCTCGCCGCGCCACGCCGAGACGCGCGCGCCCGGCAGCGTCGCGCGCAGGAAGGCCGCGCGCTCGTCGAGCCAAATCTGCAAGGCGCGCTCGCCCGTGTTGGCGGGGAGCGCGAGCAGCGCCTCGGCGAGCGTGCGCCCGCCTTCGAGCGCCTGCCGCTGCGTCGAGTTGACCTGTCCCGTGACGACGCGCGCCATCGCCTGCGAAGAGCCGCCGACCGCCGTCAGGTATCCGAGGATGAGCAGGAGCACGATGGGCGTCAGCCCGGCGAACAGATACGTGATGATGAGTCGGCGGCGCACGCGCCACAGCAACTTCTGCTTGAGGCGGACGAAGCCTTTGAGGACGTAGTAGACGACCGAGATGCAGACGGCGGAGAAGGTGAGAAACCCGATGAAACCGAGCGGCGTGTCGCGATAGAGCGACGTGTCGCGCAGGAACAGCCGCACGACGAAGAGCGCGCCCGCGACGAGCGCCACCTTCGGCATCACCCGCCGCAGCCACAGCCGCAAACGCCCGAAACTCTGCCCGGCGAGACCTTCATCCTCGCCGTTGTGTCCCTCCGCATTCATCATTCGTCTTTCATTCTTCCGCCAGAGCGCGGACGTGCGCGCGGACGGTCGTGCCGAGCGTGTCGAGGTTGTAGCCGCCTTCGAGGCAGGAGACGACGCGCCCGCCGCACGCCTCGCGCGCCCACTCTTTGACGACGCGCGTCATGGCGGCGAAGTCTTCGTCAACGAGCGACAACTGTCCGAGCGGGTCGCCCGCGCGCGAGTCGAAACCGGCGGAGATGATGATGAGGTCGGGCTTGAACTTCGCGCCGATCTCTTCAATCGCGGCCTCGAAGGCGCGGCGGTGCTCGGCGGCGGGCGTGCGCGCGCGCAACGGCACGTTCAGAGTGTAGCCGCGCCCTCGTCCCAATCCCGTCTCGCCGTGCGAGCCCGTGCCCGGATACCACGGGTATTGATGAGCGGAGAAGAAGAAGACCGTCGGGTCGTCGTAGAACAACCCTTGCGTGCCGTTGCCGTGGTGCACGTCCCAGTCAACGATGGCGACGCGCTCGACCTCTCGGTGGTGACGCTGCGCGTAGCGCGCGGCCACGCCCACGGTGTTGAAGAGGCAGAAGCCCATCGCGCGCTCCGGCGTCGCGTGATGTCCCGGCGGTCGCGCGGGAAGGAAGGCGTTCTGCGCTTCGCCGCGCATTACCATGTCCACGGCACGGCACGCCCCGCCCGCCGCGCGCAGGGCGGCTTCGAGAGAACGCATTGAGACAATCGTGTCGGCGTCGAGGTAGCCCAAGCCTTCGCTCACGGCGCGCTCGACGTGCTTGAAGTGCTGCGGCGTGTGGCACGCCTGCACGTCGCCGCGCGGCGCGGGACTAGCTTCTACTTCGGCGAGTCGCGGCCAAAGCTCAGAGTCCTTGCGCAGCGCCTCCATCACGACCGCGTAACGTTCGGGGCGTTCGGGGTGACCCTCGCCCGTGTCGTGCTGCTCGAAGACCGGGTGATGAATGATGGCCGTCGTCATGCGTGCGATTATGCGAGAGCGCCGGAGAGAGGTCAATCAAGTCTGACCGCGAACGGAAACGACGAGTCAGAACCGGGAGCGGTAGCGACCGGGTGCGACTCTCGTCAACACTCAAGTCGAATGACATCCGAAGGATAACCCGGTCGCTACCGCTCCCGGTTCTGACTCGTCGCGCATGCTGTGAGCATGGAATCAGTACGCACGCCCGTCAAATTATTGACGGATGATTCGCGCGGGGGAGGGAAAATACAGGGAATTCGACTGCTTTCGCCTCTCCCGCGCCTGCGGACTTGCGCGGAATGGCGTTTGCTGAAATGCTTGTCATGAAGTATCTCTCCCGTTTCAAATCTGCGGATAACATAGCTCTGGGGAGGAGAATTGATATGCGGAAATTTTTCGCCGGTCTGGTCTGCTTGATGATGCTGGCGACGACGATTGCGCCCGACGTGTTCGGGCAGACGCGACGGAAGAAGTCGAAGTTCGGGCGGAAGGCGCGGACGGTGGCTATCATCGCGGGCGGCGCGGGCGTCGGCGCACTGGTCGGCGGCAAGAAGGGCGCGGCCATCGGCGGGGGCGGCGCGGGTCTCTACGCCATGAATCGCCGCGCGGCGCGTCGCAACTTTAAGGGACGCACGCGGACGGTCGGCTCCGTCCTGAGCGGCTCGGCGCTCGGCGCGGGCGTCGGCGGCGCGGTCGGCGGCAAGCGCGCGGCGACGGTCGGCGCGGTTGCGGGCGGCGCGGGCGGCTACGGCTACCGTCGCTACAAGTCGCGTCGCAGGGTCGTGCGTCGCTACTAAGAGGATTCTCTGAGACGGCATTTCAAGGGGCGAGGTGGCCGGGGCGCTTGAGAGCGGCCCCGGTCGCTTCGGCCTCCGCCGTCAAACGTCAGACACATTCTTAATCCGGCCTCGCGTTCTTCTCGACACTTACATTGAATCAGGAGCCGACAGCATATGTCACAAGACGAAGAGCAGCACCGACGCAGCCGCGTCGTGGTGGAGACGCCGACCGCTCGGCGCGAGGTCGTGCACTCGCAGACGGTGCGTTACCCGGAAGAGCGTCGAGGGTTTTCAGGGGGCATGGTCGCCGCCGTGGCCTTAACGGCCATCGCCCTCACGGTGATCGTGTTTCTGTTCTTGACGAATCCGAGCGACGACTCGGCCAACACCAACATCAACGTCCGCACGGCGGGCGCGCAGCCGACGCCCTTCGCGCAGCAACCCGTCATCGTGCAGCAACCGCCGATGACGCAGCCGACGCCGATCATCATCCAGCAGGCTCCGCCGATGACGACGACCGCGCCGCCGCCCGTCATCATCCAGCAAGCGCCGCCGACCACGACGACTGTGCCCTCGACCGCGCCCGCCGCGACGGGGCCGGACGACACCGCCCTCCAGACCAGAATTGACAAGGCTTACAGGGACGACTCGGAGATCGCGGCGACCGACGTGATGGCCCTCGTCATCGGAGGCAAGGCGACGCTCACGGGGACGGTCAACTCGGCGACCCTCAAGCAGAAGGCCGAGCGGCTCGCCCGCGGCGTCAGAGGCGTCAGCAGCGTGGATAACAAAATCGCCGTCAGCGCCGACACGCCGTAAGAGAGAATAAGTAGAGCGCCGGAGGCGCGTCGGAGATTAGCCGGGGGCGAGTCAGAGGCGCGCGAGCGCCGAGACGCTGCCCCCGGTTATTCGTTACCGAAAAAACATTTCGCCCCGGAGGGGCGACGGAAACGACGCGCCTTATCATTAGCGACGCGTGTTCCCGCGCCCCTGCCGGGGCGCATCATTTTTATCTCGCGTTGTTCCGGGGGTTCTCGCTCAGGCGTTTCACCCCTTCGCTTCACCCCCGGCTAATTTCCTCCGCCCCTTCCGGGGCTCCGAATTCATCAATACCCTTCGGTGTGTTGGCGGAGCCAGTCGTTGAGTTCTTCGTCGGTCGGCTCGCGATTCAGCTCCGCGCGCAGGCGCTCGCGCATGTAGTCGCGCTCTTTGCGCGCGGCGTCTTCGAGCGAGTCGTCCGCGCCGCCGTCAGGCTCCGGCGAGTCGAGTCCTTCCGCTTCCGGCGACAAAATAAACCCGCCGCCGAAGCCTCCGGCGCTCCGTTCCGGTTGATGAAAGCCGTGCCCCATGAACATCTGTTCTGACCTCGCGTGAACAATCTCTTGGTGAACTTGATGGCGCGAATGGTACGCGCAAAGCGGCGTCAGAGGCAAGAGGCCGGGGCGCGCTCAAGGCTTTCGGTCGCGCGGCGCGAAGAGTCGTTTGCGCGGGGTTGGAGAAGGCTTTAAACTCACGGCTCTATTTTCTGCTTCTTCCCGCAAGAACTTTGTGGACTACCGAGGACGTGACGCCGAGCAAGACAGTTGAGCTTTCGGGCTGGGGCCGCTACCCGCGCGTCCGTGCGCGCGTCGTGCGCCCTGAGCTGGTCTCGCACGTCGCGGCGCACGTCGCCGGGGGCGTCGAGGGCGTCATCGCGCGCGGGCTCGGAAGGAGCTACGGCGACGCGGCGCTCCCGGCGGAGGGCGGCGTCGCCGTCCTTACTGAAAGACTCAGCCGCTTCCTCTCGTTCGACGAGCGCGCGGGGCTCTTGAAGGCCGAGGCGGGGACGACGCTCGCCGAGGTGCTCGAAACTTTCCTGCCGCGCGGGTGGTTCCCGACGGTCGTGCCGGGGACGAAGTACGTCACGCTCGGCGGGTGCGTCGCGGCGGACGTGCACGGCAAGAACCAGCACCACGCGGGTACGTTCGGCGCGCACACGACCGAGCTGACGATGCGACTGGCCGACGGGAGCCTCGTCCATTGTTCGCCGCACGAGGACTCGGAGCTGTTCCGCGCGACCGTGGGTGGCATGGGCTTGACGGGCTTCATCGCGGACGTTTCCTTCCGGCTAGCGCGCGTCGAGACGGCGCACATGCTCGTCCGCCACCAGCCCGCGCGCGACCTCGAAGAGTCTCTGGGCTTGCTTGAAGACCAAGCCTTCGACGACGAGTACGTCGTCAGTTGGATTGACTGTCTGGCGGAAGGCCCGCGCCTCGGTCGGGGCGTTCTGATGCGGGGCAATCACGCGCGGCTGAACGAGGTTAAGAACGACGTAGACCCTTTGCGGCTCGCGCCGCGCCGACGCCTCCGTCTGCCATTCGATTTGCCCGCCCTCGCCTTGAATCATTCGACGGCGCGCGCCTTCAACAGTCTCTACTTCCGCCGTCAGGCGTCGAAGACTTCGCACTTCATCACGGACATCGAGAGCTTCTTCTTCCCGCTCGACGCCGTCGGCGGTTGGAACCGCGCCTATGGTCGAAGGGGATTCGTGCAGTACCAATGCGTGCTGCCGACGGCGGAGGCGCGCGCGGGGCTGCGACTGATGCTCGAAGCCTTGAACGAGAGCCGTCTGCCGTGCCTCCTCGCGGTGCTCAAGCGTTTCGGCGCGGAAGGCGCGGGCCTGCTCTCGTTCCCGATGAAGGGTTATACTCTGGCGCTCGATTTCCCCGTGCGCGGTCAAGAGTTATTCGACCTGTTGAAGAAGTTCGACCGCATAGTTTCGGAGCGGGGCGGGCGCGTCTATCTGGCGAAGGACGCGTGCCTCGACGCCGAGACGTTCCGCGCGATGTACCCGCGCCAAGAGGAATGGCGGCGCGTCAAGGAGCGCGTTGACCCCGGCGGGCGCTTCCGCTCGGCCCTCTCCGAGAGGCTCGGCATCACACCGTAAAGGCATGAACGGAACCGTCCTTATCCTGGGCGCGACCTCGGCCATCGCGCGTCACGTCGCGGCGGCCTTAGCGCGGCGCAAGTATCCGCTCTTCCTCGCCGCGCGCGACGCGCAGGAGGCGGAGCGTGCCGCCGCCGATTTGCGCGTGCGCTTCGGTATCAACGTAGAGAGCGGCGCGTTCGACGCGGAGGACTACGAAGGCCACGCCGATTTCCTCGGACGAGTTGAAGAGAAGGCGGGCGAGCTGCACGGCGTCGTTCTGGCCTTCGGTTATCTGGGCGAGCAGGAGTTGGCCGAGCGCGACATGGATGAGTGGGGTCGTATCATCGGGCGCAACTTCGCGGGCGCGGTCTCGATTCTTAACCTCTGCGCCGAACGGCTCGAAGCGCGGCGCGCGGGGTTCGTCGTCGGCATCTCTTCGGTGGCGGGCGACGTGGGGCGGCAGAGCAACTACCTCTACGGCTCCTCGAAGGCGGGGCTCAACGTGTACCTGCAAGGGCTTCGCAATCGTCTTTATCACGCGGGGGTGAACGTCTTGACGGTCAAGCCGGGATACGTGGACACGCCGATGACGTTCGGGAAGCCGCGCGTCTTCCTCGCCGCCGCGCCCGAAGAGGTCGGGGAGGGAATCGTGCGCGCGCTTGAGCGTGGGCGGAACGTCGTCTACCTGCCGTGGTTCTGGCGTTGGATCATGCTCGTCTTGAGAGTCTTGCCGGAGGGCTTGCGGAAGAGGTTGAAGCTTTAGAGCGTCTCACAAACTTCGACGCGAGACGATTATTTGTAGGGGCAGGGCAAGTCCGCGGCCCGCCGCTGGCGTAACCACACGGGCCGCGGACTTGCCCTGCCCCTACAGTTATTCCGATAGTTATTCCGATTTTATTAGTGGCCCTGTCCAAAAAGTATGGCTGAAGCACGTCGCCGTCTCGACCTCGGCGACTTCGTCATCTTCCTCTACACGGCGGCGTTCGTCCGCCAATACCTGTGGCTCGTCGGCGACAATCGTCTGGCGTGGCCGCTGACGGTCGTCTTGACGGCGCTCGTCTGGTACGCGCACTGGCGGACGAAGGAGGCTTCGGGCGAGCGCACGCCCCGGTTGTTCTGGTTGACGGTCGCGCTCCCTTTGTTCTTCTTCTACGCCTTGCGGGCGACGCTGCCGGACTTGTCTTGGGACGTGCTCGACTACCGGCTCATCAACGCCGAGCGCGCGCTGCGCGGCTGGCCGATGCGCGAGGGCGACTTCTTCCCCGTGCGTTTTCCCTTCAACCCCGCGCCCGACATGGTGATGGGCCTCGGACGTTACCTGCTCGGCTATCGTCTGGGCACGCTCGTCAACTTCTCCGTGCTCGTCTGGACGGGGATGTTGATGGAGAGGCTGCTCCGCGCCTTCATCAGTAGCGCACGGGCGCGTTGCCTGTGCGTGCTCGTCCTCGTGTTGACGGAGCACGCGCTGTTTGAGGTCAACAACTACATGGTTGACCTTCTGGCCCTGCCGCTCCTGCTCGAAGCCGCGCGCCTCGCGATAGAGACCGAAGGCGGCGAGCGCGGGCGGCGCGACTTCGTTCGCGCGGGACTCTATCTCGGCGCGAGCCTCGCGTTCAAATTAACTAACCTCGCCTTCGCCGTCCCCGTCGTCCTGCTCTTCGCGTACAGGCTGTTGAGGAGAGAGGCGCGGTTCGATTTGAGGGCGGCGGTCTACGGGCTCGCCTGCATCCTTTTGCCGCTCGCGCCGTATTCGCTCTACATCTTCTGGCAGACCGGGAACCCCGTCTTCCCCGTCTACAACTGGATTTTCAAGTCGCCTTACTGGCCCGTCATAGACACGCGCACCGAGCGTTGGGGGCCGATTGTGGACGACCCGCGTTTTAAGAATTTGAAGGCGTGGGAGGTTCTGCTGTGGCCGCTCCTGCATCCGTTCAGGGTCGAGAACACGGCGGGCGATCTGGGGCCGCACTGGGGCCGCGTCTCGGTCGCCTTCGTCGCTTCGATTGCCGGTATGTTGTGGCGCGGCGCGGAGAGGCGCATACGTTATTTGAGCTTCGCCGCCGTGCTCGGCTCCGTCATCTGGAGCGCGGCTTCGGGGATGCTGCGCTACGCGACTTTCGTCGAGCTGGTCGGCGGCGCAATCACGATTTATTTCATCGTCACGCTCTACGAACGTGCGAAAGTTGCTGCGCCGCCGCGCTCGTCGGTCGCGCGGGCGGCGGCGGTGCTGCTCGCGTGCGTCCTCGTCGTGCAGTCGGCGGCGGCCTTCGTCCACGGCTACAGGTTCGAGTGGGGGAGCCGCCCGACGGTCTTTGCGCTCCCCGAAAATCATCTCCAAGACGTGCGGCATCTTTTCACAGACCGCTCGGCGCGGGACTATCTTTCGGACGAGGAGCGCGCGCGCTTCGACGGCGTCGGCGTCTGGGTCGAGAGCGGGCCGATGACGAGCGGGCTGCAAGTTTTATTCAGTCCGGACGCGCCGCAGCTCTGCGTTTACATGCCGGAATTTTTTACGACCGAAGTGTCACGGCGGAAGTTCCAACTCGCACTCGAACAGGCGGAAGGGAAGCGGCTCGCGACCCTTTGCATGGCGGACGAGTTCAAGTCCTGCATCGAGCACATCGGGCGCGCGGGACTCGGCGTGAAAAAGATTTCCGCCGTCTCTCTGCCCTTCTACTCGCACGGCGCGAGGTTCGCCACGTCCTACTTCATGGAAGTCTTGCCGGAAGGAACGGGAGGGCGTAGCGGCTTCGACATCACGGCTGCGAACGGCCCGCTCGCCGAGGGCGACTTCAGGGCCGCGCTCTCTTGGGCGCGGACGCCGCCCGCGACTCTTCGCGCCGGAGAAAGACGCGCGCTCTACATCGTCGTCCGCAACGCCGGGGGAGCGAAGTGGCCCTCGCTCGGAGGCGCGGGACAGAACTTCCGTCTCTTCCTCGGCAATCACTGGCTCGACGCGTCGGGCCGCGTGCTTACGAACGACGACGGACGCAGCTCTTTCCCTTACGACCTCGCGCCCGGAGACGAGATAGAGTTGCTTTTGACCGTCACCGCGCCGCGCGCGGCGGGCGACTACACGCTCGAAGTGGACGTGTTGCAGGAGGGCGTCAGTTGGTTCGGTTTGAAGGGTTCGGATACTCTAAGATTGAAGATGAAGGTCGAAGATTAAAGACGCGATGAAGACCGAGGCGGCACAGACGTTTGAGTCAGACGACGCGCGAAGGGCTGGGCGCGTGTCGCCCGCGCTGCGTGCGCTGCGGGCGCACCAGTGGATTAAGAACCTGCTCGTCTTCGTCCCCGTCTTGATGGCTCATCGCGTGCTCGACGCGCCCGCGATGACGGCGGCGGCGTGCGCCTTCATCGCATGGTGTCTCTGCGCGTCGAGCGTCTACGTCGTCAACGACCTGCTTGACCTCGAAGCCGACCGCAGTCACCCGTACAAGCGCCGACGCCCTCTCGCCTCCGGCGCGCTCACAGCGGAAGTCCGCCGTTGTGCTCGTCCCCTTGCTGCTCTTGCCGGGGCTCGCGCTCGCCTTCCTGCTGCTGCCGCCGCTCTTCGGCCTCGCGCTGCTGCTCTACCTCTTGATGACCACGGCCTACTCGCTCTTCCTCAAGCGACTGCCCATCGTAGATGTAATGGTTCTGGCCGGGCTCTACACGCTGCGCGTGCTTTCGGGCGGCATCGCGGCGGGCGTCGTGGTCTCGCCGTGGCTTTTGGCCTTCTCGATGTTTCTGTTCCTCAGTCTCGCCTTCGTCAAGCGTTACACGGAGCTGCGGATGACGACCGACGACGACGCGCACGGCGGGGCGTCGCGTCGCGGCTACACGCGCGAGGACATGGAACTCCTGAAGAGCTTCGGCACGACGAGCGGCTATCTCTCGGTGCTCGTCCTCGCGCTCTACATCAACCAGAGCCGAGAGGTGACTCTGCTCTACCGGAGCCCCTGGGCGCTGTGGCTCATCGGGCCGTGCCTGCTCTACTGGGTAACGCGCGTCTGGCTCCTCGCCGCGCGCGGCAGGATGCACGACGACCCCGTGGTCTTCACCGTCAAAGACCCTGTGAGCTACGCCCTCGGCCTCGTCATCGCCGCCATCATCGTCGCCGCCTCCGTGTGAAGCGGCGGTCTTGTTGCGCCGTGAGGGTGTTGACTCTATGATGAGCGCACCGGTTTTCAACAAACATTTTCGAGGGTGGTGACAGTCGAGTTGGCCGCGAGCAAGAAGAGCGTCGAGCACGAAGTGAGCAAGCTGCGTGAGGAAATTCTTCATCACGAGGAGCGGTACTACGTCCACGACAGCCCCGAAATTTCTGACGCCGAGTACGACGCGCTGTTGGAGCGTCTGCGCGCGCTCGAAGAAGAGCACCCGGAGCTGCGGACGCCCGACAGCCCCACGGTGCGCGTCGGCGGTCGGCCCGCCGAGGGCTTCGAAGAGTACGTCCACCGCCGCCCGATGCTCTCGCTTAGAAAACAGCTACAACCTCGAAGACCTCCGCGCCTTCGACGAGCGTTGCCGCCGCCTCGCCGACGGTCGCGCGTTCGAGTACGTCGCCGAATTAAAGATTGACGGCCTCTCCATCTCGCTCCACTACGACGAAGCGGGCCTGCTCGCGCGCGGCGTGACGCGCGGCGACGGGCGAGTCGGCGAAGACGTGACGCCCAACGTCCGCACCATCCGCAGCGTCCCTTTGAGACTGAAGGACAAGCAGGCCGCCGGGGTCGAGGTGCGCGGCGAAGCGTATCTCTCGCGCAAGAGCTTCGAGCGCATCAACGCCGAGCGCGAGGAGGCGGACGAGCCGCGCTTCGCCAACCCGCGCAACGCCGCCGCCGGAACCATCCGCCAACTCGACCCGAAGATCGTCTCGCGCCGCAAACTCGACATGTTCGCCTATGACGTTCTGCGCGGCGACCGCAAACCTTTCAATACACATTGGGACGCGCTCGACTGGCTTGAGCGCGCGGGCTTCGCCGTCAACCCGCACCGTGAACTCTGCGAGACGATTGATAAAGTCATCGCCTTCTGCAATCGCTTAGAGTCCGAGCGCGACGGGCTCGAATACGAGATTGACGGCGTGGTGGTAAAGGTCAACTCCACGGCCTTGCAGGATGAGTTCGGCGCGACCGCTAAGGCGCCGCGTTGGGCCATCGCCTACAAGTACCCGGCGCGGCAGGCGACGACGCAAGTCGAGTCCATCGTCGTGCAGGTGGGCCGCACGGGCGCGCTCACGCCGGTCGCCAACCTCACGCCCGTCCAGCTCGCCGGGACGACCGTCGCGCGCGCGACGCTGCACAACGCCGACGAGATAGAGCGGCTCGGCGTGATGATCGGCGACTGGGTTTTGATTGAGAAGAGCGGCGAGATTATCCCGAAGGTCTTAAAGGTCGTCGAATCGAAGCGCACCGGGGCGGAGACGCCCTTCGCGATGCCGACCGAGTGCCCCGTGTGCGGCGGCGTCATCTCACGGCCCGAAGGCGAAGTCGTCGCCCGCTGCGTGGCGGCGGACTGCCCGGCGCAGTTGAAGGCGCGTCTGCTTCATTTCGCCTCGCGCCGCGCGATGCGGATTGAGGGCTTGGGCGAAGTGCTCGCCGAACAGCTCGTCGAGAAGAAGATCGTGCGCGACGTGGCGGGGCTCTACGACTTGAAGCTCGAAGAGTTGGCGGGGCTCGAAAGGATGGCGGAGAAGTCGGCGACGAACCTGCTCGCGCAGATCGAGGCGAGCAAGACGCGCGACCTGCCGCACCTCGTCTACGGCCTCGGCATCCGCCACGTCGGCGAGCGCACCGCCGCGCTGCTCGCGCGCCACTTCGGCTCGCTCGAACGGCTCGCCTCCGCCACCGTCGAGGAGATTGACGCCATCCACGAAATCGGCCTCACCGTCGCGCAGTCGGCGCGCGACTGGTTCGACGACGAGGGCAACATCGAGCTTTGCCGACGCCTGCGTGAAGACGCGAAGGTGCGGACGGAGATGGCGGGCGGCGGCGGCGCGCAGCTCGACGGCGAGTTCGCGGGCAAGCAGTTCGTCCTCACCGGCAGGCTCGAAGGCATGACGCGCGACGAGGCGCGCGCCCTCATCGAAGCGCGCGGCGGGCGCGTGACCTCGACCGTCAGCAAGAAGACGGACTTCGTCGTCTCCGGCGAGGATGCCGGGTCGAAACTCGAAAAGGCGAACGCCCTCGGCGTCAAGGTGATTGACGAAGCGGAGCTGAAACAGATGCTCGGATGACGTTCGGCGCTCGGCAGTCAGCCGAAACTTGGAAACTGCATGACGAAAGTTAAAAGCTGAAAGCTAACGGCTAACAGCTCAGAGCTTAAAAATGGAACAGACAGACAGACTCGAATTGATATACACGCTCTTCTGCGACGACGTGCGTTTGGAGGTGGGGAACAAGCTCTCGCTGATGGGCGTCTTCCACCAGATAGTGGTGCAGCGTTTTCCCGTGACGGTGATGAAGTTCGCGGTCGTCAGCCAGTGGCGCGGCGAGGGGCGGCACCTCTCGGAGGTGCGCATCCTCAGCGAAGACCGGCAGCGGCCCGTCATGCTCTCGGAGCCCTCGCCGTTCGAGGTCGCGCCCGGCGGCGTCGCCAACAACATCAGCTTCTTCTTCAACGTGGACTTCCCCGCGCCCGGCACCTACCGCGTGCAGACGCTCGTGGACTCCAGCCTCGCCGACGAGCAGAACCTGACCCTCATGCTCATGGACTCCAACGGGCCGCCGCCCGACGCGACCTCCGAAGCCGTCAACTGAAGAAGGCAAAAGTAAAAAGGTAAAAGGCAAAAGTAAGGAGGAGTTGAATCCTCTCCACTTTTGCCTTTCTTTGCCTTCTTTAATGCGGATGAGTGGACTTGAACCACCACGGTGTCACCACCACAGGCTTCTGAGACCTGCGCGTCTGCCAATTTCGCCACATCCGCTTGTGCCTTGAAAATTATATTACGGACGCGGGCGCAAGGGTGTCAAGCGCGCCCTCAGACGAGGACGGCGGCCCAAGCCTCGAAGACTCAAGCCGCCGCCGTTTTATCTTTCGACGCCCTTCGGAGGGCATCGTGAGGTTACTCAGAATCGGAGTCATCGGACGCCGATCTTAGTAACCGCGATAGTAGCCGTCGTTGTTGTAGCCGTTGTTGTTGCCGTAGCCGTCACGGTAGCCGCGCGCGAACGCCTCGCGGAAGTAACGCTGGTAAGCGCCGCGGTCGCCCATGCGCGAGCTGTAGTCCTTGCTGGCACTCTGGTAGTCGCCCTCGTCCGTGTAGTTGAAGCGCTCGTTGCGCTGACGGTCTCTGCGGCCTTCTTCCATGCCGTTGTTGTAACCGGCATTCAGCGCTGTCTGGCGGAGCTGGTAGGAGCCGCCGTAGTTGCCGTAGTTGTCGTTGTTGTAGCCGCCATTGTTATAGCCGCCGTTGTTGCCGTAATAGCCGTCATTGCGGCGGTCGTCGCGACGGTCGCGTCTCGCTTCGCGCCGCTGCTGGCGACGCTGACGCCGCTCGACGCGGTCGTCAATACCGTCGTTGTCGCGGTCGCGGTCGCGCCGCTGCTGGCCGTTGCCCCACCAGCCGGTCTGAGCCGACGTGGAGACGGCGAACATCGGCAGCGCCAGGAACAGTCCGAGCGCGAGCATGAGCGTTCTCACAAACTTTCCACTATTGCTTTTCATCTTTTATCTCTCCTCACTTTCGACAGTCCCAATTCGCGTGATCGCGAAAACTCTTTCAAAACTTACACGTGTTAGTTACAAGCACCGTGCCATTCGCGCGCCCGAAGCGGGAGGCGGGAAAAGTGTAGATATTTACTGCGCGGGACGACGCGGCCAGACTATATCAGTGTCTCGCTGCACGGTGTGGTGTGCCGCTTGGCAGACATTCAGGTGAACGGTTACGAGTCAGAAACGGGGCCGCGAGAGGGCGCTTGTTGCGGACGCGCGCGGGCGCTTGTTATAGTTTCAGACGGTCGCAACAGAATCACAATAATGAAGCCTCTGACGCAGCAGGAACCAGAAGGTTTGCGCGCGCGCCTCGAAGAAGTTAAGGGACGAGTCGAGCGGAGCGCGCGCCTCTGCGGTCGCGCGCCGGAAGAGGTGACGCTCATCGCCGTGAGCAAGACGCACCCGGCGGAAGTGGTGCGCGAGGCAATCGAGGCGGGCGCGCGCGACTTCGGCGAGAACCGCGTGCAGGAGGCCGACGCGAAGATTGAGGAGCTGGGCCGGGAGGCGAGCGTGCGCTGGCATCTCATCGGCCACTTGCAGGCGAACAAGGCGCGGCGCGCGGCGAAGCTCTTCGATTTGATTCACACGGTTGACTCGGCGTCGCTCGTCGGGCGGCTCGAACGCATCTGCGCCGAAGACGGGCGCGCGCGTCTGGACGTGCTGCTGCAAGTTGACCTCGCGGGCGAAGCGACGAAGACCGGCGCGGGCGAGGAAGAGTTGCCCGCGCTCGCCGAAGCCCTCGGCGCGTGCGAGCGCGTGCGCTGCGTGGGGCTGATGACGATGCCGCCGTACTTCGAGGAGGTCGAACAGGTGCGCCCGTACTTCAGACGCCTTCGTGAATTGCGCGACTCGCTGCGAGAGCGCGGGCTCTTCGGCGACGGGGCGGGCGAGCTTTCGATGGGCATGAGCCACGACTTCGAGGCGGCCATCGAGGAGGGCGCGACGCTGGTGCGCGTGGGCACGGCGATTTTCGGGGAGCGGGGACGGCCCGCCGCCTGACCTTTTTTTAACTCGGTCTGAGAAGAGACGCGATCCTTAAGTCATGGATATTTTCATACTGCTCTCCGTCGCGGTCTGGTACTTGATAGCGACGATCATCCTCGTCATCATCGTCCTGATGGTCGCGCGGCTCATCTTGAACAAGGCCGACCTGAATCCCTTCAGCCGCCCCGTCATCCTCATCCGCCGCTGGACTGACCCGCTCGTCAACCCCGTGCGGAGACCTGTGGTGCAGATGGGCTTCAGCCCGAACCTCGCGCCGCTCGTCGTCATCCTGATTGCCATCCTCATGGGCTTCTTCGCCTCGCGCTTCATCGGCACCGTCCTCGCCACCGTGCGCGGGCTGATTCTGAGCGCGGCGCGGGGCGCGCCCATCTCCTTCATCGGCTACCTGCTGGCGGGCGCGCTGGCCCTCCTCTCGCTGCTGATTTTCATGCGCATCGTCGTCTCCTGGGGCGCGGGCTCGACGAACCGGCTGCTGCACCTCCTGATTCGCCTGACGGAGCCGGTGCTCGCTCCGTTCCGCCGCATCATCCCGCCGCTCGGCATGTTCGACATCTCGCCGATCATCGTCCTGCTGCTGCTCGACCTCTTACAACTGGCGGTCTCGGTGACGTTAATCCGAGCCGTGCCGTGAGCCCTTCCGGCGCGGTGCGCGGGGGAAGTCTTCCGCGTGATTAACTTTCGTGAAGAGGACGGCGGCGCGCTCACGTTCGATGTGCGGGTCGTGCCGCGCGCCTCGAAGAGCGAAGTGGCGGGCGAGCACGACGGCGCGCTCCGCGTGCGGGTCGCCGCGCCGCCCGTCGAAGGCGCGGCGAACGTTGAACTCGTCCGCACGCTCGCCAAAGCTCTCGGCGTCCCCGCGCGCGCCGTCGAGATCGTGGGCGGCTTCGCGTCGAAGAACAAGCGGGTGCGCGTCCTCGACGCCGACGCCGAAAGACTCCTCCGCCTCGCGTCAGGCGAATGAGCGGAAGCCCGACCGGGAGGAAGTCAGAAGTCGGAACGCAGAACGATGAACTGAAAGAAACTCGTCTCCAGTTCATCGTTCATCGTTCCGACTTCTGACTTCTGTTTGGTGGTTGCGGGGCGCAAAATGCGCGTGATATATTCGCGCCCGCTTCCAACACAAATTTCAAGTCTCTAACCGTAAGGAACTCATAAGAAGATGTCGGGACATTCCAAGTGGCATACTATCAAGCACAAAAAAGGCGCGCTCGACGCCAAGCGCGGCAAGGTCTTTACGAAGCTCATTAAAGAGATCGCGGTGGCGGCGCGCACGGGCGGCGGCGACCCGGACGCCAACGCGCGGCTGCGCAAGGCGGTCTCGGACGCGAAGGGCGCGAACATGCCGAACGAGACCATCGCGCGCGCCATCCGACGCGGCACGGGCGAGGAAGAGGGCGTCAACTACGAGGAGATCGTCTACGAGGGCTACGGCCCCGGCGGCGTCGCCGTGATGCTCGACGTGATGACCGACAACCGCAACCGCACGGTCGCCGAGATTCGCCACATCTTCGGCAAGAACGGCGGCAACCTCGGCACATCGGGCGCGGTCAACTGGATGTTCGAGAAGAAGGGCTACATCGTCGTCGCCAAGGAGGCGAAGCCCGAAGAGGAACTCTTCGAGATCGTCACCGACGCGGGCGCGGAAGACCTCCGCGACGACGAGGACAACTTCGAGGTCATCACCTCGCCCGAAGACTTCGACGCCGTGCTCGAAGCCATCAAGAAGGCGGGCGTCGAGCCGCAGGTCGCCGAGGTCGAGCTGCTGCCGAAGGAGTACAAGACGCTCGAAGGGCAGGAGGCCCGGCAGATGCTCAAGCTCATGGAGGCCCTCGAAGACCACGACGACGTGCAGAAGGTCTCGGCCAACTTCGACATGAGCGAGGCCGACATGGCGGGCGCTTAAGGGCTCGGCGGCCAGGCGACGAAAGTTTCCTTGAAGGGGAGGCCGGGCGCGGCCTCCCTATTCTTTTGCGACCCGCGCGCCGTCGAGTTCACCCCGCGCGTGCGACCGGGACGAAACGTTTCGCCCCGCATCCTCATATCCAAGCGAGGCACGATGGCGAGGGATTTCTCCGGCGGTGTGTCGCATCGTCCCGCCCGGAAATAAGTGTTGTCGCCGGTTCCCTTCGGTGATAGATTCCCCGCCGCAGCCGTAGCCGTTACCTCCGGCGCGCCCGTGGGCCTGACCACACGAGCCTTTGTTTCAAACAAGTCCGACCCTCGGCGACTCGCCGACACACGCGACACCTCTCACAGCCTAAGGAGTCGAGCCGTGCCCAAGACAGACCGGAAGCCGCAACTGGGCGAGCACTTCCGCAAGTTCCAACCTAAGCTCCGCATGATCGCCAACTGTAGCGCGAAGGTGAACGCCGTGAGGGCGGAGCAGTGCGCCTCCATCATCGTGGAGAAGCGGAAGTACGTCGAGGACGTGCCGCTCTGCCGGGGCGACGACGCCGTGCCCGTCAAGCGTTCGAAGATGCCCCGCTCCGCCAAGCGCGGGAAGCTCCAGGGAATCTCCAACGACGTCATCGCCAACGTCTTCATCGAGACGCACGACGCCAGCGACCGGGGGGGCCGGTTCGCCGGGGAGCGCGCGCGCAAGTCGAACCTCGTCTCGGCGCGGATGTCTTTGCGGAAGCTGAAGGAGATATCCTCCGACCCCAACGTCGCGCACATCGTGTTGGGCGAGCCGCTCGCCACCCCGGTGCCTGAAGTCTCGGACACCAAGCCCGGCCCGCCCGACCCCACGCTCCGCAGGTTCGCCACGGCCCACAAGAGCAAGCACGACGGCGGTAAGGGCGTGCTCGTCGGCATCATTGACGTTCAGGGCTTCGACTTCTCCCACCGCGACTTCCTCGACGAGAAGGGCAAGACGAGGTTCGTCCGCATCTGGGATCAGGGCGCGGCGAAGGACTTCTCGCGACCGAGCCCGGAGACGACCGGCCAGTTCAACTACGGGGCGGAGTTCAAGCAGGAGGACCTCAACGCGGCGCTCGCCGCCTCGCCCGGTCTCAAAATCCCGGCCTACGAGTTGGAGCCGCAGTCGCAGATGGTCGAGGGCTCGCACGGCACGCACGTGGCGAGCATCGCCGCCGGGAACCGAGGCATCTGCCCGCGCGCCGAGATCGCCGCCGTCCTCATCTCGCTGCCGCTCCGCGACCAAGACCGCCGCGAGTCTTTCTACGACTCGACGCGCATCGCCGACGCCGTGGACTACCTCATCGAGGTCGCGCGCAAGCGCAAGCTCCGGCTCTCGCTCAACGTGAGCCTCGGCACCAACGGGCACGCGCACGACGGTTCGAGCGCCATCTCGCGGTGGATAGACTCGGCGATGTCTGTGCCCGGCAGGTGCATCTCGGTGGCGGCGGGCAACGCCGGGCAGGAGGCGGCGGCCTTCGAGGGCGACAGCGGCTTCGTCATGGGCCGCATCCACACGAGCGGCTCGATTCCGGCGCGCGGGCTGGTCAAGGACATCGAGTGGGTCGTCGTCGGCAACGGGCTCATGGACCTCTCGGAGAACGAACTGGAAATCTGGTACAGCCCGCAAGACCGCTTCTCCGTCTCGGTGCGCCCGCCCGGAGGCGACCGCTTCATCGGCCCCATCGAGCCGCGCCAGTTCATCGAGAACCGGCAGCTCAAGGACGGCAGCTTCCTCAGCGTCTACAGCGAGCTTTACCACCCGTCGAACGGCGCGAACTACATCTCGGTCTACCTCACGCCGATGCTCTCGGACAAGGGCGTGGTCGGCATCCCGGCGGGCCGCTGGATGGTGCGGCTGCACGGGCACGAGGTGCGCGACGGTCGCTACCACGGCTGGATCGAGCGCGACGACCCGCGCAAGCTCGGTCGCGTCGGCGACCGCGACGCGTGGCGCTTCCCGTCGTTCTTCTCCGAGTCTTCGAACGTGGACGACTCTTCGGTCAGCTCGCTGGCCTGCGGGCGGCGCGTCATCTCGGTCGCCAACCTCGACCACGCGGCGGAGCGCGTCAACATCACGAGCAGTCAGGGGCCGACGCGCGACAACCGCTTCAAGCCGGACATCGCCGCGCCGGGCACGAACATCGTCGCCGCGAAGGGCTTCGCCGCGAAGGGCGACGATTGGGTTTCGATGACGGGGACGAGCATGGCGAGCCCGTTCGTCTGCGGCGTCGCGGGCCTCATGCTCGCCGCCAACCCGAAGCTCACGGCGGCGCAGATCGAGGGCATCATCGTCCGCACCGCGCGCCCGCTGCCCGGCGACAGCTTCAAGTGGGCCAACGGCGCGGGGTTCGGCAGGATTGACCCGGACGCGTGCGTCGCCGAGGCGGTGGCGGTAATGACCGAGAAGGAGGATAAGACCAGACAATGAAGCTCACAGTCTTTCAATCCGACAAGGGCGACTGCCTGCTGCTGCGCGGCGCGGACGACCGCCTGATGCTCGTTGACGGCGGGATGCGCGGCTCCTACGACAAGCACGTCGCGCCCGCGCTCGGCGAGCTGCAAGAGGCGGGCGAGCATCTCGACGTGATCTACGTCTCGCACATTGACCAGGACCACATCGGCGGCGTCCTCAAGCTCATGGACGACGAGTTCAAGTGGCGCGTCAGCGACTTCAACAAGACCGTCAAGAACAAGACGCCGAAGCCGCCGCCGGGCAAGCGACCGCCCGTCGTGAAGGCCATCTGGCACAACGCCTTCACCGATCAGGTCAAAAAGAACGCGGGCGAGATTGAGACGATGCTCGCGGCCTCCGCCGCCGTCCTCTCCGGCTCGGACAACGAGCTGGTGAGGGCGCTCGCGGGCGAGCAGGGCGATCTGGCGACGAGCGTCGCCGAGGCCATCAGGCTGACGCGGCGCGTCAGCCCCGCGCAGCTCGGCATCAAGCTCAACCCGCCCGCCAAGGGGAAGCTCATGATGGTGCGCGCGAAAGGCGCGAAGCCCTTCAGCCTCGGCGGCATGAAAATCAGCATCATCGGCCCCTTCCGCCAAGAGCTGATTGACTTGCGCGACGAGTGGAACGCATGGCTGGAGAACAAGAAGACACAGATGCAACTGAAAGAACTCCAGCGGCAGGGCGACGAGGACGACTCGATGTTCAGCACGCGCGAGATCGGACAGATCATCGGGCCGAAGGTGCGGCAGGCCGAGGCGTTGAGCAGCTCCTTAGACCTCGCCAACGCGAACAAGGAGGTCGAGCTCGGCGACCGCAACATCGTCACCGTCCCGAACCTCGCCTCGCTGATGCTCTTCGTGCAGGAGAAGACCCGGACCCTCCTGCTCACGGGCGACGGACACACCGACGACGTCACGCTCGGCCTCAAGCACATCAAGAAACTCAAGGAGGGCGGCGGCCTCCACGTCAACGTCCTCAAAGTCCCGCACCACGCCAGCGAGCACAACGTCACCCGCGCCTTCTGCCGCGAAGTCACCGCCGACGACTACCTCTTCTGCGGTCGCAAGGGGGGCCGGGACCAGAACCCGGACATCCGTGTCATTCAAGCCTTCGCCGAGTCGCGCCTGAGCGCCGACGCGGAGAAGCGGAGCCCCAACAAGCAGGCCGGCGACAAGTTCAAGTTCTGGTTCAGCGGCAGCGTCGCCAACACGGAGGGCGACGACAAGACGTACATGAGGAAGGTCGAGAAGGAGGTCAACGCCATCGCCGCCAAGAGCAAGGGGAAGATGGAAGTCTTCTTCCTCGGCACAGACTCCAGCTTCGACCTTCCCGTCTGAGGCCCGCCGCGCGCGGCGCGTTAACAGCCGCGCGCCGTTCTGGGGTATAAAGGCGCGTGCTTGTTTTGGGGATTGATCCGGGCAGCGAGACGACGGGCTGGGGCGTCGTCGAGGGCGACGCCCGGCGCTACAAACTCGTCGGCTTCGGGACGGTGAAGGCGAGCCCGCGCGAGCGTTTCGCCGCGCGCCTCCTGAAGATCAGCGACGGCGTGGAGCGGCTCATCGAGCGTTACGCGCCGGACGTTTGCGCGGTCGAGGAGTCCTTCTTCGCCGCCAACGCGCAGACGGCCCTCAAACTCGGACAGGTGCGCGGCGTGGTGCTCGTCGCCGCCGAGCGCGCGGGCGTCGAGATCACCGAGTACGCGCCGCGACTCATCAAGCAGACGGTCGTCGGCTACGGCGCGGCGGAGAAGCATCAGGTGCAGGAGATGGTGCGCGTGCTCCTGCGGCTGCGCGACATGCCCTCGCCGCACGACGCCTCGGACGCGCTCGCCATCGCCATCTGCCATCTCCACCACGCCGCCGCGCCGAAACCCTCACGCACGACGGGGGACAAGCCGCCCGCGCGGGCCAAGCTCGAAGCCCTCCTCGCGGAGCAGCCACGACGACGCGCACGCCGCTGAAGACAGACCCTCCGGCCTTCGGGCTGAACGACACAAGGCCACTCCCGCCACACCCCGAAAAGGAGGAGTGTGTCATGCGCCTTCGTCTTCAAAGAGGGCCGCGCCTTCGTCTCGCCGCGCGCGGCCTCGCGTTTCTCACAGCCCTGTCTCTCCTCTTCATCCTTCAGACGAACGCCGAAGCGCAGAGAAGGCGGCGCGCGCCCGCCGCCGTCGGTGGCCGCATCGCCGTCGTGGTGGACGAGCGCCTGTCGGCTTTGCGCGACGCGCCGACGCTTTCGGCGAACGTGTTGCGGAGGCTCGGTCGCGGGCGGCTCGTGGTCGTAGCGGGCGCGAGGGAGTCGGCGGACGGCGTGACGTTCCTGCGCGTCTCCGTCACGCGGCGCACGGGCGGTTGGGTGCAGGCGGACGCGCTCGTCTCGCCCGCGCGCGCCGGTGACGACGCGCGATTGCTGCGACTCGCGCGCGGCTCCGAAGAGTTCGCACGCGTCGAGCGCGCGCGCATCTTCCTCGAAGCCTTCCCGCGCTCGCCTCTGCGGCCCGCCGCTTTGCTCCTGCTCGGCGAGGCGGCGGAAGAGGCTGCCGCGCGACTGACGCGCGACGCCGCGCGGCGGCTCGACGCGGGCGAGATGGAGGCGGGCGGCGCTCCACTCAAAAGCTATTACCTCAACTTCAACGGGCTCGACCGCTACCGCCGTCAGGGCGTCGGCTTCAACTTCGACGCCGCGTCGAAGCAGTTCCGCTACGACGGCGCGGCGTGGCGCGAGCTGGTGCGCCGCCACCCACGAAGCGCCGAAGCCGAGAAGGCGCGGGCGCGACTCTCGGCTTCGGCGCGTTGATGGGAAGTAAGGCCCGGCTTTTGAGACCGGGCGACTCCGGGTATTACTGCCCGAAGCGGTTGCGGTACTCGATGGATTCGATGAAAGCTTCGACCATCTGCGCACGCGCCACGCGCGAGAGCGCCACCGTCTCGTTCCGCACGTTCTCGCCCGGCAGACTGAACGACTCCAACTTGGCGAGCCAGAAGTCGTAGCCGTTGAAGTTCGTGTCCGGCGCGTCGTCCGGGTTGCGGCGCATGTAGCCGAAGTATTGCATCAGCACGAACGCCGGGTTGTACTGCGCGGCGAAGACCGAGTCGCTGTCGGCGACGCTCTTGAGCGCGGCGGCGCGGCCCGCCGTGTCGCCCGTGCCGTAGGCCGTAATCGCCGCCGTGCGCTCGGCGGGCGTCGGCGTCACGCCCGTGTTGGCGAAGAGTGTGTCCACGTAGGTCGCCGCCGCCTGACCCTGCGGGAAGACGGCCACGAACTCGGCCCGCGAGACGAACTCTTCGAGGAACTTCTGCCGGTTGGCTTCCAGTAGCGCGGCGGAGCCGGGATCGCCGAAGACGACGCCGTCGCCTATCTGCCGCTGGTCGCGCAGGAAGGGTCGGTAACGCGGGTTGCTCTTGGCCGAGCCGAAAGCGGCCTTGTGGGTGCGGATGACGAAGTAGCCGGTCTGCTGGAACTCGATAGAGAGGAAGAAGGCGGTCGAGACATTGGTGCGGCGTGCGCGGATGCAGTCGGCGTTCGCACCGCACGAAGTTATCTGTGCCGTCCAGAACCCTTGACCGTCGGAGTCGCTCTGGCGGTGGAGGAAGTCGTGGTACTGCTGGCCGACGAAGATAGCCGCGTCGTCTATGGCGTTGGTCGCGGGCTCGACCGCGTCGTCCGTAATCTGGACGGTGGCGACAGCCGTCAGGCACGAGAGCGTGGCTCCGCCCGTCGGGTTCGAGAGCGCGACGGTGAACGTCTCGTTGCCTTCGACCTTCGAGTCTTCGTTGACGAGCACGACGATGTTCTTCGATGTCTCACCGGCGGCGAATCGCAGTGTGCCGAGGGCGGTGGTGTAGTCGCTGCGCTCGGAGGCCGTGCCGTCGGCGGTCGCGAAGTTGACGGCGACGGCTCCGGTGGTGTCGCCGGTGCGCTGGACGGTGAGGGTCAGTGATGTCACGTCCTCCTGAACCGAGGGCGCGGTCTGCGTGAACTGGAGTTGCGAGGCGGGCCCGGCGGAGGTGTCGCTGATCTTCGTCACGAAGGCGTCGCCGCCCGGCGGGGACGTGCCGCCGAAGGTGCTCTGGATGGCGTTGGCGGTCGGGAAATCAGTTGACCGCGTGAAGCCGGCGACGTAGGCGTTGCCGGATGAGTCAATCGCAACGCCCCTCGCCTCGTCGCCGTCGCTGCCGCCGAGGTAAGTCGAGTAGATGAGCGCGTTGCCCGCCGCGTTGAGCTTCGTCACGGTGACATCAGCGCCCCCGGCGCGCGCGCACTGGATGGCGTTGGCGGTCGGGAAGGTGTTGTTCGAGGCGGTGGCCCCGGCGACGTAGACGTTGCCCGTCGAATCAACCGCGATGCCGAAGCCTATCTCGCCGCCCGTGCCGCCGAGGTAGGTGGAAAAGACCAGAGCGTTGCCCGCCGCGTTGAGCTTCGTCACGAAGGCGTCCTGGGCAAGGGTCGTGCCGCCGTTCGTGCCTTGGAAGGCGTTGGCCGTGGGGAAGTTGGTTGACTCGGTGTCGCCAGTGGCGTAGGCGTTGCCGGACGAGTCAATAGCGAGGTCTTCGCACGCGTCACGAGCCGAGCCGCCGAGGTAAGTGGAGTAGACGAGCGCGTTGCCCGCCGCGTTGACCTTCAACACGAAGGCGTCGCCGTTGCCGCCGTTCGCGGCCTGTATGGGGCTGGCGGTCGGGAAGTTGGTCGAGAAGGTGTCGCCGCCGAGGTAGGCGTTGCCCGAAGAGTCAACCTTGACGCCTTCGCCGCTATCGTTGTCGTTGCCGCCGAGGTAGGTGGAATAGACGAGGGCCGAGCCCGCCGCATTAATCTTCGACAGGAAGGCGTCGCGTGGAGCCGCCGCCTTCGGTGGCCTGGATGGGGTTGACCGTGGGGAAGTCGTTGGAGAACGTGTTGCCGGTGACGTAGGCGTTGCCGGAGGAGTCAACCGTAATGGCCTGACCGAACTCGGCGCTGTCGTCGCCGCCGAGGTAGGTGGAATAGACGAGCGCGTTGCCCGCCGCGTTGAGCTTCGTCACGAAGGCGTCGTCGCCGTTGCCGCCTATCGTGGAGTCGAAGGCGTTGGCCGTGGGGAAGTTGGTCGAGTTGGTGACGCCCGTGACGTAGGCGTTGCCCGAAGAGTCCACGGCGATGCCCCGGCCCTGGTCGTTGCCGTCGCCGCCGAGGTAAGTAGAATAGACGAGGGCGTTGCCCGCCGCGTTAAGCTTCGTTACGAACGCATCGAGGGAGCCGACGATGCCGCCGTTCGCGGCTTGAATGGGGTTGGCCGTCGGGAAGTTGGTCGAGGTGGTCAAGCCGACGACGTAGGCGTTGTTCGAAGAGTCCAAGGCGATGTGTAAGCCCTGATCGCCGCCGCTGCCGCCGATGTAGGTCGAGTAGACGAGCACGGGGTCAATGACGAGCGGGAGCGTCGAGTCGTATGCGCCGAGCGCGAAACGGACGTGCCCGCCTTCCTCAAGGACGTAGCCGCCCTCGACCGCGCGTCGTGTGCCCGCCACCTCCTGATAGACGAAGGGCTTCGGCTGGCGGACGGTCGCGTCGCCCACGCCGAGCAGGAGGTCGCCCGAAGAGGCGTCCAACTTGACTTCGTCCGCGCCGTCGAAGCGGAGTGTGACGGCCTGCGCGTCCGCGCCGGGCGCGACCACGAAGTCGTACTCCAACTGCCGCTGGTTGCCGTAGTAGACCACGTCCACGCCGGGGTAAACCTCGCTATAGCGGACGCGCCCGAAGGCGGGGACGTTCGTGCGCCACGCCGAAGGGTCGGAGCCGTTGAAGTAGTTGACCTTCCCGGCGGACTCGTCCGCGCCCGCGCCCGACGCGCTCTCGTCCGCGCCGACGAGCTTCATGCGCAGCACCGCCGAGTGCGGAGTGCGAGTGACGGGTGGGGGAATTATTTCGGCCCCGACGGAAGAGGCGGGCGCGGTTTCATCCCGCAAGCGAAGGACGGCTTCGGAGGGTTTCAGAAAGAGAGTGTAGCCCGCGCCGCGCGCGAGGTAATCCACCTCGCTCGCTGTCTGTCCGAGGTTGCGCTCGAAGGTGAGGGGCGTCTGCCCGTAGGCTTCGAGGGTTTCGCGCGCGCGGTCGTCCGTCGCCCGTTCGGGCGCGGGAGGCGCAGGGCGATGCGCGGGCGTCGCGCCCTCGCGGTTCAAAGTCGCCGGGGTGAAGAGCAGAGACAGAACGCCCGTCAGGGCGAGTGTCAGGCGGAGCGAGTGTTTAAGGTGAGTGACGAACGGTCTCATAGCTTCCTCAGCTTTCTTGGGAAATGGGGCATCTTCGGTTTTGGCCTCCGCCGACACACGCGAGACGGCGCGGCGGAAGCTGACACAATAGTGCGAATAAATTTTAAATGGTAGGTTTTTCCGTGCCGGGCGGCGCGGCGCGGATGGCTATTGCAAAATCGTGCGGGGGCAGTTAGATTGTCGGCTGCTGCGCGAAACAACGAACAAGGTGGAAGTCTCTCCCCTCAGCAGGGTGCGACTCTTCTGCGTCATTACCTCAAACTCTTGGAGGAAGGAACAGTGCCGGTAGGAACATGCCCTGAGTGTGATGCGGACGTGCACGTGGACACGGACGCCGACAAAGGCGACAGCGTCGCCTGCGAAGAGTGCGGGACGGAGCTGGAGGTCGTCGGCCTCGACCCCGTAGAACTCGACATCGCCGAAGAAGAGGTGGACGACGACACGGACGACGACGAAGAGGAAATCTAAAAAGCCGTGAACCGTGACAGGTAAACCGTGACAAGTAAGCACAGGATTTCTCCTGTCACGGTTTACGGTTCACAGTTCACGGCCTTTTACGGTTCCCGGCTTTTATAGACTGCGCGATTCTGGCGGAGGTTAAGGCCGCGCGGAGCCTCGACACGGATGGTGTGGAGGCGACCGTCGCGCCTTTTTTCTTCGGGCGGGTAGAAGGCGATGACGTAGGTCGAGGTGACTTCCTCGGCGAGCGCGCGGAAGAGCGGCTCGAAGTCTTCGGAGTCGGCGTAGAAGTTTGAGCCGCCCGTCTTCTCGGCCAGTCCGCTCACGTCGAGCGGCGTCGGCAGCGGCGCGCGCTTCTTCCCCGACGACGACAAGAGGCGCGAGAACGAAGGCAGCGTCACCGTGTAGACGCTCACGCCCGCGGCGTTGGCGCGCTCGATGACCGTGCCCGCCGAGACCGTGTCGCCGACGGGGAAGCCGTCGGTGACGACGACCACGGCGCGCTTCAGAAGTTGGCGGGCGCGCGTGCGCGGCGCGTGGCGCGCGAGCAGGCGGATGGCGTCGTCCACGGCGTCGTAGGTGTGGGTCGAGAGCCCTTCGGCCTCACGCATCAGGCGCTCGAATGAGCGGCTCAGCTTGTCGCGGCTCTCGGTGAACTGCTGGTGGATTTTGGCGTTCGTCCCGAAGCTCATCAGGGCGAAGGTCGCCGGGCGCTCCGCGACCTTCTGCGAGAAGACGCTCAGAGCCCCTTGCAGTCTGACCATCTCGTCCGTCGTCATGCTCCCCGAAACATCCACGGCGAAGACCACGGCGACGGGCCGCTCGGCTCCGCCGCGCCGCTCGACGTTGACGAAGGCGATGGCCCGCTCCTCGTCGTCCTCGTAGAGCTTGAAGTCCTCGGCGCGCAGTCCCCGCACGGGGCGGCCTTCCGCGTCCGTCACCGTCACGTCAACCAGCACGAGGTCGGTGTCAATCCGCAGCACGTCCTCCTCGCCGAGAATCTCTTCCGGCGGCGCGGGGCTTGTCTGCTTCTGCGGTTGCGTCCGGGCCGTCTGCGTTTGAGAGAAGGACGGGGGCGGCGTCAACAACGACCACGAGAGCAGCAGCCCGGCGCAGACGAGCGCGAGCCACACGCGCGGGCCTTGCGCGGCGCGGGAGTGCTTCGGGGGTTCGGATGTGTGCGGCATAAAACTGGAGTGCCCGGACTCTCGGCGAGGGGAGTCGAATCGCCTTCAGACCGTCGGGCCGGATTATACGTCCTGACGCGCGAACCTGCCAGAGCCTTGCCGCGCCGAGAGGCAACAGCGCGCGCCGCCGCGCGCATCAACCGATGGCGCGAGTGGTTCGGGCACGCGAGTCGTGCGGATTCGCGCCCCGTCCGGCGCGTGATATAATCGCGGCCCGACGCCGAAGATGCCCCGGCAGCAGCAGCAAGGAAAGACCTGACAGATGTTTCGACCTCAAACTTTTTTACGCCGCTCGGCGGTGCTTGTGGCCGCGCTCGCCTTCTGTGTCGTGACCGTCAACGCGCAGCAGCGCGCGCAGACGACGGGCGGCGTCAAGGGGCGCGTGAAGGTGGGGCAGGGAAGCGCCGCCGGAGTTGATGTTACCGTCCGGCAGGGCGAGCGCGAGGTGTCGAGCGCGACGACCGACGCCAAGGGCTCGTTCGAGGTGCGCGGGCTCGCGCCCGGCACTTACTCTCTGTCTTTGCGCAAGCCGGGTTTGCAGGTCGGGCGAATGAGCGAGGTCGAAGTCCGCGCGGGCAAGACGACATCGCTCAAAGACCTCTACCTGCCGATTGACGAGGGCTCGATAGCCTTCCTGCGCGGCAGCGTCTTTTACCCTGACGGGCGGAGCGTCGCCGGGGCGCGCGTCGAACTGGCGCGCATCGGGGCGGACGGGACGCTCAAGCGTCTGGACAGCCGCTTGACGACCGAGTACGGCTCCTTCGCCTTCCGCCTTCCGCCCGACGCGGCGCGCTACCGCGTGACCGTCAAGGCCGACCGGATGGAGACGGCCACCTCAGACGTGGAGATTGACAGCGCGGCCATCTTCCGCGTCGCGCTCACGCTCACCCCCGCCGCGAAGCAGTAGCGGCGGCGGGCCACCTACGAGAAAGACCGCAAGTGAAAGAAGCGCCTTCGTCAACCGACGGGACGCGCGAAGATTTCCTGACGGCGCGTCAACTAGCCTCGATTCTTCAGGTGAGCGAATCCACCGTGCGCCGCCTCGCGCGCGAGGGGCGCATCCCCTCCGTCCGCATCACGTCCCGCCTCGTCCGCTTCAACCTCAAGGCCGTGCGCCACGCCCTCGACGGCTCGAACGCGCGCAACTCCCGCCGCCAACAAGAACCCGAAGAAGACTCACAACTCTCCTTCACCGACATCTTCTGATTCATCTTCGACGAGTTCTGCTTCGTCGTCGTCTTCTTCTTCCGGAAGATTGCGGCGGAGCTGCGCGCGGACGTTGAGGAACCACGCGACGACGCCGAGCGCGGCGGCGACGAAGGTCGCGTCCGTGAGGCCGCGCCAAAGGAAGAAGGCCGCCGCCACGAGGAGGAGGCAGGCCATTAAGAGCCAGCCTTGCTTGAGCTTCACGCCGTCCTCTCTCTTTAAAAAATTATTAGTTGACGACGACGGGGATGGCCGCCTCGATGGTGCGGGGCTGGAGGCACGCCTCGTCGTTGCAGGGCTGGACGCGGATGCGCGCCTTGAAGGTGTGGCGGCCCTTCGTCGCCGTGCTCGCGGCGTTGAGCGGGAGTTTGATGACGGCCCGGCCCTCGTAGACGAGGAGCGGCGTCTCAGAGAAACCTAACTTCCTCGTTAAGGCAGGCGGGTACGTGGGCTTGCCCGGCGTGATGCCTTCCTGCGCCTCGGCCAGAACTTCAGTCCCGATGTAGAACTTGTCGGACGGCGGGTTGGCGTTGACGTGGTAGCCGTCGGCGATGTCGAGCAGGACGTTGGTCTCGGCCTTGCCGCCCGCCGCAATCTGAACTTCCTCGACGGTGGCGGTCACGACCTGCTGCTGCACGGTCGCCGAAGGGGTCGCGGTCGTCGCCGCGCGGTTCGCGTTGGGCGTGCCGGAGGCGTTGGCGTTCGACGACTCCTGCTGATTGCCGCCGCACGCGGAGCAGAGAATCGTCGCGCACATGAAGAGCGCGGTAAGAGTGTTCCGAAGCATGCAGGGGAGTCTAAAGTCTCAGCCGTGAACTCTCAAGTTGTCGCGCCGCGCCGGGGCATCGAAAGCGCACGGCCTCAAGGCGCGGCCTGCTGCGTCTCGGCCTCCACGGCGGCGAGCGCGGCGCGGCGGCGGCGCAGGCGGCGCATGATGTAGCGCAGCAAGAGGACGAAGGGCAGCACGACGAGCAGGAGGACGGGGACGAGCGCGAGGGCGATGCGGATGAGCGCGAGCGTGATGGCGGCGGCGACTTCAATGCCGTCGCCGATGGCACGACCGACGCTCGTGAAGAAGCCGGAAGCGTTGGCGTTGATGAGCGGCGCGGGCGGCTGGAGCGTGACCTTGATGGTCGAAAGGCTGGTCTGACTTTCGAGGAAGCGGCGGCGGCCTTCGAGCCGCTCAATCTCCGTCCGCACGTTCGCCAGAGCGTTCTGCACTTCGAGCGCGTCAGAGACCCGCGCGGCCCGCTTCATGATTTCAAGGAACTGACCTTCTAAAGCTTTCTGCGTGCGGATGCGCGCTTCGAGGTCAATGTACTCCTCGGTCACGTCCTGCCCCGTAATCTTCTCCGCCGCGACGCGGCTCCCGACCGAGCGAATCTCGCCGAGCACGGCGTCGAACTGCGCGGCGGGGACGCGCACTTCGAGCGTCACTATCTCGTAAGGCTTCGCGTCGCCGTAGCCGCCCTGCTGCCTCGACTCGGAAGTGACGACGAAGCCGCCGCGCGACTCGGCCAGAGAGGCGATGCGGCGCTGCGCGTCGGCGGGCGACTCGACCTCGACCGTGAGCGCGGCGTTGCGGATAATCTTCCGCTCCACGGCGGCGGGCGCTTGCTGCGCTGCGTCGGCCTGACTCAAAGAGACGTTCTGGATGACCGGCTCCGCCGTCGAGGCGCTCTTCGAGGCCGGGGCGATGCCGGAAGACGCTGCCTCCCGCCGCGCAGTCGCATTGTTGCTCGTCGAAACGTCCGAGGGCGGCGCGCTCTCGCCCACCTGCTCGCTCCGGTTTCCGGCGTAACTGCAACCCGCCGAAGTCAACAGAAGTGCCGAGAGTAAAACCGCCGTCGCCAGTCTCATAAACGCCTCCGAAAATTTTCTTCAATCGAGCAATGTCAGAACGACGCGCGGCGTCGCCGCTTGCGGCCACACGATTTCAGGCGGGCGTGCCGCGCAGCCGTTGGAAGAAGGAGCGGGCCGCGCCGAGCGTGCGCCTGAGCGCGCGGACGACCTTCGGCAGAATCCAGACGAGCAGCAGAAGGAAGATAAGGATGACGACGAGGATGACGACCGGGTGCAAGACGGCGAGGACGACGGCCCCGACGGCGAACACGTCCTCGGCGAGCGAGAGCGCCCAGTTCGAGAAGGGCTCCGGGCTCACGTTGGCGGCGGCGCGCAAAGAAGCCTTCGTCCCGTGCGTCGAGAGCGCGAGCCCGCCGCCCACAAGCAGCGCGACGACGCGCAGCGCGGGGTCTAGTTCGGTCGTCGCCGCCAGCGCCAGGACCGCCCCGGCGGGGACGCGGATGAACGTGTGCACGGCGTCCCACACCGTGTCCACGTAAGGAACCTTGTCGGCCACGAACTCGACGGCGTAGAGCGCGAGCGCGACGCCGATGACCCACCAGTTGTCCAGAGCTTCGAGCCCGCCCGGCAGACGCCCGACCAGCTCGTAACGCTGCACGAGCCCCAGCACCGCCACCGTCGCATACAGGTTGATGCCCGAAGTCCACGCCGCGCCGAGCGCCGTTCCGAGGATGGTGATGGTATCCATCAGATTGAGAAAGTCAGAAGTCAGAACGATGAACGATGAACTGAAAAGCAGTTGACCTGTCTTGCAGTTCATCGTTCATCGTTCTGACTTCTGACTTTATTCCTCTTCCTCTTCCTCCCCGCCGCCTTTGTGGTGGTCGGGGCGTTTGATGCCGAACTTTTCGAGGCGGTACTGGAGCGTGCGGAAGGTGAGGCCGAGGAGCTTGGCCGCCTTCGTGATGTTGTAGTCGGTGCGCTCCATCGCCTGAATGATGAGGTTGCGCTCCACGTCCTCGAAGTTGACGCCTTCGGCGGGGAGCTTGAAGCCGGACTCGGCGACGGGCCGCGACTCCTGCCGGACTTCGAGCGGCAGGTCTTCGACCGTGATGTACTCGTTCTCGGCCAAAAGGATGGCGCGCTCGATGGCCGACTCCAACTGCCGGACGTTACCCGGCCACGCGTATTCGAGCATCACCTTGCGCGCGTCCGGCGTCAGACCACGGATGAGCCGCGAGGTGTTGCGCGTGTGCTTCTTCAAAAAGAAGTCCATCAGCACGGGGATGTCTTCGCGCCGCTCGCGCAAGGGGGGCACGTCAATCGAGAGGACGTTGATGCGGTAGTACAGGTCGTCGCGGAAGCGACCGTCCTGCACCATCGCGCGGAGGTCGCGGTTCGTGGCGGCGACGGCGCGCACGTCAACCTTGATGGGGCGCGTGCCGCCGACGCGCCGAATCTCCCGCTCCTGCAAGGCGCGCAAAAGTTTCGCCTGCATCGTGATGTCTAAGCTCGCCGATTTCGTCGAGAAAGAGTGTGCCCTTGTCGGCGACCTCGAAGAGCCCCTTCTTCTCGGCGTGCGCGCCGGTGAAGGAGCCCTTCTCGTGGCCGAACAACTCGCTCTCAAGAAGGTTCTCGTTGATGGCGGCGCAGTTGACGGCCTGAAACATCTCGGACTCGCGCGGGCTCTGGCTGTGGATGGCCCTCGCGATGAGTTCCTTGCCCGTGCCCGACTCGCCGCGAATCAGCACGGTCGAGCTCGAACGCGCGACCTTGAGAATCATCTTCTTGACGGCCTCCATCTCCGCCGAGGCCGAGATGATCTCCTGATCGAGCGCGTCGAGGCGGGCGAGCGCGCGGCGGATGGTCTCCAAAAGCGTCTCG
The DNA here is from genome assembly GCA_963816985.1 of uncultured Acidobacteriota bacterium. Classification (GTDB taxonomy): domain Bacteria; phylum Acidobacteriota; class Blastocatellia; order Pyrinomonadales; family Pyrinomonadaceae; genus JAIVJM01. The sequence goes on from CAWFMF010000004.1 coordinate 3,175,983, forward strand.
CGCTCGAAAGGCTTTTCCAGATAGTCGAACGCGCCGCGCCTGAGCGCCTCCTTCGCCGAGTCAATCGAGCCGTGCGCCGTCAAGAGGATGACGATGATCGAGGAGTCGAAGGCCAGGAGCTTCGACAAAAGCTCGATGCCGTCCATCCCCGTCATCTTCAAGTCCGTGAGCGCCAAATCGAAGCGCCGCTCGCGCGCGATCCTCAACGCCGCCTCGCCCGAAGAGGCCGTCGTCACGTCGTAGCCCTCGCCCGACAGGATCATCTCCAGAATCTCTCGCTGCGACTTCTCGTCGTCAACGACCAGAATGCTTTTCCGTGCCATGATAGAAACGCAGAAGTCAGAACGATGAACGATGAACTAAAGACATTTGCATTTTGTCTTACAGTTCAGCGTTCAGCGTTCTGAGTTCATCCTTTCCTCCCGCTGTTGGTATCTCGACCGTGAAGGTCGTGCCCTCGCCCGGCGTGCTGCGGACGCTGATGTGGCCGTTGTGGTCGTCCACCGCCTTCTTGACGATGGCGAGTCCGAGTCCCGTGCCCGTCTCCTTGGTCGAGAAGTAGGGCTCGAAAATCTTCGGGAGGTGTTCGGGCTCGATGCCCCGGCCCGTGTCCGTGACCTCGACGCGCGCGCGCCCGTTGTTGGAAGAGAGCCGCACGGTCAGACTCCCGCCCTCGCCCTCGATGGCCTGCATGCCGTTAATGATAAGGTTTGTGAAGACGGAACGTAAAGACTCCTCGTCGCCGAGCACCGAGGGGAGCGACCCGTTCTCCTCGATCTTCGTCTGGATGCCGCTCTCGGCGGCCTGCACCTCGACCATGCGGAGCGCGTCGGCGATTGACTCGCGCAGGTCGAGCGGGCGCAGCTCAAGTTGCGTCGGGCGCGTGTAGTTGAGGAACTCGGAGATGCGCGTGTTGATGCGCGCGACCTCGGCCTTGAGCTGCGTCGTGAGTCGCTCGACGAGCGAGCGTTTCGTCGGGTCGTTCGGCGCGAGGCTCGTGCGCAGGTGGTCGAGCGTGAGGTTGATGTAGTTGAGCGGGTTGCGTATCTCGTGCGCGATGGCCGAGGCGAGTCTCCCGACGACCGCCGAGTGCTCGGCCTGCTTGACCTGCCCTTCGAGCTCGCGCATCCGACCGAGCTGCGCGACCATCTCGTTGAAGGTCGAGGAGAGCATCCCGATCTCGTCGCGGCGGTCGGCGTCCTGCACGCGCACCGCGAAGTCGCCCGCCGCGACGCGGTGCGTGGCGCGCGATAGTTCCTTGAGGGGCCGCGTGAACTGCCAGACCAGCACGACGCCCGCGAGCGTGGCGAGCAGCAGCACGACCAGCGTCGGCAAAAACGACTTCAACGCGCCCCACCACGTCATGCTCTCCATCGTCCGGCGCGCGCCGAGGACGATGATGATGTAGTTGAGCCCCTTGTCGGTCGAGACGGGAATCGTGAAGGCGCGCGCCGTGCCCGCGACGGGCTGCGCGTCGGGCGGCGGGGCCGAAGGGATGAGCCGCCGGATGTCGCCGCTCGCCTGTCCGGCCTCGACCAGTCGCGGCAGAGAGATTTCGGCGATGTTGTAATACTTGGCCGTGCCGTCTTCCAGCGTCACGGGCGCGTACTTCGGGTCGAGGCTGTCGTCCACGCGACCGTGGTCGTCAACGACGAGGATGTTCTGCACGCGCCCCTTCTGCTCCACGAGGAACGAGACCGGGCGCTTCTCGTCAATCTGCCAGAGGTACTGCGGCGGCTCCATCGAGATGCTTTCGAGCGCGAAGGCCGTGCTCGCGGCGAGCGCGCGCTCCTGCTCGGCGATGACCACCGAGCGGCGGATTTGCTCGCTGCGGTTGAGATAGAACTGCACGCCGAGCGTGCCGACCAAGAGCAGCGCCATGAGGAGCAGCAGGCGCGTGCGAAAGCTATGGAAAAGTTTGGGGACTCGCATGAACTCGTTGGCCTCCGGCCTCTTCTAAACTTCGGGCGGGAGAGCCGCGTCATTTATGTTGAACAGCGAAGCACAGTTTTTGGTTGCCCGTCGCGAACTCAAATGTTATATTCCTTGACGGTCTCCAGCGCAAACCCCTCCGGGAGACCGCAGAAGGTGTCTCTCCTGCCTTTACGGTGCGATAAGAAGTTTGAATAAGGAACTGGTAGCTCTTTCGGAAAGGCTTCGCGTGGCTTTTCAACGCTTCGAGTTTGACACCGGCAAGGGGCGCGACAGGCGTCGTGCCATACAACGCAACAGCCCAGCTTCACTCAGCGCATCTTAGAAGTAACGGACAGCCACGTCGGCGATCCCCTCGTTATTTTTTCGCCGCGGCCTGTCCCTCGACTTATTTTTTCTAAGCGAGGATGAGTTTCATGACCCGAAAGTTCCCGTCCCCCGGCCTCTCTGCGTTCGTCGTCTCCGCCTTCATACTTTTCACCGCCGCCTTCAACGCACACGCCGCGCCTTCGAAGAAGCCGACGAAGAAGCCCGCCGCCAAAGCACCCGCTAAAAATTCGAAGAAGACTGTCGCGAAGAAGGATTCCGGCAGGCAGAAGGCCGTGGCCGCGAAGAGCAGCCGCGCCGACCGTCGCCGCGAATCGGCGCGCGACGCGCGCTCGTCGAAGAACGACCGCGCCTCAAAGAGAGACGCCCGCGCCTCGAAGAACGAGCGCGCGAGCAAGCGCAGCAGGCGTGAGGAGCGGGCCGAGAAGAACGCCGCGCGCGCCAACAAAGACCCACGCAAGATGTCGCGCCGCGAACGCATCGCCGAAGCGCGCCGCGAGGCCGAGCGCCGTCGCCGTGAGGCTGCCGAGCGTGCCCGCCAGATAGCGATTGCCCGCGCCGCCGCCCTCGCCCGCCAGCGCGCCGCCGATCAGGCGCTGCGCGACGAGACGCACGCCAACATTCTGAAGGACGAGACGACGGGTGAAGATTTGGATGTACGCCGCGCGGCGGTCGCGGCGCTCGGCGACAGGGCCGGGTCGGTCGTCGTCATGGACCCGAAGTCGGGCCGCGTCTACACGGTCGTCAATCAGGACTGGGCGCTCCGCCGCGGGTTCAAGCCCTGCTCGACGATTAAGCTCGTCTCCGGCCTCGCCGGTCTCGCCGAGGGCGTCATTGACCCCGTCCAGACCGTCAACATCGGAACCAGCAGCTACCGCCTCGACCTCACCGACTCGCTCGCCTTCTCCAACAACGCATACTTCCAGCGCGTCGGCGGCGAGGTCGGCTTCGAGAAGGTGATGGACTACGCGCGCAAGCTCGGCCTCGGACAGCAGACGGGCATCAACCACCCGTTCGAGTCGCCGGGACGCCTCCCCGTCTTCAAGCAGGGCTACGCCGTCAACCACATGTCTTCGCACGGCGACGACATCGAGGTGACGACCATCCAACTCGCCAACATGGCCTCGACCATCGCCAACGGCGGGAAGCTTCTCGTCCCGCACCTCCCGCGCACGCCGCAGGAGAACGTCCGCTTCAACCGCGAGGTGAAACGCGACCTGAACGTCTCGCAGGAGCACGTCAACCGCCTCGTCCCCGGCATGATCGGGGCCGTCAACTACGGGACGGCGCGGCGCGCCTCGGCCCCGACCATGACCATCGCGGGCAAGACCGGCACCTGCACCGGCCAGGGCTCCAAGCTCGGCCTCTTCACTTCCTACGGCCCCGTCCACGACCCGCAGATCGTCGTCTCCGTCATCCTCCGCAACTCCGGCACGGGCGGCAAGTGGGCGGCGTCGGTGGCGGGCGACATCTACCGCAACCTCAGCCACCGCTTCGGCCCGCGTCCGGGCAGCGCGCCGGCGGGGCTCGCGAGCGACATGCTCGCGCCGCGACCGAAGATTGACCCGACCCGCGCGGCGGAAGTCAGCGACGAAGAGAAGGGCGACGATGACGAAGCCGACGCCTTCGTCGTGAGCGAGTCGGCGACGGGCGACACGCAGCAGGACGCCTCGCGCCAGTCCAACGTCCAGAAGACGGTCCGCACCATCCAGCGTCCCGTCGCCGCCCCCACGCCGAGCGCGCCCACGTCCAACCCGACGACCGCGCCGTCCCAGAACACCGGGGCCGGTCGCCCGCGCCGCGTCTCCGACAAGCCGTAAACGGCGGTTACGAGTCTGTCGTCAGGCGTCTGAAGTCCTGAGTAAAAAATCGAAGCCGGAGGGGGCAACCCTTCCGGCTTCGATTTTTTTAACTCACGGTTTTCGGGATTCGTCGCGGGTGCATCGAGCCTTCAACTTTGGGCTTCTTTTCTCAGACTCCGGACTCCGGACTCCGGACTCCGGACTCGTCTCGATTCGGCTTGACACTGTTCGGGCGGTTGTTGCAGTATCACGGCGCGAAAGGGTTCCAAACCAGCACGACGGCCTTTTTCTCCCTCGTAAAAAGGCACCGGGCACGCCGGGTTCAAATCTCGGCGGCAACTGGCCGTAAGTCGCGTGCATCTCATGCAGTACGCGGCCAGAAGGCGCGCTACCCCCACGATATTCAATTCCATCAGAGCATTTAGCGCACGGAGGATTTGCGACCGATGAAGAACGTATTCAGACTCTTGATGATTGCCGCGTTGGCTGTCACCTTCGCGCTCCCGGCCATCGCGCAGGACGCGGCGGCGCCGGCGCAGGACGACCCGGCGAAGACCGCCATGTATGAAGATTTCGTGAAGAAGCGCAGGGACAAGTCGCCGGCCTCGCAGAAGGCTGCTTACGATGTCGGGAAAGAATATGTGAGCAAGTACGGCGCGCCCGAAGACCAGTACAACACTTACGTGCGCAACTGGGTCGGGAAGTACGAAGTCGCCCTGCGCGAATTCGAGTTGAACACGGCGCTGAACAACGACCCGACGAAGGCGTTCCAACTCGCGCGGGGGGTGCTGGCGGGCGACGCCGACAACCTGGGGCTTCATATCAAGCTCGTGGCGGCGGGCCTCGCCAACGCGTCGAAGAACGAGAGCCTCAACCCTGAGACGCTCAACTACGCGAAGCGCGCCCTCCTGCTCGTCGAGCAGGGGAAGTCGGTTGACCAGTGGACTCCTTTCAAGAACCGCGACGAGGCCCTCGGCTGGCTCAACTACGCCGTGGGCGCGAACGTGGTTAAGAACTCGCCGGAGGAGGCCGTGGCCTTCCTGATTAAGGCGGCGCAGTCCAACGGCCCGTCGAAGACCGAGCCGACCACCTACTCCGCGCTCGCCGTCGCCTACTACAACGGCGAGTTCAAGCGCCTCGCCGCCGAGTACAAGGCGAAGTACGAGGGACAGCCTGAGACGCCGGAGGGCGTCGCCCTGTACGAGAAGGTCAACCAGGCCCTCGACCGCGTCATAGACGCCTACGCCCGCGCCCACGTCTACAACACGGACGCGATCCGGAAGAAGGAGATGCTGGACAGGCTGACGACCGTCTACAAAATCCGCCACGAGGACTCCACCAACGGCCTTCAGGAGTACATCGCGGGCGTGGCCAACCGCCCGCTCCCGCTCCCCGGCCAGCCCGTGACGCCCGCGGTCACCCCGGCGACGACGGGCACGACGACGCCGCCGACCACTTCGGCTCCCACGACGACGACGGGCGGCAACACGGCGACGACGAACACCAACGGCGCGAAGCCCGCCACGCCGACGCCGACGCCGAAGCCGTAACCGCTTTGAAGCCTCCGGGCGGTTCGTGAACTGATTCGGTCGCGGTAAGCAAAAACGCCGGGCGCATCGTCAGACTTTGTTCTACGATGCGCCCGGCGTTTTGCTACAATCCCCGCCATGTCGAAAAAGGGAAACGTCGCCGCCGCTCCCGCCGATCTCTCTCTACTCGAAGAAAATCTCGCCTACCAGTTCAAAGAACGGCAACTGCTCGAACGCGCTTTGACGCATCGCTCGTGGGCGCACGAGAGCGTCCGCTCCGGCGAGGAGGAGAAGGCCCGTCACCTCCACAACGAGGCGTTGGAGTTCGTCGGCGACTCCGTCCTCGGCCTCGTCGTCGCCGACGAGCTTTTCCGCGCCTACCCGGAAGTCACCGAGGGCGAACTCTCGCGCATGAAGCACCGTCTGGTGAGCACGCAGACGCTCGCGCGCACGGCCCGGCGGCTCAAGCTCGGCGACCACATGCGGATGGGGCGCGGCGAGGAGAAGACGGGCGGGCGGCGCAAGCGCGCACTCCTTGCCGACTCTTTCGAGGCGGTGCTCGCCGCCATCTTCCTCGACGGCGGGCTCGAAGACGCCACCCGCTTCGTGCTGCACGCGCTCGCCGAGGAGTTCGAAGAGGTGAGCCCCGCCTCGGCGGCGGCGGCAGACTTCAAGACGCTCCTGCAAGAGCGCCTTCAGGCCGAGCGCCGCGTCACGCCGCAGTACAGCGTGGTCGAGACGCAGGGGCCGCCGCACGCGCGCGTCTTCCGCGTCGAGGTCAGTTGGGAGGTGGGACAGGTGCACGGCGAAGGCCACACCATCAAGGCCGCCGAGACGGAGGCCGCCCGCCGCGCCCTCGACGAGATCGGCCCTCCCGCCGAGACCATTGAAGCCGACGACAGTTTTCAGTAGACAGTTTTCAGTGTTCAGTTCTTGAGTCTCAGCCCTTCAGTTTTTCGGGTTCGTAATCTCAAAGCTCAAATTTGAGATTTCAAATCTCGGAAGCCGGAACTGAAAACTGAAAACTGTCTACTGAAAACTGCCTCCCCCCTTGACCGTTCTCGATTCACTTCACTACGATGAATTTATATGAGCAAAGAACAGAGGGGCGCGGGGCTCGTCGAGGAGCCGCCCGCCGCCACGGGAGGGCCGGGCACGCGGCGCGCGCGCGCGGTTGAGCAGGGGGAAGTCTCGGAGCAGGCGGCGGGGCCGAAGCGCGGCGTGCTGCGCGAGTATTTCGAGTCGCTCGTCGTGACGGCCATCATGGCGCTCTTCGGCATGACCTTCATCGTGCAGGCGGTCAAAGTCCCGACCGGCTCGATGCAGAACACGATCCTCGTCGGCGACCACCTCCTCGTCAACAAGTTCATCTTCGCGCCCGGCCCCATCGTCCCCTTTCTCCCGCAGCGCGAAATCCGGCGCGGCGACATCATCGTCTTCAAGTACCCCGGCAAGTACCCGGAGCCCCCTTTCATCAACGCCCCGGAGGTGAAAGACAACGACCCGGACAACCAGCCCTTCAAGATTAACTACGTGAAGCGCGTCATCGGCCTGCCGGGCGACCGCATCGAGGAAGGCGAGGGCGGGCGTCTGCTCATCAACGGCCAGCCCGTCGCCGAACGCCGCCGCGTCGGCGTTGACCCCGGCACCGAGTTGCCGGAGGATCACCCTTTGCACGACGCCGCGCTGAAAGTCGAGGACACCCCGACCGTCGGCGAGGGGCCGTATGATGTCTTCTACCGCCCGGACACCATCAGCGAGCCGGGCGGGACGATGTTCGGCAAGGCCTTCACCGTCCCCGCGAACCACTACTTCGTGATGGGCGACAATCGCGACCACAGCCTCGACAGCCGCTTCTGGGGCTACGTCCCCCGCCACCTCGTCATCGGTCGCGCGATGTTCGTCTACTGGTCTTTCGACGAGAGCCTGCCGCGCGGCGAAGGCTCTTTCGGCTTCCTCTCCGACTTCTACAACAACACGCGCTGGAGCCGGACGGGCACGCTCATCAAGTAAAAGCCGCGAATCGTCAATCGTAAATCGTGAATAGAAAAAGACAGTTTCGCACGATTCACGCTCTACGACTCGCGGCGCACGGCTTTTAATTCACGCGGGGAAGGTGAGAGCAAATGTTTGCGGCTTTGAGCATCGGCGATTTGTCCTGGAAGGAACTGGGGAAGCGCGTCTGGGCGGAGGTGCAGGAGGACGAGGTGACGGGGCGCGCGGCGCAGCTCTCGTACTACTTCCTGCTCGCGCTCTTTCCCGCGCTGCTGTTTTTGACTTCGCTCCTCGGCTACTTCGCGGGCGAGGACAGCGAGCTGCGCGTCAACCTCTTCCGCTACCTGAGCGCGGTCTTGCCGGGCGAGGCGACCGAGATTATCAGCAAGACCGTCACCGAGGTGACGCAGAACAGCGGCGGCGGCAAGCTCTCGTTCGGCATCCTCGCCACCGTCTGGGCGGCGTCGAACGGGATGGGCGCGATCAGCGAGTCGCTCAACATCGCCTACGACGTGAAGGAGACCAGGCCCTGGTGGAAGACGCGTCTCGTCGCCGTCGGCCTCACGCTCTCGCTCTCGCTGCTCATCATCATGGCGCTCGTCCTCGTCCTCTACGGTCACGACTTGGCGGAGCTGGTGGCCGGTAAGTTCGGGCTCGGCGAGGCGTTCGAGTGGACTTGGAAGATCGCGCAGTGGCCCGTCGTGCTCGCCTTCGTGGCGCTCGGCTTCGCGCTCATCTACTACTTCGCGCCCGACCTCGAAGACCCCGCGTGGAAGTGGATTACTCCGGGCTCGCTCATCGCCGTCGCGCTCTGGCTCCTCATCTCGTTCGCCTTCAAGGCCTACCTCAGCTACTTCAACTCCTACAGCGCGACCTACGGCTCGCTCGGCGCGGTCATCATCCTCATGCTCTGGTTCTACTTCACGGGGCTGGCGATTCTGGTCGGCGGCGAAATCAACTCCGAGATTGAGCACGAGATGGCGAAGCGCGGCCACCCCGAAGCCAAAGAGAAGGGCGAGAAGGCCCCCGGCGACAAGGAGGGCGCGAGGGGCGCGAAAGATTCGCGCGCCGCCGCCACTGCACGGACGACGAAGGAAAGGGAAACGTCGCGCGCCAAGGGCTCGACGCCGCACGCCGCGCGGGCGCGCGGAACTAACACCGAGAAGCGCTCGTTCAGTCTGGGGAAGCTGGCCGTCGTGTTGGGCGCGTGGGCTCTGTCGAAAGTCGGGCGGGGGAGTTCGGCGCGCAAAAGAAGTTAGGCGGGCGGCTCCCGTGCGGCAGTGTTCAACCAACTACTCAAATCGTTCATCTTCTCAGCCGCCGTGGCGCTGCCCTTCTGGGTCGCGTTCCGAGTAAGGGCGAACGTCGCCGGGCGGAGACTGAACGAGCGGACGAACGCCGGGAGGGAACTCCTCTACACCCTCTTCTTCCTCTATCTCGTCTTCCTCGCCGCGCTGACGGTCGTGCCCCTCCCGATGTCGCGCTACACGGTTCGCGGCGCGGACGCCCTCAACCTCGTCCCCGTCCTCAACTCGCTCAAGTGCTTCTCGCCGAGCTTGGCGCGGCGGAACGTGCTGCTCTTCTGCTCGAAGAACATGGCCGGGAACATATTCTTGTTTCTCCCGCTCGGCATCTTCCTGCCTGCGGTCTCCGCCAAGTTCAACTCGCTCGGCAAGGTGCTCCTCGTCGCCTTCGCGCTCTCGGCGGGCATCGAGGCCGTCCAGTTCTTGTCCCGGCTCATCGGCACCTTTCGGACGGTGGACGTGGACGACGTGCTCCTCAACACACTGGGAGCCGCCGCCGGGTTCCTCCTCTTCAAAGCCGGTCGGCGAGTCTTCGGCGCGAGACCGCATCCGCGTCGAGCCTGAACGCCGCGCGGCTTTACGGCCCGCTCAACTGCGCGACGGCGACGCCGAGCAGGATTGTCTTCTTGATGCCTTTATAGATGGGTTCTATCTCGCAGAACTCCGTGAGGGCGTGCGAGTCGCCGCAGGGGGCCGCGCCGGTCGAGATGGCGGAGACCCCGGCGAGCAAAGCGACGTTCGAGTTGTTCGAGCCCGTCACGGTGATGGACGGCTGGAAGCCCATCGCGACGTGGACGGCCTCGGCGGTCTTAACGAGCACGGACTCGCGGTGGCCGGGAACCTGCACCGCCGGGGTCGAGGAGATGACCTCAGTCCGCGCCGTCATCTTCTCGCGCTCGGCCTCCTCTTTGACGATGAGGGCAATCCTCTTCTCAAAGTCGGCGATGACCTCGTTGCTCGTCGAGCGCAAATCAACCGTGAACCAGGCGTCCTCGGCCTTCTTGTTGACGGCGTCCGCGCCGCCCATCATGCCGATGTTGAGGTTAGAGGGCGGAGTCTGTGGAATCGGGAGCTGGTAGATGCGCGCGATGGCGCGCGCCATGGGGAGCGAGGCGGAGTAGGGCGGGTTGCGCGAGCGCGTGTGGCCGCCGGGGCCGACGAAGTGGTGCTTGAACCACTTGATGCCGATGCCGCCGTAAGTGAAACCCTCGTAGCCGCCGTCGAGCGCGATGTAGTGGCCGATGCGCGCCTTGTTCTCCTTGATGAACTCTTCGACGCCGAGGAAGGTCGTCTCCTCCTCGACGGTGAAGAGGAAGATGAGGTCGCCCTTCGTCTTCAACTGCGCCGCGTCGAGCGCGCGAATCATCGCGAGCATGGCCTCGATGTTGCGCACGTCGTCGCCGACGCCGGGCGCGTAGACGCGACCGTCTCTGACCTCCGCCTTAATCTTCAAGCCCTCCTGAAAGACCGTGTCGAGGTGCGCGTCAATGACGACCGAGGGGCCGCCGCCCGTCCCCTTGCGCGTGGCGACGAGGTTGCCCGCCGAGTCGTAGCGCACTTCGAGCGAAGGCGAGGCGCGCAGTATCTTCTCGACGAAGAGGGCGCGCTCGCGCTCCTTGCCCGAAGGCGCGTTGACCTCGGTGATGGCGATCCACTCGCGCAGGATACGCTCGCGCTCCGACTCGACGTGCGCGAAGGCAGCCTGCACTTCGGCGCGCGCCAGAAGTGTCTTGACCTCTGCGTCGTACTTGCCGACGGCCTGACCGAAGGCCGCGCCGCCGCACAAGGAGAGACAGACGAGGAGTGTCAGAGCGCGCCACAAAATTGTAGGGGCAGGGCTTGTCCCTGCCCGCGTCTGCGTCATGCGCAACGTTGAGTTCAGGGGAGCGCGGCGGGCAGGGACAAGCCCTGCCCCTACAGTCGTTATTCGCGTTGAGGATTTGAAACTGTCTCTCAGTCTCACACACAGTCTGAGTGGTCTCATCATCAGTCTTCGCCACCGCGTTTGGAGTTTATTTGATGGTCTTGACGTTACAGACCGGAAGAGCTTTGAAGGCGCGAGTGTAGCATAAGAGCGGCGTCGCGGTCGGCGCGGCTGTTAGCGGCGGCTGCGGAGCTGCTTAATCTTCGGCGCGAGCATGTGGAAGGGGATGTGCTCGGCCTGCCGACCGACGCCGCGCAGCAGCTCGACCATGCGGAGCGCGCCGTCGGCGTTGCGCGTGTGGACGACGATGGTCGCGGCGGCCTGCCGGTCGGGGCGCGAGGCGAGCCAGCGGGCGACGGCGTAGCCGCTGCGGTCGTCGTCGAAGGTGTCGGAGTGGTAGTGCTCCGGCAGAAGGTCGTGGTCGAGGAAGATGAGGTCGTAGTAGTTGGACGAAAGCAGCTCGATGGCGCTCGCGGGCTCGACCGTGAGGTCGAGGCTGTCGCCCTTGAACTGTTTCGAGAACCATTCGTGACGCAGCGTGTCGTCGTCCAAGAGAAAGACGCGCACGGTCGTCTGCGGGCTCGTGAGGTTTTCGAGTCCGAGCTTACTCAGCAGTCCTTGAAGAATGCCCATGACTGTCGGGCCGTCACCCGTCGGCTCTCCCTTTGAAAGAGTAGGACGGGGGGCTTGAAACTCCTGTTCCGAGGTTCGTGTTTGAGTCAAACTATAACACAAACGCAATGCTTCGCGGCGGGTCGGGACTTGAACGCGGGGCCGGGTTCATGGCATTTTTAACCAAACCGCCGTAGAGTGCTAATTGATAATGACCAAGTGTCCCTACTGCGCCAGACCCTTGAGGATGGCCGGAACAAGGTGCCGCGCGTGCCGCCGCTACGTACTCGGCTGGCCCCACATCACGCTGCTCGTTCTGCTCGCCGCCGCCGTCGTGCTCGGCCTGTTTGAACTCATCAGCTTGATGGGCTGATGTGCGTCTCCACACGTCCCGCATGAGGCGCGTCTCTCCTTAGATGAAGCAGATTCTGCAAAACCGCAAGACCGGCACGGTGGAGGTCGCCGACGTTCCGGCCCCCGCCGCGCAGCGCGGGCGCGTCGTCGTCCGCACCGCCGCCTCGCTCATCAGCGCGGGGACGGAGCGCGCCGCCGTTGACCTCAACCGCAAAGGATTAATCAGCCGCGCGCTCGACCAGCCGGAGCTGGTGAAGAAGGCCATCAGCCGCGCGCGCGAGGAAGGGTTGATGCGGACGGTCGGCGTCGTGCGCTCGAAGCTCGAAGAGTCGGTCGCGCTCGGCTACAGCGCCGCAGGGATAGTCGCGGAAGTCGGCGAGGACGTGCGCGACCTCCGCCCCGGCGACCGCGTGGCGTGCGCTGGCGTCGGCTACGCCTCGCACGCCGAAGTGCTCTCCGTCCCGCAAAACCTCTGCGCCAAAATACCCGAAGGCGTGACTTTCAATGATGCGGCCTACGCGACGCTCGGCGCGATTGCCTTGCAGGGCGTGAGGCTCGCCGCGCCGACGCTCGGCGAATCAGTGCTCGTCATCGGCCTCGGACTGCTCGGACAACTCGCCGTCCAACTCCTGCGTGCCAACGGCTGCCGCGTCTTCGGCGTTGACCCCGACGCTTCGAGGGTCGAACTCGCGCGCACGCTCGGCGCGGACGCGGGCTGCGCGCCCGAAGACGAGAACGCGGTCGGGAAGATTCTTGAGTGGACGAAGGGCCGAGGCGCGGACGCCGTGATAGTCGCGGCGGCGACCGCTTCGAGTAAGCCCGTCGAGCTGGCGGGCGAGGCTTCGCGCGCGAAGGGGCGCGTCGTCCTCGTCGGGCAGGTCGGGATGGAAGTGCCGCGCGACGTGTACTTCAAACGCGAGCTGCAACTGACGGTCTCGATGTCTTACGGCCCCGGTCGCTACGACCCGGAGTACGAGGAGCGCGGCCACGATTACCCGCTCGCGCACGTCCGCTGGACTGAGGGGCGCAACCTCGAAGCCTTCCTCGAACTCGTCGCCTCGCGGAGCGTCAACGTCGAACGGCTGACCACGCACCGCTTCAAGATAGAAGACGGCGCGCGCGCCTACGAGTTGATTACGGGGGCAACAGGCGAGCCTTACCTCGGCGTGCTGCTCGAATACGACACGGCGGGCCGCGAGCCGGAGAAGAACGTCGGGCTCAAGGCGCGGCGCGGCGACGCGGATGTTGAGAGTGGCACTTCAAAGAATGAGTCCGCCGCGAAGAATGCCGGGGGCGGTGTGGATGTCGGCGCGGCGGCGGGCGTGCGCGTCGGGCTCGTCGGCGCAGGCGGCTACGCGTCGGGCGTGCTGCTGCCGCACTTCAAGGCGGCGGGCGCGGAGTTCGTCTCCATCGCCAGCGCGTCGGGCGTGTCGGCTTTAAACGTCGGCAGGCAGTTCGGCTTCGCGTCTTGCGTCTCCGGCGCGGACGAAGTTTTGAGCGAACCGCAAGTCAACCTCGTCGTCATCGCCACTCGGCACGACACGCACGCCGCACTCGCGCGCCGCGCTCTTGAGACGGGGCGGCACGTCTTCGTCGAGAAGCCTCTGGCGCTCAATGAAGAGGAGCTGGACGAGCTTCTGGAAGCCGCGCGTCAGGCCGAAGGCGAGTTGCTCGTCGGCTTCAACCGGCGCTTCTCGCCGCTCGCGCTCAAGGCGCAAGAGTTCTTCGAGGGAAGGCGCGCGCCGCTCTCCTTCGTCTACCGCGTCAACGCGGGCCGCGTGCCGCGCGGCCACTGGACGCAGGACGAGCGCGTGGGCGGCGGGCGCATCGTCGGCGAGGTCTGCCACTTCGTAGACCTCTTGCAGTTCTGGGCGGGCGCGCACGTCACGCGCGTCTCCGCCGAAGCGGTCGCGGGCGAGGACGAGCAGGCCGTGGACGAAGATTCCGTCATCATCACTTTGCGCTTCGCCGACGGCTCGAACGGGACGATTGCGTACTTGGCCGAAGGCGACAGGGCTTTAGCCAAAGAGCGCGTCGAGATTTTCGGCGGGGGCAAAACCTTCGTCCTCGAAGACTTCCGCCGCGCCTCGTTGTATCGAGGGGGGCGAGAAGAAGTTTTGAAGCTCCGCGCGCAGGACAAGGGGCAGGCGGCGCAGGCGCGCATCGCGTGCGCCGTCGTCACGAAGGGCGCGACGCCGCCCTTCACGCTCGAAGACCTCGCCAACACGACCCGCGCCACGTTCCGCATCCGCGAGTCTTTAAGAACCGGGCGCGCGCTCGAAGTCTGAAGCCACACTTAAAAACTTATGCGACTCAGAATCCCCATCCTCTTCGGCTCGTCTCTGCTGCTCCTCGCGCTCGTCCTTCCAACGGCCCGAAGCGGCGCGCAGAGGAAGACGACGCCCGCCGCTTCCAACAAGGAGACGGTCGTCTTCTCCGTCAACAAGTACGACACGGCGCAGGTGGAGCCGGTCGTCATCATCCGCCGGGGCGTCTTCGTCAAGCCGCCCGTGGACGAGAGCGACGTGACGGGCGGCGACATCGAGGCGCAGTCCAAGCGCTTCATCGCGGAATACTTTCGCGCGGGTCGCCAGTACCGTCTGCTCTTCGGCGGCGGCGACTCAGGCACGGTCACGGTGCAGAAGTATCTTGAGCCGGGCTGCGTCGGCATGGTCGCGGAGGTCACGGCGCAGACGCAGGCGCGGCTCGGCGGCGAGGTGCACGCGCTCGCCGTCAGCTCCGACACTTTGGGGCGCGGGCAGCAAAGCTCACGCCGCGCGCCGACCGAGGCCGAGAGGGCTTCGGCGCTCGAACTCGCGCGCGCGGCCCTGTCGCGCAACGCCGTGCCCGCCGCGCTCGTCAACAAGATGGAGACCATCAACCTCACCGCGACCGACCTCGACCGCGACGGCAAGGCCGAGCTGGTCGGCAGCTTCAAGGCGGAGAAGTCTGAAGGAGAGAACTGGGAAGCCTACTCGCTCTTCATCATCTTCGAGCCCGTCGGCGACAAGCTCAAAGCCGCGATGACGTGGTTCAACAAGGGCGCGGAGGCCGAGTACGCAGACCGAAGACTCGTTGACCAGCTCGACCTCGACGGCGACGGCGTCTCGGAAGTCATCGCCGGGGGCCACTACTACGAGTCGAACGACTACTTCATCTACAAGAAGCAGGGGGGCCAGTGGCGCAGCGTCTATCAGGGCGGCGGCGGCGGCTGTTGAGAGCTTGCACGACGCGCGCGCGGGACGGAGAACGCGCGTCTAAAGTTTTCCACCTGTGGAAAAGAAGAGGTATGAAATCGCGCCCGTCCGTAGCATCTCGAAATGAGAATTTTTCATCCGCCGCGCGGCGCGAATTGCCAGCGTTTTCGCACGTCAACACGTCACGGAATGACGACCTTGCAATCTTTGCTTCGAGTGCTATAATCCGCGTCGCTTTGAAGAGGGACAGTTGACTTAAATCTCCGACCTGAGCGCGCCGCGCAACCTGAGCACCAACCCCCGCGCGGTCAATCTAAGGGAAGCAATTCAAGACGCACGCACGCAGGATGTCTTCAGACAACGCCAAAAAGATTCCGCCGCTCTTTGCCGTGCCCGAAAGGGGCATGCCCGCGGAAGCCCCCGCCGAGGAGAAGCCGAAGGCGGGGCGGAGGCGTAAGGAAGACGCGGTTCCCGCGTGCACGCGCTGCTTCGGGACGGGGCTCGAAGTCGTGCCGGGCAAGGGCGCGCGACGCTGCGAGTGCCGGACGCAGGACTCGCAACTGAAGCTCTTCGACGGCGCGCGCATCCCGCGCCGCTACGAGGCGTGCACGCTTCAGAACTACTATCCCGCGCCGAACAACGGCTCGCAGCTCAAGGCCTTCAACTACGCCTTCCGGCTCGTGCGCGAGTACCCGGCGCTTGAGCGCGGACTGCTCTTCATGGGCACGGTCGGGGTGGGGAAGACGCACCTCTCGGTCGCCATCCTGCGCGGCCTGATGGAGAAGGGCGTCCCTTGCATGTTCTCTGAGTTCGGCACGCTCCTCAAACAGATTCAGGACTCCTACAACCCGATCTCGAAGACCTCCGAGATGAAGGTGCTCGCGCCGGTCTATCAGGCGGAAGTCCTCGTCTTGGACGAACTCGGCGCGTCGAAGCCGACCGACTGGGTGCGCGACACGATGATGAACATCATCGGCACGCGCTACAACGACAAGAAGCTCACCATCTTCACCACCAACTACCTCGACGCGCGCCGCGCCCCGACCGACGAGACCTTGGAAGACCGCATCGGCGTGCGCCTGCGCTCGCGCCTCTTCGAGATGTGCAAGACCGTCCAGATAGAAGGCGAAGACCACCGGAAGACTTTCGACAAGCAGAAGATTTGAGCTGACCTCAAAGCTCCTCTGAAGTCTAAAGCCGCGGGCCGTCCGCGGCTTTCTTCTTTCGCGGCGACTCACCGCCGCATATATCCCCGCAAGACCTCCTTCGACGACGCGCGTCCAATTAATTGGACGCGCCTTCCCACACCTTCGATTCAAAACCTCAGAAGACCATCCAGATTCGTCAAGATTTTTTACAAGGCGGAAAACCGTTTGCCGTCAATGTCATTGAGGGGCACGAGTTTGTTCCGGCGCACGTTTGGCGGCATGAAGGTTGCTCCTTTTACAGCTTTGACAAATCGGCGCGAAAGCTTGCGCGGCAGTACAAAATATTGGACGGCATCCTTCGCCACATCAGCGACGCCGAAGAAAGCGAATGCAGTCTCCCGCTTGGCTCCTGCGACCTCGGCGGTCTGGCGAGTTCCGAAAGATTCTCTTTCGCGAATCCGTGTGCCAGTCCCTCATCAAGTGACAATCTTGGAGGTTCAAAAGATGCGTAGCAGATTAGCTTCACTCTTCCTGGCGCTCGGACTGTTCGTCGCCTGCGCCGCGACTTCGTTGGGGCAGGCCACGGGCGGAGCGGTCACCGGCGAGGTGGTCGACGCCACGGGGGCCGTCGTCCCGAACGCCACCGTGACGCTCCGGAGTAAGCAGACCGGGCAGACCCTGACCAGCCAGACGACCGACTCCGGCTCCTACAGCTTCCCGAACGTCCCCGTGGGCGACTACACCATCACCATCGAGAACACGGGTTTCGCGGCGGCCACACAGGAGTTGAAGGTCACGCTCAACCAGACGACGAGCGTCAACGCGACGCTTCAGGCCGCAGGGATAACCGGCGTCACCATTGACGTGACGGCGGCCAGCGAGGCGCTCGTCCAGACCGACAGCTCGCAGCTCGGCAAGAGCTTCGAGCAGCGGCAGATAGTTGACCTCCCGACCTTCGGCAACCAGAACAACCTCGCGCTGCTCGCGCCCAACGTCGTCAACTTCAACGCCTTCTCCGGCACATCCGGGAGCGGCGGCGCGGTCGGCGGCGTGCGCGCCCGCTACAACTCCTTCAACATTGACGGCGTGGACAACAACCAGTTCTCCGTCACCGGCCCGCAGACCACCGTCATCCCCGACGCCATCCAGGAGTTCACGCTCCTCTCGAACAACTTCAACGCGGAGTTCGGGCAGGCTTCGGGCGGGCAGTTCAACACCGTCACCAAGGCGGGGACGAACGAGTGGCACGGCACGGCCTTCGTCTACATGCAGAACCAGAAGCTCAACGCCGCCTCGACCGCGCAGGAGGCCCAGATTAAGCAGCGACTGGCGCTCGAAGGCACAGCCGACGAAGACCGCATCCGGCAGCTCCCGCGCTTCGTCAACA
Source organism: uncultured Acidobacteriota bacterium (assembly GCA_963816985.1). Classification (GTDB taxonomy): domain Bacteria; phylum Acidobacteriota; class Blastocatellia; order Pyrinomonadales; family Pyrinomonadaceae; genus JAIVJM01. The sequence continues at coordinate 3,193,494 of CAWFMF010000004.1, forward strand.
CACGCTACGGCCTGACGGCGGGCGGCCCCTTCGTCAAGAACAAGCTCTTCTTCTTCGGCGCTTACCAGCACGAGACGAATGGCAGGTCGGCGACGGGCTCGACCTTCCTCTCGCCGACGCAGGACGGCCTCAACCAGCTCGCCTCCATCCCCGGCGTGAGTCCGCTGGTGCTGGACATCATCCGCAACAACCTCGTCCTCGCCCCGGTGCAGACGACGACGCAGACCGTCGCGGGCCAGGCCATTCCCTTCGGCAACGTCAACCTGACCTCGCCGAGCTTCTTCAACGACTTTCAGGGGCAGATCAACATTGACCACCTGCGCGGGACGAAAGACCAGTTCCGCTACCGCTTCAGCGCCGACCGCTTCCGCACCGAGAACGCGAACGGCCTCGGCAACGCGCAGTTCAACGCGCTGAACGTCTTCGACTCGCGCCTCTTCTCGGCGACGTGGGTGCGCACCATCAGCTCCTCGCTCGTCAACGACCTACGGCTCTCCTACCGCCGCGTCATCTCGGACACGCCGCTCAAGGATGCCCAGTTCAACACCTTCCCGAACCTGACGGTCTCGGCGTCGAACACGCAGATCGGGCCGAACTCGAACCTGCCGCAGTCGAGCTACAACAACAACTACCAGGTCTACGACTCGATCAGCTACGTGCGCGGCCAGCACAACTTCAAGTTCGGCGGCGAGTACCGCAACCTCATCGCGACGAGCCAGTTCCTCCCGCGCGCGCGCGGCGACTATCTCTACGCGACCTTCGACCTGCTCCTGCTAGACCAGACGCCGACGACGGCCATCCGCGGCGTCGGCAGCGGCGGCTTTACCTTCAACCAGGAGAAGTACTACATCTTCGGCCAGGACGACTGGAAGGTGACGCCGAACCTGACCTTGAATCTGGGCCTGCGCTACGAGTACAACACGCTGCCGCGCGACGTGCCGTTGCAGGCGCTGAACTCCATCTCGGACGTGCCGGGCGTGCTCACCTTCGGCGTGCCCAAGACCGACCGCAACAACTTCGCGCCGCGCGTCGGCTTCGCCTACTCGCCCGACCACGACGGCGGCGGCGTGATGGGCCTCCTCTTCGGGAGCCGCGGGCAGAGTTCCATCCGCGCCCACTTCGGCGTCTCGTACGCGGAAATCTTCGGCAACCTCGCCATCCTGCTCCTGCCTCCGCAGTTCCAGCAGGAGCTTCGCGCGACCGACCTCGCGGGCTTCAACACCAGCCCCGGCTTCCTCGCGCGCGGCGGCCTGCCTTCGATCCCGAACCCGCCGACGACGCCCGCGCTCGCGCGCGCCGCGACGACGAGCTTCACCGACGACCAGGTTCAGCCCTACACGATGTCGTGGACGCTCTCGTACCAGAGAGAGCTTTCGCCGACGACCGCCATCGAGTTCCGCTACCTCGGCACGCGGAGCCACAAGCTGCCCATGCAGATTCAGATCAACGCGGGCGTGGACGTGCCGCTCGTCATCCCGACCTTCATCGGCAGCACGCCGACCGCCGCCCAACTGGCGGGCCGGACGGAGCTGGGCACGCTCTTAGACCAGCGCCGCCGCCGCCTCTCCACCTTCGGCTTCACGGGCAACATCACGTCCTACAAGCCCATCGGCAACTCGCAGTACGACGCCGGGTCGGTGAGCCTGACGCGCCGCTTCAGCCAGGGGTTGGCGGCGACCGCGGCCTACACCTTCAGCAAGACCATTGACGACTCGACCAACGAGGTCTTCAGCAGCGCCGTCAACCCGCGCCGCCCGCAAGACCCCTTCAACCTGCGCGAAGAGCGCGCGCTCTCGGTCTTCGACATCCCGCACCGCTTCGTGATGTCGTTCAACTACGACCTCCCGTTCTTCAAGGAGAGCGACAACGACTTCGCCAAGGTCGTCTTCGGCGGCTGGCAGATCAACGGCATCTTCCAGGCGCAGTCGGGTCAGCCCTTCACGCCGCAGTCCATCGTTGACAGCAACCTCAACCTCGACTCGAACGCGGGCGACCGCACCATCTTCAACCCCGCCGGCGTCGAGGGGACGGGCAGCAACGTCATCGCGGTCAACGCTTCGGGCGCGACCGTGCCCTTGAACGACCGCTCGACGGTGGCCTACGTCGCCGTCAACCCGAACGCGCAGTACATCCTGGCCGGCCCCGGCGCGCGCGCCAATTCGGGGCGCAACACGCTCCGCTCGAACGGCTTCAACCGCACCGACGCGGTGCTCCTGAAGAACTTCCCGTTCGCCGAGAACCGCTACAACGTGCAGATCGGCGCCGAGTTCATCAACCTCTTGAACCAGCGCATCCGCACCATCGGGAACTTCGCGACGATTCCGGGGACGAACAACGTGACGACGGCTGCCGGCCTCTCCGCCACGGACTTCGCCTTCGCCAACGTCGGGAGCCCGTTCTTCAACAACTACTCGCTCGGCAACTTCGCCGGGCGCACCATCCAACTGCGCGCCAAGCTGGTCTTCTAAGCGAAGGCGCGTTCGAGTTGGGCGGGCCACTTTCGCCCGTCAGGCCAGCAAGACCGGCGGACGGGAGCGGCCCGCCCGACACGAAAAGAGGGAGACGACCTTAAGGTCGTCTCCCTCTTTTCCAATCCGTGAATTCTCCCTCGAAGCCTCGCCTTTACTGACGATCCTTGACGCTCCGCTTCTTCATCTCGCTCAGGTACTTCTCCAGCGAAGCCTTCAACGCGGGGTCTAAACGGACGGCCTCGTCAAAATCCTTCTCGGCGAGTTTGTCCTGCCCCTTCCGCAAGTAGATGACGCCGCGATTGGCGTAGGCCGTGGCGGCGCGCGGGTCAATGGCGATGGCCTGAGTGAAGTCGTTGAGCGCGCCCTCCGCCTCGCCGCGCTCGCGGCGCAGCAATCCCCGGTTGACGTGCGCGAGCGCGTCGGCGGCGTTCAGCTCAATCGCCTTGTCGAAGTCGGCGAGCGCGCCCGCCGCGTCCTTTTTGGCGAGCCGCGAGACGCCGCGTTGCGTGTAAGACTCGCTCGCCTGCGGGTTGAGCGCGACGGCGCGGTCGAAATCCGCGATGGCCTTGTCGGTCTCGCCGAGCGTCTGGTAGGTAATCCCCCTGTTGAAGTAGCCGTCCGCCTCTTCGGGCGCGAGTTCGACGGCCTTCGCGAAGTCGGCGAGCGCGCCCGCCGAGTCGCCGCGCGTGCGCCGCAGGATGCCACGGTTGTTGTAGCTCCCCGAAAACTTCGGGTTCAACTCGATGGACTTCTCAAGGTCAACGAGCGCCGCGTCGTGCTCGCCCCGCGCCTGCCGCAAACTCCCACGGTTGAAGAAGGCCATCGAGGACTTCGGGTTCAGCTCGACGGCCTTATTGTAGTCGGCGAGCGCGGCGTCCAGCTCGCCCTTCAACTGCTTCGCGTAGCCCCGGTTGTTGTAGACGACCGAGGCGGTCGCGTTGAGACTAATCGCCGTGTCGAAGTCCTTGATGGCCGCGTCGTACTCGGCGTTGTTGATGCGCGCGACGCCACGGTTGTAGTAGCCCATGAAGTCGCGCGGGTTAATCTCGATGACCTTGCCGTAGTCGGCCATCGCGCCCGCCACGTCGCCCTTCGCCAGCCGCACGTTGGCGCGGTTGTTGTAGGCGTCGTGCATCTTCCCGCCCGCGCCGAGGTCGAGACGGATGGCCTCGTCGTAGTCGGCGAGCGCGCCGTCGAGGTCGCCCTGCGCCTGACGTTCGAGCCCACGATTATAAAAGTCCTCCGCCTTGCGCGGGGCCTTCTGCGCGAAGACCTGCGGCACGAAGAGCAGCAGCAGCACGAAGAGCACGGCGAGAGACGGCCTGAGAGAAGTTTTCATCTTTTAAGTCCTGAAGAAATAAATGCCTGTGAGCGTCTGGCAGTCTGGGGGCCGGGGAACCGTCCGCGTGCCCGCCGCCGAACCGTTATGTATAATGGCCCGACCGCGATACCGGACGTAAAATTTTCCCCGTTTTGATGAGCCCCGTTTGACGACAGATGCCCAGACGCACAGACATCCGCAAGATTCTCATTATCGGCTCCGGCCCCATCGTCATCGGGCAGGCGTGCGAGTTCGACTACTCCGGCACGCAGGCGTGCAAGGCGCTCCGGCAGGAGGGCTACGAGGTCGTCTTAGTGAACTCGAACCCGGCGACCATCATGACCGACCCGGAGACCGCCGACCGCACCTACATCGAGCCTTTGACGGTCGAGACCGTGACCGCCATCATCCGCCGCGAGCGGCCCGACGCGCTCTTGCCGACCGTGGGCGGGCAGACGGCCCTGAACCTCGCCGTCGCGCTCTCCGACCGTGGCGTGCTCCGCGAGTACGGCGTCGAGATGATCGGCGCGACCGAGGATGCCGTCAAGGTCGCCGAAGACCGCGAGCTGTTCAAGCGGGCGATGGAGGAAGAGGGTTTGCCGATGCCGCGCGGCGGCTTCGCGCACTCGTGGGCCGAGGCCGAGGCGATTGTCGAAGAGACCGGCTACCCGGCCATCATCCGCCCTTCGTTCACGCTCGGCGGTTCGGGCGGCGGCGTGGCCTTCAACCCCGAAGAGTTCGAGGAGATTGTGCGCGGCGGGCTCGCCGCCTCGCCCATGCATCAGGTGTTGATAGAGGAGTCCATCCTCGGCTGGAAAGAGTACGAACTCGAAGTGATGCGCGACCTCGCCGACAACGTCGTCATCATCTGCTCGATTGAGAACTTCGACCCGATGGGCGTCCACACGGGCGACTCCATCACCGTCGCCCCGGCGCAGACCCTGACCGATGTCGAGTACCAGCGTTTGCGCGACATGTCCATCAAGATCATCCGCAAGGTCGGCGTCGAGACGGGCGGCTCGAACATCCAGTTCGCCGTCAACCCTTCGGACGGCGCGGTGCGCGTCATCGAGATGAACCCGCGCGTCTCGCGCTCTTCGGCTTTGGCGTCGAAGGCGACCGGCTTCCCCATCGCCAAGATCGCCGCCAAGCTCGCCGTCGGCTACACGCTCGACGAGATTGCCAACGACATCACGAAGAAGACTCCGGCCTCCTTCGAGCCGACGATTGATTACGTCGTCGCCAAGATTCCGAAGTGGGCCTTCGAGAAGTTCCGCGAGGCCGAGGACGTGCTCGGCACGCAGATGAAGTCCGTCGGCGAGGTGATGGCCATCGGGCGCACCTTCAAGGAGGCGCTCTTCAAGGGCTTGCGCTCGCTCGAATCGGTCAAGCCGCTGCGCCTTCAGGACGTGCCCGACGACGAGCTGCAACGCAAGCTCGCGCGCCCCAACTCGCAACGCTTCTCTTACATCACCTACGCCCTCCGGCGCGGCTGGACTATCTCCGAGATTCATCGCCTGACGCGCATTGACCCGTGGTTCCTCGAACAGCTTCAGGACGTGATGCAGATTCAGCAAGAGGTCGAAGGGCTGGCGCTCGAAGACATCACGCCCGAACTCCTGCGCACCTTCAAAGAAGCGGCTCTCTCAGACCGCCGCCTTGCCTACATGACCGGGCGCACGGAAGATGAAGTCCGCGCTTATCGAAAGCGACTCGGCATCGTGCCCGTCTACAAGCGCGTGGACACGTGCGGCGCGGAGTTCGAGTCCTTCACGCCTTATCTCTATTCGACTTATGAAGAGGAGGACGAGTCCGCGCCGACGACCCGGCGCAAGATTATGATTCTCGGCTCCGGGCCGAACCGCATCGGGCAGGGGATTGAGTTCGACTACTGCTGCTGCCACGCCTCGTTCGCTCTGCGCGAGTCCGGGTTCGAGACCATCATGGTCAACTGCAACCCCGAAACCGTCTCGACCGACTACGACACCTCCGACCGCCTCTACTTCGAGCCCTTGACGTTCGAGGACGTGATGAACATCGTGGATGTCGAGAAGCCGGAGGGCATCATCGTCCAGTTCGGCGGGCAGACGCCCCTCAATCTCGCGATGCGGCTCGCGGCGGCGGGCGCGCCCATCATCGGCACTTCGCCCGACTCGATTGACCTCGCCGAAGACCGCAAACGCTTCGGCGCGCTCCTCGACAAGCTCGGCATCCCGCAGCCCGAAAACGGCACGGCGGTCAGCGGCGAAGAGGCGAAGGAATGTGCCGCGCGCATCGGCTACCCCGTCCTCGTCCGCCCCTCCTACGTTCTCGGCGGGCGCGCGATGGCGATTGTCTACGATGAGAAGAGCCTCGACGAGTACATGCGGACAGCCGTTGACGCGTCGCCCGAAAAGCCGGTGCTGATTGACAAGTTCCTCGAACGCGCCGCCGAGTTCGACGTGGACGCGCTCGCCGACGAGGAGACCTGCGTCGTCGCAGGGATTCAGGAGCACATCGAGGAGGCCGGGATTCATTCCGGCGACTCTTCGTGCGTCCTGCCGCCGCTGCGCATCCAGCCCGAACACCTTGAGACGATGCGCCACTACACGCGCACGCTCGCGCGCGCCTTGAAGGTGCGCGGCCTCATCAACATCCAGTTCGCCATCAAGGACGACCGCGTCTACGTCCTCGAAGTCAACCCGCGCGCCTCGCGCACCGTGCCCTTCGTCTCGAAGGCGACCGGAGTGCCGCTCGCGCGCGTCGCCGCGCTCGTGATGGCGGGACAGCCGCTCGCCGAGTTTAACTTGCCCGACGAGTTGACCGTTGACCGCTTCTTCATCAAGTCGCCCGTCTTCCCCTTCGCCAAGTTCCCCGGCGTGGACCCGATACTGAGCCCGGAGATGCACTCGACCGGCGAGGTGATGGGCATCGGCGACACCTTCGGCGAGGCTTACGGCAAGGCGATGACCGGCGCGGGGCTCGAACTCCCGTCCGAGGGCGCGGCCTTCATCAGCGTCAACGACACGGACAAGGGTCAGGCCGTCGTCCTCGCCCGCCGCCTCGTCCGCCTCGGCTTCACGTTGACGGCGACGCTCGGCACGGCGGTGCGGCTCCGCGAAGTCGGCCTCGAAGTCGAGTCCGTCTTCAAGGTCAACGAGGGCCGCCCCAACATCGCCGACAAAATCAAGCAGGGCGAAATCGCCCTCGTCATCAACACGCCCTTGGGGATGGCCTCGCACTTCGACGAGCAGGCCATCCGCCGCGCCGCGCTCCAATACAACGTCCCCTGCGTCACGACCATGACCGGCGCGCAGGCCATCGTCGAAGCCATCGCCGCCCGCGAGCAGACCGAGATTTCCGTCATCTCTTTACAAGAACTGCACGGCGGCGCGACGGCTTCGACTGAGGCGAAGGGGAGGGAAGCGGCCCGATGAGCGTCGCGCTCAGAGCCGTCGCCGTCACCGTCAGCGACCGCTGCGCGCGCGGCGAGCAACGGGACGAGTCGGGCGCAGTTCTGGTATCGCTGCTTCAAGAGTTGGGCGCGGAGGTGTTGGCGACGGAGATTCTCTCGGACGACCTCGAACCTCTCACCGAAAAGTTGCGCGGCTACGCCGAGCGCGCGGACGTGAATCTGTTAGTGACGACGGGCGGGACGGGCCTCGGCCCACGCGACAACACGCCGGAGGCGACGCGCGCCGTCATCGAGCGCGAAGTGCCGGGGCTCTCCGAGGCGATGCGCGCGGAGACCTTGAAGAAGACGACGCTGGCAATGCTCTCGCGCGGCGTGTGCGGCACGCGCTCCGGCACGCTCGTCATTAACCTGCCGGGCTCGCCAGCCGCCGTGCGCGAATGCTTCGCCGTCATCCGCCCCGTGCTCGCGCACGCCGTCTCGGTGCTCAACGGCCATTCACACGAAGTTGTTGATGAAGGCGACGCCGCCTGAGCCGACAGAAGTTCGTTGACAGGCGGCGGGCCGAGTGCCTAGAATCCGAGACAAGTTCGTTAAGACTTACCCGGCACGCCACTCCAAGCCGTAAACGAAGGCTGAGAAAACGAAGATGACAGAGACGGTGTTTCTCCTTCAGGCGACAGCGAACGCGGGCGTTCAGAACATCGGCGGCCCGGTCACGGCCTACTGGCCGGTGATGATCTTCTTCGTCTTCGCCGTCGCCTTCCCCGTGCTCCCGATAGTCCTCGGTCGCTTCATCCGTCCGAGCATTTACGGGAAGGCGAAGATGCGCCCCTACGAGTGCGGCATTGACCCGACGACCGAGGCCCACGACCGCTTCACCGTGCGTTACTACATCGTCGCCATGCTCTTCCTCATCTTCGATGTCGAGACCATCTTCCTCCTCCCGTGGGCCATCATCTTCATGGGCGACGACTTCACCTTCACCAAGTTCGCCCTCATCGAGATGTTCGTCTTCATCGGCATCCTCGTCGTCGGCTACTACTACGCGTGGCGCAAGGGCGCTCTGGAATGGGCCTGAGCATTTTGGATTTTAGATTTTGGATTTTGGATTGAGTCAGCGACGAAGGCTGACGAGTTCCGAATCCGGCTTCGAGGTTAAGAAGCACGCCAATCTAAAGTCCAAAATCCAAAATCTAAAATCGTATGGCTGAACATCAAGAAGGCATCGTCCTGACGACGGTTGATTCAATCTTCAACGCGCTGCGGCGGAACGTGGGCGCGCCGGTGATGAACACGAAGCCGATGCGCGACCTCGTGAACTGGGGGCGCAAGTCGGCCTTGTGGCCGATGACGTTCGGGCTCGCGTGCTGCGCCATCGAGATGATCGCCGCCGGGTCTTCGCGCTTCGACATTGACCGCTTCGGCGCGGGCGTCTTCCGGCCCTCGCCCCGGCAGAGCGACCTCATCATCGTCGCCGGGACGGTGACTTTGAAGATGGGGCCGGTGGTGCGGAGGGTCTACGACCAGATGCCGGAGCCGAAGTGGGTCATCGCGATGGGCGCGTGCGCCTCGACGGGCGGCCCGTTCGACTCCTACTCGACGATGCAGGGCGTTGACCGCACGATCCCCGTGGATGTCTACATTCCGGGCTGCCCGCCGCGCCCCGAAGCGCTGCTCTACGGGCTGATGTGCTTGCAGGAGATCATCATGCGCGAAGCGCCGTCGGCCTACATCTTCGAGTCCGACGGGACGGTGCGCCGCCAGCGGCAACTGGAAGGCGACGAGTTGGCGGAAGCCGCGCCGCTCGACGCGGAGTCTCTGGAGGCGGTCGCGGACGGGCAAGGCTAGAGCTAAAGAAACAAGTAAAAGCGAAAGCGGTAGCGAGAGAGGTTGAAGCTCCGTCATTATGCCTTTTACCTTTTTACTTTGCCTTCGCTAGCGACCTGCTCGCGGTACTGTTTTTACTTCGCTTCTTTGCGGTAGAGCGTGTAGCTGAATTTCTTGCCTTCGAGGTTCTCGCCTTCGACGCGAATCACGCCGTCTTCAATCTTGCCTTCGCTGACCGAGAATCCGAGGTCAAGCATCAATGCCTTGCCGTGCTGCCTCCACTTGCCGATGCGCGGCCTCGGCTCGCCGCGCTCGACGAGGAGGAGGTAGCTGAGCTTGCCGTCCTTCATGAACTCGATGTCGAAAGTCCCGCTCACGGTCGTCCCCGTCCAGACCGTGCCTTCGATGTTGGGGACGACATCGCCTCGGCCCCCCTTCTCCTCGTCCGACGACCCGGCGGAGGATTGCCGGGGCTGCTCGTGCGGCTCGTCGTCCGCAGCCGCCACGGGGAGTTTCAAATCGCGCGCCGTGGCGACGCCGAGCACCAGTTCGTCCGCCTTATAGCCTTCGACGACGGCGAAGGGCTTCTGCACCTTGCCCTTGCCGAGGTCGAGCGCGACCTGCTTCGGCACGCGCTCCTCCAAATGTTTTACTAACCCGTCGAGCGTCACCTCGCCTTTGTCGTTAGCCGCCGCGCCGCGCAAGCCCTCGACGAGCGCCCAGGTGAAGTAGCCCTGCTTCTTCTCCCGGTACTCGTAGGCGCGCTTGCCGATGGCCGTCGCGTAGAGGGTGACGAAGGCTTCGATTTCACGGTTGCGGCGGTCGAAGTTGAAGCCGCGCGTGTATGACTCGGTGAGCGGGTTGTCGGCTTCGGCGCGGCCCGCCGGGTCGTTGCGGCAGGCGTCGAGGATCATCAAGACCTGACGGACGCCCGACTTCCGCACCCAGTCTTTGACTTGCAGGACGTTGACCGCCGTCTGCTCAAGGAGCGTCACGTCGTCGGAGACCTGCGCGTCCGAGGGGAGCAGAAACGCCTGACCGCCGCGCTCCATCCCGTGACCGGCGAAGAAGAAGAGGAGGAGCCCGTCCTTCGGGACTGCGCCTTCGGACGCGAGGTTCGAGAGGCGGCGGAGGATGTTGCCGCGCGTCGGCTGGCGCTCGGCGGGCTGGTCGGTCGAGAGCAGGATAACTTGGTCGGCGGGGAACCCGGCGTGCTCGACGAGCGCGTCGCGGAGCGAGCGCGCGTCGTTGCTCGCGCCGCCGAGCGTAGTAATCTGCGTGTCGGCGTACTTGTCCACCCCGACGACGAGCGCGTAACGCTTGGCCTTCGCCGGTAGAACTTTGACCTCGCTCGAACTCGCGCCGGAAGGCTTGTCGGGCTTCTGCGCGCGGGCCGTAGGCGCGGCGAACAGCAAGACTAAAACGGCGAAGGCGATGCCGAATGCGTGCAGGCTTGATTTCAAATCAGACATCCTTTCTGTGAACGCGCGACGGGCGCGGGCGAGGCGGATGAGGCGAGGAGTCGCCGAAACAAACGTCCGTCGCCGGAGCAGTCGAACAATAAAACCGCCGCCCCGGCGAAGTCAACAAGCAGGCCCCAGGCGGCCCCGCCACCGGCTGCAACAATCCCGCAACTCGCCGCACTTTCCGAGGGCTTCGCTGAATAGCCTCGCCCGCGCGCGCGCGACGGGCGTATGCTCCGGTGCAGAGCGAGTAGTCCGTGCTTCCTTACCTTAACGCGCATCAAGGAGAGTGAACTCTATGAAGATTCTCGTGTTGGCGGTCTTGCTGGCGATGACAGGCGACGGCTTCGACCCGGACGGCTTCGGCTTCGCCGCCAGTCCGGCGCGCGGCTTCGCGCAAAGCGCGGAGACCGTCATCCCCCTTGAAGGTCTCGACCCCGTGCTGCTCGTCGAAGGCAAAGAGGCGCAGGGCGATGTCAAGTTCTCTGTGACGCGCGGGCGCTACCGCTACCTCTTCGCGGGCGCGGAGACGAAGGCGCGGTTCGAGCGCGAGCCCGCCCGCTACGAGATTCAACTCGGCGGGACGTGCGCGCGGATGGGGGCGAGCACGGGGGGCGACCCTGACCTCTACACCGTCCACAACGGGCGCATCTATCTCTTCGGGAGCCCCGAATGCCTGAAGCTCTTCAAGACCGCGCCGGACAATTATCTTGAGACCGACGACGCCGCCGGGTGGAAGGCGGCGAGCGCCGAAGCTCTGTCGAAGGGGCGCGCGCTTGTGGAGAAGGCAGTCGAGGCGGCGGGCGGCGCGGCGCGGGTTGACGGCCTGAAGACCTATCAGGAGACGGGGCTGGCGACGCGGCGGACGCGCGACGGCATGGCCGAGATGAAGAATTCGCTGACGTGGGTCTTCCCCGACCGCGTGCGGCAGGAGCGGACGTTCGCGCCGGACATGACTCTGGCGACCGTCATCACGCCCGGCGAGGCGTTCTTCGTGATGCGGCGCGCGAACCCGATGCTCGACGAACAGCGCGCGGCCTTCGAGAAGCAGTTCAAACGGGGTCTGCTCGCCGTCCTGCGCGCCCGCCGGGGCGAGGGGTTCAAGGCGGCTGCCGTCGGCGCGAGTAAGGCGGGCGAGACGAGCGTCGAGCGGGTCGAGATCGTTTTCGACGGCATCCTCCTGACGCTCGGCATTGACCCCTCGACGGGCCGCATCCTCAGCCGCGCGTACCGCGGTCGCGGCCCCGGCGGCGTGTTCGGCAACATCGCGGAGAGCTTCTCGGACTTCCGCACGGTTGACGGCCTCAGCCTGCCGTTCAAGGTGACGGGCACTTTCAACGGCGAGGCCGACCCTTTGCAGTCTTACAGGGTCGAGACGCTCGTCATCAACGGCGAAGTCTCGCCCGCGCTCTTCGAGAAGCCGAAGCCCGCCGCCGCGCAACAGTGAGGAGTAGAAAGTGATCGCAAACATTCTGAAACACGAAGCGACCCGGCGCGTCGCGTGTCTCTTCGCGTCGCTGCTTCTGCTCGCTGCTTTCTACATTGATGCTTCCGCGCAGACGGCGGACTGGCCGCAGTGGGGCGGGCCTGACCGGAACTTCGTGTCGGGCGCGAAGGGGCTGGCGGCGACGTGGCCGGAGGGCGGGCCGCGAAAGGTCTGGGGCCGCGAACTCGGCGAGGGCTACTCAGGGATCGCCGCCGAGGGCGGGCGACTTTATACGATGTACCGGCGCGGCGCGCAGGAGGTCGCCGTCGCGCTCGACGCCTCGACGGGCAAGACCGTCTGGGAGTTCGCCTACGACGCGCCGTTCGCGGCGGAGTATTCGATGGAGAACGGGCCGGGGCCGCACTCGACGCCGCTCGTCGCGGGCGGGCGCGTCTTCACGGCGGGCGCGACCGGAAAACTCCACGCGCTCGACAAGCAGACCGGCAAGCTCGTCTGGGCGCACGACCTGATGAATGAGTACAAGGGCACGATTCGCGTCAACGGCTACGCGTGCAGCCCGGTCGCCTACGGCGATACCGTCATCATGCTCGTCGGCGGCGCGGGCAACGCCGTCATGGCCTTCAAGCAAAGGGACGGCGCGGTCGCGTGGAAGCGGCACGACTTCCAGAACTCCCCGGCATCTCCTCTGCTCATCAAGGTGGACGGGCAGGAGCAGCTCGTCGCCTTCATGTACGACGACGTGGTGGGGCTCGACCCGCGCGGCGGAGACCTCTTGTGGAGCTACCCGCACAAGACCGAGTTCGGCCTCAACGTCAGCACGCCGGTCTGGGGCGAAGCTGACAGCCTGCTCTTCATCTCTTCATCCTACGGCGGCGGGAGCCGCGCCTTGAAGCTGACGCGCGCGGGCGCGAAGACGACCGTCGAGGAGGTCTGGGCGCACAAGCTGATGAGGATTCACTACGGCAACGTCATCCGCCTCGGCGATTACGTCTACGGTTCGAGCGGCGACTTCGGCACCGCGCCCTTCACGGCGGTCAACGTCAAGACGGGCAAGGTCGTGTGGCGCGACCGCAACATCGCCCGCGCCTCTTTCGTCTCCGCCGAGGGCCGCTTCATCATCCTCGACGAGGACGGCAACCTCACGCTCGCCACGCCGACGGCGGAAGGACTCAAGATTCACTCCAAAGTCGAACTCCTCAAGAGCAACGCGTGGACGGCCCCCACGCTCGCCGGGACAAGGCTCTACGTCCGCGACCGCAAGACCATCGCGGCGTTCGATTTGAAATAGAACAGACAGTACCGCGAGCGGTAGCGAGCGGGTTGAGCTTGATGATACTCAACCCGCTCGCTACCGCTCGCGGTACTGTCTTGTGCCCGCCTCGTCGCGTCCTACACTCCAAACCGAAAACCGCTCCTTACGACAGCTTGAACCTGTATCCGGGGTCGAGGTGCTGGTGCTGGACGAGTATTTCGTGGATGTTGTAGGGGTGCGTGGGCTCGCCGGTGAAGTGGTTGCGCAGGACTTGGAAGATGTGGCCGAGTCCGGCGGCGTCGTCAATGTCTATGTCGGCGACGTACTCCTCGCCGCGCTTGAAGAAGGTGAGCTGGAGGTTGCCGAAGTGGTCGTCGGTCTTGTAGCTCCCGTCGGGGATGAAGTCGGTGAATTGCGGGGGGAGCGAATGGAGCATGCCGGGCGCTTCGTGGAAGAGGCCGGTGTTGAGACTGTTCTTGGTCTCCTCGCGCAGCTTCCTGTCCACGAAGGCGAAGAAGCGGTCGCCGCGCACCTCTCTCAAATCCGTGATGTAGGAAAGCACGCTCTCGTTGTTGGCGAAGCGCGTCGCTAAGCACTTGCGCGCGATGTTAAGGACGCCCGCGCAGCGAATGTCGTCGAGCGCTTCATAGAGCGCCTGTCCCGTCTTCTCCTCGAAGCCGAGCACGTTGCGGCTCTCGCTCAGGAGGTCGCGCAGCCCCTTGACGACGCTCGCGTAGGGCGGGAAGGTGACGCCCCCCACCTTCGCGATCTTCGCGATGTCCACGGGGAAGGGAATCGTCATCTCGGTCGTGCCGCTCGTGCGGATGGTGATGAAGCGGCTCACGGGGTGATAAGACGGCGGGTCAATCGTCACCTGATAGACGCCCTGCGCGCCCGTGTGGAGTTCGGTGATCTGGATGATCTTCGAGGCGTCCTTGTTCCTGTAGGCCGGGGCGTGCGAGAGGTGGAGGTTGCGGAGCGAGATGTCCACACGCTCCTGCAAGCGCCTGCCGTAAACGTCGAGCAGGTCGAGTCTGAGTTTGCCGTTTTGCGCCATCTGAGGTTCTCCTTCGTGAGAGGGGTTTCCTGCTTGGATGATTGCGCCTTCGCTGAGGGCGGAGGTTTTGAGAGCGCGGTGATGGTCGTACCCGTTTGATGAGGACGGGGAACTCTAGGCCCGTCGCGGCGGCGGTGTCAAGAATTTTCCCGGCGTGCTTCGAGCGGCGCGAGGTGGCGCGTGTCGTTGACGGCGACGACGCGGGTCAAGCCTTCGTGCTGGAGGTGGATGCGGGTCACGCCGCAGTTGGCGGAGGCGACCCAGACGGGCCGCAATTCGGGGGCGTCGAGCGCGCCCATGAGGTGGAGGACGAGGATGCAGATCGTGCCCGTGTGAGAGAAGACGACGAGCGTGCCGCCGTGATGTCGGCGGATGGCGCGGTCGAGTTCGTCCGAGGCGCGGTCGAGCATCTGCCGGTAGCTCTCGCCGCCGAGCAGAACGTGCTCGAAGTCGCGCCGGAGGAGCGCGGCGTACTCTTCGGGGAATTCTTCGGCGGCCCGCTCGAAGGTCAAGCCTTCCATCCTGCCGACGCTCCGCTCGCGGAAGGCTTCCGTCGTCGTGACCTCAAGCCCGGTCAGGCGTGCGAGCGGCTCGGCGGTCTCGACGGCGCGCAGGAGGTCGCTCGAATAGATGGCCGTCACGCCCTCCGTGCCGAGGGCGCGCGCGGTCGCCTCGGCCTCGGCGCGACCGCGCTCGCTTAAGGGCGTCGCCGTGTGGCCGCCGAAGCGCCGCTCGGCGTTCCCCTGCGACTGCCCGTGGCGGACGAGAAGGATGCGTGTCGTTTCCATCAGAGGCTTCAAGCCGAAGGGCTCACTTCATCACCTGAAAATCTATCCACTGGGCCGCGAGGCCGCTCTTGCCCCCGACCAAAGAATCTTCGACGACGACCTGTAAGACGTACTCGCCCGGCGCGAGGTCGGCCCCGACTTGCAGGCTCCCGGCGGCGAGCAGGCGAGTCGTGTCCGTCTGCCGCCCGGCGTCGAAGGGCTGCGGCGCGCTCTGGTAAATCAACTGCCCGTCGCGGAACAGACGCGCCTGCGTCGTGAGTCGCGGTCGGCCCGTCGCCTTGTCGAGCCGCGCGTTGTAGATGAGATAGCCGTAGTCGAACGCCGCGCCGTGGCGGAACCGTCGCGCGGACGAGCCGGGAGCGTCAACGACCTCGCTCGCGGCTGTCGTCGTCGCCGCCGCCGCACCTTCGCGCGGGTTGACGATGAGGCCGGAGAGGGCGAGCGTCCCTTTGTCCAGATTCGGGACTTCGATGAACTGGCCCGCCGCGCCCGTGCGGTCGTTGGCGGCGTCGCGCAGGGCGACGCGCAGTTGATACGCGCCCGGCTTGCGGACGGGCACGTCGAAGTCGTAGCGCAGGCCGTGACGGATGATGCTCTGGTAACCGGGCTCGGAGACGCGAATCGTGTGCGTGCGGTTGATGCGCTCGACGACCTGCCCGGCTTCGCCGAAGACGACCGCCGCGACATCTATCACGGCCTTGCGCGTCCCGCCCGCCTCCGTCTCGAAGGTCACGCGCCGCGCGTCGAGGTGAAGGAGCGAGCGCATGATTGAGCCCGCCTTCTTCTCGTTCAGAAACAGAGTGGTCAGGCGCAAGGGTATCTCGCCCGAAGAGAACGGCGAGGTGAGCGCGGCGAGCAGCCGGTCTTCGCGCGTGCGCGGCCCCGGTGGCTTCGACTCTTCGGCGGTTCCGTAGAAGCCGAGGCGCGAGCGGACGCTGAGGCCCGGTCGCTTCACGCGCACCTTGATGTCGTGGAACTGCTCGCGCCCGGCGACCGGCTTGAAGGTCGAGTCCGAGGGCCGGTAGCCGATTAAGTAGAAACCCTTCTGGTCTTCGACGACGCGCTTCAAAGCGTTCTTCAAACCCGTCCCGCGCACGAAGAAGCCGCCCGTCTGCTCCGGCAGAAAGGCCATGCCGTCCTGCGAGCGGATGAAGTCGTCGCGGCGGTTGCCTCGCTGAATGGCGACGCCGGTGTCGAAGGATTTAGCGCCCACGTCGTCGAAGGCGGTGAGGGCGGACGGGTCGAAGAGCCCGCGCGAGTCAACGGTGTAGAAGACGACGGACGAGCGGTTGGCGAAGTCGGCGAGGCGGCGCAGCAAGTCGAAGACGCGCGAGTTGTCCGTCGCGCTCCGCTGGTTGAAGCCGATGCCGTCGGCGAAGAGGACGAGCGACTTGCGGCCCGGCATCCCGCGCAGGCCGCGCAGGATGAAGTTGACCGCGCCGAGCGTGCCGGAGGTGAAGACCACGTCGCGGCGCGCGCTCCGCTCGCGGCTCTGTTTCATCTCCTCTTCGGCGTCGCGGCGTCGCTGCGCCTCCTTCTGCGCCTCCGTCCGCTCGCTTTCGGGCACGCCCGCCTTGTCCGAGAAGGAGAAGGCGCGCGTGTCGTTCGTGATGGGCTCGACGACTTCGAGGGTGTTGGTCTGCGAAGGATACCAGCGCAGCCGCTCGATGGCGGCGTGGAGCTGCCGCTTGTCGGAGGTGAACTGTTCGAGCGAGCCGACGCCGGAGCTGGTGCGGATGACGGCGGCGAGGTCGCCCGGCTGAAGCTGCTCGTCCACGAACTTCTTCAACGCGTCGCGCGTGTCTTGCAGGCTGAGAAATGACATCCGCAGGTCGTCCACCACGAGCGCGAGCGTGCGGCGCACCTGCTCGCGGCGCAGGCGCGCGGGCGGAAGCGGCACGCCCCTGACTTTAGAACCCGGCGCGTTTGCCGCCGTGTTCGTCGGCGCGGAGTCGCCGGGCGCGGGGGCGTTGGTGATGAAAGAGAAGTTGGTGATGGGCTGCGGGCGTCCGTCCTCAAGCACCTCGAAGTCTTCGGGGCCGAGGTCGCCGACGTGGCGGCCTTCGCCGTCCGTCACGACCGCATCAACCTGCACCAGATTCGTCGTGATGCGGACGACTTCGTCTTCTTCGTCGGCGGGCCGCGCCTTATCTTGCGGCGTCGGCGTGACGGTCTGCCCGGCGGCGACGCCCAGACCGAGGGCAAGCGAGAGGAAAAGCGAGAGCGAGGGTTGTAACTTCATAATGCAAACGTCCCGGCGAAAGACGAAGGGCAAGGCTCTTCGGCCCCGCCCGTGTCTTCAGTCCCGACTATCGCGGCCCGCGCCGCGACTCGCCGACTGCCCGCTAAAGAGACTCATGAGCCGCCTTCAATCCTTGTCCGGCGAGTCCTTGCCGCCCCGCCGGGACTTCAAGCCGAGCGCGACGAGCGCGCCCGCCGCGAGACCGATGATGAGAGCGCCGATGCCTTGCTTCGAGACGCGCGGCGAGCCGCCGCCGCCGGAATCTTTCGGGCCGGGCACAGGCTTGTCGCCGTGCTTCCCGATTTCAGACTTGAGCCGAACGACTTCCGCCTCGTAGAACTTTATGTTGTGCTCGGTCTCTACCAAGTCTTCCTCGAAGTGCTCGTGCGCCGTGCCGTGCTTGTCCGTCATGGCGTTCAGCTCTTTGAGGTATGCCTTGAGCCCGCCCAGCTTGGCCTCGTGATCCTGCAAATGGTCTTCCAGCGTGTCGCGGCTGACGTTCATCGCTCTTCTCCTTTTCCAACCAAAGTGTGCGAGGAGTCGAATCCCGACCCGGCGTCGGCGCGGACAATGTACGGCCCGCGCCCCTGACAGCACAAGCCCCGGCCACCGTGTACGACCCTTCAGGCTCGCGGCCCGCCGTCGGAAATGTCCTGATGCCAGAGAAACTGAATCTCGTTCGGCAGCCCGGGATAGGCGGAGCTGTTGACCTCCGCGAGCACGCACCCTCGACGCTCGTAAAACCTGCACGCCGCGACGTTGATGTTCTGGGTCTCGACCTTGAGGCGGCGGCAGCCCCTCGCTCTGGCCCAAGCAACGGCGGCGGCGAAGAGGGCAGAGCCGACGCCGCGCCCGCGCGCTTCGGGCGAGACGCGGATGTCCCACAGGACGGCGAGGTCTCGGCGGCCTTCCAGCATGTCGAGGCCGGGAGTGTCGAAGGCGACGACCGCCCCGCCGACGCGGCGGCCCTCCACGCGCGCCGCGAACAAGCCCCACTTCGAGATGTCAAAGCGCTTCGCCCAACGCGCGGGCTCCTCGCCTTCGATGGCGTCGTAATCCTTGATGTACGGGGCGTCCACGCCGCGCTCCGTCAGGACGAAGCCGCTTGGAAACTCGCCCCTCCCCGCGACTTCGAGAACCGTGCGAACCTCGAACGCGATTGAAATGCGACCGTACTCTTCGAGAGTCGTGAGAGGCTCTTCGGTGACTTCGACTCTCATCCTCGAACCTCTGCGGGTGCGGCTCCCGGTCGCTCAGGCGGCGACGGTCTCGGCCTTCAGCTTCTCGGCCTGAAAGTGCGCGACGAGGGTGTTGATGATCTCGTCAATGTAGCCTTCCATGACGAGGTTGAGCTGGTGGAGCGTGAGGCCGATGCGGTGGTCTGTGACGCGGTTGTCCTTGAAGTTGTAGGTGCGAATCTTCTCGGAGCGGTCGCCGCTGCCGACCATCGAGCGGCGCTCGGAGGCCAGAGCGTCGTGCTGCTTCTGCTCTTCAAGCTCCTGCAAACGCGCGCGCAGGACGCGCATCGCCTTCTCTCGATTTTTAATCTGCGACTTCTCGTCCTGCATCGAGACGACGACGTTCGTCGGCAGGTGCGTGATGCGGACAGCCGAGTAGGTCGTGTTGACGCTCTGGCCGCCGGGGCCGGACGAGCAGAAGGTGTCAATGCGGAGGTCTTTGGCTTCAATCTTAACGTCCACCTCCTCGGCTTCGGGCAGCACCGCGACGGTGACGGCGGAGGTGTGGATGCGCCCGCTCGTCTCGGTCTGCGGGACGCGCTGGACGCGGTGGACGCCCGACTCGTACTTGAGCTTCGAGTAAACCTTGTCGCCCTCAATCATGGCGATTGCTTCCTTGACGCCGCCGATGCCGGATTCGGAGGCGTCGAGGATTTCCATCTTCCAGCCCTGCCGCTCGGCATAGCGACCGTACATGCGGAGCATCTCGGCGGCGAAGAGCGTCGCCTCGTCGCCGCCCGTCCCGGCGCGGATTTCGACGATGACGTTCTTCTCGTCGTTCGGGTCGCGCGGCAGAAGCAGCACGCGCAACTCTTCTTCGGCGCGCGCCCGCTGCTCTTCCAGAGTCTCGGCCTCGACGCGGGCCAGCTCGCGCATCTCCTCGTCGTCGGCGCTCGCCTCCACCAACTCTTTCGCGCCGGTGAGTTCGTCGCTTAAGGATTTCCACTCGCGGTACTTCGTGACGACCTCTTCCAACTGCTTTTGCTGCTTGGCGAGCTTCGCGTAGGCCGCCTGATCCGTGTAGACCTCCGGCTGGCCCATCTCGTCGGCGAGCGCCTGATAGCGCGCTTCAATCTGTTCGAGTTTGTCGAGCATAACAAATCACTGTCGGGGCAGGGGCAAGTCCTCGGCCCGTCTGTCGTTAGCGAACACGCGGGCCGAGGACTTGCCCCTGCCCCTACAAATATCCTTACGCCAACGGCGTGGCCGCCGCCGCTTCGGGCTGCGGTTCGAGCTTGAGCGACTCTTTGAGGGCGACGATGGCGACTTCGAGTTGCTTGTCGTCGGGCTCTTTGGTCGTGATGTTCTGGAGCCAGACGCCGGGCAGCGTCATGAGCTTGAAGACGATGCTGCCCTCGCGCTTCGCCGAGAGCCGGATGATCTCGTAAGAGAGACCGGCGACGAGCGGCATGAGCGCGACGCGGACGAGCATGTTGTAGAGCAGCGAGTCGAACTTGATGACCGAGAAGAGCACGACCGAGACGAGCATCACGACCATCAGGAAGCTCGTCCCGCAGCGCGGGTGCTGGCGCGGCTGTGTTCGGGCGTTCTCGACCGACAGCGGCAGCCCCGACTCCCAGTTGAAGACCGTCTTGTGCTCCGCGCCGTGATACTCGAAGACGCGCCGGATGTCTTTAATCAGAGAGAAGCTGAAAATCATGATGATGAAAAACAGCATCCGAATGCCTCCGTCCACGAGGTTGAAGGCGACCGACGGACGGACGGGACGGAGGTACGCGCGCACCGAGTCGTAGGCGCGCGAGTACCACGCGCCGTCGCCCGTCGGCGCAGCCGTCGTCGCGTTCGTCGCCGACTCGCCGTTCGTCGTGCTCGTCGTCTGCGCGGCCTGAGTCTGCGCCGTCTCGTTCTGGACTTGCACGGCGGCGGGCACGGCCCAACCGGCGGCGAGGAAGAGCGCGTTCGTGAGCAGGAGCGGCGCGATGATGAAGAGCAGCACGTTGAAGAAGAGCGCGAAGGCGATGGAGCCCGCCGCCCCGGCGGTCTGCCCGCGCTTGAGTTCGTCCTTGGGCCGCTTCTGCGTCGGGATGGGGATGAGCCCCGGCGTCGCGCCCGTAATCCCTGCGAAGTCGCCCTCGCCCGCGATGACGGCGGGCGTCAAGGCCGCCATCTCGACCTTCTCGGCGGCCTCGGCGTCAACGAAAGCCTCGCTCGCCGAGTAGTTCAATGCCTTGATGCCGAGCGCCATTGACTGCACGAGCACCGCCGCGCCGCGAAGCACAGGGAGCTTGAGGAGCGGGTACTTGTCGCTCCACTTGGGGAGCTTCGCGCCGGTGTGCGTAATCGTGCCGTCGGCGCGGCGCACGGCGATGGCGTAGGCGTTCGGCGTCCGCATCATCACGCCCTCGATGACGGCCTGGCCGCCGACAATCAAATCTTTTTCGCTGGCGCTCACTGGCTCTCCTTAATCGTGAAAGGTAAACCGTGACAGGTGACAGGAGAAGAACCTGTCTTAGTCCTGTCACCTGTCACGGCTTACGGTTCACGTCTTTTCCTGTCATGGAAAGTAAGACGCCGACGTTCGCTTCGGAGGTCTTCCCGCGCAAAGCTTTGAAGGGTGCGCGGAGGCGACCGCCGGACGCGAAGGCGTCGGCGTGCGGAGTTTGGGCTGCTAATACTGCTTGCGGTTTTGCGGCTTCATTGGCGATGCCGGGACCAAAAAGCTTACTGCGCGGCGGTCGCTTCGGCGGGCGTCGCTTCGGCGGGCGCTTCGCTCTTCTTGCCGTAGCGCTTGTTGAAACGGTCAACGCGGCCCGCCGTGTCAATCAGCTTCTGCTTGCCCGTGAAGAACGGGTGGCAGGCCGAGCAGATTTCGACGTGGAGGTCGCCTTTGCGCGTCGAGCGGGTCTGGAAAGTGTCGCCGCAGGCGCAGTGGACGGTGATTTCGTGATACTCCGGATGAATTCCTTGCTTCATTTTTGCTTCCTCTCGCACAGATGCGGATTGCCTTGGCAACCGAACGCACAATGATACGTTCGGGGGCCGCGTATCGTCAAGCCGGGCAAACACTTGGATGCGCAAGCGGGCTCGCCGATTGCACGGCACAAGTTTATTGACAGCGCCTTAAAGCGCGTGCTAAAAACGCTTCTGTCACGCCTTTTCTGCATCTTGATAAACGCTCAAGTCAAAGCCTTTCAAGCGGGTACTGCCTCGGCCCTGAGACGCCCCGAACCGTTTCAGTCGAACGAAGGATGCGATGACGGACGAGCCCACCAACGAGACTCCCGAAGACGCCGAACCGGGTAAGCCGGAGAGCGCCGAGCCGCGCCCCGACGAGGCGACGCGGACGCGCCGGACGGACGACAAGTCTCCGAGCCCCGGCTTCGAGAGCAAGGACGCGGGCTCGCTCCCGCCACCGCCCGGAGGCGGCGACGAACGACCCACCCCCGAAAGTCAGGCCGCGCTCACGGGCAAAGCGCCTTCCGGCAGCTCAGTCGCGGGCACGACCGTCCCCGCCGCTTCCGTCGAAGGAGAGGCCCCGAAGCCATCGGCCCCGAAGCCGCCGCCCGCCGCGCCCCCGCCGAACGAGACTCCCGAAGAGAAGAAGGCGCGTCTGGCGCGCGTCATCGCCGAGGCGAAGGCCAAGAAGGAGGCCGCCGCCGCTGCCGCCGCGCAAGCCGAAGGGGCTGCGTCGCCGTCGGGCGAGGGAACGACCGCGAGCAAGGAGCCGCCGGGCGGCGCTTCTCCATCAATCGGCGACCCCGCGCAGAGCCCTTCGCAGTCAGACCTTGAGAAGGCCGCGAAGATCGCCGAAGCGAAGGCCCGCGCCGCCGCCTTGAAAGACGCAGCCGCCGCCAAGCCGCCCGCCGCTCCCGGCGCGACTCCCGCCGCCGCGGCAGGGGCCGGAGCGCCGAAACCGCCCGTCAAGAAGAAGGAAGAGGGGCCGAAGCCCGAAGACGCGTCCGGCCATCCGCTCGTCAAGAAGCTCAAGGAGCAGTTCGGCGAAGGCATCGGCGACGCTTCGACTTTCCTCGGACAGCTCTCGATTCAAGTCTCCCCCGCGAGCCTCGTCGCCGTCTGTCAATTTTTACGCGACGACACGGAGACCGTCTTCAACTATCTGAGCGACGTGACCTGCGTCCACTACCCGGAACGCGAGGACGCGCCCTTCGAGCTGGTCTATAACCTCTACTCCATCAGCCGCAACGAGCGCGTGCGCCTCAAGGTCGGCGCGGGCGAAACGGACGGCGCGGAGAGCGTGACCGGCGTCTGGCCCACCGCCAACTGGATGGAGCGCGAAGTCTTCGACCTCTTCGGCGTGCCGTTCCAAAACCACCCGGACTTGCGCCGCCTGCTCTTGCCGCCCGACTGGGAAGGCCACCCTTTGCGCAAGGACTACCCGCTCGAATTCATGGAGAACAACTGGACGGCGAAGCACCTCCCCGAATTCACGGAGGTGCAGCGCGAGCAGCTCGAACAGCGCCGCGCCTACGGCCTCGAAATCCTCTCCGTGCCCGACGAGCGCCGCCTCCGCGAAATCTTCCGCGCGGGCAAAGAGCCACTATCGTTAGAGAGGAAATGAAACCGATTTTGGATTTTAGATTTTGGATTTGCGATTGAAAGAATAAATCCTTCGACTTTAGTCGCAATCCAAAATCTAAAATCCAAAATCCAAAATCGAATCATGCATCAAGTAGAAGTCGCGACCACACGGGAGACGCTGCTCGACAACCCCGAAATGGTCTTGAACATGGGGCCGCAGCACCCTTCGACGCACGGCGTCCTGCGCGTCGTCCTGCGCCTCGACGGCGAGACCGTCATTGACCTCGACTGCGACATCGGCTTCCTCCATCGCGGCATGGAGAAGATTACGGAGCACCGCCTCTACCCGATGATCGCGCCCTACTGGGACAGGCTCGACTACCTCGCGGCGGTCTCGAACGGGCTCGTCTGGGTCGAGACGGTCGAGCAGATGATGGGCATCGAAGTCCCGCCCCGCGCGCACTACATCCGCACCATCCTGACGGAACTCAACCGCATCTCGTCGCACCTCCTCTGGCTCGCCACGCACGGTCTCGACATCGGCTCGTTCACAGTCCTTCTGTGGGCCTTGCGCGAGCGCGAGGAGATTCTGAAGATTTTCGAGCAGCAGTTCGGCGCGCGTCTCACCTGCCACGCGTGGCGCATCGGCGGGATGCCGAACGACGCCTACGAAGGCTTCACCGAAGACGTGCAGCGCTTCATTGACAACTTCCCGCACCGCTTGGACGAGTACGAGACGCTGCTTTCGGAGAACCGCATCTGGCTCGGACGCACGGTCGGCATCGGCATCATCTCGGCGGAGGACGCCATCGCCATCGGCCTCTCCGGCCCGGCTCTGCGCGGCTCAGGCGTCGCGTGGGACATCCGCAAGAGCCGCCCCTACGCGGCCTACGCCGACATGGAATTCGACATCCCGGTGGGCGAGAACGGCGACACATACGACCGCTACCTCGTCCGCCTCGAAGAGATGCGGCAGTCGCGCCGCATCGTCCAGCAGGCTTTGAAGAACCTGCCGGACGGCCCCGTCAACGCGAAGATTCCGAAGGTCATCAAGCCGCCCGTCGGCGACTATTATCATTCAATCGAGGGGCCGAAGGGCGAGTTGGGCTGCTATCTCGTCTCGGACGGCTCTTCGCGCCCGTACAGGGTGCGCGTGCGTCCGCCGTGCCTCATCAACTTGCAGGCGCTCCGGCAGATGTGCGTCGGCCACCTCGTCGCCGACGTGGTCGCCATCATCGGCACGCTCGACATCGTGCTCGGCGAAATAGATCGGTAGTTTTCAGTATCCAGTTTTCAGTTTTCAGTAAGAAACAACTTCTTCTTTACTGAAAACTGAAAACTGGATACTGAAAACTGAATGCTATGAACGTCATTCGCTTACCCGTCCGGAAGATGACGCGCGAGGCTTTCGCGCCATACGGGGTTCTGATTGACAGCCGGGGGTCGGTGGAGGTGAATTTCGGGATGGGCGTGCCGTGTTTGACGGGCGCGACCGCCGAGCGGCGGGACTTGCAGTTCGAGTTCATGGCGCGGCACAAGCACACGATGCAGGTCTTCTCGCCGCTCGCCTCGTCGCAGGCGATCATCTGCGTCGCGCCGCCCAACGGCCAGCACGCGCCCGACGTGGAGAAGGTCGTCGCCTTCCTCGTCGAAGGCCGTCTGCCTTACGCCTACAACCGGGGCACCTGGCACACGCCGCCGTTCCCCGTGGGCGATTGGTACTCGTACCTCGTCGTTGACCGTTCGGGCACGCTCGACGACGACTACGAGCTGGCGGACTTGAAGGCGACGCGCGGCTGCGTCTTCGAGATAGAGACGGCCTGAGGGCGGCTCCTTCGTCGGGAAGTATCCGAGGTGTTTGAAGTGGGCGGTAAAATTTTGCTGGCGGCGCTCTTGGCGCTCGGCGTGTCGGCGCAGGCGCGGGCGCAGGACGCGGGCGGCGACGACGGCGCGGCGGAGAGGGAAGCCGTCAGGAAAGTCGTGGAGACTTACCTCTACGCCGAGTACGACGACGAGAAGAAAAGTCCCATCCACCCGGAGGCCAAAATCTTCTCGGTTGATGCGGGCGGCAAGCGGATTCGCTTCACGACCATTCTCAAGACGAAGGCCCGGCAGCCGAAGGGCGCGAAGACTTCGAGGAGTCCGCAAAGGGTCGTCTCGGTCGAGATGGTGAACGACGCCGCGTGGGTGACGGTCGCCACCGACTTTACGCCGGAGGAGCCGCCGAACGCGCCGCCGGAGCACATACAGTACATCTCGCTGTTGAAGCTCGAAGGCGAGTGGAAGATCGTCAGTATCCTGATGCCGTCCGTGAGACCGGCGGCCAAATGATTCGTTCGTTCGCGCGCTCCGTGTCCGACAACGTTTAGACGATGGAAATGCTAACCCTCTTCGCACCGCCGAACTTCATTGACTCGCTGCTGCTCCGCTTCTTCGAGGCGGAGACGGTCAACTACGTCGTCTGGCCGTTCATCCAGATAGGCGCGGTCGTCACCGCCGTCGCCGTCTGGGCGGCTTACGCGACTTATCTTGAGCGGAAGATTTCGGCCTTCATGCAGGCGCGTCTGGGGCCGATGCGCGTCGGGCCGTGGGGGCTCTTGCAGCCCATCGCCGACGCGGTCAAACTGCTCACCAAAGAAGACCTGATGCCGGACAAGGCCGACCCCTATATCTTCAAGTTCGCGCCTTACATCTCGGTCGTCGCCGCCTTCGTCGTCTTCGCCGTCATCCCTTTCGCGCCCGACTGGGGCGTGATAACGGACGTGAACATCGGGCTGCTCTTCGTGCTCTCGGTCTCCTCGGTCGGCGTGCTGGCGCTCATCCTCGCGGGCTGGGCCTCGAACTCGAAATACGCCCTGCTCGGCGGCCTGCGTTCGAGCGCGCAGATGGTCTCTTACGAAGTCTCGATGGGACTGTCGCTCATCGGCGCGCTGATGTTCGCGCGCACCCTCTCTCTCTCCGGCATCGTGCAGGCGCAGGCGTCGGACGGCCCGCTGCCGTACCTGCTCTATCAACCGGCGGGCTTCCTCATCTTCTTCATCAGCGGCATCGCCGAGAACAACCGCGCGCCCTTCGATTTGCCCGAAGCGGAGTCGGAGCTGGTCGCCGGGTTCCACACGGAATATTCGGGGATGCGTTGGTCTCTGTTCTTCATGGCCGAGTATGCGGCGATGATCGTCGTCTCGGCGGTGGCGACCGCCGTCTACCTCGGCGGCTGGTACTTCCCCGGCGTGCTCAGGCTCGCGGGCGGCTACAACAACATCTACGTCCTCCTGAGCCTCTTCGTCTTCGTGGCGAAGATGGCCCTGCTGCTCTACATCTACTTCTGGGCGCGGTGGACGTTCCCGCGCTACCGCTACGACCAGTTGATGGATTTGGGATGGAAGTGGATGATTCCGGCCTCGCTCATCAACGTCGTGTGGACGGGGCTCTCGATCTTCACGGTGCAGGCGCTCGAAGTGTGGGGCGGCGTGGACACCATCGAGTCGCTGTCGCGTGGGCTCAACCTGACGCCCGTGGGCAAGGCCGTGATGGTCGCCTTCGGGGCGGTCGGCCTGCTTATCACGGCGGGACTGCTCTCGTCTTTCAACTGGCGCTCGCGCGACTTCAACCTGAAGAAGCACCGCCGCCAAGTCCGGCTCGTCAACGCGCCGCAGGGCAAGCCCGCCGTGGCTACCACAGCCGCCGCGACGGTCGCCCCGGCCACGAGCGAGGGGGGATAAAAGCCGTGAACCGTGACAGGTAAACGGTGACAGGAGAAAACCTGTCTTAGTCCTGTCGCCTGTCACGGTTTACCTGTCACGGGAACGGAGTGAGTTTTATGTCAATGGTGAGTGTGCCGCAGCCGACGTGGAGGGAGAAGCTGAAGCGCTTCTTTCTGGTTGACCTCGTGGAGGGCTTGAAGCTGACCTTCAAGTTCAACGTCGGGGCGCTGACGGACAAGGACTCAATCGCGGGCAAAGGTATCTACACCGAGCAGTACCCGTCGGTGCGCCCGATAGTCGCGCCGCGCTTCCACGGCGCGCCGCGCCTGAACATGGACCCGGAAACTTACGAGTCCCTGTGCATCGCCTGCAACCTCTGCGCGCTCGCGTGCCCGGAAGACTGCATTGACGTCATCCCGATGGACATCGAGATTATGACGGCGGGCAAGGCGCGCAAGAAGAAAGTCCTCGACGAGTTCATCTTCGACACCTCGCGCTGCATGTTCTGCGCGCTCTGTCAGGAGGCGTGCCCCACGGCCTGCCTCGAACTGACGCAGGAGTTCGAACTCGCGACCTACTCCCGCGCCGGGTTCGTCTGGAACCGCGAGATGCTCGAACAGGGGCGCGAGACGCGGAAGTTTGAAGCCTGAAAAAGCCGTGACGGGTAAACCGTGACAGGTGACAAGATGAAAAACTTGTCTTCGACCTGTCACCTGTCACCTGTCACCTGTCACCAAACTTATGGTCTTCTCCGGTTGGGAAGCGGTCTTCTTCTGGGTCTTCGCGCTCGCCGCGCTGGTGGCGGGGCTGCTGACCATCATGGCGCGCAACGCCGTGCACTCGGCGCTCTTCCTCATCTCGACGCTCATCTCGGTGGCCGCGCTCTTCATCCTGCTCGGCGCGGAGTTCATCGCGGGCGTGCAGATTCTGGTCTACGTCGGCGGCGTGATGGTCTTGTTCCTCTTCGTCATCATGCTCGTCAACGTGAGCGCGGAGGAGCGGGGCGGCGAGGAACTCTTTAACGGCACGAAGCAAATCTTCGCGAGCGTGGCCGTCGCGGGGCTCCTCGGCATCAGCCTCGTCTCGGTCATCAGCCGCGCGGGCAACAACTACCAGCCGCCGGGGAGCGAGGCGGCGGGGCAGAGCACGGCGGAGCGCGGCGACGCTCTGGCCGAGGCGCGGGCCGAGCGCGAGGCTGAACTGAGACGCTCGGCGACCGGCACTTCAAGGATTTCGCGCGACACGCAGACCGTCGGCGGAAGCCTCTTCCGCTACGGCGGCCTCCCCTTCGAGATTGCGAGCGTGCTCCTGCTGGTCGCCATCGTCGGCTCGGTCTTGCTGGCGCGGACGCCGAAGCAGGAGGAGGCGGCGGACGACGACGTGCAGACGGAAGCGACGGAAGCGACTGCCGAGGCCGCAAGCGCCGGGCCGGAAGAGGCCGCCGTTTGAAACCGGCAGGGGAACGGGCCTTCATCAACTTTGTCGGGACGAGCCTTCACTAACTTTGTCGGGACGAGCCTTCAACAACTTCGCGCGGTGAGGAATCTATGAACGGACTTTTCGCATTCGCTCCGGCGCTCGGCTTTCTGTTTCAGGATTCGTGGACTGAACGCATGGGGCAGAGCCTCCAGCACCCGGACTTGTCGAAGTTCCTCGTCATCGGGGCGCTGCTCTTCTCCATCGGCGTGGCGGGCGTTTTGACGCGCCGCAACATCATCGTCATCTTCATGTCCATCGAGCTGATTCTGAACGCGGCGAACCTGAACTTCATCGCCTTCTCGCGCTACCTACAGGACACCGGGAGCCTGAACGCCGTCGCCGGTCAGGTCTTCACGGTCTTCATCATCGTCGTCGCCGCCGCCGAAGCCGCCATCGGCCTCGGCATCGTCATCGCGCTCTACCGCAACCGCGAGACGATCTTCGTGGACAAGATTGATTTGTTGAAGTGGTGAGGACAGTTTTCAGTTTTCAGTTTTTAGTTTTCAGTTAAGAGCTTCCGCGTTGGCGCGCGGCTCGACTGGGAATGAGTAACTGAAAACTGAAAACTGAAAACTGAAAACTATGCACCGATTCATCTGGCTCGTCCCGCTTCTGCCGCTGCTCGGCGCGGCCATCAACGGTTTGCTGGGGCGCAAGTTTCGCTTCTCGGAGAGACTCGTCAGCATCGTCGGGGTCGGGTCGGTGGCGTTGGCGTTCCTCATTAGTGTGGGGGCGGTCATCTCCTACGGCGCGGGCGAGCACTCGAAGTGGCCGAAGCCTTACGTGACGAGCGAGGACGGGGCGTTCGGCTACACGTGGATTCCGGGCGGCGGGGTCGAGTTGACGCAGGGGCTCTCGGAGCGCGCGGAGATAGAGGCCGGGAAGCTGGCTCAGGAGAAGGCCGAACGGCAGGCGAGAGAGCAGGGGCTCGCGCCCGGCTCCGGGGTGCTCGTCGCCGTCCCGCAAGTTGCGGAGAAGACGGGCGTGGGCGCGCTGCTCGACGTGGAGTGGAGCTACCAGCTCGACCCGCTCTCCTCAATCTTCATGCTCATCGTGACGGGCGTCGGCCTCTGCATCTTCGTCTTCGCGACGGGCTACATGCACGGCGACGCGGGGTTCTACCGCTTCTTCGCCTACCTCGGCCTCTTCATGTTCTCGATGCTCGTGCTGGTGATGGGCTCGAACTTCATGATGATGTTCGTCGGGTGGGAGGGCGTCGGACTTTGTTCGTACCTCCTCATCGGCTACTACTTCGACCGCAAGGAGGCGGGCGACGCCTCGCGCAAGGCATTTATTACGAACCGCATCGGCGACTTCGGCTTCGCGCTCGCCGTCTTTGCCGTCATCGCCACCTTCGGCTCGACGCAGTACACGACGGTCTTCGCGCAGGCGAGCAGCTACCCCGTCGAACTCATCGGCCAGTGGGGCATCATGTCGTGGATCGCTCTGGGGCTCTTCATCGGCGCGTGCGGCAAGTCGGCACAGATACCGCTCTACGTGTGGCTGCCGGATGCGATGGCGGGGCCGACGCCGGTCTCGGCGCTCATCCACGCGGCGACGATGGTGACCGCCGGGCTCTACATGCTGACGCGGACGAACGTCATCTTCCAGCACTCGCAGACGATGATGCTGGTCGTGGCGGTGGTCGGCGCGCTGACGGCGATTTTCGCCGCGACCATCGGCATCACGCAGAACGACATCAAGAAAGTCCTCGCCTACTCGACCGTCTCGCAGCTCGGTTTCATGTTCCTCGCGTGCGGCGTCGGCGCGTTCACCATCGGCATCTTCCACGTCATGACGCACGCCTTCTTCAAGGCGTTGATGTTCCTCGGCGCAGGGAGCGTCATCCACGCGATGCACCACGAGCAGGACATGCGGCGGATGGGCGGCCTCAGGAAGTACATGCCGAAGACCTACTGGACGTTCGTCATGGGGTGGCTCGCCATCTGCGGCATCATCCCGTTTTCGGGCTTCTGGTCGAAGGACGAGATTCTCTGGAACGCGGCGAAGACCGAATACATTCCGGGCGGGTGGATGCTGTGGGCCATCGCGACCGTCGCCGCCATGTGCACGGCCTTCTACATGACCCGGCTGATGGCTTTGACCTTCTGGGGCAAGGAGCGTTTCCTCGAAGTCGCCGCCGGAGGCCAAGCGGACGAGGCGCACGCGCAGGCATTCGCCGACGGCGAGAACGTGACGCACCGCGCCATTGACCCGTCGGTCGCAGACCGCCCGCACCACGGGCCGGAGGAGCGCGTCGGCGCGGCGCACGTCTTCGAGTCGGCGGCCAATGGAGAGACCGAGCACGCCGACTCGCACGGCCACGACGTTCACGACGTTCATGACACCGGCCACCACGGCACGCACGGACACGCGCACGGCTCGGTCATCCCGCACGAGTCGCCGCCCTCGATGTGGGTTCCTCTGGCGGTGCTCGCGGTGCTCGCGGTCGTCGGCGGCTTCGTCGGCATCAGCCCGGCGTTTACGGGCGGCGCGCACGTCGGCGGCAAATTGAACATCGTCAACTGGCTCGAACCCGTCATCTGGAACCCCACGACGCGCCAGTTCAACCAGCCCCACGCGGGCGGGGACGACCACGCGAAAGCAGGAGCCGGGAGTCGGGAAGGAGAAGGCGAAAGACTTCTTGCTTCGACTTCGACGAACGTCGTGGGCGAGGCCGCGACGAGTGGGCAAGAGAGCCACGGCACGGCGGCGAGTGGTGAGGCGAGCCGCCGCGAGGCTTTCAAGCCTTACGGCGACACGGGCTTTAACCTCGCGCACTCGGTCGAGCACGCCTTGGGCAGCCACGCCGCCGCCGAGTGGTTCTTCATCATCGTCTCGCTGCTGGCGGCGGGAATCGGCATGGGGCTCGGCTACCTCTTCTACGTCCGCAGCCCGCACCTGCCGGGCGTCTGGGCCGCGCGTCTGAGGCCGCTCTACCACGCGAGCTTCAACAAGTACTGGGTGGACGAACTCTTCGGGATGCTCTTCACGCGGCGGACGATGGACGCGGCGCGCGGCGTCTATCAGGTGGACTCGAAGGTCTTGGACGGCGCGGTCAACGGCTCGGCTTCGCTCACGCGGCGGCTGAGCCGATGGACGGGCGACTTCGACCGCATCGTCGTGGACGGCGCGGTCAACGGCGTCGCGGGCTTCATCAAAATCCTGATGTCGCCGCTCTTGCGCGCCGCGCAGACGGGCTTGACGGCCAACTACGCGCTCGTCATGGTGCTCGGCCTCGCGGCGGCGGTCGCCATCTTCTTCGGCGGCGACATCATCTCGGCCCTGACGGGCCGGGGATGAAATGATGAATGCGGAGTGATGAATGATGAATGTCTTGCCGGTTGAATCTCAAACCTGAGAGTTGAGATTTCAAATAGGTCTTTATTCATCATTCATCACTCATCATTCCGCATAATCTTTCATTTCCCCTTCTTTCGGAGGAACAGTGAGCTACATTCTCTCCATCATCACCTGGCTCCCCGCGGTGGGCGCGCTCGTCATCCTCTTCGCGTTCAAGAAGGAGCAGACGGGCGCGATAAAGAAGTTCGCGACCGCCTGGTTCGGGCTCGCGTTTCTGGTCTCACTCGCGCTGCTCAGCTACGACCGCGCGGCGGGCGGGATGCAGTTCCTCGAAGACTGCCAGTGGATTCCCATCCTCGGCGCGCGCTACCAGATGGGCGCGGACGGCGTGGCGGTGCTCCTCATCGTCCTGACGACGCTGCTCGGCGTCATCGCCGCGCTCTCTTCGTGGGAGTACATCGGGAAGCGGGAGAAGGAGTACTACGCGCTGCTGCTGCTGCTGCAAACGTCGGTGGTCGGCGTCTTCGCTTCGATGGACTTGTTCCTCTTCTTCCTCTTCTTCGAGGTCTCGCTCGTCCCGATGTACTTCCTCATCGGCATCTGGGGCGGCGAGCGCAGGCTCTACGCGGCGATTAAATTCTTCCTCTACACGCTCGTCGGGTCGGTGGGATTGCTGCTCGGCATCATCAAGATGTACTTCCTGACGCAGGACACGGCGCTCACGAGTCAGGTCACGGCGCAGGCTCTTTCGACTCTGGCCGGGGCGGGGAACGCGGGCGCTTTGGAGATGCTCAACAACGCGGCGGCGGCGGCGCGGAGCGGGGCGGGCACTTTCAACATCATGTACATGCAGGCGCTCGGCGCGGTGCTGCCGATGGGGACGATGCAGGTCTTGCTGTTCTTCGCCTTCGCCATCGGCTTCGCCATCAAAGTCCCGATGTGGCCGTTCCATACGTGGCTCCCGGACGCGCACGTCGAGGCCCCGACCGCCGGTTCGGTCATCCTCGCGGGCATCCTTTTGAAGCTCGGAACCTACGGCTTCTTCCGCTTCAACCTCCCGTTCTTCCCGAAGGCTTCCGCCGACCAGTCGTACTTCGGGAGTTTCGGCGTGCGCAACGTGATGATCATCCTCGCCATCATCGGCATCGTCTACGGCGCGCTCGCGGCGATGTACTTCGTCGTCAAACGCGACGGCGACGTGAAGAAGCTGGTCGCCTATTCGTCCGTCTCCTCGATGGGCGTCGTGATGCTCGGACTCTTCGCCCTGAACCCGAACGGGATTAACGGCGCGGTGCTCCACATGATTAATCACGGCATCTATTCGGGCGCGCTCTTCCTCCTCGTCGGCATCATTTACGAGCGGCGACACACGCGCAACGTCTCCGAGTTCGGCGGGCTCTCGCACGTCATGCCCGGCTACGCGGCGGTCTTCCTCGCAATGGCGATGACGGCGATAGGCTTGCCGCTGCTGTGCGTCTTCATCTCGGAATTTTTGGCGATGCGCGGCGCGTTCGAGGCGAACCCGTGGTGGGCGGGGTGGGCGGCGGTCGGCATCATCCTCAACGCGGGCTACATGCTCTGGCTCTACCAGCGGATGTTCTTCGGCAACATCGAGAACCCGAAGAACGAATCCCTGCGCGACCTCAAGGGGCGCGAGTGGGCCTACATGCTGCCGCTCCTCGTCCTCTCCCTGTGGATCGGCGCGTACCCGAAGCCGTTCCTCGAATACATTCAAAAGCCGGTCAATGCCGTTGTCCGGCACGTCCGGCCCAACTACCCGATGCCGGGCACGCCCGCGCGCACGCCCGAAACGGCGGAAAAGAAAAGTCAGAACTCAGAACGCTGAACGATGAACTGAAAGGCGGAAGGCAGTTGTTTTTAGTTCAGCGTTCATCGTTCTGAGTTCATAGTTAAATTTATGTTTCTCCTTCAAGCCTCCACCAACCAACTGTTCAGCGTCGCGGATTTGCGGCTCATCGCGCCGGAGTTGATTCTGACGGTGTGCGCGTGCGTGGCGCTCGTGATGGAGGTCGTGCTGCCGAAGCGGCAGAGCCGCTGGACGGGCTACTTCGCGCTCGCCTCTTTCCTGCTCGCCGCCGTGTCGGTCATCATTCTGGGCCGGGACTTCCTGCTCCCCACGTCAGACATCGCGCCCGCCGCCATGTCGGGCTTCTACGACACGATACGGATAGACGGCTTCGCCGTCATCTTCAAGCTCATCTTCCTGCTCGCGGCGGCGCTGACGGTCGCGCTCTCCCTGCGCTACCTCGACGTGGAGGGCGAGCAGCGGGGCGAGTATTACGCGCTCCTGCTCTTCGCCACGACGGGCATGATGTTCCTGTCGAGCGGCTACGACCTCATCGTCCTCTACATCAGTCTGGAGCTGATGGCGCTCACGTTCTACGTGCTCGTCGCCTACGCCAAACGCGAGAAGCGTTCGAACGAGGCGGGGATGAAATACTTCCTGCTCGGCGCGTTCTCTTCGGGCATCCTGCTTTATGGGATGTCTCTCCTGTTCGGCGTGGCGGGCTCGACGAACCTCGGCCAGATTGCGCCGCGCGTCGCGCAGATCATCGCGGCTGCGCCGGACGCGTCGTCGTCGTTGGGGGCTTTGAGGCCGGTTCTTCTGCTCGCGATGATCGCGCTCGCCGCCGGGCTCTTCTTCAAGATCGCCGCCGTGCCCTTCCACATGTGGGCTCCCGACGCCTACGAGGGCGCGCCGACCTCCGTCACGGCGTTCCTCTCGACGGGCTCGAAGGCGGCGAGCTTCGCGCTCTTCGCGCGCATCTTCCTCGAAGGCTTGGGCGGGATGCGGGTCGAGTGGGCTCCGCTTCTGGGGCTCGTCGCCGCCGTCACCATCATGGTGGGCAACTGGGCGGCGGTGACGCAGGACAACTCGAAGCGTCTGCTGGCCTACTCGTCGGTGTCGAACGCCGGGTATCTGCTGCTCGGACTCGTCGCGGGCAACGCCTACGGCTACACGGGGCTCGTCGTCTACCTCATCGTCTACACGTTCATGAACGTCGGCGCGTTCGGCATCATCATCTCTCTCAGGCGTCGAGGCATCATCGGCGAAAGAATCGAAGACCTTTCGGGCCTCGGGCAGAAGTCGCCGGGGATGGCCCTGATGATGTCAATCTTCATGCTCTCGCTGGGGGGCTTGCCTTTGACGGGCGGCTTCATCGGGAAGTGGTTTCTGTTCGGCGGGCTCTTGCAGCGCGCCGACTTGGAAAAGAAGAACTGGTACGTCTGGCTCATGGTCTGGGCGGCGATTAACACGGTCGTCTCCTTCTACTACTACGTGCGCTTCATCCGCGCGATGTACTTGGGCGAGCGCGAGGCCGAGGCGCGACCGCTCTCGCTCTCGCCCGCGCTCACTTCGGCGCTCGTCGTCTGTGCGGTCTTCGTCATCTTCATCGGCGTCTACCCGCACCCCTTCATCAAGATGGCCGAGGCGCTCGTCTCGACGCTCGCCGCCGGGGCCGTCGCTTTACGGTAAAGAGGAGGACAGAAAAATGAAACTCAGACGGACTCGACTTTCGCTCTTCATCGTCGTGCTGATGCTCGCGGCGCAAATCACGGTCGCCCCTTCGACGGCGCGCGCCGCGCAGAACATGTCGCAAGACCACAGCCAGCACAACATGGGCATCCCCGACAGCCGTTGCCGGAGGCGTTGCAGCAACGAGTACCGGCGATGCCTGCGACGCGGCAAGAACCGCCGTGCGTGCGCGCGGCAGTTGAGGAACTGCCAGCGACGCTGCCCGCAGTAAAGTTCAGAAGCCATTCGAGGAATGAGTCGCGAGCCCCCGAAGGGGGCGGAATAATTTAGCCCACGGCGCGAGCCGTGGGGATGAGTTGCGATTTAAGAGTTGAGCCCCGGCAGGGGCGAAAGAAACCGGGCGTGCATCACACGCGCCTTGAATTTCTTTCGCCCCTGCCGGGGCTCTCGGATTTTATTCTCGCCGAGTCCCACGGCTGACGCCCCTCGTCTAAATTCTTCCGCCCCCTGACGGGGGCTTTTCAAACCGCCTTTATAGGGTCACAAAAAATCACTACGTACTGATGTAGTCGAACGCCGGATTCCGCGTTGAGAGACAGGCCGCCTACGCACTTAGGTAGTTGTCGGCTCTCACGTCATGGGCCATCATGCGCCCGCTCGGTTGGGGTTGGCCCGAAAACACGCGCCCCGCACGCACTCAAACCCGGCGCTCCCCGCGCCCCACAGTCTAAGGAGAGAGAAGACCATGCAGAGACCCGCACCCTCCAACGCTCCCATCAAGCGCTTTACCCTCCTTGTCCTTGCCATCGTCGGCTTCGCGCTCCTCTCGGCGGCGTCGAGCGCCGCCCACGCGCAGACGCGCCCGCTCGGCGACTCGAAGGTCTTCGCGCCGTTCCCGGCAGACCCCGGCTACCCCGAATCCATCGCCGTCCACCAGAACCGCGTCTACGTCGCGGGCCCGGCGCAGTTCGGCTCCTTCGTCACTCCCAAAGTCATCGCCTACGACCTCGACACCGGCGCGCAGGTCGCGGTCTACACGATTCAGGGTCAGAACCCCTTCGCGCCGCAAGCGGGCACAGGGATAGCCTTCGGCAAGAACGACATGCTCTACGTCGGCGACCTCCAACTCGGCGTCGTCCGCTTCGACGTTGACCTCGGCCCCGGCGCGCCGCAGGAGCACTACGCCTCGGCGCTCCCCGACATCCATCCGTGCTCGTCCTCGCCCGCGCCCTGCTCGCCGACCGTGGCCGACGCGCCGCCGCTCATCAACGACCTCGTCTTCGACAAGGACGGCAACCTCTACATCTCCGACTCGATGCAGGCGACCATCTGGCGCGTCCCGCCGGGCGGCGGAGCGCCGCAGGTCTGGTTCCAGTCCCCGGCCTTCGACACGCCTTTCGGCGCGAACGGCATGCGCTTCGACCCCAAGGGCGAACGGCTCTACGTCGCCGTCACCTTCGGCGCGATACCGGGGCAGGGCTTCATTTACTCGCTGCCCGCCACGCCCGCGCCCGCGCAAAGTGACCTCGCGCTCTTCCACCAGTACAACATGGGCGAAGGGCCGGACGGCATCGCCTTCGGCAAGTCAGGGAAACTCTACGTCGCGCTCGCCGGGTCGAACCAGATTTCGGTGCTCCGCGCGGACGGGACTGAGGAGACGCGTTACAGCGGCCCGGCGGCCAACCCCGGCGGCGCGCTCGACCCGCTCCCTTACATGAACCCCTCGGCCTTCGCCTTCAACGACAAGACGCGCTCGCTCCTGATGACGAACCACGCCATCTTCGTCCCGCCGCCTGCCGACGCCTTCTTCGCCGTCATAGATGTCTACGTCAACGACAAGGGCGACAAGCTGGCGACGCCGAACATCAAGTGATTGATTTGAGTTAGAAGCGGGCGCGGGCAGCACCCACTTCGACCGAAGGCACGACGGGCCGGGCGGGCTCGTCGTGCCTTCTTTCGTTTGCGCGCTCGCCCCCGTTTGTTTAATGTTGGCCGCAAGCTTTTCTTTCATCTTCGAGGACGGGCGGTGAGACGGATGGGACACGAGTTAAAGCAGAGGGTCGCGCTCGTGACGGGCGCGACTTCAGGGATCGGACGCGCGACGGCGCTGCGCTTCGCCGAAGAGGGCGCGCGCCTCGCTCTCGTCGGGCGCAACACAGACGAGCTTGAAGCGGTCGCCGCCGAAGTCGGCGCGCGGGGCGGCGAGGCTCTGGCCGTCAGGGCCGACGTGACTTCCGAAGAGGACGCGCGCCGCGCCGTCGAACAGACGGTCGAGAAGTTCGGCGCGCTCGACGTGCTCGTCAACGCGGCGGGCATCCTCGCCAACGGGACAGTCGAGACGACAACGCTCGGCGCGTGGGACGAGATGATGAACATCAACCTCCGCTCGGTCTTTCACTTGATGCAGCTCGCCGTGCCGCACCTCGAACGACGCCCCGGCAACGTCGTCAACGTGTCGAGCGTGACGGGATTGCGGGCCTTCCCCGGCGTGCTCGCCTACTGCGTCTCGAAGGCGGGCGTGGATCAACTGACGCGCTGCGCCGCGCTCGAACTCGGCGCGAAGGGCGTCCGCGTCAACGCCGTCAACCCCGGCGTCGTCGTCACCGATGTCCACCGCCGCGCCGGGATGAGCGAAGAGAAATACGCCGCCTTCCTCGAACACTCCACCGAGACGCACCCATTGGGCCGCGTCGGCACGGCGTCGGAGGTCGCGGAACTCATCTTCTTCCTCGCCTCCGACCGCGCGGCGTGGATTACGGGCGCGACCTACTCGATTGACGGCGGGCGCGCGCAGACCTGCGCACGTTGAGGAAAAAATTACAGCCTCCGCCCTGAAAGGGCGAAAGATAATAGCCGGGGGCAGAGCGACTGAGCGTGAGCGAAGGAGCGTCGCCCCCGGAACAGGCGGGGAAAGAAATCCGACCCTGAAGGGGTCGCACCTCAACGCACGCCTGCGACCCCTTCAGGGTCGAAATTTTTTACGTGTGTGACCGGGGGCGTCGTGCTCCGCACTTGCCCCCGGCTATTATCTCTA
Organism: uncultured Acidobacteriota bacterium; assembly: GCA_963816985.1. Lineage (GTDB taxonomy): Bacteria > Acidobacteriota > Blastocatellia > Pyrinomonadales > Pyrinomonadaceae > JAIVJM01. Next base: position 3,231,513 of record CAWFMF010000004.1, read on the forward strand.
TCCCCTTCGGGGATTTTTCGTTGACTTCCAGCAAAGGGTGCGAGGTACTCTTCTCGACTGGCAAATGTGGGTTTTCTACTTTTTCGCGGCCCTCGTCCTGCTGCAATCCATCGTCTCTCTGCGCGGCGGCGTGCGCTGGCTCGCCTACTTCCGGCGCGAGCTTGAGGCGAAGCGTCCTCTCTATCTGCCGTTTGCGTCCGTCGTCGTGCCGTGTCGCGGCCTCGATCAGGGCTTACGCTCGAACTTCACCGCGCTCTTCCGGCAGCACTACCCGGCCTACGAAATCGTCTTCGTCTCCGACGCCGAGGAAGACCCCGCGCTCGGCGTCGCCGACGAGGTGCGCCGCGAGTTCGAGGGCGAAACGGTCGCGCGCGTCCGCTTCGTCGCAGCCGGGCGCGCGACCGAGAGCGGGCAGAAGGTGCATAACCTCCGCGCCGCCGTCGTCGAGTGCGACCCCGCGTCCGAGGTCTTCGTCTTCGTGGACACGGACGCGCGGCCTTCGCAGGACTGGCTGCGCGCGCTCGTCGCGCCGCTCTCTGACGAGCGCGTCGGCGCGGCCACGGGCTACCGCTGGTTCCTGCCGGTGGTGGGCGGCTTCGCGTCGCACCTGCGCGCGGTGTGGAACGCATCAATCGCCTCGGCGCTCGGCGCGGAAGGCGCGCGGAATTTCTGCTGGGGCGGCTCGACCGCCATCCGGCGCGAGACGTTCGAGCGACTGAATATGCTTGAGCGTTGGCGCGGCACGCTCTCGGACGACTTCGCCCTGACGCGCGCACTGCAAGAGGCGAAGCTGCCCATCCACTTCGTGCCCGCGTGCCTCACCGCCTCGCTCGAAGACTGCGACTTCCGGGGGCTGCTTGAGTTCACCACCCGCCAGCTCAAAATCACGCGCGTCTACGCCCCGGCCCTCTGGAAAATCGTCCTCGTCTCGAACCTCCTCTTCGTCATCGTCTTCTACGGCGGCCTCGTGCTCGCCGCCGCCCGCGCCGCGCTCGGCCTCACGTTCGAGTGGCCGCTCGCGTTCGTCTCGGCAATCTTCCTGCTCGGCACGTGGAAGGCTTTCTTTCGGCTGCGCGCGGCGGCGCTCGTGCTTGAGGGTTATCACGCGCATCTCCGCGCGGGGCTCTGGGCGCAACTGCTTTTGTGGCCCGTGACGGCGGCGCTCTTCCTCTACAACGCGCTGGCCGCCGCGCGCTCGCGCCGCATCAGTTGGCGGGGCGTCACTTACGAATTGAAATCGGCGACGGAAACTGCGATTATCAACAACACAACACCGCCGCCCACGGCGACACTCGACGACGCCCCCATGACGAACGACGGCAGCCATGTCCAATAAGGCCGCACAGCTCTACCAACTCCTGCGCTCGACGCGCCGCGAGCCGCGACTCGGCACCGTCATCTTCTTCATCACCTCGCGCTGCAACGCCAAATGCGAGACCTGCTTCTATCACGAAGAGCTGAACCGGCCCGGCGACCTGAGCTTCGAGCAGATAGAGAAAGTCTCGCGGACGATGCCGCCCATCACAGACCTCTGGCTTTCGGGCGGCGAGCCGACGCTCCGGCACGACGCGTCCAAAATCATCCAGACCTTCGTTGATAATAACGGCGTCCAGCGCGTCATCATCCCGACCAACGGCCTCGTCAAGCGGCTCGTCTACGACATCGTCGAGCGCGCGCTCGCGGACAACCCGGAGCTGCATCTGTATCTCAACGTCGCGCTCGACGGCTACGGCCAGACGCACGACCGCGTGCGCGGCGTCCCCGGCAACTGGGAGAAGACGCTCGCCTGCATCGAGTCGCTCTATCCGCTCAAGGAGAGGTTCGAGGATCGCTTCCGCCTCAACGTCAACACCGTCGTCTGCGCCGAGAACTACAAGGAGGTCGAATTCCTCGCCCGCTTCCTCTGGCACAACTTCCGCCTCGACGGTCACTACTTCAACATCATTCGCGGCGAGACGAAGGCGGGCGACTCCATCAAGCAAGTCCCGGCTGAAGCGTTGACCGAAATCTACTCGATGGCCGCGTCGCTGACCGACGCCTACGGCGCACGGATGTTCGCCTCAGACGACACCGCCACGCGCTTCGTCAAGCAGGTCGCCTACGTCGGCGCGATTACGACGCACTACCGCACGCAGCACGCCAACTTCGCGCAGCCGAGCGCGTGGCCCTTCCCCTGCACGGCGGGCGAGACGACCGCCGTCATTGACTATGACGGCGGCGTCCGCGCCTGCGAACTGCGCGAGCGTTTCGCCTCGCTGGCCGACTACGATTACGACTTCGGCGCACTCTGGGCGGCGAGCGGGCGCGGCGCGGAACTCGGAGCGATTGACGGCGGACGCAGTTGCTGGTGCACGCACGTCTGCTTCATCCACGACTCGATGCGCCACTCGCGGAAGGCGCTTTTGTGGGGGCTCCCGAAGAATTACGCGACGCGCGGCAGTTGGTGAGCGATTGCGTCGAACGCAGGCGACGGGCCTTTCGTTTAACTTCTTAAAGGCGGACGGGCCGCCGAAGTTTTACGCCGGAGGTTAAAGAGATGAATTTCTTCAAGATCGTCCTCGCGCTGCTCGTGCTCCTGCTCGCCGCGCTCGGCGTTCTGATGCTCTGGGGCGTCCTCGTCGCCGCCGTCAAAATCATTTTCTACGTCGGCATCATCGCGCTCGTCGGCGCGTTCGCCTACAAGGCGCTCAAGAAGTCGGAGCCGAGGGCGGAACTCAACCCGTGGCCCGCCGACAGGGAACTGGAGAAGGCCGAGCGTCTTCTCGAAGAGGTCAGGAGCAGGCGGCTCACCGATTAGGCCGGAGCGCGCGACGACTTTCTTTTGACGGAGGTGCGGACAAAGAACTTGGACGACGAGCGGGAAGACCGGGAAGCGGGGCTTGGGGGCGGCGACTTTGAACGTCAGACGCCGCCGGAGAGCGTCGTCGAGCCGCGGGCGGCGGGCGAGGGCGAAGAGCGGGAGGCGACGCGCAAGGGCAGCATGGCCTACGCCGCCGGGCTCACCATCTTCTTCTCGGTGCTCTCCTTCATGGGGCTCGGCTGGGTGCTCGACCGTTGGCTCGGCACGAGCTGGATCATGGTCGCCGGAATCGTCCTCGGCGCGGTCGTCGGCTTCTACGAGTTCATCCGCATCATCTCGAAGATCAAGTAGAAGGCCCGGCGACCGAGCCGCTCGACAGCACGCGTCGGCCCGTGTAAAATCTTCTGTTCCGAGATGAGAGATGTTGTTGACATGACGCACGGTTCCGCGTCCGAAGGGTTAGAGGAAGACCCTTCGGCGATGGAGCGGCGCATCTTCCGGGGCATGTGTGTGGCGGTCGCGCTCGCCGTCTTAATCAGCGCGCCGCTCGCGCCGTGGAGGGTGACGACGGGGTTGTTGCTGGGCGGGTTGCTCTCGCTCTTCAACTACCACTGGCTCAGGACTTCCGTCGCGGCGGTCTTCGGGGCCGCGCCGAAGGGTGCGAGACCGAAGATGAGGGCTTCGCGGTACGTCCTCCGCTACTTCGTCCTCGCCGTCGCGGTCGTCGCCGCCTATCAGTTCGGCCTCGTCTCGCTCGCGGCCACGCTTCTGGGGATGTGCTCTTTCGTCGCCGCTTCTTTGGCCGAAGGCTTCAGGCAGTTGTATTTCGCAATCACACGTCGAGAGGAAACCTGATTCATGTTCTGGTTTTTCAGAGAGTCAGCGGCGGCGGCAGCGGAGGGCGGCGAGCACGCCGCTGCTTCCGGGCATCACACGCCGGCCATCGTCGAGTTCGTCAACCAGTGGATCGGCGAGCCGGTGCACGAGTTCCAGATGCACTACACGAAGCCGATGTGGGACTCCGTCTTCGGCTGGATTAAGCCGGGGACGAAGGCCGAGGACTTGTTCGGCCCGTACACGGTCGAGAACGCCGTCCCGTGGTACACGGTGATGTTCATCCTCGCCGCGATTTTGACGATGGTCGTGGTCTGGATTCTGAAGCCGCGCAAGCTCTCGGAGGACGAGCCGACGAATACTCAACTGACGCTCGAAGCGGGCGTCGAGGGGATTCGCAACCTCCTGCTCGACAACGTCGGGCCGCACGGCATCAAGTATTTCCCGGTCATCGCGACGTTCGGCATCCTGATTCTCATCTCGAATCTGATGGGGCTCATTCCGGGGCTCATGTCGCCGACGGCCTCGACCTCGGTGACGTTCGCGCTCGGCATCTCCTCGTTCGTCTACTACAACTACATCGGCATCCGCGAGAACGGTCTCCTGGGACACCTCAAGCATTTCGCGGGGCCGGTCGCGTGGCTCGCCTTTTTGATGTTCCCGATTGAGCTGATCAGTAACCTCGTGCGCCCGATGTCGCTCGGCGTCCGACTCTTCGGGAACCTCTTCGGCGACGAGCAGATTCTCGGAACGATTTCGGGGCTCGTCCCGTGGGTCGCGCCCGCCATCATCATGCCCCTGAGCCTCTTCGTGGCCTTCATGCAGACCTTCATCTTCGTGCTCCTCTCGATCATCTACATCGGCGAGGTCTCGCACCACCACGAAGAAGGACACGGCCATGAGGAAGAGCACGTCCACGAGCACATCAAGGAAGAGGGGCTCGCCGCCGTGCCTTAAAGCGCGGGCGGTCGGCGTCATTTGAAAAGTTCTGCTTTGAAGTTTTGAATGAGAAACGCGCCCGCCGGGCGGCGCGGGCGAAGCGAGCCCGCGAGAGAGTCGGGGCGCAAAGTTGTAAGACTAAGACCTTCGGACGGAAGCGTCGAGGGAAGACGAGGGACGGGGAAGAGGCAGGGACGCGCGGACGGTAAGTGTGCCGACATCGCTGGAGCGCCGTTGTAAGAGGGGCGGCGGATACCGGGTGGGGGCGAAATAATAAAAACCACGCGACTGCTCTTTGGCCCGCCGACGTTCTCCCGAAGATTCTACCGGCGGAGGGTTCCAAACCACAGGGAGAAGACCCATGAACAAACTCAGAATGGCTTTCTTCGCCGTCGTCGGCGTGCTGATGTCGGCGGCCCCGGCGCTCGCGCAGGCGGGCGGCACGGTCGCGGCTGACAACGACTTCTCGATCAAGAAGTACGCCGCGCTCGCCGCGGGCTTCGGCTTCGCCATCGCGGCGGCGCTCGCGGCCATCGGCCAGTCGCGCGTCGCGGCGGCAGCCGCCGAAGGCGTGGCGCGCAATCCCGGCGCGGGCGCTCGCATCCAGACGATGATGATTCTCGGCCTCGTCTTCATCGAGACGCTCGTGCTCTTCACGTTCGTCATCGTGTTCGTCAAGCTCTAAGCCTTCGACGAACACAGAGCCGGAAAAACGGCGGGCGCTTCTTCCTCTCGGACTGAAGCCCCGCCGTTCTTTTGTGCTGTTGACCCGACTCGTGCGCTAAAGACTTGCCAGACGCGCAATCTGCGTTAGAATCTCAGACGCCAAATCTCCCAAGACAGAAGAAGTGCGGATTTTAAGAACTAAGAACGCGGCCCCTTTCGGCTCCCCGCCGTCAACAATCGTTTTGAACCGAGCCGGAAGACACCACCCACGGCTGATGGAGGAAACATCATGAGGAAAATCATCCTGACCTTAGTGCTGTTGGTGCTCGCGGGCGTCTCAGCCGCGGCTGACACGCTCTACCTGCGCGACGGGCGCGTCGTGCGTGGTACGGTCGTCGGGTTCATCGGCGGTCGCTTCGCCGTCCGCGTTGCGCCGACCACCTCTACTCCGCAGACGGGGGACGAGGGCGAGATACAGTTCTTCCGTCCGCGCGACGTTGACCGCGTGGAGATTGACGGGCGCTCGCTCGACGACGCGCGTTTCGAGACGCGCAACGTCGAGGTGACGCTCGGCCCGAACTGGATAGACTCCGGCGTTGACGTGCGGCGCGGCGAGCGCGTCTCCGTCAACGCCAGCGGAACCATCGTCGTCGGTCGCTCGCGCATCACGCCGGGCGGCCTGCGCTCGACCGACCCGAACGCGCCGCTGCCGCGCGCCGCCGAAGGCGTCCTCATCGGGGCCGTCTCCGACGACCCGCGCGCGCCCATCGTCGAGATCGGCTTGGGCCGAGAGTTCAACGCCGACCGCGACGGGCGTCTCTACCTGACGGTCAACCGCAGCAACTACACCGACGCGCGCGGCTCCTTCACCGCCCGCGTCCGCCGCGAGCGCGACTTCGGCCCCGTGCGCCGCAACGACACCTCTCGCAACAATCAGAACGTCGAGGAAGAGGACGACAACATCTTCGCGCCCACGCGACCGGCGCGGACGCGACCGCGCGGCCCCGGCGGCTCGACGGGCGAGCCCCTGGGCACTTCGCGCGACGACGAGCGCGGGCCTCGTGAGTTGACCATTGACGTGCCCGGAAACTCGCAGGGCACGGACACGGGCATTGACCTGCGCGCCGGAGACCGCGTGACGATTTCGGCGACGGGCACAGTCGTCGCGGGTCAGCGCGCGGGCTCGGTCTCGCCGAACGGTCGGCAGGGCGGTGCGAGCAGCATCCTCGGCAACCCGCGCTACCCGTTCCCGGCGGCGGGCGCGGGCGCGCTCATCGGCGTGCTCCGCACGACGAGCGGCCAGCAGTCGCAGCCCTTCCTCGTCGGCTCGCAGGTCACCTTCAACGCGCCCGCCGACGGTCGCCTCTACCTGCTCATCAACGACGACAACTACAGCGACAACAGCGGCAGCTTCAGCGTCAGGATTCAGGTTAACTAAGAAACAAACAGTACCGCGAGCGGTCTTTCGGGCGGGTTGAGTGTTGATGATACTCAACCCGCTCGCTACCGCTCGCGGTACTGTTTTCTTCTTGCCTTGTGCGCGGCGCGCAGGATCGGGTCAATCGTCGGCGCGAAGGGCGGGGCGTAGGCGAGGTCGAGGCGTTCGAGGTCGTCGGTTCTGAGCGAGGCGTGGAGCGCGGCGGCGTAGACGTCTATGCGCTGCGCGACGCCTTCGCGCCCGGCCATCTGCGCGCCGAGGAGACGTCCGCGACGGTCGGAGACGAGCGCCGTGAAAATCTTCGAGCCGCCGGGGTAGTAGCCCGCGCGCGAGGCCGTCTCGTCCGTCGTCTCTTCGGCGTCGAAGCCAACCTCGCGCGCCTCTCCGAGCGAGAGCCCGGTGCGCGCCACTTCGAGGCCGAAGACCTTGACGACGTTCGTGCCGACGACCCCCGCGTAACGCGCTTCGACGCCGAGGACTCCCGCGCCTTCAGCCGCCGCGTTCGCCCCGGCCACCCAACCCTGTCGGACGGCGGGCTGTCCGAGCGGGAGCCACACGCGCCGACCCGACACGCGGTTGAGCACCTCGCAGCAATCGCCCGCCGCGTAGACGCCCGCCGCGCTCGTCCGCTGCCGCTCGTCGGTGATGACAGCGCCGCTTTCGCCAATCTCTAAACCGCTATTGCGCGCCAGCTCGACTTCGGGCCGCACGCCGACGCCGATTGAAACTATCTCCGCCTCGAACGCACGGCCCGCCTCCGTCAGGACGCGACCGAGGCGACCGCGCGCGCCCTCCTCGAAGGCCACGACCCGCTCGCCGAAAACTATCTCCACTCCGTTCGCGCGCAACTCATCCGCCACGAGGTCTCGGCCTCGACCGCCGAGCGCGCCCATCACTTCGTCGGACGCCTCGATGACCGTCGTCTGCAATCCTCGCTCTCGGAACGCCTCGGCCATTTCGAGGCCGATGTAGCCCGCGCCGACGACGACCGCCGTGCGGGGCCGCGCCTCTTCCAGAAAGCGCATCATCCGCCGCCCGTCGCGCATGTGCCGGAGCACGAAGACGCCTTCGAGTTCGCGCCCCGCGAGCGGCGGGCAGATGGCCGCCGCGCCCGTCGCGAGGACGACGGAGGTGTAGCCGAACTCCATCTCTTCACCTTTGACGAGTGCGCGGACGAGCGACTTGGCGGGCGAGATTTCCAGCGCCTCTGCTTCAAGGCGAAGGTCTATCGAGTGCCGCTCGCGGAAGTATTCGGGCGGGTGCGCGTAGAGTTTGTCGAACGAGGCGATGCGGCCCGCGATGACGTAAGGCAGCCCGCACGCGCCGTATGAGGCGTCGCCCGTCTTCTCCAAGACCGTGATGCTCAACTCCGTCGAGGCGCGACGCGCCTCCATCGCCGCCGCGAGCCCCGCGGCGACGCCGCCGATGACGACCAGATGCTCTCTCGCCAAAGCCTCGAATGCCCTCCGAAATGTCGTCTCAAAAATCGGTTCAGCTTAAACAGTCGGCGCGCGGAAGGCAAAGCGCGGGCGACGCGCGCATCGAGACAGTACCGCGAGCGGTAGCGAGCGGGTCGCTACGCGAAGGCAAAAGTAAAAAGGTAAAAGGCAAAAGTACGAAGGGTTGAGCCTCTTCACTTTTGCCTTTTACCTTTTGCCTTTTGCCTTCTTCACCCGCTTGCTACCGCTCGCGGTACTGTCACTGCCTCGGCCCCGGCGGCGGTGAAATCAGGAGCGCATTGCGTGTTTAGAAAGCGGTGTGATACGCTCAAGACATCCCTCAAGAACAGTGAAGGCGAGGCAAAAAACCGGCAGATGAAAAAATGTCCGACATGCGGCAAGGAGTACGAGGACGCGAACACCCTCTGTCCGTCGGACGGCACGGTTTTGAAGAAGACCGGCGAGGACGCCCTCATCGGCCAACTGCTCGCCGGGAAGTACCGCATCGAGGAGAAGATTGACGAAGGCGGGATGGGCTGCGTCTACCGCGCCACACACATCCTGATGGAGAAGCGGCTCGCCATCAAGGTGCTGCACCCCGCGCTCGCCGCCGACGACAAGATCGTCGCCCGCTTCACGCGCGAGGCCAAGGCCGCCTCACGCATCTCGCACCCGCACGCCCTGACCGTCACCGACTTCGGCGAGTCCGAGCAGGGCGTCGTCTTCCTCGTCATGGAGTACCTCGGCGGGCGCACGCTCAAGGACATCATCCGCCACGACGGGCCGATGCCCTTGTCGCGCGTCACCGAGATTGTCCGGCAGGTGAGCGGCGCGCTCGAAGCCGCGCACGAGCAGGGCGTCGTCCACCGCGACCTCAAGAGCGACAACATCATGCTCGAAGAGACTTCGGGCGGCGACTGGACGAAGGTGCTCGACTTCGGCATCGCCAAGATTCTGGAAGCCGAAGACAAGCCCGACGCGGACTTGACCGCGCCCAACCTCATCATCGGCACGCCGCAGTACATGTCGCCCGAACAGTGCTCGCAGGCTTCCGACATTGACACGCGCTCGGACATCTATAGCTTAGGCATCATCGTCTACGAGATGCTCGTCGGCCACGTGCCCTTCATGGGCGACTCGCCGACGGCAATCATGATGAAGCACATTCAGGAGCCCGCGCCCTCGATCCTCGAAGAGCGACCGGAGCTTCCCGCCGAGGTCGGTCGAGTGGTGGCGCGCGCCCTCGCCAAGAGTCCCGCCGAGCGTTTCCAGAAGGCGGGCGAACTCTCCAACGCGCTCGCGCTCGCCGCGACGGGCGCGGCTTCAGCCGTCACGAACGCGGTCGCGGTGGACGGCAGCGAGACCGACCGCATCGCCGCCACCACCGCGCCGAACGAAGTCCCGCGCACGACCGCTGTCGCCATGGACGCCGACGAAGTGACGGTCGTCAGCGGCGCGTCGCGCTTCGACCGCGAGGCGGCGGAAGAGGAGATGCCGCCCTTCGTCGCGCCCGCGCCCGCCGAGAGCTTCAACCCCTGGCGCATCGCGCTCCCGGCCATCGCCGCGCTCGCCGTCATCTTCGCCGTCGTCTTCGCCTTCCAGCGCAGCCGCTCCGCCGAAGGCGATCCATCCACGCTCAACAGCGACCCCAACAGTCAGCCCGTCCAATCCATCACGCCGCCCAACGGACAGGCCGAGAGCAACCTCGCGCCCGTCGGGACGCCGCAGACTTCGGCCACGACCGCCGAGGGCGGCACTCAGCCCGCGACCGGCGGCGACAACGCGAACGCCGGGGCAGCCCCTTCGCCCTCGCCCGCCGAGGGCACAGACCGGAACGCGAACCAGAACACGAACGCGGGCGACGAAGAGCCCGAAGCGACGCCGACCCCGGCCAACCGCAACAGCAATCGCCGCAACCCGACGCTCAACACCAACGTGAGCGACGAGCCGCCGCCCGTGCCCACGCCCGCGAAGAAGAATCCGCCCGCGCCCGAAGTCCCGCCCTCAGCCGCGCCCAAGATGGGCGACGCCCCCGCGCCCGTGATGCCTCGACGCTGACCAATTCAAACGCGACGGGCGACCGCTTCGTCCAACAACTTCAGCAAAGCGCCCTCGTCTTCAAACTCCAAACCGATTTCCACCACGTAGAAGGGAATCGAGAACTCGCGCGGCTCAATCTTCACCGCGTCCTTCGCCGTCAGGAGCACGGCGCTCGCGCCCCGACTCTCCGACTCGCGCGCGACCGCTTCGACCTCTTCCGTCGTGAAGGCGTGATGATCCGCGAAGGCGCGCGCGTAGCAGACCTCTAGTCCATCTCTCCGCACGTGCTCGAAGAACGCCTCCGGGTTGCCGACCGCGCAAAACGCCCCGACGAGACTTCCTTCGGCGATTCCTTCATCTTCCTTCGTGGGCATGTGACTGCCCAACGGTCGCAGCCGCAGCGTCCGCGCCCGCGACGTGATGACGACCGCGCGGCCTTCACACAGTCTGACGACTTCGGCGCGCAACGCTTCGATGTCGTGCGAGAGGTCTGCGCGGGTGATGACGACGCAGCGGGCTCGCGCGAGCGCGCGCCTCGGCTCGCGCAGCCTCCCGCGCGGGAGCAGGTGGCCGCCGCCCCAAGGATTCGTCGCGTCCACGGTCACGATGTCGAGGTCGCGCGCGAGCCGCATGTGCTGGAAACCGTCGTCGAGCACGAACACCTCCGCGCCGAGATTCTCCGAAGCCCAACGCGCCCCGGCCACCCGGTCGGCGTCACACACGACCGACGCGACTCCGAGCAGAGACTCGGCCAGCAGCCTCGGCTCGTCGCCGCCCTCGCGCGCGTCCGCCAGAACCCTTTCGCCGTCCGAGACGACGACGCGCCTGCGCTCGTCCTCACGACCGTAGCCGCGCGTCAGAACACACACGCGCGCACCTTCACGCGCGAGCGCACGCGCCGCCCACTCGACGAGCGGCGTCTTGCCCGTCCCTCCCGTGGTGATGTTGCCGACGCTGATGACGGGCACGCCGACCCGCTCCGTGGCGAGCGTCCCCGTGCGGTAGAGCGCCGCCCGCGCGCGCACCGTCGCGCCATAGAGGAGGCTGAACGGGGCGAGCACAAGCGTCATAAAGAAGAAGATGTCAGATGCCGGATGTCAGATGTTAGAAGGTTGATGCTAGAGGTTGGAAGTCAGGATTTCATCTTTGACCGAACTCTGACCTCTGACCTCCGACCGCTGTTTGAGAATCGGCGCGAGCATGCGGACGGTGCGCCCGGTCGCGCCGCGATTCATTTCGAGCGCGGCGCGCGCCCGCTCGCCGACGGCCCGTCGCTTCTCGTCATCGTTGAGCAGTTCCGCGAGGACTCGTGCCAACTCGGCTGGCGCATCCGACTCTTCGAGCGCGGGGAGTTGGACGAGCGCCTCATGTTCGAGGAAGGAGCGGACGATGGCCGTGAAGTTGAAAGTGTGCGCGCCGGTGACGACGCAGCGGGCGGCGAGCGCGGGCTCAAGGACGTTGTGCCCGCCCGTGCGGGCGATGCTCCCGCCGACGAAGACGACTTCGGCAAGCGGGTAGACGGCGCGCAGCTCGCCGATGGTGTCGAGCAGCACGGCGTCGCACGTCGCGTCGGAGTCGCGTCGAGCGTCAGAGCGCCGAGCCCAACTCAGACCCGACGCTTCGAGCAGCGCCGCCGTCTCCGCGAAGCGTTCGGGGTGGCGCGGGGCGATGAGCAGGCGCGGGCGTTTGGAGTTGTTGATGATGAAGGCTCGTTTGTCAGGAGCCGGTAGGCTTCGACGACGACGCGCTCTTCGGGCGCGTGAGTGCTGGCGGCGACGACGAGCGGGCGTTGACCTTCAAACCCGAATCGCTCGCGCAGTTCTTCGGTCAAAGCCTTTGAGCCCTCGGCCTCTTCGGTGTCGAACTTGATGTTGCCGGAGACGCGGACGCGCTCTTCCGAAAGGCCGAGCGCGTGGAGGCGCGCGGCGTCCTCTTCGGTCTGCATGCAGGCGAGCGAGAGGTCTCGGACGACGCGGCGGATGAAGGAGCCGACGAGGCGGTAGCGGCGGAAAGACTTTTCGGAGATGCGACCGTTGACGAGCGCGACGGGGATACTGCGCGCGCGGCACTCGCGGAAGAAGCGCGGCCACAGCTCCGTCTCCATCACCAGCACCGCCGAAGGGTTAATCCAAGCGAGCGTGCGCCGCACGCTCCAAGCCCAGTCGAAGGGGAAGTAGAAGACGAGCGCGGCGTCCGGGCCGAACGCCTCGCGCGCGACGCGCTGACCCGTCTGCGTCGTGGTCGAGACGACGAGCGCGTGCGAAGGGTAGGCTTCCAGTATCGCGCGCGCTAAGGGCCGCGCCGCCTGCGTCTCGCCGACCGAGACGCAGTGGAGCCAGACGACGGGCCGCCCTCCGGCGTCGAAAGAGGGCAGACGCCCCGCGCGCTCCCTTAAGCCCGCCGCGTACTTCCCGTGCCGCGCCGCGTCGAAAAGAAAACGCGGCAGCAGCGCCGCGACGCCGATGCCGAGGAGGATGCCGTAGAGGAAGTACATGAGTTCAAAGTTCAAGGCTCAAGGTTCAAAGTTGGAAAGCCGTCTTCGAGACTTTGAACTTTGAACCTTGAACTTTGAACTGTCGGTTACTTGGCCCGCTCGATGTAGCGCCCTTCGGCGGGGTCTACGCGGATGCGGTCGCCCGCGTTGACGAAGGGGGGGACGGTGATGGTGACTCCGTTTTCGAGGACGGCGGGCTTGTTGACGTTCGAGACGGTCGCGCCCTTCATCGTCGGCTCGGTGCTCTTGACTTCGAGTTCGAGCGAAGGCGGGAAGTCAATGCCGATGGGCGCGCCCTCGTAGAACTCGGCCTGAATGCGCAGGCCCGGCGTGAGCCACTGCGCCATGTCGCCGAGGTCTTCCTCGTTGAGCGCCGTCTGCTCGTAGCTCTCGGTGTTCATGAAATGGTGCTGCGAGCCGTCCGAGTACATGTACTCCATCTCGTGCTGTTCGAGCGACGCGCGCTCGATGGTGTCGGCGGAGCGGAAGCGGTGCTCGAAGGACGAGCCCGTGCGGAGGTCGCGCAGCTTCGTCTGCACCATCGCGCGGAGGTTGCCGGGCGTGTGGTGGCGGAACTCGATCACCTTGCACAGCTTGCCTTCAAAGAGGATGACCATGCCGCGACGGATTTGGGTTGCGGGAATTGCCATAAAGTAGTTCTAACTCCGTTAATAAATTTGTCGTCTCTCGCGGCCCGAAGGCCGCACGCGCGCCACAGGGAGCGCCCCGAAGCCATTCGCAAACTCGGTAGTCTAGCGAGCCCCGCAAGCCTTTGTCCAGCCGCGAAACCTTGAGCGGAAGACCCGCGCGTGCTCCGAAGAGTTGATGACGAGAGACGCCGCCCGTCGCGGGCAGCTCGAAAGTTTAGACGGATGAGTCGTCGGACGTTTTGTCCCCGCCGCCTTCGGAAGCCATGAGCTTGAAGAAGACGCGGAGCGTGACCTGATATTCGAGCCGCCCCTGTTGCAGCCCGCCGCGCATCTCCTCGACGACGAACCACGAAAGCTCGCGCAGCGTCTGCCGCGCGCGCGCGACCGCGACTTCGATGGCGTGGCTGAAACTTTGGTCGGACGTGCCGACTATCTCGACCCCTTTGAAAACGTGTTCGCTCATTCGTTCCTTCCTCGCCGGAATCGGCGTCCCGAATCTCGGACTTGATACGAAGTCCGAGACGAGAGATTCCTCGCCGACTCTTCACTTGATTTTCGTTTGAAAGACGGGCGGAAGCTAACACGCGTCCGAAGGTGAGTCAAGAAGTCTCGACAGGCCGAAAATCCGCGAGAGTGGACGTGCGTCCGAAAACAAGAACGGGCGGGCATCGGAGAAGCATCGGAGGGAGTGATGCTTTTCTTTCTGCCCGCCCGCTCTTTCGGAGGAGCCCACCTTCCTGAGCGTTTAAACGACGAGAGGGCGTCGAAGTTTCGTAAAAGATTCGCCCTCGATTAAAAATTTTTCACCCGGAGAGTGAAATATAAATCGTTGGATTTAAAACCAGATTGGTAACCGCTTGACGATGAATCCGAAGCGCTCAGGCGGCTCGCGCGCGAAGCGTGCGGCGCTGTCGCGCGACGCGGTCGAGCCACTCCTGCGCCTCGGCATAATGAGGGAAGCGCTGCTCCTCGGCGCGGAAGGCTTTGGTGTGGTAGTAGCGCCTGCCGTTGATGAGCCGCGCCGGGTGTTTGATGTGGAGCATCTCGTGATAGAGGATGTACTCGACGAACCATTCGGGCACTTCCGAAGAGTCCAAAGTCTTGCTGATGACGATGGTGTCGTGCACGCCGTCGTGGTGGCCGAGGATGGTGCGCGTGCGGCGCTGCGACCAAGTGAGCGTCGGCTGCTCTATCCCCCCGTCGAAGAAACGCCGGTTGAGGCGCGCGAACATTCGCGTGAGGTCGTAGTAGCGGCCTTGCGCGCCGGAGACCATCTTCCGCCCACGGTTGCGGCGCGCGAGGTCGGAGGCGCGCAGGGCTTCGGGCGTGAAGGCGTAGTCGCGGTAGACCTTCTCGTAGAAGACGGGCGCGCGGCGGCGCAGGAGTTTGGCGACGAGGATGAAGGCGAGCGCTTTATGAACGTTGAGCGGCGCGCTCTTGAAGATGTCCGAGAGGCGCACGTAGACGCGGCCCGAACGGAGGCGGATGGTGTGGTTGAGCCCGGCGTAAGGGTAATAGCGCACGTCCACCTCCGGCACGGCGCGCTTGGGCGAGAGTTGCCGGAAGGCCTCCACGAAGAGCGTGCCGAGCAGAGACGATGTGTCGGGCATAAATCTCAACCCCTGTCGGGAGTTCAGCGTTCGTAATGTCGCCGGAGAAGGGCGGTTTGCCGCCCGGTTTCGGAGCGGTTCTGCACAACCTCGTAAGCCTGATATTAAGGGTCGCACGGCGGTGCGTCAAACAGGACTTTCGGGCGAGCCGCTAAGCCTTTTACTTCCCGATAAATGAGCCTTCATCAAGTTCACCTCGAACGGCGCGGCGTCTCCCGGCGAGAGGGAAAGTTCTTTGACTTCAGCAGTTTAAGTCTGCAACGCGGGACGACGGGCGGGCCGTGTGGATAAGTTCAGGCGGCTCTTTGAATTAGCCGGGAGGAGGGGCGACGCGGCGGCGTCCGTCCGGGTCGCGGGGCGTCGGTTTGCGTGGGTTTTCATTCATCCGCTATACTCAAGACACGCCCCGCGCGGAAGGGACTTCGGAGACGGGCGGAGCGGCGGAAATTTATTCCTTGACAGGGCGTGGAGGCGGCTGTAAACACTCTTCGGGATGGCGGGCGAGAATGCTTTCCCCTGTTTACCGCGCCCGCCGTGTCCGAAACCCCCGGAAGCCCCGCACGCCGCGCCTTTTCACATGGCATTTCGTAGCTCGACATCAGTGACGCAGGCCGACCGGCTACCCGACGCGCGCGGGCAGGCCGTGCTCGCCGCGATCATCAAAGAGCACCTGCGGACGGGCGAGCCCGTCGGGTCGCGGACTATCTCGGAGCGCTTCGCGGGCGGCGCGGGCTGGAGTTCGGCGACCATCCGCAACGTGATGGGCGAACTCGAAGATGGGGGACTCGTCGAGCAGCCGCACACCTCCGCCGGTCGCGTCCCGACCGACAAGGGTTACAGGTTCTACGTTGACCATCTGTCCGGCGACGCGCGCCTGTCGAGGGCCGACCTCTCGGCCATAGACCGGACGTTGGGGCTCGCGGGCGGCGAGGCGAACGCGCAGCCGAACCGTCTGATGGAGAGGGTCTCGCACCTTTTGTCGGAGTTGTCGGAGAACGTCGGCATCGTCGTCTCGCCGCCGATGTCCGACAACCGGCTCGAACACATCGAGTTCCTGCCGCTCACGGACGGGCGCATCCTCGCCGTGCTGGTCTTCGCCTCGAACGTCGTCCAGAACAAGATCATCCGCATTGACGAGCCGTTCAGTCAGGAAGAGCTTGAGCGCGCGGCCCGCTACCTCAACGCCGAGTTCAGCGGCAAGAGCCTGCAAGCCATCCGCTCCGAAATCCTTTCGATGATGCGCGAGGAGAAGGCGCTCTACGACCGTCTGTTGCGCGACGCCGTCCTGCTCTTCGAGCGGAGCCTTGAAGGAGACGAAGAGGAGACGGGCGACGTTTACGTGGACGGCGCGTCGAACATCCTCGCCAAGCCCGACTTCTCCGACGTGGAGCGCCTGCGCGAGCTGTTCCGCACCTTCGAGGCCAAGTCGCGGCTCGTCAAAATCCTGGGCGAGTGCATCGCGCGCGAGCCGGTCTTCGGCGACGTGCACGTCGTCATCGGTCGCGAGCACACCGCGCCGTCGCTCCAGTCCTGCGCGCTCATCACGACCCCGTACCGCCTCGGCGAGGGGCAGGGCTTCGGGACTTTGGGCGTCGTCGGGCCGATGCGCATCGAGTACGCGCGGACGATGGCGATGGTCAACTACATCGCGCGGCTCGTCGAGCGCGTGCTGCGCGAGGAGTCCGTCCGCATCTGAAACTTTCAACCTCCCCGGCTGAACCGAAGAGCCGTGGGAGCCGAACGAGACAGGGCAGCCCGACATGAACCAATCGAACATGGCACACAAAGACAGGCGAGGGCCGAACCGCATCCCCGTGCGCTTCGTGGACGGGGAGAGCGGGGACGAGGAAGTGAGCGGCGGCGAGAGCGGCGACCAGAACACGGGCACCGAGAATGACGGCGGGCTCACGCCCGAAGAGCTGGGACGCGCCTCTTCATACGAAGGCGAGGGGGAGATGAGCCGCCGCATCAACCGCGGCGGCGAAGGCGACGAAGAGGGCGCGCGCGAGAGCGCCGACGACGAAGACGTTGCCGGGTCGCCCGACCACTCCGATTTGCCGCGCAGCCGCGACGACCTCGACACGACGGTCGCGCATGATGATGACGAGAAGCACGACGAAGGCGAGGCCGGGCGCGCTCCGAGGCACGCCGTCGGGGCCTCGTCCGGCCCGGCGGTGGCCGAGCTGGTGGCGACGCGCGCCGAGCTGCGTCGCATCGAAGCCGAGCTGAAGAAGTACGAGGACGAGCGTCAGGACTTCCTCGACAAGTTCGCGCGGCGGCAGGCCGACTTCGAGAACTACCGCAAGCGCGTCGAGCGCGAGCGCGGCGAGACCTACCAACGCGCGGCGGGCGAGGTGGTCAGCCGCCTCTTCCCCGTCCTCGACAACCTGCGGCGCGCGATTGAGGCCGAGTCAACTTTCAAGGCCGGAGAGTCCGAAGAGTTCCGCCACTTCCTGCACGGCATCGAGCTCATCGGCAAGCAGCTCAACGGCGTGCTCGAAGGGCTCGGCGTCGAGGTCGTCCCGACCGTCGGAACACCCTTCGACCCGCACGTCCACGAAGCCGTCGCCACCGAGGAGACGGACGAGTTTGAACCCGACACAGTGATGCAGGAGATGCAGCGCGGCTACCGCCTCGGCGACAAACTCCTGCGGCCCGCGATGGTCAAAGTCGCGACGAGACATTGATGGAGCGACGAGCAATGAGTGATGAGTGATGAGAAAAAATCTGCCTTCTTTCTCCTCATCACTTAATTACTTAACGCTGAGTTGAAAACTTATGGGCAAAGTCGTCGGAATTGATTTGGGGACGACGAACTGCTGCGTCGCCGTGCTTGAGGGCGGCGCGGTGCAGATCGTCCCGAATAAAGAAGGCGGACGCACGACGCCGACCGTGGTCGGCTTCACGGACAAGGGCGAACGTCTCGTCGGCCAGATTGCCAAGCGGCAGGCCGTGACGAACGCCGTCAACACGGTCTACGCCGTCAAGCGGCTCATCGGTCGCAAGGCCAACGAGCCCGAAGTGGAGCGCGCCAAAGAGACCTCTCCGTTCGAGATCATCGAAGCCACGAACGGCGACGCGCGCATACAGGTGCAGGGGCGCGTCTACAGCCCGCAGGAGATTTCCGGCATCGTCTTGCAGCGCCTCAAGGCGGCGGCTGAGGACTTCCTCGGCGAGGCCGTCACCGAGGCCATCATCACCGTCCCCGCCTACTTCGACGACACGCAGCGGCAGGCGACTAAGGACGCGGGCCGCATCGCGGGCCTCCGCGTCGAGCGCATCATCAACGAGCCGACCGCCGCCGCCCTCGCCTACGGTCTGGGCCGAACGGAGTCCGAGCGCATCGCCGTCTACGACCTCGGCGGCGGCACGTTCGACATCTCGATTCTCGAAATCAACGACGGCGTCTACGAGGTGCTCGCCACCTCCGGCAACACCTTCCTCGGCGGCGAGGACTTCGACGAGCGCATCATCAACTGGATGGTTGACCAGTTCCGCGAGGAGACCGGCATTGACCTCCGCCAAGACCGCCTCGCGCTGCAACGTTTGAAGGAGGCCGCCGAGCGCGCCAAGTGCGAACTCTCCTCGCTCTCGGAGGCGAACATCAACCTCCCGTTCATCGCGGCGGACGCTTCGGGGCCGAAGCACCTGAGCAAGATGCTCTCGCGCGACGTGTTCGAGAACCTTGTGAGCGACCTCATCGAGAAGACGGTCGAGCCGTGCCAGAAGGCTCTGTGGGACGCCAAGCTCCAGCCCAAAGACATTGACAAGGTCTTACTCGTCGGCGGGCAGACGCGCTCGCCCATCATCGGGCGCACGGTCAGGGAAATCTTCGGCAAAGACCCCTCCGCCGAGATTAACCCCGACGAGGTGGTGGCGATGGGCGCGGCCATTCAGGGCGGCGTCTTCACGGGCGACGTGAAGGACATCGTGCTCCTCGACGTTCTGCCCTTGAGCCTCGGACTCGAAACGCGCGGCGGGCTCTTCCACAAGATCATCGAGCGCAACTCGACCATCCCCCTGCGCAACAGCCAGACCTTCACGACCGTCGTGGACAACCAGTCGTCGGTCGAGATTCACGTCCTTCAGGGCGAGCGCGAGATTGCCAAAGCGAACCGCAGTCTGGGCAAGTTCGAGCTGGTCGGCATCCCCGCCAACCCGCGCGGCGGGCCGCAGATCGAGGTCGTCTTCGAAGTGGACGCCAACGGCATGCTCAACGTCACGGCGCAGGACAAGGTGAGCGGGCAGAAGCAGCAGATGAAGGTCACGCCGACCTCAGGGCTCTCCGGCGACGAGATCGAGCGCATGATTGCCGAGGCGGCGAGTTCCGCCGACCAGGACAGGCGCGTCAAAGAATTAATCGGGACGCGCGCGCGGCTCGAAAGCCTCGTCCGCAACACGCAGCGGTCGTTCCGCGAGTTCGGCTCGTCAATGTCGCCCGACGAGCGGCAGGCGGCACAGAACACGCTCTCCGAGTGCGAAGAGTTGGTCGAGACCGAGGACGCGGGCGAGCTTCAGCGCGCGTTGCAGAGGGTCGAGATGGTCGCCTCGCAGCTCGCGCTGGCGATGATGAACGCGCCCGCGGGCGAAGGTGATTCGGACGCTAAAGATCACAACGAAAGGCTGTAACTTAAGTTCAAAGTTCAAAGTTCAAAGCTCAAAGTTAAGAGCCTGCCTCTCGACTTTGAGCTTTGAACTTTGAACTTTGAACTTTGAATTTATCCATGAGTACGAAACGCGATTACTACGAAGTCCTCGGCCTGAGCCGCGGCGCGACCGAGGCGGACATCAAAGGCGCATACCGTAAGCTCGCCGTCCGTTTCCACCCGGACAAGAACCCCGGCGACCACGCGGCGGAGGAAAAATTTAAGGAGGCGGCTGAAGCCTACTCGGTGCTCTCCGACGCGGAGCAGCGCGCGCGTTACGACCGCTTCGGCCACGCGGGCGTGTCGAGCAGCGCGGGCGCAGCCGGTTGGGGCGCGGCGGGGTTCGGCGGCATCGAAGACATCCTCGGCGACCTCTTCGGCTTCGGCGAAGTGTTCGGCGGTCGCGGCGGCGCGGGCGGCGGTCGCCGGAGCGCGGCGCAACGCGGCGCAGACCTCCGTTACGATTTGGAGATGACGCTCGAAGAGGCGGCGGCCGGGATGACGGCGCAGTTGCGCATCCCCCGGCTCGAAGCCTGCGAGGCGTGTCAGGGCGTGGGCGCGGCTCCGGGGACGCAGCCCGAAACGTGCCCGACGTGTTCGGGCGCGGGGCAGGTCAGATACCAGCAGGGCTTCTTCTCGGTGGCTCGGACGTGCGGCAACTGCCGGGGCGCGGGGCGCGTCATCAAGACGCCGTGCGAGGCGTGCCGTGGGGCGGGCCGCGTCGAGCGCGAGCGGAGCATGGAGGTCAAAATCCCTTCGGGCGTCGAGACGGGCTCGCGCCTCCGGCTCGCGGGCGAGGGCGAGGCGGGCGCGCAGGGCGGCCCGGCGGGCGACCTCTACGTCGTCATCCACGTCAAAGAGCACGAGCAGTTCGAGCGGCAGGGCAACAACCTCTACGCCTCCGTCCCCGTCACCTTCGCGCAGGCGGCGCTCGGCTCGGAAGTCACCGTCCCGACGCTCGAAGGCCAGCAGAATTTGAAAATCCCGGCGGGCACGCAGACCGGCACGGTCTTCCGTCTCAAGGGCAACGGGATGCCCGTGCTCGGCGGTCGAGGCCGGGGCGACATGTTCGTCTCCGTCACCGTCGTCACGCCGACGACGCTCACGCGCGACCAGCGCAAGCTCCTCGAACAACTGGCCGAGATTGAGGAGAAAGACCTCGGCGACAAGGGGCTGATGGATAAAGTCCGAGACATCTTCGGTTAACAAAACAGTACCGCGAGCGGTAGCGAGCGGGTTGACGTTGGTGACACTCAACCCGCTCGCTACCGCTCGCGGTACTGTTTTTGTACCAATACAAAACGTCCCGCCGTGATACAAACAGTCGAGCCGAGACGCTCACCGCCTCGCGCTAGTTCGTTCAATCCCGCCCCTTTTCTTCAATTTTCGGCCCAGGATGAAGGAACCCGTCCCTCGAATCTCTCCGGCACAATGCTTGCCATGATGCAAAGCGTCTAAGAAATACGCGTCCTTATGTTGAGGGTAGAAACTTTTTCCTGAGGAGCACCGGAGATGAAACGTCGAAGCCTCGTAACACTGTTCGCGGTTCTGCTGTTAACGGTCTTTTCCACAGCGGCGACGTTCGCCGCGAACGCGGACGAAGAGGACACGGACACGCGTCTGGTGGACGCGAAGGTCGTCGAGGTCAACGAGCGCCACATCTCGGTCATCGCACAGACGGGCGTCGAGCACGTCATCGCGATTAACAACTCCGACACCCTCGTCAGGAGCAAAGGAACCATCGTCTCCCCGAAAGACCTGCGCGAAGGCGACATCGTGACGGTCGAGCTGGACGCGCTCAACCCGCAGAAGTTCGCGCGCCACATCGTCATCGCCGTCAAGGCCAACAGCGAGGTGGCGACGACCGAGCCCTAACGCCTCGACGCGCAAACCGACTGCCGGTCGTCACGCTCCGGACGCTTCTCGCAACGTCCTCAAAGTGACGACCGGCAACAGAGAGCCGCCCTGCCACCTCGCAAAATGGCCGGGCGGCTTTCGCATTAAAGTCAGAAGTCAGAACGCTGAACGACGAACTGAAAGACAGTTAACAGTTTTGAGTTTTCAGTTTTCAGTTCTGGCCTTTACTGAAAACTGAAAACTGCCTACTGAAAACTTCTTTCAGTTCATCGTTCAGCGTTCTGACTTCTGACTTTTCTTTTCGCCGCTGAGCGCGTGGCAGAGCGTCCCGGCGGAGAGGAGGATGATGGCGGGCAAAGTGAAATGCCTTTGGAGGCCGGGTTGCCCCGGCTCGTTGAAGAAGGCGGCGAGGAGGAGCGCGGGCGCGACGAGGACGAAGGCCGAGCCGATTGTCTGAACGGCCTGCCGCCATCTCCCCGCGCGCCGGACGAAGTAAGCGCCGACGCCGAGATTGACGAGCCCTGCGAGCAGGAGATAGATGTGGCGCGAGCGGAACATCATCCGCGCGCCTTCGCCCGCCGCGCCCGAACGCACGTCGAGGTAATCCATGTATTGTCCGGTGAGGAGGAACGCGACGAGGGCGACCGCGCCCACGACGAGGTGTAGAAGCTTCATGCGCGTCTCCGGGGGAAGGGGGACGGCGAGGGGCGTCTCTTTTAGTCAGCGACTCAAAGTCTGTAGCGCACGCGGCTGCGGCGTAGGGCGTCGTCTTCCACTTCGAAGTTTTGCAGGCGGAGCGAAACGTCGGCGTTGAGGTCTAAGTCGGCGCGCTCGCCCGCTTCGAGCTTGACCGTCCCGGCGGCGGCGATCATCGCCGCGTTGTCCGTCGAGAGATGCCGGGAGGGGAAGAGCGCGCGCACGCCCATGCGTTCAGCCGCCGCGCGACACGCTTCGCGCAGAGCCTCGTTGCAGGCGACGCCGCCCGCGAGGATGAGCGTGCGCGGTCGGTGCTCCGCGGCCAGACGCTCGGTCGTCCCGACGAGCGAGCGAATCACCACGTCCTGAAAACTCGCCGCCAAATCCTTCACCGCTTGCGAAGGCTCCTCGCCCTCGGCCACGGGCCTCAAGCCAGACTCGCGGACGTGCTTCGAGACGGCGGTCTTCAAGCCGCTGAAGCTGAAGTCGGGGCGACCGTCGCCCATGCGCGGGACGCTGAAGCGGACGGCGCGCGGGTCGCCTTCGCGCGCGAGCCGCTCGATGACGGGGCCGCCGGGGTAGCCGAGTCCCATCATCTTCGCCACCTTGTCGAAAGCCTCGCCCGCCGCGTCGTCGCGCGTCCGCGCAAGGACTTTGTACTTGCCCGGCGTGGGCACGAGGAAGAGGTTCGAGTGCCCGCCCGACACGACGAGCGCGAAGGCCGGGTACTCGATGGGCGGGTTGTCGAAGACGACCGAGTAGATGTGCCCCTCGATGTGGTTGACGCCGACGATGGGTTTTTCTAACGCGTAGGCCAGAGCCTTCGCGTAGGAGAGCCCGACGAGCAGAGAGCCGACGAGCCCCGGCCCCTGTGTCACGGCCACGCCGTCAATCGCATCTTGCGCCACACCCGCGCGCTCGAAGGCTTCCTCGACGACCGGCACTATCTTGTCCAAGTGCTCGCGCGAAGCGAGTTCGGGCACGACGCCGCCGAACCTTTTATGAATGTCCACCTGCGAAGAGATGACCGACGACAGCATCTCGCGCCCGTCGCGCACAATCGCCGCCGCCGTCTCGTCGCAGGAGCTTTCGATTCCGAGTACGAGCATGATTCACACCACCGAGAAATAAACGGGCGCAGACGTATCAGTACCGGGAGCGGTAGCGACCGGGTAAGGCTTTCGTCGTCACTCAAGCCGGATGCCGATAGAGCATACCCGGTCGCTACCGCTCCCGGTACTGACACGCTTATCCTTGATAGATGATAACTTGAGACGGCGCGGGGCGCATCTCGCCTGAGAGCTTCGGCTTACTTCTTCTCGTTGAGCGCGCACTTCAGGACTTGCGTGCGCGCGGCGATGTGGAGTTGGTTGTTCTGGTCGAAGATCATGCCGAAGGCGATGGAGGCGGGCTTGAAGACATCAATGTAGCGACCGTCTTTGTCGAAGACCTGCACGCCCTTGAAGTCGCTGACGTAGACGCGGCCCTGATTGTCCACGGCGATTGCCTGCGGGGCGCGGAACTGCCCGGCCTGCTCGCCGCGCCCGCCGAAGCGGTTGACGTAGCGGCCTTCGGGCGTGAACTTGAAGACCGAGTTCGTGAACGTCCCCAAGGCGTAGATGTTGCCGAGCCCGTCCACGGCGACGCGCAAATCCAGCTCGCTCTGGTCGGTCTGGCCGCTGACGGCGGAGCGTATGACCTTCGTCACTTTGCCGTCCGCGTCGAAGCGCACGATGTCGTCGCGGTGCTTGCGCCACGCGGCGACGAGCCCTCCGTCGGGCGTCGTGACGACGTTATCGAAGCCCCACCCGTCGGCGTAAGCCAACTCGCCGAGGTGCTTGCCGGTCGCGCCCTCGTAGCGTTGAATCTTGCCGCTCTGCACGACGTAGACGTTGCCGCGCCGGTCGGCGGCCATCCCGCGCAGGGGCATCTTCGGGTCAACCATCCACTGCGTCTGGAATTTTCCTTCGGCGTCGAAGACCTGCACGCGCCCGCCCGTGTAGTCGCCGACGTAGATGCGCCCGTCGCCGTCCACGGCGATGCTCCGCGCGTCGGTGAAGGAGCCGGGGCCGATGCCTTCCGAGCCGAACTTGAGGATGGTCGTGGCGAAGGAGGGCGGCGTCGGCGTCGCGTCGGTCACTATCGGGGCGTGCGGGAAGTTCGGGATGGGCGGGATGACGATGTTGGGGCGCGGCGTGATGGCGGGCCGCCCCGCGTTGATGGCCGAGTTGATGACCATCACGACGGCGAAGATGGAGCCGAGGGTGATGACGAAGACTCCGATGATGACGTACTTCGCCGCCGCCCCGGCCCGCACCGTGCGCTTCCCGAAGGTCGAGACGACGACCTGCGGGCTCTTGCGCAAAGCGTCGGGCACGACCATCGTGTTCTGACAGAACGGGCACCGCATCGTCTGCGCCTCGTTCTTGTCGTCGAAGTCCACGGGCGCGCCGCACGAAGGGCACTTCAGGGTGTGAATCATTGCTCAGCCTCTCAGCGTTGATGAATGCCGGGAAACATCTCTTGAGCCCGATGCAGCGGTGTGCGGGAAGACATAAAACGGGCAGGATTGATTTTGCTCTGTCGCGTCTGAATCTGTCCAGTGCTTCCGCGAACCGGCAGAAGCCCGACCGCGAGGATGGCGTATTCGAGCCGATGCCCTGATGGCGTATTCGAGCCGATGCCCTGAAAGGGCGGAAGATAATAGCCGGGGCAAGTGCGGAGCACGCCGCCCCCGGTCGCACGTGGATAAAGACGTTCCGGGGGCGTCGCAAACTTCGTTTGCTTTGCCCCCGGCTATTATCTTCATCCCCTCTGGGGATGTTTCATTTCATCCGAAGACACCGGGGCCGCGCACGCCCCGCCTGACGCGCACGCGGCCCCGTGGCACGAGCCCACCACCCCCACAAGGCGGGCGTGCTCAAGAGTGCGCCATCCCCGCGCACCCCTGTCCCTTAGTCGGCGACTAAAATTCCCATGGTTGTGAGGCTCCTATGATATTCTGCGGGCGTTCTGAAGTCTTTGAAAACACAAGACAACGGGTCGGATGCGTAGCTCAACCTCAACCTCAGAGAGATGAGCATCGCCGTTGAGCAAGGAAGGTTCCTACTCACGGCGAATCAAATACGCAAGGACATTCTACACACATTTATGTGTAGGCGCAAGGCGCGTCCGTCAGGAGGTAACTCCTGATGGGCAAGAAGCCGCGTCCGAGGCCGCAGCGTCTCCCCGCGAAGCTGTTACAAATCCGCGAGGCTCTGGGTTTATCTCAGACCGAAATGCTCAGGCGTCTGGGATATGAGGCGGAGATGGTTTACGCGAGGATTTCCGAGTACGAGCTTGGAAAGAACGAACCACCGCTGCCCGTGCTTCTGGCGTATGCGCGTGCGGCGGGTGTCTGCGTTGACATTTTGATTGACGACGAGCTTGACCTACCCGCCAAACTGCCCGCCAAGCCGAAACACTCCTAAGACCTTTGAGGCTGATACGGTTTAAAAGGCAGAGTTATAGAAGCTTCGACGCGGGTGATGATTGTAGGGGCAGGGCTTGTCCCTGCCCGTCTAAGTTTCACTGAATTCAACGGTGCATTTGACGCAGACGCGGGCAGGGACAAGCCCTGCCCCTACAGTTTTGCAACGTGGTCTTATTCATTCTGCCCAACAACCTGTTACGAGTTTTCGAGCGAGGCGAGGTAAGCAGTGAAGCGCGTAAGGTTCTCGCCCGCGAGTTCAGTGATGCGGAGGCCGATGAGGTAGCTCGCTTCTGTTGGGGCGCGGTCGAGGCGGATGTAGTGGGCGGACTCGGTGTTGAGTTTGATGGTCGTGCCGTCGGGGAGTTCGAGTGTGAGCGAGAGGGCGCGGCCTTCGTCTACGACGCAGGTGTAGCCGAGGTAGATGGACGAGGCGACGAGGCCGATGCCGGACTCGCTGAGGTCGCGCGTGAGGCATTCGAGCTGCTCGTGCGGGAAGAGGATGTCGCGGTCTTCCGGCGGGAGCTGGAGCGTGCAGCGCAGGGCGGCGCTGAATCTCGGTTTAAGGCGGCGGTCTCTTCCTGTGGGTTCCATCTGCTAGTCGGGTTTGATGGCGGTCTACGAAAAATTTACTACACGGTCTCGAAGAAGCTGAGGGCCGAGTCGCCCTGCTTGAGGACGCGCCAGCGGCGGATGCGTCCCAGAGAGTCGCGGAGCGCGTTCTTGTGGTGGTGCTCGACGACGAGGACGCCGCCCTCGGCGAGGAGCGCCGGGGTGTGCTCGCCGAAGGCGTCGAGCACGGGCGCGTAGTCGTTGGCGTAGGGCGGGTCGAAGAAGACGATGTCCCATGGGGCCTTGCCGCCGCGCCAGTCCTTGCCTTCGCCCTCGGCGGTGCGGCGGAGGAACTCGGCGGCGTCGCTCTTGATGACCTCGGTCATCTCTTCGGGGACGCCGCAGAGGTCGAGGTTGGCTTCGACGAGCCCGCACATCTTGTGCACACGGTCAACGAAAGTGACGAAGGACGCGCCGCGCGAGAGCGCCTCGATGCCGATTGCGCCGGAGCCCGCGCAGAGGTCGAGAAAGCGCGCGCCTTCGAGCCGGGGCGCGAGGACGTTGAAGAGCGTCTCGCGCAGGCGGTCGGAGGTCGGGCGAATCTGCATCCCCGGCGGGCTCTTTAAAGTCCGCCCCCTGTACTGTCCGGCGATGACGCGCATGGCATATCGAATTTAGCACATCGCGCGGCTCTCGAACGAGATAAAGGCCGTACAGGGGATGAGCCACGGAGGCACAGAGACACAGAGAAGAAAAAAGGGAAGAAAAACTTTGTTAGAGGGAGGGTTGAGCAATTCAACTCTCCCTCTAATTCCGCCCTCTTCCTTTTCTTCTAAACTCTCTGTGCCTCTGTGTCTCTGTGGCTCATCTTTCTCAGGGTTGCGCTTCGACCTCGACGATGATTTGGACTTGTGATCTGACGTTGAGGTCGCCCGCCGCGACGGGCGTGCGCGGCGACATCTTGGCGGCCTCCGCGTGGAAGACGGCGGTGTTGGCGTTGGCGTAAGCCTGCATCCGCTCCTCCAACTCCCCGGCGGTCGTCGGTCGGTTGACGAAGCCGCCCTCCTGCTCTTCGACGACGCGGACGATGCGACCGTTGAGCGCCTCGGCCATTGAATGCGCCTTCGCCATCGCCTGCTTCGTCGCCTCGGAGAGCGTCCGGCCCCGCGCCGGGTTGCTCTCGCGCAAGGTGAAGTTGACGCTCTCGACGCTGTTCGCGCCCGCGCGCGTCGCCGCGTCAATGAGCGCGCCGACGTTGTCGAGCGTGCCCGTCTTGACCGTCACGCTATTGCGCGCCTCGTAGCCGACGATGCGCGGCATGCTCCCCATCCAGTCGCGCTGCGGCTGGAGGCTGTAGTCGCTCGTCTCGACTTCGGGGCTCGCGCCCGCCGCCTCTTTGACGGCCTGCATGACGGCGTTGCTCTTGCGCGCGTTCTGCTGCTGCGCTTCGAGCGCGGCCTTGTTCTGCGTGACGACCGAGAGGACGACGACCGCCGTGTCGGGCGGCTCCTTCAAGTCCGCCTCGCCCGTCACCAACAGCCGCGTCAGACGCGGCGGCTCCTTCTTCGCGCACGCGCCCGTGAAGGCGGCGAGCAGGACGGACAAGACGAGGGGCGTGAGATATTTTTTGCTCTTCATTGATTTCTCCTGTCGCGCGAGTTTCAGGCTTCACTTAGGGCGTGCCTGAAAAGTGTGTTGCCGGAGCCCTGCAAGGGCTCAAGGCAATAGCCGGGGGCAAGCAGACGAAAGTCTGCGCCGCCCCCGGTCACAGCACAAACATTGACTCCGACCCTGAAAGGGTCGCACCGCAAGCTTCGACCCTTTCAGGGTCGGAGTCTTTTTACCTTGCGTCACCGGGGGCGTCGCTCACTCTCGTTCGCTTGCCCCCGGCTATTGCCTTCGTCCCCTGACGGGGACGGGGACGCTTTTTAAAACACGCGTTTAGAGGTAGGAACGGGCCGTTTTGTTCCGACTTGCGGAATTTTTCAGCCGACGGAGGCGAGGCCGAAGCGGGCGTCGGCGCGGACGCGCTCGATGAGCTGCGAGGTCTCGCGTGTGTGGCGGCGGTGGGTAAGGTAGTGCTCGGCCTCGCGGCGGGCCTCTTCGAGGATTTGGAGGTCGCGGACGAGATTGCCGACGCGGAACGTGGGGACGCCCGACTGCCGCGTGCCCATGACCTCGCCGGGGCCGCGAATTTCGAGGTCTTTCTCGGCGATGCGGAAGCCGTCGTTGGTCTCCTCCATGATGCCGAGCCGCTCGCGCGCCACAGACGTTTGTTTGTCCGAGGCCATGAGGACGCAGGCCGAGGCTTCCGCGCCGCGACCCACGCGACCGCGCAGTTGGTGAAGCTGCGAGAGGCCGAAGCGCTCGGCGTGCTCGATGACCATCAAAGAGGCGTTCGGCACGTCCACGCCGACCTCGACGACGGTCGTCGCGACGAGGACGTGTATCTCGCCCGCGACGAAGCGGCGCATCACGTCCTCCTTCTCGGCGGACTTCATCTTGCCGTGCAGCAGCCCTATCTGGAAGTGCGGGAACACACGGTCGCGGAGGTGCTCGTACATCCGCGTCGCGTCCTTCAAGTCCATCTTCTCCGACTCTTCGACGAGCGGGTAGACGATGTACGCCTGCCGCCCGGCGCGCACCTCGCGCTCGACGCCTTTGTAGACCCCGGCGCGCTTGTCCTCGCCGACGACGACCGTCTTGATGGGCGTGCGTCCGGGCGGCAGCTCGTCAATCACCGACACGTCGAGGTCGCCGTAGACGGTCATCGCCAGAGAGCGCGGGATGGGCGTCGCCGTCATCACCAAAACGTCGGGGTTGAAGCCGCGCTCGCGCAGGGCGGCGCGTTGGAGGACGCCGAAGCGGTGCTGCTCGTCTATCACGACGAGGCCGAGTTTGGAGAAGGAGACCGACTCCTGTATCAGCGCGTGCGTGCCGACGGCGGCTTGAATCTCGCCCGCCGCGAGGTCTGCGTGGAGTCGTCTCTTCTCGGCGGCCTTGAGAGAGCCTGTGAGCAGCTCGACGCGGTAAGGCGTCGGCGCGAGCAGCCGCTTCAAGTTGCGCGCGTGCTGCTCGGCGAGGATTTCCGTGGGAACCATCAAGGCCGACTGGTAGCCGTTCTCCATCGCCGCGAGCATCGAGAGGAGAGCGACCGCCGTCTTGCCGCTCCCCACGTCGCCTTGCAGCAGACGGTTCATCGGCGCGTCCGACTGCATGTCTTCGAAGATGCGCGTCACGGAACGCTCCTGCGCGCCAGTCAGTGTGAAGGGGAGCACGGAGAGGATGCGCTCGTGGATGCGCTCGGTGATTTCGATGACCGCGCCTTTGGCTTCTTTGACGCGCTCGCCGCGACGGATGGCGAGGGCGAGCGCGACCCAGAAGAACTCCTCGAAGATGAGCCGGAGGTGCGCGGGGCTGCGCGCGCGTTCGTACTCGGCGAGCGGGGCGTCGTCCGTCGGGAAGTGGATGCGGCGCACGGCGTCGGCGCGGCTCGCCAGTTTGAGTTTAGAGATGAGGTCGGCGGGCAAAGTCTCAGTGAAGGCCGCGTCGTCGAGCTTCGAGAGCACGGCGTGCGTGATCTCGCGCAGGCGCTTCGTCCGAAACTCGCCGAGCTTGCGGTAGACGGGCACGCGCCGCCCGACGTGAATCGCGGCCAGCGTCGGGTCTGCCGGCTCTTCCAGACTCTCTTCGTCAACCGCGTCGCCGTCGTCGGCCAAGTCTTCGCCGGTTGAAGAGGACGCGCCGGTCGCTTGAGCGCCGCCGTTCGAGTCGTCGCCGTCGAGTATGTTGCTTTGTGCTTCGCCCTGCTCGGCGATGCGGATGAGGGCGTTCTCCGGCGGCGTGAAAGTGCCGGGCAGCATCTCCAACTCGTCGGGCTTCGCCAGACGCAAAGAGAAGGTGTTGCGCCGCGCGTCCCACTCCCACCTGCCGAAGGCGACGAAGCGCGCGCCGCGCTCGAACTTCTGCCGGTGGTAGGCGACGATGCGGTGCGCCTGCCGCCCGGAGACGAACCACCAGACGACGACCGGCTTGCCCGTCCGTTCGGGGTCGCCCGCCGTGACCTCGAAGATGAAGAGCGGCGGCGCTTTGCTCCCACGATTCTTTCCGACCTGAAAGCCGCCCGCGACGCGGACGTACAATTCAAGCGAAGCCTCCACGCCGTCGCTCAAATCGGCGATGCGCGCGAGGTTCGACCTGTCCTCGTAACGCATCGGCAGATAATTGAGCAGGTCTTCTATTGTCGCCTCCGACGCGTCGCGCTTGTCCGACGCGTTCGCCAGAGCGAGCGCCAACTTCCGCGCCGTCGGCGCGCCGAGCCGCGCGATGGCGTGCTTCGACAACTCAAGGACGGGCGTCGTGAGCGAGAGCGACATGAGAAGAAACGCAGAAGTCAGAACGCTGAACGATGAACTGAAAGACAAAAGGCAGTTGTTTTCAGTTCATCGTTCAGCGTTCTGACTTCTGACTTTGGCTTTACGCCGTCGCCGTGTTGGCGGGCGCGCAGAAGCGGTCGAAGGCCTGGGTGAGTTCCTGCGCGATCTGTTCGGCGAAGCGGTTTTCTATCTGGTGACGCTCAAGCATGTAGACGAGCTGGCCGTCCTTGAAGAGCGCGATCTGCGGCGACGAAGGCGGGTAGGGCGCGAAGTGCTCGCGCGCCTTGGTCGTCGCGTCAATGTCGGCCCCGGCGAAGACGGTGATGGCGCGGTCGGGGCGGGCCTCATTCTGCAAGGCCATCGCGACGCCCGGTCGGGCCTTGCCCGCCGCGCAGCCGCAGACGGAGTTGACGACCACCAAGAGCGTCCCCTTCGCCTCGTTGATGGCCTCCTCGACCTGCTCCGGCGTGCGCGTCTCCTCGACGCCGTGGCGCGTCAAGTCCTCGCGCATGGGTTTGATGAGAATCTCTGAATACGGCATTTCTATTTCTCCTTTACTGATTCTGTCCAAAAGTTATGCATAAGTAATTTAACACATGAAGCGCGTCAGCCGCTTCGCGCGTCGCCGTCGCGCGTGATGCTGATGAGGCGCGGGTCTTCGCCGTCGCCGCCGATTGAGACGCGCCACAAGGGTTGCGGCAGAGGATAGCGGCCCATGCGCTCGGCCCATTCGATGACGAGGACGGCGCGTTCGTCGGCGAGCAGTTCATCAAGCTCGACGGCGTGGGCGGCGCTCGCGCCTTCGTCGAGGCGGTAGAGGTCGAGGTGGTAGAGCGTCAGACGGCCTTCGTCGTAGCGGTTGACGAGCGTGAAGGAGGGGCTCGATACCTCGTCCGGGTCAACGCCGAGCGCGGCGGCGAGTCCTTTGACGAAGACCGTCTTGCCCGCGCCGAGCGTGCCGCTGAGGAGAAGTATCTCGCCGCCCGCGAGCCGTTCGCCGACGCGCCTTCCGAGGTCGAAAGTCTCCCCGGCGCTCCGCGAAGTCCACTCGCCGGTGGGGATAGTTTCATCATGCGCCGACACGCTCACGGCTGCTCTCCTTTCGCGTCGAGCGCGCGCAGGCCCGCGCCGACGTGTCGGCGAATGTCGGAAGCCGTCATGGCACGCATCCCTAACTCATGCGCCGCGAGGTCTCCGGCGAGCCCGCCCACGTAGACGGCGGCGACGGTCGCGCACAAGGCGTCGGCCCCGTCCTTGAGCGTGGCGAAGGCTTGCGCGTTGAAGGCCGTGATGATGCCCGTCAGAGTGTCGCCCGACCCGGCGGTGCCGAGCCCGGCGTTGCCCGTCGGGTTGATGAAGACGCGACCGTCGGGCCCGGCGACGAGCGTGCGTGTGCCTTTGAGGACGACAATCAACTCGTGCGCGGCGGCGAACTCGGAGAGCACCCGGACGCGTTCTTTGAGCGCGGCTCCGTTTTGCGCGCCGAGCAGACGGAGCATCTCGCCTTCGTGCGGCGTAAGGACGAGCGGCGCTTCGCGCGTGCCCCGGAGTTCCGAAGGCCACGGCGCGAGCGCGTTGAGGCCGTCGGCATCAATGATGACGGGCGTCGTGCGCTGCTCGACCAACTCGCGGACGAAGCGGCGCGTCTCTTCAGACTCTCTTGAAAGTCCGCAGCCGACGGCGACGACGGTCGCGCGCTCCGAAAGTTTTTTGAACTGCTCGAACGCCCCGCCGCCGACCGCGCCCGCTTCGGTCTCCGGCAGCGCAGCCGTCATCACTTCCGGCGACACGCGCGCCGCGACCGAGGGGAGCGCCGAGGCAGCGGTCGCTAAGTGTCACGAGCCCCGCGCCGGAACTGAGCGCCGCGTCCGCGCAGAGGACGCCCGCGCCCTCCATGCCGCGCGAACCGGCGACGACGAGCGCGTGGCCGTGCGTGTTTTTGTAAGAGTCGGGCGCGTAGCGCGTCGCTTCAAGCCACGCCCGCACGTCTTCGGCTTCGGTCAGGAAGAGCTTCGACGGGGCCGAGTCCACGAGCGCGGGCGGCGAGCCGATGTCGGCGACGACGAGTTGGCCGTTGAAGTGCGAGGCGGGCGGCAAAACGTTCGCCGGTTTCGGCGCGGTGAAGGTGACGGTCAAATCGGCGCGGACGGCGACGCCGAGGGGACTTGCGGAATCAGCGTCGAGGCCGGAGGGGAGGTCGAGCGAGACGACGAGCGGTGAAGATTTGCCGGAGCGTTCGCGCGACGCGCGGAGCAGGTCGAGGTGCGCGACGACTTTCGTATAGACGCCTTCGAGCGGTCGCGCGAGGCCCGTGCCGAAGAGTGCGTCCACCAGCACGTCGTAGCCGTGCCGCGTGCTCGCAAGCTCCTCCCAAGCGGCGATGTCCGGGCACTCGACGAAGGAGAGCGGGGAAGGGTGTTCGTGCGACCCGGCGGCGAAACTGCCGAGGTGCCGGACGATCTCGAAGTTGGTGCGCGCGTCGCCTTTCGTGTCTTCGACCCGCCCGAAGAGGACGACATCCACGTGCGCGCCCTGCGCCCAGAGAGCACGCGCTAAGGCCGCGCCGTCCCCGCCGTTGTTGCCGCGCCCGCAGAGCACCTGCACGGTCTTGCGCCGGAGGTCCTGGCCGAAACGGGCGGCGATTGCCCGCGCCGAGGCATTCGCGGCGGCCTCCATCAAGAGCAGAGAGGGCATCGCGTACCGCTCGGTCGTCAGGCGGTCAATCTCGCGCATCTCGGCGGCGGTGATGATTTTCTGCACGGAGGCGATGATAAAGAGGGAATCGTGCGCGGGTCAAACTAATAGCGATTAGCTTTTAGCGATTAGCTTTTTGTTTCTAAGGAAAGTTGTGGGATGAGTTGAAAGCAGTTTGCCGTGCGGCGAACAAAGCTGAAAGCTAACAGCTAATCGCTAACAGCTAAAAAAAATGGCGCGCCGCCTGCGCCTGTCCGCCACGCCTGCCGCCTCGCCGAGCACCTACTTTATCGTTGTATCCAAGAGAAATGTTTAATAGGTTTGGCCCTCCAGAAATTCTCGGAAAATTTTTTCGGGCTCGTCTGAAAGGCGAAAACAAAGGGAAAAGCGAAGGCCGGGCGAGACTGAAGCTCGCCCGGCCTTCGACTTTTTTGCGCCCGTAGAGTGACAGACGGGGAAGAGTCGTCTGTCTATTTCCCGGCGGCCTTGCGGCGGCGGCGCACGCCTGCGGCGATGCCGGAGAGGCCAGTGCCGAGCAGGAGGAGCGTCGCCGGTTCGGGAATCGTTGTCTGCTGCGCCGCCGTGATTTGGCCCGTCAGCGAGACGACCTGTCCCGGATCAATCGCCAGGTCGTTGACGCTGAAGGCGAACGAGCCCGTACCGCACGTCGTCTGCTGGCCGGGGACGGTCGTCGCCCCGCAGGTCGTGTCGGTGAAAGTGAAGACCTGCGGCGTGTTGTTGAAGTCAAGAACGACGCCGCCGTCGTCCGCCGCCCGCACCGTGCCGGTCAGAAGCGCCGTGAAGGTCGTGGTGCTGGAGCCGTTGATGCCCTGCGGCGCGGTGAACGTCACCTGAAGGGTGAACGATTGGCCGTCGTAGTTGTTCGGGGCCGTGCTCAGCGATAAAGAGCCGAGGTTGTTGACGTTCGCCCCCGGATTGGCGTTGCCGCCGAGGCCGCGGACGCCGTTGGCGGTCGTGCCGCTGAACGTCGAGTTGCTGTACGAGAGGCCGAGAAATGTGGCGCTCGCGCCGGGCGCGCAGGCCGCGCCGAAGCAGCCGTTGGTAAAGCCGGCGATGAACACTTCATCAGCCCGCGCTTCGCTCTGGGCGAGGGTTAAAAATGCGACGGCGACGAGGCCGAGTGCGAGTGGCTTCACCATCGCGAGTATGCGGTTGATCATAGTTCTTCCTCCGTCGTTCCTTCCAAAACCTTGGATTCTGTTCAGAGCGCACTCTGTCAACTTTACGGGCCGTCAGCGTGGGAGCGGGGCAAGCGCGCCGCGCGACGAATGCAAGAGGGGCGACCGAGAGACCGCACGTTTAACTGATACCCCTTGCCGAAAAAGACTGGGAAACGAAGCCCTTTACTTTCAAGACGCCGCCGAAGTTAGTTCGAGGATGTCTGTGGAGATTTCAATCTTTCTGGACTTCGATATAGCCAGTAAAGACCTAATTCTGCGGCGGTTTCAGAAAAGTGGAAGCGAATTTACCGGCTTCCAGAAAAATTGTAAAGCTTTTTTTTGAAGGTAAAGAGCCGGTAACCGAGGGTTTAGCCCCGGTTCCGGCTCACTTCAGCGGAAAGCGCTCGGCGTCGAATGTGTCCGGCGTCAGGCGCTCTCGCCGTCGTCATCCTTTTTGGCGGACTTCTTCCTCCCTCTACGAACCCTCGCGGCGACGCCAGCGAGGCCGGTGCCGAAGAGGAGCATCGTCATCGGTTCGGGGACGGCCTCGGCGGGACCCTGTCCGAGTTTGAAGTTGGTGAAGGAGCCCGTGTCGCTGCTGGTGCTGGCGAAGAGACCGAGCCGGAGGTTCGGGTTGGCATTGAAAGCCGCCTGCAACTGCGCGGCCTGCTGGGCGTTCAGCCCGAAGACCCTATCGCCCTTGCCCTGGCCGTTCTGCTCGTCGCCGAAGTCAATCGGGGCGGCGAGTGAGCCCTGGAAGAGAACCTCGCCGTTCGAGCCGTAGGCGGTCAGCACGAGTTCGTTCAAGAGCAGGTTATTGTCCGGGTCTTCCGTATCCATGAAGATGCGGATTCCGGCGGCGTTGGTAACGCCGATGTCGCTGAACGAGAGGGTCTTGGTGTGCTCGCCGTTCTTGGCGTCGCCAGACTTGATGTCGCCGCAGTCGAGACCCTTCTTCGTCTGCGTGCAGCCGTAGCTGACGCCCCCGGCGGCGTTCGTGCCGTTGCCCGGCGACTGGACGGAGAGGATGGACTCCGGCTTGTGGCCGACGCCGCCCTTCGGGGCTTCCTCGCCGGGCAGGAAAATGATGTCGGCGCGCGCCTCGCTGCTCGTGAGACCGACGAAGACCAACGCGGCGAGGCAGATGGCGAAGTGGGCGAAGAGTTTTCTCATGGCGATCCTTGTCCTCCGAAACCTTGAAAGAGTGAAAAATGGCCGCGAATCCGACGGTTGAAACATCCATTTGTCGAACGGGTTCGAATCCCGCGCCCGACAAGACCAAAGCAATTTTCCCCTGTGTCTTTAGTAAAGAGAGAATTTAGGGGGCCTTCCTCAAATTTGACGCGAGAAAATCTGAAGGCCGGTCACGAATCAATGTCGTGACCGGCCTTCAGATTTTCTCGCGTACTGGATGAGACTATCTAAACCCGCACTTTATTCTTTCGCCCCTTTACGACGACGGCGCACTTTGGCGGCGACGCCGGCGAGGCCAGTGCCGAAGAGGAGCATCGTCATCGGCTCAGGGACGGGCGCGTTGGTGTTGCGGGCCACGTCGCTGTCGCCGCCGTTGACGGCTTGGAAGCGGGCGAAGATTGAGCGCGCAACTTGGTCAGCCGTGAGCCCGGCAAAATCACCCGTGACGACGAAAGTTCCGCTGCCGCCCGCAGCGATGCCGTTCGCCACCATGCCGCCGCCGAAGGTGTTGCTGTTGCTGTTGAGCAACGCGAGGTCGAAGTTGTCCGCAAAGTTCTGCGACCCGGCAGTCGGGTTCACGTCGAGCACCAATTTGTAATTAGCGTTGGGCGCGGAGTTGAGCGCGAACGAGCCGCGATTGCCGCTCAGGGAAAAGCCGATGTTCGTAATCGTCCCAGTCGCCCCGGCCTCGGTCGCGGTGTTGTTGATGGTGAAGGTGAAAGTGTTGCCGACGAGCGTGTAGTTGGTGACCGTCGCGTCCACGCCGGTTCCGTTAATGCTTGTCAGGATGACGGTATCGGCGCGGGCGACCGAAGTCAGAGCCAACATGACCATCGCGGCGGCGGTCGTGAGTAAAAGTCTGCGAATCATTTTCGTCTCATCCCCTTAAATCAAGAGTTGTTGACCCCGAAAGTGCTTTGAAAAGCGGGGCCGGAGCGCTAGAGCACGGTTGACGAGAGTCTCGAAGCCTGTCGTGGCCTGCCCCGTCAGAGAGTCTTTTCTGTAACTCCTGACGAAGAAAAACGAGCAATCGTGAAGTATTTCCAGAAACCGCGAGTGTGCGGGGAGGTTTAACAGAAGTCTGCCCGGAAGGTCAATCAAAAAGTGCAACTCTCTGTCAGTTCACGCCTTTAGCGCCTCCCGAAACGGAGCACGCGCGTGAAGCGCCCGACGACGGCGTGCGCTTCGGGCAGTCCCCACAAAGAGGTCAAGGCGAAGTAGAGCAGCCCGTAGGGCGTCAGGACGAGGGCGGCGACGAGAATGGGGTGGAGTCCCCCGACCAGAAGTTTGAGCCCCCAGCCGACGACGGCGCTCAGGATGGCCGCCGTCCAGAGCTTCGAGACGAACGAGAGTCCGAGGCCCGTCCGCCCGATCTGTTGGTTGAGCTTGCGCCGGAGGAGCACAAACTCTATCCACCCGGCCACGCCCGCCGAAGCCGTCAGGCCCACGACGCCCCAGCGCAGCTCGACGCCGAAGAGCGGCGGCAGGTAAAGGGCTGAGGCGTAGCCGAGCACGACGGCGAGGGCGACGTGGAGGACGGCGAAGCGGAAGGGCGTCCGCGTGTCGTGCAGCGCGTAGAAGGTCGAGGCGTAGAGCCTGCCGAGCGTCGTCGGCAGAAGTCCGAGCGAGGAGCCGGCGAGGATGCCCCAGACGTAGAGGACGTCGTCGGCGGTGAACTTGCCCGTCCGGTAGAGCGCCCCGGCCATCACGTCGCCGAGCGCGACGAAGCCGACGAGCGAGGGGACGATGAAGAAAGAAATCTGCCGCAGCCCCGCGTCGAGGCGCGTGCGCAACTCGGCGGCGACCTCCGTGCGCTCGCCGATGGCGCTCGACATCGCGGGCAGCTCCGCCGCCGAGACCGCCATCCCGAAGAGGCTCACGGGCAGCGTGTAGAGGCTCTGCGTGAAGTTGAGCGCGGAGACCGCGCCGTTGCCGAGCAGGCTCGCGATCATCGCGTCCACGAAGGCGCTGATCTGCACCACGCCGCGGCTGACGAAGACGGGCAGGAAGTTGCGCACCACGGTTCTGACGCTCGTGTTCGACGTGTCGAGCGAGAGCCGCAGCCGCTTGAGCAGCCGGAGCACCGTCGGGAGCTGGACGAGGAACTGCAAGGCGCTCCCGGCGACCGAGCCCCACGCCGTGAATTCGGCGACCGAACCCCACACGCGCAAGTCCGTCGAAGCGACGTGGCTGACGGGGCTGCCCGACCACACGAGCGCGACGATGATGGCGACGTTCCAGATGACGGGGGCGGTGTAGGAAAGAAAAAAGCGCCGGTAGCTGTTGAGCACGCCGAGGCACCACGCCGAGAGCACGAGCAGCCCCGCGCCGGGGAAGAAGATTCTGATGAGCCTGAGCGTCAGCTCGCGCTTCTCCCCTTCAAATCCCGGCGTGATGATGTCGGTCAGGTAAGGGGCGGCGAAGACGCCGACGAGCACGAGCAGAGAGGTGACGAGGGCGAGGATCGAGAAGACGGCCCCGGCCACGCGCTCGGATTCCTCGCGGTCGCCCTTGGCGAGGAGCTTGGCGTAGACGGGGATGAAGGAGGCGGAGAGCGCGCCCTCGCCGAAGACGTTCTGGAGGAAGTTGGGAATTCGGAAGGCGGCGACGAAGGCGTCGTTCGCCGCCGAGGTGCCGAGGTAGTAGGCGAAGACGCGCTGGCGCAAGAGTCCGATGATACGGCTGATGAGGATGCCCGCGCCGACGAGAAACGCGCCGCGCTGCGTGCTCTCCGGCGCCGAGGGCTTGACCGTCTCAGGCGAAGTCTGGTCGGCGGGCGACTGTCCCGCGACGCTGCCGAGCTGGATGTTCTCCTCGCCCGCGACGACCGCCGCCTCTTCGTGTGCGGACTCAACTCCCGCTTGCTGTTCGTCCCCTGCGTCTTGCTTCATCGGCTGCTTGCGCTTCATCCGCGGCGGTGAACTACCACTCGAACCGTGACGCGGGGGATGTCCCTTCAGAGGTTGTAGTCCTTAATCTTCGTCAGGAGCGTCTTGTAGCTCACGCCCAACTCTTCGGCGGCGCGCGTCTTGTTGCCGCCGTGCGCTTCGAGCGCGTCCGCAATCTTCCGCCGCTCGACGAGACTTACGACGCGCTCGACCGCTTCGTTCAGACTGCCGCTCAAGTCCAAGTCCGCGCCCTTCTCGACTTCGCCCGCGCCGTGCGAGCCCGCGACGGGGAGGCCCAAGTCCGAGGGCGCAAGCGTCGGAGAGTCAGCGAGGATGCAGGCGCGCTCGATGGCGTTCTCCAACTCGCGGACGTTGCCCGGCCACGAGTGCGTGCGCAGGGCCGCGACCGCCGCTTCGCTCAGGACGGCTTCGCGCTTGCGCATCTCCTTGCCGAACTGCGCGGCGAAATGTTTGGCGAGGAGCACCACGTCGTCGCCGCGCTCGCGCAAGGGGGGAATCTCGACGGGGAAGACGGCGAGGCGGAAGTAGAGGTCGCGGCGGAAGTCTCCGCGCTCGGCGGCTTCTTTGAGGTCGCGGTTGGTGGCGGCGACGATTCGCACGTCCACGGCGACAGGCGCGCGACCGCCGATGCGGTCAACCGTCTTCTCCTCGATGGCGCGCAGGAGTTTGCTCTGCGCGCTCACGGGCAGGTCGCCTATCTCGTCGAGGAAGATGGTTCCGCCCGAAGCCAGCTCGAACTTGCCGGGGCGGCGCTCAGTCGCGCCCGTGAACGAGCCGCGTTCGTGGCCGAAGAGTTCCGACTCGATGAGCGTTTCGGGGATGGCGGCGCAGTTGACGGCGACGAAGGCGCGGTCGCGCCGGGGCGAGAGGTGATGGACGGCGCGCGCGAACAACTCTTTGCCCGTGCCCGACTCGCCGAGCAGCAGGACGTTGGTGTCGGTCGTGGCGACGCGCTGCGTCTCGGAGACGGCGCGCTTGAGAGC
Source organism: uncultured Acidobacteriota bacterium (assembly GCA_963816985.1). Lineage (GTDB taxonomy): Bacteria > Acidobacteriota > Blastocatellia > Pyrinomonadales > Pyrinomonadaceae > JAIVJM01. The sequence goes on from CAWFMF010000004.1 coordinate 3,270,980, forward strand.
GTCCGACTCGCCGATGATGCGCGGGAAGCCGTAGCGGCGCGACCACTCCTCGCGCAGCATGACGTTCTCTGTTCGGAGCCGCGCCTGTTCGAGCGCGCGCCCGACGAGCAGCAGCAGGTGGTTCGAGTCCACGGGCTTTTGCAGGAAGTCGTGCGCGCCGTCCTTCATCGCCTGCACGGCCTCGTCCACCGAGCCGTAGGCGGTCATCAGGACGACGGGCACGTCCGGGTCTGCCGTCTTCGCCGCGCGCAGCACGTCGAGGCCGGAGCCGTGCGGCATCCGCAGGTCGGTGAGGACGAGTCGGAAGGGCGCGCGCTGTAGCTCCTGCGCCGCCGCGCGCGCGTCCTCGGCCTCGGCCACCGTGTAGCCGGAGTTCTCCAGCGTGAGGCGGAGGACGCGCCTCAAACTCTCCTTGTCTTCGACGAGCAGGATGTCAGGCATAAAGAAACTCAGAAGTCAGAACGCTGAACGATGAACTGAAAACGACAGCTTCTTGTCTTCCAGTTCAGCGTTCAGCGTTCTGAGTTCATCGTTCGTTCGTGGCGGATGGTAGCGACGCGCGCGCGGGCGTGTCAAGGAGGGCGGCTTTAAAGAAGAGACGCGGGCCGTCGCACGTCTGGTGCGACGGCCCGCGCCGGGAGTTGTTGAAGGGGTCGCCGGTTATTTTTCCTGCACGCCGCGGACGCGGATGCCGAGCAACTTGAGCGCGTTGTCAACCTTGACCGAGTCGTACTGGACGGTCGAGTTGCCGCCGCCGTTGGTCTGGAAGGTCGGGGCGAGGAAGGGGTGCTCCTCGTCGTTCTCGTCAGCCGGCCAAGTGCGGTCGAACTTGGCGACGACGATTGCGCCGAGGATGTCGCCGTTGCCGCCGCCGTTGCGCGTCATCGCGCCCTCGCCGAGGACGAGGATGATGCCGTTGAAGCTCGCGTTGCCGCTCATCGAGAGCGTCCCGGTGACGACCAAAAGGCCCGTGCCGTTGCGCAGGTCGGCGTCGCCGTCCACGAAGGTAAGCTGCGGGTCGGAGTCGCTCCCGTAGTCGTCCGGAGTGTCGGTGAAGTAGCGGTCGTTGGAGGCGGCGGTCGCCGCCAGTTCGATGAGCAGGGCGCGCGCCGAGTCAGCCGACTGGAGCCACGGCATGAGGTCGGCGGACACGTCCGCGACCTTCTCGGCGTTGCCGGTGACGGTGTTCGGCTTGCTGCCGTTGATGGTGTTGGTGACCTGCGTCTTGTTCCCGCCGCAGGTCGTGCCGAAGATCGGGAGCGAGCCTTTCACGCCCGACGCGTCGTTGCCGTTGTACTCCTTGGCGTTGCTCTGGCCGATGGAGATGGTGTCGATGTCCGAGCAGTCCTCGGCCCCGCGCATGAGCAGCGTCGAGTTCGCCGTGAAGTCGAAGGACGAGCGGCTGACGAGCATTGAGAGTTGCTTGATGGAGCCGCGCGGGCCGTAGCCGGTCGAGGTGACGACCACGTTATCCGGGTCGCCGCCGTCGTCGACAACTCCGGGCGGGAGGCTGACGGTGACGCTGTATGCGTTCGTCCCCAACGTCTTGGCCTGCTTCCCGTTGATCTCGTGGTTGTAGGAGAGCCACGCGTCGAGTGTCCCGCCGTCCGTGTCGAGGGCCGCGCGGAGGGTGGCCGGGTCGGCGTCGCCGTTCTCGACGTTGCCGCGCAGGACGTTCAAGGCCGACTGCAACCCGGCCTCGGCGGTGTAGTAAGCCTGCATCTCGGCGGTCGAGCCGAAGGCGACGGCGACCGAGCCGCTCGTCTTGACGAGCAGCGCGCCGCCCACCAGCAGCAGCAGCGTCGAGATGAGCAGCGACGTGATGAGAGCCGCGCCGCGCTCGCCTTCGCGCCGGGTCGTTTGTTCGTTCGTGGGGTTGGTCTTCATCGGGAAGTCTCCTCGCCTCTGCGTCGCGGGTTGACGGGGCTCTTCAGTATTTCGGCAGCGCGGTGTTGGTCAGCATCAGGGAGTTGCGCAGCGTGACGTCGGAGACGAGCTGCACGGTCGAAGCGGGCTGATAGCCCGGCGACGCCGGTTGCCCGACGGCGGGCAGCGTCGCGCAGACGACGAGCACGAGGTACTGCGCCTTGGCGGGCGTCGTGACCGCCGCCTTCGAGGCGTCGTCCACGTCGCAGGTGCCGGTCGTGTAGTCTTCCTTCTGGCCGTAGTAGCGGACTTTGAAGCTGTCCACGTTCTCGGCCAGCACGGTGCCGTTGGTGCTCGCGTCGCCGGCGGCGTCGAGCGTGTAGCGGACGAGCGATTTTTTGTTGGTGTTGGGGTTGTCGGCGAGCTGGAAGGAGACGATCTCGTCCGGGTCCCAGACGTTGTTTTCGTTGTAGTCGGAGAGCACCGTCACGCCGGCTTCGCTCGACTGGGCGGCGAGGATGCCGTTGCTCTGGAGGCCGAAGCCGGAGTTGCTGATCTCGCGCGTCATGGTGTTGAGCGCGCGCTGCGCGTCGGTGAGCGCGACGGTCTTCTTGTCCTCGCGCGTCCGCACCTTGAAGGACGCCGAGAGGAGCGTCGTCGCCATCGTCAGCACGGTGAGCGTGACGCCCATCGCGATGATCAGCTCGATGAGCGAGAAGCCGCCTTCGCCTTCGCGTCGCTGTCCGTTTGTCTGTCTCACGTTTTTGACTTCCTCCGCCTTCGCGTTAGCGGTTCGAACCGAGTTTGAGGGAGGCGCGCTGCGTTTCGAGGATGACCGGGTTGCCCGCCCACTTCTCGTGCGTGTTCTGCGGCGTCACCCGGACGACGATGTTCTTGAGCGTGTCCCTGCCGTCGTCGGCGTCGGTGTCAATGATCGTGACGGTCGTGACCACCGTGTAGTTGCGACCGGCGCTCTTAACGGTCGCGTTCTCGGAGGCGACGTTGTCGAAGGTGACGCTGCGGAGCCGCTCGACGCGCTGCTGCGCGACGGCCATCGCCAGCGCACGCTCGCCCGCGCCCGTGTTGTAGTTGACCGAGTGCAGGAAGATTGCCGCCGCGCCGAGCCCGGCGACCATCATCATCGAGAGCGCGACGACGACCTCCATCAACGTGAAGCCGCCCTGACCCGCCGCGCGGGACGAGCGCGACGGCCAACGCTTCTGCCCTCTTCCGTGACTTAAACTCATCTTCAGTCTCTCCACCGCAAAGTTACCGCTTGAAGTAAATCTCTCAGTCCTTCGGCGTCATGACGGGCGGGGGTGACGCCGAAGGAGCGGCGGCGTCACCCTCATCCGCTTCTACATGCACTTGCCCGCGCCGTTGATGCGCATCGGCGAAACGCACGTGCACTGGGCGACGGCGGGGACCTGGCCTCTGGTGCACGCCCTTGGCGTGGGCGCGGGCGTCGGTGACGCCGACGGCGTAGGAGTCGGGTTCGGCGCGGGTGTTGCACTAGGAGTCGGCGCGGGCGTCGGGACGGGCGTCGGGACGGGCGTCGGCACCGGAGTCGGCACCGGAGTCGGGACAGGCGTCGGCTCAGGGTCACATTTCTTCCCGTTGCCCTTGCACGTGTCTTCCGCCGGCGTCGGGTAGGGCGTCGGGACGGGCGTCGCTACGGGCGTCGGGGTGGCGGTCGGCTCGTCGCATTTCTTCCCGTTGCCCTTGCAAGGGTCTGTCCCCGGATCGGTGGTGTCGCCGCCGCCGTTGCCATTACCGCCACCGTTGCCGTTGCCGCCGGTGTCGCCGCCGGTCGAACCTTCTTCGGCGGCAAGCTTGTCGAACTCGCTCTTGGGGATGTCGCTCGGAGCTTCGAGACCGTTGACCGCGAAGCCGTCCAAGGAGTGCGTCTCGCCGACCGCGACGCTGCCCGACTCGGAGATGGAGACCGTCTTGTCGCCGTAACTGTTCGAGAGCCCGATGCTGAAGATGCTCGTGGGGCGTCCGCGCCAGTTGAAGCCGATGGTGATTCTGGGGTTCGTGATTTGATCCGCCGGGAATTCCACGCCGTCGGGCAGCGTGACGGTGCGGCGCTCGTCCGCCTCGACCGTGCCGTCGTTGTCGAAGTCCATCGTCACGATGTAGCTCGACAGGCTCTCGAACGTGATGCTCGCCATCTGCTCAGCGGCGGGCGCGGCGGGCGGCTCGGTCGGGTCCACGGTCGCGTGGCGGCGGATGGAGTCAACGCGCGCCTGCTCCATGTAGCCCGTGATCCCGTCGGTCGCGTTCGTGAGACGGAACGTGGCGCGCGAGCGCGCGACGCCGATCACGGCGAAGCCGGAGACGATGCCGATGACCGCCACTGTAATAATAAGTTGCTCAATGCTGAAGCCGGCCTCGCCGTGCCTGCTTCTCGCCGTCTTCAAAGTTCGTTCACTCGTTCCGTTCATCGTGCGCCTCCGTTTAAGCATCGCGGAAAATCTCTTGTTGGGGCAGTTCACCGGCCTGATCGCCGGACTTGGACGGCAGTCTCCATCGCAAGAGCGGTGCCAGAGGCGTTTTCGGCCCGGAAGAAGCGATTTAGAAGGGCAGAGCGGCTGGACGGGGGCTGGCGGCGTCACTTTACGTGACAAAATGAGTAGCGGGCTTCCCAACGCCCGGCGGCGTCGGCGGGAGGCGCGGCAAAGACTAACCCCGGTTACACACCTTGTCACCGACAGAAACAACCGGGCGTGCTTTCGCACACGGCGGGCGGGGTCGTGCGCGGCGTGGCTCGCGGTCGCAAGTGTCGAAGGGGATTGCGGCTTAGGGTTCCGCATCGGCGAGTCCGAGGGTGGCGGCGTGCGAGTTGCTTATGACGCGGGAAGGCCCGCCGACGGGCTCGCGCTCACGGTGACCGAAAGAGGTGGCCGCGTGCGGGCCGCGCCGCCGGGGCCAACAGCGAAGGTTGCCCGGTCGGGAGCGGTGCGGCGCGTCTTCAGGCGAGCCCGCCGGGCGTCTCTCGTTTCAACCCCCCACAAGAATCGTCCCCTCGCGCGTGGAACCGCACAACCGCGCGCGGGCGGGGCGAGAAAGCGCCCCGGCGGTCTAACCGTCGGGGCGCGAAAATTAAACGCAGAAGTCAGAACGCTGAACGATGAACTGAAAGCACATGTTGCTTTCAGTTCATCGTTCAGCGTTCTGACTTCTGCGTTTAATTTACTGGTTCGGTGTCGGCTCGTACTCGTCGAGGTTCGAGGCGCGGGCGCTGTCGAACTCGGAGGCCGAGAGGCGGATGGCGAGCGTCTGCGGCGCGTAGGTGAAGGGCAGCGGGCCGCCGCGCTCGTTCTGGATTTCGGCGACGAGCGCGTCCTGCGCGGCGCGGAAGCGGACGACGTTGCCGCGCTGGTTGAAGATGACGAAGAAGAGGGTCTCGCCGCCGCGCGTCCGCATCTGGCCGACGAGCGCGCTCGCGCCCGCGTCGGTGCGCGGGAGCGTCCCCGTCTTGGCGATGATGCTGCCGCGACCGGGCTTGTCCGCGTAACGCTTTTGCAGCGTGCCGGGGTCAACGCCCGCGACCGGAAGGATGTCGGCGGCCTTGAGGTTGTTCTCGTGCAACTCGTCGAGCAGCGCGCGGTAGACCTTCAACATCTGTCGCGGCGTGAGACGGTTGATGCCGAGGCCGCTCGTCGAAGAGAGCCGCACCTCGCTCGCGGGCAGGCCCAACTCTCTTTCGAGGAAGTGCTCGACGCCCTGCGCGCCGCCCATCGAGTCGCCGAGGCGTTCGGCCATGAAGTTGTTCGAGTAGCAGAGCAGGACTTTCAAAATGTCCGCGAGCGCGGGCGAGTAGTGCGTCGAGATGACGCGCGCCGCCTTCGGCACCGAGTCCACGTAGACCGCGCCCATCACGGCCACGCTCGGAATCGTGCGCAGGCCCTCGGCGTCGCGGAGCGCGACGCGCGAGTCGTTCCACGCGCGCACCGCCGAGGCGGGCCGCCGCGTCGCGTCGAGCGTGTCGTAGAAACGCTCGCCCGAACGCAGGGACGAGGGGCTGAAGTTCATCGTGAAGCGCGGCGCGACGATGAGGTCGCCCGTCACGGTGCGGATGCCGAGTTGGTTAAGTTCGCGCGCGATGGCGACGGCGTGCTCGTCGTGGAAAGAGGGGTCGCGGCCAGAGACGACGAGGTCGCCCGTCACCGTCCCGGTCGCCTTGTCGAAGGTGCCGTTAATCCAGATGGCGGTGGCGAAGCGGTGGCGCGGGCCGAAGGTGCGCAGGGCGACGAGCGCGGTCGCGAGCTTGACCGCCGAAGCGGGGTTGAAAGATTGATCCGCCGCCTGCTCTCTCACCAACTCGCCGCCGGCCTTCTCGATGAGCACGCCCTGACGCTGGAAGACGGGCGCTTCTTCGGTCAGCGGGAGAACGTCTTCGGCTTCGACGCCGGAAGGGTCTTGCACGCCCGGCAGCGCGGGCACGTTCAAGGGCTCGGAGATGGGAGGCCGGGGCGCGACGGGCGGCAACACCCGCTCGACCTGCGCGCGCGTCGTGGCGAGCGGCGCGAGCAGGATGACGAAAGCAAGAATGAAACGGCTTGTCTTCAACTTACCCATTCCCTGACCTCAGAACTCTGTTACAAAAAAAGTGCGCCATCATAGCACAACAGTCCATGAATCAACGGCGCAAGTCGCAAAGCTGTGGGGAGGGAGCCACCGTGGGCCAACACTTGGATGCGAACCCGCATCGTACTGGATGCATGCGCGCCACAAGCATCATAAAGGCGGAAAGCAACTGCCGTTCCGGTGCTCACAGTTTTCAGTTTCGAGTTTTCAGTTTTCAGCGCGTTGACTTCAGCTTCCGAGTCCTCAAGTCTACTAAGTCGAGCGACGAGGAACTCGCCTTCCGTCTTTGAACTGAACACTGAAAACTCAAAACTGAAAACTCTCGTCAACTTTCTTTTGACATTGCCGCGAGCGCGCTCCTAAAATCCGACGCAGTTCTGGCCGACCTCGTTCTTGACAAACCGCCAACGTGCGCCGAGAGAAGGAACCCGTCACCGTCGAGAAGATTAGAGCGGCGCACCGCGCGCGCCGCGCGGAGATCAGAGCGCGCCTCGCCGAGTTCGAAGAGGTGTGGCGCGCGGCCTCCGACGAGAGGCTCTGGGAAGAGCTGGTCTTCTGCATCTTCACCGCGGGCGCTTCGGCCCGCATGGGCTTGCGCTCAATCGAAGCCGTGCGCGAGTTGTTGGCGCGCGGCACGCACGAAGAGCTGGCGGGCGCGCTCCAGTCGAAGCATCGTTATCCGAACTCGCGTTCCGGCTACATCGTCGTGACGCGCGAGTACCTCGAAGGCGACTGCCGGATGCGCTTGCGCGAGCGGCTCGAAGGTTTCTCTGACCCCATCGCGCGGCGCGACTGGCTGGCGCGCGAGCGGGGCATCAAAGGGCTCGGCTACAAAGAGGCGAGCCACTTCCTACGCAACGTCGGCCTGCGCGGCTACGCGATTCTTGACAAACACATCCTGCGCAGCCTCGCCGAAATCGGGGTCATCGAATCGCCGCAGCCCCCTTCGACTCGCGCCCGCTACCTCGCCACCGAAGAGCGCCTCCGCCGCTTCGCCCGCGACGTGCGGATAGACTTCGACGAACTCGACCTCGTGCTCTGGTCAATGAAGACGGGAGAAATACTGAAATGAAGTCAGAAGTCAGAACGCTGAACGATGAACTGAAAGACAAAGACATTTGCTTTTCAGTTCATCGTTCAGCGTTCTGACTTCTGACTTCGGTTTGGAGTTCACTATGAATAAGCTCACGCGTCGGGCGGTCGTTTCCCTGTTGGCCTTGGCCTTCGTGGCGGGGCTCGGTCTGGCAGGCGCGGGCCGGGCGCTCGCCTCTTCGAACAAGAAGGCGCGGGCGCAGGCCGAGAAGGCGCTCCGCACGGGCGACTTCGAGGGCGCGGAGAAGATGTACCGCGACATCGTGGCGAAGGACGCGCGCGACACGGAGGCGCGGCTCGGCCTCGGCATCGCGCTCTTGAAGCAGCGGAAGAATCAGGAAGCCTTCGATCAGGCGGCGCGCGTCGTCTCGGTCGAGCCGCTCTCGGCGCGCGCGCACTCCGTGCTCGGCGCGTCGCTTTTGGCCTCCGGCGACTTCCGCCTCTCGGTCGAGGAGTTCCGCACGGCCTTAAGCTTCAAGGACGACGACGCGATGGCGATTGCGGGCCTCGCGATGGTGGACTTTTACGAGAACCGTCTGTCGTCGAGCCTCGTGGGGTTGCGCCGCGCCGCGTTCCTCGACGCCTCGGAGCCCGACTACCACTTCAACCTCGGTCAGGTCGCCGCGCGCTTCGAACGCTACGGCGAGGCCGCCAACGCTTACGAGCACTTCCTGCGCGTCGCCCCGCGCACCGACACCGACCGCCGCGAGCGCATCCGCGGCCTCATCGCCTTCCTCCGCTACCTCGGCACGCAGCGCGACCTCAACGCCGTCGGCGGCTCGAACCATAGCGTCCTCCCCGTCGAGGTCGTCAACAACCGGCCCATGATTAACGTGCGCGTCAACGGGTCGAAGGAAGTTTTGCGTTTCGTCGTGGATTCGGGCGCGGGGATGTGCGTCATCTCGACGCACGCGGCGGAGCGTCTGAACCTCAAGCCGGTGGCGCGCGGCGGCATGGCGCGGGCCGTCGGCGGGCCGGGCCGCTTCGAGATCGTCTACGGCTTCCTCCAGGCGCTGCACATCGGCGAGGCGAGGATTGAACGCGTGCCCGTCTACATCCGCCAGTTCTTCAACGACCAGGAGCAGGTGGACGGCTACATCGGCCTCTCGGTGCTCTCGAAGTACCTCGCGACGATTGACTACGCCGGGCGGACGATGACGCTTGTGCGCGACGACGCGCGACCGATCTACGACCCCGCGTCGCCGCCCGCCGGCGTCGAGATTCCGATCCGCACCACTTCGAGCGGCTTCTGGAGCGGCGAGTTCAAACTCGACGGGGTGGAGAAGCCCGTCAACTTCATCGTGGACACGGGCGCGACCGTGACGGTCGTCTCGCAGGCTCTGGCCGCGCGCTCCGACCTCGCGCGCTTCGAGCGCGGCGGCCTCATCCGCGTCTACGGCGCGGCGGGCCTCGCCGACAACATCAAGACCTTGATGCTTCCGCGCGTCGAACTCGGCCCGCACACGCGCAAGAACGTCTACGCCGCCGTCCTCGACATGGACTCGATTAATGAGACCGCCGGGTTCGAGCAGACGGGCATCATCGGCGGCAACATCCTCCGCCACTTCCGCCTGACCTTCGACTTCGAGCGCGCCGTCATCCGGCTCGAATCGCCCGCGAGGGAGAACAGAGAGGACGACACGAAGGGCAAGGCCCCGGTCGTGACGAGTCAGGGATGAAGCAGAGCATCTACATCGAGACTTCGGTCGTCGGCGCGTACCTCGACAACGGCGAGCCGTTCCGCCGCGACCTCACGATCCGCTGGTGGGAGCACGAGCTTTCGGAGTACCGCGCGGTCGTCTCGCCGCTCGTCGTCAGGGAGTTGGAGCGCATCCCCGAACCGCACCGCACCGGCTACCTCAAGCTCATCTCCTCGCTCGAACAGGTCGAGCTGAGCGAGGAGGCGGCCATCCTCGCCGAAGGCTACGTCGCGCGCGGCATCTTCCACCGCAAGTACCTCGGCGACGCCGTCCACGTGGCGGTCGCCTCGTTCCACAAAATAGACTATCTGGTGACGTGGAACTTCGGCCACCTCGCGAACGTGCGGCGTCAGGCGCGCATCCGCCTCTTCAACACGGCGGCGGGCTTCTTCGTCCCGCAGATTGTGACGCCCGAATTCCTCGTCTCGGAGTTGACCGAAAGCCGCGAGACTTAAAAAGCCGTCAATCGTCAATCGTCAATCGTGAACAGTGAGGGACTGTCTTTGACGATTTACGATTGACGATTCGCGATTTCCGATTTACGGTCTTACCAAGCATGTACCGCAAGCCAAAATTTCTCGAAGAGCTGCACGCCATCCGCGAAGAGATGTCGCGCGAGGCCGACTACGACCTTGAGCTGTTCGCCGAGATGGTGCGCTCCGGCCAGAGCCCGCGCCACGGCCCCGCGCGCAACATCCGCGGCTTCCGCTCGCACGCGCCCCGCGCGGGCGACGAGACCAAGACAAACAAGGCCGCGCCTCGGAAGCGCGCGGCGGGATGAAAGAACAGATGCCGGATGTTAGATGTCAGATGTTAGAAAAGTCATCAGTCCTTCACTGACATCCAGCATCTGACATCTAACATCTACTTTTAGAATTATGGACGAGACGTTCGAAGCCATCGGACTGGAAGTGCCGAGCGAGAAGGATTTCAACCACCTCGCGGAGCGGGCCGGGGATCAGGGCGAGCCGACGCAGCTCTTGCGGCGCGGCGCGGTGCTGCACGGGCGCTGCTGGAAGCTCGGCGAGGGGCTGGAGGTCTGGACGGTGCTCTACGAGTCGGGGACGGGCGAGATTTTCTACGCCGACTGCCGCCCCGGCTTCCGCGCCCGCTACACGCAGCGCGTCAGCCCGTGGGCCTTGACCGAGTACGACGAGGACGGCGAAGCCATCGTCCACGGCTACTGCGACGGGACAGAAACGGAAGTCCTCTTCGAGTTGCAGAACCTGACCGAGGTCGGCCCCGAAGGCTTCCGCGCGCCGGAGCTGCACGTCGGCTTGTGCGGCCTCGCCTACCGCGCGCGCGTCTCCCGCTCGCGCGGCGAGCGCGTCCGCTGGCAGCCGTTGGAAGAGGCCGCGCCCACGCGCGCCGCGCACGAGAACGACTGGTGCCTGACGGGCCGCGTCATCTCCTACAAGCCGCTCCGCAACCCGCTTTCGGGGAGCGAGTTGTACTGGGTCTATCTCGACCTCGAACGTCTCCGGCTCGAAGTGCTCGTCAACCGCCGCGCGCTGCGCGGAGACGCGCTCTCGGTCGGCGCGAGCTTCTCCGCCGAGGTCTGGTTGCAGGGCCACGTCCTCGACCGCCGCGCCCTCCTCTCGCGCTACGAAGGCCCCGACGCCTCCTCGTCCAAAGCCGACCTCTGGTCGCACCTGAGACGCCGCAACTAGCGCCGTCCAACACAGCAGCCGCAGAGGCGGGCGTGGGAATGAGCTGCGATGAAACTGCCGAATGGCGACCGCGCCATAGTTGACATCGAAAAACTGCGGGGCTACTGCCTTAATCCAACTCACGTGAAAGGGAAGCATAAGGCGAGAGTTTTCCGGGCGGCGTTGGGATTGACAAAAGAGGATGCAGGGCGGTTACGTGAAGTCCTCCTGAAGGTGGCACGCAGTGGCGAGGCGAGGCGAGGTGAGCAAGACGACTTCGGCCAACGCTTCGTTATCGAGTTCTCGATGCTCGGCCCGCACGGCGATGTGACTGTGCGCTCGGCGTGGATCATCAAGACTGATGAGGACGTGCCCCGGTTGATTAATTGTTACATCCCGTAGGAGCGGTTATGGAAGAGATAAAACTTTTGGACGTGGTCGCCCTGCTGGAAGACGTGCTGACGGTTAAGCTCAGACGCGGGGAGGTCGGGACTGTCGTCGAAATGTTAGCGCCGGATGTCTACGAGGTGGAATTCAGCGACGATGAGGGGCGGACTTACGCGATGCTCCCGCTGCGACGCGAACAAATCATGCTGCTCCACTTCAACCGCGAGGCGGCGTAAGCAGTGAGCCCTGACTGTGACGTGCCTGCATAGAATTCTAGCAACCGAATGCCCGTTTTGAAACGACTCGCGCTCGCCGGAATCATCCTCATCGCCCTCTCCGCCGTCGCGCTCTACTACTTCAACCAGTACTGGATTCATCGCTACGACGCGCTCATCGAGCGGCACGCCGCCGTCTACCGTCTCGACCCCGACTTAGTGTGGAGCATCATCCACGAGGAGACTTACTTCAGCCCGTGGAAGAGGGGCGAGGCGGGCGAGTTCGGGTTGATGCAGGTGATGCCGGTGGTGGGGCGCGAGTGGGCGGCGGAGACGGGGATGCGCGAGTTCAGCGAGCGGATGCGGCAAGACCCCGCGAGCATCCTCCTCGACCCGGAGCGCAACATCCAGATCGGCTGCTGGTACCTGGAAAAAATCTCGAAGGAGTACCGCGACACGCCCGGCGCGGAGGCGCGCATCGTCGCCGGGTACAACGCCGGGCCGAGCCGCGCGGCGGAGTGGAACAAAGTCGAGCAGGGCTCGCGACCGCTCTCCGCCGAGCAGTTCGTCGCCCGCATAGACATCTCCTCGACCCGCGCCTACGTCTCGAACATCCTCACGCGCTACCGCAAGTTGAAAGAGGGCGGGCGGCGTTGACCTACCGGCAACTGCTCGCGTCGAACGCTGACTTCCGTCGGCTGTGGCTGGGGCAGGTCGTCTCTGAAATCGGAGACTGGCTGAATAACATCGCCGTGCTCGCGCTCGCCATCCAACTCGCCGAGGGCCGGAGCGTCGGGCTGGCGATTGCCGTCTACGCCGTCGCGCGTCACCTGCCGCTCTTCGTGTTCGGCCCCGTCGCGGGCGTCGTCGTTGACCGCTTCGACCGCCGCCGCGTGATGATCGCGGCGGACATCGTGCGCGCCTTCCTCGCGCTCGGCTTCATCGCCGCCGGACGCCTCGCCTCGCTCCCGGTCATCTACGCGGTCGGCGCGGCGCTCTTCTCCGTCTCGGCCTTCTTCAACGCCGCCAAGCGCGCCTCGATACCGAACCTCGTCGAAGGCACGGAAGAGTTGCTCAGCGCCAACTCGCTCTCGGCCTCGACCACCGCCGCGACCATCGCGGTCGGCTCCGCGCTCGGCGGCGTCGTGGCGACGGCCCTCGGTCGCGACACCGTCTTCGTCCTCAACGCCGTGACCTTCCTCGCCTCCGCCGAGATGATTCGACGCATCAGGAAGGCGGTGAGCAAGAAGAAGGAAGCGTTAAGCGCGAAGGACGAGTTGAAATTCGAGCTTGCGGATTTCAAAGCCGAGGGCGTGCAGACAGCTTCGAGTCTTTTGCCTTCCGTCCTGCGACGCGCGGCGGGCGAGTTCCGAGAAGGCTTGCGGTACGTTCGGAGAGACGCGCTCTTGAGCGGCGTCTTCATCGTGGCCGCCGGGTGGGGCTTGGGCAACGGCGCGGCGCGTGCGCTCTACAGCATCTTCGGCGCGCGGCTCGGCGAGCAGGAGGTGATCGAGGTGGGGCGCGGGGGCTCGCGCCTTTATCGAGCGACCGACGGACTTCGGCATCTCTGTCTTGTTCGTGGCGATGGGGCTCGGCGGGGTGCTCGGCGCTCCGCTCGCGCGCCGCTTCAACCACGCGGGCGGGGCGGGGCTCGGCTCGCGGATGGGCCGCTCGCTCTTTCTCGACGGCTGCGGGCTCGCGCTCTTCAGCCTGATGCCGAACCTCTGGGGCGCGGCGTTGGTGCTGGTCGCGCGCGAGATGAACTTCGCCATCTGGTGGACGGCGCAGCAGACGATCATGATGAAGCGGACGGAGGACGCCTTCGCCGGTCGCGTCTTCGCGTCTTACGAGACTCTTGACGACTTTGATGATGGTCGGCTCGATTCTCGTCTCCGGCGCGGCAGCCGACCGCGTGGGCATCCGCGTGGTTGCCGCCGGAGGCGGGAGTGTGGTTATCCTTGCGGGCCTCTTCTGGTTCCTTTTGCGCCGCCGCGCCGCGAGCGCCGACGAGTGACTGACACATAAGACGATGGTCAAACTTTACAGCGCGCGTTGGGTTCTGCCGGTTGCTTCCGAACCGCTTGAGGGCGGGGCGTTGGCGGTCGAGGACGGGCGCGTCGTCGGCGTCGGGTCGCGCAGAGACCTCGCGGAAAAATTCCGTAACGCAGAGGCCGAGGACTTCGGCGAGGCCGTCATCATGCCCGGCCTCGTCAACTGTCACACGCACCTTGAGCTGACGGCGATGCGCGGCTTCCTCGAAGACGTGGAGGACGACTTCTTCTCGTGGCTCAAGAAGCTGACCATCGCGCGCACGCTGCGGATGACGGCGGAGGACTTGTACGTCTCAGCCGCGTGGGGCGCGGTCGAGGCTCTGCGCGCGGGCGTGACGTGCGTCGGCGACGCGAGCGCCTCGGCGTTGACGACGATGCGTGCGCTCCGCGACGTGGGGCTTCGCGGCATCGTCTACCAAGAGGTCTTCGGGCCTGACCCGAACGACGCGCAGGAGCATTTCGAGAGTGCGCGCGAGAAGCTCGACTCGTTGCGCGCGGGCGAGAACGAGTGGGTGACGCTCGGCGTCTCGCCGCACGCGCCCTACACCGTGAGCCGACCGCTGCTCGAACTCGTCGCCGGGCACGCCGTCTCCGAAGGTTTGCCCTTGATGATGCACGCGGCGGAGTCGGAGGCCGAAGAGCTGTTCATGCGCGAGGGGCGCGGCCCCTTCGCCGAAGGCTACGCGGCGCGCGGCATCGAGTGGCGCGCGCCCGGCGTCTCCACCATTCAATATCTGTCGCAGATAGGCATCCTCAAGACTCGTCCGCTGCTCGCGCATTGCGTGCGCGCCGGAGAGGCGGACATTGCGACGCTCAAAGAGTCGGGGGCGGGCGTCGCCCACTGCCCGAAGTCGAACGCGAAGCTCGGCCACGGTCGCGCGCCGTTCGCGGCTTTCCTGAGCGCGGGGCTCAACGTCGGGCTCGGCAGCGACTCGGTGGCGAGCAACAACACTTGCGACCTGCTCGAAGAGGCGCGCTTCGCCGCGCTCGGTTCGCGCGCCGCCGGGGACACGCTCGAAGGCGGTCGCATGGTTGGCGCAGACGAAGCTCTGCGCGCGGCGACGTTGGGCGGCGCGCGCGCCCTCAAACTTGAAAGTCAGGCGGGCGTCCTCGTCGAAGGCCTGGCGGCGGACTTCACCGTCGTCTCTCTCGGCGGCGCGCACCAGCAGCCCGTCCACGACCCCTCGACCGCGCTCCTCTTCGCCTCCACAGGCCGAGACGTGCTGCTCACCGCCGTCGCGGGCCGCGAACTCTTCCGCGACGGTCGCGTGATGAATGTTGATGAGGACGGGTTGCGAGAGCGGGTGGCTGACATCGCGCGGCGCATCGGGGACGGCGGGGGCGGTTTGTGAGACGTGCGTGACGGGACGAATCTTTTATTGACTCTCCTGAGAATCCGGCGTAGAAACTTGAACCGATAACGCCGCCAAGCCGCGCGCCGGAGGTGTCGGATGAAGAGCAGTCGCACACTCTTATCATTCACTTTGGTGTCCTGCCTTTTGGCCTCCGCCGCGTCCGCGCAGGAGAAGCGGGCGCAGGTCTCGCACGGCCTCGGAATCCAAATCTTCACCGACAATACGCAACAGCCTCAGTACGTGGACGCCCCCGCCGACGGCGGCGCGACACTCTGGTTCAATCATTTCAAGCGCCTCCCCGAATGGAGGGAGCCGGCGGGCGTTATGCCGATTATGGCCGTCAGGTTCTCGCGCCGGACTGAGGGGGAGCGAGTCTACGTTCGCGTCACCATCCACCGGGGCGTGAAGTTCTACGAGACCGAAGAGTTCGTGGCCGAATACCGGGCCGGAATAGGCGAGGGGCACACGGTCAACGAGCTAAAGAAATTCGGCATCGAGCCTTTCAGGTTCAGCGTCGTGCGGCGGGAGGAAATCGCCCCGGCGGAGGTGGGCGTGGCGAACAAGACGCACTCTGTCGAGGTTATCAGCGCCGAGACGCGAACCGAGAAGACCGCGCACGTCAGGCTCGTGCTGAAGAATCATTCGCGGCAGAAAGTCATGTCGCTGAAACTTCAAATCTTGAAAGACGGTCGGTGGATATCTATGGCGTGGCCTCTCGGCGTGGAAGGGCGCGCGCTCATTGAGCCGGGGGCGCGCTACGAGGCCTCATTCCCTCTGGGCGGCGGAGTTGAGTCACCGGGCGGGTATGTGCCGTTGCTGCCCGACAGCATTCAGGTCGCTTCGGCGCTCTTCTCGGACGGGAGTTACGAAGGCGAGATTGAACCCGCCGCCAAGTCGGCTGCCCACTACGCGGGCTACAGGATTCAGCTCGCGCGCCTGCTCGGACTGATTCGCCGGGCACTCCGCGCCTCGGAGGCGAAAGACCCGAAGGCGCTCTCCGATTTCAGGGAAAAAGTCCGCGCGCTCGAAAGCGAGATGGATGCGGCCACAATCGGAGAGGCGTTCGACGCTTTTCCGGGTCTTGAGGAGCGACAGAGGGCGGAAGTCGAATCCGCCATCGAGGTCGCGATGAGTTGGTTGCGGAGAGACGTGATGGTTGTCCTCGACCAGCTCGAAAAGAGGGACGCGGGAGACGGCGCGTACTTCCGCGCGTGGTTAAAGGGACGGCGGGACACTTTTGAACAGTGGCTCGAAAGGCTCTCGCAGTGATGATGAGTCCGGCGTCTGGACATTCTGAATGATTCACCTCCGCTCACTCAGCCTCAAGCCCGCGGCGCAGAAGCAGGAAGGCTTTCCCTTCAACATCCCGACCGTGAGGAAGCTCAAGGGGCTTGAGTTCCGAAGGCCCGTGACGTTCCTCGTCGGCGAGAACGGGACGGGGAAGTCAACTCTGCTCGAAGCGTTGGCGGCGGGCGTGGGCTCAATCGTCGTCGGCGGCGAGGACGTGCGGACGGACAAGACGCTCGCGCACGCGCGGCGGCTCGCGGCGCAGTTGAAGCTGGTGTGGACGAAGCGGACGCACCGGGGGTTCTTCCTGCGCGCCGAGGATTTTTTCGGCTTCGCCAAGCGCGTCAACCAGACGAGCGCGGAGCTGGAAGAGATGGCCGTGGATTTCGAGAAGGAGCTGAAGGGCTACGGGCTCCGTCTGGCGCAGGGCGTGGTGCGCGGGCAAAGGAGCGCGCTCGCGAGCCGCTACGGCGAGGACGCCGACGCGCGCTCGCACGGCGAAGGTTTTCTCCAACTCTTCCAGTCGCGTTTCGTGCCCGGCGGGCTCTACTTGTTAGACGAGCCGGAAGCCCCGCTCTCACCGCAGAGGCAACTGGCCCTGCTCTCGATGCTCAAGGGGATGGTCGCGCAGGACTCGCAGTTCGTCATCGCCACCCACTCGCCGATTCTGATGGCCTTCCCCGACGCCTCCATCCTCAGCTTCGACCACGTCCCGGCGCGCGAAATCCCCTACGACGAAGTCGAGCACGTCTCGCTCACCAGAGACTTCCTCGCAGACCCGGAAGCCTTCCTCAGACACCTCTGAAAGCCTGTGATGATTGGGTGCGTCTGTCAGAACCGCCTGCGGTAGCAGGTGGGTCTCAACGTCACCAACACCCGCCCGCTACCGCAGGCGGTTCTGACTTTTGCCCATTTACCATTCACCATTTACCATTCACCCATGAACGTCCTTGTACTCAACAGCGGGAGCGCCACCGTCAAGTTTCAGATTATTGCGACCGACCTCGACCGGATAGCCGGGGACGACGGACGAGCGTCTGGCGCGCGGCGTCGTCGAGCGCATCGGCGGCGAGGCCATCATCACCTTCGAGGCCGAGGGGCGCGAGCCGCAGCGAACGACCGCGCCGGTGCGCGACACGCGCGCGGCGGTCGAGACGGTCATCCGCTGGGCCACGTCCGAGAGTTCGGGCATCGAGTCGGTCACGTCCGTCTCCGACATCCACGCCGTCGGCCACCGCGTCGTCCACGGCGGCGAGCGCTTCACGCAGTCAGTCCTCATTGACGACGAAGTGTTGCGCGGCATCGAGGACTGCATTGACCTCGCGCCGCTGCACAACCCGTCGAACATCCGTGGGATTCTGGCCGCGCGCGAGGTCTTCGGGCCGGGGCTCCCGCAGGCCGCCGTCTTCGACACGGCCTTTCATCAGACCTTGCCGCCGCAGGCGTACCTCTACGCTCTGCCTTACCAGTGGTACAGGCGTCACCGCATCCGCCGCTACGGCTTCCACGGCACGTCGCATCGTTACGTCGCCTACCGCTACCGCAAGCTGCGCGGGATAGAGCGAGCGCAGACGAAGGTCATCACTCTTCATCTCGGCAACGGGTGTTCGGCGGCGGCGATTATGGCGGGGGATTCGTTGGACACTTCGATGGGGCTCACGCCGCTCGAAGGGTTGGTGATGGGGACTCGTTCGGGCGACGTTGACCCGGCCATCTTCGACTACATCGGCGCGAAGGAAGGGTTGACGCCGCAGGAGGTGGACTCGGTACTCAACAAGCAGTCGGGGCTGCTCGGCATTTCGGGGTTGACGAACGACATGCGGGAGTTGCTCGACGAGGCGCGCGAGTCGGGCGACCGCCGCGCGCGTCTGGCCGTGGAGATTTTTTGCTACCGCGTGCGGAAGTACATCGGCGCGTACATGGCGGCGCTCGGCGGCGCGGACGCCGTCGTCTTCACGGGCGGCATCGGCGAGAACTCGCCGGAGGTGCGCGCGCGCATCTGCGAGGGGCAGGGGTGGATGGGTTTGGAACTCGACCCGGCGCGCAACGAGGCGCACACGGGCAAGCGCGAGGGCTTAATCAGCGCCGAGGGCTCAAGGTTGTCTGTCTACGTCATCCCGACGGATGAGGAGCTTCTGATTGCGCGTGACACGGTTCGCTCCGTCCGGGGCGTGCGGCAGAGGTACTGACTTCGACGGCGACGCGGGGGCCGCTTTCGGAGTCAGACCCGGAAGCTCTTGCGTGAAGGAGCGGCGCATCGGGCTCTTGTTGTTGAGCGGCGGCGCGATTGCGGGCTGCGCCGGAAGAAGGATCGGGCTCGACGCGGAGAAGCACGGCGGCGGCCCGCTGCCCGGAATCTCGTCCCTCAGTGAAGTGAGCAGGAAGGCGTGCGTCTGCCCCTGCGGGTTGATGCCCGTGCCGACTATCTGCCCCTTGTCGTTGACGCCGTGCGCTTCGACGAGCGTCCAGCCCGGCGCGATGAGCGTGTTGAGGTCGAGCATGCCCGTGAGCGGCGAGTAGACGAAGGCGCGCTCGACGCCCGGCGAGATTTCCGAGGAGCCGACGATGTCGCCGTGGGCGTTGATGTCGTAGGCGATGCTGCGCGAGCCGCCGAGCGTGCCGAGGTCGGTCATGCCCCCGGCGACGGTGTAGACGAAGGCGTGCAGCGGCGGGTTAATCGGCCCCGTGACGGTGGTCGAGTAGCCGACGGCCTCGCCCGCGTCGTTAATCTCGTAGGCGATGCTCTGCGAACCGCCGAGCGTCCCCATGTCGTTCATCACGCCGCCGCTCAGGAGGAAGGCGTGATACTGGCCTGAGGCGGTGGACGAGCCGCCGACAATCTGCCCCGCGTTGTTGATGCCGTTGGCCGTGCTCGAAGAGCCGCCGAGCGTCGGGATGGTCTGCATCCCTGTGGTCGGGCTCCAGACGAAGCCCCGGTCAACGAGCGCGCGAATCTCGGACTGGCCGACGACCTGCACCGAGTCGTTGATGTCGAGCGCGACGGCCAACTCGCCGCCGAGCGTCCCCAAGTCTTTCTTCCCGAAGATGTCCGACCAGATGAAGGGGCGCACCGTGCCCGTGCTCGTCTCGGCGAAGCCGACCGCGTAGCCGAACTCGTTGATGGCCTGCGCGCCGCCGCTGCCCGCGCCCGCGACGAAGCTCTCGATGTTGATCATCGTCGCGCCCGACCACTCGAAGGGGAACGAGTTCGGCCCCCCGGCGAGCGTTGACTCGCCAACCACGCGCCCGCTGTTGTTAATCGCGCGCGCCTTGCTCTGCGCACCGCCGAGCGAGCCGAGGTCGGTAATGGAGTAGGAGGCGAGCTGCGCGTTAGCCCGCCGCGCGCCGACGCCCGCGATGAGGCCGAGCGCGACCGCGACCGCGACGAGACAGGCAAACACAGGGCGGCGTTTCGTAAAACCTGACATGGGGACTCCTTGCGAAAAACGTTCTGTTGGGTTCGGGAAGCGACTGTCGGAAAAGCTTTCGAGGCCGAAACGGAGGTCAGCGGAACGCCTTCAAGGCGACAGCGCAGACTTTAAATTGGCGGGCGTTGAAAAGCAAGGAGTAAGAGGTAGTTAAAGCAGAACCGCGAGCGGTAGCGAGCGGGTTGACGTTGACGACGGTCAACCCGCTCGCTACCGCTCGCGGTTCTGCTCTGAGACCTACTTTTGTGCGGTGATGGCCTCGTCGAAAATCTCCAGAGCCACGTCCACATTCTCTTTGGTGAGGATGAGGGGCGGCGACCAGCGGATGGTGTTGTGCCCGGCTCCGAGGAGGATGAGGCCGCGGTTGTAGCATTCGACCTCAATGCGGTCGCGCAGCTCCGGCGCGGGCGTGCGGCTCTCGCGGTCTTCCACGAACTCGACGCCGATCATCATGCCGAGGCCGCGCACGTCGCCGATGCATTCGTGCTTCGACATCAGTCGGCGAAGCCCCGCTTGCAAGTACGCGCCGACCTCCGCGCTGTTGGCGACGAGTTCGCGTTCGAGCAGTTCGATGGTCTTCAGAGAGGCGGCGAGGGCGACGGGGTTGCCGCCGAAGGTCGAGGCGTGCGCGCCCGGCTTCCAGTCCATCAGGTCTGCGCGCGCCACGCACGCGCCCATCGGGATGCCCGAAGCGATGCCCTTGGCGAGCGTGATGATGTCGGGCTTCAAACCGTAATGGTCGCACGCGAACATCTTTCCGGTGCGGCCCATGCCGGACTGCACCTCGTCCACGATGAGCAGGATGCCGTGCTCGTCGCAGATGCGCCGGAGGCCGTCGAGGAACTCCTGCGGCGCGGGCACGTAGCCGCCCTCGCCCTGCACGACTTCGACCACGATACCGGCGACCTCTTCGGGCGGCGTCGTCGTTTTGAAGAGACGATTCTCAATCCAGTCGAGGCAGGCCGCCGACGACTCGGCCCCGTCGGTCGGGCCGCCCGTGAAGGGGTGGCGGTAGCTGTTCGGGTAAGGCACGTGGATGACGTCGAGCAGTTGTCGCTTGAAGCCCCGGCGCTGCGCGACCCTCGAAGACGTGAGCGAAAGGCTTCCAAGCGTGCGACCGTGGAAGCTGTTGAAGAAGGCGATGAACTTCTCGCGGCCAGTCGAGTGCATGGCGAGCTTGAGGGCGGTCTCGACCGCCTCCGTCCCGCTGTTGGCGAAGTGCGTGCGCGTGGGGCCGGGGACGGGGACTATCTCTTCGAGCTTGCGGCCCAACTCAGGCATGTGGCGATAGAAGAAGTCTGTGCCGCACATGTGTATGAGCTGGGCGGCCTGCTCCTGAATGGCCTTGACGACTTCGGGGTGGCAGTGGCCGGTCGAGCAGACGGCGACGCCCGCGTTGCAGTCGAGGAACGTGTTGCCGTCAACGTCTTCGACCCACACGCCGGAGGCGCGCTCGGCGACGAGCTTGTATTCGGGGCGCGGGTACGAAGGCGTCACGTAGCGGGCGTCGTCGGCGATGATTTGACGCCCGACGGGGCCGGGCAGTTCGGTCTTAATCTCCGGTCTCTTCGGAGGCGCGATGGTGGACATAAAACATTTCTCCTTAAAGCTAAGGCGAGGGAGTGAACTGGGAAGGGAAGTATGGCGCGACTGCGAGACGGGGGAGAGCTAGTCCGCGAAGAGGTCGGCGCGGCTGTCGAGGGGCCGGAAATGGAGCAGGGAAGAATTCGAAGTCATGTTTAAAGGAAACTCATTTTGCTGACGGCGTGGATTCTATCATCATGACCCGCGCCGCTTCCAGCGCACGCCGTCGCGCGTGTCTTCGAGGGTGATGCCGCGCGCGGTCAGTTCGTCGCGAATCTGGTCGGCGCGGGCGAAGTCGCGGCGGTGGCGCGCGTCCTGCCGCTCTTCGATGAGCCTCTGAATCTCGGCGTCGAGCAGCTCTTCTTCGCGCCCGGTGCCGAAGATGTTGAGCACGGAGTCGAAACGGGCGACGAGTTCGAGGATGTCGCGTTGGTCGTCGGCGCGCACGCCGCAGGTGTCCAGAGCGCGGTTCACTTCGCGCGAGAGGCTGTGGACGGCGGCGAGCGCGACCGCCGTGTTGAGGTCGTCGTCCATCCCGGCCTCGAACTCTTCGAGCGCGCGGGCCGCCGCCGAGCGCAACTCAGGGTTCGAGCCCGCCTCGGTGCGCGTGCGCGCGAGGCGCGAGCGGAAGTCGCGCAGGGACTCGACCGTCTTGGCCGCGCCGCGCAGCGCCTCGAAGGTGAAGTTGAGCGGCTTGCGGTACGGGACACTGAGGAGGAGGTAGCGGATGGCGACCGGGTCGAAGCCCTTCGCCAGCAGGTCGCGGAAGGTGAAGAAGTTGCCGGTCGTCTTCGACATCGTCTCGCCCTCGACCTTGAGGTGCTGCGCGTGGAGCCAGTAGCGCGCGAACTCCTTGCCGGTCGCGCCCTCCGACTGCGCGATCTCGTTCTCGTGGTGCGGGAAGATGAGGTCAACGCCCCCGGCGTGGATGTCGAAGGTCTCGCCGAGATACTTCATCGCCATCGCCGAGCACTCGATGTGCCAGCCGGGCCGCCCGCGCCCGATCTCCGTGTCCCACGCGGGGTCGTCGTCCGGCTCCGCCCCCTTCCACAGCGCGAAGTCGCGCGCGTCCTCCTTCTCGTACTTGTCCGTCTCCACGCGCTCGCTCGCGCCGACGATGTTGCCTGCGAAGTTCATGTGCGAGAGCTTGCCGTATTCGGGGAAGGACTTGATGCGGTAGTAGTAAGAGCCTTCGGACGAGTAGGCGTGGCCGGTCGCTTCGAGCCGCTTGATGATCTCGACCATTTCGGGGATGTGCCGCGTCGCGCGCGGGATGATGTCGGGACGCGCGCAGCCGAGGGCGTCGAAGTCTTCCCAGAGAGCTTCGATGTAGCGGGCCGTGTAGTCGTCAATCGAGAGGCCGCGCTCTTTGGAGAACTTGATGATACGGTCTTCCACGTCGGTGATGTTCATGACGTGCGTGACTTCGTAGCCGCGGTATTCGAGGTAGCGGCGGAGCGTGTCGCCGAAGACGCCGAGCGAGCGGAAGTTGCCGATGTGCGCGTAGTCCCAGACGGTCGGGCCGCAGAAGTAAATCCCCACCTTGCCCTCTCGCAGCGGTCGGAACTCTTCTAACTGGCCGGAAAGCGTGTTGAAAAATTTAAGCATCCGTGACTCGTCTCTGTCCTCAAAATCCGAAGGGCGCTTCCCTCGCCGCGCCCGTGCCGGAGAGTCTAGGCAACCGAAGGGCGGCGAGTCAAACAACCTTCGAGCCGCGAAAACAGAACCGCGAGCGGTAGCGAGCGGGTTGAGCTTGATAACGGTCAACCCGCTCGCTACCGCTCGCGGTACTGATTGTCTCGCAAGCATCGCTTGAAATGCTCGAACCCGCCGGGCCGGAGAGGAATCGCGCGACCGTCGCGGAGCAGTTTCAAACGCCCGCGCTCGCCGGTCACTTCGCCGATGCGTGTGACGCGGACGCCTTCGACTTCATCCGGCAACTTCGACGCGTCGCGCGGGCGGACGGTAAAGAGCAACTCAAAATCTTCGCCGCCGTCGAGGGCGAGGCGGAGCGCTTCTTCGTCTTTAAAGCCTGCCGCCCGGATAGACGGGTCGAGGGGCAGGAGCGCGGCTTCGACGGACGCGCCGACGCCGCTCTCCGCGCAGAGGTGCGTGAGGTCGGACGAGAGGCCGTCGCTTAAATCAATCAACGCCGTAGCAAATTTCCGTTCGCCGAGCAGTCGGCCCCACTCGACGCGCGGCGTGGGGCGCGTCTGCCGCCCGATGAGTCGCCGACGGGCGCGGCTCCGGCGGTCAGTTCCTTTTGCGTCCGCGCCTTCCTGTAAAAGTCTGAGGCCCGCCGCCGCGCCGCCGAGCGCGCCGGTCAGGAAGATTTGGTCGCCGGGGCGTGCGCCCGCGCGGAGGACGGCGCGGCCTCGACGCGTCTCGCCGAGCACGATTGAATCAATGACGACGTGGCGCGGCGTGCGCGAGATGTCGCCGCCGATGATCGAGACCGAGTGGCGCGCGGCGAGCGCGAAGACGCCTTCGTAGAGCTGTTCGAGGAAGTCGCTCTCCCAACGCGCGCGCGGGACGCCGACCGAGAGCAAACACATCGAAGGCCGCGCGCCCATCGCCGCGATGTCGGAGAGCGAGACGGCGAGCGCCTTGTGACCGAGGTCGCGCGGGGAGGTGCGGAAGCGTTCGAGGTCGAAGTCTATGCCTTCGACGAGGAGGTCGGCGGTGATGACCGTGTCGAAGCCTGAGCGTTGGCGGATGACCGCCGCGTCGTCGCCGATGCCTTTAAGAAGTGATGAGTGATAAGTGATGAGTGATGAGTCTTCGTTTTGTGCGTTGAATCTTCGCAGCTCGCGTCGGCGGATGCGGTCTATAAAATCGAACTCACTCCGGCTCGTGCGGCGGGCGGCGGGCAGCTTGCGGGCTGAAATGAAGTCGTCACCCTCATCCGTCCACTCATCACTCATCACTCATCACTCATCACTTGGCTTTAGAGATTCCGGCGCATCGAGTCGAGACCGGCGCGGATGACTTCGGGCGAGGTGGAGAAGGAGAAGCGGAGGCGGCCTTCGCCGTGCTCGCCGAAGACGACGCCGGGGACGGTGGCGACCTGCGCGCGTTCGAGCAAGGTGTCGGCGGCGGCGCGGCTGTCCGGGTTGATGCGCGAGACGTCGGGGAAGGCGTAGAACGCGCCCGCCGGGGAGTCGCAGGCGAGGCCGAGTTCGTTGAGGCCCGCGAGCAGTAAATCCCGTCGCTCGCGGTAGGCGGCGCGGATGTCCTCGTAAAAATCTTCGGGCAGAGCGAAGGCGGCGAGCGCGGCCCACTGCGAGGGCGTCGAGACGCCGTTGGTCGAGTAGAGCAGGCACTTCTTGAGGCCCGTCATCCAGGGCTCGGTCGCCACGGCGTAGCCCACGCGCCAGCCCGTCATGGCGTAGGACTTCGAGAGCGTGTAGCAGGTAATCGTCCGCTCAAGCATTCCTTCGAGCGAGGCGATGGAGACGTGCTCGCCGTCGTAGACGAGGTCTTCGTATGCCTCGTCGGCGATGACCACGAGGTCTCGCTCCCGCGCGAAGCGCGCGACCTCCTCCGCTTCCTCGCGCGTGAAGACGACGCCCGAAGGGTTCTGCGGAGTGTTGTAATAGACGGCGCGCGCCTTGTCGGTCGCGTAGCGCGCGAGCGTCTCGGCGAAGCCCTCGCGCCGCGCCTCTTCGGTCGGCACGAGGACGGCCTTGCCCCGGCAGTGCGCGATGAGGTCTTTAATCGGCGTCCAGTAGGGCGAGAAGACGAGCACCTCGTCCTCCGGGTCAACGACCGACTGGAACGCGCTGAAGAGTCCCTGCATCCCGCCGTTGAGCACGATGACGTCCTCGTCGCCCGCCTCGATGCGGTTGCGCTCGCGCAGCTTCCGGGCAATCGCGGCGCGCAGTTCGGGGATGCCCGAAGAGGGCGCGTAGCGCGTCCGGTTCGCGCGCAGCGCCTCGGCCATCGCCTCTTTAATCGGGTCGGGCGTGGTGAGGAAGGGCTCGCCGCCCTCGAACTGGTAGACGGAAGAGCCGGAGGCGCGCAGCTCCATCACCTTGTTGCGGATTTTAACGATGTCGGAGAAGCCGACACGCTCAAGGCGCTGTGCGAGGCGAAAGACGGATGTAGACGTGGACACGGCGTGCGGTGAACCTCCGAAGTTTTAGGGTGAGCAAGTGCGGATTATAGCCTCAACGGTTGACGTGCGTCCAACGGGGCAGACTTGCATTAATCATTCCGCGCATTTGAAAGCGCGACTGAGGAAATCGTCTGAGGTGTAATCCATTTCGTATACGAGACGGTTCAGGACTCACGCCTCGCGCCCCAAGCCTTCTTGCGATTCGACGATAAAACGGTTGCATTTCGCCTTGAAAGGATTGCCCCGGCGCGTTGTTTGTTAAAGTGCGGCACGACGGGCGCGGGGCGAGCCTTTGAGGAACGGCTCTTGCTCGGTTTAAAGAGTGCGTCCATGAATTGTGGTGCGTCATTAAAAGAATCGAACGGAATTTAAGAGGAGACCCGAACCATGACAACGAACAAGATTTTGCCCGTCGCGCTCGTCGCCGCCCTGCTCGGCGGCACGGTCGGCGCTTTTGTGATGCGCCCCAGTAAGAGCGCGCCCGCGTCTGAGACGGCGCAGTTGACCAAGAGCAATCTGACGACCGACGCGAAGGCGACGGACGCGGCGACGCAGGCCGACGCCAACACGCTCGCCGAGAATGAGCTTAACGCCGAGACGAGCAACATGACCGAGGCCGAGAAGGCCGCCTTCCGCGAAGGCTTCTCCGAGGGCGTCGAGGCCGCGCGCGAGACGGAATTGACGAAGACGAGCACCGTGACTCGTGCGGCTGCCCCGGCGGCTTCACGCGTTGTCTATCAGCCCGCACGTGCGCGCACCGTCCGTCGCGCGAGCGCCCCGCGCCGCGTCTACTACGACTACGGCCAGCAGAAGGGCCGCTCATTCTGGCAGAAGCACCGTGACAAGCTGACGGTCGCGATGGGCGCGGGCGGCGGCGCTTTGATCGGCGGTCTGGCGGGCGGCAAGAAGGGCGCGGCCATCGGCGCGCTCGCGGGCGGCGGCGGCTCGGCGCTCTACACCTACAAGCTCCGCAAGCGGAACCGCAACTACTAAGCGGAACGGAAAAGTCTGATGAGAAGAGGTCTGAAGACATCCGCCATCGGCGTGGCTTCGGCTCTCGTCCTCAGTCTGGTCTTCGTCGAATGGGCAGCTCCAAAGAGTCTTGGGGCTGCCCATTCGCTCGCCGTTAAGTTTTCAAACGGCGGCGTCGCTTCGAAACTGTTCGGGGCGGTCGGAGTCCAGCGAGTGGCGGGGCGGGAGGGCCGCGCGCTCCCTTCGCCCGTCGGCTTCCGCGAGTCCGAGGGGCGCGGCTTGCTCGTCCGGGCCTGGGTCAACGGGGCCGGGCCGTTCGATTTCGCTTTGGACACGGGCGCGGGCGCGAGCATCCTCTCGCCGAGAGTCGCGGGCGCGGCGCGGGTTGAGGTCGAGGCGGGCGGGCGCGGCATCGAGATTGGCGGCCTGAGCGGGGCGAGCCGCGCGGGCGGGCGCAAGGCATTCGTGCGCAGCCTCGCGGCGGGGTTTCGGGAGAACGCGCTGCCCGTGGGCGGCCTCTTCATCGTCGCCGAAGGTTTGCCGGAGGAAGTTGACGGTATCCTCGACCCGACCGAAGTCTTCTCGCCGCTCGGCTACGTGATTGACCTGCCGAAGGGCGAGTTGCGCGTCTTCGACCCACGACAGACGCCCCTGCGCGCGGGCGATGTGCCGCCGGGCGGGGCCGTCGTCCGCTGGCTCTCCGAGGGCGGCAGCCGACGCCCCTTCGTCATGCTCTCCGAAGGACGAAGGGCGCTCGTTGACACGGGTTCCGGCTACGGTCTGGCCGTCAACGCGGCGGCGGCCCGCAGCCTCGGCATCCTCGCCGAAGGCGGCAGGGAAGGCGGCGGCACGCGCGACCTCGCGGGCGGTCGTGTCGCCTCGCGGCGCGTGAGGCCCGCGACCGTCAGTCTCGGCCCGCTCGTCCTGCGCGGCGTCCCGACCGACCTTTTGCTTAACACGAAGAAAGGCGCTCCCGTCCTCTTGGGGCGCGACGCGCTCCGCCCCTTCCAGTTGACCTTCGATCCCGTCAACCGCCTCATCATGCTCCGGCCCGAAGAGGAATAAAGGCGAAAGTAAAAAGGTAAAAGGCAAAAGGGAATAGTGGGCGACGGGCGTTCGGTTCGCTATCTCCTTTTTGCCTTTTACCTTTTGCCCTTTTCCTTCCTGTGAGGTGTCAGCCGAGGCGGGGCTAATGATTGCGTTGACAACGCTTACGGGCGCGGGTAACATGTGGGCCGGTTCGGCTTCCCTGCCGCTGACTCCGTCGTGCGGCTCGTGCTTCAACCAGACAGTCTCAGCCAGCTCAAGTAACGTCGGTTCGGCCTCGACGAAAGGCTTCCGCACAAGATGAACCGGGCGGCCATCTCCATCCCCGAAAAGCTCTTCTTCAAGATCGGCGAGGTGTGCGACATCTGCGGGGTGCAGGCGCACGTCCTGCGCTACTGGGAGTCGGAGTTTCCGATGCTCGCGCCGCAGAAGAACCGCGCCGGGCAGCGCACCTATCGCAAGCGCGATGTCGAGATGGTCTTGCGCATCAAGGAACTGCTCTACGAAGACCAGTACACCATCGCCGGGGCCAAGAAGAAGCTCACGAACGAGCTGCGCGGGGCGAGCAAGCTCAAGGTCGTCACCCCGGAGATGAGCGCGCAGCCCTCGAACGCCCCGACACTCGTCCCGCCGCCCGACTCAATCACGGAAGAATCGCCCGCGCCCGCTGTGCGCGCGCCAGAAATTTCGTCCGAGAGCGAGCCCGAACACGAACCCGAAGTCGAACTCACGGACGAGCGCCGCGAAGCCCTCCGACGCCTCCGCCAGCAGATGCGCGACCTCCTCTCGCTCCTCGACGCGGACAACACGCGCAACGGCGCGCGTCGTTAGCCGCCGCCTCCCCCCGCCGCATTTGACCAAATAAATTTTTCCGGAGATACTAAACGCCATCACGGGATGTGGCGCAGCCTGGTAGCGCGCTCGCTTGGGGTGCGAGAGGTCGCTGGTTCGAATCCAGTCATCCCGATGACCCAAAAAAGGCTTCCGACTTAATGAGTCGGAAGCCTTTTTTGTCATGTGGCGATGCGGACGCTGAACCCGCCCGTGAGGTTTAGAACTGAGTCGCGCCGGAAGGAGTTTGCCGCTTGGTCGCGGGGCTCTTGGTGTTGGCGGGCTGCTGTCTGGGCGCGGCGCGTTCGTTGAAGCCCCCGGCGAAGGTGACGACGCAGAGGGGGCCTTCCTTGTGGGTGCCGCAGGCGACGCCTGCGACCTTGAATCGTGGGTCGAAGATGCGTTGGCGGTGGCCGCGGTTGGCGACGCCGTCGTCAATGAGGAGCGTGATGATGCGCTCGCGCGCCGTCTGGGTGCCGTAGGAGAGGTTCTCGCCGATGGGGTCGGCCCACGTGCCGAAGCGCTCGACGCGCGCCTCGCAGAAACTCCCGTCCGCGCCTTTGTGGCCGGTCGCGCCGGTCGAGCCCTGATCGTTGACCAACTCCTTCGCGCCCGCACACATGCCCTTCGAGAGTCCGAGCGGCGGCAGCGGCTTCGCGGCGCGCAGGAAACGGACGGCCTCTTCGAGCGCGACCGTGCCTTCCTGCGTCAGCAAAGACGATTGCCCCGGACGCCGAAGCTCTTTGCCGACGAACAGCGGTCGCGTCTGTTCGAGGTAGTCAGCGTAGCGCGCGGGCGCGGTGCGCGCGAGGTTGATCTCCTGCAAGACCTCCTGTTCGAGAGACGCGAAGGAGGCGGCGTTACCCGTCACCAACTGCTGCGCGGGCGCTTGGAGGGCGGCGAAGGTGAAGAGCAGTGCGAGCGCGTAGACGAGTCGCGGGGCGAAGCCGTGGGGGCGGCGAGGCATTCGAGAGACCTCCTGTCGGAAACTTAATTTGTTTGGAAGAACGGCGGCGTCCCCTCGTCGGGCGGAAGGGACTTTGTTGACGGCGCGTGCCGGGAAGTATTTATCTCAATATGCGCTCCGAGGTCAATACCCGTGGCGGGTCGCAGGGCAAGACCTCTCGGTTCCGGCCCCCGCGCATTTCTAATGATGGCGGTCTGCGAACACCGTCTCCGTCAAAGTGAGCTTGTGAACGGAGACCGGAAAGGGCGTCGGAGGCTTTACTGCTCACGCAGATGTTTCCCGCCACGTTCTGATATGCTTACCGCCAGTCCATGACGCGTTAGTGTTGCGCTCGGCACGGCGCTCAAAAGCTTTGACTGAAGGAGACGGAGTGTGCGGATTTTGCTGGTCGAGGACGAGCCGGACGCCGCCCGGATGCTCGCCAAGGGACTGCGCGAAGAAGCCTACGCCGTGGACGTTGCGGGCGACGGCGAGCGGGCTTTGGAGCAGACGCATTTCAACGACTACGACCTCATCGTCCTCGACGTGATGCTGCCGCGCAAGGACGGGTTCGAGGTCTGCCGTGAACTGCGCGCGGCGGGCTCTGCCATCCCCGTCCTGATGCTCACGGCCCGCGACGCGGTCGAGGATAGGGTCGCGGGCCTCGACTCAGGGGCCGACGACTACCTCCCGAAGCCGTTCGACTTCGAGGAGCTGCTCGCGCGCGTGCGCGCTCTACTGCGTCGCAGGCCCGCGCTCTACCCGGAGGTCATCAGCGTCGCCGACTTGTCCATTGACACCCGTGCGCGCCGGGCGCTGCGCGGGGGGAAGGACCTGGAACTCACGGCCAAGGAGTACGCGCTGCTGGAATACCTCGCCCGCCGCGCCGACGAGGTGGTGGGCCGCGCCGACATCTCCGAGCACGTCTGGGACGAATCTTACGACCCCTTCTCGAAGGTCATTGAGGTCTTCATCCAACGCCTGCGCCGGAAGGTGGACGACGGCCACGCGCTGAAGCTCATCCGCACGCGGCGCGGCGAGGGCTACACACTGACGGCGGAGGGGGCCGATGATTAACACGGTCAGGAGCCGCCTGACGCTCTGGTACGTGAGCGCGCTCGCGCTCATCCTCGTCGTGTTCGGCGTCGCCGTCTACGTCATGCTGTCGCGCGCGCTCCACCGGCGCGTGGACGAGGCGCTACGCTCGACCCTCGAAATCTCGATCACCTCGCTGACGCACGACGCGCAGGAAGGGCAGTCGAGTCGGAGCGCCGCGCAGAGCACGACCGCCGAGCTGTCCCATCCTCAACAGGCGATGATGATCTTCGACGACGCGGGGCGGCTGCTTGCCGAGCACCCCTACGAGGAAGACCTCCACATCCGCCTGCCCGACCTCGGCGCGATACCCGCCGACGAGGTCTACCTCTACACGGTCGCGGAGGAGTCGGACGCGGACGACCATCACCGCCTCGCGGTGCGCAGGGTGCGGATACCTCCGGCGGACACGCCGTACATCATCCTCGCCAGCCAGCCGCTCGAAGCGGTCGAAGACGAGTTGCAGTCGCTTCGGGAGATACTCTACTTCGCGACTCCGGTGGTGCTGCTCTTAGCGGGCCTCGGCGGCTGGTTCCTTGCCCGTCAGGGCCTCGCGCCCGTCGCCGCGATGGCGAGGAGCGCGCGGCAGATTGAGGCCGGGAGTCTCGACCGTCAACTGCCGGTCGCCGACCCGCGCGACGAACTGGGTCAACTCGCCACCACCTTCAACGAACTGCTCTCGCGGCTCGACTCGGCCTTCGACGAGCAGCGCCGGTTCATGGCCGACGCCTCGCACGAGTTGCGCACCCCTCTGTCGGTGATGAACACGGCGGCGGGCGTGACGCTCAAGAAAGAGCACCGGGACGAGGAGGAGTACCGCGAGGCGCTTCAGATGATGGCCGAGCAGACGCGGCGACTCTCAAGGATCGTGCAGGACATGTTCATCCTCGCGCGCGCCGACGCGGGCCGCTACCCCCTCCGGCGGCGGACTCTCTACCTGAACGATTTGCTCAACGAGGTCGCGCGCGCCGGAGGACTCTTGGCCTTCGACAAGAACGTGACCGTGGAGTTGTCCAATCTGCCCGAAGCGGCCTTCCACGGCGACGAAGACCTGCTCCGCCAGATGGCTATGAATCTGGTAGATAACGCCGTCAAGTTCACGCCCGCGGGCGGCGTCGTCAGGCTGGGCTTGGAGCGGCGCGGCGAGGAGTACGTGCTCTCGGTCTCCGATACAGGTCCCGGCATCCCCGCCGAGGCGCGGGCGCGCGTCTTCGAGCGTTTTTTCCGCGCGGACAAGGCGCGGTCGCGGGCCGAGGACGGCGGCGCGGGCCTCGGCCTCGCCATCGCCAGATGGATCGCGCGGGCTCACGACGGCGATCTCGAACTGGCCGACTCGGACGGCACCGGTACGACCTTCACCGTCCGGCTCCCCCTTCTCACCCGTAATTGACTGCACATCCAACACTTCAGGCGTTTACCGCCCGTTTACCATCAATCCGCTATGCTTCGGAATTGAATTCGCCGTCAAGGGGTTTGTCTGAGGGGGGAAGTTTATGAGTTACAAAGTGAAGATAATTCTGCCGGTCGTCGGGCTGCTATTACTTTTGGGGTGCGCCGCCGTGGCGGTCGTCCGGGAGGCCGGGAGGGAGTCGTCGCCGACGCACGCGGCCCCGTCCGCCATCGTCTCGTCCTTCACGGGCGGCACGTTCGAGGCGTCGGGCGTGGCCCACGTCCACGGCACCGACGGCGTGCTCTTCGTGGACGACGGGCGCACGGACGAGGTCTTCTGGATGAGGCTCGGCGAGGGGCACAAACAGGCGGGCGCAATCAAGGCGGTCAGGCTCGGCGCGAGCGTCATTGACCTCGAAGGCATCACGACTGACGGTACGCACTTCTATGTCGTCGGCTCGCAATCGAAGTCGAAGGGCGGCGACCTGGCCGGTCTCGTGCGCTTCCGTTTCGACGCGCAGGGCGAGCGGGCCGAGGGCTCCGAAGTCGTCTCCGGGCTGAAGCGTTTCCTCGCGGAGAATGTCGCCGAGTTGCGCGGGATGAGCGACAGAAAGTACAAGGACGGCGGCATCAACGTCGAGGGCTTGGCGTGGGACGCGCGCGGGCGTCGGCTCCTGCTCGGCCTGCGCTCGCCCGTCCTGGACGGGCAGGCGCTCGTCGTGCCGCTGCGCCTGCGCGACCCGCGCGGCACATTCTCTGAGAGCAACCTCGAAGTGGAAGGCGCGAAGGCCATCAGGCTGCCGCTCGGCGGGGCGGGCGTCAGGAGCATCGAGTACGACGACCGCGCGCAGGCGTTCCGCATCATCGCGGGCGCGGGGCCGAACTCCGAGAAGCTGGACTTCAAGCTCTGGGAGTGGGACGGCGACGCCGCACGGCCCGCGCTCCGCGAGACGGGCGCGTTCGACCGCAAGCTCAAGCCCGAAGGCATCACGCGCGTCTCGTCGGCGGGCCGCGACTTTACCTTCATCGTTTTTGACACGAGCGGCTACGCGGCGACGGATTAGGAAATCGAATCCGTCCCGAAGAGCGCGTCAGAGCCGAGCGCCGTCGAATGCGCGTGAGAGTTTCAGTTGCCGCGCCCGGCCAACAGTTGCTGGAGGGTCGCGGCGGATTCGGGCTTGAGGGTCTTGAGGGCGTTCAACTGCTCAGTCGCGGCGTCGCGGTTGCCGTGCTTGACGTGAAGAAGCGCGAGGCTGTAACGCGCGTCGGCGTCATTCGCGTTGATGGCGATGGCCTTGCCGTAGGCGTCGGCGGCTTCCGTGTCGCGGCCCAGCTTGCCGTAGGCGTTGCCGAGGTTGAAGTAGGCGTCGCCGTCCTGCGGGGCGAGGCGGACGGCCTCGGCGAAGGCTTTCGCGGCCTCCTCGTTCTGGCCGAGGCGGTCGAAGACGTTGCCCGCTTGAAAGTGCGTGTTCGGCTGGTTCGGGTTGAGGCGGATGGACTCGCGGAAGGCTTCGGCGGCCTCCTTGTACTGTTCGAGCCGGACGTGCGAGTCACCGAGGAGGAAGTAGGTCTCCGCGTCCTTCTTCGAGATTTTCTTGAGCGCGGCGACGGCCTCACGAAACTTCCCGGCCTTGAAAAGCTCTTTGGCGGGCTCGTTCGGGAGCAGCTTGTCTACCTCGCGTTTGGCGCGCTCGGCGTCGGCTGTCCGACCGAGTTTGGCGTAAACGTCGCGCAGCTTGTAGTGAGCTTCGGCGTGCTGCGGGTTGATGCGGGCGGCCTGCTCGAAGGCTTCGGCGGCCTCCTTGTCTTGTCCGAGGCCGAGGTGCGCGTCGCCGAGACGAGTGAAGGCGTCGAAGTCCTTCGGGTTGCGGGCGACGGCCTGCCGGTACTCTTCGGCGGCCTCTTTGAATTTCCCCTGCGCGAGGTAGGCGGTCGCGAGGTTGTAGCGGGCGTCGGCGTCTTCGGGGTTCTTTTGCGCCTCGGCGCGCAGTGTGTCCTCGGTCATCTCGGTCATGCCGGGAGGGACTGTCGGGCTCGCGTTCGCCGCCGCTTTGTCGGGCTGCGTATTGCTATTGCTCGCTTGCTTACAAGCAAGCATGGGCAGGAAGAGGCTGAAGGCTGAAAGGGTCAGGAGTATTCGTTTCATCGGGCGCGTCTCGTTATGAAGTCGGATTGATTAAGTTCGAGCCGTAGCATTGTAAACGTCGCCCCGGCCCGGAGCGCAAGCGGGCTCAAGGGTTTTGAGTTTGCGGCAGTCGGATGAAGGTTCGCGCGGCGGGAAAGTTTGGAAGTCGTCTGTACGGAGGCAAAGGCTTGCGCCGTCTTTCAGTCCTCCAACTCGGCGATGACGATTTCGTTGGTGAGCGTTTTATGCACGGGACACTTGTGTGCGATCTCTTGCAGGCGCGCGTGCTGCTCTTCGTCGAGCGGCCCTTCGACCGTCACCTTGCGCTCGATGCGGTGGGCGTAGCCCTCTTCGGAGTGCGTGCATTCGGCGCAGTCTTTGGCGTGGATGCGCTCTTGCCGGAGCCGCACCGAGACGCGCTCGACGGGCCAGCCCTTGCGCCGCGCGTAGAGCATGACCGTCATCGAGATGCAACTGCCGAGCGCCGCCAAAAGAAGCGTGTACGGGTCTGGCCCCGCGTCCTCGCCGCCCAACTCCTTTGGCTCGTCCGTCACGAACGTCTGCCCCTCGCCATAGCGCACTTCGTTCCGCAGGTTGGAGAGGGATGTCACGGTCACTTCGCTCATGGCGTTCAACTCCTCGGAAACTAAAGATGTCGCAAGGCTAAGACCGGCAAAGTTATCTCGTTTATGCCTTTCGGGCAACGGGCGCGCGCAAAAAAAATCGGCGGGCCGGAGCACCCGGACCCGCCGCTCAATTCACTCTCTCTCGACTGGGAAGAATCTCTAACTCGGCCTGCACACCCGCGCGTAGAAGTTGAACGCGAAGAGCAACGTTAACGCCAGTGTCATCGGCTTCACCTCGTCTCTCTTGATGCTCATAACAGAGCACGAATGGCTCGGCAATTCCAAAAACAGTTTTCAGTAGACAGTTTTCAGTTTTCAGTTTGTGCCTTCAGCATTGATAGTTGAAGGCTCAACAGGTGAGCTTCCGAATCTGAAAACTGAAAACTCAAAACTGAAAACTGGCTCCCTCCTTGCAGTCGTGCGCCGCGTGCGGATACACTCCAAGGCGTTCCAGACATCATTTCAAATGCGAGCGGTTCGGGAAGGCCGAACGCTGCCGGGGGCCGAGAATGAAGATTCACGAGTATCAGGGAAAAGAGTTGTTGAAGACTTTCGGGGTCGCCGTCCCGCGCGGGATAGTCGCGCGCACGCCCGAAGAGGCCGAGCAGGCGGCGAGGGAGTTGGGCACGGAGGTCGTCGTCGTCAAGGCGCAGATACACGCGGGCGGTCGCGGCAAGGGCGGCGGCGTCAAACTGGCGAAGAGCCCGGAGGAGGCGCGCGAGATCGCTTCGAAGATGCTCGGCATGAAGCTCATCACGCACCAGACCGGGCCGGAAGGGACTGAGGTGCGAACGCTCCTCGTCGAAGAGGGGCTGCCGATTGATAAGGAATTTTACCTCGGCATCGTCCTCGACCGCGCGACCGGAAGAAACGTCTTCATGGCCTCGCAGGCGGGCGGCATGGACATCGAAGAGGTCGCCGCGCACACGCCCGAAAAGATTCTCAAGGAGACGGTTGACCCGGCGGTCGGCTTCCGCGCGTTTCAGGCGCGCAAGCTCGCCTTCGGCCTCGGCCTCGACGCCTCGCTCGTCAATCAGGCGGCGAAGTTCATGCAGGCGCTCTACCACGCCTCCGAGCAGTTGGACGCCTCGCTCCTCGAAATCAACCCGTTCCTCCTGACGAAGGACAACCGCCTCATCGCGCTCGACGCCAAAGTCAACTTCGACGACAACGCGATGTTCCGCCACAAGGACTTCGCCGCCCTGCGCGACCTCGACGAAGAGGAGCCGCTCGAAATCGAAGCCTCGAAGCACGACCTCAACTACATCAAGCTCGACGGCAACATCGCCTGCATGGTCAACGGCGCGGGGCTCGCGATGGCGACGATGGACATCATCAAGCTCGCGGGCGGCGAGCCCGCCAACTTCCTCGATGTCGGCGGCGGCGCGTCGCAGGAGCGGGTCGAAGCGGCCTTCCGCATCCTCCTCGGCGACGAGAACGTCCGCGCCGTGCTCGTCAACATCTTCGGCGGCATCGTGCGCTGCGACATGGTGGCGCGCGGCGTCGTCGGCGCGGCGCAGAACCTCGGCGTCCAAGTCCCGGTCGTCGTCCGCCTCGAAGGCACGAACGTCGAAGAGGGCCAGCGCGTCCTCCGCGAATCCGGCCTCAACTTCACCGTCGCCAACGGCATGAAGGACGCCGCCGAAAAAGTGGTCTCACTAGCCGGATAAAAACGTCAGAGGGAAGAGGGTCAGAGGGGCAAGAGCCGAGACGAACGAGTAAAACTCTTTCTTCTCCTTCTGCTCCTGACCTTTTACCCCTTTTCCCTTCTCCTTATCCCCCGCTGCTCCGCTATGCGTTACTGGCTCAAAATACTCTCGCTCGTCAGCCGCCTCGGCCTCGCCGTGATGTTCCTCTTCGCGGCGGGCGCGAAGCTCTACACGCTCAAGGATTTCGTCGCCAACCTCTCGAACCTCGTCCCAGACCGCTTCACCTGGCCCGTCGCCGTCGTCGTCATCGCCGCCGAAGTCATCGCCGCCGCGCTCCTCCTTCTGCCCCGCACGGCCCGGCTCGGCGCGACCGTCTCCGCCGTCCTCCTCGTCGGCTTCGCCTCTTACGCCCTCTACTACGTCTACGCCCTCCACGGCGAGCCCCTCGAATGCGGCTGCTTCGGCGGCATCATCGCCAGCCAGCTCGGCGTCTCCACGGCTCTAAGAAATCTCGCCCTCCTCCTCCCCGTCATCCTCATCTTCCTCGGCCACCCACGCTCGCCACGCGAAGCACGACCCGAAACAGAGTCCGCCCCGTCCTCGACCGCGACGCCCGTTTAAGACGGAAAACTCGCTTGTCCGGCGTGCGGGGTGTAGAATCGCCACGCTCTTTAATCCAAGCACAATCACATTGGAGCACGAATGGCGACGCTAAGTTTTTGGGGTGGCGTGGGGACGGTGACGGGGTCGAAGTATTTGATTGACGGGGGGCGGGGGAGGGTTCTGGTTGATTGCGGGTTGTTTCAGGGGTTGAGGGAGTTGAGGGAGAAGAACTGGGAAGACCCGCCGTTCGATATAGAGAGTTTGGACGCGGTCATCATCACGCACGCGCATATTGATCATACGGGGTATCTGCCGCGGCTGGTGGCTTTGGGGTACAGGAATCCGGTGTACTGTTCGGCGGGGACATCTGACCTGCTCAAACTGTTGCTGCCGGATTCGGGGCGGTTGCAGGAGGAGGAGGCCGAGTACCGGAACCGGAAAGGTCTGACGCGGCACAGCCCGGCGTTGCCTCTGTACACGGAGGAGGACGCGCGGGCGGCTCTGAAGTTAATCAGGCCGTGCAAGATTGACGGTGAGCCGACGAAGGTCGCGCCGGGAATCAGCGCGGCGTTTCACGTCGCGGGGCACATCCTCGGCTCCAGTCTGGTGCTCGTCGAAGTCGAAGGCGCGGGCGCGGACGGCGCGGGGCGGCGCGTGCTCTTCTCCGGCGATCTCGGTCACTACGACCAGCCGATTATTAAAGACCCGGACCCGCCGCCCGCGTGCGACTACATGCTGGTCGAGTCAACTTACGGCGACCGCCTGCACGACCCTGAAGACCCGAAGGTGGCGCTCGCGCGCGTCATCAACGAAGCGGTCGAGCGCGGCGGCCCGCTCCTCTTTCCCGCCTTCGCCATCGGTCGGACGCAGGAGTTGATCTACCACATCCGCGAACTCGAAGACGAGAAGCGTATTCCAATCTTACCCGTCCGCGTGGACTCGCCGATGGCCGCCGCCGCGACCCAAATCTACAGCCAGCGTAAGGAGGAGCACGACGAGGAGTACGTGAGCGTGCTGGCGGGCAAGCGACACCCGTTGCGCACGCACTCGATGGTGACGGCCTCTTCGCGCGAGGAGTCTATGCGTCTGAACGACGAGAAGGGGACGCGCATCATCATCAGCGCTTCGGGGATGATGACGGGCGGGCGCGTCATGCACCACGCGCGGCGCATCCTGCCGGACGAGCGCGCGACGGTCGTCTTCGTCGGCTATCAGGCCGCCGGGACGACAGGCCGTCGCATCGTGGACGGCGAGCGCGAGGTGCGAATCATGAAGTCGAACGTCCCCGTCCGTTGCCACGTCGAGCGCATCGGCGGGCTCTCGGCGCACGCCGACTGGCAGGAAGTCCTGCGCTGGCTCGCGCCGATGCCTTCCGCGCCGCGCCGCTCCTTCACCACGCACGGCGAGCCCGAAGCCGCAGAGGCGATGGCCGAGCACATCCGCGAGCGCTTCGGCTGGCGCGTGGACGCGCCGAGTTACGGTGAGTCGGTCGAGTTAGAATGAAAACAGTACCGCGAGCGGTAGAGGGCGGGTTGAGTATCAACAACGTCAACCCGCTCGCTACCGCTCGCAGTACTGTTAATCCTACTTCGCCAACTGCTGCTCCATCTCGTACTTCATCTTGATGTAGAGCGTGAACTGCACGACGGGTTCGAGCACCGAGGGGTTGATGACGTGGTCGAAGCCGTCGGCGTCGAGGGCGTTGAAGAAGAACGTCCGGCTCTTGCGCGCGCCCTGCACGGTGTAATACTTCTGCTTGTCGAGGTACTGCTGCTGGATGTTCTCCGTCTCGTGGGCCGTGTATGAGTCGTACATCGCCGTCGGGTAGTAGACGCTCGGCCTCTCGGCGAGCACCTGCGCGGGCTGGCGCAGGCGGATGTTGAGGAGCAGCTCGTGCCGCGCGACCTTCATCTTGATGAGGCGCGCGGCCTCCTCGTAGAGACGCTGCTGGACGGCGGCGGGGTCGTTGACGATGTAATCCACTTTCACGAGGTCGAAGATGTCGGCGCGCGCCGCCGCGCTCACGAGCTTGTCGAGCTGGAGCCTGTCCTTGTAGCGGACTAAGACATTCTTCTTCAGCTCGAAGCCGACCAGCTTCTCTTTCGCGACCGGCTCGGCCAGCTCGAAGCCGTAGGTCTTATTCTGCGCCGTGAAGTCCACCACAATGTCGGCGGCGGCGACGCCCAGTTGCCGCGCCGCGCCGGAGAACTCGCCGATGGCGGATTCCATCTTGCGGTCGCAGTCGGGGACGGCGGCGCACTCGCGCGAGACAGCGAAGGTGGCGACGTGCTCGTCGGCCTTGACGTTCATGAGGACGCTCGCTTCGACGAACATCGAGGTCGAGGAGGGAGCCCCGCCCTCGTTGCGTTTGTTACGCTCGGCCTGCCGGGCGGCGCTGCTGCCTCTGCCGGACTCTGAGTAGCCGACGTTGCCGAGGACTTGCGCGAAACAGACGGCGGGCGAGGCGACCGCCAGCAGGAACAGGCAAAAGAAGATTCTCTTCATGAAGTTCTCCTCCGAGTCGGACGGGTGTTCCGAGAGTTTGGTGCGGGGAGACGCGAGATGTTGAATTGGAAGGGAGTTAAAGTGGCAGATGCGGGGAGCGCCGCCGCGAGTTGTCCGCCGTTACGGCGGGCCGCGCGGGCTGTGCTATACTGCGCGGTCATCCGCGGCAAATAAAAATTCACACTCTGAGGAGCAGAAAGCCTTGAGCGTTCTCGTAGATAAAAACACGCGTCTGGTCGTGCAGGGCATCACCGGCAAAGAGGGGACTTTCCACACCAAGCAGATGGCCGAGTACGGGACAAACGTCGTCGGCGGCGTGACGCCGGGTAAGGGCGGGACGACGCACGAGGGCTTCCCCGTCTTCAACACCGTCGCCGACGCCGTGAAGGACGCCGGGGCCAACGCCTCGGTCATCTACGTCCCGCCCGCCTTCGCCGCCGACGCCATCATGGAGGCGGCGGACGCCGGTCTCCCGCTCGTCGTCTGCATCACCGAGGGCATCCCCGTCCTCGACATGGTGAAGGTCAGGGAGTACCTCTCGGACAGACGGACGCGGCTCGTCGGGCCGAACTGCCCCGGCGTCATCTCGCCCGGCAAGTGCAAGATCGGCATCATGCCCGGCCACATCCACAAAGAGGGACACATCGGCGTCGTCTCGCGCTCAGGGACGTTGACGTATGAAGCGGTCGGGCAGTTGACGGCGCTCGGACTGGGCCAGTCCACGGCCATCGGCATCGGCGGCGACCCGATTATCGGGACGACGCACCTGAACGCGCTCGCGCTCTTTCAGGACGACCCCGAAACCGAAGGCATCGTCATGATCGGCGAAATCGGCGGCTCCGCCGAGGAGGAAGCGGCGGCGTTTGCCAAAGACAACGTGACGAAGCCCATCGTCGCCTTCATCGCCGGTCAGACCGCGCCGCCGGGACGCCGCATGGGCCACGCGGGCGCAATCATCGCGGGCGGCAAGGGAACCGCCGCCGAGAAGATGAAGGCGCTTGAGGAGGCCGGCATCCGCGTCGTCCACTCGCCCGCCGACATCGGCCAGGCGATGAAGGACGCGCTCGGCTCAAGGGCGGCGGCGTAACTTTTGTTGAAGGTGAACGTCGGTGAGTGAAAGCGAAGAACGGTTCAGCGTAGAAGAAGCCATCGTCGAGCTCAAAGCGCTTTTGCTCAAGCAAGAACTGTGGAAGGCTAACAGGTCAAATAAAACTTCAGTTGAGGTGAAAATGGCGGAACAGACAGGCAATCTTACTTTCGGTATCATCAAGCCCGACGCGGTGCGCGACGGGAAGGCGGGCGCGGTCTTGCAGCGCATCACGGACGCGGGCTTTAAGTTGCGCGCGCTGAAGCTCATCCACATGACGAGGGCGGAGGCCGAGGGCTTCTACGCCGTCCACCGCGAGCGCCCCTTCTTCGGCGAGCTGACCGAGTTCATGTCTTCGGGGCCGTGCGTCGTGCTCGCGCTCGAAAAGGCGGGCGCGGTCAAGGCGTGGCGCGACCTGATGGGCGCGACCGACCCCTCGAAGGCCGACGAAGGAACACTGCGCAAAGAGTTCGCCAACTCCATCGGCGAGAACGCCGTCCACGGCTCGGACTCGGAGGAGAACGCGGCCCTCGAAGTCTCGTACTTCTTCAGCCGCCTCGAAATGGTCTAGTTTAAAGAGAA
The DNA here is from genome assembly GCA_963816985.1 of uncultured Acidobacteriota bacterium. GTDB lineage: Bacteria > Acidobacteriota > Blastocatellia > Pyrinomonadales > Pyrinomonadaceae > JAIVJM01. Next base: position 3,311,761 of record CAWFMF010000004.1, read on the forward strand.
GGGAACCCCCAAGCTATGAAGACTTGCCCGACTTGCAACCGTACCTACGACGACTCGCAGAAATTCTGCCTGAACGACGGAACCCCGCTCGCCGGCGGCGAGCAACAGGCGCAGGCCGGAGGCCCGCAGCCTCAGCAGCCGCAGTATCAGCAGCCCCCCTCGTGGACGCCGCCGGGGTCTCCGCCGCATCCGCCGCCGCCGCCCAAGCGTAAAATCTGGCCGTGGGTCTTAGGCATCGTGGCCGTGCTCGGCATCGGCCTCGTCGCCATCATCGGCATCGTCGGTTACCTCGCCTACAAGGGCGCGGACAGCGTCAACCGCCGTGTCGCCAACCTCAACGTCAACTCGTCCACCAACACGGGCGGCGACGACGTGGCGGAGGACGTGGACATCACCGGCACGGAACTCTACACCAACTCGCGCGAGGGACAGACCGGCAACCTCGCGACGCACTACGTAGACTTCTCCTTCCGCTACCCGGACACGTGGAAGCTCGACCCCAGCCCCGCGCCGAGCTACGTCCGCGTCGAGCGCGCCAACGACGACGGCGGGACGATAGAGAATTTCTCGGTCGGCTGGTTCTCCGCGACCGGCTCGGTGAAGGGCAACCGCACGCTCCTCTCGCAGGTCGTCAATAACCTCAGCACTCAGATTTCGGGCAACTTCCCCAACTACGAGAAGGTCTCGGAAGGCTTCACGAAGTTCGGCAGATACGACGGCTACGAGCTGCGCTTCGCGCGCGGCGCGGGCGGGGGCGCGGGGGCGGTCAAGTACTGGGGCCGCGTCGTCGTCCTCCCAGACCCCGCGGGCGGCAACGACGGCGTGAGCATCATCATGCTCGCGACGAGCAACTCCGACGAGGTTGACGGCGCGTCCGACCTCGGCGTGAAGGGCGAGCTGCCCACCATCGTCAAGACCTTCAAGCTCGGCACATAGGTAAAGACCGTGAGCCGTAAACCGTGACGGGTGACAAGAAAAACCTGTCTTTTCTCCTGTCACGGTTTACCTGTCACGGTTCACGAGGGATTTATGTCCATCATCGGCGACATCATCGAATCAACGAAGGCGATCATCAAGGGGATGAGCGTGACCTTCTCTTACATCCCGAAGGAGAAGTGGACGGTCGAGTACCCGGACGAGCCCGTGACGATGCAGCCGCGCTATCGCGGCATGCACCTCCTGCACGTGGACGAGCTGGGCCGCGAGAAGTGTGTGGCCTGCTACCTCTGCGCGTCGGCCTGCCCATCGGATTGCATCTACATCGTGGCGACCGACGACCCGCGCCCGCCCAAGGAGCGCACGGGCGTGGACGAACGCTACGCCTCGGTCTACAACATAGACTACGGGCGCTGCATCTTCTGCGGCTTCTGCGTCGAGGCGTGCCCGAAGGACGCCATCACCCACGGCTACAACTTCGAGCTTTCGGTCTACTCGCGCGCCGACCTCCTCAAGACCAAAGACGACCTCCTCATCACCAAGCAGAAGCAGTCGCCCAACTACCGCGTCGCCTTCGCCGACGAAGACGTGGATTCGGAATACAAGGAAGTCTAGGAAGCTAAGACAGAACCGCGAGCGGTAGCGAGCGGGTCGAACGTTGATGACGTTCGACCCGCTCGCTACCGCTCGCGGTTCTGTCTTTATGCCCCGGCGGCGCGGCTCAGTCGTTCGTGGTCAACGATGGAAATGCGCTTCCTGCCGATGCGGATGATGGAGGCGGCCTTGAGTTCGTTGAGGGCGTTGGTCGCCGTCTCGCGGTAGACGCCGAGGCGCTCGGCGATGTCCTGATGCGAGAGGCCGACGACCTCCTCGCCGCCCTGCGCTTCCCGCAGGAGGAGCGCCGCGACGCGGGCCGTCATGCCTTTGAAGGCGATGTCTTCGAGCTGACGCTCGGCTTCGAGGACGCGCCTGCCGAAGGCTTCGAGGATGCGGCGCGCGACCTGCGGCTTGCTGAAGAGCATCCGTTCGAGGTCGGCGCAGTTCATCGTCAGAATCAGAGAGTCTTCAGTCACCTCGGCATAGGTGTCGTACATCCCCTGACCGATGCAGCTCATCTCGCCGAAGAAGGAGAAGGGCAAAAGGTGCGCGATGACGAGCTTCCGGCCTTCGGGCGACATCCGGTAGATTTGCACCGCGCCCTCGCGGAGCAAGAAGAGCGCCTCGCCCGTCTCGCCCGGCGTGTAGAGGACGCGCCCCTTCGTATATGAACGCGTCGCCGTCACGCGCTCGACCTCGCGCATCTCTTCGGGCGTGAAGTCGCGGAAGAGGTCGAGCGTGTCGGGCGTGCGTGTCATGGGCGAGTTCGTCATACTGAAAGTCTCCAAGCCCATTCTAACACCACAGCCGCCGCGGCTGGCCGGAATGTAACTTTCATTACTGAAGCGCGCGCCGACTTGCGAGATACTACGAATCCCGGAAGCGTTCCGGGGAGAGTTGTGCGCGCGAGGAGCGGCGCTGAGGAGTTTCACAGGGACTTTTGAAGGAGAACGTAAAGAAAATGGGCCAGCAAGTATCGCAGGTGACTGACGGCACGTTCGAGCAGGACGTGCTCGCTTCGGACAAGCCCGTCCTCGTGGATTTCTGGGCGACGTGGTGCCCCCCTTGCCGGGCGATTGCGCCCACGATTGACGCGCTCGCCGAGCGTTACGAGGGCAGCGTCCAGTTCTACAAGCTCGACATTGACGACAACAGCGCGACGCCGCAACGCTACGGCATCAAGAGCATCCCGACGCTCATCGTCTTCAGCGGCGGGCGCGAGCAGGAGCGCATCGTCGGCGCGGCGAGCAAAGAAGCCATCGCCAGAGTCCTCGACAAGTACGCGGGCGTCGTCGCGGCCTGAAGTCCGGCAGACGTCTCCGACTAACGGACGAACGAACATTGAAGGAGCGACGGCGGGAGTCTATCTTCCGCCGTCGCTCCTTCGTTGTTTCTTATCTTTGTTTCCCGCCCCGTTTGCGTCTGATATATTCGTGCGCGAGCTTAAGCGGGTTTCAAGTCAGAACCGCCTGCGGTAGCGGGCGGGTCTCGTCTTAGCGTTTGGCCCTCGTCTGGTCAACACACCCGCCCGCTACCGCAGGCGGTTCTGACCGCACCGGCTCCTTCGTCCCTTCTTGCGTGAGGTGATTCGATGTCTTCAAGCGTCCCCCAGTTGATGACTCTGGAAGCCCTGCGTTCGGTTCCCCTCTTCGCCTCGCTCGACGACGAGGCGGCGGGCGCGCTGCGCGGACTGCTCGAAGTGCAGAGCGAGACGGCGGGCAGCGTCCTCTTCCGCGCGGGCGACCGGGGCGACGCGATGTACTTCATCGAGGGCGGGCGCGTCCGCATTCACCTCCGCGACGCCGACGGCGACGACGTGACTTTGGCCGAGTTGGCGCGCGGCGACTTCTTCGGCGAGATGTCCATCCTCGACGGGCAGCCGCGCTCCGCGCAGGCCACCGTCACCGAGGAGGCGTACCTCGCCGTCCTCTCGCGCGAAGACTTCCTCTCCTTCGTCCGGCGCAACCCCGACGTGGCCTTGAAGATGATGAGCGCCATCACCAACCGCCTCCGAAGGACGGACGACCTCCTGCGCGTCCGCGTCTCGCGCAACCTCAACGAGGTTGACGAGGAACGTCTGACGCCCGCCGACCGCCTCGCGGACTCCCTGTCCGAGTTCGGCGGTAGTTGGAAGTTCATCGTCCTGACGCTCCTGCTGATTTTTCTCTGGATACCGCTCAACACATGGTTCCTGCCCGCCGAACGCCGCCTCGACCCGTCGCCCTACGACCTGTTCGCCCTCTTCCTCGGCGTCGTCGCCGGACTGCAAGTGCCCATCATCCTCATGTCGCAGAACCGGCAGGAGGAGAAAGACCGCCTCCGCGCCGACCTCGACTATCAGGTGAATCTCAAGAACGAGTTGGCGCTCGCCGAAGTGCTGCGCCGCCTCGACGTGCTCGAAAGCGAACGCCTCCCGCTCCTCTTCGCCGAGCAGTCCGCGCGGATGAAGGACGGCAAGCAGTAGACGAAAAGCAGTTTTCAGTTTTCAGTTTTCAGTTTTGAGTTAAGACAAGAACTGAAGACTGAAAAACTGTCTACTGTCTACTGAAGACTGAAAACTGAAAACTGCTTTCTCCTTTCTTTTCCCTCGCGGCGCGGCTTACAATGCGTCTGATTTTCCCATCTCAAAGCAGATTGGTTGGCAACGGGCTTCATGATTCAGGCCGTACTCTTCGACTTTAACGGCGTCGTCATTGACGACGAGCCGCTCCACATGAAGGCGTATCAGGATGTGCTCTCGTCCGAAGGCGTGACGCTGACGGACGAAGAGTATTACACGATGCTCGGCATGGACGACCGGACGTTCGTGCGGACGGCGTTCGAGCGCGCCGGGGTAGAGCCGACCGAAGAGCAGACGCTCTCCGTCATCGAGCGCGAGGCGGCGGCGTACCGCGAAATGGTGAGCGAAGAGCTGCCGCTTTGTCCGGGGGCCGTCACCTTCATCAAGGCGCTCTCTCGCGCACACCCGCTCGCCGTCGTCAGCATGTGGACTCGCGCCGGGATTGACTACGTGCTCGAACGCGCGGGGCTCGCGGGCCACTTCGCGGTCATCGTCAGCGCCGAGGACGTGAGCGCGTGCAAGCCCGACCCCGAATGTTACCGGCGCGGCCTCGAACGCCTGAACGAGACGCGCGGCCAGTCTGTCCTGCCGTTCCGCGCCGACGAATGCCTCGTCGTCGAGGACGCGCCGCCCGGCGTCATCGCCGCACGCGCCGCCGGGATGCGAACCCTCGGCGTCACCAACACGGTAAGCGAAAAGGCTCTCCGCGAGGCCGGGGCCGATGTCGTCACCCACAGCCTCGCCGACTGGACGCTGGACGCCGTGCACCACGTCTTCGACACGGAATGGGGAAGGAAATGAACGCAGAAGTCAGAACGATGAACGATGAACTGAAAGACAAAGCTCCTGCCTTTTCAGTTCATCGTTCATCGTTCTGACTTCTGACTTTCTCTTTATGACTCCCGCCGACATACTCGCTGCCGGGGAGGCGCGCAGTCAGTTCGCACTGGAAGTCTCGAAGGATGCCGGGGCGATTGACGTGGCGCGCGCGGCGCTGCTGATTGCGGCGGAGGAGGAGCCGGGGCGTTGCGACGTGGCGCGCTGCCTCGCGCGGCTCGACGAGATGGGCGCGGAGGCCCGCGCGCGCATCGAGTGGCGCGGCGGCTCGGCCATCGAGGCGGTCAACAAATATCTTTTCGAGGAGTTGAGCTTCGCGGGCGATCAGGGCAGCTACTACGCGCCGCGCAACAGCCTGCTCAACTACGTGCTCGAACGCCGTCTGGGGATTCCGATAACGCTCTCGGTCGTCTACATGGAAGTCGGGCGGCGCGCGGGGCTCGAAGTGGAGGGCATCGGGATGCCCGGCCACTTCATCGTGCGCGCCGACGAAGGCGACGGCCAGACGGTTTTGGTTGACCCCTTCTACGGCAAGGTGATTGACGAGGAAGAGTGCCAACAGCGACTCGACACCATCTACGGCGGGCAGATTCCGCTCGGCGAAGAGCACCTCCGCCCCGTCGGGCCGCGCGACATCCTCGTGCGCGTGCTCGGCAACCTCAAAGGGATTTACGTCCAGTCGCAGCTCTACCGCCGCGCGCTCGCCGCCGTCGAGCGCATCCTCCTGCTCGCGCCCTTAGACTTCGAAGAGCACCGCGACCGTGGGATGCTCCTCGCGCAGCTCGACCGCCTCACCCCGGCGATAGAGGAAGTCCAGAGCTACCTCGCCGCCGCCCCCGACGCGCCCGACGCCGAGAGCGCCCGCGAACAACTCAAGAAGATGCAGATACGCCTCTCCATGCTCAACTGAAGTTAATAAAGTATTTTGACAATGCCCTGAAAGGGCTTGAGACAATAGCCGGGGGTAAAGCAAACGAAGTTTGCGACGCCCCCGGTCGAATGTAGATGAAAGATTTCGACCCTGAAGGGGTCGCGCCTCAACGTTGAGGCGCGACCCCTTCAGGGTCGGATTATGTTTGTGCCGTGACCGGGGGCGGCGTGCTGCGCACTTGCCCCCGGCTATTATCTTCGTCCCCTTGCGGGGACGGGGAGCCCATTGCGAGAGTTGAAGCCGTAAAATCTCACCTGCCTTCGTTGTGGCCCGAAGTGTCCGCCGCGCCGGGCTGCGTCTCGGTGAAGTTCGACTGGTCGCGTGCCTGCAAGGGCGATTCGGTCTCCTGTACGACTTCGTTCTCGCGCTCGCGCATCCGCTCGTTCTTCTTGTCCTTACGTTCGCCGTCCTTCTTCTGCCGGTCTTTGTCTGACATGGTTCCCTCCCTTTGTTTGTTTGAGTAAGAAAGCCTTCAGCCCGCCGTCGTGTTGCCGCCGAGGAGCGTCAGGACTTCGCCTGTGATGTAACTGGAATCGGCCTCGGAGGCGAAGAAGACGAAGGCAGGCGCAATCTCTTCGGGCTGCGCGGGCCGCTTCATCGGCGTGTCGGCCCCGAACTCGGCGACCTCCTCGGCGGGCTTGTCTGAAGCGTTCAGAGGCGTCCAGACCGGCCCCGGCGAGACGCAGTTGACGCGCACCCGCCGCTCGACGAGGTTCTGCGCCAGAGACTTGGTGAAGGCATGAATCGCCCCCTTCGTCGCCGCATAGTCGAGCAACTCCTTGCTGCCTTCGAGCCCGGTGATGGAGCCGGTGTTGACGATTGCCGCGCCCTCCTGCAAGTGCGGGAGCGCCGCCTTCGTCATGTAAAAGTAGCCGTAGATGTTCGTCCTGAAAGTCGTGTCCCACTGCTCTTCCGAGATGTCTTCGAGCGACTTCTGGTGCTGCTGGAAGGCCGCGTTGTTGACGAGGATGTCGAGTTTGCCGAACTCCTTGACGGCCCGCTTGACGGCCTTGCGGCAGAACGCCGAGCCGCGCACGTCGCCGGGGATGAGCAAGGCGCGTCCGCCCTCGGCCTCGACCGCAACTCGCGTCTCTTCGGCGTCGGTCTGCTCTTCGGGCAGGTAAATAATCGCCACGTCCGCGCCCTCGCGCGCGAAGAGGACGGCCACGGCGCGACCGATGCCGCTGTCGCCGCCCGTGATAATCGCCGCCTTGCCCTGAAGCTTCCCCGACCCTCGATAGAGCGGAGCCTCGAACTCCGGCCTCGGCGTGATTTTCGATTCGAGGCCCGGCTTCTCCTGATGCTGCGCGGGCATCGGCGACATCGGCTCGTCTTGAAGCCCGACCGCCGTCGCCGTCTTCTGCTTCGCGCCGGACTTCTTCGAAGCCTTGCGGTCTCGCTTGTCCTGCTTATCCTTCTGCTTCGCGTCTTTGTCTTTCTTCTTGTCGGTCTTTGCCATATGTACCCCGTCGAATCGGAATTAGTGTTCTTGCGGAAGCCCGACCGTGAGGGAGGGCGTCTTCAGGCGTCGGGAGAAAGACGCCCTCCCTCACGGTCGGGCTTCTGCCTCGAAGCCCATGTCAACTAAGAGTAGGGGATTGAACGAGACGGATTATAGGCGGACGGCGACACGGATTTCTAGTTTATATCTGTCGTTTTTCTGGAGTGTCTAAACGAGGGGGCGAAAAGTCGTGAAGGCCGACGCCTTTCGACGACGGCCTTCATGGTTGAAGAAGGAATTGCTTCCGAGATGTTCCGGCTAAAACGCCGCAGCTTTCTCAGGCGCGCTTGATGTTGCGCGCGGCCTGCGCGCGGGGGGCCGCGTCCGACGACTGGTTGTCGTCCGTCTGCTGCGCCATCTTCATCCGCTCGGCGCGGGCCGTCATGCGCCGGTCGAGGTCTGAGACCTGCTCCGGCGTCAAGCGGTAGATGTTCGGCTGGTTGTGATAGACGCGCGCGCCCGTCACCACGTCGGCCTGCTTGAAGCCGAGGCGCTCGGCCTTCGTCACCAGCTCCTGCACGGTTATTTGCGGCGCGACGAGCGTGAGCGGCGAGGGCTTCTCTTCCAAAGTCTCAGGCGCTTGCGGCATCTTCGCCGCCGCGCGCTCGAAGTCGCCGCCCGTCTCCTTGACCATGTGTTCGATGAAGCTCTTGAAGGTCACGTCGCCCGTCAGCTCGAAGCCGACCTCGAAGGCCGGGCTGTTCGACTTGACGACCTGAAAGACGCGGACGATTTCGCCGTCGCGCTCCTGCAAGGAGACCTCGACCATCACGTCCACGAAGTATTCCAGACCCGAAGCCGTCATCGGCAAAACGCGCCCGACTTCGTTGTCTTCCTTCGCCTCTTTGCCCTTCGCCGGAATCTGGTCAACGATGACGACCGACTTGCCGCTCTCCATGCACAAGCGGCGCAGGACGCCCTGCAAGACCATCTGGTCGGCGGCCAGCTCTTCGGCGGTCGGCTGCGCGAGGGGATCGCCCGTGCGCGCGCGCACCGCCGCAATCGTCTCGCTGTGCTTCGCGCCGAAGTAAGCGGCCCAAGAGTCGAGGCCGAAGCAGCCGTAGTTCTGCTCGCGGCCCTCGCCCGAAAGCGCCCAGTCAATGAACTCCGGCAACTCGTCCGGGTGCTCGACTTCGAGCCCGTCGAACTGTGTGCCGACGCCTTTGAGGAGCCGCGTCTTGCGCTCCACGTCGAAGATGCAGAGGCGGCCCAATCCGGCGTCCGACATGCTGCGCAGGAAGTGGCTCTTGCCCGTGCCCGCGCCGCCGCGCACCGCCATCACGAGGCGCTGCTCGCGCGGGCGGCGGCTCAAAGGGTTGATTCTCGGTTTCGTCGTGTTACTCATTTTTCATTCACCTCTTCAGCCAATTCCGGCGTCTGGTCTCGCGGGAAACGTCCTCAACGCTTCCATGAAGTGTGGGCTCTCAAGAGCCTCTGAGAGCAGGCTTTCGTCCGACGCCGCGCACTGTAGCACAAACCGCGCGGAAATGGAACAGAATTTCATCGGTGAAACAAAAAAATAATTTGAGGCGGAAATACACGACGAGTCAGAACCGGGAGCGGTAGCGACCGGGTGCTATACGCCTCAACACTCAAGTCGCATGTCTTCCGAGGTGTACCCGGTCGCTACCGCTCCCGGTTCTGACCTATTTGACGAGTGGTGAGGGCTGTTCCCAGTCTCCGCCGAAGACGAATTCTTCCAAGGGGCGGCGGGTGCGCGGCGCTAATTCCTTCGCGCGGAGGTCTTCTGGCAGGACTTCGGGGTCGCTCGGATAGCCGACGGCGATGGCGGCGACGGGCTCGAAGCCTTCGGGGATGTTGAACTGCTCGCGCGCCCGCGCCACGTCGAACCCGGCCATCTGGTGGATGGCGAGGCCCGACGCCGTGGCCTGAAGCGCGAGGTGCGCGGCGGCTTGCCCCGTGTCGTGGAAGGCATGGCGGTTCGGCTTGCCGTTGCGCGCGAATGTGAGCCGCGCGACCGAAATCATCAGGACGGGCGCGCGGCCCGCCCAGAGCGCGTTCGCTTCGACGAGGCAGGAGAGGAGACGTTCGTAGGCGTCACTTTCATCATCCTTCGCGGCGACGATGAAACTCCACGGCTGCTCGTTGAAGCAGGACGCGGCCCAACGCGCCGCTTCGAGCATGGAGCGCAGCTTCTCCGGCTCGACCGGGCGTGCGTCGAAGGCTCTGGGGCTCCAGCGTCTCTGGAAAAGTTCGTGAACGGGGTGCTCGGTCTCGGCGGGCTTCTCCAACGTCTTTCACCTCCCTCGGTTCGTTTCGTGCGCTCAGTGAACGAGGCTCACGAGCAGGTCGTTGAGCCACTCGAAGTCAATCGGCTTGCTGACGAAGGCGTTGCACCCGGCGGCGAGCGCGCGGGCGCGGTAGTCCGCCTCCTGATGCGCGGTGACGGCGACGATAATGACTTCGCCGAGTTCCGGGTTGGCGCGGATGCGCTCGGTGGCCGAGAGCCCGTCGAGGACGGGGAGCTGCAAGTCCATCAAGATGATGTCGGGCCGCTCGCGCGCGGCGACCTCGACGGCCTGCGCGCCGTCGGCGGCTTCGAGAATCCTGTAGCCCCGGTCTTCGAGCGCGAGGCGCATCGCGAGGCTCGTGTCTTCGTAATCTTCCACCACCAGAATAGTCAGGTCGGCGGGCTGCGTTTCGTCCATTTCGTCTTCTGATCCCTCCCGAAGGCAAAGCAACATAATCGCTTTACAATGACAATGCAATGACGCAGGCGCGCGTGGTATGTTAATCGTGTGTCGCGTGCGGAAAAATCAACCTTCCTCACCGGCGCAAAATTATCCTAATACCGAAGACATCAAAGAGGTTCGACGTCCGATGAGCGAGCAAGAAGATTACAGGGAGCGCGAATGCGTCCACCGCGCGCGCGGGGCCGAGGGCGAGTATTACAGGGGCGTCAAGTACATCAAGGGCTTGCAGAGGCTGCGGAGCGCCGCCGCCGTCAACTTCGCGGGCAAGGTCGCGCCCTTCTTCTGGTCTGACGCCGCGCACGTCATCGTCTGGCTCTGCCGCGACTGCGCCGAGGAACTCGGACTCGAAGAGGGCGACGCGCACGCCGCCTGAGCCCCCGCGTTTAAAATTTTTAAGGCGAAAAGTCTCAGGGCGAGGGTTCAGGCGAAATCTATCTCGTGCGAATCCATGACCGTGACGACGTGCTCGTCCGTGCCGAAGTCGTCGAGGGTGCGGTTGTGGTGCTCGACGATCTGCGCGGGCGTGAGGACGCCGTTGCCGGTCGTCGTGTGCGCGTCGGCGACGAGCGTCACGTCGTAGCCGTGGCTGATGGCGCTCCGGCAGGTCGTGTCCACGCAGTATTCAGTGTTGAGGCCGACGACGAAAAGACGGCGCGCGCCGAGGGCTTCAAGTTCGGCCTGAAGCGTCGTGCCGAGAAACGAGTCGCTGGCGTGTTTGCGGACGATGGTTTCTCCCTCGGCGGGCGCGATTTCAGGATGAATGTGCCAGCCGGGCGAGCCGTGCGAGACGGGGCCATCCTCGTCGCCGTCGTGTTGGACGAAGACGACGGGCGTGAGGGACGAGCGCGCCGCCTCGATAAGCGACTTGATGCGCGCGACGACCTCCTCGCCCCGGTAAGCGTGGCGCGGTGCTCCGACCAGATCCGACCTGCACGTCAACGATCAGTAAAGCCGAGTTCTTCATCTCTCCCCCGTCCCGCGGTCTCAACTTTCCGTCCCGCGTCTCATCTCTTCGGCTTCGTGTCTCAGCCCGTCAGCGGCTTGCCGCAGCGGTTGCAGAAGCGTGCGGTGGAGTCTCTCTGCTCCGCGCCGCAGGAGTTGCAGGAGCGGCCCACGCGCATGTCCGCGCCGCAGGTCGAGCAGAAGGCCGAGCCGGAGGTCGTCGCCGAGCCGCACGTCCCGCAGCGACCGGGCAGAGGCGGCACGTAGCCGCCCGCCTTGCGCGCAACGTGGCCCTCGATAATCTTCCAAGCGTCCTCGGTGAGCTTGTGCTGCCAGTACGCGCCGAGCGCGGGGAGGGCGAGCAGGAGCCCGGCGGAGAGGACGACGGCGACCGCCGCCACCGCCGCCTTGTCGAACCACTTCTGCATCCCGACCTCGACGCGCGTCCCGCCGTGCTCGGAAGTTATCTTGATGGTGAGCGCGGCTGAGAGGCCCGTCAGGTCGCGCAGCGTGCTCGTCTTGCGCGCCTGAAGGACGGAGGTCGCCGAGACCTGCATCGCCTGCACCTCGAAACCGCCGTCGCCGTCGAAGAGCACGCGCAGTTCCGTCAAAAGTTGCGGGGCGTCAACCTCGACGCCGGGGTAATATCTGCTGTCCATAATTCCTATTCTACGCCGAAACACGCGGCGAGGTTCAGGGAAGGCAAAAGTAAAAAGTAGGACTTACGCACAGAGGCGAAAATCCTGATAATTAGCGGATGGCTCTCAACCCCAGACCCACGCGCTTAGATTATTGTCAGTATCTGGTGAGTAGCCAGATCAACTACACGCTGACGAACTTTGCTGACCACTCGCTCAAGTTTAGTCACGACCAACTGAACCGCTACTTGCGTGATGACAAACTCACGCCCTCTTTGGTGTGGGAGCAAACCAAAGGGCAAATCATCACTGCGCCTGATGGTTACTTGATCTTTGACGACACCGTGGCCGACAAGAACTATTCGCGGTCTATCGAACTGGTGCGCCGCCAGTGGAGCGGCAACACCCATTCAGTCATTCGCGGTATCGGCATTGTCACTTGCATTTATGTCAACCCCAAACTCGATAGGTTCTGGTTCATCGACTATCGCCTCTTCGCTCCCGACGAGGACGGCAAAACCAAACTCGACCATGCCCAGGAGATGTTCGATTCAGTCATCCACCACAAGCAGCTTGAGTTTCGTTGCGTGTTGATGGACACCTGGTACGCGAGTCGGCGCTTTATGCTGCATATCGAGAGAAGCGGCAAGATTTACTACGGCCCCGTGCAGGATAATCGCCAGGTGGATGAAGGCGATGGGACGCCGCTGACTTACCAGCGGGTAGACTCTCTTCAGTGGAGTGAGGAGGAAAAACTGAGGGGCAAGAATGTCCACGTCAAAGATTTTCCCAAAGACCATCGTTTGCAATTGTTCCGGCTCGTGGTCTCCCCAGACCGCACGGATTACATCGTGACCAACGATGTGACTCAACGCTCCACGGATGACACTCGCAGGGTGTGTGCCATCCGATGGAAGATTGAGCAGCTGCACCGTGAGGCTAAACAAGTGACCGGCATAGAGCGGTGCCAATGCCGCAAATCGAGAATCCAACGTAATCACATCGCGTGTGCGCTGTTGGTCTGGTGTCGTTTCAAAGAACTGGCTTATCAATCGGGAAGGACGGTTTATCAAATCAAGTTCGGGCAGTTGTCTGATTACTTGATTCAACAACTGAAATCCCCGTCCGTCAAAATGGCTCTTGCGTAAGTCCTAAAAAGGTAAAAGGCAAAAGGACGGAGGATTTGAGCCTCTTCACTTTTGCCTTTTACCTTTTTACTTTTGCCTTAGTTGCCCTTCTTGCCGCTCTTCTCTTTGGAGTCTGCCTCGTTGATGGCGTGGGTCTTGGCGGCCTCGACGATCTGCTGGGCCTGCTCGATGGCCTGTTCGAGGTTCTCGCGTTCGGGCTCGTTCTGCGCCGAGGCGCGCAGCGGGACGAGTTGGGGGAGGAAGCGGTTCGAGGCTTCGGAGAGCTTGTAGAGCGACTTGCGCAGGAGCGGGCTCTTCTGGTTGTGCGTGTGCGCGTCGTCAATGTTGACGACTGCCTCGTCGAGGATGCGCGCCACGTCCGAGAGTAGTTGCGCGCGCGTGCCCTTGACCTCGCCCCACTTCTCCAAGTCGTCCTTGAGCTGCTTGGCCGAAGGGTCTGTGAGGGCGAGCAGGCGGCGCTCGACGGCCTTGATGAAGACGCCGGTGCGCTTGTCCAGCTCCTGCGTGTCGCGGATGACCTCGATCTCTTCGGGCGTCAGGTGCTCGCGCTGCGGCGCGGCGGCGTGGGCGGGAAGGGAAACGAGGGCTAAGAAAATCAGCAGCGCGCGCGCGCGGCGTCTCGGCTCTTTACTCATGGCTTTAAACGTCTAAGGTGAGTCGGGCGACGAATCTTGTCTGCAAAATAGATGCGGCGCGCGGTCGTGTTTTTGACGCGCCGGGCGGTTACGGCTTCTTCTCGGTCTTGGGCGGCGTTTGCTGCGAGGCGTCGCCTCCGGCGGGCTTCGTCTCTTGCTTCGGCGGCGGCGGTGGCGACATCTCGCGGAGCACCGTGTCGTCGTAGAAGGCGTTGAGCGCCTCGGTGCGGAGGCCGCGGATGTAGTCGAGCGTCGCCTTGGCGTAGACGGCGTGTTGCGAGGGGAGGCTGCGCCGGATGCCCTCGATGCGCGGGACGTGCGCGCGCAGGGCCATCTCGATGCGCTTGTACTGGTCGCGCCGCTTGTTGTCCACGGGGCCGGACTTCTGGATGAAGGAGATGGCGTCGCTGATTAAACCCTCGTAGATGCCAAGCTCGCGCGTCGCTGCCTCGAAGCGGTCGGCGGCGATGTGGCCGTCGGCGAGCACGATCTGCGCGTCGGCCAGTTCGAGGCTGAGGCGCGTGCGGCCCTTCATGTCGCGCACGGCGTTGAGCTGCGCGCGCAACGCTTCGGGGATGTAGCGCATGGGGGGCGGCGCGCCGTCCTCCTGATGCCGCGTCGCCGCGTCCTGCTGAGACCGCGTGGACGAGTCCTCTGCGCGCGCCTCGGCGCACGCCAGAGCGACGCAGGCGAGCAGGACGAGCGCCTGTGCCGTCCGCAAAGACTTTGAAGACGCGCCCGCGAGCGACGGCCATGTGCGGTTCCGGTGTTCCATCACTGCGCCTTCTTCCCCTTGACGCCCTCTCCCTGCTTGACCTGCCTGCGCAAACTCGGCAGGCGCAAATTGACTTTCTCTATCTCCAGCGCGTTCGCCTGCGCGTCGGCGCTCCGGACGAAGGTCTCGTAGGCGGCGAGCGCGTCCTCGTACTCGCCGAGGCGGTCGTGCGCGGTGCCGATGAAGAAATGAACGACGGCGAGATCGGGCCGCGCGCCGTTGATCCATTTGTATTCGACAATGGCCTGCTTGTAAAGCTTCAGCTCGTAGAGCGCGGCGGCCATGTTGGCGTGCGCCGCATAGTTGTCGGGCACGGCCCGGATGACGCGCTGGAGGATGGTCGCGGCCTCGGCGAATTTGCGGAGCTGGATGAGCGCCGCCGCGTAGCCGGTCGCGTACTCGGCGTTGCGGGGCTCGACCTCGACGGCGCGCTTGTAGAGTTCGAGCGAGCGCGGCGGGTCGCTCCGGCGCAGGAGGCTGCCGAGGCAGGCGTGCGCGGCGGCGTTCCGCGGCTCGCGCGCGACGAGCTTCGAGAGCGCCTCGATTGACTCCGGCGTGTCCTCGCAACGCGTGTTGAGCGCCTCGCGCAGACGCTTGCCTTCGTCGGAATTCTTCGACGCTTCGGGCAGGGAATCGTAGACGCGCCGCGCATCCTCGAAGAGCCCGGCACGCCCGTAGATGTTGGCCGCCACGAGCCCGGCGTGCGCGTCCCGTTGCGCCGTCGTTTCGAGCGCGCGTGCGTCCTCGACGGCCCGCGCGTTGTCGCCCGATTCGAGCAGAATCTCGGCGTGCTTCATGCGCGCCTCGGCGTGGCTGGGCTCTAACGTCAAGGCGCGTTCGAGGCTCTTGAGCGCCGCCGCCGTCTCCTTCGCCGCGTGCTCCGCCGCCGCGCGTGCGAGCCACAGAGAGGCGTCGTCGTCTTTGACCATCGTCGCGCGTTGCCAGAACTGGACGGCCCCGCGCGCGTCGCCCGTTCGCCCGCGCACCTCGGCCAGAGCGACGAGCGCCGGAAGGTTCTTCGCGTCGAGTTCGAGAGCGCGGAGCAGGACGGGCTCGGCCTCGCGCTCTCTTCCCTGTGAGCGCGCGAGCAGGACGCCGAGCGCGACGGGCGGGAGCGCCCAGTCGGCGCGCAGCTCCATCGCGCGGCGGTAAGCCCTTTCGGCTTCGGGCAAACGCTTGAGCGCGACGAGCGCCGCCGCCTTCTGGAATTCGGCTTCGGGGAATTCGGGCCGCAGCTTGACGGCCTGCTCGTAGAATTCGAGCGCCAGCTCGTAATCCTTCTTCGCGTGCGCGTCCTGCCCACGGTTGAAGAGTTTTACCGGGTCGCCCTCGTCGTCGCTCAGCTCGTCGCCCTGCGCCGAGACCGCCGTCGCGGAGCAGACGAGGAGCGCGAGTGTGAAGACAGAGACGAAGGCGTGGTAGTGGAAGCGAGAAAGCATGCCGGAACTGCCACTCTTGACGGAAACGTTCGGTTTGGGTTTTCTCTCGAAGCAGGGAGACTGACTCTTGAGTCGTTTACGCGGGCGAATATAACACGCGCCCGTGGGAGCGTCCACGCGCCCTCTGCCGCATCTGTGTTGATGACTCCGCGACGCGTCCGGGTTGCGCGGCCAGAATGGCTTGAGATAACATGCGCCACCAGCGATTCTAAAAAAGAAATCTTTTCATCTCGCGGATTTAGACGTTGACGGCCCGACGACCGCGCGCCGCGCGCGTCCGCCCGACCGGCACGGAGCAACGAGGAGAGTGAACAGCCTGACCGCCGAAGCAGTAGACGCCGAGGAACTGAGCGCGAACCGCGAAGAGGACGCCGCCGTCTCGCCCGAAGCCTTGGCGAAGGAGCAGGCTCTCCGCGCGTTGCTGCGCGAGTTGGGGTCGGCGCTCGTCGCCTTCTCCGGCGGAGTGGACAGCACCTACGTCGCGCACGTCGCACACGAAGAGCTTGGCGCGCGCTCTCTCTGCGTCACGGGCGAGTCGCCGAGCCTCGCCTCGAACCAGCGCACGGAGGTCGCCGCGCTCGTCCGGCGCTTCGGATTCCGGCACGAAATCATCAACACGGGCGAAGTCGAAGACCCGCGCTACGCTCAGAACGCGAGCGACCGCTGCTACTTCTGCAAGTCCGAACTTTACTCGAAGCTCGCGCCGCTGGCCGAAGAGCGAGGGCTCGCGGCTGTCCTCGACGGCTCGACGACCGACGACCTCGGCGACTACCGGCCCGGTCGCGCGGCGGCGGGCGAGCGCGGCGTCCGCAGCCCGCTCGTCGAAGTCGGGATGTCGAAGCGAGAGGTGCGCGAGCTGAGCCGCCGCCGTGGGCTTCCCACCTGGGACAAGCCCGCGAGCCCGTGTCTTTCTTCGCGCATCGCCTACGGCACGCCCGTCACCATCGAGCGCCTCGCGACCGTGGATCGCGGCGAAGAGGTCATGCGCGCGCTCGGCTTCCGCGAGTTCCGCGTGCGCCACCACGACGAGCTGGTGAGGCTCGAAGTCGCGCCCGCCGAGCTCGACCGCGCGCTCCGGCGCGAAGTCGCCGACGAACTCGCGCGCCGCTTCCGCGCCCTCGGCTTTCGCTACGTCACACTCGACCTGCACGGCTACCGCACGGGCGCGATGAACGAGGTCTTAAAATCCGTGATAAGTGATGAGAGATAAGTGATAAGAAGGAAAACGACGCTTTTCTTATCACTTACCTCTCATCGCTTATCAACTGCTTGGAGATGAATATGGCAAACTCGATGGTGGATGATACGCGGCGGGTGAAGGAGGAGAACCCGTTCGAGTCCATGATGGAGCGCTTCGACCGGGCGGCCCAGAAGCTCAACCTCAACCCCGACCTCTACGCCGTGATGCGCGTCCCGAACCGCGAACTGAAGGTCTACATCCCCGTGCGGATGGATTCGGGAAGGATGGAAGTCTTCGAGGGCTTCCGCGTCCAGCACAACTTCGCGCGCGGCCCCGCTAAAGGCGGCATCCGCTACTCGCCCGACGTGAATATTGACGAAGTGCGCGCGCTGGCGGCGTGGATGACCTGGAAGTGCGCGGTCGTCAACGTCCCCTTCGGCGGCGGCAAGGGCGGGGTCATCTGCGACCCCTCGATGATGTCTCTGGGCGAGTTGGAGCGTCTGACGCGCCGCTATGCCGCCGAGCTGATTGACTTCATCGGGCCGGAGAAGGACGTTCCCGCGCCCGACATGAACACCAACGAGCAGACGATGGCGTGGATCATGGACACCTTCTCGATGCACGCCCGCCACACCGTCAACGCCGTCGTCACGGGCAAGCCGGTCGAACTCGGCGGCTCGCGCGGGCGGCGCGAGGCGACCGGTCGCGGCCTCCTCTTCGTCATCAACGAGGCCATCAAGCGGTTTAACATGACGCCGCCGAGCACGCGCGTCGTCGTTCAGGGGTCGGGGAACGTCGGCGGCATCGGCGCGCAACTGCTCCACGAGGCGGGCTATAAAGTGGTCGCCATCTCGGACATCTTCGGCGGCATCTACAACCCGGACGGCATAGACATTCCCGCCGCCCTCGCGCACCTCCGTGCGACCCGCTCGTTCGACGAGTTCCCCGGCGTCGAAAGGGTCTCGAATCAAGAGCTTCTGGAACTCGACTGCGACGTTTTGGCCCCCTGCGCGACCGAGAACCAGATCACCTCCGAGAACGCCAACCGCATTAAGTGCCGCATCCTCGCCGAGGGCGCGAACGGGCCGACGACCGCCGGGGCCGACGAGATTCTGCATAAAAACGGCGTCTTCGTCATTCCCGACATTCTGGCCAACGCCGGCGGGGTGACGGTCTCGTATTTCGAGTGGGTGCAGAATCGGATGGGTTACTTCTGGAAGGAGGACGTCGTCAACGAACGTCTTCAGGACATTATGGTCGCGAGCTTCAACGACGTGGCCAAGTACGCCGAGACGCACGCGGTGGATACGCGCACCGCCGCCTACATGCTGGCGATAGACCGCGTGGCCTACGATACGCGCATGCGCGGCATCTATGCGTGACAAAAAAGTGTACTCTTTTTTCAGGCTAAGTGGTAAAAAGTCTTGATTTCCCCGCGCAGGTAGAGTATGGTCTGGCGGAAATTGGTATGCTGTGGCAGCCGTCCGTTTACTCGCTAAAGCAAGGCAGCCGCACGCGTCCCACAAATGTTGACAGCGGCGCTCCTGTTTTCGTATAAGCAGAGGCGCACAAAGCACAGCAATCAGACAGAAACAGTTGAGAGGCGCATAGAGGCAGTGCAAGAGCGCCCGGTTAACGCAATTAAGCGTTCAGGCTCCTCTCGCTGCTCCGCTCCATCTACAAGACAAGTTCGGTCGAGGGCGGTAGCAGTTTTCTTTGACTCAAAGTTTAGTTCGCTTGTAGTTGGAGCGTCCGCGCCCCAAGGGGGAAGTCGCCATCCCGGCAGTGTCTTTTGGAAGACGCCGAAGCGGGTGAAGGCTTCGGGGAGCACGGTCGCCCCCTTCCGCAAAAATTAAACTCATTTCGCAGGAGGAATGCGATGAGACTCGCGAGAAGAGCGCTCTTTGCCGCGCTCACAACCTTGATCCTGTTGTCGGCAGTGACCGCTCAAACGTTGAGGCCGGGGAACGATCCGCGTAATCAGGCCCCGACTGTCGGCACAGGGGGCCCCCCAGGCGGGCCGACCGGACTCTTCACCATTTATGACGGTGACACCATACGCAAGGGTGAATTCACCTTCAGCATTGCATACAGCAATTACGACCGTGACCCGGGCGACGTGGACATCGTCATCGTCCCGCTGAGCGTCAACATCGGCCTCAGCGACTACCTCGAACTGTTCTTCAGCACCGAGGGCTATCGTGGGGTCAACGTCAACAATCCGCGGAACCTATCGAGCTTCTACCTGCCGAACTCGCAGCTCTTCTTCGGCGCGACCACGCTCGGCAGCGGCGCGGCCATCGTCGTCCCGCCGGAGAGGGTCTCCGGTTCGACGGCGTTGACAGGCTTCGGGCCACTCTTCCGTCCGGCCTTCAACCAGCCGTTCGTGCAGTTCCCGTTCGTCGGCGGCCCCGGCCCGAACTTCGGCCTGACGGGCAACCGCATCGCCGTCCCGTTCTCCAGCCGTCTCGGCCAGGCGTCCGGCATCGGCGGCAACTGGAGCGGCGCGGGGGTCTTCCCCGGCATCGGCTCGCCGGTCGGCAGCATCCTGCCGGGCATCGTCCTGACGACCCGGACGATTCCCGCCAACCTGACCTTCAACACGCTGACGGTGCCCGACCTGTTCACCATCGCGCCCAGCTATCTGCCGGACGCGCCGTTCATCAACCGCCTCTACGGCGAGTCGGTCTTCGGCACTTACAACATCGGCGCGAAGATTCGGTTCACCGAGCCGGACAACCCGCTCGGCGTCGGCCTCGTCGCCTTCTACCGCTTCTACGAGAACAAGGCTGACGACCAGGCCGGCTTCAACCAGTTGCAGCGCGGGGCGAGCCCCGGCGCGAACTTCGGCGACATCGGCCTCATCGGCTTCGTTTCGGGCCGCCTGAGCCGCTCGGTCAACCTCTCGGCCAACTTCGGGTACATCCTGAACAGCAACCCGCAGTCGGAAGCCTTCGGCGGCGAAGAGGTGAACCTGCTCGACAGGGGTGACGAGCTGGTCGCGGGCATCGGTTTCGACTTCCCCGTGAACCGCCACTTCCAGCCCATCGTCGAGTTGAAGTCGGTGCACTACGTGGGCGGTCGGACGCACAACGCGTTCCCGAACAACCCGGTGGACTTCCTCGCGGGCGTCCGCATCTTCCCGCGCCGTTGGTTCGGCTTCAGCGCGTGGTACCGCGCGCACCTCAACCAGCAGGGCGAGCGCTTCCTGAACTCCGACCCGAACTTCCCGGCGGGCTTCACGGAATCAACCGACCCGCACGGCTTCGGCGTCCAGTTCTTCATCGGCCACCGCAACGAGCGGCTGCCGGTGATCTTCCCGAACCAGCCGCCGACCGTCACGCTGACGGCTTCTTCGAGCCGCGTCGTCCTGCCGGCTGAGTGCCAGGCGGGCTACAGGCCGAACGAGGCTTGCACGCCGACCAGTTCGTCGGTTCAGCTCTCGGCCAACGCGACCGACCCGGACGGCGATACGCTGCTTTACACGTACTCGACGACCGGCGGGCGCATCGTCGGCGACGGCCCGAACGCGACGCTCGACATGTCGGGCGTGGCTCCCGGCACTTACACCGTGACGGTGGAAGTGGATGACGGCTGCGGCTGTATCGCGTTCACTTCGACGACCGTCGAAGTGTCGCGTTGCGACTGCGTCGAGATTCCGCGTCCGGCGTGCCCGACGGTTGACGTGAGCTGCGCGGATACCGCGAAGCCGGGTGAGACCATCACCTTTACGGCCAGCGTCAGCGGCGGCGACACGAACGTCACGCCGACCTACAACTGGACGGTCTCCGCCGGCACGATCAGCAGCGGTCAGGGCACGTCCTCGATCCAGGTTGACACCACCGGCACCGGCGGCCAGTCCATCACGGCGACCGTGGATGTCGGCGGGTACGACCGTAGCTGCTCGACCTCGGATAGCTGCACCACCTCGGTTGTGGAAGCGCCGAAGGCGGTCAAGTACGACGAGTACGGGAACATCAGGTTCAACGATGAGAAGGCCCGTCTCGACAACTACGCCATCGAGCTCCAGAACAACCCCGGCGCTCAGGGCTACATCATCGCCTACGGCGGTCGTGTGGGCCGGGCCGGCGAGGCCCAGCGCCGCGCCGACCGTGCGCGCGACTACCTCGTCAACACGCGCGGCATTGATGCCTCGCGCATCGTGACGGTGGACGGCGGCTACCGTGAAGAGCTGACAGTCCAGCTCTGGATCGTGCCGTCGGGCGCCACCCCGCCGACCGCGGAGCCTTCCGTGGACCCGAGCGAGGTGCGAACCACCAGAGCGCCCGCGCGCCGTCGGCGCGGTCGCGACGACGACGAGGAGTAAACCTGTCAACGCTCGCGTCCCCGAACGTTGAGGCGCGACCATGAACCGAACGCGGGCGGTGTTTCTCGAAGGGGAAGCATCGCCCGCTTCGCTTTGCGCGGCGAGGGCGCGTGCGCGCGGGGCCGCCCGAAAATACAACTGGCCCCTCCGCGCGTGGCATCAAACGACGGCGCGCGGCCCCTCTCCCGTTTAATTTTTCCGCGCACAAGTGTTATAGATAATGCCGAACGCGGCGCGCGCGGGTTCGCCGTCACAACTTAACTGCTCATTAACTGCTCAAAACTCTACGGGAAATCTGCCGATGATGAATCGTTCGACGAAAACAATCCTTTCACTGCTCCTCGTCTTTTCGTTGCTCCCGGCCTTCGCGGGCAGGACTCTCGCGTCGGACGCGGACGACGCGGCGGGCCAGCGCCTGATGGACTGGGCCGTGACCGGGCCGATGGGCGGCGACGTGCGCTCGCTCGTCATTGACCCGCAGGACGCGCGCCGCCTCTACTTCGGCACGATTGACGGGCAGATTTACACTTCGAGCGACGGCGGCGAGTTCTGGTCGCGTCTCAACGGCTTCAGCCGCCCCGGACTTTTGATTGACCACATCATCGTTGACCCACGCGACTCGAAGTCCATCTACGTCGCCGCGCACCGCCACAAAGAGCCCGGCGGGTTCTTCAAGACCAAGGACGGCGGCGCGACGTGGCGCGAGGCGGAAATCTTCAAAGGCGAGGCGATTCACTCGGTGACACAGTCGCCGTCGAACCCCGACGTGCTGCTGGCCGGGACGAACCGTGGCATCTTCCGCTCCGGCGACGCGGGCGACACGTGGGAGCAGTTGCCGACCTCGGCCACGCCCGGTCTCATCAACGTCGAGTCTCTGGCCGTTGACCCGCGCGACGACAAGGTGGTCTACGCGGGCACGTGGTATCTGCCTTATAAGACGACCGACGGCGGGCAGACTTGGAACATCACGAAGACGGGCATCATTGACGACTCGGACATCTTCGCCATCGAGATTGACCAAAGGAATCCCGACCACGTCATCATGTCGGCGTGCAGCGGCATCTACGAGACGCGGAGCGCGGGCGCGAGCTGGCGCAAGGTCAACGGCATCCCCTCGCAGTCGCGCCGCACGCGCGCTATCCTCCAGAACCCGGCGAAGCCCGAAGTCATCTACGCCGGGACGACCGAGGGCTTCTGGCTCTCGGCCAACGGCGGCAACGACTGGAAGGTGACGACCAACCGGCAGAGCTTCGAGATTAACGCCATCGCCGTCCACCCGAAGAACCCGGACGTGGTCTACATCGGGACGAACAACTACGGCGTGATGATTTCGCGCGACGGCGGGCGCAACTTCGCGCCCTCGAACGAGGGCTATTCGGGACGCCGCGCCTACTCTATCCTCGCCGACCGCGAGCGGCCCTCGCGCTTCTACGCGACGACGATTAACACGGCCACCGGCGGCGGCTACTTCTACGTCAGCGACGACGGCGGCGCGAACTGGGCGCTCTCGACCAAGAACATGCCGCAGCGCCTCATCGCCTACTCCATCCTTCAGGATCAGGCGGACGGCAACATCATCTACCTCGGCACGAACTACGGCCTCTACCGCTCGATTGACCGGGGCGTGTCGTGGTCGCCGATGGGCGCGCCGAAGCCGGTCGCGCGCGGCAAGGGGAAGAAGGCCGCCGCGCCGAAGCCGACGCGGAGCGACGCGGTGAAGCGCGGGCAAGAGGCTCTGAACGTCGCGGGCTATGACGTGGGCACGCCGGACGGCATCGCGGGCACGCGCACCATCGCGACGCTCAGAAGGTTCCAGTCCGAGAAGGGCATCAGCGTCACGGGGCAGTTCGACGCCGCCACGCTCTCGGCGCTCGGACTCGGCGGGGGGATGCAGGCGGCGGGCGCGAACGCCGAGGCGTTGCAGGCCGCGCCGGTCTTCCTCACCGACACGATCAACGCGCTCGCGTACACGCACGACGAGCGCGAAGGGAAGCGCGGACTGCTCGCGGCGACGAACGCGGGGCTCTACCGCAGCTACGACATCACGAAGGGTTGGGAGCGCGTCTCTTACGGGCAGGCTTTCGACACGCGGACGCTCTGCATCTCGACGAGCGCGCAGAACGTCTCGACCGTCTACGTCGGCACTTCGAAGTCCGGCGTGCTCGTCTCGCGCGACGCGGGGAAGACTTGGGAGCAGGTGCGGACGATACCGGTCGAAGCTCCGGTCAACGTCATCGAGCAAGACCCGAAGCGCCCGGCCAACGTCTACGTCGGCACGACGCAGACGCTCTACGTCTCGCACGACGGCGGCGAGACCTGGCTCCGTCGCGGCGGTAATCTTCCTTTGGGGAGCTTCACGAGCGTCCTCATCAACCCCGACAACCCGGACGAGATTTTCGTCGGCAACGCCTACGAGAAGGGCGGTCGCGTCTTCAGCACGACCGAGGGCGGCGGCGTCTTCCGCTCGGCGGACGCAGGCATGACTTGGCAGCGGCTCGACCCGCCGCTTCCGAGCCGTCGTGTCTGGGCGCTCGCCTTCGACCCGCGCGACAACGGCAAGCTTCTGGTCGGCTCGCACTCGGCGGGCGTCTACATCGCGCGGCGCGACACGGGGGGCGCGGCCTCAGCCGCGAGCCAGTAAAAGACTAAGGCAAAAGTAAAAAGGCGAAAGGCAAAAGGGGGAGAGCGAACCGGACTGGTGTCGCCCGCTCGTCACTTTTGCCTTTTGCCTTTTTACTTTTGCCTTCATTTTATGCCTCCGCCGCCTTGACACGCGGTTGTCTCGGTGTGTAAATTGCTCGCCTACCTGGCAGAATGGCAGGTGATTGGCGGATCACGCGGGTGATCCACGGGCATGAGGAAAACTCGAAAATTTTCAGTAGTCTCTTTATCTCTGGATTTCGTCGGCTCGCATCCCCCGCCTCAAATCTACCGTCTCCGTCAATCACTCACAAGCCACTTCTCAGTAGACTCCGACGAACGCGCCCGCACTGTATGAGTCAGCCCGCGCCGCCCGTCGAATGTTTACCGCCGGGGAGGCGCGGGGCGGGAGAGCGCCAAAAATTCCAGCAGGAGTCCGACAGGAGTTCGCATGTCAACTGAAGAGACCAAGCCGTCGAACGGCGAAACCACCAACGAACAAACGGTGCCCGAAGCCGCGGCGACGGACGCGTCCGAGCGCGGCGACGCGGCGGCAGGCACGAACGCCGCCGCCACCTCAAACAGCGCCCCGTCGGGCGCTTCGACGGCCACCGCGCCGGCCAGCTCGGCGGCTGAAGATTCGCCTTCGGCGGCCAGCACGCCGCCGGATGATTCACCGTCAGCGGCGGACGCGGCGGTTGAAGATTCGCCGTTCGCGTCCAGTTCTCCGCCTCAAACCTCGTCGGCTTCGTCGGCGGGCAATGATGATGATGACGACGACGACGAAGGCTCGCGCGGCGGCGGCGACTTCGACTTCGGCGCGATGCTCGACCAGTACGAGCAGGAGCAGGCGGCCTTTCAGGAAGGCTCGGTCGTCCGCGGCACCGTGGTCGGCGTCAACGAGCGCGCCGTCGTCATTGACTTCGGCTTCAAGTCCGAAGGCATCGTCCCGCTCGAAGAGTTCACCGACGCGGGCGAGCTGACCGTCAAGCGCGGCGACGAGGTCGAGGTGCTCATCAAGGCGATGGAGTCGCAGGAGGGCGTGCCCATCCTCTCGCGCGCCGACGCCGTGCGGATGCGCGCATGGGACGTTTTGGAACAAGCCTACCGCGACGGCACGCCCGTCAAGGGCCGCATCGTCGAGCGCGTCAAGGGCGGCCTGCGCGTGGACGTGGACGGCGTGGCGGCGTTCCTGCCGGGCTCGCAGGTGGACATCCGGCCCGTGCGCAACCTCGAAGCGCTCCGCAATCAGGAGATCGAGGCGAAGGTCATCAAGCTCAACCGCAAGCGCTCGAACGTCGTGCTCTCGCGCAAGGCCATCCTCGAAGAGGCCAACGAGGGGCGCAAGGGCGAGACCTTGAACCACCTCGAAGAGAGCATCATCGTCGAGGGCCAGATTAAGAACCTGACCGACTACGGCGCGTTCGTTGACCTCGGCGGCATTGACGGCCTGCTCCACGTCACGGACATGAGCTGGGGCCGTTTGCAGAACCCGGCGGAGCTGTTCCGCGTCGGCGAGAACGTGCAGGTCAAAGTCCTCAAGTTCGACAAAGACCGCGAGCGCGTCTCCCTCGGCTACAAGCAGCTTCAGCCCGACCCGTGGGAGTCGGTCGAGGAGCGCTACCCGTCGGCGTTGCGCCTGCAAGGCAAGATCGCCTCGGTCACGGACTACGGCGCGTTCATCGAGTTGGAGCCGGGCGTTGAAGGTCTCGTCCACGTCTCCGAGATGACTTGGTCGAAGCGGATGAAGCACCCGTCGAAGATCGTTAACGTCGGCGACACGGTGGACGTGGAAGTCCTCGGCGTTGACCCGAAGGCGCGGCGCATCAGCCTCGGCATGAAGCAGACGCAGCCGAACCCTTGGGAGTCTCTGCGCGAGCGTTACCACATCGGCGACCACGTTTCGGGGCGCGTCCGCAACCTCACTGACTTCGGCGCATTCGTCGAGGTCGAGGACGGCGTGGACGGCTTAGTCCACGTCTCGGACATCTCCTGGAACAAGCGCATCAAGCACCCCGGCGAGGTCTTGAAGAAGGGGCAGGAGATCAACGCCGTCATCACGAACATTGACACGGAGAACCGTCGGCTCTCGCTCTCGATTAAGGACACGGAGCCGAGCGCATGGGACAAGTTCATCAACGAGCACAAGCCGGGCAACATCGTCCACGGTCGCGTGACGCGCTTCGCCAACTTCGGCGCGTTCGTCGAACTCGCCGAAGGTCTGGAAGGTCTCTGCCATGTCTCGGAACTCTCCGACGACCGCGTGGAGAAGCCGGAGGACGCCGCGCAGATCGGGCAGGAGATGGACTTCCGCATCCTGCGCATCGAGCAGGAGTCGAAGAAGATCGGTCTTTCGGCCCGCGCCGCCAAGCACGACGAGCCCATCATGGACACGAAGAGCTACACCAGCGACGTGGGCGGCGGCATGGCCTCGCTCGGAGAGCTGGCCGACTTCTTCCCCAGAAGGTCTGAAGAGCCGACGGCCAGCGCACCCCCCGCAAGCGAAGCCGCCAGCGAGCCTGCCAGCGAGTCCGCCAGCGAATCCAGCAGCGAGTCTACTGGCGAATCCAACAGCGAGCCCGCTGTCGAAGCCGCCAGTGAATCTACCAGCGAACCCACCGGCGAGTCCGCTGGTAAACCCGCTAGCGACTCTGCTGACGCATCTGCTGGTGAATCCGTTAGCGAATCCGCTGACGCATCCGCCGGTGAATCCGCCGCCGAGCCCTCCGGTGAACCCGCCGCCGAGGCGAGCGGTGCATCAACGGGTGGAACTTCCGGCGACTCGACCGGCGAGACTTCCGGCGAGTCCGAGGGCGAAAACAGCAACGGCTAAACGGCCCTTCGTCCGGAAGACGAAAGCGACGCGCCCGGCACGGTTTCGAGAATCGTGCCGGGCGCGTCTTTTTTCTTCGACCGCGAGAGCCTCGCGCTGCTGCTAAACTGTTGGCTGCGCGGTGTTTTGCTCTTGCGGCGCGTTCGTCATTTCTGCTACCTTACAGCCCGTCCGTATGTCGCCCGAAAGTTCTGACCTGCCCCGGACGTACCGGCGAGAGCCTTTTTACCCTGAGCACGAAGAGGTGAGAGCCACATGACGAAAGCAGAATTGGTCGAGGACGTTGCGCGCGCCGCCGAGCTGACCAAGAAGGACGCCGAGCGGCTGGTCGAGATCGTCTTCGAGAGCATCATTGACACGCTCAACCAGGGAGAGAAGATCGAGCTGCGCGGCTTCGGCAGTTTCCGCGTCCGCGAGCGCGGCGCGCGGCGCGGGCGCAACCCGAAGACCGGCGACCCCGTGGACATCCCCGCCAAGCGCGTGCCTTACTTCAAGCCCGGCAAGGAGTTGAAGGAGCTGATTAACGAAGAGCACGACGGCTCGCCCGCAGGGGACGAGTCCGGCACGCCGGAACTCGACTTCAGACCCTCGGCGGGCGGCGACGGCGGCGAGACGGGCGGCTCGACTCCGCCCTTGATGTAGGGGCCGGCGAAGGGCGGGCAGGGAAGAACGTGGACAGGCTCTACACACCCTGGCGGTACGACTACATCAAGGGCGCGAGCGGCGAGAAGACCGGGCACGGCACGGCCTGCGTCTTCTGCACCATCCGCGACCGCCGCGACGAAGACGACGAGACCTTCATCCTCCACCGCGCCCAACACAACTTCGTCGTCCTCAACATCTACCCCTACACCAGCGGCCACCTCATGATCGTCCCCTACGAGCACGCCGCCGAACTTTCAGAAATCCCCAAAGAGACCTCCGACGAGCTGATGGACTTGGCCAAACGCGCCCAAGCAATCTTACGCGAAGTCTACCGCCCCCACGGCTTCAACCTCGGCATCAACCTCGGCCAAGCCGCCGGCGCGGGCGTCGCCGACCACCTCCACCTCCACGTCCTCCCGCGCTGGTCCGGCGACTCCAACTTCATGACCACCGTCGCCGAGACGCGCGTCCTCCCCGAAGACCTCAAGACGACCTACGACAGACTAAAGAACCGGTTTTAACTTTCTTCAGCCTGCCTTGCCGCATAAGCTAATGCCTCGCGCAAATCTTCTTCATCAAGATACGGATAGAGTTTTAGGATTTCGCCCGACGAACAGCCGGAGGCGAGCAAGCAAGCCGACAATCATCCCGACCGTAACACGTAGGCCACGAATACAAGGCTTGCCGCCCATGACCTGCGGATTCAGGGTGATTCGCGTGAGCCGTTTCATGGGGCGGATTATATAGGCGCTTGGGAGTTACGAGAAGCTGACCAACGCGGGGCGTCAGCATGTGGTTAGGCTAGGCTGAGATTGAAGGCGATTAGGTGGCTCTAAGTTTTCACCTTACCCGTGAGCGCTTCGTCTTCCACTTCGCCGCCTTTGCTGATGGGGACTTCGGAGGGGCGTGTGTAGCTGATGCCGCGCTCTTCGCTGTCGAGGTCGGCGCGGGGGAGTGTGGGCTCCGAGGGGTCGAGGGAGGGAGGGTTGAAGCCGGGGTAGTCTATGCGCGCGTGGTAGATGGCGGTGAGCGAGATGATGATGGTCTCGCGGATTTTGGTCAGCTCGCGCAAAGTAGAGGTCGCACTCGTCGAGTTGGCCGTCGCTGACGATGGCGTCGAAGATTTTGCCGACGATGGCGCGGATGTTTTCGGGGTCGGGGCGGGAGAGCGAGCGCGCCGCCGCCTCGCACGAGTCGGCGAGCATCATGATGGCGGCCTCTTTGAACTGCGGCTTGGGGCCGGGGTAGCGGAACTCGGCGTCGTCCACCTCCTCGCCCTCGCGCGCCTCGGCCTGCGCCTTGCGGAGGAAGAAGTGGAGCGTGCGCGTGCCGTGGTGCTGTGGGATGAAGTCGGCAATCTGTTTCGGCAGGCCGATCTCGCGCGCGAGTTTCAGCCCGTAGGTGACGTGGCTCGTGATGATCTTCGCGCTCTGCGTCGGGCGCAGGCGGTCGTGCGGGTTGTGGCCCGACTGGTTCTCGACGAACATTTCGGGCGCGGCCAGTTTGCCGATGTCGTGATAGAGCGCGCCGATGCGCGCGAGCAGGGAGTTCGCGCCGATGGCGCGGCAAGCCTCTTCGGCCAACTGCCCGACGGCGTGCGAGTGCTGGTTCGTGCCCGGCGCGCGCAGGGCGAGTTGACCGAGGACGGGCAGGTCTGCGTTCGACAACTCAAGCAGCTTCACGTCCGTCAGGATGCCGAAGAAGGACTCGTTGACGGGCAGCAGCCCGGCGGTGAAGACGACCGTTAAAAGTCCGCCGGCGAGGCCGCACGCCGCCGCCAGAAGGATCGCGTTCAGGGTCAGAGGCTTCTGCGCCGCGAGCATCACGGCGACGGCGAGCCCGATGTTGACGAGCCCGACGACGAGCCCCGCCTTCGTCACCGACTGTCGCTCTCGATAACGACCGATGCCGTAGATCGCCGCCGAAGACGAGACGAGCGCGAAGCACGTCGTCAGCATCCCGTTCGGCGCGAGGAGTCCGGCGAAGATGGCCGTCAGGACTGCCGTGATGAGCGCCAGTTGCGTGTCTACGAGCAGCGTGACGAGAAGCGCGGCGGCGGCGAAGGGGATGGCGAAAGTCCAGAGCGCGGCGTCGTTGGTCGGCGCGTGAGTGGACTGCGCGGCGATGCCTTCGGCGACGGCGAAGCCCGCACGCAGGAGCCCCAACTCCGTGAGCACCGAGATGCCGACGAGCGTGAAGCCGCGCGCGGGCGAGAGCGGCAGCGTCGTAATCGTGCTCCGGTATTCGGTGAAGCGCCACGCGGCCCAGTAGACGGCGCAGACGAAGATGAAGATGCCGATGTAGAGCTGTGGTCGCCGCTCGGTGTGGCTGTAGTCACGCACCGCCGCGAACTGTCTGAGCATCTGCGGCGTCACCGTGTCGCCCTCGCGCGCGACCGTCTGATTGCGCTTGAGGACGACGATGGCCGAGGGGACGGCGCGCGCCGCCGCCGCGCGCGCGGCCTCGGTCGCGCCGGGGTTGAAGGAGACGGTCGGCCTGACGAGCGGGAGCATCGCCGAGGCCATTGACTCCAGCTCGGACTGCCGCCAAACGGGGACTTGAAGGATACGACGCCGGAGATTCTCGCGCGCCGCCGAAAGCGAAGAGAAGGAGCTTTGCGGAACTTGATGCTCCGACTGCGGGCCGCCGCGAACTTCGACGATCTGCTCCTGCGCCCCGACCCGCGACTCGTCGCGCGCGTCGTAGACGTAGCCGCCGGCGTGCTCGCGCAGCAGCCGCGCGAAGGTTTCGAGCGCGCCGGGGTCAAAGCGGTGCGCGACGACGGCGCGCGCGACCGCCTGCCTGTCCGCGCCCGCGCCCGTCCAGACCAACTCATTCCGCTCGCTCTGCGAGTTGCCGTTCCCGTTCGAGTCGTCGAGGCCGCGCGTCTCGGCCTGCTGCTTGAGCGCGGCCCAGGAGGCGCGGAAACTCTGCGCCGCGCTCTCGGCCTGCGACTGGTCGAAGTCCCAGACGGGCGGCGTGCTCGTCGTCGCCGTCTCGCGCCGCCGCGCGGTCTCGCGCCCGTCTTCGGCGGTGATGTCGGCGGGCGCGACCACGTCGGCGCGCACCACGTCGCCTTCCTGATAGGCTTCGGCGGCGGGCGTCGCCGAGCGCGTCCGCGCGAGAAGGAGCGTGCTCAGGAGGGCGAGCGCGAAGAAGCCGATGAGGAAACGCGTCGTCGGGCGGAACCACTTGAAGGGACGACCAAGAGCGCGCGCGATTTGCTGGCGCGCGTCGGAGAGCGGGGAGGAGAAGCGGGGGCGTCGTCCGTGTTGTGTCATGGTGATGAGGAGTTATGAGCGCGCGGCGGTCGCGGCCTCTTCGTCGCGCCCCGAATCGGCGCTTGCCTCCGTCTCGTAGTCTTCGCCGTCCGAAGGCTCGCGCGAGCCGGGCTCTATCAAATCGCGCGCGAGGATTTCGCCGACGCGCTCGATGACCGGGCGCAAGGTTGAAGGGTCGAGCGCCGAGACGGCGAGGGCTTCGCGCGAGCCGCCCTGCGTCGTCTGCCGCAGAACGTATTCAAGCTCTTCTGGCACGAGGAGGTCTGACTTGTTGAAGACGACGAGGCGCGGGATGTCCGTGTGGCCGAGGTCGTTCAGAATCCTTTCGACCGATTCGAGCTGCTGCTGCCAGCGCGGGTTCGAGGCGTCAACGAGGTGGATGAGAACGTCGCTGTCGTCAATCTCTTCGAGCGTCGCGCGGAAGGCGGCGATCAAGTCGGGCGGCAGGTCGCGGATGAAGCCCACGGTGTCGTTGATGATGACTTCCTGCTCGCGCGGCAGGCGCAGGCGGCGCGAGGTCGGGTCGAGCGTGGCGAACATCCGCTGCTCGGCCAGAACCTCGCTCGAAGTGAGCGTGTTGAGGAGCGTTGACTTGCCCGCGTTCGTGTAGCCGACGATGGAGATGATGGGCAGCTCGCGGCGCGCGCGCCCCTTGCGTCGCTGCTGTCGCCGCTGGCGGTGCGACTCGATCTCTTTTTCGAGGCGGTTGATGCGGTCGCGCACGCGGCGGCGGTCGGTCTCAAGTTTCGTCTCGCCGGGGCCGCGCCCGCCGATGCCGCCCGCGAGGCGCGAGAAGGCCGAGTCGTGACCGGCGATGAGTCGCGGCAGGAGATAACGGAGCTGCGCCAGTTCGACCTGTATCTTGCCTTCGCTCGTCTGCGCGCGCTGCGCGAAGATGTCGAGGATGAGCTGCGCGCGGTCAATAACTTTGAGGTCGGTCGCCTCCGAGATCGAGCGAACCTGCGCGGGCGAAAGCTCCCGGTCGAAGACGATGAGGTCAGCGCCGAGGCGGAGCGCGCGGACGAGCAGCTCGTCGAGCTTACCTTTGCCGAGCACGGTGCGCGGGTCAACGCTCTGCCGCCGCTGGATGATTTCGTTGAGGACGACGATGCCTGCCGATGCCGCCAGCTCTCGCAGCTCGGCCATAGACTCTTCGGCCTCGGAGACGGAGCCCGTCGTGATGCCGACGAGGATGGCTCGGTCTCTGACGGTCGCCCGCCGTCCGGCGCGGCGCGTGCGCGCCATCTCCTCTTCGAGTGAGTCAATCAGCTCAAGAAAGTTAACGTCGAGCTGCGAGGCGGCGGGCGCTTCGAGGAAGGCGTAGGGCGTCTCCGCCTCGCCTTCCGTCTCTTCGGGCGTCGAGGGCAGGAGATGCGCGGCGCGGACGCGGCCCGGAAGCCCCGTGCGTTCGTCCACGTCCACGGCGACCATCAGGTCGAGCCGCAGGAGCGCGAGGTCGTTCAAATCGTCCTGCGTCAGCTCCTCGCCGCGCAGGTGCGTGTGGACGGCGCGCAGGCCGCGGAAGCGGTCTTCGGCGACGCGCGTCCTCTTCAAGTCGGGCCACTCCATGCGGCGCGCGTCGCCGACGACGACGTACTCGACGTAGCCCTTGCGGTCAATGAGCGCGCCGAGCTGCCGCCGCGTCTCGTGCGAAAGCTCCGAGAGCTGCCGCGCGAATTCCGGCGTCACGATCTGCTGCGGCGCGATGCGGCGCGAGTAGAGCTTCTCGATGCGGCGGAGCTGGTTCGGCTTTAACCCCTGCGTGTTGCCGTGTACTTGACTGATTTTCTCACCCTCCCTGAAACGCCCGCCCCGTCCTCCCCGCAAAGCAAAGCGCACCGGCAGTCAGACGAAAGCCTGCCCGGTGCGAACGTTTTACGGATTCAAGTTAGAGAAAGAGGGAAGCGAGCGGTAAGAATCGGACGCTGTCTGGAACCCTTCGATGTGGCTCTCTGCGCGAACACTTCGGCTTGAACGTTTGAGCACCTGCGGCCTCTCCGGGCGCAGCGATTGTCTCAAAAACTTGGGCGCAGTATAGCACAGGGCGTCGAGAGTCGAGCATTGAAGTCAGGTGCGGAAGCCCGACCGTGAAGACGGGCGCGTCCGTCAGTTTCAACTACGCCGGGCAAACCTACTCCAACGGTTTTATTCCCTCACGCGAATTATGAATCACGGCGAGAACTTCGATCCGGGCTTCGGATTCTTTAATCAGATAGATTATCCGGTAGGAGCCTTCGACGACCTGACGCACCTCGTTCAAATCATACTCCGGCACCCTCCGCCCGGAGAATGGAAAAGTGCCGATTTGGATGGAGCGTTTAGTGAGACGGTCAACAACCCGGCGGGCGTATTCCGGTGAGGTCTGAGCCACGTACTCGTGGATGGCTTCGAGCTGGGCGACGGCGGCGTCCGTCCACAGCACGTTCACGACTGTAATCCGAATCTGGCGCGGACTTCGGCTACGTTCGTGACTTTCCCGGTCTCGCTGTCTGAGAGTCCGGCCTCGATGGACTGACGCACGTAAATCTCGTGCATCAAATCATCCCACGTCACGTTCTCAGGCAGTCTCTCGATTAAGCGGCGGGCCTCTTCTTTAACGTTCGTCGCGTCCATCTGATTTACTCCTTCCGCCTCTGTTCACGACGAATATAGACAGCGGCTCGTCCGAGGTCAAATAGTTTCCGTGGGTCGCGCACGGCGCAAGCCTGACACCCGATAGACAGTCTCAACACGCCCGTCGTATCATGCATTCAACTGTCGCCGGAAAGCCAAAATCGTGGACGGGGAGTCTCAGGTTCGAGACTTCGGACTCACACTTCTTGAACGGAGTGCGCGGCGGCGGCAATGGTGGTGGCGGCGGAGACTTCGTGGAGAGTTGTGATGTCGAGAGAGCAGCAGGTCATTCGGGTTGACCCGGCGGCGGCGATTCCGGGCGGCGAGGTGGCAATCGAGTGCGCGGATTACGACACGAGTAATCTGCGCGAGTGCCGCGCGAGGTTCGACGGCGTCGAGGCGCGTCTGGTCGGCGTGGGGCCGAACCGCGTGCTGGCGATTGTGCCGGAGGGCCTTGAGGGCGGCGAGACGGAAGTCGTCCTCGAAAGCGCGGACGGGCGTCGGAGCAACGCGGGCCGTCTGGTCGTCGGCAAGAAGCTCGCCGAGGATTTACACATCGTCGCCAACCCGGCCTTTGACCCGGACGACGGCTCGCTCTACGTGACGCGTTCGGGCTCGCGCGGGCAACGCCTGCCGGTCTCGATTTACCGCATCGAAGCGGGCGGCGAGCTGATGAGCCTCAACGGCGAGGTCGCCAACCCGACCGGCATCGCCTTCGACCGCGTGGGCCAGATGTTCGTCACGAGTCGCATGGACGGCACGGTCTACCGCTTCACGCCCTTTCACGAAGTCGTCCCCTTCGCGCGCAACCTCGGCGTGGCGACGGGTCTGGCCTTCGACCGCGTGGGGCGGATGTACGTCGGCGACCGGACGGGCAACATCCACCGCGTCAACGGCGTGGGCGAGGCCGACGTGTGGGCGCTTCTGGAACCTTCGGTGGCCGCGTACCACTTGGCCTTCGGCCCCGACGACCGGCTCTACGTGACGGGGCCGACCGTTTCGAGCTACGAGGCCGTGCACCGCGTTGACGAGGACGGGCGCGCGAGCGTCTTCTTCCGTGGGTTGGGCCGCCCGCAGGGGCTCGCCTTCGACCGCGAGGGCAATCTCTACGTCGCCGCCAGCTACCGCGCGCGGCGCGGCATCATCCGCATCACGCCGGGCGGCGGCGCGGCGGAGCTGGCCGTGGCCGGGATGAACGTCGTCGGTCTCGCCTTCAGCGCTGCCGGTGACATGGTCGTCGCCACCAACGAAGCCGTCTACAGCCTCCCGCTCGGCATCATGGGGACGCTTTTGAAGTAGTCAGGAGACAGTAGCCAGTAGAAAAAACTTTCCGGCCCAAGTAGTCAGAGTGGAGGCGTCAACGCCGATTGTGCGAAGCCTACTGACTACTGGCTACTGTCTCCTGACTACTGTTTTTGACACCCCGAAACCCGCGTGCTACTTTTGCTGACTTCGCGCGGCGGGGCTTTTTCGCCGGGTAGTTTGAGAAATGCAGGAAACAGACATCATCGGGCGGTTGATAATTTATCTGGTCGTGCTGCTCTTCGCGATTTCGGCACACGAGGCGGCGCACGCGTGGATGTCGGATAAGTTCGGCGACGACACGGCGCGGCTGCTCGGTCGGGTGACTCTCAACCCGGTGGCGCACACCGACCCCATCGGCACGCTGCTCATCCCGATTGTCGGCTTTCTCTTCGCGAGCATGGGCGGCCCCATCGCGCGCATTCCCCTCATCGGCTGGGGGAAGCCGACGCCGGTCAACCCGCTCCGGTGGCGCAATAAAGACCTCGCCAACGTCATGGTCTCGCTGGCGGGCATCTTCGCGAACATCACTATCGCGGCGACCACTTTAATCATCATCAAGGTGATTCAGTACACGGAGGTCGCCGCGCCCGGAGGCTTCCTCGAATCGTTCAGCGAGCCCGTCAGCCTCTTTCTGCAATTTTCGTTGATGATGAATGCCTCGCTCGCCGTCTTCAACCTGCTGCCTTTCCCCCCGCTCGACGGCAGCAAAGTGCTGGAGACTTTCCTCCCCGAAAGCGCGCGCCCGATTTTGACGACGCTTGAGCAGTACGGCTTTATAATTCTGATGGCCTTTCTCTATTTCGGCTTCTTCGGCATCATCTTCTCCCCGGTCGCGTACCTTCTGGATATTCTCGTCAGGCTCTAAGGGACGCGCCGCGCGAATTGTTTCTCGGTACAGGTGAAAGTGCAGATGGCGAAAAGGATTTTCAGCGGCGCGCAGCCGACCGGCAACCTCCACATCGGCAACTACCTCGGCGCGATCCGCAACTGGGTGGCGTTGCAGGAGGAGTACGAGAGCCTCTACTGCGTCGTCAACCTCCACGCCATCACCGTCCCGCAAGACCCGCGCGCGCTCGCCGAGAAGACGAAGGAAGTGGCGCGCATCTACCTCGCCGCAGGGGTTGACCCGAAGGTCTCGACCGTCTTCGTCCAGTCGGACGTGCCGGAGCACGCCGAGCTGGCGTGGATGCTCAACTGCGTCGCGCGCATCTCGGAGCTGGAGCGGATGACGCAGTTCAAGGACAAGGCGAAGAAGCAGCGCGAGAACGTCCTCGCGGGGCTCCTCACCTACCCGGTGCTGATGGCCGCCGACATCCTGCTCTACCAGACAGACCTCGTGCCCGTCGGCCACGACCAGAGGCAGCACCTTGAGCTGACGCGCGACATCGCCGAGCGCTTCAACCGCGACTTCGGCGAGACGTTCCGCGTGCCCGACGCCTTCATCCCGAAGGTCGGCGCGAAGATTATGGCGCTGGACGACCCGTCGAAGAAGATGTCGAAGTCGGACGAGAACGCGGCGGGCCGCGTCGCGCTCACGGACGACGCCGACACCATCCGCCGCAAGTTCAAGCGCGCCGTGACCGACTCCGGCACCGAGATTCGCTTCGACGAACAGCGTCCCGCCATCTCGAACCTGCTCTCCATCTTCCAGATTCTGACGGGCAAGCAGCCCCCGGAAGTCGAGGCGCATTTCGAGGGCAAGGGCTACGCGCAGTTGAAGTCCGAGTTGGCCGACGTGACGGTCGAATTCCTCCGCCCGTTTCAGGAGCGGATGCGCGCCATCTCGGACGAGGAGCTTTCGCGCATCCTCGCCGACGGGCGCGACAAGGCGCGCACGATTGCGCAAGAAACGATGCGCGCCGTCCGTGAGCGCATGGGCATCGTGGGGGCTTAGAAGATTTTGTCGAGCGAGCAGCAGCAGCCACAGGAGACGCCGAAGCCGACCGAGGAGGGGACGGTCGCGACCGCCGCCGAGGGCGGGCCGATTAACGTCGCGGGCGCGGAGCCCGAAATCTCCGAGTCGCGGCAGGGCGAAGAGTTGAAACTCGTGCTCGGCGAATTCGCCGGGCCGCTCGACCTCCTCCTCTACCTCATCCGCCAAGAGCAGGTCAGCATCTACGACATCCCCATCGCGCGCATCTCGAACGAGTATCTTAAGTATCTCCGCATGATGCAGAGCATGGACATCACGGTGGCGAGCGACTTCCTCGTGATGGCGGCGACGCTCATCGAAATCAAGTCGCGCCAGCTTCTGCCGCAAGACCCGACGGCGGCGGGCGACGAGCTGGCGGCGGACGACCCGCGCCGGGAACTGATTGACCGGCTGCTTGAGCACCAGAAGTATAAGGCGGCGGCGGAGCTTCTGTGGTCGCGCGCGACGGTCGAGCGCGCCGTCTACACGCGCGCGCCTTTGGAGACCGACAAGAGCAACCCCGAAATCGCGGCGGGCGCGTTCGACCTCCTGCGCGTCTTTCAGGAGATTCTGGCGCGGCGCAAAGAGGAAGTCCTGATGGAGATCGAGCGCGAGGAGGTGACGATGGCCGAGATGATCGAACGCCTCCGCAACATGATCTTCTCGACGGGCTCTCTGAACCTGCGCGACTTCTTCGAGCGCGCCGGGACGCGGCGCGAGCTGGTGCTCGCCTTCCTCTCCGTGCTCGAACTCGTCCGCACGACCGAGATTAAACTTTTCCAGAAGCAGACCTTCGGCGACATCGTCGCGCGCGTCGGCGGCTGAGGGCGACACTTTCAAGATGAGCAAACGCAGAAGCAAAAAGAGCCCGGCGGAGATTCCGGAGACGGCCAACGAGGAGGCCGTCGAAGCCCTCGCGTCCGAGTTGTCGGACATCGAGGCCGACGAAAACGCGACTTCAGGAAGCGACGACGAAAGCGTCGCCGAATCGGGGGAGCCGAAAGGCTTCAGAATCGGCGACGGGACGGGCGACGAAGACGCACTCGACGGCGACGGCGACGCGGAACAGTTAGCCGAGTCGGACGCTTCGGAAGACGAAGAAGACGAAGAAGAAGTTGAAGCCGCCGCTTCGGACGAGGACGTTGAAGAGGACGGGGAAGAAGAGGAGCGCGTGGTCGCCATCTTCGACGCCGACCGGGAGGACGCGGCGGAGGCTCTGGCGCAGCGTCTCGCCGAGGCGCAGGTGTTGGGCGAGGTCGTGACGGACGACGACGACATCGCGCCGGGCGGTCAGCCGCGCGAGCTGGCCGAGTTGATGGCGATCTGCGAGGCTCTCATCTTCGTCTCGGAAGAGCCTCTGCCGGTCAAGGCGATGGCCGACGTGCTGCGCGAGGACAAGGGCTGGGTGCAGGTGGCGGTCGAGTCTCTGTCGAAGGAGTTCAACGAGCGCAACGGCGGGCTCATGCTGCGCGAGCTGGCGGGCGGCTGGCAGATTGCGACGCGGCCCGAACACCACGAGCACGTCCGCGCCTATCTCAAGTCGAAGCCGAGCGCCAAGCTCTCGCTCCCCGCGCTCGAAACGCTCGCCGTCATCGCCTACAAGCAGCCCGTCACCGTCCCCGAAATTTTAGAGATTCGCGGCGTCCAATCTTCGTCGGCCATCAAGACCCTGCTCGACAAGCGGCTCATCGTCGCCAAGGGCCGCAAGGAGACGGTCGGTCGCCCGATGATGTACGGCACGTCCAAAGACTTCCTCCTCCAGTTCGGCTTGAAGGACTTGGGCGAGCTGCCGAGCATCGAGGACTTCGAAGATTTGGCCGGAGGAGAAACATAAAAGCAGATGTCAGATGCTGGATGTTAGATGTCAGTTAAAACTGTCTTCACTAACATCCAGCATCCTGACATCTAACATCTGTCTTATGGAAGAACGTCTGCAAAAATTAATCGCCGCCGCCGGGATAGCCTCGCGCCGCCACGCCGAGGAGTTAATCGAGGCGGGTGAAGTGACCGTCAACGGCAAGGTCGTGCGCGAGCTTGGCACGAAGGCCGACCCGGCGCGCGACCACATCAAGGTGCGCGGGAAGCTGATAAATGCGCAGCTCGCGGCGCGCGAGAACGTCTACGTCCTCTTGAACAAGCCGCGCGGCTTTCTGACGAGCCTCGCCGACCCGGAGAATCGCCCGCTCATCACCGAACTCATTCCGCCCGCGCTCGGTCGCCTCCACCCCGTCGGTCGCCTCGACTTCAACACCGAGGGGCTCCTGATTCTGACCAACGACGGCGAGCTGACGAACTACGTCACGGCGGCGCGCAACCACGTCCGCAAGGTCTACGAGGCGAAGGTTAAGGGCGTGCCGTCAGACGACCAGCTCGAACGGCTGCGGCGCGGCATCCGCCTCGAAGACGGGACGCGCACGGCCCCGGCGGAGGTCAAGAGCACCGGCTACACGACGACCAACGCGTGGTACGAGGTCGTGCTCTACGAGGGCAAGAACCAGCAAATCCGGCGCATGTTCGACGCCATCGGCCACTCCGTCGTCAAGCTCCGGCGCGTCCGCATCGGCGACATCACGAACAAGGGGCTGCCCCTCGGCAACTTCCGCTTCCTGACGCCCGCCGAAGTCTCGCACCTCAAAGGCCGTGCGAAGAAGAGCGCCGCGCGCAAGTCTCCCCAGAAGAGCGCCGGGCAGTCTTCTGCCGAGGGCACGCGCGGGGCGTCGAAGAAGACGGCGCGCAAGGCGGCGGTGAAGCGCGGCGCGGGTCACGGTTCGG
This sequence comes from uncultured Acidobacteriota bacterium, assembly GCA_963816985.1. Taxonomy (GTDB): domain Bacteria; phylum Acidobacteriota; class Blastocatellia; order Pyrinomonadales; family Pyrinomonadaceae; genus JAIVJM01. The sequence goes on from CAWFMF010000004.1 coordinate 3,350,922, forward strand.
GGAGGGGATAAGATAAAATGTTGAATGCGGAATGATGAATGATGAATGAAAGACAGTTATCAGTTTTGAGTTTTCAGTTTTCAGCTCAGAGCGGAACTGAAAACTGAAAACTGTCTACTGAAAACTTCCCGCCATTCATCATTCATCATTCCGCATTCAGCACTTCTGGGGGCACAATGGATTTCGATCTCAACGAAGAGCAGCGGCAGGTCAAAGAGAGCGTGCGCGAGTTCGCCGAGGGCGAGATTAAGCCGCACGTCCGCGAGTGGGACGAGAAGCAGCACTTCCCCGTAGAGCTTCTGCCGAAGCTCGCCGAGCTGGGGCTGATGGGCGTCATCTTCCCCGAACAGTACGGCGGCGCGGGGATGGGCTACGTCGAGTACGTCGCCATCATCGAGGAGCTTTCGCGCGTGGACGGCTCGGTCGGCATCTCGGTCGCGGCGCACAACTCGCTCTGCTCGAATCACATCTTCATGTTCGGCACCGAGGAGCAGAAGCAGAAATACCTCGTGCCGCTCGCGCGCGGCGAGAAGTTGGGCGCGTGGGGTTTGACGGAGCCGAGCGCGGGCTCGGACGCTTCGGGCACGCGGACGACCGCCGTGAAGCGCAACGGCGGGTGGGTCGTCAACGGCTCGAAGAACTTCATCACGCACGCCGTCCACGGAGACATCTGCGTCGCCGTCGCCTCGACCGACCGCGCGATGCGCTCGAAGGGCATCACGGCCTTCATCTTCGAGAAGGGCACGCGCGGGTTCATGCCCGGCAAGAAGGAAGACAAGCTGGGCCTCCGCGCCTCGGAGACGGCGAGCGTCATCTTCGAGGACTGCCACATCCCGGACGAGAACCGGCTCGGCCCCGAAGGCTTAGGGTTCATTCAGGCGATGCAGATTCTCGACGGCGGTCGCATCTCGATTGCGGCGCTCGCCGTCGGCATCGCGCAGGGCGCATACGAGTCCGCGCTCAAATACTCGAAGGAGCGCAAGCAGTTCGGCAAGGCCATCTCGGAGTTTCAGGCCATCCAGTTCAAGCTCGCCGACATGGCGACGCAGCTCGACGCGGCGCGGCTCCTGACCTACCGCGCGGCGGCGTTGAAGGACAAGGGGCGCAAGGTCTCGAAGGAGTCGGCGATGGCTAAGCTCTTCGCCTCCGAAATCGGCGTCAAGGTCTGCGAAGAGGCCATCCAGATTCACGGCGGCTACGGCTACACGAAGGACTACCCGCCCGAAAAATACTGGCGCGACTCGAAGCTCTGCACCATCGGCGAAGGCACGTCCGAAATTCAGCGGCTCGTCATCGCCAAACAGATTCTCAGCGCCGCATGAAGACGTTAACGGCTCTCCTCCTTCTCATCCTCTGTCTCGGCCCGCTCGCTTCGGAGGCGGCGGCGCAGAAGTCCTCGACGGAGCCGCGCTTCGAGAGCTACCCGGCGCGCGTCTACCGTGGCCGGGTCGCGCCGGTGAATCTGCGCAGCTCGAAAGGCGCGGGCACGTTCCGCACGCGGCTGCGTGAGGGTTCGAAGGCGGGCGTCAATTTCGCGGGACACTTCTCGCTCGTCGGTTGGGGCTGCGGGACGGGCTGCATGAGCGTCGCCGTCATCAACGCGAAGACGGGGGCGGTCTATTTTCCGAAGGAGTTGTACGCCTTCGGCGTGTGGCTCTTCTCGGACGACGGCGAGGTTTTGACGTTCAAGCCGGACAGCCGCCTCCTCATCCTTTCCGGTTTTCCCTACAGCGAGACCGAGCGCGACGAGCCGAAGGCCGGGCTCTATTATTACGAGTGGACGGGCGCGCGCTTGCGGCTCGTCAAGTTCGTCGAGAAGCAACGCGAGACGGGCGAAGTGCGGGGCGTGCGATGAGCAGTAGCGGCGGGCAACTGTACGAGAGAGTTTTGAAGGGCGAGGCGCGGGCCGTCGCGCGCGCCATCTCGACGGTCGAGGACGGCGCGGGCGGCGCGTCCGAGTTGATGAAGGCCATCTTCCCGCACACGGGCCGGGGGCTCGTCGTCGGCATCACGGGCTCGCCCGGCGCGGGCAAGTCAACGCTCGTGGATAAGCTCGCCTCGCTTTACCGCGCGCGCGGCGAGCGCGTCGGCATCGTCGCCGTAGACCCTTCGAGCCCCTTTTCGGGCGGCGCAATCTTGGGCGACCGCATCCGCATGCAGACGCTCGGACTCGACCCCGGCGTCTTCATCCGCTCGATGGCGACGCGCGGAAACCTCGGCGGGCTCGCGCGCGCGACCGTGGACGCCGTGGCGATTCTCGACGCCGCCGGTTACGAAAAGATCATCGTCGAGACGGTCGGCGTCGGTCAGGATGAGGTCGAGATAGTGAAGACGGCGGATGTCTCCGTCGTCGTCCTCGTGCCCGGCATGGGCGACGACATACAGGCCATCAAGGCGGGCATCATGGAGATCGGCGACGTCTTCGTCATCAACAAGGCCGACCGCGACGGCGTGCTCCGCACGGAGAAGGAGCTGGAAGCCCTGCTCTCGCTCGCGCACCGGCCCGACATGTGGGAGCCGCCGATTGTGAAGACCGTGGCGACCGAGAGCAAGGGCATCGAAGAGCTGGCCTCGGCGGTCGAGAGCTATAGCGAATTTCAGAAAGGCGCGGAGGGCTCTCGCTCGCGCCGCGTGGCGGTGGCGCATTGGCGTCTGCACGAGCTTTTGCGCGAGCGCCTGCTGGCACGCGCGCTCGAAGCCGAAGGCGCGCGACGACGCCTCGAAGACCTCGCCTCCGAAGTGGCCGAGAAGCGGCGCGACCCGTACACGGCCATCGAGGAGTTCCTCGCCGCCGGGGAGCGCGGCGAGACGGAAGGCGGTTGAAAAGGCGCTCGTTTAAGTTAGGGCCGGGCAGTCTTTGCGCCGCGTCACGCATCTCAAGTCTTCGCCGCGCCGGGTCTTAAACTCATGGAAATGAAACTCGAACACATCGGAATCGCCACGCGGAGCCTCGACGACGCGCTCCGCTTCTGGCGCGACGCGCTCGGCCTTGAGGTCACACACACGGAGACGGTCGAAGAGCAGGGCGTGCGGGTCGCCATGCTGCCCGTCGGAGAGCCGCGCGTCGAGCTGCTTGAGCCGACGCACGAGGGCTCGCCCGTGGCGAAGTTTTTAGAAAAACGCGGCCCCGGCATCCATCACGTCGCCGTGCGCGTCGCGGACATCCGCGCGGCGCTCGCGCGCCTGAAGGCCGAGGGCGCGCGCCTCATTGACGAGAGTCCGCGCGTCGGCGCGGGCGGCTGTCTGGTGGCGTTCGTGCACCCGCAGACGGCGGGCGGCGTCCTGCTCGAACTCGTCGAGCACACCTCAGACACCCACGAACCCGAAAAAGAAAGGCTCTAGGATTTTGTTTTTCAAGAATTATCTCCTCGCGGCATCAGTCGTCGCCTTCGTCCTCCCCTCAACACTCTTCGCGCAGAGAACGTCTCCGAGAACGTCGCGCCCAGCCGCGCGGCCCGGCGTTGCCAGGCCCGCCGTCTCGCCGGTCAATGCCTTGAGCTTCACGGCGCGTGACATGGCTCTGATTGTGGACGGCCTCGGCTTCCCGCCGGAGATGCGCGCGCGGCTCAACGCGGACGCGTCGGAGCGGAAGGCTTTCGCCAAAGACATCCGCCAGATGCTCGCCGTCGCCGAAGAGGCGAAGGCCGCGGGGCTCGCCGCGCGCCCCGACCTCGCCTTGCAGTTGGAACTCTCGCAGGCGTTCGTCGTCGCGCAGGCTTACTTTAAGAAGCGGCAGGACGCGGGCGCGACCACGCCGGAGCAGATCGTCCCGAAGGCCGAGATAGACGCGTTCGTCAAAGAGCCGGGGCAGGACAAGCAGTTCGAGGCATTCGTCGAAGACTACCGGAAGAACGGGCCGGGCAAGGGCGAGCCCGTCGGCGCGGAACAGCGCGCGCAGCTCTTGCAGCATTGGGGCCGCGTGATGACGGGCCGTCGCAAGGCCGTCGCACTGGGCCTCCACCGCGACCGCAAGACCGAGCTGGTCGTCATGCTGCAACAGGCGCGGCTCCTCGCCAGCGCCTTCTCGAAGGAGTTGAGCCCGCGCTTCAAGGCGACCGACGCCGAGGTCGGCGCGTACCTCGCGGCCCACCCCGAACTCGACACGAAAGAGTCGCGCGCGAAGATTGACGGCCTGCTCAAGCGCGCGCGGGCGGGCGAGGACTTCGCCGCGCTCGCGCGCGAGTTCTCCACCGACCCCGGCAGCAAGAATGACGGCGGCGACCTCGGCTGGTTCGGGCGCGGCGTGATGGTCAAGCCTTTCGAGGACGCGGCCTTCGCCCTCAAGGTCGGCGAGGTCAGCGAGGTCTTCGAGTCGCAGTTCGGCTTCCACATCGTCAAGCTCGAAGAGCGCCGCGCGCAAGACCCTTCGTCGGACGCGAAGTCGAGCGAGCAAGTCCGCGCGCGCCACATCCTCATCCGCTTTAACTCGCGGCCCACGCGGGCGGGCTCGCCGCCGCAGACGCCGCGCGAAGAGGCCCGCAGCGCCGTCGAGGAAGAGAAGCGCGAGCGCGTGCTTGAAGAGATCGCCGCGCGCCGCCGCGTCGTCGTGCCCGAAGATTATCTGGTCGAAGCGACCGCGACCGCGCCCACCGGCGGCAACGCCGCTCCGGGCGGCGGCACGCAAGCCGCGACGAAGCCCAACGCGGCGTCGAAGCCGAAGCCGCCCGCCCGCGCGACCGCGACGAAGAAGAAGCCCGCGCGCCGTCCCTAATCGTCGAACCCGACGGGAAACGGCCCCTGCCGGAGTGCACGCGGGCCGTTTTTTATGTATCTTAGCGCGTTGTCCAGCCGCGCCTGACCCGTCCCATCCGGGGTTGCGGGGCGAATTTTTAGAGAAGTCGAGAAAGGAAGAGAATTAATTTTGAAGGCTACTACCAAAGCGATTATTGCCGTCGCCGTCGCCATCGCCGCCGCCGTCGGGCTCATCGTCTGGCAGGCGAAGTACAGCGGCTCCGCGCACAGCGCGAATCTCACGCCCGAAGACATGGCGCTCATCGCCGAGGGCCTCTCGGATAGAGAGAAGGCGCGCCTCGCCGGAGATGTCGAGGAGCGTAAGAAGTTCTCCAAAGACATCCAGAGCATGCTCGCGCTCGCCGAGGAGGCGCGCGCCAAAGGCGTCGCCGACCGCCCCGAAGTCAAGCGGCAGATGGAAGTGATGAAGAGCTTCGTCCTCGCCAGCCTCTTCGCGCGCAAGCAGCAGGCCGAAGGCGCGGGCGCGACACCGGCGCAGCCGCCCTACTCGAAGGAAGAGACGGACACCTACCTCAAGGAGGCGGGCCGCGACGAGGAGTTCAACCAGTTCCTTGCCGACTCGCAGAAGACCGGGCTGCTGCCGGAGGGGGAAATCCCCGAAGCGCAGAAGGATCAGGTCAAGGAGCAGTGGGCGGGCATCCACGTCCTGGCGCGCAAGGGAGCCGCCGCCGGGCTCGACAAGGAGCGCAAGGCGCAGTTGCAGATTCGCCTCCAGCAGGCGCGCGTCCTCGCCACAATGTACGCCGAGGAGATGGCGAAGAAGCTTGAGCCCTCAGAGCAGGAGATTAGCGAGAAGCTCGCGGCGGCGCGGCGCGAGGCTGAGGACGTGCTCAAGCGCGCGCGCGGCGGCGAGAACTTCGAGGAGCTGGCGAAAGAGTTCTCGGACGAGCCCGGCGCGAAGAGCACCGGCGGCGAGCTGCCGTGGTTCGGTCGCGCCACGCCGGGGCAGCCCGGCGGCATGGTCAAGCCGTTCGAGGACGCCGCCTTCGCCCTCAAGGAGGGTGAGATCAGCGACATCGTCGAGACCGACTTCGGCTTCCACGTCATCAAGACCGAAGGCCGCCGCACCGACAAAGGCCCCGACGGCCAGCCGCAGGAGCAGGTCCACGCCCGTCACATCCTGATTCAGCCGGAGCTGCCGCAGGCGAACCCCTTTGGCCCGCGCAAGCCCGTCAAGGATCAGATTAAGGACTCCATCATCGAGGAGAAGCAGAAGAAGCTCGTTGATGAGATTGTCGCCCGTTCGAGCGTCAAGGTGCCGGAGGACTTCGTCGTCAAGGCTCCGGAGCAGCCGCCCGTCTCGCCCTTCTCGCCGCACGGCGGCCCCGGCGGCCCCGGTGGCCCCGGTGGCCCTCCGGCCCCCGGCCCTGAAGGCGACGCCGCGCCGCCTCCGGCCCCCGCGCCGAAGGGCTCGGCCCCCAAGAACAAGTAACGCTCGCGCGGACGGTCACGACCGGGGAGGCGGTTTGAAGTAAGGTGCAGTTCGGCGACTACCGCGTAGAGGTCGTGCCCGACGCCGAGTTCCGTCTGGACGGCGGCGCGATGTTCGGCGTCGTCCCGCGCACGCTCTGGTCGAGGGTCTCGCCGCCCGACGAGCAGAACCGCGTGCGACTGACGACCAACTGCCTCTACGTCGAGGGCGCGGGCGAGCGCGTCCTCGTCGAGACCGGCCTCGGCGACAAGTGGTCTGAGAAGCACGTCGAGATGTACGGCATCGAGCGGCGCGGGACTTTCGGCGAGCGTCTGCAAGCACTCACGGGTTGCGCGCCCGAAGACGTGACTGTCGTCGTCAACACGCACCTCCACTTCGACCACGCGGGCGGCAACACCATACTCGACGAAGGCGGTCAGGCCGTCCCGGCCTTCCCGAACGCGCGCTACTTCGTCTCGCAAGCAGAGTACGAGCACGCCGAAGCGCCGCACGAGCGCGACCGCGCCAGCTACCTGCCGGAGAACTGGCGACCGCTTCGGGCGAGCGGCCAGCTTGAGCTGAAGCCCACGGCCTACGAGGTCTTGCCCGGCCTCACGTTGGAGACCGTGGCGGGCCACTCGCGCACGATGCAGTGCCTCCGCCTTGAGCGCGGCGGCCAGACGCTCTACGGCTTCGCCGACCTCGTGCCCACACGCGCGCACGTCGCGCTCCCCTGGATCATGGGCTACGACCTCTTCCCCGTGGAGACGCTCGAAGCCAAGCGCCGCCTCGTCCCGCAAGCCGCGCGCGAAGGCTGGCTCTGCCTCTTCTACCACGACGCGGACGCCCCGCTCTGCCGCATCCTCGAAGAGGACGGGAAGCTGCGCGCGGTTGATTATGAGGAAGCGCAGGACGGTCTTATTCCCGGCGAGTAGTTTTGAATTTATAACTTTTTAAGGTGTCACCCTGAAATCATGAGCACAGCACAAATCGGCATCATCGGCGGCAGCGGTCTCTACCAGATGCCCGAACTCAAAGAGGTCGAGGAAGTCCGCGTCGAGACGCCGTTCGGCGACCCTTCGGACGCCTTCATCGTCGGGACGCTTGAAGGCGTGCGCGTGGCCTTCCTGCCGCGCCACGGGCGGGGGCACAGGCTCCTGCCGACGGAGCTTCCTTTCCGCGCCAACATCTACGCCATGAAGACGCTCGGCGTCGAGCGCATCCTCTCGGCCTCGGCGGTCGGCTCGTTGCAGGAGCAGTACGCGCCGCTCGACATGGTCATCCCCTCGCAGTTCTTCGACCGCACGCGCGCCCGCGCGCACGAGTCAACCTTCTTCGGCGAAGGCATCGTCGCCCACGTCACGTTCGCGCACCCGGTCTGCGAGTCGCTCGGCGACGTGCTCGAAAAGTCCTGCGGCGCGGCGGAGGTGAAAGTCCACCGGGGCGGGACGTACCTCTGCATGGAGGGGCCTGCGTTCTCGACCAAGGCCGAGTCTCACGTGTACCGCTCGTGGGGCATGGATGTCATCGGCATGACGAACTTGCAGGAGGCGAAGCTCGCGCGCGAGGCGGAAATCTGCTACGCGACGCTCGCGCTCGTCACCGACTACGACTGCTGGCACGAGGGCCACGACGCCGTGACGGTCGAGGCGGTCGTCGAGTATCTCAACAAGAACGTCCGCAACGCCCAGCTCATCATGCGCGAGGCGGTGAAGAGCTTGAGCCAGACGGAGCGCGCCTGCGAATGCGGCTCGGCGCTCAAGAACGCCATCTTCACGCCGAAGGATTTATGGCCCGACGCGACAACGAAGAAGCTTGAAGCAATCATCAAAAAATACCAAAGGCCGTGACGGGTGAACCGTGACAGGTGACGGGAAGAAGTCAGTCTTTCTCCTGTCACCGTTTACGGTTCACGGTTTACGGCTTTTCCCTGTCACCTGTCACGGTTTACTTGTCACGTTGAGAGAGGTGTGAAGATGAAGAAATACGTTCTCATGTTGTGCGGGCTGGCTCTGGCCTCGTCCTTCGCGGCGTCAACGGCGCGGGCGCAGAGCGGGACGGTGGCAACAGGCCCCGACCCTTCGGTCGTCAAAGACGACGACTCGGAGAAGAGCGCAATACACGAGCTTGAGGTCGCGCGCCACTACTTCAAGATGAAGAAGGCGTATGTGGCGGCCTACAAGCGCACCAACGAGCTGATCGCGGGCTACCCGGAATTCTCGCGCCTCGACGAGGTGCTCTACATCGCCGGGATGAGCGGCCTCTATCTCTCGGAGGGGAAGGGCAAGCAGCCTCTGCCGAAGGCTACGCTGGAGGAGGCCAAGGAATATTCGCCCGAAGCCCTGCGCGTCGAGGCGCGCACCTACCTCTCGCGCCTCGTCGAGCAGTTCCCCGAAAGCAAGTTCCGCAAGCAGGCCGAGGACGGGCTCCGCACGCTCGGCGTCGCCCAGAAGGTAAACAGTCAACAGTGAGCAGCTAAGAGCTGACAGCTATCCATTCCACAGGAGAACATAGAGGACGTGTCATTACTGGTTGTCGGGTCGGTGGCGTTCGACGCGGTCGAGACGCCTTTCGGGAAGCGGGAGCGGATGCTCGGCGGGTCGGCGACGCACTTCTCGCTGGCGGCGAGCTTCTTCACGGACGTGCGCGTGGTCGGCGTGGTGGGCGGCGACTTCGGCGCGGAGGAGATGGGCGTCTTCGAGCGCCACGGCGTGAACACCGCCGACCTCGAACGCGTCGAGGGCGGGCAGACCTTCTTCTGGCGCGGGCGCTACGACTTCGACTTGAACACCGCGCACACGCTCGACACGCAGCTCAACGTCTTCGCCGACTTCAAGCCGAAGCTCTCCGAAGATTCGCGCCGCGCGCGGATGGTCTTCCTCGGCAACATCCAGCCGGACTTGCAGAGGGAAGTGCGCGAGCAGGTGAGGGGCGCGGAGTTGGTCGCGCTCGACACGATGAACTACTGGATTTCGACCGTGCCCGAACAGGTCGTCGAGGCCATCCGCGTGGTTGATGTCGTCATCATCAACGACGCCGAGGCGCGGCAACTCGCGGGCGAGCCGAACCTCGTCAAAGCGGCGCGCAAGATTCTTTCGTGGGGGCCGCGCGCGCTCGTCGTCAAGCGCGGCGAATACGGCGCGGCGATGTTCACCGGCGAGTCTTACTTCGCCATCCCGGCCTACCCGCTCGAAACGGTCTTCGACCCGACGGGCGCGGGCGACACCTTCGCGGGCGGCTTCATGGGCTACCTCGCAAGCCATGACCTCGCCGACGAAGAGACCATGCGCCGCGCCATCATCTTCGGCTCGGTGATGGCCTCCTTCAACGTCGAGGAGTTCGGCACCGAGCGCGTCCAGCGCCTTACGACCGAAGAGGTCAACCGCCGCTTCCGCGAGTTCAAGCGCATGACCAACTTCGAGGCCATCCCGTTCGAGCGCGCCGAACGCGCCACGCGGTAAGAAGGCGCAGAAGGTTAAGAGGGGAAGAGGGCAAAGGGGGAAAGCGCAACGCGCCGGTCGAGGCCGTTCTCGCTCTTCCCCTTTAACCTTTTCCCCTTTTTACCTTTTCCCCCTATAATGCTTTCCGTTCGCTTCAATCATTCCACATTCCGGGGGTTTTCATGTTCTGTCCTGTTTGCGAGTCGGAATACACGGAGGGCATCACCACCTGCCCGGACGACGGCGCGGAGCTGGTCGAGCGTCTGACGCCGGAGAACACTTTGCACGACAACAGCGAGGCGCGGTTCGTGCCGTTGCACAACATCGGTTCGCCCGCCGAGGCCGAGATGGTCAACGACATCCTCACGCAGAACGGCATCCGCTCGGCGGTGCAGTCGGGCGGCATGGACGCCTTCTCGCCCCTGCTCTCGACGACCTCGCCCGGCGCGCTCGTCCTCGTTGACGAGCGCGACCTCGACCGCGCGCAGGAGATTTACAACTCCTTCTTCGGCGGCGATACGACGCCGCTCACCGGCATGACGAGCGAGGAGGAGGAGGAACAGCGGGAGGAAGAGGAAGAAGACGCGCGGGACGACGACTGAAGGGTGTTGAAGAAGCCGCTGTTTGAAATTTCAAACCTCAGATTTGAGATTCAAACGGCAAGACTTTCATCCTTCATCATTCCGCATTCAACATTTCCTTTGTGGAGGTTTTAGACCGTGGCGGGTGCGAATTCGGCGGCCATCGTGGTGTTGCTGACGGCGGGGAGCAGCGAGGAGGCTTCGCGTTTGGCGGAGATGCTGGTCGGGGCTCACCTCGCGGCGTGCGTGCAGATCATGCCGCAGATGGAGTCGGTCTACCGCTGGAAGGGCTCAGTCCACCGCGAGCCGGAATTCCTCTTGCTGGCGAAGACGACCTCCGCGTGCTTCGACGAGTTGGAACGCGAAGTCCGTGCCCTTCATACTTACGACACGCCCGAAATCATCGCCCTGCCCGTGAGCCACGTCTCCGCGCCGTACCTCGACTGGGTCATCTCGAACGCCTTCCCGCCGCTCGTCTCGCGCACGGGCACGGACGAGAACCCCGCCCCGCCGCCGCCCCCCGCGCCGGAAGATTAGTAGTCGTAGCCCGTGCCTTCTATCTCGCGCAGAGAGTCCTGACTGCGGACGACTATCTCGACGGCCTCCGAAGGCGAGTCGGTGCAGCGCAGCAGTTTCAAATCCTTCTCCGAGACGTACTTCGATTCCAGCATCATCTCCTTAATCCACTTAATCATCCCGGCCCAGTAATCCGTCCCGAAGAGCACGACGGGGAAGTGCTTAATCTTGCGCGTCTGGATGAGCGTCAGCGCCTCGAACAGCTCGTCGAGCGTGCCGAAGCCGCCGGGGAAGATGATGAAGGCGTTGCTGTACTTGACGAACATCGTCTTGCGGACGAAGAAGTATTTGAAGACGAGCGTGCGGGTCTGGTAGTCGTTCGGCTTCTGCTCGAAGGGCAGCTCGATGTTGCAGCCGACGGAGACGCCGCCCGCCTCGAACGCGCCGCGGTTGGCCGCCTCCATGATGCCGGGGCCGCCGCCCGTGATGACCGAGAAGCCCGCGCGCACGAGGAGCGCCGCCGTCTCCTGCGCCGCCGCGTAGTAAGGGTCTGAGGGGGGCGTGCGCGCCGAGCCGAAGATGGAGACGCCGCGCTGGATGGTCGCCAAATCGTCGAAGCCCTCGACGAACTCGCCCATGATGCGGAAGACTCGCCACGTGTCCGTGTGCGTGAACTCGTCCGCGCGCGGCGTCTCAAGCAACTGCTCGTCCTGCGTCGTGCCCCTCGCCTGCGGCGCGTTCAACTCCTGCTCCGCCAACTGCTGCTCGGCCTGCTCTTTGTTGGTTTCAGTCATAAAGGAAGCGATTAGCGATTAGCTTTTAGCTGTTAGCTTTTTGTTTCTGAGAAGGATTGGCGGGCTTCGATGAAGCGGGCACGCCTCACAACCATGTTTTAGCTGAAAGCTAAAAGCCAACAGCTAATAGCTTTCAAAACGCCATGATGTTGTAGCCGCAGTCCACGTGCAGAACTTCGCCGGTGATGCCGGAGGCGAGGGGGCTACAGAGGAAGACGGCGGCGTTGCCGACCTCGCGCGCCTCGACGTTGCGGCGCAGGGGGGCGTGCTCGGCGTGGTGCTTGAGCATCGCGGAGAGGTTGCCGACGCCGCGCGCGGCGAGGGTCTGAATCGGCCCGGCGCTGATGGAGTTGACGCGGATGTTGCGCGGGCCGAGGTCTGAGGCGAGATAGCGCGTGCTCGCTTCGAGCGCGGCCTTCGCCACGCCCATCACGTTGTAGTTCGGCACGACCTTCTCCGCGCCGTAGTAGGTCATCGAGATGATGCTCCCGCCCTCGGTCATCAAGGGCGCGGCGGCGCGCGACAACTCGGCGAGCGAGTAGGCGCTGATGTCGAGCGCCATCGTGAAGGCCTCGCGCGTCGTCGCCAGAAACTCGCCTTCGAGCGCCTCGCGCGGCGCGAACGCGAGCGAGTGGATGAGAAAGTCGAGCCGCCCGAACTTCTCCTTGAGCACCGAGAAAGTCTCGGCGACCTCCTCCGGCTTCGTCACGTCGCACTGGATGAGCGGCGCGTCCGTCCCGCCGGTCAGACTCTCGACGTTCTCCCTCAGTCGCTCGTTCTGGTAAGTGAACGCGAGCCGCGCGCCCGCCTCAGCGCACGCCTGCGCCGTCGCCCACGCAATCGAACGCTTGTTGGCGACGCCGAAGATGATTCCGGTTCTATTTTCCAGCAGCATTATCGAAGCGCCTCTTCAACTTTTTCTCTATTCAACGTCAATGCGATAACTCACCATCCAAAGTTCGAGTTGTTCGAGCCGTTCTTTCCAGCGGGCTTTGAACCGTCGCATCCATTGGCGATTCTTAGCCGAGTCCGGCACGTCCACAACAATTCTCACTAGGTTGTCCCGGTAAAGGACTCCACTGTGACGCCAGTGCCCTTCGACTTTTTGGGTCTCGTAACTTACCGCCCCGAAGTGGTCTCCGACCTCCAGCACCGCTTCAGCCAGCCATTCGGAAGGCACTGCCCGCCCGTCATTGAACTGTAGAGGGAGCATGACCTCGAATCGCCGCCAACTGCTGCTCATAGGTCGTTTTGCCTTTAACGGTGAATGGAATGTTTTGGTCGGCGAGAGCTTCAAGGGCAGCCTCTGGAATCAGGTGCTCGCCCGAACTAAGGACGTGGCCTGAAAAGCGTCCGAGGAGAAATGCTAAAGCGCGCGTCTCCGTCTCGCGGTCAGGGAAAATGATCGTCACCATCAGATGTGTTTACTCCTTCGTTACGCGTTACGCGTTACGCGGCGGCGCTCTCCGCCGTGCCGCTCATGAGGCGCGCGTAGTCGCCGCTGTCCACCCACTTGAGGATTTCCGAGACGCGCCAGACCGGGAACGGATGCGAGAGGCCGGAGGTGATGATGTCGGCCCAGAAGCGGTCGAGCGCCTTCTCGTCGTAGGTCTTCTGGAAGTCGCGCGCCTGTTGGAGGAACTGCTCGTAGTCCACCTTCGAGGCGAACGTCCCGCCGCAGAGCTTCATCATCGTCCGCCCGATGACATCGGGGACTTGCGTGACGAGGAGCGCCGCGCGGTCGCACGAAAGCTCGGCGCGTCGCGCCCACGCGAGGAGGGCCGCGCGCATCGTCCCCGAAAGAATCTGCGCGACGAGGCCCGCGACGGGCGCGGCGGCGATGGCGACGTTGGCGAGAGCTTCGAGGAGCCGCGCCGCCGTCAGGTAAAGCACGTGCTCGGCGTGGATGTGTCCGACTTCGTGGGCGACGACGGCGAGCACTTCCTCGTCCGTCAGACGCTCGATGAGAGACGAGTGGAGGACGATGATCGGATTCTTGACGCCGCCCGTGAAGGCGTTGACGATGGGGTTCTGCTGGACGAACAGCTCAGGCATGTCCACGCCGAGAGTCGTGCAGGCGACTTGGAGCTTGGCGTGAAGGTCGGGGCACTGGTGCGGCGTGACCTTGACGGCGCTCGCCGTGAAGATGACGCGGATGGCCGACTCGCCCGTCACTTCGAGGAGCTTCTTGAGCGCCGAGTCAATGCCCGGTATCGCCTTCAAAGCGGCGAGCGCGCGGCTGTCTGAAGGGTGCACGTAGTCGTGCTTGTTCAGCTCCGCGAACTTCTTGTGCGGCTCGCCGGAGAGGAGGAGGCGGCAGCGCCCGCACCTCGCGTTCCCGCCGTCGGCGCGGGTCTGGTTCAACTGTCCGCAGTAGCGGCAGCGCAAGGTCTCGCCGCCGTTTGAGTCTGAAGACACGGTCTCGATGTCCGCCATTCGTGATTCCCCTTCGGTCAAAACAAAAAGTGACTTGGCCCGCCGGGAAGACTCAGTTGTGGAGGGCCGCTTTGTTGCCGCAAGTATTAACGATTGTGTGGCGCGAGGGCAAGCAGAGAGAAGATGTTAGATGTCAGATGTTAGATGTCAGAGAAAGCAGGCGGTCTGCACTAACATCTAGCATCTGACATCTAACATCTTCTTTTAGTGTCTGAAGTGCCGGACGCCGGTGAAGACCATTGCGAGGTTGTGTTCGTCGGCGGCGGCGATTACTTCTTCGTCGCGGACGGAGCCGCCGGGCTGGATGACGGCGGTGATGCCGTGACGGGCGGCTTCGTCTATGCCGTCGCGGAAGGGGAAGAAGGCGTCGGAGGCGAGGACGGAGCCCTCGACGGGGAGTTGCGCGCGCGTCGCGCCGAGGCGGACTGAGTCCACACGCGACATTTGCCCCGCGCCGACGCCGACGGTCTGGCCCGCGCGCGCGTAGACGATGGCGTTCGACTTCGTGTGTTTGCAGACCGTCCACGCGAACAGTAGGGCTTCGATTTCCTCTTCGGTCGGCTGCCTCCGCGAGACGACTTTGAGGTCGGCGCGCGTCAGGCGGTGTGTGTCGCGCGTCTGCGCGAGGAGGCCGCCCGTGATTCTTTTGAAGTCGAGCCCGGTGGCCGTGCCCGCCTCGCCCGCGCGGAGGATGCGGAGGTTCTTCTTCGACTTCAAGACTTCCACGGCGCGCTCTTCAAAGTCGGGCGCGACGACGACCTCGGTGAAAATCTCCGTGAGGGCGCGGGCCGCCGTCTCGTCCACGGTGCGGTTGAAGGCGACGACGCCGCCGAAGGCCGAGACGGGGTCGGTCGCGTGCGCGCGCCGGTAAGCCTCTTCGGGCGACGCGCCCGTGCCGACGCCCGCCGGGTTCATGTGCTTGATGACGGCGCAGGCCGTCTCGTCGAAGTCGCAGACGAGCTGCCACGCGGCGTCGGCGTCCACGTAGTTGTTGAAGGACATCTCCTTGCCGCCAAGCACTTCGGCGTGCGCGACTCCGCCCCGCTCGCCCGTGTCGTAGAGCGCCGCCTTCTGATGCGGGTTCTCGCCGTAACGAAGATCGGAGAGGCGGCTCATCGTCCACTTCGCGAGGTCGGGAAGAGTCCCCGCTTTTGAATAGGTCTGAGGCGCGTTTCGGGTATGCCGCCAGACACCATCGCTCCACCGCCGCGTCCCCTGGTCGTGAGGCAGCATCTGAGAGCATCTCCGGCATGACAGCCGGTGCGAGGTAGGCGAAGATGGCGGAGTCGTAAGTTGAAGTGCGCTGGAAGGCACCGAGCGCGAGCCGCCTGCGAGTGTTGTAACTCAGCGCGCCGCCTGTCCGTTGCAGCTCTTCCGTCAGCGCCGCGTAGTCATCGGGCGAGACAACGACGGCCACGTCCTTAAAATTTTTGGCGGCGGAACGAATCATCGCCGGGCCGCCGATGTCTATCTGCTCGACGGCCTCTTCGAGCGTGACGCCCTCGCCGCGCGCGATTGTTTGCTCAAAGGGGTAGAGGTTGATGACGACGAGATCAATCAACTCGATGCCGTGCTCTTCGGCGGCGCGCACGTGCTCGGCGTTGTCGCGCACGGCGAGGAGCGCGCCGTGAATGCGCGGGTGGAGCGTCTTGATGCGACCGTCCATCATTTCGGGAAAGCCGGTCACGTCAGACACGTCACGCACTTCGACTCCGGCCTCGCGCAGAGCCCGCGCCGTCCCGCCCGTGCTCAGAATCTCAACATTGAAGCGGCGCAAATGCTGTGCGAATTCGACGAGGCCCGTCTTGTCGGAGACGCTCAGGAGCGCGCGGCGGATTTGCCGGAGACCTTCTGTATTTTGTTCAGCCATGAAATGAATCCGTAGAGAGATGATGTCGGAAGAACGGAAGCGGGATTGTAACTCTTCATTCGTTAACCGTCACCCGGACTGAAAGGCGCGCGGGTCACTTGTCGTCGGCTTTGTGTTCATACCCGGCGCGCAACTGCCGGACGCGGAGCTTGCGGTGCGCGCCCGAAGAGAGTCGCACTTCGACGGCGTGGAAGCCTTCCGCGCGCCGTTCGGCTTCGCCCGCGTAGTAGCCGATGACGTACTGTCCGAGGAGGTCGTCGGCGATGGCCTTGAAGACGGGGCCGAGGTCGTACTCGGCGCGCGGGTCGAGGGCGGAGCGCGCGTCGCCGACCGTAAAGAACCTCCCGCCCGTCTGCTCGGCCAACTCGCGGAACCCTTTGCTGGGGCGGCGTGCGACGAGGCGGCCCTCGCGCGGCGTGAAGAGCGGCAGGTGAATGACGTAGAAGGAGACGCCGCCCGCGCGTGCTTCTTCGACGACGTTCGCGGCCCGCGCGGCGCTCGCGGTGTCGAGGCCGTCGCTGATGAGGATGACGATGCGGCGCTCGGCGGGCTCGCTTGTGCCTTGTGCGAAGACGCGGACGGCGGCGAGCGCCGCGTCGAAGATGGAAGTCCTTCGGTCGGGCTCAGCCGAGATGCGGAACGCCTCGCGGGCGCGGCGGATGTCGTTGGTGAAGGGGAGCGCGAGTTCGGGCCGCTCGCGGAAGTGCATGACGGCGACGCGCGAGCGCGCGCCGAAGCGGGAGAAGATGGCGAGCGCCGTCTCGCGCTGCTGCGTGATGAGGTCGCGCGTGCTGCCCGAAGCGTCGAGGAGGAAGAGGAGCGCGACGCGCTCAGTCCCCGCCGCGAAGTAAGTCGTCTCGACCGCGCGCCCGCCGTCGCGCACCTCGAAGTCACTCTTTTGCAGGCCGGGGACGCGCCGCCCTCCGGCGTCGGTGACGAAGACGGGGACGGTCACGAGGTCTGTGCGGACGCGGACGACCTCTTCGGACGCATCAACGGTCTCGTCTTGTGCGTGGACATTAAAGACGCAGAGTTGGAGAAGGAGCGCGAGAACTGAGAGAGAGACGGAGCGTGCGGCGCGCGGCGAGAGTGTGGGTCTGAGGCGGGCCGCTGCGCGTGGAAGACTCATGCCGCCACGGGCTAGAACAGGAAGCGCCCGAAGAAGAGGAGGCTCAGGATGATGACGAGTGTGAAGATGATGATTTTGATGGTAGACACGGCCAAGTTCCTCTAGGTCGAATAAACGCCCCCTTGAAGGTCTGCATTTTATCGGCGCTCGGAGGGCATGTCAACGTCAGGTCAGAAGTCTTCAGCGCCTTTCGCGCCCGATTATCGTTTCAAATTATTACGCGGGCCGCGCGCGCGCGGTTCCGACATTCATCGCCCGGAAGAGGTGGGCCGGGCGCGTTTCAACGGCGGGCGGATTAATGCTATAGTTCCGGCGGTTTTCTCTCGCAAAACAGTTGAATCGAGAGACTTTTTTCGGGCCGGGAGACCTTTGGGATTTAGATTTTCAAGCAGAGACGGGAGCCGCGCGGCGTCGCCTTTGGCGACCTTGCTGCTGCTCGCGCTCTTCGGGCACGCCTTCTTCGCCAGCGCGACGCACTTCCACCGCGTCCGCAGCGCCGGAGGCTCTTCGCCCGTGGCGTCGGTCGGCGAGCGCGAGGGCGCGCAGCAGTCGCCCACTTCGGGCGGCCACGCCGAATGTCTCCTCTGCCGGCTCCAGCGAAACTACGTCTCCAACCTCCAGCACACCACCACGGAAATCGTCGCGCCCGCGTGCCGGCCTCAAGGCCACCTCGACACGTGGGCCGCGTCCGTCTCCGCCGCGCACTTCCTCGCGCCTTCGGGGCGCGCTCCGCCACACGCATAAAAAGAAGACCCGGAAACGAGTCCGAGCGTCCGCCTAAGGGCGCGGGCCTCCTCTTGATTCGCCCGTTCGTGCTCGACTCCGAGAGCCCGACGCGGCGGCTCAAGTAGAGTGCAGTACGTACTCGTTTTCGGCGTCCACGAACGACGAAAGATGCGTGCGAGTCTTCATCTCAAGGCGACTCGTCGAACCGTGGAGTTGAAGTCGAGGAGAAAGTCTTTATGCGGCGGAAGAAGTTTTCGGCATTCATCATTCTGGCAATCCTGTTTTCACTCTCTCCCACGCGTGGTCTCGCGCAGACGGCGGGCGGGACGGTGCGCGGCGCTATCACTCTGGCCGACGGGGGGACGGCGCTGCACAACGTCATCGTCACTCTCGTCCAACTCAAGCGTTCGGTCGAGACCGACGAGCACGGCGCTTACGAATTCCAGAACGTCCCGCCGGGGACGTACACGATTCTGGCCCACATGGAGGGTTTCCCCGACGCGACGCAGCCGACGACTGTGACGGCGGGCGGCGTCGTCACGCTCGACTTCCGAATGAGCCTCACGGGCCTGCGCGAGGAAGTGACCGTCACGGCGACCGGAACCGAGCAGACCACATTCGAGTCCTTTCAGGCCGTGACCACGCTCGACTCCGTGAAGATTGCCGAGGAGAGCCACACCGGGCTCGGCGAGGTTCTGGAAAAAGAGCCGGGCGTCTCGAAGCGGAGCTTCGGCCCCGGCAACTCGCGGCCCGTCATCCGCGGCTTCGACGGCGACCGCGTGCTCGTCTTGCAGGACGGCGTGCGCACCGGCTCGCTCGGCTCGCAGTCGGGCGACCACGGCGAGCCCGTGGACGTGCTCTCGCTCGAACGTCTCGAAGTCGTCAAAGGCCCGGCGACGCTGCTCTACGGCAGCAACGCCGTCGGCGGCGTCGTCAACGCCGTGACCGGGCACGACTACGCGCATCAAGGGTGGCGCGGCTATCTGACCGGCATCGGCGGGACGACGAACAGTCAGGGCGGCGCGTCGGGCGGCGTCGAGTACGGCACGGGCCACTGGATGATCTGGGGCAACGCGAGCGCGCAGCGCACGGGGGATTACAACACCCCGCTCGGCAGAGTCCCGAACTCGAAGACGCGCAGCCTCTACGGCCTCGGCGGGTTCGGCTGGTACGGCGACAAGGGCTTCTTCAGCGGCAGCTACAGTCTCGACGACCGCCGCTACGGCGTGCCCTTCGCCGCGCGGTTCGAGGGCGGGGAAGAGGAAGCAGCAGCTTCTCCCGCGCGCGCCGCCTTCGGCGGAAATCTTTTCGCCGCCGAGGCCGCGGAGGAAGAGCAGATTGATTTGAAGATGCGCCGCCACGACGTGCAATTCAACGGCGGCTTCCGCGAGCTTAAATCGTTCGTGGACTCGTTCCGCCTGACGCTCGACTACAGCGACTATCAACATCAGGAACTCGAAGGCGAGACGGTCGGCACCATCTTCAACAACAAGCAGTTCGTCTATCGAGGCGTCTTCGGCCAGCGCAAGACGGGCAGGCTGACGGGGAGCTTCGGCTTTTCCGGCTTCCACCGCGACTACGAGACCATCGGCGCGGAGACGCTCTCGCCGCCCGTCAAGCAGAACTCCTTCGCCGTCTTCGCGCTCGAATCCATAGAATTCGAGCGCGTCTCGTTCCAACTCGGCGGGCGCGTCGAACACAACGGCTACGACCCCACGGGCTTGCAGGCTCGCTCCTTCACCGGCTTCTCCGGCGCGGCGGGCGTCCGCTTCGAACTGTGGAAGGGCGGGGCCTTCGTCGCCAACTACACGCACTCGTACCGCGCGCCCGCGCTCGAAGAGCTTTACAACTTCGGCCCGCACGTCGGCAATCTCTCTTTCGAGATCGGCAACCCCGACCTCACGCCCGAACGCAACAACGGCATAGACTTCTCGCTCCGCCACCAATCGAAGCGCGTCCGCGCACAGGCCAACTTCTTCCACTACGCCATCAAAGACTTCGTCTTCCTCGCGCCCGTGGACGAGGACGGCGACGGCTCCGTGGACGTTGAAGACGGCCTCACCGTCGCCCGTTATCTGCAAGGCGACAGCCGCTACTACGGCACTGAGTTAGACCTCGACTTCGCCGTGCATGAGAAGCTCTGGCTCAACCTCGGCATGGATTATGTGAACGCCGAACTGAAGGAGACCAAAACGCCGGTGCCGCGCATCCCGCCCATGCGCGCCCACGTCGGCTTCGACGCGCGGCTCGGCGGCCTGAGCGTCCGACCCGAAGCCGTCTTCGTCCGCGACCAGGAGCGACTCTTCCCGACCGAGACGCGCACCGCCGGGTACACCGTCTTCAACGTCGTCGGCTCCTACACGATCCCCCGGCAGCACTACGCGCACATCTTCTCGGTCAACGCCTTCAACCTCGGCGACCGCCTCTACCGCAACCACCTCTCCTTCATCAAGGAACTCGCCCCCGAAATCGGTCGCGGCGTGCGCTTCACCTACACCGTCCGCTTCTTCTGAGAGAGACTGCGACTTCGGGCAGAAGCCCGACCGTGAAGGAAGGCGTTAGGATTGGTGACTATCCCCGAAGGGGATTGAGATAATAGCCGGGGGCAAGTGCGGAGCACGCCGCCCCCGGAACAGACGAGGAAAGGACTCCGACCCTGAAGGGGTCGCACCTCTACGTTGAAGGTGCGACCCCTTCAGGGTCGAATCTTTCATCTACCATGACCGGGGGCGTCGCAAACTTCGTTTGCTTTGCCCCCGGCTATTATCTTCTGCCCTTTCAGGGCATTCACTCACATACGCCCTCCCTCACGGTCGGGCCTCTGCCATGCGCTCTTTCTGGAAAGAGAGAGTCCTGTGCTTTAATCGGATGTGTGAGCAGAGCGCCGAAAAACTTCAGCCGTGTGTGCGGAGTCCTGTTCTTCCTGCACATGGCCCTGACCTCGAACGCGCAGGGGCTTGATGTCAACATCAAGGTCGTCAACGTCGCCCCGGCGCGCATTCAAGTCGAAGGTAAGAGGACGGCGGGCGTCGCCGCTTGGTCGTTCCGCAACGTCTACGGCGGCGCGAGCGGCCTCGGCGCGAGAATCGAAAGCCTTCGACTCGCCGACGAGACCGGCTCGGAAGTGTCCGTCCGCCAACTCGCGCCCGGTGAGTTCGAGGCCGCGCGCCCCGCCACGCGCTTCAGCTACACGCTCAAACTCGACCCGCCCGCCTTCATCACTGACGCCGCGCACGTCTCCTGGCTCAACGCCGAACGCGGCCTCCTCATGCTCGGCGACCTGCTGCCCCTGCCCGCGTCGAAGGCGAGCGTCAAGCTCACTCTCCCGCAGGGTTGGAGCGCGCTCTCGACCGAAGAGAAAACCGCCGCCGGGACATTCGAGACTGACGCAGCGGAAGACGCCGTCTTCGTCATCGGACGCGACTTGCGCGAGCGGCGCGGGCGCGTCGGCGCGATGTCGTTCACACTGGCGACCGTCGGCGAGTGGGCCTTCAACGACGACGAAGCCGCCGAGTCCGTCAACGAGCTTCTTAAAGACTACGAGAAAATCTTCGGCGGCCCGCCGCGCCAGCGCGTCCTCGTCGCCCTCGTCCCGCCCCCGCATCCCGCGCCCGCAACCTTCTGGAGCGCCGAGACGCGCGGCGGCACGGTCACGCTCCTTTCGGGGCGGATGCCGACCAAGCTGACGGCGACGGCGCAACTGAGCGGCGCTCTCGGCCACGAGCTGCTCCACCTCTGGGTTCCCAACGCGCTCGCGCTCGAAGGCAACTACGACTGGTTCTACGAAGGCTTCACCAACTACCTCGCTCTCCGCGCCGGGATGCGCCGTGGGCAATTAACTTTTCAGGATTATCTGAACGCCCTCGGTCGCGCCTTCGACGGTTACAAGTCCGCGCGCGGGGCGCAGGAACTCTCCCTGCCCGACGCCTCGGAGCGTCGCTGGTCGAACAGCACTTCGCTCGTCTACAGCAAAGGGATGCTCGTCGCCTTCCTCTACGACTTGACCCTCCTCAACCGCTCGCGCGGCAAGAGTGCGCTCGAAGACGCTTATGCCGAACTCTTCCGTCGCCATCGAAGCGGGATGAGCAGGGAAGACGGGAACCGCGCCGTCGTCAATGTCCTCAGCAGTCTGCAAGGGATGAGCGATTTCACCTCCCTTTATGTTCAAGGCGCGACGGAGATAAATCTCGCCGCGAGCGTCGCACCGTTCGGGTTAGAGATAGTCCCCGGCGGCGTGCGCACACACCTCGCCGTCGTCGCATCACCCTCCGGCGCGCAACGCGATTTGCTGCGCAAACTGGGTTACAATAACAAGCTCGACGCCGAAGCGCGGCGGCTCCGTCAGCAGATGAAAAAGCGGCTCCCCTGAAGAGAAATATTCGGCGGCTGAATTCCTGAGCGGAAGAGCGATACAATAATCATTCGGGCGGCAGTGCGACCGCAGACGGCAAACGGCACAAGGACTCCTTTCAGCATGAAGTCATTGAAATTATCCTTCATCATCCTTCTCTTACTCGTCTCCGGCGGGTGCAGCACCCTCGCCGGTAAGGAGGAGACGGGTGTCGTCATCGCGCGCCGCGCGCAGGTGAGAAGCTCCACGGCGGTCGTCGCCGCCGACATCAAGGAAGTCGTCCGCGGCGACATGCTGGACGTGCTCGACTCGACCAACGTGCAGGATACCGGCGAGCGCTGGCTCCGCGTCCGCACGCGCGACGCCGAGGCGACCGAAGGATGGATCGAGGCGCGCAACATCATCTCGCAGGAGATGGTCGAACGCTCGCGGCAGCTCTCGAAAGAAGACGAAGGAGTGCCCGCGCAGGCCTCCGGCCAACTCCGCGCCAGCACCAACATTCGTTTCTCGCCCGACCGCGCAGCCAACGACAACATCCTCATGAAGCTCGAAAGCGGCGCGCGCTTCGACATTGTCGGCTGGAAGCGCATCCCCCGCCCGAAGTCGCTTGAGACGACCGAGAGCGACGACGCCCCGAAGGCCGGCGCGGCAAATACCGGCACGTCCTCACGGAGAAAGGATAAGGACGAGTCCAAAGAGCCCGAAGAGGTCAACGAGATTTGGTTCAAAGTGCGTCTCCCTTCCTCGATCTCCCCGGCCCCCGCCGGTTGGGTCTTCGGCAAACAGGTCGAATTAACAGTCCCCAGCGACATCATCTTCTATCGCACAGGACGCGAGTTCGTCGCCTGGCAAAGACTCGACGGTGAAGAGGCGGACGCTCATCGGGCAACGCCCAAAGATAAGGACGCGGCGAAGGACGTGCGGCCCGGCAGTTGGGTCATTCTGGAGAAGAGCAGCACCGGCAACACGAACAGTCTCGACAGCCCCGACTTCGACCGCATATACGTGCTCGGCTACGACAAAGACCGGCAAGAGCATTACACCGCTTACCGCAGCCACGACCTCGAAGGCTTTCTGCCCCTCCGCATAGACCGCAAAGGCGACACGAAAGTCTTCACCGTCCGCGTGCAGAGTGAAGGGCAACTTAAGGACATAAGGTTTAAGACTTACACGAACGAGAGAGGTCTGCTCAAGGTCGAGTCCCTCGACGAGCTTCCGAGAAACAATAAGAAGTAGGAGTCTCAAATACCTTGCGCGCGGCTCTTTTAATCGCTCCGCGACTTTTTTAGCCGACGCGGTTGACAAACGATTTATTATCCCTATAATGCCTCTTTGCCTGAAACACGGCGATTGACAGTTCGGCGACAAAGAGCGTGTTTATCGAGCCGCTTCTCTTTCTGGAAATGTTTTGAGAGAGAGCGGCTGTTTCGTCGCCTCGCGACGGAAGAAGCGCTCTGAACCCTGTACGCTCCCGCGAGAAAATAACTTTCAAGGGCCGAGCAACTACGCCCTGACCGGCGCATCCAATGCCCGCGCGTTTGAAAGCTTATTTCTCAACGCAGTCCGAGAGCGCCCCAGCCCTTCACGTTCCGCGTGAAACGGCGACCGGGAAAGTACGGTGGCGCCGCCGCTTGACAATGACGGCGACTTAAGTTAAAGTCATTGTTTCCTTGAGGAGACGAAAATTCGCCTTGAGGTGACAGAGAAACCGATCTTTGAAAACTAGGTAGAGCGAGTCCAAGTTAAGACTTTTGGGGTTTCTGGTCGTTACACAGGCCGGGGGGCTTATCACCCTCTTTGGCCGACCAAAACTCGCGAAGAGTCATAACCTAATTGGAACAGAACCAGTAAGGGTTATGTTGCTAGGAGAAACATTCTAACGAGAGTTTGATCCTGGCTCAGAATCAACGCTGGCGGCGTGCCTCAGACATGCAAGTCGTACGCGAAAGCCTCCTTCGGGGGGCGAGTAGAGTGGCGCACGGGTGAGTAACACGTGGGTAATCTGCCTTTGGGTGGGGAATAACGACCGGAAACGGTCGCTAATACCGCATAACGCAGCGGCATCTTCGGATG
>CAWFMF010000004.1:3377500-5037831 GCA_963816985.1 uncultured Acidobacteriota bacterium
TACTCCTCACGTACCCTGGCCTGAATAAAATAGGGCTGTGGGAGCTAACCCGGGGAAGTGAACCATCTCAGTACCCGGAGGAAAAGAAAACAATCAGTGATTCCGTCAGTAGCGGCGAGCGAACGCGGAAGAGCCTAAACCGAGGGGGCATGCCCCTTCGGGGTCGTGGGATCACACTTAGGGGTTACAAAGGTTGAGGTTAGTCGAACGGTCTGGAAAGTCCGACGAAACAGCGTGATAGTCGCGTAGGCGAAAACTTACAACCCCCCGCATGGTGTGACACCCGAGTAACACGGGACACGAGGAATCCTGTGTGAATTCGCCGGGACCATCCGGTAAGGCTAAATACTCCGATGTGACCGATAGTGAACCAGTACCGTGAGGGAAAGGTGAAAAGCACCCCGGTGAGGGGAGTGAAACAGTACCTGAAACCGTCCGCTTACAAGCAGTGGGAGGGCAAGAGTAGTTTCTGCCTGACCGCGTGCCTTTTGCATAATGAGCTGGCTAGTGAATGTCACAGGCGAGGTTAAGGTTGATTACCGGAGCCGAAGCGAAAGCGAGTCTTAACAGGGCGTTTAGTCTGTGGTATTCGGACGTGAAGCGAGATGATCTAGGCATGGGCAGGCTGAAGCCGCGGTAACACGCGGTGGAGGGCCGAACCAGTATGGGTTGAAAACCGTTTGGATGACCTGTGCCTAGGGGTGAAAGGCTAATCAAATCTCGTGATAGCTCGTTCTCGCCGAAATAGCTTTAGGGCTAGCCTCGGACGTACACCTTCGGTGGTAAAGCACTGAATGGGCTAGGGGCCCCACAGGGTTACCGAACCCAATCAAACTCTGAATGCCGAAGAGTTTTATCCGGGAGTCAGACTACGGGTGCTAAGATTCGTGGTCGAGAGGGAAACAGCCCAGACCGACAGCTAAGGTCCCGAAGTCGTGGTTAAGTGGGAAAGGAAGTGGGGAAGCACTGACAGCCAGGAGGTTGGCTTAGAAGCAGCCATCCTTTAAAGAAAGCGTAATAGCTCACTGGTCAAGCGGCCCTGCGCCGACAATACAACGGGGCTCAAACCACGCACCGAAGCTTCGGATGAGACTCAAGACTTGTTCTTGGGTCTTCATGGTAGGCGAGCATTCTGTAGCTGCGAAGCGGCACCGAGAGGGCCGTTGGAGCGATCAGAAAAGACTCTGTCAGCATAAGTAGCGATAACGCATGTGAGAACCATGCGCGCCGTAAACCTAAGGTTTCCTGAGTAAAGTTAATCTGCTCAGGGTGAGTCGGCACCTAAGGCGAGGCCGAGAGGCGTAGTCGATGGAAATCCGGTCAAAATTCCGGAACCACCGTGGTGTGCCGTGGGGGGACGCAGTAGGGTAACAGGGACCGGCGATGGATGTCCGGTTGAACAACTATAGCCCGCCGCTCAGGTAAATCCGGGCGGCATCAAGGGTAAAGGTTGGGACGACAGTACGCCCCGCGAGGGGCGGAACAAAGCCTGTGACCCCAGCTGCCAGGAAAATCCTCGTTCGGCGATACACCGTCCGGTGACCGTACCGCAAACCGACACAGGTAGGTGGGGTGAGAATCCTCAGGCGCTTGTGAGAACACTCGTTCAGGAACTCGGCAAAATGTACCCGTAACTTCGGGAGAAGGGTAGCCCACCTCCGGGTGGGTCGCAGAGAAATGTCCCAGGCGACTGTTTACTAAAAACACAGGTCTCCGCAAAGTCGTGAAGACGACGTATGGGGGCTGACGCCTGCCCAATGCCGGAAGGTTAAGAGGAGGGGTTAGGCTCGAAAGGGCCGAAGCTCCGAATCGAAGCCCCGGTGAATGGCGGCCGTAACTATAACGGTCCTAAGGTAGCGAAATTCCTTGTCGGGTAAGTTCCGACCTGCACGAATGGCGTAACGATCTGGGAGCTGTCTTAACGAGTGGCACAGCGAACTTGTAGTACCGGTGAAGATGCCGGTTTCCCGCGTCTAGACGGAAAGACCCCGTGCACCTTTACTACAACTTGATAGTGAACGCGGGCGTGTGCTGCGCAGGATAGGTGGGAGGCTGTGAGGCCGGGCTTTCGGGCTCGGCGGAGCCAGCGGTGAGATACCACCCTGCGCACGTCTACGTTCTAACCTCGCCCCGTGAATCCGGGGCAGGGACACTATCAGGCGGGTAGTTTGACTGGGGCGGTCGCCTCCTAAAGAGTAACGGAGGCGCTCGAAGGTGGGCTCAGGCTGTTTGGAAATCAGCCGCAGAGTGTAAACGCATAAGCCCGCTTGACTGTGAGACGGACAGGTCGAACAGGTACGAAAGTAGGAGTTAGTGATCCGGCGGTTCTGTATGGAAGGGCCGTCGCTCAACGGATAAAAGGTACGCCGGGGATAACAGGCTGATCCTGCCCAAGCGTCCACAGCGACGGCAGGGTTTGGCACCTCGATGTCGGCTCATCACATCCTGGGGGTGCAGAAGCTCCCAAGGGTTCGGCTGTTCGCCGATTAAAGTGGTACGTGAGCTGGGTTTAGAACGTCGCGAGACAGTTCGGTCCCTATCTGGCGTGGGCGGAGCAGGATTGACGGAGTCTGACCTTAGTACGAGAGGACCGGGTTGGATCGACCTCTAGTGTACGAGTTATCCCGCCAGGGGTACAGCTCGGTAGCTACGTCGAGCACGGATAAACGCTGAATGCATCTAAGCGTGAAGCCGGACCGGAGATGAATCCTGCCAGTGAGGCCCGTCGTAGACCACGACGTTGATAGGCCGGGTGTGGAAGCGCGGTAACGTGCTTTAGCTGACCGGTACTAATCGGCCCCGAGGCTTGACCGTAAGATTTACCCGCGGGCTGGTGACACGAGTCACCAGCCCAGAAGTAAGTCGGGCGGCTTGCAAGCTTCTTGAGTTATATCTTTACATCTTCTTGCCACTATTCGATTATCTAAGCTCTCATCCGGAGAGTTGACAAGTTTTCCGGTGGTTTTGTCGAGAGGGTCACACCCGTTCCCATCCCGAACACGGAAGTTAAGCCTCTTGGAGCCGATGGTACTGCGCTGGAAGCGGCGTGGGAGAGTAGGAAGCCGCCGGATTTATTTTTAAGCGAAAGCCCGCTCAGGGTTCAAACCGAGCGGGCTTTTCGTTTTTGGCGCTCTCCTTGATAATACTCTCGCCAACACAATCACCCGCCCGCGCACGTGGGCGGCTCGCCGGAGAGAAAAATTTGAGACACCTGAGCCTGCTCGTCTTTCTGTTCATCTCGCTCGGCACTTCGGGCTGTCGTTCGGAGCCGGGGACGAACGCCGCCTCCGTGAACGGGCCGGGCCGCAACTCGAATGCGACGGCCACGCCCGCCGAGTCTGAGAAGAAGGTCAAGGTCTACGGCTACGAGGTCGTCAACTTCTGGCCGCACGACACGAAAGCTTTTACTCAAGGGCTCATCTTCCACGACGGCGCGCTGCTCGAAAGCACGGGACAGAACGGCTTCTCCACTCTGCGCCGGGTCGAGTTGAAGACGGGGAAGGTGCTCAAAAAAGTTGACGTGCCCCGGCAGTATTTCGCCGAGGGGCTGACGCTCTTCGGCGGGAAGCTTTACCAACTGACGTGGCAGCATCAGAAGGGCTTCATCTACGACGCGGAAAATTTTCAGCAGGTCGGCGAATTCAGGTACGACGGCGACGGATGGGGTCTGACGCACGACGGCGAGTCTCTCATCATCAGCGACGGGACAAGCCAACTCCGCTTCATAGACCCCGTGACTTTTCAGGTCAGGCGGACGGTCAACGTCCGCGACGCTGAGCAGGCCGTCAGAGAGATTAACGAGCTCGAATACGTGAAGGGCGAAATCTGGGCGAACGTCTGGCACAAGGACAGGATCGCGCGCATTGACCCACGGACGGGCGCGGTCGTCGGCTGGGTGGACTTGAGGGGCTTGCTCGCAACGGGCGAGGTGCGAGACCCGGAGGCCGTTTTGAACGGCATCGCCTACGACGAGGCCGGGGACAGGCTGTTCGTGACGGGCAAGCTTTGGCCCAAGCTCTTCGAGATTCGTTTGAAGGAGAAATGAGCGCCCGGCGAAGCATCCGGGCCGCGCGGGGGGCCGTCAAAGATGAAGTGAAAAGACGGCGACCTTCTTCAAAAGCGGGCGCGGCGGGGTCGGGGCAGACGTTGATGAAGTTCGACACCTATTTCCGCGCCTGCTCTTACGCGATGATCGCGTGCGGCGTGCTGGCGCTCGCCTTCGCGGGCGGCGCGGGCGTGTTGCTTGTCGGGTGCTTCGCGGCGGTGCTCGCCGTCTCGTGGCGGCTCGAAGGGACGCGTTGGCAGTTGACGGAGCGCGCGGGGATGTTGGTCGTGCTGCTGTCGCTCCCGCTGTTTTATCTCGACTGGACGTTACAGTCCGGCGCGGCGAGAGCGCCGGGAGAGCCTTACGCGGGCGTGAGCGCGCTCGTCCACCTGACGCTGCTGCTCTCCTCTATCAAGCTCTTGCAGAAGAAGGCCGACCGCGACTGGCTGTTCCTCTATCTCATCTCGTTCTTTGAAGTGCTGCTCGCGGCGGGCCTGAGCGTGAGCCCGACGTTCTTGCTGGCGCTCGGCGTCTACGTCTTCAGCGCGCTGCTCTCGATAGTCTGCTTCGAGCTGCGCAAGTCGAGCCGCGTGGTCGAGCAGAGCGACAGTCGTCTGCTCGTGGCGAACGACCCGAAGCTCCTCTGGCGCAAAGAGAGCGGGAGGCCAAGGCGCGGCGCTAAGGCTTTGCGGCGACTGCCCGCCGTGGCCCTCTGCCTGTTCGCGTTGATACTTCTATTCGCGCTGCCGATCTTTTTCGTCTCGCCGCGTGCGTCGAACGGCGCGCTGGCGATGGCGGGCGGGACGGCCTCGACGGGTTACGTCGGCTTCTCCGACCGGATGACGCTCGGCGACATCGGTCGCTTGCAGGAGAGCAACCAGCTCGTGATGCGCGTCCGCGTGGAAGAGCCGTCGGCGGCGCGCAACCAGAATCTGCGCTGGCGCGGCGTCGCGCTCGACCGCTTCGACGGGCGGCGTTGGTTCCAGTCGTCGAATCAGGCCGACGCCTTACTCGCCAACGAGCGCGGCCTCTTCCAGTTGGGGACGACGGAAGAGTTGAGCCGTCTGACGACGCAGACCTTCTTCGTCGAGCCGATTGACACGCCCGTCCTCTTCGCCGCGCCGCGCGCCGTCGCCGTGCAGGCGACGCTCACGCACCTCAAGCGCGACGCAGGGGACGGGCTCGCCTCTCGCATGCACGCCGAGGAGCGAATCACTTACAGGGTCTTTTCGGATACGGTCGAGCCCGCGCCGGAGCGACTGCGAGGCGGAAGACAGGTGTACCCGGACGAGCCGACGCCGAACCTGCGCCTGCCCGTCGAGAACTACCTGCAACTGCCCGCAGACCTCGACACGCGCGTCGGGAGCCTCGCCTCTCTGGTCGTGTTGGAGGCGGGCGCGCGCAACGCCTACGACGCGGCGCGCGCCATCGAGGCGCACCTCGGCAGCAACGCTTACGGCGGGCAGTACAGTTACTCGCTCGACATGCGCGCGACGGGCCGCGAGCCGCTCTCGGACTTCCTGTTCAACGTGCGCGCGGGGCACTGCGAGTATTTCTCTTCGGCGATGACGATTATGCTGCGGACGCAGGGCGTCGCGGCGCGCGTCGTCAACGGGTTCCAGTCGGGCGAGTACAACGAGGCGGCGGACGCCTACACCGTGCGGCAGGCGGACGCGCACTCGTGGGTCGAAGTCTACTTCCCGTCCGTTGACGCGTGGGTGGCCTTCGACCCGACGCCCGCCGCCGGGCGTCCGAGCGGCGCGACGCGCGGCGGCTTGCGTGGGCAGGTGCAGAAGTACGCCGACGCGCTGGAGCTGTTTTGGATTCAATACGTGGTCGCCTATGATAAGCAGGGACAACGCTCGCTCGCACGCTCTCTGCGCAACGGCCTCGGCGCTTACAGCCAAACGGCTTCGCGCACGGCTGACGGCCTGAAGTCGCGCCTGTCGAGTTGGCTCGGCGCTTCGACGGGCGCGGGCGGCCTGCTCGTCGCGCTCGCTTCGCCTTACGGGCTGGCCGCCGGTGGCTTAGGCGTCGCCGCCCTCGGCCTGCTGGCGCTGCGCCGGAGGGGCTTCAGCTTGAGGCGGTCGCGCGCTCGCCGAGGACGAGCAGACTGCTTCGGTCGTCGAGTTTTACGAACGGATGACGGCTGCGCTCGAAGCGCGCGGCGTGCGGCGGCGGCGCAACGACGAGACGCCGCTTGAGTTCGCGCAATCCGTGGGCGACTCGGACGTGTTGAAGATTACGCAGGCTTATCACCGCGTCCGCTACGGCGCGCGGCCTTTATCGAAAACAGAAGCCGCCGACATCGAGCGGCGCTTGAAGAGAATGGAAGGGAATACCGTAAATCGTTAATCGTCAAAAGAGAGCACAGGTTTTAACTGTTCACGATTGAGGTCTTTTATTAATCATATGAAGAAAGTCGGATTTATCAGTCTGGGCTGCCCCAAGAACCTCGTTGACAGCGAGGTGATGATGGGGCAGTTGAAGCTCAAAGGCTACGAGGTGACGAGCGACGCGAGCGAGGCGGACACGATTGTCGTCAACACGTGTGGCTTCATTGACGCGGCGAAGAGGGAGTCGGTGGACGCCATCCTCGAAGCCGCGCGGATGAAGACGGAAGGTAACGTCAGTCGCCTCATCGTCGCCGGTTGCCTGGTCGAGCGTTACCGCGACGAGCTGCGCGCCGAGATTCCCGAAGTTGACGCCTTCATCGGCACGAGTCAGATCAACGACATCACGACGGTCGCGGACGCGCGCGTCAACACGCGTCAGCTTCCCATCCTGCCGCTCGGCAACCAGACGGCGACTTACCTCTACGACGAGTCTACGCCGCGCGTGCTGGCGACTCCCGGCTACACGGCTTACGTCAAGATCGCCGAAGGCTGCGACCGCCCCTGCGGCTTCTGCTTCATCCCGCAGATGCGCGGCCACTTCCGCAGCCGCCGCTTCGGCTCGGTCGTGAGCGAGGCGCAAAACTTGGCCGCCGCCGGCGTCAAGGAACTCGTCCTCGTCGCGCAGGACTCTTCGCGCTACGGCGAAGACCTCGGACAAGACGATGGGCTCGCGCACCTCCTGCGCGAACTCTCGCACGTCGAAGGCGTCGAGTGGGTGCGCGTGATGTACACCTACCCGACGCACATCAGCGACGGCTTTTTAGACGTGCTGGCCACGGAGCCGAAGGCGGTCAAGTATTTGGACATGCCCTTGCAGCACGCCTCGCGCAACGTCCTCAAGCTGATGAAGCGCGGCGGCGACCGCGCGAGCCTCGAACGTCTGGTCGCGCGCGTCAGAAAACGTGTGCCGGGCATCGCCGTCCGCACGACTTTCATCACCGGCTACCCCGGCGAGACCGAGGAGGACTTCGAAGAGCTGCTCGCCTTCATCCGCAACGTCGAGTTCGACCGCGTCGGCGTCTTCACCTACTCGGACGAGGAGGGGACTCCGGCCTTCGACCTCCCCGGCAAAGTTGACCCGAAGGTGGCCGCGCGCCGCCGCACGCGTCTGATGAAGGAGCAGTCGCGCATCTCTCTCAAAAAGAACCGGGCGCGCGTCGGCTCGACCGTGCGCGTCCTCTTCGAGGGGCCGTCGAAGGAGACCGACTTGCTCTGGCAGGGACGCACCGAGACGCAAGCGCCCGACATTGACGGCTGCGTCCTCATCAACGACGCGCCCGAAGGCTTGAAGCCGGAGCCCGGCGACTTCGTCAACGTCCGCATCACCGAGGCGCAGCAGTACGACCTCGTAGGTGAGATAGTGAGCAGTTGAAACAGTACCGCGAGCGATAGCGAGCGGGTTGACCTTAGCGATGCTCAACCCGCCCGAAAGACCGCTCGCGTCACTGTTTCATACCGCTTTGCTAACAGCTTCTTCCCATGCCCGTCAAAGAGACCAGCGATTCGCTGAGCCATCCCATAGTCGAGACGCCGCACATCGCGGTCGCGCCGTCGAGGCGGACGGCGGGCGACTATCTCGCGCTCGCCGTGGCGACGTGCGGCGTCGGCTTCATCCCAATCGCGCCGGGGACTTGGGGCTCGGCGGTGGGCGTCGGCGTCTTCGCGGCGCTCGCGTGGCTCGTCCAGTCGGCCCTCGGTCGCGCGGCGTCGGACGGCGTGCTCGTCAACGGGTTCTCCGTGCCAGTCGGCGTTCACGACGCTTTTGCTGCTCGTCATCGTCGTCGTCTCGCTCGGAGGGACTTGGGCGGCGACGCGCTGCGAGAAGTTGCTGCGGCGGAAAGACCCCGGCGTGGTCGTCGTTGACGAGGTGGCCGGGCAGCTCATCACTTTCCTCTTCGTGCCGTGGTCTCTGGTCGGGCGCGTGTGGCCCGTCGTCGTGGGCTTCCTCGCCTTCCGCGTCTTCGACATCTGGAAGCCGTACCCGATCAACCGGCTCGAATCGCTCGAATCCGGCCTCGGCGTGATGGCCGACGACGTGCTCGCGGGCGCATACGCGGCGACGCTCGTGTCGCTGCTCATTTCAATCTACATACTTGTGATGTGAGGGGAGAACAGAGATGGAAGAGACGAAAGACCCGAACGACTCGACCGGCACCGAACACGAAGCGCAGGGCGGCGGCACGCCGAAGCGCGACGAAGAGGCGACGAGCAGCGAGACCTTGAGCGACCTCGAAGAGAGCACGAAGATTCCGAGCGGCGGCAGCCGGCTCTGACAGCAGCAGCGGCTCGCTGGAAGGCTCGACGCCTGCGCCCGACGCGGGCGGCAGCGGCGGCGGTCGCGCCGACGGGAGCGACACCGGCGGGCCGATGTAAAAGAAGGCAAAAGTAAAAAGGTAAAAGGCAAAAGGAAGGAACGGAGTGCGTCGTCAACGCGGCCTCTCCGCTCTTCACTTTTGCCTTTTACCTTTTTACTTTTGCCTTCCCTCGCGGGACTTGCGGCGGTCGAATCGCTATAATCCTCCCCCTCATGAATAACGCAAAAATATTTGTTTCGGACGACGTAAGTGAGAGCGGGCTCGAACCTTTGAGGGCGGCGGGATTTGCCGTGGAGAAGCGAACGGGCTTGAAGGGCGAAGAGCTTTTCGAGGCCGTGCGCGACTGCGAGGGGCTGATTGTGCGCAGCGAGACGAAGGTGACGGCGCAGCTTCTGGAAGCCGCCGGGAATTTGCGCGCCATCGGTCGCGCCGGGGTCGGCGTGGACAACATAGACGTGGCGGCGGCGACGCAGCGCGGCGTCGTCGTCATGAACGCGCCCGACGGCAACACGATGACGACCGCCGAGCACACGCTCGCGCTCCTACTCTCGCTCGCGCGGCGCGTGCCGCAGGGGAACGAGAGCCTCAAGGCCGGTCGCTGGGAGCGGAAGAAGTTTATCGGCGTCGAGCTGCGCGGCAAGACGCTCGGCATCGTCGGTCTGGGCCGCATCGGTCGCGTGGTGGCGAGCCGCGCGCGCGGCTTCGAGATGAACATCGTCGCCTTCGACCCGTTCGTCGCGCCGGAGCAGTTGCGCGATTCGGGCATCGAACTCGCGCCGCTCGAAGAGGTCTGCGCCCGCGCCGACTTCATCACCGTCCACGCGCCCTTAACGCCGGAGACGCGCGGCATCATCGGCGCGCGCGAGCTGTCTCTGATGAAGAAGGGCGTGCGCGTCATCAACTGCGCGCGCGGCGGGCTCATAGACGAGCGCGCGCTCGACGCCGCCATCCGCGAAGGGCGTGTGGCGGGCGCGGCGCTCGACGTGTTCGAGGAGGAGCCGCCCGCCGCTGACAACCCTCTGCTCTCGCTCGAAGAGGTCGTCGTCACGCCGCACCTCGGCGCTTCGACGCGCGAGGCGCAGGAAGGCGTAGCCGTCATCGTCGCCGAGCAGATGCGCGACTACTTCCTGACGGGCGCGGTGCGCGGCGCGGTCAACGTCCCGGCGGTCGGCGCGCGCGAGTTGCAGGCGCTCCAGCCTTACCTCTGGCTCGCCGAGCAGCTCGGACGTTTTCAGGCGCAGTTGTTGGACGACGCCGTGCGCGGGGTCGAGATCGAGTACGCGGGAGAGGTGGCCGAGTTGGACGCCGCGCCGGTGACGCGCGCCTTCCTCGCCGGGCTGCTGCGCGGCATGAGCGCGAGGGTCAACGTCGTCAACGCGCTCCTCATCGCCGAGGAGCGCGGCATCAACGTCACCGATTCCTTCAAGCGCGGCGGCGCGGCTGTGATGTCGCCCGCCGTCCGCACGCGCGTCCTGACGGGCGCGGGCGAACACACGGTCGCGGGCGCGCTCTTCGGCCAGCATTCGGACGGGCGCATCACGGAGATTGACGGCTTCCGCATCGAGGCCATCCCTTCCGGCAACATGCTCGTCACGCGCAGCCGCGACGTGCCCGGCGTCATCGGTCGCGTCGGCACGTGCCTCGGCACACACGGCGTCAACATCAGCCGCTTCCACCTCGGCAGGCGCGAGCGCGGCGGCGAGGCGATGGCCGTCATCGAGGCCGACGCCCCGCTCGTCGAAGCCGCTCTGGCCGAACTCCGCTCCTTCCCCGAAGTCATCTCCGCCCGGCGCATCCAGCTCGAAGCTTAATCGAAGTCAGAAGTCGGAACGCTGAACGCTGAACTGAAAGCAACTAGCTTTTCAGTTCAGCGTTCAGCGTTCCGACTTCTGACTTTTATTCGATGACGAAGCTGACGCGCTGCGAGGCGCTCGACTTGGCGGGGCGGTCAATGGCGGTCAGTTGGAGGATGTAGGAGCCGGCGGGGAACGTGGCGAGCGAGAGTTCGGCCATGTAGGGGATGCGGAGCGTGTCGGTGAAGCCTTCGCTGTTGAGCTTGCTGAGCGGCGCGGTCAAGACCGGCTGGTTGTCGCGGAAGACCTGCACCTGAAGGGCCACGTCGGGCTTGCCCGCCGCGCCGTTCTGCGCGTTGTAGACATAGATTAGGAAGCGCAGCCATGACGAGCGCGAGAAGCGGCGCTCGACGCTCATCAGGACGTTGTTCGCGACGTCCTCCGCCTTGACGGCTTCGGCGGCGGGCTTGGCCGTCGGGCGCTCGCCGAGGAAGAGGCTGCTCAACACGAGCCCGCTCTTGATGTCGGGGATTTCGACCCACCGGAGCGCGCTCCCCGTGCGACCGCTTAAGGGGTCGCGCGTGGCGACGCGCACTTGATAGAGGCCGGGCGCGAGCCGCGCCTGATAGCTGTACATCACGCGGCGAGAGGCGTCTTCGAGCATGCGGAAGGGAAATGAAATCTCCTGCTTGAAGTTGTTCACGACCTTCCCGCGGTCGTTGACGATGGCCCCGGCCACGTCAACCTTCGCGCGCGCGTCCGGTGCGCCGCCGGGCGGACGCGCGAGCAGGTTGAGCCCCTCGCGCGGCAGCTCGATGGAGGCCGTCAAAATCATCCCCGCCTCGGCGCTGTTGACGTAGCCGAGCGAGAGCGAGGTCGGGAGCATCGTGCGCGCGTACTGCGAGGAGAGCGCCGACAACAGCTCGCGGTCGCCCGTCGAGACGGAAGGCTGCGCCGTCGTCGGCGTCGCCGCCTCTTCCTTCTTGTTCTTCTTCGACGAAGCGCGGGCGGGCGGTTCGGGCGGCGTGAAGTTGTAGAAGCCGCGCCGGACGATCACCTTCAAGTCGGGGCGCGACTTAACGCCGACCTCGATGCGCCGGAACTTGGCGCGGCTGCCGCCCTCGGCGTCCTCCGGCCTCCACGCGAGGAGGTAGTAGACGGAAGTCTCTTCGAGCGCCCTGGTGACGGCGGTGTCGAGCGCGTTGGTGTTGACGAGCGCGCGCCCGCCCGTGTCGAGGGCGAGCGTGTGGAGCGGGTCCTGCATGTTCGAGCGCTCGCCCGCGTTGACGGTCGAGAGTCGGCCCGTGGGGTCGAAGGCCACCTCGGACGAGGCGTCAGGCAGGCCCGAAGTGAGCCCCTGCGCGTCGAGCGAGTAGATGACGACGCTGCTGCGCGCCGCCGCGTCCGTCACGCGCCGCAGACGGTCGGAGAGCGCCCCGTCGCGCGCGTCGAGCAGGAACCCGTCCGAGACGAAGAAGAGAATCTTGCGCCCGGCCAGAGGCGTGGCCGCGCGCATCACGCTTTCGAGCGAGACCAGAGTGTTGAGCGTCACGCTGCCTGACATCTGGAGAATGCCGCGCGCGCGCGATTCCACCATTGACTCGGCGGTCTGCCTTTGCATCATCGGCGTGTCGCGCAGGAGCGCGTCCACGAAGTAGTTCTTAACGATGGTATCGTTGCGGTCAATGGCGAGCGCCTGCGACTCGGTCATCGGCGGCGACTGGTAGTCGCGCAGCGACGAGGCGCGCGGGCTCAGACGCGAGACCGCCGCCCGCAGCACGGCCTTCTCGTCCGTCAACTGCGAGAGGAAACCTATCTGCCCGCTCGCGCTCGTCACCGCCGCCTCGTCGTTCTGGCCTAACTCCTCTTCGATGAAATCGAGAAGCGTCTTGCGGATGCGCGAGGCGCTGCCGGGCGAGAGGTGCAGGTCGTCCACGAAGAAGAAGATGGTGCGCCCTCGGTCGAGCGGGAGCGCCGCGCCCGACTTGCCGGCGGGCGTGCGGCCCCCGCCGCGCGCGGCGGCGAGTTGCGCGTCCTCGTCCACCGTCCCCGCCTTGACGCGCTCGAAGAAGGAGATCGCCTGCGGCTTGCCGTCAACGAGCAGCTCGAACTGTTCGGGCTTGAGCCCGTCCACGAACTTGCCCGCGCGGTCGAAGACCATCACGTCCGTCTGCACCAGCTCGGCGTTGATGCGGACAACGTCCTCCTCGTCATCTTTCGGCGTGGGGCGTTGATCCTGCGCGCGGGCGTGCGGGAGCAGGCAGAGGCAGGCGAGGAGTGAGAGCAGGAGTCGCTTGTCGGAAGTCGTGCAGGAGAGCATAACGGCCACCTAAAGTCCGCCGGGGAAAACCAGAGTGGGGCGCATCTTACCACGCGCCGATTCGCGCGACGCAAGAAAAGAGAGGTGGAAAACTTTAAATCGGCGCGGCCCGTATTAAAAACTCGGCTGTTCATCCGGGCGCGTACAGATTCTCGTACATCCGTCCAACTTTTGAATGCTTTTTGACCTCGCCCGGTTTGACCCTTGAGATGCGCCCGCGCGCCCCGGAGGGTTGCCCGCCGTGGCGGAATCGGAGCACCTTGAGCGAAGAAAAACCCACACTCCTCGTTGACCACGTGACGAAGCGGTACGGCGACTTCAACGCCGTCAGCGACTTGAGCCTGTCGGCGCGGCGGGGCCGCATCTTCGGCCTCCTCGGCCCGAACGGGGCGGGGAAGACGACCACCATCCGCATGATCGTCGGCATCACCGCGCCCGACGAGGGCCGCATCGAGCTCTTCGGCGAGCCGCTCGGCCCCGACTCGCAGAACCGCATCGGCTACCTGCCGGAAGAGCGCGGGCTCTACAAGAAGATGAAGGTCGGCGAGCAGCTCCGCTTCTTCGGCGAGCTGAAGGGGATGACGGCGCGCGCGGCGGACGAGGCCGCCGCGCGTTGGCTCACGCGCCTCAAGCTCGGCGACCGCAAAGCGAGTAAGACCGACTCGCTCTCGAAGGGGATGCAGCAGAAAATCCAGTTCATCGCCACCGTCATGCACGAGCCGGATTTACTCATCCTCGACGAGCTGTTTTCGGGGCTCGACCCCGTCAACGTCGAGTTGATGAAGGAGGTCGTCCTCGAACTCAAGAGCGCGGGCCGCACCATCATCTTCTCGACGCACATGATGCAGCACGCCGAGCAGCTCTGCGACGACATCTGCCTCATCAACCGCTCGCGCAAGGTCTTGTCGGGGAGCCTGCGCGAGGTCAAGAGCAGCTACGGTCGCAACTCCGTCTCTCTGCGCGTCGAGGGCGGCGACGGCGTGCTCGAAGACCGCGCGCTCATCGCCTCCTTAAAGCCTGACGGCGAGTGCGTCGAGGCGCTGCTCGCGGACGGGGCCGACACGCAGGAGTTGCTCCGGCGTCTCGTCGAGCGCGGCGCGCGCGTCTCGAAGTTCGAGCGGGTGGAGCCGAGCCTCCACGACATCTTCATCTCGAAGGTGGGGGAAGAGGCATGAAAAAGATTCTCGTCATCATCCGCCGCGAGTACATACAGGGCGTGCGCGGCAAGGCCTTCATCGTCTCGACCATCTTAGCGCCGGTCTTCATGCTCGTCTTCCTCGTCGTGCCGGGCCTGCTCATCGGCTTGAAGACGGGCGAGGCGACGCGCGTCGCCGTCGTGGACGAGACGGGCCGCGTCTATCAGCCCTTGCGCGAGTCCGTCATGCGCGGCCCGGAGAAGAAGGAGAGGCGCGCGGGGGACGCGGCGCGCGGCATGGCCGACGCGAGCGGGGCGCGCGACGTGGAGAAGGCGATTCAGACGAACTTCGTGATGGAGGAGGTCACGGCGCAGGGCCGCCCGCTCGAAGAGGTCAAGGCCGAGTTGAGCCGCCGCGTGCTCGACGGCAAGCTGGACGTGTACCTCATCCTCCCCGCCGACATTCTTCAAAGGGGCGAGGCCGAGCTTTACGCGCGCAACACGGGCGACATGATTACGCTCTCGGTGCTGGAAGACCGTCTGAACCTCGCCGTCATCGAGCAGCGGATGCGCGACGAGAACATCGAGCAGCAGCGCGTCCGGCAGTTGTCGAAGAGCGTCACGATGTCGAAGGAGAAAGTCACCGCCGGGGGCACGAAGAAGGACGACGGCGGCAGCTTCATCTTCGCCATCGGCGTCGGGACTTTCGTCATCATCGCGATGATGATGTACGGGCAGGCCATCCTCTCGGCGGTGGTCGAGGAGAAGACGACGCGCATCGTCGAGGTGCTCTTCTCGTCGGTGGACGCCTTCGGACTGCTGGCGGGCAAGCTCATCGGCGTCTCGCTGGTGGCGCTCACGCAGTTCAGCATCTGGGCGTTGATGCTCCTGCTGCTGGCGCTCTTCAGCGCGGGCGCGTTGATGATGGGCGGGATGGAGATCACGCTCCCGACCATCCCGCCGCAGGCTTACGTCTACGCGCTGCTCTTCTTCATGCTCGGCTTCTTCGTCTACGCGACCATCTACGCCGTCATCGGCGCGATTGTGACGACCGAGAAGGAGGCGAGCCAGATAGTCGTCCCCGTGAGCCTCTTCCCGGTCATCGCCATCTACCTCGCCTTCCCCGTCATCCGCAGCCCCGGCTCGACCTTCTCGTTCTGGGTCTCGATGATTCCGTTCTTCTCGCCCGTGACGATGCTCGTCCGCGTCGTCACCGAGACGCCGCCCGTCTGGCAGATTGCGCTCTCGCTCCTCATCGGCATCCTGACCGTCGTCGGCATGATCTGGGTCGCCGCACGCATCTACCGCACGGGGATGCTCATGTACGGCAAGCGCGCGACCATCCCCGAACTCTTCCGCTGGATTCGACAGACGTAAGAGAGAGGCCGGAGGCTTGAGACTAGAGGCTGGTTAAGAACAGGAATGCTTCTTAACCAGCCCCTAGTCTCAAGCCTCCGGCCTCTCTCTTGCCCTCGTCCCCTTTTACCTTTACCCTCTTTTCATGGGCATCGAGATTGAGAAAAAATACCGTCTGACGCTCGAACAGAGGGAGGCGGTGCGGGCGCGTCTCGCGGAAGTCGGGGCGGTCGAGCACGGCGGCGAGGAGTTCGAGGAGAACACGATTTACGGCGGGCCGGGGCTCGACCCACGGAGCCGCGTGCTGCGCCTGCGGCGCGTCGGCGGGCGGGCCGTCTTCACGTACAAGGAACGCGGCGTGACCGAGTCGGCCATCAAGCGGAACCGCGAGGAGGAGACCGAAGTTAAGGACGGCGCGGCGCTCGCGGCCATCCTCGAAGCGCTCGGCTACCGGCCCGCGCTCGTCTACGAGAAGCGGCGCTCGACGTGGCGCGTGGCGGGCGTCGAAGTCGTAATTGACGAGCTGCCCTTCGGCCTCTTCATGGAGATTGAAGGGGAAGAGGACGACATCAACGAAGCGGAAAAGCTGCTCGGCCTCGAAGGCGCGGAGGCCGAGCACGCGCCTTATCCTGAGCTGACGGCGCGCGAAGGCTCAAACGCCAACGGCGTCGTCGAGGCGCGCTTCAGTCGGCACATCCCGGCGGGCGGTTAATGACTACAGTGGTATACCTCCTCGGCGGCGGAAGGGTCGTCGAAGACCATCGGGACGACGAGGTAAACGAGATAGACGAGGACGACGCCCAGGGCGAACGTGATCGAGGCGACGGCGAATCCCGTGGCGTTGAACTTCACTCCGGTATCCCTCCTGCGAAAGTTGCGGCGCGTGACCGTCGCCGATGATAGAGCCAGCCCCGAACCGCGCGCAGCGGAGCGTGCCACGACGCCCGACTGTGGCAACCAACACCGCCGCCGCGTGTCTCTTCACCTCAACTGAATTCCGTTACTAATGACGCCGGGCCGCTTTGCCTAACAGAACAAAAACAGCACCGGCTATTTCTCTTCGACACGAAAAAAAAGCGGCTGCGCTCTAATTAGTTAGAGCGCAGCCGCCTTCGTCTTTCAGGCGAGGTGGGCCTCGTCTTACATGCCCATGCCGCCGCCCATGCCGCCCGGCATCGCGGGCATCTTGTTATCGTCGTCGGGGAGTTCCGAGACGAGCGCTTCGGTCGTGAGCATCAGGCCCGCGATGGAAGCCGCGTTCTGCAACGCCGTGCGCGTGACCTTCGCCGGGTCAATGACGCCCTCTTCGACGAGGTCGCCGAAGGTCTCGGTCGCCGCGTTGTAGCCGTAGCTGTCCTTCTTCGACTCGCGCACCTTCTCGACGATGACCGCGCCTTCCTTGCCCGCGTTCGAGACGATCTGACGCAGAGGCTCTTCGAGCGCGCGCCGCACGATGGTGACGCCGATCTGCTCGTCCGCGTCGCCCTCGCCTTCCTCGTTCGCCTTGAACTTGTCGAGCACCTTCGCCGCGCGCACTAAGGCGACGCCGCCGCCGGGGACGATGCCTTCCTCGACCGCCGCACGGGTCGCGTGCATCGCGTCCTCGACGCGCGCCTTCTTCTCCTTCAGCTCCGTCTCGGTGGCCGCGCCGACGCGAATCACCGCGACGCCGCCGACGAGCTTGGCGAGGCGCTCCTGCAACTTCTCGCGGTCGTAGTCCGAGGTCGTGTCCTCGACCTGCGCGCGAAGGGTCTTGACGCGCGCCTGCACGTCAGCGTCCTTGCCCGAACCCTCGACGATGGTCGTGTTGTCCTTGTCAATCGTCACCTTCTTGGCGCGGCCCAAATCTTCGAGCTTGACGTTCTCAAGCTTGATGCCGAGGTCTTCCGAGATGACCTTGCCGCCCGTCAGGATGGCGATGTCTTCAAGCATCGCCTTGCGGCGGTCGCCGAAGCCGGGGGCCTTGACGGCGGCGACGTTCAAAGTGCCGCGCAGCTTGTTGACGACGAGCGTGGCGAGGGCTTCGCCTTCCACGTCCTCGGCGATGATGACGAGCGGCTTGCCCATCTTCGCGATCTGCTCAAGCATCGGGAGCAGGTCTTTCATCGAGCTGATCTTCTTCTCGTGGATGAGGATGAGCGGGTTGTCGAGCGCCGCCTCCATCCGCTCGGGGTCGGTGACGAAGTACGGCGAGAGGTAGCCGCGGTCGAACTGCATGCCGTCCACGACGTGCAGCTCGGTCTCCATCGTCCTCGACTCCTCGACCGTGATAACGCCGTCGCGGCCCACCGTCTCCATCGCCTTGGCGATCATCTCGCCGATGGTGCGGTCGCCGTTGGCCGAGATGGTCCCGACCTGCGCGATCATGTCGCCCTTGACGGGCTTCGACAGACGCTTAATCTCTTCGGTCGCGCGCTCGACGGCCTTCTCGATGCCGCGCTTCAAAGCCATCGGGTTCGCGCCCGCCGCGACCGTCTTGACGCCCTCGCGGAAGATGGCCTGCGCGAGCACGGTCGCCGTGGTCGTGCCGTCGCCCGCCACGTCCGAGGTCTTCGACGCGACTTCGCGCACCATCTGCGCGCCCATGTTTTCGAGCGAGTCCTTAAGCTCGATCTCCTTCGCCACCGTGACGCCGTCCTTCGTGATGGTCGGCGAGCCGAACTTCTTGTCGAGCACGACGTTGCGCCCCTTCGGGCCGAGCGTGATCTTAACCGCGTCGGCGAGCTGGTTGACGCCGCGCAGGATAGCCGCGCGCGACTCTTCGCCGTGAATCACTTGCTTTGCCATTTCAGTCTCTTCTCCTTCGACTACTTGTGTTACGGAATCTTCTCTCTCTAAAAGCGGGAAAGCGGCAGGAGTCTTAAAAGACTACTTGCCGCCCTTCTTACCGCTCGCCGCACCCGCGCGCTCGATGACGCCGAGGATTTCGTCCTCGCGCATGATGAGGTACTCCTCGCCGTCGAGCTTGATTTCGGAGCCGCTGTATTTGCCGAACAGCACGCGGTCGCCCTTCTGCACGTCGAGCCCGACGCGCGTCCCGTCGTCCTTGCGCTTGCCCTCGCCGACGGCGATGACCTCGCCCTCCTGCGGCTTCTCCTTGGCGGAGTCGGGGATGATGATCCCGCCGCGCACCTGCTCGCCCTCTTCGATGCGCTTCACAATCACACGGTCGTGAAGGGGTCTGATGTTTGTCGCCATGATGCTCCTTTCCGTTCTCTCTCTGGTGGATGAATATCGGGTTTGATGGCCAAAATCTTCAGCACTCTCGCGCCGGGAGCGCCACCGCCGCGGGCACAATTCGCCCTGTTTTTGACGATGAGTTGAAGAGCCTCTTTCTCTGGCACTCTCCCAACAAGAGTGCTAGGAATATAGCATTTTCACGGGCTTTGTCAACTGTCAGCTTCTGGCGGGTGGGCCGGGCGCGGGGCGACTCGAAGGCTCAGCGCCCTTTGCGGCGGGAGGCTGTCTTGCGCGGGTGGCGGGTGGCGGCGGCGCGTTCCTGCACGCGGTAGGCGGCGACGCGCTTGGAGAGCGTGTTGCGATGGATGCCGAGGGAAGTGGCGGTGCGCGAGAGGTGCTCTTTGTGGCGCGCGAGGGCCTTCTGGATGTAGAGCTTCTCGAACTCGGTGAGGGCCTCGTCGAGCATAATCTGGCCGTCGAGCATCTCGTCAATCAGGGCCTCAAGGCGGGCGCGCATCTGCATAGGTCGCTCCATCTCGTGAGATAAAATATCAATCCCCGCTAATTCCCTCGAAAAGAAAAATCCTGCGCGAAGAGTTGCTCGTACCGCGCGAGGAAGCGCGAGCGCACGTCCGTCGAAGTGCAGAGCGCGAGGAGCCGCGCGCCTTCGGCGAGCGCGGGGGCCGTGCGCGCCGCCTCGACCGTGCCGAGCCGGACGGGGAAGGCCGTCAAGGCGAGGTAGATGGCCGAGCAGACCGCCGCGCCCCTGACGAACCCGAACGCGCCGCCGAGCGCGCGGTCGAACCAGCGGAGACGCGTCCGACCGACGCGCGACTTGAGAGCTTGGCCGAGGGCGAACCCTAAAGCCACCGCCGCGCCGACTATCAAGAGGAATCCGCCCGCGTGCGCCGCCGCAGGCGATTCGACGAGGCCGAGCCCCTTGAGCAGCGCGCCCGCCGGCTCATACGCGCGCGCGGCGAGGACGAGACCGGCGACGAGCGCCGCGCCCGCGACAAGCGCCCGCACTAACCCGCGCAGAGCGCCCGCGACGACCGACGAGCCGATAATCGCGAGCACGAAGAAGTCAAAGAAAGTCATCAACAGATAGTCTAGAGAGTCTTGAGTCTTGAGTCTTGAGTCAAAGATGAAAGAAAGACGGGAGACCGTGAAGCTCTCGTCTTCGGACTTCA
The DNA here is from genome assembly GCA_963816985.1 of uncultured Acidobacteriota bacterium. GTDB lineage: Bacteria > Acidobacteriota > Blastocatellia > Pyrinomonadales > Pyrinomonadaceae > JAIVJM01. The sequence continues at coordinate 3,397,231 of CAWFMF010000004.1, forward strand.
GGCTCCGGACTCCAGACTCTCCCCCGTGAGCAGACGGTAAGCCTGAAGGTAGCGCGCCGTCGTGGCCTCGGCGACTTCGGGCGGAAGCGGCGGGGCGGGCGGACGTTTGTCCCACCGGAGCGTTTCGAGATAGTCGCGCACGAACTGTTTGTCGAACGAAGGCTGCGGCCCGCCCGCATGGTATTCGTCGGCGGGCCAGAAGCGGGAAGAGTCGGGCGTCAGCGCCTCGTCAATCAAGATGATTCGACCGGAAGAGTCAACGCCGAACTCGAACTTGGTGTCGGCGATGATGATGCCGCGGCTGCGGGCGTAAAGCTCGGCTTCGCGGTAGAGCGCGAGCGAGGTGTTGCGGAGTCTCTCGGTCGCCTCCGCGCCGACTATCTCGCTCATGCGCGATTCGGGGATGTTCTCGTCGTGACCCTCTTCGGCCTTGGTCGCGGGCGTGAAGAGCGGCTCCGGCAGCTTGTCGGATTCGCGCATCCCTTCGGGCAGACGGTGGCCGCAGACTTCGCCCGTCTGCTGATAGTCCTTCCAGCCCGACCCGGCCAGATAGCCGCGCACGACGCACTCGACGGGGAAGACTTCGGTGCGCCGGACGAGCATCGAGCGACCGCGCAAGGCTTTGGCGTGTTCGCGCAAGGCTTCGGGCATCCGCTCGACTTCGGTCGTGACGAGGTGGTGCGGCGTGACGTGCGCGAGCCGCTCGAACCAGAAGCGCGAGAGGGCGGTGAGCACTTCGCCCTTGCGCGCGATGCGCGTCGGGAGGATGCAGTCGAAGGCGGAGATGCGGTCGGTGGCGACGACGAGGAGGTGCTCGGCGTCCACCTCGTAAACGTCGCGCACTTTGCCGCGCCGGAAAAGTCTGAGGCCGGACAGAACGATTTCGTTTACGGGCTGTGTGCCGGTCATGTCGGTCAAGGTTTGTGACGGCGTCGGGCTTGAAGAAAGAGAACGTCCCCGGAAGCGAGCCGAGATTGTGCTCGCGCCGTCCGATTTTTGTCAAGGAAGAGGTAAAAGCCGTGAACCGTGAACCGTAAACCGTAACAAGAAAGAACTGCCTTTCTCCTGTCACCCGTCACGGTTTACGGCTTTCCCATCTCTTCGCGGAGGCGGCGGATTTGGGCGGCGTGGTTGTGGGCGTGGGCGGCGTAAATCCTGAGCCAGTCTTGGGAGGTGTAGCGACCGGACTCGGTGTGCGTGCCTTCGCGCGCCCAGTCGTCTTCGGTCATGGCTTCGATGATTTGCGACGTAGTCGCGCGCGCGGCGCGGAAGGCTTCGAGCGCGGGCGCGATGTCACGCTCGTTGTAGCGAAGTCGCTCGGCGAAAACTTCCTGGTCGTAGCCCTGAATCTGCGGGCTCTCTTCGGTGAGGAGCTTGCGCAGGCGGATGGCCCCGTTCATCTCGCTGTCGGCGAGGTGGTGGACGATCTCACAGGCCGTCCACTTGCCGGGCAGCGGACGCGCGCGCAAATCCTCTTCGGAGATGCCTTCGATGCTCCGCGTCACTTCGTCGAAGCCGTCGCGGTACTGGGCGATGAGTTTCTGTCTCTCGTCGTTGGTCATACGCCTCCTAAAAATTGGGGGATTCGAAACTGCCGCGCGCCGCGCGTGCGTAGATTGAACGGACGTGCGCGGGCGAAGGCGCTGCGGTCTCAACTGGAATTGTTCATACCACAGGAGACGGCCCTTTTGAAACACGCCCGTTGTTTGGAACGTACCAGCCGCGCGGGCCGTCCCGGTCGCCGAACCGTCCCGCGCGGCTTAAGTTCCGCACCGCACATGGTTTGGACGGGCGGCGGGAAACTTATGCTTGAGTTTAATTGTGTTGTCCTGTTATAGTTTGAATGTCCGCCGGACAGCCCGACCGCTGCCGGCGTAATGAACCTGCCTGGTTCGCCCCTAAACCCGAACGCCCATGATGAGCACTGTTAACAGTTCAAGGCCGAAAGAGGCCGTCGAGGACAGACCCGAAGCCGGTGACCGCAGGCTAAATCTGCTCATCATCGAAGACGACGAGCAGATTCTGGAAGCGATCAAGGAGTATTTTTCGCGCGCGGGCTACAGCGTGCGGACGGCTGAGGACGGGCTGGCGGGCGTGCAGGCGGCTCTGAGCGAGAGGCCCGACGCCATCGTGCTCGACCTCATGCTGCCGAAGATGGACGGGCTGGCGGTCTGCCGCGAGCTGCGCGAGAAGGCGAGCTACATCCCGATCCTGATGCTGACGGCGAAGGACGACGTGGTGGACAAGGTGCTCGGACTCGAAATGGGCGCGGACGATTACATCACCAAGCCCTTCTCCCTGCGCGAGCTTGAAGCGCGCATCAAGAGCGTCATGCGGCGCGTCCGCGCCGTGGCGCACACGGACGGCGGCGGCGGCGAAGAGTCGCCCATCTCGCGCGGGCGGCTGAGGATTGACCCGGCCAAGCGCGAGGTCACGGTCGGCGACCGGCAGGTCGAATTAACTCCGAAGGAGTTCGAGCTCCTTCGCCTCTTCGCCTCGAATCCGGGGCGAGTCTTCCCGCGCAAATACCTCCTGGAGAAAATCTGGGACTACTCCTACGAAGGCTACGACCGCACGATTGACTCGCACATCAACCGCCTGCGAGCCAAGATCGAAGACAACCCCGAAAACCCGCAGATGGTTCTGACCGTCTGGGGCATCGGCTACAAATTCAGCGACGAGCAGCGCTGAGACTCCGCACTCACCGACGCCGAACTTGAGAGGTCTCTCCCTGAGACTCTCTTCTCCTGACAATCTTTTGAGCCGAGTGACGGGCAACGCCCCCGCCTGTCGCTTTTGAAACCTCCCGCGCCTCCCCGCCCGAAGGGCACATCCGCCCGAAACGAAATAAGATTATGAACACGGAACGTTCCCGACAACTCGCCGCCGCACTCGTCTCCAAGCGGAGTGACAACCCGCTCCTCTCCCGCTGCGTCCGCCTCGGACTGGTCTCCACGCTCGGCGCGGCGCTCGCCATCTGCCAGACGGACGTGCCCGTCGCGCAGCAGCGACCGCAAGAGCCCGGCGTGAAGGTCAGGCAGATCGCCACGAGCGGGAGCGTCGTCTCGATCACCGCCGACGGCTCGATGAACCGCGCGCAGACGTGGCAGGACGGCGAGGGCTTCCACGTCGTGCTCGTCAACGGCGCGAGCGACCTCGCCGCCGGCTCGCCGCGCGGGGTCAAGGTGCGGCGCGTGGGCAACTCTTTGGAGATGGTCGTCCCCGTCAAGCCGGGCGCGAGCGTGACGGTGCAGCCGAAGGGGAACCGCCTCGACCTGGTCGTCAACGGCGACGGCTTCGCCGCAGCCGAGAGCGCGGGGCGCGAGGAGCAGGCGCAGCAGGCCGCGCAGCGGAGAGAAGAGCAGCGACGAGCGAGAGAGTCGCGCGCCGCGCAGAACGACTCGTCTGACGCCGCGAACGCCGTCCTGAGGCGACGCGCGCAGAATGAAATGCCCGTGCCGCAGACGCCGCAGCCCCAGAGGAGAGAGTCGTCGAACGCAAACCTCTCGGCGATGGCGGGCGCGGCCCCGCACGGCACGCAGCATGTGAGCGCGCAGCCGCCGGTCGCGGCGGGCGCGGGCGGTAACGCCCCGAACCCACCGGAGCAGGCCGCGCCGCCCGCTGCGCCGGACGCTTCCGCGCAGACGACGAACGTGCCCGCGCCTTCGGCGCAGTTGCGCGCCGACGAAGAGACGCGGCTCGGCTCGTTCCTCTTCTCGCTCCCGTCGTTGCTCATATTGCTCGGCGTGTCGGCCCTCGGCGCGGTGCTCGTCCTGCTCCGCCGCCGCCGCGCGCAGACGGAGGACGCGGAGGAGTCGGAAGGAGCGAGCGGCGCGAAGCCGAAGAGCCCGAAGGGCAAGGCCGAAGAGAAGGCGACGACTTTTGAGCAGGCGAAGGGCGACCGGCGCCAGTCGAGCATCAGCGTGCCCTTCGACCGGCGCAAGCACGGGCGCGGCGCGGACGACGAAGCGACGCGTCAGCAACTGTCAGGCTCGAACAATTCCGAAGGCGGCGGTGAGTCGCGGGCTTCGAACCCGGCGATGCCCGCCGTGCTCTTCGGCTCGTACCGCATTGACCAGGAGGTCATCAAGCTCATTCAAGGCGAGCCGCACAGCATCGAGGTTCTTTCGTCTCGCGCCGTGGATGACCGCCGCGCCGTCGAGACTTCTCTCTTGAAGGCGTTGCGCGCGCAGGAGACGGACGAGGACGGTTGCCGTCGGGCGCGGACGGCGCTTGAGGATTACGGGTTCGTGGCGAGGGAGAGCGCGGCGCTCCTGCTCTCGCCCGAATCGTTCGAGCGCGCCACCGCCGCGCGCACGCTCGGCGAGATGAAGTCTTCGCAGGCTCTGCCGTTTCTGACCGAGGCGCTCTACGACGGCGACGCGGTCGTCCGCACCGAGGTCGTGCAGAGCCTCGGCTCGCTCGGCCTGCCCTCGGCCATCGGCGCTCTGCTCGACATCGCGCGCCGCCACCCGGAACTCCCGGCGACGGTGCTCGGCCCGGCCTTGACGGCCTGCTCGGTCGAATCTCTGGAACTCAAGTGGGACTCGGCGCAAGAGAGCCGCACGTTCGCCGGAACGGAAGGCGAGGAAGCCTTCTTCACGGGCGAGATTCGCTCGCTCGAACCCGTCGCCGAGGTCGAGCAGCTCCCCGAATGGCTCGAAGACGAGAGACTCCTGCACGCGCTCGACTCTCTGGAAGGCGGCGACGCCGACGCGCGCGTCCGCTCCGCGCAGACGCTCGCGCAGTTTCAGGTGCGCCGCGCCGTCGAGGCGTTAACGATGATGGCGATGCGCGACACCGAATGCCTCGTGCGCGCGGCGGCGGTGACGAGCCTCGCGATGATTAATCACGAGTCGGTCTTCGTCCCCGTGCTCGTGGCGATGGCCGACGAAGCGCGCGAGGTGCGCGCGGCTGCCGCCCGCTCGCTCTCGCGCCTGAGCTTCGACCGCGCCGACGCCTACGTCCGCGTCATCGAGAACTCGGACGCCGGGACGCTCTCCGAAGTGGCGAGCGCCTGCGTCAAATCGGGGCTCGCCGCGCAGGCCATCAACCGCCTCGCGAGTCAGGACAGGCGGCAGGCTTACGAGGCCTTCTCGCTGCTCTCGCTCGCGGTCAAGGCGGGCGAGACCCGCACCGTCCTCGACGCCGTCGAGTGCCACCGCGACATCGAGGTGCGCCTGGCGGCCATCCGCCTGCTCGGCATGATGTACGAGCCGGAACTGGCCCGGCAGCTCCAACACATCGGCGAGAACGGCGGCGTGCCTGAGAAAGTGCGCCTCGCGATTCGCGAGACCGTCGAGCGCATCGCGCAAGACCACCCCGTCGCGTCCGAGCGAAGTGAGATGTGAAGAGAGCGGCGCGCGCGGCGGCGAGGCGAATTGGTTGATGACAAGTGAGACGCCGCTATTGCATAATGCGGGCGCACACAGCCTGCACGCGCTTTCTCTTTCAGCAAGACGAAGACATACCGCAATGCCCCTGAAAATCAACTCAAAATTTAGAAGCCACACGCGCCGCCTGTTCGCCACGGCGCTCCTCGCGGCCTTCGCGCTCGCCGTTCTCTTCGTGACGAACGGCGGCCCCTCGGCGCACGCGCAGCGCAAGGGCAAGCAGACGGCGAACGACAACGCCGCCGCGCCGAAGACCGGGCCAACGAAGCGCGTCTTCGTCGGGGGCAGCAGCAGCACGCCGCGGGGCTCGCGCGTCACCATCAAGTCGGACAACCCGCTCAACGATTACTCGGCCTACCGCAGCGGCGACCGCTTCTACGTCGTCGTCCCCGGCGCGAACGCCGGCTCGGTGGCGAAGGGCGCGAGCGGGCGCGGCTTCTCTGACATGCAGGTGCAGCAGCGCGGCAAGGACGTGGTGCTCTCGTACAAAGTGCAGCCGGGCGCGAAGCCGAAGGTCGAGCAGAAGTTCAACCGCCTCAACGTGGTCTTCGAGGCCGCCGAAGGCACGACGCCCGCGCAGGCAGACAACGCGCGCAACACAAAGACACCCGCGAACGCGAATCAGAATCCGGTCGTCAACTCCACTTCGTCAAACCAGACCTCGACCCCGGCCCAGAATCAATCCGTGGCCGAGAGGAACGCGGGCCGACCCAACGCCGCCGAGACGAACTCAAGTCAATCAGGCTCAACGTCGTCGCCCACAGGCGCGTCGGTTCCGCCCGCTGGCGTCGTCGAGTCCTCGATGCCGTCGGCTCTCCCGCCTCTCGCCGAGCAGACTCCCGCTTCGACTCCCGCCGCCGAACAGCAGCTTGCACAGGCGCAGCCGCCGACCACAGTCGCACCCATCACGACGACCACCACGACGACGCAGCCCTCCGCCGCGACGGGCACGTCCATCGGCGCGGTCGTGCTGCGTAACTGGCCTCTGGCCTTAACGCTCGCGCTGCTCGTCGTCGGCGTCGGCCTCTTCTTCGCGGCGCGTCGCTCCTCGGCGGAGCGCGGCCCGGAGTCCGAGACGGCTGAGACGGGCGCAACGCTCAAGGCCGCGCGTCCCGCGAAACTCAAAGATGCTTCCTCGACGTTGAGTAAGGTCGAGACCAAACGCGCCGCCGAAACGTCCACACTCGCCGCCGTGGCTCCCGTCGTATCGAAGCCCGCAGCGGCGGCGTCCGATTCCTCCGGCGCGAAACGGAAGAAAGAAGACAAGAAGAAGAGAGGCAAGGAGCGCGCGGTAGAAGAGAAGACCGTCGCCGCGCAGGAGACAGGAGCGGTCGCGTCCGCCGAGACACAGATTTCATCAACCGAGACGACGGCGGCGGTCGCTTCCACCGAGACGGTCGCACAGGAAGCCGCCCTCGCGTCTTCGATAGCCGCGCTCTCAACCTCTGTCGCGTCGTCGGATGAAGCCGCGCCCGTCGCGAAGGAGTCCGCCGCTATAGACGCCAAGGGCATCGAGCCCGCCGTCTCTCTGGACGGCGATGTCGTGCAGGTCGAGATGAAACGCATGCTCGACGGCGAGCCCTCAGATGTGAGAGTCGTCGGGACTTCGGACGTTCTGGCGCGGCAGATGATTGCCGCCGAGTTGCTGGCGGCCCTCGCCGGTCGCAACACGGAGCGGCGCGAGCGCGCCCGCGCGGCCTTCGTCGCCCACGGCTACCTTGACGATGCGGCGAAAGACCTCGGCGGCGCTTCGGCCCCGGCGGAGCGCGCCTCGGCGGCGCGTTCGGTCGGCCTCGTGGGCGACCCGTCATCCACGCCGCTGCTCGTCGCGGCGCTCGAAGATTCGGCGGTCGAAGTGCGCCGCGCGGCGGTCGAGGCGCTGGCCTCGCTCCGCGACCCGTCGGCGGTCGAACCGCTCGAAGAACTCCTCGAACGCGAGAAGAAGTCGAAGACCAAGGTTAACCGCAAGCTCGTCCAGCACGCCATTGATACTTGCCGCGAAGGCTTCGCGGAGCCGCCCGCCGTCGTCGCGCCCGCAGTCGAAGTCGCTGCCGCGCCTGTGGTCGAATCCGCCGCCGCTTCGGTCGCCGAAATCACGACCGAAGTTGAAAGCGTCCCTGTCAACGAAGCCGCTTCGGAAGTCGTGCCCTTTGTCGAGGAGACAACTCACGCCGTCGAAGAGGCCGCCCCCGTCGAAGAGCTTGCACAGTCACCCGCGACGGAGACGGCCCCCGAACTTCTCGTGACCGAAGACGCTTCGGTCGAGACGGTCGCGCCGGAGACCGAAGTCGAAGAAGTTGCCGCCGCAGAGACGGCAGTTGAAGAAGCAGAGGCGGCGGTCGAGTCGCCGATGGTTGAAGAGCCAGCGGTTGAAGAGACGACGGCGTTGGAATCGGCTGAGACGTTCGAGCCCGCCCAGCCCGCGCCCGTCTACGAGCCGGTGATGTTGGGTGAATCGCCCATCAAAGATTTCGAGCTGTGGGATGACGAGGAGGAGACCCCGACGGTCGAGGCGACGACTCCGCCCGTGGCCGAAGAGGCAGCCCCGTTCGCCGAGCCGCAGGCGTTTGAAGACGCGCCCCGCGCCGTCGAAGTCGAAGAGTTCACGCTCACGCCGCCTGCGCACGAAGTCGCGCCCGCGCTCGAAGACGAGAGCCTCGCGTCCGTCTCGGAGGTGAAGGGGATCGAGGCGCTCCGTGACACGGGGCCGTCGCTTCCGTTCGCCGAAGCCGTCGAAGAAGGAGAGAAAGGACTGGCTCCCGCGCAGGACGCGGAGGCGACCGAATGGGTCGAGCTCGACATGAGCGAATCGGAGACCGCCGCGCCGTCGGCCCCGGTCTTTGAAACCTCCGGGGGCGACGCCCTCTCGGAGACGTTCGCCTCTTCCGCGCCGTCCGAGACGGAGACGCGGCTCGAAGAGTATGCGCCGGTGACGGAAGCTTCCATCACCCCGCGAGAGGCGGAAGCTTCCATCGCCCCGCATGAGGTCGAGACGGGCTTCGCGGACGAGCACTTCGACGCACCCCCTGCCGCCCCCTCGGCCACAATCTCCGGGGAAGAGAAGTCCGTCGAGCTGTTCGACGAGTTCTCGACCGTCCCGGCCTCGATTCAACAGCGACTCGCGAGCGGCGAGGCGGGCGAACGCGCGGACGCGATTCTCGAACTCTCAAGGCTCGACACGAGCGAAGCCTTCCACCAAATCTGCGCCGCCTTCGACGACGACGCGCGCGAAGTCCGCAGCGCCGCCGCGCGCGCCCTCTTCAACCTCCGCGACGACCGCGCCGAGTCCTTCACGCGGGCTCTGCGCGAGTCGGACGCCGACCGCCGCCGCAACATCGGCACGTCCATCTCCGCTTCGGGCCTCGCCTCCGAAGCCATTAGCCAACTCACCGGCGAGAGCCGAGAGAAGACTTACGAAGCCTTCTCGCTCCTCTTCCTGATGGCGAAGGCGGGCGAAGTCCAGCCGCTCATCCGCGCCATCGAAGGCCACCCGAACAACGAGGTGCGGCTCGCCGTCGTCAAACTGCTCGCGCTCTCAGGGCAGAAGGAAGTGCTGCCCGCCTTCCGCCGCTTGGCGGTGCGCGGCTCGCTCCCGACGGAAGTCCGCTCGGCGGTGATGGAGGCCATCTACCAGATCAGCAGCAGCGGCCAGCCCGACCCGACGCACGCTGCGTAAGGAGGAAAAGGAAGTAGACGGTAGACAGTAGTCAGTAGCGCTCCGCGCTTTTCGGGTTGACGCTTTAACGCGAACGCTTCGTTAATCAAGGTCTTTCTACCGGCTACTGTCTACCGTCTACTTCCTTTCAGCAAAATCATGTCCACAAATCCGCCGTCGAGACTGACGGGCATAGACGTTTCGCACTTTCAGGGGCACGTTGACTGGATGGCTGTGAAGGCCGCCGGCTGCGCCTTCGCTTTCGCGAAAGCGACCGAGGGCGCGGGCATCACCGACCCCTTCATTGCCACGAACTGGGCCGGGATGAAGGCCGCCGGGCTCCTGCGCGGCGCTTACCACTTCTACCGCGCCGAGCAGGACGCGGCACAGCAGGCCGCGCACTTCCTCTCGAACGTCCAGTTCGAGACGGGCGACCTCCCGCCCGTCCTCGACATCGAGGTCAACGATGGCGTCACGGGCGAAGCCCTCGTCGGCGGCGTCCAGACCTGGCTCGACGCGGTCGAGCCGGTGGCCGGCGCGACGCCCATCATCTACACCAACACGCCTTTCTGGAACGCGCACTTCAACGACCAGTTCAGCCAGTACCCGCTCTGGATCGCCCACTACGGCCCCGCGCCTCAACCGCTTCCCGTGAGCTGGACGGTCTGGACGTTCTGGCAGTACTCGCAGAGCCTGACAATCGCGGGCGTGGGCGGCGCGGCTGACCACGACTACTTCAACGGCCCGCTCACTCAACTTCAGGCGCTCGCCGTCAAGTAGTGCCGGATGACAACTGACGTGTGACAAGTTAGAATTTGATTTCAACTTGTCACACATCACTTAATCATCCGGCACTACTTTTATGCCTTTCAAACTTCGTTCCGACTTTACGCCGCAGGGGGATCAGCCGCAGGCCATCGAGTCGCTCGTGCGCGGGCTCGACGAGGGCCAGCAGCATCAGGTTTTGCTCGGCATCACGGGCAGCGGCAAGACCTTCACGGTCGCCAGCCTCATCCAGCACACGCAACGACCGACGCTCGTCATCGCGCACAACAAGACGCTCGCCGCGCAGCTCTATCAGGAGTTCAAGTCCTTCTTTCCCGAAAACGCCGTCGAGTATTTCGTCTCCTACTACGACTACTACCAGCCGGAGGCTTACGTCCCGGCCTCGGACATGTACATCGAGAAAGAGGCGACCATCAACGAGGAGATTGACCGCCTGCGGATGTCGGCGACGCGCTCGCTCTTCGAGCGCCGCGACATCATCGTCGTCGCCAGCGTCTCCTGCATCTACGGCCTCGGCGACCCGGACGCCTACTACGGGATGCTGCTCTTCGTCGAGCCGGGGATGCAGTTGGCGCGCGACGCGCTCCTGCAAAAGCTCGTCGAGTTGCAGTACGAACGCTCCGACATCGAGTTCGACCGGGGCAGCTTCCGCGTCCGCGGCGACACCGTGGAAATCTATCCGAGCTATCAGGATCAGGCTTACCGCATCGAGCTCTGGGGCGACGAGATAGAGTCCGTCTCGACCATTGACCCGCTGCTCGGCGAAGTCCTCCACAAGCACACGTCGCGCCTCCCCATCTACCCGAAGACGCACTACGTGATGCCGAAGACGACCGTCAAACGCGCGCTCAAGACCATCAAGGACGAACTTGAGTGGTGGGAGCCGAAGCTCATTCAGGAAGGCAAGCTCGTCGAGTCGCAGCGCCTCCACCAGCGGACGATGTACGACCTCGAAATGATTAAGGAGATGGGCTTCTGCCGGGGCATCGAGAACTACTCGCGCCACCTCACGGGCAAGCCGCCGGGCTCGCCGCCGCCGACGCTCCTCGACTACCTGCCGAAAGATTCAATCGTCGTCATAGACGAGTCGCACCAGACCGTCCCGCAGGTGCGCGGGATGTTCAACGGCGACCAGTCGCGCAAGCGCACGCTCGTCGAGTACGGCTTCCGCCTGCCGTCGGCCCTCGACAACCGGCCACTGAACTTCGCCGAGTTCGAGGAGCGCGTCGGGCAGACCATCTACGTCTCGGCCACGCCCGGCCCCTATGAGCTGACGAAGACGGGCGGCGAGGTCGTCGAGCAGATCATCCGCCCGACCGGGCTGACAGACCCGGTGGTCGTCGTCCGCCCGGTCAAGGGGCAGATTGACGACCTGCTGGAAGAGTGCCGCGTCCGCGCCGAGCGCAACGAGCGCGTCCTTGTGACGACCCTGACGAAGAAGATGTCCGAAGACCTCACGGAATACTTCGCCGAGGTCAACGTCCGCGTTCGCTACCTGCACTCGGACATCGAAACGCTTGAGCGCATCAAAATCTTGCGAGACTTGCGGCGCGGCGAGTTCGACGTGCTCGTCGGCATCAACCTCCTGCGCGAAGGGCTCGACTTGCCGGAAGTCTCGCTCGTCGCCATCCTCGACGCCGACAAGGAAGGTTTCCTGCGCTCCGAGTCTTCGCTCATCCAGACCATCGGTCGCGCGGCGCGCAACGCTTCGGGGACGGCGATTCTCTACGCCGACAAAATCACCGACTCGATGGCCCGCGCCATCGGCGAGACCGAGCGCCGCCGCACGATTCAGCAGGAGTACAACCGCGAGCACGGCATCACGCCGAAGACCATCATCAAGTCCATCGAGTCCACGCTGGTGACGGCCTACGAGGCCGACTACTTCAAAGTCCCGCTCGAACTCGACGCCTTCGAGGAATACTCGGCGGCGAACCTCGACGCCACCATCGCGCGCCTCGAAGCCGAGATGCGCCACGCCGCCAAGTAGCCTCGAATTCGAGCGCGCCGCCGAACTCCGCGACCGCATCAAGTACCTCCGCGAGCGCGAGCTGCAAGTAGGGTGATGAAGAACTGATGCTTCGACAGTGCCCTGAAAGGGCACGAGATAATAGCCGGGGGCAAGTGCGAAGCATGACGCCCCCGGTAGGCTCAGGTTAATGATTCCGACCCTGAAGGGGTCGCAGGCGATGCACGGTCTGCGACCCCTTCAGGGTCGGAATTCTTTTTTCCGGCTGTTCCGGGGGCGGCGCTCAGGCTTTCGCCTTCGCTTGCCCCCGGCTATTATCTCTATCCCCTTCGGGGATTTTGTTGAGCCTGCATCTGTTGACTCTCTGTCGTATTAGACGGCATTCTTTTTACGACCATAAGATTTATGGCAACCATTGTCCTCGAAACCGAACGCCTCGTCCTCCGCGAGTGGACGGCGGGGGACGTGGACGTGCTCTTCAGGATGTGCGGCGACGCGGAGACGATGCGGCACATCGGCGACGGGAAGCCGTGGCGGAGCGTCGAGCGTGCGCGTTTGTGGCTTGAGCGCGTGGCGGCGAGCTACGCCGAGCGCGGCTACGGCCCCTGGGCCGTCGTCGAGAAGGCGACGGGCGAGGTCGTCGGCAGTTGCGGCTTCTCCTTCCTCCCCGCGCTCTCGGAGATAGACTTCGGCTACGTCTTCGCGCGCGAACACTGGGGGCGTGGCTTCGCCACCGAGGCGGCGCGCGCCGCCTTCCGCGACGGCTTCGAGCGTCTCGGCTTCAAACAGGTCACGGCCAACACCGACGAGGAGCACGCCGTCTCGCGCCGCGTCCTCGAAAAGATAGGCTTCGAGTACCGTGGGCCGAGGCGCTACGAGGGCGACGAGGCGGACTCGGCCTTCTACACGGCGAAGCGACCGACGACGAGCGGCGAGGGCACAAGCCTTAAGCCTCATGCTGATTAAATCGAATCAGGACGAGATTCAATCCTTCATCGGCGACGCCAGCAACCTCGCGGGCGGCAACGCCTCGCGCGTCCTGATTCCTGAGAGTGCGGCGGAGGTGGCCGAAGCTCTGGCCTCCGCCTCGCGCGAGCGCACACCTTTGACGGTGGCGGGCGCGGGCACGGGCGTCGTCGGCGGTCGCGTGCCCTTCGGCGGCGTCTTGCTCTCGACGGAGCGTTTGAACAGAATCGTCGAGCTTGAAGACGAAGAGACGGGCGGGCGTGCCGTCGCCGAGGCGGGCGTCGTGCTCGCCGATTTTCAACGCGCGGTGCGCGAGCGGCGACTCCTCTACCCGCCCGACCCGACCGAGTGGAGCTGCTTTCTCGGCGGGACGGTGGCGACCAATGCTTCGGGCGCGCGCACCTTCAAGTACGGGCCGACGCGCGGCTACGTGCGCCGCCTCGAAGTCGCTCTGGCGACGGGCGACGTGCTCGACCTGCGGCGCGGCGAGCTTCACGCGGACGAGGAAGGCCGCTTACATATTCCACTCGGCGGCGCTAAAAGCATCGAAGCCCGTCTGCCTTCACTCAAAATGCCTTCGACGCGCAAGCACGCCGCCGGGTACTACGTCGCGCCGGGGATGGACGTGGTTGACCTCTTCATCGGCAGCGAAGGCACGCTCGGCGTCATCACCGAAGTCGAACTCTCTCTGCTCACACAGCCCGAAGGCGTCCTCGGCGGCATCGTCTTCTTTAAGACGGAGGAGGAGCTGCTCGGCTTCGTCCGCGAAGCACGCGAAGCTTCTCTCCGCACGCGCGCCGCTTCCACCACGACTGCGGGTGATGCTTCCGACGCGGCGGGGCTCGACGCGCGGGCCGTCGAATACTTCGACGCCGAATCGCTCAACTTCCTGCGCGAGCGTTACCCGCTCGTCCCGCTCGGCGCGGCGGGCGCGGTCTTCATCGAACAGGAGATTACAGGCGAGACGGAAGAGCGACTGCTCGGCGGCTGGCTCCGTCTGCTTGAGCGGCACGGCGCGCTGCTCGACGATTCGTGGTTCGGGACGAACGAGGCCGACCGCGCCGAGATGAGCGAGTTCCGCCACAGCCTGCCCGTGATGGTCAACGAGTGGCTCGCGCGCCACGGCCAGCGAAAAGTCTCGACCGACATGGCCGTGCCCGACGCGGCCTTCGCCTCGATGCTCAGGTTCTACCGCGACACTCTGCGCGCGAGCCGTCTCAAGCACGTCATCTTCGGCCACATCGGCGACAATCACGTCCACGTCAACATCATGCCCCGCGACGAAGTGGAGGCGGTCGCCGCCCGCGACATCTACACGCAGTTCGTTCGTCGCGCCGTCGAACTCGGCGGCACTATCTCCGCCGAGCACGGCGTCGGTAAAATCAAACGCGACTACCTTCGCGTCCTCTACGGCGAACAAGCCCTGCGCGAGATGGCCGCCCTCAAACGCGCCTTCGACCCCGCAGGCATCCTCGGACGCGGTAATATCATGGCCGAAGAATATCTCGGCTGAAGTTAGTGCCTATGACCTTTCGCTTCACAACTGCCGGAGAGTCGCACGGTCGCGCGCTCGTCGCGATAGTCGAAGGACTGCCCGCCGGTTTGGCGGTGGATGTCGAGGCGATGAACCGTGAGTTGGAGCGGCGGCAGTGGGGATACGGGCGCGGCGGGCGGATGAAGATTGAGCGCGACCGGGTGGAGATTCTGGGCGGCGTGCGGCACGGGTTGACGCTCGGCTCGCCGGTGGCGTTGATGGTCGAGAATAAGGACTGGGCGAACTGGTCGGAGGTGATGGCGGCGTTGAAGCCGGACGAGCCGCCGGAGAAGATGCGCGAGCTGAAGCGTCCGCGGCCCGGACACGCAGACCTCGCGGGCGGGCAGAAGTTCGGCGCGAGGGATTTGCGCGACATCCTCGAACGCGCCTCGGCCAGAGAGACCGCCGCGCGTGTCGCGTGCGGCGCGTTGGCGAAACAGTTGCTCACCGTCTTCGGCGTCGAAGTCTTGAGTCACGTCGTCCAACTCGGCGGCGTGCCCGAAGCGCCTCTCGAAGTTTCGTGGGAGGGCATCAAGGCCGTCCCGGCGGACGCGCCGCTGCGCTGCGCCGACGCGGAAGCGCAAGGCGCGATGGTCGCACTCGTTGACGAGAAGCGGCGCGAGGGCGACACGCTCGGCGGCGTCTTCGAGGTCGTGGCGCGGGGCGTCGTGGCCGGGCTCGGCTCGCACACCTCTTGGGAGACGAAGCTCGACGGGCGTTTGGCTCGCGCGCTGATGTCCATCCCGGCGGTGAAGGCCGTGGAGATTGGCGCGGGCGTGCGGGCCGCCAGCTTGCCGGGCTCGAAGGTGCACGACGAGATTACGTATCGAAGTGAAGAGAAGGAGTTCGCCCGCCTTTCGAACCGCGCGGGCGGCTTGGAGGGCGGCATCACGAACGGCGAGGAGTTGCGCGTGCGCGGCTTCCTCAAGCCCATCTCGACGCTGCGACGGCCCCTGCGCTCGGTGGACATTGAGACGAAAGAGGAGTCGCCCGCGTCCTTCGAGCGTTCGGACGTGACGGCGGTTCCGGCGGCGGGCGTCATCGGCGAGGCGATGGTCGCGCTCGTCTTGACGGAAGCGATGCGCGAGAAGTTCGGCGGCGACAGCCTCTCGGAGATGCGCCGCAACTTCGAAGGCTACCGCGAACAGTTGCGCGAGTATTAAACTCCGGTTCGAGGGTCACGCCGGATTTATCGGCACAGGCGGAAGGAGATTCCGAGACTGACGATGGGTTTGGCTGAGGTCGAGCAAATCTTAGGGCTTCTGACGACGGACGCGGAGCTGCGCGAGCGTTTCGTCCACGACCCGCTCGTCGTCGGGCGCGAGATGGGCCTGAGCGCGGGCGAGACGCGGCGGGTCGCGCGCGCCGCCGCCGCGCGGATTGATTCATTCGGCGGCACGCCCAAAGGCCGCCGCCTGCTCGAACTCAGTAAGCTCCTGCCCTTGACGCAGAGGGTTCTGGCCGACCGCTTCTCCGCGCACTTCCAGACTTACGCCGCCGGTCATCCGGCGGTCGGCGTGCGGCAGCTCTTCGAAGACGCGCAGGACTTCGCCTCGCACCTCGAAGGCCGTTTGCGCGAAGAGCGTCTAGGGCCGGGCTGGACTCTCGACTTGCTGCGCTTCGAGAAGGCGCGGCTCAAGGCCGCTGACCCCTCGCGCCGCTGGGTGGCGCGCTACTTTCGCCACGACATCAGCCGCCTCGTCCTCAGCGTCGCGCGCCGCGAAGAGACGCCCGCCGCCGCGCGCCGCTCGACCGTCGCCGTCTGGTGGCGGCCCCACCACCGCGCCCCCGTGCGCTACGCCGTCTTCGCCGCGCCGAAACTTTTTAGGAAGGGATGAAGACAGTTTTCAGTTTTGAGTTTTCAGTTTTCAGTTCGTGGAATCTCAAAGTTCAGCTTTGAGGCTCGCAGAACTGAAAACTCAAAACTCAAAACTGAAAACTGTCACGGAGTGACCATGAGAGAAGCCGAGAGGATTGCCGACCAGTTCAGGCGCGCGCACGAGGGCGACGCGTGGCACGGCCCTTCGCTGAAGGAGCTTTTGCAAGACGTGACCGCCGGGGAGGCGTCGGCGCGGCCCGTCGCGGGCGCGCACAGCATCGTTGAGCTTGTCCTCCACATCGCCGCGTGGGAACGGGTCGCGCGCCGCCGCTTGGAAGGCGACGCCGCGCAAATTTATAACACCCCGGAAGACTGGCCCGCCGGAGACGTTTCGGAAGAGGCTTGGCGCGAGGCTCTGAAGACGCTCGTTGAAGAGAACGAGAAACTGCGCGCGAGTATCCTGCCGCTCGACGACGCGAAGCTCGACGAGCCCATCTACGAGGGGATGTCCTCGATTTACGTCACGCTTCAAGGCGTCGTCCAGCACAGCCTCTATCACGCGGGCCAGATCGCCGTCCTGAAGAAAGCGATGCGCCCGCCGACGGAGACGGAAACAAAATGACCACAGACAAAAAACTTCTCGTCACGCTCGACGAACAAGGCGTCAAGCGCATCACCTTCAACCGCCCCGAACGGCGCAACGCCATTGACTTCGAGATGTTCAGCGAACTCTCCGAAGCCATCCAAGCGGCGGGCGAGGACGAAAGCCGCGTCCTCGTCATCACCGGCGCGGGCGACTCCTTCTGCGCGGGCCTTGACCTCTCGGCCATCAGCCCTCGCGACATCGGGAGCCTCGACGTGGCCGCCTCCGTGCGCGACCTCATCAACCCGGCGATCCTGCGGATGCGCGCGTTGCGGAAGCCCGTCATCGCGCGCGTCCACGGCGCGGCGGTCGGCATCGGCTTCAGCTACGTCCTCGCTTCGGACATCCGCGTCGCCTCCGACTCGGCCACCTTCAGCCAAAGCTTCGTCCGCATCGGCCTCATGCCCGACGGCGGCAGCACGCACTTCCTCCCGCGCCTCGTCGGCTACGCCCGCGCCTTCGAGCTGATGGCTTCGGGCGCGACACTGTCGGCGCAGGAGGCCCAAGCCCTCGGCCTCCTCAACCGCGTCGTCCCCGAAGCCGAACTCGACGCCGCCGTGGACGAGTTGGCCGCTCGTCTCGCCAACGCCCCGCAGCCCGCGCTCGCGCGCATCAAGGCCGCCCTCAACCGGCAGGATCAGGAGGGACTCGCCACCGCCCTCGAACTCGAAGCCGAAGGTCAGGCCGAATGCTTCCGCTCCCCCGACTTCCTCGAAGGCGTCACCGCCTTCATGCAGAAGCGCGCGCCCGTCTTCGGGAAGAAAGTCTCCCCCGACAAGGCATCGCCCGCGAAGCCTTGAGTTAAACCCTGAGCCGGGAATCACGCCCACGCGAAGTTAAGAGGGGGTGACGCAGGCTGCCCCCTGCGTCACCCCCTCTGCGACGCGCCCCTCGGCGCGAGTTGGAGTGGTTTTAAGTTGAACGAGCCTCCGCCTTAACGGGGCTCGGCGAGAACCGCGCCACCATCAACCGAGTCAGCCGACGTGAGCACAGCGCCAGCCGTCTTGGTGTTCGCCGGTTGAATCTTGCCCTGCACGGCGAAGAGCGTGGTCTGGATGGTGTTGATGCCCGTGCCGCCGATGTTGGGGCCGGCGATGCGGAAGAAGTTCGTGTTGAAGGGGCTGCCGATGACCGTGTGGAGGACGTTCGGGTTGCCGATGTAACCGGCGGGGGCCGCCGGGGCGACTGCCGGGTTCCAGCGGAGGTAGGTGCTGAACCTGCCCTTCAGCGCCTCGCGGAAGTCGCTGGGGCCGATGCCGATGTCCTCGGTCGTGTCAATTTCACCCTCGTCTTCGTCGTCGCCGCCGGAGCCGGGGCCGCTGGCCTGCACGACCGCGCCGCCGCCGTCAGCCACGGCGGTGTCCAGGGCGGCAAGGCCGTCGCCGTCGGCGACGAGCGTCACGACGCCGTAGGGGTGCGTGATGGTGTAGCTCGCGCCGGGCGTGATCCCGTCAATGCGGATGCGGACGCGGGAGAAGCTGATCTGGTTGCCGACCGTCGCATCTTCGGTCGTGAAGGCGGCTTCTTTGGCGAGCACGAGACGGGCGCGACCGCCGCCGGGCAAGTCAATCTCGGCCTCGGACGACCACCAGAAGGCTTCGCCGGGGAAGTTGATAACCGTGTCGGTCACTGACGGCGGCTGCGTCGGGTTCGGAATCTCCGCGAGGCAGAGGCCGTTGGTGTCGAGGCACAGTGCGAGGCGGAGACCCTGATCGTCCTGATACCAGAGCGGGAAACCGTGGCGCGGGTCAACCGGCCCGACCTGCCGGTTCGGGAGCGAAGGGTTGAGCCCGACGCCCGTCAGCAGGACGCGGTGCGGGCTGCCAGCCGCGTTGTCGGTCAGGCTGATCCGCGCGGTGCGCGTCCCGACGGCCAGAGGGTTGAACCTGACCGTCGCGGTGCAGGTCGCGTTGGGCGAGAGCGTCGTGACGCAGGTGTTGGAGACCAGCGTGTAGTCGCCGGGGTTGACGCCCGTCAGGGTGACGCTTGAGATGGTCAGGCTCGCCGTGCCGCTGTTCGACACCGTGATGATCTTGTTCGCGGAGAGCGTCCCCGTGTTGAGCCTGCCAAAGTCCTGGATGGGGTTGGGGGTGTTCAGCGTAAGGATGGGGGCCGTCTGCGCGAGGGCGGAGACGCCGAGGGCGAGCGTCGCGATGGCGGAGGCCGCCAAGCGCAGTACGCTGGAGCTGCGGCGTCCGGCCTTGCTGTCGTTTGAAGTGTTCACTTACTTAATTCCTTTCGAGGGCTAGGGGTTGAGGGGAGTATCCAATACATGAGCACACACGTTGACGAGGCTCTGGGTTCGGCCCTCCGGCGTCCAACGCGCGGACGAATGCCGACCGGGAACGATGATCGTTCGACCCTGCTTGTGACCCTTGTGCTCTTGACTGAATAAGTTGCTGACGCCCGGACGGTCAGGACTGAAGAAAGGCGACCGTCCGGTGAGACCGGGCGTGAAAACGATTGAGTGAGGTATTCACTTTAATCGTTAACCGTCCTGAGCCCGCGAGCCGATAACGAGGAATGTGAGCGAGCGACCGTCAGGACGAAAATTCCGGGCGTGCATGCGACGCATTTGCAATCCTCGTGCCCGTGGGCGGAGCGTGCGTTTCCATTCCGCGGAGACGCGCCGGGGGCATCACTTAATCAATTCACGGAGGCCGCACGGAAGGAAGCGTCATGTTTCAACTTGAAACGAAGGGGCGGCGGCGAGTTTTACTCTGAAACACGGCGCGGCGGCGGGGCCTTGGTGCGAGGCGCATACCCGCTCGACAGCGAGGGAGACCGAGGGCGGACGAAAAGGGCGGCGGGAGGGGCGAGACGGGTTGGCGAAGGGATTGTAGGCTGAGTTTGCATGCATAGTATCTTCGACTTGTCAGGTGTGACTTTCAAGGAATCTAAGTCGAGTGGGTTCTGAGTTAATGGACATGTTGGACAAATTACATCACGGCGATTGTCTTAAAGTGCTGCCGATGCTACCGGATGACTGCGTTGATTTGATTGTCACGTCGCCCCCCTATGCCGACAGTCGAAAGAATACCTACGGTGGCGTCCACCCGGATAAGTATGTCGAATGGTTTTTGCCCATCTCGGCGGAACTGAAGCGAGTCCTGAAAGATGAAGGGACGTTCATTCTCAACATCAAGGAGAAGGTCGTTGACAGCGAGCGGCATACTTACGTGCTCGAACTTATTCTCGCGTTGAAGCGTCAGGGGTGGTTGTGGACAGAGGAATATATATGGCACAAGAGGAACTGCTCCCCCGGCAAATGGCCTAACCGTTTTCGAGATGCCTGGGAGCGCTGTTTGCAGTTCAACAAACAGAAGAAGTTCAAGATGTATCAGGAAGCCGTGATGGTTCCTACGGGGGACTGGGCCAAGACGAGGCTCAAGAAGTTGGGCGACAACGACAAGGTCAGGTTCAACTCACAGGTCAAGAGCGGGTTCGGGAAGAATATTGCGAATTGGGTGGGCCGGGACATGGCGTACCCGACCAACGTCCTGCACTTAGCCACCGAATGCGGTAACAAGAGTCACAGCGCAGCCTTCCCGAAAGAGCTGCCCGCATGGTTCATCAAGCTCTTCACCTCGGAGGGCGACGTGGTGTGCGACCCGTTCGCCGGCTGCGGGACGACCTCCGTCGTTGAATCGGATTGATGAGGAACTACATCGGCATTGAGCAGAACGAAGATTACTATCACTTGGCCTTGTCGAACATTGACGCGGCGAGGACGCGCCCGGTGCAGCGGAAATTAATATAATGGCCGCGCCCTACCAGCACTACTATGATTATCTCGCCGAGCACGTCATCACTCCGTTCTACGAAAACAGACTGAATAACCTCAGGCAGTTGAACCTGCACGGCGTACTCAAGCGCAAGAACCCTTACCTGTTCAAAGCCAAGAACCTCGAAGTCGCGGGCGAGCTGGTGAAGTCGGTCGTTGACGCCTTCCTCTCTTCGCAGGAAGAGACCATCTTCGGCAACTTGCTTGAGGGCTTCGCCATCTACGTCTCTAAAACTCTCTACGGCGGCTCGAAGTCCGAGTTGAAGAGCGTGGATTTAGAGTTCGAGCGCGAGGGCGATTATTACATCGTCGGCATCAAGTCGGGCACGAACTGGGGAAACAGCGATCAGGTGAACAAGATGCGGGACAACTTCAAAGTGGCGCGGAAGTTATTGCGCGAGCGCGGCGTCACCAATGAAATCGTTGCCGTCAACGGTTGCATCTATGGCAGAGACAACGTGCCCCTCAAGAACCATAAGGACGCCGGGAAGCGTTATTTTAAATACGCGGGGCAGGAGTTCTGGCATTTCATCTCCGGCGACGACCAGTTGTACCAGGAGATCATCAGGCCGATTGATGAAGAAGCCCGGCAGAAAGACGAGGCATTTAAAAAAGCATACGCGGCCAAAATCAACGAGATGACTATGAGCTTCGGCGAGGAGTTTATGACAGAGGACAAGCAGATTGATTGGGTGAAGCTCGTTGACTACGTGTCCAAGCGCGAGTCGTAATCAAACCGCTTGATTTGATTGACCGACAAGGGAGCCGCCTTGCGGGTTCTGCAACGAACAGGCAGGCTGCGGCGTCTAACTTCTCAACTGGTGAGATTTCGATGTCTTAAGGTAAATTAGTTGTCCGAGCCGTGCCGTCGAAGCACGTTTAACTTTATCTGTTGAGTATTCGAGGGAATGTCGCAATGGCGCTTTTGGAGATCGTGAAGTACGGCGAGCCGGTGTTGGAGACGCCGGGCGAGGTCGTGACGGAGTTCGACGAGGGGCTGAAGAGGCTCGTCGCGGACATGTTCGAGACGATGTACGCGTCGCGCGGGGTGGGGTTGGCCGCGCCGCAGGTGGGCGTGTCGAAGCGTCTGTTCGTGATGGACTGTTCGGGCGGGCAAGACCCGGCGTCGCGCGTCGCGCTGATTAATCCGGTCGTCTTGAGCGTCGAGGGCGACCAGACGGGCGACGAGGGCTGCCTGTCGTTCCCCGGCATCTTCTTCGCCGTCAAGCGCAGCTTGCGGGCCGTCGTGCGCGCGCAGGACGTGCGGGGCGAGGAGTTCGAGTTCGACGGGCTCGAACTCGAAGCGCGGTGCATGCTCCACGAGACCGACCACTGCGACGGCGTCGTCTTCCTTGACCGCACCACCGTCCTCAAGCGCGAGATGGTGCGGCGCAAAATCAAGCGGATGCAGAAGCAGGGGCGCTGGGTTTAGCGTCAGTGAAAACAGTACCGCGAGCGGATCGCTACGCGAAGGCAAAAGTAAAAAGGTAAAAGGCAAAAGTAAGGAGGTTAACGCCTCTTCACTTTTGCCTTTTGCCTTTTTACTTTTGCCTTCTTCACCCGCTCGCGGTACTGTTTTGTGGTAGCATATTCAGACAAAACAAAGAACGCGGCACATCATTCTGAGCGTTAGGTCGGTCGCGGACTCCCTCGTCCAGCCGCTCAGCCATCATCGTTTCAAGACCGAGAAGGAGCCGAAGAGAGTATGTCTCAGCAGATGCAGCAGGACGAATTTCGCAACGAGTCTTTCACGGACTTCTCCAAGGAGGAGAACGCGCGGGCGATGCGCGAGGCGGTCGAGCGCGTGAAGTCGGAGTTGGGGCGCGAGTACCCTCTGGTCATCGGCGGCGAGCGCGTCGAGACGGGCAACATCCTCGAAAGCCTCAACCCGTCGAAGAAGACAGAGGTCGTGGGCCGCTTCCACAAGGCGACGGAGGAGCTGGCGCGCACGGCGGTCGAGCGCGCCAACGAGACCTTCAAGACGTGGAGCCGGACGCCGCCCGAAGAGCGCGCCGCGCTGCTCTTCCGCGTCGCCGCGATGCTGCGCGAGCGCCGTCACTACTTCTCGGCGTGGATGGTGCACGAGGTGGCGAAGACTTGGGCCGAGGCCGACGGCGACACCGCCGAGGCGATTGACTTCTGCGAGTTCTACGCGCGCGAGATGCTGCGCTACGCCGGGCCGCAGCCCATCGTGAAGATCGAGGGCGAGGAGAACCGGCTCGAATATATCCCGCTCGGCGTCGGCGTCGTCATCCCGCCGTGGAATTTTCCTCTCGCCATCATGGCGGGCATGACGGTCGCCTCGGTCGTCACCGGCAACACGGTCGTCCTGAAGCCCTCTTCGGACGCGCCGACCATCGCCTACAAGTTCTTCGAGCTTCTGGAAGAGGCGGGGATGCCGCCCGGCGTCGTCAACTTCATGGTCGGCGCGGGCGGCGAGGTCGGAGACGTGATTGTTGACCACCCGAAGACGCGCTACGTCGCCTTCACGGGCTCGAAGGAAGTGGGCCTCCGCATCAACGAGCGCGCGGCGAAGGTCAACGAGGGTCAAATCTGGATTAAGCGCGTCGTCGCCGAGATGGGCGGCAAGGACGCCATCATCGTTGACGCGGACACGGACTTGGACGAGGCGGCGACGGGCGTCGTCCAAGCCGCCTTCGGCTTTCAGGGACAAAAATGCTCGGCCTGCTCGCGCGCCATCATCCACCGGGACGTGTACGAGCCGATGGTCGAGCGCATCGTCGAGCGCACGCAGAAGCTCAAGCTCGGAGACCCGAACGAACCCTCGACGAGCTTGAGCGCGGTCATTAACCAGAAGGCTTTCAAGACCATCAGCCGTTACATCGAGTGGGGGCAGGAGGACGGCGGTCGCGTCGTCGCGGGCGGCGGGACGGACGGCGAGCAGGGCTTCTTCATCGAGCCGACCGTCATCGCCGACGTGAAGCCCGGCGCGCGCATCGAGCAGGAGGAAATCTTCGGCCCCGTCCTCGCCGTCATCCCGGCGGAGAGCTTCGACCATGCGCTTGAGATTGCCAACGACACCGAGTACGGGTTGACGGGCGCGGTCTACACCAACGACCCGGAGAAGCTCGAACGCGCGCGGCGCGAGTTCCACGCCGGGAACCTTTACCTCAACCGCAAATGCACGGGCGCGCTCGTCGGCGTCCATCCCTTCGGCGGCTTCAACATGTCGGGCACGGACTCGAAGGCGGGCGGGCGCGACTACCTCGGCCTCTTCATGCAGGCCAAAGTCGTCTCCGAAAAAATCCGCCCCGGCTCCACAAACAAGGAGAAGCGCGAAGCCATCTGAGGAAGTGATGAATGCGGAATGATGAATGATGAATAGTCAGAAGTTTTCAGTAGACAGTTTTCAGTTTTCAGCAAGGGCAAGAACTGAAAACTGAAAACTAAAAACTGATGACCGTCTTTCATTCATCATTCCGCATTCCGCATTCATCATTTTATGAGACTTGTCTTCATGGGCACGCCTGAGACGGCGGTGCCGACTCTGCGGCGGTGCGTGGAAGACGGGCACGAGGTCGTGGCCGTGTGGACGCAGCCGGATCGCCCTGCGGGGCGCGGGCGTAGTCTCCACGCGTCGCCCGTCAAGGAGTACGCGCTCGCGCAGGGGCTCACAGTCCACCAGCCGTCGAAGTTGAAGACGGAAGAGTCGCTCGCGCTCTTCGAGTCGCACGAAGCGGACGCGGCGGTCGTCGTCGCCTACGGTCGCATCCTCCCGCCCACATACCTTCGCGCGCCCCGCGCGGGTTGCGTCAACGTTCACTTCTCACTGCTCCCCAAGTATCGCGGGGCCGCGCCCGTCAACTGGGCCGTCGTGCGCGGCGAAACAGAGACGGGCGTGACGACCATGCTGATGGACGAAGGGTTGGACACCGGCCCCGTCCTCCTCCAACGCGCGACGCAAATCGGCGAGCGCGAGACCGCGCCGGAACTGCTCACGCGTCTCGCACACGTCGGCGCGGAGCTTCTAAGCGAGACACTCGCGAGGCTCGGAGAGATAGAGCCGCGTGCGCAACGAGAAGCAGACGCGACGCACGCGCCGATGCTCAAACGCGAGGACGGTTTGATTGACTGGACGCAGGACGCCTCCGAAATCGAGCGCCGCGTGCGCGGCTTTCAGCCGTGGCCGAACGCACACACTACGCACGGTGGTCGGCGTCTAATCATATGGAGGGCCGAGTCGCTTGGAACAGACGGCCATCCGGGGCACACGCTCGGCGGGCCGATTGCCGGAATAATTGGCGAAGCGCGCGGGGACGACTTAGTGGTGATGTGCGGCGGCGTAACCGGGCTTCGCATCTTTGAGTTGCAGCCCGAAGGCAAGCAACGCATGCGCGCGCGCGACTTCATCAACGGGATGCGCGTCCGCGCGGGCGAGCGTTTCGGGGAATAAGAGATTCAGAGGGGGCACGGTTTCTTCTGTCGGGGCAGGGCTCGTCCCTGCCCGTTTTCTTTCGTCAGCATCGGGCAGGGACGAGCCCTGCCCCGACAGTTTTTGCGGGAGTCGAATGGCAACGCGTTCGGGTGTGTTGAAGAAGGAGAACGTTCATGCGGGCGGCGGTCGAAGCGTCTCGCCCGCGCGGCGCGCGGCGTTCGAGATTCTGCGGCGCGTCGAGGATGAAGGCTCGTTTGCCGCGCCTCTTTTGGCGGGCGGGACTGACGAGCTGACGCCGGAAGACCGAGCCCTTTGTTACGAGCTGGCGCTCGGCGTGCTGCGTTGGCAGTTGTGGCTCGACGCGCTCGCGGAGCATTACGCCGGGCGACCCGTCGAGAAGCTCGACGCGCCCGTCCGGAGGGCTTTGCGCCTCGGACTCTATCAACTGCGCTTCCTCGCGCGCGTCCCGGCGCGGGCCGCCGTCAACGAATCGGTCAACCTCGCGCACGCCGCGCGACTGCGCTCCGCCGCGCCCTTCATCAACGCCGTGCTCCGCCGCGCCGTGCGCGAGCCGGAGTTCGACCCCGCCGCCAGCATCACAGAGCCGCTCCAAAAAATCTCCGTCGAGACTTCGCACCCGCTCTGGCTCGTCGAGCGTTGGGCGAGAGAGTCGGGGACGGAAGAGGCCGCGGCCTTCGCGCGTGCGAACAACGCCTCGGCCCCGACGGCGTTTCGCGTCAATCAACTGCGCGCCGGAGCCGAGAAGGTCTTCGAGAGACTGAGCGGGGCGGGCGTCGAGGTCTCCGAGTCGCGCGTCGCGCCGGGCGCGTGGCGGGTGAAGCAGGCGCAGGGAGGCGTTGCGGCGACGCTCATGCGGACGCTCGTCGGCGAGGGTCACATCTACTTGCAGGACGAGGCTTCGCAGTTGGTCGCGCACGTCCTCGGCGCGCGCGCCGGGGAGCGCGTGCTCGACGCGTGCGCCGCGCCGGGCAGCAAGACGACGCACATCGCTTCGCTCGCGGGCGACGCGGCGCTCGTCGTCGCGGGCGACAGGTACGAGCATCGTCTACGTCTCGTTAAAGAGGCTTCGGAGCGGCAAGGGCTGAAGAGCGTCCGCGCGTTGGTGCTGAACGCCGAAGCGACTTTGCCTTTCGCCGAAGGGGCTTTCGACCGCGTGCTGGTGGATGCGCCGTGCACGGGCACGGGGACGCTCAGGCATAACCCCGAAATTCGCTGGCGCATCACGCCCGCCGACATCGAAGAACTGGCGTCGAAGCAGCGGCGGATACTTGAAGAGGCCGCGCGCGTCCTCAGCCCCGGCGGGCGTCTCGTCTATTCGACGTGTTCGGTCGAGAGGGAAGAGAACGAAGAGGTCGTCGCCTCCTTCCTCGCCGCGCATGCGGACTTCATACAAGTCGAAGCACGGCCCGCGCCTTCGCACTTACTGACCGAAACGGGCGCGGCGCGCACCTCGCCTCAACGCGACGGCGTGGACGGCTTCTTCGTCGCCGCGCTCGAAAAGCGTGGATGAAGGCGGGAGAAAGAAGGGGCGGGGGAATGTTCGCCCCCGCCCCTCTCTTTGTCAGACCTCTCGTGCGCCGCCGCGCTACTGCACTACGGCGCAGATGGCGAAAGCCGTGAGCGTGAGGCTACGATTCTGCCCCCCGTTCGAGTTGTTGAAGCCGCTGACGCTCCAGGACAACAGGGTGTCGGCGAACGAGGTGAAGACGGTTATCATTTCCGGACTCGACGCGCTGCCCTGCGGAACGCCCGTCGTGTAACCGCCGCCGAGAACCTTCTTCCCGCTCGTGCAGGTCGCAAAGGCCGTCCCGCTCGACTGCTTCTGAATGATGACGGGCGTGCCCGTTATCAACTCGTAACCGGAGATGCCCGGCGCGCCTTGCGGCCCCGCAGGCCCTTGTATGCCTTGCGGCCCCTGTGCGCCTTGCGGCCCTTGTGGCCCCGTCGGGCCTGTCGGCCCCGGACTCCCGGTTGCTCCCGTGTCACCCTGCGGGCCGGTTGCCCCGGTTGCTCCGGTCGCCCCAGTTGCCCCGGTCGGCCCCTGCGGCCCGGTGTCGCCGGTATCACCTTTCACGCCTTGCGGGCCTTGAGGGCCGGTCGGGCCTTGCGGCCCCTGCGGGCCGGTATCGCCCGTGTCACCCTTATCACCCTTATCACCTTGCGGCCCTTGTGTTCCCGGAGGGCCTTCCGGCCCCGCTTCACACCCGCACGGCGTCGGAGTCGGCATCGGCGTGGGCGTCGGGGTCGGGGTGGGCGGCGCAGTCACATCCGCCAACACCCAAAGGTCGCCTCTGGTGAAGCAGGAAGCGTCCCATCCGGCATAGATAGTCATGCGATTGGAGGTGGGGTTATAGACTGCCGTGTGGACGCTTCGCGAGTTCGGCGGGCCGCCGGTGGTTGTGGCCTGAGTCCAAGACGGCGCCCCGCCCAAACCGTTAGCATTGGCAAGCACCCACACGTCGTTGAATCGGTTGCCGACCGGACTAGCTCCTCCAAAAATGACCATCTCATTAACGGTGGGGTTGTAGACGGCGGTGTGATGCGCTCTAGCACCGGGGATTGAGCCTGCGGGCGAAAGCTGTGTCCAGTTGGGCGTACCGCCCGTGCCGTCGGCATTCGATAACACCCACAAGTCGTTCTGATAACCGGGTGTTGTGCCGCCGCCAAAAACGATCATGCGATTATTCGCCGCGTCATATACCAATGAGTTGGCGCTTCGCGGGGCCGGTGGGACTCCCGTCGGGGACAGTTGGGTCCAGACAGGCGCTCCGCCCGTCCCGTTGGCGTTGCTCAGCACCCACACCTCGCCATTGCTGAAAGAACTACAGCCGTTGTTGTTTCCGCTGTAGACGATCAGGCGATTGGTCGCCGAATGGTAGACGGCCTTTACTTCCTGACGTAGCTGCGGCGGGCCGCCGGAGGGCGCGAGCTGCGTCCATGCCGGAGTGCCGCCCAACCCGTTCGCATTCGTCAGCACCCAGACATCGTTGACCGCGCTAAAACAGTTCCCGATGCTGAGGTCGCCGCCGTAGACGATCATGCGGTTGGTCGTCGGGTCGTAGACCGAGGCGTGACCGCCTCTCGGTGCCGGGGGGCTGCCGGTGGGGAGGAGTTGAGTCCAGTTGGGCGTCCCGCCTA
This sequence comes from uncultured Acidobacteriota bacterium, assembly GCA_963816985.1. Taxonomy (GTDB): domain Bacteria; phylum Acidobacteriota; class Blastocatellia; order Pyrinomonadales; family Pyrinomonadaceae; genus JAIVJM01. Next base: position 3,425,335 of record CAWFMF010000004.1, read on the forward strand.
AGCCGTCGGCGTTGGTCAGCGTCCACACGTCGTTCTTCAGTGGCGGAGCCCCGGAACAGAATTGACCCGTCCCTCCGCCGAACAAGGTCATGCGGTTATTAGTCATGTCGTAGACGGTCGAGTGGTAGGCGCGGTTGGCCGGGGGGCCGCCGGTCGGGGCTAAGGGACTCCAAGTTTGTGCGGAGGCGGGGTTGCTGCTCATCATCGCCAGCAAAAAAAGAAAGATCGAGAGGACTCTGAGGGGGCTTTTCATGGGGTAGTCCTTTCCGTCGGGTGACGGGCGTTGCCGAGAAATCGGAAGGCGAGGCGGCGAGGAGGTTGTTACGGGGCGGGGGTAAGGGTCGCTTCTGAGATGTCGCAACGCCTTACAGCCGTGGTCGCGTGTGTGAACACGGCAGACAGTAAACGAAGGGGCGTGCGATGGCAAGCCCTTGCGTCGAGCGTCGGGTTCCGAAAGAACGTCGGCTGAAATATCGCGCCGCCTTGACGCCAATCCGCCCCTGTGTCGCGCGTCATCACGCGAGGGCCGCTTTTCGGTTGCTTGCGACGCGCGCGCGGCGGATGTTAGACTGCGCCGCTTGATGTGGCCTCGGCGCGCGAACGTCCCCGGCGCGGCGAAAACCTTCCTGAGACGACAAGAGAGAGGCGGCGTAGATTTAAGTGGCTCTGCGGAGAATCGCATCGGCGTTCGGCAAGCTGGGGGCAGCCGCCGTCATCGCCGCCGTCTTCGCCTTCGGCCTCCTCGCGACCGTCTACCTCTCAATCCGCAGCCCTGAGATTCAAGTGCCGGAGGTCGTCAACAAGAGTTACTCCGACGGCGAGGCGACGCTGGAGAAGGCCGGGCTCGACATCCGCGAGCGCGCCAAGCGTTACAAGCCGGACGTGCAGCCCGGCATCATCCTCGACCAGTCGCCGCGCGCGGGCGAGATCATCAAGGCGGGGCAGACCATCGCCGTCGTCGTCAGCCGTGGGCCGAAGGACGGCGAGCAGCCGCCGCCCTCCGAAACGCCCGAAGGCGAGAAGAACGACAACGCGAAGGCCAACGAGAACAAGAGCGCGGACTCCAACAAGAACGAGAACGCGAACCGCGAGCGGCCCAAGAACACCAACCGCAACACCAACCGCAACGCGAACGGCAACACAAACAATCGCAACGGGGCCGTCAACAACACGCGGAACTCGAACCTGAACGCCAACCGTGGGGCGAACTCCAACAACCGGAGCCTCAACAACAACACGAACGCCAACCGCCCACGGACGACGAACACGAACACGCGGAACGCTACGCCCGCGCCCACGCGCAACACGAGCCCGGCGCGACCCCCGGCGGCCAACGCCAACCGCCGCCCCCCGCAATAGGGCTTCAAAAGTCGCACGGCCCGGCGCGGTCGGGGTTCCCGGTGAAAGAAAAAATGGTCGAAATCGCTCCATCTATTTTATCCGCTGACTTTACGCGCCTCGGCGAAGAGATCGCGGCGGTCGAGCGCGGCGGGGCGACGGTCGTCCACGTGGACGTGATGGACGGCCATTTCGTGCCCAACCTGACGGTCGGATTACCGGTCGTCCGTTCGCTCGCCCGCGCAACCAAACTACCCCTCGACACGCATCTAATGATTTCCGAGCCGGGGCTTTACGCCGAGCAGTTCGTGGAGGCGGGCGCGCGGATGGTTTCCGTCCACATCGAGGCCGACCCGCACATCCACCGGACTCTTTCGGGCATCAGAAAACGAGGGGCGCAGGCCGGGATTGTCATCAACCCCGCGACCTCGCTCTCGGCGCTGGACGAGGCGCTGCAATTCGCCGATTATGTCCTCGTGATGTCCGTCAACCCCGGCTTCGGCGGCCAAAAGTTCATCCCGACTTCAATCGAAAAGGTTCGACGCCTGAAACGAATGATTGACGAGCGCGGCCTCAAAACCCGCATCGAGATTGACGGCGGCATTGACCGCCACAACATCGCCGAGGTGGCCGCCGCCGGGGCGGAAATCATGGTGGCCGGGACAGCCGTCTTCGGCGAGGGCGACCCCGCGCGCGCCGTGCGCGAACTCTTGAGCGCCTCGGTGCAAATGGCTTGAAAGTCAGAAGTCAGAACGATGAACGCTGAATTAAACACAGTTCGTCTTTCACTTCATCGTTCATCGTTCTGACTTCTGACTTAGCTTTTATTGGAGGTTTTCGTAATGCGTTTTCGCAATGCCGTGTTGGTGGTTCTGTGCGCGTTGGTGTTGGGGGCGGGGCTGCCGCTCTCGGCGAGGCCCGTCCGGGCGCAGCAGCAGGGGGCGCAGCAGTTGAGCCCGATGCAGCGCATCGAGGTCATGCGCTCGCGCCTTGAGACGATGCGCCGCACGCTCAACAGCGCCATCGCCGGGCTCAACGCGAAGGAAACGTCGAAGGAAGCGGCAGCGGCGGACGACCCGCGCACGCGCCTCGGCGGTCTGGAGAAGGAAGTCAGCTCGCTCCTCTCCGAAGTCAACGACGTGCGCTCCAAGCAGGAGCGCGCCGACCGCTACGACGTGAGCATCCTCGACCGGCTCGAAGCCTCGATCCCCGATCTCGACACGCGCGTGCAGGCCGCGATGCGCGAGACGGCGACCGAGCGCCGGACGGGCGCGGCGACGACGAGCACTGACTCCGGCGGCGAGAAGAAAAAGAAGGGCGGCTTCTTCAGTCGCCTCCTTGGCCGCGGCGGCGACGGCGACAAGTACGACGAACTGGTCGGCACGGTCGCGCCGGGCCGTGACCGAGAGCTTTTTCAAGAGGCGACCAAAGAGGCGCGCGACGACAACTTCGAGACGGCCCGCGCCCTCTTCGGCGTCGTCATCAACACCTACCCCGACTCGGAATACCTCCCGCTCGCCAAGCTCGCCATCGCCGACACCTTCTATCTCGAAGGCACGACGAGCGCGCTCATTCAAGCCGGGCAACAGTATCAGGACTGGGTGACGTTCTTCCCGACGCACCCTTTGGCCGACGACGTGATGCTCAAGATGGCCGAGGTCGAGATGCGCCGCATGGGGCTGCCCGACCGCGAGAACGCCCCGGCGCGTAAGGCCGAGCAGCGACTCAGGGCCTTCATGCAGCAGTTCCCGCAGTCGTCTCTGCGGCCCGACGCCGAGGTGAAGCTCCGCGAGGTGCAGGAGAACCTCGCGATGCACAACCTTCAGGTCGGGAATCACTACTACGAAAAATATTACCGGGGCGGGGCGACCAACTTGAAGGGCGCGCAGTCGCGCTACCGCGAGGTCGCGGACAAGTACCCGTTCTTCTCGCGCATGGACGCCGTGCTCTACCGCCTCGGTTCTACTTATATGGCTGAGGAAGAGCCCGACGAGGCCGCCAAGTTCTTCCAGCGGCTCGTCCGCTACCACCCGAACAGCGAGTTCGCCGAGAAGGCGAAGGAGCAGCTCGCGGCCATCGGCGCGGTCATCCCCGAACCCGACGCGAAGGCGCTCCTAGAGCCCGCGCCGACCGGCTCTTCCTTCCTCGAAGGCGTGATGCGCGAGATCACCGGCGTCGTCCCGAAGACCGTGGACAAGTCCGGCGTCATCATCGGCACCAGCAGCAAGGGCGGCGACCTCATTCAGGCCGCCATCGAGAACGGCGGCACTCTGCCCGACTCGTACCACACGACGCCGACTGCGCGCACCGCTCCCGCGCGCCGTCTCGCGCCCGCTCCGACGCCGACCACAGGCACGCAGGATAAGCCCTCAGAGAAGAAAGACGTGAGCATCGGGCCGACGCAACCCGGCCCGCCGCGCAGCGGCAGCGACCCGACGCAGCCCGCCGCGACGCAGCCCACGACCCCGGCCACGCCGCCGCCGCCGCCCTCCAACGGCGCGAAGCCGTAGCCACACGCTTCACTTCACTCGCTTGATGTGAGAAGGGCGCTTCGTCTTCCCTCGAAGGAAAAACGAAGCGCCCTTCTTCTTTCGCTTCTTTCCTCTCGCCGTTTTCTCCGGCGCGTTTGTTTGCCCCGCAAGTCTAGCGGGTGCTAGAATTTTCCCCGTCCCCCTTGCAGTCAGACACATTATTCAGACAGGCGCTCCGGCGGAACCGGCGAGGACTCTTACGCGTGACACAGACGTTCGACGGCACTCAGGATGAACTCGTGCGCCGACACCGCGCCGCCGCGCGGGTCGTGTGGGCGATGGTCGCGCTCACGCTCGTGCTCCTCGCGCTCGCGTTGACGGGCGTGCTCCGGGGCTCGATTGAGCCCGACCCGCAGCTCGGCGGCACCCTCCGCATCGTCGCCGCGCTCTTCGCCCTCGGCGCGATCATCTACCGCCGCACCAAGTTCTCGGCCATGCGCCTGCGTGACATCGGCGCGCTGCACGGCCCGACGGGGCTGCTCAAGACTTTGCAGACGACGACCGTCCACGTCGCGCTCATCGGCGGCGCCATCGCCGTCATGTGTTTCGTCGTCAACCTGATGACGGGCGCGCAGAGCGACCGTTGGCTCTGCGTCATCGCGCTCGCCGTCCTCTTCTACGCCTACCCGCGCCGCGCCGCATGGCGCGCTGTCGTCGAGGCGACGACCGAAGGGCCGCGCGCCGACGCCCCGCCCGCCGCGAAAGGAACAACCGCGTGAAGCATCCTTCTCGACGCGCGCCGCTGTCGGGGACGCTCTCCGCGCGCCTCTTCGCGGGCGCATTGTGCCTCGCCGTGACCTTCTTCATCGTCGCGGCCCAGCGCGCCGTACACGCGCAGCCCGGCGAAGCTTCAAGGCCCGCTCCTTCGCCCGCCGCGCAGCAACCAAACGGCACGCCAGACCCGCAGCCGCAGAGCGCGCGCGAGCGCCGCGCGCAGGCTTACGCGAAGCTGCTCGAAGGCCAGCGCTACTACATGCGTTCGCGCACGGGGGCGATGACCGTCGAGACCTTAAGGCTCGCGCAGCAGGCGTTCCGCAAGGCCGCCGAACTCGACCCGACGCTCGCCGAGGCGCACACGGCTCTCGGAGAGATGGCCTTCCTCTTCCTCGACGACCTCGCGCAGGCCGAGCAGGAGGGGCAGGCGGCTGTCCGCATCAACCCCGACAACCTCGGCGCGCGCCGTCTCCTCTCGCGCGTCTACTCTATCAAGAGCAACTTCGCCGAAAAGAACCTCGACCGCGCCTTCGCCGAGAAGGCCGTGGCCGAGCTGCGCGAGGTCATCCGCGTCCGTCCGAGCGACGCCGAGGCGTGGGCGCTGCTCGGTGAATTTCACCTTGCATTGGGGCGCGAGAAAGAGGCCATCGAAGCCTTCGCCATGTGGGCGACGCTGCCCGCCTCGGTGGACGGGCGTTTTTATCAGGTCGTCAGTCGCGGGCGCGAGCTTTCGCCCGACGCCGCCAACGCGCGGCACGGCGAAGTCCTCCTCGGCGCGGGCCGCGCCAAGGAGGCGCTCGCCGCCATCCGCCGCGCCCTCTCGATGGAGCCCGCAAATCCGCGCTACCTCGAAATGCTCGGCAACGCCTTGGAGGCGAGCGGCGAGGCAGACCAGAGCGTCATCAACGAGCTGCGCACGGTCGTCGCGCAGAGCCCGCAGAACGCCGCCGCCGTCTCGATGCTCGCGCGCGTGCAGGCACGCGCCGGGCGCGTGGACGACGCCGTGGCGACGATGCGCGCCGGGCTCGCCGCCGTCCGCACCGGCAACGACCGCGACCAGTTCTCGCTCCAGATTCAGCTCGCGCAAATCTACTCCGACGCGGCGCGCTACGAAGAGGCGGTCGCCGTCCACGAAGAGATTTTGAAGGCGCGCAAGATTGGAGACACGCGGCTCACCTCGGAGCGCGACCGGCGCTTCGCGACGCTCGTCTTGAGAGAACTCGTCAACCTCCGTCAACAGGCCGGGCAGCCGGAGCAGGCGATGGCCGTCGTCGAGCGGATGCGCCGCGTGCTCGGCGACGCCGACCCGACCGCAGACCTTCAGGCCGTCAACCTCCTGCGCGCGCAAGGCAAGCGCGAAGAGGCGCTCGCCGCTGCCCGCGCCGCGCGTCAACGCTTCCCCAACGAAGTCGCCCTGCTGCGCCTCGAAGCCTTCACGCTCGCCGAACTCGGTCAGGTGGACGCGGCCCTCGAACTCATCCGCCCGCGCCTCAAAGGCGAGCCGGGCGACCACGACGAATACCTCGTCATGACGAGTTTGCTGATGAACGCCGGGCGGGGCAAAGAAGCCGTCGAGGCCGCGCGCAAGGCGCTCGAATTCGCCGCCTCGGACGAGCCGGATCAGGCGACGAACGCACTCCTCGCCCTCTCCTCGGCGCAGGAACGCGCGGGCGACCCCAAAGGCTCGGAAGAGAGCCTGCGGCAGATTCTCTCGAAGGAGCCGAACAACGCGACGGCCCTCAACAATCTCGGCTATTTCCTCGCCGAGCGGAACGAGCGCCTTCCGGAAGCGCTCGAAATGGTGCAGCGCGCCGTGCGCTCCGAACCCGCCAACGCCTCCTTCCTCGACAGCCTCGGCTGGATTTATTTCCGCCTCGGTAAACTCCCGGAGGCCGAGCGTTATCTAAGCGACGCGGCCCGCCGGAATCCTGCTTCCAACACGATTCAGGAGCATTTAGGCGACCTCTTCCAACGTCTCGGCAACGCCCAGAAGGCGCGCGCCGCGTGGCAGAAGGCGCTCTCCCTCTCCGTCGAAGCCGCCGACACGAACAGAATAAAAGCCAAGTTGAACGGCGAAACCAGCAAATAACTGTTGTAGTCGAAGGGCTTCAGCAGTTAAAGTGTGCCCGCCTTCATCGGGCCACCACGAATCGTCGCTTCGGTTCCCCCGGCGCGGTCTCTCCTGGCAGCCCAAATTTAATTCTAAGCTGTTGCAGCTCAACGCCTTACGTTTTTCGGTGAGGCTTCGGGGCGAAGCACTGTAAAACTTTGTGGTTGACCCAAGCCAAACTATGTTTTACCATTGCCAACAGTTTGACCGTCATGCCCCTCGCGCGGTCTGTGTCGAAGGCATCCTCTCCCGTTTACAGATTTTTAGAGGAAGGTTGTTCCCCAGATGTACAGAAGGTCGTCCCCCCGACGAGCGTCCGTCAGCAGAGCATTTCAGGCTCTTTTTATCGCCATTCTAGCCGCCTCGGCGGGCATCAACGCTTCGGCCTCAGGCGGCACGAAGCCTTCGTCGAAGCCCGTCGCGCGCCTGATTTCGACCACCCGATTCGAGACCCCCGTGCGTGCCGAGCGTGCGCGACAGGTCGCGCGTGTGACCCCTTCGGGCGGGGCGCGATATGTGGCGACTTCGGCGGCGGTCGCGGCGGCCACAAGCGATGAGCGCCGCGCCTTCGACCTCATCAACGCCGAGCGGAGGGCGAAAGGGCGGCAGCCGCTCACCTGGGACGGCTCTCTGACGCGCGTCGCCCGCTACCATTCGGAGAACATGGCGCGGCAGGGCTTCTTCAACCACGTAGACCGGAACGGCTCGGACATAAGGGAGAGGGCCTACGCGCACGGCGTCGGCGGGTGGAAGGCGCTCGGCGAAAACATCGCGTATAATCAGGGCTACGACGACCCGGCGGGCTTCGCCGTCGAGCGTTGGATGACTTCGAGTAAGCACCGCGAAAACATCCTCAACGGCGATTTCACGCACGCCGGTCTGGGCGTGGCGAGGACGGCGGACGGTCGGGTCTTCTTCACGCAGGTTTTCATGAAGCGCTGACGCCTCTTCCGTGCACGGACGGGGCTGACGAAACGGGCGGCTGCGCTTCCTTCCAGAGGAGGCGGCAGCCGCTTCGCACGTGTCGGACGAAAAATTCACGCTCCCGGCCTTCGCCAAAATCAACCTCAGTCTGCGCGTGCTCGGACGCCGCGCGGACGGCTATCACGAACTCCGAACCGTCTTCCAAACAATCTCACTCGGCGACTCTCTGACCTTCGAGACGAACGAAGGGGGAGCGGTTGAACTCTTCTGTTCCGCGCCCGACATCCCCACGGACGAAAGCAACCTCGTAGTCCGCGCCGCCGAGGCCCTGCGCGAACGATTCGGCGTGCGGCGCGGGGCGCGAGTCCGTCTGGAGAAGAGGATTCCGGCGGGCGGCGGGCTCGGCGGCGGGTCTTCGGATGCGGCGGCGGCGCTGGTCGGGCTCACGCGCCTGTGGGGTGTCAAAACGGACGGAAGTGAGTTGGCGAAGTTGGGCGCGCGTTTGGGGGCTGACGTGCCTTTTTTCCTGACCGGCGGGACGGCGCTCGGCACGGGCACGGGGGCGGAGATTACGCCGCTCAAAGACTTGCCCCGGAGGCACTTAGTGGTGGTCACGCCGGGCGTCAGGGTCTCGACCGCCGAGGCGTTCGGGGCGCTCGGCGTCACTGCCTTGACAAAGGCTGAGAGCGCCGTTATGCTGCCTATTTCGCACGCGGAGGCCGAATTTCACGATTCGCTCTGTGAGGTGATGGCGAACGATTTCGAGCCGTCCGTCTTCCGGCTGTTCCCCGAAATCGAGCGTGCGAGGGACGCCCTCAAGAGCGCGGGCGCTGAGTGCGCGATGCTTTCGGGCAGCGGGTCGAGCGTCTTCGGAGTCTTTGAAAACGAGCGTGAAGCGGGCCGCGCGCGCGCAGTGCTTTCGGCGGCTGAGCCGGGCTGGCAGACGTTCGCGTGCGCGACGCTCTCGCGCGAGGAGTACCGGCGGGTTTTCGGTCGCTGCGCGGCGATTCTGGTAGAAGGGCTCGCGGGATAGCAGAAGAGATTGGGGCGTCGCCAAGTGGTAAGGCACCGGTCTTTGGAACCGGCATTCGTAGGTTCGAATCCTTCCGCCCCAGCTTCCAACAGTTCAAGGTTCAAAGTTCAAAGTTCAAAGTTATGACTTCAGCTTTGACTCCGGGAACTTTGAACCTTGAACTTTGAACCTTGAACTCTCTATGAGTACAACCGGCGGCATCAAAGTTTTTTCCGGCAACGCCAACCGCGCACTGACGCAGGAGATTTGCAACTACCTCAGTTGCGACCCCGGCAGCGCGACGACCGAGCGTTTCTCGGACGGCGAGTTCAACTTCCAAATCACCGAGAACGTGCGCGGCGGCGACATCTTCATCGTCCAGCCGACATGCCCGCCGACGGACGCGCACCTCATGGAGTTGCTCATCATGCTCGACGCCTTCCGCCGCTCTTCGGCGGAGAGGGTGACGGCGGTGATTCCTTATTACGGCTACGCGCGCTCGGACAAGAAAGACCGCCCGCGCGTGCCCATCTCGGCGAGGCTGACGGCGAACCTGATTACGACGGCGGGCGCGAACCGCATCCTGACGATGGACTTGCACGCCGCGCAGATTCAGGGCTTCTTTGACATCCCCGTTGACCACTTGTTCGCGGCCCCGGCCTTCATCGGCTACTACGAGGAGCACCCGCTGCCGAACCTGACGGTGGTCGCGCCCGACACGGGCGGCGCGGAACGTGCGCGCGCCTACGCCAAGCGTTTGAAGTCCGCGGACGGGAGCCCGGCGCAACTCGCTCTGTGCGACAAGCGGCGCGAGAAGGCGAACGTCGCGGAAGTGATGAACGTCGTCGGCGACGTTAAAGGTCGCAGTTGTCTGATCGTTGACGACATGTGCGACACGGGCGGCTCGCTCGTGAAGGTGGCGGCGGCGCTCCGCATAGCCGGGGCCGACCGCATCCACACCTGTTTTACTCACCCCGTGCTTTCGGGCGCGGCGTGCGTCAAGTTGGCGGGGTCGGACATCGAGCAGGTCGTGACGACCAACACCATCCCTCTGCGCGACGAAGCGTGCCGGATGGAGAACGTGAAGATTCTGAGCATCGCGCCGCTTCTGGCGAAGGCGATCAAGTCGATCCACGAGGAGACGAGCGTCTCTTCGCTCTTCGTCTAAAGCGAAGGGCAAACATTTGATTGGGAGGAAGTATGGCAGAAAGAGAAGAGATTACGGTGCGCGCCGAGTTGCGCGCCGGACGTGGTAAGAACGACGCGCGCCGCCTGCGCAGCCGTGGCCTCGTGCCGCTGACGATTTACGGCGGCGAGGGCGGGGCCGTCTCCGCCGCTGCTCCGCTCGCGGAACTGGCCGCGATCCTGCGCTCCGAGTCCGGGCACAACACCATCTTCACGCTCGACGTTGAAGGCGCGGGCGCGAGCGAGGTGATGTTCCACGACCGGCAGCTCGACCCCGTGCGCGGTCGGCTCGTCCACGCGGACTTGCGCCGCCTCGTGTTGGGGCAGAAGATTGAAGTGACCGTCCACATCGTGCTCGACGGCGAGCCCGTGGGCGTGACCGAGGGCGGCGGCGTCCTCGAACAGCTTCTGCGCGACGTGGAGATTCGTTGCAGCCCGCGCGACATCCCCGACGCGATTCACGCCGACGTCTCCAACCTCAACGTCCACGAAGTGCTCCACGTCTCCGACCTTGAGGTCGGCGAGGACATCGAACTCGTGACCGACCCGGAGTCGGCCATCGCGACCGTCTCGGTCGTCCGCGAGGAGCCGGTCGAGGAGGTCGCCGAGGAAGAGGCCGGAGCCGAGCCCGAAGTCATCGGCAAGGGCAAGAAGGAAGACGAGGAATAGAAGTAGAAAGGCGAGAGGGAAAGGGCGAGAGCACGGACGGGCCGTCTTCTCCTTTTGCCTTTGACCTTTTTACTTTTGCCTTATGCTTATCGTCGGGCTTGGCAATCCGGGCGCGCAGTACGAATGGACGCGCCACAACCTCGGCTTCATGCTCGTTGACCGGGTGGCGCGCGAGGCGGGCCGCGAGGTCAAGCGCACCGAGTGCCGGGCGCTCGTCGGGCGGGCGGAAGTTGAAGGCCGGACGGTCGAACTCGTCAAGCCGCAGACCTACATGAACCTGAGCGGCGAGTCGGTGGCGTGCCTGCTGCGCAAGCGCAATGAGTTGAAACCGGCGACGGACTTGCTCGTCATCAGCGACGACATCGCCTTGCCCTTCGGGACGATTCGCTTGCGCGCGCGCGGTTCGAGCGGCGGCCAGAAGGGCTTGAAGAACATCATCGCGGCGCTCGGCACGGACGAGTTCCTGCGCCTGCGAATCGGCATCGGGCCGGAGCACCCCGTCTCGGACACGGCGGGCTTCGTCCTCGAAAACTTTCCGAAGGCGCAGCGCGCCGAGTTGGAAAAGATTTTGGAGCGCAGCACGGACGCGCTCCGCGCCGTCATCCGTGACGGCATTGAAAAAGCGATGGCGCAATACAATTAGTTTTCAGTTTTCAGTAGCCAGTTTTCAGTTAATTGCTTTTGCTGAAAACTGAAAACTGCCTACTGAAAACTATTTCTTCCTTGCTTCAACTCGAATGGTTGAGGCTAGACATCCAAAAGGAGGATGATTTTGGCAGAGAAGAGAGTTTACGAAGTCGTCTTCATCGTTGACCCGGCGGCGGGCGACGAAGACGTGACACGCCTGACGGATAACCTTCAAAACATCATCGCCGAGCAGGGCGGAACCGTCACCAAAAACGAGAGCATGGGTCGGCGTCACCTGGCCTACCGCATCGGTCGCAACACCGAGGGCATCTACCACCTCTTCGAGGTCGAGGGTTCGGGCCGGGAAATCGCCGAGCTTGAGCGCCGCATGCGCGTCAACGATCAGGTGCTTCGCTACCTGACCGTGCGCGTGGACGAAGACCGCCAGCGCGCCGAGAAGTTCAGGGCGCGCCGCGCGCGCAAGTCGCTCAAGCGACCGACGCGCGGCGGCGTCGCCGGGGTCGTTAGCGCCCCCGCGCCCGCCGTCGAAGAGGAGAGCGGAGACGAGGCGTAAATCGTGCGCGCCCGTGCCCTTCCAAGTTGAGGGTTACAGGCGACGCACGCCGCGCGGCGCAGTTTTGAACGAACCCTGCGCGCACGCCTGCCGTCGCCTTCTGAAGAAGATAAGGGAAGAGAATCATGTCGAGAAATTTCAACAACGGCGAGCGAGACTTCGACCGCGATGACGACGGCCCATCGCAGGATCGGCGGCCTTCGGGCGGCGGTCGCGGCGGCCCGCGCGGCGGGCGCTTCCGCCGCCGCAAGGTCTGCCGCTTCTGTCAGGACAAGGTGGACATCTTTGACTTCAAGGACGTGAAGCTGCTGCAAAACTTTATCCCTGAGCGTGGGAAGGTGTTGCCGCGTCGCATTTCGGGCGTGTGCGCGACGCACCAGCGGATGCTGGCCGAGGCGATCAAGCGCGCGCGCAACATCGCGCTGCTCCCATACGCCGCAGACTGAAGGAGGGATTAAAGACACATGGCAACGACGAACGTTCTTTTACGCGAAGACATAGACAACCTCGGCGCGCGCGGCGAAATCGTGAAGGTCAAGGCGGGCTACGCGCGCAACTACCTTCTGCCCCGCAAGCTCGCCGTCGAGGCGAGCGCCGGCAACGTCAAGCAGATCGAGGCCGAGCGCGCCGCGCTCTTGAAGAAGGAGAGCAAGGAGCGCGGGACCGCCGAGGCGCAGGCGGCCTTGATGAAGTCGCTCCACCTCACCTTCGAGCGCAAGGTCGGCGAGCACGGCATGCTCTACGGCTCCGTGACCTCGATGCACGTCGCCGAGGCGCTCAAGGAGAAGGGCTACGAGATAGACCGCCGCCGCATCAACCTCCCCGAAGCCATCAAGGAGACGGGCGACTTCACCGTCCCGGTGCGCCTGCACCGCGAGGTGACGGTCGAAATCCCCGTCACCGTCACGGGCGAGGGCGGCGCGAAGACCGCGGGCGACGCGGCGGCTTCGGCGGCGGGCGAAGAGGCGGCGTCCGACACCGCTGCCGACACCGTTGAGGCGTCAGCCGAGACCGCTTCGGCTGACGAAGCGGGCGCGACCGAGGCTTAAAAACTTCGGAATTTCGGGGTGCGGCGAGTCTCTATTGTCGCGCCCCGAAGCTTGTAGTATAAGAACTGCGGCGCGACCTTTACGCGCTCCTCCGAGAGCCTTTCAGGCGAGCGGAGGCGACACGTGGGGACGCGCCGTTTTCTTTATCCACTTCAGCCGAACTTCTACCGACCGCTGCTCCCGATGGCATCCAGAATTGACTCGTCGCGCGACCAGATGCTCGAACGACCGCTGCCGCACAGCGCGGAAGCCGAGCGGGCCATCCTCGGCGCGATCATCCTCGACAACTCGCTCGTCAATCAGGCTATCGAGCTGCTGCGGCCCGACGACTTCTACGTCCGCGCCCACCAGTTCGTCTTCCGCGCCATGATCGCTTTGAGCGAGCGCGGCTCCGAAATCAACCCCATCCTCGTCGGCGAAGAGCTTCGCCGCGAGGGCGCGTTAGAACAGACGGGCGGCATCGCCTTCATCTCTGAACTGACCTACGGGCTCCCGCACTTCACCAACATTGCGGCCTACGCGAAGATGGTCAGCGGGAAGTCTTTGATGCGCCAACTCGTGCGCGTCGCCAACAAGGTGACGAGCGAGGCGCTCGAAGAAGAGGACGAGCCCGAAATCATCCTCGACCACGCCGAGCAGATGATCTTCGCCCTCGCCGACGAGCGCACCCGTCAAGGCTTCGCGCACGTCAAGCCGGTCGCCGACCAGCTCCTCGAAAAAGTGCAGGAGATGGCCGGTCGCTCTACCATACTCACGGGCCTCGCGACCGGCTTCAGCGAGTTCGACAACATGACCTCCGGCCTTCAGCCCTCCGACCTCATCATCGTCGCCGCGCGCCCCTCGATGGGGAAAACTTCCCTGTGCCTGACGCTCGCGCAGAACGCGGCGATTCAGGAGGGGGCGGTGGTCGGCGTCTTCTCTCTGGAGATGTCGAAGGAGTCTTTGGTGATGCGTATGCTCTGCTCGGAGGGGCGTGTGGACGCGCACCGCTTCCGCAGCGGGCGTCTGGCGCGCGAGGAGTGGGCGCGGCTCGCGGGGGCTCTGGGGACTCTGGCCGAGGCGCGGATATACATTGACGACACGCCGGGCATCTCGGTGCTTGAGATGCGCGCGAAGGCGCGGCGTTTGGCGGCGGAGCAGAAGCGGCTCGACCTCATCGTCGTGGACTACATGCAACTGATGTCCGGCTCTTCGCGCCGCAGCGAGTCGCGGCAGCAAGAGGTCTCGCAAATCTCGCGCGAGCTTAAAGGTCTCGCCAAAGAACTCAACGTGCCGCTCGTCGCGCTCTCGCAACTCAGCCGCGCCCCCGAAGCGCGCAGCGACCACCGCCCGCAGCTCTCCGACCTCAGAGAAAGCGGCTCGATTGAGCAGGACGCCGATTTGGTCGCCTTCATCTACCGCGAGGAGCAGTACGCGCGGACGGAGGAGAACGCCGGGATCGCCGAGCTTATCATCGCCAAGCAGCGCAACGGGCCGACGGGCACGGTGAACCTCGCGTTCCTCAAGGAGTTCACGCGCTTCGAGAATATGTGGCGCGAGTAGAAGCTTTCTGAAACGATGAACTTGATGAAGGAGCCGCCATCTCGAATCTCTGATTTGAGATTCGAGATGGCGGCTCCTTCATCTTGTAAGCCGCGCCTTCACCTCTGAATGCCATCCCGAAAAGCTTGTCCGTTCGATGAGCTTCGTGATATACCGCACACTCTCGACGGCGACTTCGGACGGCCCGTTGAAGCTCCCCCCACGGAGCCGAAGCACTTTTGCCCCGCTACTCACAGGCCCAAGTTTATGGCGTTCGCCTATCCTCGCAAGACCTTTCGACATTGGCCCCGGATTTGTGAGGCCCTTTTAGTCGCATGCTTGGTCCCGCTCGCCGCCGTCCGGGCCGAGCCCTCGAAGCCGATTCTCGTCAGCGCTCCGACCTCGACCCGCGCCGTCGCGCTCGACGCCGTGGCGTTCACCTCCGAGCCCTTCTCACCCGCGCCCAAGTCCTTCCTCTACGGCCCCGAAGAGCCGACGAGCATCATCCTCTTCGTCCTGAATCTGTCTTTGAATCCGGGCGAAGACGCCTCGGCTTTGACGGCGGACGCGGAAGACGCCGCCCACAAACACTACAACCTCAAGGTCGAGTACGTCGGCAAGGTTCCGGGGCAGGAATGGTTGAGCCAGTTGAACCTGCGACTGGACGCGGGGATGGGCGACGTGGGCGACGTGCTCATCAAGGTCACGCATCAAGGCGTGGCGAGCAACCGGGTGCGCGTCGGGATTGGGCACGTGGGCGGCGGGCCGACGGACGACGAAGGGGCCGCGCCGACGCCCGCGCCGCCCTACACCATCAGCGGGCGAGTGTTGTCGGGCGGGGCGGGGCTCGGCGGCGTGAAGGTCACGCTCGGCGGCGCGCAGACCGCGACGGCGACGACCGCCGCCGACGGGAGTTACGCATTCCTCATCAACGCCGTCGGCAACTACACCGTCAACGCGTCGAAGAAGTTCTACACCCTCACGCCGCCCGCAAGCGCCTTCGAGAATCTGAGCGGCGACCGGACGCTCGTCTTCGACGCGTCTCTCGACAAGCACACCATCAGCGGCACGTTGAAGGACGACGAGGGCCGTGCGATGAAGGGCTTGCCGGTGACGCTCAGGAGCGTCGCGGGCGACTTCACGCCGAGGACAATCGCGGCGGGCGACGGCGGCGAGTTCTCTTTCGGCGACGTGCCCGCCGGTCGCGGCTACACGATAGAGCCCTTGAACACGAGCCTCTATGCCTTCACCCCACAGAGCGTCGGCGAGTTGGACGGGGACGTGGCGCTCGCCTTCAATGGGACGCGCCGCCGGTACACCATCGGCGGCGTGATAAAGGACTACTCCGGGCGCGCCGTCGAGGGCGTGGGCGTGACGCTCACGGGCGAACTCGGCGCGTCCGCGACGACGGATGCGAACGGGCGCTACTCGTTCGCCAACCTCGTCTCCGGGAAACTCTACAACCTCCACGCCGCCAAGATTGATTACCTCGTCAGCCCGGAGACGATGTCTTTCATTCTGTTGAGGGACGAGACCGCCGACTTCTTCGCCGCCAGACAGTACCGGATCACTGGCCGCGTCACCGACAGCGGCGGCAAGGGCATCTACGACATCGTGATGAAGCTCGTCGGGCCGGAGACGGTCACGGTGCTGACCGACTTGGACGGCTCATACGGGTTCATCGTGACGACCGAGGGCAGCTATCAACTGTTCCCTTTCAAGGAGCAGGACTTATACCGGTACGCGCCGCCAAGCCGGAGCTTTAACTTAACGACGACAAGCCCGAACCTGACGCTTAACTTTACGGCGGGCATCCTCCTCACCTCGCCGACGCACGTCCTCGAATTCGACGGCACGCCGATGAGCGCCGACTACGGCGTCTTCTGGGCGCACGACACGACCGTCGGCAACTTCTTCTGGGAGTTCTGGGCCATGCCGGGCGAGAACACGCAGGGGCGGTATCTCTTGTCCGACGGCTATGGCGGCTCGCACACGCTCCTCTTCGGCTTTAACCACGGCCCGCGTGGCTACAGTTTCACCGGCAACGTCTGGAACGGCACAGGCGTCGTCTCCTTCGGCAGCGACGAGGGGCCGAGCGTCGGCGAGTGGGGCCACTACGCCGTCGGTTGGGACGGGAAGAGCATCAACACTTATTACGACGGCGTGCCCGTCGGCAAGGTCGCGTTCAACGGGCCGCGCGTCTCTCTGGGGACGGGTTCGGGCTCGACCCTTCTGCTCATCGGCGGCTCGAACCACCAGAACCTCATCGGGAGAATCGCTCAGGTGCGGGGCTACGAGGAGAACAACCCGCACGCCGCCGCGCCCGAATCATCCTTCGCGCCGCAGACGGTCTTCTCGGTGGACGGCCAACTGCTGAGTTACTACTTCCGCCCGGCGGAGAGGGTCGCAGACCTCTCGCCCGTCGGCTTCAACGGAAGCCATCACAACGGCTGGCCGCGCGGGATGCTGGAGTTCTATTTCAACTTTAGCTGCCCCGGCTGCCCCGTCCCGCAGTTCGTCATTGACCCGACCGCGCCCGACTTTGCCAACCCGAACAATCCGGTGAAGGCCAAGACGCTCGTCGTCGGCCCGCCGCCGACGCCAAGCGGCGCGCGCGTCTTCGACTCGTTCTCGCGCGACAACGCGACATACATTCTGGGCGGCAAAGGCGGGCTCGGCACGACCGAAGCGGCGGGCGCGTCGGCGGGCGCGAAGGTTTGGCAGACCAACGTCGAGGCGACGGTGGCCCAGCCCTTCGGGATTCTCGGCGGGCGGGCGGTTCTGCTGGCGGACGCCGAATCGTTGGCGTGGGTCTCGACGGGTGCGCTGAGCGCGAATCTCAACATCAGCGTCGAGCGCACCGCCGGCTCCTACGGGAGCGGCGTCAACACGGGCCTCTGCTTCCGCGTCGCGGACAAGAACAACTTCTTCTTCGCCTACACGACCGACGACCCGGCCAATCCTTCCGCGCCCAAGCGGCTCACGCTCGGCTTCTACCAGTCGGGCACGAGAACCGTCCTCGCCAGCAACATCCCAATGCCTTCGGGGAACTGGAAGACCTTGCGTGTGATCACGACGCAGGCGGGCTCGATTAAGGTCTACGCCGAAGACGCGCTCGTCCACTCCGCCGAGAGCACGACGCACGCCTTCTCGACGGGCGCGGGCCTCTACAACCACGCGGCGGGGATGGGCCTCTCGAACCGCTGGGACAACTTCACCGTGCTCGACGTGCCTCAGCCTTAAACGCCGACTTTGAGCTTGAGAGAGGGCGCGAAAAGTCACAGGGAAATTCCGCGCGCGGGCGTTTGCGTCTCCGCAGTCGGTCGGTTAATTTAGTCCGCGCCAGAGGCCCGCGGAAGTCCGAACCGCCTGTCCCTTCACGAACGAAATTCTGTTAACAGGAGTCATAAGTCACTTGTTAGACCTGAAGACCCGCACGCAGAGAGTGTGGCACGCGCTCGGCGCGCTGCTGCTCGTCACGACTTTAGTCGCCGCGCCCGCGCTCGCGCGGCAGCAGGCCACGTCCGCCGCCGTCGCGAAGCCCTCGGCGGCGGCGCTCACCGACGCCGAGCGCGAACTGACGGCGCGCGTCAAGGCGGAGACTATCCGCGAGTTGACGACGGCGCTCTCGGCCCCTGAGATGCAGGGGCGCGGGACGGGCCAGCCCGGCGGCGAGATGGCCGCGCAGTTCCTCGCCGAGCGTTTCAAGCGGCTCGGCCTCAAGCCGCTCGGCGAGAAGGGCTCGTACTTCCAGCCGATCAAGTTCCGCGAGTTCAGCGTGACGACCGAAACGTCCTTCAAGGCGGGCGACGTGTCGCTCAAGATGGGCGAAGACTTCGTCGTCGCGCCGCCGTTCAGCGGTGACAAGGACATCAGCGGGCGGCTCGTCTTCGTCGGCTTCGGCTTCCAGTCGCCCTCGCGCAACGACTTGAAGGGGCTCGACGTAAAGGGCAAGCTCGTCGTCCTCATCGAAGGCCCGCCGAAGGCCGCCGACGCCGCCGAGTGGAAGAAGCTGAAGGCGGGTTTCATCATTAAGAGGAACCTCTTCATGCAGGGCGCGGCGGGGCTCGTCATCGTCAACACGAGCACGGAGCAGATGCCCTACGCGACGATGGCCGACTACCTCACGCGGCGGCAGGTCGAGCGCGCGGACGAGGAGCAGTACCCGCCGGAGTTCCCGCCCTTCGTCGTCGCCAGCGACGCGGGCGCGGAGAAGCTCTTCGACGGTTCGGGGACGACTTACGCGCAGGCTCTGGCGCGCGCCGAGCGCGGCGAGTTCGTCTCGCAGGAGTTGAAGCCGACGGCGAAGTTGAAGATTAAGCTGCGCGGCGCGAAGGTCGCGGCCAACAACGTCGTCGGCGTGCTCGAAGGCACGGACGCGAAGTTGAAGGAGGAGGCCGTCGTCTACACGGCGCACTACGACGCCTTCGGCGTGAGCGCGGACGGGCGCGTCTATCCGGGCGCGGCGGACAACGCGCTCGGCGTCGCCGAGATGCTCGCCATCGCCGAGGCGCTCGCCGCTTCGCCGCCCCGCCGCTCCGTCATCTTCCTCGCCGTGACGGGCGAGGAGTACGGGCTGCACGGCGCGGAGCACTGGGTGAAGAATCCCACGTGGAAGCTCAAGCAGGTCGCCGCCAACCTCAACTTCGACGGCGTGGGGACGGAAATCTACGGCCCGCTCAAGAAGATGGTCGGCTTCGGCGCGGAGCACTCGGAACTCGGCGCGACGCTCGAAGCCGTGGCGGCGGCGACCGGCAGCACAATGTTCCCCGACCCGATGCCCGAAGAAAGGTCCTTCTACCGCTCCGACCATTACGCCTTCGTCAAGCGCGGCGTCCCCGCACTCTTCCTGATGGGCACGGACGACTCGGACAAGCAGACCATCGTCGCGCGCATCAAGGCTTACGAGAAGAAGGACTACCACCAGCCGACCGACACCGTGCGCCCCGAATGGAACTGGGAGGGGCCGCGCGGCGTGGCGCAGGTCGGGGCCGTCCTCGGCTGGCGCGTCGGGAACGCCGACGAAATGCCCGCGTGGCTCACGTCCTCGCCCTTCAACCGCAAGCGCGGCACCGACGAGCCGCCGCCCGAAGAGCCTTAAACGTCAGGCATTGGAAAGCCCCTGAAAGGGACGATAGAATTTAGCCCACGGCGCGAGCCGTGGGACATGGCGACAACAGCAAAAAGTTACAGAGCCCCGGCAGGGGCGAAAGAGATTCGAGACACGCACCAGCGCACGTCGCATTTCTTTCGCCCCTGCCGGGGCTCTGTAATTTTCTTCTCGACCTATACCCACGGCTCGCGCCGTGGGCTAAACTATGCCGCCCCTTTCAGGGGCTTCCCAAGTTTTTGTGCGAGACTTGGGTGGGGAAGTTTAAAGACGGACGGCGGACGGGCTTAGAAGATTATGGGCGATGAGATGAGCGGGTTCGAGTCGGAAGCGGGGCGACCGACGTGGGCGGAGATTGACTTGGACGCGCTGGCCGCGAACTACCGGGAGGTGCGTCGGCGCGTAGGCAGTGGCGTGCGGGTGATGGGCGTGCTGAAGGCCGACGCCTACGGGCACGGCGCGGCGTCGTGTGCGCGGCGGCTCGCCGAAGAGGGCGCGGAGTGGTTCGGCGTGGCGACGCCGGAAGAAGGCTCGGAGCTGCGGCGCGCCGGGAGTGTCTCAGCGCGTCTTGAGCTTCGGAGGGTTCTGGGAAGGGCAGGCCGCGCTCTGCGTGCGCGAGCGAATCACGCCGGTCGTCTACCGCCTCGACATGGCGGAGGCGTTCGACGCGGCGGCGAAGGATGCGGGTGTCGTCGTCCCCGTCCACGTCAAGGTGGACACGGGGATGGGCCGTCTCGGCGTGCGCTACGACGAGGCGACGGAGTTCGCTTCGCGGATGGCTGCTTTTAAGAACATCCATGTCGAAGGTCTGATGACGCACTTCGCGTCGGCTGACGAGCCGGGGCGCGACTGTTTTACAGAGGATCAGTTGAAGCGTTACCGCGAGGCCGAGGCGGTCTTCCGCGAGCGCGGGCACGCGCCCGCCTTCGAGCACATGGCGAACTCCGCCGCCACGTTCGCGCACCCCGAAACGCGCGGCAACATGGTACGCCCCGGCGGCGTGCTCTACGGCCTCTGGCGCGACGTGCTGCCGCCGCTCGAAGAGAAGCCGAGCCTCCGTCCGGTGATGTCGGTGCGGACGCGCGTCATTCTCTTGAAGCGCGTCCACAGGGGCGAGACGCTCGGCTACGGCTGCACGTTCGAGGCGTCGCGCGAGATGCTGGTGGCGACCATCCCGGCGGGCTATCACGACGGCTACGCGCGTGCGCTCTCGAACCGTGGGCGCGTCATCCTGCGCGGCGCTTACGCGCCGGTGGTCGGGCGCGTCTCGATGGACTTGACGCTGCTGGACGTGACGGGCGTCGAGGGCGTCTCGCTCGGAGACCGCGTGACGCTCTTCGGCGTGGACGGAGAGCTTTCGATACCGGCGGAGGACGTGGCGAAGACCGCCGGGACTATCTCTTACGAGATTACCTGCGGCGTCAGCGCGCGCGTGCCGCGACGTGAAGTGCCGGAGAGTAAGAGATAGAGATAAGCCGCGGATGAACGCGGAGAGACGCAGATTAAAACAGATGCTTTTCTGATTTGCGTATCTCGGCGTTCATCTGCGGCCCATCTTTGTCTCCCTCATCAAAAAAGAGTCCGGCGGGCGTTGATGAAAGTATCGCCCGCCGGACTCTTTATGTGTGCTGTTGATGTGTGGTTGTTAGTTGACCGAGATGTTGCGGACGACCATGCCGGGCAGCAGTTGCTCGAAGCTGACGGGGTTGTATGAATCGTGGGTCGTCCTGAGTCTCATCCCGGCGGGGACGCGCATCTTGATCTCCTGACCCGTCGAAGCGTCGCGCACGGTCATGATGCGCGAGCCGAGGTCAATGCTGGTGATGCGACCGTTGACGGTGCGCTCCTTCGAGACGCGCGGGTTGGCGAAGGCGCTCCCGGCTCCGGCGCAGAGGACGACGATCAGGCTGAGGGTGATGAATAGTTTATGAAGTCTACGCATGATTGCTTCTCCTCGGTCGGCGACGCACGTCCGACGCGCCCGCCCCGCTCTTTCGTTCCCGAACGCGGCACGCTTCCGAAGGCGCGTCCGAGTCCGATTCCGTGTTGATGTCAAAGGCTCGCTCCGTGCTTCTAAACGCGACGCGCGTCGTTTAAGTTCCCGCCTCGTTCGGAAAAAGATTTTTCTTATGCGCAAGAGGAGGTGAGGCACGCGGCGTGAGTGAGCCGGGCGTGCCTCATTGTCGGAAGGGTGTGTGTCGGGATGAAGACGAGGGAGCATGCCGGTCGGGGGTTCGAGTATGTCTCGGCCCCGACCGGCGCGCATTCTGAGTCGCGCTTACTGGAGCACGAAGTTGTATGTCATCACGCCCGTGACTTTGACGGGCTGGCCGCTGAGGAACGTCGGTGTGAAGCGGGCCTGATAAGCCGCCTGCTCCGCCGCCTGTCGCAGGAGCGGGTGGCCGCCCGTCGCCTTCGACGAGACGACGCGGCCCTGCTCGTCCACGACGATCTGCACGGTGACCGGCCCCTGCGCGCGTATCAGCCGGGCCGTCGCGGGGTAGGGAGGCGCGGGCTTCGAGATGGCCTTCGAGGCTATGACGACCGACGGAAGCGAGATCGTTTTTTCGACTTTCGGCTTCGGCGTCGGCGCTGTCGTCGGCTCGGCCTTCACCATCCGGGGCGGGCCTTCGCCGGGCTCTTCGCCGACGAACGGCCCCGGGTCTTTGCCCGTGCCGCCCGGCTTGCCGTCGCCCTCGCCGCCGAGGCTCGCGGCGGGCGGGATGAACTCTTCATTGCCGAACTTGAAATTGCCGAGGTTGCGCAGCACGCGCGTGTTCTCGCTCGTCAACTGCCTGCCGGTGATGTTGGGATTCTCGACGGCAAGCTCTCTGATGATGGCGGTCTGCGCCTTCTGGCTCGCGCCCGCGGGCTTCGACGCGGCGCTCCGCTTGACGGGCTCGGCGCGCTCCTCGCGCGAGCGGGAGAAGTCCATCACCGCCAGCACTTCGTAGTCGTCGCGGTCTTCGAGCGTCGCGTTGTAGGCGTAGATGCTGCCCACGCCCGCCGCCATCAGCAGCACGCCGTAAGTGACGAGCGTGCCGAGAAAGAAAGTGCCCCTTCGCTTGAGGTCTCGCCTGTGTGACCCCGACTCAATCAAGTTGCTGAACATCGTCCGCCTTCCTCCTCTTTCTCCTTCGTGCCGGTGCCAGCGGGTCGCAGGAGACTTACCGCTCACTTAGACCCCGCGCGCGCCGAACTTGTTCCACGAAAAAAGAGCAAACAGTACCGCGAGCGGTAGCGAGCGGGTTGACGTTAACGAAACTCAACCCGCTCGCTACCGCTCGCGGTACTGTTGAACCTTGAACTTTGAACTTTGAACTTCTACGATGTGGCGCGTTCGAGCGAGGGGAGTGAGCGGCTCTTTCAAATTCTGCACGCCCTGAGAGGAACACCCACGTGAACCAACAGCCGTCGTCCTCTGACTCGCCGGAGGAGTTGAACCCCTTTCGCATCGCGACGCAGCAGTTCGACATCGCCGCCGAACACCTCCACCTCGAAGAGTCCATGCGGCAGGTCTTGAAGCACACGAAGCGGCAGCTCGTCGTCTCGATCCCCGTCAAGATGGACGGCGGCGAGGTGCAGGTCTTCGAGGGCTACCGCGTCCAGCACAACATCGCGCGCGGCCCCGCTAAAGGCGGCATCCGCTTCCACCCGCGCGTCACGCTCGATGAGGTGAAGGCGCTCGCCTCGTGGATGACCTGGAAGTGCGCGACCGTCGGCATCCCTTACGGCGGCGGCAAGGGCGGAGTGGTCTGCGACCCGAAGTCCATGTCGCGCGGCGAACTCGAACGACTGACGCGCCGCTACGCCTTCGAGATCGCGCCCATCATCGGCCCCGACCGGGACATCCCCGCGCCCGATGTCTACACCGACGAGCAGACGATGGCGTGGATCATGGACACCATCTCGATGGTGCGCGGGCACACGGAGCTGGGAGTGGTGACGGGCAAGCCGGTCGCGCTCGGCGGCTCGCAGGGGCGCAGCGAGGCGACGGCGCGCGGCTGCCTCTACGTCGTGCGCGAGGCGTGCCGCGTGCGCGGGATGAACTTGCGGGACGCGCGCATCGCCATCCACGGCTTCGGGAACGCGGGCGCGCACTTCGCGCGTCTGGTCGCCGCCGAGGACGGCGCGCGCGTCGTCGCCGTCGCCGACTCGCGCTCCGGCATCATCAACGAGAAGGGGATTGACGTGCAGGCCGCGCTCCGCCACAAGGCCGAGACGGGCTGCGTCGAAGGGACGGCGAACACCGAGCCCCTGGCGCGCGACGAGGTGCTCGAAGTTGACTGCGATATCCTGCTCCCGGCGGCCCTTGAGAACAGCATCACGCTCTCGAACGTCGGGCGCGTGCGCGCTTCGCTCATTGCCGAGCTTGCCAACGGCCCCGTCACGCCGGGCGCGGATCGAGTGCTCTTCGACCGGGGCGTCTTTCTCCTGCCCGACATCCTCGCCAACGCGGGCGGCGTGACCGTCAGCTATTACGAGTGGGTGCAGAATCAGTATTCGTACTTCTGGACGGAGGAGCGCGTCAGAGAGACTTTGGAGCAGACGATGCGCGTGGCCTTCGCGGGCGTCCACGCCGCCGCCGAGAGGTGCGGGACGGACATGAGGAC
Source organism: uncultured Acidobacteriota bacterium (assembly GCA_963816985.1). Lineage (GTDB taxonomy): Bacteria > Acidobacteriota > Blastocatellia > Pyrinomonadales > Pyrinomonadaceae > JAIVJM01. The sequence continues at coordinate 3,449,312 of CAWFMF010000004.1, forward strand.
GGGCGCATACGTCCTCGCCATCGGTCGCGTCGCCGAAGCGACCGACGTGCGCGGCATCTTTCCTTAAAGGGGGACGAAAAGAAGTGTCGGATAAGATTACCGTTTACGAAAGGCCGACTTGAACGAAGTGCCGAGAGGCCGATCGTCTGCTCCGTGAGAGCGGCATAGATTACGAGAAGGTCAACTACTTCATCGAGCCGATAGGCGAAGAGAAGCTGCGCGACCTCATCAGGAAGATGGGCATCTCTCCGCGCGAACTGCTCCGCACGGGCGAAGCCGTCTACCGGGAGCTGGAACTGGGGAAGCGCGAGCGCACGGACGAAGAGCTTATCCGGCTCATGTCGGAGCACCCGGAACTCATCCAGCGGCCCATCGTCGAGAGGGGCGACCGCGCCGTCCTGGGCCGCCCGACGGAGAACATCAAAGCGTTGCTGAACGACGAGTGATAAGGAAAAATTTGTAGGGGCAGGGCTTGTCCCTGCCCGTCTCTTTGGTGAGAAGAGCGGGCCACGGACTTGCCCTGCCCCTACAAAAAAACTCATCCCGGCGTTGATTGAAAGTCGCTCTCGCATGTCAAGCAGAGACGCCGCGCACGGGCGGTTGGCACACGCGCGGGAGTCCCTTCGGATGCGATAAAATATGGCCGTCAACAAACTTTGCGGTTGCGCGGCCCGACGCGGGGAAGGAATTAAGAAGTAAGTGGCGAAAGCACCGGCGACAGTTTACGTCTGTCAGAACTGCGGCAAGCAGGCGGCGAAGTGGTTGGGCAAGTGCCCCGACTGCGGCGAGTGGCAGTCGTTCGTCGAAGAACGCGCGCGGCCCTCGGCGGGGGCGGCTAGGGGCGGGGCGGCGCGCGGCGGGTTCCGCCTGCGCGAAGTGAAGCCGGTCGCTTACGGCGAGATTGAGTCGCAGGACGACGCGCGCGTCTCGTCAGGCGTTGACGAGTTCGACCGCGTGCTCGGCGGCGGCATCGTGCCGGGCAGCCTCGTCCTCATCGGCGGCGAGCCGGGCATCGGCAAGAGCACGCTCATCATTCAAGTCGCCGACAAGTTGAGCGCGCAGGGGCAGCGCGTGCTCTACGTTTCGGGCGAGGAGTCCGAGCGGCAAATCAAGATGCGCGGCGAGCGTTTGGGATTAAAAGCGGAGAACGTCTTTCTGCTTCCTGAGACGAACCTCGAAGCCATCATGGCGGAGGTTGATAACATCTTCGGCAAGGGCGAGCAGGCCGAGCCGGGCGCGGTCATCGTAGACTCGATTCAGACCGTCTTCTCTTCGAGCATCGAATCCGCGCCCGGCTCCGTCTCGCAGGTGCGCGAGGTGGCGGGGCAGTTCCTCATGCTCGCCAAGAATCGCACCATCCCCGTCTTCCTCATCGGCCACGTGACGAAGGAGGGCTCCATCGCCGGGCCGAAGGCTTTGGAGCACATCGTGGACACGGTGCTCTACTTCGAAGGCGAGCGGCATTACAACCACCGCATCATCCGCGCGACGAAGAACCGCTTCGGTGCGGCCAACGAACTCGGCATCTTCGAGATGACGGGCGCGGGGCTCGTCCCCGTGGCGAACCCTTCGGAGATGTTCTTGCAGGAGCGACCGCAAGGCGTCGCGGGCTCGGTCGTGACGGCCTGCATGGAGGGGACGCGGCCCGTTCTAGTCGAAGTGCAGGCGCTCGTCTCCGGGTCGAAGTACGGCACGGGCCGTCGCATGGCGCAAGGCTTCGACGCCAACCGCATCGCGCTCCTCATAGCGATGCTGGAGAAGCGCGTCGGCTTTCATCTCATCGGCGACGACGTGTTCGTCAACGTCGCGGGCGGCCTTGAGATTGACGAGCCCGCCGCCGACCTCGGCGTGGTCGCGGCCATCGCTTCGAGCTTCAAGAACGTGCCGCTCGACGCGCAGACGGCGGTCTTCGGCGAAGTCGGTCTGACGGGCGAGGTGCGCGGCGCGATGCAGGCGCAGGCGCGCGCGCGAGAGGCGCAGGCGCTCGGCTTCAAAAAGATAGTCATGCCCGCCTCGAACACTTCCGGGCTCGAACGCCTCCTCGGCGTCCGCGTCGTCGGCGTCCGCTCGGTCGAAGAGGCTCTGGACGAACTGTTCTAAACTCAGAAGTCAGAACGCTGAACGCGGAACTGAAAGACAAGTTGCCTTTTGCTTTTTCAGTTCATCGTTCAGCGTTCTGACTTCATCGTTTCTTCTATGCCCGGACAAAGTTTCAGAGGTTTCGCGGAGCGCGTGGCGCTGGTGGTGGGCGGGGCGCGCGGGGTGGGGCGCGCCGTCGCGTTGCAGTTGGCGCTGGAGGGCGCGTATGTGATTGTGAGCCACGCGCCGAAGGACGAGGAGGGCGCGCGGGTTTTGAACGAGCTGCGCGAGATGGGGACGCTGGCGCATGCGGTCGGGGGCGAGGCGTCGCGCGCCGAGGGCGTCGAGGTGATTTTTCGGATGGTCGAGGAGAGCTTCGGGCGGCTCGACATGCTGGTCAACGCGGGCGGGGCGTTGAGCGAAGCGGCGCTCGCTGATTTGACGGAGGACGTTTGGGACGAGGCTCTGGCGGCGACTCTTAAGAGCGCCTACTTGTGTTCGCGCGGGGCGGCGCAGTTGATGAGCAAGCGGCCCTCGGCGTCTATCGTCAACGTCGCTTCGGAGGCGGGGCTGACCGGGGCTTTCGGCGGCGTGGCCGGGGCGGCGGCGCACGCCGGTCTCTTCGGTTTGACGAAGGCGCTCGCGCGCGAACTCGGCCCGCGCGTCCGCGTCAACTGCGTGGCCGTCGGCGAGTCGCCGCCCGCGCCGGACGAGGCGGCGCGCGCCGTCGTCTATCTCCTCTCGCCCGAAGCGGGCGCGGTCACGGGGCAGACGCTCGTCGTGGGCGCGCGCTGAAGCCGACGGCGCGTTGGAGAACAAGATTCCTTCGAGAAGTATCCGGCCCGTGATAAGCTCTGCGCCGGGTTAGGAGTCGCAAACCCTCACGACTCCTTAAAACCGATAACCCCTGCCTCTGCTTCACAGGAGGATGTCGCCGTGACACGATTCGGTCTTCAGCTTGGCCTTGCTCTACTCCTCACTTCGCAAGGCATCGTCCCCCACACGAACACACGGAAACGGGCCGCAACGCCACAGCCTTTCACGCAGGCGCAGTCGAAAGAACAACTCTCGCCAGCCGAGAAGCGCGCCCGGCTCGTGGAAAACTTCAAGCCGGGGCGGGCGTTGCTTGAGCGCAAGGGCGTGCCGTTCGAGCCGGAGGAGTTACTCGAAGACGGCTGGCAGAAAAGGCTCGCCGCGAAGTTCGACGAGATGCCGGAGATGCGCGCGACGCGCAAACTGGGAAGCAGGATTAAGGGCGCGCAACTCGGCGACACGCTCTACCTGCCGGAGAAGGTCGAGCTGACCGGCGACACCTTCATCCTCGCCCGGAAGGTGATTTTCGAGGGGCGGTACGCCGTCGTCAAAGGCAACTTCAACGTCTACTTCTTCCCCGCCGAGACGGACGGTGTGCTGGGCACGACGCTCGAAGTCGCCATGAGGGAGCAGGGCGTGCGCTTCACGAAGGCCGCCTTCAACGCCTCGCGCGCCGCCTCGCTCAAGCGGTTCACGCCGCGCCTGCTCGAAAAGGATTGGAGTCTCACCATCGACACGAGCGGGAGGGGCTATAAGGAGTGGCTGGAGGAGCGGAAGCGGAAGACGCAGGTCGGTTTCAAAAAAACCTCTTTACAGGAGACCGTTAACAATAACGGCGAGCCGGGTTCACTCGGCCCCACGGGGCAGACCGGGGAAACGGGGGCATCCGGCGTACCTAGTCCGGCACAGAAGGGGGATAACGGCGTCTGTGGAAGTGTCCACGGTTTGTCGGGATTCCCCGGTGCTCCCGGAGGCACGGGCGTCACCGGAGGCATCGGCGGGGAAGGCGTGAAAGGCGGAGACGCGAGGGCAATCATCGCCACCATCATGAGCACGTCGGGCCACTACACCTACCTCGCTCACGGCGGGGACGGGGGGCAGGGAGGGCAAGGCGGGCGAGGGGGGACGGGCGGCCTCGGTGCGACCGGCGGGAGAGGCGGCGACGGGGCCGATTGCCGGTGTGATGAAGGGGGCTCCGGTAACGGCGGCCCCGGCGGCCCCACCGGGCGGGGCGGCAAAGGAGGCACTGGAGGGCTAGGCGGGCCGGGCGGCCCCGGCGGTGAAGGCAAAGACATCACCGTTAACGTCCCAAGCAATTTCGGCGGGCTCATCAGTTATTCCGAAAGTGGGGGTTCAGGCGGGCCGGGCGGCGACCCCGGCGATGTCGGCCTGCCGGGACAATCGGGAGGAGCCGGAGAAAGGGGCAGAGGAGCCACAAGTCATAACTGTTCTTCGTCCTCGTCGAGTGATGGCGACCCCGGACAGATACTCGCCCCTCTCGGCTTCGGCGAGTTGGGTACGCGTGGACAGTCGAAGACGCATCTCCGAGCTAGAGACGGGAAGTTCACGCAAAACACCACCGGCCCTATCGGCGGCGGTGGCCCCAGCGGGGGCGACGGCGGATTCGCGTCGTGTAACCCGGCGTGCTCGGAAAATTTCGTCTGCTTCGACGGGGCGTGCTCCTCGGCCTCGCCCGTGCTGCTCGACATTGAAGGCGACGGCTTCAGCCTCACGAGCGGCGAGGGCGGCGTCCTCTTCGACCTCAACGGCGACGGGAAAAAAGAGCAGCTCTCGTGGACAGCCGCCGACTCCGACGACGCGTGGCTCGTCCTCGACCGCAACGGCAACGGGCGGGTGGAGAGCGGGCAGGAGTTGTTCGGCAACTTCACCCCGCAGCCGCCTTCGGAAGAGCGGAACGGCTTCCTCGCCCTCGCCGAGTTCGACAAGCCGTCGCGGGGCGGCGACGGCGACGGCTCGATTGACAGCCGCGACTCCGTCTACTTCCACCTCCGCCTCTGGCGCGACGCGAACCACAATGGGACCAACGAGCCGGGCGAACTGCGCACGCTGGCCGAACTCGGCGTCTCGGCCATCCGCCTCGACTACAAGGAGTCGAAGCGGGCGGACGAGCACGGCAACCAGTTCCGGTATCGCGCGAAGGTGGAGGAGGCGAAGGGGAAGAAGGCGGGCCGCTGGGCGTGGGACGTGTTCCTCGTGGGCGTGCGCTGACAAGGCGGCGGCTTTGTTGACGAAGGGGGTCGTCCCCGCCCGTCCCTTGCGGGCGGTCGTCGAAAGTCGGGCAAGATTCGTCACATTCGTCAAAGTGGGCCTCGAAAATAGTCCCTCCGAAGCCTCAGTAAGCTTTTCGTGACGGGCGCGTAAGACTCTGTTAATATCTGACCGCCATGCGCACGAATACTGCTCTCATCCGCATCGTATTCACGGGAATCCTCGTCGGGGCGGGATACATTTTGCATCCCGTGCCGGGGTACTTCGGCGTTTCGACCAGAATCATCTCGGCCTTCGTCGCGGCCATCATCGCCGGCCTCATCATCGTCTTCGAGATACGCATCCAGCGGGCCTCGCTCAAGACTTTGATAGGGGCCGCAGTCGGTTCCATCCTCGGCATCATCGGTGCGTACCTCATGGGCGCGCTCATCAGCCATCAGGAATCTCTGGCCGTCGCGCCGGAGACGAAGACCTTCCTGACGATCGTGCTCGCCTTCCTGATGGCCTACGTCGGCCTGATGGTCGGGGCGTCCAAAGGCGACTACCTCGACCTCTCGGCCCTCGGCGGCATCTTCAGCGACAAGGCGATGCGGCGCGACATGAAGATTCTCGACACCTCCGTCATCATTGACGGGCGCATCGCCGACGTGGCCGAGACGGGCTTCCTCTCCGGCACGATCATCATCCCGCAATTCATCCTCCGAGAGTTGCAGCAGGTCGCAGACTCGCCCGACGGCAACAAGCGGCAGCGCGGGCGGCGCGGGCTCGACATGCTCAACCGCCTGCAAGGCAACTCGACCTTAGACATTCAGGTCGTGGACACGGACTTCCCCGCCGTCAAGGAAGTTGACCTCAAGCTCCTCGAACTCTCGAAGCAGTTGGACGCCGTGGTCGTCACCAACGACTTCAACCTCAACAAGGTGGCGCAGCTCCACGGCATCCAAGTCTTGAACATCAACGAGCTGGCGAACGCCTTGAAGCCCGTCGTGCTGCCGGGCGAGGCGATGCGCGTCTTCATCCTCAAAGAAGGCAAGGAATACAATCAGGGCGTCGCCTACCTCGACGACGGGACGATGGTGGTGGTGGACAACGCGCGCCGCATGATCGGCAAGAACGCCGACATCTCGGTGACGAGCGTCTTGCAGACCACAGCCGGGAAGATGATCTTCGGTCGGCTGTGGGAGGAGAGCGGCGAGAACGGGATGCAGGAGGCGCGCGTCATCAACGGCTCGAACTCGCGCCGCCCCTTCCAGCGCGAGCAGCGGCAGCAGCCCGCGCACGCGCGCCAGGCCGCAGCCGCCGCCGAAGGGCCGACCGAGGCGGCGGACTAGTTCAAAGTTCAAAGTTCAAGGTTCAAAGTCAAGAACTTGTCTTTCACTTTGAACCTTGAACCTTGAACTTTGAACTCTTATGAATGTCGCGATCATCGCCGCCGCCGGGCAAGGGACGCGGATGGGCGGCGGGCGGGCCAAGCAATTCCGGGAAATCTCCGGCACCCCCATCATTATTCACACGCTCAGACGTTTCGAGCAGTGCTCCTCAATCGGCGAGGTCGTGTTGGTCGTCCCCGCGGGCGGGCAGTCGGAACTCCTCGCGCTCGCCGCCGCCGAAGGGCTGCGGAAACTCGCGCGCGTCGTGGCGGGCGGCGCGACCCGCACCGAATCCATCTGGCGCGGGCTCCAGAGTGTGCGCGCCGCGACCGCCGGGATAGTCGCCGTCCACGACGGCGTGCGCCCCTTCGTCACGCCGGACGAGATTGACCGCACGGTGGAAGAGGCCGCGCGGAGCGGGGCCGCGATTCTAGCCGCGCCGGTCGTAGACACGATTAAGGAAGTCGAGGCGGGACGCGTCGCGCGGACGCCCGAACGAGGGAAGCTCTGGCGGGCTCTGACGCCGCAGTGCTTCCGCTACGAGCTTCTGCGCCGCGCCTACGAACGCGCGCTCGCCGAAGGCTTGGAGGCGACGGACGACAGCGTCTTAGTCGAACGCCTCGGCGCGGAGGTCTCAATCGTCGAAGGCGACGCGCGCAACGTCAAGATCACCACCGCGCAGGACTTCGCGCTCGCGGAGTTGATGGTTCAAAGTTCAAAGCTCAAGGTTCAAAGTTAAAGAACCTGTCTTTCGACTTTGAACTTTGAACCTCGAACTTTGAACTTATGTTTCGCGTCGGCATCGGCCACGACACTCACCGCCTCGCCGAAGGAAGGCCGCTCGTTCTGGGCGGCGTGGAGGTGGAGTCGGAGCGCGGCGGCGAGGGGCACTCGGACGCCGACGCCCTCTCGCACGCCGTCACGGACGCCATCCTCGGCGCGATGTGCGAGGGCGACATCGGCGTCCACTTCCCAGACCGCGACCCGCGCTGGAAGGACGCCGACAGCCTCCACCTCTTAGCGCGTGTGATGTGGCTCGCGCGCGAGCGCGGCTACCGCGTCGTCAACGTGGACGCGACGGTGCATCTAGAGCGCCCGCGCCTGCGGCCCTACGTCGAGGAGATGCGCGCGAAACTCGCCGAAGTGCTCTCGGTCGAAGCCGACTGCGTGAGCGTCAAGGCGAAAACGGGCGAAGGGCTCGACGCCGTCGGCGCGGGCGCGGCGGTCACGGCGCAGGCCGTCGTCTTACTCGAAAGAATTTAAGGACGGACATTAGATGCTGGATGTTAGATGTCAGTTAAGACATCTGTTCTTCACCAGCATCTAGCATCTAAATCTGACATCTATCCTATGCGACCACAGGGAGTCATACGTCGAAAGCGTGACGGCGGGGAGCTGTCGCCGGACGAAATCGCGTTCTTCGTGCGCGGCGTGGTGAGCGGCGCGTGGGCCGATTACCAGTCGTCGGCGCTCTTGATGGCGGTCTACCTCAACGGCATGAACGAGGCCGAGCAGCAGTGCCTGACCGAAGAGATGCTGCGTTCGGGCGAGGTGCTGGACTTCTCCGGCGTGCCGCTCGCCAAAGTTGATAAGCACTCGACGGGCGGCGTCGGCGACAAGACCTCGCTCGTGCTCGCGCCGCTCGTCGCCGCGTGCGGCGCGTGCGTGCCGATGATTTCGGGGCGGGGGTTGGGCCACACGGGCGGGACGCTCGACAAGCTCGAAGCGATTGAGGGCTACCGCGTCCACCTCGACCTCAAGGAGTTCCGAGAGATTCTCTCTCGCGTCGGCTTCGCGATGATGGGGCAGACCGCCGACATCGCGCCCGCCGACAAGAAGCTCTACGCCCTGCGCGATGCGACCGAGACGGTCGAGGCCATCCCGCTCATCGTCGCCTCCATCATGTCGAAGAAGATGGCGGCGGGCTTGGGCGCGCTCGTCCTCGACGTGAAGACCGGGACGGGCGCTTTCATGCACGACGAGGCGAAGGCGAGGGAACTGGCGCGCGGGCTCGTGGCGACCGGGAACGGCTTCGGCGTGAAGACGGAAGCGTTGCTCACCGACATGAACCAGCCTCTGGGCCGCGCGGTCGGCAACGGCTTCGAAGTCAAAGAGTGCATAGACATCCTGCGCGGCGACGTGGAAGAGGCGGCGCGGCCCGTGCTCGACCTCTCGGTGGAGCTGGCGGCGCGGATGGTCGCGCTCTGCGGCGTCGAGGGCTCGCTCGAAGCGGCGCGCGCGAAGGTCTTGCGCGCGCTCTCGTCGGGCGCGGCGCTCGAACGCTTCCGCCGGAACGTCGAGGCGCAGGGCGGCGACCCGCGCGTCTGCGACGAGCCGGAGCGGTTAATGGATTTGACGCTGCACGAGGTCAGGGTAGAATCTGGGCGCGCGGGCTTTGTGACGGCAATAGACGCGGCGGAAGTGGGCCGCGCCGTAGCGTCAATCGGCGGCGGGCGCGTCCGCATGGAAGACACGATTGACCCCTCGGTCGGCTTCCTCGCCGAAGCGAAGATCGGCCACGAGGTCGCGGCGGGCTCGGCGCTCGGCCTGCTCTACTGCCGCAGTCAAGCGGACGCCGAAGAGGCCGCACGGCGCATCGGCGCGGCCTACACGGTCGGCGAAGGGCCGCCCGCGCAGCTCCCCGAACTCATCAAGGAAGTAATCACGCTATGAAGATTCGAATTTTAATCTCGGCGGTTCTGGTGTGTGCGCTCGCCCTTTCGGGGACGGCGTGCGTGGACGAGGGGCGCTCCGCCGAGGCGAAGGATAAGATTCACGTCGGCATCGTCTTCGACATCGGCGGCAAGGACGACCGCTCCTTCAACGCGGCGGCGTGGGAGGGCGTGGTGCGCGCCTCGAAAGATTTTCCCGTCGTGCTGCGCGACGTGGAGCCCGGCAACCCGACCTCCATCGAGCCCGCGATGCGCGCCTTCGCCGAGCGCAACTACGACCTCATCATCGGCGTCGGCTTCGCGCAGGCCCCCATCATGGAGGAGGTGGCGAAGGACTACCCGAACATCAACTTCGCCATCGTGGACGGCGCGAGCCAACTGCCGAACGTCGCCTCGCTCGTCTTCAAGGAGCACGAGGGCTCGTACCTCGTCGGCATGATCGCGGCGCGGGCGTCGAAGACGGGCGTGCTCGGCTTCCTCGGCGGGATGGACATCGGCCTCATCCACCGCTTCAAGACCGGCTACGAGGAGGGCGCGAAGTCCGTCAATCCGAACGTGCGCGTGATAGACAACTACGTCGGCGTCACGCGACAGCGCGTGGAACAACCCCGGCAAGGGCAAGGAGATCGCGCTCGCGCAAATCAGCAAGGGCGCGGACGTTATCTTCACCGCCGCCGGCAACTCCGGCCTCGGCGCGTTCGACGCCGTCGAGCAGGCGGGCAAGGACGAGACGGGCCGCGCCCGCCGCTTCGTCATCGGCGTGGACTCGAACCAGAACGGCGTCAAGCCCGGCTTCGTTTTGACGAGCATGGTCAAGCGCGTGGACAACGCCGTCTACACGATTGTCGAGGACGTGGTGAACAAAAGATTCAAGGGCGGCTTCCACACCTACGGCCTCGAAGCCGACGGCGTCGCCTACTCCCTCGACGACTTCAACCGCGCCCTTATTCCTCAAGAAGTCCTGCAAGAGGCCGACGCCGCCAAGCAGCGCATCATCAAAGGCGAAGTCGTCGTCACCGACGCGATGGGAAAACAATGAGAAAGTTTTCAGTTTTTAGTTTTCAGTTTTCAGCACGGAAGACGCGCCGCTTTCGGGCTCTTCCGAAAATGAAAAACTGAAAACTGAAAACTGAAAACTGAAAACTGCTCTTATGCTTGAACTCAGAGAGATAACGAAGCGCTTCGGCGACGTGCTGGCGAACGACCACATCAACATCAAGGTCGCGACGGGCACGATTCACGCCATCGTGGGCGAGAACGGCGCGGGGAAGTCAACGGCGATGCGGATCGCCTACGGCTTCTACACGGCGGACAGCGGCGAGATTCTCGTTGACGGCGAGCCGCGCCGGATTGCGACGCCGCACGACGCCATCGCGCTCGGCATCGGGATGGTGCACCAGCACTTCATGTTGGTGGACACGATGACCGTGGCCGAGAACATCGTCCTCGGCGCGGAGCCGGGGAGCGCGGGCGCGCTCGACTTGAAGAAGGCCGCCGAAGAGATTCGCGCGCTCTCGGACGAGTTCCGCCTCTCGGTTGACCCGAACGCGCTCGTCGAAAATCTTTCGGTCGGGCAGCAGCAGCGCGTCGAGTTGTTGAAGGCGCTCTACCGCCACGCGCGCATCTTGATTCTGGACGAGCCGACCGCCGTCTTAACGCCGCAGGAGGTCGAGGAGTTCTTCGCCATCCTCCGGCGGATGCGCGAGCAAGGGAAGACCGTCATCATCATCACGCACAAGCTCTCGGAGGTGCTCGCCATCTCGGACGAGGTGACGGTGATGAGAGACGGGCGGGTGGTCGGTCGCGTCAAAACCTCTGAGACGGATGCGGCGGAGCTGGCGCGCATGATGGTGGGCCGGGACGTTCTGCTGCGCGTCGAGAAGCCGGACGCGAAGGCGGGCCGCGAGGTCTTGAGACTCCGCAACCTCTCGGTCGTCGTGAGCGAAGGCGAGAGGGGCTTGCGCGATGTCTCCTTCGACGTGCGCGCGGGCGAGATAGTCGGCATCGCGGGCGTCGAGGGCAACGGGCAGACCGAACTCATCGAGGCGATTGCGGGTCTCGTCCCCGCCGCGCAGCTCAACGGCTCCATCGAGTTCGACGGGCAGGACATCACGCGCACCGACGCGCGCACGCGCCGCGAGCGAGGCATCGGGCACATCCCCGAAGACCGACACCGGCGCGGCCTCCTGCTCGACTTCGACCTCTCCGAGAATTCCATCCTCGGCGTCCATTATCGCCCGCCCGCCGTCAAGTCCTGGCCGCTGCTCGACACGGCGGCCATCCGCGCGAGCGCCCTCGGAATCATCAAGGACTTCGACGTGCGGCCCGCGAACCCAGACCTCCCGGCGCGCGCGCTTTCGGGCGGCAACCAGCAGAAGCTCATCATCGGTCGCGAGTTCGGCCCCGGCCCCAAGCTCCTTCTGGTCTCGCAGCCGACGCGCGGCGTGGACATCGGCGCGATTGAGTTCATCCACCGCAAGTTGGTCGCCCTGCGCGACGAGGGCTGCGCCATCCTCCTCGTCTCCGCCGAGCTGGAAGAAGTGACCTCGCTCGCCGACCGCCTCCTCGTCGTCTATCACGGTCGCGTCGTCGGCGAAGTTGACCCGAAGCGGGCGACGCACGAAGAGATCGGGCTGCTGATGACGGGCGGCGGTAAAACTAAGTCAGAAGGATGAACGATGAACGATGAACTGAAAAGCAAGGAGTATCTGTCTTTCAGTTCATCGTTCATCGTTCTGAGTTCATCGTTTAAACCATGAAACTTCTCCGCGAACTGCTCTTTCCGCTCATCGCCGTGCTCGCCGCGTTCGTCGTCGGGGGCATCGTCGTGCTTTTGATTGGCGACGACCCGATTTACACGTACCGCCTGCTCATCGGGAGCGCGCTGTCGTGGCCGGACGGCATCGGTCGGACGCTCTTCTACGCGACGCCGCTGATTTTTACGGGGCTGGCGGTGGCGGTCGCGTTCCGCTGCGGGCTTTTGAACATCGGCGCGGAGGGGCAGTTGTACGTCGCCGCGTTCGCGACCGCGTGGGTCGGCATCAAGTTCGGCGGGACGGTCGTTGACATCTTCGGGACGCCGACGAATTACGCTTGGATGACGCTGCCCGCGCTTCTGCTCGTGCCGCTCGCGATCCTGACCGCCGTTTTGAGCGGGGCGGTGTGGGGCGCGGTTCCCGGCTTCCTCAAGGCGAGGTTCGGCGCGCACGAAGTCATCACGACTATCATGCTGAACTTCATCGCCGTCGCGCTCGTCAACTATTTCACGCAGTTCCACTTCAAAGCGCCGGGCGACCCCATCATGCAGACCGTGCCCATCGGCGAGGGCGCGCACATCCCACGGCTCGGCTCGTTCATTCCGGGGCTGCCCGAACGCATCCCGCTCAACTTCTCCTTCGTCATCGCCATCCTCGCGTGCGTGCTGGTCTACTATTTCCTGTGGCGGACGAAGTGGGGCTACGAGATACGCGCGACGGGCGCGAACCCGACCGCCGCCGAGTACGGGGGCATCTCGACGACGAAGCAGATTGTGCTGGCGATGTCCGTCTCCGGCGGGTTGGCGGGGATGGTGGCGATTAACGAAGTGCTCGGCTACCGCTACCGCTATTACGACGGCTTCTCGGACAACTACGGCTACACGGGCATCGCCGTCGCTTTGCTCGGACGCAACCACCCGGTCGGCATCTTCTTCGCCGCGCTCCTCTTCGGCGGGCTTCAACGCGGCAGCATCCCCGTGGACGCCTTCACGGAGCACGTGAGCAAAGACTTGATTCAAGTCTTACAGGCGACCGTCATCCTCTTCGTCGCGGCGGAAGCGGTCTTCCGCAATTCGCTCGGCAGGTTCAGCCTGCTCAGAAGGTCGAAAGTCTGAAGGAGTTTTCAGTAGACAGTTTTCAGTTTTCAGCAAAACCGAAACTCGGAAGTGCGAGAAAGCGGCGGCTGACAAAACTGAAAACTGAAAACTGAAAACTGAAAACCGTCTATGGAAATCTTAAACGTCGCGCTCTTCTTCTCGACCATCCGTCTGGCGACGCCGCTCCTTCTGGCAGCTTTGGGGGGGATGTTTTCGGAGCGCGCGGGCGTCATCAACATCGCGCTCGAAGGGCTGATGCTGGCCGGGGCTTTCACCGCCGCCGCCATCACGCACTACACGGGGAGCCCGTGGGTCGGACTGCTGGCGGGGATTCTGGCCGGGGTCGGCGTGGCGCTCATCCACGCCGTCGCGAGCATCCGCTTCAAGGCCGATCAGGTGGTGAGCGGGACGGCCATCAACATCCTGATGCTCGGCGTGCCCGCGCTCCTGAGCGGCGCGTTCTTCCTCTCGTCGGGCTCGACGCCGCAGATTCCGAAAGAGAATTTGATACCGTGGACGCCGGTCGTGCTGGCCTTCCTGCTCGTCCCCGTCACGTGGTACGTGCTCTTCCGCACGCCGTTCGGCCTGCGCCTCAGGGCGGTGGGCGAGAACCCCGGCGCGGCGGACGCGGCGGGCGTTTCGGTGACGCGTCTGCGCTACGCGGCGGTGCTTCTGTCGGGCGCGCTCGCCGGGATCGGCGGGGCGTATCTTTCCATCGGCCAGTCGTCGCTCTTCACGCGCAACATGACTTCGGGGCGCGGCTTCATCGCACTCGCCGCGCTCATCTTCGGCAAGTGGCGGCCCGTGCAGACGATGCTCGCGTGCCTGCTCTTCGGCTTCACCGAGGCGCTCGCCATCCAGTTGCAGGGCGTCAAGTTCGGCGAGGAGGAAATCCCCAACCAGTTCATCCAGATCATCCCCTACCTGCTGACGATCATCGTCCTCGCGGGCTTCATCGGTCGCGCCCGCGCCCCCCGCGCGCTGGGCCTTCCGTACCAGAAGGAGAGATGAAGAAGTTTTCAGTTTTTAGTTTTCAGTTTTCAGTAAGGAAGACAGTCGCGCGTTCAAACTCTTCTTAAACTGACAACTGAAAACTGAAAACTGAAAACTGAAAACTGCTTATGGGACTCTTGCTGAAGACCGAGCACCTCAAGCGTTACCGGGACATCGCGTGGCTGCTGATGAAGTACGGGCGCTCCGACCTCGTGAAGAGCGCGGGGCTGGAGGAGGCCATCGAGGGCGCGCCGGGCGGCGAGCACGCGCAGGAGGTCGCGCCCGCGAAGGTCGAAGAGTTGGCCGACGACGTTGAGAAGATGGGGCCGACCTTCATCAAGCTCGCCCAACTCCTTTCGACCCGCGCCGACCTTCTGCCGCAACCTTACCTCGACGCCCTCGCCCGCCTCCAGGACAACGTCGAGCCTTTCTCCTTCGGCGAAGTCGAGCAGATAGTCTCCGCCGAGTTGGGCGTGCGCCTCTCGAAGGCCTTCAAAGAGTTCGAGTCGCAGCCCATCGCCGCCGCCTCGCTCGGTCAGGTGCATCGTGCGCGGATGCGCGACGGGCGCGAGGTCGTCGTCAAGGTGCAGCGCCCCGGCATCCGCGAACGATCGTCGCACGACCTCGAAGTGTTGGCCGACATGGCCGACTTCTTCGACAGCCACACCGAGACGGGCCGCCGCTACGAGTTCGCCGCCATCCTCGAAGAGCTGCGCAAGAGCCTGATGTCCGAGTTGGATTACCGGCAGGAGGCGCGCAACCTGACGACCCTCTCCGACAACCTGCGCGACTTCGAGCGCATCGTCGTCCCGCACCCGGTGGATGACTACACGACCTCGCGCGTGCTGACGATGGACTACATCCACGGCAAGAAGATTACGTCTTTGACGCCGCTCGCGATGCTTGACTCGACGGCTACCTCCTCGCCGAGCACCTCTTTCAAGCGTACCTCCACCAGATACTCGTGGACGGCATCTTCCACGCCGACCCGCACCCCGGCAACGTCTTCCTCACCGACGACAACCGCATCGCCTTGATTGACCTCGGCATGGTCGCGCGCGTCCCGCCGCGCTTTCAGGAGAGCCTCATCCAACTCCTCTTAGCCATCAGCGAGGGGCGCGGCGACGAGGCCGCAGACATCGCCGAGCGCATCGGCACGCCGAAGGAGAACTACGACGCCGAGGGCTTCCGCCGCGCGGTCTCCGAGTTGGTGCTGCAAAGTCAGACGCTCAAGTTGGAGAATCTCGACGCGGGCCGCGTCGTCCTGCGCATCGCGCAGATTTCGGGCGAGCACAACTTCCGCCAGCCGCCCGAATTCACGATGATCTCGAAGACGCTCCTGAACCTCGATCAGGTCGTCCACACGCTCGACCCGAAGTTCGACCCGAACTTCGCCATCCGCAGCTACTCGAACGTCATCATGAAGCAGCGCATGAGCAAGACGTTCTCGGCGGGCAACTTCTACAGCACCGCGCTCGAATTCAAGGAGTTCGCCGAGAAGCTGCCCGGTCGCGTCAACCAACTGCTCGACTCGGTGGCGAAGAACGGCGTCGAGATTAAGGTTGACGCCATTGACGAGAAGCTCCTCATGGAGGGCTTCCAGAAGATCGCCAACCGCATCACGCTCGGCCTTGTGCTCGCCTCGCTCATCGTCGGCGCGGCGCTGATGATGCGGGTCGAGACATCTCTGAAGATTCTCGGCTACCCGGCAATCGCCATCGTCTTCTTCCTGATAGCGGCGGGCGGCGCTATTATGTTAATGATTAATATCCTTTTCAGGGACGAGAAGCGGGATTGACGATGGAGAGCCAACAACCTTCGAATGTCTACGAGCGCGCGGAGCACGCGGCGCGCTTCATCCGCTCGCGCACAGGCGCGGAGCCGCAGGCGCAGCCGCGCGCGGCGCTCGTGCTCGGCAGCGGCCTCGGCGCGTTCGCCGACGACCTCGAAGACGCGCGGCAGATACCTTACGAAGAGATTCCCGGCTTCGCGCGCCCGACCGTCGAGGGCCACGCCGGACGCCTCGTCGTCGGCACGGTCGAGGGCCACGCGGTCGCCGCCATGCAGGGGCGCTTCCACTTCTACGAGGGCTACACGCTCGAAGAGGTGACGTTCCCCATCCGCGTGCTCGCGCTGCTCGGCGTCAAGAGCCTCGTTTTGACGAACGCGGCGGGCGGGCTCAACAACTCCTACGCGCAAGGCTCGCTCATCGTCATCTCCGACCATTTGAACTTGATGGGCGTCAATGCCTTAATCGGGCGGAACGACGCGCGGTTCGGCCCGCGTTTCCCCGACATGACCGAGGTCTACGACCACGAGTATCAGGACATCGCGGTGACGGAGGCGCACGGCATGAGCCTCGAACTGCGGCGCGGCATCTACGCGGCGCTGTCGGGGCCTTCCTACGAGACGCCCGCCGAGATACGGATGCTGCGCCTCTTGGGCGCGGACGCCGTCGGCATGAGCACCGTCCCCGAAGCCATCGTCGCGCGCCAGATGGGCCTCCGCGTCCTCGGCCTCTCGTGCATCACCAACATGGCGGCGGGCACGACCGACCAGCCCATCAACCACGACGAAGTCATCGAGACCGGCGAGCGCGTGCGCGCCACCTTCGCGACATTGTTGCGGAGGGTGATACCGAAACTAACGTGACAGGTAAACCGTGACAGGTGACAAGAGGAAGACACGGTTTTTCCTGTCACCTGTCACGGTTTACCTGTCACGCGGAGCGAAGCGACGAATGATCATCGGCATCTGCGGCGGCACGGGTTCGGGGAAGACGACCGTCGCGTACCGCATCCTCGAATCGGTGAGCACGGACGACGTGGTGTTCCTCCAGCAGGACTCGTACTACCGTGACCTCGACCAGATGCCCCTGGACTACCGGCGCAAGGTCAACTTCGACCACCCGGACGCGCTCGACAACGACCTCCTCGTCGAGCACCTGCGCGCGCTCAAGGCGGGCCGGACGGTCGAGCTGCCGCTCTACGACTTCAAGAACCACGCGCGCCGCGCCGAGACGCTGAGGATGGAGCCGCGCTCCATCATCATCATCGAGGGCATCCTCGTCTTCACCGACGAGCGGCTGCGCGACGAGATGGACATCAAAGTTTTCGTGGACACGCCCGACGACATCCGCTTCATCCGGCGGCTGCGCCGCGACGTGGCCGAGCGCGGGCGCACCACCGAGTCGGTCATCGAGCAGTACCTCGCGACCGTCCGCCCGATGCACATGCAGTTCGTCGAGCCGTCGAAGCGTTACGCCGACGTGATTATCCCCGAAGGCGGCCACAACCTCGTGAGCATCGGCCTCATCTCAGGACGCATCCGCGAGCGCATCGCGGACGACCGGAGGCGGCGGCGCGAGGAAGCCGAGGCGGCGGTCGAATTGAGTTTAAACGCGGAGCAGGGAGGGTAAGTGAGCATTACTATAATAGACCAGCAAATCATTGACGCTGCGACCAAGGCGCGCGACTGCGCGCTGGCGCGGTACTCGAAATTTTGCGTCGGCGCGGCGCTCGAATCCGCCGACGGCAAGATTTATTCCGGCTGCAACATCGAGAGCGCGGCCTACGAGCTGACGATGTGCGCCGAGCGCGTCACCATCTGGAAGGCGCTCTCGGAAGGCGCGCGCCGCTTCACCCGCATCGCCGTCGTCGCCGACACCAACGAGCGGCTGACGCCGCCCTGCGGCGCGTGCCGCCAACTCATCTGGGAGTTCTGCGGCGACATCCCCGTCGTCCTCGCCAACCTGCGCGGCGACACCGAGACCTTGCAGATGAGCGAGCTGCTGCCGCGCCCCTTCGACGCGCAGTTTCTCGACGAAGTGGGGACGGAAAAGAAGTAGGCGCGGGGCATCGCATAACGGAGATGGCTGACGATAAAAAGAGGGCGGGCGACGACGGGTCGGCGCAGGTGCCGGGCAGCGACGAGACGAGGCTAGAGCGCGTCATCAACCGCTACGTCGGCGACGCCATCCACCTCTTCCTCTCGCTGCTCGCCGTCCTGCTCCTCGGCGTCGCCGTCGTCGCCACCGTCCAGACCGCCGTCCACGACTTCCCGAAGCTCCTCACTTACACGGACGAGTACGACGTTCTCCAAAAGCTCATCCAGAGCGTGCTGCTCATCGCCATCGCCGCCGAGCTGGGTCTCCTCCTGCTCTATCACCGGACGAGCGCCGCCGTCGAAGTCATCATCTTCGTCATCGCGCGCAAGATTGTGAGCCCTGAGACGAGCGCGCTCGAACTGCTGTTGAGCGTCGCGGCCCTCTGCGTGCTGCTCGTCGTCCGCTTCTACTACCTGCCGGGGAGACCGAAGTGAGAATATTTCTGTAGGGGCAGGGCTTGTCCCTGCCCGTCTTCTGCGTAACCGAGCGGGCAGGGACAAGCCCTGCCCCTACAATTTTTTCAGACCTGTTGACCGTTCGGAGCGTGTTGATGCCTTCACTCTTTCAGAGACTTTCAGCCGCATTCGTTTCGACAATCTTACTGCTGTCCGTTGCTCCTGCTTCGTCGGCGCAGAGGCCGAAGCGCGTCGCTTTGCTCGTCACGGGCGGGACCATCGTGACGATGGACAAGGAGCGCCGCGTCATCGAGGACGGCGCGATAGCCGTCGAGGGGGGCCGGGTCGTCGCCGTCGGCAGGCGGCGCGACATCGAGCGCCGCTACACCGCCGCCGAGGTCATAGACGCGCGCGGTCGCGCCGTCATCCCCGGCCTCGTCAACGGCCACACGCACGTCCCGATGACGCTCTTCCGTGGCATCGCCGACGACCTCGACCTCAACGAGTGGCTGACTAAATTCATCTTCCCCGCCGAGGCCAAGAACGTCACCGAGGCTTTCGTCCGCACCGGCACGCAGCTCGGCCTCGCCGAGATGATTCGCGGCGGGACGACCACCTACTGCGACATGTACTACTTCGAGGACGCCGTCGCCGACGAGACGGCGCGCGCCGGTGTGCGCGGCGTGCTCGGCGAGACCGTCATTGATTTCCCCGTCGCCGACAACAAGACGTGGGCCGAGGCGATGCGCTACACCGAAGGATACGTCTCGAAGTGGCGGAACCACCCGCTCATCACTCCGGCGATTGCGCCGCACGCGCCCTACACCGTCTCCGAGGCGCACCTGCGCGAAGTCCGAGCCTTCTCCGACCGCACGGGCGCGCCCGTCGTCATCCACGTCTCGGAGACGCGCAAGGAGGTCGAAGACATCTCGACGCAGAAGGGTGCGCGCCCGGTCGAGTACCTCGCCGCGATAGGCTTCCTGAGCGCGCGCACCGTCGCCGCGCACACCGTCCACATCAACGATAAAGAGATCGGGCTCTTGAAAGATTTCGGCGTCGGGTCGGTGCATAACCCGGAGTCGAACATGAAGCTCGCTTCGGGCGTCGCGCCCGTCCCGCAGATGTTGAAGGCGGGCGTGGCTCTGGGCTTAGGGACTGACGGCGCGGCTTCCAACAACGACCTCAGCATGTGGGAGGCGATGGACGCGGCGGCCAAGCTCCACAAACTCTACTCGAACGACCCGCGCGTCGTCTCCGCCGAAGAAGCTCTCGATGCTGGCGACGCTCGGCGGCGCGCGCTCGCTGCACTTGGAGAAGGATATCGGCTCGCTCGAAGTGGGCAAGCGCGCCGACCTCGTGGTGGTTGATTTGGACGGCCTGCACCAGACGCCGCGCTACAACATCTACTCGCACCTCGTCTACGCCACCAAGGCTTCGGACGTGCGGACGGTCGTCGTCGAAGGCCGCGTCCTGATGCGCGACCGGCGGCTGTTGACGCTCAACGAGGAACTAATTAAGACGAAGGCGCGCGCGCTCAGGGAGCGTATCTCCCGCAGTCTTGCCGTTTACAGGCGGGGGCAGGGAGGGACGCCGCTCGCGGCGTGGGAAAACGTCGCCCGGAGGGTTGATACGGCACGCGAATGAGGTGATAATGGGCCGCAGAACAAGGACTAACCCCTTAAGCGAGCGAAACGCTCGCTTTTGAATTTACAGAGCCCCATTTTCGGAGTTAACCCATAGTGAAGCAATTTTTCACCTGCGACGACTCGCGCCCGAAGACTTTTCTTTTATGCCTTGCCTTCATCCTCACCTCAGCCACGGCATCGAGCGCGCAAACGACCACCTCTGAAGCGGCCCCGCCGCCCGACCCGGCGGCGGCGGCGGTCGCGTCCGAGACCGAGGCATTGCAGCGGCGTCTGACGCGCGCGCGCGCGCTGGCGGCGGTCGGGAAACTGGCGGCGGCGGCGAGCGACCTCGAAGCGCTCCGCGCCTCCTCCAACGACGAGTCGGTGCGCGACGTGGCCCGCGTCCTCCTGATGAGCATCTTCGTCGAGATGCCGGACTACACGCGTGCGCACGCGCTGCTCGAAGAGGCCTTCAAGGCCCGCTCCGCCTCGCCGAAGGACGACGCGGCGACCCACTCATACTTCGCCCTCGCCGGGCAGACCATCAACGGCGTCCGCACGCACCTCGAACGTTACCGCGCCTTCGGCATCAGCATCGCCGACACCGAACTCCCATCGGAGGCGATCGGCGACCTCAACAACCTGCGCTCGCTGGTTGAGGTCGTCGCCGCCAACGCCCGCGCCATCCGCGACGAGCAGGGGACGGGCGGCGGCGTCTCGAAGGGGCAGGACGCGACGGCGCTCCTTGAAGACGCGGCGAGCGTCCGCCTCCGCATGGCGCGTGACGAGAATGACCGCGCCCGCTGGCAGACGGAAGTCTCCGAAGCGCGCCAGCGGCTCTTCGCCTCCGAGACGCGCATCGCCAGCATCAGCCAACTCCCCGCCGCGCGCACGACGCCCGCGCCCTCCGGCACGAACACTTCGACGCAGACGCCTTCGCCGACTCAGAGGACGACCAGCGCGCCGCGCCCGTCCTCGACGCCGCAGCCGCCGGTGAGCGCTCCGGCGCGGACGAACAACACAGCGCAGCCGCCCGCTCCGCAGGGCAACGCCGGGGCAACGCCCGCCGACGCCGCCACGCCGGAATCGCCGGTCGCCGTCGGCTCTCTGGCGGGCAAGGCGCGGCAGAAAATCTCGCCCTCGTACCCCTCAATCGCGAAGGCGGCGCGCGTCAGCGGCATCGTCACCGTCTACCTCATCGTCAACGCGAACGGCGAAGTGGAATCCGTGCAGCGCGCCGACGGCCCCCTCCAACTGCAACAGGCCGCGATGGACGCCGCCCGCCGCTGGAAATTCAACCAGACCGTCGTCAACGGCCAGCCCACGCGCGTCACAGGATATTTGAGCTTCAACTTCGCGCTGTAATGTAAAAGCCCCGAAGGGGCTTGGGAAATTAGCCGGGGGTGGAGCGAGAAGGCGAAAGCCTTCGAGCGAGAACCCCCGGAACAGCACGAGATAAAAAGGTAAGCGCCCCGGCAGGGGCGCGGGAACACGCGGCACGTTTGAAGTCCCGCGTCGTTTCCGTCGCCCCTGCCGGGGCGAAATGTTTTTATTCGATTCTCTCCGGGGGTCGCGCAAACTCCGTTTGCTCA
This sequence comes from uncultured Acidobacteriota bacterium, assembly GCA_963816985.1. Taxonomy (GTDB): domain Bacteria; phylum Acidobacteriota; class Blastocatellia; order Pyrinomonadales; family Pyrinomonadaceae; genus JAIVJM01. The sequence goes on from CAWFMF010000004.1 coordinate 3,470,819, forward strand.
CCCCCGGCTAATTTCCCAAGCCCCTGACGGGGCTTTAAAAACTCTACCGCCTCGCAGTGTGGCTCTTCGCCGTCGTCTTCCGGCTTATCTGCACGAAGACGTTCGCGGGCTTCGTCGTCGTCTCTTTCTCTTCGCCGCAGCCGCCGCACCCGGTCGCGCAGGCCGGGGCGCTGCTCTTGCCGCCCGCGCGGAAGGAGCGGAGGCGCGCGAGCCCGCGTCGCCCCGTGTAGGCGAGCGCGCAGATGATGATGAGGGCGACGGCGATTGCCTGCCAGTCGAACATCGAATCCCTACTCCAGTCCGAGCAGACGCCCGCCCTGATACGTCGCGAACGAGGCGACGTAGGCGAGCGCGAGCATGTAGCCGACCATGAAGAGCGGCCAGCGCCACGAGTTCGTCTCGCGCCGCACGATGGCGATGGTTGACATGCACTGGCACGCGAGCACGAAGAAGACCATCATCGAGACGGCGACGAGCGGCGTCCACGCCGGACGCCCGTCGGGCCTCTTCGCATTACGCACGGCGTCAATCAGCGAAGGCGACTCTTCGGTCGCGTCCTTGCCGACGTTGTAGACAATGCTCAAGGTCGAGACCAGAGTCTCGCGCGCCGCGAACGAGGCGATGAGCCCGATGCCCATCTTCCAGTCGAAGCCGAGCGGCTCGATGAAGGGTTCGAGCGCGTGGCCGAGACGGCCCGCGTAACTCTGCCGCAACTGCTCGCCCTCGTCCGTTGAGGCTTCGGGCGGCGCGGCCTCGGTCTCCGGAGCGGGGAGCCCGCGCGCCTCGGCCCCCGTCTCGCGCATCGCCTGCACCGCCGCGCCTTCGCTCTTGTCCGGCACGGGCGCGCTCTCGACGCGCGGGAAGGTCATCAGCGCCCACAGCAGAATCGAGATCGCCATGATGACCGTGCCCGCGCGCTTGACGAAAATCCACGCGCGCGAGCGCATCGTCTGCGCGATGTTGAGCAAGGACGGCACGCGGTACGGCGGCAGCTCAAGGACGAGCGGCGGCGGCGGCGCTTTCAAGATCGTCCGCTTCAAGACCCACGCCACGCAGACCGCGACCACGACGCCCAACAGGTACATCGAGAGGATGATGAGCGCGCCGACCGAGACGAAGCCGAGGACTTTCTGTTCGGTAAAGAACGCCGCGATCATCAAAGTGTAGACCGGCAGCCTCGCCGAACAGCTCATGAACGGCGCGATCATAATCGTCGCCAGTCTGTCCTTCGGGTTCTCAATCGTCCGCGTCGCCATGATGCCCGGAATCGCGCACGCGAAGCTCGACAAAAGGGGCATGAAAGCCTTCCCGTGCAGCCCCACGCCGCGCATCAGCCTGTCCATCAAAAACGCCGCGCGCGACATGTAGCCGCTGTCTTCCAGGAGCGCGATGAAGAAGAAGAGCAGGAGGATTTGCGGCAGGAAGACGAGCACGCCGCCCACGCCCGCGATGACTCCGTCCACCAGCAGGTTCGTCAGAAGGCCCGGCGGCATTGCGGCGCGCACCGCCTCGCCGAGCGTGCCGAAGCCCGTGTCTATCAAGTCCATCGGGAGCGACGCCCACGAAAAGATCGTCTGGAAGACCAGAAGCATGACGAGCAGCAACGCTATGGGGCCGACGATTTTGTGTGTCAGCAATGCGTCTATGCGGTCGGTCGCCGACGTGCGAGCGCGCGCCGCGCGCCTGCCGCTCGCGGCCCCCGCCGCCGCGCTCTCGATCCACTCGTAGCGCGCCGTCAGAGGCTCCTGCCACCAGCGCGTGTCCCCCTCGGCGAGCCGCGCGCGCGCGCCCTCGACCGCCTCTCGCCGCCCCTCGTCTTCCGGCAACTCGTCGGAGTAGAGGTCGCGGAGCGCGGTCTCACGCCCGCCCGCGCCTGCGGACGAGAGCCGCCGTATCTCTTCTTCGGCCCGCGTCGAGAGGTGCCACTTCGCGCCCGGCGCAGGCCCTTCAGCCGCCTCCGCGACGGCCCGCGCCAGTTCGTCCAACCCCCGCCGCTGTCGCGCCGTGACGGGGACGACCGAGACGCCGAGAGCCTCTCCGAGCCGCCGCGCGTCAACCTCGATGCGCTCGCGCTCCGCGAGGTCAACCATCGTCAGCGCGACGACGACGGGGCGGCCCATTTCCAGAAGCTGCGTGACGAGGTAGAGGTTGCGTTCGAGGTTGGTGGCGTCCACGGCGGCGACGACCACGTCGGGCGCGGGCGTGTCGGCGATGCGGCCCGTCAAAACGTCGCGCGCGATGCGTTCGTCAATCGAGGCGGCGTCGAGGCTGTAGAGTCCGGGCAGGTCTATGAGTCGCGCGGGCGGCGCGTCGGGCACGAGCTGCCAGTCGCCCTCCTTGCGCTCGACCGTCACGCCGGGGTAGTTCGCAACCTTCTGCCTGAGCCCCGTCAGCGCGTTGAAGAGGCTCGTCTTACCCGCGTTCGGGTTGCCCGCCAACGCGACCGTCAACGCGCGTGCGCCACGCGCCGGCAACCCTGAGCCCTGCTCGTCAACGTGGGAAGGGGATTCGAGAGTAGTGCTCATAAAAGAAACGTGAACCGTGAACCGTAAACCGTGACAGGAGAAAAACCTGTCTTCATCTTGTCACCTGTCACGGTTCACCTGTCACGACGATGATCGTTTGCGCCTCGCTGCGGCGCAGCGCCAGGTGATAGTCGCGGACGCGGACTTCGAGGGGGTCGCCGAGGGGCGCGAATTTAATGACGCGCACGGGCGCGCCGGGCACGACGCCCATCTCCATCAGACGCCGCGCGACCGGCCCCGACCCGCCGACCGAGACGACTCGCCCCTCCGTGCCGGGTGGCAGACAATCGAGCGAGACCGAGCGCACGGCGGCGGCGGGCTCGCCGGGCCGTGCGAGAGAGTCTTCCGTTTTGTCGGGTATGTGCTGCGCGCTGCTCATGCGGTTCTCACCGGGACGTTCAAAATCTGAGGCAATGACGGGCGGGAGTTCGCCTGTCCTTACACCTTCAGACTATAGCCTAGTTGAAAATAGATTTCAATTTCATCTCGTCGCGATGCAAGCTGCCGTGCGTAAATATATGGGGAGAGCGCTTGAGGTTTCCGCCCCAAAGGCGAGTAGAAAGTGCTCGTCTTTGGGGCGGAATGAGTAAATGCTTGCCCTGTTTATCTTGTGCGAAGCCGCTTTACTGGAGCGAGGTCGGGATGATTGCAAGGTCGGCGCGGACGGGGCCGAGGGGCGTCTGCGCGGTGAGGCGGAGGGGCAGGCGGCGCTTGTCGGTGCTGACCCAGAGGCGGAGTTGGAAGCGGTCGCCGTCGGGGTCGGCGGTGGCGAGCGAGAGTTCGACGGCGGGGATGCGTTGCCCGCCGAGCGCGAGCGTCTCGCGGCGCAGGGCCGTGATGTGCAGCAGGCGCGGGCGTTTGTTGACGAGCAGCGAGACGGAAGTACGCTTCGGCGGCGAGAGGTCGAAGGAGCGCAGCGCGTAGAAGACCGAGAGGAGGTCGTGCGTGGCGACGGGAATCTCAAGGCGCGTGCCGTCGTCGAAGAGGGCGCTGCCGCCGTTCTGATCCGAAGAGACGATCCAACGCGCGCGGCGCTGGCTCTCTTGCAGGTTCAACTCGGTGCGGAAGGGAAGAATCGCTCTCGCGTCCACGTAGGAGCTGATCTGGTCGTTGACGGGGAAGAGACGCTGCCCCGCGCCCGTCGTCTGGATGGCGGCGGTGAGCAGGAGACCTTCGCGGTTGAAGTAGCGCGCGCGCGCGCGCACCTGAAACGAGGCCGTGCCGATGGGCTGCGGGTTCGGGCCGAGGAAGAAGTTGAAGTTGAGCTGCTCGCCGGGCTCGAAGGGCAGCGCGGGCAGGGCTTCGGCCCCTCTCGGAGTTGTCGAAGGAGTCGCCGGAGTAGGCGTCGGGCCGGACGGCGCGGGTGGGGTGGTCGTCCCGGCGGGCGGCAGAGTCATCCCCGGCGGCGCGGGCACGGCGGGGTTGCCCAAGCCTTCGAGCGGCGCGGCGGGGCCGTTGAGCATCTCGGAGCTGGCGAGCTCGACGCGAATCTCGCCCGCGCGGTGCCGGGCCGTGATGAGCACGGGGAGGTGTCGCTCGTCGTTGGTGAAGTAGATGTGGACGCGGTAGTCGTCGGCGTCTTCGTTGCCGCGCACGCGCACCTGCGTGACGAGGGTCGCGGAAGAGCCGATGTTGGTCTTGACGAGTTCCGTGCCCGTCACCTTCAGCTCGGCGTTGTAGATGACCGAGCCGTTCTGGACGGGCAGGGCGTAGGTCGCGCCCGGCGCGAGCGGGAGTGCGCGCAGGCGGTAGATGGCCGAGAGGAAGTCGTATGTGCCGGTGGTCGAGACCGGCGTCTGCGTCCCCGAAGACGCGGGCGGCGGGACGGCGGTCGCGTTGAGGTCGAGCGTGACGTTGGCGGTGCGCGCGGCCTCGCGGATGACCTGCTGCGCGCGGTAAGGGACGCCCGTCAACGGGTCAACGTAGGTGACGTAATCGTTGTTGATGGAGTAGAGCGCGGCGGAGACGACGCCGATGGTCTCGACGTGCGCGCGCAGCTCGACGCCCTCGCGCCCGTAAAACTGCCCGCGCCCGGCGACGAGCAGCTCGACGTGCGCGGCGGTCGGGAAGTTCGAGAAAGAGACGTTGTAGGTGAGCCGCTCGCCGACGCGGTAGGGCGCGGCGGAGAAGGGGCTGAGCGTGACATCGCTGCGGACTTGTGCGGGGGCGCTGCCGCCGCCGAAAACGGCGAGGATGACGAGCGCCACTGTCGTGAATGACTTCCGCAGGTTTTCTCTCCGGTACAAAAGAATCCTTCTCCCCCTCAATGTCCGCGCTTCTCGAACCTCTCCGGCAAGTCCGAAGGGCTTCGAAGGCAACAGCTTACACGTTTGATGTCCGCCCGTCGTTCCTAAAAGCTTCCATCATTATTAAATTCGTCGAACTCGCCGAGCCAGTCGCGGACGCGGACACGCCCCGAAAGCAGCGCCACGTGCCCCGTGCCTTCCAGAAGCTTGAGGCGCGCGCGCGGCAACGCTTCGACCATGACGCGCGCGGCGCGGACGCTATCCAATAACTTGTCCTCCGTCCCGGCGACGACGAGCGCGGGAGTGTCTATCTCCTTCAGGCGCGGGCGCAAGTCCGTGTCGCGGATGATGCGCAGGCGCGAGACGTAGCCCTCCGGCGAGACGACGCCCGTGTGCTCGCGGAAGAGTCGCTGGTCTTCCTCGCTCACGTCCGGGCTGAAGAGCACGTGCCGCGCCGTGCGCGTCCGGTGCGCCTTCATGAAGGGGTACGGCAGGAGCGAGAAGCACAGGACGCCGAGACCGATGCGCGCGCGCTGGACGAAGAAGGGGAACGTGTTGACGAGAATCATGCGCTCGAACATCCGTGGGTGTTCGAGCGCCGCCGCCATCGTCAACAGCCCGCCGAAAGACTCTCCGAGAAAAGTCGCGCGCTCGAAGCCCGCGTCGCGGACGATGTGCGCGAGGTCTGCGACCAGTTCCGACATTGGATAGCGCCCGCGCCCGCGCAAGGGGAACGTAATTACCGTGTGGTCGCGCGCCAAGGTCAGCCGCCTGCTTGTAGAACAGCTTGCCTGTCCCTTCGATGCCGCAGACGTAAACGAACGCCGGGCCGCTGCCTTCGATGCGATACTCAGGAGTCATAACAGTTTTCAGTTTTGAGTTTTCAGTTTTCAGATTCAACCGTTGAGCCTTCAGCTTTCAGCCTCTAAATCTCAAATCTCAAATCTCAATTTGAAATCCCAGAACTGAAAACTGAAAACTGAAAACTGCTTACTCCTTCCCTCCTTCCATCTCTTCGACAATCTCGCGGGCGGCGCGCGCGGGGTCGGGGGCTCGGAGGATGGCGCGGCCCATGACGATGTAGTCGGCCCCGGCGCGGACGGCTTCGGCGGGCGTCATCACACGCTTCTGGTCGTCGTGCGCGGCGGCGACGGTGCGCACGCCGGGCGTGACGACGAGGAAGTCACCGGAAACGACCGACTCGCGCACCGTGGCGATTTCGTGCGGGGAGGCGACGACGCCGTCGAGCCCGCTCTCGGCGGCGAGGCGCGCGAGGCGCGCGACTTGCGCTTCGACGGTCGGGGCGTTGACGCCGGTCTCCGCGAGCGTCGTGGCGTCGGCGCTCGTCAGGACGGTGACGGCGATGAGACGCGGGCGCTCCTTCGCGCCGAGGCGCGCGGCCTCTTCGGCTACTGCTTCGGCGGCGGCGCGCATCATCTCGCGCCCGCCCGCCGCGTGGACGTTGAAGAGCGCGACGCCGAGGCGCGCGGCCTCGCGGCTGGCGGCGGCGACGGTGTTCGGGATGTCGTGGAACTTGAGGTCGAGGAAGACGCGCGCGCCCGCCGCGACCAACTCGCGCACGAAGCCGGGGCCGGCGTTGGTGAAGAGCTGCGAGCCGACTTTGAACATCCCCGCCGCACCGCGCAAGGTTTCAAAGACGCGCCGCGCCTCTTGCGCCGTCTCCACGTCGAGCGCGACGATCAACTTCTCTCTGGCCGAAACTTCCTTCACGGTCTGCGCCTCAGGCGTCAAAGATTGTCTCCCTCTTTTTAGTCGAACATGAAAGAGCCGCCCACTACACCGAAAGAATGAGGACGGGCGTGCCTTTCTCTTAAAGAGTCTTCGCGTAACAACGCATGTCGCGCGGTTCGGGGCTGACGTTCGGGTGAATCGTGTGCCGCCGCAGGACGCCCTCGAAGCTCAGTCCCGCCTTCTCCATGACGCGCGCCGAGCCGACGTTCTCAACGTCGCAGACGGCCCAGACGCGATAGATGCCGGGCAGAGAGAAAGCGAAATCGAGGACGGCGCGCAAGGCTTCGGTCATCAGCCCCTGCCCCCAGAAGGGGCGCGCGAGCACGTAGCCGAAGTCGGCCTTGAATCCTTCCTGCGCGCGCAGCTCAATCATGCCGACGAGCGTGTCGTCGCCGCGTCGCGTGACGGCCCAAGTGTAGGCCGCGCCTTCCTGCGTCCTTCGCAGGCGCGCACGCATGAACTCTTCCGTCTGCTCAAGCGTCTGGTTCGGCTTAAACGTCAGATACCGGACGGCCTCTTCGTCACGCGCGTAAGTCTCGAAGACGGTCACGGCGTCCGCCATGCGCGGCGGGCGCAGGACGAGTCGCTCGGTCTCCAAGACTGGCGTCGTGCTCATCCGATTTCAAGCCGACGGACTCAGGCGGCGGCCAGCTCTTCGGCGCGGCAGCCGACGGCCTCGTCGAGCGTGCGGAAGCCGTGGCGTTCGACGAGGGCGGCGAGCCCTTCGTTGATGTCGCGGACGACGCCGACGCCTTCGTAGACGAAGCCCGTGTAGAGCTGCACGAGGCTCGCCCCGGCGCAGATTTTTTCCCACGCGTCCGCCGCGTTGAAGATGCCGCCGACGCCGACGATCTCCAACGCGCCGCGCGTCAGACGCCTCAAGGCGGCGACGAAATGCGTCGAACGCTCGCGCAGAGGGGCTCCGCTCAAGCCGCCTTCGCCGAAGGACTCGACCTGTGCGCGCGGCGTGCGCAGGCCCGCGCGGCTCGTCGTCGTGTTCGTCGCGACGATGCCACGGACGCCCGCGCGCATTGCCACGTCAACCACTAACTCCAACTCGCCCTCGCTCAAATCAGGCGCGACCTTGACGAGCAGAGGGACGGGCTCTCGTCCCGCCTTCGACGCCAACTCGCGGTTGCAATCCTGAAGCGCGCCGAGCAGCGACGAGAGGCGGTCGGCGCGCTGAAGCTCGCGCAGGCCCGGCGTGTTCGGCGAGCTGACGTTGACGGTCACGTAGTCCGCATGAGGATGGACGAGCCGGAAGCTCGCGAGATAGTCGGCGTCGGCGTCTTCAACTTCGACGGCGCGGCTCTTGCCGATGTTGATGCCGACGACGCAACCGGGCCGTCCCGCTTCGAGCCTTCTAGCGAGCGCCGCCGCGCCCTCGTTGTTGAAGCCCTGACGGTTGACGAGCGCGCGGTCGAGCGGCAGACGAAAGAGACGCGGGCGCGGGTTGCCGGGCTGCCGTTGGTGCGTCACGGTGCCGAGTTCGAGGAAGCCGAAGCCGAGCGACGCCAGCTCCATCGCCGCCACGCCGTTTTTGTCGAAGCCCGCGGCGAGGCCGACCGGGTTCTGGAAGTTGAGGCCGAAGCGCCGGAGGTTCGCCGAAGAGCGGTCGCTCGAAACGCCTCCGCGCGAAGCGCCGCAGGGGCTCCGCGCCGAGCGTGAGTGAGAGCGTGTGCAGTGCCATCTCGTGAGCCGTCTCCGGCGGGAGCTTGAAGAGCAGGGGGCGCAAGATCGTGCGATAGAGCATGAGCCGGGCCGGTCTCTTACGCGCGCGTGCGGGCCTTCGGCAACAGAGGCGGCCCGACGTGCTCAAGAAAGGGGAGTGCGTGCAAAAGCGTGGACGAGCGTAGCAGAGCGGCGGAAAGCGTGTCAAAGAAACAGTACCGCGAGCAGTAGCGAGCGGGTTGACGCCGGTGACACTCAACCCGCTCGCTACTGCTCGCGGTACTGCTCTCCGCTGACCCTTAAAGTTGTGCGACGCGGCGCTCCAAGTCGGCGGTGATGTCGGCGGGCTCTATGCTGGTGTCGTAGGTGACGGGCTCGCCGAACTTGACGGTCACGCGTCCGGGCTCGGAGAAGCCGCGCCGCCCGCTCCGCTTTATCTCGTAGAGTCCGTCTATCCGCACGGGGACGACCGGCACGCCGAGCTTCGAGGCGAGGAGCCCCGTGCCGCCCATGAAGGGCTTCAAGCTTCCGTCGTCGGTGCGCTTGCCTTCGGGGAAGACGAGGACGCTGTAGCCACGGTCAACGCTCGCGCCCGCGTAGGCGAAGCTGCGGCGGAAGCCGCTCTTCTGCGGCAGAGAGAAGGTGTTGAAGACCGAGACGACCATGAAATACTGCCAGAGCCAACGCCAACGTGTGAGCCTCGGAGTGCCTTCGGGCGCGTGCCGCCACCAGCGCAGGCGCTCGCCCTCCTGCGCGATGGAAAAGTGTCGGCGGAATCTCCCCGGCAAGGCCGACAGTATCAACGCGTGGTCGAAGTACGTGATGTGATTCGAGACGAAGAGCGCCGGGCCTCGCAAGTCTCGGACGTGTTCGACGCCGCGCACGCGCACCCAACACAGGAGACAGGTGATGGGCAGGATGACCGCGTAGTAGAAGGCGAGCCGGAACCAGGTGGCCGGGAAGCGCTGCGCCCATTCGGGATACGGATACCTTGAAGAAGTGTCCGCCTCGATTGTCCCGCCGCCGCTGCGGACAATCTCTTCGACCTCGCCGAGCGTCGTCGCGGCGGTGAAGCGGGCCTCGTCAATCTCTATCTGGTAGCGGTCTTCGATGGCGCTCAACAACTCGACGCGACCGAGCGAGTCCAACTTCAAGTCCGTCGCCAGCTTCGCCGACGAGTCGAAGCGCGCGGACGCCAGCGAAGGGATGAGGGATGAAGGATGAGGGATGAAGTCGCCTTTATGCGAGTCTCCGTTCGCCCCCGCGCCTGCGGCCTTCAAATGTTCTTCGGCCTTCATCCTTTCGATGATGTCGCGCTTACGCACCTTCTGCGTGGCGGTGCGTGGGAAATCCGTTTCGGGCCAGATGTGCCAGCGGCGCACTTGTTGGTGGCGCGCGAGTGTTAGGTTGGCGCGCTCGACGGCTTCGGCGGGGTCGGCTTCAGCTTCGCGCATGATGAGGACGGCGAGCGGCTCAGGCCCGCGCGGGCCTTCGACGCCGACGACCGCGCTCTGCTTTATTTCGGGTTGCTTGCCGAGCGCCGCCTCGATGTCTTCGGGGTAGACGTTGAGGCCCGCCGCCGTCACTATCACGTCCTTCTTGCGCCCCTTGAAAAAGATGTTGCCCGCGGCGTCCATCTCGCCGAGGTCGCCCGTGCGCAGCCAGCCGCCTTCACTCGCCATCGGCTCGACGCCGCCCCGCCAGTAGCCCGGCGAGACGTTCGCGCCGCGCACGAGAATCTCTCCGTGCTCGTCGAGCTTGACCTCCTGACCCGGCAACGTCTTCCCGACCGCGCCGTGCGCCGCCTTGAAGGGATGATTGACCGAGATGAGCGAGGCCGTCTCCGTCATCCCGTAGCCTTGCAGCACGGCGAAGCCGAGCCGCCCCCAGAAAGTCTCCGTCTCTTCCGCGAGCGACGCGCCGCCCGCAATGAACGCCCAGAACTTCCAGCCGAAGCGACGATGAACACGCCGGAACAGCCACCAGCGCTTCAGCGCGTGCGCACCCTTCGCCGCTTCCAATGCTTTGCGGAAGACTTCGGCGCGACCGCCCACGGCCTCGTGCCGCTCGACGTGCTCGCGCAGAGTTTCGAGCAGACGCGGGACGGTGACGACGACCGAGATGCGCTGCCGCCTCACGTTCTCGACCACTTCCGAAGGGTTCAGAGAGTCCTGAAAGAAGACCTCGCCGCCGAGGAGTTGAGGGACGAAGATTCCCATGAACTGCCCGAAGACGTGGCTCAACGGCAAGAGATTAAGGAAGCGCAGCGGATGCACTATCCGCTCCCAACGCAGATACTTTTTAATCTCCTCTTCGAGCGGCGCGAGGTTGGCGAGCATGTTCCCGTGCGTCAGCACCACGCCCCTCGGCTCGGCGGTCGTCCCCGACGTGTAGATAATCTCCAGAAGGTCTTCGCCGCCGACGCCTTCATGCTCAAAAGGCGCGTCCGAATGTCGCGCCACGACGCCTTCCAAATCTTCGAGCGCAAGGACTGGCAGGGCGCTCGCCGCCGAAAGAAGGGAACTGTCGCCCTCCGCAAGAGAAGATAAACTGCTCGCCGCCGCCCTGCTCGTCTCTCCGCTCACGAGCAGCAGCCGCGCCTCGGTCTGTTCCCGCACCCGCGACACGAAGTCCGGCGCGCTCTCCACGTCGAGCGGCACGACGACCGCGCCCCTGAGCGCGCACCCGAAAAACGCCGCCACCCACTCCGGCCCGTTCGCCGCCCAGATAATCACCCGGTCGCCCTTCGCAACACCCCGCGCCTCCAACTCCCGCGCGAACCTGTACGCCGTCCCCGCCACCCGCGCGTAAGACCAGCGCGCCACCCGCAGACCCCTCCAATGCGCGAAGGCCGTCGCGGAACCCCGCCGCAAGTAATCGTCAAGATAACTGTTGATTGAAGAACGCATCATCACCCAACTTAGATTTGCAACTCCCGCGCCGCGTTGTCACAGATGACTCCGCGCCTTGCCTGACTCTACGACTCTAAGAGTTAGGCCGCGCCGCCCGCTGTGTCAGTTTATAAAGTGCCGCAACCATTTTCCGCCAACCGCAAAGTCTTTGTTTCACTCTCGCCCCCGGCGCGTTGAGCAATCTTCCCTCAGTCTCGCCGCCTGTGCTAGTATCCGCGCTGATGGAATTCGTCGAAAAAGCGCGAATCATGGACGGGATGCGGATTAACCGCGCTCTGGCGCGTCTGGCGTCGGAGATTGTGGAGGAGAACCACGGGGCGGGGCATCTCTATCTGATAGGCATCCAGCGGCGGGGCGTGCCGCTGGCGAATCGGTTGGCGGATAAGATCGCCGACCTCGAAGGCGAGCGCCCGCCGGTGGGCGTCCTCGACATCACGCTCTACCGCGACGACCTCTCGACGGTCGGGGCGAACCCGGTCGTCAATCGCACGGATTTGCCGGTGGACGTGGACGGGCGCAACGTCCTTTTGATTGACGACGTGCTCTACACGGGCCGCACCATCCGCGCGGCGCTCGACCAGTTGATAGACTTCGGCAGGCCGCGCCGCGTCCAGCTCGCCGTCCTCGTAGACCGTGGCAAGGAGCACCGCGAGTTGCCGATTCAGGCGGACTTCGTCGGCAAGTTCGTGCCGACCAAGAAGAGCGAGATCATCAAGGTCATGCTCGACGACATTGACGGCGAAGAGGGAGTCGCGATTGTCGAGCGACCCTCGAACGCACCGGAAGGCGCATGACGACGGCGGCCCGCAGTGGCCGCTTTTTTTTTGCGGGGACGAAGTTGAAGGATGAAGACTGAGCTGACACGCAAGCACCTGCTCGGCATCCGCGGGCTCTCGCCGGAGGAGATTACGCACGTCCTCGACACGGCGGAGTCGTTCAGGGAAATCTCCGCGCGCGAAATCAAGAAGGTGCCGACGCTCAGAGGGCGCACCGTCATCAACCTCTTCTTCGAGCCCTCGACGCGGACGCGCACCTCGTTCGAGATTGCGGGTAAACGCCTCTCGGCGGACGTCATCAACATCAGCTCCTCGTCTTCGAGCGTGACCAAAGGCGAGACGCTCCTCGACACGGCGCGCAACCTCGAAGCGATGGGGCCGGACTTGATAGTCATCCGCCACCCTTCGGCGGGAGCGCCGCACCAGCTCGCGCGCATCTGCCGCGCGTCGGTCGTCAACGCGGGCGACGGCGCGCACGAGCACCCGACGCAGGCGCTCCTCGACGCGCTCACCATCAGGCAGCACAAGGGAAGTATTGAAGGCTTAAGAGTCGCCATCCTCGGCGACATCCTGCACTCGCGCGTGGCCCGCTCGAACGCGCACCTTCTGACGACGCTCGGCGCGAGCGTCGCGCTCGCCGGGCCGGGGACGCTCGCGCCGCCGCAGTTCGCCTCGCTCGTCGAGGGCGGCAGGAGTTTGCGCGTCGAGCGCCGCGTCGAGGATGCGCTCGAAGGCGCGGACGTGGTGATGGTCTTGCGCATCCAGCGCGAGCGGCAGGAGTCGGCCTTCCTCCCTTCCTTGCGCGAGTACGCCGTCCACTACGGGCTCAACCTGAAGCGTCTCTCTCTGGCCGCGCCCGACGCCATCGTCATGCATCCGGGGCCGATGAACCGAGGCATCGAAATCTCTTCCGAAGTGGCCGACGGCGCAAGCTCGCTGATACTAGACCAGGTGGCGAACGGCCTCGCGGTGCGGATGGCCGTGCTCTACCTCCTCGGCGGCGGCGTCGGGACGATGGCGACGCAGGCCACGACCACGGCGTCGAAGGCGGACGCGGAAACTCCTTCGGAGGCCCCGCGCGAGCCGCCACAGGCCGCCGTGACCGCCGCCCGTTCGGACGGCCCGAAATGAATTAAGTGGGAAGCAAACGCTCCCGGCAATCATCCGGACGACACTGAATAAATGAGACTGCTCATCGCCAACGGATACCTGATTGACCCGACGCAAGGGCTCAACGGCGGCCACGACATCCTCATCGAAGACGGGCGCGTGGCCGCGCTCCTCGCGCGCGGCGAGGCGGAGCCCGAAGGCGCGGAGGTCTTCGACGCCACGGGGCTCGTCGTCGCGCCCGGCTTCATAGACTTGCACGTGCACCTGCGCGAGCCCGGACAGGAGTACAAGGAGACCATCGCCACGGGGGCGGCGGCGGGCGCGGCGGGCGGCTTCACGAGCCTCTGCGCGATGCCGAACACAGACCCCATCAACGACAATCCGGCGGTGACGAGCTTCATCATCGAGCAGGCGCAAGCCGCGGGGCTCGCCAACGTCTTCCCCGTCGGCGCGATTACGAAGGGCTCGAAGGGCGAAGAGCTGGCCGAGATGGGCGAGATGAAGCGCGCGGGCATCGTCGCCGTGACCGACGACGGGCGAAGCGTGCCTTCGACGGGGCTCATGCGGCGCGCGCTCGAATACGCGCGCGGCTTCGACCTCACGGTGATGGATCACTGCGAAGACCGTTCGCTTTCGGCGGGCGGGGCGATGCACGAGGGCGAGTGGTCTCTGCGTCTGGGTTTGCGCGGCGCTCCGGCGCTCGCCGAAGAGTCGGACGCGATGCGCGACTGCGCGCTCGCCGAGCTGACGGGCGCGCGCGTCCACCTCGCGCACGTCTCGACACGCGGCGCGATTGAAGCCGTGCGCCGCGCTAAAGAGCGCGGGCTCGAAGTCACCTGCGAGGTCGCGCCGCACCACTTCACTCTGTCGGACGAGGCGGTCGAGGGCTACGACACGAACATGAAGATGAGCCCGCCGCTGCGGAGCCGCGAGCATCTGGAAGCAATCGTCGAGGCCATCGCGGACGGGACGATTGACGCCATCGCCACCGACCACGCGCCGCACCACGCGGACGAGAAGGCGCTCGAATTCGACCACGCGCCTTTCGGCATCACGGGCCTTGAGACCGCCGTCGGCCTCGCGCTCGACCGCCTCGTGCATCGCGGCCACGTCGGCCTCGAACGGCTCGTCGAACTCTGCTCCGTCAACCCGGCGCGCATCTTCCGCCTCGCCGAGCGCGGGACTCTGCGCCGGGGCGCGTGGGGCGACGTGACGATCCTCGACCCCGACCAACGCTGGACGTTCGACGCCTCGCGCTCGAAATCCAAGAGCCGCAACACGCCCTTCGACGGCTGGACGATGCAAGGCGCGGCGGTCGCCACCATCGTCGCCGGTCGCGTCGTCTACCGCAGAGAAGAGCGATTAGCTGTTAGCTCTTAGCTTAAAGAGAGCGGGGAAATGGTCAGCCTCAAGCTTGAAACTTCTGCTCGGCTGAAAGCTAACAGCTAACAGCTAACAGCTCAAAAAAAACGAAGAGGCCCGGTGCGCTCTCCCCTTCGCGCCGGGCCTCTTCCGTTGCGGTCGCTCACTTACGTAATGACAGGGGCGACCGAACTCGTCTGATTTTGTTGGAAGCCCGCCCGCGCTCTCCCCTTCGCTTGCGGGCTTCCTCCGTACCGACAACCGTCCGGTTGCCGATCCTTTATAAACTTTAGCGGGCCGCCGGGAGCGAGACGGCGCGGTTGAGAATCACGCCGAACTGGGTGCCGGACTTCACTTCGGCATCCTGCTCCTTCTCGTAAACGCGCGCGCCGGTTCCGAGGCCGCCGCCGAGAATCGCGCCGATGGCCGCGCCCTTACCGCCGCCCGCGATGGCGCCGATGATCGCGCCCGTCGCCGCGCCGCCGCCGATGAAGACCGCGTCGCGCTTACGGTTGCCGCGCCCCTCGACCGTGCCTTCGTTGTCGGAGTTCACGTCGTCGGCCTGAAGGGTCGTCAAAGAGCCGTTGATGGTGTGGCGAACGCCGCTCGGCAGCTCGACCTGATAGAAGCTGACGGAGATGTTGCCGGGCTTGCGCCGCTGCGCGCGGCTCACAGCCGAGACGCGGCCCCACACTTTGCTCCCCACGGGGACGACTTCAGTCCCGCCCCCGGCGTAGACCGGCTCGACGACACTGGACGAGAAGCGGTCGCCGATGCGCGCCGAGCGCGAGTTAAGCTCCGTGTCCATGCGGACGCGAATAACCGTGTCGGCGGGGACGGTGTAGAAACGGGGCGCGGGCGGCGTCGTCCTGCGGGCCGTCGTGGTGCGCCTCACGGGGCGGCGGCGACGCTGCGCGAAGGTCGGGGCCACAGTCCCTAAAAGGATTGCGAACAGGAGTCCGAGAACTGTGGCGCGTTGCGCGAGCTTGTTGGTGTTCATCTCTTCGAGTCCTTCCTACTGTTAACGGTTTCGTCGTGCATCGAAGGCGTCGGCCCGCGGCTCCGAACGTTCCCGTCGCCGGATAGTTTGGCAATGGCCGTGCCACAAGATGCGCTGCTGTAGAAAAGCGAGTGTGGACGAGTATTTAGCTGATTTTCGCGGGAAACGCCAGTCGCCCGGCTTCGACCAACTGCGTGAAAGATGATGCGCCCTGCACTATTTCGTATGGGCGTCGGCGAACGCGGGCACAGGAGAGAGGCCGGAGACTTCGAGGCCGGACACGGTTTGCGGGCCGAGTCCAAGGTCTCTAGCCTCAAGCCTCCGGCATGGTGTAAGCTTTGCGCGAAACGATAAAGGGAGTGCCACATCCGTGTGGGCGTCGTTCGAGAGACGAGCGCCCGCGCCGTTGGTATTTTAAAAGCGGAGATTCCCGTTTCGACTAAACCCCAGCAGAGGAGTTTTGCCTTATGAGCACCGCAGCACCGACGCAGGACGCGACATCTTTGCCGCGCATCAACGACCCGGCCCCCGACTTCGAAGCCAAGTCAACGCAGGGGCCGCTGAAACTCTCCGACATGAAGGGCAAGTGGGTCATCCTCTTCTCGCACCCGGCGGACTTCACCCCGGTCTGCACGACCGAGTTCGTCGAGTTCGCGCGCCGCTCCGAAGACTTCAAGTCGCGCAACGCGCAGCTCGTCGGCCTCTCGGTTGATTCCGTCCCGGCGCACATCGCGTGGATCAGGAGCATCGAGAGTCACTTCGGCGTCAAGATTGACTTCCCCGTCATCGCCGACCTCGACACGAAGGTCGCGCAGAAGTACGGCCTCATCCACCCCTCGGCCTCCGAGACGGCGACCGTCCGCGCCGTCTTTATGATTGACCCGAACCAGAAGGTGCGCGCGCTCATCTACTACCCGATGACGTGCGGGCGCAACATAGACGAAGTCCTGCGCGCCCTCGACGCGATGCAGACGGCGGACGACAACGCCTGCGCCACGCCCGCCAACTGGCAGAAGGGCGACAAGGTGGTCGTCCCTCCGCCGCAGACGCAGGACGACGCCGAGAAGCGCATGCAGTCCGACTACGAAGTCACCGACTGGTACTTCTCCAAGCGTGACCTTTAAGCAAGAGGTCTGAAACCCTGAGCGTCTTTGCGTGAAATTAAAATCTCACGCAAAGGCGCTCAAGGTCGAAATGTTTCGATGGCGACTCTTTCATCAACGGCCAGAGTCGAAGAGGACTTCCGAGGCGGCGTCCTGTCGAAAATCGGCAACACCCCGCTCCTCGGCTTCCCGCGCCTCGCGCGCGAGTTGCCGACGGGAGTCAGCCTCTACGCGAAGGCCGAGCACCTCAACCCCGGTGGGTCGGTCAAAGACCGCGCGGCGCTCTCGATGATTCTCGACGCCGAGCGGACGGGCCGTCTCACGCCCGAAAAAATCATCCTCGACGCGACGAGCGGCAACACCGGCATCGCCTACGCGATGATCGGCGCGGCGCGCGGCTACCGCGTCGCCCTCTGCCTGCCCAGGAGCGCCAACTTCGAGCGCAAACGCATCCTCCAAATCTACGGCGCGGAGTTGATTGAGACCGACCCGCGCGAGGGCGCGGACGGCGCGCAGGTGCACGCGCGGCGGCTCGCCGAAGCCGAGCCGGAGAAGTATTTCCACGCGAACCAGTACGACAACGACGCCAACTGGCGCGCGCATTATGAAGGCACGGCCCCGGAAATCTGGGAGCAGACGGGCGGGCGCGTGACGCACTTCCTCGCGGGCATCGGCACTTCGGGGACGTTCACGGGCAACGTCCGCCGTCTGCGTGAATTCAAACCTAACTTGCGCGCCGTGCTGATGCAGCCCTCTTCGCCTTTGCACGGGCTCGAAGGGATGCGTCACGTCGAGACCTCAATCGTGCCGGGCATCTACGACCCGACGCTGGCCGACGAAGTGGTGACGGTCTCGACCGAGGACGCGCAAGGCACGGCCCGCCGCCTCGCGCGTGAAGAGGGCTTGTTCGTCGGCGTCAGCTCCGGCGCGAACGTCCTCGCCGCCTTGCGTTACGCGCAGGGACTTGGGCCGGGCGCGACGGTCGTGACGGTCTTGTGCGACGGCGGCGCGAGGTACTTGAGCGAAGAGTTCTGGGAAGGCGCTTCCTGAATGCTAAAGTTGAGCGCCCCCTGTCTCGACAGTATCAGGCGGCACGCCGAGCGCGAGTACCCGCACGAGTGCTGCGGGCTGCTCATCGGTCGCATCACGGACGAGGGGCGGACGCGCGAAGTCTCGGAGCTTTACGAGGTGGCGAACGCCTTCGAGGAAGGCGAGCGTCATCACCGGATGTCAATCCCGCCGCTCGAATACGCGAAGGCCGAAAGGCTCCACGGCGGGCGCGGGCTCGGAGTGGTCGGCAACTACCACTCGCACCCGGAGCATCCGGCTGTGCCCTCGCAATTCGATCTTGAGAACCTCGCCCCGTGGCCGACGATGTCTTACGTCGTCGTCTCGGTGCGGGCGGGGAAAGTCGAAGACGTGCGCTCCTGGGAGTTGGCGGCTGACCGCTCTCGCTTCGACGAAGAGCAGGTCATGGAGGAGGGTTAACGTGAGAGTCAAAAACCTCTTCAGCATCTTTTCATCGCTGGTCGTCGCGGCGGACTCTGCTCTCCTGCGCTCCCGGCATCGCCCGCGCTCAAGAGGCGGCGGCGAGAGGCTTGTCGCCCGCGCCGCCCACCGCCGAAAAGTTTGACGAGTACGGCAGGCTCGGCCACTGCGACATGACGGCGCGGCTCGACAATCTCGCCGTCACGCTCCAGAACAACCCGCAGGCGAAGGCTTTCGTCGTCGCTTACGACCCGACGGAGAAGAAGTACGACTACGCCGCGCGGAACATGAAGCTCGCGCGCTTCTACCTCGTCAACGTGCGCGGCATCGAGCCGGGGCGCGTGGTGATGGTTGACGGCGGCAGCAAGAACATCAAAGAAGGCATGACGGAACTCTGGGTCGTGCCCGAAGGGGCCGCGCCGCCCGCCGCGCCGCCCGCCGTGGATAAGTTCGCGGCGAAAGATTTCAGCGGCAAGTTCGACTCGTACAAGACTGACGGGCAGACGTACAAGGTGATAGTGGAGATGGGCTACACGGCTTCGGACATCGCTTACGCCGACTTCGCGGAAAAGATGAAGCAGCAGACGGACTCGGTCGGCTACCTCGTCGTCCACGCGCCGAAGGGCGACCTCCCCGGCGCGTGGCGGCGCGTCGGTCGGCGCGACGAGCAGATTCTCAGCAAGGACTACGGCGTCGAGGCGGCTCGTCTCAAAACGATTAACGGCGGGCCTTCGGCGGGCGATTATGCGGAGGTCGAGTTCTGGGTTCTGCCGAAGTCCGCCGCGCCGCCCGCCGCCGCGAAGGAAGAGCCCGCGAAGAAGCTCGCCGCGGCGCTCAGACTGAACAGGTTCGACTCCTACGGCTCGATGGACATGGACGCCGAGCGTTGGATGCTCGAAAACCTCGCCGAAGTGTTGCGCGAGAACCCGCGCGCCTCCGCCTGCCTCGTCGCGCGCGGGCAGGCCGAAATCGAAGAGTCGGGCGAAGAGGGAGAGGCCGAACTTGAAGCGGAAGAGTCGCCCGCCGAGGAAGAGCAGGTGGAGGACTCAGGCGCGAAAGGGGAGGGAGAGGATGAGGAGGTCGGAGGCTCGGCGATGGACTTCGCCGAGAGGTGGAAAGAAATCCTCGTCCGCAAGTACGGCATCGAAGCCCACCGCGTCGTCGTGTTGGAAGGCAGGCGGATGTCCTGGTCGAGCGAGAGGCTGACGACCTGGCTCGTGCCGGAGAATGCGCCGTGGCCCGACCCGTCGGCGCGCGACGAGGATGACCCGGAAGAGGAGGAGACGCCGGTGGCGAGCGTCTCGAAGATCAGGTAGAAGGAGTTAACGGAAGTATGGCTGTCATAGTTTTCATCCCGACCGCGCTCCGGCAGTTCGCGGGCGGCGAGGCGGAAGTCGAAGTCGAAGCGAAGACCGTGGGCGAGGCGCTCGACCTCGTAATGTCGAGGCACGCGGAGCTGCGCGGGCATCTCTACAACGAGCAGAACGCGCTGCGCAACTTCGTCAACGTCTACGTCGGCGACGAGGACATCCGCAGCGCCGAGCGCATGGAGACGCCCTTGAAGGACGGCGACACCATCTCCATCGTGCCCGCGATTGCGGGCGGCGTCGAAGTCGAAGAGCAGACGGGCGTCGGCGGCGGAGAGAGTGCGGCTCAACTTCCGACGCTCTCCCACTCAGAGATTTCTCGTTACAGCCGCCACCTCATCATGCCCGAAGTCGGGATGGAGGGGCAGCGGAAGCTGAAGGCCGCGCGCGTCCTCCTCATCGGCACGGGGGGCCTCGGCGCTCCGCTCGGCATGTATCTGGCGGCGGCGGGCGTCGGCACTCTGGGGCTCATGGACTTCGACGTGGTGGACGAATCGAACCTCCAGCGGCAGATCATCCACGGCACGAAGGACGTTGGGAGGCCGAAGATAGAGTCGGCGCGCGACCGCCTCCGAGACATCAACCCGCACGTCCGCATCGAAGGCCACGAGACGCGTTTGACGAGCGAGAACGCGCTCGCACTTTTCCGCGACTACGACATCGTCGTTGACGGGACGGACAATTTCCCGACGCGCTACCTCGTCAACGACGCGTGCGTGCTGACGGGGAAGCCGAACGTCTACGGCTCCATCTTCCGCTTCGAGGGACAGGCGAGCGTCTTCTGGGCCGAGAGGGGCGCGTGCTACCGCTGTCTCTACCCTGAGCCTCCGCCGCCGGGCCTCGTCCCCAGTTGCGCGGAGGGCGGCGTGCTCGGCGTCCTGCCCGGCATCGTCGGCGCGATTCAGGCCAACGAGACCGTCAAGCTCATCCTCGGCGGCGGCGAGCCGTTGATAAATCGTCTGCTGCTCTTCGATGCGTGGAAGATGCGCTTCCGCGAGCTGAAGCTGAGGAAAGACCCCGCGTGCCCCGTGTGCGGCGAGGGCGCGACGATTAAAGAGTTGATTGACTACGAAGCGTTCTGCGGCCTGCCGCCCGCCGCGCAGGCCCAGAGCGCCACACCGACGGAGGAGGAGAAACCACGGATGGAAGAGATTACCGCGACCGAATTGAAAGAGCGCCTCGACCGGGGCGACGACCTGCAAATCATTGACGTGCGCGAGCCCAACGAGTTCGACATCGCGCGCATCCCCGGCACGAAGCTCATCCCTCTGGGGCAGGTCGTCAACCGCAAAGACGAAATCGAAGAGGGCCGCGAGACGGTCGTCCACTGCAAGGGCGGCGTCCGCAGCGCAAAGGCCATCGAGGCGCTGACGGGCGCGGGCTTCAAGGGCCGCCTCGTCAACCTCAAGGGCGGCATCACCGCGTGGTCGAACGAAGTTGATCCGAGCGTGCCGAAATATTGAAGCGCGAAACGTGCGGAGAGTTTTAACGGGAGGGACGAGATGGACGTGAGCGAAGAGCCCGAAGAAGAGGAAGACGGCGAAGATGCCGAGAGCCGCGAGGCCGAGCGCGGCGACGCCGCCGAGCCGGACGCGCCGACCTCCGTCGAAGAGAACGAAGGGATGAGCACCATCCTCAGCGGCGACACGCTCGACGGCGTGCAGCGCGACGCGGGCGACGGTTGAGAGCATCCGTCGCTCGCCTCTTCAACGCGGACTCGAAGAAGAAGAAGACGCCCGCCGAGAGAAACGGCGGGCGTCTTCTGTTTGCGGACGGCGTTCGCTTACTCGTTTACGAGCCCGACGCGGCTTGGCCCTGTCCTTCCTTACTTTTCGCTTCGCCCTGCCGTCCGAGATGGGTCGTGAGCAGTTGCTTGGCCTCGTCGGCGCGGCGCTGGTACTCATCCTTCGTCTCGGTGAAGAAGCGGACGAGTTCCTCATCGCCCTCCTGCTTCGCGTCGGTGATGTAGAGCGCGGCGGTCTCCGCGCCTTGCAGCAGGTGGTAGGCGGTGCTGATGAGGTCGTAGGTGATGTCTCTGGTTCCGGTATTGCCCTGACTGTTATCACTCTGGTTCGCGGACATAGCTTGACTCCCTTTTACTGGTAAAAGTTGGTTCTGCACGGCGGGGGTTTCTTTTGGGGGACGCGTCGGGGCTGATTGTAGGTGTCGCGGCGAGGCAGGTCAAGGAGCGCACACGCGGCTCTAAGTGGCACGCCGCGCGCCTCTCTAAGTGGCCCTCGCGGGCGGGGCGCGCGGCCCGTTACAATCGAGGCCGCCGCCGCAATCCGTGGGCGCGGGAAAGGAAGAAACGTTGATGCGAATCGAAGGCGTGAACCCGTCGGAGGCCGAGGACGCATACACCCGCCGCGTGCTCGAAGCGCAGGCGAAGCGTTGGGGCTCGCCGCTTTTGAATCACCTCGTCTACGCGCGGCGGCCTTCAATCTTCCGCGCGGCGCGCGGGATGTGGCAGGGGATTGAGGCTTCGGGACTCGTTGACGCGCGGCTGCAAGCGCTCGTCAACCGTCGCGTCGCCGCCATTAACGGCTGCGAGTTTTGACAGGACATCAACGCTGCGGTCGGCAGCGAACTCGGCCTCACGACGGAGAAAATCGAAGCCTTGCCGGACTACTCGACGAGCCCGCTCTACAACGACGCCGAGCGCGCGGCGCTCGAATACGCCGACGCGATGACCGTCACCGGGCGCGAGGTGAGCGACGAGCTGTTCGCGTGCCTGCGCGAATTTTATTCCGACGACGAGATAGTCGAGCTGACGGAAGTCGTCGCGTGGGAGAACGCGTCCAGCAAGTTCAACCGCGCCCTGCGCATCCCTTCGCAAAAACTGTGGCAGCGCGGTTGAGTTTATACGTCGGCGAAAGTCCAGATGGCGGATTCGAGTTCTCGGAGCGAGAGGTTGACGGCGTGGGGCGCAAGACGCAGCGCGTACTTCCGCAGGTCGCTGCACTCGTAGAGGATCGTGAGCAGCATGAGGCGCGTGCGTAAGTTGAGGTCAATCTCCGCCTCCGCGTAGCCGTAGGCCCGAAGCATCTCCCTCTGCAACTCGCGGCGGCCCTGCACCATGAGCACGCCGGGCGCGACGAACTCGTACTCGCGGAAGCCGCAGAACGAGTCGCCGAAGTCGAAGAGCGCGGCGGCCTCCCAACGACTGCCGCGCTCCCTGAGAAGCACGTTGCCCGGATGCACGTCGCCGTGGAGCATGACGGGCTCGAACCGCTCCGGCAGCAGAGCGAGATTTTCTTCGAGGTACGCGGGCAGACTCTCAAGCCATTCGGGGTTCGCGCCGCACGCGCGTTGACGCGCGACCGACGCGCGCGCCTGACTCTCGATGAAGCTTCGCCAGTCGCGGTTCAACTCCGGCGGCGAGAGCGGCGCTCGCGGCGCGTGCAGCTCTCGCATCGCGACGCCGAGGCGCGAGACGATTGCGAGTTGCTGTCTCATCTCAATATCCGGCCACACCTCGCGCATTAAAATCCCGTCGAGCCGCGTCATGACGAGATACGGCCAGCCCTCCAACTCGCCCGCGTGGACGACTTCGGGCGTCTCGATGGAGAGCCGCGCGTGCGAAGCGAATTCGAGCGCGGCGCGTTCGCGCACGTGTTGCCCACGGAGCGGCGAGTAGATTTTGATGACGAAGCGCTCGCCGGCGAAGAAGATGACGTTCTCGCCCTGCGGCGAGCGACGCAAGTTTGCTTGCGGGATGCGGTGACGCGCGCAGACGAGCGCCGCCGCTTGCCGCCACACGTCGGAGTCGAAATGGCGTTGGAACTCTTCGGCGTCGGTGCTGTCAGGAAGTGTCGGGCGCATCGTCGTTAATCGAATCGAACTAAGAGATCTGTTTCAAAACTTCGACGTGGGTGATGACTGTAGGGGCAGGGACAAGTCCTCGGCCCGCCGACTCTCGTGAAGAATCAAGTCGAGTCTGCTGCCACGCGCGGGCAGGGACAAGCCCTGCCCCTACAGTTTTGCAACGCGTTGTTAAAGAACATCGGCAGAGGCTCTATCGTTTCCGTGTCCGTCAGCGGAGGGCGGCGGCCAGTCTCTTAACTCCTGCTTGTATCTCCCCCGCGTCGTAACCTGCGTAGCCGAGCACGAGGCCGCGACGCTTCGGCGTCGTCAGGCAGAAGGACGAAAGCGGCTGCACGTCAACGCCGTGCGCTTCCGCCGCGCGCGCGGCCTCTTGATCGTCCACGCCTTCGGGGAGCCAGCCGACGAGGTGGAGCCCGGCGGCGGAAGTCTCGACTTCGAGCAGCCCGCGCAACTCGCGCCGCGCCGCCGCGACCAGAACCGCTTGGCGCGACGCGTAGAGCGCGCGCATCCGCCGGACGTGGCGCGCGAAGTGTCCTTCTTCGATGAAGTCCGCGAGCACGACTTGCTCGACGGTCGGCGAGTGGCGGTCGGCCAGTGCGCGCGCGGCGCAGAAGGCGTCGGCGAGGTCTGCGGGCACGACCATGTAGCCGATGCGGAGGGCGGGGAAGAGCACCTTGCTGAAGGTTCCGATGTAGATGACGCGGCCTTCGGTGTCGAGCCCCTGCAAGGCGGCGAGGGGTCGGCCCTCGTAGCGATACTCGCTGTCGTAATCGTCCTCCAGAATCCACGCGCCCGCGCGGCTCGCCCACTCGATGAGCGCGAGCCTGCGCGGCAGGCTCATCGTCACGCCCGAAGGGTATTGGTGCGACGGCGAGACGTAGACGAGCCGCGCCGCAGGCTCAAGGCTCGCGCCCGCCTCCACGTCCATCCCGTTCTCGTCCAGAGGCACGGGCACGAGCCGCGCGCCCGCCGCCTTGAGCGCGCCCTTCGCGCCGAGGTAGCCCGGCTCTTCCACCCACGCCGCGTCGCCGGGGTCGAGCAGCACGCGCGCCGCGAGGTCGAGCGCCTGCTGCGCGCCGCCGACGACGATGACCTGCTCCGGCTCGCAGCGCACGGCCCGCGCCGCGCCGAGATATTCGGCAATCGCCGCGCGCAGACGAGTGTGCCCGGCGGGGTCTCCGTAGTTCAGGAGGTCTCGGCGCGGACGCCGCCAGTGCTTCGCCGTGAGGCGCGCCCAAGTCTCGAAGGGGAAGGCGTCGAGCGCAGGCGTCCCCGGTCGGAAGGGACGCGCGAGCCCCGTCATGCGCGAGACGTTGACGGGCGTCGAGGCCAGCAGCGCGCCGCGCGCCGAGAGGACGCGCCGCGCGGGCCTCGCACGTCCCGCACGGCTTTGTCCCGTGCGCGCGTTGAGCAGCTCGTCCGGCAGGACGCGCGAGACGAAAGTGCCTGAGCCTGTGTGGCCTTCGACGTAGCCTTCGGAGAGGAGCTGCTCGAAGGCATTCATCACCGTGTTGCGCGAGACGTTGAGGTCAAAGGCCAGCTCGCGCGTCGAAGGCAAACGCGTCCCCGCCTTCAACTGCCCCTTCAGAATCGCGCCCCGGATGTCGTCGTAGAGCTGCCGGTAGAGCGGCACGCCCGCGCCCGCGTCGAGCGCGTTGGCGGCGAACGGCATGGCGGTCGAGAGCTTGGTCATCACACGAAGCATGTTAGAAGAAATTGGCCCCTCCAATCCAGCGGAAAATGGCGCTTGCCGCCGGGCCAATCTTTGCTAGGGTTGACGGCGCGACGAATGTTTATAAGGAGTCTGACGAGAGATGACCATGACTGAGTTCACGCCGACCGAGAGGACGACACTGAAGCGACTGCCGCAGAGGGGCGCGTTCGACCGCGAGACCGTCTACGGGATTCTGGACGAGGGCTTCGTCTGCCACGTCGGTTTCGTCGTCGAAGGCGAGCCCGTCGTCATCCCCACGGCCTACGGGCGCGCGGGCGACGAGCTGTTCATCCACGGCGCGCGCGCCAGCCGGATGCTCAAGGCCCTCCGCGAAGGCGTGTCGGTCTGCGTCACCGTCACGCTCGTTGACGGGCTCGTGATGGCGCGCTCGGCGTTTCATCATTCGATGAACTACCGCTCGGTCGTCGTCTTCGGCAAGGCGCGCGTCGTCGAGAGCGAGGAAGAAAAACTCCAAGCCCTCCGCGCCTTCACCGAGCACATCGCGCCCGCGCGTTGGGACGAAGTGCGCGAGCCGAATCGTCAGGAGTTGAACGCGACGCTCGTCCTCGCGCTCAGGCTCGACGAAGCCTCGGCCAAGATACGCACCGGCCCGCCCATTGACGACGAGGAGGACTACGCGCTCCCCGTCTGGGCCGGGGTCATCCCGCTCAACTTGAACGCGGGCGAAGTCGTCCCCGACCCGCGTCTCCCGTCGGGCACGCCTCTCTCGCCCTCCCTCGGAGATTTCAACCCGGCGTCCCGGAATGAGCCCGTCGGCGCGTCAGGTCAGAACCGGGAGCGGTAGCGACCGGGTATGCTCTGTCGGCATCCGGCTTAAGTGGATAATGAAAGCCATACCCGGTCGCTACCGCTCCCGGTTCTGACCCATTATCCGGCGTGTCCCTCATGCTATATTCAAGACATGAACGAGGGGCATGAGGGGCGCGCGCCTGAGCAAGACAATGTAGTTGAGACGGCGACGCCTCAAACCTCTTCGAACGTCGGCGGCGCGAAGAGAGCGCCGGAACAAAAGCTCAGACGAAGTAACCCCCCGACCGTTCGTTTGCTCATCGCGGCTCTGCTCAGCGTCGCGTCGGTCGCTTCCTTCATCTTCATCCGCTATAACCCGGACTCCCTGCGTCGCCTGCGAAGGAGCGCCGAGAATGTCGGCGCAGCCATCACGGGCAAGCCCACGCCGACGCCCGACCCATACGCCGAGGCCGTCAAGAAGATTGAAGAAGACCGGGGCGAGGCGACGGGCCGTCAGGCCAAAGTCGAAATCCCCACGGAGTTAAAGCAGTACAGCGATTCGCGCCGCTTCCTCGCCATCCAGAAGGCCGCCGCGAACGAGGCGGGCATCCGCTCGCCGCACGACTTCGCGGAGCTGACGGAGATGATCGTCAGGGGCCGAGACTTCGTGGAGATGCCGAAACTCGGTCGCGGCTACGTGCTCTACGGAGTCGGACTTTCGGCGGCGGGCGGCGTCACACACTACGAAGGCCGAAGGGGCGAGAGCGTGCCGCTCTTCGCCGACGACGCCGGGTTGAAGGCGCACACGGAATCCCTCGCCGCCGAGCGCACGCGGCTCGAAGCCGAGTTGAAAGACCTCGACACCAAACTCAAAGAGACACCCAGGAAAGATAAAGAGGCGCGCAAGCTCGTCGTCAAAGACATCACGGAGAGGAAGAAAGCCTTGAGCGAGACGAAGGAGAAGCAATCCTTCCTCGCCGCGTCTTACGGCACGCCGAAGAAGAAGCGCGCGCTCTTCGAAGAGTACGGCGTGCTGGCGTCGCTCGCGCGGGACTTCGGCGGTCGAGCTTATAACTTCGGAGATAACGATTCGGAGAAAGAGTTTCAAGCCCGGCTCTTAACGCACATCCGCCCGGCGGCCCTCGCCGTCGTCGAAGAGCTTGGCAGCTCGTACCAGTCGAAGTTCGAACGCCCTCTGCCCATCACTTCGCTCGTCAGGACTGAGGAGTACCAGCGGCTCCTACGGGAATCCGGCAACCCGAACGCGGCCAACACCGCCCCGCCGCCGCACACCACGGGGCTCGCCTTCGATGTCTACTACCGTTACATGACCGCCGCCGAGCAGGAGTTCGTCATGGCCGAGGTCGCGCGCCTCGAACGCGACGGACGGGTCGAGGCGCTCCGCGAGCTTCGAGACCACTACCACATCTTCGTCTTCCCCACGGGCCGCCCGCCGGACGCGAAGGCCGTCGAGAGAGTCTTGAAGGGGAAAGGAGAGACGAACGAGAAGGAAGAGAAGAAGCCGAGCGAGAAAGTCTCGAAGAGCGCGAAGAAGCCGAACGAGAAAGTTGTAAAGGGCAAGAGGAAGAAGTAACCCGTCCCTCGCCTTCAAGCGGACTCCGCTTTAAAGGGCAGTAACTTCATCAACATCTTACCCCTTCGCGATTGACAGCCCGCGCCCTCGCACTTGATACTCTGACTGATTTCAAATTCCGGTCACGAGCCGCCCCGTCAGATAAAATCCCCTATGCGAGCCATTGCCACGCGCGAAGACATCCGCGACTTGATACTCGACGCCACCGACCGACTGCTGGCGCGCTACGGCTACAAGAAGATGACGATGGAAGACCTCGCGCAGGAGGTCGGCATCGGCAAGGGCACTATCTACCTCCACTTCCCAAGCAAGGAGGAGGTCGTCCTCTCGCACGTTGACCGCATCGTCGAGCGGCTCAAAGGGCAGCTCACAGAAATCGCCCGCCGCGACGCCGCCCCGGCCACGCGCCTGCGCGAGATGCTCCTCGCGCGCGTCCTCTTTCGCTTCGACAGCGTGCAGCACTACACCGAGAGCCTGAGCGACCTTCTGGCCGCGCTCAGGCCCGGACTGCTCACGCGCCGCCGCAGGCACTTCGAGGAGGAGGCGCAAATCATCGCTGACGTTCTGCGCGAAGGGAAGCGCGCAGGGCTCTTCGAACTGCGCGACGCGTTGACGACGGCGCGCACGCTCCTGACGGCGACCAACGCGCTCCTGCCTTACAGCCTCAGCGCGCGCGAGTTGGGTAAGCGCGAGGACGTGGCGGTCGAGACGGCGCGGGTCGTTGACCTTCTGTTGTACGGGCTGCTGAAGCCGGAAGCGCAGGCGAAGCGGAGTTGAAAATGATGCGGACTAAACTCTTGAAGTTGACGCGCCGCGCGGCGGTCTTCGTCGGTCTGACTCTCATCATTCTTCAGCCGCCGAGCGGGCAGACGCAGGGTGACGCTACGGGGAAGGAGCTGCGCGCGCTCGTCGAGACGGAGCGCGCCTTCTCGCGCGCCGCGACCGAGAAGGGGATGAAGGACGCCTTCATCGAGTACGCCGCCGAAGACGGTCTCCTCTTCCGCCGCACCGTCGTCAACGCGAAGGAGCTTTGGCGGCAGACGAACCCTCCGCCCACGGGCTTGCTCATGTGGGGGCCTTCGTTCGCGGACATCTCGCGCGCGGGCGACATGGGCTACACGACCGGCCCGTGGGAGTTCCGCGCGAAGCCCACCGACACGGCGGCGGCGGGCCACGGCCACTTCGTCACCGTCTGGCGCAAGCAGGCGGACGGGACTTTCAGGTTCGCGCTCGACATCGGCATCGGCCACGCCGCCCCGGCGATGCCTTCAAACATTTTGCAGTACCCGCCGCCGGGCCGCGCGGGCAAGACCGTCAAGGAAGTTGACGCCGAGACGGCGCGCAAGGAGCTATTGAGCGCGGAGAGCAGTTTTACGAACGCAGCGGCGTCGAAGGGTTGGCCGAAGCCTTCATCGCGAGCGCCGACGGCGAGGTGAGGCTTTATCGTCAGAATGCTTTCCCGACCGTGGGGCGCGAGCGCGTGCGCGACACGGCGGAGGCGAAGTCGGGCGCGACGACGTGGAAACTCACAGACTCCGGCGTGTCGCGCTCCGGCGACCTCGGTTACGCCTACGGCGCTTACGAGTACCGAGCGAAGGCCGCCGACGAGAAGCCCTCCGAGCAAGGCCACTACGTCCGCATCTGGAAACGCCCGCCCGGTGGGCGCTGGCGCATCGTCCTCGACATCACGAACCCCGTCCGACCGCAGTAAAGTCAGAACCGCCCGCGGTAGCGGGTGGGCACTCGCGACGGCGACACCCACCCGCTACCGCGGGCGGTTCTGACCTGTGAAATCAGCCCCCTAGTCGAGCTGCGCCTGCGCGGCGACGTCGTTGCGGGCGAGGCGGATGGTGAGCTTGTAGGCTCCCTGCTGGCCGCTGATGGGTTGGACGATGGAGGCGGCGCTCCAGCCCTTGCCGTCCTCGTCGTTGAAGCTCCAGCGAGTCGTCGTCGCGTTCGCCGAAGCGTCCTTCGCGGGGGCTTTCGTCCAGCCTTCGGCGAGCTTCGAGTCAATCACCTTCAAAAGCTCGGCGGCGGAAGAGTTGATGCGCACCTCCCAGTTCTTCTCCCAACGGTCGTTTGCGCCCTGCTGTCCGAGCACGTTCCAGACGGTCGCCGAGGGGATGTCGAAGCCCCGCCGCCCGATGATTTTTCGCAGATGACGGTCGGCGAAACTGGCGCGGGCGTAACGCACGTCGGGCTGCCAGTTGTACTCCATGTTGAGGGCGATCTCCTGCGCGCGGCCACGGCCCGCGATCTTCTCGACGAGGTGGAGCGCGCCGTCTATGCCGGACGAGAGCCCGGCGGTCGTGACGATCTTGCCGTTGTCGGTGAAGCGCTGGTCGGTGACGATGCGGGCCTTCGGCGCAAGCGTCTTCAAGTTGTCAATGAGGCCGTAGAAGGTCGTCGCCGTCAGCCCGTCGAGCAGGCCCGCCTTGCCGAGATAGAACGCGCCGTTGCAGACCGACATCACGTACTCGGCTTTGTCGGAGGTCTCCTGCACCCACTTGATGACCGAGGGGTTCTCGATGTGCGGGTTGACATTGCCGCCGGGGAGGAGCAGCACGTCGGCTTTCGGCATCGTCTCGAAGGTGTACTTGGGGATGACGGTCATGCCCATGGCGGTCGTGATGGGCGCGGCTTTCTCGGCCACGGTGTAGACGTTGAACATGTGCCCGTCTTTGGTGTGCGCCTGGCCGAAGACCTCGAAGGGGCCTGTGTAGTCAATAATCTGGACGCCCTCGAAGATGAAGATGGCGAGGTTGCGCGGCGTGGAGTCCTTGTGCGCGGGCGCGTGGGGGGATTGCGTTTGCGCCCTCGACCCGACGACGTTGGCGCAGCCGAGGAGCGCGAAGAGGGTCAGCATCGTGAGTGCCGAGAAGGTTTTCTGCATCAGTCTTTCTCCTTATCAAAGTGGGGTGTCATAAGGAGAGCATACGGCCTTCTCTTCACGAGAGACTTTGAATTGCAGGGAGGCTCGGCGGAATTGCAGGGAACGGCGGAGGCGGGCGGTCAGAGGCGGCCCGTGCCGAGCAGCGTTTGCAGGTGCTCGCGGCGGCTGCGGCTCAGTTTGAGTTCGGTGCCGTCGTGGAGGACGACGACGTAGTCGCCGTTGAAGTGCTGGTGAAGTTCTTTGACGCGGTCGAGGTTGACGATGGCCGAGCGGTGGACGCGCAGGAACTTCTGCGGGTCGAGCCGCGCTTCGAGGTCGTTCATCGTCTCGCGCAGGAGATGGCCCTTCGGCCCGACGTGGAGCTTGACGTAATAGTCCTCGGCCCCGATCCAGTCTATCTCGTCGGTCTTGAGGAAGAAGACGCGGCCCGCCGACTTGATGAGCAGCCGCGTGAGGTGCTGCTGCGGCGCGGGCTTCTCGGCGGAGCGCGAGCCGTCGCGGTCTTCGAGGAGGGCGACGAGGCGTTGGCTCAGCTCGCTCACTTCGCGCTGCTCGATCTGCTCCTTGGCGCGGCGCAGGGCCTTCTCGAAACGCGCGTCGTCGAAGGGTTTGAGCAGGTAATCGAGCGCGTGGACTTCGAAGGCGCGCAAGGCGTATTTGTCGTAGGCGGTGACGAAGACGACCGCCGGGATTTGTGACGCGTCCATCTTGTCGAGCACGTCGAAGCCGGTCATCTCCGGCATCTGGATATCGAGGAAGACGAGGTCGGGCGAGTGCTCGCGGATGAGCGCGACGGCCTCGCGCCCGCTCCCCGCCTCGCCGACGACCTCGATGTCCGGGTCTTCCTTGAGGAGGATGCGCAGGTTCTGCCGCGCGAGCGGCTCGTCGTCCACGACGAGAGTTCTAATCTTCCTCTTCGTCTTTGCCATCGTCGCCATTAAGAGACGGTTTTAAAACTGTAGGGGCAGGGCTTGTCCCTGCCCGCTCGGTCGCGTAGCCATCCGGGCAGGGACAAGCCCTGCCCCTACAGATATCATGCGCGTTGAGGCTTTAAGTCGCACGTTAAGTCTCGGCGGTCGCGAGCCGCAAAGGGATGGCGAGGGTCGCCTCGACGCCGCCGCGCTCGCGGTTGCGCACCGTGAAGCCGTGGCGCACGCCGTAGAGCTGTTCGAGGCGGGCGCGCGTGTTGGCGAGGCCGATGCCGCCGCCCGTCGTCGCCTCCGGCGTCGTCCAGTCTTCGCGCAGCCCCGGCCCGTCGTCGTAGACCTTGATGCGCAGGAGGCCGTACTCCAACTCGGCGCTCACGCCGACCGTCCCGGCGGAGGCGCGGCCCGCGACGCCGTGGCGGATGGCGTTCTCGACGAGCGGCTGGAGGATGAGGCTCGGCACGAGCGCGTCCAGCGTCTCCGGCGCGACCTCCATCCGCACGGCGAGGCGGTCGGAGAAGCGCATCTGCTGAATGTCGAGATAGAGTTCGAGGAAGTCCAGCTCTTCGCGCAAAGGAACCTCCTGCCTCCCCGCGTTCTCCAAAGTGTAGCGCAGCAAATCGCTGAGGCCCGCGATCATGTCCACCGCCGCCTTATTCTTCTGGTCGCGGACGAGCCCCGCGATGCCGTTCAAGGTGTTGAAGAGGAAGTGCGGGTTGAGCTGCATCCGCAAGGTCTGCAACTGCGCCTGCGCGAGCTGCGCTTCGAGATGCGAGGCGCGCGACTCGCGCTCGCGGTATTTGTCGTAGTAGTCGAAGGCGTAGGCGACGCCGAGGGTGGCGAGATAGATGAGCAGCTCAAGATGCGACTGGTACGTAATCCGCCCGACGAACGAGTCCCAGAAGGGGCGCGGGCTGGACATCTCGTCGAAGGGCCGAATCATAATGGTGATGTAAGTGAAGAACGCCATATGAGCGGCGGCAAAGACGGCGAAGGCGACGAGGTGCGTGACGAGCGCTCGTGCCCAACGCGCGCGTCCGAGCGGGAAGCGATGGCCGAGCCAGAGGATCGGCGGCGTCAGCAGTCCCCAGAAGCACCAGCCGAGCAACTGCCAGACGATCATCCGCAGCAGCGAGTGATCCATGCCTTCCGACCACGCCCCGATGTAGCTCTGCAAGGCGGATAAAAGACCGAAGAAGCACCAGAAGCCGAAGACCGCGCACCACTTTATCCAACGCCCGCGCCGCCGCGCCGCGCCGCCGACGGCTGATTCCATTATTTCTTCACCGTTTGTCATTGATGTAGGCACGAGGGCTCGACTCCGAAAGGCCCCAGAAAACTCGTCCCGCGAATTCTCGGCACAGTTTAAGCCATTTCGGCCCCGCGACGTTTGAACTTTTAAGGAACGGAGGGGGAAGTTGCAGCGAGCGCGAAGATTCGTGCAGCGAACGGCGGGCGTGAGGCGGCGGGGAGGTGAAGAAAGGGATGAGAGATGAGGGATGAAGAAGAAAGGGATGAGGGATGAAGAAGAGCGTGTCTTTCTTCATCCCTCATCCCTCATCCCTCATCCTTCTATTTATTGCCGCCCGCTGCGTTGCTGTTCTGCTTCGACTTCTCGGAGACGCGGTCGAGGTTGGCCTTGTAGACGGCGACGTTCGGGTCGCTGCTCGCGTTGCCGAGCGTGTAAGCCTTCTCGTAGTTCGGGCGCGCGAGGTCGAGGCGGCCCGCCTTCTCGTAGGCTTCGGCGAGGCTGTCGTAGACGTTCGCCGACTGCGGGTAACGCTCGACGTTAGTCTTGAAGACGGCGATGGCTTCGTCCATCTTCTCGGCGTTTATGAGTCGGTAGCCGATCTCGTTAATCAGGTTTTCGGGGACGGCGATGTCGTAGCCGAGCTTCTGCGAGAGCTTCTTGTAGTGCGCCTCGGCCCCGTTCAAGCCGCCGACGACTTCGCCGGTCGCGGCCTCTCTGGGGAGCTGGTAGCCTTCGAAGACTTTGCGCAGGCCCGCGTAGTGGCTCCGCAGGACGACCGAGCCGTGATCCTCGTCGTCCAGCTTCTCGGCGCTCCACTCGAAGCCCTTCGGCTGGACGCGCGTGAGCAGCTCTTTGAAGTGGACGAAGCCTTCGCCGATGCCGCCCGGCTCGTTGCCGAGCGAGAAGTAGAGCGTCTTCTTGAACTCCTTGTGGTTCTTGAAGAACTCCTCGGCGCGTTTAATCAATACCTCGTTGTCCCACTGGAGCGAGGGGCTGACGGCGATGTATGCGTTGAAGAGGTCGGGGCGCGTGAGCAGCGCGTTGACGGCGAAGAGGCCGCCGAACGAGTGGCCCGCGAAGACGCGGAAGGGCTGCGTCCGGTACTGCTTCTCGATTTGCGGGATGAGTTCCGTCTCGATGAACTTGAGGAAGCGGTCGGCCCCGCCGCTCGTCGGGAAGCGCAGGTCGCCCGTGGTCGGGAGCTTCATATCGGCCTTCGTCGGCGTCAGGTCGCGCGTCCGGTCGGTGTTCTGGATGGCGACGACGATCATCTCCGGCACGCGACCGTTGCGCGCGAGGAACGAGAGCGTGCTCGCCGTGTGCGCCATGTGCGCGTCGCCGTCCGTCATGTAGATGACGGGGAAGCGGGCCGCGCCGCGCTCGTACCCGGCGGGCGTGCGGACGATGACGACGCGCTCCTCGCCCATGACCTCGGACTTGATGGTCAGGCGCGTCCGCGTCTCGCCCCCGGCCTGCCCGTACTGGCCGTAAGCGGGGAGCGCGACGACGAGCAGCGCCAGTAAAGCGAAAGCGCCTTTGCCCGCGACTCGTTTGAGGGGGCCGACGATTCTTTTCATTTCTTTGTCTCCTCGGAGCAGTTGAGTTGAAGGATGAAAGCCTTAGACGGGGAACGTCCGACGCTCGTCGCACAGACTTCTCGAATACTTTTTCCGCACGGGATTCTACAAGACGCGCGAGCATAAAGTTCGCGCCCCGCCGTTTATTTACGAACAATTTACAAACCACGCGCGCGGATTAAATTCATCTCGTCGGACGGCCCGCCCGGCATACACGAACGCCGTCCGTCGCGTCCGCGGCCTCTTTCACTCAACGATGTGAGAAGGGAATCTGTTGGGACTGCGCGCAGAGAATGAATGAGGTGGTACCGGGGGCGGGACTCGAACCCGCACGCCCTTTCGGACTACGGATTTTAAGTCCGTTGCGTCTGCCATTTCGCCACCCCGGCACCTTGGGCGAGAAGATAGCACGCGCGCGGGAGTCTCTTCAAATTCGGCCTTCGCGGGGGCGCGGAGGGGTGTGTTAAAATGCGTGTACGGTGAAACCTCGTTGGGCGGCAGACGGAGAGCGACAGGGCGGCCTATGACCGAAGAGAAAGACATTTTCCTCCAGCACATCCAGCGCGCGGGCCTCAAGCGCACGGCGCAGCGCGAGTTGATTCTCGAAGTCTTCCTGCGCACGGAGAAGCACCTTTCGAGCGAAGACCTCTACCACCTCGTCAAAGAGGAAGACCCGAACGTCGGGCACACGACCGTCTACCGCACGCTCAAGCTTTTGGTGGACGCGGGGCTTGCGCGCGAGGTGCGCTTCGGCGACGGGCGGACGCGCTACGAGCACAACTACAAGCACCCGCACCACGACCACATGATCTGCACCGAGTGCGGGCAGACCATCGAATTCTACTCCGCCGAGCTCGAAGCCATTCAGGACGCCATCGTCGCCGGGCACAAGTTCAAGCCGACGCAGCACTCCCTGCGCATCTTCGGCGTCTGCGCGCAGTGCCAGCGCGGCAAGGGTTTTACTTCCCCCGAAGAGTCCGCCGCCGAGCCCCGCGTCCGCTTCGTCTCCGCGCCGAATACGCACTGAACAGTTTTCAGTAGACAGTTTTCAGTTTTCAGCGAAGGCAAGAACTGAAAACTGAAAACTGTCTACTGAAAACTGCTCCGCTTGCTTCTTCGAGACGAAGCGTTGTACTTTTCTCTTATCTTCCCGGTAACAAATTTGGAGACGACGAAGGCGAGGGGGTTTATCCCGGTATGAGCGTCAACGTGGAATGGAAGGTCGAGGGCGAGAGCCACGGCGGGATCGTCGCCGAGGGGACGTACCTCTGGGACGCGGCGAAGCGGCTCGGCGTGCGGCTGCCCGCGGAGTGCGAGGGGCGCGGCGAGTGCGACACGTGCGCCGTGGTGGTCGAAGACGGCGCGACGCTGCTCTCGGCGCTGACCAACGCCGAGCGCGAGCGGCTGAGCCCGGAACGGCTCCTGGCGGGCGAGAGGCTCGCGTGTCAGGCGAAGGTCGAGCGCGGCGGCGACCTCGTGCTGCGGCCCGTCGCGGCGACCGTGCGCGCGGAGACGACCGAAGAGACGGTCAAGGAGTTCCGCAAGGAGTTCAAGGAGCTGCCGCTTCAGCAGAAGCTCAGGACGCTCGCCGAGTTCGAGGCCGTCACGGCGTATCAGGCGCTCTCGGCGCTCATTGACCTCCCGTTCCAGGTCATCGAGAAGGGGCTCGACGTTTTGGCCGGGCGCGGGCGCAAACTCGGACAGAACGAGCGCGAAGGCCACCGCCCCGCCGAGCACCGCGAGACGGGGCCGACGCCGGTTGACGAGACTTCGAAGAAGCCTTCGTAGCAACCCTTCTTCCCGGAGCCGACATCCTTCCGGCATGCGCTGCTCGCCCCCACAGATTTTTCAACCCCGACGGTCGGGGCGGGGCCGCGCCCCGCGTTTGAAGATGAAGGCCGCGCTCCTCGGCCTCATCATCGCGTGCCTCGCCTGCTCGCTCCACGCGCCTGAAGTCCGTGCGCAGGCGGAGACGACAAAGGGGCAGTCCGTCTCTTCTTCAACTTCGCCGCAGCCGCCCGCCTTCGACGCGTTGCGCGCCTTCGAGCACGTCAGGCGGCTGGTCGAGTTCGGGCCGCGACCGGCGGGCTCGAAGGAGTTGAAGCGCGCGCGCGAATACATCGTCAAAGAGTTGAAGTCTTCGGGACTTAAGGTCGAGCGGGACGAGTTCGACGCGTGAAGACTCCCGTGGGGAAGCGGAAGCTGGTCAACGTCTGGGCGGAGCTGCCGGGCGAGACGCGCGACCTCGTGCTCGTCGCCAGCCACTACGACACCAAGCTCTTCAACGACGTGCGCTTCGTGGGGGCGAACGACGGCGGCTCTTCGACCGCCGTGCTGCTCGAAGCGGCGCGGGTGCTCTCGGCTTCAAAGCGGCGGAATCATTTCACGTACCGCTTCGTCTTCTTCGACGGCGAAGAGGCTTTCTGCCGCGAGTGGGACGAGTGCGGCAAGCCGAACGCGCCGGACAACACCTACGGCAGCCGTCGCTACGTCTCGCGTTTGCGCGAGCGCGACGAGTTGAGTCGGGTGCGTGCCCTCGTCCTGCTCGACATGGTGGGCTACAGGGAGCTTGAGCTGGGCCGCGATACGATGAGCACGAAGTGGCTCGTGGACGTGGTGTGGGAGACGGCGCGCGAGCTGGGGCACGGCAAAGAGTTCAAGGAGCGCGCCGAGGAGATCGGCGGCGACGACCACGCGCCGTTCCTCGACGCGGGTGTCCCCGCCCTCGACATCATCCAGCTCGGAACCTACCCGCACTGGCACACGCCCGAAGACACGCTCGACAAGATTTCCCCCCGCAGCCTCGGCGTCGTCGGCCAAGTCCTCGTCGCGAGCCTGCCGCGGATAGAAGAACGGTTGAAAAGAAGATGTTAGGCGATTGCTTTCTACAGGAGAATTGTTATGAAGTTGTGCGAATGCGGTTGCGGTCAAGAATCAGCACAGAAGTTTCTGGCCGGGCACGATCAAAAGCTTCGTACTCAACTTGAGTCGCGCCTCGGTGGCCTCCTTCATCTGCGAGAATTGGTTGATATAGCCGAGTCATACGCGCGCGGGAACTCCTCAGATGATGTATTCACTCAACGCGTCCGGTCGCTCTTTGCCGCTGCGGCGGGTGGTGCCGCGCGTTAGATGTCAGACGCTGAATGATAGAGAAAGCGAGCGATTCAGCATCTGATATCTAATATATTTTTTCGGAGGGTTGTGATGCTCAAGGCGACAGACATTCTGGTTCCGGTTGATTTCTCGCCGACCTCGATTAATGCGGTGCGGGTGGCGGTCGGGCTCGCGTCGCCGGGCGGCGATTTGACGCTGCTCCACGTCATAGACCGCGACTTCGTGGAGGACGCGGTGGCGGCGGGGATGGGCAGCTCCGAAGAAATCACTTCGCGTTTGCGTGAGCAGGCCGAGTCGAACTTCGCGAGCACGCTCGAAGGGTTGGAGGCGGGCGACGCCAACGTCGAGCGGATGGTCGTCGTCGGCGTCCCCTTCGTCGAGATTCTCAAAATCGCGCGCGACCTCGACCTCCCGATGATCGTCATGGGCACGCGCGGGCGCTCCTCGACGCAGGAGGCCGAAGACCTCCTCTTCGGCTCGACCGCCGAGAAAGTCCTGCGCGCAACGCGCGTCCCCGTGCTCTGCGTGCCGTTTTAAAAAAGCGGCTGTGACGAAAAAGATAAAGCTCGGATTTATCTTGCCGCCCGGACAGATTCCGAAACAGTTTGAAGAGTGATGACAGACACGAAGACAAAACGTATCGCCGTGATTCCCGGCGACGGCATCGGCCCCGAAGTGACGCGCGAGGCCGTCGGCGTGCTCGAACATCTGCGCGAGTCGCACGGCGTCGAGTTGGAGTTCAAGCGCTTCGACTGGGGCGCGGACAAATTCCTGAGTGAAGGCGTGACGTTGCCCGAAGGCGCGCTCGAAATGCTCGCGCGCGACTTCGACGCGATTCTTTCCGGCGCGTTCGGCGACCCGCGCGTGCCCACGAACCAGCACGCCGAAGACATCCTCATGGGGATGCGGCGCGGCCTCGACCTCTACATCAACCTCCGGCCCGTGCGTTTGCTGCACTCGCGCCTCACGCCCCTGCGCGACCGTGGCGTGGAGGACATCAACTTCGTCGTCTTCCGCGAGAACACCGAGGGCGCGTACTGCGGCGCGGGCGGGTTCTTGAAGAAGGGGACGCCGGACGAACTCGCCACGCAGGAGGAGTACAACACGCGGCGCGGCGTCGAGCGCATCATCGTCGCGGCCTTCGAGTACGCGCGGGCGCGTGGCCGCAAGCGCGTGACGATGGCCGACAAGTCGAACGTCCAACGCTTCGGCGGCGACCTCTGGCAGAGGGTTTTTCGGGAAGTCGCGGCGCGCTACGAAGGCATCGAGGCCAACCACCACTACGCCGACGCGATGGCGATGTTCATGGTCCTGAACCCCGCGCAGTACGACGTGATTGTGACGGGCAACCTGTTCGGCGACATCATGACCGACCTCGGCGCGGCGCTTCAGGGGGGCTTGGGCCTCGCCTCTTCGGGCAACATCCACCCCGGACAAGTCTCCCTCTTCGAGCCCGTCCACGGCAGCGCGCCGCCGCTCGCGGGCAAATCCCTTGCGAATCCGGCAGGTGCTATTCTCAGTGCGGGGTTGATGCTAGAATATCTGGGCTTCGACGCGGCGGCGTCGGCGGTCGAACAAGCCGTCCGCGAAGCAATCGCCGACGGCGAGACGACGCGCGACCTCGGCGGCACGCTCTCGACCGGAGAGGCGGGCGAGAAGATACGGGGAAGAATCAAAAGCCGTGAATCGTAAACCGTAAACCGCGACGAGTGAGAACAGGACGCTTCCTGTCGCCCGTCACGGTTCACGGCTCACGGCTTTTCCTGTTACGGTTTACCTGTCACGGTTCACGGCTCTTACTTATGACGAAGGGACAGGAAACGGCGCAGAGGCTGCTCGCGATCATCGTCATCATGGCGATGCTCGGCGTGATGGGCATCCCCCTGACCATCATCTTCTTCTTCTCGACGGTCGTCTACTTCGTCTGGCGCGCGGTGCAACGCTCCGAGCAGCAGGATATCAAAAACGTCTTCGACTTCTACATCTCGGCCAACGAAATCCTGCGCGAGGACGAGAAGCGTTGGTACGGCTTCGAGATTAACAACGTCGTCGCCGAGGGCGAGCGCGTCATGCACCTCATGCCCGACCCGCCGCCGCTCGTCTACTTCACGCTCGGCGCGCTCTATCACCGCGCGGGCGACGACGAGGCGGCTGCCGAGCACCTCTCCTACGTCATGGAGAGCGAGCAGGGCGACGAGAACCGTCGCTTCGCGCCCTCGCCCGAACTGCGCCGCTACGTCGAGGTGCTCCGCCGCATCGAGCGCGACCCGGCGGAAGCCCCGCAGACGATGGCCGCCATGCGGAGCCTCGAACGCGCGCGCCGCACCCGCGCCGCCGCCATGCTCGACGAGAGCCGCGGGCGTCTCCGCGCCGCCGCGCCGCAGTCATCGCTCGGCCACCACGCCGCCGCGCAGCCGCATGGGGCCGACGACACGAGCCTCCACGCGTTCAAGGGCAGCCGCCCGCCGCAGACCTTCACCCCGACGCCCACCGCGCCGCCGCCCATCGCCGACGTGCTCCGCGACCTCTACGAGGAAGAGAAGAAAACGGCGTAAAGCATTCATCCAATCCCCGAAGGGGATTCAGGTAATAGCCGGGGGCAGAGCGAGAGCGCGCAAGCGCTGAGCGCCGCCCCCGGTCGCGCATAGAAAAGAATTCCGACCCTGAAGGGGTCGCACCCCAATGTTAAGGTGCGACCCCTTCAGGGTCGGAATCATTTTCCCATCCGTTTCCGGGGGCGGCGTGCTGCGCACTTGCCCCCGGCTATTGTCTTGTGCCCTTTCAGGGCACGACTCGTGTCTACCGCTGCTTCGTAAATCCGCGCCCTCCCTCACAGTCGGGCTTCTGCCGCCTGTGCGTTTCTGCTATAACTGAGCGAAGCGCTTTTAACTCTGTCCGCCTTCAGTTTGCTTGTTGCCACGCCGAGCCGGGACGGGATGGAATCCAATAAAAGAATCGGCAACTACCTGATCGAAGAGCCCATCGGGCGCGGTGGGATGGGCATCGTTTACCGTGGGCGGCACGAGAAGTTGCAGCGCGTCGTCGCCTTGAAGTCCATCAGCCCGCGCGGCACGCACGACCTCCGGCGGATGCGCCACCGCTTCGAGCGCGAGGCCATCATTCAGGCGCAGCTCGACCACCCCTCAATCGTCAAAATCTACGACTACATCGTCTCCGAGCAGGCTTACTTCATCATCATGGAGTACGTCGAGGGTCGCTCGCTCGCGCAGCTCATCGCGAATGAGAAGGGCGCTCTGCCCGTCGAGCGCGCGCTCGACCTCTTCGAGCAGATTCTCGAAGCCGTCGAGTACGCGCACAGCTTCGTCTACCGCGACGAGAACGGGGCGACGCACCGGGGCATCGTCCACCGCGACCTGAAGCCGCCCAACATCCTCGTCACGCCCGGCGACCGCGTGAAGATTACCGACTTCGGCATCGTCAAACTGGTCGGGGCCGAGGCGACGGATACTTCCAACATCGCCTACGGCTCGCCGCGCTACGTCTCGCCCGAACAGGCCGAAGGGCTCTCGCTCGACCAGCGTTCCGACATCTACAGCATGGGCGTCATCCTCTACGAGATGTTGACGGGCGAGCCGCCCTTCGGCGGTCGCGCGTCGGCGGGGCAGAAGCCGATGCCGCGCAGCGAAATCCTCCGCTCGCATGTCGAGCGCGACCCCCGCAAGCCTTCCGAACTGAACCCCGAAATCACGGACGCGGTCGAGCGCGTCGTCTGCCGCGCTCTTGAGAAGAAGCCCGAACGACGCTTCGCCTCCGCCGCCGACTTCCTCCGCTCACTGAGGCGCGCGCGCGGGCGCGACACAGGCGACATCGCCGTGGCCCCGCCCGGCACGGAAGACACGGCGCACGCGGGCGGCGACACGACGGGCTCGGTCGGCGACGTGACGGACGAAGTGCTGCGCGACGTCTATCACACGCAGCCCCTCAAGGCGGCGGCCTGCGTCGTGTGCGGCGAGGAGAACGCGCCCGACGACGCGACCTGTCGCGCGTGCGGGCACGACCTCAGTTCTTCGCCCGCGACCTCGGAACTCGCGCGGCAGGACGCGACCGCGCGTCACGGGCGTCACGGCCTGCGGCTCGTCGCCGTCTCCGTCGCGCTGCTCCTGCTCCTCGCCTCAATCGTTTTCCTCATCCGCCGCCACAACTTCGACGCCGCGCGCGAAGAGGCCGCGCTCCAGGCCAACGCGGCGACGACGCCTTCTCAGTCGTCTTCGCCCGCGCCGTCGCTCGGCCCCGTCTCGCAACTCGCGGCCAGTGTCAAGGTTGATTCGAGTTACGAGGGCTACGGGCCGAAGCCCTTGACCGACGACGTGACGGACGTGCGGCGCATCGGCGCGATGCGCTATAACGAGGGCAACTGGGTCTCGTCCGAGAAGCCGGAGGAGCACTGGATAGAGCTTGAGTTCGAGCGCCCGGCGCGGGCCACAGCCGTCTACGTCTTCTGGGGCTTCGACCGCGAACGCTACATGCCCTCGCGCACGGTCGAGCTGCAAGCGCCGGACGCGTCGGGCGGCTGGCGCACCGTCTCGAAGCTCGACGTGGGCGGCAACTACGACCGCGCCGCCTTCGAGTTCGAGCCCTTCGTCACCAAAGCCCTGCGCGTCTTGCAGCCGCCGCAGCAGGGGCCGACCAACCGCCCCTTCGTCATGTGGGTGCGCGAAGTGCAGGTCTTCGGCAATCCTTGAACAGTTTTCAGTTTTGAGTTTTCAGTTTTCAGATTCGGAAGCTCAAATCTCAAATCTGAAGGTCACAAACTGAAAACTGAAAACTCAAAACTGAAAACTGTCAAAAATGCTTACCGCTGAAATCATCGCCGTCGGCTCCGAGCTGCTGACGCCTTTCCGCACGGACACGAACAGCCTGTGGCTGACCGAACAGCTTAACGGCGTCGGCATCGAGGTCAAGCTCAAGACCATCGTCGGCGACGACGACGCGCGGCTCGAAGAGGCCATCCGCGACGCCTTGAAGCGCACGGCGGTCGTCGTTTTGACCGGGGGCCTTGGGCCGACCGAGGACGACATCACGCGCAAGATTGCCGCCCGCGCCTTGGGCCGCAGGCTCATCCTTGACGATAAGGTGCTGGAAGAGATCAAAGCGAAGTTCCTCCACTGGGGCCGCAAGATGCCGGAGATAAACGCCCGGCAGGCGATGATTATCGAGGGCGCGGAGGTGCTCGCGAACCCGAACGGCACCGCGCCCGGCATGTTCATCGAACACGAAGGCCGGACGGTCGCCCTCCTGCCGGGGCCGCCGCGCGAGATGAAGCCGATGTTCGAAACGTTCGTCGCCCCGAAGCTCGCCGCGCGCGCGGGCGACGTGCGGGTCGCGCGCCGCGTGTTGCGCGTCGCCGGGATGGGCGAGTCGGCGGTGGACGAGCGCATCGCGCCCGTCTACACGCAGTACAAGAACCCGCAGACGACCATTCTCTTCAACCGGAGCGAGATAGAAATCCACTTGACGGCGCAGGGTGCGACCGAGGCCGAGGCCGAACTCCTGCTCGACGGGCTGGCCGGGCAGATTGAAGAGAGACTCGGCGACGCCGTCTTCGCTTTTCGCGGCGAGAAGCTGGAAGAGGTCGTGGGCCTCCGGCTCGCCGTCAGCGGCTTCACGCTCGCCGTCGCCGAGAGCTGCACGGGCGGCCTCGTCGCGCACCGCCTGACGGAAGTGCCCGGCTCTTCGAGCTACTTCATGGAGGGCGTCGTCACCTACTCGAACGAGGCCAAGACGCGGCTGCTCGGCGTGCCCGCCGAGTTGATAGAAAGGCACGGCGCGGTCAGCGCCGAGGTCGCCGAGGCGATGGCCGAAGGCGTCAAGGAGCGCGCCGGGACGGACTTCGGCCTCTCCGTCACGGGCGTCGCGGGCCCCGGCGGCGGGACGCCCGAAAAACCCGTCGGCCTCATCTACATTGCCCTCTCCGACGACGCCCACACAGAGCACCGCCGCATCATGCTCCCCGGCGACCGCCACCTCATCCGCTGGCGCTCCTCGCAGTCCGCGCTCGACCTCCTGCGCCGCCGCCTGATTTAGAAATCAGCCGCCGACGCCCTCACCGCGTTGACGCGCCGCGCGGATTCTTCGTTCCTTGTCGCGGACTCGGCGGCTTGTTATAGTCCTTTGAAAGCTCAGACGTTTCCCTCTTGCCTGCGGGGTCTGGATTGAATGCTTCACGTCCTCCTTGTGCTGCTGGCGTACCTGCTGGGCTCGATCCCCTTCGGCTATCTGATTGTTCGCGTGCGGGGCGGCGGGGACGTGCGCGAGAGCGGTTCGGGGGGGACGGGGGCGACCAACGTCACGCGGCGGGCGGGGAAGTGGGCGGGCGTTCTGACGCTCGCGCTCGACGCGTTGAAGGGTTTAGTGGCGGTCGTCATCGCGCGTTGGTTGATAGGCGAGGAGACGAGCGTCAACTGGTGGGTGGTGGCGGCGGCGCTGGCGGCGGTCGCGGGGCATATCTTCCCGGTGTGGCTCGGTTTCAGAGGCGGGAAGGGAGTCGCCACGGGACTCGGAGTCTTTCTGGGGCTCGCGCCTTTGGCGGTCTTGTGCGCTGTGCCGGTCTTCGTCGTCGTGGTGTGGGCCACGCGCTACGTCTCGCTCGGCTCGATGACGGCGGCGGCTGTCCTTCCCGTCTGCGTCTGGCTCCTCGGCGCGCGGGGCGGCGCACCTCCGGCGAGCCTCGCGCCGCTTTTGACGGCGGCGGTCGCCGGGGCCGCGCTCATCATCTTCAAGCACCGCGCCAACATCGGCAGGCTCGTGCGCGGGGAAGAGAGTAAGCTGAAATGATGAATGATGAATGCGGAATGATGAATTAAGAACAAGTCGTCTTTCTTCTCATTCATCATTCATCATTCCGCATTCATCATTTGCCTTATGCGTCATCTCGCGGTCATGGGCGCGGGCGGTTGGGGGACGGCGCTGAGCATCGCGGCGGCGCGCGCAGGGCGTGAGGTGCGCGTCTGGTCGCGCAACGCGAAGGTCGTGGACGAGATTAACCGCGAGCGCGTCAACGCCACTTACCTCGCGCCGCACCGTCTGCCGGAGGGCGTGCGCGCGAGCGGCGACGTGGAAGAAGTCGTGCGCGGGGCGGAGATAGTCATCCTCGCCGCGCCGTCGCACGCGACGCGTGAGCTGCTCAAGCGCTTGAGTGAGGCGGTCGAGCCGGAGACGGTCTTCGTCAGTGCGACGAAGGGTGTCGAGGTCGAGACGGGCAAGCGCATCTCGGAGATAGTGGCGGACGTTCTGGGCGAACACCCTTCGGCGCAAAGGTTCGTCTGCCTGTCGGGGCCTTCGTTCGCGCAGGAGGTGGCGGCGGGCCACCCGACGGCGGTCGTCGCCGCGAGCGCGGACGAGGAGTTGAGCCGCCTCGTCCAGTCAAGACTGAGCGCGCAGAATTTCCGCGTCTATACCAACAACGATGTCGTCGGGACGGAGTTGGGCGGCGCGTCGAAGAACGTGATGGCGCTCGCGGCGGGGATGGCCGCCGGGCTCGGCTTCGGGACGAACAGCGTGGCGGCGCTCGTCACGCGCGGCCTTGCGGAGATGACGCGGCTCGCGCTCGCCGAAGGCGCTCGCGTCGAGACTCTGATGGGGCTCGCTGGCCTCGGCGATTTAGTATTGACCTGCACGGGGAGCCTCTCGCGCAACCGCTACGTCGGGCAGGAGTTGGGCCGTGGGCGTGCGCTCGATAAAGTGCT
This sequence comes from uncultured Acidobacteriota bacterium, assembly GCA_963816985.1. GTDB lineage: Bacteria > Acidobacteriota > Blastocatellia > Pyrinomonadales > Pyrinomonadaceae > JAIVJM01. Next base: position 3,515,482 of record CAWFMF010000004.1, read on the forward strand.
CGCCGGGATGAGTGAAGTTGCCGAGGGCGTCCGCACGGCGCGCGCCGTCCGTCTGCTTGCGGGTCGCGCGGGCGTCGAGATGCCCATCACGAACGAGGTCTGCGCCGTCCTCTACGAAGGCAAAGGCGTGCGCGAAGCGGTCGAGACTTTAATGTCGAGGCCGCCGAAGGACGAGTTTGAAGGCTACGCGGTCTGAATGAAATCGAGAGAGAGTCGCGGGGGTGCTCGCGGGCGGGGGTTCGTTTGATGTCTGACGAAGAGAAAATTATCGTGACGAACCGGGCCGCGTTCCACGAGTATCACATCCTCGACAAGTTCGAGGCGGGCGTCGTCTTGACCGGCACGGAGGTCAAGAGCCTGCGCGCCGGGCACATCCAGTTGAAGGAGTCCTACGTCGCCGTCCGCGACGACGAGGCGTGGCTCTTCAACGCGCACATCTCGCACTACACTCACGGCAACCGCGAGAACCATGACCCGACGCGGACGCGCAAACTCCTGCTCCACCGGCGTGAGATCGAGCGCCTCACGAACGAGACGACGCTCAAGGGCATGACGCTCGTCGTGACGCGCGTCTACTTGAAGAAGGGCCGGGTGAAATTTGAAATAGGCGTCGCCCGTGGTAAAAAACTATACGACAAGAGAGAGACCGAGATGCGCCGCACCGTGGAGCGCGAGACCCGCGCCCAGTTAAAAGAGCGCGTGAAGGATAATTGAGGAAGAAAGGGACTTCTATGGAGATTCAAACCAGCAACGGTCGTTACGCCGAGGCGGACGTACAGGCCCTCGCGGTCGTCGTCTTTAAGGACGAGAAGGCGGACGAAGGATTTTTAAAAGAACTTGATGCGGCGACGGGCGGGCTCGTCCGCTCGATTCTGGAGGCGGAAGAGTTGAAGGGCAAGGAGGGCGAGACGGCCTACATCCACCTCCCGGCTGCGGGCGAAGGTCTGAAGGCGAAGCGGCTGCTGCTCGTCGGCGCGGGCGAGCGCGGCGACTACAAGCTCGCGCAGGTCTCACAGTTGGCGGGCGCGGCGGTGCGCCACCTGCGCGCGCGCAGCGTCAAGACGGTCGGCTTCGTCGCGCGGCTCGAAGGCGCGGACGCCGAGCGCGTCGCGGCGGCGGCGGGAGAGGGCGCGCTCATCGGCCTCTTCGAGCCCGACAAGTACCGCACGGTTGATAAAGAAGAGCGCACCATTGACCGCTTCGTCGTCGTCAGCGAAGGCGCGGACGCCGAAGCCCTGCGGCGCGGGGCCGAGCGCGGGCGCGTCATCGGCGAGTCGGTCAACTTCGCGCGCGACCTCGCCAACGAGCCCGGCGCGTACATGACGCCGACCATCATGGCCGAGCGCGCGCAGCAGATCGCCAACGAGTTCGGCCTCGAAATTGACGTGCTCGACCAGACGCGGATGGAAGAGGAAGGCATGGGCGCTCTCCTCAGCGTCGCGCGCGGGTCGGATCAGCCGCCGAAGATGATGATCTTGAAGTACATGCCCGAAGGCAAGACCTCCATCGCCGAGGGCGAAGACTATCTCGCGCTCGTCGGCAAGGGCATCACCTTCGACACGGGCGGCATCTCGCTCAAGCCGGGCGAGAACATGGAGCTGATGAAGTACGACATGACGGGCGGCGCGACCGTCCTCGGCGTGATGCGCGCTATCGCGCAGTTGAAACCCTCCGTCCCCGTCCTCGGCGTCGTCCCCGCCACCGAGAACATGCCTTCCGGCAAGGCCACGAAGCCCGGCGACGTGGTGCGCGCCATGTCCGGCAAGACCATCGAGGTCATCAACACCGACGCCGAGGGCCGTCTCATCCTCGCCGACGGCGTGTGCTACGCCAGGAAGCTCGGCGCGACGCGCGTCATAGACATGGCGACCCTGACGGGCGCGGTCTCCATCGCGCTCGGCGACGTGAACACCGGCATCATGGGCACGGATCAGGAGTTGATTAACGAGGTCATCGAGTCGGGCCGCGAGGTCGGAGAAAAGTTCTGGCAACTGCCGCTCGACAAGGAGTACACGAAGCAGATCAAGTCCGACATCGCCGACATCAAGAACGTCGGCGGGCGCAAGGCCGGGACGATCACCGCCGCCGCCTTCATCAAGGAGTTCGCCGACGGACTCTCGTGGGCGCACCTCGACATCGCGGGCACGGCGTGGGGCGACGAAGCCAAACCCTTCCGCGCTAAAGGCCCGACGGGCATCGCCGTCCGCACGCTCCTCAACTACGTCGAGCGCGCGGCGCGAGCCGCCTCGGACGGCGACAATCAGGGCGGAGAAAATTAGCGAGCTGCGGCGGAGCTTAAAAGCGGATTCGAGACGCTGGCGTCCACAATAATGGACGCCGGCGTCTTCTTTTGTAGACAGTAGGCGAGCGATTATGTGTCGGCGTGTTGCTTTTTCTTGACTTTTTTATGACGGGCGAACTGGCACCCGTGTTGCATGCATTATTCGATAATTGAGCCGGAGGGCGTGGTAGCCGCAAAAAAATGTCCTCGCCCCCCTCGGTGGCCGCTCCGAGGTCGGCACCCGCCCCCGGCTCTGCTAACAGTCACCCGCCCCCCATATTCCCCCAGACATGCCCCCCCACCCAGACCTCCTCAGGTCTCCCGCCCTGCATTTGCGTTAGGACGAACACACAGGAAATGTTGTATCATTGCGCACCGGGCACCTTCCCGGCCCGTGGCGATTCGGCTTAGTGTTGTCTCCTTCAGACCGCCCGTCACAGGCCCTGGAACTGACTCAAGGTAAACCGAGGTGGTTGATTACTACAAAGTTCTGGGCGTCAAGCGCACGGCCTCGGCAGCCGAGGTGAAATCGGCCTACCGCAAGCTCGCGCGCCAGCGCCACCCGGACGTGAACGGCGGCTCGGACAAGGCGGCGAAAGAGTTCGCGCTCATCTCTCTGGCCTACCGCACGCTCAACGACCCGCACGAGAAGGCGTACTACGACTCGCAGCTCAAGCGCTCGAACAGCGCCGAGTTCGGCGGCTCGGTCTTCCACTCCGACAACCCGCACGCCCGACGCATCCGCCGGATGGCCGTGCAGGCGCGCTTCGACCGCGTGGTGGATCGCATCGTCGAGGCCGAGCGGCGCGAAGCCTTCGCCATGCAGCAGGCCGTCTTCACGACCGTCACGCTCTTCTTCTCGTCCTTCCTCGTGGCCGTCATCAAGCCGCCCTTCTGGTTCAAGCTCAACATCTTCGGTCGCGCCGTCTTGGTCACGCTCGCGGCCATCGGCCTCTGGCATCTCGCCGTGCGGCTGAAGGCGTGCTTCGACCACTATACTTACAAGCCTAAGTCCATCCACGACTCCATCATCAACTCCGAAGAGAGCACAGCCGAGAAGCCTTTCACGCGGTTCGCCGCCTCGACTTTCTTAATACTCAGCTATGGAGCGATCCTTTCAGTAGGCATCTTCATCGGCTCGCACGCGGGCTACGTCTCGCTCTTCAAAGACCTGCCGCACCTCTTCGGACAGGGCTTCGGCCTCGACCTCATCTTCTACCCGCCCATCGCCGTGCTCATCGTGGACACGATGCACACCGTCGCCTCCAAGATAGACTGAAGACCTCGCGCGCCCACGAAGCGACGCCCCGTCTCCGCTCGTTCCGGCTGCTCAAGTCCGTCCCGCCGAAATCTTGCGCCGTGCGCGCATCTCGTGTATATTCCGCAGCCAGTCAATCACTTTCAAAGGCTGTTTGAAACGGCAGCCGGGCACAAGGAATCGAGCCCGGCATCGCAAGGGGCCGCAGCGTCCGAGCGGCTTCTTCGTCGGCCCGACCGTGATTGAAGACCCCGAAGCGGAGAGCTTGCTCATTCAGGAGACTCGCATAACGAAGGTGACAAACAACAGAGCGTGCGCGCACGACGCGCCCAACAGACACGCCGACGGCCCGCCCGCCTGCTTCAGGCCCGACAGGAATTGACCGCGGTTGGCCGCCCGGCTTCGCAAGTGTAAGGAGCCGTGACATGGCCGCCAAGCGAATCAACGAACGCCAGCGCCTCGCCCTCAAACTCGAACACCTCAACGAAACGGAAGTCCGGGAAGTCCTCGACTACATCTCCATCATGGAGTCCATGCGCCGCGCCTCGTCTATCCCCGGCCTTTGGGAGGACGAGCTGGAAGCGATGCTCGCCGGGGCGCATGAGAACCAGCGCGCGCGGCAGGCTTTCGAGTGGGAGTCGGCCCGCCGCCGCGCCGAACGCCGCGCCGCCATCAACCTCACAGCGCGCGTATGACCGGAAGAAGAGACGCGTTGTTTGCGCCCCTCAAGGCGCACCACCCGTCCACCCGTCCCCGCCTCGCGCGGGGCGTGGCCGCACACATCTTTTTTCTTGCCCTCTGCGGGTGCGCGGTCTTCGCGCCGCAGGCCAGGGCTTCGCAAACTCTCCAGTCCGCCCCCACCCCGCTCCAACGCGAAATAGAGATTCAGAGAGCGCGTCTTTCATCCTCGGATCAAGAGGAAAGACGCGACGCCGTGACGCGCCTCGGCGCGATGGCCCGGCCCGAAGGCTCGCGCGCGGCGGCTCCCGCACTCGGCGACGCCTCGGCAGTCGTGCGCGCGACGGCGGCCCGTGCCGTCCTCTCTCTAGGGCCGAGCGAGGCCGCGACGCTTCTCCTGCCGCTCTTGCGCGACCGCGACGAGTTCGTCAGACGAGAGACGGCCTACGCGCTCGGACGGACGCGCAGTCCGCTCGGTGTCAATGCTCTGACCGTCGCGCTCGAAACCGACAAGGAGGCTTCCGTGCGTGGCGCGGCGGCGGTCGCCCTCGGCCAGATAGGCGACGCGGCAGCCGCGCCCGCGCTCGCCGGCGCAATCTCGCGCACGCTCCGGGCTCCCGGATTCTTCAACCGCCTCCGCCGCCGCCGCATCGAGGAGGACGAGTTCGTGCGGCGCGCGTCCGCTACAGCGCTCGGTCTGCTCAGGAGCAGGGAAGGCGTGCCCGTCCTCATCGCCGCGCTCTCGAACGAGCGCACGCCCGACGACGTGCGGCGCGAGGCCGCGCAGGCGCTCGGCCTCATCGGCGACCCCTCCGCCATCCCCGCGCTCCGCTCGGCGCTCACCGCGCGCGACCCGTACCTCTCGCGCATCGCTTTCGAGGCGCTCAACCGGCTCGACCCCGCGAACGCGACGCGCCCCACTTGAGGGCTCGTCCCTCTCGCACGTGAAAAGAGAAAAGCCGTGGAGAATCTCTCTCCACGGCTTTTCTCGTCCGATTGAATTTAAGGCTTCAGCTCTCGTTCTTTTCGCCGCGGCCCTGACCCTTGCGCGCGGCCTTCGTCTGCGGGAGCGGGAGCGCGACGCCGCCCGACTTGGCTTCCGGCCTCTCCGGCTCTTCTTCGAACTCCGGCGCGTCCGTAATCAGCGCCCCGCCCGAACGCTTCGAGAAGGTGAGCTTGCCGTTCCCGCCGAGGTCAACGTGGACGAGGTCGCCCAAACCGACCTGCTCGGTCGCCACGAGGTTCGAGAGCGGGTAGACGAGGAAGCGCTCGATGGCCCGCTTCAGGTGGCGCGCGCCGTACTTGAAGTCAATGCCCTCTTCGAGCAGGAACTGCTTCGCCTCGTCCGAGCAGTGGAAGACGAACTTCGTTCCCGCCGAGTGCATGATGCGATCCTGCACGGCCTGAAGCTCAAGCTCAAGAATCTGACGGAGGTGATGCTCCTTCAAAGAGCGGAAGACGACCACCTTGTCAATGCGGTTCATGAACTCCGGCGAGAACTTGCGCCGCGCCGCCTCGACCGCCGTCCGGTAAATCTTCTGGTCAACCTCACTGTCGTTCGGGTTCTTCTGGTTCTTCGCCGAGTGGAAGCCGATGCCGCCCGTAATCAGCTCCGACATCTCGCGCGCGCCGAGGTTCGAGGTCATCACGACCATCGTCTTCGAGAAGTCCACGCGCCGGTTGTCGCCGAGCGTCAGCGTGGCCTTGTCGAGGATGCCGAGCAGGAGCTGCCAAAGGGAGTCGGAAGCCTTCTCGATCTCGTCGAAGAGGACGAGCGAGAGCTTCGTCTCCTCGGTGTGGTAGCGGTCGAGGTTCTCCTGCGTGAGCATCGGCGAAGTCTCGCGGTGTCCGAGGTAGCCCGGAGGGCTCCCGATGAGCTTCGCGATCTCGTGCGAGTGCTGGAACTCGGCGCAGTCAATCTTGATGACGGCGTTCGAGTCGCCGTAGAGGACTTCCGCCGCCGCCTCCACGACGCGCGTCTTGCCCGACCCCGTGGGGCCGAGGAAGAGCATCGTCCCGACGGGACGGTTCGGCGGGTTCATCCCGGCGAGGAAAATCTGGTACAGGCCGCTCATGCGGCGCACCGCGCGCTCCTGCCCCACGATGCGAGTGCCGAGCTTCTCCTCGAACTCCTGCGCGCGCGGGCTCTTCTGATCCGGGTCGAGCATGACCGTGTTCGGTGTGATAGTTTCTCTTTCCATTTCGGCAATCATGTTCGTCCTCCTCTGCGGGGAGCGCGGGCGCGTGCGACCTCTTCAAATCCGTCGGCTTGTGTCGAGCCGCCGCGAGTGACGGCCCCGGCCCTTGTGGCCGCATCGCCCTGTACGTCTCCATGCAAAGAACGAACCGCTGACCTGTTTGATGTTCTGCTGAGAGCTGTGGTTTGCCTCTGGCTACGCCCCCCGCGCGGGGGCAGAAACATTTGAGAGCACTATATATACGACAAAGAATGATTTGTCACCACAAAATGTGCGGAAAGGAAAACACACGCCGCGCCGCGCGGGAGCCCGAATATATTTTTCGGGGTGACACTTTCCGGCAGCGGGGGACTGACAATTAGCGGTTCAGTTCAAAATTTTGAAGGGCTTCAACACACCGAAAGGTGAGGACAAACGGGACAGATGTAGCAAAGCGTCGCGTCTCGGCGGTGGGCGAAAGAGGCGGGCAACCCGCGGAAAACTATGGGCGCGACGGGTTGCCCGCCGCGCCCTCAAATTTTTCAAACGGGTGTCGAGTCGCCGCCCGGCTCAGTCGTAATACTCAAGGCCGAGGTGCGTGATGAGGTCTTCGCCGCGCAGGTGGCGGAGCGTGTTCTTGAGCTTCATCAACTGGATGAAGATGTCGTGTTCGGGGTAGAGCTTGGGCGCGGTCATCGGCGACTTGAAGTAGAAGGAGAGCCACTCCTGCGTGCCCTTCATCCCGACGCGCTGCGCGAGGTCGAGGAAGAGCGCGAGGTCGAGGACGAGCGGCGCGGCCAGAATCGAGTCGCGGCAGAGAAAGTCAATCTTGATCTGCATCGGGTAGCCGAGCCAGCCGAAGATGTCTATGTTGTCCCAACCCTCTTTGTTGTCGCCGCGCGGCGGGTAGTAGTTGATGCGGACGACGTGCGAGAAGTCTTTGTAGAGCTTCGGGTAAACGTCGGGCTGGAAGATGTACTCCAACACGGAGAGCTTCGACTCCTCCTTCGTCTTGAAGGATTCGGGGTCGTCCAAGACTTCGCCGTCGCGGTTGCCGAGGATGTTGGTCGAGTACCAGCCGTGCAGGCCGAGCATCCGCGACTTGAGGCCCGGCGCGAGGATGGTCTTCATCAGGGTCTGGCCGGTCTTGAAATCCTTGCCGCAGACGGGGACGCCCTTCTCGGCGGCAAGCTCACGCATCGCCGGGATGTCAACGGTCAGGTTCGGCGCGCCGTTGGCGAAGGGGACGCCGGACTTCAAGGCGGCGTAGGCGTAGACCATCGAGGGCGCGATTGCCTTGTGGTTGTCGCGCATCGCCTGCTCGAAGGACTTCAAGGTCTTGTGGACGGCGTGCTCCTTGAGGAAGATTTCGGTCGAGGCGGCCCAGACCATGACGAGGCGCGAGCACTTGTTCTTGCGCTTGAACTCGGCGATCTCCTCGATGAGCTGTTCGGCCAGCTCGAACTTGTTCTTGCCCTCTTTGACGTTCTCGCCGTTGAGGCGCTTGACGTAGTGCTGGTCGAAGACGGCGGGCATCGGCTTGATCTTCTGGAGCGGAGCTTTCAACTGCGCGAGCAGCTCCTTCTCCAAAACGCCCGCGTGCATCGCGGCCTCGTAGGCCGAGTCGGGGAAGATGTCCCACGCGCCGAAGACGAGGTCTTTCAAGTCGGCGAGCGGGACGAATTCCTTGATGAGCGGCGTGCGGTTGTCGGTGCGCTTGCCGAGGCGGATGGTGCCCATCTGCGTGAGGCTCCCGACGGGGTCGGCCAACCCCTTCTTAATGGCCTCGACGCCCGCGATGAAAGTCGTGCTCACCGCCCCCAAGCCCACGAGCAGCACTCCCAGTTTGCCCTTCGCCGGGGCGATGTCCGTATTCTTCTCAACTGACACGTTTAGATTCTCTCCTTACAATTTGTTCAGTCGAGCATAACGGACGCGCCCCGCACGCGTCTTGTCATATCTTGCGCAATAAGGCTGTGGGATTGCTGTTCCACATCTAAACAGTACCGCCAGCGGTAGCGAGCGGGTTGAGTGTCGGTTCGACCATCAAGTGATTCCAGTTCGACCATAAAATGATCACATCACTCTAAATTACTCCTCACCTAACCCATCTCCAATTTAAGAGAGCCGCCTGACATGGGCATGTACCCGGCTGGAAATAGTCTTTTCAGATAGCCTCCCCCTGTACCAAGTATAGACCTCCTTCGTCGTCAGTCTCTTCCTCAACTCCTTCTTTGACCATATCTCTGGATGTGGGGTATACGTCGGCGTTTCGACGATCACGCTGCCGTTGATGAGTCTCGCTTTGATGAGGTCACTGCAAGAGCCGAACTCCTCAGATTTCCTGTACCGTCCCCCTTGATAGATTTCGACAATGACAGCTTGGGCCGGGCAGGCCCTGCCACCTGAGTAAGTCGCGACAATAGCGTAGTCACGCCTCCTCCTCTTTAGCACACGGAGTACTTCAACCGACCGCCCTTCGTATTGGAGTAGAGTTTTGCCGTTCAATAAGAGCTGGTGGTTTAGCCGGCTTTCATCATCCTTTATTTCAAGCACCCCGAATCGGCTGCCCGGCTCTTGCCGGCCATAAGCTGATTCGGAAAGAGTCAGGAATAGTATGAAGAAAATGATTGTTAACTTCATGTGCGTCACATCCCGTGCTGCGAGTCTGTGTGGCGAGATTCTAAGCCTGCTCTTTCGTCCCGGAGACCGCTCTCCTGATCTCTTCGCGCAAGGCCGCAACGTCTCCGCAGGGGACGTTGCTCACTCCTTTGATATTAGCTAAACCACACGCCGGCGAAGCGATCACTGGTATGCCGCATGCCACGGCTTCAAGCAACCTTCTCGGCTGGTGCTCGACAAACGCGGGCAGAACTACTACGTCCACCCCGGCGAGCCAATCTCCGTTACCAGCCCTGTGCTCGATTAACACTCCCCGCCAGAAGTCCGCTCCCTCCAATTGTGCCCCGACCGTGACTAATTGGACGCCCAAGCCCTGCACTGCGGCACGTAACTCATAAGCCCCTTTTCTTCCGGCGGTCGGGGCGGGAAAGGCGATCTTTGCATCATGAGTGGGGAAGCGTGGCGGCGACGTTTTTTTCGCTTTCGCAGGCATCGCCCAGTCAAGCATCATCGCCTTGTCCCGGCATAAGGCAGCGATTTCCGAATGTGGCGTGATAAGCCTACGTGCATGCCGGAGCGCTTCACTTTCGGCGCGCACCAACCACTCGTCAGCGCGAAAGTCAGCCAAGGTTTTACTCTCTCGATGCAGCGCCAGCGCCCGATCCAGTCTTTCATGTAGATGAGCAAGAGGCAGGGCCATCATCAGCACGTCGAATGTTCTGCCCCCCAGATGCCCGTCACGCCAGAGGAACGGCAGTAAGTTCTGTGACACCGTGACATGCGTCACGTCATACTTCAGCAGGGCTGAATAGCTTCTCGCCAGCCGCTCAGAACCCGCGAGTAGGGAGTGTTGTCTCGCCGCGCCCTGCGTCGCGAGCTGCCTCGACTGATACGCCCTGAACATGGTGACCAACCGGCTTTGCCTTACGTCACGAAAGCCCTCCATACTCCATGCGTAATTGCCCTTCCCGAATCTCTTCCCATTCAGTGGCACGGCGAGCAAGTCTCGCTCGCGCCGCGCCGCAAGGAGGTAGCTGTTAAATTCCGGATAATACTCATCAACCAGAAAGGCAGAGCGTCCGAAGTCGGTTGCTTTGTGCTCAACGTGCCTGAAGCAGGCATGGACATGACAAGTCATGCAACTCTGCGGCACGGACGAAACTGCGGGAGTGATCGTCATGCTCCGCGGGTGTTGAATTCGCCGCTCATCCCGACTGACGCGACTCCTGAAGCGCACGGTCAGAAGGTTCGCGTCCATCGTCGCTTCGATGCGGTAAGGCCATGCCGACCTGAAACGCAGGTCTACATAGTTCCAGAAGACAGTCGCATCGCGAGCAACTTCCGCGAGTGAGCCGGGAATCACCTGCGTGTGCGCGTGGCGCTCGATAATTTCAAAGCCTGCGCTCAGAGCGGCATCGTAAAGCGCGTTCGAAAGCTGACACAAACCGCCGCCGATGGCCGGAATGATGCAGCCCTCTCGCAGTTCGCGCCCTGCCATAAAGCCTCTCCATCTGCCGGGACGCCCGATCTGAGCCCAAAAACTAAAGACACCGCCAGCAGGTATCTCCACCCCGTTAAGCCGACGCATCACAATACGTAAGTTGTGAACTTTTCCCGCCAAGAGGCGCTTTTCCGCTTCGTTACTATCCGTCCATAGTGGCGTCACCGATTGCCCGATGATTGCTTCGCCCGACAGTCTACTGCCTATCGGGAAACGAATCGCTTCGTTCCTCAAGACGTTAGAGGCCGCCCTATTCATTTGTAAGAGAGTCGCTTTGGTGCGGAAAATCAAGGCATCGCTCAAAGCCGGTTTAGCGCGCGGGTGGTGATCAGTGAGGTCTTCGGACATGAGTTCACCTCGTACCTATTGATATGGCGAGTATGAACTTAATGCAGAGCTTGTCATAAGGTGGCTGCCCACGCTCAAAACGTGAGGCTCACCCGCTCGGTTGTGACAGCTAGCCCGGTAGCGCCTTTGGGAGCGCCTGAATCAGAGTTGATGATGCAACAAAGGCTGCTTTGAAGAGTCGCCCCCTTTAGCAATCCTTCTTGAGTTTAATTGACGCCGTGCTAAGATGCGCGGGCGACATTAACCTTAACGTCGTCTCCGCCTCACTCCCGCCGCACATCCATGCATGTCAACATGGGGCGGACTTCGACGACCTTCTCCTTACCGTCGAACTTGGAAGAAACCATGATGACGCACTGCGCACGACGCCTCCCCTCTAGCCTCCGAATGAGCTGTCTGCTCTGTCTGTCCCTCGTAACTCTCGCCCCCGTCTCCTCGGGCCAGAGGTTGACGGCAGCCGACGTGCCCGCTCTTGTGGAAGAGTTGAAAGATAAGGATGCGAAAGTCCGTGGCGAGGCGGCATTTCGCCTCTCTTTGTTGGGCGCGGCGGCGAAAGCGGCTCTCCCCGTCCTGGCCGAGTTGTTGAAAGACGAAGACCTGAGCGTCCGTCAGCGGGCCGCGTCCGCGCTGGGCCATATCGGGCCGGAGGAGCCCGTGGCCGTCGCCGCCCTGACTGAAGCCCTGAGCCACGAAGACTACGACCTTCGGATTTATGCAGCAGCCGCCCTCGGGGAAGAGGGGCGGGCCAGACCCGCCGACGTGCCCGCCCTCATCGAGAAATTAAAAGGCAAGGACGTGCAAGTCCGCGCCGTGGCGGCTGGGCTACTCATCTCTTTGGGCGAGGAGGCGCGCGCGGCTGTCCCCGCCCTCGTCGAGCGTCTGACGGACGGGGACGAGCGCATCCGCTGGCTGGCCGTGTACACACTGGGCAGAATCGGGCCGGGCTCGCGCGCAGCCTTCCCCGCGCTGGTCGAACTGCTGAGAAGCGGTGACCCATACTTCCGTTCGGTGGCCGCGTACGCTCTGGGCCGGATCGGGCCGGAGGCGCGGGGCGCCGTGCCCATCCTGATTGAAGCCCTGAGCCACGAATCCAGTCTGGTGCGCGGCTCGGCGGCCTTCGCCCTTGAGTACATCGGGCGAGACAGTAAGGACGCCGTACCTTCCTTGCTCAAACTGCTGAAAGACCCGGACAGAGGTGTCCGGCGCAGCGCCGTCTCGGCCCTCGCTCAGATCGCGCCGGAGGCGAGCGGCGTCATCCCCGCCCTCGGCGAGACGTTGAAGGACGAGGACTCCGAAGTTCGCACGGATGTCGCGCGGGCGCTTGAGGAATTAGGCCCCAAGGCGAAGGCCGCGACACCCATGCTCGCCGTCACGCTGAAAGCTCAGGACTCAGAGAGCCGCGTCATGGCGATCTATGCGCTCGAGGCTATCGGGCCGGGGGCGAAAGAGGCTGTGCCGGCCCTGCTCAAGTCTCTGAACGACCGGGAGTCGCTTGTCCGCCTGGCAGCCGCCAGCGCCCTGCTGAAGATCGCGCCGTTGAGCAAATCTAAAATCCCTCCGGCCCTGCTCAAGCAGGCGAAAGCCCCAAGCGACACGGGAAACGTCGGGGTCTGGTTAGGGTGGGAATGGGAGAAGGGGGGCGACCATCTGAGGCGTGGCAATAACTTTTACCGGAAGGGAGACATGAACGCTGCGGTCGCGAGCTACACGAAAGCTATCGAACTCAACCCGCGACTCGTGGAGGCCTATCACCGTCGCGGCGATATCCATCGCGCCGGAGGCGATTACAACGCTGCCCTCGCCGATTTCACGGCGGCCATCAAGGCGGGCTCCGGCTCTCCCGAAACGTACTACTACGCCCGCGCCCGGACTCAACTCGACAGGAGCGACTACGACGCGGCCCTCGCCGACCTCACCGAAGCCATCAAGCTCGACGCCTACTACGCGGACGCCTTCTACTTGCGCGGCCTCGCCTACAGCCGGAAAGGCAACTACGACGCGGCCATCGCCGATTTCGACCGGGCAGTCAATTTCATCCCGCCGGTAAACGAAGCCTTCGGCGCGCGCGGTAAGGCCCGACTCGCTCTGGGTAAATTCGCCGACGCCCTCGCCGACTTCGACGAAGCCATCAGGGCCGACCCGAAGAACGCCGCCAACTACGAAGGCCTCGGCGACGCTTACGCCCGCCTGGGCGACACGGAACGGGCGCGCGACGCCTGGAGTAAAGCCCTCTCCCTCTCAGTTGAGGCGGAAGCTAAGTCCAGACTGAATGGGAAATTGAGCGGTGGCGTGAAAGCCATGCCCCGGTCGAAGGCCGTAGCTCCGCGGTAGTGACCGTCCTACGTTGGGGATTCATCCCGGAGCGCTTCGATAGCCCAGTACCTCGGCCACCGACCAGACGTGATCGGTGATCCCGTGTCGCATCGCGGGCGTCTCGCCTTTCAGCCTGCGATGTTTACGGCAGAAGTTGTAGAAGGTCTTATCCACCTCACATTGATCGTCCATGTAGGGCACTGACTTCGCGAAGGCGTAGGTCTTGCGCACGAGGTAGCGGTTGCGGGAGCGCGCCGTCCCGTTCTGCCGCTCCAGCAGAGATGTCGAGATAAAAGCCAACTCAGTCGTGGGCGGCCCCAGCACCAACCGCTTCCCCACCTTCACCACCCTCCGGCCTGCGCGCTCCTTGACCACCTGCCCGTACAGAAGCGCCGGGTCAGGAATCTGCTTCGGCTTGGGCGGTCGCCCGCGCTTTCCTTTCATCAGCGCCCATCGCAGCGGGTAGACGGTGAGGGCCTTGACCTGCTCGGAGAGGGGCTGCGTATAAGCGTCGTAGCCGTCGCTGCTCACCCGCGGCAGGCACCCCGAGGCGAGGCGGTCGAAGCTCCGATTTACGAGCATTTCGGCGGCCTCCGGCGTGCGCGGGCTGACGAACTGCTCGACTATGAGCCGGCTCTCCCGCGCCATCGCTTTATGCCACCACGCCTCGCCGCGCTCGGCGCTCTCCGAGAAGGCGGCCTTCTTCGCCCCGGCGAACGACCACTGCTCGTCGAACTCCAGGTCGCCGACTCTGAGGTCGGTGACGAACTCCTCATCCACCGCCCGGGCGCGAGGGGCGGCGCGCCGCCGCCAGCGCCGCAGCGTGTCGCGACGATGCCGACGGGTCTGAGCAGTCGAGGTCTGCGTGTCGCCTCTCAGCATGGCGTCGAGTGAGCGCGCGACCTCCGCTTCGGGAGTCTTCAAGTTGAAGAAGGCCGTGCCGCGCCGCTCCGACAGCCCCTTGCCGCACCTCCGGCAGCGCCACAGCCGACGCGGCCCGTCGCGTGTGCGGTAGGTGCTGTGATAGAAGAGGTGGCGCGCTGGCCCCCCGCAATGAGGGCAGCGTAGAGAAGGCGGAGGATGGCGGGTCTTGTGTCTCGGCATGGCAGCCGACACTTTCCGCACTTTGCCTTCTCTTTTTCAATCCCCAACCTAACGGGGCCACTACCCAACCGGCAGGCATACGCCGAGAGCGTCGTCTCAGGGCCGTTGTTCGCCGCCAGATTCCCGGCGTCCCTCATGGCCGCGCAGTACGTGGACGCGCTCTACACTTCGGCGGGCGTGACGCCGACGGCAGTCGAGAGGCAGGACGCGGTCACGGCCTTCGGGGCCGGCGGGACGGCGGGGCGCGTGGCGGCGTTGCGGAAAGTCGTCGAGTCAACGTCCGTTAGGAACGCCGAGTTCAACGCGGCCTTCGTCCTGATGCAGTACTTCGGCTACATGCGGAGAAGTCCAACGGAGGCCCCCGACACCGACGACAGGGGCTACCAGTTCTGGCTCACGAAGCTGAACCAGTTCAACGGCAACTTCGTCCAGGCGGAAATGGTCAAAGCATTCCTCTCGTCGGACGAGTACCGGAAGAGGTTCGGGCCGTAGTCTCTCATTTGAGGTGTGCCGTTCGAGCCGCCGCTACACCCCCGTGTCGTTCGCCGCACGCAGGGTCTGCTGGAACGACGCAAGATATGTGCTGTGGTTCTGGAAGTGGAACTTCCCGAGGTTCGCGCCGGCGCCCTGCGCGAGGCACTTGCGCGCCCAGTGGTACATGTAGGTGCGCGTCAGGTGCAGGTTAGACGGCGACACCGCCCCTTCGGGCTCGACGACTATCTGACCGTCCTGCGTGGTCACTTCAAAGTTCAGCCCGGTGCCCGGCGAGTCGTACACGTGATTGAACTGCTTGACCTGCGCGGCGTCCGAGCAGTAGATGAGTGCCTTGTCCGGGTGGGCCGTGGCGCGCCGCTGGGCGCGCAGCGCGACGGCCTCCTGATCAACGCGCGGGGCCGTCACGGTCTGCGCCTGCGGGCAGCCCGTGTTGTTGACGGTCACATCACCTGAGCCGGTCAGGCCGTGGTAGCTGACGGCGTCCACCTCCGAGAGGTGCGTGTAGTTCTTCTCGCGCCACGTCTCGATGTCGGTCTTGCCCGTCGGGCTCGCCGGGTGGACGACGGCGTTGATCGAGATGAGGACGTGCGAGCCCATGTTGCGGCGGTAGAGGACGATGAGGCGGGTCATGTAAGAGCCGAAGGCGGCGATGCGGTCGAGGTCGTGCGGGCCGGTGACGGGGCGCGGCTCGTTCATCACCTCAAGGATGACGTTCTTGAACGGGGCGACCGCCGTCATCACGCGCCCGATGAACTCCTGTTGGACGGCGCGGATGGCGTTGCCGCCCGCCGGTGCGGGGTCGGGCCGGGTGAAGCGAATCTGCCGGTCGGTGGGGCCGAAGTCTTTAGGCAGCAGGTGCGTCGCGGCCCAACTCTCGCTGGAGCAGTTTTCGGCGTTCCACGGGCTCCACAGCCACTTCTCCACCTCAGGCGCGTCCGGACTTGTGTCGCTCAGGTCGTCGTAGTTGAAGAGCGAGAGTTGGACGACGACGCCGCTCGCCGAGGCGGCGGAGACGAAGGCGCTGAGGCGGTTGAAATAGGCGTCGTTCCAGCGGCCACTGAGGGCCGCGCCGCGCACGTCGTACTTCGGTCGGTTGCCGACGATCTGCCGGTTGAACGGCGAGATGCTGGGCGAGGTTCCGTTGCGGAAGATCGCCCCGCCGGAGAGGAAGACGCGGACGAAGTTGCAGCGGTTGTTCCGCATCGCCGCGAAGAATTCGTCGAAGGTGTTGTTGCCCTCGGCCCACGTCGCCATGTCGGCGGGGGTGCCCCTGCTCTGCGGACTCTGGCACGGGACGGCGTTCGTGTAGGTCTCGATGATCGGGCTGGTCGTGTTGTCGCGGACGACGGCCTTGTCGGCGTTGCCGGGGTTGAGGAAGAGGTCATAGGAGCCGCCGCGGAGCAGCACCGACGCCCCGTTCAGTTGAAGCCTCCCATCGGTGCGGAGTCGTGTGATGGTCGTCAAGGTGTATCTCCTTTGGCCGGGGCGGGCTCCCCGTCCGTCGTGAGGGCCGGCCTCAACATGAAGGTGCGAGGTCGAACGAGCAGCGGGCGTAAGGCGCGGGAAAGATATTACCGCCGCGGCGGTCTGTCAACGGTGAATCGTCGCAGCTTGCCACTAATCTGGTTGGCTCCGCTTCATCAGCCGAATATCACACCACGCGCAACGTGCCGTCTGTTCTAAACAGCAGTAACACGAAGAAGACGAGCGTCGTTCGCTCTCTCATTGCCTTTCCACATCAGAAGTCGAGGCGCAGGCCGAACTGTATCTGGCGCGGGCTGTCGGCGGCGGTCGGGAGGCCGAAGCCCGCGTTCGGCGTCCGTCCCGTGCCGTAGACGTTGTTGGGGAGTTGGAGGTTCGCGCGGTTGAGCACGTTGAAGCCCTCGGCGATGACCTCGACACCGGCTCGCTCGCCCACCCGCCAGCGGCGGCTCAGGCGGAGGTCGAGCGCCGCGCTGTCGAAGCCGCGCCCCGTGTTGCGCCCCACGCCCGCGGGCCGGTCGTTGACGTTCGTGTCGGAGTTGCGGTCGTTGCCGGTCAGGACGTTGAAGGGCAGCGGCGAAGCGTACTGGAAGATGTAACTCAACTGAAACCCGGAGAGGGCTTTGCGTAAAGGTGACGCGCCGCTACCGGACTGCGGCGCGTCGAACGAGCCGCTGAGGGCGAGGCGGTGTCGCTGGTCGTTGTCGGCCAACCCCCGCTCGTCTCTCAGGTTCGAACTGTCCTGCGGCGTGAAGAAGAAGGCGTTGCCCACGTCGTCAATCGCCTTCGAGAGCGTGTATGAAACTCGCGCCTGCGCCCTCGACCCGAAGCGCCGCTTGAAGGAGACCACCATCCCGTCGTAGTAAGAATCGCCGGAACTCTCGAACCGGCTGACGTTGGCGAAGCGCGGGTCGGGTCGTCCCAGATTGGGCACGCCCGCCGAGGCCGGGAAGCGCGGGACGTTGAGGTTGCGCGAGAGGACGATGTGCGCGCCGCGCACGTGCAGGTAGCCGACCGAGAGCGACATCGCGCCCGACAACTCGCGCTCGACTTGGAGGCTCGCCTGCTGGCTGTAGGCGCTCTTAATCTCCGGGTCAATCGTCGTGACGCTGACGAGCAGGTTCGAGGGGAATTCGGGCAGCACGTTGGGAAAGACGGGCGCCCCCGGTTGCCCGAAGGAGAGCACCGCGACGCGGTACTTCGACCCGTCACGTTGCAAGGCGTTCGAGGTGGCGCGTAAGGGGAGGCGGTCGAAGAAAATGCCGTAGCTGGCGCGGATGACGGTCTTGTGGTCGCGTCCGAGGAAGTCGGGCGCGTAGGCCACACCCACGCGCGGCGCGAAGTTGTTGGCGTCGGTGGTGATGGGGGCGGGGAGTACTTGCGCGTCGTAGCGCAGGCCCAGATTGAGCGTCAGGTCGGGGCGCGGCCTCCACTCGTCCTGCGCGAAGAGCCCGACGTTCGGGTTCGACTGGGACTGGCTCACCGCGCCGAACGCCTGCTGGAAGGTCGCGTAGCGGCCCGCGAGGAAGTTCGGCAGCGACTGGAAGGTGTAGACGCCTTGCAGCGCGCCGGGGAAAGTGATGTCCACGCGGTTGAGGAGGAAGTTGACGCCGCCCTTGAGCGAGTGCGCGCCGCGCCGCGTCGTGACGTTGTCCACCAGCTCGTAAGTGTCGAGGTCGCGCCCGGTCGGCGAGAAGGTCGCCGTCCCGAAGTTCGCCACGCCGGAGATGTTGACGGCGGGCCCCGCCGCGTCGTTGACGGGCGCGGTGAGGCGGCTGCGCGTGTACTGGAAGCGCGCCTCGTTGAGCGTGCGCGGCGAGAGCGTCGTGACCAGCGAACCGGCGAGGGTCTGGTCGCGGTTCGAGAGCGCCGTGCCACGGCTCACGGCGTTGAGACCGCCGACGTTGCGCGCGTTGAGGCTCGTGATGTCGTAGAGGTTGTAGCGCGCCGTCAGTTGGTTGGCCTCGCTGACGCGGTGGTCTAGGCGGAAGAGGAAGTTGGACGTGTCGAAGCCCGTGGGCACGAGGCCCGTCGAGATGCGCGGCCCGGCGGAGCCGAGTTGGTCGAGGCGGGAGTTGATGGCCGCGACGTTGGCCGGGGCGGCAGTGATGACGACGGCGTTGTTCAGGCGCGTCTGCTCGAAGTTGGAGAAGAAGAAGGTGCGGTCTCGTTTGAGCGGGCCGCCGAAACTCGCGCCGTACTGGGCTTGGGTGAGCGGGTCTTTGGACGGCGAGAGCGGGTTGCGGGCGTCGAAGCGTTGGTTGCGCAGGAAGCCGTAGACGCGCCCGTGAAAGTCATTGGTGCCCGACTGCGTGACGATGTTGACGAAGCCGCCAGAGGCGCGCCCGAACTCGGCGATGCCGCCGGAGGTGATGACCTCGAACTCGCGGATGACCTCCTGACTGTAGAAGGTGCCGGCGAGGTCTGCGGCGTCGTCGGTCGAGGAGAGTCCGTCAACGACGAAGCCGTTGTTGATGAAGCGCTGCCCGGTGATGGAGAGCCCGGTGCCGGGGACGGCAGAGGTCTCTGGGAAGCGCTGGTTGCTGACGGGGTTGGTGCGCGAGACGCCGGGGGTGAGGGCGGCGAGGTCGAGGTAGTTGCGCCCGTTGAGCGGGAGGCCGCCGATCTCGTGCGAGACGATGGTCTCGGCGACCTGCGTCCGCGCCGTCTCGACGACGGGCGCGCTCGCGCCGAAGACCTCGACGCTCTCCGAGACGCCCGCCACCGGCAGCCTGAGCGGCACGTCCAGAGCCTGCCCGACGGTCAGGGTCAACTGCTTGGTTAAGGTCGTGAAGCCCGCCTTCTCGACCGTGAGGCGGTACGCCCCGACTCGTAGATAAAGGAATCGGTAACGCCCCTCCTCGTCGGTCACGCTCGTCTGCTGGTAGTTGGTCTCGACGTTGCTGGCGATGACGGTCGCGCCGCTCACCGCCGCGTCGTTCCCGTCGAGGATGTAGCCGCTCAAAGTCGCCGACGTGACGGACTGCTGTGCGCGCGCAGTCGAGTTGGCCCCGCTCAGGAGCATGAGCAGGCACAGCAAAATCGTCGTTATGACCCGCCTTCTATCATTCCGTATGAAAGTCATGGGTGTCGTCTCCTAACATTCTCCGCGCCGCGCCGCCGGGCCGGGGGCGTGAGGCTCTCCTCACGTCGAAACCGGCGGCAGTTAGACGAAGCTCCGCGTAGCGAAGCAGCGCCAATCGAAGGACTCCTCTGACGCCCGGCGCGGACACTCACCGCGCGAATAGACAGCGACGCACCGCGGCGAAGACATGAATGCCTGAGCCACGAAGCACTGACGGGTTTGAGAAGCCTTCCGGGGATTAAACTGCTTGGCTGGTGGAGACGGTCGGCGGCGCACGGGGCGGGTACTGGCGACGGAGCGCTGAAGAGTTTTTGATAACGCCAAAGGCGGCGCGCGGGAGCGCGATCCCGCCCGGCGGGCGTGGCCGGAGTTTGTAGGAGAGCGCGGCCTCGGCGCGCCCGCGCCGCAGTTGCGTGGCGGAAGTGGGGAGCCCGCCGCAGTCGGGAGGGCAGGGTTTCGAGAGCGCCGCAGACGCGACCGGTGATGAGGTCGAAGTGTTCCGTGGCGAAACACCCGCGTGGGTAGAGTGTTCTACTCCGGCGGCGTCTTGCACGTGTGAGGAGGCGTGCCCCGGCTCCGCGTGGTGCGCGCCCTCCGCGCCGTCGTGCGACGAAGCCTCGCCGCCCGTGTGGCCTGAGTGGTCGGCGTCAGCCGGCTTCGACGGCGCGGCTTCCACTTCCCCGAAATGGGAGATGGGGCACGAGCCGCCCTTGCAATCTCCGGGCATGCCGTCAGCGCCTTTGCAGCACGGCATCGAGCAGCCGTGCGCGCCGAGGGCCGAGCCGGAGGGGACTGCGCCCGCCGCCACCACGAGCGCCAGCGCCGCCGCCAGAAAGGCTCTGGCGACAGCCCGCGCGTTCGTCGTTGTGGGGGATCGAGGCTGCAAGTTAGTCCCTCTTCAGAGCATGTCGGGTGCCGTTCAGGAAGCACGCAGATGATATTCCTGAGAAGAAGGGAGAGCAAGACTTATACCGCTTGAATTCGGCCCCTTGTTATTGCGGCGGACGCCAGTCCGTAGGGAATCTTTCGTCCGTGACGTGCAACTCGTCGTTCTTTTTCCTCATGATGCGGATGTATTCCAACGGGTGCAGGGGGAGATTATGTTTGGTGACAACCTCGTCCCACTGCGACCAGTTGAGCTTGTGCAGCTTCACCTTCTCCCCGCACTGGTTGAGGCTCTCGGCGGCACGGCGCAGGAACTCCATCGCATTCAGATAAGGGTCGTCGTAGAGGAGCGTCTTGTCCCGCACGCGTTTGTCCCACGTCTTGAAAACCTTGTGCGTTCTTTCATACTCCGCCTCGGACAGTTCGAGGCGAATCATCACGTCCGAGTCTTTCTCGCTCTCTTTCACGAACTGTTTGTGAATCTCTTCCGGGATGTTCCCGACGACCGGCGCCATGATGCCCACCTTGTCCGTGTTCATGTAGATGCCGAGGGTCTCGACCTTG
The DNA here is from genome assembly GCA_963816985.1 of uncultured Acidobacteriota bacterium. Classification (GTDB taxonomy): domain Bacteria; phylum Acidobacteriota; class Blastocatellia; order Pyrinomonadales; family Pyrinomonadaceae; genus JAIVJM01. The sequence continues at coordinate 3,536,275 of CAWFMF010000004.1, forward strand.
GTCTTGCGCCCGTCCAGTGTCGTCCACATCGCGAACGCCGGCCCGCCGAAGGAAGCCTTGTTCGGTCGCCCGTCTTTGGGGTGGATGTTCACGGAGCTGTCGTCGCTGTACCCGGTGATCGGCATCCGGCGGGCGGCGAAGGTGAGAAAATACCGGTTCGTCTTCGCCCTCACCCAACGCGTCAGACCCGCGTGCGTGTTGGGGTTCGCCGTCGTGAAGCTGTCGTCGCTGTATTCGAGGATCGCCAACGAGGTCGTGCCCCTGCCGAAGACCTCGTTGCCGCGCACCGCGATGATGTCGAGGAGTTTGGGCGCGACCGGCTTGTCGAGCTTATACTTCACCGCCGCCATCGTCTCGAAGTCTTCGTTCGGGATGCCCGTGGAACGAGACAGGAGGGTGACCGTGCCGTCGGGCGCGAAGCGGAAATAGATCGTGTTCGCCGCCGACTCCGACTTCCAAGTGCCGACGATGTTAAAGGGGCAAGCCTTCGGGGCTTCGGTTTGGCCGTAGGTTTGGCCGTAGGCGACTCCGCTGGCCGTAAGGCAGATGAGCAAGAGCGAAGAGATAAAGGCGGTTCGTTTCATCTTGTGGACCCTCCCTTCAGACGTGTCCCTGCTAGTCGGGATGAGAGACCCGGCGGGTGGCCGCCGAGACCAAAACATTGACGCGGCCCGTGCGACCCGCAGACCGGATGCGAGGAGTGAGGGCCATCCCTTCAGCGGCCCTCACTCCTCCGCCCGGCGAGCGGGGTGCGTCGGTCGTTACCCGATGGCGACCGCGCCCTTGGCCCACTTCTCGCCGTTGGCCCACGCGGCTTCTCGCTCGAACTTCTCCACCATCTGCGCCGCATTCTTTCTCACCCGCTCCGCCTGCACCGGAATCGGGTCCATAGAGGAGACGGTGTCGAGGAGCCCACGGACGGTGCTCATGGCAGGCGTCTTACAGTTGCGGGAGAGGTTGTCGTTGAAGACGAACAGCATCCCCGTGTGCTGGTCTATGTTGTTGTCGAGGCCGGGGTGGTCCCAACGGAAGAGGCGGAAACGAATCGTCTCGATCTCGTCGGGGTCGCCGGTCAGGAAGTGCCAACCCGGCAGGTTGGCCTTGTGCATCTCGGCGAAATGTTTCATCGCCGCCGGGCTGTCCTGTTCGGGCCGGAGGGTGATCGAGTACATGAACGTGTCCACGCCGATGCGGCCCTTGAGACCGGCGTAGACGCGCTTCAGGTTCGACGTGACCGCCGGACAGATGCCGTCGCACTTGGCGTACATCATGTTGACGAGCGTGATCTTACCCTTCATCAGGTCGTCGTAGAACTTGAACTTCCTGCCGTCGTAGTTGGTGAGCACGGCGTTCGTGAGGTACGAACGCTTCTGCGCGGTGGCAGAGGTTTCGGACGCGGGTTTGCTCAGAAATTTTCTTCTGTCCATTAGCTAACCTCCCCCTTCCTGTAGTTGGGGTTGGGGATGAAGTTGGGGTTGGAGGCGAGGTCGCCCTCGTCATCCCCGACGATGTCCCAACGCACCATCATCGTCGTGTCTTCGTGGTTCATGTTGTGACAGTGGATCAGGTACTTGCCCTTGAAGTCTCTGAACCGCATGAAGATTTCGACCTGATCGCGCCCACGGAGCTGAATCACGTCCTTGCGTCCGGTCTCCAGCGGCGGGGGCGGCTGCTCGCCCGGCCCGCCCAAAGAGACAGGGAGGCCGCGCGAGAGGATGCGGAACTCCTCGAAGTGGATGTGGACGGGGTGAACCCACCCGGCGGCGGGCAGCGAACTCCGCAGAATCCACTTCTCGGTGGTGTTCCTGACGATCTGTGCGTCGGAGCGATTCTCGTCAAAAACCTTTCCGTTGATCTGGAACACGCCGCCGACGAGGTCAAAGTTCCAGATTCTCGTGCCGACCACTTCGTTGAGGTTAACGTCGGGGTACGTGCAGAGCGTCGAGGGAACTTGACTGTTGTCCACGGCGTCGCCGGTGACGCGGAACTCCATGACGATGTTGTTCAGGTTCGCCGGCAACGGGTTCGGCGGCGTGCCGCCGACGGTCATCGTCGCGTTGTTGCGGAGGTAGATGTGGTCGCCGATCTGCGTGTCGGAGAAGTCGAGGACGAAGTCGTAACGCTCGGCTGCGCCTATGTTGAGCGAGGGCACGTTAATCGGTTGTTCGACCAGATTGCCGTCGGTGCAGATCACCTTGAAGTCGCGCGGCGGGTCGAGCGTCAGCGTCCAGACGCGCGCCGGGCCGGTGTTGAGGATGCGGAAGCGGTACTTGCGCCGCTTGACTTCGAGGTACGGCTGAACCGCGCCGTTGACGCAGAACTTGTCGCCGCCGGCGGGGGCCGTCCCGCCGTTGGGGCCGCCGAAGAGTTTACCGTCGGGGCAGAAGGTCTTCGAAGAGAGGATGAGCGGGATGTCGTAGACGCCGTAGCCGCTCGGCAGGCGAAGCGCCGTCGGGCTCGTGTCGTTCTCGTTGCCCGTGTCCTTGCTGTCGAACATCCAGTAGAAGCCCGCCAGCCCGCGGTAGGTGTTCTGCGAGGTGAAGTCTGCGCGGTGGTTGTGATACCACAGCGTGTTCATCGCCTCTTTCGGGTCGCCGTTAGAAGGATCGAACGAGTCGTCGGTGTAGCCCGCGAGCACGTTCGGGTAGTGGTTGTCCTTGAAGAAGGTGGGGTTGTACCAGTCGGCGGCGAAGCCGTCGGATTCGGACGGCGTGTGGCCGTTGTGCAAGTGAATCACGTCCTGCTCGATGCCCCACCCGCCGCTGCCGAAGTGGTTCATCGGCAGGTCGTTGTGGAAGCGGACGAGAACGGGCACGCCCTGTTGGACGATGAATGTCGGGCCGGGGACGATCCCGTCGTAGCCCCAGATGGGCGTGAGCGGCAGTTCCGGGTGGAAGCGGTGCAGGCCCGGCTTCGTGCTGATGTCGTAGAGGGCTTGGGGCGGGAACTGACTCCACTTCTGGTGCGAGGCGCGCGGGGCCTCGCCGCCCCCGATGTTGGCGTGCTTGGTCGGCGCAGGGCTGAGCGAAGCGACCGACTGCTTAATCGGCGGGATGGGGAGCGCCTGCACGAACGCGCTCGTCGGCGGACTCGTTCCGGGGTTGATGAGACAGTCGTCAGTCTGGGCGTAGGCCGTGGGTTCGAGCAGGTGCGTGGGAAAAGATTTGCTGGAAGTGATGACGGCGACCCCGCCGGCCACCGCGCCTAACTTCAGCGCCTTCCTTCTGCTCATCCCAGACTCGTTTTTCTTCTTCCCGTTTCTTCCTTTTGCCTGTTTGATGGGCACGGCATCTCCTTTTATCCTCATGGGAGGTGGTCTGAGGGTGGATAAAAAGTTGTTAGAGCGCCCGCAGGAAGCGGCCCGCGCATCAGCGGATCCAATGGCAGAGGCATCGGCGGATGCAACGGCAGAGACAGGCCGCTTCCCCGAAGCGGTCTAACAGTCGGATGCGTCGGGCGTGCGGCACAACTTTCTATTACCGGTTCGCACACTTCACCGACCCGAGCGTTAGGCGCTCACTTATTTGAATTACACTCCCGGTTGGCTCGGTTAGATGAGGCTTGATCGTTCAGACCAAGTCGGGTTATTGCTAGTCGCGAGGATGAGTGTGGAGACTGCCGGATTAAAAGACGAGCATCCTTGTCATGAAGCAAGCGATACACTCGTCCCTCAACTCCGCCGAAGAAAAACCTATTGCTTGGTTTCCCTTGACGGTGTTTCCGGCGCGGTTTAAGCCCTTCAAACGTAGACAGACTTTGGGGTAAATGACGTGAGGTGAAATCACGTCAACAGGGTCGGGGCAAGCTGTCGTGAATCTCTAAAAATCCATCAATCTGGATTACGGGGAAGTGAATATCACACTCACTCTTTGGCGTCAAGAAAAAGTTTTACCAAAAGTCATCCGACCGGCGTCAAGAAAAAGTTTTACCGAAGGTCACCCGACCGGCGTCAGGAAAAATCCTTATTTTAGTTCGAGATTCTGTTTGAGGAGCGAGTGCCGTTGGGCGGGGTCATTAGCTTATTACTTTTTCACAGCCCTATTCAAAATCAGGCGCGCCCACTTTGAAAAATCCAGACCTTTCGCTTGAGCCGCGTTTTTGTAATTATTAAATTCTTCCGGCGTGCATTTAAATGCTTTGACAACGTTTTTAACTTCACCCTTAGGGAGCGTTGGTCTTCCCATACGACGGGTCTTTTTACTTTTCATACTTCGTTGCCTCTTCAACAGCGCGGTTCAGACCGTGCGTTGCGGTGAGTTTGCAGGCAGAGACGAGGTTGCATAAACGATACTCCCAATGCTTTGCGCACACAACTTCAAACTTGTGCCCGGAATCCTTCCCGATACAGACACACAGAGCCTATCGAGAGGCAAAAAATACGTCGGTTGAATTGAAAATTCGTGGGGAAGCGGCGCAGGCTCGCTGTAGGGTAGTGTTGCAGGAGTTAGCAGGAAGTGACGCGCGGGGACAGGCGAAGTTCGTCACTTCGCTGTTCGGGATCGCTGTTTAAGAACTGCACTCGTAGAAGATTCGCGCTCGAAAATAATTTTCGCAACGCAACCTCCGCCAGTCGCCGAGGCCCGCTGCGGCGCATAACCAAAGGGGGCCGCCGGCCCGTAGCCGGCGACCCCCTTTGACCTTTGAACAGCCCTTTACTTGAACTTGAAGTTCGCGCGGTAGATGCTGCCGTCATTCAGCGTCACCACTAATTGCCGGCACGTCCCGGCCCAAGATGGGTCGGTCTTCCACACGTAAACATACTGATCGCTCGCGGCGTCGTAAGTCAGGGTGCTGCCGCCCGCGCTAACCGTGTCCTCCAAAGTCACGGCAGGGTCGGACGAGTTGCACGCTATCGTGCCGGACGAAGGAGAGTTCGGCGCGAAGATGTTGAGCCCCTTGTTACCGCTCAGACTGAACTTGACGGGAATCGCCCTTCCGGCGTTGACCACGTTCACCGCCGGAAGGTTGCTGACCGGCGGGAAGAATCCCGTGAAGTTGTAAATGACGGTCACGGTGAAGCTGCAACCGGAAGAGTTCGTGCCGTCACTGGCCGTGGCGTTGACGGTCGTCGTGCCGAGCGGAAAGACTGACCCGGACGCCGGCGTGCTGTTGACACTCACGCCGGACGAACAGTCGTCCGCGGCGGTCACCGCCGGATAGTTCACGACCGCCGACGTGGCCGTCGAGTGAGGCGGCAACGTCACGACGACATTCGCGGGGCAGTTGATAACCGGCGCGGTCGTATCCACAATGTTGATGACGACATCGTCCGAATCCGAGCCCCCGCCCGTGTCCTCTACGGTGAGGGTGATCGTGTGCGAGCCTTGCGGCAAAGAGACCATCAGGGTCGCGCCGGAGCCGAGCGTCGTGGCCCCCTCCGTCCAGGTGTAAGAGGTGATCGTCCCGCTGCCGGGCGTCGAACCCGTTCCGTCGAGCGTGACCGATGTCAGGCTGCCCGCGCACTCGACCGTCTGATCGTCGCCGGCATCGGCGATTGGGTCGGCGGCGGCGGCCCCCCCAAACTTCTGCACGCGATTATTGTCCCTGTCTACGACGTAGTAATCGCCCGTCGTCAAGTTCGCCGCGACGCCCGCGGGCGAGCTAAACTCGCCGTCGCCGGCTCCGGCAGTGCCGCAGGCTTCGAGGAACGTCCCGGCGGAGTCGAATTTCTGGATGCGGTTGTTCCCCGTGTCGGCCACGTAGACCGTACCCGAAGAGTCTACGCCAATGCCCATCGCGCCATTGAACTGCCCGTCGCCGGACCCCGCCGAGCCCCACTTGGCGATGAACGTGCCGGTCGAGCTAAACTTCTGAACCCGGTTGTTCCCTGTGTCCATGACGTAAACATTGTTGGAGGAGTCCACCGCCACGTCCAGCGGCCCGCTCAGTTGGCCGTCGCCGCTGCCCGCCCCTCCCCAGGTCAGAAGAGGCGACCCGGTCGAGTCGAATTTTCGGATTACGCTGGTGATGGGGTTAGTCACGTAGACGTTGTTTGAGGAGTCAACGGCGATGCCGCCCGGCCCGCCTACCCACGTCGTGAGGAACGTTCCGCCCGAACTGAATTTCGAGACCCGATCATTAAAGGTGTCCGTCACGTAGACGTTGTTCGCCGAGTCCGTCGCCACTTTATGCGGAGTGATGAAGCCGCCGGGCACGTCGCCCGGAATCCCGAACTGTAGGATGAAGTTGCCGTTCGAATCAAACTTCTGTACGCGGGTATTCTGATCCGGCACGTACACGTTTCCGATGGAATCGACGGCGATTCCTCTGGGCGCGATGAATTGGCCGCTGCCGGAGCCTTCAACACCCCACTTGAGAATAAAATTGCAGGTCGCGGTCGCCGAGACCGTCAGCAAAGACGAAGCCGTCAGCACGCTCAGCAAAAGAGCGAGCAGGCGGGGCAGCCTGAAGACCTTTTTTCGACGACAGGTGGGCGGTAGATGGGGGTTCATGTCAAATTCCTTTCTCTTGAGGGTGATATGGTTACGGTCACATTATGCGTAATGCGCGGGGACGAGGTTCGACCGGGCCGCAAGGGTACACCCGGCGTTATTCGTTGTCCATACTTTCCCTCTTCGTCGGCGTGTTCTTTTGAAGACGCGTCTCCTAACGCTGGCCATCTTCAAAGGGACTTCCGTACCTGATATAGAGAAGAGGGGCGAGTCGTGAAAGACTCGCCCCTCTCGCTTTACAGACTCACGTAGCATTGCGCTTACGGGAGCGCCTCGACGTTGAGGAGGAAGCGGAAGTTCCCCGTCTGCTGGATGCCGAGCAGGAACTGCAAGCTGACGCTCGCGCCGTTCGCCAGCGGCGTCCCGAGGGTGATTGTCCCGGCGGAGAGCGACGAGTTGTACCCGCCGCCGTTGGGCTGCGCGGGCGGCGTCTCCAACGTCGTCCCCCGCACTGTCACCGAGCACGGCACGGTCGCCGGCGTCCCGTTCGCCGCGCACGTCGCCGCGTCCGTCACGCCCGTCGCCACCACGTCCACCGACGTGATCGCACGGATGTCGGCGGTCGCCCCGTCGGGCCGCGGGAACGTCGTCAGCTCCACTACGCGGAAGCGCAACTGCGTGACCGTCCCGCCCGTGTTGTTGGTGAACCGCTTGCGGATGGACATCGTCCCGAACTGCGAGCGGTTCGGGTCGCACTCCTCGGCCACCCCGCAGACCTTGCGGACGCGGTTCGGAACCGCCGTCGAGGCCTTCGTGCCGTCGAGGAGGAACGTCCCGATCTGGTCGTTGACGCGCGCCGACGAGATGTTCTCCGGCCCCGGCGCGCCCAAACGCTGCTGGCCTGCGCCCGCCGCGTTCGTCGCGTTGGTGTCGACGAAGAGGAAGTCCGTGGCGTTGTCGTTGCGATCCGCCGGGAAGCCCGGGTTCGGCGTCGTGCAGCCCGTGCCGGGGACGAACGAGCACAAGCTTCGGTAGAAGCTGTGGTTGCCGAGGCCCGGAGTGACGCTGCTGATCTGCGGCAGGATGCCGCCCTCGCGCAGCAGGTCGCAGTTGTTGCCCGTGCTGTTCGGGCTGAAGCCGACGGCGTCGAGCCTCGTCGCCGTCGAGAGGTTGGCCACCGAGTCGGTGTTGAAGATGGCGACGTTGGAGTTCTCGGCGAGGTCTGTGGACATCGTCAGGTTGCCGGTGGCCGCCGCGCCGAGGCTGTACTGCGAGCCGACTAAGAGGAAGTGGCCTCTGGTCGGGATGACCGTCCCGTTCGGGATGGTGCCGATGAGCACGGGCGTGTCGGCGCAGGTCGCGCCGAGGCGGAAGATGCCGTAACCGGCGGAGATGTCCGAAGCGGCGACGGTATGGGGCGAGCCCGTGTTGTTGTAAATCTCGACGAAGTCGTCGCCCGCGCCGCCGGGGCCGAAGGTGCGAATCTCGGAGATGAGGATCGCGCCCGCCGGGTTGTTGGTGGTGATCGTGCCGACCGCCTCGCCGTCCGTGATGTGCCCGCCCGAAACGTTCGACAGTTGCAGCAGGAACGTCTCGTCGGGCTCCCCGCCGTCGGCGTCGGCGAGGACGGGCACGGAGATGGTCTGCACCGTCTGCCCCGCTTGGAAGGTGGCCGTGCCGTTGGCCGTAGTGTAGTCGCTGTCGGCGGTCGCCGCGCCCGCGCCCGGCGTCGCGGCTGCCGTGTCGAAGGCGACCGAGACGGGCGAGTTCGGTGAGCGGTCGAGCGTCAGCGTGAAGAGCATCTGCGCCTGTCCCGAAGACGGCTCGGCCACGCGTCCGTCGCGCGCAGAGACTGAGGGCAGGCGGACGACATCAATCGAGACGGTCGCTTCGGCGCTGGTCAGTGGCGGGGCCGTGCCGTCGCCGGTGTCCGTGACGGTGAACTTGAAGCTGTCGGGGCCGACGTAGCCGCCGGCGGGCGTGTAGGTCAGACCCGGCGCGTTGCCGCCGAGCGCGCCGTGCGCGGGCTGGGCCGTGACCGTGAAGACGAGTTGGCCCGTGGGCGTCTCCTCGTCCGAGCCGGTCAGGGTGATGACGACGGGTGTGTTTTCGTCGGTCGTGACGGACTGGCCGCTGGCGGTCGGCGGCGCGTTGACGGCGTTGAAGGTTAAGTCGAAGCCCCCTTCGAGCGTGAAGGCCCCGCCCGAATAAGTCCTCGTTCAAGTGGCGTCACTTCGAGCCGACGATCATCCTGTTATGCGTCAGGTGGTATTGCCGATACCAGCTTTCCTACCGCGACCTCGAAGAGATGACGCTGGAGCGTGGCCTACCAGTGGATCAGACAACCGTCTGGAGATGGGGCCAGCCGGTTGTCTCGTCTGGGAGCGAATATTCGTTTGACTCGTCGAGCCACTTGGGATATTGTGCCGGCGCTTTCTGGGGCGCGTGTAGACTCACAAGCCGGCACGTGGCCTGCTCCTCGTTAAACTCACAGTCACAGCCAATCTTTTCAACCTTACCATTGGAGTAAGTAATGAAATAGGCGGCAAGTCTCTCAGTCTCCTCAGTACAGGCGTGCTGGTAAATAGGTGTGAGTGATTGGCGTTTGTCCGGCGGCCAGCATTTATTATCCGTGAGGGGAACTCACCAGTAGAACGTGCCCATAGAAGGATGTTTCTTCGGCAAAATCCAGCCCCGATATCGAACATGCGATCAAGAATCAAACAAAAGAATTCGTTGAATCATGGACATTCCTCCTCACTGTGGAGCACGCGAGTGGCGGCGATTGTTTTTCTGACATTCGCATTGGGTGATGCACGTGCCGGGGCCCGCAAAGCATTTCGCTCAATCAAGCAGGGCGCGGCCCTCTCTCTCTCTCTGGCGCTCATCGCGCCGGGCCTCCTGTTCGGGGGCGCGCCGCGCGCCGTCGCGCAGATACAGACGACGACTCTGAGCGCCCCAGAACCGACAACCCCACAGCCGCCGTCGAAGCAGCAGCAGGGCTCGCCCGACCTCGGGCAGGTCTCCTCCGAGCCACTCCCTCAGACCGAAGCACGGCGGGTCAACTTCCAGCAGTTGTCCGAGATACTGGCCCGCAACCCCGCCCAGAGCAGTCCCGTGCAACAACGGCAGGCCATCCCCTCGCCGCAGGGCAGGCCGGAGCCGCCCGCGCCCGCGACCTCCGAGCGGGACTCAATCCCTCCGGCGGGCGGCGGCATCGTGAACTATGACATCTCGCAGCCGAACGTCGCTTCGCCGAGCCCCTCGCAGAGCTTCCTGGCGCAGGAGGACGGCCCGCGCATCGGGACGGCGACCTTCACCATCCCGCCCGACACCAACGGCGCGGTCGGGCTCGACAAGGTCTTCACGCAGACCAACGCCAACTTCCGCATCCACAACAAGGTGACGGGCGCGCCGCTCTCGACCGTCAACGCCGAGGCCTTCTGGGCTTCGACGGGCGCGACGGGCGTCTTCGACCCGCGGGTGGTCTACGACCCGTACCAGAACCGGTGGATCACGGCCATCACCTCGAACTCCAACTCGGCGGCCTCGTCCGTCCTCGTCGGCATCTCGGACACCGCCGACCCGCAGGGCACTTGGCTCCTTTATCGCACTACCGTTGGGTTCGCGACGGGGAGCGCCGCGCCGTTCGCCAACGGGGGCTGGGCCGACTTCCCGATGCTCGGCTTCAACAAGAACTGGGTCGCCATCGGCTACAACATGCACGCCGTTACGAACAACGCGTTCGTCCGTGGCGAAGTGCTTGTCATCAACTACCCTCAACTTCGCGCTGGGACGTTGGGTGGGAGTCGCGTGAACTTGTCGAACAATTTCTGCCTCCACCCGGCGACGACCTTCTCGGCGACCGAGGAGACACTTTACCTCGTCGAGCACCTGAGCAGCGCCGGGGCGACGCTCGCCGTCGGGCGGGTCACGGGCACGCCCGCCGCCCCCTCGGTCGCGCTCTTCGGCCCCTTCACGCGGCCCGGCGGCGCGTGGGTCAATCCGGGCGGCGACCTCCTGCCGCAGAACTGCGTCCCCGGCTCGCCCGTCCCGACTTTCACCTGCCCGGCCAGCCCAAGAAAACTGGAGACCTCGGACGCGCAGGTGCGCGGCAACGTCGTCTTCCGCAACGGCAAGCTCTTCTACTCGCAGACCGTCGGGATTGACCTCGCCGGGGGCGACCCCATTGACCACACCGCCGCGCAGTGGACGGTGATGACGCCGACGGCCCCGACGCCGACGACGCTGGCCGTCACCTTCAACGACGGCGGGCGCGTCGAGGACGCGACGGCGACGGCCACCAACGGCGGCAAGTGGTACGCCTACACGTCGCTCTCGGTGAACAAGAATGAGGACATCATCCTCGGCTTCTCGGAGTTCGAGTCGGACGACTTCGTGGACGCGGGCTACACGTTCCGCTCCCTCGGCGACGCCGCCGGGACGATGCGCGACCCAGTGATCTACAAGGAGGGGGAGGACTACTACGAGAAGACGTTCGGGTCGCCGCGCAACCGGTTCGGCGACTACAGCCACGCTGTCGTTGACCCGGCGAACGACACCGACCTGTGGACGATTCAGGAGTACACGCAGCCGCGCGTGACAAGCTCTAATTCCAACGAACCGGCGAACGGACTCGGCGTGAACAGCAGCCGCTGGAGCACTTGGTGGGCGAAAATCGGCCTCGCCGCCCCCCAAACCTGCGCGCCGCTGTCTTCGGGCGCAGTAGCATGGTTGAAGGCCGAAGGTAACGCCGACGACGCTCTCGGCGCGAACAACGGCACCCTGCAAAACGGGACGACCTTCTCGACGGGACAAGTCGGGCAGGCATTCAGCTTTGACGGCGTTGACGATCACGTGTCAATAAATCGGCCCGTTCAAGATGATTTCACCATCGAGTTTTGGCTGAACACAACGCAAATCGTCGGCGCTGACGGTGGTCAATGGTGGGCCGGTCGGGGTCTGGTTGACGGAGAGATAATAAGTGTAACTAACGATTTCGGGGTCACGCTTCAGAACGGTAAGGTTCTTTTTGGCGTCGGCAACCCCGACACGACGATTAGAAGCGGCATGGTTGCCGACGGCAACTGGCATCATGTCGCGGCGACCAGACGCCGAAGCACCGGGGAGCTAAAACTCTATCTCGACGGGTCACAAGTGGCGGCGGCCACCGGAGGGACACAAGCTCTTACCACCCCGCCCCGTTTAACCCTCGGAAGACTTCAGATTAATAGCAATGCTTATCAGGGAAAGATGGACGAGGTTTCGATTTATGACCGGACTTTATCCGCGACGGAAGTTCAGTCCATCGCTCAAGCAGGTAGTTTCGGCAAATGCGCCCTCGGCCCACTCCAATCACTCGCCCTCAGTCCGAACTCGGTCAACGGCGGGCAGGCTTCGACCGGGACGTTGACGCTCAACACGCCCGCACCCGCAGGCGGCGCGTTGGTGAGCCTCGGCAGCGATAACGTCGCCGTCGCCACCGTCCCTGCGTCCGTCACCATCGCCGAGGGACAGACCAACGGAACTTTTCCCGTCACGACTTTTGTCCCCACATCCGACGCGTCGGCGTTGATTACGGCTTCCTATCAAACGAGCAATGCCTCGGCGACTCTGACCGTGCTGGCCCACAGGCCCGACCTCACGGTTTCGGCTGCCGCCGTGCCGCCCGGCACACAAACGGATGCCGCCTTTAACGTCTCATGGACGGTCAGCAACCAAGGGCTGGCGCGGGCCGACGCGCCTTGGGCGGATCGTGTCTGGCTATCAAACGATAACCAACTCGGCCCGGACGATAAGCTCGTCGGAGAGTTTCCTTTCAACGGCAATCTGGAGCCGAGCCAAACGGCTGACCGCATTCAAACCATCACCATCGCCCGCAACGCGATTAGTCAGGACGGGCCTTACTTCCTGCTCATTCAGACGGACGCGAACAATCAAATCGTCGAAGGCGGGAACGAAGACAATAACTATGTTGCGCGGCCCATCAGCATCACCCGACCGCCCCGGCCCGATCTGGTGATTGATAACATTAGCGCGCCGAACACCGCATTTTTCGGCCAGACCATCGTGGTGCAGTGGACGGTCAAGAACATCGGCGGCGGCCCTACCAACGCTCAGGGGTGGCAGGATTTCGTTTACCTCTCCCTCGATAATGTGCCGGAGATTGAAGACCCCTTTAAAATCCCTGTGACCAACGTGAGCTACCTGGCTGCCGGGGAAAGTTACACCGCAACCGCCGAGGTGAAAATCCCGCAAGGGTTGGTGGGCCAGTACAAGGTCGTCGTGTGGACGGACGGCGACGGAACCAATCACCGCTCGAACAGTTTCCCGCATCAGGTCGTCGAAGAAGACAACGAGAATAACTACGGCGTCGCCCGTCCGATTCAGCTCAACACGCCCACCCTCCCCGACTTGCAGACGGTCAACGTGGTCGCGCCGGAAGAGGTTTTTGCCGGGGCGCAGTTGGCGCTGAACTGGCGGGTTGAAAATCTCGGCGACGGCGTCACGCCGCCGGATCAAACGAACTGGCTGGATAAGATTTATCTTTCGCAGGACACGACTCTCGACGTGAATACCGACAGGCTGGTCGGCTCAAGACCGAGGAGCGGGGGCTTAACTCAGAACGAAGGATACACGGTCAGCAACTTCAGTCTGACCTTACCCCACGACATCGCGGGCGACTGGTTCGTGTTCATCCTCGCCGACGGCAATAATCAGGTTTACGAGTTCAACAGCGAAAACAACAACGCGAACTACGACCGCCAGCAACCGGGTTCGCCGATGCACATCCGCGCCACGCCGCCCGACTTGGTCGTCCCGAACGCCATCAACGCCCCCGCGTCCGCCTCCAACGGTCAGACGCTCGGCGTCGGCTGGACGGTTAAAAATCAGGGAGCCTTCGAGGCGTCGCCCAACTGGTTCGACGCGATTTATCTATCGTCGGACGACACGCTCGACACCGAAAGCGACACGCTCTTAACCAGCGTTTTCAGAAGCAGCGCTCTCGGGCCGGGATTGACCTACGACGTAACTGCGAACGTCACGGTGCCGTCCTGCATCAGCGGCACCTATTACCTTTTCGTGTTGGCCGACAGCCGACGGCAAATCTTCGAGTTCGACCCGAACTTCAACGCCGAAGCCAACAACTCCAGCCAGCCGCGCCCGATTCAAATCGTGGACGCGACGCCGGACTTGCGCGTCACCGCTGTTGGCAACCCCTCTACGGGGAACGCCGGTCAACCGATCAGCGTGAACTGGACGGTGGCTAATCAAGGCGCCGGAGCAACCGCGCCGACGAAATGGACGGATCGGATTTACTTAAGCCCGACCCAGACGTTCGACAGCGCGACGGCGTTGCTCATCGGCTCCTTCGACCGCACGGGCGCGCTCGGCAACGGTGGAACCTATACGCGGACGGAAAGCCTCACCATCCCGAACGCGGCGCAGGGCAGTTACTTCGTGAGTGTGTTGACCGACGCCAACAACGAAGTCGAAGAATGCACGAACAACGCGAACAACAGGGGCTTCGGTTCTCAATCAATCGCGATCAGCAACAGCCTGCCCGACCTCTTGGTGCAGAGCGCGAGTTCGCAATCCGACCCGGTCGGCGGTCAGACCGTCGGCGTGGACTGGACAGTCACCAATCAGGGGACGGTGGCCGTCAACAACTCGTCTTGGGGCGACGCGGTTTACTTCTCAAACGACGCGACCCTCGGCAGCGATGACTTGCGGCTCGCGACCGCGCCGGCCTCCGGCCCTCTGGCAGTCGGTGGAATCTACAACCGCCACGCGCAAGCGACCCTGCCGGTCGTCCCGCCGGGGAATTACTTTCTGATCATTCAAGCCGACTACCTCGGCAACACTTTTGAGGGCCAGCACGAAGACAACAATCTGCGGACAATAGCTCTGACACTTCAAGTCCCCGCCGTCGACCTGAATGTCACCACCGTCAATGCGCCCGCGACCGCATTCTCCGGGCAGGACATGACGGTGAGTTGGACTGTGCAGAACAGCGGCGCAAATCCCACCGTCGGTTCCCGTTGGATAGACGAAGTAGTGCTCTCGCTGGATCAGATTGACGACCCTTCAGACCGCGTCGTCGGCTCGAAACAGCACAACGGCGTCTTAGACGGTCAGGCCGCCTACGGCGACTCGCTGTCGGTCTTCGTGCCGCAAGGGTTCACCGGGCAGCACTATGTCTTCGTGAGGACAGACCGCCGACAGGAGGTCGCCGAGTCGAACGAAAACAACAACAGCGCGGCGGACGGAATCGTCTTTAACCTGACGCCCCCCGCCGACCTCGTCGTGTCGAGCATCGCCCCCCCGTCGAGCGGTTCGCCCGGCGAGCCGCTCACCGTCAACTGGGCCATCCAGAACAGCGGCGCGAACCCGGCCACCGGCCTCTGGAGCGACGCGGTCTACCTCTCGTCCGACCAGACGTGGGACATCGGCGACATCCTCATCGGCAAACGAACGCAAGCCGGGCCCATCGCGGCGGGCCAAAGCTACAACGGCCAACTGACCACGACCCTCCCGGCCATCAACCTCGGCGCCTACTACGTCATCGTCCGTTCCGACGTGCAGAACAGGGTGCGCGAAACTAATGATGACAACAACCACGGGGCCGCTCAAACTCAGACGCCGGTTGACGTGGCCGCGCTTCAAATCGGGGTGCCGCGCAATACGACTCTGGCCACCGGACAGGAAAGGTTTTACAAGACCGACGCTCCCGCCAACGAGACCGTGCGGTTCGCCTTGGATGGGCAAGCGGGCTCGGCCAACGAGCTATTCGCGCGTTTTGGTCAAATCGCCAGCCGCAATACGTTTGATTTCTCTTTCAGCCGCTCGAACGAAGCGAATCAGGAAATGGTCGTCCCCAACTCGCAGGCGGGCAACTACTTCACGTTGGCGCGGAGCGAGTTTTCGACGCCTTCGCCGCAGAGCGTGACCATCAAAGCGGAAGTGATACCGTTCGGCATCACGTCGGTCAGCCCGAATCGTGTCGGCGACCACGGGCAGGTGACTATCACGCTCAAAGGCGCGCGCTTCGACGAAGGCGCGACCGTTCAACTCTCCGGCAACGGGACGACTTTGAACGCCGCGAAAGTCATTCGCGTGGATTCGTCAACCGTGAAGGCGAGGTTCATGTTCGTCAACGCCCCGCGCGGCCTCTACGACGTGATTCTGACCAATCCGGGGGGACTAACTTCGACGCGAAGCGGCGCTTTGACGATTGAGCAGGCGTCGGCTGCGCAACCGATCATCACAAGCACCGGAAATCTTCGCACCCGGCCATTGCGTCCTTTAGGTTTTTACAATGAAGTAAGTAACCGCGGAAATGTTGACATCCAATACGTTTCCATCAGGACGCAGGTTTTCAGACCAAACAACTCCGGGCAGGTCACGATAATAAATAAACGACCTGACAGTTCTCTCCCCAGAAAATCGGATTTCCCAACGGTTGACTGGAATAACACTCCAATAACGAATGCGACATTGGGAAATCTGACAACCGACACGTTTCTATACCGCGACCTGGCTCCCGGAGAAACAATTTCCTATAACACGGAAATTCGCGGGTTGAATGTGGACAATTCTTTTGTTCGCAGTCAGGTCGTTGGAATCACCAGAGACGAGATGATTGGCGCATTACGAGAGACTGCGGAACTTACTCGTCAGGAAGTAATCAACAGGGGCATCCCGGTTCCTGATGCCGAAACGCCTGAATCCTGGTGGGAAAAAATCGTCGAGCCGTTTTTAGAGCTTTATGGATATATTGACGGCGTTGCAGAAGATGATATCTCGACTTGGCGGCTCGGCATAAGAAGTTTGTTTAAGAATGCAATAACCGCCGCCGCCCCCGATGCTTTGACGAACGCCTGTAATATCATCGTTGATGAAACTGTTACAGACTGTGGCCTGATATGCACCGCAAAATTTGGGTGTTGCAACATTGGCACGGCTGCAAGCGTCGTCGGTGCTTTAGGATATTTTTCCACTGGTGGCCCTTTCGGAGTTCCCTTTGCAATACTGGAGGGAATCAATGGCGCATTGAACGCAGCAAAATGTTTGAAAGACGGATTCAATTGTGCGAATAAGTGTCCTCAGCCGCCGCCGACTGCCTGTGTGTTGGCGAGTAATGAAGGTAATGAAGAATTCGTTCCGGCTTGTGTCAATACGCCGATTGACCCCAATGAAAAACTTTCGCCCGACGGATATGGCGAACAGAGATTCATCTCCGCGCAGCAGGAAATTCCGTACACCGTAAACTTTGAGAATCAGCCGACGGCGACAGCTTATGCGCAGCGAATCCGAATCACAGACCAGCTTGACCCGAATCTCGACCCGCGCACTTTGCGGTTGAGGGAGATCGGGTTCAAGCAGTATCGCTTTCAGGTTCCGGAGAACCGCGCCTTCTTCCAGCAGCGCGTGCAACTCGGCCCAGACCTCGGCAATCTGCTCGCGGATATTAGTGCGGGCGTTGACCTCGCGACCGGGACGGTGACGTGGACGCTGACGGCGATTGACCCGGCGACGGGCGAGCAGCCGAACGGCGTGAACGCAGGTCTGCTGCCTCCCAACAACGAGAGCAACGACGGGCAGGGTTTCGTCACTTTCACCGTCAAGCCGAAATCGGCGGTCGCGAGCGGCGTGGTGATTCATAACGGGGCGACGATTACTTTCGACACCGAAGCGCCCATCAACACTAACATCGTCAGCAACACCATTGACGCCGAGGCTCCCGCCAGCGCGGTTGATTCCTTACCGGCCACGCAGCCCGGCACGACCTTCGACATCTCGTGGTCGGGCCTGGATGCGCCGGGCGGCTCCGGCTTGCTGAGCTATGACATCTTCTTTTCAGCCAACAACGGGCCGTACCAGCCTTTAATCTCAGGCACGACAGCGACCAGCACGCAATTTACCGCAGAGCCGAACACCGCTTACCGGTTCTATTCAATCGCGCGCGATAACGCCGGGAATGTCGAAGCTGCCCCGGAGACTCCGGACGCGGTGACGAACGTCGGGACGCCACCGCCCGCCCCGCCGACGGCGACTGCGGCGACGAGTGTGACCAATAACAGTTTTACGTCCAACTGGAGCAGCAGTGGCGGGGCCACGGGCTACCGGCTCGACGTTTCCAGCGACAGTTTGTTCGGCAGCTTTGTGAGCGGGTACCAGGACTTGGATGTGGGGAATGTGTTGAGCCGCAGTGTCACCGGATTGAGCGCCGGCACGTCCTTCCACTACCGGGTGCGGGCTTACAACGCCGGAGGCGCGAGCGGGAATTCGAACACCATCAGCGTCACCACGACCTCGTGTGCGCCGAGAATAGATAACGTGTCCCCGAAGGCGGGGCGCGCCGCGGGCGGCCAGCAGGTCACTCTCACGGGCGACTTTGCCTGTCTGTCCACCGTGTCTATCGGCGGCGTCTCCGTCTCTTGGAACTACGTCGGCGGCACAGGCGGAATCACATTCACTTCACCGGCGCATCAGGTCGGGGCCGTTGACATCGTCCTGACAATGGCCTCCGGCGGCACTCTCACTAAGAGTAATGCCTTCGCTTACCTGCCGACCGCCTTCACCGACAACACGCTCGTGGTGGGCGTCACCACCGCAAGGGCGCAACATATCATCGAGCTGCGTCAAGCGGTTGATGCGTTGCGTGCGGTGGCCGGCCTGCCACCGGCACCGTGGACGGATGCGACGCTTGCGCCGACGAGCAGCGTTATCAAGGCAGTTCACGTGAGAGAGCTGCGAACATACTTGGACGATGCGGCGAGTCGGCTCGGTTACTCGACTTCGACCTACACCGACCCGGCGTTGCCGACGGGCTCCGTCATCAAGCGCGTGTACATCGAAGAACTGCGCCAGCGCGTCCGCGCCATCGCGGGCTAGGGGCCGACCCTCCAAGCCGAACGCCCGTGGGTCGGCTCTTCGGCCACCCGGCGGCACGAGTCAAACTTATTATGAGAGGTAGAAATATGACCACGCGAACTTTCCTGTCAGGGCTCCTGCTGATGCTGTCGGTTGCCGTCGCCGCCTTCGCCCAAGCCGAGCAACACGGGTCGCGCCCCGAGCCCGGAGGCCCGGCCATCACCGTCTCGATCTCGGCTCAGGGCGTGCGCTTCGTCGCGCCCGGCGGCGTCAGGCAGATGCGGGTCGAGGTCTTCAATGCGGGCGGCGACCCCGTCTATAACTCCGACTTCCAAGCGGGCAACGTCCGCGACTGGACGCTGCGCGGCAAGCCGGGGCAGCGCCTCGCGGACGGGGCTTACCTGTGTGTGGTCACGGTCAGGGACTTGTCGGGCAGGCTCGCCGTGAAGCAGGGAACCGTTTTGCTGCAAGGCGGACAGGCTTCGCTACAACTGGCCGAGGGCCAGCAGGTCGGGCAGGTGGAGCCGGAGAAAGAACTCAACGTGGTGTCGGATGCGTCCCCGGCGGCGATGACCGTCACGGCGCACGACGGCCAAGAGGGGCAGGTCACGAGCACCAGCGGCGGGCTCACTTTCCGCACGGGCGATGTCTTCTCCGGCGCGGAGCGCGAGCACATGCGCATCACGCCCGAAGGCCGGATCGGCGTCGGCACGGACAAGCCGGAGGCGACGCTCGACGTCGCAGGCACGATCCGCGCGCGCGGCGGCGTCGTATTTGAAGACGGGACGGTGCTCATGTCGGCAGGCAAGGGCGGTAAGGCGTCCAGTTCGTCGGGTAAAGCGGATGCCGCCGCGGACGGTTCGGGCCCGAACGTGGCGGCGATTTCGGGTAACGGCACGACCGGCAAAATCACGAAGTGGTCTGACGGCCCCGGCGGCGTCGTCGCCGACTCCATCATCACGGAGAATACCGGCAAGGTCGGCATCGGGGCGACCACTCCGATTAACATCCTCGAAGTGCGCAAGGATCAAGCTTACAGCGGCACGCTCGCCTCGATGACGCAGTTAGTCGTCCGCAATGACAGCCCGACGGGCTTCTCCGCCATCTCCATCTGGGGCAACGGTTCGGAGCGTGGCCGCTACCAGTACAACAGCGCCTCGCCGAACATCTTCCTGACCTCCATCGGGCAGATTCCGTTCTACTTCGGCACCAACGATAGCGTCCGGATGTCAATTGACGGGACGACCGGCAACGTCGGCGTCGGCCTTGGTTTCGCCGCCGCGACGGCGAAGCTCGACGTGGCGGGCGATCTCAAAGTGTCGGGTAACGCCGTGGTGGCGGGGAACATCGCGGCCAAGTATCAGGACGTGGCCGAGTGGGTGCGGGCGCGGCAAAAAATCACCCCCGGCACGGTCGTCATCTTAGACACCACGCTCAACAACGCGGTCGCGCCCTCCATGCGCCCCTACGACACACACGTCGCGGGCGTGGTCTCGGCGCAGCCGGGCGTCATCCTCGGCGAGGGCGGCGAGGGGAAGGTGCTGGTCGCCACCACGGGCCGGGTGAAAATCAAAGTGGACGCGACCCGCCGCCCCATCAAGATCGGAGACTTGCTCGTGACGAGCGGCAAGAGCGGGCTGGCGATGAAATCGCTGCCGATTAAAGTGGCGGGCGCATCCCTACACCGTCCCGGCACGATCATTGGGAAGGCGCTTGAGCCGCTGGCGAAGGGCAGGGGAGAGATTCTGGTCTTGCTGAGCCTCCAGTGAAGACGCTTAGGCGGGCGTGCTGCGCAAAGAATGCGCGAGGCTACAGGCCGGGGAGCGACTACCATTGCCAAGTTCCTGCGCGAAGCCGAAGAAGGCAAAATCGCTCTTCGCCGCGAGCCGCTCGTCATTATTGACGAAGCTTCGATGCTGGATTTGCCGATGGTGTTCGACATCGTCCCGGCACTGCCTGATGAGGGCTAGAATCACTTTATGGTCAAGCCACGAGCGGGTTGACGTTAATAATGCTCAACCCGCTCGCTACCGCTCGCGGTACTGTTTTGGTCTTTAACTGCCTACTTACTTCTTCTTGCGCGCCATCTGCTCTTTGAGGGCGGTGGCGACGGCGGTGTCGAAGCCGCCGGTTTTGCCGGCGGAGGTCTTTTTGCGTTCGGCGGCGATGAACTCGTCGCGCTTCTTGGAGAGGGTGACGATCTCTTCGCGCACCTGCTTGCGGTCGGCGAGTCGCTTGTCAACTTCTTTCCGGCGGTCGGCGGGCGAGAGCTTTTGGAGTTCGTCGGGGAGGTCTTCGTCTTTCAACGCGTCGAGCTTGAGCGTGCCGTTCTCGACCGATTGCAGGAGGTCGCCGATGTAGGCGTCTTTGTTGAGCGCCTTGTTGACGGCGCGCTCGGCGGCGGCGGGCGCGGAGGCGTTCATCGAGACGCGCGACTCCATTTTGGCTTGCGTGGCGGCGGCCTCCTGACGGTAGCCGATGCCACGGCCCCCGCTGCCTCCGCCGTAGGCCATGTAGGTCGCGCCGAGCTTGCCGCCGAGTTCGGAGAGGCGCGCGTCGAACGGCGTGGCGATTGATTGGACGCCGCCGTCCTGCGCGATGGCGAAGTACTGGCCCTCGCCGCGACGCGCAATCTCCTGCCACGCGCGGCGGGTGTCGGCGGCCTCGCCGCACTGGACGGTGTTGACGACCATCCCTGAGCGGACGGCCTCGGCGGTCGTCGCCAAAGTGTCGGGCTCGTTCTGGTAGTCGTCGTGCGGCGGGGCGTCGCCGACGAGGAAGATGATGCGCGAGGAGTTGACGGAGTCCTTTGACCAACCGGCGCGGCTCACGCCGTCGGCGAGGCCGCGGCGGACGTTCTCGGCCCAGTCGCCGCCGCCTTCGGCGCGGTAGTCCATGAGCGTCGAATAAACTTTATCGAGGTCGTTGGTGAGCGGCAGAACCTGCGTCACGTAGCTGTCGCCCGCGTCGCGGTAGGCGACGAGGCCGACGCGGACTGAAGGGCTGGAAGGCTCCTGCATGACCTCGTTGACGATGCCCCAAATCCTCTGCTTCGCGCCTTCGAGGAGGCCGCCCATCGAGCCCGTCGTGTCGAGGACGAAGACCATCTCAAGTGTCGCGCCGTCGGTTTTTTCCAGAGGCGGCGCGGGGGCCGGGTCGGTGACTTCCTTGTTCCTGACGAGGGCGACGGTCGCGCCGACGCCGACGACGAAGGTCAGGAGCGCGGCGGCGATTCTGAGAGAGAGACGCTTCATAACTTGAAAATTCCTTTCTGGGCGGCGGCTGGCCGGTTCACAGTTCCTCTTAACTTCCGGGCGCGCGGGGCCGTTTCAAACTTCTCCTCCTCCGGCATTGACACGGCGGAGGGCGAAAGCGTTGGCCGGCGGCGGCATCGTTCGTGCGAGGGCGTCGCTTGCTGTTGAGAAGAACGTGCGGAGGGGAAGTCGCTTGCAGGGATTTGAGGGAAAAACTGTTCAGCGGCGGACGAGCGCGCGGCGGAAGTCGCGGGGCGAGATACCTGTGGCCTGTCGGAAGGCTTTGGCGAAGTGGCTGGAGCTTCCGTAGCCGACGCGCGCGCCGATTTCGGTGATGGAGAGGTCAGTCTCGGAGAGGAGCGCCTGCGCGCGGGCGGCGCGGAGGGCGGCGAGGTAGTTGTGCGGCGTCGCGCCCGTGAGCTTCTTGAAGAGGCGCGCGAAGTGGAAGGGCGAGAGGTGCGCGGCGGACGCAATCTCTTCGAGCGGGAGGTCGCGTTCGAGGCGCGCGTGCATCAGCTCGACGGCGCGGCGGATGCGGCGATCAACCAAACCGGCGCGCGAGAGTTCGAGTTGCTCGGAGCGGCGGACGTTGGCGTAGCGGCGCAGAAGGTGGACGAGCGTCTGCTCGACGAGCGCGCCGACGACCAACTCCTGCCCGGCGGCTTCTTCGGAAAGCTCTTCGGAGAGGTCGCGCGCGAGCCGCGCGAGGCGTTCGTCGCCAACGACCTCGCGGAGGCGGAAGGTGACGAAGGCGTCGGCGCGCATGAGTCGTGCGCGGACGGCGCAGTCGAGGACGTAGACGGGGGCGAGCGTGAGCGAGATGAAGGAAGCGCGCCCCTCGGCGGCGGCGTTGACGGTCTCGCCCGGCGAAGCGAGCAGCGCGCCGCCCGCGTCGAGCTCGCCTTCAATGCCTTCGTCGCCTTCATCGCCGCCGGACGACTTCCAGCGGAGACGGCCTTCGAGCAGGAAGAGCGCGCCGTAGTCCGCGCGGGCTTCGCTCGACCAGCGCAGGCGACGCCCGCCGCGCTGGTGGATGAGCAGGTGCGGCGGTCGCGCGTAAATCTTGTCGGTGGGCTGCTCGGTCTGCTTCATGCAAGAAGACGGTAAAGAACCTATCAGAAAAACTGTAGGGGCAGGGCTTGTCCCTGCCCGTGACGAACAGATTCATTCAATGTGGAGTCCGCCGAAACCTAGCGGGCAGGGACAAGCCCTGCCCCTACAGTTATCACCCACGTCGAAGCGTTGAAGCGAATCCTAATTATCTCATCTCACTCCGCGGCTTCAAGTTCTTCGAGCGCCGCGCGCATCAACGCGGGGCGGTTGGTGAAGACGGCGCGGAGGCCGAGGGTGCGCGCGCGTTTGAGCCATGAGGGAGAATCAACCGTCCACGTTAAGGTTGCGAGCCCTTGACGGCGCGCGGCTTCGACAACGGTGCGGCGCGCGAGCGTGTGATGCAGGGAGATTTCGTCCGCGCCGCAGGCGAGGGCTTCGGCAACAATCTTGCGCGGCGGGACGTAGGGGCGCGAGAGTCGCGGCTCGAAGAGCGCGGCGGTGCGGATGTGTGAGTCGAGTCGCTTGACCTCTCGGATGGCTTCGTGCGCGAAGCATTTGACGACGGCGAGGGCGGTCATTTCGTGTTCGCGGACGAGGCGGACGACCGCCGCCGCGAGCGGCGCGTAAGAGGAGGGCTCGTCGCATTTCATCTCGACGTAGAGCAGAGGGGCGCGCGGGCCGAGGCGTTCGAAGACTTGGGCGAGCGTGGGGACGCGCTCGCGGGCGAAGCGGTCTTCGGCGAGCGAGGGGAAGCGTTGGTTGAACCATGACCCGGCGTCCGTTTCGAGCAGTTCGGCGGAGGCGAGGGATTCGACGCGGCCTTCGCGCAGCGCGGTGCGCTTGAGCGTGGCGTCGTGAATGACGACCGGAACGCCGTCGCGCGTGAGGCGCACGTCGAACTCGACGCCGTCGGCCCCGTCTTCGAGCGCGAGGTCGAAGGCGGCGAGGGTGTTTTCGGGCGCGCGGGCCGAAGCGCCGCGGTGGCCGATGATGAAGGGGGTGCTCAAGGGGCGTCCGTCCGGCGGTTCGTTGGCGGAGGGCTTGATGGATTCGCTACTCAGTCTTCCTGCTCCTCGTCCGTCGCTTCGCGGGCGTCTTTGCTTGCTCAATCTCACTCGTCGTCTTCGTTTGCACAGGCCCGGCGGCAGCCGTCTTTGATGTTGACTTGCTCTCCGGCTTGCGGCCCTTGCGCGTCGGCTGTCCCGGCGCGACGGGGCCGTTGGCTAAGTCCGGCGAAGGGGCTTCGAACCAGAGGGTCGAGAGCGGGGGGAGGTCGAGGAGGGCGGAGAAGGGCTCGTTGTGCCAGGGCTGCTCTTCGGCGTCGAAGGCTTCGACGGGGACTGAAGCCGTGCCGCCGTAGTCGGCGGCGTCGGTGTTGAGAACGGGGCGGTACGTGCCGGGTTGGTGGAGCGCGAGGCGGTAGCCTTGGCGTGTGACGGCGGAGAAGTTGCAGACGCAGACGATTGACCGCGCGCCGCTCGCGGGCGCGAGACGCTCGAAGGCGAGGACGTTTTCGAGGGCGTTGTCCACGTCGAGCCAGCGGAAGCCTTCGGGCGTCACGTCGGCCTCGTGGAGCGCGGCGCGCTCGCGGTGAAGACGGTCGAGGTCGCGGACGAGCGTGCGGACGCCTTCGTGTTCGGGCTCGTCGAGGAGATGCCAGTCGAGGCTCCGCTCCTCGCTCCACTCGCGCCACTGTCCGACCTCGCCGCCCATGAAGAGGAGCTGCTTGCCGGGGTGCGCCCACATGTATGCGTAGAGCGCGCGGAGGTTGGCGAACTTTTGCTGACGGTCGCCGTGCATCTTGTTGAGGAGCGAGCCCTTCATGTGGACAACCTCGTCGTGCGAGAAGGGGAGGATGAAATTCTCGCTCCACGCGTAGGTCAGCCCGAAGGTCAGCATGTTGTGGAAGTAGCGGCGGACGAGCGGGTCGCGCTTGAAGTATTCGAGCGTGTCGTGCATCCAGCCCATGTTCCACTTGAAGTCGAAGCCGAGGCCGCCCTGATCAGTGCCCTTCGTGACGAGCGGCCAAGAGGTTGACTCCTCGGCAATCATCAACGTGCCGGGCTGCTCCGAGTGGACGACCGTATTCAACTCGCGGATGAAGGAGAGGGCTTCGAGGTTCTCACGCCCGCCGAACTTGTTCGGAACCCAGCGGCCCTCGGTGCGGCTGTAGTCGAGGTAGAGCATCGAGGCCACGGCGTCCACGCGGAGGCCGTCAACGTGGCACTCCTTGAGCCAGAAGACAGCGTTGGCGATGAGGAAGTTGCGCACCTCGTTGCGCCCGTAGTTGAAGATGTAAGTGCCCCAGTCGGGGTGCTCGCCGAGGCGCGGGTCCTGGTGCTCGTAGAGCGCCGTCCCGTCGAAGCGCCCAAGCGCCCACGCGTCTTTCGGGAAGTGCGCGGGAACCCAGTCCATGATGACGCCGACGCCCGCGTTGTGCAGATAATCAATGAGAAAGCGGAGGTCGTCGGGCGTGCCGTAGCGCGCGGTGGGCGCGTAGTAGCTCGACACCTGATAGCCCCACGAGCCGCCGTATGGATGACCTTTGAGCGGGAGAAATTCGACGTGCGTGAAGCCCATCTCGCGGCAGTACTCGGCGAGCGCGGGCGCGGTCTCGCGGTAGGTGAGAGGGCGGTTGCCCTCGTCGGTGATGCGCCGCCACGAGCCGAGGTGGACTTCGTAGATGGAGAGGGGTTGGCGGAGATGGTCGGCCTCGGCGCGTCTCTGCATCCACTCTTCGTCGGTGAACTGGTAGCTCGGCTCGTAGACGATGGAAGAGGTCGCGGGCGGGACTTCGGAGTAGAGCGCGTAAGGGTCGGCCTTGAGGAAGGGGAGCGAGCCGCGGCGGTGAATCTCGTACTTGTAGAGTTCACCTTGTCCGAGGTCGGGGACGAAAATCTCCCAGATGCCGGAAGAGCCGAGCTTGCGCATTTGATGGAGCCGCCCGTCCCAGTTGTTGAAGCTCCCGACGACGCTCACGCCGTCGGCGTTGGGAGCCCAGACGGCGAACGAGACGCCGCGCACCGAGCCGATTTGGCGGACGTGCGCGCCGAGTTTTTCGTAGCAGCGCCAGTGTCGGCCCTCGTTGAAGAGGTGCTCGTCGAAGCCGCCGAGCGTCGGCATGAAAGCGTAAGGGTCGCGCACCGTGTAGGTGTTGCCGTCGCGGTACGAGACGCGAAGGGTGTAGGGGAAGAGCTGGACGCGGCCCTCGACGAGCAGCTCGAAGAACCCGGCGGGGTGCGAGCGGAACATCGTGCGCGGCTCTTCGCCTTCGATGAGGAGTTCAATCTGTTCGGCGTCGGGGCGGTAGGCGCGGACGATGACGCCCTGCGGCGCGGGGTGTGCGCCGAGGATCGAGTGCGGGTCGGTCGCGCGCAGGGTCAGAAGGCGCTCCAACTCCGAGGGGTGGACGGTCGGGTAGTTGATCGTTTCGCTCAAGCCTTTGTCACTCCCGCAAGAGTAAAGAGAAATGATGAATGATGAGTGATGAATATCTTGTCGGTTGAATTTCAAATCTGAGATTTGAGATTTCAAATAGCGATTCATTCATCATTCATCATTCCGCATTCATCACTTCTTGCGCCGTCAGGCGCTCGTCGGTGGCGCGTAAGTGTTCGACCGAGAGGAGCACCGAAGGGGCGAGGCCGAGCAGCTCGCCCAGCTCGCGCATCTCTTCGGAGACGCGGCGGCCAGTCGTGAGGGCTTCGTAGACGGCCTCCTGCGCGCGTTCGAGGTTCGCTTCGAGGCCGAGTGTCTTGCCGAGCTCGACGAGCGCGAGCGCGGTCTGTAGTTTCTCCTCGGACGGGTCGGCGAGGACGAGGCGGGCCGTCTCCGTCAAAGTCTCTTCGTAAATCCGGCTCACCGGCGCGCGGTTGATGCGGTAGCCGTGGCGCTTGGCTTCGCCCGCGAGTTCGAGCGCCTTGCCGGGGTCGCCCGCGCCGCGACGGAGCGCGCGCAGCTCCGCTTCGAGGCGGCGGCTGATGGTCAGCTCGGCGGCGGCGCGAAGCTCCGCCGGAGGATGAAAGCCGATCTCCTGAAGTCGCTCGACGACGCGGCGGTTCTCTTCATAAAGGTACTCGTATTCCTCCATGAAGCGGTTGACGAGTTGGTCGAAGACGCTCTCGGAGAGCTGGCCCTGACCTTCGGGCAAGAGAGCTTCGAGGCCGAACTCGCCGGGGCCGAACTCGTCCTGCGCGAGCCGGAGCAGTCGCGGCAGAGAGGCCGTGCGGAACTGCGACCAGAGGCGTTCGGCGGATTCGGCGAAACTCTCCGCGCCGTCCGAGGGCTTGATGGCGCAGTAGTAATCAACGTCTCCGAAGTGCATCGCGGCGAGCGCGAACTCGTGGCGTCTTCCGGTCGCCGGAGCTTCGAGCGCGAGCCGCGCCGTCGCCAAGGTCACGCGCCCGTGGCGACGCAGTTGGAAATCCTCTTTGCGGTACGCGTAACCGGCGGACTCGCACTCCTCGGCGGCCTCTTCCTTCTCAATCAAGTTGCAGACGGCGAGGTGCGCGGCGACGCGCTGCGGCGTGACGCGCGAAGTCTCGACCGTGCGGCGGAAGATGTCCGCGCCGTTGCCGCGCGCGGGGACGTTGCTCTCGGCTTCGGAGAGGATTTCGAGGAACTGCGAGACGGGCGGGGCGAGTTGGAGTTCTTCGAGGAGTTCGATTGCGCGCCCGGCGTAGCGAAGCACCTGCACCGTCTCGATGCCGGAGATGTCGTTGAAGAACCAGCCGCAGCTCGTGTACATGACCATCGCGCAACGTTGCGATTCGAGGAGCGTGAGCGCGCGCACCTGCTCGGCTTCGCCGAGGGGGCGCGGGGCGTGGCGACGGAGGAAGTCTTCGCGCGAGGCCGTGCGCCCGGCGAGCAATTCGACATAAGCGTCGCGCGCGGCCCAGGGGTCGCGGAAGAGTTCTGAGCCGGCCTCCTCGAACTTGCGCGCGGCGTCGTCGCGCAAGTAATCGAGCGCGGCGCGCAGAGGCGTGCGCCACTCCTGCGTCCAGCCTTCGGGCGCTCCGGCGTGGCAGCCGCAGTCGCGGCTCCAACGTCCGAGGCCGTGCGCGCAACTCCACGCCGTCCCCTCGCCGTCCGGCCCGCGACTGATTTCGACTTCGTAGACGGGTTCGTGTTCGTCTAAGAACTCGCCGTAGTTGGTCACGCGGAAGCCGCGACGCGCGGCCTCGGTCTCCAAGAGCGTAGGCGATGCAGCGGTCGCCCCAACGATAATGATGGCCGTAACTCTCGCCGTCGGTCGCCGTGTTGACGAGCAGTGCGCCGTGCGTGGCGGCGCGCTCGCAGCGGTCTAAGAGGACGTGGCTCGAAGCGAGCAGCCCTTCGAAGGCGATGCCGCGCGCGAGCGAGCCGTCGTAGAAGAAGACGGCGAGCGAGCGGCCAGAGCCGTCGCGGTGGAAGAACTTGTAGGGGCGCGTCGGGTCAACGCTCCCGTCAATGACCGAAGTCCATACTTCCGTCCCGACGGGCCGGATGCGCTCGGCCTGAAGCGGCGAGAGGATGACGTAGCGCAGGCCCTCTTCGATGAGCGTCTCAAGGGTCGCGGCGTCGCAGGCCGTTTCGGGGAGCCAGAGCGATTCGGGCTCGCGCCCGAAACGTTGGCGGAAGTCCGCGACGCCCCAACGCACCTGCGTGCGGCGGTCGCGCTCGTTGCAGAGCGGGAGGATGGAGTGGT
The DNA here is from genome assembly GCA_963816985.1 of uncultured Acidobacteriota bacterium. Taxonomy (GTDB): domain Bacteria; phylum Acidobacteriota; class Blastocatellia; order Pyrinomonadales; family Pyrinomonadaceae; genus JAIVJM01. Next base: position 3,564,537 of record CAWFMF010000004.1, read on the forward strand.
GGTAGCCTTGCGCGATGGCGTTGCCGTGCCCGGCGCGGCGGCGCGCGCTCTCGCGGTCGGCCTCGATGATGCGCGCGTAGGTTTCGGGGCGTCGGCGTTCGAGCCACGCGAGGAGCGTCGGGCCGAAGTTGAAGCTCAGGTTCGAGTAGTTGTTGACGATTGATTCGACGCGCCCGTAAGCATCAACGACGCGGGCGAAGCCGTTCGGGCGGTAGCACTCGGCGTGGATGCGCTCGTTCCAGTCGTGGAAGGGCTGCGCGCCCGGCTCGCGCTCGACGAGGTCTGTCCAGGGGTTCTCTCGCGGCGGCTGGTAGAAATGGCCGTGGATGACCAGCGCGGTCGTCATCGAATGCTTCGGCTCCGTGGGTGGAAGTGCAAAGGCTTCGGTCAAAGCTACCACGATAACGAAGAAGGCAAAAGTAAAAAGGCAAAAGGCAAAAGTGAAGAAGAGGATTCAACCCCTCCTTACTTTTGCCTTTTGCCTTTTTACTTTTGCCTTACTTACCTCTGGATGCTCTTGAGCGTGATGTCGAGCTGGCCCATGTCGTGCGAGAGACGGGCCTTGACGGGGATGCGGCTCTCGTCGTCGGTGACCCAGAGAGACATCTTGCCTTTGCCCTCGACGGGGCGACCGGGGCCGAAGAGGTCTATGTCGAGGCGGACAACGGAGACTTTGCCGAGCACGCTCTTCATCTTCTTGCGCTCGTTCGTCACCGTGCCGGGGATTTGGTAGACGCGGCCCGAATCGCTGACGGCGAGGTTGAAGGTGCTGCCGGGCGTGAGCGGGATGGTGCGCAGGAAGTAGATGGCCGAGATGATGTCTTGGGTCGGCCCTTGGAGGGCGGTGGTGACGACGCGCGGCGGCTGCGCGGTGTTGTTCGGGTCGCGCTCCGTCCATTCGACCTTCTTGACGGAGTGGTCGAAGACGGCCTCGCTCGTCCGCACGCGCTTGCCCTGCTCGTCAATCTTGCTGGTGCGGAGCACGGAGAAGGTGCTCGGCTCGACGGTCGTCTCGACGTGATAGCGGAAGTTGATGCCGAAGAGTTTACGGAACCAGCCCTTCGATTCGATGTCGCTGGTGAACTGAATCTGCGGCGGGGCGATGGCTTGCTGCGCGTCGGCTGGCGTGGCCGCGCCGGGTGTCGCGTTGGCGTCGGCGGGCGTCGTCGCCGTCGCGGGGGCCGTGGCGCGAACGGCCTTGAAGCGCAGCTCGGCGATCTTGATGCCGCGCAGGAGCATCTTCGAGAACTCGCCCTCGTAGACCAACTGTTCCGAAGGCTCGAAGGGCATCGAGGTGGCCGCGGGCTTGGCCGGTGTACGCTCTTTAGGCGTATCCTTTGCCAGACCGACCGCCGAGAGTGCAAAAGCGTACAGTGCCGCCGCGAGTGTGAGACTCAGAACTCTTCGAGGATTCATGGCCGACTCCCTGCCTTTTTGGAAAATCTAGGATTCGTTTGGAAATGTGCTACTTGAAACTTGCGAGAACTGCTTTGAGTGCTAGCACACTCCATGCCAGAAGCAGGCCGAGCGCCGCGCGGTACTCGCGATAACGCAGGTAGAGGCTGGCGTCGAACTTCGCCCCCTCGCCCTCCGTCGTGCGGTACGGCGTCAGGCGCGGGAAGAGGAGCGGAACTTTTTGTGCGTATTCCCTGTACTGGTCGCCGAAAAGCTCGGCGAGGGTCGCCGCTTCGACGCGCATCACCGGCAGATAGATGCCTAAGAAGAGCGCGGCGAAGAGTCCCGCGAAGAGAAGGAAGTGCCACGGGTTCGCGGCGGCGGCGACCGTGAAGCCGAGGCCGAGCAGAAAACTTCCGAGGTAAAGCGGGTTGCGCGTGTGCGCGTAGGGGCCGGAGACGGCGAGCACGTCGTTCTTGCGGATGTGCCCCGCCGACCACGCGCGCAATCCGAGGCCGACGAGCGCGACGAGCCCGCCGACGGCGAGCGTCAAGGGCTTCGGCTCGGCGAGGATGATGAAGACAGCCGCGCACGCGAAGCCGAGCGGCACGCGCCAACGCTGCACCCACGTCCCGCCCCTACGCGCCACCGACTCGCACCTCGCGCGCGTCCAAAATTTTGGACGCGCCCCGCCTCAGTCTCTCTTCAACCGCCGACGCTACGCGCTCCACTTCGATGTCCATGCAAATCCACTGCGAGCAGGCGCGGCGGTGACAGTCGGTGCGGCAGTTGATGTCGTTGCGCTCGACGCACACGTCCGACGGGCGGGGCGAGCCGTTGCGCCACCACTCGGTCGGGCCGAAGAGTCCGACGACCGGAGCCCCGGCGGCGACCGCCAGATGCGTCGGCCCGGTGTCGCCTCCGACGTAGACCGAGGCGCGGCGCGCGAGCGCGTAGAAGCCTTTGAGCGAGGGAGAGGCGGCGAGGGCCGCGCCCGTCCGAGAGTTTTGCACCACGCGCTCGGCCAACTCGCGCTCGCCGGGGCCGTGGGTGACGACGGAGCGCAGTCCCTCTCGAATGAATAGCTGGTCGGCCAGAGCGCCGAAGCGCGCGGCGTCCCAGAGCTTGGTCGGCCAGCCGCCGCCGGGGTTCAGCACCGCGAACCTCTCGCCCACGCGCTCGACGAGGATTTCGGCCTCCTGCTCGTGCTCGCGCGAGACTTGGAGAGGGAACTCGAACTCGTCGGCGTCCGTCGGCACGCCGATGCGGAGAGCGCCGGCGGCGAGCGCCAGATTTTTACGGATGACGTGCGTGCGCGGCGGAACCTCGACCGTCCCCGTCAGGAGAAAGCGGCTCGGCGGCTCGCGCAAAGACCTGCGCCCGAAGCCGAAGCGGCGGGGCGCTCCCGACAGTCGGGCGATGGCTGCTGATTTGAGAAGTCCTTGAAAATCTATGGCTAGGTCGAAGGGTGAGGCGCGTAACCGGCGCAACTGCTGGCGCGGTGCCAGCAGCGTCTCCCCAGACACCGGCCAGCGCCTCAACACCTTCGTGTCCACTACGATGAGGCGATTTAGAAACGGGTTGTCCCGCAAAATTTCCGCCGCGCGCCGCTCCACCGCCCACGAAATTTCGGCCCTCGGCAGCGCCCGCCGGATGGCCGCAAGGCTCGGCAAAGTGTGCACGATGTCGCCGATGCTTCCGAGTTTGACGATGAGAATACGCATAAAAGCCGTAAACCGTGAACCGTGACAGGTGACAAGAGAAAGACTGTTTCTTCTCCTGTCACCTGTCACGGTTCACCTGTCACGCGTCTTGCCATTTCCGTGGACGAGTGGTCTTTCGGGTCTCCGACAATTTGGACGCGACCGCCGAAGGATCGTACCACATCGCGTTCGGGCACTGTCTCCTCGGTGTAGTCCGTGCCTTTGGCGTGGATGTCGGGGCGGACGGCGAGCAGCAGCGCCTCGACCGTCGGCTCTTGAAAGATGGTCACGAGGTCAACGGCGCGCAGAGAGGCGACGACTTCGGCGCGCTCGCGTTCGGGGACGAAGGGGCGGCCCTCGCCCTTGAGGGCGCGCACCTGCGCGTCGCCGTTGACGCCGACGACGAGGAGGTCTCCGAGCGCGCGCGCGGCTTCGAGGTAGCGGACGTGCCCGACGTGGAGGATGTCGAAGCAGCCGTTGGCGAAGACGATGCGCGCGCCGTTCTTGCGCGCAATCGCCACGCGCGCAATCACGCGGTTGCGTTCGAGGATGCGCGTGGCGGCGTCCGCCCTCTGCTGCTCGTCGCTTGTTGCGTTCATAAGGTTCTGACGATAAACGAAACCGGCCCCGCGCTCAAACGAGTGCCCGTCCCTCCCTCAAATATTTTCGCGCCAAAAGCCTCCCGGCTTTCAGGAATTTTCGCCGAGCGAGGCGAGCAACTCATGCGCGTTGACGCAGGCCGTGCCGCGTTTCATGACGACGACGCCCCCGGCGTGGTTGGCGAGGTGGGCGGCGTCGGCGAACGACGCGCCGGAGGCGAGGGCGAGCGCGTAGGTCGCAATGACGGTGTCGCCCGCGCCCGTCACGTCCACCGCGTCGAGCGAGCCGACGGCGCGGATGGGCACGGGCTCCCCGCCATTCTCGAAGAGCATCGAGCCGTCTTTGCCGCGCGTCACGAGCAGGGCCTTGAAGCCTAACTCGCGCCGTAAACGCTCGCCCCCGTCGGCGAGCGCGGCATCGTCGGCGAGTCGCTGACCGAGGACGTGCTCCACCTCATCCTCGTTCGGCGTCGCGGAAGTGAAGCCGTTAAAATCCCTCAGACGGAAACGCGAGTCCACGAGGACGGGCCGCGCGCCGCTCAAAGCCGTCTCGCGCAGGTGCGCGACCACCGACGGGCTCGCCACGCCGTAGTTGTAATCGGAGACGATGACGGCGTCCGCCCCCGACTCCTTCTCCCGCACGAGCCGGTTGATTTCCGCCGCCGTCGCTTCGTCCGCGAGCGGCTCGCTCTCGTAGTCAACGCGGATCACCTGCTGGCGCGGCGAGTGCGCCTGACCGGCGAGGACGCGCACCTTCGTCGTCGTCTTCAAGGAGGCCGAGACCAACACGCCGCCGCAATCCACGCCCGCCGCTTCGAGTTTCTGAATCAAGACACGTCCCGTCTCGTCCGCGCCGACCACGCCGACGATTGAGGCGCGCGCGCCGAGCGAGGCGAGATTCATCACGCAGTTGGCCGCGCCGCCCGGCACCGTTTCGGTGCGCTCGTGCCGCAGGATGAGCACCGGAGCCTCGCGCGAGACGCGGCTAATCTCGCCGAACAAAAACTGGTCGGCCAAGAGGTCGCCCACCACCAGCACGCGCCGCCCCTCGAACGAGCGCACGAGCGCCGCCAGTCGTTCACTCAACGATGTCAGGTCGGTCGTCATAGATATCAAGAGCGCGTTTCCAACTTGTAGGGGCAGGGCTTGTCCCTGCCCGCTGTCGCAGCATATTCGACGTTGAACCCGGTGGAGCGTAGCGGGCAGGGACAAGCCCTGCCCCTACAGGATTAACTTATCACTCATCCCTTCCGGTAATCGCGTGCGCCGCTTCGAGCAGGTTTTCGGCGACGAGGTCAGGGCGGTGCTGCCAGTCTTGGCTCTGGTGTTCAAGCTCTCCGCGCCCGTAGCCGGTCAGGACGAGGGCGGAGCGGACTCCGGCGTTGCGCGCCAGCTCTGTGTCGCCGTAGCGGTCGCCGACCATCCAGCAGCTTGCGAGGTCGAGGTCGAACTCCGCAGCCGCGCGGCGAATGAGTCCGGGCCGTGGCTTGCGACAGTCGCAGTCCAAACGGTAAGGCGGCTCGCCCACCGACGGATGATGCGGGCAATAATAGACGGCGTCGAGCCGCGCGCCTCCGCGCTCAAGCTCGCGCGCGAGCAGGCCGTGGACTTCGCCGACGAGTTCTTCCTTGAAGTATCCGCGCGCGACTCCCGCCTGATTCGTCACGAGGATGGCGAGCCAGCCCGCTTCGTGCAAAGTCCTGATAGCCTCCGCCGCGAAAGGGAAGACGCGGTAGCGTTCGACGTGATTGACGTAGCCGACCTCTTCGGAGATCGTCCCGTCGCGGTCAATGAAGACCGCCCGCCGTCTCTTCTCCGTCATCGCACCGCCTCCAGTTTCGGTCGCCCCTCCAGCACTCGTGCGGCGCGCGCGAAGACGTCCTCCGCCGTGATGGCCGTCATGCAGCGGTGGTCAATCGGGCAGTCGCGCAGCATGCACGGCGCGCACGCGGGCGGCTCGCGCACGACCACCGCCGTTTCCGAGAAGGGGCGCGTGGTGAGCGGGTTGGTCGGGCCGAAGATGACGACGACGGGGCAGCCGACCGCCGCCGCGATGTGCGCCGGGCCGGTGTCGTTGGTGACGAGCAGGTCGGCGACGCCGAGGAGCGAGACCGTCTCGGCGAGGCTCGTCTCGCCGGTCAGGACGAAGGGCTTCCGGCTCATCCGCGCCGCGACCGCTTCGGACACCTCCAACTCTTCGGGCGAGCCGACGAGCAGCACGTCGGCCCCCGATTCCTCGACGAGCCGGTCGGCGAGGGCGGCGAAGCGTTCGGCGGGCCAGCGCTTCGCGCGGCTGTTGGTCGAGCCGGGGCAGAGCGCGACGAGCGGTCGAAGGAGACTGACGCCGCGCGCGCGCAGAAACTCGCGCGCATCACGTCTCCGCTCGTCCGCGACTTCGAGGCGCGGGTGCGCGTCGTATGTTTCGAGGTCGGACGAGCCGCGCAGAATCTTTTCCAGCTCGGCGACGACGTTGAGGTAGTAGAAGACTTCGTGACGCGTCGCGCGCCAGACGGGCACGTCGAGAGGGTTCGAGAGGAGGAAGCCGCGCCCGTCCGTCGCGTAGCCGACGCGAAGGGGGACGCGCGCGAGGGCGGCCACGAGCGCGGGCTCGAAGGCGTTGGGGAGGACGACGGCGAGGTCGAAGCGCTTCGCGCGCCACGCGCGCGCCTGCCGCCACACGGAGCGCACGCCCCGCCCTGCGCCTTCAATCAAGAGCAGCTCGTCCACGAAGTCCGCGCCCGCGAAGATGCCTTCGGCCCACCCGCGCGTCGCCAGAGTGATGTGCGCGCCGGGCAGCACGCGCCGCAAACCCTTGAGCGCGGGCACGGTCATCACCGCGTCGCCGACCCAGTTCGCGCCGCGCACCACCACGCGCTCGATCTTCTCCGGTTTAATGCTTCGCTGATTCATTACAGAGTTCAAAGTTCAAAGTTCAAGGTTCAAAGTTAAGAACGCGTCTTCAACTTTGAACCTTAAACTTTGAACTTTAAACTTTGAGCCTTGAACTTTCCACCCCGCGCGCCGCATCGGTCATCTCGCGGAGCGCCTCGGCGCGACCGATGGCGATGAGGAGGTCTCCGGCCTCGATGCGCGTCTCGCCCGAAGGGTTGAAGGCCATCTCGCCGTCGTTGCGGCGGATGGCGGCGATGACCACGTCGAGCGTCGAGCGGATGGTCGTGTCTTTAAGCATCTGCCCGACGAAGACGGAAGAGGCGTCCACTTCTATCTGCTCGAAGCCGAGGTCGAGCGACTCCGCCGTGAGCGAGTCCATGAAGTCTGCGACGGCGGGCTTCAAGAGCGCCTGCGCCATGCGGTGGCTGCCGATGATGGTCGGCGCGACGACGCGGCTCGCGCCCGCCTTGATGAGCTTCGGCTCGGCCTGCTCCTCGACGGCGCGCGCGACGATGTGGAGGTCGTGGTTGAGGCTCCGTGCCGAGAGCACGACGTAGAGGTTGTCGGCGTCGTCGGGCAAACAAGCCGCGAGTCCGCGCGCGCGCTCGACGCCCGCCTCCTTGAGCGTCTCGTCGAGCGTCGCGTCGCGGACGAGCAGTTGCGCGGGCTGCAAGCAAAGCAGCGCGGCCTTCGCGGCGTCGGTCTCGACGGCGACGAAGGGGACGCCGGTGCGCCGCATCTCCGCGACGATGCGCGAGCCGACGCGGCCCGTGCCGCAGATGATGTAGTGGTCTTTGATTTTGCTCATCTCTCTGTGGCGGCGGCGCTCGCCGTAGGCCGCGACCAACTCCGAGCGCACCAGCGACTGCAACGCGATGGAGATGATGTAGCCGGTCGTGCCGACGCCGACGACCATGAAGACGATGGCGAAGTCGCGGCCCGCCGGCGAGAGCGGCACGGGCGGCCCGTAGCCGACGGTCGTCAAAGTCATGACCGTCATGTAGAGGCCGTCGGCGATTGACCACCCCTCGATGAGGCAGAAGCCCGCCGTCCCGAACAGAACCATCCCGGCGAGCGCGGCGAGCGAATAGGCGAGCCGCCCGCGCGACCAGAGCCCTTCCCCAAGGTTTATGATGGGAGGCATCGAACCGTGTGTCTCTGTGGCGGCATCAAAACGGCGTCGGACAGAAAGCGCCACGTTAGCGAAAAGGTGCTTGAAGTGTCAAATTAATGTTGGACAGCGCGGGCGCTGAGAGATTACAGTTTCGTGACAGCTAAAAGCCGTCAACCGTGACAGGTGACAGGTGACAGGATAAGACCAGTTCTTACTTGGCACGGTTCACGGTTCACGGTTTACGGCTCTTCTCCTGTCACCCGTCACGGTTTACCGTTTACGGCTTTTCCCCCGTTACGGTTTACGATTCACGGCTTTTATGGGCCTCCGTCATCCGCCAAAAGGTTACGTCCCGCCCACGGCGAAGAGAAGCCGCGGGAGGCGCGTCGTCAAGTTCGAGCAGCCGCCCGAAAGCTTCTGGCGTCGCTGGCTCCGCCGCCTCACACGCCCGGCGGTCGTCATCCCCGTCGTCTTCCTGACGACCGTCCTCGTCGGCGTCCTCGGCTATTACTACTACGTCTTCTCCGGGCGCATTGACCGCCTCCTGCGCGGCGAGGTCTTCACGCGCAGCGCCGGGCTCTACGCCGCGCCTAAGCAGTTACGGGCGGGCGAGCAAGTCTCGGCGGAAGATTTGGTCGCGCGGCTCAAGCGTTCGGGCTACGTCGAGAAGACGCAGCAGGCCGACACCTCTCGCGGGCGCTACAGTGTGAGCGGCGCTGGTGTGGACGTGGAGCCGAGCCGCGACTCGTTGGTGGACGGCGCGCGGCAGTTCCCGCGCATCCGCGTCCAGTTCGCGCGCGGCGGCAAGACTATCGCCGCCATCAGCGACCTCGACAGCAACGGCGCGAAGTTGCAGACCGCGTGGCTCGAACCTGAGCTTTTGAGTTCCGTCTCAGGCCCGCAGCGAGAGCGGCGCAAGGTCGTCGGCTACAGCGACCTCCCGCCGCACTTGGTCAAGGCCATCACCGTCACCGAAGACCGGACGTTCTTCGACCACTACGGCATCAACTTCCGTGGCATCGTCCGCGCGCTCATCCGCCGCTACGACGCCGACCCCAACTCGCCCATCGCGCGGCAGGGCGGCTCAAGCATCACGCAGCAGCTCGTCAAGAACCTCTTCCTCACGCCGGAGTACACCTTGAAGCGTAAGGTGGCCGAGGCGTACATGTCGGTCATCATCGAGACGCGGCTCAAGAAGGAGGAGATTTTCGCGCTCTACTGCAACGAGATTTACCTCGGACAGCGTTCGGGCTTCTCCATCAAGGGCTTCGGCGAAGCGAGCGAGGCTTACTTCAACAAGGACGTGACGGCTCTGACCTTGCAGGAGTCGGCCTTCCTCGCCGCCATCATCCGCAGCCCGAACCGCTACAACCCTTACCGCCACCCGGAGGTCGCCTTCGAGCGGCGCAATCAGGTCTTAAAGGACATGGCCGCCGCCGGGGCGATAACGGAAGTCGAGGCCGCGCGCGCGATGGCCGCCGAGCTGAAGGTCGCGCCCGCGAAGGGGCGCATTGACGCTTCGGAAGCGCCTTACTTCGTGGACTACGCGCAGCAACAACTCGGCGACATGATTGCCGACGCGAGCGCCGCCGAGCGCCTGCGCATCTACACGACGATTGACATGGACTTGCAGCGCGCGGCCTACGCGGCGGTCGTCAAGCAGCTCGCCGCGCTCGACAAGGTGCAGTCCAAACGCTTCCCGGCGGGGACTCTGCAAGCCGCGCTCGTCGCGTTGAACGCGCAGACCGGCGAGATTGTGGCGATGGTCGGCGGGCGCGACTACGAGCGCAGCCAGCTCAACCGCGCGACCGACGCCATGCGCCAGCCCGGCTCGGTCTTCAAGCCCTTCGTCTACGCCACCGCGCTCAACACCGCCTTCGACCCCGTGCCCCGGCTCATCACCGCCGCGACGACCTACGTTGACGAGCCGAAGACCTTCTCGACCGGCGATCAGGAATACTCGCCCGGCAACTTCGGCGAGCAGTACTCGAAAGCGCCCGTCACTTTACGCGACGCGCTCGTCAGGAGCCTCAACGTCGTGACGGTTGACCTCGCGCAGGAGGTGACCGTCGGTCGCGTGATGAATCTGGCGACGAAGGCGGGGCTGCCGAAGCCGAAGCGCAACTACCTCGCGCACGCGCTCGGCACGAACGAGGCGACGCCCTTGCAGGTCGCCTCGGCCTACACGGCCTTCGCGCAGGGCGGGACGCGCGCCGCGCCCGTCGCCATCAACCGCGTGACGACGGGCGGCGGCACGACCATCGCCGCCCCGACCGCGCAGAAGAGCGACGTGATGCGGCCCGAAATCGCCTACATCATGACCTCGATGATGAAGGACGTGGTGAACCGTGGGACGGCGGCGAAGGTGCGCGCGCGCGGCTTCAAGGGTGTGGTCGCGGGCAAGACCGGCACGTCGCGCGACGGCTGGTTCGCGGGCTACACGCCGAACCTCGTCTGCGTCGTCTACGTCGGCTTCGACGACAACTCCGACCTCGGCATGACGGGCGGCGACTCGGCCCTCCCCATCTGGACGGACTTCATGACCGCCGCGCTCGCCGCGCACCCCGAATGGGGCGGCGACTGGCAGATGCCTTCGGGCGTCGAGCAGGTTGAGATTGACCCTTCGACCGGGAGCCTCGCCGCGCCCGAATCAACGACCAAGCGAGTCGAGTTTTTCGTCAACGGAACCGCGCCGACCGAGACGAGCGAGCCGATTTCGGAAGACGATTTGCTGGAAGGCGAGGAGGAAGGGCCGGTCGTGGATGAAGAAGGCACGGCCCCGCCGCCTCCTTCGGGGACAATCGAAGTGCCGCCGCTCCAACAGGCGACGCCGCCCGCTTCGCGCTCCGCGCCCGGACTCGAAGGCCGTGGCGTGACGCAGCCCGACGGCTCCTCGCGTCTCACCGGAACCATCACGCTCGACATTGACCCGACCACCGGCTACATCGCGGCGGACACGTGCCCCGTCATCCGCAGCCGCACCTACGTCATCGGCGCGGAGCCCCGCCGCCGCTGCGGCCCGCAGTACCACAACGGCCAGCAGCCCATCGCCCCCTCCGAGACCCGACCCCGGCGCGTCTCGCCTTGAAAAAGAACGGGCGGCGGCTTAATGAGGGATGAAGAAGAAGAGGCCGCAGATGAACGCGGATGAGCGCAAATCAGAAAATCAAATCTTTAAATCTTCTATCTTAATCCGCGTCTTTCTGCGTTCATCTGCGGCCCGTCCCTTCTCATTAACCCTACACCCACGAATGAAGGAACTGAAGAAGTGAAAGCCGAACCTCGTCGCCTCGCCCGCGCGCTCGCCTCAACAACGCTCGTCCTGCTCGCATCACTCTCCGTCTTCGCCCAGACCGTCGAGCCGCCCGCGCCGACACCTTCGCCGACGCCTGCCGCTTCCGCGCCGACGCCCGAACTCTTGAAACTCATCCTGACCGTGAGCGACCAGAAGGGACGCGCCGTGGATGATTTGAAGAGGGAAGACGTGCGGCTCTTCGAGGACGGGGTGGAGCAAGCCAGTCGGCTCCTTCGAGAAGGAGCAAGTGCCTTTGAGCTACGGCCTCGTCGTGGACAACTCCGGCTCGCTCCGCTCGCAGCTCAACTACGCCATTGCGTCGGCGAAGTTCCTGGCCGCGAGCAACCAAACGGGCGACGAGACCTTCGTCCTCCGCTTCATCAGCAGCGACCGCATCCAGATACTTCAGGACATGACCGCCGACGCGGGGGCGGTCGCGAGGGCGCTCGACCAGATGTACGTCGAGGGCGGCCAGACGGCGCTCATTGACGCGCTCTACCTCTCGGCTGACTACCTGCTCAAGAACTCGAAAGCCGCCGACGGCCAGCCGCGCCGCCGCGCCCTCGTCCTCATCAGCGACGGCGAAGACCGTCGAAGCTCGTACAAACTCGAAGAGCTTCTGAAACTCCTCCGCGACGGCGACGTGCAGGTCTTCTGCATCGGCCTCGTCGGCGAACTCGACAGGCAGGACGGCCTTATGATGAAGAGCAAGCGCGCCAAGGCCGAGAACCTCTTGAAGCGCCTCGCCGACGAAACCGGCGGGCGCGTCTTCTTCCCCGAACGCGTCACCCAACTCCGCGAGGCCGCCGAGGAAATCGTCCGCGACTTCCGCACCCACTACGTCATCGGTTACACCCCGACCGGAGGCCCAACCCCCAAGCCCGCGCGCAAACTCGAAGTCAAACTCGCCGACACGAAGGGAAAGGAAAAACGCAAGGGCTTCGTCCGCGCAGGCCGCGCGTCCGCCGGAAGTGAAAATCCCGAAGGGAAGAAAAAAGGCGGGCAGTGAATCTCTCAGCCGCGCCGACCGTCGCGGCTAAAACTCGACCCTCTCGTAAATATCCTTCAGCGCCAGAGTGCAGCCGACCGACCCCAGCTCGACGACACTCTCCGGCGAACTGATGTCGGTTATCAACCACTTGCCGTCCTGCTGCTTCACGTACTGCTCCACCTTACATATATCCTGTGCGACGAGCAGATACTCGGCCAGCGATTCGATGGTGCGGTAATAACCGAACTTGGTTACCCGGTCGTAAGAGGCCGTGGACTTCGACAGCACTTCTACAATCAGGACAGGGTTGAGCAGGGTGTCCAGATATTCGTCCTCCAGTCTGGGCTCGCCGCACACGACGACCACGTCCGGGTAGGTGTAAAGCTCCGCGGCGGGCACGCCGACGCGCATGTCGCTGATGAAAGCATTACAGTCCGTCTGCCTCAATTGTCGTTTGAGTTCGGCGAAGATGTTGCCTGCAATCAGATTGTGCTTGATGCTGGCTCCGGTCATGGCGAACATCTCGCCTTTGAGATATTCACTCCTCCGCTCGGCGCTGCGCTCAAGGGATAGATACTCTTCAACTGTCAGGGAAGGTTTAAGTTGGCTGACCATACTCTCTCCTAAATTTAAGGAGGCGGGAGCGCCGAATATATCACCCCGGCGGAGACAAAGGCGAGCAACTTACTCGCGCAACTGCTAAAGCCGTGACGAACGCAGCGCCGCGTGTAAAGTCTCGACGGCGAGGGCGGCGGCGTGGCCTTTGCGCGCGGGGAGGCCGCCGAGGGCTTCGACGAGTTCGCGGCGCGTAATGAGTAGCGCGTCTTCGACGGTCAATCCCACAATCATTTCGGTCAGGGCGGAGCCGCAGGCGAGCGTCGCGGGGCAGCCGTAGGCGAGGAAGCGCGCGGCCTCGATGCGCCCGCCGAGGAGGCGGAGCGAGAGGCGGAGGCGGTCGCCGCAGACAGGGTTTGACTGCTCGGCGGAGGCGTCCGGCTCTTCAAGCTCTCCGGCGTGACGCGGGTGCGCGAGGTGGTCTTTGAAGGTCTCGGAGTAGGGCACGGTTCAAGTCAGGAGTTCAAAGTTCAAAGTTCAAGGTTCAAAGTTAAGAGCAAAAGCCTTGTCTTTAGCTTTGAACCTTGAAATTTGAACTTTGAACTCATGCCGGTGCGCAGGCGCGCTCGGACATCTCCTTTTGATAGAGGGGCGAGAGGCGGCGGAGGTTCTCGACGGCGCGGGGGAGGACTTCGAGGACGTAGGCGATCTCTTCGGCGGTCGTGTCCTTGCCGAGGCTGAAGCGGATTGAGCCGCGCGCCAGCTCATCGTCGCGCCCCAATGCGCGGATGACGGGCGAGGGTTCGAGCGAGCCGGAGGAGCAGGCCGAGCCGGTCGAGACGGCGACGCCCTGCATGTCGAGGTTGATGAGCAGGCCCTCGCCTTCGATGAAGCGGAAGGAGATGTTCGAGATGTGCGGCAGTCGCTCGCGCGCGCGCGCCGTTGAAGACGATGTCGGGGACGCGCTCTTCGACTCCGGCCTCGAAGCGGTCGCGCAAGTCTCGCATCTTCGTGATGCGTTCGCTCAATTCTTCCCGCGCGAGCCTCGCGGCCTCGCCGAAGGCGACGATTGACGAGACGGCCTCCGTGCCTCCGCGCCGCTCGCGCTCCTGATGGCCGCCGATGTTCTGCGGCGCGAGCCGCACGCCGCGTCGGACGTAGAGGCCGCCGACGCCTTTGGGCGCGTGCAGCTTGTGCGCCGACATCGAAAGCAGGTCGCAGCCGAGAGCCTCTACGTCCACCTCCATCCGCCCCAGAGCCTGCACGGCGTCGGTGTGGAGGAAGAGATGCTTCCGGCCTCCGGCCCGCAGCTCGCGGACGAGCGCGCCGATCTCTTCGACGGGTTGGACGGTTCCAATCTCGTTGTTGGCGAGCATGACGGTGACGAGCACGGTGTCCGCCCTCAAAGCGGCGCGCACGTCTTCGATGCGGACGACGCCTTCCTCGTAGACGGGCAGGCGCGTCACCTCCCATCCGCGCTTCTCTAACGCGTCGCAGACGCCGCGCACCGCCGAGTGCTCGATTGACGAGGTGATGATGTGCCGCCCGTGCTCGGCGTTCATCTCGGCGACGCCGCGGATGGCGAGGTTGTTGGCCTCCGTCCCGCCGGAGAGGAAGACGACCTCGTTCGGGCGCGCGCCGATGAGGCCCGCCACCTCGCGCCGCGCGCGGTCAACGGCGGTGCGCGCCTCCTGCCCGTAGAAGTGGACGCTCGAAGGGTTCCCGAAGCTCTCCGTCAGGAAGGGCAGCATCGCCTCGACCACCCGCCGGTCAACGGGCGTCGTCGCGCTGTGATCCATGTAAACTCTGCGAAGAGACATAAGGCGATTTTGGATTTTGGATTTTAGATTTCGGATTCAAGGAAGAAGAGAACGGTGTCTCTTTCAATCGCAAATCCAAAATCTAAAATCTAAAATCGAACCTGTCGGGTGGCGGCGCGCATCAAAAGCTGCGGGAAATTCCGCCCCGGCGCGGGCCGCGTGTGTCCGAGTCTATGTCGCGCCGCAACGAGCGTCAAGAATGGTAGAGGTTTTGACGCCGCTTGTTGTAAGCTCCCCCCGAAACCTTGTCCGCCAGTCCCTTAGTTTTGAGGAGAAAGTTTTATGAAGACCCGCAGACAACGCTTCGCCATGCCCCTCGCGCTCGCCCTGACGCTCGCCTCGTTCTCCGTCTTCTCGGCGGCGACGCCGCGCGTCGCACAGGCCGCTTCGGTGGCGCAGGAGCAGCAGTACGGCGCGCTTGAGCGCGGCTACCGCACCGGCTACTCCGACGGCTTCCAGTCGGGCTGGGGCGACTCTCTGAAGCGCGCCCCCGCAGAGTTCAGGAGCAAGGCCGATTACCAGCGCGCCGACCGCGCCTACATCAACGCCTACGGCTCGCGCGAGGACTACCGCGACGGCTACCAGCAGGGCTTCGAGGTCGGCTACGAGACGGGCTACCGGCGCGGCGGCTTCGATTCGAATGTCCCGCCGGGACTCTCTCGGCGCGGGGCGACGCCCGAAGGCGTGGCCGACAATAGCGGTGGGGTGCGCGGCGGGGGCCGCAGCGGCGACGTGGTGGAGAGCAGCAGCGACCCGAACGATGTTAACGGCCAGCAGTCGGGCTCGCCTTCGGGCGTGCGGACGGCGGGCGGCGTGAGTTCGGTTCCGGGGAACACGGTGCTGCTCGTCGAACTGACGAACCGGCTCTCGACCGACGTGAGCCAGCGCGGCGACCGCTTCGAGGCGCGCGTCATCGAGCCGCAGGAGTTTGAGGGCGCGACCGTCGGCGGTCGCCTGACCAACGTCCAGCGCGCGGGCAAGGCGACGGGCCGCTCGCAGCTTCAGCTCGACTTCGACCAGATTCGTTTGCCGGGCCAGAGCGACTGGGAGCAGTTCAACGCGCAGGTCGTCGAGATCGTCCCGACCGCCGGACAGGAGAGCGGCGAAGAGGTTGACCCGGAGGGCGGCGTGCGCGGCAAGAGCACGACGAAGGAAGACGCCATCAAGGTCGGCGGCGCGGCGGGCATCGGCGCAATCATCGGCGGCATCGCGGGCGGCGGGAAGGGCGCGGGCATCGGCGCGATCATCGGCGGCGCAGCCGGGACGGGCGCGGTGATGACGCAGCGCGGCAAGGACATACACTTCGAGCCCGGTCAGCAGCTCAGGATTCGCACGTCGGGGAGATGAGCGGAAGCAGCGAAAGTCTTGCGGACTTAGTTTCGTATCAAGAAGGGGAGCGGATGATTACAGTCGCCAATCGCATCTACGTCAAGCCGGAGTACGGCGAAGCCTTCGAGGCGAGGTTCCGCGAGCGCGCGGGGCTCGTGGACGGGATGCCGGGCTTCATCTCGAATCAGGTCTTGCGCCCGGTCAACGAGGGCGACCCCTACGTCGTCTTCACCTGCTGGGAGAGTCGGCAAGACTTCCTCAACTGGGTGCGCTCTGACGCCTTCGTCAAGGGGCACGCGCAGTCGGGCACTCTGCCGAAGGACGCCTTCACGGGGCCGAACGCTTTGGAGATGCACGAGGTCGTACAGGACTCCGCGCGCCCCGAACTTGAGCCCGAACCGCCGGGCGGCCCGTTCAGGATGCACTAAACGCCATCCTCGGAAAATGATCGTCACACTGCTCACAGACTTCGGCGTCGCCGATTATTTCGTCGGCGCGATGAAGGGCGCAGTCCTCTCAGTCAACCCGCGAGCACAGGTCGTAGACATCACGCACGAGATTCCGCCGCACGACATCGAGGCCGGGGCCTTCACCTTACTCGCCGCTTACCAATCTTTCCCGCAAGGCACTGTCCACGTCGCCGTCGTTGATCCGGGCGTCGGCTCCGCGCGTCGCCCGGTCGTCGTGGAGGCCGACGGTCATCTCTTCGTCGGGCCTGACAACGGCGTCTTCGGGTACATCTTCGAGCGTGCGGACGACGCGTGCGTCTTTCACGCGACCGAGACGAAATATTTCCGCCCGTCTATAAGCTCGACGTTCCACGGGCGCGATGTCTTCGCGCCGCTCGCGGGCGCGCTCTCGCTCGGAGTCGAGCCCGCGACACTCGGCCCGCCGGTGACGGACTACGCGCGGAGTCGCTTTCCCCTCGCCGCGCCGCCTCGCGGACGGCACGCTCGAAGGCTCCGTCATCCACGTTGACCGCTTCGGCAACTGCGTCACGAACATCACCCCCGAAGACCTCGAAGGCGACGAGCACGACGCCGGTTTCTCCCTCCGCGTCGGCGAGCATGAGATACGCGCCTGCCGCCGCTTCTTCGCCGAAGAGGGGGGCGCGAACGGCGAGCCCTTCATCATCCACGGCAGCGCGGGCTTCCTCGAAATCGCCGTCTACCTCGACTCCGCCGCGCGACTCCTCGGCCTCCGGCGCGGGCAAAAAGTCAGAGTTCAAAGTTCAAAGTTCAAGGTTCAAAGTTAAAAGCAGGACTTTCGTTCTTAACTTGTCACCCGTCACTTGTCACGGTTCACGGCTCTTTGCTATTTTCGAGGCACACACGACACTTTAAGGATCAAATCATCATGGACAAACCTGAAAGCAAGGCCGCGGCGACGGCCAAGAGCCCGGCTGGGCTCGAAGGCGTGGTGGCGGCGGAGTCTTCGGTCGGCGACGTTGACGGCATTAACGGCGTCCTCATCTACCAGGGCTACAACATCCACGACCTCGCCGAGCACTCGACCTTCGAGGAGGTCGTCTACCTCCTCTGGCACGGACGCCTGCCGAAGCGCGAAGAGCTGGACGAGCTGCGCCGCTCGCTCGCCGAGAATCAAGCCATCCCTTCGGAAATTATGGAGTTGATACGACGGTTCCCGCACGACGCCGAGCCGATGGACGCCCTGCGGACGGCGGTCTCGGCGCTCGGCTTCTACGACCCGCAATCGCGCGACCTCTCGCGCGAGGGCGCGCTACGGACGGCGACGAAGCTGACGGCGCAGTTTCCCTCAATCGTCGCCGCCATCGAGCGCGTGCGCAAAGGGCTTGAGCCCGTCGAGCCGAAACCGGGGCTCGGCATCGCCGCGAACTTCCTCTACATGCTCCGTGGCGAAGAGCCCTCGGAGCGCGAGGCGCACATCATGGACGTGTGCCTCATCCTCCACGCCGACCACGAATTGAACGCCTCGACCTTTACGGCGCGCGTCGTCGCGGGCACGCTCGCCGACATGTACGGCGCGGTGACGGCGGCCATCGCCGCCCTTTCCGGGCCGCTCCACGGCGGCGCGAACACGAACGTCATGAAGATGCTCCTCGAGATCGAGAAGCCGGAGCGGGCGGAGGCGTGGCTGACGGATGCGCTCGCGCAGAAGAAGAAGGTGATGGGCTTCGGCCACCGCGTCTACCGCACCGAAGACCCGCGCTCGACGTGGCTGCGGAGGTTCTCGAAGGAGATGGGCGAGGCGAGCGGCGAGACGCAGTGGTACTCGATTCTGGAGACGCTGCGCGAGGTGATGTTCCGCGAGAAGAAGCTCTACCCGAACGTGGACTACTATTCGGGCTCGGCCTATCACCTGATGGGCATCCCGCTCGACCTCTTCACGCCCATCTTCGCCGTCAGCCGCATCTCCGGCTGGACGGCCCACATCCTCGAACAGTACGCCAACAACCGCCTCATCCGCCCCCGCGCCGAGTACACCGGGCCGCGCGACCTGACTTACGTGCCGATTGACGAGCGGTAAAGTTAACTCCGTTCGAGACGGATGAAAACGAAAGCCGGGAGACGTTGTTGACGAAACGTCTCCCGGCTTTCTCTTTGCGACCCGAACCCGACGACAATCTCAAGTCTGCTTGGCTTCAAGCACTGTCACTCTGGCGGCGAGGTCGCGCACGTCAGCACGGTTATCAAGCACCCGCGCTTCGAGCCTGTACTGTCGAGAAGCGAGTGCCGACACTTCGGCGCGCACCTCGCGAATCTCACCATGCATCTCGCGCATTTCCGTGCGCATTTCGCCCATCTCCGTGCGCAAGTCACTAATTTGCGTTTGCATCGCCGTGCGAAACTCGCCGATTTCTCGACTCATCGCGCTGAGGTATTTCAGTATTTCATTCACTTGTTCTGCACTCATCTTTTTCATCCTCTCGGTTCAGCGGAACACAGGCGGCTGCTCCGAAAGTTAAGAACGGGGGCATCATACACCCGCCGGAAAATGCCTGGCTATCATTCTTCGGTGAGTCGGGCTGCGTCGCTTTGCGCGCCGTCGGCGGGCGTCCGCGGCTGAGGCGTGGCGAGGTAATTCGAGAGCGGCGCGGAGGGCAAATTCGGGTTCTCTTCGTCCGTAAATCGCCGGAGTTCTTCGGTCGCGGCGAAGAGGCGCGTGCGCCAGACGTAGGCGGTCGAGAGGACGAGCGCGAGGGTGCAGGCCGCTCCGCCTTCGACGCCGTAAGCGCCGCCGCCGAGCCACTCCGGGCCGGTGCTTGTGAAGCGCAGGACGGGGTCGGGCGCGAGCGTGGTGATGCCGCTGATGGGCGAGCCGAGGAGCGCGCCCATCGCCCAGTTCCAGCCCCAGTGGAGGCCGAAGGGGAGCCACAAACTCCGCGTCCGCCAGTAGGCCACGGCGAGCCACACGCCCGCCAGAAACGTGTTGACGAAGGTGAAGCCGGGCGCGACGTTCGGGTTCTCCATGTGGACGAGGGCGAAGGCGGCGGTGGACAGAATCAGGGCCGCCCAGAACGGCCACGAGCGCATCAGCGTCTGCAAGGGGTAGCCGCGAAAGAGCATCTCCTCGGCGGCGGCTCCGAGCATCAGGATGAGTGCGGAGGAGGCGAGCGTCTTCAAGACCAAAGGCATCTGCGCCGCGTCGTTCAGCGACAGCCGGTAGCTGCCCGTCACGACGCCGACGAGCGCCGCGACGCCGAGCGAGACGACGCCGAGCAGCAGTCCGAGCAGGAGGTCGCGCGCCCACCCCCGGTGCAGCGCCCATCCGAGCGCGCGCCACGGCAAGTCTTCCAGCACGCGCCCGCACGCCCAAGCGGCGAGCGCCGCCGGGAGGAAGATGAAGAAGACGGACTGGATGGCCCAGCCCGCGTAGCCGTCGAAGAGGCGGTCGAAGCCCTCGCGCGAGAGGAAGAGCCCCATGCCGACCAGCATCAGCGCCCGCACCGCCATGAAGGCGACGAGGTAGGCGACGACGAAGGCGGCGAAACGCCACGCGCTGCGCAGACGCCCCGCGCGGTTGAAGATGAGGTCTTGAATCTCCATCGGTGTACCCGTCGAAGTGGTCAGGAGTGCCCCGACAATATACATGAAAGGAAGCCCGCCGAGGAGCAGCAATTACGCCGGGGGCGCTGGGTGGAGGCGTGCGGTGCGCGCGCCGTCTCGCGCGTGATAAACTCCCGCCCGGACTTCAAAGAGGATGAACGAACGTAATGAGCCACTGGGCGAGACGGTGACGGCGGCGCGTGCGCGGAGGCGCGGTGCGCCGTGGCTCTTCGGCGGACTGGTGCTCCTGCTGCTTTCGGCGCTCGTCGTGTTGCAGGTCTTCGGGCTGTGGGAGATGTTCACGCCCGACACGGCCAGCGACACGCTGCTCATCTACGCGCTCTCGACGCTCAACTTCGTCGCCTTCTTCCTCTTCACCTTCATCTTCGTCCGCAGTCTCCTCAAACTCCGGCGCGAGCGGCGCGAGCGACAGCTCGGCTCGAAGCTCAAGACGAGGATGATCGTCTATTTCATCGCCGTCTCTTTGCTCCCCATCACGGCGATGGCGCTTTTCTCCTACATCTTCTTCAACCGCTCTTTGGAGAAGTGGTTCAGCAGTCTGCCGCAGGAGGTCGTGCGCGAGGCGAAGCAGGCGCGCGACGAGGACGCGCGCCAGCAGGTCGAGCGGCTGCGAGAGCTTAGCGCGACCATCGCCGCCGCGCTCGACAGCGAACAGACGCCGGGCGAAGCCGGAACGCCCGTCGCGCTGCCACAGACGGGAGCGCCGGAGCCGGAGTCCACGGCGGTCACGGCGCAACTCGAATCACGCCTTCAAACGCTCCTCGCGAGCGCGAAACTCTCGATGCTGGCGATTGTCTCCGCCGATGGCAGCGCGCGTACTCGCGTGCTCGCCCCGGATGCGTTGAGGATGACGGGCGACTATGACTTGCTTCAGCGGCGCGCGGTCGAAGGCGGGGAGGCGGGCGCGACGTTCGAGACGGGCGGCACGGTCTTCGACGCGACGGCTGTGAGGCTGCGAGACGGGCAGTTCCTCATCGCCGCGCGCGAGCGGCGTGCGGACGAGAACTTGAACAAACTCGTCGCGGGCGCGCAGACCTTCGAGGACTTCAAGCGCAACCAGCGAAAGGTGCGTCTGCTCGGACTCTCGACGTTGGGCCTTTTGACCTTGATGCTCCTCTTCGCCGCGACGTGGAGCGCGATCTATCTGGCGCGCGGCATCGGGACGCCGATTCGCGCTCTGGCCGAGGCCGCCAAGGAGGTCGCGAGCGGCAACCTCGACCATCGCGTGACGGCCATCGCCGACGACGAACTGGCCGTCCTCGCCGCCTCCTTCAACGAGATGACCGAGCAGCTCGCCGAGAACCGCCGCCGCATCGAAGGCAGCGCCGCCGAGCTTGGCGACAAGAACCTCGCGCTCGAAGAGCGGCGCAACTACATCGAGACCGTCTTGCAGACCGTCTCGACCGGCGTCATCTCGCTCGACGAGGCGAACCTCGTGACGACCATCAACGCCTCGGCGCTCTCGATGCTCCGGCTCGAACACTCGCCCCCGCCCTCGACGCCGCTCTCCGAAATCGTGAGCGAAGGCGACTACTTCGTCCTCGAACGCATCCTCTGGCGCGCGCGCCTGCGCGGTCGCGCGACCGAGCAGATAGAGCTGGCGCGCGGCCCCGCGCACGAGAGCGGCGGCGCGGCGAACGGCAACGGCGTGGGCGACGGCAAGGCACACGTTGAAAGCAACGGCGACGGCGGCGCGAAAGGTCAGGGGGCTAGCGACCTCATCCCCGTCGCGCTGACGGCGACCGCGCTTATCCCGCGCGCCGAAGAGAAGGGGCGCGGCGTCGTGCTCGTCATCGAGGACTTGTCGGAACTCCTCGCCGCGCAACGCGCCGCCGCGTGGAGCGAAGTCGCGCGCCGCCTCGCGCACGAGATAAAAAATCCACTGACGCCGATTCAGCTCTCGGCGGAGCGCATCGCGCGCAACTTCCGGCGCGCTCGCGCAAACGGCGGCGCTTCGCCCGACGCGGTGCTGGACTTGCCGACGAACGGCGGGGAAGTCCAAGACGCCGAGCAGGAGCGCGTGGCGCGCGTCGTCGAGGAATGCACGGCGACCATCAGCCGCGAGGTCAACGGCCTCAAGGCGATGGTGGACGAGTTCACGCGCTTCGCGCGTCTGCCGCACGCGCGGCTCGCCCCGGCAGACTTGAACGAGGTCGTCCGTCAGGCCGTTGCGCTCTACGAAGAACGTCTGGAGGACGTGCGCCTCGACGTGCTGCTCGCGCACAGTCTGCCCGGCTCGCTGCTCGACGCCGAACAGCTTCGCCGCGTCTTCGTCAACTTGATTGACAACTCTCTCGAATCGCTCGCCGAGGTCGAAGGCGAGCGCCGCATCACCATCGCCACCGGCCACGACCCCGCGCGCGGCCTGCTCATCGCCGAAGTCGCCGACACCGGCCACGGCATCTCGCGCACGGACTTCGCGCGCCTCTTCCAGCCCTACTTCACGACGCGCGGGCACGGCACCGGCCTCGGCCTCGCCATCGTCCAGCGCATCGTCGCCGAGCACGGCGGGCGCATCCGCGCCGAATCCAACCGCCCGCGCGGCGCGCGCATGCTCATCGAACTCCCGGTCGCGGAGGAGCAGGAGAAACGATGAATGCGGAATGCGGAATGATGAATTAAGACCGGTTTCAAATTTCAAGTCTCAGATTTAAGATTTCAAATGGCGATATATTCATCATTCATCATTCATCACTTCACTTATGCCTGATTCGATTCTGATTGTTGACGACGAGCGCGGGATACGCGAGACGCTGCGCGCCGTCCTCGAAGACGAGGGCTTCGAGACGGAGGCGGTGGCGACGGGCGAAGAGTGTCTGAAGGCCGTCGAGCGGCGGGCCTTCGGGTGCGTGCTGCTCGACGTGTGGCTCCCCGGCATGGACGGCCTTGAGACCTTAACGCGTTTGCGCGAGCGCGGCCCGGAGCCTTCGGTCGTGATGATTTCGGGGCACGGCAACATCGAGACGGCGGTGCGCGCGACGAAGCTCGGCGCGTTCGACTTCATCGAGAAGCCGCTCTCCATCGAGAAGACCGTCCTCAC
The DNA here is from genome assembly GCA_963816985.1 of uncultured Acidobacteriota bacterium. Classification (GTDB taxonomy): domain Bacteria; phylum Acidobacteriota; class Blastocatellia; order Pyrinomonadales; family Pyrinomonadaceae; genus JAIVJM01. The sequence continues at coordinate 3,587,319 of CAWFMF010000004.1, forward strand.
CGTCCGCCACGCGCTCAGGCAGAGGGAACTCGAACGGGTCAACGCGGCTTTGAGCGAGAACCTGCGCAGCGAGTGGGTGATGGTCGGCGAGTCGGTGGCGATGCGCGCGCTGCGCAAGCAGATCGCTCTGGTCGCTCCGACCGACGGGCGCGTGCTCATCTACGGCGAGTCGGGGACGGGCAAGGAACTCGTCGCGCGGGCCATCCACGCGCGCTCGCTCCGCGCCTCCGCGCCCTTCGTCGAGCTGAACTGCTCGGCGGTTCCCGAAGAACTCATCGAGTCGGAACTCTTCGGCCACGTGCGCGGCGCGTTTACGGGCGCGACCGGCTCGAACCGAGGCAAGTTCGAACTGGCCGACGGCGCGACGCTCTTCCTCGACGAGGTGGGCGACATGAGCGCGCGGATGCAGGCCAAAGTCCTGCGCGTCCTCGAAGAGCAGCGCTTCGAGCCCGTCGGCTCGACGACGCCGATGCGCGTGGACGTGCGCGTCATCGCCGCCACCAACAAGCGGCTCGAACTCGAAATCGAGCGCGGCCTCTTCCGCTCAGACCTCCTCTACCGCCTCAACGTCATCCCCTTCGAGCTGCCCCCCTTGCGCGAGCGCGCCGAAGACATCCCCGCCCTCGTGGAGCACTTCAACCAAAAATTCTCGCTCGCCTACGGCAGGGAGCCGAAGCGCTTCGACGCCGAGGCGGTAGAGGCCCTGCGCGCCTACTCCTGGCCCGGCAACGTCCGCGAACTCCGCAACACGGTCGAGCGCGTCTGCATCATGCACGAGAAGATGGAGGTCGGCGTCACAGACCTCCCGCCGCTCGGCGGCAGCGAGCCGCCCGCCGCCCCCTCGCGCTTCTCCTCCTTCAGGGACGCCAGCGAGGCCCACCAGCGCGACTTCATCCGCGCCAAACTCGCCGAGGCCGAAGGCAACGTCACCCGCGCCGCCGAGCTGATGGGCCTCGACCGCAGCCACCTCTACCGCCGCATGCGTGCCCTCGGAATTAAAATCCGCAACGAGCGCGAGAGCTGAAAACTGCATCCAAAGAACTGTGCGCGGCGGCGGCGCAAACCTCCGGCGCGAGACCAGAGGGCCAGAGATTGCTTTTTCGCGCGAAGCCGTTTAAAGTGTACTGCCGCTTATAGTTAAGCGGGGCCAGTCGCGCGCGGGCCTGCGGCGCGTTTTTAGTTTAAGGGTAATAATGGATTATACGACCAAAGAACTTTTGAAGCGGTACGCGAAGCTCGCGCTGGGGCAGCCATTCGCGCCGGTGCTTTTGAACATCCTCGTGACGAGCGTGTGCGACATGCGCTGCACGCACTGCTTCTTCACGGACGAGCTGGACGACCGCCCGCGCAAGAAGTTGCAGATGAAGACGCACGAAATCCAGAAGGTCTCGGAGACTCTGGGCGGCAACCTCGGTGTCCTCATCCTCGCGGGCGGCGAGCCCTTTACGCGCAAGGATTTGCCGGAGATCGTCCGCGCCTTCTACGAGAACAATAAACTCGAATCCGTCTACCTCATGTCGAATGGGCAGATTCAGAAGCGCATCATCCCGGACGTGACGCGCATCCTCGAAGAGTGCCCGAACTTGAACGTCGCCGTCGCCCTCGGCATTGACGGCCTCAAGGATCAGCACGAGAAGATTCGGCAGAAGCCCGGCTCGTGGGACATCGCCATTGACACGGCCCGGCAACTCCAAGCCATCAAGCGCGAGTACGGTCGGCTCGACATCCAGACGTGCACGTGTTTCATGAACACGAATCAGGACACGATCTTCGAGTGGTACGATTTTCTGAAGTACGAACTGAGGCCCGACAAGGTCAACTTCAACTACATCCGTCCGCCCTCAGCCGACCCGAAGGAACTCGACATTGACCACGCGCGCTACGCCAAGCTCGCGCGGATGATTGACGACGACTCGCGCCACGCCGCCATCAAGAACAACTACGGCGGCGACGCCGGTTACTTCAAGGCCGCGATTGATATCTACATGCACGGCCTCATTGACAAGGCGCAGCAGGAGCAGAAGGCGCAGATGACTTGCTACGCAGGCACAGCCGGCGCGGTCATCTATGACGAGGGGACGGTCTCTTCGTGCGAGAACAAGTCTTCGGTCGGCAACCTCCGCGACCACGAATGGAACTTCCAGTCGCTCTGGCGCTCGGAGGCGATGAAGGCGCGCCGCAAGGAGGCGAAGGACGGCTGCTTCTGCACGCACGAGTCGAACAGCTACTATCCGAGTCTGCCGTTCAACCCGAAGCATCTCATCCAGATTAAGCGTCTGGAGCGCGAGATGCGGAAGTCGCGCAAAGAGATTGAGCGGCAGGAGGCCGAGCACGACGGCCTCACCGTCAAGGCTTAAAAGCAGTGGTCAGATGCCAGATGTCAGATGTTAGTAAGAACGGCTTGCACCTTACTAACATCTGACATCTAGCATTCAGCATCTAAATTCTATGCTTCGAGAACGAGTCCCGAAAATTCTCATCATCTCGTCCGACACGGGCGGAGGCCACCGTTCGGCTGCCGCCGCGATTGTGGCCGGGGTGCAGAAGTTTTTCCACGGCGACTCCTACGCCGTCCGCGTCGTGCGCGCCATCGAAGAGTCGCACTCGGTGACGGAGAAGCTCGTCCGCTTCTACAACTGGGTGCTGCGCCACCGCCAGCACTGGATGAAGTACCTCTACTGGGCCGTCAACCGCTTCCGCCCCGAAAAGAGCAACTTCTTCTACCGGCGCAGCGTCGGCTACGCGACGGAGCTGTTCGAGCGCTGGTGCCCGCACGTCGTCGTCAGCGTCCACCCCTTAACGCAGCACTTCTTTGCGCGGCTCCTCAAGGAACTCGGACTGGCCGATAAGATACCGCTCGTCACGGTCGTCACAGACCCCTGCTACGGCTTCTGGCGCGGGTGGGCTTGCGACGACGTGACGCTCTACCTCGTCGCGAGCGAGGAAGCGCAGCGGCAGTTGATTGACTACGGCGTCGCGCCGGAGCGCATCAAGGTTTCGGGGATGCCGGTGCATCCGAAGTTCGAGTTCCCGGACGAACTGGCGGCGCAGGCCGCTCGCCGCGCGCTCGGACTCGACCCGCAGAAGTTCACCGTCTTCGTCAACGCCGGTTGGGTCGGCGGCGGCAACATCCCGCAAATCTTCCGCGAACTGGTGCGCGGCGACTTGAACGTGCAGGCCATCTTCCTCGCCGGTCGCAACGAAGAGCTGCGCGCCGAGGCAGAGTCCTTAGCATTGGTCGCCAACTTCCCCGTCAAGGTCATCGGCTACTCGGAGCAGATTGAAGACCTGATGCGCGCCGCCAACGTGATGGTCTCGAAGCTCGGCGGGCTGACGACCTTCGAGGCGCTCGCCTGCCGCCTTCCCATCATCGCCGACGCGACCACGCCGCCGATGCCGCAGGAGTCCGGCGCGGCCACCATGCTCGACACGCGCGGCGCGGGCGTGCTCCTGCGCCGCCCCTCGGACATCGTCCCCGTCGTCCGGCGGATGGTCGAAGACTTGCCCTACTACGCCTCTCTGCGCGCCGCCACCGCCGGGCTCGCCATCCCCGACGCGACCCGCCGCATCGTCGAGGAGATCGCCGCCCTCATCCCCGCGCCCGTGTTGGCGCAGGAAGAGCCCGCTCCCGTCGAACTCGGCCCGGCCTGAAATCCCGCCCCAAGTTGACGCACCCCGGCGTTTAAGCTTTAATCAACCACAGAGTTCTATTCACTAAAAAAGATAGACGGCCAGCGCATCCACTCGACGGGTGCGCCGGGGCGTGTCAACGGGAGACGTGGGGCTTTGAGTCTTCTTCTCGAAGGGAAGTGCGCTTTCATCACCGGCGGGACGCGCGGCATCGGCGCGGCGCTCTGCGAAGTCTTCGCGCGCGAAGGCGCGGACGTGGCCTTCAACTACCACTCGCGCGACGACCTCGCCGAGGAGACGAAGGAGAAAATCAAGGCGCACGGGCGGCGCGCGCTCGGCTTCAAAATCCCGATCACCGACCGCCTCGGCTTGAAGAAGATGGCGCGCGAGCTGGTCGAGGCTTGGGGCCGCATAGACATCCTCGTCAACAACGCCGCCATCAACCGCGGCGACAACTTCGCCACCACCACCGACCGCGCGTGGGACGAGGTCATCAACACGAACGTCCATAGCCTCTTCGCCGTCACCAAGCCCATCTTCAAGCAGATGATGCGCAAGCGCAAAGGTTCGATCCTCAACATCACCTCCATCGGCGCGATACGCGCGCTGCCGACCTCCGTCCACTACGCGACCTCGAAGGCCGCGATGATCGGCTTCACCAAATGCCTCTCGCGCGAGGCCGCCGCCTTCGGCGTCTCGGTCAACGCCATCGCCGCAGGGATTTTCAACACCGAGCTGGCCGAAGCGCTCCCCGAACGTCTCCTCCAGATGCACGACTTCTGGGCCGCCAGCGGGCGCAAAGGCGAGCCGCGCGAACTCGCCGAGTTCGCCGCCTTCATGGTCAGCGACCGCAACAGCTTCATGAACGGCGAAGTCGTCATCGTTGACGGCGGGGCCGTCACCTAAAAACAGAACCGCGAGCGGTCTTTCGGGCGGGTTAACGTTGACGATGCTCAACCCGCTCGCTACCGCCCGCGGTACTGTTTGTTCGATATCCCTCTGTCTGAACGAACGCCGCAGTTGAAAATGAATGTCATTATTAAGTCTTTTATTTGCAAAGTTTAGGCTTGACAGACGGGAGTCCTGTCTTTATCATCGCCGTGTTTTCAAAGACAACCTTATTCCGAGTGTGAGACAGGCTTTTCCACGGAGGCGACGATGGCAAACACGGAGTTAATTGATAATCTCAACCGCGCGCTCGGCCTTGAGCTGGCGGGCGTGATTCAGTACATGCAGCACAGCTTTCTGGTGACGGGGCCGGAGCGCGAAGTCTTCCGTTCCTTCTTCCGCGAGATGAGCGAAGAGTCGCGCGACCACGCCGCCATCCTCGGCGATAAGATCGTCGCCCACGGCGGCGTCCCGACGGTCGAGCCGGGCGACATCCGCCAGTCAATCGAGCTAACCGAGATGCTGCGCCAGGACCTCGAATTGGAGAGAACCGCGATGGAGGCTTACGTCGCCGCGTGGAAGTCCTGCACGGACGCCGAACTCGGCACGCGCTTCCTCCTCGAAGAGCGCATCGCCCAAGAGCAGCGGCACATCGAGGAGTTCGAGAAGCTGACCTCGGAGCGCCGCGCGAACGTCACGAAGCAGAAAATCACGCTGCGTCAAATTAGTTAGGAACCAAAGAGGCAGGAAAGGGAAAAGGCTTGGGCGGCTTTCAACGTGAAAGCCGCCCAAGCCTTTTTTTATCGCTTAGATTCTTAACTCAGGCCAGCGTCGGGAGTTGGATGACCTGCGCCGTCTTCAACGGCTGACCCGCTTCGCCGCGACGGCGGTTAATGCGGTGGCGCGCGACCGTGACGGCGCGGTGCAGTTCGTCGAGCTGTTCGGCGTCGAGGCGGATGGTCTTCTGCGCGCACCAGCCGAGACCTTCCGTCCAGACAGAGTGCCGGAGCGCGACCACGTCTTCGCCGCCGCGCTGCTCCAAGACGACCTCGACCCTCTGGTCTTCGCGCGCGGAGGGGAGGACTTTCAAGACCGCCGTGTTGTTCGTCTGCATGCTCTTGGTAAAACTCCTTCGGGGAACGACTTTCGGCCTGAAATCGTTTTCAAAAACGGGGCGAAATTGAAAACCAATTTCAACTAGCATTATCGGCGAGCCGGGGATTTCTGTCAAGAGATTCTTTACCCCAAGCGAAGAAATTTTTTGATTCTTCAGCCGGACGGCGAATTTTTCTCCAAAGCCGCGAGGCGGGCTTCGAGGGCGCGGATGGTTCGTTGCATCTCGCCGAGCCGCCGGAAGGCGGCGGTCGAGCGGAGCCACTCGCGGTTGTCGAAGGCGGGGATGCCGGAGAGGACTTTCCCGTTGGGGACGTTGTGGCTCGTCGCGCTCTTGGCCGTGAGCACCACGTCGTCGCCGATGGTGAGATGCCCGGCGACGCCGACTTGGCCCGCGAGGATGACGCGCCGCCCGACGTGCGAGCTGCCCGCGAGCCCGACCTGCGCGCAGAGGAGCGAGTCTTCGCCGACCGTGCAGGAGTGGCCAATCTGGACGAGGTTATCAATCTTGACGCCGCGCGCGATGCGCGTCTCGCCGACCGAGGCGCAGTCAATCGTCGTCCCCGCGCCGATCTCCACGTCGTCTTCGATGACGACCCTCCCGGTCTGCGGAATCTTGAGCCAGCGGCCCTCCTCGTCCTTCGCGTAGCCGAACCCGTCCGAGCCGACGACGACGTTGTTGTGGATGCGGACGCGCTCGCCGACGAGCGTGCCTTCGCGCAGGGCGACGCCGGAGTGGAGGACGGAATCAGCGCCGACGCGCACGCCGTCGTAGACGGTGACGTTCGGGTGGATGTGGACGCGTTCGCCGATCAACACGTCGCGCCCGATGACGGCGCACGCGCCGACGCGGACGCCCGCGCCGAGGCGGGCCGTGGGGTCAACGGAGGCGGCGGGGTGGATGAAGGGCTCGAAGTCGGGTTCGGGGTGGAAGAGCCGGAGCGCGCGCGTGTAGGCGAGGTAGGGGTCGCGCGTCCGCAGGAGGGTGATGTCCGCGCGGTCGGTCTCGACGCCCTCGCCGACGAAGACCGCCGAGGCGCGCGTCGTCTGGAGGCGCGGCGTGTAGCGCGGGTTGGCGAGGAAGGTGACGTGTCCCGCTTCGGCCTCGTCGAGCCCGGCTGCGCCCGTAATCTCGATGTCGGAGTGCTCGGCTTCGATGTTTGCGCCCGTCTCGCGGGCAAGGTCTGATAGTTTCATGGCGAAAGATTAAATCCGTGTGTGGGTCGTTTGAAAGTCGCCCGGTTAAACGCCGGCGGTAGATTCAGGCCGAGTCGGCGGCTTCGTCCGCTAGCGTTTTCTTCTTCTTCTTCTTCTTCTTCTTCTTCGCGCTCGTCGCGCTCGAACATTCTCCTGAGATGCGAGAAGTATGCAAGCGCGAGAATCATGCCCTCGGTCGTGCCGTAGAGCAGGAAGAGGAAGCTGGGCCAGCTCGACGAGACGTAGAAAGGCGTGAGCAGCCCGGCGAAGAGTGTCGCGACGTAGCAGGTGAGGTAGAAGGTTCTCCCCCATCTGCGACCGAGGCAGAGGCCGACCGCGCCGACGAGCCCCACGATGTCTATGATGACCCAGAGCACGTACACATTCTGTTCGGAAAAGAAGACGCCCGCCTCCATGCCGTCCATCACACTCCCGCTCGTGACGAAGTACTGTTGCAGTTCGGGCGGAAGATAAACGTCGGTCAGGTCGCGGACGACGTATCCAGCGAACAGGAGGAGTTGATTGGCGATGACGAGGAGGCGGAACTGTTGGCGGGTCAAGGTACTTCTCCTCCGAGCTTCACATCAGGCTCACGGGGTCTATCTCGACGTTGACCGAGCCCACGTCGCAGCCGCGCACGCGGGCGGCGTCGGCGAGCGCCATCTCGACGACCGAGCGCAGGGCGGGGCGGTGGCGCGACTTGAGGAGAATCTGGACGCGGTGCTCGCCGCGCAGGCGCGCGAGCGGGGCGGGCGCGGGGCCGAGGACGCGGACATGTCGTTCGGCGTTGGCGTCGTCGAGCGCACGTCGGACTTCGGCGGCGGTCGCCTGCACGCGCGTCAAGTCCTCGCCGTGGACGAGCAGCGAGGCGAGCGCGACGAAGGGCGGGTAGCTCAGATTCCGACGGTAGTTAATCTCCTCTTCGAAGAAGCCTTCGTAGTCCTGCGCGCAGGCGTGGCGCAGGGCGTAATGGTGCGGATGGTAAGTCTGGATGAGGACGCGGCCCGGCAGCTCTCCGCGACCGGCGCGGCCCGCGACTTGGGTGATGAGCTGGAAGGCGCGCTCGGCGGCGCGGAAGTCGGGGAGCGCGAGCCCTGCGTCCACGGAGACGACGCCGACGAGCGTGACGTTCGGGAAGTCGTGCCCCTTGGCAATCATCTGCGTGCCGACGAGCATATCCAACTCGCCCGCGCCGAAGCGGAGGATGGCTTGCTCGTAGGTGCTGCGCCGCGAGGTCGTGTCGCGGTCGAGGCGCGCGATTCTTAGAGAAGGGAAACGGGCGCGCAGAATCTCTTCAATCTGCTCCGTGCCTTCGCCGATGAAGTAGATGAACTTGCCCTTGCACGAAGGGCAGGCGCTCGGCTCTCTCTGGCGGAGGTTGCAGTAGTGGCAGACGAGGCTGCGCTCGCCCCGGTGGTAAGTCATCGTCACGTCGCAGTTCGAGCAGTTGATGCGCTCGCCGCAGGAGCGGCAGAGGACGAAGCTCGAATAGCCCCGGCGGTTGAGGAGGATGATGGACTGCTCGCCGCGCGAGTGCGTCTCTTCGAGGGCGGCGAGGAGTTCGGGCGAGAAGACCTCGGCCTTGCCCAGAGAGCGGAAGGCCTCGCGCATGTCCACGATTTCGGCGCGCGCCATCGGTCGGTCGGCGATGCGGTTCGGGAGACGGAGGTATCTGTACTTGCCGTTGCGCGCGTTCTGGTAAGACTCCATCGAGGGCGTCGCCGAGCCGAGGACGACGACCGCGCCTTCCTTCAAGGCCCGCATCACCGCCGTGTCGCGCCCGTTGTAGTAGGGCGACTCGTGTTGACGATAGCTGGCCTCGTGCTCTTCGTCCACGACGATGACGCCGAGGTCTGAGACGGGCGCGAAGACCGCCGAGCGCGTGCCGATGACGACGCGCGCCTCGCCGCGTTTGAGGCGGCCCCACTCGTCGAAGCGCTCGCCCGTGGTGAGCGACGAATGGAAGATGGCGACCGCTTCGCCGAAGTGCGCGCGCAGGCGTCGAGAGAAGACGGGCGTTAAGGCAATCTCCGGCACGAGCATCATCGCCGTCCGTCCGGCTTCGAGCGCGGCGCGCATCGCGCGGATGTAGATTTCGGTCTTCCCGCTCCCCGTCACGCCGTGCAGGAGGAAGGCCGCGAAGCCGCCCGTGCTTTGCGCCTCATTAATCTGCTTGAGCGCCGCGTCCTGCGCCTCGGTCAACTCGAACTTGTCGCGCGCGGGGAGCGTCACGCCCGCGAGCGGGTCGCGCCGGACTTCGCGGACGAAGACTTCGAGGACGCGCCGACGCTCTAAGGTCTGAATCGTTGACACGCTCGTGTGCGCCGCTTCGAGCAGCTCGGCGAAGAGCATCTCGCCGCCCGACGCGATGAGCGTTTCGAGGACTCTCTGCTGCGCCTCGGTGAGTGCGCGCGCGCCGTTCGCTTCGTGCTCATCCGGGGGGAGCAAACGGACGGCCTTGCGGCGTTTGGCTTTGGCCTGCGCGCTCCGCGCGCGTTGCGCGAGCGTGACCCAACCAGCGCGCTCAAGCTCCCGGACGGCCTTCGAGGCTTGCGCCTGTCCAAGCTCGCGCGCGAGTTCGCGCAAGGTCGTCTCGCCCGCGGAGGCGAGGCGGAGGGCCTGGCCTTTCGCGGTCGCGGCCTTGCGCGCCGGGATGCGCGAGAGTTCGTCGCGCCCCTCTTGTGTGATGTTGACGATTTGCTCGACGGCTGAATTCAGCCCGGCGGGCAGCGCGGCCTTCAGGATTTCGCCCCACGGCGCGGCGTAGTATTCGCTAATCCAGCGCGTAATCTCCAGGACCTCCGGCGTCAGCATCGGCTCGGCGTCGAGCAGTTCTTCCGCCTCCTTCAACTCCGACTCGTCCACCTCGGCGGCGGGGTCGAGCGCGTCGTGCAGCGCGACGACGTACCCGGTCGAGAGCTTGCGCCCGAAGGGGACGAGCAGCCGCGCGCCGACGCGCGCCTCTTCACGGAGCGCGAGCGGCAGGCGGTAAGTAAACGTCTGCGAGAGCCGGACGGGGAAGGCGACCTCGGCGTAGAGCGGCGCGGCGGCGCGCGCGCGCGCGGCGGGCTCGACGGCTGGCGTTGATGCGGTCGGAGTTTGCACGGGAAGTTACGTTAACTTGAAGACGGGAAAAGTTGAAGTGAGAAGAGACTTAAAAACTTAGCACTATAAAAATTCTCAACCGAGACGCAGAATTTAGACTCAGTTTCAAAACCTCAACGCGGGTGATGACTGTAGGGGCAGGGCTTGTCCCTGCCCGCTCGGTTATGCAAGCAGAACGGGCAGGGACAAGCCCTGCCCCTACAGTTTTGCGATGCACACTTACTTCTGCGCTGTCGTCAAAAAGGCGCGCACCTTTTTCATGTCCTCCCAGACTTCGCGCTTCTTCGTCGGGTCGCGCAGCAGATAGGCGGGGTTGAAGGTCGGCATCAGTTGCGCACGCTCGTAGTCGTGGAACTCGCCGCGCAATTGGGAGATGGGCTTCTTGGTGCGCAGCAGCGCGCGCGTCGGCGTGTTGCCGAAGGAGATGACGACCGAGGGGCGGACGGCCCGCAGCTCTCGGTGGAGGTAGGGCGTGAAGAAGTTGAGCACGTCCGCCGTCATCTCTTCGCCGGTCGAAATCATCTTGACGGTGTTGGTGAGGTAGCAGTCGCGGCGTGCGAGGCCGATGCTGCCGAGAATCTTTTCGAGCATCAGGCCCGCAGGCCCCATGAAGGGCTTGCCGCTCTCGATGTCGGGCGGCCCCGGCGACTCGCCGACGACCGCCACGCGCGCGCCCACAGGCCCTTCGCCGAAGATGAAGATGCGTTCCTTGTATTGAGGCAGGCTCGTCGCGCGGCGCAGCAGCTCGGCGTTGATTTCGTCGAGCGACTCGACCGTCTCCGGCGTCTCTGAATCGAGGAAGAGAGAGTCCTGCATAAACAGCTTTTAGCTTTCAGCTATTAGCTTGTCGGCTTTCTTTCTTGTTTCGTTCAAATAGTCGCGCACCTTCTTCATGTCGTCCCAGACCTCGCGCTTCTTGGAGGGGTCGCGCAAAAGATAGGCGGGGTGGAAGGTGGGCATGACCTTGATGCCTTTGTAGTCCTGAAACTGCCCCCGCACGCGAGTGATGCCGACCTTAGTGTCGAGCAGGTTGTGCATCGCGGTGTTGCCGAGGACGACGATAACGTCGGGGCGCGCGATGGCGATTTCGCGGAGCAGGAAGGGCTTGCAGGTCTTGGCCTCTTCGCTGGTCGGCTGGCGGTTGCCGGGCGGGCGGCAGCGGTTGACGTTGCCGATGAGCACGTCCTCGCGCTTGAGGCCGATGGCCTCGATGATCTTGTTGAGAAGCTGCCCGGCGCGACCGACGAAGGGGCGGCCCGAAGCGTCCTCGTCCGCGCCGGGGGCTTCGCCGACGAACATCAGGCGCGACTCGCGGTTGCCCTCGGTGTGGACAATCTTGGTGCGTCCCTGATGGAGCGGGCAGCGGACGCACTCGCCGATGTCTTCGCGGATGTCCTCGAAGGTCTCGCCGGGGCGACCGAGGCTCAACTCATCTTTCGGCTTAATCTCGCCGAAGAGCGTCTGTATCGGCTCCGGCGGGTTCGTTGAAGGAGGTCTGACTGGCTTCTTTGGCATCTCTGTCTGGTAGAGGACTGAAGGCGCTTCGCCCGTCGTGCTGCGGGGCGTCGCGGGTAAAGTTTTCGGCGTCGGCGGAAGAGGCGACGACGTTGAAGTTGAAGAGGGCGGCGTCGGGGGCAAAGAAGACGAAGATGAAGGAGCCGCCCTCTCGGCGTTCGCGTGGCGCGTGAGCGCGGGCGACGCCGAAGGAGGCGGAGCGGGCGGCCTCGTGCCCACACGCGGCGCGTCAACGCTTTGCGCGGGCGGTTCGACAGTGAAGCCTTCGACGCCTTCCAGACCTTCGACGCCCAACTCGCGCAGGTACGAGGCCGTCTCCGCCACGTCCCCCGCCAGAGACTCCAACAACTCTTTCAACTGTGACTGATCTGTCATCTGATGCGCGTGCATTATCGCACGACTCGCGCCCGCTCTGGCAAACGAATTAAAGTCAGAAGTCGGAACGCTGAACGATGAACAGGGAAAAGCCGTAAATCGTGAATCGTCAATCGTAAATAGTTAAAGACAGGCTCTTACGATTCACGATTTACGGCTTTAACTTTTCTTCAGTTCATCGTTCAGCGTTCCGACTTCTGACTTTAATTCCGTGGGGACGAACCAAGCCCACAGGCCGAGCGCGGCGACCACTGCCGCGATGACGTAGAAGACCGCCGCGTAGGAGCCGGTCAGCTCCACACATCCGGCCAAAAGGAGCGGGCCGAGGGCCGATGCGAGCACGGTCAGAGTCTGCGCGGCCCCCTGTATCTTGCCGAGGTGCGCGCGCCCGAAGGCCAGGCCCCAGAAGGTGAAGAAGACGACCATCACGGCCCCGCCCACTAAGCCCATCGCCACCGCCCACGCCGCCACCTGCGCGCCCGTCCGCACCGAGGGCAAAAGGACGAGCGCGCCCGTCAACAACATCATGGCCGCCGCCATCAAACGTCCGAGCGGCCAGCGCCCCGCCAGCCATCCTCCGAGGAAATTTCCGGCCAGCGCCGTCACCGCCGTGACGGCCAGCGTCTTGTGGTAGACCGAGGCTTCGAAGCCGCGCTCGGCGAGGATGGATTCGTTGAAGAGTCCGATGCCGGAGGCGACCAGCCCGTAGACCGAACTGGAGAGCGCGAAGACCCAGAAGGACGGCGTGCCTAACGCCCGTCGCAGCGTGTACCCGCCTTCAGCCCCTTCGACTTCGCCCGTCTCGTCCGCCTTCTCTTCCAACCCGTCCACGCGCAGCCCGACGGCTTCCGGCCCGCGTCGCGCGAAGAGCCACGCCAGCGGCGCGACGACGAACAACAGCGCCGCTCCCACACCGGCCCAAGCCGCGCGCCAGCCCACGCCCACCACCGCCGCCCCCACCAACGGGAACGCGGCCATGAAGCCGACGCTCAACGCCACCGTGTACCAACCCATCGCCTTGTTCAGACGCCGCTTGAACCACTGCCCCACGAGCGTGATGCTCACCACCGACAGCGCGCTCTGCCCGAACCCCCTCAACAGTGTCACGAGGACGCAGAGCCAGACCACGCCCCGCGCGCCGCTCATCAAAAGCACCGTCACGCCGAGGGCGGCGGCGACCGCCGTCAAGACCACGCGGCTGCCCCAGCGGTCGAGCAGACGGCCCACTCCCAGCCCGAAGAGCGCGCCCACAAGCGTCGCCCACAAGTTGACCTGCGCGAACTCGACGCGGCCCATCCGCAAGTCCGCGAGGAGCCGCTCCGTGATGAGTCCTAAGCCCTGCGTGCGTCCGGGCAGCGTGCCGACCATCGCCAGCGCCGCGACGCCGACGTTCACCCACCCGTAATAGAGTGGGCGGCGCGCGACGCCCACGGGCGGCTTCGTCAAACGGGCGGCGAGGCTGTTCATAAATTACCCTCGGACTTCGTTGAACTCGTGCCGGGCGCGGCGCGGGCGTGGAAGAGTGGCGAGCCACAGCACGACGAGCCCGCCGCAAATCAGAGCCCCTAGCCAGCGCGCCGGGCCGTGCTCGAAGACGACCGTGCCGTTGAAGACGATGAAGAAAAAGAAGCCGTGCCAAGCGCGTGTGAGGAGCCGTGAGCGACGCCTGTGGCTGGCCTCGTCGAGCCACCACCAAGCCGTGTCGGCCACCCACGCGAGCGTGAACGCGTAACTGACGAAGACGCCGACGCCGACTTTCGCCCCCATGACCTCATGCGTCTGCCGCGCCGTCTCCTGAAAGGCCGTCGCGTGGCTCCAACCGTAGTGGAAGGCGAAGGCGCAGAGGACGTGCGCGAGAAACCACGCGCAGCCCGATGTCCAAGCGAGCCGGGCCGGGCGCGACCACTTTGGATTGCGCCGACTGAGCAGTAGACACGCCGCCCCCACGGCGTAGCCGAGCAGCGCCACCCAGACGGTAACTTTCGTCAACCATTCGCCCATCGCGCGGCCACTATAGATTGAAGCCGCGCGCGGCGGCTACAGCGAGCCGGAATTTTTACGACACTTTTACAGACGGGGGACGTGCGTCAGGCGCGTCGGAGGCGGACGATTTCATCGAGGATTTGGTGGGCGGCTTCGAGCTTGGACATGAGCGGGAGGGACTTCGGCTCCGCCTCGCCGCGTGTGATGAGCGTGACGACGTTCGTCTCGGTGTTGAAGCCCGCGCCCTCCTGCGTGAGGTCGTTGGCGACGATGGCGTCCAGACCTTTGCGCTCCAACTTCTCTCGCGCGTGCTCCAAGACGCGCTCCGTCTCAGCCGCGAAGCCGACGACGAGCAGCCCGTTCTTCCTCGCGCCCGCCACTTCGGCGAGGATGTCGGGCGTCGGTTCGAGCGCGAGCGTGAGAGTCTCGCCGGACTTCTTCATCTTATCGGCGGCGCGGGACGCGGGGCGATAGTCGGAGACGGCGGCGGCGGCGATGAAGACGGTCGCGCCCTCAACCTCGCGCGCGACTGCGGCGCGCATCTCTTCGGCTGAAGGCGCACGCAGGACGCGGACGCCCGTTGGCTCCGGCGCGCTCGTCACGCCCGCGACGACCGTCACCGCCGCCCCGCGCGCGCGCGCCGCCTCGGCCAAAGCGAAGCCCATCCGCCCGGAAGAATGGTTGGAGATGAAGCGCACCGGGTCTAACTCTTCGCGCGTCGCCCCGGCGGTGATGAGGACGCGCTCGCCTTTAAGGTCAGACCCTCTTCGCTCCGACTCGCGGAGGATTTCGAGCGCGGCGCGGACGATGATTTCGGGCTCGCTCAAGCGACCGGGGCCGAACGTCCCGCAGGCCATCTCGCCCGCGTCGGGCTCGACGACGCGCACGCCGTCGGCGCGCAGCCGCGCAAGGTTGCGGCGCGTCGCCGGGTGGTTCCACATCGTCGTGTTCATCGCCGGGGCGACGAGGACGGGCGCGTTCGAGGCGAGGTAAGTCGAAGTCAGAAAATCGTCGGCGACGCCATTTGCGAACTTGGCGAGGATGTTGGCCGTGGCGGGCGCGACGAGGAACAAATCAACGGTCTGCGAGAAGGTGATATGCGCGATGGGGTCAGGGTTTTCCGGGGCGTAGTCGTCAACCACGACGTGCGCGCCGGAGAGCGCGCGGAATGTCAGAGGCGTGATGAACTCGCAGGCGCGCTTCGTCATCCCGACGCGCACCGTGCAGCCCGCGCGTTGCAGCCCGCGCAGAACTTCCGCCGCCTTGTACGCCGCGATCCCGCCCGAAACGCCGAGCGCCACGCGCTTACCTTCAAACTCGCGCGCGGGACTCTGTTGGGCGGAATCGTTTGGCGTTTCAGACGACATAATTACTATGTTCCGTGGCATTGGGAATGTAGCACCGCGACGAACGGGCACGCAAATCCGATGCTTTGCGTGAGGCGAGTGGGCAGCGCCTTCATGCTGAACAGCCGACGGCAGTTGTGCTAAACTCCCTCCCAAAGTAAAACCCCCGAAACGTGCGACGCCCGGTGTGCGAAGTTTTTAAGGCCGACGTGTTTCGGGCCGAGGGACTGAGTGAAAGTGTCGAGGCCGTTCAAAAGCTTGCTCAAATTCGCCGCTTCCGTCTGCCTCGCCTGCGTGGCGTTCGGGGCGAGCGCGGGCGCGCAGACGGCCAGACAGCAGCGCCTTCATGAAGAGGAGTTCGGCCCCGTCGTCCGCGCCTACCTCGGCTACCTGCGCGACCAGCAAGAGGTCGTGGACGACCGCGTGAGCCGCCGCGAGATTGACCGTGGCTACTACACACGCAACTCGAACCGCATCCGCGCGCTCCGCGAGATGGCCGTCCGCATCGCGCGCGCGAGCGACAACGACTTCCTGCCGGAACTCGAAGCCGTCTCGCTCGACGAGTTCGACCAGTTGTTCGCCGAGCCCTTGCCGCGTCCCTCCGACCTCCGGCTCGGCGAGACGCTCTCTTATCAATTCCGCTTCCTCGGAACCGTGCCCGTCCGCCGCGACCGTTTCTATCTCTTCGCGCGCCTCGACCCGTATGAGCAGGCGGAGCTGAGGAAGAAGGACGAGGCGATGAAGAAAGCCGCCGCTCCTTCTGCGGGCGCGGTGACGACGGCGACGACGCCCGCCGCCTCCGACGCGCGGAGCCGCCCGCGCCGCGTCAACGAGCCTTGAAACTTGAAGAATCGTCTGACAAACTCTTCGACGTGAGATGATTTTGTAGGGGCAGGGCTTGTCCCTGCCCGCGACTCTCGGAGTTACTCGGCGCGTGCTGAGTCAAGTCACGCACGGGCAGGGACAAGCCCTGCCCCACAGTTATTATGCGCCAGCCGACATTCTTTGACCGGAAGCCGACTGATGGCGGCGTCGAAGCCGGGCGTTTGGTGCTCTACGCGCTCGGCGACTTTCAGGCGCGGGGCAAAGTCCTGTCCGAGAGGGAACTGCCGCTCGACCGTCTGCGCGGGGCTCTGCGCCGCGCCGCCGAGGCGCTCGACGCCGAAGAGCTTGACGACGAGCAGGCCGTCGCCGCGCTCGGCGCGCTCGGCGCGCGCGTGCGTCGCGTCCCGACCTTCGTCGCCAAGCACCCCTTCCGCGTCACCGTCCCGGCTGAGTTGGCCGAACGCGCGCTGACGCTGCTGCGAGAATCGAAAAAGGCATGAGCACGGACAAGAGCCGCCGACAATTCCTGGGCTGCGCTGGAGCCGCCGCGTTGGCCTCCGGCCTGAATGCCGGAGGGACGAAGGCGCAAAACCGTCGTCGAGGTTCGAGGAGCGACACCCAAACGCTCCGGCCCTTCGGCTTCGTCATCCACGGCGGCGCGGGAACCATCGAGCGCAGCCGGATGACGCCCGAACGCGAAGCCGCCTACCGCTCGAAGCTCACGGAGGCCCTGCTCGCGGGTTTCGCGGTGCTCGAAAGGGGCGGCGGCGGGCTCGACGCCGTTATTGCCGCCATTACGCTCCTCGAAGACTCGCCGCTCTTCAACGCTGGCAAGGGCGCGGTCTTCACGAGCGCGGGGACGAACGAACTCGACGCCTCGATCATGGACGGCAAGACCTTGAAGGCCGGGGCGGTCGCCGGTCTGCGGCGCGTCAAGAACCCGATTCTGCTCGCGCGGATGGTGATGGAGCAGTCGCCGCACGTCATGATGGTCGGCGAAGGGGCTGAGACTTTCGCCCGCGAGAAGGGCGTCGAGCTGGTTGACCCGAAGTATTTCTTCACCGAAGAGCGTTGGCAGCAGTTGCAGAGGATAAAGGAGGCCGAGAAGCAGAAGAATGACCCGCCCCGCCGGACTCGCCTCGAAAACGAGCGTTTGCTGCCGGACGAGAGGAAATTCGGGACTGTCGGAGCGGTTTGCCTCGACCGTGCGGGGAATCTCTCCGCCGGGACTTCGACCGGCGGGATGACCAACAAGAAGTTTGGAAGGGTCGGCGACTCGCCCCTCATCGGGGCCGGAACTTATGCCAGCAACGAGACTTGCGCCGTCTCCTGCACCGGCGACGGCGAGTATTTCATCCGCACGGCGGTCGCCCACGACGTTTCGGCGGCATTGGAGTACGGCGGCAAGCCCTTGCGCGAGGCGGCGGAAGGCGTTCTGGCGAAGGTCGGGCGGCTCGGCGGCACGGGCGGGCTCATCGCCATTGACCGGCGCGGCAATTTCGCCATGCCCTTTAACACTTCGGGGATGTACCGGGGGGTAGTCGGGGCCGACGGCCAGCCGCGCGTGCAGATTTATCGAGACTAGAAAGCCGCGCCTGTGCTATCTTGTGCAGCACCCATTTACCGAAACAGGCGGCGGGGTTTGAGACGGTCGGGAAGGGCTTCTTTCGCCCCCACGCACGCGGCCCAGAAGTGTTGAAAATTAGTGGAATTTACGCAAATGTTTATTGACACACGGGCGGGTTTCGTGTAAAAAAGCGAGGTCTTTTGAAGCCCACAGTGGCTCTCATGCCTGCTTTTATGAGATGTTCCGCGCAAGGGCTCTGAGTTCAGAGACGGGTTGGCGAGAAAATAACAAGAAAACAAAACGTCTCCTGCGAGTCCAAAACTAGAGACTCGCTGCGCGCTCTCTCTAAAAATTTGACAGTTTCACCTACGGGAGGAAGAGTAATGATTAGCAGAAATTGGAGCCGTATGCCCATCACGCTGGCTTTGGCGCTTGCCATCTTGAGCACGTACTCGATGGTTGGGCTCGCCGCGCCGCAACAGGGGCCGACGGGCGACTTGTCGGTAGTCGGTGAAGTTACCGTCAACGGCACGAGTGCCATCTCCGGGGCCACGGTCTTTTCGGACAGCACGGTGACGACCGCGAAGGGGTCGAGCGCCGTCGTCAGCCTCGGCAAGCTCGGTCGCGTCGAGGTCTTGCCGGAGTCGAGCCTCAAGCTCACTTTCACCGAGACGGGCGTCGCGGGCATGCTCGATTCGGGCCGCGTCCGCGTCTCTTCGTCCTCCGGTGTGAGCGCCGTTGTCACGACCAAGGACGGCGCGGCGGTGGCCGACAACGCTCAGCCCAACGTCTTCACGGTTGACGTCTCGTGCGGCAACACGCTCGTCGCCACCCAGTCGGGTCGTGTCGAGCTGCGCGCCGGCAACGCCGTCAAGCAGATCGCCGCCGGTAATCAGGACACCGCCGGTACGGCGACGCCGGGCACGCGCTGCACCCGCTTTACGCAGCCCGACATGCGCGGCCTCGGCGGCGGCGCGCTGGCAGCCCTGCTGCTCGCGGCGGGCGGCGCGGTCGCGGCGGCCATCATCGCGGCGACGCAGGACAACGACTTCAACTTCGGCGACGACGTTATCGTCATCAGCCCGTCGCGCTAGTCCCTGCTGGCGAGTCCGAGTTTGAGTCCGTGTGGTTCTGTCAGCCAGCGCCTCGGTAGAAGATGAGGGCGCATCAACTTTGCGGGTCACGCGCAATTGAGTTTCCGCGTGACCCGCAACCTTTTGTCCGGAATTGTCCGACAGCTTCATCCTCCCCGCTTGAAAGGTCGCTTTACTAAGTCATGCACATCGCGGTAATCGGGACGGGCTACGTCGGTCTGGTGACCGGGGCCTGTTTTGCGGAGTTCGGCGTCAACGTCACCTGCGTGGACGTTGACGCCGCGAAGATTCAGAGCCTCTCCGAGGGCCACATCCCCATCTACGAGCCCGGCCTCGACCAGATCGTCTCGAAGAACACACAGGCCGGTCGCCTCAACTTCACCACCGACATTCGCATCGCCGTCGAACAGGCGCTCGTCATCTTCCTCGCCGTCGGCACGCCGCCGAAAGAGGACGGCTCCGCCGACTTGCGCTTCATTGACGAGGCCGCGCGCTCGATAGCCGAGCACATGAACGGCTACAAGGTGATCGTCACGAAGTCCACCGTCCCCGTCGGCACGGGCGAGCACGTCCGCGCGCTCATCCGCGAGCACCAGAAGACGAAGCACAACTTCGGCGTCGTCTCGAACCCGGAATTCCTGCGCGAGGGCGCGGCGATTGACGACTTCATGCGACCCGACCGCGTCGTCATCGGGAGCCGCGACGAGGAGGCCGTCGCCATCATGCGCGACCTCTACCGCCCGCTCTATTTAATAGAGACGCCGATTGTCATCACCTCGCTCGAAGCGGCGGAGCTGACGAAGTACGCCGCCAACGCCTTCCTCGCCGCCAAGATTTCCTTCATCAACGAGATCGCCAACCTCTGCGATCGCATCGGCTGCGACGTGCACGACGTGGCGCGCGCCATCGGCATGGACAACCGCATCGGGCGGAAGTTCCTGCACCCCGGCCCCGGCTACGGCGGCTCTTGCTTCCCGAAGGACACGTCGGCGCTCTTGTCGGTGGCGCGCGCCTACGACGGCGAGTCGCTCATCATCGAAGCGGTCGTCGAGGTCAACCGCCGCCAGCGGCAGGCGATGGTCGAGAAGATAGAGAAGCTGGTCGGCGACCTCAAGGGCAAGCAGATTGCCGTCCTCGGCCTTTCCTTCAAGCCGGAGACCGACGATATGCGCGAGGCCCCGGCGCTCGACATCGTCAACTCTCTGGTCGAGCGCGGCGCGAAGGTGCGGGCCTACGACCCCGTGGCCATCCCGCAGGCGCGCAAGGTCTTGACGGAAATCGAGTACGCCGAGGACGAGTACGCGGCGGTCGAGGGCGCGGACGCCTTAGTCTTCATGACGGAGTGGAACCAGTTCCGCGCGCTCAACATGGAGCGCGTCCGCGAGCTGATGCGCACGCCCTGCATCGCCGACCTCCGCAACATCTACGAGCCCTCGGCCATGCGCGAACTCGGCTTCAAATACGTCGGGGTGGGAAGGTGACGAAACATTTTGGATTTTAGATTTTGGATTTGCGATTGAAAGAACCGAGCAACTGTCTTCAGTCGCAATCCAAAATCTAAAATCCAAAATCTAAAATGCTATGAGCCTCTCAGGAATCGTTCTGGTGACGGGCGGGGCGGGGTTCGTGGGGTCGCACATCGCGGCGACGCTCGCGGGGCGCGGGGCGCGCGTGCGCGTGCTCGACGACCTCTCGACGGGCCACGAGGAGAACCTCGAAGAGATCGGCGGGCGCGTTGATTTCGTGCGCGGCAGCGTGAACGACGAAGGGGCTCTGCGACGCGCGCTCGAAGGCGTCGAGCTGGTCTTCCACGAGGCCGCAATCCCTTCGGTCCCGCGCTCGGTCGCGAACCCCTTGGAGACGCACCGCGCGTGTGTGGATGGGACTTTCTCGCTGCTCAACGCGGCGCGCGAGGCGGGCGTCCGGCGGCTCGTCTACGCCGCTTCGAGCTCGGCCTACGGCGACCAGCCGACTTTGCCGAAGCACGAGGAGATGCCGCCGCAGCCGCTCTCGCCCTACGCGGCGGCGAAGCTCGTCGGCGAGTATTACTGTCAGGTCTGGACGCGCACCTACAACTTCGAGACCGTCTGCCTCCGCTACTTCAACGTCTTCGGCCCACGGCAAGACCCAAGCTCGCCTTACTCCGGCGTCATCTCGCGCTTCATCTCGGCGCTCCTCGGCGGCGAGCGGCCCGTCATCTTCGGCGACGGCGAACAGTCGCGCGACTTCACCTACGTCTCGAACGTGGTGGAGGCAAACCTCCGCGCCGCCGAGACCAAGACGGGCGTCGGCCAGATAATCAACGTCGCCAACGGCGAGCGCACCACGCTCAACGAACTGCTCGCGACTCTGAAGGGCATCACGGGCAAGACCGAGGTCGAGCCGGAATACCGCGAGTTCCGCGTCGGCGACGTGATGCACAGCCTCGCCGACATCACGCGCGCCCGCGAGCATCTGGGCTACGAGCCGCACGTCGGTCTGGAAGAGGGTTTGAGAAAGACCATCGAATGGTGGTCGCAGAGCCGCTTCGCTCGCGCGTAAGGCAAAAGTTAAAAAGGCAAAAGTACGGACGAACGAAAGCGCGGCTCTCATCAACGATTGATGAGAGCCGCGCTGCCTTTATCTCTTCACTTTTGCCTTTTGCCTTTTTACTTTTGCCTTATCCTTCGACCATCCGCCGTAAAGTCTCGGTGTAGGGCGGGCGGGCGACGCCGCGGTCGGTGATGATGGCGGCGATGAGGGGGTGGGGCGTCACGTCGAAGGCGGGGTTGTGGGCGGCGACGCCTTCGGGCGAGAGGCGCTGTTCGCGGAGGTGCGTGACTTCGCGCTCGTCGCGTTCCTCGATGGGAATCTGTTCGCCCGAAGGGATGTTTAAATCAATGGTCGAGATGGGCGCGGCGACGTAGAAGGGTATGTTGTGCTCGCGCGCCAGCACCGCGACCATGTAGGTTCCGATCTTGTTGGCGGTGTCGCCGTTGGCGGCGATGCGGTCGGCCCCGACGACGACGACATCCACCGAGCCCTTCTTCATCTCGTGCCCGGCCATGTTGTCGGTGATGACGGTGACGGGAATCTCATCCTTCTGTAACTCCCAGGCGGTGAGCCGCGCGCCTTGAAGGAACGGCCTCGTCTCGTCGGCGATGACGGCGACGCGCTTGCCCGCGTCGCGCGCGCCGCGCACCACGCCGAGCGCCGTCCCGTAGTCGCCGGCGGTCGCCAGAGCCCCGGCGTTGCAGTGCGTGAGGACGGTCGCGCCGTCGGGTATCAACTCGCCGCCGAAGCGTCCGAGCGCGCGGTTCGACTCGATGTCCTCGCGGAAAATCTTCTTCGCCTCTTCGACGAGCAGCGCCTTGACCTCGTCCACCTGCCGCATCTCGGCGGCCTTCGCGCGGCGGAAGGCGTCGCGCATCCGCTCGATGGCCCAGAAGAGGTTGACGGCGGTCGGGCGCGTGCGGCTCATCATGTCGCAGAAGAAGTCGAAGTCTTCTTCGAGGTCGGCGACCGAGGAGACGGCGGCCTGCTTCGTGCCGAGGGCGATGCCCATCGCCGCCGAGACGCCGATGGCGGGCGCGCCGCGCACGACCATCAGCTTGATGGCCTCGGCCACCTCGTCGGACGAACGCAGCATGACGTACTTCTCCTCGGTCGGGAGCAGACGCTGGTCAATCATGCGCACGCCCTCGTCTGTCCACTCGACGGTCTTAATCATCTGACTACAATCTCCCACGCCTCCGCGCCGGCGAAAGCGTCGCGGCGCGTTGTCATTATTCCTTCACGATGGTGGAGCGAATTTGAAGAGCCTGTATCTTACGGGACGGCTCAAGCGGCAGGCAAACGGCGCGGGCATTTAAGACGGCGCGGCGGTGACTTTGAAACCGGGCGGCCTCGCCCTCTTCGTTTGTCACCGCCGCGCCGTCAGAGTCGCCTGACTTAAACGCCCGGCCTTTAGGCGCGGTCGTTGTATGCCTTCGTCATGAACCCGCCGATGAGGTAGATGACGGCGAGCAGCAGGTGGACGACGTGATCCATCGTGGCGAATTCGAGCGAGCCGGGGAGGACGGTCAGGAGCCGCGAGTCCGTCCCGTGGCTGATGCCCGGAATCGTGTGCTGGCCGCTGCCGCCGAGCAGGAAGCCCGCGACGCCGAGGAGCCCGTAGACGAGGCCGAAGACGATGCAGAAGAGGCGCGCGCCGGCCAAAGTCCCCTTGAGGCCGAAGTAGAGCGAGACCGCGCCGGAGATGAGGTGTACGAGGTTGTGGGCAAGGCTCAAGTGCGTGCCGAGAAAGCCGGGCGCGACGAAGCCGATGAGCCCGACCAAGATGAACAACACGCCTAGCAGAGTCGCAACTGTTTTCGCCATAAAATCTGACTCTCCTCCTTCGGGAAGACTAAGGTGGACAAGCGCACGGGGAGAAGGGGTGCGTCCCTAGCACCTTTCAAAAGTGCCCCCGCTTTCGAGAATCGTCATGTGCGAGCGGGGGCATTGTACATCAAAAGACGCGGCCACCCATTTAGTTTTTCTTGAGACCGCATCACGAAAATGTCGCGTGTTGAGGGCACAGTTTCGCGGGTGTTATACTTTTCCGGCAACACTCGAACGGCAAGCGCCCACACCCCGCCGGACTTCAAAGCGGAACAACTTCGGAGCGGGAGAGGGGTTTTAAGAGACGGGCGCGGGAGTTTGCCGGGGAGGTCTCAAGGAGAGCGCATGGCGTTGGCTGAGGGGCCGAGGCGAATCAACATCGAAGAGGCTCGGCGGATGGTCGAGGCGGGGCTCGCGCCCGTCTTCATAGACACGCGCAACGCGCGCCACTGGGCGCAGAGCGACGAGCAGATTCCGGGGAGCCTGCGCATCTGGCGCGAGGAACTGGAGGCGCGCATCGGGGAAGTCCCGCGCAATCGCCCGCTCGTCACCTACTGCGCCTGACACTACGAGCACTCCAGCACCCGTGCGGCGCTGATCCTCGAAGAATACGATTTCACAGACATCCACATCCTCGTCGGCGGCTTCAACGCGTGGCGCGACAAAGGATTTCCTTTAGAGAGGAAGTAAGCAGTTTTCAGTTTTGAGTTTTCAGTTTTCAGTTCCGAAATTTGAAATCTCAAATCACTGAAGCTGAAAGCTAAAGGCTAAAAGCTCAAAGCTAAAAAACTGAAAACTGAAAACTGAAAACTGTAAACTATGAAACATGGTTGGGAGGCCGTCATCGGCCTTGAGATACACGCGCAACTGAGCACCGAGTCGAAAATCTTCTGCGGGTGCTCCACCCGTTTCGGCGACGAGCCGAACGCGAACACGTGCCCGGTCTGCTTAGGGCTGCCGGGCGCGCTCCCCGTCTTGAATCGCCGCGCCGTCGAACTCGGCGCGCGCGCCGCGCTCTCGCTCGGACTGCACATCAACGAGACCTCCATCTTCGCGCGCAAGAACTATTTTTATCCAGACCTCCCGAAGGGTTATCAAATCTCGCAGTACGACCGCCCCTTCTCCGAGCGCGGCGAGTTGGAAGTGATGACTTCTCTGCGCGACGAGTCGGGCCACGCGCGCGACTGGCAGCCCTTGAAGGTTCGCATCACGCGTTTACATCTCGAAGAGGACGCGGGGAAGAACGTCCACGAGGGTCTGCCCGAAACCGAACGCTACTCTTACATTGACCTCAACCGCGCGGGCACGCCGCTGGCCGAGATAGTCACCGAGCCGGACTTCCGCACCTCATGGGAGGCTTACGATTACGTCAACCATGTGCGGCGCGCGTTGCAGTGGGTCGGGGCGAGCGACGCCGACATGGAGAAGGGAAACCTGCGCTGCGAGGCCAACGTCTCCGTCCGGCGCGCGGGCGAAGAGAAGTTCGGGACGAAGGTCGAGCTGAAGAACCTGAACTCGGTGCGCTTCATGCAGCGCGCCATCGAGTTCGAGATCGCGCGACAGATTCAACTCATCGAGTCGGGCGGTCGCGTCACGCAGGAGACGCGCCTCTGGGACGAGCGCGCCGCCGAGACGCGCGTCATGCGCTCGAAGGAGGAGGCGCACGACTACCGCTACTTCCCCGAACCGGACTTGCAGCCGCTCGTCGTCTCGGCTGAGTTCGTCGAGCGCGTGCGCCAAGAGATGCCGGAACTGCCGGAAGAGCGCCGCCGCCGCTTCATGGAGCAGTACGAACTCTCTTACAGCGACGCCTCTCTGCTGACGCGCGACCTCGCGCTCGCGGACTTCTACGAAGGCGCGGCAGCGGCGGCGGGAAATGCGCGCGGCGCGGCCAACTGGCTCAAGTCGGAGTTGCTGCGCGAGCTGGACGCGGCGGACACGACCGCCGACCGCTCGCCCGTCTCGCCCGCTGAGTTGGGGGCTCTGGTGCGCGCCGTTGACGAAGGCAAAATCAGCGGCAAGCAGGGCAAGGAAGTGCTGGTAGAAATGTTCTCGACGGGCAAGGGTGCGCAAGCCGTGATCGAAGAGCGCGGGCTCGCGCAGGTCAGCGACACGGGCGAGATTGAAAAGATTATCAGTGACGTGCTCGCCGCAAGCCCCGGCCAACTCGAACAATACCGCGCGGGCAAGGAGACGCTCTTCGGCTTCTTCGTCGGGCAGGTGATGAAGGCTTCGAAGGGCAAGGCGAACCCGAAGGTTGTCAACGAACTACTCAAGGAACAACTTCGTCAATCGTGAAGTCAGAACCGGGAGCGGTAGCGACCGGGTGAGCTTGAGATGCCATTCGTCTTGAGCAACCGGTGAGGCTACACCCGGTCGCTACCGCTCCCGGTTCTGACCCGTCGTCACGGTTTTATGAGGACACGAATGGATTACAAAGGGAAGACCGCAATCGTCACGGGCGGGACGAAGGGCATCGGGTTCGCCATCGCGGAGGCGCTGGTGCGCGAGGGGCTGAACGTGTGCGTCGGCGCGCGCAAAGAGGAAGAGATTGAAAGGGCCGTGGCCGCGTTGAATGACTTAGATAAAGGCAACGCGACCGGGGCCGTGTGCGACGTGCGGGACTTCGAAGAGGTGCGGGCTTTGTTCGAGCACGCTTCGGCAGAATTCGGCGGCGTGGACGTGCTCGTCAACAACGCGGGCGTCGGCATCTACAAGCCGGTCGAGGAGCTTGCGCCGGAGGAGTTTCGCGCCGTTTTGGAGACGAACCTCTTCGGCGTCTTCTACTGCTGCCACGTTGCCATCCCGGAAATGAAACGGCGGGGCGGCGGCTACATCATCAACATCTCTTCGCTCGCGGGGGCGAACCCGCACCCGCGGATGGCGGCCTACAACGCCTCGAAGTTCGGCCTCAACGGCTTCAGCGAGGCGCTCATGCAGGAGGTGCGGCACGACCACATCAAGGTCAGCTACGTCATGCCCGGCTCGGTCAACACGGAGTTCGGCGGCGACACCGTGAGCGACGAGAAGGCTTGGCAGTTGCAGCCCGCGGACATCGCCCGCGTCGTCGTAGACCTCCTCCGGCACGACGAGCGAAGCCTGCCGAGCCGCGTCGAAATCAGGCCGAGCAGGCCGCCGAAGAAGTAGGGGAACAGTTTTGAGTTTTGAGTTTTCAGTTTTCAGTTCTGAAAGCTGAAGGCTTCCGGGGCTCAAAGCTAACCGCTTAAAAACTGACAACTGAAAACTCAAAACTCAAAACTGAAAACTGTTAAAGAGGGAGAAGGATGGAACCGTCAGAGAAGATTGTCGAGGTGCGTGAGGGTAAGGGGGAAGCGAAGGGCGATAAGTTCGACGACCGCGTGGCGTTGACCATCGCCGTGATGGCGCTGCTGTTGGCGATTACGAGTCTCGGAGGCGGGAACGCCGCCGAAGACATCATGAATCACAACATCCACGCCAGCGACACGTGGGCCTTCTATCAGGCGAAGAGCATCCGCCAGACCTCGAACAAGTTGGCGGCGGACGCGCTCGAAACGGAGCTGCAAATCAACGGCGGCTCGCTCACGCCGGAGGCGCGCACAGGCATCGAGCGGCGGCTGGACGAGTACCGCAAGACGGTCGAGCGTTACGAGGACGAGCCGGACAAGGCCGACCCGAACAATCCCATCAAAGGCGAGGGCCGCAAGCAACTCTCGGCGCGGGCGCGAGACTTCGAGGCGCAGCGCGACCGCGCGCAGAAGCAGGACCCGAACTTCGACTTCGCCGAGGCGCTCTTCCAGATCGCCATCGTGCTTGCGTCGGTCGCCATCCTCGCCAACTCGCGCATGATCTTCAAAGTCTCGCTCGTCGCCGGTGTGCTCGCGACGTTCCTGATGCTCAACGGCTACTTCCTCTTCCTCGACCTGCCCCTCTGAAATGACTTTGTCCTTCGGTTAATCTGCGAAAGGCGTGAGGGGTTCTCTCGGATGCGAGCCGTGTTGCAGCGCGTGACGCGCGCGGGCGTGAGGGTCAAAGGCGAAACGGTCGGCGAGATCGGCGGCGGCCTCGTCGCGCTCGTCGGCGTCGCGCGCGACGACACGCCGGAGGACGCGCGCTACCTCGTCGAAAAGACCCTCTCCCTGCGCATCTTCGACGACGCCGAGGGGCGCATGAATCTTTCGGTCTTGGACGCGGGCGGCGGGCTACTCGTCGTCTCGCAGTTCACACTCTACGGCGACACGCGCAAGGGGCGGCGGCCCTCCTGGTTCGACGCCGCGCCGCCGGAACTGGCCGAGTTGCTCTACGAGCTTTTCGTCGCGGAGGCGCGAAGAGGCGGCGTCTCAAACGTGGCGACCGGCAGCTTTCGGAGCATGATGGAGGTCGAACTCGTCAACGACGGCCCCGTCACCATCCTGCTCGACAGCCGCAAACTTTTCTAAGGCGCGTGGATGCGTGGAGACGGTTTAAAGACTCAACGCGGATGATGATTGTAGGGGCAGGGCTCGTCCCTGCCCGTGTTTCGTCTGAATTCAACGCGCGCGTTGAATCAATTCAAAAGTAGCGGGCAGGGACGAGCCCTGCCCCTACAGTCTTGCGAAGCGTTCTTATATATTTGGGGAAACAGAATAAATTAAAGACGGAGGGAAGCTGTGAAGAGACGAGTCGGAGGGAAAAGCTTTTCGGGTGCGAAGACGCGCGTGCGCCTGCTGGTGGCGTGCGTCTCACTGTCGCTTCTGGCCTTGTCGTGCGGCGGCGCGGAGACGGGCGTGAAGGAGTTCGACGCCGAAGACGGCAACGCGAACGTCAGGAAGGGTTTGAAGCCGGAGGCGGACGCGGAGGCGGCTGTCTTGGAGACGACCTACGGTCGGGTTGTCATCGAGCTTTATCCGAACCTCGCGCCGAAGATGGTCGAGCGTTTCAAGACGCTGGCGAAGGAGGGCTTCTACAACGGCACGGCCTTCCACCGCGTCAACCCGCAGGCGGGCGTCGTGCAGGGCGGCGACCCGAACTCGAAGGACGACAACCCCGCAAACGACGGCCTAGGCGGCTCGGAATTGCCCGACCTCCCCGCCGAGTTCACAGACATCCCCTTCGAGCGCGGCATCGTCGGCGCGGCGCGCTCCACCTCGCCCGACTCCGCCAACGCGCAGTTCTACATCACGCTCCGCCGCGTCGCGCAGTGGGACGGCAATTACACCGTCTTCGGCAGAGTCATCGAAGGCATGGGCAACGCCGATGTCATCGCCGGAGCCCCGACACGCCCCGGCTCCGAAAACCCCTTCGACAAAATCGTCATCCAGAGCATCACGTTCCAGCCCCGCGCGAACTTCGCTCGCTAAGGCACTCGCTAAGGCAAAAGTAAAAAGGCAAAAGGCAAAAGTAAGGAGGGTTGAACCTCTTCACTTTTGCCTTTTGCCTTTTTACTTTTGCCCTAAATGCTGTCGTCTTCAGTCTTCGAGCGCGGGTCCATCTCGAAGCGCTGGCGGTCGCGGCGGTCTATCTTGTCAACGAAGTCCAGCTCCTCGTTGTCCTCGAAGTTGATGCCGACGGCGTGGGCGTTCTCTTCCACGTCTGACTGGTCGGGCGTGGGGTTGTCGCCGGAGGCCGACTCCTCGCCGCTGTCGTTCACGCCCTCCCAGGTGGCGTCCGGGTCGCCGCCCGAATCCTGCGGCGAGGCGGCGGTGTTGTTGCGCAGCCGCTGCACGAGGAGGTCTGGGTCTTTGGGCGCGCGCGCTATCTCCTCCTCCATGAACTCCTCGATTTCCGGGTCGGGCACGAAATTCGGGTCGTTGCTCAGGTACGCGAAATCTTCCGGTCGCTTCTTCGGCATCCCTTAAACCTCCGCTTGCTCTCCGCACGAATCTCAAAACTGAAAACTCGCGTCTTCAGACTCCTGCACAAACTTCACTTGTCGGCTGCTTTTCTAAAGTGCGCTCAATATAACAAACACCCCCCGACTTCACCAAACCCACGCCCCGACGCGCATTGACTTCCCCCACGCCCGCGCCATATCGTTCCCCGCGTTCGCATCACACTCTGACTTCACCGGAGCGACACGAAATGGCAGACCGAAAGTTGCTTAAGATTTTAGGCCAAGGGGCAGAGGCATGGAACAAGTGGCGAGATAAAGTTGATGATCCAGTACCTGACCTGAGAGGAGCGACCATCCCGCCCGTAAATCTCAGTGGAGCAAATCTCTCTGGCGCGAATCTTAGCTTGGCGGTCTTGGCCGGCAGCAATCTCTCCGGCGCGAATCTTCGAGTTGCAGACCTCAGCTACGCAAGACTCATCAGAACAAATCTGTCCAACGCAGACATGAGCCACGCGGGCCTCATCGGTTCCAGTCTCCACATAGTAAATCTAAGCGGCGCGGACTTCCGGCAAGCAACTTTCGGCGTGACAACGTTAAGTGCTCTTGACCTGCGCGAAGTTAAGAATCTCGAATCCGTCCAACACACCGTACCTTCAAGCATCGACATTGATACCATCTACAGGTCGAATGGTGACATCAATGAAAAGTTTCTACGCGGTTGCGGCGTGCCTGAGGACTTCATCACATACATGAAGTCGCTCACGGGGAAGGCGATTGAGTTTTATTCGTGCTTCATCAGTTATTCGAGTAAGGATGATGAGTTCGCCAAGCGCCTGTACGCCGACTTGCAAAATGAAGGCGTGAGGTGTTGGTTCGCGCCGGAGGATTTGAAGATTGGGGATAAGTTTCGGATGCGGATTGATGAGTCAATCAAGTTATATGACAAGTTGCTGCTGGTTCTGTCGGAAAATTCAGTGTCAAGTCAGTGGGTCGAGGATGAAGTTGAGGCGGCGTTGGAGAAGGAGCAGGTGGAGGATAAGACGGTGCTGTTTCCGGTGCGGTTGGACGGCGCGGTAATGGAGGTGAAGGGCGGTTGGCCTGCGGCGGTGCGGCGTAATCGGCACATGGGGGATTTTTCGGATTGGAAGAATCACGATTCGTATAAGAAGGGTTTCGAGAGGCTGATGCGAGACCTGAGAGATGAGGCGCGGAGGCAATAAGGCATTCGAGAAGCGAGCAAAAGCCCCTGTAAGGGGCGGAATAATTTAGCCCACGGCGCGAGCCGTGGGAACCGACGCAAAAGAAACATTGAGAGCCCCGTCAGGGGCGAAAGAAATCCGAGATGGCGCGACGCTCAATCCCGATTTTCTTTCGCCCCTGACGGGGCTCTCAGATTTTCTTCTCCGCTTTAGTCCCACAGCTCGCGCCGTGGGCTAAGTTATTCCGCCCCCTTCGGGGGCTGGTGGATTACGTGTCGAACAGGTTCCGGGAGGGTGTGTTCAAGCTCGGCGTAGGAGCGTTCCGGTTCGGCGTAGTAATGTTCCAAGTCCATATCGGTGCGTTCCAAGTCCGCGTAGGCGTGTTCCGATGTCATACTGACATGTTCCGATTCCATTTCGGTGCAGTCTGATGCCGCGTAGGCGCATTCCAACACCGCGTAAGACCAGAAAGTTGCGCGTAGGAGCATTCCAACGTCGCGTAGGACAAGAAAGTTACTCGTAGGAGCGTTCCAACGTCGCGTAGGCGTGTTCCGGTGACAAGTAATGTCATTCCGGTGAGGCGTAGGACGAGAAAGTTGCTCGTAGGAGTGTTCCGGTGTGACGTAGGAGTATTCCGGTGAGGCGTAGGAGTGTTCCAATCGCATATCGGTGCGGTTCGGCGTGGCGGAGGGCCGTGCGGGCGGGAGATTGTGTGTGGAAGGCGGGTTGCCGGGTGCGAAATTCGCGCGGGCGTGTGGGAAAGTTCCGGCGAAGTGCGGAGGGTTGAGGGCGCGGCGTAATTGGTGAGGGTTGAAAGTGGGCTTGCTTGACGATTGTGGGTGGCGGACTTAAACTTGAAGGTACATTTAATGCAGTCAATGACGGACAATTTGGGATGCGCGTGGGGAGGCGGCTTGAAGCCTTCGGCGGTCGGTCGTGCGCCTTGAGGGGGAAGTGAAATTCCTTCGCCGGGTGTGCCTTCATCATCAAATTCGGAGCCTCGAATCAGAAAATCCATATGACAAATAATCTCTTCAACACGCTTCAGACCTTCAAGACGGGGACAGGCGCGGAGGGGAAGTTTTACTCTCTGCCGCAGTTGGAAAAGGAGGGCGTGGGGCCGGTGTCGCGGCTGCCGGTCTCGATGCGTATCGTGCTGGAAGCGGTGCTGCGGAACTTCGACGGGAAGATTGTCGAGGAGTCGGACGTTCGCGAGTTGGCGAACTGGAAGGCGGGCGCGGAGCGGACGGAGGAGGTTCCGTTCCACGTGGCGCGCGTGCTGTTGCAGGATTTCACGGGCGTGCCGCTGCTCGTTGACTTGGCGGCGATGCGCTCGGCGGTGGCGCGCATGGGGCGCGACCCGAAGATCATCGAGCCGCTCGTCCCCGTTGACCTCGTGATTGACCACTCGGTGCAGGTGGACTTCTGGTCGAGCCCGGACGCGTTGCGGCTCAACATGGAGACGGAGTTCCGGCGCAATCGCTCGCGGTATCAATTTTTGAAGTGGGGGATGCAGGCGTTCCAGAGCTTTAATGTCGTGCCGCCCGGAATAGGCATCGTCCATCAGGTCAACCTCGAATACCTCGCGCGCGGCGTGTTGGAGAAGGAGGGCGTTTATTACCCGGACACACTGGTCGGGACGGACTCGCACACGACGATGATTAACGGGCTCGGCATCGTCGGTTGGGGCGTCGGCGGCATCGAGGCCGAGGCCGGGATGCTCGGACAGCCCGTCTACTTCCTGACGCCCGACGTGGTGGGCGTGAACCTGACGGGCTCTCTGCGCGAGGGCGTGACGGCGACAGACCTCGTGCTGCGCGTGACGGAGATGCTGCGGCAGGCGAAGGTCGTCGGCAAGTTCGTCGAGTTCCACGGCGAGGGCGCGACGAGCATCCACGTCACAGACCGCGCGACCATCGCCAACATGGCCCCCGAATACGGCGCGACGATGGGCTTCTTCCCCGTGGACGAGAAGACGTGCGAATACCTCCTCTCGACGGGCCGCACCGAGGAGCAGGTCGAAACCGTGCGCGCCTACTACAAGGCGCAGGGGCTTTTCGGCATCCCTGCCGCAGGCGACTGCGATTACAGCACCGTGCTCGAACTCGACCTCGCCGGGATTGAGCCGTCAATCGCCGGGCCGAAGCGACCGCAAGACCGGATTGAACTCGGCGACTTGAAAGAGAAGTTCCTCGACCTCCTGCAAAAGCCCGTCGGCGAGAACGGCTACAACAAGTCGGCGGAGGAGATAGAGAAGCGTTACCACGCGCGCATCGGCGTGAGCGCCGCGACGGTGGCGCAGGCCATCATGGGCGGCGGCGCGCAGGAGCACGAGACCGCCCCCGAAGTGTCGGCGACCGAGACCGAGTCGGGGCTCGGCTCGCAGAGCGAGAAGGACACGAGCGCCCTGACCGAGATCGAGATGATGAACAACCGCCCGACGCCCGACCGCGTGATGGACATCCCGGACGAGGCGTTCCCCGAAGCGCGCGTTGACCTCGGCCACGGCGACGTGCTCATCGCGGCCATCACTTCGTGCACCAACACCTCGAACCCTTCGGTGATGCTGGCGGCGGGGCTCTTAGCGAAGAAGGCGGTGGAGAAGGGCCTCTCCGTGCGGCCCGCGGTCAAGTGCTCGCTCGGCCCCGGCTCGCGCGTCGTGACCGAGTATCTTGAGAAGGCCGGTCTTCAGACTTACTTGAACCGCCTCGGCTTCAACGTCGTCGGCTACGGCTGCACGACCTGCATCGGCAACTCCGGCCCGCTCGACCCGCGCATCGAGGCCGTCGTCAACGACAACGACCTCGTCGCCGCGAGCGTCCTTTCCGGCAACCGCAACTTCGAGGCGCGCGTCCACCAATCCATCCGCGCCAACTTCCTGATGAGCCCGCCGCTCGTCGTCGCCTTCGCGCTCGCCGGTCGCGTCCAGATAGACTTCGACTCCGAGCCTCTGGGCAAGGCCGAGGACGGCACGGACGTTTTCCTCAAAGACATCTGGCCGACGCTCGAAGAGGTCGGCGCGGTGATGGGGCTCGCCACCGACCCGGAAACCTACCGGCGTCTGTACAGCGACTTCGCCGAGGACAACCCGCTCTGGAACGAGATTCCGAGCGTCACGGGCGAGGTCTACGACTGGGACACGCAGTCCACATACATTCAGGAGCCGCCCTACTTCGAGAAGTTCAGCATGGAGCCGGGGACGTTCTGCGACATTCGCGGCGCGCGCCCGCTCGCCATCTTCGGCGACTCCGTCACGACCGACCACATCTCGCCCGCCGGGGCCATCAAGCCGAAGTCGCCCGCCGGTCGCTACTTGATGCTGCGCGGCGTGGACGTGCAGGACTTCAACTCCTACGGCTCGCGGCGCGGCAATCATCAGGTCATGCTGCGCGGCACGTTCGCCAACGTCCGCATCAAGAACCTGATGGTTCCCGACATCGAAGGGGGCGTCACGACGTTAGAGCCCGTCGGCGAGCAGATGAGCATCTATGATGCGTCGGTCAACTATCAGGCGGCGGGCCTCCCGCTCGTCGTCATCGCGGGGCAGGAGTACGGGACGGGCTCTTCGCGCGACTGGGCGGCGAAGGGGACGACGCTTCTGGGCGTCCGCGCCGTCATCGCCGAGAGCTTCGAGCGCATCCACCGCTCGAACCTCGTCGGCATGGGCGTGCTGCCGTGCCAGTTCAAGGAGGGCGTGAACGCGAAGTCGCTCAACCTCGACGGCTCGGAGACCTTCGACCTCACCGGCTTACAGGAGGGCGAAGTGAAACCCCGTCAAGACTTGACGCTCGTCATCCGGCGCGAGAGCGGCGAGACCGAGGAAGTGCCCGTCACGCTCCGCATAGACACGCCGATTGAGGTCGAATACTACCGCCACGGCGGGATTCTCCCCTACGTGCTGCGGCAACTGATCGCGCAGTCGGCTTAAAGACCAGAGGGCAGAGGACAGTCGAAAGGGGGAAGGGGATAGGCGCGAGGGAAAAAGGAAGACGGATTCCTTTCCCTTTGACACTCTCCCCTTTCCCCTTTTCATTTCAGGATGAAGGCCATCATCAGCACGGCGGCGGGGGTCGGGCTCCTGCTCGTCATCATCTACGATGTCTACGCGACCGTGCTGCATTCGAGTGCGCGCTACGGCCCCATCGGCGAGCGTCTGGACAGGGGCGTGTGGCGCGTGGCCCGCACCGTCGCCTTCATGCTGCCGAGGATGAAGAGGCACAAGTTCCTCAACCTCGTCGGCCCGCTCATGCTGCCGTTCCTGCTCCTGACCTACATCGTCCTCCTCGTCTTCGCCTTCGCGCTCATCTACTACCCGCACCTCGCGGACAGTTTCACCGCCACGCAAGAGGCCGCAGGCACGGGCTTCGACGATGCGCTCTATTTCAGCGGCCTCAGCCTGACGACCGTCGGCTACGGCGACGTTGTGCCGCGCACCGGGGCGATGCGCTTCGTCGCGGTCTTCGAATCGGCGGTCGGCATCATCTCCATCACGCTCGCCATCACGTACCTTTTGACCATCTACGGCGCGCTCGAACACAAGCGCATCGCGGCGCTCTCGCTCTACCATCAGGCGGGCGAGGGCGCGGACGCCGCCGGGTTCATCGCGCACCACTACGTCGAGGGGCAGTTCTACGGCCTGCGCGGCGCGCTCTCGACCGCGACGCGCGACCTTCAGGCGCTCCTCGAATCGCACGTCGAGCACCCCGTCATCCACTACTTCCACCCGTCCGAGGTCTACAAGAGTCTCCCGCGGATGCTCTTCCTCCTCCTCGAATCCTGCTCGCTCATCCGCACCTCGCTCGACCCGGAAGAGAACTCCGACCTGCGCAACTACCCGGAGGTGCGAACGCTCGCAGCGAGCGCGCGCCACGTCCTCAACGAGCTTCTCTTTTCGCTCGACATCGAGCGCCGCGAGCGCCCGCGACAGGAGACCCCGGCGGAGCGGGCGGAGGACGACGAGCGTTGGCACAAGCGTTACCGGCAAAGCATCGAGCGCCTCGACGGGGCGGGCATCGTCACCCGCCGAAACCTCGACGCGGGCTGGAAGGAGTACCGCGTGCAGCGGCAGGAGTGGGAGTCGAAACTCCAACGCCTCTCGCTCCACCTCGGCTACGACTGGGAGGAAATCACCGGCGACCGAGACCTCGACAACGCCGCCGACGAGGGAAAGGAAAAGCCGCAGGCCGGAGGATAGTCGTCCGTTTTCCCCGAAGGGGAAACAGATAATAGCCGGGGGCAAGTGCGGAGCACGACGCCCCCGGAATAAGCGAGAAAAGCATCCCGACCCTGAAGGGGTCGCAACTCAACGCACGTCTGCGACCCCTTCAGGGTCGGAAATCTTTAACTTGAGCATACCGGGGGCGTCGTGCTCCGCACTTGCCCCCGGCTATAACCTTCATCCCCTTCGGGGATTCTTCGTGAGCGTCGCCCACACGGACGGGCTTGCGGCTTTTGGACTCGGCTACCGGGCGGGTGCTAAAGTATCCGCGAATCCGAACGCACAGGCCGAGAGCGTAAATACCTTGAGCACACCTAAACTTTAAACCGAGAATTGGAGAGAACCACCATGTCATCCGCACAGGAAGCGACCGCGACGCCGCGCAAGTATCAACTCTTTATTGACGGGCAGTGGGTGGACGCCGAGTCGGGCAAGACCTTCACTTCGCCGAACCCTTCGACCGGCGTGACGCTCGCCGAGGTGGCCGAGGCCGACAAGGCCGACGTGGACAAGGCCGTCGCCGCCGCCCGCCGCGCCTACGAGGGCAAGTGGGGCAAGATGAGCGCGCGCGACCGTGGCCGACTGCTCTACAAGCTCTCGCAGCTCATCGAGTCGAAGACGCAGGAGCTGGCCGCTTTGGAGACCGCCGACAACGGCAAGCCCATCCGCGAGTCGGCCTACGTGGACTTGCCGCAGGTCGTCGAGAACTTCGAATACTTCGCCGGTTACGCCACCAAGATTGAGGGCGAGACGATCCCCGTCCCCGGTCAGATGTTCAACTACACTCTGCGCGAGCCGATAGGCGTCTGCGGCCAGATCATCCCGTGGAACTTCCCGCTCCTGATGGCCGCCTGGAAGCTCGCGCCCGCGCTCGCCGCCGGGAACACAGTGGTCTTGAAGCCCGCCGAGCAGACGCCGGTGACGGCGATGGAGTTGGGAAAGCTGTTTCAGGAGGCGGGCTTCCCCGACGGCGTCGTCAACATCGTGCCCGGCTACGGCGAGACGGCAGGCGCTTCGCTCGCCGCGCACCCCGGCATCGACAAGATCGCCTTCACGGGCTCGACCGAGGTCGGCAAGATTATCGCCCGCACGGCTGCCGAGAACTTGACGAAGGTCTCTCTCGAACTCGGCGGCAAGGCCCCGAACATCGTCTTCGCCGACGCCGACATAGATCAGGCTGTCAGCGGCGCGATGATGGGCATCTTCTTCAATCAGGGGCAGGTCTGCTGCGCTGGCTCGCGCCTCTTCCTGGACGAGCGCATCAAAGACGAGTTCCTCGAAAGCTTCAAGGCGAAGGCCGAGAAGGTCAAGGTCGGCGACCCGATGGACAAGGACACGCTGATGGGGCCGCAGGTCTCCTCGGAGCAGCTCGACCGCATCAAGGGCTACGTGGACATCGCCAAAGGTGAGGGCGCGACCGTCCTCACGGGCGGCTGCCCGCCGCAGCTCGAAGGCGACTTCCAGAACGGCTACTTCTTCCAGCCGACCATCTTCGGCGAAGTCAAGAACAACATGCGCGTCGCGCAGGAAGAGATTTTCGGCCCCGTCACCTCCGTCATCACCTTCAAGAGCGAGGAGGACTTGCTCAAGGAGGCCAACGACACCATCTACGGCCTCTCGGCGGGGATTTGGACGAAGGACATCACCCGCGCCCACCGCTTCGCCAAGGAGATTCACGCGGGCACGGTCTGGATCAACACCTTCAACATGTTCAATGCGGCCTCGCCCTTCGGCGGCTTCAAGCAGTCCGGCTACGGGCGCGAGATGGGCAAGCACGCCCTCGAACTCTACACCCACGTCAAGAGCGTCTGGGTTGACCTCTCCGGCAAGCCCATCGGCTGGTACGGGAAATAGAGTTAGGTAAGAAGTTTGTTTGAAGCCCCTGTTAAGGGGCGGCAGAGTTTAGCCCACGGCGCGAGCCGTGGGGATGAGACAGGGAAGAAGAATTAAGAGCCCCGGAGGGGCGAAAGAAACTCAACCTCGAATTTCTTTCGCCCCTCCGGGGCTCTGACTGTTTATCCATCCTCTATCCCCACGGCTCGCGCCGTGGGCTAAACTCTGCCGCCCCCTTCGGGGGCTCATGCTCAGGATGCCGGAGGCTTCGGCAGCAGCGCTTCGCACGCGAGCGTCTGCGGCCCGGCGTCGGTGCAGACGGCGTACTTCGCGCCCTCGTACATCGTCACGCCCGCGTGCTCGCCTTTGATGTTGACGACGTAGAAGTTGATGCCGAAGGCGGGGTTGCCCTGCTTGTTTAAGAGACGCTTCTCAATCGTGTTGGCCTTGATGCGGCGGAGCGCCTCCATCCCCGCGTCCTTGGGCGAGCGACCGCGCCGCATCTCTTCGACGATGAGGAAGGACGCGAGGCTGAAGAGGTTCGCTTCGCCGCGACCCGTGGAGCCCGCCGCGCCGACCGCGCCGTCCACGTAGAGCCCCGCGCCGAGGATGGGAGAGTCGCCCACGCGGCCCGGTATCTTCCAGGAGAGCCCGCTCGTCGTCGTCACGCCGCAGACCTCGCCCTTCGAGTTGACGCCGTTGCAGTTAATCGTCCCGTAATAATGCTCGGCGTTGACGAGCCCTTCGGCCACCATCTTCAAGCCCTCTCGATGCCAGACCTCGGCGCGCGTCTTCGGGTCGAGGTAGTGCGAGGGGTCTGTGCGGCGCTTCCATTCGAGCCAGATTTTTCGGGAGTGTTCGGTGTTCAGGTCTTCCTCGATGCGGAAGCCGAGCTGTCGCGCGAACCTTTGCGCGCCCTCGCCGACGAGCAGGTGATGGTCGGTCTGTTCGAGCACGGCCTTGGCGACGAGCGAAGGCGTGCGGATGCCTTCGAGCGCGGCCACCGCCCCGGCGCGCTTCAACGGCCCGTGCATACACGAGGCGTCGAGTTGGACGACGCCTTCGGCGTTCGGCAGCCCGCCGTAGCCGACGCTATCGTCGAGCGGGTCAAGCTCGTTCAGTTGCACCCCGGCGACGACCGCATCGAGCACGTCCGCGCCGCCCGTCATCAAGGCGAAAGCCTTCTGCACGCAGGTCTCCGTGCCGCCGTTCTTGAAGGCGTTGCCGTTGGCCGAGGCGACGACGACGGGGCGGACGCCCTGACGTTTGACGGCGGGGGCTCGGCCTTCGACCAGCGTCTTACCAGAAGCGACGACCAGACCGGCGGCTGTCCCTCGACGCAGGAATTCGCGCCGACGCATTTTCTCGCTCATCGTTTTTTTCTCCAGACGGACGAAGGGCTCTCAAAGGACTCTGAAACCTTCGGGCTGTGATAGCGGCTCCTTTATAAACACGGTGTGCAGCACAAAGCAACCTCCGGCGCATCAAAGCGCCCGGAAAGCGCGAGCCCCACGACGCAGCGGGGCCGAGCCGCTTTTCCGCCCGCAGTTTTTCGCGTGCTATCATGGCCGCGCTCTCCCGCCATTTCAGTGTGAAAAGAAGGAGACGCAAATGACACGTCGCACTAAAGTTCTGCTCCCGCTCCTGCTCGTCGCCGCCGCTCTGAGCTTCACGGCTTGTCCGAGCAAGACGAACATCGGGAAGATAAACGCCGACCCCGACCGCTACTTGAACAAGGAGGTCGGCGTCGTCGGTCGCGTGACCGACAGCTACGGCGTCCCCTTCGTCGGCGGCGCATACGAGATTGACGACGGCACGGGCCGCCTCTGGGTTCTGTCCGAGAAGAGCGCGCCCGCGAAGGGCTCGCAGGTCGGCGTTAAAGGCCGCGTGGTCGTCGGCCCGGTCTTCAAGGGCCGGACGTTCGGGACGGCGATTCAAGAATCAGACCGCCGCGTTAAGTAAGACCGAAAGCACGTCCGTTCGTGCCTGCGTGCCGCCCATCTCCCCAAGCATGCAAATCGTCCGCAGCCTCGGCGAACAGTTCGCGCGCCTGCACGGTCGCTCCGTGGCGCTCGTGCGGGCCGTCCCGCCCGAAAGACTCTACTGGCAGCCGCCGCGCGTCGGAGGGCCGTGCGCTACCGGCGTACTCCTTCGGCGAGCACGTCCTGCGCGGCGCGGCGGCGGTCGAGCAGACCTTCGGCGGCATCACCGTCAACCTCTGGGACGACCCCTTCGAGTGGACTCTGCCCGAAGCGCTCCCGACCCCGGCGCACGTCGTCGAGTACTTGGAAGAGGCCGAGGCGACGCGCCAACGCGCCTTCGCGCTCTTCCACTCGGACACAGACCTCTCCAAAGAGATAGCCGCGCCTTCGGGCGAGATGCGGACGCTCTTCTCCCTCATCACCGAAACCCTCGTCCGCGCCGCGCACCATCAGGGCAGCGCCTTCGCCACCTTCCGCCTCTTCTCCGACGAACGCCCGTTCGTGTCGTGAGTGTTTGGCCGCCTCTCCCGCCGAACTTCGCCGCGCGGCCTTTCGTAAAGCCTCTCGGTTCGGTTAATCTTTCCTCTAACGAACAGGCAAGGCGGACTTCCCCACAGGCGAAAGGTCTCAGAAATGTTCTGCCCACAGTGCGGCCAACAGCAGCTCTCGAACGCGGTGCGCTTCTGCTCCCGCTGCGGCTTCCAGCTCGCGGGCGTTTCGGGGTTGCTGTCGAGCGGCGGCGTTGTCGTCCCATCAGTGGTGACGCCGGAAGGCCCGCAAGTCGAGTCGCCCCGGCGCAGGGGGGCTCGGCAGGGCGGCATCATGATTCTCTTCGGCATCTTCCTCATGCCCATGTTCGCCATCCTGCATGAACTGCTCGGCACGCCCGACAAGCTCCCGCTCATCGGCGTCCTCTTCTTCATGGGT
Source organism: uncultured Acidobacteriota bacterium (assembly GCA_963816985.1). Lineage (GTDB taxonomy): Bacteria > Acidobacteriota > Blastocatellia > Pyrinomonadales > Pyrinomonadaceae > JAIVJM01. Next base: position 3,627,269 of record CAWFMF010000004.1, read on the forward strand.
GGTCTGCTGCGGCTCATCTACGCGCTCGCCTTCGAGGAGGGCTCCTTTCGTCGCCGCAAGGGTTTGCCCGTGACGGACGCTTACGCGCCGCCGGGACAGTTCGGCGCGTCGGGTTGGGGAGCGGGCGAACTGCCCCCGGCGCAGAGCATGCCCGCACAAGGATACGTGCCGCCCCGCGTCAACACTTCCGAGATCGGCTACCAGCCGAGCGTGACCGAGAGCACGACGCGCCTGCTCAACAATGAGAGGCAGCGGGACGCGCGCGACGAGAAGTGATACGTCCGAGGGAGCGAGAGGAAAAATGTTCTGCCCACACTGCGGCCAAAAGCAGATTTCCAACGAGGTGCGCTTCTGCTCCAGTTGCGGCTTCCACCTCAACGTCGTGAGCGACCTGCTGCTGACGGGCGGGCGGCTCGCCTACCGCCCGCCCGCCGCGACCGGCCCGCGCCAGCTCTCGCCGCGCCAGAAGGGCATCCGTCAGGGCGCGATGATGATGCTCAGCTCGCTCATCATCGTCCCCGTCGTCATCTTCCTCGGCGTCGCCATGCTCGACCTCGACGGCGTGCTCATCCCTCTCGCCGGTTCGCTCTGCATCATGGGCGGCCTGCTGCGGATGCTCTACGCGCTCTTCTTCGAGTCTGACTTTCAGCCCGAACTCTCCGCCGCCCCGATGGCTTACGTGCCGCCGCCCTCGCCGCCCAACTACCTCGGCACGCCGCAGCCGCAGCACAACGCCGCGCTCCCGCCGCCGCAGGCCACGCCCGTCCCCGCGCAATCTTTTCGCCCGCCGCGCTACGACACGGGCGAACTGCCGCCGCCCCCTTCGAGCGTCATTGACCACACGACGCAACTGCTCGACAAAAAACTGCGCGAAGAGCCGCCGCAGAGCTGAACGCGCCGCCGCCGAGAGCCGAAGCGATGAACGGGCGCGAGCCAGAAACTCCCGACACTTCGACGCTCGCCGCGCGCCTGCGCGAGCGCATCACGCTTGAAGGCCCCGTCACTTTCCGCGACTGGATGGAGGCGGCGCTCTACGACGAGCGCGAAGGCTACTACCGCCGCCGAGACCTCGCGCGCTGGGGCCGCGCGGGCGACTACCGCACGAGCCCCGAACGCAGCACGCTCTTCGCCTCGACCCTCGCGCGCTATACAGATGCGCTCCACGAAGAACTCGGACGACCGCACACGCTCCACTTCGTCGAGGCGGGCGGCGGCGCGGGCCACTTCGCCTCCGGCCTGCTCAACGCGCTCCGCCGCGACTCGCCGCAAATCTTCAAAGCCCTCCGCTACGTCTTCGACGAAGCGAGCCCCGACGCCCGCGCGCGCGCCGAAATCCTGCTCGCGCCTTTCAAAGATAAAGTCGAGTTCCGCCGCGTCACCGAAATTGAGACTCCGTTTGATGCGGCCATCGTCTTCTCCAACGAACTCTTCGATGCCTTTCCCGTCCATCGCGTGCGGGCGCGGGGCGGGACTCTCTTCGAGCAGTACGTGGACGTTGGAGAGGGCAGTGATTTCATCTTCAAGGAGCGCGAGCCCTCGACGCCGCGACTCGCCGAACACTTCGAGCGCATGGGCGTGACACTCGAAGAAGGCCAGCTCGCCGAGGTCAACCTCGACGCCGAAGACTGGCTTGTGCGCGCCGCGAGTCTCGTCGGCGACGGCCTTATCATCACCATTGATTACGGCGACGAGGCCGAAAACCTCTACCGCGACCCGCGCCGGCGCGAAGGCACGCTCCGCGCCTTCAGCGGCCACACGCTCTCGGACGACGTGCTCCAAAATCCCGGCGGGCAGGATTTGACGACGACCGTCAACTGGACGCAGCTCCGCGCGGCGGGCGAGCGCGCTGGGATGCGCACCGTGCTCCTCGAACGTCAGGACAGATTCTTGTTGCGGGCGGGGCTGCTCGAACAGTTGGAGCGCGAATGTACGCTGCGGGCGGCGGACGCGGGGGAGGTCGCGCGCCTGCGGCTCGACGCGCGCGAGATGATTCTGCCCGGCGGGATGGCCGAGCACTTTCAGGTTCTCGTGCAGCGGAAAGTTTAGGAGCAGCGCGCTCCCTTGTCCCGCCAAAAAATCCTGCTAAACTAGCCGGGCATTACCCTTCAAACGGAATTCCGAAAGCACACCGCGGTCACAAGGAGACTTCGATGAAAAGAACTCTCGTGCTCACCCTCGTCCTCTTTTGCGGCCTCGTCCTCGCGCCCCTCTCCCGCGTCTCCCGCGCGCAGACGACGCCTTTCCTCTCGGACGAAGAGATTCGCACGCTCTCGAACGAAATCTCCGGCGACCGCGCCTTCGAGCACATCCGCTGGCTCTCGCACTGGCACAGGGATTCGGGCATGGAGGGCTACTTCAAGGCCGCCGATTACGTGATGAAGGCGGCGAAGGAGGCCGGGCTCGAAGAGGTGCGCTTCGTCGAGCAGCAGTCGGAAGGCCCGAACTACACGGCGCGCGTCGGCGAGCTGTGGATGGTCGAACCCGTCGAGCTGAAGCTCGCCGACATCGGCGAGCACGCCGTCTATCTCGCCGACGGGAGCCACGACGCAGACCTCACCGCCGAGCTGGTCTGGATCGGCGACGCGAGCGAAGAGAGTTTGAAAGGGATTGATGTCGCGGGCAAGATTGTCCTCACGAGCGGCTCGCCGCAGGCCGCCGCCATGAACGCCGTCTACCAGCGCGGCGCGGTCGGCGTCGTCACCTTCCAGCCTTCGGAGAGCAAGAGCATCTTCGACCGCCCCGACCAGATCGCTTGGTCGCGCATCGGCATCAACCCGCCCGCAGGCAAGAAGGGGACTTTCGCCTTCGTCCTCTCGCCGCGCAAGGGTGAGACGCTGCGCCGCGTGCTCGCGACCAACGAAGTGCAGGACTACTTCGGGACGGGGAAGGCCGCGAAAGGCGGGCGCGTCGTCTTGAAGGCGAAGGTGGACACCGACATCGGCCCCGCGCCGGGTCGCACCGGCTTCGTCGAGGCCGTCATCCGCGGCACGCGCCCCAACACGCAGCAGATTGTCCTCACCGCACACTTGCAGGAGGAGCAGGGCTCGGCCAACGACGACGGGAGCGGCTGCGGGAACCTCCTTGAGCTGGCGCGCGTGATGACGAAGCTCATCAAGGAAGGGAAGGTCAAGCGACCGACGCGCGACCTCCGTTTCTGGTGGACGGACGAAATCTATTCCGAGTACAGGCTCTTCCAAGACCATCCCGAAGAGACGAAGCGTATCTTAGCGAACGTCCATCAGGACATGACGGGCGCGAATCAGGCGATGGGGAGCCGCGTCCAGCACCTCATCCTCGCCCCGCACTCGCGCACCTCCTACCTTGATACCATCTTCGAGAGCGTCGGCACTTACGTCATCAACACCAACAACGGCTTCCTCTCGGCGAGCCGTCAAGGGGGCCTTCCGCGCCCGCACACGCGCCCGCTCTACTCGACGCGCGGGAGCCGTCAAGGCTACAACGCGCGCTTCGTCCCGTGGTTCGGCTCGTCCGACCACCTCGTCTTTCTCGAAGGCGCGGTCGGCATCCCGGCGGTCGCGCTCATCAACTGGGACGACGAGTACATCCACTCTTCCGAAGACGACATAGATAAGATTGACCAGACGCAACTGCGCCGCAACAACTTTCTCATCGGGGCCATCGCCTACTTCCTCGCCTACGCCGACGCGGGCGACGTGCCGCTCCTCGCCGCCGAGACTTACGCGCTCGGCGCGCGCCGGCTCGCGGGCGACCTGCAAGCCGCGCTCGGAGTGCTGCGCGACTCGACCGCCGACGCGGACGACGGCTGGAAGCTCGCCAACGTCATCGTCGAGCAGGGCGTCGAGCGCGAGGGTCGCGCGCTCAACTCCGTCCTCGTCTTTGACGAAGGCCGCCGCGCGGGCGCGCAGGTGAACGAACTGGCGGCGCGTCTGAAGACGCAGGAGGCGGAGTTGAAGGCCGCGCTTCGAACCTACTTCACGCAGCTCCACGGTCGCGCGCCCGGCGCGGTTCGCCCCAACGCGGCGGAACTTGCCGCCGACAGAAAAATCCCTTCCAACGTCACGAACCTCAACGCGTATTTCACCAACCGGAATAACGTCTCCGGCGCGGCGCGCGGCAATCTGCACGGGCTGATGCGCGACGAGGTCTTCAATTTCGTGGACGGGCGGCGCTCGTATTACGACATCTACAAGGCCGTCTATGCCGAGGGGATGGCCGCCGGGCGCTGGTATTACGGGACGGTGACGCTGGAGGATGTCTCGCGCCTGCTCGACGCTGCCGTCGAGGCGAAGGCGCTCACGCTCAGGTAAGGAGCCGTGACGAAAAAGTATGAATTCGGGACGGCCCCGAAGCGGCAACCCCGGCGGGCGTTCGGCCTATCTAAAGCATAACTGCTGAAATAAAAAGCTTTTGCGACATTGACACGGGCTCCCGCTGCGGGTATAGGAGTTGCTTGAAAACACGAGGGTTCCCAAGTCTCTTCCATGAAAGCGCCGCTTGTGATTCTTCAGCCGGGAGCAAATAATCGTTCGGGAGTGGCCTTCTAGAGGGCGTCTCTTGGGCCGACGGCGACCCCGGAGACTCTCCGCGATTCGACAGACACCCGTATCTCGCGGGAATAAGAAACGGAGCCAGAGCGGGCGCGGTGAACCGACGAGCCGTCCCGCGCCGTATTGAAACTAATGACGAGTTTGACGAACAAACAGCCTTTGCCCGACGACGAGCCGGAGGAGAACGAGGGGGCCGCGCCGCCGCCTCCGCCCTCGCGCGCCTCCACAGACCTGCTCATCAACCGCGAGACGAGCCAGCTCGAATTCTTCCGCCGCGTTTTGGAAGAGGCGCTCGACACGACGCAGCCGCTTCTTGAGCGGCTCAAGTTTCTCGCCATCTTCTCGTCGAACGTGGACGAGTTCTTCATGATCCGCGTCTCCGGCCTCAAAGAGACTCTGGCCGTGCAGGTCAAGGAACTCTCGCCCGACGGGATGACGCAGGCCGAGCAACTCACGGAGATCAGGTCGTACCTTTTGCCGATGCTCGAAGAGCAGATGCGGACTCTGCGCGGAGAAGTCCTGCCCGCGTTGCGTTCGGAGGGCATCGCGCTCGTCTCCTACGACTCGCTCTCGCTGCCGGAGCGGCAGTCGCTCAAAGAGTTCTTCAAGAAGAAGGTGCACCCGGTCTTGACGCCGCAGGCGGTTGACCCCGGCCACCCCTTCCCGTACATCTCCAACCTCAGCCTGAATCTCGCGCTGACGGTCGAGCCGCTGCCGGAGCACGGCATCACGCAGTCTCTGACCGGCAAGGTCGAGAAGCGTTTCGTCCGCGTCAAGGTGCCGCCGAAAGTCCCAAGGCTCGTGCCCGTCCCCGGCGAGGCGGGGAAGTTCATCCTGCTCGAAGAGCTGATTGCGGCCAACGCCGACCAGCTCTTCCCAAGGATGTTCGCCTCGAAGTGCAACCTCTTCCGCGTGACGCGCGACGCCGACGTGGAGATCAGGGAGGACGAGGCCAACGACCTCCTGCTGTTGATGGAAGAGTCGCTCCGCGAGCGTCGCTTCGGGATGGCCGTCCGGCTCGAAGTCTCGGCGGGGATGCCCGCCGAGATGATTGACTACCTCACGGAGTCGCTCGGCCTCGCGCGCGAGGACGTGTACCACGTCGAAGGGCCGCTCAACGTGCCCGACCTCATGGGCCTCTACAAGCTCGACCGGCCCGACCTCAAGGACAAGACCTTCAAGCCGAGAGTCCCGGCGGAGCTTAAAGACCCCGCGCGCTCCTTCGACGCCATCGGCCAGAAGGACATCCTTCTGCATCACCCGTACACCTCTTATACGGTGGTCACGGACTTGATTAAGGCGGCGGCGCACGACCCCGACGTGGTGGCCATCAAGATGTGCCTCTACCGCACGGGCGCGGACTCGCCCATCCCGCAGGCGCTCATCGAGGCGAGCGAGGAGGGCAAGCAGGTGACGGTGCTCGTCGAGTTGAAGGCGCGCTTCGACGAGGAGAACAACATCGAGTGGGCGAAGCGTCTGGAAGAGTCGGGCGTCCATGTCGTCTACGGGCTCGTCGGCTTGAAGACGCACTGCAAGGTCGCGCTCTTCGTCCGGCAGGAGGGCGACAACCTGCGCCGCTACGTCCACGTCGCGACGGGCAACTACAACCCGGTGACCTCGAACTTCTACACCGACTTCGGGTTGCTGACCGCCGACGAGGAGATAGGAACCGACGCCACAGACCTCTTCAACTTCCTGACGGGCTACTCGCGGCAGAAGGAGTACCGGAGCATTTACGTCGCGCCCGTCAACTTGCGCGACCGCATGATCTCGCTCATCGAGCGCGAGGCCGAGCACGCGCGCGCGGGCCGCCCCGCCCGCATCGTCGCCAAGAACAACCGGCTCGCCGACACGAAGGTCATCAAGGCGCTCTACGAGGCCTCGCGCGCCGGGGTCGAGATAGACTTGATCGTCCGTGGCATCTGCATGCTCCGGCCCGGCGTCGCCGGACTCTCCGAGAGGATTCGCGTGCGCAGCATCGTCGGGCGCTTCCTCGAACACAGCCGCGCCTACTATTTCCAGAACGGCGGCGAAGAGGAGATGTACACGGGCAGCGCCGACTGGATGCCGCGCAACTTCGACCGCCGCGTCGAGGTCATCGCGCCCGTCCGCGACGAGCGTCTGAAAAAGTACCTGAAGGACGTGGTGCTGGCCGCGTACCTGCGCGACAACCAGAAGGCGCGCGTCCTTCAGCAGGACGGCTCATACGAGCGGGTCAAACTCGCGCCGGGCGAGGAGCCCTTCAACAGCCAGACCTACTTCATAGACTTGGAGGGGTGAGATTCAACGAACGAGCAAGAGGAGAAGAAGAACATGAACCCACGGGTGAAATTTAGCAGCATCGTCGCTTTAACAATTATTGCAGTCCTGACTCTCTCCTCTCCCATTTCGGCAGTCCAGAAGAAAGACAAACAGAAAGCGCCGCCGCGCGGCACTCCCGTCCTCTGGCGCGCGCATCCGGACGTTTCGTCGCTCGACCTCTTCGACGGGCCGGGCGGCGAGGCGATGCGGCCCGACCTCCGCCGCGTCCAGTTCGTCAAGGAGGAGACGGGCGGCTTCTCGAAGAAGTACCGCGTGAAAGACGGCGCGGGGCGCGAGTGGGTGGCGAAGGTCGGCGGCGAGGCGCAGTCTGAAACCGCCGCCGTCCGGCTCGTCTGGGCCGCGGGCTTCCAGACCGAGATTAACTACCTCGCGCCGTGCGTCCGCATCGAGGGCGCGCCGCAGCCGGGCGCGGACGTAAGGTGCGAAGGCGGCGGCTTCAAGAACGTCCGCTTCGAGGCGCGGCCCGAAGAGTGGGATCGGCTCGACGTGTGGAAGTGGGACGACAAGCAGAACCCCTTCTACGGGACGAAGGAGCAGCAGGGGCTCATCGTCTTAAACGCGCTCCTCAACAACTGGGACTTGAAGAGCGCGAACAACAAGGTCATCTACGTGCCGACCGCGCGCGGCGGCGAGCTGCGCTACATCATCAGCGACCTCGGCGCGACTTTCGGTAAGACCGGCAGCCTGCCGGTCATCTGGCGCTTCACGCGCAGCCGCAACAAGCCGGAGGACTTCGCCGACGGGCATCTGGTGGACGAGGTCAAGGGCCGCAACGTCTTCCTCAACTACGGCGGGAAGAATCAGACGCTCTTCGACGACATCTACGTCGAAGAAGCGCGTTGGGTCGGCGCACAGCTCTCGCGCCTGAGCGACCGGCAGATAGCGGACGCCTTCCGCGCCGCCAACTACGCGCCCGACGAAGTGCAGACGCTCGCCGCCGCCGTCCGTGCGCGCATTAACGAGCTCGTCAATCTTTCGCCGCCACGGGTCGTCGGGCGGAATCAGTAGGCCGGAGATGCGAGGCAAATGGGCAAAGAAGATCGTCGGATGAACAATCGCAGGGTCATCATTATCACGGTGTTGGCCGCTCTGGTCGGCTTCGTCATCGTCGCGCTCCTCATGCGCGAGCGCAACGGCGAGCAGTTGGCGCAGCAGGCCGCGCCCGCCGCGCAGAGCACGACGGCGGAGCAGCGCGACGCGGGCACTCTGAGGCAGTCCGAGACTCCGGCGGCGGCGCAGGCCGCGCCGAAGCCAACCAGCGACGAGGCGACGACCTTCTTCGAGGAGATGCTCGGCGCGGAGGACACGCGCGCGCCGGCGGCGGGTACCGGCGTGCGCCCGACCCTCTTCGCGACTACCGTCAACGTCACCATCCGCCTGACGCTCGCGGCCCTTCTGGCGGCGATGCTCGCCTTCCGCCCGCGCCGCTTCGCGCTCCTCTTCAAGCGCAACCTCTTCGTCGCGCAGACGCAGATTCTGCTGGCGGTCGTCGCCTCGGCGCTGATGATGATCGTCGGCGACAGCGCCGCCCGCGCCTTCGGCATCTTCGCGGCGGTCTCGCTCGTCCGCTTCCGCACGAACATCCGCGACCCGAAGGAAATCACGGTCTTGCTGGTGAGCCTCGGCATCGGGCTGGCGACGGGCGTCGGGCGTTGGGAACTGGCGATGATCCTCGCCTTCTTCGTGCTGCTGCTGCTGTGGGCGCTCGAATACCGCGAGTCGGAGCTGACCTACCGCCTGATGGAGCTGTCGGTGAAGACGAGCGACGTGGACGCGACGCAGGCGATGCTGCTTAGCCTCTTCAAGAAGTACAACTTCAATTCCGAGATACGACAGCTCGACCGGCCCGACGGCGAGGGCGAGATGGGCTGCATCGTCTACAACGTGGAGATGAGCCCGCTGGTGAGCACCGACCGCATCAGCAACGAAATCCTCTCCGTAGACCCGCAGCACGTGGACAGCGTCGAGTGGGATCAGCAGAAAGACCCTTCGCGCTTTCTTCAGTAAGTCGGAACCGCCTGCGGTAGCGGGCGGGTTCTGCTTCCGTGCGAGGCCCGCTCACCGAAACGAGACCCGCCCGCTACCGCAGGCGGTTCCGACTCTTAAACTAAAAGGCCGCTCGAACTTGTCGAGCGGCCTCTTCATTTTTCGTTGAAGTGAAGAATGCTTTAGCGCGTCGCGGCGGCGGCGGTGATTTGCGCGGCGGCGGGGGTCGTGGCCGGGTTGGCCTGCTTCCGCTCCCAGTAGTCCTGCACGTACTTCTTAAAGTCGCCGTGGCCCCAGCGTGTGTAGAAGTCGAAATCCTTCATCTCGCTGTAGACCTGATCGTAGTTCCAGCCGTAGTTGTTGAAGCGGTAGACCGCGCCCATGACGCCGGTGCGGTGTCTGCCGCCGTGGCAGTGGACGTAGAACTTGCCGGTCGAGGGCTCTTCGACGAGCTTGAGGAAGGCTTCGACGTGTTCGGGGAGCGGGTACTTCTTCGCGACCATCGGGATGTTGACGTAGCGCATCCCCAGAGACTCGACCATCAACTTTTCCTCTTCCTTGGCCTCGGCCTGCAAGTCTACGACGGTGTTGATGCCCAGCTCTTTGAGCGCCCGGAAGTCTTCGAGCTTCTTGGGCAGCGCACCCCGGTAGAAGCGCTCGTCCATCCGTCCGAAGTTCTTGATGTTGATGTTCGAGAAGTCTTGCCGCTCGGTGGTCTGCGCGAAGGCTGCGGCTGAGAGGAGGATGACGGCGAAGAAGGACGCGAAAAGAGAACGAACCGGGGTGCGTGCAAAACTCATGAAAGCCCTCCGAGAGTTAAAACCTGCGTTATCGGTTGTCGCTTAATGTCGTGCGGCTGGGGGCTCGAACTCGCTTCGTTCAGTCTTGAGCGCGCACGCTCCGAGTTGAAGTATTTGAGTCCGCTTCGCGTTGACGGCTCCGGCGTCGTTCACCTTCAACCATCAACCGTAATTAAGATTCGTTCGAGACCCTCACAGTTGTATCCGGGCCGCCCCTCGTTGGCCGCCCCGACGGACTAGCGCAAGCATAGTCCACACACAGTTTACAACGCAAGCGGGGCGGGGCGGCAAGACTCATTGTGAACGCCTCCAAACGCTACGTCCGGGGCGTTCAAACCTGTACCCTTGCGTCGGTCGAATTGAGTTGAGCCTGAAGCGCGCGCGCCGCCTCTTCGCCGCCGCGCACGCAGTCGGGGACGCCCGCGCCTTCAAAGGCGTTGCCGCAGAGTTCGAGGGCCGGAAGCCGTCTGAGACGCGCGCGGATGCGCCCCACGAGTTCGCGGTGGCCGAGGTGATACTGCGCCATCGAGCGCGGCCACTTCTCGACGTGCGAGAAGAGCGGAGGGGCTTCGACGCCGAGCAGGTCGCGGAGGTCGCGCCGCACGGCGGCGGTCATCTGGTCTTCGTCGAGCGCGAACATTTCGGGCTGGAGCGCGCCGCCGACGAAGGCGCGCAGGAGCGCGTGCCCTTCGGGGGCGCGGCCCGGAAACTTGACGCTGCTGAAGGTGCAGGCGAGCGTCGCACGGCGCTCGACGCGTGGGACGACGAAGCCGAAGCCGTCGAGCGGGTGCGGGATGTCGGCGCGGCGGTAGGCGAGATTAACGGTCGCCGTCGAAGCGTAAGGGATGGCGTCGAGTTCGTCCGCGAGTCCGCCGTCCGCCTCGCGCACGAGCCGCGCCGCGCCGTAAGCCGGGAGGGCGATGATGACGCCGTCCGCCCGCACATCTTCGCCGCCGGAAGTTCGGACGAGCCAGCGCCGCCCGTCTCCGTCAAGCGTGACCGACTCGACCTTCGTGTCGAGTCGCACGGCGGTTTGCGGGAGTCGCGCGGCGAGCGCGTCGGAGAGCGTCTGCATGCCTTCGTCGAAGGAAAGAAAAAGTCCGTAGCGCGCGCCGCTCGTGCCCGTCGTCTGCCGTCCCCTTTCGGCCTTCTGCCTCCGCGCCGCCTTCCACATCGAGAGGATGAGGCTGCGATCCTTGCGCTCCATTTCGAGGAAGCGCGGCATCGTCGCGCGCAGAGATAAGTGCTCCGGGTCTGCCGTGTAGATGCCGCCGACCATCGGTTGCGCCATCCGCTCAAGGGCCTCCCGCCCGAACCTTCGGCGCACGAAGTCCGCGAGGCTTTCGTCTTCAACGTCGCCCGCCGTCGTGCGTCTCGGCAAGACGAGATCGAGCGCCATGCGCGCCTTGCCGCGCCACGTAAAAATGTCGGAAGTGAGGAAGGGGAGCAGGCGCGATGGCGCGAGCAGTTGGAAGCCTTCGGGCGTCGGGCGGAGCCTGCCGCCACGGACGACGAAGCTGCGGCGGTGAACGGCGTTGGTCTCGATGACGCGCGGGCCGAGCCCTAAGCGGCGCGCGAGTTCGAGCGCGGCGGGCTTCTCGGAGATGAAGGAGTCGGGGCCGCCTTCGAGCAGAAATCCATCGCGCCGCACGGTGCGGAGCGTCCCGCCGAGACGCAGCGGAGGCTTCGAGCAGCAAGACCTCCGTCTTCAACGCACCCGCATCTTCTCCGCCCGAATCATCCTGCGCCGCCGACTCGAATAGGTGATGCGCGGCGGCGAGGCCGCTGATGCCGCCGCCGACGATGACGATGCGCCGACTGTGGGGCGTGAACTCTCTCACTTCAATGTTGAATCGTCGCGGGCCTCGCAGCCGAGGGCAGGCAACAGTCCTGCGGACAAACGTCTTGACGGGGGCCGAACGTGCCGAGCGCGCGGCGGGGCACGTCGGGACTGAGGCGCTCCATGATGAGTTCGCGGATCATGCGGACGAATGAAGAATGCGCTCCTACGGTCGAGGCGCGAATCATGTTGAGCCCGATTGAGTCGGCGACTTGACGCGCTTCGGTGTCGAGGTCGTAGAGCACCTCCATGTGGTCGGAGATGAAGCCGAGAGGCGAGACAATCACGTCGCTCGTGCCCGCCTCTTTCAACTCGCGCAGGTAATCGCAGATGTCCGGCTCAAGCCACTTTTGCGTCGGCGGCCCGCTCCGGCTCTGGAAGACGAGACGCCAGCGCGCGCATCCCGCGCCCTCGGCGACGAGGCGGCAGGCTTCGAGCAGTTGCGCCCGGTAGTCGCAGCCGTCGGACATCGAGGCCGGGATGCTGTGCGCGGTGAAGGCAATCTCGGCGGAGTCTCGACGGTCTGCGGGAACCCCTTCGAGGGCGGCGCGCACGGCCTCGGCGTTCGGGCCGACGAAGCCGGGGTGGTTGTAGAAGACGCGCAGCTTCTCGACGAGGGGCGCGCCTTCGCCCGCCGCTTCGCGCGCCCGCTCGATGTCTTCGCGGTACTGGCGGCAGCCGGAGTAGGAGCTGTAAGCCGAAGTGACGAAGGCGAGCGCGCGGCGGACGCCTTCGTCTTTCATCTTCTTGAGAGTGTCGGCGAGCATCGGATGCCAGTTGCGGTTGCCCCAGTAGACGGGCAGTTGCGGCCCGTTCTCGGCCAGCTCTTTTTCGAGCGCGCGGATGAGCGTGCGGTTCTGCTCGTTGATGGGGCTCACGCCGCCGAACAGCTCGTAGTGGTGCGCTACCTCTCGCATCCTTTCGGGCGGCACGTTGCGCCCGCGCAGGACGTTTTCGAGGAACGGCAAGACCTCTTCCATTCCTTCGGGGCCGCCGAAGGAGACGACGAGGAGCGCGTCGTAGGGATAAGTCTGGAGTCTGGAGTCTGAAGTCAGTAGTCCTGTCTCTATCATGCCTGTGTGACCTCCCGCCCTGGAATGACGCCCCTGTTTTTGACTCAAGACTTTAGACTCCCGACTCGCGACCGCTTAGTTCGTGGACGGCCTCGACAAGCGCGACGACGTTCTCGACGGGCGTTTCGGGCATGATGCCGTGGCCGAGGTTGAAGATGTGGCCGGGGCGACCGGCGGCCTGTTCGAGAATAATTTTCGCGCGCCGCCGGACGACTTCCGGGTTGGTGAAGAGCGCGGCGGGGTCGAAGTTGCCCATCACGGCCACGTCGCCGAGACGCGCCCAAGCCTCGTCCAGACGCACGCGCCAGTCGAGCCCTATCACGTCGCCGCCCGCCTCGCGCATCAGCTCAAGCAGCGCCGCCGTGCCCGTGCCGAAGTGGAGGACGGGGACGCCGTGCGTGATTCGTTCGATGACGCTGCGCGTGTGCGGGAGGACGAATTCGCGGTAGTCGTCGGGGCTTAAAGCGCCGACCCACGAGTCGAAGAGTTGGACGGCCTGCGCGCCCGCCGCGACCTGCGCGTTGAGGTAGAGCGCGAGCGCGCGCGAGACGAGAGACATCAGCGCGTGCCAAGCCCCGGCGTCCGTGTACATCAGCCGCTTGGTGTGGAGATAGTTCTTCGACCCGCCGCCTTCGATGATGTAAGACGCGAGCGTGAAGGGAGCGCCCGCAAAACCGATGAGAGGGATGTCGGGCCGCAGCTCCCGGCGCGTGAGGCGGATGGCGTCGTAGACGTATTCGAGCGCCGAGGCGTCCTCAAGCTCTCTGAGGCGCGCTACGTCGCGCGCGTCGCGGACGGGGTTATGAATGACCGGGCCTTCGCCTTTGGCGAATTCGAGTTCGAGGCCGAGGGGCTCGGTGATGAGCAGGATGTCGGCGAAGATGATGGCGGCGTCAACATTGAGGCGGTGCGCGGCGTAGACCGTCACTTCGGAGGCGACTTCCGGCTTCTTGCACATTTCGAGAAACGTGTGGCGCTCGCGCACCTCGCGGTACTCGCGCATGTAGCGCCCGGCCTGCCGCATCAGCCAGACCGGCGTGTGGGGCACGGGCTCGCGGCGGCAGGCGCGCATGAAGGGGCTCTCGCGCAGCGCCTCGGTGAGCGCCGGGGCTTCCGCGCCAGTCGCGCGCGTCTCCGCGCTCTGTTTCGTCTCGCTCATCCGGTTCTTCAGTCCCTCCGAAATTCCCGCCTTCTGATAGTTATGCGGACAGACTACACCAAGGCCCCGCGCGAACGCGAGCGGGCACGCCTGAGACGCCCGAAACGCCCGCCCGTGCGTGTTTTAGGCCGAAAGACGGGCAGCGCGGCTTCTGTTAAAATTCCTGCCACAAACTCCGTGCCGACGGTGTTTTACGTTTGAGAGTGGCTGAATGAGCGAACGAGCGGCGACAGCTTTGATTGACTCTGTGCCAGAGACGGTTCCCACAGCAGCGGCGGCGGCCCCCGCGCTTCAGTTCGACGAAGCGTTTACGCTGCACCACCGCGCCGTGTACCGCGCGGCATATGCCCTCGTGCGCGACGGCGGGCTCGCCGAAGATGTCACTCAGGAGGTCTTTCTCAAGCTCTACCAGCACCTCGGCACGTTGCAGGGCGAAGAGCACGTCCGGGCGTGGCTCTTGCGCGTCGCCTCGAATACGGCGCTCAACACTCTGCGCAGCCGTGGCCGTTCGCATACGCGCGAAGAGGAGTTCGTCCGCTCGGCGGTCGCTTCGGGCGGCGGGATGACGACGGGGCTCGACGCAGACTACGAGCGACGCACGGAGATTGAAGAGGCTCGACGCGCGCTCGCGCAGCTCAAAGAGCCGATGCGGAGCTGCCTCCTGCTCAAGCAGCAGGGGCTTTCGTACCGGGAGATCGCCGAGACGCTCTCGGTCAACGAGGTCAACGTCGGAAGCTTGATCGCGCGCGGGCGCAAAGAGTTCATGAGGGTGTACGGGAAGATCGGAGGACGCCGGTGATGAAAAGATGTCTTGACGAAGGCGTGTTGCAGGCTTACATGGACGGCGAACTCTCCCAAGAGTCGGCGCTCGAAGCGGCTGAGCATCTCGCCGCGTGCGAGCGCTGCGCCGCGTTTGTGGCCGAGGCCGAGGGCGAGGGCGCGTTCCTCGCCGCCGCGTTCGCGCCGGACGAGTCTTTGAGCGTCCCGACCGAACAACTGCGCGCACGCATCAACGCCGCCGTCGCGCGGCTCGAACCGCAAGGCCAGACGCAGGCGCGGACGCCGGGCGGGTGGAGCTTGAGCGCGCTGCTCGCTCCCCTCACTTCGCTTCTGACTTTCCAGCCGCAGCGCGCGGCGGCCTTCGCCGGTCTCCTCGCGGTCGTCATCTTCGCGGCGGTCTTCTTCTCCGTGCAGAAGCCTTCGATTGACAGGCCCGCCGGTCAAGGACAGTTGGCGGGGGGCGGCACGGCAACACCGCCCACGCCGCCCAACAACAACTCAGACCAACGCGCCGAAGTCGGCGAGACGGGCGACAACGAGAAGGGCAACGGCGTCAGCGAGGTCGCCATAAATGAAAAGGGCAACGGAGTCGCCGTGCCCGCGAGTTATACGCGCCCGCGACAGCCGAAGCGGAGGGCGACGAACGCGTTGAAGGCTACGTCGGTCGCTCCGTCGGAGCAGCCCTTGCCGGGCGAGAAGGATTACGAGCAGGCCATCGCCTCTCTGTCGAGGGCGATTAGCGCGGGCGGCGACGCCGTGCTCAAGCCGCAGGCGCGCGCCGATTACGAGCGCACCATCGCCGTCTTGGACAAAGCCATCGAAGAGACGCGGCGCGTCGCGCGGCGCAACCCGAAGGACAGGGACGCCGTGGACTTTCTGATGTCTTCATACCAGAGCAAGGTCGAGCTGCTGACGACCGTCGCCGATCAGGCGCAGGTCGCCGCGCTCGGAAGGTAAATTCATAAACTTGATTGGAACGGAAGACGGCTTCTTAGGTTAACCGGACATGAGACTTTCATCTTTTTTCATCCTTATCTTCCTGCTCGCGGCGCTCCCCGCAACGGCGGCGGCGCAGACCGCGAAGGCTGCGGGGGCCGGGGAAGACTTCGACCTCGAACGGGTCGCGGAGGCCGAGCCGGGCGTCGCCGTCTCGCTCTGCCTCGCTTCGGGCGACGTGGTGGTGCGCGGCTGGGACAGGCGCGAAGTGCGCGCGCGCGCGACGGGCGCGGGGACGCTCCGCTTGCAGACCGACGCCGGGCAGACGGCGCGGCGCGTCGAGGTGCGTGTCGGGCGCGAGAAGGACGACGAGCCGGAGCAGGGCGACTGCGGTGAGACCGACAGCATCGAGCTTTCCGTTCCGCGCGGGGCGGTCGTGAACGTGCAGGTGCGCGAAGGTCACGTCGAGCTTTCGGGCGTGGCCGAGGCGCGCGTCGAGACCTTGACGGGCGACGTGGACGTGCGCGGCGTGTCGAGGCTCGTGGACGTTTCCTGCATGAGCGGCGACATCTCTCTCTCGGACGCCGCGGGCCGAGTCAGCCTGCGCACCGTGAGCGGCGAGGTCGAGGTGACCAACGTCCGCACCGTGCAGGCCGACGACGACCTTGTCGCCACCACGACGAGCGGCGACATCACGCTCGAAGGCGTCGCGCACTCGCGCGTCAGGGGCGCGACCATCAGCGGCGACGTGCTCCTCTCAGGCGCGCTCGCGCGCGGCGGCAACTACGACCTGCGGACGACCTCCGGCGACGTGACGCTCGCGCTCCCCGAAGACGCCTCGTTCCGCATCAACGCGCGCGTCGTGGCGAGCGGCGAGATCATCACAGACTTTCCCGTCAAGACACCCGGCGGCCCGCCGCCCCCCGACGCACCCGGCCAGCCGAGTATGCCCGGCGCACCGGGAGTCGCGGGTACTCCGGCTCCGGTTACACCCGGCACACACGGCACCGTGCCCACGGCGCAAGGCGCGCCGCGCTCGCCGAGGGCTCCGCGCCCTCCGCACGGCCCGAAGCCGGGCACGCCGCACCCCGGCGACGAAGGCTTCATGCCCGCGCGCCTCGTCGGCACGGTCGGGACGGGCGACGCGCAGGTCAGCATGAGCTCGTTCAGCGGGACGCTGCATCTGAAGAAGCAGTAAGAAGCTGTTCGAAAAAGCCCCTGTGAAGGGGCGGAAGAGTTTAGCCCACGGCGTCACGCCGTGGGCTAAATTCTTCCGCCCCTTCACAGGGGCTCACTTCAGATTTACAGGGGCTCACTTCAGAAATTTTCTGCCACAAACGACCCCTGCCCGGTGTTTCAACGTTAGAAAGGCCAGTGAGAAGCGATGCCGTCCGAAGGTTGTTGATGAAGGCATGCGCCCACGGCCTCCAAAAGTTTTTGCGCGTTCGAGGGTTTCCGACAGGTCGCCTGCTTTTTGCCGCCGGTCACAAAGTAAATTTCCCCTACTCGCCGAGGAGGCAAGCATGAATCGTCGTCACATCACCAGCAAGGGCTTCGTCGCCGCCATCGTCTTCGCCGCCGTCGTCCAGATTGCGGGCGCGTGCAGCAACGGCTCGGCTCCGGTCGTCAAGGCCCGCGCCGCCGGACGCAGCGCCGACACGGGCGCAAACGCGCAGGCCGCAACGTCCGAGCCGCAGAACGATTTCCGCTGGCGCGGGCGGCTCGCCGCCGGTCGCACGGTCGAGATTAAGGGCGTCCACGGCGGCATTGACGCCGAGCCTTCGACGAGCGGCGAGGTCGAAGTGGTGGCCGAGAAGAGCGCGCGGCGCGGCGACGCGAGCCGCGTCCGCGTCGAGGTGGTCGAGCACGAAGACGGCGTGACGATCTGCGCCGTCTATCCGAGCAGCGAGTCGGACAAGCCCAACGTCTGCGCGCCCGGCGGCGCGGGACGGATGAACGTGCGCGACAACGACACGCGCGTCGAGTTCAAGGTGCGAGTCCCGGCGGGCGTGCGCTTCACGGGCCGGACGGTCAACGGCGACGTGGAGGCCGAAGGGCTCGGCGCGGATGTCGAGGCCATGACCGTCAACGGGAGCATTAAGGTCTCGACCACGGGGCTCGCCCGCGCCAAGACCGTCAACGGCTCCATCAATGCCTCGCTGGGCCGGGCCGACTGGTCGGACGAACTCGAATTCCACACCGTCAACGGCGGCATCGAGCTGAGCTTCCCCGCTTCCTTGAGCACGAGGGTCGAGGCCGAGACCGTCAACGGCGACATCGAAAGCGACTTCCCGATGACCGTCACGGGCCGCTTCAGCAAAAGACACCTGACGGCGACCATCGGCGGCGGCGGGCGCGAGTTGAACCTCAAGACCGTCAACGGGAGCGTGCAGATTCGCCGCGCCTCCTGAGTCGGAGGCCGTAGGCGGCGTCCATCATCTCGTATTTTTTTTCAGGGAAGTGAAACCTGAAGGCCATTTCCTACACCAACCGGAAGCAGGGTATTGAGAATGTTGAAGAAAAGTCGTTCGCTGGTCATCTTCGTGCTCGCCGTCGCCATGCTCGCGGCGGGCGACGGGCTCGCGCGGCAGCAACAGGCGCAGACGAAGCCCGAACTGACCGAAGAGTTTCATCAGACCTACCCGCTCACGCCGAACGGGCGCGTGAGCCTCTCGAACCTCAACGGCAAGGTGAGCGTCGCCGCCTGGGATCGCAACGAGGTCAAGGTGGACGCCGTGAAGCGCGCTTACAAGCCGGAGCGTTTGCGCGAGGCCGAGATTAAGGTTGACGCCGGGGCCGCGCACCTCCACATCGAGACCGAGTACCCGAAGCACGAGTACAGGTCGAAAGAGAACTGGGAGCGCGAGGACAACCCGGCGACCGTCGAGTACACGCTCACCGTCCCGCGCGGCGCGCGGCTCGACGAGGTTGAGCTTGTCAACGGCGGGCTCGACATTCAGGGCGTCACCGGCGCGGTCAACGCCTCCTCGGTCAACGGTCGCGTGACGGCGAAGAACCTCACCGGCCCGGTCAAGCTCTCGGTCGTCAACGGTCGCCTCGAAGCGAGCTTCGACCGCTTGAGCGACTCCTCAAGCATCGAACTCAGCTCGGTGCAGGGCGCGCTCGTCGTGACCATCCCTTCGGACTCGAACGCCGTGCTCCGGGCCGACACGGTCAACGGCTCGATTGCCAACGACTTTAACCTCCCCGTGCGCGTCGGCGAGTACGTGGGCCGCGACCTCGAAGGCCGCCTCGGCGCGGGCGCGGCGCGCGTCAAGCTCTCGAACGTCAACGGCACAATCAACATCCGCCGCGCCAACGACAACCGGCCCCTGAGCCCCGCCACTAACCTCCTCTCCGAGACGACGCGCCACGAATCGGACGGCGATGACGAGATGGAAGTTGACGAAGGCGAAGCCCGCGCGGAGGCGCAAGAGGACGCACGCGAGGCGGCGCGGGAGGCGAAGGAAGCGGCGCGGGAGGCCGCGCGCGAGGTTCGAGAGGCGCGCGCCGAGGCCGCACGTGAGACCGCCGAAGCGTCACGCGAGTCGCGGCAGGAGCAGATGGAAACCCAACGCGAGGAGCTTCGCAAGGCGCGTGAAGCCACGCGCGAGGCCGCGAAGATTGCGCGCGAGGCGGCGCGGGAAGTCCGTAGAGAACTTTCTGAGAACCGTGTCGTCGTGCGTGAAGACGCGCAGCGCCGCATCGAGCGCGAGTCGAACACGGTCGCCGTGCAGGGCTCTCCGCGCGTCCGCATCGAGACCTTCGACGGGCAGGTCAACGTCCACGCGTGGGACAAGCCGGAGGTCATGTACACGGCCATCAAGCGCGCGGGCGACGACCGCGAGATGAAGGGCATCAAGGTGCATTCGTCCACGGGCTCCGAAGTCGTGCTGCGCGCCGAGTTCGACAAGTCATTCGCGCAGGATTACGTCGAGCGCGGTGGCCGGGTCGTCTCCTTCAACTCCGGCGCGTCGGTCGAGTTCGATGTCTACGTGCCGCGCAACTCCACGCTCTACGTCTCTTCGGGCGACGGTCGTCTGCGGGTCGAGGGCGTGAACGGTGAGCTTGAGCTGCGCACCGGCGACGGGGCGATTGACGTGGCGGAGTCGCGCGGGCGGCTCGTCGCGCAGACCGGCGACGGTCGCATCCGCGTGGACAACTTCGACGGCGAGGCGAGCGCGCGCACCGGCGACGGTCGCATCACGCTCGACGGTCGCTTCACGAAGCTCGCGGCGCGCACCGGCGACGGGACAATCTCTCTGAGCGTCCCTTCGGACTCGAACGCGACGCTCGAAACCGACGCCGAGTCGGTCTCGAACGACGGCGTGGCCGT
The DNA here is from genome assembly GCA_963816985.1 of uncultured Acidobacteriota bacterium. GTDB lineage: Bacteria > Acidobacteriota > Blastocatellia > Pyrinomonadales > Pyrinomonadaceae > JAIVJM01. The sequence continues at coordinate 3,647,030 of CAWFMF010000004.1, forward strand.
GGCCGAAGACGGGGCCGACAAGCGCGTCCGCCGCTGGCGCATCGGCGGGGGCGGCCAGCTCTACACGCTCCACACGGGCGGCGGGCAGGTCATCATCCGCCGTCGTTAACGGGCGCGCCCCGGCGCGCGTCTTACACAGTTGTAATGGGCTTGTAAAAAGATGAACGGGGGGCCGAAATCAGTTGAAACCTTCGGCCCGCTCGTCACGTCTAACTAGGCGCTTCAGACAGTAGTCAGGTTCTTCGGTTCCCGGCATCGTCCGTGCCTCGCACGTCCAGCAATTCGGAATAAAATTTAAGGAAGTGTGCGCCCGCAAGGGGTCGTCACACGCTCATCAGCTATGAAGAAAAAAGCTCTGCATAGGGTCGCGCTTTTTGTGCTCGCCCTCGTCGTCTCGAACATCTTCCCGTCCGCGGCTCTATCGCAGCAGCTCGCCTCGAACAACGCGCCCCGGCCCACGTCCGGCGGCGCGTCGAAGTTTTCCGGCTCGCTCCTCCTGAAGCGCGTCGCCCTGCGCGCCGACGAAGCGCCCGAAGGCTCGCGCGTCCGCATCTCTTCGGACGCGGCGGTCGAAGGCTACAAGACGTTCAACGAGGGCGATAAGTTCCTCGTCCTCCTGCCCCAGACCGACGCCCGCGCGCTCTCGACCGAGGGCCTGAGCGGGCGCGGCTTCGCGTCAATCGGCGTCGAACAGAGAGGGACGGACGCCCTCCTCGGCTTCACCCTGCGTGCGGGCTTCGCGCCGCGCGTGCGCGCGAGCTTCAACCGTTTAGAAATCATCTTCGCCGCGCAGCAGGGGGGGCAGAACGGCGGCGGAACTTCGCCCGCCCCGACCCCGGCGAACGTCAACGCCGCGCCCGCCGCGACGCCCGCGACCGTCCCGGCGGCAACGAACAACTCCGGCCCCGCGCCTGAGACGCCGACCGTCCCGACCAGCGACGCGCCCAAGGCGAACCTCAACGCGCCGGGGACGAAGGCCGAGCGTCTCGCCGCGCTGCTCACGCCGGAGAAGGCGAGCGCCGTCCGCATCCCGAAGACCGAGAAGCCGCCCGTCATTGACGGCAAGCTCGACAACGAGGTCTGGAAAACGGCGGCGCACTTCAAGGACTTCGTCCAGTACCGCCCGGTTGATTTGGTCGCGCCGTCGAAGCCGACCGAGGCCTTCATCGCCTACGACGCGAAGTTCATCTACATCGCCTTCCACGCCTTCGACGAGCCGGACAAGGTGCGCGCCACCATCGCCAAGCGCAACGCCGTCTTCGACGACGACTGGGTCGGCGTCTGGCTCGACACCTACAACGACGGGCGGCGGGCCTACGAGTTAATCTTCAACCCGCTCGGCGTGCAGGCCGACGCCGTCTTCACCGAAGGCATCAACGAAGACTTCAGCGTGGACATCGTCCACGAGTCCAAAGGCTCGCTCACTTCCGACGGCTTCGTCGTCGAAGTCGCCATCCCCTTCAAGTCTCTGCGCTACACCGCCGGCAAGGACAAGCAGTGGGGCCTCCACCTCCTGCGCACCATCAAACGCTTCAACAACGAGCAAAGCTCCTGGATGCCCATCTCGCGCGACAACTCCAGCCTCCTCGGTCAGGAGGGGCACATCACGGGGCTCGAAGGCATCTCCGCCGAGCGCACGCTCGAACTGATTCCGAGCTTCACCATCTCGCAGTCGGGCGAGCGCGTGCCGACGCTCACGGCGGGGCAGATCGCGGGCCTGCGCCAGCAGCGCCTCATCATCCCGACCGACGACGGGCGCTTCCTCAACAAGCCGCTCGCCACCGACATCGGGCTCACGGCGAAGTTCGGCATCACGCCGAACATGACGCTCGACTTCGCCTACAACCCTGACTTCGCGCAGGTCGAGGCCGACGCCACGGTCGTCACCGCCAACCAGCGGTTCCCCATCTTCTTCGAGGAGAAGCGCCCCTTCTTCCTCGAAGGCAAGGAGATTTTCGAGACGCAGATCAGCGCCGTCCACACGCGCACCATCGTTGACCCGGACTACGCCTTCAAGCTCACGGGCAAGCAGGGGCGCAACACCTACGGCGTGATGGTCGCCTCCGACAACGCGCCCGGCAACCTCAACGAGCAGCAGCGCGACTTCATCCGCGACGAGCGCAACCCCGAAGACGAACGCGAAGGGCTCTTCAAGGTGCTCGACAAGAACGCGACCATCGGCGTGCTGCGCCTCAAGCGCGACGTGGGCAAGGAGAACCACATCGGCTTCCTCGCCACGACCTACAACTTCGTGGACAAGCACAACCACGTCGCCGGGTTCGACACGCGCTACCGCCTCAACAAGACGACGACTCTGTCGGCGCAAGTCTTGGGGAGCATCTCGAACCAGTCCTTCTTCTACCCTGACGAGAACGTGCGCGAAGACCGGCAGGAGAAGGGGATGGCCTACGCCGTCTACCTCAACAACAACGGTCGCAACTTCGGCTACGAGATAGGCTCGGTCGGTCGCTCGAACTTCTTCCGCGCCGACGTGGGCTTCAACCGCCGCTTCAACACCAACAACCCGACCGCCTTCTTCCGCTACCAGTCCAGCGACAAGCCGAAGCAGAAGATCATCTACTGGCGCGTTTTCAACTTCACGGGCTCGAACTTCGACTGGTCGGGCCGCCACCAGCGTTTCGTCAACGAGTCGCAGCTCCAGCTCCGTTTGCAGAAGCAGACGTGGCTCGGCGTCGGCTACGAGCGCGGCTACGAGCGCGTCTTCGAGGACGAGTTCGGCGGGACGCGCCTCGCCCGCCGCAACTCCATCGCCAACATCGTCGGGGCTCAGCAGGCCGCGCTGATGGCCCCCTGCGACCCGCGCGGCACGTTCGGCCCGCTCGTCCCCAACGACCCGGCGACCGCCGAGGACGAGACGGTCGCCTACCCGCGCTGCACCTTCTACGGCGACGACGACGAACGCTCGGCCACCCGCAACACGCTCTACTTCTACGCCGAGACCGCGCCCTCGAAGAAGTATTCGGCGAGCATGTTCTCCTCGCTCAACTACGGCGTCCTCGACTTCGACTTCGGGACGGACAACCCCAAGTTCCCGCGCGTCAGCCCGGCGGCGCTCGCCCTCGGACAGGGCGCGCCCCGCGACCCCGGCGTGAGCGACGAGTTGTTCTTCGAAGCGAGCGGCGCGTACCAGCCGACCAGCGCGCTCCGCCTCTCGCTCAACTTCACGAAAGACCGCCTGACGCGCCACGACACGGGTCTCACGGCCTTCGACGACAACATCTTCTCTCTGCGCGGGACGTACCAGTTCACGCGCTTCTGGTTCGCGCGCGCGCGCGCCGACTACACGACGCTCGGCGCGAACGTGCGCGGGCAGTTCCTCCTCGGCTGGGCTCCGAACCCCGGCACGTCCTTCTACGTCGGCTACAACGACGACCTCAACCGCAACGGCCAGAACCCGTTTTCGGGCGAGCTTGAACCCGGCTTCCGCCGCAACGGTCGCCTCTTCTTCATCAAGATGTCGTACCTCTTCCGCCGCAGCTTCGGCGAATAAGAGAAGACAGTAGGCAGACCGAACAGTACCGCGAGCGGTAGCGAGCGGGTTGAGCATCGTCAAGGTCAACCCGCTCGCTACCGCTCGCGGTACTGTTTTGAACTCCTTCTGCCGCTTGTCACCCGTCACCGCTTTGCTGCAAAATGGGCCATCAACAGATTCTTACCGCGCGCCTAAAAATTCGAAAAGGAGTGAGCCCTGATGAAGAGAATGTGGAGGACGTTGACCGTCGTCATGTTGCTGGCGGCGACGACGCTCGGACAGACCGCCTTGATAGTGCCCGGCGACAACCTTGTGGTCGAGGGCGTGCCGCAGATACCGGCCACGCTCGCCGACGAGGTGCGGCGCTACACCGAGTTCCGCTCGGCGTCCCTTTCGGGCTGGCACCCGACGCGCCGCGAGATACTCATCAGCACGCGCTTCGGCGACACCGCGCAGGTGCATCACGTCAAGATGCCCGGCGGCGACCGCACGCAGCTCACCTTCTTCCCCGAACGCGTCGCGGGCGCTTCGTTCCGCCCGAAGACCGGCGAATACTTCGTCTTCAGCAAGGACATCGGCGGCAGCGAGTTCTTCCAGTTGTTCCGGCAGGACGTTGCGACCGGCAACGTCACGATGCTGACCGACGGCAAGTCGCGCAACACGGGCGGCGTCTGGTCGAACGCGGGCGACCGCGCCGTCTACGGCTCGACGCGGCGCAACGGCAAGGACAACGACCTCTACATCATCAACCCCGCAGACCCGCAGACGAACCGCCTGCTCCTCCAAGTCGAGGGCGGCGGCTGGGGCGCGGCGGAGTGGTCGCCGGACGACAAGCAGATTCTCGTCGAGGAGTTCATCTCGGCCAACGAGAGCTACATCTGGCTGGCCGACGCCGCGACCGGCGAGAAGACGCTCTTCACGCCGAAGGGCGGCGCCGGAAAAAATCGTCTACGGTTCTTCGGCCTTCAGCAAGGACGGCAAGGGGCTCTACGTCACGACCGACAAGGACTCGGAGTTCCAGCGGCTCGCCTACGTTGACCTCGCCACGAAGCAGCACACGTACCTCACCGACCACATCAAGTGGGACGTGAACGAGTTCGCGCTCTCGGACGACGGTCGCACCCTCGCCTTCGTGTCGAACGAGGACGGCATCGGTCGCCTCCACCTGCTCGACACGAAGACGCGCAAGGAGAAGGTCGCGCCGAAACTTCAGGTCGGACTCATCGGCGGCTTGCGCTGGCACGAGAACAGCCGCGACCTCGGCTTCACGATGACCTCGGCGCGCTCGACCGCCGACGTCTACTCGCTCGACGTGCAGACCGGCAAGGTCGAGCGTTGGACTTTCAGCGAGACGGGCGGCCTCAACACCGAGAACTTCCCCGAACCCGAACTCGTCCGCTGGAAGAGCTTCGACGGGCGCGAGATTAGCGGCTTCCTCTACATGCCGCCCGCGAAGCTTCACCGGCCCGCGCCCCGTGATGATTAACATCCACGGCGGCCCCGAAGGCCAAGCGACGCCCGGCTTCCTCGGTCGCAACAACTACTACTTGAACGAGCTCGGCATCGCCATCATCTTCCCGAACGTGCGCGGCTCCTCCGGCTACGGCAAGACCTTCCTCCAGCTCGACAACGGCTTCAAGCGCGAGGACACGTACAAGGACATCGGCGCTTTGCTCGACTGGGTAGCGACGCAGCCCCGGCTCGACAAGTCGCGCGTGCTGGCGACGGGCGGCTCCTACGGCGGCCACATGGCCTTCGCCGTCGCCACGCTCTACAGCGACCGCATCGCCGCGACGCTCCCCGTCGTCGGCATCTCGAACCTCGTCTCGTTCCTCGAACGCACTGAGAGCTACCGCCGCGACCTGCGCCGCGCCGAGTACGGCGACGAGCGCGACCCCAAGATGCGCGAGTTCATGACGCGCATCGCGCCGCTCAACAACGCCTCGAAGATTACGAAGCCGATGTTCGTCGTGCAGGGCGGCAACGACCCGCGCGTGCCCCTGAACGAGGCCGAGCAGATGGTCAAGACCGTCCGCGCCAACCAGACGCCCGTCTGGTACTTGATGGCGAAGGACGAGGGCCACGGCTTCGCCAAGAAGAAGAATCAGGACTTCCAGTTCTACGCGACGGTCATGTTCCTCCGCGAGTACCTTCTGAAGTAGAGACGTTGAGAGGGAATTCGCCTGAGCCCTGAAAGGGCGGAAGAAAATAGCCGGGGGCAAGCCGGAGGTGCGAGCGACAGCGAGCACCGAAGCGTCGCCCCCGGAATAGATCGAAAATGAATTCCGACCCTGAAGGGGTCGCAGACAGTGCTTCGACCCCTTCAGGGTCGGAATCATTAATTGGCCTTGACCGGGGGCGGCGCTCTGCGAGCTTGCCCCCGGCTATTATCTTCGTCCCCTCCGGGGACGGACGGCGCGCTCCTTCAAACAGGCTCTCACTGCTCACTTCGCTACACGGCGGGCTCAAAAGGAGGCCAGCGTCTTGAGAAAAGTTTTCAGCATCTTCCTCACAGTAGTGCTCTTATGCGGGGCATTCCTCCCCGTGTCTCGAACTCTCGCGCAGACGCCCCCCGCGCAAGTCCCCGACAAATACGCGGCCAAGATTCGTGAGTTCGAGGAGTTCGTGCGCGTCAATCAGGAGCGCGACCGGATTCCGGGGATGAGCATCGGCTTCTTCGAGGGCGACTACACGTGGGTCAAGGGCTTCGGCTACGCCGACCTCGAAAACAAGACGCCCGCGCACGCCGAGAGCGCCTACCGACTCGCCTCCGTCACCAAGTCCATGACCGGCACGGCCATCGTCCAACTCGCCGAGCGCGGCAAACTCGACCTCGACGCAGAGATTCAGACTTACGTCCCTTACTACCCGAAGCAGAAGTGGCCCGTCACCGTCCGCCAACTCCTCGTCCACCTCGGCGGCGGTCAGGTCGGCTCCGGCCTCGGCCCCGAACACGTCACCACGCGCGAGGTCGTCGCGCGCATCGCCAAGTACCCGATTGAGATAGAGCCCGGAACCCGCTACAGCTACCAGACGAGCGGCTACAACCTCCTCGGCGCGGCCATCGAAGAAGTTTCCGGTCAGACCTTCGAGACTTATCTGCGCGAAAATCTTTGGCTGCCCTTGGGGATGAAGGACACGCGGATTGACTCGGTGCGCGACCTCACCCCGAACCGCGTGCGCGGCTACGACCTCTCAAGCGGCGAGGTGAAGAACGCGCCGTTCGTGGACGTCAGCTCTCGTTTCGGAGGCGGCGGCGCGACCGGCACGGTTCCCGACCTTTTGCGCTGGACGCGCGGGATTCTCGCGGGGAAGGTGCTCTCTTCGAAGTGGGCGGATGAGATGTTGAAGCCGGTGGCGACGAAGGACGGGCGCTGGTCGGGGCTCGGCGACGGCGAGGAGTTCTACACGCTCGGCTGGATCATCAAACCCGTCAACGGCAACTTCTCGATGCGCAACGAGGGGAGCCAGAAGGGGACTAACACGGCGGTCATTTACTTCCCCGAAAAGAACCTCGCCATCGCCGCCGCCTGCAACCTCGAATTCGCGCCGACTTATCGTTACGTCCACAAGCTCTACGAGATCATCACCGGCGAGAAGTGGGAGGCGCGCGCCTTCACGCGAGACCGGATGGATGCGCCTCTCGCGCGCGCTCTGGACAACACTTTCAACTACGGCTCGCTCCAATTCGAGCAGCACCACGCGCCCCTGACCACAGACCCGAAAGAACTCGCCGACTCGTTCGCTTACTTCAACGCAAATGTCAGCCGGGAAGCCGTGCGCGCCGACTTCGCCACGGCGGTGCAGAAGATTCGTGACGGTCGCCACCCGGTCGGCGGCCAGCACTTAACAAAGGTCGGCTCCTACATCGCCTCGAAGCTCAAGGAGAAGCACGGCGCGGCGGGCGCGGCGAAGTACCACACGGCGGGCGCGATTCCTTTCTTCGCCGACTACATCCGGCTCTACAAGTCGGACTCTCATATTGCGAAAGAGCTGCGCTTCACGCCCGCCTTCGAGAAGCTCGTCGAGCGTTGGGACGCCGACTGGGCGCGGACTTGGAACGACTACACGCGCTCTCTGACGATCACGGCGGCGACCAACTTCGACGCGGAGGGCGCGCGCCTCCGCAAAGAGTTCGCGGGCGCGGAGGTCTACCCCGACTTCACCGTTGACATCCAGCCGATTCAACAGGGGCTCGAAGGGCTCAAGGCGATGAAGCTCGGCATAGACCTCTTCCCGCACTCTGACGAGCTGCTCTTCAACTGGGGCTACTTCATCATTCTCTACGAACCGTTGGAAGAAGGGCGCAAGGCGCTCAAACTTGTCGGGGGCGACTACGAGCGGCCCGTCGCCTACTTCAAGCGCGCCTTCGACTCGAACCCCAACGGCGTGATGCGCGCCGGCACCTTCACCGACCTCGCCGCGCGCTGGCTCGGCAATCCGGCGAGATTCGACACCGCCGTCGAGTTCCTCCGCGCCGGCATCGAAATCCACCCGAAGGAGACCGCGCTCTACGGCCTGCTCGGCGACTTCTTGTTGAAGAAGGGTCAGAAGGAACAGGCCGTCGAGAATTACCGCAAAGCCTTCGCGCTCGACGCCAACTTCAGCAAAGGCGTCGCGCTCGAAGAGTACGTCACGCGCCGGACGACGGAACTCTCGAAGCCGGACTGACGAAACAGTACCGCGAGCGGTCTTTCGGGCGGGTTGACCTCAGTGATACTCAACCCGCCCGAAAGACCGCTCGCGGTACTGTCCCGTTGAACTGATTTGTGTGTTAAGCTGCCCGGCATCCGGCGGCCATGCACAAATCAAACGGGCGGCGGGTTCAAGACACTTCTCAGGCGTGGAAAATCCTTTAGGGACACAGGTGAGTTGATGACGGAGGGCAGACTTGTCGGACGCTCCGTGCCGCGCAAAGAGGGGCGCGAAAAGGTCACGGGACGCGCGCGCTACATAGACGACCTCGCGTTCCCCGGAATGCTCTACGGCGCGACCGTCCGCAGCCCCTCGGCGCGCGGGCGCGTCCGCGAGATAGTCTTCGGCGAAGGCGTGCCGTGGGACGAGTTCACGGTCGTCACGGCCAAAGACATCCCCGGCGCGAACAGCGTCGCCCTCATCCTCCTCGACCAGCCGTATCTCGCCGACGGCCTCGTCAACCACAAAGAAGAGCCCGTCCTCCTCCTCGCACACCCCGACAAATATTTGCTCGAAGAGGCCCGCCGCGCCGTCCGCGTCGAGGTCGAGCCGTTGCCCGCCGTCTTCTGTCTCGAAGACTCCGTGGAGAAGAAGGAGATCGTCTGGGGCGAGGATAACGTCTTCAAATCTTTCCTCGTCGAGAAGGGCGACGTGGACTCGGTCTGGGACGCGGCGGACTTCGTGGTCGAAGGCGAATACCGGACGGGCGCGCAGGAGCAGCTCTACATCGAGAACAACGGCGTCGTCGCCGTCGCCAACCCCGAAGAGGGCGTCACCGTCTGGGGCTCGATGCAGTGCCCGTACTACGTCCACAAGGCCTTAGTAAAACTCTTCGACCTGCCGGAGGATAAAATCCGCGTCGTGCAGACCGAGACCGGCGGCGGCTTCGGCGGCAAGGAAGAGTACCCCTCGATGATAGCGGGGCACGCCGCGCTTCTTGCGTGGAAGACCGGGCGGCCCGTGAAGATCATTTACGACCGCGCCGAGGACATGGCCGCGACCACGAAGCGTCACCCGTCGCGCACGCGCCATCGCACCGCCGTGACGCGCGAAGGCAAGCTCGTCGGGATGGAGATTGACTTCGTGATTGACGGCGGCGCATACGCCACTCTCTCGGCGGTCGTCCTCTCGCGCGGGACGATTCACGCCGCCGGGCCTTACAACTGCCCGAACGTCCGCATCCGCTCGCGCGCCGTCGCCACCAACTCACCGCCGCACGGGGCCTTCCGCGGCTTCGGCGCGCCGCAGAGCATCTTTGCGCTCGAAAGACATCTGGATAAAGTCGCCGCCACCCTCGGCCTCTCGCCCGAAGAGTTCCGCCGCCGCAACTTCATCCAACAAGGCGAGACGACCGCGACGGGTCAGACCATCCGCGAGCCGGTCAACATGGACGCGCTGCTGACGCGGGCCTTCGAGCTTTCCGACTATCACGCGAAGCGCGAGAGGTTCGCGCGCGAGAACGCGGCGGGCGCAACAGTGCGACGAGGCATCGGCTTCGCCACTTTCATGCACGGCGCGGGCTTCACGGGCTCCGGCGAGAAGTACCTCGAATCGGTCGTCGGTTGCGAGGCAACCTCAGAGGGCCGCGTCCGCGTCCTCGCCGCGAGCACGGAGATTGGGCAGGGCACGAACACCATCTTCGCGCAGATTGCCGCCGAGGCGTTGGGGCTCGACTACGAGCAGGTCGAGACGGCGCAGCCCGACACCGGCAACGTCCCGAACAGCGGCCCGACGGTCGCCTCGCGCACCTGCATGATTGTCGGCAAGCTCGTCGAGAGCGCCGCCCTCGGCCTCAAGCAGACGCTCACCGGCGGCGGCTTCCTTCAAGAGTCTTACAGCGGCGAAGAGTTCGCCCGCGCCTGCCGCGAATACATCGAGCGGCACGGCCCGCTCAAGTCTTTCAGCCGCTACAAGCAGCCCGCCAACATCAACTGGGACGAGGACAAGTATCAAGGCGACGCCTACGGCGCATACGCTTGGGCCGTCTACGTCGCCGAGGTGAGCGTGGACGCCGTGACCTACGAGGCGCGCGTCGAGGATTTCGTCGCCGTGCAGGAAGTGGGCCGCGTGATTCACCCCGTCCTCGCCGCCGGGCAGATAGAGGGCGGCGTCGCGCAGGGCATCGGCTTCGCGCTCTACGAAAACGTCGTCTGGCGCGAGGGGCGGATGGAGAACAGCCAGATGACCAACTACATCATCCCCACCTCCGCCGACATCCCGCCCATCCGCGTCTACTTCGAGGAAGTCCCTTACGAGGGCGGCCCCGGCGGCGCGAAGGGCATCGGCGAACTGCCGATGGACGGCCCCGCGCCCGCCATTCTCAACGCCATCGAACACGCGACCGGCGTCGCCTTCGACGAAGTGCCGCTGATGCCCGAAGCCATCATGGAAGCACTTGAGCGAGAGGCGGTGAACGCCTGATGAGCAGTGACGCGAAAGCGACTCCCGGCAAAGTCTCCGTCGCCTGCGAGGTGAACGGCGAGGCCGTCGTGCTCGACGCCTACCCCTTCGCGCGACTGCTCGACGTGCTGCGTGAAGAGCTTCGACTGACGGGGACGAAGGAGGGCTGCGGCGAGGGCGAGTGCGGCGCGTGCTCGGTCTTGCTGGACGGCGTGTTGGTCAACAGTTGTCTCGTCCCCGTCGCACAGGTCGAGGGCTCCGAGATTAAGACCATCGAAGGCGTCGCAAGCGGCGAGCAACTCCACGCCGTGCAGGAGGCTTTCATCGAGTGCGGCGGCGCGCAGTGCGGCATCTGCACGCCGGGCATGGTGCTCGCCGCCGTGAGCCTCCTCGAACGCACGCCCTCGCCCTCCGAGGCCGAAATCCGCGACGGCCTCGCCGGGAATCTCTGCCGCTGCACCGGCTACATGAAAATCTTCGAGTCGGTCGTGCGCGCCTGCCAGAAGCCATGAGAGCTTATTTACCAGCCTATGAATTAATCGTCCCGCGCGACTTGGAGCGAGGCGCTCGCGCTGCTCGCGGGCGAGCCGGGCGCGTGGCGTCCGTTCGCGGGCGGGACGGATTTGATGGTGCTGTTTGAGGCGGGTCGGCTCGCGCACCGGAAGTTTTTCAGCATCCGTCATCTCAAGGAGCTGCGCGGGATTGAAGAGGCGGAAGAGGCTTTGACGCTCGGCGCTTTGACGACTTACGCGGAGGTGCGAAGGAGCGAGGTCTTGCGGCGCGAGTTCCCGATGCTGTGTCAGGCGGCGGCGGAGACGGGCGGCCTCGCCATCCAGAACCGTGGGACGCTCGGCGGCAACATCGCCAACGCCTCGCCCGCCGCCGACTCGCCCCCCGCGCTCCTCGCCTACGACGCCGAGGTCGAGCTCGTCTCGCAAAGCGGCGGCGCGCGTTGGGTCGCCTACAAAGATTTTCACACCGGCTACAAGCAGACCGTCATGCGCGCGGACGAGCTGCTCGCGCGCATCCGTTTGCCGCGCCCGTCGGCGTCGGCGCGGCAGTTCTCGCGCAAAGTCGGGACGCGGCGCGCGCAGGCCATCTCGAAGGTCTGCTTCGCGGGGCTCGCGGAGTTTGATGATGAAGGAAGGCTCGGCGAAGTCCGTCTCGCTTATGGGAGCGTTGCGCCGACGGTCGTCCGCTGCCCGCGCACCGAGGCCGTCCTGCGAGGTCAAGTGGTTGACGATGCTCTCGTCGAAGCGGCGCGCGCGGAACTGGCGTGCGAACTCGTCCCGATTGACGACGTGCGCTCGACGGCGCGGTATCGTCAGCGGGTCGCGGAGAATTTGCTGGCGGAGTTTTTATTGACGCTGCGGTAGTGGGCGGGCCGTTACTGGTCTTTGCCGAGCACGTCGTCCATGTACTTGCGCAGTTTGGTTTCGATGGTCGAGATGTTGTTACGATTGTCCAGAGGGATATAAATCTTGCCGTCGAGGTCAACCGGGAACTTCGCGCCTTTCTCAAGGATAATCTGTGTCCGCTTCATCCCCTTCGCGCTCAGGAAATACCCCGCCTCGAAGACGACGTTATCGCGGGGTGCGCCCACGCCGGGCTCCGTCTGTGCGGCCCCGTCGCCCGCCGTCTTCTTCTCGGCTTCCAGCATGTCGTCCTTCGTGAAGAGGAAGAGGCCGCAGGTGCATAACTGCGCGGCCCGCTCGATCTCTTGGATGATGGAATCACCGCTGGGGAATTCGCGCCAGTCGAGGACTCTGATGTTGAGCTTGGTGAGGTAGAGGTTAATTGCGTCAGCCGTGGGCTGCGCCTTGCTGCTGTAGCCGAGGAAGACGTGGTAATGCTCGTTGACCTGCTTGAGCCACTCGTTGAAGGTGGCCTTGAAACCGCTCGACTTCGCCCAGTGCGAGACTGTGTCCTCGCGCGGGATGTCGAGGATGGCCCGCCCCAAGCCGTCCCAGACGATGCCCCTCGCAGCCACCTCCTCGTCCCTGATGACAAGCAGCGGCTTCGACTTTGCGATGGCGACTCCGCCTTCCAAGTGGCCGTACTCGGTCGGGCTGATAATCTTGTTGGGCACTTGCTTGGGCGGATCGAATATCTCGGTCGCGTCCCAGCGCGAGAAGGCGAGAATCAGCGCGCCTTGACAGAGCCCCATCAGTTCGCTTACCCCGTCGAAGTCGAATTTAATTTTTTCCGACATGCCGGGCGCGTAGAAGCCGAGCGGCTGAAGTCCGGCCTTGACCACCCGGTTGAGGATTGCCGTCTTGAATTGTTTCTGTCTCGCTGAGAGATTCTTAACGGGCGTGCTGACATAGACGCGAAACTTTTTCGCCACTGGCTCTGCCTCCTCGTGTCCGGGGTGAGATGCTAGAGCGACAGAACTGGCGAATAATAACCCCGTGAGTAGAATAAACAAACAGAAATATTGCCAAAGGCCGAGACTTATGGTTTAAGTTCCGCGATGCCTGCTCCTGATTTCGTTATCCGCGGTCGGCGCGTCCTGACGCCGGAGGGTTGCGCGCCCGCCGCCGTCCACGTGCGCGGCGGGGTGATTGTCGCCGTGACTGAGTTCGAAGACGTGCCGGGCGGGTGCGAGTTGAGGGACGTGGGCGAGTCGGTCTTGATGCCGGGGCTGGTGGACTCGCACGTCCACGTCAACGAGCCGGGGCGCACCGATTGGGAGGGCTTCGAGACGGCGACGCGCGCGGCGGCGGCGGGCGGCGTCACGACCATCGTTGACATGCCGCTCAACAGCCGCCCGCCGACCACCACGCTCGAAGGTCTGCGCGCCAAGAGGGACGCCGCCGAAGGTAAGTGCCATGTGGACGTGGCCTTCTGGGGCGGCGTCGTGCCGGGAAATCTTTCGGAGCTGCAACCTCTCTCGGAGGCGGGCGTCGTCGGCTTCAAATGCTTCCTCATCCATTCCGGCGTCGAAGAGTTCCCGCACGTCACCGAAGAGGAGCTGCGGCCCGCTCTCGAAGAGTTGAAGCGGCTCGGCTCGCTGCTCATCGTCCACGCCGAAGTGCCGGGGCCGGTGGAGCACGCGCTCGCGGAGCAGTCGAAGGGCGGCGAAGACCCCCGACGCTACGAAACTTTTCTAAGCTCTCGCCCGCGCGCCGCCGAGGACGAAGCCGTCGGTCTGATGATTCGTCTCTGTCGCGAGACTGGCGCGCGCGTCCACATCGTCCATCATTCTTCGGCGGACTCGCTCTCCGCGCTCGGCGCGGCGAAGGCGGAAGGCTTGCCGCTCACGGTCGAGACGTGCCCGCACTACCTCTCCTTCGCCGCCGAGGAAATCCCCGACGGCGCGACCGAGTTCAAGTGCTGCCCGCCCATCCGCGAGCGCGAGAACCGTGAGCAGTTGTGGCGCGCGCTCGAAGACGGCTTGATAGACATGGTCGTCTCCGACCACTCGCCCTGCCCGCCCGCGCTCAAGCGTCGGGAGGATGGCGACTTCCTACAGGCTTGGGGCGGCATCTCTTCGCTGCAACTGCGCCTGCCCGTGATGTGGACTGAGGCGAGCGAGCGCGGCCACTCCATCGAACGCCTCTCGCGCTGGCTCTCGCACGAGCCCGCGCGGCTCGCCGGGTTGTCTGAAAGAAAGGGCACAATCGCAGAGGGCTTCGACGCTGACCTCGTTGTCTGGGACACGGAAGAGAGTTTTAGAGTCGAGCCCTCGATGCTCCATCACCGCCACCGTTTGACCCCATACGCGGGCCGACGTTTACGCGGCGTGGTCGAGGCGACTTACCTGCGCGGCGAGATGATTTACGACCGTGGGAATTTTTCGACCCGCCCGAAGGGCACGCTGCTCAAGCGAGGAGACTTTTAGGCATGGACTTCACCGAGTTGATTGACTTAGCGGTCGAACGTCTGGGCGGCGCGGTGCTCTACGCCAACGACGACTTCTTCGCGCCGAAGGAGAATTTGCTGAAGGCGAGCACGCCGGTCTTCATCGAAGGCAAGTACACGGAGCGCGGCAAGTGGATGGACGGGTGGGAGTCCGCGCGGAGACGCACGCCGGGGTTCGACTGGTGTCTCATCCGTCTGGGCCTGCCGGGCCGCATCCGGGGCGTCATCGTGGACACGAGTTTCTTCCGTGGCAACTACCCGGAACAGTGCTCGCTCGAAGCGTGCGTGATCGAAGGCGTCCCCGGCCTCGAAACTCTTTTGAGCGCGGAGGTCGGGTGGACGGAAATCCTTCCTCCCGCACAACTCATGGGCGACTCGCAGAACCCTTTCGCCATCGCCGACGAGGGGCGGTTTACTCATCTCCGTCTGAAGATTTACCCGGACGGCGGCGTCGCGCGGCTCAGGGTCTACGGCGAGGTCGCGCCCGATTGGGAGAGGCTCCGGCGCGCGGGCGAGATAGACCTCGCGGCGGTCGAGAGCGGCGGGCGGGTCGTGGCGAGCAGCGACCAGTTCTTCGGCCACCGCCACAACCTCATCATGCCGGGGCGTGGGGTGGACATGGGCGACGGGTGGGAGACGCGACGGCGGCGCGGCCCCGGCCACGATTGGGCGGTGGTGCGGCTCGGCGCGCGCGGGAGCGTCAGCCGCCTCGAAGTTGATACCGCGCACTTCAAGGGCAACTTCCCCGAAAGCTGTTCGCTCGAAGTCTGCGACGCGGGCGATGCAGACTTCGGAGACGGGTTTGACAACGAAGCGGTCGCTTCTTTACCGTGGCGCGAACTCCTGCCGCGCACGCGCCTGCAAGCGCACACGCGCCACTTCTACGAGGCGGAGCTACGGGACGCGGGCGCGGCGACGCATGTCCGCTTCAACATCTACCCCGACGGCGGCGTGAGCCGCCTGCGCGTCTACGGACAACTGAGCGAGGAAAGCTAAGGGCCGGATAATATTTGTAGGGGCAGGGCTTGTCCCTGCCCGCCGCTTCCGTAACCACACGGGCAGGGACAAGCCCTGCCCCTACAGATTCTGCTCCGTTGCTGATGGAATTCATGGACGAAGCCCTCCCACATCTGAACTCGTTGCCGACTGAAGAGGCGACAAGCCGAGCTGCTCAAGTGCTGCGGCTCGACGCGTTGGGCGCGGGAGATGTGCGAGCAACGACCCTTCCATGATTCGCGCGAGTTGACGGAGACCGCCGACCGCGTGTGGCTCAGTCTCCCGCGCGAAGATTGGCTCGAAGCCTTCCGCGCCCACCCGAAGATAGGCGGGCGGAGGGCCGAGCGCGAGACGGGCGAAGAGGCAAGGCGGTGGGCGGAGGAGGAGCAGAAGGGGACGCGCGACGCCGCGCGTGACGTGCTCGAAGAGTTGGCCGAAGCCAACCGCGAGTACGAACAGAAGTTCGGCCACATCTTCATCGTCTGCGCCACGGGCAAGAGCGCCGCCGAGATGCTCGCGCTCCTCCGCCAAAGGCTCGGCAACGACCACGAAGCGGAACTGCACGTCGCCGCCGAAGAGCAGCGGCGCATCACTCAACTCAGACTGAAGAAGAGTCTGGAGTCTGGAGTCGGAGTCAGAGTCAAAGACGAAAGCCCGTCTGTATGGACTCCAGACTTCAGACTCCGAGACTCCGAGACTCCGGACTTTCTTATGAGCGCCATTACGACGCACGTGCTCGACATCTCGAAGGGAAGACCGGCGGGCGGCGTGCCGGTGAGGCTGGAGATTAAGGAAGCGGCGGGCGTTTGGAAGCCGCTCGGCGCGGGCGAGACGGACGCGGACGGTCGCCTGCGGACTCTTTTGCCGGAGGGCGTCGCGCTCGCAGCGGCGACGTACCGCCTGACCTTCGAGACGGGCGTTTATTTCTCGGCGCAGGGCGTCGAAGGCTTCTACCCGGAGGCTTCAATCGTCTTCAACGTCAGCGACGCGGCGCAGCACCACCACGTGCCGCTTTTGCTCAGCCCTTTCGGCTACTCAACCTATCGCGGGAGCTAAACCCGAAATGAGAATAGACCCGAACGTCAGCGAATGGCTCAACCTTCTGGCCCGCTGGACGCACGTCTTCGCAGGCATCCTCTGGGTCGGCAGCACCTACTACTTCACCTGGCTCGACGGGCGTTTCACCGAGCAGGAGAAGAAGGGGAACGACGCGGGCGGCGGCGCGGGGCAGGTGTGGATGGTGCACAGCGGCGGCTTCTACGTCGTCGAGAAACGTAAAGGTCTGGAACTCGACCGCCACCTGCACTGGTTCCGCTGGGAGGCCGCCATCACTTGGTTGAGCGGGTTCTTCCTGCTCGTCCTGCTCTACTACATGGGCGGCGGGATGGTTGATGTCGGCGTCGCCGACATCGGCGTCTGGACGGCGGTCGGCATCGGCGTCGGCACGCTCGTCTTGGGCTGGCTCGTCTACGACCTCGTGCTTCACCCTCTGCTCGGAAGGAACGAGACGCTCTTCGCCGTCGTCGCCTTCGCGCTCATCTGCGGCGTCTCTTACGGGCTGACGCGGTACTTGAGCGGGCGCGCGGCCTACATCCACGTCGGCGCGCTCTTCGGCACAATCATGGTCGCCAACGTCTGGATGCGTATCCTGCCCGCGCAGCGACGGATGATCGCCGCGCTCAAGGAAGGGAAGACGGCGGACGAACGACTCGCCGCCTCGGCCAAGTTCCGCTCCAAGCAGAACACCTACATGGCCGTCCCTGTCGTCTTCACGATGATCAGCAACCACTACCCCGTCGCCACCTACGGCCACGACTACAACTGGCTCATCCTCCCCGCGCTCGTCCTCGCCGGGTGGGCCGCCGCCTACTTCATCCGCAGAGCCTGAAGTCAAAACAGTCAGAACCGCGAGCGGTCTTTCGGGCGGGTTGAGCATTAATAACGTCAACCCGCTCGCTACCGCTCGCGGTTCTGACCTGTCTACTTTTTCCGGTGTTTTTCGATGTATTTGCGGGCGAACTCGTTGAGGTGGGGGCTGTCGCGAAGGCCCACCTTTTCGGCCTCGGCCTCGGCGCGCTCGATTGTCCAGCCGTCGCGCAGGACTCGGCGAATCATCCAGAACGCGCCGACGCGAATCGCCGCCGTGCAGTGAATGAAGGCGGGACGGTTCTCCTTGTCGTCGGTGAGTTTGAGGAACTCCGTGACCTGCTCTTCCTTCGGGTCGGCGAAGACGACGGGGATGTTGAAGTAGCGGAGGCCCGCCTCCTTCGCCGCCGCCTCCTCTTCCGCCGCGCGGTGCTCGCTCGGCTGGCGGAGGTTAATGACGGCGCGGACGCCTTCGGCCTTGAGCTGCTTGAGGTGCTCGATGCGCGGCTGCGCGCCGGTGCAGAAATCTTCGTTGACGCGGAGGAAGTTTCTGATGGGCGGGGTCTCCTGCCGCCGCGCGAAGGCGAGCCCGGTGGCGAGCAGTCCGAAGAGCATGAGGGACGCGCAGAGCGTCTTGGTCAGGTGCGTTCGTTTGGCTTTCATCGTGTTCGGAACCTCCGTGCGGATTATACCCGGCTGGTTTTTCAGAGTCGCGCGACGAGGCTCGACAAGTACTCGTCCACGCGCTCGCGCATGAGGTCTTCGTCGAGATGCGTGACGCCGTGCGCCGTCCAGCCGGAGTACACGTCGGGCGGGCCGGGCAGGACTTCGGCGAGGGCTATCAAGTCCCAGTAAGGGTCATAAGTGAAACCCGAACCGGCGACGGATTGATACGCGCCGAGAAACTTGTCAGCCGCCGCCGTGCCGTGCAGCTTCGAGAGGTTGAGCCTGCACCACGCCACGTCGAACCCGGCTGCCCCACGGCAGGCGTTGACCCAATCCACGACGCCGCTCAGGCGCGAGCCCTCCCACAAGACGTTGTTCGGATGAAAGTCGCGGTGGATGAAGCATTCACCCGCAAGAGGGAGCGTGCCTCGAACGAACTCGATGGCCCGCTCCCACTTCTCAGGAAACTTTGACCAACGCGGCGGCTCAAGCTCGTGGGCGTTGATGTAAGGAAAATAGTCCCACGGGTGGTCTTCCGCGCCGAGCGCGTGGACGTGCGCGGCGGCCTCGGCGAGTTGGTGCGCCCAGTCGTCGAAGTCCGCCGGTTGAAGCTCGACGCTTCCGGGGAGCAGCGTCGTCAAAGTCGCCGGGACGCCGCAACGCGAGCCGTCTTCGTCGAAGGCGATTAACTCCGGCGTGGGGACTCCGGCGCGCGCCGCCTTGCGGAGGCTCGACGCCTCGTGGAGCGCGAGGTCGGGCTCCACGGCGAGCCAGCCCGCGTCAACGAACCGCCGCAGCACAAGGCCGAAGACGCTGCCCCCGTGCGCGACGCTGACGGCGTGAAGTGAAGAGGAGGTCGCCCCGGCGAGAGGCGAGACCGCTTCGACAGCGGCGCTCGTCCCGATGCAGTCCGCGACCCAACGCAGCGCTTCGGCGGGCGGCGCGTCTGAGAGGCTTGGAGACTCAGACATACTTGCTCGCATTCAATGCTTAAAGACAATTGAATAATAACTGTAGGGGCAGGGCTTGTCCCTGCCCGTTTTCTTCCGTAACGCACGGGCAGGGACGAGCCCTGCCCCTACAGTTATTGCCACACGCTCTTAATCCTTTCGGATGAGCGCGACGCCCGCGATGAGAAAGACGAAGAACATGCGCTAGAGGCTCTGCCGGCCTTTGAGGATTTTGACGAACGAGCCGGTGCGCAGCTCGGCGTGCGTGAGGCTCGTCAACTCCTGCGCCTCGTCTTCGGTGACGGCCCCGCAGTTGATGGCGCGCAGGAAATAGTTGAGAAGCCCTTGACCCGTCGCGGCGTCGTCGAACACGTCGCCGACGAGCGTCGCCTTGGCGGCCTTCTCGACGAAGTTGTGGAGCCGCTCCGAGGCCGGGGCGAGGCTTTCGAGGAAGAAGGAGTAGACGGCGGCGTAGCGCGTCGGCAGTTGCGCCGGGTGCAAGTCCCAGCCCTGATAGAAGCCGTTGATGAGCGAGTGCTGGATGTGCTCGTAATGAAGCCGCCACGCGCGCCCCACGGAGGCGCGGTTTTCTTCCTCCTGTTCGGGCGTCAAAGTCGAGTCCTCGGCGGCGCGGTGGACGGGGACGGGCATGATGTTGGTCGCGCCGTCGGAGAGCCAGACGCCCGTGCCGCCGAAGGCGACCTGCATCATGTGGCGCGCGAAGTCGCAGGCCGGGTGCGTCATGTGCTGGTGCGCGGCGGTGATCTGGCAACTGGCCGTGTAGTCGTAAGTCCCGAAGTGCGCGGCGACGCAGCGGCCCCCGGCGGCGGCGAGCAGCAAAGGGAGGTTCGCCTCGCCCCGGTGGTTGATGATGGACTGCGTGGTCTCGACCATCATCTCCATCTTGAGCGTCCCGGTGGGGAGGCCGAGGCCCGGCTCAAGGAGGTCGAAGATTCCGGCGAGGGCCGCGACCTGTTCGGGGTCTGTGACCTTCGGCAGGGTGACGACGAAGTTTTCGGGGAAGCCATGCGGCGCGCGCTCGGAGAGGGTGGTGAGGAAGATGTCGAGCGTGCGGACGCTGCGCTGCCGAAGCTCTTCGTTGAAGGGCTTGATGCGAATGCCGAAGAAGGGCGAGAGCGTGCCGCCCGCGAGCCCGGCGGCGGCCTCGGCGGCGGCGGACTCGGCGTGGCCGTCCTCTTCGGCGTCGGGGCGGTTGCCGTAGCCGTCCTCGAAGTCTATGCGGAAGTCTTCGACCGGCTCGCGGCGGAGCTTCTCCGTGACGCGCTCGTAGATGGTGTGCGCCATCCACGCGGGCTTGTGCTCGCGCCGCAGGGCTTCGGGGTTTTCACGGAGGAGCGTCTGAAAGTTGCGGCTCTGTTCGAGAGAGTCGGGCAGTCCTTCCGCGCCGGGGAGTCCGACGGCCTTGGCGAAGGCGACCGCCGTGGGCGCGCTCTGCTCAAGCGCACGGAGCGCGAGCGCGCCGAGCCGCTTTGTCGTCTCGGACTTAAAGAGGTGCGCGCCGCCGTAGACGGTGTGGACGGGCTGGCGGCGGCCCGTCTCGCCGGGGTAGCGCGCGGCGAACTCCGCGTTGGACTGCCGCAGCCGTTCCGTAATCTCGCTCAACGATTCCGTGGTCAGAGTTGTTTTCATCTCGCTCCTCTTGGCGTCCGGTCTTTCGGGGTGTTCGTCTCGAAGGGAATTGCCGGAGCATTCTAGAACAAGCTATGAGCTGTTAGCTATGAGCTGTCAGCTAAAACTCGTTTGAGGAGGCCTGCCCGCTTCATCGAAGCCGACGATCTTTGTGAGAAACAAAAAGCTGAAAGCTAACGGCTGACAGCTAATAGCTTTCTTTGCCTCCGACGCCTGTGTTAGTCTCTGGCGTCCTTCAGGCCGGTCGCCTTCCGCTTCCTTCGCCTCGCGCGGTTGGCCGCCCTTACTTCCTTCAAGCGGGTCTTCGGGCAATCCAAAAGTTCTTCGGCGGGCGGGCCGACGTTGCCCCGCCGCGAATCCATCCCAAGGAGCACACGAAAAAGATGCAGGACTTCAACAGCCCCGGTCAGCCGCCGGGGACTTTCGGCGGGCCGCTGCCGCCCGCGAAGAAGGGTCTCTCGAAGGGTTGTATCATCGGGATAGTCGTGGCGGTCGTCATCGCCCTGGCCACGGTCTTGATCATCGCGCTCGGCGTCGGCGGGGCGTTCTGGCTGAGTAGGAAGGCGCAGGACTCGGCGCGCGATGCGGGCTTCGTCACGCCGGGGCCGGGCACGTCGAGCAGCAGCAGCAGCACGAGCGCCGGAGACGCGGAGGGGCCTTCGCCGACCGCCGCGCAGACGGCGGCCATCGCGGGCGGGCAAGAAGCAGTCTGGGCGCAGCAGGAGATTTCGTGGACTGTGCCGCAGAGGTGGAAGCAGCATTCGGCGGAGAGTCAGAGTCTGCTCTGGCGCTCGCCGGGCAGTTGGGATGCGGCCTCGCTCATCGGCTCGGTCTCGCCGATGGACGCCAACTTCCCGCAGGAGCTGAGCCTCAACGCCTTCTACCAACAGGCGCAGACGCGCAAGCAGAACGGCGAGGTCAACGAAGTGCGCTGGCTCATGCTCGACGGCGTGAAGGGCGTCATGTTCCGCGAGTCCGCGCCCGAAAAGTCTGACAACCCGCAACGCCTCCAGTGGATGGCCTACCGCACATACAAGGGCCAGCCCCAGCTCGTCAACATCATGCTCGCCTCGCGCGGCAAGGATTTCGCCCGCCACGAGGACGCGCTCTACGGCGTGCTCTATTCGACGAAGCTGACGAAGTAGCAGAAGGCGTTCAGGTGAGACGTTAGCCCCGAAAGGGGCGTCGGAAATTAGCCGGGGGTGGAGCGAGAAGGCGGAAGCCTTCGAGCGAGAGCCCCCGGAACAGCACGAGATAAAAGGTAAGCGCCCCGGCAGGGGCGCGGGAACACGCGGCACGTTTGAAGCCCCGCGTCGTTTCCGTCGCCCCCGCCGGGGCGAGATGTTTTTACCGCCTGTGTACCGGGGGTTACGCTCCGGCACTCGCGTGCCTTCGCTCACCCCCGGCTAATCTCCGTCGCCCCTTTCAGGGGCTAAGGAATAATTATTGGAACACGCGCTCGACCGGGACGATGGCGACCTGATTGGGCCGGACGTTGACCTTGTAGGTCTGAATCACCTTGTCCTCGTCCATGATGTCCTGCGGCTTCGCCGAGTTGTAGGTGATGGGCGAAGGCTTGCCGGAGAGGATGGCGTCGCGCAAACCCTCGGCGTCCTTCGTGATGATGACGACGCGCATCCGGTCGCTCTTCAAGTGCTGCTTAATCGCGCGGTTCACGTCGGCGAGCGTGAGGCGCGAGAGCTGCTCGCGCATGAAGGTGTTGTAGTCGCCGATGCCGTAGTAGCGGCTGTCGAGCGCGTAGCCGAGCCGCCTGTCCTGCGTCGCCGTCAGGACGTTGCTGTACTTCGTCAGGAACTCGCGCATCCCCTCGAAGTCCTGCTGCTTCATCCCGTCGCGCACGAGCTTGTCATATTCGTAGAGCGCGGCGCGGAGAGTGAAGTGCGCGTTCTGCGGCTCGACGGGCCGAATCCAGATTTGGAAAATCTGCGACGCGCGCCCAAGGTTCGGGTCGGGCGTGAACTGGAACATCCCGCGCGGGAAGTATTCGACGTAGGCGTAGTCGCCGTAGTTGAGGCCCCGCGCCTCGCGCAGGCGTTGGTAGAGGTGGGCGGCGCTGTTGCGGTGCTGGCCGAGGTACGAGGCGACGAGCGCGAGCGCGGGCCAGTCCTTGTGCGAGCGCGTGACGTTGATGGGGAAGCCGAGCGAAAGAGCGGTCGCGCGCGTCTCGCGCTTGATAAGCTCGATTCTCATGCCCGGCGCGACGGTCGGCTGCCCGATGGTCTTCTTCGAGGCCAGACCGGCGGGCAGTTTACCGAAGTCCTTCTCGACGCGCGCGGCGAAGTCCGTCGGGTAGCCGCCCGCGAGGCCGAGAACCATGTTGGCCTGCGTGTAGTTCTGCTTGTAGAAGGCGCGCACGTCGTCGAGCGTCAACCGTTCGAGCGCGCCGATGCGGCCCATGTTGTGATGCTCGTAAGGGTGGCCCGCGTAGATGATGTTGTAGAGGTACTCCTTACCGAGTTCCTCGTCGTTGCCCTCGCGCAGCGAGGTCTTGAGGAAGGTGACGGCGTTCGTCTTGAGGCGCGTGAAGTCCTCTTCGCGGAAGCCGGGGTCGAGCATCATCTCGCTGATGATGGAGTAATACTTCTCAAGGTTGTCGAGGTGTGTCGTCCCGGCGAAGACGGTCATCTCCTTGTCAATCTGCCAGCCGAAGCCCGCGGCCATCGGGTACATCGCCTCGACTATCTGCTGGTAGGACATCGCGCGCGAGCCGCCCTCGGCGAGCATCGCGGCGGTCAGCGCGGCGACGCCCTCCTTGCCCTTCGGGTCACTGGCCGCGCCCGTCATGAAGACGAGGCGGAAGGTCACGAGCGGCGAGCGCGATGGCTGGAGCACGCTCGCGAGTTTGGCGGTCGTCATACTTTTGTTCGCTCCGGCTGCGGCGGCGGAGAAGGGGAGCAGGGCGAGCAGGGCGGCGACGAAAAAGCTGCTGGTTCTCCTCATCAGTTCTTCACCTCCTTCGCGTTGTTGACCGAGGCGATGTTCTGCCCCTTGGTCGCGAGCGTGACGATGGTGCGCGCGTCGTCGCGGAAATACTTCTTCGCGGCGTCGCGGATGTCGGCGGGCGTAATCTCGTTGTAAGTCTCGAAGAGCTTGTTCAAGGTCTCCGGCGTGCGGCGCAGAGAGATGTAGGGCGCGAGCGCGCGGGCGATAGCGTCGTTGCTGTTCATCGCCATCGCGAAGCCGTAGCGCATCCGCGAGCGCGTCGCGTCGAGTTTGGACTGCTCGACCGGCTCGGTCGTGAACCTCTTGAAGGTCTCGGTGATGCGGTCGCGGACGGTGTTGACGTTGGCCGGGTCCTTGACGCGCGCGAACATGACGAACATCTCCGGGTCAATCTGGTCGCTGAAGTCGGGGCCGAGGATGTCCACCTTCTGCTCCTTCAAGACGAGCTGTTGATACAACTCCGAGTTCTCGCCGAAGGCGATGGCCGCGAGAAGGTCGAGCGCGGCCTTGTCCTTCTTGTCGTCGGCGTAGGCCGGGCCGCGGAAGGCGACGGCGAGGTGCGGCAGGGTCGGCGAAGGCCATTCGATATGGGCCGTGCGCGCCTCGCGCTGTTCGGGCTCTTCGGGGATGTCGGCCTTGTATGTGCCGCGCTTCCACTCGCCCCAGTAGCGTTTCGTGAGGTCGAGCGCGCGCTCGCGCGTGATGTCGCCGACGATGACGACGGTCGAGTATTCGGGGCGGTAAAAGCGGTTGTAGAACTCGCGGCTGTACTCGTACTGGTTGGGCATGTCCTTGATGTCTTTGAGGTAGCCCATCGTCGTGTGCGAGTAGGTGTGCTTTTTGAAAGCCGTCTCGCGCAGGACTTCGTACATCTTGGAGAAGGGGTTGGCGCTGTTCTTGTCGTACTCGCCCTGCACGGCCAGAGCCTCGGTCTTGAACTGCGCCTCGGTGTACTTGAGTCGCTGGAAGCGGTCGGCCTCGGCCTTCATAATCGGTTCGAGGTCTTCCTTGGCGAAGGTCGCGTGGTAGACCGTGCGGTCGTCAGAGGTGTAGGCGTTGGTCTCGGCCCCGGCGCGCTTGAACAAGTCCTCGCGCTGTTCGGGCGTGTAGTTCTCGCTGCCGCGGAACATGATGTGCTCGAAGAAGTGTGCGAAGCCGCTCTTGCCGGGCTCGACCTCGTTGCGCGAGCCCGCCGTGACGACGATGTAGAGCGAGACGAGGTTCGGGTAGTCGGTCGGCACGGTGACGAGCCGAAGGCCGTTCGGCAGGTCGTCAATCGTGTACTGGTACGGGAAAAGCTTGCTGCCCTTGTTCTGCTGCTGCGCGAAGCCGACGACCGGCAGCGCCGACAGCATGAGGGCGGCGAGAATTAACATTTTCATCGTCAAATTCTCCACAAAACTGGATTCTGGATTTACTTGGGGTCTGCCGGGGATTATACATCAACGCCGCGCAAACGACAGTTGAGCGAGCGCACGCGGGCCGGGGCTCAACGCTTTTTGCGTCGCACGACGGGGCGCGCGGTCGGCGTCGGCTTGGGGAGCGGGGAGCCGGGCGGCACGATCCACAATTCGACCGCCCTGTGTTCGCGCGCGCCGCCGCCGAGGGCGACGACGCGTTGCGCGCCGATGGAGTGCGCGAGCATCAGAGCCCGCTTGTGTCGCGCGGCGATGGTCTTGTCGGTGCCGCGCCGGTCGCGGTGCGACGCGTAGGCGATGATTACGCCGCGCGCGGCGGTGTCGCTCCGCAGGGCGAGGACGAGGGGGCCGTATTGCCCTTCGGCATCGAGATACTGTTTGTAGTCTCCGTCGTACCAATAATCATACGCGGGGTCGTAGGCGAAGAACTGGTCAAACTTGTAGGCCGTCTTCTCCCTCGTCAGTGCGGTGGCAAAGTCGAAGGCCTTGACGGGCGGGGGCTCGCCCGGTCGAACCACCCAGAACTGATACAACACCTCATCGCGTTGGCCGCCGTAGACGACCTCGACGCGGTCGCGGTCAATGCCCCGGCCCTTGGTTAAGACGCCCTTCGCCCAGTTGGCGCGGCGGAGGGGCCAGCCGGGAAGCTTGTTCGGGACGACGTAGGCGACGATGAGGCCATGCGCCGCCGGCGTGTTCTGCAACTCGATGGCGAAGTTGTCGGCCCGCGCCAGAAAGTCCGAAACCTGTATGTCGCCGAACTCGTCGAACGGTCGGGCCGCTTGTGGCGACGGCGCACTCTGCCCGAAGGCGACCGCGCACGCGGAGACGACGAGGGCAAAGGTCAGAAGCAGCTTCTTCATCTTCATCAAGTCGCTGACTCTCCGGGCAGAGCTTCAAGCAGAGACTCCGGCACGTTCAAAACGTCCCGCCAGCCGGAGTCGTCCACGCGCATCCGCGCGGTCAACTCGTCGCGTAAGCCCCGGAGCCGTTCGCTCAATTCGTGCGGGTAGCGGTCAATGTCGCCGAAGCGTTTGAGCTGTTCCTCGACGAACGCCTTCTGCTTGTGGATGGAGGGGATGGCCTCGTGCCGCCCGCGCTCCCAGAAGGGCACGACGAGCCGCTCGACGCGCGACGCGCCGGGGATGTCCGGCTCCTCTTCGTCGAGCCCGGTCACGTCGCCGACGTAGCGCCCGGCGGCGTCAGACCCTCGGAAGACTTGCAGGCGTCCGGGCAGCGTTGACTTCTCCGGCGTGTTTGAAGCCTTCAACGTCGGGCGGCCATTGATGAGACATTCCTTGAAGATGACGCCCGCGATGCGCCGGACTTCGCCGGAGAGCTTGGTGCCGATGCCGAAGCCCGCCGCTTCGGGGAACTGCGAGACGATGGCCTTCACGCCTTCGGCGTCGAGGTCGCCCGTCAGGACGGGCATCAAGCCCTTGAGGCCGTTGGCCTCGAAGAAGCGCAGACACCAGCGACCGAGTTGCGCGAGGTCGCCGGAGTCAACGCGGAACCCTTTGAAGGCGCGGCGTCGCTCCTCATTTGAAGTCGCGGCGAGCGCGGCGTGAACCGCGCCCATGTACACGTCAATCGTGTCGAGCAGGAGCGTCGTCCCCTCAGGGTTGGCGTCGAGCCAACGCTCGAATGAGACCTGCTCGAAGTGCTTGGGGCGACCCGTGCGCGGCTCGATTTCGGGCTCGTCCATGAACTCGACGTAGGACTGCTGCCAGTAGTGCGCCGCCGTCCCGACCGCCGGAATGTCGAGGCGGTGCGCGGCCTCCATGTTCGAAGTGTCGTTGAAGCCGCCGATGAAGGCGTAGGTGGCGACCTCGACGGCGCGCTCGATGTCGCCGTTGCGGCGTAAGCTAAAGTCCGAGAGCCAACGCTCGCCCGCCGCGCGGCGCAACTGGACGGCAATCGCGGCGGTCGTCATCGGCAAATCGAAGGCGTGCTCGAACTTTATCTCCTGCGACTGCGTGAGGCCGAAGGGGCCGGTGATGTCGGCGAAGGGCTGGTTGGCGAAGATGATCGTGCCGGGACGGACGGCGCGCACCACCCC
This sequence comes from uncultured Acidobacteriota bacterium, assembly GCA_963816985.1. Taxonomy (GTDB): domain Bacteria; phylum Acidobacteriota; class Blastocatellia; order Pyrinomonadales; family Pyrinomonadaceae; genus JAIVJM01. Next base: position 3,674,051 of record CAWFMF010000004.1, read on the forward strand.
GGCGAAGTTGATGTCCTCGACCGCCTTCGCGTAGAGCGCGAGCCCGCCGCGATCCTGTTCAAGAAAACGCAGGCGCGGGCGGTCAACGCGGAAGTCGAGCAGAGAGCGCAGGAGCCTCTCGTGGCCGAGGCACGGCGCGAACGCGAGCTTGCGCTGCGTCACGTAGAAGGTCGCCTCCGCCTCGCTCAAGGCGCGCCCGCGCAGCCGCGTCACCTCCTTGTAAGAGGCCGCGCCCATCGTCGCGTGGTAACGGTCAATGTTCAGCATAAGAAGACAAATGATGAATGCGGAATGATGAATGATGAATGAAAGACCGCTTGCTTCTTATTCATCATTCATCATTCCGCATTCATCATTTCAAACGATTTCCGCTCCGGCGCGGCGCATCTCGGCGATGGCCTGTGCGCCGTCGGAGGGTTGGAGGTTGACGGCGCGCATGGCGTCTTCGACGGCTTTGACTTTGAAGCCTTCGCGGAGGGCGGCGAGGACGGTCTCCTTGACGCAGTAGTCGGTGGCGAGCCCGCCGACCCAGACTTCCGTCACGCCGCGCTCGCGCAGGATGCGCGCCAGTTCCGTGCCGTCGAAGGCGGAGTAGTCGTCCTTGTCGCCGAGCCCTTTCGAGACGACGACGATTGAAGGGTCTTCGAGCAGTCCGGAGTGGAACTCCGCGCCGCGCGTCTCGCGGACGCAGTGGACGGGCCATGTGCCGCCGTGCGCGGCGAAGTGTTTGGTCTGCGCGGGGTGCCAGTCGCGGCTCTTGACGACCAACTCGCCGCGCGAAAGGAAATCTTCGATGAGCTGGTTGAGCGGCGCAATCACTTCGTCGCCGTGCTCGACGCCGAGCGCGCCGCCCGGACAGAAATCGTTCTGCACGTCAACGACGACGAGCGCGCGCACTTCTCTGCCGGAGGTCATAGGGCGTTCGTAACTCCTTCGGAGGACTCAAATGCAAGGGAAGACGCCATCATTGTACGCGACATTGAAACAAAAACAGTACCGCGAGCGGTCTTTCGGGCGGGTTGACTATCATTAACGTCAACCCGCCCGAAAGACCGCTCGCGGTACTGTATGCCCGTTCGCCGACCGCTCTAGAAGAAGAGCGAGTAGAGGAGACGGTTGGGCGAGCCCGTCCCGGCGTTGGTGACGACGTTGGTGGTCGAGTTGTTGACGATGGCGTTGCGGATGGTCGTCGAAGAGGCCGAAGGGTTGGCCTGCTTGTAGAGCGCGGCGACGCCCGCGACGTGCGGCGAGGCCATCGAAGTCCCATTCAGAGTGGCCGTCGCCGTGTTCGACGTGTACCACGCCGAGAGGATGGACGAGCCCGGCGCGAAGATGTCCACGCAGGTTCCCCAGTTCGAGAACGAGGAGCGCGCGTCCGTGCTCGTCGTCGAGCCGGTGGTGATGGCGTTCGCGGCCCGCGCGGGCGAGACGTTGCAGGCGTTCTGGTTCTCGTTCCCGGCGGCGACGGCGATGGTCACGCCCGCGTTGTGGAGGTTGTTGATGGCGGTGTCGAGGGCCGACGACGCGCCGCCGCCGAGGCTCATGTTGGCGACCGCCGGGGCGATGTGGTTCAGCCGCACCCAGTCAACGCCCGCGATGACGCCCGAAGTGCTCCCCGAACCGCTACAGTTGAGGACGCGCACGCCGCGCAGCATTGCGCTCTTGGCGACGCCGTAAGTCGAGCCGCCGATGGTTCCCGCGACGTGCGTGCCGTGGCCGTTGCAGTCGGCCCCGCTGCCGCCGAAGGCGTCGAAGACGTTCGAGGCGCGACCGCCGAACTGCGAGTGTGTGGTGCGGATGCCGGTGTCAATGACGTAGGCGCGGACGCCGGAGCCCGTCCAGTTGTAAGTGTACGTGCCGGAGAGCGGGCGGGCGCGCTGGTCAATGCGGTCGAGCCCCCACGGCGCGCCCGTCTGCACGGCGCTCGCTTCCATCACTCCGTCCTCCTCGACGTAGAGGACGCGCGGGTCGTTGCTCAAGGCGACGGCCACGTCCTTCGGCATCCTGACGGCGTAGCCGTTCAAGGCGTGCTTGTAGACGTGCTTAATCTTGCCGCCGTAGGTGATGACCATCTGCTCGGCGGCCTGCTCGGACATCGAGAACTCGCCGACGGGGCCGGTCACGGTCTCGTCGAAGACGACGATGAACTGTTCGGGGATGGCCTTGTCGCCCTTGGCGTGGAACTTCTCTTTGACTTTTTCCTGAGGTTTCTCGGCTAAGACGGTTTGCGTGGTTTGTGAGGTAAGGAACGAGAGAGCGGCGGCGCAGAGCGCGAGCGTGGCGAACATCACGAAGAACTTTTTCATTATCCCCTCCAAATAAGTTTTAAGTCTCTGGTTGACGCGGCGAAGACCGTCCGGGCACGGCCCGCCGCGCGGTGGGCTTCACTCAACGGGAGAACGGAAAACTGCCCGCGCCGACGGACGGCAGGCCGACCGAGCGCAAGGGGGAAACGACACACGGACAGCAAACCGCGTCCGAGGGGTTGTCGCTATTCAGTTGTGGGCAAGTTTGGCAGAGAGAGCAGGAATACGTGCTTGTAAGGGCCGATCCCTACTTCTTATCTGTGAGTGGGAGGCACTATAAGCAAAATTGTTGCGGCGCGCAAGAAATTTTTAAGGATTCGACTCGGCGCGGGCTGAGTTTTTTTATGAGAGGTGTTCGAGCCTGCGGCGAGCCTTGACGATTTGCCTCTCGATACGCTCGGCCTCGGCGGCGAGCGCGTCCCGGCCCTCGGCGGCCTCGGCGGCGACGCGTTGCCTGAGGCGGAAAAGGCCGTCCTGCGCGAGACGCTTCAGGCCGAACTCGACCGTGCGCAACTCCTCCTTGAGACTCATGAGACGGTCGGCGAGGTCTTCTTCCTCTTCGGGCGGGCGGGTCGTGGCGCAGAAGGACTGGAGCTGCTCGTCGCCGAGGAGGGTGTTGAGGCTCTCGACATCGCCGTCGCGGTAGGCGCGGCTCGCCTCGGCCATGATCGAGTGGCGGCGTCGCGCCTCGTGCTCGTCGCCCGCGTGGTCGGGGTGAAACATCCTTGCGACCGACCAGAACAACTTGCGCAGGGCGGTCTTCACCGGCACGCCGCGCGCGTCGTGCGCGTGTTGACTCGCGCCCGCGTCCGCTTCTTCGCCCTCGTCCTCTTCAGCCCCGACGCCGAGCCTGCGCTCTTCGGCCTTCCTGATCTCTTCTTCAACTTCGGTCAACTCGGCGAGACGACTGCCGACCGTCCGCGCGTAGTGCGCCTTGAAGTCGCGCATCTCCTCCTGCGACGCGGAAAGCTCCGCGCGTCGCTCGGCGAGGAGGGCTTCGAGCCGCGCGACTTCCGCCGCGAGGTCGAACGTTTCCTGTGCGGTTGCTGTGGGGTGAAGGGTGATGCTTTCCATGTGCTTCGCGCCGAAAAGTGTAACAGGCGCGGGCGCGTCTTGTCCCGACGAGGAGACGCGCGCGCGGCTTTGAACGCCGCCGGAGGTTATGCGATTCTTGTGGCCCAAAATCACACGTCCAGCTTCTTTAAATGAGGAGTACATTCTGTGAATGACGATTACTCAGCAGGCGACATTGATTTTTCGGGAATGTCAGATGACGAGCTGTTGGAAATCGTTAATGCGAGGCTCGGCGGCTATCGGCAGGAAGTAGTGGATGGTGCGAAGAATGAATTGAAGAACCGCGAAGACGGCACTGCTCAGGCGGCGAGTAACCATCAAGTCACGATGGACGAAGCGCCCCCGCCCGTGATGATGGGCGAAGCTGACGATGGTGGATTACAGGGAGTTCGCCGATGAAGAGGAAGCGCGCGAAGTTGATGAAGGAATCGCCGTTGACGCTCGACGAGGTTTCGATGGCCGAGGGCTTGCGTTACCTCTCGGAGAGGGACGAAGACCTCGCGCGGATTTTTCGAGAGCTTGGGCCGCCGCAGATGTGGGCGCGCGAGCCGGGCTTCGCCGCGCTCGTCTTTATCATCCTTGAGCAGCAAGTCTCGCTCGCGTCGGCGAAGGCGGTCTTCGACCGTTTGACGGCCATCGCCTCGCCGCTTACGCCGGAGCGGTTCCTCGCGCTCGACGACTCGACGCTCAAGGGCGCGGGCTTCAGCCGCCAGAAGATTGCCTACTGCCGGAACGTGGCCGCGCTCGTCGCCGGAGGCCAACTCGACCTCGAAGCTCTGGGCGCGATGGACGACGACGCGGTGCGCTCGACGCTCGTCGCGCTCAAAGGCGTCGGCCCGTGGACGGCGGAGATATATCTTTTGCGTTCGCTCAAACGGCCCGACGCGTGGCCGAGCGGCGACCTCGCTTTGCTCATCGCGGCGCATGAGATTAAGCGTCTGCCCAAGAGACCGACGCCGCTTGAGCTGGAAGTCATCGCCGAGCCGTGGCGTCCGTGGAGGGCCGTGGCCGCGCGCCTTTTGTGGCAACACTATTTGCATAAACCCTCGCGCACAAAAGCCGCGCGGGCCGCGACGGCGAGTTGAAAAAAACTATGACGACCATCCGTGAGGAGACGCCGGAAGATTTCGAGGCCGTGCGGCGCGTGAACGAAGCTGGCGTTCGGTCAGCCGCAGGAGGCCGCGCTTGTCGAGGTGTTGAGGATGAAAGCCGTGCCGTACATCTCGCTCGTGGCCGAGGTCGGCGGCGAGGTCGTCGGTCACATCTTCTTCAGCCCCGTCAAAGTCGAATCCGCCGATTCCGCGCACGACGCCATCGCACTTGGGCCGATGGCCGTGCTGCCGGAGTTTCAGGGGCGGGGCGTCGGCTCTCGTCTGGTGCGCGAAGGCTTGGAAGAGTGCTTGAAGCAAGACCACGAAGTCGTCTTCGTCCTCGGTCATCCCGAATACTACCCGCGCTTCGGCTTCGAGCCGACGAAGGTTCTGGGGCATCACGTGTGAGTTTCCTGTCCCCGAAGAGGTCTTCATGTTGAAGGAGCTGCGCGCGGGAGCGAGCGAAGGCTTGCGGGGCGAAGTGAAGTATCACCCGGAGTTCGGAAAGGTGTAGGGGCTTCAGCGGCGGAAGACGCCGAGGAAGGGGGCCGACACGTACTCGACCGAGAACCCTTCGCCCGGTTTGAAGTGGCGCTTGACGGTCGAGGCGGGGTCGAAGAACCAGACGCCCGGCGGTTGCCCACTCTCTTCACGGTCGAACCATCCCCACGGCGGGCGTGCGCGATTCGCCGCGCCGACGCCGCCGCGGAAAGCGTTTCCCGGCGACCCCAGAACCACCCGCGGCTGCCGACCTTCCCCGACTTCTGCGCGGCCCTCACCGTCAACGTCTTCAACTTGAGCGCCGCGCCGAACGTCTCGTTGGGTGCCTTCTTCTGTGCGCGCGGCCACAGTTCCGTGTGAAGAGAAAGTAACTCGTAGCCGACGGAGCCCTCGCCTCGCCCTTCCGGGTCGTCGGCGCGGCCCGTGAAGCGGTACACGATGACGCCTCCCTCCGGCGTCTGTTTCTCGCCGCCGCTGAAGGCTTCGATGCCGTGCCCCTTGGGCTCGACGTAGAGGAGCGCGCGTTGGCCTTCGACGCGCACGCGTGCGGAGTCGTTTCGTGAATCGCTGGCGACGGCGTATTTCAGAAAGCGGTCGTGCGAGACGGTCTCGACGTAGATGACCTCGGCGCGGTCGAGGTCATTTCCGTTTTTGGCGACGACGACGAGGCAGCCTTCCATGTCGTTCTCGTGGGCGAGGACGGCGGAGCCGGAGAGGCCCGTCGGGTCGTACTTGCCGCCGCGCCTCACGCCTTCGCGGATGGCTTCGCTCAGGAGCGGGCCGCGCAGCCCGCCGCCCTTGTAGTCCTGCGGGTGGAAGACCGCGTAATGAAGGAAGTAGTGAGTCGGCGTCTCGCTCACGGCGTAATAGACGTAGGCCCTCAGCCGGAACCTCGCGTCGTTCGCGTTGGCCCAGTTGTTATCGCCGCGCCAGTCGCCGTCGAAGTTGAAGTTCGTGAGGTAGTCGCTTCGCTTGCGTTCGCCCAAACCCTGATAGAATGTCGGCGCGAAGCGTGCCGCAAGCTCTCGGTCGCGGGCCACGTCAGCCGCCGCGCGGGCGGGCCGGGACGAAGATTTTTGAACGGCGACAGACGGTGCGGCGCGCGCCGCCGCGTGGCTCGATGTTAAGAGAAGCAGGGCGAGGCTGAAGGCGTTCAGTTTGTGTCGTGGCATCATCGTCGGCTTGCGAGGCCGAGGGGCATTATACCCATGAGACTGACAGGCGAACAGTTGAGCGCGTATGAGCGCGACGGGTTCCTCGTCGTCGAGGATTTCGTGAGCGTGGAGGAGTGCGGACGTTTGCGCGAGCGGGCGGACGAACTGGTCTCGGCCTTCGAGCCTGAAGGCGTCGCCTCCATCTTCTCGACGCACGAGCAGACGCGGACGAGCGACGAATACTTCCTCTCGTCCGGCGACCGCGTCCGCTTCTTCTTCGAGGAGGAAGCCTTCGACGCCGAAGGCCGTTTACTTAAAGACAAGGAGCGCGCGATTAACAAGATCGGCCACGCGCTGCACGACCTCGACCCCGTGTTCGAGGGCTTCTCGCGCTCGCCCGGAATCGAAGAGCTGGTCGAGAGTCTCGGCGTCGAGCGGCCCCTGCTCATCCAGTCCATGTACATCTTCAAGCAGCCGTTAATCGGCGGCGAGGTGACGTGCCATCAGGACGCGACGTTTCTCTACACCGAGCCCTTGAGCGTCGTCGGGCTCTGGTTCGCGCTCGAAGATGCGACCGTGGAGAACGGCTGTTTGTGGGCCATCCCCGGCGGTCATCGGCTCGGACTCAAGAAGCGCTTTCTGCGCAAAGAGGGCGGCGGCACGCGCTTCGACGTGCTGGACGAAGCCGTCTGGCCTTCCGAAAATCTCGTGCCTCTCGAAGTCAAGCGGGGCACGCTCATCCTCCTCCACGGCCTTTTGCCGCACCTCAGCAAAGTCAACCGCTCGACGCGCTCGCGCCACGCCTACTCAATCCACGTGACGGACGCGGGTTGCCAATATCCCTCGGACAACTGGCTGCAACGCTCGCCCTCGACGCCGCCGCGCGGATTCAGATAAGCGGAAGTCTCAAAATCTCAACGCGCGCAATAGCTGTAGGGGCAGGGCAAGTCCGCGGCCCGCGTCTTCGATAAATTCTATCTTGAGCCTGTCGTTAAACGGGCCGTGGACTTGCCCTGCCCCTACAGTTTTGAAACCTGTTCTAAATCTCAGTTAAGCCGAGACCTCTATGACGGACACTCTGGAAACTTTGAGGGGAGTCGTCGAAGAAGGCCGCACCGTCCGCGCGCTCGACGGAGGCATCTACTCCGTCCTTCAAGACGAGCCTCACGCACATCTCTACGACCGGAGGGCGGCGGCCTACGACCTCTTCGTGGGGACGCGGCTCTACAACCGCGTACTGTGGGGCGACACGCCGCGCGAGTACGAAGGGTTCGCGCGGCGCGCGTTCGCGTCAGGCGAGGGCGGGATGATTCTGGACGCCGCCTGCGGCTCGATGCTCTTCTCCGCGCCCGCGTATCTCGAATGTGAGAGACAAATCGTTGCCTTCGACCAGTCGCTTGCGATGCTCAGGCGTGCGCGGGCGCGTTTGTCGAGGATGAAGGGCTACGTCCCTGAGCATGTCATCCTGTTGCAGGGAGACCTCGGCGACCTTCCTTTTCGTCAGAGGACTTTCCAGACCGTCCTCTGCATGAACGTGCTGCACCAGTTCGGGGACGCGGAGTCTCTACTGCCGAAGCTCGAAGCGCTGCTCGGCGCGGGCGGGAGACTGTTCCTGACGAGCCTCGTCAAGACGGGCCGACTCGTCGGCGACTCTTATCTCGGACTCCTGCACGCGTCGGGCGAGTTCGTCCGCCCAAGGGGCGGGGAAGAGTTGGAAGGGTTGTTGCGGCAGGCGCTCAGCCGCGAAGTGATTTGCAGGCTGAGAGGCAACATGCTCTACGCGGCGACGGGCGGCGTCGGTTGAATTTCGCGTTTGGCGGGCAAAATTAAAGCGGCGAAGCCCTCGCTGCTCCGCCGCTCCGAAGTTACCCGCCGGCACGAATGCCAGCGAGTAATTTCGTAAAATGAATATACTACTCTTTGCCGCTCTTGCAAATATTTAAATTGCAGCCCGGCAAATCGGCCCCTCAGGCCGGGCCTTCGATGTCGCTCACGACGCGCCCTCGCCCCTCGGTCTCCAACTCCTTCCAGATGAGAACGCTGTGCGTCTCGCGGAGCAAAAGCGAGCCGACGACGAACGTCACGGAGGCGACCGCTATCGGGTAATACAGTCCCGCGTAGATGTTGCCCGTCTCCTTCACGACCCACAGCCCGATGAGCGGGAGGAGCCCGCCGAAGACGCCGTTGCCGATGTGGTAGGGCAGAGAGAGAGCCGTGTACCTGATCTTCGCCGGGAAGGCTTCGACGAGGTAGGCGGCGATGGGGCCGTAGACCATCGTCACGAAGATGACCTGCACGAAGATGAGCATCACGAGCTTCCACGCGACGGGGTCGCCGAAGAGGCTGCGGAAGTCCGTGTAGGGAAGCACCTGCTTGGCGGGTCGCAGCTCGCCGTTCTCCGAGGTCTGCGGCGTGAGGCGTATCTCGCCCGTCGCGGGGTTGACTTGCGAGGTGGCGGTGACGACGTTCGACCCGGCGGCGGCCTGCATCGCCTTGTAGATGGGGACGTAAGAGACGGCGGCGAGCAGGCAGCCCGCCATGATGATCCACTTGCGCCCGACTCTGTCCGAGAGCGCCCCGAAGAGGACGAAGAAGGGCATCCCCAAGAGCAGCGCGGCGGCGACGACGTAGCTGGCCGAAGTGCCTTGCACGTTGAGAATCGTCTGGAGGTAGAAGAGCGCGTAGAACTGCCCCGTGTACCAGACAACGCCCTGCCCGGCAGTCGCGCCGAAGAGCGAGACGAGCACGACCTTCAAGTTCTCCCAACGCGCGAACGCCTCCTTGAGCGGTTTTGCCGAAGTCATCCCCGCGCTCTTGATGTGCGAGAAGATGGGCGACTCCTTCATCCTCAGGCGGATGTAGAGCGAGACGCCGACCAAAAAAATCGAGATGAGGAAGGGGATGCGCCAGCCCCACGCGCCGAACGCCTCGCGGCTCATCGAGCTTCGCACGACGAGGATGACGGCCAGCGAGACGAAGAGTCCGAGCGTCGCCGTAATCTGGATGAAGCTCGTGTAAAAGCCGCGCCGCCCGTCCGGCACGTGCTCGGCGACGTAGACCGCCGCGCCGCCGTACTCGCCGCCGAGCGCAAGGCCTTGCAGGACGCGGAGCAGCAAGAGAATGATGGGCGCGGCGAGCCCGATAGTTTCATAAGTCGGGAGGATGCCGATGACGGCGGTCGCGCCGCCCATGATGAGGAGCGTCACGAGGAAGGCGTACTTGCGCCCGACGAGGTCGCCTATCCGTCCGAAGAAGAGCGCGCCGAAGGGGCGCACGACGAAGCCGACGGCGAAGGTCGAGAGGAAGGCGATGAGCGCGAGCGTCTCGTTGCCCTTCGGGTAGAAGAGCGGCGAGATGTCCGTGGCGAGGCTGCCGAAGATATAGAAGTCGTACCACTCGATCATCGTCCCGACGGACGACGCGGCGATGACCTGCCAAATCTTGTACTCTTGTTTGTTCGACGTTGTTTCCGAGGGCGTCGGCTGCGGCATCGCAGGTTTGTACATCAACCGGCCAGGGGCTCGCAACTATTCTTTCCTGACTCCGCCTCGACCCCCGCGGCCCACGCGCCCGATTCTCCGGTCGCCTTCGAGAATCAGCCCGCAGGCCTTGAAGGCGCACTCCTCGAAATCCTCCAAACCTTCGGCGAGGATGACCCACCCGTGGCCGCTCCGCTTCGACTTCCAGAAGCAGCGGCGCGGGAGGTCAGGGAACTCCCGCCGCAGGCTCTCGACGTGTTCGGCCTCGGTGTAGAGCCAGACGCCGTTGTATTTCGGCTGCCGCTTGCTCTCGCGGAGCGAAAGCAGGAGCTTCTCTTCCACGTAGACGTGCGTGAAGCCGAACATCTTCTTCAACGTCGGGCGGAGCGGCAGCAGCTCGTCAAGGACGAACTGAAAAGAAGACCGCCTCACGTCTAAGACACCCGCCTTCAACGTCTCACCTCAGCTTCCCGCCGCGTCACTTCACCTGATTCGAGAAGACGGGGTACGGCGTGCCCTTTCTCGGCAGTCTGGCCGCCATCGCCTTGCCCTCGGCGCTCGTCCACGGCAGGCCGTAGAAAAACCCTTTGGCGGTCGCTTCGGGGACGAGCCTTTTGTCCAGAGGACTCCCGCCCGCCGGAATCTCCATGTCCACGATGAACGAGTTGAAGTAGAGGTTGACGTTGCCCTTCTGTTCGGGGTGCATTTCGGGCATCCCGCCCGCGCCGATTCTCCAGCGCCACGTCCGCCAGACCTCGCCGTTGTTCATCAGGCTGCATTCCCAGTTGCCCGGATAGTCTTCGAGCGCGAGCCGGTTCGTCGCGCGCACGCTCCCCCACGTTAAGGGCGCGGAGAGCTTCACCATGCGGAAGCCGATCTCGTCGCGGTACTCCGTCCCGCGTTTGTACTGCGGGGCCGCGCGGTCGGTGTGAATGACCTGAAAATTTCTCTCGTACTTGCTGATGGCCTGATCGGCGTAAGGCATCGGGCCGGGCATCGAGAGCCGCTTGCCGTCAACCGAGCAGCGCATGTAGCCGTGCGGCAGGTTATAGCCGATCTCGCTCGGCGAGAGGCTGAAGTGAAGCTCGACGTGATTCTCGCCGGAGCGTTCGGGGCGGCTCCCCCACTCGAAGTAAGAGGTGTAGCCGGTCGGGCGGAGGAAGATGAAACTGACGGGCGCTTCCCCGTGACGCGGGATGTAATACTGCGGCGGGGCTTCGCCCGGCTGCTGGCCCGCCGGGACGCGGTGGACGGTGCGGACTTCAATCTTGTAGGTGCGGACGAGCCGCTCCTCGTCGGTGTCGCCGTTGACGGTGAAGACCTGCACGTCGAAGGGGCCGACCTCCTTCGTCGCCGTGTCCTTGCGCCAGCACTCGTTCGTCCACATGTAGTTTTGGTCAACGTCTCTGGGGCCTTTGCGGTACACGTCAACCTCGCAGCGCGTCGTGGCGACCGCCTTGCCGCCGCGCGCGACGACGAGCTTGATGGCGCTCCGGTTCGGGTACTCGCCGATAACCCTGACGTGCGACTTCAAGACCCACCCCGTGCTGTATGGGATGTTGTTCTGGCCGAGCGCCTCGGTGCTCACGGCCTCGAACCAGGTGAAGCCGTCGTCAACGTAGCTGCCGCCCGGCGTCGGCGCGCGGCGCGGGCGACGGCTCCACGGGATTGTCGCGAGTATTGCCCGCCGGGGCGGGCGGCACGTTCTGCGTCGGCTGGCCCTGTCCCGGCCTGACGCCGCCCCTCTGCCCTCGCCTCTGCCCGACGGCGGCAAAGTTGTTCAGCGCGAACGCGAGAGCGAAGAGACAAACCGCGCGGGCCGACGCACCCGCGCCGACCGCCAACAAAGACTTCCGCATTTTTTCAATCTCCGGGGGTTGAGAGTTTGAATACCGGGCCGCTCATCTTTCAGCAAGCAGCTTTTACTCTTCTCCGCGTGGAAAAACAACATCTTTCGGGCGGGGCCAAATTGTTCGGCAACGTCACAGAACAGACCGGGAGCCTCGCTATACTTTACTCGCAGCCTCTATCCACTCGACGATGTCCTCAAAGCGTTCTTGCGTGAGGGCATGTCCACCCACGTACTGTCTATGTGCCAAGTTGCCCGCGGCCCCCGACGCCGCGAAGGTCTCACGTGCCGCCTGTACGATGACCTCGGCATCTCGTGAGTACTGGTCTTCGGCGGCGGACAGTAACAACATTTTTCGCGGGGCCATGCACTTGACCAGTTCCTGAACGTCGAAGCGTTGCGTAAAGCCCGGAATCACTTCGGCCATTTCAATGCCCGTCCCGTGCCGCATCTTGTCAGCGTAGGTGCAGGCCGCGCCACTCGCACAGGCAAAGCCGAGGCGCTCGTCAACGGCGGCGTGGAACAGGACGGTGTTGCCGCCGTAGGAATGTCCGAGCGTGCCAATGCGCCGGGGGGCGACAGCCGGGTGCGCAGAGAGCAGCGAAACCCCGCGCGCGGCATCTCCGAGCACGAGTCGCATTAAAGTGTCTCCACGCAGCAGGCGGTAACAGAGCGCGTTGTAATGTTGCAGCCAATCCGCATCAGGGCTCGGATCGGGTTCAATCCCTGAACGCTGCGCGCGCCGATCCTCGAAGCAGATGGAATCGGGAGCCAAAACGACGATGCCGCGCCGCGCTAAAGCCGGGCCAAACGCCTGCAATGGGTCGCCGGTCAGCCCGCACACTTCGCTCTTTCCCAGATGCCTTTGACCGTTGTGTTGGTGATGCACGAGGACGGCGGGGAAAGGGCCTGCCCCGTGCGGAATCAGCAGGAAGGCCGGGATGGGGTCGTGCTCTTCGTTGTAGAAGGTGATCCGGAGGCGGTCGTAGTCGTGCTCCTTCGCCACACTGTGTGTCTCGAATGGCGTGGGGCCGTGCGGGATTCTGAACTGTAAGAACGCACTGATTTCCCGGCGGAGTCTCTCGACTGTCATACATGCCTCGAAAGGGCAAAAGCCACATCACTAGCGTTGAGGATTCGCTGCCGAACGTTAGAGGCCGCCGATGCTCGCCGGGGCGTCCGGCGCATCGCCTTGTCGGGCGTCTGTTGATTGAATCCGCTTCACAATCTCATCAATACAAGGGACGTATTCTCCATCCGTCGAGACTCGGATTGTGGGCACATCGAAATCTGGCGCTGTATAACTGGCGGGAGGTGAAAATTCGCCTGTTTCCCTGTAATGGGCGACACGCTTATCGCCGTGATAAAACTCCCGGTTCGGATTCTCTAAGCCTCGTTGGAGATGACGTCTTGCGGCCACGTCATCAACAGTGGAGCATAAAACAATCAATGGCGCGGCCAGCTCAAGGAGCTTAGGCATCCTGGGCTCCCAAACCTTGTGCTGAAATGCCGCCTCTATGACGATGGAGATATGGCCCGCAAGATATTGATTCACTATGCCGAAGAACAGGTCGGAGACCAGCCCGTTGGTGTCAGGCGGAAGCCGGTCGTGTTTGACGCCGAAGGTGTTGACATAGCCCTCTTTAATCTCATCGCGGCTGATGACCGGCATCCACAGGCGTTCACCAAGCTTCCCGGCAAGAGTGGTTTTCCCCGAACCCGGCCTGCCCGTGATGATGATGCACTTTGGTTTTCTGTTCATGTTTCTGGACGCCCAACGGTCATGTGCGCTTGCGACAGACCGAGATAATACTCGTGCTCGCGGCGGTGAGCGGCTCTTCATTCCAATCTCCGTACTGGCGAAGAATGGTGAAGCCATTGTAGTGCAGCAGCGCCGCAAGCTCCTGCGGGAAGGTATAACGCAACGCGGTACGGGTGATCTGCGTGCGCTCCTGCTCGCCATCGTGCCAGCGCCGACAAGCCGGCGGATTTGCTCCTCGCCTGCGCGAGCATTCCGGGGACGATATCCAGGCCGGTGACCGGGAAACCTAATTTCGCAATCGGGATGGTGACACGGCCAGTGCCACAAGCAAGCTCAAGGACTGAACCATTTGCTTCCCGGGCCAACGCACTATAGAAGGCGACACCGGCATCACCGGGATCGGCCCTGTCATAGTTGACCGGGTCGGCGAACTCTTCGAGATTGTTGTGATCGAGCACTGCCGTCGCCTCCACGACCGTGAGAGTAATTCTCGCGCCTTATCAGAGCAGAGCATCCGGCTTTCTTCCGGCTGATACCAATGGGGATGACGCGCTCCGGCTTACATCACTATGGCCGTGCGGTTCCGATAGTTGCCGGCGAACGCCGGGCATCACCCGCCCGCCCATAAGATTGAGTTTGAAAGCCGCGCTCCCGCGGGGTCGCGTTGAATGAGATGTTAGACAGCGCCGTCAATAGAAATATGTCATCTTCAAACCTTATCCTCAGCTTCGCCACTCACTTGCCAGGATTCCATAAACCACTTGGTCGCCAAACCCGTCTTTGAGCCAATCTGATTGTCGTAGAATACCCTCTTGCGTGAAGCCCAGTTTCTCAGCTATGGCCCGGCTCCTTTGATTCTCTGGAGCACAACTGATCACGACGCGGTTCAACCCAAGTTCCTTGAATGCGTGCTCTATCATCACTTGACAAGCTGTTGTGACAAGTCCTTTGCCTTCAAACGCCGCTCCCAACCAGTAGCCTAGTTCAGTGCTTCGATTTGTCCAATCAATCTCATGATAGCGAACAGCGCCGGCCAAATTCCCTTGATGCCAGATACCAATCCCCAACCCTTTATTTTCCGCAAAGAGAGCGAGGTCACGTTTGATATACATGCGGGCGTCTTCCAGTGAGGAGAGTTGCGGTATTTCAGGATGGCGTTCTCTATTCTGCTCGACTAAAGCGAATAATAGCTCTGCGTGCCGTTCTTCAAGCAGACGTAGTTCTGAATGAATATTTACTCTATAGCTGAACATAGTCATCACAATAAAAAGAGCCGTCTAACACCGGGCATCACCCGCGCCCCGATTCAACGTACATGAGAGACTTCGTGACGGGGCGTCGGGTGCATGCCGTTGCTAGATGGCGGCCTGAGAATCCTCCGCCCCCTGCCAAAACGATTCCGGCAGTTCCCAAACAGAGACTTGCTCCACTAAGGAATCGCCGGTAACAGAGAACCAGTAATCACCCTCCGGCAAATCGGCGAAGTCGCCAGCAGTCAAATCCCAAGAACGCTCCGCGATGCTATACCTACAACTACCGCTAATGATGTAGTGACGCCCCGCACGACTCCACCCGTTGAATGAAGCGCCTGCCGGGTATTTATTCCAACTCACGCGGTACCGCACCTCCGGCTGGAATTGAAGACGGATGGCCTCAAGCGAGATCGGGCCATAGGCGGCTTCATCCCATTTATTTGCTTCGGCGACCACACCACCTCCCGCCGCAAAATACACGAAGCCATCTAACTACTAATTATGCCGAGTGATTCGGCATAACTCCGTAACAGCGTGTGAAAAGCCGACGAATAGTCGCCTCATCACGTCGTGGGGCATTGTTACTGCCAAGCTCAGCAAAACTCAATCCTTATTTTGCGTTGGGTACAATTCCGCGGAAAGGTTCAAGTGCGGAATTCAACTCAAAGCGGATTTAACGGAAGGGTCGTTTGGTGGAACAGTGAATCGCTAACGGGGCCGCGTTCAGGCAGGTAACTAAATCTGAGGGCCGTGGCCTATAAGTTCCGGTGTTCGGTGACGGGTCGAGACGCTGAGAGTTTACATCTTCAAGACCCGCTCATACTCCGCTTTGACGACCGAGTAACATTCGCAGGAAGCCTCTTCGAGCCCCGCCCGGTCGAGAATCGTAATATGGCCGCGCCGGTAATTAATGTAGCCCTCGGCTTGCAGGTTGATGGCCGCGTCGGTCACACCGGCGCGGCGCACGCCGAGCATCATGGAGAGGAACTCCTGCGTCAGCGGCAGCTCGTCCGACACGGCGCGGTCGCGCGTCATCAGCAGCCAGCGGGCGAGCCGCTCGACGACCGTGTGCATTCGGTTGCAGGCCACCGACTGGCTGATCTGAATCGTGTTGGCCTGAACGTAGCGCAACGTCAGGTCTTGGAAGACGCCGCCCCGCTTAAATTCCTTCCTCGCCACTTCGGCCCACATCTTCAGCGCGTCGCCGGGAAGCTGCGCCATGCTCTCGTTAGGCGTCGAGTCAACACCGAACAGGGCGGGGAGGCCCGTGAGCCCTTCGCGCCCGACCACGCCCACTTCGACGCTCGCCCCCTCGGACGTGTGAGCGACGACGGAGACCATGGCGGTTTCGGGGAAATAGACGTGCTTGATAGTTTCGAGAGGAGTGTAGATGTTCTGCCTTGTACTCAGCGTGATGGGCATTAAGTGCGGGGCGAGTCGCGCGTATTCTTCGTCGGGAAGCGCGGCGAGAATCCAGTTGGCGGTCGGCGGGCGTGCTGCTTGATTCGTGGACATCGAGAAACTCCTTGCTCCGGTCGCGTGTGTGAACACAGCAGGCGGCACAAGGAGAAGGGCCTTCACCTCTTCCCGATGTCGAGTGTTGAATTCTCAAAAGAACAGAATGAAAACTACGGCCTCACGCGGAAGTCGTGGTCTTGGCGAGTGCCGCCAGACTAACACCTATCCGTTTAAAAGACTATTCAGGAGCTGAAACAGACGTGTGAAGTCAATCGGCTTGGAGAGATATGCGGTGCACCCGGCGGCGATGGCGGCGGCGCGGTGAGTCTCATTCGTGTGGGCGGAGACGGCGATGATCGGCACGTCGCACGGCCCGGCAGTCTCGCGTAAGTTACGCGTCGCGGCCAAGCCGTCGAGCACCGGCATGTCCAAATCCATGAGAATCAGGTCGGGGCGGTTGCGCTCGGCGAGTTCGACCGCCGCCTGCCCGTCCTCCGCTTCAAGGACGGAGTAGCCGCGCCCCTCAAGCACGATCCTCAACATCTCGCGGATGTCCGCGCAATCATCCGCCACGATGACGGTCGGGACGGAACCGTTGTTTTCGGGCATGGCCTTCCCCAATTCGACTGCGGAGGGACGCCGGAAGGCTGATTTCCGAGACGGGGGAATCGCTCGGAAACGGACGGGGCTGCCTTCTCGCTTCATCCAGCCATGAACACAGCAGACGGCACAAGAAGAAGGTTGGAACCCGATTCCGATGTCGAGTGTTGGATTCTCAAAAGAGCATTTGACGGCAGTCTGACACATTCCGCGAGTTTATGCACGCTTCCGTACAAAGCGCTGTACGTTTCTGTCTAGACCCGTCTGGCGGGCAGTCGTTAAAATTCAACACTTCTTTCTGTCGATTCCCTCACTCGTGTCCGTCCTGATTTTTAGAGCGGCACGCCCAATGGTGACTGTTTGCGCGGGGCTTTTTCCATGCAGCCTACAGAACATCACATCCTCTGCGTCGAAGATAACGAAGACACTTGCTTCATGCTCAGAATCTTGCTCGGACGGGCGGGCTATGAAGTGGGAGCCGCGTCGGGCGTCGCCGAAGGGCTGAGGCTGGCCGAAGACGGGCGCTTCGACCTCTACATCCTCGACAATAGCTTGGCGGACGGGACGGGGCTCGAACTGTGCCGCCGGATTCGTGAGTTCGATAGCGCGACGCCGATTCTTTTCTTCTCAGGGCTGGCCTACGAATCCGACCGCCGGCTCGGTCTCGACGCCGGCGCGCAGGGCTACCTCGTAAAGCCGGGCGGTCTCGATAAGCTGGTCGAGACTGTCACGCGTTTGATCGGCGACGATGGCGTTGAGGCTCATTCAAGAACCCCTGCCCGCGGCGTCGGCGTACCGCCACAAGCAGTCTGACATGCCGCGACAGGCGTTCAGGCCGCATCCTTTCAAAGCCAAAACCCCCAGACATCGCCGGTCTCATCTCACGGCAATATTGACGTGCTTTAATAACATCGGTTCCGCGCTCAGGACGATGATACGTCAGACCGAGAGCTTTTCCCCTGAAGCAACAATTCGTCCGTCCGGTTTAGTCGCGGCGGTTCGTTCGGTAGAGGCGTGCGCTTGTGCCTCCGCTGTCGTTGCCGGGCGTTGGTGATTCGGGGGATTTTATTCTCTTCTCTCAGGACGGTCATGGTTGAACGTGGCGACGCCGCTCTTCGCGCCTTACGTCGTCCCCGTGACGGGCGATGAGGCGTTATGCAAGGTTCTCTGCCATAACATCTGCTGCCTCATTCAGAGTATGTTTGAGTTGAACCTCAAGCCGAAGTTCTATGCGCAAGAGGTCGTGTTTCTTTAAGGCTGCATAAATTAAGTAAGCCCCGGCAGCGTTCGTTGCCGGGGCTTACTCTGTGACTTCGGGTTATACGCTCACGGCGCGAAGCGGTTGCGGTACTCGATGGAGTCGAGGAAGGCCAAAACCATCTGCGCCTGCACGAAGTTGCCGTTATTGTCGTTGAGCTTCTGGAGCCAGAAGTTGTAGCCGCCGTGCGTCGTGTCCGGCAGGTCGTTCGGGTTCCTTCTCATGTAGCCGAAGAACTGCATCAGCACGAACGCCTTGTTCTTCTCCGCCGCCGCGAGGTCTGCGTCCTCGGCGACCTTGCGGAGCACGGAGGCGCGGCCCGCAGGCGTGTTGTTCCCGGTCAACTCCTGCACGAGCGCGTCGCGCTCTGAGTCAGAGAGCACGCCGCCCGCGTTGGTGTTGAGCTTGTCCACGAACTGCTCCGGGGTCATGTTCGAAGGGAAGGCCGACGTGAAGCGCGGGCGGGCGACGAAGGTCTGCGCGAAGGCCGTCTTGTTGTTGTCGAGCCGCGCGGGCCAGCCCGTTGTGCCGACGATCACGCCTGAGCTGATCTCCTGCGTGTCGGGCAAGAACTCTTCGAGGCGGACGATTGGCACCGGTATCTGGGTGAGAACACCGTTCTGCGTGGCCAGCCCCACGGCGTCGCCGAAGGCGGCCTTGTACATGCGTTGGACGAGGAAGCCGGTCTCCTGAAACTCAATCGAGAGGAAGAACGCAGCCGAGACGTTCTCGCGCCTGTCCGCGCGGCAACGCTGGTCAGCGCCGCAGGACTCGATCTCGTTCGTCCAGAAGTTGAGCCCTCCGGCGTCCGCTTCGCGGTTGAGGAAGTCGTGGTAGTGCTGGCGGACGAACTTGCCGGAGTCGTCAACGGGGTTAGCGGATGTCTCCGGCGCGTCGTCGGTGATTTCAAGTCTCGCCGTCTCAAGCGCCCCCAGCACGAAGCCGCCGCCGGGGTTCCTGAGCCTGACGAATGCAACCTCTGTGTCCTCGACGTGAGAGTCGTCGCTCAGGAGGATTTGGAATGTCTTCTCGGTCTCGTTGGCGGCGAAGAGCAGCCGCCCGGCGGCCCTCGTGAAGTCGCAGCGGTCGAGGGCGAGCCCAAGCCTGTCCGAGCACTTCAAATGCGCCGCGTTCATGTCGGTCGCGTAGTCCACGCTCGCGGCCAGCCCCGTGTTACCGGTGCGTCTGACCGTGACAGTCAGGCTGCCCGAACTCTCGCCAGCCGTATAGACGGACTGGCTGAACTCGATGCGGTCGCCCGACGGGTCGTCGTCCCTGATTGTCACGGTCGTGGAAGTCACGCCGATGGTGGCGCTGCCCGTGACGTTGCTCAGGGAGACGACGAGGGTCTTGTCCGCCTCGTGCGAAGTGTCGTTGCAGAGGGTGACCGTGAAGGTTTTGTCGGCTGCCTCGCCGTCGGCCCAGTCGAGCGTGCCGGAGGCGTTGACGTAATCTACGCCCGCGCCGCACGCCGCGCCGCCCGTCGCCGTGCCGCCCGTGGTCGCGAAGCTGACAGAGGTCGCGTCGGCTGCGCCGAAACTGCGTCCGACCCTAAAGGTCACCGTCCCCGCGCCCTCGAACGGCTCGGAGTTGGGGCCGAAGAGGAGCAGTTGGCCGCCGGACACGACGGAGACGGAGACGGAGACGGTGTCGGTGTCGGTCTTGGCCCCGCCCGATCCCGTGTTGCCCTGATCGTCCGTCGCCAACTGTACCGAGGCCGCCCCCGTGAAGCCTTGCGCGGGCTTGAAGGTCATGCCGTTGAGGGCTGCGTTGACGTTGGAAAGCGTGCCGTTGAAGCTCATGGCCGCGTCGTCCGTGCCGTCGCCGCCGACGAAGGTGAGTCCGGTCGTGCCGCCGAGCGTCAGCGTGCCCTGAGTCGCGGAGAGGGTGAGCTTGACGGGGTTTGCGCCAGCGTCCACGTCCGCGACCGAGAAGCCGTTGGGGCCTGTGAAGACGAGCGGCGTCTGTCGCGGCGTCGTCTGCGAAACGGGCACGGAGTTGACGGGCGCGTCGTTGACGGCAGTGACGTTGACGTTGAAGGTCTGCGGGGCGGAGGTGTCCTGCCCGCCGCCTGTCGTCCCGCCGTTGTCCTTGAGGACGAGGGTGATGGCGGCGCTGCCGTCGGCGTTGGGGGCCGGCGTGAAGGTGAGCGTGCCGCCGGGGCTCACCGTTGGCGCGGTCGAGAAGAGACCGGGATTCGTGTTGCCCGTCACGACGAAGGAGACGGACTGGCCCGCCTCGTCCGGCGAACCGGGGCTCATGCCCGTGGCCCAGCCGGCGATGGTCTGCGGGCCTGAGTCCTCGGCGACGGTCTGGTCGGCCCCCTTCGTGAAGGCGGGCGCGGCGTTGACCGCGCCGACCATGAGCACGAAGGTGTCGCTCATCGAGCGTCCGTTCGAGCCGTTCACAGTCAGCGTGACGGTGGTCGTGCCGGAGACGCCTGCGGCTGGGGTCAAATGGAGCGTGCGCGCGGAGCCGTCGCCGGAGATGGAGAGGTTGGAGTCGGGCAGGAGCGTCTGGTTGGTCGAAGAGGCCGTGACCGACGAGATGCCGAGGGCCGCGTCGCCGACGTTGAAGGAGAATGAGAGCGGCGCGTTCGGGTTCGTCGCCTTGTCGGCGACGGCCTCGACAGAAGGGTGAGCCTCGAAAGCGCCGATGTCTACGGTCTGCACGGTGTCGGCGTCGGCGGCGTCGGCGAAGCGCGGGAAGCCCGCGCCGCGCTGGTCGGTCGTCAGGACGTTGTTATTGTTGTCAAAGGCCAGCGCGTTGTTGCCGGCGTCGAGCGCGGGGCTCCCCGCGAGCAGCGCGTGCGTGAGCGTGGGGCCGCCGTTCGAGGCGAGCGGGCCGAGCCGCGCGTTGAGGATGGCGTCCGGGGTGCCGACCTGATCCCCGGCGGCAGTAAAGCCGGAGGCGACGCCGACGTTGCCGATGAGGTTGTGCCCCTGCGAGTTGTATGCGCCGGTTACGTCGGGGCCGGTCCCGCCCGCGTTGCCGGCGATGATGGTGTTCCTGACGACGGGGGCCGTCGAGTTGACGACGGAGCCGGGGCCAATGTTGGCGGTGATGGTGCAGTTCGTCAGCGACGACGAGCCGCTGTCGAAGTAGACGCCGCCGCCAGCCGCGTTGTTGCTGACGGTGACGCCAGTCAGGGACGCCCCGTGGCCGCTATAAATCCCTGCGCCCCTGCCGCTCCTGCCGCCGCCGCCGCTGCCGCTCGCGCCGATCATGTTCTCGCTGACGGCGCAGTTCGTCATCGTCAGCGTGGCGAAAAAGGTGTAGACGCCGCCGCCGTCGCCGCCGTCCCCTCCGTCGGCGCTGTTACTTGCGCCGCCGCGCCCGGTAGAGTTGCCCCTGACGACGCAGCCGTTCATCGTCAGCGACCCGTTGATGTTGTAAACCGCGCCGCCGCTGCCGCCCTCGCCGGCGGTGTGGCCTTCGCCGCCCGCGCCCGTGCTGTTGCCGATCAGCGTTACGTTCGTCATCGTCATCGTGCCGAAGTTCAGAACCGCGCCGCCGTTGCCGCCGGGGCCGCCGAAGCTTGTGCCCGCGCCTATCGAGCCGCCGACGCCTGTGCGGTTGCCGGTCAGCCTCACGTCAGTCATAGTCAGCACGCCGCCGTTCAACACGCCGCCGCCGCCGCCACCGCCGCCGCCGAAGGCGTGCGCGAAGCCGTCCGGCGTTCTGCCGTTCGCCACAGTCAGGCCGTTGATGCTGACGACCAAGGTGTTACGGCTCTCTTCCCTGTCTATGGTGAAGATGCGGTAGTCGCCGCCCGTGTCCCGACGCACGGTCAGAAGGGACGCGCCCGGCCCGTTGACCGTCAGGCTGTCGGTGATGTCCGGGAGCGCGCCCGTCAGGTTAATCGTGCCCGTGACGGAGAAGCCGATGGTGTCGGCCCCGGCTGTGGCGTTGGCCTGCTGGATGGCGGCGCGGAGGGTGCAGTTGCCGACGCCGTCGTTGCAGAGGTTGTCGGCGGTGTTGCTGTCCGCGCCGTCGCCCGTCGAGTTGACGTTGAACGTCGCCGCGGCGTGCGCCGTGCGCTGCGGGAGGCCCAGGAAACAGGCCGCGAGCGCAAACAGACTGACTAGTCCCCAAAAGGTGACGAGGGACGACGGCCCGCGTCTCTTCTTACGCCGGGCGGTGGTGGTGGCGAGGTACATTTACCGACTCCAAAGGAAGCACAGGCCGTGTCGGAGCCTGTGATGATGGCGAATGGTGGAAGGCAGTCTTTGGCTCCGGGCCGGTGAACGGACTCGCCGTCCTCGTCCTGAATCCGCTTTCGCAATTTAGCTGGGGAGGGGAATTACGTCTGTGATAGGCGTCACGAATCACGTTAGGGAGGGAAGGATCGCGACTTACCTGCTCGTGAGTATTCCCGACAAGAGCAACGCGGATTATACGGGCAGAGAGACGTATGTCAAGACCATTCCCGGACGCCATTAGGGCGCTGTTTCAAACTCAAGTCCTAACCTCACGCTGCGGGAGAAGGCGCGCTGTCCGTTCGCCAACGTTAGCTCCCGGCCAGAAGCCTCAGACCCTCGCCGGGGCGCCTCCGGGTTCGAGGCTGCCGCGCAGTCTCGCGATGTCGCGCTGCGGCGGCGCGCCGAACAGCTTCTTGTAGTCGCGGCTGAAGTACGCCGGGTCCTCATAACCCACGCGGTGCCCCGCGCTCGCCGCGTCCAATTCTTCGCCGAGCATCAATCGTCGCGCCTCCTGGAGACGAATCTGCTTCTGGAATTGCAGGGGGCTCATCGAGGTGACGGACTTGAAATGATGGTGGAAGCCGGAGACGCTCATCCCCAGCTCGCGCGCGACCTCTTCGATCTTCAGCGGCTCGTTGTAGTGCTCGCGCAGACGCCCGATGGCCCTTGAGATGCGGCGGGTGTCTCCCCTCGTTGAAGCCACGAGGTGGCCGAGGCGCGCGCCCTCTCCCCCGGCCAACAGCCGGTAGACGATCTCCCGCTTGATGAGCGGCGCAACTATCTTTTGCTCGCCGGGCTTATCGAGAAGTCGGACGAGCCTGACGACCGCGTCGAGCAGGTCTGCGTCTACGAGGTTAACGCCTATCGCCTTGATGCTGGCGTCGCCTTTCCGGGTTTCGGCTCCGGCCTCCATCATGACCGAGGCGACGATGGCCGGGTCGAGGTCCAGCCTCAGGCCGAAATAGGGCCGCTCTTCCGACGCCTCCTCCACCCGAAAGATGACCGGCAGGTCTACCGTGAAGAGGAGATAATGCCCCGGGTCGTACCAAAGGACATCGTCGCCCACTAACACCTGCTTGCCGCCCTGGACGACGAAGCAGAAGGCGGGCCGGTACAGGGCGAGCGCCGACTCCGCCGGCTCGGTCAGGCGGGCGAGGAAGAGGCCGTCTAACGCCTCGCGTGCCCCGTCCTCAATGAGGGCCTGCGCCATCCGCTCGACGAGTTCCTCCCTGTTACTTTGCACCCTCTGCTCCTCACGCTGAGGTTCTATACGGTTCATGAATTCATCTTAGCCCCTTCTTTCCCTCCCGGCACGCCGCGCGCATACTTTTTGCAGGAACATACAATTATTCGCGACTATCGTCATACCGCTTTGTGTCTCAGCGCCTTTAGAATCACGCTAAATCAGTGTGACACAGAAAACCGCCGCCGGTGACATTTGAAAGGTGTTTGGAGAAAGTTAAGGTGAGGTTAGCGGCGGGGCATCGGGGAGAAGGAAGGGAAATCATGAAAAATGTTGTGTTGAATAACGGCGACGAACGGGTCGGGGAGAACGGCCCCGTGAAGCCGGGCCGCCGCGACTTCCTCGGGTTGGGGATGGGGTTGGCCGCCGCTTCGTTGTTGACTGGTGTGACCGCCGGTGCGCAGGTCGGGGGGCCGAATCCATCAGCCGACCGCGGCGGGACGTCGCCCGCGCGTGACGGACGCCGCAGGCTCGGCGCCCTCGAAGTCTCCAGCGTCGGGCTGGGCGTCCAGAACATGAGCCGCAAGTATGAGACGACGGTGCCGTACCGCCCGGAGATGATTAACATCATCCGCGCGGCATTCGACCGTGGCGTCACCTTTTTCGACGCAGCCGAGGCTTATGGCCCTCATGAGGTGGAACGTATCCTCGGCGAAGGCGTGGCGCCGTTCCGAGACAAGGTCGTGATCGCATCGAAGTTCGGCTGGAACATTGATCAGGAGACCGGCGAGCGCCGCCCCGGTCTCAACAGCCGCCCCGAACACATCAAACGTGTAGTCGAGGGGATGCTCAAGCGCCTTCGCACCGACCGCATTGATCTCCTCTACCAGCACCGGGTTGACCCGCAGGTGCCGATCGAGGACGTCGCCGGCGCGGTCAAGGAACTGATGGCGCAGGGCAAGGTTCTGCACTGGGGTCTGTCCGAGATGGGGCTCAAAACGTTGCGCCGGGCTCATGCCGCGCTGCCGGTCACGGCTGTCCAGAACGAGTACTCGATGCTGTGGCGCGGGCCTGAGAAGGAAGTTATTCCGACTTGCGAGGAGCTTGGAATCGGCTTTGTGCCCTGGAGCCCCCTCGGCGTGCAGTTCCTCACCGGCTGGATAGACGCGAATACACGGTTCGCTCCCGGTGACATTCGCGGCGTCGAGTCCCGATTCTCGCCGGAGAATCTGCCGCATAACATGGCGCTCGTCGAACTCGTCAAGCTCTGGGCCAAACGGAAGCAGGCCGCCCCCGCTCAGATCGCGCTGGCATGGCTGCTGGCGCAGAAGCCCTGGATCGTGCCCATTCCGGGGACGACACAGATGGCGCATATGATCGAGAACAACGGCGCGGCGGCAGTTCGTTTCACGCCGTCCGAACTCTCTGAGCTGAATTCGTCTGTTTCAGTGATTCAAATCCGGGGGCAGCGTCTGCCAGACGCAGTGCTGGTCTTCTCAGGCGTGGAGTCGCCGCAGAAGAAATAAGAGATGAAATTATGAAAAAAAGAAGATTAGGGAAAAGTGGGCTTGAGGTATCGGCGATTGGACTCGGCTGTATGGGGATGAGCTTTGGGTTGGGTCCGGCGAAAGACAAGCAGGAAATGATTTCGCTGCTCCGCTCCGCTGTCGAACGCGGAGTCACGTTTTTCGACACCGCAGAAGTTTACGGCCCGTTCACCAACGAAGAACTCGTCGGCGAAGCGCTCGCCCCGCTGCGCGAGCAGGTGGTGATCGCCACTAAATTCGGTTTCAACATAGATGCTGACGGAACGCAGCACCAGACGCCGCCGCTCAACAGCCGCCCGGAACACATCAAAGAAGCCGCCGAGGCGAAGGCCGCGCCCGTTAAGGCGACGCCGTTGCGCGAGAACGCCGCGTGCCCCATGTTCTTGAGCTTCGTCCGCGTCGAGACCAAAGTCTCTCTGGCTTCCAAGAGTTGCCGCAATGCTCTGATCTGCTCCGAAGGCACGGTCACTTCGGGCAGCCAGCCGAGTTTAAGGAAGCGCGCCAGCGCCGCCGCGTGAGCACGGTCGGTCTTCTTCTTCGAGCGGGCGATGACTTGGAAGCGGTAAGTGTCCACCACCGCAATGCGACTGACATGTCGCTTCACTTGGTCGTAGAAGAAATAGGTGTTCTGCGTCGCCTCGACCGCCACCTCGTCTTCAATGCAGAGTTGTTGGGTGAAGCGCGAGAGGCCATCAGCGGTCAGCGGGTAAGTCTCGGTGCGCGCCGTCTCGTCCGCCTCTAGAGAGCAGACGACGAAGTTCGTCTTGTGCAAATCAACTCCGATGTGTCTCCCAACTCTCTACCTCCTTACGGTCAAGGGAGGACGGACAAGCGGAGACTGCTCGGTGTAACTCCACGCTCCTATTCGGGATCAAAGTGTCCCATTCCGTGGTGCGGGCGGGGGCTCAAGAGAGGCCACACTGTTAGCCGGGCTTGGTGTCCCACAACGGCTTACGGCCCTCGCCCTGTCTCTCGCTCGCTGCCTCTTCGGACGGCGAGCTTACTACACCGAACGCGGGTGCTTGTATCACGACCTGTTGGGCGGCTTGGACGCGGACTTCACGCGCTCTTGTTCTTTTCATCCCAGATCAACGGCTCCCACAACTCCACTTTGTTCCCGTCAGGGTCCATGATCCACGCGAACTTCCCGTTCTCATGCGATTCGGGGCCTTGGATGATTTCGACCCCGCCCGCGCGCAACTGCGCGATCATCTCCTCAAGGTTGTCAACCCGGTAGTTAATCATGAAAGGCGAGTCACTCGGGGCAAACCACTGGCTCTCTTTTTCCGCGACGTGCCACACGGTGAGGCCTCCGTCCTCGGCTTTGTCATCAGGCCATCTCAGGACGGCGCCGCCGAAGCCCTCTAGCGGCAGACCGAGGTGCTTCTGATACCAAGCCGCCAGCGCAGCATTGTCGTTTCTGCTCTTAAAGAAAACGCCGCCGATTCCAGTAATTCTCGCCATCGTTGCCTCCATTCACGCGAATTGCCGATGCTCAGCCGCCCAACGCTAAGTAGACGTACTACAAGCCGCCGTTTACAACGCCTATCCAGGCGCTTTTATTTTGGACGTGATTCTCCAGTCCGCAAATTGGATGCGTCAAAGCCGCTTCAGATTGTTCAGAACTTTATTCCGGTGCGCTTTGATGTTCTGAAAATGTAATCCTCTCCCTTCATAGATTTCGCCTTGATCAGCCATTCAGAGAATTTGGGCTTTCGAGGAATATCCAGGTCAATCTTGTCCAGCCAATAAGCGGGTAATCCGGGGTAGGCGTGGTGGACTTCGTGTAAATTGAAATTAAGAAGAAAGTATCGTGCAAAAAATGTGAAAGTATAAAAACTCCTGGTGTATTTTACTTGTTCCATGAAAGGGATGGGCCTTACGTCCGCCCCTTCAGATACAGGTATTTCAATATGAGTATGTTGAGTCATGATCAGGAGTTCCTTCCACACCAAACTAAGAACAAAAGCGGGTAAAAGGTAATAAAGAACGAACGCCGGAAAGTAGTAAACGACGAAGAGATAAAACGAAAGGTAAAGGGATATATTTATTATCGCAAGATTCAAAACATGAGATGGCACGAATCGTTTTATTTTCAACAGATTCCAATAATTGCTGAACAGGTAACTCAGGTAAAAAATAGGAATTAAAAGCCACCAGCAAGTGTTGACGACGAGTTGGGTAATCCTTGATTCGCCCGGTTTGACCGTTTTTTCCGTCGTCGGATCAAGGTCGCGCCAACCGGTCCAGCGGTGATGGAGGTTATGCATATGCCGCCAGGTATAAAAAGGAATACCCGACAACAAACCGAATACGTGGCCGAAAATTTTGTTCGTGGCTTTGTTTTCAAAGTAATTCAGATGTCCGCATTCATGCAGCAGAATAAATGTCTGCGTGAAGAAAACTGAAAGCAGGATCGTCCCGAGCAAGTAAGAAATACGACTATTTAACGTATACAAAAATGCAGCCGAAACGAGCAGGATCAAGGGCCCGGCTAAATAGGAAAGGGCTTTCAGGTTATTTGCGTTGAGTTTAGGTTTCATCAGGTGGTTTTAACTTCGACGCAGGAATTGAATTTTTCAACGTACATCCTTCTTACTTCTTCAATATGTGTATCCAGGTTTTCCAATTTCCACTGAGCCGTGGGGATGATGTCGAGCAGTTCCATTCGGACGGTGCCGCTTTTGATCGGTCTGAAATCGTGATAGGGATTTGATTCCACGGGGGTGTAGATGAAAATAGCCACGATCGGCATCTCGCCGACCAAGGCCATATGATAGACCCCTCTGTTGAATTCGCTGATCGTATTAAATTTACCCCCGACACCTTCGGAAGACCCCGCTATGCTCACCCTTTCCCTTTTTATCCGTTCGGCCAAATCAATAAAAAAGTTAAGACGCCTTTCTCTGTTCTCTTTCGTCGGAATGTAGAGCACGCCGATGGATAATGCCACCAGTGTAACAGGAAGGTAATAAAGCATTTTTTCACTCAACAAGAACCGCGTATTCGTTAAGCCCAGACACATTAATATAAAAGCATCCAAATATGAGTTGTGATTGAAGGTATAAAAATGCGGGCGTTCCGGTTCTTCCAGCTTCAGCCTATTTTCCAATCTTATCCCGATACAAAATAGAATGAACTTCGAAAAGATGGGGACGAAATACTTCCGATTAAAATTCGTCAACCTGCCAAAAGAAACGATTCGCAAGGATAGGGCAACGACCCCCATGATCGTAATGAGCAAAAGGCCGAAACATATTCGATAAATCTTTACCAGCGTTTTTTGCATACAACCGTTTGCATCGATAGGTTTAGATAATTCTTGAAAAGAAGAATCGGAAACAACATAAATTGTCCCAAAAAATAAGGGACAATAATGCGGTCAAGATTCAATCCCTTCCCTATCAACTTAAAATAAGTCCCGGTGAAAATGTAAAAGTAAGGCGGAAATGCTCCATAGGGCAAATAGGCTTCAATTTCAAAACCATTCGTTTCCAGGATTTCACTTAGGGTTTTTCTTGTATACAAGGCGGTGTGCTGCGGAGCCTGCACCCCCGGCCATTTATTTTTGAATAGCTTAAAAGTAAAGGAATCCAAACGGGGCACTTCAATAATTAGTTTGCCGTTTTGGGTCAACACCTTCCTGGCCGTCTCAAGGCTTCTCCGCGGATCATAGTCGTGCTCAAAGAAATGCCACATCGTGATGAGATCCATGGATTCTGAGGGAATGTTCTGATCATAAAAAACGCCTTCGTGAAAATCGATCCTGTTGAAACCCGGGTAATCAAGTCCTTCCTTGAAATCAACACCGGAGATTTTGCAGTCATACTTCTCATTCATGTGCAGCAGAAAGGTTCCGACGGCACAGCCAACATCCAGCAACCTTGTACTTCTATTTACCGGAAAATACTTTTTCACCAATTTCTCTTTGTCGCGGTCGAGCTTATTCATCGCCCATTCATACAAAGGCGTCAATACGCCCCAATCTTTCTTCTTTCTGTGGGCGATATATTCACCATCATAAAATTCTTTAATAGCGCCGATGTTCAATCGAGGGTTTTGATAGACCAGATCACAGCCGTTACATTGAACGTAAAGAAACTTCCCGTCCTTTCCTGTCAAGTCGTCCTCACCAATCAGAAATTCAGTGCATTCGTTTTTTCCACACAGATAACAATTGACTGTCTCATATTGAAAATGGGCGGGGTTCATTAATTCCTGAATTCTATCGGAAGGATTAAACGTCATAATTCGTCAATCATTATCTTGAATACTAAAAAACACAACAGATACATATAGGGATGGGCCTTCATCCGAAAGAAGGTCCAAACCATTGACAAGGACAAGAGAAGCGAAAAGGAAAGGATGCTGATTCCATTTACCTTCCAAACAAAGATGAGCGCAAAAGAGAGGGTTTGCAAAACATAAGAGTATTTTATCGGAACGGGAAATGTTTTGTCTTCCATGCTCTCAAAAGCAACAAAAGCGAGAAACAATGATGTCGCAAGAAATACAAGTTGCGCCCCGATAACCAGCGCTGAGAGATCAGTGAATTGCAGCAGAATGTAAACGAAGGGATATTTTAACAGCGGTAGCAATCCGGAGGCCGTTTTATTGTTAATTAACAATGAGTAAAGCAGGTGATTGATCGTTATGAAACAAAACAACAAAAAAGCCGGATAGACAGAAATGAGAATGGCGATACACAATAAGATTCCTAAGAAAGCGATCAAAAAATAGAGAAGGGTTTTTCGTGCTGCGGTCTCGGTATAATTCCGATCGGGTTTCCCCTTATCATTTCGGGACTGAAGGAGATCGTCGTATAAGCGGAAGACGAATAGGAAAGCAATAAGGAAAACAAAGGATGCAAAAGAACGGACGTTAAATACAGAAACGGGGCGGCTAAAAAAGAAAATAAAAATCCCCAGGCCGATCATTAAAAAAGGGCGGATTCGCTGTCGGATGTATGTCGCTAGTATGCTACTGACAGATGGTAATTTCGCCGGTATTGGCATTTAAGATTAGACGGTCTCCGTCTTTGATTTTCGTAGTTGCCGAATCAACACCGACTATCGCGGGTATCCCGAACTCTCTTGAAACGATTGCTCCGTGCGAAAGCATGCCGCCCCTTTCAACGATCAAACCACTTATTAGAGGGAACACCACGACCCATCCCGGATCGGTTTGCCTGGTCACCAAAATATCCCCTCTTTCCAATTTTCCGGCTTCCAAAACGGTAGATAACACTTTTGCCCGGCCCTCAATCAAGCCGCCGCATGCGCACATGCCGGTCAGGGAACCTTCTTTGACGGAGATTTTGTCTTTTTGTAATACTTCAGCAGGCGCAGCATATATTCCACTGCCGGTATAAAAATCAGCCGGATAATTCAACGCTGAAGCCAGTAAGAATTCTGATTTCCTTTCCTCAGTGAACCGAGGCGCGATCTTAAACAACATTGATGAAGCCGTCAGATGTTCAGAAATCTCAGGATATGTGAAAAACAAAATATCCCCTTCCTGTTTAATTAACCCGCTCTTAATAAATTGCTTTTCAATTCTTTGCAACACTTGCTTGAACCGAAAATACAAGAGGGCTTGTTTAAGTCTCACTCGTTCTCGGTAAGCAATACCATCGCTTGCTCTTTTGATGTAGAAATTCAATAGGCCGATCTGCAGCAGGGCCTTGGGAAAAAGCCACCAGTGTTTCTTAAGAATTTTTTTTCTAAAGTCCTTTTTTGCAGCCGCGGCTTCCAGAAATCTCTCTTGAATGATTTTCTCAGGATTTTGGTCGGGCAGTTTTTCATATTGTTGTAAGAGCGCGATAAAACTGTCAGGTCTTTCGATGTAATTTTCCGACGTTAACATGAGCTCCCCGGAGCAACGGTAACCCCAGTTTTCTAAATAGGAATTCACCGACGCTAAGATAGTTTCAGCCGAACTATTGTTTTGGAGCCAAATCAGGAAGTCCTCAGCTCCCAGTTTCTTAAAATTATCAAAGGCTTCTTTGTTGTTTCTGATTTTCACGATCAGATCATACATTTCAATAATGGGCTTAGTGCTGATTAAACCCGGGATAGCCTGTATGAGCTTGTTTTGAATACCGGTTGCGTCGTCTCCGTAATAGCCGGAACAGAATTTCCCTAAAAGCCCGTGGTAGGTCATGGCGAAGAAATCGGCCAATGAAGCTCGGTACCAACTGTGCATGCGGGTTTCAATAAAACCATGAAAACACGATCGAAGGTCTTCCATGACGACCGCTTGTTTGAATTGGCGGCTGTAGGCGTCCACTATGTTTTCGAATTCATTTACGTTCCTGTCCAAACTTAAACTCAAACGGATGAATTCTTTAAGAAAAGATAATTTTTGCCGGGCAGGAAAATCCTTCTTTATCCTCTTGTTTTCTGCCGTATATCCAACGAAGTTGTCGAATGACTTGATCAATAATTGGGAGAAAGGCGAAGCGGAAAAAATTTCGTGAATGCTGCTCATGTTGTAATACATTTTGCAGCCAAAGACCCCGATCACATTGGCATACGCAGTCTCCAGCTTTCTAATTTCTTCCGGAGGCACTCGAAACAACCTGGATAGATTTTTGAAGTAGTGATAGTAGGAATCGCGTGCTATCGAATACAACAACGGCGATATAGGATCGGGGTAATTTTCATTCAAGTTAGTGTTCGACCAGTACACTTCCTTTCTCCTTAATTTTGGAAGTGATCGGTCTGGCCTGAACCACATAAAAAAAACCGTCTTTGATCGCCCATTCGATATCGGTGGGTGAGCCGTATAATTGTTCAATCTGTTCGGCGACGGCCAATCCTTTTTTCAGCTCCGGCAAATAGTTTTTTTCATGAAAGGATTCTTTGCTTGAATAATGAAAACTCTTTGGGTTGCTTTCCCCTGAGACCAGTTTTTCGGCGTGTCCTTCCACAAACTCAACCAGAAGTTGTCCTTCTTTCAAATGCGAACGGGTAAAAATAACTCCGGCGAAATCAGGCTCGATCAATTGTTGAATGATCACGCCCATTCCTTTGAGTTTCCGCCCGCTATGTTTTTCATATACCCTGACATTTTCTTTGTTATAAGAAGCCCAGCATTTTTGAAGATGAAAGATGATCTCAGATTCTTCACTTGATGAAATAAATGAGTCCAACTGTCCCGCGAATGAATGTTCATCGGAGTCCTCACCGATGGCCGAACTTCTCACCATGTATTTCTCGGCCCCTACCCTCTCTACCTCAGACTTGATCTCGGCGATCAAGCCACTCATATCGGATTTTTCTATAAAAAAGGAAACAAAGGCCGCGGCTGAAATCACAAACCCGTCGGGTACCGGAAAGCCCGCTCTTTTCATTTTGGAAAGATGAGCGGCCTTTGCCCCGTAAAGATTTGCGTCGAGCAAATTATCTAACGGCGTAATGAACATCAGAAAGTGGATTTGATTCTTAGCTTGACCAAGACAAATGCCATTACCGCATGCGTTGTGCTGTTGATTAGAAATAGGGCCAGGGCCATTTTCAAGGTAATGCCCGTAACTAAAAAGTAAGTCAAAGTTACTCCGAAGGAAGAATCTGTTTTATCAAGAATATAAAACAAATACTTATGCTCTCTATGATGGCCTCCTGCTTTGATTCCCGCTTTGCGTTTCAAAAAGGAGTTGGGCAGTTCGAAGAGCAAGTAACTTAATCCCAGAATAAGACCCAACAAAAAGGGATGAGCCAGGTGTAGTTGGAAGATGGAAGAAATAAACAACAGGAATAACGCGTTTGCCGACGGAACAATTATGAAGCCTCTCCAGGTCTTGTTTTCACCAAAACCAGTCCGCCAGATGGGTATTCGAGAGACTCTCAACCAATCTTCTTTGACGGCCAGCATGTGAAGAATACTGGTGAGTATCAACGGAACCAGGACGATCAAAACATGTGTGAATAATTCAATCACTGAGTCCGGGTCTCACTCGACGCCGGAAACGCGGTGGTGAGCGAGCAGATCGCGGCGCATCCCCGGAGCTTCGACACTGGTTTACCTTTGATTCATCTGCGGCAACTGCTGATCATTGGATCTTAGAATACGGAGCATTTTAAGAGCGTTATCAAGAATACGCCTCGAAAATTCGTACTTGACCACGATACCGGCGACTTCGTAGAAAACAGCCCGCGTAATAATAAATTCGATGATCGCGTATTCATAAGTTAAGTACCAATCGGAACGGGAAGGGTTTTCGGAGCGATTGAATTGATAATGAAAATCGAGGTATCTCATCAACTCTTCTTCGGCATAATCTTCGGTCAAGGCGAAACTCAGGAATTCAACGATATCCCGGTGAGGATAATCGAGAACCGCCAGTTCCCAATCGTAGACGGCCAGCGCGCCATTTTTGCGAACTGCTATGTTTCTCGGATTGTAGTCGTTATGGACTATGGTTTTCTGAACGGCAATCTTCTCATTCAATTTCTTCAGGTGCAGTGAGGCGTCCAGGAGATTTTCCAGTTCGACCTTTCTCGACGGGTCCTTCTCTTCCGCGATCAACAAAGAGACCAACTTATTGTAAAGCGGGTTTGCCTTCCAGGGTTCAAATTCTCTTTTGATAAACTTTACCTGATCCGCTATTAAACCCTTTTCTCTAAATAAACGATGGAAGTGTTGAGCGGTTCTAATTCCTTCTTCAATATGGACGGGAGTCCATTGTTCAGGAGAATTTCCAGAATTGAACAAGTGAAGCTGCGCCGGATCGAGGTATTCGATCACAAAAAGGAAGACCTCCCGTTTTTCATTCCTGTATTCACCGTAAAACTGCGGGATATAGGTCGTCGCATGTTTTTTCAAAAAGCAATAGGCCTCACCTTCCTTCAAATGACAACTTTCAAATTCCAGTTGGTGTCGGTATTCCTTTATGAGATCGGATAATTCAGGATCAATCGAGGCTGCGATGACATGGAGACCCTTGATGACCTCGTCGTCCAGTGCTTTTGACTTCAGCAATACCGTTTTTTCAACGAGTTCGCCGGTTCCGTTTTTGTAGCTTAATTTTAAAGATTCAAAGCCTATCAATTTCTTACTGACACGTTTGGCAATGTGAGTAAGAATGCCGTCTTCCGGCGCATTATCTTCTTTGAGTTCAACGGAAACAACACTCTGATCAAAATGGCTCAGACAATTTCCTAAAAATGATCCGGTAAGTTCATTGCGCCTCAACCAGTCAACGGGTTTGTTTCTGCCAAGTTTTTCATGTGCTTTGGCGAACTCTCCGCTGACGATGGCGGCATAGGTTGAAATTTCCAGGCTCATCGCAAAGCCGGCGAGGAGTTTTGCGAACCTGTTGATTTTTCCGCTTCCATCACATTTTAGAATTTTCAATCCTTCTGATTGCTTAGTTAAATGAGTGCCGCCGCCTACTGTACCGATCACCAAATTAGGTAGGTTGAGACTGATGTGCAGGCCATCTTCAGTGGGGCGGAGGTTCAATATCCCGACGCTCGATTCGTGGATACAAGCCAGGTCCTGACCGGTAGCCACAAAGATGGCTGCGACAGCATTGGCGACATTAATATTGTAACCAAACATCCCATCAATTTTTGCGAGTTTACGAGAAGGTGAAAATGCCCGCATCATTTTCCCGGAGCTGGTACGCAGTACCTCTTTCATCACTTTTTCAGTTAGAAAACATTCCGCCGTAACATTCACGCCTCGGCCTTTGGTGGTTGAATAGTTGGAAATCTTCTTATCTGAGGATCCATTTCCTTCCAGGATACAGTCCGTCAACTGAATGCCGGTCTCCCTGGTAAATTTTTCGACGATAAAGATCATCGCATGCCAGGTGCAGATGGTCGTCATATTCTGACCCGAAGCATCGCCGGTAGTATAGGTAAATTTTACGTGTACAAAATTATCGAATGAGATACATTCGAGTTCCAATAGTTTGGCGTGATTGGAATAGCTTTCGGCTGTCTTTTTTATTTCCGCAAAGCGGGATCTGATAAACGACTCGAAGATTGGTATGTCTTCCTCTTTTTCAAACATAAAAAGAGGTGCGCGCGTCATCCTTTGCCAAAGAACATTTGCTGTAAAGCCGCCGCTCAAACTAAGCGCCCTTGCGCCCCGGTTCATACTTGCGACCAGAGCGCCTTCCAAAGTCCCTGCGGCGGTATACACCAACTCTTCCTTCTCCGCGTCGTCCCTAAATAAAAGAGGGCCAACGATACCCAAAGGTATTTCGACCGTTCCGATATAGGATTCGATGTTTTTTTGAATGGTCTTAATATCGAGGTCCGTTTTTGAGACCTGCTCGGTTGATATTGATTTTGAACTTAGATAATCCAGGCGCAGCTTATTGGACAAGGCCGTAACCAGTCCGCGCCCCGGGATTGTCGGGATTTTTCCGTCGCTCTTATGCATTTACCCAATAGAATGGAAAGGCTTTGAAACACCACGGAATAGAACAAAAAGAATCTGGATAGACAATCGGCAAAACGCAAATTTCACCGGCATTCATCGGCGCCGGGAACTAGATTTGAAGTACGCTGGAACGCGTCACATCCGGCAACTCTCAAAGCCGTGGCATTCTGGTTGGGCGTATCAGGCAATACCCTGGGCCGTTCGCGGGCGTCGCGGTAGCGACCGGCAGCCGATCCTTCAATCGATCCGGTAGTTGCTGGGTGGTCTACACCGTTCCCGCACGGGACGGCACCCCTGTCAGAATGAAAGAGAACCTGCAGAGAGAGTTGTTCGTCACACTCATTCAGCGTTGCATAATGCGTTGAAGCAAGCCGTAAAATGGGGCATGATTGCCCGCAACCCTTCCGACCTGGTGGAGCTTCCGAAGGTACCGCATAAAGAGCGCCGTGTCTTGTCTCCTGATGAGGCCACCGACTTCCTCAAAGTAGCCGATGAGATGCCGCACGGTCTGATTTTCGAGGTTGCACTACTTTCGGGGATGCGACCGGAAGAGTATCTTGCGCTGCAATGGTCTGACATAGACTTTGAGCGCAGCACAGTACAAGTAAGGCGCGCTCTTGTACAGCATAAGAAGAGTTGGAGCTTTGAAGAGCCCGTCGGGGCTGTGGCGCTATGCGCGTGTATTGCGGGCCTAGAAGCCCGGCGAGTCTCAGAGAGACTTTCCGCCTCCTTTACGCTAGTCAGTGAAATCCTGACACACGGCCCCACCAAACGGTTTCTGCAAAAAGGGATGCGGAATAACATCGTACCCCCACTGGAGCTTGGAATCGAGCTTCTTCATGAACAACTCGTCGAGGAAGATCGGCGGTAGCGCGCAGACCGCCGGGTCAACCTTCGGCTCCCGCTCATGAATCAACTCCCACGGCGTCTTATGCTCCTTCCCGCGATTGCGCCGCGCCACGTTGAACCACAGGTTGTAAGCCCCGGCCTTGGCGATGAAGTCCGAGCGCGAAGAGAAGTGCTCGACCTCGTAGAACTCGTCCTCGATGAGGCGGTGCGCCGTCTCCACGTCACTCTGCCAGGTGTGCGCGCGTGGCGGGCAACGCGTGTGGCGCAACCCCTTGACCGACTCGACGGCCTCGGTGAACTTGCTCTCACTCTTCGCCTGCCAGTTGCCGACGAACTCGCACCCGTTGTCGGTCTGGAGGCGCGAGTCTCTGAACTTCACGCCGCAGTTCTGTAAGTGCCCCAGGATGACCTCGGCAAAGAGCTTCGAATAGGCCAGCGTGCACTCCTGGGCGAAAGCCATGTAGTGCCAACCTGAGACCACCTCTCTGGCCGTGTACTGGTAGCGCGGGAGCCCGAGAGCTTGCGCCTGCGCCCAGAGTTCGGGGAGGTCGCATAAATCCTTCGTATCCACCGAGGTCTGCTCGAAGAGCCGCCACTTCAGCTTCACCTCACGCAGGCACTGCTTGGTTTTATGCTTCCGGCGCTTGCGCTTCACAAGCCCTTCCTCACGCCAGATCGCCAGCAGCGCCTTCTCCGAGAGCGCGAGCGAGAAGTCGCGCTTCATCCGCTGAGCGCCCCACGAAGGTAGTCGCCGCTTGAGCCGCACGGCCTCCCGGCGCTGCCCCGGCGTGATGCCTTGCCGTGGGTGGTGTGGGGCGCGGCTCTGGTCTGCGAGCCCACGCAGCGAACCGGGCTCCCAGCGGCGCAGCCACTTGCGCACGGTCTTGGCGGTCGTGCCGAACTGACGCGCGGCGGGCTTGACGCCATGCTCGCGGGCATAGCGCACCAACTCGAAGCGGAGGTAAGTCGGCTCTGTACTCCGACGTAGCATCGGGTAATATCTGAGAGGACACATCGTCGAGCGGCCCTCCTATGGTTGTGTCGCAACTCCATAGTTAAGCCGGTCGGCTGGTGTGTCCAGCCTTTTAGCTCACCTTTTCAACCATCGCTCCACCCAACCACGCACCTCCGGCAGGCCACCCCGGCCAAAGATGAGGAGCCTTCGCAGGGGGATACCATGTTTGTTCCGTCTCCCAATTAGTCCTGCAAAATCTATTGCATTCTACTCCGCACGGGGTTAATCTCGCGCCGTGGGCATCCCTCCGCCTCCGACGCTCACGGACACAAAAATACTTAGCCGCCACGGGGCAGCTTATTCAAGCTAGATTGGCGTGAGACTTAGGGCAGCGTGAGCAGGTTCAATACCACCTGCATAAAGATGCTTGCCGCATCGTTTCCCATGATGCCGTCAGCCACATCGTTTTGCATATCACCGTCCGTGACCGGCACTTGAACGGTGGTTGCAGGTTGTGACGGTGGCGCAGGCGAGTCGTTTTGCATATCGCCCGCCTGTGCAGAACAGGCCAACAGTAGAATCAGCGCGTAAGCGCGGATAGCTTTAACCATCTCCTTACACCTTTCGCTTTTATGAGCGTTGACCAAAGATGCCGCCTGAACCTATGGGTTCGGCGGCGTCATTGCTTACGCAAGACAGTTGCATAAGCAAAGAAAGGCTGTCCTCACATGAATTTAGCAGATGCGCGTCTGAAGGAACTAGATAACCCCTCACTGACCGAAGAGGGCCGCATCCTGCTCCGGTGCTCTATCTCCGCAGTGAACTTGCCCCGATTTAGTGGACACGAAGTTTATGCCGCTTGACTCACCAACTGCTCCTCATACTCCGCCGGACTCACATAACCCAGCGAAGAATGCCGCCGCTTCGGATTGTACCAACATTCGATGTACTCGAAGATCGCCAGACGCGCCTCGTCTCTGGTTCGCCAGTCGCTGCGCTCGATCAACTCCCACTCCAGCGTCGCAAAGAAACTCTCGGCCACCGCATTATCGTAACAGTTCGCTCTCCTCGACATACTCGGCACGATTCGGTGCCGAGCCAGCAACTCCTGATAATCAAGCGCCGCATACTGCACCCCGCGATCACTGTGATGCAGCAACCCACCGCCCGGGCATCTCGCTTCGATGGCCATACGCAGCGCATCAATCACCAAACTCGCCTCCAGGGAGCGTCCCATCGACCAGCCGACGACTTTGCGGCTCGCCAAGTCCAGCATGACGGACAGGTAGAGCCAGCCTTCGCGCGTCGGCACGTAAGTAATATCACCCGCCCAGACGCGGTTCGGCGCTTCGATCTTGGTGACGGCAAAGCGGCGGTCGAGCACGTTAGGCGCGACGCGGTGCGTGTGTTTCGAGTCAGTCGTCGTGGGCCGGAAACGGCGGCGCGCTTTCACCCGCAACCCAGCCTCGCGCATCAAGCGGGCTATTCTTGTGCGCCCATACCTCGCGCCTTGCGCTTGTAACTCGGCATGCACTCGCGGGCTGCCATAAGTGCGGCGGCTCGCCTCATGAATCACACGCACCTGCGTGCACAGCTCTTCATCACGCTTGACCCGGTCACTCTTGGCTCGCCGCCTGGCCGCATACAAGCCGGAGCGGCTGACCTCCAGCACGCGGCACATCAGCGTCACGGAAAACCACGTTTGGTGGGCTCTGATGGCGGCGTGCTTCATCTCGATTCCTTGGCGAAGTAGACCGTCGTTTTTTTTAAGAAGTCGCGCTCTTGCCGCAGCGTCTCGACCTCCCGGCGCAAACGCCGCAACTCTTCGTCCTGGCCGGGCAACTGGCCGTGGCCCGGAAAGACATCCGCGGGAGGTTGCCCCGCTCGACCTTCAACTTGCCGCCGCCAGTTCCGCAGCAGGTTGGGGAGGATGCCCAACTCGCGCGCCACATGTGCTAAAGGCTTGTCGCCTGCGGCAGCGAGCCGGACGGCTTCTAATTTGAACTCAGGAGTGAATTTTCTTTTCGGTTCCGCCATGAACACCTCCATGCCCGAATATAGCATCGGGCATTATCTGGGTGTCCATCAAACCGGGTCAGGTCCACAGACCTTACGCACAAGGGGCAATATGAGGCGGCGCAGGATGCTCTAGGCGAACTCTGGCCGGGCATGGGCGAGAGGCCCGACGTAAAGAAACTCCCGCCCGCCTTGGCAGCCGAAGTCCTGCTTCAATGCGGCGCGCTCACGGGGTTGCTCAGCGGCGCGAGCAATCTCTTAGGAGTGCAGGAACGAGCTAAGGACTTACTCACGGAGGCGATCCGCAAGTTCCAGTCTCAAGGGAAGTATCAGAAGGTGTCCGAGGCACAGTGCGAACTAGGGGCTTGCTACTGGCGGCTCGGTGCTTATGACGAGGCACGCTTGGTGATGAGTGAGGCGCTGAAACCGCTTGCGGATTCGGATGCTGAGTTAAAGGCAAAAATCCTTATCAGGCGAACGCTAGTCGAAATCAGTGAGAACAGGTATCACGAAGCACTAGGCATCCTGAAAGAGGCGGAACCTGTATTCGGGGCCGCGAGTGACGCGCTAAAAGGTAGATGGCATGGGCAGAGGGGCTTAGTTCTCAGGAGGCTTGCCACGGCAGAGGGTCGTTCTGACTACGCTGACAGGGCAATCATAGAGTTTACCGCAGCTATCTACCATTACGAGCAAGCGGGGCATGAAAGGTACTGCGCGCGTAACTTGAATAACCTCGCCATGCTGCTCTACAAGTTCGGACGCCACACAGAGGCGCATGAACACCTCGACCGCGCGCAAATGATATTTACTCGGCTGAAGGACGCGGGCAGTTTGGCGCAGGTGGATGAGACGCGGGCGCGGGTGCTGGTCGCGGAGAAGAAGTATAGGGAGGCAGACCGTATCATCGCGGGTGCTATTAAGAGCTTCGAGAAGGGAGGCGAGTCCGCACTACTAGCCGACGCGCTGACCGTGCAAGGCGTCGCATGGGCTAGGCTCAGAGCATACGAAAGCTCTATCAATATACTTCGGCAAGCCGTGAAGTTGGCCCAAGACTCCGGCGCACTCACCAACGCGGGCCTCGCCGCCTTGACGCTGATTGAAGAGCACGGGGCAGCCCGACTCCCGAAGAAGAGCTATACAAGGTCTATCACCGTGCCGACGAACTGTTAAAAGGTACTCAGGACACCGAGGATATTGCGAGGCTGCGGGCGTGCGCAAAGATGGTGATTAAGCGGCTGTCGGGGTTACGGTTGCATGATAAGAACTTTACTCTTTACAACGCGGTGCAGGAGTTGGAGGCCCGGCTCATCGAGCAAGCTTTGAAGGTGGAAGAGGGCAGCGTGACGCGGGCGGCTCTGGAGGCTCGGCCTCAAACATCAATCACTTTCACACCTGCTCCGCACCCGTCATAAGAGGCTACTCGGCAAGAGGACGCCTGCGAAGAAGCGCTTGCGAAGCATCATCAAAGACTCAGAATGAAGCACGTCCGAATACCGGCGTGAAATTGGCAGACCGTTGGCAGACTAAACGACAAAGGGCATCCGTTCTGGATGCCCTAAGTTATTGATTCTATTGAAGGCGGCGGTCGGAATCGAACCGACGAATAAAGGTTTTGCAGACCTCTGCCTTACCACTTGGCTACGCCGCCGTAAAATGACGAAGTCGGAACGTTGAACGCGGAACTAAAAGCGTGTTCAGTCCATCGTTCGGCGTTCCGACTTCGGCGCTTCAAAGCGGGAGACGAGATTTGAACTCGCGACTTCGACCTTGGCAAGGTCGCACTCTACCACTGAGTTACTCCCGCCGACGTGGGCAAATTTTACAGATTCGGTGGTTGTTGTCAAGCGGGCGTTTTGAAACTGAGTCGGGGCGGGGCCGCCGGGGCTGCTGAGGCTTCAAAAGACGCAGTGAGAGTCCCGTCGGAGACGCTCGCGCAAACCGCCTCTTGCCTGAAGAGTTAAAGGCTTCGGGTTGAAGACTTCCAGTCTGGCCGTCGTTCGCCGCCTGTATCGTGTGTGATTTGACAGGCGGGCTTTGATGACGGAAACTCTCGCCGCCGTCTTTTTCGTCGGTCACGCCTATCCAATCTAAACCAGAGCGCACGTTGATGGAGGAACTCTGTCTACCATGAATTTTGTACGCGGGAAACGTCTCTCGAACTTCCGAAGTTATAGTCGCGGGCTCGCCGCCTCGCTCGTCCTTCTGACCGGGGCGGCGGTGACGGCGCAGACGTACCAGAA
Source organism: uncultured Acidobacteriota bacterium (assembly GCA_963816985.1). GTDB lineage: Bacteria > Acidobacteriota > Blastocatellia > Pyrinomonadales > Pyrinomonadaceae > JAIVJM01. The sequence continues at coordinate 3,715,223 of CAWFMF010000004.1, forward strand.
GCCGCCGCAGGCGGTGCTGGACGTGCTGAGCGCGCCCGTGCCGCCGCAGGGCTCGATCAGCCCGACGCGGGAGTACATGCTGCTGTTGCAGGGCGTCAGGTATCCGCCCATCTCGGAGCTGGCGCAGCCGATGCTGAGGCTCGCGGGGCTTCGCATCAACCCGAACACTTCGGGGCCGCACCGCGCGGCGTATTTCGTCGGGATGACTTTGAAGAAAATCTCGGACGGCGCGGAGACGAAGGTTTCACTGCCGCAGGGCGCGCAGGTCGGGCATCTCGTGTGGAGCCCGGACGGGAGAAGCTTCGCGTTTACGAACACGACGGCGAGCGGCATCGAGTTGTGGGCGGGCGAGGCGGCGACGGGCCGCGTGCGGAAGTTAGAAGGCGTGGCGGTCAACGCGGTCTACGGCACGCCGTTAGAGTGGATGCCGGACAACCGGACGCTGCTCGTGCGGGCAGTCCCTTCGAAGCGGGGCTCCGCGCCAATCGAGGCGTCCGTGCCGAAGGCCCCAAACATTCAGGAGAGTTCGGGGAAGACCGGGCCGGTGAGGACGTTCCAAGACCTCTTGAATGACGCGCACGATGAGGCGCTCTTCGACTTCTACGCCACGTCGCAGCTCGTCACGGTCTCAGCCGAAGGCGGGAAGGCGACGCCGCTCGGCCAGCCCGCAATCTTCCAGACGGTCGAGCCCTCGCCCGACGGCTCGCATATCCTCGTCGCGCGCGTCCACAAGCCTTACTCGTATCTGCATCCGGTGGGCGCGTTCCCAAGGGACGTTGAGGTGTGGGACAGGAGCGCGCGGGTCGTGCACAAGCTGGCGAGTTTGCCGCTCGCCGACGAGGTGCCGATTGAGGGCGTGCCGAAGGGGCCGCGCGGTTACGAGTGGCACCCGACCGAAGGCGCGACGCTCATGTGGGTCGAGGCGTTAGACGACGGCGACCCGAAGAAGAAAGTCTCGCATCGCGACCGCATCTTGATGTTGAAAGCTCCGTTCACGGGAGCGCCCGTCGAGATTTTCAAGACCGAGCACCGCTTCGGCGGCGCGCAGTGGGGCGAGCGCGGCGAGTTCCTCTTCGTGCGTGACTTCGACCGCGACCGCCGTTGGGTGCGGACGCAGTTGATAGAAGTAGCGAAGCCGGGCTCCGCGCCGCGCGTCGTCTTCAGCCACAGCGCGAACGAGCGTTACAACAACCCCGGCTCGCCCTTGATGCGCGTGCTGCCGACGGGCCAGCGCGTCCTTCTGCGCCACGGCGACTTTATATATCTCACGGGCGCGGGCGCGACGCAGGAAGGCGACCGGCCTTTCTTAGACCGGCTGAATCTTCAGACGCTCAAGACCGAGAGACTCTTTCGCAGCGACGCGCAGAGCTACGAGACGGTCGTCGGCCTTCTCTCGGACGACGCGCGGCAGATCATCACGCGCCGCGAGCGGCCCATCGAGCCGTCGAACTACTACGTCCGCACGCTCGACGCGGCGGGCGGCGGGACGAACGGCAGAGCGGGCGACGCCGCACACCTGCGCGCGCTCACGCAGATTCCCGACGCGACGCCGCAGTTGCGCGACATCAAAAAGCAGCTCATCACCTACAAGCGGGCCGACGGCGTTGACCTCTCGTTCACACTTTATCTTCCGCCGGGCTACAAGGAGGGGACGCGTCTGCCGACGGTCGTGTGGGCGTACCCGCTCGAATTCACAGACCCGACCATCGCCGGGCAGGTGACGGGCTCGACGCAGCGTTACACTTCGATTGCGGGCTCTTCGCACCTCTTCTTTTTGCTCGCGGGCTACGCCGTCTTGGACAACGCGACGATGCCCATCGTCGGCGACCCTGAAACGATGAACAACACCTACGTCGAGCAGATTACGGCGAGCGCGAAGGCGGCGATTGACAAGGCGGCGGAGATGGGCGTCACAGACCCCGAACGCGTCGGCGTCGGCGGTCACTCATACGGCGCGTTCATGACCGCCAACCTGCTCGCGCACACAGACCTCTTCCGCGCAGGCATCGCGCGCAGCGGCGCGTACAACCGCACGCTCACGCCCTTCGGCTTCCAGAGCGAGCGGCGCACTATCTGGGAAGCCCCGGAGCTGTACATCAAGGTCTCGCCGTTCATGAACGCGCACCGCATCAACGAGCCGCTCCTCCTGATTCACGGCGAGGCCGACAACAACGCCGGAACTTTCCCGGTTCAGTCCGAGCGGATGTATCAGGCCATGCGCGGGACGGGCGGGACTGTCCGCTACGTCACGCTCCCCTTGGAAGCACACGGCTACGCCGCGCGCGAGTCCACCGAGCACACGCTCTACGAGATGATTAACTGGTTCGACAAGCACGTGAAGAACGCGCCGCCGCGCGCGAAGTGAGAAGAGCAGTACCGCGAGCAGTAGCGAGCGGGTTGACCGTCATCAACGTCAACCCGCTCGCTACTGCTCGCGGTACTGCTCCCAGCGGCGTTTGCGGAATTTGTCTTCCGTCCAGAAGTTGCGGAGGAGTTTTATGCGGGGCGCGTGCGCGTGGCCTTTGTCGTCGGGCGTGGGGAGGATGACCGAGACGACGTCGAAGCGGTGCGGCGTGTCCTTCAAGCCGAGGAGTCGTCGGTAGGCGCGTGCGGCGCGAGTGATTTGCCGCTGCTTGCGGAGGTCAACGTTGGCTTCGGGGGCGGCGTACCAGTCGGAGGCGCGCGTCTTGACTTCGACGAAGCAGAGCGTCGCGCCCTCGTAGGCGACGAGGTCTATCTCGGCCTGCACGACCGCGCCCCGGCGCGTGCGCCCGACGTTGAGCTTGAAGTTCGCGGCCACCAATTGGAAGCCCCGCTCGCGCAGATAGTCCGCCGCCAACTCCTCGCCGCGCCGACCGAGCGCGAGGTGCGGCGCGAGCGCCTCGACGTTTGAAACTTCCGCCGCCTCACGCGCCGAGAAACGGAACCGACCTCTTAATCTCCGCCAGTCCATCGGCGCGCAGGTTATCTCTTCCTCACGCGATGCACAAGACCGAGGATGGAACTGTAGGGGCAGGGCAAGTCCGCGGCCCGCTTCTTTGGTGAGAAGAGCGGGCCGCGGACTTGCCCTGCCCCTACAGTTCCATCAAAGGCATTTGATGTACTTCCTTGCGACGCCCTGCACCGCGCGATACACTTGATGCATGTCGAGCGAAGTAGAACAAGCGGAAGAGTCTGGGCCGAAGGAACGCGCGCCGTCGCCGGTGTTGCCGCTGGTCGCCATCGTGGGGCGTCCGAACGTCGGAAAATCCACGCTCTTTAACCGGCTCGTGGGCGAGCGGCGCTCAATCGTCGGCGACGAGCCGGGGATTACGCGCGACCGCATCTACGGCGAGACGGAATGGGCGGGCCGCCGCGTTTCGGTGGTGGACACGGGCGGCATCGTGCCGGACGAGACGGCGGTCATCCCGGCGAACATCTTGAAGCAGGCCGAGTTCGCCATCGAGGAGGCGTTCGCGCTCGTCTGGGTGGTGGACGTGCGCGCGGGGCTGACGCCCGCCGACGAAGAGCTGGCGGTGCATCTGAGGATGACGGGCAAGCCCGTCCTCGTCGCGGCGAACAAGGCCGACGCCGTGAAGCTCGAAGCGCACGCGGGCGAGTTCCACCGCTTCGGCTTCGAGGACGTGGTTCCCATCTCGGCGGAGCAGGGCGACGGCGTGGCGGATTTGTTGGACGCGATAGTCGAACGTCTGCCTTCGAACGAAGAGGATGATGTCGAAGACGACAGGGAAGCCGCGCCGCGCGAGTTGCGCCTCGCCATCGTCGGTCGCCCGAACGTCGGAAAATCTTCGCTCTTGAATAAGCTGCTCGGCGCGGAGCGCGTCATCGTCTCGCCGGTGGCGGGGACGACGCGCGACGCCGTGGACACTCTGCTCGAACATGAAGGCCGCGCCTTCCGCCTCATTGACACCGCCGGGATTCGTCGCAAGGGGAAGACCGAGGAGATGGCCGAAAAGCTCTCGGTCATCATGGCCCGCCGCAGCCTTGAGCGCGCGGACGTGGCCGTCGTCTTGATTGACGCGGTGGAGGGCGTGACGGCGCTCGACGCCAACATCGCGGGCTACGCCGTTGACGCCGGGTGCTCCATCATCCTCGCGGTTAATAAATGGGACGCCATCGAGGGGAAGGAGACGAACACCGCCAACGACTTCGAGCGCGACCTGCGCTTCAAGATGAAGTTCCTCGACTGGGCTCCGGTCGTGACCATCTCCGCGCTCAAGGGGCAGCGCGTCGAGCGCATCCTCTCTCTGGCCCTGCGCGCCAACGAGGCGAGAAATTTGCGCATCCCGACTTCGCAACTCAACGCCTTCTTCGAGCGGGCCATCGCCGCGCCCCGCGCCCCGACCGCGCCCGCGCCGGTCAAGGGCGGCCAGTCGCGCCTGCACGTCCAGTACGTCACGCAGGTGGGGGTTCGCCCGCCGCGCTTCGTCGTCTTCACGGCGGGCGGCAAGTCCTCAGGCATCCACTTCTCCTACGAGCGTTACTTGCAGAACCGCCTCCGCGAGGAGTTCGATTTTTTCGCCACCCCGCTGCGCATCACCGAGCGACACAAGAAGAATAAGAGACTTGAGGCGAGAGGCTAGAGACTTGTTAAGAGCATGTCTTTTAACAAGTCTCCAGCCCCTCGCCGCTCACCTCTAATTTCATCTCTGCCTATGCCCGACACGTCAGACTTCCGGAAGCTCTTCGAGCGCGTGGGCGACGCGGCCATCGTGGTTGACGAGGCGACGGGGCTCGTCCTCGCCTCGAACCTCTCGTTTTCCGCGTTCGTCGCGCGTCCCTCGAACGCGCTCATCGGCGCGCAGGCCGACTCCTTCCTGCTGGCGGACGACGCGCACGAAGCCCTTGCGGGCGGGAACGCGACCCTCCTGGTCGGGGACGGGCAGGGGAGCGTGCGCGCCCGCGTCGAAAGCTTCGAGTGCTCATGGGAGGGCGAGCGCGCGCGGCTCTACGTCGTGCGGCCCGCGCGCTCGGCCTTCGACGCGGAGCGCGGCGCGCAGGAGGCCGACAGGCTCCGCTCTCTGCTCGACTACCTGCACGAAGCGACCGAGCAGCTCGAAGTCGTCAACCGCATCGTCGCCGCCGTCAACTCCAGCCGCACTTTTGAAGAGGTCTTCAGCGTCGCCTGCGAGCAGATACGCTCGCTCGTCCCCTTCGACCGCGCCTCCATCGCGCTGTGCGAGGAGGACGGCGAGAGCCTGCGCGTCTTCGCGCTTTCGGGCGAGCAGACGGGCTCGCTCGCCGTCGGCGCGAAAGGAAAACTGCGCGGCTCCGTCACCGAGCGCGCTCTCGAAGACGGAGCGATGGTCGTCATCCCCGAACTGCAAACCGTGACCGGCTTCAACGTCTATGACGACCTGCGGAGCGAGGGGTTTCACTCGGCGGTCTGCGTCCCGATGTTCTCCACGCACCGCGCCATCGGGAGCCTCAACCTGACGAGCCGCACGCCCGACGCGTATCAACGAAAACACCGCCTCGCGCTCGAACGCCTCGCGCCGCCGCTGGCGATTGCGATTGAGAAAGTACTGCTGCTCGAACAGGCCGAGCGACGCTCGCGCGAGATGGAGGAGGCGGCGCGGCGCGAGGAGCTTTCGGGCCGCATCGGTCGGACGCTGGCGAGCACGCTCGACGCCTCTTCGGTCTTGCGCGAGACGGTCGAGACTCTCGGACAGGCGCTCGAAGTCGAACGCTGCCTCATCGTCCTCTACGGGCGCGAGGGGAGCGGCGCGGTCGTCAACTACGAGTACCTCGCGCGCCCCGACGTTCTGAGCGTCCGCGACTTCAACTGCGAGCCCCTGCGCACGGGCCGCCACGCCCGCCGCGTCGTCGGGGCGGCGGAGGCCGTCCAGATCAGCGACATCCGCGAAGTCGAGCGAGACGAACTCATCGAACTCTACGAGCGCCTGAAGGTCTGCTCCGTGCTCTCGGCCCCCGTCCACGACGGCGGGCAGCACGTCGGGATGCTTGAGCTGCACGACTGCTACCGCCCGCGCGTCTGGACTGAGGAGGAGAAGAAGCTCGCCTGCACCGTCGCCGCGCAGGTCTCGGTCGCGCTCACCAACGCGCAGCTCTACGAGGCGAGCCGCAACCGCAACGAGGAGCTGCGCGGACTGTTTGAAATCTCGCGCACCTTCTCGACGCTCACGGCGACCGACGAGATCGGCGCGCGCCTCGCCCGCTCCATCGCCAAGCTCGTCGGCGGGACGATGTGCCTCATCGCGACCTTCGACCGCCGCACCAACCTCGTCCGCGCCGAGTCGCCGGGCCACAACACGCCCGCCGGGCTCATCCGCGAGTTCCAGTTCAAACTTGAGAAGGGCGACGAGCGCGCGCCCGTCTACCAGACGGGCGAACCCTTCCTCTCGAACGACCCGGCGGAAGACACGCGCCTCGACCGCGCGTTCGTCGCGCGCTGGGGCCTGCGCTCCATCTTGAGCGTCCCGATGAGGATTAAGAAGGAACTCATCGGCTTCATCTACGTCGCCAACCGTGCGGGCGGCTTCAGCGAGCGCGACCTCCGCCTGCTGCAAATCTTCGCCGCGCAGGCCGCCGAGACCATCGTCAACGCCCGCCTCTTCCTCACCATTCAGGCGCAGGCCGAGCGCGAGGCCGTCGTCAACCGTCTCCTCCTCTCTCTTCAGAGAAGCGGCGAGCCGAAGGAGAAGGTGCGCTCCGTCATCGAGCGCATCGGCGAAGTCCTTGAGCTTGACCGCTGCATCGCCGTCCTCTTCGCCGACGACGAGCACGAGGACTACTACGGCGAGTGGTGCGCCGAGGGCGTCGAGCGCGTCACCGACTGGCTCGACGTGCGCGAACGCTCGCCCATCCGCTACGCGCTCAGCACCGCCCGCCGCCCGCTGCTCGCCTCGGACGTGACGAAGCACCCGCTCGCCGCCGCGCTCGGCGACCTCATCGAGCGCACCAAGCTCAAGAGCATGCTCGTCGTCCCCATCATGCATCAGGGCCGCGTCATCGGCTCGCTCAGCGCGCACCAGACGCGCACGCACCGGCAGTGGGGCGAGGACGACGTTGACCTACTCGTCGCCGTCGCCACGCACGTCGGCGCGACCTTGGAGAACGCCCGCCTCATCGCCGAGCTGCGCGAGGCCAGCCGGCTCAAAGACCAGTTCCTCGCCACGCTCTCGCACGAGCTGCGGACGCCCCTGACGGCCATCACGGGTTGGGTCGAGCTGCTGGGCGAGAGCGAGGAACTCAAAACGAGCGCCGACCTCGCCGACGGCATCAACGCCATCAGCGTCTCGGCCACCTCGCTCACGCAGCTCATCTCCGACCTCCTCGACCTCTCGCGCATCCAGCGCGGAGTGCTGCGGCTCGAACGCTACTTCTTCGACGTGAACCAGATAGTCACGAGCGCCGCGCGCAACGTCCGTCAGGCCGCGCTCGCGCGCCGCCTCGACGTGCGTCTGGAGCTGGCCGAAGAGATGCCGCCGACCATCGCCGACGCGCAGCGCATCCAGCAAGTGCTTTGGAACTTGCTGACGAACGCCATCAAGTTCACCCCGGCGGGCGGGGAGGTGACAGTCCGCACGCGCCTGCTGGACGAAGGCCCGAAGCGCGGCGAGCCGTCGGAGGACGGGAGCCGCATCCGCTGGATAGAGATCGAAGTCGAGGACACGGGCGAGGGCATCCCCGCCGAGTTCATGCCCTTCCTCTGGGATCGCTTCCGGCAGGCCGACAGCTCGGCCACGCGCCGCCACGGCGGACTCGGCATCGGCCTCGCGCTCGTCAAGGAGCTGGTCGAGGCGCACGGCGGCCAAGTCGAAGCCTTTAGCGAGGGAAGCGGCGCGCGCTTCACCGTCCGCCTCCCCGTCATCGAGGTCGAGCAGTGGCTCGAACAGGAGCCGCGCTTCGAGACGGACGGCCCCGGAGGCGATGGCGAGCCGGGCGTTTTGAATTAACCGGCGGCTCGCGCCGGTCTTCATGGATTGGCGAGAGCGCAAGCGCAAAAGCAAAGGCCGCACGGGAGTCTCTGGCAGACTCCCGTGCGGCCTTCTTAATGCGGCCCGTCCGTCTTACTGACCGCGCACGAGGAACACGTCCCACGCCCAGCGGTTCACCTTCGCCCCCTTCGCGTCTTCGACCTTGGCGCGGTAGGCGAACCGGTTGCCGTGCTCGTCCGCGCGCTTCGATTCGTGGTACCTGAGGTTCAGCGCCGTCACGCCGAGGGAAGGCAGAGTGTGCAACTCGCCGGGCTCCGAGACGCCGTCGTGGTCGTCGTCGCGCCAGAGGCGGAGGCTCGAATAGATCGCGTCGCCGCCGTCAATCAGCCCGTCGCCGTCGCCGCCGCTGTCCGTCCGGTCGTAGACGGCGAGCGCGAGGAAGCCGTTCTTCTTTTCGCCCGGCGGCGGCGCGGGTTGCGGCGTGAAGTTGCCGAACAACTCCTGACCGTTGTCAATCTGGCCGTTGCCGTTGCGATCCAAGGCCAGCCACGCGTCGTCGGAGCCGCCGGCAGTCCAGGAGAGCGCTTCCCTCGTCCCGTCGCTATTGAGGTCGAAGGCGACGCCGCGCGCCGTGTCCGTGAGGTGGAAGCCGTCCCCGTCCAGGTCAAGCAAGACGGGGGATGAATTGCATTGCCAGTTCTCCTCATACGGACAGCCGTCGTCGGGTGCGAAACAGCCGCAGCAGAGGATTGTCGGCTCTTCCGGGCAACCTCCCAACGGCGGCAATTCCGGTGTCTGCGGTGATGTGCAAGTGTTACTCGTAAAGTTCCAGAACAACTCCGCCTCGTCACAGTCTTCTCGATTCAGGTCGGCTAAATTAAAGCCGCAAGTCCACTTACACTGAGACCTAATCCAGTAACAAGGCCCGCTATTCGGGGGAGGAGTGGGCGTCGGCAGTGGGCACGGAGTAGGCGTGGGAGTCGGGGTTGGCGAGCAACCGTTACATATTGTCCGCTCACCGGCAACGACCTCCGTGCAGTCATTCGACCAAGATATTGTTCTTGCCGTGATATTACCAGCGGTGTCCCTTTCGCAGGCACACACGCAGTCTGATATGCACCCGCTGTTAGTACAGCCGCCGAAACTGGAGCCGTTCGTCTGGTCGCATCGCTTCCATCCCAAACGCAGGTCACACCCCTCAGCAGTCGGGGTTGCCGTACAGGTGGTAAATGCGACGCAGTTAGCAATGGCTGACTGGGATTTCCCAGTTACATAAAAGAACACTAAGGATGTTGCAAAAATGCAGGTGAAGAAAATCAGGAGTTTTCGCACGGGGGAACCTCGCTTTTAAGCTAACGCCGTATGCCTTATTTGTTGAGGTAGCGCTTTAGCTCTGCGGACCCTTGAGAGGTATATACCTTGCGCATTATTCTCTGATAAAGTCGTGCGCCTTCCGTCAAATCCGGGTCTCCGTTGAAGTTTAATTCTTGTGGGAGGTCTGAGTTTTCAAGCAATTCTGACACCGCATTTACTTCCATTTTCTTCCGCTTATACTGCTGAACCAACCACGCCTTGTACCTCGCCGCCCCTTCTCTCATCGAATCAATCATTTTTGCCGCCTGAGTGTTGGGGCCTGTCGTAGTTTGATCTTCAAATTCCACGTAATCCAAGTGAATCTCAACACTACTTATGGTGGCGTTCTCAAAGGTGATTGGGCCGGACGGTTGAAGCGTGCGTGACTCTCCCGGAGGTAGAGGCTTAAGGCGCTTGGCTTCACGGATGTCAGGGTGATTAACAAAATCATAAGTCAGCAGGCTTGTCTCTCGCGACTCTCCTGTCGGCCCTTCGATGACGACTGAATAAATTGCGGCCAAGGCTGAAATTTTCTTGGCTGTGTTATTGATGACAAGACAGGAGAATTCGTCCAGCCTGTTCGGCGCTGACGAACGGGCAGAACCACACCTTATCTCAACCGGGAACGCCCCATCCGCCAGTGGCAATTGTGTAGCGTTGATGGGAATCTGCCTCTCTTCCTGTTGTGATGCACTTAGACTTTTGTTCGCGATCAGTGAAGCAGATGCGACGGCTATCATTCCTGACAGGAGGAATGCAAATACTTTAGGCAGTTTCTTCAAGTTCATGTCCAAAGCCTCCACCTGAGTGATAATCGGACTTTGAAATGTTTGTTGTGCTGAAAGGGAGATTGACGAAATCGCGAGGAGAATTGCGTCAACGGGAATACGTTTCAAGTAGAACCGGGAGACGTTGTGAGACAGTCAGCTATATACGCCCCGTGAAGCAGTCTGTCAACATGATTTTCACAGTTGCCAGTCAATTACCCCCTGAGATTTTGTCCGAGAGTTTATCCATCTCTTTCTCGACTTGAACCGACCCTCTTTGCCCATCACCCTTTTCAGGTATACTTACCCCATAACTTCATTATGACTACGCAGGATTTATTAATCGAACAGGCGCTCGGCTGGCAGGTCACGGCGCAGGAGGGCGAGGCGCGGGCCGGTCTTCTGCGGACGCGGCGGGGCGTCATCGAGACGCCGGTCTTCATGCCCGTCGGGACGCTCGGCACGGTCAAGGGCGTGCGCTTCGAGGAGCTGGAAGCCGAAGGGCTCGACGCGCGCATCATCCTCGGAAACACATATCACCTGTGGCTGCGTCCGGGCGTGGAGATTATCGCGGCGTGCGGCGGGCTCCACCGCTTCATCGGGTGGGAGCGCGCGCTCCTGACCGATTCGGGCGGGTTTCAGGTGTGGAGCCTCAACAACCTGCGAAAGATTTCGGAGGCGGGCGTCGAGTTCCGCTCGCACGTTGACGGGCGCGCGTGCTTCCTCTCGCCCGAAGTCTCGATGGAGGTGCAGGCGGCGCTCGGCTCCGACATCGTGATGGCCTTCGACGAGTGCGCGCCGGGGAAAGCGACGCACGAAGTAGCGCGTGTCTCTTTAGAGCTGACGGCGCGTTGGGCGGCGCGCTCGCGCGCGAGGTTCGACGAGTTGCAGCGCGTGGGCGCGGACGCCGGAAGGACGGGCCGCGCGGAAGAGCCGGGCGTCGAAGGGCGGCAGGCGCTCTTCGGCATCGTGCAGGGCGCGACGCACCTCGACCTGCGGCGCGAGAGCCTTGAGCGGACGCGGGAGGTAGGTTTCGACGGCTACGCCATCGGCGGTCTGAGCGTCGGGGAAGAGAAGGCGGTGATGTACGAGGTGGTCGAGGAGGTCGCGCCGCTTTTGCCCGCCGCGAGGCCGCGTTACCTGATGGGCGTCGGCACGCCCGAAGACCTCTTGGAGTGCGTCGCGCGCGGCGTGGACATGTTCGACTGCGTGCTCCCGACGCGCAACGGGCGGACGGGTCAGGCGTTCACTTCGCGCGGGAAACTGAACATCAAAAACTCCCGCTTCGCGACCGACACGCGCCCCTTAGACGAGTCCTGCGCGTGCGCGGTCTGCCGCCGACACAGCCGCGCGTACCTCCGGCACCTGCACATGACGGGCGAGTTGCTGTCGGGCGTACTCCTTTCGCACCACAACCTTGCGTTCTTCCTTGACACCATGCGGCGCGTCAGGCAAGCTATCCGGTCTGGCGAATTCACACGATTTCGGCGGGAGTTCCTTGAGGGAATCAACTCCGGCGTCGAGTGAGCCACGCCCCCCGTTCGGGCGCGCAGTATCTCATCCAGAGAATTCGTTTCCGGTTGAACCTGCGAAGGGCGTTTGCAGCGAGGGGACGCGCGCCCGGCTGCTCGCGCACGACCGCGCGGGCTCGTAAATTTTTAGCGTTTCCCGGCATTCCGACTCTGACATTCTAAGACTTAAATCCGAAACTTCGATGACCAACCCGGCTTTCATCCTTCTCCAGACTCCGGCCCCGGCGGGCGGCGGCAGCCCCTTCGGCGTCGTCGCGCAGTTCCTGCCGTTCATCCTGATTTTCGCCGTCTTCTACTTCCTCATCATCGTCCCGCAGCGCCGCCGGCAGAAGGCGCTCGCGGACATGATCGGGCAGTTGAAGGCGGGCGACCGCGTCATCACGACGGGCGGCATCCTCGCCACGGTGACCGCCGTGCGCGAGACCTCCCTGCTCGTGAGGAGCGCCGACAAGACGATGCTCGAAATCACGCGCGCGTCGGTCGCCGGTTTGCAGGCCGAGGAAGAGAAGGGGGCGTAGGAGTTTTCAGTAGACAGTTTTCAGTTTTCAGTTAAGAACGTCGCTGCACGTTGCTGAAAACTGAAAACCGAGAACTGAAAACTGAAAACTGAGTTATGAAAAAGAATCTTCTCCAACGCGTCATCATCATCGCCGTCGTGACGCTCGTCTCGCTCTGGATCGTGGTCGGGCCGCGCCACCGCCCCGAAGCCAAGGACTTCACGTTGCAGGGCATCAACAACACCTTGCGCGAGAACATCCGCCTCGGCCTCGACCTCAAGGGCGGCGTGAGCCTCGTGATGCAGGTGCAGGCCCCGGACTACCTCAAGCTCATCACCGAGAACATCGTCTTCGGCGTCCAGGCGGCGGCGCGCGAGCGCGGCTACAACGTCACGGTGCGCCCCGACAACGCCCCCGACACCTACCGCGTCATCCTCGAAACCGAGGACGCCTCGAAGCTCGAAGAGATTCGCAAAGACCTCCCGGCGCGCGTCAACGACTTCGACGCGAGCGCGTGGGAGTCGAGCGTGAGCGGCAACCGCATCACGTGGGAGATGACCAAGCGCGCCAAGGAGGCGCTCAGCGAGCGCGCGGTCGAGGACGCGCTCCGCATCATAGACACGCGCGTCAACGCCATCGGCGTCGCCGAGCCGACCATCCAAAGGCACGGCGCGCCCAGCTCGCACCAGATTCTCCTCCAGATGCCGGGCCTCGACGACCCGGAGCGCGTCAAGAAGCTCATCGGCGAGCAGTCGCGCCTTGAGCTGATGAAGGTCATCAGCCCGCCGAACCCTTCGCCGATGCAGACCTACCCGACCGAGCAGGCGGCCACCCAGTCGCTCGGCGGGCAAGTCCCGACCAACCGCCGCGTGATGCCCTATAACGAGCGCGAAGAGCCGACCGCCGCCGGTCAGCCGCCCGCGCCCAAGCCGAATGAGGCGAAGTCTTGGGTCGTCGTCGAGGCCCCGGCGGTGATTGACGGGAGCGAACTGCGGAGCGCCGCCGCCGTCCCGCAGCAGCAGGGCGACGACGCCTACATCATTGACTTCTCGCTCAAGCCTTCGGGCGCGCAGAAGTTCGGGACGTGGACGGCGGCGAACGTCGGGCAGTACATGGCCGTCGTCCTGAACGGCGAGGTCAGGTCGGCCCCCTTCATCAAGTCGCAGATTACGGATTCGGGCCAGATTACGGGCAGCTTCACGAAGGCCTCGTCGGAAGACCTCGCGCTCACCCTGCGTTCGGGCGCGCTCCCGGCCAAGCTCGTCTACCTCGAAGAGCGAACGGTCGGCCCCAGCCTCGGTCAGGACTCTATCCGGTCGGGCGTCACGGCCTCGCTCGTCGGGCTGATTTTGGTCGTGCTCTTCATGGTCTTCTACTACCGCGGGTCGGGCGTCAACGCCGTCGTCGCGCTCCTGCTGAACATGATGCTGACGCTCGCGGCGCTCGTCGTCTTCGACGCCGTGCTGACGCTGCCCGGCATCGCCGGCATCATCCTTTCTATCGGCATGGCCGTGGACTCGAACGTGCTCATCTTCGAGCGCATCCGCGAGGAGCTGCGGACGGGCAAGACCGTCGCCTCGGCGGTCGAGCAGGGATTCTCGCGCGCCTTCACGACGATCATTGACACGCACGTCACGACCATCGTCGCCGCGCTCTTCCTCTTCGTCTTCGGGACGGGGCCGATCCGCGGCTTCGCCGTGACGCTCATCCTGAGCCTTCTGGCGAACCTCTTCTCGGCGGTCTACGTCTCGCGCACGATCTTCATCTGGGTTCTCAGCCGCAAGGGGCGGAGCGCCGAGACGCTCAGCATTTAACGGCGGTGATTAAGTGATGAGTGATAAGTGATAAGAAAGTCGCTTATCTCATCACTTATCACTCATCACTTATCACGGGTTTCTTATGATTCGCTTTTTTGAAAAGATTACCGTTGACTGGCTCGGCAAGCGTCGCGTCCTGATGGGGCTGTCGGTCGTCATCATGCTCGCGGGGCTCGCCTCCGCCATCGGGCGGCAGGCGATTCCGGGCGGGACCGAAGCCTTCAACCTCGGCGTGGACTTCCGCGGCGGCACGCTCGTCACCGTGAACTTCAAACAGCGGCCCTCGCCCGAAGACATCCGCGCGGCGCTCGCCAAGTCGGGGCTCGGCGACGCCACCATCCAGCCCGCGCTCGACAAGCAGAACCAGGTGCTCATCAAGCTCGCGCGGCAGGGGAGCGGCGAGGAGGCGCAGACGCAGGCGCAGGTGGACATCGGGCAGACGAAGGTCAAGGAGGCGCTGGCCGCCTTCGGCGCTGACGGGAAACTCGCGGAGAGCGCCGATTGGGAGATCGCCGGGACGGACGCCGTGGGCGCGGTGGCCGGGAACCAGTTGCGCAATCAGGCCATTACGGTGACGCTTCTGGCACTGGTCGGCATCCTCCTCTACATCGCCTTCCGCTACGAGTGGACTTACGGCGCTTCGGCGGTCATCACCGTCTTCCACGACGTGCTCGTGACGCTCGGCTTCTTCTCCATCTTCCAGTGGGAGGTGAACCTGACGGTGGTCGCCGCGCTCCTGACGCTCGTCGGCTTCTCGGTCAACGACACCATCGTGACCTTCGACCGCGTCCGCGAGAACTTGCGCCTCCACCGCCGCGCCTCGCTCTACGACATCACGAACGAGGCCATCAACCAGACGCTCTCGCGCACCGTCATCACTTCGGGGCTCGTCTTCCTCTCAGTCGTCGCGATGGTCATCTTCGGCGGCGAGGTCTTGCGCCCCTTCTCGCTCGCCCTGCTCGTCGGCATCATCTTCGGGACCTACTCGACCATCGCCATCTCGAACCCGATCATGGTCTGGTGGCAGCAGCGGCTCGACGCCGCGCGCGCGCCGGGCGCGCCGACCCGCACCGGCGGCAGCGGCGGGGCGACGCCGCCCGCGCGTCCCCCGGCGGGGGCGCGGAACGCGAAGGCCGGGGCCGCCGCGCGCTGACGATTGGCCGCCCGTGCGCGAGCGGGGAATCGTCGCCCGCGCGCGGCTTTTTCGACGCCCCGCGCGCTCCCCGGCGCGGCTCATTTTACGCTTGACTTCGCGGCGGCTTGCGACATAGACTGAGCGCGTTGCTGGCCAATCGAATATTTTACAGACGCGCCCGTCTCGCCTCGATGTGTGAGACGGACGTTTGAACGTGAGCGTTTGTTTCCTTGAGCGGCTGGCGGGCCGAGTTCACTCCCTGTTTGGCAAGCGTAAGGAAGCACGACGGCGCGTTCGGCAGCGCTTTTGGTTGACGCTCTGCCGCCCCCCAAATTTCTTTAAGGCGAAAAAAGTGAATCGCGCGAGGCGGGCGTTTTTGATTGAAAACGTTTTGGAATCACAACTCTTTTCACGAGTCCCTGTGATGTAATCCTTGAGATAACCCCTGATCCACCCGGCACCGGAAGAGGGAGGTTAAGCGATATGTTCGAGACTCTGGTCGAGTCAGGCTCGCACAAAGACGACTTTGCGCGCAAAGGCTCGTTTTTCTTGGGGACGTTCGTCCTCTACATCGTCCTGCTGGTCTCAGCTGGCGTCGGCAGCATCTACTATTACAACGCGTCAATCCCAGACCCCAGTCTGGAACTCCTGACGCTCGTCGCGCCGGTTCCGATGACTGCGCAGGCCGAGCCGCCGAAACCGGACGAGGCTCCGAAGCCCGCGGCGAGTAAAGAGCCGACGGTCGCGATGAGGCAGGAAATCTCCGTCATCGCGCCCGTGGTCAAGACCAACGAGGTCGCCAAAGAGACGACCAAGGAGGTCTCGCGCGCCAAGTCAATCGGCGTCGTGCAGGGCGACCGCGATGTCGGCGACGTGAATCAGGTGACCGCGACCGGCCCTATCGGCGTCATCGGCGGCGGTGGCGGCGGCGGCGGCACAGGCCCCGCGGCCCCGGTCGTCTCCGACTCGGAACCGCCTCCGCCGCCCGCGCCGAAGCCGACGCCTCCGCCCAGACCGAGGGCTCCCGTCTCCGGCGGCGTCTTGAACGGCAAGGCGATCAGCAAGCCGCAGCCCGCCTACCCGGCGATTGCCCGCACGGCCCGCGCTTCGGGGCAGGTGACGGTGCAGATCACCGTGGACGAGTCGGGGCGCGTCATCTCGGCGAGCGCCGTGAGCGGGCACCCGCTTCTCAGGCAGGCCGCCGAAGGCGCGGCGCGGCAGGCGCGCTTCTCGCCGACGCTGCTTTCGGGGCAGCCGGTGAAGGTGACCGGCGTCATCACTTACAACTTCGTGCTCCAATAAACAGGGCGCGGGGCGCGACCTGAGAAGAGCGCCGTGCCGTCCCGCACGGGCGGGGGCGGCGCTCTTCTCAGGTCGCACGCGCCCCTCCGTCGAGCGCTCTCGCTATTTGCAACAGAAAACCTTTGGAGGATTCGTACCGTGACCATTTTAACGAGCTTGCTCGGAAGCAAAGCGTTTGGCTTCCTCTTTTTCCTTTTCCAGGAAGCCGCCGCGCCCGCCTCTCCGGGAGACGATCTCGCCGGACACTTCACGTTCACCGAGATGGTCAAGAACCTCGGCGCGGTGGCGCTCGTCGTGCTGATCATCCTGCTCATCATGTCCATGTACTCGATTGCGATCATGGTCGAGCGTTACCTGACTTACTCCTCGGCCAAGAAGCAGTCGCGCGAGTTCGCGCCGCGCGTCGCGCAGGCTCTCAAGAACGACCGCATCGAAGAGGCCATCAACATCAGCGACAAGCATAAGAAGTCGCACCTCGCGATGGTGGTCAACGCGGGCCTTCAGGAGTTCCGCGCGCACGGCCAGTCCTCGGACATCTCCGGCGAGGAGATAGAGGCCAGTAAGCGCGCCCTTCAACGCGCCATCGCCATTAAGTCCGCCGAGTTCCGGCGCGGCCTGTCGGGCCTCGCGACGGTCGGCTCGACCGCGCCCTTCGTCGGCCTCTTCGGGACGGTGTTCGGCATCATCAATGCCTTCACCGGCATGAAGAGCGCCGAGAGCGCGGGCATCGGCGCGGTCGCCGGCGGCATCGCCGAGGCGCTCATCGCGACGGCCATCGGCCTCGGCGTGGCGGTGCCCGCCGTGTGGGCCTTCAACTACTTCACGGGCAAGGTGGACGGCTTCATCATCGAGATGGACAACTCGGCTTCGGAGCTGATTGACTACTTCCTGAAGAACCGGACGCGGCAGCTCGGCTCGTAGGTGCGCGGCGCGAAGCGTCGCGGAAGTGGCACACCCCGGCGGCTTCTCAAGGAGCCGCCGGGGCCGAGCGCGGCGTCAACGTGCGCCCGCGCCCGTCTGAAGTTGTGAGGGGAGAAAGTTATGAGTATGTCAGGCGGAGGCGGAGGCGGCGGCCTCTCCTCGGATATCAACGTCACCCCGATGGTGGACATCATGTTGGTGATCCTCATCATCTTCATGGTCATCACGCCCTTCCTCCAGCAGGGCGTCTCGGTGACCCTGCCGCGCGACATGCGGAACCCGGAGGAAGACCCGGCGATCATCAAGGAGACCTCCGTCGTGGTGGCGATCACGGAGCAGGGCGACCTCTTCATCGGGAAGAAGAAGATAGACAAGGACTCGCTCAAGGCCGAGCTTGACCAGAAGATGGCGACCAAGCAGGAGCAGGATCGCATCGTCTACATCCGCAGCGACATCGGCGCCAACTACGGGACGGTCGTCGAGACCATCAACATCATCCGCGACTCCGGGATAGACCAGATCGGCCTCGTCGCCGACAAGAAGAAGGGTCCGGGCGCGGCTCCGGAAGGCGGCGCGGCCCCCGCGCAGGGTGGCCCGGCTCCGGCCCCGGCGTCCTAAAGTCATTCGTCGAAAGACGCGCTGCCCTTCTCGCGGGGGCGCGGCGCGCTGAATTCTTGGAGGTATCAACCGTATGGGAATGAGTGGTGGTTCCGGCACGGGCCGTGCCGAGCCGAACATCAACGTCACGCCGTTTATTGACATCCTGCTGGTGCTGCTGATCATCTTCATGGTCATCACGCCGCTCAAGCCGACGCGCTTCAAGACGCTCGTCCCGGAGCGCAGCGAGGAGATGAGCGCGGCGGCCAAGCAGAGCCCGCGCACGCTCATCGTGGCGATCAGCAAAGACCTCAAGGTCTCTCTGACGCGCGGCGCGAACCAGATCGCCGAGGCGTCCGTGAACGACCCCGGCCCGCTCGCCGCGCGGCTCGCCGCCGAGTTCAAGGAGCGCAAGGAACAGCAGATTTGGAAAGAGGGCTTCGAGAGCCGCGCCGACCTCGGGCCGGACGACCGCATCGAGAAGACCGTCTTCGTCAAAGCCCCGCAGACCTTCAAGTACGGGGATGTGGTGAAAATCATAGACGCCATCAAGGGGGCGGGGGCGAGCCCCGTCGGCCTCCAGACCGAGGCGCTCGAACAATAGACAAGTGACCGCGCCGCCGCCGTCCCGACCCCCGGAGACGGTGGCGGCGCGCAGTTTACGGCCCGGAAGTTTTCATCCCCCGTCTGTCTCATCTTTAGCTTGGAGCCATCAAGTCAATGAAACTCTCTCGAATCAGCATCGTCGCCATGCTCTTCGTCGTGGCTTCGACCTCCGCCGGCTGCGGGGTGATTAACCGAATCCGCGCCAAGAACGCGCTGAACGAAGGCGCGCGCGCCTACAAGGAAGGCAAGTTCCCTGAGGCGGAGCAGAAGTTCAGGGAGGCCTACGAGTACGACCCTTCGCAGAAGAACGCGCCGCTCTTCATCGCGCGCTCGGTGCAGCAGCAGTACAAGCCCGGCGTGGACGCCCCCGAAAACAAGGCCAAGGGGCAGGCGGCGATTGACGCCTATCAGGAGATTCTGAAGAACGACCCGCAGAACGAAGACGCCTACAACGCCATCGTCTTCATCTACCGCCAGATGCGCAACGAGGACAAGGAGCGCGAGTTGCTCGTGCAGCGCGCCAACCTCGAATCCGCCCCGAAGGAGAAGCGGGCCGTTGCCTACACCATCCTCGCCAGCAAGCAGTGGCAGTGCGCCTACGACATCACCGAGCAGAAGGAGAACAAGGAGACCATCACGCAGGCCACGAAGGTGCTCGTCAAGTACAAGAAGCCCGCCAACCAGGCGGACTTCGACAAGGCGCGCGGCTGCGTGACCGAGGGGCTCAAACTGGCCGAGCAGGCCATCAGCCTCGACTCCGAGAACCCGAACTCCTGGTCTTACAAGGCCAACCTCCTGCGCGAGCAGTCGAAGCTCGCCGAGATGGAAGGCAACGCCGAGCAGAAGGCCGAGTACGACAAGCAGTACGACGCGGCCCTCGAAACGCAGAAGCGTCTGAGCGAGGCGGCGGCCAAGAAGAAGGAGGCCGAGGAAGCGGCGAAGACGCCGACCCCGCCCGCCAGCTAAACACCTTTTGAAATTCCCCGGCGCGGGCTCCCGCACGAGACGCGCCGCCCTCGACCAAAGAAGGTGATGCCTGACTTCCCGTCGGGCATCACCTCTTCTTATAATAGCTGTCAGCTTTTAGCCGTGAGCCCTCAGCCAATCAAATGCGTTTCGAATGCATCTAAAAGCTGACCGTTACCGGCTAAGAGCTAAGAGCTAAGGAGCTAACAGCTTCTTTTATGATCCGCATCGAGGAGATTGTAGATAAAGTTGCGCGCAACCACCCGCAGGCCGACCTTGACCTGCTCCGGCGCGCGTACTTTTTCTCCGCCCGCGAGCACAAGGGGCAGACGCGCGCCTCCGGCGAGCCGTACCTCGTGCACCCGCTCGAAGTCGCCAACATCCTCGCCGACATGCGGCTCGACGAAATCTCGGTGGCGACCGGGCTCCTCCACGACGTAGTTGAAGACACGCTCGTCAAGCCGGAAGTGATTCAGGAACTCTTCGGCGGCGAGATCGCGCACCTCGTTGACGGCCTCACGAAGATCGCGCAGATCAGCAACCAGTCGCGCGAGGAGCAGCAGGCCGAGAACGTCCGCAAGATGCTTCTGGCGATGGTGGACGACGTGCGCGTCGTCCTCGTCAAACTCGCCGACCGCCTCCACAACATGCGCACGCTCGGCTTCCTCAAGCCCGAAAAGCGGCGGCGCATCGCGCAGGAGACCCTCGACATCTTCGCGCCCATCGCGCACCGCCTCGGCATGGGCCGCATGCGCGGCGAACTCGAAGACCTCGCCTTCCAGAACCTCCACCCCGAAGAGTACCGCGAGCTGGCCGAGCAACTGGAGAAGCGGCGCGGCGAGCACAAGGCTTTCCTCAAGGACGCGACCTCGCGGATTGAAGAGAAGATGCGCGAGGCCGAGGTGCCCATCATCCGCATCGAGGGCCGCGTCAAACGCCTCTACTCGATCTGGAAGAAGCTCAAGCGGCAGAAGATCGAACTGGATCAGGTCTACGACCTCATCGCCGCGCGCATCGTCACGCCCGACGAGGTGCGTTACTGCTACGCCGCGCTCGGCGTCGTCCACAACCTCTGGCAGCCCATCCCCGGTCGCTTCAAGGACTGGATCGCCACGCCGCGCGAGAACTTCTACCAGTCGCTCCACACCTCGGTCATCGGCCAGAAGGGGCAGACCTTCGAGTTGCAGATTCGCACCGAGGAGATGCACCGCATCGCCGAGGAGGGCGTCGCCGCGCACTGGAAGTACAAGGAGGGGAGCCGGGGCTCGCACGACGACGACGAGGCCTTCAAGTGGCTGCGCTCGCTCGTCGAGTGGTCGCAGGAGGTCAAGGACTCGCGCGACTTCCTCGAATCCCTCAAGCTCGACCTCTACCCGAAGGACGTCTACGCCTTCACGCCCGCGGGCAAAATCATCCAGCTCCCGCGCGGCGCGACCCTCGTTGACTTCGCCTACATGATCCACACCGAGATCGGGAACGGCTGTTCGGGCGCGCGCATCAACGGGCGGATGGTGCCTTTGCGCACCGTCATCCAGAACGGCGACGTGGTGGAAATCCTGACCTCGCCGAACGCGCACCCCTCGCGCGACTGGCTCAACTTCGTCCAGACCTCGCGCGCGCGCAACCGCGTCCGCCACTGGGTCTCCGAGCAGCAGCGCGTCGAATCAATCGAGCTCGGTCGCAAGCTCTTCGAGAAGGAATCGCAGCGCTTCAGCCTCTCGGCCAAGAAGCTTTTGGCCGACTCGGACGGCGAGCTCAAGCGCATCGCCAACGAATACGGCTACGGGCGCGTCGAAGACCTGCTCGCCGCCATCGGCTACGGCAAGATCGTCCCGCGCAACGTCTTCGCCAAGTACCTCGGCCCCGAAAAGTTCGCTGAGCTCGACCAGCGGAAGGAGTCGCGGCTGCGCACCAGCGTCAACGCCGGGGTGCAGGCCGTGCGCAAGCTCATCCGCCTCGGCGAAGACTCCATCGTCGTGCGCGGCGTGGACGACCTTCTGGTGGTGCGCGCGCGCTGCTGCAACCCCGTGCGCGGCGAGGAGATCGTCGGCTACATCACGCGCGGCAAGGGCGTCGCCGTCCACGCGCGCCGCTGCACGAACGTCCAGGCCCTGATGGTCAACCCCGAACGCGTCGTCGAGGTCGAGTGGGCGGGCAGCGAGACCGAGGCCTCCTACGCCGTCAAGCTCCTCGCCATCACGGAGAACCGGACGGGGATGATCGCCGACGTGACGAACGCCATCAAGGACATCAAGACCAACATCCGCGCCGCCGGGGCAGCCGTCTCGGACGACGACCGGGGTCGCATCGAAGTGACCGTCGAAGTCTTCGACGTCAAGCACCTTGACCGCGTGATGACCTCGATCCGCAAAGTCCCCGGCGTGCTCGATGTCGAGCGCCTTAACGGCACGGCGTGAGGAGCTTCCAGCGATTAGCTTTTAGCTCTCAGCCTTCAACCCCGAACGAACTCCGCCGGAAAATCGGTCGCAAACCCCGCCCAATGCATCCACTTTCGCCGAACCGACATCAATAGACTCGCGTACCTTTTAAGCTCAAGGCCAAATGCCTGCCCGTTTGCCGTGCGGCGAAGGCATCTGTTAAAATCTGCGTTTTGTTCGAAGCCTTTAAAAAGGGGTTGTCCGTGACAGTGAGGCAGATCATCAAAACGGGAGAGTCGCCGCAGGCCATCGGGCCGTATTCGCAGGCCGTCGTGGCGGGCGGGCTCGTCTTCGCTTCGGGCCAGATTCCGCTCGACCCTTCGACCGGAGAGTTCGTCGAGGGCGGCATCGCCGAGCAGACCGAGCAAGTCCTGCGCAACCTCTCGAAGGTTCTGGAAGCCGCCGGGACAAGCCTCGCGCGGGTCGTGAAGACGACCGTCTTCCTCGCCGACATGAATGATTTCGCGGCGATGAACGAGGTCTACGGGCGTTTCTTCTCCGAGGAGCCGCCCGCGCGCTCGACGGTGCAGGCCGCCCGCCTGCCGCGCGACGCACGCGTGGAGATAGACGTTATCGCGCTCGCGGGCGCGGAGTGATTTTTGGAGTGAGCCGGGGCGTTCGGAGGGCAAACGAAAAGGCGGGAGCGCCGGAGAGACTCCGCCGCCCGCCGCCGCATCGTTCGGTGTTGATAATTTAGGCCGCTTTGGCGATCTTGCCCGCCTTGATGCAGGAGGTGCAGACCTTCATCCGCTCCGCTCCGCCCTGCGGTCGCTGGACGCGGACGGATTGCAGGTTCGGGTTGAAGCGGCGGCGCGTGCGGTTGTTAGCGTGTGAGACGTTGTTCCCGAATTGCGGCCCCTTGCCGCAGACTTCGCATCTTTTAGCCATGACGTTGTTTTGATACCTCCAGAACTTTAAGAAGCGCGGCCCCCTGCACACAGTCTCGGCGGCGGCGCACGTTAGAAACGAAAATTTATAGCAAACGGACTCGCCCAACGTCAAGTTACGCGCCCGGAGCCGGGCGGGCGGGGACGGCTAAGGCATCATCTTTTGAGACAGTTGGAAGGAGCATAGAGCCACAGTGCACAGACACGCCAAACGCGTCGCGTCCATCACCCTCGTCATCATCTCCGCCTTCGCGGTGGCCGCGTGTAAACGCGACCCGAACAGCAAGGGGGCGCAGGCCGACAGTTCCTCCGCCGCCACCGTCAACGGGAAGCCGATCCCCTTGAAGGAAGTTGACAAGGCCATCAGCCTGCAGGTCGGCGGCCAGCTCGACAAGCTCCCGCCGCTCGAACTGGCGAACGCGCGGATTCAGGCTCTCCAAAGCCTGATCCAGACCGAGGCGCTCTTCCAGCGCGCCGAGAGGGACAAGCTCCTGCCGACCGAAGAGGAGGTCACGCAGGCCATCAACTCCCGCAAGCAGCAGGCGCGCATGACCGAGGAGGAGTGGCAGCGCAGGCTCAAGGAGAGCGGCGAGGACGAGCAGTCTTTGCGCTTGAAAGCCCGCCGCGAGCTTGCCATCCAGAAGCTCGTCGAGAAGACCGTGGGCAGCATCACGATCCGCGACAACGAAGTCGAGCAGTATTACAACACCAACAAGGAGCGGTTCGTCAGCCCGCGCGGCGTCGGCCTCTCGGCCATCATCGTTGACCCGCGCGACAACACCGGCGGCCAGTCGCCGGACGACGCCAAGAGCGATGCGGAGGCGAAGGGCAAGAGCGACGGCATCTACGCCATGCTCAAGAGCGGGGCGGTTGATTTCGCCGAAGTCGCACGGAACCGGAGCGAAGACCAGAGCGGCGCGGGCGGCGGCGATTTGGGATTCGCGACCGAGGAGCAACTGAGGCAGAACCGATTCCCCGCGGAAGTCATCGCCGGCTTCTTCGGCGCGACGCCGGTCGGCGGCATCACGCAGCCGATGCGCTTCGAGGATGGTCGCTACTACATCTTTAAGCTGACCAACCGCCGCCTCCAGAGCGAGAACCAGAATCTCGACTCGCGCGGCGTGCGCGACCAGATTAAGGAACTGCTCATCCAGCAGCGGCAGAAGATTCTGAGCGACGCGCTCGGCGTCGTCGCCATGAACGAGGCGAAGATCGAGAACAGCCTCGCGCAGAGCATGCTCAACGACCCGAACATGCTCGGCGGGATGCAGCCGGTGAGCGGCGTGGGGACGACGACGCCCGCCGCGACGGCGACCCCTGCGTCGGCGACCGCGACCCCTGCGGCGGCGACCTCCACGCCCGCCGCCACGACGGCGGCGACTCCGGCCTCGCAGCCTTCGCCGCAGGCCACGAAGTAACACGACCGCGCGCGGCGTCGGCGCTGAAGTCCCTTTGCGTCCCCGCCGCTCGGTGTAAAATTTGAAGCGGGCACGCGCGGCTCAAAGGGTTGAGCGGTGCGAGCCCGCTTCAGTCGCGTCGGAACCAGAGAGTTCAACGTTTGTCTTTATGCTTTTCCGCCTGACGGACATCCACAAATCTTACTCCGCGCAGGACGTTCTGCGGGGCGCGTCGTTGCAGGTCAATCCGGGCGAGCACGTCGGGCTCGTGGGCCGCAACGGCGCGGGGAAGACGACGCTCTTCCGGCTCATCACCGGCGAGGAGTCGCCCGACAGCGGCGACGTAGTGCGCACGCGCGGCCTCAACCTCGGACTCCTCGAACAGCACGTGGACTTCGAGCCGGGGACGACCGTCCACGAGGCGGCGCTCGCGGCCTTCAAAGAACTCCAGAACATCGAGCACGAGATGCACGCCCTCGAACACCGGATGGCCGAGGGCGGCGACGACCTCGAAGCCGTGCTCGAACGCTACAGCGATTTGCAGCACGAGTTCGAGCGGCTCGGCGGTTTCGAGTACGCCGCCAAAGCCGAAGCCATCCTCCAAGGTCTCGGCTTCGACCGCGAGACGTGGGCGACACCCTCCGAGATTCTTTCGGGCGGGCAGAAGAACCGCCTCGGCCTCGCGCGTCTCCTCTTGGCCGAGCCTGACATCCTGCTCTTAGACGAGCCGACGAACCACCTCGACGTGGAGGCGGTCGAATGGCTCGAAGAGTTCCTCACCTCCTACGAGTCGGCCTACGTCATCATCAGCCACGACCGCTACTTCCTCGACCGCGCCTGCACGCGCATCGTCGAGGTCGAGCAGGGGCGCGCGATTAGTTACACCGGCAACTACTCGGCCTTCCTCGTCGAGCGCGATGAGCGGCGCGAGGCGCAACTGCGCGCCTACGAGAACCAGCAGCACCTCATCGCCAAGACCGAAGAGTTCATCCGCCGCAACCTCGCCGGGCAGAAGACGAAGCAGGCCAAGTCGCGGCGCAAGATGTTGGAGAAACTCGAACGCGTGGACGCCGTGCGGCGCGACCAGTCGTCGGGCGACTTCCGCCTCCAGAAAGTCGAGCGCGCGGGCACATACGTCCTGACCGTTGACGAGGCCGCCGTCGGTTACCCCGGCAACACGCTCGCGCGCGACATCGCGTTTATCCTGCGGCGCGGCGAGGCGCTCGGCGTCATCGGCCCCAACGGTTCGGGGAAGACGACTTTCGTTAAGACCGTGCTCGGCAAATTGCCGCCGCTCGAAGGCGAGGTGCGTTGGGGCTCGAACGTCAAGACCGGCTACTACGCGCAGCAGCTCGACGACCTCGACGAGCGCAACGAGATCATCATGGAGCTGCGGCGGGTCGCGCCCTCTTCGGCGACCGCCGGTGAGTTGCGCTCGTTCCTGGCGAAATTCCTCTTCACGGGCGACGACGTGTACAAGCACGTCCGAGACCTTTCGGGCGGCGAGAAGGGGCGGCTCGCGCTCGCCAAGCTCATCTACTCGCGCGTCAACGTCCTCGTCCTCGACGAGCCGACGAACCACCTCGACATCCCCTCGCGCGAGGCGCTGGAAGAGGCGCTCGACGCCTACGAAGGCACGATCATCACCATCAGCCACGACCGCTACTTCCTCGACCGCATCGCCACGCAAATCCTCGCCCTCGACGGCGCGGGCGGAGCCGACCACTTCGACGGCGACTACACCGGCTACCACGACTGGAAGGCCGAGCGCCGCGCCGCCGCGTCTTCGGGCAAAGCGACCGCTGCGAAAGTCGAACAGGCGAAGGCGGCGGCGGTCGAAGAGACGACGCCCTCGCGCCGGGCTGAGGCGAGTGAGCGCGGCTCTCATCAAGCTCAAGGCAAGAAGCAGGGCGGCAAAGACCCGAAGAAGAAGAGCAACAAGAACGCCTCCCGCGCGCCGCAACTCATCGAGGAAGAGATCGCCGAGGCCGAGAAGCGTCTCGCCGCCCTCGCCGCCGAGATGTCCACGCCGGAGGCGGCGCGCGTCGCCGAAAAGTTGGCCAAGCTCAACGAGGACTACCGCCTCACGGACGAGCGCCTGCGCGGGCTCTACGAAGAATGGGAGCGCGTCGCCGCCGAAGCGGCCAACGCCTGAAGCGAAGGCAAAAGTAAAAAGGTAAAAGGCAAAAGTGAGAGAGGCGACGTCGCCTTCTTCACTTTTGCCTTTTACCTTTTTACTTTTGCCTTCTTATTTGATGAACGTGTAGCGGATTGAGCCCGTCACCCGGACGGGCATGCCGGAGAGGCGTGCGGGCAGGAATTTGGCGAGCCGCGCGGCACTCAACGCCGCCGCTTGCAGCAGCGAATGACCGGAGAGCGCGCGCGCCTCGATGACGTTTCCTTCCTCGCTAATCATCACCTCGACGACCACCGTCCCCGTCACGCCCGCGTTCCTCGCGCTCGTCGGATAGGTCGGCTTGGGCAGACTGATGGCCTTCGTGTTGAGCACTCCACCCGACACGGGCGTCTTCTCATGCTGTACTACATTCGGCGCAGTCGCGGGCGCGGCCTTCGTCGTTGTTGTCGTCGTCGCGGCGGCCCGCTCTTCGGCCCTCGGCGTCGGGGCGGGAGTCGGAGCAGGCGTCGGAGTAAACATCGGCAAAGGGGTGGGCGTCGGCATCGTCTCGCGTGCCGGGACAGCAGACGCTCTTTCATTCGGCGCGGGCGTACTGCTGATGATGACTTCGTGCGGGGTCACGGACGGCCTCGCTGTGCCCTCATCCTCGTCCGGCCCCGAAGGGCCGATCTTGCGGTTCGAGACGCCTTCGTCCCTCCTGCCCGCGCGTGAAGGGGACGAGCCCGGAGCAGTCCTCGCTTCGCCGACGCGGATGCTCAGAGAGTCCGTGAGCTGCGGAGTCTGAGAAGTCTGCGGCGTGTTGGCGGCGACGAATTCGGGGCGGCGGTTGATGGGAGTGTTGCCGGTCGGCCTCACGTTTTTGGCGGTCGTGGTCGGCGTCGGCTGGCCCTGCGAGCCGTCGGGGTAAAACCCTTTGCGCGCACGCACTCGCACGTAAGGGCGTGCGGGGACGCGGAGCGAGATGAAGCGGAAATATTTGTCCTTGCGGTCTTCCTGCGGGTAATAGCTGAGGAGGTACTGCTGCGAGATGTCGAGCGCGAGCTGCGTGAAGGCGGCGTCCAGCTCTTCAATCGAGCGCGGGGCGTAGACCGCGCCGCCCGTCTGCTCCGTGAGCTTCTGCATCTGCTGCTCGGAGAAGGTGTCGCGCAGGTTCGGGTCTTCAATCTGCCTCGTCTGCACGACGTAGACCTGACAGTCGGCGAGGAGCGCGCGGTTGAGCGCCTCGTCGAAACCGATGTCGCTCACCGTGTCGGTGCCGTCCGAGACGAGGACGAGAATCTTGCGGCCCGTCATCGGGCGCACGTAGTCGGCGGCCTGCGCCAGAGCGTCGTAGAGGGCGGTCGCGCCGTCGGGCGGCGGGAAGTTCTCGATGGTGTTGACGAGACGGCGCACGTCGTTGGTCGAGGGCTGCGCGAGGGAAGGGACGGTCGAGATGGAGAAGACCGCCGCGCGGTCAATGGGCCGGACGAGCGACTGGAAGAAACGCACCGCCGCCTGCTTCTCGAAGGCGCGCGCCGCCGAGAGGCTCGCGCTGTTGTCGAAGAGCAGGGTGATGTGGACGGGCGTCTCGGCGCGGCTCAGGTCGCTGATGGGCTTAATCTGCCCGTCAACGCGCAGCTCGAAGTCTTCGAGCTTCAAATCCGTAATCGCCCTCCCACGGTTGTCCACGACCGAGGCGGGCACGACGACGAGGTTCGAGTCCACGCGCACCACCTCGTCCTCGTCCACCTCTTCGGCGATTCCTTTGTCCGCGACCGTGGCGTTTGTCGCCGCCGGAGTTGCCGCCGGAGTTGCCGCCGGAGTCGCGGCGGGAGTCGCCTGCGACGCGGGCGGGGTCGGGTTGACGGTACGCGGTCGGACTTTCGTCTGAGGCGTCGTCGTCGAAGGGTTCTGCGGGGTCTGCCGCGCGAACGTCGTGTGAGCGAAGAACGAGAGGGCGAGAAGGAGTGTTGAGAGGCATGCCCCGGCGCGCGGCGGGCCGATGCTGTGTCGCCTTATCCCGCAAAGAAGAGGGAAGAGTTTCCGGCGCGGAGGATTCTTCGTGGACAAGATAGTTCAACTCCCTGGGCTGTTTCGGTCGGGGCCGGGTCGGAGAGTTCGCGCGGGGGCGACGCTCCGGGCGCGTTCTGCCAAGCTGCTTGAGCATGCGAGCCCCGGCGCGGCGTCGAGGGGCCTGCTGGAAGGAAAAGTCTAATTGACGGCGCTTTCAGGACTTCCGGCGCGCGGCGGCCCCGCCCGGCGTCGAGTATGCTAACACTTCTCAGGCCTTTCCTCTAGCCCGTCTTTCGGCGGCGCGGGGCGTCCACCGCCCACCCACTTGACAGAGGTTAAGCCGTTTGCTAACTTAGTCTTCCGCTTTTCGGTAAGCGTTTTTTTGATAGTTTTTGTAGGCGCGTAGCTCAGTTGGTAGAGCACTACCTTGACACGGTAGGGGTCTGCGGTTCGAGTCCGCACGTGCCTACCATTTTCAATTTTTCGACAGCGAGCTCCGGAAGTCCCAAGCCGGAAGCAAGAGAAGATGACGCGAACTCGAACTACGTTTCGATTCTAAGTCAACGCGAAGACCCGCCGCCAACAAACTGGCGAGGCGGGCCGCGCGGCGAGGGCGCTTCTGTCGAATCCGATCTGTTTTACTTAATCCCCGTAAAGGGAAAGCATAATTCGGCTGAACTGTTCTCTCCTCCGCGCGGTGAAAACGCGTCGGGTGGGGCTTTGCCGGTCACGGTAAAGCACGCGCAAGGTTTCGGGCCTTGCGCCACGCCCCGCGCGACGTTTACGACCCGGAGCGGAGGAGGAAGTTGCGATGAGTGAGATAAACGTACAAATCGGCGGCGGCCAATCCGCGCTCGTGCCCGCCGGGGCGACGGTCGCGGAGGCGCTCAAGCAGCTCGACCGCGAGGCGGCGAAGCGCGCCTTGGCGGCGAAGGTCAACGGGCGCGAAGTTGACCTCGCATACCGGCTCGCCGAGACCGATGCTAACGGCGAGCCCGTCCGCATCGAGCCCGTGCTCCCGCAGACCCTCGACGGCCTCGACGTTATTCGTCACTCGACGGCGCACCTCCTCGCCGCCGCCGTGCTCGACCTCTTCCCCGGCACGCAGCTCGGCATCGGCCCCGCGCTCCTCGACGACCCGCGCTACGGCTTCTTCTACGACGTCATCGCGCCGCGCATGCTCAGCGACGAAGACCTCCCCGCCATCGAGAAGCGGATGCGGGAGATTGCCAAGCGCAATCTCGCCTACCGCCGCGAGGACATCTCGAAGTCGGAGGCGCTGCGCCTCTTCGCCGAGCGCGAGGAGCCCTTGAAGTGCGAGCTGATTGAAGACAAGGGCGGCGAGCAGGTCAGCGTCTACTACATTGACGGCTCGCCGTTCATAGACTTCTGCCTCGGCCCGCACGTCCCGAACACGAACCGCCTCAAGGCCTTCAAGCTGCTCACGCTCTCCGGCGCGT
Organism: uncultured Acidobacteriota bacterium; assembly: GCA_963816985.1. Classification (GTDB taxonomy): domain Bacteria; phylum Acidobacteriota; class Blastocatellia; order Pyrinomonadales; family Pyrinomonadaceae; genus JAIVJM01. The sequence goes on from CAWFMF010000004.1 coordinate 3,744,928, forward strand.
ACTGGATGGGCGACTCCGAACGCACGCAGATGCAGCGCATCTACGGGACGGCCTTCGCCACGCAGGAAGAGCTGGACGCATGGGTCAAGCAGCGCGAAGAGGCCGAGCGGCGCGACCACCGCAGGCTCGGCAAAGACCTCGACCTCTTCTCGATTCAGGAGCAGTTCGGTCAGGGCCTCATCTTCTTCCACCCGAAGGGCGGCGCGATTCGCAAGGAGATGGAAGACTACCTGCGCGGCGAGCTGGTGCGGCGCGACTACGGGCTCGTCTTCACGCCGCACATCGCCAAGCGCGAGCTGTGGCGCATCAGCGGCCACGAGGAGAACTACGCCGACTCGATGTTCTCGCCGATGGAGGTAGAGGAGACGGAGTTTCGCATCAAGCCGATGAACTGCCCGTTCCACATCGGCATCTACAAGTCGGCGCAGCGTTCGTACCGCGACCTGCCGATCCGCTCTGGCGGAACTCGGCACGTGTTACCGCGCGGAACTGTCGGGCACGCTCCACGGACTGATGCGCGTCCGAGGCTTCACGCAGGACGACGCGCACATCTTCTGCACGCCGGAGTCGGTGAAGGGCGAAATTCTGGGCTGCGTGGATTTCGCCTACGACGTTTTGCGCGCCTTCGGCTTCGAGAAGTTCAAGGTCGAACTCTCCGTCAAGGGCGACGACACGAGCAAGGGCTATCTCGGCTCGGACGAGGACTGGGCGAACGCCGAGGCCGCGCTCAAGGACGCGCTCGACGACCGCGGCATCCCGTTCGAGAGGATTGAGGGCGAGGCCGCCTTCTACGGGCCGAAGATTGACATCAAGGTCGAGGACGCCATCGGTCGCCTCTGGCAGTTGACGACCGTGCAGTTCGACTTCAACCTGCCGAAGCGCTTTGAACTTGAGTACATCGGCGAGGACAACAAGCCGCACCAGCCCGTGATGATTCACCGCGCGCTCTTCGGCTCGGTCGAACGCTTCTTCGGCGTGCTCATCGAACATTATGCGGGCGCGTTCCCAATGTGGCTCGCGCCCGTGCAGGTCGCGGTGCTGCCGATTACGGATCGCGTCAACGACTACGCGCAGCAGGTCGCCAAAGAGTTGCGCGACGCCGGGTTGCGGGTCGAGGCGAACGTCCGGAGCGAAAAAATCGGCGCGAAGATTCGCGACGCGCAGTTGCAGAAAATCCCTTTCATGCTCGTCCTCGGCGACCGCGAGATGGAAGACGGCAAGGTCGCCGTGCGTGAACGCTCTAAGGGCGACATCGGCGTGATGTCTCTCGCGGAGTTCAAGGAGACGGCGCGCCGCCTCGTCGAAACGCGCGCCCTAGCCAATACATAGTTCAAAGTTCAAAGTTCAAAGTTCAAAGTTAAGAACTTGCTCTTCAACTTTGAACCTTGAACTTTAAACTTTGAACTCTTAACTGAGGAGGTGGGAATATCGCAGGCTTTCGAGGTCGTGGGCAGCGCCCGGACAACCGTCGCGCTCCAGCCACGCGCATCAATGAAAGAATCCGCGTGCCGGAAGTTCGCGTGATCGCTGAGGACGGCGAGCAGCTCGGCATCATGAATACGCGTGACGCCGTGAGGCGGGCGCGCGAGCAGGGGCTGGATTTGGTCGAGGTCGCCGCCACCGCCGACCCGCCCGTCTGTCGCATCATTGACTTCGGCAAGTTCCAGTACGAGACGAAGAAGAAGGCGAACGAGGCGAAGAAGAAGCAGGTCATCATCGTCGTCAAGGAGGTCAAGTTCCGTCCGGGCACGGACGAGCATGACTACCACTTCAAGATGGTGCACGCCCGCCAGTGGCTCGGCGAGGGCGACAAGGTGAAGGCGACGATCTTCTTCCGCGGGCGCGAGATTACGCACCGCGAGCTGGGCGCGCAACTCCTCGAAAGGCTCGAAAAGGACTTGGCGGACATGGGAGAGGTCGAGGCGCGACCGCGCATGGAGGGGAACCAGATGTTCCTCATCTTCCAGCCGAAGAAGCACAAGACGGCGGCCAAGCCCGACGCCCCGAAGCGAGAGGCCCTGAAGCCCGAAGCGGCGAAACCCGAAGCATCGGAGCCCAAAGCGGCGGAGCCCGAAGCTCCGAGGCCAGAACCGGCGAGGCCCGAAGCGCCGACGCCCGACGGCGGCGGCACAGTCCAGCAAGGCCCGCCCGTCCCGCCCGGAACCGGCGGACAGGTCGAGCAGTAGAAAACAGTTTTCAGTTTTTAGTTTTCAGTTTTCAGCCCTGAGATTTGAGTTTTCAAATCCGAGAGGCCGGAACTCGAAACTGAAAACTGAAAACTAAAAACTGAAAACTGAAGAGAGGTCATCATGCCGAAATTAAAAACACACAAGGGCGCGGCGAAGCGTTTCCGCACGACCGCCACGGGGAAGGTCAAGCGCGGCCACTCGCACGCGCGCCACATCCTGACCAAGAAGACCGCCAAGCGGAAGCGCTTCCTCGACGTTGACGTGCTCGTCTCCGAGGCGGACGAGAATCGCATCAAGCAGATGCTGCCCTACGGGCGAAGCTAAAAAGCAGTAGACAGTAGACAGTAGACAGCATTCATTAGGCTCCGCGCCGCGAATGCCGACGCTGTTACCCGAACCTTTCGTTAGCGAAAGTTCTTCTACTGTCTACCGGCTACTGTCTACTGACTACTTTTTTGGAGGTTGAATCATGCCGAGGGCAAAACGTGGGCCGAAGCGCACCGAGAAGCGCAAGAAGATACTTGAGTTAGCAAAAGGTTATCGCGGGACGAAGTCGAAGCTGTACCGTTCGGCCAAAGAGTCTGTCGAGCGCGGGCTCAAATTCGCGTACACGGGCCGCAAGCTGAAGAAGAGGGATTTCCGGAGCCTCTGGATCGTCCGCATCGGCGCGGCGGCGCGCATCAACGGCCTCAACTACTCGCAGTTCATGCACGGGCTCGGACTGGCCGGGATCGAGCTCGACCGCAAGTCGCTCGCCGACCTCGCCGCCAACGCGCCCGAAGCGTTCGCCGAGCTGGCCGGTCAGGCGCGCAGCGCCATCGAGAGCAAACCGCAGGCGACTGCCTGAGCAGTTCGCCCCGACACCCGGAAAGGACTCGGATGAGTTCTGAAGTCTTAGACTACAAGGGGCAAGTCGAAGCGGTGCGCGAAGCGTTCGAGCAGGAGTTCGGACGCTTCGCTCGCTTTGGCGGCGAAGACGACGGCGCAGCCCCGGACGCCGAGGCGACGCTGCGCGAGCTTAACGACTTGCGGACGCGCCACACGGGCAAGAAGAGCGCGCTCTCGTCTTTGATGAAGCTGGTCGGGCGCGTCCCCGCCGAGGAGCGCGCGGCCTTCGGCCAGCTCGTGCAGAAGCTGCGCTCGGAGGTCGAGGCCGAGTTGGACGAGGCCGAGGCGACGCTGCAAGCGCGGCTCGCGGCGGCGCGCGTCGAGCGCGAGCGAATAGACGTGACCTTGCCCGGTCGCCGCCCGCGCCGGGGACATCTGCACCCGATTACGATTGTCCGTCAGCGACTCGAAGACATCTTCGTCTCGATGGGCTACGCGGTCGAGGACGGCCCCGAAATCGAGACCGACTTCTACAACTTCACCGCGCTCAACATCCCCGAATTGCACCCGGCGCGGAGCCCGCAGGATACCTTCTACACGACCGGCGGCCTGAGCCTTCGCTCGCAGACTTCGACCGTGCAGATTCACGCGATGCAGAAGCGGCGTCCGCCCCTGCGCGTCGTCGCGCCCGGCAGGGTCTTCCGCCGCGACACGCCCGACGCGACGCACAACCCGATGTTCTTCCAGATTGAGGGGCTGTGCGTTGACCGTGGCATCACGATGGGGCACTTGAAGGGCACGGTGGGCGAGTTCCTCCGACGCCTCTTCGGCCCCTCGACGCGGACGCGCTTCCGGCCCTCCTACTTCCCGTTCACCGAGCCGAGCGCCGAGTTCGACTTCACCTGCTTCAAGTGCGGGGGCGAGGGCTGTCGTCTGTGCAAGGGTTCCGGCTGGATAGAGATGGGCGGCTCCGGCATGGTGCACCCGAACGTCCTCCGCGCGGTCGGCATTGACCCCGACGAATACTCCGGCTTCGCCTTCGGCTTCGGCATTGACCGCATGTGCGGCCTGCTCTACGAACTCGACGACATCCGCCTCCTCTTCGAGAACGACGTGCGCTTCCTCGAACAGTTTTAAAGCCGTGACAGGTAAACCGTGACGGGTGACAGGATTAAAACTGTCTTCATCCTGTCACCGTTTACCTGTCACCTGTCACGGTCTTATGAACATCAGCTACAACTGGCTACGCGAATTGACTGAGGTCGGGGCCGAGCCGCAGGAGTTGGCGCGGCGTCTGACGATGGCGGGGCTCGCCGTGGACGCCGTGCACGAGGCGGGCGAAGACTTCGTGCTCGACATAGACCTTACCTCGAACCGCCCCGACTGCCTCTCGCATCTGGGGGTGGCGCGCGAGGCGGCGGCGCTCCTGCACGCCGGGCTGCGGACGCCCGACACGGAAGCCCTGCCCATCGAGGGCCGCGCCGAGTCGCTCACGCACGTCGAGATTGAAGACCCTGAGCTGTGCCCGCGCTACGCGGCGCGCGTCGTGCGCGGCGTGCGTGTCGGCCCCTCGCCCGAATGGCTCGCCAGCCGCTTGCAGGCCATCGGCCAGCGCCCCATCAACAACGTCGCCGACATCACCAACTTCGTCATGCACGAGTTGGGTCAGCCGCTCCACGCCTTCGACCTCTCGACGCTCGCCGAGCGACGGATAGTCGTCCGCCGCGCGCGCGCGGGCGAGAAGCTGAAGACGCTCGACGGCGTTGAGCGTCAACTTGATGAGCAGATGCTCGTCATCGCCGACGCCTCGCGCGCCGTCGCGATTGCGGGCGTGATGGGCGGCGCGGAGACCGAGATTTCCGACCAGACCGCCGACGTGCTCATCGAGAGCGCGTACTTCGACCCGGCTTCGGTGCGCCGCACGTCGAAGGCTCTGGGGTTGCAGACGGAAGCCTCCTACCGCTTCGAGCGCGGGACGGACTACGAGGGCGTGCGCCGCGCGCAGGACAGGTGCGTCGCGCTCATCTGCCAGCTCGCGGGCGGGACGGCGACCGAGGACGCGGTTGACGTTTACCCGAAGAAATTGTCGCGCCCTTCGGTTCGCTTGCGCCCGCGACGCGTCACCGAGTTGGCGGGCCTCAGCGTCCCCGCCGAAGAGTGCGTCCGCATCCTCACCTCGCTCGGCTTCGAGCCGGAGGGCGGGGCGGAAGGCGTTGATGGAAGTCAGGCCGTCTGCGCGACCGAGACGCGTGAGGATTCCGGCGTCACTTTCGTCGTCCCTTCGTGGCGCACGGACGTGTCGCTCGAAGAGGACTTGGTGGAAGAGGTCGCGCGCCACTTCGGCTACGAGAAGATTGAGGAAGCCCTGCCCGCGTCCGGCACGGCGGGCGAGTATCTTCCGGGCGACGACCGCAGGCGTGCCGCTCGCCAGACGCTGAACGTCTTGGGCGTCAGCGAGGCCGTTAGCTTCAGCTTCATTGACACCGCGCACGACGGACGCTTCGAGCTTCTGCCCGAACTCCCTTCGGGCGACGCCGACGCCGATGCTTTCGTCGCGCTCTCGAACCCGATTATCGAGGGCTCGACGCGCATGAGGCCCACGCTCCTGCCCGGCCTGCTCGACGCCGCGCGCCACAACTTCAACCACGGCACGCGCAACGTCCGTCTCTTCGAGATGGGGCGCGTCTTCGCCGCCGCCGACAACAACAACGGTAACGACAAAGACTCGGCGCGACCGCTCGAAGTCGAAGCCTTCGCCTTGTTGTTGACGGGCGAGGCGGCGGAGGAGGGGAGAGCCACGGGCCGTGAGCTTGATTTCTACGACCTCAAAGGCGCGTTCGAGGCGGCGGCGGAAGCGGTCGGCGCGGCGGAGTTGACGTTCGAGGCGGCGTCCGTCCGTCACTTGCGCGAGGGTCAGTCGGCGCGCGTCTCCGTGGGCGGGCGAAACTTGGGCACGCTCGGCAGGCTCTCCGAAGAGGCCGCCGCCGAGTACAAGTTCCGCCAGCCCGTCTACGTCGCCGAAGTCAACTTCGGCGCGCTGCTCGAAGCCGCTGCCGCGCCCGTGCGCTACTCGCCGCTGCCGCGCTTCCCCTCGGTCGTGCGCGACGTCTCGCTCGTCGCCGCGCGCGACGCCTCCTTCGGCGAGATGCGCCGCGCGATACTCGAACTCGGCATCGAGGAGTGCCGCGCCGTCCGGCTCGTTGACGTGTACGAAGGCGCGAACCTCCCCGAAGGCAAACGCTCCGTGACGCTGCGCTTAGAGTACCGCTCCGACGAGCGCACGCTCCGCGACGAAGAGGTTGACGCGATGCACGCGCGCGTCGTCGCCGCGCTCGAAAGCGGTTTCGGGGCACAACTCAGAGGATAAAAAAGATGCCGGATGCCGGACGTTAGATGTCAGTTAAAAGCCCAAAACTAACATCCGGCATCTAACATCTGATATCTGCTTTTTATTCCTTGCGCTGGCGGCTTTGAAGTCGCATAATCTGGCGGCAGTCTGAAGGCCGCGATGTTTGGAGATGGCGATGGTCGGACTAACCGGACTTGAAAAGTTCTCTCACCTGGAAGATAAAATCTACCGCACCATCGAGCTGACCAAGACGCTTCGTCAGGAGAAGGAAGCGTTGGAGCGCGAGGTCGCCGTCGTGAAGCGCGAGCTTGGCTCCTTGCTCGACGAGAAAGACCGTCTCGAAACGCAGGTCGAGCGCCTGCTCTCGGAGCGCGACACGATCCGCGCGAAGGTCGAGGCGATGCTCGACGCCATCGCCGTCCTCGACCCCGAAGCGGTCGAGGTCATGCGCCGCTAACGTCCCCCGTAAAGTTTGAGCCCGCGTAAAAAAGCATGAGCGCCATTAAGAACCCGGCTGAGACAGGCGGCACCCCGACCATCCGGGTCGAAATCTATAACCAGACCTACAACATCCGCTCCGACGGCGACAGCGAGTACGTCATCAACCTCGCCGAGTTCGTTGACCGGCGGATGCGCGAAATCTCTTCGGGCACGCTCACCGTGGATTCCTTGAAGGTCGCCATCCTCGCCGCGCTCCACATCGCTGACGAACTCCACCGCCTCAAGCGGCTGCACGAGCAGGCCGACACGCAGCTCGCCTCGCGCAGCGCCGAATGCGCCGAGATGCTCGACCGCGTACTCAAATCCCGCACCAACGCCGAGCCGCCCGCCCAAGGGCAGACCGGCGTCTCCTTCTCCTAAAACTCATCAAATAACTTCCGTCTTCGCCGGCCCGCGCCGAAGTTTTTGCGAATGCGTTTTCTGACAAACGCGCGGCGTTTATGCTACTATCTTTGCAGGCTGAGGGAATCATTTCTGCGGGGTTCGTCACCGATTTCCTATGTTGAGCCAATGCCGTTGAAACGGGAGGCCGACGCCGCACTTGCCAGTGCGATCCCTCATTGACAGGGAACCGCCAGAGGCTGCGGCTTTCAAGGTCACCCACCTGTAAAGCAGGTTCAATTACGGCTTCGGAACGGCCAACGCGGATGCCCCCTCAGCCTTTGAAAACCGTAAACCGTGACAGGTAAGCCGTGACAAGTGGAAGACCGTTCTTTCCCGTCACGGTTTACCCGTCACGGTTTACGGCTTTTTAGATTGGACTAAGGCATGAAAGTTTTAATGATCGGGGACGTGGTGGCGAGGCCGGGGCGCGTGGCCGTGCTCGAACGCATTCAGGACTTGCGCGAGCAGCACTCGATTGACCTCGCCGTGATGAACGCCGAGAACGTCGCGGGCGGCTTCTCCATCACGCCTTCGCTGGCCGAGGAGCTTTTCGCCAACGGCATTGACGTGATGACCTCCGGCAACCACATCTTCGACAAGCGCGAAGTCTTCCCTTACATCGAGCGGCAGCGGAGACTGCTCCGGCCCGCCAACTACCCGAAGGGCACGCCCGGCCTCGGCGTCTGGACGGGCGAGGTGCGCGGCGCGCGCGTCGCCGTCTTGAACCTCATGGGCCGCGTCTTCATGCCGCCCTCGGACGACCCCTTCCAAGTGGCGGACGAAATAGTCAACGCGCTCGACCCGGAAGTGCGAGTCCGGCTCGTGGACATGCACGCCGAGGCGACATCAGAGAAGATTGCGATGGCGTGGCACTTGGACGGGCGCGTCTCGGCGGTCGTCGGCACGCACACGCACGTCCAGACCGCCGACGAGCGCATCCTCACGAACGGCACGGCCTTCCTCACCGATGTCGGGATGACGGGGAGCTATGCGGGCTGCATCGGGATGGACAAAGAGGATGTCATCAAGCGTTTCAGGACGGCCCTCCCGCACCGGGCCGAACACTCCAAAGGCGACGTCCGCATCTGCGCCGCCGTCATTGACGTTGACCCCGAAACGGGCCGCGCGCGCGAAATCACACGCCTGTCGCTCAAGCACGAGTCGTAAGAAACAGAACCGCGAGCGGTAGCGAGCGGGTTGACGTTGGCTGAAACTCAACCCGCCCGAAAGACCGCTCGCGGCTCTGTTTTCTTAATCCTCATCCACGATGTCCGAGACCGTCGGGAGCGGGGGCGACGAGAGCGCGTGGCGGTAGCTTTCGGGCATGGAGATGACGCGGTTGTTCTGGTCGGTGACGACGTGGCCGGTCTCGCCCTCGGCGATGACGACGCCGTCCGTGATGCGGAGGATTTCGTAGCCGAAGCGGACGGAGCGGCGGCGCAGCTCGGTGATGTGCGTGCGGATGAGGAGTTCGTCGTCGTAGAGCGCGGGCGCTTTGTAGCGGCAGTAGCTCTCGGCGACGACGAGGTAGGCGTTGTCGTTCTCCTCCATGTCCTTGTAGGCGAAGCCGCGCGAGCGGCAGAATTCGGTGCGCCCGATCTCGAACCAGACAAGATAGTTGGCGTGGTACACTACGCCCATGCGGTCGGTCTCGGCGTAGCGGACGCGGACGGTCGTCTCGCCCCACTCGTCGAAGAGGGCATCCGCTTCAACTGGTTCTATCATCTGAGATTGAGGCCTCCTGCGCCCGGCGTCGGGCCGCGCCGTCGAAGTGAAGAGATAACGTCTCGCTCGGTGAGCGGACTATAAAAGCGAAGGGTTCTGGATGTCAAAGAAAAACAGCGCGCCGAATTTCTTCGCGCCCGCGACCGCCGCCCTGCTCGGCTGCGTGCTCCTTCTGGGCGGGGCGACGGCGTCAGCGCGGCAGAGGGCCACGCGGTCTGCGGTCGTCAACCCGCGCACCGCCGCCGTCCGCGAAGCGACCGCCGAGGTCTTGCGCGAGACGAGCGAAATTAGGAAGCTTCCGGTGCGACGGCGGGTACGCAGCGGCGCTCAGTCGCGCGCCGAGATCGAGCAGATGCTTATCCGCAACCTCGACGGCAGCTCGAAGCCTGCGAAGAGCTTGAGGCCGCCGAGCTGATGATGAAGAAGCTGGGGATGGCCCCCTCGGACTTCCGCCTCCGCGCCTTCCTCATCGGGCTTTTGACCGAGCAGGTCGCGGGCTACTACGAGCCGAAGACGCAGGAGTTTTATCTCGCCGACTGGATAGACCTCGACGGCCAGAGGCCCGTCATGGCCCACGAGCTGACGCACGCCCTCCAAGACCAGCACTTCAACCTCAAGCGGCTCGACAAGCTGCCGAAGCACGAGTCGGACGCGAGCCTCGCCGCGCACGCGCTCGTCGAGGGCGACGCGATGGTCTTGATGATGCAGTACGTGATGCGCAGCCCGGCGCGGCAGCTCGCGATGCTGAAGTCGCTCGTCATGGGCGGCGCGGGCTCGACCGAGCAGTACGACAAGGCCCCGCGCGTGCTGCGCGAGACGCTGGTCTTCCCCTACGTGCAGGGCGCGGCGTGGGCGGGCCAGCTCCACAAGCGCGGCGGTTGGGAGTTAATCTCCACGGCCTACAAGAACCTGCCGCAGTCCACCGAGCAGATCATCCACCCCGAAAAATATTTCACGCCCGAAGCGCCGGTCAGGATTCCTTTCAAGAGCATCGCCCCGGCGTTGGGGAGGGGATGGAAGGTGGCCGACCACGACGTGAACGGCGAGTGGGGCTACTACCTCATCCTCGACCAATTCATCCAGTCGAAGGAGACTTCGCAGAAGGCCGCCGAGGGTTGGGGCGGCGACCGCTTCGTCCTCTACACCGGGCCGAAGAAGTCGGACGTGCTGCTCACGCAGAAGAGCGTCTGGGATACCGAGGCCGACGCCGTCGAGTTCTACGAAGCCTACGCGCGCCGCACGTCGAAGCGTTACGCCGCCGAGCCCAACGCGTCCGAGCCCTCCGTCCGCAGTTTCTGGAACACGAACGAAGGCGGCGTCCTCGTCGAGCGCGCAGGCACGACCGTCATCATCATCGAGGGCATCCCCGAAAACGTGAAGGCCGAAACGCTCCTCGCCATGCTCATGTCGAAAACGTAGAAGCCATTCGGAAGATGAAGCCCCTGTTAAGGGGCGGAAGAATTTAGCCCACGGCGTCAGCCGTGGGAATAATCATCCGTTAAAACCTAAGCCCCGGAGGGGCGAAAGAAACCCAACTTGAGACTTAAACGAGTTGGGTTTCTTTCGCCCCTCCGGGGCTCTCTACTTCTTTTCTCCACTTCTCCCCACGGCTTGCGCCGTGGGCTAAATTCTTCCGCCCCCTCCGGGGGCTCTTCGTTGTTCTACAGCGTGTTAATGTGCTATTTTCCTGTCATCATTAAGCTCTAATAATTTAGCGAACGACCGGCGAAGGGTCTCTTCCGGGGACGACTGTGCGCCGGGCCGGTGTCGAAACGAGATGAAGTCTGAAGCACCTCCGGCCTCCGCCGTTGAAAAGGTCTCGCGGCTCCGAGCTTTGACGGCGGAGCTGCGCGAACTCGAAGCCAAACTCCAGGAGGGCGGCGGGGCCGACAAGATCGAGAGACAGCACCGGCAGGGGAAGCTCACGGCCCGCGAGCGGCTCGCGCTCCTCCTCGACCCCGAAACGTACTGGCAGGAGATCGGCCTCCTCGTCGCCTATGACGAGTACAAGGGCGGCGCTCCGGCGGCGGGCGTGGTGACGGCGGTGGGGCGCGTCGCAGGGCGCGAGTGCGTCGTCGTCGCCAACGACGCGACCGTGAAGGCGGGTTCGTGGTGGCCGGAGACGATTAAGAAAATCCTGCGCGCGCAGGAGATTGCCATGCGGACGCGCGTGCCGATTATTTATCTGGTGGACTCGGCGGGCGTGAATTTGCCGTATCAGGGCGGCGTCTTTCCGGGGCAGTACGGCGCGGCGCGCATCTTCTATTACAACTCGATCATGCGTCGCTACCTCCACGTCCCGCAGGTCGCGGCGGTGATGGGGCCGTGCGTCGCGGGCGGGGCTTATCTGCCCGCGCTCTCAGACATCATCGTGATGGTCGAGGGCACTTCCTTCATGGGGCTCGGCGGCGCGAATTTAGTCAAAGGCGCGACGGGGCAGACGATTGACAACGAGACGCTCGGCGGCGCGCGCACGCACACGGAAATTTCGGGCGTCGCGCACTACCGCGTCGCCGACGACGCCGCGTGCATCCTGAAGATAAGAGAGATCGTCTCCGAACTCCCCGTCAACCCGCCTTCGTCCGTCTCCATCACGGAGGCTGAGGAGGCCGCGCGACCGCTCGCAGACCTCTACTCGCTTTTGCCCGAAGACCACCGCCAGCCGTACAACGCGCACGAAGTCCTGCGCTGCATTTTGGACAGCGGACACCTCGACGAGTTTCAGGCCGACCGCGCGCGCGAGATGATTACGGGCCACGCGCGCATCCGGGGCATACAGGTCGGCGTCATCGCCAACAGCCGCGGCCTCGTCCGCGAGCAGGGGAAGCCCCCGAAGTTCGGCGGCATCATCTACACCGACTCCGCCGAGAAGGTCGCCTACTTCATTGACGTGTGCAACCGCCACCGCACGCCGCTCCTCTTCGTGCAGGACGTTTCGGGCTTCATGGTCGGCGCGGAGGCCGAGCACTCCGGCATCATCCGCGCGGGCGCGCGCTTCGTCGAAGCGATGGCGACCGCCGCCGTCCCCAAAATCGTTTTGACCATCAATCACGCCTCCGGCGCGGGCTACTACGCGATGGCCGGGCAAGGCTTCGACCCCGACTTCATCTTCAGTTGGCCGACGGGCCGGATGGGCGTGATGGAGGGCGACTCGGCGGTGCAGGCTCTGTTCGGGACGCAGCTCGAAAAGCTGAAGCGCGAGGGGGCGGAGCCGGACGAGAAGTTGAAGCAGGAGATGGAGCAAGTCCGCGCCGACTACGACCAGCAGTTGGACGCGCGCTACGCCGCCGCGCGCGGCTTCGTGGACGCCGTGCTCGCGCCCGAAGAGACGCGCGACGCCCTTGAGCTTGCGCTGCGGGCGAGCCTCAACAACGCGGGGCCGCACCTCGGCCAGTTCGTCCTGCCCGCCGGGCTGTTCTAAGGAGGGGCGCGCGCCGCCGACAATTTTTCGTGCAACGCGGACGGCGTTTGTGCGAAACTATGGCGCAAACCCCGTTTGAGATTCCCTTGGAATTCAACTTTCGGCGCGCGGGAGACCTTCCGAACGGCGAACACGGCGCGGCGAAAGCCTTTGGCAGTTCTTCAACAATCAGACGCGCGCTTCTGGGCCTCCCCTCCGCGCGGTCTCTGAACAGGAGGAGAAACATCCGTGAGCAAGAAGAGCAGCGTTCTTTACCTCGTCGTCCTCGCCTGCGCGGTCTTCACCGCGGTCACCGTCGCCACCGCCGACCTGAGCAGCGTGTTCGCGCAGAACGCGAACAGCAGCACGACGGAAGACAGCAGCATGATGCAGAACACCAACGAAGCCCCGGCCCCGGCGCGTCGTGGCCGTCGGCGCGGGCGGCGGCGAGCCGCGCGACCGGCTGCGGACGCGAACATGGCGATGGCGGCGGACGACACGTCGAGCACGGCGGGCGACGTGCAGGCTGACCTCTCCGGCACTTACACCGGCAAGATCAAGATGACCGGCTCGCACGAGATGGAAGGCGACGGGACGATCACCATCAGCGGCAACAACGTCACCATCGAGAGCAGCGGGATGACGCACACGGGCCGCATCTTCGCCGTCACGACGCGCGGCTACACGGGCGTCACGATGGCCTTCGCGGACATTCAGGACACGGCGACCAGCACCAACCTCGTCGTCATGGCCCGCGCCCGCAAGAAGGGCGACCGCCTGTGGCTCACGCCCGTCCCCGGCGCGCGCAACGTCATCGCCTTCCGGTAGAGGACGAGTTTCAAAAGCAGCGGCGCGCTAGAATGTCCCCGAAGGGGACGCAGACAATAGCCGGGGGCAGAGCAAACGGAAGTTTGCGACGCCCCCGGTAGGGCGTAGATAAAGTAATCCGACCCTGAAAGGGTCGCACCCGCGCGCGGTCTGCGACCCTTTCAGGGTCGGATTACTTTTCCTGCCTGTTCCGGGGGCGACGTTCAAGCGCTGGCGCGCTTTCACTTGCCCCCGGCTATTGTCTTCGTCCCCTTCGGGGACAACCGGCGTCCACTCGCCGCCGCGCGGATTGGTGAAAAAAGAGTTTCTTGATTAAACTTGCTTCTAACTTCAAAAAGGGAATCGCGTCGAAGGAGAGGGATGAGAGAGAAGGTTCGCATCGCCAGCGGGCAAGGCTTCTGGGGCGACATGCTCGACGCGCCCGTGCGACAGGTGCGCGGCGGCCCCGTTGACTACCTGATGCTCGACTATCTGGCCGAGGTCACGATGTCCATCATGCAGAAGCAGCGCGCGCGAGACCCGCAGGCGGGCTACGCGCGCGACTTCGTGCCGCTGATGCGAGAGATTCTGCCCGACTGCGTAGAGCGCGGCATCCGCGTGACGGCGAACGCGGGCGGCGTCAACCCCGAAGGCTGCGCCGAGGCGGTGCGCGAGGTGGCGCGCGAACTCGGCCTCGCGGGCCGTCTGCGACTCGGCACGGTGACGGGCGACGACATCATGGGCCGTCTCGACGGAATGCTCGCGCGCGGCGTCGAGATGCGCAACATGGACACGGGAGAACCACTCTCGACGGTGCGCGAACGCATCCAGAGCGCGAACGTCTACCTCGGCGCGTGGCCGATGGTCGAGGCTCTGCGGCGCGGCGCGCAGGTCGTCATCACGGGCCGTGCGACCGACACGGGCCTCACGCTCGCGCCGCTCATCCACGAGTTCGGCTGGGGCGAAACCGACTGGGACTTGCTCTCGGCGGGGACGATTGCCGGGCACATCATCGAGTGCGGCGCGCAAGCGTCGGGCGGCAACTGCCAGTACGAGTGGCAGTCCATCCCCGACCTCGCCGACGTGGGCTTCCCCATCGTCGAAGGCCACGCGGACGGCACGTTCTTCGTGACGAAGCACGAGGGCACGGGCGGGCGCGTCTCCGTCCCGACCATCAAGGAGCAGCTCGTCTACGAGATGGGCGACCCGCACGAGTACATCACGCCCGACTGCGTGGCCGACTTCACCAGCATCCGTCTCGAAGACGCGGGGGAGAATCGCGTCCGCGTCCACGGCATCAAGGGCAAGCCCGCGACCGAGTTTTACAAGGTCTCAATCAGCTACTCGGCGGGCTACAAGGCCGTCGGCACGCTCGTCTATTCGTGGCCCGACGCTTACGAGAAGGCGCGCGCGGCTGACAAAATCCTGCGCGCGCGGCTCGAACGTCTCGGCCTCAAGTTCGACCAAATCCTGACCGAGTTCGTCGGCGTGAATGCGACGCACGGGCCGCTCGCCGGAGACCCGCCCGCAGACATTCCCGAAGTCCAACTCCGCGTCGGCGTGCGCGGCGAAGACCGCAAGGCCGTCGAGCGTTTCACCAAAGAGATTGCGCCGCTCATCCTGACGGGGCCGCCCGGCGTGACGGGCTTCGCGGGCGGGCGACCGAAGGTCGAAGAGATCGTCGCCTACTGGCCCGCGCTCATCCCGAAGACGGAGATTGAGACGCAGCGTCGAGGTGCTTGAAGTTTGAGCGACGAGCAGAAGGACGACGCGCGCCCGCGCGCCGCTTCGCCCCCGGCGTGGCGGCGTCAGGAGTCAGAGCAGTTGGCCGACTGCCGCGTCTTCCGCGTGCGCCGCGACCGCAGCGAGAATCCGCGCGGCGGTCGCGTGCATGACTTCTACGTCATCGAAGCGCCCGACTGGATTAACGTCGTCCCTTTGACTGAAGCGGGCGAGGTCGTCCTCATCGAGCAGTATCGTCACGGCGCGGAAGAAGTCTCTCTGGAAATCCCCGGCGGGATGGTGGACGAGGGCGAGAGTCCGCAGGAGGCCGCCGCGCGCGAGCTTCTGGAAGAGACGGGCTACGCGTCGGCGGAGATCATCTATCTCGGCAAGACGCGACCGAACCCGGCGATTCAGGACAACTGGATTCACACGTTCCTCGCGCGCGGCGTCGAGTTCCGGCACGAGCCGACGTTCGACGGGACGGAACACACGGTCGTCCGCCTCGTGCCGCTCGAACGCATCCCCTCGCTCATCGCCGACGGGACGATTAACCACTCGCTCGTCGTCGTCGGCTTTTACCGGCTCGGCCTCTACCAGAAGACGTTTGACGAAGGCGGCGCTTAAATCAATCATGCGAATCAAACTGGTCAAACTCGCGCACGCGCGCTCCGGCGACAAAGGCGACACGGCGAACGTCGGGCTCATCGCGCTGCGCGAAGAGATATACCCGCTGCTCGTCCGAGAGGTCACAGCCGCCCGTGTCAAGGAGCACTTCAGGGGCATCTGTAAAGGCGAGGTCGAGCGCTTCGAGCTGCCGAATCTCGGCGCGCTCAACTTCCTCCTGCACGAATCCCTCGGCGGCGGCGGCACTCTCTCTCTGATGACCGACGCGCAAGGGAAGACCTTCTCGACGGCGCTCCTGCGCATGGAAGTGGAAGTGCCGGACGAGGAGGCGCGCGAGCTGCGTTTACAGTGATGAGCGAAAATCTCTACGAACTCGAATCCTCCATCCGCCACGGCTACGCGCAAATCGGCGACGTGCGCCTGCACTACGCCGAGTGCGGGAGCGGCGACCGTCTGGTGATTCTGCTCCACGGGTTTCCTGAGTGCTGGTACTCGTGGCGTCATCAACTGGCGGCGCTCGGCGAGCGTTACCACGTCGTCGCGCCCGACATGCGCGGCTACAACCTGAGCGACAAGCCGCCGCGCGTCGAAGACTACCGCGTCGAGCGTCTGACCGACGACGTGATGGGTCTCGTCCGGCACTTCGGCGCGGCAGACGCGGCCATCATCGGCCACGACTGGGGCGCGGCGGTCGCGTGGGCTCTGGCCGAGTCGCACCCCGAATACGTCTGGAAACTCGCCGCGCTGCAAGTCCCGCCCGGCAAGGTGTGGGCGAAGAACATGACGGTGCGGCAGTTCTTCAGGAGTTGGTACATGTTCTTCTTCCAACTCCCCGCGCTCCCCGAATGGGTCATCAGCCGCGACGACTTCGCGGGCATCGAGCAGACGTTCCGCAAGACGGCGCGACCGGGAACCTTCAGCGAGACCGACCTCGCAATTCTGAAGTCGGCCTTGCGCGAGCCCGGCGCTGTGACCGCCGCCGTCAACTACTACCGCGCCAACATTGGCGCGCTGCTCCGCCGCAGTTTCGAGCGCGGCGGCGACGGGGCGAAGGCCGACACGCGCGTCCGCGTCCCGACACTTTTCATCTACGGCGAGCGCGACTTCGCCATCGTCCCCGAAACGGTGCAGGGCGTCGGCGACTACGTTGACGCGCCGTACCGCGAGGTGCGTCTGGGGCGTGCGAACCACTGGGTGCAGCAGGAGCACCCGGCGGAAGTCAACGCCGCGCTCCTCGACTTTCTGGACGCTAAGGAACTTTAGCGCCGTTCGTTTATGGAAGAGCAAAGCCCCGTCATCTACAACGTCGAAGGCTCGGTCGCCCGCGTCACGCTCAACCGACCGGAGAAGCGCAATGCGCTCAACGACGCGCTCGTCGAAGGTCTGAAAAAAGCCCTGCGCGACGCGGACGATGACGACTCGGTGCGCGCCGTCCTCATCAGCGGCGCGGGCGCGGACTTCTGCTCCGGCGCAGACCTCTCCGCGCTCCGAAAGATTTCCGAAAGCTCCATTGTCGAGAACCTCGAAGACGCGCAATCCCTGTCGGAGTTGTTCGCGCTCATCCGCCGTGTGCGCGTTCCTGTCGTCGCCGCCGTGCGCGGTCGCGCGCTCGCGGGTGGGTGCGGGCTGGCGACCGCGTGTGACTTGGTGCTCGCCGCCGAGTCGGCGCGCTTCGGCTACCCGGAAGTGAAGATCGGATTCGTGCCTGCGATGGTGACGGCCATCCTGCGCCGCAACGTCTCGGAGAAGCGGGCCTTCGAGCTGCTCACACGCGGCGCGGAGATTTCCGCGCGCGAGGCCGAACGTCTCGGCCTCGTCAACCACGTCTTCGACGATGCCGTCTTCGAGTCGCAGGTCGAGGCTTACGTCGCCGGGTTCGAGAAGTCGAGCCGCTCCGCCGTCATGCTCACCAAGCGGCTGCTCTACCACATGGACGGCATGACCTTCGACGCCGCGCTTCAGTCCGGCGCGGACGTGAACGCCATCGCGCGCATGACCGAAGACTGTCAGCAGGGAATCGCAAAGTTTCTGAAGAAGAGTTAGGCCGCGCCGCTCAAAAACAGTACCGCGAGCGGTAGCGAGCGGGTTGACGCTGATGACGCTCAACCCGCTCGCTACCGCTCGCGGTACTGTTTCATGCGCTGGCCTGCAATCTCAATCGCGTGTCCAAGCGCATCATCTGCGACGAAATCAACGAGTCCCATCTCCAACGCCTCCGTCGCGCTCAAGCGTCGCGCCGTCCCGAACATCTCAAGCGCGCGCGCCGCGCCTATCAAACGCGGGAGCCGCTGCGTGCCGCCCCAGCCGGTGATGATGCCGAGGCGCGCGCCGGGGTGCGCGAAGACGGCTTGAGGCGCGGCGACGCGGACGCGGCACGAGAGCGCGAGGTCGAGCCCGCCGCCCATGCAGAAGCCGTTGACGGCGGCGACGGTCAACTGCCTCGCGCCGGCGACGCTTTGGAAGAGTCGCTGCCCGCGCGCGGCGAACCCTCGCGCCGTTTCGGGAGTTAAAGTTTGCAGCTCGCGGATGTCCGCGCCGGAGGCGAAGGCGTCGCCCGTGCCCGTGAAGATGATGGAGTTGATGCGGTCGCTCTGTGAGAGGCGAGTAAAGGCGCGGTCAATCGCTTCGAGCGTGGCGACCGAGAGGGAGTTTCTTTCCGAGGGGCGGTTGAGGCGGATGACGGCCAGAGAGTCGCGCTCTTCGACGACGACCGGAGATGCTCGCGCGCTCTCCTCGTCGCCCGTCATGCGCGCGGGCGGACGCTCTCGCGGAGGAATTTCACGATGTCTTCCGTCGAGGTTCCGGGGAGGAAGATGGCCGAGACGCCTTGCTCCTTGAGCTTCGGGATGTCTTCCTGCGGGATGATGCCGCCGACGATGACGAGGCAGTCGTCCATCCCGCGCTCGCGCAGGAGCTGGATGATGCGCGGGCAGAGCGTGTTGTGCGCGCCGCTCAGGATGGAGACGCCGACCGCGTCCACGTCCTCCTGCAAGGCCGCCGCCGCGATCATCTCCGGCGTCTGCCGCAACCCCGTGTAGATGACTTCCATCCCCGCGTCGCGCAATGCGCGCGCAATCACTTTAGCGCCGCGGTCGTGACCGTCGAGCCCCGGCTTAGCGACGAGGACGCGAATTTTTCTTTCAGACATAAGAACGGTGACAGGTGACAGGTGACAGGTGACAGGTAAAGACAAGTTTTCATCTTGTCACTTGTCACCGTTTACCCGTCACGGCTTTCAGAATGCTGGTTCTTCGTAGAGGCCGTAAACGTCTCGGAGGGCGTCGCAGATTTCGCCGAGCGTGGCGTAGGCGCGGACGGCCTCGATGGTCGCGGGCATGGTGTTGTCGCCGTCGGCGGCGGCCCTCTTCAGTTTTTCGAGCGCGTTGGCGACTGCGCCGTTGTCGCGCCGGTCGCGCGCGTCTTGCAGGCGCTGCACCTGCCGCTCGCGCACCGCCTCGTTGATGACGAGGGTCGGGACTTCGTTCTCCTCGCGCTCCATCGCGTACTTGTTGACGCCGACGATGGTCTGCTCGCCGCGCTCGACCGCCTTCTGATATTGATAAGCGGATTCCTGAATCTCGCGCTGCGGGAAGCCCTTCTCGATGGCCTCGACCATGCCGCCCATCGCGTCAATCTTCTGGAAGTAGTCGAGCGCGCCGTCCTCCATCTTCTTCGTCAGAGCCTCGATGAAGTACGAGCCGCCGAGCGGGTCAACCGTGTTCGCGACGCCCGTCTCTTCGGCGATGATCTGCTGCGTGCGCAAAGCGATAAGAGCCGCCTTGTCGGTCGGCAACGCCAACGCCTCATCATAAGCGTCGGTGTGGAGGCTCTGCGTGCCGCCGAGGACTCCGGCGAGCGCCTGTATGGCGACGCGCACGATGTTGTTCAAGGGCTGCTGCACGGTGAGCGAGACGCCCGCCGTCTGCGTGTGGAAACGCAACTGCAAGACGCGCGGGTTGTCAGAGCCGAAGCGCTCGCGCATCACCCGCGACCAGATGCGGCGGGCGGCGCGGTACTTGGCGATCTCCTCGAAGAAGTCGTTGTGCGCGTTGAAGAAGAAGGAGATGCGCGGGACGAAGGCGTCCACGTCGAGCCCGGCGCGCACGCCCCACTCGACGTACTCGATGCCGTCGCGCAAGGTGAAGGCGAGTTCCTGCATGGCCGTCGCCCCGGCCTCGCGGATGTGGTAGCCGCTCACGGAAATCGGGTTGTACTTCGGGACGTGCTGCGTGCAGAACTCGAAGGTGTCCACGACGAGCTTCATCGCCGGGCGGATCGGGTAAATCCACTCCTTCTGCGCGATGTACTCTTTGAGGATGTCGTTCTGGAGCGTGCCGGAAATCTTCCGGAAGTCCGCGCCCTGCTTCTCGGCCACCACCAGATACATCGCGAGCAGCACGGAGGCGGGCGCGTTGATGGTCTGCGAGACGGTCACGTCTTCGAGCGGGATGCCGTCGAAGAGCACCTCCATGTCGGCGAGCGAAGAGACGGCGACGCCGCACTTGCCGACCTCGCCTTCGGAGAGCGGCGAGTCGGCGTCGTAACCCATCAAGGCGGGCAGGTCGTAGGCGACCGAGAGGCCCGTCTGCCCTTGTTGAAGAAGATATTTAAAACGCGCGTTCGTCTCTTCGGGCGTGCCGAAGCCCGCGAACTGGCGCATCGTCCAGAGCTTGCCCCGGTAACCGGTCGGGTGTATGCCGCGCGTGTAAGGGAACTCGCCGGGGAAAGAGATGTCTCGGTCGAAGTCCACGTCCGCCGTGTCGGCGGGGGTGTAGAGTCGTTCGACCTCTTCGAGCGAGACGGTCTCGAAGTTCTTCTTCCACTCGGCGCGTTTCTTCAGGACGGGCTCCAGAGTCTCCTGCTCCCAGCGCTCGACGGCGGCCTGTTCCGCCGAGTTGATCTCTTTCGTTTCGGGCATAACTCCCTCTCGGCTCCCGCCTCACGCCTCGAAAGTGCGCGCGGCAAAAATTATCTTAAGTTTCTCCGAATATTTATAGAGAAAAAGATATTAGTTGACGCTCGCGAGGGGTGTCAACCGAATGATTCGTCGCGGTTTGTGCGTGAAGAAGGAGCGGCGCGGCTGGCGTCGAAACGCTCAGCCGCGCCGCAAGGGAAGGGTAACTCAAAAGCAGGGAACGGGCGTGGCGTCTAACGGCGGGCGACCGGCGGAAAACATGATTGCGGAAAAGCCTTGCCGGTTCCGAAAGCCCGCGCCGAAGTTAATCCAACGGGACGACGATCTCGTTCGGTCGAACCATGTTCATGCGCTCGCGCGCCGTGGCCTCGATAGCGCGCGGGTCAGAGCGCAGGCGCTCGACGCGCTCGCGCAGCATCGCGTTGTCGCTCTTAATCATCTCGACGTGGGTGCTCACCTGCTCTAACTTCTTTTCGGCGGCCCCCATCCCGGCGTGCGTGCGGATGGTGACGGTCACACAGACGGCGAAGGTCGCCAGCATGATCATGCAGA
Organism: uncultured Acidobacteriota bacterium; assembly: GCA_963816985.1. Taxonomy (GTDB): domain Bacteria; phylum Acidobacteriota; class Blastocatellia; order Pyrinomonadales; family Pyrinomonadaceae; genus JAIVJM01. The sequence goes on from CAWFMF010000004.1 coordinate 3,765,927, forward strand.
AGACGACCCAGGAGGGGAGCGCGAAGTCGCGCCGACGGACTGCTGCGCGCGCACCAGCCGTCTCGACCGCCGGAGGGGCGACGGGGGAGGGAAGTGTCAGGGCGCGTGCCGAAGGTTGTTGCGTGGCGAGTCGGGCGTCAGTCCAGTAAGGATTCGCGGCCATTTTGAGATGCCCCTCCAAGGCTGAATCGGTTCGATTCTGCGTTGATGCGCTCGGTCTGTGGTGACAAAAAAAGTGCTGTTCGAACGTCGAAGAACCGGAATGGATGGAAAATCGCGTTCATTCCTTTGTCGCGCAAGAATTTAGCGACAAAGTGGCGGGAATGTAGCATGGCAGTTATAACCTGTAAAGACTTTCCTTTTCAACGGTTGATGCGGATAAGTTCAATATTTACTTGAGGTAAGCGAGATTGGCGGGTTTTTTTGGCGAACACGGGGCGAACGGAAATCCACGTCGAGGGCAATGCGGATGCAGCCCTTTATAATGCAGCAAGATAGCTCGGTTACGAATCTGTCACAGGTGTGGAAAAGATAGGAGGCCGCTCAAACGTGCGCTCCCGACACCAGTTTTCAGGATGTCTTGATTTACCTTTGCTACTACGTGTCGAATCAGTCGAAGAAACTTTGAGAGTGAAGCTAAATGCTGAAAGCAAAAGCTGTTAGGGATTATTCGAGGCTTGCATCCGGCAAAAAGAATGCGCGGCCCCGAAATTAAATCGAGGGCCGCGCGCTCTTCCGTCGTTCTGTCTAGATTCTAGGTTCCTGTCCGTAAACTCTTCTTCGTGAGCAGTCTGTAAACGGCGAGCACGATGAGAGCGCCGATGACAGAGAAAAGCAGTGTGACGAAGAAACCGGGGTCTCCGGTCTCTCTGGCGGGTCCACCGATTTCGAGCAGATTACCGACCCACCCGCCGATGACCGCGCCGACGATGCCGAGCAGAATGGTGACGATAAAGCCGCCGGGGTCTTTGCCCGGCATGATGGCCTTCGCAATCACCCCGGCCAGCAGCCCGATGATGATCCACCAAATAATATTTCCCATTTTTCCCCCTCCTGTTTACTTCGAGCCCTCGGTGCCGAAAAAATCTTCAAATCAACGGCTCAAAGTCTGTATCGAATTAGTATCGAATAATCCTCAAATCGGTCTTAATGCAAGACTTGCGCCACATCTTCGCGAGAGACTGGTGAAAAAGTCGAGGAAAACCGAAGAAGATTTAAGTTTAAACAAGTTTGAGTGAATTGAGTTGACACCCGCGACGTCAATTCAATAGACTGGAATCGCCCTTCGTCGGAGCATTCCGAAATCAGCGACGAGCGTTTCGACGAGCTTCTCCTCAACACAAATTCCCGTTTTCAATCTTGCCCTCATCGTCCGAAGCTGTTCGGCGTCGCCTTTGTTCGCGCACGCCGGTCTTAATTGTCTGTTCCGCCAAGGGGTAAACAAAGTCTCTATGTCCGGCTCATTGTCTTCGTCCCGCCCTGAGACGAACGAAAACGATGCGGCGAATGCGTTCCAGTTGCCGCTCCCGGCGATGGTTCGTGCCCTGTGTAAGGCTGCGGCGACGGGTTCCGACGCGCTCTACGACGTGATGCTCAAGGTGGCGCTCATGCTCGACGCCACCGCGCAGACCTACGGGATGGCGACTTTCGCGCAGAGGGCGGGCGAGCCGCCGCGCCTGAAGTGGGTCGAGGGGCTCGACCAGGACGAGATTGCGGAGGCGGAGAAGAAAGTCTCCGTGGCTCTGACCGAGACCGGCGACCCCGTGGAGATGAAGGCGGGCGAGCACACCATCTGTCTCGCGCTCGCGCTCGCCACGCCGCAGCACGAGGGCGCGGCGATTTACGGTCGTTGCGTGCGGCCACTCACGGGACGGCAGGCGCACGAGCTGAGAATCCTTTCAGACGTGGCGCGGCTTGCGCACTCTCACGCGCATTTGCGTGAGGAGCTGTACCAGCCCCTAAAGATGCCGAAGCAGGCGGCGGTCGCGGCGGCCTCTCTGCCCGGAATGATTTTCGTCAGCCGCGCGATGACGAACGTCGCGCACTCGGTCGAGCGCATCAAGGACTCCGACTCGACGGTGCTCATCACGGGCGAGTCGGGGACGGGCAAGGAACTCATCGCGCGTGCGATTCACCGTCTGAGCCGACGCGCGCAGGCTCCTTTCATCACCTTCAACTGCACCGCCGCGCCCGCCGACCTTATCGAGAGTCTCCTCTTCGGTCATCGCAAAGGGGCCTTCACCGGCGCGCACGCCGACCACGAAGGGTTAGTGCGCGCGGCGGAAGGCGGGACGCTCTTCCTCGACGAGATAGGAGATTTGCCGCTCGCGCTCCAGCCGAAGCTCCTGCGCTTTCTGCAAGAGGGCGAGGTGCACACGCTCGGCGAGCGCGCGCCCCGGCGCGTGAACGTCCGCGTGCTGGCGGCGACGCACAAGGATTTGTTCGAGGCGGCGCACGAGGGCACGTTCCGCGAAGACCTCTACTACCGCGTCGCTGCGCTCACCGTTCACGTCCCACCTTTACGTGAGAGGCCGGAGGACATGGCCGCGCTCATCTCTCATTTCCTCTCGCACTACGCGCGGCGCAACGACCGCGACGTGGCGGGCATCACGGCGGAAGCCATCAACGTGCTTCAAAACTACACTTGGCCGGGGAACGTGCGCGAGCTGGCGGCGGAGATGGAGCGGCTCGTGCTCTACACGGACGAGGGCTCTTACATCGGAGTCGAACAGATTAACTTGCGTATCCGCCCGGCGGCGGCGCAGACGGCTGAGGAGAAGAGTCCTTCGCCCGTGCCCGCGCACCTTGAGAACATGTTGGAGGATTACGAGCGGCGCGTCATCACCGAGACTTTGAAGCGCAACAACTACAACGTCGCGCGCGCCGCCACGGCGCTCGGTCTCGGCTCGCGGCAGACGCTCTACAAGAAGCTGAAGCGGCTCGCGATCAACGCCGGGGACTTCCTCCAAGACGACCAGCAGCCCGGCCTCCAACTACGTTCCGACGGGGTTTGAGGCCGAGGAGACTGAACCGCCCACCGTCGGAACCAGAGTTTTCCCACCCTGAACCTCTCAGACTGTTCGCCACCTCCATGCTACTCACTTACGTCCTGTCCTTCGCCGTCGCCATGTTCATCCACGAGCTGGGTCACCTGCTGGCGGCGCGCGCGTGCGGCGTCCCTTCGCCGGAGCTGGGGCTCGGCTGGGGGCCGAAGATTTTCGAGCGTCAGATTCGGGGCGTGCAGTTCAAGCTCCACGCGCTGCCCATCGGCGCGTATGTCCGTCTCGACATGAGTGTGTTACAGAGCAAGCCGCTGACGCAGCAGGTTTTCATTCTGCTCGCGGGCATCTTCGTCAACCTCGCCGCCGCGTTCGCGACGAGCGGCACGTGGTTCAGTTTGATGAACTACGTGCTGGCGGCGACGAACCTGATGCCGCTCTACCAGCAGGACGGCTGGAAGTGCGGGATGGTCTTGCTGCGCGCCGTGCTCGCGCGCAAGAGCTCGCTCGTCGAGTGGACGTTTACTATCGCGGGCGGCGTCCTCAGTTGCGCCGTCTTCGCCTCGCTCGCCCTCCGCTACTTCTAAAATTCCCGGCCCTCCCGAAGTCCCCGACTGTCACCCTCCGTTGAATACTCGCCGAGAGCGTTGACAACCGCTGGCGACAACTCCCTAAAACGCTGAAGTCAATTGAGTTCCTTCGAGCCGAGCGTGATTCGTTCGGGCTCGCCGGGGTGCGTCTTGTCGCCGTGGGTTGACAGGGCGGCTCGGCCCGAAAGAGGGGCGGAGGCGTGTTTGTTGAGTTTTCGTTGAGGGGCGCGTGTGGCACGCGCCTTGAGATAGGGAGTCACGTCCGCAGCCGCAATTGAATCGAGTGGCACCGCTTCAGTTGTCGGCATGAACGAAAGGAATAACATGAAAGCAGTCTTCGCCAAGTCGCTCGTCGTGCTCGCAGGTGTCGTGCTGGTCGTGCCGTTCGTCACGGTCGCGCTGCTCGTCGCGGCGCGCGCCGTTGACGGGGCGGAGAACACGGAGCACCGCCTGCTGCTGGCCGCTCTGGCCATCGGCGGGGCGCTCTACAGCGGGGCCAAAAGTCTCGCCCGCAAGGGGACTGACGCGCGGGGCGAATGCGCCCTCCGGCTGAAGTCACAAGCGGGTGATTCGCTCGGCCACGCTTTCATGAAATCCCACGGTTAACGAACCCCTGTCGTCCGGCTGTCGCGCTCGAAAGTTTCTCGCGCGTCGCGCACGGGCTGCGACCCTCAACCCACAACTCGTCTCGATAAGGAGCAAAAGAAAAATGTTGAAGAAATTCTTCCAGGATGAAACCGGTCTCGAACTGTCCGAGTACGCAGTCGCCGCGGCGCTCGTCGCGCTCGCCGTGATCACGGCCTTCACCGACCTCGGCACGGCCATCGGCAACAAGATCGGCTCGCTCGTCGAAAGCATTGACGCGACCGTCCCCGCCCCGTAATTCATCTGCGGAACTTCGCATCGGCGCGGCCCCGACCTTCAAAGGCCGGGGCCGCGCCGACGCGGAACAACTCCCGACGATTCAACCCTCTCACAAACGCGCGTTAACCCTCGGCACACTTCTCGGACGGTCGGAGCAAGCAGAGCATGTCCCCCAACTTCGCCAACGCTACCGCGGCGCTGCTCGTCCCGCTGGCGGTCATCATCACCTACTACGACGTGCGCTACCGCCGCATCCCGAACCTCTTCGTCCTCGCGACGCTGTTAAGCGGAATCATCCTCAACGTCACATTCAACGGTTGGGGCGGTGTGCTTTCGAGCCTGCAAGGGTGCGGGCTCGCCTTCGGTCTGATGTTCGTGCTGCACATGCTGGGCGCGATGGGCGCGGGCGACGTGAAGCTCTTTGCGGCCATCGGCTCGGTGCTCGGCGCGAAGCTCGTCGTCCCGACTTTCCTCGTCGTCGCGTTGACGGGGGGCCTGCTCGCCGTCGTCGCGATGGTGCGCGCCGGGTCGGTGCGTTCGACTCTGTACGGGGTGCTGCAAATCTTCGTCGGGCTGATGCCCGGCTGGAAGATGCCGCGCTTCGCCGTCCCGGCTGACCGCCGCCACACGATCCCTTACGGCGTCGCCATCACGCTCGGCAGCCTGATTTCACTCGTCGTCTTTCGCGCCTGACGGAACCGGCCCCCTGGAGCCCGGCGGGGCGGTAGTTTCAAACCCTCGATCTGGAGAACAAAGTTATGCGGAACAAACGCCTTCTCGTCGTGCTCGTCGGCGCGGTGCTCTTCGGGCTCGTCGCCGCCGTCTCTGTGAGCCGCTACCTCTCGAACGCGCACGCGACGACGCGGAACAGCGCGAGCGTCGTCATCGCCAAAGTTGACATCCCGCTCGGCACGAAGGTCGTGCCGGAGCAGTTGATGTTGGCGCAATTCCCTTCGGGCGCGACGCCCAACGGCGTATTCGACAACATGGAGCAGGCGGTCGGTCGCGTGACGGTCGTCAACGTCGCGGCGCGCGAGCCCGTGACCGACTTCAAGCTCGCGCCCGAAGGCTCTTCGGGCGGGCTCTCGGCGGTCATCCCCGAAGGCTACCGCGCGATGACCGTGAAGGTGGACGACGTGATGGGCGTTTCGGGCTTCCTTCAGCCGGGCGCGATGGTGGACGTGCTGACGGTCATCGTCCCGCCCGACAGCGGCAGCGAGCGCCGCGACCCCATCTCGAAGATCGTCTTGCAGAACGTCAAGGTGCTCGCCAACGGGCAGAACATTGACAAGCCGAAGAACGAGCGCGAGGCCGAGTCGGTGCGCGCCGTGACCTTGCAGGTGACGCCGGAGCAGGCCGAGAAGCTGGCGCTCGCCGCCGTCGAAGGCAAGCTCCGGCTCGTGATGCGCAACTCCGTGGATCAGGGCGACGAGCAGACGCCGGGCGCGAACAAGAGGTCGCTGCTGACGGGCGAGCACGCCGCGCCCGCGCCCGAACCCGGCACGCTCAAGAGCGAGCAGAAGCCCTTAGCTCCCGCGCCCGCGCCGGTCATGCACCGCCGCCCGCGCGCCGAAGCGAAGCCGCGCGCCGAAGCGCCCGCGCCGGTGCAGGCGAGCGCGCCCGCGCCGCCGCCGCGCCCCTCGGTCGAGATGATTAACGGCGCGAAGAAGAGCACCGTCGAATTCCCGTAACCCTTAACGCCGGACTACGGACGCCGGGCGATGAGCCGCAAGACGAAAACCTCCTCATCCCGCGTTCAGCGTTCATCGTTTCAGCCGAAGGAGCTAAAGAAAGCCATGCAGAAAAGTTCTCTCGTCAAACGTCTCGTCGGACTCGCCGCCTCGGCGCTGATGCTTGCCGCCTCGGCGCAGGCGCAGCAGCCGCAGAACTCGGTGAGCGCCTCGTTCGCCAACGCCGCCGAGCCCGTCCAGATCAACGTCCTCGTCGGGCAGTCGCGCGTCATCAACTTCGACCGCGCCATCGGTCGCTTCTCGGTCTCCGACCCGGCGGTGGCCGAGGCCGTGCTCGTCGCGCCCGATCAGGTGCTCGTCAACGGCAAGGGATTCGGGCAGGTCAACTTCATCGCGTGGGAGCAGAAGGGCGGGCAGTTCGTCGTCTTCGATGTCTTCGTGCGCGCCAACCTCTCTCTCATTGACTCGCAGATTCGTGAGTTGTTCCAGAAGGACGACATCCGCTTGAGTCAGGCGAACGGCTCGGTCGTGATTTCGGGCAAGGTCGCACACCCGAAGACGGTCGCGCAGGTCGAGGCGGTGGTGCAGGCCGCCGGTTTCAAGACCGTCAACATGCTCCAGTCGCCGGTGATGGAGAAGGCGCAGGTGCAGTTGCAGGTGCGCGTCGCCGAGGTGAGCCGCAGCCGTCTGCGCGAGCTGGGCGCGACCTACGCCTATCAGGGGAGTCAGGGCGCGGGCGGGAGCATCGGCACGGGCGGCGGCCCCTACACGGTCGGGAGCGTCGCCGGCGGCAACATCTTCGGCTCGGTCGTCGGCAGCGCCCTGAACCTCTTCGTGATGGGCGGCAACTCATACAACTTCATCCACGCGCTCAAGACGCAGGGCGCTCTGCGCAGCCTCGCGGAGCCGAACCTGATTGCGATGGACGGCCAGCAGGCGAGCTTCCTCGCGGGCGGAGAGTTTCCCGTCCCGATGGTGCAGGCGGGCGGCGAGAAGGCTTCGGTGACGGTCGCCTTCAAAGAGTACGGCGTGCGCCTCAACTTCAAGCCGACCATCATTGACGAAGACCACATCCGGCTCGAACTCGAACCCGAAGTCTCGACCATTGACTTCGCCAACGGCGTCAAGTTCGACGGCTTTCTCATCCCGGCCTTGAAGACGCGCCGCGCCAAGACGGGCGTCGAATTGCGCGACGGCCAGAGCTTCGCGCTCGCGGGCCTTCTGGACAATCAGGAGTCGCGCTCTTTGCAGAAGATTCCGGTGCTCGGCGACATCCCCGTGCTCGGCGCGCTCTTCACTTCGAAGTCTTTCCAGAAGAGCGAGACGGAGTTGATGTTCATCGTCACGGCGGTCTTGGTGAAGCCCGTCAACCGCGACGACCTGCCGCAGATGCGCGGCGTGGACGGCCTCAAGAACGGCTCGCCGCTCGGCGTCGAACCGAAGGGCGAGGGCATCGAAGGCGACCACGGCTTCTCGACCGGCTCCGGCACGACGACCGGCGCGACGAAGGAAGCCGCGCCCGCTATTCCCGCCACTCCCGCGCCCGTGAAGGACGCGAAAGACGCGGCGGCCTCGAACGAGAAGAAGGAATCGGCGAAGCAGCCCGCGCTGATGCCGAGGCTCAACTTCAACGCGACGGTGGCGGCGGTCAGCCCCGCGCCGTAAACGACAAGGCAACCGCCGGGGGCGCACGAGTTGGGTGCTCGCGTCCCCGGCGGGTTTGGTTCGAGACAGATGGTTGAGAAGGAGAGAGGGAGGAGGGAAGTGATGTTGCAAACGGAGAAGCCCAAGCAGAGAAACTCGGAACGCGGCTCGATCCTTGCCGTCAGCGCCTTCGGGATGCTGACCTTCCTCCTCGCCGTCGGCCTCTGCGTTGACATCAGCCACTTCTACGTCGTCAAGGCCGAGTTGCAGAACGCGGCGGACGCGGCGGCTTTGGCCGGGGCTTCGGCGCTCAACTCCGCGCCCACCGGCATTGACGAGGCGACGACGCGGGCCATACAGGAGATGAACGGCTACGAGTTCAACAAAGAGAGCGTGACCATCAACGCCTCAGACGTGACCTTCGCCGTTGACTTCGGCGGCCCATACTTGGACGCCGCGACGGCGAAGACGAAGGCCGACGACATCCGCTTCGTCAACGTCACCATCCCCCCGAAGTCGGTCGGCGTCTTCTTCGCCACGCCGGTTCTCAACGCGAACACCGTCAACCTCTCGCAGGAGGCCATCGCCGGGATGAGCGTCTCGCCCAACGTCTTCTGCGAGTGGATTCCGCTCTCGGTCATTGACGACGAGACGAACCCGATGCTGCCCGGCAGCACTTACATCATCCGCGGCGGCCCGCACGGCAGCGTCTCACCGGGCAACCGGCAAATCTTAGCCATCGAGGGCAGAGGCGGCAGCGACGTGCGCGAGAGCCTCGCGCGCGGCATCAACGAGTGCGCCGAGCCCGGCTCGGTCTACGAGAAGGACACCAAGACGGGCGTCAGCGCGGGGCCTGTGAGGCAGGGGCTCAACACGCGCTTCGACGACTACGCCGCCGGGATGGACTACGCGGACTTCCCGCCCGACCTCAACGTCAAAGAGAACATCACCTACAAGCAGTACACCGAGGCGACGCCGGGCTCGGCCAACTGGCAGTCGCCGCGCACGGGCCACGGCGGCGCGGCGAACCGCCGCATCGTCATCATCCCGCTCATCAAGCTGAGCGAGTTCGACAACGGGCGCGACACCGTGAAGTTCTACAAGTTCGCCGCCTTCTTCCTGCAAAAGAAGGTTGACGGCGGCAGCGGCGGCGACATCACCGCCGAGTACATCGGCGAGCGCGTCATCTTCGGCAAGGGCGGCTACAAGCCCGGCGGCGGCCCCGTCAACCCGCAGCTCGCGCAGCCCGTGCTCTACAAGTGAGACGTGAGGCGAACATGAGAGACCCGTCGAGAATGTTGAAGAGCTTGCCCTCCGGCCTCCGCCGCTTCGCGCGGGGCGAGCGCGGGACGCAGCTCGTCGAGCTCGCCATCGTGCTCCCCGTGATGCTCGCGCTCTTCGGCGCGACCGCCGAGTTCGGTCGCTTCTTCTACACCTACCAGACGATGTCGAAGGCGACCCGCTCCGCCGCCCGCTACCTGACGGTCGAGCCCTTGGGCGGGAGTGACGAGCAGGCGGCGAACCTCGTCGTCTACGGCAACACCGCCGGGACGGGCGACCCGCTGGTCGAGGGTCTGACGACCGACAACGTTGACATCACGCGCGGGGGCGGCAGCGGCTCGATGCCGCAGCTCATCACGGTGCGCGTCGAGGGCTTCACCTACCAGCCGCTCTTCGACCTCGGCGCGCTCGTCGGCAACCCCGGCCTCTCGCTCAACGTCGAGGTCAGTCCGAGCACGACGATGCGTTCCTTCTCCACGATTCCGAGCTAAGGCAGTTAAGGAACGTGAGTTCGACGTAAGAAATTGGCTAAGTCGTTGAAAACAAACAGCTCGTTCTGAAACAGCTAACTTCAATGTGCTCAATCCTGCTACTGACGGGCACTTTGGCCTGTTCCCGACGATTGAGCGCAGATTTCAATCAGTCTCAGAAGTTAAGTTGTTGATTCTTTCAAGAATACGTCAACTTAAGGAGAGTCCCAAGTGTTGAGGCGCGGCAGAAACTTCCACCGAGACCAACGAGGCGCGGCGCTCGTCGAGTTCACCATCGGCGCGCTGGTCTTCCTGACGGCGACCTTCAGCGTCCTCGAATTCTCGCGCTTCCTCTGGACGCACAACGCGCTCTCGGACGCCGCGCGCCGCGCCGCGCGCTACGCCGTCAATCAGCCTTCGGCGGACATCGCCGAGGTCAAGAACGTCGCCCTCTACGGCAACCCCGAAGGGACGGGCGAGACGCTCGTCAACGGCCTCGACGCGGCGGAGGTTGATGTCGCCTACACCAACTCAAGCATCACGGGCGTCTTCGGCTACCCGGACGGCTCGGTGACGGTCTCCATCACCGGCTACGAGTTTTCCTTCGTCGTGCCGCTCTTGGCGACCACGATCCCGATGCCCGACTACCGCACGACCTTGACCGCCGAGAGCGCCGGGATGATTCCGCCGAACATCACCCCCGGCCCCTCTACGACGCCCACGCCCGTGCCGACCCCGACGCCCGGCCCGTCCGCGACGCCGACGCCCGCGCCGACACCGACACCGGCCCCGACAGCGACGCCGACACCTGCGCCGACGCCGACGCCTGCGCCCACGGCCACCCCGACGCCTTCGCCGACGCCGCGCTCGTGTAACCGGGGCGAGAAGCCCGCGTCCGACAACTGCGTGTGCAGACTGCCGATGAAGGTCAACGGCAGCGGCAAGTGCATGTGACGCGTGAGGGAGTGAAGCGGCTCTCTCGTCAACGACAAACCCGGCGCACAGACTGAACAGTGATTAAGAAAACTACGATGACCCAACAGCTCACCTTCGTCATACTCAGCAACGGCCCCGACACCTTCCGCGAGTTGCGCAACGCGCTCGCCGAGCGCGAGGGCGCGCGACTGCTCGCGGGCGGCGACGACGCCGAGCAGGTGATGGACGAGATTAAGCGTCTCAACCCTTCGGCGGCCATCATCTCGCTCAGCTCGACCCCCGACAACGAGCTTCGCATGGTCGCGCGCGTCGCCGCCGAGTGCCCGCGCACCGCCGTCATCTGCACCTCGCGCGACGCCTCGCCCGACCTCATCCTGCGCTCGATGCGCGCCGGGGCGCGCGAATTTCTGCGCCTGCCCTTGAGCCCCGAAGAGTTCAAGACCGTCTACGACAGCACCGCCGAGTTCTGCGCCGCGCACCCCGAAGCGCCGAAGAAGCGCGGGCGGGCCGTCGCCGTCTTTTCGAGCAAAGGCGGGTGCGGCACGACCTTCATCGCGACCAACGTCGCCGCCGCCCTGAACGCGCCGACCGTCTTGGTTGACCTCAACTTGCAGTCCGGCGACCTCGGCCTCTTCCTCGGCGTCGAGCCGAAGTATTCCATCGCCGACCTCATCGAGAACCGCGACCGCGTGGACGACTCCCTGATGCGCAGCTACGTCGCGCCGCACTCGGCGAACCTCTCGCTCCTCTCCGCGCCGCGCGAGGCCGACTCGGCGGACGACATCGAGCCCGAACACGTCTTTCAGGTCCTGGAGCTTCTGCGCGAACGCTACGAGTACGTCGTCATTGACCCGCAGCACACCTTCGATTCCATCACGCTCGCGGCGCTCGATCAGGCGGACGAAATCCTCCTCGTGCTCACGCTCGACATCCCGGCGATTCGTTGCGCGCAGCGCGCGCTCGCCATCTTCGACCGCCTCGGCTACCCGCGCCACAAAGTCCACATCGTCGTCAACCGCTGGTCGAAGCAGATTGACCTCGACCTCCGGCAGGTCGAACGCTACCTCGGCGAGCGCGTCATGGGCTACGTCCAGAGCGACTACCGCATGGCCGTCAACTCCATCAACCTCGGCCAGCCGCTCGTCGAGAGCGAGCCCGCGTCGAAGATCGCCACCGAACTCAGGCAAATTGCCGCGCACTTCAGCCACACGGCCCAGACGGCGATGACCACCGAGCTGCGCCGCGGCCTCCTCGGCTCGCTCTTCCGCCGCGATAAAGCCGTCGGCTCTCAGCTCTCGGCAGTCAGCCAAAACCAGTCCATCGCCAGTTGAGAATCAGGAGGAAGGTCGGCAGCAGCAACAAGCTGAAAGCTGAAAGCTCATCGCCGACCGCTATTCATCATGTCACTTCGCGAGAGATTAATCAGGGAACCGTCGGCGGTCGCGCCCGCCATGTTCGGGCGCGGCGAGGACGCGGGCGCGCCGGGGCCGAACTTCTTTCAGGAGATGAAGTCGCGGCTCCACCGCGCCATCATCAACCGGATGGACTTGACCAAGCTCGGCCAGCTCGAACCCGAACAGCTCCATACGGAGGTCGCGCGCATCGCCGAAGACTTGCTCGTCGTCGAGACCGCGCCGCTCTCTTCGACCGAGCGCGAGCGTCTAGTCAGCGAGGTGCGCCACGAGCTTTTCGGCCTCGGCCCGCTCGAACCCCTGCTGGCCGACTCGTCGGTCTGCGACATCCTCGTCAACTCGCCGAAGCAAATCTACATCGAGCGCGGCGGCAAACTTGAGCTGACCAACATCGAGTTCAAGGACGACGAGCACCTGATGCGCGTCATCGAGCGCATCGTCTCGACCGTGGGCCGACGCATTGACGAGTCTTCGCCGATGGTGGACGCGCGCCTCCAAGACGGCTCGCGCGTCAACGCCATCATCCCGCCGCTCTCTCTGGACGGCCCCGTTCTTTCCATCCGCCGCTTCGGCGCGGAGCCCCTGCGCATGAACGCGCTCATCGAGAAGGGCGCGCTCACCAAAGAGATCGCCGAGATGTTCGAGATGTGCGTCCGCGCGCGCCTCAACGTCCTCATCTCCGGCGGCACGGGCGCAGGCAAGACGACGCTCTTGAACGCGCTCTCGGCCTCGATACCTTTTGACGAGCGCATCGTCACGATTGAGGACTCGGCGGAGTTGCAGTTGCAGCAGACGCACGTCGTCCGGCTCGAAACGCGCCCCGCCAACATCGAGGGCAAGGGCGAAGTCACGCAGCGCGAGCTGGTGAAGAACTCCCTGCGCATGCGCCCCGACCGCATCGTCATCGGCGAGGTGCGCGGCGGCGAGGCGATTGACATGCTGCAAGCGATGAACACGGGCCACGACGGCTCTTTGACGACCATCCACGCCAACACGCCGCGCGACGCCCTCTCCCGCATCGAGACGATGATTCAGATGACCGGGATGCGGCTCTCCGACCGCGCGATGCGCCAGCAGATAGCCTCGGCACTCGACCTCGTGATTCAGGTCGCGCGCCTCTCGGACGGCTCGCGCCGCGTCACCTCCATCTCCGAAATCACGGGCATGGAGGGCGAGACCATCACCATGCAGGAAATCTTCGAGTTCGAGCGCAAGGGCATAGACGCCGACGGCAAGGTCATCGGTCGCTTCCGCCCCACCGGCGTCCGGCCCCGCTTCGCCGAGCGCCTCAAGTTGTACGGCATGCAACTGCCGCGAGTCTTCTTTGAAGAGTAGAGAGTTTTCAGTTTTCAGTTTTCAGTTTTCAGATTTGAACTCTCACATTTGAAACCTGAAGCACGGAGGCTGAAAGAAAAAAGCTGTTTGCTGGAAACTGAAAACTGAAAACTGGAAACTGAGATGATCCCCTTTCTCGTCTTCATGTCCTGCATGTTCGCCGTCTTCGGCGCGTACCTTCTGGCGACGCGCGACTCGGAGGCGAAGCGGAAGCGTTTGCAACAGCGCCTTTCGGACACCCTGCTCTACTCGAAGCACACGGGCGACGCCGAGGTGCGGCTCGCGCGCAACGAGCTTCTGAGCGAGATACCCGCGCTCAACCGTCTGCTCGTGAGCATGCCGGTCGCGGCGCGCATCCGAAGGATGCTCGACCAGGCCGACCTCCATATCACGGTGACGCGGCTCGTCATGCTGTCGCTGATGGCGGGGATGCTGGCGGCGCTCGCCGTCTCGATGATATCCATCTCGACGCTGCTGGTGGTGGGCGCGGGCGTGGCCGCGACTTCCGTCCCGTTCATGCACGTCGCTTACCGCCGCAGGCGACGGATGCACGCCTTCCTCTCGCTCCTGCCCGACGCGCTCGACTTGATGAGCCGCGCCTTGCAGGCCGGTCACTCCTTCGCCGAGACACTGCACATGATCGCCGTCGAGATGCCGGAGCCCATCTCGACCGAGTTCCGCAAGACCTACGAGGAGCAGAACCTCGGCCTCTCGCTCAAGCTCGCGCTCGAAAACCTCGCCGCGCGCGTCCCGCTCTTAGACCTCCGCCTGTGCATCACGGCGATCATGATTCAGCGCGAGACGGGCGGCAACCTCGCCGAGATTCTCGAAAAGGTCGGCTACACCATCCGCGAGCGTTTCCGCATCCTCGAAGACCTGAAGACTTTGACGACCAGCTCGCGCATGTCCGCATGGATTCTCTGCGCCCTGCCGCTCTTCGTCGCCGCCGCCGTCACGTACATGAACCCCGACTACATGAGCATCCTCTGGAACGACCCGCGCGGCCACAAGCTCCTCTTCGCCGCCGGCTTCATGCAAATCTCCGGCATGCTCATTATTCAGAAAATCTTGAAGATCAAGATTTGAAGACCGTAAACCGTAAACCGTGACAGGTGACAAGAAAAAACCTGTCTTCCTCCTGTCACCTGTCACGGTTTACCTGTCACGAAAAAAGCCATGCTCATCATCACCATCTCCATCTTCGTCTGCGTCACGCTCGGCGTGATGGCCGTGTACTGGCTGATGTTCCGACCGCCGAGCGCGGCTACCGAGAGGCTCAAGCGGATGGGCGAGGCCGAGGGCGGAGGCTCTCTGCCCGCGCCGACCGTTTTGGTCGAGGACGCGTCGGGCGGGGCCTTCGCCGAGCGCGTGGCCGGGCCGCTGCACCGCATCGCGCCGCCGTCGGCTGCCGAGGCGCGCAAGCTGCAAAAGCAGTTGATGCAGGCGGGCTACCGCTCCGAGGGCGCGCCGGTCGTCTACCGCGCGCTCCAGCTCGCGTCGCTCGCGCTCTTCCCGGCGTTCGTGGCCTTAGCGTGCGCGCTCGTCGGTCGCCCCTTGAACAGCGCCTTGCAGTGGATACTCGCGGCCTTCGTCCTCGGCTTCTTCCTGCCGCGCGTCGTGCTCAAACGCATGATTGCGAACCGTCACCTGCGCCTCCGCTGGGGGCTCGCCGACGCGCTCGACCTGATGGTCGTCTCCATCGAGGCGGGGCTCGGCCTTAACGCCGCGCTCCTCCGCATCTGCGAGGAGTTGAAGGACGTGCACCCGGACATCGCGGAAGAGTTCGATTTGACGAACCTCGAAATCCGCGTCGGGCGCGAGCGCGACGAGGCCCTGCGCAACCTCGCCGAGCGGACGGGCGTTGATGACCTCCGCAGCCTCGTCGCGATGTTGATTCAGGCCGACCGCTTCGGCACGTCCATCGCGAGGGCCGTCCGCGTCTACGCCGACTCTCTGCGCACGAAGCGTCGGCAGCGGGCCGAGCAGGCGGCGCAGAAGGCGGCGGTGAAACTCCTCCTCCCGCTCGCGCTCTTCCTCTTCCCCACGCTCTTCATCATCATCCTCGGCCCCGCGGCCCTGAACCTCGCGGACACGTTCCTGAAGAAGTAAGGAAAGGCAAAGGGTAAAGACATGAACAAGCGCCGAATCATCGCCATCTTCGTGACCTTCATGCTGGTCTTGAGCGCCACCGCGCTGTGGAGCGCCGAGGGCGACGAGCGCGAAGGCGACACCGCCGCCAACGTCGTCGCCGAGTCCGGCGCGGAGTCCGGCAACACGTCCGAGACCGATGCGCCCAAGAAGAAGGGCAACCGCCTCTTCCGCATCTTCAAGGCTCCGTTCAAGGCGGTCAGCAAAGTCTTCGGCGGCGGCGACGACTCAGGCAAGCTCGCGCGCATGTCGGAGAAGGACGCCGCGAAGTTCGAGAGCGTCGGCGTCACCCGCGTCGAAGACTCCAACTCGCAGAGGCAGGCCGCATCCGGCCCCGAAGGGACGGCGCGCGAACGACTCGCGCGCGGGCGCGCGCTGCTTGAAGAAGGAAGACTCAACGAAGCCATCGCGGAGCTTTCGAGCGCGGCCTCGCTCGACCCGCGTCTCAGTCAGGCGCACAGCCTGCTCGCCGTCGCCTACGACCGCAAGGGCCTGCGCGAGCGCGCGAAGGACTCCTACGAGCGCGCCGTGGACGTGAACGAAGCCGACCCGCAGGCTTTGAATAATCTCGGCTACTCGCTCTACGTCGGCGGCAACTACCGCGCGGCGGTCGAGCGCCTGAAGCGCGCGACCAAACTCGCGCCCACCGACACGCGCATCCTCAACAACCTCGCGCTCGCGCAGACGCGCCTCGGCAAGTACGACGACGCCTACAAGAATTTCGCGCGCGCGGGCGGCGAGTATCAGGGCCGGATGAACGTCGCCGCGCTCCTCGAACGCGTGGGCCGCGAAGAGAAGGCAGTCGAGCACTACGAAGCCGCGCGCCGCATCAATCCCGCCTCGACCGCCGTCCTGCGCCGCCTCGCCGAGCTTTACGACCGCACAGGCCGCAAGGACAAAGCCGAAGAGGCCCGCCAATCCCTACAAGCCGAAGACGCGCGACAGACGCTCGCCGCCGCCGCCGGGAAATAAACAAACGCATGAAGTGCGGAATGATGAACGATGAACTACAGACGGATTTGAGATCTCAAGTCTGAGATTCGAGATTCAACTGGCCATGTATTCATCATTCATCATTCCGACATTCATCATTTTCTTCAGACGGAGTTTGAAAATGACACAGGCAGCGATTTTAACTCGCGTTGAGATAGAGACGATGGGGCCGCCGGCTCTGGAGGAGCTGCGCGAATCGGACGTGGCCGAGGGCTTCTTGTGCGACCTCGCGCTGAAGCACGTCGCGCAGATGGCCGACCCGACGACGCAGAGCATGGCGGAGGAGATGCGGCTGCCGCGCTCTCTGGTGGAAGAGCTTCTGATTCACCTCTCGCGCGAGAAGATGATTGAGGTCAAGGGGCAGGTCGCGGTCGGCGCGACGCGCTACGCGATGCTTGAGCGCGGCTGGACGCGCGTCGCCCGCGCGCGCGACCTGTGCGGCTACGTCGGCCCCGCGCCCGTCTCCCTGCGCGACTACGCGCACATGATGCGCTTGCAGGCCGTGCCGCCGCGCACGGCCTCGATAGACTCGGTGCGCGCGGCCTTCCGCGACCTCGTGCTGCCGGACTCTCTGCTCGTGACGCTCGGCTGCGTCATCAACTCGCGCCGCTCGCTCTTCATCACCGGCCCGCCGGGGACGGGCAAGACCGCCGTCGCCGAACGCATCAACGCCGGGCTGCCGGGCTTAATCTGGGTTCCATACGCGATTGAAGTTGACGGTCAAATCATCCGCGTCTTCGACTCGCACAACCACCGGGAGGCCGCGCCCGAAGACGTGCCGAGCGAGTACGACCGCCGCTGGGTCTGTATCGAGCGCCCGCTCGTCATCGTCGGCGGCGAGCTGACGCTCGACGACGCAGACCTTCAGTGGAGCGAGTCGGCCCGCTTCTACGAAGCGCCGTTCCAGATGAAGTCGAACGGCGGCACGCTCGTCGTGGACGACTTCGGGCGGCAACGCTGCGAGCCGCACGATCTCCTCAACCGCTGGATCGTCCCGCTCGAACGCCGCGTTGACTACCTGACGCTCCACACCGGCAAGAAGATTGAAGTGCCCTTCGAGCAACTCGTCGTCTTCTCGACCAACCTCAACGAGAAGGACTTGGTGGACGAAGCCTTCCTGCGGAGGATGGGCTACCGCGCGCGCGTCGAGCCGCCGACGCCCTCGGCCTACGTCGAGATTTTCAAGCGCGCCGCCAACACGCGCGGCCTGCGCATCGAGCAGACGTGCCTCGACCACCTGCTCAACAACTACATGCTCGAACACCGGCAGATGAAGGCGTGCGAGCCGCGAGACCTGCTCGACCGCATGACGGACATCTGCCTCTTCGAGGGGACGACCGCCGGAAGTCAGCGTCCGCCTGATTGACACGGCGTGGCGCAACTACTTCGGCGCGGCGCACGGCTTCGGCGCGCAGGAATTCGTCAAACGCGGCACAGGGGAGTTAAGCGATGCGAACCCGCTCCAAATCTGAAACGGCGTTGAGAGCGGCGCTGTCTCTCTTCGTACTGCTCTCTTGTTCGTCGGTCGCGTGGGCCGACCACCTTCGGATGGCCGACGGCTCGGCCATCAAGGTTGACGAGGCTTGGGAGGACGCGCAAGGGTTCTGGTACAGGCGCGACGGCGTGACGCACCTCGTCGAGCGTTCGCGCGTGCGCGGCATCGAGCGCGCGAAGCCCGCAGCGGCGAAGCCGGACGAGAGCGAGACGACGCAGGCGGCGGCGAATGATGTCGCGGTCTTGAAGACGGCGGACGACACGGCGGCGCGGAACGTCGAGGCGGTGCAGGCCGTGTGGATATTCCTCGTCGGCGGCGCGAAGATGGAGGTGGACGAGGCGAACGAGACGGCGGAAGGCGTCTGGTACAAGCGCGGCAACCTTTCCGTCTTCATCGAACGCTCGCGCATAGACCACATCGAGCGGGAGCGGATTGTCGAGAGCGCGGCGGGCGAAGTCGCGGGCGTGAAGCGCAAGCGGCGCGAGCGTTTCTGGTCTTCGGGCAGCACGCGCATTGACAGTCTCATCCGCCAGAACGGCGCGCGGTTCGACGTTGACCCGTACCTTATCTTCTGCGTGATGGAGCAGGAGTCGCACTTCAACACGCGCGCGTTGAGCCCGATGGGCGCGCGGGGCTTGATGCAGCTCATGCCGGGGACGGCGGCGCGCTTCGGCGTCCGCAACTCGCACGACCCGGCGCAGAACATCATGGGCGGGACGCGATACCTGAAGACTCTGCTCAAGCGTTTCAACAATCGCGTTGACCTCGTGCTCGCGGGCTACAACGCGGGCGAGGGCGCGGTGATGAAGTACGGCC
Source organism: uncultured Acidobacteriota bacterium (assembly GCA_963816985.1). Classification (GTDB taxonomy): domain Bacteria; phylum Acidobacteriota; class Blastocatellia; order Pyrinomonadales; family Pyrinomonadaceae; genus JAIVJM01. The sequence continues at coordinate 3,784,601 of CAWFMF010000004.1, forward strand.
ACCGCGTCCCCCCGTACCGCGAGACACGCAACTACGTCCGCAAGATCAGCGCGCGCTACCGGCAGGGAGAATGAGAAGAAAGTCAGAAGTCAGAACGCTGAACGATGAGCGAAAACAACTGCCTTCGCTTTTCGTCTTGATAGTTCATCGTTCAGCGTTCTGACTTCTGACTTTCTCTGGAACGTCGTGTCCATTCGCGCTTGTATAGAGATTGAGGTGGGCGGTTTATGAAATCCTGTTTGATGAGAGTGTCGCTGGTTGCCTTCGTGCTCGCGTGCTGCGCCGGGGCCGTCGCGGTGCGCGCGCAGAGCGCGGAAGCGCCTTTGACGAACGGCTCGGTCGTGAAACTCGTGCGCGCGGGTTTTCGTGAGAAGACCGTCATCGCCATCATCCGCTCGCGCCCGGCGCGGTTCGACCTCGCGCCCGAACGACTGATTGAGTTGAAGAAGAGCGGCGTGAGCGAGCGCGTCATCCTCGCCATGCTGGCGCGCGAAGAGGCGACGATGCTGGCGAGCGAGGGTTGGGAAGATGACGACGGTTTCTTCGAGGAAGGAGGCGGCGTCTCTAAGAGTCCGAAGCCGGGCGGCGAGCAAGGCGGCGGCGTGGACATCTTCGGCTCGTCGGGCGGCGCGCGCGGGCGGACGCGCTCGCGCGGCGGGAGCGGCGGCGGCGACACAGACTCGCAGACGCTCGGCAGCGCTTCGGTCAAAATCATCCGGCCACCCGTCGAGGCGGGCGGCGAAGCGAAGCTCGAACGCACGCCGACGCTCAACAACAACAAGGTCGTCGAGCTGGTCGAGGCGGGCTTCTCCGAGGGCACGATTATCCGCCGCATCGAACAGTCGCCGGTCGAGTTCGACCTCTCGCCCGCGAGGCTCGCCGAGCTGCGCAAGCGTCGCGTGAGCGAGCCCGTCATCGCCGCCATGCGCGCCGCGATGGGCGAAGAGGGCGAGCAACAGCCCGCGCGCCCCGAAAGGTGAGGCGATGTCGTCCGCCGTCCGTCGCAGACTTCAAATAAAAAACGTCCCGGCCTTCAAAGCGGCGCGGCCCTTCGCGCTCCTGCTCCTGCTCGCCTGCCTCGCCTCCGGTCTCGCGCTTCCTTCGGCTCTGACGCAGACGCACACGCGCCCGCGCAAGGCGTCTCCGCCATCCAAGACTTCAAACGCGGAGACGTCTCAAAAGCAAAAGGGCGATGCCGTTAAGAACAACGCGAGTGACGCGGGCGAAGCTCAGAAGCCGTCGGCGAAGCCGAGCGACGAAAGCCCTGAGGCGATTGACGAAGACGAGGTCGTCAAGATCAGCAGCAGCGAAGTGCTGCTGCCGGTGACGGTGCGCGACGCGACGGGGCGTCTCGTCGCAGACCTCAAGCGCGAAGACTTTCGCGTCTACGAGGACGGGCGCGAGCAGCCCTTGAGCGAGCTCTCTCTGAGGCGCGTCCCCGTGGACGTGGCTTTGCTCGTTGACTCCTCCTCGTCGGTCGCGGCGAGCTTCGAGGACTTCCGCCGCGCCGCCGAAGAGTTCGCCGCGCGGCTCGAAGCGGAAGACCGCATCAGCCTCATCAAGTTCGACGACCGCGTCGAACTCCTTCTCGACTGGACGCAGAGCCGCCTCCAACTGCGCCGCGCCCTCAAAAGACTTTCGACCGGCGTCTTCACGCGCTTCAACGACGCGCTCATGCTCGCCGCCCGCGAACAGTTCGCGCGGGGGCAGCGCCGCCACGCGCTCGTCGTCCTGAGCGACGGCATTGACAGCGGTCGCGGCAAGGCGACGCTCGAAGCGGCGCTCCGCACGCTGCTCGAAGCGCAGGTCGCCGTCTACGTCATCAGCAACACCGAAATCGAACGCGCGCACAAGCAGTCTGAGCTTGATAACCTGCTCGCCGGGACGGACTCCTCAGTCCGCTTCAACGAGCTGCGTATCGGCGACCTGCGCGAGGGGATGCGCGTCCTCGACCTGAGCGAGCGCAACCTCTCGCAACTGACTTCGGCCACCGGCGGACGCCTCTACAAGCCGCAAAGCTTCGGCTCGCTCGGAAGCGTCTACGGCGAAATTGCCGAGGAACTGCGCAGCCAGTACGCGCTCTATTACACGCCGACGGACGCCGCCCGCGACGGTCGCTTCCGCCGCGTCAAAGTCGAAGTGCCGGGCCGTCCTCTTCAGGTCAACACGCGCGTCGGCTACTACGCGCCGCGCTAGGGCTTCGAAGGTCGCGCTCATCCCGCCGGTTTGACACGCGCCGGAACGGTCGGGTATAACAACCCGGCCCGAAAGATTGTCAGACAGTTTCGCGAGATGACCAGACACCTCAACCACCACACGACACCGCATCATCACGGCGCGCATCATCGCTGTGGCGGTAGCCGTGCAGGTGTTGACTCGTAAGGGCGCGAGAGGGAACGTAAGCGCCGGAGAAGTCATCTTCCACCCCGTACGCTGCCGCCGACATGAAAGATGTCCGGCGGCGTTTTTGTGTTTGGAAGCTATTTATGAACGAGCCACTGTCGAAAATTCCGGGCGGGATGCGCTACTACTTCGGCGGCGAGACGCGCCTGCGCCGCGCCGTCGAGAACGAGGTGATGTCGGTCTTCGACGGCTGGGGCTACGAGGAGATCGCGACGCCCGTGGTGGACTATTACGCGCTCTTCGAGAAGGGCATGGGCCGCGCCGAGGCGCAGCGCGCCTTCCGCTTCACCGACACCGACGGGCGGATGCTCGCGCTCCGCCCCGACGTGACTTCGGCGGTGGCGCGCGCCGCCGCGACGCTCTTCTCGGAGCGCGAGCGCCCCCTGCGCTTCTGTTACGCGGCGTCGGTCTTCCGCCAGCGCCCGCGCACGCACGCCGAGTGGAAGCGGCAGACGCGTCAACTCGGCTGCGAGCTAATCGGCGCGGGGCCGGGGGCGGCGGACGTGGAGGCGCTCGTCATCGCGGCGGAAGTCCTCGAACGTTTGGGCCTGCGCTCGCGCTACCGCATCACGCTCAACCACGCGGGCATCCTGCGGGGCGTCGCCGAAGAACTCGGACTCGGAGAGGCGGAGCGCGAGCGTCTGAGACACTTGATAGACATCCGCGACGCGGCGAGTCTCGACGCGCTGCTCGCGGAGCGCGCGGCGTCGAGCACGTCAGCCGCGCTCGCGTCGCGGCTCGGTCGCTTGACGGGAAAACCCGGCGCGCTCGAAGAGGCGTGCGGGCTCGCCCAAGGGCCGCGCGCGCGCGAAGGCTTCCGGGCGCTCAAAGAGATTTGGGACGTGCTTGAGACGCTCGACCTCGCCGGGTCTTTCGAGATTGACCTCGGCGACGTGTCGGGGATGGACTACTACACGGGGCTCGTCTTCCGCGTCTACGTCGAGGGCGCGGGCGCGCGCGTCGGCAGCGGCGGGCGCTACGACGAGCTGGCGTCGAACTTCGGTCGGAGCGAGACGGCGGTCGGCTTCGTCCTCGACCTCGACGCGCTCGGCGACGTGCTCGGAAGGGAAGGCTTTGAAGTGCTCGCGCGAGATTCGGGGCGCGAGGCGGCGACCGTCGAAGGCGCGGGGTCGCGCGAGTTGTTTATGGAGGCGAGGCGGAGGCGTGCCGCCGGGGAGCGCGTCGAGTTGAGGACGGGGGGCGTGCGATGCTGACCGTGGCGATTGCGAAGGGACGGATGCAGACGGAGGCGCTGGCGCTTTTAGCGCGCGCGGGCGTCCACGCCTGCGGCGAAGCATTGGCCTCGCGCCGGCTCGCCGTCGAGGATGAGAGCGGTCGCTACCGCTTCGTCTTCGTCAAGCCCGCGGACGTGCCCGTCTACGTCGAGCACGGCATCGCCGACTGCGGCGTGGTGGGCCGCGACGTTTTGCTCGAAACGGGCGCGGACGTTTTGCAGCCGCTCGACCTTCGAATCAGCCGCTGCCGCATCGCCGTCGCCGCGCGCGAGAACTTCAGCGCGGGACACGCCGGCGTGCTCCACGTGGCGACGAAGTACCCGCGCATCGCCGCCGCGCACTTCGGCGCGAAGGGCGTGCCCGTCGAGATCATCGAGCTTTCCGGCTCGGTCGAACTCGCGCCCGTGCTCGGACTCGCCGACTGCATCGTTGACCTCGTGGAGACGGGCCGGACGCTCGCCGAGAACGGGCTCGTCGTCGCCGAGACGGTCGCCGAGTCTTCGGGCCGTCTGGTCGTCAACCGCGCGAGCCACCAGTTGAAGGCCGTCGAGGTCGCACGCACGGTCGAGGCTCTGAGGAGTGTGGTCGAAGTGAGAGGGGAAGCAGCTTGATTGAACTCATCGGGAGCGGCGAGGCCGCGCGCCGCCGCGCGAAGCTCGCGCGCATCAAGTCGCGCACGGTGTCTCTGGACGAAGAGCTGATGCGCTCCGTCTCGGAGATTGTCGAGGAGGTTCGCGCGCGCGGCGACGCGGCGCTGCTCGACTACACGGCGCGCTTCGACGGCGTGCGCCTGAAGGCTTCGGAGCTGCGCGTCGGCGAAGAGGCTTTGAAGGAGTCCGCCGCGCGCGCGGACGATTCACTGCTCGAAGCGCTGCGCGCGAGCATCCGCAACGTCCGCGCCTTCCACGAGCGCGAGCGGGTCGAGTCGTGGGAGATGGACGCGGGGCGCGGCGTGCGTCTCGGCCAGCGCGTCACGCCGGTCGAGTCGGCGGGGCTCTACGTGCCGGGCGGGACGGCCAGTTACCCTTCGTCGGTCGTGATGAACGTCGTCCCGGCGCAGGTCGCGGGCGTGGGCCGCATCGTCGTCGTCACGCCGCCGCGCACGCTCAACGAATCCCCGGCGGTCGCGGCGGCGCTCGTCGAGTTGGGCGTCGAAGAGATTTACGCGGTCGGCGGCGCGCAGGCCGTGGCCGCGCTCGCCTTCGGCACCGAGACCGTCCCGCGCGTGGACAAGATTACGGGGCCGGGCAACCGCTACGTGGCGGCGGCGAAGAAACTCGTCTTCGGCGCGGTCGGCATTGATTCGATTGCGGGGCCGAGCGAGGTCGTCGTGCTCGCCGACGAAACCGCGCGCGCCGATTTCGTCGCCGCCGATTTACTCGCGCAGGCCGAGCACGGCGAGGACGCCTCGGCGGTGCTCGTGACGACGAGCGAGGAACTCGCGCGCCAAGTCTCCGAGGAAGTCGCACGACAGGCGCGCACGCTGCCGCGACAAAAAATCGTGTGGCGCTCGCTCGCCGACTACGGCGCGATTTTTGTCGTCGAGGATATTGAAGAAGCCTGCGCCGTCGTCAACGAACTCGCGCCGGAGCACCTTGAGATTATCGCCCGTGACGAAGACGAGGCGGCGGCGCGCATCCGCCACGCGGGCGCAATCTTCTTCGGCTCATACACGCCGGAGGCCGTGGGCGACTACTTCGCCGGGCCGAATCACGTCCTGCCCACGGGCGGCGCGTCGCGCTTCTCGTCCGCGCTCGGCGTCAACGATTTCATCCGCCGCACCAGCACCGTTCGCTACACGCGCGAAGAACTCAACGAGACGGGCAGCATGATCGCCACGCTCGCCCGCGCCGAAGGACTGGACGCGCACGCGCGCTCCGCTTTGATTCGGCTGGACGAATAAAATTGTAGGGGCAGGGCTTGTCCCTGCCCGTTGCGTGATGATGGATTCAACGTCAGTACAAGCGAAGGTGAGCGGGCAGGGACAAGCCCTGCCCCTACAGAAATGATTTCGATGACGAATCCTCTGGAAACAATCAAACCGTCCGTGCGCGGCCTTCGTGCCTACACGCTGTCGCCCGTGCGCGCGTCGGTGAAGCTCAACCAGAACGAGAGCCCGTGGGACGCGTCGGAGGCGATTAAGCGCGAGACGTTGCGGCGCATGGAGTCGCGCGCGTGGTGTCGTTACCCGGACTTCACGCCCGCCGCTTTGCACGAGAAGTTGGCGGCGTTCGCCGGGTGGGAGCCCGAAGGCGTGCTCGCGGGGAACGGGTCGAACGAGTTGATTCAGGCGCTCTTGATGGTGACGGTCGGCGAGGGCCGCCGCGTGCTCATCAGCGAGCCGACCTTCGCGCTCTACAAACAAGTGGCGACCGTGCTCGGCGGCGAAGTGTTGAGCGTCCCGCTCGATGACCGTCTGCAATTCGACGTGGCGGCGCTCGTCGCCGCGATTAAAAAATATGAGCCGGAAGTGACCGTCATCTGCTCGCCCAACAACCCGACGGGATGCCGGATGGCGGACGGCGACCTTTCCATGCTGCTCGAAGCCTCGCGCGGGATAGTCGTGGTTGACGAAGCATACTTCGAATTCTCAGGCGAGTCAGTCGTGCCGCTCCTCGAACGCCACCCGAACCTCGTCGTCTTCCGCACCTTCTCGAAGGCGTTGGCGTTGGCGGCGCTCCGCGTCGGCTACTTGCTCGCCGCGCCTGAGTTGGCGCGCGAAGTCTCGAAGGCGTTGCTGCCCTACAACCTCAACGCCTTCTCGCAGACCGCCGCCGAGGTCTGCGTCGAGATGTACGAGACGGAAATCGCGCCGTCCGTCAAACGCATCCGCGCCGAGCGCGAAAGACTCTACGAAGAACTGCGAGGCGTGAAAGGGCTCTCGCCCGTCGCCTCGCGCGCGAACTTCATGGTCGTGCGCTCGACGGTCGAGCCGAAACGAGTCTGTGCCGAACTGCTGGCGCGCGACATCCTCGTCCGCGACGTGAGCGGCTACCCGATGCTCAGGGATTATTTCCGCGTGAGCGTCGGCACGCCCGCCGAGAACGACCGTTTGATTGAAGGGCTGAGAGAGATTTTCGGATGAAGTCGGAAGACGTAGATTGAGGTTAAAGCTGATGAGTACTGAATTGCAGACGAGCGCGCGTGAGGCCGAAGTGAGGCGAAAGACGAAGGAGACGGACGTGCGCGTTCGTCTTTCGCTCGACGGCGAAGGTCGTTCCAAAGTCTCGACGGGCGTCGCGTTCCTCGACCACATGCTCGAACTCTTCGCGCGCCACGGGCTCTTCGACCTCGAAGTCGAATGTCGCGGCGACCTCGAAATTGACGACCACCATTCCGTCGAAGACATCGCCATCACTCTCGGAAAGGCGTTCGCCGAAGCGCTCGGCGACAAACGGGGAATCGCGCGCTACGGCTCCGCGCTCGTGCCGATGGACGAGGCTTTGTGCCGCGCCGTCGTAGACCTTTCGGGCCGCTTCTATCTCGTCTACGAAGTCGAGACGCGGCGGCAGCAGATAGGCAACTTCTCCGTCGAACTGGCCGAGCACTTCTGGCGCTCGTTTGCCGAGGCCGCGCGCTGCAACCTCCACCTTGATGCCTTGCGCGGGCGCAACACGCACCACATCCTCGAAGGCACTTTCAAGGCGGCGGCGCGCGCGCTTCGTCAGGCCGTCGAGCGCGACCCGCGCGTCGTGGGCGTGTTGAGCACGAAGGGGGTGCTGTAAAGAATGTCGGCGCGCGTGGCGATTGTGGATTACGGCGTCGGCAACCTCCGCTCGGTCGAGAAGGCTTTCGCGGCTGGCGGGTGCGAGGCCGTCGTCAGTGCTGACGAGCGTGTGTTGCGGCGCGCGGAGAAGTTGGTGCTGCCCGGCGTCGGCGCTTTTCCCGCGTGCATGAGCGCGCTCACCGAGCGAGGCTTTGACGAGTTGCTGCGCGAGCGCGTGGCGGAAGGCACGCCGCTCCTTGGCGTCTGCGTCGGGATGCAGATGCTCTTCGAGGAATCGGAGGAGTTCGGTCGAAGCCGTGGGCTCGGCTTCCTCGGCGGGCGCGTGCGCCGCTTCAACGAACGCCTGCGCGTACCGCAGGTCGGCTGGAATCAGGTCGAGTGGCGGAGAGACCACTCCTTGTCGGAAGGCATCGAGGCGGGGAGCTTCTTCTACTTCGTCCACTCTTACTACTGCGACGCTGAAGACGCCGAAGCGGTGCTCGGCGAGACCGAATACGGCGAGCCTTACGCCTCCGTGGTCGCACGCGCGAACGTCTGCGGTGTGCAGTTTCACCCGGAGAAGAGTCAGGCCGCGGGGTTGCGACTGTTGAAGAATTTTGCAAAAGATGAGGACAGTACCGCGAGCGGTAGCGAGCGGGTTGAGCTTAAATAAAGTCAACCCGCTCGCTACCGCTCGCGGTACTGTTCCGAGTTCATCATGTTAGCCAAGCGCATCATCCCATGTCTCGATGTTGACGGCGGTCGTGTCGTCAAAGGCATCCGCTTCCTCTCGCTCGCGGACGCCGGAGACCCTCTGGAACAGGGCAAACGCTACGACCTCGAAGGCGCGGACGAGTTGGCCTTCCTCGACATCACGGCTTCGTCAGATAAGCGCGCCATCGTCTCCGCCCTCGTGCGGCGCGTGGCCGACGAGGTGTTCATCCCTTTCACCGTCGGCGGCGGGCTGAAGACGGTCGAGGACGTGCGCGCCATCCTGCGCGCGGGCGCGGACAAGGTGACTCTGAACACGGCGGCGGTCGAGCGGCCCGAACTTGATTAGTGAAGCGGCGGGCGTCTTCGGCAGCCAGTGCGTCGTCGTCGCCGTGGACGCGCGGCGGAGGACTGACGGCGGCGCGGGTTGGGAGGTCTTCACGCACGGCGGGCGGCGGGCGGTCGGTTGGGACGCAATCGAGTGGGCAGCGCGGGCGGAGCGGCTCGGCGCGGGCGAGATTCTTCTGACGAGCATGGACAGGGACGGCACGCGCGACGGCTACGACCTTGAGTTGACGCGCGCCGTTGCCGAAGCCGTCCGCATCCCCGTCATCGCTTCGGGCGGCGCAGGCAAGCTCGAACATTTCCATGAAGCTCTGACCGTGGGCGGCGCGAGCGCCGTGCTCGCTGCCTCGCTCTTTCACTTCGGCGAGTTCAGCATCGGCGAGGTCAAAGACTATCTGCGGGCGCGAGGAGTCGTGGTGAGATGATGGTCAAACTCGAAGACGTGCGCTTCGACGAGCGCGGGCTCATGCCTGTGGTCGTGCAGGACGCAACGACGCGCGAGGTCTTGACGCTCGCGTACATGAACGCCGAGAGCCTGCGGCGCACGCTCGCGGAGGGCGAGACGTGGTTCTGGTCTCGCTCGCGCGCAGAGCTTTGGCACAAGGGTGCGACTTCGGGCCACACACAGAAGGTCATCGGCGTGCGGCTCGACTGCGACGCAGACGCCCTCGTCGTGCTGGTCGAACCGCGCGGCGCGGCCTGCCACACGGGCGCGCGTTCGTGTTTCCATCAGGAGGTTGAAGGCGCGGGGCGGGGAAGCGTTGAAGACTCCGGCGGCGCGGGCTCGCCGGTGACTGATTTCGGGGCCGTGGTCAAACAGCTCTTCGAGGTGATTGAAGAACGCCGGAGGGAGATGCCGGAGGGCTCATACACAACATATCTTTTTAAAGAGGGGCTGAACAAGATTCTCAAGAAGGTCGGCGAAGAGTCCGCCGAGACCATCATCGCGGCGAAAGACGGCGACGCAGCGGCGCTCGCGTCGGAGATGTCCGATCTGGTCTATCATCTTCTGGTCTTGTTGGCGGAGCGCGGGCTCAAGTTGGAGTCGTTGGGCGAAGTGCTGGCGCGTCGGGCGTCGAAGGGTGGTGCGAAGGATGAGTGAAGACGAGTTGCAGGGGCTCCTCGATTTCGGCGTCGGGCTGGCGCGCGAGGCGGGCGAGATTACGCTCCGTTATTTCCGCAGGGAGTTCGAGACGAAGGTGAAGGCCAACCAGACCTTTGTCACGCAGGCCGACCTTGAGGCCGAGAGTTTTTTGCGCCGGGAGATTGCCGGGAAGTTTCCCGCAGACGCCATCCTCGGCGAAGAGGAGGGCGAGAGCGCGGGCTCTTCGGGCAGGCGTTGGATTCTCGACCCGATTGACGGCACGTACTCATTCGTCCACGGCGTGCCCTTCTACGGCGTCCTCCTCGCCCTCGAAATCGAAGGCGAGCCGACGCTCGGCGTCATCCACCTCCCGGCGCTCGGCGAGACGGTCTACGCGGCGAAGGGGCTCGGCTGTTACCTGAACGGCGAGCGCGCGCATGTCTCCCGCACCGCTTCGCTGGAAGAGTCGCTCGTGCTCGCGACCGACTTCGGCTCGTGCGAGCGATACGGCTTCGGGCGGGCGGCGGAGGAAATTCAGCGGCGCGCGCGTTCGCGGCGCACGTGGGGCGATTGCTACGGGTACGCGCTCGTGGCGACGGGCCGCGCCGATGTCATGTTCGACCCCGTGATGTCGGTCTGGGACTGTGCCGCGCTCCTGCCCGTCATGGAAGAGGCCGGCGGAACCTTCACGGACTGGGGCGGGCAGCGGACGATTCATGCGGGGAACGCGTTGGCGACCAACGGCCTCCTCTTCGAAGAAGTGTTGAGTATCACCAGCCCGAAACAGTAAGAAATTCAAGGCTTTTTCTCGCCTCTGTGTCACAATAGACGCCTCGTCTGTGCCTCAACGGTTCTCGCGGGTCATAAGGCCACGCACCCGGCGATTTCATCCTTGAGAGGCAACTTTGACTCATGAGACGCCCCCAACCGCCGCCCGCAGAGATTTCTCGAACCTCGTTTAATTCAACTATTTCAGCATTTATCGGGAATAAAGAGGGCTGGCATGGGCATTGCTCTTGCCGGACGGTTGACCATCTCGCGGAGGAAGGTCTATTGTTTTCGCGCAGGGCGCATTGATTTACTAAAAATCCCCGGCGTCGAAATTATTCCGCGCGGTGCTCGCCTTTCCGGGCTCTTCGGCCCAAGCATTTGAAAGATAACCCCTCGGTCGCTTTCGTTAAATCTCCCGGCAGTCGCGAATTGTTCGGGGGAAGGCGAGCGGGTATATGTACTGATACTCCGGCGGCGCGGACTGAAAAGCGGAAGCGCGGCGGATTCGATGAGACTCTTGAGAGAAGGATAAAGACAGCATGCGACGACCAATCAAGCACGTGGAAAAAGGACTGACCCTCGTGGCGGGCGGCCTCTTCAACACCATCCAGTTTTTCAACAAGTACAGGCCGAACGAGACGTTCACGCCGAAGTGGTCGGACAAGCCGCTTCTCAAGTCCTGGCAGAAGTCGAAGCCGCCGCTCGGCTTCCCGCGCACGACCGACTCCCTCTGCCCGAAGTGCGTCATCGAGGCGCGCGCCAAAATCCTGAGCGCCGAAGTGATTGACCCGGCCATTCTCATCAACGAGAAGGTCGGCGAGATCAAGGCGCAGATCATCGAGCGCGACGGCGAAATCTGGATGGTCAAGGACTGCCCCACGCACGGCCACTTCGAGGACATCATGGCGATTGACTCGACGTTCCTCAAGCACATCGAGCGCATGTTTCCGGGCCGCGACATTCAGGCGCACAACGACGAGGGGCTCCACGAGCACGGCTCCAGCTCCATCAAGTTCGGGCGCGGGTCGGTCTTGACGATTGACCTCACGAACCGCTGCAACATGATGTGCGACCCGTGCTTCATGGACGCCAATCAGGTCGGCTTCGTCCACGAGTTGAGCATGGAGGAGATTGAGGAGATTCTCGACAAGGCCATCTCCATCAAGCCGCGCCGCCAGATGTCGGTGCAGTTCTCCGGCGGCGAGCCGACGATTTCGCCTTACTTCCTCGACTCCATCCGCTACTCGCGCAAGGTCGGCTACAACTCGGTGCAGGCCGCGACCAACGGCATCGAGTTCGCCAAGTCGAAAGAGTTCTGCCGCGAGGCCGCCGAGGCGGGCCTGCGCTACGCCTACCTCCAGTTCGACGGCATCGGCAACGACGCCAACTCGCACCGTCAGGTCGGCAACCTCTTCGACGTGAAGCTGCGCGCGATTGACAACCTGCACGAGGCGGGCGTCGAGATCGTGCTTGTCACGACGCTCGTCAACAACATCAACAACGATCAGGTGGGCTCCGTCATCCGCTTCGCGCTCGACAACCCGAAGAAGATCGCCTTCATCTCGTTCCAGCCCGTCTCCTTCACGGGCCGCGACGAGGAGATTACGGACGAGCGCCGCATGGCGCAGCGTTACACCTTGTCGCATCTGGCGCGCGACGTTAAATCGCAGGTCGGCATCACCGAGCCGACGCGCGACTGGTTCCCGCTCTCCCTGATGGGCGCGTTCGCCGACTTCGCCGACCTCGCGCACGGCCCCGACGCCGAGTGGGGTCAGGTGTCGTGCGGCTGCCACCCGAACTGCGGCGTCGGGACGGCGGTGATGATTGACAAAGAGACCAAAGAGATGCGGCCCGTGCCGGAGTTCCTGAACATTCCGGGGCTCGTCGGCGACATGAAACAGATCACCGACGCGGGGCGCGGCAAGTGGGCCACGAACATGATGATGGGCCTCGCGCTCCTCAAGCACTACCGGCCTTACAGCTCGCCGACGCATTTCTCGCTCTACGAGCTGTTCAAGAAGTTCGACAAGTCGTTCGGCCTGACCGGCAAGACCTACGGGCGCGTGGACGGCAAGCGCACCGAAGAGGACATCAAGGCTCGCCGCGCCGACCGCTGGAACTTCCTCTTCATCGCCGGGATGTGGTTCCAGGACTTGTTCAACTACGACTTCCGCCGCACCGAGATGTGCATCATCCCTTACGGCACGCAGGAAGGTGAGATTTCCTTCTGCGCCTACAACACAGGGATAGGCTGGCGCAACATCATCGAGCAGATGCACCAGAACGCGACGGTCGCCAAGTGGTACAAGGAGAACGGTCGCCACGAGATTTTCGCCAAGGGTAAGGACGTGGTGATGGCAGACGTGCCCGTCAACCTCGTCCTGAACGAAGTTGACCTTCAGCGCCCGAACCGCCCCGAAATGGCCGGGCCGAAGACCGCCGCCGAAGAGGCCGCGATGATGCGGAAGCTCTATCAGGAGATGGTCTTGAAGAAGAAGCTCGGCTCGGACGTGGAGAAGAACACGCCCGTCCAGATCAAGGGCCTTTCGCGCAAGAAGGAAGGCGAGACGGCGAACGCCTAACGCCTCCGGCGAGTCAGACCCGGACGAGCCCCGCGAGCGCTTCGGACGTTCGCGGGGCTCTTCTGTTGCTGCCGGGCGGGCCTGCTTGAATAATTCGTTTCTTTAAGGTGTAATAACCGCGGCTTAATTATATGGTTCGCATTCTTTTAACGAACGACGACGGCATCCATTCCGAAGGTCTGACGGCGGTGGAGGAGGCTCTGCGCGAGGTGGGCGACGTGTACACGGTTGCGCCCGCCTCCGAGATGAGCGGCGCTTCGCACAGCCTGACGCTCGCGCGCCCCTTGCGCATCCGCCAGATTGACGAGCGCCACTGGACGGTGGACGGGACGCCGACCGACTGCGTGACGCTCGCCTTGAACCGCATTCTCGGCGACGACGAGCGGCCCGACATCTGCGTCTCCGGCATCAACCACGGCGCGAACCTCGGCGACGACGCGAGCTATTCGGGGACGGTCGCGGGCGCGCTCGAAGCGACCATTCTCGGCGTCCCCGGTCTCGCCTTCAGCCTCGTCGCGCGCGAGAACTTCGACTTTACGGAGGCCGCCCGCTTCGCCGTCGTCGCCGTCCGCAAGGCGCTCGAAGAGGGCTTGCCCGAAGGCACTCTGCTCAACATCAATGTGCCTCGCGGAGAGATTAAGGGCGTGCGCGTAACTAGGCAGGGGATGAAGAACGCGCGGCCCATCATCAGCGAGCACATAGACCCGCGCGGCAAGGCTTACTACTGGATCGGCGAGGAGTATTACACGTCGGGCCACGAGGACGGGACGGACTACTCGGCCATCGAGCAGGGCTACATCTCCGTCACGCCGATGCGCAGCGACATGACGAACCACAACGCGCTGGTCGCGCTCGACCTCTGGAACCGCATCGCCGCCGGGGAGGTCGCGCGCGACGAGCGAGACCAGCCCGCCGCGCACGACTGAAGAGCAACGCCGCAGGTGAGAGAAGGCATTTTTTGAACCCCTCGACTTCAAACCGCTCAGCCGCCAAGCCCACGGGTCTCCGCATCCCGCACCAGCGCATGATCGAGCGGCTGCGCGACCACTACGGCATCAAAGACCGGCGCGTCCTCGAAGTGATGCAGGAGCTGCCGCGCCACTTCTTCGTCTCCGAAGCCTTGCAAGGGAACGCCTACGGCGACCACGCGCTCCCCATCGCCGCCAACCAGACCATCTCGCAGCCCTACATCGTCGCGCGCATGAGCGAGCTGCTCGAAGTTGATAAAGACAGCCGCGTGCTCGAAATCGGCGCGGGCTCCGGCTACCAGACCGCCGTGCTCGCGCGGCTCGCCGGACAGGTCTACGCCATCGAGCGCATCGCCGACCTCGCGCGCGAGGCGCAGGCGCGCATCCGCAGCCTCAACATCTACAACGCCACCGTGAAGTGCTTCGACGGCACTCTCGGCTGGAGCGCGCACGCGCCCTACGACGGGATTCTGGTGGCCGCCGGCGGGCCGGAAGTCCCCGAACCGCTGCTCGCGCAACTGAAGGTCGGGGGACGACTCGTCATCCCCGTCGGCGAGACGCGCGACTCGCAGCGCCTCGTCCGCGTCATCCGCGAAGAGGAAGGCTTCAAACACGAAGAGCACGGCCCCTGCGCCTTCGTCCCGCTCATCGGTCGCTACGGCTGGGCGCAGGAGTAGTTCAAAGTTCAAGGTTCAAAGTTCAAAGTTAAGAATAAGAGCTTTGTCTTTAACTTTGAACTTTGAACCTTGAACTTTGAACTTTTTATCATCATGGAATCATTAACCGAACTATTTCACCAACTCAGGGAAGTTCTTAATCCGAAGAACATCATCGAGTTTCTGACGACGAAGGGCTTGGTCTTCACCTACGCGGGGCTCATCCTCATCGTCTTCGCGGAGACGGGGCTGGCGGTCGGCTTCTTCCTGCCGGGCGATTCGCTGCTCGTGGTCGCGGGGCTCTTCGCGTCCGCCGGGAAGCTCAACGTCTTCTTCCTGCTCTTCAGCCTCTTCATCGCCGCCGTCGTGGGCGACGCCGTCGGCTACTACTCCGGCCTCAAGCTCGGCCCGCGCGTCTTCACGCGACAGAAATCTCTCTTCTTCCGACCGAGCCATCTTGAGAAGGCGCACGCCTTTTACGAGAAGTACGGCGGCAAGACCATCATCATCGCGCGCTTCGTGCCCATCGTCCGCACCTTCGCGCCCATCGTCGCCGGGGCCGCGCAGATGTCCTACCGGCAGTTCGCCGTCTACAACGTCGTCGGCGGCTTCCTCTGGGTCACGAGCATGATCTTGGGCGGCTACTTCCTCGGCAGCATCGTCGAGAGCGCCTTCGGCATCAAGCTCGAAGACCACATCGAGAAGGTCGTCGTCGTCGTCGTCCTTTTGTCGCTCACGCCGCCGCTCTACGAGTACCTCAAATCGCGCCGCGAGAAGGCCCGCGCCGCCGCGCAAGCGGACGCCGGGGACGTACAGGTTTGACTTACACACACATCGCACCTAGAATGTCCAAGCTGTTCGCAGCGACGGGGCGTGGCTCAGCCTGGTAGAGCGCTCGGTTCGGGACCGAGAGGTCGTAAGTTCGAATCTTACCGCCCCGACTTTTCAAGGCAAAAGTAAAAAGGTAAAAGGCAAAAGTGAAGAGGCTCAAGCCCTCCTTACTTTTGCCTTTTACCTTTTTACTTTTGCCTTCTTCGTTTTCCGGCACGGCTTTTGAGTCACTATCTCTGAAAGTAACTGTTGACGAGCCGTTTTCGGACAAGTTGGGGTGCGTCTGCGTGCGGCTGTGTCCGAAAACGATTTTGATAGAGGAGAAAGACGAGATGGCATCAAGTGAAGAGACATTGACGAATACGGGACAAATCACGGGGTTGACGACCACGGACGAGCAGACGGGCTCGGACATTAACATCGGGCAGACCGAGCGTTGGGCGACGACCATCGGCGGCGGCGCGCTCGCGCTCTACGGGCTGACGCGCGGGAGTCTGGGCGGCATCGCGCTCGGACTGCTCGGCGCGGCGCTCGTACAGAGGGGCGTGCGCGGCCACTGCGAGGTCTATCAGGCGATGGGCTTCAGCACGGCGGGCGACTCGGATTTGCGTAACAGCGAGAACGTGAGCGTCCGCGGCGAGCGCGGCTTCAAGGTCGAGAAGAGCGTGACCATCAACCGACCGGCGCAGGAGTTGTTCACCTTCTGGCGCAACTTCGAGAACCTGCCGCGCTTCATGAACCACCTCGAAGCCGTGCAGGTCACGAGCGAGAACCGCTCGCACTGGGTGGCGAAGGCCCCGGCGGGGACGACCGTCGAGTGGGACGCCGAAGTCTACAACGAGAAGCCGAACGAGTTGATCGCGTGGCGCACGCTCGAAGGCGCGGACGTGGACAGCGCAGGCTCCGTTCGCTTCGAGGAGGCGACTGGCGGGCGCGGCACGGTCGTCCGCGTCGTCTTGAAGTACGACCCGCCGGGCGGCGCGCTCGGCGCGGCGGTCGCCAAGCTCTTCGGCGAGAACCCCGAACAGCAGATTGACGAAGACCTCCGCCGCTTCAAGCAGTTGATGGAGACCGGCGAGGTCGCCACCACCAAGGGGCAGCCTTCGGGGCGCAGCGCCTCGGCGGGGAAGTAAGAGCAAGTCAAAGGGGAAACGGGGAAGAGGGTAAAAGGGATGAACGCGGCGAGAGCTGACGGCTCGTCCCTTTACCCTCGTTCTCTGAAGGTCGTTTTTGAGACCCTAAAGATTAATCAAGGAGAGAAACACGAATGAGCGACGAACAAGAGAACGACGACCAACTGGTCGGCCACGACAGCACCACCATCCCCGGCGGCGAAAAGGATTTGGAGAGCGGCGACCCCGGCAGGACTCCCGGCAAGGCCGAAGGCAGCGAGGAAGAAGTCGAAGAATAAAAGAGTCGAGCCCCGTCAGGGGCGGAAGAATTTAGCCCACGGCGTCAGCCGTGGGAGAAGTAAACGAAGAACAACGAGAGCCCCGGTAGGGGCGAAAGAGAATCGAGCATGAAGGTCATGCCCTCTCGAATTTCTTTCGCCCCTACCGGGGCTCCTTATTCTTTCTCCGGCGAAGTACCCACGGCTCGACGCCCCTCGTCTAAATTCTTCCGCCCCTCACGGGGCTGCGGGATGCGAGTTGAAAACTAATAATCCTCGCTCTTCTCGTAAATAATTCCAGCCAAACCAAACCCCGGCCACGTCTAAACCGGAGAGCCCGATTCGGCCCGGTTTTCGCGCGAAAAAAGGGCCAACGACGCGGCCAAAAATGTTTATCCGGCGAGGGCGCGGTGTGCTATATTCTTTGTGCCCAACCCCTGAGAAACGGGCACGACCTCGGTCGGCAAGCCCAGACGAAAGTTACCCACCTCACAACTGAATCAAAGTCACGAGGCGGAGTCTCCATGACTAAGCACTTCTACTCCCTTTTCGCGGCGCGCTGCGCGCGGCTCATTTGCGCCTGCGCTCTGGCCGCCGGCGTGCTTTCCGCCTCGGCCTCGGCGCAGACCGCGCCCGGCAGTCCCGTGCTGCTCACCGAAGGGACGGGGACGACGACGCGGGGCGTCGCCTACGACTCGGTGACGCACGCCTCCGAGCCCTTCACGGTCACGTCCGTCTTCGACTGGGCGACGACGAAGCCCGGCGACCGGCGGACGCGCGTCACGCTCTTCGTGATGAACCTCGCCTTCCTGCCCGGCGAGGGCCTGAACGCCCTGACGGCGGACGCCACCGACGCAACGGGGCGCGTCTACGCGCTCAAGGTCGAACACGTCGCGCGTCCGAACTACCTCCAACTCGCGCCCGCGCCCGGCAACCCCGCGCTCCAGATTCCGACCGAGATTCAGCAGGACTGGCTCCACGCCGTCGTCCTCCGACTCAACGACGAGATGAACGACTCGCTCGGCGATGTCGTCGTCCGCGTCAACCTCCACGGCCTCGCGTCGAACGGCGTGCGCGTCGCCATCGGGCAGACCGGCGGCGGCCCGCCCGTGGACGCGGCGACCGAGTTCATCGCCGCCGCGCCCGCGACGCCTCCCGCCGCGACTCCGACCCCGACGCCGAAACAGTTCGGCCCCGGCGAGTCGAACGACGCCGACGTGGTGCGTCTGCTCGAACAAGCTTCGTGGGGGCCGAACCCGTCCGAGGTGGCGCGCGTCAAATCAATCGGCATCCGCGCCTACGTCAACGAGCAGCTCAACGCGCCGTTCCTCGTCCCGGCGTCGAACGCGGACTACCCGAACCTCTCGTTCCCGCTCGACGATTCGAGCCAGCAGTGTCCTTCGGGCACGACGCAGGCCGACTGCCTCCGCGACAACTACAGCATCTACCCGGTCAACCGGACGTTCTTCACCAACGCGCTCTACGGCAACGACCAACTGCGCCAGCGCGTCGCCTTCGCGCTCCATCAAATCCTCGTCGTCTCAGGAAACAGCGAAATCAACAACCGACCGAGCTGGATGACGAACTACTTGCAGATACTTGACCGGGGCGCGTTCGGCAACTACCGCACGCTCTTGCAGGACATTACGCTCAACCCGGAGATGGGCGAATACCTCGACATGCGCCTCAGCACGCGGACGAACCCGAACGAGAACTACGCACGCGAAATCCTTCAGCTCTTCTCCATCGGCGTGAACGAGCTGAACCTCGACGGCACGCCCAAGCTCGACGCGCAGGGAGTGCCCATCCCTTCGTACTCGCAGACCACCGTCAACGAGTTCACGCGCATCCTGACGGGCTGGAACCTCTCCCCGGCCATCGGGCAGGGCATCACGAACTACCGCGACCCGATGATCCCGCGCGGCGGCACGAACCACGACTTTGGCGCGAAGACCCTTTTGAACGGCGTCACTACCACCGCCTGCTCAAGCGCGAGCGGGGCACCGAACACACAGTGCGCGCAGTCCGACATGACCGCCGCGCTCGACAACATCTTCCAGCACCCGAACGTCGGCCCGTTCGTCTCGAAGCAGTTGATTCAGCACCTCGTCACCAGCAACCCCTCGCCCGCCTACGTCGCGCGCGTGGCCTCGGTCTTCAATAACAACTGCAACGGCTTCTACCCCGACAACTGCACGGGCGCGCGGGGCGACATGAAGTCGGTCGTCCGCGCCGTCCTCCTCGACCCCGAAGCGCGCGGCGACGTGAAGACCGACGCCAACTACGGGCGGCTGCGCGAGCCCGTCCAGTACATCAACAACCTCCTGCGCGCGGCCAACGCCAAGTCGTTCGACCGGACGACAAACAGCGACGGCGTGCTCGCCAGCCGGACGGGACTTTCGGGCGGCGACCCGACCGTGCAACTGAGTCAGGACTTGTTCCGCCCGGCCACGGTCTTCAGCTACTACCAGCCCGACTACGAAGTGCCGGGGACGAAGATTCTCGGCCCCGCCTTCGGGATTCTCTCGACCGCGACCACGCTCCGCCGCGCCAACGTCGTCAACTCTTTCGTCTACGCGGGCATCGCGCCCTCGACGGGGACGAACACCGACCGGCCCGTCGGGACTTCGCTCGACCTCTCGAATCTGGAAGCGCTAGCCGCGAACCCCGGCGCGGTCGTTGACCAGCTCAACGCGCTCATGCTGCACGGCACGATGTCAACGCAGATGCGCAACTCGATCATCACGGCGATGAACGCCATCCCGACCTCGGACGCGCAGTTCGCGCGCAAGCGGGCACAGGTCGCCGTCTACCTCGTGGCAACTTCGTCGCAGTACGACATCCAGAGATAAAGACCATGTCATCCACACGCAGAAACTTCCTCCGCAACGCCGTCTGTGCCCTCGGCGGCGCGGCTTTGGCTTCGAGCGTCGAGAGCTTCCAGATAGTCAACGCCCTGACGCCGCAGTCGGCGACGGACTACCGCGCGCTCGTCTGCGTCTTCATGAACGGCGGCAACGACGGCAACAACATGGTCGTCTCGCTCGACCAGTACGCGTCCTACTCGGCGGCGCGCACCGCCTCGACGCTCGCCATCCCGCAGGCGAGCCTTTTGCCCGTCTCGCCCGCCAACGGCGGCGGCTCTTACGGCCTCCATCCGAGCATGCCGGAGATGCAGGCGCGCTTCAACGAGGGACGCCTCGCCGTGCTCTCCAACGTCGGGCCTCTGGTCGAGCCCTTAACGCGCACGACCTACCAGAACGGGACGGGCAAGCGACCGCTGCAACTCTTCTCGCACTCGGATCAGGTCGGGCTCTTCCAGACGGCGATTGCGAACGCCGTCGGGCAGACGGGCTGGGGCGGTCGCGTGGCCGACCTCACCGCCGTCTTGAACGGCCCGGCGACGTTCCCGCAGAACGTCTCCATCGCGGGCATCAACCTCTTCCTGACCGGCGTTGACACGCGGCAGCTCGCCATCGGCGACTCGAACACGGCGCTCAACAACGTCCTCCCGCTGACGATGACGGGCACGACCGCCGAGCGGACTTCGCGCCGCGCCTCGTTCGACGAGCTGCGGACGCTGGACAACAACCTCAAGCTTGTCCGCGCCGCGAGCGACACGCGCGCCAGCGCCTTGCAGACGAGCGCGGCGCTCGCCAGCGTCAACCCGGCCTTGAACACTCTGTTCCCGAACACCTCGCTTGGTCGCCAGCTCTTGCAGATCGCGCGCGTCATCAAGGCGAGCACCGACCCGACGGCGGGCATCAACATGAAGCGGCAGATTTTCTTCGCGCAGATCGGAGCTTTCGACACACACTCCGCGCAACGCGCCGTTGTCAACGGCCAGCCGTCGGGGCAGGACGGCTTATTGTTACAAGTCAGTCAGGCGCTGAACGCTTTCTACAACGCAACGGTCGAGCTGGGTGTTCAAAACAACGTCACGGCTTTCACACTTTCAGACTTCGGGCGCACGCTCCAACCAGCAGGTTCAGGACAGAATCAGGTTGGCAGCGACCACGCGTGGGGCAACCATCATCTCGTCATCGGCGGCGCGGTCAACGGTCAGAGGTTCTACGGGACATACCCGACGCTCGCGCTCGGCGGCCCCGACGACACCGACGGCGGCTCCGCGCCGCGCGGTCGCTGGATTCCGACGACCTCCGTCGAGCAGTACGCCGCCACGCTCGCCTCTTGGTACGGGCTCTCTTCGAGCGACTTCCCGGCGGTCTTCCCCCTCATCAACCGCTTCGCGACCCCGAACCTCGGCTTCATGCTGTGAGAGCCGAGGCGCGAGCAGGTCAAAAGACGTTGGAGTAAAAACGTAGCGGAAAGAAAAAGCCCGACGAACTCTCGCCGGGCTTTTCGCTTGGCACGCCGAAACTGTTACTCTGTCCTCCCCGGTAGGCTTTTTTCGACATGCTCAGAATCAATCAAATCAAGCTCCTCGTCGTGCTCCTCTTTGCTTGCGGGGGCGGGGCCGTCCTCTTCACCAACAACGCGGCGAACCCGCACGCGCGGGCCTTCTCCGCCGGGCCGCCCGCCGGCTACACGCGCGCGCCGGGCGAAGAGCCCGAAGCCTGCGCCGAATGTCACGTCGTCGAAGACTCCGGCACGGGCCAGTTGAACCTGACCATCCCGCCGAACTACACGCCGGGGCAGACCTATGACATCACCGTCGCGCACACGAACGCCGACCAGACGCGCGTCCGCTGGGGCTTCCAGCTCACCGCCATTGATTCAAGCGAGGAGAAGGCCGGGACGCTTCAGCCGCTCGACAACCTGACGCAGGTGCTCAACAATCAGGGGCCTTTCCCCAACCGCCAGTACATCGAGCACACCTCGCAGGGGACTTTCTTCGGGCAGAAGAACGGCGCGAGCTGGACGTTCCGCTGGACTGCGCCGGACGAGGACGTCGGGCCAATCACGTTCTACGTCGCGGGCAATCAGGCCAACGGCGACGGCAACACCTCCGGCGACAACATCTACTTCACCTTCAACGCCTCGACCTTCAAGCCGCCGACGCCCGACTTCAACGTCTCCCTCTCTCCCGCCTCGCGCGCCCTCGCGCCCGGCGGCTCGACCACCTACACCGCCACCGTCACGCCCTCGAACGGCTTCACCGGGCAGGTCGCCTTGAGCTTGAGCGGGCTTCCCACGGGCGCGACCACCGACCTTCAGCCTTCGTCCGTTAACCTCGACGACGCGACGCCGAAGACGGCGACCGTCACCGTCAACACCACGGCGGCGACGCCGACGGGCTCGTTCCCCCTGACCCTCAACGCGACGAGCGGGAGCCTCGCGCACGCGGCGCAGGCGACCTTGAACGTCGTCGGCGCGAACGACGTTGACCTCTCCGTCACACAAACCGTCTCACCGAACCCCGCGCAGGTCGGCGTCGGCATCACCTTCCGCGTGACGACGACGAACAGCGGCCCCGCGACCGCCGAGGGCGTCACCACGCACGTTAAAATGCCGCGCACCGACGGCTCCTTCAGCAAAGGCGCGGGCGACTGCACGCTCGTCCCTTCGGCGACCGAGCTGAACTACTTCTGCACGCTCAACCCTCTGCCGCCCGGTCAGAGCGAGACGATTGATTTCACCGTCGCGCCCGACGCGCCCGGCACGTTCTCGACCGTCACGACCGTCAGCACCACCAACAACGACTTCAACCCCTCGAACAACACCGTCAACGCCTCCGTCCCCGTCTCGCCCCTCGCCGCCGCGCCCTCGATGACCGTCCCCGACCTCGGCGTCCGCCGCGTCGCAACGGGGCTCGACACGCCGACCGGCATGGCCTTCATCGGCGCGAACGACTTCTTCGTTTTAGAGAAGCAGACGGGCCGCGTCGTCCGCGTCGCGGGCGGCCAGACGCTCGGCGCGGTGCTCGACCTCGCCGTCAACAACGCCTCCGAGCGCGGCCTCCTCGGCATCGCGCTCCACCCGAATTTCGCAACGAACCACTTCGTCTATCTCTTCTGGACTGAAAGCTCGACGGGCGCGGACACGAGCGCGACGAACGAGGTCGCCGTCCTCGGCAGCCGCATTGACCGCTTCGTCTGGAACGGCTCGACAGCTCACACACGACCGCGACATCATCCGCCTCCGCGCCCGACAGACCGACGCCGGCCAGCCCGCGCGCGGCAACCATAACGGCGGCGTCCTCCGCTTCGGCCCCGACGGCAAGCTCTACGCCGTCGTCGGCGACACGGGCCGTCGCGGCCTTCTGCAAAACATCACGAGCGGCGGCCCCGTCCCCGACGACGAGTTCGGCGGCCCCGCGCCCGACGACGCGCACCTGACGGGCATCGTCCTCCGCCTCAACGACGACGGCTCGACCCCTTCCGACAACCCCTTCGCCAACACCGACGGCGGCTTCAACGGCGAGGCCGCCGCGAACGTCAAGAAGGTTTTCGCCTACGGCGTCCGCAACAGCTTCGGCATGGACTTCGACCCCCTCGGCGGCTCGCTCTGGACGCAGGAGAACGGCGACGATTCCTTCGACGAAATTAACCGCGTCGAGCCGGGCTTCAACGGCGGCTGGATTCAGTTGATGGGGCCGTCCTCGCGCGTCGCGGAGTTCAAGTCAATCGAGACGACCCGCTTCGGCGGGAGTCTTCAGCAGAACCGCTGGCCGCCCACGCTCATCGCCGACACCCCGGCGCAAGCCCTCGCGCGCCTCTTCGTCCTGCCCGGCTCCACGTACACAGAGCCGGAGTTCAGTTGGAAGTACGCCGTCGCGCCTTCGCCCCTCGGCTTCGCGCGCGGCAACGCTTTAGGCGCGCAGTACGCGAATGATCTCTTCGTCGGCGGCTCGCGCACGACACTCCTCGGCGGCTATCTCTTCAGATTCGATTTAAGCGGCGACCGCGAACACATCTCGACTAACGACTCGCGCCTCGCCGACACGGTGGCCGACAACTCCGACAAGTTCGACCTCGCCGAGAGCGAGTCGCTCGTCGTCGGGCGCGACTTCGGCATCACGACCGACATCCAGACCGGCCCGAACGGCAACCTCTACGTCGTCTCGCTCTCGAACGGCGCGGTCTACGAAATTTTCGCCAAGCCTTCGGTCTACATCGCCGAGCTGACGGGCGCGCGCGAAGTGCCCGCCAACAACTCCCCGGCGCGCGGCGTCGCCACGCTCGCCCTCGACCCCTTAGACGAGACGAAGGCGCGCGTCTCCCTGCGCTTCAACGGCCTCTCCGCGCCGCAGACACTCGCGCACGTCCACGGCCCCGCGCCCGTCGGCCAGACCGCGCCGCCGCTGTTCGACCTTCCCACGGGAGAGTTCACCGACTTTCAGATTACGCTCACGCCGCAGCAGTTGAACGACCTCAAGGCCGGGCTCTTCTACATCAACGTCCACAGCACGACGTTCCCTGCGGGCGAGATTCGCGGGCAGTTCGGACTCGTCGGCAACGCCTCGTCGGTCGTCCGCTTCGACACGACGAGCGCGAGCGTCGGCGAGGGCGCGCACTTCAAGACGGTCAACGTCACGCGCCTCGGCGACACGTCGCTCGCGGCATCGGTGGACTACGCGACCTCGGACGGGACGGCCTCCGAGCGCAGCGACTACACGAGCGCGCGCGGCACGCTCCGCTTCGCGGCGGGCGAGACCGCGAAGAGCTTCGACGTGCTCATCACCGACGACGCCTTTCAGGAGGCGAGCGAGACTCTGAACGTCGCGCTCACGGCCACGACGGGCGGCAACGTCCTCGTCCAAGACGGCGCAGCCGTCCTCACCATCAACGACAACGACGCCGCGCCCTCAAACGTCAATCCGATTGACAACACCGAGTTCTTCGTCCGCCAGCACTACCACGACTTCTTCAACCGCGAGCCCGACGCCGACGGCCTCGCCTTCTGGGTCAACAACATCGAATCCTGCGGCGCGGACGCTCAATGCCGTGAAGTTCGGAGGATAGACACCAGCGCCGCCTTCTTCCTCTCCATCGAGTTTCAGGAGACCGGCTTCCTCGTCCACCGCGTCTACCGCTCGGCCTTTCAAAGCATCCCCGGCACGCCTTTCCCTTTGACGCTCAACGAATTTCTCTTCGACTCGCGGCGCGTCGCCGAGGGCGTGCAGGTCGGCATCGGCGACTGGGCCGCGCGCCTTGAGAGCAACAAGCAAGCCTTCCTCTCGGAGTTCGTCACGCGCGAACGCTTCCTCGGCGAGTACCCGCTGACGATGACGCCCGAACAGTTCGTGGATAAGCTCGACGCGAACGCGGGCGGCGTCGTCTCGGCGGAGGAGCGTGCGGAACTCGTCGCCGTGCTTGCCGGGGCGTCCGACATCAACGCGGCGCGCGCGAGCGTCCTGCGCCGCGTCGCCGAAGACGCAGACCTCGTGCGCTTTGAGTTCAACAAGGCGTTCGTCCAGATGCAATACTTCAGTTATATGCGGCGCGACCCCGACATCCCCGGCTACCTCTTCTGGCTCGGCAAGCTCGACGAGCACGGCGGCGACTTCCGGCGCGCGCAGATGGTTCAATCCTTCATTGACTCCATCGAGTACCGCGAACGCTTCGGCCAGCCCTGAGGTTAAGAGTGAGGACGTTGTAGGCGACGGATGGCAGTACCGCGAGCGGTAGCAAGCGGGTTGAGCTTGATGACGGTCAACCCGCTCGCTACCGCTCGCGGTACTGTTCATCTCATGCCGAGCATGAGGAGGACGGAGCGGTCGAAGACTTCGCCGCCGCGTTCGCGCCAGCGGCGGAGGGCTTCCAGTTCCGTTTCGCGGACGGGGCGGTTGCCGAGCCGCGCGACCGGAGTCTTCTCGAAGGCGTGGTCGGTGAGCGCGAGGTGCGGGATGCGCGCCGGTAACTCCGCGTCGCCCGCGAGCGCGGCCTCGGCGGCCTCGACTTCGGGATAAAAATCTTCGTAGACGAGGACGTGCCAGACCGTCTCAACGCCCTCGCCCTCGACTTCAAGCACGCGCAGCAGACCGAACCCGCTCTCTATCTGGAACACGAGGTCGTCGCCCGGAACAAACCTTGATGCCATGAGCTTCCCACCGGCTAACGGAAAAATTTGGAGCAGGCGCGAAGAATAACACATCGGCGGGCGACAATAACGGGAACAGTACCGCGAGCGGTAGCGAGCGGGTTGAGGTTAGTTATCGTCAACCCGCTCGCTACCGCTCGCGGTACTGTTGCATCATCGCGGTGGACGCCGGAAGAGCGTTGGCGATAGTATCTGTCGTGCCCGGCGCAACGATGCAAACCTCTCTGAGCTTATGAAAGAGTCCGAAGACTACTACTCGATTCTGGGCGCGGGTGAGGACGACACGCGCGAGGAGTTGGAGCGCCGCTTCCGGCGACTCGCGCACGAGCACCACCCAGACCTCGGCGGCGACGAGGAGCGCATGAAGTCTCTCAACGAGGCTTGGCGCGTGCTCGGCGACGAGGGCTCGCGGCGCGACTACGATTCGCGGCGGGCGCGGCGTCAAAGGAAGTACGAGACGTTCAGGCCCGTCTCTTCCGAAGGCGCGAAAGCCGACCCCTTGAGCGGTCGCATCGTGGGCGCGGCTTTGTGTCTCGCGCTCGGCCTCGCGCTCATGTTTCTGGTGAGGTTTCATTACGTCATCCTCCTCTGGCCGCTGGCACTCCTCGCTGCGGGGATAGTCATCTTCGGCATCCTGATGGCGCACGGCGCACTCTCGTTCGCGCGCACGGCGGTCGCGCCGACGCACCCCGTCCGCCGCTTCGTCTGGGCGCAGGAACTCGCCTTCTGGTCTTGCGTCGTGGGGGGCGCATACGTCGTCTATCTGGCGATGACGGCGGTCTGAAAAGATGAGCATCAAAGGGTTAGACCTCCTCTTTCTCGAAGTCAACAGCCTCGAAGAATCGCTCGCCTTCTACGTCGAGCAACTCGGCTTCGATGCCGAGTCGCTGAACACGGAAGCCGAGCCGCCGCTCGCCACGCTGCGCGCGGGCCGCCTGAAATTAATGCTCGCCGAAGTCCCGATCACGATGGTGAGACGCGGGCGCGGCGTCCACTTCTTCCTCACGGTCGCGGACGTGGACGAATACTTCGAGCGATTGCGACGCGCCGGGCTCGAAGTCTCGCCTCCGGCGGACGAGGGCTGGGGCGGTCGCTTCATCACGCTCGAAGACCCAGACCGCTACCGCCTCTTCTTCGTCGCTTGGGACGAGGGCCAAGACAACGGGCGGCAAAGATAGTAAAATCAGCACACGGAACTGAATCCTCCCGAATCAGCCCACAACAGAAGAGACGAAGTGAGACGGCCCGCGCATGGCTTGCGCCGCGCCGTCGCCGGGAGGGCATATGCGCTACGTTGAGAACCCGCCGAACCCGTGGCTCTCGACTTCGGTCGAGTGGACGGGCGAGCCGCCGGAATCCAAAATCGAGGTCTTCGAGGAGACCGAGACGCGCCGCATCATCACTCACAACAAGAGCCCCGACGTGGGCTTCGACTACTCGGTCAACTGCTACCGGGGCTGCACGCACGCCTGTAGCTACTGCTTCAGCCGCCCGACGCACGAATACCTCGGCTACGGCGCGGGCACGGACTTCGAGACGAAGATCGTGGCGAAGGTGCGCGCGCCCGAACTCCTGCGCGCGGAGTTCATGCGGCCCGGCTGGCGCGGCGACGTGCTGATGTTCTCGTTCACTTCAGACCCGTACCTGCCGCTCGAAAATCACTACCGCCTGACGCGCCGCTGTCTGGAAGTCTGTCTCGAATTCCGCAACCCGGTCGGGCTCGTCACCAAGTCCGCGCTCGTCCGCCGCGACACAGACCTCCTCGCCGAACTCGCGCGCGAATCGGCGGCGAGCGTCTTCTTCACCATCGGCTTCGACGACTACGAGACGGCGCGCGCCCTTGAGCCCTTCGCGCCCTCGCCCGAAGCCCGCTTCCGCGCGATGGCGGAGTTGTCTGCTGCTGGCGTCCCTGTCGGCATCGGCGTCGCGCCGCTCATCCCCGGCCTCAACGACTCGCACATCCCCTCGCTCCTCAAGCGCGCGAAGGAGGCCGGAGCCCGCGAAGCCTTCATCAACATCCTCCGCCTGCCCGGCAGCGTCGCGCCCTACTTCGAGCAGCGTTTGCGCGAACGCCTGCCGACGAAGGCCGACCGCGTCTTCGCGCGCCTGCGCGAGGCGAAGGGCGGTCGCCTCAACCTCAGCGAGTTCGGCGAGCGGATGCGCGGCAGCGGCGAATACTGGAAGATGATAGAGAAGAGCTTCCGCGTCCACTGCGAACGCCTCGGCTTCAACCAGAGCGAGTCCCGCGCTTATCCCGGCCACAGGCGCTCGACCTTCCGCCGCCCTACTCCTCAAGGCTCGCTCTTCGAACCATGAAACAGTACCGCGAGCGGTAGCGAGCGGGTTGACGTTGATGACGCTCAACCCGCCCGAAAGACCGCTCGCGGTACTGTTTGTTATGAAATGAGAAAAGAGGGACAAGCGGGCGGGCGCAAAAAGCTTCGTCCCTTCGGCGTCGTGTTTGTATAATGCTCGCGCGCAAGTGGAAACCGACGGAAGGGGGAACGGGAGTCTTCAATGATTACCATCGGACGCGTGGTGTGTGATCGGGAACCATATTTCGTGCGCGACACGGCGACGGCCCTCGACGCGGCTGAGTTCATGGCGGGCCGCAACATCGGCGCGGTCTGCGTGCTCGACGACACGGACAAGCTCTGCGGCATCTTCTCCGAGCGCGACCTCCTGAAGCGGGTGGTCGTGCCCAAGCTCGACCCGGCCAGCGTGCCCATCCGCGAGGTGATGAGCGAGCCGACCGCCGTCATCGAGTGCGACGACAGCCCGCACAACGCGCTCGAACTGATGGAGAAGGTCGGCAGCCGCCACCTGCCCGTCGTCGAGGGCGAGAAGTTCGTCGGGATGCTCTCGATGCGCGACATCATGCGCGTCGAAATCAGCGAGCAGGGGGCCGAGCTTCAACTGCTCCACGAGTACATCTCACACTGAACAACGGGCACGGTTTCAAGGGGGAGAGAATGTCGGCACAAAAAGCCTGCCTCGCGTTGGCGTGCGCCCTCGCGTTCCTGTTTTCCTGCGGCGCGCGGCAGCCGGGGGACGGCGCGGCGTCTACGGACACGACCGGCGACGGCGGCGCGTTTCAGTCGGTCGGGACAGCCGAGGGCGGCGCGGTCAAGTTCCGCGTCGAGACGGTCGTCGGCAACCTCGAAGTGCCCTGGTCAATCGTCTTCACGCCCGACGGGCGGATGCTCTTCACGGAGAGGCCGGGCCGCGTCCGCGTCTTCGAGCAGGGGCGTCTGCGGCCCGAACCGCTCGCCACGATTCCCGACGTCGAGCAGTCGAGCGAGAGCGGCCTCATGGGCCTCACACTTCACCCGCGCTTCGCCGAGAATCATCAACTCTATCTCGCCTACGCCTACAAGCAAGAAGACAGCATCCGCGTCCGCGTCCTCCGCTTCAAAGAGACGCCGGGCGGGCTCGCCGAACGCAAGCTCATCATCGAAGACATTCCGGCGGCGCAGTTCCACGCGGGAACGCGTCTCGGCTTCGGCCCCGACGGCAAGCTCTACTTAACGACCGGCGACTCGACGCAGAAGGAGTTGGCACAGCAGTTGAATTCGCTTGCCGGGAAGACGCTGCGTCTGAACGACGACGGGACGATTCCGCCTGACAACCCCTTCGTCAACCAGACGGGCGCGCGCCCCGAAATCTTCTCTTACGGCCACCGCAACTCGCAGGGGCTCGACTTCCAGCCCTCGACCGGCCTCATGTTCCAGACCGAGCACGGCCCTTCCGGCAACGACGGCCCCGGCGGCGGCGACGAAGTCAACATCGTCGAGCGCGGCAAGAACTACGGCTGGCCCGTCATCCATCACCGCGAGACACGCGCCGGGATGGAATCGCCCCTGCTCGAATACACCCCGGCGGTCGCGCCCGCGAGCGCGACTTTCTATCGCGGCTCGGCCTTCCCGCAGTTCAAGGGCAACTTCTTCTTCGGCAACCTGCGCGGCGAGTGCCTCATCCGCGTCGTGCTCGACGGGCGGCGCGTCGTCAAAGAGGAACGCCTCCTCGACAAGCAGTACGGGCGCATCCGCGACGTGGCCGAAGGCCCGGACGGCGCGCTCTACTTCTCCACCTCGAACCGCGACGGGCGCGGACGGCCCAAGCTCAGCGACGACCGCATCATGCGCCTCGTCCCCGAAGGCACGAAGTAAAAACAGTACCGCGAGCGGTAGCGAGCGGGTTGAGTGTCATCAACACTCAACCCGCCCGAAAGACCGCTCGCGGTACTGTTTATTTATGCCATTCTTCTAAAAGCTCGCGCTCGCGTTCCGGCTTGAGCGTGACATCGGGGACGGGCACGCCCGGCTTGTCGGCGGTCGTGACCTCATTCCGGCTCTGCCACGCGAGCGTGTCGCGGATGGTCTCGGCGAGCGGGCGGAAGGTGAGTCCGGCGGCGAGCGCCTTGTCTATGTTGTTCGAGAGAAAGAAGCGGTGCGACTCCTCCTCTTCGGGAATCCAGAGCGGGAGTCCTGACCACCACTCGACGCCGCGTTCGACGAGGAACCCATCATCCACCCACGTCAGGCGCGCGTCGCTGCCGCTGACAGTCCGGCACTCTTCAAGGAATCGTCCCATCGTGAGTTTGTAGTCCGGCCCGTTGGCGTTGTAGACGCCGGTCTGCGCCTCCTCGGTCATCCGAATCGTCCACTCCGCGAGGTCGCGCGAGTCAATGAGCTGAAGCTGCCTGTCGGGGCTCCCCGGCGCTAAGACCTCGCCGCCGCGCGCGACGCGTCCCGTCCAGTAAGAGAAGCGCACGGTCTTGTCGTCCGGCCCGACGATGAGGCCGGGACGGATGACGAGCACGCGGCCCGGCATCGCCTCTTCGGCGGCCCGCTCACAGAGCGCTTTTAGGGGGCCGTATGTCTCGCCCGTAATCTCCTCGACGCTCTCGTTCTCCAGCGTCCCGACCTTCGAGTTCTCGTCCGCCGGTTGAGCGTGGTCGGCGTAAACCGAGATGGACGAGATGAAAACGTAGAGGCCCACCGCGTCGGCCAGAAGTTTCGCCGAGTCGCGCACCACGCGCGGCAGGTAACCGCTCGTGTCAACAACAGCGTCCCAACGCCGTTCGCGCAAGGCTTCGAGATTGCCGTCGCGGTCGCCGCGCAGCTTCTCCACTTCGTTGAAGAGTTCGGGGTTGTGCTGCCCGCGATTGAAGATAGTCACCTCGTGGCCGCGCGCGAGTGCGGCTTCGACGAGATGGCGACCGAGAAACATCGTCCCGCCGAGAATCAGAAGTTTCATGCTCCCTCTCTCAAGTTAATGTTCAGAGCGTGCGCGTGACCTTCGCCAGCGAACGCGGCGCGTCGGGGTCGAGCCCCTTGGCGTCGGCGAGGAGCGCGGCGAAGAGTTGCGCGGGGATGATGTAGGGGATGACGGAGAGCGCCTCGTCAATCTCGACGGGCATCCGCACGGCGCGGGTGGAGAGCCGCGCGGCCTCGTCGTCGGCGGTGAAGACGAGCGTGTCGGCGCGCAGCTCTTTGAGTCGCGCGAGGAGTTCGCGCACCCCCGCGAGCGTGACGCCCGGCGGGGCGAAGATGAAGATAGGGAAGTGTCGCTCGACGATTGCCAAGGGGCCGTGCATGAAGTCGGCGGACGAAAAACGCTCGGCCACGACGTAGCAGGTCTCCATCAACTTCAAAGCCATCTCGAAGGCATTTGAATAGACGAGCCCGCGACCGACGACGACGCAGTTCTCCATGAAGACGTAACGCTCGACGAGTTGTTCGATGAGCGGGCGCAGCTCAAGCGCGCGCGCGGCGTATTCGGGGATGGCGTCGAAGTTGAGAGCGCGCGCGCCGTCGGCCCTGAGCGCGTCGGCGAGCATGTAGAAGTGGAGGAGTTGGCCCGTGTAGGTCTTCGTCGCCGCAACTGAACGCTCGCGCCCGCCGTGCATGAGGAGCGTCTCGTCAACGATGCCGGTCATCGCCGACGCGGGCTCGTTCGTGATGCCGACCGTGCAGGCCCCCGCGGCGCGCGCGTCTTCGAGGACGCGGTTGATGTCCTCGCCTTCGCCCGACTGCGAGACGCCGACGACGAGCGCGCGTTCCAACTTCAGACGCGCGCCGTAGAGCGTGTGGACGGAGGGCGCGGCGAGCGCGACGGGAATGCCGGTCACGATTTCGAGCAGGTAGCGACCGAAGAGCGCGGCGTTGTCGGACGAGCCGCGCGCGACGAGCACGATTAAGTCAACGTCGCGCGCCTTGAGGGTCGCGCCGAGCCGCGCGACCTTAGCGCGCTCTTCGTTGATGGTTCGTTCGAGCGCGGCGGGCTGCTGCGCAATCTCTTCAAGCATCAGTGACAAGGGCTTGGCCTCCACTCTCTACAAACTCGAAAGTCACATCGAAGGTCACATCGAGGGTCGCATCGAAGGTCACATCGAAGGTCACAAGGGCGTGCGCGTTGACACTCTTTTGCCATCATGTTAAATGTCGGCGCAAGTGTGCAGACGACTTTTCCACAGGGCTGCGGCAATTAAAGTCAAAATTATGCTCAGAGGTTCTGTTTTCGAGGGCAGAGTCCGCGCGACTCTGCTCTGTTGTGCTTTGGTCTGGTGTGCGGCGGCGGGCGCGCGCGCACAGACGACGCCCGCACCCGAAAGGGCTCCGAACGGAGCGACGACCCGCGAAAGTACGATTCAAGTCCTCCCGCGACCGAAGCAGTTGAAGGAGACCAGCGAGAGATTCGCTCTCGGAATGCGGACTCAAATCGTCCTCGCCGATAAAAACTCCGAGGACGACCGCTTCGCCGCCGAGGACTTCATCGAGGACGTGCGCGAGACGGCGGGCGTCACGCTCAAGACTGGGACGAGACGGGGGCGCGGGCGAATCCTCGTCGGCCTCGTCGGTCATCAAAGCACCGCCGACGCGTTGGAGCGCGCGGGCTTCGACCTGAGCGCCGAGCACTTGAGCGACGAAGGTTATCTGCTCAGCGTCACGGAGAGGGAAGTCGTCGTCGCGGGCCGCACGCCTGCAGGGACTTTCTACGGCTTGCAGACCTTGAAGCAGTTGGTGCGCGGCGAGGGCGAAGGGGCATACGTTCAGGGCGTGCGCGTCGCCGACTGGCCGACGATGCGCTGGCGCGCGGTGTCGGACGACATCAGCCGCGGCCCCGTGCCGACGGTCGAGTACGTCAAGCGTCAACTGCGAACCTTCGCGGCCTTCAAGCTCAACATGCACTCGTTCTACATGGAGCACACCTTCAAGTCGAGCGCGCACCCGCTCATCGGCCCCGAAGGCGGCTCGCTCACGCCCTCGGAGATTCGCGAGCTGGTCGCCTACGCGCGCCGCTATCACGTCGAGCTCGTCCCCGAACAGCAGACCTTCGGACATCTGCATAAGGCGCTCAAGTTGGAGAAGTACAACGAGCTGGCCGAAGTCCCATACGGCGACGTGCTCTCGCCGCAGTCGGAGGGCAGTTACCAACTCATCGCCGACTGGTATAAGGAATTAAATGAATTGTTCCCGTCGAAGTTCTTCCACATCGGCGCGGACGAGACTTTCGAGTTGGGGCAGGGCCGAAGCGCCGAGGCGGTCAAGAAGCAGGGCGTCGGCGCGGTCTACTTCGAGCATCTCCGGCGCGTGCGCGAGATACTGAAACCCTACGACCGGCGACTGATGTTCTGGGGCGACATCGCGCTCAATCACCCGGAGCTGATCGGCAGCATCCCCCCGGACATGATCGTGATGAACTGGGACTACGCCGCGCGCAACGACTTCAAGGCGCGTATCGAGTTGTTCAAGAAGGCCGGGCTCCAACAGTTCGTCTGCCCCGGCGTGCAGAGCTGGAATCAAGTCTTCCCGAACCTCGACACCGCCAACACGAACATCCGCAACTTCGTGCGCGACGGGCAGGCGGCGGGCGTCCTGGGGATGATGAATACGCAGTGGGACGACGACGGCGAGTCGCTTATTCGAGATGACGTGGTACGCGGTCGCGCTCGGCGCGGCTGCCTCGTGGCAGGACGCGCAGGCCGCAGACGCCGTCGGACTTCGACCGAGACTTCGACTGGGCCTTCTTCCGCCGCGAGGGACAGGAGTTGACGAAGGCGCTCCGCGCGCTTGGCTCGGTCAACGCGCAGCTCGGCGTCGGCGCGGGCAACGAGCTTTTCTGGCGCGACCCCTTCAACGACATCTTTCAGGAGGAGCGCGCACGCGCTCTCGGCGAGAAGACGCGGCGGATGCGTCTCTCGGTCGAGGGCGCGGAGGAAGTGTTGCTCCGAGAGCGCGGGCACGTCCGCCGCAACCGCACGGCGGTTGACTCGGCCATCTTCGCCGCGCGGCGTTTCGACCACATGGGCCGCAGGATGCAGGTCATCGAACAGTTCAGCCGCGACTACTGGGACGCCTATCTCAACCTCGGCGACCGGCGGAAGGTGCGCCGGCTCCGCTTCTACACGGGCGCGGTTTACAACTCGTTCCGCGAGATGGCCGAGGAGCTTTCGGTGCTGCGCGCCGCGTATCGCGAACAATGGCTGCGCGAGAACCGGCCCTACTGGCTCGAAAGCGTGCTCGCGCGCTACGACCTCGCCGTCGCGCGTTGGCTCGCGCGCGGCAAGCAGCTCGAAGACCTCCTGCGCGAATACGACCAGACTTCGACGCTCCCGTCCCCGGCGGAGTTCGGCCTCGGCTCTCGCCCCGAACCGCCGAAATGAGAGTGAGGAAAATTGTAGGGGCAGGGCTTGTCCCTGCCCGCAGGGACGCAGTAGACACAACCTCGAACGATTTGAGGTCGGACGGGCAGGGACAAGCCCTGCCCCTACAGACATTCACACGACAGAGTGCTCAAATGAAAAGTCGGGCATACTTTATCTTCGTCATCCTCGTCGCCGCCCTGTCGTCGGCGGGCGTCGCAACGCCGCGTCAGAGTGAGCGAAAGAATCCGGGCGTTGACGAAAAGGCCGCCGCGCGTTGGGTCGAAGAGACTTTGAAGGGCCTCACTCTGCGCGAGCGCGTCGGGCAGATGTTGATGACGCCGATGCAGACGGAGTTCATGAACGTCAACGGCGAGCGGTTCGAGGATTTGAAGAAGCAGGTCACGGAGCTTTCGCTCGGCGGCGTCATCGTGCGCGGCGGGAGCCCGCACGAAGTCGCGGCCCTGACGAACGAGTTGCAGCGCGCGTCGCGCGTCCCTCTCTTCGTCGCCGCCGACTACGAGCGCGGCCTGCGGATGCAGATGAAGAACGGCACGCCCTTCACCAACAACATGGGCGTGGCGGCGGCGGGCGACCCCCGCGCCGCTTACACGCAAGGCAAAATCACCGCCGAAGAGGCGCGCGCCGTCGGCGTCAACTGGCTCTTCGGCCCCGTCGCCGACATCAACAACAACCCTGACAACCCCGTCATCAGCGTGCGCAGCTTCGGCGAAGACCCGGCGCGCGTGGCCGAGTTCGTCAAGGCTTCGGTGCGCGGCGTGCGCGACGGCGGCGCGCTCTCGACCGCCAAACATTTTCCGGGGCACGGCGACACGGCGGTTGATTCGCACATCGGCCTCGCGACCATCAAGGCCGACCGCGCGCGGCTCGAACGAGTCGAGCTTGTACCTTTCCGCGCGGCGATTGCGTCGAACGTGGACGCCGTGATGACGGCGCACATCGCTCTGCCGCTCGTCACGAATGATGAGCTGCCCGCCACTCTCTCGCCGAAGATGACGGGCGACATCTTGCGGCGCGAACTCGGCTTCGACGGCCTCATCGTCACCGACTCGCTCGGCATGGGCGCGATTACGAAGGGCTTTCCCGGCGGCGAAGCGGCGATGCGGGCAATCAAAGCGGGCGCAGACCTCGCGCTCTCGCCGCCCGACCCGAAGGCCGCGATGGACTCGATTCTGGAGGCCGTCCGTCGCGGCGAGATTTCGGAGGCGCGGATTGACGAGAGCGTGCGCCGCATCCTCCGCGCGAAATTCCGTCTGGGCCTCGCGTCAAAGCGGACGGTTGACCTCGCCGCCGTCAGCAGTCTCGTCGAGCGGCCCGCGTCCGTCGTCGAAGCGCGGAGAGTCGCCGAGGATTCCATCACCGTGCTGCGCAACGGGGGCGACCTGCTTCCGCTCGACGCCTCGCGCGCCGCCCGCGCGCTCTTCGTCGTCGTCGCGGCGGACGAAGACCCCGAAGAGGGCCGCACCTTCATCCCTGAGATAAGAAGACGCTTACGGGACGCGCGCGTCGTCCGCGCCGAGCCGAAGACGAGCGCGGAGGAGTATGAAAAGATTCTGGCCGAAGCTTCCAAAGCGGAGCTGATTGTCGTCGCGCCCTTCGTCAAACGCGCGGCGAGCAAAGGCACGGTCGCGCTCCCCGAAGCGCAGGCCGAGTTCGTCCGCAAGCTCATCGCGTCAGGCAGGCCCGTCGCCGTCGCGGCCTTCGGCGGCCCGTACCTCATCAGGCAATTTCCGGAAGCGACCGTCTATCTGACGGCCTACGCCATCGAAGACGTGGCGCAGGCCGCCGCCGTCCGCGTCCTCTTCGGCGAAGCCCCGGCGCGCGGGCGTCTGCCGGTCAGGATTCCGGGGCTCTTCGAGATAGGCGCGGGGATACGTTTGGACGCGAAGGGAAACAACTCGTCGGCGACCGAGGCGTTGAGGAGACGAAAATCATGAGTGCGACGACTGCGGAGCAAGGGGGCATAGAGGCGTCGGGGCGGATGCTCTCGCTCGACGCGTTCCGCGGGCTGACCATCGCGGGGATGATTCTCGTCAACAACCCCGGCACGTGGGGCGCGATCTACTCGCCGCTCAAGCACGCCGAGTGGCACGGCTGGACGCCGACGGATTTAATCTTCCCCTTCTTCCTCTTCATCGTCGGCGTCTCCATCACGCTCGCGCTCTCGCGCCGCGCCGAAAGTGGGGGCGGCAAGCGCGACCTCTACATCAAAATCTTCCGCCGCGCCGCGCTCATCTTCGCGCTCGGCGTCTTCCTCGCGGGCTTCCCCTTCTTCGAGTTCTCGACCATCCGCATCCCCGGCGTCTTGCAGCGCATCGCCGTCTGCTATCTCTTCGCGGCCATCATCTTCCTCAAGACCGACTGGCGCACGCAAGCCCTTATCGCGGCGGCGCTGCTCGTCGTCTACTGGATGCTGATGACGCTCGTCCCCGTCCCCGGCTTCGGCGCGGGCGACCTCGGCAAGGAAGGCAACCTCGCTGCTTACATTGACCGCGCGCTGCTCGAAGGCCACATCTGGAAGCAGGCGAAGGTCTACGACCCCGAAGGTATCCTGAGCACGATACCGGCCATCGCGACGACGCTCTGCGGCGTGCTCACCGGACACCTCCTGCGCTCGCGGCGGAGCCCCTTCGAGAAGACGGCGGCGATGTTCGTGGCGGGTGTGGCGGGC
The DNA here is from genome assembly GCA_963816985.1 of uncultured Acidobacteriota bacterium. GTDB lineage: Bacteria > Acidobacteriota > Blastocatellia > Pyrinomonadales > Pyrinomonadaceae > JAIVJM01. The sequence goes on from CAWFMF010000004.1 coordinate 3,821,625, forward strand.
GTCGTCTTTGGGTGGGCGTGGAACTTCTGGTTTCCCATCAACAAGCCTCTGTGGACAAGCTCTTACGTCCTCTTCACCGCCGGGATGGGCCTGCAACTGCTGGCGGTCTGCTACTGGCTGATAGACATCAAGGGCCGGAGGCGTTGGGCGAAGCCCTTCGTCGTCTTCGGCACCAACGCGCTCGCCGTCTTCTTCCTCTCCGGCATCTTCGCGCGGCTTCTGGGGCTCATCAAGTTCACGCAAGCGGACGGCAAAGAGCTTTCTCTTCATCGCGTCATCTTCGACAACCTCTTCGCGTCGTGGGCCTCGCCCGTCAACGCCTCGCTCATGTTCGCCGTCTGCTTCGTCCTTTTGTGGCTGGGGCTGATGTGGATTCTGTACCGGAAGCGAATCTTTATAAAGGTCTGAATGAAGAGGAACGTGCTGACAGTACCGCGAGCGGTAGCGAGCGGGTGTGGCCGAGCGGCGAGGAGAACCCGCTCGCTACCGCTCGCGGTACTGTTGTGCGTGACGATAGCGTTGTGCGTCTTCACGACTCCGAGCACGGCGGCGCGCGGCAAGGTGCGCCTGCGCGTGATGACTTACAACGTCCACGTCGGCATCGGGATGGACAAGAAAATTGACCTCGCGCGCATCGCCGAGGTCATCAACCGCGAGCGGCCCGACCTCGTCGCCTTGCAGGAAGTTGACCGGGGCGTCGAGCGCACGCAGCGCGTTGACCAGATAAAAGAACTGGCGCGGCTCACGAAGATGGACTACGCCTTCGCGCACAACCTCAATTATCAGGGCGGGCAGTACGGCGTGGCGGTGCTCTCGCGCACGCCCATCCTCTCCGTTGACCACCGCCGCTACCAACACCTGCGCGAGGCCGAGCGCCGGGGCTTCATCCGCGTCGAGGTCGAAGTCAGAGGGCAGCGGATAAATTTCGTCAACACGCATCTCGACTACCAGCACGCCGACAACCGCCTGTTCGAGGCAGAGCAAATGCTCGCCGCGCTTCCCGCGCAAGGCGAGTCGCCCGTCATCGTCGCCGGGGATTTCAACGACGAGCCGACGGGCACGACCTACAAGCTGATGCTCAAAAATTTCGTTGACGCATGGGCGGCGAGCGGCGCGGCGGGCGACGGGCTGACATACCCTGCGGACAAGCCCACGAAGCGGATTGATTACATCTTCCACCGTGCGGGGGTTGGCGTCTCGGTGAAGAGCGCGCGCGTTACGGGGACGCTCGCCTCTGACCATCTGCCGCTCGTCGCGGAGTTGGAAATCGAGCGGCGTTGAAGCCTTTGCGGGTTATAATCGCGGCAGAGTTTTCGTCAACACAAAATCTCATACAGAGGGGACGACCTTTCAGGAGTGGCAAAGCAAAGGCTCTCGACGCTCGGCGGGGTCGCGCGGGCCATCGGCGGTGAGTTGACGGGCGACGAGAGCGCCGCCGTCAACGACGTGACGCACGATTCGAGGCAGGTGCGCGAAGGCTCGCTCTTCGTCGCCATCCGCGGCGCGAACGTGGACGCGCGCCGCTTCGTCGAAGACGCGCTCACACAAGGCGCGGCGGGCGTCGTCTCCGAAGGCGAGCGACCCGAAGGCTTCCGAGGCTCCTGGATTAAAGTCTCTGACGCGCGACGCGCGCTCGCGGCGGCCTCCGCCGAAGTCCACGGCCATCCTTCGCGCGAGCTGCGTCTGGTCGGCATCACGGGGACGAACGGGAAGACGACGACCGCCTATCTCGTCGCCGCGATGGCCGAAGAGGCGGGCGCGGCGAGCGCCTTCCTGAGCACGGTCGAGTACCGCGTCGCGGGCGAGCGCACGCCTGCGCTGCACACGACGCCCGAAGCGTCCGACGTGCAGCGGTTTATGCGCCGCGCCGTCGAGAGCGGTTGCACCGTGGCCGTGATGGAGGCGTCTTCGCAGGCGCTCGACCTGCGACGCTGCGACGCTCTCAAGTTCGACGTGGCGGTCTTCTCGAACCTCACGCGCGACCACCTCGACTATCACCTCACGATGGAGGAATACTTCAACGCCAAGCGCAAACTCTTCGACGGGAGCTTAGGCTCGCGCCCTCGCGTCTCGGTCTTGAACATGGACGACGAGTACGGCGCGCGCCTCGCCGTTGAGTTGGAGCGCGAAGGCCAAAGAGTCGTCCGCTATGCGCTCAACAGCGACGCGGAAGTGACGGCGCGCGACGCGGAGTTCACCCTTGAGGGCATGAGCTTCCGGCTCGTCACGCCGCGCGGCGAGGCCCGCGTCGAGTCGCCGCTCGTCGGTCGCCCGCACATCTACAACGCGCTCGCCGCCGCCGCCGCCTCTCTGGAACTCGGCCTTGATTTAGAGGCGGTGGCGCGTGCCTTGAAGACTTGCGCGGGAGCGCCGGGGCGTTTCGAGCGCGTGCCGAACGCGCGTGGCTTCGCCGTCGTCGTGGACTACGCGCACACGGACGACGCGCTCTTGAACGTCCTGCGCACGGCGCGCGACGTGACGCGGGGCCGGGTCATCACGGTCTTCGGCTGCGGCGGCGACCGCGACCGCACGAAGCGCGCGCCGATGGGCGAAGTCGCGGCGCGTCTGAGCGATGTCGTCATCGCCACCTCCGACAACCCGCGCACCGAAGACCCGGCGGCCATCCTCTCGGACATCGAAGAGGGCCTGCGCGCGAGCGGCAAGCCCTACACCAAAATCGCCGACCGCCGCGACGCCATCCGCCGCGCCGTCGCGGAAGCGCGCCCCGGCGACCTCGTCCTCATCGCGGGCAAGGGGCACGAGGACTACCAGATTATCGGCCAGACGAAGCAACACTTCGACGACCGCGAGGTCGCACAAGAAGCGATAGAAGAAAGTCAGAAATCAGAACGCGGAACGCTGAACTGAAAGACAGAAGGCGGTTGCTTTCAGTTCAGCGTTCATCGTTCTGACTTCTGACTTCACTTTTGGAGGGCTGTTGATGAAAATCATCGTGACGGGTTCGACCGGGTTGGTGGGGAAGGCGCTCGTGCGCTCGCTGCTCGCGGAGGGGCATGAAGTGACGCGGATGGTGCGGGGCGGCGCGCAGACTTTCCGCGCGCCGGGAACGTCGGCGGTGAGCTGGGACCCGGAGAGGGGAACCGTCAACGCCTCGGAGCTTGAGGGCCACGATGCCGCCGTGCATCTCGCGGGCGAGCCGGTCGCGGGCGGTCGGTGGACTGATGAGAGGAAGCGGCGCATCCTCGACAGCCGCGTCAAGAGCACAAGGCTTCTCGCCGAGACGTTGGCGAGTCTGCAAGACAAGCCGAAGGTTCTGGTCAGCGCCTCGGCCATCGGCTTCTACGGCGACCGTGGCGACGAGGCGCTGCACGAAGAGAGCGCGTCGGGCGAAGACTTCCTGAGCGAAGTCTGCCGCGAGTGGGAGAAGGCCGCTCTGCCCGCGAGTCAGGCGGGCATCCGCGTCGCGCACCTGCGGATAGGCATCGTCCTCAGCGCCGAAGGGGGCGCGCTCGCCAAGATGCTCACGCCGTTTAAGCTCGGCCTCGGCGGCCCCGTCGGCGGCGGCAATCAATACATGAGCTGGGTCGCGCTCGACGACGTGGTGGGCATCATCAAGCACGCGCTCACGCACGAGGAGGTTCGCGGCCCCGTCAACACCGTCGCGCCTCATCCCGTCACGAACGCCGAGTTCGCTAAAGTGATGGGCCGCGTCCTCAACCGCCCGGCGGTGCTCCCGACGCCCGCCTTCGCCCTCCGCCTCGCCCTCGGCAAAGAGATGGCCGACGCGCTCCTCCTCGGCGGCGCGCGAGTCGAACCCGCCCGCCTCAAAGCCACCGGCTACCAGTTCGCCTACCCGGAACTCGAAGGCGCTCTGCGGCACGTGTTGAAAGGATGAAGGACAGTTAAGGTTGCGCCGCTAGATTGTCAATTCGGAGATTCGGGACATGCGATTCGAGTGGGACGAAAGTAAGGCGGTCGTCAATCTCGCCAGGCACGGCGTCTCTTTTGAAGAAGCTGTTACCGTCTTCGGCGATCCGCTCTCGGATACATTTGACGACCCCGACCATTCCGCGGAAGAGCAGCGTTTTGTTATCATCGGCATGTCGGAAAACGGTCGGGTGCTAATCGTGGCGCATACGGACGAAGGAGAGATTGTTCGCCTCATCAGCGCGCGGGAGCCGACTCGCGGGGAAAGAGAATTTTATGAAGAAAGTCGAAGCTGAAACGGGAGAGGATGAGCTGCGGCCCGAATATGACCTTTCGCAGTTGAAGGGCAGGGTGCGCGGCAAATATGTCGAGCGTTATCGCGCGGGCACGAATCTGGTTCTCCTTGAGCCGGACGTGGCGGCGGCGTTTCCCGACGCGAAAGCGGTCAACGAAGCCCTCAGACTACTCATCAAAGTTGCCCACACGCGAACCCCCCCTCAACGTTGAGCCCGTGCGCGGACGCCTCACAGTCCATTCGGCTCAACAGCATTATTTTCATCGTCGAATAGTTCCATGATTTTGAAGTCCGCCCACGCAGGGCGGGATAGATACTGTGTTCCTTGTCAAGCAGTTTTTACCCACGCGGGATCGAAAGGCCGGCCCGACTTCAACACACCATAGGCCAGATGAATGAGCTTTCTCATCACTGCACAGATCACCGTCATCTTGCACTTCCCACGCTCTTGCAAGCCTTCAGCCCAGTGCTGGAAGAATGGACTACATCGCAGCGCAGTGATGGCCGGAAAGTAGAGCGCCTTGCGCAGCCGCGCATTACCGATCTTTGACAGCCGGGCACGCCCCCTCAGCGAACTCCCCGATTGTCGCGCACGCGGCGCCAGTCCGGCATAGGCGGCCACCTCTCGCGCACTGCGGTACTGTGTGATGTTCGTGATCTCGGAGAGCAGCAGCGCCGCAGTGGTCTGTGCGATGCCCGGGATGGAGTCGAGCAACTCGCGGTGATGCTTCAGAGTCGGGCTGGAGTTGATCTGCTGACGGATCAACTCTTCAGTCCGCTTGATCTGTTCGACGAGATACGAGAGGTGTTCTTCAACACTGTGGCGCACGGCCTCCACCGTGATGGCAGAAGAGAGTCGGTTCTCTTCCGCCACTCTCATCTCGATGAGCGAATCGAGTCGGCGCACAAGTGCTTGTAGTTCTCGCACTTCTCTGGCGGGCGGCGACCACACGGGCGGCTCCTGCGCCAGGCAGAAGCGCGCGATCAGCTCGGCATCCACCTTGTCCGTCTTTGTGCGCGACAGGCGGCTCCGGGCGAAGGCTTTGACAGCCGCCGGGTTAACGACGCTGACTCTCTGGCCGGTCTCGTGCAGGCATAGAGCCAGCGGTTCGCCGTAAGTGCCCGTGGCCTCCAGCCAGGCGTGGACACTCTTGACGCCTTGCTTGGCGAGCCACTCTTTAAGTTGCTCGAAGCCAGTCGCGTTGTTGGGCAAGAGTTTGTGCCGGAGTTTACCCGTAGAGTTGATGAGGCAGACGTTGAACTTTAGTTTCGAGATGTCGATGCCGAGCACGGGTTCTGTCATGGCGGTGGACTCCTGGTCTGGAATCAGAGGCGGCGCGGGTCAAACTTGCGGATACAAGCTCAGCTTCGCGATGGGAGCGGCTTCGGATACTGTCCGACCTCGTTGCGCTCGCAGATGGGTGGGCACCGGGAGCTAGACTAACCCGCTGACTCCTTTGGGTCATAATTCGAGCACAGCTTCTCCGGTGCCCTCTGTTAGCTGGAGCTTGATGCTTCAGCCCACTTCAGTCAACATACAAATTCGAGCGTTATGCCGCTTCGCCGTGTAGTGTAGAAACCTGTGCAGAATCGTATTTGAGATTCAGAAACTTTGGGGAGACATATCGTGAAGAAAATACTTTCGTTTGTACTTCTTGCTTCCGCGCTGTCCTTTAGCTTTGAGCAATTGGCAGAAACTCAAACGAAGCCTAAAAAGATTCAATCCGAGCAAGATACAACCAAGCCTAAAATTGTTGCGCTCAAGTCCGGTGAACCCGATGTGCTTACCTATGATGCGGGGACGGTAAGGTTTTTGGCTTCGAGTGAAGGTACGGGTGGTGCGTGGTCACTTGTCGAATTAACGGAAATGCCCGGTTACAAAACGCGCCTTCACCGGCACAACTATACCGACGAAGCGTATTATGTGCTGGAGGGAGTGTTGACTGCCAAAATTGCCGACAAAACTTATGAATTGCCTGCCGGTTCGTATATCGTGATTCCGCGAGGAACGCCGCACGCTCAAGGGAATCTTGGGAAAGTTCCGGTCAAAGTTCTGCTAACAATGACGCCGGGCGGATTTGAGAGATCTTTTAGAGACCGGGCAGAGCTTATCAAGACGGTTAAACCTGACCATCCCAATTTTATAAAGATGCGAGAGGAGATGATGAAGAAGGGGCAATACGACCGAGAGTTTTTAGGTGATTGGAATCCTCAAGAATAAATTTCAGGGCGAATGTTGTCCGTAATCACGGGCGGCATAACAGGTCGTGATACAAGCAAGACGTTCGGTGTAGCATGCTCGCGCCACCAATGGGAGGCGGCGAGCGAGAGACGGGGCGAGGGCCGGATGCCATTGTGGGACACCAAGCCCGGCTAACAGTGTGGCCTTCCCGAGAGCCCCCGCCCGCACCACGGAGTGGGACTATTGATCCCGGATAGGAGCGTGGAGCTACGCCGAGCAGTCTGTCGCTTCGCCTCAGCCTCCTTTTCACTCGAAGGAGGTAAGAGACCGTGAGACACATCGGGGTTGACCTGCACAAGACGAACTTCGTCGCCTGCTTCATCGAGGCCGACGACACGCAACGCTTAGAGACTTACCCGCTCACCCGCGACGACCTCGCGCGCTTCGTGGCGCAACTCGACGCCGCGGACGAACTGGCCGTCGAGGCGACGCAGAATGTTCACTACTTCTACGATCAGGTGAAGGCGCACGTCGCGCGCGTGGCGGTGGTAGACACTTACCGCTTCGGAGTCATTACCAAGTCGAAGAAGAAGACGGACAAGGCGGATGCCCGCGCTCTCGCCCGCTTCCTCAAGCTCGGGTGGCTGCCGGAAGTGCCGGTGCCGAGTGAGCAGGTGCGGACGCTGCGGCAGCTACTTCAGGCCAGAGAGACTTTGGTCTCGATGCGGACGAAGCTCAAGAACATGGCGCACGCGGCCTTCTCCCGTAACGGCATCGCACTCACGCGCGCGGCCTTCGCGTCGGCTGTGAGCCGCGCGCGACTGGAGAGGCGCGCCGACCTGCCCGCCGCCGACCTGCTGGTGCTGCGGGCCTGCCTGCGGCAGATCGAGCAGCTCGACACGGAGGTCAAGGGGGTCGAGGAGGAAGTGGTCAGGCGGGGCAAGTCGTTGCGCGGGGTGGGGCGTCTGTTGCAGGTACATGGGCTGAACCTGCTCTCGGCTATCTCGCTTTTGGCGGAGGTCGGAGACATCGCGCTCTTCGAGACTTCGAAGCAGTTAGTCTCGTATGCGGGGCTGGCGACCTCGACGAGGCAGTCGAGCGAGACGACGCGGCACGGTGGGATCACGAAGCGTGGCCGGAAGCGGCTGCGCACCGTCTGCATTCAAGCGGTGCTGGCAATGGTCAACCGGACGGCGACGCCGCTGATGAGTTTTTATCAGAAGAAGAAGCGGGAGAAGGGAGCGGGCAAGGCGATCTGCGCGACGGCGCGGAAACTGTTGACGATCATCTTCGTCTTGCTCAAGAAAGAACTCGACTACTGGTACTTGGAAGACCGCTTGTACAATCGCAAGTTACGTGCGCTCAAGGCCGCGGCTTGAGTGTTGACTTTGCATAGGAACGGCATGCACCCGACCGGGAATAGCGTTGCCTTCATTCGCAAGACGCCGTGCCTGATGCGTTATGTGCGCGGCGGGTGATGCCGGGCGTTAGCCCCCGGCCTTTCCGCCTCCGGGGCGATTTCGCCCGTCCGTGTTAAAAATTTTGCTGGACATTTTTTCTGGAAGCCGGTAAATTCCGTTCCACTTTTCTGAAAGTACCGAAGAATTAAGCCTTTACTAGGTTGTGTTGACATAACTACCTGAGCCAGATGACTGTGCTGGCGAGATAGATGAAACTCAAGTAGTTCTTCGCCAACTTATCGAACCGCGAAAACACCCGACGGAAGTGCTTGAGCTTGCCGATTTGGTTCTCAATCAAGTGCCGTTCTTTGTAAAGGTGCGCATCAATCTGTCGTTGCTCTTTGCAAGTGATGCGCGAAGGGATGACGGGTTCAGAGTTTCGCCCTTTCAGCTTCAGGACGAACGCTGCCGCGTCATAACCTTTGTCGGCTATCACGTAATCGGCGACGAGGTCGTTGACCAGCGATTCAGCCTGCGTGATGTCGTTGCGCTCGCCGCCCGTCAGGATGAAGCGCACGGCGTTGCCTAGAGCGTCAGTCGCCAGGTGAATCTTGGTGGAGAAGCCGCCGCGGCTACGGCCTAAGCTTTGTGCGCCCTCTTTTTTTGCGCGCCGCCGGCACACGCGTGAGCGCGCACGACGGTCGAGTCGATCATCAGATATTCCATGTCGCGGTCGGAAGAGAAATGCTCGAACAACATCTCAAAGACCTTGAGTTCGCTCCATCTGGCGAAGCGTTTATAGACTGAGTTCCAGTGGCCGTACTTCGGCGGCAAGAGCCGCCATTGCGCGCCGCTACGAGTAACCCAGAGGACGGCTTCGAGGAAACGGCGCACGTCGCGTCCGGCTCCGAGCCTGATCTGTGGGCAGGTTTTCAAGACGGGCAGGATTTTCTGCCATTGCTCGTCGGTTAACTTAACTGTCATCGTGTAGAGCAGTTTAGCTTCTTTACGTCAACACAACCTAGCAACATCGGATTCTTGAAGGGTTCGGATATGACCGGCCTCCGGCTAAATGCCCTAGCCGCCTGCCGTTAATAATTCGACCCCGCGCCACGGTCTTTTACGCGAAAGGCGTCGGAAAGTGCGGTTTCCTGTCGCCATTCGGACGCGCGCGGCGAGCAGCCCCGCTCCCGCATAGCGCGCTCGGGCCGTCAGGTACAGAAGAGTGCATAACAACACAAGGTCTTGGGAAGGAACGACGGAGGAACCCAACTTTATGACGAACCGACTTTTCGCGATGGTCAAACCGCTCGCACTCAGCATCGCAGCCATCGCCTTCCTCGCCCTCTCAGCGGGCGAGGCGCGCGCGGACGAGGTGTTTATCGTCGGCTATACCAACGGATGTTTCGGCGCGGGCTGCGCGCCCGGCACGGGGTTCAACCCCTTCGGGTCGGCCAGCATCCCCGGCCTGACCTTCAACTACTCCTCCTTCGGCGGAACGACCGTCAACGGATTCCGCGGCCTCGGCGGCAACCCCAACCCCGGTGCCAACATCAACAACCTCGGGTCGTTCACGCTGAGCACCGCGCCGAACACCTTCAACACGCCTTTCACGCTGGCGGTGACGTTCGACCTCCCGCAGGGCTTCGTCGGCTCGAACACGGCGACCTTGGTGGCGACCATCACGGGCACGGTGAGGGCGGGTGACGCGGGCGGCGTCTTTATCGACTTCAACAACACGCCGCTGCTCTTCACCTTCGACGACACCACCTGCGGGACGACGACCGTGCCGGGGCAGCAGACCACCTGCGGCTCGGGTTCGTTCAGCTTCAGCGTCAACGATTTGGCTATCGACCCGGGCCAAACGGCGTCGCTGACCGGCCAGATCACCGGCGCTCAGCAGTCGGCTGTCCCGGAGCCGGCGACGCTGATCCTGCTCGGCACAGGCCTCTCCGGCATCGCCGCCGGCGTGCGCCGCCGCCGCAACAAGGCCGCGCAGAAGTAACCTTCTCCGCATAAGCTAGTTCCTGGAAAAGCCGGGTCGGGCATCTTGCTCGACCCGGCTTTTCTTTCCAAAAAGCCCCGCGCCCGCCCGCCGACACGAATGATTTCATGTTCCAATAATGGCTTGGGGCGGCGGGTGATGCCGGGCGTTAGACCCGCTTCGGACAAAAGAGAGAAGGCATTGACGTGCGTGCCGCGGTTGTTGAGGTCGCGCGAGTTGAATGCTTTAATCAACCGGCGGTCTAACAAGCGGCTGAACGCGACCGCCCACACGTTGCCCCTCATCAACCTTGCGCGGGGCGGCGCGTTACCCGCAGCGTTAGATGGCTTACTCGTAGGTTTGCGTATAATTTAGAGAACAGAAAGGAAAGAACATGAGTCGGAGATTTGCTTTCGCAGCTATTATTGCGCTGTGTGCTCTCTCGTTTGCCTATGCCAATTTGCAACAGACACAAAAATCCATTCCGAATGAGACAAAGGAGGCGCGAATGTTTCAGGGACTAAGGACGGTTATCTATCACGTTGATGATTTACAGAAGGCTAAAGAATGGTATTCCAATGTGCTGGGTATCAAACCTTATTTTGATGAGGCATTTTATGTCGGCTTCAATGTTGGTGGCTTCGAGTTAGGGCTTGACCCGGACATGAAGAGTATCTCAAAAGGCAACAACGTTATTGCTTACTGGGGCGTGAAAGATGCCAAAGTTTCCTTTCAAAGGATTCAGCAGCTAGGCGCAAAAAAGCATTCAGACCCGCAAGAGGTTGGCGGGGGCATTATCGTGGCGACGGTGACAGACCCCTTTGGGAATGTCTTTGGGATAATTGAAAATCCTCATTTCAAAATTGCAGGTGGGGAGTAGGCCGCCATCTAACAGGTCGTGATACAAGCACCCGCGTTCGGTGTAGTAAGCTCGCCGTCCGAAGAGGCAGCGAGCGAGAGACAGGGCGAGGGCCGTAAGCCGTTGTGGGACACCAAGCCCGGCTAACAGTGTGGCCTCTCTTGAGCCCCCGCCCGCACCACGGAATGGGACACTTTGATCCCGAATAGGAGCGTGGAGTTACACCGAGCAGTCTCCGCTTGTCCGTCCTCCCTTGACCGTAAGGAGGTAGAGAGTTGGGAGACACATCGGAGTTGATTTGCACAAGACGAACTTGGTCGTCTGCTCTCTAGAGGCGGACGAGACGGCGCGCACCGAGACTTACCCGCTGACCGCTGATGGCCTCTCGCGCTTCACCCAACAACTCTGCATTGAAGACGAGGTGGCGGTCGAGGCGACGCAGAACACCTATTTCTTCTACGACCAAGTGAAGCGACATGTCAGTCGCATTGCGGTGGTGGACACTTACCGCTTCCAAGTCATCGCCCGCTCGAAGAAGAAGACCGACCGTGCTCACGCGGCGGCGCTGGCGCGCTTCCTTAAACTCGGCTGGCTGCCCGAAGTGACCGTGCCTTCGGAGCAGATCAGAGCATTGCGGCAACTCTTGGAAGCCAGAGAGACTTTGGTCTCGACGCGGACGAAGCTCAAGAACATGGGGCACGCGGCGTTCTCTCGCAATGGCGTGGCTTTAACGCGCGCGGCCTTTGCCTCGCAGGTGAGCCGGGCGCGGCTGCTGGCGCGTCAAGACCTGCCGGCACACGATCTGGTCATCCTGCGTGCGTGCTTGAGGCAGATCGCAGCGTTAGGCGAGCAGATCGCCGCGCTCGAACGAGAGATCATCGCGCGGGGCAAGGCTCTGAAAGGGCTGCGACGGCTGCTCCAAGTGCACGGCTTGAACCTGCTCAGTGCAATCAGCCTGTTGGCCGAGATCGGCGACATCACGCAGTTCGAGACCTCGAAGCAACTGGTCGGCTACGCGGGGCTGGCGACCTCGACGAGGCAGTCGAACGAAACGACCCGGCACGGCAAGATCACGAAGCAGGGGCGCAAGAGGCTGCGTACCATCGTCATTCAAGCGGTGCTGGCGATGGTCAACCGGACGGCGACGCCGTTGATGGAGTTCTATCAGAAGAAGAAGCGAGAGAAGGGAGCGGGCAAGGCGATCCGCGCGACGGCGCGCAAGCTCTTGACTGTGATCTTCGTGGTGCTCAAGAAGGAGTTGGATTACTGGTACTTGGAGGACAGACTGTATAACCGCAAGCTACGGGCGCTCGATGCCGCGGCTTGAGTGTTGACTTTGCATAGGAGCAGTATGTATCGGCTCGCGTGTCCGGATTGTTGCTGCTGAGGGTTCACGAAGGAGCCGGACGTGGACTCTTCCGTAACTACAACCTTCTATAGATGATCTCGAAGCAGAGCGGCCCGAAGTCCGTGATACGCTACGACCGCGGCGGGGTGCGCCTTGAGGTATGCGTCAGCCGCACGGCTGATAAACACTCGGTTGACCTGTCGCCGCTTAACTCTTCATCTCTTAGCGAGGGGGGCCGCCAGATCGAGCAGGAGGCGGAAGAGAGGCTTCCCGACCGCGCGCGGCGCGCTCGTGTTGACCTGGATGGCGATGGCGGTTTTCAAGTCCGGGAAGTAGGCCATCTCGGTGAGGTAGCCGGGGAAGAACCCGCTGTGCCCGTAACTGATGCCGAGCGGCGTCGGCCTGATAATCACGCCCAGCCCGTATTTCGCTTCCGGCCCGAGCCGCGCGGCGACGCCGTCGAACATCTCCGGCAGCAACGAACTGCCGAAGGCTTTGCCTTCGTAAAGGAGTTTCGCCCAGCGCGCGAGGTCTTCCGTCGTCGAGGCCATGCCCCCGCCGGTCCACTCGAACTGCGGGTTGATGATGAACCTGCCGCCCACGATCATCTCGTCGCTGCCGCCGAAGGGGTTGTCCGCCCCGGCGTAACCTTGAACGAGACCGGGGATCGTGCGACTGTCGGAAGGTACGGTGCGCCTGAGGCCGAGCGGCTTCAAGATGCGCCTGGAGACTTCCCTGTAATAGGTTGACCTGGTCACGCGCTCGATAATCATGCCGAGCACGATGTAGTTGGTGTCCGAGTATTCCCAGCCTCTGCCCGCGGCGAAGGGCGGGGCGGTGTCCAGCATGTAGGCGATGAGTTCTTCGGGCTTCCAGATTTTGGACGGGTTCGCGGTCAAGTCTTTGGTGAACTGTTCCTTGAACTCGTAGCGGACGAGACCACTAGTGTGGTTCATCAACATCCTGACGGTGATGTCGTGCGCGTTGGGTAAGCGAGGGAACCACTTTTCTCCGCCCAGATATTTTTCGATTTTATCGTCGAGGCCGATTCTCCCCTCACCCACGAGTTGGAGGGCCACCGCCGCCGCGTAAGTTTTCCCGACGCTCCCCTGTAGCATTAAGTCCGAGGGCTTCATGGCCGCCTCCGCTTTCGGGTCGGCGAAGCCCGTCGCCAGACCGAAAGAAGTGCCGTCGGCGAGCGCGACGCCGACCGTGGCGCCCGGGAACTTACCGGCCCGATGAAGCTCGTCTAAATTCTGTTGGAGGCGCTGCCGGAGCTGCGCGGAATCAACGGCCCCGCGCGCCTGCCGTAGCGAGCCGACACGCACGCCGGACGATTTCGACTCGGCGGACGATGGGGCGAGCGTGGGAGAGACCGCCGCCGCGCAGGCTAAGAGCGAGCAGCATAAAATTACAGAGGGTCGTGAAAGTTTATGGTGTCTCATGTTTCGCGGGTCTCGTCGCAAGAATACCTCAAGACCGAGTGGAGCCTGAAGGGAGCATCAACTCTAATATGAAGCGCTATTGAGTGGACGGGGTCAGCTCGTCATCGTTGACTGTTATCTTCTGGCCGGTGGCTTCCAACAAAACGGTCACCTCATTACCGTAAATATTACGTACCTCGCCGATATAGCCTTTGTAATTCCTCTTATGGACCTCCCCGAAACCAGCAGACTCCTACCCTTGTTGAGCTTAGCGGCCCTCAGCGCACTGATGGTGCTGTTCGTCGTCATCGCGGTGAAAGTCGGCAGGCGGCGCGACTCGCGCCGACAGGCGGCGCTGGCTCGGGTCGCGGCGGAACTGGGCATGGGGTTCACGCCGCAGGATAACGCACTTTTGAACCAATTCGGCGGCTACGCCTTCTACCCGCACCGCAAATGGTCGCAAGCAACGTCAGTCATGCGCGGCACGCTCCGGGGCTCGCCCGTGGCGCTGTTCGATTACTACGTCACCTGGGGCGGCGAAGGCAGCTCTGACATAAGAACGGTGCGGCTGACGGTCGCCGCATTTGACTTGACCTCCAAGCCGTTGCCGGTGTTTGAGGCGGAGGGGGGGCAAAACAACTGGGTCACGAGGCTGCTCGGCAAGGCCTCCGGCGACAAGGTGATTGACTTCCCCGACGACCCCGATTTCACGCGGGGTTTCAGCGTCACCGGCGACGACGCCCAAGCGGTGCGCCGGCTCTTGAGCCCGGACGCGCGTTCGTTCCTGACGCAACGCACCGAATGGATGTTCCGCTCGAACGGTCGCTGGTTGCTGATGTGCCGGGGCGACAAGCGCCCCGAGCCCGAGAACTACCGGGCATTTGTGGAGGAGGCGTCGGAGGTGATGCTGGTGATGACAGGCGGGCGGGTGTGAAGGAACGGGCTACGTCCTGCGCGAGTACGGAGAAGTGCCAAGGGGTGCGGCGTGCCGATTACGGCAGTGCGTCTGCGGGATAACCCGCCGATGCAGTGGATCGCGCCGGAGGATAAGCTTTCTGCTTTCGAGAGCGGGTCCGGCGCCGGGGACAGGCGCTAACATGGGGGGAGGCATCGAAACCGTTGTTAATCCCGGCAGCGCACGATTGCGTGGATTCACTCAACCGTGAGAGTCATACCGATGTCAATCAAAAATAACGCAGACTTGTATGCCGCCATCGAGGAGTTGACGGCAGAACTTCAGCAGGCGGGTGAGGAGAGTTGGGCCTCCGCGTTACAATGACGCGCTCTACATCAGTAGCGTCCCGGGGGAAGTGTTAGGCGAAATCAGGCTTCAACTGCAAAAACTTTTACGCAGCCCCGCGGCGGCCCGGCTTGGATTAGCGGGTGGAATCGGCGAAGCTCTGAATTACCTGGACAAAATACTCGGAGCGTCATCTACGTGAGGGTACTGGAAGCAGTCTCATAAATACCCGAACAGGCTCGGCACGGCGCGCTCTGTTCTTGTTGGAAACAGAGCGCGCCGTGCCGTTGAAGAGCCTCTGGAGTGAGGGTGAAATGGTGCTGACGTTTGATGCTCGCTTCAGCGCTTGGCGCGTCCGCGCAGTTCCAGCGAATCGAGCATCATTTTCACGTCGGCGTCTCCCGGTTTTGCGTAATCGTAATCAACGACCACGACAACTCCATAGTCGGCGCGCCTGACGACATAGACTACACCATCGTCTATATCGTCGGCGTCCACGCTGCCCTTCCTCTTATAACTCCAACGCGATAGCTCACCGCCGTTCGCCGTCTGCCGTGAGACCGGCGAATACTGTATGCCGTCGCCGATCACGGTGGTTATCGCTTCCACCTCCGAGTCGGTGAGGGTGCTCGAACCGATGTGCGGCAGAAACCATACCTCAAGGATTGAGACGAGGAACCGCCTCTGCCCTTCCCGGTGAATCTCGAAGTTATAAGTTTTGGCACGCAGGCCGCGATTCAGCAGGCCGTGCGCCGAGTCGTTATCCTCAGGGTCGAAGATGTGACCCTGCGCCGGGAGCGGCGCTCCGGGAACTCGCATGGAGAACAGAGCACCCCTCGGCGAATACGTGCGCCAGTTGTCGGCGTCCACCTTCTGCCACCCGAGCGTACCGACCGACAGCAGAGCACAGACTGTCGCCAGCAGCGCCACGGTCAAGAGAGTACGGGCGGGTTTGGATTGAGCCATTCAAGTCACCTCCTTGTTGCCGCTTCAATTCTTACAACCGACTCCCGAGTTGACGTTCCTCGCCTTGAGTTGGTGCGTCACGTCGCCGGGGTGCGTCGGACGTTGGTGCTTCTCGTTGAAATCCAACTCTTTCTGGTGGCCGCCCTTGATGCCGAACGCACCTCCGATGGCACCGACCACTTTCCCCTTGTAAAGGTCAACGTCTATCTGTGTCCGCCCCTTACTGGTATCAAGCTCGACGGACCCGATGTCCCTGTGGCGACCCTCGACCTTACCGGTCGCGCCCGTAACATAGATGCCGTAGGGCAGGTTTCCGGGTTTATCGCTCTTGTAGAATCCGTCGAACTTCGCGTTCCCCAGATTAGTCCCGACGCTATGGGCGGCGGCGGCGGTGTTGAGCAGCACGGCCTTTTCGTAGGTGCTGAGGCCGTTGTAGGCCGCCTCGGCTCCGTTGCCGTAAGTGTTTTTCAGTAACGACATGGCAGACGGATTCTGTGTCCCCAGTTGACCGAAGGTCGGGACGGTAAGGTCTGGACAGGGGCCAAGCTGCGCTAACGGATTCGGGCTCCCGCCGGGGAATCCGTCCTGACCGCCACCGCCGCCGCCGCCACCGCCACCGCCGCCACCACCACCACCGCCGCCGATGGGCTCATAGAGCGTCCCGCCGCCACCGCCGCCGCCGCCCTCAAGGTAGCACTCCTGCGTGATATAGAGCGTGCTCGACCTCTCGTCCCACCTCTCCCAAGTCACGCAGAAGAGGCCGGTCGGGTCAACGAAATTGACCGGGTCGTTCTGGACATAAGTGTAACGGTTGAGCGACTGCGGATCGCCAAGGTCATAACTTCCCTCGTAGGGGTCGGGCTGGTCGAAGCGCGAGTGCCAGCGGTTGTAACGGCGCATCATCGCATCGTCAGACCCGTTCCCGTCGCGCTCGTAGGTGGTGAACTTGCGTGGTTGCAGCGACGCGTTCGAACTCCGAGAGGTGCTGCCGCCCCACGGGTCGAGATCAACGGTGGCCACCACGCCGCCGATAGAATCAACCATCCGCTGGCTCTTCGTGACGGGGTCTTGATGCACCCACCGCACCGCGCCGCTCTGCTGGATGGCGAGCAGACCCCCGCCGCCGTCGTAGATGTAGCCTCTGTTCCAGTTGCCGCCGACGATTTCGGCGGCGACCTGACCGCTCAACATGGTCGAGCGCAGGTAATAGGTCGTCTGGCCGCCCTCGGTCTTCTTCACCCGCAGCGAATCGCCGTCGTAACCCTGCACCAGCGAGTAGCCGGAGTAGCTGGCGGAGGTCTGTTGCCCCGTCGCGTTGTAGACGAAGTTCTGCCCCTGATCATTCAGGAGGTTGCCAGCCGCGTCGTAGGTGAAACCGACCCGCTGGTTCTTACTGTTGTAGCTGGCCGTGTAGCTGGCCGCCTCGCCGCCCCATCCGTACCGCGCGACGATGTTGCCCGACACGTCGTAGTTGTAGTGATGTGCGTAAGGCCCATCTGCTCCACCCGTGTACGGGTCCACGCCGACGTGCGTGCGCGCTTCCTTGCCGCTGTGTGAGTAAATCAAGCGCCCGACGTGGTCGTAGTCGTAAGAGCGGTCGAGCGTGCCGTCGTAGAGGTTGCGGGCGTAGGTGACGCGTCCCGAATGCTCGTTGAAGTTGTCGTAGCCGTACTCCCAGCCCATCGCGCCGGGCATGTCCCAACTCTTGATGCGCAGCCGGTTATCGTAACTGACCGAGAGTGTCCGGCTGTTGCTGTAGGTCGTCTTCTTGACACCGCCGAAGGCGCGGTAAGCGATGCTCTCCACGTAAGTGTTGAAGCTGACCGCCCCCCCGCCCGTGACTTTGGTGACCTTGCCGGACAAGTCGCGCGTGTAACCGACCTGCGAGCCCCACGGGTTAGTGACGTTCGTTAACTGCCCGGCGAGATTGTAAGCGTAGCTGAGACGGTAAGTCCCGACGCCGGAGAAGACGCGCTCCTCCCACTGCAAGCGCGAGAGCGTGTCGTAGTTGTAGGTGACGGAGCCGTGCCCGTCGTTCATCAAGGTACGGTTGCCCGCCTCGTCGTAAGTAAACGAGACGTTCGGGGTGGCGTCAACGCCAGCCGGGGCGGTGTAAGTCGCCGAGGTAATAAGATGACGACCGTTATAGGCTAAGGTGGCCGTGGCCCCGCGCGCGTCCGTCACCGTGTTGAGCGTGTCGTCGCCGTTGTAGGTATAGGTCGTCGTCCCTTGCTCCGGCGTCGTGCGATGCCAGAGACGCCCATGCCCGTCATACTCGAAGCTCCTGACCTGCCCGTTGTGTGTGACCTGCGTGAGCTGGTTGAGGGCGTTATAGCCGTAAGTGGCGGTCGAGTAGACGCTCTGGTCCCAGTTCAGTTCTTCGAGTTTCGCCGAGCGGCCAAGCACGTCCTTATAGAGCTTGCGCCGACGCCCGCGCTCGTCACGAGTCGTAATCGTCTCGCCGCCCGCGCAGCCGCAGCCGCCGTAGCTCGCCTCGGTCGTCCACCCGTCAGGCTTGGTCGTCAACGTCGGGCGGCCCTGCCAGTCGTACTGCTGGGTGGTCCAGACCCACCCGGCGTTGTCGTCGCCCGACGGCTGCCAGACGCCGTTAATCTCGGTCGGGTTCGAGGTCTGCACCGGGCGGCCCATCGTATCGTACATGTAGTGGATGGCTCGATAACCGCCCGCGCTGCCGGGGAACGTCTCTGAAACGGCCCTGACCTTACCGACGCCGTCGAAGTGCTGCTCCGTCCGGGCCTCGCCCGCCCCGGCGGTGATGGTCGAGAACTGCTGCACGTAGCCCATGCTCTCGGGGTAGACGAACCTCTGGTAGCTGTACTCCGTGTTGTTGAGGATGGCGGAAGCTCTCGACACGCGTCCGACCGTATCGTACTGCGTCACCTGAACCGCGCCCTTCGGGTCCTGCGCCCGCGTGACGGCCCCGGTGTCATAACTGTACTGCGTAAACGAAGAGTAGTTGTCACCGTCCACGTACTTCGTCGGATAGGCGAAGGTGTTGCGGTTCACCCCGTCCGCGAAGGAATCGGCGTAGTCGTAGTAGACGGCGTGCCAGTTGTGGTCACGCGCCATGAGCATCGAACCCGTGCTGTTGTAGCGCCACTTGGTTTCCTGCCAAGTGTTCTGCGTGTTGTTCGGGTCGTTGACGTTGTAGCGCGCCATCTGGCTCAGGTTGCCGCGCCCGTGGATGAACGACGGGCCGTAGTTCGTCCGGTCGTGCTGCGTGGCGGCGGCAGGCGTGTCCTGGAACATGTCGCCGCCCCACGACTCCCAGTCATAGCTGTAGGTGGTCTTGGCGACCAGAGTCCCGTTGCCGTCGTAGGTGTGAAGAGCCGAGACCAGTCCGATGATCCGACGGTTAATGTAGTCGGGGTGCGTCTCGTAGTCGGTCTGCGTGCGCCGCAGCACGTTGGTGGCGTCGGCGGCGTACTCGGTGACGATGTGCGGCAGCCCATACGCCGTGTAGGGGCCGTAATCCGTGGTCGTGCGTCGCCGGTTGCCGGTGTCGTCGTAGGCGTTCGTCTCCGTCACCCGCGGGTTCACCTGTTTGTCGCCCGAGGCGGTAATCTTGACGGCGTCGATGAGCGCCGTCAGCGACGTGCCCGACGTGCCGCGCGCCACGAACTTCAAGGTGTGCGCCCCGGTCGTCGTCGTGAAGTTAACGTTGAAGTCGCTGTAGAAGTAGCTGCCCGGGCGGTACGTCCCCAGCAAAGTGTTGTCGAGGTAAACGTCGAAGTCCTGCCCCCCGGTATTCGAGTAGCGCCGCTGCGCCGCCTTGAAGTTCAACGTGTAGGGCACTCCCGTGTGGAAGCCCTGTATCGTCTGCGAGATGCTCGCGCCGCTGCGCCCGTAGAGATATGCCACCTGCGAGCCGTCCGGGGCCGCCGACATCCCGCTGGTCAAAGCGCTGTTGTTGCCGCTGAGGCCGCCCGCGCCGCCCGCGTCGCTGGTGAAAGTCCAAGCCCCGCCGTTCGGCGTGTTCTGATAGCCGCCGTAGCCAACGTAAGGACTCTCGAAGCCCGCGTCCCCGGTCGAGAGCGTGACGGGCGAGGTCACGTCCTGCGTCCAAGTGGTGGTGGTGCGCTTCCTAATGACCGACGGCGAGTCGGCGTGGAAGACTTCGGTCTGGTAGACGAGACCCTTTTGCCATCCCGTCGTGTGGAAGTACTGTTTGTGGATCATCCGGTCAGGCGACATCACCTGACCCCAAGAGTTATCGGTCGCCGCGCTGAAGGTGGTGACGCGCTCGCCGTCGGCGTTCATCACGCCGAGGCGCACCCAGTCGCGCCGCTCCGTGAAGCGCGGGCAATCGGTCTGGGCCGACATCCCGGCCCAGTATGAGCCGGGCAGGTTGTACCCCGTGTAGGAGAGTTGCGTCCCGTCGGGCGCGTAGTGCCGTATCGTGTGTACCTGCCCGAAGCCGTTGTACTCGAACGTGTGATACGACCCGTCGGCGAAGTTCAGTCGCGTCAGCACCGAGACGTTCTGGTTGACCGGCCCGTAGACGGCCAGACCGGGGAAGTTCGGCTGCACGTTGAGGCTGCCGTAGACGAAGGTGATGAGCGTGCCCGTCATGCCGGGGCGCGGCTGAGTGATGGAGGCGAGGTTGCCGTCCGCATCGTAGTTGAAGGTGACGACGCGCCCGAGCGTGTCCGTGATCTGGTTGATGCGGCCACTGGCGTTGTAAGTGATGGAGATAAAGTTGCCGTTGCGGTCTTTGATCTGAGTGCAGCGCTTCTCGCCGGTGACGATCCCGGCGAAGGAGTACTGCGTGCCATCGCTGCTGCGCAGGACGTTGG
Organism: uncultured Acidobacteriota bacterium; assembly: GCA_963816985.1. GTDB lineage: Bacteria > Acidobacteriota > Blastocatellia > Pyrinomonadales > Pyrinomonadaceae > JAIVJM01. The sequence continues at coordinate 3,842,028 of CAWFMF010000004.1, forward strand.
CAGCGTCGTCGAACTGCATGTAGGAGCCGTCGTTAGCTTCGTAGAGGTTGGAGCCGCCGAGTTGCAGGAGTTTGACGCGAGAGCCCGAGGGAGTGACGAGCATGAAGGCGTAGACGCCCGTGTCGTGGTCGTAGAAGCGCTGCTGGATGATGGGGAAGTTGAGGTTGAAGCCGGGGCTGGGGAAGCCATTGTCGGGGTTGTACTGGATGGAGGAGCCCTGCTTCGTCCAGACCAGAGAGTTGTAGTAAATGGACAGATTCAAGTCCATGCCCGCACGTCCGGGGAGGCTCAACAGACCTGTGGTCCAGTTGAAGTTGCGCGAGCCGAGGTCTACGCCCGGGTCGCCCGTATCGTTTTCGGGACGGGTGCGGGTAGTGGAAAACTCCGGGTCAACGGGGTCGGCGCCACCGCCCTCGTAACAGGTGTCGCAGATCGGCGCGAGGTTCGAGCGAATAGAAGCGGGGGCCGACTGCGGCACGTAAGAAGGCTTGTTGGCGATCTCGTCGAGGTTCGGCAGATTGGGCATCGCGCCCTTCGTCTTCGCAGGAGGCGTCTTCTTGAACTCGTCCTCGCCGCGCCCGCCGTGTTTGGACTTACCGGGGATTGGCGTCTGCCCGGGATGGCCCGCGCCTTCGTCGTCGCCGCCGTTGCCCTCACCGTTGCCCTGACCGTTGCCGCCGGGGTTGTTGCCGCCGTCGCCGCGATTGCCCTCACCCTTAGCCATCACGTAGGCATTGCCGAGCGTGGACGAGACACCCAGCGCACCGGTCGCGCTCGCCACCCCGCCCGAAACCATTCTGCCTTCCAGCCACTGTACGCGCCGCGCTCCGTCAACAATCGCCTTCTTCGTGCCTTCGGCGCTCAACTCCGCGCGTCGCGTCTTGACCAAACCGGCGATGCCGGCCACCAGCGGCGCTGCGGCTGACGTGCCCGAGACCGTCCAGTACCCGCCGCCAAGCTTCGTCGTCAGCACGTCCACGCCCGGCGCCGCCACCGCCATGCTCCGCGCCCCCCAGTCCGAGAATGAGGCCAGTTGGTCGAACTGGTCCGTCGCCCCCACCGTGAGCAGGTTCGACAACTCGTAAGCTGCCGGATAGTAAGGAGCCGCGTCGAGGTCACGCGCGCCGTTGCCGGCGGAGGCCACGACCAACACTCCCTGCTGTCCGGCGCGCGCGATGGCCGCTTTCAGAGCCTCGGACTCGCCCTCCGTGCCCCATGAGCAGTTGATGACCTGCGCCCCGTGCTCGACGGCGTAGTCAATGGCCTCGATGGCATCGGCGATGTTGCCGTTGCCCGTGTTGTCGAGCACGCGCAGACTCATCAAGCCAGCACGCCACATGACGCCCGAGATGCCCTCGGCGTTGTTACCTTCGGCAGCGATGAGACCGGCGACCGCCGTCCCGTGCCCCTGCTCGTCTTTGACTTCCCCCGTGTCCGCCACCCAGTCCCAGCCGTGGAGGTCGTCTGAGTAGCCGTCGTGGTCATCGTCGCGGTTGTTCTGCTTTTCTTTGCCATTCGACCAGCGATTGTCGGCGAGGTCGGGGTGAGAAAAGTCAATGCCGCTATCGACGACGGCGACGATGGTCGAGGTGCTTCCGGTGGTGGCAGTCCAGGCGGTGCGGGCGGCGAGGTCTGCGCCGGTGGTGCCGCCGGTCTGGCCGTAGTTGTCGAGAGCCCACTGCTCGGCGAGGCGCTGGTCGTTAGCGGGCATTTGTGAGCGAGCGATGAGGAAGTTGGGTTCGGCCAGTTCCACCTCCGGCAGGAGCCGCAACTCGGCAGCCGCCTCGAAGGGATTCTGACCCTTCCGAATGGCGAATCTTTCGAGGCGCGAGCGTCCGCGCAGTTTACCGGCGCGACGACCGCCCTTGGCAGCGGCGATGGCGTTCCCGGATTCGTCGGAGATGCCTTCACGGAACCGCACGATCAACTCGCCGTCGCTGGTCGCGGCCTGCACGACTCGCTTGCGCGCGGCAGTTGCCGTCTTCGCAGCCGCAGGAGAGGCGCTAGTCGTTCTCATCGTGAGCGGAGCCAGCATCGTTGCCATGAGGAGGTATGAGAGGAAAACGCTTGTGAGGCGCACACAAAGGTTCTTAGCCGGACGCGTGACGGGCATTAAAACTCCTTAAAGTCTGCGATTTACTGCTGGTGAATTGTGAGCGCATGCAACGGTGGGAGGCCCCCGCATGCACAAGAACGAAGGTAGCGAGAAAGGCAGAGATTACACCGGCAGAAACAGCGCCGTCTGTCGAAGTCTCGACATAAGAAGAAAATTTTTAGTGACGCATTCTTTTCGGCTCTACTATGAAAATCAGTGGTCTGGGCTAGACGGCTTGAGCCGACCGGCTCGACCATCACTTTCCCCCGCGCGCGTTTCGTCCCTCCCCCGGCGCGTTTGGTCACAATCCCGTTCCGCGCGGGCCGCGTCGTGTGTATGATGCGTCAGCCGCCCCCGGCCACGCTCATCCCGAACGCCACACCGCCACGGAGCCTTAGTTGATGAAGAAGAAGACGCTCGCACTCTTACTGCTGCTCTTATCACTCCCCTCGGCTGGCCCGGCTCGCGCGCAGGGCGCGGCGTCGCGCGTCACGGCCTTCGAGCACGTTAACGTCATCCCGATGGATCGCGAGCGCGTGCTGCGCGACCAGACCGTCGTGGTGCGCGACGGACTCATCAGCGAGGTCGGCGATGCGCGCAGGGTGCGCGTGCCGAAAGGCGCGCTACGCATTGACGGGCGTGGCAAGTACCTCCTGCCCGGCCTCGTGGACATGCACACGCACCTCTTCTCGGACGACGACTACATCCCCGAAGAACTGGCAGGCGACGAACTGGCGCTGATGCTCGCCAACGGCGTGACGACGATCCGCCTGATGATCGGCACGCCCGAACATCTCGTCATGCGTCGCGAAGTCGCGGCGGGGCGCTTGCTCGGCCCGACGCTCTACGTGGCGAGCCCGCAACTGGCCGGGCGCGCCTACGGCGGCGGCGTCTTCAATGGCCGCGTGGTGAAGACGGCGGAGGAGGCGCGCGCCGCCGTCCGCGACTTCAAGGCCGCCGGCTACGACTTCATCAAGCTCACGACCGAGATCACGCCTGAGGTCTACGACGCCGCGACCGAGGCGGCCCGCGCGTCAGGCATCCGCGTCGTCGGCCACGTGGACGTGCGCGTCGGGCTCCGGCGCGCGCTCGCCGCCGGGCAGCAGATCGAGCACCTCGACTCGTACATGGAGGCCGTGCTGCGAGACGACGCGCCCTCGAAGGCGTCGGTCTCGGACGTGGGCGTCTGGCGCAAGCGTAACTGGGAGAGTCTCGACTACGTGGACGACCGCAAGGTCGAGGAGGTAGCGCGGGCGACGGCCACGGCGGGCGTCTACACCTGCCCGACTCTGACCTTCTTCAAACTCACCTTCGCCGTCGAGCCGCCCGAAGAGGAGGTGCGGGCGCGTCCCGACTACCGCTTCTTCCCGCAAGGCTTGCGCGACTCGCGCCACGCCGCGCTCAAGCGTTTTTGGACGGAGCCGCCGACGGTCGAACGCCGTCGCCGTTACCAGGGCGTGCGCGACCGGCTGGTCAAAGCCATCCACGACGCGGGCGGGAAGATCATGGCCGGCTCGGACACGCCGGAGCTGTTCTTGCTCTACGGCTTCACGCTGCACCGTGAGCTGCGCAGCCTCGTCGAGGCGGGCTTGAGCCCTTACGCCGCGCTCGAAGCCGCGACCCGCAACCCGGCCCAGTATCTGCGCGCGCTCGACCGCATCGGCACCGTCGCGCGCGGCCACCGCGCCGACCTCCTCCTCCTCGACGCCAACCCGCTCGACCAGATCACCAACACCGAGCGCCGCGCCGGCGTCATGGTGCGTGGCCGCTGGCTCCCCGAATCGGAGCTGCGCGTCATGCGCGACCGCATCGCCGAAAAGTTCCAACGAGTCCCCGCGCCTTGAACGTGACCACCTCGCGCCAACAACAGAAGCTCCGAACGTGCCCGCCGGGGAGTCTTACTGTATGGGTACGCAAAGGAGACGAAAGTGAACCCCTACTTATAGTCGCTTGCGAATGGATGTGACTTCGGAGGAATGACTGTAGGGGCAGGGCAAGTCCGCGGCCCGCTTGGTTACGGAAGCGACGGGCCGAGGACTTGCCCTGCCCCTACAGTTTTGACATCGGTCACACTCATCTGCAAAACGCTATAATAGAGAACAGCAGTCTCCTATGCTCGGCTCTCATCAACTTCTTAAAGAACCGTTTCGCCGCGGAAACGTCGCGCTTCGCGCTGAGCATAAATTCGATTGTCTGGCCTTCCCTCTCCACGTCGCGATAAGATAGTTGATATCTGCAATACCATCTGACGCACAAAAGTATTATGGTCGGCTCGAAGTGGCGCCATTTGGACGAGGACTTATTTTGCTTCAAGGGTATGATTCCGAGAGAAGGTTGGATGAGCTGACGGGCGGATTATAGACGGAGAAGCAATTCCTGCAACACTGCCCTGCCGAGCGGGTTGCATCCTTCGGCCCGCGCTGGATATGAACGATAGGACGCGGACGTTCAAGGTTGCCGATATGTTCTCGACGTTCACCTCGGTTGAGACTCTTACACCCGCGCAGTGCGAGGAGGTGTGTTCGGCGGTGCACATGTTGAGGAGCTTTTGGACGCAGGTACACGATTCGACCCTGTTCTTCACGCTGGGCGTCGCGAGCTACATCGAGTTTTGTCGGCCCGGAGACGCTGCGGCGCGTTACCGCGAGAAGGCTCTGCAATTTAATCCGCTGCTGAGCGAGTATTTCAGCGGCATGATGGAGCACCTGCGGAGCACGCTTCAGCGTCAACTCGGGGAGCCTGTAGCTTTCGCGGAAGACCTCGCCCGTCCGGGCTTTCACATCTGGCTCACCGAGGCCATCCCGACCCAGCCGACGGCCTCGGTACATTTTGACTTACAGTATCAGGAGCACGGTTGGCCCGCCTACGGCGAGGCCGATTACGAACGGCCCATCTCCTTCACGCTGCCGGTCAGACTGCCCGCCGGGGGGGGCGGGGTGAACGTCTGGAATCTGCATTTCCGCGAGGTGGAAGAGTTGGGCGCGAGCGGCGTGCCCGTGAACATACACGAGCTGAGAGAAGAGAGGGAGCGCGAGCATTACGCATACGGCCTTGGCCGTCTCGTCATCCATTCCGGCCACTTCCTGCACCAGATAGCGCCGGTGGAGCAGGTCGAGCCCGGCGACGAGAGAATCACTTTGCAGGGGCATGCGCTGCGCTGCGGAGGCCGTTGGCTGCTCTACTGGTGACGCGCGCGCGGGCCGCCCCGGCGCGTGCGAGACCTGGATGAAATTTAACGCCCGCGTCATGCAGGACTGTGTTGACAAAAGCCGTCGGTCGGGAGTATAACTCCCGGCACTTCAGGCTCTATTCAATGACGGTTTCACACTTGGGGATGTGTTTCGACGCGGGCGCTGTACGGCCCGCCAACCAGATTCGGCCTCTTCTCTTAACTCGGAGATTCCGCACGATGGTCGCTAGGAAATTCAGCAGGGGGTTCATCTCCTGAGGAGAGAGTTTTTATTTCCAGCGCAGCTCACCCTCGTCAATGCCGGGCCGCCAGTTCAGCCTCGCAAAGCCAACGGGCGCTCTTGACCTCGCACGCTCATCGGCCATGTCAGCTTAAAATTTCAAGACGCAGTTAGAAATTTTTCAGTTGAGGCGCTCACTTTGAGGGCGCCGATTCTGCATTCGGTCTCTTGTCCCGTTCTCACCTCAAACAGGAAGTAGCTCGCCTTCAAGGGCTCTAAAGTTCCGACGCGGTCGGTCGGGCAGACGAACTCACGCGCAGGGCGACCGTCCCTGACGGCGGAGCTGGCTCCCTGAGCTTCCAACCTCATTCGGAGGCAAGGAGTGTGCGGGATGCCTGATTTACAGATTCACCTCTTCGGAAAATTCTCAGTCCGCCACGACGACCGGCCCGCGACCGGCTTCGACGCTTACAAAGAGCAGGAGCTGTTGAGCTACCTCCTGCTGCACCGCAACCGCCCGCACTCGCGCGAGACGCTGGCCGGTCTGCTGTGGGGCGACGCGTCAACCGAGAAGTCGAAAAAATATCTGAGGCAAGCGCTCTGGCACATACAGGCCGCGCTGGAAAGCTGCTCCGGAGGCGGGGCCGTGCTGACCGTCGAACACGATTGGGTGCAGCTCAACGCGGGCGTCGCCCTGTGGCTCGACGTTGAGCTGTTCGAGCGCACCTTCATGCTCGTGCAAGACCGGCGCGGTGCAGACCTCGACGCGGAGCGCCTCGGAGCCTTACAGGCGGCGGTGCAACTCTACCGCGGCGACCTTCTGGAGGGCTGGTATCAGGACTGGTGCCTCTATGAGCGCGAGCGCTTGCAGAACATCTACCTCGTCATGCTCGACAAGCTGATGTGCTTCTGCGAGGCGCAGGGTAAGTTCGATCTCGGTCTCCACTACGGCTCGCTCGTCCTGCGCCACGACCGCGCGCACGAGCGCACGCACCGGCAGCTCATGACCTTCCAATACCTCTCCGGCGACAGGACGGCGGCGCTGCGACAGTTCGAGCGCTGCGCCGCCGCGCTTAAAGAAGAACTCGGCGTGAGGCCGGACAAGCTGACAGCCGCGCTCTACCATAAGATTCGCGCCGATCAGGGCGACACGTCCGCGCCCACACAAGCCTCCGGCTCGGCCTCGCTCGCCGACGTGCTCGGCCACCTTCAGCAAATCCAGGCCATCCTCGCCGACCTTCAAAAGCGTTCTCGGAATGATCTCGGCTCAGACGAGTTGACCCTCAACGACCCCACCGGCTGAACCGCCGCGAACCGCACGCCGCCGCAAGTGCGCCCGCCTGCGCGACGGGCGCACGCCCCGCGCTCTCTCCTCATATTCAAACTCCATCCCGGCGAAAGTCTTTCGGCAGACGCCCGGCAGACGCCCGTCCGCCGGCGCGTCTGGTATACACCGCGGGTGCTTTCGACTTCGGTTCGAGGTCGCGCCTGCCTGACGTGCACGTGCGCGCCCGCGCGCGCCGTGGAAGTAGCCAACTCGAAAGGGCAGCACTCCTTTGTCCGAGCCGAATGTGCACTCTTTCATCATCAAGCTGCGGCTTGAAAAGGGTCTCCGCGAAGCAGGCCCGACCACGTGGCACGGCTACATCACGCACGTGCCGAGCGGGCGGCGAAGCTACCTGAGAGACTTGGACGCGATTGCGGCCTTCATTACGCCCTACCTCGAAGCGGAGGGCGTGAAGACGGGGCTCCGCCGACGCGTCTGGCGTCGTGTGAAAGGTCTGAAGTCGAAGGATAAGTAGAGCGCGAGGCGTCGGGGGGCGACGCCTCGCGGCGACGGGAGACGAGTTTCGGTGGCGACATTCCCCGCAATCGCGGCGACCGGGCTGGCCGTCGTCGGCCTGCTCAAAGACGCCAGCGCCGGCACGGAGTTCTCCGACCTGCGCTTCGAGCTTTTTCAGGCCAGCGACTTCGGCTCAGGCACGCCGATGACGGAAGGCATCTCGCTCTACGCGTACCGGGTCGCGCCGAACGTGACGCGGCGCAACCTGCCGCCGACCACGGGCCGCGACGGGCGGCGCTACCGCTCGCCACTCCCGCTCGACCTCTACTTCCTGCTCTCCGCGTGGGCGAAGAGCGCAGTCCGCCAACTGCGCGTCCTCGGCTGGGCGATGCGCGAGCTGCACAACGTGCCGATACTGCCCGCGAGCCTGCTCAACCACTACGGGCCGGAGCACGACACGTTCCGCCCCGACGAGGCGGTCGAGCTGATGTGCGAAACGCTCTCGCTGCAAGACATGTCGAACGTCACCGAACCCATCAAGTACGCGCAGCCGCTCTCGGTGCCGTATGTCGCGCGCATGGTGCTGATCGAGTCGTCAGTGCCCATCTCGGAAGGCGAGCCGGTGCAGACGCGCGAGTTCGACTACGCGAAGGTTGAGGCCGGATGAGCACCCCCTCCCAAATAGTCGGGCGGCAGACGCTCGTGGCCCCGCTCGGTCTCCGCTTCCGCGACGCCGCGACGGGAGCCTCGGTCTCACAGGGACTTCGCGTCACGCTCTACCCGACCGCGAACCCCGCGCGGCGCACGCGCGCCTTCGTCAACGGGTCGGGCGTCTACGTGGCGCACCGCGCGGCGGGGCTGCGCGTGTCCGAGATCGGGCGTGGGCAACGCGGAGTTTTGGGACTCGCCGCCGTCGAGCGCGGCTTTCACCGTCGAGGTCGTAGATGAGGAGCGGCGTTATCTGCCTTACAGCTTCCCCGTGACTCTCCCCTTGAAAGGTCTGGGCACGTGGACTTGGCCGCTCGCCGAGGCCGCCTCGCGACAGCCGTCCGAGCCCGCGGCCTCGCTCGTAGATGATTTCGACGACAACGCACGCGGCGCGAGTTGGAAGCTCGGCACACTCAACACGCCCGCGAGTGTCTTCGACTCGAACGTCACCGTCGCCGAGCAGGGCGGGCGTTTGGAGATAACGCCGCTCGCGGATGCGGACGGCGCGCACTTCAACGGCTACGTCTCCGTCTCAGGCTGGAACCTGACGGACGCGCGCGTCTCGGTCGAGGTCGCGCAGGCAGCGGACGGCGTCGCGCAGACTTTCTTCACGCTCGCCGCTGACGCGAATAACTGGTTCCGCTTTCTGGTCGCGGCTGGCCGCCTGAACTTCCAGACGCGCGTGGGCGGCGCTCTCATCTCGCCCGGCGTGACGCACGACCCGACCGAGCAACGCTTCTGGCGTCTGCGCCACGACGCGCGCGGCGACACGGTCGTCTTCGAGACGAGCGGCGACGGCTCGACGTGGGTCGAGCGGCGCGCACTCGCGCGGCCATTCGCCGTCACGAGCCTGACGGTCGAGTTGGGCGCGGGCACGGCGGCGAACGTGGCCGCGCCGGGGAAGGCCGTCTTCGACGACTTTCGTATGGAGGCGAACCCGGCCTCCGCGCTGCCGCTCTTCTCCGCGCCGACGCGCGCTGCGGGCGGGGGACTCGCGACGCTGCGCGCGAGCCTCTGGGACGCCAACGCCGACGCCCCCGCCGCGTGGGCTCTGCTTGAGGCGCGCTTCAACGGACAGCCGACCGTGCGCGGGCTCGCGGACGAAGCAGGCCGCGTCGCGCTCGTCTTCCCGTACCCGGAGCCCGCGGCCTTCGCGGAGCAGAGCCCGCCCTCCACCCCGTTCACCAAACTGGAGTGGCCCGTTCAACTCTTCGCCTCGTATCTGCCGCAGCGCCCCGTGCCGACGCTGCCAAGTCTGCCGGACGCCCTCGTTCAGCCGCGCGCGAACCTCTGGGCCGACTCGGCCCTGACCACGCCGCTCACGCAGGCGACGCTGCGCTCCGGTCAGGAACTCGTCGTCCGCTCTTTTGACACGTCGCCGGACGCGCCGGGCGGAGGCAAGCCGCTCCCGGTGCTGCTCATTACCCCGGCGGGCTCCCCGCCGTAGTGAAGGAGGACTCATGCCTGAATACCTTGCTCCCGGAGTTTACGTCGAAGAGGTTTCGTACCGCGCCAAGTCCATCGAGGGCGTGAGTACGACCACGACCGGCCTCGTCGGCCCGTCGCGCTTCGGCCCGCTCGACCTGGAGCCCGATGTCATCACAAGCCTCGGCGAGTTCGAACGTGTCTACGGCGACCGGCGGAGGCTGGAGTTCGGCGACGGCCTTGTGATGGACAACTACCTGTGGCACGCGGCGCGGGCTTTCTTCGAGGAGGGCGGCAAGCGCCTCTACGTCTCGCGCATCTTCCGGCCCGCGGACGGCCCGTACCCGCCGCCGGACTTCGACGACGTGGCGCTCGCAGGGGACATCTACCCGGACGGCCACGGGCGCGCGTCCTTTGGCGACGGCGAGGGGGCGGTACGCATCCGCGCGCGCTTCCCCGGCGCGGCGGGAAACTTCCGTGTGCGCTTCACGCTCCGTCTGGGTCAGAGCGTGCTCGGCGTCGGGTCCGAACCGAGCCAGCCGACGCTCGGCTCGCTGCGCCACCGCGACCTCGTCTGGATGAACGACATCACGAGCCCCGTCAGCAGCCCGCTCGGCGGCGGTGGCTTCTACGTCGCCGACCAGTACTTCGACACCGACGCCAACCGCCGGACGTGGCGCTTCCTCGACAGCTCGCTCAACCCCGACAACGCCGTGCGACTCTCCGCGCTCACGCCCGACCTCGACCCCGCGCGCGGCGATCAGGTGCGAGTCGTCAACGTCACCGTCACCGTCATGTCGGCGGACGGCGACGGGCTCCCGTCGGTCTGGGACGGCCTCGCCTTAGACCCCGCGCACGAGCGCGACGGCGCGCCCGACTCGCTCACCTTCAAGTTCGGCGTCCGTCCCGGCAGCCTCGCGCAGGCGCGCACGCTCCCCATCGTCATCACGCTCGGCGACGACGTGGACTCCGGCATAGACGTTCTCAGCGCGCTGCTCGCCGCGCGGCCCGACCTCGAAGCCAACCTCTCTGACCCGACGGCGGGCGACGAGGAGCGAACCGTGGACGTGCTGCTCGAAGGCGGCAACGACGGCCTTCGCCCCGGCGCGACCGAGTACGAGGGCACAGCCGACGACACGACGAGCGTCAAGACGGGCTTGAAGTCGCTCGAAGACATCGAGGACATCTCCATCGTCGCCGCGCCGGGCTCGACCTTCAGCTACCAGAACGGCTACCGCGCGGACGCGAACACCATCGTCAACCTGCTCATCTCGCACGCCACGCGGATGCGCTACCGCATCGCCGTCATAGACAGCGGCGATGGCCAGTCCATCGCCGACGTGCGCGCCATGCGCGCCCGCATTGACTCGACCTACGCGGCCTTCTACTACCCGTGGATACGCGTGCTCGACCCCGTGACACGCTCCGAGATAAACCTCCCGCCGTCGGGCTTCGTCGCGGGCATCTACGCGCGCAACGACGTGACGCGCGCCGTCTACAAGGCCCCGGCCAACGAGGTCGTCAACCTCGCCGTCGGCTTCGAGACGCTCTTGAACAAGGGGCAGCAGGACGTGCTCAACCCGGACGGCATCAACTGCTTCCGCTACTTCGAGGGGCGCGGCTTCCGTCTTTGGGGCGCGCGCACCGCAAGCTCCGACCCCGAGTGGAAGTACGTCAACCTGCGGCGCTACTTCATCTACCTCGAACGCTCCATAGACCGGGGCTCGCAGTGGGCGGTCTTCGAGCCGAACGGCCCGCAGCTCTGGGGCAACGTCCGTCGCACCATCGAGGACTTCCTCCTCAACGAGTGGCAGTCGGGCGCGCTCCTCGGCGACAAGCCGGACAAGGCGTTCTTCGTGCGCTGCGACCGCTCGACGATGACGCAGAACGACCTCGACAACGGGCGGCTCGTCTGCACGGTCGGCGTCGCGCCGCTCAGGCCCGCCGAGTTCGTAATCTTCCGCATCGGCCAGTGGACGGCGGATCGAAGACAGTAAGACAAATGATGAATGCGGAATGATGAATGATGAATGAAAGACAGTTATCAGTTTTGAGTTTTGAGTTTTCAGTTTTCAGTGAAGACAGGAACTGAAAACTGAAAACTGTCTACTGAAAACTTCCGGCCATTCATCATTCATCATTCCGCATTCATCACTTCTTTAATGGAGGAACGCAATGGCAGTCTTACGTGATCGCCCGTATGTGCAGTTCAACTTCCTGGTAGACCTCGGCACCGGCACGACCGACGGGCCGGAGGCAGGCTTTCAGGAGTGCAGCAACATCGGCATGGAGGTGACGGTCGCCGAGTACCGCAACGGCAACGAGAAAGAGAACAGCGTCCGCAAAATCACCGGCCTCAACAAGTCAACGGACGTGACCCTCAAGCGCGGCGTCATCGGCTCGCTCAACCTCTACCAGTGGCTCGACCAGATTCGCAACGGCGACCAGAACGCCTCGCGCACGGTCACCATCCAGCTCCAGAACGAAGACCACACCGAGGTCGTGCAGACGTGGAAGCTGCTGCGCGCGCGCATCATCAAGCACGTCAGCGGCCCCATGAACGCGAAGGGCACGGACGTGGCGATGGAAGAATTGACCATCGCCTACGAGCGGCTTGAGATGGAGTGAGTGGCCGCCGCAGAGTTGAGGGGGTTAAGGGTTTGACTGTCGCGCGCACCACACGACGGCTGCCGGGTTTCCGCTTCGAGGCACAGACGCCGCCGCTCGACGAAGTCTTGCCGCGCATGGACGTGGCGGTCTTCGTCGGCTTCGCGGCGTCGGGGCCGCTCCACCTGCCGGTGGCGGTGGAGGACGCGGCGCAGTTCGCCGCGCTCTTCGGCGCGGACGCGCCGCTCGCGTGGGACGCGCGGCGCGGCGAGACCGTCTACGCACACCTCGGCCCGGCGGTGCGCGCCTTCTTCCGCAACGGCGGGCGTCGCTGTTGGGTCGTGCGCGTCGCGGGCCGCACGCGGCCCAACTTCTTACACGTGCCGGGGCTCGCACGCCTCAAGCCCGGCGGACGACTCGCGCCCGCACTCGCGCCCGCGCGCTCCGAAGGCAGTTGGTCAGACTCTCTGCGTGCGGCTGCGGCGCTCGTCGCGCGCCCGCTGATCGTCAGCCGTTACACCACGCCCTTCGACTTCGAGGTCGAGTCGCACGGCCCCGACGCGCCGACCACGGGCGACATCCTGCGGCTCAGCTTCGAGGATGGGTACGTGCCGCTCGTGACGGTCAAGTCAGTTACGCCCGCCGGGGCGGGAGACGCGCCGGGGCGCGCGACCTTGCGCGTCGAGGGCGGGGAGGTTCGCTGGTTCCGCGTTCCCGCCGAGCCGCCCATCGTCAAGACGGGACGGGCGCAGGTCGTCACCTTCGACGGTCGTAGCAGGACGACGGACGCCGCCGTCGCGCCGGACTCCGCATGGGGAAGGGGACAACCCACGCAGCCCGGAAGGCCGGTCGCCGTCAACCTCACGCTCTCGCCTGCAGACGCGCCCGCGCCCGGCTCCTTCGTGCGCGCGAAGTTGGGCAACCGGCGGCTGTGGCTGCGCGCCGACGAGGTGCGTGTGCTCGCGCGACCCGCGTCGGGCAAGCAGGGGACGGTGCAAGTGTCGGGCGAGGCCGTGTGGCTGCTCAAGAAGAAGCCCACGGGTTCGCTCAAGCCTCCGGCTGCGTGCGAGAAGCTGCTCTTCGAGCTACGCGTGCGCAGCGGCGACCGAGACCCGCTGAGCCTGACAGACCTCGGCTTCACGCGACCACACCCGCGCTTCTGGGGTGCGCTGCCCGCCGACGCAAGCCTCTTCCGGCGCGGCATGGGCGACGACCTTAATCACGACGCAGTCCGGCGCGAGACCGAAGCTCCGCGTTTCCCGCTCGCAGGCCCCTGCGGGCCGAAAGCGCCCGACGCATACCTGCCGGTACTGATGCCGACCTTCCCGGTGGAGTATCTGGGGCCGCGCAGGCGTCGCCGGACGGCGCTTGAGCGCGACGGCCTCGCAGAGTTCGGCGCGGAACTCTTCCTCGACCGCGAGTTGAAAGAGACGGGCACCGCCGACCTGCTCTCGCGCGCAGACTTCATACGCGACCAGAGCGCGCGGCCTCGCGCCCTCGTCGGCATTCACGCGGCGCTCGACCTTGAGGAGGCGACCATCATCGTCGTCCCCGACGCGACCCACACGGGCTGGGAAGAGAAGCGCGAGGGCGAGCCGCACCCGCAACCGTCCGAGCCGCTCGCACACCCGGAGTGGTGGCGCTTCCTCGACTGCGAACAGAGGCGCGACGCGCCGCCCGCCGAAGCGCCGCTCAGAGAGAACTTCCTCGACTGCGGTCTCCGCGTCGTCGCCGCGCCGACGCTCGCGTCGGGCGAGCCGGAAGCGTCGGGCACGGTCGCGCTCTCGTGGGCGGGCGAGCCGGACGCGCGCTTCATACTCGAAGAGGCGACGACTCCGGACTGGGCCGACTCGGCGGTCATCTACGCGGGCGCGGACACCCAGACAATCGTCTACGGGCGCGCGAGCGGCAGTTACTTCTACCGCGTGCGCGCCGAGGCCGGAGGTTATTCGAGCAACTGGTCGAACGGAGTCGGCGTGCGCGTGCAATCCGCGAGCGGCTGGCAATCAAAGCCCGCGACCTCTTTCCGGCCCGACACGCTGCTCGAAGTCCACTGCTCTTTGCTGCGAGTCTGCGCCGCGCGCGCAGACCTCTTCGCAGTCCTCTCGCTGCCCGACCACTACCGCGAGGAGGAAGCGCGCGTCCACGCGCGTCAACTCAGACCGGCGGCGGGCGCGTCGCGGTTCGTGCCGGTCGGGCAGGGGCTCGTCGCGCCGCTCGGATTCGGAGAGACGCGCGCTCTCTCCTTCGGCGCGGTCTATCACCCGTGGGTCGTCAGTTCGGGCGAGGGCGGGCGCGAAGGTCTCCGCAGATGTCCGCCCGACGGGGCCGCAGCCGGACTCATCGCGCGCCGGGCCTTCGCGCGCGGGGCGTGGGTCGCGCCCGCCAACGACCCTTTGCGCGGCGTGGTCGCGCTCGATCCGCCGCTCAGACGCACGCACCTCGCGTCGTTGCAGGAGGCGCAAGTGAACGTCGTGCGGCAGGAGACGCGCGGCTTCATGTTGCTGAGCGCCGACACTTTGAGCGACGACGTGGACTACCGGCCCATCGGCGTGCGCCGCCTCCTCAGTTTGCTCCGACGGATGGCGCTGCGGCTCGGGGCGACATACGTCTTCGAGCCGCACGACGATGCCTTCCGCCGACTCGTGCGCCGGGGCTTCGAGGGGATGCTCGGCGAGATGTTCGCGCGCGGGGCGTTCGCAGGGGCGTCGCCCGCCGAGTCGTTCCGTGTCGTCACCGATAGCACGCTCAACACGAACCAGATGACAGACCTCGGTCGCTTCGTCGTCGAGTTGAAGGTCGCGCCCTCTTTGCCGCTGACCTTCCTGACCATCCGCCTCGTCCAGAGCGGCGACCGCGGGATGGCCGCGGAGGAGGGCTGAAGCGTGGCGATACCCTTTCTCGAATTCGGCACGAGCCCGTTCGCGGCCTTCAACTTCGCCGTCGAGATACACGTCCCCGGCGTCTCGAAGCAGGTGTGCAACGCCGCTTTCTCGGAGTGCGACGGGTTGGAGATGACGATGGAGGTGAAGACCATCCGCGAGGGCGGCAACAACTCGCGGATGATTCGACTGACCGGCCCCGCCGGACTCGGCACGCTGACGCTCAAGCGCGGCATGACCTTCAACTTCGACCTCTGGGACTGGTTCGCCGCCGTCGGCAAGAACCCACGCCTGCGCGTGGACGCCGAGGTCGTCATCTTCGACAGCAACGGCGTGACCAGAGTCGCGAGCTTCGTCCTGACGAGCTGCGTGCCGGTCAAGCTCAAGGCTCCGGCGCTCAACGCCAAGGACGGCATCGTCGCCGTCGAAGAGCTGCAACTCGCCTACGAGTCGCTGTCGCTGAAGAAGCCCGACCCCGACGACGCGATGCTCTCGAAAATGACCGGCGGGCTTTCGGACAAGTTCGGGTGAGGAGGTGGAATGGGAGACGAAGTCAAAGTCGAGCGCGCGCAGTTGTGGGCGCTGAACTCGGACGGCTCGGAGGACAAGACCAAGACCGTCCACGTCCAGTTCAACCCCGAGACGCTGAAGGTCTCGTTCGCCAACCAGATCAAGACCGACGGCAACCAGACGGGGACGAGCAGCACGCTCTACGTCGGTCAGGGCACGACCAAGATGAGCGTCCAGCTCTGGTTCGACGTGACCGCGCCGCTGCGGGTAGATTTCGCGGAGTACAAGGGGGTCACGGATGTGCGCGAGCTGACCGAAAAGATTGCCTACTTCATTAAGCCCAAAGACGAGCAGTTCACGAACAAGGATGGGAAGAGCGAGACGCGCTACATCCCGCCGGGCGTGCGCTTCATCTGGGGCACGTTCCAGTTCGACGGCATCATGGAGACGTTCGAAGAGTCTTTAGAGTTCTTCTCGCCGGAAGGCAAGCCCCTGCGCGCGAGCGTCTCGCTCGGACTCTCGCAGCAGAAGATCGAGTTCAAACGCGCCGAGGGCAAGGGCCAGCCGCCGGGCGCGGGCGCGCCGGGCACAGACCCGCTCGCCGAAGCGCCCTCCGGCTCGTCTCTGCAAAAGCTCGCGGCGGGGCTCGGCAAGGCGGAAGAGTGGCAGCGCATCGCGCGCAACAACGGCATCGAGAACCCGCGGCTGCTGAGCCCCGGCCAGCTCATAGACATGAACGCCTCGAAGCTCAGGGGCTAAAGGCATGGAGGAGCGAGCATGCCCGTCGTCATCAGCGATTTCGAGGTCGTAGTAGAGCCGCCGGCCTCGCCGACGCCCGTCGCCGAAGGCCCAACCGAGACGGAGTCGGTCGTCTTAACGCCGACCGAGGTGGAGATGCTGCTTGAGCGGCAGGCCGAGCGCGACGCGCGCGTGCGCGCACACTGAGCCGGAAGACCTATGCCCGACGCACCCCTCATCAACAGCGCGCGCCCCGTCATCGCACTCGACGGGCGGGAAGAGCGCGCGCTCTCCGACGGCCTGACGAGACTCGCCATCGGCGAGGACACCGAAGGGCTCTACCGTTGCGAAACCACGTTCGGCAACTGGGGCGACGTGGGTGGCCGCGCCGACTACCTCTACTTCGACCGGCGCAAGCTCGACTTCGGCAAAGCCCTGCGCGTCTCGCTGCACGGCAACACGCTCTTCGACGGGCGCATCACCGCGCTCGAAGCGCAGTACAGAGAGAACGGGCCGCGTCACTTAAACGTGCTCGCCGAAGACCGCTTCCAAGACCTGCGGATGACGCGCCGCACGCGCACCTTCGCCGACGTGACCGACGCGGACGTGTTCACGCGCGTCGCCAACGACCACGGGCTGACATCCGACGTTGACGTGAAGGGGCCGCAGCACAAGGTGCTCTCGCAGACCAACCAGAGCGACCTCGCGTTCATGCGCGAGCGCGCGCGCGCCGCCGACGCGGAGGTCTGGATGGACGGCTCGACGCTCCACGCGAAGGGGCGCTCAAGCCGCGACGGCGGGACGCGCAAGCTCACCTACGGGGCCGAGCTTTCGGAGTTCTCAGTGCTGGCCGACCTCGCTCACCAGCGCACGAGCGTCTTCGCCAACGGCTGGGACGTAGCGGGCAAGCGCGGCCTACAGTTCGAGGCGACTGACTCAGTCATCGGCTCGGAGCTCGACCGCGACACGAGCGGCGCGAGCATCCTCCAGTCGGCCTTCGGGCCGCGCAAAGAGGCGCTCGCGCACACCGTCCCGCTCACGGAGCAGGAGGCGCAGTCGCACGCCGAGTCCTTCTTCAAGCGGACGGCCCGGCGCTTCGTCGTCGGGCGCGGCGTCTGCACGGCGTCGGCGGGCCTGCGCGTGGGCGGCTACGTCGAACTTGCCGGGCTCGGCCCACTCTTCAATGGTCGTTACTACGTCTCGGAGGTCAGGCACACATTCGACTTCGCGCGCGGCGTCCGCACGACCTTCACAGCCGAGCGTCCCGGACTCGGGCGCACGAACTGAGAGCCGACACAGGAAGGCAGGAGCCAGAGGTGCTTGCTCATACTTTAATCGAAGAGCTATTCGACGAGCGCGTGCCGCGCGGCTTAGGTGGCCGCTGGTACGGCGTCTATCCGGCGCTCGTGAGCGACATTAAAGACCCGGACGGGCAGGGGCGCGTCCGCGTCACGCTGCCGTGGGCCCCCGACACGGGCGGCGAGCGTTACGAGGCTTGGGCGCGCGTCGCAACCCTGATGGGCGGCAACAACCGAGGGAGCTGGTTCATCCCCGACGTGAACGACGAGGTGCTCGTGGTCTTCGAGGGGGGCGACCCGCGACGCCCTTACTGCATCGGCGGGCTCTGGAACGGCAGCGACTCGCCGCCTGAATCCATGGACGGCGCGGGCCGCAACAACCGCAAGGTCATCCGCTCGCGCAACGGCGTGAAGGTCACGCTCGACGACTCGGACGGGCAGGAGAAACTTATCTTAGAGACGCCCGGCGGCCAGCGCGTGACGATGAAGGACGGGCCGGGCGAGGTGGACATCGAGGACAGCAACGGCAACTCCGTCAAGCTTCAAACGAGCGGCATCACCGTCACGGCCTCCGCGAAGGTGACGGTCAACGCGAGTCTCGTTCAGGTCTCGGCGAGCATGGTGACGGTGGACGCGGGGATGTCGAAGTTCAGCGGCGTCGTGCAGGCCGACACGGTCATCTGCAACTCAATCATCAGCGCCTCGTACACGCCGGGCGCGGGCAACATCTGGTGAGCCGATGAAAGACCAGATTCAATGGGCGGCCCCGTCGCCACTGTGGGTGTCGGTCGCGGGCTCGGACGACGAGTCGGTGCGCGGCGCGGTGCGCCAGCCTGCCGTGCTGCGCTTCGCCACCGACACCTTCATGGAAGACTTCCTGCGCGTGCTGGAGGCCGACCCGTCGGCGCTGACAAACTACCTCGCGGAGCCGGAGACGTGGCGAGGCCCTTCGCCCGCGCCCCCGCCCGTCGAGGCCGCGCCGCGCTTCCTGCAAAAGTTCAACCGCCTGCGCCTCGCCGCCAACCGCACGCTCGACAACACCTCGGCGCTCGCCCGCCAGCGTTCGCAAATAGCGCGCGCGGCGGTCGGCCCGGCGGCGGGCGAAGCTCCGCTCAAGCTCTACCAGCCCGCACATCTTCGTTACTACCTCGTCACGGCCTGCCTCGTCTGCCGCGTGCCGGGGCTGCCCGACCACGTGCCCAACCGTGGGCGCGAAGAGTCGGTCGGCTTCGTCGTGCGCCGCCTCTTCCAGAAAGAAGGCTCCGGCCTGACGGAAGAGTACGCCTTCGTCACGACGCCGCGCGGGAACGGCTGGCAGAAGGTGACGGGCGCGGCCTCGACGCTCGCGGAGGGCGAGGAGCGGCTGCCGCTCTTTCCCTCTTCGTTCGACGAGTCGGACGGCAGACGCCGAAGACTCTACGCGGGCATGGTGCCCGTCGGTCGCCGCGAGGCGTACATGGGCGCGGGTGAAGTCGCCGCCAACGGCAACGGCTCGGCGAACGGCGCGACGAAGAAGACCGCGCGCAAGATTCACTTCCGCGCTCAAATCGCGGAGCCCTGGAAGAGTCTGTTTGAGCGGGCCGACACGTTCAACCGACTCAAGTTGGACTCGAAAGAGCAGCCGACGCCCGCCGAACAGGTGACGACCTTGAAGGACAACCGCGAGCAGATGCAGACGATGTTCCTGGTACATCCTGCTCGACCTGTCGAAGTACCTGAGTCAATACCTCCCGAACCTGTGGGCCGTCATCAGCGACGCGAATAAGAATGCGAACGACCTTTCGAACCCGAACGAGGCCGCGCTCTACAACGCGCTCAACGGCATGACCCCCTCGGCGGCGCTGAAGACCGCGCTCGCCAACGCCGTCTACACGCCGAGCAGCGTCGCGGCTTCGATGGTCGTCGCGCTGCGCAAGCTCGCCAACGAAGGCTGGGGCGACAAGCTCGAACGAGTCGCGGAGAGCTACGACCGCAACGCGCCGGACGCGCTCTACCCCAACTTTCTCTTTCCGCTCGCAGACCCGGAGCAAGCGCCGCCGCTGCCGCCCGCGACCGTCACCCCCGACCCGACCCCCGCGGACGAGTCGGGCGAGGCCGAGGCGCTCGACCAGCCGAGCACCCCGCAGCCGGTCATTGACCGGCAGAAGCGTGTAGATAACCTTGTCGCGCTCGTCGTGCGCGCCCTGCCCGCCGAAGACGGAGAGCGCGCGCCCGCGCCCCCGCTCGCGTCGCAGCCCGTGCTCGACACGCGCGAAGGGCATTTCATCATCCGCTGCGTCTACGAGCGCCCGCTCTGCGGCCCGCTCGACCCGCCGGTCTTGAGCGGGCCGACCGCGTCCTTCCAGATGGCAGGCTTCTTCGACCCCGACGCGCCCGCCCGGCCAATACGCATCGCGTTGCCGATAGACACGACGCCCGCGGGCCTTCGCAAGTTCGACAAGAACACGGTCTTCATGATCTCAGACGCCTTGTGCGGGCAGATTCAGCGGATGCGCGGAATCAGCTTCGGCGACCTCGTGCTTTCAGTGCTGCCGTGGCCGTTCCACAAAGACCTCTCCTCGAAGGTGGGGAAGATGGCGCCGTGCAAGACGGGGGGCGGCGTCGAACTTGGGATGATGTGCACGCTCTCGATTCCCATCATCACGATCTGCGCGCTCATCCTCCTGATGGTCATCGTGATTCTGTTCGACTTCATCTTCAAGTGGATACCGCTCTTCATCATGTGTTTCCCGCTGCCGAAGTTTAAGTCGAAGAGCTGAGGCTTTAAGAAAGAGCTTATGGACGAGGGACGCTTATTCGGTAGGGGCATCGCCTTCCCGCCGCGCGTGGGGTCGGACGGGCGCATCTCGTGGTCGGAGGGCGAAGCCAACGTGCGCGAGGCGATACAGGTCATCCTGCTCACCGAGTGGAACGAGCGGCTCATGCTGCCCGAGTTCGGCGGCGGCCTCGGTCGCTTCCTCTTCGAGCCGAACAACGTCACCACGCGCCACCTCATGAAAGACCGGATAGCGAAGGCGCTCGCGCAGTGGGAGCCGCGCGTCTCGGTCGAGTCGGTCGAGGTCTCGGAAGACCCGAACGACCCGGAGGGCGCAGTCGCCACAATCATCTACCGG
Source organism: uncultured Acidobacteriota bacterium (assembly GCA_963816985.1). GTDB lineage: Bacteria > Acidobacteriota > Blastocatellia > Pyrinomonadales > Pyrinomonadaceae > JAIVJM01. The sequence goes on from CAWFMF010000004.1 coordinate 3,862,597, forward strand.
CTCGTCGCCACGCGCGCGCTCGAACGCGTGAGCCTCAACGTCTCGCTGGCCGGTTAAGGGGGCCGCCGCAAATGCCTTTGACGATTCCGCAGATAGACGACCGCAACTACCAGCAACTCCTCGACGAGGCGCTGGCGCGCATCCCCGTCCACAACCCCGAATGGACGAACTTCAACAAGAGCGACCCCGGCGTCACCATCATCGAGGTCTTCGCCTTCCTGACGGAGAACCTCCTCTACCGAAGCAACCAGATACCCGAACGCAACCGCGTCAAGTTCCTCCAGCTTCTCGGCATCCCGCTCCGTCCCGCCTCGTCGGCGCGCGGGCTCGTCACCTTCTCGAACGAGCGCGGCCCCTTGCAGACCTTCACGCTCGGCGCGGGGCTCGAAGTGCGCGCGGGTCAGGTTCCGTTCCGCACCGAGCTGGGGATAGACGTGCTGCCGGTCGAGGCGCAGGTCTACTACAAGCGCAGGCTCGACAGCCCGTCCGAGCAGGTGAGGGATTACTACCGGCAGCTTTACGCCTCCTACGGCGGGCCGCTGCCGACCGACTTTCAGCTCTACCAGACAGTGCCGCTCGCCGCGCGCGAGAGCGACGTGGTAGACCTCGGCTCCGAGACCGTTGACGGCTCGCTCTGGGTGGCGCTGATGGTGCGCGCCACAGACCGGCCTTATCCGCAGGCTGTCGAGAACGCGCGCGAAGCGATAGGCGGCAAGACGCTCGCGCTCGGCGTCGTGCCCGCGCTCGCCGACGCACGCAGCAGGCTCTCGCCCGGTGGCCGCGCCGCCGGCGAAGGCGTCACGCTCTTGCAGTTCCTCCTGCCGCTCGTTCAAGCAGACGGCAAGCTTGAGAAGAACGATCAGACCGGTACGCCTGAGCCTCGATACCGCCCGCTCGGCGCGGGCGCGACGAACGACGTGCTGGCCGAGCCGGGCGTCGTGCAGTTGACGCTGCCCACCGCCGCGGAGTTGAGGCTTTGGGAGAACATAGACCCGCTCGAATCCGGCGTCGGAGACCTGCCGCCCGCGCTCGAAGACACGAACCTGAGTGACCGCCTCGTCACGTGGCTGCGCATCCGCCCGTCGGCGGCTGTGCCCGCGCGCATCCTCTGGGTCGGCATCAACGCCGCGCCCGTCTCGCAGCGCGCGCACGTCTCGAACGAGTTGTTGCCGCCGGGGACTGGCGAGCCGGATCAGATAGCGACGCTCACGAACAGGCCCGTGCTCTCAGGCTCGGTGCGTGTGAGCATGACGGCGCAGGGGCAGACCACAGTCTGGGAGGAGATTGACGACCTCTTGAGCGCGGGCCCTGAAGTCCCGGTTCCAGACCCGAAGCTCCCGCCCGGAAGCCCGCTGCCGCCGCGACGGCCTTCGGAGGTCTTCGCGCTCGACCAGGAGTCGGGGCAGCTTCGCTTCGGCGACGGCACGCGCGGCAAGCGCCCGCCGCGCGGCGCGACCATGCGCGTTGATTACGACTACGGCGTCGGCGAGGCCGGCAACGTCGGCGCGGGCTCTATCAATTCGGGCGCGGCGCTCCCGTCCGGCGTGAGGGTGACGAACCCCGTGCGCACATGGCGCGGCGCGCGCGGCGAGACGCCGGGCGAGGGCGAAAAACAGATCGCGCGGTATCTACAACACCGCGACCGCCTCGTCAGCGTCGAAGACTTCGAGGCGATTGTGATGCGCGCGCCCGGCGTAGACATTGGCCGCGTCGAAGTCCTCGCGGCCTACAACCCGGAGCTTGCGCCGAACGAGCCGGGCGACGCCCCCGGCGCGGTCACGGTGATGGTCATTCCGAGTTATGACCCCGCACAGCCGCAAGCGCCTCTGCCCGACAAGCTCTTCCTCGACGCCGTCTGCGCGCAGCTCGACCCGCGTCGTCTGGTGACGACGGAAATCTTCCTGCGCGGCCCCGTCTACAAGCAGGTCTGGGTGTCGCTCGGCATCAACGTCGTGGCGGGCGCGGGGATTGCGCAGGTGAGGGAGGCGGTGCGCCGCGCCGTCCTGCGCTTCCTCGCGCCGCTGCCCGACAAGACTTCGGGCGACACGGACGCGTCGCGGCTCACGGGCATGGAGAAGGGCTGGCCGCTTCGCAAGCCGGTCGTAGACCGCGAGCTGCTCGCGGTGGCGAGCCGCGTCGGCGGTGTCCTCTCCGTCAACGATGTCTTCATCGCCGAGGGCAGCCTGCCCGCGACGACGCAGATAACGATGACCGGCCTCGAACTACCTCGCGTCATGGGAATCTCCGTCACGGTCGGCGACGCGCTCGGCATTGACGAGCTGCGCGGTCAGGCCGCGCCGGGTGGCGGTGGCACCACACCGGGCGGCGGCACGCCCGGCGGCGGCGGAACTCCGGGCACACCGGGGGGCGGGACGGCCCCGCCGCTTCTGCCCGTCCCGACGATTCCTGAGGAGTGTTAGACGGTGGACGTTAACGGAACCAAATTTCAACTGCTGCTCGGAGAGCATGACTGGGCCGCGTGCAGCGACGGGCGCGTCCGAGTACGCCCCGCCTCCGTCTCGACCGACGGAGCGGAGGCGGCAGACCTCGCGTGGGATTCCGAACGTTCCGAGCTGACCCTTCGCCCGCTCCTCTTCCAGTTCGTCACGCCCCCGAAGGACACGCCGCCCTCGCTCTCCGTGAGGCGCGGCGCGGCGCGCGACCGCTACGGCAACTGGTACTGGGTGGACGCCACGGCCCGGCGCATTCTCGTCCTGCGCGAGACGGAGCAAGAGGCCGAGACCTTCTGGCCCGTCGAAGACACGACGAACTCGCCCTCGACGAGTGCGGGCGAGTTCGGGCCGGTGCGGGCCGAGAGTCCCGCGCTCACGCGCTTTCTCGGTCTGACCGTCACGGACGACCAGTATCTTGTGGTCGGCGTGCTTGAGCCAGCGGGCCTGCTCGTCTTCGACCTCTACGACACGACCTCGCCGCTCCGCATTCTCTGGCCCGACGAAGTGCCTTTCTCGCCGTTCGACATGGCCGCGGCGCCGGGCGGCGGCCTCTGGATTCTCGACCGCGACAACCGACGCTTCTGGGGACTCGACCGTCACTTCAACTTCCTCCGGCAGGGGCAGGACGAGGTGACGCTCGCGGCGGGCGGGCGCGACGACTTCCAGCCGCGCGGCGCGGGGGCCGAGCGTCGCACGACGCCGAACACGTTCCCCTCCGGCGTCTCGCTCGACCTCGCCTCGCCGCTCGCAGCCGACGACCCCATCTCCATCGAGGCGCTCCCCGACGGCACGGTGCTCATCCTCGACCGCAACCCGACCGAACGCTTCTCGCTCGTCTACCGATACAGCTTCGAGGGACAGATGGGCCGCGCCGTCTCGCTCGGCAGGATGAATACTCTCATGCAGTCCGAAGACCGCGACGCGTTCGGACTGAGCGCCTTCGACTTTGCATTCGTGCCCGCCCACGACGAGCCGGAGGGACAGGTCTCCGACCGCCTCTACTTCGTCGCGGAGGACGGCAATCAGGTCTTCGCCTTCGCCGTCTCGGAGCAGGGCGAGCAGCTCTTGATGGAGCCTCTACCGGACTACCTGCCGATGAGGATGTTCGGCGGCAAGGGGCTCGTGGCCGTCGGCGCGCAGTTGTCCTACGACTTCGGCGGCGGCTGGATTCCGCTCGTCGAACAGAAGCGCCCGCGCTTCCTTCAGGAGGCGACCCTCTACACGCCCATCGGCCCTGACGGCGTCGAAGGAGAAGAAGACGACGCCCCGCACGCCTTCGACGGGCGCGAGCCCGACTGCGTCTGGAACCGCCTGATGCTCGACGCCTGCATCCCGCCGGAGACGGAGTTGATAGTCGAGAGCCGCGCCGCCAACGACGAGCGCGAGTTGGCCGAGGCCGAGTGGAGGCCGGAGCCGCACCTCTACCTACGCGGCGATGGTGCGGAGTTGCCGTTCGCCCGCCGCCCCGCGAAGGCCGCGGGCGACGGCACGTGGGAGTTGCTCTTTCAGAAGGCGCGGGGCCGCTACCTGCAACTGCGCCTGACGTTCAGGGGCAACGGGCGCACGACGCCGCGCCTGCGCGCCCTGCGCGCGTACTACCCGCGCTTCTCTTACCTCGAACAGTACATGCCTGCCGTCTACCGTGAAGACGAAGTGTCGGCCTCTTTCCTCGACCGCTTCCTGTCGAACTTCGAGGGTCTCTTCACCTCGCTCGAAGACAAGGTGGCGGCGGCGCAGATGCTCTTCGACGTGCGCAGCGCCCCGACCGAAGCGCTCGACTGGCTTGCGGGCTGGTTCGGCCTCGCGCTCGACCCGGCTTGGGACGACGCGCGGCGGCGGCTCTTCATCAAACACGCGCCCACCTTCTTTCAGGCCCGTGGGACTGTGCGCGGGCTGCGCTGGGCCTTGCGGCTCGCGCTCGACGATTGCCCGTCTGACGAAATCTTCGACGAGTCCTGCCCCACGCGCGCGCGCGCAGGCGGCATCCGCATCGTCGAGCGTTACCGCACGCGCCAGACGCCCGGCGTCGTGCTCGGCGACCCGACCGGCGGCGCGCAGAAGGGTTACAAGCCGGGGGCGACGCGCTGGAGGCCCGAGCAGGGGCGAAACGCTCTCAACGCGCTCTACAGAGAGTTCCTCGGCGCGAGCGCGTCCGGGATTGTCACGAAGGCGGACGCCTTGTCTTTAGTCGCGGCGAGAACCGAGTACACGCTCCGCCCGACGCCCGAAGTGCGGGAGCAGTGGTCGCAATTCTCGCGCGAGGTGGTCGGGTTCGTGCCTGCGGCCACGGCCAGCGAGACGGCGCTCTGGCAGGACTTTCTCAAACGCCGCCACCGCCAGATACAACAACTCAACATCCTCTACAAGACGAGCTTCGACACGTTCGCCGAAGTTTATCTGCCGGGCGACATGCCCGTGACGACCGTGCGCCTCAACGACTGGCTCGACTTCGTTAGGGAGACGGCAGCGTCGTCGGCGCGGCGGAGGTACTGGCAGAACTTCCTCGCGCTCCGCTACCACCGCATCGGCAGTCTCAACGCCGCCTACGGCACACACTGGCCGTCGTTCGAGGTCGCGTCGCTGCCCGAAGAGTTGCCCGCCGACGGCGCGGCCATGCTCGACTGGTACCAGTTCGAGAGCGTCGTGCTGCCGATGCGCGACGCCGCGCACCGCTTCACGGTGCTCCTCTCGATGCGTGCCTCGGCAGACCCGGACGGCGCGGAGGGACTGCACCGGCTGAACATCGCCGAGCGTGTCGTCAACCTCGAAAAACCAGCGCACACGACCTTCGACATAAAGTTTTACTGGGAGCTGTTCCGCCTCGGAGACGCGCGGCTCGGCGAGGACACTTTGATTAACCTCGGTGGCCGCGCGCCGCAACTGATGACGCCGCTGACGCTCGGACGGGGACGCCTCGCCGAGTCTTACCTTACGGCGCGGCAGGCGACGCCCGCCGACCGGCAGGTTCTAGGGCGCGACCCGCTCGCCGGATGACCGAGTCGCCCGACAGGAGAATCGAGATGAGTAGTTTCGTACCGCGCGCGATCCCACCGACGCTTGCCGAGTCAGACCCGACGAAGCACGTCAAGTACACGCTCGGCATGGTGCTCGGCGTTGACGACTTTACGCAGGAGTTCGCCTACCTTTCGGGCCGCGACCGCTGGCTGGCGCGCGACCTCCTCGGCTACGGGACGGCCTCCGGCCTGCGGGTCGGCGTCGAAGTCGAGAACAGGTCGCCGCAGGTCTTGGTCACGCCCGGCGCAGCCGTCAGCCCGAACGGCCAGTTGATACGCGTCGCGCCCGCGCAATGCGCCGACCTCAACCTGTGGCTCGCCGCGCGCCACGAAGAGTTGCGGCAGCGGCTCGGCAACGTGGCGAGCAACCGCGCGCTGCTGCGCCTCTACCTCGTGCTCTGCTACCGCGACTGCGCAACCGACATGGTCCCGATACCGGGCGAGCCGTGCCGCAGTCAGGACGAGACGATGGCCCCTTCGCGCCTCGCGGACGACTTCAAACTCGAACTGCGCTACGAGGCTCCCGGCCAGCGCGAGGAGGACGCGTTGCGCGACTTCGTCGAGTGGCTGGGGCAGGTCGAGGTCACGGACGAGCCGGGCAGCTTCTCGACGCTCGAAGAGCTTGAGAAGGCCATCCGCAACGCGACCCATGCCCCAAGCTCGCCCCCCTCGCCGCCCGACTTCTTCTACGGCTCGCCGCCCGAAGCCCTGCGCATTCACCCAAGCATGGCCTTCGAGTACCTGCGGGCAGCCTTCCGCCTCTGGACTACGGAGCTACGGCCAAACTGGCACGCGGCGCGCGGCGACCGCAGCGAAGTGCTACGGAGTTCCGCCGCCGTGGCGGGCGACGAAGACTGCGTGCTGCTCGCGGAGGTGAGCGTGCCGCTCGCGCGCGCCACGGCCAACACCATCTGGCAGGTCGAAGACCCCGCGCGCGTCGAGGTCCACGAAGAGCGGCGGCCCTACCTCGTCCACCTGCGCATGCTTCAGGAGTTGGTCGTGAGCGGGCGTCGCGCGGGCGGCGGCGCGACGAGCGGCGGTGCGTCCATCGGCCCCTCCTTCGGCGTGACGCCTGAGACCTCCTTCGGCCTTCAGCCGAACGCGGGCAAGCGCTTCGACTACGCGCGGGCCGACCACACGCACGGCACGCCGCCCGCGCCCGTCCTCGGTGGCGACGTGACCGGCCCCGTCAACTCGACGACGGTCGCCGCCATACGCAACCGCGAGGTGCTTGCGACCGCGCCCAACGAGGGGCAGGTGCTTACCTTCACGGGCGGGAAGTGGCAGCCTGCCACCCCTGCGACCGGTACGGGAACGGGAACCGGCACCGCGCCGAAGCCCGCCACGACCGTCTTCATCGAGAAGCTCTTCGGCCTCGCCGCGAACGTCGGCGCGAGCGCGGACTATGCTCGCGCCGACCACACGCACGGCACTCCTGACGCGCCCGTCCTCGCAGGCGACGTGACGGGCGCAATCGGCGTGACGAAAGTCGGCGCGATACAGAACGTGGCCGTTGACCCTGTGAGGCCCACGGCAGGACAACTGCTCGGCTTCGACGCCGCGGCCAACCGCTGGAAGCCCGTCGCCCCGCCCGCCGGGACTGCGTCCAATCTTGCGGGCGACGTGACGGGCACGACCGGCGCGTCCACAGTCATCGCGCTCCGGAACACGCCGGTAGACCCGGCGAAGCCGACCGGCGGACAGTTCCTCGGCTTCGACACGGCGACCAACAGTTGGAAGCCGCTCGCGCCGCCTTCGGGCGGCACCGGCGCGACGAACGCCGTCACACGCCCGTCGAACCTGCCCGCCTACAACATCGTCGCCGCCGGGATCGTGCCCGGCGTCGTGGGCAGTTCCAGCAACACCTACAACAACCTCCGGGTGACGAGCGTCAGGGCCGGATTCATCACGATGGTCTTCGACGGCTACCAGCAGCCGCCTGCGGCGAATCCCACACAGCAGTACATCGTCAAGGTTCTGGGCGTGCTCCCGGCCAACACGGGCCTCTTCAGTCTCATGGTCGCCTTCGGCGGCTTCAACGACAACGCGACGGGCTTCACTCTGATGGTCAACAACTCGGGCTCGGCCCTGACCGTAGCGGCCATCAACAACACGTCCTTCATGGTCGAGGTAAGCCAGTACGAGGTGAAGCCCGCCACCACGACCACGACCACGACCACGACCAAAACGACGAAGGAGACCGAAACCAAGACGACGAAGGAGACCGAGACCAAGACGACGGACTTCGACAAGGCCGTTAGCGACTCGGGCACTTCCTCTTCGATGCCCGCGAGCGCGCCGTCGCTCTCCGGCGCGGCAACCGAGGCGGGCGACAACGCCGCGTCCGAAGGCCGCGCCTTCATCGCCGGGGACGAGCGCCCCGAAGTGGGCCGCGCCGCCTTCGACCTCGCGGACAAGCAGGACGAGAAGTTGCCCGAGTCCAACACTTCGGGCAAACAGGCGGAGGCGTTCAACTGATGCCGTCCGACGTGATCCCGAACCTCTTGCACCGACGCGCGCCCGGAGGGACTTTAACCGATGAGCACCATTGAGCAACTGCTGCAACCCGTCTACGACGGCGGCATCCGTTCGGTCAACTTCTTCAACGGGCGCGTCCTCTCAGGCGAAGACCTGAGCGACGAGCAGGAGGCGCAGCGCCGCGCGCGACGCCTTTTGGGTCGGGCCGTCGGCGAGGGCGTGGCCTTCGGCTTCGAGGTCTCAGAGGCCGCCGAGTCGAGCACCACGCAGTTCCCCGTCATCACGGTCGAGCCGGGCCTCGCCGTCAACCGCGCGGGCCAGACCCTCAGGCTCGCCGAGCCCACACAGGTCGGGCTCGTCTGGCGCGAGGACTCGACGACCTTCGAGCAGACCGGCGTCACCTTCAAAGACTGCGACGCGCTTCAGCCGCGACTCTACGTGGCCGCCGAGAGCGTCTACCTCCTGACCGTCGCCCCTGCCGAGGGGCGCGAGGGGCGCGCGCCGACCTCCGGCGCGGGCAACGTGCCCGCCGCCTTCAACACGCGCTATCTCGTCGAGGGCGTCCAGTTCCGTCTCATCGAGGCGGTCTCGGCCTCGAACCTCGGCGTCATCAACACGCTCCGCAACCGCGTCGCATACCTCTGCTACGGGGCCGACGCGGCGAGGGGCGTCGCCGTCAACCCCTTCGGCGCTTCGCTCGACTCCTACGGCCTGCTCGACTCGCTGCGCGGCGACATCCTCACCGACTGCGAAGTCCCGCTCGCGCTCATCTACTGGTCTAACGTGCGCGGCATAGGGTTCATAGACATGTGGTCGGTGCGCCGACGCCTGACCAGGACCGCCCACAGCCAAGCGTGGCACACGCTCGTCGGCGACCGGCGCACTTCGGAGTCCGAGGCGATGGTGCTTCAGTTCCAAGACCACGTCGCCGACATGATGAAGAACACGGCCATGCCGATGAACACCGTCGCCGCCGGGCAGTTCTTTCACCGGCTGCCCCCCGCGGGCTTGCTCCCGCTCGCGCGCCGCGACAGGACGGGGAAGGACTACAACGGCATCAACCCGTCCACCTTCTTCGGCGGCCACGCGCCGCCCGACGCGGCCTTCATTGACGTGGGCATCGTGCGCTCGCTGCTCGCCGACGCGGGCAACTACGAGCCCGTAGACCTGACGCGCGGCGAGGTGGTCTGGCTCTATCAGGTCTGGCAGAACGACCAAGCCTTCAGCACGAACGCCAACGTCACGCCCTACGTCATTTTCACCACCGCCCAGATGCCCTTCAGGGGCGCGGCGCTCTTCAACAGCGCACGCGCGGGACAGAACAACATGGCCTGAGGCCGGGGCCGCCCCGCGCGAGGCATTAGGAGGAACCGTCATGCCGCAACGTTACAAGCCCGGCGATCTCATCACGGCTGAAATCATCAACGACATCCTGACGCGTCTCGAAAACCTCGAAGCACGTCTCGCCACGCTCGAAGACCGGAAGAATCGCGCGAAGGAGACCAAGGAGAAAGAGAAAGAGAAGGAGAAGGACAACCAAAAGGAGTCCAAGGAGAAGGACACCAAAGAGACCAAGGAGAAGGACACCAAAGAGACCAAGGAGAAGGACACCAAGGAAGGCAAGGATACGAAGGACACGAAGGACACCAAAGAGAAGGACACCAAAGAGACGAAGGACACGAAGGACACCAAAGAGAAGGACACCAAAGAGACTAAGGAGAAGGACACCAAGGAGTCTAAAGACACGAAGGACACGAAGGAGCAGTCGAAGGACACCAAGGAGACCAAGGAGGGGAAGGAGAACAAGGAGAACAAGGAGGAGAAGGAGGAGAAGGAGCAGAAGGATCGCACCAAGGAGAACCTGTCGCTCAAGGAGAAAGACCGCGACCAGATACCCGCGCCCTACAGCCCCGACGCCCCGCCCGCCATCTTCGGCCTCGACGCCGCCGGGGAGGAGGAAGAGCCGACGGGCCGCGCCTTCATCGCCGAGGACGAGCGTCCGCGGGTCGGACGCATGGCCTTAGACCTCGCCGACAAGCAGGACGACAAGCTGCCCGAAGCAGGCGCGACGGGCAAACAAGCGGAGGCTTTCAACTGATGCTGCTCCTTCTCGCAGGCCGCCACGACGAGGTGGCGCGCTCGCTCGCCGCGCGCTGGGCCGCGGACGACGCAACGCTCTTGACGCCGCGCGGGCTCTCGGTCGGCGGGTGGCGTCACCACCTCGGCTCGCCTTCCGATTCGGCTGCGGTCATAGACGGTCGCCTCGTCCCCGTCGAGGAGTTGACGGGCGTGCTCACGCGCCTCTGGTGCGTCGGCGTCCAAGACCTGCCGCACATCGTGCCCGAAGACCGCGAGTACGTGAGCATCGAGATGTCGGCGTTTCTCACTTCGTGGCTCTCGTCTTTGAAGTGCCCCGTGCTCAACCGCCCGACGGCGACCTGCCTCGTCGGGCCGAACTGGCAGCCCGAAGAGTGGGCGCACCGCGCCGCGCGCCTCGGCATCCCCGTCCGGCCTATCGAGCGCCGCAGCGCGCTCGGCATGGAGCCCGCGCCGCCGGGTGCGTCTGAAGGGCGCGCGACGGTCACGGTCGTGGGCGCGCGTTGTCTCGGCGTGGCCGACGAGACGCTGAGGAGTCACGCGCGGCGGCTGGCCGCGCACGCGGGAGTCGGCCTGCTCGACGTTTACTTTGACGGCGACGACGCGCGGGCCTCATTCGTCGGCGTGAGCCTGTGGCCCGACATCGGCTCGCCCGACATCGCCGACGCGATTCTCGAACACCTGAAGGGAGGCGGCTCATGCTAATCATGATGTGGGGCCTCAGCACCGAGCGGCCTTTCGAGGTGATGTATGAGGAGTTGGTGAATCGGGGTCTGCCCGTCCTGCTCGTTGACCAGCGTGACGTGGCCGAGACGGTGGTCGAGTTGAGAGTCGGCGCTGAGGTGTCGGGACGCGTCCGCACCCCGCGCCACGACGTTGACATACGCGAAGTCACGGCGGCCTACGTCCGCCCGTGTGATTCGCGTCTGCTGCCTGCGGTCGCGCGCGCGGGCGCGGGCAGCGAGCTTTGGCGTCACGCCACGACCGTCGCCGAGTTGCTCTCGACGTGGGTCGAGTTGACGCCCGCGCTCGTCGTCAACCGTTTCAGCAGCATGGGGTCAAACGGCTCGAAGCCCTACCAGCTCGAAATCATCCGCGAGCACGGCTTCCAGGTGCCCGACACGCTCGTGACCACGGACGCCGAGGCCGTCCGCGCCTTCCGCGAGCGCCACGCCGAGATAATCTACAAGTCCGTCAGCAGCGTCCGCAGTATCGTCTCGCGCCTCAGTCCCGAACAACGGCTCGACGACGTGGCCTTCTGCCCGACACAGTTCCAGCAGTACGTGCCCGGCACAGACCACCGCGTCCATGTCGTCGGCGATGAGATTTTTCCTTGCGAGATAATCTGCGACGCGACCGACTACCGCTACCCCGGCGACGTGGACGTAGAACTGCGCGCGTGCGGCCTCCCGCCCGAAGTCGAGGAACGTTGCTTCCGGCTCGCGCAGGCGATGAACCTTCCCGTGGCCGGTATTGACCTGCGACGCACGCCCGAAGGCGAGTGGTACTGTCTCGAAGTCAACCCCTCGCCCGCGTACTCTTACTATCAGGCGCACGCGGGGTTGCCCATCAGCGCGGCCATCGCGCGACTGCTCGCCTCGGCTGAGTCGCAGGAGGCCGTTGATTTCGACGGCGGTGTCGAGTTGACCGTTAATGCCGCATGAATCTTGAGCCGGGTAAAACCTACGTCAGGAGGCTGAGCGCCGTAAGCTGTGAGCGCGACGCGCTGGCGCTCCGGCTGCGGCTTGAGCGCGCGCTCGCGGGGGCAGACTTCCACCCGCCGGGACTTCCGGCATCTGCGATCCTCTGCGTGCGGCGGCTGAGCGACCGGCGTTCGCGTGCGCCGCGCGAGCACGCGGGCGGCTCGCTCGCGTTTGCGGAGTGGCAGCGTTCGGTCGCCGACGCCATCGGGCGGCTCGCGCGCCACGCGGCCAGCCCCGCGCGCGGGCCTGTGCCTGCCAACGCGGAGGCGGTCATCTTTAACGACAGGGCAGAGCTGCTCGCGTGCCTCGCCGCCGATTGGTGCGAGGAGGCCGCGCCCGCGCGTTGGTGGTGGCGGAGCCTGTTCGGCGGGCTCGACGCGGCCAACGCGATGCTCTCGGCGTGGCTCGACGCGCCGGAGCACGTCCCCTCGGCTTTAGGCCGACTCGACGCGGGCGGAAAGCTCATCCCCTTCGCGCGCGCGTTGGGAGAGGACGAGGCGCGCTCAATCCGCCGTCGCGTCGTCGAGAAGTTCGGGCTCTACGAGGTCGCCGCAGCGCTCGACGCGCAGGTTGGTGATGAAGGGCGCGGGACTTCGACTGCCGTGCGCGGCGAGGCCCACGATGCCGACGCGGGTGACGACGCGCGTGCGGAGGACGAACGCCCCGTGCCGCGCGCCGCCCCGTGGCAGCGTTACGTGCCGGAGCTTCGCGGCTACCACCTCGGGCGTGAGCAGGTCTGTCTGGCCGGGGTCGGACTGATGTTGCTGCGCGCCCCTTCGCGCGTGCGCTCGCCCGACTTCTCGGAGTCGCTCAAGCGCTGGCGGCGCGACGCAGACGCGCCGACTTCCGTTGAGCCCGAACGGCCACGGACTCGGCCCGACGTGAAGGCGCTCGCACGGCACGAGGCTGAAGCAGAAGCGACGACAACTTTCTTCGACATCGGGCGCGAGGCGTCTACGCGCGAAGAGGGCATCCTCGATTCGGGCGACGGCGACAAGTCTTTGAGCCTTCCGGCCCCGAGCTACGAGGCGACGCCGCGAGCGCGCGTCGAGCATGAAGGTGTCGCCGACGATGACTCGCCAACGACGGCAGGACTCGTCGCCGAAGATGTTCGGTCAACAAAAGCCGGCGGGCGCGGCGACCTCACTTCAAACGAGTCGGAGTCGGAGGCGCGGCCAGCTCCTAAACAGCCTCGGCGTGAAGAGAGAGAGCCTGAGTCGGAATCGGGCTCGTGGGAGACGAACGCGCCTGAGTACGTCGAGACGGAGGAGTTCGTTCCTCCTCCGTCCGTCAGTCGGGATCGCATTCAGACCGGGTTCGGGGGGCTGTTCTATCTCATCAACCTCGGCTTGTTCCTCAACCTCTACGGCGACTTCACGACTCCGTTGAAGCCGGGGCTTGCGCTCCCCGTGTGGGATTTTATCGCGCTGCTCGGAGAGCGTTTGTGCGGCGTCGGCGTGCGCGAGGACGCGATCTGGGGGCTGCTCGCGCAGTTAGCGGGCCGCGGCGAAGACGAGCCGCCCGGACGCGACTTCGCACCCGTGGACGCGTGGCGTATGCCGCCCGACTGGCTCGCGCCGTTTCGTGAGCAGGGCGTCTGGTCGTGGTCGGACGAAGGCGGGCGGCTGCGCATTCGACACGCGGAAGGGTTTCTCGTTCTCGACGTGCCGCTCGCGCACGACGGGCGACGGCTTGACGAAGAGTTACTCGCATACGAAGGCCGCGCACGTTTCACACTGCGGCGCGCGCCGTCCGTCGTTAAGGACGAAGAGTTGAAAGAGAGCGCGCTCGAACGCTGGCTCGGACGCCTCCTTCCTTACGTCAACGCGCGGCTGCGGCGCGCGCTCGGCGTGCGCGAGTCGGACGAGGCGGCGCGGCTCGTGTGCTGTCACGAGGCGCGCGTGAGCGTGACTGAGACGCGCCTTGACGTGACCTTCGCGCTTGAGCGGCTGCCCATCGAGGTGCGGCTTTCGGGCCTCGACCGCGACCCCGGATGGGTGCCTGCGGCGGGCCGCCACGTCGCCTTCGGTTACGAGTAAGGAGCTGGGGGGAGCGTTGCCGATGCCTACAGAGACAGCCGAGGCCGAAGCGTTGACGCCCGCGCGTCACTTCAACCTGTACCTCTACGCGGTGGTGCTGCACCTGCTGCGCCACGCCGCCGAATCGCTCGCATCATGGGAGGAGGTTTTCAAACAGTATCCCTTCCTCATGGGCTACTTCCGTGAGGTGGCGGACAACGGCGTGGACGGGATGCCGCTCGACGAAGCAGCCGAGTTCTGGCAATGGAAGGTGACGGAGCAGGAGGCGGACTCGCACCTGCCGCTGCGCGCGCTGGGCGCAGCTTACGGGCTGGACTACGACACACTGCTGATGCTCTTGTGCGTGGGGCTCGTCGAGGAAGACGCGAAATTCGGCGCGATGTTCGAGAGGATGCAGGTCGGGTCGGGACACCACAGACCGACGGTCGGGCTGCTTAACGAGTTGTGGCAGGAGACGGTCGGCGACGTGCAGCGGCCTCTGCGCGCCCTGCGCGAGTGCGGCCTCGTGGAGGTGGTTAATCCGGATGCGCCGCGCGCGGGGTGGGCGCTGCGCGTGCCCGCGCTCCTTTGGGACGCGTTGCGCGGCGAGTTTCAAGAGACGCTCGCCCCCTGGGCGCGCTACCGTCCGCCGGAGAGTCTGACTCCGCTCGAAGGTCTTATCGTCAGTGACGAGGCGCGAAGCTCTCTGGCGACGGTCGCGGCGCTTCTCTCGTCGGGCGAGGTGAGGACGCTGGTCGTGCGCGGCCCACGTCACAACGGGCGGCGCACGATGCTGGGCGCGGTCGCACGACGCCTCGGCCTCGGGGTCGTCGAGGTCGCGGGTCTTACGGGGCCGGGTGACGAACGCTGGCGTCTGCTTGGGCCGCTGGCGACGCTGCTCAACGCCCTCCCCGTAGTCGCGTTCGACCCCGCGCCCGGCGAGACGGCTGAAGTGCCGCAACTCGGCGGCGAGCACGCATTGCTCGGGCTTGCGGTCGGCAGGCACGGAGGTCTGAGCGGGGCAGGCGTGGAACGCTCGCTGACTCTCAACGCCGTCGCGCCGGACGAGTCCGCGCGACTGCGACTGTGGGAGCGCGGCTTCGGCGGGCGCGAGTACCGGGACGCGGAAGAACTCTGCGGGCGGCTGCGCATGACGAGCGGCAACATACTTCGGGCCGCGCGGCTGGCCGCGGCCCGCGCCTCGCTCGAAGGGCGCGATGCGGTCGAGCGCGAAGACGTGCGAGAGGCGGGCCGCGCGCTCAACCGTCAGGCGCTCGACACGCTCGCCACGCGCGTCCACGTCGAGGGCGACTGGTCACGGCTCGCCGCGAGCCCTGAGACGCTGCGCGAGCTTCACGCGCTCGAAAGCCGTTGTCGCCACCGCGAGCGTCTGCGCGAGAGCGTGGGCGAGGCGTTTGGCCGTCAGTTGGGCTGCGGCGTGCGCGCGCTCTTCGGCGGGCCGAGCGGCACGGGCAAGACGCTCGCCGCGCGCCTGCTCGCCTCGACACTCGGCCTCGACCTCTATCGTCTCGACCTCTCTTCGGTCGTCAACAAGTACATCGGCGAGACCGAGAAGGGTCTCAACCAGTTGTTCGCGCGCGCCGAGGAGTTGGACGTAATCCTCCTGCTCGACGAGGGCGACGCCCTTCTGACGCAGCGAACGAACGTCCAGAGTTCCAACGACCGCTACGCCAACCTCGAAACCAACTACCTTCTGCAAAGGCTCGAAACCTACGAGGGCATCATCGTCGTCACGACCAACGCCGCCGAGCGCATTGACAGCGCCTTTCAGCGCAGAATGGACGTGGTCGTTGACTTCCGCTCCCCTGAGCCCGCCGAGCGCTGGCTCATCTGGCAGCTCCACCTGCCGCAGGCACACGCCGTCGAGCGCCCCGTGCTCGAAGAGGTGGCGCACCGCTGCGCGTTGACGGGCGGACAGATTCGCAACGCCGTGCTCCACGCCTCTCTGCTCGCGCTTGATGACGGCGAGGTCGTCACGGCTTCGCACCTCGACGCGGCTGTGCGTCGCGAGTATCGCAAGGCGGGCGCGGTCTGCCCGCTCCGCGCTTAATTGCAAACAGCTATCAGATCGGAAATCTCCGACGAACATGCCGCCGCCAGCCACACGCACGCTCGCCAACGCTCCCGCCCCGGCCACCACGGGGCCGCCCGCGCGCACGTCTGCCACGAGGGCCGTCGCCCCGCCGCGCCTCGCGGGGAAGCCCGCCGTGCGCCTTTCGGTCGGAGCGGCCAAGCGCAAGAAGTCCGGCGCGGCTGCCGGGAAGGCCGAGGGCAAAGCCCCGAAAGAGCCGCCCGACCCCAGACTCACGCAGGCCCTCAACAAGGTCAGGCGCAACGCCACTAAACTGAAGAAGCACGACCCCGCCAAAGACAAGGCCGACGACGCGCAGGACGCAGCCGAGCCTCCTGAGAAGGAGAAGTATTCACGCGCGCAGGGCCACAAGGTCGCCGAGATAAAGTCCGAGATGGAGTCGGCTGAGAAGAAGAAGCCCTCGGTGGAGGAGAAGCCGCCGCAGGAGAAGAGCTTCCTCCAAACGCTCGAAGAAGAGATCGAGCGCGTCATGCCGAAGACGGTCGAGGACACGGACAGCTTCATGAACGAGGACGCCAAGCGCGACCTCAAGGGCTCGGTGTCGGGCAACATCGAGTCGCAGAAGCAGAAGGTCACCGGCCCCGTCAAGCAGACCGCCACCGCCGCGCCCGTCGAGAACGCCGCCGACGCGAAGCCCGTCGTCACGCCCATGCCCGAAGCGCTGCCGAAGGCCGCGACCGAGCGCGTCGGCGCTGCCGACGCCATGCCCGCTCCCGTGCCCGACGAGAAGGTCTCGCTCCAGTCGAGCAAGGACGATGCGCAGCGGCAGTTCGACGAGAACAAGATAACGCCCACGCAGCTTCAGAAGGCCAACGACCCGCGCTTCACAGCCGTCCTCAAGGCAAAGGAGGACGTGGACGCGCACGCCGACGCGGCCCCGCAACACTACCGCGAGGTGGAGCAGAAGACCCTCGCCAACGCCGCGGGCCGCGCGGTCGCCGCCGAGCGCCGAGACATGGGCGCGATGCTCGGCACGCACGGCAAGAAGGGCGGCGATGTGAAGTCGCACCAGAGTCAGGCGATGCTCGACGACAAGGCCGCCCGCCAGAAGGTCGTAGACGACATCGAGAAGAAGTTCAAGGCGACGAAGGAGGCCGTCGAGACGAAGCTCGCGACGCTCGAATCCGACGTGACGACAATGTTCGACGAGGGCATCGAGCGGGCCATCAAGCGCATGAAGGAAGAGACCACGCGGAAGAAGAACGCGTGGAAGCGCGACCGCTACTACTGGCGCGGCGTCATGACCCGCCCCGACTTGTGGCTCAAGGACAAGTTGATGGGCATAGAAAAGCACAAGAGGGTTAAGGATATATACGTCGAGGCCGCCGACCAGTTCACCAAGGACATGAAGGCCCTCGTCCGCGTCATCGCCGCCTTCGTCGAGCGGCGTCTGAAGGATGCGAAGGACGAGGTCGAGAAGGGGCGCAAGGCGATTCACGACTACGTCGAGAACGACCTGCCCAAGGGATTGAAGGACGTAGGCCGCGCCGCCGAGAAGGAGGTCGGGGAGCGTTTCGACGAGTTGAAGCAGAGCATCGAGGACAAGAAGAACGACCTCGCGTCGAGCCTCGCGCAGCGCTACAAGGAGGCGCACGACAAGGCGGGCGAGGCCATCAAGGAGATGCAGGCCGAGGACAAGGGGCTGGTCACGGCCTTCCTCGACAAGCTGAAGGAGATCATCGAAATCCTCGCCAACTTCAGGCGGCGCGTGATGTCAATGCTGCGCAAGGCGGCCAACGCCATAGACCTCATCATCTCCGACCCGATAGGCTTTCTCGGAAACCTGCTCGACGCCATCAAGCGCGGCGTCTTCCAGTTCGTAGACCACATCTGGGAGCATCTCAAGACAGGCTTCATGACGTGGCTCTTCGGCTCGCTGGCCGAGATGGGCGTCGCCATCCCGAAGGACTTCTCGCTGCCCTCCATCCTGCAACTCGTCCTCGACGTGCTCGGCATCACGGTGGATAAGATTCGCGGCAAGGTCGTGAAGATCATCGGCGAGCGCAACATGAAGCTCTTGCAGGCGGCGTGGGACGCCGTCAACCTTCTCCTCAAGGGCGGGCCGGCGGCGCTCTGGGAGAAGCTAAAGGAGTACGTCTCGAACCTGAAGGAGATGGTCATAGACGCGATTCAGGACTGGCTCATCACGACCATCATCAAGTCCGCCGTCACGAAGATTGCGATGATGTTCAACCCGGTGGGGGCCATCATCCAGGCCATCATGATGATCTACCGCACGGTGATGTTCTTCATCGAGAACATCAACCGCATCCTCGATTTCGTCGAGGCGATCATCGAATCGGTCTACAACATCGCCACCGGCGCAATCGGCTCGGCTGCCGACTGGATAGAGAAGGCGCTGGCGCGCACCATCCCCATCATCATCGGCTTCCTCGCGCGGCTGCTCGGCATCAGCGGCCTCGCCGACCGGATAAAGGGCTTCATCCTCAAAGTCCAGACGCGCATTGACAAGGCCATTGATAAGGTCATCGAGAAGATTGTGGGCGGCATCAAGAATCTGGTCGGGCTCGGCAAGGCCGCGGTCGGCAAGCTCGTCGAGTGGTGGAAGCAGAAGAAGGAGTTTACGACCGAGGAGGGCCACCGCCACACGCTCTTCTTCAAGGGCCGGGGGCGCGGCTCGCAGCTCGTCATGTCGAGCGACGCGCCGCTCAGCGTCGAGGAGCGCATCGCCGTCCGCCTCTCGAAGAGGCCCGCGCCCACGAAGGAGCAGAAGGCGAAGCTGACGGAGGCCGGCAAGGTCGTCAACATCATCGAGGCGTTGATGGTCAAGGACGACGAGTACAAGCAGGACACGACGGGCGTCGGCGACCAGATAGGCGTCCACCTCAACACGCTGGCCGGGCTGCTCGCGGAGGGCGGCGTTGACCCCGAAGGCGTGCCGCTGACGAAAGTCGTCTGGCAGCAGGACGGGAAGCGCGCGGGCACGGTCATCGCCGAGCCGCTGACCGAACTCGCGGGCAACACCAAAGGAACCGACCCGCGCGACGACCCGCCGGGCTGGGATCACGTCGAGGACATTGACCACGAGTTGCTCAACCCGGCGAAGGGCGTTTGGGGGCCGCGTTTCTGGCGTCGCATGCACCTGCTCAACCACAACCTGCACGGGCCGGGCCAGAAGTGGAACCTCACGCCGGGCAGGCAGGTGGATAACACCGCGATGGAGACCGGCATCGAGAGCGACGCCAAGGCGGGGCTCGCCCTCGATCCCTTCGTCTACTACTACAGGGCCAAGGCCGAATACTACGACGGCGACATCCTCGAAAACTTCCCCAAGAAGATCACCGTCGAGTGGGGGACGATGAAGAAGAAGCGGGGCGGCAAGGGATGGGAGCCCGACAAGCAGAAGGCCAACCCGAAGTTCAAACTTCACCCGCCGCCGCTCGACAAGAAGGAGGCGCGCAAACTCGACCTCAAGACCGCGGGCCGCGAAATCCTCGAACGCCCGCGCTACGGCATCTCTCGCGGCCTCGCCGGGCACATCCAGGCCGAGCGCGCGGAGAACGGGCCTTTCACGAGCAAGACCAACTTCCAGAACCGATTGAAGGCGCGCTACGATGCCTTGAACGCGAATCCGCCTATCAAATTCATGAGAGACCGCTGGCCTGAGATACAGGCGTTGCTCGACAAGGATATCGCCAAGTTCTGAGCGCGGCGGCGACCACCAGCCGGGGAGGGGAAGATGGATTTCAAAAAATACCTCAAAGACCTGAAGTCGAAGATTGCGGCCATCGAAGCTTCGCCTGAGTTCAAATCGCAGAGCGAGTTCTTCGACCACATCGTCCACAAAAACATCAACGAGATGGAGAGCGAGATCGCGAGCGAAGAGGGCATGGAAGGATTCGCGCTCTCGAAGTCCATCAAAGACTTCTACCGCGTGGCGGACGGCTTCAAGTTCGCGTGGCAGTACAAGGGGCACGCGGACAAGTCTCGCATCACCACCGGCCTCGCAACCATCTCGACGCTCTACGAGATTTACGACCCGAACGAAGAGATGGGGCAGCCGCACAGCCAACTCTACGAGAGGTACAGGCTCTTCGATTGGACTGGCAAGGACGAGCAGGTCTACATGAAGTTCACAAAGGGGAGCAACGAGCCCGCGCTCTTCTACTTCACACGAAAGACGAAGAGCTATCACCCCATGTCGCTCGACTTCGTGACCTACATGGAGCTTCTGAGCGAGGCGCGGGGCTTATATCCATGGCAGAAGTTTTTCGTGACCGAGAAGGGCGTGCGCCTCGACAAGAAGGGAGCGGAGAAGTTCATCTCCGACTTACGACTGCTGTTCCCCGACGCCGAGCCGGGCAGGTTCGGCGTTTGATGTCGCGCGCGAGTACAGGAAGGCTCAGGTATGTTTCTTGACTCTCTCACGCCGGTGGATGCGCGGGTAGGTTACGGCGCGCTCGGACTGGGCGGCGAACTCGGCTACGAGGGCAAGGCGGTCTCGGTCGGGCGTCGCAACTACGAGCACGCACTCAGCACGCACCCGCCCGCCCGCCTCGTCTTCGACCTCGGCAGCCGCTTCGAGTGGTTCAGGGCCGAGGTCGCGCTCAACGACGACGTGCCGCGCGGTGCGGCGCACGCGGACTTCGTCGTCGCGGTGGACGGTCGCCCCGTGGCCGCGGCACGGCGCGTCGCGGCGGGCGAGCCGCCTCGCGCGCTCGACGTGTCCGTCGTCGGCGCGCGCCGCCTCGAACTGTCTGTCACCACCACGCGCTGGCACCACAGCCACGCGGTCTGGCTCGACCCTCAACTCGGCGGGCGGGCCGAGGACGCTTCGCGCGCGGTCTTGCAGGATTGTCTCGCGCGCGTCGAGATACAACTGCCCGCGCCCACGCCGGCAGCGCGCCGGTGCGTCGCGACGGTCATCTCGCCCGGCTTCGAGCAACTGCTTGACGACATGCTCGGCTCTCTCCAAGCGCACGGCAACTGCCAGGACGCCGCGCTCGTCGTCTTCGCCGTTGACTCGGACGACGCGTGCCGCCGCGTGGTGGAGAAGTACGGCGCGCGCCTCGTCGAGTGCCGCCGCACATCGGTCGTCAACCCGACGGTTAAGTCCGTACTCTACTCTGCCGCGCGCGTCGTCAGCGCCGAGAGCTTCCTGTGCCTCGACGCGGACATGCTCGTGGTCGGCGACCTTCGGCCCGTCTTCGCCGCGCTGGACGCCTGCCCGCCGGGCAGCATACTCGCCTGCCGCGAGGCCAACGGGGAAGGGGAGACTACGCTCTTAAAGGCGCTCGGCGAGGTCTACGCGGGCAAGCCCGCCGACATCGCGCGCATCACCGGCGGGGCGCGCGGCGAAGGTCACTACCCGCTCGTCGTCAACGACGGGCTGTACGCGGCGAATCGTGAGGCGCTGCTCGCGTTGGACGAAGTGATACGCGGTTGGGAGGGAGCGCGCGCGTGGGTGGACGAGCGCGAGGACGTTTGGTGGCGCAATCAGTTCGTTTTCAACCTGGCCCTCGCGCGGCTCCGGTGCGGAGTCGAGATGTCTGGTGTCTACAACGTACAGCTCAACTCGCAGGACGTGGAGGCGAGCATGCACGAGGGCCGCGCACGAGCAATCTGGCGCGGCAGGGAGGCGCGCGTCCTACACTTCAACGGGGCGGGGCGGAGTAAGTACCCGGAGCTGCGCGGGCGTTACGCCGCCGCCGTTGAGCCGCTGCGTGGCGGGGGCGAAGACGCCTACGCGGTCTTCCTCGAAGCCCTGCGCGGGTGGCTCGGGCCTCGCGGCCTTGACGCGCTCGCGTGGTCGTTCTACGGCTCGACAGACACGCGCTCGGCGCGCGTCGCCGACCCGTCTACGCTGCCCCTGCTCGCGCTGCTTCATTACCTCGTGCGCTCGCAAGGGTGCGTGCGGGTGCTTGAGACGGGGACGGCGCGCGGCGTCTCGGCGGCGTGCCTCGCCTCAGCCGTGGCGCACCGCGACGGGGGCCGCGTCGTCACCTTCGACCCCTCGCCGCACACGGACGCGGAGGAGCTTTGGGCGGCGCTCCCCGACCGGATGCGCGGCTGCATCGAGCACCGCGCGGAAGACTCGCTCTCAGGGCTCAAGGCGGCGCACGACGCGGGCGAGCGTTACGAGGCGGCGCTGCTCGACACGCTCCACACGGAGGAGCACGTCTGGGCCGAGTTCCAATTGGCGTCGCGGCTTGTCTGTCGCGGCGGGCTGATACTGATTCACGACGTGACCTTCGCCTACGGCACGGTCGAAGCGGCGCTCCGGCGCATCGAGCGCGCGGGCTACGGCGTCGCGCGACTCTGGACAGCCGAAGGCGGCGTGCCTGAAGACGACCACCTCGGCCTCGCGCTGATAGAGAACCGCCGCCGCGTCGGCGGGAAGGAGGGACGTTGACGAAGGTCTGCGTCGGCGTCAACGTTCACGCAGAGCCGGAGCGCCTGCACGCGACGCTCGCTTCCTTGCGCGCGAACACGCCGTCCGGCACGGGGCTGCTCCTGCTGCCCGACGGGCCGGACGCCGAGACTGCCTCCGCGCTCTCCTCCTTAAGCGGCCTCCCACAATCCGGCACGTTTGAACCGCTGGGGGCGGCTGCATGCTTCAACCGGCTCGCGGCTGCCACGGACGCGGACGTGCTGGTGCTGCTCGAAAGCGGCTCGCTCGTCTCCGCGCGCTGGCTCGACTTCCTGCTCGCCGCGCTCGAAGCGAACGTTCAGCACGGGCTCGCAGGGCCTTCGACCAACCGCTCGTGGAACGAGCAGGGCGCGTTCCCGTGGGCGGGCGGGTCGCCTTCGGAGGTGGCGCGCGCCGCGCGCACCGCCGCTCGCCGCTTCGACGGCGAGGTGCGCCAACTGGCCCCGCTCTACAGCCTCGCGGACTTCTGTTACGCCGTGCGCCGCGAGGTGGTCGAAACGGTCGGCCTCGCGGACGAAGTCTACGGCGTCGGGCCTTGCTGGGAGATGGACTACAACGTGCGGGCCGAGCGTGCGGGCTTCCGCGGCGTCTGGGCCTGTTCCGCTTTCGTCTGGCGCGCGCCCTTCACCATGCGCCGGCGCGAGGACGAGCGGCGACTGTTCGAGACCAACAAGCGACGCTATCAGGACAAGTTCTGCGGCGCGCGCCTGCGCGGACTCAAAGACGACTACCGGCAGCACTGCCGAGGCGACGCGTGCCCCAACTTCGCCCCGCATGTGTTCGTTCAACTCAACTCGCAGGGCAGCTCACGTGCGTCGTTACCGGCAACGACTTCCGAGACACCACACTCAGAACTAACGCGCGCACTCACAAACGAAGAGCCACGCGCTAACACGGGGCCGGTGCTCGTCGAGACGCCGACCCCATCCGTTGACACGCGCGCGGAGTTCGTCACCACGGAAGCCCCGCTCGTGACGTGCATCATGCCGACCGCGGACAGGCGCATGTTCGTGCCGCAGGCCGTCCGCTGCTTCCTGCGTCAGGACTACCCGAACGCGGAACTGCTCATCCTCGACGACGGCAGCGACCCGGTGGAGAACTGCGTCCCTTCATCCGAGCGTGTGCGCTACGTGCGTCTCGGCCAGAAGCTGAACGTCGGAGCGAAAAGGAACTTAGCCTGCGAGATGGCGGGCGGGAGTCTTATCGTCCACTGGGACGACGACGACTGGTATCCGGCGTGGCGCGTGAGTGCGCAGGTGAAGGCGCTGACCGAAAGCGGGGCCGACATCTGCGGCACGAGTCAACTCCTCTACTACGAGGCGTCGGGCGGGCGCGCGTGGCGCTACGCCTACGGCGGGGGGCGCGCGCCGTGGGTCGCGGGCAACACGCTCGCCTACCGGCGCAGCTTCTGGGAGCGACACCGCTTCCCCGAAGTGCGCGTGGGCGAGGACACGCGCTTCGTCTGGGGCGCTGCCACGGCGCGCGTCTGCGACCTCGCGGAGCCGTCGCTCTGCGTGGCGACCGTGCACGCCGCCAACACGAGCCCGAAAGCGACCGGCGGGCGCTACTGGCTCCCGCAACACGTCGAAGAAGTGCGCGGGCTGCTCGGCGACGACCTGCACTTCTACCGCACCGCTTCGCTCTCACTCAACGGCTCGCAGGAGTGGCCGCTCGTCACCTGCATCATGCCGACGTATGACCGCCGCGCCTTCATCCCTCTCGCCCTCGAAAATTTCCGCCGTCAGGATTACCCGCGCAAAGAGCTGGTCGTCGTGGACGACGGGGGCGACGCGGTCGGCGACCTCGTCGAGGGCCAACCCGGCGTGCGCTACATCCGCCTCGCGATGCGCACCTCCATCGGCGGCAAACGCAACCTCGCGTGCAGGCAGCCGCGCGGCCCCGTCATCGCCCACTGGGACGACGACGACTGGTACGCGCCCGACCGTTTGCGTTATCAGGTCGCGCCCATCCTGGCGGGCGAGGCCGACCTGACCGGCTTGGTCAGCGACCACATTTTGGAGTTGCCGGGCGGGGACTTCTGGACGACGCTGCCGCACCTCCACCGGCGCATGTTCGTCGGCGACGTGCACGGCGGGACGCTCGTCTACCGCAGTGCGCTGCTCGACTCCGGCATACGCTACCCGGAGACCAGCCTCGCCGAAGACGCGGCGCTGATTCGACAGGCGGCGGGCCGTCGCCACCGTCTGCTGCGGCTCGCCAACCCCGGCGTCTTCGTCTACGTCCGGCACGGCTCGAACGCCTGGGGCGAGTACGCACCGGGCTCCTTCCTCGACCCCGGAGGCTGGCAGCGCATAGCCCAACCGCCGACCTTCCCCAACCACTCTCTCGACGACTACAAGGCCGCCTCCTCAAGGTGCGCGGCCTCGATCTCTTAAACGATCATCACATGATGATGAATTATGCGAAGGTCGCAATTTGCTGCTAGTCTGACAACCGCACTCCTTTTGTGTGCCGCCCATCCAGCGGCGGCGGCGAGAACCGAGGCCGCTGCTTCCTCACCAGACGGCGCAGCTCAATCCATCGCCACGAAATATCCACGGTTCGCAACGTCTTTCTTACGACTCATCACTTAGCTTTTGACGCCACCCGCCCGCCGCCTTATCTTCTCGCCGCGCGAATTGAAGGGGCCTGCTCCGAATGGACATCGCCATGAAGGGGGAGCAGGCGCACGACTCATCTATTACTTGACGAGCCTTCATCGCTCAATTCAGTCATAAATTACCGAGTGTCGCTGGTAGCAAGGTAAACCGAAGCTCTTCAGGCAATTCCCGCTGAATTAAGCTCTCAAGCCTTACGTCTTCAACTCACGAGTCGAAGAACGCTGCCCGCTAGAAAATCCTCTTGGCTACAAACTAAGACTCTCAAGAACACAGCACATCGCGGTAAACGCCTCGCGGCCTCAACGGGCGGACTACTGCGTGTCTCCGATTGGCGGCTGCCGACGACTGCGCGGGCCGCCGACGGTTGATTGCTGCCCGCCGACATCCGGCGGCGGCTTTGACAGAGTGGCAGGTACGGATGAACCGACATGTAAAAGGGCGCGACGCCTCGGCGGCGTCGAAGCGTTGGAACTTCGGGCGGCAACTTCACGCGCGTTTGAAGTGTCTCGCGGTTCTCCTCCTGACCGTGCTTTCGTTGGCCGAACTCGCGGGTCAACTGAGGCCCGCGTCCGCACAAGGGCAGGGGCAGCAGCAGCAGCAGACCTCGGGGCGCAGTTCGGGGGTGCGCCCGAAGCGCGTCCCCGCGCCCCGGAACGGTCAACGCCAACAAGGCGGCGAAGCGCTCAAGTCCTCGAACGCCAAGGGCGCGAGCGCCCTCCGCGCGACGGAACAGGGTTCGTCTCCCCAAGCGCTCCAAGCCTTCTCGCCCGTGCTGGCGACCGCCGACTTCGATTTGATCGGCCTGGCGGTGGCGGCGAGCCCCGCGAGCCAGACCGTCCCGAAGAACACGCCGACCTCCATCCTGACGAGCCTCCAACTTCCCGAAGGCGCTGACCACGCGCTCGCGCTCGCCGGCATGAACCCGAACTACCGTGTGCGTGGTGAACTCGTCGGGCCTTCACTCTCCTCGCCGCTGACCATCGAAGCGCCGGTCGGCCAGCCCCTGCGCTTGCCCGCGCTCACGACCGCGGGCGACCACATGGTGCAGAACCTGCGCGTGGTGGACGCGGGGGCGGAGGGCCAGCCGGTGGTCGCGCCCGTTACGCCGGACGCCTGCGGGGTGGTGGTGATTGACCGTCTCCTCGTCTCAGAGGTGCAGGTCAGGGAACTGACCCACGAGCAGATCATTCAGTCCGGCATAAATATTTCTGACGACTCATACACCTTCTTCAACTTCACGCTCGGCTTGGGGACAACTTCGACGGGGCAGAGAATCGAAATCCCCGTCGCTTTCCCCGGCGTGGGCGTCCCCGACCCGCGACCGGTGATCGGACTGCCCTCCACCCCGAACCCCGGCGTGGGGCTGCCGCCCCCGATGCCTGACGTGCTCCCCGTCATGCTCGAAGTCGAGGGACGCCCCGACGGGCTCGACCTCGACGAGACGGGCGGCCCCATACGCATCCCCGGCGTCGTCGTCTTCCCCGGTCGCATCGGGCTCCTGCACCAGTTCTTCGAGGCCACGGTCATCGTCGCCAACGGCGCGCCGGGCGGCACTCCGCTGGTCGTCAAGAGCCTGCGCGCACGGGTCAAGCTGCCGGACTCCGGGACTCCCGCCGACGCCTTTGACGACCCCCTCCGCATCGCCGAGACGCAGACCGGCGGTCGCGTCACCGAGTTGGAACTGCACGGGCTCGGGGCCGACGGCAAGTACGGGACGGCGGACGACTCGAACCGCTTCGCGCCCGGCGAATCCGGTCAAGGCTCTTTCCTCGTCGAGGGACTCAAGGAAGGGCTGCACACGATCAACTTCGACCTCGAAGGGTCGCTCGAAGGGCTGCCGGGTGGCCCCGTCACGGTGCGCGGGGAAGTGCCCGGCGCGGTCGTCGTGCGCGACGCCAGCTTCGGCGTCACCTTCACGCACCCGTCGGTGGTGCGCGCGGGTCAGGAATACGAACTCGGGATGACGCTCTACAACACGGGCCAGCGCGACATCCAGGGAGCCTTCTCCGAACTGGCGCGCAATCAGGTGAGCGGCGCCGAGTTGTTGGGAACCGAAATCCGCCGACAGTTCGGCCCCGTCAATCGCGGCGACTCGGCCACAGTCAAGTGGCGTCTGCGGGCGAACAAGACCGGCGCGGTCACTGCCTCTTACGTCAAACTGGCCGCAGGCGTCGAGTCGGGCCTCGGACTCGTCACTGGCGTCGGCGACCGCAACGTTCCACTCTCGCCGGACTCTCTCATCCTGCCCGACACGGTCAACAATCTGCCGCCCGACGTGGTCGAGGCGGCGCGGGGTCTGCTCGGTCAGGCGTGGAGCATCGCGACCGCGCCGCCGGGCGCTCTGCCCGAGAGCGTGACGCCCATCGAGAAGAAGACGGTCATCGAGCGCGCGGTCGAGTTAGGGGTTGCGGGCCTGCGCGTCGGCTTCGGCGAGCCGGTGGATGTTTCCCTCTCGACGCTGGCGCGCGACTGGATGGGCGAGCTACAGGAGTCGCCCGACGCCGGGTTCGCCGACGCCCTGCGCGACACCGCTGCGGGCTTCCGCTGGTACGACAGCGTGGGCCGCGAGTGGCACAAACTTTTGAGCGATGGCCGGAGCCCGCAAGAGCTTCTGACGAACCTCGCCAAAGCCGAACTCCCGCGCTCGCCCTTCATCGCCGCGCTCGTCACGCAGGCGCAGGGCGGGACGCTGGCGACGGCGCGGCTCGTCGCGCCCGGCGGGCAGGCGGTCGGTTTCGGAGCGACATCCTTAGAGCGTGAGGGCGGCCTGCGGACGGGCGCTTCTTTCCGCCTCGATGACGCGGGGTCGGGCGGCGCAGCCGAGTCGTCTTTCGGACAGTTGCTGTTGGTGTCGAAGCCGGCGGGCGAAGTCTGGACGTTGGAACTCGCGGGCCAAGCCGAGGGGACGGTCAACGTCTCGCTCGTCGTCCCCGTCGGGGGCGGAACTTATCGTCATCTCGTCTTCAACGACGTGGCCGTCGCGCCCGGCACGGCACACCGCATCACCTTCCGACCTTCCGGCTCAAGCACCGTCTCGCTCGAAGAGATGCGCCTCGGCGCGTTCGTGCAGACGGGGGCCGCCGCCACGAACGCGGCGACCTTGAGCGAGCCTGCGCCGCGTGTGGTCGGCGTCGTGCAGGTCACGCCCGAAGTGCTCGCCGGAGGCGACAAGTACGGGCGCATCGTCGGGCTGCTCTTCTCTAAGCCGATGGCGAAGGCCGCCGCTGAGACGGCGGCGCGATACGTGGTCGGGGGCGGCGCTCTCAACGGCGCGAACCCGCCCGAAGCGGTCGGTGCGCAAGTCGGCGTGCTCGGCGCGAAGCTCGACTACGGCGACCGCTTCGTCTTCCTCTCGCTCGACACACCGCTCGGCCCCTTCATCGAGCGCGACCTGACTGTGACAAGTCTCACCGACAGGCGCGGGCTCGAAGTGGCGGACGCGGGCACGAAGACACCGATCTCGATGCGCGTCTCGCCGGAGGGCATCCCGCCCGGCGCGTACCTGACGGGCCGCGTGGCCGGGGCTGACGGAACGCCCGTTGTGGGCGCGCGCGTCATCTACTGGACGCAGGAGTGCGACAACGGAAACGACCTCTTCCGGGGTAACGCGCCGAAGCCGCTCGCGCAGCGTCTGACCGACGCGCAGGGGCGTTATGCCTTCGACTACGTGCGCAACGGCGACTGCGGGCCGCTCGTCGTCACGGTCGTCAACCCCGTCACCAACTCCGAGAAACGTCTGACGACGCCCGTCGCCTACCACGGCCAGCACATGGTTCTCGACATGGTGTTTCTGGCGCGCGGAAACGTCGAGGGAACAATCACGAGCGGCGGTCGCCCGCTCCAGAATGCCGTCGTCCAAGTTGTCCCCACGCTCGACGCTCTGGCCGCGAAGGTCACACAGACGGACGCCGCCGGACACTACGCCGTGAGCGACATTCCCGTCGGCAACGTCTCGGTCGTCGCGGTCGGCTCAGGTGTCGCGTCGAACGCCTCCGGCATCGCCGCCGGAACCATCGAAGGGCCGGGCCGGACGGCGACGATCAACGTCTCGCTCCAGAACGTCTCAGGCGCGGTGCGCGGACGGGTCGTGAACCCCGAACAGAACTCTGTGCCCGGCGCGCTCGTCATCGCTTACGCCCAGATTCCCGGCTTCCAGAACACCGAGCGCGGCGACGCTCAAACTCCGGTCGGCTACACCTACGCCGACCGCGAAGGCCGCTTCGCGTTGGAGAATCTGCCGGTCGGCGACATCAAGCTCGAAGTCATTGACTACGTGACGCGGGCCACCGTCACGCGACAGGTGCAGTTGCGCGACACCGCGCCCGAAGTGAACGACGTGCTCATCGTCATCGCCGGGAGCGGGACTGTCACGGGCCGCGTCGTTGACGAGACGGGGGCGTTCGTCCCCGACGCCATCGTCATGGGCGCGGGCCGCGCCGTCAAAGCCGGTGGCGTCGGCGACTACACGTTGCAGAATATGCCCGCCGGCACGCACCGCCTGACGGCCTACGACCCGGCGACCGGCATGACCGGCGAGACCAGTGTCGAAGTGCGTCTCGGTCAGACCTCCAACGGCATCAACATCCCGATCCTGCGCCCGGCGACGATCACGGGCCGCGTCATGATCCAGCAGGACGGCGCGGCTGTCCCGGCCACGGGCGTCGCCGTCACGACCGACGGCTATCACAAGTTCCTGACCGACGCGCAGGGCCGCTACACGGTGCGCAACGTTCAGCCCAACGCGGGGCTCACGCTCCGCTTCGTCGAGGCGGCGAAGAGCCTCGTCATCAACATGCCGGTCGTCGTCTCGCCGGGCGAGACGCTCGTGCGCGACGTGACTTTCCGTCCGGGCTCGATTCACGGTCGCGTGACGCAGCCCGACGGCACGACCGGCACCGCCGCCCACCTCAAGATTTACACGCCCGTGCCGAACATGACCGAGGGCGAGCACTGGGGCAAGGTGCGTTCGGACAGGCCGCTCTCCACCCAGTCGGACGCTTCGGGCAGCTATGCGCTCGGCGGCCTCAACCCCGGCGCGTACCGCGTCACCACCTCCAACAACTTCTTCCCGACGCCCGTCTCGAACGGCGGCGCGCTCGCGCCGGGCGGCGACGAGGAGTGCAACCTCTCGCTCGTCAACACGCTGGCCGGAAAGATTCAGGGCACGGTCTTCCGTCCCGACGGCACGACGCCCGCCGGCGCGGGCATGGAAGTGACGCTCGGCGGCGGCTCGCTGGCCGACGTGACCGTCAAGACGGACGAGGGCGGGCGCTACGAGTTCGCCGAAGTCTTCGCCGCGGGCAGTTACTACTTGACGGCCACCGACCCCGCGACGGGTCAGACGAACCGCATCCGCGTCTCGGTGCAGAAGAACCAGGACCTCATCGCCGACCTCCGGCTGCGCGGCACGGGCGCGCTTCGTGTGAAGGTCGTGGACGGCGCGGGCGAGCCTGTGCCGGACGGGCAACTCACGCTCGGCGGCGCTGAATACCCGAACGCGCGCCGCTTCGTCGAACTGACGCCCGGCCACGGCGGCCTCTTCGAGTTCGACAACCTGCCCGAAGGCGACTACGCCGTCTCGGCCACGCGTAACGGCTTGGGAGGACGCGCGTCCGTCTCGGTGCCGAAGGGCACGACAGCGGTGGAAGTGCTCGTGCAGTTACAGGCTTCGGGCACGGTCAAGGGGCGCGCGCTGATGCCGGACGGCGTCAACGCGCTCGGCCTCGCCGACGTGGAGTTAAAGATCGGCGGGCGCTCGGTCGGCTTCACCGTCACTTCGGACGCGGACGGCGACCGTGGCTCGTTCACGTTCCTCAACGTCCCGGCGGGCGACTTCACGCTCGACGTGCTCGACAACCGCACGGGCCGCGTCGGTCGCGCCAACGGTCAGATTACGGCGCAGGGCGAGACGGCCAACGTGGATGTCAAACTCCTGCCGGTCGGTGCGGTCGCCGGTCAGGTGACGGCCAACGGCCAGCCCGTTGACCATGCCCTCGTCGAGCTTTTCGCCAACGGATCGGGCGTGCGCAGCGAGCGGCTGAAGGCGACGACCGACGAGCAGGGTCGCTTCCGCTTCACGGGCATCCCCGTCGGCTCGTTCCAGATTAGCGTGACGGGCGCACCGGGCGGGCAGACGGGCTCGGCCTCCGGTTTCGTCACGGGGACAATCGAGCCGCTGCCGGACACGGTGGTGAATATCGTCCTTGAGCCGAGCATCAGCGTCACGGGCGTTGTCTACGCCGCCGACGGGACGCAGCCTGTCAGCGGCGCGCGCGTCCGCCTCAACGTCGGCCAGCGGCGCTACGAGACGACGACGAGCGAGGGCGGCACTTACCGCATCGGCTACATCCCGCTCGGCGAGTTGCGCGTGCGGGCCGAGGCTCCGGCGGGCTACGACCGGGGCGAGGCGGCGGCGGTCGTGGCCGACACGCCGGGCGCGACCGTGACGGCTGATATACGTTTGGCCGGGACGGGAACCATCAGCGGTCGGGCGCTCGACAGCACGGGCGCGCCGCTCGCCACCGGCACGGTGACTTTCACCAACGACGCGTGGCGCGATCTCCCCGTCACCATCGCCGCGCCGGTGCAGGCCGACGGGCGCTACGAAGTCGCGGGTGCGCCAGCCGGGCAGTTCGCGCTCCGTCTCACGGTGCCGAATCGCGTCGGCGTCGGCACGGCGTCGGCGGAACTCGCGGCGAGTCAGACCCTTCCGCTCGACGTGCGCCTCGAAGACGCCGGGCGGGTCATGGGTCGTCTGAAGTCTTTGGACGGCACGACGCCCGCCGTCGGGGCCGACGTGACGTTGAGCCTCGTCACGACCGCCGGTAAGAGCCTGCGTCTCTACGCGCACACCGACACGCAGGGAATCTGGCGTTACACGAACGTCCCGCTCGGGCGCGTCTCGGTGAGCGTCTTCGACAACATGACGGGCGGCATCGCGCGCTACCCGTCAGCCGACCTCGCCATGAACGAGCAGCAACTCGACTTGGGCGAGCTGTCGCTCGACAACACGGCGGTTCGCGTCGAATCCGTCACGCCCGCCAACGGGGCAGTCGGTGTCTCGCCGACCGCGCCCGTCATCTCCGTCACCTTCTCCGAAGCCGTCGAAGCGTCCACGGTCAACGGCAGCACCGTCGAGGATGCTTCGCGGCACTTCTCAGGTCGGCGCGAATGTCACGCTCGCCGCCGACAACCGCACCGCGACGCTCGTCCCGGCGGGACAACTCGCCGACTCGACCGTCTACACCGTCGTCGTCACGACCGGCGTCACCGACCCGGCGGGCAACGCCCTTCAGAGCGAGGTGCGCTCGACCTTCACCACCTCCGACATCACCGCCCCGCAGGTGCAGACGGTGAGCCCGGCGGCGGGCGCGACGGGCGTGCCGCTCACGTCGTCGGTCTCCGTCACCTTCAACGAAGCGATTGACCCGGCGCAGAACCTCGCCGCCCTCTTCAAGCTCGCGCCGAGCGACGCGCCTGCGCAGACGGTCGCGGGGACGGTGACGCTCGACGACGGCGCGCGCACCCTGACCTTCGACCCGACCTCCGACTTGGAGGAGAACACCACTTACACAGCCGTCGTCTCCGGCCAGCGCGATGCCTCCGGCAACGCTCAAGCGAACGTCTACAACTGGAGCTTCAAGTCGTTCGTCACGCCCGGTCAGGGAACCGTCGTCGTGACCGTGCTCAACAGTCTCGGCATCCCGCTGGCGGGCGCTGAGGTCGAACTGACGGGCGGCAACGGCCCCGTCAACTCGACGGCAGGGCTCGACGGGCGCGCCGTCTTCAAGGCCGTCCCGCTCGGCTCCGTTTCGGTCGTCGCGCGTGACCCGGCGCTCGGTCTGCGCGGGCGGGCCTCCGGCACGCTCAGCTTCGCCGGTCAGTCTCTCGGCCTGAGCGTCAGAACCATCGCTTCGGGCGTCGTGAAGGGCGCGGTGTTCCGACACGGCGGGACGACGCCTGTAGCCGGGGCCGAGGTGCGCGTGCGCACCGGAGCGGGTCAGGTCGTCGCCGAGACGACGACCGGCGCGGACGGCGGCTACATCGCCGATTTCGTCCCCGTCGGCAGCTTCACCGTCGAGGTCTTCGACCCGGCGACCGAAGACCGCGGGCTCGCTTCTAATCAACTAAGCGGTAACGGCGAGACGCGCACTATCAACGTCACGCTCAACGGTCTGGGCCGCGTCAAAGTCACCGTGCGCGACGCCGCCGACCACCCCGTCGCGGGTGCCGAAGTGCGACTTACTTCGCAGACGCCCTTCGGCGGCACGCTCACGGGCACGAGCGGCCCCGACGGCATCGCCACCTTCGAGAAAGTGCTGGCGGGCGGCTTTAACGCCTCGGCCACCGACCCCTCGACGCAACTGAGCGGCACGCAGAACGGCACGTTGGCCGCCGGCGGCTCGACCGACGTGATCGTCAAGCTGCGGCCCGCCGGAACCATTCAAGGCACGATCTTCGCGCCGGACGGCACGACCGCCGCCGCTGGCGTGACCGTCCGGCTGCGGCTCGACGGCTGGTACACCGAGCGCGAGGCGCAGACCTCCGCCGACGGCGCGTACCGCTTCGAGTCCGTCCCGACGGGGAATTACGTCTTAGAGGTCTCCGACGCGTCGAACCGCGTGCGCGCGCGTTCGGCCACCGTCTCGCTCACGCAGAACGGCGAGCTTCTGACGCGCGACCTGACGCTCGCGGGAGTCGGCACGGTCACGGGTCGCGTGCTCCGGCCCGACAACACGTTCGTCCCGAACCAGAGCGTCTCCGTGCGCAGCCACGCGCCCGGTCTCGGCGGCTTCTACAGCGCGAAGACCGACGCGCAGGGCGTCTACCGCGTGACGGGCGTGCTCGTCGGCTCCTTCACGGCTTCGGCGACCATCTCCGGGCAGCAACTCCAAGGAGAGACCACCAAACAGCTCGCGCGAGACGGCGAGGAGGTGACCGCCGACATCAAGCTCATCAACAACGCCATCAACCTGCCCGTCAACCGTTGGGACGGCAACAACCTCTATTACGACGTGCAGAGCAACGGCTCAATCGGCACCGGCTCGCACGGCGTCTTCGGCTACAACTGGGAGTCGGTCAACGGAGCCTTCAAACTGGTGCTCGTCTCCGGCGGCTCGGAGGTCGGCTTTACCGGCTCGAACATCGGCTCGGTCTCGCAGGGCGGGCGGGCGTTCACCGTCAAGCAGAACGGCCTCGCCGGTCTCGACGTGACCCGCAAAGTCTTCGTCCCCGGCGACGGCTATTTCGCCCGCTTCGTCGAACTGCTGTCGAACCCGACAGCCTCCCCCGTGACGGTTGACGTGCGCGTCGTCAGCAACCGTCGCGTCGAATGGTGGACGGGGCAGCCGCGCATCGTCTCCACGTCGAGCGGCGACGACACGCTCAACGTCGCTTCCGCCTCGTCGCCCGACCGCTGGGTGATGATAGACGACGACTTCGACGTTGACCCGTTCGAGCTTTCCAGTCCCCCGGCCACGGCTTTCGTCTTCGACGGCGCGGGCGCGCCTGAGAAGGTCGGGGCCGCCGCCTTCGGCGGAAGCACCGGAGCAGAGCTTTCCTACGAGTGGCGGCAGGTGACGATCCAGCCCGGCCAGACGGTCGCTTACCTGCACTTCGGCGTCCAGCAGTTGCGGCAGGAGGCCGCGCGCGTCGCCGCGACTCGTCTCGCGCAGTTACCCCCGGAGGCGCTCGTCGGCCTCGGCGATGAAGAGATCGCCGCCATCAAGAACTTCGCCGTGCCCGCCGACGGCATGGGCGCGGTCGTCCCGCTGCCGCCGCTCGACGGCAAGGTGTCGGGCCGCCTGCTCGCCTCCGACGGCACGACCGCCGTGCCCAACTCCTACATCACCTTGAAGAGTAAGAACCCGCTCTACGGGCGGGCGTACTCGACCTTCACCGACCAGAGCGGCGGCTTCTCCTTCGTCTCGCACTTCGACGACGGCGACAACCCCATGACCATCCCGGCGGACGCCTACACGCTGAGCGCGCAGCACCCCGTCACTCAGGTCAAATCTCCCACGACCGACGGCGCGTTCGCCGACGGGTCGCGCGAGTCGGCGCAGGACGTGCGCTTCAACGGGACGGCCATCGTCCGAGGGACGGTACGCCGTCACACCGGGGCGGTCATCACGCAGGGCTCCGTGCGCCTCTGGCGCGGCGACCCCGGCTATCTCGACACCTCCGTGAACGTCGGAGCCGACGGCAGCTACGTCATCACGGGCGTCCCCGCAAACGGCTTCCAACTGAAGCCCTTCATGGCGCACGCGCAGGGAACCAGCCTCTCCGGGCCGACCGTTGACATCACGACCACCGCCGACGGGGTGTTGACGGTTGACCTTCCGCTCGACCCGACGGGGGTCGTCTCCGGCATCGTCCGCACCGCCGCCGGACAGACGGCGGCAGGCGTCAGCGTGCAACTCACGCGCGAGGGCGGCGAGTACTTCGCGCGCTCGGCGGGAACCGACGCCTCAGGCAGATATACCTTGAGTGACGTGCCGCCGGGTGTCTACACCGTCCGGGCTTACGAGCCCGCGACGGGGATGCCGACGGCGGTTCAGGTCTCCGTCGCGCAAGACCAGACGACGGCGCAGGACTTCACGCTGGCGGCCCTCGGGCAGGTGCGTTTGCAGGTCAACCTGTCGAACGGCGCACCGGCGGCGGGCGCCCGCGTGACGTTGCAGGTTCCGGCCCTTAGCCAATGGTTTGAAGAGGTCGGCTACACCGACTCGCTCGGTCGCCTGACGATCAACAACATCCCGGCGGGCGTCTTCAACCTCAGAGCCTTCCATCCCGCCACCCATCTCGCCGCGGGCAACGCGTCGGGCACGGTGACGACGCAGGGCCAGTCTCTCCCCATCACCATCTCGCTGCCGGGCGTCGGCAGCGTCGGCGGGGTCGTCAGGTACGCGAACGGCACGCTCGCCCCCAACACGCATATCCAGCTCTACGACGGACAGGAATTTCTCACTTGGACCAACGCGGACGGCGCGGCCCGCTACTCCTTCGCACAGGTTCCCGCCGGGCGACAGCTCACGCTGCTGCTCTTCGACCCGACGGAATGGACTACAAAGGAAGTGCCCTTCCAAGTCGGAGCCGACGGCGAGGCGCTGACCTTAGACGTGATGCTCGCGGCGCGCGCGACGCTCCGCGTGACGGCACGCTACCCCGACGGCTCGCCCTTCGTGGGCGGGTACATCGAGCTGCGCCGTCCGGGCTCGACCTCCTTCTTCGGCGCCGGTAACACGAACTCCTCCGGCCAACTACTCATCCAGAGCGTGCCCGAAGGCCAGTTCACCGTCAGGGCGTTACAGAATAACGTCCCCGTGGTGTCGGTTGACGGCGCTATCACGACGGCTGACCACGGGCTCACCCTCGACCTGAGCCTGACCATCCCGAACCCCGGCAGCATCGAGGGCAAGGTTCGGGCGGGCGACGGGCAGACGCCCATCAAGCTGGCCGGTGTGCTGGCCTTCGACCCAATCACCGCGCGGCTCATCGCTCACACCCAGACCGACGCGGAGGGCTTCTTCCGCCTGCCGCAGATCGCCCCTTCGGCCAACGGGTACCGCGTCGCGGTCGTAGTCCCTTCCAGCTTCACCTCCTCCGACCAAGTTGTGCAGTTCAATCAGACACGCGACACCATCGTGCTCGACTACACGATCCCGGTCGGCATCGTGAAGGGCCGAGTCAGCTACCGGGACGGCGCGCCGGTTCAGAACCCGCGCGTCGAGGTCGAATACACCGACCCCAACGGGAGCACTCACTTCTGGAACGCCACGGCGACCGATGCTGACGGGAACTACACCCTCATCGGCGAGGTGCAGGGCAGCGTCCTGCGGCTGACGGCGGAGGATCAGGGGAACCTGAGCACGTCGGTCAGTGTGACGATTGACGACGTGACGACGCCGAAGATCGTTGACATCCAGATGCCGCCGACCGGCTCCATCACTGGCATCGTCCGCGACGCCGCCGACACTCCCGTCCCCGGCGCCCGCGTCATCCTTCAGGCAGCCGAACAGTCGAACAGCGTCTCCGTCAACGCCGACGCGCAGGGCGTCTACCGCTTCGAGCAGGTTCCGCTGGGGACGTTCACCCTGCAAGCAGACGAGAGCAACAACCTCGGCGTGGCGGCGCTCCTTTGGGGAGTCCTCTCGCAGTCGGGCGAGGTCGTGACCCTCGACGCGACCCTACCCGCCGTCGGCGACGTGACGGGGACGGTCTTCGACTCGGCCAACAACCCGGCGGCGAACGCTCGCGTCTCCATCACGGGCGGCGGCCTCGTCGGCTCGCGCAGCGTGACAGCCGACGCGCAGGGCGTCTACCGCTTCGCGCGGATGGGGGTCGGGCCCTTCGAGGTGCAGGCCAGCCACGCGACGCTCCAGTCGTTCGGCTCGACCGTCGGCATGCTGGAGGCCGGGCAGACGGCCACCGCCGTCATCAATCTCACGCCGACGGGCTCCGTGCGCGGGAAGGTCTTCTCCGCCGACGGCACGCCGCTGGCAAACGCCCAACTGAGGGTCGAGAACTACGATCACGCAGGCCCGCGCGGGTTCTTCGTGAAGACGGCCACGACCGACAGCACAGGGGGCTACGAGGTGGCGGGGGTGGAGGCAGGCAACGTCCGCGTCTACGCCACCGACCCCAACGACTTGAAGAAGACCGGCGTCGCCGACGGCGTCGTGACCGTCGGTCAGACCGCGTCCGTGGACGTGACCACCGGCAACGCCGCCAACGTCTGGAACTACTACTTTGAACTCGTCGGTACTGACGGCTTCCTCTACGACGTGGACTGCGACGGCAGCCTCGGCGACGGCGGCATCGCCGACGGGAGCCTGTCCGACGCCTACGACGGCGCCTACTCGTTGAAGGTCAACAACCGCATCTACCCGTGCCTGCGGGCCGCACGGCTCGGTGCGGACGGCAGGGAAGGCAACTTCCCGGCGGTCACGATGAGCGGCCTGAAGGTCACGCGCGCCGTTTTCATACCCCAGTCCGGCGGCTTCGCGCGCTACCTCGACACTTTGACGAACCCGACCGACGTGCCCATCACCGCGATGGTCTCGACAGAGAGTTTCCTCGGCCCCGTCAGCGCGACGCGGCTCGTAGTCGCGCCCTCCGAGACCGGCCAAAAGTTCGCCGTGACCGACGAGGGCGGCTGCTGCTCGACGGCGCTCGCACACGTCTTCGGCGGTGAAGGCGCGCGGGCTTCTTCGATGTCGCTGTTCGGGAACACCCGCAGCTTCGTCTTCACACGCTGGACGATCACGGTTCCGCCCGGCGGCAGCGTGTCCTTAATGCACTTCGCGGTGCAGCGCGGGGCAACCGACGCGGCGGGCGCACGCGCACAGGCCGAGGCGCTCGTCAATCTCACCGACCCGCATATGCTCGACGGTCTGACCGCCGAGGAGAAGGCGCGCGTCATTAACTTCAACCTCCCGCAGAACTGACGCCGGGGCGGGGCCGGGCGACTACGACCGTAGACGCCCGGCCCCGACCGCCGGGAATTATTACTGACCAACCCAACGGAAATTTGCGAGCGATGAAGACGAGAGAGAGCATGAGTTCCCCCATCCGGCAGAAGCACCTCGGCACACGGACGCGCGGCGCGGCCCTCATCACCAACGCCCTGATGCAGACGGCGCGGGCCGCACTCCGCGCGGCGAGTCCGCGCAGACTGCGTAGCGTCACGACTCAGGCTCTCGTGTTGCTCCTCCTCGCGCAGCCCGGCTACACGGCGCTCGGCTCCATGCGCGAGCGTGCGACGGCGCATGAGCGGCAACTCGTCGCCGCCGGAGCGGGGAAGAAGGGAAGTCCCGTCTCCGCCGGGGCGACCGACCGCAAGCAGCCGGGCGGGCCACAGCTCACACAGGTCTTGTGGCAAGTAGCGAAGTCCCGGCTGCCGTTCGACCCCGCCCCGCTCGCACAAACGTTTGCGGGCTTCTGGGACTCGCTCGCCGCAGCGGGCCGCCGCGCACTCGGCGGCGCGACCCCTGTCTCGCCGCAGCCCACAGTCCAGCAAGCCGGTGTCACCACGTCCCTCTTCGGCCCGCGCAAATTCATCCGCCGGAAAGGCGCGCCCATTAACGAGATTGAGCGCTTCACGTTGCCGCCCGATTTCGCCGGGCCCTTCACGTTCAACGTCCAGAACGGCGAGCCGCAAGGAAGCGACCGCGTTTCGAGCGCCACCATCCGTCTCAACGGGGTCGAGATTTTCGGGCCGAGCGATTTCAACCAGAACGTCCCCACACTCTCCCGCACCGTCAACCTTCAAGCCAACAACACGTTGGAGGTGAAACTGGCGAGCGCGCCGTCCTCCTTCGTAATCATCAACGTGCAGGGCGTGCGGCTCGACCGGACGGCCCCGAACATCAAGATCACCGCCCCGACCGACGGCTTGACGACGACCGACGCGGCCATCGTCGTCAGCGGCACGGCGACCGACGAGGGTTCCGACCCGACCGGCGTGTCCGGCGTCTTCGTCAACGACCAGCCCGCCGTCCACAACGCTCAGACGGGCACTTGGTCTATCGCCAACGTCGCGCTCGCCGTCGGCACGAACCGCATCAAGGCGCGCGCCTTCGACAAGGCGGGCAACCAGTCTTTCGCCGAAATCAACGTCACGCGGACGGAGCCGGTGAGCGACACGACGCGCCCCCAACTCGCCATCACGTCGCCCGCCGACGGCTTCATCACACAGGCCCAGACCGTCACGGTCAGCGGCACGGTCAACGACTCCGAGCCGAACGCTTCGGGCATGGCGCAGGTGAGCGTCAACGGTCGTGAGGCCAAGCGCGACGTGCTGGCCGGGACTTGGACGGTGGCCGACGTGCCGCTCGAAGTGGGGCCGAACCAACTCGCGGCCCGCGCCACCGACAAGGCCGGGAACGTCTCGACGCAAATCATCAACGTCACGCGGAATCAGTCGCCGCCGCCGGACGCGCAGCCGCCCACCGTCGCCTTCACCTCTCCGGCGAACGGCGCGGTCGTCTTCACATCCACGGTCGAAGTGACGGGCACTGCCGTTGACGAGGGGGCGAGCGCCACCGGCATCAGCCGCGTGCTGGTCAACGGCGCGGAGGTCGTCTACAACGCCGGTAACCACACTTGGGTAGCCTCGTCTGTCGCCCTCACGGAAGGCGACAATCTGCTCGTCGTCGAGGCCGAAGACGCGGCCACGCCGCCGAACAAGAGCCGCGCCGAGTTGCACGTCACGCGCCGCGCGGTCGCCGCTCCCCAACTGAGCATCAACAACCCGCAGCCCGGCGCTGTCCTCTCGTCCGCCACGCTGACCGTCGCCGGAGAGGTGACTTCGGGCGCTTCCGACATCCCCGTGACCGTGTTGGTCAACGGCGAGGCGGCGAACGTCGCCGGAGGCCGCTACACGAGGGTCGTCCCGCTCGTTGACGGGAGCAACACGATCACGGCGACGGCGACCGACTCGCTGGGCCAGACGGCCCAAGCCTCCGTCACCGTCATCAGCGACGCGAAGGCTCCGACGGTCTCGCTCTCCGACCTCCCCGCCGTCGTGCAGCCGGGCGGCACCTACCGGATTCGCGCCGTAGCGTCCGACAACGTCGGACTCGAAGCGGTGGACTTCGCCGTGGATGAGCAGACCGTGACGAGCGTGCTGAGCGCGCCTTATGAGTTCGACCTGACCATCCCGGCGGACGCCCCGCCCGACCGTCTCATCTCGATCACGGCGGTTGCGCGCGACCTGACGGGGGCGACCGCCGTGGACACGGCCCAGACCCGCGTCGCCGGCCCCAGCGGCGTCTCCGGTTACGTCTTCGATGACTCGACCGGCTACCCGCTGCCGGGCGTGTCGGCGAGCGCCGCCGGTGGCAGCGCCGTGCTCACGACGGAGGCGGGCGTCTACAGTTTCGTCTCCGCCACGCCGCACGGGCTCGTGCGTCTCACGAAGGACGGCTACACGCCGGTCGAGCGTTCATACGAGGGCAGTTCGGGGGCGGGCACGGCGCTCTTCGACGCGCGTCTGACGCGGCTCGACGCGACCGCCGACAAGGTTCCGCCCACGGGCGGCACGGCGAGCGGCGACGGGGGCCGTCTGAAGGTGGCCTTCGAGCCGGGCGTCTTCCAGACCGAGACGGGCGTGAGCGTCACGTCCGTCGGGCCGCAAGGTCTCTTGAACCTCTTGCCCTTCGGCTGGTCGCCCGTTCCCGGTGCGGTCGTTGACGTGCGCGTTGCCGGGGCGGCGGCTCTCTTC
This sequence comes from uncultured Acidobacteriota bacterium, assembly GCA_963816985.1. Classification (GTDB taxonomy): domain Bacteria; phylum Acidobacteriota; class Blastocatellia; order Pyrinomonadales; family Pyrinomonadaceae; genus JAIVJM01. Next base: position 3,903,710 of record CAWFMF010000004.1, read on the forward strand.
GCAACCCCCGCGCACTTGACCGTCGTCGAGACGAAGGGGCTCGCGCCCAATACCCCGCTCGTGCTCGCGCGCTACGACGAAGCGCAGCACGTTTGGGTCGTCGTCAGCGCGTCGGTGCTCGCGGGCGAAGGCGGCGCGCTCGCGGCGGAGCTTCCGTCCGGCGGGCAGTACGCTTTCCTCGTCGCGGACGCGGGCACGACCGCGCCGCCCACGCCGGTCGCGGGGCAGGCGCTTCCGTCGTCCCCGGCGGCGCAGCCCTCCGCGCTCGACTCGGCGACGGCCACCGCCGGGGCCACGCCGCGCACGGCGGTGATGTCGAAGGAGGCGCGCTCGACCATCTTGGTCGTCGCCAAGTCGCCGACCAAACTCCCTTCGGGCGTCTCCGTCGAGGTCACGTTTGAAGAGACCTATAACCTTCTCTCGGACGCCAACCCGCTCCTCGTTGACCGCCCGACGCAGGACTTCGTGCTCTATGCCTATCCGGCGGCCACGACCGCCGAGCCGAACCGCTTGAGCGCGGCCTTCGTCGTCAAGCCGACGCGCGAGGAACTCACCGTCGCGCAACTACGCTCGGCCAACGTCCACGTCGTCATCCGCTCCGGGCGCGAGTCCACGACGGGCGCGCTGGTCGGGGCGGGCGGCGGCACGGTGACGGCTGACGGCGGGGCCGAACTCATTATCGGCTCAGGCGCGCTCATCGCCAGCACCCCGGTCTTTCTGAACCCCGTCTTCGACACGCAGTCCGGCCCCGCTCTGCCCAACGGTTACGAAGTGGTCGGAGCCCTGGACGTTGACCTGTCGGGGGCGAGCCTTTCGTCTTCCGCGACGTTGACAATCCCGTCCGACGGCGGCCCGTCGGCGCGTGTGGTCGTCGCGCGGATGGTCGCGGCGGGCGGCCAGCGCGCGCCGTCGGTCGTCGCACGGGCCGTGTTGCAAGATGGCAAGTTCGTCTCGACCGAGGCCGCGCCCACTGTCCCTTCGGGCGTCAGCCTGCCCGGCGTGAGGGCGGGCGGGCGCTACCTCTTCATCCGCGTGCCGGAGCCCTTCGGCTACTTGATGGGCGTGGTCACTGACGCCGCCAACGCCGCTCCGGCGGCATCCGCCAGAGTCTCGACCGACCGCCTGCCCTTCATCAACGTGACGGGCGCGGACGGGCGCTTCGTCGTCCTCGGCGCGGCGGGCGCAGCGACGGCGGGACGCAACGAGTTGATCGTGGCCTCGACCGTGACGGACGCGACGGGCAACGCTGTTGCGACGCTCGGCGCGCAGGACGCGACGGCGGAGGTCGGAGTCAGTATCGTCTCCGCGCCGCTCGCGGTCGCCGCCGTCTCGCCCGTGGACGGCGCAGTCGGAATCGTCGCCTCCACGCCCGTTACCCTCACCTTCTCGAAGCCGGTCGCGCCTGCTTCCGTCACCACTTCCAACCTCCGTCTCGTGACGGAGGCGGGCAACCCCGTGCTGGGGACGGTGACGGTGCTCGCAGGCAACCGCGTCGCCTCATTCACCCCGGCCTCGGCGCTCTCCGGCTCGACCCGCTACAAGGTGATTCTGAGCGGAACCATCCAAGACCTCTACGGCAAGCCGATGGGGGCGGGGTTTGAATCCTCTTTCACCACCGCCGCCGTCATCCTCGCCGACGACCGTCTCAAGCAGGAGCAGATTCGCATCGGCTACCCGGACGCCGAGGGTGTGGCGACGGTGCTGCTGCCCGCGCTCTCAGTGCCGGTCGGCTCCGTCATCCTCGCCCTCAACAACACGAGCGGCGGGACGGTGACGACCGTCGCCGGGCACGACTCGACCGTGCTCAAACTCTTCGCGCAGGTGGGCGACGAGATCATGCTCATCATCCGCCAGCCGGACGGCACCGAGTACCGCGTCGCGCAGGCCGCCTACCGCCGCGCGGACGGCTTCACTTCGGTGAGCGAAAACGGCGGGACGGTGGCGAGCGACGACGGGGCGCTGGTGCTGCAAGTGCCGAAGGGCGCTATCACCGGCCAGGCCGACATCAAGATGACGCCGAAGACCGAGGCCGACATCACCGCGCCCCGCACGGGCGAGATGGCGACGACTCCCGTCAAGGGCGGCGTCGAGATTCGCGCCGAGGGCACTTTCAAGTGTGAGAAGGAACTGCACATCGAACTCCCGGCCCCGCCCGACATGCCGGAGGGCGAGGCGATAGCCTTTATGAAGCCGCGCAAGATAACCCGCGACGGCCAGGAGATCGAAGTGTGGGAGCCCATCACTTCGGGCCGCGTCGAGAAGGGGAAGCTCAAGAGTAACTCTCCGCCTTTCAGCGGGCTCGTGCTGGTAGACCTCATCACGTGGTGCTACGTCTTCGCGCCGGTGCAGAAGCGCATCATCTTCGGGAGCGTCAAGGAGCGCGAGACCAACGCGCCCATAGACGGGGCGCTCGTGCTCATGACGCACCAGAACTTCGACCCGAAGGTGACGATCCTCGCGGGCTCGATGGTGAACTTCACGAGCAAGTCCGGCGGCTACTCGTTCTTCGACTTCACCCCCTCCTTCCAGGAGGGCGTCAACGTGACGGCCATTGACGACTCCTCGAACCGGCGCGGGAGCACCTTCGCCGTGCCGCTCACCAACAACGGCGACGGCTACGTCGAAGGCCGCTTCGTGCAGGGCTTCGCGGGATTTCTGGTCGCCAAGGGCAACATCATTCTGCCGAAGGCGGTGCAGGAGGACGGCTTCAAGCCGCCCCCGGCGCTGACGGCTTATGGCCGCCAGATGCAGATTGAAGATAAGAACGACGACTCGCTCTTCAAGCTCAACGTGACGCCCCTCGGCTCACCCGTCCGCGTCTACATCGTGTCGAACGTGCCGCTGACCCAGATTTCGGGCAAGCTCGTGCAGACGGGATTGGAGCCGAAGGAACTGACGTGGACGCCTGAAAGCTCGACCATCTATTACACCGACCTCAAGTTGAGCGCCGAAGGCAGCTACACCGTCACCGCGACCGGCGCGACCGCCAACGACCCGCGCTCGACCTCGACCATCAACTACAACTTCATCTGCCTCCGCAACCCGAACACGCGGCCACCCCTTGAAGGCGCGCCGAAAGTCCTTTCGATCACGCCCGCCGACGGCAGCACCGACGTGGACATGACCGGCGACATCCGCGTCGAGTTCAGCGAGCCGGTGCGCGGGCTCGTCGCCGGCGAGACCATCTACGTCGAAGGGCCGAGCGGCAAGCACGGCGGAACCATCAGTTCGGGCGGCGTGGAGGTCAAGCCCGACTCGACGAACGTCTCCAGCATCATCTTCCGTCCGGCCCCGGCGCTCGTCGGCGGTGAGGATTACTGCGTGCAGGTGACGAGCGGGGTGAAGGACGACACGGGCCTTGCGCTCGACTCGGGGGCCGCGACCGAAGGCGGCGCGCCGCTCCCCGTCAAGAGTTGCTTCCGCACCTTCGAGGGGCTGTTGCTGACGCCGAACCCCGTCCCCGATCAAGGCGACCGCATCGCCGTCGCCGGGCAGTACGCCGTCACCACCTATCAGGAGTCTCAAGGCCGCTTCAAACTGAGCGTCTACGACATCAGCGAGCCGCACGCGCCCGCACGCGCCGGGAGTCTGACGCTCCCGCAGTGGGCGTGGGGGTTGACGGCGGTCGAAGATCAGGCGTTGAACGTTGACGGCGAGGTCTACTCGCGCTTCGCCGTCGTCACCACCTCTTCGCCCTCGCCCAACCAACTCACCACACCCGCCAACCTCTGGATCATTGACCTCAGGGACGTGGCCGCGCCGAAGATTGCCGGAGTGGCCTCGCTCTATCTGCCGATTCAGGAGCCTGCGCTGCCGCACTCGGTGCGCGTCCTCGGCGGGCGCGCCTACGTCGGCAACATCACGGTGCGCGGCGTGATGGCCGTAGACCTCGCGCAAGCCATCAGGCTCTACAAGAACGGGCTGGGACGCCTCCCCGACGCGCCCAAAATCACGCCGGACGCGCAGGCCGTGATGCCGATGGCGGGCTACGCCCACGCGGCCAAGAAGCAGTCCATCCAGTTCGAGGAGGCACTAGATAAGCCGTCGTCGGCCATCGGCATTGACGTGCTCACGCAGTCGGTGCTGGCCCCCGGTTTTCAGGGCATGAAGATTGGCGGCACGATGCCCGTCGTCTACGCCGCCGACTCGGTGAGGAAGCGACTGGTGACGGTCGGCGTCCCCGAACACATGGACGGCCTCAACCGCCTCGTCGGCCCCGACCACAACGCCGACGACCGCGTTCTCGACCGCACTCAACTCGCGCCCGACGGGATGCCCCGCGCCGTGCGCGTCGTCCCGAACGTGCTCATCCCGCAGCGCGACGCCGCCGGGCAGCAGACGGGGGCGAAGCAGACGGACTTGGCCGTCGTCGTCGGCTTCCAACGCCTCTGGATTTTCGACGTGACGAAGAACGCCGGCGAGCAGAACATCGCGGCCAAGCAATTCCCCTCGAAGTCATTTCAAGAGCTTGACCCTGAGTTGACCGGCAACGCCCGCAACGTCGAAGTCGAGGGCACGCTGGCCTACGCGGCCTTCGACAACCGCGTCGCCGTCGTGGACTTCTCCGACCCGGCCAACCCGCGCGTCATCGCCAAGATCAACGACCTCGACCTCGGCTACAGCTCCATCGCCGTCAAGGACGGCTTCGTCTTCACCCTCTCGCCTGAGAACGGCGGCCTGCGCGTCTCCATCGCGCGCCCCGCGACGCAAGTCTTCGTCCACGGCCAGAGCCTCTCCGGGGGCGGCGGCGCGACGGGGCTGACCTGCTCGAACCCGGTGGTCATAGACCGCAAGACGCGCGTCATGCGGCAGAAGGCCGAAATCCTCTTCCAGATTTTCGGGCTCGACGCGGCAGCCAACGTCAACGTGACGATCTTCAAGGGCGACAACGCGGTCGGTACCGTCCCGGCGACCATCTCGCCTTCGAGCACCGACCGGGTCGTGAGCGGGAGGGCCGAGTGGTTCTCCGCCGAGCCCGTTGACCTCGACGCCTCCTACTCGGTGCAGGTCGGGGTCAACGCCGGGCAGGCCAGCGAGTTCCGCTCGCAGCGCGCCGCCGTCCCCTTCAGCTTCCTCATCGCCGAGTATCAGGGCGGCATCGGCTTCCAAGGGTCAGCCCCCATCAACTACGGCTACGTGCTCGGCACGAACTCGCAGGTCACTTTGGAGGTGGACACCAAGACCGTCGTCAGCGACCCGCGCACCTTCGGCCTCAACGTCGAGCGCGTGGATAATCCGGGTCTGGCCGACGGTCGCTACCCGTTCAAGCTGCGCGCGGTTTCCGCCGACGACGGCACGCTCACGGACGAAGTGGCGGGCATCGTCTCGGTCGCCCGCGTGCCCGAAGAGATGCGCCGCCCCGGCAACACCGTCGTCAGCGACGTAGACCTCGGCAACGGCAGCCTCGGTCTCACGCACACCGACCTCTTCGTCAAGAACCGTGGCCTCTCGCTCGCCATCACCCGCTCTTACAACTCCGGGGCGGCGAACGTCTTCAGCCCCTTCGGCTACGGCTGGCACTACAACTATCAGGTGCTCCTGACCTACCACAAAGCGGCCCGCGAGTATGAGGTCACGGGCGGCGACGCCTCGCTGCAAAAGTTCAGCGAGGACAAGCTCACGAACGGCGAGATGCGGGCCGAAGCGCCCTTCCACGGGAAGCTCGTGAAGAACGCGGACGGGAGCTTCGACTACTACACGAAGACTTACGTTAAGTACCACTTCCCCGGCGCGTTGGAGCGCGACTCCTTCAGCTATTACAACCAGGCGTACATCGGCAATCTCGAATACATCGAAGACCCGAACAAGAACCGCATCGCACTCGACTACGACGAGTTGGGGCGCATCAAGAAGATCACCGACCCGTCGGAGTCGCGCTTCCTTGAGTTCCAGTACGAGGAGGCCGAGACGCCCTACGTCGGGGTCATCGCCCCGACGGCCAACATCAACAACCTCCGGGCCTGCGCGCGCGGCGAGCAGTTCGGCGTCCTGCGCAAGGGGCTCGCCAAGGCGCACGTCGGACTGGCGTGGCGCGTCAAGGAAATCAAGGCTCCGGGCGGGCTCCGCATCGAGTACGAATACGACCCCGACGGGAACTTGAAGACCGTCCGTCGCCACGGGCGCGACGGTATCAGTCAGGCGACCGGCGATGCGGTCTGGAACTACGAATACAAGCCCGACAACTCGGCCCAGACGACCGTTGACACGCGCCATCTCATGAAGGCCGCGATCAACCCGAACGGACGCCGGACGGACTACGAGTATCACGTTGACCAACTCGGCCTGCCGGTGAAGGCCATCGCCTTCCCCGGCGCGGCCAACGAGTTCGCCTACGAGTTGCAGAGCGGCAAGGTCGTCCGCGCCGGTGTGAGCGATGGTCGTGGCAACGGCACGAGCTACACCTTCGACGAAAACGGCTACAACACCGGAGTCCGCGCCCCGCGCGGCGCGAACTACTCCTTCACCTTCAACAACGAGGGCTTGAAGACCAGCGAGACCGACCCCGAAGGAACCTCGATTAACTACGCCTACGATGCGCTCGGCAACGAGACCTCGCGTCGCATCACCGGCAAGAGCCTGAGCGTCACGCGGGCGGCCACCTATGACCCGCAGTTCAGCCGCCTGCTGTCGGAAACCGACTACAACGGGCGCACCACCTCCTACTCGATTGACGGCAGCGGCAACGTCACGGGCATCACGCTGCCGACGGGCCGCAGCATCCGCATGGCCTACACCGGCAAGGGCGATCTCACTTCGATCACCAACGAGCGCAACCTCAAGACGAGCCTCTCCTACGACGAATACGGCAACCCCGAGACTGTCACGCGCGAGGTCTCGCCGGGTAGCACGGTCACGCTCACGAGCACTTACGACGAGCGCAGCCGCCTGCGCTCCTCGACCGACTCGGTGCGCGCCAGTCTGTCGCACACCTACGACACGCACGAGCACGTCATCAGCACGACGACGACTGACCCGACCGGCTTCCGCGACTCGCACACGACCACCTACGTCAACAAGCCGATGGGGCAGGTCATGGCGATGTCCACGACCGGCGGGCAGCAGAGCTACTCGGTCTCCTACGAACTCGACGGCCTTGAGCGTCCCACGCAGCTCGTCGAGAGCGCCGGTGACGCGGGCGGCTTCACCCTCTCTCGGAGCTACGACGGCAACTCGAACCTGACGAGTGAGACCGACCGCCGGGGCGTGACCACCGCTTACGAGTACGACGGCCTCAACTTCCTGACCAAGCAGACCGTCAGCGGGCCTCACGGCTCGCCGGTCGAAACCTCCTACGAACGCGACCTCGTCGGCAATGCCACCGGCATCACCGACATGTACGGGCAGAAGACGACGGTGGCCTACGACGGGCTGGGCCGCGAGACGGGCCGCAACTTGCCGGGCGGCTACACCGAAGCCTACGCCCTCGACGGCAACGGCAACGTGCTCACGTTCACCGACCGGAAGGGGCGCGACACGACCTTCACCTACGACCCGGTGAACCGCATGACCCTGCGGCGCGACCCGCTGGGCCGCACCGAAACGTGGGCGTACAACGACGACCCGGCCAACCGCGTGACCTACCTCCGCTCGCCGCAAGGCTTGAAGGTCGTCACGCAGACCGACGACCTCGGACGCCCGCTGCTCAGGCAGGAGTCCTTCGACTCGAACACCTACACGACCGCCTACGCCTACAGCGGGCGCGACTGCACCGTCACCGATCCGCGTGGAACCGTGACGCGCAAGGAGCACTCGGCCTTCGGCGACCTCGGACGGCTCGAAGTACAGGGCGCGGACTTCAAGCAGGAGATGCACTACGCGGCCTTCGGCGCTGTGCTCAGCTACCGGGACGCGAAGGATCGCCAGACCACCTACACCGTCAACTCGCTCAACCGGCGGACGGGAGCCGCTTACCCCGGCGGCCACAGCGAATCCTGGAAGCACGACGGCGAAGGCAACCTCTTGGAGCACACGGACGCGCGCGGCGTGTCCGAGGTGATGACCTACGACAACGTGGGCCGTCTGCTCGGTCGCACGGTCGGCGGCACGTCCGTCCAGCGCATCCAGTACAACGACTCCGCGCCGAGCGAGACGCACCTCGACGCCAAGTCTCAGGCGACCGTCTACAAGTTCGACGGCCTCCACCGCCTCACCTCTGTGACCAACACCGAGGGCCGGACGAAGAGCTTGGAGTACGACGGCATAGACCTCCTGAAGCAGAGCGATTACAAGCAGCAGTCGGCGGAGTTCGGCTACGACGCCGTGGGCCGCGTGACGACCGTCACCGACCGCGCGGGCCAAGTCGTCTCGATTAACTACGCGGACGCGGGCGGCACGACGCAGACGACCGTTGACCGGCGCGGCAACTCGCGCGTCAAGACCTACGACCCACTCGACCGGCTCGTGAAGGTGGCCGTCGCCGGGCAGCCCTTCGCCGCCTACGAGTACGACGGCAACGGGAACCAGACGGCGGCCTCGGACGGGCGGGCCAACCGCGTCGTTTATAAATACGACGCGCTCAACCGGCTCACCAACGCCGACCACTCCGGGCTGCGGGTCGAACGCTTCGACTACGACCGGGTCGGCAATCTGACCTCGTACAACGACGGGCGCGGCGGCGCGCTCGGGATGACCTACGACGAGGCCGACCACCTCCAGACGCGCACCGACGGCGCGGGCCATACCACCCGCTTCAAGTTCGACGGCGAAGGGCTTTTGGTGGAGCAGGTCGCCCCGAAGGGCGACGGCTTCAAGACCTCCTACGAGTACAACGAACTGCGCTCGCTCAAGAAGGTGACGGACGCGGGCGGCGGGGCTTGGGAGTTCGGCTACGACGGCAACCAGAACCTTTCGAGCGTCAAGGACGCCAAGGGCAACACGGTCGTCTACACCTACGACCCGATGAACCGCGTCAAGTCGAGGGCGCAGCCGCTCGGCATCTCGACCACTTACGGGTACGACCCGAACGGCAACCGCACCTCGGTCACGGACGGCAAGGGGCAGACGGCCACCTTCGGCTACGACAGCCTCGACCAGCAGACCTCGGCCTCCTTCGCCGGGGCGGCGGGCACGACCCCCATCACTTACGGGTTCGGCTACGACCCCGAAGGCAATTTCGTCGCCGCGTCCGAGACTGTGGGCGGAGCGGGCGTGCGCAGCTACTCGCGCACCTACGACGGGCGGAACCGCGTGCGCTCGACCACCGACGCCGCCAACCGCCGCGTCGAGTTCGACTACGACGGGGCCGACAATCTGACCTCAGTCAAGGGGGCCGACGGGAAGGTGACGGGCTACGAGTACGACGCGCTGAACCGCCTCGCGGGGGCCTCGCTCCCCGGCGGCGGGACGGTCGGATTCGGCTGGTACGCCGACGGGCTGCTGCGGCAGGTCACCTACGGCTCCGGCATGCAACGCAGCTACACCTACGACGAAGCCGACCGCCTGAGTTCGGTCGTCAACGACCTCGGCTCCGACCAGAGCGAAGGCTTCGCCTACACCTACGACGCCAACGGCAACCGCGACTCCGAGACCCGCCGCTCCAACGGGCAGGCGACGCGCTCGCTGACCTACGGCTACGACAATCTTGACCGCCTCATCTCGGTCGGCGCGCAGGGGACGGGAGGCACTTCGGCCTCGCTCTCCTACACCTACGACCCGGTCGGAAACCGCAAGACCGAGACGGGGACGAGCTTCAACGGCCTGCCGGTCAACCACACATACGAGTACGACGCCCTCAACAGACTGACGAGCGCGAGCGGCTACGGGACGGGGGAACTCGTCTACCGCTACGACGGCAACGGCAACCTGACCGCCGTCACGCAGGCCGGGCAGCACCTCTCCGGCTACGAGTACGACGCGCGCGACCAACTCCGCCGCGTCACGGGCGACGCCGGGCAGGAGGTGGCGCGCTACGACTACGACCACGAGCGTCGTCGGACGGCCAAGTCGGTCGGCGGCGGCCCGCAGACGAACTACGTCTACGGTCACGAGGGCATCATCAACGAGTTCAATGCCGAAGGGCAGTTGCTCAACCGCTACGACTACGGGGCGGACGGCCCCGTCCGCGGCGAACTCGACGGCGAGGGCGAGCGCTTCTACTTCAGCGACGCGCTCGGCTCTACCACGGCCCTCTCGCGCCGGAACGTCGGGAGCGGCGCGCAGCCCGCGACCCGTTACGAGTACGGCCCCTGGGGCGAAGTGCTCGCCGCCGGAGCCAGCGGCAACGCCGTCGGCTACACGGGGCAGCGGCTCGACTCCGAGACGGGCCTCATGCCCCTCGGCAACGGCGAACGTTACTACTCGCCGGGCCTCGGTCGCTTCATGCAGCAGGACTCTCTGTCCGGCATCCTGGCGGCCCCCGCCTCACTCAACCGTTACGCCTACGTCAACGGCAACCCGCTCACCTACACCGACCCGACCGGCCATCAGGCGCGCGAGCGTCGGGGCCGCATCTGGCAGGCGGCGCAGAACTTCGGGTTCAGGGAAGACGGGAAAAACAACTGGTGGAACGTCACCAAGAACGTCGCGGCGCAGACCGGCTATGACGTTTGGAACATCATCAGCTTCGGCGCGTTGGAGCGGCAGGAGGAGATTGAAGCGCAAGTCGCGGCGGGCGAAATCTCCAACTCCGAGGGCTGGCGCAAGACCTCTCTGAACCTCAGTCTTTCGATGGGCCAAGCGGCAGTGACTTTCGGCACGTTCGGGGTGGGAGCGCCGGCTGTGGCTGGCAGCGGCTTGGGGACGAGGATTCTCGCGGGCTCCGCCACCGCCGTCGGCGAGCAGTTCCTCTTCGAGACGGCTGAGATCGCCACAGGGTTCCGCGAAGAGTATTCGTCGGCGAAGTCCTTGCTGGTGACCGCCGCCTTCGGGGGAGCCTTCGGGGCCGCTTTGCCGGGGCGCGCGGCCTCGACTCTGCACGCCGAGGGACGGGCCACCGTGATGAGCGACCTGCGCGCGCTCGGGGCCGAAGTCTCGGAGGCCGCGCAGAAGGCGAGGCAGGGCTTAAGCCGTGCGGGCGAGACCGCGCGCGAGAGCGTGCTGCCGCGCCTCAATCCGGCGAACTACAGGGTTGAGCCGGGCACACTCGGTTCCTCCGGCGGTAACATTGAATACATCGGGCCGAGGAGGGCCTCAGGCGCGGCGGACGAACTCCCGGAGTTCAGAACCGCCGACCCCAACGACCTGACCTTCTCGCAACGAACCGTGGACAACAACACGCACGATTACATCCGCGACATGACGCCCGATCCCGTGACGGGCAAGAACAACTGGGACTGGGAACGCTCCGGGCCGATTCGGGTGATGGAGGTCAGAGGGCAGTTGGTCAGCTACGATAACCGGAGACTGCTCGCGGCCCAGCGGGCCGGGCTCAAGGAGATTCCGATTCAGCAGGTGCGTCCCCATGACATCATGCCCACCAAACAGGGGATGTCGAAAAAGACTTGGGAGCGGGCATACTATAAACGTCGCGCCGACCGGCGTAACATCGAGGAAGGCGGGGTAGTGCCTGAGCAGGGCTTGAGGCAGCAGCCGAGGATTAAGGAGCCCGGAGAAAGGTAGGGTCGGCCATGGGGTTGGAAAACGAGGCGGCGGAATTGCTCCTGCGGAAGTGGAAGGACGAGCAGTGTCCTCTCGTCAACGGGGTCACGCTCGGCAACGGCGAAGTATACGCGCTGGAGTTGAGCAGGGTCAGAGAAGGGGAGAGCTATGCTTTGCACCTCCGACCGGGGAAGCGCACGAACCTCGCCTCCTTGCAGGAGGCAGGCTCCCTGTGGTGGACAGACGTGACTGAGCTTGATGAGGTCGAAGCTCCCGGCACGGGCCTGCGCGTCTGCGGCGGCGAGGGGGGGCAGGGCGCGGACGGCTTTATCGCCGTGTCGCGGGTCGAGGACGGCGGCCTGCAATGGGTGGCGTTCTTCGATAACGCGAACCCCTTCGTCGAGCTGCGGCTGACGGAGACGCAGGTGCACGCCGTCACGACGCTCGACGACAGGTGGACTTTCGACCTCGTGCAGCCCGGAGAGGTGACCGTGGAGGCGGGGGACCCGAAAGGGAGGAGCATCAAAAGAGACTCCTAAGCCTCTTGGGGACGCTGCTCGCGCCAGTCCGAGGCGGGCCGAAAGGGAAGGTCAACCGTGACGGTCGTGCCCGCGCCGGGGCGGCTCGACAACTCGAAGCGTTGGCGCGAGCCGTAGAGATACTGAAGCCTCGCACGCATGTTGGCGAGCCCGATCCCGCCGTTCGCCTCGGCGCTCACGCCTTGCTCGATGCCGCGCCCGTCGTCGCTCACGACGACTTGCAACATCTCGCCTTCGCGCCGCGCCAGAATCTCGATCAACCCGCCCCCGCCGCCCGGCAGAATGCCGTGGAGGATGGAGTTCTCCACCAGCGTCTGGAGCGTCATCGTGGGCACGCAGGCGTCGAAAGTCTGCGGGGCAATCTCGGTTCGCACCTCGAACCGCCCCGGAAACCGCGCGCTCATAATCTGGACGTACCTGTGGACGAACTCCAACTCCTCGCGCAGGGTCGTCTCCTGCTGGCCCATCTCGTAGAGGCTGATGCGCAGCATGTCGCTCAGGTTGAGCACCGTGCGCTCGGCCTCGGCTTGGTCGCGGTAGATGAGGCTGGCGATGGTGTTGAGTGAGTTGAAGAGGAAGTGCGGTTGGAGCTGCGTCTTCAGCAATTGCAACTGCGCCTGTTGGAGCCTGAAGGCGCGCTCGCTGGACTCGCGGTAGTGGAGGATGGCTTGGTGCACGGCGAGGATGCTCATGTAGGCGACGATGCCGTTGAAGACGAAGCTCAAGGGGCCGTCGAGTCGCGGCAACTCTTTCGCCGAGGCGTCGAACCCGCCCGGCATGAGGACGGCCAGCGCAAGATGGTAGATGAGCGTCTGCGCCGCGGCGAACAGAAAGCTGAGGCAGAAGTGGAGCAGCAGATGCCGCGCGAGGCGCGGGCGTTCGATCAGCCAACGCCGGCTGACGAACAGAATCAAAGGCGTCAGCGCGGCCCAGGAGTACGTGCCGAGCGCCAACTTGAACAGCACCTGACTGAAGGGGAGAGGGTTCTGTGAGGTGGAATTATAAAAATAGACCTGCGGGACGAAGAGAAGGAATTTGACAGTGAAGATTAAAACGATGAGCAGCGCCGCCACGCCCTTCGGCACCGCCTTCGTCTGCACGCTCATCTTCATACTCTCGGAAAGTCCGTGCGGCGCGGAGCCTCAACGCTTGCCGAGCGCCGCGAAAAAGGCTTCGCTGTAGGAGCGGCTCAGTACGAGCCGCGTGCCGTCGCGCAAATGGAGCGCGTGGTCTCCGTTGAACAAAGCCTTCGTCTCCACGACGCGCGCGAGGTTGACCGCCGTCGAGCGATGCACCCTTCTGAATTTGGCCGGATCGAGTTGTTCACACATCCGGCTCAACTTCTCACGGACGAGGTATTCCCGTCCGGCGGCGTGGAGTTCGACGTAATTGTTGGCCGCGCCTATCCAATCAATCTCTTCCACCGGCAGCAGGACGGCCCGCCCTCGCAGCTTGACCTCGACGCGGCTCAGGTATTTGGCCCCGCCGTAGATTGACTTGATGAGTTCGCGCAGCCGCCGGTCAATCTGCTCGTCGAGTGAGCGACTGATGCGCGCTCGGGCGCGTTCGACCGCCAGCATCAGACGCTCGCGGCTGAACGGCTTGAGCAGGTAGTCGAGCGCGTGCACTTCAAAGGCTCGAAGGGCGAACTGGTCATACGCCGTGACGAAGACGACGACCGGCAAGCGTTCGCCGCCTAACTCACGGACGACCTCGAAGCCACCCATCCGCGGCATCTGGAGATCAAGGAAAAGCAGATCGGGCGACTCCTCCCGCACAGCCTTGACCGCTGCCTCGCCGTCGGCGCATTCCCGGACGATTTTAACGTCCGGCATCTCCTCCAGAAAAGCTCTCATCCTGAGCCGGGCGGGCTCCTCGTCGTCAACAATGATCACACGAATCGCGCTCATTCTCCGAACCTTCCGGCAACTGCGGAACGGCCAAGTCTAGCCATAACATTTGCCTTGTTGCAAACTATCTAGTCGAGACACCCCCCAGCCTCTCTGCCTGACGCGGGCTCTGGTGCACATGCTGCGGCTGGTGGGCGCAGGCCACTTGAGCAACTCGCCGACCCGCACGCGGTGTTGGCCGCCTACGCCGAACTCTATGACCAGCGCGGCGGGATGGTGGAGATCGAGTTGAAGGAGTCAAAGCACGGCGTTGGATTGGCGAAGCGGAATAAGAAGAGTTACATGGGCCAGCAGATGGTGGTGCTGCTCAGTGCTTTGGCGCGTAACTGTCTCGTGTGGGCGAGGCGGTGGCTTCAAGAGCGCGCGCTGAAGTTGAAGAAGTACGGCGTGCAGCGCCTGGCGCGTGATGTGTTCCAAGTCGCCGGGCAGATCGAGTATGAGGGTCGGCACGTCGTGAAGCGGATCGTGTTGAATGAGGTGTCGGCCTTAGCGCAATGGCGCGCTAAGGCCCTACGAGCGTTGTTGAAGGCAGAGCACGTGCACGTTATTTTGGGCGAAATTTAGAAGCCTGTAGTTGGCGACCGATAATTCATAATTGTGTCCTAGATTTTGTCCAAAATAATCACCACTTGCTCCGGCAACAGTAAGGCTCGTAAAGCACTGAGCAACCCGCGTGCGAATGGCGCACCGCGGTTGAGAACGATCCGCTTGATGCTGTCCCTCCGATCCACTTCGATCAAGCCACTGATACTCAGCAGATCACGGACAAAGCGTAAGACCCCGTAGCGGATCAACTGTGGTGACTCCTCACACAGCCGCGACCTAGCCCAGACCAGTACGTCATGCGCGAGTTGGTTGAGCAGCACGAGCATGTCTTGCGCTTCAGCCTTTTTCTTCTGACGCTTCGCCATCCCGAAGCCTTGCTTGTCCTCTTTGATCTCGATCTCGATGGCCCCGCCACGCCTGTCATAGAGTTGCGCGTAGGCGCGGCACAGCTTTTCGAGGTCGGACGCATCACTTGCCGGTTGACCGGGCAACTCAAGCACGTCGCGCGGCGCGAGCGTCGAGATCAACATCCCGTGGCTCGTCTGCCCGTTGCGCTTGTGCCAGCGAATGACGAGTCGCTTGACTGGTCTGACGTAATGAGGCCGACCGCCTGTTGCATCTCGGCGAGGTTGCGCGGGGTGCAGGCGTTCAAGGTCTGCTGCACGACCGACTGTTCGGCGCAAGGCTGACGCCCGAAGGCGCGTTGCAAAGACTCGTCACTCCGGAGACGCGGGTTGATCTCGCACAGGCCGTGCGCGCCGGCGAGGATGGCGATGAAGGCGTCGTGGAGCTTCTCGATGGGGGGATGACGAACGGTCTTCTGCTTGATGAAGACATGTCCCTTGATCGCGTCAAAGAGCTTGAGCGAGCTGATCCTGATTCCGATGGCGGCGAGCGTGGCGTGCGGCGTGTCGTGCGGCGTCGGCTGTCGAGAGCGTGTCACGGCGTTCCTCCTGAAGAATGAGGAACAGTATCAACCACTCGCCTCCTCAACTACTTACGAGAGCACCTTGTCGCTATTTTGGACAAAATTTAGGTATGTCTTGAGGCGGTGAGCATTAAACACTTCATTGCATAAGCGAGGTAAATTTCAGCCGTGTAAAAATTTCTTGCATCGGGATAGTGTGACGATATGGGATGAGCATATAATGGCATTCAAGTAAAGAATGCATTTTTCTACGAACTCTAAAACCATGCGGTAAGAGTTCGTAGAAAAATATGGCCGGTCACTTCACTGTAATAAGAGCCAATCAATATGTCTAAAAACTCACCTTCAGCCCGAATAGATAAACTTAAGTCATGTTACGCGGCGCACGGCTGTCGGAAATCCCCGTCGCCCGGGCCGAGAGCTTCCTGGCCGACGCCCAGTTGGAGAGCTTCGTGACCGAGACTCTGAGCGTGGGCGTCCTGGAGAGCCTCGGCGCGGCGCGTGTCCCCATTCGGATGGGTTTCCTGTTGCAATCGACTTCGATCTCAGCCGACGGGTCGAGCTGGAAGCCTCAGGGCGTCGTCAGTCTGGTCATAGAGAACGGCGGGGGGGAGTCATCGCAATTCTTCCAGCTCTCGAAGGGGCTGGCGCAGTGGTTGCTGGCGACCTACGGCGGCTTGGGGAGCTTCGAGCAACAACTCCAAAAGGTCGCGGACGAGTTGACGGCGCACAAGTTCGACACTCAGGTCGAGACCTGCCTGAGGAGTCAGTTCAGCTTTACGCTGACCACGGTTGGCACCTTGGGCAGCGAAACGCCCTTCGTCGTGGTGCCGGTTCATGCCAGCCTTGGCTTCAAGTACAACGGCGCCACCACGCCCTTCGGCAGCCCCACGGTGCCAGCTAACTATGGGGATATTGTCACCGCTTACTTCAGCCAGAACGGCAAACCGACAGCCGCCCCGACATCCCGCGACTCGGTCGCGTCTCTGCTTTTTGACGAATACTTCGTGATGTATGCGAAGCAGCTCATCACCGACTTGCAGAAGGACGATGTCGTCAAGACCGGCTCGCTCGACGCGGCGATGAAGGTTGTCGATCTGGGCAACGTGGGAGGCTTTGTGTCGCGCTTCCTGATGGGGGGCATCCGGCTCCCCAATCCGGATAATCCTCAGGCCCTGGCCCCGATGTACGTACTGACCAACCAGCAGTTCCAGTTGGCTCAGAACTCCGATAAGACGTGGGTGCTCAGCGCCGAGCTCGTCGGGACGAGCAGCACGCCCGATTGGATCACTCTCGACGGCATGGTCAGCGCCGGCCTCGACAGCAAACAGGTGTTTACGAGCGGCCCGACCTCGGCCCCGCCCTGGAGCCTCGGCCCGATCCGCCCGCTATCGCCCGTCGCGGCAAGGTTCCCCATGAACAGCAGTGTGACGTGGACCGACACCACGACTACGAAGCATCTGCTTTTCAATTTCTCCGAAGGTCTGCACATCGCCATCGAGCAGTGGCGCGAGAGCACCGGCGGCAGCAAGGGCCCGTGGCTGTCACTCGAACAGGTGACCGGCTCGACCCAGTCCCAAACTACCCACAAGCCCTACGCGGCGTCGGCCGCGCTGCTCTTGCCGCTCACCCTCAAGACGATTCCTAAGCCCGGCGGGAAACCGGGCGAGGTGCTCGAAGACATCTACTCGTTGGTGGGCACCGACGAGGTGCATCGCGCCTACCTCCAAGCTTTGCTCGATGATAATTCAGCGACCCTCAGCTCTCTGGACATGATGGTCAGCCAGAGCCGCGGCAACTACGTGTCCACCAAAAAGCCGCCGAGCGTCCTGGTCCGAACCAACCTTTCGACGGCCACCGCCCCCGGCGGCGGCGGCGCGGCTGCCGCTAGGGCCGTCAGGGACGCGAACAGCAATATCGGCGGCCCGAATTTCTCCAATTACGCCAAACCCGGACAAGGCGGAGGCGAGCTCGCGAAGTTTTTGCGGTTGGTGTGGGAGTGCAGCGTCGTCCACACCGGGGGCTTTTACCTTCAGGTCGAAGGGCTTCCAGCGGAACTGTTCCAGGGCGGCCAAGCCTCGGTGCAGTTGCTGATACAGACCGGGTCCCCGTCCGGCATCCCCGAAGCCGACCCGTACCATAACGCGCTGGTCGGCCCGCCGCCCGACGACAATTCCGCCGTCGTCGCCACGCTGGCTTCCGATACTCAGGCCACCCCGGTCGTGACCTACACCAACTCTTATCCCGGCGGCTCGGTCGGCTGGTCCATTGAATGGCGGAACGCGCCCACCAAGATCGACGCCATCAATGACGCCGACTTCCTCCAGGGCCTGTATCAGATGGTCAGCTATCAGGTGACGGCCTTCGACGGAACCCCAATTATGAGGAATTGGAGTCGCCCGGTCACCGCGTTGAGTCAGCAACCGGGTGTTCCCACCTGGAGCTATCAAAGTGCGTTCGTGACCGCGCCATTGGTGGGGAAAGGTCAGAACACCTACGCGGCCATCGGCAAGACCATCGACATCGCCATTTCGATCGAGGACATCTTCGGCAACACGCTGCCGTCGAACTTCCTCCCGACCCAACGTCTGCCGGTGGTCTACAACGACGACATTATGGGGCTGGCTACGTGGGCCGGCGTGCGGGCCGATTTCAACGTCGGGGCCAACGGCGGACAGGTGCAACTGTCGGTGAATTTCCGTTTCGACACTTCGGTGGTGCAAGACAGCAGCGGCAAAGTCAATCCGGTCAGGCTCAGCCGAACTCTTGAGAATTACGACAAGATTCTCAACCAGCTAAGCGACCCGAACATGGGCGCGACGGTAGACACGAACTCCATCCTGGCGGGGCAGCCGCTAGGCACGGACAACAATGGCGTCGCAGTCGTGCGGGACGTGCAAAAGTATGTGTCGCAGATCGTGAGTTGGTTGCAGAATGGCGGCACGGGGGACGGGCCCGCGGACATGCTGTTGCTGCTCCCGCTGGATAAGAGCTACCCGACGAAGTGGTCGGGCGACCTGCGCGAGTTGCAGATCAGTCTGGGGCTCGCCCGCGCTCACGTGGACGACAAGATCGCCGCGCTGGCGCCGCAGGTGCGGAGCGTTTCGTCCGTCATCACGGCAATGCAGGGTAAGTCGTCGAAGGATGACCCCACCGGCTTGCTAGTATTCGCGTTGGGCCTGGAGGAGGCGTACTTCAAGTACGACGGGAGTGACGACGGGGTCATCAAAGTGGCTACCGGAGTCAACTCGGACCTGAGGAGCCGCTGGCTGGGCATGCAGTCGATCTGGCTAATGAGGTGGGGCGCCAAGTCGGGCGTCACGGTTCGCGTCCTCAACGACGAGCAGAACAAGCCAGTCTTTTACGCCCCTCCGCCACTGAGCACACAGCTCATCACACGCACGGTCGGCGGGCTCCGGCAATACGACGCGTCTCTTAACTTCACCGAAGTGAAGCAGGTTTTCTCGTCGGTTGACAGCGACCGGTGGGCCGCCGACTTCCTGTCGTCCGTGGAGAACATCTTCAGCCCGCAGATCGCTCCGCGGGTGGCCGACCGCTCGTCCAGAGACGACGAAATCTATGACCCTTACGTCGCTAACAAGACCAGCCTAGCCCGCAGCATCTCGGCCACCCTGGCGCCTACATCTACGTGTATCAGCAGATGGTCGGCGATCCGGACTCGGCGAAGATCACGATGTATCCGGCCCTGCTCAACACACTGGAGAATGATTACGGAATCTCGACTCTGGTGCGGATGGCCGCGATGATAGGTCTGCACGGTGACATCGAGCCCGGCGGCTCGCCCGACAGTCCGCCCAACCTGTACGGCAACATCAGGGCCGTCGGCTCCGCCGCCGGCGACAGCGACAAGCCTCTGCCCTACAACCTCAGCCCGAGCAAGCTGCCGCTCAAGGACGGCAAGGCATGGCTGAACTTCCTGCTCTCGGTGGAGGACCCGGCCGCGCAGAACGCGCTGACGCTGGACCTGGACTACCAGATGGGCTTCGTCGAGCACGACATCGATCCAGCCGCCACGCGCTGCGACTACACCCCTTCCAACTGGTTGACCTTCGTGCTGCAACAGAACAACGCGCCCTTACCGACGAAGCAGAAGAACACGCTCACGGCCCCGATGGGCGACCTACGCCTGCCCATCCCGCTGCGTTCCTATCCGCCGCTGCCAAAACTTCTGGCGGCCAGCGCCACGCAGGACACGCCGGGTGCCGACATTAAGATGATCGACCAGGCGCTGAGTTGGACTTACGAGCTCACCGTCGCACTCCCGGCAGCGAGCCAGGATACGCTCAACCTGATGGTGACCTTCAACGAGCCTAGCCAGGGAGTCTCAGGATCGCTGTCTCCCAGGGCTTTGCTCGCGACGGTCACGAAACGCCCGCCTCCGGCCGACCTTTTTGACGCCTTGGCACGATACGCCTTCGAGTACCCACAACTGGCGCCCGACATCAAGGCGCTCGCCGACGGTGGTACACCCCACTCGACCGACGCGCTTAAATACTTCAGCGAACTGGTGTCAGGCGTCGCCGGAGCGTGGCCCGGCTGGATTCCGCCCGTGCCGAATTTCCTAGCTTTGGCCGGCGAAGACACCACCCACGAGCAATGGGACTATGCCATTGACCATGCTCCCGACGGCACGCTGACCGCTTCGGCTTCGGGGAGCCGCAGGTCAGTCGTGTGGCCTGATATCGAAGGCTACCAGCCGCCGCAGATCGTGACCCCGGACAAAAAGGCGACGTATGCGCTGAAGTCCCCGGGACCAGTCCCCGCGCAACTGAAGTTGTCGTGGAGCAAGCTGTACGTGCTCGACTATCAGAGCGCCCGCACGAGCGCGTTCATCGAGGGGAATCGCAACCTCGGGGGAGGAGGCGAAACGACCAACGAACAGTTCGTTTACCGCACGGAGACCGTTACCTTACCGGCGCCGGTCGTGCCGCTGATCGTCGTCCCGAACACTTTGAATCTGGCTTCGGGGTCGAGCCTTCAGGCCGCCGTCACGTCGATGTTCCAGACCATGCACACGAGTCCGGCCGGAACGATCACCTCCGGCGACTCTCAGGACACTCTGAAACTGGAGGGGCCAGTCTCCTACTCCTTCCGGCTGCTCGACAACCTCGACAGTAGCGTGCGGAGTTTCCTGCCGCTATTCCTTCTGCAACAGGACATCGCCCCGGGGGCCGACCCGTCCGCTGCCCGGCAGGCGGCGCAGCATATGAACAGTTGGCGAAAAGAGAACGACCCGAAGATCGACAACAGCGCCATCTCCTTCCGCTTAACTGTCTTTGCGACCAAGATCGTACAAGGCGAGGAACAACTGCCCCTGGTCCAGTTCACCGATCTGAGCATCCCCGTGCCCGACAACAATCCGGACTGGTGGCAGCCTTCGTAGCAGGATATAGTGATGTAATTTGTCAGTGGCTGGCGGCGGAGGGTGTGGTCGTTAACGACCACACCCTCCGCCGCAGTTTATAGCGTTGTGATGTTATGAAGCAGGTGCCTCGGATGTGTGAGTGCAGCAAAGGTCGGGGAGATTTCGATTTGAAAGGTGCCGGCCTCATCATCCTTTACTGTAAGCTTGGTTGGGTCCACATTGGAGACGGAAGTGAACCCTCAGTAGAGTCTGATGTCGGCAATAAAGTATTTGACTCACTAAGCACCTAACCCGACTCATGTGACCCGCTAATTCGACGCCTCCTCAGCCACAGTTTCCCGATAGATGCGTCTAGTATGTCATTGCCCCAATTAGGGTCTGAGAACTACTATTCTGTCCAGTTGAAATCCTACTGCCCGTGCGGGGAGGGAAGTACAACGCATTGCGGATCGAGGTCTATTACCGCAGTCCTCGGTTCGCATTTTGGGTGCATAAAAACGCATAACTGAACATTGAAATTCAAGAAGCATGGATTTTGAAAATGCGTCTTAGTAACGCAGAAGCAATTTTTCACTAATCTAGCTTTAAGAAGAAAGCCCCGACGGTGAGTGTTGTCGGGGCTTTCTTCTGCGGCTTATGGCTGGCCGAACCTCTGCTTGTACTCGATGGAGTCGATGAAGGCTTCGACCATCTGAGCGGCCCGCCAGTCGCCGTTGAACCCGTTGAGCTTCTGGAGCCAGAAGTTGTAGCCGCTGTGGTCGGTGTCCTGCGGGTCGTTGGGGTTGCGACGCAGGTAGCCGAAGTACTGCATGAGGACGAACGCCTTGTTCGTCTCGATGGAGACCAACTCCTCGCTCTCGGCGATCTGCTGAAGTACCGACGCTCGGCCCGCCGCCGTGTTGTTCCCTGCCAGCTCGTTGATGAGCGCCTGTTTCTCGGACTCCTCCAACGTGATTCCGGCGTTCGCGATGAGCGCGTTAGTGAACGCTTCGGGCGACATGCTCGGTGGGAAGGCGGTCGTGAAGCGAGAGCGCTGGACGAACTCCAGGGCGAAGGCCGCCTTGTTGGCCGTGAGCCGTTCGGGCCAGCCCGGCGTCCCCACAATAACGTCACGCGCGATGCGCTGCGAGTCGAGGAGGAACTCGCTCAGGCGCACGACCGGCACTTTGATGGGAGTGGGCACGTTATTAACGATCGCCGAGCCGTCGGCCTCGCCGTAGGCCGTCTTGTACATGCGATGGACTAAGAAGCCCGTCTCCTGGAACTCGATGGAGAGGAAGAAGGCCGCCGAGGTGTCTATCTTCTTGTTGAAGAGGCAGCCTGAATCTGTACCGCAGGAGTCGATGCCGCCCGCCCAGAAGTCCAAGCCGCCCTGGTCGGGCTCGCGGCCGAGGAAGTCCAGGTAGTGCTGGCGGACGAAGAAGCGCGTCTCGAAGCTCTGCTCGCGCACCGGGCTCGGCCCGTCCGCCGCGTCGTTGTCTTGGATGGTGACAGTTGCCGTAGCGGGCTCGCCGAGTGTGGCGCCCGTCGGGTTCGACAGCGTCAGGTTAACCGTCTCGTTGGGTTCGTCGAAGCGGTCGTCAATGACGGGAACGTCGAAGGACTTGGTGTGCTCGCCCGCGGCGAAGCGGAGCGTGCCGATGGTCGTGGTGTAGTCGCCCTTCGAAGAGGCCGTGCCGTCCGAAGTCGCGTAATCCACGGCGACCGCACCGGAGATGTCGCCGGTGCGCGTCACGGTCATGGAGGAGGCGGAGCCCTCGACCACGAAGTTATTTGCGACCGTGAACTTGAGGCCCGGCGGCCCCGAATCGTCGTTCACAATAGTCCCCAGCCCCTGCCCGTCGGAGATCGTCGCATTAGTCGGGTTCGAGAGGTTGACGAAGAACGTCTCGTCCGGTTCCACGGCCCTGTCCCCGCGGACGGTGATGGGGGCGGACTTGCTCACCTCGCCGGGCGCGAAAGAGAGCGTCATGCCGCCGGGGAAGTAGTCGCCGCCTGAGGTGGCCGTCCCGGGGGTCGTGCCGAACGCCACCGTCACGGGGAAGCCGCTGGCGGGCGAGAGCGTGACGGTGAACTGCGCGTCGGTGGTGTTGGCGTTGCCCTCGGGGTGCGAGAGGTCGTTAATCGAGAGCGCGGGCAGCGGGTCGTTATTATCCGCGATGGTCAGGGTGGCGGCTGCGGGCGAGCCGAAAGCGGCGCCCCCCGCCAGGTTCGAGAGGGAGAGGCTGACGGTCTCGCCGGGCTCGTTGAGCACGTCGTCGGTGATGGGCACCGCGACGGTTTTGGGCGCGGAGTCGCCGTCGGCGAAGGTCACGGTGAGGCCCGAGACCGCCGTGTAATCCTCGCCCGCGCGGGCCGTCCCGTCCGACGTGCTGAAGGAAGCGGAGACCGCCCCGGCGCTCCCGCCCGCCCGCGTCACGGTGATCGTGGCGACGCCGGCCCCTTCGGCGGCTGCGTAGGAGTCCGCGCTGAACTGAATCGTGCCGGCGGGGGTCGCGGCCTGCGCCTCATACGCGCCGATGTCGGCGCCGTCCGAGGCGTTAGCCGCCGACGGGTTGTCCACCGGGCGCGCGCGCCCGCGCTGGTCGGTCGTCAAGCCCCCGCTGTTGCCCGCGTCGATGGCGGGGCTGCCCGGCAGGAGCGCGTGCGCCCGCGTCGGCCCCTCGTTATTCTGGAGCGGGCTGAGCAGGGGGTCTACGCCCGTGACGTTGTGCGTGGTCGTGCCGCTGATGGTCGCGCCGGCTGTGGTACGGATGAGGTTGAAGTCCAGCGAGGTGACTTCTCCGTCAATGTCCGGGCCGTTGGCGGCCGTGTTGTTGGCGACGATGGTGTTCCGGAGGGACGTGTTCCCGGCCATGCTGGCGATGCCGCCGCCATTGCTGAGACCGCTCGCGCTGGCCGTGTTGTTGGCGACCGTGCAGGTAACCAGCACGACCTGAGAGGTGGAGGCATTGAAGATGCCGCCGCCCTGCGGGAAGCCGCCGAAGCCGCCGCCGACGCTGTTGCCGCTCACCGTGCAGTTGGCCATCGTCGCCGACGCGTTGGGGGCGACGTAAATCCCGCCGCCTTTGCCGGGGGAGCCGCCGCTGACGCCGTCGCCGGTGCGGTTGCCGCTGATGGTGCTTCTGGTGATGTTGGCGCCGCCGCCGTTGAGGTAGATGCCGCCGCCGTCGCGCCCGCCCGGCGGCCCTCCGAACAGGCCGTCCGCGGCGGAGTTGTCGCTGACGGTGCAGTTCGTCAACGTCAGCGCGCTGCCGTCGTGGTAGATGCCGCCGCCGCGGCCCGCGTTCTGAATGAAGTTGGCAAGGGTCTCGTTATCACGCACCACCACATCGGTCAGGCTGAGGCTCTGCCTGTTGTAGATGCCGCCGCCGTGGTCGCCGGGCATCCGCCCGCCCGAGACGGTCAGGCCGGAGATGCCGACCGTCGAGGATAACTCAGTCCTGAAGATGCGGAACGAAGTCGCCGCGCCGGGGTCTCTGCGCACGTTCAACTGCGCGGAGCCGGGGCCGGTAATCGTCATGCTGGTGAGCCACGGCAACTCGCTCGACAGGAGAATCGTGCCGGTGATGGAGAAACTGATCGTGTCGGCCCCGTCGAGCTGGTTGGCCTGCTGGATGGCCGCGCGCAGGGTGCAGTTGCCCGAGCCGTCGTTGCAGACTCCGTCGCCCAGGTCGCTGTCCGCGCCGTCGCCGGTAGAGTTAACGACGAACGCCGCCGCGGCTTGTGCGGCGGGCTGGAGGGGGGCGAGGAACCCGACCGGCAGGGCGACCAAAGCTATTATTCCAAAAAAGGTGAGGAGGAAGGACAGGCACCGAGCCTTTTTACGCCTCGCAATGGTGTGGTGCATTAATCTTCTCCGTGTGGGTTACAGGGTAAACAGGGCTTCTGGTAATAGCAAATGTTGGAAGACAGAACACGGCCCGGAGACGGGCGCAGATACGTCGGTCCAATCATCAGTATTCCGTGTAGTCAGGTTAGAGAGGTCCGGAAAGTGAGATTTACGCGTTGAGCGACGAAAAACAGTAAAGAACAGAGATGGCAGAGGGGTCCGTGAGGTTGCCCCCACCTTATACTTCCTCCCTCGTGAACACGACCGGCAGTCGCCTCGGCCTCTTCGCCTTCTCGATCCCGTCCACCCAGTCTACGGGAAGGTCTAAGACTTCGCGATAGAGGAAGAGGAGAGCCGACAGTGCTTGATTCTGTGTCGAGGCGGCTACGTCGCCCTCAGTCGCCAGGTGTGAGATGAAGGCGCGGATTTCGGGAGGGCCGAGCGTCGCCGGGTGGCGCTTGTCCGAGATAAGGATGTACTGACGAACCCAGCGGATGTAAGCTTCCTCGGCACGTAGGCTGAAGTGGCGAACGCGGATGGCGGCGCGGACTCTCTCTAGCAGTTGTGACATGGGTGACGTCCTCCTAGAAGCATGGCGGGCGTCTAAAACGGGATGGGTGAAGGTGCAAAATACGCCGCGCTCGTGAGGAAATCAAGGGAAAATATGGCGGGCGCAGGGATTAGACGCCCAAATGGGCGTCTTTACCGGCGGCTAGTAGTACGTCTACTATGCGTTAGATCGGCTGGAAGCGGCGGGCTGTGAACGCGAAGGTTTCATCCCACCGCTCAGGGCCGGTCTAACATCTCATTGAACGCGACCGCCCTTCAGCAGCTTTCTCATGTACGTTAGCTGGGCGGCGGGTTAGATCGGGCGTTAGATGGCAACATGCATCATGTGCACACAAAGATCCGGCATAACGATGATACAAGACTTCGCCGACGACGCGGCACGTTCGTTGACGTGATGGACTTGGTTCGCGCCGCATCGCGGGGGTCGTGAGCTCAACCTTCGTCCCTCAATGCCTCCGTCGGCTGAATGCGAAGCGCCCGTCGCATCGGGACGATGCATGCGAGTGCACAGCACAGGATCGTCGACAGCGCGAAGACCGCCGTCATGCCGAAATCATCGAGATGCACATCCGACAGGTCGTTGTTAGCGAGACCGAGCGCCAGGATTGAACCAACGCCAATGCCCAGCGCAACCTGAACGAGTGGGCGCTTGAAGACGGTAGTCAGGACGTGCAGCGGCTGCGCGCCGAGCGCGACGCGCACGCCGATCTCCCGCGTCCGCCTGGCGACGGAGAAGGCCGTCACCGCATAGACACCGGCGAGCGACAGCATCAGCGTCACAAACGTGAAGCTGACCAGGAGCTCCAACCAGAACGCGCTTGGGGAATCCACCAGACGGGGCATCGGTTTCGGATCGATCACGCGTAGCGCGGGATCGGTCGCCTGCGCAAGCTCGTGGAGACGCACCGCAAAACCCTGCGGATCGCCGCGAACGTGAATGGCGACTCGAAGCGGCCCCGTCTCACGCGGCAGCGTCGGCTGAAAGATGCGGGCTCGTCCGTAATCACCCCTATTGTCGCTTACGCCGAGATCGGGCACGACGCCGACGATGTCGTACCACGACTCGGCGGTGGGTTCGGGATTTGATGAGAAGTGAAACCGGCGGCCAATTGGATTCCGTCCGCCCAGTACGTGATGGACGAAAAACTCGTTCACGAGCACGGCACGCGTCCGGTGTTCCGCGTCGGCCGTCGTCAACGCCCGGCCGCTGATCACGGGCGCACCAACCACGTCGAAGAATCGCGGATCGACGGACACGACCCCGGCACAGGAGCGACAGGGTTCATTGTGCTCAGCGACCGGACCCGGGTCCATCTTGATCCCGCGCCACCTAGTACGCATCAACGGCATTTGATCGGCGTGCGTGACGTCCAGCACGCCCGGCTCCTGTCGGAGCCGGTCGGCGAGCGCGCGGTAGCGTGCTTCGAGCCGCGCCGCACGCACCGCCGGCACCGTGTCTCCACTCGCCGCGACGCCGTCAAAGCGATCGATTTCGAGCGTGGCCGTGAGAAATGCTTCGGCCGGGAATCCTGCTGGGATTTTTCGCGTGACGTCCGCTCCCACGCCGAGCAGCGGTACCGGAAGCACCGTCGTGAGCGCAATCTGCGCGACGATGACCACGGTCCACACGCCGCCGAACTGTAACCCGCCGCCGCCGCTTGACGCGGCCCGGAGCCTGCCACCCGCACCACCCGACGTCACTTTGAGCGCGGGAACGACGCCGGCGATCGCCGCCGCGAACAGCGTCAGCCCAACGGCATACAGAATCGTCGTCGTCGAAAGCGAGGTGTCGATCCAAAACGGCAACGGACCCGTTTGCACTTCGATCTCCGTCCAAGCCCGCGCGAGCACGAAGCGCGCAAGCACGAGACCAACCACCGCGCCGACGGCGCAGAGCAGGAGCGCCTCGGCAAAGAGTTGCATGATGAGGCGCCCACGGGTGGCGCCGAGTGCGGCGCGAACTAGGAACTCCCGCTCTCGACTGACGGCGCGGGCGAACAACAACATTCCGACGTTGCCGCACAAAAGCGCGGCCAACAGCACGAGGAACACGTTGATCGAAGCCAGCACCAGCGCCGCCGCTTCCGGCAAATCACTGACAGCGTCGGGCAGAGAGAGGACCTGCAGGCGCACATTCTTGTTCGTCTCCGGAAACGTCGTCGCTGCTCGGGCGCCGATCACCGCCACCTGGGCGGTCGTTTCCTCGCGTGGATGGCCCGGCGCCAGCCGCCCGAAGACATACCGCAGGCTCGGCGATGCCTCGGGAATCCGCTCGAGATGCAACGGTCGCCAGACGTCGTTCCGGTGTGGAAATCCGTAGCCGCGCGGCATCACGCCGACGATCGTGACAGGCGTGCCGCTGATGCGAATGACGCCGCCGACGGCGTCTGCCGCGCCGTCCAGCTTGTTCTTCCAGAAGTCGTATCCGACCACCACGACCTCTTCTGCGCCGCCCCGTTCATCGCCTTCCAGCAGCGTGCGTCCCATCAACGCCGGAACGCGCGTCAGCGCAAAGGTCGACGCGGTCACGTTGGCGACGGTCTCCGGCTGACCGGGGCCGGCGCCGACGGCGATGCTGCGTTCTTCCACCTCGACGGCGCTAAGATCGGTGATCGTGCTGAGACCGTCGCGCCACAGCTCGTAATCACGGCGCGATGCGTCGATCCGCACGCTTTCGGCGGCATTCCAGTTTTGTAACGCAACGATGGCGTCGCCGTTCGGAAGCGGAATCGTCGGCCAGAGTGCTTGTCGCGCGATCTCGAACCCGACAGTGCCAACGGTGACCGCGAACCCTACGGCAATCGTTGCGATCACGGTGAGCGCAGGATGCTTGACCAGCATGCGTCCGCCAAGCTTGAGGTCGAGCACCGAGAACCG
Organism: uncultured Acidobacteriota bacterium; assembly: GCA_963816985.1. Taxonomy (GTDB): domain Bacteria; phylum Acidobacteriota; class Blastocatellia; order Pyrinomonadales; family Pyrinomonadaceae; genus JAIVJM01. The sequence continues at coordinate 3,931,833 of CAWFMF010000004.1, forward strand.
CAGACTGTCGAAGGCGCGCAGGCCGCGTGCGCCACGGCCGCGAAGAAGGGAACGGCTCCGTGCGAGAAGCGAAAGCATAGTTGCCAGCTCCTAATCCAATTCAGTACTCAGACTAATTTAGCTAAGTACAGGACAAAAGTTGGATAACTTGTCTAAACGCAAGCTGTTTCATTTTGCATAACGTGCCGCATAGTATGCGGCGCAAGTGATCGAAACCATGTCTGAAGATACTGCGCTCCATTCGTCCATGATTCTTCGTCTTGAGTGGCTTCGCTTGCGTCAACCACTCGCCGATGACATGCGCCCACGAAAAGGCCAGCGCCAGCAGTGCGACCAGCCTCCTGAGCCGCTCAGGGTCGGTGAGGTGCGTTTCTTCCATCCGGAAGCCACGCGACTTCAAACATCCGAACAAGGTCTCAATCTCCCAGCGCACCGCATACTCGGCAATCATCTCAGCACTCTGGCGGGGAGCGACCACCACCAGCAAGTCACCTCCCGCGAGGCGCATCCCACTGACATAAACCTCCCGACCCCACAACCGACGCGCGCCTGCCAACTCAACCGCGTGCCCTGTGCGCCGGTTGGCGAACAACCTTCTGGCCGCGACCCTCGCTCCGCGCCGGGTCGTCAGTTGCGTGTTGGCGCGCACGCGGATGCGAAAATCAATCTGCTTTTTGACCAGATACGAGAACCAGTCTTTGCCGATAAACTCGCGGTCGGCGCACAGATACTGGATTGCTTTGACCCCGAAGAGATCGAGAAACTCGTCGAGGAGCGCGATTCTCTCCTGCGTATCAGAGCAGCCTTTCTTCTCCAGCACTCTCCACAACACGGGGAAGGCCGCGCCTTTGTGTGCAATGCCCAAGACCATCACGTTCAAAGGCGTGTTGCCGAAGTACCAGTCGGTGCGGTCAAGTGTGATAACCCACGGGCCGGACACACCGACGAGACGCGCGACGAAGACGGCCAACTCTCGGAAGGGCAGTTCAAAGAACCGGAGGAAACGTTGGATGCGCTTGTAGTGCGACTCTGGCTTGGCGCTCCCGGCAAAGACGTTAGCGACTTCCGTGAGATTAACGGTTCTGACTTCGATGAGCGCGATGAGAAACTTTGCCAGGAAGTTGATGCGGGCGCGGTTCCACGCTACATTTTGTCGCAACACTCGCTCCAACGGCGACGTGTGAGCCATCGTTACTTTTCTCCCTTTCCAGACTCATTTGCGGTGAATCTCGGAAAGGATAGAAGCACGATGGCTTTTATGCATCTTTAGTTCTCAATTTTTGTCCTGTACTTAGCTAATTTAGTTTGAACTATCCTTGATCGAAACCATTAAATTTGAAGCACTGGACATCCCAAAATGGTTCAATCTAATTTTGTGCGAGCACTTATAGCTAATTGCGATTGGATGTGACTTGATAGCCGCAATGCCCGAACCAGCCGTGGCAGTCTGCTCCGGTGACGAGTTCGAGCGCCGCCGTCAACGCCCGCTCCAACTCCTCGCGCGTCTTGGCCTTCGCCGCTCGCATCAATGTCTTGATCCTTGACCACATCAGCTCTATCGGCGAGAAGTCCGGCGAGTACGGCGCCAGCCAGATGACTCGCGCTCCGCACTCCTCGGCCACCTCCTCGATGCGGCTCGCGTGGTGGGCGCTGAGGTTGTCGAGCACCAGTACGTCGCCTCGCCTGGTAGTGTTGCAAAATTTTTTTGGCCGCAGCTACGACCACTGGCGGGAGAATTTAGATCAGAACGCTGTCAACTTCCTAGAGTAGGATGAGGAATAAACTCGTCTGCTGACTGAAAACTAGTAATGCGTGGCGTAAAATTTTTCGGGTATTAACGGAGACGCTTCAAGACGAAACTTCTTGGTGCCCTCAGAAATTCCGTTGACACCCCCCGCCGAGGGGAATATCGTGCTTCTGTCCTTCACGCACATTACCCTGCCAGCGACAGCAGCAACCTGATCTTCGTCGGCCTCACGCGACCACCAGACCGACGCTCGTACCCGACGGCTCATGAATTAACATCCTTTACATGACCGCTGACAGCGAGTGAATCCCGCCGCCGACAGGGCGCAAGAAGAGGCGCACAGAGCCCTCACCCGGAGGATCGTGACAGAAGTGGTACGTGCACCGGCGCGACCGCCCGGAGGAGTTCGGCGGCCTCGTCCACTTCGAGAAGGAGGCGCGGGGCGCGGGCCGACCCGGCCCTTACCCGTGCATCGACCAGACCATCCTGAACGCCAACGTGCTTAACCTCATCTTCCAGCGCAATCAGGTGGGAGGGGGCGCGGGCACCTATCTCCTGCCGCAGGTCTTCCCCGAAGGGTCGCCCACACACCCTTCCTACGCCTCGGGGCACACTACCGCCGCCGGCGCGTGCGCCACGATCCTCAAGGCTTTCTTTAATGAGGATGCGCCGATAACCGACCCGTCGAATACGACGCTGCCGACCGACGTGAGCCGACTCCCTCCGGCCTTCGTCGCAAACACTGCGGCGGGCGTCAACGGCACACAACTGATGCCGGCCCAAGGGCCGGAGCAGGTGGCGCTGGCGGTCGGCGGCGAACTCAACAAGCTGGCCTCGAACATCGCCATCGGGCGCAACGGGGCGGGCGTTCACTGGCGCAGCGACGCCACGCAGGGCATGGCGCTGGGTGAGGCGGTGGCGGCGAGCATTCTCTTCGAGCAGGCGTTCACGTTCAACGAAGGGCACTCGCTCACGTTCACCACCTTCTTCTCGCGAGAGATGGTCAGAATCGGGCGCGAGCGCAACGCCGCCGGGGTGTCCGAGGTCTTCGTGCTTGTCACCAGCAACGCGAGCGGGGCAACCGTGGTTAACCGACGATTCCCCATCCCTTAGAAAAAGGTGACCGGGAGAACGCAGAACTAGGATGGGGAGTGTTTCGCGCGCCGCACAACGGTTGCTGCTTAGCCCGTCGGCAATGAGCCGCACGCTTGCGCGATTGCGTGAGACGATGGGCGTTCCATTGTTGGTCATAGCGGGACGCGGTCCCGTTCCGACGCCCCGAGATCTCGAACTCCGCGAAAGGGCCAGTCAGCTTGTGCAGGACATTGAAGCGGTTCTATGCCCTGCCGAGACGCCCAACCTCAAACATCTGTAAAAGCACAGACTCATTTCCGCGCGGCCAACATCACACCTCGTCGCACTGTTTGTCCGAGCACCTTAATGTTCAAGGTTGCTGCGCAGCCTCGCGATGTCGCGCTGCGGGGGGGGAGCCGAACAGTTTTTTATACTCACGGCTGAAATAAGACGGGTCTTCATAACCGACGCGGTGACTGGCGCTCGCCACGTCCAGAGCTGGGCCTATGTATCGGAATGCCGGTGGCTTCCCGTTGGAGGGGTACGGCGAAGTGCCTGCCAGCGACTTGAATATTTACGGCGCCAGCGTGATCGGCCATGAGCGGTTTCACCAACTGTTCGGGCCAAGCGAACCGCCCGCTTACAAAGAGACACTGCGCATACTCATGAAGTTCAACCCAAGTGTTATCGTGAATAAGAAATGGGTCGAGGCTCAAAAAGCGTCTATCGCTAAAAAGGCCGGGGCCACGTACACATCGCAAAAGTAATGGGGAGTAAAGGATGGTTAAAATCGTATTTTTATGTTTGCTGTTGAGCTGTCAGCATGCCGGCGGCAGTGGCGGTAATCCACGTCAGCTAATGCTCTCCGTCGTTGAACAGCGGGAGGTGGAGAACGAGAGTGAAATCCCGTGGGCAGACAGACGTGTTTTGTTCTCTATGGTGAACAATACTAGTAAGCGAGTGGTCATCCCGGGCAACAAAACGTCTCATGGTTTCTTTCCTGCCGGGTATTTAGTTCGTTTCGACAGGAAGAAAAAGAAGTGGCTGACTCCTTCCGGCAGCAGTTCGCGACTTATCTTCAGTGAGATCGCAGAGTCTCAGGCGGATAGGTACGTCTTGGAACCCGGGCAGTCGTTAAGGTTTTACGACGTAGCACAATCCCTTTACGTGGGTGATCGTTTTCAGAAGGTAGTTTATGTCTTTTTGGGACGGGGAGAGCGTGAGCCACAGATAATCAAATCTGAAGCGTTCATCCTCAGGTGAGTGCGCGCGACCGAATGCTTATCGGAGCCGCATACACTGTCGCATATCGGCACAAGTTGGGGCCATTCCACCTATTGGTTCTGGTGCAAATAGCATGTAGGTGCATACGATTGCCTCAATGGGTCTGCCATCAACCGGCAAGTACTGCATCCCATACCTGAGGCATCCTCACCTTCATCCCGCCCTTCACCTGTGCGATGTTGAATTGCCCCTTCCTGATCTTCTGTGCTAGCTCTATCCCGCCGATCGTCACCGCCGCATTCCTGAATCTCTTGAAGCCGAGCATCGGGTAGACGCGCTGCTTCACTCTCCTGTGATCCTGCTCGACGATGTTATTCAAGTATTTGCTCGTCCAGACCTTCGTTTCAATACGCAGCACTCCGTCCATCTTCAGCTCAGTAATGGCGGCATGCGTGGCGGGGTAGCCGTCGAGTGTAATCCTCCCGAGAGGGCCGTGATGGTGCCGACCGGTCGTGCGTGGCGGCTCCAGCGCTTCTCGAACTCAGGCACGAAGCGTTGGACCCATCTCAGGATCGTTGTATGAGAGACCGTGACACCGCGCTCGGCCATGATCTCGGCGAGGTCGCGATAGCTCAACTTGTAGGTGATATACCATCTAACGCAGAGAATGATGATTGTGCGATCGAAGTGGCGGCCACGAAACAGGAGCACTGCGTGAGAAGAAGGAGGCTGATTCATGTGACTGATTATCAGCCCGGCTCAACGTTCGCACCAGACCCCTATTTACAAAGTGATAATCCGCGCGTACTCTTGTAGATAGGCGTACCGTCTCTCACTGCCGGCGCGCTCGGCCCTCAACCTTTTATGAATGTCAAAATCCTCATCGTCGAGGACGACGAGCGTCTGCGGGAGGTGTTGCTGGAAGCGGCGGCGATGGAGGGCTACGACGCGCGGGCCGTGTCGAGCGCGGAAGTCGCCATCGAAAGTCTGCGACGGGAGCCCTTCGACATCCTCGTCACCGACGTGGCCCTGCCCGGCATGTCCGGCCTCGACCTCCTTCGCCACTGCCCGCAAGTGCGGCCCGGCATCCTGCCCATCGTCATCACCGCCTACGGCACGGTTGACATCGCCGTCGAAGCCATGAAGCGCGGCGCGGCTGACTTCCTCACTAAACCCTTCGAGCTGGACGGGTTGTTGGGCACGATCCGCGTCGCCGCCGAGAGGGCCGCGCGGTCGTGCGCCACGGCACAGGGCTCCACCGGCGATGAATCTGCCGTCGAGCCGGGGAACCTGATCGTGGCCGCACCTGTCATGCAGAGGCTGCTCGAACAGGTGCGCGCCGTCGCGCCCTTCCAGACTACCGTGCTGGTCACGGGCGAGACGGGGACGGGTAAGGAGATGATCGCTCGTGCCCTCCATCAACTCAGCCCGCGGGCGGGGAAGGCGTTGGTCGCGCTCAACTGCGCCGCCGTGCCCGAGCAGTTGCTCGAAGACGAGCTGTTCGGACACGTGAAGGGCGCTTTCACCGGCGCGCAGGGCGGGCGCGAGGGGCGCTTCGAGCAGGCCGACGGTGGCACGCTCTTCCTCGACGAGATCGGCGACATGAGTCTGCCGCTTCAGGCCAAGCTGCTGCGGGTCTTGCAGGAGCGCGAGTTCGAGCGGCTCGGCTCGTCGCGCACCGTCAAGGTTGACGTGCGCGTCGTGGCCGCGACCAGCGCCGACCTCCAGAGGCGAATTGACGAAGGCACGTTCCGCCCCGACCTCTATTACCGCCTCAACGTCGTGCACCTGCGCCTGCCGCCCTTGCGCGAGCGGCGCGAAGACATCCTGCCGCTCGCCAAACATCTGCTCGCGAAGTTCTGCGCCAACACCGGCCTCCCCCCAAAGGAGATCAGAGACGACGCTTGGGAGGCGCTCCACGGTTACACCTGGCCCGGCAATGTGCGGCAGTTGCAGAACGCCGTGGAGCGCGCCGCGGCCCTCACCGGCATGGCAGAAGAAATCCGCCTCCAAGACTTACCGGAGGAGGTGCGGGACGGTGTGTCCACGACGGCGCAAGCCCCGCCCGCCACGCCGGCAGGCGGGCCGCGACTCCGCGACGAGGGCGTTGACTTCGACGCCGTGATCTCGGAAGTGGAGCGGGACTTGCTCTTGCAGGCCCTCGCCAGGACCGGGGGCAACAAGATGCGCGCCGCCCGACTCCTGAACATGAAGCGCACGACCTTCATCGAGAAGCTGAAGCGTTTGCAACTCGACGAGGGGCAGGAGTCGCCGGGAGCGGCGCGCGAGTAGGCCGCCTCACTGCCGCCGAATGGCACGCCACGCCGTCAAACTTTTGACACCCCGCCGGTCTCTGCGTCGGTTTAACGACAGTAGCTCAACCCGACGGTCGCCATAATTCGCTCTTTCACCCCGGAAATTCCCACCGATACGAAAATCTGACAGAGCTTCCGCCCGCATCCGTCACTGGCCGCCGGCGATGCACGGGATTTGCATGATCTCAGCGGCCCCACACTCTCGTGGGCCTTTGACGGTTCGACCCCAACCGGACGAGGAACTCAAACTGATGCGGATCAAACACCCCCCGATGACGAAAACTCTCCTGTCTCTCGCCTTGCTGCTGGCGTCGTGCGCCGGCCTCGCCATGCCGCGCGTCGCCGGCGCTCTGGAGTCCGACAGCACGAAGAAAATCTCCCGCGACTTACTATCCGGCGTGGCCCGGATGCGGAGCGCCTCCGCCCCGAACGAGCGTGTCAAGCTCATCGTTCAAACACGGGGCGAGTTGAGCGCCGGCGTCGAGGACGTGATCGCCGCGCGCGGAGGAAGCAAGGGCCGACGCTTCAGCAGCTTTCAAGCGACCGAGGTGGAGCTGCCCGCCGAGGCCGTCGTCGAGTTGGCCGAGTTCCCCGAGGTCAAATACATCTCGCCCGACCGTCCGACCCGCGGCCTCGGTCACGTCTCCCTGACGACCGGCGCTGACGCCGTCCGCTCTCAACCCGCACCCGGCGGCGGCACCTACAATCTTGACGGCACGGGCATCGGCATCGCCGTCCTCGACTCTTCGATCTCCGCCTCGCATGACTCCTTCAAAGACCAGAACGGTAACAGTCGTGTCGTCGCCGACGTGGACTTCACGGGTCAGGGCATCCCGACCGACGACCCCTTCGGGCACGGCACGCATGTCGCGGGGCTCGCCGCCGGTAACGCTTCGGTGAACGGCGGAGCCTACACCGGCAGCGCGCCCGGCGCGAACATCATCAACCTCCGCGTGCTGGATTCGCAGGGCATGGGCACGACCTCGGATGTGTTGGACGCGCTGGCTTGGGTGATGAGTAATCGGCAGCAGTACAACATCCGCGTCGTCAACCTGAGCTTGGGCGCGGCGGCAGTTGATTCATATCGTAACGACCCGCTCTGCCTCGCCGTGCGCGGGCTGGTGGACGCGGGCGTTGTCGTCGTTACCGCAGCCGGCAACGCCGGGAAGGACGCGAACGGCCAGAAGGTCTACGGGCTCATCCACTCGCCCGGCATCGAGCCCTCGGCCATCACCGTCGGCGCGTCGAACACCTTCGCCACCGACTCGCGCGCGGACGACGGCGTCGCCACTTACAGCTCGCGCGGGCCGACGCGCAGCTACTGGACGGACTCGAACGGCGGCGTTCATCACGACAACCTCATCAAGCCCGACCTCGTCGCGCCCGGCAACAAGCTCGTCGCCGCGCAGTCCACAAACAACGCCCTCGTCACGGCTAATCCAAATCTGACGGCCTATTCCGACGGCGACGACGATCACGCGATGATGCGTCTGAGCGGCACCTCGATGGCGACGCCTCTGGTAAGCGGCGCGGCGGCTTTGCTGCTGCAAGTCAACCCGAACCTGACGCCGAACATGGTGAAGGCCCTGCTGATGTACACGGCGCAGCCGCTCGCCGGCTTCAACCAGTTCGAGCAGGGCGCGGGCCAGTTGAACATCGAAGGGGCCGTCCGCCTCGCCTCGCTCGTCCGCGCGGACTTCTCCAGCAGCCTCGCGCTCGGCGACCCGCTGCTCACGGGAAGCGCGCCGACGCACTCCACGACTGTCGCCGGATTCCAGTTTCCCTGGGCGGGCGGGCTCATCGCGGGCCACACCTTCGTGAGCGGCCTCGAACTGATAACGCTCTACCAGAACGCATACGGCCTCGGGGTCATGTTCGGCGACGGCATTCTTGCCAGCGACGGCATCCTCGCCAGTGACGGGACGATGTACACCGACGGCATCCTCGCCTCCGACTCGATCCTGACGAGCGACGGCGAGCCGCTCGGCGACGGCGACTTCTTCATCGGCACGGGCATCCTCGCCTCCGACGGCATCCTCGCCTCCGACGGGATACTCGCTTCTGACGGCATTCTGGCGAGTGACGGCATCCTCGCCTCGGACGACACGCTGACGCACGACTCGCTCACGGGCGGTGACTGAAACTTTTTCCGGCGCGGCAGCAGGGCCGCGTCAAGGCGATGAGCAACCTCATGAAGATGTTTGAAGAGACGAAGGCGCGCGTGGCGGGCGGCGGCGCGGTGGCGAAGTTCATGGCCCTTGCGGCGGCGGCGGGCGGGGCGGCGGCCCTCGTCTCGCTCCGGCGGCTTGAGTGGGCGGAGTTGGATTGGAGTTTCGCCGTGCTGGCCGCGATTTCCATCGGCGTCGGCGCGCGCGCCATCGTTAAAATCCCGCGCGTCAAGGGCGAGGTGACGGTCTCGGACGCCTTCATCTTCCTGACGATGATGCTCTACGACGGCGAGGCCGCCGTCCTCCTCGCCTTCGTCGAAGGCTTCTGCTCCTCTCTGCGCATCACGAAGAGGTGGCTCACGGTCTTCTTCAACGCGGGCATCATGGGCTGCTCGACGTTCCTCACCGTGTACGTCGGGCGCGCCTTCTTCGGCCACATCCCCGACGTGGTCACGCAGGAGTTCACGGCGCACAGCATCAGCTTCCTCTGCGCCGTCGCGCTCACGCAATACGCGTCGAACTCCACGCTGGCGGCGGTGCGCGAGGCGCTGAGGGACGGTCAGTCCGTGTGGCAGACTTGGAGGCGATCCTACCTCTGGATTTCGATCACGACCGTCTCGGGCGCGTCGGCTGCGATGGTCATCGCGCGGCTCATCAACGCCACGGGCTTCTACTCCATCATCCTCATCCTGCCCATCATCGCCATCGTCTACCTCACGTACCAGACCTACCTGAAGAACGTCGAGTCAGCCGAGGCCCAGGCCGAGCAGGCACGCCGCCACGTCAAGGAACTCTCGCGCTACGTTGACGAGCAGGAGCGCATCCGCGTGCAGTTCGCGCAGGTCGAGAAGCTGTCGGCTGTCGGCTCTCTGGCCTCGGGCGTCGCGCACGACTTCAACAACTGCCTCGCGTCCATCAGCGGGCGCGCCGAGTTGCTGCTCAAGCGCACCTCCGACCCGGAGATGCGGCGGGGGCTGGAGTTGATCGTTCAGTCGGCGCGCGACGGGGCAAAGACCGTCAAGCGCATACAGGACTTCGCGCGCCAGCGGCAGGATCGAGATTTCGCCTCAACCTCTGTAGACCAGCTCCTGCTCGATGTGAGCGAGATCACCAGCCCGCGCTGGAAGGACAGCGCAGAGGCGGGCGGCGTCCACATCAACCTGACGGTCTCAAACCGCTCGGGCACACACGTCCTCGGCGACGAGTCGGAGTTGCGCGACGTGCTCGTCAACATGATCTTCAACGCCGTGGACGCGATGCCCGCGGGCGGCCAACTGACGCTCGGGGCCGAGCAGCGCGACGAGAAGGTAATCATCACCGTCACGGACACGGGAACCGGGATGGGCTCCGAAGTCCGCTCGCGCGTCTTCGACCCCTTCTTCACGACGAAGGGCGTCGAGGGCATGGGGCTGGGGCTTTCCGTGAGCTACGGCGTTATCCGCCGTCACGGCGGCACGATCAATGTCGAGTCGGAGGTCGGGCGGGGCTCCACCTTCCGCGTGATCCTACCGCTCGCCGAGTACGCCGGGCGGTCGGCTGCCGGCGGGGAGGTTAACGCCTCCGCGGTGCGCGAGCAGAGATGCAGCATGGCGAGGATACTTGTGGTGGACGACGAAGACCCCGTGCGCGAGTTGCTGTGCGACATCCTCGAAGACGAGGGCGCCGAGGTTACTCTCGCCGCCAACGGCGCGGAGGCGCTGGCGCGTTTCGAGCCGGGCAAGTTCGACGCCGTTTTCACAGACCTCGGGATGCCCGGCATGAACGGCTGGGAGCTTCTGCGCCTCATCAGCGAGCGAGACCAGCAGGTGCCGCTGGCCGTCATCACGGGCTGGGGCGAACTCGTCAGCACGCACGAAGAGAAAGCGGCGCGCGTCGAGTGGGTGCTGACCAAGCCTTTCGCGATGTCGCAAATCTGCGAGATCGCGCAGGAGATTACACGCCGAAGCAATGCCGGGAGGCGGCCTTGCAACTCACACTCGTCGGCTTAAACTTGATTCGCTAACACATCACGTATTCGCCAAAGCCGAAGGGCCGGGGCAAGTCCGCGGACTTGCCCCGGCCCTTCGGCTTTATCCGTATCGCCCGGAGCACACTGTCGAAAATGTGACGCCGTGGCGAGGGCCGTCAAGATTTAGACACTCACGACGTTAAGTAGCGACCGGGCGGGAGACCCGAAACGCGCGAAAGCCTCATGAAAAGCCGCGCGGCTTGCCGGGGGCGGTGCGGAACAGTTTTCGCAATGCATCTCTCCGGCTGATGCCAAGGAGTGATTCTCAAATGCCCTTCAAGATCATGGTGGTAGACGACGAGACCTCTAACCTGCGTCTGCTCGAAAGGCTCTTCCGGCGTGACTACCAGGTGCTGACGGCATCTTCGGGCGAGGAAGCTCTACGCCTGCTCGAACTGCACGACGTGGCGCTGCTCATCACCGACCAGCGCATGCCCGGCATGACCGGCGTCGAGCTGCTGAAGCGCGCCGCAAGTTTACGCCCGCACACGGTCAGGATCATCCTCACCGGCTACACGGACATGGAGGCCCTCGTCGAGGCCGTCAACTGCGGGCAGGTCTACCGCTACGTCCCGAAGCCGTGGAACAACGAAGACCTCAGACTCACGGTCGCGCGCGCCTTGGAGCACTACGAGGCCAACCGCTCGCGCCACGAGATGGAAGAGGCCAACCGGCGACTGACGGGGCGCGTGGAGGCGATGTCGCGCGGCATCGTCCGCGCCATCGCCGACGCGTTGGAGGCGAAAGACCGTTACGTCTCCGGCCACGCGCGGCGCGTGAGCGGCTACGCCGTCGCCATCGGTCGCCGCCTGCGTCTGGAGGTCGAACAGCTCGAACAAATCTCGCTGGCCGCGTTGCTCCACGACATCGGCAAGATCGCCACGCCCGACCACGTCCTTCTTAAACCCGGCCCCCTTACCGAAGAGGAGCGCATCGTCATCCGGCAGCACGTCGAGTGCGGCGCGCGCCTGCTGGCCCGCGTCCCAGGGATGGAGGAGACAACGGAGTTGGTGCGTTATCATCACGAAGATTACAACGGCGCGGGCTACCCGGAAGGGCTCGCGGGCGAGCAGATACCCTTCGGCGCGCGCGTCATCCGCGTGGCCGACGCCTACGACGCCATGACCAGCCCGCGCCCGTTTCGCGACGCCCTCGGCCACGAGGCGGCCATCGCGGAACTGCGCGAGGGCGCGGGGACGAGTTTCGATCCCGAGGTCGTCCGCGCGTTCTGCGGCCTCGAAGCGTTGGCGACAATCCGCGACCACATCGCGCGCGGCGACTTCGGCTCTCGATTCCTCTCCGTCAAGCCCCCAGCCGACCTGTGGACGCTCGCGCCGGAGGGCTTGGTGAAAGAGGTCGAAGAAGAGCCGGTACTCGCCGCGAGCGTCCTGCGCGCCGATAACGCTGGACGGCCCGTCGGCGAAAGGACGGCGAGCCTCTACGTGGCCTGCGCGCGCCTCGGCACCGAAGCGCTACGCGAGATCATCGCGCGGGCGGAAGTGTGTGAGCGTGTCGGCTACGAGGCAGAGGCGCTACGCGACCATTCGCGCCGCTGCGCGACGGCTGCGATGTTGCTGGCGGAAAAAACCGGGACGCTCGACCCGGACGCGGCATACACCGCGGGCTTGCTCCACGACCTCGGCGAAGCCCTCCTGCGCTCGCTCTTCCCCGAAGAGGCCGAGAAGATCATCTGGCTCGGCCACCCGTTCCGCCTCGAACGTGAGGTGGCGACCTTCGGCGTGGATCACGCGCAAGTCGGGCAGTGGATCATGGATGCCTGTCATGTCCCCGCGTCGGCCTTCAGTGTTCAAACCCATCACGACGCGAGGTTCGTCAACGAGCCTGCCGCGCTCCTGTTGCACATCGCTGATGCCGTCGCCGACGCGCACGACTCCAGCGAAGTGGCGAGCCTTGACGTACTCTCCAACGACCGCTTGGCCCCGCTGCGGCTCAACCGCGCCGACGTGGCGCGCGTCCACCAACTGACGACCGAACTGGTCGGCGAAAGGTTCGACCGTGTTGCCGCCTGACACACACAACGGCGGGCGCATTCCACAACGTCGCGGAGAGGCAGCCTTCCGCGCGCTACTGTGCGCCTTCTGCCTGCTCGGGTGCGCGCTCGTCTCTCAGGGGCAAAGCGTCGCCGCCGGCGAGACCTTCACGTTGCGTGAGAAGGATGTTCGGAGGGCGGAGAAGCTCTTGGAAAAGCTCCGGCTGCTGGAAGAGGCGGCTGCGGCAGATGAAGGCGGCGACGACTTCCGCCGACTCGCTCGTAAACTCTACCCCGGCCTTTTCGTCACGGTCGCGGACATGCGTCCGAGCGACCTGAAGACCGACCTCGACACGGCGGTCTTTCTGTATGAAGACGTGGGCCGCTTCTGGTCGGTCGCGGGAAACTCCGTGGCCGACTGTGCGGGCGAGAGGCCCGATCTCTACCTCCCGCTCTGCCTCGGTCTCAGGAGCGGCACGGCGCGGCAACTGCTCCTCGCGAAGGCACGGCTTCACGCACGCTGGGCCGAGGCCGTCGTCAAGACGTACAGGGGAGTGGGCGACGGCGAGACCTCGCGCCATCTGTCCGAGCTGAAGGCCGCACGGGCTCAAGAGTTCCTCATCGCCGCGCGCGTCTTGGAGGCGCTGAAATCCATCGAAGGGCTGACCGTCACCCCGCCCACCTACGCGGATTATCAGGAGCACCCGGCGGCGTCGAAAGTCAGCTTCGAGCGGCTGGACGCCGAGTTCGCCGACGCGCTCGGTCGCGCCGGAGCGCTCCTCGGCTGGATGCCGCGCAGCCCCGTCTACTACCACTTGTCGAGAGCCAGCCGAAGTTACACGGACGGACTATACTGGTATCAGCAGGTTCACGGCTCAAGGAAAATGACGGTGTCGGCTGCCTCAGGCTTCGAGCGTGATCCGCTCAAAGACCTGCGGCTGGACGTGGGGCAGGTCGGCTACACCGTCGTCGTCAACTGGAAGACGGCTGCGAAGTATACGCACATGGCCGAGAAATCCCTGTCAGGCGCGGCCCGATGATCTGTCTTCGGTACTATAATAGCCGGCTCCGAGTGTGTGCTGAGTGCTGGGGTTAACCGTGATGTCCTTACCTCACTCCTAAAAATTTGAGTTGATAGGCAGAGGTAAATGTATAGGGTTCTGGTGCAAATAGTAGAGGCAGAGCGCACAAGTGTCCCACCACACTCACCCTCATGTAGCGAGCACTGCGTCCCACAGGTGCGGCACTCGCGCCCCTTCTCTCACTGTCAACGCTGAAGTGTCGAACCGCCCCTTCCTGATCTGCTGCACGAACTCTATCCCGCTGACCGTCGATGGTTTAGGTGGTAGAATCTTGCAGCCCGGTAAGCGATAGATTGTCGGTCTCCCAAAACCTCAGAAAATACACTCCCGGTCACCGAGGTTAGCAATTCACATTCGTCAGTCCACAGGCCGAACATATCCTCGGCTACCCGGTCGAGCAGTGGGTCAACGAACCCGACTTCTGGCGTAATCATACGCACCCGGATGACGCTGACTGGTGTGCGGCGTATTGCCTGGAGGCGACCGCGCAGCGCAGGGATCATGAGTTCAAATACCGCATGATTGCGGCGGACGGTCGTGTCGTCTGGTTGCAGGACATTGTGTCGGTCAAGATTGAGGCCGACGAGTCCGTGCGCCTGCGCGGCATCATGATAGACATCACCGAGCGCATGCGCGCCGAGGAGGAGCTGCGGCTGTCGCAGGAGCGATTCTTCAGGGCGTTCCACGCCAGCCCCGTCGCCGTCGTCCTCGCCCGATTGGAGGATGGCCGACTGATCGAGGTCAACGAAGCCGCGCAGCGATTCTTCGGGTTCAGCCGCGAAGAGATGATCGGGCGGACGACGGTCGAGTTAGGAGTCTGGGTCAACCCCGACGACCGCCGGAGCCGCGTGGAGGAGCTTGAAAGACTGGGGTCGGTGCGGGAGCGCGAGTACGAGTTTCGCACGAGGCAGGGCGAGGCGCTCGTCGGCCTGTACTCCTCGGAGCTGATGGAGATAGACGGCGTGAAGTGCGTCCAGACCGTCGTGCAGGACATCACCGAGCGCAAGGAGGCGGAGGAACAATTAAAAACTTCCAGCCGGCAGTTACGCGCCCTTTCGGAAAGCCTCAGAAAGGCGAAAGAGGATGAAGGGATACGCATCGCGCGGGAGATTCACGACGAGTTGGGCTCCGCCTTAACCAGTCTGAAGTGGAGTCTTCTGAGACTAGATAAAGTTTATTCCGGCGACGGGAATCCTGACAGTCAATCGGGCGCACGGGAAGAAATAGACGGGATGGTCGGGCTGGTTGATACTACAATCAACACGGTCAGACGAATCGCCTCCGAGCTGCGGCCCGGCGTGTTGGACGACCTGGGCTTGATCCCCGCAATCGAGTGGCACGCGCAACAATTTCAGGAGCATACGGGAATAGTCTGTCGCTTCGATTCCCTGATCGAAAACGTCGAATTGAATCGAGATCAAGCGACCACCGTCTTCCGCATTTTTCAGGAGGCGATGACGAACATTCTCCGCCACGCGCAGGCGGCGAAAGTAAACATCATTATCGAGGAGGAGGAGGACGAGTTCGTTCTTGAAATAAAGGATAACGGCAGGGGCATCTCGGAGAGTGAACGATTAGGGTTACGTTCTCTCGGCCTTCTGGGGATGCGCGAGCGTGCTCATTCCATAGGCGGTAAAGTCGAAATCAACGGGAGCGCAGGGAAAGGGACGGTCTTAACCGTCCGCCTTCCCATAAGAGGTGACACGACCGTTTAGTGCCGCGCGGGGAGCAGACATGATGAGAATCCTCACGGTTGACGATCACGCCGTTGTCAGGAACGGCGTGAAAATTCTTTTCGAGGGGCGTCCCGAATCAGTCACTTTCGGGGAGGCGGGCAACGCCGAGGAAGCGGCCCGGCTCGTCCGCGAACAGGACTGGGACGTGGTGGTGCTGGACATCACTTTGGGCGACAGAAGCGGCATCGAGGTCATGAAAGAGCTGAAGTTGATCCGGCCTAAACTCCCCGTCCTGATTCTGAGTATGCACTCGGAAGCACAGTTCGCGCGGCGCGCTTTCAAAGCCGGGGCTTCGGGCTACATCACTAAAGACAGCTTGCCGGACGAACTCGCCAACGCCATCAGCAAAGTGGCAGGCGGCGGGAAGTACGTTAGCCCAACCCTTGCCGAGATGCTGCTCCTGAACATTGACAGCGGCGTGGATCGAGAGCCACACGAGGGACTCTCCGACCGGGAGTTTGAAATCATGTGCCTGATAGCGTCGGGCAAGACGGTCAGCGAGATCGCCGAGCTGTTGTCGCGCAGCGTCAAAACCATCAGCACGTATCGCGCGAGAATTTTGGAGAAGATGGGGATGCGGACTAATGCCGAGATGACCCATTACGTCATCCAGAACAAGCTCATCGAGTGAGGCGACGCTCGCCGGCCATAGTCTCCGCTCAGACCTTTATCTCTCCGATTGCCCCCGCCCTCTTCACCCTCCAAAGCATTCGTCTTGTAGGACAAACACCTACACGCCTTACAGACTAAACGGAACCTCTTTTTCAGTCTCAGTAGAACCTCATAATCGAAGTTACGCCGATGTTCGTCGCGGCCCGCCGCCGCTATGCTTGAAAGCGTAAGGGGAGACGAGCGTTTGAACCTTTGCGGTGGGCAGAGAGGGGCAAACTGCCCCGCCGCAAAAGGCGCGCTCCGCCCGGCTGCGTTACTCGCACCGGAGCGCGCACGGGAGCGGGGAAGGAGTCGGGGTAGGCTCACTTCCTCACTCCCTCGAATGAGTATCCCCCGCGAAGATGAGGGCGATGAAAGTATTTGTGGCAGATAACTCGGCACTCCTGCGCAAACAAATTATCGGTGTGCTCTCCGAATTGCGCGGGATTGAAATTGTCGGACAAGCGCAAGTCGCGCCGGAAGCCCTCCGCGCGATACGCGAACGTCAACCCGACGTGGTGACACTGGACATCCGGATGAGCGACGGCGGCGGCATAGACGTGCTGAAGAAGCTCAAGCAGGAAGGTTCGGCCCCGGTCGTTATTGTCCTGACCAACAGCATCTCTCCCCCCTACCGGAAAAGCTCTGTGGAGGCGGGGGCGGACTTTTTTTTGGATAAATCAACCGAGTTCAAAGAGCTGCGAGGGATTATTCAAAGCCTGCTTGAGCGATTCGATTCGACCGGAGCCGGAGCGGCGCGAGACTGTGTGGGGAGTGACATTTAATGATTACGCACGGCTATAGACGAGAGCTAACAAACTCTCTCTATATTCATAGGCGCGGAGTTAGAACGATGGTAAGCGGTGGCGAGGGCAAGGCACGGATTCTCATCGTTGATGACGAACCGGTAGTCAGGAGCGTGGTGCATGACATTCTGCGTGAGGACTATGAATGCACGGAAGCCGGTTCCGCCGAGGAGGCGCTGGCGCTCCTGCGGAGGTCGAAGTTCCATCTGGTGTTGAGCGACATCAAGATGGGCGGCATGAGCGGGCTGGAACTGATTCCGTATGCGGGAGCAATCGCGCCCGACACCGTCGTCATGATGTTCAGCGGCGAACAGACCATTGACAGCGCCATCGAGGCCATGAGGCTCGGCGCGTTCGACTACATCAGGAAGCCTTTTGACATTCAACACTTCAAGGCAGCCGTCCGCCGCGCCCTCGAACACCATTCGCTGCTCGAAGCAAAGCGTCTTCACGAGCATCAACTGGAAGAGCTGGTCAGGCAGCGCACCGCGGAGTTGAATCGTCTGGCTTATTACGACGCCCTGACAGACCTGCCGAACCGCACCCTGTTCGAAGACCGCCTCACGCAGGCGTTGTCGTCGGCGCAACGCGAACGGCGGACGGTCGGCGTGCTCTCACTCTCTCTGGAACGGTTCAAAAAAATCAACGACACGCTGGGACACGCCGAGGGGCATCGCCTGCTGCGAGAGGTGGCCGCGCGGCTGACAAACTGCGTCCGCGACGGCGTCACCGTGGCGCGTTTTGAGGGGGACGAGTTCGCCCTCCTGCTGGCGCAAGTCGGCGGGACGGAGGATGTGTTGGAGGTCATCCGTCAGATTAACGAGGCGCTGAAGCTGCCGTTTACCCTCGGCGGTCAGGAACTCTTTGTCACGCTGAACGTCGGCATCAGTCTGTCCCCGAGCGACGGCGAAGACGCGCCGACCCTGCTGAAGAATGCCGGCGCGGCCCTCTACCGGGCAAAGGAGCAGGGGGGCAGCAACTATCAGTTCTACACCGCCGACATGAACGCGCGCGCGCTCAAGCGGCTGGTGCTTGAGAACAGCCTACGCCGGGCCTTGGAGCGAAAGGAATTCGAGGTCTACTACCAGCCCAAAGTTGATGTCAATACCGGGCGGGTTGTCGGCGCGGAGGCGCTCGTCCGTTGGAGACATCCCGAATTGGGGCTTGTCTCGCCAGCGGAGTTCATCCCCCTGGCGGAGGACACGGGCCTGATCGTGGCGATTGGCGAGTGGGTCTTACGCACGGCCTGCGCCCGGTGCAAGGCGTGGCAGGATGCCGGCCTCGCCCCCTTGTCCGTCGCCGTCAACCTCTCGGCGCGCCAGTTCCAACAACCGAACCTGTCCGCGACGGTGATCCGGATACTTCGGGAGACGGGTCTCTGCCCTCAAGACCTTGAGATGGAACTGACGGAAAGCTCCATCATGCGGAACGCGGACTCCGCCGTCAGGTCGCTCGGCGAGCTTAAAAAGGCGGGGGTCAAAATAGCGATTGACGATTTCGGGACGGGCTACTCTTCGCTCGGCTATCTGAAGCGCCTCCCGATAGACAAGCTCAAAGTAGACCGCTCTTTCGTGCGTGACGTGACGACCAACCCCGACGACGCGACGCTGGTCACGGCGATCACTACGCTGGCGCACAACCTCCGGCTGAAGGTCGTGGCCGAAGGGGTAGAGACCGAAGAGCAACTGAGATTCCTGCGCCTGCTCGGATGCGACGAGTGGCAGGGCTACCTATGCAGCGGGCCACTGCCCGCCGGGGCTTTCGAAGAGCTGCTGCGCGGTGAACGCGCCGTTGATTGAATAAGGCGCGGCGCGTGGTAGTGTTGCAGGGATCGGTTCTCCGGCTATAACCCACACCTCAGCTCGGTTATCGCTCTCACGGAAACATTCTCTTGAAACAAAATACATCCTTGTTCAAATGGCGGCATTACGAGCCTAAACTCATCCTTTTGTGTGTCAGATGGTACTGCCGCTACCAACTTTCGTACCGCGATGTTGAGGAGATGATGCGTGAGCGCGGACTCTGGAAGGCATTGAGTCGGTGAACATGATGAGGAAGGGGCAGGTCAAAAGGTTAGCAGGAGGTGATGCGCGGGGACAGGCGAAGTTCGTCGAGACCTTGTTCGGAGTCGCTGCTTAGCGAAACGCACTCGAAGAACTCTCGCGCTATAAAATAATCTTTGCAATGCATCCCAAGCGGCTCACCACCCCGCAAAAGTGATTACAGTCAGCGCAAGCGAGGGATGCGGAATAACATCGTACCCCCACTGGAGCTTGGAATCGAGCTTCTTCATGAACAACTCGTCGAGGAAGATCGGCGGTAGCGCGCAGACCGCCGGGTCAACCTTCGGCTCCCGCTCATGAATCAACTCCCACGGCGTCTTATGCTCCTTCCCGCGATTGCGCCGCGCCACGTTGAACCACAGGTTGTAAGCCCCGGCCTTGGCGATGAAGTCCGAGCGCGAAGAGAAGTGCTCGACCTCGTAGAACTCGTCCTCGATGAGGCGGTGCGCCGTCTCCACGTCACTCTGCCAGGTGTGCGCGCGTGGCGGGCAACGCGTGTGGCGCAACCCCTTGACCGACTCGACGGCCTCGGTGAACTTGCTCTCACTCTTCGCCTGCCAGTTGCCGACGAACTCGCACCCGTTGTCGGTCTGGAGGCGCGAGTCTCTGAACTTCACGCCGCAGTTCTGTAAGTGCCCCAGGATGACCTCGGCAAAGAGCTTCGAATAGGCCAGCGTGCACTCCTGGGCGAAAGCCATGTAGTGCCAACCTGAGACCACCTCTCTGGCCGTGTACTGGTAGCGCGGGAGCCCGAGAGCTTGCGCCTGCGCCCAGAGTTCGGGGAGGTCGCATAAATCCTTCGTATCCACCGAGGTCTGCTCGAAGAGCCGCCACTTCAGCTTCACCTCACGCAGGCACTGCTTGGTTTTATGCTTCCGGCGCTTGCGCTTCACAAGCCCTTCCTCACGCCAGATCGCCAGCAGCGCCTTCTCCGAGAGCGCGAGCGAGAAGTCGCGCTTCATCCGCTGAGCGCCCCACGAAGGTAGTCGCCGCTTGAGCCGCACGGCCTCCCGGCGCTGCCCCGGCGTGATGCCTTGCCGTGGGTGGTGTGGGGCGCGGCTCTGGTCTGCGAGCCCACGCAGCGAACCGGGCTCCCAGCGGCGCAGCCACTTGCGCACGGTCTTGGCGGTCGTGCCGAACTGACGCGCGGCGGGCTTGACGCCATGCTCGCGGGCATAGCGCACCAACTCGAAGCGGAGGTAAGTCGGCTCTGTACTCCGACGTAGCATCGGGTAATATCTGAGAGGACACATCGTTCGAGCGGCCCCCCTATGGTTGTGTCGCAACTCCATAGTTAAGCCGGTCGGCTGGTGTGTCCAGCCTTTTAGCTCACCTTTTCAACCATCGCTCCACCCAACCACGCACCTCCGGCAGGCCACCCCGGCCAAAGATGAGGAGCCTTCGCAGGGGGATACCATGTTTGTTCCGTCTCCCACAGTCAGCGCAAGCGTCTATTGACATCCGTCGCCCGCCTCACTATCTTGACCGCGCCTGATATCTCACCCGGCCCTGCGGAGGCTTCGTCGTCGGCCTCACGTCACCCCTGATCGCAAGGCCGGTTGTCCCCGGAGCATCGCTGCCGGAGCGATGCGCGCCTCATCTCACTGCCAGGAGACTGCGATGCCACCGCAACTCACGAAGCCGCTGCCATCCCCCCGGACACCCGATGGAGCTAGTCGCGGCGTCCGCCGCATGCCACTGCCGCTCACGGCCCTGATCGGCCTTATCGTGGCACTTACAACCTGTGCGCCCGCCGAGTCGGGGAAAGAGCCGCTCGCCGCCGTCGGGCAGACTAAGTCGCCGCAGGCCGGCGGCAATCCGACAGTCTCCTTTGAAGAGAGGCTGTTGCTCGACATCCCGCGAGAGTTCAACGAGATCGGACTGGTGGTCTTCAGCCCTGATGGCCGTCAGGTGGCTTATACGGCTGGTTTGAGACCGTCGGGCTACCCGTCTTCAGCCCGGACAGCCGGAAGGTCGCGTACAGCGCGTCGGTGGGGGATGAAGAGTTCATCGTCGTGGACGGTAAACGGGGGCCGGCGTTCGAGGCCGTCGGGGAGCCTGTTTTTAATTCCAACGGCACGAGACTGGCTTACGGGGCGCAGCGGGGGAGAAAGCTCTGGTGGAAAGTAATGGCGGTGAAATAGTGTCTGGCCGGTGCTGTCCCTGCTCACGCTGGTCAAGTTAAAAGTTCAGGCGGCACGGCAGGCCGCCGCGCCGTGGCCGGGCGCTAACTCTCCTTATTCTTCTGTCAAAAGTGATAAGCGGTCAGAATCTAGGCGAGTGGTGAGTGGCGGATTAAGGATTTCACTCTTGTTAGCATGTTAGACATCCATCCCAGGGTGTCTTCCTAGCTGGTCGAGGGCAGTAAAACGCGCTGCCCTTACCCGCAGCTCGATTGATGCCAAAGCGACTGATGATCAGTAAGCGGCGCTCACGCTATTTGCACCAGAGCCGTCAATAATATCCACTTCGGGACGCTGAAGACTTGAGAGTCGCCGTGCTGCTGGCCGCCTCTGAGCCTTCGACGGGGCCTTAGTCCGGATGGAGGAGTTTCAGGAGCTGTCGGTAGGACTTCTTTGCTTCGTCTAATCTCTTCTTATGAATCTTCTCGAAAGCCTCGATATCTCCTCCACAGTGCGGACAGGTTTCGGCGTCGGGCTTGACGTACTGCCGGCAGCCGCGGCAGAGGCTCAACCGCTCGGGCAACGCGGGAAGGTCTGTGGCCTTCGTTCGCGGGGCGCGCGACTTCCGCGCGCGGCCTATTTGCACCAGGGTATTGCCGAGAGCCGGGATTGATGCCGCGAGGCCGTCATTAACTGGCGCCCCGGTCGCTTCTCTTTCACGGGCCGGCTCTTGCGAGGCGGGTATGGGCTGGCCGTCGAGTGTTTCGAGTATCAGCGCAAAGCGTCCATGGTCGAAGGGCTTCCCCGGCGCTGGCTCCACTTGCACGACGCGTTCCCGCAGGCCGCGCCGCGACAACTCAAGAGCGCGGTGGTGGCAATAGGGGTTGTTGCCCGCCCTGCCGAGCAGGGAATGGGCCGTCCAGGTGCAACCCGCTTTGCACGTGTCGGCGTAGTAACAACTGCGGCAGAACCCCCACAGCTCATCGGTCGTGCGCGTCCGGTTGAAATTCAACTCTTCCGTCTCGCGCAAGATGGTTTTCAACTTCAGGTCGCGGATGTTACCCCCGGCGTAGGGGGTGGTGGGCAGCGAGGGACATCCCTTAATAGTGCCGTCGGCCTCGACCCCGACGGTGTTGAGGCCGGCGTTACAGCCCATCCAGTGAACCCGGTCGTCGCCGCTGCCACGCCACACGTGTTCATAGGGGCCGAAATAGCCGATGTTATTACCGGGCTGCAACAGAAGGCCGCGGTCAACGCCCTTCTGATAAAGCTCGGCCAGCAGCGGCATCAGGTCGAGCAGCTCGTAGGGCTGCAACAGAATCTCCGGGTGGTCAGCGGCCCTGCCCATGGCAACCGTCAACTGCACCTGCCAGTGTTTAGCGCCGGACTCGATGAAGAAGTCCATCAACTCGCGCAACTGCGGGACGACGTGTGAGGTGATCTGCGTGTTAACGCTCGCCACCATGCCGGACTCGCTCACCAGGCGCAGGGCCTTGACGGCGGCGTCAAAAGAGCCTTTCACTCCGCGCAAGCGGTCGTGCGTCTCGCGGAACCCGTCAATGGAGATGCCGGCAGCTTGAAGCCCCGCCTCAGCCGCCTGCCGGATGCGTTCTTCGGTCAGGTGGAGCCCCCCCGACTGGATCGAGCAGTCCATCCCCTGGGCGCGTATTTCGCGGACGATTTCGAGCCAGTCACGGCGCAGGTACGCCTCGCCGCCGATCAGCGTAATCTCGCGCGTGCCCAGGCGGGCACACTGGCGGACGAGGTCGAGACATTCGTCCGTCGAGAGTTCGCGGGGTCGGCGTCTTCCGGCACGTGACCCGCAGTGCTGGCACTTGAGGTCACAAGCCAGAGTAATCTCCCAGACCACATGCACCGGCGTGAGGTCTAAACTGTCCGAGAGCGAGACGTACCTCGTGGGCTGTTCCATGTTCGGTTATTTCCGCCTGTCCAACTTCTGGATGTTTTTTTCCAGCGTGGTAAGGGCCGTCTGGACTTCCTTGACCCAGCTCCGCGTGACGACGGCGAGCTTTCGCATCTCCTGAATATCGCCGCGGACGATTGCGTCCCGGATCGGCGGCCCATACGGCTTCATCCGTCCGAACCTGATGTCTTCGACCACCGTGGATTTCTTCGAAGCGCTTTTAGCGGTCGCCTTTTTCGCTCCCCTAGAAGCAGTTTTCGTTATTTTTCGTGCAGGCATGTTCTCTCCTTCGTTGGTTCAACTCAACCGACCGGGGCTTACGCCCCGGCTTGTTTCACCGCCCGACGCGCCTGTCACCAATGGCTTTCTCCAGTCTGCTCAACGCCACATTAACCTCTCAGCAGCCTGCGTGGGCGGTCGGCGATCTTCATCAAAGTCCACATGTGTGTTTGCGGCCTGTTCGTGTAAGCAGCCCCGCCGCGCCGGGGTGCTCAGGAATAACGCTACGCGGAAGACTTTTTAGCAGGAGGGGTGGCCTTCTGACGGCCCGCCGTGCCTCCAAGCAGCAGAAGTGACAAACCCTTGTCTACGGCGAGGAAGGGGTGATTTCTTTCCCGACTGGATTTCAACTCAAACGCCATACGGTTCACGGGGCAGGTGTGAGGCTGACGGAGAGCCTTTCTCATCAGCCGGAACGTGAAACTGAATCCAGAAGGTGCGGTCAGGCTGAACGCGCAGAGAATAATGCCGCCTAATTAAGACTGTCAACAACAAAGTTCCGCTAGCGCGCCGTCTCTGACTACTGTGCTCCCCAACGTGACGAGGTCGCCGCCGCGCACTCGGTCAAAAGTTAATAGTTGACTCGCGGTGGGTTATATCTGTACTCTGCGAAACAAATAGTTTGGGCTAGCACCTAAGACGTGCCCTACGTCGGGGGAAGGGCCCACACAGAACAGCCGATGCCACGTGACTCACACAAGAAAATGGGGCATCCGGGTGTGGAGGATTCTCATGACTGACAAAACTGACAAAACTAAAAAAGCTCCTAGCGACGTTGAGTTCGCTCAACTGGTGAGTCGGCGCTCCGCGGAGACGCTGCAAACGGCGAGCGCACGCCTCGCGGATAACTCGTCGGAAGGAGCCTTTGCGAGAGGGAATATCTTCGAGCTGTCCGCTTATTACGAGCAAGCGGAGGAAAGCTATCGGGAGGCGCTGACGATAAACGGGGAGAACCATCTAGCCGCGGCCCGGCTCGCGCTCGTGCAACTGAAGGGCGACAAGCCCGAAAAGGCGCTGCACACGGCCTCGAAGTTGGCGGCGAAGAATCCTGGCCTGCTGGTTCAGGAACTGACAACAAATGAGCAGGTGAGCGTCTTCACGATTCTCGGCGACGCCTTGGTCTTAAATGGACGGGTGACCGACGCTATCCAAGCTTACCAAGCGGCCCAAAAGACCAGCAGCAAGGACAGCTTCGCAGCCGGTCGGCTCGCTCAGGTATATCTCTCCACCGGGGAACCGAAGAAGGCACTGGAACTCGGGAAGTCATTCGCGAACAACCCGCGCTTTTCGACGCTCACGTCGGTGCTGGCCCTTGGCCGGACAAGCGATGCGCTGCTGCCGAGGTTCAGAAGCGAGTCGCTGGTCAATGCTATCAAGCGTGCCGAGCCGGGACGCCCGCTGTTGGTGGACGGCACGCCCCAGTTCGCGCCGGTCGTGGAGGGCAGCGAAGCTTGGTGTGCGAATGTACCTTTTGACGGAGATGCCGAGTGACCCCAGAGGACCGGGCGCAGTTAAGTAGCGCTTGGCTCGAAGCGGGTCTGGGCGAACATGCTTCCGTCGCGGCCTTCGCACGCTTCACACTCCACTTGCTGAGCCTCGGTGCGCCCCCGCAACTCTTGCGCGACGCTATTAAGGCGATGGACGACGAGGTTCGGCACGCGCTCCTCTGTTTCGGCATCGCCCGGCGGTTCTCCGGTCAGGCCCTGGGGCCCGGGCCGATGGATTTGTCGCGGGTCTTCGAGCAATCGGACGAGCCGTCGGCGATCCTGAAGGCGGCGATTGTCGAAGGCTGTATTGAGGAGACCATCTCCGCCCGAGGCGCGCACTTGGCGAGTGAGTTGGCGGAGGACTCTGCTATTCGTGCCGCGCTCCACGGCTTGGCCACCGATGAAGCGCGGCACGCTGAACTCTCGTGGGGCTTGGTCGAGTGGATGCTGAGCGTCTACCCGGCGCTAGCGCCCGAGGCCGAGCGATGCTTTGCCCGGGCGCTGGCGGAGGAGCATGGGGCGTGCGACGCGGCGGACACGCAGGAGGTTCGCTGGATGGAAAAGTACGGCCAACTCGCCCCAAGCACGAAGCAGCGATTGCGCGAGCAGGTCATCCGCGACGAAATCGTGCGACGGGTGGAAGCGCTTTTCGGTCACCCTTCGGGCGCGGCCACGAGTTCGTCGGGGGTCGCTGCCGAGCCCCTAGCTGGTTGAACTGATTGGCTGCTCCCATGTATCTCGATGCCTTCCTCGAACGCCACGGGATCACCCTGAGGCTAATCCTAGATGAAGCGCACGCAGCCATCCGCCTTGTGCCCGGCGACGTGCTGTTCCTCTGCGGCTCCCTCATCGAGGGCTTAGGCAACGAGCAGTCCGACGTAGACCTGTACCTGCTCACGTCTCGCCGCGACATCACCTTCAATTCTCTTAACGACGTTATCCTGTTGGTCGGCCCTTGCCTGGTCGAGGTGCGCGTCAAGCAGTACTCCGCCGTCGAAGCACTCGTCGGTCGTGCCGTCGAGTGGTCTCGTCAGCCGCGGGACGCGCGCGCGGCGTTCGACTTCAGCGAGGAGGAGCGCAAGTTCCTGCACCGGCTCCGGAGCGGGAGGCCACTTTACGGGGGCGACGATTTCGAGCGGCTTCAGGGCCGCCTGAATCTCGTCGATCTCGCCCGCCACCGACTCGACTGGGCATGTCACCTCGCGCGCAACTTGCAAATCGACCTCGCCGGACTGCGTAGCGAGGGTGACGCGTACACGATGCTATTCGCGGCGCAGGAACTGCTCGGGCATACGATTGACGGATTACTCGCCGGGCACGGGTATACGAACCCCGCGTGGAAGTGGCGGGTTCGTCAGTTAGCTGCTCTCCCCGATGACTGGGAGCAGGACTTGCCGGGGCGTCATACGGGACTGTCGGCCCCGGATAGATATCTTTCGCTCCACCGCCCGCCGGCGGATGCCGAACCCCGTGCGATTCTAGAGTACGGGCTCCGTATCGTAGCGTTCTCACGGTGTGTCCTCCCGTGGGCAGAGCGCCAGCGCTTGGGTGCGAACGCGCACCACCCACCGCTGGCGGCAGGCCACGGCGCGCCGGGAAGCGGCGAACGACTGCCACACCTTGATTTGAACGTTGCCGTGCTTTATCACGAGGGGCGTTTCGAGTTGGCGCGGCTGAACAGTAGCGAACCGTCCGTCGAGATTTCCCCCGAAACGTGGTTGCTACTGTCTCTCTTCGATGGGGAGACTTCATACGCGGAGGCCGTCTCCTTTACCGAAAGGCTCTTCGGGGAGGGACGTGGCCGTGAGACGATGGACGGGCTGCTGGCGTTCGTCCGTTACGCGAACTTTGAAGCCGGTGACATCCTTGACGAGCAGGCTCTGGGAAGACTGCTGGCCGCCGACCCGCGAGTGTAACGTGTCGCGCACTGAGCCCCGAAACACCAGCAGGGAATCATGACCTCACCGGAACGGTATGCCCCTCTCTGGTTCGGCCTCTCCGCATGGACGATCATAATCCTAGCGTGGCTCGTAAACGCTTGGACCGCCGCGGGCCGCGAGCAACGCCTCAAACGACTGACACGGCTTCCGGTCTGGGTACTCATCTCGTTGCTGGAAGCTTGGTTGTATTGCCTGGCCGATGTGTGGTGGTGGTCAGCCGTTTACGCTTTGACTTCCATCTGGGCGCTCTGTGAGTTACTCCGCCTGCAATCCGGGCGAGTGGCGCCGGTGCTGGCCGGGGTGATTTCCGCCGCCGTCGCGGTGTCGGCAGAGCCCGCCGTGTCGGCCACATGGTTCTTGCTGCTGCTTTGTGTCTTATTCGCACTGCCGCACGGGCCTTCAGTACGACTCGGCGCGTTAGCGGGCGTCTGCGGGGGCGTCTTCTTCGCTACGCCCCCGGTGCTGCTCCTCCGGCTGCTAAATCAACAAGGGGTCAACGAACTGTTGTATCTGGTGATGACGGGCGTACACCTAATAGACATCGTGTCGGGCGTCGCCGGCAAAGGCGGGCGTCAGCACCCGTTCGGCCTTCTGAGCCCGAGCAAGACCAGCCGCGGGTATGTGGCGGGCTTCCTCAGCAGCCTCGCGTTCGCGGCGGGTTCGGCGCTGGCGCTCGGACGCGCGGACTTAGCCCCGGCGCTCGCTGCCGGCACGCTTTTATGGCTGGGTGCGGCTGCCGGCGACCTCGCCGCCTCGAAGCTCAAGCGCATCGCCGGAGCCAAGGACTTCGGCACGGCCCTCGGCGCGCACGGCGGGATGGGAGACCGCATAGACTCCGTGAGCCCGGCAATCGTCCTGCTCGCTCTCTGGATTTCGTACGGCGCAGGGGTGACCCGATGACTGTCCGAGACCTGGTCGGCACGCTCGTCGCCGCCGGCGACTCCTGGTCCCGTTTCGGCAGCCAGGTGGACAGGTCATGTCGTGAGTTGCTGGGCCGCCCCGCCGGAGTCGGGGAACTCCTTCTCTCCCTGCGCGACATGCCCTACGCCCGCCCCAGTAGCGTCAGCGACCCCGAAATTATCCTCAGCGAATGGCGGGGCACTTGCTCAAGCAAGCACGTCCTGCTCATGCGCCTGCTCGACCTCCTCGGCATCGAAGCGACGTTATACATGGGGGCCTACCACTGCCGCCCCGTAACGTGCGGCCTGCCGCCGGAGTTGATCGGGAGGCTCCGCCGGCCCGAGGAGCCTTTCTGGGACGTGCACAACTACGTGCGCGCCGACCTGAACGGCCCGCTGCTGATAGACCTGACCTGGCCCGCGGAACTCTCCCGTTACCCCTTCTTTCGCGTGACCCGTGTGTGGGACGGGCAATCCGACTTCCGTCTGGCCGCCGAGGTCGGCGAGGAGCGGGTCATCACGCCGGACGCGGGCGGAATCGAGGCCAAAAAGGCGTGGCTTGAGGAGTTAAACCCGACGGCGTCCGCCAGAGCCGCGCGTGAAGACTTCATCATCGAACTCTCGAAGTTTATCGGGAATGAAATCCGCGCGGTCAGCCCGGAGGAATCCATCCGCGCCACAATCGCGGCCCTGGCCGATGAAGAGCGGCGCGTCGGCCCCCCCGTCAAAGTCCGGCGCGAGGAGACCTCGGCGTGACGGTCTTCTTCAGTCATCGAGGCCAGGGCACGCCCTTCACGGCGCAGACGCGAATGGCGTTCGCCGCGGCGGTCGAACAAGGCGTGAGCGGACTGGAGGTTGACCTGCGGGTGACGCGAGACAGCGTTCTCGTGCTGGCGCACAACAAGAACTTCCGTAGCCTTAACGGGGACGAGCGCGTGGTGAATACTCTGTGCTGGGGCGTCGTCTCAGGCTTTCGCAGCGCTGAAGGGTGTGGCGTCATCCGCTTCGATGAGTTCGCGCGCGAATTCTCGGACTACCCGTGGCTCCTGGACATCAAGAAGCGCACCGGGCCGCCGGTCATCCGGTGTCTGCGGGGTTGGGCCGAGCGGCACGACAAAGTAGAGTTCTTACAGGAGAACTGTCACTTCCTGGTGTGGAGTCGGGCGCATCTCCGCGTGCTGCGACAGGCATTCCCGGGCGCGCGTCTCGCGCTGAACAAGGGGCAGTGCCTCCTCACGGCACTGGGGGCGTTGAGCGGGGGCGGACTTCGGCTGGGTGGAAGACCCGGCGATATCGTGAGCGTTCCTCCGGGGCTGCTGCTCCGTTCGCCTCATCTCGTCAGACGACTTCTGGAGTCGCTCCGGCGGGCGGGCTATCTCGCCATGCTTTACCTGCCGCAGACCGCCGCGGAGGTCGAGCGCGCGTTGGCGCTCAGGTTCGACTACGTGCTGACGGACTTTCCCGAACACGCGCGGCTCGACGCAGGGAGGCTGCCCTCCGATGGCTGAAGATTGCTGCTTCGTGGGCCGGCGGGCCTACTTCTACAGTCACCTGCTGCCGGCGGCGGTCGCGTACCACCGGGCGCGCGGGTCGCCGGCCCCGACGGTGTTACTCGACGACAGGAATCCGCCCGCCTCCCCACATGTCCGGTGGATCAGGCGGTCGCAGATTCCCCGTTACCGCTACGCCGTCGCGTTCGACACCTGGGCGCTGATTTTTTCTTCCCTGCTCGGCACGCGTAGCTCATACCTGCATCACTCGTTGGTCGGGAAGGGGAGGGTGTTCAAGGGCAGCCGCCCCTTCTGGCCCCTTTTCCTTTCCGACGCCATCCTCATCCCTGACTGCGCGCGCGCGTCGGAACTGCCGCCCGGCTTCGCGCGCAAGTCTTACGACATCGGTCACCTGCCGATGGACTGGCTCGGTCTGGACGTGCCCGGGGTCGCCCCTGAACTCGCCGCCCCGCTCTCCCGTCTACAGGAGAGCGCCCGCGACTCCTTCACCATCGCCTACCTGTTCACGCACGGCCCATTCGGCGCAGTCACCCCGATGCGAGAGGTACTGTCGCAAGCTTGGCCGGGCACTGTGCGCGCGGTGCGTTATCATGGGTACATCCCCCAAGAGCAACGTCTGCGTGCCCCGAACTTGCTGGAGTTGGGCGAGCTGCCGTCGCCGCTGGCAGCGAGACACGCCGATCTGGTTTTGGCTGACCACGGCTCGGCGGCGTTAGAGGCGGCGGCGTTAGGGCGGAAGGTGTTATGTTTTGAGTCCCCGGCGCTCATCGAATTGCGGCGGCGGTTAGGTTTCCTCTCGGAGCTGCGCTACCTCGACGACCGTGAGCACGTCCAACTGTTCCGCACGCCCGAGCAGTTACGCGCGCTCATCTCGCGGGCGGTCTCTCAGGGCCGGGGCCCGGCAACGAACGGGCTCGCGCCCCGCACGCCAGCCGGGGAGCGCCTCTCGGCGTTTATCTCGGAGCGCGCGAGGCGCGTCTGATGCGGATATTAGTAACCAACTGCCACACGCGCATGGGCTACGCGGTCGCACGCTCGCTGACCCGCGCCGGGCACGCGGTGGTCGCGGGCGGGCGGTTGGCCCCGACGATGTGCCGTCGTCTGCACGGCGTCGAGGGCGAGTTCGCCTACCCCGACGCATTTGAAGAGCCGGACGGGATGGTCGAGGCTCTCGAAGAACGCCTCACGAAAGATGCGATTGACCTCCTGTTCCCTGTGCACGAGGAAATGTTCGTAGTCTCATTCCACCGGGCGCGGCTCTCCCGCGCGGCACGAATTTTGGCTCCCGACTTCCACGCCATGTTGCGCGCGCACGACAAGGCCGCAGTGCCCTCGTCCGCGCGCGAATGCGAAATCCCCGTACCCGAGACAGTTTCAGCCAACTCGCCCTCATCACTAGAGGCGGCTGCCGAGCAGGTCGGACTGCCTCTCGTGCTGAAGCCGCGCTTCGGCTCCGGCGCGAATAAGGTGCTGATCGTGCGTGACCGGCGGCAACTGGCGGACGCCGCGGCGGGCCTCGGCGCGGGGGGCGACTTCATCGTCCAATCCTATTTCGAGGGCGTGGGGGTCAGCTTCGCCGGCCTGGCCTGGCAGGGTCGGGTCCTGGCGCTGTCCGGACACCGACGATTGCGAGAGGTTCCGGCCTCGGGCGGAACCAGCACGGCCCGCGCGACCTTCGACCACCCGGAGATTCGACGCGCGACCGAGAGACTTCTCCCGCGACTCGGCATTGACGGCGTAGTCATGGCGGAGTACCGATACAATCCCGCGACGAATGCCTTCTGCCTGCTCGAATTGAACCCGCGCTACTGGGGTGGGTTGCCCACGGCCATCAACTCCGGGGTTGACTTCCCCCTGCTGCACCTCCGGGCGGCGCTGGGAGAACTATCGCGGCAGGCGACGGTGTTACCGTCTTGCCAGGTAGAGGGCCGCTGGCTGCTCGGCGAGTTGAGCGCCCTCGCCGAGTTACTGCGATGGCGACGCTGGCGCGAGGCGGGAGCGATGTTGTACTCGCGCCGCGACTGCCCGACGTACTGGGACGACATAGATTGGCGGAGGCCGGAGGCTTTCGCTTATCAGGCGCGCGCCTACCACCGGATTTTGAAGAGGCACGGCAACGCCGGTGGACACAGCGACGCGAAGGAGGCATTCTTCACTCGGGCCGCCGCCGAAAGGGGCAAGACCACATGAGACCAGCGGATTTAATCGAGGGCGAGGTCGAGGCCCTGTGGGCCGCGTTAACGCCCGAGCGGCAGAAAGACCTCACGACGTTCATCCAGCGAGCCAGGGAGACGAGTCTGCCGTTTTTGCCTTGCGTGACCGAAGACCCGGCCACGCTCTACGACAACTGCTTCGCGGCGCTGCACGCGCTGGGGGCGCGTTCCATCCCGCTGGGCGTCGCGCTGGCGATGCATCTTTACATGCTGTGCGCCCTCGCCTCCATACCGCTGACCGAGGAGAAGCCGCGCTCGCGCCGACGCCGCTTCCTCCAACTCGTCGCCGACCGAAAGCTCATCGTGGCCAACTCCGGCTCGGATTCGTTGTACCGCAGCGACAACGCCGACAAGTCTGCGACCCGCGCCGTCCGTTGCCCGGACGGCCTCCTCGTGACCGGGCATAAGACATTCGTCTCGCTGGCAACCGTGGCCGACGTGCTCATGTTCACCGCGGAGATGGAAGAGACGGGAGTCGTCGCCCTCTACACCGCGCTCAAGGACAACCCGTGCATCCGGCTCGGGGATTCGCCGTTCGGGGAGGCGATGGAGTCGAGCGGCACGCGGTCGGTTACCTTTCGGGGGTTGCGCTTATCCGAGGATAACGTGGTGAGCGGCGTCGTCGTCGAGCACATCGCCGCTCACCGCTTCCAGCGCGCCTGGTTTCAAGCCTTGATTCCCGCCGTTTACTTAGGCGCCGCCGCCGCCGCGCTGGCCGCCGCACGCGATTTCGCGCGGAACACGAGGAGCACGGACGGCAGGCCGCTGGCCGATTTGGACGGCTTCGCGGTCGCCTTCGGGCAGCAGCTCTTACATCTGAGCGCGACGCGCGCCGTGTCCCAGGCCCTGCGTCACCACTTCGCGGACTGCGCGGGGCCGCGGTGGGATGCCTCGAACCTTGAGCGCTTATCGGAACTGGCGGCGTCGTTCAAATACGTCTCGATGCGGCAGGCGCAGCAGGCCGTGGACTGGGCGCGCAGGTGCATCGGCACGCGGGCGATGCACCCTGACCACCTCCTCCACCGCCTTACCTCTCAGGTCCCGCACGGCGCGCTTCACCCCGAATGCGAGGCGCTCGTCGAGCGCCGCGTCGGCAGCGCTTACCTCGCCGACGCGGGCGCGGCTGGCGGAGGCGGCGACGAGATAAGCAGCCATTTCATGAAGGCGGACTCAGGCTCATGACGCGCGACGGCGACCCGGCGGGAGAGGAGCAGTTGGCGGGCGAACTCACCGTCATCCCGCAGAAGCTCCGGCTGTACCTGCAAGACGTAGGTTTCCGCGAGGCCCTGCACCGGCTGTCGGCTGTGGCCGACAGGACGCTCATCGAGTTCGTGCGGGACTTGACCTTCATCGTTATCAAGCCGGACGCAATCGCGTGCAGGAAGGGCACGGCCACCCTCGACTTCATGCTCGCGCAGGGGCTCGTGCCGGTCGGAGTCCGGAGGTTGCGACTGGGGCATCAGATGATGCACGCCATCTGGCGCTATCAGTGGAACCGCGCCGCGATTGACCGCATCCGGCTGTCAACGTTGATGGGCGGTTCCGCGGACTCGCTGCTCGTGGCTCTAGCGGACCCGCGCCGGGGTTCGGCGGTTCCGCTCTCGGTCAGGCTGTGGGGGCTGAAGGGCTCCGCCTTCCCCTCGGAGCGGCGGGCTCATCACCTCCGCACGCACCTGAGAATCGAAGGCCGCTTTTTCGGTTATGTCCACCTCCCCGACGAGCCGGCTGACGTGATCCGTGAACTCGGACTCTTATTCAAGGGTGACGCCCTGCCGCATTTCCTCCTCGGGTTAGAGCCGCGGCGCGATGCCACGAGTGAGGCGCGGCGAGAGCTACAAGAGCTTGAGTCGGAGACCGAGCCCTTCGAGGTTGACGAGGAGCTATCGTTAGAGCGGCTGCGTCAGCGTCTCCGGGCGGGGGAGGCGGGGCCGGAACTCGCAGGGCGGTTGCGCGCGGCCACAGAGGGTCGTGCCGGACGCGGGACGATTTCGCTGGCCGGGATCGACGACGCCTGTTTCTTCCGCGGCCCGCGCGTCGGACTCGATTGGGATTTGGTCGTCGTCACCGCCGCGCGCGTGCTTGAGAATCTGCCCGGCGTGGAGCCGCTGATAGACTCGGGCGAGGCGGAGGCGGCGGTCGCCCGTTGGGCCGCCCGAGCAGAGACGTAACCCGGCGCGCTCAGGTGACGGACATCTTCGATTTACTCATGAGGTGCTCGACGAATCTTAAGGCCAGGGCAACCAGCGTCAGCGTCGGGTTCGACGCCGAACTGGACGGGAACACGGCGTTGGAGCAGACGAACAGATTGTCCGTCCCGTGCACTTTCAGGTTTTCATCAACGACGCCCTCGGCCTCGGACTTGCTCATGCGGCAGGTGGACATCGCATGGTCGCCCCGCTGCGGGAACACCCCCTCCCTTACCGGGTCGTACCCCATCGTTGACAGAATCTTCTTCATCCATTCCAGGTTTTTCTCCACGGCCTTCTGGTTATAAATGTTCTCGGGCGTGTGGATGATCGTCTTCGGCAGACCGAAGCGTGTGAGGGCGTCGCCCGGCGTGACCCTGTTCTCGAACTTCCCGATGGGCTCGATGGCCCCTTGCAGCTCGAAGACGTGCGGCCCCTTCGTCGCTTTCTCAATGTCGGCGGTCGAAACACCCTGATCCATGAGTTTGGCGAGGTTCAACTCGGGCGCGGTGTAGGCTTTATTCAAAAGGAACTTGCCCTCGGCCTGCTCCGCCGGGGTGTCGTGGTGTCGAGAGCAGAGGGTGGCGAAATTCAGTTCCTGTTGCAGCTTCCGGGGGTTAACGCTCTTCGACGCCTGCGAGTATAAGTACGGGTGCGCGACCAGATAGCGCCCGACGTGATCGGAGTCGTTGCCGACGCCGGCCTTCCAGAATTCGCCCGCCGAAGAGATGAGCAGCTTGGGTGTTTCGAGCGCGCCCGCACACAGGATGATGGTCTCCGCCTCGATGACGTGGGACGTGCCCGTCGTCGTGTCCACGTATATTTGCGGAACGTCCCTTGTAAGACCTGATACCTGATGAACTCGGTGATGACGAACTTGCGGACGTGCCCGAGCCTGCTTGAAGGGAAATCCGTCGCCCCCTGCGGCACGAAGAACAACTGATTGAGAGCTTTCTCCTCCCCGAGTTCCGCCTTCAAGCACCGCAGTATCACCGCCGCCTCCTTGTACTCGGTGAGGTAGCTGGGGGTCGAGGTGGTCTTGGAGCGTATGACGGCTCTCAGCCCACGCTCCGTCACGGTGTTGAATTCGCCGTTCTGCCACCTCCGCCCGATGTAAGTGAAGACGTTCCAGAGCCCTTGGAAATCTTTGGCGCGCAGTATGCCGACCTTCTCCGGGCTCCGCATCAACTCGCCTTCGGGGAGCTGCTGAAGTAGGAAGGCCATACTGGCATCGCACGCCCAGACCGTCTCGTGGCTGAATAGTAGGCCGAGCGCCGCCAGCGACCCGGTTCTTGAGAAAGTCTCGGCGATGCAACTCCGGCGAACGCCCCCGGCCTTGTGCGCGTGCCTGCTTCTCCGTCATCTATCTCTCCTGTGTGAAAACAAAATGGCGCGGCTCCCGTGCTGGCCGTTGCAGTATAGACGACGGCGCGGCTCATCCCACCCGGAAAGACTTCAATCGAGTTAACTCGGTTCGACGGCCTCAGTCCTGATATTTTACGGATTGTCATCCTCGCGCCGGTAGCGCCGGAGCCACTCCTTATCGTTGCTCTGCGGAACCGCCCCCGTCGCGCCGGAGATGACCCACTCCAGGCCGCGCCAAATCCCCAGCGCGCCCAGCGTCAGGTCGGCATAGCCGTTAATCAGGCAATAGTTGCGGTCATAGTTTCCCGAGTGGTGTCTCATGTGATGGTCATAGGGCAGGAGCAGGTGAAGCCGCTGCAACGCCTTGACCGCCCTCGGGGGCGCAGGATTGTGTCCGCACTTGTGAAACTCCAGCATGAACACGAGGCAGAGAGACACCACGACGCTGGCGCAGACCAGACAGTAGAGGAGCCGGGCGGCTGACGGGCCGGCATGACCGCCGACGGCGTAGACGATGGCGGGGGCGGTGAGGGGGAGCGAGAGCCAGGAGAGGACGCCCGCGTCATGGTAGAAGCTGTATTTAAAGATGCGTTGCGGGTGGAGGTGATGCTCCCGAACCATGATGACCATGCGGCGCACGAAGTCTATGTTTTCGTTGAACCAAACATCGAACGTCCAGTGGAGGAAGCCGGTGACGAAATCGGCGACGAAGAGTCCGGCGAGTACCGCGAGCAGCAACAGGGGCCAGGAGGGCCGATGCACGCGCCAGCCCGCAACGAGCCACACCGTCCCGGCAAGAGTGCAGGCGGCGTTCAGCGCCCCGCCCACGCATTGAAACACGATGTCGCCTCTCGTGTAAGGCTTGATCTCGGGATAGTCCTGCGTCTGCATGCTCTGCGTCACCTCTCTCCCCAAGCGGGTCACTTCGGGAGTTCCAGCAGCAGGCGGTGGGCGCTGAGCGTCCCGCGGAGGAATGAGTTCGCCGAGGCCCACAGGTAGAGTCGGAACCGGCGGTAAAGCTTTTCGCCCCAGCGCTCGACGACGATGTCGCGCACCGCCTCAAGGTTCTCCGCCCACTTCTTACACGTCAGGTAATAGTTGTGGCGGTCGTCCTGCACGAGCAGCAACTCGAACCTCGTGCGCGCGAGTTCGGCCACGTACTTCTCCATGCAGAGCGGCGAGGTGTTGCCCTGAAAGACCCACTTGGTCACGAAGGTCGGCATCCCGTGCCGCGCGCCGGAGTACGCGTCCAGGTAGACCCTGCGCCCCGGCTTGAGCAGCCGCTCGTACTGCTTGAGCGTCGAGCGATAATCGGGGAGGTGCTCGGTGACGCCAAGGTTCACGATGGCGTCGAAGGGCTCGTCGCACTTGTATTCGAGGAAGTGCTCCTTCACCACCTGCCCATTGATCCCTTTCTCACTGATGAGGTCTTGGATGTACTTTTCGGACGCGTCGGAAATCGTCAGCGATGTGACCTCGACGCCCTGCGTCCCGGCGAACTCCATGAACGACCCCCACCCGCCGCCGATGTCGAGCACGCGGTCGCCCGGCTTGACGCCGCACGCGTCCATCGCGAAGCGGAACTTGCGCTCCATGCCGGTCTCAAGCGACTCCGCATCATTCTCGAAAAAGCCGTGGGAGTAGCCGCGTATCTTCTTGTCCAGCCAGAGCACGAAAAACTCCGCGTCCACGTCGTAATGACTTTTAATCCACTTTTTATCGCTGCTCACCTGGCCGCCCAAACGGGGCGCGACGTAAGTCACCCAGAGGTAGTGTAAAGGGTGGTTGTCGCTGAAGATGGCGCGGTACTTCAGCGCCTGAAGCAACGAGCCCTCGATATCGAGGTCACCGTCCATGTATGCCTCGGCGATGGATATCTCGTCGAAGGAGGAGAGCGCGCGCACCCCCTGTTCGTTGACCGCCTTGACGACGAAGCTGGGCTCGCCGCTCCCGATGAGGTGTGAATTACCGTCGGGCAAGCGCAGCTCGAAGGGGCTCTCCGGGGAGATGTCCGACATCACGGCTTGATACCTCTGCCGCAGAGGGGAGACTACATCTCGGGCGACTGTGACCATATCAACCCTCCGGTGTGTCATCCGTCGAGAGGATGAGAGTTTTGATTTGCGCCGGGGACTGTTAGGCGTCCGCGGGCGAACTAAGCGAAAGGTTCATCTCGTCGAGCGACGAGAGCATAACGGGCGGGTATCTTGTCACCCTCTCACTTGAGAATCAATAAAAATTCCGTCAGGCCGATTCGTCGGCAAGGCCGGCCCGAAAATTTTTCGGGGGTGAACGTAAGTCCCAGACGACGCCCGCGCATGCAAGCGCCTTCAGAGCGTAATGGGAGATGTCGAACTCCCACCAGTAGAATCCCTGTCTTTCGGAGGCGGGGAAAAAATGGTGATTGTTATGCCACCCCTCGCCCAACGTGATGAAGGAGATGAGAAAGCTATTGCGACTGTTATCTTTGGTGTCAAAGCGACGCCGACCGAACACGTGGGCCAGCGAGTTGACGGTGAATGTTCCGTGGTAGAGCAAGACCGTGCTCACAACGAAACCCCACACCAGCATTTGCGGGCCGGACGTGCCCGCGCCGGGGTAGAAACGTCCGAGGGCGGCCCCGAACGAAAAGAGCGAGACGGCCAGCAGCGCGGGCGGCAGCCAATAGAACCTGTTAATGAAGCGCAACTCCCGGAATTTCGCCAGGTCGGGGACTAGTTCGGTTTTGGTCTTCTTATATTTGGGACAGAGCAGCCAGCCGATGTGCGACCACCAGAAGCCGTGTACCACCGGTGAATGAATGTCACTCGCCGTGTCCGGGTGTCTATGATGATAGCGGTGGTGGGCCGCCCACCAGAGCGGCCCCTGCTGGGCGGCGGAAGCCCCCAACCAGGCGAGTACGAACTGAAAATGGCGGCTGGTCTTAAACGAACGGTGTGAGAAGTAGCGGTGATACCCCGCGGTAATCCCGAACATTCGAACCACATACATCACGGCACAGGCGATAAGCGCGACCCGACTCACGCCCACCCACACGAGCAGAAGGCAAGACAGGTGCATCAGCAGGAAGCCGGGGCTCTCGCGGAGGATGATCTTATTATCATCATCGCCGAGGACACTGGCGTCGGTGCGGTGAGGCATGATATGGCTACTCCTAAAGCATGCGGGCGCGGGCACCGCGATTCAAGCACAGGCGGGGCTCGGGTGCCAGTGTGGTCAAGAAGGTCCGGGACTGCGTCTTACCAACGACTACCTTAGCCCCAGCTCGACGGCCCCCGACAAGTACTGGTCGCCCGAATCGACAGTGTAATACAGTAGCGGAGTCTTCGGGGTTCCCGTGCCGATCATGATTGCTAGAAACGCGGTGTGCGGCGTCCGCCCGTCCGGCCCGGTAATCTCCCAGAACTCGTTCGGAGGCTGGGCGCGGAACCTCCAGTTCGGAAAAAGCGCGGCGTAGAAGCTCTTTCCTGTCTGACAGTTGTCGTCCGGGATTATGCAGTGGAGGCTGAGCGAACCTATATCTGCCATGATGCGCCTCGGGGTTAGGGATTGATGTGGCACGGCCCACCGAGTGGGCTGTGTCAGGGGTTGCGTTGCGAAAATTATTTTCAAGTGTGGAAGTATATCGGGCGCCTTTCACTAAGCGGCGATCCCGAACAGCAAAGCTACAAACTTCGCCTGACCTCGCGCGTCACTCCCTGCTAACCTTTTGACCTGCCCCTTCCTCATCATGTTCACCGACTCAATGCCTTCGAGCGTGCGTTCCGCGGTGTGGAAGCGCTTGAAGCATTGCGAGGCTCGCACCTTCTTCTTGACGAAGCGGTGGTCCTGCTCAATCACAGTGGCGACCGCGAAATAGGGACGACGAGTGAGGAGGAGGCTGATTCATGCGACTGATTATCAGCCCGACTCAGCGTTTGCACCAGAACCTCTCATTTCAACTCCATGGCCCAGATGTTACCTGTGATTTCGGCGTACTCGTAAACGATCCTGTCGCCCGCCGGCGACCACGACGGGTAGCGCACGTAGCTGTTGGCCTTCGAGTAATTCGTCAGCCGCTTTTGCGTTTTGCCGTCCCGCGAAACCCACCAGACATTCCAGTAGCCGTTGCGGGCCCCGGCAAACGCGATCTTATCGCCGCCGGGCGACCAGCTACCCGCCCAGCTATGCCCGCGCTCGAAGGTCAGTTGCTCGTAGTCGCCGCCGTCGCCGGGGATGACGGCGATGTGCGAGTCGTTGCCGCGCGTCACCTGAAAAGCGATAAGCTTGCCGTCGGGTGACCAGCAGGGGAAGCCCATCGCCTCTTTGTCGAAAGTCAACTGTCGCGCCTCGCCGCCCGAGAGCGATTGCGTCCAGAGGTTGGTCGTGCCGCTGCGGTTGGAATTGAAGACGATGCGCGAGGCGTCGGGCGAGACGCGTGGATATCTTGTATCCTGTCCGAGATTGGCAAAGTGCTCGTCATTTCCGCCGCCCGGCGTGACGATTCGCATTTCCACACTTCCGGGGCGAATGTTGTAATAAACGATCTTGTTTCCGTCATTGCCAAACCAATTGGTAAGTAACCCGCTGAAGGTGTCGGTCGGAACTTGACGAGGGTTCGCGCCGTCCG
Organism: uncultured Acidobacteriota bacterium; assembly: GCA_963816985.1. Lineage (GTDB taxonomy): Bacteria > Acidobacteriota > Blastocatellia > Pyrinomonadales > Pyrinomonadaceae > JAIVJM01. The sequence continues at coordinate 3,971,233 of CAWFMF010000004.1, forward strand.
CATCCATCAACCAAATCTCCGCCAAAGTGCCCGCGCGCTGGACGGTATAAGCGATGGTGCGCCCGTCGGGTGAAAACGTGGGGAACGTCTTACGCAGGTGTGTGTCTCCGGTCAGGGGTGATGGCGCGCCGTTCGTTTCGCCGTCGGGGGAAACGGGCGTTGACCAGATATTAGTCGTCGAAGTGACCGCGCTGTAAGCGAGACGTTTGCCGTCGGTCGCGAATGAGAGATGGCGATAGAGGGTGCGTCCGGTGTTCGCTATCGTCTCGGGTTCGCCCGAAGGCTCACCGCCCTCCGAGACGCGTACTTTCTGCAAATTGAACTCTCTGTTAGCAGCCGTCCCGGAAAAGTAGATGCTACCGCCGTCGGGCGCGAAAACGGGATCGTATTGAAACCCGGGGCGAGGCGTCACGCCGCGCTTCAACTCGCCGCCCTCGACCGCGACCGTCCACATCCCGGCAGCATTGAGGTCACTCACTATAAACACGATTCGTTTTCCGTCAGGCGACCATGCGGGCGCGCCGTGTCCGCCCTTCGGCTCGCCCGTCCGCGTTAGTTGAACGCGCACGCCGTCTTGAACGGTGACGAGCCAAATAGTCGAAGGCGGCTGCCCGGCTGAAGCGGTGGCACCGATGTCGGTAAACCCGTTGGATTGAAAAACGAGTCGCGAGCCCTCCGGAGACCAGCGCGGGCGGGAGCCGAAATCGGTCAACTGTCGCGCCGCCCCGCCGAACGCGGGGATGAGCCAGATGCCCTTGCGATTCTGCGAGTGGTAAGCGAGCAGTTTACCGTCGGGCGACCAGGCGGGTTGAAAATTCTGCCCCCCGTCGGAGGTGATCTGAATCTCGCGCCCGCCCGGAGCGAGTTGCTTGACGTATATTTCGAAGCCGCCGCCGCGGGCCGAACTGTAAGCGATGGCGTTACCATCCGGTGAGAATGCCGGGAAGATGTCCAACCCCGTCGAAGCTGTGAGCTGTGTGGTTTTTAGTGCGCCGTGCGGCTCTCCGGGTGGCGCTGAAGAGACGGGTAACTTTTGTCTCTGCCAGATGAAAAGCGTGATGACGGCAAGCGCGGCGGCTCCACACACGGCAACAAGAGCATAAACAAAAGGGCGGTATGCTCTCGGTTTCGCGTCTCGCGCCTCATCAGTCAACAAAGATTCAGTTCGTGCTGCCGCACCGCCCGTCATGCTTTTCAGCTGCGCCGCAGGCGTGCCCTTTGCTTCAACCGCCTTTTCACCCTCGGCGAACACTTCCGTCACTTCCGCGATGAAGCGGTAACCGCGCGTGTGTACGGTCTGGATGTAACGTGCTTCTTTCGGGTCGTCGCCCAACGCCTTACGCAGTCTGGCGATTTCACGCGTCATCGCATTTTCCGTGACGAAAGTATCCTTCCAGACCTCATCCAGTAGCTCCCTTTTCTCGACCAACCGCCCGCGATTTTCGATGAGGAACAGCAAGACGCTGAAGGCCTTCGGCTCGAGCGGGACTTCGCTCCCGCCTTTCCACACTTTAAAAGCGCACGGTTCAACCCGCACGTCGTCGAACGTGAAATCAGGCGGTTTCTCGGCCATCACAAAACGGTCAGCGAAACGCGTGAAACGGTCACAGGTGCGTCAGGACATGACTCGACGCGCCGCTATAGCCTCCGCCGCGAAGTTTACGATACGCGGAGGAAGCTTTGGAAAAGAGATTAGCCCACTGTGTTTTAGCTGTTTGCATCAACTTTCTGTCCCTCACCGTCGGCCTTTTGGCACAAACGCCGAGTAACGATTTGTCGGTGCGGTTTCGCCCGCTGCGGGATTATCTGATAGTCATTCCCGTCCGGGTCAACGGCGCGAGGGCGTGCGATTTCCTGCTCGATACGGGCACAAACTCAACCCTCATCACGCCCGAACTCTCTACGCATCTCAAATTACATCCCGTCGACCGCATCGAGTTGGTGACGGTCGCCGGCTCGCAAATCACGACTCGCTCATACTTGCGCGAATTAGTCATTGGTTCAAAGTCAATTGAGAATGTCGAGGTTCTAACCGCCGACCTACGAGAACTCCGCCGCTTGGATGCACACATCTGCGGAGTGTTGGGACAAAACGCGCTCGGAAAATTTAATTATGTTATCGACTACCGCGACCGGAGCATAAAGTTTATTGAAGCCCATTACGGTGAAACGCGATTGCGCGGCGAGCGTCTTCACGTCGACCGGAGGGGAGTGAGACTTGTGCTTACCGCGCAGTCGTCCAATAAAACTGTCGTGCGTCTCGTGTTGGATTCCGCCGCCTCGCGTGTGATTCTGTTCGAGTCGGGGTACAGGAAACTCAAGCAAGACCTGGAACGAGAGAGGGACCCGTCTGCGCGTCTTTCTACAAACGCGGGGGATGGTGTCGCGCGGCTGGCTGTACTCCGCAACCTGCGGCTTGGCGACGACACGTTCCACAATCTACCCGCAGCGCTACTCCAGACCGGGGTGGTTGATGTGGGACGCTCGGATGACGGACTGCTGCCCACCTGTTTGTTCCGGTCTATATTTTTTAACAACACAGAAGGGTATGTAATGTTAAATCCGCTGACGCCTGAGTAAGGACGGAAGTAACAGTAGCCCAACCACCCCGTAGACTGCGGGCGGTAATTTAGGGTAGGTGGGATAGGTTGCCGCCCGCTAGCCGCCGGCGTGAGACGACGTGGGACGCAGGGAATATATGCGGGGGAGGGGAGGGTGTCAATTAATTGTCATCTCAAACTTTGATATTGCGGGAGTAACAGGCACTTGATTGCCGCGCGGTCTTTTTTCTTTTAGCCAATAGCTCTTGAGTGCGCGGTCGTACACTAACTTAGTTAGGAGGGTTCTGGTGCAAACGAACAGCGCATCTACCCGATGCTCGGCTTCAAGAATTTCGGAAGCGCGGCAGTGACGATCAGCGGGATAGAATTAGTGCAGAAGATCAAGAAGGGGCAGTTCGACATCCCAAAGACGGGAGACGCCGGAGAAGCACGGACGCCTCAAGTGTGGGAAGCAGCGCTCGCCGCTTGATACCAAACAGACCGATGATCAGTAAGTGGCTCTCACGCTATTTGCACCAGAGCCCTTTAAAACATCGTGTAGAGCAAAGCCCCGACAGAAATTCCCGTCGGGGCTTTGCTCTGTCCCTAATGGCTACGCGCTCACTGTCCGAAGCGCTGGCGGTACTCGATGGAGTCGAGGAAAGCCTGCACCATCTGTGCTTGGACGAAGTTGCCGCTGAATTGGTTCAGCTTTGCGAGCCAGAAAACATACCCCGGCGAGTCCGGATCACGCCGTAGGTAACCGAAATATTCCGACAAGACGAAGGCGGGGTTGAACTCGGCCTCCCGAACTGAGACTGAATCCGCCACCTTCTTGAGAGCGGAGACGCGCCCTTCAGTGCCGCCGCCGCCGAAAGCGACATTAGCCTCCTGTAGTTCCGTCTCCGTCGGCGTTAAACCGGCGGAGTCGTATAAGGCATCAACAAAGTCGGCTGCGGTCTGTGAGGTGGAGAAACGCGCCGCGAACTCGGGACTGTCTACGAGCTGCTCTGCGTACTCCTGCTTGTTCTCTTCGAGCCGCTGCGCCGAGCCTGGCTTCCCGACTATGACCCCTTCGCCGAGCTGGCGAGTGTCGCGGATGAACTGTTGGTAGGTGAGGCGCGACGAGGGGTCATCCGACTTCTTGCCGAAGGCGACGCGTTGCATGCGGACGGCGAAGAACCTGGTCTCCTGAAATTCGATGGAGAGGAAGAAGGCCGCCGAGACGTTGACGCGCTTGACCGCCCGGCACTCGGCGACATTGCCGCACGACTCTATCTCCTGCACCCAGAAGGCGAGACCGGCAGCGTCCGGCTCGCGCCCGAAGAAGTCGTGGTAGTGCTGCCTGACGAAGAACTCCGAATCTTCGAGAGGGTTAGCGGCATTCGGATTAGTGTCGTCGCTCGTGACAGCCACGGAAGCCGTGTTAATCGTCCCGAGGGCCGCGCCACCTGCGGGGTCGCTCAGGGCGACCGTGAACGCCTCGCTGCCTTCGACGAAGGCGTCGTCGGTGATGAGCACGTTGAAAGTCTTCGTTGTCTCGCCGGACGCGAAGTGGAGCGTGCCGAAGGTGGTCGTGTAGTCGGAGCGCTCCGACGCGCTGCCGTCCGCGGTGCGGTAGTCGACTGAGATGTCTCCCGCCGTGACACCCGTGCGCGTCACCGTGATTTCGACGCCGTGTTGATTCTCGGAAGTCGAGTAGCTGCCGGAACTGAATTGTACCGTCAAGGCGGGCGCGACGAAGCCTTCGAAGGCTGAAGCAGGAATCGGCGGCGACGCGAATACGTCAGCAGCCGACAACGTCTCAGCGTTGCTGAAGAGCAGCAGGTCTGTGATGGTGAAAGGCCCGTCTATCCCATTGCTGCCTATCGCCGAGCCGCTGAAGGAGAGGCGAATCGAGCTGACGCCTACAGGCAGGTTACCCGAATTGTTGGCGAGGGTAATTTCACGGCCCGTCTGGTCGCGCAAACGCGCCGACCACTGATAAGAGCCAGCGGTCGGGACGTTGACGCCGATGTCGGCCCGCAGGGTGTCGAATTTGCCGTTCGCGTTCGTATCCACGCCCACGGCGGAGTTCGCACCGGTGAGCGCCATGCCCGCACCCTCGAACTGCGTGAACGGGTACGCTGCAGTGTTGTGTGCGGAAGTCGTCTCCGTCAGCGGCAGTATCACCTGATTCAACTCTTCAGCCATGCGGACGGAGGTCATCTGGTAAGGCCCGTTGACGCCGTGAGCGAACAGGGTCGCGCCGTCGAAAACTAACTCCATGTCGGTCGCCGCAGGCGTCAGGGCGAAGCTGTTTGAAGTCTCTAGTATGTTGCCCGACGAATCCTGAAGGGTCGCGGCCAAGCGGTAGGTGCCGCTTGCTGTGATCTGCACAGGCACTTTCAGCACCAACTGATCGAAGCGTCCGTTATTGTTCAAGTCGCGACCGGAGTCGCTGAGTCCGCTTAGAATCTTCGAACTGCTCGCGGTCGCGAAGACCGACAGGTATGTCTCGCGACTGAACGGCACGCCGGAGCTAGTGCCCGAGCCGTTGACGGTAATTCCGTACGGCCCGGCTTGAGTCGCGCCGTTGAAACGTGCCGTGTAGACGCCGTCGTTCAGGACGGCGTCGGGAGATGCGCCATCGTCCAGCAGTGCAACGTTCTGGGCCGTGACGCCGTCGGGTAAAAGGACTGCGGCATTAACCGTGGCCCCCATGACCGGGAGCGCCCCGTCCTTCAAGGCGGCGCTTAGAACGAAGTTCCCGCCAATCTGGGTCGAGAGCTTGTCGGACGCCGCCGTCATGAGCAGCGGGGCATCTTCGAGCCAAGCCTGCACATTATAAGCTACCGGCCCCGTCGTGTTGGTCGCCGTCACAGACGCCGTCCAGTTACCCGTAGCGAACGACCCCGTGAAAGCGTATGCCTCCATGAAGCCGGCGGGCGTCTCGACCTCCTGCCGCGACACCTTCGGGTTGCCGACAACGGTCGCCGCGTCGAACACCTGGCCGTTCGGGTCGGTCAGCTTCAGGCCGAGCTCGCCTTCCGTGTGTAGAAGGGTGAAGGCCAGCGTCGAGCCTGAATCCACGGGGATGACGTGGGAGGCCGTTTGCGGCTGCTCCAATTGGCCACCGACAGTCTTTGTGTGTTGCGTCCCCGTGTTCAACGCGGCCGCGTTCACCGACGTGGAAGTCAGCCTGCCGCCGGGTAAATTTAGAACGCCCTCGGTGGCGAACGGACTCCTCTGACCCGGCGCTTTCACTTGCGAACTCGCGAGTGCGAACGCTACCTGATTGCTGTGCAACCCCGTGTGTGAAGCCGGGCCGAAGGTCGGCGGGAACGTGGAGGTGACGGTTCCGTTGATGGTGTAGGGCAGAGCATGCACCGAAGAGAGCGGCACGATGAGATCGCCTTCCCCGACGATAGCTTGGAGGGCCCTTCCGCCGGGGTCTGAGGTGAAGCTTCCGGGTATCTGGTGCCCCGCGATAGCCACGTACGACACTTTGGGATTGAAGCCGTGGAAGAAGTTATACACGGCCATGTAAGGCGTGGTGAGTTGGTATCCCCCTGCCCCGCCGGCCAGCCCGTTTGCCGCTACGTTGCCGGCAAGACCGAGGAAAATTAACGAGCCCCCCTGTGCCACGTTGGCCAGTGGGCTGCCCGCGTTCGGAGTCCCCAACTGCACGAGTCTCTCGACGGACTTACTGTTCTCGATAAAGTGACGAGAGTCAATGCCACCTTTACTGTGAGCCACAATGTTGACCCGGTCAACGCCCCAGCGCGCCCGCGCCTCCGAGACGGCATTCCCGATTTTGACCGCGTTGTTCTGAATGGTGTCGAGCCTGCCCATATTCGGGCCCGTGTCGGCAGGGATTCCGAGTGCCCTGATGCGCGGCACCCAAAGCCCGTTCCAGATGCTGCCCTCCGAGAAAATGCCGTGCGCGCCGATCCAGGGCCGTGGCGGAATGGGGTTGTCAATGGTGATAGTTACCCAGTCAACAGCCGTGCACCAGTTCTCGTCGTTGCCCGAAGCCGTATCAATGTCAATACGGATTTCGTTGTCCGTGGGTGTGACGTTTCCACCCGAAGCCGGTTCGGTGGGCAGGTTCAGCCACTCGATAGGGATGTTGAAGCGCTGCATCACCCAGACGCTGTTAATCCCCGTCGTGAACTCACCGGGGACGACGTTGCCGTTGACGGACACGCGGTCGCGCTCGGGCGGCAGGCCCGGCGCTCCCGCGGAGTCCACGTCGAAAGCGGGGAACTCGACGCGGACAGTGACCGGAACGAGCCCGTTGGCTTTGAGCGCGGCGAGATTACCCAGGACGCGGCCGATGGGCAGTGTGATTCTTAGCGGGCCGCCGTTTCGAAATGTGCACCCCGTGTCTAGCCCAGTCCCACTGTTGATGACGAACGTATAATCATTCACGTCAGGCGGCTCGAAGGGGGAAGTCGTGTTAAGGGCGCTGATTGTCGCGGAACGGTTCACCGCGGGACGATCCTGAGCGCTTACGGTTAGACCGAAGACAAGAATGAGGACGATGAACGAGATCCTCTGCAGGAATGAGATTGGAGACATGGGTACCTCCTTACCGGTTATGGCTGGACTTGTTTATTGGACTCACCGCCCGTTGATCTATGGTCGGGATAGCGTAAGCGCGGCTGTGTAAGGAGCAACGCTCTGTGTGAGTCTTTCTCCTTGGCGAGGCGGATTTTTTTGAAGAGTGTCGCGCGCCGGCCAGAGAATAAATCTCGGCAGACGGTGCGTCCGCGGTGTATGGATCGCCTTTTAACTACCCAAATTTCTGAACCGGTATAGCCGGTCTTTACCGCGGGGTGAGGCTCGTACTGAGCAGAGTGTATAGGTTACAACGTAGTAACCAGCCAATCACAAATACAAAAGGCTGGCGAGAGCAGGATTTTCTAAGAACAGGGTTGTGAGGCTCTCGTCATCGTGAGATGTAATTTTGACGGTCGCGAGGTTTTCACCAACACAAGGTTGCCGTAACGCAGACAGCCTATACTCCCGCGCGTGTGATAAGTCAAGGAAATTATGGGTAAATCTTCAGCAACAGTTTAAGCAGGTTTATTAGACCTCTTGCAAAAGTGGCTAGCCGAGGCTGAGTTCAAAGTTGTGCAGCCCGGCGATGAAGTTGAACCGTAACGAGAAGCGCTCCCTGCGGTTACGATAACGCTCCGCGAGGATGCGGAAGATTTTCAAGCTGCGGATGACATGCTCAACCACGACCCGGCGCCGCGCCAACCCTCGGTTGCTTTCTTTTTGCTCGTCGGTTAGTTCGCTCTTGCGCGGCTTCTTGTGCGGCGTCCGGCTCTTTTCATGCAGCTTCTGCAAGCCTTGATAGCCGCTGTCGGCGAGCAGTTCAATGCCCTCATGCGGCTCGACTTTGCTCCGCCCATAAAGCGCAAAGTCATGCACGGGGCCGCGCGCATGCGCCGTGCAGATCACTTGTCTGGTCGCGCCGTTGACGACCACCTGTCTTTTCAGCGTGTGCCGCTTCTTCTTGCCGCTGTAGTAAGACTGTTGCTTTTTTTCGGCCTTTCCACCGGAGTCTCGGCCACGTCCACGACGATGAATTCGATCTCGTGGTCTGCGGGCTGCAACACCTTCTTACCTGGCAGCTTGAACGCCCGGCTCTTGGTCAAAATATCTTCCACCGCCGGATGGTGCGCCAGACACTCGACTCATGGAGGCCCCAACTCTTGGCGATGTGGAAGAAAGTGCGGTACTCGCGCCAGTATTCCAAAGTCATCAAGACTTGATCTTCGACCGAGAGCTTGGTCGGTCGCCCCGTGACGCGCCGCTTCCGGCGCAGGTGGCTGGAGACGACTTCGACCATCTTTCGGAATGTCTCCGGTCGAACCCCGCAGTAGCGCTTGAACTCCGCGGGTGGTAAATCTTTGACTTGTTCGTAGCTCATCAGTGTTACTCCTGCTGAGCTACGTTGTCGCATCAGTCAACCGACTTTTGCAAGAGGTCTATTATTCTCTGTGTCAGATGGTACATCACTTACAAACTCAGCTATCGTGACTTGGTTGAGATGATGGCCGAGCGCGGTCTTGATGTCTCTCATACAACAATCCTGCGATGGGTTCAATGCTTCGTGCCGGAGTTCGAGAAGCGCTGGATTTGCTACGCGCGTCCAGTCGGCACATCATGGCGTGTGGACGAGACATATATCAAAGTTCGAGGCAGGTGGAATTATCTCTACCGTGCGGTCGATAAGCACGGACTCACGGTCGATTTCCTGCTGAGTGAACACAGAGATATTGCCGCAGTTAAACGGTTCTTCACCAGAGCCATTGAACGGCACGGCACCCCCGAAACGATTACGCTCGACGGCTACCCCGCGACTCACGCTGCGGTTGCGGAGCTCAAGAAGAGCGGAGTGCTACGCTCGCAGGCGAAAGTCCGGACGAGTAAATACTTGAACAACCTCGTCGAGCAGGATCATCGAAAAGTGAAGCAGCGTTTTTATCCGATGCTCGGCTTCAAGAAGTTCAGGAATGCGGCAGTGACGATCAGCGGGATAGAATTGACGTGAGTTCGACGTAAGCGAACTAGAAAACAAGCTGCAACTGCTCTTTGACTCGGATGTTCAAGCTGGGCTTCTTCTCGCGCCACGTGTAAGCGACTAACCCGGCCAGCAAGTTGACGAAGCAGTTGGCTACCGAGCGGTGGCGGCTGTGCTCGATCTGCGAGATGTTCTTGAGTTGATCCATCACGCTCTCGATGATGGCGCGCTTGCGCAACATGATCTTATCGAAGAATGGTATGAGCCGGTTGCGCATCCCCCGCTTGAGCTTCGTCACGAGTTGGAGGCCGTCGTCGTAGAGCGCCTCGAAGAGCGGCTGCGAGACATAACCCTTGTCACCGATGAGTTTGCCGAACAAGCCCTTGACCAACTCCGGCACGGGGCGGCGGTCGTCCGTGTTGCCGGGCGTCAGCCGCAAAGAGAGCAACTCCCCGCAGTCGTTGATGACGAGGTGGAGCTTGAAGCCGTAGAACCAGTCCACGCTCGTCTTGCCGCGGCGGGCGTACCCCTCGAAGACTTTGTGCGAGTGGATGCGGCGGTTGTGGCAGACAGCCAACGAGGTCGAGTCGATAAACGAGATGCCCGAGCAGCGACCCTTCCTCGTCTGCAAGTAGCCGCAGAGCGGGACGAGCGCGGAAGGCATCAGCTCGACGAAGCGCTGGTAGCTGACAAGCCTGGGGAAGGCCCACGGCCACTGCTTCATGACGTGCTCGGTGTAGAAAGCCTTGAAGTTGCGGTAGCTTGAGGCGTGGAAGAGGACGATGATCGTCATCACCTCCGACAGGCAGAGGCGAGCGGCGCGGTCGCGCTGGCGATCGCCCACACAGAGCAGTCGCCTTTTCCAGAGTGGTTCAAAGAGCTGGCAGAAATCGTCTATGTCACAGAAAACGGGTAGAATATCCATCGAGAGGGCCTCTTTCGTGCTGATGGGTGTTTTGGCGAACTCCATCTTACGAAATCCGGCTCTCTCTTCGCATTCTTAACCCGAACTCACGTTAGAATTAGTGCAGAAGATCAGGAAGGGGCAGTTCGACACTTCATCGGTGCTAGCGAGAGAAGAGATGCGAATGTCGCACTTATGGGACGCAGTGCTCTCGGCATGAGATCGAGCATGGAGAAGCATTCGTGCGTTCTGTCTCTGCTATTTGCACCAGAACCCATGGAATGAATCGAATGATCATACTGCTGAAAACCTTATAGTACTTTGTGCGAACTGCCACGAAATGTTCGACTTGGGAAAGATAGACAAGGCAACAATGAGGGAGTACAAAAAGAGACCTTGGGTATCGCGCTATAACAACGGTCAACTAGCACCTGTGGAAGCTAAAGCAACCAAGAAGGCACAGATTATCATAGACATGAAGCTGGAGGATTTCAGTGAATTACAAAGCAGGTTATGCGAATCAGGAGTAGAAAAGCAGATGAGCAAGGAGTTGATAAGATGGTTTTGTGGAAACTAAACTTATCGCACTCTATTTGCTCATCTGCCACCTCTACGATACGAAACCCGTGCTTAAACAGCAACGCTTGAGCAATAATCACCAGCCGCTTTTTTCGGACGAAGAACTCTTAACCATGTACTTGTTCGGGCATCTTCAGGGGCTCACGACGCAACGCCGGATTTATGATTACATCCAAAATCACTGGCGCGAGTGGTTTCCCGCCTTGCCCTCATACCAAAGCGTCAACTGCCGGTTGAATGAACTAGCTCCAGCTTTTGAACTGTTCATCGAACACCTGCTTCTCAATGGTGCATGGCAGGTTCAGGCCAGTGACGACCGCCTCATTGATAGCGTGCCCGTCATGCTCGCGCGCGGTACTCGCGCCAATCGCGGGCGGGTCGCTCCCGAGTTAGCCGACACCGGCTTTTGCGCCACTAAACAACAGCATTATCGGGGCGTCAAGCTGCATTTTATTGCTGCGCGGCGAACTGCTAAGTTGCCCTTGCCGGAGAAGATTCACCTCTCACGGGCTTCGCAGCATGACCTCTCGGCGTTGCGCGAAGTGTCGCCTAGCTTGCCTGCGGGTTGCGGCTTGTTCGCCGACAAAGCCTATTTCCACCGCGACACAGAAGCCGCTTGCAAAGAGCGCGGCTGGTTTTTAGTCGCCTCATACAAACGTCACCGGCATGAGACGCAGCAGGATGTACCGACGCTCTACAATCGTTTCGTCTCAACGATTCGTCAGCCATTGGAAAGTTTATTCAACTGGCTGATTCAAAGAACAGACTTACAGAACGCTTCGCGCGTGCGTTCTAGTCAGGGGTTGAAAGTGCATTGCTATGGCAAACTCGCCGTCGCTTGTTTATTGCTCACTTTCTACTCCTGATTCGCATAGGTTATTGCAACATGCACTAGGTTGTGTTGACGTAAAGAAGCTAAACTGCTCTACACGATGACAGTTAAGTTAACCGACGAGCAATGGCAGAAAATCCTGCCCGTCTTGAAAACCTGCCCACAGATCAGGCTCGGAGCCGGACGCGACGTGCGCCGTTTCCTCGAAGCCGTCCTCTGGGTTACTCGTAGCGGCGCGCAATGGCGGCTCTTGCCGCCGAAGTACGGCCACTGGAACTCAGTCTATAAACGCTTCGCCAGATGGAGCGAACTCAAGGTCTTTGAGATGTTGTTCGAGCATTTCTCTTCCGACCGCGACATGGAATATCTGATGATCGACTCGACCGTCGTGCGCGCTCACGCGTGTGCCGGCGGCGCGCAAAAAAAGAGGGCGCACAAAGCTTAGGCCGTAGCCGCGGCGGCTTCTCCACCAAGATTCACCTGGCGACTGACGCTCTAGGCAACGCCGTGCGCTTCATCCTGACGGGCGGCGAGCGCAACGACATCACGCAGGCTGAATCGCTGGTCAACGACCTCGTCGCCGATTACGTGATAGCCGACAAAGGTTATGACGCGGCAGCGTTCGTCCTGAAGCTGAAAGGGCGAAACTCTGAACCCGTCATCCCTTCGCGCATCACTTGCAAAGAGCAACGACAGATTGATGCGCACCTTTACAAAGAACGGCACTTGATTGAGAACCAAATCGGCAAGCTCAAGCACTTCCGTCGGGTGTTTTCGCGGTTCGATAAGTTGGCGAAGAACTACTTGAGTTTCATCTATCTCGCCAGCACAGTCATCTGGCTCAGGTAGTTATGTCAACACAACCTAGCGGCTTTTCTAAATATTTCCCCATCAGATGTTAAAGTTGGATCACTAGAAGAGAGCAACAGCATAAGAGTTACAGTAGAACTGCCCGCTGATGCAATGAATAAACTCTTGGATGCTTTTCAAAGAGCTAACCCCGAGCTTTTCGAGTATCTCGCACCATTTGGTTTGCTTGATCTAATAGTGGAGCAATTTCAAGCTGGGACTTCCAGAAGAACAAGAGAGCCCGCGACGATACCTTATGCTATGGAACTCCACGTCGGGAATTTGTCGCCCCAAACGACAGAGTACCAGCTGGCCGCCCTGTTTTTAGAGATAGGCCCGGTGGGGTCAATAACCATAATGCCAGACCGCAATACAGATCGCTCAATTAACTTCGCCTTTGTTGAGATGAATGAGTTTGACGCCTTGGAGGCTATCGAACGGTTCGACGGTTATGAGTTGGATGGTCGCAGGATCACTGTCAGCGAAGGCCCCCCACGATCCCCAAGTTTCGAGACCAGTGGCGGCTTTGGTGGGGGGTCTGCTAGCGGACACGGCGGGCACGGCGGCTTTGGACGTCGGGCTGGGCGTTGTTGCATAAATCTTGGTGACGAGCAGAACTCGGCCTGAGCTGTTCACGCCAGCTTCATACCGCGTAGCTCTGCGGCATCCCCAGGCCCGTCATCCGGTTGAGCGCCGCGCACCTCACCCTCAACTCCGTCACTTGTCTCTTCCACTCCCGCGCTTTCAACCTCTCCGAGAAGATCGTCTTCAGGCGCATCATCGCCGTCTCGGCCAGCGAGCGCCGGTGGTAGCCCGCCTCCCGCTTCCACTCCTCCCTCCCGACTTCACGACCGCGCAGCACGGCGGCGTCACGGTCGCCGAACTCCGGCCCTCCCCTGACTCTCGCACGCTTCTTCGGCGGAATCACGGCGAGCGCGCCCCTCGCGTGGATGGCCGTGTAGCAGTCGTGGAAGTCGTAAGCCCCATCGCCGAGCACTTCCACTACCTCGCCTTCGACCTCCGAGAGCAGGCCGGGCACGGCTCTCCGGTCGAGCACATACTTATCAGTCATCGCCAAAGAGACGACCTCGTGCGTGCGGTGGTCGACGGCTAAGTGCAGCTTGCGCCACGTCCGCCGCTTCTCCGTGCCGTGCAGGCGGACTTTCCACTCGCCTTCGCCGTAGAGTTTGACGCCTGTGGAATCCACGGCCAGATGCAGTGGACCTTTGTTCAAGCGAGGCAACACCACGTGGAGCAAGGCGGCGCGGCGCGACAGAGTTGAGTAATGCGGCGTGGGCAAGTCCGAGCCGAGCAATCGGAGCACGGAGCGTGTGAGCCCCTGGGTGGAGCGCAGCGGCAGACCATAGACCGCTCGGAGTGTGAGCGCGCAGGTGATGGCCGCGTCGGTGTAGGTGCGGCGTCGGCCACGGCGTGCAGGTTGGTCTTGATTGAGCCATCTGCCGAGGGTGCGCGCTTCGACCCAGAGGGTAAGACTTCCTCGCCGCACCAGTGCTTTGTTATAGTCGCGCCAGTTGCGGATGCGGTACTGACGCTTTTTCTTGTTGGTCACGCATCGAGACTAGCAGACGTATCGCCTCCGCGACCTTTTATGCAACAACGCCATGCGAAAATCTAACAACCCATCTGAGGCGTTCGAGTCAAGCAGGACTTCGCCCTCACGCCGGATTCTGCGCCGCATAGTTGAGTAGCGAAGAGCCTTTCCTGCGCAGCCCCTCCAGGTACTTCACCTCGTCGTAAGGCGTGCGCGTCTGCCAACACCGGTAGATGATTCTGATCCACTTGAAGGCCAACGCTCGCACATGGGTGGGCACCGGGAGCTAGACTAACCCGCTGACTCCTTTGGGTCATAATTCGAGAACAGCTTCTCCGGTGCCCTCTGTTAGCTGGAGCTTGATGCTTCAGCCCACTTCAGTCAACATACAAGTTCGGGCGCTAGACTGTGTGGTGTAGGACAACAGTATGCAGGAGAGACGAAGTATCAGAAGGGTCTTGAACAAAGAGGACGCCCCCTTGGGCCGTTCTCCGGCCATCATCTTGATTGACCCGAAGTACGCACATAACGTCGGCATGGTAGTGCGGCTGGCGTCGTGTTACGGCCTGCGCCAGGTGTGGTTCACGGGCGAGCGGGTCTCTTTGGACATCGCGTACAGGAGGCGTCTGCCTCGCGAAGAGCGAATGAAGGGGTATGCCGACGTGGAAATCATCAACTACGATTACCCCTTCGAGCAGTTCGCCGACGCGGTTCCGGTGGCGGTGGAAGTGCGGAAGACCTCGGAGCCGCTGCATGGCTTCGAGCACCCGCCGAATGCCTTGTACGTGTTCGGCCCGGAGGACGGCAGCGTTTCAAAGCCGCACATCAGTCATTGCCACCGGTTCGTCGTCATCCCGACGAGGCACGCGCTTAATCTGGCGACGGCGGTCGCGACGGTTCTGTGGGACAGGCAGTATAAGGGCTGGCTCGGCGGGGAGTCGTCAGAGCTTGTCACGCCCGGCGAGTTCGAGGGGCGGGGGCTGGTCGAGATTCCCGACGACATCGTGTGGTGAGCGATGTATGATGAGGAATAAAATCGCCCCGGAGGAAAGGAATAGTTCTCATGGCAGGTTGGGACGGAGATGATCTGGCCGGGAGCATGGAGGAGGCGCTGGAGCGACAGCAGGAGGCGGCAGAGGCACGCCGCGCGCGCAAGGAGCAGGCCTCGCCAGAGGAGCGGGAGCGCAAGGCGCGGGAGGAGTCCGTCAGGCTTTCGAGGGCACGCCTTGAGGAGCAACTCGGTCGCGCGACCAACCCGGCGCACCGCGCCATGCTTGAGCGGGCACTGAAGGCGCTAGAGACGCCGTCCATATCAGGTGGCGCGCAGGCAAAGCCGCCAAACGACTGAACCCACGCCTGCCGGTAGCATCCCCCGTTTTATCCACTCCCAAAGTTGACGAAGGCTTGGGGCAAACAAAGGACGACCGCCGCCGGTCGGTTCGAGTCCGGCTCCAAATTTTTTGTGTGGCCGTAGCGTTCCTGAATTTCCCGCCAGCTCATTGAAGAGGACTGAAACCCTCGACACCCTGCCGCTTTTCTCGGACCAACGGTTCGCCTTCCGCCCGCAGAATCGTTTCGCTTCCCGTCGGGACGCGTGTTTCGACCTCCTCAACAATTCTCCACAGATAAATCTTAAAAGTGGTGCTCCGTCCGGGCCGCATGAAGTTGCGGTTCGGGCCGCCGTGGTCAGTCGTGTGAGGCCGTGGGTGGGCGGAGGCAAACGCCCGCGCGAATTGTCAGACGAAAAACTCGCGCGCGGGTGATTACTTTTGCGACCGGAGCACGCGTTTATGTTGTGAGTAGCGAGACCATGAACGTCCCTCACCGATTCAGGAGACGGCTTCCGTCTTTCATCGGGACGACATCAAGGACACAGGGCGGGTACAAACATGCAGCGAGTCAAACAAACGAGGCGCGAGCGCAGCCTTCAGGTCAACAAATTTCAGCTCTACAAACCTTTCATCTTTTACACCTTCGTACTAGTCATCATGCACTTCGCCGCCCTCCGTAGCGGGGCCGTGTCTCGTGCCCTCAGCGGCGACGCTCGTCTTCGTCGGCCTCCTGACGTGGGGGCTCTATGAATATGCAACGCACCGCTGGGTCTTGCACCGCGAGCCCCGCGCCGAAGGCTTCAACCTGCCCGGCAACCTGACGCATCTTCGGCATCACGACGACCCGCACTCGCTGCAGAGGCTCAACGTGCAACTGAGCGAGAGCGTGCCCGTCTGCGTCGTCTACATTCTGCTGGCGTGGGCCGCGACGGGGAGTTGGGAGGCGGCGACCTACCTCTATACGGGCCTCATGGCGGGCTACTTCTTCTACGAGTTTCTCGACTTTCAGGCGCACCACGGCACGTCGCGCACGCGCCTCATCCGCTACTTCCGGAAGTATCACCTGCAACATCATCATTACGACGCGACCATCCGCTACGGCGTCACTTCGCCGCTCTTCGACTACCTCTTCGGCACGTTTCACGTCGAGAAGAGAACGCACGTGTCGAGAGAGGCGGAACGCAGCAGGGCTTAAGGGAGCGGGCCGGGAGCCCGTCGCGCGCGGAAAGTCACGAGCAGTTCTAAACAACCTTAAGGACAGTCGAAGCGGAGGCCGCAGTTATGAAGATCGCCGTCATCAGCACCTACACACACCCGACGAGGCTCGCGCGCAAGGAGCGCGGCGTCATGCAGTCGTCGGTGCCGGAACTCATCGCCTCTCTGTGCCCCGACCACGCCGAGGTCGAGGTCTACAACGAGAAAGAGTCGGACATCCCGCTCGACCGCGAATGGGATTTGGTCTTCTTCTCTTACCTCCACTCCTACTACGAGCACACGAAGGTGCTCTCGACGCTCCTGCGCCAACGCGGCATCAAGACCGTCGCGGGCGGGCGGCACGCCCTCCACTTCGCCGACGACTGCGAGCAGTACTTCGACGCGGTCGTCACCGGCGAGCCGGAGGCGAACGTCCCCGCCCTCATCAACGACTTCGAGCGCGGGCAGTTGCAGAAGCATTACGGCCTCGCCTCCAACGGCCCCGCCGAGATCAGGCCCTACCGCTACGACCTCATTGACTTTCGCACCAACCGCATCCGGCTCCCCGGCATCGAGGCTTCGCGCGGCTGCCCCTTCACCTGCAACTTCTGCGTGCTGACCGGGCACGAGAAGTATCGCTACCGGCCCGTCCAACACGTCGTTGATGAAATCAAGTTCAAGATGAGTTGGAACAAGAACTACTTCGGGCTCCTCGACAACTCGTTCTCGTTCCTCGACAACAATCTCGGCGGCAACCAACGCTACCTGCGCGAGCTGTGCGAGGCGCTCGTGCCCTTGAAGAAGACCTGGGGCTGCGCGCTGACCTTCAACGTCCTGAAGGACGAGGAGACCGTCCGCCTGATGGCGCGCGCCGGTTGCCGCTACGTCTACACGGGTCTCGAATCGCTCAACCCCGATTCCATCAAGGCGATGAACAAGGGGCAGAACAAGATTTCCGAAGTGGATAGAGTCATCCGCCGCTGTTTCGAGAACGGCATCATGCTCTCGTTCGGTCTCCTCGTCGGCTCGGACGGCGACACCGCCGAATACCTCGAACGACTGCCCGAATACCTCGCCGACCTTCAATACTTCAACATCACCTTCATGGGCATCGTCTGCCCGTACCCGGAGACGCCCTTCTACCGGCAACTGGCGCGCGAGGGGCGGATACTGCCCGGCACGGTGAGCCGCGACTACGACGGCTACACGCTCTGCCACCGCCCGCTGGGGATGGAGCCCACGGAGGTCGTCGAGCACTTCCAGAGGCTCTGCCGCCAACTGGGCAGCATCACGAACGTCGCGCGTCACTACCGCTCCAAGCTCTGGACGAGCCGGATGCCCAACTACAAAAAAGTGATTCTCGCCTCCGGCCCCGAAATCCTGAGCGTGAGAAACCCCATCGGCAACAGTGAGCGGAAGTACATCGCGGGGCTTGACCCGATAGAGCAGTGGGATAGATTGAAGATGGAAGAGCTGCGCATCCCCCTTCAGTATCTGAGCCCTCCGGTCGCCGAGACGCCCCGGCTCACAATCGGGAGCATCGCGGCGGGGGCGGCGCGGTTGATTGCGCCCGCCAATGCTTAACGAAGAGGATCGGTGACGCCTCTCTAAAGCGCCGAGTCCGGGGCTTCAGAGAGGCGTCACCGACTCTCCGAGAATCACACTCTTGAAGCGCACGAACCCTCATCCGGGTGTCGCCGCTCCGCCGCTGTTGAAAAAATCCGGCGCGCGGGTATAATCCCCACTCGACTCGGCCCTCTGCCTCGCGGGCTTTTATACAGAACACGGAGTTTCATCTTCCGCGAGGATTTTGCCTGACCGTCAGTCTCCTGCCGAAGCCGAAGTATCAACAACGAGCTTTAACTGTCCTGAATTTCTCACTCATAGAGAGGATGCAATTAAAGAGTAATTTCGGCGTCCACATGTGCCCGCGCCGGTTCTAACGACAAAGCTTGCCCCGTCCTCCTCACTTTGTCTTCAGAACGTGAAGCGAAGCTCCAATCTAACCCTAATACTGTCTTTCACCCTGCTCACCGTCGCCATGACCGCAATAGTCATGCTGTCGTGGGAGAGGATGATCCGCGACCCCTTCTTCGCGTGGGTCGAGCACCGCTATCCCGGCGAGGAGAACCGGCAGTCGCGCCGCGACATTCAGCAGCGCGTCGAGCACTTCTTCATCTCCATCGTGGTGGACGTGGTGGTCGTCAGTCTTCTCCTGCGCCTCATCAGTCACAAGCAGCGGGCCGTCGTCGAGAGCGAGGAACGCTACCGCGCACTCTTCGAGCACGCGGGCGACGGCATCGGCGTGGCGTCGGCAGCCGACCTCCGTTTGGTGGAGGTCAATAACCGCTTCTGCGAAATCCTCGGCTGCACCCCGCAGTCGGCGGTCGGGTGCGACGCGCGCGAGGTCATCCGCACGCGCGGCGACGGCGGCGACCGGCGGAACGGCGACCTCGCGCGCCTCCTCAAAAGCGGGGATTCGGGCGAGGCGGAGCTGGTCGTCGAGACGGGCGACGGCGAGACGAGCCCCGTCGCCGTCTCCTTCAGCACGCTCTCGACCGAGAAGGAGCGGCTCCTCATCTTCATCGTCCGCGACCTCTCGGCGCGCAAGCGGCTCGAAGCCGAGCGCGAGCAGATGCGGCAGCAACTCTTCCAGACGGGGAAGCTCGCCTCGCTCGGCGAACTCTCCGCCGGCGTCGCGCACGAGATTAACAACCCCTTGAACGGCGTCATCAACTTCGCGCAACTCCTGAAGGACGAGGGCGCCGAGCGCACCGAGTTCGAGCGCGGGATGATTGACGGCATCATCGAAGAGGGCGAGCGCATCGCCAGCATCGTGCGCGGGCTGCTGATGTTCGCGCGCCACGACGAGCAGCAGGTGGGCCGCGTCTCCTTCGCCGAGGCCGTCACGTCGTCGCTCGCGCTCTTCGGTCGCCAGTTCGAGAAGGACGACATCCGCGTCGAGACGGACGTGCCGGAAGACCTGCCGCCGCTGCGCGCCGACCGCTCGCGCCTGCGACAGGTCGTCCTCAACATGGTCAGCAACGCCCACCACTCTTTGAAGTCCAAGCGGGGCGACACGGGCGAGAAGCTCTTCCGCATCAGCGCGCGGCGGGTCGAGCGCGGGGGGCGGCAGTGCGTCCGCGTGGAGTTCTACGACAACGGGGTCGGCATCAACCGCGAAGACCTCGAAAAAGTCTTCGACCCCTTCTTCACGACGCGGCGCGACTCAGGGGGGACGGGGCTCGGTCTCTCGATCAGCTTCGGGATCGTCCACGACTACGGCGGGACGATCCGCGCCGAGAGCGTGGAGGGTGAGTACGCGCGCTTCATCGTCGAGCTGCCCGCGGACATGCCGGAGGGGGGAAGCGATGGCGCGTAGAGTCCTCATCGTTGACGACGAGCCGAGCATCCGCCTGACGCTCGCCGAGTTCCTCCGGCGCGAGGGCTTCGAGCCGCTCGCCGCCGCCGACGCCGCGCAAGGCTCGGCCCTCTTCGGCGAGGACGGGGGCGTGGATGTCGCCGTCGTGGACATCAACCTGCCGGGCCGGAGCGGCATCGAGCTGCTACGCGAGATGCGCGAGCGCGACCCGCGCGTCCCCGTCATCGTCATCACGGGCGAGCCGGACGTCTCGTACCTGCCGGAGATCGTGCGCGGGGGCGCGTATGACTTCCTCGCCAAGCCCGTCCTCAAGGAGTCCATCACACGCGCCGTCGCCCGCGCCGCCGAGAAGAAGCGACTGGACGACGAGAAGCGCGCTCTCGAAGAAGAGGTCAGGCGCTACGCCGAGGAGTTGGAGCAGCGCGTCGCCGAGCGCACGGCTGACCTCGCCGAGCGCACAGCCGACCTCGCCGCCGCCCACAGCTTTCTCAACCTCGTCCTCGACAGCTCGACCGAGTACGCCATCGTCGCCCTCGACCTCGAATACCGCATCACCCTCTTCAACCGAGGCGCCGGGCTGCTCTTCGGCTACACGCCCGAAGAGGCGAAGGGGCGCAGTCCGAGCGAGTTGTTCCTTGACGTGGAGCGGTACGGGGAGAACCTCCTTCAGCAGTGTCTGAAGGAGGCCGCCGCGGTCGGGATGTACCAGACCGAGATGAGCCTGCACCGCCGCGACGGCGAGGAGTTCCCGGCGGCGGTCGCCCTCACGCCCATCGTCGGCGGGAGCCGGCTCGGCCACCTCTGCATCATGCGCGACCTGACCGCCGAGCGTCGCGCCGAGCAATCGCTCCGCCAGATGCAGGCGCGGCTCGCGCATCAGGAGAAGATCGCGGCGCTCGGCCAGGTCGCCGCGCAGGTCGCGCACGAGGTCAGGAACCCCCTGACGGGGCTCCAGCTCTACGCGATGCACATGAAGGCCAAGCTGGCGGACAGGATGAGCGAGGCCGAACTCCAACTCGCCGACAAGATAGTCGAGACCATCAGCCACCTCTCGCGGACGGTCGAGCAGATCGTGAACTTCGCGCGCCCTCTGAGTCTGGAGCGGCGCGAGGTAGACCTCAACCGCGTCGTCGCCGACCTGCTCCAACTGTTGGAGCCGCAGTTGAACCACGGTCGCGTCGTCAGTAGCGTCGAGCTGTCGCCCGGTCGTCTGCGCGCGCGGCTCGACGAGTCCGCCATCCGCTCGGCGCTCACCAACCTCATCATCAACGCCATGCAGGCGATGACCGACGGCGGGCGGCTCTCGCTCAAGACCCTGCGTGAAGGTGACGAGCTGCGCGTCGAGATCGGCGACACGGGCGTCGGCATGACCCGCGAGCAGTTCGAGCGGGTCTTCGAGGCGTTCTACACCACCAAGGCCAAAGGGCTTGGGCTCGGCATGCCCTACGCCAAAAAAGTTATCGAAGAGCACGGCGGCGAGATCGTCGTCGAGAGCCGCCCCGGCGAGGGCACGCTCGTCACAGTCCGCCTGCCGGCGGAAGCGGAGGGCGAATGATGGCACGACAGCGGAGAGTCCTCGTCGTGGACGACGAGGAGAGCATCACGAGCGCCCTCGCGCTCATCCTCGGCGACAGCGGCTACGACGTGAGCACCGCCGGGAGCGTCGCCGAGGCCGGCTCGCTGCTCGACGCGGGCGCTCCCTTCGATCTGGTCTTCACCGACCTCCGCATGCCGGACGCGACCGGCATCGAGCTTCTGAGCATCATCAAGTCGAGCGCGCCCGACACGCAGGTCATCCTGATGACCGCGCACGGCTCGCTCGACGTGACCATCGAAGCCATCAAGCGCGGGGCCTTCTACTACGTCGAGAAGCCTTTCACCCCCGATCAGGTCTTGATGCTCGCGGGGCGCGCGCTTCAGTTCGGCGAAATCAGCCGCGAGAACAAGGCGCTCAAGCGCGCGCTCTCCGCCGAGGGCGAGGCGTTCGGCATCACGGGGCGCGACCCGCGCATGCTGCAAATCATCGAGACCATCCGCACCGCCGCCCCCTCTGACGCCTCCGTCCTTATCGAGGGCGAGAGCGGCACGGGGAAGGAGCTGATCGCGGCGGCCTTCCACACGCAGAGCAACCGCGCCTCCGGCCCGTACATCCGCATCAACTGCGCGGCGCTCCCTTCGGAGCTGATCGAGTCGGAGCTGTTCGGCTACCGGAAGGGCGCGTTCACCGGGGCCGACCGCGACAAGCGCGGACTCATCGAGGCGGCGGCGGGCGGCACGCTCCTCCTTGACGAAATTGCGGAGATGCCCGCGCATCTCCAGACGAAGCTCCTGCGCGTCTTGCAGGAGCGATGCCTGCGCCGCCTCGGCGACGAGCAGGAGCTGGCGGTGGATTTCCGCCTCGTCTGCTCGACCAACCGCGACACGAAGCAGATGGTTAAGGACGGGACGCTGCGCAAAGACCTCTTCTTCCGCGTCAGCACGGTGCGCGTCACGGTGCCCCCTCTGCGCGAGCGGCCAGACGACATCGCGCCGCTCGCCGAGCGTTTCCTACAGGCCTACGCGGGCAAGTACCAGAAGCAAATCAGCGCCTTCTCGCCCGCCGCCTTCTCGCTCCTCACGCGCTACGACTGGCCCGGCAACGTCCGCGAGCTGGAGTCGGTCGTCGAGCACGCCGTCCTCTTCGCGCGCGAGGACGAGTTGAGGCCGGAAGACCTCCCCGAACAGCTCCACGCCTCGACCGCCGCGCACACGCACTGCGTCATCCCGCCCTACATGACGATGGAGGAGATCGAGCGCGAAGCCATCGCGCAGACGCTCGAACGCACGGGCGGCAATGTTAAGAAGACCGCCGAGATTCTCGACTACCACCGCCCGACGCTCTACCGCAAGCTCAAGCGGTTCGGCCTGATGGCGGACGCACCAGCCGACGAGGACGCGGCCCCCGCGTCGTCGCCGGAGGATTCGGGCTGACCTCGACGCCGGAGCCCGGCCCCCGCTCCCTCTACGGAACGCCATTTGCACCCGCGTTTACGCCCCGTTTGCATTCCGACTAAAGTCGGTGCGAGACTTGGGGCGGCGCGGGCATTTTTTTTTGGCGCGTCTAAAGCTAACAACTATCCCGACAGATAGGACAGGGCAGATGGACGGCGGCGTAAAAGAACAGCAGACGGTGATGGTCGTTGACGACTACGACGAGGTGAGGTTGTTAACAAAGCAGGCGTTAGAGTCGTTCGGGTACAGGGTCTTGGAGGCGGCCAGCGGCTCGGAGGCCGTGAAATTGGCGCAGGCCGACTCGCCCGACCTCATTCTCATGGACTTGAGCATGCCGAACATGGACGGCTTCGCCACCATGCACCAGCTCCGCAAACTGCTCGGCCTGCGCGATGTCCCCGTCATCGCCCTCTCGGCGCACACGGCGAGAGAAGTCCGCGAGGACGCCCTCGCCGCCGGTTGCCGCGAATTCATCACCAAGCCCGTCCACTTTGAAAGGCTGAGGTCCGTCATCGAACGCCACCTCCCCCCGGCGTGAAGGGCGAAAGTGACTCAGCCGACTCCTCCCTTCGTCCCAAGCCTTCGCCCTCCGCAACGTGTCACGCGGTGTAACAAGCCGGGCGGCGTGTGATTCACCGTGAGACACCGCCGCGCCGCGCGCCGCCGGGCAGAGGCTTCCTGACGCCCCGGTTTACAAATCTTTACTGTCACTCTTGACTGCCACACCTCCCGCCCCGCCGAAGGGCACAGCGGTTGCTCTTACGCTTGGACGTGCCTGTCATAACGGCAACGGCGTCACGCCCTTCGGGGCGGTTGCCCACCAGCGAATGACGCCGCCGTCGCTCAGGAAAAGATGAAAGAGTCGCAAACGGCGCGCGTGCGTACGTCAGCCGAAGGACTGCCCGCGCGACCAAAGATAAACGCCCCCGGCAAGGGAAGGCGAAAGGATGAAGCCCGATGAACTCCGCAGAGACCAGCACCCGGACTTACGACACGAGCGACCTCACGCTGGCCAGCTTCCTACGCTGCCGCAGCTTCCCTATCAACAACATCAGGCGGCAGAACGGCAAGACGGTCTTCGTCTTTGAAGACACCCCGCAACTACGCGCCGCCATCATCGAATACGCCAACGACGGCAGCGTCTCCGTGCGCACTTTCTGTAGCACGATGCGCGACTTGAAGGCCATCACGCGCTGAGGCCGCACGCCGGGGCCTCCGGTGGGCGCGTGCCCGCCCCGTCCCCGGCCCAGACTCCCGGAGAAGCAGACATGAGATTGATACCCCGAACGCTGCTCGCGTGCGCGCTCGTCGGCGCATTCGCCGCGCAGTCAGCCACGCTGGCGCAGGAGAAGGCGGCCCCCGCCGCCGCCCCCCAGACGCCGAAGCCCGCGCCCAAGCCCGCGATCCCTTCCGGCCCTCAGAAGCTCGTCACGCAGGGACTTGAGGTCGAGTTCACCATCGAGCCCGTCACGCCCGCCGCCGCCGGCACGCCGGGGCTGATGGAAGGACAGGACGCCCGCGTCCGCGTCCGCGTCACCGACACGGCCACGCGCTCGCCGCTCGCGGGCATCCGCCCCACGATCTGGATGACGCAGCGCACCGGCGAACGGGCGACGCCCGAACAGTGCAAGGAGAAGATTAAGACCTTCATCCAGGGCTCTCTGCGCGCCCGCCCCGACGTTGACCTCAACAGCTACTTCCTGCTCGCGCTCAACTCGGAGCCGAACATCTCCGTCATAGACCCTCTGCTCGGCTTCGGCGGCACCAAGCTCATCGCGCTCGTCATGCTCAAGACCCCCGGCGAGGACTGGGTGCTGACCGCCGACCAGGAGCGCCTCTTCGTCAGCATGCCCGCTTCGAATCAGGTGGCGGTCGTTGACACCAACACGTGGAAGGTCGTCGCCAACGTGGACACGGGCGCGCGCCCCGTCCGCCTCGCGCTCCAGCCCGACGAGAAGTACCTCTGGGTCGGCACCGACGAGGGGGCCGAGAGCGGCGTGACCGTCATTGACGCGGCGACCTTCAAGCCGGTCGCGCGCGTCCCGACCGGCGCGGGTCATCACGAGCTGGCCTTGAGCGCCGACAACCGCACGGCCTTCGTCACGAACCGCGACGCGGGCACGCTCTCCGTCATTGACGTGCCGAAGCTCTCGAAGACTGCCGACGTGAAGACGGGCCGTGGCGCGGACGCCGTGGCCGTCTCGCCGCTCAGCAAGTTCGTCTACGTGGCCGACCGCGTGGGCGGGCAGGTCGCGGTTGTAGACCCGTCGAAGGCTTCCGTGATGACGCACGTCGCCGCCGCGCCCGGCATCAGCGCAGTCCGCTTCGCGCCCGGCGGGCGCTACGGCTTCGTGCCCAACCCGTCGTCGGGCGGCGTCCACATCTTCGACGCCTCGACCAACCGCCCGCTCCACGACCTACAGGTCGCCAAGGGCAAAGACGTCGCGGGCCGAGGCCCCGACCAGGTCGCCTTCACCAAGGAGTTCGCCTACATCCGCTCCGCCGGGTCTCTGGACGTGACGATGGTCAGGCTGAACACGATAGGCGGTGAGATGGATGTCGTCACTTTCCCCGCCGGACAGGCCGCGCCCTCGGACTCGCGCACCGTCGCCGCCGCCGCCAATTCCATCACGCCCGCGCCCGAAGGGAACTCGATGCTCGTCGCCAACCTCGCCGACAAGATGATTTATTACTACGCCGAAGGCATGGCCGCGCCGATGGGCGACTTCCAGAACTACAAGCGCGAGCCGCGCGCGGTGCTCGTCGCCGACCGCTCTCTGCGCGAGGTCAAGACCGGGACTTACGAGACCGTGACGCGGCTCCCGAAGGACGGCGCTTACGATGTCGCCTTCCTGCTCGACGCGCCGCGCGTCACGCACTGCTTCGAGGCGAGCGCCGCCGAGAACCCTTCGATTAAACACGAGCGGGTGACGTCGCTGAGCGTCGAGTACCTCGACACACAGAAGCCTCTGCGCGCGGGCGAGGACTACAAGCTCCGCCTGCGCCTCTCGGACAAGACGACGGGCAAGCCCGTTGAGGGCCTCAAGGACGTGCAAGTCCTGACCTTCCTCTCGCCCGGCATCTGGCAGAAGCGCGACTACGCGCGGGCAGCGGGCGCGGGCGTCTACGAGCTGAACATCAACGTGCCGGAGTCCGGCCTCTACATGATCTTCGTCGAGAGCCGTTCGGCGGGCGTCGCCTTCCGCGAGCTGCCGTACCACATGCTGCAAGCCGCCGCTCCCGCCTCGACGCAGGCGTCCGCGCCGGGACAGTAAACGAAAGGTCGAGTTTGACTGACATGAAAAGCATATATTTCAACACACTCGCCGCGCTCGCCGTCGCGCTCCTGCTCTGCTCCGCCGCCCCCGCGGCCCGCGCGCAGGCGACCTCTCGCGCGCCGAAGGGCGTGGCGAAGGCGGTCGTCTACTCCTGCCCGATGCACCCGGAGGTGAAGTCGAAGAAGAAGGGGCGCTGCCCGAAGTGCAAGATGGATTTGCGCCCGGCGCGCGCCGGGGCCGAGGCCGCGAAGACGGAGGCCGAGCCCGCGCCCGACTCCGCGCACGCGTCCCACGCGCCTTCGAAGATGACGATCCCGGACGTGGAGCTGGTAGATCAGGACGGTCGCAAGGTGCGCTTCTACACCGACCTCGTGAAAGGCAAGACCGTCGCCATCAACTTCATCTTCACCACCTGCACGACCATCTGCCCGCCGCTCGGCGCGACCTTCGCGCGCGTGCAGCGCGAATTGGGCGCGCGCGCGGGGCGCGACGTGCGCTTCATCTCGATCTCCGTGGACCCTGCGACCGACACGCCCGAACGCCTCAAGGCATGGGGGGCGAAGTTTCACGCCGCCGAAGGGTGGACGTTCGTCACGGGCCTGAAGCCGCAGGTTGACGAGCTGCTGCGCGCGCTCGGCGCGGCCACCGCCAGCCCCGCCGAACACTCGCCCACGGTGCTCATCGGCAACGACGCCGCCGGCCAGTGGACGCGCTCCTACGGTCTCGCGCGCCCGGCTGTGCTCATCGGGCTCATTGACGCCGCCGCCGCCGGGCGACTCGACGCCGCCAACGATTCAAACTCGAAGGAGTCAGCAAAGTAATGAAAAGAACGCTCACCGCACTCGTCATCTGTCTCGTCGCGGCCACCTCCGCCGCCGCGCAAGTCAAGGTTCAAAGCCAGACGCGCCCCTCGCCGCCGCCCGCGCCCGCCGAAGTCAAAGACCCGCACGCCGGGCACGGACAGCAGGCGGAGGCGCAGGAGCAATCCGCCGCCAGTAAATATTTCTCGGACGTGGAGCTGATAGATCAGGACGGTCGCAAGGTGCGCTTCTACAGCGACGTGCTCAAGGGCAAGACGGTCGTCGTCAACGCCTTCTTCACCACCTGCACTTCGGTCTGCCCGCCGATGAACCGCAACATGGAGAAGATTCAGACGGCGCTCGGCGACCGCCTCGGCAAGGATGTCGTCCTCGTCTCCATCTCGGTTGACCCCGTGACGGACACGCCGCCCCGGATCAAGGAGTACGCGCAGAAGTTCCACGCCAAGCCCGGCTGGCTGTTCCTGACGGGCAAGAAGGAGAACGTGGACTGGGCGCTCTACAAGGTCGGGCAGTACGTCGAGAGCAAGGACGACCACACGACCGTCATCATCGTCGGCAACGAGACGACGGGCCTCTGGAAGAAGATGTTCGGCATGGGCAAGGCCGCCGAGCTGGTGCAGATCGTCGAGAGCGTCGCCAACGACAAGGGCGAAGCGAACGGCGACAAGGGCGGCTCGAAGTAGCCGTGCGCGGGCGTTTACTGAAGCAACTTGATTGAGGAAGGTGATAAAAATGGAATTCAGCATTAAGAAGAGCGGGCTCTCCCCGGCATTACTCCTGCTCGCGTCGCTGTTCGTCGCGCCGGGGGCGTCGCGCGCTCAGACTCAGACGCCCGCGCCGAAGCAGACGGCGACCAACCCGGCTGCGGACTGCGCCTGCGAAGACAAGCCTCTGCCCGCCGTGCTCGCCACCGTCAACGGCGTCAGCGTCGCGCGACAGGACATCTCGCCGACGGTTCAGCAGCGCGTCGCGGAGTTGCAGCGGCAGGTCGTCGAAGCGCGCCGCCGCGAGCTTGACCTGCAAATCAACAGCGCGCTCTTAGAGGCGGAAGCCAAGAAGCGCGGCGTCTCCGCCGTCAAGCTGCTCGAAGCCGAGGTCGTCGCTAAAGCGTCTGAGCCGACCGATTCGGACGCGCAGAAGTTCTACGACGAGAACAAGGCGCGCATCAACCGCGAATTTAAGGACATCAAAGACGACATCCTCAACTACCTGCGCGACATGCGGCGGCGCGACCGGGCCACGCAGTTCTCCGACGCTTTGCGCGCCTCGGCGCAGGTCAAGCGGCTCGCCGCCGAGGCGACGACGCCCGCCACGCCCGCCTCCCGCGCCCGCCTCTTCGCCACCGTCAACGGCCAGCGCATCACCTCCGCCGACATCGAGGACGCGCTGCGCCCGCTCGTCTTCAGCGTGCAGGAGCAGGTCTATAAACTGCGCTCGCAGGAAGTGGACTTGAAGGTCAACGACCTTCTGCTCTCGCAGGAGGCGCAGCGGCGCGGCGTGACGACGAAGGCGCTGCTCGACGCCGAAGTTTCCACCAAACTCCCGACCATCACAGAGGCTGACGCGCAGAAGTTCTACGACGAGAACAAGGAGCGCATCAACGGCGACTTCGCGCAGTCGAAGGAGCAGATCACACAGTATCTGCGCGACGTGGCGGAGCGGAAGGCGCAGACGGATTTCGCCGCGCGGCTGCGCGCCGCCTCGCAGGTTCGGACGTTCCTCGTCGCGCCCGCCGCGCCCGTCTACGAGATTGCCACCGACGGCCAGCCCTCGAAGGGCAACCCCGCCGCCTCGGTCATCGTCGTCGAGTTCACGGACTTCCAGTGTCCGAGCTGCGCCGCCGCGCACCCGGTGCTCGAACGCATCGCCGCCGAATACGGCGACCGCATCCGCGTCGTCGTCCGCGACTATCCGCTGTCGCAGCACGACAACGCGCAGAAGGCCGCCGAGGCCGCCGAGGCCGCGCGCGAGCAGGGCAAATACTGGGAATACGTCACGCTCCTCTACCAGAACCAGTCGGCGCTCGCGGCTGACAAGCTGAAGGAGTACGCCTCGCGCGCGGGGCTCGACCGCGCGAAGTTCGACGCGGCGCTCGACTCCGGGCGGTTCGCCGACAGCGTGCGCCGCGACGTGCAGGACGGGGAGCGCGCGGGCGTGGCCGGCACGCCGACCATCTTCGTCAACGGCAGGCGCGTCGAACGCGGCGGCTCATACGACGTGCTCAAGGCGGCCATCGAAACGGCGCTCAAGACGCCGCGCGCCGAGTAGTCACAGTCGAGTTAAGCAAAAGCAATTAGCCACGGAGACACAGAGGCACAGAGACGAAAAAGAAAAGAAGGTCGGGATGAGAGGGAGGGTTGAATGATTCAACCCTCCCTCTCATTCCGACCTTCTTGCTTGTTCCTATAGCGTTTTGCGGATGAGTGTGACCGATGTCAAAACTGTAGGGGCAGGGCTTGTCCCTGCCCGCTCGGTTACGGAAGCGGCGGGCCGAGGACTTGCCCTGCCCCTACAGTCATTCCTCCGAAGTCACATCCATGCGCAAACGGCTATAAAGCTCTGTGCCTCTGTAGCTAAGTTGGTTCACTCTTGACTCAAGTCAATCGCCGCCGTCGGGGCTCGCAAGCCACACGCCGCCCTCTGCGACGTAGGCGACGTTGAGCCGCCCGTCCCCGATTGACGCCGAGGCCGACGCGCCGCCCGCGATGAGCGCCGCGCCCCCCGCGTCGCTCATCGCCTCGCCCAGCCGCACCCGCCAAAGGCCGTTC
Organism: uncultured Acidobacteriota bacterium; assembly: GCA_963816985.1. GTDB lineage: Bacteria > Acidobacteriota > Blastocatellia > Pyrinomonadales > Pyrinomonadaceae > JAIVJM01. The sequence goes on from CAWFMF010000004.1 coordinate 4,000,771, forward strand.
GAGCCTGACTCGCCCGTGCCCTCGAAGACCGCGACCAGCCCGCCGCGCTCGTCCTTGAGCAGCAGCGGCGTCCCGCGCAAGTTTCCTTCCTTCAACACGCGGCGCGGCGTGAAGGTTCGACCGCCGTCGTTCGACTCGGAGCCGTAGAGCCCCGGCTGCCCGGCCTCGCCCGCCGTGTACCAGAGCACGCGCAAAGACCCTCCGTCGCCGACCGCGAGCGCCGGGCCGGAGACGGGACAGGCACGCAGCTCCCAGCGATCATCACTCACGACCGTCGGCGCGTTGAAGGTCTCGCCGCCGTCCGCCGTGGAGGCGACCGCGATGTGTCGGAAGTCGCCGGGCAGCACTTGCCGCCACCCGACGTAGACGCGCCCGTCCGACGAGACCGCCAGCGCGGTCTTACAGCACGGGCAGGCTTCGGACGCCACCCGCCGGTTCCGTAAGAACGTGCGACCGCCGTCGGTTGAGGCGGCGAAGAAGACCTCACGGTTCTGCTCGCCGTGCATCCCTCCGCCCGCCTTCTTCGCGCCCGACGCGTCGCCCGCCTTCTTCGCGCCTTCGTCGTGCTTCATCGCCTCGTGCGACACCAAGTTTCGTTCGTCGAGCCACGCGAGATAGACACGCCCGTCGCGGCCCACGGCCATCGAGTGCATCCCGTGGACACACGCGACCGTGTCGTCGTTGACCTTGACCGGCGTGACGAAACTCTTCCCGCCGTCGCGCGAGGCCGAGAGGTAAAGCGTCGTCGCGTGACCGGCGTCGCCCGCGCGTGCAGTCCACGCGACGTAGACCGCGCCGTCGTCGGCGACCGCCACGTGCGGCGGGTCGCCGCGCCACGCCGTCGCCCCTCCGGCCAAAGGGTTGACGCGCGTCGCCTCGCCACCCCGCCTCCCTTCGCCGTCGAAGCGCGCGAGCCACACGTCGGCCTCTTTGCCCGCGCCGTGCCCGACCCACGCGACGTAGACCGAGCCGTCGGGCGCGCTCGCCACCGAAGGCTCCGCCGCCTTGTCACCTTCCGCCGAGACGAGCACGCGGCGGGCGTTGGCGGCGGCAACTTCGGTCTTGACCGACTCCGCAGGCGCGGGCATCGGGGCCGTCGTGAATTCGCAGCCGGTGACGATGGCGAGCATTATCGCCGCGATGAAAATCATGACTCGTTCCGGAGTCTTAAACAGGGATTTGAAAAGCTTGCTCTTCATGATGGTATGAGTTTAGAAGTCGAGGCGCAGGCCGAACTGTATCTGGCGCGGGCTGTCGGCGGCGGTCGGGAGGCCGAAGCCCGCGTTCGGCGTCCGTCCCGTGCCGTAGACGTTGTTGGGGAGTTGGAGGTTCGCGCGGTTGAGCCCGTTGAAGCCCTCGGCGATGCCCGAAGGCGAAAGTCGCAGCGGCAGGTCGAGCGCCTGACCCAGTGTCACGGCCTGCTGCGCCGCCGCGCGATGAGCGCCGGGTGTCAGAACGAGCAGCGCTCCGAGCACGAACGATGCCAGCGCCGAGGCCCGGAGCGGGCCGCATGATAGGGCGCAGGCCCGCCGTTATCAGTGTTCCTTCTGTGTCGCAACATAAACTCGCTTCCGGGCTCGCCTCTTGAGGTTCGAGAGGCGGAATGAAGGGCGTCCTGTGCGTCCGGGCGGCAAATCTTATACCGCCCGGAGCCACACGCACGCGCCGGGTCGAGAGTCGGAATGTCTGGCGAGGGTGATAACGGAGTGAACAGCAGGGGGCACTTCCAGGATGGGCTAGTCCGTCATCACCTTACTTCGCGGCGAAATATATCATGGCGTGATGCGCGTTGAAACATGGGTCGAGACTGAATGTTTTAAATTGAAACCTCCGTCGCAACTCGACGGGCGCGACGCCGCGCGCCTCTGCTTCGGAGAAAGGCTTGCGAGACGACCGTCAAAGCGCGTGACTTGGCCGCGCGGTCGTGCGAATCGGCGAGCCGTTTTCCTTCGGGCACGGCGCTTGCTCCTCTCGGCGGCGCTGAGCCACTGCGCGGTACGTTCATCTTCCTCTTACGGTGAGCGTCCAAACGGCTGTGGTGTTCGTGCGGAGACACGCTCCGACGAAACCCTCCCGTGCTTTTCCTTCCGGTGGGCAGCCGATGAATCGGCACAGCTCTTCTCGCCGCAGCTCTAACAGGGTTGCCCCGTGGCGAGCACGGAGCGGCCACAGATGAAAAAAACTTTAATTCTGTTCGGTGGCTCTCGCCGTCGGCCTCAGCCGAGGCGCGGACGCGACTCGCCGCCCGTATTCAGTGTTGAGCCTCTCACCTTCGAGGAAGGACGCCCATGAAAATCGAGAACTTGAATAGACCCCGAAAGGCACGACGGCTGTTCGGCCCGACGCCGCTGCTCTTGCTCATGCTCCTCGCGTTGTGCGGGACGGCGAGCGCGCAGCAGGCCGCGCCGACTGCCGATCCGGCGACCGACGCCATGGTCTCGCCGACGCCGATTTACCCGGAGCCGTACCCTGAGCCGATCAAGGAACTTCCGGACTGTAAACGCATCATCACCGCCGACGTGGTGGCGCTCGACCAGCCCATCGTCTACAACCGGCTCGGCGCGATGAATCCGGGCGGCATGATGTTCGCCCTCCGCAACGACGTGCAGCCCATCAGTTCCTCTTCGGGGCTCGTCGCCGGCAACGTCCGGCTCAAGGAATACAAGCGCCCCCGCCCGCTCACGCTGCGCATGAACGTGGGCGACTGCTTGCAGATACTTTTCCAGAACCTGCTCTCCGCCGTCCGCACGGACGAGGATCAGCCGAACACGCGCTCGGCCTCGGTTCACGTCGCCGGGCTCCAACTCGTCAACAGCATCGCCGATGACGGCTCGAACGTCGGGCTGAACGCGAGCAGCCTCGTGAGCCCCGGCGGCAGCGCCACCTACACGCTCTACGCCGAGCGCGAGGGTTCGCACCTCCTCTACTCGTCGGCGGCGACGACCGGCGGCGAGGGCGACGGCGGCTCCATCTCGATGGGGCTGTTCGGCGCGGTCAACGTCGAGCCCGCGGGCTCGGAGTGGTACCGCAGCCAGTTGACGAAGGCCGACATGGCCGCCGCCACCAAGAAGACCACGACGGGCGCGCAGGTGCGCACCACCGGCAACCAGCCCGTCCTCAACTACGACGCGACTTACACGACGGGCACCCGCGCGGGCAAGCCCATCCTCAAGATTCTCGACGCCAACAACCAGATCGTCCACTCCGACCTGAACGCGATCATCACGGGGCCGGGCCGTGGCCGTTTCCCGGCGGGCACGTACCGCCCGAACGCGACCGAGCCCGACCGCGACCAGCCCTTCCGCGAGTTCACCGTCGTCTACCACGACGAGGTGAAGGCCGTGCAGGCGTTCCCCAAGTTCTTCGAAGACCCCGTCCTCGGCCACACGCTCTACAGCGTCAAGGACGGCTTCGCCATCAACTACGGCATCGCCGGCATCGGCAGTGAGATTCTCGCCAACCGGCTCAAGGTCGGCCCGATGGCGAACTGCACCGAGTGCCTCTACGAGGACTTCTTCCTCTCGGCGTGGGCCGTCGGCGACCCGGCGCAGCTCGTTGACCTCCCGGCCAACGCCTCGAACCCGGCGGCGGGCCTCGTCGCCAAGAAGGTGCTCTTCCCCGACGACCCGTCGAACGTGCACCACTCGTACCTGAACGACCACGTCAAGATGCGCGTGCTCCACGCCGGGCCGAAGGAGCACCACATTCACCACCTCCACGCGCACCAGTGGCTGCGCACGCCCGACGACGACAATTCCAGCTACCTCGACAGTCAGGCCCTCGGACCCGGCTCCTCGTTCACGACCGAGATCGCGCACGGCGGCACGGGCAACCGCAACCGCACGCCGGGCGACTCGATCTTCCACTGCCACTTCTACCCGCACTTCGCACAGGGCATGTGGGAGCTTTGGCGCGCGCACGACGCCTTCGAAGAGGGCACGGCGCTGAACACCGACGGCACGGTCGCGGCTGGCGCGCGCGCACTGCCCGACGGCGAGATCAAGGCCGGCACGCCCATCCCGGCCATCGTGCCCATCCCGACCATCGCGATGGCTCCGGCCCCGACGGCCACCTTCCAGGGCTTCCCCTTCTACATTCCCGGCGTCGCCGGCCACCGTCCGCCGCATCCGCCGCTCGACACCGTTGACGACGGCGGCCTTCAGCGCCACGTCATCGTCGGCGGCACTTTCACCGAGGTTCACACCCGCCACGACTTCTCGAAAGACCTCATCACCGCCATCGCACAGGCAGTGCCTGAGGCGGGTACGGCCACCGAGCAAGCCGCGATGGCGTTCCACGCGCAGCCTTCGCACGCCTCCTTCCTGCCCGACGGCACGAGCGGGGTGAAGTTCAAGACCAACGGCCTGCCCGCCAAGCCGGGCGCGCCCTACGCCGACCCCTGCATCACCGACGCGCAGGTCGCCACCGGCACGCCGCGCACCTACAAGGCCGCCGCCATCCAGATTGACATGAAGATCAACAAGGCAGGGTGGCACGTCCCGCAGGCGCGCATCCTGACGCTCTGGAATGACGTGGCGGCCACCCGCAACGGCACGCGCGCGCCGGAGCCCTTCTTCTTCCGCGCCAACACGGGCGACTGCATCACCTTCCACCACACCAACCTCGTCCCGCGCTACTACGAGCTGGACGACTTCCAGGTGCGCACCCCGACCGACATCATGGGGCAGCACATCCACCTCGTGAAGTTCGACGTGACTTCTTCGGACGGCGCGGGCAACGGCTTCAACTACGAGGACGGCACTTTCTCGCCTGAGGAGGTCATCGAGCGCATCCACGCCATCCGCAAGCAGAACGGCTGCATCGGCGTGGACAAGGGCGACACGCGCGACGGCACATTCACCTGCCCCGTCGCCAGGGCGCACCCGACCCTCGGCACGCTCGGCGCGCAGACCACCATCCAGCGGTGGTACGCCGACAACACGCTCAACAACAACGGCGTCGACAGGACGCTGCGCACGGTCTTCACGCACGACCACTTCGGCCCCTCGACGCACCAGCAGACCGGGCTCTACGCCGGGCTCGTCGTCGAGCCGCAGGGCTCGAAGTGGGTCAATCAGGACACCGGCATCGCCTTCGGCGGCGCGGGCGTCGCGGCCCGCTCCGACGGCGGCCCGACGACGTGGCGCGCTAACATCATCACCACCGACCAGTCGAAGAGCTACCGCGAGTTCCTCTTGGAGTTCGCCGACTTCCAGCTCGCCTACGAGGCGGGCGGCGGCATAGACGCCAACGGCAAGCCCGTGCCCGACCCGGCGCGCGCCATCAACCCGCCCGCCAAGGACGAGGTTGGCCTGCCCTTCATCGTCGAGAAGGCTGACGAGTGCCCCGGCGGCGTGCCGCTGCCGTGCCCCGAGGCAGTCTCGGCCTCCGACCCCGGCACGATGTCTGTCAACTACCGCAACGAGCCGGTGGCCCTGCGCGTGCGCAACCCCTCGACCAACACGCAGGCGGCGGGCGAGGCGGGCGACCTCTCGCACGTCTACCGCTCGCTCACGACGCGCGCCGACTCGCGCCTCAACACGCAGCCCACCTTCTACCCGGCGCTGACGCCCGACGTGGAAGCCGGCGACCCGTTCACGCCGATGCTGCGCGCCTACGAGAACGACCCCATCCAGATTCGCATCCTCGTCGGCGCGCACGAGGAGGGGCACAACTTCCAGGTCAACGGCATCAAGTGGAAGTTCGAGCCGGGCACGGAAAGCGACCCCGTGGCCGACGCCAACAACAATTCGGGCTACCGTAACAACCAGATGATGGGCATCAGCGAGCACTACGAGTTCGTCGTCCCGCGCCTGCCGCGCAAGTACGACGGCAAGTACGCCGACTACCTCTACACGCCGGGCCGCTCGGTGGACGACCAGTGGAACGGCCTGTGGGGTCTGATGCGCGTCTTCGTCCAGCGGAAGGCCAACCTGGCCGAGCTGCCGAACAACCTGAAGAAGAACACGCTGGCCTTTACCAATCAGGGCGAGTACAACGGCGTCTGCCCGAAGAGCGCCTTCGTCCAGCCCTACGACGTGACGGCCATCCTCGCGCGCGACGTGCTGCAAGAGGGGACGCTCATCTACAACAGCCGCACTACCAACGGCGGGCAACTCCACGACCCGACGGCGATCATGTTCGTCCGCACGACGGACATTGACGCGGCGACGGGCAAGCTCAAGAAGGGCGTGCCCCGCGAGCCGCTCGTGCTGCGCGCGAGGGCGGGTGACTGCGTCGAGGTGAAGCTCACCAACAAGCTGCCGGCAACCGGCGCGCTCGACGTTCCCGGCTTCAACACGATGCCGATGATCGTCGAGAAGTTCAACGCCAACCAGGTTAAGCCGTCGGCGCACGTAGGGCTGCACGCGCAGAACCTCTTCTACGACGTGACGCGCTCTGACGGGATGAACGTCGGCTTCAACCCCGTCCAGACCGTCGCGCCCGGCTTGAGCACCACCTATCAGTGGTACGCGGGCGACGTGACGGCGGATGCGGCGGACAACGGCGTCGCGACACCCATCGAGTTCGGCGCGACCAACCTGACCTCGTCAGACCCGATCAAGCACTCGAACAAGGGCTTGCACGGCTCGCTCATCATCGAGCCCGCCAAATCGAGCTGGACTGAGGATTACAACTCGCGCTCGCAGGCGACCGTCTACAACCCCGACGGCACCAGCTTCCGCGAATTCGTGATGGTCTTCCAGAACGACGTGAACCTCCGCTACAACGGCTTCAACTCCTTGACCGACGCGACTTCAGCCGCGATGCTCGGCACGTCGAAGACCATCGCCGTGCCGAACCTCGCGGGCGACGAGGACGCCGAGGACTCCGCGCAGAAGGCGGTCAACTACCGCACGGAGCCGCTCTGGAAGCGCATGGGTTACGCCCCCGACACGCCGCTCAACGGCGAGCCGGAGCCGGGCGGCGACCCCGACACGCGCACGCCGACGCGCGACTACGACTTCACGAACGTGCTGTCGAACTCGCAGATTGGCGGCTACGACCCCGAAACGCCGGTCTTCACGGCCACCGCCGGTCAGCCCGTGCGCATTCGCCTACTCCAACCCGGCGGTCACACCCGCAACAATGTGTTCATGCTTCACGGGCACATCTGGGAGGAGGAGCCGTATGTCAACAACTCCAAAGCGCTCGGCTCCAATCCGCTCTCCGAGTGGAAGGGGGCGCAGTACGGCATCGGCCCCGGCAGTCACTTCGACTTCCTCTTGAAGCACGGGGCGGGCGGCGCGTTCGCCGTCCCCGGCGACTACCTCTACCGGACGTTCCAGTCCTTCCAGTTCGATGGAGGCATCTGGGGCATCTTCCGCGTCGCGCCTGCTTACCAGCAGCCGACTGACCCTTGCTACTGTCCGAGGGGGCAGATGTGTACTGACGTGATGTGCCCGCAGCCGGTCTTGGAGGCTAACTAACACCACGGACACGTCCGACAACTAAAGGGGGCGGGGTGGCGAAAGTCACCCCGCCCCCTTTTACGTTCCGCCGCGCGGACGGCAGTGATGCGTTGAGGCAGTTAAACCCCTCGACGCCGTAAATCATTTCCCGTAACACCTTCCTTGAAGATAAAATCCACCGCACAAAGCACGCTCACTGTTCCCGTGTGCGAAGCGACGAGTAATCGCGGATTGCTCAAGGGCGTTAGTTGACCCGGTGAACGTCAAACTGCTTTCCGATGTTGAAGACGTGGAGGAAGAGAGATGAGCTTGAGTAAAGCATTGGCCGAAGAGCTGCGGCAGGAGGCGGTTTCCACGAGGAAGATGTTGGAGCGCGTGCCGGAAGACGCGTTCGACTGGAAGCCGCACGAAAAATCCACCTCGCTGGGCCGCCTCGCCGGACACATCGTCCAGTTGCCCGGCATGGTCTCGCCGATCATGACGATGGACGAGTTGGATTTCGCCAACGTCCCGCCGTTCACGCCCGCGAGCGCGTCTGAATTGGTGGAGAAGTTCGACGAGAACATCGCGGACGCCATCGGGCAGTTGCAAGGTCAGCCCGACGAAAATCTGCAAAAGCCGTGGCGGCTGTTAATCAACGGGCATGAGTTGTTCCAGATGCCGCGCGCGGCCTTCATTCGTTCGGTGATGCTCAACCACCTGATTCATCATCGCGGGCAACTGTCCGTCTACCTGCGCCTGCGCGACGTGCCGCTGCCATCCGTCTACGGCCCGACGGCTGACGAGTCTTAAGCCCGCGCGACGGTTTGACGGAGGCGCGCACGCGACTCTCAGGAGCGACCTCTTTTACGGGCTCGCCCCTGTTACTTTCTGAAGTGGTAAAGTCAAGACATGCAGTCGCTCGACGAACTCTTGGAGGAATGTGGCCGCCTGCACGGCCACATGTGCGCCGGACAGTTGCTGGGGGCGCGGATGGCCGTCCTCGGCTGTCGCCTGATTGGGATAGACGACCCGCGCGGAGCCGAGCGGAAAAAACTGATTGTGTGGGTGGAGATTGACCGCTGCATGGCGGACGCGGTCGGCGCGGTGACGGGCGCGCGGCTCGGCAAACGCAGCCTGAAGTATCTGGATTACGGCAAGGTCGCGGCGACGTTCTACAACACCGAGACGAAGGATGCGGTGCGGGTCTTGGCGCTCGAAGAGTCGCGCGGGCTGGCCGACGCGCGTCACCCCGAAATCGAGAGCAAGAAGGAGCGGCAGTTCCGCGCCTACCGCGAGGCCGCCGACGAAGAGTTGTTCAAAGTCGAGCGCGTCGAGGTCGCATACGGTGAGATGGACATGCCGGGTCGTCCTCGGTCGCGCGTCCGCTGCGCGCGTTGCGGCGAGGGCGTCAACGACGGGCGCGAGGTCAACGGCCCCGAAGGCTCCGTGCTGTGTCGCCCCTGCGCGTCGGGCGGGTATTACACGAGGCTCTGAACGGCGGCGCAAGAAGTTGCGCGGCCTCGTGCTCATGTATAATGCCCGCACTCGCCTGAACCGCCGGGAGGAGGCCGCGTGACAGAGACAGTCGTGCGCCACGAGAATGATGAGCGAAGCCCTCGACCGCCCGGCGAGGTTGACATCCTCTGGCTCAACGGCGGGCTCGGCTGCGACGGCGAATCAATCGCCATGACCGGGGCGACGCAGCCGAGCGTCGAAGACCTCGTGATGGGCGCTATCCCCGGCATCCCCAAAGTCAAACTCCACAATTCATTCCTCGCTTACGAGAACGGCGACGAGTTCCTGAATCTCTTCCGCCGCGCCGCCGAGGGCCGTCTCGAACCTTTCATCCTCGTCGTCGAAGGCTCGATTCCCGACGAGGGGAACAAGGAGGAAGGCTACTGGGCGTCGTTCGGCGCGGACGCAGAGACGGGGCAGCCGATTACGACCTGCGAGTGGGTTGACCGGCTCGCGCCGCGCGCGTGGGCGGTGGTGGCGGTCGGGACGTGCGCGGCCTACGGCGGCATCCACGCCATGCAGGGCAACCCGACGGGCGCGATGGGCCTCGCCGACTATCTCGGCCCGGACTGGAAATCGAAAGCCGGCATCCCCATCGTCAACGTGCCGGGCTGCCCGACGATGCCGGACAACATCACGGAGACTTTCCTCTACCTCCTTTACCAGTCGGCGGGACGCGCGCCGATGATTCCACTCGACGAAGCACTGCGCCCCACTTGGCTTTTTAGCGAGACGGTGCACGAGGGCTGCGACCGCGGCGGCTACTACGAGCAGGCGCAGTTCGCCGAGGAGTACGGCTCAAAGCACTGCATCGTGAAGCTCGGCTGCTGGGGGCCGGTCGTGCAGTGCAACGTCGGCAAGCGTGGATGGATGGCCGGCGTCGGCGGTTGCCCGAACGTGGGCGGCATCTGCATCGGCTGTACGATGCCGGGCTTCCCGGACAAGTTCATGCCCTTCATGGATCAGCCGCCGGGCTCGCTCCTCTCCTCGCACGCCGTGATGACTTACGGGCGTGCCATCCACGCGCTGCGCCGCTTCACGCAGGACTCGCTCAACAAAGAGCCGGAGTGGCGACGACGGAGGAATTTTTGATTTTGGATTTTGGATTTTGCGATTGAAGACGGCCACGCCGTCGTTTTCAATCGCAAATCCAAAATCCAAAATCAAAAATGCGTATGACGAAGACGCTGGATAAAGTCGAGGACGCCTCCGCCTATCCGGGCGGCGAGGAGAGTCTCGGCCTGCCGGAGAGTCTGCTGGAGGCCGAGGGCGCGCTCGCGCGGCTGGCGGGCGTCTTCTTTCCCGCCGACGAAGCCCTTGAGCAGCTCGTGGGCGGACTCCTCGCGGGCGCGAGGGCGAGGCCCGCCGCCGAGGCCGAGTGGCCCGATGTCGTCTCGCGCTACCGCATCCTCGTCGAGCAGATACCGGCGGTCGTCTTCATGGCCTTCCTCGATCAGGGCAGCAGCGAGGCATACGTCAGCCCGCAGATCGAGGCCATGCTCGGCTTCACGCAGGCCGAGTGGCTGAACGACCCCGTCCGCTGGTTCCAGCAGATACACCCCGACGACAAGGCGCGTTGGAGCATCGAGGCGGCTGAGACTTTCGTCTCCGGCGAGCCTCTGCGCTCGGACTACCGCGTGCTCGCGCGCGACGGTCGAGTGGTCTGGTTCCACTGCGAAGTGCGGATGGTGCGCCACCCGGACGGCCACCCGTGGTTCATCCACGGCGTCGGGTTCGACATCACCGAACTCAAGCAGGCCGAAGGCGCGCTCACGCAGGCGCGCGACCAGTTGGAGCTGCGCGTACACGAACGCACGAGGGAACTCGGCGAGGCGAACGCCGAGCTGCAACAGGCGCACGCCGGGCTTGAGCGGCGCGTCTCGGAGCGCACAAGGGAGCTGGCGCGGGCCAACGAGATTCTGCTCGCCGAAGTGGGCGAGCGGCGGCGGGCCGAGAACGCTTTGCGCCAGAGCGAGAACATGCTGCGCGGGATTTTCGAGTACGCCCCCGACACCATCATCGTCATAGACCGTCAGGGCCGCATCGAACGCGTCAACGCGCAGGTCGAACGGATGTTCGGCTACGGCAGCGGAGAGCTGCTCGGTCGGCAGGTCGAAATCCTTCTGCCGGAGCGTTTCCGGCGGCGGCACACGAAGCACCGCATCAACTTCCTCGCCGACCCGCACCTGCGCCCGATGGGCGCGGGACTTGAGTTGTTCGGTCGGCGCAAGGACGGCGGCGAGTTCCCAGTGGAAATCATGCTCAGCCCCGTGGACGCCGCCGGGGGCAGCATCGTCATCGCCGTCATCCGCGACATCACGCGCCGCAAGAGCGCGGACGCGGCGCTGCACGAGTCGTCAGACCGGCTGAAGATTCTCTCGCGCCGTTTGATTGAGGTGCAGGAGGCCGAGCGGCGCAGCCTCGCGCTCGAACTGCACGACGAGATAGGACAGCTTCTGACCGGCCTCAAGCTCACCCTTGAGATGAGCGAGCGCCAGCCCCCTTCGGAAGTCCGCGAAACCATCGCGCAGGCGCAGACGCTCGTCAACGAGCTGATGGCCCGCGCGCGCAAGATGTCGCTCGACCTGCGGCCCGCGACGCTCGACCACCTCGGCCTGCTCTCGGCCCTGCTCTGGCACATCAAGCAGTACGGCGCGCGGACGCAGGTGCGCGTCGAGTTCAAGCACAGCGGCTTGGAGGGCCGACGCTTCCCGGCTGAGATTGAGACCGCCGCCTACCGCATCGTGCAGGAGGCTCTGACCAACGTCGCGCGCCACGCCGAGACCCACGAGGCCACCGTCCGCGTGTGGGCCGACGGCCACGGCCTCAACCTGCAAATCGAGGATCAGGGTAAAGGCTTCGACACGGAGACGGCGCTCTCCGCCGACAACACCAGCGGTCTGGCGGGGATGCGCGAGCGCGCGCACCTCCTCGGCGGCAGCTTCCTCATCGAGTCGAGCCCCGGCGCGGGCACGCGCCTGACGGCTGAATTCGCCGACGGCGACCACGCGGAAGGCCCGCCGGGCGGCGGCCATTGGACACGCCCCCGCGCGTGAGGTGACCGAACTTGAAACGGACGACCATCGTGTTAGCGGATGACCACCGCATCGTGCGGCAGGGCCTGCGCGCCCTTCTGGCGGTCGAGGCCGACTTCGAAGTCGTCGGCGAGGCCGACGACGGGCGCGAGGCTTTGGAGCTGGTCAAGCGTCTCACGCCGGACGTGCTCGTGCTCGATTTGATGATGCCCGGACTCAACGGCCTTGAGGTGGCGCGGCAACTGCCCCGCCAGTCGCCCGGCGTCCGCGTCGTCGTCCTCTCGATGTACGACGACGAGGGGTTCGTGCTCGAAGCGCTCGCCAACGGCGTCTCGGCCTACGTCCTCAAGGACTCGAACTCGTCCGACCTCGTGCACGCCGTCCGCGAGGTGGCCGCGGGGAGACGCTACCTCAGCCCGCCGCTCTCCGACCGCGCCATCGAAGCCTACCAGCAGCGCGCGAAGGTCGGCACGATGGACAAGCACGAGACGCTCACCACCCGCGAGCGCGAGGTGCTGCAACTCTCCGCCGAGGGGCACACCAACAGCGAGATTGCCGCCCGCCTCGGCATCAGCACGCGCACCGCCGAGACGCACCGCTCCCGCCTCATGCACAAGCTCGGCCTCCACACCCAGTCCGACCTCATCCGCTACGCCATCCGCCGAGGCATCATCAAGCAGTGATAAGTGATAAGAGAAGCATTTAGCTTTTAGCTTTTAGCTTTTTGATTGGCTGACAGCTAACGGCTAATAGCTGACAGCTTTCTTCTTATCACTTATCACTACTTTCATACGTAGCTTCCGCAACAAAAAATACGTAGGTCTACGTACCGGGTGTACGTAGGTTTGCGAATAGACGGAACCGTATAAAGGCCGGATAATGCCGTCATTCCGTCATTGCCGCCGCCACCGTCTCCTCCGGCGGCTGAATTGTCTGACTTCCAAGGGGTCTTCGGCAGCCCGAAGGGGATTCGGCCCGCCCGTTTGTAGGGCGAGTAGCGGCGGCGGCGCATTCATCCTCGCTGTTTACCCGACTTCAAGACCGAGCCTGATTCGGCCACGCATAATTTGAACGGCGGCCCAACCATGACCGTCCCGGCTATTCAATTTTAGGAAGGAGGCCAGGAGATGGCGGCAGAAGCAGTGCCATACGGGCGGGTGACGCAAAAGCCACCGGCTGTCAAAGATATTCACATCGTCTGGATCACCGCGGGGCTGGGTTGCGACGGCGACACCGTCTCGATCACGGCGGCGACTCAGCCGAGCATCGAAGACGTGTTGATGGGCGCGATACCGGGGCTCCCGAAAGTGCACCTTCACAACCCGGTGCTCGCCTACGAGGTCGGCGACGACTTCATGAAGTACTGGTATCAGGCCGAGCAGGGCTTGATAGACCCCTTCGTCCTCGTCGTCGAAGGCTCGATTCCGAACGAGCACCTCTCAGGCGAAGGCTACTGGGCGGCGCTCGGCAACGACCCGATGACGGGCCAGCCCATCCCCACGACCGAGTGGATTGACCGCCTCGCCCCGAAAGCTCTGGCCGTGGTCGCCATCGGCACCTGCGCCACCTACGGCGGCATCCACGCGATGGCCGGGAACCCGACCGGCTGCATGGGCCTCGCCGATTATTTAGGTTGGGACTGGAAGTCCTCGGCGGGCATCCCCATCGTCAACGTGCCGGGCTGCCCCGTCCAGCCCGACAACTTCATGGAGACGGTGCTCTACCTGCTCTATCTCGCGGCGGGGCTCGCGCCGATGATTCCTCTGGACGAAGCGGGCCGTCCGACTTGGCTCTTCGGCAAGACCGTCCACGAGGGCTGCGACCGTGGGAGCTACTACGAGCAGGGCGACTTCGCCACCGAGTACGGCTCGCCGAAGTGCATCGTCAAGCTCGGCTGCTGGGGGCCGGTCGTCAACTGCAACGTGCCGAAGCGCGGATGGATGGCAGGCATCGGCGGTTGCCCGAACGTGGGCGGCATCTGCATCGGCTGCACGATGCCGGGCTTCCCGGACAAGTTCATGCCCTTCATGGACGAGCCGCCGGGCGCGAAGATTTCTTCCGCCGCCATCGGCATCTACGGCGCGGCCATCCGCGCGATGCGCAACCTGACGAACGCGACGGTCAATAAGGAGCCGAAGTGGCGTCACAACCGTCCGGAGCTGACCACCGGCTACCAGCCGCCTCCGCCGACGAAAAAGGAGCTATCGTCATGAGTACCACGACCACGACCGAGACCAAGGCTCCGGCCAAGCCCCGCACGCTGGTGGACATGAACTGGGACCCGATCACACGCATCGTCGGTTCCTTGGGCATCTACACCAAGATTGACTTCAACAACAAGGAGGTCGCCGAGTGCTACTCGACCTCCTCGATCTTCCGCGGCTACTCGATCTTCATGAAGGGCAAAGACCCGCGCGACGCGCACTTCATCACCTCGCGCATCTGCGGCATCTGCGGCGACAACCACGCCGTCTGCGCCACCTACGCGCAGAACATGGCCTTCGGCGTGCGCCCGCCCGCGATGGCCGAGTGGATTACGAACCTCGGCGAGGCCGCCGAGTACATGTTCGACCACAACATCTTTCAGGACAATCTGGTCGGCGTGGACTTCTGCGAGCAGATGGTGAAGGAGACCAACCCGTCCGTGTGGGAGAAGGCGAAGAACACCGACGCGCCGCACGCCGCCGACCACGGCTACAAGAAAATCTCCGACATCATGACGGCCCTCAACCCGTTCACCGGAGAGTTCTACCGCGAGACGCTGCACGTCAGCCGCTACACGCGCGAGATGTTCTGCCTCATGGAAGGCCGCCACGTCCACCCTTCAACCTTGTATCCGGGCGGAGTGGGCACGGTGCCGACGGTGCAGCTCTTCACCGACTACCTCGTCCGTCTGATGAAGTACTGCGAGTTCATGAAGAAGGTCGTGCCGCTCCACGACGACCTCTTCGACTTCTTCTACGAGGCGCTGCCCGGCTACGAAGAGGTCGGACGCCGCCGCATCCTCCTCGGCTGCTGGGGTTCGTATCAAGACCCGAACGTCTGCGACTACCGCTACGAGACGATGAACGAGTGGGGCAACGCGATGTACGTCACACCCGGCGTCATCGTGGACGGCGAGCTGGTGACGACCGACCTCGTGGACATCGGTCTCAACATCCGCATCCTCTTGGGTAGCTCCTACTACGACGACTGGGATCAGGCCGAACAGTTCGTCAAGCAGGACCCGCTCGGCAACCCGGTTGACATGAAGCACCCGTGGAACCAGACGACCATCCCGCGCCCGCAGAAGCGCGACTTTGACAACAATTACACGTGGGTCATGTCGCCGCGCTGGCTCGACAAGCGGACGGGCGACCACCTCGCCTTAGACACCGGCGGCGGGGCCATCGCGCGTCTGTGGGCGACGGCGCTCGCGGGCAAGGTGGACATCGGGTATCTGAAGGCGACCGGTAAGAGCGTCAAGATTTACCTGCCGCAGACGGCCACGAAGCCCGAAGTCGAGTTCGAGTGGAACATCCCGAAGTGGTCGAACGCTCTGGAGCGCGACCGCGCGCGCACGTACTTTCAGGCTTACTCGGCGGCGGCGGCGCTCTACTTCGTCGAGCAGGCTTTGGCCGAGCTGCACGCCGGGCGGACGAAGACTTGGGAGCCCTTCAAGGTTCCGGAAGAGGCCATCGGCTGCGGCTTCCACGAAGCGGTGCGCGGCGTCTTGTCGCATCACGTCGTCATCCGCGACGGCAAGATTGCGAATTATCACCCGTACCCGCCGACGCCCTGGAACGCCAACCCGCGCGACATCTACGGCACGCCCGGCCCCTACGAGGACGCCGTGCAGGGGACGCCCATCTTCGAGGAGAACGGGCCGGACAACTTCAAGGGCATTGACATCATGCGCACCGTCAGAAGCTTCGACCCGTGCCTGCCCTGCGGCGTCCACATGTACCTCGGCAAAGGCAGGGTGCTGGAAACGCACCACTCGCCGATGTTCGGGGCGGTCAAGTAAAAGCCGTCAACCGTGAACCGTAAACCGTGACAGGAGCGTGAACCGTGAACCGTGAGCCGTGACGAGATAAAAGCTGTCTTCTTCTTGTCGCGGTTCACGGTTCACGGTTCACGGGGGTTAACGCATGCAGCAAGTTGAGGAACTGATCCGCAAGATTGAGAGCCTGTCCGACCCGGAGGCGCGGGCCGCCGCTGTGGAACTGATGCAGTCGCTGATGGACTTCCACGGCGCGGGGCTCGACCGACTGATGGAGATCGTCTCGGAGGAGGGCGAGGCGGGCTATCGCATCTTCGACCGCTTAGCGCAAGACGAGCTGGTGGGGAACCTGCTGCTGCTCTACGGGCTGCACCCCGTCCCGCTCGAAACGAGGGTCATGCAGGCGCTCGAAAAGGTGCGCCCGTATCTGGACTCGCACGGCGGCAACGTCGAGCTGCTCGGCGTCGAGGGCGGGACAGTGCGGCTCAAACTTGAAGGCAGTTGCAAGACGTGCCCGTCGTCGTCGCTGACGCTCAAGCTCGCCATCGAGGAAGCGATTTACAAGGAAGCGCCCGACGTGGCCGCCATCGAGGCCGAAGGGGTCGCAGAGCAGACGACCGCGCAGACGACCGCGCCTTCAAACGGCTTCGTGCAGATAGGGAAGCGACCGGCCAGCGTCGCCGCCGCCCTGTCCCGGACATAAAGGTCATTGAGGAGGAGAGAACATGGGAGACGAGGACACTTCGGCGAGCGCGCCGACACACACGCATGGCACACGTCAGGGCGAAGAGATTAAGGACGAGGAAGGCAAGGAGTCGGGGCGCGAAGACGCCGGGACGACGGGCGCAGACCGCCCCTCCGGAACGTCGGACGCCAGAGACTCCACGGCCATCAACCCCGACGACGTGGAGACGGTCACGGACAGCCCGAACATGCCCCCGGCCTGAACGGGTCGCGGATTGCGGGATTCGGATTGCGGATGGCGGAAGGCGGTTGATGCGTCCAGAGCCCGAATCCGAATCGGTGTGATATGACAAACGACCAGGGAAACAACAACCCGCCGTCCGCCGTCCGCAGTCCGCCAACGGAGAGTGCGAATTCCGCCGTCAGCGTGCTGCGGCGTTTCGTGCGCCCGCGCGCGTCCGCGGCGGAGCGTTGCGACCTGTGCAGCGCCGAGCTGACGCCCGAACACCAGCACCTCTTCGAGCCGCCGACCCGCCAGCTCTTATGCTCCTGCGAGGCGTGCGCGATTCTCTTCAGCGGGCAGGCGGAGACGAAGTACAGGCGCGTCCCGCGCCGCGTCCGATACCTCGCGGACTTCCGCCTCTCGGACGCGCAGTGGGAGAGTCTCCTCATCCCCATCGGCATGGCCTTCTTCTTCCACAGCAGCCCCGCCGACAAAACGCTCGCGCTCTACCCAAGCCCGGCGGGCGCGACCGAATCGCTCCTCGACCTCTCGGCTTGGGCCGAGGTCTTGGAAGAGAACCCCGTGCTGCGGGAGTTGGAGCCGGACGTGGAGGCTTTGCTCGTCAACCGCGTGCGCGGCGCGAACGATTATTACCTCGCGCCGATTGACGAGTGCTTCAAGCTCGTGGGGCTCATCCGCGCGGGCTGGCGGGGCTTGTCCGGCGGGACGGAGGTCTGGGGGGAGATAGAAGGATTCTTCGCCGGGCTGAAGCAAAAATCGGGCGTGGTCAAAGAGGCGGCCCGTGCCTGAGTTGAGCTTTCAGGTCGAAGGAGCCGAGGTCGTCCCCTTCGCGGCGTCCCCGCTGCTCTGCTTCAAGCTGCGCATCGCCAACGCGGACGCGGACGAGCAGATTCAGTCCGTCTCGCTGCGCTGCCAGATTCAGATAGAGACGACGAAGCGGCACTACACGGCGGAGGAGAAGGAACGGCTGCGCGACCTTTTCGGCGAGCCGGAGCGTTGGGGCCATACCCTGCGCGCGATGCTCTGGACGCACGCGACCGCCATCGTGACCACCTTTGCGGGGAGCACGCTCGTTGACCTCCACGTCCCGTGCACCTTCGACTTCAACGTGGCCGCGACGAAATACTTCGCCGGACTGGAATCGGGCGAGGTGCCGCTCAACCTGATGTTCAGCGGCACGGTCTTTTACGAGGGCGGCGAGCGCGGCTTGCAGGCCGTGCAAATCCCTTGGGACAGGGAAGCGCACTTCCGCCTGCCGGTCGCCGTCTGGGGAGAGATGATGGAGCACTACTACCCGAACAGCGCGTGGCTCCGCCTGCGCCGCGACGTGTTCGACCGGCTCTACCATTACAAGATGCGCCGACGGGATTCCGACGTGGGAACAGGCGGTGGAAAGTCTAATGCGGAATGCGGAATGATGAATGATGAATAAAGACAGCTTGCCTTTCATTCATCATTCATCATTCCGCATTCATCACTTCTTATGAACATCAGTCTGGTGGAAAAGATAGCCGACGCCGTGCTCTACGAGGGGTACATCCTCTATCCCTACCGCCCGTCGGCGGTGAAGAACCAGCAACGCTGGAACTTCGGCGCGCTCTGTCCCGCAGCTTACAGCCGCGCGCAGGGCGGAACCGAGGCGTGGACGATGCAGACCGAGTGCCTCGCCACGGGCGGCGGGGCGACCGCGCTCGACGTGAAGGTGAGATTCCTGCACCTCTCGGAGCGCGAGGTGTGCGTGCCGAATGCGGACGGCGGATTGAGGCTTGCGGATTTGAGCGACGGCGACATTCAAGCTTCGAGCGACGATACTGAACTCCGGGTCGTGTCGTCGCTCGAAGTCAACGGGCGGCTCTTTCAGACGTGGCAGGAATCGGTTGAGCGCGATGTCTGTCTGCCGTCACTTAACTTGGCTGAAGTCGTTGACCAACCGCGACGGCTCGCGTTCTCTTTCCCGCAGAGCCGGGAGGTCGAGCCGCTGCGCGACGAGGCGAGCGGCAAGGTCGCGGGTGTTATCGTCCGCCGGCAGCAGGCGGTCGAAGGCGCAATCGAAGTCTCGGCGCAGCACAAAGACTCCGGCGCGTTCAAAATCACCGTGCGCATCCTGAACCTGACTCCGTTGGAAGACGCCGGAGGGCGTAGTAGAGACGAAGCGTTGATGCGCTCCTTCGTCTCGACCCACACCATCCTGAGCGTGCGCGGAGGCGAGTTCGTCTCGCTGCTCGACCCGCCGGAGGCTTTCAGCGCCGCCGCCGCCGGGTGTCAGAACATCGGCACATACCCGGTCTTGGTCGGCGATGAAGGCGAGCGCGGCCAGATGCTCTCGTCGCCCATCATCCTCTACGACTACCCGCAGATCGCGCCGGAGTCGGCGGGCGAACTCTTCGACGGGACGGAGATTGACGAGATTCTGACGCTCCGCATCATGACGCTGACCGACGAGGAGAAGCGCGAGGTGCGCGGCGCGGACGAGCGCGCGCGCCGGATACTCGAACGCACCGAACAGATGCCCGCCGAGCAGTTGATGAAAATGCACGGCGCTATAAAAAAAGTTCCCGGCTCAAAGTTCAAGGTTCAAAGTTAAGAGCCTGTCTTCAACTTTGAACCTTGAACTTTGAACTTATCGAGTTGAGCGATGAACGAGTGGGAGTGGCAACTGCTTGAGGAGAAGACTTCGGTCGGGAGCGTCAGCGTCTCCGGCGTGGAAGTCAAAGCGGGCGACCGCGTTCGGCTGCGCCCGAAGGCGGGCGGCGACATCTTCGACCTCGCGCTCGCGGGACAGGTCGCCGTCGTCGAATCAATCGAGCAGGACTACGAGGGCACGAACCACCTCGCCGTCGTCCTCGAAGACGATCCGGGCCGCGACCTTGGGATGCTCCGCCAGCCGGGCCACCGCTTTTTCTTCTCCCCGGAGGAGGTCGAGCCGTTAGCGGAAAGCGGTGACGATTGACGAGCGACGAGCTGACAGAGAGAGAAGACACGGCGACGCCGCCGACCGTCCTCGTCGCCGGCATCGGCAACATCTTCATGGGCGACGACGCCTTCGGCTGCGAGGTCGCGCGACGCCTCGCGGGGCGTCAACTTCCCGAAGGCGTGCGCGTGGTTGACTTCGGCATCCGCGGCTTCGACCTCGCCTACGCCATTATGGACGGCCCGGACGCGACCATCTTCGTGGACGCGACCCCGCGCGGCGGAGAGCCCGGCACGCTCTACACCATCGAACCCGACCTCGACGAGTTGAATAGCCTCGACACGAGGGGGATGATGGTCGAGCCGCACGGCATGAATCCTTTGAAGGTGTTGGCGATGGTCAAGTCGTCGGGCGGCGAGTTCAAGCGCATCCTTCTGGTCGGCTGCGAGCCGGAGACGCTCGGCGGCGAAGAAGGATTGATGGGCCTGAGCGAGCCGGTCGAGGCAGCCGTGGAAGAGGCCGTCAGGGTGGTCGAGTCGCTCGTCGCGAAAATTCTGAAAGGGAATCACGCACAGGCGGTGTCGTGAGGAAAATCTTTCAGCCAAGGATGGGAGTTTGAAATGAAACGCAAAGAGAGCTTGGAAGTGAAGCGCCGCAGGCCGTCCGGGGTGGGCGTCCTCGGCATCGTCGGGGGCGCGGTCGTCGTGCTCGCCGCCGTCGTGGTGTTCACATCTTTCAACGACATCCGGCGGTACGTGAGGATGGTGCGGATGTGAGAAAAGCCGTGAACCGTGAATCGTAAGTCGTGAATAGCGGTTGAGTGCCGTTCAACTTGAGTAGTCGTTCGACAATTCAACGACAAGACATACGATGTACGATTCACGATTGACGAATCGAGAGGAGGACTGTCATGGCAGATGATGAAGCTAACGGCTCGAACGGCTCGAACGACATGGTGTTCCTTGTTGCCGGGGTTGCCTTTCTGGTCGCGGGGGCCGGGCTCATCTTGGCGCATCCGGGCATCCGCCGTCAGGCGCGCGAAGCGTTGGGCCGCGTGCTGCCCGCAGACCTGCTGGAGCCCGGCAACATCGCCGGGGGACTCTCTACCATCGTCCCGGACTTCGAGCGGTACATGAAACTCAGGGCGATGTGACCGGGCAGGCCGTCGCGTGCGGACTGCGACACTTGAGAGGCGGCGCGGCCCCTTGCGGCCCGCCGTCGTGAGGAGTGTTATGAGCGAAAACGTCGCGGAAGCCGCGGGAGTAGCTCGCTATCGTCTGGACGCGGGCCAGAGCCGGTTCACCGTGCAGGCGTTCGCCGAGGGGCTCTTCTCTTCGTTCGGCCATAACCCCATCATCGCCATCCGCGATTTCGAGGGCGAGGTCGAGTTCGTCCCCGGCACGCTCGAAGGCGCGCGCGTCCGTCTGACCATCAAGGCCGACTCGCTCGCCGTGACGGGCGACGTGAAGGAGAAGGATCGCCTTGAGATCGAGCGCATGATGCGCGGCGACGTGCTCGAAGTCTCGACGTATCCGGAGATCACCTTCGAGAGCAAGAGCGTCACGGCGAGCCGCATCGCGGAAGGCCGCTACCGCTTCCGCGCCATCGGCGACCTGACCCTGCACGGCGTCACCCAGCGCAACCTCTGGATTTCGGGGGAGGCGACCACGGGCGAAGACACCCTGCGCGCGCAGGGCGAGTTCTCGCTCAAGCAGACCGACTACAAGATCAAACCGGTCTCGGTCGCGGGCGGCACGCTCAAAGTCAAAAACGAGCTGAAGTTCAAGTTCGACATCACGGCTGAAAAGCAATGATGAATGCGGAATGATGAATGATGAATATCCCGCAAGCTGAGTGATGTTCGTCAACCTGCTTCTCATTCATCATTCATCATTCCGCATTCATCATTATTATTTATGCACGAGCTTTCCATCGCCATGAGTATGATTGAGATGGCCGCCGAGGAGGCGGCGCGGCGCGGCGGCGTGCAGGTGAGCGCGATTCACTTGAAGCTGGGGCCGCTGTCGGGCGTCGTCCGCGAGGCGCTGCTCTTCTCGTATGACGTGGCGTGTGCGGGGACTCCGCTCGAAGGGTCGCGCCTCGTCATCGAGGACGTGCCCGTCGTCGTCTTCTGCGACGTCTGCTCGGAGGAGCAGACGCTCGCTTCCATCCAGAGATTCTTCTGCCCCGCGTGCGGCACGCCCACTTCGCAGGTCGTGCGCGG
Organism: uncultured Acidobacteriota bacterium; assembly: GCA_963816985.1. Lineage (GTDB taxonomy): Bacteria > Acidobacteriota > Blastocatellia > Pyrinomonadales > Pyrinomonadaceae > JAIVJM01. Next base: position 4,022,760 of record CAWFMF010000004.1, read on the forward strand.
CAAGGAACTCGAAGTCGTGGCTTTGGAGCTGGAACAATGAGCACGCAGCCGCGCCTCGTCGAAGTCAGACAGAACGTGCTGAAGCAGAACGACCTGCTCGCACGCTCTCTGCGCGAGCGATTCCGCGAGGCCGGCGTCTTCGTCGTCAGCCTCGTCTCAAGCCCCGGCGCGGGCAAGACGGCCCTGCTCGAAAGCGTGCTCACGAAACTGCGGCCCGTGCGGCGCGTCGCCGCGCTCGTCGGCGACCTCGCCACGGAGAACGACGCCGCGCGTCTCGCCAGAAGCGAAGCGCCCGTCCGGCAGATTACGACGGGGACGGTCTGCCACCTCGACGCCTCGATGGTCGAGCGCAGCCTCGAAGGCTTCGGCCTCGAAGAGTTGGACGTGCTCTTCATCGAGAACGTCGGCAACCTCGTCTGCCCTTCGAGCTACGACCTCGGCGAATCCTTGCGCCTCGTGCTCCTCTCCGTGACCGAGGGCGAGGACAAGCCCTTGAAGTACCCGACCATCTTCAACACGGCTGACGTGGCCGTCATCACCAAGATGGACATCGCCGCCGCCGTCGAGTTCGACCTCGAAGCCGCGCGCGCCAACATCCAGTCCGTGCGCCCCGGCATGAGAATCTTCGAAGTCTCGTCGAAGACCGGCGCGGGCATGGAAGAGCTTTTAAAAGAAGTGATGAGAGATAAGTGATGAGAGAAGGCAAGGCCCGTGCTTCCTTCTCATCACTTATCACTCATCACTCATCACTCATCACCTTTATGCACGCCGCCCAAACATGTCCGACCCTCACGCGCGTCCGGCTACAGGTGCGCGGCATCGTGCAGGGCGTCGGCTTCCGCCCCTTCGTCTACACGCTCGCCCGGCGGCACTCGCTCAAAGGGCTGGTGCTCAACAACACGACCGGCGTACTCGTAGATGTCGAAGGCGACGGCGACGCCATCGAGCAGTTCATCGAAGAGATTAAGACGGGAGCGCCGCCCCTCGCGCTCGTCGAGTCGGTCGAGCGCGGCGAGGACTTGAGCCCGGCGCACTTCGAAGACTTCCTCATCGCCGAGAGCACGCACGAAGGCGAAAAGTTTGTCCCCGTCTCAGCCGACACGGCCACCTGCGCGGACTGCCTGCGCGAGATGCGCGACCCCGCAGACCGACGCTACCGCTACCCTTTCATCAACTGCACCAACTGCGGCCCGCGCTTCACCATCATCGTCGCCACGCCTTACGACCGCGCGCGCACCACGATGCGCGACTTCGAGATGTGCGGACGAGTGCCGCTCCGAATACGAGAACCCACTCGACCGCCGCTTCCACGCCGAGCCGATTGCCTGCTGGACTTGCGGCCCGCGCCTGACGCTGACGGACGCACACGGGCGCGCAGCCGAGTTCGACGAAATTGACGGGACAGACATCATCGGCCATGTGCGCCGCCTGCTCTTGGGAGGCAAGATAGTTGCTATCAAAGGCGTCGGCGGCTACCACCTCGCCTGCGATGCTTCTGACGTTGCGGCGGTCGAACGTCTCCGTGCGAGAAAGTACAGGGAAGAGAAGCCGTTCGCCCTGATGGCCGCTTCCGTCGAAGTCGTGCGACGACATTGCGTCGTCTCGGAGGCCGAGAAGGCGTTGCTTACTTCGACGCGCCGTCCCGTCGTGCTGCTCGCACGCAAGCCCGACTCGAACCTTCCCGCCGCAATCGCGCCCGGCGTCGGCACACTCGGCTTCATGCTGCCGTACACGCCGCTGCATCAACTGCTCCTCGAAGACCTCGAACGCCCGCTCGTGATGACGAGCGGCAACGTCTCCGACGAGCCTATCTGTTACGAAGACGGCGACGCGCGCGCGCGGCTGCACGAAATCGCGGACTACATTCTGCTCCACGACCGGCGTATCAAGATGCGGACGGACGACTCGGTGGCGCGCGTCGCCGAAGGGCGGGAGATGGTCTTGCGCCGCGCGCGCGGCTACGCGCCCGCGCCCGTCTCCGTCGCGTTCAGGTTCGGGCGCGAAATCCTCGCCTGCGGCGCGGAGCTGAAGAACACCTTCTGCCTCGCGCGCGACCGCCACGCCTTCGTCAGCCAACACGTCGGCGACCTTGAAAACCTTGAGACGCTGCGCTCATACGAGCAGGGCATCGAGCACTTCAAGCGACTCTTTCAACTGCGGCCTGAGATAGTCGCGCACGACCTTCACCCCGAATACCTCTCGACGAAGTACGCGCTCGCGCTCGACGACGAATTCGAGAAGGTCGGCGTCCAGCATCATCACGCGCACGTCGCGAGCTGCATGGCCGACAACCGGATAGAGGGCGAAGTCATCGGCGTGGCGATGGACGGGCTCGGCTTCGGCGCGGACGGGCGTCTGTGGGGCGGCGAGTTCTTCGTCGCGGATTTCATCGAGGCCGAACGCGTCGCGCACCTCGACTACGTGCCGATGCCCGGCGGCGCGCGCGCCGTCCGCGAGCCGTGGCGCATGGCCGCCGTCTATCTGCAACGCACGTTCGGCGACGATTTTCTGAACCTCGATTTACCCTTCGTGCGTAAGCTCGACCGGCGCGCGTGGGGCGCTTTGCGCGGCATGACCAAGACCGGCACGAACAGCCCGGAAACGTCGAGCATGGGGCGTCTGTTCGACGCCGTGGCGGGCCTCCTGTGTGTCAGAAGCGCGGTCAACTACGAGGGGCAGGCCGCGATTGAGTTGGAGACGATGGCCGACCGCGCGTGCGAGCAAAGATACGAGTTCGGGTTTGAAGCGGGCGAAGGCGTCATCAAGGCCGAAGGCGTCGTCAGGCGCGCGGTGGAAGACCTGCTCGAAGGCGTCGCGCCCGAAACGGTCTCCGCGAAATTTCATCTCGGCGTGGCCGCTCTTGTAACGTCCGTCGCGTGCCGCGTGCGCGAAGAACGAAGACTCGACCGCGTCGTGCTGTCGGGCGGCGTCTTTCAAAACATGTTTCTTCTTGAAGGAGCCTGCCGTTTGCTCCGGCGCGACGGCTTCGAGGTCTTCACGCACAGCCGCGTGCCGACGAACGACGGCGGCATCAGCCTCGGCCAAGCGGCCATCGCCAACGCCCGCCTCGCGGCGGGGAGGATTTGAGCCTATGTGCTTAGCGATACCCGGAAAGATAGTCGAGATAGTTGACGAGGAGAACTCCATCGCCAAGGTCGAGGTCGGCGGCGTGCGGCGCAACGTGAACGTCGGGATGCTCGACCGTGAAGACGCCACGGTCGGCAACTACGTCCTCATCCACGTCGGCTTCGCGATGACTCGGATTGACGAGCACGAGGCGAAAGAGACGCTGCGCATCCTCGAAGAGATCGGGCAGTATCAGGACGAGTTCGACCAGTTCAAAACAACGCTCGAATAAAATTGTAGGGGCAGGGCAAGTCCCCGGCCCGCCCGTACTTATGAAGACAAGATTGAGCCACATCGAATCGTTGCGGGCAGGGATAAGCCCTGCCCCTACAAACATCTCGGCAGAGGTTGTGAATGTCTGAGTCGGCGAAAGATTTCTCGCGCGCTTTCTACCCCTTCCTGCACGCGGACGAGCGCGAGCCGGGGGAGTTGATGGAAGAGCTGCGCTTCTCTTTGCTGGAGAAGGCGCGCGAGAGCGTCGAGGTCAAGACGAAGTTTTTTGAAGAGCACAAGGACACTATCCTCGCGGCGTCGCTCCTTTTGGCGAAGGCTTTTCACCGTGGGCGCAAGCTCCTCGTCTGCGGCAACGGCGGGTCGGCGACCGACGCGCAGCACGTCGCCGTCGAGTTCATGCATCCCGTCACGGTGGGCCGCAAGGCGCTGCCCGCCATCTGCCTGACGAACGACATGGCGATGGTCACGGCGGTCGCCAACGACGTGGGGTTCGACGACGTGTTCACACGCCAAATCATCGCGCTCGGACAGGAGGGCGACGTGCTCTTAGGCATCTCGACGAGCGGCAACTCCGAGAACCTTTCACACGCTTTCGCGACCGCGCGCCGGATGAAGCTCGGCACGCTGGGCTTCGCGGGCGGCGACGGCGGCAAGATGGACGAGCTGCGCGGGGCGGGGCTCCTGGACTTTTGTCTGACCGTGCCCACTTCGAGCATCCACCGCATACAGGAGACGCACGTCGCCCTCTATCACATCATGTGGGACATGGTTCACACATTCTTGCAACACAAGTCTTTGGTCGAAGAGCAAGCGGCGGAATAATTGTAAGGGCAGGTGGTGTTATGAAATTCATAGACGAGTACCGGCAGGGCGACATCGCCGAGAGGCTGGCGGCGGAGATCGCGCACGCGACCGACCGACCGCTGAAGTTCATGGAGGTCTGCGGCGGCCACACGCACACGATCTTCAAGTACGGCATCGAGGACTTGCTGCCGCCTAACATCACGATGATTCACGGGCCGGGCTGCCCCGTCTGCGTCATCCCTCTGGGGCGCGTGGACGACGCCATCTCGATAGCGCAGCAGCCCGGCATCATCTTCACGACCTTCGGCGACGCGATGCGCGTGCCGGGGTCGAAGACGAGCCTCCTCGACGCGAAGGCTTCGGGCGCGGACGTGCGGATGGTCTACTCGCCGCTCGACGCCCTGAAGATTGCGAAGAAGAATCCTGAGCGGCACGTCGTCTTCCTCGCGCTCGGCTTCGAGACGACCGCGCCCTCGACGGCGATGACAGTCATGCAGGCGGAGAAAGAAGGCGTTGAGAATTTCTCGGTCTTCTGCAACCACATCACCATCGTGCCCGCGCTCAAGGCGCTGCTCGACTCGCCCGACTTACAGCTTGACGGCTTCCTCGGCCCCGGTCACGTCAGCACGGTCATCGGCACGCGGCCTTACGAGTTCGTGCCCGCGGAGTACGGCAAGCCGGTCGTCGTCGCGGGCTTCGAGCCGCTCGACATTTTGCAGTCGGTCTACATGCTCGTCCGTCAGGTCATAGAAGGTCGCGCCGAGGTCGAGAACCAGTACGGGCGTTGCGTCGGACGCGACGGCAACCGCAAGGCGCTCGAAGTGCTCTTCGACGTTTTCGAGCCGCGCGACTTCTTCGAGTGGCGGGGCCTCGGCTCCATCGCCCACAGCGGCATGAAGCTCAGCCGCAAGTACGCCGCCTTCGACGCCGAGCTGAAGTTCAACGTGCCGGGCCTGCGCGTCGCCGACCCGAAGGCGTGCCAGTGCGGCGAGATTCTGAAAGGCGTGAAGCGACCGTGGGAGTGCAAAGTCTTCGGCACGGCCTGCACGCCGGAGACGCCCATCGGCTCGTGCATGGTCTCAAGCGAGGGCGCGTGCGCGGCCTACTACAACTTCGGTCGCCTGTCGAAGATAGCGGAACGCTCCGCGCCGAGCCGCTAAGACGCGAAAGGAATTAACATGGATGGACAGGATGAGCAGGATGAAGAAGAAAAAATAAATGATGAACAGAGAGCTTTTCGTCTTTCATTCATCACTCCGCGTTCATCGTTCATCATTTGTCTTTCATCCTGTCCATCCATGTTAATTATTCTGAGATGACGAGCGAGTTCACATCATCGCCGCTCTTCGAGCGCGTCGAGCGCGCGCGGCGCAGGAAACACAAGTTCAGGGACGAGCAGATTACGCTCGCGCACGGCAGCGGCGGGCGAGCCATGCACGAGCTGATTGAAGGTCTCTTCCTCGAACACTTGCGCAACCCTCTGCTCGAAGCCCTCGAAGATCAGGCCGTCTTCGAGGTCGGCGAAGGCGAGGGGCGCGCGCGGCTCGCCTTCACGACCGACTCCTACGTCGTCACTCCCGTCTTCTTTCCCGGCGGCGACATCGGTCGCCTCGCCGTCTGCGGCACGGTCAACGACCTCGCGATGAGCGGCGCGCGGCCCCTCTACCTCTCCGCCGGATTCATCATGGAAGAGGGCTTCGCCGTCGAGGACTTGAAAAGAATCCTCGTCTCGATGCGCGAGGCGGTTGAGGAGGCGGGCGTCGCCGTCGTGACGGGCGACACGAAGGTCGTCCAGAAGGGCAGCGCCGACCGTGTCTTCATCAACACGGCGGGCATCGGCGTCATCGAGTCGCCCGTCCGAATCTCCGCCGCGCGCGCTAGCGTGGGCGATAAAGTTATTTTGAGTGGAACCATCGGCGACCACGGCACGACCATCATGATCGCGCGCGGCGAACTGGAGCTGGAGACCGACATCAGGAGCGACACCGCGCCGCTCCACTCCCTCGTGCAAGAGATGCTGGACGAAGCCGCGCGCACATCGGACGCGGGCGCGGTGCATTGCTTGCGCGACCCGACGCGCGGCGGCGTGGCGACGACCTTGAACGAAATCGCGCTCGCCTCCGAAGTCTGCATCGAGATTGAGGAGGAGCGCATCCCCGTGCGCGAGGAAGTGAAAGGCGCGTGCGAGATTCTCGGCCTCGACCCGCTCTACGTCGCCAACGAGGGTAAGCTCATCGCGCTGGTGGCGGCGGACGCCGCCGACGCGGTGGTGGCGCGCATGAGAAGTCACGTCTACGGACGTGACGCGTGCATCATCGGCGAGGTGAAGGCCGAGCCGAGGGGCATCGTGGCGATGCGGACGGGCTTCGGCGGCACGCGCATCGTGGATATGCTCGTCGGCGAGCAGCTCCCCAGAATTTGTTAGCGGTGCGGGGCCGAACCGCGCGTCGGGCGAAGAGTACATCAGCTTCTTCCCCGACCCGCTCAAGTCACGCGACGAACTCAGAATCAACCTCGGACTAAACGTCGGTGCGTCCCCTTAACGACAAACAACGGCGCGCCGGAGACCCACAACAGAGCCCTGTAAAGCTCGACCAAAAGAATCAAACATTAAAAGCGGCGGGCGGCATTCAGATGCCGCCCGCCGCTTTGTCTGAATATTCAACGCACGCCTACAAGTCCCTGCACCGATTGAATCAACTTCTCCGAGTCGTACCCGACGCCGTCTTTGAAGACGATCTCCACGCGCTCGATGTCAGAGATGTTCGCCGCCGGGTTTCCCTTGACGACCATTAAGTCGGCCTGCTTGCCGACGGCGATTGAGCCGACGCGCGCGTCTTCGCCGAGAAACTTCGCGCCGTTGAGGGTGGCGATCTTGATCGCCTCGGTCGGCGTGAAGCCCGCCTCGACCAGCAGCTCGACTTCGCGCAAGTCACCGAAGCCGGCGACGATGCCGCCGTTGCCGGTCGGGTCGAGCCCGGCGATGAGCAAGCCTCCCGCCTGAACAAACGCGCGCTCGAAATCCATCGCCTTGCGCAGCAGCGCGACGAAATTCGCTTCCGGAGAGACGCGCGCACGCGCTTGCAGGTAGCGCACGCGCGCGTCCAACGACATCACGTTCAGCATCCGCGGGTTCAGCAATGCGCTCGCCGCGCCGATGCCATTCTGGGCCAGAGGCGCGCCGCCGGCTTCGAATACCGGAAGCGTCGAGGTGATCGCCACTTTCTTCGAGACCAGCGTGCGAATCGTCTCCTGTGCGGCGGGGCCGTTCAAATCCAGTTGCCGCAGGCTCGCGCTGACGGCGCTGCCCGGCGGGCACTGGTCGGCTTTCTTGTCGGCGACGAATTCGGAGTCGGCGAAGAGCCCGTGCTCAAGGTTATCAATGCCGATCTCGGCGGCTTCGCGATAACCGATTGAGCAGAGGTGGCCCGTGACTTTCAACCCGCGCTTGTGCGCCTCTTCGACAGCCGCGCGCAATTCGTCGCGCGTGATGTTCATGTACGCCTTGAATGAAGTCGCGCCCGCGTCGGCCCAGAAGCTCACCATGCGGCGGGCGTCGTCCGGCCCCGTGAGCTGATGCATGACGGGCGTGAACGCGCCCGCGCCTTCGAGGTAGGGCGCGGTGACGTGCATCTTCGGCCCGATCATCCGGCCCGCGTCTATGAGCCGCTTGATTTCGAGGTCGGTGTAGGGCGCGACGCTCCCCGTCGTGCGAATGGTGGTGACGCCGAGCGCGAGGTACAGGCGCGGGAAGCTCGTGCCCATGTTCGAGTACATCGAAGGCGACCCGCCCATCGGGAAGAACAGGTGATTGTGCATCCCGACGAGGCCGGGAAGGACTGTGTAGCCCTTGAGGTCGAGCACCTGCGCACCCGCCGGGGCTTTCGCCGTCGCGCTCGCCTCGACCGACTGAATCTTGCCGCCGCTGATGACAATCGTCTGATCCTCAAGCGGCGCGGCACCCGTCCCATCAATCACCCGCACGTGCGCGAGCGCCACCGTCGGCGCTTCGACGCGGACGAACTGCTGGCGCTCAGGCGCTTGCGCGAAGGAGGTAGAGACGAAGCAGAAAAGAAGAAGGAGAGAGAGTTTGACCTTCATTACTTTGGAGTCCTTCGAAGTGTGCCGGAGTGTCGGAGCGACGGAATAATAGAGCCGCGCGCGCCGGAGGGGAAGTGTAATCGAGCAAATTCGTTTGGAGCTTCAGACGGTGCGCGAATCGTCTTGGCGGACGGCGCTACTTCATGGCGACGAACGTCCCACGGAAGCGCACCGCCGTCACGCCCTGCTCCTCTATCGTCGCGTCGAGGGCGATGCGGGCCCGGCCTTTCTGTTGAAAAGTCCGCTTGAACTCCGCCAGCTCTTCCGCCGGGGGCAGTGTGCAGACGGCGCGAATCTCGCCCCGCACCGGGCGGTCGTAGGAGATTGAGCTTTCGCGGATGACGATGTGACAGTCGTCGTCTTGCAGCTCAAGCCAGAGCAGCCCGTAGCCGCTCAAGACGGCCAAAGCGTTGAGGCTCCCGCCGAAGGCCGTGCCGAGGTGGTTGACGTTCGCGTCGAGCGGCGCGGTCAAGGTGAGACGCCGCCCGTCATACTCCAAGACCCTCACGCCCAGGGCGCGTGTGATAGGTATCTTGCCGTGGAGCAGCTCTTGAATCCGCCGTGCGTCGCTCATGTTTAATTCGTTCCGCCGCGCGTCGCTCATAATTGCGCGACCGCCGCGTTGACGTGAATCCGCGTCGTGTCCAGTAAAGGAATCCCGCCGTGGGTTTCGTCCCGCAGAATCAAGGGCAGCTCCGTCCCGCCCAAAATGAGCCCCTCGATGCTCTCCCGCTCAATCAGACGGTCTGCTATCGAGAGCAGCCGCTCACGGGTTTCAGGCAGGAAGACGCCCGGCACCAGCTCGCCCATGTACTTCTCGTGGATGTATTCCTGCTCGCGCTCTTCGGGGACGACGAGCGTCATCCCGGCCTCGTTAAAAGCGTCCTGGTAGAATCCCGCGCGCATCGTGAAGCGCGTGCCGAAGAGGCCGATGCGCTTGAGGCCCAAGGCTTCGGCGGCGTCGCGGGTCGCCTCGACGATGCTTATCAGGGGGATGGGCGACCGTCTTCGAAGCTCTTCGAAGACGATGTGCGGCGTGTTGGCGGCCAGCAGCCCGAAATCCGCGCCCGCCCTTTCGAGCGTCCGCACTTCGCCCGAAAGGTATTCAGCAACCTCGGCCAACTCATTCGCGGTGATTAAATCCACCAGCCGCTTCATGTTGATGCTGTTGATGATGACGTGCGGGTAACTGCCGTCCTGCTCCCGCGCGCGGTAGGCGGCGATGATGGAGCGGTAATATTCGAGCGTGGACTCCGGCCCGATGCCGCCGACGATGCCCAGGGTCTTCATGCCTTTAACCTCCATCCAAGCGCGTCAGGGCGCGGACTGGTAGCTCATGCCGAGGGTGATGATTTTTTGGAGGAGTGCTTCGTAGGGGACGCCGGAGTGTGCGGCGGAGTCGGCGAAGTCGTCGCCGTGGGCGATGTTGGGGTTCGGATTTGCTTCGAGGAGGTAGAACTGTCCGTCCTCGGTGAGCCGGTAGTCGAGGCGCGCGTAGCCGCTCAGGAAGAGCGTGCGGTAGATGCGCTTGGAGAGGCGTTCGAGTTTCTTTTGCAGTTCGGGCGAGAGGTCAGCCGCGCCGGTCGAGAGTCCCACCTTCTCCTGATACTTCGCAGACCACTTCATCCTCCCGGTGGCGATGTTCGGCGCGCCTTCGGGGAGCTTCGTGATGCTCAGCTCCCACGGCGCGTAGGTCTGCAAGAGTTGGTTGCCGATGACGCCGACGTAAATCTCGCGCCCGCCGATGTACTGCTCGACGATGGCGTGGGTGTTGGTGTGGCGGTGGATGAACTCGACGCGCTCGCGCAGCTTCTCGTCGTCGTTGACGACCGAGGCGCGGGCTATCCCGGCGGAGCCTTCCTCGCTCACGGACTTGACGAGCAGCGGGAAGGTCAGGCGGCGCGGCCTGCGCACCTTGCGGTTCATGGGGAAGACGGCGAAGCCGGGGACGGGGATGCGATGGTAGGCGAGAATCTTTTTCGAGAGCCCCTTGTCGCGCGCCAAAGTCAGGCCGCGCGGGTTGCAGCCCGTGTACTTCTCCTTCGTCAATTCGAGGAAGCTGACGACGTGCTGGTCGAAGAGGGCGTTGCCGAGGAACTCTTCGATGAGGTTGAAGGTGACTTGCGGCTTGTGCTCGTCGAGCGCGCGGCGGATGCCGCCGAGTTCGTCGTTGTGGCCGATGGGGAAGACTTCGTGGCCCATCCGCCTGAGCGCCGAGATGACATCGTACTCGGTCTTCCAGCGCGGCAGTTGCTTCAGCTCTTCGTCGGTGGCCTCGGCGGGCGGCGAGCACGCCTCGTGCATCAGGACGGCCACGCGGAGCGGCTTTTTCACCTTTAAGGTCATAAAGCGATGCGGTGATAACCCATGTGGATGACGTTCGAGGTCTGGACGGTGAGCATGACAAGGACGCGCCGCGCGGCCTGCTCTTCGGGCGCTGCCAGTCGCAGGCGCAAAACCTTGCAGCGGTCAATCATCTTCAGAAGAATCTGGTCAATCGTGTACTGGTGGACGCCCGTCCCTTCGGCGACGGCCTGCACCAGCTCGCGCCGGACGCTGCGGAGGAAGTGGGCGGCGGTCTGTTGCCCTTCGGCCCTCGACGCGGCGGGGAAGATGCGTTTCAAATCGCGGTCGTAGTTCGTCGGCAGGCCCACCGCGTAATACTCGCGCTTCCGGCGGTAGTGCTCGCGCAGGGTCATCGTCAACTGCGAGAGCGGCCTCAACACGTCGCGCCGACGGTTCAAGGGCTTCGCGCCCGCCGCGCCTTCGGCCAGACGGTTCACGTATTCGAGTTTGTCGAGCGCGTGCCAACCCGCGTAGCGCTTGCGCCAGCGCGCGGGCGGCGAGGCGAGCCAGACGGCGAACGTCTCGGCGAAGTCTTCCGCCGGGTGCGCCTGCGCGTACCACGCGCCGAGGTGGAGCACGAAGTCACGGCTCGTCGGCTCCGGCTGGTACGACTTCGGATAAGGCTGGCTGAAGAGACCGAACAGCGTGCGCCAGCGGCGGCGCGCGCGGAAGCGGAAGGCGTTGTCGAACGCGTGGCCCGCCTCGTGCCGCATGAAGCCCATGCACTCACGCGCCGTCCCGCCCTCGACTTCCAAGACCTGCTTGCGTTCGAGCCTCGCGAGGCGCGGGTGCGCGAGGTAGAAGGGAATCGCGAAGCCGGGCACGCCATCGGGCGAGAACCACTCCTCCGACAGCCAGACGTGCGGGCGGAAGCGCAGGCCACGCTCTTCCAACTCGGCGTAGAGCTGCGCGACGCGCTCTTCGAGGTGCGTGCCCTCGATGCGCACCGGCAGGTCGCAGAGACGGAATTCGAGCAGGTCTTCGTCCGTCAGTTGCTCAAGAGCTATCTTCGCCCGTCCTGTTGCGGCGGAAGCCACGGTTAATAAACCTTTCCTAAACGCTTTCGTCTTCGCCCGTCGCCGATTGCGTGTCGGCGATGCGTCTGTGTCTGAAGAAGAAGTAGTAGACGGGCAGGCCGAGGGCGATGAGGCCGAGCCCGATGAGTGACTCCGACGGATTCGTCATCAAAGTGTTGACGAGCAGGAACGCCGTGACGAGCAGGAAGAGCACCGGCATTACGGGGTAGCCCCACGCGCGATACGGCCTCTCGGCGTTCGGCATCCGCCGCCGGAAGAGGAAGATCGAGCCGGTCACGAGCCCGTAGAAAATCCACGAGCCGAAGATGACGTAGTTCGTCAAGGTGTCGAACGAGCCGGAGAGCGCGAGGACGCACGCCCAAACCCCTTGCACGAGGAGCGCGCCCACCGGCACTCTCGTCTTCGGGTTCAAACGCGCGAGCCCCTGAAAGAAGAGCCCGTCGCGCGCCATCGCGTAAGGGACGCGCGCGCCAGTTAAGATAGAGGTGTGGAGCGTGCCGATGGAGGAGGCCATCAACGCCGCCGCGATGAGCCCCGCCACCGCACGCCGCGCGCCCTCGCCGAACGAACTCATGAAGCTCAGCGTCACTTCCGCCGCGACCGAGGAGCTGGCCGGGACGCTCGCCACCGAGGTCGGGTCGAGGACGTAGAAGTACGCGATGTTGATGAAGACGTAGAGGATGATAATCGCAATCGTCCCGCCGATGAGCGCGAGCGGGACGTTGCGCTGCGGGTTCTTGACCTCGCCCGCCACCAGCGTCAGATTGTTCCAGCCGTCGTAGCCCCACAGCGCGCCGAGCATCGCTGCCCCGAATCCCGCCACGCCCCAACGCGCCGTCTCCGAAACGCCCTCGCACACGCCGCCCGCGTTCGTCATGGCGAAGTGGCCCCAGTTGCCGTCGGCCAAGATGAACGCGCCGAACCCGATGCCTAAGACGAGCGCGACCTTGACGCACGTCAGGGCGGTCGCCACCCAACCGCTGACGACGACCGCCGCGCAGTTGACTATCGTGAAGATGATGATTGAAGAGAGCGCGACGACCTGAAGCAGACCGAACGGGATGCTCTTGCCGAAGAGGTCGTACTTGAAGAACGTCGTGTTGAGCGCGCCGCCCGTCAAATCGTTCATGAAGATGGCGAGCGCGACGGCGACCGAAGCCTGCGAGCCCGTCTTGGCGATGAAGACCTGCATCCAGCCGTAGAGGAAACTCGTCCCCGACCCGTAAGCCTCGCGCACGAAGACGTACTCGCCGCCCGCCCTCGGCATCATCGCCGAAAGCTCCGCGTAGGTGAGCGCGCCCGCCAAGCTCAAGAGACCCGCCACGACCCAGACCGTAATCACCATGCCGGGCGTGCCCACGTTGCACGTCATGACGCGGGCCTTGAGGAAGACGCCCGTCCCGATGACGTTGCCGATGATGATGGAGATGGCGGCGACGAGCGTCAGCCCTCGAAGCAGCGTCACCGTGGAGGGCATTTGGATTGGTGGTGTCGTCATTTCGTCAGTCCGGGCCGAGCTGCGTCAGAACACTCCAAAGGTTCGGCTGCGAGATAGCGCCGCCTTCATCAACTTCTTACCAGACGTCGCCCGCGAGCAAGTCTTCGTAGGTGTCGCGGCGTCGCGCGAGGTCGGCGCGCCCGCCTTCGCGCACCAAGACGACCGCCGGGAGAGGCCGCCCGTTGTATGGGAACATCTGCGCGATGGTGTACGCGCCCGTGTTGAGGAGCGCGAGGACTTCGCCGGGACGCACGCCCGCCGGGAGCCTTCGGTAGTCGGGGAGCCGCCCGCCGCGCTCGATGTCGAAGTACACGTCGCCGGAGTCGCACAAAGGCCCGGCGATCTTGTAGTCCGCGTCGTGCGGGGCGTCGGCGCGCGTGGCCGAGACGAGCTGGTAGTACCACTTGTACGTGCTCATCGAGAGCAGGAGGTTGAAGCCCGCGTCCGTCAGGAGCCACACGTCGCCGGTTTCGGGGCGCTCCTTGATGTTCTGCACGGTCGTCAAAAGTACGCCTGCGTCGGCGATGACGCTCCTGCCGGGTTCGAGCAGGACGGTCACCTGGTCGAAGAGGTGTTCGGCCTCGGCGTCACGCGCCGACTCGCGCGCGACGCGGAGCGCGGCGGCGAGCACGTCCGAGGGCTCAAGCTCCGCGCCGAGCATCTCGCGCTCGGCTTCGGGAAGCTGGTCGGCCTGCGAGCGGTCGCGCAGATAGTTGACGGGGATGCCGCCGCCGAGGTTGATGTGTTCGAGGACGTGGCCCGACTCGTCGTAGATGGTCTTGAGGTGGCCCCACATCGCCGCGAACGCCTCGGCGAAGGGCTCCACGTCGGGCGTCTGCGAGCCGACGTGGATGTGTATGCCGCAGACGTGGAGCAAGTCGGGGTGGCGGAGCGCGCGGCGGAAGGCGTCGAGGACTTCGGTCGAGGTGATGCCGAACTTGGAGGTCTGGAGCGCGGTCTGCAAGCCGAGATGCGAGCGCGTGCCGATTTCGGGGACGAGGCGGAGCGCGACCCTCGCCCGCTTGCCGAGCGCGCGCGCGCGTGATTCAATCAGCTCGATCTCGTAAATCGAATCTATGTTGATGGAGAAGATTCCGGCGCGGATGGCCTCGTCAATCTCGTCCGCCGTTTTGCTCGTCCCGTTGAAGACGATCTGTTCGGGGCCGAAACCTGCGCGCAGCGCCTTGAACAACTCGCCGCCGCTGTTGACTTCGATGTCAATCCCGGCCTCGCGCACCGTCTTGAGCACGGCCATGTTCGAGTTCGCCTTCGAGGCGTAGAAGAACCTGACGGGCCGCTCCACCCCGCGCGCGGCGCTCTTCAGCCGCTCGACGTTCGAGCGGATGCGCGGCTCGGAGAAGACGAAGAGCGGCGTCCCGAACTCTTTTGTGAGGGCGAGCGAGTCCGCGCCGCTGATGACCAGACGCCCGTCCAGAACCTCAAGATAGTCCGGAATCGTCCACGCCGGGGCGGCTTGCGTGGCGTTGGTTGTTGGCATCAGATGACCGGCTCCGAAGGAAAAGGTTTGATAACGGGAAAGACGTTTGTGAAGATAAGCCGCGAGGCGCGGGAGCGTCAAGCGCGTGGGCGAAAAGGGGAGTTTTATGATTCAGGAAGAGACTTCCGGGCACGCCGCAGAGGGCGTCTGGCGGCGCGTCCGCGCCGATTTTCCCGTCACCGCGCGCTTGGCTTACCTCAACAGCGCGGGCGCGGGGCCGGTGCCGACGTGCGTGCTTGAGGCGTCCACGCAGTTCTACCGGGAGACCCTTGAGTCGGGCGACCGCCTCTGGGAAGAGTGGCTCGCGCGGCGCGAGCGGGCGCGCGAGCACATCGCGCGGCTGATTAACGCCGAGCCGGACGAAATTGCTTTCACCACCAACACCTCTTCCGGCATGAACCTCATCGTGGACGCGCTCGAAGGCGCGGGCGAGGTCGTCTCGTGCGAGCTGGAATTTCCCGTCTCGACCATCCCGTGGATGCACCGGGGCGTCGGCGTCCACATCGTTAAGGCGCGCGAAGGGGAAGTGAAGACGGAAGACCTGTTGGCGGCGACGAACGAGCGGACGGGCGTCATCTGTCTCAGCCACGTCCAATACTCCAACGGCTTCCGCTCAGACCTCGAAGCCCTCGGCGCGCAGAAGGGCCGCCACGCGTTCGTCGTCAACGCGGCCCAGTCGGCGGGCGTCTTCCCCATAGACGTGAAGCGGATGCGGATTGACGCCCTCTGCTCGACGGGGCACAAGTGGATGCTCGCGGGCTACGGCTCCGGCTTCGTCTATCTTTCGCGCGAACTCCTCGCGCGGACGCGAGCGCGCACCATCAGTTGGCTGGCCGTCGAAGAGCCCTTCCGTATGCGCAACGACTCATACCGCGCGCGCACCGACGCGGCGGCCCGCGCCGAGCAGGGCTGCCCGCACTTCGCGGGCATCTTCGCCCTCGGAGCCGCCGCCCGATACCTCCTCCGCCTCGGCGCGCACGTCATCGAAAGCCGCGCCCTCGAACTCAACCGGCATCTCACAGACAAGCTGACGGAGGCGGGCTGGAAAGTTCTCTCGCCCGTCGAGCGGGAGGCGTCGCGCTCCGCCGAAACTCTCGTCGAGGCCGAAGACCCTCGCCGCGTAGTCAAGCACCTCTCGCGTAGCGGCGTCGCCGTCTCCATCAAGCCCGAAGGCTTCCGCGTCGCCACCCACTTCTTCAACGACGAGGAGGACATCGCCCGCCTCGTCGCGGCGCTCGGAGAGTTCAGAAATCTTTCGTGACCAATCCGCCCCGCCGGATTTGAAGCCCATTTGACACCCGGCTGCCGCTTGAGTATCTTTCTTCCGTCGGTGACGACTGAGACTCGTCGTCTGTTCTTTTCGATACGCGGGAGTAACTCAATGGTAGAGTGTCAGCTTCCCAAGCTGAAAGTTGCGGGTTCGATCCCCGTCTCCCGCTTCACAATCCGATTAGCGAAGAACCGGCAACAGAATGCCGGTTTTCTTCTTTTCAGAGCAGGCTGACTTCCGGCACCCGCCCGCAACGTCTGACCTCCGGCGTTCTAAAAGAGCATTGACATCTCTCGAACATGAGAATAAAGTGCGCCGCTGTTAGCAGGCCGCCACGGCCTGAGCGTTAATGAAGCGGGACGAGCGTTTCCCAAGCCGTCCACATTCGTTGACACCTCGCGACTTCCCACGGGCTCAAATTCCAGAGGGTTCGGCTTTATCGGGCACGGCGTCTAGGCCGCGGCAACCGGCACGAAGGTTGCCGGGCGGGGAGGACGCCTCGCACACAGTCCTTGCCGGCGGGGGTCTTTACTCTTCGGCCCCGCGCGTCCGCGCGAAAGTCGCCGGCGACGTTTGGACTCTGACGCGCCATCCCGCGACGGTTCGGTCGCTCATGTCGTGGGCCTCTCTCACCTTGCGACCACTTTTTAAGGAGAAACCCGAATGCGTAAAATTATCCTGATGGTTGCTGGCATCTGGCTGTTCATCCTCGGATTGTTTATGACCGTGGACATCGGCGGCATTGACATCGTCATCTGCGCGAAATGCGGCACGTTCATTGACCTGCTCATCGGCGTCATCACGATGGCGGTCGGGGCGGCGACGGTGGCCATCGCCGCGCGCGAAAGGAATGTCGCGATGTAGTCGAGGGCCACGGCGTGACCGGCTCAACTCGCGCCGTGGATAGTCAGTCGGCTTGTACGTTCAGTGTCCAAGCAGGGTTGGAGGCGCGAGTGTCGGCGGCAGAGAGAAACCAGAACGACTAAGACCCCCGTGACGACTCGCGCCTCCACGCCCCTCTAAGCAAGGTTCCAAACTCGGCGACGACCGCCGCCCGTCCTCCTCATCTCCTCCCGCCCCGCACGCAAGCCCCGCCTCTCCAAGTCGAAGTATCAACAAGAGATACGCCGCAATCTTGATTATCGCGCCTGCGGTGCAATCACCCGCGTCCTCTGGCACCCGATTTGCCATTAAGTCTGGAAAGGGCAGAAGAACGTTTCAATTCGGTGCATATCGGGAGGGGTGATGATGCGTAAATTTCTTTTAACCGGGCTCTGCGTGCTGGCGCTCGTGGCCGCGACGAACGAGCAGGCCGTCGCGCGGCAGAACAATCAGGATCAAAATAAGGTCGAGAAGGCCGCCGACAAGACCGTCGAGAAGACCAGGGAAGTGGGGAAGGACGCGGCGGATAAGGCCGAGGACGTCGGCGACGCCACCGTTGACGGCGCGAAGAAGGTCGGCACGGAGGCCAAGAAGGTCGGCAACGAAGCAGCCGACAAAACCGAGGACGTGGGCGACGCGACCGTCAAGGGCACGAAGGCCGCCGCCCGGAAGACCAAGAAGGGTGCAGCCGAGGTCGGCGATAAAGCCGAGGACATGGGCGGAAAGGCTGTAGACGTCGGCAAGGATGCGGCGGACAAGGCCGAGGAGGTCGGCGGCGCGACCGTCGAGGGCGCGAAGACGGTCGGGGCCGAGGCCGCCGATAAGGCCGAGGACGTCGGCGACAAGACCGCGAAAGGCGCGAAGGTCGCCGCCGGAGCCGCGAAGAACGTCGGGGCGGAAGCGGCTGACAAGGCCGGGGACGTGGGCGACGCGACCGTCAAGGGCGCGAAGAAGACCGGCAACTGGTTCAGTCGCGGGATGAAAAAAATCGGCAGAATCTTTAACTAGAAAGACGCTCGACTCGCCGCCCGCCCCGACGCCTTTTCGGTGTCGGCGCGCGCCGCGTGTCGGAAGCGCATTTGACGGAGGAGGGTGAAAGGTGAAACTCAAATCTCTTGCGGTGTCACTGGCGTGCGCGCTGACGGCATTGGCCGTGGGTTGCGGCGGCGGGACGGAGACGGTCAACACGAACACCGCGACGAACGCCAACACGTTGACGGCGACCGGGAGCACGACGGTGGGCGATGCGCGCCCCGCCCCCGACAACTCGGAGGTCAGGACTGAGACCGTGGGCGGCGTGACGACCGAGACGCGCATCTTCCGCGACCCGAACAGCCGCATCGAGCGGGTCGTCGTCACCACGCGCGACGGCAGACGGACGGCCCGCGTCCACTACCGCGACCGGACGGCGAAGGACCTTCCCGACACGGAGGTCGGGCGGGCTCTGGACGCGACGGGCGACGCGCTCGTGAGCGCGGGCGGGACGGTCGTTGACGCGTCGAAGGCTGTCGGCTCTGAAGTCGGCGACAAGGCCGAAGACGTGGGCGGCGCAACCGTCGAGGGCGCGAAGAAAGTCGGGTCTGAAATTGGCGATAAGGCCGAGGATGTCGGCGGCGCGACCGTGAGCGGCGCGAAGAAGGCCGGCTCCGTGACCGCGGACAAGGCGGAAGATGTCGGCGGGGCGACTGTCAACGGCGCGAAGAAGGCGGGCAAGGCCACGGCGAAGGGCGCGAAGAAAGTCGGCAGCACGATCAAGGACGCCGTGACTCCCTGACGCCCTCCGGTCGTCGAGGATGAAGGTGTCGGTATAAGAAATGTGAAGGGTCGGCTGACCGCGCGTCGCCGACCCTTCGCATTTTTTCGGAGTCCCCGTCTCGGTCAACTCATAGCGCGCGTCCCGCCCTCGCGCTCGGTGGGCGGAGGGCGGGAAACTCGGCCTCTCTTCGTCAAAGCCCTGCGGTGTTATAATGTGCGGCGCGGAGACGGAAGGAGAGTTACAAAGTGGCTGAGAACAATAACTGGACGGTCGTCTGCCCGTGCTGCGAGGCGGTCATCATCGTGGACGCGCAGACCGGCATCATCATCTCGCATCAGGAGAAGGCCAAGCCGCTCGCCTCCTTCGAGGAGATGGCGAAGGAGATGGAGCGGCAGAAGCAGACGCGCGATCAGGTCTTCTCGCAGGAGTTGGGCTCGGTGAAAGACCGCGAGCGGCTGCTCGAAGAGAAGTTCCGCGAGGCCATGAAGCGCGCGGAGAAGGATAAAGACCAGCCTTACATCAATCCCCTCGACCTCGACTGAACGAGTCGAGCCCTGCGCCCGAACGCTCTCAGAACGTGAGGATGCCGCCGCCCAGGCCGCCGCCTCCGCCGCTGCCGGGCGGCGGTTGGCCGCCCCCGAATTTCTTCAAGTCATCCTGCATCGAGTTTGACATGAAGACGAGTTGGGACGCCGCTTTACGCAGCTTCGCGTCGCCGATGCGTCTGCGGGCGTCTTCCTTGATGTTCTCGTACTGCGTGCGCGTCAGCTTGCCGAGGTCGCCGTCAATCTCCTGCACAAAGAACGGCTCCGTGAATCCCCTGTAGAAGAACTGCATGATGATCCTCTCGGCCCGGAGCGTGCCCTGTCGGCACACCGCGTATGAGGCAATCGAAACGTTCGGGTCGCCCGAAGTTAAATCGTCGTAAGGAATCATGTAGCTGTTCGTCCCGTGCCCGCCTGAGCACAGGTTGGGTGCCGTGTTTGATATTTTACCTATCTGTCCGTGCCCGCCGATGTGCAGAATCTGGTAGCCGCCCTCAATCTGCGGCCCGACGCCCAACGATTGCTGGTACTCGGTCGAACTGCGGTACCCGGTCTCATGGCTGAAGTTAGTCGTGTACTCCGAACTGCGTTTCGGAATCGAGTTCGAAACCTGCATCGAGCCCAACGTGCGGATGTCGGTCGGCCCTTCGTAAAACACCCCCCGCCCCTCAACCAACTGTTCGGTGTAGTGGACGAGTTCGTCGAAATGCATCTCAGGATAATCTGGCCGGGTGCGGAGGGCGGTCATGTTGCCGCCGGAACGCCCGCTGTGCGTGTCTTGCATCATTTGGAAGGGACTCGGCACTGCCCGTCCGCCGTTCGGGGGCGGGCCGTCGTACATAGCGTTATGCGGCCTGCTGCCGAAATTGTCGTCCCAGTAATAGTCGCCGGGATTGCCTGAGCCCTGAACTTTGACCCAAACCATCTGAATGACGTTCGACGCGGCGAGCGGCTGGACGACCCCGCGCCCCGCGCCGCCCGGAGTCGTCCGGGGCTTCTGCTGCAAGACGCGCGGGAAGCTGTTGGGCGCGGCAGTTGGGGGAGGCGGCGTGTGACCCGGCCCCGTTCGCGGAGGGGCGGCAGAGGGCGCGGGCCTCGAAGCATTGAAGGGCGTTTGCGTTTGCGCCGCCGTCTTCGTTTGCAGACACCTCTGCGCGGGGTTGGGGCGATAGACCGGCGGCGCGGAGGGCCGGGCCGTCGGCTGCGTGCGCGGCGACGGCGTGGACGCGACCGCTGCTTTCGTCTGAAGAACTCTGGGGACGGGCTGCGGACGATAGACCGGCGGGGCCGCGGGCGGTCGGTTCGGTTGCCGCGCGGGCGGAGTTTGCGTTTGCGTCTTCGCCTGTAAAACTTTGGGGGTCGGCTGCGGACGATACGCGGGCGGGGCCGCCGGAGGCTTCCACTGTGGCGGGCGAGGGCCGAGCGTCGGTCGCGTCGGGAGCGCCTGATTCTGCTTCGTCTGGATGGGTTTCGCCGGCTGTCGTCCGGCGTGCGGCGCGGGCGGCGCGAATTTTTTCGGAGGAATCATCGGTCAGGTTCTCAGTCGTCTCTGGGCGCGGGATGCGTTTCAAATGCGCGAGGGCTGGCAAGGCTATGTCCGTTAAACCCTCAAGAAATTTACTCTCGCGCGTGCGCGCAGTCAACGAGAAAAAATGTGCGCGCGGAACCTCTCGGATAAATGGACTCGGTTCCCGCTTCGGCCATCTTCTCGCACCGGCCACTCCGAATGAGTGTCGTGTCCGGCATCTTCGCCGGCGGGAGGGTCGGCGGCCCGGCTTATCTCATCAAGTCTCTGGACGGCGGCGAGACTTGGGAAGCCGTGGACATGAGCCAGCACTGCGCCATGATTCTCGACATCAGGTTCATTGACCAGAAGCGGGGGATTATCTCCGCCGCGAGCGGCTCCTCGCCGGAGAAATCGAACGCCCTCATCCTGATGACCGAAGACGGCGGGAAGACCTGGACGAAGAGGTATCAGTCGGACAGGCTCTACGAGCTGACGTGGAAGAGTTCCTTCCCGACGAGGGACGTCGGTTACGTGACCATCCAGAATTACAACCCGGACAAGAGCGTCACGCGCCGCGTGGTCGCCAAGACCGTGGACGGCGGGAAGACCTGGGCGGAGATAACGCTGGCCGACGACTTCAACCTGAGAGAGTTCGGCGTCGGCTTCATTGACAAGAATACGGGGTGGGTCGGCGGCACGACCGGCGGCTACGAGACGACGGACGGCGGGAAGACTTGGAGGCCCGTCGAGATGGGCAAGGCCGTCAACAAAATCAGGCTCTTGAAGACCGCTGGCGGCTTCGTCGGCTACGCCATCGGGGTGGACGTTTACAAGCTCGACCGGCGGAGAAAATAGAAGCCCCCACGGACAAAAGAACGCGCCGCGTGAACCCGAAAGGCATTCACGCGGCGCGCGGCCTTTATAGTTTCCACTCCCACCTCGTCCCGTCGCTGAAGTGCACCTCCGAGACGTAGAGCAAAAGCAAGTAATCGTCCTTGAACCGGCGCTCCGACGCGTCCTCCATGAGTGGTGTGAGCTGGCCCGTCCCGACTATCATCCAGTCTATCGAGACCGAGAGCGCGGGCGGGTATCCGAGGATTCGCGGGTGGCGACCGACGTAGCATTTCTCGCCCTTGCGTAAGGGGCCGCCGAACTCGACCAGCGGCGTATTGCCGGAGAGTAAGAATTCGGCCTCCGGGGCCGGGGCACACTTGCCGCTCTTTTGCTTCTGCCAATTCTCCGCGTCGAACACCTTCCATGACATCCTCACCGCCGTCACCGGCTTGGACGAATAATTCTGGATGAAGACGTTGGAGATGAACTCCTCCGGCGGGTAGATGGGTGAGCCGTGGCTGGCAATGCCCGCCGGGCTGCACTCAGGGCTCGACGCGTGCGCGACGGGTGCGACCCATTTGGCGCGCTCCGGCTTCGGCGGCGGCGTCGCTTGCCGTGCGTCTTGCGCGAGCCCGCTCACTGCGCCGGGCTGGGAGACGAAGACCAGTAACGCCAGCGAGACGAAGGCGATTCTCAACGCACGGATGTTCATTGTTTCCTCCCGCGTAAGGCTGCAAGGGCCGGGGCCGACGTTCAAGACGTGGATGCATCAGGCCGCCTGATGATAGCGCAACCGTCTAGCTGAGCAAACACATTGCGTTACTTCGGCCCGCGGCGGGCGTACTCTTCGGAGACTCCGCGGACTGCTTCGACGACCAAATCCGGGCCGTCGGCGGCGAGCAGCTTGACAACCCGACTGCGCGTGGCTAGATTGCACGCCGCCCTCGCACTTCCCGCATTCGCGGGGCGGAAGTTCCCGCTTCGATAAGGAGACCCGATGAACCGAACCCTTCGGCGCCGCGTCAGCGTCGCCTGCCTCGTCCTTCTCGCCCTCGGCCTGCTGTCGGCGCCGAGCACGCTCTTTGCGACAGCGGACGCCTCCGGCGTCCTCGAAGCCTGCGTCAACCCCGGCAACGGCGTGCTGCGCCTCGTCACCGCCAGCCAGCCCTGCCACAACAACGAGACGCGCGTCCAGTGGAATGTCATCGGCCCTGAAGGCCCCGCCGGCCCCGCCGGCCCGAGGCCCTGTCGGCCCGACTGGCGCCATCGGCCCGGCAGGCCCGACTGGTGCCACTGGCCCGGCTGGCCCGGCTGGCCCCGCCGGGCCATCATCGGGTGGGCCGCCCTACGTGTGGGTCTGCACCCCGGCGCATTACGCCAACTCGGGCAGCACCACACCGGGCGACATCTACGTCTTCAACGGCAGCGCTTCGACCGCCAACGTCGCCGTCAACATCCTGAACAAGGATGGGGTCAACCTGGCCGGCGAGACCGTGCCGGGGACGAACCCGGCTGTGACATACCCCGGCCAGACCGGAGCCTCCACCGTCACGCTCGCCCCCGCGAGCACGATGGACACCCCGTGGACATTACCGGCCATCAATTTCTCGCCGGCGCCCGACCCGGCGAAGATTTCCTGGAGCGTCCGCGTCACCTCCGACCAGCCCGTCGTAGTCAGCTCCAACTTCCAGTTCAGCGGCTTCCACCCGATACCTTGCAGCCTCCTGCCCAAGTAGAGGCGGGAGAACGGCTCGGCTCAGTTCGCGACAAGGGAAAAGGCCACGACTGCGTCGTGGCCTTTTCCCTCTCCGTCCGATTTGTCGCCCCCGCGTCCGGCCTCACGCCGCGCCGCCGAAAGCCCCTTCTCATGCGGTAGCCGTCTTCTCCGACGGTCTCCAGCGCAGCACGGGCTTGCGCGCGGCGGCGGCTTCGTCGAGTCGTCCGATGCGGGTCGTGTGCGGGGCGTTCAAGACCGTGTCGGGCTCTTCGAGCGCCTCGCGCGTAATCTCCTTCATGGCGTCCACGAACTGTTGAAGCTCCTGCCGCCCGACGGATTCGGTCGGCTCGATGAGCATCGCGCCCTGCACGATGAGGGGGAAGTAGATGGTCATCGGGTGGAAGCCGTAGTCAATCAGCCGCTTGGCGATGTCGAGCGTGTGGACGCCTTTGCGCGACTGCCGCTTGTCGGTGAAGAGGACTTCGTGCATCGGCGGCGAGCCGAAGGGTTTTTCGTAAGTGTCGGAGAGCCCGTGCGCGATGAAGCGTGCGTTGAGGACGGCGGCCTCGGTCGCTTCGCGCAGGCCGTCGTTGCCGTGCGTCAGGATGTAGGAGAGCGCGCGCAGGTGCATCCCGAAGTTGCCGTAGAAGGCTTTGACGCGACCGACCGACTGCGGGCGGTTGTAGTCGAAGTTGAAAGAGTCGCCCTCGCGGACGACGCGCGGGACGGGCAGGAACGGGTCAAGCTCGGCGGTGCAGCAGCAGGGGCCGGAGCCGGGGCCGCCGCCGCCGTGCGGGGTCGAGAAGGTCTTGTGGAGGTTCAGGTGAATCACGTCCACGCCCATGTCGCCGGGGCGCGCGACGCCGACGAGCGCGTTCATGTTCGCGCCGTCCATGTAGACGAGCCCGCCCGCCTCGTGGATGATCTGACAGATTTCGCGGATGTTGCGCTCGAAGATGCCGACCGTGTTCGGGTTCGTGAGCATGAGGCCCGCGACGTCTCCCGTGGAGCACAGCTCGCGCAGGTGTTCGAGGTCGGTCAAGCCTTCCGAAGTCGAGCGGATGGTCTTGACGGAGAAGCCCGAAAGGTGGGCCGAGGCGGGGTTCGTGCCGTGCGCCGAGTCGGGGATGAGCATCACGTTGCGGCGCGGCTTGTCGCCCTCAGTGACGCCGTCGCGCGCGTCGAGGAAGGCGCGAATCATCATCACGCCCGTCATCTCGCCGTGCGCGCCCGCCGCCGGTTGGAGCGAGATGCCCGGCAGGCCCGTAATCTCCGCCAGATGCTCCTGCAACTCGAACATCACTTCGAGCGCGCCCTGCGCGTCCTCGACGGGCGCGAGCGGGTGAAGGTTGGCGAAGCCGTGGATGCGCGCCACACGCTCATTGAGGCGCGAGTTGTACTTCATCGTGCACGAGCCGAGCGGGTACATGCCGAGGTCAATGTTGTAGTTCCAGGTCGAGATGCGCGTGAAGTGGCGCACCACGTCAACCTCGGAGAGTTCGGGCACGCCTTCGAGGTCGTCGTCGCGCCGCAGCTCTTCGGGCAGCAGCTCGTCCAAAGGCGTCTCGTCAACGTCGAGCGCGGGCAGGCGATAGCCCTTGCGCCCCGTCTGCGAACGCTCGAAGACGAGCGCCTCGTTCTGCGTGATGTGGGTCGAAGCCTTCGGAATATGTGAACTCATCGGCAACTCATACGAACGGTGATTATTGTAGGGGCAGGGCTTGTCCCTGCCCGTCGTGCAATGGGTTCAAGATTGAGTTTTATCAAACACACGGGCAGGGACAAGCCCTGCCCCTACGGTTATCCCACTGACGTTTTAAGTCCCGCCACGAGTGCGTCTATCTCGCCGCGCTTGTTCGTTTCCGTGACGCAGACGAGGAAGTCGTTGGGGCGTTCCGGGTAGTAGCGCGAGAGGGCGAGGCCGCCAGTGACGTTGTGCTCGGAGGCGAGGCGGCGGAGGAGCCCTTCGGCTTCCGCCGGCGCGCGGACGACGAACTCGTTGAACGTGGGCGCGGAGTGCGGGAGCGTGAAGCCTTCGAGCGCGGCGATTTGACGGCGCGCGTAAGCCGACTTCTGCGCGCACTGCGCGGCCACCTCCTGCAAACCCCTGCGGCCCATCGTCGTCATGTAGATGGTCGCGGCGAGCGCAATCAATCCCTCGTTGGTGCAGATGTTCGAGGTCGCCTTCTCGCGGCGGATGTGCTGCTCGCGCGTGGCGAGCGTGAGCACGAAGCCGCGTCGGCCCTCCTTGTCGAAGGCTACGCCCGCGAGGCGGCCCGGAATCTGTCGCGCGTACTGCTCGCGCGTGGCGAAGAGGCCGACGTAGGGGCCGCCGTAGGAGACGGGGACGCCGAACGACTGGCCTTCGGCGACGACGATGTCCGCGCCGCACGCGCCGGGCGAGCGCAGGAGGCCGAAGGATGCGCCCTCGGTGACGACGACGACGAGGAGCGCGCCCTCGGCGTGCACGCGCGTCCGAGAGAGCCTTCAGGTCTTCGACGCAGCCGAAGAAGTTCGGCGACTGGACGACGACCGCCGCGATTGATCTTGTCGAGCGCGCCTTCGGCGAGGACAGTCCGGCCCGTCTCTTCGTCAAAGTCGGCGCGCAGTAATTCAATCCCCGCGTGCGCGACGTAAGTCTCGGTGACGTGGAGGTATTCGGGATGCACTGCGCCTGAGACGAGGACACGCTTGCGGCGCGTGACGCGCTCGGCCATCAGCACGGCCTCGGCCATCGCCGTCGAGCCGTCGTACATCGAGGCGTTCGCTACGTCCATCCCCGTCAGTTGGCAGACGAGGGTCTGGAACTCGAAGATGGCTTGGAGCGTGCCTTGCGAAATTTCCGGCTGATAGGGCGTGTAGGCGGTGAAGAACTCGGAGCGTTGGAGGAGGCTGTCAATGACGGTCGGCGCGTAGTGCGTGTATGCGCCCGCGCCGATGAAGTTGGGGCGGCGCGCGGCGACGTTCTTCGCCGCCATCGCCTCGAAGCGTTCGAGCAACTCAATCTCGGAGAGCGCGGGCGGCGTCTTCAAGGGCTCGCGCAGGATGATGTCTGCCGGTATCGAGTCGAAGAGTTCGTCCACGGACGCGTGTCCGAGGGCCGAGAGCATCTCCTGCCGCTCTTCCGGCGAATTCGGGATGTAACGCACGGCTCTTGTTGGCTACTCCGTTTCGCTCTTGAGATAGTCTTCGTACTCGGCGGCGTTGAGCAGGCTGTCCACCTCGCCCGCCTCGGCGAGGCGGATGCGAACCATCCAGCCGTCGCCGTAGGGGTCTGTGTTGACCTTCTCCGGCTCGTCCTGCAACGTCTCGTTGACCTCGACGACCTCGCCCGCGACCGGGATGAAAAGCTCGGAGACGGCCTTCACCGACTCGACCGAGCCGAACGTCTCGTGCGCCGCGAAGGTCTCGCCCGGCTTCGGCAACTCGACGTAGACCACGTCGCCCAGAGAGTCCTGCGCGTGGTCGGTGATGCCGACCGTGCCGACGCCGCCCTCAACCCTGATCCACTCGTGATCCTTGCTGTAGTGCAAATTTTCGGGAACGTTAGACATGAAACCTCCGAGAGAAAGTGAACAGTAGTCAGTAGTCAGTAGTCAGTAGAAAAACGTTCTCTGATGAGTCGTTTGGGTTTCAGCGTCGGCGTCGTCAGCGCGGAGCGCTACTGACTGCTGACCACTGTCTCCTGACTACTTCTTTTCTCGTTTGTAGAAAGGCGTCGGCACGACCTCGGCCCCGACCATGCGACCGCGCACGTCTATTTGAAGTTGTTGCCCCACGGACGAGTGCTCGACCGGCACGTAGGCCATGCCGATGTTCTTCTTGAGGAACGGCGCGGGGCTCCCCGAAGTGACTTGCCCGACCTTCGCGCCTTCGACGTACACGTCCTGACCGTCGCGCGCGATGCCGCGCTCCGTGACCTCGAAGCCGACGAGCTTGCGGCGGACGCCCTCTTCCTTCTGCCGCGCTAAGGCCTCGCGCCCGACGAACTCGCCTTTGTTCAGCTTGCAAATCCAGCCGAGGTTGGCTTCCAGCAGCGTCGTCGTGTCGTCAATCTCGTGGCCGTAGAGCGCCATCGCCGATTCGAGCCGGAGCGTGTTGCGCGCCGCGAGCCCGCACGGCGCGACGCCTTCGGGCGTGCCCGCTTTGCCCGCATCGAGCATCCTGTCCCACAGTTGTTCTGCTTTGTCGGCGGCGGCGTAGACCTCGAAGCCGTCCTCGCCCGTGTAGCCCGTGCGCGAGATGATGGCGGGCACGCCGTCAACCTCGCCTTCGCGGAAGTGGTAATACTTGATCTCTTCGAGCGGCGTCGAAGTTAATGTCTGAAGAATGCCGAGCGCGTCCGGGCCTTGCAGGGCGATTTGGCAAAAATCCGAGCTGCGGTTCGTCAACTCGACGTTCTCGCCCGCGAGGTGCGAGTTAATCCAGTCCCAGTCCTTCCCGGTGGTCGAGGCGTTGACGACGAGCATCAGGTGTTCGGGGCCGAAGCGGTAGACGAGCAGGTCGTCAACGACCGTCCCTTCGGGCGTCGTCAGAGCGGAGTAGTGCGCCTGCCCGTCAACGAGCTTCGACGCGTCGTTCGAGCAGAGGCGGTTGACGAGCGCGATAGAGTCCGGCCCGCGCAGCTCGAACTCGCCCATGTGCGAAACGTCGAAGAGCCCGGCGCGCGTGCGCGTCCGCAGATGCTCTTCGACCGTGCCGAGCGGGTACTGGACGGGCATGTCCCACCCGCCGAAGTCCACCATGCGCCCGCCCGCGCGGCGGTGCGCGGCGTTCAAAGGCGTCTGCTTCAGGGAGGGCGCGCTCACACTCATCTCCTCAGTCATTTGCCGAAGTTTTGGCGCTGAAAAATCTTTTTGGAGCTTAGGCACGAAACCTAACACGCCGCGCGAGAGGGCGTCAAGCGAGTGGCTTCTCCCGCACCGCGCGCTGCGGCGCCGCGTCAAAATTTCATTGTCATGCGCGCCGACCTGTGGTAGCTTTCCCGCGCTTCAGACACGTCTTTCCGACCCCGCTCGGAACCACGCGACGCCGCTTTACAAGCTTTGGCCGCCCCTCGCATTTCGGCCAACCTTTCTGACACCTCATTGCACGCGTACACAGGAGGCCCCATGTTCAGGTATACGAACCGCCCGTCACTCGCCGCTTTGCTCACCATCGCACTACTGCTCTCGACCTTCGCCCCCCTCACCGCGCTCGCGGGCGTCAAGCGCCCCGCCCCTCGGCAGAAGAAGGACGAGAACAAGGACAAGGACAAGGATAAGAAGAAGGACGACAAGGAAGAGAAGCCCAAGCTCACCAAGGCTGAGAGGAAGTATCAGGAGATTAAGAAGTTCAGCGCCGAACTCTACAACAAGGACGCCGACTTCCGCGACACCGTGGACGACGCCTACGAGCGCAAGATGCGCGAGCACACCGAGTTCGCCTTCGACCTCAACAGCCGCAACGGCATTGACGGCCAGATTAATCGTGACGGCGACAAGCTGAAGATTTACGACGCGCTCTACGACAACCCGCTGGCGCAGGACTACGTCAACCGCCTCGGCCAGTCGCTCGTCCCCGCGAGCACCACCAAGCTCTACGCCTTCAAGATCACCCTCAACCCGATACCGGAAGCCAAGTCGCTCGCCACCGGCACGGTCTACGTCTCTTCGGGGCTGCTCTCGAAGATAGACAACGAGGCGCAGCTCGCCTACATCCTCGGCCACGAAATCGGGCACATCGAGAAAGAGCACTGGTTCGAGGACACGCTCGTCAGCAACGGCGTCGGCGAGTACAACGAGAAGCAGCAGAAGAAGCGCGCCATCTGGGGCGCGGTCATCGGCGCGGCCACCGCCGGAGTCGCGGGCGCGGCGGGCGCGGGCGGCATGGACATGCTCAACGCCGGTCTCATCACCGGCCTCGTCATCGCGCCGACGCTCTTGAAGTTCGTCATGCCGAACGCCGTCAACTCCTGGGACAGGCTTCAGGAGGACGAGGCCGACCAGCTCGGCCTCAAGTTCATGCTCGACCGCTCTTACGACCCGCGCGAGGTTCCGAAGTTCTACGCCTCCATGCAGCGCAGCACGCGGCGCGACAAGCGAGCCTCGCTCGGCTTCATGGCCGACCCGCAGCGGATGAACGAGCGCGTCGCCGCCGTCAACCTCGCCATCGCCGGGATGACCATGAACCCGAACGCCATGCTCATCGGCGCGATGAACCTCGCCGACGCCAAGCCCAGCGCCCCGCCGCCGAGCGACAACCCGACCAAGACCCTCGACGCCTCGAACAACGCGGCGGCGCGCGCCGCGGCGGCTGACCGCACCATCGGCACGCAGCTCGCGGCTGACATCAAGCAGAAGCTCGACGCCGGTGAACTTATCGGCTCAAGCGCCGAGTTCGAGGCCGTGATGGCCGCCCTCAAGCGCGACAACGGCATCCGCGCCTACTACTACGACATGTTCCAGATGGCGCGCGACAACCTCGAAGAGTCTTTGATGATTCGCTCGAACGACCCGTTCACGCACTTCTATTACGGGAAGGTTTTGAAGCTCACGGCGCGCAACGCCACCGAGAAGTCGCGCGCGCTCGCCGAGTTCGTCCGCGCCATCGAGCTCGACAAGCGGCGCGTCCTGCCCGAAGCGAGACTCCACCGCGCGCTCGCGCTCATCGAGAACAAGGAGTCCTCGCAGATGCCCGAAATCGTCTCGACGCTCAAGGAGTACGTGAGCCTCTACCAGCGGCAGAGCGGCGGGAAGCTCCCGCCGAACATGGATGTCATCTACGACTACATGCAGGAGGCGAACGAGATGACCTGGTCTGTCCCGGAGGTGACGAACATCTCGACCAGGAACATTGACCCGGTCAACGTCTCTTCGTCTTCGGGCGGGGCGCGACCGGCTGACCCGGCCCCGGCGTCGAGTACCCCCGCCGCACGGTCGCCGCAAACGCCCGC
This sequence comes from uncultured Acidobacteriota bacterium, assembly GCA_963816985.1. Taxonomy (GTDB): domain Bacteria; phylum Acidobacteriota; class Blastocatellia; order Pyrinomonadales; family Pyrinomonadaceae; genus JAIVJM01. The sequence continues at coordinate 4,052,849 of CAWFMF010000004.1, forward strand.
ACCTCGCCAGCGCCCGTAACTCCCGGCGCGAAGCGACCGGCACGCGTGTTCAGAGACGCGCGGCGGGCGGCTTAAATAAGAAGCCCGCCCGCCGCGCGTCGAGTCGGCACGTCGAGTCGGCTCTCCGTCTGAAGCGTTCCTCAAACAGCTTGAGAGGTCTTCCCCGTGCGTAAACTCTTCGTCGCCCTCGTGCTCTTCACCTGCGTCGTCGGGCCGGAGTACCTCTCCGGCCCCGTGGACGCTACGACGACCGTCGTGCTCGACGAGACCGACCGCCGCAAGCCCTTCGCGCTTGAGTTGCCGGAGATCGGCGGGCAGAGCATCACTGCGCCCGAAGCCGTCATCCCGCACACCAACCTCAGCAAGCTCCGGCTGCGCATCTTCAAGCCTTACGCCGACTCAATCCGCTACGGCAAGATTTACACGAAGATTAACGGCGAGTCGGCCAACACCATCATCAACATCAACTCCGGCAACGACGGCTACATCATCAACGGCAACCTCGACATGAAGCCGCGCTTTCGGCTGCAACCCGGCAAGAACGTCATCGAGATTATCGCCAAAGACAACAGCGGGCTCGAATACTACGCCTCTTACGTTTTGCTCACGAGGGATCGCCGGGCGGGCGAGGCGGGCGGCGAGTCGGACGCGACCATCGAGTCCGTCCCCGTCACGACGGGCGGCGACCGCCAGCCGCCGACGCTCTACCTCATCCAACCCATCGGCGCGGTGCGCGTGGGCCCCGGCGGCGGCACGGTCAAGATTACGGGCGTTGCTCTGGACAGCGCGGGGACGGTCGCCTCCGTCACCGTCAACAATCAGGCGGCGACGCTCGCGCCCGCCACCGGCACGCGCGGCCTCTCAGTGAAGGCCGGAGACCCGGACGAGGCTTTCTCGGCGGAGGCGATGAAGAAGGCGGTCGAGTTCGAGCAGTCAATCAACGTCGGCGCGCAGGCGACCTCCGTCGTCATCGAGGCCAAGGACAGCGCGGGCAACATCACGCGTCTCAGCCTCCCGGTCAAGCGGCGCGAGGCCGCCGTCTCTTCGTCCTTCCGTGGGCGCAAGCTCGCGCTCATCGTCGGCGTCTCAAAGTATAAGTATCATGACCGTGGCCTGAATGACCTGACCTACGCCGACGTTGACGCGCGCTCCGTGCGCGACTTCCTGCAACAGAAAGAGGGCGGCGGCTTCGCGCCCTCCGACATCGTTTACTTGGAGAACGGTGCGGCGACGGTCGGGGCCGTGCGCGCCGCGCTCGACACCTTCCTCCCGAAGGCCGGGGCCGACGACCTCATCTTCATCTTCATCGCCGGGCACGGCGGCCCGGACCCGGACGCTCCGCAGAACCTCTACTTCATGCTCCACGACACGAAGCTCGCCGACATGCCGAACACGGCCTTGCCGATGACGGAGTTGCAGGAGGCGCTCGACCATAAAGTGCGGGCCGGTCGGCTCGTCGTCTTCGTGGACACGTGCCACAGCGCGGGCCTCACGGGCGAGACCCTCGTCGCTACGCGCGGCGTCGAGAACAACCTCATCAACCTCTACGCCTCGAAGCTCTTCACGGAGGCGGGCCGCGCCGTCATGACCTCCTCGGACGTTAACGAAGTCTCGCGCGAGGGGACTCGCTGGGGCGGCGGCCACGGCATCTTCACTTGGGCGCTGCTCGAAGGACTGCGCGGCGGGGCCGACGCCAACGTTGACCGGCTCGTCACCGCCGGAGAACTGTTCGGCTACGTCCGCGACCGCGTCCGCATGGAGACCGGCTTCCGCCAGAACCCCCGCGCCCTCCCCGGCCTCAACGCCGACCTCGCTCTGGCCGTGTCGAGCCAGAGGGCGGAGAGCAACGGGCAGAAGCCCGACCGTAAGGGAGGGCGTAGGCCTTCACGAAAATATCCCCGAAGGGGATGAAGATAATAGCCGGGGGCAGAGCAAACGAAGTTTGCGCCGCCCCCGGTTCGCATAGATAAAAATAATCCGACCCTGAAGGGGTCGCAGATTCAACGTTGAATCTGCGACCCCTTCAGGGTCGGATTCCTTTATCCGTCGTTTCCGGGGGCGACGTGCTGCGCACTTGCCCCCGGCTATTATCTTCTGCCCTTTCAGGGCAGGACTTGAATCATTCGTGCCCGCGCCCTCCCTCACGGTCGGGCTTCCGCCTCACATCCCGATCTGCTTCAGGTGATACCGCTCGGTGTCGTAATAACGCTCAACGTCCACGGTATTGATTTTGCCGAGCACCCCCTTGATGTCCACCAGCGAGAGGTCGCAGGCCGGGGCGACGCCGCGCGCCGAGACCATCTTGCCGAACTCGCCGGCGGCAACGGCGTCCGCCGCGCGCGCGCCGAAGAGGATTCCCATGATGCGGTCAACGGGCGAGGGCGGCCCGCCGCGCTGCGGGTGGCCGAGCATCGCCGCGCGCGCGTCAAACGGCGTCTCGCTCATGATGCGGCGCGCGAGCACTTCACCGATGCCGCCCAAGCGCGCGTGGCCGAAGGCGTCGTGCCGGTCGTCAATCGTCACCAACTCGCCGTCCTCGGCGTACGCGCCTTCGGCGACGACGATGACGGAGTAGCGTGGATGCTGTGGGTCTCGACGCGTCGAGGCCGGGTCGCCGAGCCGCTCGCGCAGGTGCTTGTAAACCTTCTCGTAGCGGAAGGGGTATTCGGGGATGAGGATGAGGTCGGCCTGACCGGCGACGCCCGACCAGAGCGCGAGGTGCCCGGCGTGGCGGCCCATGACCTCGATGACCTGCACCCAGCCGTGCGAGCCCGCAGGCGTGCGCGAACGCTCGATAACGTCCGTCACGTTCCTCAGCGCCGTGTCGAAGCCGAGCGTGTAGTCCGTCCCCTCAAGGTCTTTGTCAATCGTCTTCGGCACGCCGACGACGCGGACGCCCTTCTCCGAAAGTCGCGCCGCCACGCCGAGCGTATCCTCGCCGCCGCAGGCGACGATGGCGTCGAGCCCGAACCGCTCGATGTTCTCGAAGACCTCGGCAGAGCGGTCAACGCGCTCGCCCGTCTCGGTCGTCGTGCGGAAGGGGTTGGTGCGCGACGAGCCGAGGTTCGTCCCGCCGTCCCTGTCCCAACGCCGCACGCCGCCACGGTCGAGTTCGAGGATTTCCGGCGCAGGATTAAGAAGGCTGCGCCAGCCGTCGTAGAGGCCGACGACCGAGATGCCGTGCTCCGAGGCGCGGTAGACGAGCCCCTTGATGGCCGGGTTGAGGCCGGGCGCGTCGCCGCCGCCGGTCAACACGCCGATGCGCTTAACTTTTGACATCGAGAGCGAAATTACCCCTTAGAGATTAATTTTTTGCGTCGCGCGCGATAGTATAACGCGTGCGAGATCGAGGCAAACGGAAGGGGAAGTGAAAGGCCATGACGAAAAGTTCGGGAGTCCGTGCGTTCCGGCGATGCTGCGCCGCGCTCTTTATCGTCGCGTCGCTCGCGTGCGCCGCAGCCGCGCAGGACGGAGACCTGACGAACAGCGCAGGCGTCTTCGTCAACCCGCCGAGCGCGAAGCGCAAGACCACGCGCGAGAAGAACGCCGCCCGGCGTCCCATCAAATCTAAACGCCCGCGCGCGGGAGGGACTTCGGCGGCTCCTTCATCAACCCGCCGCGAGCCGACAGCCGAGACGCTCGTCGCCAAGGCCGAGGCTGACTTCGAGGCGGGCCGCTACGCCGAGGCCGCCGCCACTTATGAGCAAGCCACCAAGCTCAATGCCCGCGACGCCGAGACTCTCTACGCGCTCGGCAGGTCTTACGAGGCCGCCGGCGACGCCGACCGCGCGATTGAAAGTTACAAGAAGGCGCTCGCCGTCGAGCCCGGACACGAAGACGCGCAACTCGACCTCGCAGACCTTCTCTCGGAGAAGGGGAGGTACGCCGAGGCCGTCGAACTCTACCGCCAAGTTATCCAGCGGACGCCTTCGAACGCGGAGGCGCAGGCCAGTCTCGGCGACGCCTTCCACGCCCTCAAGCGTTACGCCGAGGCCGCCGCCGCTTACAAGGAGGCCGCGCGCCTCAACCCCAACGATGCGGAGCTGCTTCAGTCGCTCGGCTACGTTTTGGGACGCGAGAAGCGCTGGGCCGAGGCCGCGACGGCGCTCAAGCAGGCCGTGCAGCTCAAGCCGGACTTCGCCGACGCCTCCGTTAACCTCGCGTGGGTCTATAACAACTCGAACCGCTTCGAGGAATCCGCCTCGCTCCTCAAGCAGGTCATCGCGCGGCGACCCGACACGCCCAACGCGCACTTCAACCTCGGCTTCGCCTACACGCGCATGGCGCAGACGGGCGGGAAGAAGGGCGACGAGCTGAAGGCGCTCTACGCGCAGGCGGCGGAGGCCTTCGGCGTCGCCGTCCGCTTGCGGCCCGACTGGCCGGAGGCGCACACCAACCTCGGCGGCGCGCTCGGCGGCACGGGCCGCTACAAAGAGGCCATCTCGTCGCACCTCGAAGCGCTCCGCCTCCGTCCCGAATACCCCGGCGCGCTCTTCAACCTCGCCGTCGCCTACCGCAAGGACGGGAACAAGAAGGAAGCCCTCAACACCTACCAGAAACTCAAGGCCATGAACCCGAAGCTCGCCGAGACTCTCTACCCTTTGGTGAAGTGAAAACAGTACCGCGAGCGATAGCGAGCGGGTTGAGTTTAGTGATGCTCAACCCGCTCGCTACCGCTCGCGGTACTGTTTTACCGGCGGTCTAACTCAATAACTGCCGTCGGGCACGTTCATCTTTTGCAGGACGAAGACGACGCGCATCGTCTGCGGTCGCCGGTCGAGCGAGGCCGGGACGAAGGCCGGGCTGCGGCGGAAGGCGTCTTGCAACTCGTCGAGCATCCGAGGGTTGCGGGGCGCTTCGACGACCGCCGCGAGCGAGGCGCTGCCGTTGCCGTACACGTCGGCGACCACGATCATGTCGTCGTCGTCGGGGCGGTTGCTCGAAGACGGTGTCCATGCCAGTCGGGCCAGCGCGCCGCGCGGGTTCAAGGTCGGCGACTCAGGCGCGTAGAGCGAGCGACCGGCGGCGTAGAGTTCCGGCGAGACGGGCCGCGTCACGTCGTAGCCGCCCTCGCCGTCCACCCACGTCACCGTGTATGGAAGCCCGGCTTCGAGTCGCTGCGCGGCGGCGAGGTTCCGCATGATTTCAATCTGCGAGCGGAGCGCGCCGAAGACCGCGACGAAGAGGAGCGCCGAGTAGAACGCGCCGACGGCATAGGGCATGAGGCGCGGTTCGAGCCAGCGCATGATCCTTTCGGGCACGGGCAGCGGCGCGGGGCGTGCGCGGCGCGCGGCGCGTTCGATTGAGAGAGCGTTATTGATTGAGTTCGCGAGGTCGGGCGGGGGCGCGGGCCGTGTCACCAGTGAGAGGCTGCGGACGAGTGAGCGCGTCTGTTCGAGTTGATGGCGGCACGGCGGGCACACGTCAAGGTGCTCGTCCACGGCGGCGCACGCCTCGCGCGGCAGCTCGCCGTCCAGATAGAGCGAAAAGACTCTCAGCGTTTCTTCACACGTCGTCATAAATCTTGTGCCGGATGCTGGGTGTCGGGTTTCAAGGAGCGGTCTTGAACCGTCACCTGAAACCTGTTACCCGAAACCTGCTCCGCGAGCCGAATGGCTGACCAACCCCGGCTGCTCCCTTTTAGAAAGGAAGCAACTCTGAAAGACCCCGTCGGGTGTGGACGCTTGAGAGGGCATCCGGGCCTGGACAAACGGGACAAGAGAAACGGGTTGTTGCTGGCCGCGTTTTCAAATCCGTCTGCGCCCGGACTGACCGTAGAGCGCCGCGCCCGCGAGACCGTTCGCCGCTTCCTGACCCATTCGGCACCGGGTTCTTGGTGAAGCCGGGGCGGGGCAGCCATTCGGTCCGCGCATTTGCGTTCGGAAGAAGTAGTGCCCGCCTCCTCGCGCAAATCTAAAACTTAAATTTACAAAGAGCCTTCGAGCCTGCGCCGCAACTCCGTGCGGCCTCTCGATAACCTTGATTTCACCGTGCCGACGCTCAGTTCGAGCGCCGAAGCCACCTCCTCGTAGCTGAGCCCCTCGATGTCCCTCAGGACGACCACCTCTCGATAGGGCCGCGAGATTGAGCGGAGCGCGCCGAGGAGGAGTTGCTCGCGCTCGCGCGCTAAAGTGTTCTGCTCCGGGTCTTCGCCTTCCGGGCCGCGCAGCCTCTCGACGAGCGGCGTCTCGCTCTCGCCGCCCGACGGCGCGTCCAGAGAGACGGTGCGCTCGCGGCGACGTCGCTTCCACCAGCGCCAGCGGTTGCGCGCCTGGTTGACGGCGATGCGGTAGAGCCACGTCCGCAGGTCTGCGTCGCCGCGAAAGTTCGCGATGTAGCGGAAGGCTTGCAGGAAAGTCTCCTGCGTCAGGTCGCGCGCCTCTTCCGCGTCCTCGGTCAAGCGGAAGAGGAGGGCATAGAGGTCGCCCGAACGCTCGTCCACCAACCGCTGGAAGGCCCACGCGTCGCCCGCCTTCAGTCTTTCAAGGAACTGCTCTTCGACGGCCCCGGCGGAGCGCACCTCAGCCGAGGCTGCCGCGTCGGCAACCCTCTCCAGTTCCGCTTCCACGCGGAGGGCGATAGGCTCTCCGAAGCTCACAGGCGTCCTCCGGGGGACTGGGGAGGTTTGTCAAAGGGCCGTCGCCCATTTAACTGAACACTTAGACACTCCCCTCTGGGGCTTTGTTCCAAAAATAATTTCATCCGACAGTTCGATGCTTTCGGGAGGGATTTAGCGCGCCGCGAGGCCCGCCGCCACTCCGTCTCAAACGATGATGTACCGCAAGTTTCCTGCTTCATACCACAAAAAGTCGAGCGCGGGCGTAAAAATTTTCGGCGCGGTCGCCGGGGCGCTTCCGGCGTCGCCGCCCGTGGACGGCTCCGGGCTCCCCGCCGGAGGTCTCTCCGGGCCAAGCAACGCGGCTCCGAGTTTCGCCTGCTTGACAACCGCTCGCGCCCGTCGTTAGAGTGAAGCCTTTGCCTCCGACCTCATTTTGAGAACGCACCCGACTATGCGGTCTTGCACAAGGAAAAGAAGTGGCCCGAACGACGAAAAAGCAACGCGCCAAGCAGCTCAAGCACGACAAATTCCGTGACACGACGCTGAACTACGCCGACCGCATCGCGCACCGCGCCGAAGGGCGTGGCCGCACGATCCTCTATCTTCTGGGGGCCGTGGTCGCCGCCACCATCCTCTTCTTCGTCTACTCGTGGTGGAGCGAGGGCCGCGCGGACGCCGCGCGCCTCGCGCTCGGCAAGGCCATCGAGATCGCCGACGCGCCCATCGTCACGGGGACGCCGCAGCCCAATCAGACCGGCCCGACTTTTCCGAGCGAGCGAGAGCGCGCGCAGAAGGCGGTCGAGGAGTTCCAGAAGGTTCAGCAGAACCACGGCTCGCCGTACAAAGAGATGGCGCGCTACATGGCCGCCGTCAACCTCGTGACGGTTGACCGCCCGAAGGGGCTCTCGGAGTTGGAGGCTTTGACCAAGGACGGCAATTCGGAGGTCGCGGCGCGCGCGAAATTCTCTCTGGCGCAGGCGCGCGAGACCGACGGGCAGCTCGACGCGGCGGCGGCTCTCTATCAAGAGCTGGCGCAGGACAAGAACAAGACCATCGCCGAGAACACCTTGAACATGCGGCTTGCCTCCATCTACGAGAAGCAGGGGAAGAAGGACGCCGCCGTTGACATCCTCTTCAAGATGGTCGAGGCGTCGCGCAAGGCGAAGGACAAGGAAGGCAAGCCGCTGACCGAGACCGCCGTCACGCGCGCCGCGTCGGAGAAGCTGCAAACCCTCAGCCCCGAACGCTACAAGCAACTCCCGCCCGAACCCGCCGCACCGGCCATGCCCCTCGGTTTATAGACGACGGGGCCGACGCATCTCAAGTCCTCGAAACTCCTTTGGACAATCTCACTCATTCGCTCGTCGGGCTGGCCGCCGCAAGGGCGGGGCTTGAGCGTTCGAGTCCTTACGCGACGTTCGTCTGCGTCGCCGCCGCCAACCTCCCCGACGCGGACATCGTCGCGCTCGCCGGCGGTCAGTATTATTACCTCGAACATCATCGAGGCATCACGCACTCGATTGTCGGCACGCTCGCGCTCTCGCTCCTCCTGCCCGTGATTGTCTACTTCGGCGAAAGACTCTTCGCGCGCCTGCGTGGGAGGGAAGCGAGGGCGAACTTGAAAGGGCTGCTGGTCTGCTCGCTCGTCCTCGGCGCGTCGCACCCTTTGCTCGACTGGACGAACAACTACGGCGTGCGCCCGCTTTTGCCGTGGGACGGGTTGAGGCTCTACGGCGACCTCGTCTTCATCCTCGACCCCTGGCTCTGGCTGATGCTCGGCGGCTCGGTCTTCCTTCTCACGGGCGCGTCGCGGTGGCGCATCCGGCTCTGGGCGCTGCTCGGCGTCGTGCTCTCGACCGCCATCCTATTCTTACCTTTGCGCGAGGGGATGGAGATACCGACGGGCGCGCGCGTGTTGTGGGCGGCGGGTGTGGTGTGCGTCATCGTGCTGCGGCAATTAAAAGTCGGGGAGCGTTGGGGCGCTGGGCTTCCGGCGACGGCGCTCGCGCTCGTCGTCGTCTACTGGGGCCTGCTCGCCGTGCTCCACGCGCGGGCCTTCTCGCACGCGCAAGTCGCCGCGCGGAGGATAGCGATTGAGCGCGGCGAGGGCGTGGGTCAACTGGCGGCGACGCCGATGCTGGCCGACCCTCTGACGTGGCGCTGCCTCGCCGAGACCGAAGGCGGGACTTTTATGTTCGACCTCTTTTTGAAGTCCGACGGCGGGGCCGAAGTTACAAACCTCTTCCGCGTCGAGAAGCCCGAAGGCGAGGACGCCAGCCTCGTCGCGCGCGCGGCGGAAGACCCGCGCGCCCGCGTCCTCCTCGACTTCGCGCGCTTCCCCTCGTCGCGCGTCTCACGCGACTGCGCCGGGGAGACGGTCGTCCAGTTCTCAGACCTCCGCTTCGTCACGCCCGGCGACCGCACGAGCGGCGGCAACTTCTCCCTCAACGTCCGTCTGAAGTAAGTAGGCTGCGCCGCCTCCTTATCTTTTTGAACCGCGACGTTCAATGCTTCGTACTAAATGCGGCGTCGCGGATTTTGCTTGAACTTTAAACTTCGACACATTAAATTGTGGCTGCTGCATTGAAAGACTCTCGATGCTCTCCCGTCTCAACGGAAAGGAACCTCCAATGAAAAAAGTGACCCCGCTGCGGGCCATGATGTCCTTCGTCTTAACTCTGGCGTTCGCCGCCGTCGCCGGCGCGCAAGGGCTGGTTGATTCGCGGAGCGCGCTCTCCACCTTCCCCGACTCGCAGGCCGTCCTCTACGTCAACGTCAAGCGGCTCGTCGGCGAGGCCATGCCGCGCGTGCTGCCCGCCGCCGAGTACCAGAAGCTCCTCGCCGAGCCGCAGAAGGTCGGCTTCGACGTGCGCAGCGTGGACTACGCCGTCGCGGGCGTGCGCTTTAACAACGCGGAGGCGATGGGCGGGATGCCCGAATTCGTCCTCCTCCTCAAAGGCACTTTCAACGCCGACTCGCTCCTCACGCTCGCGCGTGTCGCCATGGGCACGCAGAAGGAGTTGCAGTCGCGGCAGGAGACGCACGGCGGGCTCACCGTCGAAATCATCAACATCGAAAAGATGATGAGCGGCGAGCCCAAAGCGGGCGAGGAGAAGAAGCCCTCGCCTTACCCGGAGATAGCCGTCGTGGCGCTCGACTCGAACACGCTCGTCGCGGGCGTCCCGGCCTACGTGCGCGCGACGATTGATTCGGTCGGGGGTGGTCAGGGCAACCTCCGCGCCAGTCTCGTCGAACTCGGCGCGCGCGACTCGCAGGCGCTTTGGAGCCTCTCGGCGGAACTCCCGCCGGGCCTCGCCGAGTACGCCAAGAAGTTCGGCATGCCCGCCAACGCCGAGATGGAGAACATGATCGGCTGGTTCAAGCAGATCGGCCTCTCGAACGGGATGGACGACTTGAACTTCACCATGCGCGCCGCCGTCGGCACCGACAGCGCCGAGCACGCGAGCGCCTTGAGCGGCATCGTCCAGATGGGCATCAAGGCCGCGCAGTCCGCCGCCGAGGCCGACATCGCGAAGAAGAAGGCGAAGCCCGCCGAGTCTCGGCAGGCGCAGTTGGCCCTCAACGCGCTCCGCTCCTTCACGAACCAGACGGAGGGCAACACGCTCCTGCTCGGCATCTCCGTCCCGCAGAGCACGGTCTCCGAAGTCGTCCGCAAGGAGTTCATCAAGAAGCCCGCCAAGACGACCCGGCGCAAGGCGACGCCGAGAAGGTCTGCGCGGCGCAAACGTTAAGGCCCGGAAGTCGAGACACACCGGCGCGGAGTCCGAAACGAAAACATGAGCGGCGGGGGATGGGACAAAAACGCCCCCGCCGCTCGTTCCTTCAGGCGACTGACAAACCCCGGACGTGAGGTGAGCTTTGGAAACCGTTTCCGAGAAGAAGCGCGCGCGCCGCATCATCCAACTGCTCAAACGCGAGTACCCGGACGCGACTTGCAGCCTTCATCACACGTCCCCGCTCGAACTCCTCGTCGCCACGATTCTCTCGGCGCAGTGCACGGACGAGCGCGTCAACCTCGTCACCGCCGACCTCTTCCGCAAGTACCGCACCTGCGAGGACTACGCCGCCGCGCCGGTTGCTGAACTAGAGCAAGACATCCGCTCGACCGGCTTCTTCCGCAACAAGGCCAAGGCCATTCAGGGCGCGTCCCGCCTGCTCTCGGAAGAGTTCGGCGGGCAAGTCCCGACGCACGATGGAAGAGCTGCTCCGGCTTCCCGGCGTCGCGCGCAAGACGGCGAACGTCGTCCTCGGCAACGCGTTCGGCATCGCCTCCGGCGTCGTCGTGGACACGCACGTCCAGCGTCTCTCCGCGCGGCTCGCGCTCTCCGAAGAGAAGTCGCCTGAGAAGATCGAGCAGGACTTGGCGGCCCTCGTCCCCGAAGCCGACTGGATAGTCTTCCCGCACCTCCTCATCGCCCACGGTCGCAAAATCTGCAAGGCCCGCACGCCCCTCTGCGCCGAATGCGTCCTCGAACCCCTCTGCCCTTCGTCTTTGCTCAAGAACCCCGGCGCGTCCTCTTGAAACGGCTCCTGTCAGAACCGCCCGCGGTAGCGGGTGGGTATTGGTAACGTTAAGACTCGTCCACGACGACAGACGCGTGCCGGCGAAGGCGAGACCCGCCCGCTACCGCGCGCGGTTCTGACTTGTTTTGGTCAACGACGCGCGAGTTGGGATATGATGCCTGCAAGTTCTTGCACCGAGTCATGTCCGCCGGAGGAGATTTCCATCTTGAACGAGAAGCGCCCGCTGACGGTCGTCTGTCTCTCCACTTTCGAGAAGGGGCAGGAGCTTATACGCGAGTGCAAGCGGCAGGGCTGCCACGTCATCCTCCTGACGCTCGAAACCCTGCGCGACGCCGACTGGCCGCGCGAGGCGATTGACGAGGCCTTCTACATGCCCGGCGACTTCGGCGTCGAGGACATCATCAAGAGCCTCGGCTACCTCGCGCGCACGCGCCCGCTCGACCGCATCGTGCCGCTCGACGACTTCGACGTGGAGACGGCGGCGGCGCTCCGCGAGCACTTCCGCCTCCCCGGCATGGGCGACACCACGGCGCGCTACTTCCGCGACAAGCTGGCGATGCGGATGAAGGCGCGCGACCATAACATCCTCGTCCCCGAATTCGTCCACGTCCTCAACTACGAGGCGGTCGGCGACTTCACGCGCCGCGTCCCGCCGCCGTGGATGCTCAAGCCGCGCTCGGAGGCTTCGGCGGTCGGCATCAGCAAGGTGCGCTGCGAGGAAGACCTCTGGCCGCTCCTCGAAGACTTGGGCGACCGGCGGTCTTACTACCTGCTCGAACAGTTCATTCCCGGCGAAATCTTCCACGTGGATTCAATCGTCTGGGGGCGCGAAATCGTCTTCGCCGCCGCGCACGAGTACGGCGCGCCGCCGATGGAGGTGATGCACGAGGGCGGCGTCTTCCTAACACGAACAATCGCGCGAGCCTCGGCGGACGCGCAGGCGCTCGACGCACTCAACCGAGACCTTCTGGAATCGCTCGGCCTCGCGCGCGGCGTCACCCACACCGAGTTCATCAAGGCGCACGAAGACGGTCGCTTCTACTTCCTCGAAACGGCGGCGCGCGTCGGCGGCGCGAACATCGCCGAGGTCGTCGAAGCCGCGACCGGCGTCAACCTCTGGGCCGAGTGGGCGAAGATTGAGGTCGCAGGCGAGCACGGTCGCTACGAAGTCCCGCCCGCGCGCGAGGGCTACGCAGGCATCGTCACCACGCTCGCGCGGCAGGAGTGGCCCGACACTTCCGCATACGACGACCCGGAAGTCGTCTGGCGTCTGCGGAAGAAGCATCACGTCGGACTCATCGTCGCCTCGCACGACCCGCAGCGCGTCGAGTGGCTCCTGCAACATTACTCGTGCCGCTTCCTCGAAGACTTCTTCGCGCGCCTGCCCGCGCCCGACAAGCCGACGAGCTGACCCCGGAGAGTGAAGCGCATGGCGCGTGACCTGATTCGTGAATACCTTTTGTACCTGCAAGTGGAGAAGGGGCTCGCGGCCAGCTCCGTGGAGAGCTACCGGGGCGAGCTGGAGAAGCTCCGCGCGTGGGCCACTTCGCACGAACGCGCGCCGCAGGAGTTGGGGCAGGAAGCGTTGAAGCAGTTCATCATGTCTCTGACGCGCGCCGGACTCTCGCCGCGCTCGGTGAGCCGCGCGCTCAGCACCGTCCGTGGCTTCTACCGCTTCCTCTTAGTGGACGGACACCTGACGAACGACCCGACCGCCAACCTCATGAGCCCGCAGGCCGGGCAGAAGCTCCCGCGCTTCCTGACCGAAGAGGAGATGGGGCGGCTCCTGAACGCGCCCGACATCTCGACCGCCGAGGGCGTCCGCGACCGGGCTCTGATGGAGTTGCTCTACGCGACGGGCCTCCGCGTCTCGGAGCTGGTCTCTCTGACGCGGGGCAGTATCAACATTGACACCGGGCTGCTCACTTGCACGGGCAAGGGGAGCAAGCAGCGCAACGTCCCCGTCGGTCGCGGCGCGCTCTCGTGGTTGCAGAAGTATCAGGCGGCGCGGCGCACGCTCCTCGAAGGCAAAGAAGCAGACCGCCTCTTCGTCGGCGCGGGCGGTCGCGCGCTCACGCGGCAAGTCGTCTGGACGACGCTCCGGCGCTACGCCGTGGACGCGGGCCTGCGCGGCGTCTCGCCGCACGTCCTCCGCCACAGTTTTGCTACGCACCTGCTCGAACACGGCGCGGACACGCGCTCCGTCCAGGCCATGCTCGGCCACAGCGACCTCGCCACCACTCAGATTTACACCCACGTCACCGGCGAACGCCTCCGCAACGTCTACGAAAAGCATCACCCGCGCGCGCATCGAACCGGAGAGGAAATCCCCGACGCCACACCTCAGACGGACTGACCGGCGGCGTACCCGGAAGCCCAAGCCCACTGGAAGTTGAAGCCGCCGAGGTGGCCCGTCACGTCCACGACTTCGCCGATGAAGAAGAGGCCGGGCACGTTCCTCGCTTCCAACGTCTTTGACGAAAGCTCGTTTGTGTCCACTCCGCCCTTCGTCACCTCCGCCTTCTGAAAGCCTTCCGTCCCGGCGGGCGAGACGTGCCAGCCGTTGAGTTCATGCGCGATTGTCTTGAGTTCATTTTCCGTGTAGCTCCGCAGAGGCTTCGACGGCGCATACAGCTCGCACCAACGCTGCGCGAAACGCTTCGGCAAATGAAAGCCGAGCAGCGTCGCCAGCTCCGCGCCGCCCTCGCGCCTCTCCTTAAGCAGTTCGTAGGCGTCGAGCCCCGGCAGAAGGTCTATGTCGAGCGCCTCGCCGCGCGTCCAGTAGGAAGAGATTTGGAGGATGGCCGGGCCGCTCAAGCCCCGGTGCGTGACGAGGATGTTCTCGACGAACTCCGCCCCGCCGCAGCCGACGCGCGAGGGCACGGAGACGCCGCTCAGTGGCCGGAAGCTCTCCAACTCGCGCGGGGCCAGTGTGAGCGGGACGAGCGCGGGCGTCGGCTGCACGATCTTCAAACCGAACTGCCGCGCGAGTCTGTAGCCGAAGTCCGTCGCGCCCAACTTCGGGATGGAGAGCCCGCCGGTGGCGACGACGAGCGATTCAGACGTGAACGTGCCCCGATTCGTCTCGACCGTAAAAGACGAATCGCGCCTCACGCCCAAGACCTGACAGCTCGTGCGAATCTCGACGCCCGCCTGCTCGCACTCGCGGAGCAGCATCGAGATGATGAGCCGAGAGCTTTCATCGCAGAACAACTGTCCGAGCTTCTTCTCGTGATAACGGATGCGGTGCTTTTCCACGAGCGCGATGAAGTCGGCGGGCGTGTAGCGCGCGAGCGCGGACTTGGCGAAGTGCGGGTTCGCGGAGAGAAAGTCCTGCGGCGTCGTGTAAAGGTTCGTGAAGTTGCAGCGGCCCCCGCCCGAAATCTCTATCTTCTTCCCAACCCTGTCGGCGTGCTCCAACACGAGGACACTGCGCCCGCGCCGCCCCGCCTCAATCGCGCACATCAGCCCCGCCGCGCCGCCGCCGATGATGATGACCTCAGTCTTCGTCATTCATCGTTTGTCCTCTTCGAGCAGTGGCTTGAGATGCTTATAGACCGTATCGGCGACGATCTTCGTGCCCTCGGCGTTGGGGTGGACGCCGTCGTCGAGGTTGAGGTCGCGTTTCCCGGCGACGTCTTCGAGGAAGAAGGGGATGAGCGGGACGCCGTGCTCCGAGGCGAGCGACTTGAAGGTCTCGTCAATCTCGCGGAGGTAAGAGTCGCCCGCGTTCGTCGTCGTGTACATCCCGGCGAGCAGCACCTTCGCATTGCGCGACCGGGCGCGCTCGATGATTTGCGAGAGGTTTTTGCGCGTCTCTTTGACGGGCTGGCCGCGCAGGAAATCGTTCGCGCCGAGTTCGAGGATGACGAAGCGCACGTCGCCGCCGTCGAGCGACCAATCAATGCGGCGCAGGCCGCCCGCCGAGGTGTCGCCTGAAACTCCCGCGTTGACGACCTCGTACTTGTAGCCGTCCGCGTCGAGCTTCTGTTGCAGCAGCGACGGGTAACTCTGCTTCGGGTCGAGGCCGTACCCGGCGGTCAGGCTGTCGCCGAAGGCGACGATTTTAGGTAAAGTCTGTGCGGGAGTGGCGGCGGGCGCGGGCGCAGGCTCCGGCGTGCTACTCGCCGAGTCGTTACCGCATCCAAACAGGAAGACGGCGGAGAGAAAGACGAGTCCGGGTAAAAATATCTTCATGATTGAATTATACAATGTCTCGAAAACTGTGCAGTCCGGCGCGGAGGCCCTGACCATCCTCCACGAGCTTGACTTGAACATCCCCGACGGGCAGTTCGCCTCCATCGTCGGGCCTTCGGGGAGCGGCAAGTCAACGCTGCTCGGCCTCGTCGCGGGGCTCGACGCCCCGACCGGCGGGCGCATCCTCATTGACGGCGAAGACATCACGCGCATGGGCGAGGACGCTCTGGCGCACTTGCGGAGCCGCAAGGTCGGCTTCGTCTTCCAGTCGTTCCACCTCATCCCCTCGATGACGGCGCTCGAAAACATCCTCGCGCCGCTTGAGATTGCGGGCCGCGCGGGCGCGCTCGCGCGGGCGCGAAAGCTGCTCGAAGACACGGGGCTCACGGCGCGCGCGCATCATTACCCTTCGCAGCTTTCGGGCGGCGAGCAGCAGCGCGTCGCCGTCGCGCGCGCCTTCGCCAACGACCCGTCCATCCTCCTCGCCGACGAGCCGACCGGCAACCTCGACACGCGCAACGGCGCGCACGTCTTCGACCTCATGCTTGAGATGAACCGGCAGAGAGGCGCGACGCTCATCCTCGTCACACACGACCACGAGCTGGCCGCGCGCGCCGACCGGCGCATCTCTCTGCGCGACGGGCGCGTTGTTGACGACACGCTCCGCGAAGCGGAGGCCGAAAACGTTTCTACCGAAGAGATGGAGGCGGCGCGACCGTGACCTTCATCTTCAACCTCGCGCGGCGCGAGCTGCGCGCTTCGTGGAAACGTCTGCTCTTCTTCTTCCTCTGCATCGGCATCGGCGTGGGGAGCATCGTCGCGCTGCGCTCACTGATTCAGAACGTCAACCGCGCGGTCGTGGGCGAGGCGCGGCAGCTTTTGACCGCCGACGCACAGGTGGACACGACGCGCGAGTGGTCGCCCGAAGCGCTCGCCAAGATTGAAGCGGTCGCGCGTCCGCCGCTCGTCGAGGCGAGGACGGAGACCATCGAGGCGGCGACGATGCTCAGGCCCGCAGACGATGCGCAGGCGGGCGCGCTGATGGTCGAACTCAAAGGCATCGAGCCGCCGTTCCCTTTCTACGGCGACTTCCTTCTCGCCGACGGCACGCGCTTCGACCACGCGCTGCTGAAAGGCGACGGCGCGGTGGTCGCGCCGCTTCTGCTCGAACGCCTCTCGCTCAAAGTCGGCGACCGCGTGAGGCTCGGCGAGAAGACGTTCGAGATTCGCGGCGTGACGCGGCAGGAGCCGGGGAGCGGCGGCGGCTTCCGCATGGGGCCGCGTGTCTTCGTCGCGCGAGAGGGCTTGGAGAGCGCGGGCCTGACGGGCTTCGGCAGCCGCGCGCGCCGGAAGATGCTCTTCAAAGTCCCCGAAGGGAGGCTCGAAGAGTTAGTTAAAAAACTGCGCGCGGAGATGGGCGGCAACCTCTACAACGTGCGCTCTTACAGGGAGTCGGAAGAGAACCTCGGCGAGCAGTTCCGGCGCGCGGAGAACTATCTCTCGTTGACGGGACTCGTCGTCCTCGTGCTCGGCGGCATCGGCGTCTCTTCCGTGACGCGCGTCTTCATCGAGCAGAAAAAGAAGACCATCGCCATCCTCAAGTGCGTGGGCGGGACGGGACGGAAGCTGACGGCGGCGTATCTCGCGCAGGTCGTCGTGCTCGGCGTCGCGGGGAGCATCTTCGGCGTCGCGCTCGCCAAGCTCGGTCTGATGTTCGCGGGCGCGCGCTTCAGCGAGAGCCTGCCGCCGGGCGTGAGCTACGACTTGAGCGCGGGCGCGGTCGCGCAAGGGGCGGGGCTCGGCCTTCTCGTCTCGATACTCTTCTCGGCGCTCCCGCTTTTGCGCATCCGCCACATCAAGCCGAACACGCTTTTGCGCGAGGCCGAAGAGTCCGCGCCGCGAAGGAGGTTCGACCCGCTGCGTTGGGGCGTGGCGGCGTGCGTCGTGGTCGGGCTCGCGGCGCTCACGTCCTGGCAGGCGGGCTCGCCGCGCGTCGGCATCTTCTTTCTCGCGGGGCTCGGTCTGACGGCGGCGCTGCTCTACGCGGCGGCGTGGGCGCTCATCTCGCTCGTGCGGCGGGCGCGACACCTCAACTCGTTCGCCGTCAGGCAGGGGGTCAACAGCCTGCACCGGCCCGGCAACCAGACGCGCGTCATCGTCATGGCCGTGGGCCTCGGCACGTTCCTCGTAATGGCGATTCTCTCGCTCCAATCTAACCTGCTCGACGAGTTCGACCTCACGAAGCGGGGCAACATCCCGAACATGTTTTTGATTGACGTGCAGAAGGATCAGGTCGAGGGCGTGCGCGAAATCGTGGGGCGTTCGACGGGCGCGACCGCCGAGCTGATACCGACCGTGCGCACGCGCATCGTCGCCGTCAACGGGCGCGAGGTTGACCTCGAAGCCGCCGAGATGCGGCGCGAGCGCGGGCGTCTGGGGCGCGAGTACGTCGTCACTTACCGCCCACGGCTCGAATTTAACGAAGCGATTGTGGCCGGGAAATTTTGGGACGAGTCGCCGTCACAAGAGCCGGAAGTTTCGGTCGAGGAGGGGATGCTCGGCGTGGCCGGGCTCGACGTGGGCGGAACGCTGACCTTCGACATTCAGGGAAGGAAAGTCACGGCGCGCGTGACGAGCGTGAGGCGCGTGGACTGGCGCAACTCTCGGACGGGCTTCCTCGTCCTCTTCCGTCCGGGCTCTTTGGAGAACGCGCCGCAGACCTTCATCGGGGCGATTGACGGCCCGCCGGACGAGCCCGCGCGCTCAAGGTTTCAGAGGGAGCTGGTTGACCGCTTCCCGAACGTGAGCGTGATTGACGTGGCCGACATCGTGCGCGGCGTCAACCGCATCCTCTCGAACATCACGCTCGCCGTGAGCTTCATCGGCGGGTTCGTCTTCCTGAGCGGCGTGCTCATCCTCGTCGGCTCGATAGCGATGACGAAGTTCCAGCGCGTCTACGAAGCGGCGGTCTTAAAGACGCTCGGCGCGAAGCGCAAGGTCTTGCTCGCCGTCATGCTCGTCGAGTACGGGTTGCTCGGTCTGGTCGCGGGCGTCATCGGCGCGCTCGCCTCGAACGCGCTCTCCTACGCGGTGGCGCGCTTCGTCTTCGAGATTCCGTGGAAGTTCGCTTCGGCGGTCAACCTCTGGGGCGTCGCCGGGACGGTCTTGCTCGTCGGCGCGGTCGGCGCGCTTTCGAGCTTCGACGTGCTGACGCGCAAGCCGCTCGGCATCCTCCGCGCGCAGTAGTTGGAGGCGCGGGGCTACCGGCGTGGCCGGTTGTCGGTCACGAGGAAGCCGGGGTTGTTGCCGAAGACCGTGCCGCGCGTCTCGCCGCTGATGACGAGCCGCCCGTCCGAGGGGCCGTGGCCCGTCCAGTGGTTCGTGTTGCCCTCGATGCGGCTGTTGCCGTAGACGTTGACGACGATGAAGCCGGGGACGCCGCCGCCGCCCACGTCAATCATGTAATTGTTCAAGACCTGAAGGTTCGCGCCCTCCATGTTGAGCCCCGCCTGACCCATCCGCGTGATGCGGTTGTTGACGACCCGCACGTCCTTCATCGTCCCGCCGAAGACGTAGACGCCGTTGCTCATCTTGTTCGTCACCTTCGTCGGCGTGTTGTAGCCGCCGATGATGGTGTTGCCTTCGACGAGGATGTTGCCGACGTGCGGCGTCCCGGTCGTCGCCTGTACGACGATGCCGTTCCCGGCGGTATCCATCTCGGAGTCTTTGCCGTCAATGAAGTTGTTGCGGATGATGACGTTCTCCAGACGGTCGGTGGCTATGTTGGGTTCGAGGTCGATGGTCGTCGAGCCGGGGCCTCCGGCCTGACCGGGCGCGATGAAGCGGTTATTCTCGAAGAGAATGTTCCGGCCATTGACGAGCGCGAGGTTCTGCGAGGCGACGCGCGTGAAGAGACAATTCACGACCTTCGAGCCCTCGGCCCAGTTGCCGTAGACGGAGGAGCCGCCGTACTGGATGCCGATGGAGCGCGTGCCGTTGATCCAGACCTTATCCACCGTGCAGCGCGAGCAGTTGCCCAAAGAGATGGCCTGATGCGCGGAGTTGAAGCTGGGGTTCGCGCCGCGCACCTGAAAGTCTCGGAGCGTGAGGTCGGAGTCGGCGTCGCCGTTGCGCTGCGCGTTGTGGTAAGCGCTGATGACGGTGAACTGATCCTTGGCCGTGGATTCGAGGATGATGGTGTTGTCCCACCCCGCGCCGACGAGCGACGAGCGCGGCTTGAGCAGTATTGGGTGCATCGGCGTGACGGGCGCGTAAGTCCCGGCTTCGAGCCGCAGCGTGTGACCGGAGGAGATGATGATCTGCGTCGAGATGCGTCCGCCGCCGCGCGCGACTATCTCGCCCGCCGCCGCGCCGAGCGACTTGTCGGCGGCGTTGATGCGCGCGCCGAGGTCTGCGCCGGGGAACTGGTCGGCGTAGACCACTCGACCGCCCCCCGATGCGCGCGGGCGCACTTGCGCTGAAGTGTTAAAGGCGAACGAGAAGGAGAGAAGGACGGAGAAGGCTACAAGCGAAAATTTGAATCTACTCATCGGCGGCTAAATCCCCCCTGCTTCGACGAAATCTACTCGACCACATCAGACGCCCGCGCGGGCGTCCTCACTTTGTTGCGTGGAGGGGGAATCAAGTTGGAATTTAACAGATTGAAAACAGTACCGCGAGCGGTAGCGAGCGGGTTGAGCATCATCAACGTCAACCCGCTCGCTACCGCTCGCGGTACTGTTTATCTAAGCCACGGCGAGGCGGCGACCTCTTCGAGCCGCCGCAGACGTTCGGATACCTCCGCCGCGCGTGACGAGCATTCGAGCTGTTCGTCAACCCAGTTGCCCACTTCCTGCGCCGCGAGGTAGGCGGCCCGCGCCTGCTGAAGCTCTCGGTCGGGGCGTGCGGGCTGGCCCGTCCACGGGGTGACATCCGGCGTGTGCGAGATGTCGAACTCGTCGTCGCGTTGCGACAGATGCGCGGCGGCGCGGGCGCGCGCGAGGTGGAAGTCGCCTCGGAGGAGCTGGAAGGCATAGCGTTCGTGGCCGCTCTCGGAACGTCGCAAGGGTGCGAGCCGCGCGAGCACTTCACGTGCGCGGTGGTGCTCGCCCGCGACGATGAAGGCGCGCGCGAGGGCGGCGTGCGCGGCGTAGCGTTCCTCGCCCCAGTCGGCGATTTCGGCGAACTGCACGGCCTGCCGCGCGCTGTCCACGGCGGCGTCGAGCGAGCCGTCGAGGCGCGAGACGCTTGAGCTGAGCGTGTGGTACTCGACGCGCACCATCGTCTGGTTCGACTCGTCGTGCTTCGACCAGTTGTTGAGGTGCGCCCGCGCCTTGTACGCCTCGCCGCGCGCGAGGTGGATTCTGACGAGGGTGCTGATGTGCGTCGTCGCGTAGTGGTTCGGGCAGTCGTCGTCCCTGAGCGTCCAGCCTTCCAGCGCGGCGCGCAAGGCTTCGTCGAGCATCCCGCGCGCGAGCAGGAGTTCGGCCTTCATGTTGAGAATCCGGCTCTTCCACGAAGACCCGCCCGAAGCGCGGTAGAAGCTCTCGGCCTCGGCGTAGTTCCGCTCGATGGTCTGGAGTCTGACCGGCAAGTCCAGAGCGATGCGGAAGTGGTCGGTCATGTTCCCGTAGACGCAGCAGGAAGGAACCTTCGAGTTGCGCTTGAGCGGCGTGAGGACGGCGAGCGCCTCGCGCAGTCGGCTCGTGGCCTTGAACGAGTGGGCGGCGTTGCGGCGGAAGATGGCGACGTACCTGCCGCCGATGAGTTCGTCCGACGCGCGCTCGGCGAGGCCGTAAGCCTCCTCATAGAGCGCCGCCGCCTGCCGGTACTGGCCGTTCTCGCGCGCCGTCTTCCCGGCCACGTAGAGCGAATGGATTTTGCCGTAGTCCGTCATCTCCGTTTCCCGCCCGCGCTTGAAAAAAAGTTAACCGATCAAGTCCAGCTCGTCGCCCGGCTGGTGCGCGGCCATCGCGTCGCGGTCTTCGAGCATCAGCCCGAAGAGGCGGACGAGGTGCGAGTGAATCGCCTCGGCGCTCGCCTGCGTGAGCAGGTTGTGCGAGTAGAGCAGGGCGCTGTGGTAGACGCCGAGCATGATCTCGCGCACTAAGGCGTTACCCGTATCGCGCACCGAGAGCTGTTGGACGAGCGGGTTGTCCACGTTCAGAAGTAAGAACTGCGGGCGGCGTCGGCTCTGCTCAAGAGCCTCGCGCGCGATCTCGTCCATCGCGTCGAGCAGTGAGAGCCCGGCCAGAACGCCTTGCAGCTTCTCCTCGGCGGCGGTCTCGGCGGTCTGGATGATGACCGCCGGTAAGTCCTCCGGCGAGAAGCGGCGCATCTGCACGCGCACGTTGCCGACGCCGCGGCGGTAGAGGTGGCCTTCCACGTCGAGTTCCAAAGCGCGGTATCGCTCCTGCTCGTCCGGCTCAAGCCGGAGGAAAAGCTCCGGGTCGTCGGTCGCGTCCAGACGCTCAAGGCGCACGCGGTCGGCGTGGCGCTCGGCGTACTTCTTCAGAAGCTCCGCCTCGAACGAGTAGCCCGCGTTGATGACCACCCACCCGCGCGCGTCGGCGAGGCGGTAGAACTGCGTCGCCGCGCCGCTGTAGGCGAAGTAGTAGATGGGCGCGCGCGCGTCGCCCGCCTTCGGGTCGTTGAGGCCGAGGTACTGGCGGAGCGACATCTGCCCCCGGCTCGTCTCGAACAAGAGCAGGTCGCCGACCTTCTCGAAGAAGTCGTCGTGGTAGAAGGCCATGCCCTTGAGGTGGTAGTGATGCCAGAGGTTGATGCGCGTGAACTTCGCCGGGTCGAACTCGGCGAGGAACGCGAGCCGCCCGACGATGGCGTCGCCGAGCCGCTCCTGCAACGCCGCGAACGAAGGATGATTGCGCTGGATGTTATCGCGCGCGGCGGTCGGCTGGAGGTCGTGGCTGTCCACGACGCCGCGCACGAACTTCGCCCACGGCGGCAGGAGCGTCGAGTCGTCCGAGCGAATCAGCATCCTTCGGACGAAGATGTCCACCACGCCGCCCGTGTTCACGTCCGGCACGTGGCGGTCGGAGATGAAGAGCGCGCCGCGCGCGGCGTAGGGCTCGTCAATCTCGACCGGGATCACGTCGAGCACCATGTCGGGGTAGCGGCGCGTGAGGAAGTCGCGGTAAGCGGCCTCCTTCGCCTCGTCCGTCGGCCAGACCTTGCGGTGCCACGGCGCGTCCATCGCATTGACCGGCCCCTCGCCGTTCAAAGAGACCGGGAACGGGATGAACTCGCAATACTTGATGACGGCTTCCTTCAAACGCTGCTCGTCGAGCATGAAGGTGAAGCCCTCGCCGACCGTGATATGGATTTCGCTGCCCGCGTCCCGTTTGTCGTCCGGGTACAACTCGCAGTCAATCGAGCCGGAGTTGTGCCACGCGAAGGCTTCCAGACCGCCGAGCTTGCGCGTGCGGACGACGACGCGCTCGGCCACGACGAAGGCCGAGAGCATCCCGATGCCGAACTGCCCGATGAGGTCGAAGGCGAGCCGCGCGCCCTGCTCGTCCATCTCGCGGCGGGTCGCGCCCGTGCCCGAAGAGCCGATGACGGCGAGGAACTCGCGGATGTCCTGCCTGTCCATGCCGATGCCGTTGTCGCGGAAGACGAGCGTGCGCGCCGTGGGGTCGCACGCGATCTCGATGCGCCCGGCGTGGTCGGGCTCGACCGAGCGGCGGCGCACGATGCTGTCGTTGGCGTTCTGCACCAGCTCGCGGACGAACACGTCCGGCTCGGAGTAGAGGTGCTCGGCGAGCAGTTTGATGAGACCCTCGAAGTTGGTCTCCATCTTGAATCTCTCAGGCTGCATACTCACGAACCTCCTCGACCGGCGAGAGGGATTGCAGGTCGGGCTCGACCCAACGGGCGCGCGCTTCGGCGGAGAATAAAAGCCCGCGCGTGTAAAAAGTCAACGGCAGGCCGACCGACGAGCCGCGAATCAGGTCGTTGGCGAGCGCGACGAGCGAGCGGCCCTCGTTCAGCTCGCCCTCCAGAAACGAGCGCACGAAGCGCATCCAGAAGAGCGTTAAGGTCTCGTGGTAGCCGCCCGTCGGCGTCGTCGGGATGCCGTGCGATTCGTTATAGAGTTTAATCCCCGTGCGGACGCGCGCGACCGCCTCCGGCCAGTCGAATTGGAGGACGTACCAGAGCGCGACCGTCAGGTGCGACGCGTGCGTCCACTCCGCGCGCGCGAGCGTGCGCGCCTCGAACCCGCGCACGACGGCGAGGATTTCGCCCGTCGTGCGGTAGGTCGCCGTCTCCGTGTAGCTCGTCTTCATGGCCGTCTCTCCGTGCGGTCTCTTTCTCTCAAACAATTAAACGTCTAAAGCGGCGACAAGGATTGCG
Organism: uncultured Acidobacteriota bacterium; assembly: GCA_963816985.1. Classification (GTDB taxonomy): domain Bacteria; phylum Acidobacteriota; class Blastocatellia; order Pyrinomonadales; family Pyrinomonadaceae; genus JAIVJM01. The sequence continues at coordinate 4,076,523 of CAWFMF010000004.1, forward strand.
GAAACGTTTGTCCCGTTGTTCGGCTGCTGAACTAACGCGCGTCGCCGCGCGTCCGGGGAGTTGCACCCCGGCTCCTACGGGTTGGATGTAGTTCCCACGGCATTCGCCGCGACTGATAAATGTAGGGCGACGACAAAAATTGGCGAAACTTCGCGCTCTACCGTTGAGCTATGCCCACCACAAAAAGCGAGGTGGACACCGGGACTCGAACCCGGAACCGCGTGATTGACAATCATGTAGTTCCGCCCGCATTCGTCGCCCGTCCCAAGAACCTGTTGGGGTGACAAGTATTGGAAAGACATTTGAGCACGGCCCGGAGGCCGCAGGGGAAATCACTCCCCACAAGGCTCGACACGCCACATCGGGCATGCTTCGTGATGTAGTCCTTCCGGCATTCACCCCCGAAGAACTGTCGCGAGTCAGGAGTCTCAGAGTCTGGAGTCAAAGGCAAAAGCATTTCTTGACTCCAGACTCTGAGACTTCAGACTCCAGACTTTTTTATGGCGACAAGATTATTGAGAGTCTCGGCCACCGGACAGGATGGCCGGGCAGGGGTCGAACCTGCTGTAGCCATGTACTCCCAACGGCATTCGCCACACTCAAAGAACGTCGGAAGAGGCCGACGAGTTTTACCGGGATACGGTTTTCATCTCCCAGGGATGATGTAATCCCGACGGCATTCGGCCCCGGAAAAGAGTTCAAAGTTTAAAGTTCAAAGTTCAAAGTCCCTTCAAGCTCAAGTCACAGTTTCAAGTTGCGAGACCGTCAACTTTGAACTTTGAACCTTGAACTTTGAACTCCCTAAAGGACAACCGCTTCGACGCGACCGACCCAGTGGCCGGCGTCGAGTCTTCCGGCGGCGAACTCGGCGACGAGGTCGAAGACCTGATCCGAGAAGCCGCCGATGTTGAGAACGTCCTCACGCTCCTGCGCTTGCGACGTGCCGTAGGGCTGCAAGTCAATGCAGACCAGACGCGCACGCGGGTTGCGCTGCTTGAAGGCGCTCCACTGGCGCATCGTCTCCGTCCCGCGACCGCCCGACGCGTCCACCCACGACTCGTTATCCGAGACGTAGATGACGAGGTCGCCCTCGGCGCGTCGCTGGTTGAGGAGGGCGAGCGGCGCGCCGCAATTCGTGCCGCCGCCGCCGACCCCCGCGAGCTTCTGCGCGTTCGTCATCACGCTGTCGCGCGCGTTGAGGTCGAGGCTCACCACGTCCTGCTCGAACGGAATCACTTCGGCGCGCGGGTTGCGGCGCAGCACCGCCGCCGCGACGAGCGCGGCCACGTCAACACAGCGCACCGCGCTCGTCGAGCCCTTGCGGTAGCCCGTCACCGGGCTCAACATCGAGCCCGACACGTCCGGGAAGACGTAGACCTTGCCTTCGACCTGCGGCACGTTGCGGACGGCGATATCCATTGCGTCCTGCAACGCGTCGCGCACTTCGCGCGGCACACGCTTATCGGTCATGTTGTAAGCCGCCATGAGCTGGTACGGGAAGACCCGCGCCTTCTCGACCAACACGGGGTCGCTCAAACGACGTGCGACGAGTTCGGCCATGCCGGGCTCATCAAAGACGCCGTGGCGCGCGAACGTGTTGAGGTTCATGCGCGTCATCTGCCACGGGGCGCGGCGCGCAATCGCCGTCCACTCGGCCTTGCCGAGCGCGAGCGCCGTCAACATCTGGAACGGCACGTCGGGCACTTCCGTTCGGTCGCCCGCCTTGTACGCCTCGAAGCGGCGCACGACTTCGGGCAGCGCCCCGGCGTCGTGCTCACGACCGACGAGGTAGCCGTAGAGCGCCTCGCGCTCGCGCGTGCGCGGTCGCGGGTGCACCATTCGGACGAGGTCGGCGAACGAGGGCGACTGGCCGACGCTCGCGCGGAAGATGGCCGCCTCGTCGCGCGCTTCGAGCCACTCGCGCACCAGACGCTTCGGGGCCGTGCCGAGCGACTTGCGCCCGACAGCGCCCGAACGCACGATCTGCACGAAGTTGCGGAGCATCTTCGCGTTGTCCACGACGCGCGGGAAGACGCGCGCCAAAAGCTTCACGTCCTTCGACGAGAGCACGGCGAGGAGGAGCGCGGGCGTGTCCTTCATGAAGCCGCGCTCACGCGCGAAGACCGCCGTCTTGGCGATGAACTCCGCGTCAACTCGCTCGCACAGCTCAAGCACCTTCGCGAGCTGCTCTTCGGCCCCGGCGTAGAACGTCGAGTTGAGGCAGCCCGTCGCCGCGTACTGCGCGAGCGCGTGCTCCGGCTTGAAGGCGTAGGCGGGTGCGCGCTCTTCGTTCACGGCGTCCGTCGCCGGGATGAGCTTGCCGATGATTGACTTGAAAAGGTTCTTGTTTGCCATCACTGCCTCCGGCCCGCACACGCGCACACACACGCGACCGCCACGAAAGCGACGCCTGCGGGCGGTCGAGGTAAAAAAGTTCACGCCGTCGAAAACGAAAGTACCTTGTGAGTTCAGCGACGAGCGCTCTCGTCAGAGACTGCGGGAGAAGGAATCGAACCTCCGTCTCCGGGTTCAGAGCCCGGCGCGCTGCCGGTTGCGCCATCCCGCAAAAGAAAACATTGGTCGCGGCGGAGGGAGTCGAACCCTCATTAATCGCTTATCGAGCGAACGCTCTACCGTTGAGCTACGCCGCTGGAAAAATTCGATAGGCCGGGTCGGAGTCGAACCGACGATGTCCCGATTAAAAGTCGGGTGCCTTAACCAGCTTAGCTACCGGCCTGCGTCTGGAATGGAAACTCCGGCGGAGGGAATCGAACCCCCGATGACTGCATTAACAGTGCAGCGCCTTACCGCTTGGCGACGCCGGAAGAAATGGTTGCGGGGGCAGGAGTCGAACCTGCCGTGAAACGGTTTATGAGACCGTTGAGCCGCCCTTGCTCTATCCCCGCGTCATGGACTTTACGGACTGCGACTGCGGCGGTGGGAGTCGAACCCACATCTTCTCGTTTACAAGACGAACGCTCTCGTTTCCAGTTGAGCTACGCCGCAAAAAAATGGATGGACCGGGAGGGACTCGAACCCTCACCTAACAGTTTGCAAGACTGTCGCTCTAGCCAGTTAAGCTACCAGCCCAAAGAGCCGTAACAAACCGTGAACCGTGACAGGAAGGAATTGGTTTTCTCCTGTCACTTGTTACGGTTTACCTGTCACGGCTTTTAAGAATTGCGGAGGCGGGAGTTGAACCCGCGACCTTTGGCTTATGAGGCCACCGCTCTGCCGCCTGAGCTACTCCGCAGCGGGAAATGTTTTGGCGGGCCCGGCAGGACTCGAACCTGCGACGATCTGTTTAGAAGACAGACGCTCTCTCCATCTAAGCTACAGGCCCGGATGAAAGTCAGAAGTCAGAAGTCAGAACGATGAACTGAAAGATAAGTTGTTTTCAGTTCATCGTTCATCGTTCTGACTTCTGACTTTGCTTTTGGTGGCCGGTGAAGGAGTTGAACCTTCAACATCCAGTTTGTAAGACTGGCGCTCTTCCGGGTTGAGCTAACCGGCCCGAAGTTGAACGGTCGGAGTTGGCATCGCACCAACCTCTTCGCTTTTTCAGAGCGACGCTAATCTGTCTCAGCTATCCGACCAAGATGAGGGTCGGGCGGGAGAGCCTTTAACAACTTCGACTCTCCCGCCGCGAGGTTGACCGTCAAGCGCTCGCCCTCTGTTCGTCCGCGTCGCGGACGGCGAAGAGGTACTTGCGCCATTCGGGCCGCGACTCGGCGTAGTGGCAGAGCATCACCCGGTCGAGGCCGACGCGGAGCGCGCGCTGCGGGGTGAGTAGGGGCATCCGCGCCTCTTCGGGAGTGCGGCTGCCCTTGCGGCTGTTGCAGGCGACGCAGGCGGTCGCGAGGTTCTCCGGCGTCGAGCGGCCCTGCCGTGCGCGCGGCGTGATGTGGTCGAGCGTCAAATCCTGCGCCGACTTCTTCTGGCCGCAGTACTGGCACTGGAAGCGGTCGCGGACGTAGATGCGCAGGCGCTTCATCCCCGCGGTCTGCCGCTTGCGCCGGACGTTGACGTAGGTGCGCAGGCGGATGACGCTCGGCACGGGGAACTCGGCCCGTGCCGAACGCAGCACGCGCTCGCCGTCGAACTCTTCGACGAAGACGACGCCCCGCAGCGAGAGGCACATCGCGCGCGCCACCCCGACGGTGCCGAGCGGCTCGTAAGAGAAGTTGAGCAACAGCACACGGCCATTCAACACTGCCATCCCGGCACCTCCTTTCGTGTCTGCGACGGGCGGCGACGTGCGCCGCCCGTCTTGGTTAAAGGCAGTGCGAGTGCTTGGTGAGGGGCCTCCGCGGGCGCGGGGCACACTCGCAAACTTGATTCAGGAGAAACGCCTTCAGTCGAGGAAGACGACGTTGTGAACCCAGGGGGCTTCGCCCTCAGTGTTCATCACCACGCGGTGCCAGCCGTCGAGCACGACCGTCCGGTGATCCTTGTGCCGGACGCTCCCGCGCACGTAGAGCTGCGGGTCGCGCACCATCGGCTGCCAACCCCACTTCCTCGCCTTCGGGTTTTCGTGCAGGAGTGTTTCGTAGTCCGACATCGAGATGCCAGCCGGGCGATTAAAGCAGACCATGACCGTCCTGCCTCCCACGCGGAAGGCGTACTGGCAGACGTGCGGCTTGCTGCCCGCGCCGCGCCTGAGCGGCTCGTTGCGGAGCATCGCGCTCTGTGTCAAAGGGATTTCCGGCTGCGGGACGAAGAACCACTCGCCCTGCCGGACGAAGGCTTCGTTGCGGCGACGGAAACGGTTCTTGTCGCGTCTGAGGTTGAGATGCATCGCCCTCCGCACGAGGGGCGGTTGCAGCGCGCGCATCGCGGTCGAGACGCCCGCCACCGCTTTGCCGGGCACGGCGCACACGAACCAGTGGCGCTCGTCGTGACCGCACAGGAACTTCTCCTTCTTCTCGCCCCTTCGGGCCAGCAGGAGGAGGTGACGCGCGTCGGCCCGCAGGTCAACGACCTCGTACTCGACGTGCTCTCCGGGCAGAAGGCGGATGTCGAAGAACTCCCCCTTGCGGTCGTTCCCGATATCAATGCCCGAAGGACGACGCCAGCCGCCGCTCACCTCTCGGAACTTGAGGCGTGCGCCCATCTCTTCAAACTTCTTCTCTAACAATCCGTTGTCCATACATTTCCTTTAGTCTGTGCCCCTCCGAGGGGGCGAGTTTTCGGAAGCGCGGACGCGGGAGAGTTCAGCTCGACGGAAAGGCGCGTGCCTTTCGGTAAAGGATTTCACCCGCGCCGCCCCCGCGGCCCCTGAAGGCCCGCAGGAAGATTCTGGCGACGTAATGCAGACGGATCAGCGTCATGCGTTGACCTCCTTGTTGGCGTTCGTTTAGAGACTCGCGCGGACACGAAAGACCCGCGCAGGCGAAGAGCACGCGACCGGATTCGAACCGGTGATGGACGGTGTTGCAGACCGCCGCCTTAGACCGCTTGGCTACGCGTGCCACAAGAAGAAGTTGGAACGGGAGAAGGGAGTCGAACCCTCAAGACGAGTTTGGAAGACTCGGATGTTGCCGTTTACATCACTCCCGCGTGAGTTGGAGGGCGGTGCAGGAATCGAACCCGCATCTGAGCCGTTCGAAGCGGCCCGCTTTTTTATTCCGTTAAGCTAACCGCCCTTGTAAAAGATTTGGAGTGAACGGCGGGAGTCGAACCCGCGTCTCCGGCATGGCACGCCAGCGCTCTCGACCGTCTGAGCTACGTCCACCGAAAGGAAAGGGAATCGGAGCGGCGAGATTCGAACTCGCGTCGTCTTGCTCCCAAGGCAAGTGCCTGAGCCTCTAGGCTACACTCCGTGAAAAAGTTGGTGCGCCGTCAGGGACTCGAACCCTGTTCCGTGGTTTAAGAGACCACTGCTGCACCCGTTTAGCTTACGGCGCGGGCAAAGATAGAGAGCATCTGACTACGAAGCAGAAGCCCGGAAGCGGAAATTGGACGGACTCGAACCGTCCGCTTTTTGAAGTTGGCGGGATTGACGAGACTCGAACTCGCACCTTCCTGATCGACAATCAGGCGCACAGCCTTTGTGCTTCAATCCCTCAAACGTCCGAGGTTGGTCGGCGGGACTCGAACCCGCATCTCTGCATGCACAGTGCAGCGCTCAGCCCTTGAGCCACGACCAACATGAGAGACAGGGATGGCGGGGCTCGAACCCGCAAGCCGCGTCGGCGCTTGATTGAAAGTCAAGCCGCTTTGTCCTTTTGCATACATCCCCAAGAGCCGTGAACCGTGACAGGTAAACGGTGACAAGTAAGAACTGTCTTTCTCCTGTCACCGTTTACGGTTGACGGTTCACGGCTTTATTGGCAGGGGCGGCCCGATTCGAACAGGCAGGTATCCCTTTGACAGGATGCGGGGTTGGAACCCGGTGCATTGCCGTTAATGCTACGCCCCCAGAGTTGAAGAAAGTGCGCGTGGAAAGAGTCGAACTTTCAACCGAGCAAGGTTTAAGCTTGCCGCCTCTGCCAGTTGGGCTACACGCGCGAAGAGTGCGGGAGGTGAGAGTCGAACTCACAAGAGCCGCGTTTTGAGTGCGGCATGTCTGCCGTTTGCATCACTCCCGCCGACAGGCGAATGCTGGAGGAGGGAATCGAACCCTCAATGAGCCAAAGGCTCACGACGACCTCAGCGCCGTGCGTCTGCCTGTTCCGCCACCCCAGCCCGTAAAGCGAATCCCGACGGAGAGACTCGAACTCTCAACCTCTTGTTCCTAAGACAAGCGCCTTTGCCAATTAGGCTACGTCGGGGAAGTTTGAAAATCGTCTGCCTTCAAAGACTCCGGGAGAAGGATTTGAACCTCCATCGCCTGATCCAAAGTCAGGAGTCCTGCCGTTGGACGATCCCGGAAGAGCCTCGATGAACCCGGCACGACTCGAACGTGCGACCTCAGCCTCCGCAGGGCTGCGCTCTAATTCCACTGAGCTACGGGTCCCGAAGCGGAGGCGGTGCGACTCGAACGCACAAGGGATTTCTCCCAACGGTTTAGCAGACCGCTGCACTAACCATTTATGCGACACCTCCGAAGGCAACGATGAACTCAGAACGATGAACGATGAACTCTACAAGACGAAAGCGAAGGCAGTTGTTTTCAGTTCATCGTTCATCGTTCTGACTTCTGCGTTTCTTTTGGCGGAAGGTGCGAGAGTCGAACTCGCAGGAGTTTAAGGCTCCGACAGTTTTCGGGACTGCTTGGCATGCCCGTGCCCAACCTTCCAAGTCCGCGGATGCGCCAGGAGGGAGTCGAACCCCCACGCTTCAAGAGCCACAGCTTTACAGACTGCTGCCGTACCGGTTCGGCGTCTGGCGCGGATAAAATTTCTCTCGCGGCGGGTGCGGGCGTCCCGCGCGGCGTGTTAAAAAATAGATGAAGGCAGAGGGCGCGGCCCCGAACAGTCCGTAGACACACTTCGGGGCACACCTCTCCCGAAGGCGCGTGAACCCTCTGACTCTCGCGAAGCTCGCGGGTTCACGCGCCACCATATCGAAGGCCCTCGGCCTTCATCTCTCACAAGGTACTTCGGTTTTCAAACAACAAAAAAGAGCGGGTCTTGTGGCTTCTCCAACCGAGAAGCCGACCCGCTCACCTGCGTCTCTACGATTTTCCGAGAGATTCGGGAGCGGGAAGGCCGCTCCCGCTGAGATCAATCCTGATTGTCGCTCCGACCGCCGAACAGTGCGCGTTCGAGTCTCGCCTCAATCCTCTGGACGAGAAGGCCGCCGACCGTATCCGAAGGTAAGTAATTCAGACAGGGCGAACCCTCGACGACCGCGCCGTATTTCCGGGCGGACGGCTGCCAGACGAGCGCCGTGGCGCCCGTGCCGGTGGGTTGCATTGTTATCGAGTTCGTCAACATCTGAATTTTACCTTCCTTCACAGTCCGGCTCGCACACCTGGCGAGCGACGACGTATGTATACGGCAGACCACTTTGTCTTGTCAAGCACTTTTTTCTAAGCCGTTGAAATTTTTTGATTCGGCGGCAATCCCGCGCCTCGTTCACGAGTTCCAGAACTCGCTGGTGATAATCCGCCGCGCCTCTTCGAAGCTCACTTCGCCTCTGATGAGCTTGGAGCCGAGCGTGTCTTCCGCGCCGTCCGTCCCGGCGGTCGTCCGCATGGCGGCCTGTTCGGGGGTGATGCCCGCGTCTTCCAGACGGCGCGCGCCGGCGGCGTCGAAGCAGCGGGCACGGAGCCAGTCTTCCACCTCTTCCGCGTCGTCGAACCCCTCGTCGAGCCACTCGCGCGCGACCACGAACGCCGCGCGCCCCCCGGTCGCCTGCGGGCCGGAGCGTTCGAGGACGGCGGCGATGTCTCTCACTAACTCTTCGTCTCTGTCACTCTGCACGTCGTACAGTCTCCTCGCGGCGGGCGGATTTGGAAGTAATCTACAGCGGAAAGTGTCCGCCGCAAAGTCGCATGGGCGGCGCGCGGGGAAGTCTTCGCGTGCGGTTGTCTTAAAGTTTGAGACGGGGTAAAACATCCGTATCGAGCCGCGCCCGCGAAGACGGCTGGCGGCACTTTCCGCCTCTGATGAAGAAGATGAAAAGCACGACCATCGTCGCCGTCGGCGGCTTCACGTCGAACTCCGGCAAAACGACTCTCATGTGCGAGCTGCTGCGCGCCTTGCACGGCTGGGAGGCGATTAAGATGACGCGCGGGCACTACCGCTCCTGCGGCAGAGACCCGCACGCCTGCTGCGTCAGCGACCTGCTCGGCGAAGAGCCCGTCATCCGTTCGGGCCGCGCGGAGACTTTCGCGGAGGGCAAAGACACGGGCCGCTACTGGGACGCCGGGGCGTCTAACGTCCACTGGGCCGTCGTCACGGACGAGCAGGTCGGCCCGGCCATTAAGACGGTGCTCGGACTCGTCGAGTCGCCGGGCGTTCTGATTGAGGGGAACAGCTTTCTCAAGTTCGTGGAAGCGGATTTCACCGTCATGGTCGCGCGCCCCGACGAGCCGAAAATCAAGCCCTCCGCCCGCCGCGCGCTCGCGCAAACCTCCGCCCTCTATCTTTCGAGCGAAGTGGATGAGACGGAAGCCGCGGGCGTCGAAGGTTTCGACGGATGGCGAGAGCGGACGGGCCTCGGCGAAGCGCTCAAGGGTCTCCCAATCTACACGCCCGCCAGTCTCGGAGCCCTCATCGGTCGGATTAAATCAATCGGCGCGGGTGTGACCGTCTGACGAGTCCTTCGTCGAACGTGAAGGCGAGATGAACGGACGAATCTTTCAACTCAACAGTTCCGACGGCGGCGTGCCGAAGCTGGCGGTGCGTGAGGCTTATCTCACGACGACCGGGCTCGAAGGCGACCGTCAGAGGAACAGGCGTTACCACGGCGGCCCGGAGCGCGCGCTGTGCCTCTACGCGCTCGAACGTATCCTCCAGTTGCAGACCGAGGGCCACCCCATCTTCCCCGGCTCCGTCGGCGAGAACGTGACGGTGGCCGGCCTCGACTGGGCCGCGCTCAAGCCCGGCGCGCGCCTCGCGCTCGGCGAAGAGGTGGTCGTCGAGATCAGCAGCTACACGTCCCCCTGCCGCCACATCGCCCAGTCGTTCATCGAAGGCGGCTTCGGGCGCATCCAACAGAAAACGCACCCCGGCGACTCGCGCCTCTACGCACGCGTCCTCCAGACCGGACGCCTCGCCGTCGGCCAGCCCGTCCGCCTCCTCAACGGCGAAGCGGCTTGAAGGCTCCGGCCAAATGCGTTAACGGTTCAAAACGAGAAGCGACTAGCGGCTGGCCTTGATGTCGTAGGCCCATAACGTTCCGAGGTCGCGAATGTAAAGCCGCCCGTTAGCAATCACCGGGTAGGCAAACGACATCTCCGCAAACTGCCCGGCCTGTTTATGCTTCGGCTGAGACGGCGGGGTGAAGCGACCCTTTTCGCGATAGGCTTCGGGGGTCGCCTCCGCCAAGACGACATCTCCATTCACGCCGTGAAGGAACAGAAGCCCGTCGGCGGAAGCGACCGACGCCCAGCCGACCTCGGTTTGCCATTTCACCTTCCCCGTCGCGAACTCGACCGCGACCAGCTTCTGCCCCACTTCCGTGCCGTAAAGATATTCGCCGACCACCACCGCGCCGCCGATGCCGTTCGGCAGCCCGCGCTCGAAGTAGACCTGCTCGGCGGCGACTCCGTTGCCGTCCGCCTTTAAGCGGACGAGTCCGCCGCCGACGCCGAGGGCTCCGCCGTATACATACTCGCCACGCGCGACCGGCGTGAAATACTGCGCCGGCCCCTTGGCGACATCCTTGTATCGCCAGAGGAACTGGCCGGTCTTCGCATCAACTCCGACCTGACCCTTGCTCAAAAGCTGCACGTACTGTTTGCGCCCGCCCCCTTCGACGACAATCGCCGACGCGTAACCCGCCGGGTCGCCGCCCGGCACCGCCGATTTCCAGATGACCGCGCCCGTCTTTTTGTTCAGCGCCACCATCGTGGCCTCCGCGCCGCCGGGGGTGACGACCACCACGTCGCCGTCAACCAACGGCGACTCGGCGTAGGCCCACTCGCCCGGCTGGCCGCCGAACTCTTTGCGGATGCTCTTCTGCCAGCGAATCTTGCCGCTCCTGGTTTCGAGGCAGGCGAGGTCGCCGTCCGAGCCGAGCGCGTAGATGAAGTCCCCGTCAACGGTCGGAGTGGAACGGGCCTTCGGGTAAGAAGGGTTCTGGGCCGGGTTGCCGACGTTGCCGACGCGCGTCGTCCAGATGGTCTTCCCATCCTTCGTCGAGAGAGCCTGAACGAACTCGTTCTCCATGCCACGGTTGCTCATCAGGTAGATGCGCGTCCCGACGACCGAAGGGGTCGAATAGCCGTCCCCGATGTCGTTCACCTGCCAGAGCAGTTTCGGCCCCTCCTTCGGCCATTGCTTAAGGAGGCCGCGCTCCTGAGATACCCCGCTACGTTCCGGGCCTCGCCACTGTGGCCAGTCGGAAGTCGAAGCAGCCGTGTTGACGAACCCCGTCGCGGACACGACCGAGAAGCACACACACAGCGCTCCAATGGTAGTTAGTAATCGTGACTTCACACACTTCTCCTTCCGACTGTCGTAACAGCATCCGGGCGTTGCCGCCCTCCACTACTACGAACAGTTGGAAGAGATGTTTCGTCACTCCTTCGCCCGACGACTGCCTCGGCTCCGTAGCGGCAGCGTCATACGATATGACCTGCTTCCGATGTATGGTGTGGTACTGAAAAGCAAAAGAGGAGCACGATATTCCGTGCTCCTCATCTGTCATACACCCGGTAGGGCTCGAACTTGCGTGGGTCATTCTATACTTGCTGAGTTCTTCGCAAATGAGTACGCATTCGGTGACAGTTCGCGCAAACTACATCGCACTTTGCTATCTCAGCTAATAACATCTTCTTCGTATAAAGTATAAATCTGCCGACATGATCCACTTTATTTGTGCCTTCGCGGTGATCAAAGTCCATAATGAAAGGAGGATATTGAATCCCACAATCTTGACACGGCTTCGCTTTAGCCTCTTGTAGTATTAACCTGAGTCGCTGTCTACACCTTTCATTCCGCTCGTAGTAGCTCGTCTTATTGTTTTGATAGTGTTTTCTAGCATATTCGCGTTGACACTCTTTACAAAATTGCTGAAATCTACCCTTTCCTTTGGAGCCAAAAGACGAGATGGCTAGTGTTCGTTGACATGAGCCACTACATTTCTTTTTCATATGTGCATAATAGCAATCGGCACTTATAGCGATTTGCACTTGTGTGCGACCGGGTTCGGGTCAGAACCGCCTGCGGTAGCGGGCGGGTAGTGCACGCGATACCCGCCCGCTACCGCAGGCGGTTCTGACCCGCTGCCCCCCACGCCAGTCGCACCCAAATGCAAGCCGCTCTAGAATGACGATAACATTCTAAGTGCCGATTGCTGTCCCATAAAACTAAAAGGGCACGAACTTTCGTGCCCTTTTTATACACCCGGTTCGACTCGAACGAACGGCCTTCTGATTCGAAGTCAGACGCTCTATCCAACTGAGCTACGGGTGCGTGTCTTTCGTCCGTAAGTAAGCATAGCAAGAGATACAGGCGTTGTTCAATGCGAGGGGGCGGAGGGCGTCGTGTTGCCGGACGCGGTCTGGCCGTGGAACTCGCGGCGGATGTAGCGGACGAGGGCGTTGATGCGCTGCTCGTCGAGGCGGGTACGGAAGGCGGGCATGCCGTCGCCGCCGGCGACGATCTGATCCGAGAGATGCTTGTCGGGGTCTTTGTGCCCGTGCTCGCGGAGGTTCGGAACCTTGAGCTTCGTGCCGTCCTCCAGCTCGAAGGGGCCGCCCGTGCCGTCGGCCTTGTGGCAGTTGACGCAGAAGCGCGCGAAGTCTCCGGCGGCGGCGGCGAGTTCGTCGGGCGTGGAGGAGGCGGCTGCCGCCGGGGCGGGCGTGGCCGTGGACGCGGGGCGCGCGTTGGTGTTGACGTTCGCGCGGTTGTCGGCGGCGTCGTTAGCGCAGGCGGCGACGAAGAGCGCGAGGGCACAGGCGGCGAGGAGGAGCTTGAATGTTTGCATCGGCGAGAGTCTCCGAAGGGCTTTAGGGATTGAAGTCTGATTTGATGTCTGCGCTGAGCGCGAAAGCGGCGCGAGTATAGCGCGGGCGGCGGGCGCGTTAAAAGTCCGCGCGGCGGAGTCGGCCCGCGCGCCGCGCCGCCGGTTGACGAAGGCCCGGCTTTTTCCGACTCACGCGTGACGCCCGCCGACGCGCGCGCGGAGGTTTGCAATCTCGCGCCGCACAACGCACAATGAGTTTCGTCAAGAGGGCGCGCCTTCATACGATTTCGGCGTTCGCCGAGCGAAGTCATAAATCCTTTTCTAATCCTTTGAGGGACGAATTATGAGCACGGAAAATGAGCAGACGGGGGGCGGCGGGCGTCACACCTTACGCCTCGCCGACAAGGGGAAGCGGGAGGTCGAGCAGCCGCCCGAAGAGAAGGCCAAGCTCCCGCGCCAGTTCGTCACGTTCAGCTTCTTCCGCGCGCGCCCCGAATGGCGCATGCTCGACGGGGAGACGAAGACGAAGGCCCGGCAGGAGTTCTCGGAGCTGGTCGAGTCGTTCAAAAGCGACCTGCTCATCCACTCTTACTCCATCGTCGGCCTGCGCGCCAACGCGGACTTCATGCTCTGGCGCATCGGCTACTCGCTCGACCCCTTGCAGGAGATGTCGGCGCGGCTCAACTCGACGGAACTCGGTCGTTATCTGGAAGTGTCGCAGTCGTTCCTCTCGATGACGAAGCGCTCGATGTACATTGACAAGGATCATCCGACGCACGTCGAAGACCGTCTGCACATCGTCCCCGGTCGCGCGAAGTATTTGTTCGTCTACCCCTTCGTCAAGACGCGCAACTGGTACTCGCTGCCCGTCGAGCAGCGGCAGGAGATGATGGACGAGCACATCCGCGTCGGGTCGAAGTACCGCTCCGTCAAGCTGCACACGACCTACTCGTTCGGGCTCGACGACCAGGAGTTCGTCGTCGCCTTCGAGACCGACTACCCCTCGGACTTTCTCGACCTCGTGCAGGAGCTGCGCGAGACGAAGGCGAGCGCCTACACGCTGCGCGACACGCCGATGTACACCTGTCACCAGCAGCCGATGGGCGCGTGCCTCGACGCGCTCGGCTGAAGAATTATGAACTCGTCGGCGCGGCTCTCAGGAGATTACGCTCTCCTCTGCGCCGCGCCTTTTCGTGTCCGACGCTCTTGGCCCGACCTTCATGCGGAAACACACAAAGATAATCCCGGCCCTCTTCATCCTCCTCGGACTTTTATTCCAGTGCTTCGCCTCAGGCGCGACGGCGAAAGGGCAGCAGCCGCAGTCGTCAACTCAGGCGCGGCCCGAATACCTCTGGTACGAGGCCGAGAACATGCGCGGCGTCTCGACCGACGCGCGCAACGAGCCGCGCGTCAACCCGTGGTGGCAGGAGAAGACGCGCGCTGAAGTGCCCGGCTGGGCGATGAACGGCCCCGGCGTCTCCGCCGAGTGGACGCAGGGCGGCGAGAGCGAATGGAACTCCATCGCAGCGGTCGCCGACGAGACGCGCGCCACCATCTATCAGGACGTGGAAGTGCCGCGCGACGGCGAGTACCGCGTCTGGGCGCGCTACGCCGACTGGGCGCGGCGCGGCGAGAACTTCGCCGTCGTCATCCGACAGAACGACGCGGTCGTCTTCCGCCACGAGTTCGGCGCGCGCGATGTCGTTGACCCGCACGACGAGGTGAGCATGTACTGGGGCTGGGCCTTTACGTGGGACGGGTCGTTGAAGGCCGCTTTGAAGAAGGGCGCGGCGCGCGTCGCAATCGAAATCGAGAAGGCGGCGGAAGCGCGCCGCCACGTTGACTGCGTGCTCTTGACGAACGACCTCGGCTATAAGCCGACGGGACGGCGCAAGCCGAACTTCGCCGCGTCGAGAGTCTTACAGGAGTGGGCCGAGAAGAGGCCGAAGCTCGCGCCGCTCGTCGAAGGCGCGGCAAACGACGCGGCGGCATTGAGCACGCACTGGCGGCGTCAGCCCGTCGCCGGGCGCGACTTCCTGATGCCCTGGAACATCTCGGAAAAGTTCTGGGACATGTACTCTCAGCCGACAGACGCCCGCCCGCTCTATCCCTTCCATGCGGAGTCGGACGCCGCCGTCAATCTCTTCGTCCAGAAGTACAAGGGCGCGCGCGACGTGCCCATCTTCTCGTCGAAGCTGGTCGTCCCCGTCCTCCACATCAACGAGCTGCCGAAGCACCTGCGCGAGGGGAGCGGCTTCCTCAGCTACGCGCGCGAGACGCGCCAGCCCTTCGCCGTCAACATCAACTACGGCGCGGCGAACTTCAACGAGACGGAAGGCCCCGCGGCCTTGAAGCTCTTGACGGGCGAGCTGCGCGGGCAGTTCCTCGGATGGATTTCGGGCGAGAGCATCGGCTACGTCTACCCGGCGGTCGCGGCGACCATGACGCTCAAACCTGAGCAGCCGCGACGCGAGATGCTCGAAGCCTCCCGCACGGGCTACACGCGCGCTCTCGAAGAGAAGTGGGGCGGGACTTTCAAAGCCCCTGCGGGCGCGATGTGGGACAAGCTCATCCCGGCGCAGTCAACTTCGAGCACGACCTACTCTCACGCGCTCGGCGCGTGGGGCTCGAAGCTCATCGGCATGGAGACCGCCGCCGTCCAGCCCGGTACGGCGCTCCGCATCGCCTTCACGCGCGGCGCGGCGCGGCAGACGGGCGGCAACTTCCTCTACTACCACGCGCCCAACTTCGGCGACACGGCGACGACTTTTACTTACGCGCAGAACTTCGCCGGGCCTGACCACTTCTTCCACTCGCGCTACGGCGTGACGATGGGGCCTTCGCTCTCGTGGTACAGGAAAAATTATTACCTCTACTACATGGCGGGCGCGTCGGCCATCTATCTCGAACAGGGCTTCGACCAGTTCTTCAAGCCGGGGCCGGGCGAGCACCCGTTCCAACTCAACCCGCTCGGTCGTATCACCGACGAGTTCATGCGCTTCGCCGAGAAGCACACGGAGCGCGGAGTGCCCTACACGCCCGTCGCCTTCCTGCTCGACCCCGCGCACGGCTTCGAGATGACCGACTGGCCGCACCTCCCCTTCGGCGTCTCGCCCATCAACCGGAGCGACCGCGCGCTGCGCGAGTTGTTCGGCGCGGCCTATCACCCCTTGCAGGTGGTCGAAGGCGAGCCCGCGACCGCCGACCGTCAAGCCTTCGTCAACGGCGTCTTCGGCGACATCTTCGACGTGCTCGTCGCCTCCGAAGCACACGCCGGGGCGATTGATTCATACCGCGCGCTCGTCGTCGGCGGTCATGTCGAATGGTCGAACGCGTGGGCTGCGCGGCTCGCCGACTACGCGCGCAAAGGCGGAACGGTCGTCTTGAACTCCGCGCAGATTAAGGGCCTCCCGGCTGAACTGCTCGGCGTGCGTCTTTTGAACGCGAGGGCCGAGGGCGACGGCGCGGCTTGTCTTTCTCCGGGCGAAGCGGCGACAGACCTTTCGGGTCAGATGTTCCGCTACGAGCGCGTCGAGCCGCGCGGCGCGGAGGTGTTGATGAAGTCGGCGTCCGGCGACCCGCTCGTGACGGTCAACCGCGTCGGGCGCGGGCGCGTCGTCTTCAACGCCATCCCGGACTTGCTCGGCCTCGACGAGCGTATGACCCCGACAGCCGCGCACATGCTCGCGCACCTCTTCGCGGAGGCGACGCCCGTCAACGTGAGCGGCGACGTGGAGCACCTCCTCAACCGCACCGAGCGCGGCTGGGCCGTCACGCTCGTCAACAACCTCGGCGTCTACAAGCCGCAGCAGGGCATGGCGCAGGTCAACCGCGACGAGTTCGTGGACGTGACGCTCGACCTGCGCGGCGCGGCGATTGAAAGCGCCAACGAGTGGACGGACAACACGCCCGTCGAAGTCTCGCGGCAGGGCGGACGCGCACACGTCCTCGTCCGCGTGCCGCCGGGCGGCGTCCGCATCGTCGAACTTGTCACGCGGAAGTGAATTGCTTTTTCCCGAAATTTTCTTTTAGGATAACGCGTCTTCAACACATCAAGGGGGCCGAGTCCGGATGAAGGTCGCACGTCACTACGTCATCAGCGGGGAAGTGCAGGGCGTGGGCTTCCGCTTCTTCGCGCAGCGCGTCGCCGCGCGCCATCAGGTCGTCGGCTACGCCCGCAACCTCGAAGACGGGCGCGTCGAAGTCCACGCCGAGGGCTCGCCCGAAGCCATCGAAGGCTTCAAGCATGACCTCGCCGCAGGCCCCGCAATGTCGCGCGTCGAGCAGGTCGAAGAACTCAGCGTCGAGCCGACCGGCCAGTTCTCAACATTCCGCATCGAAAGGTGAAACAGTTTTCATTTTTAGTTTTCAGTTTTCAGCAGGAAGGCTTGAGGGAGTCCGGCGAGCGGACTCTGCCGCTGCTTGGAACTGAAAACTAAAAACTAAAAACTGAAAACTGAAAATGGATCAACTCAAATCACTCATCCGCGAAGTGCCGGACTTCCCGAAGCCGGGCATCAACTTCTACGACATCACGACGCTTCTGAAGAACGCCGAAGGGATGCGCGGCGTGGTGGACGCTTTGTGCGACGAGTTTCGCGGCGAGCAGGTGGACACGGTCATCGGCATCGAGGCGCGCGGCTTCATCTTCGCGCCCGCGATGGCCTACCACCTCGGCGCGGGCTTCGTCCCGGCGCGCAAGCCGGGCAAGCTCCCCTCCGAGTGCGCGTCCATCTCCTACGACCTCGAATACGGGCAGGACGCGCTCCAGATACACCGCGACGCCGTCGGCTCCGGCCACCGCGTCATCATCGCCGACGACCTCCTCGCCACCGGCGGGACGGCCAGCGCCGTCGTCAAGCTCGTCGAGCAGCTCGGCGGAAAGGTCGTCGGCCTCGCCTTCGTCGTCGAGCTCGAATTCCTGCCCGGCAGGCAAAGGCTCGAAGGCTACGACGTGCGCTCGCTCATCAAGTATCAGTCCTGATAGCCGCTGGACTGCATCGCCGGGCATCTGGTAACTTCTGTGCATTGTGCTCCCGTAGCTCAGTGGATAGAGCACCTGCCTCCTAAGCAGGGGGCCGCAGGTTCAAGTCCTGCCGGGGGCACTTTCTAATTCACCTTCGAGCGTAGCTCGGCCCGTCAGTTTTATCTTCACAGCTCCGCCCCGGAACTCGTCCCGGCCATCCCTTCCGGAGGCGTTTGAGAGGAGACGCGACATGAGAACGATTCTCATCATCATCCTGATACTTCTACTGATCGGCGCTGCCCCTTCGTGGCCGTACAGCCGCGGGTGGGGGTACTATCCGAGCGGGCTGCTCGGCATCATCCTGCTCATCGTCGTCATCCTGCTCTTGATGGGCCGAATCTGAGAGCCGGGCCGGAGTTCGTCTGCCCGCCGTCTGACACAGCCGCGCCTCACTCGCGCGGACTGCCTCAACTTTGCTCCGCCGTCTGAAATAAAAATCTTGTCTCCTCCCGACGAGTCGTTGTAGAATCCCGGCGTTGGCACATTCAACCACAGGTGAAACAAAGACATGCTTTCATACGCCGATGCCTCAACGGGTTACGACAACGTCCAAGCCGTCTACTGGCCCGACCGCTCGACGAAGTGGGCGCGACCGCTTTTCATGACCGCCGTCTCCGCCGGGCTCCCTTCGCCCGCCGAGGATTACGTCGAAGGCCGCCTCGACCTCAACCGCCACCTCATCAAGCACCCGGTCGCGACCTTCTACGTGCGCGTCTCCGGCGACTCGATGACGAACGCGGGCATCTCGCCCGGCTCCATCCTCGTCGTTGACCGCGCCGTCGAAGCCGACGACGGCGACATCGTCATCGCGCGCATTAACGACGAACTCTGCGTCAAGCGTCTGCGCCTCCACGAGGGCCGCATCTGGCTCATGCCCGAAAACGACGACTACCAGCCGATAGAAGTCATCGAGGGGATGGACTTCGAGGTCTGGGGCCGCGTCATGCACGCCATCCGCTCTTACTGAAATTGATGAAGGAGCTGCTATTTGAAATCTCGAATCTCGGAGTTTGAAATTCGAGATAGCAGGTTCTTCATCGCTCGTCCTTCACTTCCGCATCACGCCCTCCCTCACGGTCGGGCTTCCGCTTTCATCCTGACGATGGTCGCGCCCCAGCCGCCGGCTTCTACGGGTGCGTCGGAGAAGTGTTCAACGAAGGGCGTGCGCGAGAGGACGGCGCGGACGGTCTCGCGCTGCACGCCGACGCCCTTGCCGTGGATGATTCGGACGTGCCGGAAGCCCTTCGCGTGCGCCTCGCGCAGGTACTCTTCGACGACGGCGCGCACGTCGCGGGGCGGGACGGAGTGGAGGTCGAAGACGTCCGTAATCTCCAGCCGCACGGGTTCGGGGAAGGGGTCGAAGGGATCAACCTCTTCGTCTTCATCGGACGATTCGCGGGAATCCGCCGCGCCGCCGCTCGTCTCTTGAGGGTGCGCGCCGAACAGTCTTTTCATTAACTCTTTAAAGCTCATCAACGCTTTCGTCTGGCGGCGCGCGAGGCGCGCGACCGGGAGGGGGAGTGTACCTTGACACTCGTCGGCACGCACCTTACACTCGCGTTCTTCCACATCAAACATCTGCCCGGCGGGAAGCAGGGGACTTGTGACGCGACGCCGCGCATGAAGGGGCTCGTGTAAATCGTCGCTGCGGTCGGTCGGTTGAAAGGATTCGCAGACGAACTTTTAAAAGAGGAAAGGAACTGAGAAAAGCGATGGGCAAGCGAAACAAGATTACGGTGGTGGGGGCGGGGAACGTCGGCGCGACCGCCGCGCACTGGATTGCGAGCAAGGAGTTGGCCGACGTGGTTCTGGTTGACGTGGTCGAGGGCGTGCCGCAGGGGAAGGCGCTCGACCTTGCGCAGGCCGCGCCCGTCGAAGGCTTCGACGTGCGGCTCACGGGCGCGACGAACGACTACTCAGAGACGAAAGACTCCGACATCGTAATCATCACCGCCGGGCTGCCGCGCAAGCCCGGCATGAGCCGCGACGATCTTCTCAAGACGAACGCCGGGATCGTCACGAACGTCGTGGAAGAGATAGTGAAATACTCGCCCGACTCGATTCTCATCATCGTCTCGAACCCGCTCGACGCGATGGCGCAGGTGGCCTTGAAGCGTTCGGGCTTCCCGAAGCACCGCGTCATCGGCATGGCCGGAGTGCTCGACTCGGCGCGGATGCGCTGCTTCCTCGCGGAGGCTCTGGACGTGTCGGTCGAGAACGTCACGGCCTTCGTCCTCGGCGGCCACGGCGACACGATGGTTCCGCTGCCGCGCTACTCGACGTGCGCGGGCATCCCCGTCACGGAGCTTCTGCCGAAAGAGCAGCTCGACGCCATCGTGAAGCGGACGGCGAACGGCGGCGCGGAGATTGTCGGCCTCCTGAAGACGGGTTCGGCCTACTACGCGCCTTCGGCGGCGTCGGTCGAGATGGCCGAGGCGATTCTGAAGGACAAGAAGAAAATCCTCCCCTGCGCCGCTTATCTCGAAGGCGAGTACGGCGTCCAGGGTCTCTACGTCGGCGTGCCCTGCAAGCTCGGCGCGCGCGGCCTCGAACAGATCATCGAAATCAACCTCACCACCGAAGAGCGCATCGCCCTGCAAAAGAGCGCCGCCTCCGTGCAGGAACTCATCAACGTGCTCGGCATCTGAGGGAGTTCAAGGTTCAAAGGCCGAGTGGTGAGCCCCTGTTAAGGGGCGTAAGAATTTAGCCCACGGCGCGAGCCGTGGGGACAAGCCGAGAGAAGAAACAGGAGCCCCGTCAGGGGCGAAAGAAATCCGACGTACCCTGTATCGCGCGTCGGATTTCTTTCGCCCCTGACGGGGCTCTGAAAATTTTTGTTGGTGGTTGCATTCCCACGGCTCGCGCCGTGGGCTAAACTCTTACGCCCCCTGCGGGGGCTCAATAAAAACAATCCGGGAGTCCGATTTGAGACGAACGCTCTCGACCTCCATAACGGTCTGCCTCCTCTTCTTCGCCCACGCCGTCGAAGCGAACGCGAGGCAGGCGGCGACGCCTTCGCTCGTCCCGAAGTTCAAACTTGAGAAGAGCGGGCTTGAGCTTGAGCGGCGGGTGCAGGCGGGCGCGTTCCTCGACGTTCTGGGTCGCAAGTCGGCGCTCTACGGCTACGAGCGGCGGTCGCTCGAAGCGTGGGTCTACCCGCTTCAGATACTCGACCAGTTCGAGTTGTCCTTCCGCCTCGAAGGCTACCCGCTCGAATTCCGAGGCGCGGACACCGCGACTCTCATCAACGTCCGCCCCGAAGCGACGACCATCACCTACACGCACGCGGCCTTCACCGTGCGGCAGATTATCTTCGCGCCCGTGGGCGAGCCGGGCGTCGTCATGCTGCTCGAAGTGGAGAGCGCGCTGCCGCTCGGCGTGACCGTCAGCTTCCGCCCGCGTCTGAAACTGATGTGGCCCGCCGGGCTCATGACCGGCAGCCTCGGCTGGGACGAGGAAGGGAAATTCTTCTACCTCCACGAAGAGAGCCGACGCTTCGCCGGAATAGTCGGGAGCCCGGCGGCGCGCGACGCTTCCACGATGCCGTATCAAGAGGAGCCGCGCGACGTGCCCGCGCGCTTCCAAATCGAAGCGCCGCCGGAGTCGCTCAAGGCGAACTTCATCCCGGTCGTCATCGCGGGCGGCGTCAACGGGCTCGACGAGGCGAGGGCGACGTACACGCGCCTGCTCCGCACCGCGCCTGAGCTTTACGCGCGGAACGTCGAGCACTACCGGCGGCTCTTAGGCTCGACGACGAGCATCCGCACGCCGGACGAGCGTTTGGACGAGGCCTTCGAGTGGGCGAAGGTCGGGATTGATAAAGGGATGGTCGAGAACCCTCTGCTCGGCACGGGGCTCGTCGCGGGCTTTCGCACGGCGGGCGAGAGCGAGCGTCCCGGCTTCGCCTGGTTCTTCGGGCGAGACGCCTTGTGGACGACCTTCGCGCTCAACTCCACCGGCGACTTCGCCTCGACACGCGCCGCGCTCGACTTCCTCAAAAAGTTCCAACGCGCCGACGGCAAAGTCCCGCACGAGATTTCGCAGAGCGCGAGTCTCATCCCGTGGTTCACGGACTACGAGTACCCCTGGGCGAGCGCCGACGCGACGCCGCTCTACGTCATCGCGCACGCCGACTATCTGCGCGCGAGTGGAGACCTCTCGTTCGTCCGCGCGAACTGGGACTCGATTCTGAAGGCGTACCGCTTTACGTCGGCGACCGATACGGACGCGAACGGCCTCGTCGAGAACACGGGCGCGGGCCACGGGTGGGTCGAGGGCGGCGCGCTCTACCCGCCGCACGAAGAGATTTACATGCAGGGCCTGTGGGCCGAAGCCCTGCGCGGCATGGAGGAGATGGCCGCCGCGCTCAAAGACGAGCGGCTGGCATCGGAGGCGCGGGCCGCGCACGTCCGCGTGCTCATCGCTTTAGAGAGGACTTACTGGCTGCCTGAGCGAGGCTTCTACGCCTTCGCCACCAACGTCCCGCGCGACGCGGTGCGCAAGGCCGAGCCGGGGCCGAACCGCGAAGCGCGGCAGGCGAGGATGAACGAGCTGGACAAGTCGCGCCTCGTTGACGAGGACACCGTCTTGCCGTCGGTTCCGCTGTGGTGGAAGTCACTCTCCGACGAGCGCGCGCAGAGCCAGATTGACCACACGGGCAGCGGCCACATGGCGACCGACTGGGGCTCGCGCATCATCTCGGACGAGAGCAAGTTGTACGACCCGCTCTCTTATCATCACGGCTCGGTGTGGCCGCTCTTCACGGGTTGGGCGAGCATGGGCGCGTACCGCTACGGCAGGCCGCACGTCGGCTTTCAGGCCTTGATGGCGAACGTGCTTCTGAAGAAGCAGAACGCGCTCGGCTTCGTCACCGAGCTGCTTTCGGGCGAGTTCAACTCGGCCTTCGGTCGCTCGTCGCATCACCAAATCTGGTCTGAGGCGATGATCGTCACGCCGACGCTGCGCGGGCTCTTCGGGCTCGAAACCTACGAGCGCGGGACGCTCATCCGCTTCGCGCCGCAACTCCCCGCGGACTGGGGCGCGGCGGCGGTCTTCGGCTACGCCTCGCCGTCGGGGCCTCTGGATTTGCGCCTCGCACGCAACGCCGGGCGGACTTCAATCAGCGTCTACCGCTCCGCCAATTCAGGGGTGCGCGGCGACTTTCCACGCCTCCGCCTTGAGCTGGCTCCCGCCCTCCCGCTCGACGCGCGCGTCCGTTCGGTGACGGTCGGAGGCCGCAACACGAAGTTCAACGTCGAGCGCGAGGGCGACGTGCAACGCGTGACGCTCGGCTTCGAGCTGACGACGAGGGGCGTGGATGTCGTCATCAACTACGACGCAGGCACGGACGTTTACACTGAAGCGCAGACGCCCGCGCCGGGCGCGCGCAGCGAGGGCCTGCGCGTCCTCCGCTCGCGCGCCGACGAAGACGCTTTGCGTCTTCTGGTCGAAGGCCGGGGCGGACACGCCTACTCCCTTCGCGTCCGCACCCCGCGCGAAATCGGCGAGACGGCGGGCGTCAAGCTCTCCAAGCCCGCCGGACGCGACGCGACGCTCACCTTCAATTTCGACGGCCCGCAAGGGAATTACGTGAGACGCGAGTTAGTCATCCCGCTCGGTCGCGCAAAGTAGGCGGGAGAGGGACACGGCGCAAAAGTAAGAAAGAGGGCGGCTGACTCGCGCGAGTCAGCCGCCCTCTCAACTTCATGGCAAAGACTTTCGCCGTTTCTACTTGCGCAGCCAGCCGAAGAGGCCGTGGAGGATGGTCTCGCGGTTCTCCTCGTAAATCGCTTTGGTGAGGGGGATGGACATGGGGCAGACGCGGACGCAGTTCTGGGCGTTGCCGCAGTTGGTGATGCCGTCCTCGCCCATGATGCCTTCGAGTCGCTCGTCGCGGGTGGTCTTGCCCGTCGGGTGCATGTTCATGAGGCGCACCTGCGCGATGGCCTGCGGGCCGATGTAGTTGCCTTCGCCGTACTGCGGGCAGGCTTCGAGGCAGCAGCCGCACGTCATGCAGCGCGAGTAGGAGTAACGCTCTCCGGCCTCTTCGGGCGAAATCTTGGGGCCGGGGCCGAGGTCGTGCGAGCCGTCAATCTCGACCCACGCCTTGACGCGCTTGAGGTGTTCGAACATCTCCGAGCGGTCAACGACGAGGTCGCGGACGTTCGGGAATTTCGACATCGGCTCAAGGGTGATGGGGCTCTGCTCCTTCAACAACTGGTCTATCAAAGCGGAGCAGGACTGCCTGACCTTGCCGTTGATGACCATCGTGCAGATGCCGCAGACCTGTTCGAGACAGTTCATGTCCCAGACGGGCGGCGTCGTCTTCTTGCCGTCGCGCGTCAGAGGGTTCTTGCGTATCTCCATCAGCGCCGAGATGACGTTGAGGTTCTGGCGGTAGGGAATCCGGAACTCTTCCCAGTAGGCGTCGGCCCCCTGCTTCTCGCGGCGGCGGATGCGGATGTCAACGGTCTTCGGGGGCGTCTTCGACGTTTGTGCGTGGCCTTCGGTGTGTGTGCTCATACCTCGTCCGATTTCCCCCCTGCGTCTTCGAGTGATTTGCCCTGCTCGGTGCGCGTCTCGACTTTACCCGAAACGGACTCGTCCACCTGCTCTTTGTTCTGCCCCCAGACCGCCGGGCCGGAGGTGTTCGCGGGCTTCTGCTCGGAGCCCGGTTCGGGGACTTGCGTCGCGCCTTCTTTGGGCGGGAGCGTTGAGCCTTGCGCGGCGGCGACGGTCGCCGCAGACTCTTCCTTCTTGCCCTTGCTGTAGTCGCGTTTGCGCGGCGGGACTTGCGAAACGTCAACCGGCTCCCAAGAGAAGACCGGGCCTTCGCCGGAATACTCGGCGATGGTGGTCTTGAGGAAATTCTCGTCGTCGCGTTCGGGGAAGTCCGGCTTGTAGTGCGCGCCGCGCGACTCGTTGCGGTTCAAAGCGCCGAGCGTGATGACGCGCGCCAGCTCCAACATGTTCTTCAACTGCCGCGCGTGCGGGAGCGCGTGCGTCGCCCACATGTTCGAGTCGTTGAGCGAGATGCGCTGGTAGCGTTCGAGCAGCTCAAGCAGCTTGTTGTCGGTCGCCTGAAGGCGGTCGTTATAGCGGACGACCGTCACGTTGTCGGTCATCGTCTTGCCCATCTCTTCGTGGATGACGTACTGGTTCTCCGTGCCCGACTGCTTCAGGATGCGCTGGTTAATCTCCTGCTGCCGCTTCAACTCTTCGTCGTAAATCCTGGAGCCGTCCTGCGCCGTTGCGCTCGACGTTTTTGGCGAACTCGATGGCCGCCGGGGCGGCGACGAAGCCGCCGTAGACGCAACTGACGAGTGAGTTCGCGCCGAGGCGGTTCGCGCCGTGAATCGAGTAGTCGCACTCGCCCGCCGCCAAAAGGCCCGGAATGTTCGTCCGCTGCTCGAAGTCCACCCAGAGGCCGCCCATCGAATAGTGGACGCCGGGGAAGATTCTCATCGGCACGTGGCGCGGGTCGTCGCCGACGAACATCTCGTAGATTTCTAAGATAGCGCCGAGCTTGCGGTCTAAGGTCTCGGCGGGGATGTGCGTCAAGTCGAGATAGACCTGATTGTCGCCGCCGACGCCGAAGCCTTCGAGGCAGACCTGAAAAATTTCGCGCGTCGCGATGTCGCGCGGGACGAGGTTGCCGTAGGCCGGGTATTTCTCTTCGAGGAAGTACCAACGCTCCTTCTCAGGGATGGACGAAGGCGAGCGCGTGTCGTTCTTCGCCTTCGGAACCCACACGCGCCCGCCCTCGCCGCGCGCCGACTCCGACATCAGCCGGAGCTTGTCTTCGCCCGGTATCGAGGTCGGGTGAACCTGTATGAACTCGCCGTTGGCGTAGCGCGCGCCCTGCTGGTAGCAGGCCGAGACCGCAGACCCCGTGCAGACCATCGAGTTCGTGGACTTGCCGAAGATGAGGCCGGGGCCGCCCGTCGCCATGATGACTGCATCCGCCGGGAAGACTTTCAACTCTAAGGTCGAACGCTCCATCGCGACGAGGCCGCGGCAGACGCCGTGGCCGTCCAAGACGAGCGACATCATCTCCCAGCTCTCGTACTTCTTAACTTTGCCTTCGACCTCTCGGCGTCGCACCTGCTCGTCGAGCGCGTAGAGAAGTTGTTGACCGGTCGAGGCTCCGGCGAAGGCCGTCCGGTGATGCTTCGTCCCGCCGAAGCGGCGGAAGTCGAGGAGTCCTTCCTTCGTCCGCGAGAAGGGGACGCCCATGCGGTCGAAGAGGTAGATGATGGAGGGAGCCATCTCGCACATCGCCTTGGCGGGCGGCTGGTTGGCGAGGAAGTCGCCGCCGTAGACCGTGTCGTCGAAGTGCTCCCACGTCGAGTCGCCTTCGCCCTTCGTGTTGACCGCGCCGTTGATGCCGCCCTGCGCGCAGACCGAGTGCGAGCGTTTGACGGGGACGACCGAGAAGAGGTCAACCGCGTGCCCGGCCTCGGCGATCTTCATCGCCGCCGCGAGCCCCGCCAAGCCCCCGCCCACAATCGCTATCCGGATGCCGTTTTGTGCCGCCATAGTTTTTTAGAGAATCCCCTCCAGCAGTCCGCCATTGCGCCACGCGAACGCCATCGTCACGTTGATCCAGAGCAGGAGCAGCACGACGCCGAAGCCGATGCAGGCGTAGCCCGTCAGGCGTTGCGCGCGCTCGCCGATGACGATGCCCCAGTCAACGGCGAAGAGCCAGATGCCGTTGGCGAAGTGCCAGATGGTCGAGACGATGCCGACGAAGTAGATGACGAGTATCCACCACATCTGAAACTCGGCGGAGACGATCTCGTAAGCCTTGTTGGGTGCGTGCGCAACCGAGGTCTCGTTGAGCCCCGGTATCAGGCCGAAGCGGAAGTTCAGGAGGTGGAAGAGGATGAAGAAGAAGAGAATCATCCCCGTGATGCGCTGGACGGTGTAGAACCAGTTGCGCGGGTACGGGTACTTGAGGTTGTTGGGCCGCATCTCCCACGTAATGAAGAGCCCGTAAAGCGCATGGTAGAGCAGCGGGATGAAGATGAAGCCGATCTCGACGAAGAGGATGTAGGGGATGTTCTGGAGGTCGCCGACCGCCGCGTTGAAGTGGTCTCTGCCGACCCGCCAGTCCGGGTTCACCGCCTTCGAGTTGGTGTAGAGGTGTTCGAGGAGGAACGCACCCAGCGGCACAATCCCCGTGAGCTGGTGCAGTTTGCGCAGGACGAATGTTCTGCTCAGACGAACGGCCATGACGGAAATCTCTCTCCTTCGCCGGGGGCCGAGACGTGCGCACTTCCGGCGGGCGCGGCGCTCCCCGCAGAGCGCTTCACGTTAGAAATTGTGTTGAGCGGCCATGATTATAACGACCGACGGCGGAAAAGCAATCACGCGGCGCGGCCCGCCGCCCCATCCCCCTCCGGCCTCCGCCCCCCGGCCTCCGAGCCCGCCACATTGTTTAGACGTTTGTTGATGCAGGAGTGTAGCCCGCGCGGCTTATAAGGTAAAATGAAAAATACTTGGTAGCTTGGTAAAGGATACTTATTAAACCCGGTGCAGATCGAATCCCTCAAAATCTTCTGCGACCTCGTCGAGACGCAGAGCTTTTCTCAGGCGGCGGAGCGCAACTTCGTCACACAGTCGGCTGTCAGCCAGCAGGTGCGCTCGCTCGAAGAGAGGTTCAAGCGTCGTCTGCTCGAACGCGTGCGCGGGCGGCGCGACCTGCACCTGACTCCGGCGGGCGAAGCCTTCTACGAGTCGAGCCGCGAAGTCCTTCGGGCCTACTCGCAGCTCGAAGAGAGCATGCGGCAGTTGACCGGGACGGTGAGCGGCACGGTGCGCGTGGCGACCGTCTACAGCGTCGGCCTGCACGAGCTGCCGCCGGTCGTCCGCCAGTTCATGACGAGCTACCCGCAGGCCAAGATTGACCTCGAATACAGCCGCACGACGCGCATCGTGCGCGACGTGCTGAGCGGCGCGGTCGAGTTGGGCGTCGTCGCCTTCCCCGAACGCAGGCGCGGCCTCGAAGTCGTGCTGCTCGGCGGCGACCGCCTCGTCCTCATCTGCCCGCCGGGCCACGCCTTCGCCAAAAGGAAGAAGCTCTCGGCGACCGACCTGCAAGGGCAGGACTTCGTGCTCTTCGAGCGCGACATCCCGACGCGCCGCGCCACCGACCGCATCCTTCGCTCGCACGGCGTAGGCGTCCAGCGCGTCGCCGAGTTCGACAACATCGAGACCATCAAGCGCGCCGTCGAAGTCGGACTCGGCGTCGCCATCGTCCCGCGCCCCTCCGTGCTCGACGAAGAGCGCACGGGCCAGCTCGCCGTCATCCCGCTCGCCGAACCCGAATGGAAACGCTCGGTCGGCGTCATCTACCGCAGCGACCGCTCCCTCGGCACGGCGGCGCAGAAGTTCATCGAGCTGCTGGCGAAGTAGTTCAAGGTTCAAAGTTCAAAGTTCAAAGTTAATAACAGGACTTTGATTTCAACTTTGAACTTTGAACTTTGAACCTTGAACTTATGACCGACGAACTGACCAACTTCTCAGCCTCCCGGCTCGCCGAACTTATACGCCGCCGCGAAGTCTCGCCGGTCGAGGTCGTGCGGGCTCATCTGAGTCGCATCGAACGCCTCAACCCGGAGTTGAACGCCGTCGTGACGCTCGCGCCCGACGCGCTCGAACGTGCGCGGGAAGCGGAGGCGGCGTTGATGCGCGGCGAGGCGAAGGGCTCTCTGTGCGGCGTGCCCTTGACGGTCAAGGATACGATTGAGGTGCGGGGCTTGAGGGCGACGAGCGGCTCGAAGGCGCGCGCCGGTTATGTCCCTGACGTGGACGCACCGGCGGTCGGGCGGCTGCGCGCGGCGGGCGCGATTATTTTGGGGAAGACGAACGCCTCGGAGCTGGCGCTCGATTACACGACGGACAATCCGGTCTTCGGTCGGACGAGTAACCCGCACGATTTGTCGCGGACGCCGGGCGGTTCGAGCGGCGGTTGCGCGGCGGCGGTCGCGGCCCGTCTCTCGGCGGCGAGTCTGGGCAGCGACCTCGCGGGTTCCGTCCGCATCCCGGCGCACTTCTGCGGCGTCGCGGGGCTCAAACCGACGGCGGGGCGCGTGCCCGGCGCGGGACATTTTCCAGTGCTCGGCGGGGCTTACGCGCTCGGCGCTGGTCTGGGGCCGCTCGCAAGGGGCGTCGAAGACCTCTCGCTTTTCTTTCAAGTCCTATCGGGCGGCGCGTATCGGCACGCGCCTGATGAGTGGGACGAACCGCTTCAAATATCGGAACTGTTGCCGAGAGGCGCGAGCGTCGCGTGCTACACGGATGACGGCGTCGTGCCGGTCGGGGACGAGTTGAAGGAGGCGGTCTACGCGGCGGCGTCGGCGTTAAAGGCCGCAGGATTGAACGTCGTCGAAGAGCGACCGCCGTTTGTCGAGCGTGCGACGGAGATGTGGCTCAAGCTCTTCTCGCACGCGACGCGGCGGATGGTCTCCGCGACCTACGCGGGGCGAGAGGAGACGGCGGGGCCGGTCGCGCGTGCCATCATGAAGCGCGCGTCGAAGGAAGAGCCTCCGGCGCTCGACTCGTTCATGGACGCGTGGGAGGAGCGCGACCGACTGCGCGCGTCTCTGTTGGAGTGGATGGAGACGCGGCCCTTAGTCATCGCTCCCGTGGGCGCGCTCGCGGCGTTCGGGCATGATGAAGGAAGACGTTTTACGGTCGGCGATAAAGAACTCGGACTCTTCGACGCCTTCGGCTACGCGCAGGCGTTCAACGTCTTCGACCTGCCCGTGGTCTGCGTCCCCGCCGGGAGGACGGCGGGAGGATTGCCCGTGGGAGTCCAGATAGTCGGGCGGCCTTTCGAGGAGGGTCGCGTGCTCCGCGCGGCGCGCGTCGTCGAAGAGGCGCTCGGCGTCGCGGGACTCGATGCCGGGGACTCTTCCAAACAAGGGAGGGAATCCGATATAGTCTCTCGACACACCTTGCGCCGCCTGACGAGACGTTCGGACGGCTTGAGACGTGCGCTTCTTCAACTTCCCCTTCGACGGAGGCCCTATGGAATTCGGAATCCTTTTCTTCTTCCTCTTCATCGCCATCGCCGCGCTGGTCGTCGCCTCCAAGACGATCAAGATCGTGCCGCAGTCAACCGTCCTGCTCGTCGAGCGTTTGGGCCGCTTCAACCGCTTGGCCGCGAGCGGCCTCAACGTGCTCATCCCTTTCCTCGACAAGCCGCGCGCGGTCTACTGGTCGAGCGTCCGGCCCGGACTGACTTCGATTGACCTCCGCGAGCAGTTCATAGACCTCCCGCCGCAGCCCGTCATCACGCGCGACAACGTGACGATTCACGTGGACTCGGTCGTCTACTGGCAGATCACAGACCCCGAAAAGGCGGTCTACGAAGTCAACGACCTCGTCGGCGGCATCGTCCAGTTGACCATCACCGGGATGCGCGCCGTGATGGGCGAGATGGATTTGGATCACACGCTCTCCTCGCGCGACCAGATTAACGCCAAGCTCCGGCTCATCCTCGACGAGGCGACCGACAAGTGGGGCGTCAAGGTGACGCGCGTGGACGTGAAGAACATCACCCCTCCGGAAGACGTGCGCCTCACGATGGAGAAGCAGATGACCGCCGAGCGCAACCGCCGCGCGCTCGTCCTTCAGGCCGAGGGCGACAAGCAGGCCGCCATCACCCGCGCCGAGGGCGAGAAGCAGGCCGCCGTGACGCGCGCCGAGGGCGAGAAGCAGTCAGCCATCCTGCAAGCCGAAGGCGCGGCGCAGGCGCGGCTCCGCAACGCCGAGGCCGAGTCCGAAGCCATCGCGCAGGTCGCGCGCGTGATACTCGACCACGGCAACCCCGCGCAGTACCTCATCACCCAACGCTACATCGAGAGTCTCAGGGACATGTCGCGCGGCCAAAACGCGAAGGTCATCTTCATGCCGGTCGAGACCTCCGCCATGCTCTCCAGCATCGGCGCGATTAAAGAAATGCTCTCCGAAACAGGCGAGACGCGCACGCGCGACGACGAGCAGCAGCGACAGCAGACGCGGCCACGACAGTTGCCGAACGGTTGAGAGCCTTACCGGAACAATCCCAAGGTCAATTAAATCCCCGAAGGGGATTGAGATAATAGCCGGGGGCAAAGCGAAAGCGCGCCAGCGTTTGAGCGACGCCCCCGGAACAGATAAGGAAATAAATCCGACCCTGAAAGGGTCGCACCTCCACGTGGAGGCGCGACCCTTTCAGGGTCGGAATCATTTTTGCGCGTGTAACCGGGGGCGTCGCAAACTTCGTTTGCTTTGCCCCCGGCTATTATCTTGCGCCCTTACAGGGCGCTTCAAAGTTGGTGACGAGAGATAGGCGTGTGTCGTGCGCCGCCCGGAAGGAGTTCGCTCCGCACGACGAACAACTCGGAGACCTTGAAGGCTTGCGCCTCGAACCGCGTCTCGCGGTGGAGCGCGCCGAGACGTTCGGCCCCTTCGCGTGAGCGGAGACGCGCGAGCGTGAGGTGCGGGCGAAAGGCTTTCGGCTCGCGCGTAAAACCTGCTTGCGCGCATTCGTCTTCGAACCGCGCGTGAAGCTTCTTGAGAGTGCCCGAAGGGTCTTCGACGCCGAGCCAGAGGACGCGCGGCACGCCTCCCGGCGGGAACGTGCCCGTCCCCACGACTGACAGCTCGAAAGGGCTGAAGCCCTCCGCCGCGCGTTCAGCCGCCCGCGTCAACGCCTCGACGCGCGGCAACTCGACATCCCCTAAAAATTTGAGCGTGAGGTGAAGTTTGCCGGGCTGCTCCCAAGACGCGCGGACGTGCGGAGCGGCGGCGCGCAGTTGCCCTTGATGCTCAGCCGCGCGGGCCTTGAGTTCGTTGGGCAGGTTGACCGCGCAGAACAAGCGCCACGATGTTTGTCGTTCGGGTGTCATGCCTGCTCAGTGTCGCGGGTCAATGACGATGATGCGCGGCTCGGTCATCTCTTCCATCGCGTAACGGACGCCCTCGCGGCCCGCGCCCGACTGCTTGACGCCGCCGTAGGGCATGTTGTCCACGCGGAAGGCGGGCGCGTCGTTAATCATCACGCCGCCGACTTCGAGACGGCGGAAGGCGCGCAGCGCGCGGCTCATCTCGCGCGTGAAGACCCCGGCCTGCAAACCGTAACGGGTGTTGTTGGCCTCGTCGAGCGCGCCTTCAAAATCCTTGAAGGTCTGGATGGTGGCGACGGGCGCGAAGACCTCTTCGGCAAGGATACGCATCTCGCTGTGGACGTTCGTCAAGACCGTCGCTTCGAGCAGAGAGCCTTGCCGCCCTCCGCCCGTGAGTAGCCGCGCGCCCGCGCCGACGGCCTCGTTAATCCACGACTCGGCGCGCTTGGCCGCCGCCTCGTCAATCATGTTGGGGAGTTCCGTCTCCTCCGCGAGCGGGTCGCCGGTGCGGAGAGATTTGGCGCGGGCGACGAAGGCGTCGGTAAAACTCTCGGCGACGCTTTCGTGGACGAGGACGCGCTGCGCGGAGATGCAGACCTGACCGGCATAAGCGAAGGCCGCGAGCGCCGTGCGCTCGACGGCGAAGGGCACGTCCGCCGTCTCGTCAACGATGACCGGCGCGTTGCCTCCGAGTTCGAGCACGACCGATTTGCGCGCCGCGCGCTCGCGCAGACGCCAGCCGACCTCCGCGCTCCCCGTGAAAGAGATCATCGCCACGCGCTCGTCTTTCAGCACGAGGTCAATGGACTCAATCTCCATCGGCACGACTTGCAGAGCCGACTTATGGAGCCCCGAATCGAGGAAGACTTCGCCGAGCATGAGGCTCGTCAAAGGCGTGCGCGGGCTCGGCTTGACGATGATCGCGTTGCGCGAGGCGAGCGCGGGCGCGACTTTGTGCGCCACGAGGTTGAGCGGGAAGTTGAAAGGCGTGATGCCGAAGACGACGCCGCGCGGGACTCTCTCAGTCCAGCCGACGCGCCCCACGCCCGTCGCCTGCCCGTCGAGCGGGACGGTCTCGCCGCCGAAGCGCCGCGCCTCCTCCGAGGCGTAGACGAAGGTCGCGATGGCGCGCTCGACCTCGGCGCGCGAACTCTTGATGGGCTTCCCGGCTTCGAGCGCAATGGTGCGCGCGAACTCCTCGGCGCGCTCGCGGATACCGTCGGCGATACGTCGCAGAGACTCGGCCAGTTGGTAGCGCGGAACATCTCGCAGCTCGGATGCCGCCGTCGCCGCCGCCGCGATTGCCTCCTCGACTTCCGCGTCCGACGCGACGGAAAACTGCGCCAGCTCCTCGCCGCTGAAAGGCGAACGCAGCGTCACGGCCTGCTTCGTCGTGCGCCATTCGCCGCCGATGAGTAAGGGCTTCTGCGTCGTCGTCATCGCCCGCGATTCTAACAGAGGCGGGCGAAGCCGACGCCGAAAATCAGACCGTTAGCGATAAACGCCGACGCGAAGACCGCGACTTCGCCGGGGCCGGAAAAGAGTTTCCCGGCGAGCGCCGCCGCGAGCATGAGGACGAGCAGGGGGAGGTTGAGCAGGACGGCGGAGACGAGAGGGAAGAGGTACGCCGGGCGGCAGCCTCCGAGTCGCCCTTTGAGCCTTCGCAGCACGGGCGCGTAGAGCAGCCCGCAGAGGACGAGCGAGGGGACGAAGGTGAGCGGCACGAAGCCGAACAAGTCCGGCCCGCTCAAGGGCTCGCCCCCGGCGTAGAGCGCGAGGAGCGCCGCGAGAGTGGCCGCGAGTGATGAGACGAGCGCGACGATTATCAACTTCAAATAATTGACCTCCACACGTTCAAGTCGTTGCCCTCCCGCCGTGGATTCATTCGCCGAAGATTGCCCTGTTGTACGCCGCGTTGCTCATCGCGGCGTCGCGCGAGGCGAGCCGCTCGCTCTCGGCGCTGGCCCACTCGCAGAGCGTCCGCACGTCCGCGTCCGAGAGCCGCGCGTCGCGGTGGACGAGCGTGTACGAAGGCATCGGCATCGAGCCGCCCTGCGCCTCCTTGCAGATTGATTTCAGAATGCCCCCGGCCTCGTCTCGGTCGTAACGCGACCAGTCCGAAAAGTTCAGGTGCCTGCGCCCGTGATTGACGTGATCCACGACGAGCCAACTGGCGGGCGCGACGTTGCTGTACCACGGCCACTCCGTCCGGTTCGAGTGACAGTCCATGCACGAGCGGCGCAAGACCGTCTCGACTTCGGGCGTGAGCCGCGCGTGCGCCTCGATATTGCGGCCCGCGACTTCGGGCGGGTTGACGCGCGCGGGCCGGACGAACTGTAGACCAGCGAAGGCGAGCGCAAGCAGGATGAGAGAAAATTTCAGAATCTTCAACACAGCTTTTTCCCTCCTTCAGTTGCCGAGGAGCACGGACACGTCGCCGCCCTCGGTGTTGGCCGTCACGATGTCTTGTTTGCCGTCGCGGTTGAGGTCGCCGAGGGCGAGGCTGTACGCGCCCCTGCCGACGGCGAACGGCGACCCCGCGGCGTGCCTGAACCCTCCGCGACCGTCGCCGAGCAGGACGAGCACGGCGTTCGCGCCGGAGGCGACGCTCAAGGCCAGGTCGTTCTTCCCGTCTCTGTCCATGTCCGCGACGACGACTTCATAGGCGCGTTGACCGAGGTCGAGTGGAGAGTTCGCGGCGGGTGAAAAGTTCCCCCGACCGTCGCCGAGGAGGATGGTGAGGAGGTTGATGTCGTCGTGCGAGGCCACGAGGTCGGGCTTGTCATCGCCGTTGATGTCCCCGGCGGCGAGATAGAAGGGACGACTTTCGACTTTCAAAGGCGAGGCGGGTGAGGGCGTGAATTTCCCCGTGCCGTCGCCGAAGAGGACGGAGACGTTACCGCCGTTGATGTTCGGCGTGGCGAGGTCGAGGTGACAGTCCGAATTGAAGTGCGCGAGCGTGGGCGCGTAGGGCGCTCTGCCGACGCGGAACGGAGAGCCCTCAGACGGGGCGAAGCCGCCGCTCCCGTCGCCGAGAAGGACGGAGACGCTGTCGTCATTGTTGTTGGAGGTGACGAGGTCAGCATAGTCGTCCGCATTCACATAGGCGAAGACGAGCCCGTGGTTATGCGGCTCGCGGCCCGGCTTCAAGGCTTCGAGGGGCGAGCCCGGCGCGGGACGGAAACTGCCGTCGCCTCCGCCGAGGAAGACCGCGACTCTGAGACTGTCGTGGTTCGTAAGCGCGAGGTCGGTCTTGTGGTCGTTGTTAGTGTCGCAGAGCGCGAGCCGCTCGGCGGGCATCCCCGCATCGAAGGGCGAACCGGGCGCGGGCTTAAAGCCGCCGCGACCGTCGCCGAGCATGACGGTCACGTTGTTGCTTCCACCGTGGCCGGTGAGCAGGTCAAAGACATTATCGCCGTTGACATCTCCCAGAGAGACCGCCACGGGTCTGCCGCCGACCGCCAGCGGCGAGCCCTGCGCGGGCACGAGCAAGGGGCGCGCGTCGCCGCGCGTCTCGGCGACCTTGAGCTGAGAGACTTTCGGAGCCGCGCCGCAGTCGAGCATGAAAAAGAGCGGGACGCAGACGGCGACGGCGAAAGGGAATCTGTACATCGAATCACCCCGGAGGAAAAGACTGACGATTTTTGACAACACTCGTCCCGGACGCCTCGGAACAGGCGTTCGCTGCGCAGACATTTCTGTAGGGGCAGGCTTGTCGCGCGGGCGTATGAAAGAAAGAGGGCGCCGGAGCTTTGCGGCTTAAGTGTCTTTGAGGCGGATGTCTCGTTCGCAGCGGATCAAGCCGTCCGAGCCGCGTTGCGAGAGCATGAGCGGGGTGAATTTGCCGAAGTCCTTGAACTGCGCGTGAACTTCACGCGGGACGAGCGGGTCGTCGGCGAACATGAAGTCGTTAATCCATTGCTCGGCGCGACCGTCGCCGTAGACTTTGGCATGGACATGGCGGCGGTTGGTCGTGCCGGGGTACGGCATGGGCTTGATGGAGCGGAACTCGTAACGGCCCTCGCGGTCTGTCTTCATCCAGCCTTTGAGTCGCGGGTTCGGCTCGCGCCCGTTGCCGTCCTCTTCGGAATAGAGGCCGCGCGCGTCCGTGTGATAGACGTAGAGCGTCAGGCCCTCGACGGGCGTCTTGCCGTCGGGCGCGAAGATTCTGCCCGTGACGAGAAGCGGCTCGCCCGGCTCTTCTTTCGAGACGAGGACGGTCTGCCACGAGAGTTTTCCTGACTCGACGACGGCGGGCGCGACCGAGTTGAGAGGGCTGCCCTTCGTGCCGCAGCCCGTCACCATCCCCGCGCCGAGGTTCAGGGCCGTGAGGCCGCCGAGCGCGGCCAGCGAGCGACCGAGAAAGTTCCGCCGGTTGATGTCCGGCAACACGCTGTGAATCATCCGAAGCCTCCTCTCAAAAATCTCACTTCCAGAGTTTCCGCCAGGCCTTCCGCACGGAACGCAAATCCTCGTTGACCCACTGGTCTTCGAGCAGGTCTTTCCAAGTCCCAAGCATCGGGCGGTCGAGCCCCAGAACGCCCTCGCGCGTCACGCCTTCGGGCGGCGCGGCGAGCGCGGCGAGACGTTCGTAGACGCTCGCTCGCTCGTCGCCCTCCGTCCTCGAAAGCAAGTGCCAGAGCGTCAGAGTGTCGCGCGGTCGCGCATTCTCAATCACCACCCGCAGCGCGTCCGCGCCGCCTTGTTCAAAGTCGAAACGCTTGAGCGCATCGGCCAGCTCTTCGGACGCGTCCTCGAAGAAGGGCGTGCCCGGCCCCACGCCCGGCTGCGTCAGGCAGGCCGCGCCCGCCGGGACGATTGATTCACGCGCGCCGCGTTCGAGCGCGACGAACCCCGACGTGACGCGCAAGAGACTGCGGCCCGCGTCGTCAACTTCGAGCGTGTAGGCGCAACCCAGGTCAGCCGCCACCGCCGACGGCGTGTCCACGAAGAAGAGGCGCGGCGGAGCCCAGATGCGCGCGTGCAGTGTGCCGCGCGCGAGTTCCATGCGATGCTCCGTCAATCCCGTCTCGACGATGCGGACGCGCGTGTTTGGCTCTACCTCGACCTGCCCGATGTTCGCCACGTCAATCTGCGCGCGCGAGGTGTCGTCGGTCTCCAGCCACTTGCCGACGCCGAGCCGCCCCGTCTCGCCGAAGCCGCTCGCGTCAATCGAGGGCGCGCCCGCCAGCCGCTCGACCTCCCAAGAGGGACGCGTCGAGCGGTAGTAGAGCCAGCCGCCGAGCGCGAAGAGAGCGAGGCAAGCGAACGCGCCAGCCGTCGTCAGCCGTCGCCAGTTGAAGGAGAGTCGCGGACGGACGTGGGGAAGGGAAACGGGCCGGGCCGATTTTTCATTCGCGCTCTGACGGGCGAGTGAAGACTCGATGCCGTCCCAGAGCGAGTCGGGGGCCGAGACCGACGGGAGACATTCGGCGAGACGGATGCCGAGCTTGACCTCTTCAAACTCTTCGCGGCAGCGGCGACAGGCTTCGAGGTGCGCCGTGACGCGCTCCGACTCGGACGCCGGGAGTTCGCCGTGCGCATAGGCGGAAAGAAATTTAATGACGTGTTTGCCGAACATCCTCACCACTACTCCGTGCGGACGAGCGCGCCGCGCAGGTGTCCGAGCTTGCCCGCGAGAATCTTGTGGCCGCGATTCAGACGCGACGCCACTGTGCCCTTCGAGCAGCCGACGACCGCCGCAATCTCTTCGTAAGACAGCTCCTCAAAATATTTGAGCAGCAGGACGACGCGCAGCTTCGGGCGGAGCGTGGCGACGGCGTGCTTTACCGAGTCGGCGACCTCGCGGTGCGCCAATGCGTGCTCCTGCGTCTTTTTAACTCGCGGCTCCTTCATCCCCGTCGCGTCCCCGAAGGGCAGCCAGCGGCGACGCTTCCGGGCCTCGTCCACGCAGGCGTTCGTCGTCAGACGATAAAGCCATGTCGTGAATTCGGCGTCGCCCTGAAACTGCCCGATGCAGTTGAAGAGCTTGAGAAAGACCTGCTGCGTGATGTCGCCCGCCGCCGATTCGTCGCCGCCGAAGAAGTAGAGCGCGACGGAGAACACCTTGTCCTTATAGTTCTCGAAGAGGAGGCGAAAGGCGTCGCGGTCGCCCCGCTGGCAGGCTTCGACTACCGCCTCATGCGTTTTGCCTTCGCCCATCGCGGCGCGATGCTCCATCTTCTCCCTCACCCTTTCAAACTACACCCATTCGACGCGCGGGCCGCCGGAAATCTTCCAAAAAAATTCCCCGAAGGGGATGAAGACAATAGCCGGGGGCAGAGCGAAGGCTTTGAGCCTGAGCGCCGCCCCCGGAACAGTTTCCGACCCTGAAAGGGTCGCAGACTCAACGTTGAGGTGCGACCCCTTCAGGGTCGGAATCGTTATTTAATGCTCGACCGGGGGCGGCGCAAACTTCGTTTGCTTGCCCCCGGCTATTATCTTTCGCCCCTTCGGGGCTTAGTTACTTCTTTGCCTCTTCGCCGTCCGACTGTTGCGCTCTTACGAATTGAACATTACAATTCGCGCGTCTTCATTCGAGGGAAAAACATGACATCTCGTCTCTCAAATCTCACGCGCGTGCTGTTCGCCTTTGCCGTCGCGCTCGCCTTGCAGACGGTCGCGGGCGCGCAGCAGCGGCCACTCATCACGGAGGACGTGGACATCATCCCGCCGGGCTCGATGCGCGTCGAGGCGGGGATAGACTTCATGCAGGATGCGAAGTTCCCGGCGTCGGGGCTGACGGGCGACCTCTCGCGCATCGGCGTCATCGGCATCCACGTCGGGCTCTCGCCGAACGTCGAGTTTCAGCTCGAAGGCGTCGCGCAGAACTACCTGAGCATCAACACGGCCTCGCCGAACCCGGCCATCCCGCGCAACTTCGCGCCGGGCGCGAACTCCACCAACGGCACGGGCGACTTCACCATCGCGACCAAGATTAAGCTCCGCAACGAGACCCGTCGCGCGCCGTCGCTCGGCTTCCGCTTCGGGGTGGAGCTGCCGAATTCGAGCGAGGGACGCGGCATCGGCGTCAACCAGACGAACGCCTTCGGCACGATTCTCGTGGGCAAGAAGTTCGGGCGCGACGGAAGGCTCAACACCTTCGGCAACCTCGGCATCGGCATCTTCACCGCGCCTACTCAGCTCTTCACGCAGAACGACATGCTGCTCTACGGCGTCGCCGGGATATATCGCTTGAACGACCAGATTAATCTCGCGGCGGAAATCAGCGGTCGCGCCAACACGCGCAGCGGTCGCGCGCCGCTCGGCACCGAGCCGCTCTCCGAAGCCCGCCTCGGCCTCCAGATTAAGGGCGCGGGCCTGCGCTTCGACGTGGGCGGCATCGCCGGGCTCACCAACTTCAGCCCCCGCTCCGGCATCACCTTCGGCGTCACCTACGACACCCCGACCGTCTTCGCGCCGGTCAAATAAGAAAAGCCGTGACAGGTAAACCGTGACAGGTGACAAGAGGAAGAAAGTCTTTTATCTTGTCACCTGTCACGGTTTACTGTTCACAGGTAAATTATGTTCGATTGGCTGGCCGGGGTCGTCCAATGGCTTCACGATTTCATCAGTGAGGTGCCGATCTACGTCGCCGCTCCGGCGATGGTTCTGATCGGGGCGCTCGACTCTTCTCTCCTCTCGCTCCCGGAAATCAACGACTACCTCGTCGTCGCCCGTTGCTACAGCGACCCGAAGTCCGTCTTCTATTTTCCGCTCTTCGCCTCCGCCGGTTCAGTGCTCGGCTGCCTCCTGCTCTACAGCATCATGCGGCGCGGCGGGCAGGCCGTGATGCGCCGTCGGTTCAGCCCCGAAAGCATCGCGCGGGTCGAGAAGGCTTACGCGCGCTTCGGCTTTCTGGCGCTCGCCATCCCCGCGTTGCTGCCGCCGCCGATGCCGTTTAAGATTTTCGTCGCCACCGCAGGCGCGCTCGAATACCCGCGCTGGCGCTTCGTCCTGACCATCATGCTGGCGCGCAGCGTCCGCTACTACGTCGAGGGCACGCTCGCGGTCTTCTACGGCGAGCGCGTGCTCGACTTCCTGCGCCACAACGGCATGGCTATGTTGAGCGTCGTCGCGGCGCTCGTCATCCTTGGGTTGGTCACGTACCTCTTCTGGACGCGCATCAAGACGAGGCGCGCGGCGGCGGCGGCGGGGCGTTCGGAGACGAAATCAGAAGGGGAGGCGGGGACGCCGTGAAGTGGCTGCTGCGCAAGATTACGAACGGGCTGAATCACGTCTCGAACTACCTTGTGGCGTTCGGGCCGGCGGGGCTCTTCGCCATCGCTCTCTTGGACTCGGCGCTCATCCCCCTGCCGGGCGGGCCGGACGCGGTGATGCTCCTGCTTTCGACGCAGCGCCCCGCGTGGATGCCGTTCTACGCACTGGCGGCGACCGCCGGTTCGGTCATCGGCTGCGTCATCTTGTATTACATCTCGCGGCGCGCGGGCCGGAGCGCGCTCGAACGCTTTCCCCCTGAGAAGCAGGCGAAGGTGAAGGGGCTGGTTGACCGCTACGACGTGCTCTCGGTGCTCGTCGCGTCCGTTTTGCCGCCGCCGTTCCCGTTCAAGCTCTTCGTCATCACCGCCGGAGTTTTTCGTTTGAGCGTCGTGCGCTTCGCGGCGGCGGTCGCGGCGGGCCGCGCCTTCCGCTTTTTCCTCGAAGGCTTCATCGCCGTCCGCTACGGCGACCGTGCGAAGGAAGTCTTAGCGGAGAACTACCCGGCGGTCGGCCTAAGCGTCGCGGGACTCATCGTCGCGTTCTTCGTCGTGCGGGCGTTGATGAAGCGCAGGAAGGCCGGGGCCGAGGCGGGCTAGGGAGACAAATCCGTGCGCCGAGTAAGT
The DNA here is from genome assembly GCA_963816985.1 of uncultured Acidobacteriota bacterium. GTDB lineage: Bacteria > Acidobacteriota > Blastocatellia > Pyrinomonadales > Pyrinomonadaceae > JAIVJM01. Next base: position 4,116,809 of record CAWFMF010000004.1, read on the forward strand.
GATAAAGGAAATCCTCTCATGGAGAATCTGCTCCTCGCGAAACTGTCGGGCGGAGAGTTGGAACGACTGCGCCCGCACTTCGAGCGCGTCACTCTCAAACACGGCGAGCACGTCATCGTGCCTGACGAGCCCATCCGCTACTTCTACTTCCCGACGGGCTGCCTGCTCTCGCTCGTGACGACGATGGTGGACGGCTCGGCGGTCGAGTCCGGGACCATCGGGCGCGAGGGCACGTCCGGCATCCCCATCCTGCTCGACGCCGCGACGACGACCATGCCGACCTTCTGCCAAGTGCCGGGCGACGCCATCAGGGTGAGGGCGGGCGTGGTCAAAGAGGCTTATGAGAAGAACGACGAGGCGCGGAAACTCTTCAACCGCTACATCCACACCGTCGTCGTCGTCGGCTCGCACTCGACCGCCTGCAACCGGCTGCACACGCTGCAACAGCGCTTCTGCAAGTGGCTCCTGATGTCGAGCGACGGCGTCGGCTCGGACGACGTGGCGCTGACGCAGGAGTTCCTCGCCGTGATGCTCGGCGTGAGGCGCGCGGGCGTGACCGAAGTCGCCATCAAGGTGCAGGAGGCGGGGCTGATTACGTACCGGCGCGGGCACATCCGCATTCTCGACCGGCGGAGGCTGGAGATGATGGCGTGCGAGTGCCACGCGAGGACGAAGGCGGAATACGAACGCCTGTTCGGCGGGTAGCGGATGCGCGCCCCTTGTCTCTCGGACTCGAAGCCGAGGGTTTAGAGCCCGAAGCGCGGACGGTCTGAACTAAGGTTCAAGCCCTCGAATCCGAGGCGGCTGCCGACCACTGTTTTTTGAAGCGCCGCGCCCCGGCGATGTCGTGGACGCCGTGGCGGCCCAAGTGTTCGAGGAGGAGGATGAAGACCTCGGCGGTGGCGCGCGCGTCGTCGCCCGCGCGGTGGCGGCTGCGGTGCGTAACGTCGAAGTGCTCGGCGAGCGCGGCGAGGCGGAAGCTCGAAAGCTCAGGCATCACGCGCCGCGCGAGCGAGACGGTGCAGAGGTGCGGGTTCGCCATCCGCTGCCCCGGAAAGAGCCTTGAGAGTTCGTGGTTGATGAAGCGCACGTCGAAGGGCGCGTTGTGCGCGACGAGCACGGCGTCCTGCGCGAAGTAGAGCCAGTCCTCGGCGACGGCGTCGAAGGTCGGGGCCGTGGCGACCATCGAGTCGCTGATGCCGGTCAGCCCGGCGATGAAGGGCGGGATCGGCATCAAGGGGTTGATGAGCGTCTGGAACTCGGCGACGATGCGGCCCCGGCTGACGCGAATCGCGCCCAACTCCATGATGCGGCACGGCGGCGTCTTCGGCCCGGTCGTCTCCACGTCGAAGACGACGAAGTCGGCCTCGCCCAGTTGGCGGCACTCGTCGTCCTCGCAGAGCAGCTCGACCTCAAACGTCTCCTCGGCGACGCGCAGACGCCAGTCGCCCTCGCCCTCGATGAAGTCGGCGAGGACAATCGCCGCCAGAGGCGGGTCGAGACCGGGGAGTTGCAGCACCGCTTCGGCGATGTCCACGCAGGGCGCGCGACCGCCGTTCGAGCGCAGCAACTCAATCACCTCTTGCACCGGGGCCGAATCGGGGACGAGGTTACGGAACTTTTCATTCATCGGGCGGATATTTTAACACGCGGACTCGGAAAGGAAAGCGATTGATGAGGGACGAAGACGTGCTCGAAAGATTCCGGCGCACGGGCGCGCTGCTCGAAGGCCACTTCGTGCTCACGAGCGGGCTCCACAGCACGAGCTACTTGCAGTGCGCGCTCGTGCTCCAACACCCTTCGGAAGCGGAGGCTCTGGGCCGCGCCATCGCCGAAAAGTTCGAGGGGCAGGAGATTGAGACGGTCGTCGCCCCGGCCATCGGCGGCATCATCATCGGCTGGGAGGTGGCGCGCGCCCTCGGCGTCCGCTCCGTCTGGACTGAGCGCGAGGGCGAGCGGATGACTCTGCGCCGTGGCTTCAACGTCCGGCCCGGCGAGCGAGTCGTCGTCGTCGAGGATGTCATCACGACGGGCGGCTCGACGCGCGAGACCGTCGAAGCCCTGCGCGAGGCGGGCGCAAACGTCGTCGGCGCGGCCTCCATCATAGACCGTTCGGGCGGTCGCGCCGAAGTCGGCGTCCCGCGCGTCGCGCTCGTCACCCTCGACGTGCCAACCCACGCCCCCGACGCCTGCCCCCTCTGCGCCGAAGGCGTGCCCTTCATCAAACCGGGAAGCAGGAAAAAGCCGTGAACCGTGACAGGTAAACCGTGACAAGAAAGAACGGTCTTTCTCTTGTCACCGTTTACGGTTCACGGTTTACGGTCTTTCTCCTGTCACCTGTCACGGTTTACCTGTCACGGTCTTTATGAATCACCGCCTGACGATGCAGTACGACGGGACGGAGTTTCACGGCTGGCAGATGCAGGCCGAGGGGCGATCCGTGCAGGGCGAGTTGACGCGGGCGCTCTCTTTGATTGAGGGCCGGGAGGTCGTTGTCCACGGCGCGGGGCGGACGGACGCGGGCGTGCACGCCGAGGCGCAGGTGGCGAGCGTGCATCTGTCGAAAGGGCTCGCGCCGGAGAAGCTACGCGACGCGATTAACGGGAACGTCGGGCGCGACTTGCGCGTCGTGAAGGTCGAGCAGGTGCCGGACGACTTCCACGCGCGCTTCTCGGCGCGGGGGAAGACTTACTGCTACCGCATCTTTAACGAGCGCGTCGCCTCGCCGTTCTGGGCGCGTTACGCACATCATGAGGCGCGGCCTCTTGATGTCGGAGCGATGCGCGAGGCGGCGCGGCTCTTCCTCGGCGAGCACGACTGGACGGCCTTCTCTTCGGCGCAGACGGACGTGCAGACGCGCGTGCGAAACGTCACGGAGCTTGTCGTCTCGGAGCGCATGAGCGCGCGCGGTCGCGGGCGGCTCGTCGAGATTCGCGCGAGCGCCGACGGCTTCCTCCGCTACATGGTGCGCTCGGTCACGGGCGCGCTGCTCGCCGCCGGTCGCGGCGACATTGACGCGACGGCAATCAGCCACGCCATCGAGACCGGCGAGCGCATCCTCGTCGCCGCCACCGCGCCCGCGCACGGCCTCACGCTCGTCGAGGTGCATTACTGAAGAGTTCATGCGACCAAACAGTACCGCGAGCGGTAGCGAGCGGGTTGAGTGTCGTCAATGCTCAACCCGCTCGCTACCGCTCGCGGTACTGTTTGGTCTTAACTTTGAACCTCGAACTTTGAACTTTGAACTTATAGAGATTAAGATGCCGCAGCGGTCGGAAGGGACTTTGAGTCGCGATTCGGGGGAAAGAGCACGGATGCTCGCCAATTTTGCCGAGGTCATCGAGAGGGGGACGCGCGACGAGGCTTTGCTCGCGCACGTTGACTGGTCGCGCCTGCCGCGCCACGTCGCCATCATCATGGACGGCAACGGGCGTTGGGCGGCGCAGCGCGGGCAGCAGCGCATCGCCGGGCATCGGGCGGGCGTCGAGGCCGTCCGCTCGACGGTGGACACGGGCGCGCGGCTCGGCCTCGGCGCGCTGACGCTCTACGCCTTCTCGACCGAGAACTGGAAGCGACCGCGCCTCGAAGTTGACGCGCTGATGCGGATGCTCAAGCGGTATCTGCGGCTCGAACTCGACTCGATTGACCGCCAGAACATCCGCTTCCAGTCAATCGGTCGGACGCAGATGCTGCCCGAAAGCGTCCAGAGGGAACTGAGGCGGGCGATGGAGCGGACGGCCTCGAACACGGGGATGGTCTTGAGCGTCGCGCTCAACTACGGCGGTCGCGCTGAGATTGTTGACTCGGTGCGCGAGGGGGTCAGAAGGCTCGTCGCCGAAGGCCGCGCGCCCGAAGAGTTGACCGAGGAGGACATCGCGCGCCACCTCTACACGCGAGACCTGCCGGAGCTTGACCTGCTCGTGCGGACGAGCGGCGAGATGCGCATCTCGAATTTTCTTCTGTGGCAGGCGGCCTACAGCGAAATCTACGTCACCGAAACGCTCTGGCCCGACTTCCGCCGCACGCACCTCCTCGAAGCCGTCGTAGACTTTCAAGGGCGCGACCGCCGCTTCGGCGGCCTCCAACTCGTGGCGAAGGCGAAGTGAAGATGTCAGAATGTTAGATGTCAGATGCTAGTTCAGACATCAGAAGGCACTCGTTCACTCAATCTTTTTCTAACATCTAGCATCTAACATCTGACATCTACCGTCCGACCGAATGAAGACTCGTCTCATCACCGCCGCCGTCGCGCTCCCGATACTCATCGCCTCAATCGTCTACCCGCCTCTGTGGCCGCTCTTCGTGTTGCTGGCGGTCGGGGCGATTCTCGTCGCGCTCTACGAGTTCTGGTTTTTGGCGAAGCGCGTCGGGGCGAAGCCCGACATCGTGGTCGGCTACGCGAGCACGGCGGCTCTGCTGGTCGCCTTCTTTTACAACGAGCCGTCGCTGTTGCTCGTCATCGTACCCGCGCTCGTCATCGCGGCGCTCGCGGCTGAGATGCTGCGGGGCGGCCCGTTCGAGAAGATGATTCTGTCGGTCGGCTCGACCGTGCTCGGCGTGCTCTACGTGGCGATGTTGGGAGGGTTCCTCATCGCCGTGCGGATGGGCTTCGGCTACTCGGCTCCGGGCTACACGACGAGCTATTCGATTTCGACGCACCTGCTGTCGTTCTTCTTTCTCGTCCTCATGGGCTCGGACACGGGCGCGTATTTCGCGGGGCGGGCCCTGGGCAAGCACAAGCTCGCGCCGAAGATTAGTCCGGGGAAGACTTGGGAGGGCGCGGTCGGCGGCATGGCGGCGAGCCTCCTGATGGCGGCGCTCGCGCACTACTGGTTCTTCCCGGAGCTGAGTCTGCGGGCGGCTTTGCCGCTGGCGGCGGTCTTGAACGTTCTGGGCGTGGTCGGCGATTTGACGGAGAGCGCGTTGAAGCGCGGGGCGAACGCGAAGGACGCGGCCAACATCCTGCCGGGCCACGGCGGATTCCTCGACCGGCTCGATAGCTTGCTGTTCAACGCGCCCGTCATCTACTATTTCGCTCTCTACTACTGGCAATAAAAAGATGAGAACACAGGGCATCGCAATCCTCGGCTCGACCGGCTCAATCGGCTGCAACACCTTGAGCGTGGTCGAATCCTTCGCCGACGAACGCTTCCGCGTCGTGGCGCTTGCCGCCGGGTCGAACGTCGAGCGGCTCGCCGCGCAGGTCGAGCGTCACCGGCCCGAACTGGTCTCGGTCGAGAACGAAGGACGGGCCGAAGAACTGCTCGCGGAGTTGAGCCGGAGAGGCGTCGAGCCGCCGCGCGTCGAGACGGGCGAGGCCGGTCTGGTCGCGACAGCGACGCACGAAGGGGCGGATTGTGTGGTGAGCGCGACCGTGGGCGCGATTGGCTTCGTGCCGACTTTGCGCGCGCTCGAAGCGGGGAAGCGCGTGGCGTTGGCAAACAAGGAGACGCTCGTCATCGCGGGCGAGCTGATGACGAAGGCCGCCGCTCGTTCGGGCGCGGAAATCCTGCCGGTTGATTCCGAGCACAACGCCCTGCATCAATGCCTGCGCGGCGAGCGGCGCGAAGAAGTTCGCCGCCTGATGTTGACGGCCTCCGGCGGCCCGTTCCGCACGAAACCTTTTAGCGCGATGGAGTCCGCGACGGTCGCCGAGGCGATGCGCCACCCGACGTGGCGGATGGGCGCGAAGGTCACGATTGACTCGGCGACTTTGATGAACAAGGGGCTCGAAGTCATCGAGGCGCGCTGGCTCTTCGGCTTCGGCCCCGACGAGATTGACGTGCTCGTCCACCCCGAATCGGTCGTCCACTCTCTGATTGAGTTAATAGACGGCTCCGTCATCGCGCAGCTCGGCGTCACGGACATGCGCCACGCCATCCAGTACGCTCTGACGTACCCCGAACGACACCCTTGCAGCGCGCTCCCGCGCCTCGACTTGACGAAGCTCGCCACGCTCCATTTCGAAGCGCCCGACTCGGCGCGCTTCCCCTGTCTCGGCCTGGCGTACCGCGCACTCCGCGCGGGCGGCACGCTCCCCGCCGCCTTGAACGCCGCGAACGAAGAGGCGGTCGGCGCGTTCCTCGGCGGGCGGATACGCCTGACGGACATCCCCCTCGTCATCGAAAAAGTGATGGACGCGCACACGGTCGGCGAAGTCCGAGACCTCGAAGTGGTGCTCGCGGTTGACCGCGCTTCGAGGGCGCAGGCGCAAGCGGAGATTGCGCGGCTCCCGGAAGTCCGGGGCGCGGTGGCTTAAAAGCGGCTGTTTGACGCGCGGTGCGTGGGCCGCGTAAACTTTCCCGGCAACCGGAGGCGGGGTTCGCATCTCTAAATGGTTTGCGGGCTTAAACTTATTCACAAGAGAAGCTTTACTTTATGACACTCGTCGGCATTCTTGCTTTCATCTTCATCCTCGGCGCGGCGGTCGTGCTGCACGAGTTCGGCCACTTCATCGTCGCCAAGCTCCTCGGCATCCGCGTCGAAACCTTCTCGGTCGGATTCGGCAAGCGCCTCTGGGGCCGGAAGTGGGGCACGACCGACTACCGCCTGAGCCTCATTCCGCTCGGCGGCTACGTCAAGCTCGGCGGCGACGAGTCGAACGCGGGGCTCGAAGAGGGCAGCGACGAAGAGATTCCCGAAAAGGAGCGGTTTGACCGTCGTCCGCGCTGGCAGAAGGTCGCGGTCGGCGTCGCCGGGCCGGTGATGAACATCCTGACGGCGATTGCCGTCCCGCTCGTGCTGGCGATGATTATCGGCGTCCCCGTGATGCCCGCGCCCGTCGTCAAGAGCATCAAGCCGGGGAGCGCCGCCGAGGCCGCGGGCCTGCGCCCCGGCGACCGCATCAACTCCTTCAACGGGCGCGAGAACCGCGAGTGGGACAAGATTAAGAACGACGCGATGCTCTCGCCCGAAAAGCCCCTGCCCATCGTCGTCGAGCGCGACGGGCAGAGCCTCCCGCTCACCATCACCCCGACCAAAGAGTTCATCGAAGGCGAGGCCATCGGCAGCCTCGGCATCCTCCCCGACTACGGCGACGTGCCCGTCATCGTCGCGGCGGTCAACGAGAATTCGCCCGCCGCCGAGGGCGGACTCAAGCCCGGCGACTACATCGTCAGCGTCGGCGGCGAGCCCGTGACGAGCAGCGAGCAGGTCGCGCGCTACATTGACGAGCACAAGGAAGGGGCCATCCCCTTCACGCTCAAGCGCGGCGGCGAGACCATCAACGTCACGCCGGGCGAGCGCCGCCTGTCGAACGGCAAGCTCGGCTTCAACCCCGCCGAACTGTACCCGATACAGCGCGCCGGCATCGGCGACGCGCTCTCTTACGCCGTCTCGCACAACATCGAGATGCTGCGCCTCACGGGCATGGCGCTCGGACAGGTCTTCAGCGGCGAACGCTCCGTGCGCAACACCTTCTCCGGCCCCATCGGCATCGCCGAGGCGTCGAAGCGCGCGGTCGAGGACGGCGGCTTCGAGGGCGGCCTCCGGATGTTCGGCTTCCTGAGCCTCAACCTCGGCATCTTCAACTTGCTCCCTATCCCGGTGCTCGACGGCGGCATGATCTTCATGGTCTTGCTCGAAGGGATGCTCGCGTGGGTCGGCCTCAAGCTCTCGATGACCGTGCGCGAGCGCATCCAGCAGGTCGGCTTCGTCTTCCTCCTGCTCCTCATGGGCTTCGTCATCATCAACGACGTGACCAAGATTGCCTCGCGCCTGACGGGCTCGAACAACCCGCCCGCCGCGACGCAGCAGAAATGAGTTCAAAGTTCAAGGTTCAAAGTTCAAAGTTAAGAACAAGAGCCTTGTCTTTAACTTTGAACTTTGAACCTTGAACTTTGAACTATCGTAGAGATTGGCATGAGGCAAACGAGGGCGGTAAAGATTAAGGACGTGCAGATCGGCGGGGGCGCGCCGGTCGTCGTGCAGTCCATGACGAAGACCGACACGTCGGACGTGGACGGGACGGTCGCGCAGATTGAAGAGATGATGCGCGCGGGCTGCGAGGTGGTGCGCCTCGCCGTCCCCGACAAGGAAGCCGCCGTCGCGCTCAAAGAGATTCGCCGCCGCGTCCCCGACGTGCCGCTCGTCGCCGACATCCACTTCCACTACAAACTGGCCCTCATGGCGCTCGAAGCGGGCGTAGATAAGCTGCGCCTGAATCCCGGCAACATCGGGGCGCACGAGCGCGTGCGTGAGGTCGTGCGCGCCGCCGCCGCGCAGAAAGTCCCGATCCGCATCGGCGTCAACGGCGGCTCTCTGGAAAAAGACCTCCTCAAGCGTTACGGCACGGCGACGCCCGAAGCGATGGTCGAATCCGCTTTGCGGCACATACAGATTCTGGAAGACCTCGACTTCCGAGACATCATCGTCTCGCTCAAGGCCTCGGACGTGCGCCGCACGGTCGCAGCTTACCGTCTGCTCTCGGCGCAGGTGGATTACCCCCTGCACCTCGGCGTGACGGAGGCGGGCACGGCCTTCGGCGGAACCATCAAGTCGGCCATCGGCCTCGGCACGCTCCTGCACGAAGGCATCGGCGACACGATCCGCGTCTCGCTCGCCGCCGAGCCGCACGAGGAGGTGCGCGTCGCGTGGGAAATCCTGAAGTCTCTGGAGCTTCGGCAGCGCGGCGTGACGGTCGTCGCGTGCCCGACGTGCGGGCGGCTCGACGTGGATAACTTCGTCGAAATCGTGACCGAAATCGAGCGGCGGCTGGCGCACATCGAAGAGCCCTTGCACCTCTCCATCATGGGCTGCGCCGTCAACGGGCCGGGCGAGGCGCACGACTCGCAACTCGGCGTCACCTTCGGTCGCGGCGTCGGCATGATCTTCAAAGACGGCAAGCCCTTGCGTAAGGTCGCGGGCGCGGACATCGTCGAAGCCTTCGTCGCCGAGACCGAGAAACTCGTCGCCGAAGGCGCGTCGGCCCATGCCGAACCCGTGCCGGAGTTGGTGACGATCAAGTAAGGAAAAGCCGTAAACCGTAAACCGTGACGGGTGACAGGAGAAGGAGCTGCTGCTTCTCCTGTCACCCGTCACGGTTTACGGTTTACGGCTTTTTACTCTTCCGCCATCGAGAGGAAGAGCGCGTCGGAGGCGACGCGGCGGTTGATGTTGACGGCGAGTTGGGTGCGCAGCTCTTCGACGCGCGAGAGCCAGCGGGCGGGGCGCTTCGGGGCGAGTCCCTCGCCGAGGCGGGCGATGCGTTCGCCGAGGTCTTGATTGACGAGGGGCGCGCCTTCGGCCTTGAGCGTCGAGAGCCAGAGGTCGCGGATGAGCGTTTCGAGCACGTCGAGGCGGGGCTCGAAATCCTCCTTGTGCTTCGCGTCGCTCAGCTCCTCGGCGGAGCGCAGCAGCCGCGCGCGGTCGGCCTCGAAGCCCGTCAACGCTTCGACGACGCCGAGCGCCCAGTCGCGCCGCGCGCGGTAGGCGTCGAGGTTGAACTCGACGGCGTGGCCGGGCCGCCCGCCCGCGAGCTGCGCGGCGAGCTTCGCCTCTTCGCCGGAGCGGCGCTTGCTCTTGACCATGAAGGCTTCAATCTCTTTCGCCGAGAGCGGGGCGAAGCGCACGACCTGCGCGCGCGAGCGGATGGTCGGCAGGAGGCTCGCCGGGCGCGAGGTGATGAGGACGATGTGCGTCGTCGGCGAGGGCTCTTCGAGCGTCTTCAAAAGCGCGTTGGAGGCCGCGTCGTTCAGCTTGTCGGCCTCCTCGACGATGAAGACGCGGGCCGTGCCTTCGAACGGGCGGAAGTTGCTCTCGTATTCCAAATCACGAATCGCGTCAACGAGGATGGCGCGCGAATAGGGAATCACCTGCCCGACATCTTTGTGCTCGCTCCAAATGACTTTCTTGTGGGCGTCCCTGTCATCCTCGGCGGGGAACTGAAATTTCCCCGTGCGCACGCAGGCCGCACAGACGCCGCACGCCTCGACGCCGACGCGGGCCGTGCAGTTGAAGGCGCGCGCCAGCTCAAGAGCGAAGAGCTTCTTCCCTAAGCCTTCCTCGCCCGCGAACAGCAGCGCGCCGGGGACGCGCCCCTGCCGAAGCATCCGGCGCAAACCCTCCTTCGCGCGCTCGTTACCGATGAGACTGTCGAACATGGATAAGGAAGTCGGGAGTCGGGAGTCTCGGAGTCTGGAGTCAAAAGCAAGAAGTCTGTCTTTGACTCACGACTCCGAGACTCCTGACTGTTCTTTCAGACTTTCGTTTCGATGAAGGGCATGACGAGTTTCATGACCTGCGACTGTGTTTCCTGAACCGAGACGCCCGCGTCTATGACGTAGACGCGGGCGGGCTCGGCGGCGGCGATGCGGAGGTAGGCGTCGCGGACGCGCGTGTGGAAGGCGGCGTCCTCGGCGTCGAGGCGGTCGCGCTTATCCCCTTTCAGCGAACGCTGCTCGGCGCGGCGGACGCTCTCCTCGACCGTGAGGTCGAAGATGAGCGTCATGTCGGGCATCAAGCCGCCGGTCGCGAGCGCGATGACTTCGGAAACAATCTCTTCGGGGAAGCCGCGGCCCGCACCCTGATAGGCCACGGTCGCGTCGGCGTAGCGGTCGGAGAGGACGAACTGGCCCGCCTCCAAAGCGGGGCGGACGAGGCGGCGGACGTGCTGCGCGCGGTCGGCGGCGTAGAGCAGAAGCTCGGCGAGCGGGTCAACCTGCTCCTCGGCGTCGAGCACGAGATTGCGGACGCGCTCGCCGAGGGGCGTGCCGCCGGGCTCGCGCGTCGAAACGACCTCGTGGCCGCGCAGGCGCAGCTCGCTCGCGAGCATCCTCAGTTGCGTGGACTTGCCGCTCCCGTCAATGCCTTCGAAGGTAATAAAAGCTGAGGCCAAGTGTGGTTCCGTCTCCGTCTCGTCTGTGCTTCGGGCGGGGAGAGGGGGTCAGCCTTCGGAGCGCCCCGTCGTCTGTTCGGCGTTAGCTTCGGCGTGGTGTTCCGCGTGGTGCGCGGGCGGCGGTCGGTGCTCGCCCGTCTGTCGGCGCGCGTGGAGGATGGTCGAGATGGCGTGTTTGAAGATGAGCTGCTCCTGCGCGCCCGATTCGAGGAGCACGGAGAACTTGTCGAAGCTCTTGATGCGGCCCGAAAGCTTCGCGCCGTTCATCAAGTAGATCGTCACCGTGTCCTTCTCGCGGCGCACCGTATTCAAAAACGCGTCCTGAATGTTCTGGGGAGTTGATTTCGTGTCCACAGCCGACCCTGCCTGTTCCGTTATCAAAATTAAGGAGCTTTCAGATTACACCCATTAAGTTCAAAGTTCGAAAGTTTAAGTGGTTCAAAGTTTACGAGACGAATGGCGGCGTCCCGGTTTAGATGCCGAGACGGGCGGCGACCCGTTCCAGCGCGGCGGGGTCTTCGCCGAAGCCCTCGACCCATTCGACTCCGGACTCGCGGCGGAACCATGTGAGCTGCCGCTTGGCGTAATGGCGCACGTCGAGCTGCGTCTGCGCGACGGCGCTTTCGAGCGAACGCTCGCCGCGCAGGTGTTCGACGACGCGGCGATAGCCGTGCGCGCCGAGCGCGTTCGACGCCGCCGGGACGCCCCGCGCGAGGAGGCCGCTCACCTCCTCGACGAGCCCGGCGCGGAAGTGCGCCTCGGCGCGCGCGTCAATGCGCGCGTAAAGCTCGGCGCGCGGCGGGTTGAGGGCGAAGACGCGGAGCCGCGCGGCGTGCGGCGGCGGCGCGGGCCGCATGTGTCTCTGCGCGGAGTAGGGGACGCCGGTCTGCAAGCGGACTTCGAGGGCGCGCTGGACGCGCGACCAGTTGCGCGGCGGAATCCGCGCGGCGGCCTGCGGGTCGAGACGTTTGAGGAGCCGGTGAAGATGCTCCGCGCCGCGACTCTCTCGCAGGACGATGAGGCGTCGGCGCAAGCCCTCGTCCGTCGGCGGGCTCTCGAAGAAGGGCTCGCGCAACGCGCGGAGGTAGAAGCCGGAGCCGCCGACGAGCAGGGCCGTGCGCCCGCGCGCTTCAATCTCTTCAATCGTCCGCAAGGCGTCGCGCGCCCAGTCGCCCGCCGTGTAGTTGACTTCGGGCGGGACGAAATCAATCAGGTGATGCGGCACGCCGCGCCGCTCTTCGAAGGGGACTTTGGCGGTCGCGATTTCAATCTCGCGGTAGACCTGCACGGAGTCGCAGTTGACGACCTCGCCCCCGGCGCGCAAGGCGAGCGCGATGCCGAGGTCGCTCTTGCCGGAGGCCGTGGGGCCGACGACGGCGATGATGGGTCTTGTCTCTGTGTTGTTTGAAGTCACGCGGGGGGCGAGAGGAGGCGGAAAAAGACGACCGCCCAGATGAGCGCCAGCAGCGCGAGCGCGCCGAGGAGTTGTGCACGAGAGAAACGCATCGAAGAGTTCAAAGGAGAAGGGCGGCTATTTCATCAACGTCAACGCGTCAATACATCTTCGTCAGACTGATGCCCGTGTAGTAAGACTTCAAAATCTTTTCGTAGCTCATCCCGGCGCGCGCGAGCCCATAAGCCCCGACCTGACACATCCCGACGCCGTGGCCCCATCCGCGCCCGCGCAGCGTAAACCTCGTGACACGTCCCGCCTCGTCGAAGTCGCGCTCGATGACGAAGAGCTGTTCGCGCAGGCCGAGGGCCGAGCGGATTCTCCCGCCGCGCACGTGCGCCGTGCCCTTCGTGCCGACGACTTCAAGGTCGAGCACGCGGCCCGACGCGCCGCGACTGCGGACGCGCATGTCGAGAAGAGCGCCGACGCCGGAAGCCCAACGCGAGAGGCGCGACGAGACCTCCGGGGGCGTCAAAGTCTCCGTCCAGAAGGCGTAGGTGGAGCTGTGGTCTGACGCCGCGCCGCTCCGCGTGGGCCTGACTTCGAGATAGTCAACTTCGCCGTTTGCGTCCGTGTGGAAAGAGACCGACTCGCCGCCCACGAGGTTGACTTCGCGCACGGGGAAGAAAGTCTCGCCGAAGGAGCGGAAGAGATAAGCCTGAGACGTGACCTTCAACGTGCGCTCCGGCCCCTTCGTCGCGCGGACGAGGAGCGAGCCGTCGGTGGTCAAACGCGCCGTCGCCGTTTGCAGTCGGAGCAGGTCGCGCGCTTCGAGCGTGCGCGCCAGAAGTTTTAAGGCGCGCGCGCGCGAAAGGGGTTGGCGCGGGCGGAGCGTCGCGTCGGGGAGGAGCGTCAAGTAGCCTTCGCGGAGGAACGAGGCGACATCGGCGCGATTCTTTTCGGGCACGGCGTCGGCGTCGCGGAAGGAGAGGAAGTATTCAACGTCGGCGCGGTTGAGGAGCACGCCGCCACGGCTCTCGCCGTCGAGCGCCTGAGCGAAGGCGGTGCAGAAGCCCGCGGGCCGCGTCGCTTCGGCGTTGACGGTCGCGGTCGTCTGTCGCGTCAGTTGCGCGACCTTCAAGAGAAGCGTCCGCACCTCTTCGACGCCGACCGGGGCGGCGAGCCATTCGTCTTCGAGACGCGAGGGCAGAGCCGTAAAACCGTGCGCGGCGAGGAGCGCGGCGTCGCGGGCGCTCGAAGAGTGCTCGGCGGACTTGATGTCGGGCAGCTCGCGCGAGGTGCGGATGTTCGAGGCGACGAAGCCGTCGCCGTGCTCCAAAGCACATTCTCGCGCGCGCAGATACGGTGGTGCGTCGCCGCCGAAGATTTGCTCGGCGTTCTCGGTGTGGCCGCCGCAGGTCGAAGTGTAGAGCGCGTTGATGGGGCGGCCTTCGAAGGTGGCGACGCGGCCCCGCGTCTCTGAGACGGCGCGGTCGGTCAAGGGGTGTTCGGTCGAGCGACCGCCGTAGACCTGCGAGCGCGTGGTCGGCAAAAGGTCGAAGCCCTGCGACTGGAACTGTCCGAGGTTGCTGACGGCGTAGGTGCGGGCGGCGACGGCCTGCGCCTTCAAGGCTTCGAGCGCGGGGAAGCCGCCCGGCGAAAGCTCGTTCGGGACGACGCCGCGGACGTACTCTTCGAGCGGCACGACGTTGACGACCGTCAAAGTCCCGCGCGTGTTGGCGAAGACTTCGAGCTGACCACGGTAAGGTTTTTCGTTGAAGCGGACGGGATGCAGCGCCTCGTCTTCGGAGGCGAAGAGGACGGGCGCGCGCACGTCGGCGAGCGGCCTCGTGTTGCCCGGCTCGTAGAGCACCGCGCCGCGCGTCGCGACGCTCGTGCGCGAGGCGAGACGCACGCCGCCCCTCGAAGCGTTCGCCGCATCCGGCTTCGACGGCACGGAGCGGGCCGTCTTGATTTCGCTCCTCGGCGCGGTCTTGCTTTCCTTCGGAGAGATGGAGGGATTCGGCGGCGCGGTCGTCCGCGCGGAAGCCGTCTCCATCAAATCATCTTCGGACTGAATGTCCGGCGGCATTGCGTCCGGAGGCGGCAGGACGCGCGGCTCGATGCGGACGCGTGCGAGTTCGATTTGTTCGGTTCCCGCCCCGTCCACGCGCAGAAGCCGCCCCGTGGTCGAGACCGTGACGGAGCGCGCGTTGGTCGCGAGGCCGATGCGGATGAAGGGCTCGGCAGTAAGACGAGCGGCGGGCGTCTCAACCTCCGTGGAGGTCTGTGCCGGTTGCTGAACTTCGGGCGTGGGCGTGTTGACGCGCCGGGGCCGCGTGCGCGCGCCGTCCTGCGCACGCGGCGCGAAGGAGGGGCAGAGGAGCGCGCAGGCTAAAGCGGGCGCGAGAAGAAATCTGTGGAGGGAGGAACGCATCGGCTCAAGTCTGAAAGTCGGCACTGCGAGGCCGGAGCGAGGGGAGCGTCCGCCGCCCGTATAGTACAACATTTTCGCCCGGCGGAATCAGCCGAAGAGGAAGACGCGCACGAGGCCGAGCAGTCCGCCGCAGAGCACGACCCAGAGCACTTCGAGCTTGAGGAAGTAGAGTGAGAGGAAGGCGGCCACGCCGAGGAGCGCGGCGAACCAGTCCGTGCCGCCGTCGAGCCCTCGCGGCCAGATGACCGCCGCGCCGAAGACGAGCGCGAGGTTGAGGATGACGCCGACCACCGCCGCCGTGACGCCGGAGAGCGCGCCCGTCAAACTCCGTTTGCCCCGGATGACTTCGATGTAAGGCGCGCCGACGAAGATGAAGACGAAGCAGGGGAGGAAGGTGACGTAGGTCGTCAGGAGCGCGCCCAGAACGGCGCTCGGCGCGGGGCTCATCCCTCCGGGCGGGTGGTTCCACGCGGCCATGAAGCCGACGAACTGCAAGACCATGATGAGCGGCCCCGGCGTCGTCTCGGCGAGCGCGAGTCCGTCCACGGCCTGCGCGGGCGAGAGCCAGTTGAAGGGCGCGGTGGTCACGGCCTGCGTCACGTAAGCGAGGACGGCATACGCGCCGCCGAAGGTGACGAGCGCGGCCTTCGTGAAGAAGACGTACTCCTGCGAATGCACGCCGCCCCACCCGCGCACCGCGACGAGCAGCGCGAAAGGAAGAAGCCACAGCGCGACCCCGACCAAGAGCACGCGGACGGCGCGCGACCTCGAAGGGAGCGTGTGCGCGGGCGGCGGGGCGTGGTCGTCTATGACGAGCGGCAACAAGCCTTCGTCAAACGTCGCGCTCTCGCCCGCCTTCGGCCCTTTCTTCAAATCCTTCGGCGCGAAAGTCTCAGGCCAGAGACGCGCGCCGAAGAAGCCGACGAGCCCCGCGCCGAGCACGATGAGGGGGAAGGGGACGTGCAGGAAGTAGATGCTTACGAAGGCGGCGGCGGCGATGGCGAAGTGCGCGCGGCGCTTGAGTGCGCGACCGCCGATCTTCAGCACGGCCTCGACGACGATGGCGACGACGACCGGCTTGAAGCCGACGAGAAGGCCGGAAACGAAAGTCGTGTTGCCGTGCGCGGCGTAGACGTAGGAGAGCGCGAGCAGGATGAAGATCGAGGGGATGACGAAGAACGCGCCTGCCACGATGCCGCCCCACGTGCGGTGCATCAGCCAGCCGATGTAGACGGCAAGCTGCATCGCTTCGGGGCCGGGCAGGAGCATGCAGTAGTTGAGGGCGTGCAGGAAACGCTCTTCCGAAATCCAGCGCCGCCGCTCGACCAACTCGCGGTGCATGATGGCAATCTGCCCCGCCGGGCCGCCGAATGAAATCCAGCCGAGCTTGAGCCAGAAGCGGAACGCCTCGGAGAAGGTGACGGTGCGGCCTCGTCGTCGGGCCGCGCCCTCTTCGGCTTCGCTCATCTCGCTTCGAGCGCTTCGACGGCTAAGGTGTGGAAGCTGCGGCGCACGCCGTTGATGTTGACGAAGGGGAGCGGGCGCGCGTGCGTGCGGTTGGTGAGGAGGATGAAGACGCGCTCTTTTTGCGGGTCAATCCAGCAGCTCGTGCCGGTGAAGCCGAGGTGGCCGAAGGCGTCGGGCGGGAGAAGCGGGCCTGCGGTCGAGCAGTCCGTCGCGGCCAGTTGCCACGCAAGCGAGCGCGCCTCGTCCAAACCTTCGGTCATGTTCTTGCGGAAGAGTTCGCACGTATCGGCTGTGAAGCAGTCGCGTGCTCGCGGCGATGAACTGTTCGGCGATGCGGAGCGTTTCGGTCGCCGTCGAGAAGAGCCCGGCGTGCCCCGCCGCGCCGCCGAGGAAGTAGGCGTTGCCGTCGTGCACTTCGCCCCAGACGGTCTGCTCGCGCCACTGTGCGGCGTGCAACGTCTCTGCGTACTCGCCCTCGCACATCCCGCGCTCGTGCGCGTTGCCACGCGACTCGCAGGCGGCGACCCCGGTCTGCCTCGCCTGTTCGGGGTTGAAGAGAGTGTCCCTCAATTCCAGTGGCTCGAAGATTTCGCGGCGGGCCAGTTCGGCGAGCGCGTTCCCGGTGAGTCGCCGGAGGAGGAAGCCGAGCGTGATGAAGCCGAGGTCGCTGTAGACGACGCGCGTGCCCGTCTCGTACTCAAGCGGCTCGGCGGCGATGACGCTCAGGACACGTTCCCTCTCGCCTTCGCACAAGAGATAGAGAGGCCGCCACGCCGGGAGACCCGAAGTATGCGTCAGGAGTTGTCGAACCGTGAGGGCGCTCTTGTCTTCGCGCTCGAATTCGGGGAGGTAAGTCGCGAGCGGCGCGTCAAGCTCTAAGAGGCCGCGCTCGACGTAGAGCGCGCAGAGCAGCCCGGTCACGAGCGGCTTGGTGAGCGAGGCGAGGTCGTAAATCGTTTCGAGCGTCGCGGCGTAGCGCGCGGGCTCGCGCACCGCGTCGCCGAGCGCACCCGCAAAGACCATCTGCCCGCGCTCCGCCGCCACGTAGACCGCCGAAGGGAAGTCGCCCGCCTCGATGCGTTCGGCGAGGAGGGCGTTGATTTCCGGCTCAACAGTTCCGACCTTGTTCTCAGTCATCAATTCTTTTCATCCGCGCGCGCCGAGCCCGGCGACAATCGGGTGTTCGTGGATGCGTTCGAGCACGCGTTGGGCGAGCGCGAGCGCGTGCCGGCCTTCCGCGCCGGTGACGTGCGCGGGGCCGCCCGCCTGCGCGGCGTCGAGGAACGATTCTATCTCGGCGCGCAAAGGTTCCACGTCGGCGATGTCGAGGTTGTTGACGTGGACGCCGGGCCAAGAGCCGGAGGCGTTCGGCGGCACGAGGCTGCTGATGGAGGCGCGGCGCGTGGCGTAGTCCACGGCGATGTAGTCGTGCGGCTGGAAGAAGCGCATCTTGCGAATCTTCTCCGTCCCGACGCGCGAGGCCGTGATGTTCGCCACCGCGCCCGTTGCGAACTCGATGCGCGCGTTGGCCGCGTCCACGCGGTTCGTCAAAACGGGGATGCCGACGGCGCGCACGTCCACAACTTCCACGCCGTGCCCGACGAGC
Organism: uncultured Acidobacteriota bacterium; assembly: GCA_963816985.1. GTDB lineage: Bacteria > Acidobacteriota > Blastocatellia > Pyrinomonadales > Pyrinomonadaceae > JAIVJM01. The sequence continues at coordinate 4,134,546 of CAWFMF010000004.1, forward strand.
CAGAGGATGATGTCGAGGTCGTGAATCATGAGGTCGAGTACGACATCAATGTCGAGCGAGCGGGCGGTGAACTCGCCGACGCGGTGAATCTCGAAGTAGACGGGGTTGCGGACGTGTGGCCGGAGCGCGATGAGCGCGGGGTTGAAGCGTTCGAGGTGTCCGACCTGGAGGAGCGCGCCGCCGCGCGTCGCGCACGCAATCATTTGGTCTGCTTCTTCGAGCGTGCGCGAGATGGGCTTCTCAACAAGGACGTGGACGCCCGCTTCGAGAAGCGCGCAGGCGATCTCGGCGTGCGACTCGGTCGGCGTGGCGAGGCTCACGGCGTCCACACGCCCCACGAGCGAGCGCCAGTCGTTCGTCCACTCGGTCTCGCGCTCGGAGGCGACGTGGCGGGCGGTCGCCTCTTCAAGGTCGCAGACGGCGACGAAGGTTGTCTTTCCTTCGGCGGCGAGCGCGGCGTGGATGCGCGCGTGCTGGCGGCCCAAGTGGCCGACGCCAATGCAGGCGGTGCGAAGCGGATGATTCATAAGTAGTCAGTAGACAGTAGACAGTAGACAGTAGTCAGTAGAAAGACGGTCTCCAGTTGACGGTAAAAGTTCAGTCGGCGACGCCGCTTGCCAAATCTACTGGCTACTGACTACTGTCTACTGACTACTTTTCCCGGTGACTATACTTGCAACGTTTCCTTCATGCCAAGCGCGCCTGGCTCCTGCTGTTGCTGGCGGCGGTCGCGGTCTACTTTTACGGGCTCGGAGCCGCGTCGCTGCTGGGGCCGGACGAGCCGCGCTACGCGCAGGTCGCGCGCGAGATGTACGCGCGCGGCGACTGGGTGACGCCGACGCTCGGCGGGCATAACTGGTTCGAGAAGCCCGCGCTGCTCTACTGGCTGATGATGGCGGGCTACTCTCTGTTCGGCGTCTCCGAGTTCGCGGCGCGCTTGGGGTCGGCGTTGGCGGGCGTGGCGACGCTTCTGCTCGCGGGTTGGGCGGGGCGGCGGGCGGAACTGGCGGCGGGCGAATGGATGCGCCCGTTCGGCGTCGTCTGCGCCGTCGTGACGGCTTCGACCGCAGGGCTTCTGGTCTTCGCGCGCGGCGCGAGCTTCGACATTCTTTTGACGGCGACGGTGACGGCGAGCCTCTCGTGCTTCTTCGTCTCGGAGATAGAGCGGGACGAGCGGCGGAGGCGTCGGCTGCTGGCGGGCTTCTACGCCGGGATAGGCGCGTCGCTGCTGGCGAAGGGGCTAATCGGCGTCGTCATCCCGGCGGGCGTCGTGGGGCTCTATTTCGTTTTGCGGAGGAGACTGCCGAACCCCTTCAAGCTCGGAATCATTTCGGGGACTCTGATTGTCGGGATGGTGGCGGCGTTGTGGTACGGGCCGGTCATCGCGCGGCACGGGCACGAGTTCGTGGACGAGTTCTTCGTGCAACATCATTTCGCGCGCTACGTCTCGAACAAGTACCACCACCCGCAGCCCTTCTATTTTTACCTGCCGATTATGGCGCTCTTGGCGTTGCCGTGGACAATGTTTCTGGCGGGCGGTCTGACGAGTTTGAGGGAGTTGAACTGGCGGGCCGAAGACGCTTCGAGCAAGCTGAGAGTTTTGGCCTTCGCGTGGCTCGTCGTGCCGGTCGTGTTCTTCTCGCTGTCGGGGTCGAAGCTGCCCGGCTACGTGCTGCCCGCACTGCCGGGGGCGGCGCTTCTGGCCTCGGAGCGCGTGCTCCGTTACCTGCGCGGCGGCGAAGGCACTCCGGCGATGCGTCTGACGGGCGCGCTCGCGCTCCTGCTCTTCGTCGCGGGCGCGGGCGTCTATGCGTTGGACGGCTTCACGTTGACGAAGGTCTTGCCGGAACCCTTCCGTCTCCCGCTCGGTTGCGCGGCGTTAGTCTTCGTGCCCGCCGGGGTGGCGGGAGCCGTCGCGGTCTTCTTCGCGCGGCGGCGGCGAGAGTTGTGCGTTCTTTCAATCGCGGCGGCGACGTTGTTAACGGTCGCGGCTGCGGCGGGCTGTGCGCTTGAGAAGTTTGCGCGCGCGGAGACGGTCGCGCCGCTGCTCAAGGAGGCCGAGGCGCAGGGGCACGGCGGTCTCAAGGTCTTTCAACTTCACAACCTTGAGCGCACCGCCGAGTTCTACGCGGCGGGACGAATCGTGTACGACGCCGAAGGGAACCCCTTGAAGCTCGAAGGCGGGCCGCAGGCAATCGAGGCCGTCCGCGAGGCCGGGGGCCGCGCCCTCGTCCTCGTCCCGCCGGAGCACCTGCATCAACTGACGGACGTGCCCGGCGTCGAAGCCTCCGTCATCGGCGACAACGGCCACGCCGCGCTCGTCCTCGTCCAGACGAAATAGATGCTAGATGTCAGAGGTCAGTGAAGGCCGCTTGCTTTAACTGACATCCAACGTCTGACATCTCACATCTTCTTCTTAATTTCCTCTTAACGTGCGGTCGAAGAATTCGATGACGCGGCGGTCGTAGAGTTCGCCTTGTTCGGGTGAGGCGGAGGCGAGGGTGATGCCGGTCAGGGGGAGGTTGGTCTGGGCCTCGGCGTTGGCGTGGGCGGGGAAGCACTTCGAGAGCGATTCGGTCGAGAGGCGGAGCGGCCCGGCGTCTTCGCCCGACAGGAGGAGCGCGCGGCGGTCGCCCAGAGACTCGGCGATGGTGCAGGCCGCGCGGTTGTCGAAGTGGCCGTAGAGATAGATGCGCGTGCCGAGCCCGGCGAGGAGTCCGAGCGCGTCGTTGTCGAAACCCGTCTGGGCCTTGACGGCGGCGCGCAGAATGTCCTGAGGCGTGTCGGGCACGGAGTCGAGGACGAGCGCGCGGACGCTCGCGTCCTGCCGCGCGGCCTGAAGCGCGGCGTAGGCTCCCATCTCGACGCCGTAGATGCCGACGCGCTCGCCCGCGAGCGGGCGGCCTTGCGTCGTCTTTAAGGAGCGGAGGTACTCGATCGCCGCCACGGCGTCTTCGCCCTCCTGCGCGCCGAGGGAAGAGGTCGGAGCCGGAGGATTCTCGCCGTGCCCACGGAGGTCGGGCAGAAGCACCGTCATGTCGGTCGCCTCGCTCAGCTTGACGCCGAGGTTGAGGAGCCACGAGCGGTCTGCGCCGTAGCGGTGGAGCAGGAGCACGCAGGGCGAGCCCTCGGCCCCGCGCACGAGCCACCCGCGCGCGCTTGTCCCGTCGCGGTTCGACCACGTCTCCTCGGTCGCCTTGAGCCCCCGGTCGCTGAGGCGCGCGAATTTTTCAGGCGTCACGAGGTAAGGCTGCGAGTGCGGGTGCGTCGCCCCGTAGACGAGCCACGCCGAAAGGCCGACGAGCGCCACCAGCACGATCAGAAGGATCGGGAGCAGCGCCGTGAAAAATTTTTTTCCTGTGCGGCGGGGAGGCGGCATGTCGCGCACATTGTAAATGAAGAGAGCCGTAAGGCGAAGAGAGTTTTAGGAGGAAAGTCAGAAGTCAGAACGATGAACGATGAACTGAAGACAACTGCCATTCGGTTTTCAGTTCATCGTTCATCGTTCTGACTTCTAACTTCAGTCCGTGCCTTCGCGTAGTCTTCCGGGGTGTTGACGTTGGCGAAGAAGAGTTCGGAGCCTTCGAGGTCGGATAGCTCTCCGAAGGCGACGCGGCGCGTGTGCACGCGTTCGAGCAGGACGCGGGGGCGAAGCTCCCCGGCGCGGATTAAATCTTCCGTGACGGCGAGGCACGGCGCGGTCGCGTAGAGCGTGCAGAGCGGCTGCGGTCGCCCGTCGCTCTGGTGAGGGGCGACGGCCTCGACTCCTTCAACGCGGAACGAGGCGAGGCGCAGAAGCAGCCCGCTTGTCACAAACGGCAGGTCGCACGAGACGACCGCCGCCCAACTCGCCCGGCAACTCTTGAGCGCGGCGTGGAGGCCGCCGAGCGCGCCTCTGTGTTCGTGGATGTCTCGGACGACCGGGAGACCGAAACTCGACGCGTCGGGGCGGGAGCTGACGACGCTGACGCGCGCGGCCAGAGGGCGGAGGGCGTCGGCGACGCGCTCGACGAAAGTCCGGCCTCCGAGGCTCAGGCGGGATTTGTCCTCCCCCATCCGGCTCGAAGCGCCGCCCGCCAGAATGAAGCCTTCGACATCAGACATGGAAGCAACGGCGGGGCGTTTTGAGAGTCTCGGAGTCTTTCACGCGGCGAAAAATAGCACGCGCCGGAAGCCGCCGACAAGGGCGACGGAAGCGGCGCGGCGCGGAAAGTCCTGTCAAGGCTAAAGCCAAGCAACTCTTGAGCTTCGGGCATCATCAGTGTTACACACGGATGTTGCTTGACCGAGTGCGAAAGGCGCAGTTATAGTCAACTTCGGCGGCCTTCTACCCGACCCTCTTTGACACGGCCAGCAAACGACGGACTTGAAGTTTGACGGCACTCTCGAATGATTCCGCGACGACGCACTCTCTTTCCCACGAACAGAGGTAGCTTGATGAAAAGAAATTTGTTCGCCCTCTTCTCCCTGACCATCCTCCTCGGCATCTCGGCGGCGGCGCAGAAGCCAGCCGAGGGCGGGAAGCCGTCCGTCGCCTTCTTCCCGCTCGAAGACATCAAGGTCGGGCAGAAGGGCGTCGCGCGGACGGTCTTCGCCGGGGCCGAGGCGGAGGAGTTCGGCGTCGAAGTCTTGGGCGTCATGCCGGGCTACCCGCAGCCGCGACAGTCGGCCATCATCGTCCGCCTCACGGGCAAGAACGTCGAGCGCACGGGTGTCTTCGGCGGGATGTCGGGCTCGCCCGTCTACATTGACGGCAAGCTCGTCGGGGCCATCGCCTTCACCTTCAACTTCGCCAAAGAGCCCATCGGCGGCATCACGCCCATCAAGCAGATGATTGACATGTTCGAGCGCGGCGCTGCGGAGCAGCAGAGGAGCGGCGACGGGCGCGACCAGTTCGGCTTCCGCCGCGAGCCGCGAGCCGTCTCTTACATGCAGCTCTCCGGCGTGGACTGGAAGATGGAGCTGCCGCAGAACAAGTTGGCCGCCGCGCCTTTCATCGCGCCGGTCGCCACGGGGTCGCCTTTGGCGGCTCTGCTCGGACAACAGTTCGCGCCCATCGCGACGCCGGTCGTCTTCAGCGGCTTCTCGACGGAAGCCCTCGCGCGCTTCTCGACGCAGTTGCAGGGCAACGGCCTTTTGCCCGTCTCCGGCATGGGCGGCTCTTCGCCCATCACGCCGATGGGGAAGGTCACCGACAAGACGCTCCTGCCCGGCTCTTCGGTGAGCGTCCAACTCGTGCGGGGCGACTTCTCGGTGGCCGCGTCGGGGACGGTCACGCACCGCGACGGCGAGCGCGTCTACGCCTTCGGCCATCCGTTCCTCAACCTCGGCTCGTCCGATATGCCGATGTCAGAGGCGTCGGTCGTGACGGTCATCCCGAACACTTTAAGCTCCTTCAAGCTCACCGTGCCGGGGCAGATGGTCGGCGCAATCTCGCAGGATAGAGCGCCCGGCGTCTACGGCCAGTTGGGCCGCGCGCCGAAGATGATTCCCGTGCGCGTCAACCTCCACACGACCCGCGAGCGCGTCGAGACGTACAACTACGAGGTGGCGAGCGACGAATTTTTGACGCCGCTCCTGCTGAACATGACCGTCTACAATACCATCACTTCGAGCGAGCGCAGCCTCGGCGACTCGACCATCAGCGTGAAGGGCAGCATTCAGGTCAAGGGGCACGAGACGATTCAAATCGAACGCCGCTTCTCGATGCAGGGGGCGGGCCTCTCCGCCGCCGGGTCGGTCGCCGCGCCCGTCGCCGCGCTCATGTCGAGCGGCTTCGACGGCGTGGAACTCGGCCCCATCACGCTCGACATCGCGGCCACCGATTCGCGCCGCGCCGCCACGCTCGACCGCATCGCGCTCGACCGCAGCGAAGTCCGGCGCGGCGAGACCGTCGAGGTGCAAGCCTACGTCCGCACCGACTCCGGCAAGCAGTTCGTCCAGCGCATCCCGGTCGAGATTCCCTCGGACATCCCGCCGGGCCAGCTCATTCTCTTCGTCGGCGACGGCGGCACTCTGCAACAGGTCTCGGCCTCGCAGAGCTTCGTCCCGAAAGACCTCGCGCAGCTCGTCGGGGCGATTAACAAGATCAAGAAGAACGACCGCCTCTACGTCAAGCTCTTCCGCATCACGCCGGGCGCGGTCATCGGCACGGACGAGATGCCGAACCTCCCGCCCTCCTTCGTCGCGACCCTCAACAGCGACCGCTCGACCGGCGGCTACACGCCGACCATGCTCTCGCCCGTGGCCGAGAAGGAGCTGCCCGCCGCCGAGTACGTCATCGCGGGCCAGCAGCTCATCGCCATCACGGTCTTGAGATAAAGAAGAGAATTACAGGATTGAGGACAAGAGGCGAGGCGCGACGGCCTCGCCTCTTTTTTGCAGAAGCCCGACCGTGAGGGAGGGCGTACTCAAGTCAGAAGTCGGAACGCCACAACGCAGAACGGAAAGACGGAAGGCATTTGTTCTTAGTTCATCGTTCCGCGTTCTGACTTCTGCGTTTCCTCTGCGCCCTCCCTCACGGTCGGGCTTCTGCCACTCGACGGACGACGAAGAGAAACCTTCTCTCCGAACGTGGGGCTCGGACGGATTCAAAGTGAAGGCCCGCGCGCTCTATCTCGGCACGCAGCGAGTCGCCGCCGAAGAGCAGAAGTGTCTTGACCTGCGAAGACCAGCGGAGGATTCCCGGCAACGTCTCGGTGAAGCGTTCGAGCGCGCGGCAGGTGAGGAAGTCGGCTTCGGGCGGCTCGACGCGCTCGAACCTCTCGGCGACGACGCGCGCGTCACTTAACTTGCCCAGACGGCTCAGGGCTTCTTGCAGGAAGATGGATTTCTTCTGCGAAGCCTCGATTAAAACGGCCTTCAGGTCAGGCCGCACGACGAGGCACGGGATGACGGGCAGGCCCGCGCCGGAGCCCACGTCCAAGACGCTCGCGCCTTCGTTGAGGAAGGGCACGGCGAGCAGCGATTCGAGGACGTGGCGGGTCGCGAACTCTTCGGGCGGGCACGGAGCGACGAGATGCAGGCGCGGGTTCCAGTTCATCACGAGCGAGTAATAGACGGCGAGGCGGGCGCGGTCTTCGTCGCTCAAGCGCACGCCGAACTCTTCGGCGTGCGCCGCCAGCGCTTTGTCAAACTCGTCGGCGGGTGATAATTTTCGGTCAGCCATCATCAAAACGAAAGTCTCAGCGAAGCTTACTGGATGTCCGAATTAAACCACACCCCCTTTCTGACCTGCGAGACCGCCGGCGAGGAGCACGCGCGCCTCGGTCGCGCCGTGACGGAGATTGTCTCGCGCTACGCCGCCTCGCTCGACACAGCGCGCGTCTGCTCGACGGCCACGCCCGCCGAACTCGAAAGACTCTTCGACGAGCCGCTGCCCGTAGAAGGCGCGGACGTGGGAACGATTCTTGAGAGCTTCGAGCGCGACGTGCTCCCGCACGCGATGAACATACCGAGCCCGCGCTATTACGGGCTCTTCAACCCGACGCCCCTCCCCGTCGCCGTGTGGGCCGACACGCTGGCCTCAGCCATCAACCAGAACGGCGCGGCGTGGCGCAACTCGCCCTCGGCGAGCATCATCGAGGCGCGCGTCCTCGGCTGGCTCTGCGCGCTCATGGGCTACGACGAGCAAGCGTTCGGGACGCTCACGAGCGGGGGCTCGGAGGCGAACCTCCTCGGACTCAAGTGCGCGCGCGACCGGCGCGTCGAAGGCGCGCGCGACCGTGGAGTGAGCGCGACCGCGCGCGGCTCCGAACTCACCGTCTACGCCTCTGAGCAGTGTCACTACTCATTCATCAAGTGCGTGGATATCCTCGGACTGGGACGAGACAACTTAAGAAAAGTCCCGACCGACGAACGCTTCCACATCAAGGTCGGGGACTTGCGCGAGATAATCGCCAACGACATCGCGCGGGGTGCGACGCCTCTGTGCGTGACAGGCGCGGCGGGCGCGACCTCGACCGGCGTCGTTGACCCTCTCGACGAGCTGGCCGACGTGGCGCGCGAGTTCAACCTCTGGTTCCATGTGGACGCGGCCTACGGCGGGGCGCTCGCCTTCTCGGAGCGCGAGCGCGGGCGTCTGCGCGGCATCGAGCGCGCCGACTCCATCACGATTGACCCGCACAAGTGGCTCTTCGTCCCGTTCGCGTGCGGCGCGCTGCTCGTGCGCGAGGGCGGGCGCGTGCTGCGCGACGCCTTCGACATCACGCCGGAGTATCTCAGTGAAGAGCGGGGCGTCGGCGACGTGGAGTATGATTTCTTCCGCTACGGCCAACTCGGCACGCGCCGCTTCAGCGCACTAAAAGTCTGGATGGCGCTTAAATATTTGGGCGTGCGCGGCTACGCCCGGATAGTCGAGCGGCAGATAGACCTCGCCCGGCATCTCGCCGCGCGGCTCGACGCGGAGGAAGATTTCGAGACGGTCGGCGAAGTCGAGACGGCGCTCTGCTGCGCGCGTTTCCTGCCCAAAGGCGCGCGCGACTTGCCGCCCGCGGAGCAGGACGAGTTGCAGCGGGCCTTGCAGCAGCGCGTCGAGCAAAGCGGCGAGGCGTGGTTCGCGACGACCGTTTTGCACGGGCGGCGGGCGCTGCGCATCAACGTCAACAGCTTCCTCACGGAGCGTCGCCACATAGACGATCTGTTAGAATTACTGCGGCGCGAAGGCGCGAGGCTTTTGGACGAGAGGGGAACTTTATGAGATTCAAGAAGACGCTCCTGTTTGTATTAGCGTTGTCGTGTCTTTTCGTCCTGTTCTCCATCTTCCGCGACGCGCGCGGGCAGACGGCGGCTTCACGCAAGCACGTCGCGCCGAAAGTCGCCGCCGGGAAAGAAGAGTCGGGCGCGTCGCGCTCGCTCCCGGCGATCAAGACGCAGGGAGAGTTCGACTCTCTGGCGCGCGTCTACACCGACCAGCCGTATGCTTTGCCGCACGTCATGTTCGTCATTGACCGGAAGGAAGGGAACCGCGTCCACTACGTCAACTCGAAGCGTTACCGCTTCCACAAGGATTTCGTCAACGGCACGTACCTCTCTCTGGAGCGCGGGCAGGAGTTCCAGAAGAACTACACGCAGCCGAACCGCCGCTTCATCCTCGGCACGCTCGCGTATCAAGCCCCGGTCAAACGCTGGACGTTCGAGTTCTGGGAGGGCGACACCGCCGGCCCAGAACTCATCAAGCAGACCGCCGACGCCATCGGCGCGACGTTCTTCGCGCCCGTCGCCTTCAAGGTGAACTCGAACCGGCAGGAGACCGAAGCGGCAGGCGTCGCGGGCCTCGCGCTCGTCTCGCAGAGCGACATCACGCGCGGGCAGGAGTATCAGGCGCTCAACTTGGCGAAGGGCTTGGGCCGCGTCCACGTCATTGACAAACTCGACGAGACGGTCGAGGTCGGCTTCAACGAAATCCTCGTCTTGAACGAAGTGCCCATCAGCCTCCCGCCCGTGGCGGGCGTCATCGTCTCGAAGCCCTCGACGCCGCTCTCGCACATCAACCTGCTGGTCAAAGGCTGGGGCGTGCCGAACGCTTACATCAAGGACGCGCACGAACTCTTGAAGCAGTACGACGGCTGGTGGGTCTCGTTCGAGACTTTGCCGGACAAGTACGTCATCAAGCGCGCCGACAAAAATCAGCTCGACGATTATCTCAAGCGGCTCGCCGCCCGTCAGGATTTGATGAGGCCGCGCGTCAACCTCTCGGCCACGCGGCTCGCAGACCTGCGCGAGCAGCGGGCGCGGATGTCGGACGCCTACGGCGCGAAGTCGGCGAACCTCGGCGAGGTCATGCGCGCGCGCCTGCGCGGCATCACCGTGCCGAACGGCTTCACCGTCCCCATCTATTACTACGGCCAGTTCCTCAAAGAGAACGGGCTCGACTTGAAGATCGCCGAGATGATGGAGGACCAGAAGTTCGTCCACGACCCGCCGTACCGCCGCGAGCGTCTGACCGCGATGCGCGCTCTGATTCAGGCGGGCAAGTTGAACGAGAAGCTGAGGGACGAACTCGTCCGCAAGGTGCGGGCCGAGTACGCGGGCAAGGGTTTGTTCGTCCGCAGCTCTTCGAACGTCGAAGACCTCCCGAACTTCAGCGGCGCGGGGCTCTACGACACCGTGCCGAACGTGAAGGACGAAGAGAAACTCTTCGAGGCCATCAAGACCGTGTGGGCTTCGCTCTGGAACTTTCAGGCTTACGAGGCGCGCGAGCGCGCGGGCGTTGACCACTCGCAGTCGTACATGGCCGTGCTCATACAGGAGGGCGTGAACGCCGACAGCGCGGGCGTGATGATTACGACCGACCCGTTCGACGCCGACAACCGAGGGGCCATCTACATCAGCGCGAAGCGCGGTCTCGGCATCAAGGTCGTCGAGGGCAAGAAGATTCCGGAGCAGATCATCTTTCTGCCGCGCGCCAACGCCGTCAAAGTCCTGACGCGCTCGGACGAGGAGAGCCTCCTGACGTTTGACGCGGCGGGCGGCGTCCGCGAGATTCCGATTTCGGGCGAGCGTGCCGTTCTGACAGACGCCGTGGTGCGGCGGCTCGCGCGCGCCGCCTCGCTCATCAAGAACGTCTTCGGCGGCAAGGAGCAGGACATCGAGTGGGTCTTCCTCGGCGACCAGATTTACATCGTGCAGTCCAGACCTTACGTGCAGGGGGGCAGCGGCGGATGACGTTCAGACACACGTTTGGGCGTGCGCGCCTCGCCCTCTCGTGCGCGCTGCTCCTGACACTGGCGGCGTGCGGAGGCGGCGCGGGCGAGCAGTCCGTCACTAAGACGGACAACGCCTCGGAAGCGCAGGCGAACAACTCGGGCGTCGGCGGGCGGCGACCTCTCGAAATTGGGAGCCGAGATTGAGCGGCTCGAAAAGCGCGCCGAGCGGAACCCCGGCGACGACGAGGCGCGCAACCAACTGGCGAATGCCTTCGTCCGTCGCGCGAACGCTCTGCGCGAGGCGCAGCAGTTAAAGGAGGCGCTGGCCGACTATCAACGCGCGCTCCGCATCAACCCGGACAACGAGGAGGCGCAGAAGTACGCCGCCGAAGTCGCCCCGCTCGTCGAGGGGACGCCGCAGGAGGGCGAGTACGGCGAGCCGCCCCCGCTCCCCATCACCCCGAACGTCACCGGCGGCGAGGCTTCGCCCACCGCCACGCCGACACCGAAAAAGCCGTGAACCGTGACAGGTAAACCGTGACAAGAAAGAACTGCCTTTCTCCTGTCACCGTTTACGGTTCACGGTTGACGGTCTTTCTCCTGTCACCTGTCACGGTTGACGGTTTACGGCTTTTCCCATGTTAATTATTCCCGCGATTGATTTGAAGGACGGGCGGTGCGTGCGGCTCAAGCAGGGTCGGCGGCAGGACGTGAAGGTGTACGACGGCGACCCCGTGGAGATTGCGCAGGGGTTCGAGGCCGACGGGGCGCGGATGATTCACGTCGTTGACCTCGACGGCGCGTTCGCCGACGCGAACTTTCGTAACCGCAAAGTCGTCCGCCGCATCATCCGCGCCGTCAAAATCCCCGTGCAGTTCGGCGGCGGCCTGCGGAGCGTGACCGACGTGCAGCAGATGATCGAGTACGGCGCGGCGCAGGTCGTCATCGGGACGCTCGCCGCCGAGTCGCCCGAAACGTTGGAGAGGTTCGTCCAGCTCTTCGGCTTCCGCATCTGCGTCGGGATTGACGCGCGGCGCGGCAAGGTTCTGACGCGCGGTTGGGAGAAGGAAGAGGAGTTGAGCGCGACGGAGTTGGCGCGGCGCGTGGCCGACGCGGGCGTTGACCGAGTGGTTTATACGGACGTGGCGCGCGACGGGATGCTCGGCGGCGTCAACCTCGAACAGACGTGCGCGATTGCGCGCGAGGCAGACTTGCGCGTGACGGCTTCGGGCGGCGTCTCGTCGCTCAACGACATCCGCAAGTTGCAGAGCATCCGGCGGTGCGGCGTGGATAGCGTCATCGTCGGCAAGGCTCTGTACGAAGGGAGATTCACTTTGCAGGAGGCTTTGAAGGCGGCATGACTGAGGAGAGCGTGACAAAAGTTTTCGCCGACAACGTACTGTCAGGCCGTGTGGCTTTGGTGACGGGCGGCGGCACGGGCATCACGGGCGGCGTGGCGCGCGCGCTGGCCGAGGCGGGCGCGCGCGTCACGCTCGTGAGCCGTAAGATTGAGAACCTCGAACCGGCGGCGGCGTTGATTCGAGAGGGCGGCGGCGACGCCTTCGCCTTCGCGGCGGACGTGCGCGACTTCGCGCAGGTCGAGCAGGCGGTCGCGGCCTGCGTCGAGCACTTCGGGCGGCTCGACATCCTCGTCAACGGAGCGGCGGGGAACTTCCTCTGCCCGGCGGAGGAGCTTTCGCCGAACGGCTTCGGGACGGTCGTGGACATTGACCTCAAGGGCACGTTCAACGTCTGCCGCGCGGCTTTCGCCGAGCTGAAGAAGAGGCGCGGCCTCATCCTCAACATCAGCGCGACGCTCCACTACGGCGGGACGCCTTTGCAACTCCACGTCTCGGCGGCGAAGGCGGGCGTGGACGCCTTGACGCGCAACCTCGCCGTCGAGTGGGGCGCGCACGGCATCCGCTGTAACGCCGTCGCGCCGGGGCCGATTGAGGACACCGAAGGCATGAAGCGGCTCGTCCCGCCCGACATCAAGGAGCGTCTGCGGAAACGCATCCCGCTCGGTCGCTACGGGCGCATCCGCGACGTGGAGCAGTTGGCGGTCTTCCTCTGCACGGACGCCGCCGCCTTCATCAACGGGGCCGTCATCGCCGTGGACGGCGGCCACTGGCTCGGCGGCACGCGCCTCGTCTAAAAGAGGATTTGACGATGAGCGACGAATGGACTTGCTTGCGGTGCGGGAAGCAGATGGAGGAGGGCTACGTCCCCGAACACGGCGACATGAATTACGGGCTCGGCCCTTCGGAGTGGGTCGAGGGCCGACCCCAGTCGAGTTTCTGGTCGGGCCTCAAGACTGACGGCAAGGTGAGGTACAAAATCAACGCCCTCCGCTGCACGGGCTGCGGCCACCTCGAACTTTATGCGCGCGAGCCGAGTGGCGCATAAGAAGCAGAGCAATCACTTTCTGGGAACGAACTCAAACCTGCCCCACGCGTGCCCGCATGATTGACCTTCAGCCGACAAACTTCGACGAGTTCGAGCAAGAGGCCGCGCGCGGCAACGTCGTGCCCGTCGTGCGGACGGTCTTGGCCGACTTGCAAACGCCCGTCGGCGCGTTCATGCGCGTCGCGGGCGACTCGCCGCACGCCTTCCTCCTCGAATCGGTCGAAGGCGGCGAACGCATCGCGCGTTACTCGTTCCTCGGCGCGGAGCCGGAGTTGATTGTGCGCGGGCGCGGGGCCGACACGACCATCGAGCGGCGCGGCGGCGAGAGGGAAGAGCACGCGGGCGTGCGCGCGACCGACTACCTCCGAGACTACTTTCGCGGTCGCAGGCTCGCGCGCCGTGCGGGGCTCGCGCCGATGGCCGGGGGCGCGGTCGGCTATCTCGCCTACGACGCCGCGCGCTGGTTCGAGCCGGTCTTAGAAGGCGACTTGAAGGGAAGTCCCGAAGCGGACGACGCCGTCTTCATGGTCTTCCGCACGGTGCTCGCCTTTGACCGCGTGCGGCAGCAGATAGAGATCGCCTCGGTCGTCTTTACGGACGAGGCGGGCGGGAGCCGCGCGCGGCTCGAAGAACTTTATGAAGTGGCCGTCGAAGAGACGGCGCGGATAGAAAAACTCCTCGCGGCGGGCGGCGCGCAGACGCTTCCGGGCGGGGCCGAAGCGCACGACGCGGAAGTTGAAGTTGAAGGCGCAGCCGGGTTCACGTCTAATTGGTCGCGGCGGGACTTCGAGCGCGCGGTGGAAGAGGTCAAGGGGCACATCGAGGCGGGCGACTGTTATCAGGCCGTGCTGTCTCAACGCCTGTCGAAGAAGGTGACGGTCTCGCCGCTTCAGGTCTACCGCGCGCTGCGGGCGACGAACCCTTCGCCGTACATGTATTTCTTAAGGACGGGCGGCGAGTCGGTCGTCGGCGCATCGCCGGAGATGCTCGTCAGGTGTCGCGGGCAGAGGCTCGACTACCGACCGATTGCCGGGACGCGCAAGCGCGGCGCGACCGAGACCGAGGACTGGCTGCTCGGCGAAGAGATGCGCGCCGACGAAAAGGAGGTCGCCGAGCACGTCATGCTCGTTGACCTCGGTCGCAACGACCTGGGCCGCGTCGCCGACTTCGGCACGGTCGAGGTCGGCGAGCTGATGACGGTCGAGCGTTACTCGCACGTTCAGCACCTCGTCACCAGTCTGCGCGCGCGCCTGCGCGACGACCGCGACCGCTTCGACGCGCTCGCCGCGTGCTTCCCGGCGGGGACGGTGACGGGCGCGCCGAAGGTGCGGGCGATGCAGATTATCGGCGGGCTCGAACCCTCTTCGCGCGGCATCTACGCGGGCGCGGTGCTCTACGTGGACTACGCCGACAACCTCGACTCGTGCATCGCCATCCGCACCATCGTCATGCGCGACTCGCGCGCCGAGGTGCAGGCCGGGGCCGGAATCGTCGCCGACTCGGTTCCCGAACGCGAGTTCGAGGAGACGATGAACAAGGCCCGCGCGCTGCTTCTGGCAGTCGAACTGGCCGAGCGCGGGCTGTGAAGACGCGAAGCAGAAGAAGACGGAGGTCGTGCCCTCTGAAACGAGTTTTAAGACAGTCACGAAGCCGGGCCTTCATCCTCGTCGCCTTGCTCGCGGTCGGCGGCTGTGAGGTCGAACGCGACCGCGTCATCGGGCCGGACACGGCGCGGCGCGACCTCTTTCTGCGCGGCCACGTCTTCAAAGAGGAAGAGTTTTTGAACGCCGCCGCCGACGGCGACGCGACCGCCGTCAAGCTCTTTCTGATTGCGGGCATGAGCCCGGAAATCAGGAACCGGAAGTCGGAGACGCCGCTCCACGTCGCCGCGCGTCGAGGGCACGCGAGGGTCGTCCGCGCGCTGCTCGAAAAAGGGGCCGACCCGAACTCGCGCGACGGCAAAGGACTCACGCCGTTGATGCACGCCTCGATTAAGGGAGCCGAAGAGACGGTGCGCGCGCTCATCGAACAACGCGCGGACGTGGACGCGCACGCCGCCGACGGCTCGACCGCTTTGATGTACGCCGTGGCGGAAGACCGCCCGCAGGTCGTGCAACTGCTCCTCGGCGCGGGCGCGGACGTGAACGCGAGCGACGGCGGCGTGGGCACGGCGCTCGTCTGGGCGGTCTTCTACGACCGCCCGCATCTCGTCGGGCTGCTCCTCGACGCCGGGGCCGACCCGAACCTCAAGAACGACATCGGCGGCACGGCCTTGATGATCGCGGCGACGAGGAGCAAAAGGGAGATTATCCAGCGCCTCCTCGACAGCGGGGCGGACTCGTCTCTGAAGGACGCGGACGGGAGGACGGCGCTCGCGTGGGCCACGAAGACACGGCGCGACGAGGCGGCGAAGATTATTCAAGAGGCCGCGACGACGTTGAAGCAGAAAGCACGGACGGGAGGGGGCAACGCGTCGCGCGACAAGAGATGATTCTCGTCATAGACAACTACGATTCCTTCACCTACAACCTCGTCCAGTACCTCGGCGAGCTGGGCGCGGAGCTGGACGTGCGGCGCAACGACGAGGTGACGGTCGAGGAGGTCGAGGCCAACTGCTGCCCCGACCAGATACTCATCTCGCCGGGGCCGGGCACGCCAACGGATGCGGGCGTCTCGCTCGCGCTCGTCGAGCATTTCGCCGGTCGCATCCCCATCCTCGGCGTGTGCCTCGGCCATCAGGCCATCGGTCAGGTCTTCGGCGGGCGGGTCGTGCGCGCGCCCGAACCCGTCCACGGCAAGCCCGCCGAGATTTGCCACGACGGCAAGACCATCTTCGAAGGTCTTGAGTACCGTTTCTCGGCGGGCCGCTACCACTCGCTCGTCGTCGAGCGCGAGTCGCTCCCCGACTGCCTCGAAATCTCCGCCACGACCCCCGACGGCATCATCATGGGACTCCGCCACCGCCGCATGAAAATCGAAGGCGTCCAGTTCCACCCCGAATCAATCCTGACGACCGAAGGCAAACGACTGCTCGCCAATTTCATGAAGATTTGAAAAAAAGTTTTCAGTTTTTAGTTTTCAGTTTTCAGCTTCCGACCCCGGGCTTGCGAATTTGAAATCTGAAAACTGAAAACTAAAAACTGAAAACTGATTCCCATGCCTGACGAAGACGATAAGAGCGCCGCAAGACTTTCAAGGCTGCTGCCGACTCCGGCGCGGAGGGACGAGCCGGGGCGGGGCGCACCGCTGCGCGCGTTTCTGCTGCGGCTGATGCGGGGCGAGAATTTGCGGCGCGATGAGGCGGCGGAGTTTCTCGACGCGCTGCTCGACGCCGACGCGACGGACGCGCAGATAGGCGCGGCGCTCGTCGCGCTCGCGGTTAAAGGCGAGACGGTCGAAGAGCTGGCGGGGATGGCCTCGGCGATGCGCGCGCGCGCCGTCCGCGTCGAGTCGCGGCATGAGTGTTTCATTGACACGGCGGGCACGGGTTCGAGCGCGGCCAAGACTTTCAACGTCTCGACCGCCGCCGCCTTCGTCATCGCCGGGGCGGGCCTCCCCGTGGCGAAGCACGGGAGCCGCGCCGCGACGAGCCGTTCGGGCAGCGCCGACGTTCTGACGGCCCTCGGCGTCAACGTCTCCGCCGCGCCCGCAGTCTCGCAGACGTGCCTCGAAGAGCACGGCGTCTGCTTCATGTTCGCGCCGCTTTACCACGGCGCGACGGCGCGCGTGGCGGGCGTGCGCCGCGAGTTGGGCGTCCACACGACCTTCAACCTGCTCGGCCCCTTAACGAACCCTGCGGGCGCGCCGCGCCAGCTCATCGGCGTCTGGCACGCGTCGCTCGTCGAGCCTCTGGCACGCACGCTCGCCGCGCTCGGCACGGAGCGCGCGTGGGTCGTACACGGCAGGGACGGGCTCGACGAAGTGACGCTCGCCGCGCAGACGGCAGTCGCCGAAGTCAAAGACGGGAGCGTCCGCGTCTTCGTCATCGGGCCGGAGGATTTCGGGCTTGAGCAAGTCGAATTGGACGAGCTGCGCGGCGGCGACGCCGAGACGAACGCGCGCCTCATCCGCGAAGTGTTGACGGGTGAAAGAAGAGGCGCGGCGCGCTCGCTCGTCGTGGCGAACGCGGCGGCGGCGCTTCTGGTCGGCGGACGCGCGGAGAATCTGCGCGAGGCGGCGCGGCTCGCGGACGAGAGTATCGAGAGCGGGGCCGCGCTCTCGAAGCTCGATGCGCTGGCGAAGGCGACGAACGTTAAATGAGCGAGCAGGACTTTCTTTCTATCATCATCGAGAAGAAGAGGGCGCGGCTTGAGCACGCGCGTCGTCAACGACCGCCCGCGGAAGTGAGACGTGCAGCCGAGGCCGTCAGGCGAGACGCGGAGCCGCACGCCTTCCGCCGCGCGCTCGCGGACGCAAGTCGCGTCAACATCGTCGCGGAGTTCAAGCGCGCCTCGCCGTCGAAGGGCTCGATTCGCGGCGACGTAGGGGCATCGGAAGTCGCGCGGCTCTACGAGGCGGGTGGCGCGGCGGCGATGTCAGTCCTGACCGAAGAGGATTACTTTCGCGGCTCGCTCGAAGACTTGCAGGCAGCCGTCGCGGCCACGCGTCTCCCCGTGCTGCGCAAGGATTTCGTCTTCGACGAATATCAAATCCACGAGGCGGCGGCGGCGGGCGCTTCGGCGGCGCTTCTCATCGTCGCCGCGCTCTCGGACGAAGAACTCGAAAGTCTCCGGCTCGTCGCCGAAGGGCTCGGCCTCGACGCGCTCGTGGAAGTCCACACGCTCGAAGAACTGCGACGCGCGGCGAACACGGGCGCGCATCTTATCGGCGTCAACAACCGCAACCTTCGCACCTTCGAAGTCTCGCTCGAAACCTCCGAAGAGCTGGCCGCGCACGCGCCCGAAGGCTCTCTGCTCGTCAGCGAGAGCGGCATCCACGACGCCTCGGACATTCGACGCCTGCGCGGGCACGGCTTCCGAGCCTTCCTCGTCGGCGAGTCGCTCATGCGCGCCGCGCGGCCCGACGAAGCCTTGCGTGATTTAGTCAGGGGTACTCACTAAACAGTGCCGCTCGCGGTACTGTGCTTGAAACTCATGTTGAAGGTCAAAATCTGCGGCATCACGAATGAGGAAGACGCTTTGGCGGCGGTCGAAGCGGGCGCGGACGCGCTCGGCTTCAACTTCTACGGGAAGAGTCCGCGCTGCGTTACGGCGCGGGAGGCGCGGCGCATCATCGAACAGTTGCCCGCGCGCGTGTTGTGCGTGGGCGTGTTCGTCAACGAAGAGGCCGAAGAGGTGCGGCGCATCGTCGCGGAGGCGGGGCTCGGCGCGGCGCAGTTGCACGGCGACGAGTCAGCGAATTATTGCCGCGAGCTGAGCTGCGGGTTGACCATCAAAGCGTTGCGCGTCGGCGGAGACTTCGACGTCGAGCAAGTCGCGCGGTGCGGCGCGGAGGCGGTGCTCCTCGACGCCTTCTCCGTCGAAGCCTTCGGCGGGACGGGCCGCACGTTCGACTGGGAAGTGGCGCGGAGGGCGCGCGAGTTAACGCCGAAACTCTTCCTCGCCGGGGGCTTGACGCCGGAGAACGTGGCGGAGGCGGTGCGCGCCGTCCGCCCCTTCGCCGTTGACGTGTGCAGCGGCGTCGAGACCGCGCCGGGGCGCAAGAGCCTTTTGCTCGTCAAAAACTTTATCGAGGCGGCCCGCGCGGGATAGATCAGGGTTCAAAGTTCAAAGCTCAAAGTTGAAGGGGAGTGTTGAGAATCGTCTTGGGAAGCTTGAGCCCCGGAGGGGCTTAATGTTTATAGCCTGCAAGGCACGCCTGATCGCGCCAGCTCCGTCAGGAGCAGCATACATGTTTCGCTCCTGACAGAGCTGGGGAGAAATAAGAAACCCCAAGCTATAAACATTCCGTCCCTGACGGGACTACTCGAACAGCTCTTTAACTTTGAACCTTGAACTTTGTACTTTGAACTTTCTGAACGAACTTTGAACTGATGAAAACTTGACGCGCGGCGTACCTTTTCGGTTATGCTGGCGTCGTGCGGGCAGGTTCGGGTTCATTATCCAGCAGGGTTTAGCCCCTTGTCTCCTCCCTCCCAACTGAAAGCCATTTTGGCTGCACGCGTTTTCGTCCCCAGAGTCCTGACAAGATGAGCGCAAAAGCTCTCGCGACCGACACCCGGCGTCCCCCTTCGCGCGATCAGGGGCGCGTCCTTCTGATTACCGACGACCCGCGGTTGAGCGCCTGCACGGCGGCGCTCGAAGCCGGGGGCTTCTTCGTCGCCGGAGTCGAAGGGGGCGCGAAGGCGCTCATCGCCTTGCAGCGCACGCGCCCGCACGTCGTCGTCTCCGGCACGAATCTCAAGGGCGTGACCGCCTCGGAACTCGCGCGCATCCTCAAGGACGCGCAGGACGCCGTGCCCTTCGTGCTCGTGGGCGACGAAGGCGCGACGCTCGAACGTCGCCGCGAGGCGATGAGCGCCGGGGCTTCGGACTATTTTCAGCTCCCGAACGAGGTCGTGCTTTTGATAGAGCGGACGCGCCAGCTCGCCGAGCACAAGCAGTCGCTCGACCGCCTGCGCGCCGAGGCCGACCGCGATTACCTGACGGGCCTCGCCAACCGCCGCCGCTTCCGCACGGCGCTCGGACACGAGGTCGAGCGGTGGCGGCGTTACAAAATCCCCTGCGCGCTCGTGCTTCTGGACGTGGATCATTTGAAGAAGATTAACGACGCGCACGGGCACCCGGCGGGCGACCGCGTGATTCGCGCCGTCGCGGCCTCGCTCTCGGAGCACTCGCGCGACAACGACACGGCGGCGCGTCTCGGCGGCGAGGAGTTCGCGTTGCTTTTGGCGGGCGTGGACAGCACGAAGGCTTTGGCCGCCGCCGAACGTCTGCGCCTCGCGGTCTCTTCGCAGGCAGTCGAAGATGTTGGAAAGGTGACCATCAGTCTCGGCGTCGGCGCGTGTCCCGCGCACGCGCGGACGGAGCGCGAGCTGTTCAGCCTCAGCGACTCGGCCCTCTACCGCGCCAAGCGCGGCGGGCGCGACCGTACTGAGGTCGCGGACTCGACCGCCGAGGCCGGGCAGCAACATTTCGACGAGACGGTGGCCTTCGGTCTGAGGTGAGTTGATGAGTCGGAACCGCCTGCGGTAGCGGGCGGGTCTCAACTCCTTCGATATGCGCCCGCCGTCGTGGGCGAGTCTTAACGCCAACCGACACCCGCCCGCTACCGCAGGCGGTTCTGACTTTCTAATTCGATGAGCAACGAGATTTTTGAGCAAGGGGGCGAGACCGAGCCCGACGAAGGCGGACACTGGGGCCGTTACGGCGGGCGCTACGTGCCGGAAACTTTGATGGCTCCGCTCGAAGAGTTGGGCGCGGCCTTCGATTCCGCGCGGGGCGACGAATCTTTTAAGTCAGAGTTCGAGTCTCTCTTGCGCGACTATTCCGGTCGCCCGACCCCGCTCTACTTCGCCGCGCGTCTGACCGAAGAGGCGGGCGGCGCTCGCATCTTCCTCAAGCGCGAAGACCTCTCGCACACGGGCTCTCACAAAATCAACAACGCCCTGGGTCAAGTCCTGCTCGCGCGGCGGATGGGCAAGCGCCGCGTCATCGCCGAGACGGGCGCGGGCCAGCACGGCGTCGCGACGGCGACGGTCTGCGCGCTCTTCGGTCTGACCTGCGTCGTCTACATGGGCTCGGAGGACGTGCGGCGGCAACGCTTGAACGTCTTCCGCATGCAACTGCTCGGCGCGGAAGTGCGAGAGGTCGAGGGCGGCTCGCGCACCTTGAAGGACGCCATCAACGAGGCCCTGCGCGACTGGGTGACCAACGTCTCGGACACTTATTATTTGCTCGGCAGCGCGCTGGGGCCGCACCCGTACCCTCTGATGGTGCGCGAGTTTCAGAGCGTCATCGGTCGCGAGGCGCGCGCGCAGTTTTTTGAGAGGGAAGGACGCCTACCTGACGCGCTCGTGGCCTGCGTCGGCGGCGGCTCGAACTCCATCGGGCTCTTTCATCCCTTTCTCAAAGACGCGTCCGTGCGAATGGTCGGCGTCGAGGCGGGTGGACGCGGGCAGGGCTTGGGCGAGCACGCGGCCCGCTTCAACGAGGGCGGCGGCGGGCGGCCCGGCGTGCTGCAAGGGACTCTCAGCTACGTCCTGCAAGACGAGCGCGGGCAAATCGCCGCTACACATTCCGTCTCGGCGGGGCTCGACTATCCTTCCATCGGCCCGGAGCACGCCTTCCTCCACGACGCGCGGCGTGTCGAGTACGTCTCGGCGACGGACACGGAGGCGCTCGCCGCCTTCAAGCTCATCTCCGAACTCGAAGGCATCATCCCCGCGCTCGAATCTGCCCACGCGGTCGCGCACGCGTTGAAGTTGGCGAAAGAGTTGAGTCAAGGCCAAGCCATCATCGTCAACCTTTCGGGGCGCGGCGACAAGGACGTGCAGACCGTCGCCGACGCCCTCGAAGGGAGCGGCCTTTGAGCCGCATCGCCGAAACATTCGAGGCGTTGAGGAGGGGAGGGAAACGAGCCCTCATCCCCTTCATCACGGCTGGCGACCCGAACCCCGGCGTGACGCGCGACCTGCTCGTGGAGTTGGCGCACGCGGGCGCGGGCGTCATCGAGTTGGGCGTGCCCTTCAGCGACCCCGTGGCGGACGGCCCCGTCATCCAACGCGCCTCGGAGCGTGCGCTCCGTCACAACACCGGCGTCGCCGACGCGCTCGCGGCGGTCGCCGACGCGCGGCGCGAGACGGACGTGCCCGTCGTCCTCTTCAGCTACTTCAACCCCTTGATGCAGTTCGGCGTCGAGCGTCTGGCGCGCGAGGCGCGGGCGGCGGGCGTGGACGGCGTGCTCGTCACAGACCTCGTGCCCGAAGAGGCGCGGGACTTCACCGAACTCCTCGCGCAAGCAGGGCTCGACCAAATCTTCCTCGTCGCCCCGACCACCACGGATGCCCGCCTGCGTCTTGTCGCCGAGCGCGCGCGCGGCTTCATCTACGCCGTCTCGCGCGCGGGCGTGACGGGCGCGCGGACGGAAATCAGCGCCGAGGCCGAAAAGCTCGTCGCGCGTGTCCGAGGCGTCTCGGACTTGCCCGTCGCCGTCGGCTTCGGCATCACGACGAAAGAGCACGTCGCCGAAGTCTGGCGCTACGCGGACGCGGCGGTCGTCGGCTCGGCCCTCGTCGCCGAGATAGAGAAGGAAGCGGACAACCCCGAACTCGTCAGCCGCGTCGGCCATTTCACTCGCGCTCTCATTCCATCTTCTAAATCCTGAAATACCGCGGGCCGTCCGGCCCCGGCCCGCGAACACTAAATCCCCACGAACTTCAGGAAGTCGCGCGTCAGTTCCGGGTCAAGCTCGCGCCCGGCCATCGCCTCCATCTCGGCGGCGGCCTCAAGCTTCGTCAGCGTCGGCTTGTACGACCTCCTCGCCCGCAGAGAGGTGTAAACGTCGGCAATTGAGACGAGGCGTGCCGCCCACGGGATGCGAGTCCCTTGCAGCCCCTCCGGATAGCCGCCCCCGTCCCAACGCTCGTGGTGATAGAGCACCACCCGTCGGATCGTCTCCGTGATGGCCGTCAGGCCGCAGAGTACCTGCGCCCCGTACACGGGGTGGAGAGAGACTACCGCCCGCTCCTCCTCCGTGAGCGGGCCGGGCTTGAGGAGCAATGACTCCGGGATGAGGTATTTTCCGAAGTCGTGCAGGTGCGCTCCGATTTCTAACTCGTCGAGCGTCGGGCCACCGCCCCATTGCCGGATGGCGGCGGCGAAGGATCGTGCGAGAATGGCCGTCGCCCGCCCGTGCGGGTGGACGTGTCGGTACACTTCGGGCTGCTCTTCGCGGCCCAGAGAGGCGGCGGCGCGCAGGACGACCTGAGCCGCACTCCGCCCGTCCGTAGAGACACCGCGGCCATGGGGAACATAGGGGAACATCGTAGGTCTCGCCTTTCGTCGAAGACTACCCTAAAACGCTTGCCCTTGATTGTGCCGCACGTTGTTGACAGGGAAGTAGGTGACACTCCCGGCTACTTCTTCTGAACAGAAAAGCGTTGGGGAGAAGTAGCCGACAGATATAACTACTTCACGGTTAACGAAAGATAAATCAGGGGCGCGGCGGGAGTGTTGGGATTTGGTTATACTAGCGTTACCGGGCGGTTATAATTCTTTGCTCGACTGCCGTAACTTTTTTACCCCTCGCGCTCGACTAACTCTCGCCGCTCGGCTATCCTTACGCGGTCTTAACCTTTCGGTTCACCACACCCCCGCCTGGGTGAAAAAATCTTTTGTTGCAAGTGTGAAACGCTGTTCCATTCTCGCGTCATTTGTGGTACACTCCTCCAGTCTTCGGATAGAGACACCACTTTAAAATGCGTGAGAGAGGGGACGAGAAAGAGTGATTGGAACAATGGCTGACAGCAAAATGAGCGCGGATCGCGGCAAGGCGGTCGAAGCGGCGCTCCTCAACATCGAAAAGAAATTCGGCAAGGGCTCGATCATGCGCCTCGGCGAGCGCGAAGTCTCGGACATCCCGGCCATCTCGACGACCTCTCTGAGCCTCGACGCGGCTCTCGGAGTCGGCGGCATGCCGCGCGGTCGCGTGATTGAAATCTACGGGCCGGAGTCCTCCGGCAAGACGACGCTCGCGCTGCACATCGTGGCCGAGTCGCAGAAGTCGGGCGACGTGGCTGCATACATTGACGCCGAGCACGCGATGGATGCCGAGTACGCCGGAAAGCTCGGCGTCAACATTGACGAGCTGCTGATTTCGCAGCCCGATTCGGGCGAGCAGGCTCTGGAGATTTGCGAGGCGCTGGTGCGCTCGAACGGCGTCGGCGTGATCGTCATTGACTCGGTGGCGGCGCTCGTCCCGCGCGCCGAGCTGGACGGCGAGATGGGCGACAGCCTCCCCGGCCTTCAGGCCCGCCTGATGTCGCAGGCTTTGAGGAAGCTGACGGCCATCGTCGCGCAGTCGAACACGTGCCTCATCTTCATCAACCAGATTCGCGAGAAGATCGGCGTCATGTTCGGGAGCCCGGAGACGACGACCGGCGGTCGCGCGCTCAAGTTCTACTCGACGGTGCGCGCCGACATCCGCCGCATCGGCGCGATCAAGGACGGCGACCGCGTGGTCGGCAACCGGACGAAGGTCAAGATCGTCAAGAACAAGGTCGCGCCGCCGTTCCGCGAGTGCGAGTTCGACATCATGTACGGCGAAGGCATCTCGCGCGAGGGCGACGTGATTGACCTCGGCGTCGTCCACCGCGCCATCGAGAAGGCCGGCGCGTGGTTCTCCTATAAGGGCGAGCGGCTCGGCCAGGGGCGCGAGAACGCGAAGCAGACCTTGAAGGATAACCCGGAGATGCTCCGCCGCATCGAGAACGAAGTCCGCGCCGCGCTCGGCATCGGCGGCGTCGTCGAAGAGGCCGAAGGCAAGAGCGAAGGCAAGGCTGAAGGCAAGAGCGAAGGCGAAGTCGCTTCGGCGGCGAAAGCCGACGGGAAGAAGTAGTAAAAGGGAAGCCGGACGGGCTTCCTTCAATTTAACCCTTGGGCCGCCTGTGCCTTTGGTGTCGCTCCGGCGTCACCGACGGCGCGGGCGGCCCAAGCTTTTGGCTTTACAGACCCGAAACCGTCCGCGCATAATCTCGCGGTTTGATTTTACGGGACTGATGTTGAGGAAGCGTTTTACGCTCTCGAACAATGCCGGGAACAATTCTCATTAAAGGCGGCACGGTCGTCACGATGGACGCGCGCGGGAGCGTCTCGGAAGCCGACCTGCTCGTGCGCGGAGGGCGCATCGAGCGTGTCGGCGCGC
Source organism: uncultured Acidobacteriota bacterium (assembly GCA_963816985.1). Taxonomy (GTDB): domain Bacteria; phylum Acidobacteriota; class Blastocatellia; order Pyrinomonadales; family Pyrinomonadaceae; genus JAIVJM01. The sequence goes on from CAWFMF010000004.1 coordinate 4,159,421, forward strand.
AACAGGAGTCCGGGGCCGACGAGACGATTGACGCGCGCGGGTGCGTCGTGTTGCCGGGCTTCGTCCAGACGCACGTCCACCTCTGCCAGACGCTCTTCCGCGGCGCGGCTGACGACCTCGAACTGATTGACTGGCTGAAGAAGCGCGTCTGGCCGCTCGAAGCGGCGCACGACGCGCGCTCGATTCGCGCCTCGGCGCGACTCGCCGTCGCCGAGTTGATTAAGGGCGGGACGACCTGTGCCCTCACGATGGAGACCGTCAGGCACACCGAAGAGGTCTTCCGCGTCGTCGAGGAGACGGGCTTCCGCGCGACCGTCGGCAAGTGCATGATGGATCAGGGCGACGGCGTGCCCGAAGGTTTGCGCGAAGAGGCCGAGGGCTCAATCGCCGAGTCACTGGCGCTGCTCGAAAAGTGGCACGGCGCTGCCGAGGGTCGCATCCGCTACTGCTTCGCGCCGCGCTTCGCCGTGAGCTGCACGCGCGAACTTCTGGAGCGTGTCTCCCGGCTCGCGCGCGAGCACGGCGTCCTCATTCACACACACGCTTCGGAGAACCGGACGGAGATTGAGCTGGTCGAGCGGCAGACCGGGCGGCGCAACGTCGAGTATCTCGATGCGGTCGGCATCACTGGGCCGCACGTCGCGCTCGCGCATTGCGTCCACGTCAACGACGAAGAGATGAGTCTGCTCGCTCGGACGGGCACGCACGTCGCTCACTGCCCGTCCTCGAACCTCAAACTCGGCTCCGGCATCGCTCCCGTCGCGGAGATGCTTGAGCGCGGCGTCAACGTCTCCCTCGGCGCGGACGGCGCGCCGTGCAACAACCGCCTCGACATGTTCACGGAGATGCGTACCGCCGCGCTCCTGCAAAAAGTGTCGGCGGGGACGACCTCTCTGCCCGCCGAACGAGTGCTGCGCATGGCGACGCTCGACGGCGCGCGCGCTCTCGGACTGGAGGAAGAAATCGGCAGCCTCGAAGCGGGGAAGCGGGCCGACATCACCGTCCTCGACCTCCGGCGGCTGCATCTCACGCCCCGGCCCGACATCATCTCGACCGTCGTCTACGCCGCCGAGGCCGCCGACGTGCGGACGGTGCTCGTCGGCGGCCAAGTCCTCCTCCGCGAAGGCTCGCTCACCACCATCAACGAGCAGGAGACGATTGACGAAGCCCTCGAACAGTACAGGCTTTTAGCCGCACGCGCGGGAGTCTAAAGATTTAGCGGGAAAATGCGGTTTGAGCGGGGCGAGAATGAATCGAGTGGAAAGAGAAATGCCAGCTCAAGGGTTGCGTCAGTGGGGGGCACCGACGGCGTTTGAGCTGGCATGGGCGGGCACTGTCAAGTTTGGGTCTTTGAATGATTGTCCTTGCGAACTCGTCAGGTGTTTGGCACCCGGCACCATCCTCAGACGGGGGGGATTATACACCTCTCCGTCATACTGTCAACGATTTTTTGTGACCTAATTGACAAAAATTAAGCCCTCCGGCCTCCGTTTGACAGTCCGGCTTTTTCGCCCCTATACTTGCCCTCCTGTCGGAGAAGAAATCCCTTAAGGCCAGGTAGCTCAGTTGGTAGAGCAGCGGACTGAAAATCCGCGTGTCGGCGGTTCGACTCCGTCCCTGGCCATCAATCACTTCAATAAGTTACGGGCATCCTCAAGATGCCCGTTTTGCTTATTGAGTCACTATTGAGTCACTAGCTTTGGAAAAGTAAGCTTTCGAGCTTTTGGGTGGCGCTCTTTTGCATTGAAGGCAAGACGTGAGAATAAACGTCTAGGGTTAATACGATGCTGGCGTGTCCGAGCCTGGTCGCGTATCATAAGGGGGAGCCACCGATTTGGGCCGTCAATGTTCCGCGAGACGTAAGAGGCATGGGAGCTTCGACAAAACCCTCCAGACACTTGCCACCCTTGGGAGGCCAAGCGGATTGTCACGCACCACTACCAGTGGGCCGTGGTGAATGACTTCCTGAAGAGAGTCTGCGGCGCGGCGGCGGTGAGCAACGCGCTGGCGACCGTCGTCGCCCCCGTCGGCAGCGCGTTCCGCATGCCCGTCGAGTTCGCCGTCGCCGCCTACCGTTTCGGCCACAGCATGATCCGCGACCGGTACTGGGTGAATTTCAACTTCATCAACGCCACGCTCGGACAGATATTCGAGTTCAACCGCAACCCACGGCTCCCGGTCTTCTCGAACTGGGTCGTGGACTTCAACGCGTTCTTCGACACGGGCGTCCCCGTCCCGGTTCACAACAAGGCCCGGAGGATTGACAGCATCCTCGCCAACGGTCTGGAGTCGCTGCCCGGAGGCGCGGGGATGATGGCGATTCTGGCGACGCGGAACCTGCGGCGCGGGCTGGCCCTCGGTCTGCCGAGCGGGCAGGGGATGGCCAACTCCTTCGGCATCGTTCCGATGACGGCGGCGCAGTTGACTTCGGGGTTGCCGCCGAACGAAGTGGCCGTGCTGAACGCCAGCGGCGGCCTGCTGTTGACCAGGACGCCCCTCTGGTACTACGTGCTGCGCGAGGCGGCGGTGCTCGGAGGCGGCAATCAGTTGGGGCCGGTCGGCGCGAGGATCGTCGCCGAGACGTTCGTCCGGATGCTGAAGCGCGACGCGTCCTCTTACCTCAACGCCGGTGGATTTGCCCCGATGCTCCCCTCGGCCACGCCCGGAGATTTCACGGTGGCCGACCTTGTGACCTTCGCCGGTGTGACCCATCCCTGAAGCTCGCGCCGCGAGCGAAGGGAGACAGGTCAAATCGCTTGGCCGTCACTGGCCGTCACAAAAAGAGAACGGCGCGGGGCTACACGAAACATGTAGTCCCGCGCCGTTCTCTTTGCTTCATCGGGTGTCGCGTGTAAAATGTTGATTGAGAAGGACAAAACGCGCGCCCGCCGTAAGCCTTGAAGTTGTTGTAACCACGAGAGGCGGACGGGCGTCTTAAGTTATGTAGGCCGAGCTCTCCCGCAGTTCGACATGAACGTGCGCAGGTGTGCTCGGCCTAATTCATTTTCTAAGGGGGAAGACAGATGAAGAAATTAATGGCATTGGCGTTGACGTTGGCTTCGGTGGGTTTCGTCTCCACGCCGGCGGAAGCGAAGGTGGCTGGGGCCTCGACCTCGGCGGCAGTGGCGACGACGGCGAGCACGGTCGCGCCGCAGTGGCGGAACCGTCGGTGGAGGCGTAACAGCCGCGTGCGGACGGTTACGCAGTCGCGCCTCGTGCGCGTCGGCAGACGGGTCTACCGCGAGACGTATCAGATTCGGTATCTGCCGAACGGCAGGACTCAGACGAGACTCATCAGCCGCGTGAGGGTACGCTAAAGCACGTCCGGGGGTGTGTTAAGAAAGATAAAGAGGGGGCACGAACGTCATGTTCGTGCCCCCTCTTTCTGGTTTGAGTCCTGCCCTCTTGAGAGGAGCTTAAGATTCGCTCGAAGGTTTCTTGGCGCGCGGCGTGGCGCTCTTTTTGGCAGCGGCCTTTGGCTTGGCGTTCGAGGCCGTGCGTGCGCCTTTCTCCTGTTTAGCTTCGGAGGGCGACGAAGAGGTAACGGATTCGATGATGTCCGAGACGACGTTCTTCGCCTCGTCCACGAGGCCGCTGACCGTGGCGGCGATCTCCGAGGGAACGTCGCGCACGGATTCGGGGAGGATGGACTCCGCGCCCTTCTGTGCCGTGGCAGCGGCGGCGGCGAAAGCCTGCGCCGACTGCTCGATGGGGCGCGGGTTGAGCAGGGCGTCCCAGCGATAGCGCGGCGCGGCCTGCGGCTCGGCGAGGCGGCGGAAGACGAGGTCGGTCACGGTGTCGGTCACCCAGTCGTGATAGAACTGGCCGACCGAGGCGATTTCGGCGTCCGGCGCGGGGTTCATGAAATCAATGGCGTAAGGTACGTCGCCCTTGATGGCGAACTCGACCGTGTTGAGGTCGTAGCCGAGGGCGCGGCAGAGCGTCCGCACGTCGCGCCCGACGCGCTCGGCCAGTTCGGGGCTCAGGTAGCCGGGGTCGTGGATGTACTGCTCGCCCGAAAGGTACGGCTTGCGCGGGTCGTAGGGCATGATCATCACTTCCTCCTGCCCGACGCAGTAGCAGCGCACGAACTGGTCGAAGTCAATCATCTCCTGCAAGGTCATGCAGAGCGTCCCCGTCGTGTCGTAGACCTGCCACAACTCTTCGAGGTCGTTGACGCGCGAGACGTTCTTCCAGCCGCCGCCGTCGAAGGGCTTGATGATGGCGGGGAAGCCGACGTAGTCGGCGATGCCCTGCCAGTCGAGCGGGAATTCGAGGTTGCGCAGGGACTCGCTCGTGATGCCCTCGATGTAATCCTTCTGCGGCAGCAGCACGGTGCGCGGGATGGCGACGCCGAGCTTGGTGGCGAGCGAGTAGTTGAAGAACTTGTCGTCCGCCGACCACCAGAAGGGGTTGTTGATGACGATTGTCCCTTCGAGCGCGGCGCGCTTCAGGAAGGCGCGGTAGAAGGGAACTTCGTGCGAGATGCGGTCAATGATGAGGTCGTACTGCTTCGGCCCGTCGTGACGGGTGCCGCCGATATTGACGAACTCGGCCTGCACGTCGCCGCCCCCGCGCGCGTTTATCTTTTCAATCATCGAGAGCGGGAAAGTCTTCTCGCGTCCGACCAGGATTCCTACTTTTTTCACGGTTCAAGTGTCCTTTCAAAACATGTTGTGGTGACAGTCGGCGGGCCTTGGCCGGGCCGCTCCAGGCGTCTGTCTAAACAGCCTTTTCGTGTCACGGCTTATGAAAACCAAGCACTCTATCCGCTTTGCGCGAAGCTTGTCAACGCGACCGGGCGGGCATCCGCGCAAACGCTTCTGGCATCAATAATTGTGCCCCGCCGCGGGTTCCGGGGGGGACGCCGCCCCGGCGTCGGCTGTGTTACAATCGCCGGTAAGACTTTGGCCGACCTCTCCTTATACGGGCCGCCGCCCACGCGGGGCGCGCCGGTCGCCAAGATTCAAGAGTTGAAGGAGACAATCTTAGTGCTACGACGCTTTTGGGTTTCGACGCTGGCCGCGTTCCTGCTGGCCGGCGCTGGGCATCCGACTGCCCTCGGCGCGTCCACCGCGCAGAAGAAGGGCGCCGAGCCGACCGCCGAGCAGGTGGCCGAGACGGTCGTGCTCGTCTTCGGCGTGCGCGAGCGCCTCGCGCAAATCAGGCGCAGCGGCGTCGAGCGCGGGCGCATCACGCGCACCACCGACGACGGGCGCACCGAAGAGATTTCTTACGAGCGCAGCTTCAAGCGCGGCGACACGCCGGAGAAGGACAAGGTGCGGCTCGACCAGCGTCGGCCCTCGCTCGACTACGCGCTCGTCTACAACGAGGGGCGCATCTTCGGCGTCGTGCGCGGCACGTCGTTTACGCCCCGGCAGGAGGACGTCAACGGCTTTCTGGCCGACAGCCACCACGGCATCGAGACGCTGCTGCGCTACAAGGAGAACGGCTCGACCCTCACCTTCGCGGGCAAGGACAAGCAGAAGGGGCTCGACCTCTGGATGCTCGACCTCGACGACAAGGAGAAGCGGCGCACGCGCTACTTCATCAGCGCGGTGACGGGCCGCATCCTGTGGCTCGAATACAGCGAGACCCCGGCGGGCGGCACCGCGCCGGTCAAGTTCCGCCGGACGTTCCACGACTACCGCATCGTGCAGGGCACGCGCGTCCCTTACCGCACCGTCCTCTACATGGACGACAAGCAGATAGAAGAGTCGAACCTGCTCTCGGTCGTCTATGGCGTCAAGTTGGAGGATCGAGTCTTCCAGAACCCGGAAGCCGCTTCGGCGGAGCCCTGAAGTCTCCCCCTCAAACTTTTGCGGCAGAATCTTTCTTTCGCCCGCTCACGCTCCGAGCGGGCGTTTTCCTGTCAGAACCGCGAGCGGTAGCGAGCGGGTATGCTCTGTCCGGCTTGAGCGATGATGAAAGCCTTACCCGCTCGCTACCGCTCGCGGTTCTGACCTGTTCGCCGTAAACAAACATCTGTGGACGGCTTTTGAATTCATGTGATAGTATCCCGCCACTTCATCAAGTGGTTTTGAAAAGCTCCGAAGGGCATTCGGCCCCGGCACGGTGAGCGTCTCGGTCAGGCGGCGCTCGGTGTCCCTCAAAATAATCTCTACCGCACGAGCATCGGGGTTTTGACTCACGCGTCGCTCCTCGGTTCGGGTGTTCTTTTCCTTGAACGAGGAGGGCGTCGCTTTTACGAGCCGGACGTTTCTCGCCGCACGAGCGGCAGCGGCGCTCCCGGCGCACGCACACACGGAAAGCCTCGGTCGAAATGGAAGCTCAAACTTCGACGCCCCCCCACGCGAGCCTCGACCAGACGTGCGTCAACACCATCCGCACGCTCTCGATGGACGCCGTGCAGGCGGCCAACTCCGGCCACCCCGGCACGCCGATGGCGATGGCCCCGGTCGCCTACTCCTCTGGAACGAAATCCTCCGCTTCGACCCCGACGACCCCATCTGGCCCAACCGCGACCGCTTCGTCCTCTCGATGGGCCACGCCTCGATGCTGCTCTACTCGATGCTGCACCTGACGGGCGTCAAGGCCGTCAACTCGAAGTACGAGCGCACGGGCGAAGCGACGCGTCACGCTCGACGACATCAAGGAGTTCCGCCAGCTCGACAGCCGCTGCCCCGGCCACCCCGAATACCGCTGGACCTCCGGCGTCGAGACGACGACCGGCCCGCTCGGCCAGGGCGTCGCCACGAGCGTCGGCATGGCCATCGCCGGCGAAGTGGCTGGCCGCCTACTTCAACCGCCCCGGCTTCGAGATGTTCGACTACCGAACGTCTACGCGCTCTGCGGCGACGGCTGCATGATGGAGGGCATCTCGCACGAGGCGGCCTCGCTCGCCGGCCACCTCAAGCTCGACAACCTCTGCTGGATCTACGACAACAACAAGATCACGATCGAGGGCAACACCGCGTGGGCCTTCAGCGAGGACGTGGCGACGCGCTTCATCGGCTACGGCTGGAACGTGACGCGCGTCGGCGACGCCAACGACCTCGACATGCTCCGCCGCGCCTTCGAAGTCGCAAGAAAAGAGAAGGGACCGCCCGACGCTCATCATCGTCGACAGCCACATCGCCTGGGGCGCGCCGAACAAGCAGGACACGCACGCCGCGCACGGCGAACCGCTCGGCGAGGAAGAAATCAGACTCACCAAGCGCAACTACGGCTGGCCCGAAGACGAGCAAGTTCCTCGTCCCCGACGAGGTGCGCGAGCACTTCCGCGCAGGCATCGGCGAGCGCGGTCGCGCGGGCCGCGACGAGTGGTTCGCACGGCTCGAAGAGTACAAAAAGTCTCACCCCGAACTGGCCGACCAGCTCGTCAGGATGCAGAAGCGCGAGCTGCCCGACGGCTGGGACAAGGACATCCCCACTTTCCGCGCCGACGCCAAGGGCGTGGCCGGCCGCGACGCTTCGGGCAAGGTGCTGAACGCGATTGCCCAGAACGTCCCGTGGCTCATCGGCGGCGCGGCCGACCTCGCGCCCTCGACCAAGACGCGCCTCACGTTCGACGGCGCGGGCGACTTCACCGCCGACGGCAAACCCGAACGCAGCTATGCGGGCCGCAACTTCCACTTCGGCGTCCGCGAGCACGCCATGTCGGCGGTCTTGAACGGCCTGTCGCTCTCGAAGATTCGGCCTTACGGCTCGGGCTTCCTCATCTTCCGCGACTACTCGCGCCCCTCGATCCGCCTCTCGGCGATCATGGAGATCCCGACCGTCCACATCTTCACGCACGACTCCATCGGCGTCGGCGAGGACGGCCCGACGCACCAGCCGATCGAGCACCTCGCGTCGCTGCGCGCCATCCCGGATCTAATCGTGCTCCGACCCGGCGACGCCAACGAAGTCGCCGAGGCTTGGCGCGTCATCATGCAACTGAGGCACGAGCCCGCCGTCCTCGTCCTCAGCCGTCAGGCGCTCCCCACGCTCGACCGCGAAAAATACGCGAGCGCCGAGAACGTCAAACACGGCGCATACGTCCTCGCCGACTCAGACGGCGAGCCCGAAGTGATTCTGATGGGGACGGGCTCCGAAGTCTCGCTCTGCGTCGAGGCTTACGAGCGGCTCGGCGCTGAAGGCGTGAAGGGGCGCGTCGTGAGCATGCCTTCGTGGGAACTCTTCGAGCACCAGACGGACGAATACAAGGAGAGCGTTTTGCCTTCGGCTGTTCGCGCCCGTGTCGCAGTCGAGCAGGCCGCGCGTTTCGGCTGGCAACGCTACACGACGCACAACGACCAGATTATCGCCATGAAGACCTTCGGCGCGAGCGCGCCGCTCAAGGAGTTGACCAAGAAGTTCGGCTTCACCGTCGAGAACGTCGTCGAGACGGCGAAGAGGGAAATCGAGAAGTACAGACATTAAAATTATGAGCAACAATCTTACCGAAATCATGCGACTCGGCCAGTCCATCTGGTACGACAACATCCGGCGCGCGATGGTCACGGGCGGCGACCTCGCGAAGAAGATCGAAGAGGACGACCTGCGCGGCGTCACCTCGAACCCGACCATCTTCGAGAAGGCCATCACCGGCTCGACCGACTACGACGAGCAACTCAAAGAACTCGTCACCGCCGGAAAGAGCGTCTCCGAAATCTACGAGGACTTGGTGACCGCAGACATCGGCAACGCGGCGGACATCCTCCGGCCCGTCTATGACCGGACGGACGCGCTCGACGGCTACATCAGCCTCGAAGTGAGCCCGCGCCTCGCCTACGACACGCCGGGGACGATTGAGGAGGCGGACAGACTTTTCCGTCGTCTGGGCCGCCCGAACGTGATGATAAAGATTCCGGCGTCGCAGGAGGGCTTGCCCGCCATCGAGGAGAGCATCTATCGCGGCATCAACATCAACGTCACGATGATCTTCTCCATCGAGAACTACGAGCAGGTGGCCGAAGCCTTCATCCGGGGCTTGGAACGCCGCGCCGCCGAAGGCAAACCGGTCGAGCGCATCGCCAGCGTCGCCAGCTTCTTCGTCTCGCGCGTGGACACGGCCATTGACACCGACCTCGAATACCGCGCGCGCCACGCCTCGACGCCCGAAGAGAAGGCGCGGCTCGAAGGCTTGCTCGGACGCGCGGCGGTCGCCAACGCGAAGCTCGCGTACCAGAAGTTCAAAGAGATATTCCACGGCGAGCGCTTCGCCGAGTTGAAGGCGAAGGGCGCGCAGGTGCAGCGTTGCCTCTGGGCCTCGACCGGGACGAAGAACCCGAAGTATTCCGACGTGCTCTACGTTGACAACCTCATCGGCCCCGAAACCGTCAACACCGTCCCGCCCGCGACCTACACGGCCATCCGCGACCACGGCAAAGTCGCCTTGACGCTCGAAGAGGGTTTGGACGAATGCCGCGCGCTCGTCGGCGAACTCGGCGAACATCGGCATTGACCTCAAGGCTGTGACCGAGAAGTTGCAGAAGGACGGACTTGACGCCTTCGTCAACTCGTTCGACACGCTCGTCGAATCCATCGAGGCCAAGCGCGACGCGCTGCTCTCCGGCATCCACGAAAGGACGACCGCCTCGTTGGGAAAGTTCTCTGAGGCGGTGAATGCCGCCGTCAAGGAGGCCGACAAGGGCGACGTGATGCGCCGCATCTGGCGCAAGGACGCCGCGCTCTGGAAAGACGACGAAGCGCACCAGAAGATCATCAAGAACTCGCTCGGCTGGCTGACCGTCGCCGACACGATGATCGGCGTCGAGGACGACATCATCGCCTTCGCCGACCGCATCCGCGGCGAGCGCGGCTTCAAGCACGTCATGCTCTGCGGCATGGGCGGCTCTTCGCTCTGCCCCGAAGTCATCCGTCAGACCTTCGGCAAGCAGGACGGCTACCCCGAACTGCTCGTGCTCGATTCGACCGACCCGGACGTAGTCGCCAGTCTCGACAAACAGATTGACCTCGAACACACGCTCTTCATCATCGCCTCGAAGTCGGGGACGACGACCGAGCCTTTGACCTTCTACACCTACTGGTACGACCGCGTGGGGAAGGTGAAGGAGAACCCCGGCGACAACTTCATCGCCATCACCGACCCCGGCACGAAGATGGAAGCGGACGCGACGCGCGACAAGTTCAAGCGCATCTTCGTCAACCCTTCGGACATCGGCGGTCGCTACTCGGCGCTCTCCTACTTCGGGATGGTTCCGGCGGCCTTGATGGGCGTGGACATTAAGAAGCTCTTAGACCGCGCCGAGCGCGTCATGCACGCCTGCTCGCAGGTCGTCCCGGCGGCGGAAAATCCCGGCGCGCGCCTCGGCGCGATTCTCGGCGAGTGCGCGAAGGCGGGCCGAGACAAACTGACCATCATCGCCGACCCGAAGATTGCTTCTTTCGGCCTCTGGGTCGAGCAGTTGATTGCCGAGAGCACGGGCAAGGAGGGGAAGGGCATCGTGCCCGTGGCGGGCGAGCCTCTGGGGCCGCCGTCCGTGTACGGCGACGACCGCCTGTTCGTCTCCATCGCCGTCGGGCGGCTCGACAGCGAGACCGAGTCGAAGCTCAAGGCGCTCGAAGCCGCCGGGCATCCGGTCGTCTATCGAACCTTGACCGACACTTACGACCTCGGTGAAGAGTTCTTCCTGTGGGAGATTGCGACGGCGTTCGCGGGCTGGCGGCTCGGCATCAACCCCTTCGACCAGCCGAACGTGCAGGAGTCGAAGGACGCGACGAAGGAATTGCTCGAAGCCTTCAAACGAGACGGAAAGTTGCAGGAGCAGACCGCGCTCGTCAGCGAAGGCGAGTTGACCGTCTATGCCGACGACGCGACGCGCGCCGAATTGCCTGCGGGCTCTCTGCTCGAAGCCTTGAAGGCTCATCTCTCGCGTGCGGGAGAAGGCGACTACATCGCCCTCCTGAATTACTTCGAGGAGACGCCGGAGAACGAGCGCGCCGTCCAGCAACTCCGCACGCACCTGCGCGACGCGACGCGCTGCGCGACGACGACCGGCTACGGCCCGCGCTTCCTGCACTCGACGGGCCAACTCCACAAGGGAGGCCCGGACACGGGCGTCTTCATGCAAATCACGGCGGCGGACGCGACCGACCTCGAAATACCGGGCGAGCCATACACCTTCAGCACCTTGAAACAGGCGCAGGCGCTCGGCGACTTCCGCTCGCTCTCGACGCGCGGACGCCGCGCCGTCCGCGTTGACCTCGGCGCGGACACGTCCGCCGGACTCAAACGACTGCTCGAACTCGTCGGCGAAGCGCTGCCCGTCTCAGGCGCGACCGGCGGGACGAAATAAAGTCAGAAGTCAGAACGCTGAACGATGAAGTAAAAGCGGTCTGTCTTCCAGTTCATCGTTCAGCGTTCTGACTTCTGCGTTTAAGGAGAGATATGTCCGCACCCGAACAGGAAACGAAGACCGCGAAGATAGGCATGATAGGGCTCGCCGTGATGGGCGAGAATCTGGCGCGCAACATCGAGCGCAACGGCTACTCGGTCGCCGTCTACAATCGCCCGCCGAGCGGTGACGAGCCCGACCGCGTGACGAAGTTCATGGAAGAGAACGCGGGCAAGCAGTTCATCGGCACGCGCACGCCCGAAGAGTTCGTCAAGTCGCTTGAGCGACCGCGCAAAATCATCCTCCTCGTCAAAGCGGGCGACCCCGTGGACTGGACGGTCAACCAGATTAAGCCGTTCCTCGAAGAGGGCGACATCATCATTGACGGCGGCAACTCTTACTTCATGGACACGGAGCGGCGCGAGAAGGCTCTCAAGGCCGAGGGCCTGAACTTCATCGGCTCCGGCGTTTCGGGCGGCGAGAAAGGCGCACTGTGGGGGCCGTCTTTGATGCCGGGCGGCGACCGCGACGCTTACGAACAGATTCGCCCCATCTGGGAAGCGATTGCCGCGAAGGTGGACGACGGCCCGTGCGTCACCTACATCGGCCCCGGCGGCGCGGGCCACTTCGTCAAGATGGTGCACAACGGCATCGAGTACGGCGACATGCAGCTCATCGCCGAAGCCTACGACATGATGCGCCGCATCTTGCGGATGAGCGCCGGAGAGATGGCCGACGTCTTCGACGAGTGGAACCGTGGCGACCTCGAATCCTTCCTCATCGAAATCACGGCCAAGATTCTGCGCGTCAAAGACCCGGAGACGGGCGAGCCCCTCGTTGACCTCGTGTTGGATAAGGCCGGGCAGAAGGGGACGGGCAAGTGGACGAGCGCCGTCGCCTTAGACCTCGGCGTGGTCTCGCCGACGATGGACGCCGCCGTGGACTCGCGCAACCTCTCTTCTCGTAAAGACGAGCGCGTCGAGGCGAGCAAGCAAATCACGGGGCCGCAGGGCGAAGGCTTCGACGGCGACCGCGCCGAGATGATCGGCTGCATCCGCGACGCGCTCTACGCCTCGAAGATTTGCTCCTACGCCCAAGGGATGAACCTCATCCGCGCGGGCTCGCAGAACTGGAACTGGAACGTCAACCTCGGCGAGACGGCGCGCATCTGGAAGGGCGGCTGCATCATCCGCGCGCAGTTCCTCGACAAGATTAAGCAGGCGTACCAACGCCGCGCGGACTTGCCGAACCTCCTGCTCGACCCCGACTTCAACGCCTACATGCAGAAGGCGCAGTCGAACTGGCGGCGGGCCGTGACGACGGCGATGCGGATGGGCGTCCCCGTCTCCGGCATGGCCGCTTCCATCGGCTACTTCGACACCTACCGCACCGCCGACCTCCCGCTTAACCTGACGCAGGCGCAGCGGGACTTCTTCGGTTCCCACACCTACGAGCGCACCGACAAGCCCGGCCAACCGGCGGTGCATTCGGAGTGGGAGGAGCTTTTGGATAATCAAAAAACGTAAACCGTGACAGGTAAACGGTGACAAGATAAAGACTGTCTTACTTGTCACCTGTCACGGTTTACGGTTCACGGCTTTTATGCTGTGCGAGCCTGTGCTGGTCATCAATGAAACAGTATGAAAATTTGATTGGCGCGGGCTCGCACGGCACCAGAATCGGAACGCAGAAGTCAGAACGCTGAACGCTGAACTGAAGAATTGAAAGGCTGTTTTTAATTCATCGTTCATCGTTCTGAGTTCTGACTTTGACTTGAGGTTTTATTGATGCAGACGGCAGAGACCATCGTCGAGAACCCTTTGCGCGCGGGGATGCGTTTGGAGCGCACCGCCGAACCGTGCGCGGTCGTCATCTTCGGCGCTTCGGGCGACCTCGCCAAGCGGAAGTTGATTCCGGCGCTCTACCGGCTGGTGCAGGAAAGGGTCTTGCCCGCCGAGTTCGCCATCGTCGGCCTCGGTCGCACGGCGATGACGGACGAAGAGTACCGCGAGAAGATGAAGGCGTCGGTGCTGGAATTCTCCGAGGCGAAGAGTATTGACGAGGAGGTCTGGAACTCCTTCGCGCAGGGGATGCGGTTCCTGCCCTCGAACATCGAGAACGCCGAATGCTATCAGGTGCTCGCCAAGATGCTCGAAGAGGTTGACCGCGAGCGCGGGACGCAAGGCAACCGCCTCTTCTACCTCTCGGTCGCGCCGGAGTTCTACGCCGAGGCCGTCCGCCAGTTAGGCGAGGCGGGGCTCACCAAATCCGAGAAGGGCTGGGTGCGCGTCATCATCGAAAAGCCGTTCGGCACAGACCTTGAGAGCGCGCGCCAGCTCAATCAGGACATCCTCAAGCACCTCGACGAGCGGCAGATTTACCGCATTGACCACTACCTCGGCAAAGAGACCGTCCAGAACCTCCTCGTCTTCCGCTTCGCCAACGGCATCTTCGAGCCGATGTGGAACCGCCAGTACATTGACCACGTGCAGATTACGAACGCCGAGACGGTCGGCGTCGAGGGGCGCGGCGGCTACTACGAGAAGTCGGGCGTCGTCCGCGACATGATTCAGAATCACGTCTTCCAAGTCCTCTCGCTCGTCGCGATGGAGCCGCCCGCCTCGCTCTCGGCTGAGGAAGTGCGCGACGAGAAGATTAAGGCCATGCACTCGGCGCGCGACTTCACGCCGGAGCGCGTGCGCAGTGAGTGCGTGCGCGGGCAGTACGGCGCGGGGGCCATCGGCGGCAAGCCCGTGCCCGGCTATCGAGAGGAGAAGGACGTCGCGCCGGACTCGGCGACCGAGACCTACGCGATGATTACGATGTGGTTCGACAACTGGCGTTGGTCGGGCGTGCCCTTCTACATCCGTTCGGGCAAGCGCCTGTCGAAGCGCGTGACAGAGATTGCCATCCAGTTCAAGCAAGCGCCGCATCAACTCTTCGGCGCGGCGATGGAGCACACGGCGCCGAACCAGCTCATCATCCGCGTCCAGCCCGACGAAGGCATCACCTTGCGCGTCGCCGCCAAAGTGCCCGGACAGGTGACGCGCATCCGCGACGTGAACATGGACTTCCGCTACGGCGCGTCCTTCGGCGTCCAGTTGGCCGAAGCCTACGAGCGGCTGATACTCGACTGCATCCTCGGCGACTCCACGCTCTACGCGCGCAAGGACATGACCGAGCGCGGCTGGGAACTCGTCATGCCCATCCTCGAAGAGTGGGCCGCGACGCGCGCCGAGGCCGACTTCCCCAACTACGAGGCCGGGAGCTGGGGGCCGGAAGTCTCCTTCAACCTTCTCGAAGCGCAGGGGCGGCGGTGGCGCAGACCGTGAAAGAACGTGAACCGTAAACCGTGACAGGTGACAGGAGAAAAGCCGTAAATCGTAAACCGTAAATCGTGACGAGAAAGAATTGGTATTTTCTTGTCACCCGTCACGGTTTACCCGTCACGGCATTTATATGCAGACTCAGGAAAGCACAGTCACATTCTCGGCGCTGAAGGGCGTTGACGCGGCGAAGCTGGAGCGGGAGCTGGCTTCGATGTGGGCGGATTCGTCCGGCCCGGCGGAGGACGGCGGCCCGTCGGCGGGCGTGACGCGGGCGTGCGTCTTGAACCTCGTCGTCTACGCCGAGGGGCTTGAAGAGAGGGCAGAGGTTGACTCGCTGCTCGACGCCGTGACCGAGCGCCACCCGTGCCGCGCGATAGTGCTCGTGGCCGACCGCGCGGCGGAGGAGTCGAGGCTCGAAGCCTTCATCTCGACGCGCTGCCAGATGTCGAAGGGCGGCGGGAAACAGATTTGCGGCGAGCAAGTGACGATTGAGGCGGCGGGCGAAGTCGTCGGGAGCGCGGCGACGGCGGTCGCGCCGCTGCTCGTGCCGGACGTGCCGGTCTTCCTCTGGTGGAAGGACATCCCGCACTACGAGGACAAGCTCTTCAACCGCCTCGCCAAACTGTCGGACAGGGTGGTGATTGACTCGGCCTCGTTCGACAACCCGCACATGGACGTGGTGCGCCTCTCGCGGATTCTCGAAGAACGGCGCGGGACTCTGAATCTGAGCGACCTCAACTGGGGGCGTCTGACCTCCTGGCGCTCTCTGGTGGCGAGCTTCTGGGACGTGGCCGACTACCGCGCCTCGCTCTCGAAGATTGAGAGCGTCCGCATCGAGTATGACCCGCCCGACCGCGCCCCCGGCGAGATTGCACCGAAAGCCATGCTCGCCGTCGGCTGGCTCGCGACGTGCTTAGGTTGGGATGTCGAGGGCTCGGACTCGACCGGGGGCGAGGAAGGGGAGAGAAGCTTCTCGCTGCGCGCGGGCGAGCACGCGATTGAGGTCTCTCTGTGCGCGACAGAAGACGTGGCGGGGCGCGACGGCATGATTACTTCGCTCACTCTGCGCGCCGAGGGAGGCGACGAATTTCACGTCGCCTTGAGACACGGCGAGGCGAAGCTGGAGACGGGCGCGAAGGTCGGCGGCGCGCAGCACGAAGTCGTGCGCGTCCTCGGCTACGAGGCGCGCACCGAGGGCGAGCGCCTGAGCACTGAGTTGGAGATTCTCGCCCGCGACGTGATTTATGAGAAGGCCGTGACGTTCGCCGCACGCCTGCTCGAAACGATTAAGGGCTGAACGACACTTTCACATTTCAGGGAGCCTCGCGAACCGAACCATGATTATCGCCGGAGACATCGGGGGAACGAAAACCAACGTCGCCTTGTACGAGGCCGAGGGCGACCGCCTCGGCGGGGTCGTCGCCCTTCAAAGCTTTCCGAGCGGCAAATACCCCTCGCTCGAAGCCATCCTCGAAGAGTTCCTTCTAGCCCACAAGGACGCGCGGTTGACCGGCGCGTGCTTCGGCGTGGCCGGCCCCGTCGTCGGCAACAGCGTGGACGCGACCAACCTCCCCTGGGACGTGAGGGCCGAAGTCCTCGCCGAGATTTTGAAGGTCGAGAGCGTCCGCCTCATCAACGACCTCGAAGCCACCGCCTACGGCATCGAAGTCCTCGAACACTCGCGCCTCCTCACGCTCAGCGAGGGCAACGGCAACTGGCACGGCCACCGCGCGCTCATCGCCGCCGGGACGGGGCTCGGCATGGGGGGCATCTACTTCGACGGCCTGCACTATCACCCGATGGCCTCCGAGGGCGGCCACGCCGACTTCTCCCCGCGCGACGAGCGCGAGTACCAGCTTTTGGTCTATCTCAAGGAACAACTGAACGGGCGCGTGAGCTGCGAGCGCGTGGTGTCGGGGATGGGCCTCTACAACATCTACTCGTTTTTGCGCGACCGGAAGATTTTCGAGGAGCCCGCGTGGCTCGCCGAAGAGATCGCGGCGGGCGACAAGAGCGCCGCCATCTCGAAAGCCGCGCTCGCGGGCAAGGCCGAAATCGCCGTCGAGACGCTCGACATGTTCGTCGCGGCCTACGGGGCGATGGCCGGCAATCTGGCGCTCACCTTCAAGTCGAGCGGCGGCCTCTACGTCGGCGGCGGCATCGCCCCGAAGATCATCGAGAAGCTCAAAGACGGCGTCTTCATGCGCAACTACGCGGACAAGGGGCGGATGACCGGCCTCGTCGAGTCAATCCCGGTGCGCGTCATCCTCGACGACAAGACCGCGCTCAACGGCGCGGCGTTCTGTGCACTCATCGAAACGAACTGAGACAGATGGAGCAGCCCCGACACACGCCAAATATGCGCGTCGGCTCGGACGCGGAAGAGGTGGCACGCACGGTCGCGGAACGCTTCGCCGAGCTGGCGCGCGCCTCGGTCGCCGAGCGCGGCGTCTTCAGCGTGGCGCTCGCGGGCGGGACGACGCCGAAGCGCGTTTATGAATTGCTGGCGGGCGAAGAACTTCGGGGGCAAGTCCCGTGGGAAGGCGTCCACGTCTTCTTCGGCGACGAGCGCGCCGTCCCGCCCGACCACGCCGACAGCAACTACCGGATGGCGCACGAAGCCCTCCTCTCGCGCGTGGAGATTCCGGCGCAAAATATTCACCGGATGCGCGGCGAGGGCGACGCGGCGGCCAACGCCAGTCTCTACGAAGACGAGCTGCGAGCCTTCTTCGGCGACGTGGAGTGGCCCCGGCTCGACCTCGTCATGCTCGGCATGGGCGACGACGGCCACACGGCCTCGCTCTTCCCCGGCACGGATGCGCTCAGAGAGGTGCGCGCGTGGGCCGTCGCCAACTGGGTCGAGAAGCTCGACACGTGGCGCGTCACACTGACCGCGCCCGCCATCAACCACGCGCGCCACGTCTTCTTCGTCGTCACCGGCGCGGGCAAGGCCGCGCGACTCGCCGAAGTTCTGAAGGGCGAGCGCGACCCCACACGCCTCCCCTCCCAACTCATCGAGCCCGCCGACGGGGCGCTCGAATGGTTCGTTGACGAAGCAGCCGCCGCCGACTTGTAGGGGAATCGTCTTATCCTCACCGCCCTGTCAGGGCGGAAGATAATAGCCGGGGGCAAAGCAAACGAAGTTTGCGACGCCCCCGGTTGAACGTCAGTAAAAAAATTCGACCCTGAAAGGGTCGCACCTCAACGTTGATACTTCGACCCCTTCAGGGTCGGAATGTTTGTCTGTCTATTCCGGGGGCGGCGCTCAAGCGCTGGCGCGCTTTCGCTCTGCCCCCGGCTATTGTCTTCGTCCCCTTCGGGGACAATTCTGACTCTTCGTTTCTAAGCGAACCCGATGCCCACCAAAGAACAGGAGCGACTCCGCGAACCTTCAACCGCGCCGATTCCCCCTTGGAGGAAGTGGGGGCCGTATGTCTCGGAGCGCGCGTGGGGGACGGTGCGCGAGGACTACTCGGCGGACGGCAACGCGTGGGGCTACTTCCCGCACGACCTCGCGCGCTCGAAGGCCTACCGCTGGGGCGAGGACGGGCTGGCCGCGATCTGCGACCGCTACCAGATACTCTGCTTCTCGCTCGCGCTCTGGAACGGGCGCGACCCCGTCTTGAAAGAGCGGCTCTTCGGCTGCGTCGGCGGCGAGACGAACCACGGCGAGGACGTGAAGGAGTATTACTTCTATCTCGACTCGACGCCGACGCACTCGTACATGAAGTATCTCTACAAGTACCCGCAGGGCGAGTACCCATACGCGCAACTCGTCCACGAGTGCCCGCGTCGAGGTCGCGGGCCGGAGTACGAGTTACTTGATACAGGCGTCTTTGACGAAGACCGTTACTTCGACGTCTTCGTCGAGTACGCGAAGGCGGACTCTGAGGACATCCTCGTCCGCATCGAGGCTTTCAACCGCGGCCCCGAAGACGCGCCTTTACACGTCCTTCCGCATCTCTGGTTCCGCAACACTTGGGCGTGGGGGCCGGAGCCGAAAGCCGAGCCCGTCATCAAGCCCGGCCCTTCGGGCGAAGGCTTCACGAGCCTCTTAGCTTCCGACGAACACGCCGCGCCGCTCGACGGCCTGCCCTTTGAGTACCGTCTCGGCGCGCGCTACCTCTACGCCGACGCGGGCGCGCAACCGCTCTTCACCTTCAACGAGACGAACGTCCCGCGCGTCTGGGGCTCAGGCCAGAGTCGCAAGCCCTTCGTCAAAGACGCCTTCCACCGTCAGGTCGTGAACGGCGAGCGCGCCGCGAACCCCGAACAGCTCGGCACGAAGGCGTGCCTGCATTACCGGAGTTTGAACGTCCCGGCTGGCGGCTCCGTCACGCTTCGGCTGCGCCTGACGGCCAACTTGATGGAAGAGCCGCTCAAAGACTTCGATTCAATCTTTGAAACGCGAAGGCTTGAGGCCGACGAGTTTTACGCGGAGCTTCACCCGCCGTCGGCGACCGAGGACGAGCGGCGCGTGCAGCGGCAGGCGCTCGCCGGGATGCTCTGGACGAAGCAGATTTACATCTACGACGTGAGCCTCTGGCTCGAAGGCGACAACCCCGCTTGGCCGCCGCCCAAATCCCGCTGCCACATCCGCAACCAGCGATGGCTCCACCTCAACTCGATGCGTGTCCTCTCGATGCCCGACAAGTGGGAGTACCCGTGGTTCGCCGCTTGGGACTTGGCCTTCCACTGCGTCCCGCTCGCGCTCGTGGACGCGGAGTTCGCCAAAGAGCAGTTGTGGCTCCTGCTCTTCGAGCAGTTCCAGCACCCGAACGGGCAGATACCCGCCTACGAGTGGGAGTTCTCCGACCTCAACCCGCCCGTCCACGCGTGGGCCGTGTGGCGCATCTACAACATGGACAGGCTTCGTTCCGGCAAGGCCGACCGGATGTTTTTGGAGAAGTGCTTCCACAAGCTTCTGATTAACTTCGCGTGGTGGGTCAACAAGGTGGACAGTCAGGGGAACAACGTCTTCGAGGGCGGCTTCCTCGGTCTCGACAACATCACCGTGCTCGACCGCAGCCAGCCGCTCCCTTACGGCGCGCGGCTCGAACAGTCGGACGCGACCGGCTGGATGGGGATGTTCTGCCTCAACCTCATGCGCATCGCGTTGGAGCTGGCGAAGGAGAACAAGGCTTACGAGGGCTTGGCGACGAAGTTCTTCCAGCACTACGTCTACGTCGGCGCGGCGATGCGGCACATGGGCGAGACCGACCACGACCTTTGGGACGAGAACGACTGTTTCTTCTACGACGTGCTCCGCTACGCCGACGGCACGTACAAAAAATTCCGCGTCCGCTCGCTCGTCGGCCTCATCCCGCTCTACGCCGTCGAGCGGCTCGAAGAGGACTGGATAAAACCTTTCCCCGTCTTCCACTCCAACCTCCACTGGTTTCTCAAGAACCGCCAAGACCTCGTCCAGCGGTGCGTGACGACCATCGAGGAGGACGGCAGAACTGTCCACGTCCTCGCCATCGTGAGCCCCGAACAGATGCGGGGCTTGCTCGAACGCGTCTGGGACCCGAAGGAGTTTCGTTCGGACTACGGCCTGCGGAGCCTCTCGAAATTCCACGAGCACCACCCTTTCAACTTCGGCGAAGCACAGGTCGGCTACGAGCCCGCCGAGTCGGTCGAGATGCTCAAGGGCGGCAACTCCAACTGGCGCGGCCCCATCTGGTTCCCGACCTCCTTCATGATGATCGAGAGCATGCGCAAGCTCGGCAAGGCTTACGGCCCGCGCTTCGCCGTGGACAGCCCCGTCGAAGGCGAGCCCGACGTGCTGCTCAACGACATGGGCCGCGGCTTCGCCGACCGCATGATTAAAATTTTCACCCGCGACGACGACGGGCGCAGGGCCGTCCACGGCTGGTACGAAAAATTCCAACAAGACCCGCACTGGCGCGACCTCGTCCTCTTCTACGAATACTTCAACGGCGACACCGGCATGGGCCTCGGCGCGTCGCACCAGACCGGCTGGACGGGCCTCGTCGCCTCGCTCATAGACGAGTGGAGAAGGTGAAAGAAAGTCAGAAGTCAGAACGATGAACGCTGAACTGAAGAGCAAAAAGCGGTTTGTCTTACAGTTCAGCGTTCATCGTTCTGACTTCTGACTTTCTCCTCGGAGGTTGTCTTGTCCGTCTCTTTCGATTCTTCGGAGATGCCGCTGCTGGAAGCGCTCGCGGCGCGTTACCCGACGGCTGACCGTGCGCTGGCGGAAGCCTCCGCGCTGCGCGCCTCGCTCACGCTCCCGAAGGGCGTCGTCCACGTCATCAGCGACGTGCACGGCGAGTACAAAAAACTCCGGCACATCATCAACAACGCTTCGGGCAGCCTGCGCCCGCTCGTCGAGACGCTCTTCGGCGCGGAGATGAGCGAGGACGAATTGAAGCAACTGCTGGCCGTCATCTATTACCCGCACGAGTCGGTCGAGCACCTCCGTCCCACGCTCGAAGACGCCGCCCGCCGGGGCGAATGGGTGCGGCAGACTCTCCGCAGGCAGTTCCGCATCGCGCGCTCCCTCGCCGCCACGCGGCGGTTCGCCGAAGTCAGAAGCCTTCTGCCGCCCACGCGGCGCGAACTCTTCGAAGAGCTTTTGTTCGAGCCCTGCGCGGGGCGCGGCGCGTCATATCTCGACGTGATGATTGATACTCTGGCCGCGCACGACCGGGACTTCTCAGCCGTCCGCGCCGCCTCGCGGCTGGTGCGCAACCTCTCGGTCGCGGAGATAGTCGTCGCGGGCGACCTCGGCGACCGAGGCCCGCGCGCTTGACCGCGTCATCGAATACCTCTTGCAGCAGCCGCGCGTCTCCTTCGCGTGGGGCAACCACGACGCCTCTTGGATGGGCGCGTGCCTCGGCCACGAGGCTCTAATCGCCACGGTGCTCCGCATCTCGCTGCGCTACCGTCGTCTCTCGCAGCTCGAAGAGGGCTACGGCATCACGCTCGCGCCGCTCGAAAGACTCGCGCGGACGGTCTACGCGGACGACCCCGCCGAGTGCTTCAAGGCGAAGGGGACGGGCCTGCGCGACGACCTCCTGATGGCGCGGATGCAGAAGGCAGTCGCCGTCCTCCAGTTCAAGCTCGAAGGACAGGTCGTCGCCCGCCGCCCCGAATGGGGGATGGAAGCGCGCTGCCTCCTTCATCGGATAGACGCGCGCGCGGGCACGGTCGAGATAGACGGAAGCACGCACCCGCTGCGCGACACGCACCTCCCGACCGTCAACCCGGAAGACCCATACGCTTTGAGCGCGGAAGAGAGCGCGTGCATGGAGCGTCTGCGCGAGTCGTTCGTTTCAAGCTCTCCGCTCTGGCGGCACATGTCGGAGGTGGTGCGTCACGGCGCGGTGTGGCTGCGGCGCGACGAGGCGCTCATCTTCCACGGCTGCGTGCCCGTGGACGAAGAAGGCGAGCCCCTCGCGCTCGAAGTCGAAGGGCAGACCTTCGCGGGCCGCGTCCTCTTCGACGCGCTCGACCGCGTCGTCCGCCGCCTCTTCCGCAGGGGCGCGCAGACTTCGAGCCGCGACGCCGACTGGCTCTGGTATCTCTGGACAGGCCCGCGCTCGCCGCTCTTCGGCAAAGACCGGATGGCGACCTTCGAGACCTACTTCGTCGAGGACAAGGCGACGCACGCGGAGCAGAAGAACCCTTACTTCCGTCTGCTCCACGACGCGGATTTCTGCGCGCGCGTGTCGAGCGAGTTCGGCGTGCGCGAAGGGATGATCGTCAACGGTCACGTCCCCGTGCGGGTCGAGCGCGGCGAAGAGCCGGTCAAGCGGGGCGGGCACGCCGTGACCATTGACGGCGCGTTCTCCGAAGCCTACGGCGACCGGGGCTACACGCTCATCCTCGGCCCCGGAGGCGTGGCGCTCGCCGAGCATCATCACTTCGAGTCAATCGGCGACGCCATCACGGCGGGCGCGGACATCGTGCCGAAGGTCACGACGCTGCGCGCCTACGACCCGCCGCGCACCGTGGCCGACACCGAAGAGGGCGCTTCGATTCGCCGCCACGCCGCCGCGCTCGAACGGCTCGCCAACGCCTACGAGCAGGGTCTTCTGCTCGAAGACTCCGGCCCCCCGCACTGAGCTTCGGCGGCGCGCGAACCGTCCCGCGCTACCCGCGCCAGCGGTCATTGATTCTCCACGGGCGGCGTGATAATCTCCGCGCCGCTCTTGCCCTCATCCAATCTACGAACCTTCAGGGACGCGCCTCGCAACCGTCAGCGTTAATCCGCAGAACCTCGCTCTAGGACTCCGCTGTCCATTCTCGTTGTACGGAATCCAAGACCGCCGCTTCCTCGGACTGCCACCTCGCGGATGAAGACTCAACCCGGAGAGTGCTTTACCCGGCTCCGTACAAACCCCCGACCGGTACTCAAAGGAGAGAAGCATAATGAGAGTTAAGCTTGCCGCTTTCACCGCCGTGGCTTTGATGATGTTTGCCCTGACGTTCCCCTCAACACGACGAAGGCCGTCGCGCCCGCCGCCGCCGACCCGACCGCCGAACAACTCCGCGGCCTCATGGGCCAGATTAACAACCAGCTCGAAGCAACGGGCGCTGCCTACCGCGCCGACTACGCCGAGTACATCACGAGCCTCTCGTCGTCGAATGAAGCGGGCCAGATTGTCTTCTTCAACGACCGTGGCAATAAGCATGTTGGCGCTCACTTCGTCCCCGGCGACCCGCGTCGCGGCGGCGCGACCAACATCACCTACATCGTTGACCAGGCCGAGGGCGCGATTGACGGGCTGACGACCGCGCAGACCACCGCCGCCATTGACCGCGCGATGGCGACGTGGGACGGCGTCAACTGCTCGGACATCCCCATCACGGCGACGGGCAACATCCCCGCCGTTGACATCGGCGTCGTCGAGTTCCAGAACGGCTTGGGCGGTCTCCCGTTCGTCTTCGCCGACATCACCCACGCGGGTTGGCTGCCGGGCGGCATCCTCCCTCCCAGCGTCATCGCCGTCACCTTCACCTTCGTCTTCATCGGGCCGGGCGGCCCGACCGACATTGACAACAACCGCGAGGCCGACGTGGCCTTCCGCGAAATCCTCTACAACAACGCCTTCGCGTGGGCCATCAACGGCAACATTGACGTGGAGACGGTGGCGCTCCACGAGTCGGGCCACGGCCTCAGCCAGAACCACTACGGCAAGCTCTTCCAGACGGGCAACGGCAAGTTCCACTTCGCCCCCCTCGCCGTGATGAACGCCGGCTACACCGGCGTCCAGCAGAACCTCGCGGGCACGGACAACGGCGGCCATTGCAGCATCTGGGGCTCCTGGCCGAACAATTAACGAGCGCTGCGTCAGGTCATCTCCAGAGAAGAGAAGAGAAAGCCCGCGTGAGGGTCAGAGCCCGCGCGGGCTTTCTCTTAAATCAATTTATTCCACTATTTAGCTCCTATATTGAAGCGCCTCAAAAACCACCTCTCTAATCTTGACTTTAAAGTAATGTATCCGTAAAATCTCTCCCAGAGACGATTCCGCAGCCGAGAATTGAGAGCAGTTTATGAAGGTCTCAGCACAGGAAGAGTACGGTTTGCGTTGCCTGCTTCAACTCGCGCAGTTGGGCGAGGGCGAGTTCCTCACGCTCGGACAGATGTCTGAGCGCGAGGGCATCTCGCAGGCAAACGCGGGGAAGCTTTTGTGGCTTCTCAACAAGGCGGGGCTGGTGGCCTCGATTCGCGGCACGAAGGGCGGCTACCGCCTGGCGCGGCCCGCCTCGGAGATTCACCTGAACGAGGTCATCAAGGTCTTGGACGGGGACGTTCTGGACGGGCACTGCAAGAGCTACACGGGCGTGCTCGACTCCTGCGTGCACACGGGCGACTGCGGCATCCGCCCCGTCATCGTCGGCGTCCACGAGGTCGTGCGCAAGGCGCTCTCGGCCATCACGCTCGCGCAACTCATCGGCACGGAGTCGAAGGTTGACGCGACGCTGCACCAGATTGAAGGGCTGAGGAATCAGCCGCAGACCGCCGAAGGGCGCGCGCAATAAGTCCGAATTTTAGGAAGCAATCATCTGATGAGCACAATCGAGCTGCTGACAAACAAAGAGTACAAGTACGGTTTCGTCACCGACATCGAGTCGGACATGATTCCGAGGGGCTTGAACGAAGAGACCATCCGCCTCATCTCCCTGAAGAAGGAGGAGCCGGAGTGGATGCTCGAATTCCGCCTCAAGGCTTACCGCCACTGGCTCACGATGAAGGAGCCGAAGCACTGGCCGAACGTCGAGTACCCTGAGATTAACTATCAGGACATCATCTATTACAGCGCGCCCAAGCAGAACGCGAAGAAGGCGAGCCTCGACGAAGTTGACCCGGAGTTGCTGAAGACTTTCGACAAGCTCGGCATCCCCTTGCAGGAGCAGAAGCTCTTGGCCAACGTCGCCGTTGATGCCGTCTTCGACTCGGTCTCGGTCGCCACGACCTACAAGGAGAAGTTGAAGAAGCACGGCGTCATCTTCTGCTCGTTCTCCGAGGCGGTGAGGGAATACCCGGAGCTTATCAAGAAGTACCTCGGCTCGGTCGTGCCGACCAACGACAACTACTTCGCGGCGCTCAACAGCGCGGTCTTCACCGACGGCTCGTTCGTCTTCATCCCGAAGGGCGTCCGCTGCCCGATGGAGTTGTCCACGTACTTCCGCATCAACAATCAGGAGTCGGGACAGTTCGAGCGCACGCTCATCATCGCCGAAGAGAACTCGCACGTCTCGTACCTCGAAGGCTGCACCGCGCCGAAGTTCGACAAGAACCAGTTGCACGCGGCGGTCGTCGAGCTGGTCGCTCTGGACGACGCCGAGATTAAGTATTCGACCGTGCAGAACTGGTACGCGGGGGACGAGACGGGCAAGGGCGGCATCTACAACTTCGTCACCAAGCGCGGCGCGTGTCGCGGGCGGAACTCGAAGATTTCGTGGACGCAGGTCGAGACCGGCTCGGCGATCACTTGGAAGTACCCTTCGTGCATCCTGCAAGGCGAGAACTCCATCGGCGAGTTCTACTCGGTGGCCTTGACGAACCACGCGCAGCAGGCCGACACGGGCACGAAGATGATCCACATCGGCAAGAACACGCGCAGCACAATCATCTCGAAGGGCATCTCGGCGGGCAAGTCGAACAACAGCTATCGCGGGCTCGTCAAGATGCTTCCGGGCGCGGCGGGTGCGCGCAACTACACGCAGTGCGACTCGATGCTCATCGGCTCGAAGAGCGGGGCGAACACGTTCCCCTACATCGAGGTGATGAACAACACGGCGCGCGTCGAGCACGAGGCTACGACCTCGCGCATCAGCGAGGAGCAGCTCTTCTACTTGCAGCAGCGCGGCATCTCGCAGGAGGACGCGGTGAGCTTAATCATCAACGGCTTCTGCAAGGACGTGTTCCGCGAGTTGCCGATGGAGTTCGCCGTCGAGGCGCAGCGGCTTCTGGGCATGAAGCTCGAAAACAGCGTCGGTTAACAGGCTAAATCGAAGGCGGCGGCTCAAGAGTTGAGAGAGGGACGATAGAGAATATGCTTTTGGAGATTAAGGATTTACACGCGAAGGTCGGCGGCGAAGAGAAAGAGATTCTGCGGGGCATCAGCCTGTCGGTGAAGGAGGGCGAGATTCACGCCATCATGGGGCCGAACGGTTCGGGCAAGTCCACGCTCGCCAAGATACTCGCCGGGTCATCCGGCTTATGAGGTGACGAGCGGCGAAGTCCTCTACGAGGGCCGCAACCTTCTGGAACTCGCGCCGGACGAGCGCGCGCGCGAGGGCGTCTTCCTCGCCTTCCAGTACCCGGTCGAAGTGCCGGGCGTCTCGAACGCGCAGTTCCTCCGCCTCGCCTACAACGAGAAGCGCAAGCACCTCGGCGAAGAGGAACTCGACCCCTTGGAGTTCAAAGACCTCCTCGCCGAGCGCGCGAAGGTTGTCGAGATGGACGCCGGGCTCATGTCGCGCTCGGTCAACGAAGGCTTTTCGGGCGGCGAGAAGAAGCGCAACGAGATTTTGCAGATGGCCGTGCTCGAACCGAAGCTCGCCGTCTTGGACGAGACCGATTCGGGGCTCGACATTGACGCTCTGCGCATCGTCGCCGGGGGCGTCAACAAGCTGCGCAACGAGGAGAACGCCATCCTGCTCGTGACGCACTATCAGAGGCTTCTCAACTACATCATCCCCGACCACGTCCACGTCCTCTTCAAGGGTCGCATCGTGCGCTCCGGCGGCAAGGAGCTGGCGCTCGAACTCGAAGAGAAGGGCTACGACTGGATTAAAGAGGAGGCGGGCACACAGCAGACGGCGGTCAGCGTCTAACGCAGTTCGAGTGCCTTAAAGCTGAAAGCTAACAGCTCATCGCTAATAGCTCTTGAAATAATGTCACAGGCAATAAAAGAGACGAGTTCTTACAGGTCGGCTTTCGAGGCGTTCGCCGGGGAGTCGTGTGGGCGCGAGCCCGCTTGGATGACGCGGCTGCGCGAGGGCGCGTTCGAGCGCTTCGAGAAATTGGGCTTCCCGACGACCGACGAGGAGGACTGGAAGTACACGAACGTCGCGCCCCTCGCCCGTCATTCTTTCCGGCCCCACGCCGAGCCCGAAACGACGGACGTGGCTCCGCTCCACCCGGCACTTTACAGCGAAGCGGTTCGGAGCCGCCTCGTCTTCGTCAACGGCGCGTATCGCCCCGAACTCTCTAAGACCGAACTCCCCGAAGGCGTCTTCGTCGGCGACCTGCGCGACGCGCTCGCGGGCGAGCACGAGACGCTCCTGCGCCGTCACTTGGCGGGCAGCGCCGAATACGAGATGGACGCCTTCCGCGCCCTCAACACGGCCTTCATGGACGGCGGCGCGCTCGTCTTCATCCCGAAGGGCGTGCGGGTCGAAACGCCTATCCATCTTCTGTTCCTCTCCGCGCCTGCGGGCGAAGACGCGGCCTCGTTTCCGCGCGTCGTCGTCGTCGCCGAACGCGAGAGCGAAGCGACCGTCATCGAAAGTTACGAGGCGGCGGAGGGCGCGCCCGCGTACATGACGAACGCCATCGTGCAGGTCTTCGTCGGCGACGCGGCGCGCGTCACGCACTACAAGGTGCAGGACGAGGGCGAACGCGCCTTCCACGTCGCCGCGACGCGCGCCGAGCTGGGCCGCGACGGCTTCTACGATTTGACGACCATCACGCTCGGCGCGCAGCTCTCGCGCCACGGCATCGAGGTCGAGCTCGACAACGAGGGCGCGGAGTGCGCGGTTGACGGTCTCTATCTCGTCGGCACGGGTCAGCACGCCGACACGCATTCGTTGATTGACCACCGCAAGGCGCACTGCACGAGCCGCCAGAACTACAAGGGCATCCTCGACGGCAAGTCGCGCGCGGTCTTCAACGGCAGGGTCTTCGTCCACAAGGACGCGCAGCGAACGGACGCCATCCAGAGCAACAAGAACCTCCTGCTCTCGCCGGAGGCGCGCGTGGACACCAAGCCGCAGTTGGAGATTTACGCCGACGACGTGAAGTGCGCGCACGGCGCGACCGTCGGGCAGCTCGAAGAGGAGGAGCTTTTTTACCTCCTCAGCCGCGGCCTCCACACGGAGCTGGCGCGCAACCTCCTGACCTACGGGTTCGCCGAAGAGATTGTCGAGAAGATTAAAATTGATTCCATCCGCGCGCGGCTCGACGGCGCGATTATCAACCGCCTCGGCGCGCGTCTGGAAGTTTAGAGTGAAATGATGATTGCGACAGAGAAGACAACGGAAGTTTCGGCGACGGCGAGCGACGGCGTGGGATGTCGAGCGCGTGCGCGAAGATTTCCCCGTGCTCTCGCAGACCGTCAACGGCAAGCCCCTCGTCTACCTCGACAACGCGGCGTCGGCGCAAGTCCCGCGCATCGTCATCGAGCGCGGCGGGAAGTACCTGCGCGAGGAGCACTCGAACATCCACCGGGGCGTGCATTACCTGAGCCAGCGCGCGACGAGCGCCTACGAGGGCGCGCGCGAGAAGGTGCGCCGCTTCATCAACGCCCGCGAGGCGCGCGAGTGCGTCTTCGTGCGCGGCTGCACCGAGGGCGTCAACCTCGTGGCCTCGGCCTACGGGCGCAAGTTCGTCTCGACGGGCGACGAGATTATCGTCTCGGAGATGGAGCACCACTCGAACATCGTGCCGTGGCAGATGCTCTGCGAGGAGCGCGGCGCGCGACTCCGCGTGCTGCCGATGAACGACGCGGGCGAGCTGATTTTGGACGAGCTGGACGCGCTGCTTAACGAGCGCACGAAGATGGTCGCCGTCGGCCACATCTCGAACGCGCTCGGCACGATTAACCCCATCAAGGAAATCACCGCGCGCGCGCACAAGTTCGGCGTGCCCGTCCTCGTTGACGGCGCGCAGGGAGCCCCGCATCTGGTCGTGGACGTGCAGGACTTGGACTGCGACTTCTACGTCATCTCCGGGCACAAGATGTTCGCGCCCACGGGCAGCGGCGTCGTCTACGGCAAGGCCGAGCTTTTGGAGAAGATGAACCCGTATCACGGCGGCGGCTCGATGATTCGCACCGTGACCTTCGAGCGCAGCACCTACGCCGACATCCCCGACAAGTTCGAGGCCGGGACTCCGGCCATCGCCTCGCAGATCGGCTTGGGCGCGGCGATTGATTACTTGAACAGCCTCGACCGCCGCGCCGCGCACGCGCACGAACAAGAACTGCTCGCCTACGCGACCGAGAGGCTTTCGGCCATCGAGGGCGTCCGCATCATCGGCACGGCGCGCGAGAAGGCAAGCGTTTTGGCCTTCGTCATCGAAGACGTGCACCCGCACGACGTGGGCACGATTCTCGACCGCGAAGGCATCGCCATCCGCGCCGGGCACCACTGCGCGCAGCCCGTCATGAAACACTTCGACGTGCCCGCCACGGCCCGCGCCTCCTTCGCCTTCTACAACACGCGCGAAGAGGTGGACGGGCTCGCCGCCGCAGTCGAAAAGGTCATCGAAGTCTTCGCATAATTCACCATGTCAGAACTCAGCGAGCTTTACCAGCAGGTCATCCTCGACCACAACAAGAAGCCCCGCAACTTCCAGAAGCTTGAGACGGCGAACCGCGTGGCCGAGGGCTTCAACCCTCTGTGCGGCGACCAGTTGACCGTCTACATGCATCTGGACGAAGGCGTCGTGCGCGAAGTCAGCTTCGTCGGGTCGGGCTGCGCCATCTCGAAGGCTTCGGCGAGCATGATGACGCAGGCGCTCAAGGGGAAGACTCGCGAAGAAGCGCAGAGGCTCTTCGAGGAGTTTCACGGGATGGTGACGGGCGAGCTCGACGAAGAGGCGACGCCGAACAATCTGGGCCGTCTCAAAATCTTCTCCGGCGTGCGCGACTACCCGGCGCGCGTCAAGTGCGCGAGCCTCTCTTGGCACACCATGCGCGCCGCGCTCGAAGGCGAGGACACGGCGACGACGGAAAACCTCGGCCCCGCGCTCACCGCCGCCGAAGTCGGCGAGTAGATAAAACAAACAGTACCGCGAGCGGTAGCGAGCGGGTTGACGTTGATGACGGTCAACCCGCTCGCTACCGCTCGCGGTTCTGTTTTCGGAGGCCGCCCATCATCTTTTGAGTTCGCCGCCGACTCGCTGTAATATCAACACATCTTCCACGGCCCGGAGTCTTTGCTTTCATGGAAATCGTTCGGATCGAGATGCGCGAGATACGTTTGCGCCTCGTGCATTTTTTCGAGACCAGTTTCGGTCGCACCATCGAGCGCCGCATCCTGCTCGTGCGCGTCCTCGACCGCGAAGGGGCCGAAGGGTGGGGCGAGTGCACCGCCGGCGAAGGCCCGTTTTACAGCGAGGAGTGGATTGACGGCGCGTGGGAAGTGACGCGCCACTTTCTCGCGCCGATGACTCTCAGGCGAGAGGTCGAGTCGGCTGCCGTCGTCGGCGAGTTGATGAAGCGCGTGCGCGGCAACCGCATGGCGAAGGCGGCGATTGAGACCGCCTGTTGGGACTTGGAAGCGACGCGTCTGGGCGTGCCTCTTTGGAAGCATCTCGGCGGCGTGCGCTCCGAGATTCCGTGCGGCGTCTCCATCGGAATACAGGATTCGCACGAACAGCTCCTCGAAAAAATCGAGCGCGAACTGGCCGCCGGTTATCAACGCATCAAGATTAAGGTCAAGCCGGGTTGGGACAGGGAAGTGGTCGAGGCCGTCCGCCGCCGCTTCCCCGACATCGCCCTCATGGTGGACGCGAACTCCGCCTACACGCTCGCCGACGCGCCGATGCTGCGCGCGCTCGACGAGTACGGCCTGATGATGATCGAGCAACCCCTCGCCTACGACGACCGCGAAGACCACGCGCGTTTGCAGAAGCAGATAAAGACGCCGGTCTGCCTCGACGAGTCCGTCCGCTCCGCGGAAGACGCGCGCAAGGCGATTGAGCTGGGCGCGTGCCGCATCGTCAACGTCAAACTCGGACGCGTGGGCGGCCACGCCGAGGCGCAGAGGGTCGAGCGCGTTTGCCGCGAGGGCGGGATTCCGGTGTGGTGCGGCGGGATGCTCGAATCGGGCATCGGTCGCGCGCAGAACATCGCGATGGCGACGCTCGAAGGTTTTACTCTGCCGGGCGACGTGTCGGCGAGCGCGCGTTACTGGGAGGAGGACATCATCGAGCCGCCCGTGACGGTGACAGTGCAGGGAACCATCCACGCCCCCGAAGCCCCCGGCCTCGGCTTCAAAATCAAACGTGAACGCATCGAGGCCCTGACCGTGAGGGCGGAGAATCTCGGTTAAGAGTTCAAAGTTCAAAGTTCAAGGTTCAAGGTTCAAAGTTCAAAGCTCGAATCTGAAATTCAGGAGTTCGCGGATCGAAACTGAAACCGGCATGGCCTTCGAGTTAAACCGTGAGAGCGCCGCGAGACTGCTTGAGCATTTCGAGGGCAGGCGCGAAGACATGCTCGCCCTGACGCGTGCGCTGGTCGAGGTTGAGTCGCCTTCGGGCGATCTCGAAGGGAGTAAGGCCGTCGTGGACTTGCTCGCGCGTGCGGCGGGTGAAGTCGAAGGGGTCACGCGCGTCGAGCGCATGCCCGCGCCGGAAGGTTACGGCGAGCACCTGCGCTTGAGGGCGTTCGACGGCGAAGGCGCAGGCACGGGGCGGACGCTTTTAATCTTGGGGCACACGGACACCGTGCACCCGCGCGGCTCGCTCGCGGAGCGACCGTGGCGCGAGGCGGACGGGAAGATTTTCGCGCCCGGTGTCTTTGATATGAAGGCGAGTTGCGCCGTCGCACTCGAAGCCTTGCGCGCGCGCGCCGTGTTGGGCGACGGGCCGCGCCGCCCGGTCGTCGTGCTGCTGACGTGCGACGAGGAGACGGGGAGCGCGAGCGGTCGTGCGCTCGTCGAAGAGGAGGCGCGGCGCGCGGAGTTCGTGCTCGTGCTTGAGCCGCCCGCGCCCGACGGGAGCGTGAAGACGGAGCGCAAAGGCACGGGCCTCTTCTCGCTGCGGGCCGAAGGACGGGCCGCGCACGCGGGGCTCGACCCGGAGAAGGGCGTGAGCGCGGTGCTCGAAATCGCGCGGCAGATTGAGCGTCTGCACTCGCTCGGCGACGCGGCGCTGGGGACGACCGTCAACGTCGGCGTCGTCTGCGGCGGCACGCGCTCGAACGTCATCCCGGCGGAGGCGCGCGCCGAGGTGGACGTGCGCTTCGGGACGCTCGCCGAGGCGCGAAGAATCGAGCGCGAGATACGGAGTTCCGTGCCCTTCGACACGCGCGCTAAAATCTCCGTGACGGGCGGCATCAACCGCCCACCTCTGGAGCGCACGGCGTCGGTCGCCGCGCTCTACGAACGCGCGCGGGGCATCGCTTCGCTCCTCGACTTCGAGTTGGGCGAGGCGAGCGTCGGCGGCGCATCCGACGGGAACTTCGCCGCCGCCTGCGGCGCAGCCGTGCTCGACGGTCTCGGCGTCGAAGGCGACGGCGCGCACGCCGCGCACGAGCACATCAAGGCCGAGAGCATCGTGCGGCGCGGCGCTCTGCTCGCCGCGTTGGTCGCGTCGTTGTGAGTGTCGGCGATGGAACTTGAGCACGTCGAAGAAGGCGAGGCACTTGAGGAGGCGCGAAGACTCTTTCTCGAATACGCCGCCGCGACGGGCGTTGACCTCTGCTTCCAGAACTTCGACGCGGAGTTGAAAAATCTCCCCGGCGATTACGCGCCGCCGTCGGGCCGTCTGCTTCTGGCGCGCGAGGGCGGCGAGGCCGCCGGGTGCGTGGCGCTGCGGAAGATAGAAGACGGCGTGTGCGAGATGAAGCGGCTGTACGTGCGGCCCGAAGCTCGCGGGACGGGCTCAGGGTTGAAGCTCGCGCGGGCCGTCATTGACGAAGCGCGCGGGATTGGTTACGAGAGGATGCGGCTCGACACGCTCCCGACGATGGAGAAGGCGATTCGTATGTACCGCTCGCTCGGCTTCGTCGAGATCGAGCCATACCGCTTCAACCCGGTCGGCGGCAGTCTCTACATGGAACTCGATTTGACGAGGCCGCGTGAAGAGAGTCAGAACCGCGAGCGGTAGCGAGCGGGTGTCGGCGGCGTGACGAGTCGCCCATGATGGCAGACGAGTGTCAGGAAACGATAGACCCGCCCGCTACCGCAGGCGGTTCTGACCTGTGGGCTCCGGGCGACTTTGGCTAGAGGGTTACATTTAAATGACGGCAAAACATTTAATCTTGAGGGTCGTTCTCGTCGCAGTCTTCGTCTTCGCACCGCTCGCGCCGTTCATCGGCGGCGGCTTTTGCGTGAAGGTCGTTGCGGCTTCGCGTCAGCCGGTGCGCGCGAGGCGGGGGATGGTCGCTTCGACGAGCAAGCTCGCTTCGCAGGCAGGCGTGGACGTTTTGCGGCGCGGCGGCAACGCCGTGGACGCAGCCGTGGCGGTCGCTCTGGCTCTGGCGGTCACGTACCCGGCGGCGGGCAACCTCGGCGGCGGCGGCTTCATGATGATTCGTTTGCGCGACGGGCGCACGACCGCGATTGACTACCGCGAGATGGCCCCGGCAGCCGCGCACCGCAACGTCTACCTGGACGCGCAGGGGAACCTCATCAAAGGCGAGGGCTCTTCGACGCTCGGCTACCGCGCCTCCGGCGTGCCGGGGACGGTCGCGGGGATGGAGTTGGCTTTGAAGAAGTACGGCTCCGGCAAATTCACTTGGGCGCAACTGGTCGAGCCCGCGCGCCGTCTCGCCGCCGAAGGGTTCCCCGTGCCCTTTAACATCGCCCGCTCGCTTCGCGAAAACGAGAGTCTGGGTCTGTATCCCGACACGAAAAAAATCCTCCTCAAGAACGGAGCGTTCTACGAAGAGGGCGAAGTCTGGCGGCAGCCCGAACTGGCCGCGACGTTCGCGCGGATGCAGCGGCAGGGGCCGCGCGAGTTTTACGAGGGGCGGACGGCGCGGCTCATCGCCGACGACATGCGGCGCAACGGCGGGCTGATTACGTTCGAGGACATGAAGAACTACGTGGCGAAGGAGCGCGTGCCGCTGCGGACGACTTACCGAGGCTTCGAGGTGATTTCGATGCCGCCGCCTTCGTCGGGCGGCGCGGTGCTCATCGAGATGCTCAACATCCTCGAAGGCTTCGACCTCCGCAACCTCGGCTGGTCTTCGTCCGAGCGGTATCATCTGATGACCGAGGCGATGCGCCGCGCCTTCGCCGACCGCGCCGAGTACATGGGCGACGCCGACTTCGTCAAAGTCCCGGTCGCGGGGTTGATAGACAAGTCATACGCCGAGCGTCTGCGCAAGAGTATTCGCGCGGATCGCGCCTCGACGAGCGCGGAGGTGCGCGCCGGTCGCCCCGTCGGGGCCGAGTCCGAAGAGACCACGCACTTCACGGTCGTGGACGCGGCGGGCAACGCCGTCTCGAACACTTACACCTTGAACGACAGCTTCGGCTCGAAGGTCGTCATGCGCGGGACGGGGATTTTGATGAACAACGAGATGGACGACTTCGCCGCCAAACCGGGCACGCCGAACCTCTACGGCTTGATTCAAGGCGAGAACAACGCCGTCGCGGCGCGCAAGCGGCCCCTCTCGGCGATGACGCCGACCTTCGTGCTGCGCAAGGACGGCTCGCTCTGGTTCGCCGTCGGCTCGCCCGGCGGCCCGACCATCATCAACACCGTCTTGCAGGTCATCACCAACGTCGTGGACTTCGACATGAACATCCAGCAGGCGATTGACGCGCCGCGCATCCATCACCAATGGCTGCCGGACGAGCTTGTCTACGAGCCCTTCGGGATGTCAGCCGACACCGCGCGCTCTTTGACGAGTCGCGGCCATCAGGTAACGTTGAAGCGGTACATGGGCGACGCGCAGGGTGTGATGATAGAAGAGCAGACCGGCGTCCGGCTCGGCGCGAGCGACCCGCGCAACTTCGGCGAGCCCGTGGGGTATTAGAGTGTGTGGCAAGACTAGTGTGTGGCAAGACTGTAGGGGCAGGGCTTGTCCCTGCCCGCTCAAGAGTCATTAACTACGGCGTTGAAGCTCACGGCACAGCGGGCAGGGACAAGCCCTGCCCCTACAGACGTACCCGACGTTGATGTTTTGAAACTCAATCTTAGTGCTACAATTCGGGCCGCGCCCGCCGTGCAGTTTGAGAAAATAATAAGGAGCATGTCGTTTTGAAAAATATTAATTTCAGCAGAATGCGTGTGTTTGTCTTCGCCGTCGCGCTCGCCTTGAGCGTCGCCGGAGGGTTCGTCCCCGTGGGGCGTGTGTCCGGTGCGGCGTCCGAGCCGCCCTCGATTCGCGTCGCGCCCGCCGCGCCCGTCTTCAGGGACGAAGAGCGTGTGGCCGAGCTGGCCGCGCGTCGCGCGCGCGTCGCCGAGAAGATCGGGCCGAAGTCAATCATCGTCCTCTTTAGCGGCGAGCCGCGCGTCTACACCAACGACGTGAGCTACGAGTTCCGGCAGGAGAACAATCTTTTTTACCTGACGCACCTCAAGCAGCAGGGCGCGACGCTCGTCCTCTTGCCCGGCAACGAAGGGATGAAGGAAGTGCTGTTCCTGCCGCGCCGCAATCCTGCCGCCGAGACGTGGACGGGCCACATGTACAGCGCCGAGGAGGCGCGGCGCATCTCCGGCATCACGGAGATTTGGGAGGCCAAGGAGTTCCAGCCCTTCATGCAGTCCGTCCGCACGCGGCGCGCATATCGCCCGCAGCCCGAAAGCATTCTGCTTTCCACGCAGACGGCTGCGGCGCAGCCCGCCTCGCAAAACACGACGACGCCCGTCGCCTCGAACGCTTCAGCGACGGCGAGCGCGCAGCCTTCCACGGCTTCGTCGCCAAGTCCGGCAGTCGCCGCTGGCTTCGAGCCGCTCTATAGCGCGATGCTTCAGAACGACGCGGCGCTTTACCTCCTGCTTCCGGGCGGGAACGGCGAGAGCCGCGAGTTCCGGCAGGAGCAGGAGTTCGCCGCGCAGTGGGCGAAGGCCGCGACCGGCCTCAACGTCCGCACCGCGTGGCCCATCTTCGTCGAGATGAGGATGAGAAAGTCGCCCTCCGAAATGCGTCTGCTGCAACACGCCGTGGACATCAGCATCGAGGGCCACCAGCGCGCGCAGGCCGTCGCGCCCGCCGCGAAGTGGGAGTACGAAGTCGAGGCCGAGATTGATTACACCTACCGCCGCCGCAACGCCGACAACTGGGGCTACCCGAACATCGTCGGCTGCGGCCCGAACGCGACGACGCTCCACTATGAAGAGTCGCAGGGGAAGGTCAACGGGGGCGACTTGATTCTGATTGACTCCGGCGCGGAATACGAGCACTACACGGCGGACGTGACGCGCACCTTCCCCGCTTCGGGGAAGTTCACGCCCGCGCAGGCCGAAATCTATAACATCGTGCTGGCCGCGCAGGAGGCTTCATTCAAGGCCATCAAGCCGGGCGCGTCCATCTCGGACGTTCACAACGCCTCGGTCGAGGTCATCAAGGACGGCTTGCTGCGCCTCGGACTCATCTCCGACCGCAACTCCGAACAGTATCGCCTCTGGTTCATGCACGGCACTTCGCACTGGCTCGGCATGAACGTCCACGACGTCGGGATGCGCGGCGCGCGTCTCGCGCCCGACATGGTCTTCACGGTCGAGCCGGGCGTCTACATCCGCCTCGACGCGCTCGAACATCTGCCCGCGACACCGGAGAACGCGAAGTTCATCGCCGCCGTCCGGCCCGCCTTCGAGAAGTACCGCGGGATAGGCGTCCGCATCGAGGACGACGTGGTGGTGACGGCTGACGGCTACCGCAACCTCTCGGTGGCGCTCGCGCGGACGATTCCCGAAATCGAAGCCTTCATCGCGCGCGCGCGCAACGAAGTCCGCGCTTCGCTTCCGCCCCTCAACGGCGCGATGCGCAACGGCCACGCCTTCGTCGGCTCGCCCGCCGCCTACGCTCGACGCACGCACGCGCACGGCGACGAGTAAGACGTTCGAGTCTGGATGCTTTTGTCTCCGAAGGGGACGAAGGTGATAGCCGGGGGCAAGTGCTCAGCACGTCGCCCCCGGAACTTCGACCCTGAATGGGTCGCTGATTCAACGTTGAATCTGCGACCCCTTCAGGGTCGAATTCATCATGCCAATGCTTCTTGAGAAAGAGAGCGGTGTCTTAACGCAGGTACGGGGCGACATTCTTTGCTATCGTCTGTATCTCTTTCTTTGTCAGTTCCAGGCGGCAAAACGCCTCCCATGCCTCGCGTGGTAGAAGGTTGGGGTTGGAGCCGACCGCCGCGTCCGAACCATAAAGAATCCGTTTGACTCCGATCTGGCGAATCCGCTTGACCAGAAGGGCTGAAGTCTCAGCCGAATTTCCGGGCACAGCGACGGTCGTTACGTCGAACCAAAGCTTCCGCGTCCGCGAGTCGTTTTTCGCGACCGCCTCGGCAAGCACTTCGAGCACTGAATGGGCTGGCGGATCATCAAAGCCCGGCCCCGAAGCAGCAAGGTGAGCAATTTGCACCGGCACATCGGGAACAAGCGGAAGCAACTGTTCGAGGAACGCGCGAGCCTGCTCCGCGCCGTAAGGTCTCTGTTTGGAGATTGAAGCTCTCATATGCACCACGATTGCCATGCGGTGAGAATTTGCCGCGCGAAAAATGCTCTTTAACTTTTCGATATGCTCCGGCTTCTCCAACTGCACGTCTGAGTTGCCGACATGCAGCTTAATCCCGTGCCGGAGATTCGGGTCTTTGGCGCATCGCCTGAGTTCGTCGAGTGCATAATCTTTGAGAGGGTTGAAGCCGCAAAATGCCCGAAAGCGCTTTGGAAACAGGGCGGCTTGGGCGGCTACCCAGTCATTCTCGGCTTTGACTTTTGCATACTCGTCCTGCGGTTCACGTCCGGGTCTTCCATAAGAATACGCAGTGGACAAGAGCACAGCACGCTTGATACCGGCTGCGTCCAACAGCCCGATGACATCTTGAGCCGTGACCGGCTTTATCTTCTGGAACTCCGCCATCGCCGGGCTGAACACATGCTGATGGTTATCCGCCTGAGGAGTGACCTGTTCAGACCGGGAATTAGACTTGGAAGATTGCCCGGTTTGAGCGAGCGCCGCGACAGAAGCCGGAAAGAGCAGCGAAAGAACCTGAAGAGCTACAAGCAATCGTTTTATCATTAAGATACCTCCAAACAAATTGTTACTATTGATAAACGCCGCCGAGCCTCGTTTTGTGACAAGAATGACAGTCTCCATCAGAAACCGGCAAAGGCGTCTTCGTCACTAAACTTTAATCAAAGGACTCAAACGCATAACCGGGGGCGACGCAAACGAAATTTGCGTCGCCCCCGGTTATTATCTTCCGCCCTTTCAAGGCGTTGGTCTCATTCGTAGCTCAACGCGTCAACCGCGTCCTGCCGCGCGGCACGGAGCGCCGGGTAGAGCGCGCCGAGTGTCCCACCGACGACGCCGATGAGGAGGGCGATGCCGACCCAACGCGGCTCGATGTCCACGCTCAGGGAAGTCATGCGCGTGACGAAGAAGCGCGCCGCGAGCGTCAGGAGGACGCCGACGATGACGCCGATGACGCTGACGACGAGCGCCTCCTGCTCAATCACCCACGCGATTGAGGCGTTCGGCATGCCGAGCGCCTTCAAGACCCCTATCTGCCGCGTCCGCTCGGTGACGGTCGTGTACATCGCGAGCAGGATGACGAGCATGCTGATGACGGCGGCGACGCCGACGACGACGTTGATGAAGACATTGAGGGCGGGCACGCCCGACGCGTAAAGCTCCGGCAGGTCGCGCGTGAAGATAATCTGTTGGTCGGGGAACCTTTCGTGGATGCGCGCGGCCACGGCGTCCTGCTCCGAGGGGTTGTCGCAGGCGACGAAGATCGTCGTGCAGTTGTCGCCGACGCCGACCTGCTCCTGCATCGTCTTCAGGGGAATCTTGATGCGCCCGCCGCCCGGCGGCTCGTAGATGCCGACGATGCGGAAGTCCTGATCGTAGAGCTTCACCGTGTCGCCCAGCTTCGCCTTGCGCTGCTCCTTCCAGATCGAATCCACGATGGCCTCGCGGCCTTCGCCGGGCGCGCGCCCCTCGATGATTCGCGTCCCGGCGAGCTGCGCGTAGCGTTCGAACGGAACGCCGTCAATCACGCGGAGGCCGAAGCCCGTGTCGCTCCCGACGGTGTTCTGGCCGACGGGCACGGCGACGCGGACGCCCTCGACCTGCTCGATCTCGTCGGCGCGCGAGATGGGCAGCGCGAAGGGCTGCGAGCCTGAGAGGCCCGTCGTGCCGGAAGCGCGGATCATCAGTTGCGCGCCCACGTCGGCCTCTCTCCGCCCGCGCTCGCGCAGGATGCCGTGCGCGAGTCCGACGGTGAAGACGATGAGGAGCACGCCGACGCCGACGCCGAGCACGGAGACGAGCGTGCGCGCCGGGCGGTGCGAGATGTTCGAGAGCACAAGATTGTCCATAGCTTTACGCAAACGCGGGTGGCGTTCGAGAATCTTCTCCGCCGCGCGCGGGACGGCGTGCCGCGCCAGCACGAGGAGTCCGAGCCCCGCCCAGACTATCATCCCCGCCTTGCGGACGATGCCGAGCGTCACCCCGACGGCGGTGGCGAAGCCGAGCCGGTTGAGGATGAAGCCCGTCCCGCCCTCGTAGACGCCGATGGTCGCGGGCACGAACCCGAAGACGAGGTTGATGACCTTCGTCAGCGAATCAATTATATAAGCCACACCCGCCCCCGGCTCAAAGCCGAGCATGCGGAGGATGACGTAAGCCTCAAGGACGGTCGAGGCGTGCGAGAGCATGTCGAGCGCGATCATCCAGAAGAAGGCGCGGGGCCGCTGCTTGTAAAAGTCGTAGACGTTCCCCTCGATGTCCTGAATCTTTTCGCGCCTCGCCGCGAGCCAGTGCGGCTTGAGCCGCAGGCGGATGAGGAGGTCAACCGCCGACGTAATCGGCATGTGGCGGCTGACGACCGCCGCCACGATGAAGACCGACGCGAGCATCATCCCCCCGGCGATGAGGATGAGCGGATACTTCACGGCGTCGGGCACGTCGTAGGTGGCGAGCATGACGCACGCGCCGCTTGAAATGAAGAGCGCGACCGAGAGGTTGTAGAGCAGATTGTCAACGACGAGCGCCTGCACGCGCGACGCTAAGGAGACGCGCTCGCGCAAAAGCGCCGCCTTCGTCGCCTCGCCGAGCACCGGCCCCGTGAAGGTGAGGAAGGTGACGGCCTCGCCGCCGATGCGCGTCGTGAAAGCCTTCCACAGGCTGAAGCCCCGCTCGCGCGGCGGGACGGCTATCCAGAGCGAGAGCGCGCGCAGGAAGTGGCGCACGCCGATGAGCGCGAGGAGCCCGATGAAGCCGAAGCCGATCTGCGCGAGCGCCTCGAAGATTGGCCCCGTGCCGACGTGCTGGATGACGAAGACGAGGAGCGCCGCGCCGAGCACGAAGGCCGCGCCGTGCAGGTAAAACATCCAGCCGCGCTTGGCCTTAGTCCCCGTGCCCTCGCCGTCCGGCCCGACGCCTCCGTCCGTGAAGCGGTCGGCTGAGTCTCGCCCCGAATCCTTGTTGATGAAAGCGTCGCCGACGCCGCTCTCTTTGTCTCGCAGCGTCAAGGCGTGCCCTCCGTTGCTACGGATTCGGCGACGGGCGGAGCGACCGGCGGCCCTCCGCCGAAGACTTCGCGGATGACGCGACCGGGGAAGGGGCTGGAGCCCCGCCGCCAGAGCGCGTGCGCGGGCGCAAGGCCGTCTTGAATCTGTCCCGTCAGTGCGAGTACGGTGGGCATGAAGCTCAGACTATCATATGGCTCCTCGACGGCCACGCCGCGCGGGATGCCCACGCCCTCGCCGCCCGCGAACATCAGCGTCGAGTGGGTCGAGACGCGGAAGAACGAGCCGTGATTGCCGCCCGGATTGAAGCCGCGCACGTCGAAGTTCCAGTGGTCGCTGGCGAGGATGAGGAGGTCGGTCTCGACGAGTCTTCTTTGACGTTGACGGAAACGCCGGACGAGCCTTTCGTCCGTCGAGAGGCCGGGCGCGTCCGTATCCAAGGCTTCGGCCTCGTGGCGCGCGAGCTGTTCGTGCAGACCGGCGACGGCGTTCGAGTAGCGCGTGCGGTGCGCGGCCCGAAGCCATTCGAGGTCTGTGTGCCAGCCGCCGAGCCACGCCTCGCGCGTTTGATCATTCGAGAGGGCAAGACCTTCATCTTCCCAAAGCCGCAGCGGCAGCCCTTCGCGCCACGCGGCGCGCGCGAACGTCACGCGCCCGTCGGCCCCTTGCCTCAGATTCGAGACGGGAAGATAACGCAGCTCAAGCGAACCCGCTTCGCCCCTTCTTGAGAGTATCAATGCCTGCCGCTCCTCCGACCCGTAGAGCCAGATGACCTCGACGGCCCGCGAGTCTTCGCCCAGAGACTCGCCGAGGCTTTCGGGCGCGAGGCGCAGGGCGACGAAATCCACGGGGCGGCTGCCGACTCCCTCCTGCACGTTGTTGCGGACGGCGATGCCGGAGAGCAGCTTGAAGTAATCAACGCGCGTGAAACTTCTGGCGTCGTCGAGCGAGCCGTCGGGGGCGAGGGCGAGCCCCGCCGGCGCGGGGCCGACGACGTAGTTCTGCAAGGCGTGAAGGCCGTTGCGGTCGCCCATCGAGCCCGGCGCGATGAGGTCTTCGACGCGGACTTTCGACGCGCTGAACTTCCCGCGTTCGAGCGCGAGAAGGTTGGCGAGCGTCTGCGCATAAGCCTCGTACTCACGCTCCTCGCGCGCCCAGTTGTTGAGCCGCGCGGACTCGCGGAGTGCGTCCTTGTCGCGCCCCGCGTCGCGGTCTTCCTTCGTCCAATTCTTCGGCTGCGAGGCGACGGCGGCGCGCTGCTTCTCCGAGAGGCGGCGGAGCGCGCCCAACTCTTCGCGCAGCCCTTCGAGCGTCGCGCGCCACTCGGCGCGACGGCGGTCAAGCGTCTGGAAGAAGGCTTCGGTGGCCGCACGACGCAGAGGCGCGGAGAGGTCTTTGCGACGGAGTTGGAGCAGGAGAATGTGGAGCCGGTTGAGGTCTGCGTCGCGGAGGTGGATTGACGCGCGCTCGTTGCCGTCGAAGTCTAAGAGCGCGGTCGGGTAAATGGTGCTCTGGCCTTTGAGGTAGAAGGACTCGTCGGTCGTCGTGTGAATCAAGGGGACGAGCGGGTTGATGCCCTTGAGCGCGTAGTCGGCGAGGAGCCGCCGCTTGGTGACGACGTGGTGGCCGCCGCCCGCCGCGCTCCCCAAGAGTTTTACCAAGTTGTAGCCCTGACTGTAGACGCGCTCGTCGGAGTTCGAGCCGTGGTCGGAGACGAGGACGAGCGCGGTCTCCGACGCCTGCGGCGTCTGCTGAATCGCCGTCCAGACGCGACCGACCTGCGCGTCCAGCTCGCGGAGGGCTTGCAGCTTGGTCGCGCGGTCGCGGTTGTGGTGCGAGGCGTGGTCGTAGTCGGTCGAGTAGAGGTCGAGATAACGGATGCGCGGGTCTTTGAGCTTTTCGAGCAGCTCACGTTCTAACTGCTCCATGATGATGGTGCGGGCGTCGAAGCCCGTGTTCCATTCGTCGAACAGCTCGCGCGGGCTGCGGGTCGTGAAGCGGTTCTTGAGGCCGCGTTCGAGCGTCGTCCAGCGCGTGCCGCGTTGGTAGAGTTGAAAGCTGAGGTGTCGCTCGTCGTATGGGTAGGCGTCGGCGAGGAGCGGCAGGCCCAACTCGTCGAGCACTTCCGTGCCGGGCATGTCCACGCGCGCGCCGCCGATGTTGTCGAGCCAGAAGGGGATGAAGTTGAGGTAGTCGTAGGAGTGGAGCGTGTAGCGGTCGAACTCGACGTTGCCCTTAATCTGAAGATGACGGCCCGTGTCGAGGAGCGACCAAGAGGGGCCGGAGAGACTCATGCCGCGCACGTAGAAGTTGGCGACGCGCGTGCCGCGCTCGTAGAAGACGTGCTCGATCCACGGCAGGAGGCTCTTCCTCGTGCGCGGGTCGCGCTCGCGGACGAACCTCTCGACGGCGTCGAAGGGCAGACCGTCAACTTTGATGACGACGACTCGCTTGGCGGCGGCGAAGGCGTTCGAGTGAGCAAGGAAGATGATGAAGAGCGCGAAGAGGGAGGGAAGACGGAAGCCGTGCTTCTTCGACGGCGCGAAGACGAGAGAGCAGGTGTCTCGCCGTCGCAAGTCTTCAGACGGACGCTCGCCGCCGTTCCGCAAAAGTTTGACGCGCCCCCCCAAGGTCTTCATTGCCCGATGACCGCCACGATGGTCTTCGCGTCGCCGGGGGCGATGCGCTGCTCTTCGCGGAGCGCGCTCAGAAGGTATTCAGCCGAGAGGGTCTTCCACGCCACGTCGAGCCCCGGCGTGCGGTAGATGCGCAGAAGCTCTCGCTTCGCCGTCTCGCTGTCAATGCGGTAGAGGCAGTTGAGCGAGAGGCGGCGCGTCTC
Source organism: uncultured Acidobacteriota bacterium (assembly GCA_963816985.1). Lineage (GTDB taxonomy): Bacteria > Acidobacteriota > Blastocatellia > Pyrinomonadales > Pyrinomonadaceae > JAIVJM01. Next base: position 4,202,972 of record CAWFMF010000004.1, read on the forward strand.
TTCGTCGCGCGTGCGCTCGAAGATGCGCGCGGCGGCGCGGGCGGTCTTGGCGTCGGCCCGTCCGCCCGCGCGCGCGACGTGTTGGAGCGAGCGACGCACGTCCTCGATGTTCCAGACGACTTCGACGACGGGGCTCGACTTCGAGACTTCTCGGAGGAACCGGCGATGATATGCAAGCTCCCGCTCGTCGCCGAGCACGCGTTGCTGCTCTTTGGTGTCGGCCTCTTCGCGGTGGCGGTAGAGGCCGAGGCTGAGGACGTTGGCGAAGCGGAAGATGATGCGGCTGGCGTGGCCGTGCGCGAGCGGAACCATCTCGGCGCGGCGGTCGCGGTCGAGACGGGCGGCGAGCCCGCCGGGCTTTCGGGCGTAAGCGACGAGCGCGTCGTACTGCCTGCGCGCGAGCGCGGCCTCGGTGTCGAGGTCGTTCTCAAGGGGGTTGAGCGAGACGCGCTCGACGCGCCGCTCGATGTCTTCGCGCAGCGCCGGGTCGAGCGAGGCGTCGAGCGAGAGCAGGAGTTTCAGTTGCGTGTAGGCGCGCAGGCGCGAGGGCTGGTTGATGTCCATCCCCCGGCGGGCCGTGACGAAGTCGAAGATGGTTCGACCGAGGAAGTAATGAATGTCGCCGAAGGGCGAGACGGCGAGGACGTTGCGCGTCACGTCTTCGATGATTCTTCGGGACATCTCGCGGCGCTTCGGGTTGCCGCCGTCGCGGAAGTCCACGAGCAGCGACGGAATCTTCGGGTGGTCGAGGCCGTAGAGCGCGAGCGGTATCAGCTCGACGGCGCGCACGCCCTCGGCGTCTCCGGGCGCGGGGCGGTTCTCGGCGTCGAAGTATCTCGTCTCCGAGTGTCCGGCCCAACCCGTCAGGCGCTTGTCGCCCCACGGGCTCTTGATGTTGAGAAAGCGGGCGTCGAACTTGCGCCCGCGGTTCTTCTCGGCGTCGGCGCGCGCGGCCCAGAGGAGCGCGTGCGTGGCGCTGCCGTCGGGGAGCGTGAGCGGCTCGAAGTAGAGCCCCTCGGCCTCGGCGCGCTGGCGCAGGAGTTCCCAGTTGTGGCCGCGCTGGTCTTCCCAGTGCGCGTTCTGCTTCTCGTGGACGCGCGCGAGGTAGGAGTCGTCCACGATGCCGCCGAAGGTCTCCTCGGCGAGCATCAGTCGGCTCTGAATCTCGTTCATCTCGGCGGGCGTGAAGGCGGGCTCCGCGCCCGTCTCGGCCTCGTAGAGCGAGAGCACGGCGAGGGCTCGCAGGACGTGCGCCTGCCGGTACTGCTCGGCGTTGCGCTGGTAGGTCGTGGACGAAGACTTGACGGCGACGCCGTAGGGGTTGAAGAAGACGTTCTGCAAGGCGAGCCACATGAAGCGCCGCCACACGTCGCGCTCCGGCGCGGCGAGGTCAATGAGGTGCGGCGGCGCTTCGCCTTTGCCCGCCGCGCGCTTCCCGCCGCCGACGCTTCTGTAGAGGAAGGGGACTGCCGAGGCGGCGCGCTGCAAGAGTCCGGGGCGCGTGTAGGTGTGCATCCAGACGTAGCGGAGGCGGTCGTTCTCCGGCGTCTGGTCGCCGAGCGTGTCGCGGAGGATGCTGACGAGCGGCACGTCCGCCGCTTCGCCTTTGGCGGGGCCGGGCCGGTTGAGGCTGCCGTGGACGGTGAGGAGTTCCGCGCCGCCTTCGATGGGGATAGTTTCGAGCCGGAAGAGGTGCGAGCCTTGGGGCTTGACGGCGGGCGCGTCTTCCGGCGCGAGCCTGGTCTGCGAGACGGCGAGCCCCGGCGAGAGGAGCGCGCAGAGGACGAGCAGGTTGAGCGCGGCCTTCATGGACTCTCGCGGACGATGTTTCTGTGGCACGCCTCTCATGTTCGTCGGTGCTTCCTCAAATCTCACAAAAGCGCTCCTCGTGGAGCCGAAAGACTGCGCCGGTCGGGCCGCCGGGGGCGAAGTGGTTAAAGCTTTTGGTGAAAACACTGAGACCGACGACTGCATTTACGATGCAACTGCAACGCCCGTGCCTTGATAAAAGTTTACGTCCCTGCCCGCGTCCGGTTTGTCCGAAACGGGGCGTGACGGCTCAAAGTTTTTCCCGTCCGCGAGGCTTTCGGGCGGTGCGATGCCTGCCGGAAAACATTTCGTTGCCCCTTCCGGTCGCGGCCCCTCAACGTCTGAGCGCGTCGCGGAAGCGCCGGAGCGAGTCTTCGTCGAGCACGTAGACGCGCACCGAGGGGACGCCGCCGAGCGCAATCTCGGCGGCGGGGCGACTCTCAGTCTGAAGCTTCGAGAGAACCACATCGTTGCTGAAGTAGCGGCGACCGCGCGCGACGATGACGACATCGCCCGCGCCGAACTCTTCGAGAGCCGAAGGGTTGGAGAGCGAGACGGACTGTAAATCGTCGCGCCCCGCGAGCCGCGCGTAGTGCGTCGTCAGCTCCGGCGTCTCGCTCGCGATGCGCGCTCCGGGCCTCGCCAGTCTCGCCACGGCGTCGAGCGCGTCGCGCGTGCTCGCGTCGTAAAACTCGTCGTGCGGGAAGTAGTCCCCGGCGCGCTCGTGGCCCCCGCCGAGGATGTTCGTGTAGAGACGGTAATGCGGCGCGGCCCTCACCGAAGCGTAGGCCGAGAGCGCGAAGACGACGAGCGGGAGACCGACGCGCGCGACGAGACGCGGGGCGTCGCCGCTCATAAAGTTTCTGAGTGCGCGCTCGAACAGACGCGCCGCCGCGTGCAGGCCGATGGCGGCGGTGACGAGCACGGGCGCGAGCGCGAAGGTGAAATAGCGCGTGAACTTCCCGCCGAGAAAGGTGAAGGGGAAGAACCAGAAGAAGAACCAGAAGAGGACGAAGTAGCGACCGTCGCCGAGCCGCTTGGTGAAGAGCAAAGGGAGCCCCACGAGGAAAGAGATGATGACGGCGACGGGCAGCTTAACGCCCATGAAGACGTAATAGAAGTACCACGGCGAGCCTTTGAGCCAGACCGACATCTGGTTGCGGTAGAGTTGGCCCATGAACTCGTAGGCGTCGTGGCCGATGCGCTTCTCGCCCGCGAACTTGAGCATCTCGTGCCACGTTCCGGGCAGAAGAATCGTCGGGTTGCAGACGACGAAGGCGAGGCCCGCGACGAGGAAGAACGTCAACCACTTGAGCTTGCCCAGACGCCAGCGGGTCTCCTTCACGCCTTGAAAAATCCAGTAGTACGCGCCGCTGATGGCGAGAAAGTGCGGCAGATACTTCGAGGCCATCATCGCGCCGAACGAGGCGGCGGCGGCCCAGTAGAAGGGCTCCGGCCTTCGCCTCCCACCTTCGGCGGCCCTCTGCCCGCGCAGCCAGAAGAGGTTCATGAGGAGGAAGAAGAAGACGACGAAGCTGTCCTCTTTGGCGATGCGGTTGAAGCCGATGGCCGTCGGGTCGAGCGACCAGAGCGCGGCGGCGAGCAGCCCGATTTCCGCGCCGAAGAGTTCCGAGGCGATGAGGAAAATCAAGACCGCCGAGAGCGCGCCGAGCAGCACGCAGGGCAGACGCGCCGCCGTCTCGGTCTTCATCCGCAAGTTAGGCCGCGCCGCCACAATCCCCGAAGCGTTCCACGCGTCCGCCGCCGAGATGCTGACCGTCATCAACGCCTTCATCAGGAAGGGGTGCTCGCCGTTGGCGGGCGTCAAGCCCCGCTCGCGGTACTCGGCGACGGTGCGGACTTTGTTCAGCTCGTCCTCGCTCAGGCTCTCGGCCCCCAGACGGTAGGCGCGGAAGGCGAAGCCGAGGACGACGAGCGCGGCCAGCGCCGTGATGACGAGGGCGCGGCTCGACGAGCGGATTAGTTGCTCAGGGAAGAGTTCGGGCGTGATCTTCGCGGTGGTGACAGTTGCAGCCGTGGCAGCCAAAATTCCACAATCTCTCCGTCGTTCAAAACTTCCGAGCGCGCCCCCTTCAAGAAGTCCGCGCACCCCTCATTTCAAAAGAGGAAAGGGTATCCGACAAGCCCCCTTGTGTCAAAAACGTAAGTGACACACGGGGGAAGTCAGAAGTCAGAAGTCAGAAGTCAGAAGTCAGAACGCTGAACTGAAAGACAGTTAACAGTTTTCAGTTTTGGTCTTAACTGAAAACTTAAAACTGTCTACTGAAAACTTCCGACAGTTCAGCGTTCAGCGTTCTGACTTCTGACTTCTCATTTCCGCGACTGGTTGGCGTTGGCCGGAGCGGCGCGCGCGTCACGTTGGCCGGGCGTGTTGGCGTTGGAGTTCGCGTTCGTATTGGCGTTCGGGTCGGCGTCGGGCTCTTTCGTCTTCCATCCGGCGCGCTCAAGCAGCGGGTAGATGTAGCGGACGGGGACGGCGAAGTTGGCGTTGGGCATGCCTGTGAAGGCGGCGTAGTTGACGCCGATGACGCGGCCCGACTGGCCGAAGACGGGCGAGCCGGAGCCGCCGACGGCGTTGGTCGCGTCGTGGACGATGCGGCGGCCTTCGAGGTCTGTGATGTGCCCCTGCGTCGTCAGCGGCTTGACGTGGTTGCGCTCCGAGAGCGCCGCGAGCAGCGCCTCGATGGACGCGCCGTAACGCTGTTGGAGCGCGCGCGCCTCGGCTTCGGGGATGGTCGCCAGCAGACGCTCCTCGCCGCTCGGATAGCCCATCGTCACGACCGACTTGCCGACCGTCACCGCGCCGCTCTCGCTGTCCAGAGGGAGCGTCGGAATCTTCGCGGCGAACTCCTTCAAGTCCAACTGGCCGACGGCGATGTCGTCCTGCGCCGAACTCTGCCGGACGCGCAGCACGAACGCCTGTCGCACGTCGGGGAAGAAGACGATGAGGCGCGTCACGCGGAACTGCCCCTTGACGCTCGCGCCGAGCGCGTTGACGTTCTCGTTGGCCGTCCACGGCTCGACGACGAGGTGACGGTTCGAGATGATGTAGCCGTCGCCGACGTGGAAGCCCGTGCCCACGAAGTCGGCGATGAACGGCGGGCCGTTGCCTTCGGGCGTCAGCGTCGTCTGGTCTTCACCGCTCTGGAGCGGCGTGCCGTCCTCGGTCGTCTGCGCTTCGGGGTAACGCAGGGGCCGAGCGGTTCCGCGCTCGAAGATCATGTATGAGCCCGCGATGAGGCAGACGCCGTTGCCGTACTCGGAGCGGAGACGCGGGGCCATCGAGAGGCTGTCGCGGATTTCGTTGTTCGACTCGGCGACGGCCTGAAACTTCTTGCCCGTCTCATCCAACTGCGCGTTCTGCCGCGCGAGCTGGTCGTTCAGACGGTTGATGAGGTCGCGGCTGCGGCGCATCTCCCTGTAAGTCGCCGTGCCGAGATAGAGCACGCCGCCGACGAGTGCGAGCGCGATGAGAAACGTGACGACCTTCGTGCTGAGCCTGATTTCGCGCAGCAGCTCGCGCGAGAACTCTCGGAGGAAGACTTTGGCGTCGTCGCGGCGGGCGGTGGCCGAGGCTTCAATCGCGGCCTGCTCGATGAACGGCGCGACGCTCGCGCGGCGGTGCGCGACGACGGTCGGCAACTCGCCGACGGGGAAGAACCTCAGCGAGAGGTCGAAGTCGGAGAAGCGCATCTCGGCCCCGTCCTCGATGTCCGCGCCGCGCTTGACGGGCACGCCGTTCAGGGTGATGCCGGCTTCGGGGTCGAATTCAGAGATGCGGTAGAGGCCGTTGTGGCGCGCGAGTTCGAGGAAGATCGAGGAGTCTGTCAGGAGGTCTGAGCCGAGGCGGACGTCGCAGTCCTCGCCGGGGCCGATGCGGATGCGCTCGTTCGAGAGCACCTCGGTGTGGCGCTCCTGCCCGCTCGAAATGTGTACGACCAGCCCGCTCGACATGGAGACGCGTCCCGGTTCCGAAAAAAGTCGCAGAGACTAAACTGTGGCGAACTGCCGGAAGAGCCCGGCCCGGCTCCGCGCCGGCGGCCCTGCCCGTAAGTCGCCACCGCCGCCATTTTATACTAAGATTCCGAAGGTGAGCAAAACTTCAATCTGAAATGCAGGTCAGAACCGCGAGCGGTAGCGAGTGGGTATGCTCTGTCGGCATCCGGCTTGAGTAATGATGAAAGCCTTACCCGCTCGCTACCGCTCGCGGTTCTGACATTTTGTTTGATGGAAGAAAGTACGGAGATACAAGACCTTGAGAGGCTGTGCGCGCTCGCGCCCGTGACCGGCGCGCCGCTTCGCCATCACGTCTTCGTCTGCGCGGGCAAATCCTGCCTCGCCAACGACAGCGCGGCGGTGAAGGAGGCTTTCGAGCGGGAGCTGAAGGAGCGCGGACTGCTCTTCGGCAAGGCCGCGAAGGGGAAGAACCCTTCGGGAAGCATCGTGCTCACGGATTGCAGCTCGGTCGGCTTTTGCGCCATCGGCGCGGCGGTGCTCGTCTACCCCGAAGGCGTCTGGTACGCGCAGGTTCGTGAGTCGGACGTGCGCGAAATCATCGAGAGTCACCTCGTCGGGGGCCGCGTCGTCGAGCGCCTTGCGCTGCTCCGCCTGAGCGCCTCGAACGAGCCGGCGGGCGTGAAATAATCCAACACTTCATCCTTTCCGTCCGAACGAATGGACGCGCCGCGCGAACGCGCGAAAATAAGGGCGGAAAGGCTTCCGCCGGAGAAACTTGCCGCCGCCGCGAGGCGTAACAGCAATTCAGTCCGGGGCTTGAAAACAACAGTTTCTCTCCCAACGGGCATCCAAAGGGGCGCGGACTTCTCTTCGGCCCGCCCGTCTATCATCATCATCGAATAACAGGAGCGACCGGAAATGCTTCGTCACTTCAAAGCCTTCCTTATCCTCTGCGCGCTCGCCGCCGGGCTCGTCCCCTCGGCGCGGGCGCAGACGAGTGTGCCGCCGATCAACTTCCGCGAGCGGACGCTTCAGAACGGCCTCAAGGTCTACAGCGTGCGCGACCAGTCGAGCCCGACGGTCTCGATTCAGGTCTGGTACAAGGTCGGGTCGAAGGACGACCCCGAAGGCCGGAGCGGCTTCGCGCACCTCTTCGAGCACATGATGTTCAAGGGCACGAAGAACATGAAGGACGAGATGCTGGATCGCCTAACCGAGGATGTGGGCGGCTCCAACAACGCCTCGACGTGGGACGACTACACGAACTACTACGAGGACGTGCCGTCGAACTACCTCGAAACGCTGCTCTGGGCCGAGGCCGAGCGCATGTCGTCGCTCAACGTGGATGAGAAGAACTTCAAGTCCGAGCGCGACGTGGTGAAAGAGGAGTTCCGCTCGCGCATCCTCGCGCCGCCCTACGGCAGGCTCTTCTACGCCATCGAGAAGCGTTCGTTTACGGCGCACCCCTACCGTCGGCCCGGCATCGGCAGCATCGAGGAGCTGGACGCCGCGACCATTGACGACGTGCGCGGCTTCTTCCAGACCTTCTATCGCCCCGACAACGCGACGCTCGTCGTCGTCGGCGACTTCGACGACAAACAGCTCGACGCGTGGGTAGACAAGTATCTGGGCAAGGTTCCAAAGCCGAACAAGCCCTTGCCGCGTGTGACCGTCAAGGAGCCCGCGCGCACCGCCGAGAAGCGCTTCGCCGAATTCGCCCCGAACGTCCCGCTCCCGGCGGTCGCCATCTCGTACCTCGCGCCGCCCGTCGCGAGCGACGACGCCTACACGCTCCGCGTGGCCGAGTCCATCATGAGCGCGGGCGAGTCCTCGCGCCTCTACCAGTCGCTCGTCTACCGCCAGCAGGTCGCGGCGGAAGCCTTCGCCAGCGCCGACCTGCGCGAAGATCAGGGGCTCTTCGTGCTCGGCGCGATTCTGGCGAAGGATAAGAAGCCGGAGGACGCCGAGCGCGCGCTGCTCGTCGAGCTGAAGAGGATGCAGGACGAGCCGGTGGCAGCCGCCGAGCTGGACAAGGCCAAGAGCCAACTCCTGACGAACCTCGTGCGCGAGCGCGAGACGAACAACGGCAAGGCCGACGCGCTCGGTCGCGCCGTCGTCCTCATCGGCGACGCGCGGAGCGTCAACACCAGCGTCTCGAAGCTTCAGGCCGTCACCGCCGCCGACGTGCAGCGCGTGATGAAGAAGTATTTCAACGACACGAACCGCGTCGTCATCAACTATCAGGCCGAGGCCCCGAAGACCGAGCCGCAGAACGCGGGCGGAGCGCAGAAGGAGGGAAGCCGATGAAAGTCTCCTTGAACAAACTCCGCCGCTCCGCGCTCGCGTCCGTGTTCGCGTTGACGTGCGCGATTGTACTGCTGCCGTCAGCCGCCTCGGCGCAAGGGGGTGCGACCGCCGCTGTCCCGCAGGAGACGCCGCCGCCGCCCGCCGCCCCGCGCCCGGTCAACATCCCGAAGCCGGTCGAGCAGACCTTGAAGAACGGGATGCGCGTCATCGTCATCGAAGACCACGACATGCCGCTCGTCTCGGCGCAGGTCTTGGTGAAGAACGGCGGCGAGGTTGACCCGCCCGAATTGAGCGGCGTCGCCGACATGACCGCCTCGTTGTTGACGAAGGGGACGAAGACGCGCACCGCGCCGCAGATCGCGCAGGAGGTCGAGGCGCTCGGCGGCGCGCTCAACTCCGGCGCGGGCTGGGACGCCTCGCGCGCCGTCGTCAACGTGATGTCGCCGAAGACCGAGGCGGCCCTGACGATTCTCGCCGACGTGGTGCGCAACCCCGTCTTCGAGGCCGAGGAGATCGAGCGACTGCGGCAGCAGTACGTGGACAGCCTCAGCGTTTCTTTGAGCGACCCCGGCACGCTCGCGGGCTTCGTCGCCTCGCGCGTCGTCTACGGCGACGCGGCCTACGGCCACCCGCTCTCAGGCACGCCCGAATCGCTCGAACGGATTAAGCGCGAAGACATCACCGCTCTCCACACACGGTTCTACCGGCCCGACAACGCCGTCCTCGTCATCGGCGGCGACATCCGTGCGGCTGACGCCTTCAAGCTGGCCGAGCGTCTCTTCGGCGATTGGGCGAAGCCTTCCGCGCCCATCCCCGCGCGCGGGCAGGTCGGGAAGATGATGAGCGCCGACGATAAGCAGCGCGTGGTCGTGGTGGACATGCCGGACGCGGGGCAGGCGGCGGTCGTGCTCGCGCGCACGGGCATCAGCCGCACCGACCCCGACTTCTTCCACGGCATCGTCGCAAACTCCGTCCTGTCGGGCTATTCGGGGCGGCTCAATCAGGAGATTCGCATCAAGCGCGGTTTGAGCTACGGGGCACGAAGCTCGCTCGACACGCGCCGCGAGGCTGGGCCTTTCGTCGCCTCTTCGCAGACGAAGAATCCTTCGGGCGCGGAGGTCGCATCCTTGCTCATCGGCGAGCTGGGCCGTCTCTCGAACGAGCCCGTCAAGGAGACCGAGCTTGTCCCGCGTAAGGCCGTGCTCATCGGCGGCTTCGGTCGCTCTCTGGAGACGACCGAAGGGCTCGTCGCGCAGGTCGCCTCGCGCGCCCTCTACGGCTTAAGCCTCGACGAGATTAACAACTACATCCGCAACGTCCAGTCCGTGACCGCCGCCGACATTCAGAAATTCGCGGGCACGCGCATCGGCTCGCGCGGCGCGAACATCATCATCGTCGGCAACGCCAAAGAGTTCCTCGACCCGCTCCGCAAGCAGTTCCAGACGGTCGAGGTGATACCCTTCGCGGAACTCGACCTCAACCGCGCCGGCTTGCGCAAGGCGGGCGGCGAAGGGGCGAAGCAGTAAAAAAGAGGTGTGGCCGTGAAAAGATTTCTCACGTTGACGACAGTCGTGCTGGCTCTTCTCCTCTGCGCCGCTCCACAGTCGCTCGCGCAGGACGATGCGCAAGCGGCGACGAGTCAGGACTCGTCCACGGTGGCGCGTCGGCTTTCGAGCCGCAACGCGTTCGAGAGGCGCGAGGCGGCGGAAGACCTTGCGCGGCTCGCCGCGACCGAGCACCGGCGTCTGGTCGAAGGCTACCGCGTGCAGGAGAAGGACGCGCGCGTCAAGGTGGCGATGGACTGGGCGCTCTACCGTCTGGGCAAAGGCGAGGCGATTTACCCGCTCGTCCGCGCGCTCGATTCGAAGCAGGCCGACCAAGCGGTCATGTATCTTTCGGGGCTCGAAACGCCTGAGCCGCTCTACGCCGTGCTGCCGCGCGTCAACGGCAACACACAGATTCGTCTGCTCGAAGTCCTCGCACACGTCGGCGACCAGGGGACGCTCGAACAGATAAAACCCTACACCGCCTCGCTCGACCCCGGCATCTCGGACGCCGCGAAGTTCGCCGAACGCGAAATCACCATCCGCCTCGAAGAGACGCCCGTGACGGAGCCGAAGCGGCAGCGGCAAGTGGACAAAGCGGAGACGCGCGAGCCGTAAGCGCCGGAGGCGCGAGGGAGATTAGCCGGGGGTGAAGCGAGGAGGCGGAAGCCTCCGAAGCGTAACCCCCGGAACACACGCCGCAAAAAGATATGCGCCCCGGCAGGGGCGCGGGAACACACGACACGTTTAACGTTGCGCGCCGTTTCCGTCGCCCCTGCCGGGGCGAGTTGTTTTATCTCGACGTGCTTCCGGGGGCTGCGCCTTCGTCGCTCGCTTTCGCTCACTCCTTCGGCTCCACCCCCGGCTAATCTCCCTCACGCCTCCGGCGCTTTAACGGTAATTCGCCCGGCGACGCTTTTGACAAACCCGCCCGTTTTGCTTTACTGACTAATCAATGCACCGCAACCTTCGCTCGTTCCTCGAACTGCTCGCGCGGGAGAGAGACCTCGTCACCGTCGAGGCGGAAGTAGACCCGTATCTTGAGCTGGCCGAGATACACCGCCGGGTCATCGAGCGCGGCGGCCCGGCGCTCCTCTTCCGGCGCGTGAAGGGGAGCCGCTACCCGGTCGTCACCAACATGTTCGGCACGGCGCGGCGCATCTCGCTCGCCTTCGGCCCGAAGCCCGAAGCGCTCGTCCGCCGCGCGGTGCACGTGGCGGAGTCGCTTCTGCCGCCGAAGCCCGCCGCGCTCTGGCAGCACCGCTCGCTCGCGCTCGAAGCGTTAAGGCTCGGCACAAGCCGCGTCCGCCGCGCGCCCGTGCTCGAAGTCAGAGACAGCCCGGCCCGTCTCGACGAGCTGCCCGTCCTGACGACGTGGCAGGAGGACGGCGGCCCCTTCTTCACCTTGCCTCTCGTTTACACGGAGCACCCTCGGACGCGCAAGCACAACCTCGGCATGTACCGCCTGCAACGCTTCGACGCGGGCTCGACCGGCATCCACTGGCAGATACATAAGGGCGGCGGCTTCCACTATCACGAGGCCGAGGCGGCGGGCGAGTCGCTTCCCGTCTCGGTCTTCCTCGGCGGCCCGCCCGCGCTCATCCTCTCGGCCATCGCGCCGCTGCCGGAAGACGTGCCCGAACTCGTCCTCGCCTCGGTGCTTGCGGGCGAGAAGATTAAGGTCACGGACGGCCCGCTCGACAATCACCCGCACCGGCTCGTCGCCGAGGCCGAGTTCGCGCTCGTCGGTCGCGTCGCGCCGCGCGTGCGGAAGCCCGAAGGGCCTTTCGGCGACCACTACGGTTATTACTCTCTGCAACACGACTACCCGGTCTTCGATGTCGAGGCGGTCTTCCATCGCCGAGATGCCATCTACCCGGCGACCGTCGTCGGCAAGCCGCGTCAGGAAGACTTCTTCATCGGCGACTACTTGCAGCAGCTTCTTTCGCCGCTCTTCCCGCTCGTGATGCCGAGCGTGCGCGACCTCTGGTCTTACGGCGAGACGGGTTTCCACTCGCTCGCCTCGGCGGTGGTGCGCGAGCGTTACGCGCGAGAGGCGCTCGTCTCGGCCTTCCGCATCCTCGGCGAAGGCCAGCTCTCGCTCACGAAATTCCTTCTGCTCACCGACACGCCGCAGGACTTGCGCGACTTCCCGAAACTCTTCGAGCACGTCCTCGCGCGCGTCCGCTGGGAGAGCGACCTCTTCGTCTTCTCGAACGTCTCGATGGACACGCTCGACTACACGAGCGGCAAGGTGAACGAGGGGAGCAAGGCCGTCATGCTCGGACTCGGAGAAGCAGTCAGAGAGTTGCCGAGGGAGTTCCGGAGTGAATTGCCGCCCGGCGTCTCGCGCGCCGAAGTCTTCTGCGGCGGCTGCCTCGTCGTCCAGGGGGCTCCTTACGCCGAAGACCCGGAGCAGGCCGCACGTCTCGCGCGCGAAAAGGCTTTCGCCGAGTGGCCGCTCGTCGTCCTCCACGACGACGCTGGCGTGGCGCGCTCTTCGTCGGATTTTCTGTGGGCGACCTGGACGCGCTTCGAGCCCGCCTCGGACATCCACGCCGCCGGGACTGAAGTGCTCCGGCATCACCTCTCTTACCATCCGCCCGTCGTCATAGACGCGCGCATGAAGCCCGGCTACCCCGACGAGCTTGTCGTCCGGCCCGACATCGGCGAACTCGTCGAACGACGCTGGCGCGAGTATTTCCCAGAGGGCTTACCCGAAGGGGCGGGGAAGTCGTGACCATCAGCAGGCGCAGAAAATGGTTCTTCCGTATCATCGCCGTCGTGCTCCTCATCGGCGGCGGGCTGGCGGCGTGGGCCTTCGTCTTCGAGCCCGACCGCATCGTCGTCAGCGAGACGACTTTGCGGCTCCCCGGTCAGCCCGAAGTCTTCAAACACCTCCGGCTCGTCGTCGTCTCCGACATCCACGCGGGCGCGCCGCACATCAAGGAAGATAAGCTGCGTCTCTTAGTCGAGAAGGTCAACGAGCTGCGGCCCGACCTCATTCTCATGCTCGGCGACTTCGTGATTCAGGACGTGGTGGGCGGCGAGTTCGTCGAGCCCGAAGCTATCGCCGCCGAGCTTAAAGACCTCCGCGCGCCGCTCGGCGTCTACGCCGTGCTCGGCAATCACGACTGGTGGCTCGACGGCGAGCGCGTGGGCCGCGCGCTCAAGGGCGTGGGCATCCGCGTGCTTGAGAACGAAGCGGCGCGCATCGAGAAGGAGGGTCAAGCCTTCTGGCTCGCGGGACTCGCAGACCTCTGGACGAGGGAGCAGGACATCGTTGGGACGCTCGCGAAAGTCTCGGACGGCGCGCCCGTCATCGCGCTCGCGCACAACCCGGACATCTTCCCGCGAATCCCGCCGCGTGTTATTTTAACGCTCGCCGGACACACGCACGGCGGGCAGGTCAACTTGCCCGTCGTCGGACGCCCCGTCGTCCCCTCGGAGTTCGGCCAACTCTACGCACAAGGGCATATCGAGCAAGGCGGTCGCCACCTGTTTGTGACTTCAGGCGTCGGCACGAGCATCATCCCCGTGCGTTTCCGCGTCCCGCCGGAAGTCGTCGTCCTCACTTTTGACACCCGCGCGGAATGAGGCCCGAACCACGTGTCCCACAGCACAGACGTTGAAGCGGAGCCGCGAGTCGAGAAGGAAGAATTACCTGAAGTTAGACAGACGACCGTCTGCGTCGTCGGCGGAGGGCCGGGCGGCGTCGTCCTCTCGCTCCTGCTCGCTAGTAAAGGCATCGCGGTCGAACTCCTCGAAGCGCACGAAGACTTCGACCGAGACTTTCGCGGCGACACGATTCACCCGTCCGTGATGGAGTTGCTCGACGAACTCGGACTCGCCGAACGTCTCCTGACTTTACGCCACACGAAACTCCACACCGGCACGTTTATGACGCCCGGCGGCCCCGTCACCCTCATTGACTTCCGCCGCCTCAAGACGCGCTTTCCCTACATCACCATGCTCCCGCAGAAGGATTTTCTCGAATTCCTCGTCGCGGAGGCGAAGCGTTACGAGAGCTTTCGCCTGACGATGGACGCGCGCGTCGAAGAGTTAGTCCGTGAGGGCGGAGAGGTGCGCGGCGTGCGTTACGAGTCGGACGACGGGCGCACGCACGAAGTCCGCGCCACTCTCACGGTCGGGGCCGACGGTCGCTCGTCGCGCGTCCGACACCTCGCAGGGTTTGAGCCCGTCAAGACCTCGCCGCCGATGGACGTGCTCTGGTTTCGACTCCCGCGTCGCGAAGGCGACCCCGAAGGCGCGCTCGGACAATTCGGCGGCGGGGGCGGCGTCGTCATGCTCGACCGGCTCGAAGAGTGGCAGGTCGGCTACCTCATCCTCAAGGGCAGCTACCGCCAAGTGCGCGACGCCGGGCTCGAAGCCCTCAGGCAAAAGCTCTCCGACATCATGCCGATGCTCGCCGACCGCGTGGAACACCTCAAGGAGTGGAAGCAGGTGGCGATGCTCTCGGTCGAGTCGAGCCGCGTCCCGCGCTGGTACGAGCCGGGCCTCCTTCTCATCGGCGACGCCGCGCACGTCATGTCGCCCGTCGGCGGCGTCGGCATCAACTACGCGGTGCAGGATTCGGTCGTCGCCGCCAACGTCCTCACCGAGCCGCTCCTTAAAGGCGAATTGAAGACCGAGCACCTCGCCGAAGTCCAACGCCAACGCGAGTGGCCGACGAAGGTCATTCAGTTTATCCAGACGCAGATGCAGAACCGCGTCGTCGCCGCCGCCCTCAAGCCGGGCCAGCAGTTCAACCTCCCGCCCTTCGTCCGCCTCCTGCTCAAAATCCCTTACCTCCGAGACCTGCCCGCGCGCACCATCGCCTTCGGCGTCCGTCCCGTCCACGTCAAGAGATAAGTCAGAACCGCCTGCGGTAGCGGGCGGGTCTTGTTTCGGCGTGCGGGTCTCGTCCGGTCAGCACACCCGCTCGCTACCGCTCGCGGCTCTGACTCTTTTTTAAGAGAGCACGTCAATGACCTTCGACACGTCGCGCAGTTCGGTGACGCGGACGAAGACGCTCGCGGCGCGGAGGGTGAGATTACGTCGTCGAGTCGCGTGACGACATCATCAATGGTTCGCGTGTCGCTCATGGCTTCGACTCCGTTTCGCCGTCTTCGCTTAAGGCCGGGAGGCGGACGGTGAAGACGGCCCCGCCCGCTTGCGAGTTGGAGGCCGAGAGCGTGCCGCCGTGATCCGTGACGACGCGGTGCGCGAGCGCGAGGCCGACGCCGTGGCCTTTGGACTTGGTGGTGAAGAAGGGGATGAAGACGCGCTGCAAGTCCGACTCGTTGATGCCGTTGCCGCTGTCCGCGACCTCGACGCGCGCCCACTCGAAGCCTTCCGCGTCGCGCTCGCGCGCGGCACGGACGTTGACGCGCCGCTCCACGCTCTCGTCCGTGATGGCCTCCGCCGCGTTGCGCAAAAGATTCAAGACGGCCTGCCTGAGCATCCGCTCGTCGGCGCGGACTTCGGGGAATTCGCCCTCGACGTTGAGCGCGACGCGGCGCTCTTCGTAGAGCGTGCGGAGTTCGGCGGCGCAGTTACGAAAGAGCGCGCCGAGGGACACGTCGCCGAGGTCGAGCGGCCCCGGACGCGCGAAGTTGAGGAACGACGTGACCATCTCGGAGAGGCTTCTGACTTCGTGCAGGAGCGCGGCGGCGGCGGCCTCGTTCGCACCTTCGTCAAGTTTTGAATTCTGAAAAAGCTGCGCGTAACCGTGGAGCGTGGCGAGCGCGTTCTTAAATTCGTGCGCGAGCCCGGCGGACATCTCTCCTAAGCTCTCAAGGTTCTTCTTGCGCGCGACGGCCTCTCGGAGCTGCGCGACCTCGGTGATGTCGGAGAGCATGCAGAGCACGCCGCGCGCGCCCTCTTGCGGCTTGGGGTCAACCGGCGCGACCGTCACGCCGAGGCGGCGCGTGCGCCCGCCCGCGCCTTCAGCCGTCACCTCTTCGCGCCTGAAGAGTTCGCCCGTGCGCAGGCATCTCTCGACCAGCCCGGCGAGTTCGGGCGCGTGGCGCAGGAGTCGCTCGAAGCCCTGCCCGGCGGTCTCGCCTTCGGCTTCGAGGAGCGCGCGCGCCGGGGCGTTGATGACGGTCGCGCGGCCCTCCGCGTCGAAGGCGAGGAGGCCCGACGGAAGGCTCGCGACGACGCGCTCGCTGAACTGCTCGGCTGAGGCGGCGCGCGCCGCGGCCCTCGCGCCCAACAACTCAAGCTCACGCTGCTTGGCCCTGAGCTGCGCGACGACCTCCTGAAAAGTCTCCAGCACGAACTCGGTCTCGTCGCGTGTCTTCTCGCGCGTCGAGTTGGCGGCGACGGGCGCGCGCTCGGCTTCGTCCACGAGTTGCCGGTAAGGACGGAGCAGCCAACGCGGCAGCAGAAGGATACTCGGCACGCTCACAACGAGCGTGATGACGAAGACCGTGAAGAGCACGGGCGCGCGCGCCGCACGCGTCGCGGGCGTCAAGGCGACCAGCGTCAGCGTGAACAGGTTGGCGACGAGCAGCAGCCCGATGACCAGCGCTAACGCCAACTGCATTCGGTTTTCGGTGCGTGGGAACATAAGAGCCGTGAACCGTAAACCGTGACAGGTGACAAGAGGAAGACGGTTTCTATCTTGTCACGGTTTACCTGTCACGGTTCACGGCTTTTAGAACTGCCCGGCGTACCACTCGACGAGGTGCGTGCCGAAGAGGAGGCTGACGAGCGCGCCGACGCCGAGGAAGATGCCGAAGGGCAGAAGGAGCTGCATGTCTCGCTCGCCGCGCCGCGCCATCAGCAGGACTCCGGCGACGGAGCCGGAGAGGACGCCGATGAAGATGGTCAGCGCCGTCAGCGGCAGGCCGAGGTACGCGCCCACCATGAACATCATCTTCACGTCGCCGAGGCCCATCGCCTCCACGCCGCGCAGACGTTTCCAGAGCCAGCCCGTCAGCCACAGGAATCCGCCGCCGAAGAGCGCGCCCGCGACCGCGTTGATGAGCGACGCGAGCCAAGGCTTGTCGCAGCCGATGGTGGCGCAGAGAAACCCGACGCCGTAGAGGTTCGGTATCAACAGCCGCGCGACGAGCGCGAGCGCCGCGCCGGGGTATGTGATGGCGTTCGGCAGAATCATGTGCTCGGCGTCAATGAAGACGAGCGAGATGATGGCGGCGACGAAGAGGAGGTCGAAGGGCAGGGCCAGAGTCAGGCCGGAGCGCAGCCAGAACGTCAAAGCGAAGAGGATGGCCGTCAGCGCCTCGACCGCCGGGTAACGCGCCGAGATGGGCGCGCGGCAGCCTCGGCAGCGTCCGCGCAGCACGAGCCAACTCACTACGGGGATGTTGTCGTAAGGCCGGATGGCCGTCCCGCATTGCGGGCAACGCGAGTGCGGGAAGACGATTGATTCTTCGAGCGGGACGCGATGGATGACGACGTTCAGGAAGCTCCCGATGACCGCGCCGACCGCCGTCACGAACAGGAGGAGGAAGACGAAAGGCAACCCGGTCGTCTCGTCAGGAGCCAGTAAATCAGGGAGAATAGTCATCAAATGGTGTCGGGAAGATTGAGATTCTTTCGAGCCGGGGCGGCATGCTTGACGCTGTAGCCGCCCTTTACGCATATTAAAGCTTTACGTCTCTTTGCGAAAGACCCTGGGGCGGGAGAGAACGAGCCGGAGGGAGTTGGGCAGTTGAATTCACGCAAACCGATCTACGCTTTATTATTCGTCGGCATTTTCGTCCTCCTCGCGCTGACCTTCACACCTTACGCGCTGGTTTCGCGCGCGCGCCGGGCCGTGGCGGCGGTCATCGCGCCCGCGCCGGACAACTCCGCGCTCGAAGACTTGAAGCGCGCGCAGCCGACGCCGCCGCCCTTCGACGTGGTGGGCTGGTACGCCGAGCGCGGCGAAGACCCCTCGCGGCACGGCGTCCTCATCGAGTCGCTCGACGCCCGTCAGACCTTCGCTTCGCACAACGCCGACCAGACTTTCAACCCCGCTTCGCTCGTCAAGCTCACGACGACGCTCGCCGCGCTCCGCAAGCTCGGCAAGGATTACCGCTTCGAGACGCGCGTCTTCGTCGAGGGCACGGCGGACAAGTCGGGAGTCCTCAAGGGCCGTCTCGTCGTCGCGGGCGGCGACCCGACCTTCGGCGACGTGGCCGCCGCGCTCATCGGTAAGAAGCTCGAAGAGCGCGGCATCAAGAAAGTCCCCGAAGAGATCGCCGTCACTTCCGACTTCAGCTACAACTACAGCGAGCAGCCGGACGACTCGGCCTCGCGTCTGGCGAAGATGCTGAAGCTCACGCCGAAGACCGTGGGCGTGACCGAGAGCCCGCAGGGCGCTCCCGCCTTCGTCCTCCACTCGTACCCTCTGCGCGACATCCTGCTCTACATGAACGCGCATTCGAGCAACTTCGTGGCCGAGCGTCTGGGCGCGCTCGTCGGCGGGCCGGAAGGGATACGACAATTCCTCGTCAACGAGGTGCGCCTCTCGCCCGAACAGGTCTCTCTTTCGACCGCTTCCGGGCTCGAAGTCAACCGGCTGACGCCGCGCGGTCTGGTCGCCGTCATCCGCGCGCTCGACGAAGAGGCGGGCCGTCAGGGCTTGAAGCTCGAAGACATCATGGCCGTGGCGAGCGACGACCGGGGCACTCTCCGGCGGAGGCTCGTCGGCACGCCGCTCGAAAGCGCGGTCATCGGCAAGACCGGGACGCTCGTCCACGACGACGGAGGGATGTCGAGCCTCGGCGGCATCGTCCACACGCAGAAGGCGGGCAAGGTCTGCTTCGTCATGCTCAGTCAGGGCTCCGGCGTCGCCGAGAGTAAAGCCATGACCGACCAACTACTGGTCCAGGTCATCCTCAGCAAAGACCTCCCCGCACCCATCCCCAAGCCCGACAAGCCCCGCTCCATGCTCGAACGCTCGGAACTCATCGTCGAAGACAAGTAAAAAGCCGTCAACCGTAAACCGTGACAGGTGACAGGAAAGAGCAAGTGATTTCTCTTGTCACCTGTCACGGTTTACGGTTGACGGCTTTTCTGCATTTCCCACAGCAGGAGGTGCTTGAGGAAGGCGTGGTGCGCGGCGAAGCGGGCGATGGCGAGACCGGCGAGGCCGTCGCGGAAGCCGCCCTTGAGGACGAAGCTGCGGAGGAAGGCCGAGGGCGCGGCGGCGGCGATGGAGAGCGTTGAGGTTCGTTTCCCGGCCTCGAACATCTTCCGCGCGGAGAGCGGGGCGTAACGCTCGCCGATCATTTGGTGGTGGTGCGCGGCGTCGCGGACGCTGTAGTGGAGGATGTCGTTGCGGAGAGTCTCGACGCGCGCGCCCGTCTGCATCTTGACGGACTCGTGGACGTGCGCGCCCTCCCAACGCCCGCGCGCGCGACGGTAGAAGCGAAGCTGATGGTCCGGATACCAACCGCCGCCGCGTATCCAACGGCCCATGTAGAAGGAGCGGCGCGGGACGCGGTAGCCGTCGGCGAGTCGCTCTTCGGGCGACTGTTTGAGGCTCAGGATTTCTTCGCGCAGTTCGTCGGAGACGCGCTCGTCGGCGTCGAGGCTGAAAATCCAATCGTGCGTGGCGGCCTCGGCGGCGAACTGCTTCTGCGCGGCGAAGCCCGGCCACGCGCGCTCGATGACGCGCGCCCCGCACTCGCGCGCGACCTCGCGCGTCGCGTCCGTTGATTCGGAGTCCACCACCAGCACCTCGTCCGCCCACGCGACCGACTCGCACGCCGCGCGGACATTTTCCGCCTCGTTGAAGGTGATGATGGTGGCCGTGATTTTCAAGTGTGTCTCGCCGAGAGGGGTCTAAAAGCCGACGCGATTGAGGATAACAAAAGTCGTCCCCAATCGCGTCTTTTTGCGGCCAGCAATTTTAATTTCAAATCCCAAAACTGAAATCTGAAATCTGAAGCCCGAAGGGTCAGTCGCGGAAACTCGTCTCGACGGGCGTCTCGACGATGACGTTGTTGGCGCGGAGCGTCGTCGAGGTCGCGCGCTGGAGGTCGGCGAGCGCCTTGTTGTAGTCGGTCTCGGCGCGAAGCTCCTGATTGCGCGCGTTGACGAGCGCGTTCTCGCGCTGGAAGAGGATGAACGTCGTCGAGCGTCCGACCTGATAGAGACGGCGCTCGCCCGCGAGTTGCTCCTCGGCGCTCGCGCGCGCCTGACGGGCCGAGATGACGCGGCGGCGCGAGGTCTCGACGACCTGCACGGCGTTGCGGACTTCGACCTCGATGACCTGATCCTGCGAGCGCGTCTGCGCCGCGAGTTGGTCGCGCTGGATGCGCGCGGTCGTCAGGTTCGCCTCAGCGCGGCGGTTGCGGAAGGGGACTTCAATCGCCAAGCCGACGACGATGTTGCGCGTGTCGAAGCTGAAGAGGTTGCCGAGAGTCTTGCCGTAGCCGCCGATGAACTGCGGCGGGACGGTTCCGGTCTGCGGCGTGACGGTCGGCACGGTGACGGGGCTCCCGCGCAGGATGTTGATCTGGTTCAAGAGGAACGCGTCCGGGTCAAAGTTGATGGAGGCCGGGTCAGTGTCAATGAGCGGCACGGGGTCGGTCGAGGTGACGTTGCGTGTGCCCGCGAGGCCCGTGGTCGAGAGCGTGCCGGTCAAATCAATGCGCGGCTTCGTCTGGTTCTTGAAGTACTGGATGTCTATGTCGCTGATCTCCTCTTGGAGTTTGAGGCGGCGCAACTCCTGCCGGTTGGTGCGCGCCTCCTTGAGCGCGGCTTCGAGGCTGACGGGCGTGTCGTCGTCGAACGTCGGGTTGTCGGTCGGCATGAGGATGCGCGTCCATTCCGGCGCGAGCGGGTCTTTGAGCATCAGGTTCTTGAGGGTGTTCTCGGCGAGCGTCACGCCCTGCGTCGCCAGCAGGAGCGCCGACTCGCGGTTCGAGAGTTCGGTCTGAATCTCGGCGCGTTCGAGCGGCGCGACCGCGCCCGCCGCGACGCTCGCCTCGGTGCGGCGGAAGTTCTCGCGCGCGAGGTTGAGGTTGGCGGTCTGGTTCTGCTCGTCGCGCAAGGCGAAGACCAAATCCCAGTAGGCGCGCTGGACGCGCGAGATGACATCAATGGTGCTGCGGCGGAAGTCCGCATCCGACTGTTCGAGCCGCTTACGCTGGATGCGTATCTGCTGGCGGTTGAAGTCAATCGAGCGGTTGCGCCAGAGCGGCTGCGTGAAGGTGATGCCCTGATTCGCCGAGTAGAAGGGGTTGAGCGTCACGTTGTTCGCCGTCGTCTTCTCGCGCGTGTTGTTGAAGAAGTAGGTGTAGTTGCCGCCGCCCTTGCCGAAGTACTTCGTGACGGAGGCGTTGTTGTTGATGTCGGTCGTGGCGACGTTGCCCGAATTGTTCGCGCCGCCGAAGATGTTGGTGACGGGGCGGACGGAGTTGTTGATTTCGGGCGTGTAACTCAGAACGGGGTCGAAGACGCCGTTGAGCGAGTTGAGCTGCGACTCAGCGAGGCGCACGTCGCCGCGCGCCACTTCGATCTCGTTGTTGTTTTCGAGCGCGCGGCGGATGGCCTCGTTGAGCGAGAGCACGAGCGGGTCGGCGGTGCTCACGCCGACGCGCGAGAGCGAAGGCAGCGGCGGGACGGGGCGGGGCTGGACGGCGGGGAAGTCCGGCTCCGGGACATCCTGCACGGCGGGCAGTTCGACGGTCGGCGTCTCGGTGGCCGGGACTTCGGTCGTCGGCGTCGCCGTAGTAACGGGCGTCTGCGAGGGCAGGGGCGTCGTGCGCGGCTCTCGCGGGGGTTCGCTCACGCTCGGCGGGGTCTGCGGCGAAGGCCGCTGCGTGCCCGGAGGCGCGGTCGGGTCTTGCGGGTTGTTGGGGCGCGCGGTCTGCGGGACGGTCTGCCGCTGCTCGGTGCCGGGCGGGCGCGTCGCGTCGCGCTGCGCGGGCGTCTGCGCGGGCGGCGTTTGAGTCTGCGTCTGCGTCTCAGCCGTCAGGACAAGGAAGGGCTCGCCGGTCTTTCTGAAGGGCGACTTGGGGGTCGTCTTCTCGACCTGCGCGCTCTCGGCTGTGGGCTGCGCGTGGCGGTCGCGCGCTTCGCCGTCCGGGCCTTCGCGCGCGCATTGCCGTTGCGTGAAGCCTTCGAATTATTCCCGAAAGCGGACACCGTATTCCCAAAAACGAAAACGGCTGAGAGGCCCGTGACGGCGAGAATGTTCGTACTCTTTTTGATGACAGCCGAAAACCGGCGCGGTGTAAGCATTTTCTCTTCCTTGATAGTCGAATCGGCGAGTCGAGGCGTCGGCGGCCTTGGTCGTCCTCGCGGGCGAACTTAAAGCTCTGTGATTCGGGGTTGCAAACGGTGCGCCGCGGCGCGTCTATCGCCTTCAAACCAAAGGGGCGCGGGTCAGTCGGTACTACGTCACCCCCGCGCGGTGAGTTTCAAAAACATACATAACGCACCCGCCGTTTACCTCTCGACACGGGCGATGACTGTAGGGGCAGGGCAAGTCCGCGGCCCGTCGGCCCGAAGACATACAACTTGATTTGTAAAGAGAGTCGGCGGGCAGGGACAAGCCCTGCCCCTACAGTTTTGCAATGTGTTTCAAGCTCTCGGACAGGCGGCTTGACAGTGCGCGCGCGCGGGCAGTATCTTGCTTTTCTTTAAGCAAGTTACCATAACACCGAGAGTGTACGCGCGCGTCCCTTCGTCGGAGAGAGTTGCCGCCCGGCGGCGGCCCCTTCGAGACCTTCTCCGCACACTGGGACGCCCCTCTGCAATCAACCCGCGTCGAGGAGGCTTCATCGAATGGCAATTAAGGTAGGCATTAACGGGTTCGGGCGCATCGGTCGCAACGTCCTGCGCACGGCGCTCGGCGACCCGGACATAGACTTCGTGGCCGTCAACGACATCACCGACACGAAGACTCTGGCGCACCTCCTGAAGTACGACTCCGTGCTCGGCAACCTCGAAGAGGAGATCGCCGCGACCGAGAAGGGCATCCGCGTCGGCTCCGACGAGTTCGCCGTCTTCGCCGAGAAAGACCCGTCGCTGATTCCGTGGGAGTCGGTCGGGGCCGAGATCGTCATCGAGTCCACGGGCCGCTTCACCAACGCCGAGGACGCGCGCAAGCACCTGCGCGGGACGGTCAAGAAGGTCATCATCTCCGCGCCCGCCAAGAACGAGGACATCACCATCGTCCTCGGCGTCAACGAGGGCAGTTACGACCCCGGCGCGCACCACATCATCTCGAACGCCTCCTGCACGACGAACTGCCTCGCACCCGTCGCCAAGGTCATCCACGAGAAGTTCGGCATCCGCAACGCGCAGATGACGACCATCCACTCGTACACCAACGACCAGCAGTTGCTCGACCTCCCGCACAAGGACTTGCGCCGCGCGCGCGCCGCCGCGCTCTCGATGATTCCGACCTCGACCGGGGCGGCCAAGGCCGTCTCGCTCGTCCTGCCGGAACTCAAAGGAAAATTCGACGGCATCTCGGTGCGCGTCCCGACGCCCAACGTCTCGCTCGTGGACGTGGTGATGGAACTCGAACGCGAGACGACGACCGAGGAGGTCAACAAGGCTCTGAAGGACGCCGCCAACGAAGAGCTGCAAGGCATCCTCGGCTTCTCCGAAGAGCCGCTCGTCTCCGCCGACTTCCGCAAGAACTCCAACTCGTCCATCGTTGACGCCGAGTACACCAAAGTCATCGGCGGCAACATGGTCAAGGTTCTCTCGTGGTACGACAACGAGTGGGGCTACTCCTGCCGCGTCCGCGACCTCGTCAAGTACATCGCGGGGAAGGGACTTTAAAAGCCGTGAACCGTGACAGGTGACAGGTGACAAGATAAAAGCAGTTCTTTCTTGTCACGGTTTACGGTTTACCGTTTACGGTTTTTTCCTGTCACCTGTCACGGTTTACCTGTCACGCCATGAATAAGCTATCCATCAAAGACCTCGACCTGAAGGGCAAGCGCGTTTTCGTCCGCGTGGATTTCAACGTGCCGGTGAAGGAAGGGAAGGTCACGGACGACACGCGCATCCGCGCCGCGCTGCCGACTATCCGGTACGCGATTGAGCAGGGCGCGCGGGTGATTCTGGCCTCGCACCTGGGGCGTCCGAAGGGCCAGCGCGTCGAGAAGGACTCGCTGCGGCCCGTGCACGCGCACCTCGCGGGGCTCGGAGAGGTTCCTTCGGTCGGGTTCGCGGAGGATTGCGTCGGCGAAAAGGCGCGGGCGGCGGCGGAAGCTTTGAAGGACGGCGAAGTTTTGCTGCTCGAAAACCTGCGCTTCCATAAAGAAGAGGAAGAGAACGACGACGGCTTCGCGAAGGAGTTGGCGTCGCTGTCGGACGGGCTCTACGTCAACGACGCGTTCGGCGCGGCGCACCGGGCGCACGCCTCGACCGCCGGGATTACGAAGCACGTCGAACGCGCGGCGGCGGGGTTGTTGATGGAGAAGGAGCTGGAATACCTCGGTCGCGCGCTGCACAATCCGGAGCGCCCGTTCGTCTCCATCCTCGGCGGCGCGAAGGTCTCGGACAAAATCCCGGTCATCAACGCGCTCATCGAGCGGCACGTGGACAAGATTCTCATCGGCGGCGCGATGGCCTACACCTTCTTCAAGGCCGAAGGTTTTACTGTCGGAAAGTCGCTCGTCCAGAACGACATGCTTGACACGGCGCGGGAGATTAAGGAGCGGGCCGAGCGCGAAGGCGTCAAGCTCGTGCTGCCGACCGACCATCAGGTCGTGGACAGCTACGACCCGCTCAAGAGCCGCAAGACCATCCCCATCGAGTTCACGAACGCGGGGCTCGTCGGGCTCGACATCGGCGCGGAGACCGTCGCGCTCTTCGCGCGCGAGATAGAGGACGCGAAGACCATCATCTGGAACGGCCCGATGGGAGTCTTCGAGGAGAAGGGCTTCGAGGAAGGCACGGTCGGCGTCGCGCTCGCCGTGGCCGAGGCCGCCGAGCGCGGGGCGACCGTCATCGTCGGCGGCGGCGATTCGGTCTCGGCCATCACGCAGGCCGGAGTCGCCGATCAAAATCACGCACATCTCGACCGGCGGCGGCGCGACCCTCGAATTCCTCGCCGGAGATGCACTGCCGGGCGTCGAAGCACTCAACGACAAATGAGTTTTCAGTTTTCAGTTTTCAGTTTTCAGTTCCGTGGTAGCGAGGGCAGCAGTTTATTGGGCGATTACCGGAACAGAAAAACTGAAAACTGAAAACTGAAAACTGAAAACTTATGAGAAAACCCGTCATCGCCGGAAACTGGAAGATGTACAAGCTGATCGCCGATTCGGTGGCGACGGTGTTGGCGTTGAAGCCCCTGGTGGCGAACGCGAACCACTGCGAGGTGGTGATTGCTCCGGCCTTCACGGCGATTAAGACGGTCGCCGACCGGCTCGAAGGCTCGAACATCAAGGTCGCGGGGCAGGACTGCTCGACCGAGTCGAAGCACGGCGCGCACACGGGCGAGGTCGCCGCCGACATGCTGCGCGACGCCGGGGCGAGCTACTGCATCGTGGGCCACTCGGAGCGGCGGCAGTTCTACTCGGAGACCGACACGTTCGTGAACCGCAAGGCGACGGCGGCGCTCGCGGCGGGGCTCCACGTCATCATGTGCGTCGGCGAGACTCTGGAGCAGAGGGAGAGCGACATCGCCGAACGCGTCGTCCGTGGGCAGTTGATGGGGGGCTTGCGCGATTTGACAGCCTCCGACCTCGACCGTATCATTGTCGCCTACGAGCCGGTCTGGGCCATCGGCACCGGACTCACCGCGACGCCGGAGCAAGCGCAGGAGATGCACGCGTTTGTCCGGCGCGTTTTCGCGGAGAGGCACACCGAAGGGGCGGCTGAAGGGTTGAGAATCCTCTACGGCGGCTCGGTCAAGCCCGACAACGTCGAGGGGCTCATGCGGCAGCCGGACGTGGACGGCGCGCTCGTCGGCGGCGCGAGCCTCGAAGCAGAGACTTTCGCGCAGATCGTCAATTACAACCGATAGCGGATTTAGAAGGACTGAAATTTTGATAACCATCGTCTTATACGCACTCTTTATTCTGGCCTGTGTTGTCCTGATAGTCGCGGTGCTTCTCCAGCCCGGCAAGTCCGGCGCGGGCGACCTCTTCACCAGCTCGGTCTCCTCGACGGCCTTCGGCCCGCGCGGCACGCAGACCGTCCTCGCCAAGATTACGGTCGTCGCGGCGGCGGTCTTTTTCCTCGGAGCATTGATGATCGGCCTCGGCCTCGGCAGCGGCTCGCGCTCGGTGATGGAGGGCGTGACGAGCCCGCAGCCCGCGGCCTCGCCCGCCGCGCAGACGACGCCGCAGGCGGACGCCTCGCAGCCCGCCGCATCGCCGCAGGACGCGGGCGCGATGACGGCGACGACGCCCGCCGCGAACGCTTCTCCGGCGGCCTCGACCGCGCCCGCCGCGAGCCCGCAGACGCAGGCGAGTCCCGCGCGTTAAGGGCGGGAAAGCGTTGAGCCGACGCCCACTTGAACGGCGGCGGAATTATTGTTAGTCTGTTTTTGTTCGAGAGCCCGTAAGCAGAAGTGGCGGAACTGGTAGACGCGCACGTTTGAGGGGCGTGTGAGGAAACTCGTGGGGGTTCGAGTCCCCCCTTCTGCATTCATCCTTTCCTTGTGACGGCCTGAGCCGAGAACCTTCCGGCAACAATTCAAAGCCTTTCAACTTGAAGTCCCGGCCCGCCGTCGCGCGCGGGCGCGTCGAGTTCGTAGAAACCTCGCCCGCTCTTCTCTTCAAAGTTCTCCCGTCGAGAAACCCCGTCCGCCGAGGCGAAGCTTGCGCTGGTTAG
This sequence comes from uncultured Acidobacteriota bacterium, assembly GCA_963816985.1. Lineage (GTDB taxonomy): Bacteria > Acidobacteriota > Blastocatellia > Pyrinomonadales > Pyrinomonadaceae > JAIVJM01. Next base: position 4,229,377 of record CAWFMF010000004.1, read on the forward strand.
TCAGGTTCATCTCCTGGTACACGAAAGACCTGTCCGAAGAGGTGCTTGACATCCTCATCGCGCAGTTTTTGAACGTGGTGTTTCTCGCCTTCTTCGCGCTGCTCCTCTGGACTGTGGGCAAGACGGCGATGGCGCTCAGTCTCGGCAAGGCTTACTACATCCTCTGGGCGACGACGGGCGCGACCGCCGTCGGGCTGTACCTCATTCAGCAACGGCTGCGAGTAGACACCGACTCGCATTTCGACGCCTACGTCATCTCGAACCTCGCGCACATCGTCTTCATGCTCGCGGGCTGGTCGGCCTTCGCGGCGCTCACCGTCCAGAGGTTCGTCGCGGACGCCTCCTTCTGGGCGTCGTCGGTCGTCTACCTCGTCGGCTTCCTTTCGAGCTACGCCGCCTGCCTCGCGCTGTTCGCGTTTTATCCCGGCTCAATCTACAAACCCACCGGCTTCATCGCCGCGTTGCTCAGCTTCGTCGTCTTCGCGGTCTGGCCCAACGCCGGGGGCTGGATGTACGGTTGGTTTTTCAATCTGTTCTGAGAAGGCGAGCCGTGAACGAAGGACGGGAAATCGCTACGAACTCGCGCACGCGTCGAGGGCGCGTCGCGGACTACCTGAGCCTTGAGCGGAACGTCGTCGCCTCTTCGGCGGCTTTCCTGCTGATAGGCATGGGCGAGGAGCTTTGGAAGCGTTTCCTGCCGAAGTACCTTGAGGCGCTCGGCGCGGGCACGCTCGCCGTCGGACTGTTCGGGACGACGAAGGACTTTCTGGACGCGGTCTATCAGTATCCGGGCGGGTGGGCGGCTGACCGGCTCGGACGCCGCCGCGCCTTCCAAGCCTTCATCGCGCTCGCGTCGGTCGGCTACCTGATAACGATGCTCGCGCCGTCGTGGCCGTTCGTCTTCCTCGGTCTGGTCTTCGCGATGGCTTGGCCGGGCATGGCCTCGCCCGCGCTCTTCGCCGTCATCGGCGACGCGCTGCCCGTCGAAAAACGTGCGATGGGCTTCACGCTCCAGTCCATGCTGAAGCGCGTGCCGGTGGTCGTCTCGCCGCTCGCGGGCGGGGCTCTGATTGCCGCCGTCGGCATCACGAAGGGCGTGCGTGTCGGTCTCGCCGTCACGCTCGTGCTCGCCGCGCTGGCGGCAACGGCGGTGCTCGCGGTCAACGTCCCCGTGCTCATCGGTTCTCCCGCCGACATCCGTGGCGTGTGGCGCTCGTTCCGCGCGGCGCTCAAGCGGCTGCTCATCTCGGACATCATCATCCGGACGTGCGAGGCGATGGCGGATGTCTTCATCATCCTCTACGTGACGAACGTGACCGGCGTGAGCATCGCGCAGTTCGGCGTCCTCGTCGCCGTACAGATGACGACCTCCATCCTCGTCTACATCCCGGCGGCGAAGATCGCCGAGCGCGTGGGCCGGAAGCCCTTCGTCATCGCGACCTTCCTCTGCTTCGCGCTCTTCCCGCTGGCGGTCGTCGCGGCGCGGAGCTTCGAGACGCTGATTCTCGCCTTCGTCATCGGCGGCCTGCGCGAGATCGGCGAGCCCTCGCGCAAGGCCCTCATCGTGGACTTCGCCGAGCCGCACCTGCGAGCGCGCACGGTCGGGCTTTATTACCTCGTGCGCAGCCTCACCATCACCCCGGCGGCCTTCGCGGGCGGCCTGCTGTGGAAGCTCGCGCCGCAGACGCCTTTCGTCATCGCGGGCCTTATCGGCCTCGCCGGGACAATCGTCTTCGCGCTCACGGTCGAGGAGCAAGACGCGGGCTGAACCGTCCGCACACGCGCACGTTGTTTGACTTGGCCGGGGCTGCTAAACTCCGAGCCACGCCCGCGTAGGAGTTTTGATTCAAATGCAACAAGCCAAACGCCCCCGCCCGCGACTGTGCGCCGGAATCTTCGCCGTCCTCTCGCTCGTCGTCTGCGGGGCCGCTCCGTGCGCGGCGCAGTCGAGCGACATCAGTTACCCGGCCCCAATCTTCTCCGACCAGGTGGCGGGCCGCATCGCGGCGCGCGACGTCGGCGACGCGCGGCGCACGCGCCACTTCTACACCTTCAGAGGGATGGAAGGCGACCTCGTCGTCAACGTCGAGAGCACGGAGCTGAACGGCGACGTTGACATCTTCACGGCGACGACCATGCGCCCGCTCGTCAAGGTGACGCTCTACGGCGGGGCGGCGACGCGGGCCACCAAGAGCGTCTTCCTCCGCCGCGAAGAGACGCTCATCCTGCGCGTCGAGGCGCGCGCCGCAGGCGACGCCGAAGGGAGTTATCGCATCACTTTCGGCGGCTCGTTCGCGCCCGCCCCGGCGGGCTTAGCGCAGGCCCCCGAAACGACCACGCCCGAAACTTCGAGCGACACTCCTCGTCGCGGCAACACCCGCCGCGTGACTTCCACCGGCGCGCGCATCGAAGAGCCGAGGGTGGAAGCTCCGCCCGCCGAAGAGGCGAGCGCGGCCCCGACGCCTGAGCCCACAGAGACGCCGACGCCCGCGAGGCGTGGAACGTCGAGGACTCGGCGCGGGCGCGGCACGGCGCGTCAGACGCCCTCGCGCACCAACACTCCGAGGGGCGACACGACGCCAGCCGAGACGGCGACCGGGACGGAAACCAAAGACGATTCAACGGCCCCGGCGACTCCTTCGACCGAAGCTCCGAGCGAGACCGCGACGACCCCGCCGCGCACCGGCACACGGACGCGCACGCCGCCGCGCCGCCGCACCGCCCCGCGCCGCACCGCGCGCACCGAGACGCCGACGACGCCCGCCGAGCCCGCCCCGACAATCGAGGCTCCGAGCCCGCGCCTCATCATCGTGATGAAGGACGGCGAGACCTTAGAGCGCGAGATGAAGACCGTCCGGCGCGTGACGGTCGAGAACAATCAGGTCGTCGTCGTCACGCGCGACGGCAAGACCATCCGGCAGCCGATGGCGAACGTGCTCAAAATGTCCATCGAGCCTTAAGAACTCGACGCACTAAAAATTCTCGGCGGCGGCGGAAGGCATTCGTTGAATCTTCGATGAAGCTCGAAAAGGGAACGTGGGGCTGGATCGTGCGTCTGGTGCTGACGCTCGTCGTCGTCCTCTGCGCGCTCTGGGCTTACCGGCAGAGCGGCTTCTGGGACTCGCCCGAACGCCTGCGCGAGATGGGCTTCGGCGGGCAGGCCGCCGCCGTCATCATCCTCATCCTGACGTGCGCGTGGGCCTTCGCGCTTCCAGCCTCGGCGCTCCTCATCGTCACGCCGCTCATCTTCCCCGCGCACCTCTCGACGCTCATCACGACCACGGGCTGCACGCTCGGCGCAGGCGTCGGCTACGCCGTGGCCCGCTTCGTCGGCGGCTCTTCCATCGAACGCTTCCGCGGCAAACGTCTCTGGCGTTTCCTGACGCGCCATTCGAGCTTCCTCGCGCTCTTCGGGATACGCCTCGCGCCCGGCGTCCCGCACGGCGTCATCAACTACACGGCGGGGCTGGCCGGGATACCCTTCGTGCGCTTCGTCGCCGCGACGTGCGCCGCGATGGCGATCAAGTCATACGTCTACGCCTCGGCGGTGCGGAGCACCATCGAAGCCGACACGCTCTCCGACGCGCTCGGCGCGCGGACGCTCCTCTCGCTCCTCGGCGTCGCGCTCCTCGCCCTCGGAGGCCACCTCCTCCAAAAACGTTTCTCGCGTTCAGTTGTCGAGCCGATGCCCGCCGCCGAATGAGCCGCCCGAAAGTAAGGGCGCGTGGCAAGTCTGTAGGGGCAGGGCTCGTCCCTGCCCGCGGCCTCGGCAAATTTCAAGTCGAATTTCTGACCTAACCAGCGGGCAGGGACGAGCCCTGCCCCTACAGTTCTCAAGTCTGTTCCGCGTTCATTTGAGAACTGCCGCAGTGCAGGGCAAAAAATCGTATCCTTTCTCGGAAAGCGTTCTATAATCTGCCCCGCTTCCCGAACGGTTCTCTTTGCGAGAACACGAACCTTATGACAGCGCGCCGCAGCACAGACACTCGCCGAACACTTCCGCCCACGGAGCGCCACGTCTTCCCCTTCACGGCCATCGTCGGGCAGGAGGAGATGAAGCTCGCGCTTGCTCCTCAACGTCATCGCGCCCTCAATCGGCGGCGTCTTCATCACGGGCCAGAGGGGGACGGGCAAGTCCACGGCGGTGCGCGCTCTCGCAGACCTTTTGCCGCCTCTCAAAGCCGTACAGGGTTGCGCCTTCAACTGCGACCCGTCGGACGAAGCCTCTCTCTGCGACGAGTGCCGCGCGCGTCTCGACGCGGGCGGGAAGATTCGCGCCGCGCGCAAGGCCGTGCCCGTCGTCGAGCTGCCGCTCGGAGCGACCGAAGACCGCGTCTGCGGCACGATTGACTTGACGCGCGCCGTGCGCGAGGGCGTCCGCGCCTTCGAGCCGGGCCTGCTCGCGCGCGCCAACCGAGGCTTCCTCTACATAGACGAAGTGAACCTGCTCGCCGACCATCTGGTTGACCTCCTGCTCGACGTGGCGGCGACGGGCCGCAACCGCGTCGAGCGCGAAGGCGTCTCGACCGAGCACCCCGCGCGCTTCGTCCTCGTCGGCTCGTCCAACCCCGAAGAAGGCGAACTCCGCCCGCAACTCCTCGACCGCTTCGGCCTCTGCGCCGAAGTCTCGACCGTCGCCGACGTTGACAGCCGCGTCCTCATCGTCGAACGCCGCGAAGCCTTCGAGCGCGACCCCGCGCGCTTCAACGAGACCGTGAGGGACGAGCAGGAGTCCCTCCGTCGCCGCCTGTCCCGCGCGCAAAAGGGCTTCGACAAAGTGACGCTCCCGCGCCCTCTCTTGCGCTCCATCGCCGAACTCTGCGCCCGTCTCAAAGTTGACGGCCACCGGGGCGAGCTGACGATTGCCCGCGCCGCCCGCGCCCTCGCGGCGCTCGAAGGCCGCAAGACCGCGACGGCGGAAGACGTGCGGCGCGTGGCTCCGATGTCTCTGCGCCATCGGCTGCGCCGCGACCCGCTCGAACAGATGTCGGGCGGCGGGCGGATTGAAGAGAGCGTCGAAGAGCTTTTCGGCGACGGCCAAAAGCGAGCCGCCGAAGAAGCAAGCCGGGCCGCCGCCGCGCGCGACGACGAACCCACACGCTCAGGCGACGACAAAGGAGGCAATGGACGCAGCCCTTCATCAACACCCAAGCCGAGGCCCGAAGGCGACCGGCGCGGCACGGGTCAGGAATCAAACCTCAGTGTCCTTCCGCCCGTCGCCGCGAATCTGCCCGAAGAGTTGCTCCGCACAGACGAAACACAGGCGGGCGGACGAAAGACTTCCTCCGCCGTTGCGCGTCGCGCGTCGGCCCGTAAATCTTCCTTCGCCACGCGCGGGCGCTACGCAGGCGCAACCCCATCGAACGCGACTTCAAAAAGTCTCGCGCTCGACGCGACGCTCCGTGCCGCCGCCGTCTCACATGCAAGTCAGCGAGACACTCCGTCCGCGCGCGCTCTGAACATCAAGGCCAGCGACCTCCGCTTCAAACGCTTCCGCGACAAGACGGGCACGCTCTTCATCTTCGCCGTGGACACTTCGGGGAGCATGGCCCTCAACCGCATCGGTCAGGCAAAAGGCGCGCTCGCGCACCTCCTCCGACAGTCCTATGTCCGCCGCGACCGCGTCGCGCTCGTCAGCTTCCGCGAGGGCGCAGCCCAGATTCTTCTCTCGCAATCCCGCTCGGCCTCTCGTACCCGCAGGATGCTCGACGCTCTGCCTTGCGGCGGCGCGACGCCCCTCGCCGCCGGACTCGTGCGCGCGCTCGAAGTCGCACGCGCGGCGCGTGGCGGCAACGAAGCGACGCGCGCCGTCCTTGTCCTCTTCACCGACGGGCGGGCCAACCAGACGCTCACCCAACGGAAGGCCGCGACCCGCGCCGAGCACGCTCGCATTATTCGCCGAGAGATTAACGAACTAGGTGTTGCGCTGCGCGGGGCTGGCATCTCGTGCGTCGTCGTGGACACGCAGCACCGCTTCACTTCGGGCGGCGAAGGCCAGTCGCTCGCCGACTCGCTCGGCGGTCGCTACGTGCAACTCCCCCCGACGACTTCGACTGATGCGTTTGAAACCGCTTTGAAGGAAGTGGCGAATTGAATTACCAGCGACCGTGGAAATTGATGTAGGGGCAGGGCTCGTCCCTGCCCGCGTGGTTTCGTCAGAGACGGGCAGGGACGAGCCCTGCCCCTACAAAAACACTCGTCCATGACAGAGCCCGAATCAACATTGTCGTCGGAAGAGCGAGACCAACGCGTCCTCAAGCTCTACGAGCAGGTTCTGGAGATCGAGCAGCGCTTGATTCCGACGGGGCTGCACGTCTTCGGGCGAGCGTCGGACGAGCGCGAGTGCGCCGACCTGCTGCGGATGGTGGCCTCCTTCGAACGGCCCGAATGCGGGACGCGCGCGCTGCCCGACATGGTCGCCGAAGGCTTGGGGCTCGGCGCTTATGAAGCGTTGTTAGCAGAGCAGACTGAAGACGGCTGGCGCAGGCGCGAGCGCGTCGAGGCGGTCGTGCGGGAGGGCATCGCGCTCTTCCTCAGAGAAGGCACGGAGAGCGCGTGCGCGTGGCTTGAGGCGGAGGCGCGCGTGCCCGTCGTCGAGTCAGTAAAACTGTTCGGGCTGCTGTCGAGAATCAGGGAGCAACTCGGCACGAACCCAGAGCTTGAGAGCTTCGCGCGCGCTCTGCGCGGCGAGTACATCGAGCCCGGCCCCGGCGCGGACATCGTTCAAAATCCCTTCATCCTCCCGACGGGCCGGAACACGCACGCCGTCAACCCCTACGCCGTCCCTTCCGTCGTGGCCTACGCGCGCGCCGAGCGGGTCGTGAATCTCCTGCTCGAACGACACCGCGCCGAGCACGGTCGTTACCCGCGCGCGATGGCGCTCGTCCTGTGGGGCTTGGACAACATCAAGACGCAGGGCGAAGGCGTGGCGCAGGCTCTGTGGCTGCTCGGCGTGCGGCCCGTTCGAGACTCTCTGAACCGCGTGACGGAGGTCGAGCCCATCCCGCTCGAACGTCTGGGCCGTCCGCGCATTGACGTGGTGATGACGGTCTCCGGCATCTTCCGCGACCTCTTCGGCGCGACGATGACGCTCTTAGACAAGGCCGTGCGGCGCGTCGCCGAATTGGATGAGCCCGACGAGTGGAACTTCGTCCGGCGCAACATCCGCGAAGAGACGGAGGCGACGGGCTGCGACTTCGACGAGGCCGCCTTGCGCGTCTACTCGAACGCGCCGGGGAGCTACGGCACGAACGTCAACTTCATGGTCATGGACTCGCAGTGGGAGCACGCCGACGCGCTCGGCGACCTCTTCGTGACGCGCAAGTGTTTCGCCTACGGTCGCGACAAAGAGGGCCGCGCTCTCGAAGGCCGCGAAGCGCGCGCCGGGCTCGGTCGCGCTCTCGCCCGCGTCGAGGCGACGTACCAGAACATAGACTCCTTCGAAATCGGCGTCACCGACGTTGACCATTACTTCGAGTACCTCGGCGGCGTCTCGAAGGCGGTCGAAAAACACGCCGCCGCGCGCCCCGCCATCTACCTCTCCGACGCGCTCTCGCGCGACGCGCGCGTCCGCTCGCTCGAAGAGACCGTGCGGCTTGAGACGCGCACCAAGACGCTCAACCCGAAGTGGTACGAGGGGATGCTGCGGCACGGCTTCCGGGGCGTCGCCGAGATAGAGAGCCACGTCACGAACACCTTCGGGTGGAGCGCGACCGCCGACGCCGTGGACGACTGGGTCTACACGGAAGTCGCCGAGACCTTCGTCCTCGACGAACGGATGCTCGAACGTCTTTCGACCCTCAACCCGCACTCGGCGCGCTCGCTCATCGCACGCCTGCTCGAAGCCGAGGGGCGCGGCTTCTGGGCGGCAGAGCCCGAAATGTTAGGGCGGCTGCGCGAAATCTTCTCGACGCTCGAAGACCGCATCGAGGGCGTGGCGTAAAGAGAGAGGGGCGCGGACGTAAAGGATGAGCGACGCTCAAACGAACAACCCCGGCGCGTTGAACCTGACGGCGCTCTACGTCGGCTCAAGTCTGCTCGGCCCGCTCCGGCAGGCCGAGGGCGAGTTGAACCGGCGTTACGGTCTGGCCTTGCGCGTCGCCGCCTACAACCTCGGAGCGTCTTTGACGGAAGAGGAGTGGCGGTGCGTCGAAGATGATTTAAGTCGCGCACAAGTCGTCTTCATCATCCACGTCACGGACGGCGAGAACGCCACTCGGCTGTTCCCGCTGCTCAAGCGTTTCGAGTCGAAGCACCGCGCCGTCGTCGTCATCAACTGCATGCCTGAGCTGATGCGGCGGACGCGGATGGGCAAGCTGAGTTTCGGGGGCGGCGCGGACGCGCGAGAGACTGATGGGGAAGAGAAGTCGAACGGCGGCGCGAGTCGTTCGCGCCGGCTGCTGAAGAGCGCGGGCGGTTGGATGGGCGAGCAAGTCCGCGCGCGTCGCGGCGGCGGTCGCGGGTCGAAGCACACGCAGTATCAACGGCTCGTCGAGCGGATGCCCGCGCTCCTGCGCTTCGTGCCGAGCGCGGGCCGCCTGCGCGACGTGAAGCATTACCTTTATCTCTTCTGTTACTTCCTCCAGCCGACGCCCGCTAACATCCGCTCGATGCTGCTCTACGCGCTCAAGCATTACGCGGGCGTCGGTCGCCTGTCGAAGGTCGAAGTCCCGCCGCCTGAGTCCGTGCCCGCCGTCGGCGTCTATCACCCGGACGCGCCGTCGCTGTTTCCGACTTACGAGGCTTACAAAAAATGGTACGAACGCCGAGGCCGTGGGCAGCATCCGGCCTCGCTCGACGCGGCGCGGACAGTCGGGCTCCTTCTGATGCGGACGCATATTGTGAGCGGGACGCGGCGGCATTACGACGGGTTGATTCGTGCGATTGAAGACGAAGGGCTCGCCGTCCTGCCCGTCATTTCAACTTTCATGGACAACCGCGAGGCGTGCGCGCGCTTCTTCGCCGAAGGCGTTGCGGAAGGAAAGAAGAAGAAAGTTGAGTTGAAGGAGAGCGAAGCGGAAGGCCAGCCGATGAAGTCGCGCGTCAGTCAGATAGTCTCGCTCACGGGCTTCAGCTTCGTGGGCGGCCCGGCGATGAATGACAGCGAGGCGGCGGTCGAATTCCTTCGCGGGTTGAATCGCCCGTTCCGCTCGGCGGTGAGTCTCGACGTGCAGACGGTCGAGGCGTGGCGCGACTCGCCGACGGGCCTCAACCCCGTACAGGCGGGGATGCAAATCGCCATCCCTGAGATTGACGGCGCGACCGAGCCCTTCGTCTACGGCGGCTTGCCCACGGGCGGCGCGGAGCCGGTCGCGCTCGAAGACCGTTGCCGAAGACTCGCGCGAAGGCTCCGCCGTTGGAATCATCTTCAGACCGCCGAACGTTCGACTCTCAAACTCGCGCTCGTCGTCTTCTGCTTCCCGCCCAACAAGGGCAACATCGGAACCGCCGCCGAGCTGGATGTCTTTCCGAGCCTCTTTGAAATCCTCCGGCGTTTGCAGACGGAAGGCTACGCGGTCGAAGTCCCGTTGGACGCCGAAGCCTTGCGCGATGCGGTCATCGGCGGCAACTCCGAGAGCTTCGGCGCGGTCGCCAACGTCGCTTACCGGATGAGCGCGGACGAGTACCTGAAGCTCTGCCCCTACGCGCGTGAGATTGAAGCGGAGTGGGGCGCGGCCCCCGGTCAAATCAACTCGTTCGGGCGCGACCTTCTGATTCAAGGCGTGCAGCTCGGCAACGTCTTCGTCGCCGTGCAGCCGACCTTCGGCTACGAAGGCGACCCGATGCGTTTGCTCATGGCGCGGGGCGGAGCGCCGCATCACGGCTTCGCGGCGCTCTACACGTATCTCGAAAAAGTCTTCCGTGCCGACGCCGTGGTGCACACGGGGACGCACGGCGCGCTCGAATTCATGCCGGGCAAGCAGGTCGGGCTCTCCGGCGAGTGCTGGCCCGACCGCTTGATTGGAGAGCTACCTCACGTATATCTTTACAGCGTCAACAATCCCTCGGAAGGCTCAATCGCCCGTCGCCGTTCATACGCAGAACTTGTCTCGTATCTCATTCCCCCGGTCGCGGACGCGGGCCTCTACCGCGAGTTGGCGTCTTTGAAGGAAACGTTGCTCGCTTACCGTCAGGCGACGGACGAGCGGGCGCGCGAGCAGCTCTACGCGGTCATCGAAGAGAAGTCGCGCGAGCTGCACTTCGTTCCTGAATAAAGTTAATAGTTGTTCGTTCGTTAAAGGGGGGAGTGATGAAATACAAGGTCTGCGCGACGTTCCTGTTACTGCTCTGCGGCCTCACGACAATCTTCATCCTGACGGATAACTCCGGTTCCGGCTCGGCCCGTGCGCAGGGCTCGACGTTGCCGACGCTCGCCATCTCACCGTTCGTGTCGGGCGTGCCGTCGCCCATCGGCATCACGCACGCGGGCGACGGGAGTGGCCGCGTCTTCATCATCCAGCAGGCGGGCCGCATCCGCGTCGTGAAGAATAACGCGCTGCTCGCGACCCCCTTCCTCGACATCTCTGCGCGCGTCAGTTGCTGCGGCGAGCGCGGTCTGCTCGGCCTCGCCTTCCCGCCGGACTACGAGTTGAAGGGTTACTTCTACGTCAACTACACGAACACCGCCGGGACGACCGTCATCTCTCGTTTCCAGAAGAGCGCGGGCAGCGATGACGTGGCCGACCCTTCGACCGAGCAAATCCTCATCACCATCGCGCAGCCCTTCGCGAATCATAACGGCGGGCACATGGCCTTCGGCCCCACGGACGGACAGCTCTACGTCGGGATGGGCGACGGCGGCGACGGCGGCGACCCCGGCAACCGCGCACAGAATCCGAACGAGCTTCTCGGCAAGATGCTCCGCTTAGATGTTGAGACCGGAAGGCCGTACACCTACACCGTCCCCGCCAACAACCCCTTCGTCAACACCGCAGGCTTCCGCCCCGAAATCTGGGCGCTCGGCCTGCGCAACCCGTGGCGCTTCTCCTTCGACCGACTGACCGCAGACCTCTACATCGGCGACGTGGGGCAGAATAATTTTGAGGAGATAGACTTTCAGCCCGCCGCGAGCGCGGGCGGCGAGAACTACGGCTGGCGCATCATGGAGGGCGCGCACTGCTTCAACCCGCCGGGCTGCTCCGTGACGGGCCTGACGCTCCCCGTCTTCGAATACACGCACGCCGAAGGCTGCTCGATTACGGGCGGCTACGTCTATCGCGGCGGGACGTTCCCGCGCATGCAGGGGCTCTACTTCTACGCCGACTACTGCAACGGACGCATCTGGGCCTTGAGCCGCAACGGCTCGGCGTGGCAGAGCACGCTCCTCTTAGACACGAGCATCAACGTCTCTTCCTTCGGCGAGGACGAGGCCGGGAACCTCTACGTCGCGAGCCACAACAGCGGCGAGGTCTTCCGCGTCGTGGACACCGCGACCCCGCCGCCGCCGACGCCTACTCCGACGCCCGCCGAGATAAGATTCGAGTTGGAGAACGTCTCCGTCCCCGAAGCGCAGGGCAAGGCGCAGATAAAAGTCATCCGCACCGGCGACCCCGCGCCCGAATTCACCGTCTTCTACTCGACCACCGACGGCACGGCCTCCGAGCGCAAGGACTACACGACCGCGCAAGGCTCTCTGCGTTTCGCACCGGGCGAGACGGAGAAGACCTTCGACGTGCTCATCACCAACGACGAGACTGACGAGAGCAATGAGACCGTCGCCCTCTCACTCGCGCAGATGAGCGGCTTGCTCACGTTCCAGACCGACTCGGCGCAACTGACCATCACGGACGACGACGCCGCGACGAGCGCCGCGAACCCCATTGACCGCTCGGACTTCTTCGTCCGACAGCATTACATTGACTTCCTCAACCGCGAGCCCGACGCCGGGGGCCTCGCCTTCTGGGTGGGCGGTATTGAGTCCTGCGGCGCGAACGCCTCGTGCCGCGAAGAGAAGCGGAGAGACACTTCAGCCGCCTTCTTCCTCTCGATAGAGTTTCAGGAGACCGGCTACCTCGTCTACCGCCTGCACAAGGCGGCCTACGGCGACATTCCGAGCTTCAGAGACTTCCTCGCCGACACGCAGCAGATCAGCCGGGGCATCATCGTCGGCGTCGGCGACTGGGCCGCGCAGTTGCAGCGGAACAAGGAGTCCTTCGTCAACGAGTTCGTCGCGCGCCAGAGGTTCCTCAACCGCTTCCCCACGGGGCAGACGCCCGCGCAGTACGTCGGCGTGCTCAACGTCGGCACGGAGAGCGTCGCGCTCACGCCGAACGAGCGCGACCAACTGGCAAGCAGATTGGCGGCGGGGCAGGAGACCCGCGCCACCGCGCTCCGCTTCGTCGCCGAGGACGACGACTTCGAGCGCGCCGAACTCAACCGCGCGTTCGTCCTCATGCAATACTTCGGCTACATGCGCCGCAACCCGAACGACCCGCCGGACACGGACTTTCGCGGCTACGACTTCTGGCTCGAAAAGCTCAACGACCACAACGGCGACTTCCGCGGCGCGCAGATGGTCGAAGCCTTCATCACGTCAATCGAATACCGCGACCGCTTCAGATAGAACAGAATCCCCGAAGGGGATACAGACAATAGCCGGGGGCAGAGCGAAGGCTTTAGCCTGAGCGCCGCCCCCGGAACGGACAAGAAAAAGGAACCCGACCCTGAAGGGGTCGCAGGCGCGCGTTGCGGTGCGACCCTTTCAGGGTCGGAATGTTTTTCGACGCGTCACCGGGGGCGGCGTGCTGCGCACTTGCCCCCGGCTATTGTCTTCATCCCCTTCGGGGATTTCTTCTGTCCGCACGCCCTCCCTCACGGTCGGGCTTCCGCTTTGCGGAGCGCGCGTTTGAAGTCTTCCGCCGTGAGGGTGTATTTGAAGGCGTGCGTGCCGTTGATGCAGACGACGGGAATCTCCGTGCCGTAGCGGCGTTGGAGTTCGGGGTCTGAGAGGATGTTGACCTCCTCGAAGGTGTAGGCGTCGCGGCCCCCGGCGCGCTTGATTTCGCGTTTGGCGTCGTCGCAGAGGTGGCAGCCGGGCTTCGTGTAGAGGACGACGTGCGGCTTCCGGCTCATCTTTGTGCCTCCGGATTTTGCCCGCCACGGCGCGCGAAAAATGTACCGGCGAGGCGGTCGTCAGCAATCTTCATAGTAAAAAATAAATGTTGCCACAGAACTGTGAAAAGGGTATAAATGCGTCGAAGCCAAGCCATTCTAACTCTTTTATTTCTGGCGCGGCGCACTTCAAGTAAAGCACAGGCAATTGAATCCACGCGCGACAGTTTAAGCGGACTCCACCTCGCCCGCGAGAGTTGTGAACTGCCTGCGCATGGCCTTGTGTCCCCGACTGTTTGCCGGTTCCCGGCGCTGGATTTCTATCACGCCGGAGCCGATCCCGAATAATGGAGGTTGCGGCGTGGGTCAAGACGACAATCCGACACCGCCTGCCGAAGAGGGCGCGACGGGCGCACCGTCCGCCGACGAACCGAAAAAAGAAGGCCCGTCCGTTCAGGACTTGCTCGCCGCCTCGCGCGGAGATGTCGTCAAGCGCGAAGCGGCGACGCCGAAAGGGCGCACGCCCGTCACGCCGCCCGCGCGCGAGGCTTCGAGTGGGACGCGCGCCGAAGGCGTGCCTGCGGGCGACACTCCCTCGAAGTCAGTCCCCGCCGCGACCCCGCCCGCCGCGCGCGCCGTCCCTCAGACGGGAGCATCAAAAACTTCTTCGACGCCGACCGCATCGGTCAACAAAGGCGTGAGCAAGGGCGTCGCGGCGAAGACCCCCGCGGGGATCGTGCAGAGCGCGCCCGACCCGCCGGTTAATAAACTCCGGCGGAGAATCGTGTGGGCGAGCATCGCCTCGTTCATGGGCGTCTCTTTCCTGATGACCCTCCGCTTCTTCCTGCCGCGCGCCATCTTCGAGCCTTCGAACGTCTTCCGCATCGGCTTCCCCGGCGACTACGCCGTCGGGGTGGACACGAAGTGGCAGCAGCAGTACCGCGTCTGGGTCGTGCGCAACACCGAGCGGCTCTTCGTCATCAACGCCGTCTGCACGCATCTGGGGTGCACGCCCGACTGGAAGGCGAGCGAGAATAAGTTCAAGTGCCCGTGCCACGGCAGCGGCTACGACAGCGAGGGCGTCGCCTTCGAGGGGCCTGCGCCGCGCCCGATGGACAGGGCCGAAATCACGCTCGACGCCGAAGGCCAGCTCGTCGTCAACAAGGGCAAGCTCTACACGTGGCCGAAGGGCGGCGTGAATCAGTTCGACGACGAAGGGGCCTTCGTCCGCACTTAGAAAAATCAGGGGCCGTACAAGAGGGCATCAAGCGGGTTCGTTATTCTCGGCAGTCTGTGTGGGAGTTGCGCTGACGGGGGAAGGAGCTTATGGAGCCTGAACGTCCCGAAGGGAATGACGGCAAACAGCAGGGCCTCGCGGGCAAGGGCGTGGGCCTGCTGGAGAAGGCGCGCGCCGAGGGCTTGGCGCTCAAGGAGCGCGCCGAGGCCGAGGCCAAAAACTACAAAGACCCGCAGCAGACGCAGCTCTGGAAGTCCATCTTCCGCGTCTCGCACGACCGCTCCGACCCGCGCAACCGCTCGCTCTCGATCCTCTCGAACGTCTTCCTCCACCTCCACCCGGCGAAGATTAACCGCGACGCCGTGCGCTACGGTTTCACATGGGGGATGGGCGGCATCACCTTCTACCTCTTCATCGTCCTGACCTTCACGGGCGTGCTCTTGATGTTCTACTACCACCCGACGAAGGTGCAGGCGTTCCGCGACATCCTCTATCTCGAACACGACGTCCCGTTCGGCAAGTTGCTGCGCAACATGCACCGCTGGGCGGCGCACCTGATGGTCATCACGACGTGGCTGCACATGCTGCGGGTCGTGATGACGGGCTCTTACAAGCGGCCCCGCGAGTTCAACTGGTGCGTCGGCGTGGTGCTTTTGGTCTTGACGCTTCTGCTTTCGTTTACGGGTTACTTGCTGCCGGACGACCAGCTCGGCTTCTGGGCGGTGACGGTGGGGACGAACATGGCGCGCGCCACGCCGATGCTCGGCAGCGAAGGGCCGTTCGGCCCGCAGCTCGGCATGACGCCCTTCAACGACGTGCGCTTCGGGCTCCTCGGCGGCTCCATCGTGGACTCGAACGCGCTCCTGCGCTCTTACATCTGGCACTGCATCGGCATCCCGCTCATCGCCTCCGTCTTCATGGCCGTCCACTTCTGGCGCATCCGCAAGGACGGCGGCATCTCCGGCCCCGCGCCCGTGATGCTTGAGGCGGAAATGAAGGCGGTCAAGAAGTAACGATGAAGTCAGAACGCAGAACGATGAAGTAAAAATAGCTGCCTTCCGTTTTTCAGTTCATCGCTCATCGTTCTGACTTCTGAGTTTGAGGTTCTTATGGACTGGCATCAACTCTGGAAGATTACGTCCACGCCGGACAACATTCCCATCGTCGCGATGCTGTTCCTCGTGCCGTTCTTCATGTGGCTGGGGCTGAGGCAGGCGAAGAAGAACGACCAGCTCATCGAGGAGCTGGAAGGCGACGCGCAACTGGCGAAGACGCACCACCGCAAGATCGAGCCGTGGCGGCCCGGCTGGGCGCGCGAGCTGCACGTCTGGCCGTACCTCGTCCGCGTCGAGTTCCTCGCGGCGGTCATCGTCACGGTCATCCTCTTCGTCTGGTCAATCACGCTCGACGCGCCTCTGGAAGAGCCCGCGAACCCGAACCTGACGATGAACCCGTCGAAGGCCCCGTGGTACTTCCTCGGCTTGCAGGAGATGCTCGTCTACTTCGACCCGTGGATCGCGGGCGTCGTCATGCCCTCGCTCATCATGGTGGGCTTGATGGTCTTCCCTTACGTGGACTCGAACCCGCTCGGCAACGGCTACTACACTTGGAAGCAGCGGAAGTTCTCGCTCGGCATGTTCGGCATCGGGTGGGTCACTTGGATTCTCTTAATCATCATCGGGACGTTCATCCGCGGGCCGGGGTGGATTTGGTTCTGGCCGGGGCAGACGTGGGATCACAACGCCGTCGTCTTCGACAAGAACCGAGACCTCCACGAGTTCGTCGGCATCACGGGCGGGGCGGGGAAGTTCATCTTCGGGATGATCGTCGTCGGACTCTTCTTCGCGCTCTGCGGGCTCCTGCTGCACAAGCTGATGACGTGGAACGACTTCGAGAAGAAGCTGCTTCAGCGGACGAGTCTTTTGCAGTACATGACGTTCCAGTTCTTCGCCATCACGGTGCTCTTCGCGCTCCCGGCGAAGCTCATCCTGCGTTTGGCTTTCAACATCAAGTACGTGTGGGTCACTCCCTGGTTCAACATCTGAGACGCTTGACCTGAAGCGGAGGGTAAGTGAGACGTGGCCGAGACTCCTGAGACCGACAAACTCGTCAAGGCGGAGCCCGAAGGGCCGCAGGCAGACCCGATTACCAGTCGTTCGACGAGCGGCATCCTGCTCATCTGCGCGCTGCTCCTGACGGGCTCGCTCGTCTGGGCGCTCTGGGACGAAGTCTACGGGACGCGCCCGTGGAAGAGCTTCCAGCAGTCCTTCGCCAATCGTTACGAGCGTTACCTCGAAAGGATCGAGAAGAAGGGCTTCAAGACCGAGCAGGAGGTCAGGGAGAGCGCCGAGTTCAAGCGGCTTCAGGAAGAGGCGGAGGCCGCGCGCAAGGCGGTCACGCCGCAGGTGGACAAGATTAACAGCCGCGTCAAAACCATAGACGCGCAGCTCGGCGCCATCACCGACGAGTTCCAGAACCGGCGCGGACACATCACCGTCGCCAACTACGAGATAGAGAATGCCGAGGACGACGAGAAGGCGGAGAAGCGGCGCGAGGTCGAGGAGCTGAAGAACGAGAAGGCCGAAATCGAGATGCCGCGCGACGACGGCTCCGGCAAGACCGACGAGGTGAAGCTCAACTTCGTCGAGTTGGAAGAACGCTACAACCGCCTCAAGGACGAGAAGGGCCGGCTGCTGGCCGAGAGCGGCGAGCTACTCAAGCCCGCCTCGGAGTCGGATAAGAAGCGTGACGAGTATCTGAAGGACAACGTCACCGAAGTCACGCGGCAGCAGGTCGCACTTCTGAAGGGCAAGGTTGACAACTTCGACTTCGGCCTCCGCCAAATCAACGTCACCTCCGGCGACATCGTTGACCGCTGCGAGACCTGCCACCTCGGCGTGCGCGAGCCCATCCGCATCACGCCCACCGACATGATGCCCGCGGGCCGCGGGCGCAGGCCCGACCCGCTCGCGCGCGCCTTCGCCAGCCACCCCAGCAAGGAGCTTTTGCAGACGCACGACCCCGAAAAGTTCGGCTGCGCCAGTTGCCACTGGGGCAACGGTCGCGCCACCACCACCGAGGTGAAGGGGCACGGCAGGCATAAGTACTGGCTCTATCCGCTCTTCGCGCGGGAGAACATGGAGGCGGGCTGCAACCAGTGCCACTCGAACGACCGCGTGCTTCAGGGCGCGCCGACTCTGACGAAGGGTAAAGACCTCTTCTACGAGCGCGGCTGCGTCGGCTGCCACCGCTACGAGGGCTTCGACCGCGAGTCCGACGCCCTGAGCGCGACGCGCCAGCTCCTCAAACAGCTCGATGACGAGCGCACGGCCAACGAGCGCGAGGCGCGGGCCGCGCGCGCCGAGAGCGCCACCGCCGCGAGCGACGAGACGGCGCAGCGACTCCTCGCCCGCGCCGAAAACCTCATCGTCACCAACAGCCAGATCGAGGCGCGCGCCGCACAGCTCGACACGCAGGCCCGCTACCTCATGCAGGATCAGAAGAAGATCGGGCCGAACCTCAAGGACGTGCGGCTCAAGCTCCGCAAGGAGTGGATACCGGAGTGGCTCAAAGACCCGCAGTCGTTCCGGCCCGGCACGAAGATGCCGACCTTCTGGTATCTCTCCGGCGAGAAGAATCACGTCGTCCCCTCGGCGCAGCAGGATGATGAGAGGAAGGCTATCTCGGCGTACCTCTGGCAGACGGCCTACGAGGGGCGGATGCCCTCGCAGCAGCGCGGCGACGCGGCGAAGGGTGAGGAACTCTTCAAGACGACGGGCTGCCTCGCCTGCCACTCCATCGGCGAAGGCGAGCAGAAAGTCGGCGGTGAGTTCGCCGCCAACCTCACGCGGCTCGGCCAGAAGGCGAATTACGATTACATCGTCAAGTGGGTGCACAACCCGCGCGACCGCTGGGCTCCGTACTGTCCGAAGGAGAAGCGCGACCTCTCGCCCGAAGACTACCGCAAGCACGGCAAGCCCTACGTCTTCGACGCCCACGCGAACTCGAAGTGCCCGAACGACGGCTCGGAGCTTCAGGTGCAGAACATGACCGTGATGCCGAACTTCCGCCTCACGGATCAGGACGCGCGCGACGTGGCGACTTACCTCGTCACGCTCAACCCGGACGCCAGTTACCCCGAAGCCTCCTTCATGGACGACGCCCGTCTGAAGGACAAGGGGCAGGCGCTCATCAAGCAGTACGGCTGCGCCGGGTGCCACGAGATACGCGGCTTCGAGGAGGAGCAGCGCATCGGCAAGGAGCTGACGACCGAGGGCGCGACGCCGCTCGAACGGCTCGACTTCGCCATGCTCACGCACCGCGCCGAACTCGGCTACGACGCCTACGACGAGAAGAAGAAGACGAAGCCGTGGTACAACCACAAGGGCTTCATCGAGCACAAGATTTCCGACCCCGCGGTCTACGATCAGGGCAAGGAGAAAGACCCGCGCGAGCACCTGCGGATGCCGAAGCCTTACCTCACCGACGAGTGGAAGACGGCGTTGACGACTTTCCTCATCGGGAGCGTCGGGACTGAGGGCTCGAACGTCCCGCGCTCGCTCTTCTACAACCCGACCGACCAGCAGAAGGCCATTCAGGACGGCTGGTGGGTCGTCAAGAAGTACAACTGCATGGGCTGCCATTCGGTGCAGGTCGGCCAGCGTTCGGTGCTCTCGACCCTGCCGCTCTACAGCTCGCCCGAAACCAAAGATCAAGTCCCGCCGGGCCTCATGACCGAGGGCGCGCGCGTTGACCCCGACTGGCTGCTCCGCTTCCTGACAGACCCTTCCTTGAGCGGCTACGCCGAGGGGATTGACGTGCACGGCGGACAGAGGCCGAGGGCGGCGGCGACCCCGCAGACGCCTCGCGGCGGCACGGACGCGCAGGCGGCGCAGAGCGGCGAGAACATGGGCGCGCTCAAGGCGCAGCCGGGTGAGAGCCGCAACGGCGTGCGGAAGTATCTGAAGGTGCGGATGCCGACCTTCAACTTCTCGCCGAACGAGCTGCGGACGCTCGTCCGTTTCTTCCAGGCGGTCTCGGCGCAGCAGGAGCCTTACATCAAGGAGTCTCTGGAGCCCTTGACGCCCGACGAGCAGAACCTCGCGCGCGCCCTCTTCACCTCGCAGGCCGCGCCGTGTCTGAAGTGCCACATGACGGGCGACGCGGGCCACGACCAGACGGCGACGGCCCCGAACTTCCTCGATTCAAGCACGCGCCTCAAGTCCGACTGGACTTTCCGCTGGCTGCTCGACCCGCAGCGCATCATGCCGGGGACGGCCATGCCTTCGGAACTCTTCAAGCGCGACGGCGAGCGTTGGATTTTCAACGGGCCGCTCCCGCCGCAGGCCGCCGACTATCAGGGCGACCACGCGCGGCTCCTCGTCCGCTACCTCCTGCAACTGACGCCGGAGGAGCAGGCGCGCACCTCTCGCTCGCAGCCCGCGCCGAGCGGGGCTCAACCCCCACCGACCACGACTTCGCCGGTCGCCTCGCGCGGCGGCAACGGCGTGAGGCGGAACACGGCGGCGACTGCGAGGAGGCGAGGGAATCAGAGCGCGAGCCGCGCGGCGCGTGCGAACGGTCGGAGGGTTCAGGTCTCCGCGCGCGGCAGGACGGGGCGTAACGCCCGCGCCGTGCAGAGGGCCGCGGCGAGCGCGCGTGCGCGCCGGAGGCAGTTGGCCGCCGCCGCCGAGTCGGCGCGGCGCGACTCCCGCGATTTCTCGCGGTGAGCCTTTTCGGGCTATCATGGGTCAGTTTCATTCCGAGGAGGATTTCTAAGCACATGCCATCGAACCGTGCGCGCACGCTGGCCGCACTTCTCGTCTCCCTCTGCCTGCTCGCTTTCGCGCTCGCCTGCGGCGGCGACCCCGACGACACGGCGGAGGACGCCGAAGACGCCGGGGGCGGCGAGACCGAAGTCGCGATGACTCCCTACACGCCGACCGGCAACGAGGGGACAATCGTCGGCGTCGTCAACTTCGCCGGGGCCGCGCCCGCCCCGAAGTCCATCAGCATGGATCAAGACCCGGTCTGCGCGCAGGCCGGCGCGGGGGCCGTGGCCGAAGACATCGTCGTCAACGGCGACAAGCTCTCGAACGTCTTCATCTACATCAAGGACGGGAAGGCTGGCGACAAGAACATCAGTAACCTCTCGTTCGCACTGCCGCCGCAGCCCGCCGTGCTCGACCAGCACGGCTGCCGCTACGTCCCGCACGTCCTGGGGATTCAGACGAAGCAGAACCTCGAAGTCAAAAACAGCGACGCGACCTCGCACAACGTCAACGTGGACGCGGCCAAGAACACCAAGTTCAATCAGGGTCAGCCGAACGGCGCGGCCCCCATCGTCAAGCAGTTCGCCCGCGCCGAGACCTTAATCCCCGTCAAGTGTAACCAGCACCCGTGGATGCGCGCCTACATCGGCGTCGTCGGCCACCCCTTCTTCGCCGTCAGCGGGCAAGACGGCAAGTTCGAGATTAAGGGCGTCCCGCCCGGCACTTACAATATCGTCGCGTGGCACGAGAAGTATCCGCAGGGGCAGACCGTCTCCGTCACCGTCGGCGCGAAGGAGAGCAAGCAGACGGACTTTAACTTCACCGCCGACCAGCTTAAGGCCGAGCTGCGCGACGGCGCGCTGACCGTGATGCCCGCGCTCGAACTGCCGCTCATCGGCCATCACTGAAATCATCAAGTCAAAAGGGAAACGGCAAGCAATACATGAAGGGCATCGCAATCGAGGTTGATTCGGAACTGCCGGTCGCGCGCGCGGACGCGCCCCCGGCCACATGGCGCGCGAGCCTCGGCTCTTTCGTCGAGCTGACGAAGCCGCGCATCACTTTCCTCATCGTCCTGACCTCAGCCGCTGGCTTCAGCCTCGGCTCGAAGGGCGGGGCGTTCGACTACTCAGGTCTCTTCCACGTCCTCTTCGGCGTCGCGCTCCTCTCTTCGGGAATCGCGACCATCAACCAGTACATGGAGCGCGGGCTCGACGGCCTGATGCGGCGGACGGCGGCGCGGCCCCTGCCCGCCGGGAAACTCTCGCCCGCGCAGGCGCTCGTCTTCGGCGCGGGGCTGACGATAGCCGCCGAAATCTACCTCGCCGCCTTCGTCAACCTCCTGACCGCCGCGCTCGGCGTCGCGGTCGTCGCCGGTTACTTGTTCATGTACACGCCCTTGAAGACGCGCACCTCGCTCTCGACGGTGGTCGGCGCGTTTCCGGGCGCGATGCCGCCGCTGCTGGGGTGGTCGGCGGCGACGGGCGGCTTGACGACGGAGGCGTGGGCGCTCTTCGCCATCCTCTTCATGTGGCAGTTCCCGCACTTCCTCGCCATCGCGTGGATGTACCGCGAGGACTACGCGAGGGCCGGGATTCTGATGCTCCCGGTGGTCGAGCCCGAAGGGCGTCTGACGGCGCAGCAGATAGTCATCTGGACGCTCCTGCTCGTGCCCGTGAGCCTCTTCCCGGCGGTCTTGGGGACGACCGGGACAATCTATTTCTACGGCGCGTTCGTGCTCGGCCTGCTCTTCCTCCTGAGCAGCATCTACGCCGCCGTCACCAATTCGCGGCAGGGCGCGCGCAGACTTCTGCTCGCCTCCGTCCTGTACCTGCCGCTCCTGTTCGGTCTGATGGTCTTCAACAAATGAACGTGAACCGTAAACCGTAAACGGTGACAGGATAAAAACCTGTTCCTTCCTGTCACGGTTTACCTGTCACGGTTTACGCAGAGGAGAGAGACATGGGTCGTGCGCTGGCTGTACTCATCGGGGTCATGACACTGCTCTCGGTGTGGATGTTCACGAACGGGAAGTGGTGGTTCCCGGCCTCCATCTCGGAGCACGGGCCGGCCTACGACCAGCAGTTCATCCTGACGATCATCGTCGTCGGGGTCTCGTTCGTCGCCGCGCAGTTGGGGCTCGCCTACGCCGTCTGGAAATTTCGCGACACCGGGGGCGGCGAGCGCGCCACCTACACGCACGGCAACAACCGCGTCGAGATAGCGGGCGTCATCTTCACCACCATCGTCTTCGTGACGATTGCCTTCCTCGGCCAGAGGGTGTGGGCGAGCCTCCACTTCCAGCCCGCACCGTCTGACGCCTCGCGCGTGCGCGTCGTCGCGCAGCAGTTCCAGTGGAACTTTCACTACGCGGGCGCGGACGGCAAGTTCGGTCGCACCGACCCGCGGATGATTAAAGACGAATCTTTGAATTACATCGGTCTCGACAGCGGCGACGCGGCCTCGGCGGACGACTCCGTCGTCTCGACGCTCGTCGCGCAGGTCAACCGGCCCGTGGAACTCAACCTCGCGGCGCGCGACGTGACGCACAGCTTCTGGGTTCCGCCCCTGCGCTTCAAGCAGGACGCCGTGCCGGGGCTCGACATCAAGGTGCACTTCACGCCGCAGAAGGCGGGCCGCTACGAGATCGCCTGCGCCGAGCTGTGCGGGCAGCAGCACTACAAGATGAAGGCCTACATGCTCGTCCTCCCGGCGGAGGAGTACGGGCCGCTCGTCGCGATGCCGCAGGCGCAGTTCCAGAAGCGCGTCACAGAGCTTTACCAGAAGTACCCCGTGACTTACTAAACCCTTCCGAGAAGAGCGCGCCCGCGCCGGGGCCGTGTGCCGGGCGAGAGGAGTGTCACCGAGATGGCAGAGGTCGAGAGCACCCACGAGACTCACGACGAAGAGGGCGGAGCCGACGCCGCCGCCCACGACACGCACGCCGCCGCCGCCGTGGGCCACGGGCACCACCACGGGCCGCCCACGGGCTTCATCCGCAAGTACATCTTCAGCATTGACCACAAGGTCATCGGCATCCAGTACCTCTTCCTCGCGCTCTTCTCGGTCTTCATCGGGATGTTCATGTCGGTGCTGATGAGGATGAACCTGACGTGGCCGGGGACTTCGTGGCCGATCCTTGAAACGCTCTTCGGCGAGGGCGCGCCGAACGGCGTGATGACGCCGGAGTTCTACCTCTCGCTCGTCACGATGCACGGCACGATGATGGTCTTCTTCGTCTTGACGACCGCGCCGCAGGGCGGCTTCGGCAACTACTTCCTGCCGATTCAAATCGGGGCGGACGACATGGCGTTCCCCTACCTCAACATGCTCTCGTTCTGGGTGACGCTCCTCGGACTCGTCGCGCTCGTGGCCGCCATCTTCGCCTCCGGCAACACGGTCGTCGGCCCGACCGGCGGGTGGACGGGCTACCCGACCCTCTCGGCCATCGGCGACAAGCTGAACGTGCCGGGGATGGGGATGGGGATGAATCTCTGGATCATCAGCATCGCCATCTTCTGCGTCGCGTCCTTACTCGGCGCGCTCAACTTCATCACGACGCTCCTCAACATGCGGACGCGCGGGATGTCTCTGATGAGGATGCCGCTGACGTGCTGGTCCTGGTTCACGACGGCAATCCTCGCGCTGCTCTCTTTCCCGGTGCTTTTGGCGGCGGGCGTCCTGCTCTTCCTCGACCGCAACGCCGGGACGAGCTTCTTCGTGCCGGGCGGATTGTCGAACGGGACGGAGGTCATTGACCATCAGGGCGGCTCGCCGATTCTGTGGCAGCACCTCTTCTGGTTCTTCGGCCACCCGGAAGTCTACATCGCCATCCTGCCGGGCATGGGCGCGACCTCGCACATCCTCTCGACGTTCGCCCGCAAGCCCATCTTCGGCTACCGCGCGATGGTCTTCGCGATGTTCGCCATCGGGCTCCTCGGCTTCTTCGTGTGGGGCCACCACATGTTCATTTCGGGGATGAACCCGACCACGGGGATGGTGTTCTCGATTCTGACTCTCTCAATCGGCGTGCCCTCGGCCATCAAGACGTTCAACTGGCTGGGGACGCTCTGGGGCTCGCGCATCCGCTTCACGTCGCCGATGTTGTTCGCCATCGGCTTCGTCTCGCTCTTCGTCGCGGGCGGCATCACGGGGCTTGTGCTCGGCCAGACCTCGCTCGACCTCTCGATGCACGACACCTACTTCGTGCTCGCGCACTTCCACTTGGTGATGGGCGTCGCGGCCATCTTCGGGATGTTCGCGGGCGTCTACTTCTGGTTCCCGAAGATGTTCGGGCGGATGATGAGCGAGCGTCTGGGGAAGATTCACTTCTGGCCGACGCTCATCGGCGTCTACGCCATCTTCATCCCGATGCACTCGATGGGCATCGTCGGGATGCCGCGCCGCTACTCGCAGTTCACCGAGCTGAAGGACGGCAAGTACGAGCACATCTACGAGTTCCTCACCTCGACCGACCCGCTCGTGCTCTTCGTCACCGTCGCGGCGATAGGCACGGCCATCGCGCAGCTCATCTTCCTCTTCAACTTCTTCTGGAGCATGTTCAAGGGCGAGCGCGCCGGGGCGAACCCGTGGGAGGCGACGACGCTGGAATGGGCGACGCCCTCGCCTCCGCCGTGGGATAACTTCGGCGGCGTCGCGCCGACCGTCTACCGCGGCGCTTACGAGTTCGCCGTGCCGGGCGCGCCCGAAGATTACGTCATGCAGACGAACCCGGACGAGACGGGGCCGAACATTCCAACGCCGGGGACACAAGCGGTACAAGGGACGGGCAATGGCGACAACGGCCACAAGTAACGCTCAGACCATCGAGCCGACCGCGAAGGGCACGGCGACCGACGCGGCGACGTGGCGCGGGGGACGCGGCGCGCCCGGCCCGAACGGCAAGAATGGGCCGAATGATGGGGGCGGCCCCGGCGGCGGCGGCGAGCCGAGGAAGTGGACGCCCGACCGTTACCGCATCGGCGTCCTTGTCGGCATCGCTTCGATACTGATGATGTTCACGGCGCTGGCGAGCGCGTACATCGTCCGTTCGGGCCTGCCCGGCTCGGTGGACTGGCGCGGGATGAACGTGCCGCCCTTAGTCTGGGTGAGCACGGCGCTCATCATCCTCAGCAGTCTGACCATCAGCCGCGCTCAGAAGTCTCTCAGGAGCGCGGATGAGGGCGCTTACGGTCGCTGGCTGGGGCTGACCTTGTTGCTGGGAGTCGGCTTCCTCGCCTCGCAGCTCCTGGCGTGGCGGCAGCTCGTCGCCGAAGGCGTCTACCTGAGGTCGAACCCGCACAGCTCTTTCTTCTACGTGCTGACGGCGCTCCACGGCTTGCACCTTCTGGGCGGCATCCTTGGGCTCTCGTACTTGCTCTTCTTCGCTAAAGCCGCGCGGAGCCGCGCGACGGCGGTGTTCGACGTGAAGCGGCGGGCGTTGACCGACGTGGTGGCGATCTACTGGCACTTCATGGACGGGCTGTGGGTCTTTCTCTTCTTACTCCTTTTTCTCTGGAGGTGAGGCTGTTGAGCACCGAAGCGCACGCGGAGAGGTTGACGGGGACGGAATGGGACGGCGGGGCTCTGCCCTACCGCGTCGGCCATCGCAAGTTGGGGATGTGGCTCTTCATCGTCTCGGACGCGATGACGTTCTCGGCGATGCTCATCGCCTACAGCTACGCGCGCGCGTCGAGCGAGGCGTGGCCGACGCCGTTCCCGTTCTCGCCCTCCATCCTCTTCTCGACGACGATGACGCTCTGCCTGCTGGCGTCGAGCTTCACGATGGTGATGGCCGTGAGGGCTTCGGCGCACAACCGTCTGAAGTCCGCGCGCCGCTGGATAGGGGCGACGATGGTCGGCGGCCTCGCCTTCCTCGTCCTCCACTTGATCGAGTGGAAGCACCTCATAGACGACGGCCTCCGCCCCTTCCGCCTCGCGCACGAGATGGCCGAGAGGTGGCCCACGGCCCCGCCGCTCTTCGGCGCGAGCTTCTTCGCGATCACGGGCCTCCACATGTTCCACGTCCTGACGGGCGTGCTCTACCTCGGCTTCATCGCGCTCCGCATCTCGAAGACGCGCCACGAGGACGTGGAGATCAGCGGGCTCTACTGGCACTTCGTTGACCTCGTGTGGATGTTCGTCTTCCCGCTCATCTACCTGATGTCGGTGGACATGACGGGCGGCGGCGGCGGCGCGCACTAAAGGCGCGGTCGGCTGTAGACTTTGGACGAAAGGCTTTCGGAGGAAGGCGGCGAGATGGCTCTCGAATCAATCAGAGGCTTGGCGAAGAAGACGGACTTCATCCTGATGGGGCTGTGCGTGCTTTTGGCGGCGGGCTTCCTCGTGCTCGCCGGGTCGAACGTCGCGCGGGCGGGGAACTTCCTGACGATTGACAGCCTCTTCTTCAGCATCGTGTGCCTGCTTTTGGCGTTGACCTTCATCGTCATCCCGGCGCTGACGCTGCGCGAGCGCGGGATGCTCCAGAACCCGTTCGCCATCGGCGAAGGAGTCCCCCCGGCGCGCGCCGCCGAGGACGTGCACTTCGAGGGGAGCACCAAGCTCTTCTTATACGTCCTGATTGCGCTCTTGGTGCTGACGTTGGTCGAGGTCTTGCTCGCCTATTTCGAAGTTCCCCTGACGCTGATGCTGACCATCCTGATCGGGCTCTCGCTCATCAAGGCGGCGCTCATCATGGCCTACTTCATGCACCTCCGTTTCGAGCGCATGAGCCTCGTGCTGACGCTCGTGCCCATCATGGTGGTCTGCATCTGCCTCTTCTTCGTCTTCTTCCCCGACAGCCAAAGGTCACACGACCTGCGCTCGAACCCCGCCGCCGGACACGCGACCGAAGGAGGGGCGGCGCACTGAGTTGAACGGATGAGAAAGAGCCTGACGACATCTTACGAAGTCACGCGCGCCGCCTTGTTCGCGGCGCTCGTCTTCGTCGCCGTGTCCGTCTTCACGGCGGGCGGCGCGTTCGCGCAGTGCGCGCTCTGCCGGACGGCGCTCGAAGACGGGAACGGCGTGACGGCGCGGACGATGAACCTCGGCATCGTCGTCCTCCTCATCCCGCCGGTGGCCATCTTCTGCACCATCTTCGCCGTGGCCTACCGGAAGGGGAAAGGCACGGACGGCGAATCCTGAGCCTTCGGGCGGACGTGCGAACGAAGTTGCGCTCGCGGCGAGCATGAAGCAGTCGCCTTTACTACTCAGTCGGACTTGAAAGACATGGCAGACGAGATCGTCCCGGCAGTTGACATCGAATGGCAGACCATCCGCGGTCGCGCCTGCCCGAAGTGCGGCGGCAAGGTCATCCCCTCCGACCGCGCCATCTACCAGAGCGCCGCAGACCCTTCGGCGGTCTTCCCCGCGTGGCAGTGCGAGCGTTGCGGCTACGAAGAGCTGGGCGAGAAGAAGGCCGCCGCCCCCAAACCGGCGCACCCGCCGAAGAAAGGCGAGTCATGAGCGAAGAGCAGAACCAGCAGACCGTGCAGGGACTTTACGAGGCGTTCGGGCGCGGCGACGTGCCCACGATGCTCGCAGCCCTCTCCGACGACGTTGACTGGCGTCTTGACGGCCCCGCGAGCGTCCCCTACTTCGGCCAGTTCAAAGGGCACGGCGGCGTCGTGGACTTCCTCACGAAGCTCGGCTCGAACGTCGAGATGGAACGCTTCGAGCCGCGCGAGTTCATCGCGAAGGGCGACAAGGTAGTCGTCCTCGGCGGCGAGCGCGGGCGCGTCAAGTCAACGGGCCAAGCCTTCGACAACGAGTGGGCGATGGTCTTCACCTTCAAAGACGGGAAGGTTACGAGCTTCCGCTCTTACGAGGATTCCGGCGCGGTCGCCGGGGCGTTCGCGCCCAAGGGGTGAGGTGGCGTGGACGAGCTGTCGCTTCGCGTCTTACGAATGTTCGGCGAGATGGGCAAGGAGTCGCTCGACCTCCACGAGTTGTTCGAGGCCGGTGGCAACGACCCCGACGCGCGCCGCGAGGTCTTCTTCGCCGTCGAGCGGATGGTTAATGAAGGGCTGCTCGAAGAGCGCGGCAACGACTTCTACGCGCTGACGGAAGCGGGGCGACTGAGGGCCGAAGGGGAGCTTTAAGAAGTTCGCGCGAGACGGTAGGTATCGCCGCGCGCGCGAAATTGTTTTATGAACGATTCCATCCTGCCGCACCTGAACGCGGCACTGAACGCCACCAGCTTCGTCTTCCTCGCCTTCGGGTTCTACTTCATCCGTCGGAGGAACATCAAGGCCCACGTCATCTGCATGGTCTCGGCGCTCTCGGTCTCGGTGCTCTTCCTCATCTCCTACGTCATCTACCACTACAACTACGGCTCGGTGCGTTTCAAAGGGGAGGGCTTCGTGCGCCCCTTGTACTTGACGATCCTTTTGACGCACGTCGTGCTGGCAATCGTCATCGTGCCGCTGGTCGTCATGACGCTCCGCCGAGCCCTGCGGCGCGACTTCATCCGTCATCGAAAGATTGCGCGTTGGACGTACCCGCTCTGGGTTTACGTCTCGGTGACGGGCGTCTTCGTCTACATCATGCTTTACCGACTTTATCCGCCGGGCTAGGAAGGGAAGAGGGTTTTGCGGCCCACCGTGAGCGAGAACGGGAGCAGTCATGCGGGCGACGCGCCGAAGGCAGACGCCGACGCGTCGTCGCCGGGACGGAGGCGTGCGCCGTGGCCGCTCATGGTCGTGGCGTCGCTCTTCATCGTCGTCCCGTTCCTCGCGTGGTACGGAACATGGTTCGGTCGGACGCTCGACGACGACGAGATAGAAAAATACCTCTCGGAAGGGAAGCCGCGCCACGCGCAGCACGCGCTCTCGCAGGTGGCCGAGCGCGTGATTGCGGGCGACGCGAGCGCCGCGCGCTTCTACCCGCAGGTGCTGAAGATGGCGGAGAGCCCGACGGCGGATTTGCGGATGACGGCGGCGTGGGTGATGGGCCTCGAACACAAGTCGGAGGAGTTCCACGCGGCGCTTCGTCGCCTGCTCATGGACGGCGAGCCGATAGTCCGTCGCAACGCCGCGCTCGCGCTCGTCCGCTACGGCGACGCGGCGGCGCGTCCCGAACTTTTGGAGATGCTGCGTCCCTTGGAAGTGAAGGCGACGGCGGACGGGCAAGGCCATGACGGCGCTCTCGGTGGGGACTCCCGTCAAGAGGGAATCGCTGCTCGTGAGGTACGAGGCCGGGCCGAATCAACTGGAAGAGGCGCGCTCGCCGCTGCCGGGCAGAGTCGAGCAGGCGTTCGTCAAAGAGGGCGACCAGTTCCGCGCCGGAGACCGGCTCTTCGTCATCTCGCCGGACGCCGAGCAGTTGAGGGACGCGCTCATCGGCCTCTCCTACTTGGGCGAAGAGTCGGACGCGCCGGAGGTCGAACGCTACGCGCGCGGCGGCGAGGGGACGCCGGAGGCCGTCAAAGCGCAGGCCGCGCGAACACTTGAGTCAATCAAGAGTCGCGCGGCCCGTAAGTAAAAAGTTGATGAAGGCGTCGCTTAGCCTTGTGGCGGAGGCGGGGGCGCGTCGGGGAGCGTGACGCCGTGGATGGCCTCCCAGTCATCGGTCGGAACCATCTCGATGGCGTCCCACGGGCAGCCGTCGAGGAATGCGCCGTCCGGCCCCTTGCTGATGCACTTCTGGCAGCCGATGCAGAGGTAAGGGTCAACCTCGATGCGACCGAAGGGCGGGTGGTCTTCGTCCGGGACCCAGAACATGCAGCCTTCGATGGGGCAATACTCGATGCACGCGGGCGAGCCCGCGCAGCCCGTGCAGCAGTCGGTCGTGATGGCGAGGATGCGCGGCCTCTTCTTCCGCGTCGCCTTACCGTCGCCTTCCGACATCGGCCAGTGCTTCTCGATGATTTCGATCATGCCGTCAGTGCCCGCCTCAACGCACGAAGTCTTAAGACGTTCGCACTTTAACACGTCCCGCGCGTCCGGCTCAATAAGCTTTTCTCGCGGAGTGGCCGCCGGTTCGTGATAAAATCCGGCGTATCTTGCATCAACATTTTCGCCGTCCGCGCGGACGAGACTTTTAAAGCCTGAAGGCCGTGGAAAGGCGGCCAGCAGCGCACGTGGCTTCGCGGCTCCGGGGCGCTCGAAAACCGAATCGCATATGAACACAGTCGCGGGCATCTTCACTTCTCGCGCCGACGCCGAGCGCGCACTCGAACAACTGCGCACTTCGGGAGTCGGCGAAGATTCCATCAGCCTGCTCACACCCGGCACGACGCAGGGCGAGCTCGACGCCGACGTGCCCACGACCGAGACGGAGCAGTCGGGGACGGGGACGGCCTTCGGCGGCACTGTCGGCGGCGCAATCGGCGCGGCGAGCGGTCTGGGGTTGGGGGCCGCTCTGGCGAGCTTCTTCGTGCCGGGCGTCGGCCCCATTCTCGCGGCGGGGCTGGTCGGCGCGGCGCTGCTCGGAGCGGGCGGCGTGGCGACGGGGATGGCGGCGGGCGGCGCGCTCGAAGACTCGATGGCGAAGGGCCTGCCGCACGACGAGCTGTTCGTCTACGAGGATGCGCTCAGGCAGGGGCGGAGCGTTTTAATCGTCACGGCGGAAGACGACGAACAGGCCGAGCGTGTGCGCTCCGTGCTCGCGGGGGCGGGGGCCGAGAGCCTGGACGCCGCGCGCGAGAGCTGGTGGATCGGCTTGCGCGACGCCGAAGAGGAGGAGTACACGGGGCAGGGGAGCGACTTCAAACGGGACGAGCCGCTCTACCGACGCGGCTTCGAGGCCGCGCTCCACCCGCAAGCACGAGGACGTTCTTACGTTGAGGACGCCGAAAGGCTCCGCGAGTGTTTCGGCGAAGACTGCGAGGTCAAGGCTTTCCGGAGCGGCTACGAGCGCGGTCATAAATACCAACAGACGCTCGCGGAGAAGTACAAGGCTTGAGAGACACGCTCCTCAGCGTCGCCGTGCTCGTCGCGATACTTGTGGCGAGCGCGCTCGTCACCAACTGGTTCGCGCGCACGATGTACAACCACTGCCCGGCGTGCCGGACGATGAACGCGAAGCGGCGCGCGAACTGCCGCAACTGCGGCGAGCCTCTGAAGTGAAGCACACGGACTGCCGCCGTTCGAACGGGAGATCGAAGATGAGCCGAAACGGATTCGGAGTGCTCGTCAGTCTTTTACTCATCTGCACCGTCTTGACCGAACAGAACACAAACGCGCAGACCCCCTCGCCGCCCGTCCCGCCCGAATGGCTGACGCACGCGGAGAAGACCGACTACCGCGAGACGCCCGACTTCGACACGTCAATTGCCTACGCGCGCCGCCTCGTCGCCGCCTCGCCGTGGCTCCGCCTGCAAGAGTTCGGCAGGAGCGGGCAGGGACGCGCGCTCCCGCTGATGATCGCCTCGAAAGGCGGGGAGTGGACGCCGCAGGCCGCGAGGAAGGCGGGCAAGGCCGTAGTTCTCATACAGGCCTGCATCCACGCCGGTGAGACCGACGGCAAGGACGCGGGGCTCGCATTGCTGCGCGACATCGCCGTCACGAAGGCGCACGCCGCTCTGCTCGAACGCGTCGTCATTCTCTTCATCCCCATCTACAACGCCGACGGCCACGAGCGGCGCAGCCCCTACAACCGCGTCAACCAGAACGGCCCGGCGGAGATAGGCTGGCGCGGCAACGCCTCGAACCTCAACCTCAATCGCGACTACTTGAAGGCCGACACGCCGGAGACGCGCGCGTGGCTGCGGCTCTGGAACGAGTGGCAGCCCGACCTCTTTCTGGATTGTCACGTCACGGACGGCGCGGACTTTCGTTACAACATCACGTACCAGTTCGAGCGGCACGATAACGTCGCCGCGTCTGTGCGCGCGTGGTCAACAGAAGGCTTCGAGAAGCGAATCCTTCCCGCCGCCGAAAAGGACGGCAACCTCTTCTCCGAGTACCTTGTCTTCCGCGACAACCGCGACCCGCTGAAAGGCATTGATAGCTTCATCGCCACGCCGCGCTTCGCCACCGGCTACGTGCCGGTCGTGCGCAACCGGCCCGCGCTCCTCATCGAGACGCACATGCTCAAGGAGTACCGACCGCGCGTGCGCGGGACTTACGACATCCTCCGCGCCGCGCTCGAAGAGGTGAACCGAGACCCCGAAGGCTTGATGCGCGCGGGCCGCCTCGCCGACGAGCAGACCGTCAAGGAGGGGCGCGTGTACGACGCGTCGAAGCGCCTGCCGCTGAGTGTGACCCTGACGGACACGCCGACGCCGATGCTCCTCAAAGGTTTGGAATTCCGCGTCGAGAAGAGCGAGGTGTCGGGCGCGGAGCGCGTCGTCTGGGGGACGAAGCCTTCGGACACAACCGTGCCCTTCTACGCGACGGCGCGGCCCGCCGTGAGCGTCGCCGTGCCGCTCGCCTACATCATCCCGCCGCAGTGGAAGGAGCCTTTAGGAGTGCTCGCGGCCCACGGCCTGCGCCTGCAAAAACTGGCCGCGCCCGCGACGATTGAAGTCGAGAGCTATCGTTTCCGCGAGGTGAAATTCGACGGGGCGTCTTTCGAGGGCCGCGTGCGTGTGAGCTTCAAGACGGAGACGGTGCGCGAGCGACGGACGTACCCGGCGGGCTCGGTCGTCGTCTCGCTCGCGCAAGCGCCCGCGCGCGCCGCGCTCCAACTGCTCGAACCCGAAGCGCCCGACTCGTTCGTCTCGTGGGGATTCTTCAACCCGATTTTTGAGCAGAAGGAGTACGCCGAAGACTACAAGCTCGAAGCCCTCGCGCACGAGATGCTGGCGAAGGACGCGGCCCTCCGGCGTGAGTTCGAGCAGCGCGTCGCCGCCGACCAGAAGTTCGCCGCGAGCGCGTCCGAGCGTCTGCGCTTCTTCTACGAGCGTTCGCCCTACTGGGACACGCAGGTCAACCTCTACCCGGTCGGTCGCGTGACGACGAACTTAAAATTGCCGCTGGTTGACTGAAACTCCGACGCCATAAAAGAAGAGGAGCGACGCCGTCTGTGCGGCGCGGCCCCTCTTCTTCCCCCCAAGTTGGTTGTTCGTCGCTTAAACCGTCCGGCGTCCGGTGAGGAGGTTAATCACGAGGATGACGAGCGCAACAACGAGCAGCAGGTGAATCAAACTCCCGCCGACGCCGCCCACGAGGCCGAGAAGCCACAAGATTAGAAGCACCACCAGAATCGTCCACAACATAATTCGCCTTCTCCTTTTTCGAGGGTCAGTTAAAGTTCTAATTAGAGCCGGCTCAAGCCGCCCGCCAATGGTTTGAGCAACGGCCATGCCAACAACTTTATTAACCCCGCCGAAGGAATCTAAATGTTGAAATAGCAGCGTTTTCATCAAGCCGTAGGGCGACGCATGACGTTCAAGACGCGAGCCGGAAAGCGTATGTTGTATTGAAACGTGCCGAGACTTCCGGCCCCTTCATGTCCTAATACAGGGCAACGTCGGACGGCTGCGTCAATGCTCTCCGGGGGGCGGCAACCGAAAGGCGTCCGGCCTCATCGGACAGTTGAAGGGTCGCTCGCGGTTTGTTGGAGGGAAAGCAGTTAAACTTCGGCGGGCCTGACGTGTTTTCGCTGGACTCAAACGCGCCGGGACTGTTAGAGTGAAAGTCGAGCCCGCTCCTCAAGGCGGGCCTCAATGTTCGAGGCGTAACGCCGCGTCAGTGTGCGCCGGTTACTCCGCCACCTTCAGCGATTCCTCTGAAGCGGTCTCTTTGCAAGACTAATCCCAGAACAATTAAGGCAGCCGTTCCCCCGACGCCTTCGCCTACTTCTTTGAGTAGAGGTCTCTATGCCGTTTTCTCGTCTGACCCCCCGCACCAAGACGACGACGCTCGTCGCCGTCGGCTCCACCCTGTTGCTGCTCGTCCTCGTCTTCCTGAGCCTGCAACTCTTCTTTGCCGAGTCCCCGACCGTCGTCCGCGACATCAACTACACGCAGTTGCGACAGATGTCCGAGACCGAGGGCGCGCTCTCGGTCGAGATTGAGGGCGAGACCGTGACCGTCCACGGGCAGGACGGGCAGCTCGCGCGCGCGGTCGTCACGAACGAAGCCGCGCAGCAGGAGATCGCCGCCGCCTTCGCGCGCAACAAGGCGCAGATTGAATACCACTCGCTCCGCCCCGGCCCGCTCTCGACCGCGCTCAACTGGCTTCTGCCCGTCGCGTCGGTGCTCGTGCTGGCCTTCATCGGCTGGCGCTTGTACGCGAGCATGGGCGGGAACGGCGACTTTCAACTCGCCGAGGCGAAGACCAACGACGGCGCGACCTTCAAGGACGTGGCCGGAGTTGACGAGGCGCGCGCCGAGCTTTCCGAGACGATTGACTTCCTCCGCGACCCTTCGCGCTTCGGTCGCCTCGGCGGTCGCTCGCCGCGCGGCATCCTCCTCTCCGGCCCTCCGGGAACCGGCAAGACCCTCCTCGCCCGCGCCGCCGCCAACGAAGCGAAAGTCCCTTTCCTCTCCGTCTCCGGTTCGAGCTTCCAGGAGAAGTTCGCCGGGCTCGGCGCGTCGCGCGTCCGACGCCTCTTCAAGCAGGCGCGCAAGCTCGCGCCCTGCGTCATCTTCATTGACGAGATTGACGCCCTCGGTCGTCGTCGCGGTCGCGGCAGCGACTCGGCTTCCGCCGATCAAGACCAGACGCTCAACCAACTCCTCATCGAGATGGACGGCTTCGAGCCGTTGAGCGGCGTCGTCGTCATCGCCTCGACCAACCGCCCCGACATCCTCGATCAAGCCCTGACGCGCCCCGGCAGATTCGACCGTGAGATTACCGTCAACCTCGCGGACATGCGCGGGCGCGAGCAGATACTCCGCGTCCACGCGCGCAACCTCAAGCTCGAAGACGGGCTCGACCTTTCGTGGATCGCGCGCGGCACGCCCGGCTTCTCCGGCGCAGACCTCGCCAACCTCTTGAACGAGGCCGCCATCGCCGCGACGCGCGACAACTCCGAGGCCGTCGGTCGCCCGCACGTCGAATACGCGCGCGACAAAATCCTGATGGGCGTCGAGCGTCTGGGCTTCATGATGGACGACGACGAGCGTTACGCGACCGCCGTCCACGAAGCGGGCCACGTCGCCGTCGGCCTCGCCGTCAAGAACGGCGACCCCATCCACAAGGTCTCTATCCTGCCGCGCGGTCGTGCCCTCGGCGTGACGCAGGCGTTGCCCGAACGCGACCGCCTGATGAAGAAGCGCGAGTATCTCGAAGACCAGATTGCGATGCTCCTCGGAGGCCGCGCCGCCGAGATGCTCCTGTTGGAGACGATGACGGCGGGCGCGTCGAACGACATCGAGCGCGCCGTCGAGATCGCCCGCAAGATGGTCGCCGAGTTCGGCATGAGCCCGCTCGGCCCCATCCACCTCGGCAAGCCCGAAGACCCGCACAGCCAGACGCTCCTCGACCGCATCGAGACGGCGACCAACGACATCATGGGCGTACAACTCAAGCGCGCCTGCGAGTTTGTTGACGCCCGCCGCACCGAAATTGCCCTCCTCGTGGACGGCCTCATGGAGCGCGACACGCTCGACTCCGAAGAGATTCGCGACTGCTTCGGCATGAAGACGGAACAGGCCGCCGCCTAAAACGAGAAAAACAGTGCCGCGAGCGGTAGCGAGCGGGTTGACGTTGATGATGCTCAACCCGCTCGCTATCGCTCGCGGTTCTGTTTCCGTGCTTGATTGCGGGACTGCTTCTCCTGTAACTTTGCCCGCGTAGGTTTCGCCCGTTCTCCCGAAGAAAGTTCGTCGAATGGCATATCCGAGCGTGGAGCGCATCGAACTGCCTGTCTTGCAGGAGTTGGTCGCCACCGGCGGCGTCGAGGACGTGCGCTTCCTCTACGACCGCCTCGTCGCCTACTTCCCGCAACTCGGTGACGAAGACGTGCGCGCACTCTCGAACGGACACCGCCGCCAGTGGCGTCGGCTCGTGCAGCGCGCCGGGCTCGCGCTCGCCGAGAGGCGAGAGATTGAGCGCGTGCGCGGTCGCTGGACGATTACGGCGCAGGGTCGCCGCCGCGTCTCGGACGAGCACCTTGATTTCTCTCTGACCGACGGCGGCGCGGGCGAGACGAATCTCACGGCTGAGTTATCACATTCGGACGTGCAGCAGATGCTCGTTGACATCGCCCGCGTGCTCGGCCATCACGCCCAGACCGAATACGATTATTACGACGTGGTGTGGCGTGCGGAGGAGAACAGCCCGCGCCTCAGCCACGTCTTCGAGGTGCAGCGGCGCGGGAGCATTGACGGCGCGCTCGCCAAGCTCAAACGCGCCTACGACGCGCAGCGCACGAAGCCTTTCCTCGTCGTCGCCAGCGAGCGCGACACGAACCGCGCCCAACGTCAGTTGAGCCTCGCGCGCACGGGGCCGTTCCACGAGATCGGGAGGGTCACGACCATCCTCAGCTTTGAACAACTCCGAAGGCTTCACCGCTCCCTCACGTCGGTGGAAGACATCCTCGCGCAAATCTTCGAGAGATGACGGCGACACAAACACCACCACTCCGCAGGCAGTATCTCGACATCAAGCGCCGCCACCCGGACGCCATCCTCCTCTTCCGCATCGGCGACTTCTACGAAGCCTTCGACGACGACGCGCGGCTGCTGGCGCGCGAGCTAGACATCGTTCTGACCTCGAAGCCGATGGGCCGCAACGTGCGCGTCCCGCTCGCCGGAGTGCCGCACCACAGCCTCGAACGACACCTCGCGACGCTCATCTCGCGCGGCCACCGCGTCGCCATCTGCGAGCAGTTGACGAGCGCGCCCGTCCGTGGCGAGGCCGCCGGTCGCGGCCTGATAGAGCGCGACGTGGTGCGCGTCGTCACGCCCGGCACGGTGCTCGAACCGGGCTTGCTGCGGAGCAAGGTCAACAACTATCTCGCCGCCTACGTGACCGACGGGAGCCGCGCCGGAATCGCTTACGCGGACGTGACGACCGGCGACTTCGCCGCCACCGAACTCGACGCCAGAGCCGCCCTCTCTGAACTCCAACGCATCGCGCCTTCGGAACTTCTCATCGCCGAAGGCACGACGGGCGAAGAGGCCGGGCTCCCCGGCTTCATCACCCGCCGCCCCGCCGCAGCGTTTGACCCGTCGAAGGCGAAATCAATCGTCCTCCGGCACTTCGGCGCACGCACGCTCGCGCCGTTCGGACTTTCGCGCTGGCCTCTGGCCGTCGCGGCAGCCGCCGCCGTCATCAACTACCTGCGCGAGACGCAGGCCACCGCCGCCGAACAACTGACGCGACTGACGAGCTACCGCGCCGAGACCTTCATGATGCTCGACGAGCGGACGGTGCGGAGCCTCGAAATCTTCGAGGCGTCGGGCGGCGTGCCTTCGCTGCTCTCGACGCTCGACGCGACGCGCACGGCGATGGGCGGTCGGCTTCTCAGGCGTTGGCTGCGACAACCTCTGCTCGACGTGGCCGAAATCGCGCGGCGGCAGGAGCACGTCGCGTGGTTCGCTTCGCGCGAGAAGGAGCGGGCCGAGCTTTTCGCCGCGCTCGAAACCGTCCACGACCTCGAACGCCTCGCCGGACGCGCGCGCACGGGGCTCGCCACGCCTTCGGAGACGCTCGCCATCCGCCAGAGCCTCGAAACCCTCCCGCGCGTGCGCTCGGTTCTGCAACGCGACGCGAACCGCTTCGGCCCATTGCTCGCCGCCTTGCCCGCGTGTGAAGCGACGCTCCAACTCATCCGCTCCGCCGTCAACGACGAACTGCCGAGCCGCAACGAAGGCGTCGGCGTCATCCGCGAAGGCTACTCCGAAGAACTCGACTCGCTACGGACGCTCTTGCGCAACGGCAAGACGTTCTTAGCCGAGATGGAACAGCGCGAGCGAGCGCGCACGGGGATTCGGAGCCTGCGCGTCGGCTACAACAAGGTCTTCGGCTACTTCATTGAAGTCACGCGCCCGAACCTTCATCTCGTCCCCGCCGACTACACGCGCAAGCAGACGCTCGCGCAGACGGA
This sequence comes from uncultured Acidobacteriota bacterium, assembly GCA_963816985.1. Lineage (GTDB taxonomy): Bacteria > Acidobacteriota > Blastocatellia > Pyrinomonadales > Pyrinomonadaceae > JAIVJM01. The sequence continues at coordinate 4,267,378 of CAWFMF010000004.1, forward strand.
ACGCTTCATCACGCTCGAATTGAAGGAGTACGAGTCGCTCGTCCTCAACGCGCAGGAGCGCATCGGCGAGCTGGAGCAGAGCCTCTTCCGCCGCGTCTGCGCCGAGGTCGGCAAGGCGCGCGAAGAGATTCTTTCCGCCGCCGCCACAATCGCGCAGGTGGACGTGGCGGCCTCCTTCGCCGAGAGCGCCGCGCGTTGGGACTACGTGCGCCCGCGCGTCCTCGACGAGAAGATTCTGAGCATCAAGGCGGGCCGCCACCCCGTACTCGAAAGGCTCTCGGAGAACGAAGCCTTCGTCTCCAACGACCTCGAAATCGGCGGCGAGGGCGAGCCGGAGATTGCTCTCATCACGGGGCCGAACATGTCGGGCAAGTCAACATACTTGAGACAGGCGGCGCTCATCGTCTTGATGGCGCAGACCGGGTGCTTCGTCCCCGCGAGCGCGGCGACCGTCGGCCTGACCGACAGAATCTACACGCGCATCGGCCTCTACGACCGCATCGGCAGCGGCGAGTCCACCTTCATGACCGAGATGGTCGAGACCGCGCACATCCTCCATCACGCGACGCCGCGCTCGCTCGTCCTCCTTGACGAACTGGGGCGAGGGACTTCGACCTACGACGGACTCGCCGTCGCCCGCGCCGTCCTCGAATACATCCACAACCATCCGCGCCTCCGCTCCAAGACGCTCTTCGCGACCCACTACCACGAGCTGACCGAACTGGCCGCGACGCTGCCACGGATGCAGAACCTCCACGTCGAAATCGCCGAGCGCGGGAGCGACCTCGTCTTCCTCTACCGCGTCGTCCCCGGCATCGCCGAGAAGAGCTACGGCGTCTACGCCGCCAAACTCGCAGGGCTCCCGCGCCCCGTCGTCAGCCGCGCCGAAGAACTCCTCGGCGAGTACGAAGGCGGGAGGGAAGTGGGCGACGCGGAAGAGGCCGAGGCGCTCGAACAGTTCGACACCGCCGTGTGGCATCGAGGCGTGCGGCTCGTGCAGGAGCTTCTGGAAACGGACGTGAACTCGCTCTCGCCCGTCGAGGCGTTGATGAAGCTCTTCGAGTTGAAGCGGACGGCGGAAGGCGCGGGCGAGAAAAGCCTGAAAGCGTTGAAGTCGGCGTAAAGAGAGTATTACGAAGGGTCGGTGTGAATTTGCACCTTCGAGCGCGGTATCTCGGCCTCGATGCCGCGCAGGACTTTGACCGTCAAATCATGTGCTTCCACGAGACTCTGGTCGCGCTCGACTTCGAGGTGGAGGTCAATGAATTTGTAAGAGCCTGAGCGTCTCGTCCGCAGGTCATGGAAGCCCACGACGCCCTCCTCACGAAAACTCCCGACGACTTTCGCCACCATCTTTTCAACTTCGGGCGGCAAGCGCCTGTCCATCAAAACGTCAACGGACTCGCGCGCCACGCCGACCGCCGACCAGAGGATGTAGGCCGAGATGGCGATGGAGGCTATCGGGTCTGCCGCCTGCCAACCCGTGAGCGCGACCAAGAGCAACGCCACGAGCGCCGCCGCGTTCGTGTAAACGTCAGAGGCGTAGTGGACGGCGTCGGCGCTCAGGGCGGGCGATTCGGTCTGGCGCGCGACGCTCCTCAGCTTCTTGACGAGCAGGACGCTGACCGTCGCCGCCACGCTCATCGTCGCCACGCCGAGCCATTCGAGGCTCGTGGCGCGCGGCTCCAAGAGGCGCACGACGGCCTCGCGGACGAGGAAGAGGCCGGAGAGCGTGATGACGACGGCCTGAAAAAGTCCGGCCAGAGATTCGGCCTTGCCGTGGCCGTAGTGGTGGTCGTCGTCGGGCGGGCGCGAGGCGGCGCGCACGGCGAAGTAGTTGATGGTCGAGGCGAAGATGTCCATCGCCGAGTCGAGCAAAGACGCCCACACGCTGATCGAGCCCGTGTAGAGGCCCGTCGCCGTCTTCAGGATAATCAGGAAGGCCGCCGCCATGACGGACATGCGCGCCGCCGAGTTCTTCAGTCGCAGCTCTTCCGGGTGGAGCGTGTGTCCTCGGTGTTGTGTGGCGTCGGCTTGCATAACGGAAAAGTCGGCCCCGGCATTCTAACAAATCAATGGCCCAGTGCGTCCGGGTGCTCGGACACTTCCTGCATCACGCGGTTGCGCGAGCCGAGGGTGACGACGGCGACGCCCACGAAGATGAGCGCGGCGGAGACGATGGTGCGCCACGTCCACTGTTCGTCCGCGCCGAGCACGAGCGGCGCGATGGCCGAGGCGATGAGCGGTTGGAGGTAGATGTAGACCGCCACCGTGCTCGGCGAGACGCGTTCGAGCGCCCACGCGTTCAAGTAGTAGGCCGCGATGGTGGGGAAGATGATGATGTAGGCGAGGGCGAGCACGGTCGTCCGGTCGAGTTGGAGCGGCGAGACTTGCGCGAGCTGCCAGCCGCCCAAGGGCACGGCGAAGATGCAGCCGAAGGTGAAGACCCAGGCCATCGCCGTGAGCGCGCCGTAGCGGCGAAAGACATCCTGCGAGATTGAGATGTATGCGCCGTAGGCGGCGGTGTTGGCGACGAGCAGGAGGTTGCCGAGCGTTTTGTCTCCGGATAAATCGGCGCGGAAGGGGTCAATCAAAAAGATGACGCCGGAGGCCGCGACGAGCGTGCCGAGTGCGGCGCGCGTTGAAAGCTTTTCGAGTCCGAGGAGGACGCCGAAGACGAGTGTGAAAACCGGAATCGCCGTGCTGAGGAGCGTGGCGTTGGTGGCGGTCGAGAGTTCGAGCCCGCGGACGAAGAGGAACTGGTTGAGGACGACGCCGAGGAGGGCGTAGAGGGCGAAGCGCGCGAGGTCTGCGCGGCGCGGGACGTTGAAGCGTCCGGCGAGTCTGAGGAGGAGCATGAAGGCCGCGCCCGCGCCCGCCACGCGCAGGGCGACGAGTCCCATGCCCGGCACGGCGCGGAGCGCGATCTTGCCGAAGATGGGCCACGTCCCGAACATGAGCTGCACGGCGATGAGCGCCAGATGCGGCTGCACCCCGGCCCTTCGATTCGAGATGGCCTCAGTCAACTTAAAACCGTCGCCCCTTGGATAATTGGAACGCTAACTGTATTCGCCCGCCGCCGCGCCCGTGCCTTCGCCGCCCTGCTCGACTTCCTTCTGCGCCTTGTCGTTCGACTCCGAGGCGTCGCCGGAAGTGCCGGTCTCCTCGCCCTCTGCGTTCTGGCCGTGGAGCGCGCCGAACTCCTGGCTCTCGGCGTCGGTCTGGATGGGCGTCTCCGGCCCGGTCTCTTGTTCGTCGCTCATCAAAGTCTCCTTGCGGTGCGAAGTCTAAAGTTAAATTCAGGCGATGAGGTACAGAGGGTTCTCCATAATCTTCTTGAAGGTCTGGAGGAACTTCGCGCCCGTCGCGCCGTCAACGACGCGGTGGTCGCACGACATCGTGACGCGCATCAACTGGCGGACGACGACCTCTCCGTCGCGCACGACCGGCTTCGGCTGCATCGCGCCGACGGCGAGGATGGCCGCCTCCGGCGGGTTGATGACGGCGGTGAACTCGTCTATGCCGAACATGCCGAGGTTGCTGACGGAGAAGGTCGCGCCCGTGTACTCCTCCGGCTTCAGACGCCGCGCGCGCGCGCGTTCGGCAAGCTCCCGCACCTCGCGGCTAATCTGCCCGACGGACTTGGTGTTCGCCGAGCGGATGACGGGAGTTATCAAACCGTCCTCGACCGCCACGGCGACGCCGATGTCGGCGCGCTCGTAATAGCGGATGGCCTTCTCCTGAAAAGACGCGTTGACCGAAGGGTGCTGGACGAGCGCGACGGCGACGACCTTGATGATGAGGTCGTTGATGCTGGCCTTCAACTCCGGGTCGAGCTCGTTCAGTTGGCGCCGCAGCTCGGCGGCGCGATCCATCTCGATTTCCGTCGTCAGGAAGAAGTGCGGGACGGGGCCGATGGAAGAGACGAGACGCTTCGCGATGGTCGCGCGCATCGTTGACAAGGGCTCGTCGCGGTAGGCGGAAGCGCCCTCGATGGTCGGCGCGGTGTAGGTCTTTTGAGTCTGCGCCGTCGCGGCGGCGCGCGGCTGCTCGGCCTGTGGGGCTTCCGCCTGCGGCGCGGCTTCGGGTTGCGCGCCCGCGCGGCTGATGGCCTGCTCGATGTCGCGTTTGACGATACGACCGCCGGGGCCGCTCCCCGCGACCGTCTGAAGGTTGAGGCCCGCTTCCGCCGCCATGCGCGCCGCAATCGGCGAGACGATGAGCCGCCCGCCCGCCTGCGCGCCGCGCCCGTTGCCCTGCGCGGTCTCTTCAGATGGCGGCGGCTGCTTGGGCTCCGTTTGACGTTTGTCCGCGCCTGCGTCCGCCGTTTCGGCGGGTTGACCGCCGCCAACGCCTTCAACCGGCGCATCCTTCGCGGTCGCCTGCGCCTGCTTGTCGGGAGCGGCTTCGGCTTGGCCCGCTGAGGACTCTTCGCCGGACTCTTTGCTCGCGGGCTTCGGCTCCGCCGAAGTGGCTTCTGAGACGATGCCGGAGATGTCTTCGTCGGGGTCGGCGATGATGGCGATGATGGCTCCGAGCGGGACGGTGGAGCCTTCGGGGACGAGAATCTTCCGCAGCACGCCGTTGGTCAGCGCCTGCGCTTCCATCGTCGCCTTATCGGTGTCCACCTCGGCGATGGGCTCGCCGACGCTCACCTTGTCGCCCTCCTTCTTGAGCCAACGCGACAACTGCCCCTCTTCCATCGTCGGCGAGAGCTTCGGCATTACGACCTGCGTTGCCATAGTTTTTAAGAGTCCGGAGTCTGGAGTCCGGACTTCCATCTCCTTTAATCTAAGTACGCCACTTGTCGGACGGCCTGAACCAGACGGGCGACGTCGGGGAGCGCCAGTTTTTCGAGATTCTTCGCGTAAGGCATCGGCGCGTCCACGCCGGAGACGCGCACGACGGGGGCGTCGAGGTAGTCGAAGGCGCGCTCCATAATCTGCGCGCTGATTTCGGCCCCGACGCCGCAGAAGGCGTGCGACTCCTCGGCGACGACGACGCGGTTCGTCTTCTTCACCGACTTGATGATGGTTTCGATGTCGAGCGGCCTGATGGTGCGCGGGTCAACCACCTCGACCGAGACGCCCTCTTTCTCCAACTCCTCGGCGGCCTTGAGCGCGAAGGGAACCATCAAAGAGCGCGCGACGATGGTCGCATCCTTGCCCTCGCGCTTCACGTCGGCGACGCCGAGCGGGATGATGAAATCGTCGCCTTCGGGAACCTCGCCCTTGTTGCCGTACATCCGCTCCTGCTCCATGAAGATGACAGGGTCGTCGTCGCGGATCGCGCTCTTCAGAAGCCCCTTGGCGTCGGCGGGCGTCGAGGGCATCACGACCTTGAGGCCGGGGAAGTGCGCGTACCACGATTCGAGCGCCTGCGAGTGCTGCGAAGAGACCTGAAACGCCGAGCCGTTCGGGCCGCGAAAGACAATCGGGATTTTGAACTGACCGCCCGACATGTAACGCATCTTGGCGGCGGAGTTGATAATCTGGTCGGTGGCGAGGATGGAGAAGTTAAAGGTCATGAACTCGATGACCGGCCTCAGGCCGACCATCGCCGCGCCGACGCCGAGGCCCGCGAAGCCCAGCTCCGTAATCGGCGAGTCAATCACCCGCCGCGCGCCGAACTCTTCGAGCAAGCCTTTTGAAACTTTATAAGCGCCCTGATACTCCGCGACCTCTTCGCCCATCAGGAAGACGCCCTCGTCGCGACGCATCTCCTCCCGCATCGCCTGATTGATCGCCTCGCGCATCGTGATGACAGCCATTCAATCCTCCAAAAGCCGTGAACCGTAAACCGTGACAGGTGACAGGAGAAAGACCGTAAACCGTGAACCGTAAACGGCGACAGGAGAAAGATAGGTCTTTCTTGTCACCGTTTACCTGTCACGGTTCACGGCTTTATCGGTGTCGCGTAGATGTCCGTGAAAAGCTCTTCGGGCGCGGGCTCCGGGCTGGAGTCGGCGAACTTGAGCGAGCGTTCGACTTCGCCGCGGACGCGCTCTTCGATCTCCTTCAGCCCGTTGTCGTCCAGCACGCCCTGCTCGCGCAGGTTGTCGCTGAAGACTTTGATGGGGTCGCGCTCCTGATACTTCTCGATCTCGGCGCGCGTGCGGTAGTGGCCGGGGTCGGACATCGAGTGGCCCATGAAGCGGTACGTCCTGACCTCGATGAGCGACGGCGAGTGGTCTTTACGCGCGCGCTCCACGGCGCGCTGCGTCGCCTCGCGGACGGCGAGCACGTCCATGCCGTCAACGAACTCCGAGGCCATGTCGTAGCCGACCGCCTTGCGCGAAACGTCGCTGATGGACATCGCGCGGGCCAGAGACGTGCCCATGCCGTACTGGTTGTTCTCGCAGATGTAGATGCAGGGGAGCTTCCAGAGCTGCGCCATGTTCAAAGACTCGTGGAACGCACCCTGATTGACCGCCGCTTCGCCGAAATAGCAGAGCGTCACCTGGTCTGTATTGCGATACTTCGTCGCGAAGGCGATGCCCGTCGCCAGAGGAATCTGGCCGCCGACGATGCCGTGGCCGCCGAGGAAGTGGTTGTCGGCGTCGAAGAGGTGCATCGAGCCGCCCTTGCCCGCCGAGCAGCCGCCAGCCCTGCCGAACAACTCGGCCATCACCTCGTCGGGCGAGATGCCCATGACGAGCGCGTGGCCGTGGTCGCGGTAGCTCGTCATCGCGTAATCGTCCGGCCTCAAGGCCGAGAGCGAGCCGACGGCGACGGCCTCCTGCCCGATGTAGAGGTGGCAGAAGCCGCCGATCTTGCCGAGCGTGTAGGCTTCCGCCGCCTTCTCCTCGAAGCGGCGGATGAGCACCATCTGGTAGAGCATCTTGAGCAGCGTCTCGCGGTCAACGCCTTCGATGCGTCCCTTCTGCTCCTCGCGCCGGTGTTGGTGCTCCTCGCGCAACTCGTCAGGGTTAATCTGGTCTTTCTCTGCGCCCTCGGCGACGCCGGTCGCCGCCGCCGCGCCGCCGCCCGTCTCCGGCGGCGTGCGGGGCTTCATCGGAGTAACTTTCAGTTCACTCATGGCGAAAATTCTCTTCGGCGCGGGTCGCGGCATCGGCGAAGCAGACGCGCCCCGCGCTCGTTTTTCGGAACACAATCTTCCGCGGCTCAGTTGTTCGGGTAGAACGTGCCCGAATTATACGCGAGGTCATAGCCCACGCGCAAAAAGGCCGCCGCGAATAAAAAAGGCACGCACAACATCATTCTGTTCGGGGCAGAACTCCCGCGCGTCGAGCATGACAAGCGGGGCGGCATCAGTCCGAGACCGGTGCGTTTTAAGGAAGATGTCCGACGGCCAAAGGGCGTATCATCCGGCGAGGCTCAGGCGGTATAATCCGGCGCGGGCGTGAGAACCAACGGGGAAGCGGGTTGCCGACCCGGATGAGACGCCCGAATGGGCGTCTTTCACGGCGGCGAATAGTACGTCTAATACGCGTTAGGCCCTTGCAGGTAATTGCTGAAGAGAACACCACAAGCTAAAGAAGAAAGGATGATATGGCAACAACAGTAATCTTCGTTGAGATTATGATCATGGGTATTATCACATTTGCTTGGCTGTTTATAATTTTATGGCGGATTGGCCTAATTCCCTTGGGTGAACTTGCTAGCGTCCTTCCAATATTAAAGGAATGGAACGCCTCGATTTTAATACTTGCTGCTGCACTTGCATATCAGTTGGGGTCGCTCATGAATACGGCTAGCTTTGGTGTAATGGAATTACTTCGTGGAAATAAAATCAAGAAGGCAATCATGTCGCCTCATGATTACGAAATGGCATTAGCCGTCGTAAATCAAAAGGCGTCTCCAGAGGTCGTGAAGCGTATTCAAGGTCACACTACATATATTCGTCTTGCTCGATCTGCCATTTTCAATTTTTTCTTTTTGGGTATCACTCTACTATTCATTGAAGGCTTTCGAGGCATAGGAATACTTTTTCTGCTACTAGCCTTGGTTGGCTACCCAGTATGGTGCACAATCTACAAACTACGATATCAAGAGCTAAGAGCTGCTTACGAAATAATTAGCGAGATAGTGGGTGTTAGTTTACCGAACTCACAGGAGAAGAAATAATTATATTCCCCAACGGGCCTAACAACTCATTCAACCGGAGCGCGAATTAGCGGTGCTTTCATCCGCGAGGCTTGCTTTAATTCGGCGTTTCGTCGCCCCCGGTTAATTTCGAGCGTTAGGCGACGCAAGACATCTTGTTTTATTTTCTGATGATGAGGAAATTGCTTAAAAAGCTGCTCTTTGCCTTTTATTTATTAGTCTTGACCTTCACCCTCCTCGAAGTCGGGGTCAGGCTGTGGGGCTATTCCGAACGCCACATTTGTGATCCCATCTACATGCCTTTCGACCGGGCGCAGGAAATCCCTTACGTCCATAAGCCGAATCTCGTTAACGCCAGGGCCCGCGGCCTCGCCGTGATCAATACCGATAATCTGGGCCTGCGCGCGATGACAAACGGCGACCGACGTGGGGCCCGTCGAGGGGATGAATATAGAATTGCCATCGTCGGCGACTCCGTGACCTTCGGGGAAGGGGTGATTAAAACGGAAGACACCTTCCCGCAAGTATTGGAAGACACCCTCAATCGGAAACAGAGTACGTTGAGAGTCAAAGTGTTTAATTTTGGTGCGTCCGCTTATAGTGTACAGGTCATGGCGGCGATGCTCCGCTATCGGATGTTAGACGTGGAACCGGATTTGGTTCTCATGTCTATCATCCCCCCTGATTTCGACCTCTCCCGAACGCCGTCCGTAGACGCATCGGGGTACTTCACCGACAACAAAATGTCCGGCTTCTTGTCAAAAGACTCGAGCCTCAGGCCCCTTTTACGGAAAGTGCATCTTCTTTACCTGTTGAGAGATATAACCTACCCGCGACTATACGGTACTAAAAACCCTGAGGACATTCTTTCGGCGGGCGGTTTGCCGGAGTCATACACGTACATCAAACAATTCGCGGCAACCGCAGATCAACATCGGATTGCCTGCCGCATAGTACTGCTGCCTTCTCGATCTCGATTCATGAACGTGTCCGCTCAGCTTAAACGGGATAATATATCCTTCATTGATGTTGCGCCCCTGCGCGACGAGTTTACGCCAGAGCGGTTTCAAGCCAGTAGTTTCGACCCGCACCCTTCCGCACAGGTTCATAGAAGGATTGGTGAGTCACTTGCGGAGCATATTCTGGAAAATCGCTTAATGGCCTCACACGAATGAGGCTCCACAAGAGGGACACAATAGATAATGATGCAGAACTCTAATCTATACATTCGTTGCGCCCGAATCGAAGATGCCGATTTGCTGGCAGAATTGGGGGCGCAAACATTTGCCGAAACCTTCACTGAAGACAACACGCCTGAGGATATGGCGGCATATTTAGCTGCCTCATTCAGCCTTGAAACGCTGACGGCGGAATTGACCGACCCTTTATCTATCTTTTTCATTGCCGAGGTTGACGGTCATGCGGCAGGCTACGCAAAGCTCCACTCGGGCAAAGTGTTAGAACAGCGTCGAAGGTCAAAAACCAATTGAGTTAGTGCGATTGTATGTCTCCCGCAAATGGCTTGGGCGCGGAGTCGGTCAAGCATTAATGCAGCGATGCATGAACGAGGCGCGCGGAAAGGGATTTCAAACCATCTGGCTTGGAGTATGGGAACGCAACAGCCGCGCCCTGGCATTTTATCGGAAGTGGAATTTCCGCGAAGTCGGAGAGCATATTTTTCAACTTGGCTCTGACCCGCAACGTGATATTTTGATGCAGCGAGCTATTTAACCGATGGCGAAGCATAACAACTCATTCAACCCGGCGCTTCGATAGCATCTCTTTGGCCGGTATCTTGTTCACTGCGGCTTGAATGCTCTATGCTCGGCGCGGGTTACTTCGGGCGTGAGGAGTCTGAAGAGAGAGCTTGTGCCTGCATGGCGGCAGTCTGATATTTTCCGGGATAAATAGACATGGCAACTATCTTTCACATCACAAAACGCGACGCATGGGAAAGAGCCCAACGAGAAGGAATCTACCAAACACAAACGTTAGCATCTGAGGGGTTCATTCATTGCTCACGAAGCGATCAAGTAATTCGAGTAGCTAACACACTGTTTCGGGGTCAGGCGGGATTGGTGCTTCTGGAGATTGACCCTCTTCAAGTGAGAGCCGAAATCCGGTATGAGAATTGTGAAGGCGGGCAGGAGTCCTTCCCACATATCTATGGGGCTTTAGATTTAGGCTCGGTGGTGCGAGTGTTGGCGTTCGAGCCGGGAGAAGATGGAAGTTTTGCAATGCCTTCAATCTAACCGGGGAGATGCACACGACCCGCGACACGACAGTCGTCATGTTCCTGTGGCGTCCACAGCGGGCGGTTGATGCCGGGCATCAGGCATCTCGTAAGAACGCCTGCATTCAGCCGACTATCAGTTTCGGATGACTTGAAAATCTTAACGGTAGGCGTCGAGTGATACAACCGGGTCGGCGTTCGAGGGGAAGGGCGAGCCTTTGCGCGCGCGTTTGTCGCGTTGCATGTCGGCGGCGGCGGTGCGGAGAAGCTCTTCGGCGGTCTCGCCGTCGCGCGGGAAGCAGCCGACGCCGATGCTGATGCCGACCTGCGTCGTGTGGCCCGTCCGCACCCGGTACTGGTGCGACTCGACCGCCGCGCGGACGCGCTCGACGACCAGCACGGCGACCTCCGGCGTGGCCGTCGGCATGACGGCGATGAACTCGTCCGCCGAGTGGCGCGCGAGCACGTCCATCTGCCGCAACTGTTTCTTAATCTCGCTCGCGACGCTCGCCAGCAGCCGGTCGCCGACGCCGTGGCCGTACTTCTTGTTGATCTCTTTGAAGTCGTCAACGTCGAGGCTGAGCACGGCGAGCGGCTCGCGGTTCGTGCGCTGGCACTCGGCGACGCGCTGTTCGAGCATGAGGTGCAGAGCGCGCGCGTTCGGGAGTGCGGTGAGCGGGTCGGTGAGCGCGCTCTCCTTCGTCTTCTCGAACATCAAGGCGTTGTTGAGCGCGCTCGACGCGTGGAGGGCGACCGATTCGAGGAGCCGCGCGTGCTCGGTCGTGTAAGGCGCGTGAGCCCCCGAATAGAGAGTGATCGCGCCGAAGGCCCCTTCCTCACGGAGCAGCGGCGCGGAGAGCACGCTCCCGACGCGCGCGGCAATCTCTTCGGGCACGCCGACCAAATCGAGTTCCGGCGAAGAGCTGCACATCGAGCGCCCGTTGGCGACGACCCAACCCGTGATGCCTTCGCCGAAGGCGACGCGGCGGTGCGAAAAGTATTCGGAGTTCTCGCCCGCGACGTGCGCCGCGTGCGCCTTGCCCGCCAGTTCGTCCACGACGTAGATGACGCAGGTGTCGAAGGGCGTGATGGAGCGGAGCTTGCTCGTCACGAGCGTCGCCGTGTCGCTGAGGTTGAGCGACGCGCCGATGGTGCGCGCAATCTCGTGGAGCGCGAAGACCTCGCGCTGCGCCTCGGAGATGGAACGGAAGCCGGATGAGTTGTCGTGTTGGCTCGACGCGCCGTGGGCGTGTGCTTCGTTATCCGCCGGAGCGGCTACCGCTTCGTGCCCTTCCTCTTGAACCTGCTCCGCAAGGTCGCGCGGGGAAATCAGCGCGTCGAGGCGTTCGATGTTTGCGATAAACGTGTCCACCACCCGCGGGTCGAACGCGGAGCCGCTCATGTGCCGCAGTTGCGCCAGAGAGTCCTCGCGCCTCATCCCCTCGCGGTAGGGGCGGTCGCAGCGCGTGGAGTCGTAAAAGTCCACCACCGAGAGGACGCGCGCGACGAGCGGGATTTGCTCGGCGCGCAGGCCATCAGGGTAGCCCGTGCCGTCCCACTTTTCGTGGTGGTGGCGGATGATGTCTTCGACCGGGCAAGGGAAGTTGACACGGCGGATGATGTCGCCGCCGACGACCGTGTGCACCTTCATCCTCTCGAACTCAGCCGCCGTCAGCTTCCCCGGCTTGTTCAGGATGTACTCCGGCACGGCGAGCTTGCCGATGTCGTGCAGCAGCGCCCCCGCCTTCAGCGCCTCCAACTCCGTCGCCGTAACGCCCAAAAGCTTTCCGAGCTCGACCGCGTACAACTTCGTCCGACGCACGTGCCCGTGCGTCGTCTGATCCTTCGCGTCAATCGCCATCGCGAGCGACTCGATGGTGCTCATGTGCAGTTCAGCGAGTTCGCGCGCGCCCCTCAATTGCTCCTCGCCCTCACGCCGCAGCTCATCCGTTCGCGACTCGCCGAGACGCCACAGCGAATAGACGAGGAGGGAGACGCACGCCGCAACGGCGAGGATGACGAGCCCGCCGGTCAAACGTCCCTCCGCGCTCGCCGAGGGGGAGAGCCAGAGCAGCGAAAAAAGCAGTGCCAGTCCGGTCAGCACGGCGCAAGTCGCCAACAGGGCAGCCTTTTTCCAGATTCCTTTGGGCATCGGCGAAATTTACTTTTCGTTTTCAGTTGAAGTGGAGAGAGTTGCAGAGGGAGTGCCGTCCAAGCCGTCGGTTGAAGGGTGGCAGGTAAGAATATCCGCGATTGTGCCAACATTGTTGGCCCATTCAAAAATAGCGACTTTTACGCCCTTAAGTCAAGCAAATAATGATTTAAGGCCGAATTGTTCGGATGAATGGGTCGCTGATTGAGCATGAAGGGTAGGAGGCGAAATGCCGTCCGGCGGAATATGTTTTCCGGATTGAGGATGGCGGGGGATTTCGGCGGCCTGTGGGCGGCGCTTCGGGCGTCTGGTCACAGGCACAAATTGATTCGGGCGGTGAGGTTTTAGGGGCTAGTTTGGCGGGAAAACGCCCGCCCCGCTTGAACAGTTGGCGTCTCCTTGTGTTATACTCCCCGACCGTTTCAGCATTTGGCTGACATCGGACTGACCGGCACTGCACAAACCCATCCGTCGTCCTCATCCAACAAGGTGAGTGGGCTTGACGTGTGAAAAAAAATCGTGTATTTCCGGCTGTTCTTGTGTTACATTGCGCGCGCCGCAAGACAGAAGGCGCAATCCGTTGGGGAAGTTCGCGCGGCCTTGTAAGGTTTGAGCAGCGCGCTCCCGTTGGGCGTAGAGGTGGTAGAGAGCCCGGCGTCCCTCGTCCGAACTTTCGATGAGGAGATGGACGCTCGACGGTCGCCGAGTTAGCGCGCAGCTGTTATTTGAAGTGGCGGCGGGAAGCGGACGCCGCCACGGCAGTTATGGTTCTGACGCTCGATACTTGAGGCGTCAGACCAATCTCGGTAATAGCATGCTCTTTAGATGCGCTCTCTTCGGGGCGGCTCTAAGCTCACGACGAGGAGGGCATCTGTAACCAAAACCATTGACCCCGAGCTGTTGCGGAAACGCTCCAGCGGAACCGCGCGCGAAAGCCCGTGCAGCTCCCCAACAATCTGACCCTCAGACGGGTACAGGAGGAAATTCGATGCGTAGAACTTTAGGACTTCTGGCCTTGCTTGCCGTTGCCAGTGTTTGGACGGCCTGCTCACCGGCGGAGAATACCAATAACTCCAACATGAGCAACACGAACATGAGCAACACGAACATGAGCACTAACACCAGCTCCAACACGAACATGAGCTCGAACACCAACATGTCCAGCAACACGAACATGAGCTCGAACACCAACATGTCCGGTAACAGCAACACGAGCACCGGCGGTAACATGAACGGCAACATGAACATGAATCGTAATGGCAACACGAATACCAACTCGGCTACGAACCGGAACATGTAATCAGTTCCCACTCGTAACTCGGTGGTTGAAGGCGCGCTGCAGTTCGGGCGCGCCTTTTTGATTTCCAGATTCCTTTTCAGGAAACGCGCGGTGTTATCTTTCAGCTCGTGAGTGAAGACGGTTTCATCAACGGCATCAAGTGGCGCTACGTCACCGAGCAAGAGCCGCTGCGGGAGGCGGTCGAAACGCTCCGGGGCCTGCCCGTCATCTCCTTAGACACGGAGACGTACTGGGACGCGGCGGCAAGGCGCTCGCACGTCGCGCTCGTGCAGATCGCCCCGCCGGAGGGTGACGTGCTGGTGATTGACGTGCTTGAGACGGGAATCGAGCCGCTCCGGCCTCTGCTCGAAACGACGGAAGTCAAGATGGTCGCGCACAACGCGCGCTTCGACGAGGGCGTTTTGCGTCAGGCCGGCGTCGAGCCGCGCGGCTTCGTTGACACGCTCCAGATGGCGCGCGACGCCTTGAGCCTCGGCTCCTACAGTCTCGCCTCCGTCACCGAACACCTCTTCGGCGTGCCCCTCGACAAGACCTTGCAGAAGGCGAACTGGCGGCGACGCCCTCTGACGCGCGCGCAGCTTCTCTACGCGGCGGCGGACGCGCGCGTCACGATGCGCGTCTACGTCGAGCTGCTGAAGATTTTCGAGCAGCGGGGCGTACTCGAACTGGCGATGCGGGCGGCGGAGCTGACTCCGTCGGAGAGGACTGGGCCGAGCAGGCCGCGACGGAAGAGAGCGCCGACCGCGGCCATCCTCCTGACGCCCGAAGAGAAGAGAATCGTGACGGGCTTGAAGAGGTGGAGGCTCATGCGCGCCAACATCCTGCGCAAGCCCGCCTACATGGTCTGCTCCGACCGCACATTGGAGCACCTCGCGCGGGAGCTGCCCGAAACGCTCGAAGCGTTGGCGACGATCTACGGTCTCGGCCAGTCGAAGATCGAGAGCTTCGGCGAAGACCTTCTCAGCGCGCTGCGTGACGCCGCGAAGTGCGAGCCTTCAAACGATTGATTCGGCTCAGGCCGAGCCCGCGCCTTCGGACAAGCCTTCGTCGAGTTGCGCCGCGAGCTGTCCGGGCGTCGAGACGGGGAGGCGGCAGGAATAGTTCTCGCAGACGTAGGCGGTCGCCCTCCCGCCCTCGGCGCGTCTCTCACGTAGCAGCGGCACGAGTTCTATCGTCTCCTCCTCGACGCCTTCCTCTGACTGCACGACGACCTTGTTCGGCAGGTATCTACTCCAAATCTCACGCGTCAGAGCCCGCGCTTCATCCGCCGCCCCGCGCGGCGAGACGACGACAATCTCCTTCGGCGTCGAGAAGTAGAAATCAATCGCGCCGAGCGTGTACCCGAAGGCGGACGGGTAGCGTGCGACGGATTCGTGGACGAGCCGGATGACGCTGACGGCCTTGCGCCTGTACGATTCGTTGCCGGTCAAAACGGAGAGCCGGAGCAGGACTTCGGCGGCGACGGAATTGCCCGAAGGGGTCGCATTGTCGAAGAAGTCTTTCGAGCGGACGATGAGCTGCTCGCCGCTCTCGCCCGTGTAGAAGAATCCGCCGTCGGCATCGTCCCAGAACTCCGCGAGCATCTTCTCGGTCAAAGAGAGAGCTTCCTTGAGCCAGCGCACATGACCCGTCGTCTCGTAGAGCGTGACGAGGCCGGAGGCGTAGAAGGCGTAGTCGTCGAGGAAGCCGACGTGCTTCGCCTGCCCGTCCTTGAAGAAGTGGAGGAGCACATCGGTCTTCAGAGTTCCGAGAATAAATTCGGCGTTCCTTTCGGCGACGGCGCGGTAGTCTTCACGTCCGAGGACGGCGGCGGCTTCGGCGAAGCTTTCGAGCATCAGACCGTTCCAGGCCGTCAGAATCTTTTCATCGCGCCCCGGCTTGACGCGCGACTCGCGCGACTCGAACAAGACGCGGCGACCGCGTGCGAGGACTTCTTCGAGGCGTTCCGGCGTGACCTTCAACTCCGAGGCGACCGCCGGCGCGGGCCGCGTGACGTTGAGGATGTTCTTCTCTTCAAAGTTCCCGCCCTCGGTGACGTTGTAGTAGGCGCAGAAGAGCGCGGCGTCGTCCGGCCCAAGTAGTCGCTCGATCTCTTCCTTCTCCCAGACGAAGAACTTGCCTTCGACGCCTTCCGAGTCCGCGTCCTGCGTCGAGTAGAATCCGCCGCCCTCGTCCGTCATCTCGCGGACGACGTAGTCGAGCGTCTCTTCGACGACGCGACGGTAGAAGTCCTCGCCGGTCGTCTGGTAGGCGTGGAGGTAGAGGCGCGACAGCAGCGCGTTGTCGTAGAGCATCTTCTCGAAGTGCGGGACGAGCCAGCGCGCGTCGGTCGAGTAGCGATGAAAGCCGCCGCCGAGATGGTCGTAGAGCCCGCCCTCGGCCATCTTGCGGCAGGTGTTGGCGACCATCTCCAAAGCCGTCTTGTCGCCGGTTCGCCGGTGCGTGCGGAGCAGGAATTCGAGGTTCATGGCGGCGGGAAATTTCGGCGCGCCGCCGAAACCGCCGTTCCGCTCGTCGTAGTTGCGCGAGATTGAACGGAAGGACTGGTCGAGTAAATCCGCCGAGACGTTGAGGCCGGACGCGCGCGCCGGGTTCATGCGCTCAAGCTCGGCGAGTATCTCCTGCGCCGACTGCGCGATTTCGTCGGGGCGCGTGCGGAAGGCGTCGGAGACGCCGGTGATGACGCGCGGGAAGCCGGGCATCCCGTGGCGGTCTGCGGGGGGGAAGTACGTGCCGCCGTAGAAGGGGACGAGTTCGGGCGTGAGGAAGACGGTGAGCGGCCAGCCGCCGTGGCGCGTCATCAACTGCACGGCGTTCATGTAAATCTGGTCGAGGTCGGGTCGCTCTTCGCGGTCAACTTTGATGTTGACGAAGTGCTCGTTCATCAACGCGGCGATCTTCTCGTCCTCGAACGACTCGCGCTCCATGACGTGGCACCAGTGGCAGGCCGAGTAGCCGATGCTGAGCAGGATGGGCTTGTTCTCGTCCCGCGCGCGCGCCAAAGCCTCCGGCCCCCACGGATACCACTCGACCGGATTGTGCGCGTGCTGCAAGAGATAAGGACTGGTCTCCTTGCTCAAACGGTTGGTGTGCTTGTGCTCCGACATTGACTGCCCGCCCCCTTTAAGTTTTAAGGATAATATTTGAAAAAGATTATCTGCTTCCTGAACGGATTGGGCAAATTGAGGGGTTCGACCCCGGCCCCCGCCGTCGCTGAAAATGTAAGAAAGATAAAACTTGACATCGAACCGGATGAGGATATTATCCGTGTGCCCCCAACAACCAACGACGTGACTCACCGCACGCGTCGCCAAACTTAACTTCCGGTGTGAAGTTATACTGTTCGCCACCCGTCCACCGTCCGTCGGTGTTTGCGTTGATTCTCTGCCGTGGCGGGCACACTGACTCACCGACCACCTCGCGCCACTCTAACCTTAACTACGAGCAACCGGGCGTCTTCATGGGTAAAGTTCATCGCTGAACCTTGTCCTGCTCCCGCACGGAGCCGGGCTCGCCTTTCTTACCCCATGCAGTAAACCTCACTCTCGCGCACCTTGTTCGCAAAGGGGCGTGTCTCTCGCATCATATCCTCGCACTTCACGCTTCCTCACGGAAGCGCGCTCCCGTCGGCCCTTTGCGGGCGGGGCACTGTCCCCAGCAGTCAGGTCTCACCACCTAAAGGAGACAAGATGAAACCCAACAGAACAAACACCCTCAAGGCACTAGCCGTCGTCGCGTCGGTCGCGCTGCTCGCGGGCAGCATGTTGTTCAACGGCTCTGAGTTCCCCGGCGAACGCATCGCCAAGGCGCAGACCGCCACCACCCTGAACGAGAATTCGCCGGAGATTACCTCCTTGTCGGCGACCCCACTGAGCACGCCTACCTCGCAGGGCAACGCGAAGTTGTTCGTCAGGTTCGCGTCAGGCTCGAACGTGGGGTCGCAGGTCACCGCCTTCATTGACGACCACGACGTGCTGCTGCGCGACGACGGGCAGGGCGGTGACAGCGCCGGCGGTGACGGGAAGTATACCGGGATCATCAACCTCGACTTCAACCAACTCGCCGCCAACCAGAATCGCGTGTCGAAGAACTCAGGCGTGTTCGCGGCCAACGATTCGATGAGTGTGGCGAGCGCCGACGACTCCTTCGTCATCGAAGAGGAGTCCGACGGCGGCGAATACGTGCCCTCCTCGGACGAGCCTCCGGGCGAGCCTGAGCCTGAGGCAATACCGACAGCTTCCGACTCGCCCACCGTCGAATCGTCAATGATGGCCGCGGGGGGCGGTGGTTCGTCGAGTTCTACCATTGACGTGCCCGCCTTCAGTTCGCGCGCCTTGAGTGGGCAGAAGCGCTACCAGAAGGTCAATTACAATAACCTCAAGCCCGGCGACGTGGTGCCGCTCTACCGCATCGGCACGTCGAGCTCCATTGACCCGGAGAAGTCGCTCGTCATCCGCGACCTGAGCGTGGTGCAGGACACCTCGCGCACGTTCAACCCGTGCACCAACACGGGGACGCCGATGGGCAAGTGGACGTTCGGCTACCTGATGACGCAACTCGCCAACCAGACCCAGACCGGCATTGACCCGCGCGTCTTCACGCGCAACATGTTGAATAAGTGGCTCACGCCCCCGACGGTCAACGGGTTCACGCCGACCGTCCGGCAGAAGATGCAGACCATCATCATTGACCCCTGGGAGGCCGCCAGCGGTGGGCCGGGGCAGCCGCTCGACTTGTCGAAAGCGCCGTTCCGCCTGCTCTCGATTGTCAACCGCATTGACCTTCGCCGGAACAACGGCTTCGGCGGGAGGGACGCGGGCGAAGGGCGCTTCGTCTTCAGCGCGATTGACAGGCGGAGCGGCGGGTGCGGCACG
Source organism: uncultured Acidobacteriota bacterium (assembly GCA_963816985.1). Classification (GTDB taxonomy): domain Bacteria; phylum Acidobacteriota; class Blastocatellia; order Pyrinomonadales; family Pyrinomonadaceae; genus JAIVJM01. Next base: position 4,286,003 of record CAWFMF010000004.1, read on the forward strand.
CTCCAGTTCACGGTCATCTTCGAATACGGGATTGACCGGCAGGGCAACGCCGTCCGCCAGTGGGCGCAGCAGTGGTACAACCTCAGCTCGATGAGCTTCGGGCCGCAGTTCAACACCGCCCTCCAAGCCATCACCGAGCAGTTCGCGGCGGCTGGGGTCGCGCCCTCGAAGCCGAACGGCAGCGCCCTCAATCAACTCCGCACCAACGAAATCTCCCTCGCCAACACCACGCCGGACGACGACTGGCAGTTGCGCGAGTTCCGCCTCTTCTCTAGCGGGGCCGACGCCGGGCAACTCCGGATGGTGACGGTCAAGCTCACGCCGGACACCACACGGCGGGTGGCCGATACCACCGCGCGGTTCATTAACCACAAGACCCAACTCATCCTTCAGGAGCGGCACGACGTGCCGGAGATTTGGGAGGGCAATAACTTCCTCGGCGGGTTCTCCGACGTGATCAACCTGTCAAACTCCTTCCCGCCCGACGACAACTCCTGGCGGGACGGGCCGACCGTCACCATCACCAACCGCGAGGCGCGCCACAAGTTCTCGCTCAACACCTGTAACGCGTGCCACGCGACCGAGACGGGGACGACCTTCACGCACGTCAAACCCGCTGCTTTCGGCACGGTGGCCGGGCTCTCCGGCTTCATGACCGGAATCACCGTGGTTGACCCGGTTGACGGCGCGCCGACCAGAACCTTCAACGAGTTCGAGAGGCGCGCGCTCGACCTCGACCAACTCGTCAACCTGCCGAGCGTCTTCCAGATGAACAATCATCGGCGGGCGATGACCCACTAACCTGACGAACACGCACGCCGCGCGAGCCACGAATTCTCCGCGACGCGCACGATGGAAGTCCGAAACTACACCGAGGGCCGGGTGACGCGACCACCGAGTCGCATCATCCGGCCCTCGGCCCGTGGCGCAGGCGAGCGCCGGGGCAGGCGGGTTTTTGCTATTTCGCGCCGGTGCGGATAAACTGAATGGTGATTCATTTTTAGATTCGAGGCGGCGTGAACTCCGTCAGGGCGGGCGCGGGAGCCTTCATCGGGAGCGTATGCATGGAACGTGAAAGTATCGAGATGGACGTGCTGTTCGTCGGCGCAGGCCCGGCGAATCTGAGCGGGGCTTATCATCTGGCGCGGCTCGTCAGCGCGCACAACGAGGCGGTGCTGAAGGGCGAGCGGCAGGGCAAGCCTCTGGGCGACATCGAGATTGCCGTCATCGAGAAGGGCTCGACCATCGGCGCGCACAACCTTTCGGGCGCGGTGATGGACCCGAAGGCTTTGAAGGAGCTGATGCCGGACTTCGTCGAGCAGGGCGCGCCGCTCGAATCGCCCGTCAAGGAGGATTACTTTCTTTACCTCACGAAGACGCGCGCCATCAAGTCGCCCGTCACGCCGCCGCCCTTGAAGAACCACGGCTATTACATCGTCTCGCTGAACAAGCTGACGGCGTGGCTCGGCGAGAAGTGCGAGGAGGCGGGCGTCAACATCTTCCCCGAATTCCCCGGAGCCGAGATGCTCTACGGCGAGGGAGACCGCGTCGTCGGCGTCCGCACGGGCGACAAGGGCGTTGACCGAGAGGGGAGGCCGCGCGCGAATTTCGAGCCGGGCGTGGACATCCACGCGAAGGTCACGGTGCTCGGCGAGGGGCCGCGCGGCTCGCTCGTCAAGCAGCTCACGCAGCGTCTTAATTTGCATGACGGGCGCGAGCCGCAGGTTTACAGTCTCGGCATCAAGGAGCTTTGGCAGTTGCCCGACGACCGCTACCCGGCGGGCCGCGTGACGCACACGCTCGGCTACCCTTCGGACGCGCAGACCTACGGCGGCGGGTGGATTTACGGGATGCAGAACCGCATCCTCAACCTCGGATACGTCACGGGATTAGATTACAGAGACCCTCTGCTCGACCCGCATGCCGAGTTTCAACGCTTCAAGGAACACCCGTTCGTCGCCAAACTGCTCGAAGGCGGAAAGATGATTCGCTACGGCGCGAAGACGATTGCGGCGGGCGGCTTCTACGCCATCCCGCAGTTCCACGGCGACGGCTTCCTGCTCGCGGGCGACTCCGCCGGGTTCCTCAACTCGCAACGCCTCAAGGGCATCCACACCGCCATCAAGAGCGGGATGCTCGCCGCGCAGGCCATCTTCGAGGCGCTGCTGGTCGAAGACTTCTCCAAGCAGCAGCTCAAGCGTTACCGCCAACTCATCCGCGAGAGCTGGATTACGACGGAGCTGAAGCGCGTCCGCAACTTCCACTCGGCCTTCAAGCACGGTCGCTGGCTGGGGCTCGCCAACGCCGGTCTGCAATTCATCACGGGCGGTCGCGCGTGGGGCCTCTTCGACCGCGCGAGTCTTGAGCCGGGACACGAGGCGATGAAGAAGCTCACCGAGTTCGGCTATCGCGGCCCGGACATCGAGCAACGCTACGGCAAGCTCCGCTTCGACAATAAGCTCACCTTCAACAAGGTGACCGACGTGTACCACGCCTCGGTCGCGCACGACGAAGACCAGCCCGTGCATCTCCACGTGCTCGACACGGACATCTGCTCGACGCGCTGCGCCGAGGAGTACGGCAACCCCTGCCAGAGATTCTGCCCGGCTGCCGTCTACGAGATGGTCGAGGACGGCGGCGGCGACAGGAAGCGTCTGCAAATCAACTTCTCCAACTGCGTCCACTGCAAGACGTGCGACATCATGGACCCGTACCAGATCATCAACTGGGTGACGCCCGAAGGCGGCGGCGGGCCTGACTACACAGGCATGTAACGTTCAAGAGTCGGAGACAAAATTGTAGGGGCAGGGCAAGTCCTCGGCCCGCTCACCTTCGCTTGTACTGAAGTTGAATCCATCATCACGCAACGGGCAGGGACAAGCCCTGCCCCTACAGAAATCTCGACGCGGGAGATTTTAATCTCGCCGTCTTTCCCCCTCTCCGCTTATGAAACTCTCCCCCGAAGCGCATGTTGAAGTCGAGAGCTTCCTCAGGGAACACACGGGGGAAACGGAGTTGAGTCTCCCGCGCTTCTCGATTCACGCCGGGCGCGGCGCGGGGCTGGTGATGTGGTTCGTGCGGATGGGCGCGATCACTCTGGGCCGGCACGTCTTCGTCTCGCCGCCGCTCGTCAGAAGGGATTCCGCGGGAAGGGTCAGTCTCGCGGGCAGGCTCGTCGTTCACGAAGCCGTGCACGTCTTGCAGTACGCCGAGAGGGGCTTCGTCCGCTTCCTCTTCAAGTATTTGCTTGGGTACGTGCGCGCGCTGAAGCACGTGCCGGGATGGAACGCGGCGGCGCGGATGGCGGCCTACTTGGAGATCGCGGAGGAGCGCGAGGCGCGGGCGGCGGAGCACGCCTACGCGGCGCGGCGGAATGCGAACTCCGCGCGCGAGCCGGGACTTGAATGAAGTTGAAGGAATCGCCCAACGGGCGGACGTGGGCCGGGCGCTCGACGTGAGGGGTCAGCCGTGTAGCCGTCTCGCGCGGTGAGGCGCGCTCACTCCATGTCGGTGATGGAGAAGTGGACTTTGCCGCGCTGCACTTCTTCGAGCGCGATGCGGGTCGGCTTGTGGCGCAGCGAGTCCATCTCGACGCGCGGGCGCGCGCCCTTCTGCAACTGCTTGCTGCGCTGCGCGGCCACGATAATCATCCGGTACTTGGAGTCAAGCTCAGGAGTCTGTTCTTCGGTCGCCTCGGTGGTCTCTTCTTCCGTCTCGCCGATTGCTTCTGCGGTCTTCGCCATAATCTCTCCCACGGCGGAGTTTTGCGTCCGCCGGTCTCTTCTTATGTGTCGTCCGTTTTAATCCAGTCTTACGAATTAAGCCTTACTTTTTATAACTTCTTTGCGCCATTTATTCAACGTGCGAGGGTTCGTCGAAGGAGGCGAGGACGCGCCGCGCCGTCCATTCCTGCCGCTCGCGGCGGGCGCGCTCGGCGTAGACGATTGACGACAACTGATGCGCCGCGCGCTCCACTTCGTCGTTCAGGACGAGGTAGTCGAAGTGCTTGTACTGCTCGACCTCGCCGCGCGCGTTGGCGAGCCGAACCCGCAGCTCTTCGGGCCGCTCGGTCATGCGCTTTTCGAGACGGGCGCGCAGAATCTCGTAGGACGGCGGCAGGATGAAGATGCTCACGACCGGCGAGAGCGCGTCGCGGACGACCGCCGCGCCCTGCACGTCTATTTCGAGCACGATGTCGTGGCCCTCGTTCAACTCCTGCTCGACGACGCTGCGGGCCGTGCCGTAGAAGTTTCCGTGGACGATGGCCCATTCGAGGAAGCCGCCGCGCTCGCGCATCCGGTGGAACTCTTCGGTCGAGACGAAGTGATAGTTCACGCCGTCCAGTTCATTGGGGCGCGCGGCGCGCGTCGTCCAAGAGACCGAGTAGCTGACGCCCGGAACCGTGTCGAGGAGTCGGCGGATGAGTGTGCCCTTGCCGCCGCCCGAAGTGGAGCTGATGACGAAGAGGATGCCGCGCGGCGAGTCCGTCGCGGCTTCGCGCGCGGAGTCCGCGCCGGGGGACGAATCATTCAACGTTCTGCACCTGCTCGCGTAGTTTTTCGACCGACGCCTTGATCGCTATCGCCGCCTCCTTGATGGCGAGGTCGGTGGACTTCGAGAGCACCGTGTTCGCCTCGCGGTTGAACTCCTGAAGAAGAAAGTCGAGCCGCTTGCCCGTGTCCTTCTCCTCGTCAATCCCGGCGCGGAACTGCGTGATGTGGCTGCGCAGGCGCGCGACCTCCTCGGTGATGTCGCTGCGGTCGGCGAGGTACGCGACCTCCTGCGAGAGACGGCCCTGATCGAGCTCGACGATTTCGAGCCCGTCGCGCGCGAGCAGCTCCGTGATGCGCTTGTTGACACGCGCGCGGTAGTTGTCCACCTGCTCCGCCGAGAGCGCTTCGATGATGGGGACGTGACGTTCTATCTCGTCGAGGCGTCCGTGCATCTCCGAGGCGAGCGCCGCGCCCTCGCGCTCGCGCATCGCCTCCAACTCGTCGAGCGCTTGCAGTAAAGCCTGCTCGACGCCGCGCAGGGCTTCTTCGCTCACGCCGTCGCGCGCGGCCTGCATCGCGCCGGGGAGCCGCGCGAGGACGTTGATGTCCGGCTCGCCCGTGAGGCCGAACTCCTCCTGCATGACGCGCATCGCGCGGATGAACCCGGCGATGAGCTGCCGGTTCGGCTCGTAGGCGACTTCGCCCGTGCGTTCGAGCGTGACGTTCACGTCCACGCGCCCGCGCGAGAGCCTTTCGCCGATGCGCCGGCGGATGACCGGCTCGACGCTCGAAAGCTCCGAGCCCGCGCGCAGGTGCACGTCGAGGAAACGGTTGTTGACGGTCTTGAGGTCAACAGCGACGGCGAAGCCCTCGCCCTGCGCTGCGCCCCTTCCGAAGCCGGTCATTGATTTCATATGTAGCCAGTAGTCAGTAGTCAGTAGTCAGTAGGAAGAAAGTCTTTAAAGAATCTTCAGGGTGTCGGCGTCAAAGCCAGTAACGCGGAGCGCTACTGGCTACTGACTACTGACTACTGGCTACCGGCTCTGCTTCCTCCTCTTCGTCGGCGAATTGCAGTTCGTAGAGCCTTCGGTACGAGCCGTTCTGCGCGAGCAGTTCGGCGTGGCGGCCCATCTCGATGATGCGCCCGCGCTCCATGACGACGATGAGGTCGGCGCGGCGGACGGTCGAGAGGCGGTGCGCGATGGCGACGGTCGTGCGCCCGCGCGTCAGGTTGGCGAGCGCTTTCTGGACGAGCCGCTCGCTCTCGGTGTCGAGGGCGGAAGTCGCTTCGTCGAGCACGAGGACGGACGCGCCCGCGAGCACCGCGCGGGCAATCGCGAGGCGCTGCCGCTGGCCGCCCGAAAGGAAGATGCCGCGCTCGCCGACGACGGTCTCGTATCCGGCGGGCAGCTCCATGATGAAGTCGTGCGCGAAGGCGACGCGGGCGGCCTCTTCAATCTCCGCCTCGGTCGCGCCGGGTCGGCTGTAGGCGATGTTGTAGCGCACCGTGTCGTTGAAGAGGATGGTCTCCTGCGTCACGAGCGCGATGTTCTCGCGGAGCGAGCGGACGCGCGCGTCGCGGAGGTCAACGCCGTCCCACGAGACAGTGCCTTCCGTGGGGTCGTGGAAGCGGGGTATCAACTTCGTGAGCGTGGACTTGCCGCCGCCGGACTCGCCGACGAGCGCGACCATCTGCCCGGCGGGGATGCGGAGCGTGATGTCCCTGAGGACGTGCCGCTCCTCGTTGCCGTAGCGGAAGGTGACGCCCTTCAGCTCAATGGCTTCGGCGAGCGGTTGGAGCGTGACGGCGTCCGGCGTCTCCGGCATCTCGCGGTGCTCGTCCATCACCTCCCAGACGTGGCGCGCGGCGGCGAGCGCCTGCTCCATGCCGTTGTGCAGGCGCGAGAGCTTGCGAATCGGGTCGTAACTGGAGAAGAGGAAGAAGAGGAACGCGATGAACTGCTCCGCGTTCATCTCGCCCGAAAGTATCTCGCGCTGCGCGAAGAAGAGGAGGACGGCGACGGCGATGACGCCGATCATCTCGATGCTCGGCGGCGCGACGCCGTTAATCTTCGCGGTGCGCAGGTTCGCGCGCATGATTTGCTGCGCGACGCGCGAGAAGCGACCGCGCTCGTGCTCCTCGGCAACGTATGCCTTGACGATGTTGTGGCTGGCTAAGGCTTCCTGCGCCGTGTCCACGAGACGCTGCCCGCCCTCGAACGACTCGCGCGCGAGGTTGCGTAAGGAGCGACCGAAGCGGACGGTGAGGACGCCGATAACCGGCGCGATGATGAGCGAGCCGAGCGTCAGACGCCACGAGTAGTAGAACGAGGCGGCGAGGAAGAAGACGAGCGTGAAGCTCTCGCGGAGCATGTCGCGCAAGGTGTGCGAGACAGCCGTCTCGATGGCCGCCGCCGAGCCGACCAGTCGCGAGACGAGGTAGTTCGTCCGGTGTCGCTCGAAGAAGTCTGCGGACTGCGCGTGGAGGTGCGTGTACATGTCCTCGCGCAGACGGACGACCGACTCCTGCCCGACGCGCGCCATCAAGTAGGTCGAGAAGTATTCGGCGACGCCTTTGACGACGGTGAAGACGATGAGGAGGACGGCGATGGTGCGCCACGCGGCGAAGCCGGAATCGGGAATATAGTGTTGCAAACCGAAGAGCGTCGGGGTACGCTCACCCGTCGCCCCCGACTCCCTGAGTGCCTGATCGAAGATGGGGACGATGAGCGCGCCGATGGCGCTCTGGAGGAGGCCGACGGCCAGCATCGCGACGGTCGCGAGCGTGAATTTGCCCCAGTGCGGCTTGAGGTAGAATAAGAGTCGCCGTAAGTCGCGCATGAACCGTTCTTGTTCGCCCGTCGAAGCCGTCCGTTTAGCAAGGTAAGGAAGAAAACTTAGAACCCGCCGCCGCTCAAGCAAAACTATACGGAGCAATGTCTTATGGCGTCAAGACCGGGCGGAGGAGCGCGCGGCGCGCGCGACTTTCCGCCCTCTTGAGTTATAATCCGCTCCACAAAGGTCTGCCGCACGGCGCTGAGAGAAACCCGACGAAGTTACGAGTAGAAAAATAGTGAGCCTGAGAATCCTGATTGTTGACGACGATCTGAGCATGAGACTGTTGCTGGCCGAGTATTTCCGGCGGCTCGGCTACGAAGTGGAAGAGAAGGAGAGCGCCGAGGAGGGGCTCGACCCGGCCCTTTCGGGGCGCTTCGACTGCTTCATCTTCGACGTTACGATGCCGGGCATGTCCGGCCTCGAACTCTTGAAGAAGGTGCGCGAGCGCGGCGTCCAGACCCCGGCCATGTTCCTCACGGCGCACGACGCCGTGGACGACAAGGTCGCCGGGTTTCAAGCCGGTGCTGACGATTATTTGGCGAAGCCCTTCAGCCCGCGCGAGCTGGAAGTGAGGGTCGAGGCGCTCCTGCGGCGTTCGGGCAACTGGGCGCAGCAGCAGCCCGAAGAGGAGAAGAAGGGCGAGCGCTTCGAGGTCGGCGAGCTGGTCATAGACAAGCGCCGCCACGAAGTCACGGTCGGCGGCGACCGCGTTGACCTGACCCCTTTGGAGTTTCACATCCTCGAACGGCTCGCGAGCGAGCCCGGTCGCGCGTGGTCGCGCAACGACCTCCTCGACGAAGTGTGGAGCACCGAATACGAAGGCTACCAGCGCAACGTTGACCCGCACATCAACCGCCTGCGCCGCAAAATCGAGTCCGACCCGAAGAACCCGCGCTACGTCCTGACGGTTCGCGGCGTCGGCTACAAACTCAACGAGGCCCCATGATGCCGAGACTCGCCCCCCTCAGCAAGAAGCTTCTTTTACCCGCGGCCCTCTTCCTCGCGCTCGTCTGTCAGGCGGCGGGCATCGCGGCGGCGCAGAACACGCCGCCGCCGGGGCAGTCCGGCCCCTCCGTCCTGATACGCTGGACGGGCAAGCCCGGCATCGCGCGCTACCGCCTGCAACTCGCGACCGACGAGGCGTTCAAGGACATCGTCTTCGACCGTGCGGTGGTCGGTCGCCAGTACGTCGTCAGGGAACTGCCGCCCGGCAACTACTTCTGGCGCGTCGCGCCCGCGGCGGGCGAGACCGGCGCTTACTCGAAGCCGGCGCGCGTCACGTTGGGAGACACGCCGAGCGAGGTGGTCGCGGTGGCGGATGTCGTCATGCCCGCCGACACGGGCGGCTGGCGGACGGCAACGGGCGACGTGGCGCGTCCCGTCCCCGCGTCTTTGCGCGGCGGCGGCGTCGTGGATTTGATTGCCGTCAATGCCGAAGGGACGATTTACGCCGTGGACGGCGTGAGCGGCATCGCCCTCTGGACGGCGCGCTACCGGCCCGACGCGCGACGCGGCGACCCGGCGGGCGAGAACCCGAAGCCGTTTGCGCCGCTCGTCGTGCGGAAGAGTGAGGCCGAGTCGAACGTCGTCGTGAGCTTCGACGGCGGCGTGCGCGCCTTGCGCGGCGATTCGGGGAGGGAACTCTGGCGCGCGAAGTTAGAGGGCCGAGTCACGGGCGGCGTGGCCGCGGACTTGAACGGCGACGGCGGCGCGGAGGTCGCCGTGGTGACGGCGAACCCCGAACGCCTCTACGTGCTCGACGGCGCGAGCGGGCGCGTCAACGCCACACAGAAGTTGGAGGCCGAAGCCATCGGCTCTCCTTTCGCTCTCGCCGGCGAGACGAGAGGGCTCGTCCTCGCGCTCACGAACGAGCGGATAGAGATTCGAGGGGCCGACGGGAGTCTGACGCAGGAGACGAAGGCCGAGACCGATTTGACGACCGCCCCGCTCGTCGTGTCGAGGGGGAACCTTTCGGTTCTCGTCGTCGGGACTGACAAGGGGCTCACGGCCTTGAGCATGCCGGAGTTGAGGACTCTGGGGAACATCGTCGCCGACGACGACTCGGCGCGCGGCACTCTGGTCGCCTCGGACTTGGACGGCGACGGGACGACGGAGATCGTCATGGTGACGAAGCGCGGGCGCGTGGCGCTCGTGAGCACCATTGACGGCAACGTCCGCTGGTACGCCGAAGGCGCGACCGACGCGGGCGCGGCGGCCTTCGCCGACTTGAACGCCGACGGCGTCCTCGACGTTATCGTGCCGGGCGGCGCGGCCTTCGCCGTCGGCTTTTCGGGGCGCGACGGCTCGCTCATCTGGAAGGTCGAAGAGGGCGGCAGGGCCTCGACGGCGGCGCGCGGCGCGGAAGGTGTTCGCGCTCTGGTGGTCGCGCCTTCCTTGAACGGCGGCGCGGTGCTGGTCGGGAGCGACCCTTCGAGGACGGGCCTGCGCGCCGTCGAGCTGCCGAAAGGCGCTCTCAAGGCGGCTGCGAGGTAGAAGTAAATCAACGAACGGGGACGTGGATTAATTGGCCATCTGGTTAATCGCCGCCGCGCTCTTCGCGTGGTGGTTCGTGGGGAAATTCATCCTCGGCAAGGAGGGTTTCATCCACGTCGTTTTGCTCTGCGCCGTCTCGGTGGCGGTCGTGCAGTTCGTCCACGTCCGGCGCGCGGCGCGGCGTTAAAGTCGTCCGCCTCCGGGCGCGCACAAAGGGGCGCGGGGCTCGAAGGAAGCGGTCGCCCCACACAGTTTTCTCCCCACTCTCGAACGGAAAAGTCGGCTGACCGTTGGCGCGCGAGGCGGCAACAATGCGCGTCTCCGGCGCATCCATCAACCGGCAGAGGTATTTTCAGCGTCTCCTTCCAGACTGTCCGAGAGGCGCCGCAGATTAATTCCGACAAACGAGGAGTGAGGTTTTTATGATGCTTTCGCGCTCTCCATTCCGCACCTTGATGGCACTCACGGCGGCCCTGTTCGTCGCGGCCTCTTTCGTCACGGCGCAGAGTGACCTGCGAAGAGAGACGGTGGCCGTGACCTACCCGCTCGACCAGACCTTAAGTCTCAAGTTCCGTGGCACGACGCGGCTCCCGCGACTTTCGGGCGAGGCGAAAGTCAGACGCTCTGGCCGACGCAACACGCGCGTCGAGATGAGCGTTGACAACATGCCGCGCGCATATGAGTTGGGGAGCGTCTATACGACGTTCGTGCTCTGGGCCATCTCGCCCGAAGGACGCGCCGACAACCTCGGCGAGTTCAAGCGCAGCGGCAGCATGTTCTTCGACACCAAGCTCGACGTGACCACTCCGCTCCAGACCTTCGCCCTCATCGTTACAGCCGAGCCCCACTTCCTCGTCCGCAGTCCGAGCCGGATGGTCGTCCTCGAAAACCTCCCGCCGCGCGCGCCCGGCGACGCCGAAGTGCGCTCCGTCCCCGTCCAGTATCTCGGCAACGCCAGCGACTATTTCAACGACACGCGCGTCCCTGACCTCGCCGACCGGGACTACACGCGCACTCCCGTCTCACTGCTCGGAGCGCGTCAGGCCGTGAGCCTCGCGCGCTACGGGGGCGCGGAGCGCGACGCCGCCGGCGAGTTGCGCGAAGCCCGCGCGGCGCTTGAAGAGGCCGAGAACGCTTGGCGCTTGAGCCAGAATGAGGCGGAGGTTGACGCCAAGGCGCGGCAAGCCATCAGCCTCAGCGTGAAGGCGGAAGAGGTGGCGGAAGTCTCCGCCGCCGCGCGCAAGCGGCGCGAAGAGATTAAGCGGCGCGACGAGGCCGTGCGCGAAGCGGAGGACACCGCCGCCGAAGGCGCGAAGCAGATTCAGGACTTGCGCGAGGCACTCCGCAAAGAGGAGCACGCGCGCGAGCTGGCCGAGCGCGACGCCGTGAGCGCGAACCAACAACTGCGCGAGCTGCGCTCGGAAGTCGCGCGGCTGCGACAGGAGTTGCAGAGCGTCCGCTCCGAAGGCGAGCAGGCCAGAATCACGCTCGCGCGCATCGAGGGCGAGCGCAGCGCCGAAGCCGCGAGGGTCGCCGCCCAACAACGCGCTTCGCAACAGCGCGAAGCCCTGAGCACTCTGAAGCTCACGCTCGCGCGCTTCGGCGCGGTGCGCGAGACGGCGCGCGGGCTCGTCCTCGTGCTGCCCGACTCCGTGTGGGCCGGGGCGCGTGCCGTCGAGCTGACGCCGAAGGCCGAGGCCACGACCGTTGACCCGCTCGCCGCGCTCATCGCCAACAATCCCGGCTTCCAGATAGTCATCGAAGCCTTTGCCGACAGCAAGGGGACGGAGCCGGAGCTGCAAAAGCTGACGCAGGACAGGGCCGAGGCTCTGGCCGGGCGGCTCGTCTCGGCGGGCGTGGACGGCGCGCGCATACAGGCGAGCGGGATGGGCGTCAACAACCCGGTCGCCGCCAACACGACGCCCGCCGGTCGGCAAAAGAACCGGCGCATCGAGATTACGCTCGTCCCTTCGGGGGCTTCTGACGACTCGGCCTCGAACGGCAGCACGCGGGACTGAGGAAGGGAAGAAGTTTTACTTAAAGTCAGTCGCGGGCGGTTCGGACGAACGAGGGCTTGAGCGCCTTTAGTCGCCGCACCGCCCGCTCGCTTTTGAGAAAATGTCTCTCCTTGAAATTCTCCAACTCGTCGGTTACACGACCGCCGCCGCGCTCCACTTCTGGATCGGCGCGCTGCTCTTCAAGCGCCGCCACGCGCTCGGAAAAATCGAGCGCCTGCTCATGCTCATCGCGCTCTCGATGGGCGTGTGGCACGGCTCTAACCTCGTCATCGCGCTGCACTCGATGCTGGGGCTGAACGACGGTCGCTGGACGCTCCTGCTCCGCTTCGTTGATTCGCTCGCCGTCATCTGCATCACGCTCTCCTACTCGCTCCTCCTCCACGTCCACCTCCACCTCTGGGCCGACGCGCGCGGGCGCGCTTTGAATCGGACGGAGCGGGCGCGCGTCTATCTCTCGTACCTCCCGGCGGTCTTCCTCGCCTACGCCGTGCCGAAGCTCTGGACGGGCGCATACGCGCCGATGTTCGTCCGGCTCGCGCACCTCCTTCTGCCCTTCGCTTTGTGGGCGGCCTACTCGCTCTGCCTCGTCGCCGTGACCGACTTCCTCATCGCGCGTCGCTCGTCCACGCAGAGCGAGAAGCGTTTGATGCAGACGCTCGCCGCCTCCTTCGTCGGCATCGCGGCGATGATTTTAATCGTCTACGCGCTGCAACTGGGCGAAGGCACGAGCGTCGGCCCGTACCTTAAAGCAATCGCCAACCTCGGCTCGCTCGTCCCGACGGCGCTGCTCGCGTATCACATCTACCGCTACCGCTACATGGAGTTGATACTGAAGGAGAGCCTCATCGTCGCCTCCTTCGCGGCGGTCGTGCTCGTCGTCTATCTCTACGGCATCCGCACGGTCGGGCTCTGGCTCTCGACCTCCTACGGCCTCCGCGCCGAATCCATCGAGGCGATACTGATTCTGCTCCTCGCGCTCGTCGCTTCGCCTCTGCGCCGCTGGCTCGACAAGAGGTTCCGCGAATTGTTTGAGCAGGAGGCCGCGCTCTTCCGCGATGTCGTCCGCCGCATCGGCGCGACCGCCGGGCGTTACAAGCAACTGCCCGAACTCCTCCGCTTCGTCGAGGAGCGCACGACCGAAGGGCTCGGCCTGCGCCGCATGAGCCTCGTCATCTTAGAGAAGCCGCCAGCGTCCGATAACGCCGGTGGCGATGCGCAGCATCGCACTCGTCAGAGCATAAGCAGAGTAGGCAGAGCGGACGGCGTTGAGTTGAACATGCCGAGCCGTGTCGAAGGGACGGGCGCGCGTGAGAGAGAGTCGGCGGAAGTTGCCGTGGCAAACGGCGGGGCGGCTGAAGGCGAGACGTTCGACGGCGACTCTTTTAACTTTAAGGTCGGGGACGTTGACGCCGAGACGGACGGCGAACGCAGGTGGCTTTGGGACGTGCTTGAGCGTTCGCGTGAAAGCGCTTGGTCGCCCGTCGAGGGTGAGCCTCTTTTACGCGAGGCCGGTTTTGAGATCGCCTTCCCGCTCCGGCGCGAAGAGCAGGAAGTCGGGTTGATGCTAGTGGACGCCGCGCCCGACGCCTTGACCTACGACGTGCGCGCCGTCCTGGAGATGCTCGCGGGCCAGGTCGCGATTGCGGTCGAGGACTGCCGTCTCGTCGAGCAGAACGTCCAGCTCGAACGCCGCGTCGCGCACGGCGAGCGGCTCGCCGCGCTCGGACAGATGGCCGCGACCGTGGCCCACGAGGTCAAAAACCCCCTCTCGGCCATCAAGTCCATTGCGCAGGTGATGCGCGAGGACGACTACCTCAAGCGAGAGTATCTGCGCGACCTCGACCTCATCGTGAGCGAGACCGACCGCCTCAGCCGCAGCGTCACGCAGATGCTCAGCTTCGCGCGCCGCGCCCCGCAGGACGATGCGCCGCGCCGCGCCGAAGATGTCGTCCGCGCCCTCGCGCACCTCTTCCGCGAAGAGGCCAACGTGCGCGGCGTCACGCTCACGGAAGATGTCGAAGTCGCTCAATCCGAACTGAGCGGCGCGGAAGTGGCGGCGGTGCGCGACGCGATGTCGAACCTCCTCCTCAACGCCCTTCAGGCGACGCCGCGCGGCGGGAGCGTGAGGCTCGGAGGGCGCGTCGAGGGCTCGAAGATAATCCTCTCGGTGGTGGACAGCGGCCCCGGCGTCGCCGCCGCGCAGAGCGAGCGCATCTGGGAGCCCTTCTTCACGACGCGGCAGAGGGGCACGGGTCTCGGTCTGGCCATCGTCCGCAAGCGCATCGAGGAGGTCGGCGGCCACGCTCGCCTCGCGCCGCGGAGGAAAGGCGAAGGGGCTCGCTTCGAGCTAATGGTTCCAGTCCGCACGCAGTCCGAGACTGCTTGAAGCACGAACGGCACGGGTCAAAGTCTATAACGGCACGCGGCGTGCAATGCGTCCGCGCATGGAAACTGTGATGACTTCTGAAAAAGAGAGAAACGAAGGCTGGCGCGTCCTCATCGTGGACGACGAAGAGGCCGCGCGCTACGGCATCCGTCGAGCCCTTACGAGCCTCAACTACCGTATGGACGAGGCCGGGAGCGTCGAAGAGGCGCGCGCGCTGATGGACGCGTCCGCGCCCGACCTCTTGCTTCTCGACGTGAACCTCCCCGGCCAGAGCGGCCTCGAATTTTTGGCCGAGCTGGCGGCGGCGGGCGACCGCTCGCCCCTCGTCGTGATGATTACGGCCTACGGCTCGGAGCGCATGGCCGTCGAAGCCATTAAGGCCGGGGCATATGACTATCTCTCGAAGCCGTTCGAGGTCGAAGACCTTCGCTTGGTCGTCAAGAACGCGCTTGAGACCGTCGGCCTGCGGCGCGAGAATCAAACGTTGCGCAAGCGCATTGAGTTGGAAGGCGCGCAACGCGGCTCGCTCATCGGCGACTCGGCAGCCGTCCGGGGCGTGCGCGCGATGATCGAGAAGGTCGCGGAGACCGACGCGACCGTCCTCGTCCGTGGCGAATCTGGGACGGGCAAGGAACTCGTCGCGCGCGAGTTGCACGAGCGCAGCACGCAAAGGCGGCGCGGCGCGTTCGTCGCCGTCAACTGCGCGGCGCTCCCTTCGGAGTTAATCGAGTCGGAACTCTTCGGCCACGAGAAGGGCGCATTCACCGGCGCGGCGAATCGCCGCCGAGGGAAATTTGAGCAGGCCGACGGCGGCACACTCTTCCTCGACGAGATAGGCGACATGAGCGCCAACGTACAGGCCAAACTCCTGCGCGCGCTCGAAGACAGGCGCGTCGAGCGGCTCGGCGGCTCGGACTCAATTCCCGTCAACGTGCGCATCGTGAGCGCCACGCACCGCCCGCTCGAACAGGACATCACGGCGGGCAATTTTCGTGCAGACCTCTTCTACCGACTGCAAGTCGTGACCATCGAAATCCCGCCCCTCAGAGAGCACCCCGAAGACATCCCCGTCCTCGCAAAATCCTTCGCGCTTCAGGCGGCTGAACGCTACGGCCTGCCCACGCGTAGTCTCTCGCCTTCGGCCCTGCGGCGGCTCGTCGAACACAACTGGCCGGGCAACGTGAGGGAACTGCGCAACGCCGTCGAGCGCGCGATGATTATGGCCGAGGGCGACGAGGTGACGGCGAAAGACTTTGCGAGCGGCGCGGTCGAGTCCGCGACGAGCGCGGGGCGCGAGCCTTCGGCGGGCGTCGAAGAAGAAGGCGCTCTCAGCGTGCCCTTCACCGCCGACTTCCGCGAAGACCGGAGAGAGTTCGAGCGCCGCTACATCGCGCGTTGTCTCGAAGAGTCGGGCGGCAACGTGACGCGCGCCGCCGCCGTCCTCGGCATGCACCGCCAGTCGCTCCAACACAAGCTGCGCGAGCTTGGACTCGCGCGCCGCTATGTCGCCGTCGGCGGCGAAGACCCGCCGGAAAAATCCGACGAATGAAAGAATGAGGCGGACAACAGTACCGCGAGCGGTCTTTCGGGCGGGTTGAGTATCGTTAAGCTCAACCCAATCGCTACCGCTCGCGGTACTGTTTTGTGATGCTCGAACCGTCAAGGACGAGTTGGCACCTCGTTTGCATTTCGGTTCGATGCGGAAGCCCGACCGTGAGGGAGGGCGTCGCGCCTTCGGGAGGATTGACGGTCGTCGAGACCACGCCCTCCCTCACGGTCGGGCTTCCGCATCGAAAGGAAAATCAAGTTGTTGAAGTCGTCGCTCAAATTCACCACACACGCCGTCTCGCCGTTCGTCATTGTCGCCTTGTTGCTGGCCGGTCAACCCGGCCCGGTGCGGGCGCAAAAGTCGCGCGGCGAGGCGCGTCACATCATCATCTGCGTGGACGGCGTCGGCTTCTCGACTATCCAGAAGATGCGCGCCGAGGGCCGCTTCAAATCTTTCGGCGAGCCCGCGCGGATGATTTCAACTTTCCCGACGCTGACCAATCTTTCGATGACCGACATCCTCGAACCGGCGGGCGCGGGCGAGACGCCCGGCTACGAGGACAACTACTTCGACGCGGGAGCCAATAAGCTGCGCGGCGGTGTCTTTGACCGCCTGCGCGGCGACCGCTTCGTGAAGGGGACGTTCCGCGAGCTGTTCGACTATCACCCGTCGGCCATCAAGAGCGGGCTCGGCTATGCGGCCCCGCCCGTCTCGACCTACTTCGAGGCTCTGAGTGACCTCGTGCGCCTGCGGCAGAAGGCGAAGAAGGCGCGCGGCCCGGTGTTCTTCGCCTACACGGGCGCGACCGACTCGCTCGCGCACCTCGGCGGCGAGGGGATGCTGCGGAGCTTCCTCTCGAAGCTCGACGAGAGCATCACGGATATCATCCGCGAGAGCGATGGGCCGGTGACGGTCACGGTCTTCTCCGACCACGGCAACCACTTCCGCAAGTACCGCCGCGCGGACTTGAAGGGGCCGCTCAGGCGCGCGGGCTTCAAGTTCGGTAAAAACTTGAAGGACGAGCGCAGCGTAGTCTTCCCGCAGTTCGGCCTCATCGGCTGCGCGCTCCTCTTCACGAGGGAAGCGAACGAGCGGAGGCTCGCGGAGCTGGCCTCGAAGGTCGAAGCCGTCGAGTTCGTTTCGTTCGAGACGGAAGGAATCGTCCACGTCCTCAGCCACGACGGCGAGGCGACGATTGAGAGGCGGGGAGAGCTTTTCAGGTATCGCGCGTCGAGCGGCGACCCTCTCAAACTCAAACAGGCGTTGCGGGATTTGACTGAACGAGGGAAGGCTGACGCGGAGAGTTTCGTCGCCGACGCGGAATGGTTCGACGCGACGCGCGAAGCTGAACTGCCCGACGCGGTGCGCCGCGTCTTCACGGGGACGCGCGGCGAAGTCGGCAACCCCGCGAACGTCATCGTCAGTTTCAAAGACGGCTACTACTCCGGCAGCTCGACGCTCGACATCTTCGCCTTCCTCCGCGCGACGCACGGCAACCTCGGACGCGAGCAGAGCTTCGGCTTCGTGTTGAGCACGAACCTGAGCCTCCCGCCTTACGTCCGCGCTTCGGACGTGTGGCGCGCTCTGGGCTCGCCCGATTTAAAAAAGAGCCACGCGCACGAGGCCGAGTAAACGCCCGGTCTCTATCGGTTTTTCTTCTTCCCTCATCCTTCATCCTTCCAGAATGTCGCCCCGGAAGAGCTTCTGGCCGGCGAGCGACGTGTAGAAGCCGTAGCAGGCGAGCGCGAGCACGATGAAGAGTGCGGGGACGAAGTCGCCCGCGTACCACGCCGTGAAGTCCGAAGTGACGGGGAAGAAGATGTTGAGGTGGAGGACGAAGATCGCCACGGCGGTCGCCAGCAGCCCGTAGCGGTACAGGACCCACACAAACAGGAACGCGCCGAGGCAGGAGAACGGCACGCCCGCGGGGCCTTCGTTGCCCCCCGTAAGACTGAGGGCGAGGGTGACGATTGCCCACAGGGCAGCCGCCGCGAGCCAGTCCCGGCGGAGGATGATGTAGAGCAGGAAGAGGAAGAACAACAGGACGAAGGGTTGCAGCAGGCCGCCGAAAATTTGCCTTGTGAGGCTCAAGACGAACGAGCGGATGCCGAGGAATTGTGTCGCCGGGAAATCGAACCACGGCACGGCGGGCGCGTAGCCGAGCCACTTCGTGACGAGGTCGGAGAGGTAAAAATTGCAGAGGATGAAGCCGAAGCCGAAGACGGCGCCGAGCAGCACGTCGCGCCCGACGAGCGGGTCGCGGAAATCCCCGGCCATCAGCCTGCTCCAGGAGATGATGCGCCCCGGCCAGCGTCGCCGGACGAACGGCTCGAACGCGACATAAACGACCCAGAAGAAGCACGCCCAGAAGAGCATCCCCCTCACGCCGGAGATGAAGATTATAGCCTCGTACTCAGTCGGTACGTGATGCGAGGCAAAGAGCCACTGGACGAAGCTGACGGCGAACGAGAAGGCGGCGAGACGAAATGCCCCACGGCGGTCGCCCCGACCGAGCCGGAGGTTTCTCCACGCCAGCAGCACGCCGCCCAACATCGCCGTGATGAAGATCGAGAGAAGAAGGATGGCGAGCGCACGCTCCCTCATGCTCCCCAGATATGCTTCCGGTTCGGGCGGGCGCTCCCAAACGTCTATGATCTCGAAATAGACGGGACGGTTTTCGTGTGCCGCCGCCTCGACGTGTATCTTGAAATCAGGTTGCTCCGGGTACACGCCGTCCCACGCGGCGCGCGCCGTGTACGCGTATGGCGGAATCCACGTCGAAGGGACGGGCCGGAACTTCGACACGTCGAGGCCGCTCTCGGCGAAGAAGGCCGACCAGTCGGGCTCAACGACTTCCCCCGGCGTCGTGTCCACCTGCGAGGGCACGGCGGAGAAGGAGCGCAGTCGTCCGACCGTGTCGAGCGTCACCCTCGTCATGCCCGGAGTCGTCTGCTCAGGCAAGTCCTCTGTGACCTCTCCGTCCGTCAAAAAAACGTCGAACGGGCGCGGGCTCTGCCGCCGCCAGAAGTAGATCGCGGCGGGCTGCCCCGTCTTTAATCTCTCCCATCGCGCGGGCGAGTCGTCCGTGTCCCGCACGTGATTCAGATACGCCCGGTCAATGCCCATGCCGTAAGCGCTGTCGCCGGGCGGGGACGTGTAGCCGAGTCGCCTCACGATTTCGTCCGCGCGGTTGCTCAACACGTCGGGCGACTTGTCCAGTGGAACCTGCTGGTACAGATTCACGTCTTTCGAGAGGAAGCAGATGAGGCCCACGAGCACGAAGACCGAGGCGAGGAGCGAGGCGGCGACCGAAGGACGGAGCGCGCCTTCTTTCGGCGCGGCGGCGACCATCTCCGGCGAAGGCGTCTCGCCCGCCGCCAAGGCCGCCGCCAAGGGGTCTCCGCCCGGTAAAGCCGCCGCCACTTGCAAGGCGTTGGCGGGCCGACGCTCCGGGTCTTTTTCGAGGCAGCGGAAGATGACGCGCTCGACGAGCGGGTCGAGCCCGGCGACCAACTCCGAAGGGCTCGTCGGCGTCGTGTCGCTGCGGCGCATGCGCATCAGCTCCGGCAGACTCGCCGCCTCGAACGCGCGCCGCCCCGTAAAGAGTTCGTAGAGCACGAGGCCGAGCGAGTAGATGTCGCTGCGGACGGTCAGCTCGCGCCCGTCGAGCTGTTCGGGCGACATGTAGGCGGGTGTGCCCGCCGAAGCCTTGCGAGCCTCGCCCGCCAGCGCGGCGATGCCGAAGTCGGTGATGCGGACATCGCCGCGCTCGTCCACCATCACGTTCGCGGGCTTGAGGTCGCGGTGCAGGACGCCGCGCTCGTGGATGGCGGCGAGGCCCGCGCACAACTGGCGCGCGATCTCCTTGGCCTTGTCTTCGGGGAGCCGACCGATGCGCTTGAGGAGCGAGGAGAGTTCCTCGCCGCGCACGAACTCCATCGAGATGAAGTGCTGACCGGCGGCATCGCCCACGTCGTAGACGCGGCAGACGTGCCGGTGCGAGACCTGCCGCGCGACGCTCACCTCCTGATAAAAACGCGAAAGCGCCGCCGCGTCGCCGTCGAGCCGCCCCGCAAGGAATTTCAGTGCGACGGGCTGCTTGAGCTTGAGGTCGTCGGCGCGGTAGACCTCGCCCATCCCGCCGCGCCCCAGGAGACCGACGACGCGGTAACGCTCGGCCAAAACGTCGCCCGCGACGAAGCGCGCGTCGTCAATCGAGCCCGAAGAGGAAGAGAACTGCGCGCTCCCGCCGTCAACCTTCCGCCCCTCGCCGCCGCCCGCCGCCGGGCCGTCGCCCCCGTCCGAGGTCATCAGGCGGGCGGCAAGTTGAAAGACAGGGGTCTCGATGAACTCCACGGCCTGCTCGTCAATGCGGAGCATCTCTTCCACTTCGAGACGCAGCGCCGTGTCGGCCCCGCACGCGTCGCGCAGAAACGACGCACGCTCCCGCTCGTCGAGTTGCAACGCGGCCTCGAACAGCTCGTCAACGCGACGCCAACGTTCCTGTCTCATCCACAGTCCCTTTCGCGTCTGATTCGTCCGTCAAGCGGCGCGGATTCTATCACTTTTGCGGGGCGGGGCCGCCGAAGAAAATCGGGTGCGATTGCCTTCGGGCGTTCGCAGCGGTTAGACTTGCGGCCTTACCGAAATCATGCGCGCGGAGTTTAAAGATGAAAGCTCGTTTGGATGCAATCGTAAGGCCCGAACAGGCCGAGTACCTTGAACGACTCCTGCCCGCCAACACGGGGCTGCTCGAAGAGATGGAGGCTTACGCCGCCGAGCACAGAGTCCCCGTGGCCGACCGCGAGGTGGCGCGCTTCCTCGAAATCACGGCCCGCGCTTGCGGCGCGCGGCGCGTCCTCGAAATCGGTATGGCCATCGGCTACTCGGTCATCCATCTCGCGCGTGCTCTGCCGACGGACGGCCTGCTCGTGACCATCGAGCCGAGCGAGGAGATGATTGCGCGGAGTGAAGAGTACCTCCGGCGCGCGGGGCTTCGTGAGCGTGTGAGGATTGAAAAGGGAAAGGCGCTCGAAGTGCTGCCGACCCTGAGTGAGACGTTCGACCTCGTCTTCCTCGACGCGTTGAAGGAGGAGTACGCCGACTATCTCGAACTCTCTCTGCCGCTTTTGCGCGTGGGCGGCGTGGTCGTCTGCGACAACCTCCTGTGGGGCGGGCAGGTCGCGGGCGAGATTCGTTCGCCCGACCAGACGGCCTCGACGCAGGCGTTGCGCGAATTCAACCAGCGCTTCGTGCGTCACCCGCAACTGCTCGCCGAAGTGCTGCCCGTCGGCGACGGGCTCGGCTACGCGGTGAAGGTCGCCTGACAGGCTGAAGTCTTCGCCCCTCGCGCGCGAGTCGCGGTCTTTCGCGCTCGCTCTCACCTAATGTCTTCCACCCAAGCAGAGTCAGCCATCAAGAGGCCGTCGCGTGCGAGGCCGGAGCAAGAGCTTCTGCTCTGCTGCGCCCGCGTGCGTGTCGGCGAAGAGCTGAAGGAGAGAATCGTCCGGCTCGCCGGGCAGAATCTCGACTGGGATTACCTGTTTCAACTGGCGAAGCGGCACTCGGTGCTCCCGCTCCTTTACTGGCAACTCAACGCGAACGCCGCCGCCGCCGTGCCCGCCGGACAGCTCGAACGACTCCGCTCCAGGTTTCGCGACAACGCGGCGCGCAACCTCTATCTGACGGGCGAGCTGGAACGCATCATCACGCAGTTCAAGGCGGAGGGGGTGGAGATTCTGCCCTACAAAGGCCCGGCGCTCGCCGCCGCCGCCTACGGTCAAATCTCCCTGCGCCGCTTCGTTGA
Source organism: uncultured Acidobacteriota bacterium (assembly GCA_963816985.1). Lineage (GTDB taxonomy): Bacteria > Acidobacteriota > Blastocatellia > Pyrinomonadales > Pyrinomonadaceae > JAIVJM01. Next base: position 4,307,586 of record CAWFMF010000004.1, read on the forward strand.
CCTCGACGTGCTGGTGAGTAAAGGCGACGTGCCGCGCGCCAAAGAGCTTCTCCTCGCGCGCGGCTTCCGTCCCGCGCTCGCTCTGAGCCCGGCGCAGGAGAGACTCTTACTCCGCACGCAGCACAATCTTCCTTTCGAGCGCGACGGCGGGCGGCTGGTCGTGGAACTGCACTGGGAGGTCGCCTCGAAGCAGTTCGCGCCCGCCTCCTTCGGCGAGGGCTTCGGCGAGGGGAGGGAACGGGTCAAGCTCCTCAAGCTCGAAGTCGAGAGCCTCTCGCCGGAAGACCTCCTCCTTTCGCTCTGCGTCCACGGGACGAAGCACCTCTGGGAGCGTCTGGCGTGGATTTGCGACATCGCCGAGCTGGTCAGGGCTCGACCGCAAATGAACTGGCAACAACTCGCGGAGAGGGCGCGGAACTTGCGGGCCGAGCGGATGTTGCATCTCGGACTCCGGCTCGCGCTCGACCTTTTGGACGCCCCGCTTCCCGCAGAGATTAAGAGCCGCGTCTCGTCCGACACGGCGGCGGGGGAGTTGGCGACGCAGGTCACGGAGAGACTTTTTGAAGGGGCAGAGTACAGCCCGGCGGGCCTCCTCAAGAACATGAATTTCAACCTCCGCGCGCGCCGCGACTGGCGCGACAAGGCCCGTTACCTGAGTTTCATCTTCACGCCGACCGACGGCGACCTCGGCGTCGTGCGACTGCCCGCCGGGCTCTCCTTCGTCTACTACCTCCTCCGCCCCTTCCGCCTGCTGCTCAAAGGCGAGGGCGTCGAATAAAGCGGTTGCGAAAGGCGAACCGTCCCCGCCGGTCGAACATCCCACCTCGTGGCGTCAGTTCAGAAATCGTTAACGTTTCAAAACATTGTGCTTATGGCGAGGAAAGGAGGGTAAGCCGTTGACGCTGATGTTGTTTTATGTTAGCTTCCGCTAGCTGGTTCAAATACACGCTGGTGTCGAGTTAAATCCTCCTATCGGTTGTCCGGAGAAGGCCTTCATTCCTGAGTCATCCCGCGTGCCGGGGTTTCGAGCGTTACGCGTTCTCCAGAAGGAAATTATCTTTTCGTAATGATGTCTGAAAGATTTTTGAACAGGTCGAGTGTGTTAGGGGTTTGCGGGGCGGTGCTGGCGTTGGTCATGTCGGCTGGTTCGGTCGCCGGGGCGCAGCAGAAGGGCGGCCCGGAGGCGAGTAAAACGCCCGCGCCCGCCGCCGATAGTCAGTCGAAGGGGAAGCCGCAGTGGAGCGTGCGGATGAGCAAGGTCTCGCCGCGCACCTTCACCGTCAAGGCGAAAGACGCGCCGCTCGGAGAGATTACGGGCGAGTTCGCGAAGCTCCTGAAAATCCCTTTCGCGCTGAGCCCCGTGATGGCGAAGCAGCGCGTGACGCTCGACTTCAGCGGCATGAATTTGGAAGCGGCGCTCCGTCTGATGGCCCCGCACCCATACATTGATTACGTGGCGGGCGGCGAGGACTCGATGGAGCCGAAGCCTCTGGCCGTTTACCTCCACGCCCTGAACGAGCGCGCGCCTTCGGCGACCGCCACCGTCAAGGGCACCTCGGAGGCGATGCTCATCGAGGGCAACACCGAGGAGGGCTCCGAGCCGGAGGCCGCCGACAAGAATAAAGAGGAAGACCCCCTGAAGGTCACTTTCGCGGGCAGCTCTCTGAGCGTGCGCGCGCGCAAGCAGCCGCTCAGCATCGTCCTCTTCAAGGTCGCGAGCGAGGTGGGCGTCCCTTTCGAGATGCGCTACGACACGACCGAGGTCATAGACGTTGACTTCAGCAACTATTCGCTCGACCAGGCCGTGAGAACGCTCTCGCCCTACGTCCGTTTTTACTACCGCGCGGACTTACAAACTTTCGAAATCCAGCCGCTCCGCATCGCTTTAGTGGCACCGGCTTCGGGTAGATCATAGGCACGTAAGACAATCATTTGAGGAGGCATGTAACCTTGAGCAGCAAATCCCCGATCCAGAACACCGAGCAGTTTGCCGGGCTGGCAGAGCAGAGCGGAGAGACGTCGGCGACGCCGACGGCGAAAAAGCAGTTCGTCGAGCCGGAAGTCTCATTCCCGGTGGACGTTCTCGAAGCCACCACCTTCTTCATCATCACCGACAGCAGCGGGACCGAAGAAGGGGGAGTCTAAGGCACCGGGGAGATGTTCGGAGTTGAAGTAAAACCCCCGCCGCCGCCCCGCGTGGAACCCACGGAGAAATCTGACCGACCGGCGAACGAGACCTTTTACACGGTCGCCGGTCGGTCTCTTTGCGTCATGGCAGAGGACGAATGGTCTCTGCGCCTCTTCGCGACGCACTTTTCCGGCTGGCACTTTTCGCCCAACGAGACCAACGCGACCAACGAGAGCCCACAGCCCGACGCCGCAATCGCCGTCCGCACAGGCCGGAAGCCGCCGCCCATCCCCGCCTCGTTCGGCTCCTTCGAGGTGGCCGAGGGCGGGCTTTGCCACACCGACGGGCGGGTCTATTATTTTGAAGTCCACGGCTCGCTCGTCCGCGTCAACGCGCAGACGCCGCCCTTAGTAGAAGTGTGGGTCGGCGAAGATTCCGCGGCGCGGACGACGACGGCGCTGGCGCGTCTGGTCTTCAACGCCGCGTCGTCGGCGCTCAGGCGCTGCGGCCTCTTCGAGCTTCACGGCGGCGGCGTCGTCGAGCCTGCGACGGGCGCGGGCGCGCTCTTCATAGGGCCTTCGGGGAGCGGCAAGTCAACCTTAACGATGCAGCTCGCGGGCGTCGGCTGGCGGTATCTTTCGGACGACACGCTCCTGCTTCGCGGCGGCGAAAAGGAGGTCGAGGCGTGGGCCTTGCGCCGCGTCTTCGCCGTCACCGAGCCGACGATTGCGGCCAGTAAACTCGACGGGCTCGACTCCTTGACGACGAGCCCCGTCGCCTTCGACCCGCACAAGCGGCGCTTCGAGCCGGAAAAACTTTTCCCCGGCGGCTTCGCACGCTCCTGCGCCCCGCGCGCCCTCGTCTTTCCCGCCGTCACCGGCGAGCCCTCGACGCGCGCCGAGCGCCTCTCACAGTCGGCGACGATGGCGCGGCTTTTGAAGATGTGCCCGTGGTCTTGCTACGACAAGCCGGCGGCGCGCGAGCACCTCGGATTGCTGTCACGTTTGGCCCGCCAGAGCGTCGCCTTCGACCTCTTCGCGGGGCGCGACTTGCTCGGAGACTTTGAGAAAACAGCGACGCTCATAGCCTCGCTCTTGAGGGACGAAAAGTGTTGAGCCGACACGAACCAGCGAGCCGGAAGGAGTACGGCCAGCCGCGCCTCGTGGTCGAGCTGACGAACATCTGCAACCTCCATTGCGGCTACTGTCTCCGCGACGAAGAATCGCTCTACCACAGCCCGGCGAACTACTTCTCGCCCGACCTGCTGCGCCGCGTCGTGCGCGAGGCGCGCGAGGCGATGGGCGCGAGCCACGTCATGTTCACGGGCGGCGAGGCCACTCTCCACCCGCGTTTTCGGGAAATTATTGAAGCCGTCGCCGCCGAAGGGTTGAAGTCGAGCTTCGTCACCAACGGCTGGCACTTCGAGCGCGTGTGGCCCGCCATCCGCGACAACCGAGAGGCCGTGAGCCACGTCGCCTTCAGCCTCGACGGCGCGACGCGCGAGGCGCACGACCGCTGGCGGGGCGAGGGCTCTTTCGTCCGTCTCGTCCGAGCCTTCTCCCGGTGCTACATGTCGGGGCTGCCCTTCGTCATCAAGACGGGCATCCGCCGCGACACGCTCCCGCAGCTCGAACAGCTCGCCATCTTCGCCGCGCGGATGGGCGCAGCGGCGCTCGACTTCTCGCACCTCCTGCCGACCTCCGGCGCATACGAGCAGGAACTCGCGCTCACGCTCGAAGAGCGCGCCGAGGCCGAGCGCGAAATCGCCTCGCTCGCGCGCATCTTCAAGATGAAGGTGAGAATCGAAGTCGGCTACTACAACATTGACCCGGACCCGCCGTGCGCTTCGCTGGCGGGCGTCAGTTGCAGCATTGACTATAAAGGTCGTCTGTCCCTGTGCTGTAACCTTTCGGGCTTTCGCGGCGCGGCGGGCGAGACGGACATTCTGGCCGACCTCAATCAAGTGAGCTTCAAGGATGCCTACGCGCGTTTCCGTTCGCTCGCCGACGAGCAACTCGAACGCCGCCGCGCCGCGCTTGAAGAACTCGCCGCGCGAGGCGAGGAGCCGGACGCCTACACGGGCTCGCCGTGCCTCTTCTGTTTACAAACTTTCGGAAAGATACCGTGGCACGGCGAGGCCGCGAAGGACTCGCGCTCGCTCCCGGTCTTGCGCGGCGTGTAGGACGAATGCCGGGAGAAAGTCTCTTGAGCTTACGCGGCGTCCGGGCTTTGACGCCTTTGAAGAATTATCCGGGGATGGAGAGTAATGGATTCAGCCGAGCTTAGACCTTACGACCACATTGTCTTTACAGAGTTTGAAGGGGGCGAAGGCGTCCTCGTTGACCTCGACACGAAGAAGTATTTTCAGTTGAACGAGACGGCGATGTTCGTCTGGCGGCGGCTTGAGAAGGGCTTGGGCGTCGAAGAGATTGCGGGCGAGCTGGCCGGAGAGTACGACGTGACGCCGGAGCACGCCGCCGAGAGCGTGCGGAAACTCCTCGGCAACCTCCGCTCCTTCAAGCTCGTGCAGGCCCGCGCGTAGAAGCGTATGTGCAAGTCAGAACCGCGCGCGGTAGCGGGTGGGTATTGGTAACGTTAAGACTCGTCCACGACGACAGACGCGTGCCGCCGAAGGCGAGACCCACCCGCTACCGCGCGCGGTTCTGACGAATTCAGGCCGCCCGCCTCAACTCGGATGGCTGAAGGTCACCGAGTAGTTCGGGGCGGTGGGTTCGAGCAAAGGCTTGCCTCCGGCTTCGAGCCATGCGTGCCCGTCGAGCGTCTGCCGGTCTTCCTTCCGCACGCCGAAGACGACGCGCGTCGGGATGCCCCGGAGAGCGAGGAAGCGGTGGAGGACGGGCGCGCGCTTCCAGCACGTCGGCGTGAAGACCCAGAAGTCGGTCGCCAGCAGCAGGTCGAGCAGGCGGGCCAACTCGTCCTGAGTCTTTTCCCGGTCGCCGACGTTGGCGGGCCTCGCGCGCGGCGTGAGAAGCTTCAGGGCGCGTGGCAACGGCAAGACTTTCAACAACAACGTGAGGGCCGCCACCCAGAAGGCCATCCGCATGAGCAGGAGGGCCGAGCGCGGCTCGCGCGCGGCGAAGCCAGCGGCGCGGCGCGCGACGCGGAGTGCTCTTCTTAAACTCGCCGTCAAATTACTCATCCGAAGATTTACACGCGGGCGCTCGCCTTTGCTAACATCGGTTGCGTCGTGGAGAACTCAGAACAACTCATCGTCGCGGACGGGCCGGACGCGCGGCGGAGGGCCGCCGAGTCGGTCGCCGCCGGCGGCATCGTTGCGTTCCGCACGGACACATTCTACGGGCTCGGAGTTGACCCGTTCAACGTGGGCGCGCTCCAATCACTGAACGAATTGAAGGGGAGGGAAGGCAAGCCCATCCTCTTGCTCGTCGCCGAAGAGGCGGGCGCCGGGAGATTCTTGCGTGACGACTCGCGGGTCTTCCGTGAACTCTCCAAAAGATTCTGGCCGGGCGCGCTGACTATCGTCGCCGGGGCGCGCGCGGAAGTCCCTGAGCTTCTGACGGCGGGCACGGGGACGGTCGGCGTGCGACTGCCCGGCGACGAAGACGCGCGCGCAATCGTCCGCGCCTGCGGCGGCGCGCTCACGGCGACGAGCGCAAACCCCGCCGGGAGTCCGCCCGCGCGCACCGCCACGGAAGCCGCGCGCTATTTCCCTAAAAGACTCTCGCTCGTCATTGACGGCGGCGAGGCGCGCAACGAACTCCCCTCGACCGTCCTCGACATCGAAGGCCCGGCCCCGCGACTGATTCGCGAAGGCGTCGTGACACGCGCTGAGCTTGAACGTGCGCTCGCACGTCTCGGCGTCTCACTCGCTTGATTCGGACGCGCCGCTTCACACGGCTCTCGTCACTTGTTCCCGACCGTCACATTCCGCAAAAAGCTGTAATCGTTACTCGCATCAACCTTGATGTTCCCGACCGACTTGCGCGCGATGACCATCACGTCCGGATACCAGAGCGGGAGCATCGGCACTTCGGTGCTGATAATCTGCTGCGCGCGCACGTACAACTCGCGCGCCTTGGCGCGGTCTGTGGTGTTGATGGCCTCGTCGAGGAGGCGGTCAACTTCCGCGTTGCGGTAGCGGCTGCGATTGAAGACGTTGGGGCGCAGGGGCGTCGGGATGCCGCTCGAATGGAAGAGGTCGCGGAGGAAGACCGGGTCCTGATTGCCGCCGATCCAGCGCAGGGTCGTCATCTGGAACTGGCCGTTCCTGAGCTGCGGGAGCAGCGTGTTGGTCTCAAGGGTCTCGATCTCGACGGGCACGCCGACCGTCTTCAGGGAGTTCTGGATGACGCCCGCGAACTGGCTCGTCGCGGCGTTGCCGGAAGTGATCTTGAAGACGATGGGCTTGTCGAAGCGCATGCGGGGGCCGTCGCCGTCCGGGTCGGGGAAGCCCGCCTCGTCGAGCAACTGTTTCGAGCGCGCGAGGTCTAAGGCGTACTTCTGCCCGGCGTCGTAAGCCCATGAGGCTTCGGGGAGAATCGAGTGCGCGACGCGCGCCTGTCCGAGCAGGAGGTCGCGGACGAGCGTCTCGCGGTCAACGGCGTAGGAGATGGCTTGCCGGACTTTGACGTTGTTCAAGGGGGCCTGCTCGGCGTTGAAGCCGAGGTAGACGATGTTCGCGCCGGGGAACTTCTCGACCTTGAGGTTGGGGTCTCTCTCGAAGAATTGGTAGGAGTCGGGCGAGAGGTTCGCCTGCCCGCTGATGAGGTCTATGCGACCGCTCTGCAACTCGGCCTGCAAGGTGTTGGCGTCGAGGATGGCGCGCACGCGCAAATCCTTGATGGCGGGCGCGCCCTGCCAGTACTTGTCGAAGCCCTTGAGGTCAACGACCTGCTGCGACTCGTCGTAGCGGACGAAGCTGAAAGGCCCGGAGCCGACGGGCGTCCTGGCCTGCGTGTCGCCGCTCCCCTGGGGGATGACGGGCACGGAGACGAGGCTCGGCAGCAGTTGGAGCCAAGGCTTGCGGAGGCGGATGACGAGAGTCTGTGGGTCGGGCGTCTCGACGGCGGTGATGTACGCTTGCGGCTTCGCGGCTTCGCCCGCCGCCCCCGCGCCGGAGGGCACGGACTCGAAGAAGGGCGCGGCCTTCTTCTTGTTCGTGGAGAGGAGATATTCGAGCGTGTACTTGGCGTCCGCCGAGGTGAGCGGCTTGCCGTCGTGGAAGGTCACGCCCTCGTGGAGCTTGAAGGTCGCGGTGCGGCCCTCGTCCGTCAGCTCGTACTGCGAGGCGAGGTCGCCGACGTACTCGAACTTATCGTTCTTGCGCAGCAGGGCGTTGAAGATCAACTGCTGGAGGCGGTAGCTCGAAGCGTCCGTCCCGTCTAAGGGGTCGAGCGTCGCCGGGTTGGCGTCGAGCGCGGTGACGAAGGGCTCGCCCGCGCCGCCGCCGCTGCCGCCGCAGTTCGGGAATAAAAGAACGCTCGCAAGAAGAATCAAAAGGGCGGACGTGAGACGCCGGGAACGCATTTAAATTTTGCCTCCGTAAACGTAATTGAGTTTCTGATTCAGCTCGGCGACTTCCAGAGAGATTTCGCGGAGCCGCGACTCGTCGAAGGGGAGCGGAGGGCTGGTCAGAGCCTTGAAGGCGGCGATGCGTTGGAGCGACGCTTCGATGCGCTCACGACTGATCGTGCCCTCGCGCGCCGCTTTGAGGAGCGCCGCGTAGGCCCTCCGGATGAGGTCGGGCCGCGCGCAGACGAGGAGCATGTCTTCGCCCGCCTCGATGCCGCGCAGCACGGCGTCTTCTATCTCGTAGTGGCGCGCGATGGCCCCCATCTCCATGTCGTCGGTGACGACGAGCCCGCCGTAGCCGAGTTCTTCGCGCAAGAGCCGCGTCACGATTTCGTGGTTGATGGAGGCGGGGACGAGCGGCCCCCCGGCGATGCCCCGGTGGATGTCTATGTTGGGGAAGCCGCCGTGGCTGACCATCACGGCCTTGACCATGTTGTCCTCGCGTTGGAACAGTTCGATGTAGGGCGCGAGGTCTTGCGCTAAGAGGTCGTCGTGCGTGAGGTGGATGATGGCCATCTCCTCGTGCGTGTCCACCTCGCCCGCGCCGATGCCGGGGAAGTGCTTGGCACAGCCCAGACAGCCCATCCCTTGCAGCCCGCGCAGGTAGACCATCGTGTAGCCGAGCACCTCGCCGGGCGAGCGCCCGAACGAACGCGAGTAGAGCCCGTTCGAGAGCAGGTCGCGGTCTTCCGTCATGATGGACATGACGGGCGCGAAGTTTAAGTTGAGGCCGAGCATGCGCAGCACCTCGCCCGTGAGGCGTCCGAGCGTGCGCGCGCCCGCGAGGTCGCCGTGCTGGCGGATGGCGCGCGCGGCGGGCATCGGCGTGACGATTTTGCGGAGGCGGTCAACGAGCCCGCCCTCCTGATCAATGCCGACGAGCGGCTCGACCTCGATCATCGCGCGCGCGCCTTCGACGAGCGTGCGGAGCTGGCGCGGCGAGGTCACGTTGCGCCCGAAGATGATGACGCCGCCGGGCATAATCTCTTCGAGGAGCGCGCGGGCCTCGGCGTCCAGCTCAGGGCTGGGCAGGCCGATGAAAAGCAGTTGTCCGATTTGCTGTTCGAGGGGGAGCTGACGAAGGGTTTCTATGAAGTCGGTCATGTAAAGAAGGCTGCTTCAGACGATTCGATTTTTCAGGTTGAGCAAAAGTTGCCGCGCCTCTTCCGCCGAGAGGGTTTCTACATCATGCGCGCGAAGCTCGTCAAGGAGGCTCTCGTTTACCGAATCGAAGAGCGTCACCTGCGCCGCCAAAGCGCGCCGCCCGGCCCGCGCCGCCGCCCTCCCTAAGGGGTCGCCGTTCCGCGCGGGCGAAATGTTTTCCGCGCTCAAGGCTCCAGCCGCCGCCGCCCCGCCCGCCGCGTTCTCCTCGGCGAAAACGTCCAGCTCATATTTTTCCAGCCTCGACAGAACGTCCCGCGCGCGCGCCAGCACCGGCGGCGGGAGCCCCGCGAGACGCGCCACCTCGATGCCGTAAGATTTTGAAGCGCGCCCGCGTTCCAGACGATAAAGGAAGATGACTTCGCCCTCGCGCTCGGCGACGCGAATCTGGTAGTTCTGCGCGCCGGGCAGACGTTCGGCCAGCTCGGTCAACTCGTGATAGTGGGTGGCGAAGAGCGTCTTCGCGGCGTGCTCGGCGGAGTCGTGGAGGTGTTCGGCCACGGCCCAGGCGATGGAGAGCCCGTCGAAGGTCGCCGTCCCCCGGCCTATCTCGTCGAGGATGACGAGCGAGCGCGGGCTGGCGTTGTGGAGGATGGCGGCGGTCTCGGTCATCTCGACCATGAAGGTCGAGCGCCCGCGCGAGAGGTCGTCCGAAGCGCCGACGCGCGTCCAGATGCGGTCGAGCACGGGCAGACGCGCGCGCTCCGCCGGGACGAACGAGCCCATCTGCGCCATCAAGGCGATGAGCGCCGTCTGTCGGAGGATCGTGCTCTTGCCGCCCATGTTCGGGCCGGTGATGATGAGCAGCCGCTCCGTCGAGTTGTTCATGTAGAGGTCGTTCGGGACGAACTGCGTCTCGCCGATGGCCTCGATGACGGGATGACGACCGGCGACTATCTCAAGCTCGTCGCCGTCGTGCAGGACGGGGCGTTGGTAACGCCTGCGGACGGCAATCTCGGAGAGCGCGGCGAGCACGTCGAGGACGGAGAGCGCGCGGGCCGTCGCCTGCAAACGCTTCGTCTCCTGCGCGACGCGCGTGCGAATCTCCGTGAAGATGCGCGTCTCGATTTCGAGGATGCGCCCCTCGGCTCCGAGCACTTTCTGCTCCCACTCCTTCAACTCCGGCGTCGTGTAGCGTTCGGCGTTCGAGAGCGTCTGCCGCCGCTCGTAATCCGTGGGGACGCGCGCCGCGTTCGCCTTCGAGACTTCGATGAAGTAGCCGAAGACGTTGTTGAAGCGGACGCGCAGGGAAGAGATGCCCGAACGCGCACGCTCGCGCGACTCGATGGCGACGATGGTCTGCTTGGCGTCGCGGCTTACGGAGCGCAGGTCGTCCAACTCTTCGTCGAAGCCTTCGCGGACGACGCCTCCGTCCGAAAAATTTATGGGCGGCTCGTCGCAGATAGATTCGTTGATGAGCGAGCGCACGTCCGCCAACTCGTCCGCACTCTCGCGCAGGACTTGGAGCAGCGACGCCGCCGAGTCCGATAACGCCCGGCGGATGTCGGGGACTTGATCCAGAGAGCGGCGCAGAGCGCAGAGGTCGCGCGGCGTGGCCGTGCCCATGTTGATGCGGCCCGTCAGGCGTTCGAGGTCGGAGACTTCACGAAGCAGTGTGCGCAGGCGGTCGCGCTTGAGCTGCGAGGTGTGCAGGTCCTCGATGGCCGCGTGCCGCGCTTCAATCTCGCCGCGCCGGATTGATGGCCTGAGCACCCAAGAGCGGAGGAGTCGCGCGCCCATCCCCGTGACGGTCGCGTCGAGCACGCCGAGGAGTGTCGCGCCCCGGCCCGCGCCGCCCTGCGACTCCGTGAGTTCGAGGTTGCGGCAGGTCACGGCGTCGAGGACGAGGTGGTCGTGCGTCTCGAAGAAGTTGATGTCGGTGACGTGCGCGGCGGCTGCCCTCTGCGTCTCGCGCGCGTAGCGGAGGCACGCCCCGGCGGCGCTCACGGCGTCGGTCTTGCCGCTCAGGCCGTAGCCTTCGAGCGTGCGGACGCCGAACTGTTCGAGCAGCATTGTGGCGCACGAGAGCGGCTCCCAGAGCCAGTCGTCGAGCGGCGTCAAGGCGAACTGCGCGTCGCCGCGAGCGGCGGCGTGTTCGGCGGGGGTGATGCGCGCGAGCGGCGCGCGGTCTTCCTCGGCGCGTGTCTTCAGAGGGAGCGGCGCGGTGTGCGGCCCCGTCCCCGCGTAAGAATCTTTGACGAGGAGGGCCAGAGATTCGGGGAAGAGCAGCTCGCGCGGCGCGTAGGATTCGATGTCGGCGCGGACGCGCGCCCAGGCGTCGGGGCCGGTCTCTTCGGTGGCGCAGAACTCTCCGGTCGAGAGGTCGAGGAAGGCCGCCGCGAAGGTGTCGCCCGCGCCGCAGACGGCTGCGAGGTAGACGGTCTCACCGGCTTCGACGAAGTTCGGGTCAAACGCCGTCCCCGGCGTGATGACGCGGACGACCTCGCGGCGGACGAGCTTCTTGGCCTTCGAGGGGTCTTCGGTCTGCTCGCAGATGGCGACGCGGTAGCCTTTGCGGATGAGACGCGCGACGTAGCCCGCGACCGAGTGGTGCGGCACTCCGCACATCGGGATGGGCGTGCCGCGCTCCTTGTGGCGCGCGGTGAGCGTAATCTCCAACTCGCGTGCGCCCGTCACGGCGTCGTCGAAGAAGAGTTCGTAGAAGTCTCCGAGGCGGAAGAAGAGGAGCGTGCCCGGATGCTGCCGCTTCAACTCCTGATACTGCCGCAGCATGGGCGTGAGTGGCGCGTTCGTCGTCATGGAAGCTTTGGCCGAGCCCGCGCGAGGCGGAAAATCTTTGCGCGCGGGTTGCGGGACAAAACTAACACAGACGGAACGGAAAGGCACATTCTCGCAGGATGTCAGAACCGGGAGCGGTAGCGACCGGGTATCCCTCACACACTGTCCGACTTGGGTGTTGATGAAAGTCGCACCCGGTCGCTACCGCTCCCGGTTCTGATTCAGAGGTTTCTTTCGAGGGCGAGTCCTCGGACGGCGGCGTCGAGTTCGGCGAGGAGGCGCGAGCGTTCTTCCTGAAGCTTGCGCTTCTCGGCGAGCAGTTGTTCGAGACGCGTCTCCTGCTCGCCGGCCTTCTGGACGTAGCGCGCGATGAGCTGGCGGGCCTCCGCCGTGTCGTTGAGCGCCTTGATGTTCTCGCGCAGGCGCTCCTGGTCTTCGCCTATTTCTTTGGCCTCGCGCTCGATGGCGGAGAGGCGCGAGTCGGCGTCGGAGAGGCGCGCTTTGATTCCGACGAGCTTCTCAAGTTCGGCGCGGCTCGAAGCGTCCACGTAGTTGCGCGAGACGAAGAGCGCGAGGTCTTTCGACGAAAGATTGTTGAGGGCGTAGGTGTCCATCAAGGCGCGCTGCTCGGCGACCTGCAATTCGGCGCTCCCGCGCGGGGCCAGCTCGACGCGGAAGCGGTAGGTGTTCTGCGTCTTCTCGAATGGCGGCGGCGCATCTTTGGAGAGCTTCCAGCCTTCGCGTAGAGGGTGCTCGACGAAGACGACGCGGGGGCGGTCGGTCTGGTTCGTGAGGACGTAGGTCTTGCGCTCCGACTCGTAGAAGTGCGCCTGAAAGACGCCGTTGAGAATGCGGACGAGGAAGACGGGCTCTCGGCCCGCCTTCGAGCGCGTGTTGACGAGCGTCGCGAGGTCGAGGGCGAAGGAGATGAAGCGGTCTTCGCCGGGCTTGAGACGTTCGAGCAGAGCCTCGCCCGCGTAGGCGTCGCCCTCGATGACGGTCAGGCTCCCGTCCTCAAGCGTGAGCGCCGAAGTGTTCTTCAGCAGGAGCCCGCTCATCGGGCGGTCTTTGCGCGCCGCCTCGTTGTAGATGGAGACGCGCTCGCCCTCCATGCGCGTCTGCAAAATCGGGATGAGCGCCGAGCGGTTGCGGTTGACCGTCACGGGCTGCTCGACGCTGTACTCGAAGAGGTCGCCCAACTCGTTCCCCTTGGCGGCGGCCTCGACGCCGGAGTCGCCGCCCGTTATGGCGTCACTCAGAGTCGTGACGGCCCCTTCGACCGAAGAGTAGTTAGCCGAGGCGTTGACGATCTCGCTGGCCCCGCCGCCTCCGCCCGGCCCGCCCCCTCCATCATTCCTGTCGCCCCCGCCCGTGTTCCCGCCTCTGCCAATCCCGATGCCCATCCCGCTTGCGGGCTCGTAGACCTGCGGGTCGAGGTTCAGGTCTTCGGGGATGGGGATGACGGGGCGGTAGCGGTAGAGCGGCTGCTGGATGGGCTGGATGAAGGAGACGGGCGTGCCCGAAACCATCGAGAGTTTGACTTGCGTCCAGTCCTCCTCGCCGACGTTATCCACGATGGCCCACCCTTGAAAGAAGGGCTTGCCCGTCGAGTCGAGGACGACGCGGTAGGTCGTCTTCCAGATGGGCGCGGCGACGGTGTAGCTGACGACCATCTCGCGCGCGCCCTCGCCGTCGGAGGTGACGACGATGGTCTTGGCGTCGCGGCGGCGTGCGGAGGCGGTCGCGTCGGCGAACTGCCGGAGGTCTCGGCGCGCGCCTTCGTCGAGGACGCGGACGGAGCGCACGTCTGAGAGGTCGAAGGCGCTGATCTCGCCCGCCTCGCTCGTGATGACGAGCTGGTGCGAGACGTGGGGCGGCTTGTTGGCGTCGAGCTGCGCGCGGCGCTCCTCGACGGTGAGGATCGAGCCCGTGGCCGTGCCCTTCGCGGTGCTGACGAAGACGCGCGCGCCCTGCAACTGCTTCAAGACTCCGGCCAGTCCACCTTCCGCCTCCTCGCCCGACTTCGTCCCGGCCTCGATGGAGAAGGGAATCTCGGCGAGGCGAGCCGAAGGCGGGGCCGAAGAGTTGTAGCTCACCGCGCCGATGCGCCCGCGACCGAGGTCGAGCACGACCATTGACTTCAGAACGTCGTCCACCTGCGACTGCTTGAAGGCGAGGCTGATCTCGGCGTGACCCTCGACGCGCCCGCGCCGCTCGAAATACGCCACGCCGTTGCTGTAGAGAATGACGCGCCTGATGGGCAGAGTCTGTCCGGGCGGGTCTGTGCTCGCGCCTTCGACGGCGGCGGCGCGCGAGACTTGGCGCGCGGGTGCGCGGCGCGTCTGCGAGAGGGCGGGCGTGTATAAAAAGAGGAGCGTCAAGGCGACGGCGGTGAGCTTCATCTATGGGCCTCCTGAAATGGGTGTCGTGGGCACGCTTACAGACGATAAACGCCGGCACGCCCCGGAACACATAGACACCGAGTTGTGGATTTTGTTGGCGGGGAGACGTTCGCCGAAGCTGTTGACAGCACTCTGATGCGCGGATTATTCGTCGAGGCGAAGGGTAGGCGGGATTTTTTTGTCAGAACCGGGAGCGGTAGCGACCGGGTATTCTGTTGTCGGAACCGGGAGCGGTAGCGACCGGGTGTTGTTCAGTCGTCATCCGACTTGAGCGTTGACGAGAGCCGCACCCGGTCGCTACCGCTCCCGGTTCTGAGATGCCTTTTCAGCCGAAGAAGACTTCGGCGACGCGGTAAATCTCTTCGTCGAGATACTTGATCTTCTGGACGGCTTCGTCGAGCGGGATGTCCACGACCTTGTTGCCGCGCAGCGCGACCATCTGGCCCCACGCGCGCGCGAGCACGAGCTCGAAGGCTTTGACGCCGAAGCGCGTCGCCAGCACGCGGTCGAAGGCCGTGGGCGAGCCGCCGCGTTGGACGTAGCCGAGGTTGGCGTGGCGCGTCTCGATGCCGGTGGTCTTTTCTATCTCGCGCGCGAGGTGGAAGCCGATGCCGCCGAGCCGCCCGTGCTGGTAAATCTGCGTGCGGATGTCTTCGTCGAGAAAATCTTCTGCGGGGTCGGGGCGCGCGTCCTCGGCGACGACGATGATGGAGAAGGCGCTCCCCTGACTCTCCCTGTGGCGGAGGAGTTCGCAGACGCGCGAGAGCTTGAAGGGGTGTTCGGGGACGATGATGACGTCGGCCCCGCCCGCGATGCCGCCGTAGGCCGCGATCCAACCGGCGTGGCGGCCCATGACCTCGATGACCATCACGCGGTGGTGCGACTCGGCGGTCGAGTGGAGACGGTCAACGGCGTCCATCACGGTGTTGACGGCGGTGTCGAAGCCGAAAGGGAAGTCCGTGCCGTCGAGGTCGTTGTCAATCGTCTTGGGCACGCCGACGAGATTGAAGCCGTGCTCGCGCCACATGTCGCGCGCGGCGCGCAGAGTCCCTTCGCCGCCGACCACCACGACGGCATCGAGGCGGTGCGCTTCCCACGTCGCGCGGATGCGCTCCACGTCGCCCAAGCCCTTCTTCGGGTTGACGCGCGAAGTGCCGAGGATCGTCCCGCCGCGCGGGAGGATGCCGGTGACGGAGAGGCGCGTCAGCTCCGTGATGTCGTCTTCGAGCAGTCCGCGCCAGCCGTTCTTGATGCCTAGGACGGTGCTCCCGCTCTCCAGCAGAGCGCGCCTGACGACGGCGCGGATGACTGCGTTGAGGCCGGGGCAATCGCCCCCGCCGGTCATAATTCCTAAACGCAAAGACTCTTCCGGCATGAATGAAAAACACCTAACCCGAGGTCGCTGATTTGATTTGCGGGAAATTCAGAACCTATAATCAGCGACAAAACGCGGCATGTCAAACAGTGCAGATTTTCAAACAACGGAGCAGCAGCGGGAGGCGGCGGGCGACTCGACGGAGAGGCGCGCCGGGGCGGGGCCGCTCCTTCTGTGCCTGGACACGGCCACGGAGAAGCGGAGCGCCGCCGTCTTCCGTGGCCGGACGCAGCTCGCCCTCGTCTCGAATGATTTGCGCGCCGGGGGGGCTTCGAGCGTGCTGCGCGACGTGGACGAAGCGCTGCGCGCCGCCGGAGTCCCCTTGCGCGAGATAGAGCTTTTCGCGGCCTGCACGGGGCCGGGGAGTTTTACGGGCTTGCGTTCGGGCCTTGCGACCGTCAAGGCCCTCTCGCAGACGCCGCGCCGTCCAGTCGTCGGCGTGCCCACGCTCCACGCGGTCGCGCTCCAAGCGGGCACGTCAGCTCGCCTCTACGCCCTGCTCCCGGCGGGGCGCGGCGAGGTCTTCGCGCAACTATTAAGTGTCGGTGAAGACGGGCGCGTCAGTGAGCTTGAAGAGCCGCTCCACGTTCCGCCTTCCAGACTTCTGGAGAGGGCGAGAGCTTTGGGCGGCGGCCTGAAATGGGCAGGGAGCGGCGCTTTCAAATACCTCGGACAGATTGAGGAGGCGGCGAGGGAAGCCGGGCTCTCCTTCGTGCAAGACGACGTGCGGGACGACGGCGGGCGCGCACCGGCGCAAGCAGACGAGTGGGTCTTCACGCAGACGCACGAAGTCCTCGCGCCGTCCGTCGCCGCGCTGGCCCTCTCCCACTTCCTTGAAGGACGGGCCGCGAGCGCCGAACATCTGCGGGCGATCTACGTCCGCCCTTCCGACGCGGAGCTGAACGAGCGATGTCACGAGCAGGGGTAGTCTACACGGGCGAAGGCGAGGGCTTCGTCATCTCGCCGATGACGGAACACGACCTTTTGGAGGTCGTGGAGATAGAGGAGACGTGCGGCCTCAGCCTCTGGGGCTGGGACGCATACCGCACCGAGTTGGAGAGGCCCGAATCCGTCATGCTCGTCGCGCGCCCCTCAGCGCAGGGCTTCACGGAAGCGAAGCGCGTGAGCGGCTTCGTCGCCGCGCGCGTCAACGCCTCGGAACTCCACATCAACAACATCGGCGTCCGGGAGGAGTCGCGGCGGCGCGGGCTCGGCAAAGTCCTGCTCGGCCTCGCGCTCGACTTCGGCGAGAAGTCTGGGGCCGAGGCGGCCATCCTCGAAGTGCGCGCGGGCAACCGCGCGGCGCAGTACCTCTACGCCGGTCTGGGCTTCGCGCTCGCGGGCCGGAGGCCGAATTATTACCGCCAGCCCGCCGAGGACGCGCTGGTCATGAAGAGGCGGCTCGGCGTTGGGGCTTGATTCACCCCTCGCACTTGGGCTAACATTTTTCCCGCACACACATTTCGAACGCGCGGTCGCGACGGACGAGCGCGCAGGTTCCAATACACCATCCGACGAGCGCATCCGAAAGGAGATTATCCGGCATGGACATGACCAACGCGGACAGCATCAAGGACGAACTGATTGCGAGCGACCCGGAGTTTCGCGAACTGGCGCGCGAGCACGGGCGCTACGAGGAGCGTCTGAGCGAGCTCTCTTCGCTCACGTATCCGAGCGACGAGGAGCAGCTCGAAGAGATTACGCTCAAGAAGAAGAAGCTGGCCGTGAAAGATCAGATGCACGCCATCATGTCTCGACACCAGAAGGCCGGGAGCGTGACACACTGACGCCCTCTCCGAGCGGCGGTAAAGATTCTCTGGCGGATTTTTAGACGG
Organism: uncultured Acidobacteriota bacterium; assembly: GCA_963816985.1. Lineage (GTDB taxonomy): Bacteria > Acidobacteriota > Blastocatellia > Pyrinomonadales > Pyrinomonadaceae > JAIVJM01. The sequence continues at coordinate 4,324,779 of CAWFMF010000004.1, forward strand.
GGACGCGTCAAAGGATTTTGCGCGCCCCCGTTCGTGTTAAAGAGGGGCGGCGCGTGCCCAGACGGCGGCGCCGGAGAGCGAAGGCGGTTCGTAACACATGGTCAAAGACGGAATCCTCTGGATTTTAATCCCGGCGCTCGCCGCGCTCGCGGCTGCGCTCTTCGGGCTGTGGTGGGTCGCCGTCCCCTTTTCCTCCTCGCGGCCTTCATGGCCTACTTCTTCCGCGACCCGAACCGCACCGTCCCCACGGACGAGACGCTCGTCGTCTCGCCCGCCGACGGGCGCGTCACGCGCATCGAGAAGCTCTCGCCCACAGAGGCGGGCGCGCCGACGGTCGTCAGCATCTTTCTCTCCCCCTTCGACGTGCACGTCAACCGCTCGCCCATCGCGGGCCGGGTCATAGACAGCGCCTACACGAAGGGCCGTTTCATGATCGCCACGAAGGACGAGGCGAGCCTCGTCAACGAGCAGAACGCTTTGACGATTGAGGGCGAAAAGATTACGGTCGTCTGCAAGCAGATCGCGGGCGTGCTCGCGCGCCGGATAGTGTGTTGGAAGAAGCCCGGCGACATGCTCCAGAGGGGCGAGCGCTTCGGCCTCATCAAATTCAGCTCGCGGACTGACCTCGTTTTGCCCCCGCAGGTCGAAGTCAGCGTGGCTGTGGGGGACAGGGTGCGCGGGGGCTTGAGCGTCATCGGGAGGATCAAAGATGAAAGTTGAGGCCGCGCTCGAAGAGCCGACACAGACCGTTGGGCATGACCGCCGCCAGCGCCTGCGCAAAGGGCTCTACCTGCTCCCGTCCGCCTTCACGGCGGCCAACGTCGGGATGGGCTATTACGCGGTGATGGCTTCGCTCCGTGGGTTCCAGCTGCTCGACGGCGGGGAGGCCGGGATGGCGCAGGCGGTGGCCCACTTCGACAACGCGGGCCGCGCCATCGGCTGGGCCATCCTCTTCGACACGCTCGACGGGAGGATCGCGCGCCTCACGAAGACGACGACCGAGATCGGGATTCAGTTCGACTCCATCGCCGACGTTTTGACCTTCGGCATCGCGCCCGCCGTTCTGGTCTACGCGTGGGGTTACGGCGCGGCCTTCAACGACGGCAGCCCCGCGCACCAGCTCGGCTGGTTCCTCTCCTTCATGTTCCTGATCTGCGGCGCGTTCCGCCTGGCCCGCTTCAACGTGCAGGCGACGAGGCCGCGCACGCTCGCCGAAGGCACGGCGAAGGTGGACAAAAAGAATTTCGTCGGGCTCCCGATCCCCGCCGCCGCCGGCCTCATCGCCGCCCTCGTCCATTTCGCGCCGCAGCCCTTAGCCTCTTACGAACCGAGAACCTCCGCGTTCTACAGCGGACTCCTCATGGCCCTCATCGCCGTCCTCTCGGCCTTGATGGTGAGCACCATCCGTTATTCGAGCTTCAAGACGGTGGGCGCGGGGCGGAGGAGCACGACCAAGATGATGCTCATGATCGCCGCCGCGGGGATGCTCATCTGGCTCTACTCGCGCTACTTCCTCCTCATCATCGTCGGCTCATACGTCCTCCACGGGATAATCTTCCGCGTGGTCTCCTTCTTCCGCACGCGTTTCCAATCCGTCAAGACGTAAACCTGCAAACCCACTCGTTGGCGCGTGCGGAAGAGAGAAGGGCGTGGGCTGAAAACCCTGACGCCCTTTTAACTTCTTTCACTTCTGCGGGCCGACGGCGGGCGCGGCGTTGGAGTAGGCGATGAGACCCTTCCGAGTCGTCAGCAGTAAGAGATTGTCAACCAGAAGAGGGGACGCGGCCATGTTGTTATCCTCGCCGACAAAAATACCGTTAACTTTCCGCCCGTCTTTCTGGTCTAGAACCACACACTCTTCTCCTGCGAGGGGGGCGAAGAGCACGCCCTCGTCCGTGGCGACCGGTCTGGCCGCGATTCTCCCGGCGAGCTGACGCTTCCAAATCTTGCGCCCGCTCCGTAAAGATAAACAGTAGACGAAATTATCCAGAGAGGCCGCGACCAGACACCTCTTCGTCGGAGTGACCGACTGAACCCCGGCCCCCGTCCGTGCGCGCCAGCGTAAACGCCCGTCCGCTCTATTCAAGGCATAGACGAACCCGTCATTCGAGCCGGCGTAGACCGTCTCGCCGACGACTGCCACCGGTGCGCGCACGGCCTGCCGCGTCCGATAACGCCAGAGGGTCTTGCCCGAATCAATATTAATGGCCCAAAGGCTTCCTTCTTCATCTCCTAGAAGCAGCATATCCTTCGAAAGCACCGGCTGAGATGCGAAAGGCCCTCGATTCTGTCTGGCCCAAAGCACTTCGCCGGAGAGGCTCTTAAAGGCGTAGACACGCCCGTCCGCCGCCCCGCCGAAGATGACTGTCTCATTTGAAATCAAGCCGCCCTGGATGGGGGCGGGAAGTGCCCGCGCCCAGAGGGTCACGCCGCTTCTCCGACTCAAAGCGCTGAGGGAGCCGCCCGCTTTGGACGGGCTATTCGTGGGCACAATATTTTCCGTCGCGACGAAAACGCCGGTCTCGTTGGCATGAGGCGGGCTCGAAAGGTTGCCGCCGATTTCGGCCTTCCAATTCAAACCCCCGTCGCCGAGCGTCAGGGACACAACGACCCCGCCCCCCAGGGGAAGGTAAATAACATCCTTATGGCTCGCCGGCGTCAGATTAATCGTGTTCTCCGATTCAAAACGCCAGATCGCCTGGAAAGGTCTGACGAGGGAGACCTGCTCCTGTGCGGAGGACGGGCGGGCGTTGAGGAGGTAAACGCACGTAAAGAGGAAGAAAACGCACAGAAGCGTCCGACCTTCGCCGGCTTTACGAAGCGAAAAAAAGAAATTCAACGGATGTCGGCGCATTAACATCAATCCCCCAGGCATAGACCCACGGCTGAACGGAAATGATTTTGATTGATAAGATACGAGAAGTTATAATCGGTTGCCAAACTGTCCGTACCGTCTGTCATAAAAAACGTTCTCATAGTTCCTCGATGGGGTGAGTGCCTTGGAAGCAGAAAAGAAGAGACACGATACGATTATCATTCTGGATTTCGGTTCGCAATACACCCAATTGATTGCCAGGCGGATTCGAGAATCGAATGTCTTTTGCGAGCTTTTGCCCTTCAAGACGCCGGTCAGTGAGATCGTTTCGAGGGAGCCGAAGGGAATTATTTTATCGGGGGGGCCTTCGTCCGTTTACGACGCGCATGCGCCGAAATTGCCGAACGATTTTTTAGAAAGGGTAGATTGTCCGGTTTTAGGAATTTGTTATGGGCTCCAGCTCCTGGCCTTCGAACTCGGCGGTGAGGTTCGGCCTTCCGCCAACAGGGGCTACGGTTACGCCCGTCTAACTGTCGCGGAGCCCGTCAGCCCCCTCTTCAGAGACCTCCCCGTCGAGATGGACGTCTGGTTAAGTCACGGCGACCACGTGGTACAGACTCCGCCGGGCTTCCGCCTCACGGCCCAGACAAACGGAATGCTTAATGCATTCGAGAACTTAAGCAAGCGTTTATTCGGGATACAGTTTCACCCGGAAGTCGCACATACGCCTTTCGGCACACAGATCCTCCAAAATTTCCTCTTCCACGTTTGTCAGGTGAGGCCCGATTGGTCTACGAATGCGATTGTCGGCGAACAGGTGGAGAAAATTCGAAATGCCGTCGGGGACGGCTCCGCTATTTGTGGCCTGTCGGGCGGGGTGGATTCGACCGTCGCCGCGGCCCTGGTGCATGAAGCCATCGGGGAGCGGCAGACCTGTATTTTTGTGGACACAGGGCTTTTGCGCGAGGGGGAGTTTGAGGCGACCTGCGCTTTATTCAAAAATAATATGAGCTTGAACGTCTTGGGGGTTCGCGCCGAGACTCAGTTTTTAAATGCGCTCAAGGGGGTCATTGACCCTGAGAAGAAGAGGCACATTATCGGCCATCAGTTTATTGATGTTTTCGAAAGGGAAGCGAGAAAACTGGGGAATGTTAAATACCTCGTCCAAGGGACCCTCTACCCGGACGTCATCGAGTCAGTCGCGGTGCACGGGCCTTCATCCATCATCAAAAGTCACCACAATGTCGGCGGTTTACCCGAACGGATGGAATTAACGTTGGTAGAGCCGTTGCGTGAACTGTTCAAAGATGAGGTGAGGATTATCGGTCGGGAACTAGGCGTGCCGTTCGAGATTTTAAATCGCCATCCTTTTCCGGGTCCCGGTCTTGGGGTGCGTATTCTAGGCGAGATTAAATCTGAGGACCTGGCAATTTTAAGGGCGGCGGATCGAATAGTCGAGGAGGAGTTAAAACTCTCCAATCAATACGATAATGTCTGGCAGGCGTTTCCAGTGTTGCTCCCCATCTCAAGCGTCGGAGTGATGGGCGATTTCAGGACTTATGAGCGCGTGATAGCCGTCAGGGCAGTCACCAGTGTTGACGGAATGACCGCCGATTGGGCACGTCTGCCGCATGAAGTCCTGGGACGAATATCGGCAAGGTTGGTTTCCGAAGTGAGGGGCATCAATCGTGTCGTCTATGACATCAGCTCGAAACCTCCCAGCACAATCGAGTGGGAATGAAACATTCGTTGGGGAGTGACCCCGGCATGCAGTTAAATTGAGCGTAAATAAGCAAAAGCTTAAAATTAAGCCTTTGCTTAAAAACCGCAAACCTTTTTACGAAAGGGATAACAGAGGTGAGCGAGACGACCGAAGGATTAGGAGTACAGGGAACCAGCGACGCTTACGAAAAGGTAAAACTCGCGAGACATCCCGACCGTCCGTATACCTCGGATTTCATCGAGAGGCTATTCCCGGATTTCTTGGAGTTGCGCGGGGATCGCCGGTACGCCGATGACCCTGCAATGATTTGCGGGGTGGCGACTTTTCGAGACCTCCCGGTGGTTGTCATCGGTCAACAGAAGGGGCGTGATACCAAGCAAAGAAGATTTAGGAATTTTGGGATGCCGAAACCGGAGGGGTATCGAAAGGCGATTCGCCTGATGCGTCTAGCGGAAAAATTCGGCCACCCGATCATCTCCTTCATAGACACTCCGGGGGCATACCCTGGGATTGATGCGGAAGAGAGGGGGCAGGCAGAGGCCATTGCAAATAACTTGATTCAGATGGCGAGGATATCTGTCCCCATCATCATCACGATTATTGGGGAAGGAGGGTCGGGGGGCGCGCTCGCCATAGGGGTCGGAGACTCCGTGTTGATGCTTGAGAATGCAATCTATTCCGTCATCTCTCCCGAAGGGTGCGCGGCGATTTTATGGAAGGATTCTACAAAGTCCATGCTCGCGGCTGATGCACTTCGCCTGACGGCGAGAGACCTATTTGAATTAAAGATTATTGACGAGGTGGTGGAAGAGCCTGATGGCGGGGCTCACGCGTCATTCGACGAGGCCGCGCGTCTATTAGAGAAATCCCTGGCGCAACAATTACAATCCTCCCTCTCTCTCAACGCGAATGAGCGACTCGCGAGGCGTTACCGGAGGATCAGGTCTCTAGGATTTTAGACGGGACGGGGATTGTCTGCGGCGTCTTGAACGTCGTCAGTAACGCCAACTCTAAAGTTGAGAATTGGGCAGACGCTAAACAGAATTGTTGCGGAGAAGCTAAGGAATCTCATTAAATGTCGGCGTGCCGACGAACCCTTCTGACTTAAAAAGGGATGTCGTCATCTTCTATTTCGGAAGCGTTTGAAGACGAAGGCCGGGGCTGCTCATCCGGTCTTGAAGGCGCGGGCGCGTCGTCACCCTTGCCGCCGATGAACTGCATGTCTGTGGCGTGGACTTCGAGCGTGTAACGCGAGCGCCCGTCGCGATCCGTCCAATCTTCGACGCGCAGACGCCCTTCTATATAAACAGGTCTTCCCTTAGTTAAGTATTGCGAGGCCGTTTCGGCCTGCCGACCCCAGAGTGTCACTCGGAACCAGGTGGTTTGATCCTGCGATTCCCCGGTCTTATCTTTCCGGCGCTCGTTGGTGGCCATCGTGAAGCTGCAGACGGGGGTGCCCTGCGGCGTATAGCGGAGTTCGGGGTCGCGACCCAGATTTCCGACGAGGATGATTTTATTGAATGACATGAGCTTGCAACCTCTCCGAGGTGGGATGACCAGAGCAAGGCGCAATATACCTTTCGGAATTCATAAGGTCAAGACGTCAGGCCTTCGACGTTTAGTCGAGCATCTGATTTATCTTAAGGTTAAATATTAAAAGTAATTTCTTCGATGAGAAGTCCCTTTATGTTGAAGTTCATTAACATAATCAATTTAGCAGTCATCCACCGTCTGACGTTTGAGCTTGGCGAAGGTCTCTGCCTGATGACGGGGGAGACGGGGGCCGGGAAATCCATCATCGTTGACGCGCTCGGATTTTTGCTGGGGCGGCGCGGGGGCGCGGAGCTTGTGCGGACGGGCGAGCGTCTGGCCGTCATCGAAGGCGGGTTCGAGTTGGCCGGGGAGACGAAAAAGGCGGTCGAAGACTTACTGCAAGGCACGGGGCTCGCACAAATCTCGGAGGACGAAATCCTGATCAGGCGAGAGATTAACGTTTCGGGCCAAAGCCGTATTTTCATCAACGACCGGCGGGTGACAAATGCGACGCTCAGACAGCTCCAGCCCTTTCTGGTTGAGATTTTAGGTCAGGGCGAGCATTTCGTCCTCACCTCTCGACAGAGCCATTTAGACATGCTGGATAATTTTGCGGGGAGCCGCGAACTGCTTGCAAAAACCTCTGAAGCTTTTAAAAAATGGAGGCGGGCGGTCGAATCGCTCAACGAATTGAGGAGGGTCGGAGCCGAAAGAGAGCGGCTCGCGGACTATCTTCGATTTCAGCTCGCGGAGATCGAGAAGGTCAACCCGAAGCCCGGCGAGGAAGCACATTTACTGGCCGAAAAATCCCTCCTCGTCAACGTCGAGAGGGTCTTTGAGCTGTGCTCCGCGGGGTTTGCGGAATTATATGAGAACGACGACAGCATTTCTTCGAAGCTCGGCGCGGTGCGGAAGCAGTTGCAGGATCTCGCCGTCATAGACCGGCGCGTGGAAGCTTTGCAGGGGATGTTAGAGAGCGCGTCGGCGCTTTTGTCGGAAGTCGCCGACGGGTTGAGGGGCTTGGGCGAGGGGATTAATTACACGGAAGGTCGTCTGGAGGAGATCGAAAATCGTCTGGACGAGATTCAGAGGTGCAAGCGTAAATTCGGGAAAGAGTTCGAAGAGTTGTTGGGGTTAAAGGAAGAGTTGGGCGAACAGCTCGAAAGGCTCACGTCGCAGGAGAAAGATGAAGAGGCGCTCGGTCGGGAGGTTTCGAGCAGCCGGGCGGAATACCTGGGCGCGGCGCGGCGGCTCTCGAAAAAAAGGCTTGAAGCGATTCCTCTTTTAGAAAAACGCGTGACGGAGCAGCTCAGACACCTCGCTCTGGAGAGCGCGAGATTCGAGGTCGAGTTTGAGACTTTCTTTGCTTCGGAAAAGTCCGGCGCACAGACGCGGACAAGAGTTGAGGCCGGAGAGCTGAAGGGCTCGGAAGCCTCGGACGAGCTGCTTTCGCAGACGGGCGGCGACCGTGCGGTGTTTCTGTTTACCGCAAACAGAGGGGAGGACGCGCGCCCCTTGGACAGGGTTGCTTCGGGCGGCGAGTTGTCGCGTCTGATGTTAGCCCTCCGGACGGTCTGTCTGGACAGGAAGAACGGCACGGGGCAGAGTAGCGCGGGGGTCACCTTAATCTTCGACGAGGTTGACGCGGGGATTGGCGGCAAGACCGCGGAGGCTGTAGGATTGCGGCTCAGGCAGCTCGCGGAGAGACAGCAAGTCCTCTGCGTCACGCATCAGCCGCAGATCGCGAGGTTCGCCGAGCATCATTTCGTCGTCACGAAAGAGGTCGAGCACGGGCGCACTCTGACGAGGGTCAGGGAGTTGGGAGAGTTGGAGAGGGTCGGCGAGCTGGCGCGGATGATCGGCGGCGCCGAAGACATCGAGGAGGCGCGGGCGACCGCCAAGTGGATGCTGGAGAATAACCCTTCGGCTCCGAGGTCGAGAGGGAGAAGGGCAGTCTGAGTCTTCCGTCCGGGGGCGGTTTTCGACGCGCGCAGGCTCCTTTGGATAAGTGCCTCGCCGCGCCTTCCTCAATTCTGCTACACTGGCACGAAAGGGCTTCTGAAGCGAGCGTGATGGAGAGGGTTTTCATAGAAACTTTCGGATGCCAGATGAACGTCGCCGACTCGGAGCGCGCGGCGACGGTGCTGCGCTCCGCCGGGTACGAGCTGACGGACTCCTTGGATGTCGCCGATGTCGTCCTCCTGAACACCTGTTCGGTTCGTTCGCGCGCCGAACAGAAGGTCTTCCAACGCATCGGCGAAATCCGTCACCGGCGCGCGCAGAGGGAAGAGCCTCTGATCGGCGTCATGGGCTGCGTCGCGCAGCTCGAAGGCGAGGCCATCTTCGACCAGTCGCCGACGGTGCGTGCGATCATCGGCACGCGCGCCACGGACCGCCTGCCTTCGATTATCGAGCGGGCACGGATGGGAGAGCGCGCGATTGACCTCGGCGAGCGCGTGGAGGGCGAAGAGTGGAACGTCTCGGCGGTCGAGCGGCACTCAAAGCACGTCGCCTTCGTCCCGATCATCGAGGGCTGTAATAAGTTCTGCACCTACTGCATCGTCCCTTATTCGAGGGGGCGCGAGCGGAGCCGCCCGGCGCTTGAGATCGTCGGAGAGGTCTCAAGGCTCAAGGCGCAAGGGTTCAAGGAGATTCATCTCGTCGGCCAGAACGTCAACAGTTATCGCCCGAAGACCGAGAGCGGGCTCGAACATTTCAAGGGCGCGACGCCTTTCTCCAAGCTCCTCCGCGCGGTCGCGGCGACCGGCGTCCCTCGCATCAAGTTCACGACCTCCTTCCCGAGGGATTTTCACGCGGACATCGTCGAGGCCATAGATGAGCACGAGAACCTCTGCGACTGGGTGCACCTGCCCGTGCAGTCGGGCAACGACCGCGTGCTGCGTGCGATGCGGAGGGGCTACACAGTGTCCGACTACCTGGCGCGCGTGGATTCGATCAAGGGCGCGCGTCGAAGGCTCGCGCTCACGAGCGACATCATCGTGGGGTTTCCGGGCGAGAGCGAGGGCGAGTTCGAAGAGACGCTCCGCCTGACGGAGCGTTGCCGCTTCGACAGCCTCTACATCTTCAAGTATTCGGAGCGGCGCGGGACTCCGGCGGCGCGCCTGGAAGAGACGGTCACGGAGGCCGAGAAGACGCGCCGGTTCCTCTCCTTGGAGAAGCTGCAGAAGGGCATCCAGAAGGAAATCTTCGAGTCTTACGTCGGGCGCGAGGTGAGCGTGCTGGTCGAGGGGGAGAGCGCGCGTTCGGAGGCGGATTTGACCGGACACACGACCTGCAACAAGGTCGTCAACTTCCGAGGGGGCTCGGAGCTTGTGGGCGAGGTCGTCAGCGTCCGCGTGAACGAGGCGAAAGCCAACAGCCTCTACGGTCAGCTTTCGTGCGCGCGTCCGGGCGGAGTCTGAAGGGTTGAGGTGGGTTTATGGAGATCGAGGTGAAGATTCGCGGTTTGATGATGGACCCCAGCAGCGGGACGCCGATCATCATCCTCAAAGATGTCAACAGCGAGACGATGCTCCCCATCTGGGTCGGCGCCTACGAGGCCAACGCCATCGCCCTCGAAATCGAAAAAATCGCCCCGCAGCGCCCGATGACGCATGACCTTCTGCGGAACCTGATCGTCGAGATGGGGGCCAGCGTCGAACGCGTGGTGGTCACGGAGCTGAGGGACAACACCTTTTTCGCGGTCATCGAGATGCGCAGTCAAGCCGGGGCCGCTTTAATGTTGGATTCCAGACCCTCGGACGCGATTGCGCTCGCGCTCCGCGCGGACTGCCCGATCTACGTGAACGAGGAAGTGATCAAGGCGTCTCGCAACACGGTGGGTGGGGCGAGCGAAGAGGCGTCCGAGAGCGCCGATGAAGAGTGGCCCGACGTCATCGGCGAGGCCGGCGACCTGCCGATGTAGTCTTTCCGGGGGGAATGTTTTCTCATCCCCAAGATTTGGGAAAAATCCGCACTTGACTACTGTCATCGCCATTGCGAATCAGAAAGGCGGGGTGGGGAAGACGACCACCGCGATCAACCTCGCGGCGGCGTTCGCGCAGAAGGGCCGAAGAGTCCTCCTGCTCGACCTCGACCCGCAAGGCAACAGCTCGATCTCCTTCCTCGACCCGCAGGCCGTAGACCTCTCCGCATACGACATGATGGTGGACGGGAGTAGCGAGCTCTCGAACTACATCTACCCGACGCACGTCCAAGGCCTGGCGATGATCCCTTCGAGAATCAACCTCGCGAAGCTCGAAGCGAAACTGGTCGGCGACTTCGACGCCCCTTTCCGCCTCAAAGACCGTCTCGAAATTCTGCGCGGCCAGTACGACACCATTTTTATAGACACGCCGCCCACCTTGGGTCTGATAACGGTGAATGCTTTGGTGGCGGCGACACACGTTTTGATCCCGATTCAATCCTCCTATTATGCCCTGGAGGGAACTGATGATTTACTGGAGACGATTGAGAAGGTGAAGGCGCGCCCGAACCCGAATTTGCGTGTCCTGGGGGTGGTGGTGACTTTACACGATAAGCGGACGACGCTGGCGCGTGAGGTCTTCGAGCGCATCAGGAATGTTTTCGGGTCACAGATGTTCGAGACTGTGATTACGAAGAGCGTCCGGCTCGAAGAATCGCCCGCCTACAAAGAGTCTATCTTTTCCTTTGCGCCGCAGTCGTCCGGGGCGCACGAATACGCGAAACTTTGCGAAGAGGTGTTGAGCCGTGTCTAGAAGAGGACTCCCTGCTGAAGTTCGAATGCGTCACGACGCACATTACGTCGAAGAGCTTTCGGGGCAGAGGCCGGTGCCGATTGGCCGTCTGATCGCCATCGAGCAGCTCGACCCGAACCCGGAACAGCCGCGCGTCGAGATCGGCGACCTCTCGGAGCTGACCGAGTCAATCAAGGATAAGGGCGTCTTAGAGCCCTTGCTAGTCAAGCCGACCGGGATCAATGGCCGTTGGATGATTATCGCAGGGGAGCGTCGTTGGCGCGCGGCGAGGGCCGCGGGGCTGCGTGAAGTCCCTTGCATCGAAATGGATGTGGACGAGCAGGGCGTCGCGGAGATCGCGCTCATCGAGAACATGCAGCGGAAGGACTTGACGCCCTGGGAGGAGGCCGACGGCCTGGCCGCCCTTTGCACGCGCTTCGGCTACACGCACGAGGATGTGGCGAAGAAGGTTGGGAAGAGCCGGAGCACCGTGACGGAGGCCCTCTCCATCGCGACATTACCTGAAGAGATACGTGAACAATGTCGGCAGGCCGACATTAACGTGAAATCACTTTTACTCCAGATTGTCAGGCAGCCCGATATTCCTTCGATGGAGACCCTCATCCGGGATGTTTCCGAAGGGGGCTTGACGAGGGACGAGGCGAGGGCCGCCAGGCGCGCGCGCCAGAATAATGAGGAGCCGCCGAAGAAGGGGCCGCAGCCTTTCATCTTTCGATATAATCCGCCGGGCAGTGAGGTTAAACTTGAGATGCGTTTTCGACAGCCCGAAGTCGAGCGGAAGGATTTAATAAAGGCTCTGCGGGCCGTCATCGAAAGCCTCGAGAGTGAAGGGAATGACGCCTGAATCGCTCTCCGTGTCCGAGCCTTAGGCCCTCAACGGACTATTTCCCTCCGCCGCTTGCTTTGGCGCGTTTCTGTAGCGAGCGAGCCCAACGCTCGAAGGTCGGTTGCAAGGGCTTGAAGAGGCGCGTGCGGAGGTTATGCTCGCTCTCACTCCATTTCTTCAGATACTTCTCCGTATAAGCCCTCACCGAGGGTTCCAGCCTTTCTTTCTTCACAGAGTGCCGTAGAGTCAAATAGTAGTGCTGGCCGATGAGGGACAGAATCACCGCCGCCAGGTTGGCTTTAAAATAGAGGCGCGGGAGAAGTCTCTTGTGGAATGGTTTTGAAGAAGGGATGAGGGCGTCTACCGCGACTTCAATCCAGGCGCCTTGCGGCCCCTGTTTCGGATGATAGAGACCCGGTAGTTTGGCCGTCTGCGCGCCGGTCAGGCGTGCGTCTTTGATCCGGTCAACCAGCCGCAGGCGTTCGAGTCCGCGTAAGTGCTCGCGCGGAACGAGGGAGAAGACCTTTGTGATGGACTCTTCGGCCCGCTTCGGTAGTTTTTGGTTTTCCAGATTATTCTCGATTTTAAGAGCCATATTGTTGAACTCTAAATAAGGGAACCGGAGTAGTCAAGTAGTGGACATTTTCGGCCTCTATGGAGAATACGCACTGCGTCCGATAATATATATTCTGTAGTGCTTCAGATGATTAGATGATGTATTCTTCAGGCTGAGTTACAGAACAGCCTTTCTTGACAGACACATGTACGACTGTTACAGTACGCGGTCTTTTTCTGAAATGTAAGCCACCATAAGGAGTCAAATCACTTTGAGCAGTCTGGGAAGTTACCTCTTCACCTCCGAATCAGTCACCGAAGGCCACCCTGACAAAATTGCCGATCAGATTTCCGACGCCGTTCTGGATGCCGTCCTCGAACAGGATGCGCGCGGACGTGTCGCTTGCGAAACCCTCGTGACTACCGGACTGGTCGTCATCGCCGGCGAGATTACGACCTCCGCCGTGATTGATTTCTCCCGAGTGGCACGTGAAACTGTTAAGGAAATTGGTTACACGAGGGCGAAATACGGCTTCGACAGCGAGACTTGCGCGGTTTTGAATGCGGTGGGCAAACAGTCTCCGGACATCGCGCAAGGCGTTGACACGGGCGGCGCTGGCGACCAGGGGCTGATGTTCGGCTTCGCCTGTAACGAGACTCCGGAGCTGATGCCGATGCCGATCCAACTGGCGCACCAGCTCTCGAAGCGGCTCGCGGAGACGCGTCGCTCCGGCACGCTCCCTTACCTCCGCCCAGACGGTAAATCGCAGGTCACGGTCGAGTATAAGGACGGACGCCCGTTCAGAATAGACGCGGTGGTGATCTCCACACAGCACGCCCCCGAAGTGACCAACGAACAACTTCAAGAAGAGGTTATCAAAGAAGTTATCCGTCCGACCGTCTCCGCCGAGTTGTTGGATAAGAACACGAAATTCCACATCAACCCCACGGGGCGTTTCGTCACGGGCGGCCCGCAGGGCGATGCGGGGCTGACCGGGCGCAAAATAATCGTTGACACCTACGGCGGATACGCACCGCACGGCGGCGGAGCCTTCTCCGGCAAAGACCCGACAAAGGTTGACCGTTCCGCGGCCTACGTGGCGCGCTACATCGCTAAAAACATCGTGGCGGCGGGCTTAGCCGAGCGCTGCCTGGTCCAGCTCGCCTACGCGATTGGCGTCGCGGACCCTGTTTCTGTGCTCATCGACACGAACGGGACGGGGCGTGTCAGCGAGAGCCAGTTGACTTCCATGGTCAGAGAACACTTTAGCCTGACCCCCGCGGGGATCATCGAAACTCTCAACCTGCGTCGCCCAATCTATAGAAACACTGCCGCTTACGGGCACTTCGGGCGTGCCGAGGCGGGGTTCACATGGGAACAGACCGACAGGGCTGAAGCGCTCCGCTCCGCCGCGGGTGTGTAGTCCATAAATATTTTGAGAATCTGAGACGGTTTGAAGGATCAATAAATGAACACGACAAGCATCGGAGAGTTTGACATCAAGGACATCGCGCTCGCCCAGGACGGGAAGCGTCGAATTGATTGGGCGGAACGGGAGATGCCCGTCCTGCGCCTGATTCGCGAGAAATTCGCCGAAGAAAAGCCTTTGAAAGGAATCCGTCTGATCGCCTGCGCGCACGTCACGACCGAGACCGCGAACCTCGTGCGGACGCTCCAGGCCGCGGGGGCGGAGTCCCTCGTCATCGCCTCGAACCCGCTTTCGACGCAGGACGACGTGGCCGCTTCGCTCGTCAACGATTTCGGGGTTCCCGTCTTCGCCGTGAAAGGCGAATCCACGGAGACCTACAACCGGCACGTCAGAACCGCACTCGATTTCCACCCGCACATCATCATTGACGACGGCTCGGACGTGGTCGCGACCCTCCTCAAAGAGAGGGCCGAGCAAACATCCGAGATCATCGGCTCGACCGAAGAGACCACGACGGGGATCGTCCGGCTCGAAGCGATGGAGAAGGCCGGACGCCTCCCCTTCCCTTCAATCGCCGTCAATAACGCCCAGACGAAGCACTTCTTTGACAACCGTTACGGCACGGGGCAATCAACTCTGGACGGCATTATCCGCGCCACGAACATTCTCATTGCCGGGCGCGCGGTCGTCGTCATCGGCTACGGCTGGTGCGGGAAGGGCGTGGCGATGCGCGCACGCGGGATGGGCGCCAACGTCATCGTCACCGAGATTAACCCGATCAAGGCCATCGAAGCCGTGATGGACGGTTTCCGTGTGATGCCGATTGCGGAGGCGGCGTCCGTCGGCGACATCTTCATCACCGTTACAGGTAACCGGCACGTCATAGACGCGCAGCATTTCGCCTCGATGAAGGACGGTGCTATCGTCTGCAACAGCGGCCACTTCGACCTGGAGTTAAATCTCGTGGCGCTGCGCGAGATGTCCCAGGAGTCCGAAACCCTCCGCCCGTTCGTCGAAGAATTCGCGCTCCGCGAGAATGGAAACAGAGTTATCGTCCTGGGCGAAGGGCGTCTCATCAACCTCGCCGCCGCGGAAGGCCACCCGGCGAGTGTCATGGACATGAGCTTCGCGAATCAGGCGCTTTCAGTGGAATACCTTGTCAAGCACAAGGGCGAACTGAAACCCGGCGTCCATCTCCTGCCGGAAGCCGTGGACACGGAGATCGCCAGTCTGAAGCTGCGCGCGCTCGGCGTCCACATAGACAGCCTGACCCCCGAACAAGTCGAATATCTTTCCAGCTGGGAGACGGGCACCTAAATCTGTACGGGAGAAGACGCCCGGACGGAAAATAGACGGAAGCGCCCTTCTGAGAAGAATTTTAAGTGCGGACCTTCGAGAGGAAGTACATCCCTACGGAAGCGAAAATGAAGGGGGGGGACCAGGCGGCGACCTTCGGCGGGAGGAGCCCGTTTCCGCCCAATTGCTGGAAGCCGCTGGTGAGCCCCCAGTAAATCAGGCCGATGGCGACCGCCACGCAGAGTGCGGAGACGGCGCTCTTTCTCCCGAAGGCGAGCGCCAGGGGTGATGCGACGAAGGCCATCACTAAGGGGGCGAAAGGCTCCGCGCGCCTGCGCTCTAAAAACGCGGAGAGGGTCTGGACGTCTTCGCCACGCCCTCTTAATGAGTTTATGTAAGCGCTTAAGCTGGAACTGCTCAGTTCTGCCGGCTTTCGCCCCTCCTCCTTAAACACCTGCATATCGCCGAACGGCGTCTCAAGTCTCGGAATTACGCTGTGACTGACGACGTCGTTTTGCAATGACACCACTTCGGCGTTCTCGATGTCCAGAGCCTGCGCCTCCGTCCACTTGCCCGTTTCGCCGAGGACGAGACGCGTCAGATGCGTCTCGTCCTGATCGAACTCAAAGATCAAGGGCGATTCGACGCTTTCCCCCTCCTTCGCCACCGCGTAAGAATAGATCCTATTCATGTCGGAGCTCGCCAGCCAACGTCGGCCTTGCTGGGTCTCCGAGCTTGCGACGCCGCTCTTGATCATTGCGCGCAGGACGTTCTGCTTCATGTTCGCGGCAGGCATGAGTTGCTCCTGCACGACCCAGAGCCCCCCCCCGACGCAGATCGCGAAGAACAGGCCCGGCAAGACCAGCCTAAAGACGCTCTGGCCGCTCGCCCCCCAGGCCACGACCTCACTCCGGCGGGCCATCACGGCGAATGCCAGAAGGACGGCCAGCAACGTGCTGACGGGGGCCACGGCCACCGCGACGAAGGGGAGCAGGTAAATTAGATAACGCGCCACCAGAATGCCGCGCGTATCATTGAGCGCGATGAAGCGCAGGAGTTCGAAGAGTGTAAAAATCAGGAAGATCGAAACCAGCAGAAGGAAACAGAGGAGGAAGAATCTTGTCAGTGAAATTAAAATCCCCTTATCCAACTGCCCCAGAAGCATTACGCGTCGCTGCCCCGGAAGAGCGTTCCCGGCGGCGAAAGGGCGCCCGGAATGACCCTTAGTCTTTTTCCCGGACCAGACGAAACGTCTTGGGAACGCTATCCTTCTCTGCCTGCCTTTGACGAACCATACGCCGGCGAGGGCTGAAAGACAGACGGGCAACCAGGCACCCAGAGCGGGTGGCAGGATTTGCTCGCGAGACATCTGTTCTCCGGCTATGGAGATAAGGTAGTAGAGCAGCATGAGACCGAGCGACAGGAGCACGCCGAGAGCACGCCCCCCGCGCCTCAGCCTCTGCCCCACGCCCGCACCGAGGAAGGCGAAGATGCATGGGGCGAGACACAGTGAGAGCCTCTTATTGAAGGCGATCGTCGCCTCGCGCCTCGACAACTCGTCTTCCCCGTCCGACGCCCTCTGAAGTAACTGCTGCCAGTTCATCTCGTCCAGTTCGAGTTTGCGCCCTTGGATTCGCTTGATGTAGTCCGCTCGGCTCTGATTGAGGCGGTCGTCCCTGAGGCGCAGATTCTCCGAGTGTTCGGTGGTGACGCTCGCGCCTGCGCTGACGGCTTTCGCGCCCCCCAGAGGTAGTGTCGTAATCGAAGCATCCTCCAGAACCAATTCGGACTGCGCGCCGGAGACGTCTATCCGCCCCGATTTGGCGGTCACGAGGCGCACGGGCTTGTCGGGCTCCTGCCAGTAGATGAAGACCTTCTCCCACTCACCCTTTTCGATGTCCCCCCCTCGGACGTAGACGACCTTCCCCGTCAGCCCCGCGTAGAAGCTGCGCGGGTCCACCGGCGACTCCAACTTGTGCAGCGCGGCGCGGAGGGCCACGTCTCTCAGGCTGTGCGCGGAGGAGGGCGCCAGAAGGAACCCGTTTAAGACATTCAGGACGCTGAGCGCGAACCCCCAGGCGAGCACTGGGGCCATGATGCGCCACGTCCCGACGCCCGCCGCGCGCATGGCGATCAGCTCGCTGTCGCTTCCGAGCCGGCTAAAGCCCGTCGCCGTCCCGACGAGGACGGCCATCGGCAGTGTGAACACCAGAATGTTAGGCAGGAGGTAGACGGTGAGCTCGAAGGCCAACTGGGCGGGGGCGCGCGCCGCCCCCAAGACCTCCGCGAACCTCGAAGACTGTTGCGTTAAGAGAGTCGCCGTCAGGATGACGAGGGCGAGCGCCGTGTACGGCAAGAGGGCGGCTAAGACGTATCTTTCAATCAACCTGCGGCGCATTTTACGGCTCACGAACGAAGTGTGGATTGTGAACGGGCCGGACGCCTCAGAGTGCGGCCTGCCCCAAAGTCAGGCGGCCCCGCTTCGGCTCTTTTTCGAGCGCGTTCCTCACCCAGCGTTTCGTCACGTCGGTCAGAAACTCCTGGCTCTTGCGCGAGAGCGTTTGGTAGCGCTCCGCCCACTGCGCGGGGCCGTGCGTGTGCATCGAAGTGAACTGGCTGTACGTGCCGGGCGCGATGTTTAACTCCCCTCCGCCGGAACACTCCGCGCAGCGCAGTCCCCTCTCGAAATTCAGGAACGTGTCGGCGGAGCCGCCGCCGAGCCTCTTCCGGCAATCAACGCAACTCAGGATGTCCGGGAGAAATCCTGAGAGCTTGAGAATCCAAAGCTCGAAGTACCTTGCGACGGCTTCGACCCTTCCGGGGTTTTCGGCGGCGGCCTCGACGCAGACGCGGATCATACGGAAAAGCCTCTCGTCAATCTGGCGTGGCGGGGCGAACTCCTCCACGAGCTGCGCGAGATATTCGAGCGTCTCGAAGGCCTCCGGGTCGTGCGCGACCTGAAAGTAGGAGCGTAAAATCTCCGACTCCTTGATCGTCACGAGTTCTCTCCCCTCCTTCTCAAAGAAGGTTAGATTGACGAGGGTGTAGGGCTCAAGGGCCGCCCCAAATCTACTCAGAAGCCGTCGCGCGCCGCGCGCCACGCCACGCACCATCCCTGACTTCTCCGTCAGGCAGACGACAATCTTATCCGCCTCCGCGAGCTTGTGCGTGCGTAAGATGATGGCCTCGGTCTTAACCAGCCCCATTGCTCGGACTCCTCTTTCCCCAAAAGGCCTCAGACTCTACGGCAGCCAGTAGAGAAGCCAAGCCAGTACAACACCTACGACCACGAATTCAAGGAATACTTTAAGTCCGTAACGCAGTCTCTGACGGCCACCCTCACGTCCGATACAGCCGAAGACGACGGCGACGAGTCCGGCGAAGATCAACATTAAAAGGAAGTGGCTCAATTTTTCCTCCCGGAGCGGATGTCGAAAACGTCGAGGGCGAGCAGATAATTGAGCAGTCCCGCGACCATCAAGAAGACGTTACCGTACTCGGAGGTGGCGAGAAAGGCCTGCTCTTCCACGCCCACCCCGGTCAGTCTTGAGCCCGCGTAGAGGAGCCCCGTGCCGAGGTTACAGAGAGCGAAAACCTTCGAGAGGAGACCTTCGCCCGCATCGAACAACCCGTACAGATGTCCGCCGAGAATAATGCCTAGAAGAAACATCCCCCAGATGGTCGCGCCCATTAGAGCGCCCCTCAGATAACGACCCGAAATGACGTGCCCAAGGCCCGGTACCAAGAGGGCTAAAAAGGCATACGGCCAGGGGGTTAAGCTTTCAGGGTTGTTTGTATTCCCCAAGAATGTTTCCTCCTCAATTAAGGTATCATCGAATACAGCAGATGCGTTATCGGACTCAAATTCGACTGCTTGTGTTAGCTAATGCAATTCTTGAAAGGTCGGCACGACGACAATATTTCAATCGAAATATCCGACGAATGCTTTTAAACTAAGCAGCAGGTTGCTTTAGCTAAGCCGTGTGAAGACCGTTTCCCTTTTAATACAATAGAAATCTCTCACGCGCGGCTCTGAATTCTTCAAGCCCGCCTTCCCATTCGCTCTGAATCGTCTCCAAAGAATCCCCTCTTTCGAGACTCTGGCGCAGGCGGTCTGTCCCCGCAATCACGTCGAAGGGATTTTTATCGAAGACGTATTCGTAGGGCGGATTTTTCCATTTAAAGTGCTCGCCGTACATCTCGAAACAAGCCTTCACTGTCGCCACGCCCGTGATGAAGGGCTCGAAGGTCTCCCGGTCGCCGACATGTATCTGCGCCCCGCCACACGTCGCGCCGGCATGCTTCTGAAATGTCGGCAGGAAGTTGGATGCACGGAATTTCACGCCCGGAAGGCCGATGCGCTCAAGCGTGCGCGTGTATTCGGCGGCATCTATATAAGGCGCACCGACCAGCTCGAAGGGTCTCGTCGTCCCCCTCCCCTCCGACATCTGCGTCCCTTCGAGATGAACCGTGCCCGGAAAGACCGTGGCGCTGTCGAGCGTCGGCATGTTCGGCGAAGGCAAGACCCAAGGCACGTCCGTCTCGTCGAACCAGAGTTCGCGCGACCAGCCTTCCAAAGCGACGACTTCGAGGTCGCACTCGATCCCCCAAAAGTCCCGAAACATCAATGCCAGCTCGCCGGTGGTCATCCCGTGCCTCGTCGGGAGCGGGAATTGTCCGACGAAGGAAGCGAACGCCGGGTCCAGAATCGTCCCCGAAATCTTCACCCCGCCCAGAGGGTTTGGGCGATCACAGACGACCACCTTCTTGCCGAACTTTTTCGCCGCCCGCATGCAATTCGCCAGCGTATAGACGAAGGTGTAGATGCGACAACCCACGTCCTGTAAATCAACGACGAGGACATCTACGTCCGAAAGCATCTCCTCCGAAGGCTCGCGCGTCTCGCTATAGAGAGAATAGACCGGCAGCCCGGTCTCCGAGTCCTGCGTGTGCGGCGTCTCGACCATGTTGTCCTGAACGTCGCCACGTATCCCGTGCTGCGGGCCGAAGAGCGCGGTCAAATTAATGCCCTGCGCCGAGCGCAGGAGGTCTGCGGCGTGCCGGTACGAATGATCCACGGACGCCTGGTTACAGACGAGCCCGACACGCGCGCCCTTTACGGAGCTGCCGCCCGTCTCACAAAATTTCTCCAATCCGAGGATTGTCCTTTTTCCCGTTCTCAAGTTTGAATGTTCTCCTCAAGCGCCCGCAAGCTCTCTCGATTTCAAGGCCAGCACTTCGTGTCGAGGCTCAACTACCGTCTCAGCTCAGTCCGCCTAAACTCTCATTTAAAAGCTTTTTGCCGATTACCCACAGAGAACTGAGCCGCCGTTGATATTTAAGACTTCACCCGTAATGTGCTTCGCCCAACTACTGCACAGAAAAACTATTGGGAGCGCGATCTCTTCCGGCGTGGCGACTCTTCCGAGGGGAATGCTCTCTTCTATCTGCCGCCTCTCTTCGTGATTCGAGAGGACTTTCGCACACATCTCCGTCTCGACCCAACCGGGAGCCACCGCGTTCACGTTGATTCGGTCGGGGGCGAGTTCCGACGCCAGCGACTTCATCAGAGATATTTGCCCGCCCTTCGAGGCCGCATAGTTTGAGAAGCCGGCTTCGCCTCTCTGCCCTGCGGTCGAACTCACCATCACAATCCGACCGAAGCCCGCGCGCCTCATTTCGGGGACAGTTGCCTGACAGATTGACCAGGTCCCTTTGAGATTGATTTCGATGACTCGATCCCAGAGCGACTCTCCCAACTCTTCTATGGGAGCACCTTCCCAGACGCCCGCATTACAGATCAGGAAATCAACCCGCCCGAAATAATCTTTCGCCTTCTCGACGAGCATCCGGGCCTCGTCCGTGCGCGCCACGTCCGCCTTGCACGTCAGAGACTTCGCGCCGAAACTCTCGACCGACGCCTTCACCTCATCCGCAGCCCCTTCGTCCCGCACGTAATTTATCAGGACGTGCGCGCCGTTCCGGGCCAGACTCTCGGCGACGGCCCGCCCGATCCCCCTCGATGCGCCCGTCACAATCGCTACCCTTCCCTCCAGATCGAGACCGTGCTCCAAATCTCTCTTCGACATAATCTTTCAGTTCAATTAATGCCTAAGCCGAGAATCACCGGCGTTATCGGACGCGGGCCGGTCGTGGCTCGTCTCTGGATGTCTCCTGTTCCTTGAATTGCAGCGCGGCTGCGACGAAGTCTTTAAAGATTGCACGCGAGAGCCGATCCTTCTCCCAGCCGACTTCCGGGTGCCACTGCACGCCCAAGGCCCAGCGCCCGCCCCTCGTCTCCTCCAGAGCCTCCGCCAGACCGTCCGCCGTCCAGGCCGTGGCGCGTAAATCCGACCCGATGGTCTCCAAGGCCTGATGGTGATGGCTATTCACGAGCGCGGCTTCGCCCCCGGACAACTGCGCTATCAAGCTCTCGCGCTCAAGTCTAACACGATGCGAGGGCCGCTCACGCGGCGCACCCTGCTCGTGTTTGATCGCCCCGGAAACCTCAGAAGCGATGTCCTGAATGAGCGTGCCTCCTCGAAAAACGTTCCAGGCTTGCATCCCGTAACAGATCGCCAGGAGTGGCATCCGCCGCCGCTCGGAGACTTCCAAGACGAGTGCATCGGTCTCATCACGGAGCGGGTGGACTGAGCCCAGACGCGTGTGCGGCTCGCGCCCGTAGCGCAGGGGGTCTACGTCCGAGGCGCTGCCGGGGAGCAGAATGCCTTCGAGGTTCTGGAGAACGGACTCGATGTAGTCCGCGTTCGGGATGAGCGCCAGATGTACGGGCGCGCCGCCCGAAGCCTCCACGGCCTCGCTGTATTCACGTTGCAGGTAGAAGCGCCCCGTCTCCAATTCGTGCCGCATCGTGATCCCGATGAGAGGTCTTGTGCCGTCCATTTAAACGCCCCGTCTCAATCTCTCGCCCATCATAACCTAAAATAATTTTCCGTCCGAACGGGCCGGAGACGGCCTTTCGGAGAGTCCACATCCGCGCCCCTTCGCCGCGCGTGCGGCCCGCTTGACTTCCCTTCTCGCCACTTCTTATAGTGCCTTGTTTACGATGAACAATAGCACAAAGATTCGCAGCACGACGGTCATCCTCGTGCGTCGAGGGGAGGGCGTCGCGCTGGCGGGCGACGGTCAGGTCACGCTCGGCGACACGGTGATGAAGAGCGGGGCGCGCAAAGTCCGCCGGCTCTACAACGACAAAATCTTAGCGGGCTTCGCCGGCGCGAGCGCCGACGCCTTCTCGCTCCTCGCGCGCTTCGAAGGAAAACTCGAACAGTACCACGGGAACTTAGAGCGCGCCGCCATCGAGCTCAGCAAGGAGTGGCGCACCGACAAGATTCTCCGGCACCTCGAAGCGCTCCTCATCGTGGCTGACACGAAGACCTCTTTCCTCCTCTCCGGCAACGGCGACGTCATCGCCCCGGACGGCGGCGTCCTCGCCATCGGTTCGGGCGGGGCCTACGCCCTCGCGGCGGCGCGCGCCCTCCTGGAGAACACGGAGTTGAGCGCGAGAGAGATCGCCGAGGCCGCACTCCGCATCGCGGGCGAAATCTGCATCTACACGAACCAGAACATCATCGTCGAAGAGCTCTGAGCGAAAGGCTCCTTACTGACTTTTTCATCAACGCCGTAAAAGAAATGGTTATCTACTTACAAGGCGAAGTTGACGAGGAGGCGCGGCTCGACGAGATGACGCCGCGCCAGATCGTCGCGCAGCTCGACAAGCACGTCGTCGGGCAGCACGCGGCCAAGCGCGCCGTCGCCATCGCGCTCCGCAACCGCGTCCGCCGACAGAAGCTCGCGCCGGAGCTGGCCGCCGACGTGATGCCCAAAAACATCATCATGATCGGCTCGACCGGCGTCGGCAAGACCGAGATCGCGCGCCGCCTCGCGCGCATGTCCAACTCGCCCTTCCTCAAGGTCGAGGCCTCGAAGTTCACAGAGGTCGGCTACGTCGGTCGCGACGTGGAGAGCATGATCCGCGACCTCACGGAGCTTGCCGTCGAGATGGTGCGCGCCGAAAAGATCGAGGAGGTGGCCGACAAGGCCGAGCTGAACGCCGAGGAGCGCATCCTCGACCTCCTCCTGCCGCCCCGCGCGTCCTCGAATTTCTACGGCTTCGACCCCGAAGAGACGGAAGACTCCACGTTGACTTCCGACTCCCCACGGCCCGAACGCGACGACCAGTTACAGAAGACGCGCGAAAAACTCCGCGCGCAGCTCCGCGAAGGGAAACTCGACAACCGGCTCGTCGAAATGGAGGTGCGCGAGAAGAGTTTTCCGACCATCGAGGTCGCAGGGCCGCAAGGCGTGGAAGAGATGGGCATCAACATGAAGGACATGCTCGGCAACCTCTTCCAGGGGCGCACCAAGCGCCAGAGGATGCGCGTGGACGAGGCCATGGAGTACCTCCTACAGGAGGAGGAGGAGCGCCTCGTGGACATGGACGCCGTCTCGCGCTCGGCGCTCGAAAGGGTCGAGACTTCCGGCATCATCTTCCTCGACGAGATAGACAAGATCGCGGGCCGCGAGTCGGGCGGCGGCGGCCCGGACGTTTCGCGCGAGGGCGTCCAGAGGGACATCCTCCCCATCGTCGAAGGCACGACCGTCAACACGCGCTACGGGATGGTCCGCACCGACCACATCCTCTTCATCGCCGCCGGGGCCTTCCACGTCTCCAAGCCTTCGGACTTGATACCGGAGTTGCAGGGCCGCTTCCCCATCCGCGTGGAGCTGGAGGCGCTCACGCTCGAAGACTTCAAGCGCATCCTGACCGAACCGAAGAACTCTCTCGTCAAGCAGTACAAGGCGCTCCTGGAGACCGAAGGCATCGCCCTCGATTTCACGCCCGACGCCATTGACGCCGTCGCGCGCTACGCCGTCCGCGTCAACGAGCAGACCGAGAACATCGGCGCGCGCCGCCTGCACACGATCATGGAGAAGGTGCTCGACGTCATCAGCTTCGAGGGGCCGGACCTCGAACCCAAACAGCAGACGCTCGACGCCGACTACGTCGCGCGCACGCTCGAAGAGATCGTCAAGGATCAAGACCTCAGCCGTTACGTCCTCTGAGGTCAAAGCAAAACCTCTTGAGCGGAAGCGACGGACAAAAGCAGCGCATGCGCCAAAAACTTCCCGCCCCAATGAAACGAAGTCTGCCGGCGTCCGAAATAAAACGCGTCGAAGTGTGCGCGCGCGCGGACACTTCGCGCGCTCTTCAGCTCACGCTCCTGCTCGTCTTGTGTCTCGCGGCCTCGCTTGCGAGCGCCTGCGGGAAAAGGCGACCGCCGCTCCCGCCCGTCGAGCGCGTCCCGCAGCGCACGGAACTCCTCTCCGGCGTCCAGCGCGGCAACCAGATCATCCTCGTCTGGCCCGCGCCGCGCCGCAACGCCTCCGACGAGAGCGTGCAGAGCATCCGCCGCATAGACGTCTTCCGCCTCGCCGAAGACTTTGACGACCCGCTCTCGCTCACCGAGGAGGAGTTTTCCTCGCGCTCGACGCTCATCGGCTCAGTCCCCTTCGAGACCATCAGGCGCTCCACGGAATCCATCACCTACGTTGACGAGCTTTCTCTCTCCGAGCCCGTGCGGCTCCGCTACGCCGTCCGCTACGTCAACGCCTCGAACCAGCGCGCCTCCTTCTCGAACTTCCTCCTCATTGAGCCCGCGCCGAGCGTCAGCGAGCCCCCCGCGCTCGACTCACAGGCCGAAGTCACGCAGAACGCCGTCGTCCTCCGCTGGCAGCCCCCCACGGTCAACGTGGACGGCTCGACGCCCGCGAACCTCCTCGGATATAACGTCTACCGCGCCGCGCGCGCGCAGAACGAGCCGGCGCAGACCCCTCTCAACTCCGCCCCCTTGAGCGCGAGCGCGAACCGTTTCTCCGACCAGACCTTCAGTTTCGGCGAGGAGTACGTCTACATCGTCCGCGCCGTCTCGCTCGGAACGGGCGGCGCGCCCGTCGAGAGCCTCAACTCCAACGCGCTCGTCGTCAAGCCCTCAGACACCTTCCCCCCTTCCGCCCCGGCCACGCCCACGGCGGCGGCCTCCGCGAGCCCCCTGCGCGTCTCCCTCTTCTTCGCGGCCAACCCGGAGAGGGATGTCTTGGGCTACAACGTCTACCGCTCCGAAGACGCGGGCCTGCCTAAAGAGCGCTGGACGAAGCTCAACCGCGCCCTCTTAGAGCGCAACACTTTTCAGGACGAGGACGTGAGCCGGGGCGTCAGATATTTTTACTACGTGACCGCCGTGGACGCCGCGGGCAACGTCAGCGCACCTTCAGAAGTCACTTCAGACACAGTCCCTTAAATGCAATGAAAATCTGCCGCTTCGAAGACCCCACGTCGGGCCGCCCGCGCGCCGGCCTTTTGGAAAATGAGAGCGTCCGCCCCTTCCCCTTCGACACGCCGCCGGAGAAATATCTCGAAGCCTTTCGAGACTCCCCGCTCGCGCTCGAAGGTTTGAGGATGCTGCCCCCCGTCTCGCCCTCGAAGATCGTCTGCGTCGGGCGCAATTACAGAGAGCACGCCGCCGAGCTCGGCAACACGATGCCGACGGAGCCGCTCCTCTTCCTCAAATCGCCCTCGGCCATCATCGGCCACGGAGACTTTATCGAGTTGCCGCACGTTTCCGAGCGTGTCGAGCACGAAGGAGAACTCGCCGTCGTTATCGGACGCAGGGCGAGGCGGATCGGCGATGATGAAGACCCGCTCTCCTATGTCCTCGGCTACGCCTGTCTGAATGATGTCACGGCGCGCGACATCCAAAGGCGCGATGTGCAGTTCACGCGCGGCAAATCCTTCGACACCTTCTGCCCCGTCGGCCCACACGTCGTCTGCGGGCTCGACCCGCTCGACCTCCGCGTCGAGACGCGCGTCAACGGCGAAGTGCGGCAGAGCTCGCGCACCAGCGCGATGGCCTTCCCCGTCCCCTTCCTCCTCCGCTACATCTCGAACGTGATGACGCTCGAACCCGGCGATTTGATCGCGACGGGGACGCCTGCGGGCGTCGGCCCACTTAAGCCCGGCGATGCGGTCGAGGTCGAGGTCGAAGGCGTCGGCACGCTCCTCAATCACGTCCGCGCGGAGTCTTGAAATCCTGATGCCGGAAGAAACCGAGGCGGGAGGGCCATCCTTCCGAGACGCGCCCGTCGTCGAGGCCTTGGGGGTGTCGAAATCTTTCGGCGCGCGGAAGGCCGTGGACGGCGTCAGCTTCCGCGTCCGGCGCGGCGAGACCTTCGGCCTGCTCGGCCCGAACGGAGCAGGAAAGTCCACGACGATGCGGATGATTGCCTGCCGCACGCCGCTCTCCGGCGGTGTCATCCACGTCGAGGGCTTCGACGTGCGCGCCGACGCGCGCCGCATCCGCTCGCTCATCGGCGTCGTCCCGCAGGAGAACAACCTCGACCCGGAAATTTCGGTCAGGCAGAATCTACTCGTCTACGCGCGTTACTTCCGCCTCCCGCGCGCGCTCGCCGAAGAGCGCACGGACGAACTCCTCCGCTTCGTCGGTCTCCAGGGGCGGCCCACGGCGCGCGTCTTCGAGTTGTCCGGCGGCATGAAACGAAGGCTCATGGTCGCCCGCGCACTGCTCCACGACCCGCGTCTGCTCGTTCTGGACGAGCCGACGACCGGGCTCGACCCGCACGTCCGGCAGGAACTCTGGCAGAGACTCGAAGAGCTTCGAAGGCTTAAGGGCTTGACCGTCATCCTCTCCACGCATTACATGGACGAGGCCGAGCGGCTCTGCGACCGCCTTCTCATCATCCACCGGGGCAAAATCATCTCGGAAGGAAAGCCTTCCGACCTCATCGCGCGTCACGCCGCGCCTTACGCCCTTGAGATTCGGGACGCCGAAGGGCTCGCCCTCCGCGCCGAAACGGACGCAGGCGTCCGCGCCGTCGAGCGTTCCGGCGCGCACCTCTACTTCGGCGACTCGCCCGAACAGCTCGCCCCCTACATGAAGTTCTACGAGGGCCGTCGGATGTTGCTGCGACCCTCGAATCTGGAAGACGTGTTTCTCGAAGTGATCGGCGAAGAGGGCTTCGAAGAGGAGTTGCGCCGTGAGGACATCTGAAGCAGCAAGGCCCCTCGTCGAAGTCCGTTCGCTCAAATACGACGGGAGCCTCAAACGCTCCTGGCGCGCACGCCTCGCGCGCGTCGCAGGCGAACTCATCGTCCTCGAAGGCGTCTTCGCCGAGGAAGTCCGGCACCCGCTCCTCGGAACCATCCTCGCTGGGACACACAGCACGGAATTTTTCTGGACGAATCGCTGGTACAGCGTCTTCCGCTTTCGGGAGCCGGGCAACGGCCCCTTGCGAAACTTCTACGGCAACATCAACACGCCCCCGCGCTTCGAAGGGAACATTCTCTCCTTCAAAGACCTCGACATAGACGTTCTGGTGCGGCCCGATTTCTCCTACACGGTTCTCGATGAAGACGAGTTCGAGCAACACTCGAAGCAGTTCGACTATCCGAAGGAATTCAGCTCCCGCGCCTTTCAGGCGCTCGACGAGTTGCGCGCCCTGATTGACCGCCGGGACTTCCCTTTTGACCAGCACGTATTTAACTTAAACCCTTTAGATAAGAATCTTGAAGGATGAGAGGGCAGAAATCACTTTGAGTAGCATGAACGCGCCGGAGTTCTCCTCAACTTCTTCGCACGGCCCCCTTCGTCGGGCTCCGGCATTTTTCAAGCTCAATCTACAGGACGCGCTCGCCGTCTGGCGTCGGCACTTCGAGGTCTATCTACGACTCTGGAAGATGGAGCTTGCGGCCCCGCTCATCGAGCCCGTCTTCATGGTTCTCGCCTTCGGCTGGGGAATCGGCGCGCTCATCGCCTCGAAGGTCAGCGGCATGTCTTACCTCTCGTTCATCGGCGCGGGAGTCCTCTCTTTTACGGCCATTTCCCGCGCCCTCTTCGAGAACGCCTACGGCTCTTATTTCCGTATGGTCTATCAATCAACCTTCGACGCCATCCTCGCCACGCCCGTGGAGGCGGAGTCACTGGCCTTCGCCGAAATCTGTTGGGCGACGACGAAAGCCTTTATAGATTCAATCCTCATCCTCTTCGTGCTCTACGTCTTCGGCGCGGCCAACACGCCTTTCGCCTTGCTCGCGCCGCTCCCGCTCATCGGCGGGGCCTTTTTCGCCGCCGCCCTGACGCTCGTCGTGACCGCCCACACGCACGATATAGATTCCTATAACCTTTACATCAACCTTTACTTCTCGGCCATCTTCCTCTGCGGCGTCTGGTTCCCTCTGGAGATTCTGCCGGACTGGCTGCGCTGGCTCGCGTGGGCGATCCCCTTAACGAGCGCGATTGACCTCGCCCGCGCGTGTCTCGCCGGGCAGTTTATCTCGCGCCACTTTCTCGAAGCTTTGTACCTGATTTTATCCGCGCTCATCACCGCCGAATGGGCGATGCGCGCGCTCCGCAGGCGTATGGTCGCCTGAGCATTCTCATGTCGGCGCGACGACGTTTCATGTGTTACCTTTCAGGCTTTGCTTGAAGGTCTGTCGGGCGCGGTGCGGCCCGTGTACAAATCAAGGCGCTTCATACATAATGCCGGAACACTCTAAAAGCCTATGAAACCTGAACCGGGCGAAGCCCATCCCTCGAAGCTCGAACGACTGCTCGAACGACAAAGCCTCGCCGCGGAGGGCGGCGGCCCCGCGCGCGTCCAGCGTCAACACGAGGCGGGCAAATGGACTGCGCGCGAGCGCGTGGAGTTTTTCTTGGACGAAGGGACGTTCGAGGAGTTCGACCAGTTCGTCCAGCACCGCTCCACCGACTTCGGCCTTGAACGGCAAAAATTTCCCGGCGACGGTGTGATCACCGGCCACGGCCTTGTCGAAGGCAGGCGCGTCTTCGTCTTCGCGCAGGACTTCACAGTCTTCGGCGGTTCCCTCTCCGAGACCCACGCCGAGAAGATTTGTAAGGTTCTCGACCTCGCGATGCGCGTCGGCGCGCCCGTCGTGGGCTTGAACGATTCCGGCGGCGCGCGCATCCAGGAGGGCGTCGTCTCCTTAGGCGGCTACGCAGACATTTTTCTCCGCAACACGCTCGCATCGGGCGTCGTCCCGCAGATTAGCTGCATCATGGGGCCTTGCGCCGGGGGGGCCGTCTACAGTCCGGCCATCACGGATTTTAACGTGATGGTGAAGAACACTTCGTACATGTTCATCACGGGGCCGGACGTCATCCGGACGGTGACGCACGAGGACGTTTCGAAGGAAGATTTGGGCGGGGCCGACACGCACAACCGCGTCTCCGGCGTCGCGCACTTCGCCGCCGATTCGGACGAGCACGCGCTTCAACTCGTCCGTGAGCTGCTCTCTTTCATCCCTTCGAACAACACCGAAGACCCTCCGCGCGCCCCTTCGGAGGATTCGCCGGAGCGCATGGATGCGAGCCTCGACACGCTCGTCCCCGAAGCCTCGAACCAGCCTTACGACATCCGCGACGTCATTCATGCGGTCGTGGACGAGCGATATTTTTTTGAAGTCCACGCGCACTACGCCCCGAACATCGTCGTCGGCTTCGCGCGCCTCGACGGTCGGAGCGTCGGCATCGTCGCCAACCAGCCCGCATACCTCGCCGGAGTGCTCGACATTGACGCCTCCGTCAAGGCCGCGCGCTTCGTGCGCTTCTGCGACTGCTTCAACATCCCCTTGATCGTCTTCGAGGACGTGCCCGGTTTCCTGCCCGGAGTCCGGCAGGAGCACGGCGGCATCATCCGCCACGGCGCGAAGTTGCTCTACGCCTTCGCCGAAGCCACCGTCCCGAAAATCACCGTCATCACGCGCAAGGCATACGGCGGGGCTTACTGCGTCATGGCTTCGAAGCACATCAGAACCGACCTTAACTTCGCCTGGCCGACCGCGGAGATTGCCGTCATGGGCGCGGAAGGGGCCGTAGGGGTTCTCTACCGCCGGGAGATTGCAGAGGCTTCCGACCCCGAAGCCGCGCGCCGCGAGCGTGTTTCGGAATTCGAGGAGAAATTCGCCAACCCTTACGTCGCCGCCGAGCGCGGTTTTATTGACGAGATCATCCGTCCTTCGCAGACCCGTCCGAAGCTCATCAAAGCCCTCGCGCTGCTTGAGAACAAGCGGGACACGAACCCTCCCAAGAAACACGGGAACATTCCCCTTTAAATCTTGCCCTCCGGGCTCCGAACATTTGGCGACGACAAAAGCAGAAAGGCCCTTGAGAGATACTCTCAAGGGCCTTTACTTAACTTTTAACTTGAACCTAAAACCCTACGCCGCCTTCTGCTGTTGAGTGGTGGGCTTGTCCTTCTCCCGCAAAAGCTCAAGTGCTTTCTTAAGCTGCACGTCTTCCGGCTGTTGTTTCGGCGAGGTGGCTTCGGGGGCCACTTCGCGCCCGGCGGCGGCGGGGGCGTTCGGCTGTGCAATCGCGTCGTCGTCATTCCCGGTCAAATCTTCCGGGTCAACCGCATCCGCCAGTTCCGGACGCTTCACCTCGACCGAGGGCGTGACGCCCGCGCCGAGAAAGGGCTTGCCGGTCGAAGACGCCCACTTGATCGTCGTCAAGAGCAGTCCGTCGCCGTTGCGCAGCGTGAAAAGCTGCTGCTCCGCGCCCGCGCCGAAGCTCTTCTCGCCCACCACGTCGCCGCGCTTGCGCTCGTTGAAGGCCGACGCGATGACTTCCGCCGCGCCAGCCGTCCCGCGGTCAATCAAGACCGAGACGGGGCCGTTGAAGATGGCGAGCTTCGGGTCGGCGGGGAGCGTCTTGATGGCCTTGTTTCCCTTCCCGACCGTCTGCGCCAGAGCGCCTTCGGCGATGAAGAGGTTCGATACTTTAACGCCTTCGGCGAGCGAGCCGCCGGCCACGCTCCGGAGGTCGAGGACGATTTTTTGCGCCCCCTGCTTCAAGAGTTCCTGGAGCCGCGTCTTCACGCCCGCCGACTCGCCCTCGGCGAGGCTGTTGACGCGGATGACGCCGATGCGCCCGGTCTCCATGCGGCCCTCCGCGGCAGGCGCTTGCGCCATCCCGCGCCGGACGCTCACCACGAAGGGGCGCGTCCCCGCGCGCAGGATGCGCAGCTTGACTTCGCTGCCCGGCGTGCCGTTCAGGAGTTGCCGCGCGTCGTAGAGCGAGATGTCGCGCGTCGCGCGCGCGTCAATGTATTCGATGACGTCGCCCGCCTGCACGCCCGCCGTATCCGCCGGGCCGCCCTTCACGGGGGCGATGACGTAGAGGTACGAGGCGAGCTGCGAAAGCTCCGCGCCGATGCTCACCTGCGTGCCCGCGACGCCGGAACGGAAATCACGCACCTGCTCGCTGGTCAGGTATGTGGAGTAGGGGTCGAGGCCGTAAGCCAGACCCCGGAGCGCGCCCGCGCGCACCTTGTTGAGGTCGGGCTCGTCCACGTAGTCGTCCTGTATGTGCTTGAGCACGCTCTCGAAAATCCTGAGCTGCGCGCCCGGATCGTTCTGCTGGTGCTGCGCGCGGATGGACATCCAGCCGCCGACCACCGAGTAGAGGGCGAGCGACGCGGAAAAGACGACGAGAAGGAATTTGCTGCGGAAGGACATCAATTTACCTCAGAAACTTCTACGGACAGACGAGAGAGCGTGACGGCTTCGGGCCGCACGCCGAACCCCTTGCGACTCTGGTCGGATGATACAGCAGCCCTCCGACGGCGCGCAAGCCGCGTGTGTGGCGCGCAACTCGGAGGATGCGTTATACTTTTGCGCGTCTCAGGTCGTTCAAATGCCATTCAAAGAAGAGCAGGAAAAGGGGCCGGGCGTCGAAACCAAAGGCTCCGGTCGGGTACTCGCGCTCGACCTCGGAACCAAGAGGGTCGGCGTCGCCGTCTGTGACGAGCTGCGCCTCACCGTCCGACCGCTTCCGGCAATCCAACGCACAAGCTGGAAACGGCTGCTCCTCGCCGTGTCTGAATTGTGCGAACAGTTTGACGCCGAATCGCTGGTCATTGGTTTGCCGCTCAGACTCGACGGCACGGAGGGCGACGCCGCCACGGAGGCCCGCCGCCTCGCGCGCAACTTCGGCCTCTCGCTCAAAATCCCGGTTCACTTGCAGGACGAACGACTCACCTCGAAAGAGGCCGAGTCCGCGCTCCGCGAGGCGGGTTACGCCGGGGCCGAAATCACTGAACGTGTGGACAGCGAGTCGGCGGCCATCATTTTACGCGACTATCTTTCGCAGACTTTTTCGGTAACTTAAAGGGGCTCGCCCTTGCGGGGGCGTCGAAGATAAAACAAGGCATGAAACGGACGCGGATAGTTCTCTCAATACTGCTCATTCTTTTAATCGCACTCGCGGCCATTTGTTTCTGGTCTTACCGGGAGCTTCACGCGCCGGTCTCACACGGCCACGCGAACGAATACATCGAAGTGCCGAAGGGCTCGACCCCGGATGAAATCATTGCCAACCTTTCATCGCAAGGCGTTATCAGACGTGGGTGGCTGCTCCGCCTCTACCTCCGCGTGAGCGGCGCGGGGCCGCGTCTCAAGGCTGGCGAATACCGCTTCCCTTCGCCCATCTCGGCGCTCGGCGTCGTCAGGAAACTCGAAGAGGGCCAGCAACGTCTGAGCCGCCTGACGATTGTCGAAGGGTGGACGCGTTGGGACATCGCCGCGCTCCTCGCGCGTCTCCCCGAACTCAAGTTGGGGAGCGCCGACGAAGCCCTCGCCTTGATGAACGACACGAGCGCCATCCAAGACCTCGACCCGGAAGCCAAAAATCTCGAAGGCTATCTCTACCCAGACACCTACAGCTTTCCCCCGAACACGGACGCGCGTGAAGTCATCAACGCTTTGGTCAGAAGGTTCCGGCAGGAGTGGGAGAGCGCACGCGCGAAGGGCAACGGAGGCCTCACACGTTCGCCGCGTGAGATTGTGACCGTTGCGTCCCTGATTGAGACCGAAGCCAAGCTCGCCGACGAGAGACCGGTCGTCGCCTCCGTCATCTACAACCGCCTCAAAATCGGCATGGCGCTCGGCGTTGATTCGACCATCATTTACGCTTCGAAGCTCGCGGGCAAGTGGAAGAATGACGGAAAGGTTTACCTGAGCGATGTCGAGCGCGATTCGCCTTACAACACGCGCAAAGTCCGTGGGCTCCCGCCCGGCCCGATTGCCTCGCCCGGCGCGCGCTCGCTGGAAGCCGCGCTCAACCCCGCACAGACCGACTATCTTTTTTACGTGCGCGAGCCTTCGCGGAACGACGGCGCGCACAACTTCTACAGTAATGCCGCCGACTTTGAACGAGGCGTGCAGGCGCTCCGCGAGTGGGAACGTTCCCGCAACGCGAACGTCAGCGCCGCGCCGCCGACTCCGGCCCCTTCGACACCTTGAACTTCAAGTTGAACTTCAAGCGAAGGCGTCCGTTTCTGAAATTCTCCGCGCGCACGTCTTGGCCCCCGAATTCAATTCTTGAATTCGGGGGTTCGTTGCTTTATTCTCAGGGTCGTCCCCTTGCTCGCAACAACCGTCGGAGCCGTCCAGACATCAGAACCAGAAGGGTCTCGAAACAATGAAGAAATTATTTGCTCTCGCGCTGCTCACTCTCCTCTTGAACGTCTCCGCACAGGCGCAGGAGAAGGGTGTTGACCAGCAGAACGGGCGGATCAGGGACAACAGTAACAATCGCGTGCCCGCCGTGAACGGCGGCAACGTCAACACAGGCGTCGGTCGCGGCGTTGACTTCGGCAAAGGGCGCACGGTCGTGCCCCCGCCGCTCCCGAACCCTTACAGGCTCTCCGTCCCGAACGACGTTCTGACCAAGGCCGTGGCCGAGTTGATTCGAGACCGGAAGATGATTGTTGACGACTCGGTGTCGAAGCCCGAAGTGGGGCTTTTAATCTCACAGCCGTATACCTTCACGCGCGGCTCCGTGATTACCGAATCCGAGTTGAACCGTCTGGCCGAAGTCCCGCGCACCGACCTCCGAAACTGGACGCGCGGGCGCTACACCATCATCGTCGAAGTGCAGCCGATTGACAGCGCGCACACGAACATCTCCGTCAACGCGCGAATCGAAGGCCGCAGCGACAGCGTGATGGGCGCGGAATGGGTTTCGCTCCGCAGCAACGGCACGGCGGAGGAGGAGTTTCTCATCGCGCTCGTCGAAAAAGTCACGGGCGGCCCGCCGCCGGGACGCGAACAGTAACCCTTAGTATCTCAGGGCAGACAATCAGCCATCACTTTAGCTCGCGTGCGCCAAGTTATTGACGCGCAAAACTTAAGACTCTTTCTATCTCCCAACGCATCTCTCTGCAATCTTAATCTGTTGGAAGTACCGAAGTAATG
Source organism: uncultured Acidobacteriota bacterium (assembly GCA_963816985.1). GTDB lineage: Bacteria > Acidobacteriota > Blastocatellia > Pyrinomonadales > Pyrinomonadaceae > JAIVJM01. The sequence goes on from CAWFMF010000004.1 coordinate 4,359,008, forward strand.
AATCAATGTTCGGGGTCGGTCAGGAACGCGCTTACATTCCAGCTCATTTTGTCCATTTTGTTGCTCACGGCCTGTCAACGCTCCGCCGATACGAGGCGCACGCAGGAGGCGAAAAGCGACAAGGCGTCGGTGGCCGTTTCGCAGACTCCCGACGTGGAGATTTTTGTTGACGAGGCGCTGCTCAGAAAGCCCCACGCCATCTTAGGCGGCACTTTGAAGAATGTCGGGACGGAGAAACTCGAAAATCTCTCTCTGGAGGTCGAGTTAATCCGACGGGCCGACGGGAGTGCGGAGAGGCGTGAGGTCTCGGTCGAGCCGAAGGAGATTGCTCCGGGCGGCAGAGGGAAATATTCGGTCAAGGTTCTTTCCGAAGAATGGAGCGGCTCACGCATCGTCCGCCTCCTGAGCGCTTCCGGCCCGCGCGAGATAGCTTTCAAGACGCTCCCCGGCGCGCGCCGTCCGCCGGAGAAGACGACCTCCGTGACGCGCGTCATTCAGGACACGCGCCCGCGCTCGACTTCAAAGGGCGAGGAATTCATCAACACGCCCGACACCGCGACCTCTGTGCCTTGAAAGTTTTCAGCGGCACTCAGGTAAAACTTAAAGAGTCGGCGCGACGACCAAAGCTCAAGTTAAACTTTCAGTCCGGCGTTTTAAATCAACAAGGCGATGGACAACCTTTGTTTTCGACCCCGCTATCAAAGCGACGTTGTTAGAGGAGGAATTCCCAAGCCGTGTCGGCCTCAATGATTAAAAGACCCTTTATCATTGCCGCGCTTCTCGCCTGTCTGTCAGCGGCGGCCAACGCCCAGACCGCGAGGGACTTGCCCGACGCGTCGAGTTCCTCCCCTCCGTCTGTCACTCAACGCTCTTCAAATCTTGGGTCGCCCGCCGAAGAGATCATCCGCCGCGCCGAAATCAAGCACGCCGAAGAGGCGCACAAAGAGATGGTCGAGCGCGCGGACGAGACCGTCGAACTCGCGCGCGAGCTGCACTCCTCGTTTGAAACGTCGAAGGCACTCAACCGCGAGGACTTGAAAAAACTTGAGCGTCTGGAAAAACTCGCGCGCAAAATCCGCGGCAGCGCGGGCGGCGACGAAGACAAGCTCGCCTTGAAGGAGACGCCCCCGCACCTCGGCGCGGCGATGGATCGTCTCGCCGAGATTTCGGACGAGTTGAAGAAGGGCGTGAGCAAGACTTCGAGGCTCGTGGTCTCCGGCGCGGTCATCGAACGCTCGAACGAGCTCATCGAGCTTATCCGCTTCATCCGCACCTCCGTCTCGAAATGAGAAACTTTCCGGGCTCAAACACCCCCGAAGAAAAACTCTCGCGCAGGCGCTTCGGCGCGGGCCTCTGCGCTTCCCTGCTGTCTCTGCCTTTCATCCGAACCCTCTCAAGAGCCGACGCACGACAGCAGGATGACGACGAAGTGGTGCGCGTGGATTCGGAGTTGGTCATCCTCAACGCCACCGTCACTGACGCTCAGGGCCGATACGTCCACAAGCTTTCGCGCAACGATTTCCGCATCCTCGAAGACGGTCGGGAGCAGGCCATCAACATCTTCTCCGTCGAAGAGACGCCCTTCGCGGCGGCCATCCTCCTCGACACTTCGGGGAGCATGGAGAGCCGCGTCTCGCTCGCACGCGCGGCGGCCATCCGCTTTCTCGACGGCCTGCGGGCTGAAGACGTGGCTTCGGTCTACAACTTCAACTCGCAGGTCGAACAGTTGCAGGACTTCTCGCCCGGCAGAGACCTCCCGCCGATGGCCTACGCGCTCCGCTCGGACGGCATGACGGCGCTCAACGACGCCGTTTTGCGTGCCGCCAAAGACCTCTCGGCGCGGCCCGAAAAGCGTCGCGCCATCATCGTTCTTTCCGACGGGGCCGACACACGGAGCGCCGCTTCCGCCGACAAGGCGCTCAACGCCGCCCTCTCGGCGAACGCCACCATCTACGCCGTTGACATGAACGACCCGTCCGCGCCGGCCAGTTCCGCGCAACGCTTCGGCGGCGGCGGAGCCTTAAAGCATTTCGCGGGCAAGAGCGGCGGGCAGTACGTTTCGAGTCCGGGCGGCAGGGCTCTGGGCGAGGCGTTCACCAAAATCGTCGAAGAGTTGAGCAACCAGTACACGGTCGGCTACCGACCGAGCAACCGCGCGCGAGACGGTCGCTGGCGCACGATTGAGATCAAACTCTCGCGCACGGACGTGAAGGTGCGCACGCGCACCGGCTACAAGGCCCCCAAATCTTAGAAGCCTACCGGAACTGAAATCCTTCAGAGATTACTTGAGGAAGTACGTGAGGTCTTCGACCTTTAAGCGAGGTCCGAGCAGGAAAGTTCTGTTCTAAAGACTCGTCTGGTTGCGCCCCTTGTCCGCGTGCCGCTCGAAGGCGAGCTCGACGAGGCGTTCGATGGCCTTGCCGAAGGGGAGTCCGGTGGCCGCCCACATCTTCGGGAAGCCGGAGACGTCAGTCAGGCCGGGGAGCGTGTTCAGCTCGTTGATGAGCAGCTTGTTCGACTCGCGCAGAAGGAAAAAATCCACCCGCGCGAGGCCCGCGCCGTCAATGGCCTTGAAGGCTTTGACGGCCATCCGCTGGATGCGTTTGGCGAGCCTCGGCGGAAGCGGCGCGGGCACGACGAACTCCACGTGGCCCGTGTTTGAATATTTCTCCGTGTAGTCCAGAAACGCCGCCTGCGCGTCGTGGACGACGTACTCGCCCGGCAGACTCGCCTCCGGCTCGTCGTTGCCGATCACGGCGCACTCAATCTCGCGCATATTCAGCGCCTCCTCGACGATGACCTTCCGGTCGTAGCGCGCCGCCAAGTCAATCGCCGACTTCAGAGACTCCGCGTCGTCCGCGCGGGAAATGCCGACCGAAGAGCCGAGGTTGGCGGGTTTGACGAAACAGGGAAAACCGATCTCCACGGCGACGCGCTCTGTGACGGCTTTCGCGTCGCGCTCCCACTCCGAACGCAGAAGCCAGACGTATTTGCACATCGGCAGCCCCGCCTCGCGGAAAAGGGCCTTCATCGCCACCTTGTCCATGCCGCAACTCGAAGCCAGAACCCCGCAGCCGACGTAAGGGATGCCGGCCATTTCGAGCAGCCCCTGAATCGTCCCGTCCTCGCCGTAAGTGCCGTGCAGGACGGGGAAGACCACGTCGAGCTGTGGAGGAGCCGAGCCCCCGCCGTCGCCGTCGAGCCTGAGGAGTCCCGCGTGCGACGGGTCGCCGACGATGGTCAGCGCCTCGCCGGAGCCTTCCACGTTCGCGGGCAGGAGTTTCCGAACGTTTTCGGGCAGCATCGCCGCCGACCCCGAAGGCGAGAGCCACCGTCCCTCTTTCGTAATCGCCAGCGGGATGACCTCGAACTTGTCCCGGTCAATGGCTTCGATGACCGAGCAGGCCGAACGGACGGAGACCTCGTGCTCGCCGGAACGCCCCCCGAAGATTAAGCCGACGTGAAGTTTATTCGTCATGATTAGGATGAGAGCCCTGAAAGCATGAAGTCCGAAGTCAAGAGGCTTCAACGCCCTCCGGCTTCGGACTTCAGTCATTACAATTAATGAATCACCTTAAAGAATGGTCTTGCCGAGGCCGGAGAGCAGCAGTTCAACCCCCAGCACCGCCGTCCGGTTGTTGATGTCCAAAGCGGTATTTATCTCGACTACTTCGAGCGCGAGCGCGCCGCCCGCCTCCGCGATCTTCTCCATCGCGAGATGCGCCTCCCTGTAGGTCAGGCCGCCGCGCACCACCGTCCCCGAACCCGGCGCGTCGCCCGGATCGAGCGCGTCCACGTCCAGCGTCACGTAATAACCCGCCGAAGCCCCGGAAGCAATGTGGATGGCCTCGTCCATGCACGCGCTCATCCCACGCTCGTCAATCTCCCGCATCGTGAAAAACCTGATGCCCAGTTTGCGGATCAGCTCGCGCTCGCCGTCGTCCAAATCCCTCGCCCCGAGGTGTGCGCAGAAGCGGGGGTCAAGTTTCGGCGAGAAGCCCTCGATGCCCGTCAGTTCGGGCGCGCCGTAGCCGAGCAGAACGGCCAGGGGCATCCCGTGGATGTTGCCCGAAGGCGAACTCTCCGGCGTGTTCATATCGGCGTGCGCGTCGAACCAGACGAGGCCCACGGTCTCGCCGCGCTCGCGGTAGAAGGAGGTCACGCCCGCCACCGAGCCGATGGCGATTGAGTGATCGCCGCCGAGGACGACGGGCAGTTCCCCTCCCTCCAGAATTTTCTTCACGTCCTCGGCGAGGACTTTACATGTCGCGGCAATCTCCTTCAGGTGATGCAGTTTTTCCTGCGGCGCGGGCGGGGCGTCCGAACATTCGACGCGCATATCTCCGAGGTCGCGCACCTCGTAGCCGAGCCGGGCGATGGACTGGCGGAGGCCCGCCACGCGCATCGCCGCCGGGCCGAGGTCAACGCCTGCGACGCTCGCGCCGAACCCGCAGGGGACGCCGATGATGCTGACGCGGCGACCGGCCCCCGGAAGTCTCGGAGTCGGTGTCGGCGCGTGTGCCTGTTCCAAAATGCTTTCACTCATCGTCAAACCTCTCGGCGGAAAGCTCACCCTCCGAGGTTAAAGCCGCTGCCGCCGCCCTGCGAGGGGAAGAAGGGCTTCATCAAGCCCGCGAAGGCCGCGAGGTTGCGGGTCTGAATCAGAATCTCGCCCGGCCCCGTGAATTCGGCGACGACGCCCTCGCCGCTCACGAGCGTGCGGAAGAAGCCGGAGGCAGCCTTGCGGAGCGTGTACTGCGTCGAGCCCTCCCACGCGACGAGGTGGCCCGTGTCCACGACGTAACGCTCGCCCACGCCCAGACGCTTGCGATGGATCGCGCCGAAGGAGGAGACGAGGAGCACGCCCGTCCCGCTGACTTGAAGGACAAACAAACCCTCGCCGCCGAAGAAGGATTTGGCCCCGCCCCACTTCGTGTCCACGACCAGGCTCACGTCCCCGGCCAGATAAGAGCTCGACTGGACGAAGAAGTGCTGGTTGCCCATTTCGAGGGCGGCGATGTCGCCGGGGCCGCCGGGCGCGAAGGTCACTTCGCCGGGGCCGCCGCGCGCCGTAAACGTCGAGACGAAGGCCGACTCGCCGCCGACCGCGCGTTTGAGCGCGCCGAACACTCCGCCCTTCATCTGCGACTGCAACTCGACGTTCGCCGACATCGAGACCATCGCGCCCGCCTCGGCCTGAATTGACTGCTCAGGCTGGAGCTTGACGACGGCGAGCGCGAAAGACGGCTGGTGCAAAACTTCGTAGCTGTAGCCGCGCCCCTGCCCGCGCGCGTCGGCGTCAATCGTGATTCCGTGCCCGGCGTGGGGGACGCCCGGAGGAGGAGGAGGCGGCGGCGGCGGGAACGGCTGCTGCGGCTGCGCGCCGCCGCCTTCAGCCAAACGCTCGCCGCAAGCCCCGCAGAATTGCGCGCCGGGCAAAAGAGCGGAGCCACATTTCGGACAGTTCATGAATCTTCTCCTTTTGCTTTTTTGAGAATAATGGCGACCGCCTCTTCCGCCGTCCGCGCGAAATCGAGCAGGCCCACGTCCTTTTCACTGATGACGAGGTGATGGCTGAGGGCTTCGATAATCGGGGGCCAGCAGTCGCCGAGGAGGACGAGCGGGCACGGCTCGATGACTCCCGTCTGGAGTTTGTTCCAGACGAGCGAGAGTTCCGTCACCGTCCCCGCGCCGCCGCGGATGGCGATGAAGCCGACCGAGCGCGTGATGAGGTTCTGGAGTCGCTCGTAGAAATGCGCGCTGGCGACCTTCTCGGTCAGATAGCGGTTGGGCTCGGCCTTGAACTGGTTCATCAGGATGCCGAGCACGCGCCCGCCGCGCTCGCTCGCGCCGTGGCTCGCGGCCTCCATCACGCCGAGGTAGCCGCCCGTGCAGATCGTGATTCCCGCCTCGGCGAGGAGCTGCCCGACGCGGCGCGCCTGCTCGTACTCCTCGCTCTCGCGCCCGCATTTCGAGCCGCCGAAGATGGTGACGATGCGTTCCATAAGCAAATAGTTAAAAGCCGTCAACCGTCAATCGTCAATCGTCAATCGTGAAAGACGGACTCTTACGATTCACGATTGACGGCCTTTTACGGTCTTATCCGGTAAAGCATGCGCGGGAACGGGATGGTCTCGCGCACGTGCTCGATGCCGCACATCCAGGCGACGCAACGCTCGATGCCCATGCCGAATCCGGCGTGGGGCACGCTCCCGTAGCGGCGCAAATCAAGATACCACTCGAAGGCTTCGCGCGGCAGTTCGTGCGCCTTGAGCTGCTCTTCGAGGTATTCGAGCGAGGTCGCGCGCTCGCCGCCGCCGATGACTTCGCCGTAGCCTTCGGGCGCGAGCACGTCTACGCCGAGCGCGAGGTCGTCGCGTTCCGGGTCGCGCGCCATGTAGAAGGCCTTCACCGCCGCCGGGTAGCGATGCACCATCACGGGGCGGTCGTAACGCGAGGAGATGTAAGCCTCATCGGGCGCGCCGAAATCGCCGCCCCACTCGAAGCGGTTCTCCAACTCGCCGCGCTCGTGCCCCTCCTGCAAAATCTTCACCGCCTCGTCGTACTGCAAGCGCGGGAAGGGCGGGACGATGGCCTCAAGTTTCGACGGGTCGCGCTCTAAGACTTTCAACTCCTCTCCGCGCTCTGCCAATACGCGCGAGGCGATGTGCGAGAGGAACCGCTCGCACAAGTCCATCACGTCGGCGAGAGTGGCGAAGGACATCTCCGGCTCGACCATCCAGAATTCCGTGAGGTGACGGCGCGTCTTCGAACGCTCGGCGCGGAAGGTCGGGCCGAAGCAGTAGACTTTCCCCAGCGCCGCCGCCGTCGCCTCGTTGTAGAGCTGGCCCGACTGCGTGAGGTAAGCCTTCTCGTCGTCAAAGTAGTCAACCTCGAAGAGCGTCGTCGTGCCCTCGCACGCGGCGGGCGTGAGGATGGGCGCGTCGCAGAGCGTGAAGCCGTCGCGGTTGAGGAAGTCGCGGACGGCATCAACGACCGTGTGCCGGACTTTGAGAATCGCGTGTTGACGCCGTGAGCGCAGCCAGAGGTGACGGTGATCCATGAGGAATTCCGTCCCGTGCTCCTTCGGCGTGATAGGAAAACCCTCGACCGCATGGAACACCTGCGCGCCCGTCACGTCCAGCTCGAAGCCGCCGGGCGCACGCTCGTCGGCGCGCACCGTGCCGGTGATGGCGAGGGCGGACTCCTGGCCCAGATTCTTGAGCGAGTCCCAGAGTTCTTCCGAGACCGACTTCTTGAAGACCACGCACTGCACGACGCCCGTCCCGTCCCGCAGTTGCGGGAACAGGAGCTTGCCGCTCGAACGCATGTTGTAGAGCCAGCCGCGGAGCGTCACCTCTTCGCCGACGTGCCCGGAAAGTTGGTTAATGTAAGTCTGCTGCATGATGTCCGTTTCGACTCCGCCCGGCGCTTGATTCGAGATACGAGCCATCTCATCTTCTTCGAGCGCCACGCGTTCACCGCTCCATCCTTATGAAATCAAGACCTGAAAATCACCGATAAAAATCTTCACTCCGCGTCTACGGCTCGCGCGCGAAGCGTCGCCTGAAGTGTCGGGAAACGTTCGAGCCATTCGGCGGCCTGCACGACGATGCGCAGCATCGGGTTGATGAATTGCGCGTAGACCTCGCCGCGACCGGCGACCGCCGTCTGGTATGAGAAAGTGCCGACCGCCTTGAGGCAACGCTGGACGGTCATCAGTCGGAACTCGCCCGCGAACTCGTCCGGGTCAATGGCTTCGAGCCCTCGACTGCGCCTCTCTTCGAGGAAGAACAGTCGCCGCTCGCGCACCTCGGCCATCGAAGGCAAAGCCGTCTGCCTGTCCATCAGGAGCGAGACGAGGTCGTAACTCGCGGGCCCCATCCGCGCGTCCTGATAGTCAATGATGCGCAGGCGCTTCTTCGCGTCCACCATCAGATTCGAGGAGTGGAAATCGCGGTGGCAGAGGACGCGCGGGCGGGCCGCGAGGTCGGCGGCGATGTCGTTAAGCTCGGCGCGCAGTTGCGCCTCCTCGGCGTGCTTCAGCTCCTCGCGGCGGAGGCTCTTGAAGTAGTGCTCGAAAAAAAAGTCCAACTCCCAGGAGAGTTTGACCTCGTCGAAGGCGAGGCGGCTGGCGATGGAGTTGCGCTCGGAGGCGAGAGGGGTCGCGCCCTGTATGTCTGAGATGAGGCTGATGGCCTGCTCGACGAGCGCCTCCCGCTCGTCTTCCGTCCCCGCCTCGAAGAAGCGTCGGAGCTGTCGGTCGCCGAAGTCCTCCTGCACGATGATGCCGTTCAGGGCGTCAACGTCGAAGATTTCGGGGACGGGCAGAGCGGCCTCTCGGAAGAGGCGCGTGACGTCGAGGAAGGGGTGGATTTCCGGGTCGAAGGGCTCCGGGTAGACGGCGGCGATGGCCGTCCCGCGTTTCCAGGGGATGCGGAAATACTCGCGCGTCGAGGCGTCGGGCGTGAGTCCGACGATTTCACTTGCGTCCAACCCCGCCCCTTTGACGTAAGCTTGCAACCTCTCGCGCGCGGGTGTCTGGAAAGCATGGGCCGTGATTTGAGAAGGGTGGTGCATCGAGCGAAACGCCGGAAATTGTGTGTGGCCGAAGCCCTCCGAATGACGAAGCCGAGGGGCCGGACGTGGGCTTCACGTCTCAAGTTTAATCTTTGTGGAGCGCACCTCGGATTGTATCATTCCGGCAGCGGGGCGACAAAATTTGCTCCCCTGAACATCGCCCGCCAGCCCCTTCTCCGGCCTCTCGACTCCTTCAACCAACTCCGCGCGAACCACCGCCGCGTTTTCTATCCGCTCGCCGCGCTCGACAACCACACCCGCGCCTAAGATTGAACGGAAGACGGTCGCGCCTTGCGACACTCTGACTCCTTCCCAGAGGACGCTTTCACGAACGTCAGCACCCGGCTCGACTCTTGAGCCCTCGCCTAGCTCAACGTCCCGGCCCTCCTTCTTCATCAATTCGAGACTCGTCTCAAGGTAACGCTTCACGGTCGAAAGCTCGTGCCAGTAACCCTCGGCGACGTGCGCCGCGATTGTCTCGCCCCGCTCCATCGCGGGGATGTACACGTCCGTCACGGAATGGGAAAAAACGCCGCGCGGGATGAAAGTAAAAATGCGCGGGTCGAGAATCTGTATCCCCGTGAACATCAGCGGCGCATCGTCGTCCTCAACAACAACAACGTCGCTTCCCTCTCTTTTAACTTCTCCCTTAAGAAGTGCGGCGCGAGACACGCCGCTGGCGTTATCGGACGCGGGGAAGCCGCCGAAGCTTGCAATCATCCCGCTGCGCACGTGGACGACGCTGTAGTGTTCGCGCTCGGCGTTGGGGCGCAGGACGAGCGTCGCCAACGCACGGTTGCGGCGGTGCGTTTCGAGGGCCGCTTTGAGGTCAATGTCGGTGGCGATTTTGCCGTTGATGACGACGAAGGCGTCGCCTTCGAGGAGTTCGCGCGCGTTGTCGAGAGCGCCGCTGGTTCCGAGGATGGTGGGCTCTTCGACGTAATGCAGGCGCACGCCGAAGCGGCTCCCGTCGCCGAGCGCGGCGCGCACGGACTCCGATTGATGATGAAGGTTGACGACCACATCGTCGAAGCCGTGGCGCGCGAGATACTCGGCCACGTAGCCGACGAGCGGTCGCCCCATGAAAGGGATCGCGGGCTTCGCCCGGTCAATCGTCAGCGGCCAGAGCCGCGTGCCGTACCCGGCGGCCAGAATCATCGCGCGCATTCGCCTTCTACCTCACATCATTGTTGATAAAAATTATCTGGACGAGACATTAACATACACACCGCCGCCGCTGTCTGCACGCCGGAAAGGTTCGTGCTACGTCAAAGCAATTTTGTAGACGAGATAAAGGCGGCGGGTTTCGGTTGATGAACTATCAGGCGTGTTGTCGAAAGCCTCTCTGCCGCGCGGCTTCGTAGAGCACGACGGCGAGGGCGACGGCGACGTTCAGACTCTCCACGGTCTCGCGCATTGGAATGCGGAGGTGCTCGTGTGCCGCCGCCGTCTCTTCCACACTCAGCCCTCCGGCCTCCGGCCCGACGATGACGGCGCGGGGAGTCGTCCAGTCTATTTCGGTGTGGTTGGCGGCGTCGTGGACGGTCGAAGCGACGGTCAGGATGCCCCGGTCTCTGCACCAGCCGAGAGCTTCGTCAAAGCGCGCGCCCGTCCAGAGCGGCAGGCGGAAGGCCGAGCCCATCGAGCCGCGCAGGGCCTTCGGCGAGAAGAGGTCGGTCGAGCCTTCGGTGGAGATGGCGGCGGTCGCGCCCGCGGCCTCGGCGACGCGCAGCATGGCCCCCGCGTTCGAGGGGTTGTTCACGCGGTGCATGATGACGACGAGCGGCGTCGCGGCGGGAGTTTCTATCACTTCCCTTCCGGTCAAAGGTCTGCGCGCGAGGGCGACGACGCCCTGAGAGTTCTTCACGTCGGAGACGGATTCGAGGACGCTTTCGCTGACCGTTAAGACCCGCCCGCAGAGGCGTCGGAGTCGCTTGAGCAGGAGCGCGCCGCGCTCGTCCTGCTCGACGGACTCCGCGTGGAGAACGGCCTCGAACTTGAGAGCCGCGCCGACGGCATCTTCCGAAAGCCTCACGCCTTCGACGAAGATGAGTTCCGCCTCTCGCCCATCGCGCACGGCGCGCGCGTGTTGGACGAGTGGGTTCTTGCGGCTCGTGATGACTTCGGTGTGCCGACTCATTTAATTATCTTCGGGCGCGATTTCGGCCCACACGGGCCAGTGGTCGGAGACGCTCAGGCGGCGCGCGACGCCCCAGCGGAGGACGCGCGCGCGGCGGACGAAAATCCAGTCCGCGTGGAGACGAATGGGGCCTGACCTCCAAGTGCCGATGCCCGTGGGAAGAGGCGTCGTGTAGCCCCTCGCTTCGAGCAGGCTCCGCGCGGCGACGCGCGCCTCACGCGCTAAGGTGTTGAAGTCGCCGAGGAGCAAGACCGGCCCGCCCGCACTCGTCTCGTCCGCGTGAGCGAGCACCGCCTCGTGTTGCTTCAACTGTTCGGCCACGCCCGCGTGCGGGTCAATGTGCGAGTTGAAGACGCGCAACACACTCGCGCCGAAGGGGACGGTCGCGGCGAGCGCGAGGCGCGGACGCCAGGCGCATTCGGCCCACGGCAACTCGACACGCGCGGCGCGAGACAGCGGCACACGGCTCAGGAAGGCGACGCCCGTGTCGCCCTCTTCGCCAGCGTTGATGCTTTCTTCGAAATCGAGATACCACTGTTTGGCCTTCGGCTGCGCCTCGTGCGGCGTCGGCGTCGAGGCGCGGACGTAGCTCATGCCGAGCGCCTCGGCCAACTCGCGCGCGACGTGTCGGCCTCCGGCGCGCAAGGTCTGGCGGTCGGCCTCCTGCAAAGCGATGAGGTCGGCGGGCGGCATCCTCGCGCCGTCACGGAAGGCGAGGGCGGCGCGGCGGATGTTTTCTTTGACAAGACGCGGGCGGCGACCCGGACGACCAAAGCCGAGGCGACGCATGAGGCTCCCGGAGATGAGACGCGAGCCGACGGCGTAACGGATGTTGTAGGTGGCGACGACGAGCCTTGAAACGTCAGGCGTGGGGGCGTCGGCGTTGGTGAAATTGCCGGACTCCAAATCGGGCACGCGCTCTCCCTGTGGCTGCGTGTGTTGCCGGATGGCGGCGGGTGGGTGCATCATCGCTCTTCGGGAGAATCGCCCCTTAAAAACTAACCCGCGTCGCGCGGGCGTGGAAAACGAAGGAAGATTATAAATGAATCGAAGGGTTCTGGCCGCCGTCGCGGATATTTTCTTTGCCTCGAAGATACGCGGGACGGCGGAGCATTTGAACGTCACGGCGGAGTTCGCGGCGAGCGCCGACGCGCTATTCGACACGGCGAAGACCGACGTGCCCTCGCTCATCATCCTCGACCTCCAAGACGAGAAGGTTGACCCCTTCGCGCTCGCCGCGCGGCTCAAGGCCGACGAGCAACTGCGCGTCGTGCCGCTCGTCGGCTTCTACTCGCACGTCCACACGGACATCCGCGAGCGTGCCGAAAGCGCAGGAGTTGACCGAGTGCTGCCGCGCTCGGCCTTCACGAAGAGGTTAACGGAAATCCTCCTCGGCGAAGAGCCTCTGAACAGTGCGAAACAATAAAGCCCCTGAAAGGGGCGTAAGAATTTAGCCCACGGCGCGAGCCGTGGGGATAATCGCCACATACGACGATAAGAGCCCCGGCAGGGGCGAAAGAAATCCGACCGGCGGGATAAGCACAGTCGGATTTCTTTCGCCCCTGCCGGGGCTCTTAAAACTTTCTTCGTCGCCATGTCCCACGGCTCGCGCCGTGGGCTAAATTCTTACGCCCACTCCGTGGGCTTTTAAAGTAGCCTCTCGGTAGTCGCTTTGCCCCTCAACCAACCGGCGCGGGGGCGATCACTTCGTGAATCGCCTTCACCTCCGTGACTAGTTGCTCGTACTGCTCCAGCGTCAGGGCCTGCGGGCCGTCGGAGAGGGCGCGCTCCGGGTGGTCGTGGACTTCGATGATGAGGCCGTCGGCCCCGACCGCGACGCCCGCGCGCGCGAGCGGCGTGACCATGTAGTTCTTCCCCGTGCCGTGCGAGGGGTCAACGACGACGGGCAGGTGCGAGAGCCTTCGGACGGCGGGGATGGCCGCGAGGTCGAGCGTGTTGCGCGTGTGCTGCGCGAAGGTGCGGACGCCGCGCTCGCAGAGGATGACGTTGTAGTTGCCTTCGGCCATGACGTACTCGGCGGCGAGGAGCCACTCGTCGAGCATCGCGGCCAGTCCGCGCTTGAGCAACACGGGCAGGTGCGAGCGGCCCGCGCGCCGCAGCAGCGAAAAGTTCTGCATGTTGCGCGCGCCGATTTGAATCACGTCGGCGTAGCGTTCGACCAAGTCGAGCCCGGCCTCGTCCATCGCCTCCGTCACAATCTTAAGACCGTAACGCTCTCGCACTTCGGCCAGAATCTTCAGCCCGTCCTCGCCCATGCCCTGAAACGCGTAGGGCGAAGTGCGCGGCTTGAACGCGCCGCCGCGGAAGAAGCGCGCACCGCTGCGGCGGACGACTTCGGCGACGGCGAAAGCCTGCTCGTGGCTCTCGACGGCGCACGGCCCGGCGATGATGGCGAGTTCGTCGCCGCCGATCTCGGCGTCGCCGACTTTCACCACGGTCTTTTCGGGTCGCAGGTCAACCGACACTAACTTGAACGGCTTCGTGACGCGGATGGCCTCGGCGACGCCGGGCAGCGACTCGAAGCGCGCGGTGTCAATCGAGCCGCTGTTGCCCGTGATGCCGATGGCCGTCCGCATCGCGCCGGGCATCGGGTGCGCGCGGAAGCCTAAGTCGGTGATGACGCGAACGACCCCGGCGACTTCGCCTTCGGTGGCGTCGGCTTTCATGACGATGAGCATGTGTCAGAACCTCTGTGCGAACGTTTTACTTTCGGCCCGTCGTTCGTTTCGGAACACGTCCGGCGGGCTCAAACTCTTCGGCAACTCGCCAACCCTTTGCATTCTGCCAAGCGTGTCGGCTCGCGGCACAGACCGTCAAAGCGCTTCTTCCCCGGACAACGGCAGATTATTCATGGCGGACGCGCCAGCCGTCAAAGGAGAGTGCAAGCGTTGTGCCCGAAGTGCGGCGGTCGTCTACATCCTTTCGGGGACTTCGATGCCGAGCGTGTCGAGCGCCGCGATGAGTTGGCGACGGACGAAGTCCGCGACCGCGATGAGGACGGCGCGCTTCGCCTCGTTCTCTTCGCCGAGGATGTGATGCCGGTGATAGAAGAGGTTGAAGGCGCGCGCGAGTTGAAACGCGTACTTCGCGACGTGCGCCGGTTCGTTCTGCGAGGCCGACTGCCGGAGCGCCTCCTCGAAGCGCGCCGCCTGCGTCGTCAGAGACCAAATCTCGTCTCCGCCCTCGCCGACGAACGTCGCGCCGATGTCGTCATTCGGGTGGGCGACGAGTCCGAGCGCCCTTTCGACCGAAGGGGCGTCGAGCTTGCGGAAAATCGAGTTGGCGCGCACCGCCGCGTACTGGCAATAGGGGCCGGTCTCGCCCTCGAACGAGAGCGCCTCCTGAAAGTCGAAGACGATGACGGAGTTGCGCGTCCACTTCAAGAGGAAGTAGCGGAGCGCGCCGACGGCAATGACGTGCGCGGTCTTTTGCCTCTCTTCCGCCGAGAGCTGCGGGTGTCTCGATTCGACTTCTTTGAGAGCATTCTCTTCGAGTCTATCAATCAAATCATCCGCCTTGACGCCCAAGCCCCTTCGCCCGCTCATCTCGATGAAGGGACGCGCGCGGTCTTCCGTGCTCAACTCGATGCCGAGTTCTTCGGCGGCGGCGGGCGAGAGCGCGACCATCTCGTAAGAGAGGTGGACGCTCGCCTCCTCGCCGACTTCGGGCGCGACCGACGCGACGCCCTTTCGGACGACCTCCTGCGGGTACGACTGCCGCGAGTCAATGACGTTATAGACGGTCGCGCCGCCGCCGAAGTGTGGCGCGTCGGGCGTCGCTTCTTTCGCCCCGCTCGTCGTCGTCCAGACGGCGTGGCCGTCTTCGTATGCGCGGAAGGGCTTGAAGTCGAAGTTCAGCTCGACCTGTCCGAGTTTCCAGAGTTGATAGGCAATGTCCTTGCCCGTGTATGTGACCGTCCCGTTCGAGCGCACGATGACTTTATCCGCTTCGTGCTCGTCGGTGCTCGAATGCGTGTCCATCGGCATGACCCAGCAGCCCTTGTTGCGGCCCTCGGTCTCAAGGCGAATCGCGCCCGAAGCCTTGATGCGCTCGAAGGCGTGCTGCCAGAGGAAGTGCAGGACTTCGGACTCGCGCGGCAGCAGGTCGTAGCGGATGCCGAGCCGCTCCATCGTGTCGAGATGCTGGTTGACGATGCGCGTCGCTACGTAGTCGGCGAGCGCCGCCGTGTCGTTGTCACCCTCTTCGAGCGCGTGCAAAGTCTCGACGCGCAGGCGCAGGCGCTCCGGGTCTTCCTTAGCGTCGGGGTCGCCGCCACGGTAGAAGAGGCCGACGCGCGCGTATAAGTCCCAGCAGTAATAGTCGAAGGGCCGTTCGGGGCCGAGCGAGGCGTCGAGGGCGCGCACGTCTTCGAGCGTCATGCGTTCGAGGTGAATGAAGCCGACGACTACGTCGGCGACCTGGACGCCCGTGTTGTCAATGTAGTTGTGGACTTCGACGCGCTCGCCTTTGGCGCGCAGGACGCGGACGAAGGTGTCGCCGATGACCGAGTTGCGCAGGTGACCGATGTGCGCGGCCTTGTTCGGGTTGACGCTCGTGTGCTCGACCATCCGCTTCGGTGGCGCGTCGGCGGCTTCGGAAGAAGACGCGGGCGCGGCGGATTCTTGCGCGGACTTCTTAACGCCGGTCAGCCCTGCGAGCAGGCGCGCGCGGTCGAAGAAGAGATTGAGGTAGCCCGCGCCCGCGACTTCGACGCGCGCGACATCTTCGACGGCTTCGAGTTCGACTTTTAACTCTTCGGCGATGGCGCGCGGGTTCTTCTTCTCGCCGGTCGCCTGCTTGATGCGCTTCGCCAGCTCGAAGGCGACGGGAAAGGCGAGGTCGCCGAGTTCGGTGCGCGGCGGGACTTCAGCCGAGACCTGTTCGAGCTCGACCCCGAACTTTCCGGCGGCTGCCGCGCGCACGCGCTCGCGCAGTCTCTCCTGGAGGGCAATGAGATTCAAACGTTTCCAACCCTTCTACCGAATTCATCCCCCGCGCGTGCGCCGAAAGACGCTCGCCGGGAAAATCGAAAGTATAGCGCAGCGTCGTCGTTGCTTGCCAACCGGGCCGGAGTCGCCTCGCTTGACACTGGCGTGTCGCGGTCTGCTACCATCCTTCAGATTTGACGCTGGATAAGTCACAAGTAAACGTCTCGGAGCGTCTTCGAGAAAGACTTCGCGCGGCCCGCCGGGTCTTCGTCCTGACGGGCGCGGGCGTCTCCGCCGAGAGCGGCGTCCCGACTTTCAGGGGCGGCGGCGGGACGACGGTCTGGAAGGGGATGCCCTTCGATGTCATCTCTTCCGCCGGGATGGTCGCGCGCGATTTGCCAGCCGTGTGGGAGTGGTTCGACTACCGCCGTCGGAAGCTCGAAAGCCTCAAGCCGAATCCGGCGCACGAGACGCTCGCGCGCTGGCAGGAGAGGTTCGAGCAGCTCACACTCGCCACGCAGAACGTTGACGGCCTGCACGCCGCCGCCGGTTCGCGCGGAGTGCTTGAGCTGCACGGGAGCATCTGGACGGCGCGTTGCCTACGTTGCGAGGCGCGCGAAGACCTGCGCCGCGTTAAAGAGGACGAGCGACCGCCGAAGTGTCGCGCGTGCGGCGACTCTATGCGGCCCGACGTGGTGCTCTTCGGCGAGATTGTGCCGTCGGAAGTTTTTCGGACGGCGGCCCTGCGCGCCTCGGAATGCGACGTATGCTTCGTCGTCGGGACTTCGGCGCTCGTCTACCCGGCGGCTGGACTGCCGGAGTACGCGCGGCGCGCGGGCGCTTTTCTGGTCGAGGTCAACCCTGAGCCGACGCCGCTCTCGGAGATGTGCGACGAGTTGATTGAGGGAAAGGCGGGCGAGGTTCTGCCGCTTCTCGATTTTTGATGCGAACTCTCTACTTCGACTGCTTCGCCGGAATCAGCGGCGACATGACTCTCGGCGCTCTCGTCAGCGCCGGGGCCGACCCGCGCGCACTTGAAGAGCAACTGTCACTGCTCGACGTGCCCGGCTACGAAATCTCATTTGAGAAGGTTGACCGCTCCGGCATCGGCGCGACCCACGCGCGCGTGAAGACAAATGAGGAGACGAGCCATCGTCATCTGTCCGACATCGTTAAGATCATCGAAGGGTCGAGGTTGAGTGCGGGCGTCAAGGAACGCGCGACGAAAATTTTTACGCGGCTGGCCGAAGCCGAGGCGCGCGTCCATAACATCTCGGTCGAGCGCGTCCACTTCCACGAGGTCGGCGCGGTGGATGCGATTGTGGACGTGGTGGGGGCGTGCGTCTGCTTCGAGTTGCTCGGCGTCGAGCGATTCGTCTCGTCGCCGCTTCACGTCGGGAGCGGAACCGTCCGCATGGCCCACGGGCTCTTCCCCGTGCCGCCTCCGGCGGTCGCCGAGCTGCTGCGCGGCGTGCCCGTCTACTCGACGGACATCGTGGGCGAATTGGTCACGCCGACGGGCGCAGCCATCGTCAGCACGGTCTGCGAGTCCTTCGGGCCTCTGCCGCGAATGCGCGTCGAGCAGACCGGTTACGGCGCGGGCACGCGCGAGTATAAAGACTTCCCGAACGTGCTCCGGGTGATGTTGGGCGAGTCGGAGGCGGAAGGCGTTCGGACGGACGATAAGCTCGACGAGACGCTCTTGATGGTCGAGACGAACATTGACGACGCCTCGCCGCAGGTCGTCGGCAACTTGATGGAGCTGGCGTTCGCGCGCGGCGCGCTCGACTGTTACTTCACGCCCGTGCAGATGAAGAAGAACCGTCCGGGCGTGCTCATCTCGATACTCTGCCGCCCGGCGGACAAGGACTCGATGCTCGGCCTGCTCTTCGACGAGACGACGACCATCGGCGCGCGCAGCTACGAAGTCGAGCGGCGCGCTCTGGAACGTGAAATCGTGAGGGTCGAGACGGAGTTCGGCCCCGTGGATGTTAAAGTCGCGCTGCTGGACGGTCGTGTGAAGGGCGCGACGCCGGAGTTCGAGCAGTGCCGCGCCGCCGCGCAGAAGGCCGGTGTGCCGTGGCGCGCGGTCGAGGCCGCCGCGCTCGCGGCCTTTCATCAGAAGAAGTGAAGTGACCCGCCCACACTCGAAGGCGAAGGGTTGGTGAAGCATGGCGACGAAACTTTCGGCCAACGCGCCCGAAGACATTTCTGATGAGACGCCCGCGCGCGCGCTCGACCTCGAAAAGATCGAGCGCGGAATCCGTCTCGTCCTCGAAGGCGTCGGCGAAGACATGGAGCGGCCCGGCTTGCAGTTGACGCCGCGCCGCGTCGCACAGATGTACGCCGAGATGACCGCCGGGATGCGCGAAGACGCGAACCGGCACATCATCGCCCTGCCCGGCGACAAGCACGACGAGATGGTGATTGTCCGCGACATCCATTTCGCGTCGCTCTGCGAGCACCACCTCGCGCCCTTCATGGGCCGCTGCCACATCGCCTACATCCCGAAGGGCGGTCGCATCGTCGGCCTCTCGAAACTCGCCCGGCTGGTCGAAGCCTTCGCGCGGCGGCTGCAAGTGCAGGAGCGACTCACGTCGGAAATTGCCGACACGCTCTACGACGGGCTTGAAGCCCCTCGGCGTGATGGTCGTGATGGAAGCCGAGCACACCTGCATGTCTCTGCGCGGCGTCAAGAAGCCCGGCGCGCTCACCATCACCTCGGCCATCCGCGGCGGCTTCCGCAAAGACTCGCGCACCCGCGCCGAGGCGATGGCGCTCATCCGCGGAAGGGAATGAAAGCCGTGACGGGTAAACCGTGACGGGTGACAGGAGAAAAACAAGTTCTTCCTGTCACGGTTCACCTGTTACGGTTCACGGCTTTTTCTTGTCACCCGTCACGGTTCACGGTTCACGGTCTTTATGAAATCTTTCTACGTCACCACGCCGATTTATTATGCCAACAGTCTGCCGCACATGGGGCACCTGTATACGACCGTGGTCGCCGACTGCCTGACGCGCTACGAGCGGCAGCGCGGGCGCGAGACCTTGTTACTGACGGGGACGGACGAGCACGGCTTGAACATCGCGCGCGCCGCCGAGCGGAACAACCGGACGCCGAAAGAGCAGGTGGATTACATCGTCTCGGAGATGCAGAAGATGTTCGCCGCCTTCGGGCTCGACCCGGAGCACGGCGGCTACGACATCTTCATGCGGACGAGCGAGCCGTTTCACTACGAGGGCGCGGCCAACTTCTGGCGGCGCGTGGCGGGCGGCACGACGCCGAAGGGCCGCGAGAACATCTACAAGGATTTCTACGAGGGCTGGTTCTGCGCGCCCTGCGGGACTTTCAAGACCGACGAAGAGCTTGCGCCCGCCGCGAGCGCGGATGAAGCGCCGAAGTGCCTGATTCACGAGACGACCGTTGACCGTGTTGCCGAAGAGGGCTACTTCTTCCGCCTCTCCGACTACGACGAAGTTCTGCTTGAGCTTTACGAATCGCGGCCCGACTTCATCCGCCCCGAAGCGCGGCGCAACGAGGTCATGAGCTTCGTGCGCGGCGGCTTGCAAGACACTTCCATCAGCCGCCTCCGCTCTTCGGTCGGGTGGGCCATCCCCGTTCCAGACGACCCGGCGCACACCGTCTACATCTGGTTCGACGCGCTCATCAACTACATCACGGCGCTCGGCTGGGGGAGCGAGGCGCGGCAGGCGGAGGTGGGCCGAGAGAAGTTTGAAAAATTCTGGCCGGGCCTTCATCTCATCGGCAAAGACATCCTCCGGCAGCACGCCGTGCTGTGGCCCGCGATGCTTCTGGCGGCGGGAGTCGAGCCGCCGCGCGGTGTCGTCGCGCACGGCATGTGGCTCGACCAGACGGGGCGCAAGGGCTCGAAGACGCTCGGCAACGCGCTGGAACTTCAGACGCTTCAGAAGCATTACCAGCCCGACGCCGTGCGCTACTTCCTGCTCCGCGAGATGTCCTTCGGGCAGGACTGCAAGGTTGATTACGAAGTCATCCTCGAACGCGCCAACAGCGACCTCGCCAGCGGACTCGGCAACCTCGCAAGCCGCACGCTGACGATGATTAACCGCTACTTCGACGGCACGGTTCCCTCGCCCGACATCTCCGAGGAGCGGCGTCTTCATGCTAAACGCGTCGGCGTCGGCTCGGACGCGCAAGACCTTGCGAGCAGCCTCGAACTCGTCCGCGACCAGTTCACGCAGGGCGTCGAGGAGTTCGCCTTCCACCGCGCGCTCGAAGCGGTCTGGGGCATGATCGCGCGCGTGGACAAGTTCATCTCGGACGCGAAGCCGTGGGAGCTTGCCAAGAGCGTGGAGCAGCGCGAGACGCTCGGCGCGGTGCTCTACCGCTCGGCGGAGACGCTGCGGTGGATGGCCGTCATGCTCTACCCTTTCATGCCGGAGTCGGCCCGCGCGCTCTGGCTTCAACTCGGTCAGTCCGAAGACATCGAAAGGATTGACCCGCACCAACTCCACTGGGGAGGACTTGCGGCAGGCACGCGCCTCGGCGAAGTGTCGCCCATCTTCCCGCGCATTGATAAGGCAAAAACGATGGCAGAGATTGAAAGAGAGATCGCACAAAGGGACGAGAACAAAACCGAAGGCGCGCAGGCCCCCGGCGCGCACGCGACGCAGGCCGCCGTGCCCGGCTCGGAGACGGCGAGCGAAGTAAAACCCTCGGAGCCGCCCACGCGCGGCGCGACGGAAGCCGAAGCCGTCCCCGGCACGAATGCCGCCCCGGCGGCGGCGGCGGCCCCCGAAGGCGTCGTCAACTACATCACGATTGACGACTTCGTGAAGATCGAGATGCGCGTCGGCGAAATCCTGACCGCCGAGCGCGTGCCGAAGGCCGACAAACTCCTGCGGTTCACGGTGGACATCGGCGAGGCCGAGCCGCGTCAGATTCTCGCGGGCATCGCACAGCACTACGAGCCCGAAAAGCTCATCGGTCGCAAAATCGCCGTCGTCTCCAACCTCCAACCGCGAAAGCTGCGCGGCTTCGAGTCGCAGGGCATGGTGCTCGCCGCCTCCGTCGGCGACGAAGGCCGCCCCGTCCTCGCCACCTTCACCGAAGACGTGCCGAACGGAGCGAGACTGAAGTAAACAGTTTTCAGTTTTCAGTTTTCAGTTCAGAGATTTCAAATTCCGAAGGCGGAAGCTGAAGTCTCACGACTCAAGAGTTGAATCTGAAAACTGAAAACTGTCTACTGAAAACTGTCTTTATGTTCGTTGATTCGCACGCGCACATTGACGGCGAGGAGTTCGACGCCGACCGCGACGAGGTGGTGGCGCGTGCGCGTGCGGCGGGCGTGCGGGCGATTCTGAACGTGGGGACGGGCGACCCGCACGGCGGACACTTCGAGCGGGCGATTGCGGTCGCCGAAGAATACGAGGGCGTCTACGCCGCCGTCGGCGTCCACCCGCACGACGCGAAGCTGTTTGACGAGGAGGCGGAACGAAGGCTGCTCCGACTTCTCGGAAACAGCGAGCGCGTCGTCGCCCTCGGCGAAATCGGGCTCGACTTTCATTACGACAACTCGCCGCGCGACGTGCAGCGCGAAGTCTTCACACGGCAACTCCGCATGGCCCGCGAGGCCCGAAAGCCCGTCGTCATCCACTCGCGCGAGGCCGACGAAGAGACCGTGGAGATTCTGCGCGCGGAGTGGGCCGACGCCGGGCCCGGCTGCGTCATGCACTGCTTCGGCGGGAGCGTGCCGATGGCGGAGAGCGTGTTAGAGATGGGCTGCTACGTCTCGTTCGCCGGGAACGTCACTTTCAAAAAGGCCGAGCCGCTCCGAGACGCCGCGCGCGTCGTCCCGCTCGGACGCCTGCTGGTCGAGACCGACTGCCCTTTCCTCTCGCCCGTCCCCTTTCGTGGCCGCCGCAACGAGCCTGCGCACGTCGTCGAGACGGCCCGCTTCCTCGCCGAAATGCGCGGCATTTCCCCCGCAGAGCTGGGCCGCGCCACTTCGGAAAACTTCTTCCGGCTCTTCGGCCTCGCCCCGTCCTGAAAGGCTCGCGGCCTCACTTCAGACGCGCGTTTTTCTCTTTCTCCGGGGCGAATCAAACTTTGCCTCCCGGCTGGTTAATGTTATAAAGAAAGCGACAGGCAAACGCTGACTTGTGACGAGACAGACCCGATTTCTTCCTGTCACCGGTCACGGTTTACCCGTCACTTTATTCATCATGGCTCAACAGAATTCATTCGACATCGTGTCGCAGTTGGAACGCGCCGAGATAGTCAACGCCCTCGACCAGACGATGAAAGAGGTCAGGCAGCGCTTCGACTTCAAGGGCAGTAAGGCCGAGGTCGTGCTCGAAAAGGAGGAACTCATCCTCACCGCCGAGGACGAGACGAAGCTCCGCAACATGAACGACATCCTCCAACAGAAGCTCGTGCGGCGCGGCGTCCCCCTGAAGGCTTTCAGCTACGGTCGCGTGGAGCCGGCGGCGGGCGGAACCGTCCGCCAGCACGTCGCCATCCAGCAGGGCATCCCCGGCGACAAGGCCAAAGAGATCGTCAAGCACATCAAGGACACGAAGGCCAAGGTGCAGGCCTCGATTCAGGGCGACGTGGTGCGCGTCACCGGCAAAGACCGCGACACCTTGCAGGGCGTCATCGCGCAGCTCAAAGAGAAAGACTTCGGCATCAACATGCAGTACACCAACTATCGGTCGAATTAAGTCAGGAGTCTGGAGTCTCGGAGTCTGGAGTCAGAAGCAGAACTCGTCTTCGACTCCAGACTCCGAGACTCCAGACTCCTGACTCCACAATTTATGCAGACATCCGGGCACACCGCCGCAATCGAAGAACCACAATTCACGGCCAGACGCATCTTCAGTCTCATCGCGCCTGAACTCGAACAGGTCGAGGCGGAGTTCGGGCGGCAGGCGCGGTCGAACATACAGGTCATCTCCTACATCGGCGACTACCTGCGCGCGTCGGGCGGCAAGCGCGTCCGTCCCGCGCTCACGCTGCTCTCGACCTACGCGGCGGGCGGCGACGCGTCGCGCCCGAACGTCGTGCGGATGGCAACCGTCATGGAGTTCCTCCACACGGCGACGCTCGTCCACGACGACATCATTGACAACGCCGAGACGCGCCGCAACCGCCCTTCAATCAACAGCCGCTTCGGCAACCAGACGGCGGTGTTGATGGGCGACTGGCTCTACATGTCGGCCTTCGAGACGAGCCTCGGCGAGCGGTCTCTGCCCGTCCTCGACATCCTCACCGCCGTCACGCGGAAGATGACCGAGGGCGAGTTGCTGCAACTGACGCTCATCGGTCGCGCCGATGTCACCGAGGAGCAATACTTCGACGTGCTGCGCCGCAAGACCGCTTACCTCTTCAGCGCGTGCTGCGAGATTGGGGCGATTCTCGGCGGCGCGGGGCAGGCGGAGCGGGAGGCTCTGCGCGACTACGGGCTGCAACTGGGGACGGCCTTCCAGCTCGTTGACGACCTCCTCGACTTCACGGCGCACGAGGACGCTCTGGGCAAGGCGGCGGGCGTTGACCTGCTCGAAGGCAAAGTCACACTGCCGCTCATCTACCTGCTCGAAGAGGAGCCGGGCATGAAGGCGACCGTGCAGGGCGTGATGCGCGAGGGCGGCTACGACGCCGCGCCGCGAGCGGCCTTCCAACGCGCGGCGGAACGCTGCGGCGCACTGGAGCGTGCCCGCGCCCGCGCCGCCGGGTTCGCCGAGGCGGCCAGCCGCTCGCTCGACGCGCTCAAGCCATCGGACTACAAGGACGCCCTCCGCTCCATCCCGACGTTCATCCTCGAAAGGGAAACGTAGTGATTTTGGATTTTAGATTTTGGATTTGCGATTATCAGCACTCGGCGAAGGCAGTCATGCGAAACTCGATGTCACATCAAATCCAAAAAATCCAAAATCCAAAATCTAAAATCCAAAATCAATCTTATGCCTGACGAAAATCTCCTCTCCACGCTTGAACAGGGCTTGCGGCACTCGCGGGCGACGCGCTCGCGTTTGGCGTCGAGGCTCGCCGACCTTGAGGCGGAGGCCGAGAGGGTGCGCACCGAGCTTAACGAGATGGACGCCATCATCAGCCAGACCGAGGCCGCGATGTTCCGCATCCTCTCGTCCTCATTCGGCGTGAGCGCGTCTTCCTCCGCGCCGTCGGACGTGGAGATTGAAGTCGCCTTGCGACGCGACGCGGCGAGGAACAGCCCGCCCGTCTCTTCGTACCAGCAGTCGGCTCCGCGCGCCGCGCCGCAGCACATCCCGCGCGACCACATCCCGCCGCTCAGGCCGACCACGGAGCCTTCGACCGACCGATTCTTCGAGCGCACCATCCCGCAGGCGACCGCCGTCCTGCTCCGCGAGTCGGGCGCGCCGCTCCACGTCAACGAGATTTACAACCGACTCATTGACGGCGGGTTCCAGTTCACGGGCCAGAACCCCACCATCAGCATCGCCGTCTCGCTCAACCGCAACCGCCGCTTCCGCAAAGTCGCCCCCGGAACCTTCGACTTGACAATCCGCGACGCCGCGCAAGCGTCCTGACGGACGAAGGAAAAGGGTAAAAGGTAAAAGGCAAAAGTGAAGGAGGGGTTGAATCCTCCTTCCTTTTGCCTTTTACCTTTTTCCTTTTGCCTTCTTTCCCCTTGCGGCTGGTTTCGGCTAAAATGCGCGCAGAGTAATTCAAAGCATTTTTGTTCCCCTCCCCTTGCTCGAATCCGTGACCGCCGGGGCTCCGTTGGCCCGGCGTGTTAAAGTATTTGGAGTTATTGCCCCGACCCCATATGAGCCAAGACAAGGAAAAGGGAAAGAAGCGCGACGAAGCGCTGGTCGAGCGACTCATGCGCCGCGTCTTCGAGGGCATGGGCGCGGTCGTTGACCGCAAGCTCGGACGCGAGCCGGAGGCGCAGAGCGGCTTCACCACCACCCGCCTCATCGAGCGCATGAAGCAGCTCATAGACGAGCGCACGCGCGACGACGGGCAGGGCCGACGCCTCGCCCCGCACCTCTTCAAGCTCAAGATCGAGTGGGGCACGCACTCCGAAGCCCCGCCCGAATACATCAAGGAACTCGAACACGAAGTCCTCGCCGGGGCCATTGACTACATCAACGACCGTCGGCTGCGCACGCTCGCGCCCATCAAGGTCGAAACGACCGTTGACATCTTCACCACCGGCATCGCCGTTGACCCGACCTACGGCGAGTTCGAGGAAGAGCTGAAGCGGCAGGACGAGGCCGAGCGGCAGGCCAAAGAGGTCAAAGGGATTTCAATCCCGAAGGCGCTCACGCCGACGCCCTCGCCCGACGTGAACGTCGCCGCACGCATCACCCTGCCCGGCGGCCCGAAGGAGAAAGTCTTGACGTTCCGTCCCGGCGGTCGCCGCCTGAGCGTCGGTCGCGTCTCGGACAACGACCTCGCCCTCGACCACCAGAGCGTCTCCAAGATTCACGCCGCCATCCTGATGAACCGCGAGGGCACGCTCCTCGTCGCCGACACCGGCTCGACCAACGGCACATACATCAACGGGCGACGCATCGCCTACGGCGAGGCGCGGCAGATAGAGGCCGGCGACGTGGTCGGCTTCGGCGACGTGGAGGTGAGATTCAAGAGGCCGTAAACCGTAAACCGTGACAGGTGACAGGATAAAAACTGTCTTTCTCCTGTCACGGTTTACGGTTTACGGTTCACGGCTTTTAACGATTGACGATTTACGATTCACGGCTTTTATGTTTCTACTCGCAGACATTCCCGAAAAGCAGCCCGCGATACTGAGCCTCGTCTACACGGCGGGCTTCGCGCTGACGGCTTTGCTGCTCCTCCTCTCTCTGTTGCTGCACTTCCGCAAGCGTCGGGCACGCAGCGCGGCGGGGATGCAGGTCGCGGACTTGCCGCCGGAGGTGCGCGACCGCCTCGGCGTGACTTCGACCAACCGGGGCTTGAAGGCGATGCGCTGGGTCTTCGTCCTGCTCGCCCTCTCCGTCTTCGGCTTCCACGTCTACTGGGCGCAGTACGCCGAGGAGTCGAACGAGCGTTTTCAGGAGTTGAGCTACAAAGACCTCCGCAACCGCCGTCTCGCCGAGTCAACGCTGCGCGGCTGGATTCTCGACCGTTCGGGAAGCCTTGAACGCGCGCTCGCGCTCTACCGTCGCGGCCCCGGCGGGCAGATCGTCCGCGAGTACCCGCTCGACCTTGAGATGGCGCAGCTCTTCGGCTCCGACCGTGGCGACGCAGGGCTCGAACGCGCTCTCTTCGGCATCCAGAGCGGGGCCGCGCCCGAAGCCATAGACGTGGTGATGGAGCGCGAAATCAAGCAGCCCGCCAACCTCGACGTGCGCCTGACGATTGATTCGGAGTTGCAGAAGGAGGCGGTCGCACAACTGCGCGGGCGACACGGCGCGGTCGTCGTCCTCAACCCGCAGACGGGCGACGTGCTGGCGATGTTCAGCAATCCCTCTTACAGTCTGAGGGAAGCGCAGGACGAGGCCACATGGATTCGGCTCGAAGCGAACGACCGCGACAAGCCGCTCGTCAACCGCGCCCTCGGCGCGTACTACATCCCCGGCTCGACCTTCAAGACGGTGACGATGATCGCCGCCTTCAACTCCGGGATGGAGCGCGAGCAGTTCAACTGCTCCGGCGCGGGCTTCTACGCCGAGCGCGGCGCGAAACCCATCTTCGATGCAGGCGGCGCGGGCGAAGTCCACGGGCGCATCGGCGTTGACACGGCTTACGAAGTCTCCTGCAACCAGTACTTCGCGCAGATGGCGATTAAGCTCGGCCCGGAGAGGATGGCCGAGTCCGCGCGGCTCGTCGGCATTACGCCTTACGGCAACACGACCGACGCCATTCGCGGGCGCAAGCAGCCGCAAATCTGGAATGCGAGCGTCCCTTCGGTGGCGCGTGCGCTCGCGCCGCGCGAGGCGACCATCGCCGTCTGGAACGGGATGCGTCCCTTCGACTTGGGGCTCGTCGGCTACGGTCAGGGCTACGCCGGGCAGATGACGCCGTTCCAGATGGCGCTCTCCGCCTCCGTAATCGCCAACCTCGAAGGCAAGCTGATGAAGCCGAAGATCGAGTACGACCTTCAGCCGCAGGTCTGGGCACAGGCCACCTCGCCGCAGCACGCCGCCGAGATGCGCCGCATCATGGGGCTCGTCGCGGGCGGCCCTTCGGGCACGGCGACGAGCGTCCTCGCGCCCGTCCACGCGCAGGGCATCATCACCGGCGGCAAGACCGGGACGGCGGAGAAGGAAGTCCCCGTCTACGACCCAAAGACCGGCGAGCCGAAGATGCAGAAGAAGATCGAGCGCGACCGTCGCGGCAACCCGATTCGAGAGTACATGGTTCCCGTCATGTCGCCGGAGTTCCGCATTGACAGTTGGTATCTCTCCATCGCGCCGCTCGACCGCCCGCAGATAGCCATCGCCGTCATCGTCGAGGGCGGCGGCTACGGCTCTCGCGCCGCCGCGCCCATCGCCGCCGCGCTCGTCTTGAAGGCCAGAGACCTCGGACTGCTCGGCCTCCCCGCCGGGCCGCAACAACAGCCGCAGCAGAACCAGCAACAACCGGGTCGGCCACAACAGCCGGGCCAGCAGCAGCAAACGCAACCACAATCAACGCCCGCCCCGCGCACGACGCCGAGGCAGAGGGCGACGCCCGCGAACCGTCGCCCGGCGGCAACGCCCGTGGCGCAGGCGGGGCAAGGACGTTAACGAGGGCGTTGGCGTTTCCGTTGTTAACGAGGAAGTAGTTTCAGCATCTCGAAGTTGAATTTTGAGTTTATAAATTCCGGTCTGACTTTATGAAGAACAGGGCTTCAACACATCTCCTGCTCCTGCTTTTAATCGCGGGCTTCCAGATTGTCGGCTACGTCGCCGTCTACGAGTCGGCGCTGCTGCGCGGCTACGAGCCCTCTCTGGTCAGCGCCGTGCGCGACCTGCTGATGTACGTGCCCATCGTCGGGCTCCTGTTCTGGCTCTCGCGCGTCATGAAGTTCAAGGGGAGTTGGACGCTCTACACGGCGGCCATCCTCCTCTTCTCCATCGGGATGCTCGTCCAGTACCGTCTCTACAGCGACCCCGAATACGGCTCCGGCAGCAAAGCGCAGGCCCGCGCCGAGAAGACGCAGGTGCAGCGGCTGCGCTTCATCAACCAGTATTATGACGCCGACAAGAAGAAGATGATGGGGATGGAGGCGACCGCGCCGCAGCCCGAAGCGACGCCGCAGATTACGCGCCGCTCGCAGGTCTCGGTCGGGCAAGTCCTGACTTCGAGCTTCACTTGGATTCCGCTCTTCTCGTTCTTCGCGTTGGCCGCCGCCTTCTGGGTCTGCGTGCAGGACAAGTATCTCGACTGGATACAAAGGCACAGCTTCATCATCGTCATCGTCACGCTCGTCCCGCTCGCCCTCGCCGTTGCCACTTCGAGCGCGGGCAAGGCGCTCGGCAACATGACGCCGTGGGAGCCTTCGAAGATTCCCTTCCTTCTCGGCTTCGCCGGAATCCTGACGGCGCATTACCGTGAGTTGGCGCGCACCTACTGGGGGATGCCGCGCGCGAAAAACGTCGTCCCGCTCCTGATGATGGGCGTGATTCCCTTCATCCCCTTCTTCGCGCTCAAGGACTTCGGGCAGATGCTCGTCTTTTCGAGCGCCTACGCGACGCTCTACCTCGTCGCCGTCCGTCGCTGGCCGCAGCTTTTGCTCTTCGTCGGCTCGCTCGTCTTAGTCGTCGCCGTGCTCGTCGTCGGCGCGCTCCCGCCGAACGTGCAGGAGAAAGTCCCGACGCTCGCCACGCTCTCGCAGCCCGTGCAGGCCGTGCTCCCGGCGCGCATCAAGCAGAGGTTTCACCTCTGGCTCGACGGCTTCACGCCGCCCGACCCCGATGTCGCGTGGTGGAAGAAGGACTACGACGACGCGCTCGCGAGCAACGAGCGGATGCGGCAGCTCGCCGAGGAGAGCCCGGCGATGCAGAAGACGGTCAACGTGGACGTGTGGTTCGACCGCATCGCCTTCCAGCCCGCGCAGGCCACCTTCGGCATCGCGGCGGGCGGCGTGAGCGGGCGCGGGCTCGGATTAGGCTTCGCCGAGGTGATACCCGTCGCCGACTCCGACTACATCTACGCGGCCATCGGCGAGGAGCTTGGACTTTTAGGCGGCGCGGTCGTCATCCTCGCGCTTATCGTCTTAGTCAACGCGGGCGTCCGCACCTCGCTCGAAGCGCGCGACATGTTCACGAAGCTTTGCGCGGCGGGGCTCTCGGCCTTCATCGGCTTTCAGGCGCTCGTCAACATCGGCGGCACGACGCGGGCGTTGCCGATGACGGGCATCACCTTGCCCTTCGTCAGCCACGGCGGCTTCAGCCTCATCACGAGCTTCGCGATGCTCGGCATGCTCCTCGCCTTCTCGCACCGCAACGCGAGCGACGCCGAGCCGCTGCGGCGACCGGCGGCGAACGTCCAACGCCCGGTGGAAGAGGAGATCAGAGTCCCGGAGGCAGTCCAATGACAGAACACACGACCGGCGTCCGCATCGAGTCGGCGTCCGTCACCGACCGCGGCCTGAACGAGCGACGGCCCCTCAACGAAGACTCGATGCTCGTGGACGAGGAGCGCGGAATCTACGCCGTGGCCGACGGCGTGGGCGGCGCGGAGGCGGGCGAGGTGGCCTCGCAGACCGCCATCGAAGTCCTCGGCGAAGCCTTCCGCCATCACAACGCGGGCGAGGACGTTGAAGACCTGATGGAGATTGCCATCCAGCGCGCCAACGACTCGATCCACCGGATGTCGCGCGAGCACCCGAAGTTCTCGATGATGGCGACGACCATCGTCGCGCTCCACATTGACGGCACGCGCGCGACCATCGGCCACGTCGGCGACTCGCGCCTCTACTCCCTGCGGCCCGACGGCAAGCTGCGGCGCGAGACCGACGACCACTCGGTCGTCGAAGAAGAGGTGCGCGCCGGGCGGATGACGGCGCAGCAGGCCGCGAACCATCCGAGCCGCAACGTCATCAGCCGCGCGCTCGGCGCGGAAGCCTCGGTCGAGGTGGACATGAAGACCGTCGAGGTCGAGCCGGGCACGACCTTCCTCCTCTGCTCCGACGGCATCACGCGTCACATCCCCGACGAAGAACTGAACGCCGTCCTCGGCTCCGCCACGAACCTCGAAGCGGCCTGCGCCGAGTTGAAGCGGCTCTGCTTCGAGCGCGGCGCGGAAGACAACCTGACCGCCGTCCTCGTCCGCGTCGGCGGAGACGGAGGCGCTCGTCGCTCGCCTCAGTTCGCCGAAGACAAGGACGACGAGCCGACGCTCGTGCAGGAGCGTGTCTCTCCGGCCTTCGCCCGCACGCTCTCGGACGAAGAGACCGTCTCCACGCCCGCCGTCCTGCGGAGACCTTTCGACGACGCGGGCGTTGCCGCCGCGACGGCCTTCGACGCCGACGGCGCGGGGACATCAGCGGCGTCGAACAACTCATCAAAGCAGAAGCCTCCGGAGGCGCGGCGCGGAGGGGCGGGGCGCGTGTTCGGCTTCCTCCTGCTGCTCGCGGCGGCGACGGCTGCGTTCTACGGCGGGATGATGTTTCAGAAACGCGGCGGCATGGAGATGACGTCGGCGACTCCGCCGGTCGCGACGCCTTCGCCGACGCCGGTTGTCGAGACCGCCGAGGAGCGTTTTGAGAAGACGCGGAGGGCCGTTGACCTCTCGCCCGCCGCCGAGGCGGCGCGGATGTCAGCGGACGCGGGCAACGCGCCTTTGAACTCGGAAGACCCGGCCTTCCTCTATCTCTACGGGCGGGCGATGCTCCTGACGGGCGAGAGCAAGGTCGCGGCGGACGCCTTCGAGCGCGCGATTCAGAAGAGCGCCGAGAACATGACGCCGCGCAACGGGCAGTTGAAGATTGACGCGCGCCTCGCCGCGACCGCCGCCCGGCTGCGCTCCGAAGACATCAACGGCGCGCGGGAGGCGGCGCGCGCGCTCGACGAATTCATGCGCCCCGGACAGCAGCAGCAGCCCCCGGCGGCGGCGGAGGGGAACACGCAAGCCGCGCCCTCCGTTTCACCACAGTAGTAGTCGAGAGTCTAAAGTCTCGGAGTCAGGAGTCAAAGACAAGAGCCTTCCTGTTTTGACTCCTGACTCCAGACTCCGAGACTGCAGACTTTTTTAAGCGGGATGAGTGAATTAAAGCTCCAACAGTGTCGGCTCGACGGTCGTTACGACGTGCTCGACTGCCTCGGTCGCGGCAGCTACTCGGAGGTCTACATGGCGCGCGACGTGGCGGCTTCGGGCGGCTCGCCGCAGACGGTCGTCATCAAGGCGCTGAACACCTCTTTGCAGGGCGAGCCCGACCCGGAGCTTGAGCGGACGCTCATCGAAAATTTCCGCAACGAGGCCGTCGCCCTCGACCGCGTGCGTCACCCGCACATCATCAGCCGCCTCGGCCACGGGACGGCGATGGACTTGCAGCACCGGACTTTCCACTACCTCGTCCTCGAATACCTGCCGGGCGGAGACCTTCAGGCGCTCTGCCGCAGCCGCGCGCTCCGCTTGGAAGGCGCGCTCTTCTATCTCGAACAGGTCTCGCAGGGGCTCACGCACGCGCACAAGCACGGCGTCATCCACCGCGACATCAAGCCGCAGAACATCCTCCTGACCGCCGACCAGCACACGGTCAAGATCGCCGACTTCGGCGTCGCCAAGATAGAGGGCGGCGAGGGCGCAATCACGCGCGTCGGGACGGACGTTTACGCCGCGCCCGAACACCACCCGCTCGCGCAGACCGGGCCGCTCGACACGGCCTCACTCACGCACCGCGTCATCCAGTTGACCCCGGCGGCGGATGTCTACTCGCTCGCCAAGACCTTCTACATGCTCTTGACGGGCGAAGCCCCGCGCCGCTTCTCGCGGCGACCCGTCTCGACGCTCCCGACTTCGCTCGCGGGTGAGCCGTGGGCCGCGCCCGTGCTCCAAGTCCTCGAACGCGCGACGAGCACCAACCCGGAGAAGCGTTACCAGACCGTCGAAGAGTTCTGGCGCGAGATGAAGGACGCGACGCTCCCGCAGACGCGACTGCTGCGCGAGCCGCAGGAGCCCAACGGCTCGCGCAAAGTCGAGCCGGGCGAGCGCGGCTCGACGATGACGCCGCCGCCCCCGGCCCCGACCTTCGAGCGGGCCGTCCGCCCGTCCGAGTCTTCCGCGCGCCACCGCATCGTCGTCCCCTTCGCGCAAAACTCGACGCGCGGCACGGTCGGCGTCGCCGACGTGCGTGAGGCCGCGACGCCGCGACGCCGCGACCCTTCGTCGCCGCCGCAAAAGGCTCCCGAACCCTTTAAGCCGGAGCGCGAGCCGCGTCTCTCGCCGCGCGTGCGGAGCTGGCTCGTGGCGCTCGTCCTCGTCGTCGCCTTCGCCGCGATGCTCTACGCGACGCACAGGTACGTCACCAACCTTCGCGGGGGCACAGCCGCGCCGCGCGCGGGAGGGGCGACCAACACTTCGCAATTGGGGCGTGAGTTTACGACGACAACCGATGTAAACTTGCGTACCGGGCCGTCGCGCAGTTTTCCCGAAGTCGGCAAGGCCTTGAAGGACTCGCGCGTGCGCGTCCTTCAGGTCAACGGCAGGTGGTCGCAGGTCGTAGTCGTCGAATACGGGCGGCCCAAGGAGCGGCCCGACGCGTCGGACGAAGGCTGGCTGCACAGCGCATTTTTAAAAGCTCTCTAATTATCCTGAACTTACCGGAGAGGTAAATTTAACCGTGAGCATACTCGATACGATTCGCCGCTGGGTTGACGGAGTGGAGACCGACGACCCGCTCGCCGAGGTGGACGAGCAGTCGCGCCCGCGCCGCGTGTGGGAGGAGTTCCTCGTCAAGGTGGCGCGCGAGATTGAGAAGGTCATGCAGCGCGAGATGTTCACGCCGCCCGGCGGCCCGACCTACATCCCGCCCGAATACATCGTCTACCTCAGCAGCGAGGACGACAAGGAGTGGCAGGGCGAGAAGCGTCGCGGGCTCGAACAGGGGCTCTTCTACGTCCTCTCGGAGCGCGCGCGCGAACTCTCCGGCACGACGCAGCTTGCGACGAAATCGTTCGCCGTCGAGCTGCGCGTGGACGGCACGTTAGAGAAAGGCGAGTTCCGCGTCCAGCCCGTCTGGGACGCGAGCGAGAGCGGCCACACGATGGTCACCGCGCGACAGATGCAGGACGCGCAGGGGGCGACGCCTTCATCATCAACGACCGACGATGACGAAGACGCTCTCGGCGCGGACACCGAAGCGCCCGACAGCGACGTGACGAGAGTCTCGGCGAGGCCGCCGGTCGAGTTGTACGGCATCGAGGTCTGGCGCAACGGCGTCCGCCAGACGGTCATCCCCGTCACCAAACCCGAAGTGACCATCGGTCGCGGCTCGAAGTCCGTCTCGGTGGACGTCGCCGTCAAAGGCGACCCCGAAGTCAGCCGCCACCACGCCTCGCTCGCGCGCGACCCCGAAGGCCGCTACTGGTTCACCCCGCACGGCAGGAACGCGACCTTCGTCGGCGGGCGCGAAGTGCCCCGCGAAGAGCGCGTCGAGGTGCGCCCCGACGAGAAGATTGACATCGCCAGCTTCACCCTCCGCATCCAGCCCAAGTGACGACAAAACAGTACCGCGAGCGGTCTTTCGGGCGGGTTGAGTGTTGATGGCACTCAACCCGCCCGAAAGACCGCTCGCGGTACTGTCTGAGCCTCGCCCGCGTCCCAAAACCAAATCCGAAGGAGCGTCGCATGAAGAGAACCCTGTCCGCCTCCCTGTTCCTCATCGTGAGCGCCGCCGTCTGCCACGCGCAGGCGAGCGGCAACATCGGCTACTCGCAGTCCGGCGGGAACACCCGCGCCGAGCAGAACGAGCGCGCCAAGCGCGTCCAGACGAAGGAAGAGATGCCGCCCACCGGGACTTCCATGTTCCTCGACGCGAGCATCCTGATGAACGTCCGTGCCGACGAGCACGTCGCCGTCTTCGGCGTCGCGCGCGAGTGCGTAGCCGTGCCGGAGTGCAACCAGAAGATGGACGCCACGCTCAACGAATTCTCCGCCGCGCTCCGCCTGTTGGGCGTCAAGCCCGGCGACGTCTTCGTTGACTTCGCGGCGCAGAACAAGATTTACGGCTACGAGGTGGCGGCCAGCGTCGCGAAGGAGAAGCTGGTCGGCTTCGAGTTGAAGAAGAACATTTCAGTCCACTATCAGGACAAGGCGCTGCTCGACAAGCTGGTCATCGCCGCGTCGCGCTCGAACATCTTCGACCTCATCAAGGTGGACTACGTCGTCCGCGACACAAGCCGTGTCCGCGCGCGGCTCATGGAGGAGGCGGCGGGCGTCATCAACCGCAAGGCCGAGAGCTACACGAAGCTCTTCGGCGTCAAGCTCCGCGGCGGCGGCGCGCAGGTCTACGCCGAGAAGTACAGCGCCTATTACCCGACCGAGATGTACGACTCCTATACCGCCTTCGAGTCCGAGGAGGTGAGCGCCGACCACTACCGCCAACGCTACACGATTCAAAGCGCGCGCAAGAGCCGGACTTTCTTCTTCAACCCGCTCAACGCCGACGGCTTCGACCTCGTCTTCGAGCCCGTCGTCATCGAGCCCGTCGTCCAATTCACGCTCTACCTCAAGATGAAATACGAAATCGAGCCGCCGAAGGATTAGGGCGCTCCGCCGCCCTGTTCCTCGCAAGAAGTTTTAGAGGCGGACAGTGGCCGCCGTTTCAAGTCACATTAGAAC
This sequence comes from uncultured Acidobacteriota bacterium, assembly GCA_963816985.1. Lineage (GTDB taxonomy): Bacteria > Acidobacteriota > Blastocatellia > Pyrinomonadales > Pyrinomonadaceae > JAIVJM01. The sequence goes on from CAWFMF010000004.1 coordinate 4,393,434, forward strand.
TTGAAACGGCGGCCACTGTCCGCCTCAAAACTTCTACGTGTGTGCGTCTCGTCAGGCTTGTCCGGCAGCCATGTAAGCGTCGGATTCAAGCTCGGCGATGAGGGTTTCGAGCTGCGCGGGCGTGTCCTCGCCGTCGGCGTAGCCCTTGCCGAGTATGCGGAGGATGGTGCGCGGCCTCGTCTCACCCTTCACTTCCTTGAGGAGCGCGCGGCAGAAGGCGGCGACGACTTCGGGCGCGAACTGCTTGCCCGTGTTGTGCCGGAAGTCGGCGAGCACTTCGTCGAAGTTGCGGCGGCGGCGGTAGGGCCGGTCGGTCGTCATCGCGTCGAACGAGTCGGCGAGCGAGACTATCTTCGCACCGATGGGGATTTCGTCGCCCTTGAGGCCGCACGGGTAGCCGCGCCCGTCAATGCGCTCGTGGTGATAGCGGGCCATCAGCGGGATGTCCGCGTATGGGTGATTGATGGGCGAGAGGATTTCGTAACCGGCTGCGGGGTGCTTGTTCAGCTCGGACGACTGCTTGGCGTCAATCCGGTTCGGCGAGTTGATGATGTTGCGGTCAACGACGAGCTTGCCGATGTCGTGGAGATAACCGGCGACGGCGATGCCCTCGACCTCATCGGCGCTCCAGCCCATCTCTCGCGCGATGATCTCGCTGTACTTGCCGACGCGCTCCGAGTGCCCCTGCGTGTACTTGTCCTTGCAGTCAATCGCGGCGGCGAAGGCGCGCACCGTGTCCTTGTAGATGGCCCGCAGCTCGTCGTAGAGCCGGAGGTTTTCGCCCGCGCGCCTCTCGACCTCGCGGAGCAGACGGTGGTTGTGCAGGCCGACGCCGATGTGGCGACCGAGCGCGCGGACGAGTTCGTTATCCTCCGCCATGAAGGGCTCGCCGCTCGCCTTCCCGCCGAGCATGATGACGCCGACCAGCTCGCCTCGCACCAGCAGCGGCGAGACCATCTCGACCTGCCAACCTTCGACCAAAGGGCTCAGTTGAGCGTCAAGCCACGACGCCTCTTCGCCTGAATCCCCTTCACCCGCGTCCCCGTTTTTCTCGGCCCGCGAGCCGTCCCGGCTGCTCGTGCCCTGTTTCGCGAATGAAATCTCGCGCGGGAAGTCTTCGCCCATGCCCCGCGCGGCGACGAACGCGAGCGAAGAGGTTTCGCGCCGGAACTCCGCCACCGCGCCCCTGTGGATGCCGAGCGCGCCCTGTACGACGTGCAGGGCGGAACGCACCATCTCCTCGAAGTCGCTCGTCTCGGCGATCTCCTCGCCGAGGTCGGCGAGCGCCGCGAAGGCGTGCAGGACTTTGCGCATCCTGTCAGACATAAGTCGTCAGTGTCCTGACTTCGGGGGGTTGGAATCAAACTCGGCGAGCGTGGCGAGCGCGGCCTCTTCGCTCTCGGCCAGGGCGACGTGGCGCGTGAGGCCGAGCATCTGGAAGAGCTTGACGGTCTGGCGGCTCGCGCCCGCGAAGACCACCGGCGTCCTCTTGCGGCCCGCCTCCTCGATGACGCCGAGGAGAATTGAGACGCCGATGCTGTTGACCAGCTCCGTGCCCTTGAAGTTGATGACGAGGGCGCGGCAGCCGCCCTCAAGGCGCAGCAGGCATTCGCGCTCGATGCGCATCCCGCCCATCTTGTTGACGTAGTCGCCCGCGTAGACGATGGCTATCTCCCCGTCGCTCCGGGGAGAGGGCGACGCGGAGGCCGGGAGTGGCTGAGACATTGCGGCGGTATCCCTTCTACTTCCGCAGGTATTTGGTCATGCGCAAGCGCGTCCCGTCTTCGACGGGCTCGAACTCCACGTCATCCATCAGTGTACGGATGAGCTTGAGGCCCCAGCCGCGCCTTCCCTTCTGGCCTTCGGCGGGCTCGTGACCATTGCGCTGTTCTGCGAACGTGCCGCCATTCTCGGAGACGTTTGTCGGGATGGATAGTCCCCTGCTCGACACGGTGATGACTAATTTATCATTTTCGAGCCGGAACCGCTGATATATTTTTCGGTCGGGGCTCAAACTGTGCTCGGTCGCGTTGATGCAGGCTTCGACGAGCGCGTGCTTAATCTGCGTGATGGCTTCGGGCTCGAAGTCCATCCGGCGGGCCAACTGCTCGACGGTGTTGGCGGCGATCAGCTCCGTGTCGTTGCCCATCGGGATTTCCATCGCGAACTCGTTGGCCGCCGTCTCGGCCTCGCGCGCCGCGCTCAACTCCGGGCTCAGGCGGGCGGTCAGGAGTTCGAGCTGACGGCGGCTCGAACCGAATGCCTCGCGCTCGTTCAAGAGTTCCGAGGCGTCGGGCGTGAAGCCTTCGGGCGCGACGAGCCAGAGGCGCACACGCTCGAAGCCGCAGGCGTAGGCGACCTGCGAGAGGCGGTCGAGCCAGAGTTCGGTGAGGGCGCGACCGGATTCGAGCTTCGATTCAATCTCCGCCGCGAGCCAGACGACTTCGTTGGCGTCCGTGTAGTTGGCGGCGTCGAACCCGTGCGCGACGGCGCAACGCTCGTCGTCGCAGAACTGAGACATGGAGGGATGAAACGAAGCGCAGCTCGAAGCGTGGACGACCTGCGGCAGACGAATCAGCTCCGCCTCGGCTTCGAGCCCGGCGGCGGTCTCTTCGTGCGGGACGCCGCGATACGAACGGCTGAAGCGGTCGTAGTGGAGCAGGCTCGCCGGGACTCTCTGGAAGTTGAAGCGTTCCAGAAGCTCCGCGAGTCCGAGCGACGCCTCGCGCCGGTAGTGGCGCGCGAGCGTCTGCGGCGCGCGCTTCAAGGTCTCGACGAGCGTGTCGGCGACGACCAGAGCGCGCGGTTCGACGGCGACTTGCAGGCGGTAACAGACGCGCAGGAAGTCGCGCCAAACTAATCCTTGCGCCGTCTCGACAAACGTCCCCTGAAAGCTCGCCAGCTCGTGCGCGTGGAGGCCGCGCATGACTCGCTCGAATTCCGTGGCGCTCAAGTTCAAACGCTTGAGCCAGACTTCGACGGGCGATTTGCCGCCCACGCCCTGTGCCGATTCGTGGAGCAGGCGGAGCAGACCTCTTCGGCCCGCGAGCGTCGGCATCACGTCTTCGAGCACGGCGTTGAAGCGGCGGCTGACGCGACCGCCCATCAACTCGTCCACGTAGAGGCTCTGGAACTCGCGGAAGTTGTCGAGGCGCACTTCGCCGCCGCGCGCCGACTGCATGAGCGCCGTGATGAAAGAAGGGTTCGACTCGAACTGCTGCACCACGAGGTCGCGCGTCTCGTCGCTCAGGGGCACGCCGTTCTCGACGGCCAGATGTTCGACCAGTCTTCGCGCTTCCGGTTGCTTCAGATTCTCGACGTGCAGTTGCCGGAAGCCTTCGAGCCCCGGCCCCTCCGCGCCCCCGTTGAGCACGTCGAGGAGCCCACGCCGCAGGCCCGCGAGCGCCGTCGGCACGCCATTCGACGCGGCGGCGTTCGCCAACTCTCTCCCCAACTCGGCCCCGCCCGACAGTTGACCGGCGAGATGCACGTCGTCGAGCAGGAGGACTGAGCGCGCGCCAGCGTCAGCCGCTTGACGCGCCGCGCCGAGACAGAAGCGGACGAACGAAAGCTCGTCGCCTTCCGCGACGGCGCGCTCGGAAGTCTCTATCAGCCGCTCGACCAATGCGTAGTCCGAAGGCCCCGCGAGGTCGAGGAGCGCGCGGGGCGTGGGCGGCGCGGCGACGAGCGTCGGCTCCGCGCGGCGGTGCGCGACGAGTTGGAGGATGAATGTTTGAAGGAAGCGGCGGGCCGCGTTCGCCGCCGTGCGGTCGGAGCGCGCGAAGGTGAAGTAGATGGGCGACGCGCCGCCGCGCTGCGTGAAGAGTGTGTCGAACGCTTGGCGCAGGAGTTCCGAGGCCCCGGCCTGCGGCGCGGCGAGGAGGAGGATGTTGCGCGGCGATGTGTGGTGAGCAGCGAGCGCCGTCAGCTCACGCAGCGGCTCGGCCCGCCCCACGAAATTTTCGGGGGCGACGCGGGCCATGATGCGTTTCGCTTTGGGGGTCTTGACGGCCATGCGCGTTCTCTTGCTGCTTACTTCTTCGCGGGAGACTTCTTCTCGGCGGCCTCCGGCAGCCCCTTGTGCTCGAAGGATTCGACGCAGTTCTTGCCCCGGCTCTTCGCCACGTAGAGCGCCTGATCGGCGGCGTAGATGACGCTCGCGGGCGTGTCTATGTCAACGCCGAAGGCGGAGATGCCGATGCTCACGGTGACGGCTCCGAGCGGCTGCGCCTTGTCGTGCGGGAAGTGCGTGCGCTCGACGCGGCGGCGGATTCTCTCGGCGATGACGCGCGCCTCGGTCAGCCCCGTCTGCGGCAGGAGGATGCTGAACTCCTCGCCGCCGTAGCGCGCGGCCACGTCCGCCGAGCGCAGAGCGGACTTCAGACACTGCGCCGTCATCTCCAGGGCGAGGTCTCCGGCCTGATGCCCGTGCCGGTCGTTGTAGGACTTGAAGTCGTCAATGTCCACCATCATGAAGCTCATCGAGAAGCGGTGGCGCTTCGACCTCTCAAGCTCTTCCGAGAGTCTCTCTTCGAGGTAGCGGCGGTTGACGAGGTTCGTGAGCGGGTCGGTGATGGAAAGCAACTGGTACTGCGTCGCCTTCTGCCGCCACTCGGCGCGGTCAATGGCGAGCGCCATCTGCGGCGCGATGAGGTCGAGGAGGCCGAGGTCGAGTTCGTCATACGTCCCGCCGCCCGCCTTGTCGGTGACGTTGAGGACGCCCACCTTACGCCCGCCGACCATGATCGGGTAGCTGATGAAGGAGTTGGTCTTATAACTCCGTTCGAGCGGCGCGGGGCTCCAGCCCGGCACCGCCGACACGTCGCGCACGACGACGGGACGGCCCTCGCTCATGACGGCCCCGGCCACGCCGTCGCCGAGACGCATCCGCGTGTCGCGCGAGATGTCGGCGCGCGGGCCGAGAGAGGCTTTGACGGCCAGCTCACCGAGGCTCTCGTCGAAGAGCAGGAGCGAGCCGCGCTCGGCGCGAAGGAGTTCCGCCGAGTGGCGCAGGATAGACGTGTAGGCTTCTTCGGGCTCGGCGGTGTTGACGACCTCGGTGAAAGCTTGGAGGTGCGTGGCGGCTCGCATCCGCCTCTCAAGCTCGTCGCGCAGACGGACGACTTCGAGCGGCATCGCCATCTCGCGGCAGAAGTCGGAGAGGGCTTCGCGCTGCTCTTCGCTCAAGTCGCGGTCGGCGACGAGGAGCGCGCCCTTAATCTCGTCGCCGACGACGAGCGGGAAAAGCTCGACCGCCTCTTCGTGCTTCGAGGAAGTCCGCCCGCCCGCCGGGACGGCGATGGACTCGCCGCGCGTCGCCGCCATCAGAAGCTTAATCTCCTTCGCCTTGAGCGAGACGCGCGGCGGCTTCTTGGTGAACGCGCCGGTCGTGCAGGCCGGGAAGAAGCTGTCGTCGGCGCGCAGCATGAGGGCCACAGAGTTGATGCCGTGAGTCTCGGAGAGCGCGCCGACCGCGCGGTTGCAGGTTTCTTTGAGCGAGACGCCCGAAGAGCGTGTGAGACTGAAGGAAGACTCGACCGACTTCAACTCTAATGCCCCGGCTCGCGGCTCGACTCTCGCCTCTCGCGCCTCGACGGGCGCGGTCGGCGTCGCGGGCTCAAGGCTCTCTCCGGGCTCGTCATCGCGGCCCTCTTCGGTCTCATCGCCGCCGCCCTGCTCGCGCGTCGTCTCCGGCGCGGAAGTTTCCCCGGAGAGTTCGCTCGGCGGCCTCGGCGACGCGGGCGGCGAGGTCGTCCAAGTCCTGCCGGAGCGCGAAGAGGACGTTGCGGAAGAGGTCTGCGGAGAGGAGGTCGGTCAAATCGCCGGTGCGGATGCGTTCGGCGAGCGCGCGGTAGTCGGCGCTGCGCAGAAAGGCGCGTCCGCCGATGACGGCGAGCGGCTTGTCCGCGCCGAGTTGGACGGGCATGGCGATGCAGTGGAGCCCGGCGTGGCAGCGGTAGTGCGCGGGGCCGCCCGCCTCCACGGCGCGGTCGTAGGCGACGCCGCAGTAGGGCTCGCAGCGGTGCGCGTGCGCGGGCGAAGTCTGGAAGGCGTGGCAGATGGAGTTGTTGTTAGACACCGCGAGGGAGGGCGGCTGGTGGCCCTCGGCCAGAAGCAGCGCGAGGCCCGTGCTGGCGGCGAGCTCGTTCTGAGACTCGACCCAACCGGGCGGCGGCGCAGAGGTATGTGCTTGCTGGGCAGCACGCTCTGGGGCAGGGGCGGTGTTGTCCATTAATTGCTGTGGCAACTGGATGTCGGCAACCCGAAGTGCGGTAGTGGGGGCAAGTCGGCCCGGAGAAACCCTGGCGCGCGAGGGGCGCTTTGCTGTTCCCCGAACGGAGCGGACGAAGCCCAGAGGAAGCCGCCGTCCTCCAACCGCAGTATAGGTGCCCGCACGCAATCAAACAAGAGTTTCCGAGCCCCTTCGGCCCGACCCTTGCATGCGGCGGGGGCCGCGGACGGCCCCTTCAACTTAGTTAATATGTCGAATCGGGGGAAGTTTTCACTGCGCGATGACGCGACCGGGGTTCTTTAGCCCCGGAGCGTCGCCGGGGGCGACTTTTTCGATGTGCGGCTGGTCGGGACTGATGCGGATGCAGGCCGCGAAGTGGTTCGGCTTGATCTCGGCGAGCGGGGGGACGACCTCCTTGCACGCCTGAATCGCGAAGGGGCAGCGCGTGTGGAAGCGGCACCCGGCGGGCGGGTTGATGGGCGAGGGCACGTCGCCCTGCAAGACCATCCTTCGGCGCGTCGCTTCGAGTTCGGGGTCGGGGACGGGGACGGCGGAGATGAGCGCCTTGGTGTAAGGCATCAGGGGGTCGTCGTAGATGACCTTCGCGTCGGCGATTTCGACGAGCTTGCCGAGGTACATCACGGCCACGCGGTCGGAGACGTGGCGGATGGCCCGCAGGTCGTGCGAGATGAAGAGGTAGGTCAGATTCCTCTCGCGCTGGAGCCGCTCCATGAGGTTCATGATCTGGGCCTGAATGGAAACGTCGAGCGCGGAGATGGGCTCGTCGGCGACGATGAAGTCGGGGTTGGCGGCGAGCGCGCGGGCGATGCCGATGCGCTGCCGCTGGCCGCCCGAAAACTCGTGCGGGTAACGCTTGATGAAGCGCGGACTCAAGCCGACGGTCGCCATCAGCTCGCGGATGCGCGGGTTGCGCTCCTGTCCGCGCGCGTGGCCGAAGGTGTCAAGGGGCTCGCCGATGATCTGCCCGACCGTCATGCGCGGGTTGAGCGACGCGTAAGGGTCTTGAAAAATCATCTGGAGGTGGCGGCGCTGCTTCTGCATCTGCGCGCGCGAGAGACGCGCGAGGTCGTTGCCGCGGAAGAGCACCTGCCCGCCCGTCGGCTCGGTGAGGCGGAGGATGGCGCGGCCCAGTGTTGACTTGCCGCAGCCGCTCTCGCCGACGAGCCCAAGAGTCTCGCCGGGGAAGATGTCAATCGAGACGCCGTCCACAGCCTTGACGACGCGCTTCACCTTCGAGCCGCCGACCATCTTGTCCCACACCGTCCCGCCGCCGAGGTCGAAGTGCACCTTCAAGCCCCGGATGGCAATCAAGGGCTCCTGCCCCTCTTCGGGCATCAAGGTCGGCGGCATCTTGTTCGCGCCGCGCCCGGCTTGAATTCCTTCTGCGCTCATCGGTTCCCCTCCCCCTGCATCTCTGTCGAACCGCCCGCCGCGTCCGTCAGCGGCGCGTCGGCCAGCCCTTGCGGCACGGCATCCTGCCCCCTCGCCGCGCGCTCGTCGCGCGACTGCGCGAAGACCTCTTCGGCGAAGTGGCAGAGCGAGAAGTGCTCTTCGTTCAACTGGACGAAGGGCGGGAACTCCCTGCGGCAGATGTCCTCGACGCGGTAGCAGCGCGGCGCGAACGGGCACTGGTCGGGCGGCATGTGCGCCACGTCGGGCGGGAGGCCCGGAATCTGGTAAAGCTCAGTCCCGGCCTCGTGCGCCGGGTCGGGGACTGACTTGAGCAAGCCCTTCGTGTAAGGGTTGCCGGGCATGGCGAAGAGTTCGTGCGTCGGGGCCTGCTCGAAGACCTTGCCCGCGTACATGACGATGATGTGGTCGGTCATCCCGGCGACGACGCCGAGGTCGTGGGTGATGAGGATGACGCTCGTGCCGGTCTCCTCCCTGAGCTTCTTGATGAGTTCGAGAATCTGCGCCTGAATCGTCACGTCGAGCGCGGTCGTCGGCTCGTCGGCGATTAAGAGTTTCGGCTCGCACGACAAGGCCATCGCGATCATCACGCGCTGCCTCATGCCGCCCGAAAACTCGTGCGGGTAGCTGTCCACGCGCGAGCGCGCTTCGGGGATGCCGACCATCTCCAACATCTTGATGGCGTGCTCGTAGGCCTGCTCCTTCGTGTAGCCCCTGTGCAGTTGCGTGATCTCCATCAACTGCTTCGAGATTCGCATGAAGGGGTTCAGCGAAGTCATCGGGTCCTGAAAGATCATGGCGATGTCGTTGCCGCGAATCTTCCGCACCTCGTCAGGCGCGAGCAGGAGGATGTCTTGGCCCTCGAAGACGACCTCGCCGGAGACTATCTTGCCCGGCGGCTCAGGGATGAGGCGGATGATGGAGAGGTTCGTCACCGACTTCCCCGACCCCGACTCGCCGACGATGCCGAGAGTCTCGCCGCGCTCCAAATCGAAGCTGATGCCGTCCACGGCCCGCACCGTGCCGTCCTCCGTCTGGAAGTACGTCCGGAGGTCTTTGACCGAGAGAAGATTGCCGTTGTGGCTGCTCATAATCTTTCAGTGATAAGTGACAAGTGATAAGTGATGAGAAAGACGCCGACGAGTGGAAGCACTGCTTCTTATCACTTATCACTCATCACTTATCACGGCTTTTAGAACTTCCGCATCTGCGGGTCGAGCGCGTCGCGCAGTCCGTCGCCGAGGAAGTTGAGGGAGAAGAGCGTCAGCGCCATCGTCACGCCGGGGAAGATGAGCTGCCACGGGAAGATGGCGATGTTCTGGATGCCCTCGGACGCGAGGCTCCCCCACGACGCGAGCGGCGCTTGCACGCCGAGGCCGAGGAAGGAGAGGAACGCCTCCTGCAACATCACCGACGGGATGGTCAGAGTCGCGTAGACGATGACCGGCCCCAGCGCGTTCGGCACGAGGTGCTTGAAGATAATCTTCGCCGTCGAGACGCCCGTCGCCCTCGCCGCCAGAACGAACTCCTGATTCTTCAAGGACATCACCTGCCCGCGCACGATGCGCGCCATCGTCAGCCACGAGACCGCGCCGAGCGCGATGAAGAGCAGGACGAGTTGGCCCATCGGCGAGCGCCCGCCGAAGAAGGCCAGCAGCACGATGATGATCATCATGTACGGGAGCGAGTAGAGCACGTCCACGATGCGCATCAGGACGGCGTCAACCTTGCCGCCGAGGTAGCCGGCGGTCGCGCCGTAGGTGACGCCGATGATGAGCGAGACGATGGTCGAGATGATGCCGACCATCAGCGAGATGCGCCCGCCGATGAGGACGCGCGCCAGAAGGTCTCGGCCCGCCGCGTCCGTCCCCATCGGGTGCAACCATGAGAAGTTGCCCTGCGGGTCCTGGAAGGGCGGGAACGCCTTGTTGAGCGCGGTGTCGGACGGGATGAAGTCGTAGGTGTAGCCGGACGTCCAGCGGATGATGGGCGGCCCCAGCAGCGAGGCGAGGATGATGAGGGCGACGACGACCATGCCGAAGACCGCCAGCTTGTTCCGCAGGAGCCTCCGCCACGCGTCCTTCCAGAGCGACGTTCCGGCAAGGACTTCCGTCTCTCCGCTCTCGGCGCTGCGCACGTCGCCCTCGCCCACGGCCAACTCCGGCGACGTGTGGATGATGTCGCCGGAGCGCGCACGCACGGGCGGCGTCTGCGGCGTGCCGAGCGGCGTCAACGCGGGCTCAGTAGGATCGGGCTCTCGATCTGAAACCGGGCGTTCTTCGTTCATAAGCTTCAGTACCTGATGCGCGGGTCAATGAACCCGTAGGCGATGTCCACCAACAGGTTGAAGATCAGAATGATGATCGAGATGAACGCGACGATGCCGATAATCAGCGGCTCGTCGCGCGCGAAGTTGGCGTTGATGAAGTAGTTGCCCAAACCCGGCAAGGCGAAGATGCGCTCGACGACGACCGTCCCCGTAATCAGGATGGCGAGCGCCGGGCCGGTGAACGAAACGACGGGCAGGAGCCCGCCGCGCAGGACGTGGCGGAAGACCACCTGCCGCTCGTTCAAGCCCTTGGCGCGGGCCGTCCGCACGTAGTCGGCGCGCAGGACTTCGAGCATCCCGGCGCGCGTCAGCCGCGCGATGTAGGCCATGTAAATCGCCGAGAGCGTAATCACGGGCAGGATAATGTTGACGCTCGGAAACGTGCCCCAGCGCGCGGGCGGCAGCCAGTAGAGCGAGAGCGAGAAGACGAGCACGAGCAGCGGGCCGAGGACGAAGTTCGGCAAAGAGATGCCGAGCATCGCAATCGCCATCGAGGCGTAGTCGTACTTCGAGTTCTGCCTGAGCGCCGCAACCGTCCCCGTCGTCACGCCGACGCAGAGCGCCAGCAGATACGCCAGAATGCCGAGCGTCGCCGAGACCGGCAGCGTCCGCGCGAGGATGCTGTTGACGGACTGGCCCGGATACGTCAGCGAGTCGCCGAAGTCGCCCCGCATCACGTTCCCGATCATCCGCCCGTACTGCACGTACCAGGGCTTGTCGAGCCCGTACTTGGCGCGGATGTTCTTCTCGATGGCCGGGGGCAGGCGCTTCTCGCCCGTGTAGAAGTTGCCGGGCGCGAGGCGGATGAGGCCCCACGTCAGCGTCACGACGATGAGCACCATCGGGATGAGGATGAGCAACCGCCGGATGATGAATTTGAGCATACACACCTTCCGATTTTGGATTTTAGATTTCGGATTTTCGATTGATGAGCGTCAAGCCGTCTTTCGCTCGGCAATCCAAAATCTAAAATCCCCAACCCGAAATCGCCTTAGTCGTTCATGTTCGAGGCGCTGGGGTCCCACTTCGCGCGGTCGTACTCGATGTAGACGTACTTCCACGGGTGGAGCGTCCCCGGATTCGGCTCAAGGCCCTTGACGTAGGGCTTCTTCATCCCGTTGACCGCGTTCGTGTAGAGCGGGATGACGGGCTGCTCTTCGAGCATGAAGGCCTCGGCCTTCGCCAGCAGCTCGTAGCGCTTCGCGGAGTCGAGCGTGGCGTTGGCCTGCTTGAGCATCTTCTCGTATTCCGGGTGCGTCCAGCCCGAACCGCTCTCGCCGCCCTCGGCGAAGAGGCCGAGGAAGGTGAACGGGTCCATGTAGTCGCCGACCCACCCCGAACGCGCGATGCCCTTGTACTGGAGGCGCGCGCGCGAAGTGAGGAACGTGCGGAACTCGACGCTCTTCAGGGGGATGACGACGCCGAGGTTCTGCTTCCACTGCGCCTGCATGTACTCGGCGACCTGCGCGTTCGCGCCGTCCGGGTTGTAGGTCAATTCAACTTCGCTCGCCGGGAACTTCGACGGGTCGAACTTGCCCGAAGCGTCCTTGAAGCCCGCCTCGGCGAGCAGCTTCTTGGCCCGCTCCGCGTCGAACTGGTCGCCCTTCGGTTGCGGGTAGCCGGGGAAGATGCCTTCGGGCGTGAAGGCCGTCAAGGGCTTGACGATGCGCCGCCACTTGGCGAGCGCGATCTTGTCAATGGCGATGTTCAGGGCCTTGCGCACGCGCTTGTCGGCGGTCGGCCCCTTGGTGCAGTTGAAGGCGTAGAACTCGATGGCGACTTCGGGCGAGTCCATGTAGTCCCGCAACGGCTGGATCGAGTCGAGCCAGGGGATGGGCACGGTGTGGTTCGAGAGCGCGTCCACCTCGCCCGCCTTGTACATGTTCATCTTCGCCGTGTTGTCCTGGAACGGGTAGAAGGCGATGTTGTTGAGCTTGACGATTCCGGCGTCCCAGTAGTTGTGATTCTTCTTGACGACAATCTCGTTGTAGGGCCGCCACGCTTCGAGCGTGAACGGGCCGCTGACGACGATGTTCTGCGCCTGCGTCCACTGCGGCCCGAACTTCTCGACCGTCCCTGCGTGGAGGACGCGGAAGAACTGGTGGGGCAGCAGTCCGAGGAAGAACGGCGCGGGCTGGACGAGCGAGATGCGGAAGGTGTAGTCGTCCACGGCCTCGACGCCGATGTCTTCGGCCTTGACCGGAATCAGCTCCTTGCCTTCGACGAGCGCCTTCAGCTTCGGGTCGGCGTCGAGCTTCTTGGCCCGCGCCTTCTCGTCCGAAGGGACAGTGAGGCGGAGCGGCGACTTGATGAACTTGTGAAAGTCCGTGTCGGCGACTTCGGTCTCGGTGGTCGCGGGCGGCGCCGGGGCGGCGGCGGTGGTCGCTGCGGGCGCGGCAGTCGCGGTCGCCCGGAGTTACTTTCAGCGGGCGCGGCGGACGGGACGGGGGCGGGCTCGGTGTGCTCGGTCTCGGCGGCTTCGGGGTTCGCCTCGCGTTCGAGCACGAACTGGCCGGTGCGCGGGTCGCGGACGAACGAGCTGTCCTCGTTGTAGGGCTGCGCGTACTTGAGATAGTAGGAGAGGTAGGCGTTGCGCGAGGCGAGTTCGGGCGAGAGGCCGCGGCGGAAGCTGTAGACGAAGTCCTTCGCCGTAATCGGGTCGCCGTTCGAGAACTTCGCGCCCTTGCGGAGGAAGAAGACGAACTCGGTCGAGTCCTTGTTGATGTACCAGCGTTCGGCGAGCGCCGGGATCGGCTCCATCGTCTTCGGGTGGTACTCGGTCAGCCCGTCGTAGAGCGCCATGTAGATGCGCGCGTCCGGCTGGCTCGTCCCGACCTGCGGGTCGAGCGACTCGGTTCTCGGAGCCCGAAATATAGCGTAGATACTGGTTCGGCAGCGGCTCGGTCTTGCCGAAGTATTCGGACTTGCTCGCCTGCGTGGCGCAGGCCGCGTTGAGGGCGGCGAGGGCGACGAAGGCGGCGACGAGGCGCAAAGTTTTGGCAGAAGACATGGCTTAAAATCCTCCTCCTACTTACAGCGAAACCCGCCCGGCAGACCTCTTCGCCCGAAGAGGTCGCACGGGCAAAAGCGCTTCACCTTCCAACATTCCCCCAACGGCTCGGCGGGAGAGATTCGTCTTTAAACAAAATGCTCGGCGGACAGGGGGAAAACTTTCCGGGGTTCTTGTCAGTCTACAACAGAAGTTCGGCTGCCCAGAAATTATCACGCGCAAGCCGCTTCAATCAAGACTACAGACCGGCACTCCTCGGTAATTCAACGATGCCGGGCCGGGCCGCGCTCGTTGCTCGCCCGCGCGCGAGAATTTACATTCAGCGCTTCTCGACCCGCGCGATCCTCACCGTCTTCGGCTCCGGCAGCTTCCAGCCCGTGTCGAGGCTCACGTGCTTGAGCGAAGGCGCGTCCAAAAGATTGGTCTCGAATCCATGCACGTAAGGTTTCACCAACGCGTATGACGAAGCGAAGTAGATCGGGATGGCAGGCAGCTCGCGCAGCGCCTGCGCCTCCGAAAGAATCGTCTTCGGACGATGCTGCACGGTCGCCGCCGGCGTCTGCGCCGTGACCGCTTCGGCCTGCCCCGCCGTCGAGGGCGTCGTGCCCGCCGCCGCTGCATCTGTAGAGGGAGTTTCGGAGGCGAGGGGCGTCGGCTCCGGCGCGGGCGCGTCGTCGCCGAAGAGGGCGAGCATGTTCGACTCCTCGTCCACGCTCTGCATGACGACGCTCTTGCGCGCCACGTCGTAGTCGCCCGCCTTAATCAGAGCCTCGTAGTCCTCCCAGTTGCGGACGAGGATTTCGGTCTCGACGCCGAGCGCGCTGCGCCAGTTGCGCGCCACCTCCTGCGCGACGAGTCGCTGCTGCTCGTTGCGGTTGACGACGAGGCGGACGCGCGGGAAGTTCGCGCCGCCGGGATAACCTGCCTCGGCCAGCAGACGCCGCGCCCGCTCGACGTTATGGCGGACAATCTCGACGCGCTCTTCGCTCTGCCCTTCCTTCTTATCAACCTCTTCGCTTGGCGCTTCCTTCTTCTCAGTCTCTGCCCCGGCCTCGGTCTCTCCCACACTCGCTTCGACGGATTCCGTCTGTGCGGCCCCTTCCGCGCCGAACGGCAAAAATCTCCTCGCGGGCTCGGTCGCGCCGCCGAGCGTGTCGGCGCTCAGGCGTTCGAGGTCGAGTGAGATTGCCAAAGCCTCTCGCACGCGCGGGTCGTCGAAGGGCGCGCGCGCCGTGTTGAATTGGTAATAGGTCAGCGCGCCGAAGGTCTCGCGGCGGAAATCTTTGTAGGGCGTGAGCAGTTTGAGCGCGAGCGATTCGAAAGGCGCGTTGGTGACGGCGTCTATCTCGCCCGCGCGGTAGGCGGCGAGCGCATCCTCCGAGTTGTTCTTGGCGACGAAGAGGACGCGCTCAAGTTTGACCGAAGAGGAGTCCCAGTAGTTCCGCGAACGCTCAAGCACCACGCTCTCGGTGCGGAGTTCGGAGAGGTTGAAAGCGCCGTTCGTCACGATGCCGAGGGCGGCGTCGCCGTCCGTGCGGTTCCGCTGCTCGCTCTGGAGCGCCGCGAGGTCGCTCGACGGACTCAGCTCGTGGTAAGGGCGAAAGACCGGGTGCGCGACGAGCGAAGGGAAACTCCGGTCGGGCCGACGCAAGGTGACACGCAAGGTGTGAGCGTCCAACGCCACCGCACCGAAGGCGGGCGGCGGCTCCTTCGCCGTCTCGTTCTTCAAATCCTCGCCCGTCACCGTGCGCGCAACCTCCGGCGAGGCGGACGGGCTCGGCGCTTCATCCGCATCCGCCGTCTTCTCAGTCGAAGGCGGCGACAGGAGGGCACGCGCGCCCTCGATGTTCGAAAGGAGTTTGGCGTGCGGCGCGCCTTCGCCGAGGCGGAGCGTGCGCTGCCAGGAGTGCACGAAGTCCCTCGCCGTCACCTCATCGCCGTTCGACCAGAAGGCGTCGCGCCGCAGGTGAAACGTCCAGACGCTCCCGCCGTCCGCCGACTCCCAACGGCTCGCCACCGCCGGGACGGGCTTCAAGGTCGCCGGGTCGTAATCGGTAAGACCTTCGAACAACGCGCGGACGACATCCGTGTCGGGCGGCGCGGCGGCGCGCGCCGGGTCGAAGACGCGCGGCAGACCGCCGTCGCTCCAACGGAACTCCTGCGAGCGCGGCGCGACGACCTTGCCGTAAAACTGCTCGCCCTGCTCTGACTCGAAACACCCGCCGCTCAACAGAGAGAGACTGAGCAAGAGCGCGAGGGAGAACCGAACTCTCAACTTCGAGAAGACGCCCGGCAAGCGACTCCGGCCCGCGCGGCGGCGGGGGCGCGGATGTTGAAAGCCGTGCTCCCTGCAATCTTCCTTCATTGAATTAGACGAACGCACAATCATCACTCGGCTCGCGCGGCGAGCGCGCGGAGCGACTCGAAGACCTCCACGGTCTGCCGCCGCGCCTCATCAAATCCTTCGGTCGTGTCAATCGCGAAGTCGGCGTAGCGCAGCTTCTCTTCCTGCGGCATCTGCGCCGCCACACGTCTCTCGGCATCTTCGCGCGAGAGGCCGTTGCGCTTCATCAGTCTTTCGAGCTGCGCTTCGGGGCGGCAGTGGACGACTATCAGTTTATCGAAACGCTTGTAGCCGCCCGACTCGATCAACAGCGCCGCGTCCACCACGCCGACGCCGCGCGGGTCTTCCTCTTCCCAACGCCGCAAAAGCTCATCCTGCGCGGCCATAATCAGAGGGTGCAGCAGCGAATTCAAGAGGGCGCGTCTCTCTTCGTCGCCGAAGACGAGCGCGCCGAGCCGCTTGCGGTCGAGCGTCCCGTCCTCGTTCAAAACTTCCTCGCCGAACGCCTCGACCACCGCGCGCAGGCCCACGCTCCCCGGCTCGACCACGCGCCGCGCCACCTCGTCGGCGTCAACCACTCGACACCCCAGCTCCGCCAGCACGCTCGTGACGAAAGACTTGCCCACGGCGATAGAGCCCGTCAGGCCGACGCGCAGCATTTCAACTCAGGCCGCGGCGCGCGCGGGCCGCGTTGACGGTGTTGCGCATGAGCATCGCGACGGTCAGGAGCCCGACGCCTCCGGGCACGGGCGTGAGGCGGCCCGCGACCGCCTCGACCTCCGAAGGGTGTACGTCGCCGACAAGCGTGAAGCCGCGCTCGCGGACGGACTTCAGACGCTTCTCGGCCTCGCCGCCGAAGAAGTCTCTGACCTCGCTTTCGTCCGTCAGCTTGTTCATCCCGACATCAACCACGGTCGCGCCCGCTTTGACGTGCTCGGCGCGGATGAAGCCCGCGCGCCCGACGGCGACGATTAAAATGTCGGCCTCGCGCGTGACCAGCGGGAGCCTCCGCGTCCGCGAGTGGCAGATGGTCACGGTCGCGTCGCGTTGGAGCAAGAGTTCGGCCACGGGCCTCCCCACGATGTTGCTCCGCCCGACGACGCAGACCCTCGCGCCTTTGATTTCGACGCCCTCGCGGACGAGCAGCTCGACGATGCCTGCGGGCGTGCACGGCAGGAGCGCGGGCTGGCGGAGCATCATCCGCCCGACGTTCATGGGATGAAAACCGTCAACGTCCTTCGAGGGGTCAATCGCGTTGATGATGCGGAACTCTTCAACTCCGGCGGGGAGCGGCAGTTGGACGAGGATGCCGTCAACGTCTTCGCGACGGTTGAGCGTGTCCACCACTTCGAGCAGCGCGGCGGTCGTCGTCTCGGCGGATTGGGCGACGTGCTCCGAGCCGAGCCCCAGCTCTTCGCAGACGCGCACCTTGTTGCGCACGTAGACGGCGGACGCAGGGTCTTCACCGACGCGCACCACCACCAATCGGGGCGTCACCCCGTGCTCACGTCGGAGCCGCGCCGCATCCTCCGCCGCCTCGCGCTTAATCTCCGAGGCGACGCGCGCGCCGTCGAGCTTGCGCGCCTTCGTGCCTTCGCCCTCTGTCATTAATGAGCCCATTGCGTGCGCTCATCCTAGCACAATTCGAGCCTTGCGGGGCACGCCCCCGCCGCCGCGAATCGCCGGGACATCGAAGCCCCTTCGAGATAGAACGGCGGCGAGTTGCGCGCGCCTCCGTCCGTGTCACACAATCGAGTCCATGAGCAACTCTCTCGCCTTCTTCAAAGGAAGTTTCATTCAAGCCTTCGTCTTCTCCGTCGCTCTTTTGTCGAGCGGATTCGCCTTCGCGGGCTGCGCGAAGAGCGCCGGGGCCGAACGTCGTTACGCGCTGAAAGGTAAAGTCGTCTCGGTTGACATCGCGGGCGGCAAGGTCGTCATTGACCACGAAGAGATACCGGGCCTGATGCCCGCGATGCAGATGCCGTTCCCCATCCGCGAGGCGGACGTGCTGCGCTCGATGGAAGGCGGCGACGAAGTGCAGGCGACGCTCGTCGTGGACGACCTCGGCTACCGCCTCGAACAGCCCTTCATCACGAAGGCTCTGCCGGGCGGTGCGCCAGCTTCCGGGGCAGCGAGCGCGACCGAGCCGCAGCCGGGCGCGGAAGTCCCGGAGTTCAAGCTCGTCAATCAGGACGGCAAGCCCACGAAGCTGCGCAAGTCGCCCGAACGCGTCGTGCTCCTGACCTTCATCTACACGCGCTGCCCCCTGCCCGACTACTGCCCTCTCGTCAGCGCCAACTTCGCCGAGATTAACCGCGAGCTGGAAAAAGACGACGCGCTGCGCGACAAGGTGCGACTCCTCAGCGTGACCATTGACCCGGCCTTCGACACGCCGAAGGTTTTGCGCAGCTACGGCGGCGGCTACACGGAAAAGTACGGCACGGAGACCTTCGAGCGTTGGGAGTTCGCCACCGGCGAGCCCGCAGAGATTAAACGGCTGGCGACCTTCTTCGGACTCTCCTACATGCCCGACAAAGACGAGATCATCCACTCGCTCCGCACGGCGCTGGTCGGCGCGGACGGTCGCCTCGTCAAAATCTATCGCGGCAACGAGTGGAAGCCCGCCGACGTTCTGCGAGACATCCGCAGCCTCAACGCCGAAGGGCAGGCGCACTAAAAGTCAGAACCGCCTGCGGTAGCGGGCGGGCGGCGGTGGCGTTAAGACACTCGCCCATGATGACAGGCGCGTGCCGGCGAACGAGAGACCCGCCCGCTACCGCAGGCGGTTCTGACCTGTTAAAGCGAGAAGGGCGGCGCTCCGTGAAGAGGCCGCCCTTTCAACTTCTCTTGTCTGCCTTTTATCCCTTGAGCTTCTGAATCTCTTCGGTCAGGACGGGCACGACTTCGAAGAGGTCGCCGACGATGCCGTAGTCAGCGATGTCGAAGATGGGCGCTTCGGGGTCTTTGTTGACGGCGACGATGGTCGAGGAGTTCTTCATCCCGACGAGGTGCTGAATCGCGCCGGAGATGCCGAGCGCGACGTAAAGCTTCGGCGCGACCGTCTGGCCCGACGAGCCGATCTGCCGGTCAATCGGCAGCCAGCCGGCGTCGCAGATGGGACGCGAGGCGGCGATGTCGCCGCCCAGAACTTCGGCCAGCTTCTCGGCCAGAGCGATGTGCTCTTGGCCCTTGATGCCGCGACCGATGGCAATGATGACTTCGGCCTTCGAGAGGTCAACGGCCTGCTTCACCTCCTGAAACGGAGGCTCCGGCCTCATCCGAACTTCGCCGACCTCGACCGGCATCGCCTCGACCTGCGCGCCCTCGGCCTTCTGCGCCTGGTCGGCACGGTACGCGCCCGACTGGAACGTGGCGAAGACGGGCGACTGGCCCGACGGAACCACGTCGGCGTCAATCTTGCCGAGGAAGATGCGGCGCGCGAAGGTCACCGAACCATCATTGACTTGCGCGCGGATGCAGTCGCTGATGACGCCCTTGCCGAAGCGCGCGGCGAGCTTCGGCGCGAAGTCGCGCACGAGGTAGGTGTGCGGCATGAAGACGTACTGCGGGTCGCGCGCGCGCACGACCTGCTCCATCGCGTCGGTGTAGGCGTCGGGCGTGTACTCGGCGAGCTTCGGGTTCTCGGCGGAGACGACGCGCGCCACCGCGTAGGCCGCGACTTCCTGCGCGAGCGAAGCATCAGCGCCCAAGATGACCGCCGTCACTTCCTGCCCCAGAGCCGAGCCGAGCTGCTGCGCCGCCGCCACGGCCTCGAACGAAGCCCGGTTGAAAGCACCGCCCCGGTGCTCGACGAAAACTAAGATTCCGTTACTCATAATGTTCAAGTAGTCAGCAGTCAGTAGCCGGTAGTCAGTAGAAGAACATTCATCAGCGAATCGTTCGTGCGTCACCGGCGGCGACTTCGATGTGAAGCCTACCGGCTACTGACTACTGACTACTGGCTACTCTTAAAATATTCTAGCCTCCGAGCGCAGCTTCTCCGCCAGTTGCGCCGCGCCCTTCTTGGCGTCGCCGTCGCCGAGGAACTGCGTCTGCTTGGTCTTCTGCGGGAAGTAGACGCGTTGGATGCTCTGGAACTCGCCGCCTTCCGTGAGCGGCTCGGCGGCGGGCTCGACTTCGCGAATCTCTTTCTTCTTCGCCGCCATGATGCCCTTCAATGAAGCGTAGCGGATGGGGTTGATGCCCGACTGGATGGTGAGGAGCGCGGGCGTCGGCATCGTGTACCACTGATACCAGCCGCTCTCCAACTCGCGCTTGACGCGGAACTCTTCGCCGGAGGCGTCAACCTCGATGACGATGGTCGCGTGCGGCAGGCCCAGAAGCTCGGCGAGGATGACGCCCGTCTGCGCGTAGCCGTAGTCGTCGGACTGGAGGCCCGACATCACGAGGTCGGCCTGCTCGCCGCGGATGGCTTCGGCGAGGATGCGCGCGGCGGTGAACGGGCCGAGGTGCGCCAGTTGGTCGCCGACGACGTGGATGGCTCGGTCAGCGCCGCGCGCGAGCGCGTCCTTGATGACCGACTTGACGCGCTGCGGCCCCATCGAGCAGACGACGACCTCGCCGCCCTTCTTCTCCTTCAAACGCAGAGCCTCTTCGAGCGCGTAGCCGTCCGACTCGTTGACCTCGTAGGAGATGTCCGTCTCCTCGATCCACTTCTCTTCCCGGTTGATGCGCAGGATGGCGTCTTTCTTCGCCACCTGCTTCATTAAGACGATAATCTTCATATCAGTTTTCAGTTTTCAGTTTTCAGTTTTCAGTCTCATCAGCCGACGCAACTCAGAAGTTCAAGTTCCATGTTCTTGCTGGAAACTAAAAACTGAAAACTGAAAACTTGCCTTTCACCCTTCGTATCGTTTGAACAGGAGCGCGGCGTTGGTTCCGCCGAAGCCGAAGCTGTTGGAGAGCGCGTGGCTGATTTCGGCCTCGCGCGGCTCGTTGGGCACGTAGTCGAGGTCGCATTCGGGGTCGGGGTTGACGTAGTTGATGGTCGGGGGCAGCTTCTTCTCCGTGATGGCGAGGACGGAGAAGACCGCCTCGATGCCGCCCGCCGCGCCGAGCGCGTGCCCCGTCATGGATTTGGTCGAGCTGACGGCGAGCTTGTAGGCGTGCTCGCCGAAAGTCTTCTTGATGGCGAGCGTCTCGAACTTGTCGTTGTAGGGCGTCGAAGTCCCGTGCGCGTTGATGTAGCCGACCTCTTCGGGCGCGACGCCCGCGTCCTTCAAGGCCATCTTCATCGCGCGGATGGCCCCCGAAGCGGTCTCGTCCGGCATCGTGATGTGGAAGGCGTCGGCGGTCATCCCGTAGCCGACAATCTCGGCGTAAATCTTCGCGCCGCGCGCGCGCGCGAACTCTAACTCTTCGAGCACCATTAACCCCGCGCCCTCGCCGATGACGAAGCCGTCGCGGTCGCGCTCGAAGGGGCGCGAGGCGTGGACGGGGTCGTCGTTCCTAGTCGAGAGCGCGCGCATGGCGGCGAAGCCCGCGACCGACATCGGCGTGATGGCCGACTCGGCTCCGCCGCAGATCATCACGTCGGCGTCGCCGCGCTGGATGATCTTGAGGCTGTCGCCGATGGCGTGCGCGCCCGCCGAGCAGGCCGTCGCCGTCGCCGAGTTCGGCCCCTTCGCGCCGAAGCGGATGGAGACCTGTCCGGCGGCGAGGTTGACGATGGCCGAAGGGATGAAGAAGGGCGAGACGCGGTGCGGCCCTTCGTCAAGGAGCTTCGAGTGCTCGCGCTCGATGGCCCAGAAGTCGCCGATGCCGCTGCTGATGTAAGTCCCGACGCACTCCGAGATGTCGTCCGAGAGCTTCTCGCCGCGCGCCACGAGGCCGCTGTCATAGACGGCCTCGTCGGAGGCGGCGATGGCGTAGTGGATGAAAGCGCCCATCTTGCGCGCTTCCTTCTTCTCGACGAACTTGAGCGGGTCGAAGTCCTTGACCTCGGCGGCGATCTTGACGGAGAACTTCTCGGTGTCGAACTTCTTGATGTAGTCCACGCCGCTCCGGCCCGCCATCAGAGCGGCCCACGTCTCCGAGACCGTGTGCGCGACCGGCGTGACGAGGCCGAGACCAGTTACCACAACCCGACGTTTCAAAGTTAATACTCCTCCGTGAGCGAGAAAGGCCGAAGCGACAGAAGTCGGCGAGGCCGAGAGGGCCGCGCCCTCAAGAACGCCGACGCCGGGGCCGGACGGCCCGAAGGCTTCGCCAGAGGCGGGCGTCGCTTGTGCGCCCGCTGCGGAAGCCCGGCCCGCCCGCGTCCGGCGGTCGAATCCCGAAACTACTTCTCGTTCTTCTTGTGCGTGTCTATGTAGGTGTAGGCGTCGCGGACGCTCTGAATCTTCTCGGCCTCTTCGTCCGGGATTTCGATGCCGAACTCCTCCTCGAAGCGCATCACCAGCTCGACGGTGTCGAGCGAGTCCGCGCCGAGGTCGTCAATGAAGCGCGCGTTCGGCGTGACCTCGTTCTCGTCCACGCCCAGCTCGTCAATGATGATCTGCTTCACTCTATTTTCGATGCTCTCGTTATCGGCCATTATTCCTGCTCCTCTGTTGATGTGTAAAAGCTCTGAAACCCTTGCGGGCCGCAACCAGCCCCCGCAAACAATCTTTTCGGCGCGCGACTGCTTCTCGTCAGTCTCCGCCCGCCGCCTGTGTTGTCGTCTCCGCCGAATCTTCGGCGAGCGCGGCGCGCGTCGCCTCAAGGCTCGCGGCGTGCTCGACGTTCAGGCACTTCGCCTCCGGCGCAATCTGCCGGACGAGCCCTGAGAGGACTTTGCCCGGCCCGACCTCGACGAACGTCCGCGCGCCCTCGCGCCATAAGACTTCGACCGACTCGCGCCAGCAGACGGGCGAAGAGACCTGCCTGACGAGCGAGTCGCGCGCCTCCGCGCCGGTGCGGATGACGGCGGCGTCCACGTTCGTCACGAGCGGGACGCGCAAGTCCTCGAACTTAATCTCTGCCAAATCGGCGGCCAGACGCTCCTGCGCCGGAAGCATCAGCGCGCAGTGGAAAGGCGCGCTCACCTTGAGCGGGATGGCGCGCTTCGCGCCGCGCTCCTTCAACTTCGACATCGCGCGCTCGACCGCGCCCGCCGACCCCGCAATCACGACCTGATTCGGCGAGTTGATATTCGCCGGGGCGCAGACTTCACCTTCGGCGGCCTCCTCGCAAACCTCGCGCACCGTCTCCGCATCGAGGCCAAGAATCGCGGCCATCGCGCCCACGCCGACGGGCACGGCCTCCTGCATGTAACGCCCGCGTTTGCGGACGACGCGCACCGCGTCAACGAGCGAGAGCGCGCCCGCCGCGACCAGCGCCGAATACTCTCCGAGGCTGTGACCGGCCACGAACCGAGGCCCGTCGAGCCCTTCCGCTCCCATCGCGCGCCACGCGGCGACCGAGGCCGTCAGGATGGCGGGCTGCGTGTTCTCCGTGAGCTGCAACTCTTCCGCCGGGCCTTCAAAGCAGAGCCGTGAGATGGACGAAGCCGAGCGCCTCGTCGGCCTCCTCGAAGACCTCGCGCGCCGCCGCCGAATTCTCCGCCAGCTCGCGCCCCATGCCCGGCGTCTGCGAGCCCTGTCCGGGGAAGATGTAAGCCAAAGACATAGTTTTCAGTTTTCAGTTTTCAGTTTTCAGTTCTCGGAATCAGCGATGGTTTTGCTGAAAACTGAAAACTGGATACTGAAAACTGAGCTACCATTTCAATAAGCACCGCTCCCCACGTCACGCCGCCGCCGAAGGAGGCGAGGACGACGAGGTCGCCTTCGTTGACCTTGCCGAGTTCGATGCACTCGTCGAGCGCAATCGGGATCGAGGCCGAGGAGGTGTTGCCGTGCATGGCGATGTTCGAGTAGACGATGGAGCTATCAACCTTCAGGTTGTTGGCGACGGCGTCCGTGATGCGCTGGTTGGCCTGATGCGGGATGAAGAGCTTCACGTCCTCGGCCTTGTACCCGGCCTCGTCCAGAACCTCGCGCGAGACCTCGGCCATCGAGCGGACGGCGACCTTGAAAAGCTCGTTGCCGCGCATCTTGTAGTAGTGCAAGCCGTTCGCCAGAGTCTCTGCGGTCGGCGGGATGCGCGTGCCGCCGCCGGGCGCGAAGAGCTGTTCGGCATAGCGACCGTCGGAGTAAATCCGCGTCGAGAGAATCCCGCGCCCCTCTTCCGCCGGGCCGAGAATGGCCGCGCCCGCGCCGTCGCCGAAGATGACGCACGTCGAGCGGTCGGTGTAGTCCACGAAGCGCGTTAAGATTTCCGCGCCGATGACTAAGGCGTAGCGCGTCTGCCCGGAGCGAATCATCTGGTTGGCGAGCGTCAAGCCGTAGAGGAAGCCGGAGCAGGCGGCGGCGAGGTCGAAGGCGGCGGCGCGGTTCGCGCCGAGTTCGGCCTGAATCAAGCAGCCGGTCGAGGGGAGAATCTGGTCGGGGGTGACGGTGGCGCAGATGACGAGGCCGATGTCTATCGGGTCAATGCGCGCTCGCTCGATGGCCTGACGCGCGGCGGCGACGGCGAACTGCGAGGTGTACTCGCCTTCTTTGGCCTTGTGGCGCTGCTTGATGCCGGTGCGCGAAGTAATCCACTCGTCCGAGGTCTCGACGATGTGTTCGAGTTCGGCGTTGGTCAGGATGCCTTCCGGGTAGGCCCGCCCCGTGCCGAGAATCGCTGCGTTGGTGTTCGCCATCTGTTGTCCTTAACTCTCTTCTAATCCCGCGCCTCACTCCGCGACGGCGGCGACACGGACGGCCTCTGACTCGCGCGCGTTGGTCTCGGCCACTCCGTGCTCGATGCGCTCGATTGCCCCGCGCTCGGAGAACTCCTTGACGTTGCGGACGGCGTTGCGGATGGCGCGCGCGTTCGAGCTGCCGTGGCAGACGACCACGATTTTGCGCACGCCGAGCAGAGGTGCGCCGCCGTATTCGGCGTAGTCGAGCCGCTTCTTCAAGTTCTTGAAGGCCGGACGGGCGAGCACCGCGCCCGCCTTCGTAATCGCCGTCGCGCTCAGTTCCCTCTTAATCAGAGTGAGCACCGCGTCCTGCAAGCCTTCCGAGAGCTTGAGCATGACGTTGCCGGTGAAGCCGTCGGTAACGATGACATCAAACTCGCCCGAAAACACGTCGCGCCCCTCGACGTTGCCGACGAAATTCAGGCTCGACAACTCGCGCAGGAGCGGGAAGGCTTCCTTCGTCAGGTCGTTGCCCTTCGCCTCCTCCTCGCCGATGCTCATCAGTCCGACGCTCGGCTTCAGAGTCCCCAGCACCGCACGCGAATACGCGTCGCCCATGATAGCAAACTGCGCCATGTGATGCGGCTTGCACTCGCTGTTCGCGCCCACGTCGAGGAGCAAAGTGGGCCGCCCCGACTTCGTGGGGACGAGCGCGGCTAAGGCCGGACGGTCAACGCCCGGAAGCATCCCGACGACCATCTTGGCCGTCGCCATCGCCGCGCCGGTGTTGCCCGCCGAGACGAGGCCGTCGGCTCTGCCTTCGGCGACGAGCCGCGCGCCGACGCGCAGGGAGCTGCGGCGCTTGCGCCTGACCGCCGTCGCCACCGCCTCGTCCATCCCGATGACTTCCTCGGCGGGGACGAACTCGATGCCCTTGTCGCCCTGCCGACGCCAGCCGCAGCGGCGCAGTTCGGGCTCGACGCGTTCGGGCTGGCCGACGAGGATGACGCCGATGTGAAAGTCGCGGGCGGCGGCGAGCGCGCCGTCAATCTCCGGGTGCGGCGCGCGGTCGCTGCCCATCGCGTCCACCACGACTTTGCCGGTCAGTTGTTGGGCGGTTCTCATCCGTCAAGTGCTTCCCGGCGGGCGGCGCGTCTCAAATCAAATTCGCGCGCGGCCCACCACTTCACACTTCCCGCTCGACCTTCAGCACCTCGCGGCCTTTATAGAATCCGCACTTGGGGCACACGCGGTGCGGCAGGCGCGGCTCCTGGCAGTTGGGGCACGCGACGGTTTGCGGCGCGCGCAGTGCATCGTGGGCGCGGCGCTGGCGCGTGCGCGATTTAGAGTGACGACGTTTCGGATTAGGCATGATGAATACTCCAGATAATACTCGTAAACCGTGACAGGTAAACAGTGACAAGAGAAAAGCCGTCAATCGTGACAGATGACAAGAAAGAACAGTCTTTCTCTCGTCACGATTTACGGTCTACGGTTCAAGGCTTTCCGTCTTTCTTCAAATCGGCGAGGGCGGCCCAGCGCGGGTCTACTTCGCCTTGATGACAAGCGCACTGCTCGGCGTTCAAATCCTTGCCGCACGTGGGGCAGAGGCCCAGACATTCCTCGCGGCAGAGTTGGCGGGTGGGGATGGCGAGCAGGATTTGCTCGCGCACCAGCTCGTCAACGTCCACCGCCTCGTCTTCGTAGAAGGAGACGGCGAGGTCTTCTTCCTGTAACTCGACGTTCTCGGTCGCCTGAGCCGCCTTCTCCTTCGGGATGAAGGCTTCGTCGAATTCGACTTCGAGCGTGCCCATGACCGGCTTCAGGCAGCGGTCGCACGCGACCTCGACCGCGCCCCTGATAATTCCTTTGACTCTCACCTCGTCGCGCTTGCGGCTGGCGCGGCCCTCGACGGTCGTCTCCGCCGTCGGGCGCACGAACTCGTCTTCGAGTGAAAGCTCGCCGGGGGCGTAGGTGTGGGCGAAAGACTCGCCCGTTTCCGCCAATCTGTCAACTTCAATCCGCATCAACTCCCCCCGGACAGCGCCCGCGCCTAAATTCGGCTTGAGCACAAAAGGTGCAATTATAATGGACGAAACGAAAGTGTCAACGCGGCGGGCCGCCTCTGAGCGCATCTTCCCTGAGCGCGGCGGCAAACCGTGCGTCACCGCCGGTAATCAGACGGCGCTTATCGCGGCCCCCGGCGGCGGCTTTCGGCGGCGTCACGGGCCGCCCCGCGCGGGGCGTTTTTTTACCCGCCGCGCGCGGGCTAACTTCGCCCGCTTCAAGCTCTTTCGCCAAGGCGAAGGCCGCGCCGGAGCGTTTCCGCTCGCCGAGCCGCCGGTAGACGAGGCCGAGCAGTTGAAACGCCTCGCCGTAGCGCGGGTCGGCCTCGACCGCCTTCGTCAAGTGTCTGAGCGCGAGGCGGTTGCGTTCGAGCTGGAAATTCGCGAGGCCGAGCATGTAGTGCGCTTCCGGGCACGGGCGCGCGGCGAGCGAACGCTTGAACTCCTCGATGGCCGTCTTCCAGTCCGACTCCGCCGCCGACAAACGTCCGAGCGCGAAGTGCGCCGCGAACGAAGGCCCGGCCCGCCTCAAAGTCTCCACTAAAAGCTCTCTGGCGCGCTCGGCCTCGCCCTCCTCGCCGCAGGCGATGCCGAGCAGCAACTGGACGTGCACGTCTTCGGGCTCGGCGGCGTGGGCCAGGGAAAGATAGTCGCGCGCGAGCGCGTTGCGACCGCCGCGGAAGAAGTGTTCGCCGAGGAAGGTATTGAGCGGCGCGTTCGTGCGGGCGAGGGCCGCCGCGCGTTCCAAGGGGCGCACGCCCTGCGCCAACTTGCCGCGCTCGAAGAGTTCGAGGCCGTCGCCGACGAGCCGCGCGAAGAGGTCGCGCTCCGGCCCGTCGTAGCGCGAGAGGATTTCGTCCAGCAAGCCCTTGCGGCGCGACTTCTCGCCGGACTTCGATGTGTCCAGCTCGCGCCGCTCGCGCCAGCGCGCCTGAAGCGCGCGCATGTTAATCGCCCCGGCCTCGCCGAGAGTTTCGACGAGCGAGGCGAGCAGCGTGTGATCCGTGTAGCTGGAGCGCGTCTGCCGGAGCAAAAGCTCGACGCTCTGCTCCAACTTTTCGGCGAGCCTTGCGAGTTGATTTTCGAGCACCGAGACGCGTTCGAGCAGGTGCTCTTCGTAGTCAATGCCGGTCGCGGCGTCCTCCTCGAAGCGGAGCGCCGAGGGCTCGACGACGAGCATCAGTCGCGTGCCGCAGCGCGTGCACGTCTCCTGCTCGACGGAGTTGGCGACCAGACAACGCTGGCAATAGATTCGTCCCAGTCTGTGCTGCACCGCCGACCTCCGCCGCCTTCAGATGTCCTGCCCTTTAAGTCGGGCTCTCAGGAAGGCACGCGCCGGGCTCAAGACAAGCCCGACCTTCTAATACTCGTAGAACCCGCGCCCGCTCTTCCTCCCCAGCCACCCCGCGTCCACGTACTTTTTGAGCAGAGGGCACGGGCGGTATTTCGGGTCGCCGAGTTCCTCGTGGAGCACGTTCAGAATCGCGAGGCACACGTCGAGGCCGATGAAGTCCGCGAGCGTGAGCGGCCCCATCGGGTGATTCATGCCGAGCTTCATGATGCCGTCAATGCTCTCGCGCGTCGCGACCGACTCGTAGAGCGCGAAGATGGCCTCGTTAATCATCGGCATCAGGACGCGGTTCGAGACGAAGCCGGGCGAGTCGTTACATTCGAGCGCCGTCTTCCCCATCCGCTCGGTGAGCGCGCGCGTCCGCTCGTAAGTCTCGTCGGAAGTGGCGATGCCGCGAATCACCTCGACGAGCTTCATCACGGGCACGGGGTTCATGAAGTGCATCCCGATGACCTTGTCGGGCCGACCCGTCGCCGCGCCGAGCTTCGTGATGGAGATTGAAGAAGTGTTCGAGGCGAGGATGCCTTCGGGCCGGACGACGCGGTCGAGATCGCGGAAGACTTCCTGCTTGACCGAGAGATTCTCCGTGATGGCCTCGATGACGAAGGCCGCGTCCTTAAAGTCTCCAAGTTCGGTCGTCGTCCTGATGCGCGCGACGACGGCGCGTTTGTCATCTTCCTTCAGACGCTCCTTGTCCACGTCGCGCTGAAGGCTGCGGTCTATCGCCTCCATCCCGCGCGCGAGGAACTCCTCCTTAACGTCGCGCATGATGACCTCGTAGCCCGCGCGCGCCGCCACCTGCGCGATGCCGTTGCCCATCGTCCCCGCGCCGACCACGCCGATGATTTCAGCCACTTCCCCGTTCTCCGTCATTGAAAATTTAAATCTCGTCGCGCCAGTTCGGCGGCTGCGGCGGCGCACTGTACTCGCTCTGCCGCGCCCTCGCCGAACTTTGCGCGTCCCACCCGAACGTCGAGGCGTTGGGCAGCGCGCCCTGCCGCGCCCCGCCCGCGAATGCGGTTTCGTGGAAATCTTTTCCCTCGCCGAAGAGGAACCAGAGCGAGTAGACGCAGAGCGCCGTCCCGACCGGCACGCCGAAGGCCGCGAGGATCGAGGAGACGATGGCCGCCGTCCGCGCCCAGCTCTTGCGCTTCAGCATCCCGTAGCCGGCGAGTATCGGCGGGATGGCGAAGGCAAACGAGAGGAAGAGGATGAATAAGCCGAAGACCCAGACGAGGGTCTTGACCTCGCCCGGAACCCCCGGTTCGAGGCTCACCAACCCGAACATCATCGCGAAGACGGGCACCAGAATCAGCAGCGTCAGCGCGTTGAAGCCGCCGTAGATGAGGTGCATGATGCCGAGGACTTTGTTGTGATCCTGTGGGGTCATGTTTTTTTAAAGGTGATAAGTGATGAGTGATAAGTGATGAGAAAGTCGGGTTGTTGCGTCCTCTTCCTTCTTATCACTTATCACTCATCACTTATCACCGTCTTCATCCTATCTCTCGACCGCCATCGCGACGGCGTTGCCGCCGCCGAGGCAGAGGGCCGCCAGTCCGCGCCGCGCGTCGCGCCGCTGCATCTCGTAGAGCATCGTCGTCAGGAGCCTTGAGCCCGACTGCCCGATGGCGTGGCCGAGGGCGACCGCGCCGCCGTTGACGTTGACCTTCTGCGGGTCGAGTTCAAGCTCGCGCATGATGGCGATGGCCTGCACGGAGAAGGCTTCGTTGAGTTCAATCAAGTCAACTTCGTTCAGAGACCACCCGGCCTTCTTGATGACTTTGCGGATGGCCTCGACCGGGGCCATCATCACCAGCTCCGGCTGGATGCCTGAGGTGGCCTGCGCGGCGATGCGCGCCAACGGCTCGACGCCCAACTCTCGCGCGCGTTCGAGCGAGGTGACGACGAGCGCGGATGCTCCGTCGTTGACGCCCGGCGCGTTGCCCGCCGTCACCGTCCCGCCCTCCTTCTTGAAGGCCGGGCGGAGTTTGCCGAGCGCCTCAAGAGAAGTGTCTTCGCGCACCGACTCGTCGAAGTCGAAGATAACGGGGTCGCCCTTCTTCTGCGGAATCTCGACGGCGACGATTTCATCCTTGAACTTCCCGGCAGCCGTCGCCGCCGCGGCCTTGCGGTGCGAGTTCAAGGCGTACTCGTCCTGCTCCTCGCGCGTCACGCCGTAACGCTCGGCGACGACCTCGCCGGTGTTGCCCATGTGGTAGTTCTCGAAGGCGCACCAGAGCCCGTCGTTAATCATCGAGTCCACGAGCGTCCCGTTGCCCATTCGATAACCCTCGCGCGCCTTCGGCAGAAGGTACGGCGCGTTCGACATGGACTCCATGCCGCCCGCGACGACCAGCTCCGAGTCGCCGAGCTGGATGCCCTGCGCCGCCATCATCACGGACTTGAGGCCGGAGCCGCAGACCTTGTTGATGGTCACGGCGGAGACGCCGAAGGGGATGCCGCCGTTCAGTGCGGCCTGCCGCGCGGGGTTCTGTCCTAAGCCCGCCTGAATGACGCAGCCCATGATGACCTCGTCCACGTCTTCGGGCCGCACGCCCGCGCGGCGCACGCTCTCGCGCACGACCAGCGAGCCGAGCTGCGTCGCCGTGAAGTCCTTCAAAGAACCCATGAACTTGCCCGTCGGCGTCCGCGCGGCGCTGATGATGACGGCTTCTCTTCTGTCCGGCATGATTTCACTCCTCGATAAAAACGTAAATCGTCAATCGTGAATCGTCAGTCGTAAAAACCCATTCTTACTATTCACGATTTACGATTCACGATTGACGGCTTTTATCTATTCACGATTTACGATTGACGATTTACGGTCTGATTATACGTTGGCACGGGGGGGTGTCAAGCAAGCGTTCCGGCCCGCCGAGGCGGTGCGTTGAAAAGCAAAACGCTGTGGTGCTAGACTCGGCGCGCTCTTGTTGTCATTTCAACCACAAACGACAATACTTTCAAATTTGTCCCGGTTTCATCACTAAAATATGCAAGCACTCATACTCGCGGGCGGCAAGGGGACGCGGCTGCGGCCCTTAACGGTCTACACGCCGAAGCCCATCGTCCCGGTCTGCAACCGCCCCTTCCTCCTCTGCCAGATTGACACGCTCCGGCGCGCGGGGATCACCGACATCACTCTCTCGCTCTCGTACCAGCCTTCGAAGATTGAGCAGCAGCTCGGCGACGGCTCGGACTTCGGCGTCCGCCTGAGCTACACCGTCGAAGAGCAGCCGATGGGGACAGCCGGGGCCTACAAGTTCGCCGAGGATTTAATCCGCGAGCCGACCGTCGTCTTCAACGGCGACATCGTCACCGACCTCGACCTCGAAGCCGTCATCCGCGAGCACAACGAGCGCAAGGCGGCGGCGACCATCGTCCTCGCGCCCGTCGAGAATCCGAGCGCCTACGGCCTCGTCGAGACCGAAGATGACGGTCGCGTCCGCCGCTTCCTCGAAAAGCCGAAGCCGGAGGAGATAAAAGTCAATACCATCAACGCCGGGACTTACGTTCTCGACCCGCGAGTCCTCGACTACATCCCGGCGGGCGAGAACTACTCTTTCGAGTACGGCCTCTTCCCAGACCTCCTGCGCCGCGAGGAGAAGTTCTACGCGCACGTCCCCCTTGACACATACTGGATAGACATCGGCACGCCCGCGCGCTACCTCCAAGTCCATCAGGACTTGCTCGCCGGTCGCGTCCGCAACATCGAGACGGGCCGCCGTCTCGGCGACTTCGACAGCGCGACCGCCGCCGAGATTGACTCGCTCTCGATGATCGCGTCGGGCTGCGTCATCAAGCCCGGCGCGCAGATTATCAACTCCGTCCTCGGCGAAGGCTGCCACGTCGAGGAGAAGGCGGTCGTCGAAAACTCGGTCGTCTGGGCGCACACGCGCATCGGCGCGGGCGCGGTCGTGTCGGGCGCGATTATCGGTCGCGGTTGCCACGTCGGGCGCGCGGCGCAGGTCGGGCCGGGAAGTGTCCTCGGCGACAAGACTTCCCTCACCGACTACACGCAGACCGGGGGCGTGCTGTGAAGAGCAGCCCCGCCGTCGGCGGCGCTCTCGCGCCCATCAAGTTCGGCACCGACGGCTGGCGCGCGCTCATCGCCGACGAGTTCACCTTCTCGAACGTCGAGCGCGTCGCGCAGGCTTACGCCGAATACGTCAACCTACACAACCCGCTCAACCCGGACGAGACAAACCCGAAGGCGACTCCTTCAAAGCCGCGCGTCGTAATCGGCTACGACCGACGCTTCCTCTCCGAAGGCTTCGCACGCCGCGCCTCTGAAGTCCTTGCGGGCAACGGCATCGAAGTCGCCTCGTTCGAGGGCGACGTGCCGACGCCCCTCGTCTCCTGGGCCGTGCGCGAGAGCAAGGCGGCGGGCGGCGTTGTCATCACCGCCTCGCACAACCCGCCGCTCTTTAACGGCTTCAAGATCAAAGCCCCGTGGGGCGGGAGCGCGACGGAGGAGACGACCCTCGCCGTCGAAGCCCTCGTTGACGCGAGCCCGCCGCTCCGCGCAGTAGTGATCAGGCGACGCGGACAAGACTCTTGAACCCTTCATCCAAACTTACCGTCAACAAGTCGCCTCCTACGTTGACCTCGAACGCATCCGCGCGGCGGGCGCGCGTGTCGTCGTTGACCCGATGCACGGGACGGGCGGGCGTTGGGTCGAGAGTTTTCTATCGGGCGGCACACTTGAAGTCGAGACGATACGCGCCGAGCGGGACACACTCTTCGGCGGCGTCGCGCCGGAGCCGGTTGACCGCAACCTGTCCGCGCTCAAGTGCCGAGTCCTCGAAGCGGGCGCGCTGTTGGGCTTAGCGACCGACGGCGACGCCGACCGGCTCGGAGCCGTCGGCGACGGCGGAGCGACGTTGACGATGCACGAGGTCGTCCCGCTCATCCTCCTTCATCTCGCGCGAGGGAGAGGGATGAAGGGCGGCGTCGTCCGCACCTTCTCGCAGTCAGTGCTGCTCAAACGCATCGCCGCCGCGCACGGCCTCAAGCTCTTTGAGACGCCCATCGGCTTTAAGTACGTCGCCGACCTCATGCTGACGGAAGACATCCTCGTCGGCGCGGAAGAGTCCGGCGGCATTGGCGTGCGCGGGCACCTGCCGGAGCGCGACGGCATCCTCAACTCGCTGCTCTTCCTCGAAGCAATCGTCGCCTCCGGACGGAAGCCGACCGAGTTGGTACGCGAGATGCACAGGGAGTTCGGCGAGTTCTACTTCGGTCGCCGCGACCTCCACACGGAAGTCGCGCGCGGGCAGGAACTCGTCGCCCGACTCGCCGCGCATCCGCCGGGCGAGTTTGAAGGGCACGCGGTCTCCTCGGTCGAGACGTTGGACGGCACGAAGCTCATCTTCAAAGACGAGTCGTGGATTCTCTTCCGCCAGTCCGGAACTGAGCCCGTCCTCCGCATCTACTCGGAAGCGACTTCGACCGCCAAGATGGAAGGCTTGCTTGAGCACGGCTGCCGGCTGGCGCACGATGCACACTAGAGACAGGTCAGAACCGCCTGCGGTAGCAGGCGGGTGTTGGTGACGTTAAGACTCATCAAAGACGGCGGCAGCGTGTCGGCGAATGAGAGACCCGCCCGCTACCGCAGGCGGTTCTGACCTGACTGCCTCCACCTGTTTTTATGCCCGAACTCCCTGAAGTCGAACTCGTCGCGCGCGCTCTGGACAAACTCATCCGGGGCGGTCGCATCCTCGCGGCTGAGTTGCTGCGTCCGAGGCTCGCGCCGGACTCGACGCCGGAGGAGTTCGCGTCGGCGCTGCGCGGCGCGCGGGTCTTGGACGTGACGCGCCGGGGCAAGCACATCCTCATCAACTTTGAAGGCTCGCGGGTGCTGCTCGTCCACCTCCGGATGACGGGCCGTTTCCTTCTGCTGCCGGAAGAGCGTGAGCTGCCGAAACACACGCACGCCGTCTTTCACTTGGAAGACGGGCGACGCCTCGCCTTCAACGACCAGAGGCACTTCGGCCACATGAAACTGGCGGACGCCGCTTCGCTTCACCAGACGAAAGAGCTGCGCTCGCTCGCGCCCGAACCCTTCTCCGAATCCTTCTCGGACGAATACCTTCGCACAGTCCTCGCTCGCTCGCGGCGCACCATAAAAGAGACGCTCCTCGACCAGAAGAAGGTGACGGGGCTCGGCAACATCTACGCGGCGGAAGTCCTCTTCCTCGCGCGCGCCAACCCGCTCGCGGTGGCTTCCGCCTTCTCGCGCCGCCGCGTGCCGCACCTGCGCCGCGCCATCCTCGAAGTCCTCTCGGAATCCATCGCCCACGGCTCGACGATGAACGTTGACCCGGAGGACATTGACGGCAGCTACTACGGCGGAGCCTGCGAAGGCCGCTGGCGCGTCTACGACCGCGAGGGCGAGGCTTGCGTTAAATGCCGCGCGCGTGTCCGCCGCGTCGTTCAGGCGGGCCGCTCGACCTACTTCTGCCCGCGCTGCCAGAGGCGTTAAAGGCCCGCCGCCGCTCATCATGCCGCTTGACAGAGGGCCGCGCACAGGCGTATAAGCCGGGGTGACAAAAGACGTGGTGAGTTAAGGCGACTTGCGGCCACGTAAAACAAACCGCTAAACAGCTCGGCGCTTCCGGTGCCGCTACTTCTGAGTCTCTCTGAAGTCCCGCGTTGTTTGGCGCGGGAATTTTTATTTAGTAGACAGTAGTCAGTAGGCGCTCCGCGTGACGGACGCCGACGGCTCGCCAGGAAGGTTTTTCTACCGGCTACTGTCTACTGTCTACTGTCTACTTGAGTAATGGACAATTTCCGAGACATTATCGAGAGCGACCACATCACCGTCTTCGACGGAGCGGTGGGGACGATGCTCTACGCCAAGGGCGTTTACATCAATCGCTCTTACGACGAACTGAACCTCACCGCCCCTGAGCTGGTGCGCTCCGTCCACGAGGAGTACGCGCGCGCCGGGGCCGAGGTCATCGAGACGAACACTTTCGGCGCGACCGCCCACAACCTCCAGCAGTACGGCTTGGAGGGGCAGTTGCGCCAGATCAACATCGCCGCCGCACGCATCGCGCGCGAAGCCGTAGCTGGGAGATGCTATGTGGCGGGGGCGGTCGGGCCGTTGGGTCTACGCATCGAACCCTACGGCCCGACCTCATTCGACGAAGCCAAGGAGATGTTCAAGGCGCAGGTCTCGGCGCTCCTCGAAGGCGGCGTTGACCTCTTCGTCCTCGAAACCTTCTCCGACATCTCGGAAATCCGTCAGGCCATCGCGGCGGTGCGCGAGCTGACAGACCTCCCCGTCGTCGCGCAGATGACGATCCAGATGGACGGCAACACCATCTTCGGGACGACGCCCGAAGTCTTCACCACGCGGCTCGACGAGTGGGGCGCGGATGTCATCGGCCTCAACTGCGGCGTCGGCCCGGCAGTCCTTCTGCCCGCCATCGAGAAGATGCGCAACGTCACGCGCCGCAAGCTCTCCGCGCAGCCGAACGCGGGGCTGCCGCGCGATGTGCAGGGCCGACAGTTCTACATGTGCTCGCCGGAGTACATGGCGAAGTACGCCAAGCGGCTCATCAATGCGGGCGTGAAATTCATCGGCGGGTGCTGCGGGACGACGCCCGCGCACGTCAAGCTCATCTCGAACGCGGTGCGCGCCGTCTCGCCGCGCCAGCGTCAGACGAGCCCCTTGGGGACGGCGGTTCCCGTGAGCGTCGAAGAACTAAAACCCTCGGACATCAAAGTCGTCCCGCCCGAAGAGCGTTCGAACTGGTCGCGCCGCCTCGTGCGCGGTGAGTTCGTCACCACGGTCGAGGTGCTCCCGCCGAAAGGCTGCGACGCGAAGCAGACGCTCGAACAGATACAACTCTTGAAGGACGCGGGCGTCAACGCCGTCAACATCCCCGACGGCCCGCGCGCGCAGACGCGCATGAGCGCGCAGGCCACAGCCGTCTTAGTCGAGCGCGAAATCGAACTCGAAACAGTCCTCCATTATTGTTGTCGAGACAGAAACCTCCTCGGCATGGTCTCCGACCTGCTCGGCGCGGCGGCGCTCGGCTTGAGAAACCTGCTGCTCATCACCGGCGACCCGCCGAAGATGGGGCCGTACCCGGACGCGACCGCCGTCTTCGACATTGACTCAATCGGCCTCACCAACATGGTCAACAAGCTCAACCACGGGCTCGACCTCGGCAACAACCCCGTCGGCTGCCCGACCTCCTTCTGCATCGGCGTCGGCGTCAACCCCGGCGCGATTAATCTGGACGAAGAAATAAAACGCTTCGAATACAAGGTCGAGGCCGGGGCCGAGTTCGCCATCACGCAGCCCGTCTTCGACGTCGAGCAGTTGCGCCACTTCCTCAAGCGCATCGAGCACGTCCGCATCCCCGTCGTCGCTGGCATCTGGCCGCTCGTCTCCTACCGCAACGCCGAGTTCCTCCACAACGAAGTGCCCGGCGTCAGCGTCACGCCCGCCATCATGGAGCGGATGCGCGTCGCTTCGGAGAAAGGGAAAGAGTATGGGCGCGACGAGGGCTTAAAGATCGCCCGCGAATCCCTCCTCGAAGTGCGCGAGCTGATACAGGGCGTGCAGGTCTCCGCCCCCTTCAACAACGTGCGCTACGCGCTCGAAGTCTTCGCGGCGCTCCCCGAATTCGCCCACGTCAATAAGACCGAGACGCTTTCGGCGTAACTTCAACAGGTCAGAACCGCGAGCGGTAGCGGGCGGGTGCGACTCCTGAAATTTTGCCCTTATTGTTCGTCTATACTATGGTGAACGACATCAACGTCAGGACAAGGCGGTGAGGGGCAGTGGACGACTTTTTCAACATACCGGACTACAGCAGTTTCGACCGCCGCTCGCTCGCACGCGTCGCGCCCGTCTCGAAGATGTGGGCGGCGGTCGAGAACACGACGCGCAACGAGATGCTTGGGATGGCCGAAGTCGCCGACTTCAGCGGACTGGGCCTGGCCCTCCGAGGAGTCTCCGGAGACCCCGTGGCCGCGCTCGGCGACAAGCTCTGGGTGACGCTCATCGCCGACGAAGGCATCATCCCCGTGCGCGCCACGCTCGTCCACATCAAGCGCGAAAACCTCTTCGGCCTCCGCCTCGAAGCCCCCTCCGCGCCGGGGCAGCACTTCCTCCTCCGCCTCTACGAAAACGCCCTCGCCCTCAAAACCGGCACACAATCCCCCGCCAACTGAAGACGCGCCGCCGACCGACACCTTAAACGCCCACCCAAAGGCTCGTCCGCGACGAGCCCTTTCAGGAGTTCAGGTGACGTTGCCGAAGTGGAGGGTCTCCTTGGCTTTCTTGACGCTCTTTTTCGAGGCCGGGGTGACGGAGGATTTCATCTCTGCCTGTAAGTCGTATAACTCGCCGAACCGATCCTCAGTTCGGGCCAACCCACGCAGGCCAGCCGTCGCCTTCACCGCAAACCACTCATAATTGTATGCGACATCGGTGGCGTGATTGGTCGGCGTGGAAGGATTGAAGGGCTCCTTCGCCCGCTTGCGGGCTTTCTCTATGCCGTGGCCTCCGTTGTCGGTCGTGTCGGCGACGATGTGACTGAGTTCGTGGACGATGGTGGCGCGGCGCTCGGCTGCCCAACTCCTGTAGAAGGCCGGGCCGATGTGGATGACGCGCGTCCCCTGAACGCTCTTACCGTGTGCCTTGGCGCCGAGCGTGTTGTCGTCCTTGAAGAGAAGATTGTCCTCCGAAAGCAGGTCGTACATCGCCTGAAAGACATCCGACACGCGCGCGTGTGCCTGATATAAATAGTTTGGCTCCTGCGCGAAGCGGCTGGACTTCACGTATGATGTCTTCTCGCCGAACCACGTCCCGAACAGCTTTGCCGACCAGCGTGATAAGGGGGTCTCCTCATCGCTATCAACGGCCCGGAGGGCTACGAGCGAATCACGGATAGTGAACTTGGCATCCGCCGCCGCGGCCCTCAGAACCGCTTCGTGGGTTCCTTTAGCGTCAACACTACGCGGATTCGCTTCGTTGAAACCCATCGCCTCGTCGGACAGAGTTTCGTAGGAATGTCGCTGCACCACCCCGCGCGAGACGACGGGACGCGGCGGGGCCGAAGCCGGACGCGTAAAGGTCTTCGGCTGGGCCACACCCTGACGCGCGGAGAACAAAGGCCGGGCCTTTGACTCCGGCCCCTGTCCGTTCCGCTGCTGCAACGAGTGTGGGAGTTTATGACCCTGCGAGGGTTGTCGGCAGGGCGACATCGGCGCGACTGTTTTCGAGCCGTTGTTGCCGAAGGGCGTTGCGTTCGCCGTCCGGGGTTTTTCAGTCTGCGAAGCCCTCGACGTGGACTGAGGATGATAAGTAGTCGGCGCTTTGGGTCTGTATTCGGGCTGGCCCGCAGGCGTCTGCTGTTTCGCGGCAGCTTTGAGTTGTAAGCACTTCGGGACGGCCTGAGGCCGATATGCCGGGGGAGCGCAGGGTTGGCAGCGCGCTTGATTAGGGCTCGGAGGTTGAACGCCCGCCGGCTTCGGCTGCAAGACCTTCGGCGCGGGTTGGGGCCGATACACAGGCGGAGCCACCGGCGGTCTCTGATGAATCTTTGGATTGCCGACCCCCTGTCGGCTCGGAGCCGCCTTCCTCTGTAGGGCCTGCGGCGTCGGCTGCGGATGATAAACCGGCGGCGCAACGGGGCGAGGCTTCGGGTTCGGAGCATGAGGCGCGTGCCCGCTCGCCGTCTTGGGCTGGAGGGTCTTGGGGTGCTGCGCGCCCGGCCTTTTTGAATAATCAAAGAGAGGTATTCGGCTCATTACTACGATCCTCTCTGCGCCAGAGCCTTTCAAGGTTTGAGTTTAGCGGTCATGTGAGGCCGACGGGAGAGCCTCCTATCAGCACGAAGCGAGCGGTTAAGCGCCGATACGTTATGCTCGTCAAGGTGTGATGTCAAGAAGTCACTCAGCGCCAACCGGCAAGTCGTCTTCCCCCACGTCCGACGAAGGGGCGCTCGCCGCCCCGAACTTTCCCTTGCCTTTTAAACCCGAAGTTGTAGAATGCCGCGCGTCCGCCTGAGTAACGCGCCCGACGGCTCTTCCAACCGCCTCTCGACCATGAGCCGCCGCGCGCCGCCGACCGGAACTTAAACCACCCTCAAAAAAATCATAACGCCGTCGCCTGTCGCACCCCGGCAAGACGACTTCAAAGGCTCGCCGTCGCCGCGAGCCGGAAGTGGAGTCAAACCTTGCCCTCACGTATTGTCCCTCTCGCCGTCGCATCCCTCGTCGCCTCTCTCGCGCTCGGCCCGCTCGCACGGAGCCCCCGCTCCGACCCCGCCGCGCTCCGCCGAGTCACCCACACGCCCGCCGAGACTCTCAACCTTAACCCCTCAATCAGCGGCGACGGTCGCCGCGTCGCCTTCGAATCGAACGCCAGTCTCACGGGCGCGCAGGGCGCAAACGCCTTCCAACTCTTCGGCGTGAACACTGACGACGCAACTGCCCTCACGTTTGACTCCCTCTCCTCCTCCCGCGCGCCCGCGCCCGCGCTCTCGCAGGACGGCACGCGCGCCGCCTTCGCCAGCAAAGACGACCCCACGGGACGCAACCGCGACGGCAACTCCGAAATCTTCTTCCGAGACTCCAACGGCCTC
The DNA here is from genome assembly GCA_963816985.1 of uncultured Acidobacteriota bacterium. GTDB lineage: Bacteria > Acidobacteriota > Blastocatellia > Pyrinomonadales > Pyrinomonadaceae > JAIVJM01. The sequence continues at coordinate 4,432,489 of CAWFMF010000004.1, forward strand.
AAGCAACTGACCGACACGTTCCCCGACGACCCTTCTCAACGAGCACATCAAGGCTCCTTCTCGCCCTCCATCTCCGACGACGGCTCACTCGTCGCCTTCTCTTCCAATCTTGACCTCACGACGACGAACCCCGACCGCAACTCCGAAATATTTCTCTTCGACACCCGAACGCAAAAGCTCACCCAACTCACCGACACGCCGAACACATCCGACTCGACCGACGCCAAACTCAGCGGCGACGGCTCCCGCCTCGCCTTCATCCGCTCGCACACAAACGACGACTCGAAGGACTCCGAGATCTTCATCCACGAGAGGGCGACCAGCGACACCTTCAACATCGCCGACGGCCTCGACGCGCTCACCCTCACCTACGGTCGCGCCGTCAGCGACGACGGCCTGCGCGTCGTCTTCTCCGCCGAGACCGCGAACAACAGCAGTCAGGTCTTTCTCTACGACGGCAGGAACGGGCGCGTCCGCCAACTCACACATCTCGGCACGCGCGCCACAGACGTTCCGCTTCATCCGACCATCAGCGGCGACGGCAACCGCGTCGCCTTCGCCACCCGCCGCAACGTGAACGGCGGCAACTCCGACTCAAGCGTCGAACTCTACCTCTACGACATCCCCGCCGACCTCTTCGAGCGCCTCACCGACGCCCCCGCGCCCGCCACGCGCGAAGTCGTCTCCTCAATGAATGACGACGGGACTCTCGTCGTCTTCAACTTCCCGCGCGTCCTCTCCGACTCTTCTACTCCCGAACTCTTCGCCAACAACTCAGAGATATACGTCGCCGCCGTCCCTCCCCGCGCCCCCTTCGCTTCCGGCCTTGAAACATCCAACGCCGCGTCCCGCAACAAGACGCCCTCCGCCCACGGCCTCGTCGCCCCCGACTCAATGGCCCTCGCCGAAGGGCTCAACCTCGCACTCACGGCGACGCAAGCGCCGCCGCCCGTCCACGGCTCGCTCCCTCAAAAACTTCTCAACACGACCGTCACCGTCAACGGAATCGCGGCTGAGATTTTTTACGCCTCGCCCACGCAACTCAACTTCCTCGTCCCGCGCGGCGTCTTGAGCGGCCCCGCCGAGGTCGCCGTCCGCAACCACGACGGCTTCGAGACGCGCGGCCACGTCCAAATCACTCTCGCCGCGCCCGGCGTCTTCACCGAAGGCGGCGGCGGCACGGGCCGCGCGATTGCCCTCGACGCGCAGACGCTCCGCCCCGGCCCCTTCGACGCCACCGACGAAGAAGGAGCCCCGCGCCGCCTCATCATCTTCTGCACCGGCCTCCGCCACGCAAACGAAGTTACGGCGACCATCGCCGGTCGTCCCGCCGTCGTCGAAGCCGTCATTCCTTCGCCCGACCTGCCGGGACTCGACCAACTGCACCTCGCCCTCTCATCGAACCTGAAAGGCGCGGGCACAATCCCCCTCATCGTCCGCGCCGACGGCTTCGACAGCAACCGCGCCACTCTCAACATCGGCGACGGAGGCGCGCCGCCCGAACCCGCACGACTTGTCCTCTCGCCCTCCCTCGCCAACGTCCCCGTCGGCGGAGAAGTCCTCTATCTCGCGCAGGCGTTCGACTCAATCGGCGAAGAGATTCAGGCTCCGAACATCACTTACTCATCCGACAATCCTTCGGTCGCGACGATTGACGCGGACGGTCTCGCCGTCGCCCATGCGCAAGGCTCGACAATCATCAGAGCCTCGACGAGAAACGTCTCCGCCCTTGCCGTCTTGCAAGTCACGGCACACACTCTCGTCATCAACGAAGTGCTCGCCGACCCGCCCGACGGCTCCGCGGGCGACGCCAACCACGACGGCACGCGGAGCGGCTCGGAAGACGAGTTCATCGAACTCGTCAACGCCTCCGGCTCGACGCTCAAGCTCGACAACTGGACTGTCAACACGCGCCCTCTGAACGGCACGAACGAGACCACTCGCCACCTCTTCCCGCCCGGCAGCGAAATCCCGAACGGCGACGCTTTCATCATCTTCGGCGGCGGCGACTTCGACCCCGACGCCCCCGTCTTCGGCGGCTCACAAATCTCCAAAGCCTCGACGGGCGCGCTCTCCTTAACCAACGCCGCTCTCACGCTCCTCGTCCGCGACGCGTCGGGCAATCTCATCACGCGCATCTCCTACGGCGCGGGCACGGACAATCCCTTCGGCGACTCACTCAACCAATCCATCACCCGCTCGCCCGAACTCTTTGGCCCCTTCGCGCGCCACACCGACGCCTCGCCCAACAACACAAGATTCTCCCCCGGCACGAAAGCCGACGGCACGCACTTCGTCCCCCGCGCGGGCCGCCTCACACGCGTCACCCTTGAGCCGCTTGCGAAAACAATCTTCGCCGGGCAGACCGCCACCTTCGACGCCCGCGCCTTCGACCAGTTCGGACGCGCCTTACTTGCCGGAGTCACCCTCAACATCAATTCGAGCGACCCGGAAGTCGCCACGGTCTCCGCGCTCACGCCCGACGAAAGCAACGGCGTCACACGTGCCACCGTCACCGGACACACGGCGGGCACTTCCCAACTCACCGCAACTGCGACTGACAACACACAGACGTTGACGAGCCCGCCCGTCACTCTCATCGTCAACGCCCCGACGCCGACACCCACACCGTCACCGACTCCTTCACCGACTCCGACTCCAACTCCTTCACCGACTCCGACTCCAACTCCTTCAGCGACCCCGACGCCGACGGTAACGCCGACTCCATCCCCGACGCCCGCCGCAACACCCGTCCCGACGCCTTTGCCGACGCCGACGCCTGCCCCCACCCCGTCACCTTCTCCGAGTCCGACGCCGGACACAGGGCTCGTCGTCATCAGTCAGATTTACGGCGCGGGCGGCAACGCGGGCGCTTCGTTTAAGAATGACTTCATCGAGCTCTTCAATCGTGACACGAAGCCCGTCAGGCTCGGCGGCTGGTCTGTGCAATATGCTGCGGCTGCGGGTGAGACGTGGCAGGCCACGGAGTTGCCGGACGTGTCGCTCGCGCCCGGCCAATACCTCCTCGTCGGCGAGGCGAGCGCGACGGGCTGCGGCGGCAACCCTTGCGGCATTGACCTCCCGCCGCCGGATATCGCGGGAGCCATCCAACTGAGCGCGTCCGCCGGGAAAGTCGCGCTCGTCAACACGACGACGAGGCTCGAAGGTTCGTGTCCCTCTGACTCAACCGTCCTTGATTTTGTCGGCTACGGCACGTCCGCCGCCTGCTTCGAGGGCACTGGCCGAGCCCCCACGCCCAACGCCTCCAACGCCGCGAAGAGGAAAGTCGAAGGCTGTCAGGATTCCAACGACAACGCCGCCGACTTTGCATCAGCTCCGACCTCGCCGCGCAACTCGCATTCACCGTCCCAATCTTGCGTCGTGGTTCCGACACCAACGCCGACGCCTGTTCCTTCGCCAACTTCATCCCCGACACCCACACCAACGCCCTCGCCGTCTCCGACCCCTTCTCCGACTCCCACGCCTTCGCCATGACACCTTCATCAACGCCGACACCATCTCCGACTCCGACGCCGACGCCATCACCCACGCCCACTGCTACGCCGACGCCAACGCCAGTGCCAACTCCGACGCCCACACCTTCGCCGCAAACGCCGCACGGCGTCGTCATCAGTCAAATTTTTGGTGGAGGGGGCAACAGCGGCTCGCCTTTCAGGAACGACTACGTTGAGTTGTTCAATCGCGGCGGGACGACCGTTGTCCTCGACGGCTGGTCTGTGCAGTACGCGGGCGCGAGCGGGACGAGTTGGCAGAAGACGACGCTCTCCGGCTCAATCGCTCCGGGCCGTTACTACCTCATCCAACAAGGGGCCGGGACGGTCGAGACACAACCGCTGCCGACGCCGGACGCGACGGGCGGCATCGCCTTGAGCGCCACGGCGGGAAAAGTCTTGCTCGTCAGTCACAACACGACTCTCAGCGGCGCGTGTCCGAGCGACGGCGGGATTGTTGATGTGGTGGGTTACGGGAGCGGGGCGAGTTGCTTCGAGGGGACGGGCCGCGCGCCTGCGCCGAGCAACACGACGGCGATTGTACGAGCATCCGGCGGCTGCACGGACACGGACGACAACGCGGCTGACTTCTCGACGGGAACGCCCGCGCCGCGCAACGGCCAGTCGCCCGCCTTCTCGTGCGCGTCGAATGCGCCGGCGCAGACTCTCCTTGAAGCACGGACGCCCGCGACGGAAGAGTTGCGGCCTCCGTACTTCGTCAGACTGTTTGAAGTTTTGAGCGTCGGCGGTTTTAGCGGACGACTCCGGAGGGCGGGCTCGACGCGCTGGCGTAGAGACGCTTCGGCATCCGACCGGCGAGATAAGCGAGGCGTCCGGCCTCGATGCCGAGGCGCATGGCCGTAGCCATCTGGCCGGGATTGCGCGCCTCGGCGATGGCCGTGTTCATCAAGACGGCGTCCGCGCCCAACTCCATCGCGATGGCCGCGTCGCTGGCCGTGCCGACGCCCGCGTCTACGATAATCGTCGCGTCCGGTAACTGCTCGCGCATGATCCGGAGGTTCGCAGGGTTCTGCACGCCGAGCCCCGAACCGATGGGCGCGGCCAGAGGCATCACCGCCGCGCAGCCCGCGTCCAGAAGCTTCTTCGCCATGATGAGGTCGTCGGTGAAATAAGGGAGCACGGTAAAACCTTCCTTCACCAACACGCGCGCGGCTTCGAGCGTCTGCTCGTTGTCGGGGAAGAGCGTCACCTGATCGCCGATGACTTCGAGCTTCACGAGGTCGGTCTGGAGCGCCTCGCGCGCCAAACGCGCCGTGCGGATGGCTTCCTCAGCCGTGTAGCACCCGGCGGTGTTCGGCAGGATAGTGAGCCGCGAGTCGAGGTGGTCGAGGAAGGACTCGGCGCTCCGGTCGAGCGGGACGCGGCGCACCGCCACCGTCACCATCTCCGCGCCGGAAGCCCTGTGCGCCTCCTTCATCTCTTCGTGGCTGCGGTACTTCCCCGTCCCCACGATGAGGCGCGACGTGAACGTGCGCCCCGCGATCTGGAAGGTTCCGTTTGATGAAGAAGTCGTTGTTGACATAATCGCTCTCAAAAATCTTTCAAGAAAAACTTCGCCCGCTGATTCTTTAATTCTACTCTCAACACCCGCCGCCGACGAAGTGGACTATCTCCACGCGGTCGCCTTCGGAGAGGCTGGTCGCGGCCCACTCCGTGCGGCGGAGGACTTCGTAGTTGAACTCGACGGCGAGCCGTTCGGGCGCGAGCGCGAGCAGCCGGACGAGTCCTTCGAGAGTCGTCCCCTCCGGCACGTCCTTCGACTCGCCGTTGACGGTAATCCGCAAAACTGTTGCCTCTTTATGATTGGTGAATGATGCGTCGCAGCTCGGTCATCTCGCCGCCGTCGCTGGCGCGTATGATAATGGCCGCGCGGCCCGAAGTGAAACGCGGCAGGAGCGCGCGGACGACCGCCAAGCCGTCCGCGTCCGTGTTCGTGTTGAGGATGATGGGCCGGAAGGTCGTCCCCAGAACTTTGACGATGACTTCGGCGTCGGCCACCGACTGCTGCCCGTAAGCCCCGCGCCCGACGTGTATCTTGACCGTCGCCAACTGACCGGCGCGGAAGTCGCCCTCGTCGTCCAGAAGGCTCAGGTACAACTCCTCGACCGCCGCCGACGCCGACGCTCGTTCCCCCGCCTCCACCGTCTCTGCCGCCGGGACGCTCTCGCTCTCGACCACGTCCGGGGCCGACGCCTTCGTCGCCGCTTTCTTCGGAGTCTGCGCCGGAGCGACGGGCTCTGCCTTCTCTGTCGGCGTTTCTTGCGGGGGTGCTTCGGTGACGACCGCCTTCGACTTCGACTTGGCCGCGCGGCCTTCCGTTGTCTTCTTCGCTTCGGGCGCTTCCGCTGCGGCGGCAGTGTCGCGCGCGCCGTCGTGTTCGCCCATGCGCTTGAGGTCTTCGACGCGTCCGGCGCGGATGGCGGCGCAGATAAGCTTGTGCTGCCGCTGCAAACGCTCGGTCAGGACTTTTTCGTCGAAGCCTTTGGCGATGAGGTCTTCGTAGGTCGTGCGCTTGCTCGCGATGATCGCGCCGCCGACGTAGACGAGCGACAGGAGGAGGGGCGTGTCGAGCCCCTTGTCCTCGGTCTGGACGTGATAGGTGACGCCTTCGTGCGGGATGTCGGTGTTGAATCCTGTGATCACAAAAAACTAAGTTCGAGCCGGACTCCGGCGACGGGCGCGGAATGGAAAATCAACTCTTGAGAGCGGGTATCGAGCACAGTAACACAGCCCCGAAAGGCGGTCAATCTCCTTTCAAAAGAGGGTTTTGCACCCCTCCGGCCAATCGCTTGACACCCACCGAGGCATGCACTACGATTACTTTGTACCATGATTCTCAATCTCTTGTGTGGTCTCTCGCGGGGCCGTCTTTTCAGCGCCGGGCTGATGGGAGGTCGGTGTGTTCAACCTGTCTGACTACCTGCCGATTTTGCTCATGTTCCTCGTCGCCTTCGGCTTCGCAGGGGGCAACGTCCTGCTCTCGCAGTTCGTCGGGCAGCGCAAGGCGACGCGCACCAAGACGATGCCCTACGAGTGCGGCAAAGACCCTGTGGGCAATGCGCGCGAGCGTTTCTCCGTCAAGTTTTACCTGATCGCGATGATCTTCATCCTCTTCGACATCGAGCTGATTTTCCTGATGCCGTGGGCGGTGGTCTTCAAGACTTTGACGGAGCAGGGGCTCGGCACGCTCGTCTACGTCGAGATGATGATCTTCGTGGCGCTCCTGCTCGTCGGCTACGTCTACATCCTCAAGAAGGGGATGTTCGAGTGGAACGAGCGGGCGCGGCAGGAGGCCGAGGCCGAGGCGCGCGTGCTCGCCGAAAAGGAAGGCCGTCGCCGTCGCGGGGCGACGAAGGTCGCGCCCGTCGCCGCAGCGGCGCGGGTGGCTTCGTAGCGGGGAGGAAGTTTTTATGGGTTTAGAGAATGTCATCGCCGAGGCGCTGCCGGAAGTCCTGACGACGAAACTGGACGCGCTCGTCAACTGGGCGCGCAAGTCGAGCCTGTGGCCAGCGACCTTCGGCCTCGCCTGCTGCGCCATCGAGATGATGAACGCGACTTCGGCGCGCAACGACCTCGCCCGCTTCGGCTCCGAGGTTTTTCGCGCGAGCCCGCGTCAGGCCGACGTGATGATCGTTTCGGGCCGCGTCTCGCGCAAGATGGCCCCCGTCCTGCGGCGCATCTACGACCAGATGCCGGAGCCGAAGTGGGTCATCTCGATGGGCGCGTGCGCCACTTCGGGCGGCGTCTTCGACAACTACGCCATCGTGCAGGGCGTGGATAAAGTCGTCCCCGTGGACGTGTACATACCGGGCTGCCCGCCGCGCCCCGAAATGCTCATCCACGCCGTGATGATGCTTCAGGACAAAGTGATGAAGGAGTCTCTGCGCGACCGCAAGGACGTGCCGAACGAGGAGGCTTACGAGGCCGTGCCGCCGGGCACGCTCCCCGCGTCCGGCGTCTCCGCCACCAACGAGGCCGCCGCGCAGGAGGACTTGCCCCCGCGCCCCTACACCATCGCGTCGCGCCACGAGCGCCGACGTTCGTCGTAAAGAAGCTGTTAGCGATTAGCAGTTAGCTGTCAGCTCAAGACTGGCAGCCTTATCTTCTGGCTAATTGCTAAAGGCTAAAAGCTGAAAGCTCTTGATATGTCCCAAGACGTTGAGCGCGAGAAGCAGATAGAGAGGGCGTCGAAGGCGACGGTCTCGGCCTACCCGTTGCCGCCGGTCGAGTTGGTGGCGGCGATGCGGGAGGAGCACGCGGGGTGGGTCGCGGAGGTCATAGAGGCGTTCGGCGAGTTGACGCTCGTCGTGCCGCGCGAGCAAATCCTCGCCCTCTGCACGTTTTTGAAGACCGCTCCCGGCTTCGAGTTCGACCTCCTCGCCGACATCGCGGGCGCGGACAGAGGGCAGGAGGAGGAGCCTCGCTTCGAGGTCAACTACCACCTCTTCTCGACGAAGCGTTTCCACCGCGTGCGCCTCAAGGTGCTTTTGAACGAGGAGGACACGCGCTTGCAGTCGGTGACGGGCGTGTGGCGGACGGCCAACTGGCACGAGCGCGAGACGTTCGACATGCTCGGCGTCATCTTCGAGGGCCATCCAGACCTGCGCCGCATCCTCCTGCCCGACGACTGGCAGGGGCACGCGCTCCGCAAAGACTTCCCGCTGCGCGGCTACGAGCCGTACAGCCTGACTTAGTTCAAAGTTCAAAGTTCAAGGTTCAAAGTTTAAGAAAAAAGCTTTGGCCTTCGACTTTGAACCTTGAACTTTGAACTTTGAACTTATGTCCGTCTCTACCAAAAACATTCCGCCGCAGTTCGAGGTCGTGGATCAGCCGCTGGACACGCAGATGACGATCTCGATGGGGCCGCAGCACCCCTCGACGCATGGCGTGCTGCGACTGGAGCTGGTGCTCGACGGCGAGATGGTCGTCAAGTGCACGCCCGACATCGGCTACCTCCACACGGGGATGGAGAAGCTCTTCGAGTACAAGAAGTATCAGCAGGGCATCGTCATCACCGACCGGATGGACTACCTCAACCCGCTCGGCAACAACCTCGTCTATGTGATGGCGGTCGAGAAGCTTCTGGGGATTGAGATACCCGAACGGGCGCAGGTCATCCGCGTCATGTTCTGCGAGTTGCAGCGCATCGCCTCGCACCTCGTCTGGCTGGGGACGCACGCCCTCGACATCGGCGCGATGACGGTCTTCTTCTACTGCTTCCGCGAGCGCGAGAAAATCCTCAACCTCATCGAAGCCGCGTCGGGCGGGCGGATGACGCCCTCCTACTTCCGCATCGGCGGGCTGATGATGGACTTGCCCGCGGGCTTCGAGCGTCGCGCGCGCCAGTTCACGCGCGACTTCCCGAAGGCCGTTGACGAGTTCCACACGCTGCTTTCGGGCAACACGATTTTCCAGAGCCGCACGCAGGGCGTCGGCAAAATCACCGCCGAGGACGCCATTGACTGGGGCCTGACGGGGCCGTGCCTGCGCGGCAGCGGCATCGGTCTCGACCTCCGCCGCGTCAACCCTTATTCGGGCTACGAGACCTACGACTTCGACGTGCCGGTCGAAGAGGGCTGCGACGTGTGGGCGCGCTACATGGTGCGGATGCGCGAGATGCGCGAGTCTCTGAAGATTACGGAGCAGGCGCTCTCAAGGCTCGCTCCCGGCCCCGTCAAGGCCGACGCGCCGAAGGTCGTTTTGCCGGAGCGCGAGGCGATGAAGACGCACATGGACGCGCTCATCCATCACTTCCTGATTGTCGCCGAAGGCTTCAACGTCCCGGCGGGCGAGGTTTATCACCCGATTGAGGCTTCGAAGGGCGAACTCGGCTGCTACGTCAAATCCGACGGCGGCCCCAAGCCCTCGCGCGTCCACTTCCGCGGCCCCTCGTTCGTCAACCTCTCCGCCCTCCCCCACATGGTCGAGGGCGAGATGATCGCCGACGTGGTCGCCGTCATCGGCTCGATTGACATCGTGCTCGGAGAAATAGACCGATAAAAGCCGTGACGGGTGAACCGTGACAGGTGACAAGATAGAACTTGTCTTTACCTGTCACCTGTCACCTGTCACCTGTCACCGATTTTATGAGTGAGCAGTTCACGCCCAACAATCCTTTGCCGCAAGGCGCACCCGTGCCGGAGGAGATGGCCGTCTTCTCGCCGGAGGTCGAGGCCGAGATTGACCGCCACCTTGCCAAGTACCCGGTGAAACGCTCGGCGATTCTGCCGCTGATGTTCATCGTGCAGCGCGAGCGCGGCGGCTGGCTCGACCCGCCGGGCGTCGCGTACTTGGCCGACCGCCTCGGCGTCCGCATCACCGACATCTGGGAGGTCGCCACCTTCTACTCGATGATAAACACGGAGCCGGTCGGCAAGTACCACTTGCAGGTCTGCCGGACGCTCTCGTGCAAGATTCTCGGCGCGGGCAAGATTACGGAGCAGTGCTCGCAACGCCTCGGCATCAAGCCGGGCGAGACGACCGAAGACAAGATGTTCTCGCTCTCCGAGGTCGAGTGCCTCGGCTCCTGCGGCACCGCGCCGATGATGCAGATCGGCTTCGACTACTACGAGAACCTGACGGGGGAGAAGGTTGACGACATCATCGAACGCTGCAAGTCCGGCCAGCTCGACAACGGCGTCCGGTAAAAGCCGTCGAATCTTGAATCGTAAAATCTTATGTTCATCGGCGCGATAGGTTGCGAACCCTTACAGCTTCGGCGCGTGCAGTTGGAGAACTCGCGCACGCTCGACGTGTATCGCAAGAACGGCGGCTACGAGGCGCTTAAAAAAGTGCTCGACGGGATGTCGCCGGACGACGTGATTGGCGAGGTCAAGAAGTCTGCCTTGCGCGGGCGCGGCGGGGCAGGCTTCCCTACGGGCATGAAGTGGAGCTTCGTGCCGAAGGATTCGCCGAAGCCGAAGTACGTCGTCTGCAACGCGGACGAGTCCGAGCCCGGCACTTTCAAAGACCGCTACCTGATGGAGCGCGACCCGCACATGCTCATCGAGGGCATGCTCATCGCCGCCTACGCGCTCGGCTCCAAAGCCTGCTACATCTACACGCGCGGCGAGTACCGCTACCTCATCGAACTCATGGACGAGGCGATTGAGGAGGCGCGCGCCGCCGGGCTCGTCGGCGAAAAGATTCTGGGCACGGACTTCAACTGCGAGGTCTACACGCACACGGGCGCGGGCGCGTACATCTGCGGCGAGGAGACGGCGCTCCTCAACTCGCTCGAAGGCTTGCGCGGACACCCGCGCATGAAGCCTCCGTTCCCTGCCGTCGCGGGTCTCTACGGCTGCCCGACCGTCGTCAACAACGTCGAGACGCTGACCGCCGTCCCCGACATCATCAAGATGGGCGGCGAGGCATGGCAGAAGCTCGGCACGGAGAAGAGCGGCGGGACGAAGGTCTGGTCGGTGTCGGGCCACGTCAAACGCCCCGGCGTCTACGAGCTGCCGATGGGCTACGACGACATGGAGAAGTTCATCCTCGAAGACTGTCAGGGCATCACGAACGGGCGGCAACTCAAGGCCGTCATTCCCGGCGGCTCCAGCGTCTACATCATGCCCGCCTCCGACATCGTCGGCAAAAACGTCTTGATGGATTACGAGGGGCTCGTCGCCGCCGGTTCGATGGTCGGCTCCGGCGGCTTCATCGTCATGGACGACACGGTGGACGTGTTCGAGTCCACGAAGAACCTGACCGAGTTCTACAAGCACGAGTCCTGCGGCTGGTGTACGCCCTGCCGCGAGGGCACGGACTGGCTAGTCAAAGTCTTCAAGCGCATCGCGGCGGGCGAGGGACGGCCCGAAGACGCGCAACTCCTGCTCGACCTCTGCGACAACATCGAGGGGAAATCTTTCTGCCCCTTGGGCGACGCCGCCGCGTGGCCCATCCAGTCGGCGGTCAAGAAATTCCCCGAAGACTTCCGCCGCCACCTCCTGCCGATTGCGGCGGGCAACGGCGGCAAGACGAAGGAAGGCTTACCGACGACATGAGCGCCGGGCGTTTGAACTTGAAAGGAAATCGCGCGCGGCTTCAACGCCTCGCGTTGCTCGCGTTCGTCGCGGCGTGCGCCTTCCTGCTCGCCCCGCAGACACGCGTCTCGGCGCAGTGTCCGACGACGGACAAGCCGATTAACAAGCAGATTCGTTTCGCAACGGGGCGTTCGAGCACGACGGTGCGCGACACCATCCGGCTCTGCACGAGCCACGAGTATTTCCTCAAGGCGCGCGCCGGGCAGCGGATGACCGTCCGCCTCGTCACCGGCAGGAAGACCTCCTTCACCATCTACACGACCAACATGCGCCTTTCCGACGGCGCGAAGAACTGGTCGGGCGAGTTGGAAGAGACGGGCGAGTATCAAATCAGCATCGGCACGGACGCGACGGCGCGCTACACGCTCGAAGTGACGATCCGGTAGACGGAGGTACTGTGATGATTTTTAACGTAACGCTCGACCGCGACGAGGACGGCATGTGGGTCGTCGAATGCCCTTCGATTCCCGGCTGTGTCAGTCAAGGGCAGACGAAGGAAGAGGCATTAGAAAACATCAAGGATGCGATTCGCCTCTGCCTCCAAGTACGTGCTGAAAAGGGTTATTAATTAAAAAAATGCCAGCAGAGCAAGTCAAAGTAACCATCAACGCTCAGGAGTTCGAAGTCGAGAAGGGCGCGCGCCTCATAGACGTGTGCCGGGAGAAGGGGTTCGCGATTCCCTCCTTCTGCTACTACGCCGACCTCGCGCTTCAGGCTTCGTGCCGGATGTGCCTCGTCCGCATCGAGAAGATGCCGAAGCTCCAGACCTCTTGCACGATCACGTGCACGGACGGGATGGTCGTCACGACCGAGAGCGAGGAGATCGAGAAGGCTCAGCGCGGGATGGTCGAATTCCTCTTAGCCAACCACCCGCTCGACTGCCCGGTCTGCGACCGTGGCGGCGAGTGCGAGTTGCAGGAGATGGTCTTCGACTGGGGCGGCCTCGAAGAACGTTTTACCGAGCGGAAGAATTACGCGCCCGAAAAATTCCTCTCGCCCATCGTCGCCAACGACCCGCAGCGTTGCATCCTCTGCAAGCGCTGCACGCGCGTCTGCGACGAGTGGATGGGCGAGGACGCCATCGAGGCCGGGGGCCGAGGCGCGCACACCGTCATCGGCACATACGGCGGCTGGCTCAACTGCTCGCAGTGCGGCAACTGCATCGAGGTCTGCCCGACGGGCACGCTTCTCGACGCGACGTACAGACACCAGACGCGCCCGTGGGAGCTGAACCGCACGACTTCGACCTGTTCTTTCTGTTCGGACGGCTGCCAGTTCTCGGTCGGCTCGCGCGGCGGAGAGGTGATGCGCGTCGTCGCGCGCGACCGCTACGTGGACGGCCTCAACGGCGAATTCCTCTGCATCAAGGGCCGCTTCGCGCACCCCTTCGTCAACCACGAAGAGCGCCTGCGCACGCCGCTCGTCCGTTACAAGAAGGGCGGCAGGCTCGTCCCGGCGACGTGGGACGAGGCCGTGCGCTTCGCCGCCGCGAAGTTGCAGGAGGCGAAGGACGCGCACGGCGGCGGCGCAGTCGGCGTCGTCGGCAGCCCGCGCCTGACGAACGAGGCGAACTACTCTCTGCTCAAGTTCGCGCGCGAAGTCTTAGGGACTGACAAGCACACGGCCTCGGAAGCCTTCTCGCTCGTCCCCTTCTTCGAGAGCATGGGAGCGCCGCTCGCCACGCACAAGGACATCCGGCACGCGAAGACCATCCTGCTCATCGGCGGCGAGCCCGAAGAGTTGCAGCCACTTAACGGGCAAGCAGATTCGGCAGGCCGTGCGCAACGGCGGCGCGAAGCTCGTCATCATCAACAGCGTCCCGATTCGTCTGAAGCAGCAGGCGGCGCAGTTCGTCCACATCCGACCGGGCGCGGAGGACGCGGCGGTGCTCGCGCTCCTCTCGCCGGGCGACGCCGAGACGGCGGCGCGCAAGCTCGGCGTCGAGGCGGACGAGTTGGCGCGGGCGAGTCAGACCTTGAGCGAGTCCGACGGCGACGTGGTGGTGATGTTCGGCGGAGAGTTGAGCGCCGAAGGTCAAACGGCGCTTGCCGGTCTCCCCGCAGCCTTCGGCGAGCGAGAAGGCCGACGCTTCCTCTTCCACCCGCTGCCGCTCTTTAACAACAGCATCGGCGTCCATGACGTGGGCTTGATGAACGGCGCGCTCAACCCGCTCGAAATGTTAGACGCGGCGGGCAATGAGGTGCGCGCGATGTACGTCGCGGGCAGTTTCCTTCCCGCGCACCTCGAAGGCCGGGAGGACGCGCTCGCGCGCCTCGACTTCCTCGTCGTGCAGGAACTCTTCCACACGGAGACGACGCGCCACGCCGACGTGATTTTCCCCGCCGCCTCGTTCGCCGAGACGGACGGGACTTTCACCAACAACGACGGCCTCGTGCAGCGCGTGCGGCAGTCCATCCCGCCCGTCCACCAGTCGAAGCCCGACTGGGTGATTACGGCGATGCTCGCCTCGGCGTTGGGCACGGACTTCGGCTTCCAGATGTCTTCGAGCGCGGTCTTCAACGAGCTGGCGCGGCAGGTTCCGGCCTACGAGGGCTTGCGCTACCCGCTCTTGAAAGACGAGACCAACCCCGTGCAGGCGAAGTATGCGCAAAAGACGGGCGGCGACGCGGCGGGCGCGCTCGAAGCACTGCGGAGGAACGTGGAAGAACTCGGCGAGGACGGCGAGAAGACGCAGGAGACTCCGCCCGTGGGCCACGAGCTTTTCAAGATCGGCACGCTCACCGGCAAAGTCCCGCAGTTCCACCTGCTCGCCGCCGGGAACCCCGAACCCGAAAGCGTTTTGATTTCCCCCCTCTACCAGATCACGATTGACCCGACCCTGCGCCGCGAGGCGTCGGTCGCGGGAGACTGAAGGAAACGATGAACGCGGAACGCAGAACGATGAACTGAAAGACAAAAGACGATTTGCTCTTCAGTTCAGCGTTCAGCGTTCTGACTTCTGCGTTTAAAACTATGGATTGGCTAACTGAAAATCTCGGCGCGGAGACCGTCAGGGGGCTGGCGCAGTTCATCGGCATCAACATCGCTTTCGTCGTGGTGCTGATGATCGTCGCTTATACGGTTCTGGCCGAGCGGCGGGTGCTGGCGCTCATACAGGGTCGTCTGGGGCCGAACCGCGTCGGCTACGGCGGCATCCTTCAGCCGTTCGCAGACCTCCTGAAGTTCATCTTCAAGGAAGAGATCACGCCGGACAAGGCGACGAAGTTCGTCTACTTCCTCGCGCCCATCATCGCCATCACGGCGGCGCTGATGCCGATTATCGTCTACCCGTTCGGGCCGACCATTAACCTCCCGTTCATCGGCCCGGTCGCGCTCGTCATCGCGCGCTTCGACATCGCGCTCCTCTACGTGCTCGGCATCACCTCGGTCGGCGTCTACGGCATCGCGCTCGCCGGGTGGGCTTCGAACAGCAAGTATTCTTTGATGGGCGGGCTGCGCGCGGCGGCGCAGATGATCTCTTACGAGCTTTCTCTGGGCCTCTCGCTCATCGGCGTGGTGCTCATGTCGGGGACGCTCGACCTCTACTCGATTGTCGAGCAGCAGGGCGGTTGGTGGGGCATGCGCTGGAACATCATCCGGCCCGACGGACTGCCGCAGCTCCTCGGCTTCATCGTTTATTTAATCTCCGCCATCGCCGAGACGAACCGCGTCCCGTTCGACTTGCCGGAGGCCGAGACGGAACTCGTCGCCGGGTTCCACACCGAATATTCGGCACTGAAGTTCGCGCTCTTCTTCATGGCCGAGTACGTCAACATGTTCACGGTCTCGATGCTGGCGACGACCCTTTTCCTCGGCGGCTGGCAGGGGCCGTTCGTCGAGCAGGTTCCGCTGCTCGGCATCTTCTATTTCCTTGGGAAGGTCATCTTCTTCCTCTTCCTGTACATCTGGCTGCGGGGCACTCTGCCGCGCTTCCGCTTCGACCAGTTGATGAACTTCGGCTGGAAGTTCCTTCTGCCCGTCGCCCTTCTGAACGTGATTCTGACGGCGACGATGATGTTCTTCATGCTCCGCTGAGAGCGGCGGCGGCGAAAGTTTCCGGGCGGAGGGCGACTCAGATTCCCCGCCCCGTTGGCGCGGGTTCATTTATGCCCTGGACGATTCTCTTCTTCATCATCTTCGGCGGGATGGCGGTCGGCTGCGCCATCTCGATGGTGGCGCAGCGCAACCCGCTCTACAGCGCCGTCTCTTTAATCGGCGTCTTCGTCGCGCTCGCGTGCCTCTACCTGACGCTCGCCGCGCCCTTCATCGCGGCGGTGCAGATTATCGTCTACGCGGGCGCGATCATGGTGCTCGTCGTCTTCGTCATCATGCTCCTCAACGCGGAGGAGGAGGCGCGGCGGCCATACCGTCTGAAGTACCTGATTCCGGTGGCGGTGGGGCTGGCGACCGTGCTCATCGCCGAGGCGGCCTTCATGCTGACCGTGGGCGGCGCGTCGAGACACATCCCCGTGCCGCCGAAGGTCCTGGAAGTCGGGCTCACCAAGTCCGTCGGCACGGGGCTCTTCACCGAGTACCTCCTGCCGTTTGAAGTGACCTCGGTGCTCATCCTGATGGCGCTCGTCGGCGCGATTACGCTTGCGCGGAGGACGCAGGTGCTCGGCATGGCCGACGAGGACATGGTGGCCGTGCAGGCCGCGAGAGACGCGGGCGGCGACCGTCTCATCACGCCGGGCGACACGGCGGCGACGGGTCGTGCGATGGCGCGTGAGCAGATCGAGCGTGGCGAGGCGGGTGCGCCCTCCGTGCGCCCCGTCGAAGAAGAGGAGGGCGAGTGATGGCTCCCTTGAACTGGTATCTGGCGCTCTCGGCGGTGCTCTTCACCATCGGCGTGGTCGGGGTCATCACGAAGCGCAACGTCATCGGGATGTTCATGTGCATCGAGCTGATGCTCAACGCCGTCAACCTGACGTTCGTCGCCTTCTCCAGCTACTTCGGCGACGTTACGGGTCAGCTCTTCGTCTTCATCGTGATGACGGTCGCCGCCGCCGAAGCGGCTGTCGGCCTCGGCATCATCATCGCCATCTTCCGCAACCGCGAGTCGCTCAACGTGGACGAGGCGAGCATTCTGAAACTTTAAAGGGGGTGACAGGTAAACCGTGACGGGTGACAAGATAAAACCTTGCTCTTGCCCGTCACCCGTCACCTGTCACGGTTTACGACTTTCTTATGTCTAACCACTGGCTCTCCGTCATCGTCTTCGCGCCGCTGGCGGGCGCGGTCGTCAACTGGCTCGTCGGTCGCCGCGTCCGCAGCGAGGCGTTCATCGGCGCGGTGGCGTGCGCGTCGGTCGGCGTCTCGGCGGTCTTGAGCCTCTTCATCGCGTTCACGGGCGCGGGCGGCGCGGCCTTGACGAACGAGCCGGCGACGCCGGTCTTGAGCCACCTCTGGACGTGGATGGAGGTCGGCAACTTCCGCGCGGACTTCGGCTTCGCGATGGACAGGCTCTCCGGCATCTACGCCTGCTTCATCACCTTCGTCGGCCTCCTGATTCACATCTTCGCCACCGGCTACATGCACGGCGACAAGGGGTTCTATCGCTTCTTCGCGTACCTGAACCTCTTCATGTTCATGATGCTGACGCTCGTGCTGGCCGACAACCTGCTCTTGATGTTCGTCGGGTGGGAGGGCGTCGGGCTCTGTTCGTACCTCCTCATCGGCTACTACTTCGACCGCAAGGAGGCGGGCGACGCGGCGAAGAAGGCTTTCGTCGCCAACCGCATCGGCGACTGGGGCGTGGTGCTCGGCATCATGCTCGTCTTCTTCCTGACCTCGCAGGCGGGCAACCCCTCCATCAGCTTCTTCGACAAGCCCGCCGAGGGCGTCAGAAGCGCGTTGGAGACCATCAACGCGATGCCCGTTGACGCGTTCGGCTGGGGCGCGATTATCGCCGGGGGGATAACCTCGGCGGCGGTGCTGCTCTTCATCGGCGCGACGGGCAAGAGCGCGCAGATACCGCTCTTCGTGTGGCTGCCGGACGCAATGGCCGGGCCGACGCCGGTCTCGGCGCTCATCCACGCGGCGACGATGGTGACGGCGGGCGTCTACATGGTCGTCCGCTGCTCGGCGATCTACACGCACGCGCCGACGGCGATGTTCATCATCGCCATCATCGGCGCGGCGACCGCCATCTTCGCCGCGACCATCGGCATCGCGCAGAACGACATCAAGAAAGTCCTCGCCTATTCAACGGTCTCGCAGCTCGGCTACATGTTCCTCGCCTGCGGCGTCGGGCGCCTTCGTCGCCGCCATCTTCCACGTCATGACGCACGCCTTCTTCAAGGCGCTCCTCTTCCTCGGCTCCGGCTCGGTCATCCACGGGATGCACCACGAACAGGACATGCGGCGGATGGGCGGCCTCAAGAAGTACATGCCGGTGACGTGGCTGACGATGCTCGCGGGCTGGCTCGCCATCAGCGGCATCCCCATCTTCGCGGGCTTCTTCTCGAAGGACGAGATTCTCTGGAAGACTTGGAGCACGGACGCGCTCGGCATCCCTGCGGGCGCGGGCAAGGTTCTGTGGGTCGTGGGCGCGATAACGGCGCTGCTGACCGCCGTCTACATGACTCGCTTGATGGTGATGACCTTCTGGGGCTCGGAGCGTTTCCGCGAGGCGCACGCCGGCGAGCAGGCCGACGTGGGGCATCACGGCTCGCACAACGCGGCGGCGGGCGCGCACGACGATGAGGAAGAGGACGACCACGCTCATCATCACGGCCCCGTCGAGCCGCACGAGTCGCCGTGGACGATGACCGTGCCGCTCGTCGTGCTCGCCGTGCTCTCGACCGTCGGCGGGCTCGTCGGCATCCCCTATGCCCTCAGCGGCGGCGCGGTGCCGAACTTCTTCGAGCACACGCTCGAACCCGTCGTCAAACACGTCCCCGAACACCACGGCGCTCCGGCGACCGCGCACGAGGCGACAGGCGAAGCGGCGGGCGACTCGCACGCGACTTCATCGGCTCGGCCCGCGGCTGAAGGGCACGGCGGCGACCTGCCGCAGTCGGTGGGCGAGGGCGCGTCGGGCGGCGTCCCGGCGGCGGAGCACGCGCACGACCCCGTGGAGGTCATGTGGGAGCGCGTCTTCAGCGGCATCTCGGTCGCCATCGCGCTCATCGGCATCGGCGTCGGCTGGACTTACTTCCGCCGCAAGCCGCTCGCCGAGATGCCGAAGGTCTTGGAGAACAAATACTACGTGGACGAGATTTACGACGCCGCCGTCATCAACCCGATTAAGAACGGCTCGCGCGAAGGGCTGTGGAAGGTCTTCGACATCGGCGTCATTGACGGCATCGTGAACGGACTTGGGCGCGCGCTGACCGGGCTCGGACAGGTCGCGCGACAGTTGCAGCCCGGCTTCGTGCGCAGCTACGCGGCCATCATCCTGCTCGGCGCGATTGCCGTGGTGAGCTTCTTCGTCTACAACTACCTGCGGATTACTTAGGACTCTCATGCAGCAATACCTGCTCACGGCCTTAATCCTTCTGCCGCTGGTCGGCGCGGTCGCCGTCGCCGCGCACGGGCTGGCGAAGTACGCGAAGCCCACGCACTACCGCTGGGTCGCGCTCATCTTCTCGGTCGCCACCTTCGTCCTCTCGCTCCTGCTTCTGACGGGCGACGTGGGAGCGGGGACGACGAACTCTTTCCGCTTCGTGCAGGACGTGCCGTGGATCGGCTCCATCGGCGCGCGCTACCACGTCGGCGTGGACGGGATGAGCCTGTGGCTCGTCTTGTTGACGACGCTGCTGGTTCCGATCTCCATCCTTTCGAGCTGGCACGCGGTCGAGAAGCGGGAGGTCGCCTTCTACGCCTTCCTGCTCGCGCTGGAGTCGGCGATGATCGGCGTCTTCGTCTCGCTCGACCTCCTGCTCTTCTACCTCTTCTTCGAGGCGTCGCTCGTCCCGATGTTCTTCCTCATCGGCGTCTGGGGCGGCGAGCGGAGGATTTACGCCGCCGCGAAATTCTTCATCTACACGGCGCTCGGAAGTCTCCTGATGCTCGCGGGCATCATCGCGCTCTGGTACGTCTTCAGGACTTTCGACTACACCATCATCCTCGCCGCCTTGCGCGACGGCTCGCGCACGCTCCCGCCCGAATGGGAGTTCTGGCTCTTCCTCGCCTTCGCCTTCGCCTTCTGCATCAAGGTTCCGATCTTCCCTTTCCACACGTGGCTCCCGGACGCGCACACCGAGGCTCCGACCGCCGGGTCGGTGCTCCTCGCGGGCGTGATGCTGAAGATGGGGACATACGGCCTCTTGCGCTTCAACTTCGCGCTCTTCCCCGACATGACGCGGCGGTTCGCGTGGCTCTTCATCGTCATCGCCGTCATCGGCATCATCTACGGCGCGCTCGTCGCGATGGTGCAGCCGGACGTGAAGCGTCTGGTCGCCTACTCTTCGGTGAGCCACATGGGTTTCATCTTGCTGGGGATGTTCTCGTTCACCGAGCAGGGGATGCAGGGCGCGCTCTACCAGATGTTGAACCACGGCGTCTCGACGGGGGCGCTCTTCCTCCTCGTCGGGATGATTTACGAGCGGCGGCACACGCGGATGATTTCCGAGTTCGGCGGACTGTCGAAGCCGATGCCGTGGTTCGCGACGTTTCTGGTCATCACTTCGCTCTCGTCGGTCGGCCTGCCGCTCCTGAACGGCTTCGTCGGCGAGTTCCTCATCATGCTCGGCATGTGGACTTCGGGGTTCAGTTACGCCTCGTGGCTCAACCCGCGCGTGGCGACGATGCTGGCGGCGACGGGCGTCATCTGGGCGGCGGTCTACATGCTCTGGATGTTGCAGCGCGTGCTCTTCGGGCGCGTGACGAACGAGAAGAACCGGCGACTCCGAGACCTCTCGGCGCGCGAGGTGGCGCTGCTCCTGCCGTTGCTCGCGCTGATGCTCTACATGGGCGCGTACCCGCGCCCGTTCCTCGAACGCTCGCGCCTGAGCGTCAACGAAGTGCGCGCTCGCGTCCTCGCCTCCGAGACGCAGGGCGAGTTTCACGCGGACTCCGGGCGGAAGTAATGGAGCCCTTCAAACTGTTTTTGAAACCGATGTTTTCGAGACGATTTATGAGAAACCGGGCGACGCTCACACTTCTCCTGCTGGCCTTCTGCGTGGGCACGGCGACGCACGTCTCCGCGCAGGAGCAGCAGCAGGCCGCGCCGCAGGCGAACGCCGTCATCAAGCTCAAAGGTTTGGACGGCAAAGTCTACGACACGGCTTCGATGCGCGGCGACGTGCTCGTCGTCTCGTTCGGGGCGACGTGGTGCACGCCGTGCACCTGGGAGTTGGTGGCCATCGAGGAGTTGAAGGAGGAGTACGCGGGCAAACCCGTCCGCTTCCTCTGGGTCAGCATCGAAGACGAGAAGCAGACTTCCGACAATCTCCTCCGGCACTACGCGAAGCAGCGGCGGCTGACCATCCCCGTGCTGCGCGACCCGGAGGCGCAAGCCTTCTCGCAGTTCTCCAGCAGCACGCGCATCCCGGTCGTCGTCTTCTTCGATCAGGAAGGTAAGCACGTCGCGCCCGTGCACCGGGGGATGTCTCCGGAGATTTCCGAGTACAAGAAGATGGTTCGCACGCGGGTTGACGCGCTTTTGAAGGCGCGGGAGACGGGAAAGACGGCGACCACCACCACAGCAACAGCAGGGGCCGCCGTCGAGTAGAGCCAAACACACGGGGCTGGCGCGTTACGAAGAGCGTACAGAGTTGAAACGATGAACCTCAGTTTTGTAATCCCGGCGACTTCGCCCGACATAAATCTTCAACTGCTCCTGCCGGAGCTGATTGTTTCGGTGGCGGGCCTCGTGACGATGCTCGTGGACGCCTTCACGCGGCGCACGGGGCGGCGTTGGGCGACCGGGGCCGTCTCGCTCGTCGGGCTCGGCGCGGCGGCGGCGGCGTGCGTCTGGATGTGGGGCTCGGCGGCGACTCTACCCGCGACCGCCTTTAACGGGATGCTCGTGCTCGACTCGATGCGGCTCTCGTTCACGCTGGTCTTCATCATCATCGCGGCGCTGACCATTCTGGTCTCGATGGTCTGGGTCGAGCGCGAGCGTCTGCCCGCCGGGGAGTTCCACACGCTGCTCTTGTTCGCCACCGTCGGGATGATGCTGATGGCTTCGGGCGGCGACTTGGTGATGCTCTTCCTCGGACTCGAAATCCTCTCGATTGCGACCTACGTCATGGCGGGCTTCCGCAAGTCCGACCTGCGCTCGAACGAGTCCTCGCTCAAATACTTCATCCTCGGCTCGTTCTCCTCGGCCTTTCTGCTCTACGGCATCGCGCTCGTCTACGGGGCGACGGCGCACGAGATTTCCGTCCCGGCGGCGGCGGGACAGGAGGCGAGCCGCGTCATCATGGCCGGGACGACCAACGTCGGCGAGATAGCCGAACGGCTGAACGACGGGCTCTACCCGCCGCTGCTCTTCGCCGGGGCGGCGATGATGCTCATCGGCTTCGGCTTCAAGATCGCCACCGCGCCCTTCCACGTCTGGACGCCCGACGTGTACGAAGGAGCGCCGACGCCCGTCACGGCCTTCATGGCAGCCGGGCCGAAGGCCGCGGGGTTCGCCGCCTTCATGCGCGTCTTCCTCTTCGCCTTCCCCTTCATCGCCGCCACTTCGGGCTCGGCGCAGACGGGCGCGCAGTTGCACTACGCGTGGCTCTACGGCCTTGAGATACTCGCCATCCTGACGATGACCATCGGCAACGTCGTCGCGCTCGTGCAGGACAACGTCAAACGGATGCTCGCCTACTCGTCCATCGCGCACGCGGGCTACGCGCTCGTCGGCTTCATCGCGGCGGGCGCGGCGGAGACCGACAAGCAGCGCGACGACGCCATCGCTTCGGTCATCTTCTACTTGCTCGTCTACTCGGTGATGAACTTAGGCGCGTTCGCCGTCGTCACCCTCGTCGCGCGCTCCGGCGACCGCCGCACCGACATCGAGGACTACCGGGGCATCGGCTTCCGCGCGCCCGCGCTCTCGCTCACGCTCTCGCTCTTCCTTCTGAGCCTCCTGGGAGTGCCTTTGACCGCCGGGTTCATGGGCAAGGTGATGGTCTTCGGCGCGGCGCTCGACAACTCCGAGCAGCATCCGGGCCTCGTCTGGCTCGTCGTCGTCGGTGTCCTAAACACCGCCATTTCGGTATACTATTACCTGCGGCTGATAGTCGTGATGTTCTTCCGCGAACGCACGACCGAGTGGGGCGCGCCGCGCATCCCCGCGAGCGTCGCGCTCGTTCTGGTCATCACGGTCATCGGGGTGCTCTATCTGGGAATCTTCCCCGGCAGCGTCCTCGACGCCTTCCGCGCGACGCAGGCCGTGGCGGTGACGGGGTTGCGGTAGCGAGTCTGCCGAAGTTAACGACGGGGGCCGAGTTCTTAACTCCATCCCTCACTTTTGAACTTTCCGGTTGAGGGTTGATGAAAAGCGCAGCCGGGACACAGACGGGCGCGCGTGCTGACGCGGGCCGCGCGGCCCCTTCGGACGCGCTCGTCGCCGAGATTAAAAACCGTCTCGGCGACGACTGGCCGCCGCGCTTGTACCGCGAGCGGATTATGCCCCTGCGCACGCGCTCGCACACCGTGCCCGCGCCGAAGAGGGGCGCGGAAGTTGAAGTGCAGCACACGCTGCTCGGAATCGAGTTGAAAGTCGGACGGCGGCGCATCTCTTGCCCGGACTTGGCGACGGCGCGTTATCTCGCGGTCTTCGCGCGGGCCGGGGTCGGCAACGTGGCCGTGCCCTACGACATCACAAAAATCTCGCACCTCGCGGACGAGCTTGAGTCGGCGTGGCAGCGGATGTTGCTCCTCGCCGACTTTTTGACCGAGGGGCGGAGCGCTTCGACCCGGACGCGCGCGCGTTCGGCGACGGCCAAAGCGGCGCGCAGCGAGATTGAAGAGGCGGGGGCCGGAACAGCCGTCCCGCAGTTTAACCAGAACACGAGTCAGCGCCCGCAGCGGCGCGTCTCTTGACGGCGAGCAAGGGGGAATTTAAGCTAACGATGATGCAGATGCCGGAGACAATCGTCCAGACGCCGCTCGACCAGCCGGAGCCGCTCCCTTTCCCGTACAACCAGAGCACCTACTGCCGTTACGAGAGGATCGAGCAGCGCATCGAGACCGTCCGCACCCTCGTCGTCAACACCTTGCTGCATGACGAGCGCGACCTCTCGGACGTGGCGCGGCGCGAGTGGGGCGCGCACGCCGCGTCGAACCTCGCGCGCGAGCGATACATTTCCGGTCTCGCGCTCAACAACATCGTCGGCAACGTCACCCGGCTCGTGCGCGAGCCCGTGACGCGGCAGGTGCATCTCTCGGAAGTCACCGAGGCCGCCGCCGAGTTCCGCCCGCAGGCCATCGTCTTGAGCGGCACGCTCTCCGACTTCGACTACTACGACCCGGAGATGCTCAAGCGCTTCGCCGAGTTCATCCGCACGACCAACATCCCCGTGCTCGGCATCTGCGGCGGACACCAGCTCGTCGGCATCTGCTTCGGCGCGAACTGCGAGACGCTCGACCACAAGGAGCCGAGCGAGCGGCGCGCCGACCGCGTCTTCGAGTACCAGTACCGCTTCGTCTGGATCACCGACCCGGACGACCCGATCTTTGCGGGCATCAACGACGGCGACACAGGACTCTGGCAGGACTACACGACCGAGGGCCGCATCCTGCGCGTCTGGCAGAACCACGGCCTCCAACTCGACCGCGTGCCCGAAGGCTTCCACCTCCTCGCGACCGCCATCTCGTGCCGCAACCAGATGATGGTCAAACGCTCCGAAGGGCAGCTCGTCTACACCGTCCAGTTCCACCTCGAAAAATCTTTTCAGGACCTGGACACGAACCACAAGCGACGCGTCAACCCGAACCTCCCGCCCCGCGAGCGCAAGCGCATGCTCCGCGAAGAGGCGAGCAGCCGCACGCGCTGGGCTCACAAGATCGAGTCGCGCGACGGTCGCGTCCTCTTCGAGAACTTCCTGCGCGAAGCAATCAAGCACTCCGAGCAATAGTCAGAACCGCGAGCGGTCTTTCGGGCGGGTTGACGTTAACGACGGTCAACCCGCTCGCTACCGCTCGCGGTTCTGACCTTCAGTTCCCTTCCGGCGACTCGTACTCAGGTAAAGATTAGCTTCAACCCGGCGATGACAAGCACGACGGCTAAGAGCCGCCGCAGATTCGCGCCCGCGATGCGCTTGCTCCCGTACTCCGCGCCGATAAGTCCGCCGACTATGGCCGCCGGGGCGAAGACGAGAATCGAACCCGGCAGCACGCCGATGCTCGAAACATTGCCGAGCAAACCCGCCGTTGAATTGACGAGAATAAACGCCGCCGACACTCCCGCCGCTTGCCGCGTCTCGGCCCAACCCATCAACAGCAGAAGCGGTGAAAGGAAGATGCCGCCGCCCGTCCCCGTCAACCCCGCAAGCAGGCCGATGCCCGCGCCGGAGACAAGCGCCGCCCAGAGCGGAACGCGCTTCACTTCGGTTTGCTCCGACGCCTCGTGAGCCACGCGGAAAAGCCTGTAAGCGGCGCACAGCAGAACCACGCCGACGACTGTTTTGTACCAATGACCGGGCAGCGTAATGTAGCCGCCGACGAAGGCGAAAGGTATTGACGCGGCGGCGAAGGGCAAAAGCAGCCTCCACGAAAGGCGGCCCGCACGGTAAAACTTTACCGTCGCAATCGTGGCGACGAGGATGTTGAGAGTTAAAGCCGTCGGCTTCATCACGGCGGGCGCGACTCCGAAGAGGGCCATCGCCGCCAGATAACCGGACGCGCCCGCGTGCCCAACCGACGAGTAGAGCAGGGCGAGGGCGAAGATGAACAGTGCGAGGAGGGCTATGGTTAAGGGCTCCATACCAGGTCAGCAGCCTTCGGATTCTCTAACGTAAAAAGGAAGCGGGCGGATTCTCTGACGTAAAAAGAAAGCAGGGCTCGACGCAGAGCCCCGCTTCCGAATTTCAGACCGCGCCCGCGCGCACGTTCCGACCTCAGACGAACTGCCCGCCGACTTTTCCTTCGAGCGGGACGTTCTCCATCGTCCGCTCCATGAGGAGGTCAACGACGGCGGGGAGGCTGCCGGTCTCGGCGTAGACGCGGAGCTGTTCGTCGGCGGAGGTTCCGCGTTCGAGGATAGTGTGGATGTGCTCGACCTCTTTGCGCGAGCCGAGGTCGTCGAGCACCTCGTCCACGAATTCGAGGAGTTCGAGTATCAAGTCGCGGACGGGGACTTCAGTCTGCTTGCCGAAGTCAATCATCTTGCCGTCGAGCCCGTAGCGCACGGCCCGCCACTTGTTCTCTTGAATCAACGCGCGGCGGTAGAGGCGGAAGCCGAGGTTCTTTTCGATGAGCTTGTCGAGCTTGGCGACGATGGCCTGAAAGAGCGCGGCGATGGCGATGGTGTCGTCAACGCGCGTCGGGATGTCGCAGATGCGGAACTCCAAAGTCGGGAAGAAGGGGTGCGGGCGCACGTCCCACCAGATTTTCTTGCCGTCGTCTATGCAGCCCGTCTTGACGAGCAGATCAACGTAACGCTGGAAGGCGGCGTAGGAGTCGTAGTGGTCCGGGATGTCCGTGCGCGGGAACTTCTTGAAGACCTCGGAGCGGTACGACTTGAGCCCCGTGTTGAAGCCGAGCCAGAAGGGCGAAGAGGTCGTCAGGGCCAGAACGTGCGGCAGGAAGTAGCGCGCCGCGTTCATGATGTGGATGCCGCGATCCTTGTCGGGCATCCCGACGTGGACGTGGAGGCCGAAGATGAGCAGGGAGCTGGCGACCATCTGCAACTCTTCGATGAGGACGTTGTAGCGCTTGTCGTCGAAAATCTTCTGGTCGCGCCAGTGCGAGATGGGGTGCGTCGAGGCGGCGACGATTGCCAAGCCCTTCTTGCGCGCGAGCGAGGCGGTGATGGCCCGGAGGTTCGTGATGTCGGCCCGCGCCTCCTGAATGTTGTAGCACTTGTCCGTCCCGACCTCGATCATGGACTGAATCATTTCGGGCTTGAACTGCTCGCCCAGGAGCATCTTGCCCTCGTCCAGAATCTCGGAGACGCGCGAGCGCAGCTCCCGCGTCTGCGGGTCCACAATCTGGAATTCCTCTTCGATGCCGAGCGTGTAGTGTTCAGGCGTCACCATCGCTACATCCCTCCTCTAGTTGCCTTCACTTGGCCCTTCAGCCTTCCGCGAGTTCGCGTTCGAGCGTCGCGCGGTCTTCGTCGGACAGCCCCTGAAAGTTCACGCCGACGCCGCGACCGGGGTTGCTGTAGATGACCTCGGCGTTGCAAACCACGTCGCGCCCGCCAAGCGGGAGCCGAAGGGTGAGGAGCGCACCTTCGGGTATCTCGGCCTGCGTGTTCATGTAGAGCCCGCCGGGGCTGATGTCCTGCGTGCTGGCGACGCCGGTCAGGTCGGCCCCGTCGAAGAACACGTCAATGATGAGGCGCGAGCGCTCGAAGCGCCGCCGCTCGTCCTGTGGCGTCTCGCTGTTGACAAAGTTCATGACTCACTTCTCGCTGATGATGAAGGTCGGGACCATCCCGCCCCCCGAAGAGACGTTGGCAAGCTCCGTCGAAGAGAGCCGCGTGAAGGCCGAGCCGACCTTGCCGTTGAAGAGCAGAGGGTCGAGGTCAACGAGCTGCTCGGCGAAGACGACCGTGCCGTCCTCCTGCAAGGCCGGGAACATCTCGCGCGCCGTGCGGACGCGCTCCTGCACGATGTAATCGCCGTCCGCGAGCGCGACTTGAATCGCCTCGTCCCAGTCGGACTGTTCGCCGCTCCAACCGATGTAGATGCCGTGCCCGCCGTAGTCGTCGTTCGGCTTCAAAACCATCCGCTCGCGGTTCGCGCGGACGAACTCGACCAAGTCAACATGCTCGCCGTTCCGTTCGGTCTTTCCTTCTCTCATGTTCCGCGTCCACGGGACGTGGCGGGCGACCGTTTCGCGCTCTTCGTCGTTGAAGAGCCCGTCGTAGCGCGCGTCGGTGAGAACTGAGAAGAGCGCCTTCTTGTGAATCATCTTGGAGCGGAAACTGTTGACCATGCAGACCGCGCCCGCGCGGTAGGCGTCGAGGAGCGCCGGGTGCTCTTCGATGATGGGCAGGTACTCGTTGACGAGCAAACGCTTGTAGACGATGTCTATCTCGGTGCCGAGCGCGCGCAGGCGGCCCCCGTCGAATTCCAGCTCGTCCGGCGAGCAGATGACGGCGGGATACCCGGCGGCGTCGAAGTATTCTTTGAAAAGCTCGAACTCCTTCTGCGTCGGCAGACCTTTGAGGTCAACGATGGCGATGGTCGGGTTGCGTTCGGGCGCGCGCCCCAAGTATTCGGCGTAGGCCGCGAGCAGCGTTTCGAGCATGAGGGGGCGGCCCTCGAAGGTGCGCAAGGTGTAGCGCTCGGCGAAGCGGCGCATCACGGGAAGGCGCGAGAAGATGTCGTAGGCGGCGTCGGCGTAAGCAATCCCGGCGGGGCTCTCGCCGTTAAGCTCGACGAAGTTGAAGTCGTCTTCGATGAGGAAGGAGTCGAGCCGCGCGGTCGGCGAGACGGCGCGGTAGCCGGGGTCAATCCGCACGAGGTCGCGCTCGATCTCCGTAAGGCCGAGTTCGTCCAGCAACGCGGAGTCTTCGACCGCCGCGTCCTTCACCTTCTGGATGGCGCTCCAAACCGTCTCGCAGATTCGCGTGACGCGCGCGAAGTCGGTCTCGGTGACGAAGTGCGGGCGCAGGTACGGCGACAGGCGGCGACCGCCGAAGATGAGTTTGGCGCTCTCCAAGCCTTCGTCGAGCATCTTCCGCGAAGTCTCGGCCAGATCGCCATCGTCCAGCAGTCGGTGATAGAACTCAACGGCTTTATGCAGCATGCGCCTTCAGCGTCGAATTATGATTTAAGACAACGAGCGGTGAAATAAGAGTAGCACAGATGCGCCCCGGTTTGAAAAAGAGCGACGGCCCGAAACAGTACCGCGAGCGATAGCGAGCGGGTTGACTGTCGTTAACGTCAACCCGCTCGCTATCGCTCGCGGTACTGTTTGAGAGCCTTTACTGAAGTCCGGGGCCGAGTTTGAGCATCAGGCTCAGTCTCTGTCCCTCGCGGACGACGCCGACGGGCAGCGGGGCCGTGCCCGCGTCGGCGAGTCGCTTGCGGAGGTCAAGGCGGGTGAACGTCTGGCCGTTGACGGTCTCAATCACGTCGCCGAGGCGCATGCCGCTCGCCGCCGCGGGACTTTCAGGCGCGACCGAGACGACGAGCACGCCTCCCTTCGCCTGAAGGCGGGCGGCGCTGCGCTGCGTCAGGCCGATGACTTCGAGGCCGAAGGGGCGCAAGGGGCGGAGCACGGTCGTCGGGCCTCTCAGCTCGAAGCGCAAAGCCCGCGCGGGCTCGTTCGCCAGCCGACGCGCCTCGGCGACGCGCGCCTCCGCCGCCTCGGCCTGTAACTTCACTTCGCGCATCAACGCCTCGACCTCTTTCTGCCGCGCCTCAACCCTCATCTGTTGTCTTCGCGCGTCCGCCACTCCCGGCTCCGCGACCGGCGCGCGTGCCGCCCCGCGCAGCTCCAACTCAAGCGCGTAGAGGCTGGCGCGAGCCGCCTTCAGCTCGGCCTCGGCGGTGGCGATGGCCGGGCTCCGCGTCCCGCTCAGCATGACGGGCAGCTCGACGGGCGACTTTTCAAACGCGCGCCAGACGGTGAAGTCCGCCGTCCGACCGACGCCCGCCTCACGGAGTAAAGGCGAGAGGTCGCCGACGCCTCGCACCTCGCGCCCGTTGATGCGCGAGATAACGTCGCCGGGCCGCAACCCGGCAGTCGCCGCCGGAGTGCCCGGCGCGACCGAAGTGAGCAGAACGCCCTGCCGACTCTGGATGAGCGGCATTGCCAGCTCCGGCTTCCAGCCGATGTCCTCCCACTGCTGGACGGTGAACTTGAAAACGTCGTCGCCGCGCACGCCGAGCCACGGCTGCGGGACGCTCGCGCGCCGCGCCAGCACGCGGTCAATCGCGCCGCGCATCGTCGCGGCGGGCACGATGCGCGTCTCGGTCGAGCCGCTCTCGGCGACGATGCCGACAAGCTCGCCCGACTCGTTCATCGCCACCGCGCCCGTCCACGCGGGCGAGACTCGGCTCGCCTGCGCCGTGACCGCGAAGAGCTTGCCCGTCGAGGCGCGGCTGACTTCGGTCAGACGGCCCTCGGTCTGGTCAATGCCGAAATAGACGACGCCGAGATTCTGATTCGGGGCCGCGTCGGCGAGCGGCGCGGGCGCGAAGAAGTGGACGCGCTGCCCGACCGTCGGGTCTTCGGTGTCGCCCTCGTCGCCCGTCAAAGCAGACTTGAGCAGGGGCTCGAAGGCTTCGAGCATCGAGAGCCCGGTCGAGGCGTCGAGGCCGACGAACTTCGCGTCAATGCGCCTGCCGTCGCCGAGGATGAGAGTGAACTCAGGCGACGACGACGGCTGCTGCATGACGGCTTCGTAGTAGCTCGAAAGGGGCTGCGCGGAAGCCGTCTCCATCATGGCTTCGGCGCGCGGGAGACGGGCGACGACCGTCCTGCCGTCCTCGGCGACGAAGCCCGCGACGATGTTCGTGTGCACGTCGGTCGCCGAGGGGAAGCGGTCGAGCTCAAGCGTCGGCGGCCCCGTGAGCGCGAGCCACGTGAGCAGCTTCCAACCGCTGAGGCGGTGGACGACCGTCACCAACTGCTTCGGCGCGGGCGCGGCGGGCGCGGCCTTCGGCGTGAGCAGCCCTTGCGCGGCCTGCGGTGCGCGCGGGGCTCTGGGGCCGTGCGGCGCGGACGGGTTTGAAACCGTCGTCGCCCTCGGCGCGCGCGGAGTGTTCGGAGTTTGCGCGGAGCGGGCGGCGGGAACAGTTTGTATTGTTACCGTCGGCTGCGGCGGCGCGGGCGCGGTCTGCTGCCCGAAGGCCGAAGGCGCGCAGAGTGCGAGCAGACACGCGAGACCGAGGGGCGCGCGTCGAGGGCGGCGCGCGTCCGTCGTTGAAAGACTAAGTTTTAAAACACAGAAAGGCATTGCTTACCAGACGCCCTCTTTGACGGTGTGCGAAACGTGCATGGTGTTGCGACCCTGCCGGACGAGTTCCTGCGAGCCGAAGCTGACGGAACTCATCGGGACGATGCGCGCCGCGCCGCTCGCGTCCCGGAGGACGACTTGCAGGGGCACGGAGGCAGTCCGCACGGCGACCGTCGTCGTCGGCAGAGAGGCCAACTCGCCCGGCGTGGACGACGAGGCGCTGAGAATCGGCGCGGAGCGCGCATCGAAGACGGCGGCGCTGCCCGTCTCCCTCGCGGCGCGGTCGCTTCCCTTCCCGTTGAATCGCGCGCGGACGTTCGAAGCGTCGCGCATCTTGGAGAGCCTCTCCGGCGTCGAGGAAGTCGCCAGCTCGTCGTCCTTCTTCAAAGGATTTTCGTGAGAGACGACCGGAGCGTCGTCCTTCGTCAACGCCGTCTCAGTCACAGCCGTGGGCGCGACCGTCGCGGCGCGCGTCGGCGTTTCGGGCGATTGCGGCGCGGGCTCTCGCTTGAGATAAATCCACGCGGAGACCGAGACGAAGCACACGGCGAGGGCGACGGAGGCGACGCCGGGGACGAAGCGGAAGTTGAAGTGGAAAGGTCGGGCGCGGCGCGTCCCTCCGGCGGCGGCCATGCGGGCGCGCAGACGGAACTCGAAATCGTCGGGGGCGGCGACCCGTCCGAGCCCGCCGACGAGACTTCTGAGCGACGCGCGCTCGCGCCGGAACTGCTCGCACGGCGCGCAGGCCGCGAGGTGCGCGCGCAGTGCGACGCTCTGCGCGGGGCCGCCCGGCGACTCTTCTAGCTCCGCCCTGTGTGTTTCGCATACTTGCTTGTTCATTTCAAACTTCACCTCACAGGTACGCCTGTAACTTGTCGCGCAGGAACGTGCGCGCGCGGTTGATGCGCGACTTCACGGTGCCTTCGCTCATCTGGAGGATGCAGGCGATCTCCTCGTAGCTCCGCTCCTCGACATCGCGCAGGACGAGCGGGGCGCGGTATTTTTCGGGGAGCGTGGCGATGGCGCGCGCGACCGCCGAACGCCTCTCGCCCTCGACCACCGTCACGTCCTGCAAGGGGTTCGAGTCGGGCAAATCCAGCTCGGTCGCCTCGCCGGTCGCGTCGTGGCTCTGAAAAAATCCGGTCAGCGAGACGAGCCGCCGGCGCTTGCGGCGGCGCAACTCGCTGATGGCGAGGTTGGTGGCGATGCGGTAGATGTAGGTCGAGAAGGCGTAGGTCGTCTGGTAGCGGTCAGCCGCCGCGTAGACGCGCATGAAGGTCTCCTGCGCGAGGTCTACCGCCGCGTCGTAGTCGTTCGTCATGCGGTAGACGTAGTTCGTAATCTGGTTGCGGTAGCGCCGCACCAGCTCGGCGAAGGCCGTCTCGTCGCCCTCCAGCGTCGCCGCCAGCAGATGATGATCGGTGAGCACCTCGTCCAAAGCGACAACCGCCGACGACGCCGCAGGGGCGGACACGCCCCCCGCCGCAGGCGCGGAGAGCAGAAGCTCGGACGTGGAAGAGATGGCGCTCATCAGGAACCGGCAGGCCCGCAAAAACCCGACAACCGAAGGACTCACAAAACTTTACGCCGCGCCTTCCGCCGCCCGCTTTTTTAACGGGCCGGGGACGCGTCGTGATTATACACCCCTCCCGGCGTCAGTCCCGCACGTGGGTACACGCCGCGACGCCGCGCCAGTTCCATAATTCCAGCGGCGGAGGCGAGTCAGTACCGGGAGCAGTAGCGACCGGGTGCGGCGCTCGTGAGGGTCAAGTTGTGTCCGTAGGTGGAGGCCCACCCGGTCGCCACCGCCCCCGGTACTTTTAATTTGCAGTTTCGCGCAAAGTGCTATAATGCGCTCGTTTTCTTCTCCGGGTTCCGCGTCTTTCGCCGTCTTTCGATGTCCGGCGCTGCGGTCTCTCAAAAGTTTTCAAATCTTCATCTTCCGCAATTCGATTGAGGCCATGCCCAAAGAAATCAAGAAGCACCAGACCATTCTCGAAGCCATCGAGAAGGTAGACATCATTTCCGAGCTTCTGGAAAAGCATAACGGCCACTACGAGCACGAGCTCGACCTCGAAGTCATCGCCTACGGTCGCAACTACAACGGCAAGAAGGTCGGCCCCTACGTCCAGCTCTTCGAGTTCGACGCGGGCGAGGAGGTCATCCGCGAGGGCGACTGGGGCGGCAACACCTTCTACGTCTCGGTGGAAGGCCAGCTCCACGTCTACGTCCGCGACCGCGAGACCGAAGAGAACCGCAAGGTCGGCGAGCTTCATCCGGGCGCGAGCTTCGGCGAGATGTCCATCCTCGCCGGTGTGCCGCGCAACGCGACGATTGTCGTCCCCGCCGGGTCGAAGGCGAAGGTCTCTGGAAGTCCGAAGGCCCGCGCTCCGTCTGCTGCGCAAGCTCCCGAAGTTCGGGCAGATGCTCGACGCCAACTACCGCAAGCACGGTCTGGGCCGCACGCTCATTGACGTGCGGCAGGTGACGGGCAACGCCTTCAGCCCCGAACTCATTGAGAAGCTCGGCAAGTCGGCCCGCTTCATGGTCTACGCCAAGCACCACGTCCTCTTCCACGAGGGCGAGGCCGTTGACCGCATCATCTTCGTCCGCAACGGGTGGGTGCGGCGCGTGCGCGGCGGGGTGGTCGGCGCGGCGATGGGCGACATGATGGTCGAGGGTTTGACCGAAGACATCGGCGTTGACTTCCTCGGCGCGGGAAATTGCCTCGGCCTCGAAGGCATCCCGAAGGACGCGCGGTGGGCCTACACGGCGACCGTGCTCCAAAGAACGGAGGTCTTGGAAGTCGCCATCCCTCGGCTGCGCTCAGACTCCGCGCTGCGCGACGCTCTGGAGAAGAGCTTCGCCGAATTCTCGCTTGCCGACGACGACGTGGAGGTCACTTCGAAGCTCGACCGGCTCGTCGTCTCCGCGACCGAGCGAGAGATTGCGACGGGCGTCGTGGACGGGACGAACCTCCTCGTCATGGACATGGACAAGTGCGTGCGCTGCGGCAACTGCTCGATGGCCTGCCATCAGGTTCACGGCCAGTCGCGCCTTTTGCGTCGAGGCATCCACATCGAACGCCCTTCGAAGCTCGGCTCTTCGAACTCGCAGCACGTCCTCGTCCCTTCGGTCTGCATGCACTGTCAAGACCCGGAGTGTCTGACGGGCTGCCCGACCGGGGCTATCGGTCGCTTCGAGAACGGGCAGATAGACATTGACCCGAAGACCTGCATCGGCTGCGGCGACTGCGCGACGCAGTGCCCGTACAACGCCATCACGATGATTCCGCGCAAGCCGGAAGTGCCGCCCGTCCTCACGTTCCAACAGAAGCTGAAGGGCTGGCTCACGCTCTCGCCGCCCGCGCCGCCGAAGCCCGTGACGGCGACGGACAATCTCTTAGCGACCAAGTGCAACCTCTGCGAGGGGACGGCGCTCAACCCGCCGGACGCGAAGACCCCGGCCTTCTCGTGTCAGGAGAACTGCCCGACGGGCGCGCTCGTGCGCGTCAACCCGCGCGAGTATTTCTCGGAAGTCAACACGCGCATCGGCCTCATCTACCGCGACCAGACGCACGCCATCGGTCGCAACATCCACAAGCGGGACACGCCCGCGCTCCTCTGGCACGTCTTCGGCATCGCGGCGACCGTCGCCGTCACGGCTCTCATCGTCTGGGGCCTGACGCGCTTCCATCTGGACGAGCGGCTGACGGGCGGCTGGCTGACGCTGCGCTGGATTACGGGGCTCATCGGCTTGGGCGGCATCGCGGCGGTGATGACCTACCCGGCGCGCAAGCAGGTCTACCGGCGGCGCGCGGGGCCGTTGCGCTACTGGATGCTGATGCACGTCTACCTCGGCCTCATCGCCGGAATCGTTCTGCTGCTCCACGGCGGGCGGACGACGGGCGGACTGCTGACTTCGGTGCTGATGATTTCGTTCGACGCCGTCATCCTGACCGGCATCTTCGGCGTCGCCGTCTACCTCATCGCCCCGCGCATCATGACGAGCATCGAGGGCGAGCCGCTGCTGATAGAAGACCTCCGCGCCCGCCGCGACGAGCTGAGCGAGACGCTCGCCGAAATCGGCACGCGGAGCAGCGAGGAGCTGCGCGAGTTCATTAAGCGGAAGGTGCGCGGCAAGGTCTTCTCCTTCTCGTATCTCGTGCGCCAGTACGTGAGGCGCGAGCCGCTCTCGGAGCTTCTGGCGGCGGGCCGCGAGGGGTACGAGAAGGAGGCGAAGAGCCTCGACCCCGAATCGCGCCGCCTGCTGCTCGAAGCCGTCGAGGCGACCATCACCCTGCGCCGCGTGGACTCGCTCATCTACCTGCACCAGCTCCTCAAACTGTGGCTCGCCCCGCACGTCGTCGCGACCTCTCTGATGCTGGCGCTGATGCTCGTCCACATCGTCCAAGTCGTCTTTTTCGCCGTGCGCTAACCTATGCAGACCAGCAAGTTCGTCATCATCCGCGAAGACCTGAACGTTGACCCGACGACGCTCGTCACCGACGGCCTCAAGATCGGGCGCTCGCCGAGCTGCGAGCTGGTCTTGAACCACCCCTCCGTGTCGCGCCTCCACGCCGGGATAAACGAGACGGGCGGTCGCTTCTACATCTTCAACTTCAGCCATTCGAGCGGCACGGCGATTAACGGTCGCATCGTCGCCGTCGAGTCGGCGGAAGTCCTCGCCGACGGCGACCTCGTCCAGATCGGCCCCTTCTTCCTCCAACTTGAACGCGAGGGCGACGCGCTCGTCGCCCGCGTCACGTTGGAGGTCGCCGTCCGCGTGGGTGAGGCCGAAGGGCGCGTTGAAATCCCGAACGCGGAGCCTCAACCTGCGGCGGCGGCAGCCGGGCAGGACGACCCCGAACTCTCCGACGCCTTGAACGTCTTCTGGGAGAAGCGCAAGCGCGAAGAGGGCAAGATGCAGCGCATCTCGCCGCTCAGGCCGCGCGCCACCTCGCGCGTCCTCGGCAAGGCCCGCTTCAACTGGACGCCGACGCGCGACCTCGTCCGCCCGTGGCCTTTCGCGGTCTTCATCTGGGCGACGGTCATCATCGCCGCGCTCGCGGGCGTCGCGGCGGTCGTCTACGCGAGCGCCTACACGCCCGCGCCCATCTCTTCGCCGCACGCGCGCAACACGTTGCAGGCCCAACCGGCAATCGCGCGCCAGCCGAACGGCTCGTCATGTACGACCTGTCACACCTTGACGGGCAGCATGGAGGCCAAGTGCGCCGACTGCCATCAGGCCGAGGGCTTCACCGCGACCGTCACGGACGCGCACCAGAACGCGGGCGTCGGCTGCACGAGCTGCCACGTCGAGCATCAGGGGACGGAGTTCCGCCCGTCGGTGGCGAGCCTCCAGACCTGCACGAACTGCCACAACGATGCGAACCCGAAGACCTTCAACGGCAAGCGCGTCGGCACGCCGCACGGCGGGACGTTCGGCTACCCCGTGGCGGACGGCAAGTGGGTTTGGAAGGGCTTGGAGAAAGAGGAGTGGGAGCGCAAGCCCGCCGAGTTGCGCGAGGCGCGCGTGCAGATGGAAGAGGCCGCCAAGCGCTGGCCCACGGCGGGCGACCCCGCAGCGGCGCAACGCACAGCCGAGTTCCATGCGCTACACCTCTACCGCATCAAGGCCGTGGGCGGTCTTAAAGGTAACAAGGACGGCGAGCTTTCCTGCGGGACGTGCCATCAATCCTTTGCGCCGCTTGACCGCGCGACGCCGCGCACGACCTGCGGCGCGTGCCACAACGGCGACCCCGGCGGCAAGTTCGAGAAAGTGCTCGCCGCCGACCAGCCGAACTGCAACTCCTGCCACGTCCAGCACGTCAAGGGGCGGCGCGAGTGGGGCTCGTCGCTCCTCGCGGGAAGTCCGGCGGAGACGCCGAAGAAGGCGGAAGCCCCGCGCTTCGTTTCATCCATACTCAACTGATAGGGCGCGTCCTCGAAACGGGGACGCGCCTCGTCGAAGACCATGAAAAAGGCACAACTCTTCGTCATCCTCGCGCTGCTCGCGCTGCTCTGGGCGACTAACCTCCTGACGCAAGACCCCAGCAAGAGCTTCTTCGGCGGCCTGCCGTGGTGGGGGTGGGCGGGCATCGGCATCTTCCTCCTCGTCACCGCCCTCGCGTTTGCGCTGCGCGACGCGCGACGCGCGCGGCTGCTCTTGGAAGAGCCTCTGCCGCCGAAAGTCGAAGAGGACGACGGCAGAATCAAGCTCACAAAAGAGCAGCTCGAAAAGTACGACCCCGAAGGGCCGGACTACCCGCACCCGGTCGTCATCACCGAGCGCTGCATCGGCTGCCACGCCTGCGTGGACGCGTGCCCGCACGACGTGCTCGCCATCGTCAACAACTACGCGACTCCGGTCGCGCCCGACCAGTGCATGGAGGACACGGCCTGTCAGGTCGAGTGCCCCGTCAACCCGAAGGCGTGCATCGTCGTCAACACGTCGAAGAAGATACCGCCCCGCAAGGTTCCGAACCGCGACGCGGCCTATATGACGAACGTGCCGGGCTGCTTCATCATCGGCGACGTGTCGGGCACGCCGCTTGATTAAGAACGCGACGAACGAAGGCGCGGACTGCATCAACCACATCGCCTCAGAACTCCGTAACGGCACGCCGCCCGAAACGAAGGCCGAGATTGAAGTCGCCATCATCGGCATCGGCCCCGCGGGGCTCTCCGCTGCCATCACCGCGCAGCAGCACGGCCTCTCCTACGTCGGCATCGAGCAGGACAGGGTGCTCGCCACGATTGACGCCTACCCGGCGAACAAGTACGTCTTCTTCAAGCCCGAAACGATGGAGCCGCGCGGCGGCATCAAGCCCGAAGGCGCGGGCGCGCAGCGCGAAGCCATCCTCGAAGGCTGGAAGCAGGCGATGACCGAGACGGGCGTGCGCGTCAACGAGACCGAGAGCTGCAAGTCAGTCAAGCGCGCCGAGGACGGCGACTACTTCGTCGTCCAGACCGAGAAGGGCACGGAGAAAGAGAAAGTCACGTACCGCGCGCGCCGCGTCGTCTTAGCCTTGGGCAACCGTGGGACGCCGATGAAGCTGCGCGTCGCGGGCGAGGAGATGAAGGTCACGCGCGACGGCAAGACCGAGGACAAGGTGAAGTACAAGTTGACCGACCCGGAGGAGCACCGGCGCAAACGTATCATCGTCGTCGGCGCGGGCAACTCGGCCATCGAGGCGGCGGTTGATCTGGTCGCGCGCCGTCAGGGCGACA
Source organism: uncultured Acidobacteriota bacterium (assembly GCA_963816985.1). Taxonomy (GTDB): domain Bacteria; phylum Acidobacteriota; class Blastocatellia; order Pyrinomonadales; family Pyrinomonadaceae; genus JAIVJM01. The sequence continues at coordinate 4,470,317 of CAWFMF010000004.1, forward strand.
AAATCACCTTCCGCCCGCCCGAAGAGATTAACGACGTGACGCTCGTCATCCGCTCCGACATGAAGAACGACCTCAAGTTCGGCAACAAGCTTCAGGTCTTCGACTGCATTGACGAGGGCAAGATTAAAGTCTTCTTCGGAACCGGCATCAAGGAGATTAAGGACGATGAGGTCGTCTTGATGAACGCCCGCACCGAAGAGGTCAAGGCCACCGTCCCCAACGACTACATCTTCGCCATGATCGGCGGCGACCGCCCGACCAAGTTCCTCGAAGCCATCGGCATCAAGATCGGGTGATAAAGAGGCAGAAGCCCGACCGTGAGGGAGGGCGTCCGGCAGGCATGAGATATCCCCGAAGGGGATGAAGATATTAGCCGGGGGCAAGCGGACGAAGTTCGCGCCGCCCCCGGTTCGCATGGATGAAAGAATCCGACCCTGAAGGGGTCGCGGATTCAACGTTGAATCCGCGACCCCTTCAGGGTCGGATTTATTTTCTCGTCTGTTCCGGGGGCGACGTGCTGCGCACTTGCCCCCGGCTATTATCTTCTGCCCTTTCAGGGCAGGACTTGAATCATTCGTGCCCGCGCCCTCCCTCACGGTCGGGCTTCCGCCCCTTCGTGTGCTTAGGGCTCAAGGCCGTTGGTCGGGACGGGGCGGCCCATGCTCTGGTAGATGCTGACGATCTCGTCCATCTTCTCCTTCGCTTCGGCGTTGGAGGGGTCGTAGCGCAGCACGCGGCGATAGTCGCCGAGGGCGTACTTGTAAAGACGCGGGTTCCCGGCGTCGCGGTAGACGTTGCCGCGCGCGAGGTAGGCTTCGGCGGCGGCCTTCTTGTCGGCGGCGGAAGCGGCGGGCGCATCGGCCTTCGCCGACACCTTCTCGATGCGCGCGTCGTACTCCGCCGTGTTGGCTAAGGCTCGGTCGGCGTCGCCGCCCGCCGGGGCTTGCTGGGCCGCGTTGCCGTTCGTCGTCGTTGGGGTCGCCCCGCCGCCGTGTGAAGACGTGGCGCCCATCTCTTTGGAGTTGGCGGTGTTCGTCGTCGCGGCGCGGCTTGAGCTGGCCGTCGCGTTCGAGTTCTGGGTGTTGCGGTTGGCGCTCTCGGAACGCCCGCAGGCGGCGTTGACTAAATTCAGGGCGAGCGCGAAGGCGAAGAAGATAACGGTCTTCATTGTTTGATGGCTCCTCGATTGATTTCGAAGCCATGATACACGCGAACGCCCGTCAGGTCACATGCCTTGACGGGCGTCGCGGAATTGGTCAGACGGAAATGAAAATTACTTGCCGGTGTGGCAGTCCGTGCATTGTTGCGAGGTCGGGGCCTTGACGTTCTTGCGCGCGTCCGCCGCCGCGTCGTGGCAGCCCGCGCAGTTGCGGTGGAAGGCTTCCTCGTTGGTGAGGACGGTCGGGTCAGACTCGCCCTCGGCGGTGTACTGCGGGATGTCGGCGCCGATTTTGGGCTTCTGGCCGTCCTGCGCGTGGCAGGAGCGGCAGGTCACCACTTCGGGCGTCTTCGCGTCCTTGACTGTCTCGGCGGTCAGGGTCACGGTGCGGTCGGCGGGGTTCGCCGTCGCGAGCGGCGGATGCTTGGCGGCCTCGGCGGCGGGCTGGTCGGTGTGGTGACACTCGACGCAGCCGATGAGCTTCGTGCCGTCAACGCTGTAGTTCTTCGTCGCGTGGTTGACGTGGCTGAAGGGCACCGAGAGCGCCTTCGGCTTCTTCGAGTCGGTCGAGAGCTTGTACTCGTCCTTCGGGAGCTTTCCGCCCTGCGCGGTCAGAGAGGCCGTGCCCGACGAGGGGTTGAAGCCGCACGCGAGACAGAGGTAGCAAGCGAAGGTGGCGATTACTATCAAGAGTTTCATTGGAGGCTGTCCTTAGAACTTTCCTGCCGGCGGAAGTGATTTCAAAAGAGCTTCTGTGGGGAGAATGGCGCGGTCGGAATGATAGACGGGGTGCAAGTCCGTGTCAAACTTTTTTCCCGTTGACGAAAGGAGGCGTCGGCTTCAGAAGCGGAAGGTCGGCCCCTTGTGGCAACGCTTGCAGTCGGCGAAGTCGTCGCCGCCGAAGGCGCGGCGGTTGTTGTGGCACGTCATGCAGCTCTGCGCGCGCCCCGAAGCGAAGTGCTGCGTCGGGCGCGGCGAAGTGACCTGTCTCGACTGCGGCGCTCCGGCGCGGACGCCGTGGCACTCGGCGCAGCTCAAGCCCTGACGCGGGCCGTGCGTGGCGTGGCTGAAGCTGACGCGGAAGGCGCGCGAGTCGGCGGGCGTCCGCCGGTAGCCGCCCGGCGCGTGGCAAGCGCCGCACGAAGAGATGTCGCGGCCCCCGGACTGCGCGCCCGGCGTGTGGCACTGGTAGCAGTTCTGGTGCGCGGCGAGCCCGGCGGGGATGGTGAGCGCGACGCCGCGCCGTGCGCTCGTGTGGCAGGCGGCACAGCCCTGTTCCGGACGCCCGCCGCCGGTCGTGTGCTGCGCGTGGTCGAAGCGGACGTTGAAGCTCTTGAGCGAAGGGAAGCCTTTGACGGGCGGGTTCGACGACTCGACGTTCGTGTGGCAGATGGTGCAGATGGGCTGGCCCGCCGTGACGAACTGTTGGAAGTGGCAACTGGTGCAGGACTTGTGACCGGGAAGACTCGGCTGCGGCGAGTTGCCCGCGCGCTGGTGGCACGAGGCGCAGGCGACGCCCGAATGCGCCGGGAGCGTGTGCGAGAAGTTCGTGAAGCCGCCGCCCTGCGCCGTCGCCGCCGGGACGAAACCGGCGCGGACGAAGTTGAGCGCGAGAGTGTTGGGCGAGGCGTCGGCGCGCGCGCCGGGCCAGGCGGCGAAGACGAAGAAGGCACAGCCCGCCGTCAGTAAGGCGAGCGAAAACCAACGACGCGCGCGCCCGTCTACGGGCGGCGTCGCGGCTTGCGAAGTTTGAGCGTTGGAGTCTCTCGTCATCGCTTGCGCTTCAAAAAACTACTTCGGCTTGGGCGGCGGGAAAAGATTGCTGTGCGACGGCGGCGTGGGCTCCTTGCCGTAGCCGAGGTGACACTTGGCGCACTGGAAGCTCGCGCCGTCCGGTTTTTTGCGCTGCTCGATCTCCTTAAAGATGATGCTCTTGACCCCCGTGCGCGCGCCGTGGCAGGCCGTCGAGGAGCAGGTCTGGATGGGCACGTCGAGCGTGTCGGCGTCGAGCTTGCCGACGGTGGTGATCCGGACGTGGCACGTCGTGCAGCCGACCGCGAGGTGGCTCCCGTCCTCGTGCCTGAAGGTCGCGGACTTGCGGCGAGCCCAGTGCGCGAGGAGTTCTTTGTCGGCGATGCCTTTGACCGACGGGTGCGCGAGGTCTGCGTCCGCGCGCGAAGGCTTGAGCGCGGCAGCGACCGCACCCGCCGGGAGGAGCTTATGACAGCCCGCGCAGTTGGACGAGAGGGGCTGCTCGCCGCCGTCCTGCCAGTGGCAGTTGAAGCAGGAGGCGTGGCTCGTGGGCGTGGTCTTGAGCGTCCCCTTCTTCAACCAGAACGCCGCGACGCCGAGGGCGTTCTTGGGCAGGTCGGCGGGCGGGGGCGTGACGAACTCGTCTTTATCGTTGGCGGGCGGCTGGAAGGTCTGATGGCAGATGGTGCAACTGTCAACTTCCTTCTTCGGCGCATCCTGCGGCGCGACGAACGAGGCGCGGACGAAGCCGAAGTCGCGCGCCGTGTCTTCGGGAGGAGCGAGACGCGCCATCACGTCCTGATGCCGGTCGTGCGGGAAGACGGTGGAAAACTCGGACGCGCTCTTCGGCCTCTTCCCCGCCCCGGCCTCGAAGGCTTCCGAGGGGTTGCGGAAGGGGCGGCGCGTGCCGTCGCGCGGCGAGACGTTGGTGTGACAGACGGAGCAGATGACGGGCCGCGCGCCGACGAAGAACTGCTGCTTGTGGCAGCTCATGCAGGACTCGTGTTCGGGGTAGTCGGTAACGTCGGGATAGGCCGCCTCGCCCGTGCGCGCGCGCGACCAGTTGGAAGTCGGGCTCGTGTGGCAGGAGTCGCAGGAGCGTTGGTGCGCGGCGGTGCGGTGTGTGAACTTCGAATAGTCCACGCGCGGGGCTCTCGCGGCGGTGCGCGCGGGCCTGCGTCTTCGCTGCTGCTGCCGCGCGCGTCGCTGCGGCTCCGGCTCCGCCGCGCCGCGCCCCGCCGCCTCGGAAGTCAGGCTCGCGGAGGCGAAGACGGCGCAGGCCGAGAGGAGGAGGAAGACGGCGAGCGTGGCTGTTCGGTGCGTCATTCGTTCAAGAACGGACTGTCCGGGGCGACGTGCGGCTCACGCCCGTCCGTCGAAGAATTGCTGAATGCTGACCCGCGTGTCTGTGGTTCGGGCCGAAGTGGCCCCGAAGCGCGTTGTAGCACAGAAGGTGAAGGCTGACAACATAAATCCTCGGCGACGGTCTCGGCGTGTCGGCGTGCGCGCCGACAAACGCCCGCGCCTCATTTGGCGGGCGCGGCGGCGGCGGCCTTCGTGTAGCTGAGGTCAACCGAGACGGAGTGGAGCCGCGCCGGGACCGGCGGCGTGACCGTCACGGCGCAGTCCCAGAGGACGTTGCCGTCTCCGAGCGGGACGAGGTTCGAGACGTAGTAGTTCCTGAGCTTGAGCCCCATGAAGTAGGCCTCGCCCTTCTCGTCCGTCATCGCCGAAGTCACCTTGCCCGCCTTGCCCGCCGCCTGTTCGAGCCACGCGCGCTTGCGCTTGTAGTATTCGGTGCGGACGTTCTTCAAGGGGAAGTTGACCGTCACCCAGCGGAGCGCGAGCTTCTGGTTCTTGTACTTCCTCAGCCCCTCATCATAAGCCTTCTTGAACTCCGGCACGGACTTGACGGCCTCGGCGTACTCGGCCTCGTATTGCGGGCAGTAGAGAGAATCGCAGTCGTGTTGCTTAAGCCACTCCTGCAACTGCGGGCTCGCGCCTTTGAGGTAGTCGGCGCGGCGCGGGAGGCTCGACCAGTCGGGCCTTTGGCCTTCGGCGAGGACGCTCCTTTCGAGGAGGTAGAAGCGTTTGCGCGGGACGGCCTTGCCGCCGACGAGGACTTTAATCTTGATGCCGCTCGTGAGGTCGGGCGCGGGCGGAGCTTCGTCTTTCGCGACCTGCGCGGCGGTGACTTTGCACTCGCCTTGCGTGGGGGCGGTCTGCGCGCTCGCGTGGTGCGCGGCGAAGGCGAGCAGGCAGAGCGCGAGCAAGGTTCGGCGAGTTGAAAACATGAGCCGGGGTGTTTTCATAGTCTTTGATTCGGGGCGACTGTTTGAGCGCCCGCCCGCGCGCCCTAATCTCCGGCGGGCGATTTCTGCCGGCCCGCTTCGCCGGAGCCGGCGGGGGCGTTCGTCGTGCCCTTCGGCTGCTGGCGCGACTTCTCCAACTCCGCGCGAAGCGACGGGAGACGCTCGTATCCGGGCTCGACCTTCTCCAGACGGTCGAGCGTGGCGGCGGCAGCCTCGTAGTTGCGCGTCTGCATCAGCATCAGCGAAAGGTTGTGGAGCGTCGGGACGTGGTCGGGGTTCTGTTCGAGGCCGCGCTGCAACTCGGTGATGGCCTTTTCGGGCTGCGGCGGGTCGCGCATGAAGAAGGTGAGCGCGAGTTCGGAGCGCACGTCGCCGTCGTCGGGCTTCTTTGTGAGCGCGGCGCGGAACCAACGCTCGGCGGTGTCGAAGCGACCGGCGGCGGAGTTGGCGTGGCCGAGCCTCACGAGCGTCTTGTAGTCTTCGGGGCGGAGCTGGTTGGCGCGCGTCAGGAAGTCAATCGCACCTTCGAAGTCCTGCGCCTGCAAGCTCGCCTCGGCGGCAGACTTTTGCGCGTCAAAGTCCTTCGGGTCTTCGCGCGCCGTCTGCTGCGCCTGCTGCGCGGCGGTCTGCAAACGCTGCCGCTCCTTCACCTCGTTGGTCGGGAGCGCCGCCCCTTCGCCGCCCGCCGCTGATGTCTCCGCGCCCGCCGTTGAAGCGACACGCGGCGCGCTCGCGCTCTGGTTAAAGTAGACGACGAACGTGAAGGCGACGACGTACCCGAAGAGCACGCCGATGACGGAAAAGAGGAGGTTCTCGCGGTTCATAACAAAAGGCGTGACAGGTAAACCGTGACAGGTGACAGGAAAAAGCCGTGAACCGTGACGGGCGACAGGTGACGGGAAAGACCCGTCTTTCTCTTGTCACCGTTTACGATTTACGGTTCACGTCTTTTCTCCTGTCACCTGTCACCCGTCACGGTTCACGGCTCTCAGGCGTAAGAGTGCAGGCCCGGCAGCAGGTAGCTGACGCCGAGGTAGGTGAAGATGATGAAGAGGAAGGCGACGATGGCGAAGTAGGCGGCGTGGCGGCCCGTCCACCCGCGCGAAATCCTCACGTGGAGGAAGCCGCCGTAGGTGAGCCACGCGACGAACGCGCCCGTCTCCTTCGAGTCCCACCCCCAGTAACGGCCCCAACTTTCGTTAGCCCACACCGCGCCCGTCATCAAGAGCAGCGCGAGGCCAGCGAAGGTCACGCCCGCCGTCTTGTACATCAGCGAGTCAATCTTCTCCTTCGGCGGCAGCGCGGCGCGCAGGGCTTCGGTGCGGAAACTGAAGATGATGACGAAGAGCGTGGCGGCGAACGCCGTGATGAGCGCGGCCAGCTCCACGGGGTTGGCGTTGAGGCTCAGGAACAACTCGCCCTGCCGCTGCTTGATGACGTTCTCGGCCTCGCGCTCCAACTTCGCCGGGTCAATGAGCGCAATCTGTCCGGGCTGCAAGCCGTCCTGCTGCGCCATCCACACGCCGAACTTCTTGAACTGCCGGGGACTGACGCACGCCGTCCCGGCGGGGCGCTCCGCGCCCGGCTGGCACACGGCCACGTCCGTCAAGGTCTTGACCTGCCACACGAGCATCACGACGGCGAGCGCCTGCACGACGAGCGCGGCCTTCAGGAAGTGATGGCCGAGCCGCCGCGCGCGCTCGTCGTTTTTGACGAGATACCTGCCGAAGGTCACGATGACGGCGACGAGGAGGAGCGCGGCGAGGATGAGCAGCCAGCCGACGTCAGGGATGTCGGCGCGCAGGGGCAGCGCCATGCGCGGCGGCAGAAACGTCGAGGCCGAGTAGACACCGGTCAGGATGACGGGGAACGTCCCGAACGTCCCGCCGATGGTGGCGATGACGGAGAGGCAGAAGGCGCTCGACCAGATGGCCATCGCCTCGGTCTTCACGCCGTCCTTCAAGAGGTAGACGACCGCCACGGCGAAGCAGACGAGCGCGATGCCGTAAGAGAGCGACGCGATGCCGACGTGGATCGGACGCCAGTAAGAATCGAGGACGGGCGGGAGGTTGATAAGCTCGCCGCCGATGAAGCGCGCGAGGATGAGTATCAACGCCGCCGCCGGGAGCGAGACCGCGCCGAGGAAGCGGAAAGACGGGCGGTGCGCTATCAGCAGCGTCGTTATCCCTGCGCCGAAGGCGAAGGCGAGCGAGAGGTCGTAGAGGTTGGCGAACGGGACGTATCGCCAGAGCCACGGCATCTCGCCGCCCTGCCGCGTGATGATCTCCAGCTCGCGGTCGTGCGCGGCGACCCAGCGCACGCCCCAACTGGCGAGGTTGCAGAAGACGCCGCCGGTCGTCGCCCACAGTCCCAACTTCTGGAAGAGCGTCGAGGGCGCGTAGATGTTCGTCAGGTGAAAGACCGCCGCCGTCAAATAACAGGCGAGCGCGATCATCATCAACGCCTCGTCGGTGATGAAGCGCGCGCCCCCGACCTGAATCCTCAAGAGCGTGAGCAGCACAGCGCCGACGACGGCGAGCGCGGCGGGCAGGTATGACAACAGCGTCGAGTCTTTCAGAGCGACTTCGGGCGAGCCCGCGAGCGCCGACTGTTTCAAGACTTCACTCATGATTTCTTCACCTCAAATGTATGACCGCCCGTGGCCTCGACCAACCGCCGGAAGCGGTCGGCGAAGCCGAGCTGGTTGCGGCTCGTGTTGCCGCCGATGACGGCCTCGAACTCGCCGCCTTCGCGCCCCTCGACGAGCGCCCAGACGCGCTGGTGCGAGAAGAAGAAGACCGCCGACAGACACAGGCCCAGGAGGGTGAACCCGACGTAGACGACGGTCGCGCCGGGGTCTTTCTGAATCGAGAGGATGTGCGCCTTCGGCACCTTCTCGTAGTCCACGAGCCGGAAGGTGTAGCCCGCGACGGGCTGCTTGGCGAAGGGCGCGTTCTCGGCCATCACGGGGTTGAAGGCGAAAGCCTTCGCGGGCTGGCCGCCCGGCGGCGTGACCAACAGGATGGCCGCCGGGTTCGTGTACTCGCTCGCGTCGCCCGCCTCCTGCTGCCTGCCGAGGCTGAAGGCGGCCTGAAAGTCCTGTAAGTCAACACGCGTCCCGTCCGCGAGCGTGGCCGAGCCGTCGCGCCCGATATTCAAGTCCTGCGGCGGGCCGCCCCCGGCGGGCGTCGCGCGGACGGTGACGGTGCGCGCCTTGCCGTCGGCGATGAAGCTCGCCTGAAAGAAGCGGTAGCCGCGATAGTCGTGCGGCTTATTCATGTGGACGAGCGCCTCGTGCTCCGTCCCGCGCTCGGCGTCCTTAATCCTGATGCGCGTCAGCCAGTCGAGCGTGTTGTCGGCGGTGATGCGCCCGTCCTTGCGGATGAGCTTCTGCTGGATGTCCGTGCACTCGACCTCGAAGGGGAGCTGGTAGTTGGCGCGCGTGAGCTGGTCGAGGTTGAAGACGGTCTCGGACATCTGGTCGGCGACCTGACCGGGCTCCAAAGGCATCATGCCGACGCGCTGGAACTGCGCCGTCATGAAGCCGCCGAGGAAAATGGTGAGCAGCGCGACGTGGACGGCGTAAGCGCCGAGGCGGTTCCACGCGCCGCGCTCGCCGAAGACGAAGGTCTTGCCCTTCTTCTCCGTCACCGTCGTCTTGAGCCCGACCGTGCCGAAGGCCGTCTTGAGTTTCCCGACGGCGGCGTTCAAGTCCTCGGCCTTCATCCGCACGTTCGCGCTCTGCTCCTGCCCGCGCAGCCAGTGGGCCGAGGCGTCGAGCTTCTTACGTCTGACCATGGCCCACGCGCTCGGAAAGTGGTCAATCGAGGCGAGCACGATGTTGAGCGACAAGAGCAGCAGGAGCGCGTTGAAGTACCAGACGTGATAGATGTCGAAGAAGCCGAGCGTGACGAACAACGCCTTCGTCGCGGGCGTCAGCTCGGCGTAGTACTTGTCGAAGCCCTCGACGTTCTGCTGCATGACGAGCATCCCGACCATGCAGGCGGCGGCGAGGAGGCAGAGTTGGAAGACGCCGAAGCGGACGGAGCTGATGAGGTTGAGCCCGCGCGTGAGGAGCGAGGGCTGCGCGCTCTTGGCGGCGGCGGGCGTCTTCGGAACGGAGATGTCGCTTTTGCTCTCTTCGATGGCTGACATTTTTATGATGACGGATCGGCAAAGGGTACGGGAAACAACCTGCACGGGAGCGTGTGCGTGATGCGACGCGGATGCGCCCTCGAACGTTTCGCCCGAATGATAACGAATTGAAGAGGCGTCGGCAACTTGAATCCGCCGCCGCCACTTTCAAAACGAAGTCCTTATGTTATCATCCTCCCCCGAAGCGCCGGAGCGCGAATAAATTCGCGGCGTCTTTCGTCTAAAAGTTTTCCGCGCCGCCCGCCCGCGGCTTCCGAACGGCCCGTCGAGACATGTCAAAAAATCTTATCTACTGCACGCTCGGAATCGTCCTCGGCTTCCTCGTCGGCTTCTTCGTCGCCAACTCTTTGACGCGCCCCGGCGCGCAGGTCGCCGCCACCACCGCTGCCGCCGACACCGCGCCCGTCGGCGAGGCGAGGCCGCTCAAGCCGGAGGAGATGGGCGGCGACCTCCCGTCCAACCACCCGCCGGTCGGCGGCGCGACTGAGGGCGGCGGCTCGGCTGCCGCGACCTCACCGGAAGCGCAGTCGGCGATGGACAAGGCCGACCGCGCCCCGAAAGATTTCGCCGCGCAGTTGGAGGCCGCGCGCGTCTTCTCGAAGCTCAGAGACTTGGAGAAGGCCGCGCTCTACGGCGAGCGCGCCGTCGGTTTGCAGCCGAAGAATTTCGACGCCCTCGTCGTCCTCGGAAACGCGAAATATGATGCGGGCGACTTCGACGCCGCCGAGACCTTCTACGGGCGCGCGCTCGAAGTCGAGCCCAACTCGCCCGACGTGAGGACTGATTACGGCAACACCTTCTTCAACCGCCGCCCGGCAGACTTCAAGCGCGCCATCGCCGAATACCGCAAGTCGGTCGCCATTGACCCGGCCCACGAAACCAGTTGGAAAAACATCGCCGCCGCCGCCCTCAACCTCGGCGACAAGGCGACCGCCGCCGAAGCCATCGGGCGCGTCGCCGCACTCAACCCGCAGAACCCCGAACTCGCGGACATGCGCGCCAAGCTCGAAACGCTGCCCTAAGTTCACACTTCAAGGCGTCGCCTTCATCCACTCGACACAAGTCTGCAAGTGCTCGCGCATCAACGGGGCTTCGTCCCGGTGGATGCGCCCGTGTCCGGGCAAAACCCACTCGAAACTGTAGTCAAGCAGACGCCGCATCGAGCGCGTCTGCTCGGCCCATGAATACCAGCACGCGCTGCGGAAAGCGGTCAGCGTGTTGCGCACCGGCGACCACGCGAGGTGGTCGCCGGTGAAGAGATACTTATCTTTGTAGAGCAGAACCATGTGGCCGCGCGTGTGGCCGGGTGTGGGGATAACGCGCAGGGTTTCGTCGAGCCGCACCTCTTCCCCGCCCTCGACAACGTGCTCGACGCCGTGGCGCGCGGCGTGGTCGTCGGCGTGCATGACGCGGACGGCCCCGAACTTGCGCGCGAAGGCTTCGTGGTCGGCCACGTCGTCGCGGTGCGTGAGGAAGATGGTGCGGACGCCGCCGAGCGCCTCGATTTTTTTGACGAGCGGGCGCGAGAAGCGCGGCGAGTCAACGAGGACGTTCCCGCCCTCGGCTTCCGGGCGCACGATAAGGTAACTCCACGCGCCGAAACTCGACTCGGCGGTGAAGCCGCAGAAGTAGACGTTCCCTTCAATCAATTCGGGGAAAGCTTCGACGGCGGCGCGCGTCTCATGGCGGCGCGTCGTCCCGATGCTACCCGTCGGACACGCCACCAACGATTTCAACGCCTGATGAATTTCGCCCGCCGTTTCCGGTTGGCGATAGACGCTCGACTGTTCGCCGTGGTCACGGAACGTGAGCGGCGCTATCTGCCGACAGGCGTCGCAGTCAATGCACGTCTCGTCCACGAAGAAGTCGCCCGCGATGTTCTGCGGCAGCCGCCGCGCGGGGTTAGCCATAAGGTTAGTTTAAGGTTCAAAGTTCAAAGTTCAAAGTTGAGGGCAAGGCTTTCGTCTTGAACTTTGAACTTTGAACTTTGAACCTTGAATTTATTTTCCGAGCCCGTAGAGGATGATTTCCGAGAGGCGGGACATGAGGAGGTATGCGGGGTTGTCGGGCGTCCACTCGACGGCGGGCATGTCGTCGCAGGTGACGGCGAGGGCGATGCGCCCGCGCGGGTGGTAGATGATGCCGATGTCGCTGCGCAGCGCGTCGAGCGCGCCGGACTTGGTGGCCTTCGTCATCTGCGAGAGCGAGCGCCAGATGCCGTTGCGCCCCTGCTCGCGCTTCATCAGGTCGAGCATCTCCTTCGAGGCGGCGGGGCTCACGACCTCGCCGCGTTCGAGCAGCTCAAGGAGCATGACCATCTCGCGCGGCGTGCTGCGCCCAAGGCCGAAGCGCTTGTTGGCTTCGATCTTCCCTTCGGCGCTCTCGCCGCCGCCGAAGACCTTGCGCATCAGGCGAATCTCCTTCAAGCCCAGAGAGGCCATCCGCGCGTTGACGGCGTCGGCGGTCAAAACGTCTACGACGAGGTTGGTCGCCGTGTTGTCGCTCATGGTCATCATCAGCGTCACGGCGTCGCGGAGCGTGAGCCGGAGGCCGTCGCCGAATTCAAAGAGGATGCCGGAGCCCGCAACCTTCTTCTCCTTCGTGAGCAGCAATTCGTCCGTCCACTTCGCCTTGCCCTCGGCGACGCGCGCGAAGGCTTCGACCATGACGGCAATCTTGATGGTGCTCGCCGTGCGCACGCGGTCGTCGCCGCCCAACTCGTAGACCGCGCCGGTGTCGAGGTTCTTCGCGTAGAGGCTGACACGCCCTTTGAAGGCCGAGACTTCAGCCCGCACGCGCGCGTCGAGCGTGGCCAGAGCCGCGTCCGGCGAAGGGCTCGGCGTCTGCGCGCGGGCGTCGAAGTTAAAGACGAAGAGCAGGGCGCAGGCGGCAATCAGTCGGGAGATAAGGAAGCGGCGCATTTGGCCTCCGGTCAGAACCGCCTGCGGTAGCGGGCGGGTGTCGGCGACGTTAAGGCTCATTCATGACGGCGGGCGCGTGTCGGCAATGTTGAGACCCGCCCGCTACCGCAGGCGGTTCTGACACGTAATGTCTCGCCGTTATTTTTTGTCGCCCGCGTGGCGGTCGAGGTAGTCGAGCAGGACGTTGGACATGACCTTGACGCCGACGACGAGGCTCTCTTCGTCCACGTCGTATTCGGGCGTGTGCCACCCGGCGGTGATGCCCCGCGCGCGGTTGCCGACGCCGAGGAAGTAGTAGAAGCCGGGGATGACTTTCTGGTAGTGGGCGAAATCCTCGGCGGGCATGAAGGGCTTGATGACGTAGACGTTCTCCGCGCCGAGGACGCGGCGCATGGTCGGCAGAGTCTCTTCGACGAGCGCGGGCTCGTTGTAGGTGACGGGGTTGCTGCCCTCCATGTTCAGCTCGAAGGTCGCGCCGTGGGCGGCGGTGACGTGTTGGAGCGTCTCGCGCATCAGCGAGACGGCGCGCTCGCGCACCGCGTCGTTGTGCGTCCGCATCGTGCCGGTCATCTTCACTTCCGAGGCGATGACGTTGAAGCGCGTGCCCCCTTGTATCGTCCCGACGGTGATGACGAGCGGTTCGAGCGGGTCTATCTTCCGGCTGCGGATGGTTTGAAGTGCGAGGACGCATTCGGAGGCGACGACCAGCGCGTCAACGCCATTCTGCGGCTGCGCGCCGTGCGCTCCCTTGCCTCTGATGATGATGGAGAAGGTGTCGGAGGAAGCCATCGCGGGGCCGAAGTGATAGCCGACCTGCCCGGCCTGCACGTTCGGCTCGGTGTGGAGGCCGAAGATGGCCTGCGGGCGCGGGCTCTCAAGCACGCCCTCCTTAATCATCATGGTCGCGCCGCCCTCCTCGCCGTTGGGCGCGCCCTCTTCGGCGGGCTGGAAGATGAACTTAATCGTCCCCCGAATGTCTGCGCGCATCGCGGCGAGGACTTCGGCGACGCCGAGCCCGACCGTGGTGTGCACGTCGTGGCCGCACGCGTGCTTGACGCCGGGCGTCTGCGACTTGTAAGGCACGTCCATCGTCTCGTTGATGGGCAGCGCGTCCATGTCGGCGCGGACGGCGACGACGGGGCCGGGCTTGCCGCCGACGAGCAAAGCCGTGACGCCGTGACGCGCGACGTTCGTCTTGATGTCGGTGAGGCCGATGGCCTTGAGCCTCTCGGCCACCACGCGGCCCGTGCGCTCCTCGCGGTTCGAAAGCTCCGGGTGCATGTGGAAGTCACGCCGCTGCGCGACCAGCTTCTCGCGCAAGCCTTCGGCGGCCCGCGCGATTAACTGCTGCCGCGCAGCATTGCCACCCGCGCCCGCCTGCGGACTCCTCGTCTTCGTCGCCGCGAGGACGTTCGACACCGCAAGCAACAACACAACTAAGAAGACTCGTCTACTCTTCATCCCTCATCCCTCATCCTTCATCCCTAACTTATCTCGCGTGGTCGCGTTGGGTGCGGCGGTAGAGCGTGAGGCCGAACCAGAGTTCCCAGAAGAGCGCGAGGGCGACGAGCGCGCCGACGACGGCGACGAGCTGCGAGTCCAAGACCTTCTGGACGACGACGTAGACCGCCGCCGAGATGCCGAGCGCGAGCGGGACGAGCGCCGCGACGATCATCCGGCTGGCGAAGCGGTGGAAGTGTTCCGTCTCCTCGCCGCGCTCGACGATGCGGTGGTAGGCGGCGGGCGTCATCAGGAGCACAATCGTCAAAGCGATGAGCGCGAGGCTCGCCAGATGCGCGTACTTCGACGCGTTGGGCAGCTTCTCGAAGCTGTCCATCAAGACGGCGACGAACAGGAAGCCGAGCAGAGCCTGCGCGCCCGGCAGTATCAGACGCGCCTCCGTCAGCACGTGCTCAATCTTGTCGCTGAACTTCGTGCCCTCTTCTTTTTTCGCCTCGCCGGTCTTCTCCGCGCCTTCTTCTTCGGACATCTTCGCGGCCTCCTCCGCAATCTCCGGCGCGCGCTCGCGCCGCCTGTAGAATTCGAGCAAGTACCAGAAAAAGATCGCCGCCGCCGTCGTCCCAAGCCCCACGGCGACGCCCCACTTGCGCCCGACGATTCTCTCCGCCGCGACCAGCAAGTCCGTGCCGAGCGCGAGCGCGAGCGGCAGCATCGCCCACGTCAAAGTCTTCGACGCGTAGCGGTGAATCTCGTCCGAGTCCTCGCCGCGCTCGACGATGCGGTGGTAAGAGGACGGCGAGATGAGCAGGCCGATGGCGACTATCAAGAGTCCGAGCGCCGCGAGGACGAGGATGCGCGAGAGGAACGGGAGGCCGTCGAAGCCCGGCTCAAACGCCGCGCGGAGTTGGAACCCGAAGAGCACCTGCGCGCCGAGCACGGCGATGCGGCTCTCGTTGAGCGCGTTCTTGACCTTGTTTTTCAGCTCCGCCATGTATCGCCGTCACCCGTTGGCTCGAAGTTTTTTGTAGGGGCAGGGCTTGTCCCTGCCCGTGTATTGCCGAGGAAAACGGGCAGGGACAAGCCCTGCCCCGACGGTTATTCCTGTCGAGGTAGTTTCTTCGTCAACTCACGTTTGAGCACCTTGCCGGTCGGCCCCTTCGGTAGAGCCTCCATGAAGCGGACGGACTTCGGGCACTTGAAGTCGGCGAGATGCTCGCGGCAGAAGGCGATGATGTCATCCTCGCTCGCCGCGCGCCCCTCTTTGAGGACGACGAAGGCCGCGACCTCTTCGCCGTACAACTCATCGGGCACGCCGACCGCCGCCGCCTCGGCCACGTCCGGGTGCTTGTAGAGCAGCTCGTCTATTTCTCTGGGGTAGATGTTTTCTCCGCCGCGAATAATCATATCCGATTTGCGGTCGGCGATGTAGAAGAAGCCTTCGGCGTCGCGGTAGGCGATGTCGCCCGTGTGGAACCAGCCGCCGCGAAAGGCGTGCGCGGTCGCTTCGGGATTGCGGAAGTAGCCCTTGAAGATGTTCTCGCCGCGCAGGACTATCTCGCCCAACTCGCCTGCGGGCACTTCCCCTTCGTCCTCGTCCACGACGCGCATCTCGTTGCCGATTGGCTGGCCGCACGAGCCGGGACGACGACGCGCGTCGGGCGGGTTGAAGGTCGAGCGACAAGTAGATTCCGAGAGGCCGTAACCCTCGACGACGAGAGCAGCCGAAGGTCTCCTCGAAGCGGCGCAGGACTTCGGCGGGCACGGGCGCAGACCCGCACATCGCGAAGCGGAGCGAGTCGGTCTTCAAACCTTCGGGCACGCCTTCCGGGTAGGTCGCTAAGAGCATCGAGAGCATCGTCGCCACCGAGCCGAACGAAGTCACCTGATAGTCGTTGATGATTTGCCAGAAGCGCGAGGACGAGAAGCGCGGGCTGACGACGGTCGAGCCGCCCGCGTAGAGCGCGCTCATCGTCGTCACCGAAACGGCGTTCATGTGGAACAGCGGCATCAAGCTCAGCAGCCGGTCGCTTTCCGTGAAGCCGAGCCACTCGGCTATCTGCCGCGCGTTGGCGATGAGGTTGCCGTGCGTCAGCAGACAGCCCTTCGGCTTCCCCGTCGTCCCCGACGTGTAAATGATGATCGCCTCGTCGTCGAGCGCGAGCGGCGTATCGCGCCAGTCGTCTTCGTCGTCGCCGCCGAAGCCTGTAGTCGCCCCGTCCCAGTCGTCAAAGACCAGAACCTTTTTGAGAGTCGGCGTCTGTTCTTTCAATCCTTCGAGGCGCGGGAGGAATTCCGAGTTCGTGAGGAGCAGTTTCGACTCGGAGTTGTTCAGGACGTAGGCGATCTCTTCGGGCTTGAGCAGAGAGTTGACCGGCCCGGCGAGCGCGCCCGTCTTGAAGCAGGCGAAGTAGGCGATGACGTACTCGGCGCTGTTCGGCAGAAGCAGGCTGACCACGTCGCCCTTCTTTATCCCCTCCCGCGCGACGAGCATCTGCGCGGTGCGGTTGACGGCCTCGTCGAACTCTCTGTAAGTCCAGATGCGTCCGTCCGCCTCCGAGAAGAGGAAGGGCTTACCCGGCGCGTCGGCGGCCCGCTCTTCGAGCAGCTCGCGGAGGTTATTTGCCATCGAGGCCCTCCCGCGCTTCGATTTTTATCCTTTCGCGCCAACTCACTGTGCTATATTTTGTGCGCTCTTCGGTTGACAAGCGCGTCCTGTTGCCGGGGTCTGGAATTGCTTCCCAAGCTTAACGAATAGCACACGTTTACACAACGCCCGCGGCCCCCGGCGTCGCTTTTCCGAGGCTTCGACCGGACGCCGCCGGAGGTCGGATCGTCTCTGCCCGTCTGCTACATTGCTCTTATGGAAACTTACCGCAACTACATCAAAGGCAAGTGGGTCGAGTCGGTCTCGACCGACCGCGCCGAGAACGTCAACCCGGCCAACACCGACGACGTTATCGGCCAGGTGCGACTCGCCAACCGCGACGAAGCGCGCCGCGCCGTCGAGGCCGCCGAGGAAGCCTTCCGCGACTGGCGCTCGACGCCCGCGCCCGCGCGCGGTCGCATCGTCGCGAAGTTCGCGCGCCTGCTCGAAGACGACAAAGAGAACCTCGCGCGCATCCTCACGCGCGAAGAGGGCAAGACGCTCGCCGAGTCGCGCGGAGAGATTCAGCGCGCCGCCAACGTCGCCGACTTCTGCGCGGGCGAGGCGAGGCGTCTGAACGGCGAGACGATTCAATCCGAGCTTCCCGCCAACTTCGCCTACACCCTCAAGCAGCCGCACGGCGTCGTCGCCTGCGTCACGCCGTGGAATTTTCCGGTCGCCATCCCGGTCTGGAAGGTTGCGCCCGCGCTCGCCGCCGGGAACACCGTCATCTTCAAGCCCGCGACCGTCACGCCCGGCACGGCCACGCGCATCGTCGAACTGTTCGCCGAGGCGGGCATCCCCGCAGGGGTCTTGAATCTCATCATCGGCTCCGGCTCCGAGGCGGGCGACGAGATTGTGAATCACCGAGCGGTGCGCGCCGTCTCTTTCACCGGCTCGAACGACGTGGGAGTGAAGCTCTACGAGCAGTGCGCGCGGCGCGGCGCGAAGGTGCAATGCGAGATGGGCGGCAAGAACCCGGTCATCGTCCTTGAAGACGCCGACATGAATCTCGCCGTCGAGTCCACGGCGCAAGGCGCTTTCGGCTCGACGGGCCAGCGTTGCACGGCGACGAGCCGCGCCATCGTCGTGGACAAGGTGGCCGACAACTTCATCGAGCGGATGATTGCGCGCGCCGAGAGTTTGAGAATCGGCGACGGGATGAGCGACGAGACCGAAGTCGGCCCGCTCGTTGACGCCAAGCAGTTCCGCAACGTCATGCGCTACATAGATATTGGTAAAGAGGACGGCGCGAGCCTCGTCGCGGGCGGCGGCCCGGCGGACGGCGCGGGACTGCGCAAGGGCTACTTCGTCAAGCCCACGGTCTTCGCGGGCGTCACGCCCGACATGCGCATCGCGCGCGAAGAGATTTTCGGCCCCGTCCTCTCCGTCATGCGCGTGCAGGACTTCGAAGAGGCGATGCGGGTGGCGAACGACAGCGAGTACGGCCTCTCCTCTTCGATTTTCACGAACGACGCGGCGCGCATCTTCCGCTTCGTGGACGAAATCGAGACCGGCATGACGCACGTCAACTCGCCGACGACCGGCGGCGAGGCGCACGTCCCCTTCGGCGGCATCAAGTCCACAGGCATCGGCGAGCGCGAGCAGGGCTCGACCGCGCTCGACTTCTACACCGAGCTGAAGGTCGTCTACGTGGACTACACGGGCCGCAAGCGCGAAGGCAATCTCTACTGAGCTACCGTCCTCCCCTTTGCACGCACGCGACCGACAGAGACGCCGAACCCCGAAACCATGAAGGTCGTCAACTGCACGAACTGCTCCGCCGAGAACGCGGACGCCACGCCCGAATCGAAATGCCGGGAGTGCGGCGAGCCGCTCGCCCCGGCCCTCATGCAGCAGAGTCTGGACGAGTTGCAGAGGCTGAACGCGAAGCTGCAAGAGTCGCGCGCGCCCTCCTTCTATTCCTTCAACGGCTTCGGCACGATGCTTCTGGACTACCGCGCGCTCCCCGACGGGACTTACGAGGCCGTGCGCTGGGTGACGATGTTGTTCCTGCCCTTCGTCCCGCTCTCGGCCTACCGCATCCAGCCGATTGAACAGGAGCGCAGTTACGGGCGCGAGACCTCGAAGTTTCGGGTACTCGGCAAGGCTCCCCTTTCGGCGTCGAGAATCGTCCGCACTTACGCGCTCGCCGTCGCCGCCGTGCTGCCGCCGATTCTCGGCGTCGTCTATTCGGCGGAGATTAATCGCGCGGTGCGGGGCTTGTGGGCGCTCGGCCTGATGGTCTTGATGTTTGCGTGGGCCGTCTACATCATCTTCTTCAAAATCCCGAACGAGGGCAAAGCATACAACGCGAAAGATAAGGCGGGCGGGCAATCAACCGGCGCCTCCGCCACGGAGTAAAAGACATGAGCACAGTTGAACAGGGCAAGCAGCAATCCGAAACCGTCCGCAAGCAGAAGGAGTTTCTCTTCCCGGCGGTCGCGACCTACTACGAGGAGCCGCTCGCGCTCGTGCGCGGCGAGGGCGAGTACGTCTGGGACGACGCGGGCAATCGCTACCTCGACTGCTTCGGCGGCGTGCTCACGGTGAGCGTCGGCCACGCCAACCCGAAGGTCAACGAGGCGATCATCAATCAGGTGCAGACGCTCGCGCACACCTCGACGCTCTACGCCAACAAGCCGCAGGCCGACCTCGCCGAGAAGCTCTACCAGATTACGCCCGGTCGCTTGAAGAAGTCCTTCTTCACCAGCACCGGAACGGAGGCCGACGACACGGCCATCATGGCGGCCAAGCTCCACACCGGGCGACACGAGATCGTCGTCCTGCGTCACAGCTATTCGGGCCGCTCGGCGACGGCGCTCTCGGCGGTCGGCCACTCGACGTGGCGGCAACTCCCCGCGCAGGTCGCAGGGATAGTTCACGCGCGCGCGCCCTACTGCTACCGCTGCCCGCTCAAGCTCTCGTACCCCGAATGCGGTTTAGCCTGCGCCGAAGACATCGAAGACGTAATCATGACGACGACGACCGGCGAGATCGCGGCCTTCATGGCCGAGCCCATTCTCGGCGTCGGCGGCTTCATCGTCCCGCCGCCGGGCTACTTCGAGCGCGCCGTCGAAATCACACGGAAGCACGGCGGGCTCTTCATCGCCGACGAGGTGCAGACCGGCTGGGGCCGCACCGGCGACAAGTGGTTCGGCATCGAGCACTGGGACGTCGAGCCCGACATCATCACTTCGGCTAAAGGCATGGGCAACGGCGTCCCCATCGGCATGACGACCGCCACGCCCGAAGTCGCCGACAGCTATCCGGGCCTCACCTTCTCGACCTTCGGCGGCAACCCCGTCTCGATGGCCGCCGCCCTCGCCGTCATCAAGGTCATCGAAGACGAAGACCTCCGCACCAACGCCGCCACCGTCGGCGCGTACTTCCGCGAGAAGCTCGAAGGGCTCAAAGAAAAGTACCCCGTCGTCGGCGACGTGCGCGGCATGGGACTCATGCAGGCGCTCGAATTCGTCAAAGACCGCGAAACCAAAGAGCCCCACCCGCAGGCCGTCCTCAAAGTTTTCGAGGAGACCAAGAAGCGCGGCGTCCTCATCGGCAAAGGCGGCCTCTACGGCAACGTCATCCGCACCGGCGTCATGCTCAACTCGACGAAGGACACGATTGACGAACTCGTCGCGGCGCTGGACGCGGCGTTGGATACGGTCTGACACGGAGCGACCTTTCATTGAGCAGCCGTGCGCTTCTTTGAAACACGGCTGCCGCTCTTTTCATCAATGGTGCGGATGTAAAGAGCAGTCCTGCTCTTCTTTTGAGCACGCGCGCGCATTTTTCGAGCAGTCCTGCTTCTCTTTTGAGCAGGCGCGCTAAATCTGAAAACAAGCCTGCTTCACCTTAAAGCGGCCACGCTCTTTTTTGTTATAGGCTTGGGATTCCTTTGAGCAGGCGTGCAAGTATGTGTAGCAAGCTTGTAACGAACTAGTGGAAGACTTGGACGCGGCTTTTTCAGCGACGGCCCCGTAATGCTGATCATCTTTCCGCCCTACGTGTTGAAGCGTATGATTGAGCGGAATATTCCTGTTGACGCGGTGCGCGATGTTCTGGAAAACGGCGAAGTGATCGAAGAATATCCAGCCGACGAGCCGCCGCGTTATCTGGTTCTGGGTTGGAGCGGCGCGAGGCCGATTCACGTCGTCGCCGAGGATGATCCGTTGACGGGTGAAATTACGGCGGTCACGGTGTACGAGCCCGACATCAAAATCTGGAAAGAAGATTTCACGAAGCGTCGAAGGTAAGTCACATGAAATGCTTAATCTGCAAGCACACGCGCATGGAGGAAGGCACGACAATCCTGCCGATTGAGCGCGGCAACGCCATCCTCCTTGTGACGGACATCCCCGCACTTATCTGCGCCAACTGCGGCGAGCCGTACCTCGACGAAGACACGGCGCGCGACGTGCAAGAACTGGCGAACGAAACTCTGACGGGTGAGGTCAGTTACGCAAAAGTGCGGGGCGAACGCACAGTTTTAGTCGCGCCATTCGCATAACAACGTGCACGAACTCACAGTTGTTTAATTGAGAAAGGAGACCCTCACATGCCGCCCGTTCCGAGCAAAGTAGCAGAAAGGATAGCCGCAGGAATTAAACGTTTCCAACCCATCATCGCATCTGCGAAGTCGCGCGATGTTGGCGAGTCGGATACGGTCATCATTGTGACTGATATGCTTTCGGAAGTATTCGGATACGACAAATACTCCGAGATTACGTCCGAGACTTCTATCCGCGGCACATGGTGCGACCTCGCCATCAAGTTGGACGGGACGATTGAATTCCTCATCGAAGTTAAGGCGATTGGCTCAGAATTAAAGGATGCCCATACAAAACAGGCAGTAGATTATTCAGCTAATCAAGGGACGGACTGGGTCATTCTTACCAACGCGGAAATTTGGCGCATTTACAAAGTCACCTTTGCCAAGCCAATCTCCCATGAACTCGTCCTCGAATTAAACATCTCGCAGATGAATCCTAAAAAGTCGAGTGACATAGACCTTCTCTATCATGTAACTCGCGAAGGATGGCTCAGATCGGCGCTCGGTGACTTCCACACGCAGCAGCAAGCCCTGAGCAGATTCTTTTTGGGAGCCATTGTTCTAAGCAACCCTGTGCTTGAGATTGTTCGACGCGAACTTAGAAGATTCTCGCCCGATGTGAAAATCAACCCCGAACAAATCAAGGCTGTGCTGACACAGGAAGTTTTGAAAAGAGAAGTAGTGGAAGGCGAGAAGGCTGATGAAGCTCGAAAGAAGCACGCCAAAGCAGCAAGCAGACTTCTGAGAACTAAATCGGCAAAAGTTGCCAGCGCACGACCTGTAGCTCCTTCAAGTGCCATTAATGATTCGGAGAACGAACAAGAAAAGGCTGAGGAAGCAGAGCCAGAACATGAAAACTCTAATTCGTAATGGTCGCGTCGTCACGGCGGTTGACGACTACAAGGCAGACATTTTGATTGAGGGCGAGGTCGTCTCGGTCATCGGCGCGAAGTTGGAGATGGAGGCCGATAGGGTGATTGACGCGGCGGGGAAGCTCGTCATCCCCGGCGGGATTGACCCGCACACGCACATGGAGTTGCCGTTCGGGGGGACGGAGGCGTCGGACGACTTCCGCACCGGGACGATCGCGGCGGCGCACGGCGGGACGACGACGATTATTGATTTCGCGGTGCAGTACAAGGGGCAGACCTTGACCGAGGGGCTCGACGCGTGGCACGCGAAGGCCGAGGGGAAGACGGCGATTGACTACGGCTTCCATCTCATCACCACCGACCTCGAAGACGAGCGCGTGCCGGAGTTGCACAAGGTGATGGACGAGGGCGTGACGAGTTTTAAGATGTTCATGGCCTACCCCGGCGTCTTCCTCGTGGACGACGCGACCATCTTCCGCGCGATGTCGGCGGCGGGCGAGCGCGGCGGCCTCATCTGTATGCACGCCGAGAACGGCATCGTCATCAACGAGATTATCAAGCGCGCGCTCGCCGCCGGTCGAACCGCGCCGAAGTATCACGCGCTGACGAGACCGACGCGCGCCGAGGCCGAGGGCGTCCACCGCGCCATCGCCATCGCCGAGATGGCCGAGTCGCCCGTCTACATCGTCCACCTCAGTTGCGCCGACGCGCTCGAACAGGTGAGAGAGGCGCGCGACCGTGGACTTCCGGCCTTCGCCGAGACGTGCCCGCAGTACCTCTTCCTTGATATAGACGATTACGGCGAGGGCTTCGAGGGTGCGAAGTACGTGATGACGCCGCCTTTGCGCGAGCGTTGGAATCAACAGGAGTTGTGGAAGGGCTTGAAGACCGACGACCTGCAAGTCATCTCGACCGACCACTGCCCTTTCTGTATGAAGGAGCAGAAGGAGTTGGGCCGCGACGACTTCACGAAAATCCCGAACGGCGCGCCGGGCGTCGAGCACCGCGTCCCGCTCATCTACAACGGCGGCGTCGTCGAGAACCGCATCTCGCTCAACCGCTTCGTCGAGCTGACCTCGACCGCCGCCGCCAAGATGTTCGGCCTCTTCCCGCGCAAGGGCACGATTGCCGTCGGCTCCGACGCCGACATCGTCATCTTCGACCCCGAAGCGACGCAGACCATCTCGGCCCAGACGCACCACATGAACGTGGACTACAGCGCCTACGAGGGCAAGACGATTCGCGGCGTGGTCGAGACGGTGCTCTCGCGCGGGCGCGTCGTCATCGAGGGCGGCGAGTACAAGGGCAAGCCCGGCGACGGCCAGTTCCTCAAGCGCGGGACGTGCGTCAACGTCTGACGGCGCGGCGATTCAAGGCGGGTCAAAAACGTTCGGCGAAAGGATACGTGTGAGAATGAGGAAATCTTCGTTGATGTTTTTCGTCTCCGTGTGTTTCGTGCTCGCCGTCTCGCTCACGGCGGCGGCGCAGGAGAAGTTGCCGCTCATCACGGTGTCGGGCGAGGCCGAGATTCGCGTCGTGCCCGACGAGGTCTTCTACGACCTCTCGATGCAGACGTTCCACAAGGACTTGAAGACGGCGAAGGCGCAGACGGACGAGCGACTGAAGCGTATCGCCGAGCTGACGCAGCGGTACGGCGTCGCGGCGAAGGACACGCAGACCGACTACATCTCCGTCGAGCCGCGCTACCGGGGCAACAACGAGGCGCGGCAGCTCATCGGCTATCTGGTGCGCAAAGACCTCGTCTTCACGCTCCGCGACGTGTCGAAGGCCGAGACGATGCTCGCCGAGATACTCGAAATCGGCGTCACGCGCATCAACGACATAGACTTCCGCACCTCCGAGATGCGCAAGCACAGGGACGAGGCGCGCGCGCAGGCCATCCGCGCGGCGCGCGAGAAGGCCGTCGCCCTGACCGCCGAGATTGGTCAGAACATCGGCAAAGCCTACTCCATCGAGGAGGCCGTCCCCTCCGGCGGCTCGTCGTTGCCGGCGAACTATTCGAGCAATGCCATCGGCCTCTCGTCCGAAGACGGCGAATCCACTTCGGGGACGCTCGCCATCGGCCAGATCAAAGTCAGCGCCCGCGTCGTCGTCCGCTTCGAACTCAAGTAAGAGCGCCTGGGTTCTCGGAGTCGGGCACAGACTCCTTCCCGGCGCATACGGCGGAAGTTACGAACTCTCTCGAAATTTTATGGCGACCGCAAACACCGCAAACCCTGACGTTGCCGTCGAGCAGCGCGACTTCGTGGAGTTGAAGGAGGACGTTTCGGCGAGCCCGCTCTGGAACCGCGACCTCGCGCCGACGACCATCCGCGAGCGGACTTGGACGACATGGAACATCGCCGCGCTGTGGATCGGGATGAGCGTGGTCATTACGACCTACACGCTCGCCGGGGGCTTCATCGAGGCGGGGATGAACTGGTGGCAGGCGATGGTCACCATCCTCTTAGGCAACACCGTCGTCCTCATCCCGATGATCCTCAACGCGCACGCGGGCACGAAGTACGGCGTCTCCTTCCCCGTCCTGTGCCGCGCCTCCTTCGGGACGCGCGGGGCGAACATCCCGGCCATCCTCCGCGCCATCGTCGCGTGCGGGTGGTTCGGCATCCAGACGTGGATCGGCGGCACGGCGCTCGACGCCCTCTTCGGCGTCATGTGGGGCGGCTGGAACAACCTCTTCGGCGGCGCGGATGTGCTCGGCATCGCGCTTCACACGTGGGCGGGCTTCTTCCTCTTCTGGGCGATTCAGGTCTTCATCATCTTGAAGGGCGTCGAGGGCATCAAGCACCTCGAAACGTGGTCGGCGCCTCTGCTGCTCGGCGGCGGCGCGGCGCTGCTCGCGTGGGCGGCGTGGCGCGCGGGCGGATTGGGGCGAATCCTGACCGAGTCCGCCGCGTTGCAAAAGCAGCAGAACAACTTCTGGACGATCTTTCCGGGCGCGCTGACCGCCTCGGTCGGCTACTGGGCGACGCTCAGCCTCAACATCCCGGACTTCACGCGCTACGCGCGTTCGCAACGCTCGCAGATGAAGGGGCAGGCGCTCGGACTGCCGCTGACGATGACGGCCTTCGCCTTCATCGGCGTCACCGTCACGAGCGCGACGCTCATCATCTACGGCGTGGCGATACCCGACCCGGTCGAGCTGATGAAACGCTTCGACAGCGTGGCCGTCGTCCTCTTCGCCACGGTCGTCATCTTCGCCGCGCAGTTGACGACGAACATGGCCGCGAACGTCGTCTCGCCGTCGAACGACTTCTCGAACCTCAATCCGAAGCTCATCTCCTACGTCACGGGCGGGCTCATCACGGCGGTCATCGGCGTCCTGATGATGCCTTGGAAGCTTCTGGCCTCGATGGGCGATTACATCTTCACGTGGCTCATCGGCTATTCGGGTTTGATGGGGGCCATCGCCGGGATTCTCATCTGCGACTACTGGGTCATCCGCCGGCAGCGGCTCGACCTCGCAGGGCTCTTCAAGACCGAGGGGCCTTACGCCTACTCCAACGGTTTCAACTGGCGGGCCATCGTTGCGCTCGTCGTGGCCATCGCGCCGGTCGTCCCCGGCTTCCTGCGCGCCGCGGCGACGCCCGGCGGGCAGGTGGCCCGTCCCGATTTTTTTGATACCCTCTACACCAACGCCTGGTTCGTCACCTTCGGCATCGGCTTCGTCCTCTACTACTTGCTGATGCGCGGGCGTGAGAAATTTGAAAGGCGGGTGAGCGGATGAGGAGCGGGCTCTGTCCGAAGTGCAGGACGCCGACCGTTTACAGGAAGACGGACGGCATCGGGCTGGGCGGCAGCAGGGGCGTCCACGTCCGCACCTCTTGGGCGACCGCGGCGAGCCCCGCCGAGTGCTACATCTGCACGCGCTGTGGCTACTTCGAGATGTACGTCCTCGACGACGCGAAGATGGCCGAGGTCACTTCCACATGGGAGAAGGTCGGGCAGTGAGCCGAACCGGCCCAAAGGCCAAGGCGGTAAATTTCGAAAGCGACTTAACGGGAGAAACTTCATGCCACGCACAGTCAAATGCGGACTCATACAGGCGACCCACGCCGGGCCGACCGACGCGCCCATCGAAGAGATTAAGCGCGCCAACATCGAGAAGCACATGACGATGATCGAGGACGCCGCGCGTCAGGGCGTCCAGATTCTCTGCTTCCAAGAGGTCTTCACCACGCCCTACTTCTGCGCCGAGCAGCAGACGCGCTGGTACGAGGCGGTCGAGCGCATCCCCGACGGCCCGACCGTCAAACTGATGCAGGACGTGGCGAAGGAGCACGGCATGGTCATCGTCGTCCCCATCTACGAGGAAGAGATTACGGGCGTCTACTACAACACGGCGGCGGTCATAGACGCCGACGGCAAGTATCTGGGCAAGTACCGCAAGAACCACATCCCGCACGTCGCGCCCGGCTTCTGGGAGAAGTTCTACTTCAAGCCCGGCAACCTCGGCTACCCGACCTTCGAGACGGCGCACGCCCGCGTCGGCGTCTACATCTGCTACGACCGCCACTTCCCCGAAGGCGCGCGCGCTCTCGGCTTGAACGGAGCCGAAATTGTCTTCAACCCCTCGGCCACCGTGGCGGGTCTCTCCGAGTACCTCTGGAAGTTAGAGCAGCCCGCGCACGCCGTCGCCAACGGCTACTACATCGGGGCCATCAACCGCGTCGGCCACGAGCAGCCCTGGGACATCGGCGAGTTCTACGGCCAGAGCTACTTCTGCGACCCGCGCGGCCAGATCATCGCCGAAGCGCCGCGCGACCAAGACGCCCTCGTCGTCGCCGACCTCGACCTCGACAAAATCCGCGAAGTCCGCAACACGTGGCAGTTCTACCGCGACCGACGGCCCGACACCTACGACGAGTTGGTGGCGGATTAATTTGTAGGGGCAGGGCTTGTCCCTGCCCGGCCTCTTCGGAAGCACATGGGCAGGGACAGGCCCTGCCCCTACAATTTTTTTGAGACTTACGATGTCAGCAACCAACATCCCCTTAATCAGTCCCGAAGAGATCGAGCGCAACTTCCGCGAAATCGCGCCGCCGCTCGGCGAGGCCGAGGCTTTGTTCGAGGCGAACCGCTGCCTCTACTGCTTCGACGCGCCGTGCACGCACGCCTGCCCGACGCACATTGACGTGCCCGCCTTCATCAAGAAGATCGCGTCGGGGAACCTCCACGGCTCGGCGCGGGTCATCTTCGACGCCAATCCCATCGGCGCGACGTGCGCGCGCGTCTGCCCCGTCGAGGTCTTGTGCGAGGGTGCGTGCGTCGAGAAGACCTTGATGGAGAAGCCCATCGAGATCGGGCGTCTGCAACGCTTCGCGACGGACGCGCTCGTGCGTTCGGGGCGCTCCGTCTTGCAGGCGGGCGAGCCGAACGGGAAGTCGGTCGGCATCGTCGGCTCCGGCCCCGCCGGATTGTCGTGCGCGACGTACCTCGCGCGACTCGGCTACGAGGTGACGATTTACGAGAGCAAGCCGCTCGCGGGCGGGCTCGACACCTACGGGATGGCGGAATACAAGATGACGCAGCGCGTCTCGACCGAAGAGGCCGCGCTCGTCGAACGTCTCGGCGTCCGCATCCGGCTCAACACGGAGGTCGGGCGCGACATCTCCATCGAGGAGTTGGAGGCGGCGCACGACGCCGTCTTCCTCGGCGTGGGCCTCGGCGTGACGGGGAGTTTGAACATTCCGGGCGAGGAGTTGGCGGGCGTCTACGACGCGCTCCACTTCATCGAGCGCATCAAGACGCGCGAGTGGGAGTCGGTTCCTTTGGGGCGCGTGGTGGCGGTCGTCGGCGCGGGCAACACGGCGGTTGACGCCGTGACGCAGGCGCGCAGGCTCGGCGCGGAGCGCGTGCTGATGGTCTACCGCCGCACGTCGAAAGAGATGCCCGCCTACGAGTACGAGTACGAGTTGGCGAAGCAGGACGCGGTGGAGTTCTGGTGGCAGACCGCGCCGGTCGAAATCGTCGCGGGCGCGGACGGCCAGAGCGTCGGCGCTTTGCGCTGCGTCCGCACCGAACTGGTTGACGAAGGCGGTCGTGTCTCGGCTCGTCCCGTTCCCGGCTCGGAGTTCGACCTCCCCGTTGACATGGTGATTAAGGCCGTCGGGCAGGAGAAGCGAAGAGAGTTTCTATCAGGCATCGAAGGTCTTGAGCTGGACGCGGGGGGCCGCGTCAAGGTTGACCCGCTGACGATGAGGACGACGAACCCGAAGTTCTTCGCGGGAGGCGACTGCGTTAACGGCGGGCGCGAAGCCGTTGACGCCTCGCAGACCGGCAAGCTCGCCGCGCAGGGCATCCACCTCGCAGTGACCGGCGAGCAAGTAGAGTTCGCCGGGGCGCGCATCCCTTTGAACGAAGAGACGCAGGACGTTAAGAAGCACTAAAGGGGCAGCAATCATCCACGCAGACGAGGAGCATTTGAGATGGCAGACCTGAGTGTAAATTTCGCGGGCATCGAATCGCCGAACCCCTTCTGGCTCGCTTCGGCCCCGCCGACGAACATGGGCTCGATGGTCGAGCGCGCCTTCGACGCCGGGTGGGGCGGGGCCGTCTGGAAGACACTGGGCGAGCCCATCCGCAACGTCTGCTCGCGCCTCGGCTCGATAGACGGCGGCTCGCAGCGCATGATCGGCCTCAACAACATCGAGTTGATTACCGACCGACCGCTCGAAGTCAACTTGCGCGAGATACGCGAGGTCAAGCGGAAGTACCCGAAGCACGCGCTCATCATCTCTCTGATGGTCGAGTCGAAGCGCGAGGCTTGGCACGAGATTGCGAAGCAGGTCGAGGACACGGGCGCGGACGGCGTGGAGCTGAACTTCGGCTGCCCGCACGGCATGAGCGAGCGCGGGATGGGCGCGGCGATGGGCCAAGTCCCCGAATACACTTGCATGGTGACGGAGTGGGTCAAGGAGGCGACTTCCTTGCCCGTCATCGTCAAGCTCACGCCGAACGTCACGCACATCGTCCCGCCGGGCCGCGCGGCGGTCAAAGGGGGCGCGGACGCCGTCTCGCTCATCAACACCATCAACTCGGTCGTCGGCGTCAACCTCGACACGCTCATCCCTCACCCGAACGTCAACGGGATGGCGGCGCACGGCGGCTACTGCGGCCCGGCGGTCAAGCCCATCGCGCTCAACATGGTCTCGGAGCTGGCGCGCGACCCGGAAGTCAATGTCCCTATCAGCGGCATCGGCGGCATCTCGAACTGGAGGGACGCGGCGGAGTTTCTCCTCCTCGGCTCGACCACCGTGCAGGTCTGCACCGCCGTCATGCACTACGGCTACCGCATCGTCGAGGACATGATTGACGGGCTCTCGAACTACCTCGACGACAAGGGCTTCGCTTCGGTGCGCGACATCATCGGCCTGAGCGTCCCGCGCGTCACCGACTGGGGCAACCTCGACCTCAACTACAAGACGGTCGCGCGCATTGACCACGCCAAGTGCATCCAGTGCAACCTCTGCCACATCGCCTGCGAGGACGGCGCGCACCAGTGCATCCCGCTCGTCCAGTTGAACGGCAAGCGTTACCCCGTCGTGGACGAGGCCGAGTGCGTCGGCTGCAACCTCTGCTACCTCGTCTGCCCCGTCCCCGGCTGCATCTCGATGGTGCGTCTGGACGACGGCGCGAACCCCGTCACGTGGCGCGAGCTGAGCACGCGACAGCCGGAAACCATGACCGGAGATTAAGCCGCCGATGAACCCGTTGACGCCGCCGACGCCGACCGGCGGGCTGACCTCGACGACGCCGTACCGCTCCGGCCACCTGCTCGCGCAGGTGACGGTGCTCCTGCTCGCGGCCAACGTCGTCCTCTCGCTCGTCACCGTCGTCTCCGACTACTTTCAGGTCAACCTCATCAATGAAGCCCTCGCCGGGGTCGAAATCTCTGAGGAGCGGGCGACGATGAACGACCTCCGCGTGAGGGCGGTCGCGATCCTCAAGTTCGTCACGTACATCGCCACCGTGGTCGCCTTCCTGATGTGGATTCACCGCGCCTACAGCAACATCCCGGCGCTCGGCAACACGAAGCAGGGGCTCGAATACTCGCCCGGCTGGGCGAGTACCCACGGCTGACGCCGTGGGCTAAATTCTTCCGCCCCTTACAGGGGCTTTCCGCGTCGGGATGTTGATGAAGTAAACGCTATTCGGGCGGCGGCAGGGTAGCGCGGAGGAGTCGTTCGAGTCGCTGCTCGCGGACGCCGTAGAACTCTTTGAGGGTCTGGTACTGCCGCCACGCCGACTCGCCGCCGCGCCCGTCTTCCCTTTTGACCCCGGCAATCATCGTGTTCTTGCGCGTGTGCTCGGTCGAGATGAACTCGAAGACCTTCACTTTGTAGCCCGCGTGTTCGAGCAGGAGCGCGCGCAGCGAGTCGGTCACCGTCTCGGCCTCGCGTTCGAGCAGGATGCCGTGGCGGAGCACGCCGCGCAGGGGTTCGGGCGGCTCGATCTGCGGCCTCACTTCTTTGTGGCAGCACGGCGCGGTGATGACGACCGACGCCTTCGCGGCGACGCCTTTGAAGAGCGCGTCGTCGGTCGCGGTGTCGCAGGCGTGGAGGGCGATGAGGATGTCGGTCTCCGGCAGCTCGAACTCTTGGATGAAGCCGGTCTGAAACTTAAGCCCGTCGAACCCGGCCTCGCGCGCGATGCGGTTGCAGAGCCCGACCAGCTCTTCCCTCGCCTCGACGCCCGTGACGCGGGCCTTCAAGCCCGGCTGGCGGTTGAGGTAATCGTAGACGGCGAAGGTCAGGTAGCCTTTGCCGGAGCCCATGTCAACGACCGAGATTTCGGCGCGTCCCTTGAGCGGCGACGCGTCGAAGAGGCCGCTTAAAGTCTCGACGAATTTATTTATCTGCCGGAACTTGTCGGCCATCCCCGGCTTGACCTCGCCGCGCTCGTTCGTCACGCCGAGCGCGCGCAGGTAGACGTTGCCTTCCGGCTCGACGAAGCGTCGCTTCTTCCGGTCGTGCTCGACGGCGGGGCGCTCCGTGAAGGTCGGCGGATGCGTCGAGAGTTTCGCTACGCCTTTCCGGCTGACCTCGACGCGCGCGTCCCGCTCGGTCGTGAAGAGATGGCCGCTCATGAACTCCCCGCCGAGCAGACCGCGCACGGCTTCGAGCCCTTCCGCGAGCGTGAGGTTCGAGACCGAGTCCTTCGTCTTGTACCGGCGGAGGAACGAAAGCCGCGCCTCGCCTTTGACGGCGACGGGCCGCACGTAGACGTTCTTCAGCCCGGCTTCCGCGCCCCTGTGCTTCGAGAGCGTGAGCCTCACGAAAGTCCCGCCCTCAAGGCTCGACTTCAGTGATAGCAGAAATTCTTCCAGCCGCGCGTCGCTCATACCTTAAATAAATGATGAATGCGGAATGATGAATGATGAATAGAAGTCAGCTTGTCTTTCATTCATCATTCCGCATTCCGCATTCATCATTTCCCGTGTCGGCTTCCTACTTGTTGCCCGTCTCCTCCATCTTTTTACGGAGACTCTGCGGGCGCATGTCAGTCCAGACCTCTTCGATGTATGCGAGGCATTCCTGCTTCGTGCCGGTCTTCCCGGCGTCGTTCCAGCCGAGAGCGTTCTCGCGGTCGGCTGGCCAGATCGAATACTGATCCTCTTGGTTCATCACCACTTTGTAGATGGTGTTGTCTTCCCTCTCGTCTCTCTCCATCACGCGACCTCCTCAGCAAAAGTTTACCCGATGGAATACTTCTTACTCTTCAACGTCCCCGGCCCGTTCTGTGTCCGCGGCGTCGAAGTTTTATACCACCCTCGTGAGTTCGTCGAGAAAAATTGTGAGGCGGGGTCGCGGCCCGCATTTCATTCAACCTAATGCGCGGGCCTTAGTCACTCGCCACCGCCGAGTTCGGACATCAGCGCGGGGATTTCCGCCGGGAGTTCGCGCGCGAGGTAGCCGAGCGGGCCGACGCGCGCGGCAAGTCGTTCGCCCGCGAGCGCATGGAGATGGACGCCCCAGACCGCCGCCGTCAGGGCTTCCGTGCCGCGCGCCAGGAGTCCCGCGATGAGGCCCGCGAGCACGTCGCCGGAGCCGGAAGTGGCGAGGCCGACGTTGCCCGCGCGGTTCTCGTAGAGCTTCCCTTCGGGCGAGGCGATTATCGTCCGACGGCCTTTGAGCACGACGACGGCGCGCAGTTCGCTCGCGGCCCTGAGTGCCGTGGCGGCGGGGTCGCGCGTCAGGGATTCTTTGTCCTCGCCGAAGATGTCGGCCATCTCGTCGGCATTCGGCGTGATGACGGCCCGCCCGCCGAAGGCGTGGAGGAGTTCGCGCCCGCGCGCGAGGCAGCAGAGCGCGCCCGCGTCCATCACAACGGCCACGTCGCGGCAATGATTGAGTGCCGCTTCGGTGAAGCGCACTACGGCCTCATCTTCGATGAGCCCCGGCCCGATGCAGACCGACTGCGCTTCCGCGAGGTGGCTTTCGAGTTTCGTCACCGCCGCCTTCGTCAGAGAGCCCGCACGCGATTCGGGGAGAGCGAAGACGCGTGCTTCGGGGACGCTCGCGGCCACCGCCGGCGCGTTGGTGCGGCCTGTGGCAATCTGAACTTTGCCCGCGCCCGCCCTCATGGCTGCCGTCGCGGCGAGGACAACCGCGCCCGGCGTCTCCGGCCCGCCGCCGACGACGAGCACGCGCCCGCGCTCTTCCTTGTCGCCGCCTTGTTCGGGACGCGGGAGCGGGATGCGCCTCAACAGTTGCGGGTTGATGATGGAGGTCTTGCCGGGTTTCCTCACGCGTGGGTGCTCTGCCCTCGTCGGGGATTACTCGCTTTTGACTTTGTAGGCCACGAGGTCGAGGCCGGAGATGGTCATCGCAATTCGCTCGAACTCCCTCGTGCCGAGGGCGACTTGCTCATAGGCCGATTCGGTGAGGAGTATCTCGCCGCGTTCGGCGAGGTCTTCGCCGAGCTTCGACGCGAGGTTCACTTCGGAGCCGAAGATGTCTTCGTTCTCGATGACGAGAATCTCGCCGAAGCCGATGCCGTACTCGCCGTGCATGTCCAGCTCGTCCGGCAGGAGCGTGTTCGCGGCGTCCAAGCCCTTCTGGATTCCGACGGCGGCCTCGACCGCGTTCGCCACGTTGCCGAAGACGGCGTAGATGTTGTCGGCTTCGAGTTTGACGATTGCGCCCTCGCGGGCTTCGACTAAGGGGACGGCGATGGAGTGCATGCGTTGGATTTTGGCGAGGAAGTGGATGATGCCGTGGCGGACGGTCTGGCGCGAGAACCCCGACATGTCCATCACCATAATCGCGAGCGTCTCGCCGAAGACCTCGCGGATGCGCCCGTCAATCTCGGCGCAACGCTCCGGCTCCTCGTTCCGCTCGCGCAGGAACTTGTAGAGCCTCTCCCTCGTCCGCTGGTTAATCATTTAAGACTTTGACCCCGCCGCGCGCTCGACCATCTCGTTGTTGCGCACCGCCGCGCGGTCGCTGAGCGTCGTCAGAATCGAGGGCGCGAGCGCCGACTCGCTGTCGCGGCCCTTGGCGCGCTTGCGACCGATGCCGCCGGGCGCGGGCAGGAGCCGGTTGACGAGCGCGAGCACATCGGCGGAGGCTTCCGGAAAGAGCTGGTGGAATTTGATGGCGGCGACGGCCTGCGTCGTGATGATGAGTTCGGCCTCTCCGCGCTTGCAGGCGGCGACTATCTGTCGCGCGGCGCGCTCGGCCTGAATCGAAGTCACGGGCAGCGCGTCGCTGATGGCGAACCAGGCGTATTCGGCGCGGTGCTGCCCTTTGAAGGTCGCGTTGCGCGGGCTGCCCGTCCGCATCAAGCCCGGACAGACGGTGGTGACGACGATGCCGTCCTTCGCCAGCTCCGCCCTCATCCCTTCGGAGAGCCCCGCGAGCGCGAACTTGCTCGCGCTGTATGGAACGAGGTGCGGGACGGAGATTTTGCCGCCGACGGAGGAGATGTTGACGATGCGCCCCTCGCCTCGCTCGCGCATTTGCGGCACGACGGCGAGCATCAAGTAAAGCGGCCCCCAGAAGTGGACGGCCATCGCCTGCTCGTAGTCTTCTAAGGTCATCACCTCGACTGGGCCGACCTGAATCACCCCGGCGTTGTTGACCAGAACGTCAATCCGCCCGAAGTGGCCCGTCACGACCTCGACCAGCTCTTTGACCTGCGACCTGTCCGTCACGTCGCACGGGACGGCGAGGACGTGCGCGCCCTGCGCCGAGAGTTCGGCCTGCGCTCTTTCAAGCTCCTCGCGGTCGCGCGCGCAGATGGCGACGCTCGCGCCCTCGCGCGCGAACTCTCGCGCCATCACGAGGCCGAGCCCGCGCGAGCCGCCCGTGATGAGGACGGTCTTGCCGCGCAGTTCATACGACTGACTGCGTTTGAAAAACGCGCGCGCCGCGAAGAGCGCGCCCGCGCCGACCGCCGCCAACATCAGAGCCTTCTTCTCTTTCTCCTTCATCTCACTTTCTCCAACGTCACAAGGGGGACGTTCACAGCATCAGCGCCAACAGCACGGCGACGCTGACCGCAACGACGATGGCCGCGAGGATTCTCGAAAGCTTAAGGCGGATTTTGGGGAAGAACCAGTAGGCGACGAGCGCGACCGCGAGGAACGAGAGGCCGCCCGCCGTCGGCGCGGGCAGTCGCAAACGGTGGAGCAACGTGTACATCACCACCACGACGGACGGCAAAAGCATCGCCGCCCAACCCAACCAAGCGCCATTCTTGCTTTCGTACTGCATGACAACTTCCCTCCGTGTTCCCAAAAAAAACCTTGATCCCCTCTTCACGAAAAATCGGCCACCACCGGCGTGTGATCCGAAGGCCGCTCCCAGCCGCGCGGCTCCTTGTCTATCCAGCTCCGGCGGCAGCGCGCCGCCAGCGGCTCCGAGACCCACACGTGGTCAATCCTCAAACCCGTGTTGCGCTGGAACGAGCCCGCGCGGTAGTCCCACCACGAAAAGTGCCCGCCCTCCGTGACGTGCTGCCGGAAGGCGTCGGTGAAGCCCCACTCTTTGATTGTCTCAAGCGCCTCGCGTTCGGGGCGGCTGAAGAGAATCCGCCCGCGCCAAAGGGCCGGGTCGTGCACGTCCCTCTCTTCGGGCGCGACGTTGAAGTCGCCGCACAGCAGCGCCTCGTCGTCCGTCCAGTATTCGTCGTCGAGGAAGGCGCGCAGCCGCCGCATCCATTCGAGCTTGAACTTGTACTTGTCAGTCCCGACCGCCTGCCCGTTCGGGACGTAGACGTTGACGATGCGGACGCCCTCGACCGTCGCGGCCAGAAGGCGCGCGTGCGCCCCCTCTTCGTCGTCGGGGAGTCCGCGCCGCACGTCCTCGGCGGGCGCGCGCGACAAGATAGCGACGCCGTTATAGGTCGGCTGGCCGAAGACCTCGGAGCGGTAGCCGAGCGCGGCGAACTCAGCCGCCGGGAAGCGTTCGTCCGTGCACTTCACCTCCTGCAAACACAGGACGTCGGGCCGCGCCTCTTCGAGCCAGCGCGAGACGAGCGGCAGCCGCGCCAGCACCGAGTTCACATTCCATGTCGCGATTTTCACCTGCCGCCATCATAGCTCCTGCCGCGAAGATTTTGTAGGGGTTCGACTGCGTGTGCCGTAAATGTGAGACTCCCGCAACAATTTGTGACGCGCAGCCGTCGGCGTTAAGATTCGGGCTGACGAATCAAGACGAAGGGAAGACGTGTTTGAAATGACTCTCAGACTCTGCGGCCAACGCGCCGCGCTGTTCGCCTGTGCGCTCCTCCTCGCCGGAAGCTCTTCCGCCGCCCCGAACTTCAACCGCGCCGACGCGCCGCAACGCGAAGGGCGGCTCGCGACGCCGGACGATTTGAGATGCCCGCGCGACAACACGACCTCGTTCACGGGCCGCGTGCTGGCTTACAGCCGTGGGCGCGGTCGCGTCCTTATCCGCGTGCGGACGGACGAGGAGACGACCGAGCAGTTCACCTTGAGCTACGGGCGGCGCGGCGACCCTTCGAGCCTCTTCCGCCTGAGGGGCGAGCGGTTCGGAAGTCTCGACTGGCGGAAGATAGAGACGCGCAACGGGAGACTGAGGCCGGGGATGCGCGCGACCGTCTGGGCCTGCTATGCGGGAGATAAGCTGACGGCGGAGAGGATTAACTGGATGCCGCCGGAGAGCTGACACAGAGACAGACAAAAAGCTGTTTGGTAGCCCCTGCAAGGGGCGAAAGAATTTAGCCGACGGGCGTCAGCCGTGGGAACAAGAATCGGTAAAACGTCGAAGCCCCTGAAGGGGGCGAAAGACATCAGACGTTGAATGTCTTTCGCCCCTTTCAGGGGCTCACAAATTATGTCGCCACGTCATTCCCCACGGCTTGCGCCCCTCGTCTAAATTCTTTCGCCCCCTCCG
Source organism: uncultured Acidobacteriota bacterium (assembly GCA_963816985.1). Classification (GTDB taxonomy): domain Bacteria; phylum Acidobacteriota; class Blastocatellia; order Pyrinomonadales; family Pyrinomonadaceae; genus JAIVJM01. Next base: position 4,506,532 of record CAWFMF010000004.1, read on the forward strand.
GGGGCTTTTTCAAAAGTTTGCTTACTGCTTCCGCGCGCCGCTTCCCTTTTCGACGCGCAGGCCGACGGCCTTCCACGCGTCGAAGCCGCCGAGTAAGGCGGCGGTCTCTTTGATTCCTTTGTGCTTGAGGAAGGACGCCACACGGGCGCTCGCGTGTTCGGCGGGTCAAGAGCAGTAGGCGACGACGAGCTTACCTTTCGGCAACTCGACGGCGTGCGCCGCCCAGTCGTCTTCGGGGACGGAGAACGCGCCCGCGATGTGCTCCGCTTCGTAAGCCTCGGACGGGCGCACGTCGGCCACGACGGCGCGGCCTTCGTCCAGAGCCTTCTTCAACTCCTCTACCGTCATCCTCGGAATCCGCGCGAAGGGGTCTGAAGACTTCTCGACGGAAACATCCGGCGCTTCCGTCTTCTTCGACTGCGCGCCCGCGTCGCCGGTCTCGACGCCGCCGCTCTTACGGCAGGTCGCGGCGGAAAACAGAGAGAGCGTGACGAAGAGCGCGCAGACGTAAGCGGCGTGGCGCATCGGATTCATCCTTCTTTAAAAAATAGGGAGCGCCCGGCGTGGGGCGCTCCCTTCGTGTTCGACGGGCAAGGGGCGAGACGGCTCGCCTTACTTGCCCTGCCGGTAAGTCGCCCACATGCTGTCGGAGCGCGTGGACTGGCCCGCCGTGAACTTGTACATGCAGAAGTCGTCGGTGTAGTCCATGAAGTTCTCGATGGGGTCGTTGCCGGGGTACTGACCGCCCTTGCAGGTGTTGCGGCCCGCCGGGCAGCCGAAGGCGTTGGAACGCTCGGCGGGAGTGTCGCTCACGCCGTCGTTGGTGGCGGTGCAGCCGCCCTGAAACGTGTGGTAGAGGCCGAGCCAGTGGCCGACCTCGTGCGTCGCGGTGTCGCCGAGGTTGTAGGGCGTGTAGTTGCTGCCCGGCAGAGAGGCCCAGTAGCAGACCACGCCGTCCATCAAAGGCCGCGCCGTGTACTCGTTCGGGAAGGTCGCCCAGCCGAGGTAGCCGCCGCCGCTGTTGGTGTAGAAGTTGAGGTCGTCGGCGGTTCCCTGATGAAGCGCGTTCTTCATCGCCGTCTCCGCCGCCGTGCCCGGCCCGGCGGAGTACCAAGACGAACTGACCGTGTAGTTGACCCCGGCGAGGACGAAGCGGAACGGGGTGTTCGCGCCGATGCCGGGCGTGAGGACGCCACTCTGATTCGGGCCGAGACCGGCGTAGGCGTTGTTCATGACATTGATCTGACTTTGGAGCGACGAGGTCGGGACGAAGCCCGTGCCGGAACTGCCGGCGACACCGTTCTGCTGGACGACGTGGAAGTAGACGTTGATGCTGATGGAGCCGGGCGCGGCCAGCGCGCTCACGTCGCCGCCGTCACCGCCCGTGCCGCCGCCGCCGCCGGGAGCCTTGCCGTTGGCCTTCGCCGCTTCTTTATCAATCTTTGCGACCTCGAACTCATCGAGGTGCTTGACGGCGCAGCGGCGACCGTTCTCGGCGAAGTCCTTCTTCGAAGCGAAGACCACCCCGTCGGGAGCGACGACCGTGCCGTCTTCCTGCTCCGCCGGGCGATGGCCGGGGTCCTGCTTGTCGCCCTTCGAGGCGAGCGTCTGGACGGTCGGCATCATCGAGAGGACGAGCGCCAGTCCGAGGGTGAAGATCGCTGCTGCGGCGAGTAACTTACGTTTCATTCAATTCCTCCAAAAAGTCTCTGAGTGGATGGTGGTGGGCATGGACGCCGGCCTGTCGGGGAGACCGGCCAAAACCCCGTGGTCGTTTTTCGCGCATCGGCTGAAAGATGCCACTTAAGAATGAAAACCGCCTGCGAAGCGAACACACACTTCCCCCGGCGAGGGGCTCGGCGCTGGTTCGCGTTTAAAACAAAGAGCTGTGAGGTGAGCAGCTATAAGAGAAATTTGGGGTCAAGGGCGAGTTGCACTTATAAATGGATTCGCGCCGGGTGTCAACCGCCGCGAGCCCGCCCGCCGTTCCGGGGTCGAAACGTCCGAGGCCGTAGCGGACGGACACACCACACGCGCTTCTTCAGAAACGCTTTTCGAGGAGCGTGCGCGCCTCGGCCACGACCTGTTTGTATTCGGGCACGTAGTCGGGGTGCGGCTTGAGCTTGAAGATGGCGTCCAACTGCTTGCGCGCGTCCGGGGCGCGCTTCACGTCGAGGTACGCCTCGGCCAGCCGCAGACGCAGCATCGCGTTGTCCTCGCCGAACCGTAAGCCCTTCTCCAGATTCTCGACGGCCCGCTCGCGGCTGCCGCCGAACATCTCCGGCAGCTCAAGGTCAATCTGTCCGAGGGCGAGGTACGCGCTCCCTCCCTGAAAGCCCTCGTCGAGTCGAATCACCGTCTCCATCTCCTTCCGGATGTCGGGCAGCGAGGCGAGGGCGTAGAGCGGCCCTTCGAGGCGCGCGCGCCCGCCCAGATTCGCGCCGAGCCAGAAATGGCCTTCGGGCTTATTCGCTTCGAGCCGCACGGCGGCCTCACCCGCCGCGATGCCCTCGCGGAAGGCCTCGGCCCGCCGCGTCTTCTCGTCCTCCTTCTCGTGCTCGCCGAGGTAGTAGCTGAACTTCGAAAGCTTCCACGCCGCCTCGTAGTTGCCGGTGTCCGCGAAGCGCGCGCGGCGCATGACGGCGACGGCCTCGCGCACCCGCTCGACGGATTCGCGCTGCGCGTAGAGCTGTTCGGCCTGCGCGAAAAGTTCTGAGAGGTTGACCCTCTCGGCGTTCGCTTCGGGTGGCCGCGCCTCCTCCGACGAGCACGAGAGCGCGAGCCCGGCGAGGGTGGCGAGGGCGAGAAACGTGAGCGTCTGAAAGTGTCGGCGCGGGGGACGCGGCATGGGCTTTAATCCTTTTTTCGGGGCAAATGCGGGGCGCACGGGCGCGAAGTATAGCACCCCGGCGGCGGGCGAGGCGACGATTGCCGCCGAACGCCCGGAGCCCGGAGGCACTTGGCGGCTTACGCAAACGTGGCCGGATGGGTTAATATTTTTTCCCTACAGATATAAACGAAGTCCGAAGAATTTAAGCACCATCTCTGACTTTCGCAAACGACTCGTTGGAGGAGTGGCCGTGGCCGCCGCCGCATTTTACGACTTGGAAGGGACGCTCGTGAGCACGAACCTCGTGCACACGCTCGGCTTCTATTCGCGCAACCAGCAGGGGCTCCTGCGCAGCATCCGCAAGAGCGCCTCGACGCTCCTCAGCATCCCCGTCTTCGCCGTCACCGACCAGTACAGCCGGATGGTCTTCAACGACATCTTCTTCAAGCGTTACAAGGGCGAGTCGGAAGACCGCCTCCGCTTCTTCGCCGAAGAACTCTTCGAGGACGTTTTGAAGCCCGCCGTCTTCCCCGGCGCGTTCTCGCTCATCGAGAAGTCCAAGAGCCTCGGCCTCCGGCAAGTCGTCGTCACCGGCGCGCTCGACATGTCGGTCAAGCCTTTGATGGACTACCTCGGCATTGACGACTACGTGGCGAACCAGCTCGAATTCGTCAACGGCGTGGCGACGGGCCGTCTCGTCCCGCCCGTCCTCGCCTCGGCGACGAAGGCTTCGTGGATACGCACCTTCGCCGAGCGCGAAGGCATCAACCTCAGCGCGTCCTTCGCCTACAGCGACAGCATGAGCGACCTGCCCATGCTCTCCGTCGTCGGCCACCCGGCGGCGGTCAACCCCGACATGCGCCTCCGCCAGACGGCGCTGCACCACGACTGGCCGATTCTTAATTTGAAATAGTTCAAGGTTCAAAGTTCAAGGTTCAAAGTTAAGAACCTGTCTTTCGACTTTGAACTTTGAACTTTAAACTTTGAACTGATAAAGATGAGCCTACAACTACGAAGAAAAGTTCACGAGTCCGTGGTCTACATTGACCGCGACAGCGCGCCGCGCATCATCTCTTCGGGCGTGGATTTCGTGCTGGAAGATTTGCCGGTGGGGACGCGCGTCATCTACCCGAACCAGCCGATTAAGGGCTTGCCGAACCGCGAGGCGGCAATCCGTTACGCCCTCAACCACCCGCACGACTGCGACCCGCTCTTCGCGCAGTTGGAGCCGGGCATGAGGGTGACGATTGCGATTGACGACCTGAGTATGCCCCTGCCGCCGATGAAGGCCCCGGACATCCGCCAGACCGCGCTCGAAATCCTCGTTGACATGCTCCACGGGCACGGCGTGGACGACATCCATCTCATCATCGCCATCTCGCTCCACCGGCGGATGACCGAAGGCGAGATTAAGCGCATGGTCGGCAAGCGCGTCTTCGACGCCTTCTACCCCGACCGCCTCTACAACCACGACGCCGAGGAGCCGGACGGGCTCGTCTCGCTCGGCGAGACGCGGCACAAAGAGCCCCTGCGCATCAACCGTCGCGCCGCCGAGAGCGACCTGCTTAATTTATCTTAACTACAACTTCGTCCCGATGAACGGCGGACACAAGTCGGTCGCCGTGGGCCTGTGCGACTACGAGTCGCTCCGCCCGCACCACGACCCGCAGACCATCCGCGACTCCGACAGCTACATGGACCCCGGCAACTCGGAGCTGACGCGCAAGATTAACCGCCTCGGCAAACTCGTGGACGAGCACCTCAACGTCTTCCACATCGAGACGACCGTCAACAACCGCATGTTCGCGGGCGAGATGAGCTTCCTCACCAAGAACGAGGACAACTTCTCGGCCTACGAGCGGATGAAGTACGAGGCCGTGCGCTTCACGATGAGCAAGATGCCGCGCCCCGCGCGCCTCAAGCTCTTCAACTCGCTGCAAGCCGACTACGAGATGATTGCCTGCGAGGCGGGCCGCACCGAACCCGTCCACGACCGCATCATCGAGAAGAGCATGCAGCAGTACGTCGTCCCCATCGAGGGCCAGTGCGACATCCTCATCTGCCCCGTGCCGGAGATTTCGCCCTACAACGTCTACACGAACTTGAACCCCCTGCTCGTCCAGACGATGGCGCTCGGCTACCACTTCAACATGTACCGGGGCAAGCCGCTGTTGAAGAAGGGCGGCACTCTCATCGTCCATCACCCCTGTTACGACGAGTTCGACCACGTGCAGCACCCCAGCTACATCGAGTTCTTCAACCGCCTCCTGCCGGAGACGCGCGACGCCTTCGAGCTGATGAACAAGTACGAGCGCGAGTTCGCCACCAACCCCAGCTACATCGAGATGTACCGGCGCGGCAACGCCTACCATGGCGCGCACCCGTTTTACATGTGGTACTGGGGCGAGAACGGTCGCCAGCACGTGGGCCGCGTCATCGCCGCCGGGGCCGAGAACGCGCACGTCCCCGCACGCATGGGCTGGGAGCGCGCCGACAACCTGACCGAAGCCATCGCCATGGCCCGCAGCTACATGGGCCGCTCCGCCGAAATCACGATGCTCCACCAGCCGGTCATCGCCATCTGCGATATGAGCTAGACAGAGCGCGAGTGAGGAGTTGTTATGAGCAGTACAGACGCCAAGTTGATGACCGCTGACGAGCTGCTTGCGTTGCCCAATTACGTGGACGGGAGCGACCGCCGGTATGAGTTGATAAGAGGGGAGCTGCGAACAATGTCTCCGACTAAGCCGCTGCACGGCGTGATGTGTGGCCGCCTCACGGTTAAGGTAGGAAATTTTGTGGAAGAGCGCGAGTTGGGCGAAGTCTTCGGCGCGGAAACAGGGTTCCTCGTTCAAACAGACCCTGATTCGATTATCGCCGCGGATATGGCTTTTGTCAGTAGAGAGCGTTTGGCGACGGCTGAGACTTTGGAAAAGTTCTTTCCGTTCGCGCCCGATTTAGCGGTGGAAGTTTTAAGTCCCTCAAATACGGTCAACGAGATTGACGAGAAGATTGCTTTCTACTTCGCCGCAGGGGCGCGATTAGTCTGGATAGTCAACCCGAAAAGGCGTACCGTTGCGGTCTACAGCTCCGAGGTCGAAGTCCGCATCCTCGGCGAAGCCGAGACGCTCGAAGGCGGCGACGTGCTGCCCGGTTTCAGCTACGAGCTTTCGCGGCTGTTCGCCTCCGTCAAGCGTTGACCGAGAGGAGTCGAGAGAGGACGACGAGAGCTTTTCTTTAACTTGAATATGCAGCTATCGCCCACAGAGATTTATAACGGCAGGAACGTCTTCATCATCGGGGCCACCGGGTTCCTCGGCAAGGTCACGCTCTCGATGCTCCTGACGCGCTTCCCCGGCGTGGGGCGCGTGTACGTGACGGTGCGCGCGCGCTCGAAGGAGGAGTCCGAGACGCGCTTCTGGAATAACGTCATCACCGCGCCGCCCTTCGACCCGTTGCGCGAGCTTTACGGCGACGCCTTCGAGGACTTCGTCCGCGACAAGGTGCGGATCGTGGGCGGCGACATCGGCGAAGACAACCTCGGCATGACCGAGGAGGACGCCGCCGCCGTCGCCTCCGACATAGACATCCTCATCAACAGCGCCGGGAACGTCACCTTCAACCCGACGTTGGAGAGCGCGCTGCGCACCAACGTCGTCGGCACGCAGAACGTCATCGCTTTCACTAAGCGGATGAAGCGGCCCGCGCTCGTCCACGTCTCGACCTGCTTCGTCGCGGGCAACCGTTCGGGGCCGGTCTGGGAGAGCGACCCCGTCCTCGGCTACTTCCCCCGCCGCGAAGAGATTCCCGGCGTCGAATTCTCCGTCGAGCAGGAGATACGCGACTGCGCCCGGCTCGCCGAGCGAGTCCGCGAGGAGGCCCGCGACGCACTTCAAGCCGCACGCTTCCGCGAGCAGGCGCGCAAGCGGCTCGTCGAAGAGGGGCGCGACCCCGACGACCTCGACGCCATGGGCCTCGCCGTCGCCCGCGAACGTAAGGTCTGGACGCGCGAGCGTTTGACCGAACTCGGCATGGAGCGTTCGGCCTTCTGGGGCTGGCCCAACATCTACACCTACACCAAGAGCCTCGGCGAGCAACTCGTCGCCGCCGAGGAGGGAGTGGTTCGCACCATCGTCCGCCCCTCCATCGTCGAGTCGGCGATGCGCTTCCCCTTCCCCGGCTGGAACGAGGGTTTTACGACGACCGCGCCGCTTATCTTCCTCACGCTCAAGGGGCAGACGCAGATACCGGCGAACGACAAGCTCATCCTCGACATCACGCCCGTTGATCAGGTCGCGGCGGTGATGCTCGCCGTCGCCGCCGAGGCGATGGTCGGCGAGCCGCGCATGGTCTATCAGGCCGCGACCGGCGACAGCAACCCGAACAACATGAGCCGCATCGTCGGCCTCGTCGGGCTCTACAAGCGCAAGCATTTTCAGGAGAAGGAGTCGGGCTTCCGCGTCGTCAACGAACTCGCGGCCCGCATGGAGGCGAAGACCGTCTCCGAGAGCCGCTTCGAGAAGACCTCGACGCCGATGGTCAACGCCGCCGCGAAGAAAGTCTCGTCTCTGCTCGACCGCGCGCGACCGCGTTGGGGCGGCGGTCGCTTCACCGACATCGTTGACCGCGCGAAGGAGACGATTGATAGAGTTGAGGAGGTGACGCGCGAGACCAAAGAGGCGTTCGAGTTGTTCCGCCCCTTCACCATCGAGAACAGTTACGTCTTCCGCGCCGACAACGTGCGCTCGCTCTTCTCGAACATCCGCGAGGACGAGCAGGCGCTCCTGACGTGGAACCCCGAAAAATACGACTGGTACGACTACTGGATGAACGTCCACTTCCCCGGCCTCAAGAAGTGGGTCTTCCCGACGCTCGAAGAGGACATGCGCGCGCAGCCGAAGCGCGTTTATACGTACCGCGATTTACTCGAACTCTTCGAGACTTCTTCCAAGCGATTCTCCACGCGCGTCGCCATGCGCATCGAGCGCGACGGGCAGCAGGAGCAGTACACCTACGCCAACATCCACGAGCTGGCGACGCGCGCCGCCGCCTTCTTCGCCGCGCAGGGCGTCAAGCCCACAGACCGCGTGCTGCTCGTCAGTCACAACGCGCCCGAATGGGGCATCAGCTACTTCGGCGTCCTCAAGGCCGGTGCGACCTGCGTCCCGGTTGACCCCGAAAGCTCGACCGAAGAGCTTCTCAACTTCACGCGCGCGAGCGGCGCGGTCGGGGTCGTCGTCGGCGAGAAGGTCTTAGCGGAGCGACCGGACTTGCGCGAGCGGCTCGCCGACGCCGGGCTCGAAGCGAGCGTCTGGCGCTACGAGGAAATCTTCGAGCTGGTGGACGAGCAGACCGAAGATGAAAGAATCGCCCTCTTGCCTCCGCGCGTGCAGGCGCAGACGGTGGCTTCGCTCATCTTCACTTCGGGGACGACGGGGACGCCGAAGGGCGTCATGCTCACGCACAAGAACCTGACGAACATGGTCTCGATGCTCTCGTCCGTCTTCGACATGGATACGGGCGACGGCGTGCTCTCGGTCTTGCCGCTCCATCACACCTTCGAGTTCTCGACCGGCTTCCTGACGCCCTTCAGCCGAGGGACGCAGATTACTTACCTGCAAGACTTGAACGGCGAAGAGCTGGCGCGCGCCATCAAGCAGAACTACGTCACCGGGATGGTCGGCGTGCCCGCGCTCTGGGAGCTTCTGCACCGCCGCATCATGAACCGCCTGCGCGAGAACGGCGAGTGGGTGGGCCGCTCCGCCGAGCTGATGATGCGCGCCAACAGTTGGCTCCGCGACCGCACGCCCCTGAACCTCGGACAAGTCCTCTTCCGCCCGATTCACACCGGATTAGGCGGCAGCATCCGCTATCTCATCAGCGGCGGCTCGGCCTTGAACGAGAAGGTCAAGCGCGACATGCACGGCCTCGGCTTCACCATCCTCGAAGGCTACGGGCTGACGGAAGCCTCGCCCGTCCTGACCGTCACGCGCCCGCAGAACCAGCTCATCTCGGCGAGCGTCGGCAAGCCCCTGCCCGGCGTCGAGATAAAGATTGCGGACGCGGACGCCTCCGGCATCGGCGAGGTCCTGGCGCGCGGGCCGAACGTCATGTCCGGCTACTTCCGCAACGAGGAGGCGACCAAATCCGCCGTCGTCAACCGCTGGCTCCACACGGGCGACCTCGGTCGCATAGACGAAGACGGCAACCTCTACCTCGTCGGTCGCTCGAAAGAGATTATCGTTGACACGAACGGCAAGAACGTCTACCCGGACGAGATAGAAGAGCTGTACAAGGAGTCGCCCTACGTCAAAGAACTGGGCGTCGTCGGCCTCGCCGACGGCATCGGCGAGAAGGTCGCGGCGCTCGTCTTCCCCGACTACGACCATGACATCACGCTCTCGCGCGAGGAGGTCGAGCGCCGCGTCGAGAATCACTTCCGCGACGTGTCGTCGGCGCTCCCCTTCTACAAGCGCGTCAAGTCGGTCTACTTCACCGCGGAAGAGCTGCCGCGCACGGCGACGCGCAAGGTCAAGCGGCGCGAGGTCGTCCGCCTCATCCAGACGCTCGAAGAGAACCGCCGCGCCGGCATCAGCGAGAAGACGCAGCCGCGCGAGACGCACCACGACGCCTCCTGGCTGCTCGACATCGTCTCGACCGTTTCGAGCCGCCCGCGCGCGGAAGTCCGTCTCGACTCGCGCCTCGGCGAACTCGGCTTCGACAGCCTGATGTTCGTCGAGCTCGCCTCGGCCATCGAGCACGCGGGCGGGACGCTGCTTTCGCCCGACACGCTCAACGAGGTGGTGGACGTGCGCGAACTCTACGCCGTCGTCAAACGCCGCGCGAGCGCCGCCGCCAAGCGAGCCGCCGAGGCCCGCGCCGAAGAAGATAAGCGGCGCGAGGAGGACGAGATTTTCATCCCCTCCATCGTCCGCACGGTCGGCAACCGTGGGTTGGACGTGGTGCAGAAGCTTTTCTACGACCGCTTCCTCAACGCGACCATCGAGGGCGAGGGCAACATCCCCGCCCACACCAACTTCATCGCCGCCTCCAACCACGCCTCGCACCTCGACATCGGGCTCGTCAAAGTCGCGCTCGGCGAGTACGGGCGCGACATGGTGGCGCTCGCCGCCGCCGACTATTTCTTCGACAACAAGTACAAGCGCGCCTACATGAACAACTTCACGAACCTCGTCCCCATCGAGCGTTCGGGGAGCTTGCGACAGTCCTTGCGTCACGCGCGCTCGTTCCTCGAACGCGGCCACAACGCGCTCATCTTCCCCGAAGGCACGCGCTCGCAGACGGGCGAGATGGCCGAGTTCAAGTCCGGCTTCGCCTACCTCGCGCTCTCCACGCGCACGGGCATCCTGCCCGTCTACATCTACGGCACTTACGAGGCCTTCCCTAAAGGCTCGACCGTGCTCAAGGGCCGCGAGGTCGGCGCGCGCGTCGGGCGCTTCCTCGACATCGAACGTTTGGAAGAGCTGACGAAGGGGATGCCGAAGTCCGAGGCCTACCGCCTCGTCGCCGCGCTCGTCCGCCACGAGATTGAGAACCTGCGCGACGGCACGCGCCGCGACTTCGACGCCCAGACGCTCCGCCGCCGCTGGAAGGCCGAACGCCGCCACGCGCCGGAAGAGACGCCGGAGGAGAGCGAGCTGGCGACGACGGGAGATTGAAAGGAAGTCAGAAGTCAGAACGCTGAACGCTGAACTGAAAGACAGAAGGCAGTTGTTTTTCGTTCATCGTTCAGCGTTCTGACTTCTGCGTTTCAAACATGGCTACTAAGAGACCGACCGCGCGGAAGGCCGCGGCGAAGAAGACGACGAAGGCCGCCACGACGACAGGCAAGACTGCGCTGGCGAAGAGGCCGCCGTCCGTGACGCTCGTGACGGGCGGGACGGGGTTCCTCGGCTCGCACTTGGTCAGGCTGCTCGTCGCGGAGGGCGTGAAGAACCTGCGCGTGCTGAGCACGTCCGCGCCCGCGTGGCTCGAAGAGTTGGGCGTCGAGACCGTGACGGGCTCAATCACTTCGCCCGAAGCGGTGGCGCGGGCCGTCGAGGGCGCGGCGGAAATCTATCACCTCGCGGGCCGCGTCTCGCGCGACAAAAAGGACGCGCACGAGATGTACGCGCTGCACGTCGAGGGCACGCGCGGGCTGTGCGACGCGGCGACGGCGGCGGGCGTCAAATCAATCGTCATGGCCTCTTCGAGCGGGACGATTGCCGTCACCGAGGAGGGCGACATCGTGCCCGACGAGGACTGGCCGACGCCGCTCGAAATCATCTCGCGTTGGCCCTACTACGCGAGCAAGCTCTATCAGGAACGGGTCGCGCTCCAACACTTTTCGGGCAAGGGCCGCCGCCTCGTGATTATGAATCCGAGCCTTCTGCTCGGCCCCGGCGACGAGCGACTCAGCTCGACGAAAGTCGTCCTCGACTTCCTCGCGCGCAAGATTATGTCCGTCCCGAAGGGCGGCCTGAGCTTCGTGGACGCGCGCGACGCGGCGCAGTCCTTCCACGCCGCGATGAGCGCGGGCCAGCACGGCGAGCGTTACCTGCTCGGCTCGGCCAACTGGACGTTCACGGAATTTTTCGGTCGCCTCGAACGCATCACCAAAGTCCCGGCCCCCTTCGTCTCGCTCCCCTCGAAGCTCGCCGTCGCGGGCGCGCGCGCCTTCGATTCGCTGCTCCGCCACTGGAACGTCACGCCGCCCGTCGAGCCTTCTGAGATTGAGATGGCCGAGCACTTCTGGTACTTGGACGACACCAAAGCCCGCCGCGAACTCGGCTTCTCGCCCCGCGACCCGTCCGAGACGCTCCTCGATACCGTCAAGTACGTCCGCGAAAACTTCCTCGGCAACTCGGCGTTTCAGAGCGCGGGCTAGCCGATGCAATACTTGTAGGGGCAGGGCTTGTCCCTGCCCGTCTTTTCCGTTAGCGAAAGACGGGCAGGGACAAGCCCTGCCCCTACAGTTCCATTCGGCGTTATGTGTTTTCGGTGTGACTTCTTCCGGTATGAATTCTTAAGGACAGCGGACGCGTAAAGCGCCGGGCAGGATTTCAAACTCGGCGGGCAATCTCCCCACCAGCTCGCCGTCAACTTCGAGCCTTATCACTTCATCGGAAACGGGCCGCGCACTGACGCAGCGCGCGCGGGCGTGGCGCACTTCGCTGAGGCCGAGGTGCGCGCCGAGGTAGACGCGATAGGAGTTGGCGAGAATCGTCAAAGGGCTCATGTCGCCGACGGCGACCACGTCGAAGAGGCCGTCCGTGAGCTTCGCCTCCGGCGCGATCTTCATGCCGCCGCCGAAGAAGCGCGCGTTGGCGACGCAGAAGTTCGTGACGACGAGCTGTGACTCCGGGCCTTCGTCGAGACGGATGCGGACGGACGGCTTCTTGAACTGGAACGTGGTCTGCAAGGCCGCCGCCGCGAACGTCACCTTGCCGCCGAGCACCTTCGACGCCCCGGCGGGCAGCCACGAGCCCTCCTTGACGCGCTCTATCACGTCGCCGCCCATCCCGAACGAGGCGACGTTGACGAAGTACCTCGACTCCTCCGCGCCCGCTTCGTTCAGGAAGGTCACGCGGCCCGCGTCCATCCTACGCGTCGCGCCGTCGCGGAGGATACGCGCGGCCCCGGCGGCGCGCAGCGGCACGTCGAGCGTCCGGCGGAAGTCGCCGCCCGTGCCGCTCGGCAGCAGCCCCAACTCGGCGTCCGCGCCGGAGCGCAGGATGCCGTTCGCCACTTCCGAGACCGTGCCGTCGCCCCCGCACGCGACGACGAGACGGCGGCCCGCACGCGCTTCACTTTCGGCAATCTCGGCGGCCTCGCCGTGCCTCCCGGTGAACGCGCAGTTGAACGGGCCGAAGTGGCGACCGAGTTCACTCGCGATTCCCGGCCACGCCGCGCGCGTCGCGCCTCCGGCGGAAGCAGGATTGACGATGATGAGAGGCAGCATGCAGTTTTCAGTTTTCAGTTTTGAGTTTTCAGTTTGTGGCCTTCAGATTTGAGATTTGAATGTTTCAGAGTTGAGATTCCGAATCTGAAAACTGAAAACTCAAAACTGAAAACTGTCTACTGAAAACTGGCTTCCCCTTGTTGGGCGCGTTGTTCACGGTCTCGCTCGGCGAGTTCGGCGATTTTGGTCATGACGAAGTCGGCGATCTCCTTGTAAGTCCGCACGGAGTCGCGGCGGTCTTGGAAGTCCGTGAAGTCAATCGCCGGGCCGAAGTGGATGCGGACGGGCTCGCCGCCGCGCCAGTTGCCGAGCACCTGCCGCGTAAGGTCGTTGCCGAGGCCCGCGATGAAGACGGGGACGACCTGCGGGCGCGCGTCCTTAATGAGTCGGCCCACGCCGGGCTGCGGGCGGAGGAAAGAGTAAGGGTCTTCGTTCCTGTTGCGCGTGCCTTCGGGGTGGAAGCCGACGACGTTGCCCGCGCCCTCCTGACAGAGCGCCGTCAGCACGCGCATCGAATACTTGTCGAAGGCCCGCTTGTCCACGAGCGGGTTCTCGCCCCCGGCGAAGAACGGCGGGAACATTGACCACCAGCCCATCACGAAGTTGACCAGCAGGCCGAGCGGCGAGTCGTAGAAGAAGCGTCCGCGCACGGGGAAGAAGAGCTGCTTGCGCCAGCGCGTCCGGCGGAAGAGGACGCTTGAGACGGCGTACATGTCGAAGAAGGAGCGGTGGTTGGCGACGAGCAGGATGGGCCGTTCGTGCGACGCGGCTTCGAGGTGTTCGAGCCCGTAGACGCGCATCAGGTTATAAGTCGCCAGATGTATCCACCCCGCGCCGACCATGCGCTGGCAGAAAGTCCAGAACCGCTTCCAGCGTCCGCGATTCATCCGCCGCGTGAGGCCGAAGGCGAACCACTCCATCGGCGATAGCACGGCCAGCTCGTCGGGCGCGGGCTCCAAGCCCCACCCCTCGGCCTCGCGCACGGCCCCGGCCTGCTCGCGCGTCTGAACTGTTTGGCTGTCGGTTGCTGACATCCCCTGTCTCGGCGCACAAAAAAAGTGACAAGCGAAAGAGAAAGCTTAAAGCTTTCCCCGCCCACTTGTCACCCCTCGACCGCCGGAGGTTTTTAGTCTATCGAGAAATACTTCGACTCTTCGTGGTGGACGACGATGGCCGAAGTTGATTGTTCGGGGACGAGCTGAAACTCCTCGCTCAGCTCGACGCCGATGCGCGCCGGGTCGAGCAGCTCGAAGAGTTTTACCTGGTCTTCCAAGTTCGGGCACGCCGGGTAGCCGAAGCTGAAGCGCGAGCCCTGATAGCCCTGATGGAAGAGCTTCGCCAACTCCTTCGCGTCTCTCTCGGCTATCCCTAACTCCTCGCGCACGCGCCTGTGCCAGAGTTCGGCGAGCGCCTCCGCCGACTCGACGCTCAGGCCGTGGAAGTAGAGGTAGTCGGCGTAGTTGTCCGACTTGAAAAGCTCCTGCGCGTACTCGCTCGCGCGCTGCCCGACGGTGACGAGGTGGAAGGCGGCCACGTCCACGCGCCCCGAATCCTTCGACGCGAAGAAGTCGGCGAGGCACAGACGCTTGCCCGCAGGCTGTCGCGGGAAGGTGAAGCGGACGCGCTCCGTTCGTTCGTCGTCCTGATAGATGATGAGGTCGTTGCCCTCGGACTGGCAGGGGAAATAGCCGTAGACGACCTTCGGACTGAGTAGTCCTTCGCGCTCCGAACGTTCCTTCAGCTCTTCGTAGACGGGCCGCACCTTCCCGGCGACGAGCGCGCGGTACTCCTCCGCAGACCGTCGGCCCTGCTTGAACTGCCACTGGCCTTTGAAGAGCGCGGTCTCATTGACGAAGGCGAACACGTCCGCGAGCGGGATGTCTTCCACGACCTTCGAGCCGTAGAAGGGCGCGCGCGGAATCGGGGCGTTCGGGTTCACGTCCGAGCGCGCGGTGTGCGTCGTGTCGCCCGCAATCGCTTTCGCGGCGCGCGGGCGCGCGGGCTTGCGGATGCCGAGCTTGGCGTCCTCGCCGACAAGGTCTTCCGCGTCGTCCGCCGACGAAGCATCGGTCTCGGCAGCCGCGCCGTTTCCGTTGCCAGCGGCGGCGGCCTTCGCGCTCTTCGCCTCTTCCGACTGTCCGCCGCTGCCCGTCAGACTGTCCATCGTGTAGAGGCCGTCGAAGGCGTCGCGCGCGTAGAAGAGATCGCCCTTGTAAATCTCCTTCAAGTCTTCTTCGACGTAGCGGCGCGTGAGGGCCGCGCCGCCGAGCACGACGGGCACACGGATTCCGCGCTCGTTCAGGATTTCGAGGTTGTCGCGCATGACGAGCGTTGACTTGACGAGCAGCCCGCTCATCCCGATGGCGTCGGCCCCGTGCTCCTCGAAGGCGTTGATGATGCCCTCGATGGTCTGCTTGATGCCGAGGTTGACGACGCGGTAGCCGTTGTTGGTGAGGATGATGTCCACGAGGTTCTTGCCGATGTCGTGAACGTCGCCCTTCACCGTGGCGAGCACCATCGTCCCCTTCGCCGTCGCCCCGCCCTTCTTCTCCATGAAGGGTTCGAGGAAGCGCACCGCCGCCTTCATCACCTCCGCCGACTGGAGGACGAAGGGCAACTGCATCTGCCCGCTGCCGAAGAGGTCGCCGACCGTCTTCATGCCGTCCAAAAGGATGGTGTTGATGATGTCGAGCGCCGGATAATTTTCGAGCGCGCGATTCAACTGCTCTTCGAGCCCTATCTTCTCGCCGTCAATGATGTGCCGCTTCAGGCGTTCCTCGACGGGCAGGCTCTCCGTCTCCGCCTTCGTGGCCTTCGTCGTCACGCCCTCGAAGAGCTTCGTGAACTCGCCGAGCGGGTCGTAGGTGCAGACTTCGCCTTCGAACTTCCGCCGGTCGTAGATGAGGTCGCGCGCCACTTCCAATTCGCGCTCGCCGATGCGGTTCAAGGGGACGATCTTGCTCGCGTTGACGATGGCGGCGTCGAGCCCCGCTTCCACTGCGTCGTGGAGGAAGACCGAGTTCAAGACGACGCGCGACGCCGGGTTGAGGCCGAAGGAGATGTTCGAGACGCCGAGGATGGTGAAGCAGCCCGGCAACTCCTCCTTGATGCGGCGGATGCCTTCGAGCGTTTCGAGCGCGTTGCGGCGGTCTTCCTCGATGCCGGTCGAGATGGGCAGCGCCAGCGGGTCGAAGAAAATGTCCGTCGCCGGGAAGCCCAGCTCTTGGGTCGCCTGCTCGTAGGCGCGGCGCGCGATTTTGAGCTTGCCGTCGGCGGTGCGCGCCATCCCTTCTTCGTCAATCGTGCCGACGACGACACTCCCGGCGAAGTCCTGCGCCAGCTCGAAGACCTTCTTGAAGCGCGGCTCGCCATCCTCGTAGTTCGTCGAGTTGAGGATGCACTTGCCGCCCGCGTGTTGGAGGCCCGCCTCCATCTTCTCCCACTCGGTCGAGTCGAACATCAAGGGGATGCGGATGTCGGTCGCCAGACGCGAGGCGAGCCGGTGCATGTCGGCTACGCCGTCGCGGCCCACGTAGTCCACGTTCACGTCGAGGACGTGCGCGCCCTCGCGCTCCTGCTCGCGCGCTAAGGAGACGAGGCCGTCCCAGTCCTCTTCCTTGAGCAAGTCCCTCATCTTCTTCGAGCCGGAGGCGTTGACGCGCTCGCCGACGATGAGGAAAGAGGCGTCCTGCACGTAGGGCTGCTGCGTGTAGATGGAAGAGGCCGAGGGCACGAGACGCGCGTCGCGGGCCTTGGGCGTGACGCGCTGCATCGTCTCGACGACCATCCTCAGATGTTCGGGCGTCGTCCCGCAGCAGCCGCCGACGACGTTGACGCCGAAGTCGCGCGCGAAGTGCTCGATCTGCGCGACGAAGGATTCGGGCGTCTCGTCGTAGTGCGTCTCGCCGTTCTTGATTTCGGGCAGCCCCGCGTTGGGCAGAACAGAGACGGGCAGCGGCGAGTTCTCGCTGAGGTAACGGATACTCTCGGCCATGTGCTTCGGCCCCGTCCCGCAGTTCATCCCGATGATGTCAATCGCGAAGGGTTCGAGCGCCGTCAAGGCCGCGCCGATCTCCGTCCCGTTGAGCATCGTCCCGAAGACCTCAATCGTCACCTGCGCGATGACGGGGCGACGGTCTTTCACCTTCTTGAAGTGGTCGAAGACGGCGGCCAGCGCGGCTTTGGTCTGGAGCAAGTCCTGGCACGTCTCGACGATGAAGAGGTCAACGCCGCCGTCCCAGAGGCCCCGCACCTGCTCGGCGTAAGAAGCCTTGAGGTCGTTGTAGGTGATGTGTCCGAGCGTCGGCAGCTTCGTCCCCGGCCCCATCGAGCCCGCAACCCAGCGGGGCTGCGCCTTCGTCGAGAAGTCCGACGCGAGGCGCTTCGCCATCCGCGCGGCGGAGACGTTCAGGTCGTAGGCCATGTGCGCGATGCCGAACTCCGCGAGGACGTGCGGCATCCCGCCGAAGGTGTTCGTCTCGACCACGTCGCAGCCGACTTCGAGGAAAGCGGCGTGCACGTTCTCGACCGCGTCCGGGCGCGTGACGAGCAGGTGCTCGCTGCAATTCTCGAACTCCGGCCCGCCGAAGTCCTCGATGGTCAACTCCTGCGCGTGGAGGCTCGTCCCCATCGCCCCGTCGAAGACCACGACGCGCTCTTTCAATGTCTCAAGAAATTTGCTCATGTAATCAAAAGCCGTGTGCTGTTTACGAAAGAAGCCCCGCGCCAAACAACGCGGGGCTTCTTGGTGAAAGCCTTTTCAGACGTGCCCTTTTTCGGGAGGCCCGCCGAGCTGTTTAGCGGTTATTTTACGTGGCCGCAAGTCGCCTTAACTCACCACGCTTCGACACATATTGAAACATCAGGTCTGAGCCATGTCAAGCCACACGCCTGCGCGAGATTAAGACTTCTATTGTCCGGTGCCCTGTGCTGTGATAACTTCCCTGCCGGTTCTTCCGTCCTTATCCACATCAAAGCGTTGAAGAGGTTTCGGTATGCGCCGCGCCATCTACCCCGGCTCCTTCGACCCCGTGACCAACGGCCACCTCGACATCATCGAGCGCGGCTGCAAGCTCTTCGACGAAATCATCATCGCCATCCTCGTCAACCCTGAGAAGAAGGCGCTGTTCACGATTGACGACCGGCGCGAGATGATTGAGGAGGCCGTCGCCGAACTCGACAAACGCGGCTGCATTCTCCGCGTTGACTCCTTTCAAGGGCTCCTGGTCAAGTACGCCGTCGAGCGGCAGGCCGAGACCATCGTGCGCGGCATCCGCGCCGTCTCCGACTACGAGTACGAATTGCAGATGGCCTTGATGAACCGCCGTCTTGAGCCGCGCATCGAGACCGTCTTCATGATGGCGGCGGAGGCTTACTCCTACGTCAGCTCGCGCCTCGTCAAGGAAATCTACCACCTCGGCGGGGCCATCGAAGGGCTCGTCCCGCACACGGTCGAGGCGCGCATGAGACGCAAGTTCGACCCGCAGTGAGAAGTCCGAAGCCACGAGCCCCGGCTTGCGCGCGGCAGACATGCGCGGTTAACATCGTCCGTCAAGCACACCAACAACGAGAAGAAAAAGAAGGAAGATGTCCAGTTCAACTCGAAGCACGACGGATGGGGTCTTTCCCGTCTCGGAGAACGTCTCGCGGATGCAGCCCTCGTCCACTCTGGCCGCGATGCAGGCCGCGCTCGCGATGAAGGCGGCGGGGGTGGACGTGGTTGACTTCGGCGCGGGCGAGCCTGACTTCGACACGCCCGAACATATCAAAGAGGCCGCCGCCGAGGCCATGCGCGCCGGGCAGACCAAGTACACGCCGACCGCCGGGACGCGCAGACTCCAAGAGGCCATCATCGGCTACTACGAGCGCGAGTTCGGCGCGAGCTTCGAGCCCTCGCAGGTGATGGCGACCGCCGGTGGCAAGCAGGCCATCTTCAACGCGGTCGTGACGCTCACGGGCCCCGGCGACGAAGTGCTCATCCCGAAGCCTTACTGGGTCACGTTCCCCGAAATCGTGACCTTCGCGGGCGCGACCCCCGTCTTCATCGAGACTGAGGAGACCGGCTTCCAGTTGAACGCCGAGCAGGTCGAGCGCGCCATCACTCCGCGCACGCGGCTCATCATCATCAACTCGCCCTCGAACCCTTCGGGCCGCGTCATCCCGCCCGCCGAGTTCGAGAGAATCATGGAGCTGCTCGCCGAACGCGGCATCTACGCCGTCTCCGACGAGTGTTACCTGCGCTTCGTCTACGCCCCTTCGGAAGTCTTCAGCGCGGCCACGCTCTCGGAAGAGGTGCGCTCGCGTCTGTGTATCGCGGGCTCTTTCTCCAAGACTTACGCGATGACGGGCTGGCGCATCGGCTACGCGCTCGCGCCCGCCGCGTGGACGAAAGAGATGCTCAAGGTGCAGAGCCACTCGACGAGCAACCCAAGCTCGATAGCGCAGGCGGCAGCGGCGGCGGCCTTCAACTCTCAGCAGGACTGCGTCGCCGAGATGCTCGCCGAATACCGTCGGCGGCGCGACTGGCTCATCAATGCGCTCGGCGAAATCCCCGGCTTCAAGTGCAACGAGCCGGAGGGCGCGTTCTACGCTTTCCCGGACGTGCGCGGCTGCCTCGGCGGCGACGAGGTGAAGACCTCCGGCGACTTCGCCGACCGTCTTCTGAGCGAAGCGCAGACGGTCGTCACCGACGGCGCGGGCTTCGGCTCCGAGGGCTTCGTCCGCATCTCCTACGCGACTTCGATGGACAGACTCGAAGAAGGCGTCGAGCGCATCCGCCGCGTCGCCTCGCAACTCGCACGTTAGGGACAAGGCGGAAGCTCGACCGTGAGGGAGGGCGTGTCTTAAACAGTACCGCGAGCGGTAGCGAGCGGGTTGGCGATGACTAAGCCAACCCGCTCGCTACCGCTCGCGGTACTGTTTTTAGTAGCGGTACTGCTTTTAGTAGATGTTGAAGTTGTATTCGAGGATGACGAACTGCGAGACCGTCCGCCCGTCCTTCTGCGCCGGCTGGAAGCGGATGTTCCGAGCCGCCGAGATCGCCTTCTCCGTCAGACCGTCCGGCAAACCCTTCACCACCGAGATGCTCGTCACCGCGCCCGACGAAGAGAGTACCGCCCGCAACCGGACGATGCCCGTCACGTTGTTCTTCCTCGCTTCTTCCGTGAACCCCGGCTCCGGCTTCGAGACGATCAAAGCCTTCCTCGTCACCTCGTTCTGCCGGAAGGTGCGGTCGTAGTCCACGGGCGTCCCGCCGCCTCCGCCGCCCGCTCCGCCGCCGCCCTCGTTGCGGTCGCCGCCTCCGGTGTTCCCGCCTCTGCCGGGGCCGACGCCGCCGCCGTCGCCTGAGCCGACGCCGCCGCCCGTCCCAGTCCCGATGCCTCCGCCTGTGCCGGGGCCGCTGGAGATTTCCGTGGACTTAGACTTCGGGTCGCCGAAGGGAATGGGGCGAGTGTCCGGAGGAAAGAGCGCCGGGTCGGCATCTATCGTCGGGGCCACCGCGAGACTCGGATTCTTAATGGCCGGGGGCCGTGGGTTGGGAGGCAGAATCTGCGGCTGCAACTGCGCCGCCGGGAGCTTGCCGAAGGAGGCCGGCGTCTGCTCTTCGCGCCCGCCGCCGCCGCCGCCCTGCGCCTTCTCCTGCTTGGGCTTGGAGCCGCCGCCCGTGCCCTTCGCCATGCCCGCCGTTCCTTCGTCCGGCTTCTCCTGCTCCTTCGGGATTTCGTTTATGTCAACCATCCCGACCAGTTCGAGGTCTTCGTTGACGGCGGCCATCTGCGACGCGTTCCCGCGAAAACGGTCGAGCGCGTAGAGCGAGCCGAGCATCACGGAGACGATGAAGAAAGCGGCGAACGTGGCGAGGGCGACGTTGCGCTGCGAGAAGAACTTCCAACCGGCGCGCGTGTAAGCAGTCGCCGAGCGTCCGGTGAATCCCAGAGGGTCTTTCTTAAATTCGGGCCACGTCAGTTGCGACTCGTGCGCCACGGCTTGAAGCTCGCGCGTCAGGCGGCGCGTCAGCCCCTCGTCCTCGATGAAGGTCAGACTGTACTCGCCGCGCATGAAGGGGGGGAGCGTTGCGGCGGCGGCCTGTGGCCACATGTCGGGTCGGATTTCCTGTGCCATACGTTGACGGAGCCTTTCTTCGTAGCCCGGCCAGAAGTCCTCAGCCGGGAGAGTTGCCTCGGCGGCCTGCCCGAAGACTTGGAGGGTCTCGGACAGAGAGCGGAACTGCGCGCGGCAGGCGGCGCAGTGTTCCAGCTCTTCGAGCAGCGGGCCGCGCCGCGCGGCGTCCAGCTCGTCGAAGAGCAGGTCAACAAAATTCTCTCTGGTAACGTTGCAGTCGTGCATGGGACGATTCCCCGAAACCTTAGCGGCGCTCGGCGGCGGACAGCGGAGCGCCTTCGCCCGCGCCGACGACGCCCAGTCCGAGCGCGCCGCGCAGCTTTAGAAGCGAGCGGAACAATGATTTCTTAACGGCCCCGGTCGAGCACTCGCAGGCGACGGCGATCTCTTGATACGTCATCCCCTCGCGGTGCTTGAGCAGGAAGATGAGGCGCTGCGGCGGCGTCAACTCGCCCAGAGCCCCCATCACGCGCTCGACCATGATCTTCCGCACCAGCCCGTCCTCGGCCTCGCCGTGCGCCACGGAGGCGAAGTCGCGCGACTCCTCGTTCAGCCCGTCGAGGCTGTCGAAGCGGATGACCGTCCTCTCGTTGTCGCGCGTCGTGGTCATGGCACGTCGGTGGTTGAGAAAAGAGTTGATCGTAATCTGGCGCAGCCAGGTGTAGAACGAAGACTCTGCGCGGAAGCCCTTCAAGGATTTGAAAGCCTTCAGCCAGACCTCCTGCGAAAGGTCTTCGGCGTCGTGCGGGTCACGACAGTAGTGCATGGCGAGCGAGTAGAGGCGGCGTTCGTAATTCTTCGCGAGGAGGCAGAAGGCCTCCACGTCGCCCGCCTGCGCAAGCCCGATCAGTTGATCTTCGGTGGTCAAACTCGAAAGTTCCCTTCGCGCTGGGTCGTTCCAATAGACTCAGCTTTCGGGGAATTGGTTGGCGGGGGGCCGGAGAAATTTTTCAACTGCCGGGACTAAAAGCAAAAGCCGTGGGCAGGGAGAACTTAAACTCTCCCCGCCCACGGCTTTTTGACTTGAGCCTTTTTGGACTCGACTATTACTCGTCCGCCGTCACCTTCTTCGGCTCTTCCGTCTTCGACTCCTCCTTTTTCGGCTCCTGACCTAACTTCGAGGTCACGGCTGCGAGCAGGCGCGGGAAGGTGCCGAGCGGGGTGCGGCTCTCGACGAAGAGCCCTTCGGGTTTCGAGACGCCGAAGGCGTAGCTCGGCTTGAGCGTCGTGGCGCGGCCAGAAGATTTGAACTCCTGTTCGCCGTTCTTGAGGACGTGGCCGAGGCGGTCGAGGTAGTCGGCGTTGGTGTTGAAGTAGACGAACTGCGGGTTGCTCACGCCCGCGCCGGCCTCGCGGAAGGTCGCGTTCTGTGCGAGCGACGGCCCGCCCTGCGCCGTGTCAATCACGCGCTCGACCATCCGCCCCTTGCTGCTCGCGATGAGGTTCCCGCCCACGAACGCGTACTCAAGCCCGCGCCCATTCTCGCCCGCGATGTTTCGGACGACGACGCCCTTGTACTCGCGTGAAGAGACGACCACCTTCTTGTGCTCGGCTAATTTTTCGAGCGTCCGCGCGAACGCCTGCTCATCCTTCACGTTGAGGATGATGACGCCGCCACGGTCGTCGCCGTCCGCCAGTTGCGCGACGCAGACCTCCGCGCCGAGCTGGCCTACCAGGTCGTTGCGCAAGTCGAGCCCGGTCTTATTCGACACCTCCGTGAAGATGTCTTGCGGGTTCTTCTTCCCCGCCTGCACGGCGACCTGACTGACGAGCGTCAAGAGTTGGTCGAAGGTCTGCGGCGCTCCGGCAATCGAGGCGTCGAAGGCTTGCAGCGCGTCTCCGGGGACGAGCGCCAGCAGAGCCTGCGAGGTCGGCGGGTTCGTCGCAATCGTGCCGAGCACGCCTTCCTTGCTCGAAGCGTTGACGACGATGCGCTCGACCACACGACCGCCGTCGAACGCGCTCGTGAAGGAGGCCGATTGGACGGAACTCGCGCCCACGCCGTGGAAGAGTTGGCGGAAGGCCGCCACGCCCGCGTTGCCTTCGGACGACGGGCCGCTCTCGATCAGACGCGTCAGCGCCGCGCCGTCGAGGTAGCCGAACATCCCGTCGTTGACCGTGGAGCGCGTGCGCGCCTGCGCGAAAGTCTCGCTCGTCTCAAGCGACTTGGCCTTCCCCGCGCGCACGTCCAGGACTTTCTTAAGCGCGCCCACGGAGTTAGAGAGGTAGAGCGTCTCGTCCTTCCGCGCGAAGGTCACGTCCTCGCGCCCGTCAGAGGTGACGACGTGGATGGTCGTGTCGGCGTACTCCTCCTCTTTGATGCTCACGCCCTTCTTGGAAGACTCGCGCAGGGAACGCAGCACGCGGTTGTCGAAGTTGCGGCGCGAGTCCCAGCTCCCGAATTCGCCGACGAGCACGAACTGCGGCTGCGGCTTCGCGTCGCCACCCGCCGCCTCCATCCCGACGAGCGCCAGAGCGTAACTCGCGTCGAGCGCGCCCGTGTGGTTCGCCGCCATCATAAAGAGCGAGCTGGCCGACTGGTTCTCCTTCGAGAGTTCACGCCACGCGTCGCTCTCGATGATCTTGAGGGCCTGCTCGCGGAGGTTGTTGACCTGCACGAAGCCGACCGTCTCCGCGGGCAGCATCCTTTCGAGCCGCGGGGCCTCCGCCTTCGAAGGGCTCGCGAACATCCACGCCGCCGCGACGAGCACCAGCACCGCCGCCACACCGCCGAACAAAAATGGTTTGCGCTTCAATCTATTCACACCACACCTCCAGTCAATGAAAACGAGCGAGGGTAAAATTTTAAGCAGCCGTGACCGACTTCAGTCTAACGACTACTTCATCTCCTTCCGCGCGAAGACGTACTGCGCGGTGAAGTAGAGACCCGTCGAGACCACCAGCATGATGAGGATGGGCACGGGGTCGAGCCGTCCGTAGAGCGAGAGGTCAATGTCGCCCTCCCCGCTGCGCGTCGCGGCGCTGATGATCATGTCGAAGAGATTCCCGCCGAAGTAGTAGAACATTCCGAGGAGCGAGACGGCCCCGGCGATGACCGCGATCCACCACTTCTCGAAGAGCACGGAGAAGAGGAACGTCGCCGAGTAGACCATCAGGCCGATGACCATCGTCCACACCGTCCCGCGCGTCGCGTTGGCGACGACGTTAGTAAACGCGCCCCACGAGCCTTCGAACGTCACGTGCGTCGAGCCCGCGACTATCACGCAGTAGACGAATGTCAGCGACGAAAGTATCGAGAGCCCGACGCACGTCATCGTCTGCACCGCGCCGAGCAGGTACTTGATGAGCAGGACGTGGCCGCGCCTGACGGGCCGCTCGAAGAGGAAAAAGATGCTGCGGTTGTCCAGTTCCGCCCCGACCGAGCCGACCGCGAAGAAGGCGAGCAGGAAGAGCCCCGCCGTAATCAGGAAGACCGACTGCGCGATGAGCGCGAATTCCAGAACTTGCCCCGCAATCGCGTCGCTCATCGCCCGGAGGTCGAACTGCACGCTGTCCTCCAAAGTGATGACGAGCCCCGCGAGGAAGAGCGGGCCGTGGAAGGCCACGGCGAAGGCCAGCCACTTCCAGCGCGTCTCGCGCCATTCCTTCCAGAGCATCGCTTTAATCATCTCTCGGTTCACTGGTTCGCCCTCCGCTCCCGTTCCGCCCGGACGGTGCTCACGAAAATCTCTTCGAGCGAGATCGGCAGAACCTCCGGCTCGCTCACGCCGCGCACGCCCAAAGCGCGCATCGTCTCGTCGCCCCAGCCCTTCACGGTTAGGACCTGCTCGTGCCGCCCGTTCTCGACGCCGAGCAGGCCGGGCACGCCCGCCAGCTCCGGCCTCGTCCCGTTCGTCGCGTAGCGGATGCGCTTGTAGGAAGCCTTGATGTCGTCAATCGAGGAAGTCAGGAGCAGCTCGCCGTCGTTGATGATGCCGACGTAATCGGCGACCCGCTCGACCTCCTCGACGATGTGCGACGAGAAGAGCACGGTCTTCCCTTCTTCGCTGATCTCCGAGACGATGTTCTCGATGAAGTCGCGGCGCACGATGGGGTCGAGCCCGGAAGTCGGCTCGTCGAGGATGATGAGTTCCGGGTTGTACGAAAGCGCCAGCAGCAGGCACACGCGCGCGCGGTTGCCGCGAGACAGTTGCTTGATTTTTTTGTCCGGCGGGAGGCTGAAGCGCTTCACAAGGTGCTCGGCCTTCTCGTCGTCCCACGTCGAGTGGAAGGCGCGCGTGAACTTGATGGCCTCCGCCACGGTCATCCACTCGTAGAGGTAGCGGTTCTCGGAGACGTAGGCGACGCGCTGGCGTATCTCGATGAGGTCTTCCGCGAGCGTGCGGCCAAGGACGCGCACGACGCCGGTGGTCGGGCGGAGGTGGCCGACGATCATCTTGATGATGGTGGATTTGCCCGCCCCGTTGATGCCGAGGAGGCCGAAGACCGTGCCCCTCTGAACGTTTAAGTTGACGCCCCGCACGGCGTCGAATGTGCCGAACATGCGACCGAGGTTCTCGGTCTCGATGGCGTTGTCGCCGAATTCAAAGTTGTCGTTCGCGCTCATAATTTTCTCTGGCCTTCGAAAGCCCCTCGCCGGTCTCACTTGCCGACGGGCTCGGCCTCCCGCGACTGGATGATTCTGTCGAGCACGCGCTCGAACGTCTCGCGCAGCTCGTCCTCTCTGAGGCCGAGGTTGACGCCCTCGACCAAAGCTTTTTCAATCAACTCGCTCAAGACCTTGCGGCGTTCGTTCTTCGACATCTCCACTCCCTGACTCGAAACGAACGTCCCCGCGCCCTGCCGCTTGTAGATGATGCCGTCGTATTCGAGGTCGAGGTACGCGCGCGCCACCGTGTTCGGGTTGACCGTCAACTCCAAGGCCAACTGCCGCACCGAGGGCAGAGGGTCTTCCGGCAGCAGCCGCCCCATGGCGATGCTGGTCTTTATCTGATTGACGATCTGCACGTAAATCGGCAGGCCGCTCGCCGGGTCAATCGAAATGAACAAGCTCTTCCCTCACCGCCGCACTGTATCAGTCAATTAATACAGTAAACACAGATACGGGGCAAGTCAAGAGAGGGTTTCAAAAAAATTTCGGAGCCAAAAAAAGGGCTGGGGCGAGGCCGGGGGGTGGAAAAGCACGCCCCAGATGGCATTTTCCATTGACATTCGGGGCGGTTTGAAATAAAATGTCGCGCTTGCCCAGATACTAATAGCCTCACAAATAAACCCTGAACGGTCATGCGGTCGAAAGAAAATTCGGCCCATCCTCGCGATGACCTTGGATACGCGCGCCTTTGAGCGGCACAAGTCAACGCAACTTCCTCGGATTAAGGAGCCCACCTATGCTCAAACGGAAACTGTTTTGGGTCACGATGATCACTCTGGCGGCGCTCGTCTGCGCCCCCTCCTTCACCATCCCCAGCCGGGCCGACAACGGTCCCAACCACCGGGTCAGGAATCTGAACTTCGGCGTCTCAGGCGGTAACGTCAACGATAGCACCCGGCGCTTCTGTTGCAGTGGCACGCTCGGCGCGCTCCTCGTTGACAACACCGGGACGCAGTACATCCTCAGCAACAATCACGTCCTCGGCCTCAGCGGGTCAGCCGTTGCAGGTCAGGACATTTCGCAGCCGGGCCTGATTGACAGCAACTGCCAGATCGCGACCGTCGTCGCCGACTTCACGCTGGCCCCGGCGCTCGAACCCTCGAACGTGGACGCCGGCATCGCTCAACTCCGCATCGGCACGATGAATCCGACCGGCTTCATCGAGGATATCGGCGTGCCGAGCGGCACGACCGTCAACCCGGCGGTCGGCATGAGCGTCGCCAAGAGCGGGCGCACTACGGGGTTCACGACCGGCTCCATCGGCTCGGTCAACACCACCGTCAACGTGCAATACACGGCGAGCTGCGGCGGCGGCAAGAAGTTCACCGTCAACTACACGAATCAGGTGATCATCAACAGCAGCACCTTCAGCGCGGGCGGCGACTCAGGCTCCCTCATCGTGACCAACAACAGCGCGCACAACCCGGTCGCGCTGCTCTACGCGGGGAGCAGCAGCACGACCATCGCCAACCCCATTAACGAAGTCCTCACGCGGCTCAGCAGCGCGCTCAGCCGTCCGCTTAGCTTCGTCGGCTCAGGCGGTGGCGCTTTTGCCGAGGTCTTCGACACTTCATCCGAGGGTCTCCGGCCCTTCCTGCCGGAGGTGGCACAGATGGCTGAACTACCCGAACAGGCGGTCGAGCACGCGGGCCAAGTGCTCGATATGCACCGCAACGATCTGATGTCGCGCCCGTCGGTGCTCGGCGTCGGCGTCGGTCGCTCGGACTCGAATGAGGCCGAGGCGGCCATCATCATTTATGTGGACAAGACGGCGGGCGCTCGGCAGCCGTTGCCGAAGAGCCTCGACGGTCTGCGCGTACAGGTCGTCCACACCGATCCTTTCGTCGCCTTCTAGCCCACGCGCGCCGCGCGCATGAACATGAAAAAGGCGGGCCTGACTCTAAGTGTCAGGCCCGCCTTTTTTTGTCGCTCGCCGGTTCGAGTGGGCTCTCCGTCAGACGCCCGTCTTCGTGCCGTTGCCGGCTGGCTGCTCGACGCCGAGCCGTTCGCGGAAGAGGTTGAGCAGGAGGAGCGTGCCGATGTTGCCCGCCCCGTCGCCCGTGCCGCCGGAGGACATCACGTCGGGCGTGATGCGGACGCCCTTCTCGCCGATGACCCTTAAGGTCTCGACGAGCGCGACGCCCTGCTGGCCGAGCGCGTTGACCTGCTCGTGGTAGGCGACGCCCTGCGCCTCGCCCATCAGACGCACCTTCTCGGCCTCGGCCTTACCCGTGGCGAGGATGTAGTGCGCCTCGCCGTCAGCCTCGGCCTTACGCTGCTCGGAGCGTTTTCCTGCAATCTCAACGCCGACCGTCGCCGCCATCAGGTCTTTCTGGTTGTCGGCGTGCGCCCTCGTCCTTTCGAGTTGGATGCGCTTGTCCTCGGCCTCGCGCTGCGCGTTGTACATGCTCTGGCGCTGCTCGGCGAGGATTTTCTCGGTCTGCGTCTTCATCAGCTCTTCGGGCAGGTGGATGTGGCAGATGAGGACGTTGACGACATCAACGTGGTACTTCAGGAGGTGCATGCGGACGCGGGCCTCGGCGCGCTCCTGCTCTTCGTGGCGGTTTTGGAGGTAGGCCATCGCCGAAGACTCCGACGCCTGATTGCGGAAGATGGAGTCAATCAGCGGGTGCATGACGTTCTGGATGAGCTTGTCGGTGTTGCCGATCTTGGCGACCATGAAGGGCGCGTCTTCGGGCTTGACGCGGAAGACGACGCGGACTTCGAGCTTCATGGTGAAGCCGTCCTTCGAGATGACCTCGAAGGGGTCGAAGGTGTTGTCCACGTCCTCCGCCGTCCACTCGACCGTCATGTTGGTGGTCGGGATGACGATGGGCGTCATCGCTAAGGTGTTGATGTAGTACTTGCCGGGGCCGACGACCGACTCCTGTATGCCGCGGAAGCCTTCGGGGACGACGTAGGCCTCGTGCGCGCCCTGATCGAGCCTTTGGTCGGCGGGGTCGTTGGCGATGAGTTCTTCCTGAATCTCGTTGAGGCGGCGGTTCTCGCCTTCGAGCTTGTCGAGCCGCGCGGCGGCTTTCGAGACCTGATCCCTCTCCTCTTGTTCGAGCCGCTCGCGCACCTTATTCGCCATCTCGCGGCGGATGTCTTCGGTCGGGTCTTTGCCGATGTTCGAGACGATAACGGCGACCTCGCCGGGCTTCACCTCGCGCGCCGTTTCGGGGATGAGCTTGAAGACGAGCGGGTTGATGTAGTAAGTGCCGGGCAGGAGGATGTCCTTCTGCGGCCCGCGCTGCCCGCCCTTGCTGATGAACTCGTTGCAGTCCTGAAAGTTGTCGTGCCCTTCGATTGGCATGGCGACGTAGTCGCGCGGGTCGAGCGGTGCGCCGTCGAGCGCTTCGACGAGCCCAATCTGGTTCTCGTCAATCACCGTCGCGTCGTAGAGGCGGATGAAGAAGAGCCCCGGCTTCGGGTCGCCGCCCTCGACGGGCAAGGACTGCGTGTGGATGCGGTAGGTGCCGGGCGTCAGGATTTCGACCTGCGGCCCCTTCTGGCCCTTGTTGGCGATGAATTGCTCGGCGTCCTGATAGTTGCGGTGGCCTTCGACGGCCTTGCCGTGCAAACGCCCGGCGTCGAGCTGGTCGCCGTCGGACGCGGTGATGATGCCGACTTTGCCCGGAGGCACAACCGTCGTCTTGGTAATCGAGATGCGGAAGAGGTACGGGTGAATCGGCCACAGGCCCGGCGGCAGCGTCCGCAGTTGCATGCCCTTGACGCCCCCCTGCTTGATGAAGGCGATGGGGTCTTGGAAATTGTTGTGCGCGTTCTGCGCGCGGTCGGGCGCGAAGTTTCTTCCGGGCGGCATCGGCTCGCCGTCCACAGCATCAACGATGCCCAGCTCGTCGGGGCCGATCTCGATGAGCGGCACTTTGCGGACGACGCTCTCGAAGGGCCACTTGATGAAGTGGAGTCCGGGCTTGAGCACGTCGGCCTGAATGCCGACCTCGCCTTCGGTGGCGACGACGCGTCCGGGCGGCATCTTCGCGCCGAGGTAGCGCCGCTCCTTGATGGCGATCTCGCGCGCGCCGACGTTGGCGAAGATGCGATTCAGCACGATCAGGAGGAAGACGAGCAGGACGACCCCTACGACGAGGTACGGAAGCGAATCTGTCAGCATTTCGTTCATGGTCAACCTCAGTGAGAAGCCTTCTCTCGGTCGGCTTCTGCGGATGGTGGGATTTCGCGCCGGGCCGTTTCTTTCAGCCCACGGCGCAAGTCGGCGAGCGTTCCTTTAAGGACGAAGCCCGTCCCCGAACGCCTCGCGTCGGATGAGAGCAGCCAGTATTCCCCCTCGAAGAGTGCGTCGAGCGCGGCGGCGTCGAGCCCTTGCAGACGCCCTTCCGTCCAGACGTGGAAGATTGTTTCGACCGCCGTTTGAAACGTCGCGGCGTCATCTGAAAGAGCAGCGACGCGCAGAAGCTCCGGCACGGATGAGCCCTTCGGGTCTGCGGCCCAGACTTCCGTGAGCTTCGCGGCGAGCGCGGGGCTAGAGCGCAGTTGGTCGCTGCGGGCGATGAGACTCGAAAGGTCGCGCAGGGCTTTGTCTTCTCCGGCCCCGGCGCGCGCGGCGAGCGCGTCTAAAATTTCGCGGTAGAGCGCGGCGTCGCCCGTCGGCGTGCGCGTCCGAGAGCGCGGTCAGGTCGCCTCCGGCGGCTCGCGCCAGAAGGCCCGCGCGGTGCGCTTCCGCCGCTTCTCTCGCGGCCTCGGCTTCGGCGGCCCGGCGTCCGGCCTCGGTCTCGGCGAAGAGACCTTGATACTGTGGCTCCGGCGGAAGGCGTTCGGCCTCTCGGAAAGACGGCGAGCGTTTCGAGCGGAGGATGCTGAGAGAAGCTGCGACGAGTAGGAAAATCGAGATGATAAGAATGGCGCTCAACATTACGCCTCTGCGCCCGGCGTCTCCGGTTTCGGGGGAAACGGGCTTTAAAATCATCCCGGCCCCGAACCGCGCTCCCGAACGCTGTCCGAGGATATTATACGCGGCCCGGATTTGAAAGTTCTGCGGGCAGGTCGGGGCGGGCCGAGGGCGGATTTCCGGTTTTTAAAACAGTACCGCGAGCGGTAGCGAGCGGGTTGACGATAACTAAGCTCAACCCGCTCGCTACCGCTCGCGGTACGTCTGTGCGGTCTCAGAAACTCTTGCGGAACAGATAAGAGGCTTTGATGAAGAACGTCCGCTCGTAGCGTTGGAGGCCGTCGTCGAACCTGCCGTTGAAGCGGTGGAAGCCGCTGACGGTCACGTCGTCGTTGTAGCCGACGTAGAAGGAGGTGCCGGGGTTCGGCGTCCAACCGAGGAGGAACTGGCCGCGCGCGCGCTTCGGGAGCGTCTCGTAGTCCACCCGCGCCCGCGCGAAGAGGAAGCGCGTGAACTGGTAGGTCGAGCGCAGGGAGATGAGGTTCACGTCGAAGGCGACGCGCTCCGTGTCGTAGCGGCGCAAGCGGTTCTTCGTGTAGTCGAGCTGCACGTTCAACTCGTTCTTCGGCTGGTAGACGAACGTCGAGCGGAACTCCCAGAGGCCGCCGGGGCCGGGGTCGAGCGGCGCGCCCTGTCCGAGCAGGAGCGCGGCGGGGCTCACGCGCGGGAAGCGTCGGCCCGCACCGAAGTCGTAGTCGAGGTGGCCGTCGCGGTAGACGAGCCGGGCCGAGAGGTTGTACTTCTTCGAAGGGCGGACGCCGCCGTAGAGGAAGTAATGATTCTTCGTCGAGGAGCGTTCGTCGTCGCCGCCGAAGAAGGTGCAGACGGGGATACGTCGCTCCTCGTCTTCGTCGGTCGAAGGGTCGTCGGGGACGAGCGGCGGAAGCGTGCCCGTCTGGTCGCACTGCGGAAGAAGAGCGGCCCTCTCCGCGCCGACGATTCCGGCGACCGTCCGAGAGTTCGCGCCGCGCGTCGCGCCGAACTCCTCCTCGAAGACGCGCTCGTAGGCGTACTCGTAGCCGCCGCCGATGTAGGAGTTGCGCTGGAAGCCGATCTCCGTGTTGAACTCGCTCTCCCAGATTTGCATCCGCCGTTGGAAGTCGTAATCAATGTGCGTGAAGTTGTGGAAGTGCTTACGGACGATCTTCGCCTTCTGGTTCGGGTCGGAGTTGTAGCCGAGGAAGACGCTGTTGAAGTTGGTGTTGGTGCGCCCGTAGAAGCCCACGTCCACGGCGTAGCCGCGCGTCTGGCCTTCGCCGTAAAGCTCGAAAGACCAGTTGCGCCCCTGACGGTAAAGCGTCGCGACGTAGCCGAGCCCGGCGCGCTGCTCGTCCACGTCGGCCCCGCGTTCGGGGTCGAAGAAGGGCGTGTGCGAGTTCGTGCCGAGCAGTTGGAAGGTGAGGGTCGTCATCTTGTCGAGGCGGAAGCGACCGTCAACCCCGGCGGTGTGATTGTAATGGTCAACGAAGTTGTAGGTCGTGGCGATGAGCCCGATGCTGTGCTCGCGCCCCACGTCGCGCTTGAGGCGCAAGACGCCGATGGTCGCGTTCTTGTCCAAGACCTTCGTCAACTGCTCGCGCCTTGATGTGGAGCCGCCCACGTCGTTGAGGAAGGCGCGGTCGTCGAAGTTGAGGTTGCCGGGGCCGTTGTCGGAGGCGAACATCACGCCGTAGGTGTTGCGTCCGCGTTTGCCTGAGAGCTTCAAGGCGAGGTCTGGGTCAACGATGGCGCGCGTGTGGACGACCGTCAGCGGCGTGTTGAAGATTTCGATGCCTTCGAGGAAGAAGGGCCGCTTCTCGGCGAAGAAGATGGGGAAGCGTTGGTTGGTGGTGACGACGAGCGAGTCGGCCTCGACCTGCGCGAAGTCGGGGTTGACGGCGAGGTCGAGCGTCATCGCCGAGGAGACGACGAGCTTCGCCGTCAGTCCGGGGTCGAGCGCGACGGGCTCGTTGACGAAGGCCCCGGCGTCCACGATGCCGCGCCCGCGCGAGGGGTCTGTGCGGACGAGTCGCCCGGTCTCCGAGACGGTCAGGCTCGGAATGAGTTCGAGCGTGCGCTCGGTCGAGATGCCTTCGAGCCCGGTGAGGCGACCGGCCTGATTCATCGTCCCCGATTCCGCGCGCGACATGGGCATCCAAGAGTCTATCTCGTCGCTGTTGCGGTCAATGTTGCGCCACGCGTGGATGCCCCAGAATTTGCCCTTGCCCGCCTCGTAGCGCAGAGACTTGAAGGGCACGGCGACCTCGACGATGTAGCCGTCGCTCGTCAGCATCCCCTTCGACTCCATCACGATGTCAACGCTGTAGTCCACGCCGCCGCTTTCGGTGTGAATCCCGTCCTGCTGCACGCCGAGCGGGTTGAAGCCGAGGACGTATGCCTTGCGCTGGTCGTTGAAGGTGTCGAGCAGGACGCGGACGTTGTCTTCGCCGAAGACGTTGTCGCGCCGCGCGACCGTGGCGCGCACCTTCGAGGGGTCGTCGAAGGCGCGGAAGGCCATGTAGAGGAACTTGCTGTCGTAGCCGATGAGGAATTCCGTGGGGGCCGTCGGCGCGATGTTGTCGCCGGGGTTGGTCTGGTAGAAGTCCTTCAAGACGGCGGCCTGCTTCCAGACCTCTTCGTCGAGCTTGCCGTCAATGACCGGCGGGGCGTCGAAGCGCGGGACGCGGACGGGCTGCGCCTTTTCGGGCGGCAGGGTCACGCCGCCCCTGACCTCTGTCTTGGGCGCGGGAGCGGCGGCGTTCGCGGGGGCGGCAGCGGTCACGGGCGCGGCGTTCGCCGGCGCGGGCGTCGGCGAGACCGAAGCGAGCTGCGCGTGGGCCGGGGCGGCGCAGGCGAGGAGACACAGAGAGCGCAGCAGCGAACGCGCTCCGGCATTGACGAGTTGTTTTTTCAAGGCGGCTCTTATCACTTTGCAGCGAGGTATGGGGTCGGCCTCTCCGAACTTCACCATCGGGGTTAAGGGTTCGGAGAGGCCGACTCCTTATGAAAGGAGTATGTAATTAACATGAGCGACTGAACGGGGAGGAAAGTTATGACTTGAATGAGCCCGAACTTCGGGCCGACTTTATGAAAGCCGACGGCCCCGGAGAAAACCAACCAGCCTTGTACGGCTCAGGCGGCGCGAAGGTTGCGAGGAATTTCGGCGAGGCGTCTATTCGCCCGCGGCGGCGAGTGCGTCCGCGCGGCTCAGCTCTAAGGCGAGGCAGGCCAACTGCTTCGCCTGCGTCGTCGAGAGGGCGACCGGGGCCGTCACGGTCGTCGCCTGCTGGCGCTTGACCTTCGTGACCTTGCCCTTCGGCGCGGCGGGGGCGAGCGGAATCGCCACGCCGTCTTTCAAAGAGTTATTGAACTGGAACCGCATCACGTCGCCGACCTTCCTGAACTCCACGCCCCGCTCGTTGAACGCCGTGGCGATGTAGTTGACGCGCGCTTCCGTCTCGAACCGCTTCGAGCGCGCCCGCGCCGCTTTCGCCTCGGTCTCCGCCGCCACGATGCGGGTCGGTATCGGGTCAGCGCCCTCGCCCGGCGGGATGATCATCGCCATCTCCTGCACGGGGAGGGGCGCGCGGGTCGGGGCCTTCAAGACTCTCCCCAGACCCAACTCCCTCAAATCTTCCACGTATTCGATTTCCATCTTCTCTTCGACGTTCTCGGTGGGCGGCGTGAGCATCATCGCCAGCTCGTCGGCTGCGATGGGATTCACGGCTTCGACTCCTGCCGTCGTCTCGACCCGCGCCGTCGCTCGCGACGAGGCGCTCGCACGCTTCGCGCCCGGATTCGCCGGGGCGTTGCAGGAGGCCAGAGTGTGCTGCGTGCTCTGCGGCGCTGTCTGAGCGGCCCCGCCCCGACCGTTGAGGCTCAGGAAGGCGTGCCAGATTTCGCTGCGGACTCGCCCGACCAGCGCACCCTTCAGCTCCAACAGGTCTTGCGAGGCCTGCGGGACAGCGGCAAAAGTGGCCGCGAGGAGAACGAATGCGATGACTGATCTGTGTTTCATTTTCTTAACCTGCCTGCTCTTAGGCGACCGGGTTCGTTTTCGAACGGGCTGCCGGAGTGCTCTCGGTTCGGATTTCAACGAGTAGGTGTCGCGCCCGCGTCCGAGGTTTCAACTTTTCGCGTCCGGGGCGTCCCAGCGGCCCTCGAACTGCCCTCGGCTACCTCTTTCTACTGGCAAAACACCACGTGCGCGTATTTCGTGGCAATAAATTTTTCGCTTACAATGACGCCCGTCGCCTCGAAATTGTTAACACGCCGGAGTCGGCGGCGGCTCGAAGGCTTCCCCGTCTCGCCGTGTCGGAGGCCGAAAATGCCGACTCACGTGCAGTTAGTGCCGACGGGTATGATTCCGTTTCAAAATAATTTAGGTTCCAAAACTTCGCGCTCCGCGCGAGGCGGCGTCGTACTTCGGCGGGCCGGGCGGGCGTGCCGGGTCAAACTTTTGAGCTGGATTTTCATGGAGGAGGGCGGATGAAACATCGTCGCTTCGGGCGCACGGGCTGGTCTGTCAGCGAGATCGGCTACGGGATGTGGGGCATGGGCAGTTGGAGCGGTTCGAGCGACGAGGAGTCGCTTGGGTCGCTTCAGCACGCCGTTGACCTTGGGTGCAACTTCTTCGACACGGCTTGGGCTTACGGCGAGGGGCGGAGCGAAGGGCTGCTCGGACAACTCGTCCGCGCCAATCCGGGGAAGCGGCTCTACACGGCCTCGAAAATCCCGCCCAAGAATTTGAAGTGGCCGAGCCGTCGTGAGTTCACGCTCGACGAATGCTTCCCGCCCGAACACATCGAGGAGTACGTCCAACGCAGCTTACAAAACGCGGGCCTCGAAAGTTTCGACCTCATGCAGTTCCACGTCTGGGAGGACTCATGGGTCGAGGACGACCGCTGGGCGAAGAAGATGGACGAGCTTCGCCGTCAGGGCTTAATCAACGCCGTCGGCATCAGCATCAACCGCTGGGAGCCCTGGAACGGCGTCCGCACCGTGCGGAGCGGGATGATTGACGCCGTGCAGGTCATCTACAACGTCTTCGACCAGAACCCGGAGGACGACCTTTTCCCCGCGTGCGCCGAAAAGGACGTGGCCGTCATCGCGCGCGTCCCGTTCGACGAAGGCACTCTGACCGGCACTCTCACCAAAGAGAGCACGTGGCCCGAAGGCGACTGGCGCAACACGTACTTCGTGGCGTCGAATTTGATTCCGAGCGTCGAGCGCGCCGACGCACTCAAGCCAATCGTCTCAGACGCCGGGGTCTCCATGCCGGAGGCGGCGCTCCGCTTCATCCTCAATCACCCGTCGGTGAGCACAATCATCCCCGGCATGCGCAAGCTCTCGCACGTCGAGTCGAACATCAAGGCGAGCGACGCCGGACCGCTCGACGACGACTTGCTCGAAGAGCTGCGCTTTCATCGTTGGGATCGCCAGCCGTCCGAGTGGTCACAGTAAAAATCAGTACCGCGAGCGGTAACGAGCGGGTTGACGTTAGTGATGCTCAACCCGCCCGAAAGACCGCTCGCGGTTCTGTTCTTCACTTGCTCCCTACAGGCAGGGATTCACGCCGGGGACGAGCGGGCGGACGTATGCGCCCTGCAACTCGGCGGCGGTGTAAGGCAGCAGGCGGTTGGTGACGAGTGTGTCCACGCGGAATCCGTCGGGGACGTTGACGAAGCTGTACGCGCCCGACACGACCATCGGGTTGAACTGCGAGAGTGCGAAGCCCGCGGGCTTCGGGTTGGGCTCGACCGTCGTGTCGAGCCCGAATCCGGGGGCCGCGAGGAAGTCGTCGAAGGTGAGCGCGCCCGATGCGGGGACGACCTTCGACGTGACGAGGCTCAACTCGCCCGCGTTCCGCAGGTTGGTCGGGCCGAAGGCCGCCTCGCTCCCGGCGTTGCCTGCGCCGTCGAGGATGCGGTCGTAGCGTTGTGTCCAGAGGTAGTCGAGGACGCCGCCGGTCGTCGGCTCGACGAGCCGCGTGGGGACGATGCGGACGACCGGGAGTGCGAGCACCAGCGCGTCTTCGGGTGGGTCGGCGAGGTCGTTGCCGATGAGGTCGAAGGTCTGCCGGTCGTAGTAGAAGACGCCGAGGTTCGCATTGACCGCGATGAGCCAGAACTGATAGGCGGCGTCCGTGACGGTCTCCGGGTAGGCGGGCGTGAAGGGGTTCGTCGGGTTCGTGCCGGGGACGCGTTGGACGGTCGGGCGGTACGGCAGGTTCTCGTAGTGGAACCTGAGCGTCACCTTGTTGGCCGACTTGTTCCACTTCACTTCGGCGAAGGCGTTGCGCGTCTCGCGCGCGAAGTCCACGACCATGTCGCCGGGGGGCGGGCCGAAGCCGGGGACGAAGGGCAGGCGAAGCTCGCCGTGGGTGTTGGCCGGAGCGGCGGTCGCGCCGAGCGCCGGAGAGCCGCCCGCGAGCGGCAGCGCCGCGAGAGCGCCAGCCGAGAGCGCGGCGGTCTTGAGGAAGTTCGCGTCGGGGTGAGGGTTGGGGTTTCCGCACGTGTTCGTTCATAACTAAACTCCTTTCAAAAATCCGAGTTGGCGTGGTGGGGGATATTGAAAGAGATCGTCTGCCGGGCGTCAGACGTTGACGGTCGTGCCGTCGTACTTCGTCAGGGAGAAGCCGTCGAAGTCTTCGTTGTAAGTCACGCGCTGCTCCCTGAGCAGTTGGATGGCGACCTGCTCGCCGAGTTCGATGGACTCCCTGCTGTCCGAGCGCCAGTGGACGCCCGCCATGTTGCGCCCGTTGGCGACGTTGTAGGCCATCTTGTTCAGCTCGCCGCCGACGGTCATCTGCCCCGCGTCCGCGCCCAAGTAGGGCACGAGCGCGAGCCCGTCGGGCGTCGGCTGCACGGGCTGCGTGAGGCTCGCGATGGGCGTCGAATCTTTGAACCAGGCTTTGAGGATGGTGGTGCACGCGCCCGCGACCGTCGCGTGGCCCGCGCCGTATGAGGGGTGCGTCGGGCAGCCTTCGGGGAAGGCCGACGGCAAAAGGTACGTGCCCTGCCCCGCGCCGTTGAACTGCTCGTTGTGCTGCTTGACGGCGGCGAGCACCGTCGAGCTGTTCATCGAAGGATGCACGTCGAACCTGCCGGGGTGTGTGCGGTTGTACTCGACGCGCGAGGCGAACTCTTCGGGCCGCAGACGCCGGTGCACCATCCACTTCTGATACCAGACGGCGTGGAGCGCGCGGGTCGAGACTTCGCACAGGAGCGTGGCGATGTGCGGGCCGCCGAAGGAGGCGAAGCCCTCCTGCGTCGGGCTGCCGTTGTAGGGGTTCCCGTCGTCGAAGGGCGCGCCGAGCCCCGCGAGACAGAGGAACGCCTGAAAGTACCCCTGGAAGAGCACGTCAATGTGCACCCACTGGGCGATGTCGCGGCCCATCCGCATGTAACGGCGTGCGGGGTCGAGGATGTCCGCGCCCGTCGCCGCTCCGTTCTGCACGTTGAGATAATCGGCGAAGGTCGTGAGGTAGTCGCTGCCGCCCCCTGCGCTTCCGTTGCCTGCGGTCGAGACCGGGGCGGCGGTCACTATCTGCTGGTCTATCTCGTTCGCGCCGAAGAAGCAGGGCAAGTAGAAATACTGCGAGAGGAGCGGGCCGACGCGGTCGCCCGCCGTGATGCCGCGGAAGAGTAGTTGCGGCGTGACGACGCCCGCATTGTTCTTCGCGCCTTTGAAGTCCGCGCCGAAGTTGGACAGGTCGGAGGCGGCGGCGTTGGCCGTCGGGTGCGCGGCGTAGTCGCTGAAAGGCACGTCGCGGAGGAGCGCCATCCAGTAGTTCTCGGCGATCTCGGCGCACTCCTCGCGGCTGGCGAAGGCAGGCGCGGGCGGCTGCACGAAGCTCTGCGGGTCGCCGCCTTCCATCTCGTAAGTGAATCCAGACTGCGGGCTGGTGAGCTTGCGACCGCCGCCGAGCTGGATAGAGTCGAAGAGGGCGGGATTGCCCTCGCCGTTCGCGAGCGCGTTGACGAGCGATTGATAAGCTCCGAGGACGACCGTGCCGTCCGCGTTGTGCGGCAACCCCTTCGAGTAACTGCCGCGCTTGTCGGCGTAGAGGTCGTCGTCCGGGTTGGTCGCGTGCTGGAGGTTCGGGCCGGTGGCGTTCTTGTTATCAACCGCCATCTGCTGCCGCTTGTTGAAGGCGCGGTTGCGCCGTGTGTTGCCGGAGGTGCCGACCGCGCTCGCCCGCGCCGTCGCCTTGGGAGAGCCGAAGAGGGGTTCGAATCCGACGGCCCCGGCGGCGAGAGTGGCGGCCACGCCCGCGCCCGCCGTGCCTAAGAATTTACGCCTCGCGGTGGAGGTTTCGCGTCTGTTCCTTGTCATGGGGTTTGACTTCCTTTCTCGTCCGAAGGGTCTGCCGCGTGGAGAGGTTTCGGCAGACGGGTAGACAGTCTCCGACCTCTGCGCCGAACGTCGAGCCCGGCGCGAAGGCAGGCGTGAATGGAGCAAGTGTGTCCGAGCCGGGTGATGTCCGGCGTTAGGCTGAGAGGGGGTTTCTTCGGGGCCGAAACGGGAGTCGCGGAGAGGTTAAGGGCAAAGGTTAAGCTCGGAGTCGGGATAAGACTTTGGGCGTTTGAGCGTTCACGCGTGGCAAGAGGTTTCGTGAACGTGGTACATCGTCAGTAAGGTTGCGCGGACGATACAACTGACCTTCAACGTTGTCAATGGAAAATAATTCATAGCCCGCAGCACTTCGCTTTCGACCCGGCAAGAATGGACTTCACACGAAATAGTGCTTGCCCTGCACCATCTGGCATAGGCGGTTTTTTTGAGATTCCACTAATTTCATGATAATTGCCCGCCCAACCCTCATCCGCGCCCCGCGCCCGCGCGACGGGCACACGCCTTGCTCAAGCCGTCGCTAAAGGACAAGGACCCTCGCAAGTGCTTGACCTTCCCTCGGCACCTCTTTGTCTATGCACGCGACTGCCCCCGCGCAGCCCCGTAGTTTCACAACCGAAGGAGCGTCCGTCCATGCGTACAGGCAAGAATCTGTTCGTCGCATTGCTTCTCTCTCTCTGCACCACACTACTGCTGACCACCACCAGCGCCCTCGCCGCCGAAGACGTTAACGACACCGGGGACGATTACGAAGAGCACGCGCGCGTGATGCGCGTCACGCTGATGAAAGGCGAGGCCAGTCTGCGCCGCGCCGGAGCCGCCGACTGGGAGGACGCGAAGATCAACCTCCCGCTCGTCGAAGGCGACACGCTGGCGACGGGCCGCGACTCGCACTTGGAGATTCAGGTGGACGCGCGCAACTTCGTCCGCCTCGGCCCCGACTCGGTCTTGAAGATCATCACGCTGCGCGACGAAGGCATCGCCGTCAGCCTCTCCGAAGGCACGGCCACGCTCCGCCTCGCGCGCTTCGATCCCGACAAGGAGTACTTCGAGATTGACGCGCCGAAGACGACGATGGCCGCCGAGAAGCACGGCCTCTATCGTCTCGACGTTTCATCGGACGGGAGCGTCCGCGTCACCGTCCGCGACGACGGGCGCGCGCGCATCTACAACGAGACCTCCGGCTTCGTCCTTCGCAACAACCGCTCGGCCCGCCTCTCCTACGACCCGCAGGGCGAAGGCGACTGGGAGCTGAGCGCCGCCGCGTCGTTCGACAACTGGGACAACTGGAACGACGAGCGCGAGCGTTACCTCGCCACGCGCCTGCGCTACGAGGGGCGCGACCGCTACTACGACCCCGAAGTCTGGGGCGCGGAAGAACTCGACTCCTACGGCGACTGGAGCTACACGCGCGATTACGGCTACGTGTGGCGTCCGCACGGCAACGTCATCAGCCGCTATCAGGACTGGGCTCCCTACCGCTACGGCCACTGGCGCTGGTGCCCGCCCTACGGCTGGACGTGGATACCGGACGAGGACTGGGGTTGGGCTCCTTATCACTACGGTCGTTGGGTCTACGTCAATGGCTACTGGTGCTGGGCTCCGCGCGGCTACGGCTACCCCTACAAACGCCCCTGGTGGCGGCCCGCCCTCGTCGCCTTCGTCTACGTCAACACCTCCTACGGCCACGACGTATGCTGGTATCCGCTCCGCCACGGCCAGCGCGACCCGCGCGGTCGCTTCTGGAGGAGGAACTTTGAGAGGCTTGAGCCTTTGCGCCGCAACGACGCGCGGAACCTGCGCCGCACAGACCCCGCACGACTACGCGCCGTCTCGACGGCTTCATCGAGGGAGTTCGGCACATCAACACTCCGCGCGCGCCCGGCCTCGGCTGACATCGCGCAGAGAGCTTTGACGGAAGAGCCGGTGCGCGGTCGTCTGCCGGTCACGCCCCGCGTCGGGACGCCCGGCGCGCTCGAAGGCGAAGGCCGCGACCGTCGCACCGTGACTTCGGGCTCGATGTCCGGCAACAGCAACATGCGCGGCGGCGGCCTGACCATCGCCCGCCCCGCGCCCATCGGCCCGGCGCGCTCTCTGCCGGATAGAGAGACGGGCGCGGCCCCGCGCACAGCCGGTGTTCCGCTCGACGCCGAGTTAAGAAGGATGCGCATCTTCAACGGACGAGAGCCTCGACAGCCCGCGCCCTCTTCGGTCGGCACGACTCCGTCCGTCGTCAACCCGAACCCGTCTGCTTCGGGCGACGCAGGCACGGGCGCGGTCTTGCGTCCCAACCGGACGGACAGGCGTCCGCCCTCGACGAACGAAGGCACGGGCGGCGTTGCGCCCGACGCGGGCGCGGCGAACCCCGCGCGCGTGCGGCCCACACGTCCCGCGCAGCCGAATGAAGATAGCAACGGCGGCGCGAGCAGCAGCCCCGAAGTCGTCGTCCCCAGAGCGCGCAGGCCCGACGAAGGCTCGCGCGACAACTCCGACTCGCCGCGCGTGAGGCGCGAGCGCCCGACGGAGGACGCGCCTTCGAGCGCGCCGCCCACCGTGGAGAAGTACGAGCCGCGCGTGCGCCCGAACGCGCCCGAATCGCGACCGGCTCCCGAATCAAGACCGGAGCCTTCGCGCCGCGAAGAGTCGTCCCGGCCCGAACGCTCCGCGCCGAGGGAGGAGCGTTCCGCGCCGCGCTACGAGCCTCCGGCCCGCGAGGAGCGGCCTGCGCCGCGCAACGACCCGCCACCCCGCAACGACCCACCGCCCTCGCGGCAGGAGTCGCCGCGCAACGATCCTCCTCCGCAGAGGAATGACCCGCCGCCGCAGCGGAACGACCCTCCGCCGTCGCGTTCGGAGCCTTCCCCTTCGCGTGAGGAGAGGTCTTCGCCACCCGCGCGTGATTCGGAGTCTTCGCGGCCCTCGCGCTCGGAGGACAGCGACCGACCGGCGCGGGTGAAGCCCGACAACCGGCGTTGAGGAAGCGAGACGGGGCCTCGCTTCCTCTTCCGAGGCGGCGGTTGAAGAAACGCGCGTTCACGACCAACGCAACACGTCGCGCGTCTCTTCAGCCGCCGCCGCTCATCCACCTCGCTCTCCCGACCCGAAAGGATCGTGTCAGATGAACGCCCGCACTCGCCGCTCTCTGCTCCCGCACATGCTCGCCCTCGTCCTCTGCCTCTGCGGCGCAGCCCCTTTGCGCAACGGGCAGGCGCAAAAGAACACAGGGAAGTCTTACCGCCCGGACATCCGCCGCGCCCTCAAGTCTCGACAGAAGAGCGCGAACTTCCCCGCCCGCTCCGGCTCATACGCGCCGCGACGTGCGCGCAAGTCACCGGCCCGGCTCGCGCGCACGTCGCGCCCGGCCACGAGTGACGCGCGGCAAAGGCCGACCGCCCGTCCCGCGATTGTGCGCCGCGACGCTGCGAAACGAATCGAGCGCAAAGCCGAAGCCGCCGCCCTCCCGAACATCACGCCGGGCACGCCGCTCAGCCGCGTCTTGCACACCTCGCAACTGAGCCTCGTCAGCTCCGCCGGTACTCACGAGCAGTTCGTTGACGTGGACGGCGACCTCCTCGCCGACCAGCGCACGACGTTCGACTCCGACGGCGGCTCCTTCGACATCGCCGTCGGGCGCACGGGCGACCGCTACGAAGTCTTCACGGCGATTGACGACCGTGGGACGGGGACAATCAACGACGACGTTTCGACGGGCATCCTCGTCCTCGCGCGCGACTCTAACGGCAACTACCAGCGCGACCTCTCGGCCACCTTCGACCTCGGCAGGGACTTCGGCTTCCCCTCGGCGGTCTCGGTCGTCTCCGGCACCTCGGCGACGGGCCGCGAGTTCGTCGTCGTCTCCTCCAGCGGCTTCTTCAACAGCGACGACCCCGACGACCCGAACAACGAAGAGTCGCCCGGCGTCGTCCTCCTCGTCCGCGACCCCTCGACCGGCGGCTTCGACGACTCGCGCACGCGCGAACTCATCAGCGTCGGCGACGACCGCATCTTCAACGCCAACGCTCTCGCGCTCCTCCCGTCCGGCGACCTCGTCATCGCCGACTTCCAGTCGAACGAGCTGCGCGTCGTCCACGACACCAACGGCGACCGCATCCCCGACGTGCTCTCGCCCGACCCCTACTGGGACTTCCCCTTCTCCGCCAACGCCGAGGACGCGCCGCTCGACATCGCCTCGAACTCGCGCGGCGTCGTCTTCACGCACACCGTCGGCAACGACACGCAGATGCTCGCCGTCTACGACGACAACGCCGACGGCTTCGCCGACACCGACGAGATACGCGCCGAGGGACTCTCGATAGACAACAACCTCGTCCTCCACGGCCTGACCGTGGGCCGCGACGGCACGGTCTACATCATCGAAGACGCGACGGGCGAGAGCGACCTGCCAGCCGACGGCGGCAACGGCGGTATCCCGCGCATTGACGCCTTCCCCGACCCGGCCTTGAACGGCGTGCTGCGCGACGGCGCGATCTTCGAGTTCGCCGACGACGAATTCACGCAGGCGCTCTCCGGCCTCTCCTTCGGCGTCGAAACCGTCCTCAACCCGGTCGCGCATCTTTCGATGACCAACAGCGCGAGCCAGCAGGGCGACGCGCCGCGAGGCGGACTGGCGACCATCAAAGGCACGGGCCTCACGCGCGGCGCGACGGGCGCAACTCGCGCCGAAGCGATTGCTCAAGGCGTCGCCGTCACCATCGAAGGCTTCAACGTCCCCGTCCTCTCCTTCGACGACACGCGGATACACATTCAGGTTCCGCAGGAGTTGGGCGCGGGCGTCGGCTCGGTCATCGTCAACGTGCAGGGCAACATCATCGCCGCCGACGACGCCTTCATCGTCCAGGCCAATCCCGGCGTCTTCACCGTCCCGCAGACCGGCGCGGGCGAAGCGGTCGCGCTCCTCGCCTCCGGCATGAGCTACACGCAAGCGCCCTTCCCCGCGCGGACGAACAACCAGCCCTCCGTCGTCTCGCTCCTCGGCACAGGCTGGCGCAACTCTCTGCCCGTCACCGTGAAGATCGGCGGGCAGAACGCCGCCGTCCAGTACGCCGGAGTCGCGGGCGGCTTCGAAGGGCTCGAACAGATAAACGTCGAGATACCGAACGGCGTGAACGGCGCGGCCACCGTCGTCGTCACCACCGCCTCCGGCGCGACGAGCCGGGGCGACGTTTTCATCACCGTCCAATGAAGCCGAACAGGTCAGAACCGCGAGCGGTAGCGAGCGGGTGACGATTGACGTTAAGACTCACCCATGAGAGGCGCGTGTCTGCATAGTTGAGACCCGCCCGCTACCGCAGGCGGTTCTGACTGGATGCTCTTGCCTGTCAAACGAAAGATGTGTGAAGCTTCCTCCTCATGGAGCTTCAAGACCTCAAGACCCCTTCTCTCATCCTCGACGCCACCCGCGTCCGCAGCAACGCCGAGAGGATGTCCGCGCGCGTGCGAGAGTTCGGCGCGGACTTGCGCCCGCACGTCAAGACGCACAAGTGTGTGGAAGTCGCGCGCCTTCAGACCGAAGGGCACGGCGGCGGCATCACCGTCTCGACGCTCGCCGAAGCGCGCGCCTTCGCCGCCGAGGGTTTTCGGGACATCACCTACGCCGTCCCCGTCGAGCCCGGCAAGTTCGGCGAAGCAGTAGAACTCGCACGGACGTGCGACCGCTTCGCCCTCATCACCGACGACGAAAGCATCCCCGGCCCGCTCAAT
The DNA here is from genome assembly GCA_963816985.1 of uncultured Acidobacteriota bacterium. GTDB lineage: Bacteria > Acidobacteriota > Blastocatellia > Pyrinomonadales > Pyrinomonadaceae > JAIVJM01. The sequence goes on from CAWFMF010000004.1 coordinate 4,551,044, forward strand.
GATGCGGCGCGACGCGGCGGCGTGACCCTCGATGTCTTCCTCAAAGTTGACTGCGGCTATCACCGCTGCGGCGTCGAGCCGAACCTGCCCGAAGCGAGAAGCATCCCCCGCCTCATTCAAGACTCGCCTTCGTTGCGCTTCGCCGGAATCCTCACGCACGCGGGCCACTCGTACCACGCGCGCTCGCGCGAAGAGCTGCTCGCCCTCGCCCGTCACGAGCGCGACTTGATGACCGGCTTCGCCGCCGACCTCCGCGCCGAAGGCGTCGAAGTCCCCGTTGTGAGCATCGGCTCGACGCCGACCATCACGCACGTTGACCACCTCGAAGGCGTGGACGAAGTGCGCCCCGGCAACTACATCTTCTTCGACGCCTTTCAGGCCACGCTCGGCAGTTGCGGCTTCGACGACTGCGCTCTGACCGTCCTCACGTCAGTCGTCCACCGCGACCGCACGCGCCGCAAAATCGTCCTCGACGCGGGGGCCGTCGCGCTCTCGAAAGACCGTGGTGCGATTGAGTTCGACGAGAGTTGCGGCTACGGTCGCGTCCTCGACCTCGAAGGCCGGGACACGGGCCTCCGTGTCGAGTCTCTCTCACAAGAACACGGCGCGGTGCTCGTCCCCGACGAAAAGCTCTTCGACTCGCTGCGCGTCGGCACGCGCGTCCGCGTGCTCGCCAATCACTCGTGCCTCACGGCGGCGCAGCACTCTCATTATCACGTCCTCGAAGGCGAGCGCGTCGTTGACCGTTGGAAGATACACGGCGGGTGGTGAAGCGTGGTGAAATTCCTTTTTGAGACTCACGCGCGCGGCGGGTCTGCGAGCGGGTTTTCGGGCCACGCGTGGCGCGGGTAGCGGCGGCTGAGTTCCTGACGGACGCGCGGGTAATGACGCGTCCAAAAACCTTCGAGGTCGGTCGTCACCTGCACGGGCCGCTGGTTCGGCGCGAGCAGTTGGAGCACGAGCGGCGTGCGACCGCCCGCAATCTTCGGCCCCTCGTTCATGCCGAAGAAGTCCTGCAAACGCGAGGCGACGTAAGGCGGTCGCTGCGGCTCGTACTGCACGCGCACCTGCCGACCGCGCGCGAGCACGACGCGCTCCGGGGCCATCGTCGCCAAAAGTCGCGCGCCTGTCCTGCCGACTTTAGCGCGCAGAAACTCTTGCAACTCGCCCGCGCGCACGGCCTCGCGCAACTCCGCGAAGCTTCGCCTGCCTTCACACATCTGTGTGAAGCATTCGCGCACTTCCTCTTCGCCCGGCGCGACAAGCTCCGCTTCGGGGAACGTCCGCGCCACAAACTCGACGCGCGCGAGGAAGCGTTCGAGTGTTTCGCGTTCGGCGAACGCATAAACTCCCGCCGAGAGCGCGGCCCCGGCGAGCACGGACGAAACCTCCTCGCCCGTCGCCTCGTTCGCGCGCCACTCTTCAATCACGAGTTGGTCGTAGACCAGACGCCGCACGGCCTCGACGCGCTCACCTTGCGCGTTCCAGCGAGCCTCGGTCGTCTCCTTGATTCGCTCGGCAAACAAGTCGAGCAGCCAGTCGGGCTCAATCGCGCTCGCGAGCCGCACCTGCGTCCTCTGCCCGCGTGCGCTCCCGCCGCCGCGCCCCGCCTGCCTTCGCTCCTCCGCGTCAATCGCCACCATGAACTCCGCCCGCCGCACCACGCTCTCCGGCGCGAGCCGCGCACCCCCGCCGCCCGACAATAACAACTCTGCTCCCTCGCCGTCCGCCCCGCCGCCCGAAGCACGACGGCGCGCGACTCTATCCGGGTAGCCCGCGAGGATGGAAATCAAAAGCTCTCGCTCCTCCTCGTCCGTCAGCGACGCGGGCCGACGCCCGCCGCGCTTCGCTTCCCTCTCGGCCCCGATGAGACGTTGCAGTTGCCGCCTCACTTTCTCCACCGCGCGCACAGCGTTCGGGTTCAACTCCGCCCTCCGCGAGTGTTCGGGCGAGAAGTCAGACTTCGCCGCGCTCTCGAAGAGGTCGAGAAGCTCAAGCAGGTCTGACGTGCCGCTGCTCCGCGCGCGAGGCGTCTGTCTTTCGCGTGAGTCTTGCATGACGCGGCCCGCGCGGATGTCGCGCTCGCTGACGAGCGCGGCCACGGCGCACGCCTCGCGCGCGACGCCACGGCCTTCGGCCTCGACCACGATGCGCGCCAGACGAGGGTGCAGCGGCAGGCGCAACATTCGCCGCCCCGTCGGACTCAACTCGCCCGCGTCGTCGAGCGCGCCGAGCCCGCGCAGAAGCTCCCGCGCGGATTCAAGCGAGGGCTCGGACGGCGGCTCGAACCAGTCGAAGCGTCGGAGGTCGCCGACGCCCGACGCGCTCAGCTCAAGCACCGCCTCCGAGAGATCGAGACGCTGAATCTCCGGCGCTTCGTGCGCGGGCCGCGCGTTGAAATCCTGCGCCGTGTAGAGACGAAGGCAACGTCCTTCGCGCGTCCTCCCTGCGCGGCCCGCGCGTTGAATCGCCGAAGCCTTGCTCACGCGCTCGACGTTCAAGACCGGCAGCCCCGACCACGGCGAATGGCCCGCGACGCGCGCGAGCCCGGAGTCTATGACGGCGGCGACGCCTTCAATCGTCACGGATGATTCGGCGACGTTGGTCGAGAGAATCAACTTGCGTTTCGACGCCGGAGCTACGGCCCGGTCTTGCTCGGCGGCGGGCATCTCGCCGTGTAAAGGGAGCACGAGCAGGTCGGCTTCGGCGGCGACCGCCGAGCAAGCCGCTTGCGCGCGCCGAATCTCCGCCGCGCCGGGGAGAAAGACGAGCACGTCGCCCTCCAAGCCTTCCTTCAACAGACGCCTCACAGCGCTCTCGACGAGAAGCTCAAGCGGGCGCTCGTCGTGCCGCGCGAGATGTTCTATCTCGACCTCGAAGCGTCGGCCCTCGGAGCGCAGCACGGGACAACCTCCGAGGTATCGCGCGAGCGGCGCGGCGTCGAGCGTCGCCGACATCGCCACGACGCGCAAATCCTTCCGCCCGCTTTGCCGCAAGCGTTTCAGTAAGGCGAGCGCGAGGTCTGATTGAAGGTGTCGCTCGTGGAATTCATCAAGCACGACTATGCTGGCGCGCGCCAGTTGCGGGTCAGAGAGCAAACGGCGTGTGAGCACGCCTTCGGTGAGAAAACGCAGGCGCGTGCGCGGCCCGGACACCTCTTCGAACCGCACTTGATAGCCGACCGTCTCGCCCAAAGGTTCGCCACGCTCTTCGGCGACGCGCCGCGCCGCGAGCCTCGCCGCTAAACGTCTGGGCTCAAGCACCCACACCTCGCCGCCGCCCGCGAGTCCTGCTTCGAGCAGTGCGGCGGGCACGCGCGTCGTCTTCCCCGCGCCGGGCGGGGCCTCGATGACGAGATACGGCTCTTGCCTCAGAGACTCGATTATCTCCGGCACGAGCGCGTCCACGGGCAAAGGCTGCATGTTGATTTCTTAAAGCAGGCGCGGGCGTTTAGCAAGCATAGGCGCACCCGAAGGACGCGCCGCTGTTGTCCGGCAAATTAAAGTCCGACAAACTAATGTGAGCTTTCAGACAGCGGCCTTCATCACGTCCGGCGTACAGTGATTTCAAACCGCTTCCAGCTTTGAAGTTATATTACCGGCATCCCAATTTTAACGAACGAGGGTTTTCATGAAATTTCCGAGATCGAGCGGCGTCCTGCTTCATCCAACGTCCCTGCCCGGACGCTTCGGCATCGGCGACCTTGGCGTCGAGGCTTTCCGCTTCGTTGACTTCCTCGCGGCGGCGGGCCAGACCTTCTGGCAAATCATGCCGCTTGGCCCCACGGGCTACGGCGACTCGCCTTACTCATCCTTCTCCGCCTTCGCGGGCAACACGCTCCTCGTCAGCCCCGAACGCTTAGTCGAAGACGGGCTGCTCAAAGCGAGCGACCTGCGAGACGTTCCCAAGCTCTCGACCGAGCGCGTCGAGTACGGCAAGGTGATTGACTACAAGCGCGACTTGCTTGAGAAGGCTTTCAGTAATTTCAAGACGACGGACAGCAAGGAGCTTCGCTCCGACTACGAAGGCTTCCTCGGCTTCGCCTCCTTCTGGCTCGGAGACTACGCGCTCTTCAGCGCTCTCAGGGATGAGCACGGCGGCGAGTGGCACACTTGGCCGCGCCCGCTCGCGCGGCGCGAATCGGCGGCGCTTCAGGCCGCGAGCCTTGCCTTGCGCGAGCAGGTCGAGGCGCACAAGTTCTTCCAGTTCGTCTTCTTCAAGCAGTGGCTCCAGCTCAAGAAGTATTGCTTCGAGCGCGGCGTCCGCGTCGTCGGCGACATGCCCATCTTCGTCGCGCACAACTCGGCGGACGTGTGGGCGAGGCCCGCTCTCTTTAAACTCAAAGATGACGGCAGCCCCTCGGTCGTCGCCGGAGTCCCGCCCGACGCCTTCAGCGAGACCGGCCAGCTCTGGGGCAACCCGATTTACGACTGGGACGCGATGCGCGCCGACGGCTTCAAGTGGTGGGTCGAGCGCGTGCGCGAAACCCTCAAGCTCGTGGACGTGGTGCGCGTTGACCACTTCCGCGGCTTCGCCGCCTTCTGGGAAGTGCCCGCCGAGCACGAGACCGCCGAACGCGGTCGCTGGACAAACGCGCCCGGCGGCGAGTTGTTCAAGGCGATGCGCGACGCTCTGGGCGAGCCGCCCATCATCGCCGAAGACCTCGGCACCATCACGCCCGACGTGCACGCGCTCCGCGACGAGTTCGGCTTCCCCGGCATGCGCGTCCTCCAGTTCGCCTTCGGCGGCGACCCGCGCGACACGCATCTGCCGCACAACTACACGAGCCACACCGTCGCCTACACCGGGACGCACGACAACGACACGACGGTCGGCTGGTATGAGGAACGCGTTGCGGCGAGCGCCGACGCACAACTCAAACGTGAGCTTGAGAACTGTCTGAAGTACCTCGACACGGACGGCGAGGAGATTCACTGGGACTTCATCCGCGCCGCCTCGGCCTCCGTCGCCGTCATCTCCATCGCGCCCCTTCAGGACGTGCTCGGACTCGACTCCAACGCGCGCATGAACACCCCCGCGAGCACCGAAGGCAACTGGGCGTGGCGTTTCCGCGAAGGCGCTTTGACAGATAAGCTGCGAGACCGTCTGAGGGATTTGACCAAGACTTACGGGCGACTGCCGGGGCAGTAGCTCACGGCAGAAGCCCGACCGTGAGGGAGGGCGCACGGACTTGGCAGCTTCATGTCCTGCCCTGAAAGGGCAGAAGATAATAGCCGGGGGCAAGCAAACGTAGTTTGCGCCGCCCCCGGTTGCCCGCAGGTTTATGACTCCGACCCTGAAGGGGTCGCGGCTCAACGTTGAGGTGCGACCCCTTCAGGGTCGGAATTCTTTCTCTGCTGGTTCCGGGGGCGGCGCTCAGTCGCTGACGCTCCTTCACTCTGCCCCCGGCTATTGTCTGAATCCCCTTCGGGGATATTTGATGAATGCTTTACGCCCTCCCTCACGGTCGGGCTTCTGCTTCGCTTTCGTCGCCTTCAGTCTGCAAACGGAAGAGGGCAAGTGAACGCGACTCCATGCGGTAAGTCTGCCCGCCTTTAACGAGGCGGCGGGACTTGCGGCGGCCTGTGGGCTCGCGCGTGTCGAGGACGAGTTCCCAGCGCACGCCTCGGCGGTGAGCGGGCAGCTCGAAGGAGACGAATTCGTGGTGGGCGTTGAGGAGGATTAAGAGCGTGTCGCCCACGACGCGGTTGCCGCGCTCGTCAACCTCGTTGATGGCGTCGCCCGCGAGGCGGACAGAGAGGCTGCGCGCCACCTCGTCGCGCCAGTCGGCTTCGGTCATCTCCTCGCCGTCGGGGCGGAACCACGACACGTCCTTACACTCCGCGCCGCGAATCTTGCGGCCCTGAAAAAATTTCCGACGACGCAGCACCGGATGTTGATGAAAGAGCCGGATGAGCAGCTTCGTGAATTCGAGCAGCTCAACCTTCTCGCGGTCGAGGTTCCAGTCGAGCCACGAAATCTCGTTGTCCTGACAATAGGCGTTGTTGTTCCCGTACTGCGTCCGCCCAATCTCGTCGCCCGCCTGAAGCATCGGCACTCCCTGCGAGAGCAAAAGCGTCGCCATGAAGTTCCGCCGCTGGCGCGCGCGCAAGGCCAGGACTTCCGGGTGAGCGGTCGGGCCTTCGACGCCGTAGTTGAGGCTGATGTTGTGGTCGTGGCCGTCGCGGTTCTCTTCGCCGTTGGCCTCGTTGTGCTTCTCGTTGTAGCTCACGAGGTCGTTCAAGGTGAAGCCGTCGTGCGCGGTGACGAAGTTGATACTGGCGTGGGGCCGCCGACCGTTCCGGTCGTAGAGGTCGCTGCTGCCCGTGAGGCGGAAGGCGAGGTCGTCTATGTGCCCGTAGTCGCCGCGCCAGAAGCCGCGCACCTTGTCGCGGTAGACGCCGTTCCACTCGGCCCACAAGACCGGGAAGTTGCCGACCTGATAGCCGCCCTCGCCCAAGTCCCACGGCTCGGCGATGAGCTTGACCTGCGAGAGCACGGGGTCTTGATGGATGATGTCGAAGAACGCGCCGAGGCGGTCAACCTCGTGCAGTTCGCGCGCGAGCGCCGAGGCGAGGTCGAAGCGGAAGCCGTCCACGTGCATCTCCAAGACCCAGTAGCGCAGGGAGTCCATGATGAGCTGAAGCGTGCGCGGGTGCGTCATGTTGAGGGTGTTGCCGCAGCCCGTGTAGTCCATGTAGTAACGCTTCTGGCCGGGCACGAGGCGGTAGTAGGCCGCGTTGTCTATGCCGCGGAAGCAGAGCGTGGGGCCGAGGTGGTTGCCCTCGCCCGTGTGGTTGTAGACCACGTCGAGGATGACTTCGATGCCTTCGCGGTGCAGGGTCTTGACCATCGTCTTGAACTCCGACACCTGCTCGCCCATGCGCCCGCTCGAAGAGTAGCGCACGTCGGGCGCGAAGAAGCCGATGGAGTCGTAACCCCAGTAGTTCGTCAAGCCCTTGTCGGCGAGGTGCATCCCCGAAACGAAGTGGTGGACGGGCAGAAGCTCGACCGCCGTCACGCCGAGCGAGCGGAGGTAATCCACCGCCGCCGGGTGCGCGAGCCCCGCGTATGTCCCGCGCAGCTCTTCGGGCACTTCGGGGTGAAGCTTAGTAAAACCCTTGACGTGCAGCTCGTAGATGAGCGTCTTGTGCCACGGCGTGCGCGGCTGCTCGTCGTCGCCCCAACTGAAGGCGGGGTCAACGACGACGCACTTCGGGACGTTGGCGGCGCTGTCGCGCTCGTCAGGCGTGAGGTCTGCGTCCGCGCCCGCGCCGAGCGGGTAGCCGAAGACGGCGTCGCCCCATTTGACGGTGCTGGCGACGGCCTTCGCGTAAGGGTCGAGCAGGAGTTTATGAGGGTTGAAGCGGTGGCCGGCGAGCGGCTCGTATGGCCCGTGGACGCGGTAGCCGTAAAGTTGTCCGGGCCGGACTTCGGGCAGGTACGCGTGCCAGACCTGATCGGTGTGCTCTTCGAGGGTGATGCGCGCCGTCTCGGTGTCCGCGCCGGGCGAGTCGAAGAGGCACAGCTCGACGCGCGTCGCGTTCTCCGAGAAGAGCGCGAAGTTAACGCCCGCGCCGTCCCACGTCGCGCCGAGAGGGTAAGACTGCCCCGGCCAGACTTTCATCCTTTCCCTCACACCTCCGTATGTTCGTTCGTGTAGAGCGCCGCGCCCCATCCTTCGAGACGGACGCCCGCGCCTTCTTCAACTTCAAAATCATCCGGCGGCCTGACGGCTTCGGCGTCACCGCCGTACTCCTTCGCCCCCGCCCACAGAGATAGACGCCAACTCCCTTTGCCTGCGGGCGCGGGAATCTTTTGCGTCTCGCCGGAGAGGTTGCAGAAGATGAGGGCCGCGCTCCCGCCCTCGTCCCCGCGTTCGACGACGAGCCACTGCCGCGACTCGTCGAACGCGACGCGCGTCCGCGTCTTGTCACAGTTTGAGAGAGACGCGTGTCCTTTGCGTGTCTCAATCAGCTCTCGATAGAAACGGAAGACTTCGGCGTGGGGCGTCTCCTTCATCTTCGACCAGACGAGCTTCGACTGCTCGAACGTCGAAGGGTCTTGCGGGTCGGCGAAGCCGCCGAGCGCTGAGACGGTCTCGCCCTCCTCTTTAACGAACGAGGCGTACTCCGCCCGCCGCCCTTCGCGCACAGCGCGGCCCAGAGCCTCGTCGGTGTGGCTCGTGAAGTAGAGGAAGGGCGCGGTCTCGCCCCACTCCTGACCCATGAAGAGCATCGGCACGTTCGGCGCGCAGAGGAGCAAGATGGCGGCGGCGAGTTTCTGTTGTTCGAGGTTGAGGAGACTGCCGAGCCGGTCGCCCCAGTAGCCGTTGGCTATCTGGTCGTGGTTCTGGACGCAGACGACGAGCTGCTCGCCCGGACTGCTCGTCGAAGAGTTGCCGTGCCGCTTGCGCCGGAACGCCGAGCGGCGACCGTCGTAGACGAAGCCTTCACGGATTGCCTTCGCGAGGTCTGCCAACTGCCCGAAGTCCGCGAAGTAGCCGCGCTCGTTCTTCGTCAGCAGCGCATGAAGCGAATGATGAAAGTCGTCGCTCCACTGCGCGTCTAAGCCGTAGCCGCCCTCTCCGGCGGGCCGGATGACGCGCACGTCGTTGAGGTCGCTCTCGGCAATCGTCCACGCCTGCCGCCCCAGAGCTTCGCCTTGCGCGCGGAACTCTTCGGCCAACTCTTCGAGCAGGTGGCGCGGCCCCGTGTCAACGATGCGGTGGACGGCGTCGAGGCGGAGCCCATCAACGTGAAACTCCGTCAGCCAGTAGAGCGCGTTCTCGACGAAGTAGCGGCGCACGCCGTCGGATTCGGCGTCGTCGAAGTTGAGCGCGTCGCCCCACGGCGTCCGGTAGCTGTCGGTGAAGATAGGCGCGTACTCGCCGAGGTAGTTGCCTTCGGGGCCGAGGTGGTTGTAGACGACATCGAGCACGACCGCTAAGCCTTCGCGGTGACACGCATCAACGAGCCGCTTCAAGCCTTCGGGGCCGCCGTAGGTGGACTGCGGCGCGTAGAGGTGCGCGCCGTCGTAACCCCAGTTGCGCCCGCCGGGGAACTCCGCCACGGGCATCAGCTCGACGGCGTTGACGCCGAGACTCTTCAAGTGCGCGAGCTTCTGGATAACAGCGTCGAATGTGCCTTCGGGCGTGAACGTCCCGGTGTGCAGCTCGTAGATAATTAAGTCTCGGAGCGCGATTCCCTTCCACTCGTCGTCAGTCCACGCGAACGCATCGGCGTCAACGACGCGCGAGGGGCCGTGGACGCCTTGGGGCTGATGGCGCGAGACCGGGTCGGGCCGCTCGCGCTCGCCGTTGACGAGATAAAAGTAGTCCGCGCCCGCGCCGACGCCTTTGACGTTCGCTGCAAAAACGTCTTCGTCCCCGCGCTCAAGCGCAAACGTTCGCGGCTCCGCACCGACGACCTTGACCGAAAGCGTCTCGGCGCGCGGAGCCCACACGCGGAACGTAGTGCTGCCGTCCGTTTGCGGGTGCGCGCCGAAGCGCAGCCGCCAGGGCTTCCGGCTCGACTCGTCTTTTTTAATGTGTGCGGGCTTCATTAACTTCCCTTCGTTACTCAACGTCAAAGATGCGCGAAAGAATTGTAGGGGCAGGGCTTGTCCCTGCCCGCAGCCTCCGCTGAATTAATGTCGAGTGTGCCGCGTCCGCGGGCAGGGACAAGCCCTGCCCCTACAGTTTTACCAGCAGTCTTCATTCATCACCCACGCGTTCGAGCAGCGCCACAGGCATCCGTTCGAGGACTCTGGCAATCGGCAGCGAGGCCGCTTCGTTTGCCCCGACGATAAATTCCGCGCCGGTGAAAACGTCGCGGTAAAGACCGCCGCCCGCCCCTTCGGGCAACATCAGCGCCGTGTCGCGCCACGTGTCCGCGCCGACCCAGCCGTTGATCGAGCGCGCGATGCCGTGGCGCGTGAAGAAGCGCGAGGCGACGACCAGGACTTCTTCCGCGCCGCGTCTCCGCGCGAAGGCGATGACGTGATTCTCGCGCCCGCCCGTCGCGCGCAGGGGCACGTACTCGCCCTGCTCGAACAACTCGCGTCGCGCCTTGCGGAAGTTGAGCGCGCGCGTCGTGACGTAGAGCTTGATGCGACCGTCTTCGGGTTGGAGGATGAGTTTTTCGACCAACCCTGCGTCGCCGCCTTCTTCCTTGAGCGAGGCGAGCAGAGACTTGCGCAGCTCGTAGTCAACGGGGCGGCGGTTGTCCGGGTCAACGAGCGCAAAACTCCAAAGCTCCGTGCCCTGATAAAAGTCGGGCACGCCGGGCGCGGCGATCTTCAGCAGCGTCTGCGAGAGCGAGTTGAGGAGGCCCGCGCGCGTCGTCGTCTTCTGGAACTCGTTGAAGTCTTCGACGAACGGGTTGTCTTCGCCGGGCTCAAGAATCGCGCCGACGAACTCGCGGACGGCGCGCTCGTAGGCCTCGTTCTGGCTGATCCAGCTCGTGTGGAGCTTCGCTTCCTTGAGCGCCTTGTTCATGTACTCCTGAATGCGCCCGATGTACTCGCGCCGCGCGTCTCCGTCCAACGGCGTGAGCGGCCACGTCCCGACGAGCGTTTGATAGAGCAGGTATTCCTCGTTGGCGTCGGGAACCTCCGCGCCTTCGAGCTGCGCCTTGCGCGGGCGGTTCATCTCGCGCCAGCGGTGGAGCGCGCGGTTCCACTCTTCGGGGATTTCGGAAAGGACGTTGATGCGCGCGCGCACGTCCTCGCTGCGCTTGCTGTCGTGCGTCGAGGTGGTCGAGAGCGAGTGCGGCCAAGTCTCTTGCCGGTCGCGGTTGCGCTCGTGGAAACGCTCGACGGGGATGCCGATGATGGCGGGCTCGCCGCCGACTTCGTTGAGAGACGCGAGCGGGTAGAAGCGATAGAAGGCCGTGTCTTCGAGCCCCTTCGCCGTCACGGGGCTCGTCAACTGCTGGAAGCGCAGCACGAAGTCGCGCCGCTCGGCGCGCTGCTCGCGCGTCACGCCTTTGGGGTCTTGGAGCAGAAGCAGCGACGCGATGAAGTCGAAGACGGAAGGGTCGGTCGCCGGGTTGCGCCGCTTGGCCAAGCGGACGGCGGTGTTGATGTGGAGGCGGTCGTCGGGGCTCACGCCCGTCTGTCGCGGGCGGATGTAGCTGCGGTAGACGGGGAAGCATGCGATCACTTCGCCGAGGGCTTGCTGGAGGCTGTTCAAAGTGAAGTCGCGCGACCAGCGGTGCTGCTCGGCGATGCGCCCCAGACGGCGCGCGAGGACGTGCAGCTCGCTCGACATCACGACGCGCAGGACGAGCTTCTTGCAGCCGTAGAGGAGGTCGTCGAACTTCACTTCGAGGCCGGTGAAGTCCCTGTACAGCTCGCGCATCGCGGGCGCGTTCGCGTGGTCAACGAAGACGCCGTTGAGGAGGTTGGCGAACTCATACCCGGTCGTCCCGTAGACGGGCCACTCGCGGCGCAGAAGCTCGTCGTGGCCGAGAATCTTTTCCACCACGACGTAGCACGGAGGACTCTGGGGAGCGCCGCTTTCGTCAACAACCTTCGCGCCGTCGCCCCCGGCGGGCGTGCGGCGGTTGGAGCCGAGCGCCGCCGCGCACTCGCGGCTGAGGTCTTGGAGATACTTCTCAGGGTCGTGCAGCCCGTCCACGTGGTCAACGCGGAGGCCCGTCACCAAGCCCTGCTTCATCAGACGGAAGACGACTTCGTGGACGGCCTGGAAGACCGTGCGTTCTTCGACGCGGACGGCGGCCAGCTCGTTGATGTCGAAGAAGCGCCGGTAGTTGATCTCGTCGGCGGCGACGCGCCAGAAGCTCAGGCGGTAAGCCTGCTGGCCGAGCAACTCTTCCAGGTAGTCGAAGCTCTGCTCGCGCCCCTTCGCGCCGTTGATTTTAATCAGCGCGTCGTGGACTGAGCCGCGCACTCCGCCGCTCTCCTTGACGAGCGTCGAGAGCCGTCGCTTGACGACTTCCTTCTCGCGCCGGCGTTCGCGGACGAGCGCGGGCTCCGTGTCGGTGCGCGGCGGCAAGTGCCTGAGCGCGGTGATGATGCTTTCGAGTTCGAGCACGTCCGGGTGCGACTCTCCGAGGCGCGCGCGCGCGACTTCGAGCGCGAGCGAGAGGACGAGCGTCGAGGTGCGCGGCGCGATGGGCAGAGAGCTTTCGTAGTAGTTGGCGAAGAACGCGCCGCCGCGGTACGAAATTTTAATCTCCTGATTGTCTAAGACGCGCCCGAACTGGTCGCCGAGGATGGGGAGCAGGACGCGGTTCGTGAGGTTCGGGTTGGGCGGGTTCCAGTCCACGTCGAAGAAGCGCGCGTAGGGCGAGCCCGGCCCGTTCTCTAAGAGGTCGAGCCACCAGCGGTTCTCCGAACCGGCGATGCACATGTGGTTCGGCACCACGTCCATCAGCACCGACATCCCGCGCTCGTGCAAGGCGCGTGCGAACTCGGCGAACTGCTCTTCGGTTCCGACCTCCGGGTTGATGAGCGTGTGGTCAACGATGTCGTAGCCGTGGACGCTGCCCGGTCGCGCCTTCAGAATCGGCGAGGAGTAGCAGTCGCCGACGCCGAGTTCGGAGAGGTACTCGACGAGCGCCGCGGCCTGCCCGAAGGTGAAGTGCCGGTTGAACTGGAGCCGGTAGGTGGAGAGAGGTATGCGCGCCTGCACTTCTGTTCGTTCCCCGTCTGAAAAAGTCGCCGGTCGGGCTGCACGCCTTCGCGCCCGACTCCGAAGCGCCCGTCCTCAACCTGCGTCGAGTGCAGGAGCCGTAAAGGCTTTCCACTGTTGTCCGCGATGCCCTCTATCTTCACACTTCCGAGCCCGAAACGCCACGACGCGCAGAGCACTGCGGACACACCTTTCGCCGGACTGGAACGAAGGATAAAAGACTCTGTGTTGCGGGTGTGACGCCGATTTTATCGGACGGGTGGGTGACGGTCTGTTCGCTCCCGTACTCACGACGGACGCCCCCGATATCCTTCGCAGACTCCTCTTTTTGTTTTAAACTTCCGGCCTCAAGGGTTTCTTGCGGCCTACACATTTAAACCGAGGAGGAGCACGGAAATGATTGACAGCGACAGAGACGACGACGCGGCCAGTGGCGACAGCGTGAGCGAAGGCGGCGGCACGGGCTCGGAAGGCGTTGACAGCATCACGCCGCAGGCCGAAGTGTCGGGCGACGACCCCGCCGGTTTTGAAGTGAGCGACCCCGGCGAAGAAGACGGCGGCTCGGAATCCGAGGGCGGCGTCGGCGACTGGGACCCGGCGAGCGCGGGCGGCGGAGGCGGCGAAGTTTACTGAGTCTTAAGTCAGAACCGCCTGCGGTAGCGGGCGGGTCTTGGTAATGTTAAGACTGACCCACGATGGTATGTGAGCGTCGGCGACGTTAAGACCCGCCCGCTACCGCAGGCGGTTCTGACACTGATGCTTTAGAAGGCGAAGCGCACCTGCAACTCGACGCGCCGGTTGCCCGCCGACTGGCTGCCGCCGCCCGCGCCGAATCTCCCCGCGCCTGAGAACGACTGGCCGAAGAGCGGCGAACTGAGGTTGCCGACGGGCGGGCCGAGGTTCGTGTTGTTCAGAAGGTTCTGCACGTTGACCGAGAAGGTCAGGTTATAACGCTGCGCGGTCTCACCTTCTCCGCCGCCACCGCCGCTCCTCCTCGACCTCCGCCGCCGCCTCCACGACGACCGCCGCCGCCGCCACCTCCACCCCCTCTCCCGCCGCGACCTCCGCCGCCGCCCTGCCCCGCGCTCGTAGCCGCCACGCCGCCGAAGCCGACGGTCTTACTCGCACGCAGATTGACGGCGAAGAAGGACGGGCCGGTTCCGAGGTTGCGCGGGATGATGGTCTGCCCGGCGGTCGGGTTCGGGTCGAACGCGCCGAACTCAGTGACGACGACGCCCGGCCTCGACGTGTCGGTGGCGAAAGCGGGCCGCTCGGTGAAGAGCGTGTCGCCGTTCAAGTCGCGCCCGATGGTGATGTTGAAGGGGCGGCCCGAATTGGCGACGAGCGTCGGGTTCAAGCGGATGCCCCACGGCAGCGCGTTGATCGAGCCGAAGAGGAAAAAGCGGTGGCGGATGTCCTGCAAAGAGCGTCCGTACTCGCCGCTCAGGTCATACTGGTTGACGGGGAAAGTGTTCGCGCCTTCGGCGTCGCCGTTCGCTCGGTTCAGAGTGTAGTTGGCCGACAACGTGTAGCGAGAGCTGAAGCGCGTGTTGAAGTTGACGATGAGCTGCTGCTGGTTAAAGCGACCGCTCGACTCGTACTGGAAGATGTTGCCTTGTCCGGGGAATGGACGCACGCCGCTCCCCTGCACGCCGGGGATGAACGTGCCGGGCAGGGGCGCGTTGACGTTGCGTGAGCGCAGGACGTGGAGCGTGCGCGCGTTGATGAAGTTGACGGAGACGGTCGAGCGATAAGGTAACTGCCGTTCGATGCTGATGGCGGTCTGCATCGTGTAAGGGGTGCGGATGTCGTCTTCGATGCGCCGGACGGTCGGGGCGATTTGGAACGCCGTGAGCTGCGCCGTCGTCGGGACTGTCGGGAAGAGGTCGAGCGCGTCGAAGCCGCCGGGGGTCGAGCTTGTGACGAGAAACTGTTGCTGGTTGCTTCCGTCGAAGCGCGCGGCTTGCAAGGTCAGGTTCTCGCGAAAGCGTTCGTAGAAGAGTCCGAAGCCGCCACGGATGACGGTCTGCTGCGCGCGCCCGCCGGAGCCGCCCGCGCCGGGAGCCCACGCGAAGGCGACGCGCGGCGCGAGGTCGAGGTTGCCGCCGAGGTTCGTCTGCGTCTCGGCGCGGAGGCCCAGAGAGAGCGTCAGGTTCGGTCGCACGCGCCAGTCGTCTTGAATGAAGGGGCTGAAGTCCGTGCGCGAAACGCGCACTTCCGGGTTGCCGCCCGTCACCGAGAACTGCGTCGCGCCGCCGCCTCGCGCGCGTATCTCCGAAGGAGTCAGGCCCGCCGCCTGGAAGACGCGCGTGCGGCGGAAGCGTTCGATGCTGTTGATGGAGACGATGACGGGGTTGCCGCCGCCGTCGAGCACTACCTGGTCGTTCGCGTCGAGCTGCGGGGCGAGGCCGCCGCCGAAGGTGAACGTGCCGCCGAAGTTCTGCAAGGACACGTCGCGCAGCCGCACCGAGCGCAGACGCCCTCCGGCCTTCAGCGAGTGATTGCCCGCCGTCCAAGAGGTGTAGTTCTGCAACTCAATGCGGTCTTCATCGGTCGCCGAGAGGCCCGCCTGCGCGCCGCCGCCTGTGAAGGCTTCGAGCACGCGGATGGTCGGCTCGGTCGTCCCGCCCTCCTGCCGTCGGCGCTCGCGGATGTACTGGAAGCGCGTCTCGTTGATGACCTTCTGGTTGATGATGGCGGTCTCGGTCAGTTGCAGTGTGTGCTGCGTGTTCGCGGTGTCGAAGGCGCGCTCCGGCAGAGAGAAGCCGCCGACGCCTTCGTTCACGTTGCTCCCGCGCTCGTAGGTGTAGCGCGCGACGAGCGTGTTGTTCGCATTAATCTGGTAGTCGAGCCGGGGGCTGAAGGTCGTCCGCTGCTGCGGCGTCAGAACCACGGCGTCGAAGCCGGTCGGCTCAAGCGTTACGGGGTCGAGGATGATGGCGTTGATGACTTCGTTCTCGTCCGTCTCACGCCGCTCGAAGTCGAAGAAGAAGGAAGCCTTGCCCTTGCTTATCGGCCCGCTCAAGTTCCCGCCGTAGCGGCGCGATTGATACGGCGCGCGCCTCGGCGCGTTCGGCAGACGCGAGTTGAGACTCTCGTCGTTGAAGTTGAAGAAGGCTTGGCCCCGGTACTTGTCCGTGCCGGGCTTGGTGAAAATCTCGACGCGCCCGTAGCCGAGCCGGTCGTACTCGGCGGAGAAGGGGTTGCGGTTGATGCGAATCTCGCGGATGGACTCCTTCGGCGGCAGACGCCCGCCCGTGAAGCCGTCGAGGAAGATTTCCGCGCCGCCCTCCGCGCCGACCGAAGGCCCGGCCAGAGCCTGCAAGGCTTCGGACAAGTCTTCGGGGTCGTCGGGCAGCGAGTCGAGGTCTTCGCCGCGCAAGATGACCGCGCCCGCCTGTCCTTCGGGGTCTGTGCTGACGGGCGACTCGGCGGTGACGGTCACTTCTTCCTGCTCGATGGCGACCGTCAGCACGATGTCGAGCGGCGCGGTTCGGCCCGCCGTCACTTCGACGCCCATGTTCTCGTAGAGGCCGAAGCCGCCCGCCGCGACGCGCACGGTGTACGCGCCGGGCGGCAGAGCCGTGAAGGCGTAGTTCCCTTCGTCGTCGGTCGTCACCGTCTTCTCGACGCCGCTCGCGTCAGCCGCCGTGACGGTCGCGCCGACGACGAGCCCGCCCAGCTCGTCCGTCACCTTCCCGCGCAGAGTCCCCTGCGACTGCTGCGCGCGCGCGAAGGGAATCGCGCACGAAAGGAGCACCGCCAACACCGCCAACGTCCACACGGAGCGCACACACAGATTCTGTTTCATCACTCTTCTGACCTGCCCGTTTTGTTCTGAACTTCTGAAATCAGACGGCTACGGCTGCGGCTCGCCGCTGCTGCCCGTCCCGCCGCCGAGCACCGTGCCCGGAAGCCCCGGACTCATGTTCCTCAAGTCGTCGCCGACGCGCCTTTGCAGGCGACGAAGGAAGTCGGCGTCGCCTGTCACGAGCATCAGCGCCGTCACGCGCGAAGCGTCCGCGCCGGTCGAGCCGGTGACGAGCACTGTGTCGCCTTTCTTCAACTCGGCCACGGTGACGGCGGGCAAGCTCTCCAACAACTGCATGAGGTTTCCGCCGCCCGCCTCCGCCTCGCGGTCGCTCCCCGTTACGGCCTTCGCCGCGCGCCGCGCGTTCACGCCGCCGCTCGCCCCTCTGTCCTTCTTCATTATTGCCGCCCGCCGCGCCTCTCTCTTCGCGCCGCGCGCCGCGCCTCTGCGCGAAGGCTTCCGCCGCCTCTGCGCTCACGCGCTTGAGCACGGAGTTTTTGCCGACGTTGATGATGAAAGTCTCGCCGTTCTGCTCGCCCTTGACCGTCACTTCGCCGCGCCCCGCGTCAACCGAGGAGACTTGTCCCGCGACGCGCGCGAACGTGCCGGAGATGATCTCCTGCGCCGTGAAGCGCGTGCCGTCGCTTGACCTCTCGCCCGTGGCGCGGAGCTGGTCGCCGACGCGCAGCTCTTCGAAAGTGCTCTGCCGCGCGTCGGCGGGCCGAATCGAGTCGGGCGCGAAGCGCAAGAGGCGCGCGTCGCCGCTGGCCGTGACAGTCACGTCCTCCGAGCCGTCGCGCGTGCGCGACTGCACCACGACCTCTTTGCGCGCCGGGTCAACCCGCGTCACGCGCCCGACGACTCTTCGCGCCCTCATGTCCTCGCCCGCGCGTCCTGCGCCGCCGGTCGCCGCCGCCGCCGCGCTCGTCACAATCACCTGCCGCGCGGGAGCCGCTTGCGCGCCCTCCGATGCGCCGCCGGGGACGAGCACGCGGTCGCCGACGCGCACGTCCGCGCGGGTGATGGACGTGGCCGCTTCCATCCTCGTCTCGCCCGGCGGGAGCCGCAGGTATGAAGTCTTCTCGTTGGTCGAGACCATCAACGACGCGCCCGCATCGGTTCTCACCGTGAGCTGCCCCGTGGCGGCGTCCAGCGAAGTCACCACGCCGATGAGGTGCGCGCGCAAGCCGCTCGCCTGACTCGTCCGCGCGGGCGTCCCCTCGGCGGTCTGACCGTTCGCCAACGGGGCGACGAAGAAGGCGCACGACAACGCCGCGCACGCGACGAAAAGTTTGCTCAACAAGGAGCGAGTCCTTGCTTGAGTTCGATTGCGAACGCCCTCTTCGATCATCGTTTGTCTCCTTGCTGCCGTCGGCTGCTCGAATCAATGGAAGCACGGACGCGTGTCCGCAAGCAGACGCGTGGCGACCCTCTTCGCTTCGAGCGGGGATGAATTAGTTCAGGGGATATCCAGAATATAGCGCATCGGCGGGGCGTTGGACAGCCCTCCGTCCTATATTCAAGATTTTCGTCACAGAAATTTGGATGGCTGATGTTTCAAAGCGACGGGCGGATAAACGAACAGGCGCGACAGATTTGGGGTCTCTCGCGCCTGT
The DNA here is from genome assembly GCA_963816985.1 of uncultured Acidobacteriota bacterium. Lineage (GTDB taxonomy): Bacteria > Acidobacteriota > Blastocatellia > Pyrinomonadales > Pyrinomonadaceae > JAIVJM01. The sequence goes on from CAWFMF010000004.1 coordinate 4,569,129, forward strand.
CCTTTTTATGTAACGGTCACTGTCCTCACCCCAGCAACCGTCTAGGCATTTGGATTCACCGCATGCCCGAATGCGCCGAATATATCCAAGTCTTAAAAAACGTGCAACAACTCTTTTACCCGTTTATATGCAGTTTTTGTGAATAATGTACTGCACATGAAAGCTAAGCTTATGTTTCGCTTGAAGTTTCCCCCGGTTGCAAGTAATCCGACAAGGGTGAGCCCGGAGACGGCCCACGCACAGAAATTTACAAGATGTTTACACTCGCGCGAGCGGGCGGCGGCGAGTTCTTTGACAGGTCTCCGTCTTCGGCGAACGCGACCGCGATTGAAGCGGGGAGAGGTGATGAGAAACTCATCCACTCGTTGGTCGCGGGATGATGAAAGGCGAGCTTCGCGGCGTGCAAGCAGAGCCGCGCGAACCCTTGGGGCGCGTACCACTCGTCGCCGACAATCGGATGCCCGACGTGCGAGCAGTGGATGCGCAGTTGATTCGTCCGCCCGGTCACGGGCTCAAGCTCGACGAAGGTCAGCCCCGCCCGCCGCTCCAAGACGCGCAGACGAGTCTCGGCGGGCTTGCCGCCCTCCATCGCCGACCACTTCGGCTGCGCTTCCGGCTCGTGCCCGATGGGCGCTTCGATGGTCAGACGGTCGGCCTCCACGCTCCCGTGCACGATGGCGAGATACCTCTTCTCGATGAGTCGGCGTTGGAAGTGCTGCGAGAGCTGGCTGAGAGCGCGCTGCGTCTTGGCGACGACGAGCAGACCCGATGTAGCACGGTCGAGGCGGTGGACGAGGCCGGGACGGACGAACGATTTCGGATTTTGGATTTCGGATTTTGGATTCAAAGACTCGGAAGCATCCGAAGATAACTCAAGTTTTTGTTCTCGTGGTTGTGCCTGCGGGTCGAGTGGTTCTTCTTCAATCCGCAATCCAAAATCCGAAATCCAAAATCGGTTGAGGTGATAGGCGAGCGCGTTGGCGAGCGTCCCCGTCTTGACGCCGCGCGTCGGGTGGACGAGCATCCCTTCGGGCTTCGAGACGACGAGAAGGTGCTCGTCCTCGAAGACGATTTCGAGCGGCAAAGGCTCCGGCGTCATCGCGCCGCGCGCCTCCACGTCGAGCTCTATCTCGACCGACTGCCCCGGCGTGAGCTTGAAGCCCGCGAGCGCCGTCTCGCCGTCCACCTTCCCCGCGCCGCGCGCGAGCAACTCCGCGATGCGCATCCGGCTCAGGCGGAAGAGCCGCGCCGAGAGGTACGCGTCGAGCCTCTCGCCTGCCGACTCCGATCCGACGCTGAAACTGAAAGCTTGTTTCATCCCTTCGCTAGTCGCGGAAATTCTGTGTCACCATCAGGCCGCGGAAGCCGCCGTCCATGATGCCGATGCCGACGCGCCCGAACTCCGGACGGAGGATGTTCTCGCGGTGGCCCGGCGAGTTCATGAGCCCCGTGTGCGCGATGGAGAGCGTGGGCGCGAGCGCGAGGTTCTCGCCCGCCGTGCGGAACCTGACGTTGGCCTCGCGGATGCGGTCGAAGGGGCTGCGGCCTTCGGGCGTGTAGTGCGCGAAGTAGCCGCGCGCGAACATGTCGGTCGAGTGTTGTCGGGCGACTTCGGTCAACTCCGAATCGGGCGCGAGCGGCTTGAGTCCCGCCGCGCGCCGCTCTTCGTTGACGAGTTCGAGCATCCGCGCCTCAAGCTCCGGCAGCGGCTTCGTCTCCGTGACCTTGTAGTTCAACTCGACGCGGTCGCTCGACTCCGGTCGGATGGTCAGCTTGTTGAGCGTCTCGCCGACCGCCTCGTCGAAGACGGGCGCGAGGACGGCTTCGAGCCTTTCAGTGTAGACGGCGAGGCGGTTCGAGAGCACGCCTTCGCGCGAAGAGTCGCGCAGGCTCTCAGGCAGCGGCACGGCCAAGAGGAGCGCCGCCATGATGGCCGCGAAGATGAGCCCGCTGGCGAGTCCGGTGAGGACGCCGAACGCGCGGTTGAGCTTCCGCTCATGAACGTCCGGGGGCAGCTTTCTCAACAACGCCGCGCCGAGCAGGTGAATCAGGAGGCCCGCCGCCGCACCCGTCAGCAGAAACGCGATGGGCTTGTCCCAGACCTCGTTCCACTCGACGAGCGGCCCCAGTGTGCGCGCCACCGAAGGGTAAAAGCGGAGCGCCAGCAGAAGGCTCCCGCACCAGCGCACGAGGTCGAGCAGGCCCAAGATGAAGCCGCGCCGCCAGCCGAGCAGGACGCTCGACAAAACGACGCAGAGCAACAGGATGTCAATGAAGTTGACCGACATCGAACGTCAAATAGTTTTACGGATGGCTGGGTCGCCCCGCTTCCTTCAGAACTTAACGCGGCCCGCCGAAGCGCCGGTGGTCAACCATCAGGCAGCGATCCTGCACGACCTTTATCCCGGCGCGCGCGAGCCTTTCGGCGGCCTCTTCGTGGCGGATGCCCGACTGGAACCAGACCGCCGCGGGCCGCTTGGCGAGGATGTCTTCGACGTGCGCGGGGATGTCCGAGGGGCGTCGGAACACGTCAACCAAATCAATCTCGCCGGGTATCTCCGAGAGGCTGCGGTAGACGCGCTCGCCGAGGATGTGCGTCGCCTCCGGGTAATAGACGGGGACGGGCACGACCTCAAGGCCCGCCGAGTGGAGGTAGGCCGGGACGTAGAACGCGGGCTGATACTGCTGCTCCTCGGTCTTGATGCCGAGGACGGCCACGCGCCGCACGCTCTGAAGTAATTCCCTCACCCCCTCGCTCTTTTCGATGAGGTTCGCGCGCCAATCCGGCGCGGCCCCGTCCTCGTGTCCGTCGGGCGTGACGACTTGATCCGCATCCATTCGCTCGCAGCTCCTTTCGCCGGGATGTTCAGTATCGGGACGACTCCCGCCGCCGAAACGGTACGCGCACTGCGGCGCGCGTTAACGGGAAGCGCCCGGATTGAAGGCGTTTGACCGTTCACAGTCTACACGGTCAGAGGTGAGCAAGCACGATGCCAGATGCCGGCATCACGTCTTTCGATTCAAGGGCCTTCGAGGAGCGTGCGGAGGTTGTCGCGGTACGTGCGGCTCATGGTGAGCTGTCTGCCGTCGCGGAGCGTGATGATCTGGTCGCCGTTGAAGAGCGGGTGCATCTCCTTGATGCGGTCAACGTTGACGATGGTCGTGCGGTGGATGCGGACGAACTTCAAGGGGTCGAGCTTCGATTCGAGCTGGCTCATGCGCTCGCGGATCATGTGCGAAGACTTCCCGGCGTGGAGCTTGAGGTAGTTGCCGGCGGTCTCTATCCAGTCAATCTCGTCGGTCGTCAGAAAGACGATACGCCCGGAGGTCTTGACCGCCAAACGCTTCAGATAACTCTGCGGCACGGTGATGTCTTGCAGGAGCGCTTGCAGCCGCTCGTTGAGATTCGTCTTCGCCTCGCCGCGCAGTTGCGACTTGGCGCGCTCGACGGCGAGGCTCAGGCGCTCGCGGTCGAAGGGCTTCAAGAGATAGTCGAGCGCGTGCACGTCGAAGGCGCGGAGGGCGAACTGGTCGTAGGCCGTGACGAAGATGACGGCGGGGACGAGGTTGCCGGCGTTCAGCTCTTCGAGCACCTGAAAGCCGTCCATCTCCGGCATCTGCACGTCGAGGAAGAGCAGTTCGGGCGCGAGTTCTTTGACCGCCGCGACGGCCTCGCGCCCGCCCGCGCACTCGCCGACGATCTCGATGTCCGGGTCGTCGCCGAGGTATCTACGGATGCGCTGGCGGGCCAGGAGCATGTCGTCAACGATGAGTGTCCGAATCTTCGTCCTCTGCATGTTCTTCGTTCTCCCGGTAGGGGATGAGAATGCTGACGGTCAGGCCGCCGCCCTTCGTCTGCCGCAGCTCGAAACGGTGCGAGCCTTCGTAGAGGTGTTCCAGCCGCTCTCTCGTGTTCGAGAGGCCGAGCCCCGTGCGCGTGCCCGCGCGCGCGTGGCGCGGGAGGCCGAGGCCGTCGTCCTCGACCCGCAGGTGGAGCACGTTGCCGCGCCGCCGCGCGACTATCTCGATGCGCCCGCCCCCGGCGCGCGGCGCGATGCCGTGGCGGATTGAGTTCTCGACCAGCGGCTGCAAAATCATGTTCGGGACGCAGGCGTCGAGCGCCTCGCTGTCCACCTCCCAACACACGCGCAGACGCTCCTGCATCAAGGTCTGGTGGAGTTCCAGATACCTCTCGACGAATTCCAGCTCCTCTTTGAGACTCACCTCCTGCGCCCTGCCGCTCTTCAAGGTCAGGCGGAGCAGGTCGCTCAGCTTGGCGATGGTGCGGTCGGCGGTTTCGGGGTTGTCGTAGACGAGTTCGGAGATGGCGTTGAGCGTGTTGAAGAGGAAGTGCGGGTGGAGCTGAGCCTTGAGCGCCTGAAGCTGCGCCTGCGCTAAATCAAGCTCCCGCTCGCGGTACTTGCGGAAGTAGTTCGTGGCCTGACCGACGGCGAGGATGCTCGCGTAAAAAATTATCCCGTTCGTCGTCATGTTGAGGAGGAAGGCTTTCGGAACCGAGACCAGAGACCACCAGAACGATTGATGTGGGGCGGGCCGCAAGAGCGCCGTCGCAATCACGTCAACGAAAGTCTGACAGAGGGAGAAAGGGAGGCTCAGGAGGAAGTGGAGCGCGAGGCGGCGCGGGAGGTTATGCCGCTCGATGGGGAATCTTCGACCGAGCCAGAAGATGACCGGCGTGAGGGCGGCCCAGACGTAGAGGCCGAGGAAATTTCTGAAGAGCGAGAGGAAGAGGAACGTGCGGTCGGGCGAGTTGCCGAAGTAGAGGTAAATCTGCGGGACGCCGAGGAGCCCGAAGAACGTGAAGCACACGAAGACCGTGTGACCAGTCTTCCAGCGCCAGCGTCTCTGCTCCCTCGCCTGTTTCGACATCCTGTTTTGTACGTAAACATACACGCTTTTAAATCGTCCAAGGTTCCGTATATTCAATCACTTACGGGATGCGTCGTTCGTCCCTCGCGAAGGACGATTCGTCCCTGATTCCTCGCCCCTCGTCACAAAGTCTTTGCCCCGGCGGGCCGCCGAAAATATACTGGCGCGCTTCGCAACGAAAGGCCGCACGGTCGCGCGAAGGGCTCCGACCCGGCTCCGTACTCAATTTCATTCCCGTATGCGTCCGGACATTTTCGCCCGCACAGCCTTGAAGACAGTCATGCCTGTAGCCCCGGCGGCAGGCCCGACGCGCCACGCTAAACACTTCCGAAGACGACGAGGGGCCGCCGCAACCGTTCCCCCGCAAAGAGGAGAAAGCGCATGAGAAGACGTGACTTCATGGTGAGAAGCTCGCTCACCCTCGCCGCCGTCACCGCCAGCGACCGCTGGCTCAACTCCGTCCTCGCGGGCGGGGATGTCGCCCCGAAGACCCTCCCCATCCTCGACACCTACTTTCAGGTGAGCAAAGAGGACATGAACAAGCTGCTCGGCGCGGCGCTCTCGAAGGGCGCGGAGTTCGCCGACCTCTTCTTCGAGTACCGCATCTCTTCGAACCTCTCGTTCGAGGAGGACAGCGTGAAGAGCGCGCGGCGCGGCATCGTCTCCGGCGTCGGCATCCGCGCCATCAAGGGCGACCAGGTGGGCTTCGGCTTCTCCGAAGACATGACGCTCGACAAGATGCTCGAAGCGGCGCGGGCCGCCGCCGCCATCGCCGACGATAAGACGGCGCGCGCCAAGGTCGTCGGCGTCAGCGAGCTACGCCCGAAGAACCTCTACCCCGTCTCGGACATGGTCACCGACCGCCGACCTCGGCAAGAAGCTCTCGCTCATCAAGCAGGCCAACGAGGCCGCCAAGACCTACAGCCCGAAGGTCGTCCGCGTCAGCGTCTTCTTCAACGACGAGGTCAAATACCTCGCCTACGCCAACAGCGAGGGGCGCTTCTGGCAGGACACGCAGCCCGTCTTCACCTTCACGACGAGCTGCATCGCCGAGGACGGCGCGAAGCGGCAGCAGGCTTACGAGACGGGCGGCGGGCGCATCGGCCTCGAATACTTCAATCAGAAGCGGAACGCCGCGCAGATTGCTAAAGAAGCCGCGCGGCTCGCAGTCTTGAATCTCGATGCGGAAGAGGTCGAGGCCGGGCCGCAGACCATCGTCCTCGGCCCCGGCGACAGCGCCGTGCTCCTGCACGAGGCCGTCGGCCACGGGCTCGAAGCCGACTTCAACTGGAAGAAGCTCTCGAACTATTCGGGCCGCGTCGGCGAGCGCGTCGCCTCCGAGCACTGCACCATCATTGACGAAGGTCTCTTCGAGAACATGCGCGGGACGATCAACGTGGACGACGAGGGCAACATGCCCACGGCGACGACGCTCATCGAAAAGGGCATCCTGCGCGGCTACATGTGCGACCGCATCAGCTCGAAGCAGTTGGGCGTCAAGGCCACTGGCAACGGTCGGCGCGAGTCGTACAACTACGCCCCGATGGCGCGCATGACGAACACCTACATGCTGCCGGGCAAGTCCGACCCCGAAGAGATCATCAAGTCCACCAAGCGCGGCATCTACGCCAAGCGTTTCGCGGGCGGGCAGGTGGACATCACCAAGGGCGACTTCACCTTCACCGTCTTGGAGAGCTACCGCATTGAAGACGGCAAGCTGACCGCGCCTTTGAAGGACGTGACCTTAATCGGCAACGGCCCCGACGTGATGACGAAGGTGACGATGGTGGGCAACGACCTCAAGTTCGCCGACGGCGGCTGGACGTGCGGCAAGAACGGGCAGAGCGTGCCCGTCGGCATGGGCATCCCGACGACGAAGGTCTCGGAGATTACCGTCGGCGGCACGAAGGTCAAGGCTTAAAGCTTCCGAACCACTGAAGGAGACGAAACTCATGCAAGACTACAGAAATCTCGCCGCCGAGCTGGTCGCCGCGTTTCGGAAGCAGGGCGTTGACGCCTGCGACGCGTACATCGTCAGCAGCTCCGAGTTCAACACCGACGTTCGCCTCGGCAAGATTGAAAAACTCGAACAGTCCATCAGCAAGGGGTTGGGCCTGCGCATCATCAAGAACAACGCGACCGCGCTCACCTACACCACAGACTTCGCCGACAAGTCCGTCAAGAACCTCGTCAACGACACTCTGGAAATCGTCAAGGTCTCGAACGCCGACCAGTACAACGGCCTCGCGCCGAAAGAGTTCCTCGGCGTCTACGACGGCAAGCTCCAGATGTTCGACGACTCGCTGGCGGGCATCAGCCCGGCGCGCAAAGTCGAGATGGCGAAGGAGATGGAAGACGCCGGGATGAAGTTCGACAAGCGCGTCACGAACACCGAGGGGTCGAACTGGTACGACGCGACGCGGCAGCTCACGCTCGCCAACTCCGACGGCTTCACCGGGCAGTACGGGTCAACGGTCGCCAGCCTCTCGGTCTCGCTGCTCGCCGAAGAGAACGGCGTCAAGCAGACCGACTACTGGTACTCCTTCAACCGCTTCGTCAACCGGCTCGACTCCCCGAAGTCCATCGGCGAGGAGGCCGCGCGGCGCGTCACGCGCAAGCTCGGCGGGCGCAAGGTGAAGAGCCAGAAAGTCCCCATCGTCCTCGACCCGCTCGTCGCGCGCCGGCTCGTCGGCATGGTCTTCGGCGCGGCTTCCGGGCGCAGCGTCTACCGCCGCTCGTCTTTCCTCGTGGATAAGGTCGGCGCGGAAATCGCCTCGCCGCTCGTCACCATCGTGGACGACGCGACCGTCTTGGACGGCCCCTCCTCGCGCCCCTTCGACGCCGAGGGCGTCCGCTCCTCGCGCGTCACGGTCGTCGAGAAAGGCGTCCTCAAGACCTTCGTCTGCGACGCCTACGCCGCGCGCCGCCTGAACCTCAAGCCGACGGGCAACGCCGCGCGCAGTTATCAATCGCTGCCCTCCGTGGGTTCGACGAATCTCTTCATGGCGGCGGGCGCGAGCGACCCCAAAGAGATGATTAAGAGCGTCAAGAGCGGCCTCTACATCAACGCCCTCTTCGGTCAGGGCGCGAACGGCGTGACCGGCGACATCTCGCAGGGCGCGGGCGGCTTCTGGATCGAGAACGGCGAGCTGACCTACCCCGTGCAGGAGATTACGCTCGCCGGAAACGCTTTGACGCTCTTGAAGAACATCACGATGGTCGGCAACGACCTGAGCTTCAAGTTCGGAGGCACAGCCGCCCCGACCGTGCTCATCTCCGAGGCCACCATCGGCGGCGCTTAAGAGAAGGCAAAAGGCAAAAGGTAAAAGGCAAAAGTGAAGAGGTGACCCGGCCTTCTCACTTTTGCCTTTTACCTTTTTACTTTTGCCTTCGCCGTTTACTGGCTGTTGAGGCTCACGTCGCCGGAGGCGGATGAGATGCGCAGCTTGCGCGCGCCGCTGCCGAGCTGGCCTGCGGCGCTGCTGCCCGGCCCGTGCTGGCGCTCCTTGATTTCGAGCGGGAAGTTGGTCTTGACCGAGCCGCTCATGGTCGAGAGATGCACGTTCGCGTCGAGGCTCGCCGGGAGCCGCACGTCCACGTTGCCGCTCGCCGTCGAGAACTTCATGTCGCCGTCGCCTTCGAGCCGCGCGATTTCGGCCCGCACGTCGCCGCTCGCGCTCTGCGCGCTGACCGTCCCGGAGACGTTGCGGACATTCACGTTCCCGCTCGCCGTCGAGGCGTTAATCTCGCCCGCCACGTCCTCGACCGTCACGTCGCCGCTCGCCGTCGAGACCTTGACCTGCCCCGTCACGCCCTTGAGCTGGATGTTGCCGCTCGCGGTCGAAATCTTGTTGAAGCTGAGGCGCACGCCGCGCGGGACGCGCAGCTCGAACCGGACGCTCGCGTCGCAGTCGCAGTTGCGCGGGTACTCGACGCTTAAGTTAACGCTGTTCGCGCCGCTCTCGTCAACGACCTCGACACGGTCGCGGTCGCGGCCCTCTTTGAAGGCGCTGACCGTCACCGAGTCGCCCTCGTAGCCCGTGATCTTAACGTCGCCCGACACGTTGCGGACGCTGACGCTGTTGCCCGCGTTGAGGCGGTACGACTTCTGGTAGTCCTGCGCGAAGACTTGTGACGCGGACGCGAAGCAAAGGAGAGCGGCGACGGCGCTCAGGCGGCATAGCATAGTTTTCATGGCTCAAGAATCCTCCAGTTGTTTTCCAAAGAAATGGACGGGGCGCGACGGGCCGCTACTACTTCCCGCTGTCGAAAGCCGTTCCCGGTCGCTCAGTTGGAAAACACCGTCGAAGGATTTTTTGTGGCAAAGAATTTTCTTCGATGACGAGAGGCGGCGTTTGGTCAGTACCGGGAGCGGTAGCGACCGGGTAGGCGTGAGATAGATTGCTTGAGAGGCGTCGAGAGATTAAACCCGTCTTTAATAGGCGTCGAGAGAGTAACTTGAAAGCCGTCGGGAGAGTAACCCCGTCGCTACCGCTCCGGGTACTGACTCTCCGTCCGCCCGCATGATGTTCGGCGCGCATGTTGCAGAAGAGCGCGCCCTGCGAGATGGCGTCGTCGAGCGCCTTGTGCGTGTATGGGAGGTCGTCGAACCAGTGGCGCGGCATCCGCCGCTTATGCGTGTCGAGGAAGTCGAACTTGAGGAGCGCCATCGCGTAAGATTTGATGTCGAGCGCGTGCCAGCCGAAGGGGTTCTCTCCGGCGAAGCGGTTGAGATACCAGCAGACGAACATGAAGTCGAAGGCCGCCGGGTAGGCGACGAAGACCGGCGTCCCCGGCAGAGCCTTGAGCCACGCGAGGTAGTTGCGCATCGCCTCTTCGGGCGGCAGGGGGTTCTGCCGCGACGCCTCCCACGCGTCGGGCTGCGTCTTCCACCAGGCCATCGTGTCGGGGTGCGAGGTCGCGCCCTCAAGCGTTTCGAGGTTCGCCGTAAACCCGCTCACCAAAGTCTTGTCCGGCAGGTACGCCGCCGAGCCGATGCTCAGCATCGAGTAGACGCCCGGTATCGGCCCGTCCGTCTCGACGTCGGTGCTGACGTAAATCTCGCCCATTCAAACTCTCCTCCGAGACCCGTTTTTAAAAGATGATTGGCGGTTGCCCGCGCCACCCGCACGTGCTAAAAGTCAGGCATGAAGACAAAGCGTGCCCTTCGCGTCGCCGGAAGCATACTACTTCTCATCACTCTGGCGGCACAAACGGGGATGGCGCAGACTCCGCCGATGACGACCGCGCAGACTCCCGAAGCGCATTACCGCGCCTTCGACAAGCAGGGCCGCCGCGTGACTTTACGTGAAGTCGTCGAGGCGCTCACCGCCGCCGACGTGTTGTTCGTCGGCGAGATGCACAACGACCCGGTGGCGCACCTGCTCCAAGCCGAGCTGCTGAGGCTCGCCGACGAGCGGTTCGGTCAGGCCGAAGGGCGCGGGCGGCGCGGCGTGGCCCTCTCCCTTGAGATGTTCGAGCGCGACGTGCAGCTCATCCTCGACGAGTACCTCGCCGGGCTCATCTCCGAGAGGCATTTCCTGTTGAGCAGCAGGCCGTGGGGGAACTACCAGACCGACTACCGCCCGCTCGTCGAGTACGCGCGCGCCCGAAAACTTCCGGTGATTGCCGCCAACACCCCCGCGCGTTACGTCTCGCGAGTCGCCACCTCCGGCCCCGATTCGCTCGCGTCTCTCTCGGCCACGGCGAAGGGCTGGCTCCCCCCGCTCCCCTTCCCGCCCGCCTCGCGCGAGTACGAGGCCAAGTTCAACCGCTTCATGCGCGGCGGCAACTCCTCTGCCCCGCAGCAGCCGGGCGCTAAGGCCCAGACGCCGGCCAACCCGCACGGCGCGGATCACCTGCTTGCGGCGCAGACGCTCCGCGACGTCTCGATGGGCCACTCGATAGCGGAGTTCTTGAAGCAGAGGCCGGAGACGCTTGTCGTCCACGTCAACGGCAACTTTCACAGCGAAGAGCATCTCGGCATCCCGGAGCAGCTCAAACACTACCGCCCGCAGGCGCGCGTCCTCGTCATCGCCATCGTCCCCGGCAAAGGCTTCCCCGACTTCGACGCGGCGCTCCACGGCGGCCTCGGCGACTTCGTCATCCTCACCGACCCGGCGCTCCCGCGCTCTTCATAAATGCGAGCGACACCCGCCCGCTACCGCAGGCGGTTCTGACCGGTTTCCCTTCTCTGCGCTTGCCATCCGGGGCGCGGCTTGGCACAATGGCTTCGCTTTAAAGGGCCAAAGAGCCCGCGAGAGGCAGGTGGTTACTCAGATATAGCTTTAGGAAACTTTAAGAAAGATTCGGCGACCAAAGTCGCAACTGATTAGCGGGGACGAGTTTCCCCGCCGTTTCTTGTGTTCGTATTGAGATTGGAGAAATCTAAATGGCTTCAGTGACCATCAATCAGGGAGAGTCAATCGAGAGCGCGCTGCGCCGCTTCAAGCGCAAGGTGATGTCGGAAGAGATCATCAAGGACGCGAAGAAGCACGCCTTCTTCATGTCGCGCGGCCAGAAGGCGAAGCTCAAGTCGGCGCTCGCGCGCAAGCGCAACAAGCGCAAGCAGCGTCCGCCCCGCCCGCGCAGCTAGGGCTTTCACGGAACGAAAACGGAAGCGGCGTCGAGTGTTCACACTCGACGCCGCTTCTCTTTTCGAGTCAGAACCGCCTGCGGTAGCGGGCGGGTGTTCTCAACGTTAAGACCCGCCCGCTACCGCAGGCGGTTCTGACTTTACAGATTCTCTATTTCCACCGGTTCCACCTCGTCGGCGAGGTCGAAGCCGAAGACGCGGGAGTAGAAGTAGAGTTCGCCGTCGAGCGCGCGACGGATGTTTTCGGCGCGGCGGAAGCCGTGCTGCTCGCCCTCGAAGGCGACGTAAGCGACCGGCAGCTTCTTCTTCCGCAACGCTTCCACCATCAGCTCGGCCTGATTCGGCGGCACGACCTTATCTTCGAGCCCCTGAAAGAAGATGATGGGGCAGGAGAGCTGGTCGGTGAAGTTTATCGAAGAGCGTTCGTAATAGAGGGCGGCGGCTTCGGGATACGGGCCGACGAGGCGGTCGAGGTAGCGCGCCTCGTACTTGTGCGTGTCGCCGACGAAGATGGTGAGGTCGCTGATGCCGAAGTGGCTCGCGCCCGCCTTGAAGAACTGTCGGAACGTGAGCGCGTTGAGGGTCGTGAAGCCGCCCGCGCTCCCGCCCGTAATGACGCAACGCTCCGCGTCGGCCTCGCCGCTCCCGGCCATGTGCCGCGCGCCGTTGACGCAGTCGTCCACGTCCACCACGCCCCAATTTCCGTTGAGCCTCTGCCGGTACTCGCGCCCGTAGCCCGTGCTCCCGCCGTAGTTCACGTCGAGCACGGCGACGCCCCGGCTCGTCCAGTATTGAGTCTCCAAGCGCAAAGTCGTCCGCGTGGCGGCGGTCGGCCCGCCGTGACAGTGGACGAGCAGCGGCGGGCGTTCGCCCTCCGGCGCGTTGAAGTCTCGGTTACGCGGCGGGTAAAAGAAGGCGTGCGCGGTCAGTCCGTTCTCGGTCGGAAACTCGACGGCGCGCGGGGACGAAAGATAACCTTCGTCAACCGTCACTTCGCTCGCGCGGCGGAGCACCTCCGTCTGTCGCGTCCGCAAATCGAGGGAGATGATGCCGACGCGCCGGGCCGGCGAGCCGCCGCGAAAGACCGCCCGATTCTCGTCCGCGCGCAGATAAGAGATGTCGTCGTAGGGCGTCTCGATGACTTCGAGTTTTTTGCTCACGGTGTCGAGCGTCGCCAGACTCCAACGCCCTTTTTCGTTGAAGGTGCAGATGATTTGACTCTCGGACGCGAACGCGTAGGTGGACATGGCGAAGAGCCATTGCGGCACACCGAACTCGGCCTCCGTCTCGCACATCAACTCGTGTTCGCCGCCTTCCGAGAGTCGGTAAAGGTTCCACCAGTTGTTCCGGTCGGAGACGAAATAGAGCACGCCCGCAGGCGACCACTCCGGCTGAAAGATTGACTCATCCGTGCCGCCCGCGATTTTGCGTGACGCGCCGAGCGACCCGTCCTCGTTCAGCTCCCCAACCCACAGCTCGCACCCGTCCCAGGGCATGTTCGGATGATTCCACTGGAGCCATGCGAGCTGCTTACCGTCCGGGCTGAGGCGCGGCGTCGAGTAAAAATCGCTGCCGCTGACGAGCACCGCGCCGCCGTCCTCGTTCACCTCGCCGCCCGTGCTCAAGGCGACGATGGTGTTGACGGCCTCCGCGCCTTCGACGCTGTGGTCTTCGCGCACGGCGATGAGACGTTGGCGCGCGGCGTCAATCGTCGGGTCGGCGTAGCGGAGCTTCCCTTCGGGCGTGAGGGGACGGGGCGACTCCGCGCCCGGCGTCTGCACGTAGAGCCTCTGATCCGCAAAGTTCGAGAAGTAGACCGCACCTTCGTGGACGACGAAGTCGCCGCCGCCGTACTCGTGGACGCGCGTGCGGGCGTTAAAGCCTTCGGGCGTCACGTCCACGGTCTCGCCGCCGGGCGCGCGCCGCACGATGCAGTTGCGCCCGCCCTCGGAGGGTCGCAGCTCGACCCAGTAGATGTCACCGCCGTCGAGCGCGGTCTGGCCGGGGCCGACCGTCCCCCCGACGATGAGTTCTGAAGTGACGGGCGACTTCCAAGAACCGTAGGGCGCGACCTGTGCCTGACTCATTCTTTTCCTCCGAACATTTTGGTCGTTGTCTCCTGTGAAGTGAACGGGGCAAGACGGGCGTGAGTCTCCCGCGACTTAAAGATTGAGGCCGCGCCTTTCGGGCGGCGGGACGAACGCGCTGAAGTCTTGCGCGAAACGCTCCGCGTACTGCGCGAGCAGCTCCTCGACTCTCCGCCTCTTCTTCGCGCGGACGATGAGGCCGACGTGGTTCGGCTTCTCGACGCGGTGGACTATCTCCGGGTCGTCGTAAGGAGAAGTGTCGGGCCGCTCCTGCCGCGCGAGCGAGAGCGCGATACCCGCGTACTCGCGGCGCGGGCGCGGGCGCTCGGCGGCGACTCCGCGCGCGTGCGCCAGCTCCACGCGCGCCCACTCGCGCCAGAGGTTGACGCCGCTCGCGGCCTCTAAGGTCTCCGCCGTGTAAGCCCCGCCGACGCGCGCCGCGACTTCGAGAAAATAGAACTGCCCGTCGTCGTCGCACTTGATGAACTCGGCGTGGGCCGCGCCCCGTTCGAGGCCGAGCGCGGCGAGCAGCCGCCGGTTGGTGTCCAGCAGCTCGACGTGTTCGAGGCTGTCGTACTCGACCGTGTAAGAGGTGTAGACGCCGCCGCCGTGGACGACCTCCATCGGCGGGCGACCGTAGCGGCTCGCGCCCGCGAAGAGCACCTTGCCTTTGTCCACCAACGAATCAACGTGGAAGACTTCGCCCGGCACGAACTGTTCGAGCAGGTAGTAGGTGGACTTGTCCTGCAAGGCTTCGCGCGCGTCGAGCTCTTCGATGCCGCGCCAGACGTGCTCGGCCTCCGAGACCTTGCGGACGCCCGAAGAGGAGACGTCCGAGCGCGGCTTCAAGACCCACGGCGGCGGCACGCGCTCCATGAACTCGCCGACCTTCTGATAGTTGAGCACGTGCACGAAGTCGGGCACGCGTATCCCGGCGGCACGCGCCTTGGCGCGCATCGAGAGCTTGTCGCGGAAGCCCCGCGCGGTCGAGGCGTCCAGCCCCTGAAGGCCGAGATGCTCGCGGACGCGGGCGGCGGTAAGCACGTCGAACTCTTCGAGGGCGACGACGCAGTTGAGCCTGACGGGGCGCGCGAGTTCGCTGACGACGTGGGTGACGAGTTCGGTGCTCGCGTCGTCGGGCAGTGTCACGATGTCGTCCAAAGACTCGCGGGGCCAGTTCTCGTGCGCGGACTTCCGGCGCGTGATGAGCACGACGCCCGCGCCCTGCCGCTTGCACTCGCGCAGGAACTCTTCGCCTTTGAAATAACTGGCGATGCAGACGACGTTCGTGGGAGCGGACGCGGCGTCGGCCAATTCGGCATGCCTTTCACTGAAAGGGGTTTTGGACTCGCCGCCAAGTATATCCACGGCGGGCGTCGGTTGTCACATCGCAGAAAAGGCCGGAGCGGCTCTCCTCGGAATTAGAGGACAGCCGCTCCGGCCTTCGTAGCGTCGAATCTGAACGCCGTGCGCGTCAGTAGATGTTGAAGTTGTATTCGAGGATGACGAACTGCGAGACCGTCCGCCCGTCCTTCTGCGCCGGCTGGAAGCGGATGTTCCGCGCCGCTGAGATCGCCTTCTCCGTCAGACCGTCCGGCAAACCCTTCACCACCGAGATGTTCGTCACCGCCCCGCCCGACGAAAGCACCGCGCGGAGTCTGACGACGCCCGTCACGTTGTTCTTCCTCGCCTCTTCCGTGAAACCCGGCTCCGGCTTCGAGACGATCAGAGCCTTGCGCGTCACCTCGCCCTGCCGGAACGTCTTGTTGTAATCCACGGGCGTGCCGCCGCCTCCGCCGCCCGCACCGCCGCCGCCCTCGTTGCGGTCGCCGCCTCCGGTGTTCCCTCCACGACCGGGGCCGACGCCACCGCCGTCGCCCGAACCGACGCCGCCGCCCGTCCCGGTCCCGATGCCTCCGCCGCTGCCGGGGCCGCTGGAGATTTCCGTGGACTTAGACTTCGGGTCGCCGAACGCGATGGGCCGCGTGTCGGGCGGGAACAGGGCCGGGTCGGCGTCAATGGTCGGCGCGACCGGAAGGCTCGGATTCTTAATGGCCGGGGGCCGTGGGTTGGGAGGCAGAATCTGCGGCTGCAACTGCGCCGCCGGGAGCTTGCCGAAGGAGGCCGGCGTCTGCTCGTTTCGACCGCCGCCGCCGCCGCCCTGCGCCTTCTCCTGCTTGGGCTTGGAGCCGCCGCCCGTGCCCTTCGCCATGCCCGCCGTTCCTTCGTCCGGCTTCTCCTGCTCCTTCGGAATTTCGGTGTCAATCATCTGGACGAGTTCGAGGTCTTCATTGACCGCATCCCTCGCGGCGCTGCGCGAAGCCTGAAACTTGTCGAGGAGGAAGAGCATGCTGAGGCCGCCGAGGACGACGATGAAGGCCGTCATCACCGCCAGAGAGACGTTGCGCTGCGAGAAAATCTTCCACCCGGCGCGACCGTAGGCCGACGCCGAGCGTTGCGTGAAGCCGACGGGGTCTTTCTTAAATTCGGGCCACGTCAACTGTGACTCGTGCGCCACCGCTTTGAGTTCGCGCGTCAGGCGGCGCGTCAGACCCTCTTCTTCCAGAATCGTGAGATGTAGTTCCTCACGCCCGGAGGTCGCGCCGGAGACGACCGTCTCTTCGGGGTCGAATGAGCCTTCGGCGGATTCCGCTGAGAACGAAGAGGCCGACGCCGCGTGGGTCGCGGAATCGTCTGCCGCCTGCGGCGGTATCTCGTGCGCGGCGACGTGCCCGTCGAGCGGCGTTCCGTCAACCGGACAAAAACCGAACTTGTCAGCGAAATCCTCTCGGCACGTTGGACACTGTTTCATCTCTCTACTACCTCTTTGCGACCTAAAGGAGAACTGCGGGCCGGGACCGACACGGCGAAGCTTACTTGTTCTTTCGGCTCTCTGCAAAGAACCGTCGGGCGAATTATATCAAACGTCTGAATGGGTTGCGTATCCCTCGCAGGCGAAAACCGGGCGCGGTTTGCCCTTGAGACGGAGTTTGGATGCGCGGGGAAGCGAAACGGTGCGCCGTCCCTTTTCTCGGATTCGAGGCAAAATCAGGCAGTTGACGCCCCGCCCGGCGGCATCTAAACTTGCCTTCGAATCACGCTCCCCGATTCGAGCCGCGCCCGCAAGGCGCACATTTTACCGGGACGGATTACCGGGACGGACGGCGGCCAACTCGCCGTCGGGCACAAATCCGGCCATGCTTCATTCTTCAAATCCGATGACCAAGCCCCACAACCAACTCCGCCGCACGGCGTCAACGTTTCTCTCCGCGATACTTCTCTCGCTCGCCTCTGTGCACGCCGCCGCCGCGCAGAACGCGCCTGAGCCGCGACGCGAACAGCTCCTCAACGGCCTCCGGGTTCTGATGGTCAACCGACCGGGCGACGCCAACATCATGCTGAAGATGCGCGTCCACAGCGGCGCGGCCTTCGACATGGCGGGCAAGGAGGGCTCGATGGCGCTCATCGGCGACGCGCTCTTCGACGAAGAGACGCGCCGCTATGTGACCGAAGAACTCGACGGGCGGCTCGAAGTCTCGACCGACTACGACGCCTTAAACGTTACGCTCGCCGCCCGCTCGACGGACTTCGACCGCCTGCTCGAAATGCTCCGCAACGCCTTAATCAACACGCAGCTCACGCCCGAAGTCGTCAAACGCCTGCGCGACGCGCGACTCAAGGCCGTGCGCGACGCAGCGCCCACGCCCGAAGCTCTGGCCGAGCGCGCCGCCGCCGCGCGGCTCTTCGGCGTCCACCCCTACGGGCGTCCCGTCGGGGGCTCGCCCGAATCACTCGCGCGCGTCGAGCGCACAGACCTCATGCTCGCGCGCGAGCGTTTCCTTAACCCGAACAACGCGACGCTCGTCATCGCGGGCGCTATCGAGCCCGCGCGCGTCATGCGCGCCCTCCGGCAGTCGCTCGGCGGCTGGCGCAAGAGCGACCGCCTTGTCCCCGCGACCTTCCGGCAGCCCGAACCGCCCGACGCGCGCACGCTCGTCATTGACCGGGCGGGGGTCGCCGAAGCCTCCCTGCGTCTCGCCGTGCGCGGGCTGGCCGAGGCCGACCGCGACCGCGCCGCCCTCTACGTCCTGAGGGCGCTCGTCAACGACCGCTGGAGTAAGGCTCAACCGCGTCTTACTCAACAGCAGTTAGAAGTTCATCACGAGGGACACCGCGACGGCGGGATGTTCATCATGGGGGCCACCGTCCCCGCCGATTCAGCCGCGCAGACGCTCGAAGCCGCGCGCGCCGTCCTGCGCGACCTCGCCGTCAACGCGCCGACCGCCGCCGAGCTGGACAAAGCGAAGAGCAAATGGACGGAGTTCTTCAGCAAAGAGGCGGGCGACTTTGAAGCGAGCGCCGGTTACTGGCTCGACGCGCACACGCACGGCATGAACGCGTTAAGCTCTTCGGAGATGATGCGCGCCGTCAGCGCCCTCACGCCCTCGGAAGTGCAGCGCGTCGCCGCGCGTCTTTTCCTGAACACGCCCACGGCAACGGTAGTGGTCGGCGACGCCTCGAAGCTGCGCGAAGAGCTGGCGCGTGCGGGCGGCGTCGAGGTCTTCGGCGAGGCGGCGGTGAAGCCCGAACCCGCCCCGCCCGTCAAAACCACGCCGCAGAGCCCGCCGCTGCAACTGAAACGCCCGTAGCGAATTCGCAAACAAATCGCAAATCAAACGCAACCAACCGTTCCGCCTTTAAGCTACATTTTGTCGCACCGACAGTCCTCCTCAGAGAACGAACAGCAGACCGAACACGCGCGCCGCGTGCGTGCGATGTTCGCAGGCATTGCCGGTCGTTACGATCTTTTAAATCATCTGCTGTCGGGGAACACGGACAAACGTTGGCGGCGTCTGGTCGTTGCGGAACTACGTCCCGCGCTCGTCGAAGGCGCGCGCGCGCTCGACGTGGCGTGCGGGACGGGAGACCTTTCGCTGACGCTCAACGAGGCGGGGCGGGCTGAGGTCGTCGGCCTTGACTTCTGCCGACCGATGCTCGAAATCGCGCGCGAGAAGGCTTCCGGCGAAACGCGCCGCGTGCCCTTCGTCGAGGGCGACGCCTTGCGGCTTCCCTTCGCGGACGAAGTTTTTGACGTGGCGACCATCGCCTTCGGGCTGCGGAATTTGTCGAGCGTCGGAGACGGTTTGCAGGAGCTGCGGAGAATCCTCAAGCCGGGCGGGCGGGTCGCGGTGCTCGAATTTTCGACTCCGGTCGTGCCCGGCTTCCGGGCTCTCTTTCAGTTCTATTTCACGCGCGTCCTGCCGCGCATCGGCGGACTGGTCAGCGGCTCGCGCGGGGCTTACGAGTATCTCCCCGATTCGGTCTCGAAGTTCCCCGACCAGAAGCGGCTCGCGGCCTTGATGCGCGAGACGGGTTTCGAGGAGGTCGGGTACAGGAACCTGACCGGCGGCATCGCGGCGCTGCACATCGGCACGCGCCCGGCGCACACATAAAGTTTCAGCTTGGTTGCGCCTCGCACTTCAACAGTCGCAACCGATAACGTAGCCCGATGGGCTCTTCCCGCTTGCTGGTTGTCGGGGCCGGCATACGGATTAAGGGGGGTTCATCGGGCTACGCTCATTCAAGAAGGCAAAAGGAAAAAGGTAAAAGGCAAAAGTGAAGAGGCGGCGGGCCTTCTCACTTTTGCCTTTTACCTTTTTCCTTTTGCCTTCTTAGAGGTGCTATTATCCATCCCGAACTGTTCGCCTAAATTCCCTGTATCCGAATTCAACTGTTGATGAAGCACAAGCTGCTCGACATCCTGCGCCGCCTGCTGATTCTGCTGCTCGTCGTGTGGACGGTGGTGTCGCTCGTCACGTTGCTCGTCGAGCTGGTGCCGGGCGACCCGGCGCAGGCCATCCTCGGCGACCAGGCGACGCCCGAACAGATCGCGCAGTTCCGACAGAAGCACGGCCTCGACCGCCCGGCCTTCTTCTTCTCCTTCACGGCGGACGAGACGGGCTCGCGCGCGTTCCGCTGGCACGGCGTGGACAACCGCTACGTCGAATACTGGCGCGGGCTTCTCGGCGGCGACATGGGCAACTCGTTCCGCACCGACCGGCCCGTGCGTGAGTTGATACTGACGCGCTACGGGGCGACGATTCAACTCGCGCTCGCCGCGCTCCTCGTCGCCGTCGCCATCGCCATCCCGCTCGGCGTGGTCGCGGGGATGAAGCGTGGCACTTTGACGGACAACGTGCTCTCGGTGGTCGCGCTCGTCGGCATCAGCGTGCCGAGCTTCGTCGCCGGGCCGTTCCTCATCTACCTCTTCGCCGTGTGGCTCGGCTGGCTCGACCCTTCGGGCCGCTTCCGCTGGTCGAGCATCATCCTCCCGGCCATCACTCTGGGCGCGGCGCTCTCGGCGCTCTTGACGAGGATGGTGCGCTCCTCCGTCATCGAGGAGATGGGCGAGGACTACGTCCGCACGGCCCGCGCCAAGGGCTTGAGCGAACGGAAGGTCGTCTACAAGCACGTCTTAAAGAACGGGCTCATCCCGGTCGTCACCGTCCTCGGCTTGCAGCTCGGCGTGCTGCTCGCCGGGGCCATCATCACCGAGAAGATTTTCAACTGGCCGGGCATCGGGCTGCTGCTCGTGGACGACGGCATCGGCAAGCGCGACTACCGACTCGTGCAGGGCTGCGTCCTCGTCATCAGCATCACCTACATCCTCGCCAACACGCTCACCGACATGGTCTATCGCTGGCTCGACCCGCGTATCAGGGTCTCGTGACATTTTGGATTTTAGATTTTGGATTTTAGATTCCAGATATGGACGAGCGTGAGTTTAAGGAACGGACGAAGAAACTTGCTTTGAGGGTGATAAGGCTTGTTGAGAGTCTGCCACGAACTCGCGCTTCGGAAGTGATAGGGAGACAACTTCTTCGTTCGGCCACTTCTGTCGGAGCGAATTACCGCGCCGCGTGTCGTGGCAAATCTACCGCCGACGTTGTCAGTAAGCTCAGCATTGTCGAGGAGGAAGGGGACGAAAGCATTTACTGGATGGAATTGCTCGTCGAAGCCGGGCTCGTCCCGGAAGTTAAGATTGCGAACCTGATGACCGAGATGAACGAAATCGTCGCGATGACCGTCGCTTCAATCAAGACCCTCCGCGTCCGTTCGACAAATGCGAGTGACGCTAACCGAATCCAAAATCCAAAATCTAAAATCTAAAATCCTTATGAATCGTCTCGCAATATTCGGGCTGGTCTTCATCGCGCTGCTGGTGCTGGTGGCGGTGTTCGCGGAGCAGTTGGCGACGCATGAGGTGGGGGCGACGAATCTGGCGGCGAGGTACTTGCCGCCGTCGGCGGAGCACTGGCTGGGGACGGACGCGACGGGGCGCGACATCTTCTCGCGCGTCATCTACGGGGCGCGCATCTCCCTGCGGGTCGGCATCGTGGTCGTCGGCGTCTCGGCGTTGATTGGGACGGTCGTCGGCGCGCTCGCGGGCTACTACGGCGGGTGGGTTGACCGCGTCATCTCCGGCTACATTCTCAACGTTTTCCTCGCCTTCCCCGGACTGCTTTTGGCAATCGCGATGGTCGCGTTTCTGGGCTCCGGGCTCAACAAGCTCATCCTCGCGCTCTGCATCATCGGCTGGGTCGGCTACGCGCGAGTGATTCGCGGGCAGGTCTTGAAGGTGCGCGAGTACGACTTCGTGCAGGCCGCGCGGGCGCTCGGCGCGCGCAACTGGCGCATCCTCTTCGTCCACATCCTGCCGAACGCCATCCAGCCGCTCATCGTGCAGGCGAGCTTAGGCATGGCGGGCGCGGTGTTGTCGGAGGCGTCGCTCTCGTTCCTCGGCCTCGGCGTCCCGCCGCCCGCGCCCTCCTGGGGCGTGATGCTCGAAGAGGCGCGCGACCTGACGACCCTGCGCGTCGCGCCGCACGCGCTCATCGTCCCCGGCGTCGCCATCGCCCTGACCGTCCTCGCCTTCAATTTCCTCGGCGACGGCCTGCGCGAATACCTCGACCCCCGTCAGCGAAAACGCTGACTCGATTTTGGATTTTAGATTTTGGATTTGCGATTGGAAGAGCCTTCAGCCTCATCCGCCTCGAATCCAAAATCTAAACTCCGAAGTCTAAAATCGTTATGCTCGTCTCTTACTCACCGCGCTATTACGCCGACATCGGCGAGGGCCACGTCTTCCCCATCCGCAAGTTCGAGTTGGTGCGCGACCGTCTGCTCGGCGAGGGCACGCTCTCGCCGGAGAACTTGGTTGAGCCGCAGCCCGCACAGGTCGAGGACTTGCTGCTCGTCCACACGGAGGATTACGTGACGCGTCTGCGCGCAGGGGCTTTGACGCCGAGAGAGGTTCGGCGTCTGGGCCTTCCGTGGTCGAAGGCGCTCGTCCGGCGGTCGCTGCTCGCCACTTCGGGGACGATTAACGCCGCGCGCTGGGCGTTGCGCGAAGGCGTCGGGTCGAACCTCGCGGGCGGCACGCACCATGCCTTTCCCGACCACGGCGAGGGTTTCTGCGTTTTGAACGACGTGGCCATCGCCGTGCGCGTGCTGCGGCGCGAAGGGCTGGCGGGCCGCGCCGCCATCGTTGACCTCGACGTGCATCAGGGCAACGGCACGGCGGCCATCTTCGAGTCGGACGCGGAAGTCTTCACCTTCTCGATGCACGGCGCGAAGAACTACCCGCTTTTCAAGACGCGCTCGACGCTCGACGTGGAGCTGGCCGACGGGACGGGCGATGAAGAGTACCTGCGAACCCTTGAGCACTTCCTGCCCCGCGTCTTCGAGCACGAGCCGGAAATCGTCTTCTACCTCGGCGGCGCAGACCCGTTCGTCGGCGACAAGTTGGGGCGGCTCGCTCTGAGCATCGAGGGCTTGCGCGCCCGCGACGAGTTGGTCTTGCGCGCCTGCAAGGAGCGGGGCTTGCCGGTGGCGACGGTGATGTCGGGCGGCTACGCGGCGGACACCGGCGACACGGTGGAAATCCATTGCAACACCATCCGCGCGGCGCGGGAAATCTTCGACGGCGTGCGGGCACACGCGCCGCAGACCCGCACGGCTGCCTCCTGATTCCGGCTTACGATATAATCCGTGCGGACTGTGGGGAAGCCCCGGCGGTCGGTCGGCTTCCCTTCTCGAACGCGAATTCTTATGTGGAGATTCATCAAACTCGCCGCGCTCGTCGTGCTGGCGCTCTTCACCGTCTGGCTCGTCTACGAGGTGGCGATGTTCCCGCGCGTCGCCGCGCTGAAGTCGAAGAACCCTGACACGACGAGCATGATCGAGACGCGCATCAGCGAGGCGCGCAAGGAGGGGCGCGAGCCGCGACGAGTGCAACAGTGGGTCCCGCTCGAAAGGATTTCGCCGCACCTCCAACGCGCCGTGCTGGCGGGCGAGGACTCGAACTTCGCCGCACACGACGGCTTCGATTACGAGGCGATTCAGAAGGCGTGGGACGAGGCGAAGCGCGCCTCGGAGAAAGAGTCGAAGGAGGAAGGCGAGGCCGACGACGCGAGCTGGATTCCTGACCTCTCGCACTTCAAGCGCGGCGGCTCGACCGTCTCGCAGCAGCTCGCCAAGAACCTCTACCTCTCGTCCGAGAGGTCTTTCGCCCGCAAGATTCGCGAGGCCGTCTACACGTACTTCCTCGAACGCACGCTGACGAAGCGGCGCATCCTCGAAATCTACCTCAACGTCATCGAGTGGGGCGACGGCGTCTACGGGGCCGAGGCCGCCGCCCGCACCCACTTCAACAAGTCCGCCGCCGACCTCACGCCGCGCGAGGCCGCCTTCCTCGGCGCGATGATTCCGAGCCCGCTCAACGTCTTCAACCCGCAGAAGAACCTCCGCCGCGTCCAGCGCCGCCAGCGCGTCCTCCTTCGCGGCATGCCCCACGTCAAGATGCCGCCGGGCACAGGATGAAGAAGAAAGTCAGAAGTCAGAACGCTGAACGCTGAACTGAAGAGCAGAGCTTGTCTTTCAGTTCAGCGTTCAGCGTTCTGACTTCTGACTTTCAAAAAAATGAGGCCGCAGCGAGGGCTGCGGCCTCTTCAAGGCCCGTTCATGGAAGAGTGACGTGGGCGACTAGAGAGCGAATTCGCGCGCGAGTTGGAGTTCGGCTTTGCGCAGCTCGAACCTGCCGCGACCGATGTTTCCTTCGGGCTTCAAGGTCAGCACGACGAAGTATTCGGGCGTGAACATGCGCGCGAGGATGTGTATGTCCTCGAAGTTGACGACCATCTCGCGCAAGGGGCCGAGCCCCGTGTTGCCGCCCGCGCGCAGGGCCGTGCGGACGAGCGAGGTGACTTCGGCGGCGGCCACGTCCATGTTCGTGTCGCTGCCTTCGGGCAGGAAGACACGCTCGACGGAGATGCCGTCCATCCCCATGATGAGCGCGCCGGTCGCGCCCTCGGTCTTCTCGATGATGTTTGTGAGTGCTTCCTTGAACATCAAGGTCTCCTTTACGGGCGCACGCCGGTCGTCGCTTCGGGGCGAACGTCCGACTGCGGGTTGGAGGTGAGCGGCTGGACGAGGCCCGGCTGCGTCTGCGGTTGCAACTGCTGGAGCTGCTGCGCCGGGGAGGTCGGGACGGGGGTGTTGGAGCCGGGGTTGCCGAGCGGCACCGGCTGCGGGATTTGGACGGAGCGCGTGCCCGTGGAAGTCTGGTTCTCGACGCGCCGACCGTTGTAGTCGGGCCGGTAGATGCGCGGCGTGATGAAGAAGAGAATCTCGTCGGTGTTGCGCGTGACGGCCTTGCGCTTGAAGAGGTTGCCGAGGACGGGGATGCCCGCGAGGCCCGGCGTGCGGTTCTGCGTCTCGCTCTCGCGGTCGCTCAAAACGCCGCCGACCACGGTCGTCCCGCCGTCGGGCACGAGCACTTCGGTCATCATGCGCTGCGTGTCAATGCCCGGCGTGCCGAGCGCGTTGGTGAGCGTCAGGTTGATGGCGTTGTTCTCCATCACCACGTTGAGGATGACCGTCCCCGCGTCCGTAATCTGCGGCGTGATGGAGAGCGTCAAGGGGATGGAGACGAAGCGCGTCGTGAAGACCGCCGCGCCGCCCGCGCCGCCCGCCTGCGGGGTGATGACGGGAATCTGCGAGCCGCTCTCGATCTTCGCCGTGCGGTTGTTGAGAGCCGTGACGCGCGGCGTGGCGACGATCTTGGCCTGACCCTTCTGCTCGGCGGCGGTGATGAGCGCGCTGATTTGCGCCGTGCCGATGAGGCCGGTGGTGAGCCCGATGACGGTCGTCGGGTCGCTCGCGCCGATACCCGCCGAGGGGTTCAGGATGCCCTGCGGGACGCCGCCCGGACGGGGGCCGATGGTGTTGGGCTGACCCGCGACGGGGGGCGAACCCGGCGCGGTCGCGAAGCCCGCGGAGCCGCCGCGGCTGGAGATGGCGAGCGCGCTTAGCTGCACGCCGAGGTCGCGGCTGAAGTTGCGGTTGGCGATGACGATGCGCGTCTCGATTTCGACCTGCGGTTCCGGCTGGTCGAGCAACTGGACGAGGCGCAGGATGGCCCCGATGTTCTCGCGCACGTCGGTGACGATGAGCGTGTTGCTGCGACCGTCAACCTCGATGCCGCCGCGGCGCGAGAGCCGCCGCGCGATGATCGGGAGGATGCCCTGATCGCCGCTCGTGCCGATGGCGTTGCCGCCGCCGCCGGCGTTGCCTGAGTCGGTTGAGCCGCCCGTGAACCCGGCGTTGCTCCCGGCGACGCCGGTCAGCGTCCCGGTGGCACGCGCGTAGTTGAGGCGGATGAATTCCGTGACGAGCGGCGCGTTGTCCATCTGCGCGTCGTGGAGTCGCCTGCGCGCGCCCTCCTCGTCGGCGCGGATGCGCGCCTCTTCGGCGAGCGCGGCGGTCGTCGCGATGCGCAGGATGTTGCCGTTGACTTCGACGCCGAGGCGGTTCGCCTTGAGGATCGAGTCGAGCGCGAAGTTCCAGGGGACTTCCGTGACGTTAATCGTCACCGGCACTTTGAGCACCGACGAATCAACGACGAAGTTCACGCCGTACTGCTCGGTGATGTAGTTGAGGATGTCGCGGACGTCGGCGTTGACGACGTTCAGGTTGATCGGCTCGCCGACGAAGCCGGGCTGGCCGTACTGCTGCCCCTGCGAAGTCTGCGGCCCGTTCCCGTGCGCCGGGTTCTGCGGCGCGCTCGCGGCGCGGTCGGCGCTCGCGTCCGTCGTGGTCGAAGTCTCGACCGGGGCGAGGCAGCGGCGGCGTCCGTCTTCTCGCCCGAAGGCAGGAGTTCGACGACCAGCTCGTTGCCCGCGAGGTGCGCGCGCTCGCGGACGGGCGCGCGCAGTGCGACCTGAAGGCTCGTGACCGAGCCGCCGTCGCGCTTCACCGTCACGCCGGAGACGAGCGGCGAAGAGACTTGGTAGGAGGGCGCGAGCTTCGACGAGTCAACGCCCGGCAGCTCGACGACGAGGAGGTGCGCGTCGGGGCGGCGGACGGTGTAGGCCATCGGGGCCGTGCCCGTGATGGTGATGAGCGTCGCCTCGCCGTTAGTCGCCGCACGCACCGAGCGCGCGACGGGCTGACCGGCTTCCGCGGTCATCAGGCCCGCGCCGCGGGCGAAGGTGGCGGACGAGCACAGGAGCAGGAGGACGAGCGCGCCCCTGACCGTGATCGCGGAGGTGAATTTTCGAGAAGACATATTTTTTCCTTCAGAACACCGACCGCCGACACCCGCCACGCGCTAACGCCCGTCCGAACTGATGGCCCCTCTGGCGGGGCTCCAATCCGACTCAAGCGCGCGCCGCACAACGCGAATGCTTGCCGTCCGTGTTGTCAATGTGCGCCGCCCCGGCGGGCACGGCGAGAACTTCTAACCTCAGGTTGTGAAACAGGCGGGGCGAGGGGTTTTAGAGGGTTGACGAGGGCAGGCTTGACGGTCGGCTACGGCCTTCCGGCCTCCGGCTTCGCTTCCGCGCTCTGCTGCGCGAGCGCCTTGAGTCTTTCCACTTCGGCCTTCAGCTTCTCGATCTCCGACTTCTCATCCTTAGCCCCACCGGCGTCCGCGGGCGCTGCCGCCTTCGTCACCGTCAGCGCGTCGCCCGCGCTCGGCTGGCGCAGAGGCTTCGACTCGACGGCCACTTCGAGGCGACCGTCCGTCCAGCGCGTCTGGCGGCGGAAGACGAGGCGCGTCTCTTCGATGGCGACGAGCATCCCGTCGAAGAAGGGCTCGCCGGGATAGATGACGTAGGAGAGCTTGATCGGCGTCGCCTCGACCATCGCGGCGAAGCCGCGCGGCGTGCGGAAGATGCCGGTCACTTGAAGCTCGCCGAGGAGCAGAGCCGTCGTCGGCTTCGGCGCGGCCTGCTGCCGGTTCATCGCCGTCGCCTTGTCGGCCTTGTACTTCTCGATGCGCGACTGGAGGGAGGGAGCCGCGACCGGCTCCGCCGCCTTCTTCTGTTGAGCCTTGCGCCTGACGGGCGGCTTGTACTTCGTGAAGGGGTCGCGGTTCACGCCCTTGTAAGTCGTGCTCGCCTCCTGCGCGGACGCCGCGGCTGCGCCGCAGAGGACGAACGCGAACGCCAGCGTTCCGAGGGTAAGCTTCCGAATCATTCTTGTGCTGTCTTTCATGGTCTCTTCCTAAATTGTCCGGCGCGTGGTTCGTTACGGGTCGGGGCCGGCGGGCTTACTTCGCCTCCGGCGCGGCCTCTGCGGGCTTGGCGGCGGGCTTCGCCTGTTTAGCGTTGGGCGGCTGGAGCTTTTCGGGCGAGACGTAGTAGGCCGTCAGTTTGAACTGCGCGTCCACGGTCTTCCCCGAATTGAGGTCGTTGGCGAGCTTCTCGTCGAGCTTCATGAACTTGAAGTCCGTGACCGAGACGATGCGCTGGTACGAGGCCATCTGCGCGAAGAACTGGCCGACGTTGTTGTAGGTGCCGGAGACTTCGACCTCGATGGGCTTGCCCGTGTAGAAGTCCTCCTGCACGTCGTCCTTCGGCGAGAAGCGGCGGACGGAGAGGCGGCCCCGCGCGCGATCCTGGATGTTCTGCAACACCATCGTCAGCTCGCGCTGTTCGGGCAGGAGCGCCTTCAAGTCTTCGTAGTCGGCCTGCGCGCGCGCGAACGACGCCTTGAACTCGTTGAGCCGCTGCGAGGCGATCTGCGCGCCCGCGTTCTCGCGCTGCAACTGCTCGACCTTGGCGGAGACCTCGGCGGTCTCGGCGCGCGTGCCGCTCGTGAACAGATACCAGAATCCGAGGTAGAGCACGAGCGCGGCGCAGCCGAACGCGGCGGCGTGAACGTACCAGGGCTTTTCTTGGAGGACTTCGATTTTGAACATCGCTATTATCGTTCCCTTCTTCGGGCCGTGTCTCTTCTGCCGCTCGCCGCGTTACTTGCTGGCGACCTGATTGGCGGGCGCTTTCTCCGCGCCCGCCTTCGCCGGCGGGGCGGCGGGCGGCGCGAGCGGGCCGTAGCGGCACTTGATCTTGAACTTGACGGTTTCGGGCTTGTGCGCCGTGTCAATCTCGCCGAGGGACGCGTCGTAGTCCTTGGCGTTAATCGTCAGCTCCTTGCGCTCGGTCTCGATGTTGACGTTGGCGAAAGTGCCCGAAGAGAATTCGAGGCTGCGACCGAACTGCGTGACGGCGGCCTCGTTCGGCGAGTGGCCCTCGATGATGACCTCGCCGCCCTTCTGCTCGATTGATTCGAGCCGGAAGTCGGGCGCGGCGGGCAGGCGCTCGTTGATCGCCGAGAGCAGCGCGACCGGCCCCTGCTGCGAGGCCCGCAGCTTCTTGATGGCCTCGATGCGCGTCTCGATGTTCTTGATCTTCTTTTCGAGCTCGGCCTGCTCCTTATTGATGGCGGCCATCTGCGCGGCGATCTGCTCCTGCTTTTCGAGCTCGACCTTGACGCGCGCGTTCTCGGCGTTGGCGCTCACGAAGTCGAAGGCCATGCCGCACGCCATGAGGGCGAAGACGCAGGCTCCCAGCAGCCAGAAGCGCGTGCGCGGGTCGGCGACTTTCTGCTCGACGATGCCGGCGCTCCTCGCGCGGTCGGTGACGGAGTCTAAAAGGTTTACCTTAATCATTTAAGCTTCCACTCCTCTCAGGGCGAGCCCCACGGCGACCGCCATCTCCGGCACGACCTCGCGCATGTAGTCCGGGTCGAAGCGGCGCGCGTCAACCTTGATGCGGCGGAACGGGTCGAGCCTTTCGACCGGGATTTCAAAACGGTTCGAGAGGAATTCCGGCAGCCCCTTCAACTTCGAGCCGCCGCCCGAAATGAAAATCTTCTGCACGGCGGCGTTGCTGTCCTCGGCGGTCGCGCGGAAGAAGTCGAACGTCTTCGAGATTTCGAGCGCCAGCAGATCGGAGACCGTTTCGAGCACGCCGTCCGTGTCCATCGCCTCGCCGTTCGAGGGCGCGGGGCCGCCGCGCTTGACCGCTTCGGCCTGCTCGTAGGTGAGCCCCAGCTCCTTCTGCAAGAGCGACGTGTACTGGTTGCCGCCGACCGAGACGTCGCGCGTGAAGACGCTGCGGACGCCCTTCAGGATGTTGATGTTCATCGTCGAAGCGCCGACGTTTAAGAGCGCGACGATGAGCTCGTCGGGCGGCTCGTAGTTGATCTCGTAGCAGTTCTGGAGCGCGAAGGCGTCAACGTCTATGACGGCGGGCTGCTTGCCCGCGAGCTGGATCGCCTGTCGGAGGTTGGCGATGGAGTCGCGCTTGCAGGCAGCCATCAGGACGTGCAGAGAGTCAGCCCCGGAGCCGACGACCTGGTAGTCGAGGCTCACGTCGCCGATGTCGAACGGGATGTGCTCCTCGGCGTGCCAGTCAATGGACTCTTCGAGCTCCTCGCGCGACATCTGCGGGACGATGATGTTCTTGACGATGACGGAGCTGCCGGAGACGCCTGCGGCCACGCGGTCGGTCTTGATCTGGCCGTCGCGGAAGATGCCGGCGATGACGTTCGAGACGTCGTTAAGCTCCATGATCTGGCCGTCAACGACCGTGTCGGGCTGGAGGCTCTCGAAGCCGAGGTTGGTCAGCGCGAGCGAGCCGGGCTTGCCCGACAGCTCGACCGCTTTGACCGAACTCGAACCGATGTCGAGGCCCACGAGGCCCTTCTTGCCGAGATTTCTTTTGAGCATAGTCTATGTGTTCCTAACGACCCGAAGGCATCGCAGACGGTTGAGCCGCCTGAGTCGTGCGCGGACGCGGCGGACTCGCGCGCGTGTGGAAGGGGTGACGGAAGCGGATTTCATGGGTTGCGGGACTGAAGTCTGAAACGGGGCGGGAGAATTGTTTGCGTCGGGCGTCCGCCCGTGTCTGAGGTGGGACGAGGCTGAGAGCCGCGCTTCCGTTGAAGTTTTCAGAATCGAGGCGGGATCGCCGCAACGACGCAAGCTCCGTGGTTGCTCTGCTGCGACTCAAGAGGTCTCCCCTTCGGTAACCCGGCCAAGTCGAAATCCCGCGAACGGCGGTCTCGACTCCCGTGGCTTTGCGGCCTGCGCTCGCGCGCAGTGTGCGTTTATCGGTTGAGTTTCAAAAAGGCTGCGGGACTTGTCTTTGAAGAAGGTTGACCCGCCGCCGAGGTTTTGTGTGTCGGGTCGCTTTTCCGTCTCACAGGCTTGTAAGTCGGGGCGAACCTCAACGGCCACAAAAACTATAAATCAACGAAGAGCCCTCTGTCAATCACTATTTTGCAATGTTTAAATTGAAGTCTATTAACGGTTTGAAGTCGTTCCAGGATTTACTGGCAATATTTCCAGAACAGTCCTGACCGCTCTTCAAGATGCCTGAACAGGGTCTTGAGCCCTTTGTTCGTCCGGCGGGAACGTCAGTTGGTTTTCTGTTCATCCGTCCGTGCGGGTGCGAAAAGAAGGTCTTGGGCTTTCTTGCTAGACTCAATCGGCGGAAGTTACGATGCAGGCATATGAGAATCGCGCGCAGAGTAATCCTGTCGGCTTTCGTCATCGCCCTTATCGCCTCGGCGTGGGTGTGGTGGAACCGCCCGGTTAAAGTTGACATGGCGGCCTACGTGCCCGCCGACTCGATTGTGTATTTCGAAGCGAACAGCCTGCCCGAACTCCTGAGCGGCATCGCCTCGACCGACGCGTGGCGCGAGCTCGCGCCCGCCGCCGGCATCAACCGGGCCGTGGGGAGCGTCGGGTGGGCCGGTCGCTTCGTCACGCTGACGGGGCTCGGCTCCGGCGAATCGGTCGTCTTCTCGCGCGCGCAGATTGCCGTCACGGTGCAGGGCTTCGAGGCGGCTGAGGAGTCGGACACGGCGCTTAAATTCTCGCCGCGCGCGGCGCTCGTCGCCGAGACGCACACGAGCGAGGGGCGGACGCGGGCCGCCGTGGAAAAGTTGGTCGGAGACTTCGCGCGCCGCTCGTTCGGCTCGCCGAGCGTGGAGCGGAAGGAGGTTGACGGCTTTAGCTTCGTGACGTGGGCCGCGCCCGCAGGCACGCGTCGAAAGATCGTGACGGCGGTCGAGGGGAGCGTGGCCGTCGTGGGGAACGACGAGGCGACGGTGCGCGCGTGTCTGGAAGTCAGGCGCGGCGCGCGACCGAGCTTACAGGACAACGAGCAGTTGCGAGAGATGCGCTCAAAGCTCGACGCCGAAGGCGCGCTCGCGTTCGGCTTCGCGCCGTCAGGGAGCGCGACGAAGATGATCGAGGTGTTCGCGCCGGTGTTCGTCGCGGGCGTCTCGGACAAGCCGGAGGTGCAGGGCTTTCTGGCGACGTTCCTCCCGCAGCTCGTCAACCAGCTCATCGGGAGCGCCGGGTGGAGCGCGCGCGTCGTCAAAGGGACTATCGAAGACCATTATCTTTTGCGCCTGCCGGAAGGAGTGCCCGAACGTTTGGGTACGCCTTTCGAGGCTGCGGGCGGACAGGGGCGGGTCGCACCCGGACTCTTTCCGCGCGACGTTTATCAGGTTTCCCACTACAGCTTTCGCGACCCTGACGCCGCGTGGCGCGGGCTGAACGCGGTCATCTCGTCGAAGGTTGACGCCTACCGCGCCTCCATCCTCTCAGTCGCGTTGGAGGCGCTGCTGAAGCCCTACGGCGTCGAGCGTCCGCGCGAATTTTTGCCCGCCGCCGGGCCTGACGCACACACGGCGCGGCTGGGCTCCGCGAGCGAAAATAAAGTTCTGGTCATCGGCGTGCGAGACCGTGAAGCCCTGCGCCGTCTGGTGTTGGAGAGGCTCGGAAGGGGCGCACGTTCCGAACGCGTCGGGGGCGAAGAGATGTTGGTTTCGAGCGACCCAGAGGAGGGCGCGGCGAGTTTCGTCGGCGATTACCTGCTCCTCGGAGACGAGGAGGACGTGCGTCGCTGTCTTTTGACGCGGGCCGAGGGCCGGGCGGTTGTTGATGAAAGTATCGCTGAAGGAATGTCCGGCGGATTCTTTTCGGAGCCTGTATTCGCTCAGACGCGGACGCGCGACGCGGGAGCGGCTCGCACGGTCGTCTCACTTTTCGGGGGCGGCGCGCGCGGAGACGGCGCAAGGCGAGAAGCGCTCGAAAAGGCTCTGGCGCGTCACGCGCTGAGCGTCAGCGAGACGCGTCTGAACGGGGACGGCTTCGAGAAGAAAACGCGCTCGGCCTTCGGTCAGTTCGGCGAAATCGCCTCCGTCTTCGCGCCGAGCGAATGAGCGTCTCCGTTTTGAGTTCACTCACCGATGGCGTGGGGGTCGAACGGGTGTTCGGAGAGGACGGCCCGGATGTTGACCTGCCCGAAGAGGGTTTCGATAAACGCCTCGAAGCGGTGGAGCACGGTCTGAAGCTCGGACTCGCTGAGGGCCGACTCGACATCTTCGACGAAGTGCTCGAAGGCGTCCCAGTCCTTGTACATCAGGAATCGCAGGCTGCCCGACGAGAACGCCGCGAGACGTTCGAGCAGCATCGCCTTCGGGTACGGCCCGACTTCGCCGCCCGTCCTCCGCACCTGCTCCAAGAGCCGCCAGAGGTCGCGCCGCAGTGCGAGCGACTGTTCGAGTCGCGTGCTGAAAGACGTGAAGAGCCGCGAGCCGTCGAGCCCCGGCTCGACGCTCTGCGCGAGCGCGACGACGGACTGCTGGAAGCAGTCGCGCAAAAGCCCGTGCGCGTTCTCAACCTTGGCGTAGACCTGCTGCGGGTGGGCGAGCGCGCACAAGCCCACCAGCTCGTGCTCGTAGACTTTGCGCAGCTCCATGCGGATGGCGTAGGCCGTGCCGTCGAGCGCGTCGAGGATGTTTTTGCCCGCGCCTTCGACGTGCAGCGCACGGTTCTCCAAAAGGTCGAGCAGCTCCCTCGTCTCGTCGTGGACGAGCGCGAAGACGGGGAGGAGTTGTTTGAGGTGACCGTCCTTCCTGAGCGAGAGCTCGATGAAGCGCAGGTGTTCGAGCGAGCGCATGAAGGCCGAGAAGAGGTTGAGGAAGTCTTCGCCGAGTTCGTCCGGCGTGAGGCGGCCCGCGAGCGCGAGGAGCGGTTTGGGGAGCCCGTCGGGCGTGCGGTCGCAGGCCGCCGCCGAGAGCCGGCGCGCGGCTTCGCTCCGTTCGAGTTCGCGCGCGAGCATACTGCGCAGTCCCGACCAGCCGCCGAACTGGATGGCCGCGGCCCTGAGCAGGCCGTCGCCGATGAGAGACCCGTCGTTGAGGGCTTCGTTCAGCGCGGGGAGCGATGCGCCCAGACCGTCGTTCGAAAGCTCTTCGGCCACGAAGCGCAAGGCCGTGCCGGGAGTCGCCGCGTCGTCCCCGTCGTAGACGTTGGGCGCGGGCTCGTGCTGCGTGAGCTTGCCGATGAGGCCGAGACAGCGGAGCAGGATGGCGCGCGTGACGGCGACCTCGCAGGTGAAGTCGCGTTTGAGAATCGAAGCGCGCTCGGCTTCGTTGAGCGGGAGGTTTTCGAGGTCGAAGAAACTTCTGAGGGCGCGCAGCCACAAGCCCAGCTCAAGCGTCGGCGTCTCGTAGTCGCCCCCGTTCGGATTTTGTGCGTTGTCCATTGCGACCCTGAGCCAGCCCCTTCAGTCCGCGCCTTTCGCGCCGACGATTCTAAACACGAAACGCTCCGGCAAGCAAAAATAAATGACGTGGCCGCCGGGCGGGGCGTTTATGCTGAAGGAATCGCCCGTTAAAATTTGGAGCCGCCGGAGGTCTCGGAAGCCTTGAGTGAAGAAGTCGAGCTGCTCGTCGCCACGCACAACGAGGGGAAGACGCGGGAATTGGTCGAGCTTCTCGCGGATATTCCTCTGCGGCTGCGAAGCCTCTCGGAGTTCCCGCGCATCGAGGAAGCCGAGGAGACCGGCGAGACTTTCATGGAGAACGCCGTGCTCAAGGCGCGGCACTACGGCTCGCGGAGCGGGCTGTGGACTCTGGCCGACGACTCCGGCCTCGTGGTGGACGCGCTCGGCGGCGAGCCCGGCGTCTACTCGGCGCGTTACGGCGGGCGCGGAATCTCTTACGCCGAACGGATGGCGCTCCTCCTCGAATCGCTCGACGCGACCGGGGACGAGCAGCGGCGCGCGCGTTTCGTCTGCGTCATCGCGCTCGCAGACCCTCGGACGGGCGGGATCGAAACATTCGAAGGCGTCTGCGAGGGACGCATCGCGGACGCGCCGAGGGGCACGGGCGGCTTCGGCTACGACCCACTGTTTATCCCCGAAGGCCACGCGCAAAGCTTCGGCGAGCTTCCGTCGGACATCAAGCAGAGCTTGAGCCACCGCGCGCGCGCGCTGTCGAAGGCGCGTCAATTCCTGAGTCGAAGATGAGAGAAGCGCTCCGATTCGTCGAGTCTGCGATACTTCCCTTCCGCCTGCCTCGTCTCAAGTTTTTTATAACTCCCGCGACGGCTCTTCGTGTAAACTCGCAATCCTTCATGGCACAGTTGAACGAGCCCACGCGCGAGGACGTGATTGCGGAGTATCACGAACTGCTGGCGTCGGACGAGAGTCTGACGGCGGAGTTTTTCGCGCGCCTCAAGGGACTGATGTCCGCCCGCCGTCTGGTTTACGGCGAGCGACACATCGGCGTCGCGCTGCGTCCGTACATGCTCACGCGCGAACAGTACGCGCGTCTGACTCACGCGGCGCAGACGGTCGCCGGGGCGTTCGAGAAAGTCGAAGCGGCGCTTCTCTCGAATCACACGATGCTCGACCGCGTGGGCCTGACGGCGTTGGAGCGCAGGCTCGCGCTCGTCAACCCCGGCTTCAAAAGCTCCGCCGTGACGACGCGGCTCGACGCCTTCGTCTACGGCGAAGGGGTTCGGTTCGTCGAGTACAACGCCGAGAATCCTTCGAGCCTCCACGACCAGACCGAACTCAATCAAGTGCTCTTCGAGGTGCGAGCCCTCCAACGCATCTCGGAGCGTCACCGGCTGACGCAGCCCGACCCGATTGCCGGTCTCCTGCGCGCGCTCGTCAAGACGTATCACGAGTGGGGCGGCGCGGCGAGCCCGCGCGTCGCCATCGTTGATTGGGCTGGCTTGCCGACCGAGAACGAGTTCATCCTCATCCGCAACTACTTCGCCTCGCGCGGCGTCCCGACGATCATCTGCGCGCCGGACGAGTTGGAATACGAGAGCGGCAATTTGCGTTGCGGAGACTTCCGTGTGGATTTGGTTTACAAGCGCGTCATCATCCACGAACTCCTCGAACGCTGCGGAGAGACGCACCCGCTCGTGCGCGCCTACGAGGACGGGCGTGTCTGCCTCGTCAACCCTTTCCGCTGCAAGATAGTCCACAAGAAGGCCGCGTTCGAGTTCCTGACCGACGAAGCGTACTCGGACTGGTTTACCGACGCCGAGCGCAAAGTCCTGCGCGCCTGCGTGCCCTGGACGCGACGCTTCGAGGAGCGGCGCACGGACTATCGCGGACGTTCAATCGAGCTTACGGAGTTCGTCCGCGAGAATCGTGCGGGCTTCGTCCTCAAGCCGAACGACGACTACGGCGGTCACGGCGTCTTCATCGGCAACCGCGCGGACGAAACCGAATGGGACGATTGCATCCGGCAGGCGCTCGCCGCCGATTACGTCGTGCAGGAGTTGATCGAGCTGCACACGGAAGAGTTCCCCGTCTTCGACGACGAGCGATGGGCGCTCCAACCGATGTACGTTGACATGAACCCTTTCCTCTTCCGGGGCGAGATGGACGGGGCGCTGGTTCGCCTCTCGACTTCGCCCGTCGTCAACGTCACGTCGGGCGGCGGCGAGACGGGCTTCTTCGTCCTCGAAGAGACGCTCTGACCGCTCAACATGCCAAAGCTCACCACCATCCTCGTCATCGCGGCCATCATCACGGCTTCGGTCATCGTCTGCGTCTACGTCTACTGGTGGGCGGTCTCGCGTTTCAAAATCCAGACCGCGAAGCCTCGACCTCTGCGCGCGCACCGCGAGACCATCTGGCGCGACCCCGGCGAGGTCGAACGACTCGACTTCCGCGACGGGCCGGGCGGGGCGAACGGAGCGCCCGCGCCGCCCTTCACGTTCGTCGAGGAGCACGCGACGGGCTCGAACCCCTGCCTCTCCGTGCGCGACGCGAACGCGCGCACGTGGCGCATCAAGTGGGGCGACGAGGTGCGCTCCGAGACTTTCGCCGTGCGCCTCGCGTGGGCCGCAGGGTTCTACGCCGAGTCGGCCTACTTCGTCCCCGAAGGAAGAATCGAAGAGTTGAAGGAACTCGGTCGTGCACGCGAGTGCGTGGGCGAGGACTGTTGCTTCCGCGACGCGAGGTTCGAGCGCGACGAGGGCGGCGTGCGCAAGTTGTTCGACGAGCACGGATGGAGTTGGGACGAGAACCCCTTCGTGGGGACGCGCGAGCTGAACGGGCTGAAGGTCTTGATGATGCTCACGTCGAACTGGGACAACAAGGACGTGCGCGACGTGGCGCGCGGCTCGAACACCGCCGTCTTCGAGCACCGTCTCGAAGACGGGACTATCGAGGCGCGTTACCTCATCATTGACTGGGGCGCGACGATGGGCAAGTGGGGCACGCCCATCACGCGTTCGAAGTGGGACTGCGAGGGCTTCGCTTCGCAGAACAGCGAGTTCGTCGTGGGCGTCGAGAACGGCGTCGTGAGTTGGGGCTACACGGGGCAGAGGACGGATGAAGCGACCGAAGGGATTAAAGTCGAGGACGTGCGCTGGCTCCACCGCTACGTCGGTCGCATCACCGACGAGCAACTCCGCGAAGGTCTGCTCGCGAGCGGCGCGACCGCCGAGGAGGTCGAATGTTTCACGAAAGCCGTCCGGGAACGCATTGAACAGCTCGGTCGCGTCGCGGAAGAGGGAGACGACTTCCGCCCCGCTTCTTCGTCATGAAGGCCGCGCTTAATCGAGTCAGACTTTCTTCGCCATGTCCTTCAACTCATCACCGACCTTCACGCGCTCTTCGGGGGTGTAGTCCTTCGGGTCGAAGTCGTGGAGGAACCAGTCGAGCAGAGGGCGGTGGCCGCGCGCGTCGTACCAACCATAACGGAGCATCTCTTCGACGGCCTGCTCCTTCGTCCAGCCGCAGTCACACACGCGGAAGACGCCGATGCAGACGCCCGTGCGGTGACGCCCGCCCATGCAGTGCGTGTAGATCGCCCCCTTCGTCTCGGCGGTGCGGATGTGCCTCAGCCACTCCTTGATGCGGCGCGGCGGCGGCGCTTCGCGGTCGCCGAAGGGGACGTGAATCCACTCGGTCATCCCCGCGTCGAAGGCGCGCTGCTGCTCGTCCGCGCCCACGCGGTCGGTGAGGCTGCACACCCTCCGCACGCCGAGCTTCCCGGCGAGAGCCCTGTACCCATCCGCCTTCGGGAACGCGCCCCTGTAGAGCGAGTCCGTCACCCGCGCGAAATTGCGAATGGGCACGCCGAACTCGTTGCGGTAGCTGGTTGTCTTGGCCCACTGAATGATCCACACGACCGAACCCTCCCATGCCTCGAATGAAGTGCCGGGATTATACGCGACAAGCCTTTCCCCGCATCAACCGCAAGCTGCACTTGTTCTTATATGCAACTCCTGAGAGATGACTGTAGGGGCAGGGCTTGTCCCTGCCCGCCGCTGACGAGACCGAGCGGGCCGCGGACTTGCCCTGCCCCTACAGTTTTAACATCGGTCACATTTACACCCAATCCGCTATAAAACTGCCATGCCTTTCGGCAATCGCTCCTTTGCGTCCCCTCATCACTTCGGTTATCCTTCCGCTGTCGAAAAGAAAACCGCCGTCAACCTCATCTTCAAAGATGAAGAGACGGCGGCGAGTCAAAGAGTCGAGAACTCAACAGTAATTTAGCGGGGCGTAGCGTAGCCTGGTAGCGCGCTCGGTTTGGGACCGAGAGGTCGCAGGTTCAAATCCTGCCGCCCCGATTCTGCTCTTCAGCTTCCCTTCA
Organism: uncultured Acidobacteriota bacterium; assembly: GCA_963816985.1. Classification (GTDB taxonomy): domain Bacteria; phylum Acidobacteriota; class Blastocatellia; order Pyrinomonadales; family Pyrinomonadaceae; genus JAIVJM01. The sequence goes on from CAWFMF010000004.1 coordinate 4,606,977, forward strand.
CTCACGAAATCTCAGGACGTAGCTGAACTGGCCGTCGCCGCCGACGCCGACGTGGACGCGTGCGACGGCCTGCTCGGTCGCCATGCGGGCGAGGAACTCGTTGGACATTTCGGGGAGGAGCGTGCGCGTCAGGATGTGGTCAATGTTGCGCGCGCCCGACTCGACCTCCTCGCAGCGGTTGGCGATTTCGTTGATGACGGACTCGTCGTAGCTGAAGACCGCGCCGTGATTTTCGGCGACGCGGCGGCCCACGCGTTCGAGCTGGAGGCGGATGATGGCGCGCATCACCTCCGCCGAGATGGGGTAGTAGGGGATGACTATCATGCGCCCCAAGAGCGCGGCCTTGAAGACCTTGAGCAGTTCGGGGCGGATGACTTCCGTGATAACGTCGGGCAGCGGCAGCGAGTCGGGGTCGGAGCAAAGCTCCATGATGGTGTCCGAGCCGACGTTCGAGGTGAGGATGATGACGGTATTCTTGAAGTCTATCTCGCGGCCCTCGCTGTCTTCCAGAACGCCCTTGTCGAAGACCTGATAGAAGAGTTCCATCACGTCCGTGTGCGCCTTCTCCACCTCGTCCAGAAGGACGACGGAGTAGGGCTTGCGGCGCACGGCCTCGGTGAGGATGCCGCCCTCGCCGTAGCCGACGTAGCCGGGCGGCGAGCCCTTCAGAGAAGAGATGGTGTGGGCCTCCTGATACTCGCTCATGTTGATGTTGACGAGGTTGCGCTCGCCGCCGAAGAGCGTGTCGGCGAGCGAGAGCGCCGTCTCGGTCTTGCCGACGCCGGAGGGGCCGACGAGGAGGAAGACGCCTACGGGTCGGCGCGGGTCTGTGAGGTTGGCGCGCGAGGTGGCGATGCGCTGCGCGATGGCGTCGAGCGCGTGCGGCTGGCCGATGACACGCTGTTCGAGTCGCTCCTTGAGCGAAAGCACGGTGTTGATTTCGTCGGCGAGCATCTTGCCGACGGGGATGCCCGTCCAGCCGGAGATGACCTCGGCGATGGTCTGCGAGTCCACGCAGACCTGCGTCAGAGGCGTCTCGCCCTGAAGCTGCTTGAGCTTGCCGTTCAGCCGCGCGAGCTTCGCGCGCCAAGAGGCGACATCGTTTGAAGTCTTCTTGCGCGCCGGAGCGCCGCCGTCGTCTTCGGCGCTCTGCGTCTCGCCGTCCGTCTGGGCCTCGGCGGTTTGCGCCGCTTCAACTGAAGCGTCCGCGCCGTCGCCGTTCGACGCCGCCGCCGTCCCGTGTGATTCAATCTTCGAGCGAAGGTCGCGTATCTGGGTGATGATTTCGCGCTCGCGCTCCCACTGCTCGCTGAGGCGCGCGAGTTTCTCTTCCTCGACTTCCCTTTCGCCCTTCAACTCTTCGATGCGCCGCGCGTGATCCGAGCCGGTGGAGGTTTCGCGTTCGAGCGCGGAAGTCTCGGCGGTGAACTGCGCGATGCGGCGGCGCGCGTCTTCGACCGCCGGGGGCGTCGCCGCCTGACTGATGGCGACGCGCGCGCAGGCCGTGTCGAGCACGCTGATGGCCTTGTCGGGCAACTGCCGACCCGTAATGTAGCGGTGCGAGAGCTTTACCGCGTCCGTCACGGCCTCTTCGAGCACGCGGACGTTGTGGTGGCGTTCGAGCATCTCGGTCAGGCCGCGGATCATGACGACGCACCGCTCCTCGGTCGGCTCCTCGACTTTGACGACCTGAAAGCGGCGGGCGAGCGCGGCGTCCTTCTCGAAATATTTTTTGTACTCGGCCCACGTCGTCGCGGCGATGGTGCGCAGCTCGCCGCGCGCGAGGGCGGGCTTCAGAAGGTTGGCGGCGTCGGATTGTCCGGAACTTCCGCCCGCGCCGATCATCGTGTGCGCCTCGTCAATGAAGAGGATGACGGGCTGCGGCGAGGACGAGACCTCTTCGATGACGGCTTTGAGCCGGCCCTCGAACTCGCCTTTGACGCCCGCGCCCGCTTGCAGCAGTCCGAGGTCGAGCGTCCGCACGGAGACCTTCTTTAAGGGTTCGGGCACGTCGCCGTTGGCGACGCGGAGCGCGAAGCCCTCGACGATGGCCGTCTTGCCGACTCCGGCCTCGCCCGTCAGGATCGGGTTGTTCTGCCGCCGCCGCGTGAGGATGTCAACTATCTGCCGAATCTCGAAGTCGCGCTCTAAGACGGGGTCAATCTTCCCGGCGCGCGCGTGCGCCGTGAGGTCAATGGTGAACTGATCGAGGGCGCGAGTCCTGCCCACCACCGCGCCCCCGCCGCTCACCTCGCCGTAGTCACCCGCGCCGTCGCCGGGTTCGTCGTAAGAGGCCGAGAGGTTCGCGGCCTCCCGGCCCTCGGCGGAGCCGTCTATGACGAAGGTGAAACGCTTCTTCAGCGTCTCGGCGGAGATGAGCGTGAACTCCTTGGAGACTTCGCGGGCGAGGCGCGCGAGGTCGTCGTCCGTGACGAGCGCGAGGAGGAGGTGGCCCGAACGAACCTTCGGCGCGCCGTACTCAATCGAGGCCAGCATCCAGGCGGTTTCGAGGAGCCGGATGAGACGCGGCGAGAGCGAAGGCGTGCGCGTGTTGCCCGTCTTCAACTGGTCGAGGGCGCGCGCGAGGTCGGCTTCGAGGTTCGAGAGCTCGATTTCGTAGTGATGAAGGATGCGCGCGAGGTCGGTCTCCTGCGGCTCGCAGAGCTTGAGCAGGTAGTGCTCGATGTCTACGTCGTAGTTGGTGCGCGAAAGGCAGAGGCCCGCCGCGGCTTCGAGCGCGTTGCGGCAGGTGTCGTCGAGCCTTCCGATGAGAGACTTGAGGTTGGTGGTCATGCGCGGGTGACTGACGTTCGTGCGGCTAGCGTTGCTTCTGTTTGTGCTCGCCCTTGATGATCTGCTGGTAGCTGTAGAAGTTGTCCAGCGGCAGGGAGGCCTGCACGGCCTCTTCGACATCGGGCTGGTAGTGGCCCGAACCGTTCGACCACCATTCGAGCTTGCCGTTGTTGAAGAAGACCTCGCCCGCGTAGAGCACGTTGCGGCCCTCGGCAATCGAGGGGTGGCGGTAGCGGCTGTGCAGGAGCATCTGCCCTTCGGCGGTGCGGACGAAGTTGTACTGCTGATTAGGGACGCTCACGCCGTGCGAGTCCACCTTCCGCAGCCTGTACTGGTCGGTGAAGCTCTCCAGACGGAAGATGCTTGAGGGCTCGACTCGCTCGACCGCGCCCGGATGCAGGTTGGGGAAGAATCTGAGCGCCTGCACGACTCCGCGACTGGGCATCCGCGCGGGCGCTTGACGCACGGCGGGACGCGGCGGCTGCGGCGGACGGACGACGGCGGGCGGCGCGGGCCTCTGAGGGGCTTTCGGTTGGACGACTCGCGCCTTCGGCGTCGAAGGTCTCGGCGGCGGCTGTGGTCTTGAGACGGGCGGCGTCGCCGCCGGACGATTCAACACGCGCGGCGGGGCTTGATTCACAGGGACGTGTGGAGACTTGTTCTGTAAAACTCTGGCCGTCGGCTGTGGGCGGTAGACGGGAGGCGCGGCGGGCGGCTTGCGAGCCGGGGCGGCGTTCGGCGTGAGGGGCTGCAAAACTCCCCGCGCGTGGGACGGCGCGGGGTTCGGACGTTGAGGCGGGCCGGGCCGCTCAGCCCTCTCCTGATGCGGCGGGTATTTTCTGTGGCTCATCGCCTCACTGAACGTTGACTCGGAATAAGGTCGGACGGGCCGCTCGTCCTACCGCTCGTCTTCGTGACGGCGCACGACGGCGGTCATCGCGGCCTTGACGCCCATGCGGTCGGCCTCGGCTTCGAGCGCGTGATCCTGCACGACGGCCACGCCGCCGCCGAAGGGGTTGCTGACGCGGCCCGACTTCTGCTGCACGACGTGCCAGAGTTCGTGGCCCAGAATCTTCTGCCCGTGGATGGTGTGCGGGTTGTACTGGCCCGGCGCGAAGTGGATGTCCGTGCCCCACGTGTAGGCAAGTGCGCCGATGGACGAAGCCTCCTGCCCGACGTGGACGCGCACGTCCGAGAAGTCCATGCCGAAGGCGGTCTCCATCTTCGTCCGCACGTCGCCCGGCAAAGGCTGGCCGCCGGTCTTCGGCTGGAGCGAGACCTGGAAGGCGTCAACGCCGCCCGCGCTCTTGCGCTGGATGGTCTGCTGCGCGCCGCCGCCGCCGCCGTTGCGCGCCCCGGAGTTTTTCAACCGGTGGAGCGCGGCGTGCTGCGCGGAGAGGCGGGCTTGCAGCGCCTGCGTCCCGCCGATGAGATTGGCCTGCACGACACCCGCGCTGAAGCGACTGCGCGCGATGGGGGCGGCGTGAGGCGTCTTGGGCTGGACGGATTGCGCGCGTTGCTGCGGGCGTGCGACGGGAGGCGCGCGGCGTTCGCGCGCGGAGTCTGCGCGGCGCGCGGCTGGACGGGGCTCGCGCCGCGATTGGTGGCCGCACCCGGCAGAGGGCCGGGCCGCTTCGCCTGCGAGGGCGAAGAAGGGGCCGAAGAATTCTGACGTGGGCTCCGTAAAGGTGGTCTGCTCATCACTCAATCCTCCCGCTCAGGGAACACGTGAGACTTGGGAGCGAGGTCTTCAAGCTCAGGCGATTGTATACCTCTCCGGCGAAAACGGCCAACGATTTCTCGCCCGCACGGAGGACTGTCCGAACCCGTCCCCGCGCCTCTCAGAAGGCGTTGACGGGGCGGACGGTGGCTTTCAGCTTCTCCTGCTTGGTGAAATTGGCGGCGGCCTGACTCGCGTCTTTCGCCCCGGCGTAAGCGCCGATGCGGACGGCGAACCAGACGCGGTTCTCGGCGTCCCTGCCGCTGAAGATGCTCGGCGTGTAGCCTTTGCTCTCAAGCTGTTCGGCGAGCCTCCGCGCGCCCTTCTCTTCCTGATAGTCGCCGACCTGCACCGAGTAAGCAAGACCCTTCAAAGGCGTGGACAGCCCGGCCTCGTCCGCCGCGCCCGGCGCTCCGGTCTCGGCCTCCTGCACGAGCTTCGGGTCGGGGTCTCGCACGGGTGCGTTCCGCCTCGGAGCCTCGTCCACGAAACTCCGGGCGGGCGGCGCGACAGGAACCGCCGACGGCGCTCTCGGAGCGGCCACGCTCGGCGCGGCTAAGCCCTGAGACGCCAAGCCCTGCGACGCCAACCCTTGAGCGGTCATGTTGGGCGCGGCCATGTTGGGTGCAACCATGCCGGGCGCGACGGCGACCGGCGCACCCACATCCGGCGCGAGCGGCTCTTGCAGCAAGACCGGCTGGCCGGAGACTGGAGCCTGCGTGCCCCTCGCCGTGCCTTCGACGGTCGTAGCGTCCTTCGACTTGTCAGTCTTGGCCTCCTCCGCCGAAGCCTTCCCGTCCAGATTGCCGCCGACCAGAAGGCCCGCGACGAAGAGCAGGACGCCGAGCACGACCGAGCCTGCGAACAAGGCCCAGACGGCCTTCTTGTCGAATGAAAAATCGTAAGTCATTTTTCACCTCCCGAAACGAACTCCGCGCGTCATGCCGGAGTTCAAGGAACCATCACCGTCATCTGCCCCGGATTCACAATCTGTATCACGCCCGCCCACACGCACATCAGCTTCGAGGTGTTGTTGAGCGTCGGCATGTTGCCGACGAGCGCGGTCGGCGCGCCCACGACCCACGGCGCGGGCGTCACCGGCACGCAGGGCATCGGCGTCAGCACGCCGAGCGCGGCGGCGGTCGCGGCGATCACCGTCGGGTTCGCCAGAGACTGGCACATCCCGAAGGGCAGGATGTTGACCATCGGCTTGTTGTCCATGATGTTGGCCGCGGGCGTCTGCGTCATCACGCGGTTCTGCGGCAGCACCACGAGCGAACTTGGAGCCATGCCGAAACTGCATTGAAGCATCGCGCCCATGCAGACCTGAATCGCCATCTCTCAGAACCTCACTTTCAAACTCGCCCCGCGCACTCAACGCGCCGACGGCTGCCGGGCCTGCGGCGACGGCGCGGGCGGCGGGACGGGCTTGCCGTCCTTGAAGAAGGCGCGCTCTTTGACTTTGCCGTCCTCGGCGAAGGTGACGAACTCGCCTTCGGGCTTGTCCGCTTTGAACTGCGCGCGGGTGAAGACCTTGCCGCTCGGATAATACTCCACCGAGAAGCCCTGAAGCTGTCCGGCGGCGTACTGCGAGCGTTTGACGACGCGGCCCTGCTTGTCGTACCAGATGGAATCGCCGTCGAGTTTCCCCGCCTTGTACGAGGCGCGCATGACGACTTTGCCCGCTTCGTCGCAGGTGACGGCCTCGCCTTCGAGCTTGCCCGCCTTGTAAGTTGACTTCGCCAGCAACAAGCCTTTGCCGTGGACGGACATCTCGCCGTCCATCAGCCCGCCCTTGAAATTGACGCGCTGCGCGATCTTCCCTTCCTCGTCGTAGACGACCGTGGGGCCGTCGAGCTTGCCTTCACGGAAGGAAGCCTTCTGCGTGAGACGACCCGACTCGTCGAAGGTCGAGACCTCGCCGTCCACGACGCCATCGCGCAGGGGGAGACTCTCGCGCACTTGCCCGTTGTCGTGATACTCGACGTGTGTCGCTTCTTCAGCCATCGGCGTTCTCTTCTTCAGACGCTCCCGCGCACTTAGTTGATCTTGACGAGCGCGCCCTTGATGCTCGTGATGCCGCTGCTCTCGACCGTGTTCGAGGCGTTGCCCTTGTTGGTGATGGCCATCTGCGCCTCGTTCGTCAAGGACATCCCGGCCTTATTCGTCATGGACATCTGCGCCTCGTTGGTCATGGACATGGCGGACTTGTTGGTCATCGCCATCTGCGCTTCGTGCGTCATCGAACCCTTGGACTTGAAGGTGACGTTGCCGGTCACGTCAATCGTCAGGTTGCCCGTCACCTTGAGTTCGTAGTTGCCCGTCACCTTGTGCGTGAAGTTGGCCTTGTCGGTGTGCGTCTCGTTGCCGGTGACGGTCAGCTCTCGCGTCCCCTTGACCTCGTAGGTCTCGTTGCCGGTGTTGACCTGAAAGAGGCGGTTGCCCTTGGCGACGACGTAGGTGTCGTTGCCCTCCTGAATGGTCGTCAAGCGGTCTTTCTTAATCTCGTTGGTCTCGTTGTTCAAGACCTTCTTCGTGCGGTCGTGCTCGACGACGATGTTGTGGTCTTTCTGGGCGTGGAGAAAGACCTCCTCGCTGTCCTTCTTGTCCTCGAAGCGTATCTCGTTGAAGCCCGCGCCGCCCTTCGAGGTGTTCGACTTGATGGTGCTCTTGGTCTGCTGCGCGGGGAGCGGGTAGGGGACGGTCTGCTCGGCGTTGTAGACCGCGCCGGTGATGACGGGGCGGTCGGGGTCGCCCTCCTCGAAGCTGACGATGACCTCCTGCCCGATGCGCGGGAGGAAGATGCCGCCCCACGCCTTGCCCGCCCACCCGTAGTCTACACGAATCCAGCAGGAACTGTTCTCGTCAGATTTGCCGAGCTGATCCCAGTGGAACTGCGCCTTGATGCGCCCGTACTTGTCAGTCCAAATCTCTTCGCCGGATTTGCCGACGACGATGGCGGTCTGGACGCCGCTGATGACGGGGCGCGGCGTCTCGCGCGGCGGGCGGAAGGGCACGCCGAGGGGGAACGCCTCGAAGGAGTTGGTGTACCGCTCCTGCGTCGCCTGATGCGAGACCCAGCGCAGGACGTAAGTCTTGTTGGCGTCCTCGCGGTAGTGGTGCTTGAGGTCGAACTTGAAGCCGGGGCAGAAGGCGCGGACGTAGCCCTCGCCGCGCAGAACCTTCATCGGGTGCTCGCAGGCTTCGAGGCGCGTGTTGGCGCGCTTCTCGCCGCCGTCCTTTTTGGAGAAGCCGCCGGGGTACTCGTAAATCTTCTGCTCGCCCGCGTCGCCCGCCGCTTCGACCTTGAGGTCGGTGCTCGGCAACTCGAAGTTGAAGTCGTCGTGCGCGAACTTGCCCGTCACGACCTGCTCTTCGATGGAGCAGCGGGTGACGGCGTGGTCGTTGGTGTGCTCGATGGCCGACTGCTGGTACTCGGCGAAGTCGAGGCCCGGACACTTCTTGTGCGCGTCCGAGTCGTCGGCGAAGACGAGCGTGTGCTTGCCGTCCTCGTGCTCGAAGAAGTAGAAGATGCCCTCGTCCTCCATCAAACGCGAGACGAAGGCGAAGGCCGTCTCGTTGTACTGGACGCAGTAGTCGCGCGACTGGTAGGTCGCCGAGAGCGAGTCGCGGAAGTCCGAGAAGCCGAGGTCTGAGAAGACCTGCTTGATGATGTCGGGCACGGACTTGTTCTGGAAGATGCGGCAGTCGGCGGTCTTGGTCAGCATCCAGAGCCACGGGCGCAGCTCGGCGTAGTAGGTGGTGAAGCGCTCGTTGTTGTCCTCCTGCATGAAGCGCGCACAGACGCCGTGGTAGTGGCGCTCCGTGCCGTCGTTGAGGAGGTGCGTGACGGTCACGCCCTTGCCGACGATGGCGGAGAAGTCGAGGCTCTTGTCGGTCGAGACCATCTCCAAAGTGAAGAGGAAGAGGCCGGAGACGCGCTCCTCGCCGCTGAAGGCGCGCACGAGGAGCTTGTTCGCGCCGAGCGGCGTCGTGACCTTCAGGTGCAGAGTGTCCTGTGTGTAAGTCGCGCTCATAAGAACGTTCTCAAGGGCTCGCCGTGGGGCGGCCCCTTTAACCCCTCCTCCTGCTTTGCCTGATGCGCCTCTCGACGAACGCGTGCAGCGCCGCGCCGAAGCGCGGGTACTGCTTGATGTACTCGTCCAAATCCTTCTTCCGCAGTTCGAGCAGCTCGCAATCCTCCAACGCCGTGACCGTGGCGCTGCGCGCGCGGCCCGCGAGCAGGGACATCTCGCCGAAGAAGTCGCCCTCGCGGAGCGTGCCGAGGGTGGTTTCGCTGCCGTCGGCCTCGCGGCGCGTCACGCGCACCGACCCGATGCGGATGACGAACATCGAGTCGCCCGCCTGATCCTGACGGACGATGACCTGATTCGGCTTGGCCGGACAGGGCTCCATCCGCCCGACGAGTTCGGGGACCTTGTCGGGCGGCAGGCCGAGCGCGCGGAGGAAGAGCGTGCCGGAGAAGGCCTGAATCGAGGCGGGCGAAATCACCACCTGCGAATCCTCCTCCGCCGTCGCGCCTTCGGAGGAGAGCCACGAAGTCCAGCCGAGCCGCGCCCCGCCCTTCGCGCTCAGACGCGCCTCGCGGGCCTCGCCCGCCTTGAGCGTCAGGCGGAAGTTGAAGTCCAGCTCGTCGCCGACGTAGAACCTCACCAACTCGCACAAGGGGCCGAAGCCCCACCCGACGGGGAGAAAGTCCAAGAACTGTTCGAGCGTGAGCGGCCCCAGATTCAACTCGAAGGCGCTCTGCTGATCCCAGACGCGCGTCCCCAGCATCGTGTCTTCGCCGAGCCGGTTGTTCTGCCCGCGCGCGCCGATGGTCGTCCACTGGTCTTTCTCCAGAGGCAGCCATCCGCCCTTGAACTGCTCGCCCTCAGCCCCGACTTTGAAGTGGTCTTCGAGCATGCGTTCGAGGCCGACCATCGAGCGCGGCTGCTGGCCGAGGAGCCCGGCGTAGTGGAGCAGCGGGCGGTCGTGAATCTGGTCGCGGAGCGCGGGCGTCCCCAGACCGAGGACGGCGTAGACGTAGCCCGCGATGCGATCCTCGCCCGGCGTCCGCGAGTCGAGGCCGAAGCGGTGAATCTTGCGTATCCGGTAGAGCAGCGAGACGAGCCGGTGGTTGAAGATGTCGAGGAAGTCGCGGAGCGCCTTGTCCCTGTTCCAGAGCCGGTTGATGACCAGCTCGGTGACGGGCTTCGGCAGAGGGCCGTGCTCGCCCGTGAGCCCCATGAAGTTGACGGTCATCACGGGGGCCTGACATTCGGCGTGGCCCGCGCGACAGTCGGGCCGACTCACCGAGGCGATGTCCTCCGCCGGGAAGTCGAGCCGCACGGACGACTTGAAGCGCACGGCCTCTTTCGACGGCTCGACGCCGCGCCCGACGGAGTTGTCCCACGGGCGCGAGAGTTTGCGCATCTCGTCCGCCCGCGCGAGTTCGAGCAGCTTGACGGCCTGAAAGAAGTCGAAGCGCGGGCCTTCGGTGTAGAGCCACTCCTTCACAGAATGATTTTTTCGCCCGTCATCGGCGACCATCGTTTCCAATCCCCTTCGCGCTGCTTGCTCTGAATGACCAGCTCGGTGAAAGAGTTGACCGAGGCGTAGAGTGCGAAAAATCGGTTGAGCACCGCGCCGAGCAAAAACGCGCTGCCGCCGACGTAATTCTCCTGATCGAATTCGAGCCGCACTTCAGTCCCGCGACAGAAACCGCGCCACATGTCGTCGCCCAGCCGCCGCGTCACCTTGCGCGTGGACATCTGCGAGATGCCCGTGATCTGATCCAGCATTGATTGATTGTCGGGCGGGCAGTAGAGCCTGAGCATCTCGCGGAGCGCCGCCAGACTCTCGCGCCCCTCCGAGAGCGAGAGGTAGTTCAGGGAGAGGTGCGAGATGAGCCGCCACGGCGACTGCCCGCGATGCGGCAGCGCCGTCGGCCACGTCGGCTTCCGCAGGCAGGTGATGGTGCACGGCAGAGCCTCCACGTCGGTCTGAAGGAGCGCGCCCGCCGCGAGCTGCGTCGCCAGCTCGCGGTTCGTGCAGAGCGTGTGCGCGTAGACGGTCTGGGCGGACGGGCTCCGCGACTCGTAGTCGAGGTCGAGGAACGAGACGTAGACCTCCGTGCCGGGGATGTCGGCGTGCTCCGAGGGGAGCCGCCGCATGTGCCAGAAGGACTTGTGCTGGCGCTCCTGCATCGAGTGGCTGTAGGAGTAGAAGGGCTCGAAGTTCTTCGACTTGTCCGTCGCGTTCGCGGCGGCTGAGACCGAGATGACGGAATGAATCTCGGTCGAGCGTTCGCGCCGCTTGTCGGGCACGAGGCGGTATTCGAGGCTCGTGTGGTCAACCCGGAGCGGCTCGGTCGTCTTCGGGAAGAGGTTGATGATCGGCGTGCAGCCGAGGCAGAAAGTGTCCCTGCCGACCGCCACGTCTTCGGGTACCCGGTCGAACAAGAAGAGGAGGTCGAGCGTCGTCTGCGACTGGCGCGTCTTGAGTTGTTCGGGTTCGAGCCGGCGGGGGTCGAGGAAGCGTTCGAGGTTGTCGAGGCGGAAGAAGTGATACTTCTCCGGGAAGGTGAAGTATTCGAGCAGGAGGCGGTAGGCCGGGTGCGAGTTGGACGGGAACGGCAACACCTCCTCGTCGAGCCCGAAGCCGACCTCGCGGACGGAATCCTTCGGCAGGTGGACGGGCTCGGTGCTGTCCTCCGGCATGATGGCGACGCCGCGCAGGTGGACGAAGAGAAGCTCGTAGAGCCCGCTCACCTTGTTCTGGTCGCCGTTGAGGTAAAAGCGGAGGCTGTCGAAGGGCTGCTCGCCCGCCTTCGCCTCCCCGTCCGACTCCCCAACCTGTTTCGCCGCGCCCAGCTCGCCGAGCGTCCCCTGCGTGCAGCGCAGCTTGATGCGGAGCACGGAGGAGACTTCGGGCATCGAGTCGAGGAAGTCGAGAGTGCCCGTGTCCTCGAAGCCGACCGAGGCGACCTTGAGCGGCCAGAGCGTCACGGGGTAGCAGGTGCGGAAGCGGCACGAGACGCCCTGCGCCGTGTCGGCGAAGAGCGACGTGTTCCGCTTGAGGAGCGAGCCGGAGGTGAGGGGCTGCTTCGGGTCAACGTCGAAGCGCGCCACCGCCATCGAGGGGATGGGGTTGGTGAACTGCGGGTAGAGGACGCCGAGGAGCGCCGACGTGATTTCGCTGAACTCGCCGTGGAGGTTGTGCTGAAGCCGCGCCGTGAGGAAAGCGAACGACTCCAACAGCCGCTCGACGTGCGGGTCGGGGCACTCGTCCTCGCCGAGTTCGAGCCGCGCGGCCACCTTCGGGTAGTGGCGCGCGAACTCGCTGCCCATCTGCCGCAGGTAGGTCAGCTCGCTCTTGTAGTACCTGAGAAGGTCGTCATGCTGTTTCGGCTTCATTCACCACCACCCCCTCGGCCCCCTTGAAATGTACCGGGAACGAAATCGGCTCCAGAACGTCCCCGACGGCGAGCACGCCGCCGATGGTCACCGCCAGCCCCTGCTCGTGCCGCGCGAGCTGCGCGACCTCGACCGTCACGTCCCTCAGCCGCGGCTCGAAGAAAGAGACGGTCGAGCGGATAAGCTCTTGCAGCAGGTTCTGGTCGTCGCCGCTCGATGCCGAGAGGGACGAGAAGTCTGGGAGCCCGTAGTTGATGACGCTCCGCTCCGCACCCGAGGGCGGGCGCAGTGGGAAGGAGCAGCGCGTGTTAAGAAGCTGCTCCAATTCCCGCCGCACCGACTCTCGGAGTGCGCGGACGTTCCGGTGGATGCGGAATGGCTCATGACCCACCCGCGGCTGTGCCCATAAAGTCGAGATTGATGGTTGAGACTGGAGGTCTGTCCGCCAGACCCCCCAATATCTCGGCCTTTCGCCCGACAGTCTGGGCATCGCCGTCAACCCGCGCCTCTCCGGTTCGAGGTCAACGAGCCGCTCGAACAAAAGCGCCCTCGCGCCCTCGACGTGCCTGGGGTCTCGCATCCTTGTTCACCCACGCCGCGGGCCTTAAGCCGCCGCGTTCTTACAGAGGTCCCACTTCCCGTCCACGTTCCCTTCCTTGCTGGCGTCCGGCTTCTGGGCCGTGAACTTCCAGGTGATGTGGTTGTAGTTGAGCGTCAAGGTCTCGACCGGCTTGTCGCCGCCGCCGCCGCCGACGGAGATCGAGGAGACGAGCACGTTCTTGAGCGTGTATCGCATCAGCTCCATCACCTTCCCGCCTTCGTTGCGACCGATGATGATGTCGGTGGTCGGGAAGGCCTTGCCCTCGCAGCAGCTCTGGTTGAGCACGGGCGAGGCCTCGTCGAGGTACTTCGTGACGGTCAAGTCCTGATGGTTCGGCTTGCCCGAAGTCCTCTCGGAGTTGCTCACGTCGCCGGTGATCTGCATGGCGACGCCGTGGCTGAAGGAGAGCAGCTCGATCTTGTCCTTGTAGTCGGTCAGGTTCGACTCGCCCTTCACGTCCGACCCCATGTCCAAAATGATTACGTCCATAGTTCCTCCGTTCCTTCTCTCAAAATGGTTTGCGGTTCACTCGTTAACTTCTTCACTTCAGTCGCGCCGGGGCCGAAGAGCGCGGCGGCGACGAATCTCTTAAGGGGAAGAAACTCATCGCCGCCGCCGCTCCACGCTCAGACCTGCGCCGGGGGCGGCAGCTCCGCGACCAGACGAATCGAGGCGGTCAGCTCTTCGAGCTGGAAGTGCGGCCTCAGGAAGACCGTCGCCCGGTAGCAGCCGGGTTTGCCCGGAATCTCGAACACGTCCACGCGGGCCTCGCGCAAGGGGTACGAGGCTTTCGACGCCTGCGAGGCGTTGTCGTTCAGGAGGACGTAATCGGCGATCCAAGTGTTGAGGTACTTCTCGACGTTATCCCTCGTCATGAAGCTCCCGATCTTGTCGCGCATGATGGACTTCAGATAGTGCGCGAAGCGCGAGGCGGCGAGGATGTAGGGGAGCTGCGACGAGACGCGCGCGTTGGCCGTCGCCGCCGGCTTGTTGTAGACCAGCGGCTTCTGCACGGTCTGCCCGCCGAAGAAGGCGGCCTTGTCGCTGTTCTTGCAGTGGACTAAGGAGATGAAGCCGAGGTCGTTCAGCTCCTTCTCGCGGCGGTCGGTGATGCTCACCTCGGTCGGGCACATCGAGACCTTGAGCTTCTCGCCGGTCTCGAAGTTGTGAATCGGCATGTCCTCGACGACGCCGCCGCCCTCGACGCCGCGAATCGCCGCCGTCCACTTGTACTGGTGGAAGGCGTTGGTGATGCGCTGGCCGAGCGCGTAGGCCGAGTTGCCCCACAAGTACATTTCGGGGTTCTGGGCCTTGATGGGGAACTCCGTCTTATCCGTGCCGTCGAAGTTCTTCTCCGGCGTGACGCCGTCCGCCTTGAACACCTTCCGCGCCGTCGTCTCGCGGTCGAAGACGTTCTCCTCGTAGTCGAACTCCTCGACGGGGTTGGTCTTCGCGCCGTAGGGGAGGCGGAGGAGGAACCGCGGGAGGACGAGCGCGACGTAGCGCGAGTCCTCGGTGTCGCGGAACGACTTCCACTTAATCATCTCCGTGCTCTCGAAGATTTTCGCCAAATCGCGCGGGTTCTGGAGTTCGGCGAAGCTTCCCATGTCGAAGAGGTCGGGGTCGGCGGCGGCGATGAACGGCGCGTGCGCGGCGGCGGCGACCTGCGACATCTTCGTCAGCCAATCCATGTCCTCGTCGCTCTTCTTGAACTTGTAGTCGCCGATGAGGACGCTGTAGGGCGTTCCGCCGAAGGTGCCGTACTCGGCTTCGTAGAGCTGCTTGAAGAGGAAGCTCTGGTCGAACTCGACGGCCTGCGCGAGGTCTTTCTTGACCTCCCCCTTCCGGGCGTTGATGAGCCGGAGCTTGAGCATCGTGCTGGTCGTCGTGTTCATCACGAAGAAGTGGAGCCCGCGCCAAGCCTCTTCGAGCCGCTTGAACTCCGCGTCGTGCATGACCGCGTCGAGCTTCTGCGAAATCTCCGCGTCCTTCTTGGCGATGCTGTCTTTGAGCGCCTCGACGATGTTGGTGTCGTCCGTGAGCGGGAGGGTGGCGAAGACGTCCTTGAATTCCTTGAGCAGCTCTTGCGCGCGCTCTTTCTGTTTATCGTCGGGCGTCGTGCTGCGCATCATCGTGGAGATGATGCTGTCGAGAGTAACGGGCGCGGGGGTCGTCTGGGTGCCCGTCGTGGAGGTCGGGTCCGGCGTCGGGTTGTTTGGGCTTCTAGTTGCCATTTGTCCCTCCTGTAATCTTATCGAATTCCGCCGGGTTCTTCTTCAGCTCCTTGAGGGCGTCAATCAGCTTGTCGTTGCCGTCGAGCTTGGCCGTCAGGTCGGACAGGCGCGTGCGCGCCTCGTAGAGATTGTCGAGCTCGCTCCCCTCGTTCATCGCGATGATGTTGGCGGGGTTGAAGTCTTCGATCTTCTTGAACTTGTATTCCACGCCGCCAATCGTCACCGTCGGCTCGATGGAAGCCATGAGGTCGTTGAAGTTGTCGCGGTCAATCTCGACGAACCGGCGATCCTTGAAGGCCTTCTTCGGCGTCTCGTCCTTCCCCGACAGGTCGGCGAGGATGCCGACGATGAAGGGCAACTCTTTCTTGACGATGGCGTCGCCGATTTCCACATCGTAAGTAATCTGGACTCGCGGGGGGCGAATCTTGTCCAGTTTGTGTTGGGTGCTTTCCGCCATAACTGACTCCTTTCGAGGCTTGGTGGTTTCCCGCGCGTAGCGGCAGAGACGGTTCCCTTAAGTCCCCGCCGCGCGGGGGAGGGTGGTCGCTAAATGTCTTCCTTAACTCTCTTCCTTGTTCGTGAGGCGCAGCAGGCGGTCAAGCTCCTGCATCTCGCCATCATTGCGGATGATCTGTTGGAGCACGTCGTGAAGGCTCATCCCGCCCCACGCGACCGCGCGCCTGACGAGGTAGGGCACGGGGCTGTGCGGCTCCGTGAGTTGGAGGTAATCGGCAGCCTCTTCGAGGCGACGATACGCCTCGGCGCGGCTGCGAATCCCGCCGCCTAAAAGGTGCGGAGGAGGAGGCGCGGCGGCGAACTGCTGCCGCACGTCCGCGCCTTCCGCTTCGCCCGAAGGAGACGGCGGCGGCGCGTCCTCCCCGGCGGCTGCAAACGGCTCGTCGGGGCGCGCGTCGAGCACGCCGTTGACGAGGCCGCGGGTCGAGAGGAGAACCTCGCGGAACTTGTAGAGGCCGGGCGCTTGCGGGCCGCACTTCGCGTCGAGGAGCCGCTCGAAAGTGACGCAGGCGTCGTGCGAGGCTTCGAGGTCTTCGAGCAGCTCGGCGTAGAACGAACGGGGCGTGAGCATGACGCCGGTCTGGAACTTGGCGAGCGTGACCGTCTCTTGCGCCTCGGCGGGGGCGGCCTTCGGGTTCTTCTTCGTGAAGTGGTCGAGCTGGCAGGCGCTCTCCCAGTCGGCGAGCGTGTGGCCGCCGTCCTCGCCCGCCTGCGGCGAGTTCAAGGGGATGAGCTTGAGCTTGTGCGAGAGCTTCTCGTTCACCCACACGACGGGCGCGACGCGGCCTTCGAGGTCTTCGCCGTCGAGCTGCGGGTAGAGGTCTTCCCAGAAGGCTTCGCACAGACCGGCGAGGAGGTTGACGCCCTCGCGCACCCCGGCGAAACCGTAGAGGTGGAGCCACGCTTCGAGGAGCCAAGAGGCGAGTTGCAAGTCCTTCGTCCGCGTCGTCAAGGCTTCGAGGCACACGGCCTCGACCGCGCCCCAGTCGGCCCTCTTCACGTCGGTCTGGTAGATGCCCTGCGTGAGTCGCGGGTCGTCCTCGCGGCGGGCCTCGCGGACGCGGTCGTAGGTTCCGTCGTAGCGGAGCGACTCTCCGGCGGGATGCTCCGCCGAAATCGGGGTCAGCAGTTTCTCGAAGTCAACCATGTAGGGGGGTGTGGTTGCGCTCATTTCGGACTCTTGGTTGTCGTCTCTTCGGCTTTCAGATTTTCGGCGCTCTCGCCGGGAAGGGCGGGAGAATCAAAGGCTCCTTCGAGCCGGGCGCGACCAGAGACATCCGCATGAAGACTACGGCGTTGCCCCGGCGCAGCGGCTCCGGCTGGTTCTGCGGCCCCTCGCCGTCCTGGCGTGTGGGGACTCGGAATTTGAGCGTGTAGGGCTCCATGTCCACGCCTTCGGTGAAGTCCGGCCCGGCTGCCGACTGCCGCAGCATGAGGCTCAGGAGCGACCAGCGGTTCGTGTAGTCGAAGGTCACGACGCGGTCGCGGACGCGCATCGGCGACTCGCGCGTGTCGTCCGGCGAAGGCACGCTCGGCGAGTTGTTCGCCCAGCGGAGCGTGAGCCTCATGGGCTCGCCGATGGCCCAACGACCCGCCAGCTCGCCGTCATGGTAGTTGTACTTCTTGCGCCCCACGTCGAGGCTCCAATCAATGATCTGGTTGCCGCCGACCTCCATCCCCTGATTGGAGCGGAACTGGAAGTTGAAGTCGAACGAAGGCCCCTGCTTCTTCTTGAGGAAGGTGTCGAAGAAGACGCGCACCTCGTCCATCCGCCGGAGGAAGACGAGCGCCTGCTCCTGCGACGCGCCGAGCTGCGGGTTGCGGTTGAGCGCGTCTTCGGCGAGCACGCGCTTCTCTTCGAGCGTCTCGAAGAAGGCGAGGATCGCGTCGGGGTCGGCCTCGGCGAGAGCCGGGCCGGAGTAGGCGTCGTTGAAGGGGAAGCGCCCGGCGAGACGGCGGTTGAACTCGTCTTCTATCTGCCGGTAGCTGTCGAGCGAGCCGACGTTCTCCCGCTCGACGCGGATAATCTCGCGCTCGGCCTTCGCCAGCGCCAGCACCTTGCACTGGCGGTTGAGCTGCCAGCGGATTTCGTTGCGCGTCCGGATGAAGAAGTCGGGCTGCGCCGCCCCGGACGAGCGCATCAGCTCCGCGCAGTCGTCAATATCAACCCTGTCCATCTCGAAGCGGATGAAGTTTTCGAGCAGGGCGACGGTGTTGCCCGGCTGCTTGTTTTCGTACTGGTCGAGCGCGCCCAGAATCTCGTCCCAGTTGACGCGCGCGCCGAGGCGGAAGGGCTGCACGGGGAGGCCGTGCGCGGCGGCGAAGGCCGAGACGGGCGCGGCCAGCTCGCGGCCTAAGTAAGAGATGCGCTTGCGCTGCGCGTCGAGGAAGACGGTCAGCTCGTCCGGCGTGTTCGTGCCGAACGCGGCGGAGGAGACGGGATTCGTCCCCTTCCACCAGGTAAAGTCGGGAAGTTGCGTCGCGTAGAAGCGCTCGGACTTGAACTCCCTGCCGACCTCTCCGAGCAGGTGCGTGGCCTGCGCCGTCACCGCCGAGCGCAGGCCCACGTCCACGCCCGTCCGGTCGCAGATTTCGAGGAGCTGACCGAGGAGCCCCTGCGCCGCCATGAAGCTCTGAACTTCGGAGACGAGTCCGGTCGTCATCGCCGATTCGCCCGCCACGCGCTCGGTCGCCGAGAACCTCTGCGCGCGCGCCAGAAGGCCCGCGAGGTTCGTCTTGAACTGCGAGAGCGCCGCCTGACGCACCGACTCGTTGAGGTTGCGCGAGTAGGCGGACTTGCTGCCGCCGAAGCTCTCGTACTCCTGATAGAGCGCGACGGCCTGCCGCAAGACTTCCAAATCCCAGACGAGCTGCCGCCGCTGGAAGACCGGGCGCGCGCCCGCGTTGCGCGGGTCTCCGGCCATGAAGCCCTCCTGCGACAAGCCTTCCAAAGCCTTCCGCAACTCGTGCAGGCCGGAGGAGAGCGTCATGTCGTGGAACGACGAGCGCGCGTCGAAGACGTAGGTCGCGAGCCAGGTGTATTCGGGCCGCGAGAGCAGAGCCTCGGTGCGCGCGATGTCGTTGAGGTAATCGTACCTGACGTTCCGCACCGTGCCGCCGCCCCGCACCTCGAAAGACCGCTCGTACAAGACTTCGACCATCTCGGCGACGCGCTCGGCGACGGCCCTCTGCACTTCCGCCGAGCGCAGCGCGAGCGGCCTCCCCGTCGTCTTCTTCAAGGCCTCCTGATACAGTTCGCCGTTGGTGTCGAAGCCTTCGGGCAGCCGCTCGTGGTTGAGGTATTCGCCGAGCGCCTGCAACTCTTCGAGCGTGCCGCTGTCGTCGCGGATGAGTTCCTCGTAGCGCGCGCGGTTGGCGCGCAACGCCGAGAAGCTCTCGATGAAGCCGTTGAGCGAAGTGTCCGGGTTGGCGGCGAGCGGCTGGTCGTAGACGGGCGGCGTGGTGCGGAAGTCCTGACTGTTGCCGCCGCGCTCCGAATACCCGTCCGTCGAGTAGTCGCTAATCGGGGTGGCTTGCAGGAAGGTCTCCGTGCGGTCGTCGAGTTCGAGCCGCAGCCCTTCGAGGATGACGTACTCGAAGCCGACGACCATTGACTTCCTGATGCGGTCGTTGACTTCGGTGAACCACGAACTTGGGATGAAGGGCGAGTTGAGCTGGCGAGCGTCCACCTTCGTCATCGCTTCGAGCAGGTTCTGCTCGTTGTCCTCGATGCCGCTCCGCCCCGACTCCGCCGCCGTCAGCCCTTCGCGCACCGCCCCGTAACCCGGCGCGGTCTGGTACGCCGCCGTCGTTTGGTACGCCGCATCGGTGTAGCCCACCGCCCTCTCGCCCGACGCCGCAGGGGCGTTGAAGGAGGCGACGCGCAGCGGCGTATTGTTCTTCAGGCGGTAGGAGTTGACCTCCTTCAAGTCGCGGTCTTCCTGCGTGAGGAATTCGTGCAGCTCGTCCCTGCGCCGTTCGAGCCCCGCGTAGGTCGTGGCGATGCCGAGGCCGCCCACGACCGGGATTGCGAGCGAGAGGATTTGCGCGGCGAGGACGGTGCGGTTGCGCGAGAGCGAAGTCTTGACGACGGGACGGGCGAGCATGTCTTCGAGGAAGACTTTGCGTTCGAAGAGGTGCTTGAGGAAGACGGGCCTGCGCAACGCCGCCTGCTCCGGCGCGGGCGGTGGTGGGTCAAAGGGGTCTTGCGCGTCGGCCAGCCAGCCGACGGCCAGCTCCGACTCCGGCGGCAGGAGCGCGGCGGTCGCCTCCTCCTCGCCGCTCCCGTCGCCGCTGAAGTAGAGGCCGCGGAAGAAGAAGGAGTCGTGGAAGGAACTCTCCTTGAAAATCTGTTCGAGGTAGACGCGCAAGGGCGCGCGCAACGCCTGCATCTCCGCCGGGAGGAGGAAGAGGCTGTCCCTGTCCTGCACCTCGTTGCGCTCGGCGAAGACCTCGACCTGAATCTGGAAGAGGTGGCGGTAGATGTTCTGGAAAGCCTCGTCCACCCATTCGGGCTTGAAGGAGGTTTCGAGCGTGTAGGGGCTCGACCAGCCGAACATCTCGTGCCGGAGGTGCGAGGGAATTTCCTGGCAGAGGCTCTTGAACCCGGCTATCTGGTCGCACTTCGTGACGAGGACGTAGACCGGGAAGCTCATCCCCAGAACCTTCTGCGCCTGCCAGAGCTTGCGGTAGAGCCCGGCGGCCTTCTGCTCCAACTTCAAACGCTGTTCGGGGCCGAGGTTCTTGCCGCCGACGAGGTCGGTGGCGGGGATGGCGAGCACGAGCCCGTCAATCGGACGTTCGGGCCGGTGCTTCTGGAGGAGGCGCGAGACGGTGTTCCAGCCGCGCTCGTTCGAGGTCTCGCCGTCGGTGCGCAGGATGAAATCCCCGGCCACGTCAATGACGATGCCCTTGTCGTAGAAGAACCAGTTGATGCCCTGCTTGACGCCGTGCACCTGCTCCGCCGGCCTGCCGAGCGGGAGGTTCAATCCGGCGTTGCCGAGCGCCGTGGTCTTCCCCGAATCGGCCTCGCCGATCATCAGGAACCACGGCAGGCGGTAGCGGTAGTCGCGCCCCGTGACGTGCGTCTTGAGAAGTTTTAAGGCGCGCGCGAACGAAGCCTTCATCCCCAGACGCGTGGCCGAAGAGAACTGGATGAAACCGGCGGGCTCCTCTTCGGTCGCGGGCACGACGGCGAGCGGGGCGGGCACGGCATCCTTCAGCGCGGCGCGCTTGCGTGCCCTCCGCAAGACGACGAAGAGGAGCACCACGAGCAACAGCACGAGCAGGAGGATGGCCGCCAGAATGTATATCCAGTAGGTATTGAGCATCGCCGTCGAATCCTGACGGTCAACCCGTCAACGCTTGTTCCCCATCTCGTCCACCGTGCGCTCGATGCGGTCGTTGGCCTCGCCGAGCGGCGTCGTCAACTTGAGCCACAGGCCGTGCGTCATCAGAACATAGGCCAGCACCACGAAGCCGAAAAGGATGAGCCACGCGCGCGGGTTCGGGAGCCGCCGCTTCTTCTCCTCGCGCAGCGTGTGGTAGTAGGTCTCCGGGAAAAGGTGTCTCGACTCGCTCTTCAGGTCGGGCTCGTGCCGGAAGACGAAGGAGAAGAGCTGCTTCTTGTAGCTGCTCAGCAACCCCCGGTCGTCCGCGCCCCTGTACTTCCCCTTGAAGCCGAGCGAGAGCGCCATCAGGTAGACCGCCGCCAGGTCGCGATACACCGGGTCTCGGTCTTTCAGGAGACGTTCGAGCCGCACGAAGAACCGCTCGCCCGCGTCGTGCGTCTGGAAGATTTTCGTCTCCAGAAGGTGCGAGACCCAGACCCTCCGACCCTCCCACTCGGTGTGGAGGAAGATTTCGTCCGCCAGCGCGACCATCACGTACTGCGCCTCTTTGTAGAACTCGGCCCCGTAAGTCCCGCCGTAGCGCCACGCGTAAGCCTCTTGACGTTCGAAGAGCGAGAGGAGCTGCTGCCAGACGAAGATGCTGACCTTGATGTAGTCGGCGGGCGCGGGCGGCTCGCCCGGCGGCAGCAGCTCGGCCCTCATGCCGTCGCCCCTCCGGTCGGGCTTGGCCCACGGCGGCGCGTCCCTGAGCGGCACGACGCCTGTGCTCGCCTCGATTTCCGGCTCCGCCTCCGACCCCATCGCCGGGACGAAATCAGGGTAGTAAACCCAAGTCCCTTTCCCCGCGCTGAAGTCGTCGCCGCCCGGCTCCGCCGAGCCGCCCATCGGCGTGACCCACGCCCCGGTTTTGACCATCCGCTTGAGACGGATGACCTCGCGGTAGAACTCCCTGAAGGGGGCCAGCAAGAATGTGTCGCCGTATTCTCTCATCCAAACTCCGAAGGCGTCTGAACCTTCCCCTTACACGCTCAGGCAAACTTAAACTTTCGAACGCGGCGGGCCGCTCCTGACGTAGAGGACTATCTCGGCGGGCCGGGGCGAGCCGGGGCGCTCGCTCGCGTTGAAGATTTGCAGCACCTCGTCGGGCTCGACGTGTCGCGGGTCGGCGTTGAGCGAGAAGAGGATGACGCCCCTCGGCGGCACGAGGTCGCCGGAGCGTTCGACCTGCTCGCGCCTCGCCCCCGTCGTCCGGTTCTCCCGCATCTCGCGGAAGTTCTTCCGCGAGCCGATGAGACATTCCCTGCCCCAACGAACGATCTCGGCCTCGGACATCCCGGCCTGCCCGCGGATGCCGATGGCGAGCCGCTTGTCCATCCACTCGCCCTCGAAGTTGAGGCTGTAGATGCCGTCGGCGTAACGGAACGCGTGGGCGGTGAACGTCGAAGTGATGCCCTCCGCGATCTTCCGCGTGATGTGATCCAGAACCTCTTTGAAGGTCGCGCGCAGGTCGTTGTGGTCGTAGGGCGTCAAGAGCGGCGGCACGGGACTCCAACCCATCACCGACAGGCTTCCGAGGACTGAGCAGAGCGCGAGGTAGACTTGAAACGGGTGCGAGGCCCCGGCGTTGAGCATCGCTTCGAGCAACGGCAGCGGGGCGACGAGGCTGCGCAAAAGCGTCTCGGTCTTGATGTCCATCCGCGCCCGCGCGCCCTCCGAAGGGCTCTGCGACTGCTCGGCGAGGTAGACGGCCTTCTCCCGCAAGCTGCTCGCGGCCAGAAGGCTCATCGTGCCCAGCTCCGACTGCGGCGTGACGGAGAGTCGCGGCGGGATGAAGTCCGTGAGGAAGAACGAGTCGTTCTTGTACTCGACCTTCGCGATGGGGAAGCTCACGTACTTGCGCGGCGGCTTCTCGGTCACGAGCAGCGTCAGTCGCGGCCTGAGGCGCGGTATCCGCACCTGCCCTTCGCCGGTGAGTTCGTCCACGACAGGCTCGCCCTCGACCTCGTGAAAGCGCCGGAGGTCGCCCTCCGTCAGCAGGTCGGTCTCCCGCGCCACGACGGCGAGGTGGACGGGCACGGGCCGCTCCTTCATCTGGTCGGCCTTGAGCGTCACGGCCAGCTCGGAGTCTCGGCGGAGCCCGCTCGAAACGACCAGCCCGTCGGGCATCACCGCTTCAAGTTCCAAGACCCTGAAGAGCCCGCCGACCAGACTCGAAGGGTCTACCTTCAAGTGCCGGACGCCCCAGTAGAACGGCGCGACCGTCGAGGAGAGGTACTGCAAGAGAGTCTCCTGACGCAGCGACTGTTGCTGGAAGTGCTGCGGCGTGAGCAACAGCCCCTCGTGCCACTGAATCGGGTCGGGTATCTCGTGTGCGTCCATTCCTTGGCCGTCTCTTCGAAACCAGCGCCGCCCCGGAAGGGCCGCGCCCTTTGCGACTAATTTTTCTGCGTCTCGATTTCGAGCTTCTCTTGTTCGAGCTTAATCGTGAAATGTTTGCGCGGGTTGACGACGGCGCGGTGCGCGCCCGGCTTGTAGTAGTTGGCGAAGACGAGCCCGCCCTTGATATCAGGCCCGACGGTCATTTCGGGAATCTGGACGAGCTGGCCCGGCACCCACTCCCAGTTCTGCACCTCGACCTGCCCCTTCTTGGGGAAGTCGAGCTTGATCTGCTCCTTGCTCTTGAACCACTCCTCGGCGGTCATCTTCTGCAAATCTTCGAGCAGCTTCTTGTCCGAGACCATCACCAGATCGAGCGCCACCGGGTTCCCGTTGTTCGCCGTCGGCGAGATGCGCACGCTCACCCGGAGCTTACTCACGCCCGAATTGCCGGGGATGCGTTTGGTGACGACCTTGTGCGGCTTCGGGCAGCCGGTGAAAAGGAGCGTGAGGCACGCGGCGGCCACCGACAAGAGCGCCCTGACCCGTAACGGATTCCTTCGCAGCATTCTGATTCAACACCTCGGCTTTTTTCAGGCGGCGGGATTTCAGACCCCGGATGGCCGAAATATCGGATGAAAGAATCTCTCTACAAAAGTCGTCTGAGACTTTCTATGACTGTCTGAGTGCGAGACGGCTCGTGCTTTGAGCCGGGTTCCAAAGACGTGGACGAGAAACTTATGTCTTGTCTAAATTGAAGATATTGCTGATCGGCTTACTTTTTCAACAGGGAAACGAAAAACATGGCTCTCGAAGAAGACGATGCTAGGGCTTTTAATCGGCTATTCGTGTGGTGAAGATTTTTAACGCGGAAAGATGCGGGTGCCGATGAAAGACCTTAACTCAGGCCGGTTACAATAATCCCGGCGACCGGAAATGTCAATGCCTACGTAACTTATTTAACATCTCGCGCGCCTTCGCCCCCGCCCCATTCGCGCGTCGAAGTCGGCGCGCCGCCCGCCGGAGCCCGAATTATTCACTTTTTTCGCAATAATGCGCTAAAAAATGGCATTTTTTCGAGACGCGGGGCCGCCCTGTGTGATATATGTGCTGCTGAAAGCTTTTCAATTCTTACCGGTTCAGAGGAGGTACGTACACCAGCCCATGGCGACGAAAGAAGGCAAGAAACGCATGTCACAGTCCGAAGTGGTCAACCACTTCGCCGATAAATTCGAGTTGAAGCGCGCGCAAGTGAAGGAGATTTTCGAGGAACTGTCCAACTTGGCGGGCGGACAGGTGAAAGAGAACGGCGAGTTCGTGCTGCCCGGCTTCGGTAAACTCGTCCTGTCGGAGCGCAAGGCCCGCGAAGGCCGCAATCCGCAGACGGGCGAAACCATCCAGATTCCGGCCAAAACGACGCTCAAGTTCCGCTTGAGCAAAGGCATGAAAGATACCGTCGTCCCTAAGAAATAGGACAACACTTCACACGCACGTCATCTTTATCAACCATCAGAGAGTTCCCGCCTGCGGGTTCGGACGCGAGTGTCGCTCCGAGAGACCCGCAGGCGAGACTTTTTCCGGCAACCGCTTCTGCCCTCTAAGCCTTTAATTCTCATTAACTTACCGCCACAGAACGGTTCCCTTCCGGGACTCCGAACGGCCCGCCGCCGCGCCCCGAAAATTTTTCTAGCCAAACCCCTCCATTTTGTGTAAAATCCCCGTTTTCCAGACGCCTACTTATTCTCGCTGGGTGTGGGCTTGAAGACGAGCCGGGGCTGTTTTGCGTAAGATTTCTGGAGATTGCAATCATTTCGCATCCCAGAGATTGTCGGTTGCATCTAAATTACACGTGATGAAAGAGCCTTCTGATCATTTTGCTGAAGGCCGGAAAAATAAGGAGCTGACGACAGTGATTGCCATCGAGACCTATCCGCTCTCCGAGCGACTGAAGATGATTGACCATATCCAGGCGCGCCGCTACTCGAAGCTGGCCGGGCCTTCCCTCGACATCGCCACCGAGGGCATCATCCGCCACCTGCGCGCGTGCGACCGCATGGACGTGAATCCGGATGTCGCGGCTGTCCGCGAAATCATTGACGACGCCTTGAACGGTCGGCGCGTCTTCGCCGAGACCTTCAACAACGCCGCCTAGAATCAAGAACCTTTCTCGACGAACGACAAGACCGCCAGCCTCAGCCGAGGTGGCGGTCTTTTTGCTGCCCGGCGGTCGTCCGCCACGAACGGTCTTTCAACGCGCGAGGCGCAAGTGAAACTGCATGACGGCGAGCAGACTCAAGGCGTCCGTGATTTCCCCCGTCAGGGCCATGCGGAGAGCTTCCTGAATTTTCACGCGGCGAACCTTAATCTGCTCGGTTCCTTCGGGGCGCTGCTCGCCCTGCGTGAGCCCGGTGGCGAGATACCAGACGGCGTACTCGTCCGTCGCCGAATTCGAGAGATGCGCCTCGCCCAACTTCTCCCAGCGGCTCGCACGGAGGCCCGTCTCCTCCTCCAATTCCCTGCGCGCCGCGTCCAGAGGGTCTTCGCCTTCCGGGCATCCGCCTTCGGGAATCTCCCAAGAGTAACGATCGAGCGTGTAGCGATACTGACCGACTAAATACAACTCGTCGCCTTCGACCGCCAGCACGCCGACCGCGATGTTCTTGAAGTGGACGACGCCGTAAATGCCCGGCTCCCCGTCGGGCCGCAAGACCTCATCTTCGCGCACGCGAATCCAGTCGTTCTCGTAGACCTCCCGCGAAGAAGTCTTCCGCCACGGGTTGTCGGTCTCTTCTTCGCGCATGGCTCAAGCGCCCCCTTCGGGGACGGTGCGCAAATCCTCCTGCTCTTCGGCGAGCGTGTCGCTCTGGCCCGCCACGGGCGGGCGTCCGTCGGAATGTCTGAGGATGTCGAGCAGCGCCATCGTGATGGCGACGACCACCGGGCCGAGGACGAGGCCGAGGACGCCGAAGACCTGTAAGCCTCCGAGGACGGAGAAGAAGATGAGCAGCTCGTGCAGGCGAGTCTTCTCGCCGACCAGCTTGGGACGGAGGAAGTTGTCTATCGAGCCGATGACGAGCACGCCGATGAGCGTCAGGGCGATGGCCTTGCCGACGTGGCCCGTGAGCGCGAGGTAAATTGCCGCCGGCCCCCAGACGACGAAGGCCCCGGCCATCGGAATCATCGAGAAGAAGATCATCACCACGCCCCACAGGAGCGGCGAGGGCAGGCCGAGCGCCCAGAAGGCGACGCCGCCGAGCGTCCCCTGAATGGTAGCGATGACGAGCACGCCGTAGACGCTCGCGCTGATGACCTCGCGCGTCCGCTCCAGAATCTCCCTCGACTTGCCTTCTTCCAGCGGCAGCATGTTGCGTAGCGCCGCCCGCATCCGCTCGCCGTCGCGGAACATGTAGTACATGGTGAAGATGACGAAGAAGACCTCGACCACGACCCCGACCGCGCCGCCGACGAAGCCGAGCGTCCGGCCCGCGATCATGCTCCCGAAGCTCTTCACGCGGTCGGCGAAGAACTGGCCGGAGCGCAACTGCTCGACATCCACGTACTGTCCGAGCCAGCCGAGCGCCTTCCCCATGACCGGAGACTGCGGGTCGAGGAAGCTCTGGATGTTGCCTTGAAGATTATCCGCGAAGCCCTTCAACTCCCTGACGATGGCGAAGGTGATGAGCGTCAGCGGCACAAGGATAGCGACGATGACGATGAGGCACGAGAGCACCGCCGCCCATCCGGGGCTCTTCACGCGCCGCAGGATGCGCGTGTGCACCGGGTAAAAGACGATGACGAGCACGACGGCCCAGAGCAGGACCTCGATGAAGGGCTGGAGCATCGTCCAGCAGAGGTAGAGCGCGGCCACGGTCGCCGCCAGCAAAGCGATCCAGCGCACCTGCCGGTGCCTCGATGTCCCCGTCTCGTTCATAGTTTTCATGGCGGTTGCGGCCCGTCCCGCATGAGTGTTCGGGCGTTGAAAATCAAGGCCGTCCGGGGCCGGGAGCCTCGGACGGGGCACGGTTGACGGATGCGGTCAGCCGCATGTTAACATCCCCCTGCTTCGACGCGCTCCCGTAGCTCAGTGGATAGAGCATCTGCCTTCTAAGCAGAGGGCCGCTGGTTCGAGTCCAGCCGGGGGCATTCAGTCCTCAAGTAGTTGCCCCATCTTATCGCCCGCGCGGACTTGTCAGAGGTCGTGGTGCTTCGCTACTATATGCCTTCGGTCGGCGACCGTCACCAGTTTTTGCGGCGGCTATAGTTCAGTAGGTTAGAACGCTTGATTGTGGATCAAGAGGTCGTGGGTTCGAGCCC
Source organism: uncultured Acidobacteriota bacterium (assembly GCA_963816985.1). Classification (GTDB taxonomy): domain Bacteria; phylum Acidobacteriota; class Blastocatellia; order Pyrinomonadales; family Pyrinomonadaceae; genus JAIVJM01. Next base: position 4,634,300 of record CAWFMF010000004.1, read on the forward strand.
CACTAGCCGCCTCCCTTCCTTTACGACACCCACGGACTTTCCCTTTAAAGACTAAGACGGTTTTGAGCGACTGATTTTAGCATCAGTTGTTCGACGTTAAGAGGCGGCCTCCGACCGCCGTCTCAATCCATGACGAGAATTGAGACGGCGATCGGAGACCGCCTCTTAACGGAAGCCCGGTAAGCCCAACCGGCAACGGCTCTAGAATTTGTAGCGGTAGCGCGCCGTCACGCCGCGGCCCGCGCCGTCAACGCCCCAACTGATGCCGCGGTACTGTTTGTCGGCGATGTTCTCGAAATCAATGAAGACCTCGGAGCGTTCGCCGAAGCGAATCGCGCCGCGCAGGCCGAACAGCCCGTAGCCGGGGAGCGCGTTGAAGAGCGGGACGGTCGTGTCGTTGTTGACGACGGTCACGCCGTTGATGGTCGCGCCGATGGGGAGGAGCCGGTTCTGCACCTGCGCTAAGGTCTCGCCGGTGGAGATGAGCAGGCCGCCGGCAGACCCGCAGCCCGTCGTCCCCGGAGAGGTGACGCCGCGCACGCACGCGCCCCTTCGGAAGAAGTTCTGGATTTGAGCGCGCGAGCGCGCCGCGCCGGTGCGTCGGTCGGCGAGGTCGAGCGACGAGAGGCGGTTCTGTCTCCCGGCGAGAGTCGAATACGCCTCGACGTAGAAGCGCGAAGTGTTGCGCGGCTGGTAGCGCAGGGAGACGAAGCCCGTGGCGGGCGGGACGCCGCCCTCGACGTTGGGCGGGAGGCCGTTCAAGAGGCTGTAGGCGCGGATGTACGTGAAGTTGCCGGTCGCGCTGAAGTCTCGGCTCAAGGTAGCTTCCGTGTTGAACTCGACGCCGTTGAAGCGCGCGTCGTCGAAGTTGACGCGGACGAGGACAGGGCTCGTGGCGGCGGCGACGAAGACGAGCCCGTTGGCGTTCTGTCTGATGATCTGGTCGCTGCCGAGGAACTGGCCGACCGCACCGGGCGGCAGGACGAGCGCCTGATCGAAGTACACGTCTTTGAGCTTGTTCGTGAAGCCCGTCAGCTCCGCGCGGAGGCGCGGGTGTGTGTAGCGGAAGCTGATGTCGAAGCTGTCGCTCTTCTCCGGGCCGAGGCGCGTGACGGGGATGCCGGTCGAGACGGCGTCGGCCCCGGCGGTCGTGCCGATGGAGCCGCCGAGCGCGGCGGCGGTCGCGGCGTCAACCTCGAAGCCGGTGCCGACGAGGCCGATGATGCCGAGGTCGGTCGTGTTCGGGGCGCGGAAGCCGCGCGTGTACTTGCCCGCGATGTCGAAGCCGCCGCCGACGTTCAAGACCATGCCGATGCGGCCCGAAAAGGCGTCGAAGCGTGCGCTGTCGTCGGGGAAGAGCGGTCGCCCGCCCGCGCCCAAGGGGGCGTTCGCCGCTTCCGATTTGTAAGACGCGACGCTGTAGCGCAGCGCGCCGCTCAGGCGCAGGCGGTCGGGGATGACCGTGAACACGTCCTGCACGAAGACGCCGGAGGAGAGGTAGCGCGCGCCGTCCGGGACGCGCGGGCGCGAGGCCGTCGTCAACCCGGTCGAGGGCTCGAAGGTGAAGGCCGGGGTGGCGATCTTATCCCGGTACACGTCGGCACCGAACGTCAGCGTGTTGACTTCACCGATTCGCTTGTCAACGTAGAAGTTGAAGCCGAAGACGCTGGTGCGCTCGTGCTGGTTGGTGATCGCCCCGACGGGATTTCCCTGCCCGCCCTGATTGATACGCTCCTCGCGCTGCGCGTTGTAAGAGAAGGTGAACTGCGCGTTGTCGAAGAAGCCGAGATTCTGTTTGACGAGACGGGCGTAGAAGAGGTCGGTCACGAGGTTGCGGAGGTCGGCGATGAGGTTGCCGTCGCCGCCCGCGAGTTGGTCGTAGCGGCGTCCGCCGTCCTGATGGTTACGTGCGTAACTGAAGAGCAGTTGCGTCGTGTCGTCGAGGTTGAAGTTGGTGCGCACGAGACCGCCGTACTGCGTGAAGGCCGTGTCGGGCAGTCGCTCGCCGAGAATGTCGGAAGGGATGCCGAGGAAGCGCGTCACCGCCGCGTGTCCGTCGATACCGCCGCCGGGGCGGAGACGGTTGATGCGGCGGGCGTTGATGTTCGCCAGCAGGCCATACGTCTTTGTGCCGTATGTCAGGAGGGTGTTGCCGCCGAAGCCGTTGGTCGCGGAGGTGTAGAAGACGTTCGTGTTGCCGTGCCACTCGCCGTCGCCGCCGCCGTAGGCGGGCGCGCGCGAGATGAAGTTGACGACGCCGCCGAGCACGTCCGAGCCGTACTGCGAGCTGTTGGGGCCGCGCAGGATTTCGACCGCCCCAAGGCTCGAAGGCTCGATGAGGCTGAAGAAAGTCCCGACGCCGCCGCGCTGCGCGCTCGTCGTGTAGCGCACGCCGTCAACGTAGACGGCGACGTTTCTTCCCGTGAGCCCGCGCACGAAGACGGCGCTCAACGAAGGACTCGTGCGCTGGAGGTTGACTCCCGGTTCTTCGTCAACCACCTGCGCGACGACTTCGGTCGCGCGCTCGATGACCTTCTCTTCCTCGATGATGTTGATGGGCTGCGCGGTGTTCCGCGCTTCGCCGACCTGCCCGGCCTCCGCCGTCACCGTCACCTGCTCGCTCAACTGACTGACCTGCATCACGATGCTCAGTCCCACCGAGCCGCCCCCGTTCACTTGAACCGCCACCCGCTGGCGGCTGAAATCCTTTCTGGACACCGTGGCCGCGTAGGAGCCGGGCGGGACATCCGTGAATTCAAAGCGCCCCTCCGCGTCCGTCCTCGTCTGGCTCAAGACGGCCTGCTGCGCGTTGACGAGCGACACTTCCGCGTCAGCGACGACCGCGCCCGAAGCGTCTTTGACGACGCCGTTGATACTGCCGCGCGAGTTCTGGGACTGTTGCGCCCGCGCGACGCCGAGGAAAGGCGCGAGGAAAAGCATTAAAGCGAGCGTGCCCGCAAGAGCGGTGAAATGTCTTCTCATAATTTCGGTTGTTCTTATCGTCCGATTTGGGGAGTTTCCGTGAAGGGTGAGCTTACACGAGACGGCCAACTACTACCACACTTCGTAGTTTGGAGGGACGACCCGTTATCTGTCAGGTGTGTAAGACTTCAGTCTCTTAGGCGAGCAACTTAACGACCCGCTCGGTGAGGGCATGAATCGTCACTAAGATTTCCCGGTCGGCAGCCGCCACAAGCGCGGCTGTCAGCAGAAGGAGTGTCGCCGGTGTGAACGCTTTCGAGAATGAGGATGCTCGTTTCGCGGGCGACCTTCGGGCGGAGGCCATTTCGGTGAGACGGCGCACCCTTCCGGCGACGCCGTTATCGGCCCCTTCGAGCAGGAACGCCCCCGCCGGGACGACGCTGCCCGCGCCCTCAGGTATCAGGCGCGCAATCTTGATGAGCGCGGCGGCCAGATCGAGCGCACCGGCGGCCCCGCCGCGCGCCGCGTATTCGTCCGCCGCACGCTCGGCCTCTTCGGCCCACGCGCGGTCGAGCGCGCGTCCTGCCCCGACGAAGGGCAGAAGGTCGCGGCAGAAATTCATCACGGCGCGCTTTAACGTGTCGCGCGTAAGGAGGTGGCCCCGCTCGTGCGCGAGCGCGACCGCCAACTCCTCCGAACTGAGCGAGTCCAAGACCTGTGACGCGACGAAGAGCCTCGGTCGTAACGTCCCGACGACCGCGAGGACGGGTGTCTCGTTGTTGAGGCGGTAGGCTCTTACTTCCACGCCTTCGATGCTGATGGGCTCGGCGCGTCGCAACCACGCCGCCGTCAGCCGCCTCGTCACCAACCACGAGGCCGTCGCGCGGTAAGCCGCGTGCGCGACGCAGGAAGCCGAGAGTACGGCGAGTGCGAGCAGCGGAAGGCCCACGGAGTCGGGCGCGGGGTACGGCTCATGGATGAGGTAAGCCGGAATCATGAGTGACGCGACGAAGGCCAGCGCGAAGGCCGTTGGGAGGACGCGCAAGCAGAAGAGCATTCGCGCGCGTGTGTGGGCCGCGCGCCGTCCGGCGTGACTGCGGCGGAGGCCGTGCCACGCGGCGGTGGCGAGCAGCGAGCCGAGGGCGTTGAGCGCGAGGAACGCCGCGAGGGCGAGGCACATTGCGAGCGCGTAATACGTCACGTCGTCTCCTTCCGCTCCAACTCCTGCTTCTTCATCTTCACGAGGCGTTCGAGTTCGTCGAGCCACTCGCGGTCGTGCTCGCCGACGGCCTCGACGATGCAGGCCAAAAGCGGCTCCGCCTCGTTGGCGGTGCGGCTGAACAGACCGTCGAGAATGTCTTCGGCGAGCCCGCGCTCGAACTCCTCGCGCGTGACGCGCGGCGAATAGAGAAAAGCCCTCCCGCTCTTGCGCCGCGTGACGAGCCCTTTTCTGTAAAGCCGGTCGAGGGTCGTCATGATAGTCGTGTACGCCCTGTCTTCGCCGAGGGCTTGGTGGACTTCGCGGACGCTGACCTCGCCGTCGCGCCACGCCAACGCCATCACCTCGCGCTCCAGCTCGCCCAGCTCTGAAGTCAGAGCCTCGCGCGCGCGCTTGAAACCTCGGAGCGTGAATTCAGGGATTTTCACGGCGCGGAGTATCCAACACGTCGGCGGGCCGAGTCAACACGCCGCAAACTCGTGCGCCGCCACAACCGAATTATCATCAGAACGCAATCACGCGCGCCGCGACGTTGGATTATGATGGCGTCGGCGTTGCGGAGTTGTGGCAGCGCCGCCCCGTTTCGAGGTTCCGGTCGAACGTCAGACTCCCGGCAGCCAACCCACCACGCCTGCCTTCGACAAGACTTGAACGCGACATCAACCCGGACGCCGAACGCGCGTGTGCCGCGCGGGTGCGTCGTAATCTGTACGGAGAAGCATCATGCTCAGAATGGGTCGTGGCCCGAAAACCGAACCGGCGAAGGACGACAGGCAGTCCCCCTCGCACGAAGCCCCGCAGACAACCGCGCCGGCCCCGCAGACGTTCGCGCGACCGCCCGCGCCCTCCGCGCCGTCGCAAGTCACAACGCCGCCGCCCGCCGCCGCGCAGGCCGAGCGGCCCGCGCCCGCGCGCGCACTGACCGAGAGCGACGCACTCGCGCGCGACATCAAGGAAGGCATCGTCGGCGGCTTCGTCGGCAAGAACGCAGACCTCACGGGCGAGGCGAATTTCAAAGGGATGTTGCGCATTGACGGGCGTTTCAGCGGCGCGATCAACTCCGAGGACGGCACGCTCATCGTCAGCGCGGGCGGCGTCGTCGAGGCGAACGTCGAGGTGGCGACGGCGCGCATCAACGGCACGGTCAACGGCAACATCAAGGCCACCAAGCGCGTCGAGTTCGGGCGCAACGCGCAAGTCCGAGGCGACATTCAGACGCCTTCGCTCGTCATCGAAGACGGCGCGATTTTCGAGGGCGGTTGCCGGATGAAGACGACCGTCCAGCCGGAGAAAGTCGAAGCGAAAGCCCGAACGGCTCGTCCGGCGGAGCGTCCGACGGAAGTCGCCGAGACGCCGCTCCCGCCCGTCGAAGGTGACGGACAAGCTTCGGCCAGCGCGCACAAGGCGGCGGGCTGAAGTCATGTTTCCGGCCCGATTCCCGCTCCGGGCGAAGGGTCTGGAAATATTTTTCGTTTGGTGTTAGTCTGCCTTACGTCTGAGGGGCCGCGCTTCCCCGCTGCGCTCGCCCGGACGTTTTCGACTTGCCCTTCTTTGCACCGACTTTAATCAAAGAGATGCTCCGGCGCTCCGACTTTCAACGAAAGCCTTCCGCAGGTCTGCCGACGGCGGGACTTTCTTCAGCCCCGCGTGGCCTCATTTCAGAAGTCTTGATTTCTTCTCCCCAGAGGAACCCCCATGAGACTCAGTTCCCGACTCTTCCTGTCCATTCTCCTCCTGTTCGTGCTCTCCACGCACGCGATTTCGCAGAAGAGATTCTGCCCCGTCCCGCCGCCATCGCCCTTTAAGCACAGCGGGCGCATCGTCACCAGCTTCGACCGCTCGTCGGGCGGGATGCGCACGACGCTCGAACACCCGCGCTCGCTCGGCAAGGGCGCGGAGGAGCTTTACCTCGTCGCTTCCTTCGTCCACCGAGACCCGCGCCGCTCCGTGACGCCCACGGTCGAGTTGGTCTTGGTCTCCTCCTCTCCGGTCACGCGCTACCGCGACGCGCACGACCTCGTCTTCTTCTGCGACGGCCAGCAGCGCGCCTTCAACCAGAAGTCGAGCTACAAGTCGCAGGCGGGAGAGGGCGGCGTGGCGGTCGAAGCGACGAGAATCAACCTCCCTTACGCCGACGTGGTTTCGCTGACGCGCTCGCGCAAGGTTTCCGCGCGGCTCGGCTCGACCGACGTCGAGTTCACCAACAACCACCTTGAAGCCCTGCGCGAGCTGGTGAGCCTCATGGCTCCCTCGCCGGGCCGTTGGGGCGCTGAAGATTAGAGAGAGCTTCGGCGTCACTCTCATCAAACAGAACCGCGAGCGGTAGCGAGCGGGTTGGGTGTCATTAACACCCAACCCGCTCGCTACCGCTCGCGGTTCTGTTTTGTTAGCGCGTGTAGCCGTGTGGGAAATAGATGTCGCCTGCGGGCAGTTCGGCGACGACGCGCACGCGATGAAAACCCTTCGACGGGTGCGTCGAGAGGAAGGTCAGCGCGAACAGTCTTGAGAGCAGCGTCTCGATCTCGCCGAGGAAGGGCTTGACGCTCACCGGCGCGCCGAAGCCCTGAAAGAAGGCCCGCCCGCCCGTCTCATCCGAGAGCCTGTTCAAAGACCCCTGACCGTTGCCGACGAGAGACCTGTTGCCCCACACCGTCGGGGCGAAGATGGAGTAGACGGCGACGCCGCGCCGCTGCGCCTCGTTGATGGCGCGCTGGAGGTCGAGCGACTGGCTCGGCGTAGAACTCTCGACCCCGCGCGAGATGTCCACGCCGTCGCTGATGAGCACGGCGGCCCGCCGCCCCACGGGCTGCGACTCGAAGCGCTTAATCGCCTCGCGCGTCTGGACGAAAGGGTTGTAGGGCGCGACGGCGGTCGAGGAGGCGGGGATGCGCAGAGACTTCGCCGCGCGTTCGAGGTCGGTCGTCCACTTCTGCCTCACCTGAAGCGAGCCGCCCCGCAGGTAGCCGACCATCACGCGCGAGCCGGGCGGGAGTCGCCGGATGAACTCGGCGAAGGTCCTGATTTCGGTGGCGACGGACGAGACGAGGTCGTCCTGGATGAGCACGGCGAGCGTCAGCGGCGAGCGCGCCGCGCCGCGCGTCGTCAGAATCTCCTGCTGCTCGCCGTCCTCGAAGACGGCGAGGCCCGCGAGGTATTGCAGTTCGGTCTGCGGCGGCTTCTCCGGCAGGCGCACGGTCACCGGAATCGTCACCGTGCTGACGGGGCCGCGCCGCGCGTCGCGCCCTTCACCGTCGTTGCGCCGCTGCGCGTGGAGGCTCGCCCACGGCCCGCAGACGAGCGCGACCACCAACAACAAAATCATCCTTCGGGACAAGGTTTTCATCGGCTCACTCATGTTTAAATGCCGCCCGTTTTGCTGCTCTGTTATTATAACTTGTCGCCAACCGGAGCGCAGCACATTTCAGACGAGCGCGGGGATTTGAGGAGCCGTGGAGATGCCCGAACAGACCGACACCAACCGGATGAGCGCCGGGGAGAGGCTGACGGCGAAGCTCTTGAGCGTCGCCCCCTGGCTCGCCTTCCTCCTCGTCTCGCTCCCGCTGCCCGTCTACTTCCTGCTCCGCTCCTTCGCCGAAACGACGCAGGCCGGCGAGTACGTCATCTTCGCCCTGACCTCCTTCGCCGCAGGCTCGCTCGCCGGGCTCTTCGCCGTCGTCGCGCTCCTCTTGTACCGCCGCAGTTGGGAACGTCGGCTCAGAGATAGACTCGCGTCCGACGGCGTGACGGCGGCGGAACTCCCGCACTTCATGTCCGAGTTGACCGCCGCACAACGCGGCGCGCTCAAAGAGATGGAACAACAGAGCCCGCTCCTCGCCGACGCCTACCGCGAGACTCTGGCCGCGCACGTCACCGTCGCCCGCGTCCTCTCGCGCACGAGGCGCGACACGGAAGCCGTCGGGCGACGCCTCCGCAATGCCGCCTCTCTGCCCGCCGCCAACCGCGCGGAACTTGAGCGCGACCTGAACAGAGACCGCGCCCGGCTCGAACGCGTCGCGCGCGAAGCGTCCGAGCACCACGCCGCCGTCGAAGCCCGCCTCCAAACCATCGAAGCGATGGCCGGTCGCGATACGAGCGAGGCCGAGATAGAACGTGCCCTCCTCCGACTCGGCTCCGTGCGCGAGCACGAGCCCCTCGGCCTCACCAACGCGCGCCGCGAGCGCGAGGCACGTGAGCAGGTCGAGCAGGAACTCCGAGACCTCCTCCCGCCCAAGTCCGAACAAGCCACAAGCGGCGGCGGCGAGTCTTCCTCCTGAGTCGGGACACGCCCTCTTTCAAGTTTTTCAAACTGACCTCAAACGCTTCTCCAAATCGGCCAGCCTGTAAACTCCCGTCTCGACGCGCTCGGCGAAGCCTTCGGCGACCAGCGCTTGATTGCCGAGCCCCGCATCCGGCCTCGAAAGCCCCGTGACCTTCGCCAACTCGCCACGCACGGTCACACCCGCACCCATGAGGAACGCCCGCGCCACTTCGCGTAGAGCGTCCTCACGCTTCATCTTCAACGACAACTCCTCGGCGAAGCGTCCCTCGCTCAGCGTCCAGATGTACGTGAACCAAGGCTCGTAGAGCACCTCCTGCGGAATCACCTTCAACGTCCGCTGCAACTCGTCGAGCGCCTTCGTGAAGTGCGCGCGGTCTTTAATCCCCGACCCTTCGCGGAGGTCGCACGTCGCCATCTCCCACTCGCGCCGCAGCACCTTCAGAATCGCGCGCGCGTCCGCCGAGAGCGCCTTCGCCTCCGACCGGCGCGGCAAACCCCACAGCGCGTTGAAGGCGGGCACGAGCCGGGGCGCGATGAACATCGCCTTCCCCTTCGAGAGCTTCGCGTAGTAGACGCGCCCGCGCCGCATCACTTCATCTTTGAGCCGCCAGGTAAGGCTGCTCTCCGGGTCTTTCTGCACGTTGCGCGGCATGTGCGCGTCGCGCCGCCCGCAGACCGCCACGTACAGAGAAGCGCCGGGCCGCCGCGCGTCCGTCATCGCCGCGCAGAAGCCCGCAGCCTCAATCAGCCGCTCGGCCCCCAGAGCATCCTCGACGCGCGCCTCCGGCTCTCGCCGCCATATCCGGTCGCGGTAGGCCTCGACCTCCGCCGGGAGCGTGTTGCTCAATATCAAGTTTTCTGGAAACTTTCTTGACAAACTTCCACAAACCTTGTTTAATTTACGCCGTCTGCTCAATTTATGGGCAGAAATAGGCACTCAGGTTATTCCGAAGTCAGTTCTGACGCGGATTCCCCGGACAAAAGTTTGGCAGCGGATTCGCCGTTTTCTCCCCGGCTCACACCTTCACCCCGTCATGCAGGTATCAACCCGCGCCACCCAAAGCAGACGCTAAAGGCCCTCCGCTCCGAGCCCCGAAGCATTTGAACAGGAGGAGACACAACTTGCCAAGCTCTTCAACGAGGCGGATGAAAAACTTCCTGTCGAATCCAGCGTCCATGAACGAAGCACCATCGCGCGTCGGACTGCGCGCACGGGCGGCTTCCCTGTTTTTGATTCTGTGCCTCCTCGCGCCCTCGGTCGCGGCGTTCGGGTCGAAGGGCGAGAAGAACTACAAGCGCGGTATGGAGTTCGAGTCGGCGCAGCAGTGGGAGAAGGCCGTCGAGGAGTTCGCGCTCGCCGTCGCCGCAAACCCCTCGAACGCGGAATACCAGCTCCACTATCGCCGTTCGGTCTTCAACGCCTCGCAGCTCATCATGCAGCAGGGCGCGACGCTCCTTGAGCGCGGCGACTACCTCGGCGCGTACAACTCTTTCCGCCGCGCCTACGGCTACGACCCCGCCAACGAGCTTGCGCGCTCGATGATGGAGCGCGCGCTCAAACTACAAATGGGCAGGGACGGCCCCGTCGAAAGCGACCCCGGCCAGAAGAACGTCGCCTCGACGACCCCGTTCGCCCCGGCGGTCTATCAGCCCAACACTCCCGCGAAGGGCAACGACGACGCATTGCTCTCGACGAAGGCCGAACAGCTTCAGGTCATCACCTACAGCGGCGACCTCGAAGACTTCATCAAGTTCATCGCGCGCCAGCTCCGCCTCAACGTCGTCTTCGACCGCGACTTCCCGAAGCGCAACGTCGAGGTTGACATGCAGGAGGTGACCGCCGCGCAGGCGCTCGACTACATCTTCCTCACGCAGGGACTCTTCTTCCAGAAACTGAGCAGCCACACCATCCTCGTCGCCGACCAAGTGAAGCGCCCGCAGTACCAGCAGTTGGTCTTACGCACCTTCTACCTCTACAACGTTGACCCGAACGAGGCGAAGCTGTTGATACAGGCTTCGATCCCGCCGCAGGCCGGACGCCAGCCCGTCATCACCGCGAACAAATCCACCAACAGCCTGACGATCCGCGACACGCCGGAGAACGTCAAGCTCGTCGGCGAGCTGCTCAGGAGCATTGACAAGGAACGCTCCGAGGTGGTGATGGATGTCAACATCTACGAAGTCTCGCGCACGGACTTGATGCAGCTCGGCAATCAGGTCGGCACGGCGGATTCGCTCTCGAACCTCGGCGGGCTGACGAAGGGCTTGACCATCTTCGGCGGCAGCCGCAGCGTCGTCACGCAGGGGCTCGGCGCGGTCGCCGCCCCGACGGCGCTCGGCGCGGCGCTCGTCGTCCCCGCCATGACCATGACCGCGCTCCAGCGCAAGGACAACACGCGGCTCATCGCTTCGACGCAGGTTCACGCCTTCGACGGCGAGAAGTCCACCGCACACATCGGCCAGCGCGTCCCCGTCCAGACGGCGACCGTCGCGCCCTACGGCTCCGTCTCGACGGGCGACGCGGAGAAGCAGCCCGGCGTCACGCAGGGGCTCTTCGGCGGCAACGGTTATCCCGTCATTCAGTATGAGAAGACGGGCCTGACGCTCGAATTCACGCCGCAGGTCTTCCCCAACCTCGACGTGCAGGTGAAGATGAGCATCAAGTCGAACGACGTGGTGAACTCAGGCACGGCGAACCTCACGCCGACCTTCACCGAGCGCAACATCGAGGGCACGGCGCGCATCCAGAACAACCGCACGATGATGATTGCGAGCGTGGCGCAGAACCAGCACTCGCGCGGGCGCGAGGGGTTGCCCATCCTCGGCCTCGTGCCCATTTTGGGCAGACTCTTCACCGCCCCGCGCCGCAACGACCACCAGACCGACATCGTCATCGCCGTCACGCCGCACGTCATGCGCGCGCCCGCCGTGACGCCGAGCGACGAGGAGATGCGCCCTTCGGGCACTCTGCAAACGCCGACCACGGGGACGCTCGAAGCGATGTTGCAGGAGACGCGGCGCGAGGAGCAGTTGGCCGCCGCGCGTCTGATTCCCACGAACCGCGTCGTCGAGCTGCCCGACGCCGAAGCGCCGAGCTTTGTTCCCGCGCCGAAGTCTTTGGTGAACCACGTCGCCGCGCGCGTTGACGAGACGAACGCGACGGGGGCGGCGAAGTTAGCCGTTTATGAAAAAGCTGCTCCCTCGCCTCCTCAAGAAGTGCCGACTCCGGCGACGCGGCAACGATACGCCGTGAACCCGCCTCCGGCGGACTCTTCCATTCCGAACTCTTCCGTGCCGGACTCCGCCTCGCCGAAGTCCAACGCGCTCCCGGTCGCAACCGCAAGGAGCGCCGCCGAGCTGCGGCTCGTGCCGGAGGCGCAGGCGTTGAAAGTCGGCGAGAGACGGCAGTTGAAACTCTTGCTCAAGACGGACGCGCCGCTCGGACTCGTCTCATTCTCGCTGCGCTTCGACCCGCGCGTCGTCGCCGTCCGCTCGTTCGGCCCCGGCAACCTCTTCGCGCGCGCGGCGGACGTGAGCCTGACGCAGAACGTCTCGCCCGAAGGCTTCGCGCTCGTCTCGGTCGCGCCCTCGGCGGGCGCTCCGGCTTTGACGGGCGCGGGCGTGCTGCTCGTCATCGAAGTCGAAGCGTTGAGTGAAGGCGCGGAAGCCTTGAGCCTCGCAGCCGAGGACGTTCACGTCGTCGCCGCCGACGGTCGGAGGGTCTTACTTAAAGTCACCTCCGGACTGTTGACGGTGACGCGCTAGCCCGCGTTTTGAACAAGCCTCCGGGAGCCGCCGATGACTGACGCGCAAAGGTTAGAGCCATCAATCAGGCCGGGTCTGTTCCTCCCATTCTCGTGGCTGGTGCTCGTGGCCGGGACTCTGATAGTCGTCCACTCGGCCATCAACCTCCCCGTCGTCGCGCTCGACTTCCACTTCGTCATCATCGCCGCCATCACGCTCTTCGTCACGTCGCGCATCGCGATTGACATCCCGCGTTTCAACTCCGCGATTTCGGTCTCCGACACGCTCATCTTCCTGACGCTCCTGCTCTACGGCGGCGAGGCGACGATTCTTTTGACGGCGGGCGAAGGGCTCTTCTCTTCGCAGCGTTTCTGCAAGAGTAAATTCACCATCGCCTTCAACGCGGCGGTGCTGGCGCTGGCGACATTCATCACGGTCTCGGTGCTCCGCCTCTGCTTCGGGCAGGACATGGGCTTCGCCGGGGGCTTCCACGGGAACTTCATCTCGGCGGTCTGCATCATGGCGCTCGTGCAGTACGCGGCCAACTCCGGCCTCGTCGCGCTCGCCGCCTCGCTCAAGACCGACCGCCCTTTCTGGGCGACGTGGCACAAGCACTTCCTCTGGACTTCGATCACCTACTTCGCGGGCGCGTCCTCCGCCGGCATCATCGCCGTGATGTTGGGCCGCGTCGGGGCGTCGGCGCTCGTCGTCTCGGCCCCGATCATCTTCATCGTCTACTTCACCTACCGCACCTATCTCAAGAACATCGAGGCGTCGGCGGTGCAGGCCGAGCAGGCCGAGCGGCACGTGCAGGAGCTTTCGCACTACATCGCCGAGCAGGAGCGCATCCGCGAGCAGTTCTCGCAGATCGAGAAGCTCTCGGCTTTGGGCGAGCTGGCGTCGGGCGTCGCGCACGACTTCAACAACACGCTCGCCGGGATACTCGGACGCGCGCAGTTGTTGATGCGGACGGACGACCCGGAGAAGATCAGGCGGGGCTTGGAAGTCATCGTCAAGGCCGCCGAGGACGGCGCGAAGACGGTCAAGCGCATTCAGGACTTCGCCCGTCAGCGGCGGGCGCGAGACCTTGAGCCCGTCTCGGTTGACCAGCTCCTCTTCGACGTGAGCGAAATCACGCGGCCCCGCTGGCGCGACCGAGGCGAGAGTTCCGGCGCGCCCATCCTGCTCGAACTGCGAAAAGACTCGCACGCGTCGGTGATGGGCGAGGGCTCGGAGCTGCGCGAAGTGCTCGTCAACATGGTCTTCAACGCCGTGGACGCGATGCCCGAAGGGGGCCGCCTGACGCTCGCCTCGGACGAGTCGGACGGCTTCGTCCACATCAGCGTGCGCGACACGGGCGTGGGGATGAGCCCCGAAGTGCGCTCGCGCATCTTCGACCCGTTCTTCACGACGAAGGGCGAAGGCGGCCTCGGCCTCGGCCTCGCCGTCTCCTACGGCATCGTCCGCCGCCACGAGGGAACCATCGAGGTCGAGTCCGAAGTCGGCCACGGCACGACCTTCTCCATCAAGCTCCCGGCGGCGAAGGCTGCGGCACGTCCTGCGTCCTCGGTTCACGAAGCGCCGTTCGGCGCGGCGCGGCCCAAGCCTTCGAGGAGGCTCACGCTGCTCGTCGTTGACGACGAGCCCTCGGTGCGCGAGCTTTTGCGCGAGCTGTTGGAAGCGGAAGGCCACGCGGTCGCGCTCGCGCCCAACGCCTTCGAGGCGCTCTCGCTCTTCCGCGCGTCGAAGTTCGACATGGTCTTCACCGACATCGGGATGCCCGGCATGAACGGTTGGGAGCTGGCGCGCGCCGTGCGTTCGATGGACGCGGAGGTTCCGCTGGCGGTCATCACGGGGTGGGGCGATGAGGTGGAGTCGGAGAGGCAGAAGGCGGCGGGCGTGGACTGCGTCGTGACCAAGCCCTTCACCGCCGAGCGCATCTCCGAGCTGGTCGAAGAACTCGCGGCCCGTCTGCCCGAAAGAGACTCCGGCGCGCGCCCGCGCTTCTCCGTGCCTTCGTTGAATCAGGAGTCATTCAAACAGGGGCCGGCGATTCATTAGAGCGGAAAACCGGAGAGCTTAATCGAGCGGCCCGCCTTCGTCGCCGGGCCGCGTTTCTTTTCTCTGCTGTCGGTAGTCGAGGGCGCGCGCGACGCTCGTTTCGACCACCCGGAGCTGGAAGGGCTTGAGGATGTAGTCGAACGCGCCGAGGCGCTTGAGCCCTTCGGCGTGCGTCCCGTCGCTGATGCCGGTGATGATGATGACGGGCGTGTCGGGCTGGCTCTGGCGGACGGTGCCGAGCAGCTCGACGCCGCTCAGCCCCGGCATGGAGATGTCTGTCAGCACCACGTCGTAGGACTGTTCGCGGAGGAAGGACAGAGCCTTCTCGGCGGTGTTCGCGGCGTGGCACAGGTGGTCTTCCGAGAACAGCTCGTAGAGCGTGTCGCGGATCATGTCGTCGTCGTCAACGATTAAAATGGCGGCCATCGGCTTATCTCTGCGTCGCCTTCGCCAGTCGGGACGTGGCAAGGCGCGCTCGGTTTTCCTTCACCCTGAAAACAAAAAATTGTATCAGTCGAACTCAGGCAGTTGAGGTGTTGGGCGCGGCGATATTATCACAGGTCAAATCCGCGCGCGCGTGAAATCCGCCGCCACGAACGAACAGTACCGCGAGCAGCGATAGCTTTAACAGTACCGCGAGCGGTAGCGAGCGGGTTGAGTGCCATCAACACTCAACCCGCTCGCTACCGCTCGCGGTACTGTTTCGTGAAACGCGACAGCCCGGCGACCTCCTGTAAAGGCCGCCGGGCTGTCGCGTTTGTGAATGGCTTCGGGCGACGAAAGCGCCCTCGGCCCGCTTCAGTCTGTTACCTGTTCGGCGAACTCGCGCGGATAGTCACCTCGGAGCCGCTCAACAGTTCGAGGTCTCCACGGCCCTGCACGTAGACCGAGCCCGCGCCCGCGCCCGCGCCGACAATCGCGCCGATGGCCGCGCCCTTGCCGCCCCCGGCAATCGCGCCGATGATCGCGCCGACCGCCGTGCCGATGGCCGCGCGCTGCGCGGTCGTCTCGCCCCGGCTGTCGTCGTCCGAGACGCCCTCGTTATCCACGCGGACGGTCTCGCCGTTCATCCCGCGCGCGCTCTCGATGAAGCCCGCGAAGCTGTAGGTCTGACCGTTCGTCAGGCGGATGGTGTCGAAGTTAAAGGCCATGTCGGCGCGGCCCGTGACGCGCCCGCTGCGCGAGACGTTCGTGACGCGGCCTTCGATGGTCGCGCCCGCGAACTGCGAGGGCTCGCGCACCGTCATCGTGAAGCGGTCGCCGACCTGCGCCGTCCGCGTCGTCAGGTCGGTGTTGAGCGTGGCGACGAGCGTCTGCCCGTTCGGGACGATGAAGTCGCCGCTCGGCGTCGAGCCGACGGTGTTCGGGTAGTTCGACCCGCCGTTGTAGACGTTCCACTCGGCCACGTCGGACGTGCGGTTATAAAGGTTGCGGACGAAGACCGGGCCGGTGCCGAGCCTGTCGTTCCAGATTTCGCGCGTCACGAGGAGGCTGCGACCGCCGTCGGTCGGCTCGAAGGTGACGTTGAAGTCGGTCGCGCGGTCGCCCGCCGAACTCACGGTCAGACGCTCGCCCGTCAGTCTCGCCGTCACGCGCGAGGCCATGCCGTTCGGCAACTGCTCGCGGCGCTCGCGACCGTCGGCGTCGAAGGTCGTCTGCGCGGCGCGAGACGAAGCGATGGTCACGGACATCCCCTGCCGCTGGATGGCAATCATGTCGGGCGACTCAAGCCGCGGCATGATGTTGTCGAGGACGCGCTGCCGCTGGTTGTTGGGCAGGTTGGCCGTGGCGCGCGTCGCGATGTCGCGCGCGTTGTCGCTGCGCGAGGGGTCGAGGCGGTACGTGCCCGTCAGGCCCGACGCGGTGTAGATGGGGCCGCCCGGCGTCGTGGGCAGCGTGTTGGTGTCCCAGTTCCAAGCGACGCTGTAGGAGCTTGCCAGTTCGTTCAGGTCGGTGCGGAGCAGCGACCAGGTGTCCTCGGCGCGGCGCGTCAGGTTGTTGCGGCGCATGAATTCGTCAATGAAGGCGGCGCGGCGGAGGACGTTCTCCACGTCGCCGGTCGCCGAGTTGCGGCTGTTGAAGCGGTTGCGTAAGGCGTCGGTCGCCGCCTCGAAGTCGCGGATGAACTGGTTGACGTTGTTCTCGGCGCGCGTGCCGTCGTAGCGGCTGCGGTCGAGCGCCGTGTCAACGCTCGCGCGGAACGTGTCGGTGCGGGTCTCGATGCGGCGGATGAGCTGGCGGAGCTGCGCGTCGCCCACCCGGTACGGGAGCCCCGAAGTCGTTGTGCCGCCGCCGATGGTTCCCTGCTGGTTCCAACGCCAGTTGAGACCGTAGGCGCTGGCGAGCGCGTTAAGGTCGTTGCGCACCAACGTCCAGTCGCTCACGACCCGCTGGTTGAGACGATTGTTGGTGACGAAGCTGTCAATGAAGTTCGCCTGCCGGAGCACGTTCTCCACGTCCGAGGCCACCGAGACGCGACGGTTGAAACGGTCGCGGAGCTGGTCGGTGGCGCTCTCGAAATTCTGGATGAAGGTGTTGATGTTGTCTTCGGCGTTCGTATTGTTGTAGCGGCTGCGGTCGAGCACGCGGTCCATGGTGGCGCGGAACCTGTCGGC
Source organism: uncultured Acidobacteriota bacterium (assembly GCA_963816985.1). GTDB lineage: Bacteria > Acidobacteriota > Blastocatellia > Pyrinomonadales > Pyrinomonadaceae > JAIVJM01. The sequence goes on from CAWFMF010000004.1 coordinate 4,651,140, forward strand.
TGACGTTTCCACGCGCTGGATGAGCGCGCCAATCTGCCGGTCGGTCATACGGTACGGGCGACGTTGCGCCTGCGCCGCCGTGAGCCCAAGGCTCAGAATTGCGAACACGAGCGCGACGGAGATGGTCTGTCTGATTCTATTCATCGGTCTTTTCCCTCCAACTTATGTTTCCACTTTTCGCTATCAGAACTTGGCTGCCGGCTGCCCTCCGGATTGAGGACGCCTGCCCTGCTTCGGCTCATCTCGCGGGGAGGTGTATCGCACTATGGAGAGACATACACTTGAGCTACGCAAAGCATTCCTTACAAGCCATAAGAGGCAAGCACCATGCCGACGGACGCCGTTTCGTTCAAAAAGCCCTGATTCAAGCCGTAGGGAGTGAAAGGGAGAGGCGATGTCGTAGTTTGTGATTCAATAAAAACACGCGAGGGTTGCCGGAGTGTTAAACCCCGCGCCGTTTCGGACGCCGTGAGGGCTCAAATTCTGTACTCTAACGCATCTCGGATGTTCGGCTAGCGTACATCAAAAAACGCCATTTTAAGCCGGGATTTCGTGCGCTTGAGGGGCGGAAATGGCTCCCGTGTTATGCTGTTTCGGAGAAGGCGGAAGGAGAGACTTTGGAGACCAAAAAAAGCGACCACGCCGTCATCCATTCGGCGGGCGACGGAACTCTTCATCGGCATCAGTCCGAGCGGGCACGCGCAAGTGATAGAGACCAATTCCGCGCGGTCGAGCGCGGCGACGCCGATGGAGTTGCTGCTGCTCGCGCTCGGCGGCTGCACCGCCGTTGATGTCATCTCCATCCTGCGCAAGAAGCGCGAGCGCGTGACGGACTACCGCGTCGAAGTCCGTGGCGAACGGCGGGCCGAGCACCCGCGCGCCTACACGCGCATCGAGGTGCGGCACGTCGTTCGCGGGCACAACGTCTCGGAGCGCGCCGTCGCCTCGGCGATTGAGCTTTCCGAGACGAAGTATTGCAGCGTCGCGGCGACGCTCCGCCCCGGCGTCGAGCTGGCGACGAGTTACGAGATAGTCGAAGAGACGGAAGCGGAACGAGGCGGCGAGTAGTCGTTCGAGTCCGGCGACGCAGTTTCAACTTCAATCCGCCTGCTCGTCTTAGCGGGTGACGCGGAAGCAACAAGCGGCATCAAAGGGTCGCTTGGTCGGCGGCCACGGGTTGATTTTGACGAGAGCGCCGCCGTCAATTCCCTCCCCTTAATTTTGCGTGCGCGGGCGCGGCGGCGTTGATGCGAACACAAAGCCGACAACAGAAGCGGGCGGGTGAAATGCTCCCCCGCGTTCAATCCACTCAGGGTCACAGACTGAAAATGTTCTTCCTTGCACATCAAGCATTGTTTCTTATCGCGGCGCTCGCGCTCGCGCCTTCTTGCACGCGCGTTGACGAGACTCGTAACCCGGACGAAGCGGCGGCCATGTACGCGACCGCCGAGGCCATCGTCATCCCGGCGGACGAGCAGACCGACGATGCGCTCGCCGTGACGCGGCGGATGGACGGCGCGAGCCGCGCCGCCGACGGCGGGCTGCCGCAGTTGACGCCGCAGGAGCACATGCGACGCGCGGGCATCTACCACGCCAACCGCGCCTTCGACGAGGCGCGCGCACACTGGCGCGCGGTCATCGAACGCTTCCCCGAAGACTCGAACGTCCCGGCGGCGCACTTCGGCGTCGGTCGCTCGCTCTTTCAGGAGCGGCGCTACGAAGAGGCCATGCCCGTCTTCGAGAATCTCGGAAACAGTTACATCGAAACGCCCGCCGGACGCGACGGCTTCTACTACGTCGCCGCGACGCTCCTCCGGCTCGACCGCCCCGGCGAGGCCGCCGCGCGCTACGCCCAATATGCCGAACGCTTCCCGAACGGCGAGCGCATCGAGAACGCGCTCCTGAACGTCATTGACTCTCTGCGCGAGGCGGGGAAACCCGACGAGGCTCTGACGTGGATTGCGCGCACGCGCGAACGTTTCGCGGGCAAGCCGGCGGACGCGAGCGCGCTCTTCGCGCGACTCCGCCTCGAAGTGGCGCGCGGCGACTGGCAGGGGGCTTTGCGCTCAAGCGACGAGATGAGCCGCGCGCGACTGACGCGCGACGTGAACACGACGACGCCGGAAATCACTTACCTCCGCGCGTATAGTCTGGAACGTCTTGGACGGAAGGACGAGGCGCTCAGGGCTTACCAGTCAATCGGCGACAGCCTCGGCTCGTACTACGGCGCGCGCGCGACCGAGCGGATGCAGAATCTCGGCGCGGCGGGGAAGGCTTCGGCGGCGCAGAGGGAGAGTCGCGTGCGAAGCGACGTAGTGAAATCCGCCGGGGATTACCCCGCGCCGTTCCGCGAAATCATCCTCCGCTCGGTCGCTGGCCGGGGCGTTGATGCGCGGCTCGTGCTCGCCATCATGCGGCAGGAAAGTAGCTTCAACGCGCGCGCGAAGTCCCCGGCGGCGGCGCGCGGGCTCTTGCAGTTGACGCCGGAGATCGCGGCGAAGTACGCGACGCAGCTCAAGACCCCGCCGCCGCGCGAGGAAGACCTCTACCGCCCGGAAGTCAACGTCCTTCTGGGGAGCGCGTATCTCGCGGAGTTGGGGCGGATGTTTCCGGGTCTGCCGGAGGCCGTCGCCGCCTCCTACAACGGCGGCGAAGATAACGTCGTGCGGTGGGTGCGCCGCGCCACACACGACGACCCCGGCGTCTTCACTTCGGAAGTCGGCTTCACCGAGAGCAAGGATTACGTCAACAAGGTGATGGCGAACTTCCGCGCCTACAAGATGCTCTACACCGAAGACCTCAAGCCGAGGCGCTGAATCAAAGCACGCCCCGAAGGGGCAGGAGATAATAGCCGGGGGCAAGCGAGCGATAGCGAGCGACGCCCCCGGTGCAGACCGCGAAAAGAGTTCGACCCTGAAGGGGTCGCAGATTCAACGTTGAATCTGCGACCCCTTCAGGGTCGAACCTTTTTTCTACGTATGACCGGGGGCGTCGCAAACTTCGTTTGCTTTGCCCCCGGCTAGTATCTTTATCCCCTTCGGGGATTTTACTGGCCGCTGCGTCTTCCTTTGCGCACCTCGCCTTTTTGTTTCGGGGGCGTGCGCTCGATGTCCACCGCCATCACGCCCACCATCGGCTCGTAACGCTCGTCCAATTCTGGCATCGGCCTTGCGTATTGGCCCATGACGTAGTGCGTCGGCCTGAAGGCGTAGTTGAAGCCGACTCCGGTGAAGAAGCCGAGGACGGCGGAGGCGACGGCGGTCGTGATGCGCGAGACGCGGCGGCGGATGGCGCGCAGACCCGTGGGGCAGTCGCGCGTCAGAATCGTGCCGTCCGCGCGCCGGTAGAAGCGTATGCAGAGGCGGCTTTCGGTGTTGTTGATGAGAGTCTCGGCCTCGCGCCTCGACATGCCCGAAAGGTTGTAGACGTTGAGGTCGCATTGCTGGCAGAAGCGCACGCGGTCGTTTCCCGTCATGTTCTCCCACCCGGCGGAGCACGGCGCGGCGACCTTCACGCCTTCGAGCGGGTTTGAATGATTCGACATCTCGACACCTGCCCTTTTAAGAAAGTTCTTATCCGTCTTAGACGCCCGCGCGCGCACTCTGTTCCAAATTTACGGCTCCGGGCTGAAGCGCGGGTCTTCGAAGCCGCGCGCCCGCTCGCGCCGACGGAGCGTGTCCTCGTAGGGCCTCGGTCGGGGCAGCACGCCGAGTTTGTAGAGGGCGTCGCGGTACTCGTAGCGGATTGAGACCTCGGCGGCGGGGCGGCGTTCAAGGTCAACGTTAACGAAGCTCACTTGATGGTCAACCGAGCGACCGATGCCCGTCGCGGCGTGCTCGTCGTCTGGCGGCGGCGGTGCGGAGGGGCGGCGACCAACGCCGCTCTTCGCGCTCTCGCCCCGGTTCATTTGCGGCGCGGAGTCGTCTTTGCTCCGCCGTTCCGACGGGCGCGGCTGCGCGCTGCCGCCGTCCTCTTCGTCCCTGTAAATCGGCGGGACGACGGGCCGCGGGCGCGGCGTGTTCTCGCGGTAGAAGACGGCGGTGATGACGCCGAGGTCGGAGGCGCGTCCGAGTTTCGCGGCGTAGGAGTCGCGCTCGGTCGTGAAGTAGAAGCGGCGCGCGCGGCTCGAACTCATCTGCCAGCCGCCGATGCGGATGGTCTGGTACGGCTCGATGAGCCACTTGCTCGAATCCCAGCTCGAAGAGCGCCGCGCGTCAATCGTGTTGAGCCCGTCCACCGAGAGCGCGACGGCCACGCGGACGGGCAGAGGGTTCCTGATTCTCAGCTCGTACTCCGCGCCCTCCGTCGCCTCGACGTAGCGACGCCCGCGCCCGTAGAGCGCCTCGCGCGGGTAGCCCTGCACGAGCACTTCGACCTCGAAAGCGCTCTGGCGCGGATGCACGACGATTCTCTCCTGCACGACGGCCTTCGTCGCCGCCGCGCCGCCCACCGCCGAAGCCTTCGCTCCGTCGCCCGGCAAAGTCAAAGCACCGAAAACGAGTAACCCAAGACCGACCGGCGTCAGCGCCGTCCAAGCCCTTCGCATAACTTTCACCCTCCTTCCGGCATATCTCATGTCGGGTGAACGATTCGGCCAAGTCTTTCTTGCGCCCGGCTCTGCTAATTCGGCAAGACGCTCGTCTACGTGGTGGATGAAGAAGGGTTCGCGTCTCCCGTCCCGTCTCAGGCATAAAGACGACGCGCGCCGAAAAATCTTCGTCCGAGGACGACGAGCGCGAGGCACGTCGTCACGGCGGCGGAGACGAGGCAGTAGGTGCAGAAGGCTCGGAGCACGAAGGCCTGAACGTAGAGGAGATAGAGCGTGCCCGCGAACATCAGGGCGACGAGCGGCGCGAGCAGCGTCCGCGCCTTCGGGTAGCCGAAGGCCGCGAGCGTCGCGAGACTGAAGACCGTGAAGTAGGCGAGAGCGCCGAGGGCGGCGAGCGGCACGTCGCCCGGCAGCGTCGCGTAGCGACTCGAAAGCACCTCGTCGCAACCGCTGACGACCACGCACCTCACGCTCCGCCCCGAAAGATGCTCGACCGTCAGGTAGACCGAATCGAGCACTCCGACCAACGCGAGGAGCGCCGCCAAACCGTCCCAGAGCGCCGCGCGTCGCTCGTCGCGCGTCTCGACTTCATCCGCGTCGTCGTCCACGTCGGCGGGCTTTCGTTCTCTCTTGCTCACTGAGGTTTCGCGGCCAACGCCGCCTCGACCTGCGCGCGCAGGCTCGGCTCCGAGAGCGACTGATCCGCCGTCAGCTCGCGCCCGTTGAGGAAGAGCGTCGGCGTTCCCTTCACGCCGAGCGAGCCGCCGCGCTCGGCGTCGGCGATGATGCGCGAGGTGACGGCCTGATTATCCATGTCGGCCTTGAACTTCTCGACATCGAGCCCGACGCGGCTCGCGTAGCTCTGGAAGATGGGGCGCGGCTCCGGCGAGTCTTTCCACAAGTCCTGATTCTTGTAAATCATGTCGTTCATCTGCCAGAACTTGCCCTGCAAGCCAGCGGCCTCCGCCGCGCGCGCCGCCGTGAAGGCGTTCTTGTGAATCTGTTGCAGTGGGAAGTTGCGGAAGACGACGCGGACGCGGTCGCCGTGGTCGTCCACTATCTTTTGCAAGACCGGGTGCATGTTGCCGCACGGCGGGCACTGGTAGTCGGCGAACTCTTCGATGACGACCACCGCGTTCTGCCCGCCCTTCGTGTGCGGCGGCTGCGCGCCTGCCGCTCCCGCACGGCGCACGGGCGAGACGGGCGGGGCGGTCGCGGGGCTCGACGCGTTACTCGCCGTGGCGTTCGAGGGCGCGTTCGTCTGCGCAGGCACGTCCGCATCTTTCGGGCGCATCATCAGCGTCGCCCCGACGACGACCGCCAGCAGGACAACTCCGATGATGACGAAGGGGAGATAGCTTTTCGACTTTTGTGGCTTCTGAGACTTCTGTGAACTCATTCTTCCGGGCACCGTTTTCTTAAATTTTAATCAGCGAAAGCTTGACCCTGCTCGCCCCTCCGGAGACGCTTCAGCCGGAGGGCTTGCGGGGCGATTTCGGGCCGGAACATGGTAACACCTGCAATTCTTCGTTGAGAAACGCCCGCGCACGAACTTCTGGTTTTCGCGCGACTCTTTATCATGCGGCCCTGCGTGCCGAGAGGTTGTGTGTTATTTTGGCGGCGTAGTCCGAAGACCAGCAGAACGCGGGGACGCCCACTCGGAGCGCGCTGAACGTGTGAACGAGGGGCGGAAGACCTTGGAGGCGAATGAACCACAGCGAAGCGACCACCACACAATTTCCCGAAAGCCCGGTCTCCATCTACGACCGTTTCACCAACCTCTACGACCTGATGTTCCGCATCAACGGCTACGGGCGCTCAATCGAGAGATACCTGCGCGAGAGCCGACTGCCGCTCCCGAAGGGCGCGAGCATCCTCGACGCCGGGTGCGGCACGGGCCTCCTCACGCTCGCACTGCTCCGCGTCCTCGAACGCCCCGCGAAGATTACCGCCGTTGACCTCTCGGCGCGCTCGCTCCAGACCGCGCGCCGCGCCGTCGAGAAGTCCTCGCAGGCGAAGCCGCACACCATCTCCTTCGTCCGCGCCAACGTCCTCGGACTGCCCTTCCCCGACGACTCCTTCGACTTCGTGGTGACGAGCGGCGTGCTCGAATACGTCCCGCTCCACGAAGGGATGCGGGAGCTGGCGCGCGTGCTCGCGCCCGGCGGCTACCTCCTCCACCTCCCCGTCCGGCCCTCGCCCATGAGCACGCTCCTCGAAGTCATGTTCCGCTTCAAGGCCCACCCGCCCGTCGAAGTCTCCGAACACACGGAAAGCTTCTTCCGCGTCATCGAGAACCACCACTTCCACCCCATCGAGCCCATCGGCTGGACGAAGACCGCCGTGCTGGCGCAAAAGACGTAAACGGTAAACCGTGACAGGTGAAAGACCGTAAACCGTGACAAGTGACAGGTGACAGGAGAAAGACTGTTCTTTCTTGTCACGGTTTACCCGTCACGGTTCACGGCTTTTGGATTTCCGCGATGACCGCGCGCGCGACCGTCGGGATGATTTCGCGCTCTTTGGCGTGGTCGGTGGTGAAGGTGACGAGGACGAAGCGTTGGCCGGTCGGCAGCTCGATGTAGGCGGCGTCGTGGCGGGTGGTGCTCGTCCAGCCCGCCTTTGACCAGTAGCGCGCGCCGGGCGTGAGCGCGATGGAGGTGAAGCCGTGCGCCTGATCGTCGGGGTCTTCGGACTTGCCCGCGAAGTCGCGCTTCATCAGCTCAAGCATCCGCGCGCTGCGGGCGGGCGCGACGACGCGCCCCAGAACGATGTCGGCCAGGAGCCGCGCCGTCGCGTCGGTCGTCAGCTTGTTGCGGTTCTCGAACTTCGGGCCGAGGAAGGCGCGCTCGCGCCCGTATGGCCCCTCGCACCAGGGCTTCTGGTTGACGTTGATGCCGCCCGGCCCGACCGGGTAGTCGAGCGAGTCGAAGTAGCGGTTGACGGCGTTGCGCTTGTGGCCCCACTCCTTCATCTCCGCCTCGTTGAGTTCCGCCCCGTTCGAAGTGCCGGTCAGAGAGTCGAGGATGAAGTGCGTCGCGTCGTTCGACGATTCCACTATCATGTCCTTCAAGGCGCGGCTCAGCTCCTCGGTCTCCTTCAGCTTCCCGTCCTCCAACCAACGGTGCGCGGCGGCGAGGTAGAAGAGCTTTACGACGCTCGCCGGGTAGATGGGCTCGCCGCCCCTGAAGCTCGCCTGCAAAGGCCGCTGCGGGTCGCCCAAGTCAACGAGCGTGATTGCCAGATTCTTCTCAGTAAAACCCTTCTCGCCGAACCGCGCGAGGGCCGCGCGCGCCGCCTCGTCCACAATCTTTTGGAGACGGGGCGAGGCGTGCGAACGCCCCTCGGCGGGCGCGGGTTTGTCCTGCGACGACGCGGGTTGCGCCGAGACGAACAGCAACGACAGGAGGCAAATCAAAGATACTTTCTTCAACATTATTTTGGACTCCGCTCAGCGAAGGAAATTGACGAAGATGGTGATGAGCAGCAGGTTCGAGAAGTCTATGAAGAACGCGCCGACGACCGGCACAATCAGAAAGCTGCGCGGCGCGGGGCCGTAACGCGCCGTCAGTGCCTCCATGTTGGCGACCGCGTTCGGCGTCGTCCCCAAGCCGAAGCCGATGTGCCCGCTCGCCGTCACCGCCGCCTCGTAGTCGCGCCCCATCAGGACGAACGTCACGAGCACCGCGAAGGCGATCATCACGACCACCTGCACCGACAGGATGACGAGCATCGGGAGCGCGAGCCCCGCTATCTTCCACAGCTCAAGACTCATCAACGCGATGACGAGGAAGAGCGCGAGCGCGATGCCGCCCAGAACTTCGATGGCGCGCGCGTCGAGGCGGAGCCAGCCGAGCCGGTCATCCAAATTACGCACCAACGCCGCGAGCACCAGCGCGCCGATGTAATCCGGCAGGATGATCTTCGCGCCGACGCCCGGAAGACTCTTGATTCCCATGCTCAGGAGCGCGCCCAAGCCCATCAGTGCGAGGATGACGAGGAGGTTGTGCAGCAGAACCTGACCCGTGAGCCTTGATTCTTCTTTCTCCTCTCTTCCCTTTTCCGTCCCTCGCTCGTCGTCCAGATTGACGGTCGGACTGAGCGCCCAGAACTCCTCCTCCGCGCCTTCACTCGTGCGCCGCGCTTCGTCCGGCTGCTTCAGTTTGAAGCGGCGGATGAGGGCCGTCGCCACCGGGTTGCCGACGATGCAGGCCGTGAAGATGCCGAAGAGCGCCGAGGCGATGATGGCCGCGCCCGCGCCTTCGACGCCGAGCGCCTCGAACTCCTTCGTCCACGCGAGGCCGGTCGAGGGGCCGCCCGAAAGCGTCAGCGCGCCGCAGATGACGCCGAGCGCGGCGGGCGCGCCCAGAGCCACGGCGAGCCCCATCCCGACCGCGTTCTGCACCAGCGCCGACGCGGAAGCGATGAGCCAGAAGAAGCCGAGCCGCCATCCGCCCTCGCGCAGGAGAGTCGTCGTCGCGCTCAGTCCGATGGTCGTGAAGAAGGCGATTTGCAGAGGCCCGCGCAAACTCGTGTCGAGCGCGAAGCCGAGAGTGTTGCCCCTTCGCAAGAAGAGGACGAGGAGCGCGAAGAGCAAGCCGCCGATGGCCGCCGCCGGGATGCTCGAACGCTCGAAGAGACGCACGCGCCGCTGGATGAAGTGCCCGGCGAAGAGCAGGAGCGCCGCCAGCGCGAGCGTGTAGATGAGGTCGAGCTTGACGGTGCGCAAGCCCTCGACGACGGTCAGTTCCAATTCACTTCACCTCTCGCCAGCGTCGTAGACCACGCGCCCGTCCATGATGGTCAGGCGGACGCGCGTCTTCTCAATCATGACAGGGTCAATCTTAAAGATGTCGTCCGTGAGGATCACCATGTCGGCGAGCTTGCCGGGCGCAATCGTCCCCTTCACGCCGTCGGCGAACTCAGCGTAGGCCGACCCGTAGGTGTAAGCGCGCACCGCTTCCTCAACCGTAATCTTCTGTTCGGGAACCCAGCCAGAAGGGTTCTTGCCGTCGAGCGTGCGGCGCGTGACGGCGGCGTAGACGCCGAGCATCGGGTCAAGAGGTGCGACCGACCAGTCTGTGCCGAAGGCGAGGACTGCGCCCGCGTCGAGCAAAGAGCGGAAGGCGTAAGTGCCCTTGATGCGTTCGGGGCCGATGCGTTTTTCGGCCCAGCGACCGTCGTCAATCGCGTGGTAGGGCTGCATCGAGGCGATGACATGGAGGCGCGCGAACTCGCGTATCTCTTCCGGGTAGAGGTGCTGCGCGTGCTCGACGCGGAAGCGTCGGTCGCGCTCACCGTTCGACTTCACCGTCTGGTCGTAAATCGAGAGGATGATGTCGTTGGCCTTGTCGCCGATGGCGTGAATCATCACCTGCAAGCCCGCCTTGTCCGCGCCCTCGACGCGCGCGCGCATCGCGCCTTCGGGGAACATCTCGTCGCCGGGCAGGCCGCTCGTCTCCGGCGCGTCGTTGTAGGGCTCGAAGAAGAGCGCGGTGGTCGAGCCGAGGCTCCCGTCACCAAAACCCTTCAGGCCGCCGACCCTCAGCATGTCGCTCCCGAAGGCGCGGCGCACGCCGACGCGGCTCAGGCGTTCCCACGCGGGCAAAGGCGCGACGGCGTAGACTCTTGTCTTCAACTCTCCGCGCTCAAGCAGAGTTTGATAGACGCCCACGTCGTCGCCCGCCGACATGTCCTGCACGCTCGTCACGCCGAGACGCGCGGCGTGCTCGGTGGCGGCGCGCGCCGCCGAGAGTTTTTCGTCGAAGCCGGGCGCGGGGATTTTTTGAAAGACGAAGGACATCGCCGCGTCTTTGAGGACGCCGGTCGGCTCGCCCGTTTGTGGGTCGCGGACGATGAGGCCGCCGGGCGGGTCTTTCGTCTCGCGCGTGACGCCCGCGAGCCGGAGCGCGAGGCTGTTGGCGAGCGCCATGTGCCCGTCGAGGCGGTTGACGAAGACCGGCGTGTCGGGCGTGAAACTGTCTATCAGTTCTTTCGTCGGGAGCGGCGAATCGGGCCAGCGTTCGTGATCCCAGTCGCCGCCCGTGACCCAACGCCCCTTCGGCAGTCGCTCGGCGAAGCGGCGGATGCGCGCGGCGAACTCCTGCGGCGTCGGCGCGTCACGCAGGTCAACGCTTGAGAGTTGAAAGCCGCCGCTCAGGAAGTGGACGTGGCTGTCGTTGAAGCCGGGCAGGACGAGCGCGCCGCGCGCGTCTATGTTGCGCGTGCGCGAGCCCGCGTACTTCCTTATCTCATCGTTCGAGCCGACGGCGACGATGCGGTTGCCGACGACGGCGACGGCCTCGGCTTTGGGCCGCTGCTTGTCCATCGTCCGCACGTTCGCGTTCGTGATGACGAGGTCGGCTTGAAGACCTTGCGCGTCCGTCTGAGTTGGAGAGTTGAGAGCCACGAGACACGCGAGAAGGGCGGAAGCAAAGACTTTGCTCGCTTTCATTGCCGGGGATTATTCCTCTGTCGTTTTTGAAATTCGCCGGGGCCGCGCCGCTTTACTTCGTCTCGACGGACTGTTACACGAACGGCGGGCGCGTAGTGTATCATCGCGGCGTCGCCTTCCGGTAACAAATTTCTAATCTCTTGCGCTAAGACATTGGCCGACACTCTCATCAAAAACCTGCGCGCCGTGCTCGGTCGAGAACAGGTGCTTTCCGAGGCGGAAGAGCTGCTCGTCTACGAGTCGGACGGCCTCACGCATTACAAGTTCAGGCCGCGCGCCGTCGTCTTCCCGCGCTCGACCGAAGAGGTCTCGGAAGTCTTGCGGCTGCTCGCGCGCGAGCGCGTTCCGTTCGCTCCGCGCGGCGCAGGGACGGGACTTTCGGGCGGCGCGCTGACATTTAAACAGCGGCGTCTGCGTCGAGTTCGCGCGGATGCGTCGGCTCCTGAAAGTTGACTTGGAGAACCGCCTCGCCGTCGTCGAGACCGGGATGGTCAACGCGCAACTCTCGCGCGCCGTCGCGCGCCACGGCCTCTACTACGTCCCAGACCCTTCGAGCCAGGTCTCCTGCACCATCGGCGGCAACGTCGCCGAGAACGCGGGCGGCATCCACTGTCTGAAGTACGGCACGACCGTTGACCACGTGCTCGGCCTGCGCGTCGTCTTGTCCGATGGTCATATCGTTGAACTCGGCGGCGCGGGCGCGGCACTATCGGCTTCGACCTGCTCGGTGTCTTCGTCGGCTCCGAAGGCACTTTCGGCATCGCCACCGAGGCGACCGTGCGACTGACGCCGATTCCGCCCGCCGTGCGGACGATGCTCGCCGACTTCACGGACATTGACGACGCGAGCCGCGCCGTCTCCGCCATCATCGCCGAGGGCTTCATCCCCGCCGCGTTGGAGATGGTTGACGGCGCGACCATCCGCGCGGTCGAGGCGAGCGTCTTCGCCGCCGGGTTGCCGCTCGACGCCGAAGCCGCTCTGCTCGTCGAACTAGACGGGCTCGAAGCAGGGCTCGACGAAGAAGTCGAGCGCGTCAAGGCGCTCTGTCTCAAACAAGGCGCGCGCACCGTCCGCCTCGCCGCCGACGAGTCGGAGCGCAAGAAGCTCTGGGCGGCGCGCAAGGGCGCGTTCGGCGCGATGGGCCGCATCTCGCCCGACTTCATGTTGCAGGACGCGGTCGTCCCGCGCTCGCGTCTGCCCGAAATTCTCGCCGAGACCTACCGCGTCGGCGCGAAGTATTCCTTACGCATCGCCAACGTCTTCCACGCGGGCGACGGCAACCTCCACCCGCTCATCTGCTACGACGCGCGTTTGCCCGAAGAGGTCTTGAGGGTCAAAGAGGCGGGCCGCGAAATCATGGAGACGTGCGTCCGCGCGGGCGGGACGATAACGGGCGAGCACGGCGTCGGGCTCGACAAGAGAGACTTCCTCTCGCTCATCTTCTCGGACGAATCGCTCGCCGCGATGCTCCGCCTCCGCGCCGCCTTCGACCCCACCGGCCTCTGCAACCCCGGCAAAATCATCCCCACCCCCAAAGGCTGCGGCGAAGCCCGCGCCGTCGCCGAAGGCAGAAGCCCGACCGTCGGCGAGGACGCAAGCGAGCAGACGAACGGCAACGCGCGAAAGACGAGAGACGGGCAGGAAGCAACTCTCTCATCAACTCCTCGACCGCCAACGCCTCCGACTCCGGAAGCATCTTTCGTCCACACAGTTTCCGCCGGAAGCTTTAACCCCGAACGTGCGTCCGCTTCACTCTCTACCGTCGTCGGTCGTGAGCATGTTGATGAAGGCGCGGGCGAACTGCTCACCGTCTCGCCCTCTTCCGCCGAAGAGGTCTGCGAGGTGCTGAGGCTCGCCTCTCAAGAAGGCTGGAAGGTCGAGCCCGCGGGCGCGTGCCGTTGGCTCGACGCGGGCAATCCGCTGCCGCGCGCGCGTGTTGTCTTAAAGACGGAGCGGCTGTCGCGTGTCATCGAGCACGAGCCCGCAGACCTCGTGGCGACCGCCGGGGCGGGCGTGCGGTTCGACGACTTCAACCGTGAGGTCGGGAGAAGCGGTCAGTGGCTCCCGCTCGACCCACCCGGCGGTGCGCAGGCGAGTCTCGGCGGCGTGGCCGCGACCGGGCTCGGCGGGCCGCAATCCTTCGGCTACAACCAGCCGCGCTCGCACGTCCTCGGCATGCGCGTCGCGCTCGCGGGCGGCGAGTTGATTCGCGCCGGGGGCCGCGTCGTCAAGAACGTCGCGGGCTACGACCTCTGCAAGCTCTTCGTCGGGAGCCACGGCACGCTCGGAGTCATCCTTGAGCTGACCTTGAAACTGCGCCCGCGCCCGCCGCTCGAAGCGACGCTGCTTGCACGCTCAACCAACACACAAACTCTGCTCCGCGCGGGCCGCGCCGTCATCGCCGAACGCCTGCTCCCCTCCGCCGTCGAGCTGCTCTCGCCGCGCATGGCGGCGTCACTGAATCTTTCAGACAGCGACGAAGCTAACGCACTCCTCGTCCGCTTCGCCGGGACGCCGGAGGCCGTCGCGCATCAGCTCGAACGTGCGCGCGCGCTCATCAAAGAGCAGGCGTCGGACGCAAAGATTGAAGTCCTCGACGGCGACGACGCCCTCGTCTGGTCGAAGCTGGCGACGGCTGCATGGGACGACGAAGCAACCCTCGTGTGGCGCGCGGGCGTGCGACCTTCGGAACTCGGCGCGCTGCTGGACGAGGCCGCGAGACTTCGCGCCGGGATGAAGAATGCAGCGTGGCACGTGGGGCTCGGCGACGGACGAGTGCGCGTCTTCGAGCAGGAGCCGGTGGCAAACCTTTCGGCGACTCTCTCTTCGCTCCGAGACGCGCGCCGGGCGGCGAGGGCCGTGGGCGGCTCCTTCATCATCGAGCGCACGCCCGCGCCGCTCAGGGGCAAATTCGACGCGTGGGGGCTCTTGCCCTCGGCGGCTTTACTGATGAGGCGCGTCAAGGAACAACTCGACCCGGCGGACGTGCTCTCGCCCGGTCGCTTCAAGTTTGAATAGAAGCCGTCCGCGTTTGTCCCGAAGACGCCGAAGCGGCTGCGCAAAGAATTCATGCCATGTCTGAACCCTTAACACGACTCGCCGCCACGCTCGCCGCCGAAGAGCGCAAGCTCTTAGCGTGCGTCCACTGCGGGCTGTGTCTCGAAGCTTGCCCGACCTACGTCCACACGGGCGACGAGAACGACAGCCCGCGCGGGCGCATCTACCTCATGCGCGCCGTCGAGGAGGGTCGGCTCGCGCCCGACTCCGGCTCGTTCACAAAACACATTGACCGCTGCCTCGGCTGCCGCGCGTGCGAGAGCGCGTGCCCGGCGGGCGTCGAGTACGGCCAACTTCTCGAAGCCGCGCGGCAGGACATCTCGCACGCCGGGAAACCGCGCGGCTGGACTTCGAGGCTCCTCCGGCTCGCGCTCCGCCACGTCTGGCAGCACCCCCGAAGACTCCGCCTCGCGTTCGGACTATCAAGGCTCGTGCGCGACGCGGGGCTGCCGCGTCTCCTGCTCAGGACGAAAGTGTCGCGGCTTCTACCCTCGCGGGTGGAATTCGCCCTCGCACTTCTTGAAAGCTCGTCTCCCTCGCCTCAGTCGAAGGGGCGAGGACGACGCGACGCGCCGGAGAGTGAAGCAGTAAGGACGGAAGCTCAAACGGAGCGCGAGGGGCGGGCGTTGATGTTTACGGGTTGTGTGACCGAAGGACTCTTCGCGCGCGTCAACCGCGCGACGGCGCGCGTGCTCGAAGCGAACGGCTGCCGGGCGGACGCGCCGCGCGGGCAGGTCTGCTGCGGCGCGCTCCACGCGCACGCCGGAGACCTCGAAGGCGCGCGCACGCTCGCACGTCGCAACGTCGAAGCCTTCGAGGACGAGGGCCGTGCTCCCGTCATCACCAACGCGGGCGGTTGCGGCGCGATGCTCGTCTCCTACGGTCAACTCCTTGAGCACGACGCCGAATACTCTGAGCGCGCGCGTGAGTTCAGCGCGCGCGTGCGCGACGTGAGCCAACAGCTCGAAGCGACGGGCGTCCGCGAAGGCGTGCCGGTCGGCGACGAGGCGACGACCTACGACGCCTCCTGCCACCTGCTCCACGGGCAGCGCGCGCACACGTCGCCGCTGCGCGTGCTCGCAGCGATTCCGGCCCTGCGCCTCGTGCCGCTCGAAGGCAGCGACGTGTGCTGCGGCGGCGCGGGCGTCTACAACCTCGTCGAGCCCGAACTGTCCTCACGCGTGCTCGCGGAAAAACTCTCGCACGTGCGCGAGAGCGGCGCGCAAACTCTCGCCACCGGCAACCCCGGCTGTCACATGCAAATCGGCGCGGGCGCGCGCCTCAGCGGGCTCCGAATACGCGTCTGCCACCCCGTCGAACTCCTCGACGAATCCTACGAACGCGCGGGAATTTACGAGAAATGCAGAAGTCAGAACGCTGAACGCTGAACTGAGAAGGCAAAAGGCAGCTTGTCTTTCAGTTCAGCGTTCAGCGTTCTGACTTCTACGTTTCAAACGCGATGCGACCGCCGACGAGCGTGAGGCGGACGCGGCCTTCGGCGTCGAGCGCGGTGAGGTCTGCGCGCTTCCCTTCCTCGATTGAGCCGCAGTCCTGTTCAATGCCGATGAGGCGCGAGGGGTTGAGCGAGGCCATGCGGGCGATGTCCGCTTCGTCGAAGCCGAGCGTGGCGACGAGCGAGGCCGCGTCGCGCATCGTGATGACCGAACCGGCGATGCTGCCGCGCTCGTTGCTCGTGCGCCTGCCTTCGACGCGAATCGTCTCGCCCCAGACGCGGTACGCGCCGTCGCCGAGTCCCGTCGGCGCGACCGAGTCGCTGATGAGGGAGACGAGACGGGGCGTCTTGCAGCGGAGCACGAGGCGGAGCATGAGCGGGTCGCTGTGGACGCCGTCGGCGATGAGGTCAACGCTCATCCGGTCGTTCGTCAAGCCCCAGCCGACGGGGCCGGGCTCGCGGTGGTGGAGTCCGGGCATCGCGTTCGGGAAGTGCGTCATGTGCCGCGCGCCCGCCTCGCGCGCGCGTTCGAGCACTTCAACACCCGCGCGCGTGTGACCGATGGAGACGATCCATCCGCGCGACGTAAGCTCACGCACCAGTTCGACGCCGCCCGCGACTTCCGGCGCGAGCGTCATCATGCGCGCCGCCGTTTCGAGGGCGGGCGTCACGAGGTCTTCCAGCTCGCCTGCGGATTCGTATTTGCGGAAGAAGCGCGTGCGGAGCGCGCCGCACTGCGCCTCGTTGATGAAGGGGCCTTCGTAATGGAGGCCGACGGCACGCGCCGCCGCCGGGCTCTCTTCCCGCGCGCGCATGAGGCTCTCGATTGCGCTGACAGCGCGGCGGTAGTCTTCGGCGGGCGCGGGGACGAGCGTCGGGAGCCACGAAGTGACGCCGTTCCGCGCAAGAAAGAGGGCGACGCGTTGCAGGTCTTCGTCGCTCGCCTCCATGACATCCACGCCGACCGCGCCGTGGATGTGCACGTCAACGAAGCCGGGGTAGAGCGTGAGACCTTCGAGGTCGAAGACGGTGGAAGAGTCCGCCGCAGTCTCTCCGTCCGT
This sequence comes from uncultured Acidobacteriota bacterium, assembly GCA_963816985.1. Classification (GTDB taxonomy): domain Bacteria; phylum Acidobacteriota; class Blastocatellia; order Pyrinomonadales; family Pyrinomonadaceae; genus JAIVJM01. Next base: position 4,667,714 of record CAWFMF010000004.1, read on the forward strand.
TCGAGAGATGCGGGCGATGCGCCCGTTTTCGATGGAGATGTTGGTGTGTTCGGCGACGCCTTCGGGCAGGACGGCGCGGGCGTTGCGGAGGAGCAAGTTTCCGTCTTTGGTGGCAAACATACGGATTATTTAACCACAGCCGGGAGTCTGACGCGGCATCCTTCGAGCCACAGAACAGTACCGCGAGCGGTAGCGAGCGGGTTGACGCTTGATGAAGCTCAACCCGCTCGCTACCGCTCGCGGTACTGTTTGCTAGAGGCGGTCTCTGACCGCCTCTAAACGTTAGTGGGTCGGTCTTAGAAGTAGAGCTTCGCGCCGAGCTGAATCGTGCGCGGGTCGCGCACCGCCGTCACCGTGCCGAAGGTGGCGAGGGTGATGTTGGTGCCGATGGTTCTGAAGTTCGTGTGGTTGAAGATGTTGAAAGCCTCGCCGCGCAGTTGCAGGCGGACGGACTCGGTGAAGCGGAAGTTCTTGGTCATCGTGAAGTCAACGCGCTGCGTGCCGGGGCCGTTGATGATGCCGCGACCGGCGTTGCCAGCCGTGTTGCTGATGTTGGTCGCGGTCGTCGCCGGGTTGGGCGTGAAGCAGCCGGTGTTGAAGAACTGCTGCTGCGTGCCGGGCGCGCCCTCGTTCGGGTCGCAGGTCACGTTCGGCCTGCCGCCCGCGACGAGCGCCGGGATGAAGCCGAAGCCCGCCGGGTCGAACGAGGAGGTCGTGACCGTGAAGGGCAGCCCCGACTGGAGCGAGATGATGCCCGAAGCCTGCCAGCCGCCGAGGACTTTGCCGACGAAGCCCTGCTGGTTGGTGAAGAACGGCAGCTCGTAGATGTAGTTCAGAGAGAAGACGTGGCGGCGGTCGAGCGTCGCTCTGCCGTAGTCCTCGCGGAGGTTGTAGGTGTTCTGCGGAGCGGTCGAGCGGTCGGTCTGGTTGTCGGTCAGGTTCTTCGCCCACGTGTAGGCGATGTTGACCTGCGACGCTTCGGCGAAGCGCTGCTGCCCGGAGAACTGGAAGCTGTGGTAGTTCGAAGTGAAGCGCGGCTGGAGCATCGTGATCGAGCGGTAGCCGCGGTAGGGCCGAATCTGGTCCACGATGTTGGTGGCCGCGCCGGAGAAGAAGGCCGTGCCCGGCGTCAGGCAGGTGACCGTCGTCGCGCCCGGCGTCTGGAGCGTGTTCGTCCCCGTCGCGCACTGCGTCGAGGTCGCGCGGCCCGGCGGCAGCTCGTTCAGCTCGACGACGCCGATGAGGTGTGTCCCCTTCGAGCCGTAGTAGCCGACGGTGACGACCGTCTTGTCCGTCAACTGCTGCTGCCAGTCGAGCGACCAGTGCTGCATGTAGGGCGTGTGCCAGTCGGGGTCAATGGCGCGGATGTTCGACGCCGCCGCCGAGGGCGGGGCGGTCGCGCCCGCGCCGGGGTTGTCGAGCCGCGTGTTGCTGATCGTGAAGTTCTCCTGGAACGGCGGGTTGAGCCCGATGATCTGCAACGCGTAGCCGTTCAAGACCTGCTCGTGGTAGATGCCGTAGCCGGTGCGGACGGAAGTCCGGCCCTTGCCGAACGGGTCCCACGCGAGGCCGACGCGCGGCGCGAAGTCCTTCTTCGAGACGGGGACGACCGACTCACCGTAGGGCGAGGCCGCCGGCTGGCAGTTGGCGGCGCTCTGCTGGTTCTGCACGTTGACGATCATGCCGTTGCAGAAGTTGCCCGTGCCCGCGACGCGGTTGCCCGCGCCCGTGACCTGCGGCGCGCTGGCCGCGCTGAAGAGGCGCGGGTCGAAGTTGGTCAGGCGACCGTTGGCGTCAACCGGCTGGCCGAAGCGCGAGTAGCGGACGCCGTAGTAGAGCGTCAGGTTGGGGCGGAAGCGCCACTCGTCCTGCACGAACGCCTCGAAGTTCTTCTGGCGGAGGTCAGCCGTGTAATCGAACTTGCCCTGAATGAAGGTCTGCGCGTTGCCGACGAGGAAGTTCGCCCACCGCTGCATGTTCGAGTTGTTCGTCGTGACCGCGACGCCCGCCGGGAGCGTGGCCGAGAAGGCGGTGAAGATGCCCTGATTCGCGCCCGTCGTGTCGCCGACGAGCGCGTTCTCGTTCTTGCGGTACTTCGAGTAGCTGCCGCCGAACTTGATCGTGTGGTTGCCCTCGATGCGCGTCAGGCTCGCGCCGATGTTGTGCTTGTTCGAGAAGTTGTCGTAGGGGCCGAAGCCGATGAGGCCGCCGCCCGTCCCGTTCGTCGCGCTGCCGAAGCCGTTGCCGATGATTGAGGGCACGCGGTCGCGCGTGTTGGTGAACGGCAGGGTGACGGGGATGTTCGTGACGCGGTTCGAGAGCAGGCCGAGGTTCTCGCTGAGGATCGCGCCGTAGGAGTAGGTGTAGCGCCCCTCGAAGATGGTCTGCGGGCTGATGACGTAGGTCGTCTGGAACGTGTGGGCCTTGCCCGGCGAGTCGGTCGCCGTGGTGGCGACGCCCGGAAGGCTCCCGCCGCTGGAGAAGAGCGAGTTCACATCGAGCGTCGGAATCTTGTCGCTCTGGAAGCGGTAGAAGGCCGAGAGATTGTCCGTGAAGCTGTGGTCAATCTTGAGAATCTCCTGACGGAAGTCGGCCTTGTTGACCGCCGCCGAGATGAGCTGGAAGGTCGCCGGGTTGGTCGGCAGCGGCAGTTGGTTGTAAATCTGGCTGACGTAGGCCGCCGCCGCCGGGTTGAGCAGAGCCGCCGGGAGCGGCGTGCCCGCCGGGAGGACGTTCGCGCCCGTGCAGGTCGCGCCGGGCACGTCGTTGCGGTTGATGCAGACCGGGATGGGGAAGATTCCCTGACGCAGATTCGCGTTCGGCACGGTCGAGGTCAGCGTCGGGTAGCGGAGGTCGCGGCGCTGCTCCTCGGAGAAGAAGAAGAAGGTCTTCTCCATCTTCTTGAACATGCCGCCGTTGCCCTCGCCGAAGTTGAAGAAGTAGACGGGGCCGCCGACCGTGAGGCCGTAGTTGTTGTAGCGGAACGGGCGGCGCTTGGCCTTGCCGTTTTCGAGCCCGACGGGCGCGGTCTGGTTGCTCAGGAAGTCGTTGGCGTTGAGCCGCTCGTTGCGGACGAACTCGAAGAGTGAGCCGTGGTACTCGTTGCCGCCCGAACGGGTCACGACGTTAATCTGCCCGCCGCCGCTCGCGCCCGACTCCGCCGGGTAGAGGCTGCGCAGGACTTTGAACTCGCCGATGGAGTCCACGCTCGGATAAGCCTGAATCGTGATGTTCGAGCCGCGGTCGGTGATGTCCGCGCCGTCCACGGTGAAGGTGTTCTGGCTGCTGCGCGCGCCGTTGACCGAGATGTTGACGGTGTTCGCCTGCCCGTCGGGGTTGACCGTGCCGACGAAGACCTGGTCGGCGAGGTCGTTGGTGACGCCGGGGGCGAGCGTGGCGAGCTGGATGAAGTTGCGGTTGTTGATGGAAAGCTCGCGCACCTGGTCGCCGCTGATGAGGGTCGAGGACGTGGGCGTCGTCAGCTCGACCGAGACGGGGTCGGCGGTGACGGTCACGACTTCGGAGATGTTCCCGGCTTCGAGCGAGAAGTCGGTCGAGCGCCGCTGGTTGATGTCGAGTTTGATGCTCGTCTGGATGGACTTCTTAAAATTCGGGACTTCGACGGTGACGGTGTAGTTGCCCGCCGGGAGGCTGGGGGCGGTGTACTGCCCGTCGTCGCCGGTCTGCACCGTGCGGACGACGAGCTTCTTGTCCTCGTCTTCAATCGTCACGGTCGCGCCCCTGACGGCGGCCCCGGTCGAGTCGGTGACGGTCCCGACGAGCGTCCCCGAAACATCCTGCGCGGATGCCGCGCCGCCGAGGCTCGTCAGGAGAACGAGAGCCGCGAGCATTCTGAGTGCGTTCCTCAAATGGCAAGTCATTACTGTGTCCTTTTCGTTCCGCTAAGTTTGGGGTTGCACGGTCGGGCCGCCGTGAAGGCGCACGCACACGCGCGCGGTCTCGGCTCGACCCTCCGGGCTTAATCAAAAAATCGTGTGCAGTTTTCCTCTGGTTCAATGACCGTCGCGCTGGAAGTTATCCAAATTTATACACCCACGCGTTTACCTGTGGCAAGCACATTTACAAAACCGACGCCCGTGCCGCTCATTCGCGGCGCGTCGCCGGGTCGAACGCGCCGCGCCGGACGCGTTCGAGGTAGTCGCCCGAAGGGTTCAGCTCGCCCGGCCTCGTCGTGAAGTCGTAGGAGAAGAGGATGATGCCGTCCGCGCCCTGCGCGCGCGCGGCGTCTATCTTCTCGACTGTCCCTTCAGCCGTCAGGCGGTACGCGCCGACGCCCGCCCAGACACGTTTACCAGCGCCCCGCGCCGCCGCGCGCGCGACTTCTATCTGCTTGCGGAAGACTTCGGTGTCGGTCGTGTAGGCCATCGGGCAGACCACGTCGAGGATGCCCATCGAGAGCCACCGCCGCCAGTCCTGAAACCGGCGCGTGTAGGCGTTCTCGTCGTTGGCGAAGACCGCCGCCGAGACGAGCGCACCGGGGCGGCGCTTCTTGACGCCGTGGTAGACGCGCTCGACGAGGCTCGTAATCTGCTCGCGCTGGAAGTCGGCGAACTGCTCCTGATAGGCGTCCGCCGAGGCGAGCGGGTTCGCCTTCAAGGCGTCTTTGAGGAGCCGTCGCTCGGCGGCGCTGAGGCGCGGTTCGAGCCACGCCTGAAAGCGTTCGAGCGAGGTGCGGCTGTAGTCGAAGTCGGGGCTCGCGAGGCGCACGTAGTCGAAGTGGAGGCCGTCGAGGTCGTAAGCGGCGAGCACGTCCATCCAGATAGAGTAGATGTGCTCGCGCACTTCGGGCCGCGAGGGCGCGGTGTAGACGCCTTCAAGCTCGCCCCGGTTCGCCTTCGACCACTCGACTATCGCCGTGCGGTAGCGTGGGTCGGCGGGCGACACCGTGTAAAGCTCGGCGGCGACGGCGCGCGGGACGGCGAGCCATTCCGGGTGCGCGTTAAAGACGTGCGAGGGCTCCGTGGGCAGTTCGTCCAGGTTGGCGAGTAGGCTCGTGTTGAGCCACGCGTGGACTTTAAGGCCGCGCCGCTTCGCCTCCTTGATGGTCGTCGCCAAGGGGTCGAAGGACGGCGGCTGATCTTTGAGCGCGGAGGAGCGCGGCTCCCAACGCGAACGATAGTAGGCGTCGCCGCGCCCGCGCACCTGCACGATGAGCGTGTTGAAGCCGTTGGCGTGCGCGTCTTCGACCATCTTCTTTATTTTGTCGGGCGAGGTCAGCGTCGTCCGCACGACCCAGAGGGCACGCACCTCGTCGGGCGGGGGCGTCGGGCGCGGCGTGGGAGAGGCCGACGGCGAAGGCGCGGGCGTCGGCGTCGGCGTGGCGTCCTGCGCCGTCGTCGTCGGCGGGTAGAAAAAAAAGACGCCTGAGAGAAGGAGGCTCAGGCGAAACGCCGCGACGATGAAGCTGTGTTGGGGGAGTCGTTTCATCCGTTAGACTTGAACTTGTCTCGGTCGAAATCTGCGTGCGCGCCCAAGAGGAAGGCGGGGGCTTGAAACTTTCGGCCCCCGCCCTCCGTCCGAGTGCGCCGGTTTAATACTGGTAGCGCAAAGAGACCTGCACGTTGCGCGGGGCGTACTGCGTGGCCGTGCCCGTGATGCGCCCGAAGTTGACGCTCGTCACGTCGAGGCTCACGGGGAAGCCGTACTGCACGTGGTTGAAGGCGTTGAAGAAGTCGGCCCGCAGGTTGAAACGGTGGCCCTCCCAAGGCAGCAGGAAGGACTTCGCGATGGCGAAGTCCACGTTCTTCACGCCGTCGAGGAAGAACGTGTTGCGCCCGACGAGCGGGAGGTCGCGCCCGACATCCGAAATCGTCAGCGCGCGGAACGCCGAAGCGGGCAACTGCTGCTGCGAGTTGGACGGGTGGCCGATGATGCGACCGAGCACGGACGGGTCGAGCAGGACGGGACGCGCCTCGCTGAAGCCGTCGAAGTCCAAATCCTGCGCCGGGCTGGTGATGGTGAAGGGCGTGCCCTTGGCGAGCTTGACGACCGTCGAGAACTGCCAGCCGCCGAGGGTCTGACCGAAGAAGCCGGTCTCGTTCCTGAACCACGGCAGGCGGTAGGTTCCGTAGAAGGTGAAGCGGTGCGGGGTGTGGAAGCGCGAGAGGCCGCGCGCGTCGCGCGCGTTGTTGCCCGTCTGGTTGGTGTCGCCCGCGCCGACCGCCGTCGCCTCCGAGGTCGTGTCAATGGACTTGCTGAAGGTGTAGGAGGCCTGGAAGTTGACGTCGCGGCTGAGACGCTTCGTCAGCTCGGCCTGAAGGCCGTGGTAGTAGCTCCACGAGGCGTTGCTGACCACCACGTTGGTCGTGAACAGTCCGTCGGGGCGGCGCTCGTTGGTGCGCGGGACGAGACGGCTGTACTCGAAAGCGCCGAGCGGGACGGCGACCGGGCACGTCGTCGAGACCGCGATGCCGGGGAGCCCCGTGCCGGCGCAGACTAAGTTGGCGGCGGGCCGGAGCAGTTGCCCGCGCACGTCAACGCCGCGCGGGTCGCCCGCCGTCCGCTGCGCGGCGGTGTAGAGCACGGCGGGCGCGTTGTTCGCGTGGTTGGAGACGAGGACGCCCGCCGGGTCGTTGAGCGGCAGGTTGTCGAGCGAGTAGCGCAGGAGCCCGATGCCGCGGTTGCCCGTGTAGGTCAGGCGCATCGCGGACGAGAACGGCAACTGCCGCTCGAAGCTCATGTTCCACTGCTGCGTGTAGGGCATCTCCAAGCCGGGGTCAATGAGCGTCTCGGTGTGGCGCGTCGTCTGCGGGCCGGGCACGAAGGCGAAGCCGCGAGTCGGGTCGGCGTAGTCGGTCGCGTTGAATTGGTTATTGGACGGCGCGGTCTGGTTGAAGAAGAAGGCGTTCGGCGGGTTGAAGCGGACGGTCGCGCCGCCCTGCGAGAAGACCGACTGGAAGAGCCGCCCGTGGTAGATGCCGTAGCCGCCGCGGATGGACGAGGTGCCCGCGTCGCCGAAGAGCGCGCCGAAGAAGCCGTCCTTGAAGCGCGGGCTGTAGGCGAAGCCGACGCGCGGCTCGATGTTGTCCTTGTCGTCGCCGAACTGGTAGTCGAGGCGGTCTGCGGCCTCGCGCGGCGCGGAGACGTACTCGTAGCGCAGGCCGAGGTTGAAGGTCAGGTTGTCGCGCACCTTCCAGTTGTCCTCGAAGTAGAAGTTCGCCTCGTTGATGCGGTTCTCAAGGAAGAACGGCCCGTAGCCCTTCTGGAAGTTGTTGACGCAGCCGTTGAGGAACGAGTAGAAGGCCGAGGGGACGCCCGTCGGGTTCGCGGCGTTAATGAGGTTCGGGTCCCTGTAGATGACGGTGTTGCAGGTCGCGCTGTTGAACTGGTAGAAGCCGCGCGAGAAGTTGTCGGCGAGGTCGTCGAGCCGCTGGCGGCGGATGTCCGTGCCCGCCTTCCAGAAGTGCTTGCCCCCCGACACCGAGACGTTATAGACGAACTGGTTGTCGGTCTGGTAACGCTGGATGGGGAAGTTCCCGGCGCTGCCGATGGTGGTCTGCGTGCCGACGGGCGCGGGGTTGGTGAAGCGGAGGATCGGGGTGTCGTTCCCGTCGGCGATGTTGACGAGCGTCGTGCGCAGGCCGAGCCCGTAGCGGAACTCGCCGACGACCGTGGGCGAGAAGAGGTGCGTCCACGTCAGCCCGAAGTTCTGCTGCTTGTGATTCTGGTCGGCGCGCTCGCCGGGGATCACGTCGTCGGCGGCGAAGCGCTGGCGCGTGTAGTGCCAGCGCCCGAAGAAGGTGTCGGCCTCGCGCGGGTTCCAGTCGAAGCGGCCCGAATAGTCGCGCGCCGGGAAGTCGAAGCCCTGCTGGCCGCGCCAGGTGCGGGGGCCGCTCGCCGGGTCGTTCGGCAAGACGTTCGCGAAGCGGTCAATGACGGACTGGATGAAGGCGCGGTTGCCCGGAGTGTTGTTGGCCGGGGTCTGGAGGAACCAGTTGGCCGGGTTGCGCTCGGCGACGGTGAACACGTCGCGCGAGAGGTTGTTCGCGCCCGTGTTCTCGGTGTGGTCGAGGCTGACGAAGCCGAAGAGGCGGTTCTTGAAGACGGGGAAGCCGGAGGTGAAGCCGAACTGGTTGCGGCGCGTCACGCCTTTACGCGCGCCGGGGTTGAAGACGTTGTTCGTGGCGTTCAAGGCGCTGTCGTTGTGATACCAGTACACGTCGCCGTGGATGTTGTTCGTCCCCGACTTCGTCTGTACGAGAACGACTGCGCCGTAGCCGCGCCCGAACTCGGCGGTGAAGTTGTTGGTGATGACCTGAAACTCTTTGATGGTCGAGAGCGATGCGCCCTGCCGGTTCTGGTTCTCGGAAGAGTCGTCGTTGTTGACGCCGTTAATCTGGAAGGTCGCGCCGCGCGTCCCCGTGCCGTTGAAGTTGATGGAGGAGCCGGAGGAGGCCGTCGGGTTGTTCTGCCCCGAAGTCGGGTTCTCCTGAAAGCCGGTGAAGGTCTCGGCGAGCGACAGGAAGCTGCCTTGATTGAAGGTCGGCTTGTCAACAATCTCCTGCGCCGTGAGCGAGCCCTTAATCTCCTGATTCGTCGTGTTGATGGGCGCGAGTTCGGTCGTCACCGTGACGGTCTCGCCGACGGTCGGGCTCAGTTGGAAGTCCGACACGATAGTCTGGTTGAGGGGGACTTCGACGGCCTCGCGCAGCACGCTCCCGAAGCCCTGCCCCGTGGCCGTGATGTTGTACTTGCCGACCGGGAGGAAGGTCGCGATGTAAGAGCCTTCGTCGTTGGTCGTGATGGTGCGCTCCTGCCCCGTCTCGACGTTGCGGATGACGACGGTCGCGCCGGGGACGACCGCGCTGTTGGGGTCGGTCACGGTTCCCTGAATCGTGCCGGTCACGGTCTGGGCAGTCGCGCCGGAGGCGGACGCGAGCAGGAGACAGGCGCACGCGACGGCGGCGCGTAAACTGCGGAAGAAGTTCGTGGGCTTGAACATTTCGCTTTTCCTTTCAATTCACACGTGGGGGTTCCCGGCTCACACCGCCCGGAGGTGGACTACCGAATCGCGTGCGTCCTCGCAACGAGGCGCGTCACTCTTGATGGCGAAAAAAAGATTCCCCTTGGATTGCCCGGCTGAAGTTCAGGCGCGGCGCAGCGCGACGCCGGGCCGCGCGCCCGTCAGCCGCCCGTCCTCGAAAACGGCCTCGCCGTTGACGACGACGCAGTGGACGCCTTCCGGGTACTGGTGCGGCTCGGCGAAGGTGGCGCGGTCTGCGATGGTCGCGTCGTCGAAGATGACGAGGTCGGCGGCCATCCCCTCGCGCACCAATCCACGGTCTTGCAGCCCGAAGGTCTGCGCCGGGAGCGAGGTCATCTTGCGCACGGCGTCTTCGAGCGTGATGAGCTTCAACTCGCGCGCGTAGAGGCCGAGGACGCGCACGTTGTTGCCGTAGCCGCGCGGGTGCGGCACGCCCTCGCCGAAGCGGCGGACGCCGCTGTCGGAGGCGATCATCGTGAACGGCTCGCGCATGATGCGGCGCACGTCGTCCTCGTTCATGCTGTGGTAGACCATCTGCGCGCCGCCCGCCGCGTACATCTCAAGCACCTGCTCGATCTGACTGCCGAGGTCGGCCTTGCCGCGCGCGAGTTTCGTAATCTCGACGATGGACTTGCCGTTGTACTCCGGCTTCGTGCGGTAGCTCGCCACCATCGCGTGCGAGTAGTCCTTGAAGGCCGCGCGCTTCAAGCCCTCCTTCATCTCGCGCACGACCCTGCCTTTCTGCGCCGGGTCTTCGAGCCGCTTCTTCCCTTCCTCGCGCCCGCCTTCGAGGAGCCATTCGGGCAGACGCGAGTCGAGCGACGTGGAGCTGGCCGTGTAGGCGTACTGGTCAACGGTCACGGAGAGGCCGCGCTTTCGCGCCGCGCGCACGAGGTCGAGCGTGGCGGCGCTCCCGCCCCAGAGCTTCTTCGCGCTCACCTTGAAGTGGGAGATTTCGACGGGCATCCCCGCCTTCTCTCCAATCTCGATGCTCTCGCGGATGGCGTCGGCGACTGCGAGGCCCTCGCTGCGCATGTGTGTCGCGTAGACGCCGCCGTGGCGTGCGGCGACGCGCGCCAGCTCCAAGACTTCGTCGGTCTTGGCGTAGACGCCGGGGACGTAGATGAGCCCGGTTGAGAGTCCGACCGCGCCGTCCTTCATCGCCTGCTCGACGAGGCCGCGCATCTTCTCCAACTCTTCCGTCGTCGGCGCGCGGTTCGCGGAGCCGAAGACCTCGCGGCGGACGGAGTTGTGGCCGACGAGGGTGGCGAGGTTGACGGCGAGCGGCGTCTCTTTGATTTTGTCGAGAAACTCGCCGACCTTGACGACCGAGCCGCCGCAGTTGCCCGTGACGAGCGAGGTCACGCCCATCCGCACGAAGTTCTCGGCGTCGGGCAGCGTGTAGATGTCTTCGGTGTGCGCGTGCACGTCTATGAAGCCGGGCGCGACGATGCGCCCGCGCGCGTCAATCGCGCGGCGGCCTTCGCCCGCGGCGACGCGGCCCACGCGCGCAATCTTGCCGCCCTTCACGGCCACGTCGGCGCGGAACCACGGGTTGCCCGCGCCGTCCACGACGCGCGCGTTAGTGATGACGAGATCGTAAAGCGGCTCGACGCCCGACGCGGCACGCGGGCGCGCGAGGCTTTGAAAAAGCAGAAGGGTCAGGACGGCGGAGACGGTCGCGGACGCCGTGCGTGTCAGCGTTCTGTTCATCCTCGAAACTTATTTGAAAGAAAGGGGCGGCCCGAAACTTGATGGGCCGCCCCGGTTGACGACGTTAGAAGTTGATCTTCATCGCGAACTGAACCTTGCGCGAAGTGCTGGCGGTCGAGCCCGTGCCCAACACCTGCCCGAAGGCGCTGCTGGTTGCTACCAAGTTCGCGTCGGGGACGGCGAACGAGGGCGTGTTGGTCACGTTCTGCGCCTCGACGCGGAACTCGACGTTCCAGTCCTCGTTGAAGCGGAAGCGCTTGCTGATGGTCGCGTCGAGGTTGAAGAAGCTCGGCCCGGTGAAGAAGTTCCGGCCCGTGTTGCTGAAATCACCGGCGGCGGGCGTGAAGAACTGCGCCCGCTGGGTGGCGTCGAAGAAGACGTTGCGCCCGGCCTCCAAAACTACCCGGCCCATGTCGGACGTGCAGCCGTTGCAGCTCGCGGGCACGAAGTTCACCTGCGAGACGGTGTGGTTGCCGCTGAAGACCGTGAACGGCCTCCCCGAATACATGCGCAGCACGCCGCCGACCTGGAAGCCGCCGAGGAGCATGTCAGCCGCACGGCCCCAGTCACGGCCCCAACGTTGGTTGCGCCCGAAGGGCAGCTCGTAGAGCGCGTAGCCCTGGACGGCGTGGCGGCGGTCGAAGTCCGAGCGCGCGTAGTTCAACTCGCGGTTGCGGATGTCGAAGGGCGTGCTGGAGGCCGACTGCCCGGCGCGGCCCGTCCCGTTGTCGCCGAAGCGGCCCGCCACGGCGAAGGCCGGGTCGAACGAACGCGTGTCCTCGGACTTGGCGAGCGTGTAGCTCAACTGGAAGCCGAGGCCGCGCGTGAAGCGGCGGCTGAACTGCACTTCGAGCGCGTTGTAGCGCGAGCGGTCGTTGCTGTCTATGACGTTGACCGCGCCGCTGAACTGCGGGAAGGGCTGGAAGAAGAACGGGCTGAAGCCGTTGAGTTGGAAGTTGGGCGTCGTCGAGTTACCCGCGCGCGTGCCCTGCGCGATGATGAACGCCGCCTGCGCGACGCCGCCCGCGTCCACGATGTTGGTGGCGCGCGTGCCGTTGGCGAGCGGGACGCCGGTGCCGAGCGCCGACTGCGCGATCAAGAAGTTCGCGCCCGTCCGCCCGTTAAGCCGCGAGTCGCCCGCCAGCAGGCGGTTGATGAGGAAGTTCGGGTCGGTCGCGACGCTGGCCCGCGTCGCCGGGTCTTGCAGCAGGCGGAAGGCGGCGAGGAAGCCGTTGTTGTTGATGTCCACCTGATTGGCGTCGTAGCCGCCGAAGAGGTTGCGGCCCTGCCGCCCGATGTAACTCACTTCGAGGACTGAGTTCCAGCCTAATTCGCGCTGGACGTTGAAGCCCCATTGGTGCGTGCGCGGGTAGGACAGGTCGGGGTCAACGACGGTCAGAGAGTTGACCGAGAAGGCCGGGGGCGTGCGGAACGCGAGCGGCGTCGTGTCCGTGGCCGTGAGCTGCGGGATGCCGTTGCGCAGGAGCGCGTTGGCGGCCCCGTTGAAGCTCGCGCTGCTCGCGGTGCGCGTGATGGCGCGCGTCAGCCCCGGCGCGCTCTGGAAGATGAACGAGGAGAAGACGAACGTGTTGGTGCGATCCCACGCGAGGCGGTAGTTGCCGCGCACCGAAGTCTTGCCGTCGCCGAACGGGTCCCAGGCGAAGCCGACCGTGGGGGCGAACTGCTTCCAGGAGTCTTCGTAGAGCTTGCCCTCCGAGAAGGTGATCTGGTTACTGGGGGCCTCGCCGATGCCGACGCGGTTCGAGGGCCGGAGCACGATGTTGTCGGTCGAGCGCGGGCTCAGTCGCACCTCCCACCGCAGGCCGTAGTCGAGCGTCAGGTTGGGTCGCGCCTTCCAGCTATCCTGACCGTAGAAGTCGTATTCCGGGTACTGGGCGGTGTAGTTGAAGCGCGTGCCCGGAGGGCCGAAGGCCGAGTCGTCCGTGGCGACGAACGACTGCTCGACGCGCCCGATGCGGCCCAGAATGTCGTTGAGGTAGTTGTCGAGCCGACCGCGGTCGGTGCCGTTGATGCCGGTGAGCGCGGGCGCCGAGGTGCTCGTGCCGAACGAGGTCGGGACGGGGTTCTCGGTCGTCCCCAGACGGACGGTCGGGACGGTCAGGAGCCCGGCGACCGAGGTGCGGTCGTCGAAGTGGTTCTGGATGCGGATGTTGGTGCCGAACTTCAGAGTGTGCGCGCCGCGCTGGTGCGAGAGGTTGTCCACCAACTGCCACGTCGTGATGCGCCGCGCGTTGTTGAGCGGGGCCTCGCGGTTCAGCGGGTCGGTCGGGATGTTGAGGATGATCGGGGGGTTCGTGGCGGCGTTCGGGTCGGGATTGAGGAAGCCGAAGGTGAAGCGGTTGAAGCCGACGACGAACTCGTTGACGGTCGTCGGAGTCAGCGTCGCGCGGTAGTTGAAGGCCCCGTTGCGCGGCGAGCGCGTGGTGTCAACGAAGCAGGGCGAGTCGGGGAAACGCTGGAGGCCGCCGTTGCCGTTGTCGCAGAGAGTCGTCTGCTCGCCGCGCGAGTAGCGGACGAAGATGCCGTGGCGCTCGTTGAAGGCGTGGTCAATCTTGGTCGTGAAGTCGTACTGCCGCTCGGTCTGCGGCGCGACGAAGCTGAAGCCGGCGGTGTTCAGGCCGTCGCCGATAGTGAAGTTGTTCGGCAGCGGCAGAAGCCCGATGAGCTGCGCCGTCGTCGGGTCGGGCGTGAGCGGGATGTTCGGGTTGCCGATGACGTTGAAGCCGCTGACGCACTGCGTAATCACCGCGCCGCCGCAGGCGGGGAGGACGGGCGTGCCCGCCTCGTTGATGACCCGCGTGTTCGCGCCCGTGACGGTGGCGTTGGCGTTGGCGCGGCCCACCGCGTAGCGGAAGACCCCGTTGCGCGCCGCCTCGGTGTAGACCGTGCGGTTGACGAAGAAGGCCTGACTCGTCCGCAGCATTTGGAGGTTGACGAAGAAGAAGGTTCGATTCTTGCCGTTGTAGACGGCGTCGCCGCCCTCGCCGAACTTGGGGAAGTAGACGGGGCCGCCGATCGAGCCGCCGAAGATGTTCTGCACGAACTGCGGCTTGTCGGTCGGGACGCGCTGGCCGTTGACGAGCCGCGTGTTGATGGTGTTGACGTACTCGTTGGCGTGGAAGCGGGGCGTCTGGTAGAACTCGAAGAGGTTGCCGTGGAACTCGTTGGTGCCGCTCTTGGTGACGAGCGAGACCTGCGCGCCGGAGGAGCGACCGTTGTCGGCGGTGAAGTTCGAGGTGACGACCTGAAACTGCGTAATCGAGTCCGGGTTCGGGCGGATGGGCGTGAAGTTCGAGCCGCCCGCGCTCGTCTCGTTGATGTCAATGCCGTCGAGCGTGAAGTTGAACGCCCGGTCGCGCGCGCCGTGGACGTGGATGCCGCCGCCGGTGTTCGCGCCCGTCACCACGCCGGGCTGGAAGTTGACGAATTCGAGCGGGTTGCGCCCGCGGTTGCCGACGATGGGGAGCGCTTCGAGCGCCCGCTCCTCGACCGTGTTGCCGAAGTTGCCCGAAGTGCTCGTCTGGACAAGCTCGGCGGAGGCTTCGACCGTCACGACCTCGGCGATGTCGCCCGCCGTGAGGCTCACGTCCACGGTCGCGGGCTGGTTGACGTTCACCGGGTTGGAGGTCGAGACGAACTTCTTGAACCCGGACTTCTCGACCGCGACGGTGTACGTCCCGACCTGCACCGAGTCGAAGACGTAAGTCCCCGTGTCGGTCGTCTGGGTCGTGAAAGAAACGCTCGTGGCCTCGTGGGTGAGCGTCACGGTCGCGTCGGGGACGACGGCCCCGGAGGCGTCGAGCACCGTGCCGGTGACGCGCGCGGTCGTCCCCTGCGCGAAGGCCGGCCCGGCGAGGCCCATCATCAGGCACATGCCGAGGACGAGGGAAAGAAGGCTCCGTCTATTCATAAAAGGCTCCTGTTCGGAAATGCGAAGGCAAAGCGAGTCGAAGGAGGTCGCGGAGATTCGCGGCCTGACGCGCGGCGCACGGCGTCCGGCCACATCGCTGCAACTCATCCCCTTCCGGCCTGTGTACAGTTCAACGCAACCGGAGAGCGTCCGGGTCGCGCGCGAAGGCTTTACTGCTGACGTCTAGATAAGGCTGGGCGAAAACCGCTTGCTCGAAGATGCCGACATTCTATTGACTAACGTATCAATAAGGGAAGCGAAATATTCTTATCCCCTTAATAACCGTTCTTAATGGTCGGCCCGGCCCGACTTCCCTCGGCGAGACAAGTTTGAGGTGCGAGGCAGCAAGTTTTATTCCGGCGGGCGGCGCTCGCAACAACGCCCGAATTCGGGCGGAGGGTGAGGCGGGCGACCGTCCCGCGTCTAAAAAAATGGATTTATCCCGCCGAGTTTTCGGATGACGCGAGGCCGGCGGGGGGCGAGTCGGACGACTTCGCCCCTTCCCTTCCCGCCGAAGGTTTACGGCGCGGCGAACATCTTGTTGAGCACCCCGGCGAGGCGGTAGCCCGCGAGCGCGAGGCGCATCCGCACGACTCTCTGCGCCTCGTCCGTGTAGGCCTTCGACGGCGCGTCGCCTTCCTTGATGTTCTTGTACACGACCGAACGACCGAGCGCGTTGCTCTCCTCGACCCAGTGGAGCGGCTCGATGTCGCCCGCCGCCGCCGCGTTCGCATCCAGCGGGTACGCCTTCATCACTTCCTCGGCGAGCGCGAGGATGCGCGCCTTGCCCGCCTCGTCGAGCGGACGCTTCGGCGTGTCGAAGCCGAAGGCCCCGGCCCCTGAGTCCCAGAAGGAGTGGAGGTTTCGGACGCGCGCCTCTTCGGGCATCTTGACGGGGAAGCCGTTGCCGCCCGCGTCGCCGTCCGCCTGCGCCGCCGTGTAGCGCGTCGTCGCGTGCAAGGGCTGATGCACGTCGCCGATGAGATGATAAAGGAAGCCTAAGACTTCGGCGTCCGTCTTGTCGCGGCCCGTCCCCTTGCGCAGCGAGTTGATTGACCAGTTGAGACGGTCGAGGACGTTGACCGGCTCCGGCCCGACGCCGCCGCGCTCCGGCACGCCGTCGAAGAAGGGCTTGTGGTTGATGTAGTGCCAGGGGTCGTACTCGTCGTTGATGGAGTCGCCGCGGAAGTCGTCCATCCAGACGGCGATGGTCACGGGGTCGTAAATCTTCTCGCACGTCGCGGGCATGTAGTAACCCGCGCAGAGGTGAATCAGCGGACGCCTCCCCTGCGGCGTCACGAGAAGCTTATCCACACGCGCCTTCGCCGCCGGCGAGAGCTTCAGGTAAGCGACCTGCGCGACGATCATGTGGCCCGTGTCGTGCCACGCGTGCGCTACGCCCGGCAGCACAACGAGGAAAAGAATGAGGGCAAAGGTTCTCCGAACTTTGAGCATTTGATTTCTCCTTAAAGAACAAATCAGGCGGAGGTTGAACGTCGAGTTTTTAATCCCCGAAGGGGATAGAGATAATCGCCGGGGGCAAGCGGGCGAAGTCTGCGCCGCCCCCGGAATGCGGGGAGAGAAGTCCCGACCCTGAAAGGGTCGTACATCAACGTCCGCACTTCGACCCTTTCAGGGTCGGAACATTTTCACTACGTTGACCGGGGGCGTCGCTCGCCGTCGCTCACTTGCCCCCGGCTATTATCTTCAGCCCTTTCAGGGATCAGGCGAAACCTGATTCGGCACTTTCATCAACGATACAACAGAGCGCGCCCGCGCGCCCGCCGAAACTCTTCGAGCCGCTGGCCCCACGCGCGCATGATCTCTTCGGGCGCGTCGGCCCGCTTTACGCGTTCGAGCGTGTCGGCGTTGACGAGCAGGCGCAGGTAGTCCTGGACTTTCCACTCCGACGGGTACAGACGCCGGAGCGCGACGGCGATTTCGAGCCCCGTGCGGATGGGCCGGAAGCGCGCGCGGTCGGTGACGAAGAGGTTGACGCCGCCGCACTCTTCGCCCTTGAACTTCGAGCCGCTCGGCATGAAGCGCACGGGCACGAAGCGCACGCCGGGCAGAGCGCGCGCGTTGAGATAAGCGGCGAGTCGCTGGCCGTCGAGCCACGGCGCGCCGACGACCTCGAAGGGCGTGTCGGTTCCGCGACCGACCGAGAGGTTCGTCGTCTCTAGGAGCCCGACGCCCGGATAGAGCGTCGCCTCCGTCAGGCTCCGCATGTTGGGCGAGGGGTTGACCCACGTCTGCCCCGTCGCGTCGAACCACATCCCGCGCCGCCAGTTCTCCATCTTGACGACGCGGAGGTCGCAGCCGATTCCGCGCTGCTCGTTGAAGAGCTGCGCCAGCTCTCCCACGGTCATCCCGTGGCGGACGGGGATCGTGTGGTAAGAGATGAATGAAAGTTTATCGGAGTCCGCCACCGGCCCTTCGACATCGAGCCCGTTGATGGGGTTCGGACGGTCGAGCACGTAGACGGGCTTCTTCGCCTTCGCCGCCTCCTCCATCGCGTAGCCGAGCGTCGAGATGTATGTGTAGAACCGCGCGCCGATGTCTTGAATGTCGAAGACGAGCGCGTCCAAGTCCTTCAAGTGCTCCGCTCGCGGTCGCCTCGATTCGCCGTAGAGCGAGTAGACCGGAAGGCCCGTCTTCTCGTCCGTCGAGTCAGAAACTTTTTCGTCGAGCGCGCCGCGAATGCCGTGCTCCGGCGAGAAGAGCGCGACGAGCTTGACGCCCGGCGCTTCGCGCAGAACGTCAATCGTCTGCCTTCCTTTTCGGTCGCGCCCCGTGTGGTTCGTGATGAGCCCGACGCGCATCCCGGCGAGCTGCTTGAAGCCGTCGCGTTGGAGCACGTCCACGCCGTTCAAGACTTCGGCGTCCGAGGGCGCGGGCGCTCTGTCGGCGTCACTCGCGCGCGCCTCGTTCAGAGAGACCTGAAAGCGCACGAAGCCCGCCACCATCTCGCGCACGTAGTCCTGCTGTTCGAGCCGCGCCTTCAAGACGCTCCCCAAATCCGTGACGGCCCCGGCGGTGATGGTCGCGACGCGCGCGCGCAACGAAGACACGTCGCCTTTGCCGTCGGGGTGGACGCGGTTACTCAAGAAGACGACGAGCGATTCGGTCGCCGGGTCAACCCACAGCGACGTGCCCGTGAAACCCGTGTGGCCGAAAGAGCCGACCGGGAACAGCTCGCCCCGGTTCATGGAGAAACTCGTGTTGATGTCCCAGCCGAGCCCGCGCGCGCCGCCCTCTTCCGTGACCTGTCGCGGGCGTGTCATCTCCTCGACGCCGAGCGGGCTCAGGATGCGCGCGCCGTTGTATTCGCCGCCGCCGAGAATCATCTGGCAGAAGACGGCGAGGTCGTCGGCGGTCGAGAAGAGTCCGGCGTGACCGGCGACGCCGCCCATGCGGTTCGAGGTCGGGTCGTGCACCTCGCCGCGCAGCATCCGCTCGCCCTCCGTGCTCGCCTCGCCCGTCCCGCCGAGATAGCTCCGCATCCCGCGCACCGTCTCGGTCGGCGCGACTCTCGCCAACAACTCCGCGCGCGGACGAAAGCCCGTGTCCTTCATGCCGAGCGGCTCGAAGATGTTGCGGCGCGCGAACTCGTCGAGCGTCTGGCCGGAGACTCTCTTGACGACTTCCGCCAAAGCAATCATGCCGATGTCGCTGTAGACGAAGCGCGTGCCGGGCGCGCTCCGCAGGGGCTCGACGTAGAGCCGCTTCAGCATCTCTTCATGGCCCGACCACTGCTCGCGCAAATCGAAGTCCGGCGCGTAGCCCGAACGGTGCGTGAGCAGATGCTCGACGGTAATCTTCTCTCTCTCTTCGCCCTTCAGCTCAGGGATATATTTCGAGACCGGGTCGCTCAGACGCAGCCTGCCGCGCTCGACCAGAATCATCGTGCTCGTCGCCGTCGCCACGACCTTCGTCAGACTCGCCACGTCGAAGATCGTGTCCGCCGTCATCTCCTCGCGCCGGGGGACGAGGGCGCGCGCGCCGTAAGCCTTGCGCCACACCACGCCGCCGCGCCGCGCGACGAGCACGACCGCGCCCGGCAATTCTTTGCGCGCAATCGCCTCGGCCACCGCCGCGTCAATGTAGGCCAGACGCTCCCCGGACATCCCGACCTTCTCCGGCGCGACCGAAGGCAGCGCCGCCGCCACGGACTGCGACAGGAAGGCGAGCGCCATGAAGAGGGCCGCCGAGAGGCGGAAGCCCGAACGCTTGAGAGGGCGTGTGTATCGTCTTGGTTGTTGAGTTCTCATGTCTCGAAGAACGCCTTCTCTCACGGTCGGGCTTCCGCCGTTTTCGTTGGCGACGCTTTCAACTGTATTCCCGTGCCGCGCGGGTAGAGGCCGGGGAGCGAGATGGGCAGACGGCCCGTGATGTCGGCCTGACCGGCGAGTGCGCGGGCGGCGGCGCGTTGGAGGCTCGGCATGTCGCCGTAGGCCACGACGTATGTGCCGAGCGCCTTGAAATTTTGCAAAAGGTACGGGTTGCCGAAGCTCAGGCCGACGACCGGGACTTTGCGTTCGAGCAGTGTGTTGAGGGCGCGCGCCCCTTGTTCGGGGAGCCCGACGCTGTTCGACGCGCCCGAACGCACGCGCCCGTACATCGAGGCGACGACCACATCCGCCTTCTGCGCGCGCTCTATCGCCTCCGTCACTTCCTTTTCGGTCGAGCGCGCGTCGAGGACTACCGTGTCCACTTTCACTCCGAGCCGCGCCAACTGCGACGTGAAGGAGTTAGCAATCCAGACGCGGTCTTCGCCGTTCGTGATGGCGAGGTTGAAGACGCGCGCGCCGGGCCGCAAGCCCGTCCCGCCTTCAGGCTGAAGCAGTTTCGCTTCGTCGCGGACGAGCGTGACGGCTCGCCCCGCAATCTCGTCGGCGAGCTTCAAGGCGTCGGGGGTGGAGACGAGTTGGTCTATCGCTTCGATTGGGGTGACGCGCTGTTTGACGAGACCGAGGTCGTACTTGGCGGCGAGGATTTTGCGCGCCGACTCCTCGATGCGCTTCTCGGTCACGCGCCCGCTCTTCACCGCCTCGCGCAGGCCGCGCGTGGCCGCGTTCGCGTCGGCGGGTTTCAAGAGCATGTCCGCGCCCGCGAGCACGGCGCGCACCGCCGCCTCGTCCTGCTTGAAGTAGATGGTGAGGCCGCTCATGTCGAGCGCGTCGGTGACGATCATCCCGTCGAAGCCGAGGTCACGACGCAGAATCCCTCCGAGCACCGTCGGCGAGAGCGTGCCGGGGAGGAAGGCGCTCTCGTCCACAATCTCGCCGCCCTCGTCCACGTAGGCGGGCCGGATGGAGTCTTCGCGCGGGAGCGGCTTGACGGTCGTCGGGTCAATCTCCGGCAGCCCGATGTGCGCCGACATCACGGCCCCGACGCCCGCCGCGACCGCCGCGCGGAACGGCACTAACTCTATCTGGTCGAGCCGCGCGCGGCTGACCTTGATGACGGGCAGGCCACGATGCGAGTCAACGCTCGTGTCGCCGTGCCCCGGAAAATGTTTCGCGGTCGCGATGACGCCCGCGCCTTGCGCGCCCTCGGTGAAGGCGGCGGCGAACTTCGCGACCGCCAGAGGGTCTTCGCCGTAAGAGCGCACGTTGATGACGGGGTTGGCGGCGTTGTTGTTCACGTCCACGACGGGCGCGAATATCTGCTGCACGCCGAGCGCCCGCGCCTCGCGCGCCGTAATCTCTCCCTGCCGCCGCGCGAACTCCGGCTCGCCCGTCGCGCCGACCGCCATGTTCCACGGAAAATTCACCGTATCTTCAAAACGCATCCCCGCGCCCGCTTCGAGGTCGGCGGAGATGATGAGCGGCCTCCGCGCGTGCTGCTGCATCCGGTTGACGAGGTGGACGGACTCGTAGACGGGGCCGCGAAAGAGGATGATGCCGCCGACGTGGTTCTGCTCGACCTGCCACCGCAGCGACTTGTATTCCTCGCTCTCTTGATTAAGGAACCGCGCGTTGATGCCGACCGAGATGAGCTGCCCGATCTTCTCTTCAATCGTCATCCGCTTCAGCTCTTCGTCGGCCCACTTCAGGGCATCGCGCGAAGCCCGGCGCGAATACGACGCGGCGACGAGTTTCGGCGACTGTGCCTGCCCCAATGTCCCGCCGAGCGGGGCGTAGGCCAGTACCACCAAAAGGAGCAGCACAAACGCCGAGCGACTAAAGTTATAAGACTTTTCAAATTTCATTGATGACTTCTCTCGACTCCTGAATTCGACTCTCCACGCGTTGCTTCTCCCTCAAACGCTCTCGCCCGCGCCGCCCGGTGCGAGTTCGTCCTGCTTGTCGGCGGGCGCGTCCTTGAAGGCGAAGCCCGCGAGCCACGCGACCACGAACGTCGTCACGCTCCCGATGAGCGCGTACCACGGCCACGCGATCTTGGTGCAGGTGTAGACGTAGAGCATGACGACGATGCTCGTAATCATCCCGACGAGCGCGGGCGGCTCGCTCACCCTGCGCAGAAACGTCCCGACGAGGAAGACGCCGAGCACCGGCCCATTGATGAGCGAAGCGATGGACAACGCCTGATCGAGCGCCGACCGCTGCTTTCTCATCACCGCGAGCGCGACGCCGATTTGCACCACCCCCCAGAGCAGCGTCAGCCAGTGCGAGACCTTCAGATAGTGCCGGTCATCCCGTCGCGGCGCGAAGGGCTTGTAGAGGTCGTTGACGGCGGTCGCCGCAATCGCGTTCAAAGACGAAGAGAGCGCCGCCGCGAAGATGGCCGCCACCACGAGCCCCGACAAACCTGACGGCATGTGCTTCGTGATGAAGTCCGGAAACACACGGTCGCCGCCCGCGAAGGGGAAAGTCGCGCTCGCCGCCGTCGCGTAGGCCGGGTCGGCGTAGGGCTGGTAGAAGGCGAAGAGCAGCACGCCGATGAAGAGGAAGCCGACGAACTGCGCGAAGACGACCGCGCCGCTCGACAGCAGAGCCGCCGCCGCGAGCCTCGGCTTGTCGGTGCAGAGGTAACGCTGGACGAGGTACTGGTCAGTCCCGTGCGTGCTCATCGTCAGGAAGCAGCCGCCGACGAGCCCCGCCCAGAACGTGTAGGTCTTCGTGAAATCGAACGGCAGCGAGAACTCGAAGCCGCCGCCCGTGAACGGAATCTGGAAGAGGTAGTTCGTCGGCCTCACGCCCCAGTCCACGAAGCTGAACTTGTTGTACTGACTGCCGAGCGACATCGCGCCCTCGAACCCGCCGCCGATGGCCGACGCGAGCACCACGGCGGCGGCGAGCGCGCCCGCCAGATAAATTCCGAGCTGTACCACCTCGACCCAGATGACCGCCTCCATCCCGCCGTAATAAGTGAAGACGATCATCACCGCGCCGAGCAGGATGATAGAAAAGGCGATGACCGTCTCGTTGTCCGCCCCCGGCGCAAACGCCGCATAGACGGCAGCCAGAACGATTGCCGTCAACAACAGACGGATGCCGTCCGCGATGTTCCGCATCACGACGAAGAGCGCGGCGGCGAGCATCTTGATGCGATTGCCGAAACGGCGTTCGAGCAGTTGATAGACCGTCAAAAGCTCGCCACGGAAATACGAAGGGATGAAGAGCAGCGAGATGACGATGCGGCCCAGCATGTAGCCGACGACGAGCTGCAGGAACTGAAAGTTTCCGCCGCGCGCGAAGGCGATGCCGGGGACGCTGATGAAGGTGATGGTCGAGGTCTCGGTGGCGACGATTGACGCCGCGATGGCCCACCACGGGACGGTGCGGTCGCCGAGGAAATAGTCGCGCGTCGTCTCCTGCTTGCGCGAGAACCAGACGCCGAAGAGTGTGATGCCGATCAGGTAGCCGAAGATGATGACAAGGTCTAAGGGGCGCATCTTTTGAGCAGGAGTCGGGAGTCAGAATCGCAGAACTCAATCCCTCTGGTAGTTTGTACTGTTCGAGACGAGAGCCGACGTGCCGAGGAGCACGGTTTTCATCTTCAACCCGCGCCGCCGACCAGCTCGCCGAGCGAGCGGATGCGCGGGCAGACGCTCTCCGGGTGCAGGTCGAGCGGGTCGAGCAGGATGCCCCGCAGCCCGACGGCGCGGGCCGCGAGCGCGTCGTGCGCGTAGGAGTCGCCGACGTAGGCGGCCTCAGCGGGTTCGAGTCCGAGCCTTTCGAGCGCGAGGTGAAAAATTTTCGCGTCGGGCTTCCGGCAGCCGACGAGGTGCGAGTCAATCAGGAGGTCGAAGCGGTCGGCTATCTGTGCCGCGCCGAGCGCGTCGGTGAGCCGCCCGTCCTCCGTGTTGGAGATGACGGCGACGAGCAGCCCCGCCCGCTTCAGCTCGTCAATCACGCGCGGCGCTTCGGGGTCGAGCCCGCACCACAGATGCCGCTCGCCGTGCGCCTCGGTCGCGCGCTCGATGACGCGCCCGCATTGCTCTTCATCAAGGCCGAGCGAGCCGTACATCCGCCGGAATATCCAATGCGGCTTCCGGTTTTCGGGCGGCGTCACGTAGCCCTCGCGCTGCATCTCCACGCCGACCGCTTTGAGAGTCCCTTTGAGCGCGCGCTCAAGTTCGCCCGCGTCGAACTCTTGCCCGGCCACTTCCGCCGCGAAGCCCGCGAGTCGAGGCCAGTCCGGGTGGACGAGTGTCCCGCCCGCGTCGAAGATGCAGGCGCGCGCGCCGCTCAGAGAAGGATGCAACATCAAGGCTCGTATTAAAAAAAAGGGAGAGAAGATAAAAAGCTCACGGGCAGTATAAACGCTGCCGCCCCTTAACGCGAAAGCGACTCGACGGCGCGGGCGACGACGCCGCGCGAAGCGGCGAGCGCACTTTCAGCCTCCGCGCGCGCCGCTCCCGTCTTGTACATGACGAGCGCCACGCGGAGGTCGCCGCCCGCGCCTTCGATGGCCGCGCGCGACGCTTCCTCGTCCGCGCCCGTCTCGGCGGCGAAAATCCTCACCGAGCGCGCGCGCAGCTTCTCGTTGCGCGGCAAAAGGTTCGTCATCCGGTTGCCCGTGACGTAGCCGAGCCGCGCGAGCGTCGCCGTCGAAATCATGTTCAAGACAAGCTTCTGCGCCGTCCCCGCCTTCAAGCGCGTCGAGCCCGCGATGACCTCCGGCCCGACGACGGGCACGATTGCGACCTCCGCCGCCTTCGTGATCGGCGAGCCCGGCGCGCACGTCAAAGCGACGGTGAACGCGCCGATGGTGCGCGCGTGCTCGACCGCGCCGAGCGTGTACGGCGTGCGCCCCGAAGCGGCGATGCCGACGAGCGCGTCTTGAGCTTGAAAGCCGCGCTCCTTCAAGTCTCTCGCCCCCGCCTCGCGGTCGTCTTCGGACGCTTCGACCGCGCGGTAACAGGCGTCAAAGCCGCCCGCGATGACGGCCTGCACCAACTCCGGCGGGACGCCGAAAGTCGGCGGGCACTCGGACGCGTCCAACACGCCGAGACGCCCCGAAGTCCCCGTCCCCGTGTAGAAGAGACGACCGCCCGCCTCCATACGCGCGACTATCCCTTCGACCGCGCGCGTCACTTCGGGCAGCACGCGACCCACCGCCGCCGCGACGTGCGCGTCCTCCTCGTTCATCAGACGCAGGACTTCCGCCACGGGCAGCGAACCTATCTCGCGCGTCCGTGGGTTCTCCTGCTCGGTGACGGGGACTGGCTCTTGATTCTCGGAAGTCATCTGCGGCGGATACTTTCAGACCTCAACCCGCGAGCGCGAGTTGGACTTGCTCGCGCGCCATGCGGGCGGCGGCTTCGGCGGGCGCGAGAAAAGGCGCGGAGAGCTTCGCGCGCGGCGCGACGAGCGCGACCTCTTCGCGTATCGGCGCGAGTATCAACTCGCCCGCCTTGAACACCGCGCCGACGTAGCCTACCGGGAAACGCTCGCGCTCCATCTTCAACTTGCGGATGACCGCGCCCGCCGCCAAGCCCAACTCCCTTCCGGCCTCGACGACGATTTCGCGCGCCACGCCGTCGCGCTTCTTCGCCGCCTCGACGACGAAGCGACCGAAGCCCGCGATGCGGTTGTGCGTCACGTTCGGCGAGTAGATGGCGGTGGAGAGGTCGGAGGCTTGACCGACGTTGAAATATTCGCAGGCCGCCTCGACCAGAGGGGTCTTCGCGCCGCGACCGTCCGTGGCCCGCGCTGCCGCCTGCAAGCCGCGCCGCGCGATCCACGAGCCGCTGCCTTCGTCGCCCGCCACCGGCCCCCATCCGCCCGCGCACGCGTGCCGCCCGCGCGCGTTGACGCCGCAGCAGATGGAGCCCGTCCCGGCGATGATGACGAGGCCCGCTTTCCCGTCGGTCGCGCCGTAGAGCGCGATGTCGGCGTCGGTCACGACCTCGAACGACTTGATGCCGAGTTCTTCGAGCGCCTCGCGCATCCGCTCGCGGAGGTCTGACCGCTTGACGCCCGCCAGTCCTATCTCGGCAGCGGCGATGTCGGCACGGCGCACGCGCGCGGCGGCGCACGCGCGGTCAACCGCCTCGCGGACGGCGCTCGCCGCGTCGCTCACGCCCACGCGCAAGGGGTTCGAAGGCCCCGCCGTCCCCTCGCCCAGAGTTTTCAGATTACCGTTGACGACGACCGCGCGCGTCTTCGTCCCCCCGCCGTCAACTCCCAGAAAGAGTTGGCGGGGGCGGAGGGGCGGCGCGGGGGCGGGCCGCATTTTGATTGTCGAGCGTCTCGCCTTCATCGGGGGCAGCGGGGGTCGCGTCCGTCACGCGGAAATTTGGAGGCGCGCGGGCGACCGGAAATTTATGGTGCAAGTGTATCGGGACTTTGCGTATAATGATAACTAAAAGAATTTATTTCCGCGATAAACATCGCTGATGTTGGAGTCTAACCGATGGAGATTCGTCAACTAAGAGCTTTCGTCTCAATCGCCGAGACGCGCACGTTCACGGCGGCGGCCCTGCGCGTCCACGTCACGCAGGCCGCCATCAGCATGCAGATCAGGCAGCTCGAACGCGAGATCGGCCTCCCGCTCTTCATCCGCACGCCGCGCCGCGTCGTCCTGACCGAGGCGGGCGAGAAGCTGCTCGACCGCGCGCACTCTATCCTGCGCGACCACGACGCGGCGCTCGCCGAGCTGTCGGAGCTGGCCGGGGCCGAGCACGGTCGCCTGCGTCTCGGCAGCGCTTCGGGGATGGTCAGCGCCGACCCGCTGCCGCTCATTCTGGGGCGGCTCAAAGAGCTGCACCCGCACGCGGAGATTTCCGTCACTTCGGGGACGAGCGAGGAGCTGGTGAAGTGTCTGCTGTCGGGCGACCTCGACATGGCCTTCGTCTCTTTGCCCGTCGAGGCGCGGAACATCGAGACCGAAGTCTTGAGCCGCGACCAGCTCGTCGCCATCGCGAGCCCGAAGCACGAACTCGCCGACAAGCGAGTCGTCAGCGCGTTCGCTCTCGCGGGCGAGCGGCTCATCCTCGGCGAGCGCGGCGGGAACACTCGCCGTTTGATAGACGAGTTCTTCGCCGAGGCGGGCTTGAAGCCCTCGGTGGTGATGGAGCTGAGCCGTCAGGCGGCCATCAAGAACATGGTCTCGGCGGACATGGGCGTCGGCATCGTCCCCTTCAGCACGGCGCGCGAGGACGTGGAGCAAGGCAGGCTCGTGCGTTGGTGGATCGAGGGCGCGCGCATCAACTGGGAACTCGGCGTCGCGCGCCTGAGCGGCGGCTATCTTTCGCCCGTCTGCCAGTCCTTCCTCAATCTCTGCCGCAAGCATTTCTCCACGGAGTCGAACGCGTCGGAGGGCGCGAAGAATGCACGCCGCAAGGGCTCGGCACGCGGCGGCGCGGCGAAGAAAGCTTCGAAGGGTAAGGGCGGCGCGAAGTCGGGCGCGAAAACGCGACGTTGAGGAAGATGGCGTTGATGGGCGGAGAGACGCAGAGGGGCGCGGGGGCGGCGCAGGGGATTTTCCCGCAGACCGCCGCGCGGCTCGAAGAGTGGAAGGCGCGGGCGGAAGTGGCGGGCGTCTTGCTCGTCGGGTCGAAGAGCCGTGGCTACGGCGACCAACTCTCGGACGACGACCTCGAAGTGGTTCTGGACGACGAAGCGCACGCGCGCCTCAAGCCGTCTGAGTGCATCGAGTATCTGATTGAGGGTGAAGGCGACACTCGCCGACTCGTCTACGACGCGCAGTACGTCCCCGTCGGCGAGCTTGAAAGGAAGACTCACTCGGCGCGCGACCTCGACCACTGGCCTTACGAGTCCGCGCCCGTCCTCTTCGACCGCGACGGTCGCGTCTCTTCGGCGGTCAAGGCGGCGGCGCGGATGGACGCCGCCTTTCGTCACGCACGTCTGCTCCACGGGACGATTGACGCGGGCATCGCCCTGAGACGCGCGTCCAAGACGAGAGGGCGCGGCATGGACGCGGCGGCGCGACTCCTGCTCGCACGCGCGGCGAAGGCGGTCACGCGCGTGCTCTTCGCGTTGGAGTGGCGTTGGGTTCCGCTCGACCACTGGCTCGAACCTGAGCTGCGGACTCTGAAGGAGGGAGAGGACGCCGCGCGCAATCTCATCGAAGCCCTCCGCACCGGCGACGCCTCGCCGCTGAACGACGCCCTCAAATCACTCGAAGACCGCCTCCACGCCGAAGGAGTCCCCCGCCCCGAAGGACGCGCCGAACTCTTCTTCCAGCTCATCCATCCTTCGCGCGCCGAAGAGCGGACGGTTCACGGTTTGAATTAAAGGAAGACCGGCCCGGCGCAAACTCAACTCAAGTATCTTTTCATCAAGCCGGCCCACAGCCCCTGCGCTTTGAGGATCAGCTCGCAGACCTCGCGGACTGCGCCGGAGCCGCCGGGGAGGGTCGTGACGTAGTGCGCGGCGTCGCGTGTGTCGTGGGTGGCGTCGGCGACGGCGACGCCGAGGCCGCAGCGGAGCATGAGGGGGATGTCGGTCACGTCGTCGCCGACGAAGGCGACCTCGTCCGCGTCGAAGCCTTCGGCGGAGAGGAGTTCTTCGAAGACTTCGATTTTGTTGAGCGCGCCCTGCCGGACGTGCGTGATGCCGAGGTCTTGGGCGCGGCGGACGACGGCGGACGATGTGCGCCCGGAGATGATGCCGGAGCGCAGGCCCGCGCGGTGCAGGAGCACGAGGCCGTGGCCGTCGCGCGTATGAAAACTCTTCTGCTCGTCCGCCTCGCCGACGAGCGTGATGCGCCCGTCCGTCAGCACGCCGTCGCAGTCCAGCAGCAACAGTTTCACTCGCGCGGCGCGTCGCTCGACTTCGGCAGGTTCAAGCATAAGAACAAGTAGCCGGTAGTCAATAGTCAGTAGTCAGTAGAAAAGCATTTCTTATGCTGACTACTGACTACTGGCTACTGTTTCACCTCACCTCGAAGAATTGAATGTCGGAGAGCTTGAGCCCGGCGGGCGTGCGGGTGAAGACGAGCACCGCCGTCCCCGTCTGGTCTTTGCCGAGCGTCCGCACGGTGAGGGAGACATCGGCGGCGACGCGGTTGCCGCCGACCTGCTCGGTGCGCAGCACGCGCGTCTGCCAGACTTCGGGCTGCGTGCCGACGATGCCCTTGGCGAAGTTGAGCAGCTCGCCCGGCACGATGAGCGCGTCAATGTCCGTCCGCTTGCCGCCTCGGATGGCCGCGTCGAGCTGCGTGACGGCGGCCTTGACCTGCTCGTCAACGGCGGGCGCGGCGGCGGCTGCCGCCTCAGCCTTGAGACGCGCCGCGCGCGCGGCGAGCGTCGAGGCGTATTCGGCGTCAACGCGCACCGCCTCGTCGAAGTGCTTGGCCGCTTCAGCCGCGCGGTTGCGGCGCAGAGCGACTTCGCCGAGCCCGATGTTCGACCACGCGAGCGTCGCCGGAGTCGGCAGCGGGAGGGCGAGCGCGGCGCGGAACTCTTTCTCGGCCTCGTCCAGTTTGTTCTGTTCGAGGAGCGCGCGGCCCAGAACGACGCGCGCCTCCTCTTTGCCGGGGACGCGCGCGAGGACTTCGCGGGCCAGCGCCTCGGCGCGCGCGGGCTGCTGCGCGCCGAGCTGCGTCCGCGCGTCGGCGATGGCCTGCTCGGCGTCCGGCGCTTTCGGCACCACGTCGTTCGAGTAGTCGAGCTGCGGGTAGAGCTTCTCCGGGTCAACTTCGACGCGGACGATCTTCGCCGCCGTCTGGAACTGCGCCTCGCCGAAGTCCTTCGCGGGGACGCGCACGACCGTGTTCAGACGCTCGCCGCGCTCGGTCGTCGCCTGCACCGTCACCTCCACGTCAATCGAGCCGAGGTTGCGCAACGCCGATGACCAGCCGCCCGCCTTCGGCTGCGGCAGGCCGACGAGGAGGTCTGTGTCGGTCGCCTGGTCGAAGAGTGTCGCCATGAGTCGTGTCAGACGCTCGCCGCCCGCCTCGGCGAGTGTGGCGCGCAGTCGCGCGAGCGAGACCGCGCCTTCGCGTGAGGCGTCGAACTCCCTGCGCAGCAGGGCGACGAACTGCTCGCGCCCCAGGGCGTTCATCAGGAGCCGCCAGACGAGCGCGCCCTTGTTCGGAACGGAGTTGAAGTAGGTGTCGAAGGCGGGCGTGTGCTGCGAGAGCGGGGCGTCGCGGCGCGCGATGGGCACGTAGAGGAGCGCCATCCGCATCCTCTCGGTGTCGGCCACTTCCCTGCCGAACTGCTTTTCAAGAAAGAGCGTCGCGAGCAAGCGCGCGAGCCCTTCGCGGACGACGCCGGAGCCCTCTTCCTGCACGCCCTTCGCGCCGCCGACCCAGAGGCGTGCGACCGACTCCGCGATGTGCAGCGCCGTCACCGAGTCGGGCTTCGTGCGGCGGAAGACGGCGTGGTCAACGAGAATCGTCCCTGCCATGTCGAACCCCGCGCCGCGCCGGACGCCGACGAGCCGGACGGGCGTGTCGGGCGCGGAGCCGAGCAAGGACGCGTAGAACATGCGCGCGGCGGCGGCCAGAGAGACGAGCGCCTCGGCCTCGCGGCGTTCGTCCGCGCCCGCGCCCGCCGCGAGCATGGCGCTCACGCCCCGCGCGTCGCCCGTGCCTTCGATGTTCTCCCACTTGCCCGTCAGGAAGAACGGCTGCGCGTTGAGCGTCTGCTCGAAGGCGTTGCCGTCCGACTTGCCGGTCGAGACGAAAGTCTCGCCGCTCGTCAGACCGTTGACCGTCAGTTTGAGCGGCGCGTAGTCGGCCCCGCGCGGCGCGACCGGCGTGTTCGGCATCGGATACCAGTACGAGAGCGGGAGAAGCTGCGCGCCCTCGTGCGAGAGCGAAGAGATGCCGGAGTTTTCGTTGACGGCCAAGCGGTAGTCGAAAGCGACTTGCACTGTGCCGCCGGGCTGGACGGGCGCGGGCAGAGTCACCTGCACCATCTGTAACTTGTTGCGCTCGTCGTTGCGCGAGGTGAAGCGCGCCTCCGCGCCGCCGACGCTCGTCGCGCTCAGCTTCGCTTCGGGGCTCAGGCGGACGGTGAAGGTGCGCCCGACGCCCGTGCCCACGTTGCGCGCCGAGAGCACGGCCCGCGTCGAGAGGGCACGCTCGGCGGAGGTGGCCGAAGCGGCGTCAGCCGTGATGTCGAAGCGCGTCACCTGCCACGCGGCGCGCGCCTCTTCGGGCTGCTGCGCGCGGGTGGTGGCGGCGACACACTGGAAGGTCAGGAGCCCGAAGGCGAGGAGCAAGCGGCGGAGTTTTATCATTGTGTCTGGGTGCTGGCGGCGCGTTGGCCGACGAGTTCGTGGATGTCGCGCAGCATCGAGAGGAGATTCGAAAGGCGCGCGAGCGGCAGCGCGTTCGGCCCGTCCGAGAGAGCCCTTTCGGGGCAGTCGTGGACTTCCATGAAGACGGCGTCAACGCCGCAGGCCACACCGGCGCGTGCGAGCGGTTCGATGAACTCCGACTGCCCGCCGGTTGCATTTCCGAGCCCGCCCGGCAGTTGCAGGCTGTGCGTCACGTCGAAGACGACGGGCGCGCCGAAGCTTCTCATGACGGGGAAGGCGCGCATGTCCACGACGAGGTTGTTGTAGCCGAACGTGTAGCCGCGCTCGGTCAGGAGGAGTTTTTCGCAGCCGGCGGCGCGCGCCTTCGAGACGATGTTGCGCGCGTCCTGCGGCGCGAGGAACTGCCCCTTCTTGACGTTGACGGCGCGGCCCGTCCGCGCGGCGGCGACGATGAGGTCGGTCTGTCTTGAGAGGAAGGCGGGGATTTGCAGAACGTCCGCGACCTCCGCCACCCGTTCCACTTGAGAGACATCGTGGATGTCCGTCAGAACGGGGAGGCCCGTCTCGCCTTTGACGGCGCGGAGCGCGTCGAGCGCGTCGGCTGTCCCGATGCCTCGGAACGACTCGTGCGACGAGCGGTTGGCCTTGTCGAAGGAGGCTTTGAAAACGTAGTCGAGCCCCGCGT
Source organism: uncultured Acidobacteriota bacterium (assembly GCA_963816985.1). Lineage (GTDB taxonomy): Bacteria > Acidobacteriota > Blastocatellia > Pyrinomonadales > Pyrinomonadaceae > JAIVJM01. Next base: position 4,698,694 of record CAWFMF010000004.1, read on the forward strand.
CCCGCGCGCGCTTCTGACACTCGCGCGCCATCAACAGGACGTGCTCGCGCGACTCGACGACGCACGGCCCGGCGATGATGGTCAAACGACCGTCGCCGAAAGTCGCGTCGCCGACGCGGAAAGATTTAATGGGCTCCGTCAATACTTCATCACTCACTAAATTTTGATTCCCTTCCTACTGTTGGCCCGCCCCCGGCGCTTGATTCGTCGGCGGCGGCTGGCTCGCCTCGCGCTCCGCGCGCCGCCTCAAATCGCGGAGGCTGTTCTCGACGCGGCGGCGGTTCTCGTCGCGCGGGGCCTGCCGCAAAAACGTCTCGTACTCGCCGATGGCGTCGGTCGTGCGGCCCGTCTGCTCGTAGAGCAATCCGAGGTTGTAATGCGCGTAGGCGAAGTCGCCGCCGCGCTGCTCGATGGCCTTGCGCAGAGCGGTCTCGGCGTTCTGGTAGTCCTTCTGCTGCGCGAGCGCGACGCCGAGCTTGAAGTGCGCTTCGGGGTCGCGGCCCTTGTTCTGCTCGATGGCCTTGCGCAGCGGCTCGACGGCCTCGGCGGCGCGGCCCGGCGTCATCAGCAAGAGGCTTCCAATCTGGTAGTGCGCGTCCGGGTACTTGCCGCCGCTGCTCTTGATGGCTTCGTTGTAGGCGTTGATGGCGTCGTCCGCCTTCCCCTGCAACTGGAGCGCGAAGCCGAGGTTGTATTGCGCCGTCGAGTAGTTGCCGCGCTGTTGGACGGCGGCGCGGAAGGCTTCGGCGGCATCGCCGTACTGCCCTTTGCGCAGCAGCGCGCGGCCCAGACGGTTGTGCGCTTCGGGGAATTCGGGCTGAAGCTCGACGGCGCGGCGGAGGTCCCGGACGGCGGCGTCGTAGCTGCCGACGGAGAGGTAGTAACCGCCGTTCTGGTAGAACTCAGAGGCGTTCCGAGGCTGCGCGAAAGACCTGCCGCGCGGGGCTTGCTCGGACGACGTGAGTTCACGACCGACCATATCTTCCGCCTCGTCGCCCTGCGCCGCGCCGGGGACGACCGCGCGCCTCGAAGAGCGCAGCAGAGTGAACGTGCCCGCCACGAGCAGCACCGCGAGGCAGATGAGGACGACAAGGACGGGCGGCTGCGTGAGCCACGCTTTCCAGTCTCCGCCGGGCGCGAGGCGCGTGCGCGCGGCGGGCGATGTTGATGAAGGAGCGGCTGCCGGAGATGGTGTTGACGAAGACGCTGATGACGAAGACCCGGCGGCGGCTGAGGCGGACGAGGGAGTTTGCGCGGCGGGCCTTCCGCCCGTGTTCATCACGTCGCCCTCGGCGGTCTCGATGACGGCCTCGGAGGTCTGCGCCGTGGCGCGGTTGCTGCGCAGTCGCTCGATGTCTATGACGAGACGGCCCGAAGGCGTCTCCGTCCCCGCGTCGCGCAGGGATTCGATGGTCGGCGCGCTGAAGCCCGCCGAGTGTTCGAGGCCGAGCCGTTCGGCCACGGCGTAAAGCTCGCGGCGGAACTCGCCCGCGTCCTGCGGTCGCTCCAGCGAACTTTTGGCGAGCGTGCGCAAGACCAGTTCGGCGAGCGCGGGCGGGATGGCCGGGACGTGCTCGCGCGGCGGGCGCGGCGGCTCGGAAGAGTGCTTCAAGGCCAGAGCCAGAGGCGTCGCGCCCGTGAAGGGCGTCTGGCCCGTGAGCATCTCGTAGAGGATGACGCCTAAGCTGTAGACATCCGAGGCGGGCGTGAGCTGCGCGCCGTCGCACTGTTCGGGAGACATGTAGCGCGGCGTGCCGATCATGACGCCCGTGCCGGTCAGAGTGTTGACGGGGTTCCCTTCTTCGCCGCCGTCGGTCGTGTCCGTGCCGAGCTTGGCGATGCCGAAGTCGAGCACCTTGACGATGTGCGGCGCGTTGGGTCTCTGGACGACGAAGATGTTGCCGGGCTTCAAGTCTCTGTGGATGACGCCCGCGTCGTGCGCCGCCGCGACCGCCGCCGCCGCCTGCAACATCAGCGAGACGGCGCGCGCCGGGTCGAGCGGCGACTCGCGCGCCAGAAGCTCGCGCAAAGGTCTTCCTTCGAGCAGCTCCATGACGATGTAGACGAGGCCGTCGCGCGTCTCGCCGAAGTCGGTGACGGCCACGGCATTCGAGTGCTGCAAACGCCCGGCGGCCCGCGCCTCTCGGCGGAAACGCTCGCGCGCCGCCTCGTCCGTGACCATCCGCGGGCTCAAGACCTTGACGGCGACGGGCCGCTCAATCAGGAGGTGCGTCGCGCGGTAGACCGTCCCCATCCCGCCTTCGCCGAGGCGCGCGTCGAGGCGGTACTTGTCGTCGAAGGTGCGGCCCACCAGAGGGTCTATGGGGATGTCCGCCGCGACGGTCGGGTCGGCGCGCAAGACCGCCCCGTCCTCCGGGCACGCGCTCACGTCCGAATCGTACAGCCGACCACACTGTGGACACTCAAGCATATAATAAAGTCAGAAGTCAGAACGATGAACGATGAACTGAGAGACAAGGGGTCTTCAGCTCATCGTTCATCGTTCTGACTTCTGCGTTTCAGTCACTCCGTATTCGGGTTCGTTTCCTGCTTGACCTCTTCGCTCTCAGGGTTCTCGACGCCGGGAAGGGTCGGCGTCTTGCCTTCGATTTTTTCCGTCGGGCTCAGGAGTTCGGAGGTGTCGTCCGTGTCCTGCGCCTGTGCCATTCCGAGTTCGTTCTCGCTCATCATGTTCCCCTTTTTATTAATTGAGATTCTTAATTTCAGTCGTCCCCGGCCACGACCTGCGCGCGCTCGTGCGAGGCGGACTCGCCCTCGCCCGCGCCCTCGACCGAAGAAGCCTCGTCGCGCATACGATTACGGTAAGCCGCCTCGACGAAAGATGCAAACAGCGGATGCGGGGCGAGCGGCTTGGACTTGTATTCGGGATGAAACTGGCAGCCGAGGAACCACGGGTGCGCGTCGCGCGCCAATTCGACCATCTCGATGAAGCGACCGTCGGTCGAGACGCCGCCGAAGACCAGCCCGGCGCGCTCCAACTGCTCGCGGAACTCCGGGTTGAACTCGTAGCGGTGGCGGTGTCGCTCGCTCATCATTTCGCGGTCGCCGTAGACCTCGCGCGCGAGACTGCCCGGCGCAAGCTCGCAATCCCAGGAGCCGAGCCGCATCGTCCCGCCCATCTCCTCGACGCCGACGAGGTCGCGGAGCTTGAAGATGACGGGGAACGAAGTGTCCGGGTCGAACTCGGTCGAGTCCGCGCCCGCGAGGCCGCAGACCGCGCGCGCGTATTCGATGACCGCCGTCTGCATCCCCAAGCAGATGCCGAAGTAGGGCGTGCGCGAGCGGCGCGCGTAGTTGATGGCGCGAATCATCCCGGCGACGCCGCGCTTGCCGAAGCCGCCGGGCACGAGGATGGCGTCGAAGTCGCGCAGGCGCTCCTCGAAGTCCTCGCCCATCAGACTCTCGGACTCGACCCAGCGGACGGAGACCTTCAAGTTGTTTGCCACGCCGCCGTGCGTCAAAGCCTCGCGCAGAGATTTATAAGAGTCTTCCAGCTCGACGTACTTGCCGACGATGCCGATGGTCACCGCGCCCCTCGAAGGGTCTTTGATGGTCGCCACCAGCTCGCGCCAGCGCGTGAGGTCGCTCTGCGGCGCACGCTCTTGCAGGCCGAGCGAGTTGACAATCAAATCGTCTAAGCCCTGTTCGTGGAAGGCGAGAGGGACTTCGTAGATGGTCGCCACGTCCTCGGCGGAGATGACGGCGTGCTCCTTGACGTTGCAGAAGAGCGCGATCTTCGAGCGCAGCTCGCGCGGCAGCGGTCGCTCCGAGCGGCAGAGGAGGATGTCCACGGCGATGCCGATTTCGCGGAGGTCGCGGACGGAGTGCTGCGTCGGCTTCGTCTTCAACTCCCCGGCGGCGGCGATGTAGGGGACGAGCGTGAGGTGGATGAAGAGCGCGCCGTTCTCATGATTCTGCCGCTCCTCGTTCCCCATCTGGCGGATGGCTTCGAGGAACGGCAAGGATTCGATGTCGCCGACCGTGCCGCCGATTTCGACGATGACGACATCGGTCTCGTCCTTCTCGGCCACGGCGCGCACGGCCCGCTTGATTTCGTCCGTGACGTGCGGGATGACCTGAATCGTCTTGCCGAGGTAGTCGCCGCGCCGCTCCTTCTCGATGACGGAGAGATAAATCCGACCCGTCGTCCAGTTGTTGCCTTGCGCGAGCCGCGCGTGCGTGAAGCGTTCGTAGTGGCCGAGGTCGAGGTCGGTCTCCGCGCCGTCGTCGGTGACGAAGACCTCGCCGTGCTGGAACGGCGACATCGTTCCGGGGTCTACGTTGATGTAAGGGTCGAGCTTGATGAGCGAGACGCTCAACCCCCTCGACTCCAAAAGGCAGCCGATGGACGAGGCCGCCAGCCCCTTGCCGAGACTCGAAACCACACCGCCCGTCACGAAAATGTATTTAGGCATCGTCCCCTCCAAAGTCCGCTTCAATCAAGTTCTCGGTTGACCGTTAACGTCTCCGCCAGCGTCTTCTTCATCGTCGCCGTTATCGTCGCCGTCCGCGTGCTCGTTCTCGTTGTAGAACCCGGCGCGCAAGTCCTGCTGCACGGCGACCGACTTCTCCGTGCCCGGCTCAAGAATCCTCTGCAACCCGATGACGCTCGCGCTCAATCCGCCCGGCCCCTCCTGCACGCGCCGCTCGAACTCCTCGGCGCTAATCGGCTTCCGTGTCTTGCCGAGCTGCGAGAGGCCGACGATTGCGCCGACGACCACCAGCAAGATTAATCCGAGTCCGATCCAGTCGCCCATAATTTTAGAAGTCAGAAGTCAGAACGATGAACGATGAACTATTAAAGACAAAAAGCGAAGGCAGTTGTTTTTAGTTCATCGTTCATCGTTCTGACTTCTGCGTTTCCCCTTCTAAGGTCGCGCGGACGCGTTCGAGGTCTTCGGCGGTGTCTACGCCGATTGACTGCGCCGCCGTCTCGACGACCACAATCCGGTGGCCGCGTTCCAGCACGCGCAGTTGTTCGAGCGCTTCGGCGCGTTCGAGTTCGGTCTGGGGCCAGCCCGCGTATTCTAACAAAAAGGCGCGACGGTACACATAAAGCCCGGTGTGCTTGCGAAAGAGCGCGAGCAACGCGGGCTCTGCGGCGAGCGCCGCTTCGAGCGAGCCGTGGCGGCGCACGGCCTCGCGCGGATAAGGCACGGGCGAGCGCGAAAAGTAGAGCGCACGGCCTCGCTCGTCCGAGACGACTTTAACCACGTCGGGACTCAAAACATCCGCCGCCGCTTCGATGCTCTCGCACGTCGTCGCCACTGAGGCGTTCGAATCGGAGAGCAGAGCTTCGATTGCCAGCTCAATCGTCTGCGGCGCAATCAAAGGCTCGTCGCCCTGCACGTTGACGATGATTTCGGCTTCGATTTGCGCAGCGGCTTCGGCCAGACGGTCGCTGCCCGAAGCGTGTTCGGGGCTCGTCATCAAGGCTTCGTGGCCGGCGTCCGTAACGGCGCGGAGAATCCTCTCGTCGTCGGTGGCGACGACGGCGCGCGAGACCCCGCGGGCCGCGAGGGCGCGCTCGACGACGTGCAAGACCATCGGACGCCCGCCGATTTCCAGAAGGGGTTTACCGGGCAAACGGCTCGAAGCGTAACGCGCGGGGATGACGGCAACGATTGTCGGGGACGTGGGCGGTGAGTCCGTGTGGTTCACGGGGCTACAACATAACAGAAAAGCCGTGACAGGTAAACCATGACGGGTGACAGGAAAAAGCCGTCACCCGTGACAGGTGACAGGTGACGAGAAAGAACTGTTTTTCTCCAATCACGGTTTACGGTTTACGGTTCACGGCTTTCTCTCTTGTCACCTGTCACTTGTCACGGTTTACGGTCGTGGGCTACCATGCGGCCATCTCGTTAATTCTAATTCCATGAGTTCGCCGACGCCTTCAACTTGCCGGGACAGAGGTTCGATGCCGCTCGCCGCCGCCGAAAGCATCCTTGAGCTGGTCGGGCGCACGCCGCTCCTGCATCTGGCGCGTTTCGCGCCCGCGCCGCACGCCGGAGTCTACGCCAAGCTCGAATACATGAACCCCGGCGGCTCGGTCAAAGACCGCGCGGCGCTCGGCATGATTCTCGACGCCGAGCGGCGCGGCGTCCTCCAACCGGGCTCGACCATCATCGAGCCGACCGCCGGGAACACAGGGATAGGGCTCGCGCTCGTCGGCGCGGCGCGCGGCTACCGCGTCGTCCTCTGCGTCCCCGAAGGCTACTCGCGCGAGAAGATGAAGATCATGGAGGCGCTCGGCGGTCGCGTCGAGTACGTCCCGGCGGAGGAAGGGATGCAGGGCGCGGTTGACCGCGCGCAGGAACTCGCGGCGGAGACGCCCGGCAGCTTCGTCCCGCAGCAGTTCGAGAACCCGGCCAACCCGACTTACCACGAAGAGACGACCGCCTGCGAAATCATCGAACAGATGGAGTCGCGCGTGGATGCCGTCGTCCTCGGCGTCGGCTCCGCAGGCTCTTTCACCGGCATCGCGCGCGCGATTAAGAAGCTCAACCCGGAGTTGCTCTGCTTTCTGGTCGAGCCGACGGGCTCGATTCTCGGCGGCGGCGCGCCGGGCTTCTACCGCCTCGAAGGCATCGGCCAGAGGGAGTTCATTCCGCCGAACCTCGACCGCTCGATGGCCGACGAAGTCATCGCCATTTCAGACCAGGAGGCTTTCGCCACCGTCCGCCGTCTCGCCGCCACCGAGGGCGTGCTCGTCGGCGGCTCTTCAGGCGCGGCTGCCGCCGCCGCACTACAAGTCGCCGCCCGCCTCGGCGAAGCCAAACGCGTCGTCACGCTCTTCCCCGACGGGGCCGAGCGTTACATGAGTCAGGGAATCTTCGATTAGTTTTCAGTATCCAGTTTTCAGTTTTCAGCAAACGGGTGATGAACCTCGAACTGCTTTAACTGAAAACTAAAAACTGAAAACTGAAAACTGGTGCTTATGGGTTTCTCAACAACAGCCATTCACGCGGGGAACGAGCCCGACCCGACGACGGGTGCGGTGACCGTCCCGATTTACCAGACCTCGACGTACCAGCAGGAGGGCTTGGGCCGCCACAAGGGTTTCGAGTACGCGCGGACGCAGAACCCGACGCGCGCGGCGATGGAGAAGAACATCGCGGCGCTCGAAGGCGCGAAGTACGGCTACGCCTTCGCGTCGGGGATGGCGGCGATTGACGCCACGCTCCGGCTCGTCAAAGGCGGCGAGCACGTCATCGTCTCCGACAACACCTACGGCGGCACGTTCCGCCTCTTCAGCCGCGTGCTCTCGCAGTACGGCGTCGAGTTCACGTTTGTGGACACGACCGACGCGGCGAACGTCGAGGCCGCGATTAAAGAGAACACGCGGATGGTCTTCGTCGAGACGCCGACGAACCCCGTGATGATGGTCACGGACTTGCAGGCCGTCTCGGACGTGGCGCACCGCGCCGGGGCGCGCGTCGTCTGCGACAACACGTTCCTGTCGCCTTATCTTCAAAGACCGATGGAGTTCGGCGTGGACATCGTCGTCCACTCGACGACGAAATACCTGAACGGCCATTCGGACGGTGTGGGCGGCATCGTCGTCTTGAACGACGAGAAGGACGCCGAGTGGATTCAGTTCATCCAGAACAGCGTCGGGGCCATCATCTCGCCGTTCGACGCGTGGCTCGTCCTGCGCGGCACGAAGACTTTGGCGCTTCGCATGGAGCAGCACGACGCTTCGGGCCGGAGGGTCGCGGCCTTCCTCGAAGAGCACCCGAAGGTGAAAATAGTTTATTACCCCGGCTCGGTCTCGCACCGCCAGCACGATTTGGCGAAGCGGCAGCAGAAGGGTTTCGGCGGGATGGTCTCGTTCGAGACGGGCTCGCTGGAAAACGCCCGCACTGTGCTAGAATCCGTCCGCCTTTGCACGCTGGCCGAGAGTTTGGGCGGCGTCGAGACACTGATTTCGCACCCGGCGACGATGACGCACGCCTCGGTGCTGCCCGAAACGCGCGCGCGGCTCGGCATCACGGACGGGCTGGTGCGCATCTCGGTCGGCGTCGAAGACGTGGAAGACATCATCGCCGACCTCGACCAGGCGCTCGACAAAATTCCGTAAATAGTAAATGGTCAATGGTGAACCGCAAGGCGTGACGAGCGGCATACGCTCTTTACCATTTGCCATTTACCATTTACTATTCACCTCCTTCTTATGATTCTAGAGGTTTACGCCAAAACGCACGTCGGACGCATCCGTTCGGGCAACGAGGACAACTTCCTTCTGCTCGACCTCTCCACGTCGAAGTCCTGGACGGGTTCGGACGGCGAGGAGCCGCCCGCCGAGATGTGCCGCATCGAGGTCGGCCCCAAAGGCTTCGTGATGGTCGTCTCGGACGGGATGGGCGGCGCGCTCGCGGGCGACGTGGCGAGCCGGATGGCCGTCGAGACCGTGCGCGACATGCTGACCGGCGTCGAGGAGAGAGAAGGCGAAGGCGCGGCTGAGGGCGACGAAGACGGGGCCGACGCCTCGCTCGCCGAGTCCCTGCGCAACGCGACCGACTATGCCAACTTCGCCATCCACCGCAAGAGTCAGGACGACCCGCGCTGCAACGGCATGGGCGCGACCTTGACGGGCGCGGCGGTCAACGGCGACGGGCTCGCCTTCGTGCAGGTCGGCGACAGCCGCGGCTACGTCATCCGCGGCCAGCACATCCACCTCGCCACCAAGGATCAGTCGCTCGTCCAACAGCTCGTGGACGTGGGCCAGATCAGCGAGCAGGAGGCCGAGACGCACATGTTCCGCAACGTCATCCTTCAGGCTCTCGGCGCGCAGCCCGAACTCTCGCCCGTCTCCGGCCACGTCCGCCTCTTCCGCGAAGACCTCGTGCTGCTCTGTAGCGACGGACTGTCGGGGAAACTCCGCTCCGAGGACATGCTCAACATCATCGCCGACTCGGACGGCGACCTCGCGCGCGCCTGCGCCGAACTCGTCGCCGAAGCCAACGCACGCGGCGGCGAAGACAACATCACCGTCGTCCTCGCGCGGCTCACAGGCGAAGAGCTTCCCTCGCCCGACTCCGAAAGCCGCGTCACCATCGAGCTGACCACCCCCGACGCCGAAGACTCTTTCAACCGCGACGACGACACGACCGAAAACCTCCGCTAAAACTCCCCGCCGAACTTTAAACCCGCCCCCTTCGTTATCAAACGCGAGTGTCCCGGACGCTCGATCCCCTTCCCTTGTGAGGTCTTAATAGATGTTCTGTCCGAAGTGCAGCCAGCAGCAGGCATCCGACGAGGTGCGTTTCTGTTCGCGATGCGGTTTCCAGCTCGGCATCGTGAAGGCGGCCCTCGCCGCCGACGAGTCGCAAGTAACAAGCCCGCTCGCGCCACCCGCCGCCGCGCCCGCGCCCGTGCTCCCGCCTTCGAGGAAGCAGAGGGACAAGACCGTGGGCGCTTTCCTCATGTTCTTCGTCGCGCTCTTAGTGGTGGTCGGGACCCTCGACGCGCCGCCCGACAACGAAGCGCCCGTCATCATCCTGATATGCTGGTGGGTCGTGCTGACCTTCCTCCTCAACGTCCGCCCGCTCTGGCGCTACTTCTTCGGCAAGGAAGACTCGGCCATCTCGGCCCTCGCGCGGAAGGGCAAGCGCGGCATCTTCCGGCGGGGCGCGCCCGCGCAGGAGCAGCAACCGCAAGCCCTTCCCCCGGCCTACAGCGTCCCCGTCACGAGCGTCGGCGTGCGCCATCCCATCAACACCGCCGAGGTCGTCCGCCCGCCGAGCGTCACCGAAGGGACGACGAACCTCCTCGACAAAAAATGAGGGGGACGCGCGCGTTGCGTTCCCCCTCCAGCTTGAGACTCGCCGCTTTGCCTTCGGCCTATCTCTTCTGTCTCACGTCGAAGTCGTAAATCGTGTCCTGGTCGCGCAGGTAGAGGTGCCCGCCCGCGACTACGGGGTGCGTCCACGTCGGCAAGGAGTCCTGCGGGATGCTGAAGCGCCCCTTCTCGCGGTAGCCTTCCGGCGTCGCCTCGACGAGCCCGACGACGCCGTTCTCGCTCAGGCAGTAGAGGTGCCCGTCGGCGAAGACGACCGAGCCCTTGCCGACGCTCCGGTCGCGCCACGCGATCTCGCCCGTGTCGAAGTTCATGGCCGTCAGGATGCCGCCCGAAAAGCCGTAGAGGTGGTCGCCGATGAGGACGGAGCTGCTGTGGTGGTTGCGCATGTCCTTCGTGAAGTAGACCTCGCGCGCCGCGACCGCGCCGCCCGCCCCCGGCTTCAGCTCGACGAGCCCGCCGCCGTTCCCGTAATCCGAAGAGACCCACACGCGGTTGCCGCGCACGACGGGCGTCGCCGCGTTGGCCACGTCGTTCGCCGCGCGCGGGTACTCCCACAAAAGTTTCCCGTCCGAGAGGTCGAGCCCGACGACGCGCGTGTGCGTGAAGAAGACGACCTGCGTCTTGCCGCCGACTTCCACCGGCATCGCCGACGAGTAACCGGAGCGGTCGCTCTGGCTCTTCCAGATGAGCGAGCCGTCCTTCTTGTTGAGCGCGACGACCGACGCGCCGGGGCCGCCCGCGTTCACCAAGAGCTTCTCGCCCATGACGAGCGGCGACTCGCTGATGCCCCACGTGATGTTCGACCCGCCGAACTTTTGCAGGACGTTCATTGACCAGACGAGCTTCCCCGTCTTCGCGTCAATCGCCGAGAGGTCGCCGCCGCCGCCGAGCGAGTAGACCCGCCCGCCCTCGACCGTCGGCGTGCCGCGCGGGCCGTCGCCCCGGTCGTTCTTGAAGGCCGTGCCGTGCGCCGTCGCCCAAGCCTCCTTGCCGCTCGCAAGGTCGAGGGCGATGACGAACTCGCGCTCGCCGCGCAGGCCCAACGTGTACATCACCCCGTCCGAGATGGCGACCGAAGAGTAGCCGCGCCCCGCGCCCGTGAGCTTCCTGACGAGCGGCGGCCCCTCTTTGGGCCACTGCTTGAGGAGCCCCGTCTCCTTCGAGATGCCGTCGCGGTTCGGCCCGCGCCACTGCGGCCACTGCGCCGACGCGACGGTGGATAAGCATGAGAGCAGAACCAACAAAAGGACTGCGGCCTTGACGCTCGATCTCTTCATCTTCGGAAATCTCCTTCGCGTGAATGTTGGCGGCGGGCGATGCCTGTCGAAATTAAGGCGCGGGCCGGAAGGGCTCGCGGCCCGGCGGTTGTGTGTCTCCGAACAGGCCGTCATTATAACGACGCGCCCGCAGACCGGATGTAAAAAATTGCAAAATTATCGCGGCGCGAACGAAGTGAGGGTGGCCTGCGCGGAGTCTACGATTCTGGATTATTATCCGCGGCTGCGAATTCAAGATTGAGCGAGGAGTAACGGCGGGCAGGGACAAGCGCGGCCCCTATAGTCATCATCCGCGCCGAAGACTTCACGACTCGCCCTCGCCGCTCTCCGTCGGCAGCTCGCGCGCCCGCCAGTCGGGCAGAGAGCTGACGCGGCGGACGTAGATCGAAGCGCCTTGCAGCCTCTCGACGACGACGCGCTCGCCCGCTTCGAGCGGCTCTTCGCCCTCCGCCGGGTAGGCCGTCCAGACCGAGCCGAAGACCTTCACCGCGCCCTCCTGCATCGCCCCGCCGCTCGAAGTGACGACCGTCCCGACCTGCCCCGGCATCGAGTCCGCCCCGAACTTGCGGCCCGAAGGCTCGCCCTCCTTCGTGAAGTAGTTGACGAAGATCGTGCGCGAGAGCGCCGTCAGCACGACCGAGACGACCATGAAGACGAGGAACTGGAGCGGGAGGCTGACGCCGAGGATGCCGGCGAGCGCGGCGGCGAGCGCGCCGACGCCGAACCAGAGCAGGACGAAGCCGGGCGTGAAGATTTCGGCGATGATGAGCAGCACGCCGAAGATCGTCCACAGAATCCATGCCAGTTGTTGATTCATCTCTGTGTGTCACGCTCCCGGCGCGGGGCCGCAGCAGGTTCGAGCAGGCTCGGTCGTCCGCTCCGTCACGCTCCGCACTTCGGCGAAGGGCGCGGTGTCAGCTTCCGGCAGAGCGCGCGCGGCGTCGGCCTTCGAGTCGAGCACGCCCTGCTCTTTCAACTTGCCTTCGCGCGCGAGCCGCAGCCGCCGCGCCAGCCTCATGCCGATGATGAAGTTCGTGAGCTGCCACGCGGCGATGGAGATCAGGAAACTGGCCGCGAGGTATGCTGACCAGATCGCGTTCGGGTTCCCGACGTGCGTCGTGTAGATAGCTATCGCGGCAGCAAGCGCGAAGACGCCGCTCAAGACGGTGAAGATGTTCATCACCTTCAAGTGCTGCTGCGGCGAGTCCGCGCCGTGCCCTCTTTCGCCGGGGCCTTTGACCTCCGGTATCCACACGCCGCAACGCTTACAGAAAGCCTTCGCCTGCTGCTCGCCCGCACCGCAACCCGGACAGAACATGACCTCATCCTCCTCAACCCTTGAGCATGTTCTTCAAGACGAACCAGACGTTGGCCGGTCGCTCGGCCAGACGCCGCATGAAGTACGGATACCAGTGTTTGCCGTAGGGCACGTAGACGCGCATCCGGTAGCCCTCGCGCGCGAGCTTCAGTTGGAGGTCGCGCCGCACGCCGTAGAGCATCTGGAACTCGAAGGCGTCCTTGCCGATGCCCTCCTTCTGGGCGAAGGCGACGGTCGCCTCAATCATCTTTTCGTCGTGCGTCGCGATGCCGTGATACGTCCCGCTCGAAAGAAGCACTTGCATGCACCGGACGTAGTTCGCGTCCGTGTCTTTCTTGTCGGGGAAGGCGACCTCCGGCGGCTCGTTGTATGCGCCCTTGCAGAGGCGGATGCGCGCCGGAATCTTCAAGAGGTCTTGCACGTCGCTGTACGTGCGCCGCAAGTACGACTGGACGACGATGCCGACGGTGTCGCGCCGAACTCGCCGCGCAGGCGGCGGAAGATGTCGAGGGTGATTTGCGTCACCTTCGAGTCCTCCATGTCCACGCGGACGAAGTTGCCGCGCCGGTCTGCCTCCTCGACGACCGCGCGCGCGTTGCGGTAGGTCAGCTCCGGGTCAATGTCGAGCCCGAACTGCGTGAGCTTGATGGAGACGTTCGATTCGATGCCCGAAGAGTCTATGGCGGCGAGGATGCGAAGGTACTCGCGCACCTCTTCGAGCGTCGCGGACTCCTTCGTGACACCCTCGTTGAGGTGGTCGAAGGAGGCCGTGCAGCCGTGCGCGTTAAGCTCGCGGATGGCCTCGACGGTCTCCTCCAGAGTCTCGCCCGCGACGAAGCGCGTCGTCATCCGCTTGAAAGGTTTGAAACGGGTCGCGAAGTCCTTCAACCCCTCGTGCCGCGACAGGAAAAGTAGCGCGTCTCTGGTGACCATTATCTTGTTCGTTCGTCCAAATGTTTGGGCCTTCAGCCGGGGCGGATGCGGGTGCTGCTGCGCGCCGCGACGCGTGTGGTATGCTTGGCCGCGTTTGACCCCTCGCCGGTTTTCATCAAGCCATCTAACGGAGAATCTTTAAGCCGCCGAAGTGCGCTGGAAACTGCTCATCATCGCCTCCGTGCTCGCCGCCCTCGTGGGCGCGGGCGCGAGCCTCGCCGCGTTGCGCTACGGGTTCGGGCGCGGAGTCTTCAACGGCTGGGCCGCCGCCTCGACCCTCCTGCTCCCGCTCGCGGCGACCACCTACGCCAGCATCTTCGTCTACCGCCGCACGTCCCGCAGGCGCGCGCTTCAGGCGGCGGCGACGGCGATGCTCTCACTCATGCTGACGCTCGCCGCCCTCGTCGCGGCATCGTTCTTCTTCGGCAGCGCGCCGCTCGACCCGGACGCTCTGCCGCTGCCCCGAACCGTCGCGACTCTCGTTTAATCCGACCCAGAATAACAGAAAAGCAAGGACTGAGGACTGAGGACTGAGTTTCTGAGTCCGACACAGTTTTCAGTCTTAGTCCTCAGAACTATTGCTCCCCTTCAGCCCTATCCTGTCCTGCACGGGCTTGAGCGCCTCGATGACGAAGCGGAAGTGCTCGTCCGCCTCGACGCCCAACTCGGCGACGCCCTGACGGATGTCGTCGCGGTTGACGGAGCGCGCGAAGGCTTTGTCCTTCAACTTCTTTTTGACGGACGAGACTTCGAGGTCGTCCAAGCTCTTCGACGGGCGGACGAGCGCGCAGGCGACGAGGAAGCCGCACAGTTCGTCGGTCGCGAAGAGCGCCTGCGCCAGCCGCGTGTCGCGCGGCACTCCCGTATAGGTCGCGTGGCCCATGATGGCCCGGATGATGCGGTCGGAGTAGCCGCGCCCGCAGAGTATGTTCGCGCCCTTGTACGGGTGCTCCTCCATCGTCGGGAACATCTCGTAGTCGAAGTCGTGGAGCATCCCCGTGATGCCCCACTCATCCACGTCCTCATCGGGGCCGCCGTAGTGCGGCGCGCAGGCGCGCATCGCCGCCTCGACCGCGAGCGCGTGCTGCCGCAGGCTCTTCCCCTTCGTGTACTCGCACAGCAACTCCCAGGCGTCCTGTCGGTCGGGCATGAAGGGCTCTCCTCTTTAGAAGTGCGACGAATGTTTCCGGAGGGCTAGTTTCTCACGACCGAGCCCGGCTTTCAAAACGACTTCAGGGGGAGATGCTTGCCGCCGTTTTCTCCATCAACTACAATGGCGACTGAGCAGTCCACGCCGTCGTTTTCTGAAGATGAAACCCTTTCTCTACGCAGCTCTGGCGGGTTACGTCGTCGCCGCCATCCACGCCGTCCTGGCCTTCGTCAACAAGCGGCGGGCCGCCGAGCGCATCACCTTCTACTCGCTGGTCGGCGGCTTCGTCGCGCACACGCTGGCGATCATCATTGACTGGGTGCGCGACGGCCACTACCCGCTCTTCCACCTTCAGGAGACGATCTCTTTTCTGGCGTGGACGCTCGTCGTCGTCTACGCTCTGGTCGCCTCGCGCTACGCGGTGCAGGCGCTCGGCGCGTTCCTCCTCCCGGTCATCTCGCTTCTGGTCTTCGCCGCGCAGGTCGTGCGCGGGAGCGAGAGTCTGGACGCGAGCCGCGTGACGGACGGAGGGGCGGCGTGGCTCTTCCCCGTCCACACGACGCTGCTCTTGTTCGCCTACTCGTCCTTCTTCGTCGCCTTCGCGGCGAGCGTGATGTATCTCTGGCAGGAGCGCGAGCTGAGGCTGAAGAAGTTCGGGGCCTTCTTCCACCGCCTGCCGTCCTTGACGACCGTGGACGACATCGCCTCGACCGCCGCGAGCGTCGGCTTCACGCTCCTCACGCTCGGCATCGTGACGGGCGTCATCTGGTCGCAGGCGCGCAGCGGTCGCATCTGGCACAACGACCCCGTCGAGTTCTTCGCGCTCCTGACGTGGGTGCTCTACCTGACGCTTTTGCACTACCGCGTCCAGTGGCGCGGGCGCAAGGCCGCGTGGCTCGGCGTCGCCGGCTTCTGTCTCGTCGTCTGCACCTTCGCCGGGGCCGTCGTCCTCGGCGGCTATCACGTGTTCGGCTGAAATCACCCCCTGACCTCCGCCTGTCTCTGAGAGAATTTTCGGGAATGAGGAGAAAGAAAAATGACGAACGAAGAGATGGAGCGGGCCATTGAGTTTCTACTCAAGAATCAAGCGAATTTCGACGCGCGACTTGAGCAGACCAACCAACAACTTACCGAAACGAACAGGCAGCTCGGCGAAACGAACAGGCAGCTCGGCGAGTTCGCGGATACTCAAGCAGACTTCATGCGTGTGATGACTCGCACTTTAGAGGCACAGGTGCAGATAAACGAGTCCCAAAGAGAGTTCAACGCGTCGGTGAGCACAGCTTTAACGCGCCTCGCGGAGGCGCAGGCCCACACCGACCGGCGGCTGGACGCGTTGATTGACATCGTGCGGGGCGAGCGCAACGGAGGGTGAAGTTGAAAGCGCCGCCCCTCGTCCGTCGTCGGGTGCGGCGGGCCGTGCCGCAAACCGTGCTCGAATTTGATTCGTAGACATTAATGCAGGGTTCATGTTCTGACTTCTGACTTCTGACTGCTCGCTTTTATGTCCATAGTTCTCGTCGGACTGAATCACAAGACCGCGCCGGTGGAGGTGCGCGAGCGTCTGGCGTTCACGGACGAGTCGTGCGCCGACGCCCTGCGCGCGCTCGTGGACGGCGAGGTCGTGTCCGAGGGGCTTATCGTCTCGACCTGCAACCGCGTGGAGATTCTCGCCTCCGCGACCGACGCGCGCGGCGCGGAGGCCGTCTCGCGCCTCAGCCGCTTCCTCGGCGAGTCGCGCTCGATACCAGCCGACACTTTCGCCGCGCACCTCTACACGCACGCCGAAGAGTCCGCCGTCCGCCACGTCTTCCGCGTCGCCTCCTCGCTCGACTCGATGGTCGTCGGCGAGCCGCAGGTGCTGGGCCAAGTGCGCCGCGCCTACTCGCTCGCGGTCGAGGCGGGCACGGCGGGCCGAGTCCTCCACCGCCTCGTCCACCACGCGCTGCGCGTCGCCAAGCGCGTCCGCACCGAGACAGGCATCGCCGCCTCGGCGGTCTCCATCAGCTACACGGCGGTCGAGTTGGGCCGAAAGATTTTCGGCTCGCTCAAGGGCTCGACCGTCCTCTTAGTCGGCGCGGGCGAGATGGCGGAACTGGCCGCGCAGCACCTCTCGGCGGCGGGGGCTTCGCGTATCCTCGTCGCCAACCGGACGCACGAGGCGGCGGTTCAACTGGCGGCGCAGTTCGACGGCGAGGCCGTCGAGTTCGGCGCGCTCGCGGCGGGGCTCGCCGAGGCCAACATCGTCATCTGCTCGACGGGCGCGGGCGAGTACGTCATCACGCCGGAGATGGCGCAGGCCGCGCGCGAAGCGCGCCGCAACCGCCCGGCCTTCTTCATAGACATCAGCGTCCCGCGCAACGTTGACCCAGACGTGGGCCGCCTCGCCAACCTCTTCGTCTTCGACGTGGACGACCTCGAAGCCGTCGTCGCCTCGAACATCCGCGAGCGCGAGCGCGAGGCCGAGCGCGCCGAGCTGATCGTCGAGTCCGAGGTGATGCAGTTCCAGCAGGCGCTGCGCAACCTCGACATCGGCCCGGCGGTCGGCGCGCTCAGAGACAAGCTGCGACGCATCGCCGAGGACGAGTTCCGCCGCCACCGCCCTCGGCTCGGCGACCTGACACCCGAACAGGAGCGCGCCGTCGGGGCGCTCCTGCTCTCCGCCGTCAACAAGATCGCGCACCCCGTCATCCACCGCATGCGCCGCTCCTACGACACCGGCGAGGACGACGACCTTCAGGCGTGGCGCGACATCTTCAAGTTGGAAGAATGAAAAAGACGGATAGCAGACGCCGGATGTTAGATGTCAGTGAAGAACTGTCGTTTCTAACATCCGGCGTCTGCCATCTGACATCTGCTTTATGGAATTCATCATCGGTTCGCGCGGGTCGAAGCTCGCGTTGTGGCAGGCGAACTGGGTCAGGGAGCGTCTCGAAGCGCTCGACCCGGAAGTTGAAGTTCGCGTCGAAGTCATCAAGACGACGGGCGACGTGAAGACCGACGTGCCGCTCTCGGTCATCGGCGGGCAGGGCGCTTTCACGAAGGAGTTGGAGCAGGCGCTCCTCGACCGGCGCATTGACATCGCCGTCCACTCCTTGAAGGACTTGCCCACCATCCTCCCCGAAGGTCTCAACATCTCGGCCATCACGGAGCGCGAAGACCCGCGCGACGCCCTTGTGCTGCGCGAAGGCGAGGGCGAAGGCGTCGCCTCGCTCAAGGATTTACGCGCGGGCGCGATAATCGGCACGTCGAGTCTGCGGCGCATCGCGCAGTTGAAGCATCTGCGCCCGGACGTGGTTCTGAAGGACGTGCGCGGGAACGTGGACACGCGCCTGCGCAAGTTGGACGCGGGGTGGTACGACGCTCTGATTCTCGCCTCGGCGGGCCTGCGGCGGCTCGATTTGGCGCACCGCATCAGCGCGCCCATCAGCTTCGAAGAGATGCTGCCCGCCGTCGGTCAGGGCGCGCTCGGCATTGAGACGCGCGCCGACGGGGGCGAGGCAACGCGTCTCGTCTCGCGCCTCGACCACTGGCCGACGCGAGTCGCGTGCGTCGCCGAGCGAGCCCTGCTGCGCCGGCTCGGCGGCGGCTGTCAGGTTCCCATCGCCGCGCACGGCACGGTGCTCGACGGCGGGGTGTTGCGGCTCGAAGGTCTGGTCGCCGCGCTCAACGGCTCGCGGGTCATCCGCGACTCCATCGAAGCCGACGCCGAAGGCGACACGCTCGGCGAAGCACTCGCCGCGCGGCTCCTCGAACGCGGCGCGGCTTCGCTGCTCGCCGAGACGCCCGTCGAAGGTTAGTAGACCAACGTAATGGCGGAACAAGAGACCGAGATGACTGCGGAAGCTTCGACGTTGAAGGCGCTGCCCCTCGACGGTCGCACGGTGATGTTGACGCGCGCGCGGGAGCAGGCGTCGGAGTTCGCCTCGGAGCTGGAACGCTTCGGCGCGCGCGTCGTCTCGTGCCCGACGATTGAGATCGTCCCGCCGGAGTCTTACGCCGCGCTCGACGAGGCCGTTGGAAAATCTTTACGGCTACGACTGGATTGTCTTTACGAGCGTGAACGGCGTCGAGCACTTCCTCAACCGTCTCGAAGCCGCGGGCAAGGACGTGAGCGAGCTTGACGAGGTGCGCGTCTGCGCCGTCGGCTCCGCCACGTCCGAGCGTCTGGCCGAAGCCTTCGTCCACGTGGACGTGGTTCCCGAAAAGTTTCAGGCCGAGGGCGTCTTCGACGCGCTCGAAGCCTACGCGGGCGGGCGTGAGAACTTACGGAACCTCAACTTCCTTCTGCCGCGCGCGGCGGCGGCGAGGGATTTTTTACCGCGCGCTCTCGAAGAGGCGGGGGCGCGTGTTGATGACGTGGCGGCCTACCGAACCGTCCGGCCTGAGACGACCGACCGCGCGCGTGTCGAGGCGCTGCTCGTCGGCGGCGGCGTGGACTGCGTGACCTTCACCAGCTCTTCCACCGTCCGCAACTTCGCGCAGCTCTTCGACACGCGCGACCTCTCGCCGCTCCTCAAGGGCGTCCGCGTCGCCTGCATCGGCGAAGTCACCGCGCGCACCGCCGCCGACTACGGCCTTGCCGTGGACATCCGGCCCGCCGAATCCACCACCCGCGCGCTCGCCCGCGCCGTCGCCGACTACTTCGAGAAGCAGGAGGAAAGTCAGAAGTCAGAACGCTGAACGATGAACTGAAAGACAGTTATCAGTTTTAAGTTTTGAGTTTTCAGTTCTGGTCTTAACTGAAAACTGAAAACTGTCTACTGAAAACTTCCGACAGTTCATCGTTCAGCGTTCTGACTTCTGACTTTCCTCCTGCCTCTCTTTCGCCTTTTCCCAACTGTGCTACACTTTGACTTATGTCGAAACGACGCGTCCTCATCGTTGACGACGAGCCCGCCATAGTCGAAAGCCTGAGCGAGTTGCTGCAAGGCTGGGGCTACGAAACGTCCGTCGCGTCGGACGGGATGGCCGGGCTTGCCGCCCTCGAAGAGTTCCGCCCCTCGGTCATCATCACCGACGTTTACATGCCCGAACTCGACGGCTTCGGCCTTTTGCGCGAGGCGCGCGAGCTGCACACGGGCGTCGCCGTCATCCTCCTCACCGGCGCGGGAACCATCGAGATGGCGGTGCGCGCCATTCAGGAAGAGGGCGCGTTCCACTACTTCGAGAAGCCGATTGACTTCGCCAAGCTCCGCCTGGTCGTCGAGCGCGCCGTCGAGTACAGCGAGGCGCGGCGCGAGAACGACGCCCTGCGCCGCCAGCTCCGAGACCGCGGGGCCTTCGGCGAGCTGGTCGGGACGAGCGACCCGATGCGGCAGATTTACGCCCTCATCGAACAGGTCGCGCCCTCGACCGCCTCCGTCCTCATCACCGGCGAATCGGGGACGGGCAAGGAGCTGGTCGCGCGCAGCGTCCACAACCTCAGCCCGCGCAAGAACGCGCCCTTCGTGGCGATTAATTGTTCGGCGATACCCGAAACTTTGATGGAGTCGGAGCTGTTCGGTCACGAGCGCGGCGCGTTCACGGGCGCGGCCTCGCGCCGCCTGGGGTGCTTCGAGCTGGCGAACGGCGGGACGCTCTTACTCGACGAAATCGCCGAGATGCCCTTCTCGCTTCAGGCGAAGCTCCTGCGCGTTCTGGAAGACCGGAAGATTCGCCGTCTCGGCGCGGCGCACGAAGTCTCGATTGACGTGCGCGTGCTGGCCGCGACCAACCGCGACCCTCTGGAGTCCGTGCGGCGCGGGGTGTTCCGCGAAGACCTGCTCTACCGCCTCAACGTCATCACCGTTGACCTGCCGCCGCTCCGCCGCCGCAAGGAAGACATCCCGCTCCTCGCGCAGCACCTCACGACCATCCTCGCCGAACGGCACGCGCGGCCCGCACGCTTCCTGAGCCCGGCAGCCATCGAGGCTTTGCAGTCTCACCACTGGCCCGGCAACGTCCGCGAGCTGCGCAACGTCATCGAGCGCGCCGTCATCATCTGCTCCGGCGAGGCCATCGAGCGCCACCACCTCGCGCCCTACCCGCTCGACCAGCGGGCGCGCGCCCGCGAGCAGGACACCCTCACCCTCCCCATCGGCACGCCCATCGAAGAGGTCGAGCGCCAGATGATTCTGCGCACCCTCAAGAAGACCGAGAACAACAAGACGCGCGCCGCCGAGCTTCTGCAAATCAGCCTCAAGACGCTCCACAACAAGCTCCGCAACTACCGCGAGCGCGGACTCCTCACCGAAGGCGAAGAGCCGCGCCTCAAGAGCGACGCCCCCGCGCCCGGCGAGCACGGGCCGGAGCATCAGGGCGTGGAGCGCAGGTCGAGCAGCCAGTGATTGCAGCGCAAGGTGTGCCCGTCCCATTCAAGCTCGCACTCTTCGATTAAAGTGAATCCGGTCTTCCGGCAGACGGCGTTGGAAGGCGCGTTGGCGGTCGCGGGGAACGCGTGGACAACATCCCAGCGCCTTTTTGTCCGGGCCTTCTCAAGAATCGCGAGCACGGCCCGGCTCGCCAGCCCACGGCCCTGAAATGCGGGGAGAATCATCCAGCCGATTTCCCTGATGGGCTCGCCCCGCCAGACGTGTTCCCAGATGCAGACCGAGCCCGCCGCCTGATGCGAGTCTTCGTCAAGCATGACTTTGAAGACCCACGCCGTCCCGTCCTCGACCACCTCTAAATTCTGCCTGAGCTTGCGCGGGATGCGCTCTTTCGGCCACGCGCCGCCCAAGTGCTCCATCATCGAGGGGTCGCCGTAGAGGCTCTCGTAGAGCGGCAAGTCGGCGGGTGTAATAACTTCGAGTTTCATTACCGCCCGGCCTTCTCGCCTTTCTGTCTGAGCAGTTCGTTGACCGCCGCGTCGAGCTGCGCGTCGCGCGCGGTGTAACTCTCGCCGACGGCGCGGCGGACGGGCACGTCCACGGGGCGCGGGTTGCGCTCCATGTTGACGCCCTCGGCGGTCTCGACCTTGACGTATGGGAGACGGAAGATTGTGCCGTCGAGGAGCGTGACGTTCGAGGTGAAGATGATCCAGCCGGAGGTCGGCTCGCCCACGATCCTGCCGAGACGCAACGCGCGGTAGCCTTCGGCGAAGTCCTCGGAGTCGGAGAGCGTGTACTGGTCGGTGACGAGCACCGTCGGCAGCTCAAGCGCACGTTGGCCGAGGTAGGTGCGCGCGGGCGCGGTGACGAGTCCGCGCGGGGTCATCCGCAGGTAGCTCCGGCGCATGAGCGCGTCAACCGCGTAGACGTTGACGAAGCCGCCGTTGTTCTGGCGCACGTCCACGACGACGCCCTCGCGCGACTGGTTCTCGGCGTCGAGGTCAACGAAGAGCTGCGAGAGTGAGGCCGACGACATATCGAACATGTGGACGTAGCCGAGCCGCCCGCCGCTCTGCCGCGCGACGTAAGCCCGCCGCTCCTCGACCCACTTGCGGTAGCGCAAGCCCTTCTCCGTGCCGAGACTGGAGGGCCGCACGTCCAGCTCCTTCTTCCCCGCCCCGTCCGGCGACGAGGCGACCGTGAGCGTCACGCGGCGGTTGATTTTATAGTTCAGAAGCTCGTCAAGATTCGTCCGCGCGTCGAGCGTCCTGTCGTCCACGCTCAAGACGTACTCGCCGACTTTGACCTCGCGCGTGCGCTCCGGCGCGGAGGCGTCGCGCGCTAAGGCCGCCGGGCCGAGCGGGATGACTTCGGTCACACGGAGGCGGCCCGTCCGCTCGTACTCCTCGCGGTCGAACGAGAGGCCGAGCCGCCCCGTCGTGGTCTGCGCCGAGCCGCCCGGCGCGTTGACGCCGAGGTGCGAGGCGTTCAGCTCGCCGACCATCAAGCGCATCAGACGGCGCATCTCGTCGGGCGTGCGCGCGCCAGCGATGAGCGGCAGGTACTCGCCGCGCAAGCCCATCCAGTCGGCCCCGTGGTAGTTCGGGTCGTAAAAATAGTCGCGCATGTACTCCCATCCCTGCTGGAAGACGGCGAGCTTCTCGCGCGCGAAGTCCACGTCCATCTCGGCGGCGACGGCGAGCGGGCGCGGCGGCTGTCTCTGGTCAACGGGCGCAATCTGGATGCGGCCCTGTTCGAGGTAGAAGACCTCCCGGCTGTCGGGCGAGAACTGCGCGTAGCTCTTGAACCCTTGCGTCGAAGTGAGCTGCCGCGTCACGGCGGGCTCGCGCGAAAGCTCGTCGAGCGGGTAAAGATAAAGGTTCGTCTGGTTGACCGCGCCCGCAATCATCAGCACGTACTTACCGTCGGGGCTGATGGTCTGGTAGAAGACGTCAACTCCGACGGGCAGGAGACTCAGGCGGCGACGGATGCCCTCGAAGACGACCTCCGTCAACTTCGTCTTCTTCGGCTCGTCCTTCGCGCCCGGCGTGGCCGAAGGGGTCGGGCTCGGAGACGCTGCCGGGGTCGTTCCCGGCGTCGGCGCGGGGGTCGGAGTCGCTGAGGGTTCGGGCGTCGGCGTCGGCGTGCTCGGCGGCGTGATGTTCTCCTGCCGCCGGAGCGTGGGAGCGATGGTGCGCGGCGTCTCTTCGCGGAAGAGGTCGCGGAACTGGTCTTCGCGGAAGCGCGGCGTGCGCGGGATGAGGTCAACGCGCGCGAGCTGTGTGGACTCCGTGCGCTGCCCGCTGTCGAAGAGGAGGAACGTGCCATCCGGGCTCCACGAGACCGTGTTCGTGCTGACGTTGGCGAGGAAGCTCACCGCCTGCGGCTTGCCTTCGCCCTCGACGGGGACGACGAGGATGTTGCGGAAGAGCTTCGCGCCGATCTGCGCGTGCGCGATCCAGCGGCTGTCGGGCGACCACACGAACGGCCTGTCCGAGTTGAGCGGCGGCCTCTCCAAACCGCCCGTCGCTAAGACCTTCTCCTGCTTCGTGTCGAGGTTCAAGACGCGCAGCTCACGCGCGCCGCGCTCGAAGGCGAGCCACTTGCCGTCGGGCGAGAAGCGAGGCGTCGCGTCGCCGCCGCCCGCGCCGTCCGTGAGACGCGTCTCCGTGTTCGTCCCGAAGTCGTAGAGGAAGATTTGCGCCGCGCCGTCGCGCTCCGAGACGTAAGCCAAACGACGGCTGTCGGGAGCCCACACGGGCTGCGACTCCGGCCCCGGCGTCGCCGACACGCGCGAGGCGTCGCCGCCGTCCGTCGCCGAGGCCGCGAACACTTCGCCGCGCGCGACGAAGGCCACCTTCTTACCGTCGGGCGAGAGCGCGAGTTCCTGAAACTGCTCCGTCTGCCGCACGCGCTCGATTGAAGGCCCGGCGGCTGCGCCGCGCCGCGCAATCTTCACTTCCTCGGCGCGACCGCTCGACGTGTCCATCTTCCAGACGCCGAAGCCGCGCTCGAAAACTATCATCCGCCCATCCGGAGAGATACTCGGCCACAGCACGCGACCGTCTCTGAACTTCGTCAACTGCCTCGGCTCGCCGCCGAGCGCGAGCGACCAGATGTTCTCCGCCCCGCCCCGGTCGGACATAAAGAAGAGCGTCCGCCCGTCCGCCGACCACATCGGCCACAACTGCTTCGCGCCGCCCTCGGTCAGACGCTCGTAAGAGGCGGTCGAGTGGTCGCGCATGAGCCACAGCTCCGACTCGTCAATGTGCGCGCGCCCGTGCCGCCACCACTGCGGGTAGCCGCGCCCGACGAGCGCGAGGTTCGCGCCGTCCGGCGAAGGCGTGCCCGCCGTCTCGTTCATGTAGCGGTCGGCGGCGACCTGCATCGGCGTCCCGCCCTCCGGGCTCACGCGGTAGATGTCTGAGCTGCCCGCGATGTCTCGCGCCGACGAAGAGAAGTAGAGCCAGCGACCGTCCCTCGACCAGGAGTCGAGCTGCTCGAAGCCGTCGTCGGCGGTCAGCCTCTTAAGCTCACCCGTCTCGAACGTCAGGACGTACACGTCGCCGTTGCCCGTGCGCGCCGAAGTGAAGGCGAGCCGCCGCCCGTCCGGCGAGTAGAGCGGCCTGAACTCCGTCGCCGGGTGCGAGACGAGCAGACGAGCCTCGCCGCCCGCCGACGGCACAGTCCAGATGTCGCCGCCCGACACGAAGGCAATCTCCTCGCGGTCGGGCGAGACGGCGGGCTCGTAGAAGTAAGGACGCGACGCGGCGGCGGCGGCGTTCGCGCCGGACTGTTGCCCATGCACGGCTGTCGGCTGCGCGACGCCGGAGAGGAGCAGCGCCAACGTGAGGACACACGTCGGCAATTTCTTCATCAACATTTGAGAGCCTCCGAAAAAATTTCTCGCCGAATGACGGCAGAAGGGGCGTTGTGGATTCAATGCTTGCACGCAGAATATAACAGACAGGTTGGAAGGCAAAAGGAAAAAGGTAAAGGGCAAAAGTAGAAGGGCGGGCGAAACGCCACCGGGGTTCGCGCTCTTCACTTTTGCCTTTTACCTTTTTCCTTTTGCCTTCCTTCAATCCCTTGCGTCGCCCGCGCCCCGTCTGCTACTTATTCAAATCAATGTCCGTGCTTCTCATCTTCGTGGACGGCCTCGGCATCGGCACGCGCGGGGCGCACAACCCGCTCGACCGTCTCGGCGCGGAGGCGTCGCCGCTCTCGATCTTTGAAGACGAAGAGCCGCAGCTTCCCTTCGGCGGCGTGCTCGCGCGCACCGACGCGCGCCTCGGCGTCGAGGGCCGACCGCAGAGCGCTTCGGGGCAGACGACCATCCTGACGGGCGTCAACGCGCCCGCCGCGCTCGGCTACCACAAGCAGGGTTTTCCCAACGCAGCGATGCGCGACATCATCCGCGAGCGCTCCGTCTTTCTCCAACTCGCGCGCGCGCGGATAGAGCCCAACGTCTTCGCCAACACTTACACGCGCCGCTTCTTCGACGAGCGTCCGCGTTGGGTCTCGGCCACCACGGTCGCCGTCGAGGCCGCCGGTCTTCCCTTCCGCACCGTCGAAGACCTCCGCGCGGGCCGCGCCGTCTATCACGATTTTACTAACCGCATGGCAATCGAGCGCGGCGAGGACGTGGAGCTTCGCACGCCGGAAGAGGCCGCCGCCGTCCTCGCACGAGTCGCGGGCGAGCACCGCTTCACGCTCTACGAGCACTTCATCACCGACCGCGCCGGGCACGCTCAGGACTTCGAGTTGGCAACGACTGCGCTCCGCGAACTCGCCCGCTTCGTCCGCGCCGTACTCGCCGAAGTTGAGCTTGAAAGCACGACCGTCATGCTCACGAGCGACCACGGCAACGTCGAAGACCTCTCGACGCGCAACCACACGCTCAACGCCGTCCCCACACTCGCGTGGGGGCCGGGCCGCGAGCGCGTCCGACGGCGAGTCCGCACGCTCGCCGACATCACCCCGACCGTCATCGAGATTCTGAACGCCGAAGAGCCGAACAGATGAGCACGAAAGACACGCCCCCGACCGTCAGCAAGACGGAAGACAAGACGCACGCCTCGCCCGCCGTCCCGAAGTATTCCTTCTATGCGCTCCTGATTCTTTCGCTGGTCAACTTCCTCAACTACATTGACCGGCAGATTCTGCCCGCCGTCGCGCCGCTCATGGTGAAAGACCGGGAACACGGCGGCATCGGTTTGTCCGACGCCGAGCTGGGCTACATGGAGGCGTCGCTCCTGCTCTCCTTCACGGTGCTCGCGCCGCTCTTCGGGCGGCTCGGAGACCGCTACCCGCGCGCGAAAATCATGGCGTCGGCGGCGGTCGTCTGGAGCGTGGCAACGGCCTTGACGGGCTTCGCCGACCGGCTCTCGTTCATGCCTTCGGGCCTTCGTCTTGATGTCCCCGTGGTCGGCGTGACGCTCGCGCTCTCCGGCGTCGCTCTGACGCTCTGCCTCATCCGCGCCCTCGTCGGCGTGGGCGAGTCGGCCTACTCGACCATCACGCCGAGCCTCATCGCCGACTACTTCCCGCCGCAGCGCCGCGCGACCGCGCTCGGCGTCTTTCAGGCCGCCATCCCGATGGGCTTCGCGCTCGGCTTCGTCATCGGCGGCGTGCTCGCCTACTACTTCGGCTGGCGCGCGGCGTTTATGATTGTCGGCGTCCCCGGTCTTCTGACCGCCGTCCTCGTCTGGCGTCTGCGCGAGCCCGCGCGCGGCGCGACCGACGCGCCCGCGCCGCACTACGACACCGCGCTCGAAGAGATTGTCGAAGCGCCCGCCGAGACCGCGCGCGCGTTGGCAGACGCCGGGAAGAAGGAGACGACGCTCCGCAACGTCTGGAACATCCTCAAGACGCGCGACTGGCTTATCTCGACCGCCGGGTACACGGCGCTGACCTTCGCGCTCGGCGCGATGGCGACGTGGGCGACCGTTCTGATGGAGCGTGACAAGGGGATGAGCCCGGAGGGCGCGGCCATCACGCTCGGCTTGGTGTCGCTCGTAGCCGGGGCGGCGGGGACGTTCGGCGGCGGCTGGCTCGCCGACCGCGTGAAGGCTTACAGGCACAACGCCTACTTCCTCGTCTGCGCCGTCAGCACTTTGCTCGGCATCGTGCCGACAATCGCCGTGCTCGTCGCCGACTCGCCGTCCCTCTTCCTGCCCGGCATCTTCCTCGCCGTGATGCTCCTCTTCGTCAGCAACGCGCCGTTCCACGCCATCCTCTTGGAGAGCGTGCCCGTCCACGTCCGCGCGATGGCCGTCGCGCTCAACATCGTCATCATCCACACCTTCGGCGACGCCATCTCGCGCGCGCTCGTCGGCGTCCTCTCAGACTCTCTGAAGGCCGGGCAGTTCGCCCCGCTCGCCGCGCTCGGCCAAGCCCTCGGCATTGACTCAAGCCGTCAGCACCTCTCCACCGCGCTCCTCATCGTGCCCGTCGCGCTCGCCGTCTCGACGTGTCTATTCTTCGTCGGCGCGAAGGCTCAGAAGAGGGACGAGACTTAGAACGTCCGACGAATCTGTAGGGGCAGGGCTTGTCCCTGCCCGCGACTACTCCACCCACTCGACGTTGAATCGGATGAAGACGCGGGCAGGGACAAGCCCTGCCCTTACAGTTATTCCGTTTAAGTTCTTCGTTTAGGAAGCGGTTTTGCGTGAGGTGCGGGGGGCGTCGGCGGCGCGTTCGAGGCAGGCGTGCGAGCAGTACGGGCTCTGCGAGGCGCGGAGGCGGACGGCGCGCGAGGCGGGGAGCCACGTCCCGCAGGCGGCGCAGCGGACGAGCATCTCGTTCGACGCCGGTGCGCTCTCTCGTTGCGGCACATCGCCGACGGTTCTGTTCTCGCTCACGCGGCGCACGTCGCGCACGACGCCGAGGAAGCGCCGCGCCATGCGGATGTATGGGCGCAGACGCCAGTAGACGAGGCCGACGACGGTCGCCAGCAGGATGAGTAAAACGACGTACTTCAATCTCTCTCCTTCGACGCGTTACGCTTCTGCGCGAGCAGCGTGCGCAGGTTCGGCAACTCCTGATTCGAGGGGTTGATGCTCTCCAACTCTTCGATTCTCTTCTCCGCCCCGGCCAAATCCCCGGTCTCGACGAGCGCCGCCGCGAGGCTCTGCAAGGGCATCTCGTGGCGCGGGTCAATCTCCAGAGCCTTGCGGTACTC
This sequence comes from uncultured Acidobacteriota bacterium, assembly GCA_963816985.1. Lineage (GTDB taxonomy): Bacteria > Acidobacteriota > Blastocatellia > Pyrinomonadales > Pyrinomonadaceae > JAIVJM01. The sequence goes on from CAWFMF010000004.1 coordinate 4,726,692, forward strand.
GCGCGCCGCGCGGGCGGCGTCCGGAGGGCGGTCGAAGAAGTAAGTCAGTCCGAGGCTCGTCCGCACGACGATGTCGTCGGGCTTCGCCGCGAGCGCACGCTCGTAATACTTGCGCGCCTCGCGCAAAGCCTCGGCGTCGCCGCCTCCTCCGCGCGCGACGAGGAAGTGCGCGTTCCCCGCGAGCACGGTCACGGGATAATCGTCGGGCGCGGCTTCGTGCGCGCGTTTGAGGATGCGGGCCACGTCCGGCAGGAGCGCGGAGTTGCCCGTCTGCATCGCGTAGAGGTAGAGCCCCTGCCCCGCCGTCCGTTGCAACGCCGCGTCTCCGGGGCTCGCGTCCGCCTTCGCGACCGCGTTGCGCAAGTCGTCGTCCGTGAGCGACGGGAGCGTCGTCTCGCCGTCAGCCGTGGCGACGGTCGGCCCGCCCGCCTCCGCCCGCTTGTTGCTGACAATCTTCTCTCCGTCCTTCACCCCGGCGCGCAGCCGCGTCAACTCGCCGCGCATCTGCTCAAGCTCACGGCTGTTAATGCCGTTCGCGATGAAGAAACCGACAATCAGGCCGAAGACGACCCCGACCGCGAGATAGATGACCTTGTCCCTGCTCAAGTGTCTATGCCGAACGCTCTCAGATTTGAACGAGTGCGAGTGTAGCAAAACGCCGCATGAGGCAGAAGCCGACCGTGAGAAGAAACACAGAAGTCAGAACGATGAACGATGAACTGAAAGACAAAGCTCTTGCTTTTTCAGTTCATCGTTCGTCGTTCTGACTTCTGCGTTATAAAGACGGATGCCCACGGGTCGCGCCTTGTGCGGGGCGCGACCCGTGGGCATTGTGCGGACACGACGCTTGGGCGTCGCGGCGGTCGCTCAGTCGTCTCCCGACGCCTGGTCGGAAGAGACGAAGGGCACGTCGTCTTTGCGGCGGCGCGGCAGAGGGTCGGAGGCGCGGCGGCGGGCGGGCGAGCCCGGCTGCCGTCGGTCAACGAATCCCGGCGGCAGGCGCGCGCCGCGCACGGCTTCTTCGAGGATGCGCGTGATCTCCTGCGAGAGCGTGCGGTGCTCGCTGACCGCCCGCTGTTGCAGAGCCTTCTTTAGTTCCGAGGGCACATAAGCCCCTATAAAGACGCCTTTGCGGTTCGCCATCGGCTCAATTCTCCTGTCGTGAGAGACTAGGACATAACGGTGAGGGAGCGAGCGGCTCGCTCTTTCGATTTTGGATGCCGTGTACGTCGAGAGCAGGTCTGTAAGCCGAATTCTGTGCCCTCGCCTTCCGTAGAAGAGCGCGGGCGGCGATCATTCATCTAGGCCGTCCGTTGCCGAACGGCTCAAGCGACCTACCCGGAGGCGTAGCGCGCGCGGTCGTGAAACCGGCGCGACTTCGGGCGGGCAGCCCTGTCTGACGCTCTCCCTATTTGGTCTTGCACCGCGAGGAGTTTGCCTGGCCGCGCGTGTCGCCACGCGCGCCGGTGCGCTCTTACTTTAAGCCCTTTGGGGCCGCACCATTTCACCCATCACCCGCTGCACTTTGCGTCCCCGAAGGAACGCAGAAGGCCCGCTGGCTGGTCTTTTTTCTGTTGCACTTGTCGTCGCCCGGAAACTCCGGAGCCGTCGAAACGGCCCCCGAACTCCCAAGCGCCCCGCCGTTAGCGGGCTCGCTGCCCTGTGGTGTTCGGACTTTCCTCTCCCACGCCCTTGCGGGCACGGCAGCGACCGCCCGACCTACTCTCGTACACGGCGCGGGGAGTATAGCAAAATGTGTTCAACACGTACAGCTTAAAGATTCCCCAAGTTCAAACATTTCCCTACTTCAGGATTGTTAGGCTTCGTCTTCAGCCGAAAAACTTGAAGCCGACGCGGAGGTTGTAAAGCGAGGCGGGCGGGACACTTGAGATGAGCGCCCACGTCATCAACCCGTGCGAGAGGCCGAGGGCGAAGAGGTTCGGCACGCGCTGGAAGGCGTAGGCCCAGACGAGGCCGCCGGCGAAGGTGGCGAGCGCGAGCAGAGGGTTCGGCAGGTGGAGGCCGCCGAAGACGAGCGCCACGACGAAGACGCTGATCCACCCGCGCCCCCAGAGGATTTGTGCCCGCCGGTTAATAAAACCCTGCAAGGCGTACTGCTGCAAGAGCCCCCACAGGACTCCGAGCGCGGTCATCCTCAGAATTGACTGCCCGCCGCCCCACCGCGCGAGGTTCAGATTCGAGTTAAGCCACCCGAAGGCGAGGAGCAACAAGGCCGGGACGAACAGCAAACGCGCGAGCAGCTTGGCGGCTTCGGGGAAATTGTCGAGCCGCCAACCGACCTCGCGCGCCGACTCGCCCCGCAGCCAGTGCGAGGCGAACATGAGCGCAAAGGCCAACGCGACCGGGACGAGCAGCAGGAGTTGACTCCCCCCGCCGACCGAGAAGACGACCCACTCGGCCAGAAGCACCGACGCGACGACCGACACGATCTCCCACGCCGCCAAAACGCGGTCTCCGGGGGCGCCTCTTTCATCAACAACCGTCGCCATCAAACTCTAACTCCGCGTCGAAAAATCTCACTCCCCCTTAAATCGCACCGGCCCGCCCACGAGCCGCAACGTCCGCCGCGCACCGCCTCCGCTCGCATGGACGGCGTAGACGCGCGCCTCGTGCTCGCCCACGCGCGGCGGGTCGAACTTGAAGACGAAGCCGTGACGCTCGCCCGTCGCGCCGCCCCGCATCGCCGCGACGGGCTGTGGCTGGTTCGCCACGCCGCTCGCAACGAACTGTCCGTCCAAATAGAGCTGTACTTCTACGGCCTCGCCGGGCCGCGAACGGTCAACGACCCAGCCGCTCACGCTGCGCGCGTCGGCCACGTCGAGCGAGCTTTCAAGGGAAGACGGGAAGGCGTCGTAACGAAAGCTGACGACGAGCGCGATTAAAAGTATCAGTTCTAAAAATGCTTTGCCGGCGAGCAGCCTTACGAGACGCTTGCGCGCGGCGGGAGGCGGCGGCGGGGCGTACTCAAAAACAGAGGGCGCGGAGACGCGAACACGGAGACCGTCGGTCGCCCGCACGGTCTCCGTGTTCGTTTGCTCGCGCGCCGGAGCGTCGCTCATTGGCCTTGGTAGCTGTTGCCGTTCGTGTCCTGATACGTCAGCGCGTGGCGCGGGGTGATGGTGGTGCCGGCGGCGATGTTCGTGGCGAGGCGGACGGTGACGAGCAGCACGGAGGTGTCGCCCGGCGCGAGTTCCGGCAGACGCCAGACGAAGCTCCGAGCGTTGCCGGGAGCGTCCTGCAAGTTGAGCGAAGGGTTCGACGAGACGAACTCCAAAGCGGGCGGCAGGAACTCCGTGACGGCGAGATTCTTGGCGAGCCCGCCGCCGTCATTCACCAGCACAAGGCGATAGAAGATGGTGTCGCCGGGCGCGGGCTCGGAGTTGCCGAGTTCGGCGCGGACGCGGACGCGCGGCGTGGCGACCGTCAAGACGGTGCTCGCCTCGCTGGCGATGCGACCGCCCGGCGCGTTGACGGCGCGCGTCACGAGGTTATAAGCGAACTGCTGGCGGTCGGGCGTCGTGCGCGGGATGTCCACGCGCAGGAGCACGGGGTACTGCCCGCCGCGCGGGTCGAGCGCCGAGGTCTGCGTCACCTGCGGCTCGCTGTCCTGATGCTGGCCGTCGCCGTTCAAGTCGGCGTAGATGATGGCGGCGGGCGCGCCCGGCGCGGTCAACTGCATCGAGAAGGATTCGGGATAGTTCGACGGGTTGCGCACGAAGAACGGGATGTAGATGGTGTCGCCGGGCGTGGCCGTCAGGCCCGTGGAGACCGACTCGACCTGCGCGCGCGCGACGCGGCCCACCGAGATGGCCGGGCCGTCGAAGTTCGAAGGCGTCGTCAGACTCGAAGTCCGCATCGTGCCGCGACCGATGGCGCGTCCCGTGGCCGCGAGCGCGTCGGAGACGGCGCGGAGCGTGACCGTAATCTCCCGGTTGTCGCGCGACTCCAAATCTCCGAGGCTCCAGATGGCCGTCCGCGACGGGCGGTCGTAAGAGATGGGCGCGGGCGTCGCGCTCACGAGTTCAAAGTCGGGGCTGAAGACGAAGTCGGCGCGGGTGGCACGCGCGGAGGCGCTGCCCTGATTGCGCACGCTGATGCGTTGCGTGAAGGTGTCGCCGGGCATGACCGTCTCCTGCGCGACGTTCGAGACGGCGGCGAGCGCAGCGGCGACGACCGTCAGCGAAGCGTCGGCGACCTTCGTGATGGTCGAGTTGGCCTGCGAGGCGGCGCGGACTAAGAAGCGCTGCTGCGAGTTGTCGGCGATGTTGTCGGGGACGCGGATGTTGAGGATGACTTCGAGGTTCGAGCCGCGCGACATCTCCGGCGTCACGAAAATCGGCATCCCCGAATCGTTGCCGCTCTGGCTAAACGTCGGCTGGTATTCCGCCGGGAGGTCTGTCTCCAAACGGAACTGGTCTTCCTTGTTACCCGCGTTGGTGATGACGAGCGGGAGTTGAATCGCCTGACCGGGCTGCGCGGCGAGGGCCGTGCGGCGGAGCAGGAGGTTCAAGTCGGGCACCTGCTTGACCGTGATGCTGAAGCCGCCCTGCGGCTGTCCGGGGTCGAGCGACGCGCCGGAAGGGGCCGCCGACAACTGGCCGCCGCGCGTGCTGCCGGGCTCGGTGTTGCCCGTCAAGGGCTGTGTCCGCTCAGGCTGTGGGGTCGAGGCGACGACCGGGGTGCGGAGCGTGTTCGAGGCGACCTGCGGGGCGGTCTCGCGCCTGACGGGCGTCGGGGCCGGCGTGGGCGTCGTGGCCGGCGTGGCGGCGTTTCTCGCCGACTGCGAGCCGGCGCGGCGGCTCTGTCTGGTGCTGGCGGTGCGCGGGCGCGAGGCGTCGCCGCCGCCGCGAATCGTTAATGAAGGAGTCGGTCTCCCGCCTCTCGTGCCGGAGCCTTCGCCCGCAACTTCGGCGGGTGTGGGCCGAGGAGTCGGAGCGGGGCGCGCGGGCGTCGGGGTCGCTCTGGCGACCTGTCTGGCGGGCGTCGCTTCGGCGCGCGGCGTCGGTGTCGTCGCGGGCGCGGGCGGGCGGCTGGCGAGTTCGGTGCGCGCCGTCCGGAGTTCGTTCTCGTAAACGTCTGTGAAGGGCGTGTCCTGCATCGCGCGCAGGCGGGTGGCGACTTCCTCAGCCTCGTTGAACTTGCCGAGCTCGATATAAGAGCGACCGAGCCAGAGCAGCATCAGGTCGGCGATGAAGCTGTTGGGATACTGCTTGAGGAAGTCGCTGAAGACCGTCGCCGCCTGGTCGAACTGGCGCTTGGCGAAGAGGTCGCGCCCGCGGTTAAAAATCTTCTGTTCGGCGTCCGTCGGCGTGTCGTCCTGCGCTGTGGCGGCGCGCGCGTGCGGTGAGGCGGCAAGCGCAACGACGGCGTGGAAGGGCATCAGGACGAGCGCGGCGGCCAGGGCGGCCACGCCGATTCGATTTCGCGTATTCAAAATTTTATCCTCCGACAAGGCAGGTGCGAGTTTCTTCGAGACGTGTGCAAATAATTTTTTCCGACAGTGCGGCTCGGCGGCCAGTAAAACTGTTCAGGGTTTTTTCCTTCCCGACCGCGCAGGATAATACAGCCTCAGTCGGGCGGCGGACAAGAAGGCAGAACCGGGAGCATGAAATTTCGCGCGCGGCTCACTTGCGCGCGCGCGCCACCTCGACGCGGTCGCCCGCCTGAAGCGGCGGGTCGGGGATAACGCCGTCTTCGATCTCCTTCAGGTTATATTCCTTCGAGACTAAGCGACCGTCCGCGCCCTGCCGCGAGACCTTCACGCGGCCAGCGGCGAGGCGCGTCATGCCGCCCGACGCCAGCACGGCCTGCGTCAAAGTCATCCCGGTGTGAAAATCCTTCTGCCCCGGCGCGGCTATCTCGCCGCCGATGTAGAAGAACTCCGGCGGGCGCGCGACGAGGTTGACCACGTCGCCCTGCTGGACGAGCATCCCCATCGCCGCCGCGTCCGTCAGGTCAACCGAGGAGGTCTTCCCCGACGCGTGCGAGGTGACGACGGCGCGGCCCGCTTCAGGCTTCGGCTGCGCCTCGGCGACGACGACGTAGAGCGGGACGGCTTCGCGCCGCAAGATTTTCGTGCCGGGGTCGCTGACGAGCCCGCTCACTAAGACGGCGTGGCTCGCGTAGTCACGCACGCTCACTCTCACCTGCGGCTTGTCGAAGACGCCCCGGTGCTTCAGCTCCGCAATCAACTGCGCCGCCAGCTCTTCGGCGGTCATCCCCGTAATCGTCAGAGGGTTTCGGAGCAGAGGGTATTCGAGGACGCCGCCGGTGAGCACGGTGTAGAGCGTGGAGTGGCGCGTGTCGGGCTGGTTGAGAATCCGTATGTCGAGCACGTCGCCGACGCCGATGCGGTAGACGGAAGTGAGCGGCGGGGCGGCGGGGAGCGCGGGCGCGGCGTTCGGGTTAGAGGTTGCGCCGCCCGCATTGCCCGTCGTGCCGTTGGTTCCGTTCGTGCCGTTGGTGTTCGGAGAAGTGGGGCCGGGAGTCTTGTCGCTCTCGGAGCCGCCGAGTTCGCCCGCCGGGGGTTTCGACGTAGACGAGACGGGGACGACCGTCGCGGGGCCGGTCTTCGACGGCGCGTCGCTCGTCGTGTGGGAGTTGGCGTCCGAAGAGCCCGGCGGGAGGCCGGCGTTGGAAGAGATGTTGGCGGGAGTCTGCGCGCCCGCGTCCCTTTTCTCTTCCTTCGCTTCCTTGCGCGAGTTTGAATCGCTCTGCTGGTTGCTCTTGCGCTCGCTCACGGGACGCGAAGGCTGCTTCTTCTTCTCGTCCTTCTTCGCGGCTGGTGCGGCGGGCGCGTCCGACGCCTTCTCGTCGGAGGCCGGGCCGACCCTCACGCCGTTGACTTGCGCGCGTGCCGCCGACGCATGCGCGGCGCAAACCGCCAGCGCGATCACGAAGGCAGGTAAAAACTTCCTCATAACGGCACTCTTCTTCCTTACCTGTGCTGCTGAAGCCTCGTCCGCCGGGCATGGCGGCTGCGGCCTCTTTTCATCTCCGACGCCTGAACGCCCGCCGGAGGACGCGCGCCGACGAGCATCTTACATCAAGTCGCGCGGTTCCTGTCTTGAATAAAACGACGAAACCGACCTCTTTTTCACTTGTCGAGGCTGATTTAGACCTTTGGCAAAAGTCGGGATTAGGCGCGTGGCGGCAGAGTTAAGACCCGCCCGCTACCGCAGGCGGTTCTGACCTTCGATTCTAACCTCTGTTTTTCGGCGGAGGCAAGGTTTCCGGCGGGAAAAGATCGGGCCAGAGCCCGCCGAGGCGCGCGCGCACCAGCTCTTCCACGTCGTCGGCGCTCGCGCCTTCGAGACACTCGCGCGCGACCGCCTCGGCCTGCTCCGCCGAGACGGCTGAGATGGCCCGCCGGACGCGCGGGATGGAGGAAGGGGCCATGCTCAGCTCGCGCGCGCCGAGGCCGACGAGGATGAGCGCGTAGGCGGGCGTCGCCGCCATCTCGCCGCAGACGACCGAGCGGATCGAGGCCGCGCGCGCCGCGCTCAGGGCGCGCTCGACGCTCAGGAGCACCGCCGGGTGGAGCGTGCGGAACCACCCGGCCACCTCGTCGTTGGCACGGTCAACGGCCAGCGTGTACTGCACGAGGTCGTTCGTGCCGAGGCTGAAGAAGTCCACTTCACGAGCGAGCTTGTCGGCGACGAGAACGGCGGAAGGCACTTCAATCATCGCGCCGATTTTGACCTCGCCGACCTCCAGCCCTTCCGCGACGAGGCGCGTCCGCTCCTCCTCGATGATGCGCCGCGCGCGCCGCACGTCGCTCAAGTCGGAGATCATCGGCAGCACGAGGTCGAGCCGCCCGCGCGCGGCGGCGCGCAGGACGGCCCGCGCCTGCGTGCGCAGGACGTTCTCGTGGAGCAGGCAGAAGCGGATGGCGCGCAGGCCGAGGGCGGGGTTGCGCTCTTCGGCGGGGCCGAGGCCGGGGACGCCCATCTTCTCGCCGCCGAGGTCGAAGAGTCGCACGGTCGCGCCGTCGTCGCCCGCGACGCGCGCCAGCTCTTCGTAAGCCGCGCGCTGCTCCTCCTCGCCCGGCATCACCCCCTGCTGCGTCAGCAGAAACTCCGAGCGGTATAGTCCGATGCCGCGCGCGCCGAAGCGGGCCACGCCCTCGAACTCGACGGGCAGCTCGACGTTCGCCCGCAAGGTTATCTCAACGCCGTCGGTCGTGCGCGGCGACTCCCGCAGCTCTTCGGCGGTCGCGGAGCGCGACTGCGCGTCGGCGCGGGGCGCGAGCGTCGTGGTGCGGAAACGCTCGCCGGTCGTGGGCGTCGGGTGAAGGAGGACTTCGCCCGTGCGCGCGTCAACGATGACGTTATCGCCGGTGCGCGAGCGGCGGTAGAAGTCGCGCAGGCCGACGACCGCCGGGATGCCGAGGCCCCGCGCGATGATGGCCGTGTGCGAAGTCCAGCCGCCGACATCGGTGGCGATGGCCTTGATGTGCGAGAAGTCGAGGTCGGCGATGGTCGAGGGCAGAAGCTCTTCGGCGACGACAACGGCGTCCTCTGTGAGCCGCCGCGTCGGGAGGCTCTCGCCGCTCAGGGTGACGAGCAGACGGCGCGCGACGTCTTCGATGTCGGAGCTGCGCTCGCGGAGGTAGTCGTCCTTAATCTTCTGGTAGACGGAAAGCAGGCGGTCGGTGACGACCTTCACCGCCCACTCGCCGTTGACGCGCTCGCCGCGAATGACGGCCTCCACGTCCTCGCTCAGCTTGCGGTCTTCGAGCATCAGGAGGTGCGCGTCGAAGATGTAGGCGTGCTCTTCGCCGAGGGCGCGCTCGGCCCGCTTGCGCAAAGCGCGGAGTTGGCGACGCGAGAGACGCACCGCCGCGCCGAAGCGGCGCACCTCGCGCTCGACCTCCGAATCTTCGAGCGAGACGCGGTAGATGTTGTGCCGCCCGCCGCTGTGGATGCGCAGCACACGGCCCGCCGCCGCGCCCTCCGAGACCGCGACGCCGTGCCAGCGTTCCTCTCGCTTGTCCTTCCTCCGCTTCACTCGCTCGCCTCCCCGAACCCGCCTTCGATGAGGCCGCACACGGCGTCCAGAGCTTCACGCTCGTCCTCGCCCTCGGCGGTCGCGCGCAGCTCCGTCCCGCGCGAGGCCGCGAGCATCAGGACGCTCAGGATTGACTTGGCGTCCGCCGAGGCGCTGCGGTCGGCGCGCTCCAGACGGACGCGACTGCGGAAGGCCGAAGCCGTCCGCACGAGCCGCGCCGCCGCGCGGGCGTGGAGCCCCAGACGGTTGACGACGGTGACTTGACGCTCGACCACGCCTTAGCCCTTCCCCGCCGCGCCGCCGCCGCCGAGCAGATCGCCCGCGAGGTAGATGCCCTGCCGCCCCTGATCGCGGACGTGCGCCGCCACTTCGGCGAGCGTCTCCGCGCCCGTCTGGCTCGCCATCTTAATGACCATCGGGAGGTTGACGCCGGTCACGACTTCGACCTCGCCTTCCTTCAAAAACATCGAGGCGATGTTGGTCGGCGTGCCGCCGAACATGTCGGTCAGAAGCAGCACGCCGCGCCCCTCGGAGACGCGCGAGATGGCGCGCTCGATTTCGTCGCTCGCGGCGTCCACGTGATCCTGCCAGCCGATGGAGACCGCCGTGATGTGCTTGACGGGGCCGATGATGGTCTCCGCCGCCGTCAACAATTCCGTCGCCACCTGCCCGTGCGTCACAATCACGCCCGCCACGCGCTGCGCCGCGCTCGCGCCGCCCCCACTCTCTTCCTCAACTGTCTCGTTCATCCGCCTGCTCCCATCCGTCTCGACGTTCGATGACTGATAAAGTCTCTCAAGATTATTTGACGCGAGTCTCCTGCCGCTTCTTCGCGCCCGCCCTGCTCTTCTTCGCCTTGCCCACGTCGCGGTGGATGGCGTTGGCGTCGAAGCCCGCGCGGCGGAGGTGGCGCGCGAGCGCGTTGGCGATCATCACCGAGCGGTGGCGTCCCCCCGTGCAGCCGATGCCGATGTTGACGTAAGACTTGCCCTCTCGCTTGTAGAGCGGCAGGAGGTAGTCAGCGAGGTCGGCGAAGCGGCGCAAGGTCTCCTTCACCTCCGGGCTCGCGTTGAGGTAGCGGACGATGCGCGGGTCGTGGCCGGAGAGGTCGCGCAGCTCCGGCACGAAGTAGGGGTTCGGCAGGTGACGCACGTCGAAGAGCAAATCGAGGTCGCGCGGGCCGCCGTGCTTGTGGCCGAAGCTGTAGACCTGCACGCGCATCGGCGCGCCTTCGGGGCCGGGGCTGAAGCGACCGAGGAGGAGCCCGCGCAGCGTGTGGACGGTGTGCTCGGAAGTGTCTATCACCTGATCGGCGAGCGCGCGCACGTCGGCCATCGCGGCGCGCTCGGCGCGGATGGAGTCGAGCAGTCCATCGCCCTCTTCCGCCGGGTGCGGGCGGCGCGTCTCGCTGAAGCGACGTTGGAGCGCCTCGTCCGAGGCTTCGAGGAAGAGGACGAAGACGCTCAGGCCCGACGCGCGCAGCTCGGCGAGTCTTTCGGGAAACTCTTTGAGGAAGCGGCCCTCGCGGATATCTATGACGATGGCGGCGCGTTCGATGTGCGGGCGGTTGTGTTCTGCGGGCTGGACGAGGCGCGCGAAGGTCGGCAAAAGCATCAGGGGCAGGTTGTCCACGCAGAAGTAGCCCAAGTCCTCGAAGGCGTTCGTCGCCGAACTCATCCCCGACCCGCTGAGCCCCGTGATGATAACCACGTCGGGCGCTCCCGCCTGCTGTCCCGCTCCGTTCTGTTCAGGCATTTTCGGCACGCAGATAAGTTAACACAGAAGAAATGATGAATGCGGAATGATGAAGGAAAGACAGTTTTCAGTAGACAGTTTTCAGTTTTCAGTTAAGACCGGGGTTGAAAACTGTCTACTGAAAACTTCCGGCTCATCACTTCTCATCTTCCCCGTCTCCCCTGAGCAGTTCGGCGTGGCGCTCGGCGAAGCTCTGGGCGGCGTTGTAGCCGCGCACGCGGAGGAGGTGGACGCGCACCGCCGTCTCGACCAGCGTCGAGAGGTTGCGACCGGGGCTCACGGGCAGGAGGAACGAGGGCACGGCGACGCCGAGGATGTCGGAAGTCCCGGCGTCGAGGCCGAGGCGTTCGACCTCGCGCGCCTCCTCCCAGCGTTCGAGCCGGATGGTGAGGCCGATCTGCTTGGCCCCGCTGACGGCGGAGACGCCGAACAGCTCGCGGACGTTGAGGATGCCGAGGCCGCGAATCTCCATGTGCTCCCGCAAAAGCTCCGGCGCGTCGCCGACGAGCTGGCCCGGCTCCGTGCGTCGCACCTCCACCATGTCGTCGGCGATGAGCCGGTGGCCGCGCACGACGAGGTCGAGCGCGCACTCGGACTTACCGACGCCCGAAGGCCCTTCCAAAAGGACGCCGAGACCGTAGATGTCGAGCAGCACGCCGTGTCGCAACTCGCGCGGCGCGAGAGCTTCCTGCAAGTACTGCGTGATCTCGCTGATGGCGACGGAGCTGACGACCGGAGTTTGAATCAGAGGAAGCGCGGCGGCTTCGGCGGCCTCGACCAGTTCGGCGGGCGGCATCAAGCCCTTCGTGACGAGGATGCAGGAGATTTTGTCGAGTTCGAGATTGCCGATGGCCTCTTGGCGACGTTCGGGCGGGAGTTGTTCGAGGAAGAGCAGTTCGCTGTGACCGACGATTTGGAGGCGGCCCGCGTGGACGTAGTGGGGGAAGCCCGCGAGCGCGAGGCCGAGTTTCTGGATGCGCGCCGCGTTCAGAGAGCGCGACGCCGCCCCGCGCTCGCCCGCGAGGAAGCCGAGGGCGAGGCGGGGCGGCGCGCCGTTGACGAACTCGCCGACCGTAATCGAGGGCTGGTGTTGTTCGCCCGCGTCGCTCATTGCCCGGGGGCGGGGGTCGCGGTCGCCGCCGGGGGCGGGCCGCCGCCGGGGCGCGTCACGATGTCGAGCTCGATCACCACTTCATCGCCGAGAAAGTTCGGGTTGTCGGGCCGCGCCCAAGTCATCCCGTAGTCGCTCTTCTTGATGACGGTGCGGGCCGTGAGGCCGAGTGTGGTCTTGCCCGTCTTCTCGTCCTTGCGCACGCCGTTGATGGTGAAAGGCAACTCGATCTCCTTCGAGACGCCGTGCATCGTGAAGGTTCCGTGGGCGATGAGTTGGTTGCCCTTCTTCATGATGTGCTTGCTCTGGAAGGTGATTTCGGGGAACTTCTCGGCGTCGAAGAAGTCGGGCGTGCGGAGGTGCGCGTCGCGCCGCTCGATGCCGGTGTCAATGCTTGCCGTCTTGATGACGGCGTTGACGGAGGACTTCGTGACATCCGCGTCGTCGTGGACGATGGTCACCTTGAAGTCGGTGAACTTGCCGCGGACGTGCGAGAGGCCGCCGAGGATGGGAATCGAGAAGCCGACGTTTGAGTGAGCCGCGTCGGTGTCGTAGGTCGTCACGACGCCGAGCGCCGCGACGGACGAGAGGAGGAGCGCCGCGAGTGCGACCGCCAAGTGTTTTCTGTTCATCTGTTATTTTCCTTCAGAGAGGTTTGCGTCCGGGTGTCAGAGCCGCCTGCCGCAAGCGGGCGGGTCTGCGCGCTGAGAAGACCGGCCCGCTTGCGGCAGGCGGCTCTGACGTGGAAGCTCATTCGTCATTCGCCTGATAAAAAAGGCGCGGCGACGGTGAACCCGCCGGTCGGGCGGATGAACGCCGCGCCGCGTCCGTTGAGATGGGAGAAGAACTTCCCCGCCCGTCCGGCTAAGGCTGGATGAGCCCGAAGTTGCCGTCCTTGCGGCGGTAGAGCACGCTCAGGCGGTCGGTGTCCGAGTCGCGGAAGACGACGAACTGGTTCGAGTCCTCGCCGAGGCTCAAGACGGCCTCTTCGGGCGTCATCGGCTTGACGGCGTAGCGGCGCGCCTGAATGATGCGCGGCTGGCGCTGCGTCGAGCCGTCCGCAGCCGCCGCCTCCGCCGAGGCCGAAGCCGCGCCGTCCACCGCCGCCGCGACCGCCGAGACGGCCTTCGCGTTCTGCTTGCGCTCGATGGTCTTCTTCTTGAGCTTGACGGCCTGCGTGTCAATCTTGTCAATGCACCGCGTCAGCGCGCGGTACATGTCGGCGTTGGTCTCTTTGGCCGTCAGCGTGTGCTCGCGCCAGTGGAGCAGGATTTCGGCGATGTGGCGGTTCTTGACGACATCAATGATGATGTGCGCCCGCGCCGTCGAAGAGTTCCCGAACAGGTGTTCGAGCTTCTGGAAGTGGTCTTCGACGTGCGCGCGCAGCGCCGGAGAGACTTCGACGTGACGCCCCGTGTATTCAAACTCCATAACTGCCCCTTTGTCGTCGCCAACGCCGCAAACGCCGGGGACACTCGCGCCCCCGGACGAACCGGCCCCGGCTGGATTGGTATTACTTTAAACTCTTAAGAGCAGATGTTAGATGTCAGATGTTAGTTCAAGCAAGGGGTCTTCACCGGCATCTTGCGTCTGACCTCTAACATCCGCTTTAAACCACCGCGCGGCGCTCGCGCGAGCCGGGAATCTGCATCTGGTCGCGGTACTTCGCCACGGTGCGGCGCGACAGCTTGATGCCCTCCCGGAGTAAAATCTTGACCACCTGATCGTCCGTGATCGGGTTGTGCGAGTCCTCTTCCTCGATGAGCTTCTTGATGCGCAGCTTGATGATGCGCGTCGAGACCTCCTCGCCGTCCTCGTTCGTCATCCCCTCGGTGAAGAAGCGGCGCAGCTCGATGACGCCCTGCGGCGTGTGCGCGTACTTGCGGTTGACGACGCGCGAGACGGTCGAGAGGTGCATCCCCGTGTCCTCGGCCACGTCCTTGAGCATCATCGGCCTGATGAACTGCACGCCCTTGTCGAGAAACTCGTGCTGCTTGCGCACGATGCACTCGACGACGCGGAAGATGGTCTGCCTCCGGTGCTCGATGTTTCTGAGGAGGTCAACCGCCGAGCGCACCTTCTCCTTGATGAAGTCGCGCGTCTCCTTGGTCGTCTCCTGCCGCCCAAGCATCTGCTGGTAGCTCTGGCTGATGCGGAGGCGCGGCCCGCCGTCGTCGGCGAAGTAAATCTCGTACACGTCGTCAACTTTTTCGATGAAGACTTCGGGCGCGATGAGGATCGGCTCCTCCGCCGTGTAGGGGCGGCCCGGATACGGGTCGAGGCAGCGGATGTGCTGCAACTCGGCGACGAGCGCCTCGACCGAGACGCTCATCTGCTTGGCGAGGTTCGGCAGCTTGTGCTGCTGAAGCTCGGAGAGCGGGTGCTCGCCGATGAGCTTCGACGCGAGACAGCCTTCCGCGCCGTGCGGGCACTCTTCGTGGCCGCGCACGGCGAGCTGCACGAGCAGGCACTCGCGCGCGTCGCGCGCGCCGCAGCCCACGGGGTCGAGGTGGAGGACTATCTGCCGCGCCTCCTCGACCCGCTCGACCGTCCACCCGCCGAGCGCCGCGACCTCCTCGTTCGTCGCGTTGAGCCTGCCGTCGCCGTCGAGGTTGCCGATAACGCACTCGGCGAGGGGGACGAGCGACTCGTCCATGTGGCTCATGTTGAGCTGCCACGTGAGGTGCTCGGAGAGCGAGGGGGCGCGCGTCAAAAACTGCTCGAAGGTCGGCGCGTCCTCCTTGTACTCGAACTCCTGCGTCTTGTAGCCGGGGTCGAGGTAATCCTGAAACTCGCGCCCGAAGTCTATCTCCTCGAAGGCGTCCTCGCCCCGGTCAACCGGGTCGGAATCGTCGCCGAACTCTTCGGCGGCGGCAGCCGTCACCGTCTCGCCTTCAAAAATTTCCGCCGGGGATTCGCCCGCCGGGAGTTCGCCCGCGCCGTTGGGCGAGAGCGCGTTGCCGTTGAGCGATTCCGGCGCGCCCGCCTCGAAGGCGGATGCGCCCGCTTCGTCGCCGGAGCCCGCGAGCTGGTCAATGATGTCGGTCTCGATCTCACGCTTCTCGTCCTGCTGCTGCACCTCTTCGAGGATTGGGTTTTCGAGAAGCTGCTGCTGGATGAGGTCGCCCAGTTCGAGCGAAGTCATTTGCAGCATCTCGATGCGCTGGCGCAGTTGCGGCGTGAGCACCAGCCGCTGGGACAGATTTGTCGTGAGTCTTACCGACATGCTCTTCTAAGGAACCTCGCGTCTTAAATTGTCAGTTTTGATTTCGTTGAAGCCGTCGGGCGACTTCGGGGGAGATTATACCCGATTTGAGGCCGGAGCGTGTACAGCCCGCTACATGCGGAATTTTTCGCCGAGGTAGAGGCGGCGCACCTCCTCGTCCTCGGTCAGAGAGAGCGGCGGCCCCGAACGGAAGATGCGCCCGTCGGCCATGATGTAGGCGCGGTCGGTGACGCCCAGAGTCTCGCGGACGTTGTGGTCAGTGATGAGAATGCCTATCCCACGGCCCCGGAGGTAAAGAATCATCTGCTGGATGTCGTCCACGGCCTTCGGGTCAATCCCGGCGAAGGGCTCGTCGAGGAGGATGAACTGCGGCTCGGTGGCGAGGGCGCGCGCAATCTCCGTGCGCCGCCGCTCGCCGCCTGAGAGCGCGTCGCCGCGCGTGCTCCTCACGTGCTCGATGCCGAACTCGACGAGCAGTTCTTCCAGACGCTTGAAACGCTCGCGCCGCCGAAGGCCCAGCGTCTCAAGCACGGCGAGGATGTTCTCGGCGGCGGTCATCCTCCGGAAGATGGAAGGCTCCTGCGGCAAGTACCCGACGCCGAGACGCGCGCGCAGGTACATCTGCAACTTCGTGATGTCGCGGCCCGCGAGCGTGATGCGCCCGGCGTCCGCGCGCTCTAAGCCGATCATCATGTAGAAGGTCGTCGTCTTCCCCGCCCCGTTCGCGCCGAGCAAGCCCACCACCTCGCCCGGCTCGACGTGCAAACTCACGCCGTCCACCACGCGCCGCTTGCCGTAGCTCTTCGACAAGTCGAACGCGGCCAGCGCCTCAGCCGACGGCACGGACTCCCACGGCCCCGCGCGTCGTTCTTCCGTTCTCTCGATGATCTGCTCGGTAGCCATAAAAGCCGTGAACCGTAAACCGTGACAGGTGACAGGAGAAAAGCCGTAATAGGTGAACCGTAAACCGTGACGAGAGGAAGGCTGTTCTTTCCTGTCACCGTTTACGGTTTACGGTTCACGGCTTTTCCTGTTTTTTTATCTTGTGCGTCGAGCGGACGCGGCCCGAAGACTGCTTGGTGTCGCCGCCGCCGCCGTCGGAGATGACGCGGTCTTCGCGGAGGTAGACGACGAAGCGGCGGCTCTCGGACGTGCCGCGCTCCGAATCTTCGACGCGCGCCGGGTTGCCCGTCAGCACCACCGTCTCGTCGGCGGCGGTGTATTGCGCCCAGTCGCCCGCGCCGCGCTTGCCCGGCTGCGTGACGACGATCTGCCGCTGCGCGACGGTGCGCTCCACTTCGTAAGAGTCTTTGAGGAGGAAGACATCGGCCACCGCGCTCGTGATGCGCTCTGTGCCCTGCTTGATGTCCACGTCCGTCTCGTAGTGGAGCAGACGCTCCGTGTCCGTGTAGGACATCCGCTGCGAGGTGGCGAAGACCGGGACGACCACGCGCGCGCCGCTCGCCTCCTTGCGCCGCGCCTGATAGAGCGCGCTCTGCACGCCGCCCTCGACATCCATCCGCTTCTGCTCGCGGCGCAAAGTGATGCGGTCGCCCTTCACGAAGTTGTCGTCCTGCCACGCGCGCGCCGCGCCCGTGTAGACGCCGACGCCTGCGTCGTGCTGGAACTCGGCGTTGTTGGCGGCGATGAAGACCGGGCTCTTGACGTTCTTGAAGGGGGCCGCGCCGTTGGTCTGCTCCTGACTGTAGTAAGTCGTCATCGCGCGCCCGCGCCCGTAGGAGATTTTGGCGCGTGTGTCGGAGTCTATCTCCGCCGCCTTCAGGCGCGCCTTCGAGTCCCAGACGACGGGCTCGCCGCCGCGCATCCGCATCATCGCATCGTTCGCCGTGTAAGAGATGTTGGCGGCCTGACCGTTGCGGTCGGCCTCGTTGAACTTGGCGTCGCCCTGCGCGTCCATGC
Organism: uncultured Acidobacteriota bacterium; assembly: GCA_963816985.1. Lineage (GTDB taxonomy): Bacteria > Acidobacteriota > Blastocatellia > Pyrinomonadales > Pyrinomonadaceae > JAIVJM01. The sequence goes on from CAWFMF010000004.1 coordinate 4,743,734, forward strand.
GTTCGAGCGGGCCGCCCGCCGTGCCCGCGAACTGCGCCGTCATCCGCTCGGCGGTGAGCGTCTTTGCAAGCTCCGTGAAGCGGGCGTTGGTCTTCGCCTCGATGCTCTGCACGTCCTGCGTCTCGCGGACGAACTGCGCGACCATCGTCTCGGAGGTGAGCGTGCGCGTGCCCTTCTTCTCGTCCGGCTGCAAGGGCTCGACGACGGCCTTCGCGCCGCCCGTCGCCGTGAAGGTGCGCGCGAGGTTCCCGGCGTCGTAGAAGACGCAGTCGAAGCGGCGCGCGAAGAGGTGCTTGCGGTCGGCGGTCGGGCTGGGTTGCACGGGCTCGACGAGGAGTTCGGCGTTGCCGTCAACCTCGGCGCGTTCGAGGTCTTTGCCGGTCGCGTGCCAGTAGAGGCGGATGCCGTCGGCGACGAGTCGCTTGGTGGCGGCCTTCGGGTCTCCGGCCTTCGACTTCGGCGCGGCGAGCGTGACGACGGGGCGGTCGCCCGCGCGCATCTCCTTCAAGAGGCTCCGCTCGCCCTGCGTCATGAAGTCGAGGTCAACCGAGCCGGGCGCGTTCAGAGTCGCCTCCGAGTCGGCGTCGAGCGTGCGCGCGCGGACGTTGCGGATGGCGTGGACGGTTTCGAGCTTCTGGTCGGGGTTGAAGTAGAAGTGCATTTCGTCGGAGAAGACCTCCGCCGAGCGACCGGGGTTGACCGAGCGGAGGTAAGAGCTGCCCTTCGCCTCGATGTACTTGACGCGCTTCTGCTCGTTGAGCGTGCCGGAGAGCGTGTCGCCGCTCATCACGTCCTGCCCCTGCTCGGCGACGGCGCTCCCGGTGAATTCGAGGTGGAGTTTCTCCTGATCGAACTTCGCCTGCGCCGACTTGAGGACTAAGGGCAAGCCCCTCAAGTTGACCTTCGGCACGGCGTTGGTCGCCACGGCCTCGGCGCTCGCCTTCGCGTCGGGCAAAACCGTAATCTCCACGGCCCCGCGCAGCTCCAACTGCTTGGCCCGCGCGTTCAAGGTCGCCGCGTCGGCCCGCCCCGAAATGTTCTCGCGCTCGAAGGTGATGGGCGTGGGGACGACGCCGACCTCTTCGCGGAGGTCGTACTCCATCGTCTCGGACTTGGCGACGAGTTTGTCGCGCGTCTCGACCTGCACCGCGCCGCTGAAGGTGAAACGCTGGTTGTCCTCGGTGGTGATGGTGCGCTGCGCGCTAATCTTGTCGGGCTGGCCGCCGCTCTCCGGGTGGACTTCGAGGTAGACGTTCTCCAACTCGTGGTGCCCGTCGTCGAACCGCAGGTCGCGCGTCGCCTTGAGCATGAAGTAGAGCTTGCCGTTCTTCATCTCGCGGTGTTCGAGCCCGTTAATCTCGTGCACCACCTTCGTCGAGAGCCGCGCTGGGCCTGAGCGCAGGCGGAATTCGGGCCGCCCCTTCAGACGGTAATAAGAGACGACGACGGCGACGACGCCCGCCACAATCAGCAGCAGCGCCACCACCCTCAACGCCTTCGGCGCGAACGCCCGCAGGCCAAGCACCGAGACTTTTTTTCGTCTAATCTCCTGCATAACTTCTGAAGTTCAAAGTTCAAGGTTCAAAGTTCAAAGTCGAAGGCAAAGCTTTTGTCTTTAACTTTGAACCTTGAACTTTGAACTTTGAACTCTCAAGCCCTGTACTTCTAACTGCAAACGCGTCGTGCCGTTCCACGTGTTCGACTCGACGGCGTAAGCGAGTTCGATGCTCTCACCGGCGCGGGGCGTTGCAGCCGCTTTTTCCGTGCCGCCCCACCAGATGGCGTCGTGGACGCGCCCGTCCGGCCCGGCGACGCCGAATTTCAAGTGTCGCTCCTTAATGACTCTCGCCTCGCCCGCGACGCGCAAATCGCGAGTCAGGAAGACGGGCCGGGGCCACCCCGCGCCGAAGGGTTCGAGCGTACACAAATCTTCGAAGAGTTCGAGCGAGAGCGCGTCCGAAGGCAGCTCCATGTCCACGTGCAGGCACGGCTCGCCGCCGCTCTCGTCGCCGACACAGGGGACGCCTGCGGCGTACTCGTTCAAACGCCGCCGAAGCTCGGCGACGTTCTCGCGTTTGATGACCAGACCGGCGGCGTGCGCGTGGCCGCCGAAGGACTCGAAGAGGTCTGCGCACGCGGTCATGGCGTCGAGCAAGTGAAAATCCTCGGTGCTGCGCGCCGAGCCGTGGCCCGTGCCGTCTTCGTCCAGAGAGATGACAATGGCCGGGCGGTTCAGCTTCTCGACTATCTTCGACGCGGCGAGGCCGATGACGCCCCTGTGCCAGCCCACGCCCGCGACGACCGCGATGGCAGACTCGCCCGCGCCGTCGAAGGCGAGTTCGGCGACGGCGCGCTCCGTAATCTTGCGCTGCATCTCCTGCCGCTCGCGGTTGCGCGCGTCGAGCTGCGTCGCCAGCCGCCGCGCCTCCTCTTTGCTCTTCGACTCGAACAACTCGACGACGGCGCGCGCCGCGTCCATCCGCCCCGCCGCGTTGATGCGCGGCCCGATGCGAAACCCCAAGTCGCTCGCGCGCATCTCTCGACCGTCGTTGACGCCCGCGACTTCCATCAACGCCTGAAGGCCCGGATTGGTCGCCTGATGTAAATCGGCGAGGCCGAGCGAGACGATGGCGCGGTTCTCGCCGACGAGCTGCGCCACGTCGGCGACCGTGCCGATGGCGACGACCTTGAGGAAGCCGCCCACCTGACTCTCGCGCCCGCGCTCGCGGAAGAGCGCGTGAGCGAGCTTGAAGGCGACGCCCACACCCGCGAGGTTCTTGTCCGGGTACGTGCAGCCTCGCTGGTTCGGGTTCAAGACGGCGAAGGCGGGCGGCGAGCCCTCTTCGGCGTCGGGCAGGTGGTGGTCGGTGACGATGACATCAAGCCCGTTGGACTTCGCCCATTCCAGAGGCTCGAAGGCGCGGATGCCGCAGTCAACGCTGATGACGAGCGCGTAGCCTTCAGCCTTCGCTCGTTCGAGCACGTCGCGGCGAATGCCGTAGCCTTCGGTGAAGCGGTGCGGGACGTGGTAGCCGGTGCGCGCGCCGAGGACTTGGAGGGCGCGGCGGAGGACGACCGTGCCCGTCGTCCCGTCAACGTCGTAGTCGCCGTAAATCAGAATCCGCTCGCCCGCGTCAATCGCCTTGAGGACTCTCGCCACCGACTCCTTCATCCCCAACATCAGCGAAGGGTCGTGCAGTTGCTCGAACGAAGGAGTGAGGACGGCGCGCGCCGCCTCGACCGTCTCCGCGCCGCGCGCGACGAGCAGGCCCGCCACGACCTCCGAGACGCCGAGCGACTTGGCCAGCGTGCGCGCGCGTTCGGGCTCGGCGGCGCGCACCGCCCAGCGCTTCTCGCCGGAAATCGTCTCGGTGGTGGTCGTCTTCATCCTCACTCGGCGAACCAGCCGTCGGGGTCGAGCAGCTTGACGCCGATGTGCTGCCGCCCGTCCGCTTCGTCCGTCCAGACGCCGTTGACCTCGGCTTCGAGCGAGCGCCCGAAGGGCGGCGTCAGGCGGACGCGCGCGCCCTCGCCGAGCTGCACGTCCGTGATGAGCGTGGCCCCGCCGCGGCTGACGCGGATGGCCTCGGCGCTGACGCGGAAAGGCTCTCCGCCCGCGCCCGCGCCTTCCAGCTCGACGGTGAAGTTGACCGGCACGCGCGGGCTGCGCGGGCGCTGTGAAAGGGGGATACTCTCCTGTTTTGTTTCGTCACTCATGGGAACCATCGCCACTGCCTCCGACTCGAAAGGGGGATTCGCCGCACGCGTATTTCGGGAGGAGGGGCGCGGACAAGTGTAACCGAACCCGCGCGCCCACGGCGAGCCCATGTGACGGTTTTCAGACCCCGGCGGACGTTGACTCGCGTCAAACCAAGGCGCGGCCCCGCGCTCGTTCGGGCGCGGAATCCGGGCGTCGTGCCCGACCTTGCCGCGACTCGCCGACGCTGATATCCTCTCCGGCGAGTCGCGTGTAGAAGTCCCTGGGGTTGACGGACTGCGCCGACGCCACATGCGCCAGCCCGCCAGCCCACTCACGGCCCTCACCTCATGTAAGGAGGCCCGCCATGCTTCCGTCCGAGAAACGTCGCTCCCCTTTTCAGAATCTCATCCTCGGTTCTCTCCCCAGTGAAGAGTACGCGCGGCTTCGACCGTCTCTGGAGGCGGTGCAGCTCAAGCAAGGCAAAATCCTCTACGGGGTCGGCGGCCAAATCCGGCACGCGTATTTCCTCGGCGGCGGGATGGCCTCGCTGGTCGCGGTCACGGAGAGCGGGGCGAGCGTCGAGGTGGGGATGATCGGCAACGAGGGGGTCGTCGGGCTGCCGTCGTTGCTGGGCATCAATTCCAGCGTCTACGGCGTCGTCATCCAACTCCCCGGCAACGCCTTGAGAATCAGGGCCGACGCCCTGCGGGCCGAGTTCAATCGCGGCGGGCGGTTGCAGTCCATGCTCCTGCACTACATCCACACGCTGCTCACGCAGCTCTCACAGTCGGCGGCCTGCAACCGTTTCCACACGGCGGAAGAGCGACTCAGCCGTTGGCTGCTCATCAGCCGCGACCGGGTGCAGATGGACGACCTCAATTTCACACAGGAATTTCTCTCGCAGATGATCGGGGTTCCGCGCACCAGCGTGACGGCGGTGGCGGGCAGCCTCCAGAAGGCCGGACTGATTCTTTACAGCCGGGGCAAGATTCGCATCCTCGACCGCGAGGGACTGGCGACGGCCTCGTGCGAGTGCTACCGCGTCGTCCGCGACGAGATTAACCAGTTCCTCGCCGCCTGAGTCCCCGCCCTAAAAATTCGGCTCCAAAAAATTTCGACTTATGTCGAGACCTCGACAGACCGTTGGCCGGACGGTTCGTATCCTCCCGCCTGTTTTGAACGTGGCCCACGGGCCGACCGGATGACTCAACTAAAGCCGCATGCGGGCGTGGCTCTCTCAAGGCCCTAAACTCTCACAAACTTTTCAACAGCAAAAAGGGTGGTGTCGTGCATCCCCCTCGCACTGTGTGCTCCTCTTAGGCGGAAGTCCGTCCCGGCGCAGGTGGGGATTTTTATCGCCAGCGGTTTACTCCAGCCGTCATCACGGTTGGAGGCCCGGCCTCTGCTCCGCGTGACACACGGCCTTTTCGCTTTCACCCTCAGAATAAGGAGCCAAGTAACATGAAAGTGTCTTCGCGAAGCAGGGGCAGCATGTACTCTGCCTTCGCTTTCCTGTTTAGTCTGATGCTGGCTCTCGCGCCCGTGGCGAGCGCCCAGCAATGCCTCTCAGACCCCGCCAACCAGTCCGTCGGCAGCACGCAGCCCGGCGAAGACGGCAAGATTCACGTCAAATACCGCTTCCGCGACGAGAACGGGAACGCGATTACCCCCGACGCCGCGATGCGCTCCGCGATGGATCAAGGCGCGGATCGTTGGAACACCCGGACGGGCACGACTAACGTCGTCTTCGAGCCCGCAGGCCCCAACGATTACGCGGACATCATCGTCATCCCCTCTTCCGACCCGAACAAGAGCGGCGGCTGCGGCGGGATGGACACCCTCTTCGGCTACCTCTATTACGACCCGGCGCTCGTCACGGCGGCGCAGTCCAGTGTGGCGAACGCCGCCACCGTCATCGCGCACGAGTTGGGCCACTACCTCGGCCTCCCCGACGCCGGGGTCAACCCCAATCCGCCGACCATCATGAACAACCCCGGGCCCGGCTCGACCTGCACGAACTTCACCGTGCCGAGCACCACGCCCAACGCGGACGACGCCACGCGGGCCAGAGATTGCACGCAGGCGGCACGCACCGCGCAAACCGTCATCAACCCGCCGGGCGGCGGCGGCGGCGACATCGGCTACTACTACTACGACTATCCGAGCTACGACTGCTACGACAGGTATCTGGTGACGGACTACTACTCGTGTAATTCGGGCGGTTGTACGTACATGGGTTCCGACTGGCAATACCTCGGCATGGTCTGCTACAGCAGTTACTAGTGAAGGGCGAGTGAAGGAGATTAAGTAAAGATGAAAAAGCACACCCATACAAAGTACGTGGTTCTGGTTCTCGGCATCGTCGCGGTGCTGTCGGTCGCGATGGCCGGAAGCAAAGCGTCCCGGCCTCAGGATGTCCCCAGCGAGCGGCGCGCGCAGACCGAGGCCGTCCGGCGCGGCGGCTACCGTGAGCTGGCGAAAATGAAGGGCGAGGTCGTGGTCAACCGGCCCGTGACCAGCTTCGTTAAATTCGACCTCGACACCATCACCAAGAAGAGCGCCGCCGTCGTCATCGGCACGGCGGTCAGCAACCTCAGCCGCCTCTCGGCGGACGGTGAGCAGATCACCACCGACTACCAGTTCGAGGTGCATGAAGTGCTGAAGGGCAAGGGCGTCGAGACCGGCAACATCGAAGTCAGCCTGCCCGGCGGGCGCGTGGTGTTCGAGGACGGGACCGCCGCACAGGTCAACGTCCCCGGCTTCAGGAAGATGGAGAACGGGAAGACCTACGTCCTGTACCTCAGCGAGCGTGGGCCGGAGCACAGCTCCTTCGCCGTCACGGGCGGCCCGCAGGGCATCTTCGAGGTCGTTGACGGCGGCCTGAGCGTCAAGCCGCACGGCACCTCGCTCGACCCGCTGGCCCAGAAGTACAAGGTCGAGAAGGCGGCCAAGTCCTTCATCAAGGAAGCGCGGAAGGCCGCGAAGACTTGGCCTGAGCCGTCGTCCTGCTGCCAGAACTAAGGTTCGGGCGGCACACACGCGGGCCACGTCAGAGAGGCCCGCTGAGCCTGAGAGGGCAAGGCCGTCGCGGAGGTGCAACCTCCGGCGGCCTTGCTCTCATCATTATTCGATGTGGTATTTTAGGAGACGGGCAGCAACCCGTTGCCCGTCCCACTAAAGAGGTATTTAGCGAATATGAAGCTCACAATTCTGATACTCACACTCGTCACTTTGTTACCGTTCGGCTCGGCCCTCGCGGCGGGCGGCGGGGACAACGAGAGGGCGGCGAACTTCCGTAACGCCGTGGACAAGCTGCGGTCGGTCGAGGTCATCGGCGGGAGCGCGACCGGCTTCACGCTCGCGCCGGGCGAGTTCTTCAAGCTCTCTCAAGAGTTGCTGAAGAACGGCACGACCGAGGACTTTAAAGGACTGCTCGCGGATAAGAATCCGGTCGTGCGGGTGATGGGCCTCGTCTGCCTCGCGCAGTCCGACCGGGCCGCTTACGCGGAGATAGCCAAGTCGCGGAGTCTCGACCGCACGAGCGTCTCCTACATGATCGGCTGCGTCATCAGCCACGCCACGGTCGCACAGATCGCCGACCGCCTCATCGAAAACCCTTTCTTCCTCGGTCGCGAGGAAGGACGACTGCCGACCTCCACTTCTCAATTGCAATAACCGTTTGAGCGCGCCGGGCATTCCTCACCGAGCCCCAATCCACGCCGACGGCTTTACAGACTACCCAAAGAACCCCGACACCGAGACGGCGGGGGGCGTCGCTTCTTTCGCGGTTGATTCAACCGCGTCCGGGCGTCCCTCCCTTCTATCCTCCAACGGCTGCACCGCACCGAGCGCCAGCAGCACGAGGATGAGCGCGCCGACGATGAGGCGGTAGCCGATGAAGACGCCCGTCGAGTGCGTGCGCAGGAAGCGCAGCAGGAACCAGATCGAGGCGTAGCCGACGAGGCCGGAGACGACCGTCGCCACGGCGAGCGGCAGCGCGCTCCCGGCGGGCAGCTTCTCGACGGCCTCTTTCATCTCCAGCAGCCCGCTCGCCGTGATGGCCGGAATCGAAAGCAGGAAGGAGAAGCGCGCGGCGGTCTCGCGCGTCTCGCCCGCGAAGAGCCCGCCCATCATCGTCGAGCCCGAACGGCTCGCGCCGGGGATGAGCGCCAAGACCTGCGCGAACCCGACGGCCAAAGCGTCGCGCAAACCCAGCTCTTCCATCCCCCTCTTCCGCGACCCCACGCGCTCGGCGGCGGCGAGCAGCAACGCGACGAAAATCATCATCGCCGCGATGACCCACAGGTTCTTCGTAAACGTCCCTTCAATCTCGTCTTTGAAGACGAGGCCGACCACCCCGATGGGCAAAGACCCGATGAAGATGAGCCAGCCGAGCTTCGCCTCGTTCGAGAGGCGCGACCAGAAGCCTCCTCCGGCTGAATCCTTCGTCCCCTTTGAGCCGCCGACGCCCAACAGTGCGAGATGATCGCGGACGAAGGCGAAGCAGATGGCCCAGATGTCGCGCGCGAAGTAGACGAAGACGGCGGCGAGCGTGCCCAACTGAATGACGGCAATCGTCGCCGTCATCTGCTCCGCGCTGAGGCTCTCGGAGAGGCCCGTCAAGCGGCCCGCGAAGATGAGGTGCGCCGTCGAGCTAATCGGAATGAATTCGGTCAACCCTTGCACGATGCCGAGGATGATGGCCTGAATGATGTTCATGATGTCTGGAAGTGGTTAGCGGTTAGCCGTTAGTCGTCGGCGAAGACAAACGCTGTGTGCTTCAGTCTCTGAAGGAGTTTTTGGAGGCGATGCGGTCGTACAGAAAGTTGGGGGCGTGTCGGAGCAGGCGGACGACGCCCGCCAGTTGCCAGGGGAAGGCGTAGGTGCGCGAGCGTCTCTCGACGGCGCGCAGGATGCGGCAGGCGGCGTCGTCAACTTCGAGGAGGAAGGGCAGCTTCTTCTTCCGGTTCGCCGTCATCGCCGTGCGGATGAAGCCGGGGTGGATGATGGTCACGGCCACGCCGCTCCGCGCGAGGTCAACGCGCAGGCTCTCGAAGAAGGTCGAGACCGCCGCCTTGCTCGCGCTGTAGGCCGCGGACTTCGGCAGCCCACGGAAGGCGGCGAGGCTTGAGATGGCGACCAGTTGCCCCGCCCCGCGCTCAATCATCTGGGGCAGCACCGCCGCCACGCTGTTGACCACGCCGATGACGTTAATCGAAATCACGTCGCCCGCCTCGCCCGCGTCGAGGTCTTTCGCGGAGGCCGTCGTGCTCATCCCCGCGTTGGCGACGAGCACGTCCACATGCCCCCACTGCCCGCGCACGCGCTCGGCGGCCATCTTCATCTCGGCGGCGTCGCGCACGTCGGCCTTGAGCGCCAGAGCCCGCCCGCCCGCCCGCTCGACCTCTTCGGCCAACGTAATCAGAGCCTCGTCGCGCCGCGCCAGCAAACCCACACGCGCCCCGCGCCGCCCCAACTCCAAAGCCAACGCGCGCCCGATGCCCGACGACGCGCCGGTGATGAGGACGACTTTATCTTTCCACTCGTAGGGCATAGAAGCTTTTTAGCGGTTAGCTTTTTGTCTTTAGCTGAAAGCTAAAAGCTAAGAGCTAACCGTTCTTTTCAACAAAGTTCGGCCACGTGCTCGCCGAGGACGCGGAGCGCGTGGCCGAGGTCGTCTTGTTTGATGAGCAGGTGGTCGCGCGAGAAGGCGGAGAGCGCGCCGACGGGAATGCCTTCAGCCGCGAGGATTTCGGTGACGCGCGCGAGGTAGCCGACCACGTCCCACTTGAGTTCGATGTCGAGCGTGACGAGCCGCCAGCCGCCTTCGGCGCGCGCATCGCGGACGGCGTGGCGCATCGCGCGCCAGTCCTCTTCCTCGACCAACAGCGTCGTCTCGTGCGCGTCGCGCAGCAGCATGAAGAGCGCGCCCGCGCGCGGGCTCAGCTCCGGGTTTTCAAGGAGCCGCGCCCAGTCCTCGTGCCGCATCCCCGCCAGCACGAACGTGCCGGGCGCGACCTCGACTCTCGTGCGGCGCAGCAACTCCGCCGTGTCCGTTTGAGACATAGAAAATACGAACGCAGAAGTCAGAACGATGAACGATGAACTGAAAACAAAAGCAGTTTGTCTTTCAGTTCATCGTTCATCGTTCTGACTTCTGACTTTTCTTTAGACTTGGACGACGACCGGGACGATGACGGGCTTCGAGCCGGTCTCTTTCTGGAGGAAGCGTTTGAGATCAACGCGGACGCGTTCCTTGAGGATCGTCGGGTCGCGGCGGTCGGTTTTCGACGCCCCTTCGACGGTCGCGGTGATGACGCGCTGCATGTCGCGGATGAGGCCGTTCTGCTTGCCGTCGCCGTCCGTGCCGAGGAGGCCGCGCGTGACGACTTCGGGCTCGGTCTCCATCATGCCCGTCGCCTCGTTGATGGTGATGACGGGCGTCACCACGCCGTCGTAAGCGAGTTGACGGCGCTCCTTCACCACGCCGCGCTCCACCTCCTCGAAGCCGAAGCCGTCGGCGATGAAGGTGCGGCCCACGTCGCTCTTGCTGATGACGGTGGCGTGCTCGCCGTCGAGTTCGAGCGTGTCGCCGTTCTCGATGAGGATGATGTTCTCTTCGGCGTAGCCGAGGTGATTCTTGACGAACTCTTTGTGACGGTAAAGCATCCGGTACTCGCCGTGGACGGGGACGACGAACTTGGGCCGCACGGCCTCGGTCATAATCCGTATGTCCTCCTGCGAGGCGTGGCCGCTGACGTGAATCAGACGCCGCTTCTCGTCAATGATGTTGCCGCCGCGTTTGTAGATTTCGCCGATGAGCTTCGAGATGGCGCGCTCGTTGCCGGGGATGATGCGCGCCGAGAGCACCACCGTGTCGCCCTCGCCGATGGAGAGCCCCTTGTATGAGCCGGAAGCCAACTGCGCGAGCGCCGCGCGCGGCTCGCCCTGCGAGCCCGTGACGAGGTAGACGACTTCATCGTCCGGCAGCTTCTTCGCCTGCTGAAGCGAGACGAGCATCCCTTCGTGGAGGTCGAGGTAGTTAAGCCGCTCGGCAATCTCGACGTTCTTAATCATCGAGCGACCGAGCACGCAGACCTTCCGGTCGAACTGCTGCGCCACGTCAATGACGATTTGCAGGCGGTGAATCGAAGAGGCGAAGGCGGCGACGATGATGCGCCCCGGAGCTTCGTTGAAAATCTCCTCGAAGGCCGGGATGACGGCGCGCTCCGAGGGCGTGCGGCCCGGCACGGTGGCGTTCGTCGAATCGGACGTGAGCGCGAGCACGCCCTCCTGCCCGTAGCGGCGGAGCGTGCGCAGGTCAATCGGCTCGCCGATGACGGGCGTCTCGTCCACCTTGTAGTCGCCCGTGTGGATGATCGTCCCCGTCGGCGTCGTAATCGCCAGGGCGAAGCAGTCAATGAGCGAGTGCGAGACCCGTATGAACTCGACCTCGAACGCGCCGATCTCGACGACCTCGCGCGGCTCGACGCGGTGGAGGAGCGTCTCTTCCAGAAGGTTGTGCTCTTCGAGCTTGCTCTCCGCGAGCCCGGCAGTGAAGTGCGAGCAGTAGACGGGGACGTTGAACTTTTTGAGGATGTAGGGGAGCGCGCCGAGGTGGTCTTCGTGCCCGTGCGTGAGGACGACGGCGATGATCTGGTCGCGGTACTCTTCGAGGTAGTCGAAGTCCGGGCACGCACACGTCCACGCCGTAGGCGCTCTCTTCGGGGAAGCCCATCCCGGCGTCAACGATAATCATGTCGTCGCCGTAGCGCACGGCCATGCAATTCATCCCGAACTCGCCGACGCCGCCGAGGGGGATCAACTCGATAACTTTGCTCACTTTTTTATATTACACTCCAAGTCAAAAGGCATGAACGCCAATTATGTTCTTAATACTCAAGGGGGATAGAACGTGACAGTATAGCACACGCCGGCGGCTTTACCTTCCGGCGGTGGCGTCCGCGTCGGCCCATTTGCTACTATCGGTCGGGGCCCTGACCGTCACGCGTCTCCGCCTTACGCCCACTCAGATTTAAATCCCGAATCGTCCAGAGCAATCGTCCGAAGACTTAATTCCAGAAGGTTCAAGCCATGCCCATGACCCACGAGGAGTTCGCCGAGAAGGTCAACAGTTTGGAAGAGTTCGCGGCCCGCGAGCCCTCGAAGTACGCGTTGCGCGTCGGGCTGCTCGCCGCGCTCGGCTACGCCTACATCGTCCTCATGCTGGCGGTCGCCGCGCTACTCATCTACGGCCTCCTGTACCTGACTTTCGCCGGGGGCCGCTTCAACTTTTACGTCCTCAAGATTGGCTGGGTGCTTTTGGTGCTGGCCTACGTCGTCGTCCGCGCGCTCTGGGTCAGCGTCCCCGCGCCGGGCGGCATCGAGCTTCAGACCGAGGGCACGACGCGACTCAAGGCGCTCGTCGGCGAGTTGTCCGAGGCGCTCCAAGCCCCGCGCGTCCACCGCGTGCTCGTCAACGACGAGTACAACGCGGCGCTCGCGCAGGTTCCGCGTCTGGGGCCGCTCGGCTGGCACCAAAACTACCTCGTGCTCGGCCTGCCGCTCATGCAGGCTCTCCCGCCCGAACAGTTCCGCGCCGTCATCGCGCACGAGTTGGGCCACCTCTCCGGCAACCACGGTCGCTTCGCGAGCTGGATTTACCGCGTCCGGCAGACTTGGTTCCAGCTCCTCGTCCGGCTCGAACAGGAGGGGCGATGGGGCGCGTTCGTCTTCTTCAAATTCTTCAACTGGTACGCGCCCTATTTCAACGCCTACTCGTTCGTGCTCGCGCGCCGTCACGAGTACGAGGCCGACGCGGCGGCGGCGCAACTGACCGGCGCGCGCACCACCGCCGAGGCGCTCGCGACCGTTGACGTGAAGGGCGCGTACCTCTCCGAGAAATACTGGCCGGAGGTCTTCAAGAGCGCCGACACGCAGGCCGAGCCGTCGCACGGCGCATACGCGCGGATGCGGACGGCTTTGCGCGAGGCGCTTCCGGCGCAGGACGCTTCGGCCTTCCTCATGCGCGCCCTCTCGCGCGAGACGAGTTATGACGACACGCACCCCGCCCTTTCGGCCCGCCTCGCCGCGCTCGGCTTCGCCTCGAACGAAGCGGGCGGCCCCTTCGACGGTCTGGAGCAGCAACAGGTTGAGCCCCTCGCGGAGAACGCCGCCGACCATTACTTAGGCCCGGAGCTGCACCAGAGCCTCGTCGAACAACTCGACGCCGGTTGGGCCGAGGCCGTCAAGCCGCACTGGCGTCAGCGTTTCGAGTACGCGCGCGAATCGCGGAAGAAGCTCGCCGCGCTCGAAGAGAAGGCGCGCGAAAAGGAGTTGACGGTTGAGGAGGCTTGGGAGCGCGCCTACTGGACTGCCGAGTTCAAAGACCTGGAAGAGGTTTTGCCCCTCCTGCGCGACATCGTCGAGCGGAGCCCGAAGCACGCGCAGGCCAACTTCGCGCTCGGACAGATGCTCCTCGAACGCGAAGACGCGCAAGGGGTCGAGCACATGGAGCGAGCGATGGAGGCCGACCGCGAATTCATCGCGCCGGGCTGCGAGGCGATCTACGGCTTCCTCCGTCGGCAGGGCCGAGACGAAGAGGCCGAGGGCTACCGCAAGCGCCTCTTCCGTCACTACGACCTGCTTGAAAACGCCGGGCGGGAACGCTCCGTCTTCAAGGACGGAGACGCCCTGCTCCCGCACGACCTCACGACCGAACAAGTCGCACGCCTGCGCGAGCAGGTGCGCCGCTACTACCGAGACATCAAGCGCGCCTCCCTCGCGCGCAAGCAGACCGAGCACCTCTCGGACGTGCCGCTCTACGTGCTCGGCGTCGAGCCCGAATCGTCTTGGTACTCGTCCAGCAACGAAGAGTCCGAGATGGAGCTGATGCGCAACATCCTTGCGAACGTCGAGTTCACCGGCGAGACCTTCGTCGTCGTCCTCAACCGCAACTTCAAAAAGACGAAGAAGGCGATGGCACAGCTCGAAGGCGCGCTGATTTACGGCGAAGGGCTATAAACATCCGGCTCCTACGAAGCCGACGCTTTCCAAACCACCTCTATGGTTGTTGATGGAGCGAGTCTTCGAGAGCGCGCGTGATGCGCGCCCACTCGTCGAGCGTGAGCGTCTCGGCGCGCCGCTGCGGCTCGACCTCCGCGGCTTCGAGTATCAACGCCGCGCCGCCCGCCGCCTCGACCTGCCCGCGCAATTCCGACGGCGCGGAGCGGAGGTTGTTGAAGATCGTCTTGCGCCGCTGCGCGAAGCCCGCGCTCACGACGCGCCACAGAAGCCGTTCGTCGCCCACCTCGAACGCCGGGGCGCTTCTCATTCTAAGATGCGCGACTGTGCTCCAGACCTTCGGCACGGGGCGGAACGCGCCCGGCGGCACGTCGAAGAGCGCCTCGGCCTCGCAGAAGGCTTCGACGAAGACCGAGAGGTAGCCGCGCTCGCCCCCGCCCGGCGGCGCGGTGATGCGCTCGACCACCTCGCGCTGCAACATCAAGACCATCTCCGAGACGCACTCCCTCTGCTCGATGAGTCTTTGCAGGATGGCGGTCGAGATGTTGTACGGCAGGTTCGCCACGACCCGCGCGCGCTCCGCCGGACGAATCGCCTCGCAGAACTCCAACGAGAGCGCGTCGGCCTCAAGCACCTCGAAGTCCGTGCGCCCGCCGAAGCGAGCGCGCAGCAGAGAGACCAACGCGTGGTCGTACTCCACCGCCAACACACGCCCCGCCGCCCCGACTAACAACTCCGTCAGAGCCCCGCGCCCCGGCCCGATCTCAATCACCGTCTCGCCCGCGCGCGGCCCCAGAGCCGCCACGATGCGCCGCGCGATACTCTCGTCCGCCAGAAAATTCTGCCCCAGACTCTTCTTCGCGCGCGCAAATTTCATAAAAGCCGTGACAGGTAAACCGTGACAGGTGACAGGAGAAAGACCGTGACAGGTGAACCGTAAACCGTGACAAGAGAAATGCAATTCTTTCTTGTCACGGTTTACGGTTCACCTGTCACGGCTTTTATGTATCCGGTGATTTCGACATCGCGCCCGTGGCGTTCGATCTCGACGGGGTTGAGTTTCATTGCTTCCTCGACGGTGAGCGCGCCCGCGCCGCCGACGGCGTTGAGGGCGTCGCCGCCGAGGATGATGGGCGCGACGAAGAAGCTCACCTTGTTGACGAGCCCCGCGTCAAGGAACGCGCCCGCGACATGCGCTCCGCCTTCGACGAGTACGCTCTGAATCGTCTCGCCCGCCAACGCCGCGAGCACGGCGCGGAGGTCGCGCCCGCCCGACGCTTCTCTGCGGACGCGGACGCCGCGCTCTTCAAGCTCCGCGACACGGCGCGCGTCAGCGTTGGTGGAGGTGAAGACGATGACGGGCGCTTCGTGCGCCGTCCGCACGAGTTTCGATTCCGGCGAGAGACAGAGACGCTCGTCGAGCACGACGCGCGTGAGCGGGCGATGACGATGAAGGCCGCTCCTGTCCGTCAGTAACGGGTCGTCCTTCAAGACCGTCCCCGCGCCGACCAGAATCGCGTCGTACTCATGCCGGAGTTGGTGGACGCGCGCGCGCGCCTCCTCGCCCGTTATCCAACGCGCGTCGCCCGTGCGCGTCGCGATGCGCCCGTCGAGCGAGGCGGCGAGCTTCAGGTGGACGAAGGGCCGACCCTCGCGCAGCGCGTGGATGTACTTCTCGTTCTGCCGCGCGGCCTCTTCGGCGAGGACGCCCGTCAAGACTTCGACGCCCGCCTCGCGCAGTTGCCTGAAGCCGAGCCCGCTGACGAGCGTGTTCGGGTCTTCTATCGCCGCGACGACGCGCGCCACGCCCGCTTTGATGAGGGCGTCGGTGCACGGCGGCGTCCGCCCCTGATGCGCGTGCGGCTCAAGCGTGACGTAGGCCGTGCCGCCGCGCGCGCGCTCGCCCGCCTGCTCAAGCGCCTGCGCCTCGGCGTGCTTCAAGCCTTCGTAAAGATAAAAGCCCTCGCCCACCACCTCGCCGTCACGTCCGACGACGACGCAGCCGACGAGCGGGCTCGGACTCACCTGCCCGCGCCCGCGCGCGGCGAGTTCGAGGGCACGCGCCATCATGGCACGGTCAAAGTCTGGAGTCTGGAGTCTGGAGTCTGGAGTCACAAGCCTCACCCCGAAGGGCGGGTTCTGTAGGGGCAGGGCTTGTCCCTGCCCGCGCATGTCCGCGGAGTTCAATATTGTGTCTACTGCGAACATGCGGGCAGGGACAAGCCCTGCCCCTACAGTCCTCCCAAGCGCTCTTAGTTGAATAGCCCGTTGACGTACAGCTCCGGCTCGAACTTCACGAGGTCGTCAACCTTCTCGCCGATGCCCGCGTAGCGGATGGGGAGGCCCAGCTCTTTGGCGATGGCGACGGCGATACCGCCTTTGGCCGTGCCGTCGAGCTTGGTCAGGACGATGCCGGTGACGCCCGCGACCTTGAGGAACTGCCGCGCTTGTTCGAGCCCGTTCTGGCCGGTCACGGCGTCCACGACGAGCAGCGTCTCGTGCGGCG
Organism: uncultured Acidobacteriota bacterium; assembly: GCA_963816985.1. Taxonomy (GTDB): domain Bacteria; phylum Acidobacteriota; class Blastocatellia; order Pyrinomonadales; family Pyrinomonadaceae; genus JAIVJM01. The sequence continues at coordinate 4,759,963 of CAWFMF010000004.1, forward strand.
CGCCCTCGACCTCACGCCCCGCGACGCGCTTCATCTTCTCCAGCTCGGCCATGAGGTTCGACTTGTTGTGGAGTCGCCCGGCGGTGTCCACGATGAGCACGTCGGACTTGCGGGCCTTCGCCGCCTTGAGCGCGTCGAAGAGCACCGCCGCCGGGTCTGTGCCGTGCTTCTGCTGGATGAGCGGGACGCCGGTGCGCTCGGCCCAGATGGCGAGCTGGTCGGAGGCGGCGGCGCGGAAGGTGTCGGCGGCGCAGATGAGCACGTCGTTGCCTTCGGCCTTGATGCGTTGCGCGAGCTTGCCGATGGTCGTCGTCTTGCCGACGCCGTTGACGCCGACGACCATGATGACGTAAGGCGTCACGTCTTCGGGCGCTTCCGTCTCGTCGCCGACGCCGCCCTGCTTCGCGTCCTGAAGGATGGTCAAAAGCTCATGCTTGATGGACGCCTTGAGCGCCTCCACGTCGTTAATCTCTTTGCGCGAGATGCCGCGCCGGACGGTTTCGAGGATGGAGAGCGTCGTCGGCACGCCGATGTCGGCGGCGATGAGCGCCTCTTCCAACTCGTCTAAGAGTTCGGCGTCAATCTGCTTGCGACCCTGAAAGACGTTGTCAATCTTCGAGGAAAGGGACTCGCGCGTCTTCTCGATGGCGCGCGAGAAACGCGCGGCGAAGGCCTGTTCGAGCGCCTCCTCTTCGGCCTCCAACTCTTCCATCGAGCGGTCGAGGCCGAGGATTGAAGTCGAGAAAGACGAGCGCACGGGTGCGACGGGGCGCGACGCGGGCGTTGGAATCGTGGCGGCGGATTCGGGCCTCTTTTCACTCTCGCGCGCGGCGGCTGGCGGCGTCGAAGGCGCGGCTGAAGGGCGCGGACTTTCGATGACTTCCGGCTTTGTCGCTTCGGTCAAAGACGACTCGCTCGCGGGCGGAGGGGTCGGCGGCGCGCCGGTCGGGACGGGCTCAATCGAGGGTTGCGTAACGGACGCCTCCGTCCTCAAAGCCGCTCCCGTCGTCGCGGCGGGCGGCTCAAGTTGAGACGACGGCTCGACGGTCTGTGGCGCTTGCTCTTCCGCGGTCTGCTGCGCCGGCTCGTTGAGGCCGAGCGTGATAAAGCGGTCTTCTTTTTTCCTTCTCCAGAAAGCCATTTGATAGATGATTGCCTTTGTCTTTATTTTTGTCCGCGAATCAAACCCGAAGTATAAACGGAACAGCCGCGCTGCGACAAAGCAGCACGGCTGTTGCGGACTTTTATCAGTCTTTCCGCTCGTCTTTCGTCGCGTCTCCGTTTAAGAGACGGCGAGGGGCGCGGGGTCTTTCGCGTCTTGCGGGGGCGGAGTCTTTGAGACCGGGAGCCCCGCCGCCAGTTCCTTCGAGCGGCGCGAGAGGCGGACTCGGCCCGGCGTGATTTGCCCTGTCTCGCACGCCTCGACCAGCGCCGCGACGACTGGCTCGTCGTAGCGCGTGCCGATGAAAGTCTTGATACGCGAGATTGCGTCTTCGAGGCTCATGCCCTTCTGGTACGGGCGGTCGGTCGTCATCGCGTCGAAGGTGTCGGCGACCGAGACGATGCGCGCCTGCATCGGAATCTCGTCGCCCTTCAAGCCCTGCGGATACCCCTGCCCGTTCATCATCTCGTGGTGCATGTACATGCCGGGCAGGAAGTCGCGCATCGCCGGAATCTGCGACATGATCTTGTAGCCCTTCTGCGGATGCCCCTTCATAATCTCGTACTCTTCGTCGGTCAGAGCGGCGGGCTTCTTCAGGATGTTGTCGTCAATGCCGATTTTTCCTACGTCGTGCAGAAGCGCGCTGATGCGCAGCTTTTCAATCTCGTCGTCGGGGAGGCCCAGACGCTCGGCGATGGCGAGCGAGAAGCGCGCGACGCGCTCCGAGTGGCCGCGCGTGTATGGGTCTTTGCCGTCAATCGCGGCGGCGAGCGCCTTGACCGTGCCGAGGAAGAGCTGCCGGTTCTCCTCCGCCGCGTGCCGCAGGTCTTCGATGTAGTGTTCGAGCTGGTCGGTCATCAGGTTGAAGGACTCGCCCAACTCGCCCAGCTCCGTGCGGCTCCGAACCTGTATGCGCTGCGAGAAGTCTCCGCCCGCGATGCGGTGCGCGCCTTCGGCCAGGTCGCGGACGGGCCGCGTCAACTGCTTGGCGAAGACGAAGCCGATGAGGAGCGCGAAGGTCGCGGCGAGGAGACTGATGTAGAGCGTCTGGCGGCGCATGTCGCCGACCGATTGCAACGCGGCGTGTTCGTCCTGAATGGCGATGACGCCGAGCAGCGTGTCTTGGTCGAGACGAGCCGTGGCGTAGGCTCCGAGCATCTTGACTTCGCGGCCATCGCGCTCGGAGCTGAAGGGCGCGAGGGCCGACTTGACCTGACGGCCCGTCGCCATCCATTCCTGCACGACGCGCAGGTTGCCCATCGGTCGCTCGGCGAAGGCTTCGCGCGCGTCCGGGTGCGCGACGGCGCGACCGTCGCGGTTGACGACGAAGATGACGGGCAGTCCACGTTCGAGCAGCTCGGCCTCGCTCAGCGAGGTCGGCTGCTGGACGGAGGCGAAGACGTCGCGGAACGAGACGATGGCGACCACCGCCGCGACCACTTCCTTCCCGTCGCCCCCGCCCATCACGGGCGCGGCGATGGTGAGCGCCATCTCCTGACTCGAACGCAGGACGTGCGGGCCGCGAATTCGTATCCCCGACTCGGACATGTCGGCCAAAGTCGCGTTGACGCGCGCGTTGACCTCCTCGCGCGAGACGGCGTCGGGCTTGTAGGCGATGTGCGGCACGCCCGTCACCGGCAGGATGGCGAGCGCGTTCAAATTCTCGTCGTCCACGACGGCCTTCTGAAGTCGCTTGTCCGTCCCCTCGTCGCCGAGGACGCCGACGCCGCCCGTCAGCTCGAAGGCGCGCGCGAGCCCCGTCACCACGTCGCGGTAACGCTGTCCGTAAAGCTCAATCTGCCGCGCCTTGTCCTGTACGAGCTGCGCCTGATAGCGGCCCTCGACCGAGCGCAGCTCGTCGGCGCTGCGCTTGGAAAGCATCCAGCCCGCCATCGCGAGCGGCACGAGGCCGACCACGAGCAGCGTTCCGAGGACGATGTAGAGCAGGCGTATGCGCGGCAGACGTTCAAACATGGGCGGAGAACTTTGGTCGCAAAAGGGATAGAATCAAGGCGGGCCGGAGGGACTTCGTTAAAATCTCCCGCGCGACCCCGTTGGACGAGCGTCGCACGCCTCAATATAGTACGTGCCGGGAGCACGGGTGTCAACAGTTTAATCAAACTTTAACTCGTTGAGATGATTAACGAAACGGCGTGTCAGAACCGGGAGCGGTAGCGACCGGGTGCGACTTTCATCAACACCCAAGTCGGACGGTGGCTGAGGCATACCCGGTCGCTACCGCTCCCGGTACTTTTACAGACCAACGCGGCAGGCCGCGCGTCTAAGTTCCGTGGCGAGTGGATTAAGCGCCGACGGAATCTGTGTTTGGCGGAGGTTTTCCGAGAGGCGGTGACGGCGACGACCGACGAGCAGATCGTGGAGCAGGCGTTGGGCGGCGAACCGGAAGCGTTCGGCGAGATCGTGCGCCGTTGGGAGCGGAAGATTTTCTCGCTCTCCTACGGCATGCTCGGCAGCGCCGAGGAGGCGCGCGACGCGACGCAGGAGACCTTCATCGCCGCCTACCGGAACTTGCAAGGCTTCCGGGGCGAGTCGCGCGTCTCTTCGTGGCTCCACCGCATCGCCGTCAACCAGTGCATCTCGCGGCAGAGGCGCGCGCGCGTCCGCCCGGAGACAGGCATCGAGGACGAGTCGGCGGCGGCGGGCGAGCGTTTCCTCGCCACGCCCGAACACTCTTCGCCCGCGCGCCGCGCGGAGCGCGAGCAGCAGAGGGAGGCCGTCAGGCGTGCCGTCTCGTCCCTGCCCACGGAGTTGCGCGAAGTAGTCGTCTTGAAGGAGTTCGAGGACTTGACCTTTCAGGAAATCGCCGACGCGCTCCAGATACCCTTGAGCACGGTCAAGAGCCGGCTCTACACGGCGCTCAGGCAGTTGCGTTTGCGACTGGGGAAATTCGAGTTGGAGGTTGCCCCAAGATGAACGAGAAGACGAAGGCCGCAGGGCTCGACAACACGACGGAGCACGCGCGCGGTTGCAGCCGCGCCGAAGACCTCGTCGCTTACCTCTACGGCGAGGCCGCGCCCGCCGAGGCCGAAGGCTTCCGGCGACACCTTCATGATTGCGCCGTCTGCCGCGAAGAGCTGACGGCCTTCGGGGCCGTGCGCGAGGCCGTCGGCGCGTGGCGCGCGGAAGCTCTGAGCGTCCCGCCCTCGCTCGAATTGCACGAAGCCTTCGCGCCCGCCGCGCAGACGCGGCCCACACCGCCGCGCGAACGCTCCGCTCTGGCGGCGTTGCGCGAGTTCTTCTCGCTCTCCCCGCTCTGGCTCAAGGCGGGCGCGTGCGCGGCGACGCTCGCCGTCTGCGCTCTGGCCGCTCTGACACTCGCGCGCGCCGAGGTTCGTTGGGACGACGACGGTCTCGCTGTTCGGACGCTCGTGTTCGCCGAGAGACCCACGGTGAATCCCTCCGCACGAAGAGTCGAAGCGCCCGCGCCCGAAGGCTACACGGAGGGGCAGTTGGAAGAGATCGTGAAGCAACGTCTCGAAGCCGCGCGCGCGGAGTGGGAGTCGAAGCAGGCGCAGCCGACAACAGAAGATGTCAACGAGAGCCGCCCGAAGTCGCAGCCGCAGTTGCAGACGGCTTCCGGCTCGCCGCCGCCGCGCCGCAAGCGCATCGCACCCCGCGCGCCGCGTCGAGACCGGCAGAATTTTGAAGACGAAGACACTCTGCCGCGCCTCTCCGATCTTCTGAGCGACGCTTACTGAGTTCGACCGAGGTCTTTATGATTCCTTACGAGACCAGACACGCACGCGGCAAGCCTCTCGCGGCCCTCTTCGCCGCGTGGCTGCTCCTGCCGCTGCTGCTTCTCTTCCTCGCCGCGACTCCGGCCCGCGCGCAGGGACAAGACGCGCGCCCGGACGAACCACAGGAAGGCGAAGCCCGACCGCAGAGGCCGCGCGCCGAGGGAGTCAACCTGCTCCGGCGTCTCAACCTAACGCCGGAGCAGCACACACAACTGCGCGAGATTCGCCAGCAGAGCGTGCCGCAGGAGCGAGTCTTCATGCGCCGCCTCAACGCCGCGCGCCGCGCCCTCGACGAAGCCATCTACGCGGACGAAGTGAGCGACGCCATTGTCGAAGAACGCGCCCGCGAGATGTCGCAGGCGCAGGCCGCGCTCGTGCGCCTGCGCGCACAGACCGAGCTGCGCGTCCGCCGCGTCCTCAACGCCGAGCAGTTGCGCTCTTTCCGAGACCTGCGGCAACGCGCGCGCCTCCGCCAGAGGACACAGAGACGACTCGAAAGGCGCAACCAACAACCACCCGGCGGCCCCGCCCAACGTCCCGAAGGCCCGTCGAACACGCCGCCCGGACAGCGCCGCAAACCCTAAAAGCCGTCAACCGTAAACCGTGACAGGTGACAAGAGAAAGACAAGTTCTTTCCTGTCACCTGTCACGGTTTACGGTTGACGGCTTTATGCAGCCTCTAACTGCTTGACGCCCCCGCCTCTTTTTGCGCATCATAGCCCGTTCGCTTTTGCCGTCAGCAGATGCCACTCCGTCGGCGGAGTGCGCGCGACCGTAGTTCGCGGGCGGCGCTGCTGTTGCCCCGCTGAACCATCGTCGGGCAGCTCATTCCCTGCACGGCTACGTTCCCGATCCGACTCAGTCCATGAACTTTGCCCTCCGCGCTCTGCTCGAAGTACAGGAGACCACCTTGCTCGCGGCGCGCGCCGCGGGGAGACTCTTCCGCCGCCCGACCTACATCACCGAGATGATCACGCAGATGGATGTCATCGGCGTCGGCTCGCTCACGATCATCCTCCTGACGGGCTTTTTCACCGGCGGCGTGCTCGCGCTGCAAACCTACCCGACGCTCAAGTATTACGGCGCGCAGGATCAGACCGGGCGACTGGTGGCGACGGCCCTTGTGCGCGAGCTGGGGCCGGTGCTGACCGGGCTCATGGTGGCGGGGCGCGTGGCCTCGGCCATCGCCGCCGAGTTGGGCTCGATGGTCGTCTCGCAGCAGATAGACGCCATGCGCGCGCTCGGCACAGACCCGGTGCGCAAGCTCGTCGCGCCGCGCATCATCGCGCTGCTCGTGACGCTCCCGCTGCTCACCTTAATCGCCGACTCGGTCGGCATCGGCGGCGGGTGGGTGGTCTCGACGCAGTTCTTCGACATCGCCACCGGCTCCTTCATGGCCGCCGTCTGGGAGGGCTTATCAACCGACGACATCGTCGGCGGCTTCGTCAAATCCTCGGCCTTCGCGCTCATCATCGGCACGGTCGCCTGTCGTCAGGGGCTCAAGACCGAGGGCGGCACGGTCGGCGTCGGGCGCTCGACGACGACGGCGGTCGTCTCCTCCTCGATCCTCATTATCGTCGCCGACTACTTTATTACGCGGGGACTTCAGATTATCCTAGGCCTACCGACCTAGAGGAGGAGTACGGCGACGAAAAATTTAATGGCCCCCACCGAGACGCAGGAGCGCGGCCACGACCCTTCGGAGGGCGCGGACGGGCAGGTGAGCGAGGCGGCAGCCGATTCCACCTTCGCGGAGGTGGACGACAACGACCGCGTCATCCCCGCCATCGAGTTCAAGGACGTGACGCTCTCCTTCGACGAGCGCAAAGTTCTCGACCGCCTGAGCTTCACGGTGCGCCGGGGCGAGACCAAGATCATCCTCGGCGGTTCGGGCGGCGGCAAGTCCACGACCATCAAGCTCCTGCTCGGACTCCTCAAGCCCGACGAGGGCCGCATCTTCGTGGACGGCGAAGACATCACCGACTACACCGAGGCCGAGATGATGTCGGTGCGGAAGAAGATGGGGATGGTCTTTCAGGAAGGCGCGCTCTTCGACTCGCTCTCGGTCTACGACAACGTCGCCTACCGCCTCCACGAGCAGGGCGTGCCCGAAGAAGAGGTCGAGCAGGAGGTGCGACGGATGCTCAGCTTCGTTGACCTCGAAGACGCGATTGACAAGATGCCGATTGAGCTTTCGGGCGGCATGCGCCGCCGCGTCGGCATCGCGCGCGCGCTCGTCGGCGGCCCCAAGATAGTCATGTTCGACGAGCCGACCGCCGGGCTCGACCCGCCGACGGCGCGCACCATCTGCGAGCTGGCGATTAAGCTCCGCGACCTCGAAGACGTCTCCTCGATCTTCGTCACGCACGAGATGAACAACGTCCACTACATCACCTCGGAGTACGCCGTCGTCAACGACGCCGGCGAGATCGTCTTCGAGGAGGAGGGCGAGCGCCTCTGCCTGATCAACACCAAAGTCATCATGCTGCGCAACGGCGGCATCATCTTCGAGGGCACGGACGAGGCGCTCCGCAAGTCCGAAGACCCGTACATCTCGCGGTTCATCCGCGGACACTGAGAAAGGAGAACGATGAAGTCAGAACGATGAACGCTGAACTGAAAACAACCGTCCTTCAGTTCCGCGTTCTGCGTTCCGCGTTCATCGTTTGATTCTATGCCTCCAGCGAAAAAGAGCGTCGGGTTGAGAGAGGTGCGCGTCGGCCTGCTGGTCGTCGTGGCGATAGGCGTTTTGATTTTCCTCATCTTGAACGCGTCGGGCGACATCTCGCCCTTCTCGAAGAAGATCAATCTCCGCGCGCGCTTCGCCAACGCCGACGGCCTCCGCCGCGGCTCCGAGGTGCGGCTCGCCGGCGTCCGCATCGGCAAGGTGGACGACGTGCGCCTGCTCCCGCCCTCGGACGACCCTCTGGCGAAGGTCGAGGCCGCCTTCTCCATAGACAGCGAGATTGACGACCGCCCGGCCACCGAACTGATCCGCAACGACTCGACCGCGAAGCTCGGCTCGCCCGGCATCCTCGGCAACGAGAAGGTCATCAGCCTCACGCCGGGGACGGCGGTCGGCAAGCCCGTGCGCGACGGCGACCTCCTTCTGCCCGGCACCGAGGCGGGCACGATGGAGGCCCTCACCACTTCGGGCAACGAGCTAGTCCAGCAGCTCAACAAGCTCTCCGTGCAGTTCACCGACATCGCCAAGAAGGTCAACGAGGGCCAGGGCACGCTCGGTCGCTTCGTCAACGACGAGGCGTTCTACAACAACCTCAACGCCACCATCCGCGACACCAACGACGTCATCCGCCTCATCGAGTCGGGCCAGGGCTCCGCCGGTCGCTTCGTCAACGACCCGGCCCTCTACAACAACATCAACGACGTCAGCACCCAGCTCAAGGCCATCGCCGAAGACCTCCGCCGAGGTCGCGGCACCGCCGGGCGACTCCTCACCGACGAGGCCCTCTACAACGACGCCCGCTCGACCATCGCGCGCTTCAACCGCTCCGTAGATGAAGTCAACGTCATCATCACCGATCTCCGCGCGGGCCGCGGCACGGCGGGCCGACTCCTCACCGACGAGACGCTCTACAACGACACCCGCGCCGCGGTCGCCCGCTTCAACACCGCCGCCGAGCGCATAGACAACGTCGTCGCCTCCATCCAACGCGGCGAAGGCACCGCCGGCAAACTCCTCACCGACGACCAACTCTACTCCAACGTCAACCAACTCTCCGCCGAGACCGTCAAACTCATCTACGACTTCCGCCAAAACCCCAAAAAATACCTAACCATCAAATTCTCCATTTTCTAAGCCACCGCCCATTGTGAGCGAACAATAAAGTCCTTACCTGGCCTTCGCTCGCGCCCGTGTGGTATATAGGGCTCACTTCATAGGGGTCGGACGGGCAGCCGGGACGCGGGCTGGCCGTCGTTCGCGACCAGGGCTGCTGACCTCGCCCCGTCGCGAATCGGATTCACGCATCCGCTTTCGTTAGCTCACAGACCGCCACAACTCAAAGACACACGACGCCGCCTCGCGTTTTTCCTATGAGACGCACAGTCGTTGGCAGACGAGAGAGAGACGTATCTCACCGACGGAGCCCGGCCCTCGCTCACAAGGGCACGGCAGCCGTCCTCGTGTTCGCGCTCCTCGCCTGTCTGGGATGGGCCGCGTCGTTTGCATCCTCTGCGATTTCCGTCACCAACACGAACGACGGCGGCGCGGGCTCTCTGCGCGCGGCCATCGCCGCCGCCGCGCCGGGTGAGACGATCAACTTCGCCCCCGGCGTGACGGGCGTCATCACGCTGACGACGGGCGAGTTGCTCGTCAACAAAGACCTGACCATCAACGGCCCCGGCGCGCGCCTCCTGACAGTCAGCGGCAACAATTCAAGCCGCGTCTTTCATATTCAGGCGGGAACCGTCCACCTCTCCGGCCTGACCATCTCGAACGCCAACGCGGCCTCTAGTGGCGGCGGCATCTCAGGCGGGGACGTGCTCACGCTCGACGCCTGCGTCGTCTCGAACAACTCGGCCCCGGATGGCGGCGGCATCCACTTCAGCGGCGCAACGCTGACCATCACCAACAGCACAGTCTCCGGCAACACCGCGACCACGACCAGCGGCGGCGGCATCACTATCACCGGCGACGCCGCCGACATCACGAACAGCACCATCTCCAACAACTTCGCCCTCACTTTCGGCGGCGGCATTGACAACGCGGGCGTCGCCGTCATGAACATTACCGCCAGCACCGTCACCGCCAACACCGCCCAAGTGAACGCAGGCGGCATCCAAGCGGGCGGCAACGCCTCGAACGTCCGCGGCAGCATCATCGCCGCCAACAGTGCTACCTCCAACCCCGACATCGAAGGTCTTTTCAACTCGCAGGGCTTCAATCTCATCGGCAAGCAGGACAGCAGCAGCGGGTTCGAGCACGGCACAAACGGCGATCTGGTCGGCACGTCAGCCGCGCCCATCAACCCACTGCTCGGCCCGCTCGCCAACAACGGCGGCCCGACCGACACGCACGCCCTGCTCAACACGGCCCCGGCGAGCCCGGCCATAGACGCGGGCGCGAACGCCGTCAACGGCCCGCCGTTCAACCTCTCGACCGACCAGCGCGGCTCCCCACGCCGCTTCGGCGCGCAGGTTGACATCGGCGCATACGAGTTGCAAAACAACTTCACCGTCACGAGCACGAACGACGCCGGGGCGGGCTCGCTCCGTCAAGCCATCCTCAACGCCAACGCCCAGCCGAACAGTCGGCGGCGTGCCGGATGTCATCAGCTTCAACATCCCCGCCTCCGACCCGAACTGCGCGCCCGCCCCCGGCGTCTGCACCATCCGCCCGACTTCGGCCCTGCCGGACATCAACGAAGCGGTCATCATTGACGGCTACACGCAGCCCGGCGCGAGGCGGAACACGTTAGCGTTGGGCGACGACGCCGTGCTCCTCATCGAGCTCGACGGGAGCTTCGCCGGGGTCGGGCCGAACGGCCTCCGCCTCAACGGCGGCGGGAGCACCGTCTCCGGGCTCATCATCAACCGCTTCCGCGGCTCGAACTTCACGCAGGGCAACGGCATCGTCTTGCAGAGCAACAACAACACCGTCGCGGGCTGCTTCATCGGCACGGACGCGGGCGCGACCGTTGACCTGGGCAACACCGGCTCCGGCATCTTCTTCAACGGCGCGAACCTCAACACCGTCGGCGGCGTCGCCCCCGCGTCGCGCAACGTCATCTCCAACAACGAGAAGGGGCTCGACCTCCTCAACTCCGCCAACAACTCCGTCATCGGCAACTACATCGGCACGGGCCGCGACGGCCAGAGCCCGCTCGGCAACAACGTGGACGGCGTGCTCCTCAACTCTTCGTCCAACAACAACGTCGGCGCGGGCAACGTCATCAACGGTAACGGGCGCTCCGGCGTCTTCGTCAATGGCAACGCCTCGAACAACTTCATCTTTGATAATGTCATCAGCTCGAACAACGGCGCGGGCGTGGCCGTTACGGCGGCGGCGCGACTCGCAACCGCGTCCAGAGTAACTCCGTCTTCGGGAACGCGGGGCTCGGCCTCGACCTCGGCGCGAACGGCGTCACCGCCAACGACGCTGCTCGACTTCGACGGCGGCGCGAACAACCAGCAGAACTTCCCCACCCTCACGTCCGTCACCACCGACGGCGACGCCGCCATCGTCAAAGGCACCTTCAACAGCACGCCCGGCGGGACGTTCACTATCGGGCTCTTCGCCAACGACACTTGCGACCCTTCCGGCAATGGCGAAGGCCAGCAACCCCTCGTCATTCTGGCCGTCAGGCCCGGCGCGGACGGCAACGCGTCCTTCACTTCCCCGCCCCTTCCGGGCATCGCCGCCGGGCAGTTCGTCACCGCGACGGCGACCGACGTGTCGCTCTTCGACCACGACGGCAACGCGGGCACGCCGACGGTTTTTCGCAACGACACCTCGGAGTTCTCCCCGTGCGCGGCGGTGCTCGACGTTTCGCAGGACATCACGCGCACCGTCGAGAACACGAACGACAACGGGCCGGGCTCGCTCCGCGCGGCGGTCACGAGCGTCAACGCGGGGGGCGGCGGCGTCATCAACTTCGCCCCCGCCGTGAGCGGGACTATCACACTGCTCTCCGGCGAGCTTGAGATTAACGCCGCGCGGAGCGTCACGATTCTGGGGCCGGGGAGCGACCGCCTCAACGTCAGCGGCAACAAGACGAGCCGGGTCTTCAACGTCAAATCGGGGAGCGTGAAAATCAACGGGCTGGCGATGACGGACGGCTTGGCCGACACGGGCGGCGGCCTTCGCAACAGCGCCGCTCTGACTCTCGAAGACTGCAAGGTCGTCAGCAACAGCGCCCTCTCACCCGGCGGCGGCGGCGGCATTCACAACGTCGGCTCGCTGACGCTCAACGCCTGCGAAGTCTCAAGCAACAACGCGAGTCAGGGCGGCGGCGTCCTCAACGAAGGCACGCTCAACGTCAACGACACCAACGTCTCGCGCAACCTCGCGCGCCGGGGGGGCGGCGTCCTCAACGTCAACTCCGGCACGGTCAACATCGAGTTCAGCAATGTTTCGACCAACACAGCCGACAGCGGCGAAGGGGGCGGCATCCTCAACCTCAACGCGTCCTCTCAAACTTCCCTGACCGTCAAGGGCTCGACGGTCGCCGACAACCTTGCCACGACACAAGGCGCGGGCATCCACAACGCGGGCAAGGCGGAAGTCTCGAACAGCTCCATCAACGGCAACCGCGTCTCGCCCACCGGCGGCATCGCCAACGGCGGCGGCGTCTTCAACGGCGGCAGTCTCTCGCTCGTCAACAGCACCGTTTCGGGCAACGTCGCGAGCCCCGGCACGGGTGGCGGCGTCTTCAACGGCGGGACCGCGACCGTCATCAGCAGCACCGTCACGAAGAACAACGCCCTTCGCAACTCCGGCCCCGGCGAAGGCTTCGGCGGCGGCATCTTCAACTCGCCTCCCGGCGTTCTGAGCGCGCGCAGCAGCATCATCGCCGGGAACGACGCGCCCGCGGGCCCCGACTTTCAAGGCACGCTCGCCTCCGACGACTTCAATCTCGTCGGCGACACCGCGGGCGCGAACATCACGGGCTCGACGGCGAACAACAAGACGAACGTCAACGCCCGCCTCGGCCCGCTCGCCAACAACGGCGGCCCGACCAACACGCACGCGCTGCTCGAAGGGAGTCCCGCCTTCGACAGCGGCGACAACCGCGTGACCGCCCCGCCCTTCAACCTCTTGAACGACCAGAGAGGCAAACCGCGCCCCGGTCGCGCGAGCGCCTCTGCCAGCGACAACGTGGACATCGGCGCATACGAGACCGGCTTTATCATCACGGGCGACGTGTCGAACCCCGCGATAGGCAAGCCGGGCGCGGGCGTCCGCATGTCGCTACTTGTCAACGACTCGGTTCTGCGCACGACCGAGACCGACGCCAACGGCCAGTTCGTCTTCATGGACGTGCCTGAAGGCGGCGACTACGTGCTCCTCCCGCAATTCCTCGGCGGCGTTTTCGACACCGGGAGTCAACAGTTCTTCGTCCTCAGTTTCAGTCCCCCGACCTTAGACGTGCCGCAGGTCGGCGGCGACGCGGGCGACGTGACCGGGCTCCACTTCGACTGGGGTTTCGGGGGCGAGGCCGTCATCGCGAAGATTGCCGTGCGCCTCAACGTCGCGGGCGGCGGCCCGAACGACTTCGTCCGCGACGCGACCGTGACATTGAGCGGCCCGAAGTCCGAGGTGACGAACGTGCCGCGCGCGAGCGGCGAATACCTCTTCGAGCAAATCCCGCGCGGCGGCGATTACGTCGTCACGCCGACGCACCCCGGCTTCACCTTCAAGGCCGTCAGTTGCGGCCCCGCCAACGCGTCGGCGAACGACGGCGGCGGGTGCGTGCTGAACAACTTGCTGGAAGAAGTGACGATGACGTTTGAAGCCGAAGCGGTTAAGCCGCCGCCGCCCGCGCTCGACGACGACTTCAAAGACGCCTTCGTCATCAAGGAGCATTTCAACTTCGGCGTCCTCTCGCTCGACCCTTGCGACACGTCCGGGGCAGTCTCGGTCGCGCAGGGCGACGGGCGGCTCACCATCACGCCGCCGGAGAAAGCGCCACCCGCCGAGCCCTGTCTGCCCTCCGCGCAACCATCCAAAGCCGCGCGCCGGCCAGCAGCCGATGCCCCGTCCGGTGCGTTCAACGGCTACGTCGCCGTCAGAGACTTCGACCTCAACAGCATCACCAACGTCAGCGTCGAAGCCGTCAAGACGCTTCAAGGCCCCGGCGCGCACACAATCTTTTCGGTCGGCAGGGACAACACAAACTTCTTCAGCATCCGCGTCGGCGAAGACATGCTCGCGAGCGGCCCCGCGCGCTCCGCCGTCGCCGCCGCGCGTGCGGGCAAAGCACTGACGCGCGCGAGCAGCGGCCCCACCATCTTCTTCGAGTCGAACGACCCGAAGTTCTCTCACTCCGAGTCGTTCAAGGAGAAAGAGGACGTTTTCTGGCGTCTCCGCTTCGAGCCCGTCCGCGCTGCCGCCGACCTGCCCTCGGTCTGCCGCGAGCGCGGCGTTTCGCCGGACGCGCGCCGCGTCGTCCTCTACGAGACGAGCGCGGATCGCGTGCGCTGGGCGGCACGCCACTGCGCGCCCATTGACCGGACGCGCACGCAGGTCGCCTCCGAGCTTCTGGCCGGGGTCGTCGGCAACCGGAACACGAATCCGGGCGCGGCCACCTTCAAAGACTACAAGGTCGCCGAGCAGACGCGCATCGGCTTCCGGCTCGAATCCCTCTCGCCCGTCATCAACCCGAACCTCAAAGTGCAGGACATCAAACTCGAAGTCGAGCGCCGTGGGGCCAACGACAGCAGCGCCTTCGTCCGCTACGAGTTCGACGAAACCTCCGAGTTGAAGAAGGGCGTGCATTTCGAGGACATCACCGAAGGCGCGGGCGTCATCACCTTCGCGCCCGGCGCGTCGCGAGCGAAGGACCCGATAGTGCTTCGCCTCCGCGTTGACGACCTCGGCGCGAACGTCCAAAAATTGAAGCTCCGTTTAAAGGACGACCCGAAGGACACGGAAGACGACGTGGCCGGGGCCGTCATAGACGACGAACGGGACGAGGCCGCGCTCGAAGTCGGGGCGGGCAACCCCATTGACCGCGCGCGGTTCTTCGTCGAGCGTCACTATCTCGACTTCCTCGGACGACCGCACGACGAGCGGGGTCGAGACTTCTGGGCGGGCGGCATCGAGACTTGCGGCGACGACCAGAGCTGCGTCAACACGGCGCGCGTCAACGTCTCGGCGGCCTTCTTCTTCTCCATCGAATTTCAGGAGACCGGCTTCAGCGTCTACCGCGCGAACAAGGCCGCCTACGGCAACCTCCCCGGCAAGCCCGTGCCCGTCACGCTCTGCCAGCTCCGTGCGGAGACCGAAGAGATTAAAGGCGACGTGCAGGTCGGCGTCGGCGACTGGGCCAGGCGGCTCGAAGATAACAAGGCCGCCTACTTCCGCCGCTTCGTCGCAACCCCGCGCTTCAAGGAAAGGTACGACCCTTTAAAGTCTTTCGAGTACGTCGAGACGCTCTACGCCAACGCGGGCCTCTCGCCTTCCGTGGAAGACAGCACGGCTCTCGTCGTCGGACTCCTGACGCAGACCGAGACGCGCGCCACCGTCCTCCGCAAGATTTCAGAGCGGTCGGACTACAAGCTCAAAGAGAACAACCGCGCGTTCGTCGCGATGCAATACTTCGGCTACTTGCGCCGCGATCCAGACCCGCCCGGCTTCGCCTTCTGGCTCAAGAAGCTCGAAGACAACCACGGCGACTTCCGCGCCGCGCAGATGGTCTTCGCCTTCATTGATTCCATCGAGTACCGTGACCGCTTCGTCAAGCCGCAGAGCGACCCGTGCGACGGGCCTTGAAGTGTATGAAGTCCTCGCAAACGAGTTGAGGGAGTGAACCCCGACGACCTCTGACGACCCCGATGCATACGCCGACGAATTTGATGCCGCGCATCCTTTCGCCCCTCCTGCTGGCGGCGCTGCTGCTCCCGTGGCTCGTCGCGCCGACGGCCCGCGCGCAGGACACCGTGACCGGCGCGTTCGAGGGCGTCGTCAGGGATAAGGTGACGGACAGAGGGATAAGAGGCGCGGTCGTCGAGATTATCAACGAGGCGAGCGGCGTGTCCGTCCTCGTGACGACCGACCTCAAGGGCTATTTCTACCGCGCCCTCCTCAACCCCGGAACCTACACGCTCCTCGTCTCAAGCCACGGCTACCAGAGCGCCGAAGTGCGCGGCCACAGCCTCGTCATCGCACGTTCGACGGTGGTCGTCCCGCGCCCCGTGGAACTCGAAAATCTCTCGGCCAGTCTCCCGCCCGAAAGAGCGCGGCCCGTGCGCCGCTCCTTCTACTCCGACGCGCTCGTCGTCTTCCTCGTCCCCGCGCGTGCTGAAGGCGCGACGACGACGACGAGCGTCACGCCCCGCGCGCGTCACACCGCGCCGCCGCAGAGGAACGTCGCGCCGACGGTCATCAACGCCGGGCAGAAGATATTTGAAGGGAGCCTCTACCGAGGCGACGCGCGACACGAAGGCTCGTTCGAGCAGAAGAAGGTCACGAGCCTGCCCATCGGTTCGACGACGCTCGTGCGTTCGTTCGACGAGTTGGCGCTCTTACTTCCCGGTATCGCGCCGCCGCCCGAAACCGTCGGCAATGGTTCGGGGCCGGGCGTCGGCGCGGGCGTCGGCTCTTCGGGACAGTTCTCCGCCAACGGCCTCCGCTCGCGCGCCAACAACTTCACCGTGGACGGCTCCGACAATAATGATGAAGACATCGGCGTCCGTCGCCAGGGCTTCTTCGCGCTCGTCCCGCAGCCCGTCGAGTCAATTCAGGAATATCAGGTCATCACGCTGCTCGCGCCCGCGCAGTTCGGCAGGAACCTCGGCGCGCAGGTCAACGCCGTCTCGCGCTCCGGCGGCAGGGACTTTCACGGCGCGCTCTACGGCCTCTTCAATTCGAGTCAACTGAACGCCCGCAACTTCTTCGACCGGGACGGCGGCGGCGACGGGCTCTTCGCCTTGCGCTCCGGCGCGCAACCCGTCCTCTCCGCGCCTGAGATTATCTTCCCGCGCGACTTCAACCTCTCGACACTCAACTTCGCGCCGCCCGGCTTGAGCCCCGTCACGGTTCGCGGCGAGGGCGCGGGCGAAGACTCCTTCACGCTCGGTCAGGGCGGCTTCGTCTTCGGCGGCGCAATCACGCCCGCGCGCCTCTTCTACTTCGTCTCGGCTGAAGGCCACCTCCTCAACGCTTCGAGGGAGCTGAGCTTCGCCGTGCCGACGGTCGCCGAGCGCGGCGTCTTCGGGACGGGCGCGACCGGCATCCACGTCAACCCCTTCACAGGGCTCCCGACCTTCGCCTTCCCGACCACGCGCGGCGGCGACGCCGTCTTCAGCCTCTTCCCCTTCCCCAACAACCCCGGCGGCCTCTACGGCGAGAACACCTTCACGCGCGAACTCCCGGCGTCGGCGCGCGGCGTCATCCTTTCGGGCAAGCTCGACTACTTTTTTAAACTCGGCGGGCGCGCGCAGCAGGCGACGCTCCGCTACAACTTCACGAACGACTGGCGCGTCATCCCCTCGACGGGCGGCGCGCTCTTCTCGACTTTGAAGCCGCGCGTCCGCACGCAGAACGTCTCCTTCTTCCTCAACAGCACGCTCTCCGCGCCCGGCTCATCCGCTTCCCTCTTCAACCAGATAAGGCTCTCCTACGGTCGCACGCGCCTGCGCTTCGCCGAGGTAAGAGATACGACGTATCTAGTGCCGAGCGACAGTTTCCCCGGCACGCCTTTCCTCTTGAACGCCGAGAGGTACAGCAACTTCACGCTCCCGAACCTCGACGCGGTGAACGACGTGCTCGTCCCCAACACGGGGCCGGTGCTGCTCCAAAGGGCGGGCGCGGTCGAGGAGATTCTGGGGCCCATCGGCCAGGTCATCATCGCGGGCTACAGCCCCGCAGGCGCGGACGTTTTCAACTTCCCTCAACGTCGCGTCAACAACACATACCAATTCGCCGACCAACTGACCGTCCACCGTGGCGACCACAACTTCGCCTTCGGCATGGACAACCGCCGCACCGAGCTTAACAGCATCCTGCCGCGCAACTTCCGCCCGCTCATCACCTTCTACGGCGCGCCTCGCCTCGGCGAGTCCGGCGGCGACCTCGTCATCACGAACGACTTCATCCGCCCTGTTGACCTCGCCGCCGTCTCCGCCGCCTCCGGCTTCTTCCAGACCTTGACGACCGGAAGCGACTCCGGCATCAACCTCCGCTTCTATCAATTCAACTTCTACGCGCAGGACGAGTGGCGCGTGCTGCCGAACCTTTCTATCTCGGCGGGCATGCGCTACGAATACAACACGCCGCCGCGTGAAGTGAACGGGCGCATCGAGGCGACGTTCGACGACCCGGCCCTCTCGCTCGTCCACGGCCTGAGACAATTCATTGACGGGCGCACACGAATCTTCGAGCCGGACTCGAACAACCTCTCGCCGCGCGTCGGGTTTGCCTACTCGCCCCATCTCTTCGGCCCGCCGGGCTCGACCGCCCTGCGCGCGGGCTACGGCCACTACAACGACCAAATCCTCGGCGCGGTCGTCAGCCAGTCGCGCAGCGTCTTCCCCACTTACGTCACGGTCAACGCGGCGGGCGGACTCGGCAACCTCTTAACCGGGGCTCCGCTCGGACTGCTCAACTTCGCCGACCCGCGCCTCGACGCGGGCCTCGTCCAGCCGGGCACACTCAACCGGCTTGACCCCTCGTATACACTGGCCGACCAACTCGCGCAGATAAACCTGCTCGCCAGCGCGCGCGGCGCGCTCCCCGGCGCGAGCGGCATCGAGGTGACTCTGCCCTCACGTCGTCTCTCGACGCCCGGCGCGCACCATTACTCACTTTCGTTCGAGCAGAGAATTGGGACGAACCTCATCGTCTCCGTCGCCTACGTCGGGACGCGCGGCCACGACCTGCTGAGGTTCACGACGCCGAACTTTGGCCCGAACGCCGTCTCGCTCGTCAGCTCGTTCGACGTTGACTTCACGGGGACGCATCTTTTCGCGGGCCGCTTCGAGCCGCAATTCCACGGCGTCGCGGTCGCGCCGGGGACGCGCATTGAGGGGGGTGATTTTACGGGCGGGCGGCCCGTCGCGGACGCGGGCGGGGTTCTGCTTTACGGGACGACGGCGCGCTCGCGTTACGACGCGGGGCAGTTCGGCGTGCGCGGTCGCTTCCAAGACGCGCTCGATTATCGTGTGGACTTCACGCTCTCGAAGGCGCTCGACGACGTGTCGGACGTGTTCGACATGGCGGGCGCGCCCGCGCTCGCGCAGGACAGCCTCGACCTCGAAAGCGAGTACGGCCCCGCCAACTTCGACGTGCGACGGATGCTCTCCTTCTACAGCCTCTACGACTTCCCGCGCTTCCGTCGCGGCGCGGCGCGCGCGCTCTTCGGCGGCGCGCAGCTCATCGCCGCCGGTCGCTTCCGCACCGGCCAGCCCTTCACCGTCAACAGCACCTTCGACGTGAACCTCGACGGCAACCTCACAGACCGTCTCAACTCGACCGACGGGCTGCTCTCGACCGGCGACCGCTCGCGGCCTCTTTTACTAACGACTCAAGACATCAATGCCCTGCGCGCCGTGGTCGGCGAGGACGGGCAACTCGGTCGCAACACGTTCCGCGCCGGGAACGTCTTCGAGTTGGACATGGCCTTCGTCAAGATTTTCCGGATAGACGAGGCGCGCGCCTTCGTCGTCCGCACGGAGGTCTTCAATCTCACCAACCGCGCGAACTTCGGCGTCCCCGTCCGCTTCCTCGAAGCGCCCGGCTTCGGCCAGACGACCTCGACCCTCACGCCGGGCCGCCGCGTCCAATTTTTCCTGAAGTATCTTTTCTAGGGCGGCGGCAGTCCCCAGCGGCGGTTGCCCTCCCCGGACTCTTCGTACAGGAGTTCGTTGTCCTTGTAGGCCCGCCAGAGCCTCAAAGCCCCGTCCGTGCCGACGGTAGCGAGCGTCCTCCCGTCGGGCGCGAAGGCGATGCCTGTGACCTGCCCTGTGTGTCCCCTCAACGTCAGAAGCTCCTGCTTCGAGTACAAGTCCCAAAGCTCGACGGTGTTGTCCGCTGTGCCGACGGCGATGATCCTTCCGTCGGGCGAGAAGGCGGCGGAGAGAGCGGGCTTGCCGCTCAAGCTGAACCCGACATTCCCGGTCGAGACTCTGATGACGCCGCCTATGAAGCTGCGGGCGGTGCTCTTGCCGTCGGGCGAGAAGAGCAGCACATCCGACGGCGTCCCGCCGCCGACGCGCGCGTGGCCCTGCTGCTCGGTCTCGAACACGCCGTCCCAGATGCCGACCGAGCCGTCGCCGTACATCGCCGCGCTCCGCTTGCCGTCGGGCGAGAAGGCGACTTGCCGGATGGGAGGGCGTTCGGGCTGCGGAATCGTCCTCAAGAGTTTGTGAGCCTGAACGTCCCACAGCCTGATAGTGAGGTCACGACTGCCGGTCGCAAGTAACTTGCCGTCGGGCGTGAAGGCGACTGAAGTCACAACGTCCGTGTGCCCGTCGAGCTTGGCAAGCTCCTTCCCCGAAGCGACGGCCCACAGCCGCACGGTCTTATCTTCACTGGCCGAGGCGAGCACGCCGCCGTCCTTCGGCGAGAAGGCGACGGCGGTGACGGCGCTCCCGTGTCCCTTAAGGGGCTCGCCCCTCCGCTCCCGCGTCTCCGCGTCCCACAGTATGACGGTCTTGTCCACGCTGCCCGTGGCGACCGTCGCGCCGTCGGGAGAAAAGGCTACTGCCTTGATCGCGTTCTGGTGTCCCCTGCGCTTCGCTTGCTCATGCGCTCTCTTCGACACATCCCACAAATTGAGGCGACTGTCGAGCCCGCCCGTCACAAGGTATTTGCCACCGGGGAGGAAGGTCGCGGAGGTGACGGCGGCGTCATGGCCTTTGAGCGTCGCGAGTTGCTCTTGAGACCACCTGTCACAAATGATAACGGTTCCGTCTTCGTACCCGATGGCCATGAGTTTTTCGTCGGGCGAGAAGGACACGTGGCTGACGGGACTCGTGCCTTCGGGACTAGTGAGGGCAATTTCCGCGTTCCCCGTCACAAGGTTAAAAATTTCTATTTTGCCGTCCTCTCTGCCGCTCAGCAGCGAAATGCCGGCTGAGGAGATGTCAATGGCGACGACACGTTTTTCGACGTTAGGGTCTAACATCATCCATTTCTCGGCGGCCATGTCCCACAACAGAATAGAGCCGCGCCGATCAATGATGGCGAGCATTTTGCCTCGCGGATGAAACTTGAGTGCGCTGATGAAGGATTGGCTATTAAACTGTGCTTTCACCTGGCGCGTGGGCACGTCCCACACACGGGCGATCTGATCCTCGCCCCCGGTGGCGAGCGTCACGCCGTCGGGCGAGAAGACGACGGAGGTGACCGCGCCCGTGTGCCCCTCGAACGCGCCGATTTCCTTGCGCGTGGCGAAGTCGAAGAGCCTCACGACCGGCTTCGAGCCGCAGACGGCGAGGTACTTGTCGTCGGGCGAGAGCGCGAGCGAGTTGACGGCCCCGACCTTCGGGTCAATCTTCGTTTCGTTGTCGAGCGGCGAGCCGGAACGGATGACGACGCTGTCGCCTTCGACGGCGACGAGTGTCCTGCCGTCCTTCGTGAGCGCGAGCGATTGGACGGGGCCGGAGGCGAGGAGGACGTTCGCGCGGCGGTTCACCTGTCGCTTGAGGTAGAACCACTCGAAGCCGGGCTTCTCCTTCGGCACGTCGAACTCGGAGGCGCTGAGTTCGGACTGGAAGGGCGTGAACTCTTCGAGCAGGTCGCGCGCGCGCGTGATGTTGTTGGACTCGTAAGCCTGTTGGGCGAGGTTGATGTCGGCGGCGTAGAAGAGCTTGCCGCTGTGGACTGCGGCCTCGACAGCTTTGGCCCTGGCGACGTTGGCCCTCTCTTCATTTTGCCTGGCCTTCTCCTCGTTTTGCTTGGCGATGCCTGCCTGCCTGTCCGCCTCGATCTTGGAAGCCTCCGCCTCCTGCCTCTTCGCCAGGGCGTCCTTCGTCGCCGCGCTCGCAATCTCCTCGTTCCGCTTGGCGATTTGCGCCTGCCGGATGGCGTCGAGTTTGGAGGCGTCGGCCTTCTTCTTCTCCTCGACGGCAGTCGCCTCGGAGTCCGCCGCGCGGATGGCGTTCCAGCGGGCGAGTTCCGCCTTCTCCGCAGCCCTGATACTGGATTGCTCCGCCTCCTTCTTCGCCTCCTCGGCCAGCCTGCTCTTCTCCTCCGCCAACTTGCTCTTCTCTTCCGCGCGGAGGCTCTGGTTGTAGGCGTAGCCGGAGGCGGCGAGCGAGAGCATGAAGAGGAGGAAGAAGACCGCCGCCGTGACGCGCGCGCGTTTGACTTCGCGGCGGCGTCGGCTCTCTTCTTCGCGCAGGGCTTTGTCGCGCGCCGCGACGCTCGCGTCGAGGAAAGACATCGCGGAGTCGAACGCCGGGTGGTAGCGCGTGGCCCAGGCGGCGGACGGCCCGCTCGCCTTGCGCCAGTCGAGACCGAGCTGTAAGTCCGGGTCGCGCCAGAGTCCCGCCTCCTGCTTCTCGTAGAGCACGGCGGTCTCGGCGAGGCGCGTGTAAATCTCCGCGCAGCCCGACTCTTCGGCGACCCAATTCTTCAGCCGCTCCCAGTTGCGGATGAGGCTCTCGTGCGAGATATCTATGAGCGAGTCTTCGTCGAGCGTCACCGATTCGGGAGGCATCAGGAACGAACGCCCCTCGCGGCGGAAGACTTCGACGACGTGGGCGGCCTCGGCGAGCGTCGCGCCCGAAAGGGCGCAGAGTTTTTTCAGCTCCGTCGGGCGGCGGATTTCTCTGTTGTCCTCGCCACGCTCGGTGAGCGACTTGAAGATTTTCTCGGCGAACGTGCGGCTCCGCTCGTCGGGCAACTCGGCGTAGGCTTCGTCGGCGTGGCGCGAGAGCGCCCCGGCCATCGTCCCAACCGCCTCGTAGTGGCGCAAGTCCAGAGGCTCGCCCTCGGCGTGATCCTCACGCCAACGCTCCCACGTCCGCATCAGCGCGTGTTGGAGGATGGGCAGTTGGTCGGGGTTGTCGCCCGTGTCGTTGAGGAGACGGTTGACGAGCCGCGGCGTGGCCTCGCCGCCGCAGACGGCGACGGGGCCGTTGATGGCCTCGGCTCGCTGGTCGCGCGTCATGCGCGGGATGAGGTACTGCCCCTCGTTGATGGCTTCGGGCAAGTCCCAGAAGATGGAGCAGTCGCCGAGGAAGTCCGAGCGCATCGTGAGGACGACGTAAATCGCTTGCTCGCGCTGGCGCGCGGCTTCGAGCAGGAGCTTGACGAAGGCCGCCGCCTCGTAGCGATACTCCTCGCTCCCCGACACGCGCGCGAAGCGGAAGAGTTCCTCGAACTGGTCAACGACGACGAGGAGGCTCTCATTCGAAGGCATACGGTTCTGGCGCACCGCCTCGACCAGTCCGAGGCCGCCGCGCCGGAGCGTCGCTTCAGTAATCGTCGTCTGAATCTCCGCGTTCTCCTCTACGTCCGAGCCGAAGACACCGTGGACGTTGAGCGAGCGCGCGAGGTTGCCGAGCGGGTCGTTGCCGGGGCGCATGAGGCAGACGCGCCAGTGCGAGCCTACGCTCGACATGTAGCCGCTGTAGAGGTCGGGCAGAAGTCCCGCGCGGACGAGCGAGGACTTGCCGCTCCCCGACGTGCCGACGACGGCGACGAAGCGCGTGGCGTTGAGCTTGCGGATGAGCTGGTCGCTCTGGCCGTCGCGCCCGAAGTAGAGATGGCTCTCGTCAAACTCGAACGGGCGGAGCCCCGGAAAGGGGTTGGAAAGGGCTTCGACTTCGTTCCCCAGCGTCAATCCTTCGGGTGTCATGCGCGCTCTCCTTTCCCCTGCCTGACCTTTTCGAGGAACGGCTGCAAGGGCTCCGGCGAGAACTTGTCGAAGTTCCGGATGACGAGCGCCTCAAGGTCGCGGACGCGCTCCTTCGAGGGCGTCGGCGGCCCCGTCACGTAGATGGCTTTCGCCAGCAGGGGCTTCGTCCGCCCGTACCCGGCGGCCTTCTGCAACTCGCGCTGCTTCATGCGGAGCCAGATGTCGTTGCCGCGCCCGTAGTAGAGCATCACCGCGTCGCAGTCTATGAGGTTCGCCTTGTGGTCTTCGCGCACCGAGGTCTCGTCGCCCTCGACGGCGGGGAGGATGACGTTCATCCCGCGCTCGTAGATGTAGTCCTCGACCGGCGCGACCTCGCCGAAGTCGTCCTTGTCGCAGATGAGATAGACGCTCGCCGGACTCTCGTCTCCGGCGTGGCCGTTGCCCGCGGCCTCCGGCTGTCTGGGCTTGGCCGAGACTCTCTCCTCGATGAGCTTCTTGAGGTCTTCGAGGCTCGTCTGTAAGACCTCCGTCCCACGCTGGCCGTTGAGGCCGAGACGGAAGTGGTCGAGGAACTGCTGCTGCCGTGGGTTGCGCGGCGCGACGCCCGTCGGCAGCCAGACGATGCGCCGCAAACTCTCGCCCCGCTCCTCGGCCAGCTCGCTCTGAATCTCGGCGAGCGACTGCTCCTCGTCTTCGGGGATGACGCCGTAGCTGCCGCCGAGGAGGTGGACGGACAGCTCGCTGCGTCCGAGGTATTCGCGCACCGCTGCCCTCAGCTCTTCGCCGCGCAAGGGGAGTTCCCTGTCGGGCAGGACGACGTGCCCGTGGAGCTGCAATTCGCGTTTTATCAAGTCGCGCTCTTTCACGAGGTCGGAGGTGGTCTCGGAGAGGTAGACGGTCTTCGGCTCGCCGCCGGGCGCGGCGGTTGCGCTCAACGAGCCGGACGCGCGGCGCATGGTCTTGAAAGTCTGCGTGATGTCGTAGGCGAGGTCTTCGAGCTTCTCCCAGTAGCGGATGTCGCGCGCGGGCGTCACGTCGGGGCTGAACTCCCTCGCCCGCTCGCGCTCGCGGTCGTACTCGAAGAACTCGTAGCCGAGCGAGCCGCGCAACTGCGGCGGGTGCTCTTCGAGCGGGACGTGGAGCTTGAGGACTTTGAAGACCCGCGACTTGTCGCCGACGTTGAGGCCGAGGTGCGACTCGGCGTGGTCGCAGAACTCTCTCAGTTCCCTCATGCACCACTCGGACTTGACGTAGCGCGGCGAGAGGACGGAGACGAGGACGGCGGCCTTCGTGAGGTGCTCGACGAGCGACTCGGCGAAGATGTCGTTGCCTTGCAGACTGCGGTCGCGCCAGACGCGCACGGCCTCGCCCGTGAGCTGTTCGAGGCGGATGCGGAGCCGCTCGTGCAGCGTCTCGACCCAGCCCTTCAAGCCCTCGTCGAGCCGCTGGTTGTCTATTTGCGCGTAGCTGATGAAGACGTCTTCGTCAAAATCCGGGAGGGGGGCCATCTGCAACTCCTTGGTTGGCGCGTCGGCGTCCGGTAGGTTTTGATTTTGATTACCTCAGGAGAGGGTTTTCGGCTTCCGGCGAAACGGCGCGACGAGAAAGACGCGTCACGAAATGTCAGGCGACCGACGAGCCCTGTGTGTGAGCGCGGTAAGAGACTTTACGTGGAAGACGCCTGCCAGTCAATAAATTTACCGGGCGAAAAAATCAACGCCGCTAGACGTTTCGGCCCGGCGAGAGGATGTCCCGCCGGGCCGATTTTTTTGCAGAGAGACGAGGCCGGAAGGCCGCTCTTTCAAGTGAGCGGCTCGGACGCGTTGGTCTCGGCGAGGCCCGCGATGGCCGTGACGAGTTCGAGCGGCTCGACCGGCTTCGGGACGAACATGTTGAAGCCCGCGGAGAGCGCGCGCGTGCGGTCTTCGACGCGGACGTAAGCCGTGAGGGCCACCGCCGGAGTCAGCCTGCCGCCGCCGCCCGCCTCACTGCCCCTCAGTTTTTCGATGAGCGCGAAGCCGTCCTCGCCGGGCATCGCGAGGTCGGAGACGAGCACCGTGGGCGCGAACCATTCGAGCGCCTCGAAGGCATCGGCGACGGACGAAGCGGCCTGCACCGTCGCCCCGTACTCGTTCAGCATCGCCGAGACCATCGCCAGCGAGTCCGGGTCGTCGTCAACCAGAAGCACGCGCACGCCTTCGAGCGTCGGGAGCGGCGACGAACGCGCGTCCTCGCCCGTCCACGAAGGGACGGCGCTCGCCGAACGCCTTTGCGTGCGCTCGCGTGCGGACGCGAGCGGGAGGCTGATGGTGAAGGTCGAGCCGAGCCCCGCGCCGGGGCTGTCGGCCCGCACCGTCCCGCCATGAAGCTCGACCAGATGACGGACGATGGCGAGGCCGAGACCGAGACCGCCGTGACGGCGCGTGCTCGTGCCGTCGGCCTGCCGGAAGCGGTCGAAGATGAAGGGGAGGAAGTCGGCGCTGATGCCCGCGCCCGTGTCGCTCACCGTAATCGTCGCTTCGGGGCCGGAGCGCGCGAGTCGCACTTCGACGCGCCCTTCGGCGGGCGTGAACTTGATGGCGTTCGAGAGCAGGTTCCAGACGACCTGCTGGAGTCGGCCTGAGTCGCCCGCGACGCGGCGGGCCGAAGGGTCGAGCGTCACCGCCAGCCGGATGCCTTTCGATTCGGCGGCGAGCTGCACGGAGTCAATCGCCGCGTTGATGACCGAGGCGGCGTCCACGGGCTCGATGTTGAGCCGGAGTTTCCCCGTCACGACGCGCGAAACGTCGAGGAGGTCTTCGACGAGCTGCGCCTGCGACTTCGCGTTGCGCTCGATGGTCTCGACGGCGCGCGCGACGGTCTTCTCGTCGAGCCGCGCGTTGCGGATCATGTGCGACCAACCGATGATGGCGTTCAAAGGCGTCCGCAGCTCGTGCGAGACGGTCGCCAGAAATTCGTCCTTGAGGCGGTTGGCGTCCTCGGCCTCGGCCCGCGCCATCTGCTCGCGGACGAGGAGCTGCTGGTACTCTTCCAAGAGACCGCGGAGCGAGTCTTCGGCCTGCTTGCGCTCGACGACTTCGGCCTGAAGCGTCCGCGCCTTCTGCTGCAACTGGATGATGGTGCGGAGACGTTCGTCGGGGCTCGCGAGCGCGGCGTAGCTCTCCGCCGGGATGACGCGCGAGTGCGCCGTGCAGACGTCGCCCAATCCCCCGGCGAGCAGCTCGCCGCCGAAGCCGTGAATCGGGTAGGCGCAGAAGAGCATGAAGGTGCTCGTCTGATGGAGGTCGTTCCAGAGCCCTTCGAGGCGGATGGCGGCGTCGTGGTTCCCTTCGGCCCAGAGGAGCGCGACCATCTCGCCGAAGATGCGCAAACGCGGTCGTCCCGCCGCCGCGCGCCTGACGATGCCGCCGACGGCTTCGGCGAAGAGGCCCGCGTCCGGCGAGCCCG
This sequence comes from uncultured Acidobacteriota bacterium, assembly GCA_963816985.1. Taxonomy (GTDB): domain Bacteria; phylum Acidobacteriota; class Blastocatellia; order Pyrinomonadales; family Pyrinomonadaceae; genus JAIVJM01. The sequence continues at coordinate 4,786,818 of CAWFMF010000004.1, forward strand.
TGAGCATGAACTTCGACAAGACTTCTTCGGCGTCGAGCGCGAGGTACTGCCCTGCGGCGGCGGCGGCGTCCACGTCAATCCCGTAGGCGCGCAGTCGCGCGTCGAGCCCCTCGCGGTGCTCCGGCGTGCCGACGACGACGCAGCCGTCGCCATCGCTGAGCCCCGTCCCGATGAAGCCGCTCAAAGAGTCGAGAAGGTATTCGTCTGCCTCGTAAAACTGGACGAAGTGCTCGGACTCAGCCGTCCCGCGCCAGTCCGAGTGCGGCGCGAGGGTTTGCACGTCAGCGCCGAAGCCGTTGCGCCGCAGCGACTCTCCCAACGTCTTACCGTCATTTCTTACTTCAAACAAAACATCCTCCGAAGCGCGTCCCGCGTCTGTCAAAAACATTCGAGCCGTCCGCCGCGAGTCGGGCGCGCAGGCGACGGCTTCAACAGACCAACCTGTCAAGGGAGTTCCAAGCCTAGGGGATGAACTACCACTTCCTTGCTCGTCCGTGCCGGTGTGCGAGGTCGGCCTGGCACGCCTGCCGCGAATTGTGGAGAGGGGGGCCTCTACGCACATTCTAACCCGCATCGGCTTTATAAAGCCAGAGCGAGAAAATCATTCCAGACCGCCGGGGTTAGCTCAAGGGGCCGCGCCTTCGCGCCGACACTTTCGGTAGTTGTCGAGCGCGTGGCTGACCATCGTGACTCCGCCCGGAACGGAAGATGTCACGGCCTCCGGCCCCGCCCCCAACCCTCGTCGAACGAGGGCTTCCCCGCCCCGTGCAGCAGGAAGAAGATGGCCGAGGCGAGCATCATCAACGCCGCGAGCATGTCCCGGAAACTGTCGCCGCGATGCGCGATAAAGAGGGCCGCGATGAAGTTAATAATCATCACCACGGCAGCCGCGCGCGTCGCCGCCCCGACGATGAAGAGGATGCCGCAGACGAACTGCGCGTAGACCGAGACGAAGGCCGCGAGCAGCGGAAAGGGCACGCCCCGCGCCGCGAGGAAGTGCTCGAACTCCTGCATCTGCTTGTAGCTGAAAACATTGTCCTGCGTGCCGTAGACGAGGAACGAGCCGACGACGAGCCGCAGGAACAACGCGCCGAAGTCCTTGTACTTTTCGAGGAACGTGAGCCTCAGAATTTTTGGAATCATGTTTGTCTCTGTCCGTGAGTAATCGCTGTCTCAAGTCGCGGGGAGTATCAGGCAGCGTCTTGGCACGCGCAAGCGAATTGTGACGGGCCGCCAGTGGGTGTGACGAACCGCAAGCAGGCGTGATGAGTCGTGCGGCGGCACGATTCAGGTCAGAACCGCCTGCGGTAGCGGGCGGGTGTGCGGCAGGCGTTAAAGGAAAACGTGGACCCACGACGGCAGGCGCCGTGTCGGCACTTTTAATTTTGCCTTTACCTTGCCACCCGCCCGCTACCGCAGGCGGTTCTGACCTGCTGTTGTGTTCACAGGTGAATGACGTGGGACTTGCGCCAGAGGGTCGCGGGGATGCTGCCGGGGGGCGCGTTGGTGAGGAGGATGACGTAGCCCGCCGCCGGTGAAGAGGGCGAGATGCGCTGCCAGAACTCCGCGCGGCGTTGCGGGTCGGCGGGCTCGCGGCGCGGCGCGACGAGCGCGAGGCGGCGCAAGAGTTGGTAGAGGTGTTCGCGGCCCGCGCCGTATTTCCCGGTCTCATCGCCGAGCGTTAAGCGCAGCTCCGCGCCCTCGTCCGTGAAGTGCGCGGCGAGGGTGGCGGCGTGCGTCACCCCTTGCTCGAAGCGCGCGGCCAGCTCCGCCTCCGCGTCCGAACCTTTCTCCGCGCCGCCTTCGACGAAGGTGTCGAGCACGAGATGGACGCGCCGCTCGTCGTCAGCGGTGAACTCGCGCACCGTGAGCCGCCTCTGCCGCGCCGTCGCCTTCCAGTCAATGTGGCGCATGTCGTCCTGCGGCTGGTACTCGCGGAGGCTGTGGAGGTCTGTGCCCGCGCCGCTCCTTCGGCTCGGCATCTGCCCGGCGTCAATCGGCAGAAGGTGCAGCTCGTCGCTCGCCTCTTCGAGCTTCGGGTAGACGACAATCTCCACGTCGCGCGCGCGCAGCCTTCGCCGGAGGCGGAAGAAGCCGAAGGGGAAGCGCGTCGAAATCTCGAAGCCGGTGACGAGGACGTGGCCGCGCTCGTCGAAGGTCTGCTCGACGCGCTGCTCGACGCGCGCGCCGTGCGGGACGTACATAAAATAGGCGAGCACGCGCTTGCGCTGGCGCGGTCGCTTCCAGCGGAAGCCGCGCGCTCCTTCCGGCCCCCCGGCGCGGCTGCGCGACTCGACGACGACCGAGAAGGAGGGCAGAACGTTCTTCGTGTTGTGCACGGTGACGATGACGGGCGCGGGCTCTCCGGCGAAGATGTGGTCGGGGAAGCGCGCCGAGACGACGAGGTCTCGCAGGCTTGCGCGCCCCGCCGTGAAAGCCACGAAGAGCGTCGAGGTCAGGATGGAGAAGACGAGGAAGAGGAGGTTGTTCCCCGTGTTCCACGCGGCGAAGGCGACCGTCCCGTAGACGCAGAGGAAGATGAGCCCGCCCGTCGTGAGCTGCAAGGGTAAGTCGAGCCGCGCGGCCTCGGCCCGCGCCGAGCGCGCCAGCGGCGGCACGACGAAGAGCACGATGAGCCCCGCGAAGACGAGCGAAGAGATGGCCCCCAGACGCGCCAGCTCCCAGTCGCCGCTGCGCCGCGCCGCTACCGTCACCAGCGCCGCGCACACGCCGCCCAAAACGAGCAGCACACTGAGCGCCGGTCGCCGCCACCTCTTAGACTTAGCCCACAAGGACATCTCGGAATGCAGTTTTCAGTTTTGAGTTTTCAGTTTTCAGATTTTAAGCGGTTAGCCTTTGGCCTTCAGCCCCGGAAGATTTCACCTTTCAGAACTGAAAACTGAAAACTCAAAACTGAAAACTGCTTTCTATATCGGCACGCTCACCGTCTTCATAATCTCGCGCAAAGCGGCTTCGGCCTCTTCGCTGCGGCGGTGGAACGAGGACGAGAAGCGCGAGTTGACGACGAGGCGGTGCGCGAAGACGGGGGGGATGAGCCGCTTGATGTCGTCGGGCACGCAGTAGTCGCGCCCCTCCGTGAGGGCGAGCGACTGCGCCGCGCGGAAGAGCGCGAGCGTGCCGCGCGGCGAGACGCCGAGGTCGAGCATCTCCGAGTCGCGCGTCGCCGCGACGACCCGCATCAGGTAGTCCACGAGCGCGTCGTCCACCGAGACGGTCTGGACGCTCCGCTGCAAGTCCTCCACGTCCTCGGCGCTCATCACCGGCGTGAGGCCGTCGAGCGGGTCTCCGCGCTCGCGGTCGCGCAGGACTTCCTTCTCGGCCTCGAAGGACGGGTAACCGATTCGCAGCCGGAGCATGAAGCGGTCAACCTGCGATTCGGGGAGCGGGTACGTCCCGTGGTGTTCGATGGGGTTCTGTGTGGCGACGACCATGAAGGGCGCGCGCAAGGGGTGCGTCACGCCCTCGACTGTGACGTGCCCTTCGGCCATCGCTTCCAGCAAAGCCGACTGCGTCTTCGGCGTGGTGCGGTTAATCTCGTCGGCGAGGACGACGTTGGCGAAGATGGGGCCGGGCTTGAACTCGAAGCCCCCCGTCCGCTCGTCGTAGACCGAAAGGCCGATGACATCCGAGGGCAGCAAGTCCGAGGTGAACTGGATGCGCTGGAACGCGCAGTCAATCGCGCGCGCGAGCGCCTGCGCGAGCGTCGTCTTGCCGACGCCGGGCACGTCCTCGACGAGCAAGTGCCCCCCGGCGAGGAGCGTCACGAGCGCCATGCGGACGGCCTCCGGCTTCCCCTTGATGACGCGCTCGATGGCGCGCTGCAAGTCCGCGACGCGCTCGGCGGCCTCCGCCGCCGACAGCACGCCCTCACCGTTCGCCGTTTGAAAGTTCCTCATAATTGCTCGACCGCCCGGCCATTCTACCCGTTCGGGCGCGCGTCCGCACGCGCTTTTCGGGCCGCACGAAGCGCCGCCCGCCGCCGCGAGGGCCGCGTGTGACTTAAACCTCCGCCGTGTAGTAAAATCCAATCCCGCCGGAAACGTCGCCCCCACGGACGCGCATCAAACGGCAAAACAAGTTCGTGGAACTGAGATGCATTTCAGCCGTGTACTGACACCAGCGAGGTTTAAGAATGACTCACGTCAAGAGACAAAAATTTAAGTTTAAGAGCAGCGCGCGAGGCTTTTCGCTCGTCGAGCTGATGATCGTCATCTCGATCATCGGCATCCTCGTCGCCATCGGCATCCCGGCGTGGCAGTCGAGCGTGCGCTCGACCAACGAGGCGGCGGCCATCAGCCACCTCCAGCGCATCTCCACCGCCGAGGTCACTTACTACAACACCAAGAACCGTGCGGGCTACGGCACGCTCGACGAACTGGCGACCGGCGGCTACCTCGATAAGCGCTTCGGGGGCGACTCGCCCGTCGTGGACGGCTACATCTACGCCATCACGCTCACGCCGAAGTCGGGGACGCAGCCGCCCGAATTCCACGCCAACGCCAACCCGCAGAAGCCCACGGGACTGACGGCCACCGGCACGCGCTTCTTCTACATCGGCTCGGACGTGGGCGTCCCCACCTCCAACCAGGAGAAGCCCGCCTCAGCCGAAGACCCGCCCGTCGGCGGTGGTTAAAAAGCATCCCCCTCGAATTCAAACGCGCGCGCGGGCGTCCGGCGAACCACTCGCTTGACGCCCGCGCACGTGCTTGGTAGCATTCCACGTCCTCAAAAAAAAAGGCCCGCCCACTTAACTCAGCGGTAGAGTGCGTCCTTCACACGGACGAAGTCAGAGGTTCGAATCCTCTAGTGGGCATCACCCTCTTCTCACCCTCGGAGGCGATTCGTGGCGAAGCGCATTCCGAACCTCCATTACACGCAGATTAATAGATTCTGGATGAACGTTGACCGTTCGGGCGGCCCCGAAGCGTGCTGGCTTTGGACTGGCTGCATCCGGTCGAACGGCTACGGCTCAATCGGCATCAACTACAAGGAATACAAGGCGCACCGCGTCAGCTACTTCCTCGAACACGGGCGGATAGACAACGACACGTTGATACTCCACCGCTGCGATGTCCGCGCGTGCGTCAACCCCGCGCATCTTTTTCAGGGCACGCCCAAAGACAATTCTCAGGACGCCGTGCGGAAAGGCCGCAACACCCGCCTCTACGGCGAGCAGAACGGCAAAGCCAAATTAACCCGCGCGGCCATTATGAAGATTAGAAAGCTGTATCAGGCGGGCGGAGTTTTCCAAAGAGAACTCGCCGAGCAGTTCGGGGTCTGCGAAGCGACCATTTCATACGTCATCAACGGCGGGAGGTGGAAGCAGCTCCCGCCGAAATGAGCGCGCGCTTTCTGTCCGAGAACTCACAGCTTCAATCACTCCACAAAGCCGTGTAAGCATCTGCCAGCCGGTCGCGCCAGGTAGTGTAGTTGTGTCCGGCTTCGGTCTCGCGGTAGGTGACGGGGTAGCCCTTGGCGGCGAGCATGACGCGGACGCGGCGGTGGGTGTCGAGGACGGATTCGAGGCGGCCCGTGTCGAAGTAGAAGCGTAAGGGATTCTTTCTCCTCGCCGCCTCGTCGAGCGCGGAGAGGGCCGAGACAACGCGCTCGTCGTCAATCCAGAAGGCGGTGGACTGCCCGCCGACGCGGGCGAAGACTCCGGGGTGGCGGAGCGCCGTCCAGACGGAGATGACGCCGCCGAGGCTCGCGCCCAAGAGAGCGCGCCCGTCGCGCTCGGCGCGGGTGCGGTAGCGGCTGTCAACGAAGGGCACGAGTTCCCCGGCCATGAAGTCGGCGAAGCGGTCGTCGGCCCAGTAATCCTTCATCCGGTCGGCGGGGTCAACGAAGACGATGATGAAGGGCGGGACGCGCCGCGACTCGATGAGGTGGTCGGCGGCTTCGACGGCGCGGGCGCGCGAGATGTACTCCGAGCCGTCCTGTAAATAGAGCACGGGATAACGGTCGCTCGTCTGCTGAGCGTAGCCGCGCGGAAGGTAGACGCGGACTTTGCGCGGCGGCGAGCCGGAAGCGCGGGCGGGCACTTCCGCCGTCTCAAGTTTGCCGCGCGTACTCTCAGGCAGCGACGGCCACGCGACGGGGCTGTACCCTTGAGTCGTGAAGAAAGAGTTCTCGCCGCCGACGCCGTTGTCATTCTTGTCGGGGTTGAGCGGGTCGAGAATCCATTCGCCGTCGGCGACGAGCTTGTACTCGGCGCGCGTGCCCTTCGGGAAGCGGAGCGTGTAGAGCTTGGCATTCGTGCCCGGCGCTTCGCGCATGAGGTGCGAACTCATGCCCCAGCCCGTGAAGTCGCCGACCACTTCGACTCTCTGCGCCGCGCCTCGGTAGACGAAAGTCACCTCCTCGCCCTCGACGAGCGGCGAGCGGGCGGCGGTCTTCACGCGTTCCAAAAGTTTCGGGCCGAGGTCTTCGAGTTCGGCCTTCTGCTTCTCTCCGGCGGTCAGTCCGCGCACGCGCGCGCGATGGAAGGAGGTCGCGCCCGTGGGCGTGACGGTGCCGACGAGGACGTAGGACTCGCCGCGCTCAACTTCAACGTCGAACTCGTATGCGCCGCGCGCGTCCGTCTGCAACTCGCGCCGCTCTCCGTTGTAGACGGCGAAGGCGCGCGACTTCGTCGGCACGCGCCCGCGCACGCGGAAGGTCTTGCCCGTCTCCATGCGCGCGAGGACTTCCGGGGCCGGGGTGTTGAAGTCGCTTGAGCTTTGCGCGGGCGGCGGCTTCTTCACGTAGCGCGCGGCGACGAGGTCGGGCGTGTCGAGGTTGCGCCCCTCCTGCATGTTCGCGGCGAGGCGGATGAACTGCGCCATTGACCACGCGAGCGGCGTGGCGGAGCCCGTGCCTTCGCCGAACTTCAAATCGGGGACGGGACTCCGGGGCAAGTCCCAGACCTGTTCGGGAATCATCATCCCCTCGTTGGCGAAGCCTTGCATCGCTTCGAGCCGACGCGACGCGCCCTCACGCTCGCCCCGCGCCAGCTCGTACTGCCCGCGCTCCCCGGCCAGCAGAGCCCACAGCCTTCCCTTGCCCGTGTACTTGCCGTCCCAGTTCCACGGACGCCCGTCGTCCATCTCGCCGTAGCCGTCGTGGTTGTAGCGGTAGAAGGAAGCGCCGTTCGGCGTCTCGACTTTGATTAACTTATCAATGACGGCGAGCGACTTCGCGATGAGAGGGTCGTTGGGACTCTTGATGCCGAGGCGGACGAGTTCGAGGAAGCCCGCGTCCACGATCTGCCTTTCGTCGAAAGTGCCCGCGCCGTTGTTCAGCTCGCGCGGCTCGCCGTCGTTCGGGTCGTCGTTCTCGGTGACGCGGAGGTAATAATTTTTGTCTCCGTACTGTCCGGTCGTCGTCGCCGTCCAAGCCTCGACGCGTCGCGCCCAATCGTCGGCGGCGGCGGCGTAGACGTGCGCTGAAGGCTCGTCGCCGTTGCGGCGCGCGATCTCCGAGGCGCAGACGAGTCCCGCAATCTCCGCCGCGATGGTCGAGGGCGAGTAGCCCGACTCCTCCTCCCAACGCTCCTGCGGCGTGTAGGGGCCGCGCCGGACGATGAAGTCGGCGGCGGGCCGGACGTGCTTCGTCCAAGTCTCGTTGTCGGTGCGTCCGAGTTGATAGGCGAGGACGAGCGGGTAAGCCACCTCGTCCATTTGCAAAGAGCCCCAGAAGGGCCGACCGTCGAGCCATGAATTCTGCGGGAAGCTGCCGTCCGGCTTCTGCTGCACGCGGAAAAGATAATCGAGAGCGCGGTCGGCGCTCGCTTTGTCGCCGAGCGCGTAGAAGGCCGTCGCCACCTGATACAAGTCGCGCGCCCAGACGAGGTGATAGCCGCCGACGTTCGGCTCGTTCGCGTTCGAGCCCCCGCCCCACGGCACGCTCAAAGACGCAATCATCGCGCCGCGAAACGTCTTGTCCTCGTGCGCCTTCAAGACCATCGCGGCCATGTCGAACTGCTTCTGGTATTTGGGCTCGACGCGCCGGAGCGTCTTCACGTACTCGTGCCAGCCCGCTTCGTACTCGGCGCGCGCCTTCGCGAAGCCTTTGGCGAGAGACGCGCGCGCGTTCTTCAGAGCCTCGTCCGGCTCTTTGCCGAAGCCGAGCGCGACGGTGAAGGGCTGATACGGTTGGCGGACGTTGGCGAACTGCACGACGTTGCCGTCCGCCGCGCGCGCGTAGCGGTCGGAGCGAGAGGGCCAGCCGCTCATCTGCGTCAGCCCGTCGCTCGTCCCGAAGTAGCCGTTGGTCGCGTGCTCGATTCCGCCGCCGACGACGAGCGCCGAAGCCTTGTCGGCGTCCGAGGCTAAGAGCGCGTCCCCTTCCGTCCACGCCGAGTCGTGCATCCCGCTGTTGTTCAGCGACGGGTCGTAATAGACGTAGAGGTCTTGCACGGCGCGGCAGCCGCTCTGGAACTCGACGTTGACGAGAATCGTGCTCCGCTCCGGGTCAACCGTGTAGGTCTTGATGATGGTGAACACGTCGTCCTTCGACTTGTTCACCTGCCGGAAGGAGAGCGCGTGCTCGTCGAGCGCTTCGAGCCGGTGCGTGGTGTCTTCGCTCTCGGTCAGGATTCTTTTGTCGCCGCCCGCGCAAGGCATGACGGCGAACTCCAACACGCGCGTGTTCGCCACGTCAACGGTCGGGTAGTAGACCTCCGTCATCACGCCTTCGCGGAGCGTAAACCAGACTTTGGATTCGAGCGTGTTGGAAGTGCCGACCGCCGTCTTCCCCGCGCTCTCCCACTGCGCGTCCTTGCCCGGCGCGCCCGGCGCGAGGTTGCTGCCGCCGCCCGTCTGCGCGCGCGGGACTCCCGACAAAGAGATCATGAGAAAGGTCAGGAGGATTGCACGCGTCGAATGTTTTCTCTTCATCTTGCTTCCCTAAAATTTCGAGTCTCTACACACGAGCCGGAAGACTCGCGCGTAGAGACTCGACGGTCACAGACCTTTGACCCTCTTTAACCCTTGCGGCGTCCGAGCATGTCGAAGCCGACCGCCGCGACGAGCACCGCGCCCTTGATGATGTACTGCGTGGAGTTCTGCACGTTCTCTAAGGACATCCCGTTGTCGAGGCTCGCCATGATGAGCGCGCCGAGCATCGCGCCGACGACCGTCCCGCGCCCGCCCATCAGACTCGTCCCGCCGATGACGCACGCCGCGATGGCGTCCAATTCCATCAGCGTCCCCGCGTCCGGCGACGCGCTCCCGACGCGCGCCGTGTGCAGCAGAGACGCCACGCCGACGAGCGCGCCGAGCAGACAGAACGAGCCGAGGATGTGCCGCCGCAGGCTGATGCCTGAGAGCCGCGCCGCGTCCGGGTTGCCGCCGATGGCGTAGAGGTAGCGACCGAACGTCGTGTTCTGCGTCAGGAACGCGCCGAGGAGCGCGACCGCGAGCAGCACGACGACCGGGATGGGCACGCCGCCCTGCGTGTTCATCATGTAGACGAAGGCGGCGAAGAGCAGCGCCGGGACGGCGACGCGCACGATGGACGCCGGGATGCCCTGCGCCGGGAGCCCGTGATGCCGCCTGAGCGCCGCGCGCCTGAGCGTCAGCCAAACGAGCGCCACGACCGCCAGCCCCGCGAGCCCGATGCCGATGACCGGCGCGACGAAGTCTATGCCGAGCGACCTGAAGAAAGGCAGACGCACCGGAATCGTCGCGCCCTCGCTGATTCTCAAAATCACGCCGCGCCACGCAAGCATCCCGCCCAGGGTGACGATGAAGGCCGGGATGTTCGCGTAAGCCACGAGGCCGCCCTGCACCGCGCCGATGACGACGCCGATCAAGATGGCCGAAGCGAGCGAGGGCACGAGCCCCCACTCCTGCGTCATCGCCGCGACGCCCCCGGCGAGCCCCACGACCGAACCCACAGACAAATCAATCTGCCCGGCGACGATGACCAGCAGCATCCCGACCGCGAGCACGCCCGTCACCGCCATCTGCTTGAAGAGGTTCGAGAAGTTGCGCGGGCCAAGAAAGATTCCGTCCGTCGCCCACTGGAAGAAGAGCCAGATGGCGACGAGCGCGAAGAGCATCGTGTAGGCCCTGAGCGACGAAGCGTTGATGCGCAGGCCGCCGAGCCGCACCTGCCCCGTGCCCGCGTCCTCCGCCACCGCGTCGGGCGGCGCGACGTCGGCTGTCGTCGGCGGTCGGTCGGTTACCGGCTCATTACCTTGATGGCTCATCTTCGACCTCCGGTCGAGATTGATTATTTGACCTTCACTCCGTGTCCCGTCGCGCAGGCCATGACGGCTTCGGGCGTCGCCTCGGCGCGTTTGAACTCGCCGGTCACGCGGCCTTCGTGGAGGACGATGACGCGGTCGGAGAGGCCGAGGACTTCGGGCAGCTCCGAGGAGACGAGGACGATGGCGAGCCCCGCCCCCGCGAGCCGGTTGATGTGGCCGTAAATCTCCTGCTTCGCGCCCACGTCAATCCCGCGCGTCGGCTCGTCTAAGAAGAGCACCTTCGGGTTCGTCAGCAGCCACTTCGCCAGCACGACCTTCTGCTGGTTGCCGCCCGAAAGCGTCCCCGCGACGGTGAAGACCGAGTTGGCCTTGACGCGCAAGTCCTTCATCGCGCGTTCGCCGGCGGCGGCCTCCGACTGGACGTTGGTGACGAACTGCCCCGACAGTCGGCGCAAGCCCGCGAGCGTCATGTTGTTGAGGATCGTCTGTTCGAGGATGAGGCCGAAGCGCTTCCGGTCTTCCGTCACGAAGCCGATGCCCTGACGGATGGCGTCCGACGGTCGTTTAATCTCGACGCGCTCGCCCTCGACGTAAATCTCCCCGCTCGTGCGGCCCGCGTGCGCGCCGAAGACGCCCATCAGAAGGTCGCTCCGTCCCGCGCCCATCAGCCCCGCAATCCCCAAGACCTCGCCCTTGCGCACCGCGAAGCTCACGCCGTCCACGAGCACCTTGCCGCGCACGTTCGGGTCTTCGACTCTCATGTTGCGGACTTCGAAGGCGGTCGCGCCGCGCTCGTGCGCCGCTTCGGGGAAGATGTCGCCGACCTCCCTGCCGACCATGCGCGAGATGACGCGGGCCTCGTCCAGCTCCGACGTTCTCTCCGTCCCCACCGTCCGCCCGTCGCGCAGGACCGTGATGCGGTCGCTCATGCGGAAGACCTCGTCGAGCTTGTGCGAGATGTAGACCATCCCGACGCCGCGCTTGCGCAAAGAGCCGAGGATGCGGAAGAGCGTCTCCACTTCGGCGTCGGTGAGCGCGGCGGTCGGTTCGTCCAAGACGAGGATGCGCGCCTCCTGCGAGAGCGCCTTGGCGATTTCGACCAACTGCTGCTGGCCGATGCCGAGCTGACCGACGGGCGTGCGCGGGTCGAGCGGGAGGCGCAGCTCGTCCAAGAGCTTCTGCGCGCGGCTGTAAAGCTCCTCCCAGCGGATGACGCCGAAGCGGCGCGGGGCGCGGCCCATGAAGATGTTCTCGCCGATGCTCAGGTCTTTAATCAGCGAGAGTTCCTGGAAGATGACGGCGATGCCTGCGGTCTCGGCTTCGCGCACGCTCTGGAAGCGGCGCACCTCGCCGTCAATCAGAATCTCGCCGCCGTAAGTCCCGTGCGGGTAGACTCCGCCCAAGACCTTCATGAGCGTTGACTTGCCCGCGCCGTTCTCGCCGACGAGCGCGTGCAGCTCGCCGCGACGCAGGTCAAACGAGACGCCGTCGAGCGCGCGCACGCCCGGAAACGCCTTCGTAATCCCCCTCATCTCCATTAAAGACATAGTTCAAAGTTCAAAGTTTAAAGTTCAAAGCATAAAGCTCAGAGTTTGAAGACGAGGCTGAGAAGTCCGAGGCACAAGGCGAGCGCCGAACTTTGAACCTTGAACTTTGAACTTTGAGCTGTCGCTTTGGGCCACTGGTCGCGCGGCACTTTCTCGAAGACCTTCTCTAAGGGGTGGTAGCCGTCCTTGATGATGGTGCTCATGAGGTTCTCTTTGTCCACGGCCATCGGCTCGTGGAGGATGGAGGGCACGTCAAGCTTGCCGTTGTTGATGCGGTCGGGGGCGTTGACGGCCTCTTTCTTGGCGAGCTTGATGGCGCTGTCCACGGCGCTGAAGGCGAGCGGCTGGATGGGCTTGTAGATGGTCATCGTCTGCCGGCCTTCGGCGATGCGCTGGACGGCGTCGAGCTGCGCGTCCTGCCCCGTGACGAGCACCTTGCCGCCGCCGAGCTTCGCCTGTTCGAGCGCGGAGATCGCGCCGCCCGCCGTGCCGTCGTTCGAGGCGACGACGGCCTGGATGTCGTTGTTCGTCCGCGTCAACGCGTCCTCGGTGATGCGCAGCGCCTCCTCCGGCTTCCAATCCTTGGCGAACTGGTCGGAGATGATCTTCACGTCGCCGCGGTCAACCGCGGGCTTGAGGACGTTCATCTGGCCTTTGCGCAGGAGCAGGGCGTTGTTGTCCGTGGGCGCGCCGCCGATGAGAATGTAGTTGCCCTTGGGGACGCGCTTCAAGGCGTACTCGCCCTGCATCTCGCCCATCTTCTCGACCTGATGCGAGACGTAGAGGTCAACGTCGGAGTTCTTGATGAGGCGGTCGTAGGCGATGACGGGGACGCCTTGCCGGTGCGCGGCCTCGACGATGGAGGCGGCAATCTCGCCGTTGTGCGGGGCGACGATGAGGACGTTGACGCCGCTCGTCAGCATGTTCTCGCACTGCTTGGTCTGCGCCGCGTCGTCGCCGTTGGCGACCTGCACTTCGATGGTCGCCCCGACCTCCCTGGCGCGCTGCTCGACCAGAGCCTTGTCGCGCTGCCAACGCTCCTCCTTGAGCGTGTCCATCGAGAAGCCGATGCGGACGGGGCCGCTCTTCCAGGCGTTGCCGCCAGCCGTCCCCGCCCCGCCGCCGCCGCCCGTCTCCGGCGCGCTCACGCACGCGAACGCCGCCGACAGCGCGCAGACCGCCGCCACGAAGAACACGAACCTTCTCAAGTCTCGCATCAGTTATGCTCCTTAGTAGTCTTCAGTAAAACGTTTGACCGGCGCTCCGCCTGTGGGGGCTTGCTCTTCAATGGGCGGCGGAGTCGTACCTGCCGGAGGTGGGCGGCGTCGCCCCGTTGGCCTCCCGGCGAAATGCTGTGTTGTCGTTCTGGGTTGACTGCTTGGACGCGCCTAAGATACCAAAGGCGCGGCGCAGATTTCCATTGAAAAAAAGCGCGGCGAGTGTTATTTGTTTCTCAACGAGCAACACACACATAGCTGACGATCCCCCAAGAGTCACCGGCTCTGTCCCTCCAGTCCGCGAACGTCTGCCGTGTTCGCGGGACGCATCACTGGTTGCGAGTGTCTGGTGCGCCCACTTTTCAATCTCAAGAAAGCGTTTCGAGTGCGGCCCGCTAGTTCAGGCCGACGACGCTCAGGAAGGCCACAAGTCCATGAAGAGAACTCCATCAGTCATCCGCCGCGCGTTTGTGTTCGCGCTGCTCATGTTGTGTTGCGCCGCGTCCGCCCACGCGCAGTTCCGCGCGGGCGTGCAGGGCACGGTGACGGACCCGGCGGGGGCCGTCGTCACCGACGCCACCATGACGCTGACGAACTCCGAGACGAACCGCTCGCAGCAGACCACGTCGAGCGACGAGGGCTTCTACAGCTTCAGCAACCTCGCGCCCGGTCGCTACACTTTGAGCGCCGAGAAGGCGGGCTTCAAGAAGACCCTCTTCGACAACGTGACGGTCAACGCCGAGAGCGTGCAGGGCATGGACATCGTGCTGACGACCGGCGAGGTGGCCGAGACCGTGACGGTGACGGGCGAGGTCACGCAGGGGCTTGAGACCGAGAACGCCAACGTCAGCAAGGCCATCACCACCGAGGAGGTGCGCAGGCTCCCGCAGTTCGGGCGCGACCCTTACGAGCTTCTGCGCCTCACGCCCGGCGTCTTCGGCAGCGGCTCGCGCAGCGGCGTCGGCGAGTCCGTCAAGCTCCCGAACGGGACGGGGCCGGGCGGCTCCAGCAACTCAATCTTTCAGGCCGAGAACCAGCCGCAGATTACGGCCAACGGCCAGCGCGTCTCGGCCAACAATTATCAGATTGACGGCGTGAGCGTGAACAGCCTTCAGTTCGGCGGCGCGGCGGTCGTGACGCCGAATCAGGAGGCGGTCAAGGAGGTGCGCGTCGTCTCTTCGGCCTACTCCGCCGAGTACGGGCGCAACTCCGGCGCGCAGGTGCAGGTCGTCTCGCAGAACGGGACGAACGACTTCCACGGGAGCCTCTTCCTCAAGGCCAACGACCCGCGCTGGAACGCCTTCAACAAGTACGGCCCGGACTTCAACCGCGCCGGGCCGGAGCGCGTCAACACCCGCTTCAAGCAGTTCGGCGGCTCCTTCGGCGGCCCGCTGCCTCTGCCGCGCTTCGGCGAAGGCGGCCCCTCGACCTTCGGCGGGCGCGACAAGTCTTTCTTCTTCTTCTCGTATGAAGGACTGCGCAGCAACTCGGCGGGCTCGGCTGTCAAGTTCGTCGAGACGCCGGAGTACCGCCAGCAGATTATCGCCGCGCGCCCGAACGGCATCGTCTCGCAAATCCTCTCGTCGCAGGGCATCCAGCCGCGCATCATCTCGGTGCTGCCGCAGACCTGCGCGCAGTTCAACAACGACCCCGCCCGCTGCCGCGTCGTCGGCAACGGGCTCGACATCGGCTCGCCGACGCTCTCGACCGGCCAGTACATCAGCACCGGCAACCCCGTGGGCGGAGGCTTCGACGGCGTGCCCGACATCCAGCGCGCGCTCATCGCCACGCCCCGCAACGTCAACTCGAACCAGTACAACCTGCGCCTCGACTTCACGCCGACGCAGAACGACCAGATTGCTCTGAGCACCTTCCTCACGCGCAACGACATCCTCGGCAGCGACGAGGGCGCGGGCGGTCGGCCTTCGAGCGACATCCGCAGCACGCCCTTCAACTCGTCGGGCGCGATCACTTACATCCGCACGCTTTCGAGCTCGATGGTCAACGAGCTGCGCTTCAACGCCACGCGCTTCGCCCTCAACGAAGTCGAGTCGGCGGTGGACACCAACTTCGGCATCCCGCGCATCGAGATTGAAGGCCTGCCCTTCGACCGCATCCGCTTCGGCGCGCCGCAGGGGGAGACCACCCCCGGCATCTTCGCGCAGAACACGTTCGAGCTGCGCGACACGCTCAACGTCGTGCGCGGCAGCCACTCCTTCAAGTTCGGCGGCGAGCTGCGCTGGGAGCAGGACAACAACAACCTCAACGGCGGCTCGCGCCCGCTCTTCACCTTCAGCGGCCTCTTCAACTTCGCCAACGACACGCCGCTCTTCTACCAGATCAACGCCGACCCGCGCACGGGCGGCCCGGCGGACGCGCAACGCTACTTCCGCTCGAAATATTACGGCTTCTTCGTGCAGGACGACTGGAAGTACAGGCCCAACCTGACCTTCAACATCGGGCTGCGCTACGAGCTGTTCACGCCGCTCAAGGAGAAGAACGGGCAGTTGAGCAACGTCGTCCTCGGCTCGAACGGCATCACGAACGCGCGGCTCGAAGTGACGGACGAACTGTTCAAGAGCGACCGCAACAACTTCGCGCCCCGGCTCGGCTTCGCCTACTCGCCGAACTACGGCGACGCCTTCCTCGGCCTCTTCCGCGAGAACCGCGCCGTCCTTCGCGGCGGCTTCGGCATCTCCTACAACCGCACGCCCAACGTGCTCTTCTCGAACACGCGCGGCAACCCGCCGTTCTTCGCGCGCTACCAGATTTGCTGCGGCACGGCCAACGAGTTCAGCACGCCCTTCGCCGACGGGCAGATTCTCTACGCGCTCGGTTCGAGCAACTCGCCCTTCAGCTTCCCGGCGAACCCCGCGCTCGCCGTCGGCATTGACCCGGCGACGGGCTCGGCGCGAGGCCGTCAGGTCGAGGTCTACGGCTCGGAGCCCGACGTGCCGAACGCCTACGTCTACACCTACTCGCTCGAAACGCAGTTGAGCTTGCCGGGCAAACTGATGGCGGAGATCGGCTATCAGGGGAGTTCCGGCCACAAGCTCATCCGGCTCGTCAACGAGAACTTCCTCTACCCGAACAACCCGGCCTTCTTCGCCGTCTTCTTCCCGCAGCCCGACGTCAACTCGAACTACCACGGGATGAACGCGCGGCTCTCGCGGCGCTTCTCGCGAGGCACGAGCCTCGACGTTTACTACCGCCTCGCGAAGAGCATTGACACGCTCTCGAACGAAGGCCCCGGCGCGGAGACCAACCAGACCTTCCCGCAGGACTTGCGGACGGAGCGCGGCCCCTCGGACTTCGATGTCAAGCACTACCTCGTCACTTCGGGCGTCTGGGAGCTGCCCTTCTTCCGGGGTCGTAACGATGTCGTCGGCAAGGTGCTCGGCGGGTTCCAGTTGAGCGGCATCATGACGTGGCACACGGGCTTCCCCTGGACGCCGAAGACGGGCCAGTGCGTGCGGACGCCGGGCGGCCCGACGCTCTGCCCCTCGCGCCCGCCGCGCTACTTCGGCGGCGCGCTCGAAGACACCGACAACGACGCCTTCATCCGTCAGGGCGGCAACTTCCCCGGCATCCAGACGAACGGTTCGCCCTACTTCGACATCAACAATCCGGGCGGCGTGCTGCCTCCCGGCATCGGTCGCAACTCCTTCCGCGGGCCGCGCTACTTCAGCCTCGACCTGACGGCGGGCAAGCGCACGGGACTTCCGGCCTTCATGGGCGAAGGAGCCTTTTTGGAGTTACGCGCCAACCTCTTCAACGCCCTCAACAACCTTAACCTCGCGCCGCTCCGCTTCTTCGCCCCGGTCATCGAGAACCCGGACTTCGGGCGCTCAGACCGTGGGCAGGCGGGCCGCGTCATCGAGTTGCAGGGCCGCATCAATTTTTAAGAAGCTGTCTGAGCAAGCTGTTTGAAGGAGCTGTTTGAAAAGCCCCGGAGGGGCTGCGGAGATGAGCCGGGGGTCAGCCTTCGGGAGCGAACGACAGTGAGCGCCGAAGGCGCAGCCCCCGGAACACGACGAGATGAAAATACCTCGCCCCGGCAGGGGCGACGGAAACGGCTTGCGACATTCTCGCCAAACGTGTTCCCGCACCCCTACCGGGGCGCATATTTTTATCTGACCGCAGCCGGGGGTTATGCTCAGGCGTCAGACGCCTTCGCTCACCCCCGGCTAATTTCCGTAGCCCCTCCGGGGCTCAGTGCTTTTCGCCAACGGGCGGCGTCTGCTCCGTTGCGGGTTGAGGCAAGGCGTCTTCGACCTGCTCTTCGCCGCCCGTGCCCTTCCGCGCCTTGCGCTCTTCTTCCAGTTGTTTGAACAGCTCAAGCTCGCGCGCCGCCTCTTCTTTCCTCTTCAAACGCGAGTAGGCGATGAAGAGTTGGTAACGCACGCCGGGGTCTCGGTCGCGGATGAGAGCGCCGGTGCGGAGCACGGGAATCGCCTCGTCGTACCGGCGCTCTTTCACCAGCAGCCGACCCAAATCGTAATGCGCGTAGAAGTGTCTCCGTTCGAGCGACACCGCGCGGCGCAAGATACGTTCGGCCTCTTCCACACGCCCGCGCTCGCCGACGACGAAGCCGAGTTGGGCGAGCGCGTCAACACTCCGGGGACGAAGCGACAGAGACTTCCGCAGCGAGCTTTCAGCCGTCTCGTACTGGCCGAGCCCGCGCGCCGCGATGCCGACGAAGTAATGCGTCTCAGCCGACGCGGGGAACTTTTCGGCGGCGCGGCGGAAGACGTGGAGCGCCTCTTCGTAGCGCACGAGCAACATCAGCACGCCGCCCAGACGGACGTGATAGACAGGCTTCGACGCGTCCTGCGCGAGCGCGCGGGCATAGAACTCGGCAGCGCCTTCATAACGGCGCTGCTTCCTTAATTCTTCCGCGAGCGCGAAGTTCGCCTCCGGAAAGTTTTCGCGCAACGCCAGCGCACGCAGCCAGCGTTCCGCCGCCTCTTCGCTGTGCCCCTCGGCGGCGGCAAGCTGTCCGAGGTAGTAATGCGGCTCGGCGGCGTTGGGAAGAAGATTCGACGCCAAAGAGAGCGCCCGCCCGGCTTCGACGAAGCGCCGGAGTTGAAAGAGCGCGACGCCGAGATTAAGCGTCGCCTGCGGATGATTGGGCGCGTCTGCGAGCACGGACTCGAAGAGTTGCACCGCCTCGCCGTGCCGCCCGACGCGCGCCAGCAGGACGCCGAGGTTCGAGCGCACCGAGACCGAACGCGGGTTGAGCCGCAGAGCGACGCGGTACTCCCGCTCCGCCTCGCGCGCGCGACCGCCCTGATCCAGAATCAGGCCGAGCAGCCCGTGCGCGTCCGAACTCAAGGGCTGCTTCGAGACGGCGCGACGCACCAGCGGTTCAGCCTCCGTCGCCTTGCCCGCGCGCAGAAGCTCCAGCGCGTCGCGCAGCAAAACGGCCACGTCCTCGCGCGTCGTCGCCGCGCCCTCGGCTTGTACGGAGACGGAGGACGATGGAGGCGTTCGTCTCTGCCGTCTCTTCTGCGCGGGCGCAAACGCCGGCAGCAAAGTGAGCAGGACGAGCGACGCCGCCAACGTTTGAAGAAGCACGCGCCCCCTCGCCTTCGATGCGTGGACAAGCGACGGGACGTGCTCCGCTTCGAAGCCGTGCCGTCGTTGTTCGTATGGAGTGCTTTGTCGTCTTGTGCTCATCGGCTCGCGCTCGACTGAAGTTCCATTATAATCAACGCGCCCGCGTGGACGGGCAGACAAATTTTCCTTCATCTTCGTTCGTTCAGACCGCGCGCGACACTTCGCGCCGGAAGGACTAAACATGAACCAAGCCAAGCGGACGTGTCTCGCCCTCGCCCTCGTGCTCTTCACTCTCGCGGCCCCCTTCACGCACGCGCAGCGCACGACGCGGCGCGACGTGGAGCGGAGAGTCGAGGCGCTGCTCGCGCGGATGACGCTCGAAGAGAAACTCGGACAACTCCAACAGCTCGACGGCCACGCCGACGGGCGCTTCAAGGATGAGCACCCGGAACTCGTCCGCAAAGGTCTGCTCGGCTCGACCTTGAACGTGCGCGGCGTGCGGCACACGAACGAGTTGCAGCGCATCGCCGTCGAAAGCTCGCGTCTCAAAATCCCTCTCATCTTCGGCTTCGACGTGATTCACGGCTACCGCACCATCTTCCCCGTCCCGCTCGCCGAGGCGAGCAGTTGGGACCCCGCGAGCGTCGAGCGCGCCGCCGCCGTCGCCGCCGCCGAGTCGAGGGCCGCCGGAGTCCACTGGACTTTCGCCCCGATGCTCGACATCGCGCGCGACGCGCGTTGGGGCCGCATCGTCGAAGGCTCCGGCGAAGACCCTTACCTCGGCGCGGCTCTGGCGCGCGCGCGAGTCCGTGGGTTTCAGGGCACGGACTATAGCGCGCCCGACCGCGTCGTCGCCTGCGCCAAGCACTGGGTCGCCTACGGGGCCGCCGAGGCGGGACGTGATTACAACACGACGGAAGTGTCCGAGACGACCTTGCGCGAAATCTACTTCCCTCCCTTCAAGGCGGCGGTCGAGGCGGGCGTCGGCACGTTCATGAGCGCCTTCAACGACCTCAACGGCGTGCCCACTTCGGCAAACCCTTTCACTTTGACGCGCGTCCTGCGCGGCGAGTGGAAGTTTGATGGCTTCGTCGTCAGCGACTACGAATCAGTCAAAGAGCTGATGAACCACAAGCTCGCGGCTGATGAAGCCGACGCCGCGCGGCTCGCGCTCCCGGCGGGCGTTGATATGGAGATGGTCAGCCGTCTATACAACAAGCACGGCGCGGCGCTCGTCGCTCAGAACAAACTCACGCGCGCGGAGATTGACGAGGCCGTGCGCCGCGTCCTGCGCATCAAGTTCCGCGCCGGGCTCTTCGAGCAGCCGTATGCCGACGAGGCGCGCGAGCGCGCGATGATTATGAACCCCGAACACCTTCGGGCCGCGCGTGAGATGGCCGCGCGCTCGCTCGTGCTCCTCAAGAACGAGCGCGAGAACCTTACCGCTCGACAAGAACCTGCGCTCGCTGGCCGTCGTCGGCGCGCTCGCCGATTCGCAGCTCGACATGATCGGCTCGTGGTCGGGCGACGGGCGCAAGGAGGACGCCGTGACGCTCCTCGCGGCCCTGCGCGCGAAGCTCTTGCCGCGCACCAAAATCAACTACGCGAAGGGCTGCGACGCGCCTTGCGCGACAGACGAAGGTTTCAACGAAGCCGTCCGCGCGGCGCGCGACTCCGAAGCGACCGTCCTTGTCCTCGGCGAGTCCGCGGACATGAGCGGCGAGGCGGCTTCTCGCTCCTCGCTCGACTTGCCGGGCCGTCAGAACGATTTACTCAAGGCGATTCACGCGACGGGAAAACCTTACGCCGTCGTGTTGATGAACGGGAGGCCACTGACTATCAACTGGGCCGCCGAGAACTCGCCCGCCATCCTCGAAACGTGGTTCGCCGGAACGCAGGGCGGCCCGGCAATCGCCGACGCGCTCTTCGGCGACGTGAACCCCGGCGGCAAACTCCCCGTCACGTTCCCGCGCGCGGTCGGGCAACTCCCGCTCTACTATAATCACAAGAAGACGGGCCGCCCGCCCGACGCTAACAACAAGTACACGTCGAAGTATCTGGACGTGCCGTGGACGCCGCTCTTCCCCTTCGGCCACGGCCTGAGCTACACGCAGTTTCGCTTGACGGGCCTGCAACTGAGCGCCGCGCGCATCGCGCCCGACGGGCGGCTGACGGTCAGCGTCGAGGTCGAGAACATTGGACGGCGAGAGGGCGACGAAGTCGTGCAGCTTTACCTGACCGACGCGGCTTCGAGCGTCACGCGCCCCGTCAAAGAGCTTAAAGGGTTCGAGCGCGTCACGCTCCGGCCCGGCGAGCGTCGGCGCGTGCAGTTCACGCTCGCGCCCGAACACCTCGGCTTCTACGACCGAGAGATGCGCTTCCGCGTCGAGCCGGGCGCGTTCGGCGTGGCGGTCGGCACGAGTTCCGAAGGCGGGCTCACCGCCTCCTTCGAGGTCTTCGAGCAACAAACGACGAGGCGTCGCAGGTGAGACGTAAGTTAATGCTGCTCGCCTGCGTCCTCGCCGCGAGCAACTTTCTCGTCGTGGCGCGCGCGGGCGTCACGCCCCGCGCCTCCGCGCCCCAGACCCCGCCGCGCCTCTCGGCTGAAGACGACGCCTTCCTCGAAGACCTCTCGCGTCGCTCCTTCCTTTATTTCAAGGAGCACGCCGACCCCGTTACGGGCCTCGTCCTCGACCGCGCGCGCGCGAGCGGCGAGGCGCACCCCGCAAGCCACCACAGCCACGACATCACGAGCAGCGCGGCGACCGGCTTCGGCCTCACGGCGCTCTGCATCGGCGCGGAGCGCGGGTGGATTACGCGCGCCGAGGCGCGAGAGCGCGTCCTCTTGACGCTCCGCTTCTTTGCCGAGCGTGCGCCGCACGAGAACGGTTGGTTCCTCCACTGGATGAACAAGCCGGACGGCGAGAGGCGTTGGAAGAGCGAGTTTTCCTCGATTGACACGGCGCTTTTGCTCGGCGGGGTGCTGACCGCGCGCGGCTACTTCCGCGAGGACGCCGAGATAAGAAGGCTCGCGACCCTAATCTACGAACGCGTGGACTTCCGTTGGATGCTCAACGGCCACCCGACGCTTCTCTCGCACGGCTGGAGGCCGGAGACGGGCTTCCTCAAGCCGCGTTGGGACACTTACAGCGAGCACATGATTCTGCAACTGCTCGCCGTCGGCTCAACGACTCACCCGATTACGCCGCGCGCGTGGCGGGCGTGGGCGCGCAGGCGCATCACCTACGCGGCCCGCACTTATCTCAACGACGGGCCGCTCTTCACGCACCAGTACTCCCACGCGTGGGTGGACTTCCGGGGTTGGCGCGAGAGTTGGTATCCATTTACGGACTACTTCAAAAACTCCGAAGACGCGACGCGCGCGCACAGGGAATTCTGCCTCAGCCTGTCGGGTGAGTTCCCCGGTTACACCGAAGACGTGTGGGGCATCACGGCTTCGGACAGCGAGAAGGGTTACGTCGCGTGGGGCGGGCCGCCGCGCGACCCTTCGATTGACGGCACGGTCGTGCCGTGCGCGGCGGGCGGCTCGCTGATGTTCACGCCCGACATCTCAATCCGTGCCCTGCGCGCGATGAGGGAAAAATTCGGCGAGCGCGTCTATGGTCACTACGGCTTCACGGACGCCTTCAACCCGCACAACGGCTGGACGAACCCCGATGTCATCGGCATCAACGTCGGCATCACGCTCCTCAGCGCCGAGAACCTCCGGAGCGGAAACGTGTGGCGTTGGTTCATGCGGAACGGAGAGATTCCGAAGGCGATGAGGTTGGTCGGACTAAAACAGAACCGCGAGCGGTCTTTCGGGCGGGTGAAGCAGGCAAAAGGCAAAAGTAAAAAGGTAAAAGGCAAAAGTGAAGAGGCTCAACCCTTCGTACTTTTGCCTTTTACCTTTTTACTTTTGCCTTCGCGTAGCGACCCGCTCGCTACCGCTCGCGGCTCTGCCTCTTGAAAATCCTGTAGCCCCACGGGTCGAGCGAGACGGCGGGGAGGCCCGTCGTGCGAGTTCGCGCGGCGCGCTCCTGCGCGGAGGCGTCGGGCTTCAGAGGCTCGCGCGTGTCGGGCGTGATGTCGGTGTAGGACGCGCCGCCGTTCGACTCGACTGTGCCGACGAATGCTTGCGTCGAGAAGTTGATGGCGACGACGACCTCCTCCGCGCCCGCGCGTCGTGCGAAGGTCACGACGCGCGACTCGTCGGAGTTGCGGAGCCAGACGGTCTCGCCCTCGCGCAGGGGCGCGTGCGCTTTGCGGAGCGCGAGCATCCGCTGGTAGAAGCGCGGGAACTCCGGTCTTCGTTTGACGATGGGCCAGAAGATCATCAGCCGCTCGAAGAGCGCGGGGTCGCCCGACTCGGCGGTGTCGCCCACCTCCATTCCGTTGTAGAGCATCGGCACGCCGTCGAGCGTGAGCATCAAAGCCGAGGCCGCGAGCGCCGCCGGCTCGCCGAAGCGCGCGACGGCCCGCCGCTCGTCGTGGTTATCGCTGAAGCGCATCCGCAGCGCGCCGCGCGGGTACTTCGCCGCGTCCGACTCCCAAGTGGCGCGGAAGGCCGAGGCGGGCTTGCGCCCGTGCAGCACGTCGTTGAGCGTGCCGTGCATCGGCCATGCGTAGTCGAAGTCGAAGGCACGCACGAGGAGTTCCGGCCTGTCCGACTCGGCGAGCATGGCGATGTCCGGCTTGACGCGTTCGAGCGCCTCGCGCGCCTGCTCCCAGAAGTCCGCGGGCACTTCCGCCGCCACGTCGCAGCGGAAGCCGTCGAGGTCGAACTCGCGCACCCAGTGGACGAGCATGTCAATCATGTACTTCCGCAGGGCCGGGTTGTCGTAATTCAGCTCGGCCACGTCCGTCCAGTCGTGCGGCGAGTTGATGCGCCCCGTCGCCGCGTCGCGGACGTAGAACTCCGGCGTCTTCATCATCACGTTGTCCCACGCGGTGTGGTTGGCCACGATATCAATGAAGACCTTCATCTCGCGGCGGTGCGCTTCGCGGACGAGCCGCTTGAAGTCTTCAGCCGTGCCGTAGTCCGGGTTGATGCCGTAGAAGTCGCGGACGGCGTAAGGGCTGCCGATGGTTCCCTTCTTCTTCTCCTGTCCGAGCGGGTGAATCGGCATCAGCCAGAGGATGTTGACGCCCAGCTCCTTCAAGCGGTCGAGCTGCGCGGTGACGCCGTTAAAGTCGCCGCCCGCCGAGAAGACGCGCGGGAAGATTTCGTAGACCACTCCGCCGCGCACCCACGCGGGGATGTCCGCGCGCACCGACTCTTTCGATACATCGCGCGTCTGTGCCCGCGAGATGGCGGCGGGTTGTAAGACGGAGACAAAGAAGGCGAGCGTGACCATCACGCGACAGAGCTTTGCGAACATCGTCGGACTTGTCCTTTCCTTCCTCGCTCTAAACTCGAATGGCTTTCGGGGCGTCGAAGCCTTCAGCGCTTTTCGTCATCCCCCTCGTCGTCTACCAGCCCTGTGCTTGGAACCGGCTGCGCCGTCATGGTCGGATGAAGCTGCGCGTCCTCGTCGGCGGCGATGACGGCCCCCACTGGAACGTCGCCCGCCGTGTCGCGCACTATCAGCACCGAGAGCGCGGCCACCAAAAGGCTCACGCCGCCGAGCATCACGACGCGCAGCGGGCTGTTGCCGATGACGTTGTTGATGAGCCACGGCATGATGAACGACATCACGACCTGCGGGATGACGATGAAGAGGTTGAAGACGCCCATATAGACGCCCATCCGCGTCGCCGGGACGGCGGTCGAGAGCAGCACGTAGGGCATCGAGAGGATCGAGGCCCAAGCGATGCCGACGCCCGCCATCGAGAGCCAGAGCATGTACTTGTCCTGTATGAAGTAGACCGAAAGCAGTCCGAGGCCGCCGCAGACGAGCGCGATCATGTGGACGGCCTTGCGGCTCGTCAGGTCGGCGAGCTTCGGGATGAGGAAGGCGACGGCGAAGCAGACGACGTTGTAGACGGCGAAGCAGACGCCGCCCCACTCCGTCCCCGCACGGAAGAGCGGCGAGTTCTCGTCGGGCGCGCCGAAGACGTTGCGCGCCACCGTCAGCCCGAAGAACTGCCACATGCACGGCAGCCCGAACCACGTGAAGAACTGGACGACCGCCAGTTGCTTCATCGTCGGCGGCATCTGGCTGATCGAGTGGAAGATTTCCCCGAAGCCCGCCAGACACCCCCGCCGCTCGCGCTTCATCCGCTCGAAGGCGGCCATGTCTTCGGGCGGGTACTCCTTCGTCGAGAAGACCGTCCAGAGGACTGCGAGCAGGAAGGCGAACCCGCCGACATAGAACGCGTACTGCGTCGAGATGGGGATGCCGCTGGCGAGGACGCCCGTCACGCCCGCCGCCGTCAGGATGAACGGCAGGGCGTTGGCGAGCGTCTGGCCGACGCCGATGAAGAAGCTCTGCGTGACGAAGCCGACCGTGCGCTGCTCGGCGGGGAGCTTATCAGCGACGAAGGCGCGGAACGGCTCCATCGTGATGTTGATGCTCGCGTCCAGAATCCAGAGCAGACCCGCCGCCATCCAGACCGTGCCGGAGTTAGGCATAAAGAAGAGGCAGATGCTGGCGATGATGGCCCCGACGAGGAAGTACGGGCGGCGGCGACCGAGGCGGTTCCATGTGCGGTCGCTCATCGAGCCGACGATTGGCTGGATGACGAGCCCCGTAATCGGCCCCGCGAGCCAGAGGTACGGCAGGTTGCTCTCTTCGGCCCCAAGGTACTTGTAGATGGGGCTCATGTTCGCCTGCTGGAGCCCCCAGCCGAACTGGATGCCCAAAAAGCCGAAGCTCATGTTCCAGATTTGCCAGAAGCTCAGGCGTGGTTTCTCGCGCATGTCGGTCTCCTTCGGAGAAGCTGTTAGCTGTTAGCTTTCAGCTTTCCACCTCTTGCGAACGTTGATGAGTTCAACTCACTCGCATTGAGCGTCGTCTTTGTTTGGCTGAAAGCTAAAAGCTCATAGCTGACAGCTATCTCGCATAAATGTTGATGTCTTCGAGCACGACCTCGCGGTCGAGCGAGAGCGCGTAGAGGAGCGTGCGCGCCATGTTCGAGACGTGGACGAAGCCGGGGCGCGGGCTCTCGTCCGGGCTGGTCTGCTCCACGTCCACGAGCCCCGGACAGAAGTTGAAGACGCGGACGTTCGCGCCCGTCTTGCGCACGTGGTCGCGCACCGATTCGGCGAAGCCGAGCAAGCCCCACTTCGAGGCGCAGTATGAGGGCACGTCGGCGTAGCCGTGCTTCCCTGCCTGCGACGAAACGTTGACGATGTCGCCGAACTCCTGCCGCGTCATCAAAGGCAGCGCCGCGCGCACGAGCCACATCGCGCCCTTCAGGTTCGTCTCCAGAACCTTGTCCCAACCGTCCCCGGAAATCTCCTCGACCGTCTCCGCGACGGCGAGGCCGGAGTTATTGACGAGCACGTCAACCGAGCCGAGACGCCCGACGGCATGACCGATTAACTCCTCGCACTGCCCGCGCTCGCGCACGTCGAACTCGTAAGGGAAGACGAGTTCCGCGCCCCTCTCGCGGTTAATCTCGTCCGCCGCGCGCCTCAAAACGTCGCCGCGCCGCGAGGCGATGACGACCCGCGCCCCGGCCCCGGCGAGAGCCTCCGTGAAGGCGCGACCGATGCCCGTCGCGCCGCCCGTCACGACGGCGACCTGCTCCGAAAGAGGCTTTGTTTTAAGTGCCATCTTAAAATCTCAACAACAACGCGAGGCGTCTTATCTCGCCACCAAAATGCTCGCCGCGCGGGCGGGCAGAGTCACGCGCGTCGCGCCGACCGTGACGCGAATCTCGCCGCTCAAAACTTCGAGGCGGTCAACGAGGCGCGCGCCGTCGTTGATGCCCGCTTGGCTCGCGTCGAACTCGAAGGTGGCGGGCTTCGTGTCGTTGTTGAAGACGATGAGGACGGTCTGCCCGCCGAGCACGCGCGCGAAGACGGCCTGCTGCTCCTCGTCGTAGAGGTGCAGCGTCGAGCCGTGACGCAACGCGGGCAGTTCGGCGCGCAGGCGCGCGAGGCGTTGCAGGTGGTTGAAAACGTCGTTCTCCGTCGGCGTGCGTCCCTCCTTCGTAAAAGCGTTGCGGGCGTCGTTGGGGAAGCCGCCGGGGAAGTCTCGGCGGTTGTCGGGGTCGCCGCCGCCGGGCATCGCCAGCTCGTCGCCGTAGTAGAGCAAGGGCGTGCCGCGCGCCGTCATCATGAAAGTCTGCGCGAGCTTCAAGCCTTCGACGGTCGCTCCCTTCTCGTTCATGAAGCGTTCCATGTCGTGGACGCCGATGAAGGGGACGAGGACGCGCGGGTTCGGGTAGAGGTGGTCGTGCGCGAGCACCTGCGCGACCTTGCGCACCGACTGCCCCTTGGCGAAGGCGTCGCGGACGGCGTAGAAGAGCGCGAAGTCGTAGAGCGTGTCAATCCCTGTGTCTATGCCGTCGTGCCCGGCGCGGCCCCTCTGGAAATAAGCGAGGAGCGCGGGGTCGCCGTCGAAGAGTTCGCCGAGGATGTTGACGCGCGGGTACTCGGCGCGGATGGCCTGCGACCAGTCGCGCCAGAAGTGGCGCGGGACGTGCGGCAGTGTGTCCATGCGGACGGCGTCGAAGCCGACGTGGCCGAGCCACCAGAGCGTGTTCTGGATGAGGTAGCGGCGGACTTCTTCGTCGTCCTGATTGAGGTCGGGGAGGATGTCTATGAACCAGCCTTCGAGGTTGCGCCGCCGCGTCGCCTCCGAGGCGTTCGGGTCCATCGTCGTCCACTTCTGCCAGTTGTTCGAGAGGTGATTTTCGACCGTGCCGTAGAACCACGTCGGCGTCGGCCTGTCCGTCGCCCACGGGTGATAAGGGCTCGTGTGGTTGGCTATCTGGTCTTGAATCACCTTGAGGCCGAGGGCGTGCGCCTTGTCCACCAGCTCTTTCAACTTGGGCAGGTCGCCGTAATGCTCTTCGACGCCGTAGAAGTCAATCGCGCCGTAGCCGTGGTAAGCGGTCGTCGGTCGCTTCGGCCCGCCTTCGACTTCCGGGTACATCTCGCGCTCGTCGAGCCGGTCGGTGTTGTCGTAGACGGGGTTAATCCAGATGGCCGTCACGCCGAGGGCTTTGAGGTACGGCAGGCGGTTGATGATGCCCTGAAAGTCTCCGCCGTGGTAGTAGCGACCCTTGGTGCGGTCGAGGAGGCCGGGCGACTTCGAGGGGTTGTTGTTGGAAGCGTCGCCGTCGGCGAAGCGGTCGGGCATGATGAAGTAGATGACGTCATCGGTCGTAAAGCCCTGAAAGCGACCCGCGCGTGCGAGTGGGGCTGAAATCTCGAAGGCGAAGTCGGTCGCGCCGTGCTGGTTGCGCAAGGCGGATGTTGCGTTTGCCGGGGCGCGCGGTGGGCTCGACATACACGTCGAGGAAGAGATACGTGCCGCGCTCGTTGGCGCGCACGAGGCCCGTCGTGATGCCGACTTCCCTGCTGCCCGTCGCGGTCGCGGGAGTGAAACTGATGGCCTCGACGCGCGCGCCTTCGAGGCCGCGCCCGCGAATCAAAAGGCGCACGGGGTTAATCGAATGTCCGGCCCACCAGTTCGGCGGGTCAACCTTGAGCACTTCGGGCCGCCCCTGCGCGGCGCAGAGCGAGGCGGCGACGAAGATAAACGACAGGAGGAGCGAAAGTCGTCGGAGAGAGTGAAATAGCACGGCTTTCATCAACATCATGGCGGATAAATTTGTAGGGGCAGGGCTTGTCCCTGCCCGTGTCTTGTTGACGAAAGACGGGCAGGGACAAGCCCTGCCCCTACAGTCTTCGGACAGTTGTATGTCGGAATCGGAAGTTACTCGAATGTTGGTTCGCATAAATTTCAGCCGAAGGGCTCTCAGCCCCAGTTCTGCTTCGATTCGTAGCTCTCAGCCGTGTGCTCCGGCCTCTCGGTGATGGCGGGGAAGCGACCGTAAAGCTCGGCCATGCGCCGCAGACGCGCGCCGAGTTCGACGGTCAAGTCCCCGGCGCGGAAACGCCAAGACCAGTTGCCGGACATCGTGGCGGGCGTGTTCATGCGTGCGGCGGAGCCGAGGCCGAGCACGTCCTGCAAGGGGACGAGCACGGTGTCGGCGACCGAGGCGATGACGGCGCGGATGAAGTCCCATTGAATCTCCGCGCCGTCCGATTGAAGGTAGTCGAGGCAGAACCGACGCTCGCGCTCTATCTGCGCGGCGCTGCGGACGGAGGAAGAGCCCCCGGCCTCGCTCTCATACCAGCCGACCGCCGTGTCGTTGTCGTGCGTGCCCGTATAAGCGACGGCGTTGCGGACGTAGTTGTGCGGGAGGTCTTTGTTCGTCAGGTCGCTGCTGAAGGCGAACTGGAAGATACGCATGCCGGGGAAGTCGAACTCGTCGCGCAGGGCGATAACATCGGGCGTGATAAAGCCGAGGTCTTCGGCGATGATGGGGAGACGACCGAGCGCCTCTTTGATTGAATGGAAAAGTTCGGAGCCGGGCGCGAAGACCCAACGCCCGCGCTCGGCGGTCTCGTCGCCGCCGGGTATCTCCCAGAAGGCGGCGAAGCCCCGGAAGTGGTCAACGCGGATGATGTCCACGAACCTGAGCGCGGCGCGCATCCGCTCGACCCACCACTTGAAGCCGTCGGCGCGCATCCGCTCCCAGTCGTAAATCGGGTTGCCCCAGAGCTGCCCCGTGCGGCTGAAGTAGTCGGGCGGGACTCCGGCGACGAAGAGGGGCTTGCCCAACTCGTCCAACTTGAAAAGGTCTGGGTGCGACCACACGTCCGCCGAGTCGTGCGCGACGAAGATGGGGATGTCGCCGATAATCTTAATCCCCTTCTCGCGGCAGTACGCGCGCAAACGCGCCCACTGGCGGAAGAAGAGATACTGCGTGAACTGGACGGCCTCAATCTCTCCGGCGAGGCGAGCGCGCGCGGCGTCGAGCGCGGGGGGCTCGCGCCTGATTAACTCCGGCTCCCACTCCGTCCAAGCCACCTCGCCGCGCTCGGTCTTCAACGCGCGGTAGAGCGCGTAGTCTTCGAGCCAGTCCGATTCCTCGCGCCTAAACTCCTCGAACTCGGCGCGCGTGCCGGCGTCGCCCGCACTCTTAAAATTCTCGAAGGCTTTGGCGAGCAGCGCGCTCTTGAACTCGATGGCGCTGCCGTATTCAACCCGCTCGTCTTCGAAGTGAGGAGCACCGGCAAGGTCTTCATCAACAAGAAGTCCCTGCTCGACGAGCAGCTCAGGGCTGACGAGCAAAGTGTTCCCGGCGAAGGCCGAGAAGCACTGGTACGGCGAGTTGCCGTAGCCGGTCGGCCCAAGCGGGAGCACTTGCCAGAGCGTCTGCCCCGCCGCCGCCAAGAAGTCCACGAAGGCGTAAGCCTCGCGCCCCAAGTCGCCCACGCCGAAGCGCCCCGGCAAAGAAGTCGGGTGCAAAAGAATCCCACTCGCTCTCGGAAAACTCACGTCAACCTCCAAAGGCCGTAAACCGTGACAGGTGACAGGTGACAGGAGAAATGCAATTCCTTCTTGTCACGGTTTACGGTTTACCGTTCACGGCTTTTTCTTGTCACCTGTCACGGTTCACGGTTCACGGACTTTATATGCCACGGCGGTTCTCGCGGGCACCTTTATCTTCCACGCTCCGGACGCGGCGACGGGCCGGTCTCTGGCTGCGAGGAGCGGCTCAAGGCGTGCGCCGTCGGGGGCGTCGAGGTATTCGGCGGGGAAACTTATCTCCTTCGGCGTGGGGGCGCGGTTGAAGGCGATGACGATGGTTTCCGCGCGGTCGCGGCGGGCGAAGGCGTAAGCGTCGTCGTCGAAGAAGAGGTCAACGGTCGCGCCGCGCCGGACGGACGAATGCTCGCGCCGGAGACGGAGCCAGTCGCGCGTCCACTCGAACATGCGGCGCTCGTTCGGAGTCCTTTGCGAAGGGTTGAGAATGTCGCGGCGGTCGCCGGGGAAGCCGCCGGGGAAGTCGCGGCGGTTGTCGGGGTCTTCGCCGCCTTCCATACCGAACTCCTCGCCGTAGTAGATTTGCGGCGTGCCGCGCACCGAAAGCACAAAGGCCATGTGGAGCATCGCGCCTTCGAGCGTCGCGCCTTCCAAAGACATAAAGCGGCGCGTGTCGTGGTTGTTCTGCATCACGACGAGGCGCGAGGCGTCGGGGTAGAGCGCGTCGTACTTCAAGGCATCGCGCAGCGCGCGCGCGGGCCGCTTGCCCGTGAACACGTCGAGCGAGGTCTGCCACACGGGGAAGTCGAAAACGGCGTCGAGCGCGGTGTCTATACCGTCCCATCCCGCGCGCCCGCCCATGAAGAAACTGGTGTGCGCGGGGTCGCGGTCGAAGACCTCGCCGACCATCCAGAAGTCTTCGTACTCTCGGTCGAGCGCGCGGGAGAGGTCGCGGATGAAGGCGCGCGGCATGTACTGGATGGTGTCCTGACGGATGCCGTCAATCCCCGCAGTCTCGACCCACCAGAGCGCGTTCTGAATCTCGTAGCGCGCCACCTCCGGCTCGTCCTGATTCACGTCCGGCAAGTCGTCGGAGAACCATCCGTCGAGCGTCGGTCGCCGCGCCGCAGCGTGCGCGTTGGGCGAAAGAAGAAGGTCTGAGCGGAAGGGGTTATTGACGTGCTTCGCAAGCGAGCCGTGAAACCAGTTGTCGAGCGGCGGGCTCGTCGTCCAGGGGTGTTGCGAGCCGACGTGGTTGGCGACCTGATCCTGTATGACCTTGATGCCGAGCGCGTGCGCCTTGTCTACCAGTTCGCGCAGCGCCGAGAGGTCGCCGAAGTGGTCTTCGACGGCGTAGTAATCAACCGCGTGATAGCCGTGATAGTAGGTGTTCGGACACCAGGGCTTGTCGCAGCGGTTGACGCCGTTCCAGTTGTCGTACCACGGCGTGAGCCAGATGGCCGTGACGCCGAGTTCTTTGAGGTACGGGAGGCGGCTCATGACGCCGCGAAAATCTCCGCCGTGGTAGGAGCGCGGGTTCGTGCGGTCGCGCGCTTCGGGCGTGCTGCCGGGGGGCGAGTTGTTGGAAGTGTCGCCGTCGGCGAAGCGGTCGGGCATGATGAGGTAAATCACGTCGTCGTTCGTGACGGCGCGGAAAGACTGCTGGCGGTCTCGACGCTCCGCGAGACGGAAGGGGACGGTCGCGCGGCCCTGCGGTGTCTCGACATTGAGGGAGTAGTCGCCGGGCCGGGCCGTGGGTGCGACGTGAACGTTGACGAAGAGGTACGTCCCTTGTGGGTTGACGAGGACGCCGGAGACTTCAGTCCCTTCGCGCGCGGGCGTGACGCGCGCGCCGTGCAGCCCGGAGCCGCGCACGAGCAGCCGCACGGGGTTGACCGTGTGCCCCGCCCACCACGAAGGCGGCTCCACTTTGGAGACCTGCGGCGCGGCGGTCTGCGCGTGCGCGAAGGAGACCGCGCACAAGAGTAGAAGGCACGCCGCCGACGTGTCTCGCAGAAGGTTTGAGGCTCTTTGTCTCATCTCGTCTTGAAGTGCGAACGCACGGCGGGCAGACTTCGGCCCCGCGTGTTTTTAGTTACTTCATTAAAAAAACTTCTGCGCCGCCTGCGACTCGCGCCCGGACGCTCAGCGCGGGCGGGGGGTGCTGCCGGGGTCGCTCGAAAGGACTTTCGGCAGCGGCGCGGGCGTCGAGTCTTCGGGCGCGGCGGCGCTCGCGGCGCGACCGAGCGGCGTGGGGGCGTGCTTGCGCTCCTCCTCGAAGCGTTTGAAGACGGCGAGGGCGCGCTCGGCCTCGTCCCTGCGCTTGAGCCGCGAGTAGGTGATGAAGAGCTGGTAATGGATGCCGGGGTCGTCCTTGTTGAGCGTTGCCCCGCGTTCGAGCACGGGCAGCGCGTCGTCGAACCGCTTGAGCTTCACGAGCATTCGACCGAGGTCGTGGTACGCGGGGAAATTTTGCGGGTCAATGACGATGGCGCGGCGCAGGAGTCGCTCGGCCTCTTCGTGCTGGCCGCGCTGGCTGGCGATGTAGCCGAGGCTCGTGATGACGTCGGGGTTGTCGGGTTGCAGTTCGAGCGAGCGGCGGAGCGCCAAGACCGCTTCGTCGTAGAGGCCGTCGGCGCGCGCGGCGTAGCCGATGAGGTAGAAGAGCGTCGCGTTGTCGGGGAAGCGTTGGAGCGCGCGGTTGAAGACGGCGCGCGCGGCGTCGTACTGCTGGCCGCGGAAGTGCGCGACGCCGAGGCGGACGTGGTAGAGGAGTTTTGAAGGGTCTGCGGCGAGCGCGCGCTCGTAGAAGGGCACGGACTGCTCGAAGGCGTGCTTCTTGAAAAGCTCCTCGCCGACCATGAAGCTCGCCTCGGCGTAAGCGGGCCGCAGCTCAAGCGCCTTGAGCCAGTAGCGGACAGCCGCGCCGCCGTCGCCTCTGGACGAAGCGATGAGGCCGAGGCGGTAGAGCGGCTCGGCCTCGTTCGGCTTGAGCGCGACGAGCTTGAGAAAGACGCTTGCGGACTCTTCGAGACGGTCGAGGTTGTAGAGCGCGACGCCGAGGTTATAGAGGACTTCGGGCGTGTTCGGTCGGAGGGCGTCGGTGCGCTCGAAGAGCCGGACGGCGCGCGCGTACTCGCGCCCCTCGGCAAGGCTCAAACCGAGTGTGAAGAGGACGCGCGGGTCTCCGTTCGCGAGTCGTTCGATGGCGTCGGCGAGCGCGCCCGCGTCTTTGCCTCTGCCGACGTGGACGTAGGCGTTGATGAGCGTCAGGAGGAGCGCGGGGTCTGTGTCGGCGGAAAGAGATAAGGGCTCGTTCGGCTTGACTCCCGCCGCGCGTTCGAGCAAGGGGACGGCCCGTGCGTAGTCGCCGCGCGCGGAGTAGAGCGCGCCGAGATTGAAGACGGCCTGCTCGTGGTCGGGACGGACGCGGAGCGCCGCTTCGAATGATTGGACGGCCTCGTCTGTGCGGTTCGTCCGCGCGAGCAAGACGCCGAGGTTGGCGAGCGCGGAGGCGGATTTCGCGTCGAGACGGACGGCTTCGCGGTACTCGCGCTCGGCCTCGGCGGGCTGGCCCCGGCGGTCGAGAATCACTCCGAGCAGAGTCCGCGCGTCCGACGAGCGGGGCGCGGCGGCGACGGCGCGGCGGGCTAAGGCTTCGGCCTCTTCGAGTCGGCCCGCCTGCAAGAGCTTGGCGGCTTCACGAAGTTGCGCGGACTGTTCGGGCGTGGCGGCGGTCGTCGTCTGCTTGGCAGGTTTCGCGTCCGCGCTCGTCCTTCCGCGTCGTCCCTGCGCGGAGGCACGCGCGACGGCGGGCGTCGCCATACACGTTAGCAACAAGACTAACGCGGCGAGACTCAAAGCCGTGCGAAGACGCAGAAGAATCATGCAGGTTGTTATAGCAGTTGAGCGCGCGAAGTTCATCCCGACGCGCGGCCCCATCCTTTTCAAGTCATACGGGTCAGAACCGCCTGCGGTAGCGGGCGGGTTATACCTTTGCTGACACGCGCCTCTCATCGTGAGTGAGTCCTAACGTCACCGACACCCGCTCGCTACCGCTCGCGGTTCTGACAGGCGCTCAGCCCAAACTCTCATTAAACAAATTGAGTGGCGAGCAAGAAAAGCGTGCCCGCCACTCAAGGTAACAAAGGGTTTCCCTAGCCCGTTGCTAGAAGATCAGCTTGAAGGCGAACTCGACCTGTCGGCGACGCTGCTCGCTCGTGTCGCGCCCGAAGTCGGTCGCGTTGTTGAGGTCGGCGTTGGGCCGCGAACGGTTGACGCGGTTCAGCACGTTGAAGACCGAGAAGCGGAACTGCGCGCGGAACTCCTCGCTGATGAAGGTCATCGGGAAGTTCTTGAAGAGCGAGGCGTCCCAGTAGAACTGCGGGCGGCCCCGGAAGACGTTGCGTCCGAGCGAGCCGATCTTCGGGCCGTTCGGGTCGGTGGCGAAGACGGGCGTCACCGCGCGGCGGAAGGCGAGGCGGTTAAGCTCGCGCCCCTGCGCCTCGTCGGCGGCGGTCGGCGTCGGGTCGCCGATGAGGTCAACGCGCCCGCCGTCAATCGTGACGGTGTAGACCGGCCCGCTCTGCGCCGTGATGATGTTGTTGAGCTGGAAGCCGCCCAGGAGGAAGTCCACGCCCTTCGGGATGTCGGAGCCGAAGGCGCGCCCGCGACCGAACGGCAGGTCTAAGACGTTGGCGAAGGTGAAGCGGTGGCGCACGTCCGTGTCGGAGTTGCCGCGCTCCAGTTCGGGCCGCAGCGGGTCGTCGGGGCCGCAGTCGCGCGCGCTCGCGCCCGTCGAGCAGATGCCGCCCGGCGAGTCGTCAATGGCGTGCGCCCACGTGTAGCTCGTGAGCAGCGAGAGCCCCTTCGAGAAGCGGCGTTCGAGTCTGGTCTGCAAAGAGTCGTAGCGCGAAGAGCCGCCGTAGCTCGTCTCGATGACCTGATTGATGTTCGTAATCTGGCGCGAGCCGGGGCCGCCCTGATCGCCCGCGTTGCCGATGTTGCGGACGACGAGGAGGTTGCGGCCCAGAGACCCGACGTAGGCGACCTCGGCCAGCCAGTTGGTGGCGAACTCGTACTGGCCCGTCAGGTGATACTGATGATAGAGCGCGTCGGTGCGGTTCGGGTCGTTGAAGATGATCGTGCGGTCGGTCGGCGCGGCGAAGCGCGAGCCCGGCGCGGCGACGATCTGGGCGGGGCCGGGAAGGCCGTTGTCGAGCGCGTAGCGCGCGAGCAGCGCCGCCGGGCAGCCCGACGGGTTGGTGATGGGGTTGCAGTTGTAGCTCGAAGCGCCCGTGCCGGGGTTGGCCGTCAGGGGCTGGACGGCGCTGATGTCGGTCGCGTAGGTGATGCCGTAGCCGCCGCGCAGGACCATCTGCTTGTTTTCGCGGAAGCCGCTGTAGGCGAAGCCGAGGCGCGGCCCGAAGTTGTTCTTGTCGGTGAAGGCAAGGTCGCGCCCGCCCGGCGCGCCTTCGCCCGCGACGATAATGGTGCTCGTCGCCGGGTCGAAGTTGCTCTGGCGGTCGAAGCGCTCGGTCGGCGCGGTGAAGATGTCGTAGCGCAGGCCGAGGTTGAGGATGAGATTCGGCGTCACCCGCCAGTCGTCCTGAACGTAGAAGGCGATCTCCTTGCTCGACTGGAAGTAGGGGCCGCCCGGAGTGCCGCGGCTCGCGAAGGCCGGGCGGTAGCCGAGCAGGATGTTGGCTAAGGAGGAGCCCGCGTCGTTCGCGCCGATGCCGTTGTAGTTGCCGGAGACGAAGCCGCCGTTGACGGCGTTGTCGTTGCCGGGGTTGACGCTCCCTTGGTCGGTCGTGCCGTACTGCAACTGGCCCTTGATGCCGCCGTTGCGCCCGCCGTCGAAGTTGCTGTTCTGGCGGACGCGCAGGTCGCCGCCGAACTTGAAGGAGGAGTTGCCCTTGATGACGGTCACGGTGTCGGCGAAGTTGAAGTTGTTCGAGGTGAAGTAGAAGGGGCCGCCGTCGCCGACGAACTCGACCGCCCTGTCCTGCCGACCGATGTTGTCCACGATGCCGAGCAGGATGATGCCGCTGCTGTTCGGGTCGAGGTTGATGTTCGGCGCGCCGAGCTGCGAGGTGATGTCGCTCTCGAAGCCGCCCGTCCCGTTGACGCCGGTGTTGAAGATGCCGATCTCGACCCTCGTCGCGCCGAAGCGCGCGTCGTTGACGACCGACTGCGAGAAGATGTGGGTGTCACTCATCGTGAAACCCTTCGAGTTGCCGAACTCGTCGCCGGCGGAAGGCCCGGCGGGCAGGTCGTTGTTCGTCGGCGAAGCGCCGAGCGGGAAGAAGTTGTCGCGCGAGCGCGCCGACTTCGAGGAGCTGTAGCGGGCGAAGAAGCTGTTCGAGTTCGAGATGCGGTGGTCAATCTTGATGTCGTAGCTGTCCACGTTCGCGGACTCGGAGCGGTTGGTGCGGAAGTTCCGCCCGATGCCTGAGTCGGTCGGCAAAGGGAACGCGTTGAGGAAGTTCAGACCGAACTGCGAGAGCGGGCCGCACGCCGCGCAGAGGCGGAGGTCGTTGCCCGGAATCGGGTTCCCGTTCGGGTCGAAGAGCGTGCCGCGCGGCGCGGCGACGATGCGGGTCGTGTTGTCGGGGTTGCGAATCTGGTAGTTGATGATCTGGCCGGGCGTGAGCAGCTCGCCGAAGTCGCCGACGCGCTGGCGCGCGGTCGGGACGGGGACGGACGAGATGCCCTCGCCGCCGCCGAAGATGGGCGTGGCGCGGCGCTGGCCCGCGACCGAGACGAAGAAGAAGGTGCGGTTGCGCCCGTCGTAGAGCTTGCGCCCGCCCTCGCCGAAGCGCGGCAGGAAGATGGGGCCGCCGACCGTGCCGCCGTAGTTGTGCGTCACGTAGTTGGGCGGGTCGGGCGAGGTCGGGTCGTCGAACTGCCCGGCGGCGGCGCTCAGGAAGCGGCCCTGATACTCTTCAAACAGCGTCCCGTGGATGGCGTTGCCGCCCGACTTGAAGGTCGTCGAGATGATGCCGCCGCCCGCGCGGCCCGACTCGGCGGAGTAGACGCTCGTCTCGACCTTGAACTCGGCGATGGCGTCCGGGTTCGGGTAGATGGCGATCTGTCCGAACTGCGACTCGTTGTTGTCCACGCCGTCGAGCGTGAAGTTATTGTTGGTCGCGCGCGCGCCGTTGACGACGAGGACGGAGCCGCCCGACTCGCGGAAGCGCGTGGACTCGGTGTTGTTCTGGCCGAGTCCCGGCGGGCCGGTGGTGAAGTTGCCGCCGCCGCCGAGCAGTCCGACGTTGGGGCGCGTGACGCCGGGCGAGAGAGCCGCGAGGAGCGTGAAGTTGCGCTGCGGGATCGGGAGGTCTGTGACCTGCCTGCCGGTAATCACGTCGCCGCGCACGCTCGTCTCGGTCTCGGCGAGGGGCGCTTCGGCGGTGACGGTGACGGTCTCGCCGCCGACGGAGCCGAGCGTGAGGTTGGCGTCCACGGCCTGCCGGTCGTTGGTGTCGAGCTTGACCCCTTCGACGACCGTCGTCTGGAAGCCGCTGGCCTCGATGGTCACGTTATAGACGCCGGGGTCGAGCGCGGGGATGTTGTAAGTCCCCTCGTCGTTCGTGTTGTCCGTGCGCGCCTCGTTCGTGGCGACGTTCGTGGCGGTGACTTTGGCTCCGTTCACCACCGCGCCGTTAGGGTCTTTGACCGTCCCCACAATCGCACCTTTATTGTTCTGCGCGTGGGTCGGGAGGGAGAAGAGGGAGACGACGAAAAACGCCGCCGCGACGACACGGAGTCGCAGTGTGCTCCTGAATATACTCATGAGTGGGCCTCGCTTGGCTGTCTGCCGGATAAACGATGGTCGGTCGTCAAACCCCAACCCGCCGGGCGGCTCGCAGTGCGGGAATCACTTGAGCTTGCGGCGCAGGTGGAGAAAAGCTTCGGTGCTGAAACCTGTGTGTAAGCGGAAGAACAGACGCAAAAGTTTGTTGCCTGTCCGAACGAAGTAGTTTTTAATACAGAATTTAGAGCCTGTCAAATATTTTCTGAAGTTCAATTCATTCTCAGCGAATAAGAATTTATCCACGGAGGCACGGAGGAAACGATGAGGTCAGAACGATGAACGCTGAACTGGAAGAAAAACCTCTTTGCACTTCAGTTCCGCGTTCATCGTTCATCGTTCTGACTTCTGACTTCCCTCGCGCCTCTGTGGCTATTTGACCAACGCGCGGGCGGCGGGCTAGCATCGAATTTCTACGCTCTCTCGGTTCGTCTCGACTTTTGGAAACAATCCGCATCAACGGCTCGCACAAAACATTCCCGCGCGCGGGCGCGTGGCCTGCCCGCAGGCCGAACTCCGCGCCGCCGCGCGACGGAAGTCTCTCTCATTAGGAGTGCTCTCGATGAATACGAAACGCCCCTCCGCACTGGCGCTGATGTTGCTTCTCTGCTTCTCGCTTCTTTCGGGCGTCGTCCCGCGAACGGCAATGGCACAACAAAATAAGATGGTCTCGCTCGACGAACTGACCGAAGGCAAGTTGGTCAACGGCTTCAAGACCGAGGCCGTCTATCTCAACGACGCCGACCGCCCCTTCGGCGGGCGCTTCCGCCACGCGCGGACGGGCTTCGAGCTGGACTTCCTCTCGATGGAGTCCGTCCCGCAAATCTTCCTCTGGGTCAACTCATTCCCCACCTCCGACCGTGGCGAGCCGCACACGCAGGAGCACCTCCTCTTAGGCAAAGGCAACGTCGGGCGCACGATGTCGGGACTCGAAGGGATGTCCTTAGCCAACTCTTCGGCCTTCACGCAGCAGTGGCGCACGGCTTATCACATGCACACCGCCGCCGGGCCGGAGGTCTTCTACACGCTCTTCGAGCGGCAGACCGACGCGCTCCTCCACCCTGATTACACGGACGAAGAGATTCGGCGCGAGGTGAGCCACTGGGGCATCAACGAGAATCCTGCGGACAAGTCTCTGCGGCTCGAAGAGAAGGGCACGGTCTATCAGGAGATGGTCAGTTCCTACGACCGGCCCGTGTACCGTCTCTTCCGGGGAATCAACCAGTTGATTTACGGCAACGATCACCCGCTGGCTCTCTCGGCGGGCGGCTGGCCCGGCGTCATCCGCGAGATGGAGCCCGCGCACATCCGCAAGTTCCACTCGGACAACTACCGCCTCGGCAACATGGGGATGGTCGCCTCGTTC
This sequence comes from uncultured Acidobacteriota bacterium, assembly GCA_963816985.1. Lineage (GTDB taxonomy): Bacteria > Acidobacteriota > Blastocatellia > Pyrinomonadales > Pyrinomonadaceae > JAIVJM01. The sequence continues at coordinate 4,825,989 of CAWFMF010000004.1, forward strand.
CCGAAGGAGATGCCGCTCGGCGACGTGCTGCGCCGTCTGGACGAGATTCTCAACCGGCTCGAACCGAAGCAGGAGCAAAGGCGCTTCGCCTCCGAAGCAGACCTGCCCGCGCCGAAGGCCGCGCCCGCCGGACAGATTCAGTTGGTCGAGTATCCGCACAAGAACGAGCAGCAGCCCGGATGGGTGATGTTCGCGTGGCCCGCTCAGCTCGAACTCGACACGCAGGAAGAAGCGCTCCTCTCGCTCTTCCTCCAGAACGTCGCCTCGGACGCGACGACGAACCTCTACAAGATGTTCGTGGACACAAAGACGCGCGTCATGGACACGGGCGCGAAGGGCGTCTTCGCCTTCCTCGACGACGAGATGGTCGAGGGCAATCCCGTCTACGTGGGCTTGACGGATGTCGTGCCCGCCAACATGACGACCGAGAACATCGAAGGCATCCGCAAGCTCATCCGCACGGAGATGGAGCGCATCGCTTCTTTCAAGGACGGCTCGCCGGAGTTGGCCGAGTTCAACAACCGCGTCAAGAGCCGCGTCATCCAGAACCGCCGCGCGCTCTCGAAGTTCGTCAACTCGCCGCCGGGCTTCGGCTTCCGCAACTCCGACTCCGGCTGGATGACGCACCTCCAAAAACTGAACCGCACGAAGGGCTTCCGCAAGTCCGTGACGTTGAAGCCGGAGCTGACCGAAATCGAGAAGCTGCTCGCCTCGAACGAGAACGTCTGGCGCGAGCGCATCGCCCGTTGGAAGCTCGTTGACTCCGTGCCTTACGCCGTCGCCGCCAAGCCGAACCCCAAGATGATTGAGCAGGAGGAGCGCGACAAGGCGGCGCGCGCGTCTGCCGAGGCCGCGCGGCTCAAGGAGAAGTACAAGACGGCGGACGAGGCCGAAGCCATCCGACGCTACAAGGCCGAGTACGATGCGACGACCGCCGAGCTTGAGCGACAGGCGAAGCAGTCGGCCTCGATGAAGTTCGTCGAGAAGCCGCCGCTCACCTTAGACGACCAGCTCGACTTCAAGCAGACCACGCTCGCGGGCGGAGTCCCGATGGTCGCCTCGACTTTTGAGAACATGACGAGCGCGACCACAGGCGTCGCCCTCCGGCTCGACGGCGTGCCCGAAGAACAACTCGTCTTTCTCTCGATGCTGCCCGCACTGCTGACGCAGGTCGGCGTCATCAAGGACGGCAAGGCCGTCTCTTACGAGGAGATGAGCGAGATGCTCCGCAAGGAGATTCTCGCCCTCAACGCTTACTTCAGCACGAATTTTCGGACGAACCGCGCGGAGTTGGTAGTGCGCGGCTCCGGCAACGACCTCGCCGAGTCGCGCCGCTCCGTCGAGTGGATGAAGCTCGTCCTGCAAAGCCCCGACTGGCGCGTGGAGAACCTCGCGCGCATCCGCGACGTGGTTGACCAGACCTTGAGCGGGATGCGCAACCGGATGCAGGGCTCCGAGGAATCCTGGGTCAACAACCCGGCGGACGCCTACTGGCGGCAGGACAATCCCCTTCTCCTGACGACCTCTTCGTTCCTCACGCAGGCGCACAACGTCCACCGCCTGCGCTGGATGCTCAAGGACGCGGGCGCGGAAGGCGCGGAGGTCTCGGCCTTCCTCAACAAGCTCGCCGCCGTGCCGCAGACGCACTCCGCGCGCGAGAACTTGAAGAACCTGCTCCTCTTCATCCAGAAGGACGAGTTGAAGGACAGGTATTACAACGACCTCAAGTCCGACTTCCGTCAACTCTCGCCGGGCGCGAAGGCGCTCACGGTTGAGGCGGCGAAAGACCTCGACCAAATTCTCGCCGACATCCCCGATTCGAGCCTCGCCTCCGACTGGGCTTACGTCGTCCGGCAGATTCGCCACGACCTGCTCGTCTCGCCCGCCAAGGCGCTCGCCGACTTGAACGCCGTGCGGCGGAGTCTCTTGAAAACGGGCGGCGCTCGCCTCTTCATGATCGGCTCGCGCGTGACGCAAGCCTCTCTTGAGCCGGACGTGCGCGGCTTGATAGCCGGTCTTGAGACGGCGAAGGTCACACCCGCGCGCTACTCGAACGCGAAGCTCATCGAGACTCGCCTGCGTGGTCGCGCGAACGAGAAGGACGCGCCCATCTTCGTCGGCTTGATGAACCCGAACACGCAGGGCGGCGTCTTCCTCAACTCCGCGCCCTCGGTCAGTTATCTTGAGGCCGACAATAAAGACTCGCTGCTCGACTTTCTAGCCTCGCGCCTCTACGCGGGCCGGGGCGGTCACGGCATCTTCATCAAGACGTGGGGCGCGGGGCTCGCCTACTCGAACGGCTTTCGCGGCTCGCCCTCGATTGGCCGGATGGGCTACTACGCCGAGCGGACGCCGGAGTTGCCGCAGACACTCCGCTTCGTCATCGAAGAGTTGAAGAAGGCGCAGGCCGACCCGGGTCTTGTCGAGTACGCCATCGCCGTGGCCTTCAGCGACTTTCGCTCGGCCTCTTCCTACGAGGTGCGCGGCGAGGCGATGGCCTCCGACCTCGCCGACGGCGTGCCGCCTGAGACGGTCGCGCGCTTCCGCCGCGCGCTGCTCGACCTGCGCCGCTCGCCCACGCTCTCGGCGGAGTTGTTCAAGCGCATGGGCACGGTCTACGCGCGCATCCTGCCCGGCTACGGCACGAAGGCGGCGGACGTGCCGGGCGGCATCTTCTACGTCATCGGCCCGGAGAAGCAGCTCACGGCCTACGAGGAATACCTCAAGACGGTCGAAGGCCCCGGCGCGCGTCTCTACCGGATTTACCCGCGTGACTACTGGATGACGATGAAGGACGAAGGCGCGACCGGCAACGCCGAGCGGACGAGCAGCATGCGGTAAGCCCTGAAAGGGCTTAAGACAATAGCCGGGGGCAAAGCAAACGAAGTTTGCGACGCCCCCGGTCACGCGTAGATATAAAGCTTCGACCCTGAAGGGGTCGCAGATTCAACGTTGAATCTGCGACCCCTTCAGGGTCGAAGCTCTTTTCGCATCCATTCCGGGGGCGGCGCTCAGTCGCTCGCGCTCCTTCGCTCTGCTCCCGGCTATTATCTTTATCCCCTTCGGGGATTATCGAATCACAACTCCGGTTCCGCCTGCCGCGCGCCGATGAGGACATACTTACGCCCGCTGTAGAGGCGGACGGCGTCTCTCTCCACCGACATCATCAGCGGTCGCGGGCGGAGTTGCACGGCGTCGTTCGTCGTCGCGACCGACATCAAGGGCGAGCCGCCCACGTCGAAGACGTTGAACTGCCCCGTCTCGGTGAAGCCGAAGCCGTATGCGCCCGCGCTGAGCACGCCCGTGCCGACTTCGACGGCCTCGTCGGTGATGAAGAAGCCCTCGTACTTGGCGCGGATTTCTGAAGAATATCCGGTCGTGTCCACGAGCCCGGCGATGACGTGCTTTTTGCCGAAGCGCGCCGCCGCCGAGTTGCGCGCCTGCGTCGGCGCGCTCTGGCCCTCGAAGTAGAAGCCGGGCGGGACGACGCGCGTCAGTTCCGCGCCCGAAAGGATGACGGGCGCGCCCCTCGTGGGGAGTTGGAGCGACGCGGCGTCCTGCGCGCTCGTCGCCGCGACGGTCGTCAGCAGACAGAGAGCCAGCAGCGCAGAGACCGCGCCGGTGCGGAAGGAGAGCTTCATGTGGGGTTTCCTCCTCTAGGAATTTTTCGGGCGCGAGGTGAAGAGTGTGTCAGAACCGCCTGCGGTAGCGGGTGGGTTTTTACGTCGCCGGAAACCACCCGCTACGGCGGGCGGTTCTGACCCGTAACGTTTGCCGTGCCCGCCGCCGGAAGGTACTATGGCGACATTGAAGAGACGAGTTCGAGCGCCGTTCTGACGGCGGCCTCTTTCGTCAGGCGCGAGACAAAAAAGCTCTCCCCAAGATAATAACTTTTAATGGAACGAAGAAAAAGCCGGGCGCTCTTTTTTGTCCAACGCCTGCCGCTGCTCCTCGCCCTCGCCGCCGCCTGCGCGCACACGGCCCCGTTCGCGCGGGCGCGACAGACGCCCGCGCCTTCTCCCACGCAGACGCCGCCGACGCGCACCGGTCGCTCTTACGACACAGGCCCGCCCATGAAGCGTCCCGCCGCGCCCGCGCCGCAATCTCAGTCGCCCGTCACCTTCAACGACATCACCGCGCAGAGCCGAGTCGCTTTCCGCCACCAAGCCTCGCCGACCTCTCGGAAGTATCTGCCCGAAACGATGGGCGGGGGCGTCGCCCTCTTCGACTTCGACAACGACGGGCGGCTCGACATCTTCTTCACCAACGGGGCCGCGCTCGCCGACCCGATGCCGAAAGGCGCGAGCCCGGACAAACGCGACGCGCGTTTCTGGAACCGCCTCTACCGCCAGAAGACGGACGGCATGTTCGAGGACGTGACCGAGCGCGCGTCCTTGCGCGGCGAGGGCTACGGCATGGGCGCGGCGGCGGGCGACTACGATAACGACGGCTTCGTTGACCTCTACGTCACCGCTTACGGCGGCGCAACTCTTTACCGCAACCGTGGCGACGGCACGTTCGAGGACGTGACGCGCAAGACGAATACTTCCATGACGGGCTGGCCGACGAGCGCGGGCTGGCTCGACTACGACCGCGACGGGCGGCTCGACCTCTTCGTCGCGCGCTACATGGACTGGGACTTCGAGCGCGGCTCGCTCGTCTGCGGCTCGCCCGCCGTCCCCGCCTACTGCCACCCCGACAACTTCAAAGGCGCGGCCTCCGTCCTCTTCCGTCAAAAAGCGGACGGCACGTTCGAGGACGTGAGCATGAAGGCCGGAGTCGCCGACACTTCCGGCAAGGGACTCGGCGTCGCCTTCGCCGACTTCGACTCGGACGGGCTCTCCGACATCTTCGTCGCCAACAACAGCGTCCGCCAGTTCCTCTTCCGTCAAAAAGCGGACGGCACGTTCGAGGACGTGGGGCTCCTCTCCGGCGTCGGCTACGATGAGAACGGCAAGACCTTCGCCGGGATGGGCGTGGACGCCGCCGACTACGACAACGACGGCCACCCGGACATCTTCATCACCACGCTCTCGAACGAGACCTACCCGCTCTTCCGCAACAACGGCGACCTCACGTTCACCTACGCGACGAACACCTCCGGCGTCGGCCAGATAACACTGCTCCACACGGGTTGGGGCACTCGCTTCTTCGACTTCGACTCGGACGGTCTCCGCGACCTCTTCGTCGCTCAGGGCCACGTCCTCGACACCATCGAGAAGACGGCGACTTACCTGACTTACAAGCAGACGCCGCTGCTGTTGAGGAACACCGGCAAAGCTTTCGTCAACGTCTCGGCCTCCGCCGGAACGGTTTTCAATCAACCGCTCGCGGCGCGCGGCGCGGCCTTCGGCGACATAGACAACGACGGCGACACGGACGTAATACTTGCGCAGACGGACGGCCCCGCGCTCGTCCTCCGCAACGAGGGCCGCAGGGACGGCGCGAAGCATCACTGGCTCGGCCTCGCGCTCAACGGCTCGAAGTCGAACCGGCAGGGCTTTGGCGCGCGCGTCACGGTGACGGACGCAACGGGGACGAGGCAGGTTTTTGACGTGAGCGGGGCGGGCAGTTATCTTTCGTCGAGCGACCCGCGCATACTCGTCGGCCTCGGCCCGCGCGCCGCCGTGCGCGCCGTCGAAGTCCGCTGGCCGAGCGGGCTCACGCAGACCGTCAACAACCCCTCGATAGACAAGTATCTGACGATCAACGAAAAATGAGTCTCATATTCTCAGGACGTTTTAACAGTACCGCGAGCGGTAGCGAGTGGGTCTGCTTCGCGAAGAGTCACCCGCTCGCTACCGCTCGCGGTACTGTTGCCGCGACTCTCCTCCTCTTTGTTCTTTTGCCTGCTTCACTCTTCGCGCAGCAGCCTCCGCCTCCCGCGCCGCCACAGGGAGGGATGGGCGTCTCGACCGGCGCGGGGCTCGTCTCGGCGACGCGGCGCACGGCGGGCGTGACGGACGCGAAGGCCCCGCGCGTCTTCGAGGACGTGACGCCGCGCACCGCGCTCGCCGCCTTCAAGCATCGTTCGGGGAGCGTGCAGAAGGACTACATCGTCGAGACCGTTTCGGGCGGCGTCGCCATCTTCGACTACGACGGCGACGACAAGCCCGACGTTTATCTCTTGAACGGCTCGACCATCGCGGCGGAGCAGGGCAAGGAGAAAGCGCCGCGCGCCGCGCTCTACCGCAACCTCGGCAACTGGAAGTTCGAGGACGTGACCGAGCGCGCGGGCGTCTCGAACGAGCGTTGGGGGATGGGCGTCGCGGTCGGCGACTACGACAACGACGGCGACTTCGATCTCTTCGTCGGCAACTACGGTGTCTCGCGTCTCTACCGCAACAACGGCAACGGCACTTTTACGGATGTCGCCGCGCAGCTCGGCGTCGCGCGCAAGGGCTGGTCAACGGGCGCGAGCTTCGGCGACTACGACTCGGACGGGCGGCTCGACCTCTTCGTCCCCGGCTACGTCGAGTTGGATTTGAACAACCTCCCGCCGAACCCCTCGGAGGCGGGCAAGCCCGGCGCGGTGGCGCAGAACTTCTGCCAGTTCCGGGGCGTGCCCGTGATGTGCGGCCCGCGCGGGCTCAAGGGCGAAGGCGACACGCTCTATCATCAAAAGGCGGACGGCACGTTCGAGGACGTGAGCAAGCAGACGGGCGTTGACGACGACGAAAAGTTCTACGGCTTCTCTTCCGTCTGGGCGCACGTCAACAGCGACTCGCTGCCCGACCTCCTCGTCGTCAACGACTCGACGCCGAACCAACTTTATATGAACCTCGGCGGCGGCAAGTTCGAGGAGGTCGGCTACCCTTCGGGCGTCGCCTTGAACGAGAACGGGCGCGAGCAGGCGGGGATGGGGCTCGGCGTCGGCGACTACGACAACGACGGGATGGTGGATTTCTACATCACGAACTTCTCCGACGACTCGAACACGCTCTACCACAACGACGGCGACGGCAACTTCACCGACGTCACTTTTCAGTCCGGCCACGGCGAGCCGACGATTCCCTTCCTCGGCTGGGGCGCGGGCTTCTTCGACTACGACAACGACGGCTGGAAGGATGTCTACGTCGCCAACGGCCACGTCTACCCGGCGGTGGACAAGCAGCAGTGGGGCACGTCCTACGCGCAGCAGCCTCTGCTCTTCCGCAACGCGGGCGCGTCGGGCAAGTTCGAGCGCGTCGCCGCCGCGCCCGGCAGCGGGCTGGCCTCCGCGTGGGCCTCGCGCGGGGCGGCGGTCGGCGACTTGGACGGCGACGGGCGGCTCGACCTCGTGCTCAACAACATGGACTCCGCGCCCGCCGTCCTCCGCAACGTCACGGAGACTACAAACCACTGGCTGCGCGTGCGGCTCATCGGCGACTTCTCCAGGAAGAACCCGCGCGACGCGACGGGCGCAATCGTCTATCTCACGTCCGGCAAGATTCGACAGCGCGGCGACCGCGTGAGCGGCGCGGGCTACTCTTCGAACGACGAGCCCGTGCTCTCCTTCGGCCTCGGCGCGGCGACGAAAGTCGAACGCCTCGAAGTGCGCTGGCCCGACGGCTCCGTGGAGACCTTCGACGCTCCCGGCGTTGACCGAATAATCACGCTCACACAGGGCAAAGGAAGTCAGAACCGCCCGCGGTAGCGGGTGGGTTCTTTTGCGTTACCGAAACCCACCCGCTACCGCGCGCGGTTCTGACTCACGGCTTTGACGCAGATGTTTGCAACCACCCGGCGGCGGGCGGCGTACACGTCTTTATTCGCGCCGCGAATATTCGGTTCACTTCCAGCGATAAAATTTTTCAGGGAGGAAGCAGGATGAAGACCTGTCCATCATGCCGCTCGGCGATCATAGAGGGTTCGGGCTTTTGCAACTGGTGCGGGCAACGCCTCGACGCCGCGCGGGCCGCGGAGACGAGGACGGCCCCGCCGCCGCACGCGCATGCCGCCGACCCGTTCACGTCCGCGCATGAATGGGGCGGGATGGTTCCCTCCGCCTGGGCGAGCGCGCCGCAACGAACCCTCGCTTCAGTCCCTTCGCGCGTCGCGGGCGCAGTCTCGCGTGCTCGTCTCGGTCGCTGGACGAGCATGATTCTGGTGGCGCTCGTCTCGCTCGGCGCGGGCGTCGCCGGGACGCAAGTTTATTATCTGAACTTCACGCCCGCCGAACAGGTCGAGATTGACGGCGAGTTGCACCCCGAATTCGTCAACGTCGGCGGCACGAAGTTTCAATACGCCGACGGCGCGCACGTCTTCGAGACCGCCCCCGACTCCGACATCAGCCGCGCGGGCCTGCAAGTCGGCGACGTAATCTTGCGCGTTGACGGCCAGAAGATCAGGTACATGGAATCGTTCGCCGAAATCCTCGGCAACGCGCCCGTCGGCAAGCCGCTGGAGATCATCTACATCCGCGCGGGCAAACGCGCGTGGACGACGCTCACGCCGACGACCAACTGGGACGAACTGACGCAGCCGGAAGGCAACCAACTCCCGCTCCAAAAGGCGAACCTCGTCCGCTGAAGAGCGTCGCCGTTCTTTAAAGAACAGTTCCCGCCGGGCTCTTCCCTCTCGCGGTCGGAAGTTTCACCTCAAGTCAGGTGGAGCGCGATGAACGCGCGGCGCTCGGCGGCGGAGAGTTCCTCCTGCCCCGCGACGCGCATCTCCATGTCGCGCAGGAGTCCGTCGTGCAGCCCGTAGACCCAGCCGTGGACGGCTAACTCCTGACCGCGCTGCCAGGCGCTCTGGACGATGGTCGTCCGGCTCACGTTCAAGACCTGCTCCACGACGTTCAACTCGCAGAGCTTGTTCAGCCGCTCCGCTTCGTCGCCGATGGCCGAGAGCGTCGCCTCGTGCTTCTGCATCACGTCCTGCACGTGGCGCAGCCAATTATCAATCAGCCCCAACTGAAGGTTCTGTAGAGCGGCCCGCACGCCGCCGCAGCCGTAGTGCCCGCAGACGATGATGTGCTCGACCTTGAGCACCTCGACCGCGTACTGCAACACCGAGAGGCAGTTGAAGTCCGTGTGAACCACGAGGTTCGCAACGTTGCGGTGGACGAACAACTCCCCCGCTCCGAGCCCCGCCAACTGCTCGGCGGGCACGCGGCTGTCGGCGCAGCCGATCCAGAGATACTGCGGCGATTGCTGCTCCGAAGAGGTCTGAAAAAACTCCGGGTGATGCGTCTTGATGTCCGCGGCCCACGCCCTGTTGTTTTCGAGAAGCCTGCTGATGTCCTTCATAAAAGTGCGTCTGTCACTCCTCACGTTTCAGAATTAGAACGATGCCTGACTTACTTCTACAACAACTCCGGCGCGACGTTCGGCTCGCCCTCGGCGAAGCGAGTGGGGCGGAGCGCGCGCACATCTACGGAAGAAGCCGCGCCGTCGAGAATTATCTCCGCGAGCAGTTGGCCGAGCGCGGGCGCGTGCATGACGCCGTGACCCGAAGAGCCGTTGGCGAGGTAAAAATTCTCGACGCCGGGGGCCGCGCCGAGTATCGCGTGCCCGTCCGGCGACATCTCGTAGAGCCCGGCCCAGCAACGCTCGCGTTCGATAGTCGCCGACTTCAAGCACGGCACGCGCTCGTGTGCGCGGCGCGTGACTTCGGAAAGCCAAGCCTCTTCGAAAGAAGTGTCGAAGGCATCCGACGTGCGCGGCTCGTCCGGCCAGAGGAGCAGCACCGAGTGCTCGCGCACGCGGAGGTGGAAGCCGTCTTCGAGGAAGATGGTCATCGGCATCTCTTCGGGCAGGAGGTCGCACGGGCTCGTCAACGCGACCTGACGGCGCAGGGGCTCGACGGGCAACTCGACCCCGGCCATCTTCGCCAACTGCCCCGCCCACGCGCCCGCCGCGTTGACGACGTGACCAACGGCGATGTCGTCTCTATTCGTCCGCAAGGCTTCGATATTCCCCTGTGCGCTCAGGCGAAAGCCCTCGACGCTCGTCCCGTACTCGAATCTCACGCCGAGGCGCGCGGCGGCCTCTGTGTAGCCGCGAAGAATCTCAAGCGGTCGGATAAAGCCGTCCGAAGGGCAGAAGACGCCGCCGATGTGCGTCGAAGATTCGACCGCCGGATTCAACTCAAAGACCTCTTCGTGTGCGACGCGACGCGCCTCCGCGAGTCCGTGCGCGTGCTGCAAGTCCTGCGCGGCGTGGAGCGCGTCGAGTTCGCCCCGTTCGTGCGCGAGGAAGAGATAACCGCGCTGCTCGAAGCCGGGGTCAACGCCCGTCTCGTCTTTGAAGCGCAGAAGCTTTTCGCGCGAGAGGAGCGAGAGCTTGATGTTGACAGCCGTGCTGAACTGCGCGCGAAAGCCGCCCGTTGCCTTGCCCGTGCTGCCCTCGCCGGGACGCGCGCCGCGCTCCACGACCAGCACGTCGCGGCAGCCGCGCGCCGCGAGGTGATAAGCCACGCTCGCGCCGACGACGCCCCCGCCGACGATGACAACTTCAGCGAATTTCATAAAGAAAGACAGCCATTCGCAGCCTTTAGCTCTTAGATTTCAAATCTCAAACCTGAGAAGCAGTTTGAGTAGTCCCGTCAGGGACGAAATGTTTATAGCTTGGAGATTCGTCTCTCCCCCAAGCTCCGTAGGAGCGGAACATTCGTTACATGCCGCTCCTACGGAGCTTGCCCAATAAAACATACCCGCGAGCTATAAACATCTCGCTCCTACGGAGCTGATTTCAAATAGCTTCTGAAATCTCAAATTGTCTTTACTGCTTATCGCTTACTACTTCTCATCCTTCGGTCAGTCCGAACTTGCGCGCGAGCACGAGGCTGATGGCTCCCATCAAGGTCGGCTCGTTGAGCGTCGAGGCGACGATGCGGGCCGAGGGGAGGCCGCGCCGGATGCTGCGCTGGATGGTCTCTTCCAAGAGGGCCGAGACGATGGGCCACGCGCGCGTGATGTGTCCGCCGACGACGACCGATTCGGGGCTCAGGCCGACTATCAAATTTGAGACGCCGATGCCGAGGAAGTGCGCCGTCTCGGTGAGCGAATCAATCGCCGCCTGCTCGCCGCCGAGCGCGCGCTCGACGACTTCCGAGAAGCCGACTTGATGACGTGAGCCTTCGCTGCCGTTCTGCGTCGCGCCGAGGTATCGAGCGACGGTCGCGCGCTCCGAAGAGAAAGCTTCCCAGCAGTCGTGGTTGCCGCACGAGCAGGCGACCGGGGCCTGCTGGCCGACAATCATGTGCCCGAACTCGCCAGCCGCGCCGCGCTCGCCGCGATATATCTGGCCGTCGAAGACGATGCCTGTGCCGATGCCTTCGGCGACGAGCACCATGATGAAGTCGCGCGAGTCGCTGACCTCCGGGCGACCGAACCACAGCTCGGCGAGCGCCGCCGCGTTGGCGTCGTTGTCCACGCGCGCGACGAGCCCGGTCGCCTTCTCAATCTCTTCGGCAATCGCCCAGTCGCGCCACTTGAAGAAGGGGATGTAGATGGCGCGGCCCGTGCCGGGGTCAATCAAACCGGGGACGCTCACGCCGACGCCCGCCACGTTCCCCGTGTCGTCCTGCGCCGCGAAGTCGCGCACACACTCGATGATGCGCGCCGACATCTCGTCGGGCCTTGAGCTGTTCGGCAGCTCCTCTCGCCGGATGACGCGGCCCATCAGGTCGCTCGTGGCGATGGTCGTGGACGAAGGCTTGATGTCCACGCCGATGGCGGTCGCGCCCGCCGCGCGCAGGCGGAGGAGCGTCGGCCTGCGCCCGCCCGTCGAAGCGCCCGCGCCGATCTCTTCGATGAGCCCCTCGGATTTTAATTCTTCGACGATGGTCGAGACGGTCGAGCGTTGCAGCTCGGTGATGCGCGCGATGTCGGCGCGCGAGATGGGCTCGCGGTCGCGGACGTAGTTGAGGACGATCTGCCGGTTGATGTCGCGGATGGTCGAGGAGCGCGCCGCCTGCGCTTTGGTGAGATCAATACGTCGCATGAAGTCAGCCCTGTCTCCGTCGCCGTCCGCGCTCTGGTGCCGACCGCCGCGCGCCCACGCGGAGCGGCAATCGCGCGGGCGGCTCAGTCCTTTGTAGTGCGGTCTGAGGGCGGAGTCAAATCGGCATCACTGCGGCGGCGCGGGCGCGGGCGTCGGCGGCGCTTCCGGCATCTTGAAGAGGGCGTCGTCCACCGGGACGTTGTGCTTGATTTCGTTGAGCCTGCGCGTGTAGCTGAACCACGTATCAATGTTCGAGAAGCGGATGACGAAAGGCATCTTCACGCCGTCAACTTCGCGGTAGTCCTCGAAGTCAACCTGTTCGGGGAAGGGCAAGAGCACCGTCGAGGTGACGGTCTGCTGCCGCAGGAGAAGGCCCGTCTGCGCGTCGAAGAAGAGTCGCTCGGTGACGCCCGCGCGCGGCTGGTGCTCGACGACGAGAGTTTCGCGGTCGCCGATTTTTTCCCGGCCCGCGACCTTCATCGAGGCCGTGGGCGCGGGCGTCTTGACCACGCCCAACACTTGCGCGGCGCGTCTTAAATCCGCCAGCTCACCCGGCGTCAGCTCTCGCCGGAGGCGCGGGTTTTTGACCCACCCCGCAGGCCCTTCATACGCCTGTGCGAAAGTCCCCTGCTGCGGAATCTGGACGACGTTGAGGAACTTGTCCGTCCCCTTCGTCGTCACCTCGAACGGCCACGCGCGCCCCTGCGAGGCTTCACGCGTGCCCTTCATCACGCTCGTCCGCAACTTCTCGACCGCCGCGCGACCGCCGACCGCCGCGACGTACTTCTCGAAGACCTGCTCGACCGTCGGCAGCGTCACAGCCGCCGTCGCGTTCGGAGCTTCCCCGCCCTCGTGGCCGGAGACGGCGAGCGGCAGAGCGGGCGCGGCGGCGGGCTTCGTCGAGCCTCGGTGGCAGGTGTAGCAGGTGACGGCGTTGTCGCGGAAGTCCGCGCGGTGGTTGCCGTTGATTGCTTGCACCATCTGCATCATCCGCCGCGCGGTCTGCTTCGCCGGCTTCTCGTCGCTCTCCCAGACCCACGCGTCGCCGCCCTCACCCCGCTTGACGTGGCAATGGTCGCACCTCACGCCGAGCGAGACGGCGACGAAGTTCATCACCGAGAACAACTGCGAGGCGGGCAGCCCCTTGAGCACCTGTATGTTCTTCCGCACCTCCTCGACCGGCTTGTCGCTCTGCGGCCCCTGAGTCGCGGACGCGGGGACGACACCGGCGCGGCTCAGGAGGTCGAAGCGGCGCGCGTCAGTGCGTTGACGCATCCGTGCGTGACGCGTTTACACCTTGCGCGGCGGGCGTCGGCCCGTCTCCTCTCACACCGCCCGCGACCAACGCGCAGAGCAGCAGACAGAACCCCGCGCCGCCGAGAGCGCGCAACAGTTTCACTTGAGACATTCGAGCGCGTGTCCTTTCACGGAGCAGCTTTGAAGGCGCGGCGAGGCGGCGGCATTGTACGTACAGCCCTCGTCTCGCGTCCAGCATTTAGCACTCGCGCGCCGCCCTTCACACAGAACCGCGAGCGGTATTCGAGCGGGTTGACCGTCATCAAACTCAACCCGCCCGAAAGACCGCGCGCGGTACTGTCTGGGAACTGTTAGGGAACCGCCGACGCGCCGCCGCGTGTAGAAGCCATGCCCGCGCCGCACTCACACCCGCAGACGGAAAAAACTTCTCAACGTTTCGCGCCCGCGACGGGTAGTGATAAGCGTGGAGCACGAAGGGGTTTAGTGGAAATGCCCAGTGAGGTCGCCGGTATCGCCTGTATGACGGACAAACTGCCGCCCGGCGGGGCGTTTGAAGACCAGCGGGCGACGCTCCCGGCGCACATCGAGCGCGCACGAGCGGGCGACACACTGGCCTTCGAGCAGGTCATGGTCTGCACGCAGCACAAGGTCGCGGCCACCGCGTGGCGGCTCCTCGGCAACCGCGAGGACGCGCGCGACGCCGCGCAGGAAGTCTTCCTTCGCGCCTTCAAGTACCTGAAGTCGTACCGGCCCGAACAGGACTTCCACGGCTGGCTCTACCGCATCACCGTCAACGTCTGCCGAGACATGCTGCGCGCTCGCGGCAAGGCGGGCTCACAGGCTCCTACGTCCGATGCGGAGGGCGAGTTGTCCGCGCTCGATTCAATGGCGGGCGAGTCCGACACCGAGGAGGCCGCCGTCATCGCCCAACAGAGGGCCATCGTCCGGCGGGCTTTGGAGACCCTGCCGGAGAAGGAGCGGACGGCGCTCGTCTTGAGAGACCTCGAAGGGCTCTCGACCGACGAGGTGGCGCGCGTCATGGGCTCGCGCCCCGCCACCGTCCGCTCGCAGGTCAGCACGGCGCGCGGCAAGCTCAAGGTCTTCTGCGACCGCTTCCTGCGGGAGAAGCGTTTTTGAGGAGCATGATGATGAAGTGCGAAGAGGCCGAAACAAATCTTTCGCTCTACGTCGCGGGCGACATCGAAGAGCACGGCGCGCGGGAACGTATCGCCGCGCACCTCGAAGGCTGCGACGCCTGCCGCTCCCTCGCCGCCGAGTGGGAGGCGAGCCAGCACCTCCTTCATCTTCAACAGCCGCCGGAGTTCGACGCCGCCTTCTTCGACGCCGTCCGCCGCAACGTCATGAGCCGGATTTCCGAGCCCCGGCCTTCCCTCTTCGCGCGACTCCTCGGCCAGCCCTTCGGCCAGCGGACTCTGACCTACGCGGCGGCCTTCTCCCTGCTCGTCTGCGCCGTCATCCTCTCCACACACTTCCTCCGACGCGCGCAGACACCAACCATCGAAGTTGCGAAGGAAGATAAAAGCGACGCGGGCAAAGTCAAGACGGATAACACTAAGGAGTCAGGCTCGCAGGCTCACGAAGGCGCGACGAAGGGGCATGACATCATCACCGCTCCTCAGCCTCAGTCGAACACGCCGCCGCAACGCGGAGTCCGGCAAGCCGTCGTTGCTTTGAAGAGGGCCGTCCGTCGTGTTGAAAAGTTGACGACTCCGCCGCAGGCGAGAGACTCGGAACAGGTCGCGCACGCGTCGAGCGCGCAGAGCGTCAACGCCGTCCCCGACCGCCTTGAGCCGAAGCGCGTCGAGACCGCCGCCGCCGACCGAGAGATGTTCCGCATCGAATTGCAGACCAAAGACCCGAACGTCCGCATCATCTGGTTGTCGCCCCGGACGACCGACAGTGATTCGTCAAACAAGACAGATAACCGTTAGGAGGAATCTTTACACGCCATGAAAAACCGTATTCTATTCGCCGCCGCACTCGTTCTCCTCTGCTGCTCAGCCGTTACGGCGCAGCCCGCGACACCCGCTCCGCAAGCCTCGCCGCCGCCCGACAACGTCGTCACCGAGAAGGGCTTCCGCAGCCGCGTCTTCGAGATCAAGCACCGCGACACGAACAACATCGTCCGCGTGCTCGCGCCGCTCGGCAGCGGCTACCGTGGGGCGACGATGGTCCCCAATCAAGATTTCCAGACCATCACCGTCCGCGACTTCCCCGAAAACATCGCGGCCATCGAGGAGGGCATCAAGCGGCTCGACGTGCCCGAACCGATGCGGCCCGGCGTCGAGTTCCACGTCCACATCCTCGTCGCCACCAAGACCCAGACCTTCAGCCCGGCCAACCAGTTCCCGGAGGAACTGTCGGCGGTCATCAACCAGTTGAAGACCACCATCAACTACGGCCACTACCACCTGATGACCTCGCAGGTGCTCCGCACCAAGGAACAGGGGATGCGCCAGGTCAGCATCAAGGGCGTCTCGGAATTGAAGCTGCGCGCCGACACCGAGGCCAGCAAGAACCCCATCTTCTACGACTTCCGTTTTGAGAGCGTCGTCCTCGACACCACCCCTCCGGGGCCGGCTAAGATTCAGGTCGGGCAGTTCGGCTTCTCGATGAAGGTACCGCTCTTCGTCGGCGGCCCGACCGCGATTCAGTACGAGACCATCGGCTTCAACACCCCCGTCAACCTGCGCGAGGGTGAGAAAGTCGTCGTCGGCACGACCAGCATGGAGGACAAAGGCATCGTCGTCGTCATCACCGGCAGCATCGTGAAGTAAGCCGCACGCTCCGCCCGAACGAACCGGCAAAGAGAGAAGCCCGCGTCCTTACAAAGACGCGGGCTTCTTTTCGCACTTCGCCGTCCGAGCGGCCTACTGAAGAATCGGGTGGCTGCCGCCGCGGCTGTGGTCGGCGGTCTGCGAGTAGAGCCTCCGGTCGTTGTGGTAGAGGACGATGTGCTCGCCCTCGTAGCGCGCGACGTTGGTGATGCGCTGCCAGTCACGCTCGTGCTCGGCGATGACGAAGGCGCACGATTGCGTCGAGAGCACCAGCCCGGCGGCGAAGACGTAGCCGCCCTGATCGTAGACGCTCCCCGCGTACTGCGCCGCGCCGAGGGCGATGTCGGGCGAGTAAGCCCCGGCGCTGTCCTTCGTGCGGTCGGCGCGCGCGATGAAGATGGTGTAGTCGGAATAGTTCAGGCGCTCGCGGTAGCCGCGCCGCCGCGCCACCGCGAAGAGTTCGGTCAAGCCCCGGTCAATCGCGTTCATCGTCGCGGCGTTCGGCCTGCTGACCGCGACCACGCGCGCGCCGCGCGGCGTCGCCGCCTCGAAGTTGAACCTGTCCCCCGTGTAAGACTGTGCGCGCGCGAGTAGACCGTTGTCCGCCCTTCTTCTCTGCGCCGCCGCGCCTTCGCCGAGAGCCCCCGCCCCGGCGAGCGCCAAGCAGAACACGAGCGCGGCGAACGCTGCCCTGTACCGTCTGGTCTTCAACATCATTTCCCCCCTTAAAACTTTTGCCCTGCCAAAAAAAAGCAGCAGGCGCGCCAGCGGGTTAGCTCCCACGCTTCCTGCGGCGCGCCTGCGTCTTTAAAGTCCGGCGTCTTAATTCGGCCCCGCGCCGCCGCTTCTCTGCCGACTCCGCTTGCGGCTCAAGAGCCTCTGCGTTTCGGCGGAGGAGCAGCGTCAGGGCTTTCCCCGGCGGTTGTCGTTGCCCCCACGGTTGGTGTTCGTATCGCGGGGCGGCGGAGGCGGCTTGTGCGGCTTCTCCACCTTCTTCTCGTCCTTCGGCGGCGGCGGCTTCTGGTCGTTCCGCTGCGGCTCGAAGGCCATCGCGCTGGCCGTGAGCACGCAGAGGGCGATTGCCGCCAACAGTATTTGCTTCAAGTATTTCATCTTTACTTCCCAGTCCTCCTCATGTCCTTCTCAGTCGCGCATGTGGAGGGAGAGGAGAGACGCGCGTGTCTCATCTCGGTTAACTGGCAAGACCAGTGCCACGCCGGACGGATGGCACTTCCGGGCTCTTTTCAAACATTGTTGGCGGGCCGCCCGCCCGGCTCGCACCGTTTCGGACAACCCGGCACGGTATCGTATACGCGACACGTGCCGCTTTTTCAACGTCTTACGACGATTCTCGTGCTGCTCACGTTGCCCCCGGCGTCGAAGGCGCGGAGTGAAATGGTGTGCTCGCCCGTGCCCGCGACGGGCAGTTCGAGCGGATACGATTCGCGCGGGCTGTCGGCGATGCCGTCTTCGGGGAAGACCGCGAGCCACTCGCCGCTGTCCACGCTCACGTCGGCGCGCTTGACCATCCCGCTCGCGTCCTCGACTTGAAAGCGGACGCGGACGCGACCGTCGGGAAGCGTCTGCGCCTCGCCCGCGACGCGTACCGTCGGCGGCGTAATGTCCACGTCCACCGGCTCGCTCAGACGCTGCCCCGTGAGCGCCTGCCCCAAAGCGTTCTGCGGCGCGTCCGAGGCGACCACGCGGAAGACGTAGCGCCCGTCGCCGAGCGCCGCGCCGTCAACCGAGAAGAAGTTGTCGCGCAGATTGTCTTTCAAAAGATGGAAGGTATTCTCGCCCACCGCGCGGTAGAAGACCGAGTATTCGAGTTGGTCGCCGTTGCGGTCTTCGGCCTGCCACTGAAGCGAGATAGCCCCCCTCTGAAAAGCACGGCGCGGCGGTATCTGAACTTGCGCGCCGACGAGCGAAGGGTCGAGCCCCGACGCTTCGAGGTTCGGGTCAACCGGAATCTGCACCGCCGACTGCAAGGCGACGCCGACCGGCAGGACGTTAATCGCCAGAATCTCCGGCGCGACGTTCCGGGGCAGGTAGGCGACGCTCACGTCCTCGACGCGCGAGTCCGCCGCGCCCGCGCCTGAGCGCAGCACCGCGCGCCACTGGATGAAGCGCGCGCGCGGGCTCGCGATTGAGCCGCCCGAAGGGTCTTTGTAAGGCGCGCTCCACTCGCTCCAGGTCACGTCGGGCCGCTCGGTGTTGCCCGTCCGAGTTTGTAGCTCGACCTGCCCGCGACCGCGCCACCAGATGCGCCCCCACGAAGCGACGAAGCGCGCGTCGCGCACCGGCGACTCGTAAGTCCCCTCGGCCATCGGCTCCGAGTTGAAGCGGAAGAGCTTCCCCTGATTTGAAGAGGCGGCGAAGACCTCTCGGTCGCGGACGAGGAGCGACGAAATCTGATCCTCGCTCGACTGCACGAGCAAAGTGTCGCGCCCGTCGTCCGTCACCGAGTAGATGCGACCCTTGTCGCTCGTCCCGACGAGCACGCTCCCGCCCTGCGGCGCGGAGGCGACGGCGAAGGCCGTCACCGTCGTCGAACTCCACAAAACGTCCGTCCCGCCGTCGGGCATGATGCGGAAGACGGCGGTGCGCGCGTTCGCCAGCTCATTGCGGCTCCGCGTCTGCGCCGCCTGCTGCGCGCCGCTGAACTGCGTGACCGGCGTGCCGCCCTCGTCAATCGTCGTCACCGTGCCCGTCACCGTCCCGCCCGCCGTCACGCCGCCCGTCGTCTGCGTCGTCGTGCTGCTTGCAGGCTTCGGCCCCGAAGCCGCGTCGCTCAAGGCGAGCGCGTAGACGCTCCCGTCCGCCGCGAGCGCGAGCGAATGAATCTCGCGCAGCGGCGAGTCGAAGAGCGCGAACGCCTTCCCGTCCGGCGAGACGCGCAGGACGAGCCCGCCGGGGTCTGTCCCGGCGATGAGGTTCCCCTGCCTATCGGCGACGAGCGACATGACGTGCGTCTCGCTGATGTCAATGAGCAGAGACGCCTCCGGCTTCGCGCCCGCCGCCTTGATGCGGTAGAGCTTGCCCGTGTCGCCCGTGCCGACGGCGAGCGCCCCGTCGTTCAACACGGCGAGCGACCAGATGTATCTATCCGGCGGGTCGAAGTAGACCTCCGCCCGACCGTCCGCGCCGACGCGGTAGACCTTCCCGTCCGGCGAAGTGCCCGCGTAGAGCGCGCCGTCGCGCCCCACGACGAGCGCCGTCACGTCCAACTCCGCCGCGTCGTAGAGCAGAGCCCCGCGCCCGTCCGCGCCGACGCGGAAGATGCGCCCGTCGTGGCCCGTGCCGAGATAGACGACGCCAGAGGCGTCCACCGCGCTCGACCAGACGTAAGCCTGCTCGGTGTCGAAGACCTGCGTGAAGCGCGGCGCGAGCATCAGCGCGCCCGCGTCCGTCACCGAGACGCCGCGCGCCTCGCCGTTCAGAAGCTCCGCGCGCGAGCTTGTCTCCCACACCACGGGGCCGCCCGCCTCGACATTTGGCACGGCGAAGAGCGACAACAACAAGAAGAAGACCGGGAAGAAGAGTTGAGAAGTGCGAAGAAGGATTTTTTTGTTCGTCATCAAATCAAAGGAGCCGTTTTCAAGATTATCGAGGGGGATGAGCTGAATCATACCCCGATACGGAGAACGCGCGAAACCGCGCCGCCCAAAATGTACGGGCCGGGACGAGCTTTCTCAACCTCGCGCCCGGCGACTTCACATCCCGACGTAGCGCGCATAGAGAGAACGTGCGACGCCAACATCGTCCGTCCCCCGGACGATGGCGCGCGCGTCCTCGAAGACGGTCAACTCGTAACCGCCCGCGCGCAGCCGCACGAGATACTCGTTGACTTTAACCTCGCCCGCCGCGCTCAGTCTTTGCGCCAGCGACTTCAAATCCACGCGCGACGCCTGACCCGGCGTGACCTGCACGGCATCGCGCCCGCACAGGACGGTCGTCATCTCGCCCGCCTCCGCTTCGAGCGCGTCGAAGCGACCGAGCGCGCACGTCCGGCAATCCGGCGCGGGCTCTTTCAACTTCACGCGCCGCCACTCGTTGCGCCACACGTCGAACTGCATCAGCGCGTTGTGCAACTGCCCGAAGTTGCCCGTGAGGAGCTTCAACGCCTCGCTCGCCTGCACGGCGGCGACGATTGAGATGACGGGCATGATGACGCCCGCCGTGTCGCACGTCGGCGCGCTCGCCGCCGCCGGAGTTTCGGGAAAGACGCAGCGCAGGCACGGACTCGCGTGCGGCCTGACCGTCATCGTCACGCCGTAGGAACCGACCGCCGCGCCGTACACCCAACTCACCCCGTGCTTGACGCACGCGTCGTTCAAAAGGAACCGCGTCGCGAAGTTATCCGTCCCGTCGAGCACGACATCGCAGCCTTCAATCAACCGCTCGACGTTCGAGTTATTCACGTCCGCGACTACACCATCGCACTCCACGTCCGAGTTAATCTCCCCGACGCGACGCGCGGCGGCCACGGCCTTCGGCACGCGCTCGCGCGCGTCGCGCTCCGTAAACATCGTCTGCCGCTGAAGGTTCGACTCTTCGACGAAATCCCTGTCCACCACGCGCAAACGACCGACGCCCGCCCGCGCCAAAGTCTCGACCTGCGCCGAGCCGAGAGCCCCGCACCCGACGATCAGCGCCCGCGCCCCGCGCAGCCTCGACTGCCCCGCCTCACCGATGCCCTCGAAAAGAATTTGTCTGCTGTAACGTTCCATAAGAACAGATGTCAGATGTTAGATGTTGGATGTTGGTTAAAAGCAAGTCTCTAACATCTAGCCTCCAACCTCTGACATCTTCTCTTCCGCTGCTGCGCGCATCACTTCGATTGGCGCTTCCCTGCCCGTCCAGAGTCGGAACTGCGTGACTGCTTGCGCGACGAGCATCTGTAAGCCGCCGACGGTCTCGCACCCGGCCTCGCGCGCCTCTCGCAGCAGACGCGTCTCCGTCGGATTGTAAACGAGGTCGTAGACGACGCGCGCGCCGCGAAGCTGTGCGGCGGTCGCGGGCGTCTCATCTTCTCTTTGTCCGAGAGTGCCGAGGGGCGTCGTGTTAATGACGAGATCGAAGCCCGCGAAACTCGCGTCGCGGAGTTGTTGGACGCGAGCGCCGAACTCGTCAGCCGTCTTCGCCGCTTGCACTCGGTCGCGCGCGAAGACGGTCGTTCGCGCGCCGACCGCCCGCAGGCTCCAGAGGAGCGCACGCGCCGCGCCGCCCGCGCCGATTAAGGCCACGCGCGCGCCTTCGAGTTTGACCACGCCCGACAGTGGAAGCAGCGCCGCTTCGGCGTCCGTGTTGGAGCCGTGAAGCTCTCCGTCTTCGACGACGACGGTGTTGACCGCGCCTATCTCTCTGGCCGAAGGCTCAACGCGGTCGAGGTATTCGATGACCGCGCTCTTGTGCGGGGCGGTCACGCTCAGGCCGCGCAGATTCCAGTCGAGTTCGCGCGTGCGCGGGTGCGCCATGCGGCGCATGAACTCGCCGGCATCGCCCACGTCAAAGGGGACGTAGACGGCGTCGAGGCCGAGCGCACGGAAGGCAGCGTTGTGGATGTGCGGCGAGAGCGAGTGTGAGACCGGGCGACCGACGAGGCCCGTGACCTGCGTCTGTTCGTTGATGGCGTGGATGCGGTAAAGCTCGCGCAAATCTTTCGCGTCGAGTTGTCCGGGCGCGGTCGCGCCCCCGGCGTCGAGCGCGCCGTAGGTGAGAAAGCCGCCGCGCGCGGGGCCGAGCACGCGCGTCACGATTCCCGCCTCGCCCATGGCGACGGCGATGATTTCTCGGCCCTTGCTGCGCGCGTGTTCGAGCAGTTGGAAGAGCTTGAGAGAGTCGGTCGCTTCACTCACGCTCAGAGCGATTTTGAGGACGGCGGCGGGCGTCCTCGTCATCCTCTCGTAAATCGCTCCGAGGTCTTCGGGCACGCCCGCGAAGTCGTGGAAGGAGCAGATGATTTTCAGTCGGCCCGCGACTTCGACGAGTCGAGGGCCGTGCGGGGATTCGAGCAGGTCGAGTTCGATGTCGGCGAAGTCCGCGTCCTTATCAAGCCCTTCGCGCGCGTCTTGTAGAAGCTTCGTCCAGAAGGCAGCACGTTCTTCGTGGTTGACGCGGCGAGCGCCTCCCTGCTCCGCCGGGCGGAAGGTGTAGATGAAGGGCTGCGTGTGTGCGCGTCGCGGCGCGCCGAGTTGGCGGAGCGCCGCTTCGAGTTCGTGTGCTTCCAGACAATCGAGACGCAGCTCGATGAGGTCTGCGACTTCGGCGGCGCGCGCGACGGCGCTCGGCAGTTCGCCCGCGCGGCGCACGCAGACGGGGACACAGACGCGGGCCTTGTTCTCGCTCTTCGACATGAAAGGGATTAACTATACACCTTGAGGCGGCTCAGGAGTCGCCCGCCCTGCGCTTGCGCGGCGCGGCGAGGTGACGCGTGGTGCTCTCGGTGACGGAGGCGGGCGGGTATTTAATCTCGCTCGTGTCGGCGGCGGGGAGTTCGTGCGCGTTCGTCGGGGGCAGCGTCGAGGCGGGGCGGAAAGTGTCGGCGGGCGGGAGCGCGGGCGCTGCCGCCGTGCGCGAGCGGATAATCTGGCCGACGCCCTCTCCGATGCACGTCAGCGCCGGGATGATGAACCAGACCCAGATCATGAACGCGCCCTTCATGTAGAAGAGGCCGAGCATGAAGATGATGAGGAAGGCGATGCCGCAGAAGACGTTCTCCAAGCCCTTTTCGAGCGTCGGCGGCTTCTTGAATTTGTACTTGCGCTCCTTCCGCCCCTTCTCCTCAAGCTCCTCGACTTCATCCACGCCGAACGCGCCTTCCGGCAAGTGGCCTTGCAGCGCCTGCGGCACGAGCCTGATGTCCGCCCCGCACGAGCGGCAGAACTTCGCGTCCTCAAGATTGTGGACTCCGCATTTCGGACAGTACATCGCGGGTCGCCTCCTCGGACTTGGCGCTCGCGCCGGACGAGCGCGAGGGTTGCTTCCGGCTTACAGGTCTTTCGGGCGTCGCTCGACGGGGACGCCGAGGTGGCGCGTCGTCCCTTCGGTGACGCTCGGCGGCCTGACCATCTCGCCGGTTTCGCGCTGTGGAGACAGTTCGCCGACGCCCGCAGGCGCGTGCATGGAGTTTTGCGCGGGGACGAAGGAGGGCGGGGCGAGCCTCTGCCGCTCTTCCTTCACGCGCAGGTAGGTGGCGACGCTATCGCCGAACCCGGCGAAGGCGGGGATGAACATCCAGAACCACCAGATGTGCCCGGCGGGCGCGTAGGAGCGCACGGCGAAGGCGACGAGGAGGAAGGCGAGGCCCGTAAAGAAGGAACGCACTGCCCTGTCAATGCTCGGCGGCCCTTTGCGCATGTCATCGCGCGAACGGAAATTCCCCGACTCGGCGGCGGCAAGCCTCCCGG
This sequence comes from uncultured Acidobacteriota bacterium, assembly GCA_963816985.1. Classification (GTDB taxonomy): domain Bacteria; phylum Acidobacteriota; class Blastocatellia; order Pyrinomonadales; family Pyrinomonadaceae; genus JAIVJM01. Next base: position 4,849,380 of record CAWFMF010000004.1, read on the forward strand.
ACAACTGACCCGAAATGGCGTCTGGCACAAGGCTGATGTCCGCCCCGCATGACCGGCAGAACTTCGCGTCGTCCGTGTTTTGAACCGCGCATCTCGGACAGTACATCTTGGCTCCTCCTCGGAGATAAAGGCGGAAGTCAGAACGATGAACGATGAACTATCAAGACGAAAGCGAAGGCAGTTGTTTTTAGTTCATCGTTCATCGTTCTGACTTCCGCGTTTCTTATACGCGGCTTCGCGCGCCGCGGTTCTCTGCCTGACGGCCTCGTAGAGCACTATTCCGGCGGCGACCGAGACGTTGAGCGATTCGATGTGCCCGCGCAGGGGGATGCTCACCAGCACGTCGCAGTGTTCGCGCACCAGACGGCGCAGGCCCTCGCCCTCGCCGCCGAGCAGGAGCGCGCAGGGCTGCGTCCAGTCCCAGCCCGTGTAGTCGGTCGTCGCTTCAGCCGACGTGCCGATTGTCCACACGCCGCGCCCCTTCAACTCTTCGACCAGCCGCACGACGTTCGCGGCGCGCGCCACCGGCACGTATTCCAGCGCGCCCGCCGCCGCCTTCGCCACCGTCTCGGTGAGCCCGGCGGCGCGGCGTTCGGGGACGAAGACGCCGTGCGCGCCCGCGCACTCCGCCGTCCTGATAATCGCGCCGAGGTTGCGCGGGTCTTCCACGCCGTCGAGGACGAGCGCGAGCGGCGGGTCTTCAGTGCCGACGCGCGCGGCCAGAGAGTCGAGCAGCTCTTCGGTCTGCCAGTATCGCGCCGCCGCGACCGTGGCGACGACGCCCTGATGATTCGCGCCCGCCGCCACTCGTTGCAGCTCCGCGCGCGGCACACGGCGGACGGGCACTCCCGCCCCGCGCGCCAGCTCGATAATCTCGTGCAGACGAGCTTCGTGCGCGCCCTCGGCGACCGTCACGCGCTCGACCGGACGAAGCCCCGCGCGCAAGGTTTCGAGCACCGGCTGGACGCCGAAGACGTGCGCGCCGTCCGCCTCCGTTTGTTGTCGAGCCGTCGAAGCGACCCGGCCCGCGTCGCCTTCATCAACACGCGCCCGACGTTTGGCCTCCACGCGCGCGGGACGCTCACGCCCGAAGTCTCTCTGCCCCTCGCGCTCCGGCCTTTCGCCGCGCCGGGGCTCTCGCCCAAGACTTTCGCCGCGCCGTGAATCCTTCGCCGACCTCTCGCCGGAAGAAGCTTTCTCTCGTCGCTCGCCGGAAGTCTCTTTTCCGCGCGGCGCGTGGCCGCCGTGAGCGTTGCCGCCGGGTGGGCGTGTGTGGCCGCGCCGCTGCTTCATGAGAGTTTCGTGCGCCCCTTCCGCGCGAGATGCTGACGGAGCCGCGCGTAGCGCGTGAACTGCGTCTCGTTGCTGGCGGTCGTCACCGCTTCGGTGCTCAGACGGCCCGGACGGCTTCTCCTCAATCCGAGAGATTCGGTGCGCTCGGCGGGCGGCCACACCGCCGCGAGCAGGTGTCGCAGCCGCACGTACTCCTCGTCGAACCCGGCAGCCGCCGCGCGCGCGCGCAACGTCTCGACGAGCGTGTTGAAGTTGTCGCGCGCCAGCAACCCTTTGCGCGAGCCGAGGCACGAGTAGTCAAAACTCTCGGCCATGATACGCCAGCCGGTAGAGCCCTCCGCGGAAGCGTTGAATATTTCCAGCACGGCTTCGTCAAACAGAAGCTCGCGCGCGTCAATCAACTCCTGCCGGCCCTTGAGCCTCTTCCGCACCTCCTCGACCTCGACGCGCTTCGTGAAGATGCGACCCACGACGAGCAGCTCGACCTCGCCCCACGCGACGCCGCAGGCCCCTTCCTCCGGCCCGCCGAAGCCGACGAGTTCCTCATCCGTGATGTCGAGCGCGCGGATGCGCTTCGCCGTCTTCGACGCGCCGAGGTCTTCGTCCGAGACCGCCTCGACCGGGAAGCCGAGCGCGCCGAGCCGACGCGTGATGAGTCCTGCTTCCTCCAACGTCGCCGCGCGCGCGACGGGGAGCGCGACGCGGGCCTCGACACAAGCCGAGAGCCGCGCGGCTTCGAGCCGCAGGAAGTTCGCGGCCTCGGCGAGCGCGTCAGGCGATAACTGTGTCTCTCCGTCGCCCGGCAGGAGGACGATGTTGAAGCCGTGCTCCCACTCCTCCAACTTCCTGAGCGTGGGGCGGCGCAGCGCCTCGCTCTCCGCCGTGACGGGGAGCGCCGCGCCGCAGTAGATGCAGTTCATGCGCGTCGGCGGGTTGGCCCGCGCGCACCCTTCGCACGCGACCAACTCCCCGGCGCTGAACCTGCGCGGCGAACTCTCGCCGGGCTCCATCAAATCCTTGAGTTCCGAAATGTCTTCTTCGTGCGACAAGAATCAAGTCTCCGCTTAGAACGGGTCAGAACCGCCTGCCGCAAGCGGGCGGGTTTTAGTGACGTAGTGACTCGCCCTCTATGGCAAGTGCGTGCCGGCGACGAAATGACCCGCCCGCTTGCGGCAGGCGGTTCTGACCTGAAAGGCGATTGCCCGTTGACGGTTCTTGAGTATAATCCTTCCCGGCGTTTCCCCCGTCATCAAATTTCGGTCTTCAAACGATGCTTGCTCTGCTTCGACAACACCTGCGCCGGATTTCGAGCGCGTGCGCCGCCGCCGCACTCGCATCTCTTGTGTGCGCCTGCGCCGCGACGACGCGGCCCGCAGACCCCTCGCGCCCGCGCGGCGCGGGAGACCAGCCGTATCCCATCATCCTCGCCGCGAACCCCGAACGTGAAGCCGCCGCGCTCGCCGCGTGGGCGAACCTGCTCGGCGCGTCGAACGCCGAAGCGAGGCCGACGCCTGAGCTGCGGCCCGTCACGGCGACTCTCAGCGCGTTGCCCTTGAACCTCCCGACGCTCTCGCAGATGCCACGCGTCATCATCAAAGACGAGCAGGAGCAGTCCGAGGAAGAGACGCGCGAATCGCTCCGCCGCTTCATCGAAGGCGCGGGGCCTCTGCTCGGCGTCTTGCCCGGCGAGCTGTCGCTCATCGAAATCACGGAAGTCGCGGGCGGCGCGCGCCTTGCGCGTTACCGTCAGAACCCTTTCCGCTTCCCCCTGCGCAACGGCTACGGCGACCTTGAAGTCACCTTCACGCCCGACCTCCGCGTGACTGCTCTTTCAAGCACGGCCATCCCCGACACCGAACGTCTCCGGCAGGCGATTGCCGCTTTCCGTGGCCAGCGCCTGACCGCCGAGAAGGCCGTCGCCACGCTCACCGGCGGCAGCGTCGTCAACTACAAAGACGCCGCCGGTAATCCGCAGACGCACGTCGTCGCGGCGACCGGCGACGCGACGGCGCGCGAGCTGGTCGTCTTCCCCATCCTGCGCGAAGGCGCGGAGCCCGCGCTCGAACTCCACCTCGCGTGGGAGATTTACCTCGGCGCGCAGAGCCCTGCGCTTCTGGTCTACGTAGACGCCCTGACGGGCGCGCAGCTCGCGGCCTCGACCACCAACGGGACTTGAGTCCGAGGCCCCGGCGCGGCGGCGCGAGTTGACAAAATCGCCCTAACGGCTTGACCTCTCACGCGACGGGCGGCATTCTAGGCACTACTGTTGTTTGAAATCGAAAGAATCAGAAACTCGAACGGGGTGTTTTCCGCATGCATTTTGATCCGACGAACAATATATCGTGGCAGTTAGGTTACAGAGGCAGAGTGGCGGTTTTCATTGACGGCAACAACCTTTTTCACGCGGCCCGGTTCCACAACATTGACATAGACTACAACAAGCTCCTGCGCGTCCTTCTGGGCGACGGGCGGCTCCTGCGCGCCTTCTTCTACACGGGCGTGGACGTCGGGGCCGAGCGCCAGCAGGGCTTTTTGCTATGGATGCGGCGCAACGGCTTCCGCGTCATCCACAAGGAACTGAAGACCTTCTACGACGGGACGCGCAAGGCCAACCTCGATGTCGAGATCGCCGTTGACATGCTCTCGCTCGCCGGTCGCTACGACACGGCGGTGCTGGTTTCGGGCGACGAGGATTTCGTCTACGCCGTCAACGCCGTCGCCTACAAGGGCTGCCGCGTCGAGGTCGCGGGCTTCCGCTCGAACACCGCGCCGAAGCTCATTGACGTGGCCGACTACTTCATTGACCTCGGCGAGATCGCCGACAAGGTGCGCAAAGAGGCGCAGCACACGCACCGTTACTACGAACACCACCCGCAGGAGGCGCAGACGCCCGCCTTCATGCACAACCACCACCAGCAGGGCAACAACGGCCCGCAGCAGCCGCGCTCCGAGGACGAGCCGCCGCGCGACGCCGACCTCGCCGCCGAAGGCGACGAAGACCGCCCCTCGCGCCACACGACCACCGTCATCGAGAGCCACGAATCTTTCGAAGAGACGGTCGCGCACATCATGGCCGACGCGAGCCTCGGCGACGAGACCGACCAGTTCGCCAGTCAGGCCGACTTCATCCGCATCACGGATGACCAGTAAGAACGTGAACCGCGACGCGTCAACGGTGACAGCTAAACGCTGTCTTTCTCCCGTCACCCGTCACGGCTTACCGCTTACGGCTTTTCCCTTATGAAGCTTTTTACCGTCGAGGAAGCGAACGCGCTGCTGCCGACCGTGGGGCGGGTGGTCGGGGCGATTCAGCGCGCCTACAGCTACGTCACCGCGCAGCAGGAGGCCGCGCGCCACGCCTCCGAAGGCGCGCAGCACGGCGGCGGCGGGATGCAGGGCGGGACGAAGTACGTCAAGACGCTCTACAACCTCGCCGAGAACGCGAGCCAGCTCGAAGCCCTCGGCGTGCAGATTAAAGACTACGAGCGCGGGCTCATAGACTTCCCGTCCATGCGCGACGGGCGCGTCGTCCTCCTCTGCTGGCAGGGCGGCGAAGGCGACCACATCGAATGGTGGCACGACCTCGAATCCGGCTTCGCCGGGAGACAACCGTTGTGAAGAAAAGTCAGAAGTCAGAACGATGAACGATGAACTATAAAAACAAATGCCTTTCGTCTTTCAGTTCATCGTTCTGACTTCTGACTTCCTTTTGAAAGGGCTTTGCTTGAGATGGCTTCTGTGTTGAAGGGGAAAGACGAAGAGCGTGAAGAGCGCGCGGGCGCGGCGACGGCGGACGAGCGCGAGGTGCGCGAGACGGAGGCCGGGCCGCCGCGCTCGCTGCTGCGCGAGTATTTCGAGTCCGCCGTCGTTACCATCATCATGGCGCTCTTCTTCATGACCTTCGTCGCGCAGGCGGCGGAAGTCCCCTCGGCCTCGATGGAGAACACCATCTTCGTCGGCGACCGCTTCCTCATCAACAAGTTCATCTTCGCGCCCGGCCCCGTCGTCCCCTTCCTCCCGCAGCGCGAAATCCGGCGCGGCGACATCATCGTCTTCAAGTACCCCTCGGACATCAACACCAACAAGGAAGTCGTCCGCTACAAGACGCTCTTCATCAAGCGCGTCATCGGCCTGCCCGGCGAGACCATCGAAGTGCGCGGGGCCGAAGTCTACGCCGACGGCAAGCTCCTGCCGGAGTACCGCGTCACGGCCCACGACCGGCAGCTCGGCAACGACGACGCCGAACTCAAAGACCTCTCGTACCCACCGACGGGCGAGCGTGGCAAGCCCTACACGGTCTTCTACTCGCCCTCGACGATTGAAGAAGACCCGAAGAGCGCCGCCGCCTCTTCCACCTTCATCTACGCCGTCAAAAAGCCGCACAAGATTCCCGACAACGAATACTTCGTGATGGGCGACAACCGCGACAACAGCACCGACAGCCGCGCTTGGGGGACTGTGCCGCGCGAGTTGGTCGTCGGGCGCGCGATGTTCGTCATCTGGTCTTACGATAGCGCCGCGCCGAGGAGCGACGGGCGGCTCGCCTTCCTCTCAGATTTTTTCAGCAATACGCGCTGGAGCCGCACCGGCACGCTCATCAAATAAATTTGCAGGGGCCGCCGCGCCCCTCAGACTCCACCCCGTCCGACGCCAAAACTTCCCGCCTCCCGTCGAGTCCGGGCGACGCCCGGCCCGTCAAAATGTTGTACCCGCCCGCGACTCAAATACAGTCTCTTGTGTATTTTCTGGTTGACGACTTAAAGTAACTTCTGATAGCATCCGCCGCGACTCCGCAATGGGCATGGGTTTACCCGGCTACGGCCCTTCGTCCCGAATGACAATCTGTACCACTTGAAACGAAGAGAATCCGCCCGCCGCAGAAGCCCCGGCGACGGGCCGAAGCTTGAGCCATGACCGAAAATTCGAACGAAACCGTGCAGACCGCGCCGCAGACGAACGGCTCGACCCTCATCGAATTCCCCGGCGCGCACCGCAACCGCCCCGCCTGGCGTAAAGAGCTGAGCGAGCGGTTCCGCGAAATCCAGCAAAAGCGCGCCCGCGAGGCCGCCCTCGAATCCGATGGCGTCGTGCGCAGCGAGTCGGACGCGGGCCTTGCGGAGTACGCGGACGCGAACGCCGCAGCCTCTTCGAAGTCATCCGCGGAGACGGCCAAGCAGCTCGGCTTAGTCCCCCCGCCGCCGCCCGCCGAACCCGTGGAGATGAACCCGATTGTGCAGGCCGCTCTGCGCCGCATCGAGCGCGCGCGGAAGCCCGAAATGGCCCCGCCGCACGCGGGCCGGGGCGGCTCGAATCGCGCGCCCGCCGCCGCCACCGCCGCCGCGCGCGTCTTTGAAGAGCAGCCCGAAACCGCCGTCGAGACACGTCCTGAGCTGGTCACGCCGAAGCGCGCCGAAGCCCGCCATGCTTCGCCCGCCTCCGCCGAAGTCGCCGAACAAACCGAGAAGGCCGAAGCGGGAGAAGCCGCGCGCGCTTCGAGCCTCTCGGTCGTCACGCAGAAGCAGGCGTCGTCGAAGCCCGCGCAGGCCGAAGCCTCGGCGACGGCGACGACCGCGGCTGCGACTTCCGAAACGACACCGGCGGCGGAAGCTGCGACGACAGTCATCTCAAAATCCGCGCCCGCCGCGCAGGCGAAGACCGAAGCGCCCGCCGTTAAGACTTTGGACAACGGCGAAGCGGCGTTGACGGCGGATGTTTCTACGGCCAAGCCGCAGCCGCGACGCGTCGCGGGCGTCATTGACGACCACTGGCTCGAACGCCACGGGGTCGAGACCTTACCGAAGGTCGAGACCGTCGAACTGACCTACGACGACCGCGCGCCGCGCCTCAAGCGTTTCGCCGCCGGACTCTTCGACCTCCTCGTCGTGGCCTTCCTCTCGGCCCCCTTCGCCGCCGTCATCGAGCTGACCATCGGCAACTGGGGCGACCCGCGCGTGTGGGGCTCGATGGCGGGCATCGTCGCCGTCGTGATGTTCCTCTACCTGACCTGCTCGCTCGCCCTTGCGAGCCGCACGCTCGGCATGAAGGTCTTCTCGATGCACGCCGTGGACGCCAACACCGCGCACGCCCCGACGAACGGCCAGTGCGCGCGCCGCGCTCTCGTCTACATGCTCTCGCTCGTCACCTTCGGCATCGGGATTCTCTACGCGCTCTTCGACGCCGAAGGCCGCACCGCCCACGACATCCTCTCGCGCACGGTCGTCGTGAAGCAGTAGCGAGCGCGAAAGATTAATCTTCAAGGGAGAGGCACGGAGAAGATTCTTCGTGCCTCTCCTTTTTCGTCTTCACTCCCGAATCTGTTAGCCTGACCGTTCAAGGTTCGAGGCGCGCGGGCGACGGATGTCCTCGCGCGAGACTCATTCGAGATACGGATTTCTTCATGAACGAACAGGCCCTCGGAGAGATTGTTAAGGAAGTCGCGCCCGCGCTCGCGGGCCGCGTGTGGGGCAAGGTCTTTCAACTCTCCGCACTCTCGCTCGCCGTGGATTTTCGCACGGGCGACGGTCGTTATCTCCTCCTCTCCGCCGAGCCGAACCAGCCGCGCCTCCACCTCATCAAGCGCACCGTCCGCGAGCTTGAGAGAGCGTCCCTCTCGCCGTCACACTTCGCGCTCGTTCTCCGTAAAGCCCTCGGCGGCGCGCGTCTCGACGCGGTCGTTAAAGACGAGGGCGACCGCGTCGTGCGCTTCTCCTTCTCAGTCCCCGACGCGACGGGCGAGGAGCACGCCGCCACGCTCGTCGCGCAGTTGACGGGCCGCACGTCGAACCTCTTCCTGCTCGATGAGAGCGGACGTGTCTCCGACTCTCTCAGGCCCGCGCGCGGCGAGGGTCAGGAGGTTGGCGACGTTTACGCGCCCCCGGCTTCGACCGCAAGGCCGGAGCAGGAGCGGAAGCAATCGCCGATACCGCGCGGCGAGTTCAAGTCGCCTTCCGAGGCGGCTGACGTTTATTACCTCCAACTCGAAAGCGCGCGGGCCTTCGACGCGCGGGCCGCCGACACGACGGCGCGTTTGCGGCAGGAGATTTCACGTCGAGAGAAATTGCAGAAGAACCTCGCGCGCGACCTCGCGGCGCACGGCGACGCCGACGAGCACAAGCGCGCGGGCGAACTCCTGCTCGCCAACATCGGCACGGCGGAGAGGCTTGGGCGGACGGTGCGCGTGCGCGACTACTACGCCGAGGACACGCCCTTCGTCGAGATGGAGGTTGACGAGCACAAGTCTTTGCAGGAGGAGGCCGCCGAGCGTTTCTCGCGCTACACGAAGGCGCGGCGCGCGGCGCAGGAGATAGCCGCGCGGCTCGACGCGACCCGATGCGAACTCTCCGCGCTCGAAGAACGTCGAGAGATTCTCGAAGGCATCATCGCCGACCGAGACGAGGCGACGCTCGAAGCCTTCCGCGAAGAAGCGAAGGGCGGCAAGTCTCAGAAGGATGCGCGCGCCCGCACGAAGTCCGGCGGCAAGAAGGGCGAGACCGAAGGCATTCCCGGCGTGCGTCGCTATCGCTCTTCGGACGGCTACGAAATCCTCGTCGGGCGCGGGCCGCGCGAGAACGACCACCTCACGTTCCGCGTCGCGCGCTCGCAGGACACATGGCTCCACGCCGCCGACTATCCCGGCTCGCACGTCGTCGTCCGCAACCAGAGGCGCGGCGAAGACATCCCGCACCGCACGCTCCTCGAAGCCGCGCAGCTCGCCGCGCGCTTCAGCCGCGCCCGCGAGGACTCCAAAGTCGCCGTCAACTACACCCAGCGCAAATTCATCTCCAAGCCGAAGGGCGCGGCCCCCGGCCTCGTCTATCTTTCGAGCTTCAAAACTTTACTCGTCGAGCCGCGCGAAGCCGTCGAAAGAATCTGAATCTGCCCTGAAAGGGCACAAGATAATAGCCGGGGGCAAGTGCGAGAGCACGCCGCCCCCGGAATAAGCAGGAGAAGAATTACGACCCTGAAGGGGTCACACCGCCGCGTTGAAGTGCGACCCCTTCAGGGTCGGAATATTTTATCTACGCTTAACCGGGGGCGACGCTCACTTGCGTTCGCTTTGCCCCCGGCTATTATCTTCATCCCCTTCGGGGATACCTTAATGGATACTATGCCTTTCTCATGGCCGGGCCTGTGCCTTTGTCATACTTTCGCCACGCGCCGCCGGTATAATTTAAATCATACGGAGGAGCACTAAAGTAGAAATTTTATGAGCACCAATTTCATCGAGACCGTCGAGCAGACCGCCGCGAGCGTCCTTGATAACATCGCCGACCTCGTTGTCGGCAAGGCTTCGACTTTGCGCGACGGGACGGAGCACGCGGGCGTCGAGCTGCCGCGCGACCTCTACGCGCACGAAGAGGCGCAGACCGAGTGGTGGTACTACACGGGCCACATGCGTTCGACTTCGGGCCGCCGCTTCGGCTTCGAGCTGGTCTTCTTCAAGCGGCGCACAGACCTCGACCGCTTCGGCGTCGTGCCGCTCCGATTAATCGCCAACCCGCTCTACCTCGCGCACTTCGCCGTCACCGACGAGTCGGGTAAAAAGTTTCGTTACGCTCATCGCAAGAGCACGGGCGGCGTTCTCGACCCTCCGGCGCAGATGAGCAAGAAGCAGTTCTATCTCAAGCTCGGCGACTGGACGGTGCGCGAGGCGCACGGCCTCCACCTCCTGCGCGCGACGCTTGGCGAAGACCTCATCTTCGAGGCGGCGCTCCGGCCCTCGAAGCCCGCCGTCTTGAACGGCCACGAAGGCGCGGGCGTGAGCTTCAAGGATCACGGAGAGGCTTCGCGCTACTTCTCTTACACGCGGATGCAGGCCGAAGGCGACATCACCTGGAACGGCGTGACCGAGCACTTCCACGGCGAGGCTTGGATGGACAGGGAGTTCGGGACTTGGAAGACGACCGACGGGCAGAAGGGTTGGGACTGGTTCAGCCTCCAACTCTCGACCGGCGCGGAGCTGATGGTCTATTACATCCGCGACCGTGAAGGACGACCGTCTTCATTCTCAAGCGGCACGTTCGTTGACGCCGAGGGGCGCGCGACGCACCTCACGCGCGAAGACTTTCAAGTGGAGACGACCGAACGCTGGCGCAGCCCGCACACCGGCGCGGACTATCCGAGCGGCTGGCGGCTGACGGCCCCGCGCGTCGGCGTTGACGTGAAAGTGACGCCGGTCTTAAAAGATCAGGAGTTGGACACGCGCGGCACGACGATGATCGTCTACTGGGAAGGCTCCTGCACCGTCGAGGGCCGTCACGGCGACGCCGAGACGACGGGCCGCGCCTACGTCGAACTCGTCGGCTACGACCGTTCGCACGAAAGCCCTTCGCTCACCGCCTTCCTCTTCGGCAGTTCTCTCGACCAACGCTGGCGCAGCATCTTCGGCTGACAGCGTTTGAACATCTCTCACGCGGGCACGTCGAACGCCGACGTGGTAAGACCATCCGCCGCGTGGGTATGACGTAACCATGCCCGGTTACGTTCTTCTCAAGGCGGCGCACGTTCTGCCGGGGCGCGGGTACGTCATACCCACGCGGCGGATGGTCTTACCCGCGTGCCGGAAGGTCTTACCCACGCGGCGGATGGTCTTACCCTCATGTCGGAAGGTCTTGCCCGCGTGCGGGTAAGGCTTAACGGCCCGTGGTTAGCTTATACTGGTGGGCGGGCAGAAGTTACTCTCCCGTGGGTACGTCATAACCGTTACGGGTTATGACGTACCCACAAGCTCTCAAGTCCTCAGACGATAGGAACAGTGCATGAGCGCGACACACAAGAACCAGCAGGAGAGTTCGGAAGAGCTATTCACGCGGGCGGTCGAGTTGATGCCGGGCGGCGTCAACTCGCCGGTGCGCGCGTTCCGTGGCGTGGGCGGGACGCCGCGCTTCATCGAGAGCGCGCGGGGCGCGACGCTGACCGACGTTGACGGTCGGACTTACATTGATTACGTCGGCTCGTGGGGGCCGATGATTCTGGGGCACGCCGACGAGCAGGTTATCGAAGCTCTCCGAGAGGCTCTGGGGCGCGGGACGAGTTACGGCGCGCCGACGCGTCTCGAAATCGAGATGGCCGAGGAGATTGTGGACGCCGTGCCTTCGGTCGAGATGGTGCGGATGGTCAACAGCGGGACGGAGGCCACGATGTCTGCTCTCCGCCTCGCGCGCGGCGTGACCGAAAGGAGCAAGATCGTCAAGTTCGAGGGCTGTTACCACGGCCACGGCGACAGCCTGCTGGTCAAGGCCGGTTCGGGCGTGGCGACGCTCGGACTGCCCGACAGCCCCGGCGTGACCGCCGAGGTCGCACGCAACACCATCACCGCGCCCTTCAACGACGAGGCCGCGCTCGCCGCCGTCTTCGACGAGCACGGGGCGGACGTTGCCGCCGTCATCATCGAACCCGTCGTCGGCAACATGGGCTGCGTGCCGCCGCGCGAAGGTTACCTGCAAGCCGTCCGCGACCTCACCAGTCGTCACGGCGCGCTGCTCATCTTCGACGAAGTGATGACCGGCTTCCGGCTCGCGCGCGGCGGCGCGCAGGCGCTCTACGGCGTCATGCCGGACATCACCACTCTCGGCAAAATCATCGGCGGCGGTCTGCCCGTCGGGGCCTACGGCGCGAGCCGCGAGATTATGAGAATGGTCGCGCCCGCCGGGCCGGTCTATCAGGCGGGCACGCTCTCCGGCAACCCTTTGGCGATGACCGCCGGGCTCACGACACTCCGTCGTCTGCGCGACGGCGCGGTCTACGAAAGTCTCGAACGCGCCGGTCGCATCCTTTCCGAAGGCATGGCCGGGGCGGCGCGCGAGGCGGGGTTCAAGACGGTCACGAACCGCGTCGGCTCGATGTTCACGATGTTCTTCACGGACGAGCCCGTCGAGGACTGGACGACGGCGGCCCGCTCAGACCGCGAGCGCTTCGGCAAGTTCTTCCACGCGATGCTCGAAGAGGGCGTCTACCTCGCGCCCTCGCAGTTCGAGGCCGGGTTCATCAGCACCGCGCACACCGACGAACTGCTCTCACGCACCGTCGAGGCGGCGCGCAGAGCCTTCCGCAAGCTCCGAGAAGCCGTCTGAAAATTATTGCAGAGCCCTGAAAGGGCGGAAGATAATAGCCGGGGGCCGTAGCATTCGAAGTTTGCGCCGCCCCCGGTCATACGTAGATTAAAATTCGCGACCCTGAAGGGGTCGAAGCTTGGGTGCGACCCCTTCAGGGTCGGAATGCTTCCCTTGCTTATTCCGGGGGCGGCGTGCTCCGCACTGGCCCCCGGCTAATATCTTCGTCCCCTGCGGGGACGGGTCGACAAGCGGGCTTGTCCCGCGCCTCTAGAAAACGAACCTCGCCCCTCGCGTCATTTCCCGCCCCGAAGGAGAGGCACACATGTACGTCAGGCTCTTTGACCTCGCGGGCCTCGCGATTATCGCGTGGCTGCTGCTCATCTTCCTCCCCAAGTGGCGCGTGACGCGGTTCATCGCGCGGACGCAGGTCTTCCCCATCTTCATCTGCGTCCTCTACGTCGTCGGCGTCGTCCCCTTGTTGATGGAGACCGGGCTCGGCGTGATGCGCGACTTCGGGACGGCGGAAGGCGTGACGCGACTGCTCATGCGGCAGGAGGTTGCGCTCGTGGCGTGGATTCACATCCTCGCCTTCGACCAACTGGTCGGGCTCTTCATCTACCGCGAGAACATGGAGCGGCGCTACGTGCCGCTGCCCGTGCAATCCGTCATCCTGTTTTTGACGCTCATGTTCGGCCCCGCCGGGTTCCTCGCCTACTACCTCCTGCGACTCCTGAGACGGAAACGCGCGGCGCACGCGCAAGACTCCGCGCACGAAGACGAGTTGAAGCATGACGGCGCACGCGCCCACGCGCGGACGGACTCCGCCGCGCCGAGCAGTTCGATAAGACGTTCACTCTCGACCGTCTTCGCCGAAGAGCGCCTGCTCGTGTGGACGGGGTTGTTGGGCGTCGTGCTCGGTCTGTTCAACTTCGTCGTCATCGCTTTGCGCGGCGGCGCGAGCTTTCCGCCCGAAGGCGACTTGAGCAAGGCCGCGACCTTCGACATCGCCATCGGCATTTACGTGTTGACGCTCGTGCTGCTTCTGCCCGCCGCGGGCTTCTCCGAAAGAGGCCGGAGGCGCTGGCGCGTCTCTCTGGCCGCGCTCGCGCTCTACGTCTACGCCGCCGAGAACATACAGATTTACCGAGGCATTGACCCGCGCTTCACGCGCGTCGGAGGTGCGTTCGACCAGATTGCGGGCACTGTGTTGGGCCTCGCGGCCATCGGGTTAATCGTCTCGTTCGTCGTCCTCGCGTGGGGCTTCTTCACGCGGCGCGGCGTGGTCAAAGACCGTGTGCTGCTCGTCGCCATCCGCTACGCCTCGGCGGCTTCGGGGCTGGCGATGGCGGCGGGGATGTGGATGAGCGTCAATCAGGGCTCGGAAGTCGGCAGGGCGGGCAGCATCCTCCCGCTCCACGCCATAGGGTTCCACGGACTGCAAGCGTTGCCGCTCGTCGCGCTGCTGTTCGTGTGGTCGCGGACGCCGACGGAGACTGCGCGGCGTTGGACGCACGCGGCGGGTTTGGCGTGGGTCGCCGCGTGCCTCACGATTGCGTGGCAGACGGCGGCGGGACGCTCCGTGCTCGAAGTCGGCCCGGCGACTTTGGCGACCGCCGTGCTGCTTCTCGTGTGGGCCGTCTGCGCCGCGCGGGCCGCGCTCGCGTGGAGCCGCGCGGGGTTCGAGGGGGCGTTTGCGCGGGCGAGCGCGGCGGGCTAGGGCGGCACATGGCAAATCTCCCCTTTGAAGAGAAGGTCTGGGTTGACGGCGGGCGGAAGCTCGAAGGCATCCGCCGCGACCTCGCGCAAGCCGCCGTCGAGGCGACGAACGTCCTCCTGCTCGCGCACTTCGACGACACGCTCTCGGCACTCGGCTCGATGCTCCGCGCCGCTTCTCTCCAACACCAGACACACTTCAGCGACGACGCCTCGGCCCTCTGCGCGAAGAGTCAGGGAGACGGGCAGGCGAAGGTCTGGTTAACTCCGGCCTCGCACTTCCGTGCTCAAGGCGCGGCCTTAACGAGCGGCACACAAGGGTCGCGCGTCCTCATCCTCGTCGCCGAGCACCACCCGCTCGCCGCTAAAGACCAGAGCATTCTCGAAGCCGCGTCACGCGTCCCCTGCCAACACACAATCATCTTTCACACGGCGCTCACCGACGCACTTTTGATGCGATTCGGCGGAGAACGACTTCAAGGGCTGATGAGGCAACTGGGGCACGACGAGTCCGAGTGCGTCTCGCACCCGCTCATCAGCACGGCGATTCGGAAGGCGCAGGAGAAGATCGGCTCTCAAGTCGCGGGCGAGCTACCGACGCGCTCGGCGGAGGAGTGGTTCAAGTACAACCTGCGCTAAAAGGCAGAAGTCAGAACGCTGAACGCGGAACTGAAGACAACTGCCTTCCGTCTTCAGTTCCGCGTTCAGCGTTCTGACTTCTGCCTTCAGTTACGTCTCTTCAGACGAGAGCGGGAGGTCAACGACGAAGCGCGTGCCGGAGCCGGGCTCGCTCTCGACGCGGATCGTGCCGCCGTGCTGCTCGACGATCTGCTTGGCGATGGCGAGGCCGAGGCCCGTGCCGCGCTTCTTGGTGGTGAAGAAGGGCTCGAAGATACGTGCGCGGGTGCGCTCGTCCATGCCGGGGCCGACGTCCGCGATGCGGACGCGGACGCCGGGGACGAGGCGACCGCCCTCGCCGTTGTGGCGCATCGAGGCGCGCACCTCCGCGCGCTCGGTCTGGATGGTGACGGGCGAACCGGCGGGGCTCGCGTCCACGGCGTTGGCGAGGAGGTTGACGAAGACCTGCCGCAGTTGGTCTTCGTCCCATTGGGCGCGCAGGGGCTCGGCGTCGAAGAGCTTCTCGACCGGGGTCTTCTTCTCGCGGAGCTTGTCGGCGACGAGGTCGAGGCTCTCGCCGAGCAGCTCGTGCAGCTCGACCTCGACAATCGAGAGCCTCCTCACGCGCGAGAACTGCGTCACGTCGAGCGTCAGTTTCGAGAGGTGCTCGATGCCGCGCTCGACGAGGTCAATGGTGTTGATGGCCTCGCGGTCGCGGGTCATGTCGCGCAGCATGGCGACGCCGAGACGGATGCTGCCCAAGGGATTCTTGATTTCGTGCGCGACCTGCGCCGCCGCCTGCCCCACCGCCGCGAGCGACTCCTGACGGCGCAACTCCTGCTCGCTCTCGGCGGCCTCCGTCACGTCCACCAGCGTCAAAAGCTGCCCCGGCCCGCCCTCGATTTCGAGCGGCGAAGAGTAGACGTCGAAGGCGCGCTCGCGCTCGCCGTCGCGCGCGTCCGCGAGCCGCCAGCGACCGTGGTAGGCCGAGGCTTCGGAGCGCTTGCTGGCGGCGGCGAGGAGCTTCATGCCTTCCGGCGTGGCGAACTCTTCGTGGACTGAGACGCCGACCCGCGCGTCGGGGAAGACCGAGAAGAAGGCGGCGTTGGCGCTGCGGATACGGTCGTCGGGGCCGACCGCCGCGATGGCGCTGACCATCCCTTCGAGCATCTGCGAGCTGAACTGCCGCTCGCGCCTCAGAGCCTCGAAGCTGCGCCGCATCTGCCGGAAGCGGCGGAGCACTTCGAGGAAGGTCGCCGTCGCCACGACGAGGCCCGTGAGGGCCGCGAGCCACATCAGGAAGCGTATCTCGCGGCGCGCGTCCCGGAGCGCGTCGAGCCGCCGCTGGTCGAGTTCCATCCGCCGCTCGGTAACGTCTTTGAAGAAGGAGGCGAGGTCGAGTTCAAGGTCGCGGTTGAGTTCGAAGCCGTCGTCCGAATACTTCTCCAAATCCTTCGTCGTCTCGATGTACTGCTCGATGCGGCGGCGGACTTCGAGCTTCTTCCCCTCGTCGCTCAGGGGCAGGGCGTCGTAAGTTTTGAGGAGTGATTCGACCTCCTCGCGCGCGCGCCGCACGCGCACGTCGGTCGGCGGCTGGAGGACGCCTTCCGTTCCGGAATCAACCCGCGCGCGGATGCGGGCCTCGGTGTTGAGCTTGCTCAAGGCGAGCTGGAGGTTGAGGAGGTTGCCGAACATCGAGGAGAGTCGGCGCTCGTCCTGACTCGTCTCGACGGAGATGGCTTCGAGCTTGTCGTCGCTCAGGAGGCCGAGCCCGATGACGAGCGCGACGAGCATCGCGAAGCCTAAGAGCAGCGGCACGATGGCCTGCCACAGAGAACGCTGCCCCGCCTCCGCCGCGCCTTCCTTCCCCTCGCCCGTCGAGCGCGCGTGGCCCTCCCCCTCCGCCCCGCCGAGGCGGTGGTACACGACCCGTCCCCCGTCGTTCTTCTCTTTGTCGGGCATAGGTGAAAAGCCGTAAACGGTAAACCGTGACAGGTGACAGGATGAAGACAGTTTTTATCCTGTCACCTGTCACGGTTTACCCGTCACATCATTTTTTCACGTCCATCCAGTTGTCGCCGACGCCTGCTTCGGCGACGAGGGGCACGTCGAGCTCGACCGCCGTCTCCATCTCGCGTTTGAGGATGGCGGCGACGCGCTCGGCCTCTTCGCGGGGCGCTTCGATGAGCAGCTCGTCGTGCACCTGCATCACGGTCTGCGCCTTGAGACCTTCGCGGCGGAGCGCGTCGTCAACTTTGAGCATGGCGATCTTGACGATGTCGGAGGCCGAGCCCTGAATCGGCATGTTGATGGCCTCGCGCTCGGCGCGGGCTCGCACCTGCCCGTTGCGGTCGTTGATGGCGGGGATGGGGCGGATGCGCCCGTAGATGGAGCGCACGACGCCGGTCTCGCGCGTCTCTTCCGGCACGCGCTCCATGAAGCGGCGGACGCCGGAGTAGGTCTCGTAGTAGTCGTCTATGACCTGCTTCGCTTCCTTGCGCGAGATGCCGACGCGCTGCGAGAGGCCGAAGGGCTCGACGGCGTAGGCGATGGCGAAGTTGACTATCTTGGCGAAGCGGCGGGCCTCCTTCAGCTCCTCCTTCGTCTTCGCCTTGAAGACGAGGCGGGCCGTGCGCTCGTGGATGTCCTCGTGGTTGAGGAAGGCGTCGAGCATGTGCTCGTCGCGCGTAACGTGCGCGAGTAGGCGGAGTTCGAGTTGCGAGTAGTCAGCCGCCACGAAGACGTTCCCCTTGTCGGGGACGAAGGCGCGGCGGATGCGTCGGCCTAGTTCGGTGCGGATGGGAATGTTCTGGAGGTTGGGGTTCGAGCTGCTGAGTCTGCCCGTCGCCGTCACGGTCTGGTTCAGCTCGCTGTGGATGCGCCCGTCCGGGCCGATGAGCGGCGGCAGAGCGTCGGTGTAAGTCGCCTTGAGCTTATCAAGCTCGCGGAACTCGATGAGGAGTCGCGGCAGCTCGTAGGTCTGCGCCAGCTCGTCCAAGACGGCGCGGTTGGTCGAGACCTGTCCGGTCGAAGTCTTCCTCCCGGTGCTGATGTTCAGCTCCTCGAAGACCTCGCCGACCTGCTTCGGCGAGTTGATTTTGAACTCGCGGCCCGCCAGCTCGTAAATCCGCTTCGTCAGTTTTTCCAACTCCGCGCCGAACAGTGTCGAGAGGTCGCCGAGGACTGAGGTGTCCACGCGCAGGCCCGCGCGCTCGATGCGGTAGAGGAGCGGCGCGAGCGGCAGCTCGATCTCCGAGTAGATGGCTTCGAGCCCCTGTTCGAGGATGCGACCGTGCAGCACGTCCGCGACCTGCGCCGTGAAGTCCGCGGCCTCGGCGGTGCGCCACTGCGCTTCAGTCCAGCCCTCGCCGAGCGGCTCCGTCCAGCCGTCCGAGCCCACGGCCTCGCGCGCGAGGTCGCCGAGGTCGTAGCGGCTGCGCGTCGGGTCGAGCAGATACGCGGCGAGCAGCGTGTCGTCGCCGACGCCCTCGACATCAACGCCGATGGCCGCGAGCAGAGCGACGGCTCGCTTGAGGTCGTGGACGGACTTCGACAGGAGGCCGTTCGAGAGCACGTCGCGCAACATCGAGACGGCCTGCTCCCGGCCCCCCTCGAACTCCTCGAAGTTGATGAAGTGCGAGGTGTGCGGCGCGTAGGAGATGGCGAGGCCCGTCGGCCCCTTCTCTTCGCGCACGGACGCCTGCTGGCCCGCGCCCGCCGGGGTCGAGTCGGCGACCGAGAAGCCCCAGTGCTCAACGTCCCAGAGCTTGCGGACGAGCGTTTCAAGCTCGGAGATTTTTCCGACGCGGCGGTAGTTCTTCTCCGTGAAGACATCGCCCGCCTCGGCGGCGGCGTCGGAGAACTCGCGCGTCAGGGTCTGGAATTCGAGTTCGCGGAAGAGCTTGTAGGCGGCGGCGCGGTCGGGCGGTCGGCTCTGAAGTTTTTCGAGGTCGAGGTGGACGTTAACGTCCGTCCTGATGGTCGCCAGCTCCTTCGATTGCAGAATCAGTTGCGCGTTGTCGCGTAAGCTTTCGCGGTAGGTCTTGTGCTTGACCTCCTCCCAACGCTTGAGCGCCTCCTCGATTGAGCCGAGCTGCTTGACGATATTCACCGCGCCCTTCGCGCCGATGCCGGGAGCGCCGGGGATGTTGTCAACGGCGTCGCCCATCAAGCCGAGCAGGTCAACAATCTGCGAAGGCGGGACGCCGAACTTCGCTTCGACCCACGCCTCGTCGCACCACTCGACGGGCGGGACGGGCTCCTTGCGTTTGACGTTCTGCGAGTTCTGCCGCATGCAGACGACCAGAGGGTCTCGGACGAGCTGGCACATGTCCTTGTCGTTCGAGACGATGACGGCTTGCAAGCCGCGCTCGGCGGACTGCAAGGCGAGCGTGCCGATGACGTCGTCGGCCTCGAAGCCGGGCGAGTTGATGATGGGTATCTGGTACGCCTCGCAGACGCGCATGATGTAAGGAATCTGCGACTCAAGCTCTTCGGGCATCTCCGCGCGGTTCGACTTGTAGTCGGCGGACATCTGGTGACGGAAGGTCGGCTCGCCCGACTCGAAGACGGCGGCGATGTAGTGCGGACGCTCGTCGGCGAGGAGCTTCCGGAGCATGTTGGTGAAGACGAAGACGGCCTGCGTCACCTGTCCCCGGCTGTTCGTCAAAGGCTCGGTGCGCGCGCCCATCGGGGCGAAGAAGGCGCGGAAGATGTGCGAGAACGAGTCTATCAGAAAGACCCGCTCGGTCGGCTCCGTGGGCTTCGTGGATTTTGTCGAAGGCATTTAGACCGATGATAAGGAAAGCCGTGGCGGGTGACAAGCGGCGGATAGTCCGGCACGGTCGAGCGCACTGCGTGGAAGTTGAAAGAGCCGCTCCTACTTCTTCGTGGGCTTCTTCCTTGCCCTCGCCGCCTGACTCTCACGCCGCAACTGCTGACAGTGTTCTTTGTATTCTCCGGCGTCGTGCGCGGCGACGATTTCGGCGATGGCGTCGAGGGGGAGGTCTTCGGCCTTTTTGAAGTTGATGCAGCTCTTGCCGCACCTGAGGTTTTTGCCGGAGGCGTCGAGCCGTGCCTTCAGTTCTGGGAAGACATAGACCGGGATGAGATAGAGGCTCACGTAGTTCTTTTGATTAGCCAAGGCGACGTACCAATCTTCGTCGGCCATGAAGGTGAGAAACTTCGGGCCGATGTGTTCGGTGTAACCCGCACCGACGTTCTCGCGGACGACCGCCCACACGCGCTCGATGACGGCGCGGCGGTCGTCGGGCAGGGCTTCGAGATATTGCTCGTAAGAGATTGTCTGTTCGGCCATCAGCGAAACTCCTCGGAGGAATGATGCGGCCCGCGTGCGCGGTACGAGTGGAAAAGTACCGCGCGCGCGGGCCGCGTGTCTGTGAGGCCGGAAGGTATTACCGGCCTCTAGTTGTTAAGTTCACGGGCCGACCGTGAAGTAGCCCGCGGGCGCAGCGCCGCCGTTGGCCGAGCAGAAGGCGGCGGCTGCCGACGCCTGTGCGGCGACCGCTGCTGCTGCGCTCGCGCTGTTGCTCGCGGGGACAGTGACGGTCTTGCAGCTCACGGCGGTGTTGTTCGAGGCGTCAGTCGCCTTGACGACGACGAGGTAGACGCGACCGTTCAAGCCGCCGTCGCGCTCCCTGCGGAGCTTGAGCGTGCCGAGGCCGATGTCCAAGGCGTCAGGCGAGTGCGGGCCTGTCCCGTCGTCCTCGTCGGAGAAGACCGAGACCTGCAACGGCTGGAGGCCGGGGCAGCTATCGGAGGCCGTGGCCGAGAGCCCGACGTTAATCATCGCGTGGTTGAACGGCGGCCCCATCGTCGTGACGGCCACGGACGCGCTCACCGTCGGCGGCTGTGCGTCGTTGACGGTCACGGTCTGCGAGGCCGAGGCGGTGTTGCCGTTGGCGTCCGTCCCCGTCCAGGTGATGGTGGTCGTGCCCACGGGGTACGGCGCGTTGAGCGGCTGCGAGTCGCTGCGCACGCCGACGACCGTCGAGCCGCCGCAGTTATCCGTCACGCTCGCCGTGCCGGGGTTGACCGTCGCCGAGCAGGAGTTCGCGTCGGCGTTGGTGACGATGTTGGCCGGCGGCGTGACCACCGGCGGCGTGTTGTCAATGACGGTCACGGTCTGCGTGGCCATGCCCGTGTTGCCCGCCGCGTCCGTCGCCGTGTAGTTGACGTTGGTCGTGCCGACGGGGAAGAAGTTCCCCGCCGGGACGCCCGTGCGGTTGACCGCGAGTGCGCCCTCGCAGCCGTCCGTCGCCGACGCCGTGCCGAGCGTCGCGTCAGAGACGACCGTGCCGCAGGAGGAGGCTCCGGGGCCGGTCATGACGACGACGTTGGCGGGCGGGGTGACGACCGGCTTGACCGTGTCAACGACGTTGACGATGACCGTGTCCTGCGAAGACGCGCCCGACGGGTCGGTCACCGTCAGCGTGATGGTGTGCGAGCCGTTCGCGAGACTGACGACGAGCGTCTGCCCCGTGCCGAGCGCCGTCATGCCCTCAGACCATGCGAAGGTCAAAGGCGTGTCGCCGTCCGGGTCGCTCGACAGCGAGCCGTCGAGCGTCGCGGAAGCCTGACCGTTCGAGCACTCCAACGTCTGGTCGGCCCCGGCGTTGGCGACCGGAGGCTCGTTGCAGCCGCCGTCGGTGTGGCCGCCGGTCTCGGTGTGGCCGCTCAACTTCCAGATGTCCTTACCCGAAGGGCCGGGCAGGGCTTCGAGCACGAAGGCGATGTCGTAATCGCCCACTTGCTCGACGCCGAACAGGAACCGGAGGTTGACGGATGCGCCGTTGGCGAGCGGCGAGCCGAGCGTGACCGCGAGCGACGAGTTGACCGCGCCGCCGAGGGCTTGCGCGGGAGGCGTCTCGACCGTCGTCCCCTGCACCGCGACGGGGCCGCCCGCCGTCGAGACGCTGATTGCGCCGGAGGTGAGGGCACGCAGGTCAGCCGCGCCCACACCAGCCGGGAAGGTCGAGAGGTCAACGACGCGGAACCGCAGCGTCGTGACCGGAGCGCCCGTGTTGTTCGTGAACACGCGGCGGAAGTCGAGCGTGCCGTTTGTGCCGTTCGTGACGACTGTCGCGTCGCGGACAACGTTCGGCGCGCTCGCGTTCGAGACGGTCGGGTCAACGAGCGCACGACCGAAGAGCTGCGAGCCCGCAGGCGCGGCGCAGGGGACAGGCCCGGTCGGGCTCGCCCCTCCTTCCGGCCCCGGAGCGCCGAGCACCGGCGTGTTGCCGCCGACCGGCGTGGCCGGCGTGGTCGAGACGACCACGAAGTCAGCCGCGTTGTCGCCCGTGTCGTGCGTCAGGCCGAGCGTGACCTTGCGCACGAAGCTGTACTCGGACGTGCTGCCAGCCGCCGCCGGGAGGTTGTTGCCCTCGCGGAGCAGCTCGCAGTTGTCGCCCGTGTTCGCGCCGAAGCCGACGGCGTCGAGACGATTCACGGAGCTGACGTTCACAAGGTTCGTCGTGGTGAAGAGGCCGACGTTGCGGTCGTCCTCGATGTCGGCGGAGAGCGCGGTGTCGCTCGCGCCGTATGCGCCGAGGCTGTAAGCCGAGCCCGTCAGCAGGTAGTTTCCGCGCGCGCGGATGACCGTGCCGTTCGGGATGACGCCGACGACGACCGGAGTCGTCGCGCAGCCCGCGCCGCTCTTGACGATTGACCAGCCCGTGGAGCCGTCCGAAGACGCGACCGTGATGTCGGCATCGGTCGCGTTGAGCAGCTCGACGAAGTCGTCGCCCGAACCGGCGGGGCCGCTCGTGCGAAGCTCCGAGATGATGACGGCGCTCGCCACCGACTCGTCGGTGATAGTGCCCGTCGCCGAGCCGTCGCCGATGACGCCGTTCGTCGGGACGGAGAGGTTGACGAGGAAGTGCTCGTCGCCCTCACCCGCGTTGATGTCGGCCAAGACGGGGACGTTGACGGTCTGCACGGTCTCGCCCACGGCGAAGGTGACAGTGCCGCTCGTCGTCGTGTAGTCCGCCCCGGCGGTCGCCGGGTTCGCGCCGCCGCTCGCGGTCGTGTAGTTGACCGAGACGGCGTGCGTGAACGCGTGCGAGAGCGAGACGGTGAACGTCATGTTTGCCGAGCCCGAAGCCGGTTCGGCGGCTGTGCCGTCGTTAATGTTAATCGTCGGCGGCAGGAGTATCGGCGTCACGGTCGGGTCTGCCCCGCCCGGCTCTGACGGGTCGTCGGTCAGGACGCTGATGCCGCCGTCGGCGGTCACCGTGCCCTGATTCGAGACCTGCGCCGGACTGCCCGTGAACGGGTCGGCGACCGTCACCTGGAAGGTGATGGTGACCGAATCGCCCGCGCGGAGCGTGCCGATGGGGATGGTGATGGTCTCGCCCGCGAGCGTCGGCATGACCGGCGCGGCGGCGCGGACGGTCTTCGACGTTTCGCCGCTCTCGACGAGGCCCGCGCCGAGCAACTGGCCGCGCTCGGAGTTGGCGAAGCCGCGCGGAATCTTGTTGAGTGAAGCGAACTCGCGGTCAGCCGAGAAGCCTTCGGAGGCGTTCGGCTGCGCCGGGGCCGCCGTCTCGGTCGCGGCGAGTTGCTGCCGCATCGCGTTGTTGTCTTCGACGGGCAGGTTCAGCGACGCGAACGAGGGCTGCGTGCAGGGCGCGCCGCCCGGAGAGTTGACGTAGCCGCCGCCGGTCGGGACGGTGTTGGCGACGTTGACGGTGGTGAACTGGTTGTTCTTAATCCCGGTCGGGGCCGTGCGGAGGTAGTTGCCGACCGCCGTGTTGTCGTTGTTCGCGCCCACGTAGCCGGGCAGTTGGACGGTCGTCGCCTGCCGCTGGCGGAAGCGGATGTCCGCGCTGTTGGCCGAGGGCGCGCCTTTCCCCGCAGCCGTGAGGATGTTGTTCTTCACGTCGAAGCAGGTGGTGAAGTTGTCCGTGCCGACGGTGCCGTTGTTGAGATGCAGGCCGTTGAAGTTGGTGTTGATCGCGCCGGGCGTGTTGGCCGTGTTGCCGTCAACGGTGATGTTGGCGTTGACGGCCTTGCCCTGACGGTCGCCGAGGCTGAAGAAGATGGCGTGGTTGTTGTACTCGAAGACCTGATTATTGATGACGACGAGCGCGTCGAGGTCTCCGCCGCCGTTCGACTCGATCTGGATGCCGCTGGCCGAGGTCGAGCCGGAGTTGACGACGCCCGCGATGCCGACGACGTTGTTGCGGACGTAGCCCTGTATGTCGCCCTGGTCGGGCGCGGGGGCCGCGGTGCCGGAGGCGTTGACGAGGAGCGCCGTGCCCACGGCGTCGCGGAAGGTGTTGCCGTCAACGTCCAGATTCATCACGCCGCTCGACGCAATCCTGACGCCGCCGCCCGCCGCCACGATGGCCGTGTGGTTGTTCGAGATGGCGTTCGTCTTGACATTCAGCGTCATCGTCGAGCCGAAGGTGGTGCTCGCGTCGAGGGGGTTGTCCTTCGCGGCGGTGACCGAGCCGTTCTGCACGGTCAGGGTCATGTTGGCCGTGCCCTGCGACTCGAACCGCAGGGCGTCGCCGCCTTCGGGGACGGAGGTCTGCGAGATGGTGCAGTCGTCGAAGGTGAAGCCCGCGAGCGTGCCCGTCGTGTTCAGGAGATTGACGGTGTTCTCCCAGCCGCCGTGCAGGAAGCTGCTCTTGACGAGGTTCGTGCCCGTCGTCTCGGTGAAGTAGAGGCTGCCCTCGTCGAAAGCGCCGCTCGTGCCGTTCACGCCGTTGACGGTGCTGTACTCCATCGTGAAGTTCGACACGCCGAGGCCGCGGATGGCGTAGTTCTGGTGGTCGTTGAGCTGCACGCGGCGGAGCGTCACCTCGTCGGCGTTCTCAAGGCGGATGCCGATGCCGGAGGTCGCGCCGTTCGCGCCCACGGTGTTGGCAATCGTGCCGCCCGTGCCGTTGCCGCCGTCGGCGGTGTTCAGGCCGTCGCCGTTGACGACGAAGCCGACCGACGCGCCGGGGCCGTTGGTGTTGGTCAGGAGGATGCCGTTCGAGTCGCCGTTGGCCGAGACGCTGGTGAGCGTCATGTTGAGCGGCGAGCGCGAGGCGCTGGACGCGCCCGCGACCTCGACGGCGACGGCGTTGGTCGTCACGACCGTGCCGCTCGAAGAGGAGATGGTGCCGCCGTTGTTCGTCGCGTGCACGGCGCGCTGGCCCGCGTCGGGCGCAACGTCGAGGTCGGTGAAGGTCAGGCCGGCGGAGTTGCCCGTGAGCAGCACGCCGGTCGCGTCGGAGCCGTTGACCGCCGTGTTGCCGAAGGAGGCCGAGCCCGCGACGTTGTTGACGCGGACGCCGTTCTGGTTGCTGTCGGTCGAGAAGGTCGTGGCGATGGTGATGTTGGCGGTGATGTCCTCGATGTCAATCGCCGCGCCGTTCGTCGAGCTGACGGCGCTGCCGCCGCCCGTCATGTTGAGCGTGAAAGCGACCGCGCTGTCGGCGACGAGGCCGCGCGCGCCCGACGCGGTGGTGTTGAGCTGGACGGCGGCGTTGAAGGTGACAGCGCCCGCGTTGCCCAGCAGCACGACGGCGTCCGTCCCGCCGTTCGTCCCCGAAACGGTCGAGCCGGGGCCGAAGGTGACGGTTCCGCCCGCGCGGTTCTGGATGTCAACGACTCGCCCGACGTTCTGGCTGACGGTCGTGTTGTTGAAGTTGATGGCGTTCGAGCCGCCGTTGACGAGAACCGCCGTGCCGGTGCTGTTGGACACGACCGTGCTGTCGGTCATGGACAGCACGCCTGCCTGATTCAGGAGGTTGACGCCGTTGGCGGAGCCGCTGGCGCTCGCGCCGACGTTGTCAATCGTGGTCGCGCCGGCGGCGCTGCCGAAGATGGCGCTCGCGCCGGGCGCGCTGGCGCTCGCGTTGAGGTGCATCACGACGTCGCTGTTGGCGAGCGTGATGACATCACCCGACGCGTTCGCCAGCGTCGGCCTGCTCATGGCCGCCGGGCGCGGGGCGCTGTGCGGCGGCACGCTGATGCCGAAGGAGGTGAGCGCCGCGTCGAGGCCGATGCCCTGCCCGACGAGCCGCTGGTTGTCTTCCAGCAGAATCCCGCCGCCGTAGGGGCCGCTGCCCTCAAGGACGTAAATCACGTCGAAGGGCTCGTCCGGGTCGCTGCCGTTGCTCACGTTGGCGAGACTGTTGAAGGGGCTCGTCAGGCGACCGTCGCCCGCAGGCGCGGCGTTGTCCACGAACCAGACCATCTCGTTGACGGTGAAGTTGGCGGTCGCCGTGTCGGTCTTGCCCGTCGGGTCGGTGACGGTGTAGGTGAACGAGTCGGGGCCTTCGTATCCGGCGGGCGGGTTGTAGCTGAAGCTGCCGTCGGCGTTGACGGTCACGTTGCCGCCCTGCGCCGAGGTGCTCGGCCCTGAGGCCGTGAGCCCCGCGCTGCTGCACGGGCCGCCGTTGTCGGGGTCGCAGTCGTTGGCGAGCAGGCCCCCGGCGGCGTTCGGCTGTATCTGGACGTTGCCGAGGACGTTGTAGCTGTCGTCCGACGCGATGGGCTGCGTCGCCACCGAGCCGGGGACGAGCGTCGTGTTCGCGTCAACGGTGTCGGTGAACGTGACGTTGGTGGCGTCGGTCCCGTTGTTGGTGATGGTGACGTTGTAGGTAATCGTGTCGCCCGGCTCGGCCTTGCCGTCGCCGTCGGGGTCGGCGAAAGAGTCGGTCTTGGTGGCGGTCAGCGAGGGGACGAGGGGCGCGGCGAGAGCGGCGCTCGGCGCGACCTTCACGGACTCCGAAGGATTAGTCCGCCCCCTGTCCGACGCCGCGAGGGCGGGCCGGGCCGGGAGGACGGGGATGAGAATGAGTGCGGTTGTGAGCAGTGAAGAGAGCGTGACGGAGAGCAGAGATTTTTTCAGGGGGACACAGTTTTGGGGTGTACTTCCGCGCATTGGGTTTTACTCCTAGAGGGTGTTGAGTCGGGAAACAAATGGGAGCGTCTCTGAAAGAGGTTTAGGTGAAGTGCAAAAGCAAGGACGAACGGTGCGAGGCTAACGCGAAGACCGAAATCAGGATGGAAAGACTTACCGACTGACGAAAACTTATTTTGGGAGCGCCACAATAATCCCAACTGTGTCGGCGCGTCAACCTTTTTCTTTGCGGCCCCCGACTTCTCTTAAAATTGAACACTTGCGGGCCGCCGTTGTCGCGCGCGGTTGTGGCGGATGTGCCGCAGGTCTTCAGCTTCTTTGTCGCCGACGCGCCACAGGTTCGCGCCCCGGACTCGGCGCGGCGCGGATAAATCCACGCGCTCGAAGCGGCACGGGCCTTGCACCTTAATTTATGATCGAACAAGCGAGCGCGCGGCCAACGGCGCGCGAGGGTGAAAGGCTCGGACGCCTCATTTTGATTAAACAGACGACCATCGCACGGCCCGCCGAGACGAGCGGGCTCGGTTTGCACACGGCTGCGCCCGTCCAGCTCCGCCTGCGGCCTGCGCCCCCCGACACCGGCCACATCTTCGTCCGCACAGACCTCGACAACTTCGAGATTCCCGCCTCGGTCGAGTGCATCGCGCATTGCAGCTACGCGACGACGCTGATGCAGAAGGGCGTCATGCTCTCGACGGTCGAGCACCTTCTGGCCGCGCTCCGTGGCTTGGGCGTGGATAACGCCTACGTCGAGGTTGACAACCTTGAGCTGCCCATCATGGACGGCTCGTCGGACGCCTTCACGGAGATGATCGAGCGCGCAGGCGTCGTCGAGCAGCCCGCCGCGCGCCGCGCCTTGAGAGTGCGCGAGCGCGTCTCGGTCGAGCAGGGCGAACGCCGCGTCTCGGTCGAGCCGTTCGAGGGCTGCGAGATAGACTGCACGATTGACTTCCGCCACCCGCTCATCGGCGTCCAGCACTACCGCTTCGACGCGCTCGACCCCGAAGGCTTCGCGCGCGAGATTTCCCCGGCCCGCACCTTCGGCTTCACCGAAGAGATTGAAGCCCTGCGACGCGCGAACCTCATCCGCGGCGGCTCGCTCGACAACGCCATCGTGCTGACGCCCGACGGGATGCTCAACGAGACCCCTCTGCGCCGCCCGGACGAATTCGTCCGCCACAAGATACTCGACATCATCGGCGACCTCGCGCTCCTCGGCATGCCGCTCCTCGGCCTCGTCCGCGCCGAGCGCAGCGGCCACCTCCTCCACGCCTCGCTGATGTCGAAGCTCCTCCGCGACGACTCCGCATGGGAGATCGTGGACATGCCCGTCGCCCACCTCGCCAACGCTAGATAAGTTCAAGGTTCAAAGTTCAAAGTTCAAGACGAGTTCTTAACTTTGAACCTTGAACTTTGAACTTCTGAACTCTTTTATTGTTGGACGATTTCGTAGAGGATGCGGAGGCGGAGTTCCTTGCCGGTGACTTCGTGGCGGATTTCGCGTGCGCGGAGGCGGAGGTCGGTGTTGGGGGTGACGGGGAGGCGGGCTCCGAGTTGTTCGGCGCGGAGGATTTGGACGGGGTTGACGCGCTCGTTGATGGCGTCCTGCACGAGCCCGGTGACGCCGCCGCCCAATGCCGAGGGCACGTTCTTCAAGCTTACCTGCCGGACGACGATGCGCGCGTTAAAGGTCTGCCGCTCCTTGTCGAATTCGAGGTTGAGAAGGGCGTCGGCAAAGCCCTCGAACCGCAGGCAGCCGACGAGCGGCGCGTCGTAAGAGCCCCGGAAGGCGACGCGCGCGTTGACCGTGCCGTCGGCGAAGCGCACCGCCGTCCGCCCGCCCTTCGCCTCGCGCAGGAGCGTTATCTCGCTCGGACACTTCGCGCTCCCGCCGCGTGAGAGCGGGAACGTCGGCGGCTCCGGCTGCGAGGTGATGGCGTCCAGCAGAGAGTTCAAAAACTCTTCGTTCAGCACGAGGACGACTTCGCCCGCCGGACTGACGCGCTCGGCGCGCGCCGACGCGTGAGCGTTGACCGTCAGCATCAGGCACGCGCAGGCGAACGCCGCCGCGCCCCCCACCCTCTTCATTCTTAATTTCATCTCTGCTCTTAGAGTCCGCTGCGCACGATGTCGTGGAGGCGGAGGAGGCCGACCGCGCGCCCGCCATCTTCGACGACGGGCAGGACGGAGATTTGCGAGGGCCGGTTCTCCATCAACTGGAGCGCCGCGTGCGCGAGCAGCTCAGGAGAGACGACGATGGGCTCGCGCGTCATCATCGCCTCGCTCCTGAGCTTGTCGAGTTCCGAAAGGTTCGCCGTCTGCAAAGTTCGTCGCACGTCGCCGTCCGTGATGATGCCGACTAAGCTCCCGCCCGCGTCGAGGACGTTGACTGCTCCGAGCCCGCCCCGGCTAATCTCGCGCACGACTTCGAGCAGCGGCGCGTCCGCCGCGACGCTCGGACATTCGTCGCCGCCGTGCATCAGGTCGCAGACCTTGATCGTCAGGCGCTTGCCCAGACGCCCGCCCGGATGATTCAAGGCGTAGTCCTCCGGCGTCACACGCTTGACCTGCATCAAGGTCATCGCTAAGGCGTCGCCGATGGCCAGAGCGACGGTCGTGCTTGTCGTCGGCGCGAGGTTGAGAGGGCACGCCTCCTGCTCGACCGACGCGTCGAGGACGACGGTCGCGCGCTTCGCTAAGGTCGAGTTGAGGTTGCCGACGACGGCGATGACGGGCGTCTTCCGATGTTGAAGGAAGGGCAGAAGCTCGACGACCTCGGCGGTCTCGCCGCTGTTGCTCAAGACGACGGCCACGTCCTCGCCCGTCACCATCCCGATGCCGCCGTGGAGGGCGTCCGAGGGGTGGAGGAAGACGGCCACCGTGCCCGTGCTCGTCAGCGTGGCGGCGATCTTCTGCGCGATGTTGCCGGACTTGCCGACGCCGACCAGAACGACCTTGCCGCGGCACGCCGCGAGCAGCCCGATGGCGCGCTCGACCTCGACGCGTCCGAGACGGGCGGCGGTCTGCGCGATGGCCTCGGCTTCCATGCGGAGCAGGCTCAAGACCTGCTCGAAGTGAGTCTCTTTCATCTGTTCCGTGCGGGGAATTATGGGAAGCAAAAGTGGCCGGAGTTTAGCCTCGCTTTTTCTCCGGCTTCGCCGTAAAACCACGGCTCGGAGTCCGTGGCGTATTCTTGGCGGGAGGCGAGAAAGGCTGTTCCTGACGATTGTCCGCCCGCTCGCCGATTTCCTTCCGGATGGCTTCCTTCAAACGTTTTTTCGCTCGTTTCTTCATGGCAGAGATTATACAGTAGACGCGCGGGATAAGGTGAAAGGGTGTTGAAGGATGCCCGTTGGCATCAGTCGGGAGGAGGCGATGATGATCGAGCGTTTCGGCGACGCCTACCGCGAATAGATGGGCCGCACGGGGCGGCTTTTGCCGTTCGTCGGCGGTTAAGACGGAAGCGCGCCCGCCCTGCGTTCAGCCCGCCCGCGAGCGTCGCGTTCAGCCCCGCTTCATGCGGAGGATAGACAACCTTCCGCCGTTCGACTATATTTTCCGCTCTCTTTAAAATTTATCCGACACGGAGCACAAACCAGCACATGGCACGCTTCAGCCTGATTCCGAAGGAGGAGCAATACTTCGCCCTCTTCCGTCAGATGACCTCGAACATCTTCGACGCGGCGCGGGCTCTGAACGCGATGCTGGCCGACACTTCGGGCGACTTCGCCTCGCACCTCGAAGGCATCAAGGCCATCGAGCACTCCAGCGACGAGTTGATCCACTCCATCGTCACCAAGCTCAACTCGTCCTTCATCACCCCCTTCGACCGCGAGGACATCTACATGATGGCGGGCGCGCTCGACGACATCGTTGACCTCATCGAGGACGCGGCCCGCGCGATGGTCATCTACAACGTCAGCGAGAGCACGGACTTCGCGCGCCGCCTCGGCGATGTCATCCAGCAGATGGCCGTCCAGCTCCACGAAGTCGTCGCGGCGCTCGAACGGCCCGCGGGCATCAAAGAGCGGCTCGTCGAGATGCACCGGCTGGAGAACGTCGGCGACGACCTCCTCCACGAGGCCATCGCGCAACTCTTCCGGGGAACGCCCGACCCGCTCACCGTCATCAAGTGGAAGGACATCTACGGCACGCTCGAAGCCGCCACCGACCGCTGCGAGCGCGTCGCCAACATCATCGAGAGCGTCATCATCAAACACGCATAAAGGCCGTGACAGGTGACGGGTGACGGGTGACAGGAAAAAACCTGTCTTTAACCCGTCACCCGTCACCTGTCACCTGTCACCTGCTTATGACTGCCACACTGACATTCGTCGTCATCATCGTCCTCATCGCGCTGATCTTCGACTACATCAACGGCTTCCACGACGCCGCCAACTCAATCGCGACGGTGGTCTCGACGCGCGTTCTGAGTCCGGGCGCGGCGGTGGTGTGGGCGGCCTTCTTCAACTTCATCGCCTTCCTCGTTTTGGGCGAGGCCGTCGCCAAGACCATCGGCAAGGACATGGTGGACATCAAGGCGATACCGAGCGACTGGCAGTTGTGGGTCGTGCTGTGCGGGCTCATCGGGGCCATCTCGTGGAACCTCATTACGTGGTTCTACGGCATCCCTTCCAGCTCGTCGCACGCGCTCGTCGGCGGCTACGCGGGGGCGGCGGTGGCGGCTTCGGGCTTCGGCGTCATCCTGCCGAGCGGGTGGACGAAGACCGTCATCTTCATCGTGCTCTCGCCGCTCATCGGGGCTTTGCTTGGGTTCCTCATCATGGTCGCGGTGATGTGGATTTTCCGCTACTGGTCGCCGCACCGCGTGGACAGGTTCTTCCGCAAGGGGCAACTCGTCTCCGCCGCGCTCTTCAGCCTCGGCCACGGCGGCAACGACGCGCAGAAGACGATGGGCATCATCGCGGGCGTGCTCGTCGCCTCCGGCCTCAACACGGAGGCGACCAAAGACATTCCGCTCTGGGTCGTCCTCGTCTGCCACGCGGCCATCGGCTTGGGGACGCTTTCGGGCGGCTGGCGCATCGTCCACACGATGGGCTCGCGCATCACGAAGCTCAAGCCCGTGGGCGGCTTCAGCGCCGAGACCGCCGCCGCCATCTCAATCATCGGCGTGACCTTCGGCGGCATCCCCGTCTCGACGACGCACACCATCACGGGCGCCATCGTCGGCGTCGGCGCGACCCGCCGCCTCTCGGCGGTCAAGTGGGGCGTGGCGGGCCGCATCGTCTGGGCGTGGGTGCTCACCATCCCGCTCGCGGCGGCCATGTCCGCCGTCTCGTTCCTGATTTACAGACTCTTGAGCGGCTTCGCGGGCTAAGGCCGCGCGCCGCGATTTTGATTAAGGGGGAGAAGAAAAGATGTCAGCAGAGCGTGACAGTTTCCCGAAGAGCGAGTCAACCGGCGAAGGCTCCAACGCCGACAACAGCGGCGAGGGCCAGCCCCGCACCGGCGAGGCGGGCGAGGGCGATGGCCGTACACAGGACAACATGGCCGGCCAGGGCACGGGCCAGATCAGCGGCGAAGATAAAGTCAGAAGTCAGAACGATGAACGCTGAACTGTAAGACAAGGGCTTCTTGCTCTTCAGTTCATCGTTCACCGTTCTGACTTCTGACTTCGCTTTACTGTTCCGCCCCGGCCATCGTGCCGACGCCGCGACGCTCCCAGTAGAAGGGCGTGCGCGGGCGGGTCTGCGGGTAAAGCTCGTCCATGTTGCGCGCGTCGTAGAGGACGCCGTTAATCATGACGTGGCTGACGGACTCCGAGTTGCGGATGTCCGCGAGCGGGTTCTTGTCGAGCACGGCGAAGTCGGCGAGCTTGCCCGGCTCTATCGAGCCGAGGTCGCCGTCGAGGCCGAGATACTCCGCGCCGTGCAGCGTCGCCGCGCGAATCGCTTCCAACTGCGTTAAGCCTCCCTGCTGCAACATCCAAAGCTCCCAGTGCACGCCCAAGCCTTGCAGTTGTCCGTGCGCGCCGAGCTGCGCCTTGCCGCCCGCGCGCACTACGTCCCTCACCGTCTTCGCCAGCTCGAAGTGATAGAAGTCGTCCTCGCCGACCATCATCCTTCGGCGCGAGCGCGGGTCAATCACTTTGCGCGGCGTGAAGCGCAGGAGCTTCTCGTTCTCCCAGACGTTCGTGTGCTGATACCAGTAGTTCTCGCCCCAGATGCCGCCGTAGCCGACGATGAGCGTCGGCGTGTAGCCCGACTTACTTTTGGCGAAGAGCGTGACGGCGTCCTTGTAGAGCGGCGCGATGGGGACGGCGTGCTCCACTCCGGTGTGGCCGTCTATGACGTGCGTCATGTTCGAGAAGTAGGACGAGCCGCCTTCGGGCACGACCATCATGCCGGTCTCGCGCGCGGCCTTGATGATGAGCTGACGCTGGTCGCGGCGCGGCTGGTTGTAGCTCTTGACGGAGAACGCGCCGACCGCCTTCAAGCGTTCGAGGTGAGAACGCGCGTCGTCGAAGTTGTTGACGACGGCCTTCTCCGGGTTCTCCGCTCCGTAAAGAATCCACCCCGTCGAGAAGATGCGCGGGCCGACCATGCGACCGGCCTTGACCATCTCGGACTGCGCGAAGACGGTCTGCGTCGCCGCCGAGGGGTCGTGCGTCGTCGTCACGCCGTAGGCGAGGTTCGCCCAGTAGGGCCACTGCTTTTCGGGGATGATGTCGAGCGTGTCGTAGCTCATGTGCGCGTGCACGTCCACGAACCCCGGCATGATGGTCTTCCCCGCCATGTCAATCCGCCGCGCCTCGGCGGGGATGTTGACCTTCGCGCCGACGGCCTTGATGCGGTTGTCCTCGACGAGAATCGTGCCCCTCTCAATCACTTCGTCCCCGCGCATCGTGATGATGCGCGCGTTGGTTAAGGCGACGAGCCCGCGCGGGCGCGCCGTCTCGAAGTCGAAGCCGATGACGGTCTTGCGTGGGGCGGGGGTCTTCTCCCCGGCGGCGAGTTGCTTGAAGACGTTCTCTAAGCTCTGCTCGTAAAAATTCTCGCCGAGCGTCCACTGGACGGCCTTCGAGTCGGGCGACCACGCGAGCCAGTCGCCGGACGTGTTCGAGACGGACTTCACGGGCACGCCCGTCTCCGTCGAGCTGAGCTTGACGGTCTTGCCGACCTTGGCAAAGGGCGCGACGTAGAGCTTGTGCTGCTCCTTGAAGGCGACCCACTGGTGGTCTGGCGAGGGGATGATTTCGGTGACGTAGTTGGCCTCGACGTGTCGCTTGAAGTCGTCGCCGCCGAGTTTGACGCTCGACAGGTAAATGATGAACTTCGTCGGCTCCGTCGGCGAAGCGCCGGGGCCGCCGCCCGCCTCCATGAAGAAGACGCGCTCGCCCTGCGGGTCGAAGGAGAGGACGGGCATCCGCGCGTTCGGCCCGCGACTCTGCAAGTCCATCACGTAAGAGTGCCGCTGCCCGTCCCAGTAGTGAATCTCGAAGCTCGACTCGCTCGCCAGACTCTCTTCGTGGTAGACGCTGCCGCGTCCCTTGAGGTAAGCGATCTTCGTGCCGTCCGGCGAGAAGACGGGGTTCGCGTACTGGTCGCCCTGCGTCGTAATCTTCTGCGGGTTCGAGCCGTCCGCGTTCGCCGTCCAGACCGCGCCCTTCTCCGCATCGCTCCACGTCACAAAGGTTATCTTCGTCCCGTCGGCGCTGAAGTTCGGCGCGTACTCCAGATAGTTCGTGTCGAGCAGACGGCGCGGCGCGCTCTCGCCTTCCTTGACGTAAAGTTTTCCGAGGGCGCTGTAGACAATGCGCTCGCCGTTGCGCTCGGCCCAGCGCAGCATGCGGGCGCGCTCGCGTTCGGGCGCGACCTTCTGCTTGAAGCGGACGGCCTCGCTCACCTTCTGCGAGACGCGCGCCGTGAAAGGAATCGGCGTCGCCTGTTTGCTCTCGACATTGACGCGGACGAACTTGCCCATCGAGGTGATGACGATTGACTTGCCGTCGGGCGTCCACGAGTAGCCGGGGTACGTGCCGTGGATGGCCCACGTCTCCTGCTGGTCGCGCGTCAAGCCGTCGAAGAGCGGCCACTCGCGGCCCGTCTCTATCTCGCGGACGAAGAGGACACTCTTCAAGCCGACGCGGCGGATGAAGGAGAGGAGCTTGCCGTCGGGCGAGACCTGCGGGCGAATCGAGCCGCCCGCGCCGCGCACGTATGTCGAGCGGCGGCCCTTCTGCAAGTCGTAGCGGTCTATCCAGTAGATGTTGTCGTAGACGTTCTTGTTGTAGTCGAACGCGCCCGAAGAGACGAAGTAGACGAAGCGTCCTTTCGGGTCAACGACCGGCTCGCCGATGTTCGCCGTCCAGTTCGGCTTCTCGGTGAGCTGGACGCCCTTGCCGCCCCCCTGCACGTGGTACATCCAGATTTCGCCCGCGCCCGCCGAGCGCGCGTCCGTCCAGTGCTTGCGGGCGAGCAGGTACTGTCCGTCCGGCGTCCACGCGGGCGTGTTGAGGAGCCGCGTCGTCTCCTTCGTCACCTGCCTGCGGTTCTTGCCGTCGGCGTCCATCACCCAGATGTTGTCGCCGCCGTCGCGGTCGGAGCTGAAGGCGATGAGCTTGCCGTCGGGGCTGAAGCGCGGCTGCGCCTCCCAGGAGACGCCGCCCGACAGAAGCTCCGCGCGCCCGCCCGCGACGGGCATCGAGTAGATGTCGCCGAGCAGGTCGAAAACTATCTTCTGCCCGTCGGGCGACACGTCGCAGCTCATCCAAGTGCCCTCGTCCGTGTCGAACTCGACGGTCTTCGAGGGGCCGTGGTCTCCCTCGACATCCCACGGCGCGGGCCGTCGCGCGGCGTCCTGCAACTGCTCGACCTTCTTCTCCGCATCCTGAAGCTGCTTGTCTTTGCTCGGCGGCTCCTGCGCGCGCGCGGGCGTCGTCGCAGACAGAAGCGAGAGCAGCAGCAGACAGACCTGTATTCTTCTGAGCACGTTTTCACCTCTTCGGAAGATTGAAATAGTTTGATTGAATTTGGAGCAACCGGGACACAAACCGAGCTGGCTTATAGCGCCCAACAAAACATCTGACGGTAAAACTTCTGATGGTTAAGAAGACTGTAGGGGCAGGGCTTGTCCCTGCCCGCCGCTGGCGTAACCACACGGGCCGCGGACTTGCCCTGCCCCTACAGTTTTCTCAGACGCTTTTCGTTCCAAGCTCCTTCGACAGGAAGACCGCCGAGTCCTCGAAGCCGAAATTCTCGTACAGCCGCCGCGCGCCCACGTTGCGCGCGAGGACGCCGATCTTGAGCCGCGTCGCGCCGTGCGAGCGCGCGTAGTCCTCGGCGGCGCGCAGCAGCTCGTAACCCAAACGCTGCCCCCTGAACTCCGGCAGCACCACGAGGTCGGAGACGTGCGCGAACTCGCCCGGCACGTTCATCATCTCGTCCTCCGGGTTGCGGAGCCAGAGGCACACGAAGCCGACGACCCGCCCCCCGTCCTCGGCGACGAAGACCGCGCCGCCCCGCTCCTCGACGCGCGCGAACATGAACTTGAGGTACGGCTTGAGCACGTCCACCCCGCGCGCGCGCAGAGGCTCGACGCTCCGCTCGTGATCCTGCAACACGACGAAGCACTCCTCGACCCCTGTCGCGTCCTCCGGCCTGTATTCTCTTATCTGAGCCATCAGGAGAAGACTATCCTTTCGAGAACGTTTAAAATTCGGCGGGCACTTTCACGTCGAAGAGTTGGGAAGCGGATGCGCCTGGCACGACTCGAACGTGCGGCCCCCTGCTCCGGAGGCAGGTGCTCTATCCACTGAGCTACAGGCGCTTGAGGCGAATTGTCGCATAGACGGAACGAATGCGCAAAACGGTCATTAAGGACTGTCTCTACTCTGGCGAACTCCGCGCGGAGCGGGTATCATCAAAGCCATATTCGGTGAACAAAATCTATTGGAGTATAAATGAGAAAAGTTAACTCGGCTGGCCTGGCGCTGCTGCTCGGCCTCTTAACAATCCTGTCTCCGCTGCCCGCGCGCGCGCAGGCGGGCCGCGCCGTGGCTTCGACGGCGGCGGCGACCGCCAAAGTCTCTGCCTCCTCCGCCGCCGCGCGTGAGGCCGCCGAGGAGATCAAGGCGGAGAAGTTAAAAGAGACGCTCTACTTCATCTCTTCCGACGAGATGGCGGGGCGCAACACGCCCTCGCCGGAACTCGACAAGACGGCGCAGTACATCGCCGAACGTCTCGCCAAGCTGAAGCTCAAGCCGGCGGGCGACAACAAGAAATCTTACTTCCAGACCATCGCCCTGCGCAGCACGGCGGTTGACCGCGAGAAGACGAGCGCCGCGCTCGGCGAACGCACCTTCAAGCCCGGCGAAGACTTTCTGCCTTCCGGCGGAAACGGCGGCGAGGCCGAGGCCCCGCTCGTCTACGTCGGCCACGGCTGGGTCTTCAAGCCGAAGAACATCAACGCCTACGAGGGGCTCGACGTGTCAGGCAAGATAGTCGTCGTCTCCGGCAACGGAACGGCGACGCCCACCGGCCTGACGCTCCAAGAGATCAAGGCCGCCGCCGCCGGCGACTGGGAGAGCCCCATCAGCTACGCGCGCAAGCACGGCGCGAAGGGGCTCGTCCTCATCCCGCGCAACTTCGAGCGCGCGTGGCGCTTCGGCGGCGCGATGATCGCGCGTCCGAGCTACCGCGTCGTCCGTTTCGAGGAGGAAGCCGCGAACGAAGGCGAAGCGGACAAGAAGACGGAGCAGCCCGCAAGCCTCCCGA
Source organism: uncultured Acidobacteriota bacterium (assembly GCA_963816985.1). GTDB lineage: Bacteria > Acidobacteriota > Blastocatellia > Pyrinomonadales > Pyrinomonadaceae > JAIVJM01. Next base: position 4,886,675 of record CAWFMF010000004.1, read on the forward strand.
TGATTATCCCTTCGCGCGAGATGCTGACCGCGCTCTTCGCGGGCGAGCCGACGGAAGGCTCCCGCGTCCTCGAAGCCGCGACTAAGGGCGAGACCTTGAAGGGCTTCGACCTCTCGGCGTCGAAGCGCCTGCGCGTCGCCTTGAGCCTGAAGGTCAGTCAGGCGACCACGCAGAACGTCGTCGCCGTCCTCGAAGGCAAGGACTCGAAGCTCAAGAAGGAGTACGTCGCCGTCGGCGCGCACTACAACCACGTCGGCGTGGGCCGCGCCGTCAACGGCGACTCCATCTACAACGGCGCGGACGACGACGGCTCCGGCACGACCGCCCTCCTGGCGATGGCCGAAGCCTTTACGAAGGGGCCGCGCCCCAAGCGCTCCATCCTCTTCGTCTGGCACGCGGGCGAGGAGAAGGGCCTCTGGGGCTCGCAGTACTTCGCCGAGTACCCGACCGTCCCGCTCGCCTCAATCGTCACGCAGCTCAACATAGACATGATCGGGCGCAGCAAGAAGCCGGGCGACACCAACCCGCGCAACAAGATGCTGACGGCGGCGGACGAGATTTACGTCATCGGCTCGAAGATGATGAGCACGGAACTCGGCAACTTGAGCGAGAGCATCAACTCTTCGTACCTCGGCCTCAAGTTCAACTACCACTACGACCAGCCGAACGACCCCGAACAGCTCTTCTACCGCAGCGACCACTTCAACTACGCGAAGAAGGGCATCCCCATCATCTTCTACTTCGACGGCGTCCACGAGGACTACCACCAGCCCTCCGACACCGCCGACAAGATTGACTACGAGAAGATGCTGAAGGTCACGCGCACCGTCTTCGTCACGGCCTCCGAGCTGGCCAACGCCGCCGCGCGCCCCGTCGTGGACAAGCAGCTTCCGCCCGAACGCCTGCAACGCAACTAAGTACGAAAGAGGGGAGTCGCCGCCGACTCCCCTCCCCTTTTCTTTAACTTCCGACGCTCCCCGGCGACCCTTCTTGACATCAACTCTTTGCACCGTGTAATTTAATTTTCACACACGGGCCGGTAGCTCAGTTGGTAGAGCAGCTGACTCTTAATTATGGGAGCCCCGTCTGGAAACGGGCGGGTGAACAGGCGTCAAAATCGGGGAACCCTTCCGCCTTCGGGCGATGGCAATCCCGAACCAAGCCCCGACGAAACGGGGAAGGTGTAGAGACTAGACGGCGCCCACCTAAATCCCGCGAGGGACACGGTGAAGGGATAGTCCAGACCACGAACCCCGATGAGGGGGCGGCGAAAGTCGAGGTGGTAAGTAATCAGCGGGTCACTGGTTCGAGCCCAGTCCGGCTCATTAATTTACGAGGGCGAGTTCAATACTCGCCCTTCTTTTTTTGCTGATGTAGCTGCGGGCTCTTAAATTTAATTGCGTTGACAGCCCTGCGGTACTAAATTGCCCCAATGAACAAGACAAAGCTTTGTTCCTCATGCAAAGTACCAAAGGACGTGATTGAGTTCGGAGCCAATAAGGCCCGATTTGACGGCTTGCAAAGCCAGTGTCGCGTTTGCAAGAGACTGATGCAAAACAGGTGGTATCAAGAACACAGGATTGAGCATCAAGAGCGCGTCAAACGTCGGCGCTTCAATCACCGGGACAGCGTCGTAAGTCAGCTCCTTGAGTATTTTAGAGCGCACGCTTGTGTTGATTGTGGTGAATCCGACCCTCTCGTTTTAGAGTTTGACCACGTCAGAGGTCAGAAGAAACGTGCGATTCAAGATATGGTGAATCGCGGTTACAGATGGCAGACTATTTCAGAGGAAATTGAGAAGTGCGAAGTTCGCTGCGCTAACTGCCACCGTCGTAAAACGGCTATCGAATTTGGCTACCGGAAAATCATTCTGGCTCACAACTCTTAAACAATCATCTTGTCACAGGTTCGAGCCCTCTCCTGCGCTTGTTTTCTTTTTCTGCCTTTTACTTTCCCGCCGTCGTGCAAATGCTCCCGATTGAATGTGTTTTCAGTCTGACTCTTTAACAGAGGCGCAGGTGACGGCTCAGTCGGAGTTGTGTCAAGTTGACGAGTTCGTGTCACTCAAAGTGACATCAGATTGACGAAGCCCGCGCTCACGGCTTCGCCGAGCCTACGATTTTCCCTGCAAATTCGCGCTTCTCGCGGCGTCGCGGCGGCGGCATAAGGCTTGCCACCATGCGGGTTGCGCCGGTTTTCCTCCCGGCGTGCCCCCTTCCCTCTCACCGAACCCGTCTCTGAAACTCTGAGCAATCCTTTTTAGGACTGGATGGAAAACACCCGTTACAAGAGATTCGCCCGCTATTACATGTGGGCGGTGATTATTCTGGGGGCGGCTTCGGGGCTCTACAGCGTCTTTAACTTCAACCCGAAGTTCCTCAGTCTCCGGCTCATCCTGCTCCTCATCCTGACGCTCTTTTTCGGCTCGCGCATCGTCGTCCGCATCCCCCGCGTGAAGGGGCAGATTTCCGTCTCCGACACCTTCATCCTCCTCGCGATGCTGCTCTTCGACGGCGAGGCGGCGATTCTGATGGCCGGGGCCGACGCGCTCTGCTCCTCCCTGCGCGTCCGCATGAAGAAGATGACGACGGGCTTCAACACCGGCGTCTTCATCCTCTCGACCTTCGTCACGGTCTGGGTTCTGCGCTACATCTTCGGCTCCATCCCCGACCTCTCGCGCGACGGCTACACCTCCTACTTCATCGTCGCCGTCTGCCTGATGGGGTTCGTGCAGTACATCTTCAATTCCGGCCTCGTCGCCGTCGGCGTCGCGCTCAAGGCCGGGCAGCCCGTCTGGCAGATGTGGCGGCAGAACTTCCTCTGGACTTCACTGACCTACTTCGCGGGCGCTTCCGCCGCCGGCATCATCGCCAAGCTCGTCGGCCTCTTCGGCCTCTACGCCTTCCTCGCCACCGGCCCGATCATCGCCGTCATCTACTTCACTTACTGCACCTACCTCCGCAACGTCGAGGCTTCGAACTCGCAGGCCGAACTCGCGCAGCGTCACGCCGAGCAGGTGCAGACGCACATGGAGGCCCTGCGTTCGAGCGAGGAGAAGTTCCGCAGCGCCTTCGACTACGCGACCATCGGGATGGCCATCGTCTCGCCCGAAGGCCGCTGGCTTCAGGTCAACCACTCGCTCTGCGACATCATCGGCTACACGGAGGCCGAGCTTCTGGCCGCGACCTTCCAGGAGATCGCGCACGCCGAAGACCTCGCCAACGTCCACGAGAACCTCACGCACCTCGTCGAGGGCCGCATCAACTCCTACCAGACCGAGCAGCGCTACGTGCACAAGGCGGGCCGCGAGGTCTGGGTGCACCTCGGCGCTTCGGTCGTCCACAACTCGCAGGGGCACACGCCCCACCTCATCTTCCAGATTCAGGACATCACCGACCGCAAGCGCGCCGAGGAGCAGCTCCTCCACGACGCCTTCCACGACGCCCTGACGGGACTGCCGAACCGCGCGCTCTTCATGGATCACACCAAGATGGCGATCCAACGCTCGCGCCGCGACGAAGGACGGCTCTTCGCCGCGCTCTTCCTCGACCTCGACCGCTTCAAGGTCATCAACGACTCGCTCGGCCACATGATCGGCGACCAGCTTCTGGTCGGCATCGCGCGCCGCCTTGAGACTTGTCTCCGGCCCGGCGACACCGTCGCCCGCCTCGGCGGCGACGAGTTCACCATCCTGCTCGAAGACCTCGTCGAGACCGCCGACGCCGTCGAGGTCGCCGAGCGCGTGCAGGAGATCGTCTCTCAGCCCTTCAACATCGGCGGCCACGAAGTCTTCACCACCGCGAGCATCGGCATCGCGCCGAGCACCATCGGCTACGACCACGCCGACGACCTCCTGCGCGACGCCGACACCGCCATGTACCGCGCCAAGCTGCTCGGCAAGAAGCGCCACATCGTCTTCGACAAGGCGATGCACGAGCGCGCGGTGAAGCTCCTCCAACTCGAAATTGACCTCCGGCGGGCCGTTGACCGCGAGGAGTTCTTCCTCCAGTACCAGCCCATCATCTCGCTCGACTCCGGCGAGATCAGCGGCTTCGAGGCGCTCATCCGCTGGCAGCACCCGGAGCGCGGATTCGTCGCGCCCAACGAGTTCATCTCCGTCGCCGAAGAGACCGGCCTCATCATCCCCATCGGCCAGTGGGTCCTGCGCGTGGCCTGCCAGCAGATGCAGCGTTGGCGCGAGCAGTTGACCGACGGGCGCGAGCTGACGATGAGCGTCAACCTCTCCGGCAAGCAGTTCTCGCAGCCCGACCTGACCGAGCAGATCGCCTCCATCCTCCGCGAGACGGGACTCCCCTCTTCGTGCCTCAAGCTCGAAATCACCGAGAGCATGGTGATGGAGAACATAGACACGGCCATCGGGATGCTCACGCAGTTGCGCGCGCTCGGCGTCGAGCTTGCCATTGACGACTTCGGGACGGGCTACTCGTCCTTGAGCTACCTCCACCGCTTCCCCATCAACACCCTCAAGATTGACCGCTCGTTCGTCTCGCGGATGCTCGACAACAACGAGAACGAGGAGATCGTCCGCACCATCGTCACGCTCGCGCGGAGCCTCGAAATGAACGTCGTCGCCGAGGGCGTCGAGACCACGGGACAGCTCGAACAACTGCGTTCGCTGGACTGCGACTACGGGCAGGGCTACCTCTTCTCGAAGCCGCTCCCCATCGCCGAAGCATTCCAGTTGCTCTCGCTCCCGGACATGTACAAGGTAATTGCCGACCGGCAGGAGCAGCAGAAGACTCTGGCCGCCTGAGTCAAGGGGAATCATGGGAGCGCTCACCTACAGACAAGCCGAAAGCGTCGCGCGGGCGGCGCACTCGTTCGACGAACTTGAGACCTCGCGCCTGCGCCTGCGCGTCTTCGCGCCCGGCGACTCCTTCGAGTTCTCCTCCATCACGCGCGACCCGGAAGTGATGCGCTACATCGGCGAGGGCCGCCCCATCTCCGCCGAGGAGACCGCCGCCAACCTCGACAGCATCATCAACGCCTTCCGGCGGCGCGGCTTCGGCAGGTGGGCCGTCGTCCACAAAGAGACGGGCCGGCTCATCGGCTACTGCGGCTTCTCGGCTGGCATCTCCGCCGCCGGGATAGAGATTGCCTACATGCTCGCGCGCCCCTTCTGGGGCCGTGGGCTCGCGACCGAGGCGGCGCGCGCCTGCCTCCGCTACGCGTTCGAGGAGCTGCGGCTCCCCTCCGTCTCCGCCATCACGCGCCCCGGCAACCTCCGCTCGCGCCGCGTCATGGAGCACCTCGGCATGAAGTTCCTGTGCGAGGAAGTCTACCTGAGCTACGACTGCGTGCACTACGCGATCCGCCGCGACGAGTTCACGCCCGACGACTCGCCATACGTCCTCCACGCCTCCCACGCGCGCGTAGCGTCTGACTGAATCTCAGTACATTCGATAAGACTGTAGGGGCAGGGCTTGTCCCTGCCCGTCTGACGTTAGATTCAAGGTTGAATTAAACGCAAGACGGGCAGGGACAAGCCCTGCCCCTACAATTTTGAAACAGACTCTTTGTAAACTTCGGCGTGTGAGTAGCACGACAGCCCTTCAGACTTTCAAACTCTACGTCTTCGACGCCGACGGGACGCTCCGCCGTTCGACCGTCCCCGGCAAGCCCTGCCCCAACCGACGCGGCGAGTGGGAGCTGATGCCCGGCGTCCGCGAGCGCCTCGCCGAGATTGAGTGGGGGCCTGCGGGCGCGCGCTTCGGCGTCGCCACGAATCAGGGCGGCGTCGGCCTCGGCTATCTGACTTTCAAGACCGCCCTCGGAATGCTCGAAGAGATGGTCTTCGAAGCCCTCGGCGTGCCGCCGCCCGTTGGCTCAATCGAAATCTGCCCGCACGCCCCGCACCTCAAATGCCCCTGCCGCAAGCCCCGCCCCGAAATGCTCCTCAGACTCATGCGCCGCTTCCACGCCGAACCGCACGAGACACTCTTCGTCGGCGACATGCCGACCGACGCGGAGACCGCCTTCAACGCCGAGACTCACTTCCTCTGGGCTCACGAATTTTTCGGCTGGCCGCGACCGGGAGAATGAGCCCGGCGGCTACCTCATCATCTTCATCCAGCCGTCAATAACAATTCGCTTCACCCCCATCGTTTAAAAGATTTCCCTCATCAATATTGTTTCATGCATGGGACATTGTTTCACATTCCGCACGTTTCGTGTTATCATTTTTCCTATGAAGACGACAGCGAAGAAAAAACAAGTCGCACGGATTCAGGACTTCACGCCCGCCGAGCAGCGTTCGGCCCGCGCCGAGCGCGTCAAGGTCTTCGAGGCCGAGCCCTACGGCTGGATCGCCCAAACGGAGTCGCCGGGCGCGGGGGCCGGTGAGCGCGGCTACCACCTCTTCCGCGACCCGGAGACGCGCACGCTCGCCTGCACCTGCGCGGACTTCATCTTCCGCGGCAACGCCGAGCCCGGCTTCGAGTGCAAGCACGTCGCGGCGGTCTTGAAGTTTATCGGGCGGCAGTATCTGAAGAACGAGTACGACCCGCGCCGCCAGCAACAGCAGCGGGCGCGCGTGGCTTGAAGTCGGGAGGATTAAAAAAACGATGAGCCGAACTTTTAAATGCGAAGTCTGCCGCAAGGCTTCGGAGACGCTTCACATGCGCGACCTCGACGGCAAGTGGGTCTGCGCGCACTGCATCCCGGAGCGCGAGCTGAACGCCTGCGAGGGCCTGCGCGAGCGCCTCGGCCTCCGGCCCGCGCGCGCGACTCAGCAACGCCGCAAGGCCGCCTGAGTCTGAAGCCCAAGTGCCCACCGGAGCGCGTCCGTCCGAGTCTATACTTTAAAGAATGAGACAGCTTTGAAACGTGCGCTCGCGCTCGTCTGACTCGTCCGAAGTTGCAAATGGAGTAGCGGCGCGCGGTCGGAAGACCGGCGCGGGCCGAGGGCGAACGGGACCCGGCTTTAGTGTGAGACTTTTTTACTGAGGTTCAGACGCTGCCACAGCGCGGACTCGTCCGGGTAGGAGATGCCGTCGGCTTCCCGCAGGATGAGGGTCGCCTGGAAGATCATGTCCAATTCCTCGTACACCCCGTGGCAGTCAATGCAGCCCGTCAGGTGCGTCCGAACGAAGACGCTCTCCGTCTCGTCGAGCGTGTTGGCGCGGTATTCGCTGAGCAGTTCAATACTCTTGGCACAGTCCATGGGCCGTCCCCTTTAGCGTTTCTCAAGTTGAGGATGTCCGGCGCAGGTCTTCGCCGGAAGGTTATTTAGATGCCGCTTCCTGCTTAATTAATTGCCTCAGCTTCAGGCGGGCCTTGTGTAATTGTGATTTCGAGGTGCCCTCGGCGATGCCGAGCATGTCGGCGACCTCGTAATGCTCGTAGCCCTCGATGTCGTGCAGGACGAAGACGGTGCGGTAGCCGTTCGGCAACTGCTGCAAGGCCCTTTCGAGCGCGATGCGGTCAACGACCGGCATCTTGTCGGGGTTCGCCGTCCCCTGCACTATCTGGACGGGCGTCTCGCCCTCCTCGGTCGTCTTCTCGGAGCGCGTGCTGCGCTTGCGGAAGTGCATCAGGACTTGGTTGACCGTCATCCGGTGCAGCCACGTGGTGAAGGCCGAGTCGCCTCGGAACATCCCGATCTTGTTGAAGAGTTGGAGGAAGACATCCTGCGTCATGTCCTCGGCCTCGGTCGGGTTGCCCATCATGCGCAGGCAGAGAGCATACACTCTTCGGAAGTGCCGGTGATAGATTTCCTCGAAGGCCGCCGTGTCGCCCGCCGCCGACTTCTGTGCCAGCTCAAAGTCGGTCGGCTGCTGCGGCGGTTTCTGCGCCTCTGCTACGCTCACTTAATTAAAGTCCCTTTGCTTAAAATTTACGGGGATTATCCACCAATTTCGCGCAAATGGGAAATGGCCGGGGTTGACGCGACTTGAGGCGGCGTCTCTGGCACAGAACCGCGAGCGGTCTTTCGGGCGGGTTGAGCATCGCCAACGTCAACCCGCTCGCTACCGCTCGCGGTACTGTTTTGTCCTCCCAAACGAAAAGGCCGCAGCAGTTTAACTCCAAACTGTCGCGGCCTTTTTATCTTTCAAATCAACTCGACGCCGGGCGCTTACTGCATGCCCTCGTTGAAGGCTTTGAGCAGGCGCGCGCGCGAAGGGTGTCGGAGCTTACGGAGCGCCTTCGCTTCTATCTGGCGGATGCGCTCGCGGGTCACGTCGAAGTTCTTGCCGACCTCTTCGAGCGTGTGCTCCTCGCCCTGCGGGCCGAGGCCGTAGCGAAGTTTGATGACGACCTCTTCGCGCGGGCTCAGCGTCGCTAAGACTTCGTCCGTGACCTGCCGCAGGTTCGTCGCCACGACCGAATCCGCCGGGCTGACTTTCGACTTGTCCTCGATGAAGTCTCCGAGGTGCGAGTCCTCTTCTTCGCCGATGGGCGTTTCGAGCGAGATGGGCTGCTGCGCCAGTTTGAAGACGCTGCGCACCTTCGCCACCGGCATCTCGACCTTCAAGGCAATCTCCTCGGTCGTCGGCTCGCGGCCCAACTCCTGCACGAGCGCGCGCGACGTGCGGACGAGCTTATTAATCGTCTCAATCATGTGGACGGGGATACGAATCGTCCTCGCCTGATCGGCGATGGCGCGCGTCACGGCCTGACGAATCCACCACGTCGCGTAAGTGCTGAACTTGTAGCCGCGCCGCCACTCAAACTTGTCCACGGCCTTCATCAGCCCGATGTTGCCCTCCTGAATCAAGTCGAGGAACTGCAAGCCGCGGTTCGTGTACTTCTTGGCGATGGAGACGACGAGGCGGAGGTTGGCTTCGGTCAGCTCGCGCTTCGCTTCGAGCGTCTCGGACTCGCCTTTGACGATGGACGAGTGCGAGCGTTTGATTTCGACGGGCGAGACGTGGTGATCCTCCTCCACCTTCTTGAGGCGGCGGCGGGCGGCGCTCAGTTGCCGCTTGTAATCCTTCTCGGCCTCCGGCTTGATGCGCTTGTTCTCAAGCTTCTCGGTCAGCTTGTTGATTTCGCGCTCGGCGACGCGCACCTCTTTGAAGGCCACGCTGATGGCATCAATGAGGCGCAGGCGGGCGGTCTCCTTGAGGTTCAGGCCCTTAATCTCGCGCGCGATTTCGAGGCGCGTGCGGGCGACCTTGCGCCTGAGTCGCAGAAGCTTTTTCGACTTCTTGCCGCGCAAAAGCTTCTGCTCGGCGGCGAGCTTCTCCCACTCGCGGAGACCCTCGCGGAAGTGCTTCTGGATGTTATAAATGCCTTCGAGCGTCCACTGTAGGTACTCGTCCGCCTTGTCCTCGGTCTCGGAGACTTCGGCCTGGTCGGAGAAGTTCACGATGTCGCGGATGTTGAGCTTGCTCTCGGCGAGCGAGGCGCCGATGCGGCACAACTCGGCGACGGCGATGGGCGAGCGCGAGATGGCCTTGTGGGTCTTAATCTGGCCGCGCTCGATGCGCTGCGCGATGGAGACCTCCTGCTCGCGCGTGAGCAGCGGCACGGTTCCCATCTGGCGCAGGTAGACGCGCACGGGGTCGGCGGACTTCTCGTCCTCCCCGGCGGAGAGGTCGAGGTCGTCAACTTCGTCCAGAGCGCCTTCTTCCTCGTCGGCGGCGGCGAGGGCGGCGACCTCCGAGATTAAATCTTCGTCGGAATCGGCCCCGGCGATGTTCGACGCTTCGAGTTTCTGCAACACGTCGTCAATGTCGCGCGTCGAGATCGCCTCGTCCGTCAAATTCTCGTTGAACCCCTTGAACGCAGAGAACTTTTCGCCGTCAGACTCCATCAGTCCCAACCCCTGATTCTTCATCTTCTCGTCCAAGCTCACCCTCCAGCCGCAGAAATGCGTGTTATTGAAAGGAATTCATACGCGGCCATAAATCCATTTGTTTCCCGCTCAGAAAACGGTCAAAGCCGCCTGCCCCCGGTTCCCTACTCCGCCCCTCGCCCGTAACTAACGTATTAATACGGGTGAGTTTAGATGCGGAGCCCCGATTACCCGTTGTACTCCACCTTCCCTCCAAAGGCAAGGAGAGAGTTGACGGAGAGCCTTCGGGCGCGGTCTTCGACTTGTAAAATTCCGGCGGCGGGCCGACGCGCGCGGAAGGTAAAAGCGGGCGCGGACTGGACTTAACCTCAAAAAAACGGCGGCGCGGGCTGGCTGGCGCGCGACGACCGTCGTGAGGGCCGAGAGAGGACGGCCCGCCTGTGCCGCCGGGCTCGAAGGAGTCGAAGACCTCCTTCGGGGGCGAAACAATGCGGGCTCGTCTCTAAAATATGTGGTAAAAGGTGTCTGCCGGGCACATTCCGGCGGCTCGTCCGGCGACGGATGTTGAAGAATATGCTGTTAATCCTGCTCGTCATCATCTTCTGGGCGGTCATCCCCGGATTCATCACCGGTTGGATGCTGTGGGAACGTGGGTGGAGTTTTCCCCTTGCGTTTCTGCTCGGCGCGGTCGGCGGCCCCTTGGGGATTATCCTGACGCTCGCACTGATTTCGGCGGGGAGTTTCAAGTCGAGGCACAGGCACACGCAAGGGGCGAGGGGCGCGCACGGGCGCGCATTTCGCGTCTATTATGACGTTCCGGTGGTCGGGCGGCTGCACGTCTCGACGGTCTGGGCGCTGGCGGGCGTCGCCACTTTTACGTGCGTCTGGATGCTGGCCGGGCTCGGCTATGAATTTTACGTCGCGCGTCAGGGGCGCGGGATGAAAGAGGCCGCCTCGCAGTTGGCTTTCAAGACGGACGCGGCGAAGCCGGGCGCGGGCTCGACGCAGGCGACGACGCAGGTCGCGCCGAAGGCTTCCGAAGGCCCGCAGCCGAGCGCGACTTCATCGCCGTCCGCCCCTCTGATGAACAGTTTTGCCGGGCAGACGCGGCAGACCGCGCAGGTGGCCGCCGGTTCCGCGAACGCCTCGACGCAGACGGCGCAGCCCTCGCCGTTCGCCTCGTCGGTCGTCACGGCTTCGGGCTCGGCGACGCCTCCCCCGTTGACGGAGCCCGCGCCGCCGAAGTCTCCGGCGGAGTCGAACGCCGCAATGCCTTCCGCGCCGAAGGTTTCCGCGCAGGGGCGCGACGCGGCCATCGCCGACGTGACGCGCAGCCTCGGCGCGGCGGGCCACAGGGTTCACGCCGCCTTGAGCGGCGACTCGCAGACGGCGACGCTCTCGCTCTCCGGCGCGACGCTCACGCGCTCGGCGGGCAACCAACTGCTCAGCGGTCGCGCGCGCTCCGCCTTGAAAGCCGCCGGGGTGCGCATCGTCGTCATGGTCAACGGTCAGGAGAGCTGGACTTACATCCTCTAGTATTAAAAGCAGGGGCTAGAGACTTAAGGCCGGAGGCTTGTTAAAGACGGAATGTTTTAACAAGCCTCCGGCCTCAAGTCTCTAGCCCCTGCTTTCACGACCGATATCGTTCACTCCGCCCAACCATTTCGTCACCCCCTCGGAGTCTTCGCGCGGCGCGCGTCACGGAGGGGGGCAAAATCGCCTTCAAATGAGGCGCATTTTCACGCGCCCCCGCCGCCGACCGATGGCACGCCGATTGATTTACTTATCCACGTCTCGGTTAAAGTTCAGTCGTCGGTGCCTCGCGCGTCGTCGGCTGTGCAGAGGGGCTCGGCTGCGAAGGGGAGAGCGCAGCCGGGCCTTTCTTTTCGAAAGTCGTTTCTTCAGTGTTTGAGCTTCGGGGGGTGTGGGGTGATAATGAGCGCCATGACGACAGAGCTGACGGAGCCGTTTGAACTCAAAGAGGCGGGCAACACCATCCTCGTCGTTGACGACATAAACGACAACATCATCCTTATCAGCCTGTGGCTTCAGGACAACGGCTACCGGGTGGTGACGGCCAACAACGGCGAGGACGCATTGACCATCGCCAAGCTCGCGCGGCCCGACCTCATCCTCATGGACATCGCCATGCCGCAGCAGGACGGGCTCGCGGCGACGCGCCGCATCCGCGAGGAGTCCGAGTTGCAGAGCGTGCCCGTCATCGCGCTCACGGCCTTCGATACGGAGGGCTTCCGGCAGGCGGCCTTCGACGCGGGCTTCAACGGCTACCTGACCAAGCCGATTGACTTCGAGCGACTGAGCAAGCTGATGGGGATGCTCCTCGCCGGCGGCAAGACGACCTCGCTCGAATAAGGCTTCTCACACTTCCTACGAAAGTTGACGGAAGGTCTCGTCCCTCGCCTCACGCCCGCGCGCGTCACTCCTTTCTTGATTTCACAGAAACAGGCGGTGGTATAGTTTCCGGCACCGAGCGTCCCGGCGCGCGTGTACTTACGTCGTGCCTTCCTGCCTACTTTGAAAGTGAGGTCGAGAGAGATGAAACCGAAACACTACTTGCTGCTGTTCGTCCTGCTGCTCGTCGCGGTCTGCGCGGGCCGCTCTTCATCCTCGTGGCCGGGCGCGTCGCTCGCGCCCTTGACCGTCGAGGCGCAGGAGCGCGGGCGCGACGACGACCGTGATGAACTGCGATGGGAATACTGCGCCGTCACGAAGGCGCAGTACGTGGGCTCGATCCGCGGGGGGCAGTATTGGATCAGCTACTTCCGAAGGGGCAACGTGCAGGTGGAGAACGTCGAGGCGAGCGTGCAGGAGAGCGCGTTGGCGAAGGCCGTCTCGAAGCTCGGCGAGGAGGGCTGGGAGATGGTCGGCGAAGGCCCGCTCGAAGTCCGGCAGGGCGGCCCCGGCGGCACGCCCACCGCGCTCTACTTCAAGCGCCGCAAGTCTTAGTAAAAGATTCGGGAGAAGGCGTCGAGGCGAAGGGCAGAAACGTCGTGCGGCGCGCGACCCGCGCGTGCCTTCGACACTGCTGCCATTCGCCTTCGCGTCGCGCGAACCCTTCGGGGTCGCGCCTTTAATGTCGAGCGTCCGCCGCACTCGGACGGCGAACGATGATGGGAGCCGCGCCTACGGGCTTCAGCCTCCCTGATTTGCGTTGCCGGTCCCGGTGTCGCCGGGTTCTCTGGTCATCCCGGTCGCGTTTTCCAACTGCTCGGTTCCGCCTTTGAGCGCGCCGATGAGCGCGCCGGTCGCCGCGCCGAGGAGCGCGTCCTTCGCGGCCTCCTTCACCATAGTGAGGGCTTTGGCCGGGCTCTTCTTACCGCCAGCCTTTTTACCGCCGGACTTCTTGCCCGAAGACTTCTTCGCGCCGGCCTTCTTGCTGCCGCTCTTCTTGATGCCGGTCTTCTTCGCAGTGCCTTTGCCGCCCGCCGACTTCTTGGCCGCCGACTTCTTGCCGCCGCCCGCTTTGGACGCGGACTTCTTGGCGGCAGACTTCTTCCCGCCGCTCTTCTTCGAAGCGCTCTTCTTCGCCGCGCCCTTCTTGCCGCCGCCGGATTTAGAAGACGACTTCTTCGCCGCCGACTTCTTCTTTCCCCTGCCCGACTTCTTCGCCGCTTTCTTTGTCGCCATCACCTTTTCTCCTTGTATCCACTTGATAGTTACAACGCCCGCAACTTAACAAACAACCGGCACGCTGTCACCAACTATTTTGTGTATTTGCGGTCGAGAAAACCGTTGGCGCGTGTCGCGTCGTAGTTACAAGCGGCGCGGTATTGATGTTGACTCGGCAGACGGGTTTGAAACAAGATGCCGCGCCCGCTTCAACGGTCGAGCCCGGAGCCGTTTATCCTCGTCGGTTCCGTTCGACCAGAAAGCTTTACTTCTTCTTCGTCGCCGCCTCGCACGGCGTTCCGAAACTCGCCGCGAAAGACTTGGCACAGAAAGAATTTCATTACCGCTGGGAGTACGAGCTGAACGCGAGCCCCGCCGCGCTCTGGCCCGCCGTCGCCGACACGAACCGCTTCAACCGCGACGCGGGTGTGCCCGCGCTCAAGTCGGTCGCCTTCGCGGACGGCAACGGCGAGACGAAGAGGCCGAAGGCGCGCAGGCTCCGCCTCTCGAAGCTCGGCCTCAACGTCGAGTGGGAGGAGGAGCCCTTCGAGTGGGTGCGCCCGCACCGCTTCGGCGTCGTGCGCAGATACCGTGGCGGCCCCGTCGCCGAGATGCGCGTCGTGGCGCAGTTGAACGAGCGCGAGGGCGGAGGCACGCTCCTCGTCTACGAGGTCTGGGCGACGCCGCGCGGGGCTCTGGGGCGGGCGGCGATTCCTTTGCAGATAGGCCGCATCTCCGCGCGCCGCTTCGCCGACACGTTCCGCCGCTACGACGAGCAGGCGGGCAGAGACGCTCTCGCCGACGGGCTCATCACTTCCGCGCATCTCGGCATGGGCGAGCGCGCGTTGCTCGCCTCGCTCGAACGAAAACTTTTGGAGACGGGCGCGGACGAAGGACTCGTCTCGCGGCTCGTCGAGACCATCGAGCGCGGCGACGAGCTGACGCTGACGCGCCTGCGGCCTTACGCGCTCGCCGACTGCTGGCGCGCGCCGCGCCGCGAAGTGCTGCACCTCTGTCTGCTCGCCACGCGCGCGGGGCTGCTCGACTTGCGTTGGGAACTCCTGTGCCCGCTCTGTCGCGGCGCTTCGCGCTCCGTTCCGACGCTCGCGGAGATTAGCGCCGGTCAGCACTGCGGGAGCTGCAACATAGATTTCGTGGTCAACTTCGACCGCTCGGTCGAGGTCGTCTTCCGCCCGAACGCCTCGCTCCGCCGGGTCGCCGAGCGCGAGTTCTGCGTCGGCGGCCCGCAGGTCACACCGCACATCGTCGCGCAGCAGCTCGTCGCACCGGGTGAGCGGCGCGTGCTCTCGACGCGGCTCGAAGAGGGACGCTACCGCGTCCGCACGCACGGCGCGCAGGGCGGCGTCTTCATCCTCGTCGCGCCGCGCGGCGAAGACTCGGCCAACTTCCGCGCCGACGGAGAGCCTTGGCCGGGCGGTGAGGTTCGACTCTCGACGACGCCGGAGCTGGCCTTCGAGAACGCGACCCAGGAAGGCCAGCTCTTCATCCTCGAACGCACGGCGTGGAACGATCAGGCGGCGACCGCCGCCGAGGTCACGGCGCTGCAACTCTTCCGCGACCTCTTCGCCTCCGAAGCCCTGCGCCCCGGCGACCAGATTAGCGTCGGGCAGATGACCATCCTCTTCACAGACCTCCGCGACTCGACGCGCCTCTACCGAGAGATCGGCGACGCCGTCGCCTTCGGCGCGGTGATGAACCACTTCGACGTGCTGCGCGAAGAGATTTCAAAAGAGGGCGGCTCCATCGTCAAGACGCTCGGCGACGCCGTGATGGCCGTCTTCCCTCGCTCCGCGCCCGCGCTCCGAGCCGTCCTGAGCGCGCAAGCGCGGCTCGCCTCGCCGCCCGCTCGCGTGCGTTCGATGTCTCTGAAGGCGGGCATCCACAGCGGCCCGTGCATCGCCGTGACGTTGAACGGGCGGCTCGACTACTTCGGCTCGAACGTCAACATCGCCGCGCGGCTCGAACCGCTCTCGACCGGAAAGGATTGCGTCATCTCCTCGGACGTGCGCCGCGACCCCGAAGTCGAAGAGCTGCTCGCGGACGCCGCGCGCGGCTTCACGACTGAGCCGCTCGAAGCGCGTCTCAAGGGCTTCGACGAGGAAGCCTTCGAGCTGTGGCGCATCATGTCGAAGCAGGAAGAGACGGACTGAAGGAAGGAAGTTTGCGCATGGTGACGACGACTGCTGAAACTCTCCCCGCGCGGCGCAAGAAGGGACGCGCGCGTCGCGTACTGAAAGTTGTGGGCGTGCTTCTCGCGTTGCTGCTCGCGTGGGTCGCCTACGACCTCTACGCGCCGCGCCGGACGAGCCTGCGCGAGTTTGACGCCGACGAGGTGGCGCGGCTTGAGACGGCGATGTGGCGCTCGTACTACAGCCGCGAGCGTGCCCGGCTCTTCGTCCAGCTCGGCGAATTGTTGCGCACGCAGTACCGCCTGCCGCTCGTGCGCTCGAACGTCGTCGCCTATCAGGCGGCGAAGGCGGCCTTCGTCTTCAAGGACGGGCGCGGGCGCAGCGATTACGAGAAGGCCCTGCCGAACCTCGTCAAGTTTTACGAAGCGATTCGGAAAGTAGGTGACGTGGAGTTCGACGTGGAGCGCGCCGCGCGGCTCGAACTCGAATGGTGGATCGTCCACCGCGAGCGCAAGCGTCACGCGCCCGGCGACCTCGAACGCGCGCTCGCCGACCTCGCCGCCGAAATCTACCGCGTCCCCGCCGAACGTCTCTCGGAGCACGCGCGCCTCCGCGCCGAGGCGATGGAGATACGCGACACCAAGGCCGAGCAGGGCGGCGTCAACGAAGACGACTGGCGGCGCATAGACGAACTGCTCCATCAATCATGGCGCTCGTTGCACGGGGCCGTAAACAGTACCGCGAGCGGTAGCGAGCGGGTTGACCTTGACGATGCTCAACCCGCTCGCTACCGCTCGCGGTACTGTTAAAGCTATCGCTGCTCGCAGTACTGTGCCTGACATCTGCTCTAAGCCTGCGCCTCGTTAATCCAGACGGGCTTCGAGTTGCAGCCCGTGCCGTCGCTGCGCCAGCGGGGGCAAGACCAGAAGTAACTGCCGGAGGTGGCGGGGCCGCGCTTGAGCGTCGGCGTCCCGCACTGCGCGCACGGCGGGCCGGTGACGGGCGCGGGCCTCGGCTCTTCGAGCGCGCCTTTCTCGTCGAACCAACGCGCGCCTCGACATTCGGGGAACCGGACGCACGAGAGGAAGGCGTTCTTGCCCTTCTCCTTCGGCAGCCGCAGGCGCATCGCGCCCTCACACGCGGGGCAGCGCGTTTCCGACATGGCCTTCCGCTGCTTCGCGTTCTTCGGCACGTCGCTTAAAAACCCGCACGCCTCACGACCGAGAGAACAGGCGAGGAATTTTCCCGAACCGCCCGTGCGCTCCAGGAGGAAGCCCGCGCGGCTTTCGACTTTGCACTTCGGGCAGTCGAGCGCGCCTTCAGGCCGAGGCGTCGTGCTTGCGCCCGCGCCGGGGCCGCGCTCGACCTCCGAGCCCGCAATCTCGGAGACGAGGCCCGTAATCATCTCTTTAACTTCGCCCATGAAGTTTTCGAGCAGGTACTCGCGGCGCGTCATCTGCGAGAGCTTGCGCTCCCACATCCCGGTCAACTCCGCCGACTTCAGGAGCGGCGAGGGCAGCATCTTGATGAGCGCGACGCCCTTCGGCGTGGCGACGAGCGTCTTCTTCTCGCGCGTCACGTACTCGCGCTTCAGAAGCGTCTCGATGATGTTGGCGCGCGTCGCAGGGGTTCCGAGGCCGGAGTCCTTCATCGCCAGACGCAGCTCTTCGTCCTCGACCTTGCGGCCCGCCGTCTCCATCGCGCCCAAAAGACTGGACTCCGAAAATCTCGGCGGCGGCTTCGTCTGCTTGGCGAGCGCCTCGGCCTTCAAGACCTCCGCCGGGTCTTTCGCCTTCACGGGCGGAAGCTCCGCGCCCTCTTCGTCTTCGTCATCGGAAGACTTCTTCGCGTCTCTCGCGGGCGGGTCAACCTCTCGCCAACCGGCCTTGAGGACGACCGTCCCGCGCGTGACGAAGGTCTCGCCCTCCGACTCGGTGACGATGTGCGTGCGCTCCAATTCGGCGTCCGGGTAGAAGGCGGCGAGGAAGCGGCGGGCGATGAGGTCGTAGATTCTCTTCTCGTCGGGTTCGAGCGCCGAGGGGTTCACCTTCTGCTTCGTCGGGATGACGGCGTGGTGATCCGTCACCTTCTTATCATCAACGTGCCTGCTCGTGAGCTTCGGCGTGCCCTTCTCCAAAATCTTTTCGATGAAGACGACGTAAGGGCCGACCGACGCGGCCTCGACGTGTTCCTTCAACTCCTGATTGACACTCGTTGAGAGGTGGCGCGAGGAGGTTCGGGGGTAGGTGATGAACTTCTTTTCGTAGAGCGACTGCGCGAGTTCCAAAGTCCGCGTGGCGGTGAAGGCGTAGCGGACGTTGGCGGCGCGCTGCAAGGTCGTGAGGTCGTAGAGCAAAGGCGCGCGCTCCTTGACCGCCTTCTTCTCGACCTTCGTGACCGTCGCCTGCTTGCCCTCGACCTTGCGGGCAATCTCTTCGGCGGCTTCCCTCTTGTCGAAGCGGCTCCCGTCTTTGTTGAACCAGAGGCCGCGGTACGTCCCGGCGGGCGCGCGGAAGTCGGCGACGACTTCAAAATAATCGGTCGGGACGAAGTTTGAGATTTCGAGGTCGCGCCCGACGATGAGGGCGAGCGTCGGCGTCTGCACGCGCCCCAGAGAGTAGACCCCCTGATGGCCCGCGCGGCGTGCGCGGAGGGTCTGTGCGCGCGTCGCGTTGATGCCGACGAGCCAGTCGGCCCGCTGCCGCGCGTGCGCCGAATCACGGAGCCCCGCGTACTCGCCCGCCGGTTTCAGATTGCGGAAGCCTTCGAGGATGGCGTCCTTCGTCAGCGAAGAAATCCAGAGGCGCTCGACCGGCTTGCGGCACTTCGCCAGCGTGTAAACGAGGTCGAAGATAAGCTCGCCCTCGCGGCCCGCGTCCGCCGCGTTGACGACCACGTCCACGTCCTCGCGCGCGAGCAAAGCCTTGATGACCTTGAACTGGTCGTGCGTTCGCTCGGAGGCGTGATACTTGAACTTGTCGGGAAGGATGGGCAGGTCTTCGAGCCGCCAGCGTTCCAACTTCGGGTCGTAGGCTTCCGGGTCTTCGAGTTCCACGAGATGCCCGATGCACCACGTCACGATGTCCTGCGGCCCCTCGATGAAGCCCTCGCCCCGCCGCGCCGCGCCGAGCGCCGCCGCCACGTCGCGCCCCATCGAAGGTTTTTCTGTAATAACAAGTCTCATTCAAAAAAGAAGTCAGCCGTTTTGAGCCCTGAAAGGGCTTAAGACAATAGCCGGGGGCAAGCAGACGAAAGACTGCGCCGCCCCCGGTATGGCAAGTTAGTGATTCCGACCCTGAAAGGGTCGCACCTCGACACGACTTCGACCCTTTCAGGGTCGGTAACATTCTTTGCATATTCCGGGGGCGACGCTCAATCGTTGACGCTCATTCGCTCTGCCCCCGGCTATTGCCTTTATCCCCTTCGGGGATGTCGCAATATTGTTGCTCTGCGTGAGCGACTTAATATTCTTCGCTGTTCTGATAGTGAACTTTCAAGTCCTTCTCGCCGACGATGAGCCAGCGGTCGCCGAATTTGGCGAGGTCGAGCTGCTGGCGGACGGAGCCGGTGGAGTGCTTGTCGTCGGCCTCGAAGTCCCAAGTCTTGTCGAAGACGACGGTGGCGCGCGTGCCCGTCGCTTCGGCCTTGAGCTGGACGTTGCTGAGCGTCACGTCCATCTCGCCGTAGCGGGTGAAGGCGCGGGCGCGGTCGTTGTGCACCTGCTGGACGGGGATGTTCCGCTTGAGGTAGTAGGTGTCGAGCACGTCGGCGTAGAACGTCATGTGCGCGAAGAGGTCGCGCTCGGTCGTCGAGGCGACCCAGCCGTCGAGCATCGAGGCCACCTCCTTCTGCACCGTCGCGGCGTCGGCGGCGGGCGCGGCGCTGCCGATGTTCTCGTAAGACTTGATGAGGTCGGCGTTGGCGATGTCGCCCGCCGTGAGCATCTTCTCGTTGAAGTCCGAGCGCGGTTTGTACCACGGACGCCCGGTGAAATAGTTTTGCAGCTCGGAGGTCTGGAAGGTGCGACCGTAGCGCGCGTAGACGACGTTGCGGAGGATGCGCAGCTCCGTGGGCGAGAGCGAGTCGAGGTCGTTCGCCGTCAGGGCCGCGCCGCTCAGAATCTTCTGCTCGGCGCGCTCCATCGGCGTCGAGGCCGACTGCCCGCCGTTGCTATTCCCGCCGTTATTGTTCGCGGGCCTCGGTGTCGGCTGGCGGCGGTTGTTGGTGTTGACGTTGCCCTGCTCGTTCGTGTTCTGACTGCCGAGCCAGATGAGCCCCACGACGGCGACGACTCCCGCGCCGATGACCAGAAGGACGATGAGGCCGAGGACGAGCGGCGCGCGCGACTTGCGCGGCGGCGGGGCGTAGGCGTGTTGCGGCTGCTGCGTGACGTGCTGCGGGAAAGTCTGTTGCGGCCCTGTTGGCTGCGGATGCGTCTGCTGCGCGGGCGTAGGGACGGGCGTGTGGACGGGCTGCACGGGGATGGGCGTGACCGGCGCCGGGTGCGGGACTGCCGGGAAGACGGGCGAGGTCGGCGTCGCCGGCCCCACGTCGCCGGTGTTGCGCACTTCGCCGGTCGTCCGCACCTCGCCGGTGTTGCGCGCGCCGACGGCGGCGGCTTGAACCTCACGCGCGAAATCCGCCGCGTCGCGTTGGCGGCCTTCGGGGTCTTTCGAGAGCGCGCGCGAGACGGCGGTCTGGAGCGCGGGCGGGATGTCCGAGCCCTGCGGGAGCGGCGGCGGCGCTTCCGTGAGGTGCTTGGCGAGGACGCCCGAAATGCTCGGCGCGGTGAAGGGCGGCGAGCCCGCGAGCATCTCGTGAAGGAGCGCGCCGAGGCTATAAACGTCGGCGCGCGCGTCGAGGTCTTCGCCCCGGCATTGTTCGGGCGACATGTAGAACGGCGTGCCGACCATCACGCCGGTCTGCGTCAGGACGTTGTCGGAGGCGAGGTCGCGCAGCTTGGCGATGCCGAAGTCCACGACCTTGATGCGCTCGCGCTCGTGCTCTTCGTCCGCCGGGAGGACGATGATGTTGTCGGGCTTGATGTCGCGGTGGACGATGTCGCGCCGGTGCGCCGCGCCCACGCCCGCGCAGATGTCGCGCATCAACGCGACAGCGCGCGCCGTGTCGAGCTGGCCTTCGTTCTGTAAGAGTCTCCTGAGAGAGACGCCGGGCACTAATTCCATCACGATGTAGGCGAAGCCTTCGGGGCCGCGCGCCTCGCCGTAGTCGTGGATGGTGACGACGTTCGGGTGGTGGAGCTGCGCGGCGGCGCGGGCTTCGCGGCGGAAACGCTCGATGAGCGTCTCGTCCGTGACGAGCTTCGAGTGCAGGACTTTGACAGCCACCTCGTCGCCGATGTGGACGCGCGAGGCCCGGTAGACCGCGCCCATCCCGCCCTCGCCGAGTCGGCTCAGGAGCTTGTACTTGCCGTCGAGCACGCGCCCCACGAGCGGGTCGCCCCCGGCTACGGTCTCAGCCGACCACGACGAACCAGAGGCCCCGTCCGCCCCGGCGCGCTCGACGGTCGGGACGGAATCCGACAGCGACTCGCGCCCGCCGTGCGCCGTGCGCGTCCCGCAGTTCGTGCAAAACTGTGTGCCCTCTCGCAGAGGCCGCTGGCACTGTGGACAATTCATAAAAGCTAACTCTGAACGATGAACGATGAACGATGAACTGAAAACAAACTGCCTTCGCTTTTTGCCTTTATAGTTCTGCGTTCAGCGTTCTGACTTCATCGTTTCTTTGTGTGTCCCGGCACGCGGGACGAGTTTGGCCTTATCAACCCTCGACGGCGTCGAGGACGCTGGTCGCCTTCTTCTCGTAGGCGGCGATGGAGGCGATGTTCTGGCGCTCGACGGCGCTCAGGACGTTGTCGGTGTACTTCGGGTTTGCCTTGTACCAGTCGAAGCTGGCGAAGTATTTCTGGAGCCACTTGTCCTTGAAGACCTTGCCGTGGCGCGCGTAAATCTCCTGCCGGAGCTTGCGTGCGTCTTCGAGGAACATGCCTTCGAGCAGGCCCTTCGGGAGCGGCCTGGCGCTCAGCCCGTCCTTGAGCTTCTTCTCGAAGGCGACGATGGTCTCGATGTTCCTCTTCTCGACCGCCGCGAGTTCGGGCTCGCCCTCCGAGTCGTTCGAGGTGTACCACGGCTGGCTCCAGAAATACTGCGAGAGCCATTCGGTGCGGAACTGCCGCCCGCGCCGCGCGTAGACCTCGTTGCGGAGCAGGCGCAGCTCGTAGAGGCTCAGGCCGTCGAGCATCTTTTCGGTAATCTCGACGTTCTGGAAGTGCTCCATGTCGCCGGGCGAGAGCGCGACCTTGCGTTGCTTGCGCTGCGCGGCGTCAATGGCCGTGAGGTTGCGCCGCTCGACGGCGCTCAGGCGCTTCGAGTCGTATGCGGCGTCGGCCTTGTACCAGTAGCGGTCGTCGAAGTATTGCTGAAGCCACGGCTGGTCGTCGAAGCGGCGACCGTGGATGGCCTCAATCTCGGCGCGCAGGATGCGCCACTCGGCGGCGGTGTGGTCGCCGAGCTGCTCTTCGGTGAAGGCGCGCGTCTGCCACCAGCGCAGGTCGCCGGGCTGGACGGTCTCGTGGAGCTTCGCTTCAAGCTCGCGGATGAGGTCGAGGTTGGCGCGCTCCGTCTCGTTGAGCATCGAGTTCTGGAAGTTCGGGTTCGGCTTGAACCACGTCTGCTCTTCGAGGTAGCTCTTGATGTCGCGGTCTTTGAAGACGCGCCCGTGGCGACCGAAGACGATGCCACGGAGGCGGCCCAAATCGTCGAGCGTCAAGTCCTTCAACTGCTCGCGCGTGGCGAGCTGCTTCGAGTAGTCGAACTGCGACATCCGCTCCCAGGCTGCCTGCTGCGCGTCCTGCTGCGCCGACACGGGGGCGTGTGCGGAGGCGAACAAGGCGAGCACGGCGAGTGCCGGGAGGAGTCGCTTGAGTCTCAGTTTCGGCATGGGGGAATCGCTCCTGTTTCAGTTGGACGAGGAGACACTATTCTTCCTTGCGAGGCGACGCGGCGCGCACGGGGGCAACGAAGCGTTTGATGCCGTCGGCAATCGAAGCCGCCATCTTCTGCTGCCCTTCTTCGGCCTTGATGAATTCTGCATCATCACGGTCGCTCAAAACAACCATTTCGACGGTCACGACCGGCACTTCCGAGAAGATCGAGCCGGTCAGCGCGCCGCCCTGCTCGCGTCCGACTTTGGTCTGGTTGTCGGTGCGGACGCCGTTGTCTTTGAGCACTCCGGCGAGCCCCTCGGCCATCCCGGCGCGGACGGCCTCGGCGGCGCGGCGGCTCTCTTCGATGACTGAGGGCGAGGGGCCGCTCGTGCCGTCCTTCGTCTGCCCGCGCCGGTCTGGGTAGTAGACGGCGAAGCCGCTCTCGATGCTCGCGTCGCAGTGGAGGCGCACCATCAAGGCGGCGCGGGCGCGGTTGGCGACGAGGGCGCGGTCGCGGTTCTTAACCAACTCGTCTTCAGCCGACTTCGTGAGGACGACTTCGTAGCCTTCGGTTTCGAGGATGCTCTTGAGCCTGAGCGCGACCTCCCACGCGACGCGCGTCTCGTTCGTCCCGTTCTGCATCCCTCGGCCACTGGCGACTTCCGAGGGGTGGCCGGGGTCTATGCAGATGACGGTGCGGCGGGCCGCCGCAACCTTCGACGCGGGCGGCGCAGCGCTCGCCTTGGGGCCTTCCTTCTGCTGCATCTGCGCCTGCGGCGCGCATAGCTGAAGGCCGACGAGGAGCGAGAGGGCGCAAAGAAATTTCATTTTGTTCGTGACGGTTCCCCGCGCCGGATGATAATAGAAACTGTGTCAGAACCGCCTGCGGTAGCGGGCGGGTGTTGGTGATGTTAAGACTCGCCCAAGACGGCAATCGCGTGTCGGCGAATGATTGACCCGCCCGCTACCGCAGGCGGTTCTGACACGCGCTTAAGGGCGAGGCATTATTTGATGCCGCCCGACGAGAAGTCAAACTTAACGACGGTAAAGATTTTCGGCTCGCCGCTCGCGGCGAATAAAGACGACAGTTCGAGTATGAAAAAACTCCTTCTCTGCGCCCTCCTCCTTTTGACGACGACGGACGCCGCCACCGCCGCGCCCGTCAAAAACCGCGCGCGTCGCACGCTCTCCGGCATGATCTACTTCACCAACGACACGCCGCCCGACAAGCACACCTTCCCCGTCGAGCTCTTCACGCGCGACCGTCGGCGGCGCGTCGTCTCCGGCAGGCCCAACAAGCACGGCGGCTTCGAGCTGAAGGGCATCCGGCCCGGACAGTACATCCTGAAGCTGTCGTGGCCGCGCACGGGCTGCGAGTTGTGGTACAAGGCTGACTTGCGGAGAGAGTCCAAGACCAACATTACTATCGTCATGGACGCGGCGTGCTCCGGCGGGAGCCGTGTCCGCGAACTGCCTGTGCGCTGAGCTTGCCGTCAAAGACCATTTGAAGCCGATGAACGTTGACCGCCTCTCAATCCGGGAGCGACCGCGCGGGCTGCCTTTGATGCGGCAGTGGTGGGGCAAGCTCCTCTTCATGCACTGGCCGGTGCGCCCGGAGCTGCTGCGCCCGCTCGTCCCGGCCTCGCTCCAGATTGACACCTTCGAGGGGCGCGCGTGGGTCGGCGTCGTGCCCTTCACGATGTGGGGCATCCGGCCTTACGTGCTGCCGCCCGCGCCGGGCCTGAGCGCGCTCCACGAATTGAACGTCCGCACCTATGTCCACTACCAAGGCGTGCCCGGCGTCTGGTTCATGTCAATGGACGCCAACAGCGCCTTAGCCGTCTGGGGCGGGCGACGTTTTTTTCACCTCCCCTACTTCAACGCGCGGATGAGCCTCGAACAGCGAGGGCAGATAATCAACTACGGTTCGGAGCGCACGCACCGGGACGCGCCGCCCGCCGCGTTCCGCGCCGGGTGGAGTTTCGGCGAGCCGCTTGAGCAGGCGGAGCCGGGCTCGCTCGCCTTCTTCCTCACGGAGCGTTACTGCCTCTACTCGGCGCGGCGCGAAGAGCTTTTCCGCTGCCGCATCCACCACCAGCCGTGGCCGCTCAGGCGCGCGGAGGTCTCGGCCTTCGACACGGACGTGCTCGAAGCGCTCGGACTGCCGACGCCGGAGGGCGAGCCGCTCCTGCACTACGCCGAGAGCATCAAGACCGACATCTGGCCGCTCCGGCGCGTCCGCGCGGGCCGCCGCGAGCACGCCTTCGAGCACGCCAGCGCCACCGAATCTTTCGGCTGAAGCCGCACGCGCGGGGCCTTTGAAAGTTGATGAGAGTCTCGCCTTCGGCGCGTCCGACGAGTCACGTTCATGCGTGCGCGCAAAGCAAAAAAGGCTTGACTCGTTTCGACTTGTAACCTATGTTGTAGCCGCTTTCGCATGCACAGTCACAAGAGATTTTTCACCCTCGCTGTTTTATCTTTGAGAGCCCCGGCTATCGTCCCAGCAGGCGGTCTCCGCGCGCCTGCTCGGCAAGCAAGTCAGTTCAAATCTTCCTCACGCGGAGCGGAAGCGCACACCTCGACCGCCGCGCTTCAGTACATCGGTCGGATGAAAACTCGTTCGTCATTCTTATTTGAGTCGAAATCTTTAACAGGTGCAGAAGATGAGACGCCCGCACAAACGCTTTCCGCAACGCTGCCGGAGTTGGATAGCAATCTCCGCCGCCACGCTGCTTCTCCACGCGCCCCTCGCCCCGACGCTCGCCGCCACGTTCGCGCCGGGCGGCGAGGGCGAGACGGACGCGCCGCCTTCGAGAGTGGAGCAGTACGACACGCTGCTCGACTCGCTCAACGCCTTCTTCTTCCAACAGCCGACCGTCCCCGCGCCGCAGGCCACGCCGACGCCCGCGCCCGCCGCGACGCCCGCGCCCGCGCAGACGCCCGCCGCCAACGCTTCGACGGCGAAGCCCGCGGGCAAGATAGAGAAGAAGCCTTTGAAGTACCCTCTGCCGGACTGGACGCCGCTCGGCTCGGCGGGGCCGGAGACGGTCGAGGCGATTGACGAATCGGACGAGGAGTTCGTCGTCCTGCCCGACCGCTGGCGCTTCGGCTGGCCGCGCTTCGACCGCTACAACCCGAAGCACGAGACGCCGTGGGTCGAGGGCAGCACCTTCGACCCCTACAACCAGAACGTCTTGAAGGCCGACTATCCCATCATCGGCAACCACACGTTCCTCAACATCAATCTTCAGAGCAACAGCACCATCAACCCGCGCACGGTCGCCGTCGGCGGGCGGCGCGACCAGTTCTTCACGAACCAGAACATCGTGATGGGCGCGGAAATCTTCGGCGGCACGACCGTCTTCGAGCCGAAGCGCTGGGCCGTGCGCGTGACGACGGTCGCCAACTTCAACTTCCTCGCCAACAACTCCCTGAACCCCTTCGACTCCGTGCGCGGCAACTCGCGCCTCGCCGTCGAGGAGGCGTTCATCGAGAAGCGCTTGGCCGTCATCAGCCCGAACTTCGACTTCATCTCCATCCGCGCCGGGATGCAGAATTTCACGAGCGACTTCCGGGGCTTCCTCTTCTCCGAGAACCAGCTCGGCGTCCGTCTCTTCGGCAACGCCAACGCGAACCGCGACCAGTGGAACGTCGCCTTCTTCGCCATGCGGCAGCGCGACGAAGTGTCGCAGCTCCACAGCTTCGACCGCCGCCGCCAGAGCGTCTTCATCGCCAACTGGTTCCGTCAGGACTTCCTGACGAAGGGCTACACGTTCCTCGTCAACTTCCATTACAACGACGACCGTGGCGTGACGGTCGGCGACCGTGGCGACAAGGTGCGCGCCGCTTACGTCGGCTTCCACGGCGACGGGAAGTGGGGCCGCCTCAACGTCAACCACGCCTTTTATCAAGCCTTCGGGCAGGACAACTTCAACCGGCTCGCCGGGCACGACGTTTCCATCAACGCGCAGATGGCGGCGTTCGAGGGCTCGGTTGACCGCGACTGGGTGCGCTGGCGCGGCTCCTTCTTCTACGCTTCGGGCGACAAGGATTTGAACGACGACAGCGCCAACGGCTTCGACATGATTCAGGACAACCCGAACTTCGCGGGCGGGCCGTTCCAGTTCTGGACGCAGCAGACGACCGCCGTCGGCGGCGGCATCGGAGTCCTGAAGAACAAGTTCAGCCTGCTCCCGAACCTCCGCAACAAGTTCACGAACCGCGCCAACTTCGTCAACCCCGGCCTCCTGATGCTCAACGCGGGCGCGGACTTCCGCGTCACGCCGAAGCTCAAAGTCGTCTCAAACCTCGCGTATCTTCGCTTCGCGCGCTCGAACGTCCTGCGGCAGTTGACCGGCGACCCCGGCATAGATAACGGCGTCGGCCTTGACCTGAGCGTCGGCGCGAAGTTCCGCCCGTTCCAGAACGAGAATTTCTTCATCGTCGCGGGCGGCGCGGCGCTCTTCCCACACGGCGGCTACGCGCGACTGATAGGCAGCACGCGCCCGCTCTTCTCGCCGACCTTCGCGCTCCAGTTCGCGTTCTAAAAGCTTTCATCTCTCGGACAAACATCATGAAGACAGTGAGCAATCAAACGGCTCGCACGAAGCGTCAACAACTTATCAGCCTCGCGGCGGTCTGCTTCTTCTTAGCGGTTGCCGCCTTTGCGCTCCTGACCTCGCCGACCGCGCGCAGCGCCGCCGAAGGCTCGAAGGAGCGCGAGTTCATCGGCGTCCACGGCGAAGACCTGACCGCCGAGAACTCCGCGCCGCAAGACGCGGAAGACAAAGAGCCCGCCCCTTCGGAGGGCTGCATGAAGTGTCACGCGGGCGTCGGCGACCCGCACGTCACGAAGATTCGCAACGGCCCTTCGTGCGTGGACTGCCACGGCGGCAACGGCACGGCCCAGACGATGGACGCGGCGCACACCGCCAAGTCCAAGCACCCGGAGAAGTGGCACGGCGCGGCGAACCCGGAAGAGAGTTTCACGCTCCTCAACAAAGAGAACTGGGACTGGATTAAGTTCGTCAACCCTTCGGACTTGCGCGTCGCGCACGTCTCGTGCGGCAAGTGCCACGACACCTACGTCCGCAGCGTCAAGAAGAGCGCGATGTCCACGAGCGCGCAGGTCTTCTCGACCGGCCTCTACAACAACGGCTCCGTCCCCAACAAGGACGCGCTCTTCGCCGAGAGCTACAGCCCGCACGGGCAGGCGCAGGCGCTCCGCACCATCCCGCCGCCGACCGCCGAGGAGACGAAGACGAAAGGCATCCTCCCCATCCTCTTCCCTCTCCCGCGCTTCGAGATGGGACAGCCTTTAAGCGTCGCGTGGCTCCGCCCCTTCGAGCGCGGCGGCGGCCCCAAGTCCGAAATCGGCAACCCCAACCGCGAGGACATTCCCGGCCAACCCGACGAGTCCTTCAGCAATCGCGGCTACGGCACGCAGGCGAGCGTTGACCCCGTCATCCTCGGCGCGCAGAAGGTTCGACTGAACGACCCCGTGATGTTCTTCATGGGGACGAACAACGCGCCGGGCGACTACCGCCAGTCGGGCTGCGCCTCGTGCCACATGCCCTACGCCAACGACCGCTCGACGTACAACTCCGGCCCGTGGGCGAAGTACGGCAACGCGGGACTGACCGCGCCCGACAACCCCGACCCGAACGTCAAGAAGAACGAGCGCGGCCACCCCATCGAGCACAAGTTCACGCGCTCGATACCTTCGAGCCAGTGCATCACCTGCCACGTCCACAACGGCAACGGCTTCCTCAACACTTACCTCGGCTACATGTGGTGGGACGAGCAGACCGACGGCGAGCACCTCTACCCGAAGAAGCAGCACAACCCGACGCCGAAGGAGTTGGACGAGGCCGGTCGCTTCAACCCCGAAGAGGCCGCCGCGCGCGGGCTTTGGGGCAAGCCCGAATTTCTCTTCGAGGCCAGCAAGCTCAACCCGCAGCTCCGCAAAGTTCAGTTCGCCGACTACCACGGCCACGGCTGGATGTTCCGCCGCGTCTACAAGCTCGACCGCAAGGGCAACTTCCTCGACAAGGACGGCAACATCATCCCGTTCGACGACCCGAACCTCTACGGCAAAGACCCTTACACGAGCGACGGCGGCAAGGCCGTCCACCTCAAGGACATTCACCTCGAACGCGGGATGCACTGCGTTGACTGCCACTACACGCAGGACGCGCACGGCAACGGCAAGATTTACGGCGACCGCCGCGCCGCCATCGAAATCGCCTGCGAGGACTGCCACGGCACCGTTGATAAGAAGGTCACGCTTCAGACCCTTCGCACCTCCGGCGTCGGCGCGCCCGACGGCGGCAACCAGATGAACCGCACGGCGCGGCAGATGCCTTTCAACTCCGCGCGCTTCGCCGCCCGCGACGGCAAACTCTTCCAACGCTCGATGGTCGAGAAGAACGACCCCGCGACCGGCAAGCTCAAGGAATGGGAAGTCCCGCAGGTCGCCGACACCGTGACGCCCGGCAACCCGCGTTACAACCCGAAGGCGGCGCGCGCCAAGACCATGCAGCGCGACAACGAGACTTGGGGGACGGTTCCGAAGGACTCGAAGCAGCTCGCGCACGGCAACGAGCGCGTCTCCTGCGTCGCGTGCCACTCTTCGTGGACGACCAACTGCTGGGGCTGTCACCTCTCGGCGAGCGTCAACGTCAAGAAGCCGATGCTCCACAACGAGGGCGACGAGACGCAGGTCTATCCCTCGTACAATCCGCAAATCCTCCGCAGCGACGGCTACATGCTCGGCATTGACGGCTCGGTGCAGGGGAGCCGCGTGATGCCCGTCCGCTCTTCGAGCGCCGTCACCGTCAGCGTCACGAACGCGCAGCGCGAGCAGATCATCAACCACGCGCCGACCATCGCCTCTTCGGGCTTCACCGGCAACGCCTTCAACACGCACCCGCCGCACACCGTCCGCGGCACGGAGACGAAGGGCTGCACCGACTGCCACGTCTCGCGCGCGGGCGACAACAACGCGTGGATGTCTTCGGTCTTGATGCTCGGCACGAACTACGTCAACTTCATGGGCCGCTACGTCTACGTCGCCGAGGGCGACGACGGACTCTCCGCGACCCTCACCGCCGAGCAGACCGAGCCGCAGGCCGTCTACGGCAGCCACCTCCACGAGATTGCGTATCCCGACTGGTACGCCAAACATCAGACGCGCGGCGGGAAGTTCCCTGAGAACCACTCGCACCGCTCGAACGACTCTCGACAGGTGCAGATGTACGGCGAGTTCCTCTTGAGCGCGGGGGGCGACGACGGCTTCATCGTCTACGACATCGCCAACGTCGCCAACAAGGGTTTTAGTCAGCGCATCGTCACCACCAACTTCTCGCGCGTCGGCCAGAAGCTCTCCGTGGGCACGAAGGACGCGACCGGCGTCGCCGTCGCCTCGCCCGCGCCGCTCGACGTGAAGCGCAACCCCGGACAGACCGAAGACCAAAGGATGTGGCTCGCCCGGAACGAGGAGCAGCCTATCGCGCCGCACTTCGGCTACGCCTACATCTCCGACCGCGTGGAGGGGCTCATCACCGTTGACATCTCCACTCTCTCGGACGGCATCAACACCAACAACCATCTCAAACGTGCCGCCACCTTCAACCCCGAAGGCCGCCTGACGGGCGCGCGCGCCGTCTACATCGTCGGCAACTACGCTTACCTTCTGACCGAGCGCGGCCTCGCCATCGTCAACATCGCGGACGCCGCGAATCCTCGTTGGGTCGGCGAAGTCGGCTCGCCCGCCCTGCGCCAGCCGCGCTCGCTCGTCACACAGTTCCGCTACGCCTTCGTCACCGACGCCGAAGGCTTGAAGGTTCTGGACATCACCGACCTCGAACGCCCGCGCCACGTCGAGTCGGCGACCGTGAGGTTGCGCGACGCGCGCGGCATCTACACGGCGCGCACCTACGCCTACGTCGCCGCCGGTGCGGACGGCCTCGCCGTCATTGACATCGAGCGGCCCGAAGCGCCGAAGCTCGACCAGATGTTCAACGATGGAGGCAAGCTCAACGACGCCTACGACGTGAAGGTCGGGATGACTTACGTCAGTCTCTTCGCCTACGTCGCCGACGGCAAGAACGGCGTCAAGGTGGTCGAGCTGACGAACCCGAACAGCGTCCCCGGCAACATGGGCTACAGCCCACGGCCCGCGCCCCGCGTCGTCGGCCACTACCCGACGAAGGGCACGGCGATGCAGGTCTCCGAAGGCTACCGCCGCGACCGCGCCACGGACGAGAACGGCAACCAGATAGCCGTCTTCGGTCGGCGCGGCGCGCGCCCCTTCAACTTCGAAGAGCTGCGCCGCATGTACCTCCACGACGGCAAGCTCTACACCGTCACCGACGACGCGACCCCGCCGACCGCCTCGCAGGGTTCGACGGAAAGCTCTTGGCTCAAGTCGCTCTCCAAGCTCTTCGGCACGTCCTTCGGCTGGCTGAGCCTCTTCGTCCTCTTCCCCGCCGCCTTCGTCTGGCAGAAGCGACGCGGCAAGACTTAACGGGCGGATGAAGCTCTAACACTTCAAGCGGCGCGGCGGGTAGAAGGTCATTACCCGCCGCGTCGCCTGGGGCTCTTCAGACAGGCAAGACTTCAAGGCAGTCGGTCATTTTCATTGCGGAGAAAGTGTGCGGCGGACTCCTCGCCATTGACGCCCCGTCCCACACCGCAATGCCTTCCCGCTCGTTCACCCTCAGATGCCCAAGCCCGGAGGCTCAGCGCACCGGGCGCAGAGTGAAAAGAGATTCCTCGGCAGGCAACTATCAACAATGACGACCTCTTGAGATAAGGAGACGAAGATGCGATTACGTATCTCGAAAAAGGCCGCCGTGCTTTTAACCGGCCTGATGGTGTTGGGGCTCGCGACCAGTGGCGCTTCGACGAAGACGCGCGTCCTGCCGAACCCCGTCGTCGTATTCATGGGGCCGGAGTTCACCGAGTCCAACGGCAAGCAGTGGACGCGGTACAGGTTCGCCGTGGACAACGCGGCGGAATATCCGAACGAGCTTTTCGCCCCCGCGCCGGAACTGCCTCCCTGCGGCCAGAACACGAAGTCTTCCCGCACGTGGGTAGACATCTATGACCAGACGGGGAAGCGGCTCTACGGATTCTGCGCCCTTGGGAATCGCGACGGGCTCGGCAAACTATGGTTCGCCATCGAAAGGGACGCCGTCCCGCCGAGCTGGATTTACATCGAGCTGACAGACCGGAAGACGGCGACGAAGTACAAGTCGAATCTGGCCGACACAACCGAGTAGGCTGGCCGTTCAGTTCAGACGCGGTGTCGCGCTCCAACACGAGCCGCGCCGGACAAGTCAGGCGAGCCGCCCCGTCAAAGCATCACTTGCGGCCACTACTTGTCGGCGGGACATTCCATCTCCCGGCTCCGCACGCTCGGCGGCGGGCTCTTCGCTCGACATTGATTCGCCGCTCCCCTTTCCGCACGCCTCAACAACCTTTCCCCTTCGCCTCCCCGGCTGGCGAGAGCTTCGCCCCGATTCCACGAATACCCTTAAGTCAAAAATCAGGGCTCCGCTTCTAGAGCGGTTTTCGCTTCAGTGTAAGACATAGCCGCAGTGTTTGAACCATGCGCGGGCGTCCGACTCAGTGACGGTCGCGATGGCCTGCTTGATCGCGGCCTCCAAGGCTTCGCGGGTGCGCGCCTTCGCCGCTCGCAAGAAGGTCTTGATCTTTGACCAGCATCTCTCTATCGGGTTCATATCCGGCGAGTAGGGCGGCAGGAACACGAGCCGCGCCCCCCTCGCCTCGACCGCCTCGCGTGCCGCCGCACAGCGGTGTGCGCTCAGGTTGTCGAGCACCACGATGTCACCCTCGCGCAGCGTCGGCGCGAGCACTTCGCGCACGAACGTGACGAAGACTTCGCCGTCCGTCGCGCCGTTAACCGTCATCAGCGCCGCGAGCCCCGAGGCCGAGAGCGCGCCGAGCATGGTGACGTTCTCGCCGTAGTTCTGCGGTGCGCTCCCCACGGCCCGCTCGCCGCGCGGGGCACGCCCGTAGAGGCGCGTCATGGCGATGTTGATGCCCGACTCGTCGATGAACTTCAGCCGGTCGAGGTCGAACTCTTCAGCCTCGTCGCGGTAAGAGAGCCGCGCTGCCTGCACCCGCTCAGTGTTGCGCTCGGAGGCGTGGATCAGCTTTTTTTATGCGGCAGGCTGAGCCGTCGTAGCGCCCGGTACATCGTCGGCACCGAGACGCGCAGGCCGCGCTCGTCGGAGACCCGCTCGCACAACTCCGAGAGCGTCAGGTCGTTCTGCTCGCGGATGAGGCGGGCGATGAGCGCCAGCGAGTCGGCATCGAGCAGGGGCCGGCGGCCGCCGGTGTGGCGCGTGGCGGCCAACTCGCCCGTGGCGCGCTCGCGCCGCCGCATCTTCTGGATGAAGGCGAGGCTGACGCGGAACTGCCGGGCGAGCTGGCGTTGCGAGCCTTCGCCCTCGTCGTAGGCCCGCGCGATCTTGGCGCATAAATCTGGAGAGTAGGCTTTCATGCGGTGAATCTACTCTCCCGCTGGCTTACAGCCAACTGAAAACCGCTCTAATGGGATTTAACGGTTGCTAGACATTCATTTATCAATCCTTTAATCTCGCGTGTTTGAAAGTAACCTTGCGAAAGTGGCGGAATTGGCAGACGCGCCAGATTTAGGCTCTGGTACCGAAAGGTGTGGGGGTTCGAGTCCCCCCTTTCGCACTGACGCTTCATTTTCATGAGTTCATCCGCATAAATTTTGAGAGAGGAAGGATGCCCGCCCTCTTCTGAGCCTTCGGACGGCGCAGGCGACGGAGCGCGGGATTTATTTTTATGAAGACAGAGATCGTGGACGTTTCGCCCACCCGCAAAGAGTTGAAGATCGAATTGTCCGCCGAGGACGTGCGCGCCGAGTACGAGCGCGTGACGCAGGAGTACGCGCGCGCCGCCAACGTGCCCGGCTTCCGCAAGGGCCACGCCCCGGCGGCGGTCGTCCGCACACGCTTCAAGAAGGACATCCAGACTGACGTGCTCCAAAGGATGATCCCCGACGCCGTGACGCGCGCCATGCACGAGACCGGCATCGAGCCCATCGGGCAGCCCGACATTCACCTCGACAACGAGGGGCTCGACAAGTTCGGCCAAGAACCCATCTCGCTCCACGCGCACGTCGAGGTCATGCCCGTCGTCAACCTGGGCGAGTACAAGGGTCTCGAAGCGTCGCGCCGTCTCCGGCCCGTCACCGACGAGACCGTCGAGGAGGTCATCCAGAACCTGCGCGAGGCGTCCGCCGCCTTGCAGCCCGTCGAAGACCGTGGGGCCGAAGACGGCGACACCGTGACCATAGACGTTCAGGGCCGTTACATTGACCCGCCCGAAGACGAGGACATCAACGCCGACGAAGTCAACGTCGTCCTCGGCGGCGAGCACGTCCTCCCCGACTTCAACGAGCACCTGCGCGGCACGCGCGCCGACGAGGTGAAGACCTTCACGGTCGTCTACCCCTCTGACTACAACGCGGCGGGTCTGGCCGGGAAGACCGTCGAGTACACGACGACCGTGACGGCGGTGCGGCGCAAGGAAGTGCCGGAGATTGACGACGAGTGGGTCAAGAGCCTCGACGAGGAAGAGGTTGACACGGTGGAGAAGCTGCGCGCCCGCGTGCGGGAGAACCTCTCGAAGAACGCCGAGAACGAGTCCGAGCACCGCCTGCGCGACGAAATCCTCGGCAAGCTCATCGGCGGCAACCAGTTCGAAGTCCCCGAAACGCTCGTCGAGTACCAGTCGAACCAACTGCTCCAGACCACCATCAACGACATGATGCGGCGCGGCGTTGACCCGCGCAGTCAGGAGTTGAACTGGGACGCCCTCAGAGAGGTCGTGCGCGCCCGCGCCGAGGAGGATTTGCGCGGCTCGCTCCTGCTCGAACGCATCGCCGAGGAGGAGAACATCGAGGTCTCGGACGAAGAGGTCGAGGCGGAAATTCAGCGTCTCGCCGAGGGCATGAACCAGACCCCGGAGCAGGTGCGCGCTGCCTTGACAAAGCAGGGAGGCGAACGTAGCATCGCCGACAGGTTGCGCAACCGTAAAGCGCTCGATTTGATACTCGAAAACGCGGTCGTCACCGACGCGGAATGGGAAGAGGCGAGCCCCGAAGGCGGCCCCGACGCGGAGGCCGAAACGGAGGCCGACATGGAAGCGTCGGCGACTGAAGAGCCGACCGCAGAGCAGGCCGCGGAAAAGGCCGAAGGGTAAGCCGAAAGTTCCCTTGCGTCGGGCGACGGCGACGCCCCTCGCGGCGCTCGTTTCGCCGGTTTGAAAGTCGCGGGTCGAGAGCCCGCCGTGGGCGCGCTTCCAGAAAGGTTGTTATAAAGATTATGCCAAGCATCATTGACCACACTCCGCGCGGCGACGTCTACATGGACGTTTTCACGCGCCTCCTCAAAGACAACATCGTCTTCATCGAAGGCCCCATCGTTGACCAGCTCGCCAACGATGTCGTCGCGCAGCTCCTGTATCTCGAATCCGAAGACCCTGAACGCGACATCAGCCTCTACATCAACTCGCCGGGCGGCTCCGTCACCGCCGGGATGGCGATTTACGACACGATGCAGTTCATCCGCCCCGACATCGTGACCATCTGCCTCGGACAGTGCGCGTCGTTCGCCGCGCTGCTGCTCGCTGCCGGGACGAAGGGCAAGCGGTTCGCTTTGCCCAACTCGCGCATCCTCATCCACCAGCCGCACGTCATGGGCGGCGTCGGCGGACAGGCGACCGACATCAAAATCTACGCCGAGGAGATCATCAGGATTCGCGAGGTGACTTCGCAGATTCTCGCCAAGCACACGGGCCAGACCTTCGAGAACATCGAGCGCGACGTCGAGCGCGACCGCCACATGTCGGCGATGCAGGCCAAGGAGTACGGCCTCATTGACGAGGTCATCGCGCACCGCCAGTAAAGCCCCGGCGGCGCATCGGGCCGGAAGAAGTTCCGGCGTTCAACACTCCCCCCAGAGACGCGGCGACGGAGGCGAATGACAAGCGCCTCCGTCAATTTCCTCACCCGCTGTAGGCCGCGAATGCTCTTTCTGTGTTACATTACGACGCGGGGCGCGATAAGGTCATCTCCGGCCCCGCGCCCGCTTCTCCTGCTTTGAAGCGTTGACACCCGCGACGAACTCATTGTAGAAGATGTGCGGCACGCGCACGATAGCGAGCCCTGACCCAACAGGCAGTTTCACACAGTAAACCGAACGACGGAGTTTCCCTCAAACGCCTATGGTACGTCGAACCGATGACACGCTGCGCTGTTCGTTCTGCGGTAAGTCGCAGAACGAAGTGAAGAAGCTCATTGCCGGCCCCACCGTCTACATCTGCAACGAATGCATTGACATCTGCAACGAGATCATCACCGACGACCAGCAGGCCGAGGCCGTCGCCTCGCGCCCGCCGCTTCCGAAGCCCGCCGAGATTAAGAACTTCCTCGACGAGTACGTCATCGGTCAGGACGAGACCAAGAAGCGTCTCGCGGTCGCCGTCTATCAGCACTACAAGCGGATAGAACTCGCGCGCCGCCGCTCCGACATCGAACTCCAGAAGTCGAACATCCTCCTCATCGGCCCGACGGGCACGGGCAAGACTCTGCTCGCGCAGACACTCGCGCGGATGCTCTCAGTCCCCTTCACCATCGTGGACGCGACGACGCTGACCGAGGCGGGCTACGTCGGCGAGGATGTCGAGAACATCATCCTCAAACTCTTGCAGGCCGCGAACGGCGACGTGGAGCGCGCGCAGCAGGGCATCATCTACATTGACGAGGTGGACAAGATTTGCCGCAAGGACGAGAACCCCTCGATTACGCGCGACGTGTCGGGCGAGGGCGTGCAGCAGGCGCTCTTGAAAATTCTCGAAGGCACGGTCGCCAACGTCCCGCCGCAGGGGGGACGCAAGCACCCGCATCAGGAGTTCTTCCCCGTTGACACGACCAACATCCTCTTCATCTGCGGCGGCGCGTTCGTCGGGCTGGAGAAGGTCGTCGAGCGCCGCTCGCGCAACAAGTCAATGGGCTTCCACGCCGAACTCCGCGGCTCCGGGAGCCGCTACGCGCAGGCGCTTGCGGAGGTGCAGCCGGAAGACCTCGTGAAGTACGGACTGATTCCCGAATTCGTCGGGCGTCTGCCGGTCGCGGGCGTGCTGCACGAACTCGACGAGGCGGCGCTCATGCGCATCCTCACCGAGCCGAAGAACGCGCTCGTCAAGCAGTACCAGAAAAAGTTCGAGTACGACAACGTCAAGCTCCGCTTCACGGAAGACGCCCTCAAGGCCATCGCCGGGCAGGCGGTTGACCGCAAGGTCGGCGCGCGCGGCCTGATGATGATCATGGAGGAGCTGCTCCTCGACGCCATGTACACGCTCCCTTCGCAGAAGCGCGTCAAGGAGTTCGTCATCACCAGCGAGATGGTCGAGCGCCGCCGCGCCCTCCCCGGCGAATCGCTCACCGGCGTTGACGAAGCAGCGTAAAAGGCCGTAAACGGTAAACCGTGAACCGTGACAAGAGGAAAGACAGTTTTCTTCCTGTCACGGTTCACGGTTTACCGTTTACGGCCTTTTTTCTTACCTTGTAGCGCGCGGGCGCGAAATGGTTTAAAATTCGACTTAACCTGATGGCCGGGGCGAGCGACTTTGGTTGTGCGGCTCGCCCTTTGCGCCATCAGCAGCAGCATTCAACGGACGCGAAGAGCTTTTTTGATTATGGAAGAATATTCTGACCGCACTCCTTCGGACATCACGCGCCTGCCGATGGTGCCGATCCGCGATGTCGTGATTTTCCCTTTCACCAAAGTCGCCTTCAAGATCGGGCGGCCCGGCTCCGTGCGCGCTCTCGAAGACGCGCTCGCCACCGACCGCACCATCTTCCTCGCGACGCAGCACGACGCCTCGATTGACGAGCCGCTCCCCTCGCAGATTTACGGCGTCGGAACCATCGCCCGCATCCTCCAAGCGCAGAAGCAGGAGAACGGGCAGACCAAGGTCGTCGTCGAGGGCCGCGAGCGCGCCACGACCATCCGCGTCGAGAACGACAACGGCGCGTTCACCGCGACCGTCCGTCGCGCGCCCGCCGCCGTCGAGTCGGGGCCGAAGATTGAGGCGATGACGCAGCGCATCGGCCAACTCGTCGAGCAGCATCTCCGGCTCGCGCCCGAAATGCAGACCGACGCACTTCAGACGGCGCTCCGCAATCAAGACCCCTCGCATCTCGCCGACGCTCTGGCCTCGCAGCTCAAAATCTCTGTCGAGGACAAGCAGGGGCTGCTCGAAATCTTCTCCGCGCACGGTCGCCTGCAAAGGCTCGTCGAGTTGCTCGAAGTCGAAGTTGATAAGCGGCAGCTCGACCGCACCATTCAGGCGCGCGTCAAGCGGCAGATGGAGAAGGCGCAGAAGGAGTACTACCTCAACGAACAGATTAAGGCCATCCACAAGGAACTCGGACGCAAGGACGAGAAGGCCGAGATGGAAGACTTGCGCAAGCGCATCGAAGAGGCCGGGATGACCGAGGAGGCGAAGGAGAAGGCCCTTCAGGAACTCCACCGCCTCGAAGCCATGCCGCCGATGAGTGCCGAAGGCACGGTCTCGCGCACCTACATCGAGTGGCTCCTGAACGTGCCGTGGAAGCAGAAGTCGAAAGAGATTAAGGACATCACGAAGGCCGAGGAGGTCTTGAACGACGACCACTTCGGTTTGGAGAAGGTCAAGGAGCGCATCCTCGAACACCTCGCGGTGCGTCAGCTCGTCAAGAACCCGAAGGGCTCCATCCTCTGCTTCGTCGGCCCGCCGGGAGTCGGCAAGACTTCTTTAGGCAAGTCCATCGCGCGAGCCACGGGCCGCAAGTTCGTCCGCCTCTCTCTGGGCGGCGTGCGCGACGAGGCCGAGGTACGCGGCCACCGCCGCACGTACATCGGCGCGCTGCCGGGGCAGATTATTCAGATGATGAAGAAGGCCGGGACGGCCAACCCGCTCATCCTTCTCGATGAAGTTGATAAGCTCGGCGCGGATTTCCGTGGCGACCCGTCTGCCGCGCTCCTCGAAGTCTTAGACCCGGAGCAGAACAACACGTTCCAAGACCATTACCTCGATGTCGAGTACGACCTCTCGAAGGTCTTCTTCATCGCGACGGCGAACGTCTTGCACACCATCCCGCCCGCGCTCCAAGACCGTCTTGAGATTCTGCGACTCTCCGGCTACACCGAGCGCGAGAAGTTGGAGATAGCCAAGCGGCACCTCGTCTCGAAGCAGGCCGAAGGGTCGGGCCTCAAGCCCGAACAGGTCGAGTTCACCGACGAAGGTCTGCTGGAAATCATCCGCCACTACACGCGCGAGGCGGGCGTCCGCAACCTTGAGCGCGAAATCGGCTCGTGCTGCCGCAAGGCTGCCAGAAAACTCATCACCGGCAGCGCGGGCGACGAGTTCCGTCTCTCGGTGACGGCGGAGTTGGTGCGCGAGATGCTCGGCCCCGTCCGTTTCCGCCAGCAGTTCGTGGCCGCCAACAGCGAAGTCGGACTGGCCGTCGGATTGGCGTGGACTGAGGTCGGCGGCGAGGTGCTTCAAATCGAAGCGACGCTCACGAACGGGCGCGGCGGCGTGACTTTGACGGGCAAGCTCGGCGAGGTCATGCAGGAGTCGGCGCAGGCCGCTTTGACCTGCATCAAGGCGCGGGCCGAGCGTCTGGGGATGAACCTCGAATTCATCCGCAAGCGCGATTTGCACGTCCACATCCCCGAAGGCGCGATCCCGAAGGACGGCCCGTCGGCGGGCGTCACGATGGCGACGGCGATGGCGTCGGCGCTGGCTCGCGTCCCCGTCCGCAGGGACGTGGCGATGACGGGCGAGATAACCCTGCGCGGGCGCGTTCTGCCCGTCGGCGGCGTCAAGGAAAAACTGCTCGCCGCGCACCGCTTCGGCATCACGACCGTGCTCATCCCGAAGGAGAACGAGAAAGACCTCGAAGAGGTGCCCGAAGAGGTGCGGGCCGTGATGACCGTCCAGCTCGTCGAGACGATTGACGAGGTGCTCTCGCTCGCGCTCGAAGACGCGTGCCCGACCGACGCGGGCGCGACCGACGACGCGCGTCCGCCCGTCTGGACGACCGACCAGCCTTCGGCGGGCAGCACGCCCTCGATGGCCGAATAGAATCCCGCCTGCGGTTGAGCGGGCGTCGCCGGAACTGTCGGGTTTCCGGCGACGCCACGCCCCGACGGCACGAACCCGAAAGCCCTCTGCTTCTTGACAACCCTCCGAGAGACAGGCAGTCTTTCTCTCATCAATCTTCAAAGGTCGAAGTTACACACGGTCGAGGGGCGCGTCCCCGAAGGGAATCCTTCCGCCGCCGTGTATCCGAAAATCCCTCAAGGAGACGAAATCAAATGAGCGACAAGCAGAAGAGCGCCGAGCTGATCCTGAAGCTCTACGAGCTGCGGCGCGAAGAGGTCATGCGTCAGGCGCGCAACTGGTTCGGCGGCTTCAACCCCACGAGCGCCGAAGAGATCATGAACGCCGCGCGCGGCGAGCACAGCGCCTACTACCGGATGGTCACGAGCTACTGGGAGATGGCCTGCTCGTTCGTTGACCACGGCGCGATTGACGAAGACATGTTCAACGACGCCAACGGCGAGCACGTCTTCATCTTCGCCAAGCTCCAGCCCTTCCTCGGAGAGCTGCGCGCGATGACGCACCCGGAAGCCCTCAAGCATATCGAACAGATCGTGATGCGCCTGCCCGAAGCCGAGAAGCTTATGGAGCGCATGCGCGAGATGTCGAAGATGGTGGCGGCCCGCCGCGCCGCCGCCGCGTCGGAGCAGGCGGGGGCGGACGCGGCCAACGCCTGAAAGCCGTGACGGGTAGACCGTGACAGGTGACAAGCTGAAACCTTGTTCTCGCCTGTCGCCTGTCACCTGTCACCTGTCACGCTCTTATGAAAGTCACGTCCGCGAGATTCGTCAAGAGCGCGTTCGAGGAGGAGCACTGGCCGAAGGGGCCGGTGCCGGAGGTCGCCTTCATGGGGCGGTCGAACGTGGGCAAGTCGAGCCTCATGAATTCCCTGCTCCGGGTGAAGGGGTTGGCGCGGACTTCCTCGACGCCGGGGAGGACGCAGTCGCTCAACTACTTCCTGATAAACGAGCGCTTTTACTTCGTTGACCTCCCCGGCTACGGCTACGCGCGCGTGCCGCGCGACGTGCGCGACTCGTGGGGGGAAATGGTCGCCAGTTACCTTGCAAATCGCGACTCCCTTGTGTTATCAATTCACATCGTTGATTCGCGCCACGAACCCACGAAATTGGATTTGCAGCTCCGCGAATGGCTCCTGGTCAACCAGAAGCCTTTCCTGACGGTTGCGACCAAAGCCGACAAGCTCTCGCAAAACGAGTTGCGGAAAAACCTCGCGCGTACCCGTAAAGTTCTGGACGCAGTGGGTGAAGGCGCGGGCGTGGGAGTAATCGAATACTCCTCCGTCACGGGGCGCGGGCGGGAACGCATCTGGCACGCTGTCGAAGAGGCACTGGCCGCCTCACATTCCCCCCTTTGATTTCAACGGACGAGATTTCACGCCGGACTACCGTGCGGGCAATCTCCGGCATCTAAATTTTGAGCGGCAAACCTCCCACACGTTTGAATCCAGTTTCGCAAGGACGTTTGCGGCGTCCGCTCGCGGCGGCGGGGGCCACATCACCCTCCCGCGCCGCACGGCAGCAGGGCAGTGCCCTTCAATGAAGCGTCCCCGCCGGGGACGCACCAAGAGGCATCATTCCTGACATACAATCGGCAATCATTTTAAGGAAATAAGGGGTTCGGCAGCCGCGCCGCGTGCGGTCGGTCGCCGATGACTCCTGAGGAAAGCTACTAGCAGAGCGCGCGCACCCGCACAGAGAGGTGCGCGGCAAAGAGAAGAACGGAAATGTCACAACGCACAACACGCACACGCATCAGCAGGGAGCGCGAAAGCGCCAACGGCGTGGCGGCCAAGGACGCGGGCGCGAAGGCCGCGACGGCCACCGCCGAGGAGATGCCCGACATCGAAGCGGACATCGAGGAAGCCGAGACGGCTGAGGAAGGGCTCTCGACGCGCGAAGGGCGCGACGGCGACACCTTCAACCTCGCCACGCTCAAGGAGATGTCCATCTCCAAGCTCACGCAGATCGCCAAGGAGCTGGACGTTCCCGGCGCGACCGGGATGCGCAAGCAGGAGCTGGTCTTCAAAATCCTCGCCGCGCAGACCGAGAAGAGCGGGCTCATCTTCTCCGAGGGCGTTCTCGAAACGCTGCCCGACGGCTTCGGCTTCCTCCGCGCGCCCGAATACAACTACCTGCCCGGCCCCGACGACATCTACGTCTCGCCGTCGCAGATACGCAAGTTCGACCTCCGCACCGGCGACACCGTGTCGGGGCAGATTCGACCGCCCAAAGAGGGCGAGCGCTACTTCGCGCTCATCAAGGTCGAGGCCATCAACTTCGAGGCTCCCGGCGAGTCGCGCGACAAGGTCTTCTTCGACAACCTGACGCCGCTCTACCCGGACGAGCAGTTGCGAATGGAGACGAACACCGAACACATCGTCGGTCGCGTCATTGACCTCGTCACGCCGCTCGGCAAGGGGCAGCGCGGCCTCATCGTCGCCCCGCCCCGCACTGGTAAGACGATGATGCTTCAGGCCATCGCCAACTCTGTCTCGCAGAACCACCCCGAAGTGACGCTCATCGTGTTGCTCATTGACGAGCGCCCGGAAGAAGTCACGGACATGCAGCGGTCGGTGCAGGGCGAGGTCATCTCCTCGACCTTCGACGAGCCGCCGACGCGCCACGTGCAGGTCGCCGACATGGTCATCGAGAAGGCCAAGCGCCTCGTCGAGCACAAGCGCGACGTGGTCATCCTGCTCGACTCGTTAACGCGTCTCGCGCGCGCGCACAACGCGGTCGTCCCGCCTTCGGGCAAAATCCTCTCCGGCGGTATTGACGCCAACGCCTTGCAGCGCCCGAAGCGCTTCTTCGGCGCGGCGCGCAACATCGAAGAGGGCGGAAGCTTAACCATCATCGCGACGGCGCTCATTGACACCGGCTCGCGCATGGACGACGTGATCTTCGAGGAGTTCAAGGGCACGGGCAACTCCGAAATCCACCTCGACCGCCGCCTCTCCGACAAGCGCCTCTTCCCGGCCATTGACCTCCAGCGTTCGGGCACGCGCAAAGAGGAGCTGCTCATCTCGAAGGAAGACCTCAACCGCATCTGGGTCATGCGCCGCGTCCTCAATCCCCTCTCGCCCGTCGAGCAGATGGAAGTCGTCTTGGAACGCCTCAGCAAGACCAAGGCCAACGCCGACTTCCTCGCCTCGATGCAGAGCTAAGAGCCGTAAACCGTGAACCGTGACAGGTGACAGGAAAGAACAGTCTTTCTCTTGTCACCTGTCACGGTTTACGGTTCACGGCTTTTCCCCTTTCTTGACAAACCGGGCGCGGCTTCGCATAGTATTGCTCATCAGTTTTAGAAGTTAAGTTTGCCGGTCGGAAGCGTCTCCCCGCAGGGGCGCGGTGTCGAAAAAAAGGCTTTGCGCGTCGCATTTCTTTCTTCCGAGGCGGTGCCGTTCGCGAAGACGGGCGGCTTGGGTGACGTTGCGGGCGCGCTTCCGAAGGCGCTCGTCGGCGAAGGTCTCGACGTGGCGCTCATCCACCCGCTCTACGCGCAGACCGACCGCAGGCATCTGCGCGAGCAGGTCTTTGACAACCTCGAAGTGGACTGGATGGGCCACCGGCGT
The DNA here is from genome assembly GCA_963816985.1 of uncultured Acidobacteriota bacterium. GTDB lineage: Bacteria > Acidobacteriota > Blastocatellia > Pyrinomonadales > Pyrinomonadaceae > JAIVJM01. The sequence continues at coordinate 4,929,967 of CAWFMF010000004.1, forward strand.
CGCACCTCCGTCTGGTTGAGCGACGCGGCGGGCGCGCCCGCCTTCCTCATCGAAGCCCCGGAGTATTTCGGGCGCGACAAAATCTACGGCTACGGCGACGACCACGAACGTTTCGCCTTCTTCAGCCGCGCCGCGCTCGCCCTGATGGGGCGGCTCGGCCCCGCGCCGGACGTCGTGCACGGGAACGACTGGCAGAGCGGCTTCGCCCTGGCGTGGCTGCGCGCGGGTCGGCAGTGGGGCGGGTTTCTGTCGCAGACGCGGACGCTCTGCTCGATTCACAACCTCGCCTATCAGGGGGCGTTCGACCCGAACGACCTCTGGCGGCTCGGCTTCCGCGAAGGCGACGAGCGCAACCTCTTCATCCAGAACAGCGCGGCCTCGGCCTTGAAGGCCGGGCTCATGTCGGCGGACGCCATCTCGACCGTGAGCCAACGCTACGCCTACGAGATTCAGACGCCGCAGCACGGCAACGGGCTGGACTGGCTCCTGCGACGACGGCAGGACAGGCTCATTGGCATCACGAACGGCGTGGACTACGAGGTCTGGAACCCTTCGACCGACCCGCGCCTCGCGGCCCACTTCGGCCCCGAAGACCTTTCGGGCAAGCGGGAATGTAAGCTCGACTTGCTCCGCCGCTTCAATCTGCCGGAAGAGCCCGAACGCCCGATTGTTGCGACCATCTCGCGGCTCGTCTCGCAGAAGGGCTTAGACCTCATCAAGGAGGCCGCCGGGCGCATCTTAGAGACCGGCGCGTTCTTCGTCGCGTTGGGGTCGGGCGAGCGCGAGTACGAAGAGTTTTTGCAGTTGATGCACGACTTCGCGCCGCACCGCGTTGGCGTCTACAAGGGCTTCAACGAGCCGCTCGCGCACCAGATAGAAGCCGGGGCCGACATCTTCCTGATGCCCTCGCTCTACGAGCCGTGCGGTTTGAACCAGATGTACTCGATGCGCTACGGGACGGTTCCCGTCGTGCGCGCGACCGGCGGCTTGGACGACACGGTCGAGCAGTTCGACCCGCGGCGCGGGACGGGCACGGGCTTCAAGTTCGAGCCCTACACTTCGGGCGCGATGATGGATAAGCTTCGAGAGGCGCTGCACTGGTACGGGCACCCGGAAGCGTGGCGCGCGATTCAGTTGAACGGGATGAGGGTTGACAATTCCTGGGAGGCGGCGGCGCGCAAGTACGCGCGCGTCTACCGCGCACTGCTCGACCTTTGAGCCGGGACGGCGGCGAAGACGTTAAGGCGTCGCGGCGGTTCGGAGTCCGAGACTTTCGGCGGTTCTTTTAAAACGTTGGTCTGCGAGGTGAAGTCGAGACTTCTCCACCCGCATTGATTTCGACAAGCAGAGGAGATTTAGAAGTATGAGTGAGCACGTGTTGGATGTGAGCGACAGCAGTTTTGAGGAGCAAGTTTTGCAGTCGGACAAGCCCGTCCTCGTGGACTTCTGGGCACAGTGGTGCGCGCCGTGCCGGATGCTCGCGCCGACGGTCGAGGCCGTGGCCGAGAAGTACGCCGGAAGCGCGAGCGTCGTCAAGCTCAACGTTGACGACAACCCGGCGGTCTCGCAGCGTTACGGCATCAAGGGCATCCCGACGCTCATCCTCTTCAAGGGCCAGAAGGAAGTGGAGCGTGTCGTCGGTGCGACCTCGAAGGAGGCCATCTCGCGCATGATTGACAAGCACATCGGCAGCACCGCCGCCGCGTCGTAGAGGCCGCCGACAAAGGGACTGGCGCGCGCCGTCCGCTCAGGCGAAAGACGCGCGCCGTTCATGCGTCCGGCGGGATTGCTCGGCGGCGCGCGCCTCCGGGCCGCGCCGCCGGGTCCCGCCAGTCTCCCTCGAATGAAACCAACTCCCAACAGACGCGCGGCCCGCAAGCGCTCCTTCGAGGAGCGCCTTGCCTCGCAGCGCGTGCGGGCCGTCGAAGAGTCGAAGTTCCGCGCGCGGCAGGTGCAGGGGAAACTCCGCCGCTTCGTCCGCATCAACTTCCGCAAGGACGAAGTCATCGAGGCGCTCTCGCTCCGGCGCGGCGAGTGCAACCGCTGCGGCGCGTGCTGCGAGATACTCTTCAAGTGCCCCTTTCTCAAGAAGCACGAAGACGGCACGACCACCTGCGGCATCTACGAAGACCGCCCGAACCAGTGCCGCCTCTACCCCATCGAACGGCGCGACCTCGACGAAGTCCGGGGCACATGCAGCTTCTACTTCATCGAGAAGCCGGTTAAGCTGGAAAGAGCGAGCTAGTTTTCAGTTTTCAGTTTTCAGTTTCCAGTCACTAGCCTAAGCGTCCGCGCACTTTCGGCCACAATCACTCAGGCAGAGGCTCCACGAAAAACTGAAAACTGAGAACTGAAAACTGAAAACTATGTCAAAAGTAATCGTTGTCATCGGCGCGCAGTGGGGCGATGAGGGCAAGGGCAAGATCGTTGACCTGATGGCCGAGCGCTTCGACGTGGTGGCGCGCTATCAGGGCGGCCACAACGCCGGGCACTCCGTGCAGGTCGGCGACCGCTCCTTCGTCCTCCACCTCATCCCCTCAGGGATAGTCCACGAGGGCAAGACCTGCGTGCTCGGCAACGGGATGGTCATTGACCCGAAGGCCTTCTTTCAGGAGGCCGACCGCCTCGCCGAGCAGGGCATCTCGGTGACGCCGGAGCGCGTGCTCATCAGCTCTCGCGCGCACCTCATACTTCCCTACCACCGCGCGCTCGACCACACGAGCGAGGAGCGGCTCGGCAACGAGCGCGTCGGCACGACCCTGCGCGGCATCGGCCCCGCTTACGAAGACAAGGCGGGCCGCCGGGGCATCCGCGTCGCCGACGCCGTCGTCCCCGAAGTCCTCCGCTCGCGCATCGAGCGCAACCTCGAAGACGCGAACCGCATCATCGAAGCCTACGGCGGCCAGCCGCTCGACGCCGCGCAGGTCTTCGAAGAGATGTCGCCGCTCGTCGAACGTCTCGCGCCCTTCATCGCCGACACGACGCTCTTTATGAACCGCGCCGTCCGCGAGGGCCGCAGCGTCCTCATCGAAGGCGCGCAGGCGACGCTCCTCGACGTTGACCACGGCACCTACCCCTTCGTCACCTCTTCGTGCACGACCGCCGGCGGAGCCTGCATGGGCACAGGGCTCGCGCCGCAGCGCATCGGCGGCGTCCTCGGCATCGTCCGCACCTACACGACGCGCGTCGGCGAAGGCCCCTTCCCCACCGAGATGCTCGAAGCCGAAGCCGAACTCGGCCAGCTCATCCGCGAGCGCGGGCGCGAGTACGGCGCTTCGACGGGGCGGCCCCGCCGCTGCGGCTGGTTCGACGCCTTCGCCACGCGCTACGCCGCCGAGATCAACGGCTTCGACTCGGTCGCCCTGACCAAGCTCGACGTGCTCGACGCGCTCGACGAAGTCCGCGTCTGCGTCGGCTATCGCCTCGACGGCCAGATGCTCGAATCCTTCCCCGCCGTCTCGAAAGACCTCCGCAACGTCGAGCCCGTCTACGAAACTTTGCCCGGCTGGAAGACCTCGACCGAGGGCGTCACCGACCTCGAACGCCTCCCCCCGCAGGCGCGCGCCTACGTCGAATTCCTCTCCGCCCAGATCGGAGTCCCCATCGGCATCGTCTCCACCGGCCCCGAACGCGCCCAGACCATCCTCGTCCCCGGCTCCGCGCTCGCCGGTTGGCTCGACGCTTAATTTTTTCGTCTGAGAATTGGTGCTATCTGCCGCAGCTGTCCGTCTGCCACTGAAACTTTTTCCAACCGAACTGTTCGGCGGTCTTTTTTCGATGGCAGTTGGCGCAGCGGACTTCGCACTTCTCGATCTCAAGCGAAATGTAGTCCCAAGATTTATTTGAAGTAATTAAGTGTGAGATGGTGTGCTTCTTATCGCGCTGATGGTCGAAATCAAGAACTATGACGTTCGACTCCCCACAATCAATACAAGGATGGGATTTCAAATACTCGAAAATGCACTTTCGTATCTCATTTCTTTTTCTTTCGTTGTGACGCCGGAGTCGCTTTAGAAATGCTTCCCTATGACTTCTCTGGGACTCGACCACAGACGCTCGATGACAGTCTCGGCAGTAGTGCTGGAGGCCATCCTTTTTCCACTTATTTCTATTAAATTCACTCTTCGATTTTAATGAGCAGCATTTCGGGCAGAGCTTTTGCCTCTCGTTCATCGGACGGTTCTCCATTTTGAAGAGAGGGTGAATGAAGTTAATATTAACGCGCGCCGCTCAAACCGTCGAGAGGCTGAGATTGAATATTTGCAAGTTCATATCTATAATCACTCCACTTCAAGGGCCGATAGCTCAGCTGGTAGAGCAGCTGGCTTTTAACCAGCGGGTCGCAGGTTCGAGTCCTGCTCGGCTCATCGAATGATCGAATAAGAGTGGGGAGCCGCGCGGCTCCCCACTCTTATTCAAGGCCCCTTCCCCTGCCCCTTAACCTCCGGGGGTGAAATTGATCCGCCGCCCGGTTCCGCGTTTGGCGTCCTGCTTCTGACTTTTTTTGTTTCCCTTTCAATTCGAGTTTGCTAGGATGGAAGTGTCGGCGCGGTCGGCTTATTCGCCCCCATTCGGGCGAGCCCCACGACCCGCACGGCCTGCTCCCTAAGCAAGTCGGAACGGCTTGCCTCCGCCTCATTTAAATCGCTCAGGGATAAAGCGTTGACTGCTCACGCCGTCAGTTTGCCCGAACGAGTCTCTTCATTCTGACCGGCGTCGCCTTCATCAAGGCGCGACTCCCCGCAAATTGCCGTTTTTACAGGCCGAAAGAGGGATTTTCGGCCCGCGCGCTCTGGCATCGGAGTTGTCTTGAGAGTGTTCGCGGGAGAGCGCCGTTCTCTCCGCTTCAACCAAAGGTCAAAGGGTCGTGGCAACCAGTTCTCCTCGACAAAAGCATATGGAAATAGCCGAAGGTCAGCGGTTCCCGCAGAAGTTTGTACAGGCCGTCATCGCCCTCGGAGCGTTGGCGTTGCTCTTCTCCGTCATCAGCCTGCCGGTCGCACACCTCAGTTTTCCCCTCATCCTCCTCGCGCTCCTCGGCATCCAGCTCTCCGACGGCTTCGACGCCGCACCCGCCCTCGACGGCTTCAGTTTCCCCTTCGCCGCCGGCTCGTGCTTCCTCGCGATGCTGGTCTTCGACGGCGAGGCGGCGGTGCTTCTGGCGGCGGTCGTCGCGCTCGGCACCTCGCTCCTTGAGAGCCGGAGCGCCTACGGCGTCGCCTTCAAGGCCGCGCTCTCGGTGCTCACGGCCTTCGTCGTGGTGTGGACGCTGCGTTTGTTCGTGGGGCCGCTCCCGGAGGTCACGGCTCACGTCGCGTCCCTCTCGACGCTCAACGTGCTCTGCGTCGCGGTGCTGGCGCACTCCCTCATCGGCGCGGCGACGGTCGCGCTCGGCGGCTCGTACCGCATTGACCAGTCGGTCTGGCGCGACTTCGGCAAGAGCTTCTTCTGGAAGTACCTGAGCAACTTCGCCGCCGCCGCCGCCGCGCTGCTTTTGGCGGTGGGCGTGGGCTATCTCGGCTTGAGCGCGTCGGTCACGCTCGGCGCGGTCTGTGCGCTCCTCGCCTACGGCGTCCGCTCGTACTTCGACGGCGTGCGCGCCGCCCCCGCGCCCAACGCCGCCGAGGCGCGCGACAAGGCCGCCAACGACACCTCCGACCGCTTCCGCAGCGCCTTCGACTACGCCGCCATCGGCATGGCCTTAGTCTCGACCGAGGGCCGCTGGCTTCAGGTCAACCGCAGCCTCTGCCACATCCTCGGCTACACGGAGAAGGAGTTACTCTCAAGGGACTTCCTCGCCGTCACGCACCCGGACGACCTCGGCGCGGCGCTCGCCAACATCGGCCAGCTCTTGAAGAACAAGGTGCCGACCTCGCAGATGGAGAAGCGCTACATCCACAAGCTCGGCCACGAGGTCTGGGTGCACTGGAGCGTCTCGCTCGTCCGCGACCAGTATTCGAAGTCCGTCCACCTCATCTTCCAGATTCAGGACATCACCGACCGCAAGTTGGCCGAGCAGCAGCTCCACCACGACGCCTTCCATGACGCCCTGTCGGGACTGCCGAACCGCGCGCTCTTCATGGATCACCTCAAGCTCGCCATCGCGCGCTCGAAGCGCAGCGGCAAGCACCTCTTCGCCGTCCTCTACCTCGACCTCGACCGCTTCAAGGTCATCAACGACTCGCTCGGCCACACCATCGGCGACCAGCTCCTCGTCGGCATCGCCGACCGACTCAAGAAGAACCTCCGGCCCGGCGACACCGTCGCGCGCCTCGGCGGCGACGAGTTCACGATTCTGATTGAAGACATCGCCGACGAGAAGGAATCTATTCAAGTCGCCGAGCGCATCCAGAACGAACTCTCTGTCCCCTTCATGCTCAACGGGCGCGAGGTCTTCACGACCGTCAGCATGGGCATCGCGCCGGGCTCGACCGGCTACGAACGCGCCGAAGACATCCTGCGCGACGCAGACACGGCCATGTACCGCGCGAAGTCCCTCGGCAAGGCGCGCTACGAAATCTTCGACAAGGCGATGCACGCGCGCGCCATCAACCTCCTCCAGATGGAGACGGACATGCGTCGCGCGCTCGAACGCAACGAGTTCCTGCTCCACTACCAGCCCATCGTCGCCTTGGAAGACTTCCGCCTGCGCGGCTTCGAGGCGCTGGTGCGTTGGCAGCACCCGGAGCGCGGCTTCATCTCGCCGATGGACTTCATCCCCGTCGCCGAAGAGACCGGCATGATTATGCCGCTCGGCGAGTGGGTGCTGCGCGAGGCGTGCCAGCAGATGCAGCGCTGGCAGAAGATTTTCCCGGTTGACCCGCCGCTCTTCATCAGCGTCAACTTGTCGAGCAAGCAGTTCAGCCAGAACGACCTCATCAACTCGGTCGCGGACATCCTGCGCGAGACGGGCGTCGCCCCGCACACCGTCAAACTGGAAATCACCGAGACGGTCGTCATGGAAAACATCGAGACGGCCACCGAGATGCTCCAGCAGCTCCGCGCGCTCGGCGTCCAGCTCTCGATTGACGACTTCGGGACGGGCTACTCTTCCTTGAGCTACCTCCACCGCTTCCCGATTGACACGCTCAAGATTGACCGCTCCTTCGTCACCCGCATGACCGAGAACACCGAGAACATGGAGATCGTCCGCACCATCGTCGTGCTCGCGCAGAACCTCGGCATGGACGTCGTGGCCGAGGGCGTCGAGACTAACGAGCAGCTCGTCCTGCTGCAAAAACTCAACTGCGAGAACGGGCAGGGCTACTTCTTCTCGAAGCCCGTCAACAGCGACGGCGCGCAGAAGATCATCGGCGAGACTTACGCCTCGCTCATCAAGCCCGCGCAGCAACTCAACGCGCCGCAGTCCGGCAAGAGGGTGCTGGTGGCCTAAAGAAGCCGTGAGAGGACAGAATGGCCGCCCTCGAACAACAACTGTCAGACGAAGAGGTCAACGCGCAAGCGCAGAGGGCTCGACGCCTGCGCCCGCCGATGCACTGTTACTGGGGCACGAGCGAAGCCTGCCCGCGCAACGGGCGGATTACGAGCCTCGGCGTCGAGAGCTGCTTCATCAAGACGAAGGCCGAGGCGCAGGATGGGCAGTTGCTCTACGTCAACCTCTGGCTCCCGACCGAACGCTGGATGCTCCTGCGCGGCGCGGTCACCTACCGCATGCCGAAGGTCGGCTTCGGCCTCTCCTTCAAGGGCTTGGCCGAGACCGAGCGCGAGATGCTCAGGACGCTGCTGGATTTCTTCGGCGAAGAGGCGAGCACGACACCCGCTCCCTGAGAAGGGCCGCCGCACGTCAGGCTCGCCCGGTTTAGCCCACGCGCCCAAGCTGTTCTTAGTCTCAATTGCCCTCCGTTCATCGCGCGGTCTACGAGGCCGCTCCCGCACAACCCACCTCGGAAAGAATCGCCTTAACAATCACGAGCGAAATGAAATTTACAAAGGCCCGTCTGCTCCTGCTCGTCGGCTGCGTCTTGTGGTTGTCGGCGACCGGCGTCGGGATAGGGCTCCTCTGGGATTATGAAAATACGCCCGGCTCCGCCGCCGCCGCCCCCGCGCGGTGGCCCGCCGGCAGCCGTCTCCAGCGTTCCGCTGAAGGCGCGACGCTCGTCCTGCTGGCACATCCGCACTGCCCCTGCACGCGCGCCAGCATCGGCGAGTTGTCCCGGCTCATGGCGCAGGCTCAGGGACGTGTGACGGCTTATGTGCTCTTCGTCAAGCCGCCGGGCTTCGCCGTCGAGTGGGAGAAGACCGATTTGTGGTCGAGCGCGTCGGCGATTCCCGGAGTGAACGTCGTGCGCGACGACGAGGGCGTCGAGGCTCAACGCTTCCGCGCCGCGACCTCCGGTCAGGTCGCGCTCTATGACGGAGGGGGGAGGCTGCTCTTCAGCGGCGGGATTACGAGCGCGCGCGGGCACGCCGGTGATAACGCCGGGCGGACGGCAATCGTCTCGCTGCTCACCACGGATGAACCCGCGCAGAGGGAAACGCCCGTCTTCGGCTGCCCGCTCTTCGCTCAGGGCGCTGAATGTCAGAACGGAAAGGAAGTTGGTCATGCGACAGATAAACACTGACCCGAAGGTTGCCGGGGCCGTCCAGCGGAGGGCGACGGAGCTTTTTACCGAGCACCAACAGGACATCTTCAAACACACCGACCGGATGTTCGCCGTCCTGATGTGCGTCCAGTGGGTCGCAGGCGTCGTGGCGGCCCTCTTAATCTCCCCGAAGACCTGGGCCGGTCAGGACAGCCAGACACACACACACGTCTGGGTCGCGATATTCGTGGGAGGTGTCATCAGCGTCTTTCCCATCACCCTCGCCGTCGCGCGCCCCGGCCACGCCTCGACGCGCTTCGTCATCGCGACCGCGCAGATGCTGATGTCGTCCCTCCTCATTCACCTCACCGGGGGACGCATCGAGACGCACTTTCATGTTTTCGGCTCGCTGGCCTTCCTCTCTTTTTACAGAGACCTCCGCGTCCTCGTCCCGGCCACGGTGATCGTCGCCGCCGACCACTTCCTGCGCGGGGTCTTCTGGCCGGAGTCGGTCTACGGCGTGCTCGCGGTGAGCAACTGGCGGTGGCTGGAGCACGCCGGTTGGGTTCTCTTCGAGGACACGTTCCTCTACATCGCCATCAAGCGCAGCGTGAGCGAGATGTGGGACATCGCCGCGAGGACTTCCGAGATAGAGAGCATGAACAAAGGGCTGGAATCCCACGTCGTCGAGCGCACCAACCAGCTTGCGGCCACCAGCCAAGAACTTGAGAAAGAGGTCGCCGAGCGCAGTCTGACAGAGGAGGCGCTGCGCGTGAGCGAAGAGCAGCTCCGGCAGGCGCAGAAGATGGAGGCCGTCGGGAAGTTGGCCGGCGGGGTGGCGCACGACTTCAACAACCTCTTGACGGCGATCATCTGTAACAGCGACCTCACGCTGAGGAGGCTCGGCGAGGAAGACCCATTGCGCCGCAACGTCGAGGGCATCAAGGGCGCGGGCGAGCGCGCCGCCGCGCTCACGCGCCAGCTCCTCGCCTTCAGCCGCAAGCAGGTGTTGCAGCCGAAGGTGCTCAACCTCAACGACGTGGTCGTCGAGACTAACAAGATGCTGCGCCGCCTCATCGGCGAAGACATTGACCTGCTGACCGTGCTTGAGCCTTCGCTCGGTCAGGTCAAGGCCGACCCCAGCCAGATAGACCAGGTGCTGATAAATCTTTCAGTCAACGCCCGCGACGCCATGCCCAGGGGCGGCAAGCTCATCATCGAGACGTCCAACATCTACGTTGACGAGGAATACGCCCGCCGTCATCTCTCCGTCCGTCCCGGCTGGTACGTCATGCTCGTCGTGACCGACACCGGGTGCGGCATGGACGCGCAGACTCAGGAGCGGATGTTCGAGCCGTTCTTCACCACCAAGGAAGTCGGCAAGGGGACGGGGCTCGGCCTCTCGACCGTCTACGGCATCGTCAAGCAGTCGGGCGGCAACGTCTGGGTCTACAGCGAGGTGGGCCGGGGCACGACCTTCAAGATATACCTGCCGCGCACGGATCAGGCCGCCGAGCAGCCCGCGGTTAATAACGGGCACGACGAATCAACGACGGGCACCGAGACCGTGCTGCTGGTCGAAGACGAGGAGTTGGTGCGCCGGATGGCTCATGAAATCCTCCTGATGAACGGCTATCAGGTGTTGGAGTCGAGCCACGGCGCGGAGGCGCTCGACACTTGTCAAAGTCATCAGGGGCCGATTCATCTGATGCTCACCGACGTGGTGATGCCGCGGATGAGCGGTCGCGAGCTGGCCGAACGCGCGGCCACGCTGAGGCCCGAAATGCGCGTCCTCTACATGTCCGGCTACACGGACGACGCCATCGTCCACCACGGGGTTCTGGACGAAGGGATGGCCTTTATCGAGAAGCCCTTCACGCCGAACTCGCTGGCGCACAAGGTGCGCGCTGCCCTCGACGCACAAGTCGCGGCGTCGAACTGACATCGGCGAAGAACGAAAAAGCAGAAGCGGCCAACAGGGGATGTTGGCCGCTTCTGCTTTCTGGCGGGGTCGTTCTGTAGCGGGGGGTTTTTACCTCGCTTCCGACATCGCGGCGATGTAGCAGCCGTTGGCGGTCGTCGTCAGCGGGTCTTTGGCCATCCGCACGTCGGCGATCTCGATGGGGAAGTCGCCTTCGGCGCGGAGCATGTTCTCGAACTTCTGGAGGAAGCCCGTGGGCCGTGCCGTGCCGCCCGCGAGGACGACCTTCATCGGGCGGTCAACCTTGGGGAGCTGGCTCGAATGCTTGAACTCCATGCGGAGGCGGTCAATGAGCGCCTGCAACACGTCCTCGTAGAAGATGTGCAGCGCGCGCGTCATGTCGTCTTTGGGCGCACGAGAGAGGTCGAGGTTCTCTTCCTTGAAGAGCCGGACGCGCGTCGAGTTGCGCTCGCCGAGGACTTCGGCGACGTTGCGGTCAATGTAGTCGCCGCTCTTCGGCACGCTGAACGTAATCATCGGCATGGACATGAACGAGACCGAGACGTTGCACATTCCGCCGCCGAAGCTGATGCCGATGCCGGTGAAGTTCTCGTCCTGAAGTTCGGAGAAGACGACGGCCTGACCCTCGTTAATCGCCTTGGCCTTGTAGCCTTGCTGCTGGAGGAAGCTCTTCAAGACGGCCTCGTGGTAGACGAGGTTGCCGTTGGCGTTCTCGCCGCGACCGGGGACGCTGAAGCACAAGGTCTCGTTGCGGCGGGCGCGCGGGACGAGCATCTCGATGATGCGCTGGATGATGTGCTGGCTCATCTCCTCCTGCGGGTTGAGGAGGCCGGAGTGCATCGGACGGCGGGCGTCGGTGTCGAGGAAGCTGGCGAAGAAGTCCGAGTCGTTGCCGAAGACGTAGATGTTCTTGCAGTTGCGTTCGTAGACCATGCCGCGCTGCTTGAGGACGTTCTCGGCCATCTCGGAGCAGGGGACGGAGACGAAGGCGTTGAGGTGCGAGCGGGTCTCTTTGCCGGGGGTTCCGTCGGCGACGACGATGCGGCTCGTGCCGATGTCGAGCCCGACGGCGGCGGGGCGTGAGGCGGGCGCATTCTCAGCTTTGGGCGCTGCCTGATTCTGATTTTTCTCTTCCATGATCTCTCCTTCTTTAATATCGGGGACGATTAAATGCGCTCGCCCTCTCGTGGGTTTTTGTTGTCAGCCGGACTTGAGGCCGCTGACGGCGGGCTCGTGGCCGTTCATTTACTAAGCAAGCGGCGTGCCTTTTCTGGAACGGCTTTGAGTGACTTCCAATTTTCTTCCCCGGCTCATTCAACCGCCCGTTCGGACGCGACCGGCTCGATGCCGTCGCCGCCGTTCGTGGCGGCTCTTTCTTTGCGCTGCGACTCCATCCGCTTGCGGTAGAGGTCTCGCATCCGCTCGCGCAAGGTCTCTTCCCTCGCCTGCTCCTGCTCGGCGCGGCGGCGGAACTGCTCTTCCCCGGCGGCGACGCCCGGCCACATCGCCCCTCCGAGCTTCGCCAGAATCTCTTCGTCGGTCTGGAAGCCGAACTCCGAGACGCTCGCGGGGGCGATCAAATATTTGTCAGAGAGGCCGAAAGCCTCGAACGGGAAGCCGCGCGCCCAGTCGTGGTGGAAGCAGATGAGCATCTTCGTGGGGTTGACGGAGACGAGGCCGTGCGTGACGCAGTTGGCGTCGTCAATCTGGTGGCGGCTGCGGATGACCTGCGTCAGGAGTCGGCCCGCGACGAGCTGCGCTTCGGTTAACTGCTCGCCCGTCCCCTCGGCGGCCATCGTCGTTTCGAAGCAGACGCCGATAAAACTCTCGTTCAAGCCGACGTAAGTCCCCTGCGCGCTCGACCAGACGGAATTCCCGGCGTGGTTGGCGGCGTCCTCGTCGCGGACGATGCGGTAAATCTGGCCGAAGCGGTCAATGACGTAGTTATAAGACTTGTTTTTGCGGACGAATTCGAGCAGTCCACGGCTCCGCGTCTCGATGGAGGCGCTGTTGTCGGGCGTGAACGGCAGCATGTCGTTCTCGGAGGTGTGATAGACGATGCCGACCGGCTCGCGTTTGAGCCCGCCGTCTTCAGACGCCTTGCCGTCCTTGAAGACGTAGAAGCCGCGCGGGCGATTCTCGGTCGCGAAGTCGTTGAGGATGCGCGCGCCGTTGCTGTAACGCTCGAAGTTCTCCTTCTGCTCGACGAGCCAGATTTTTTCCGACTTATAGTCCGGCAGATGTTTGGCCGCGCCCGTCTGCGCCGAGACGCGATAGGCGTTGCCGCCGGAACCGTTGGTCTTTGTCGTCTGGTAACGCGAAGTGAGGTAGCCGTTGACTTTACGGGCCGACCAGACCGCGCCCGTGCCGACGCCGAAGAGCGAGGCCGCGAAGAGGACGACGCAGACGGCGACGCCCGCGCGGCGGAATTGGTAGCAGCGGAAAATGAGGCGGGCGGTGACGGGCGCGCGGCCCGTGAGGCGGAGGATTTGGCGGCGCTGCTTGGAGGCCGACGGCAGGTGCTTGTTAAGCTCTTGAAAGATAAGGTGATAGAGCCAGAGCTTGAGGACTTGGTCGTAGAGGCGGGTGCGCTTGATGAAGCCGAGGCGGGAGAGCGCGGCGTCGGCCCGCTCGCGGCTCGCGGACTGCTGCGTGAGCGTGTTGTGGAGAAAGCGGAGGCGCACTTCCGGGCGGTCGAAGAAGTGCGCGTAGCGCTCGACGATGCGCGAATAAATCAGTGTCGAATCCGCCGTCATGCTCGTGGCAATCCCTTGGTTGTGAGAGGGGCTTATTCTCTGCTCGGAAAGGCTTTAGCGCTTTTCCACTTCCGCGATGATGACGTTATCGGCTGCGCCTTTCGCACGCATTTGCGCGCCGAAGCGGGTGGCCTCTTCGCGCGTCTGGAAGCGACCGGCCTGCACTCGATACCAGGTCCCGCGCTTCGGAATCTCGACCGCCGCCGCGCGCGCCTCGACGCCCGACGCTCTCAGCGCGGAGACGCGCTCGTTGGCCTGCGAAGCATCCGGGTAGGAGCCGACCTGGACGGTGAAATTTCCGGCCTCTGCGGCGTCACCGGCGGGGGGCGTAACTTCTTTCGCCTGAGACTCTTGCGGCTGCGGCTGCGGTGCTTGAGAGGGCTGCGGTTTCGGCTCTTCCTGAGGCGCTTCCACGGGCTTGGCTTCGGGGACGACCGCCTGCGGGAGCGACTGGTTGGTCGCCTCGTTCTTCACACCGGCGTCGAGCGCCGACGCCTCGACCCGCCCGGCGGGCCGAAACATCCAGCCGAAGAGGAGGATGATGGAGATGAAGCCGAATGTGCTTAAAAGCAGCCACGCCGGGGAGATACGCAGGATACGCATCCCGACCGCGTACTTGTCGTAAGCGGGCGCGGCGACTCTGTGATTTTCGACCGGCGCGGGCTCCGCCGCCAGCATCGCGGACGGCACGAGGGACGTGTGAAGGGCTCCGCCTTCGTCAACGCCCGACTGAAGTTCGCCGCTTCCGGCGACGACCAGACCTTCGCCCGCCGTCGAAGGGGCCGAAGCCGGTTCGACGCCGAAAACGTCTTCCAGCACTTCGACTTGGATGACCGGCTCGGAGGCTTCGAGCGGCTCTTCGGGAATCAGGAGGATGTCTTCGAGCCTGTCATTCGAGGGCGTAAAGGCGCTCCATTCTTCGGCGCGTGGCTGCGACGCGAGAGCGCCGCCGGACTCCTGTGTTTGGGCGGGATGTGCGTTTTCCTGCGCGGCGGATTCGTAGCGGAAATCTTCGGCGGGGGGCTGATTTTCTTCGATGTGCATCGGTCTCTCCCTTTTGGAACTCGCCTTCGCGTCGAGGGCGCGAGGGCCGTTCCCGAAGGTCTTTCGTCTCTCGTTCAGAAGGTGTCCGGCGGCGGCAACTCACGTCAAATAACCAAGCTACCGACAGCAACATAGACAATCTCCATGCCAGCCGAGCGACGCGCCGTGAAGCGTCCGGGGGCGGGGCCGAACGAACACGGACGCTTCCGCCCGCCGCCCCGGAACTAATTTTTTTGGAAGCGAACCGAGGTAATTCCAAAATCCGCTTCCGGCTCTCGGTGAGCGGGCCGGGCGGGGACGGGCGAGAGTGACGGAGTTTGTCAGCCGCGCGTTGCCATTTTTTGCCACTAAGAACGCATGACGCCCGCGCGAGAGGAGCCGCCGACGCACTTTTCCAACTCCTGCGCGCGGTGAACCGACTCGGCTCGCGAAGTCCTAGAGGGCACGGATGTTGCTCTCTTCAACGGGTCACAGACCCTCGCGCTTTGAGCCGAAGGTCTAAGCCTTATTTACCCGAATGCCGAACCGAACCGCCGAGGGCCTCAACGCTCACACCCCTGACACGTCTCCCCCAAATCTTCCGGCGCACGCAGCAGACGCCGCGCGGTCACCGATTCATTCAACCAAACCTCTATGATATTTGAACGTCATCAACTCTCCCCGCTGTCCCGCTGGTCGTTCATGGCCGCGGGCGCGGGGGTTCTGCTCCTTTCACTCCCCGCGCTCCTCTTCGTCGGCGGCGACTTACGACTCCTGCTCCTGACGCTCGTCACTTTGAGCCTCGGCACGCGACTCGTCGTCAAGGCCCCGCACGCGGGCGCTTACGTCTCGGTCGCCGAGAGCCTGACGATCCTCGCGCTCTTCCTCTTCGGCGGAGCGCCCGCCGTCATCCTCGCGGCGCTCGCGGCCTTCTGCTCGTCGCTGCGTCTGACGCGCAAGGTTTCGACGCTCGTGCTCGCCTCGGCGCTCGCGGCGCTGGCGATGTACCTCTCCGCCGCCGCGCTCGGCTTCCTCTTCGGCCCGGTCGAGGGTCTGCCCGCATCGGGTCAGATGAGAGAGTTCGTCCTCTCCCTCCTCGTCGTCGCGCTCGTCCACTCGGCGGTCTCCGCGTGCGTCGGCGTAGCCAACGGCGTGGCCCGCTCTCGCGTGCGTTACGTCGTCTCGACGCTCTTCATCTACCTCTCGCTCGCCTCGCTCGCCGGTCTCGCCGCGCAGCTCGCCGCCTTCGGCCAACTCCCTTTCCTCGCCGCGCTCACGTTCGTCACCGTCGTCCACTTCTGCCACGGCGTTTACGTCCGCAACGTCCGGGCTAACTCCGCCGTCCCGGCGCAGCTCACGCAGAGCCTCCAGACGGCGCGCGGGAGCGAGGAAGTTTTCCGCAGCGCCTTCGACTGCGCGGCCATCGGCATGGCGCTCGTCTCGCCGAAGGGCAAGTGGCTTCAGGTCAACCGCAGCTTGTGCGAGATTCTCGGCTACACCGAAGAGGAGTTACTGGAGAAGAACTTTCAGGACGTGACGCACCCGGACGACCTCGGCCCGACGCTCGCGAGCCTCAAGAATCTCATCAAGGGGAAGACGCACGCCTATCAGGCCGAGAAGCGTTACGTGCGCAAGGGCGGCGAGTTGGTGTGGGGCCTCTGGACGGCGGCGCGCATCGTCGAGTCCGAGACCAACGCCATGCGCCTCATCTTTCAGGTGCAGGACATCACCGAGCGCAAGCTCTCGGAAGAGCGCCTGATGCACGACGCCTTCCACGACGCCTTGACGGGACTGCCGAACCGCGCGCTCCTCATTGACCACATCAAGCTCACCATCGCGCGCTCGAAGCGGCGCGAGGGCCATCTCTTCGCCGTCCTCTTCCTCGACCTCGACCGCTTCAAGGTCATCAACGACTCGCTCGGCCACATGATCGGCGACCAGCTTCTGGTCGGCGTCGCGCGGCGTCTGGAATCCTGCCTGCGCGACGGCGACACGGTGGCGCGCGTCGGCGGCGACGAGTTCACCATCCTGCTCGAAGACATCGAGCACGAGACCGAGGCCGTCTCCGTCGCCGAGCGCATCGAGAAGGAGATGTCCCAGCCGTTCCACTTGAGCGGCCATGAAGTCTTCACGACCGTGAGCGTCGGCATCGCGCCCAGCTCGACCGGCTACGAAGACCCCGAAGACATCCTGCGCGACGCAGACACGGCGATGTACCGCGCGAAGTCCTTAGGCAAGGCCCGCCACGAGGTCTTCGACAAGGCGATGCACGCCTTCGCCGTCAACCTCCTGCAACTCGAAACCGATTTGCGCAAGGCTTTGGAGCGGCGCGAGTTCTACATGCTCTACCAGCCCATCGTCGCTCTGGACGACTTCCGCCTCTGCGGCTTCGAGGCGCTGGTGCGTTGGCAGCACCCGGAGCGCGGGCTCATCTCGCCGATGGACTTCATCCCCGTCGCCGAGGACACGGGCCAGATAGTCGCCATCGGCGAGTGGGCGCTCTTCGAGGCGTGCCGCCAGATGCGCCGCTGGCAGAAGCAGTTCCCCACGGACTCGCCGCTCTTCATCAGCGTCAACCTGTCGAGCAAGCAGTTCATGCAGCCGAACCTGACCGAGCAGGTGCGCTCGATCATCGAGAAGACGAAGCTCAACCCGCGCAGCCTCAAGCTCGAAATCACCGAGTCGGCGGTGATGGAGAACATAGACACGACGACCGAGATGCTCCGCCAGTTGCGCGAGCTTGGCGTCCAGCTCGCCATTGACGACTTCGGGACGGGCTACTCTTCCTTGAGTTACCTCCACCGCTTCCCCATTGACACGCTCAAGATTGACCGCTCCTTCGTCACCCGCATGGTGGACAATAGCGAGAACATCGAGATCGTCCGCACCATCGTCATGCTCGCGCAGGTGCTCGGCATGGATGTCGTGGCCGAAGGCGTCGAGACCAAAGAGCAGTTGGCGCTCCTGCGTAAGCTCGGCTGCGAGAACGGTCAGGGGTATTACTTCTCGCGCCCGACGAGCACGACCGAGGCCGAGAAGATCATCGCCGACACCTGCGCCCGCCCGCAGCCCGCGACGCCGAAGGGCGGCGGCGGTCAGGCCGCGCCCGACGACGGCGAGAAGGGCTTCGCCTTGCAGACCGGGGCTCTGGTTGACGACAAGGTGAAGTCCGTCAAGATGATTTCGCCCCCGGCGTAGAAGTTATGATGACGAAGGAACGCAGACAGAGAGAGCGCGTGCGGGCCGACCTCGAAGCCCAGTGGGAGGGCGTGCTCGCGCGCCGCGACGGGAGGGTCGTGGACATCAGCGCCAGCGGCTGCTTCATCCTCACCGACGACGAGGTTCGAGTCGAGGAGTTAATCCGGCTCGAAATTCAGCTCCCCACGGGCCGAAAGATTTATCTCTGGGGCGAGGTCGTCTACAAGGTCGAGGAGATGGGGTTCGCGCTCCGCTTCACGGGCAGCGACGAGACCGAGCTTCAGATGCTCGGCGTGCTGATTGACTACGCGCGCAGCAGTTAAAAGACCGTAGCAGGAGACGACACGACCCACCTCGAAATGCGACAGAGCAAGACTAAGCCGATGACGCACACGACCGAGCGCCCCGCGCTTTCCGTCGTCGTGCGCTGGCGCGAAGGTGAAGGCGCTGAGCGCGTGGAGACCTCGACCCTCCACGGCGCGACGCCGCGCAGCGCGACGCTCACGCTCGAAGGCCAGCCCGAACTGGGGCAGCTTCTCTGCCTGCTCCTCCCTTCAGCCGCGCGCCGCTCGGCGCAAGGTGAAGAGTCGGAGAATCTCAACCGTCTGTGGGCCCTGGTGTGGGCCGTCTCGCGCGCCGCCGGGCGCGGGCGCGGCGACGAGCCCCGGACGCTCTTGAATCACGTCAGCGTCCTTTTCCTCGGCGGCGAAGCGCCCGCCAGCCACGACGCGGGCCGCGCCGGGCTCTACGCCTACCTCGCCGAAGAGGACGGGCGCTTCCGCCTTCAACAAGGGCTCGGCGACGACGCCGCGGCGACCTCCGACAACAACCCCAGGCAAGATTCGCGGCTCCTGCTCCCCATCGAAGTGACGGTCGAACTGCTGAACGAGGACGGCTCGGCGTCGGCGCGCGAGCGGACGGTGACGGAGAACATCAGCCGCCGTGGGGCTTGCGTCTGGACGATGTTCGGCGTCGAGCGCGGGGGCTTCGTGCGCGTGACGTGCGAGGAACAGAACGTCTCGCTCATCTCGGTCGTGCGCGGGCGACGCGTCGGCGACGACGGCATCGGTCGCCTCCATCTCGAATTCGTTAACGGCCAGTGGCCCATCGAGGCGCACGGCTAAGGCTTTAAGACTTCCGCGAAGAAATAACTGTAGGGGCAGGGCTCTCGGCCTGCCCCTACAGTTTTGTGTCTGAGGTTTCAGTCCTTCGGGCGGAGCGTCTGCGCCGGATGAGCCAGAAGGCGAAGAGGATGAAGACGGCGGCAAGGAGGACGATGAGGACGACGGGGCGGTTCCTGAAAATCCCGACGGCTAAGATGAAGAGGAAGATCATCGTGCCCGGCGGCGCGAAGGCGAGGAAGCCCGCGAGCAGCACGAGGAGCGCCTTCTTGATTCGTTTCATAGTGCGGCCCGAAGAGTTTGCGTGTAGAATCATCCAGCGATTGACCACCCCGAAAACTTGCGCCGGACGGCGCGTGTAACTTCCCGACGAACTTGCCACGTCAAGTTAAAATATCACGGGCGCTTTTTTTCTGCGCGACCGCGCTGCCCCCCTGCCTCATCGCCGCGCTCATTCTCCACTACGGCGTGGACTTCCCCTTCGAGGATCAGTGGTCGCTCGCGCACCTCTTCGTGAAGTTCGACGAGGGCACGCTCACCTTCGGCAGGTTGTTCGGGCAGCAGAACGAGTACCGGCAGTTTTTCCCCAACCTCATCATCATCGGCCTCGGCTGGCTGACGCGTTGGGACGTGCGTTATGAGATGTTCTTCAGCTTCCTGCTGGCGGCGCTCATCTCCTTCAACGTCCACCGCCTCGGCAAGATAACCTTCGGCGCGGAAGACGACTCGCGGCGTCGGCTCGCGTTCCTCGTCTCGAACCTGCTCATCTTCTCGCCCGTCCAGTACCTCAACTGGCTGATGGGCGAGCAGCTCGTCTACTTCTTCCCCGCCGCCTGCGTCACGACGTGTCTCTCGATTGCCTGCTCCGGCATGGGGCTCTGGAAGAGGTTCGCCCTCTGCGCGCTCCTTTCGGCGGTGAGCACGTTCTCGGCGGCCAACGGCATTTTCTGTTGGGCGCTCGTCTTCCCCGCGCTCGCGTGGGGCGGCGAGCGAGGCGTCGCAAAGGGGACGCGCCTGCGTCTGGCGTTGGCCTGCGCGGCGGGCCTCGTCTTATGTGCGGCGCTCTATTTTTACGACTACCAGAGCCCGGCGCATCACCCTTCGCCGCTCGCGGTCTTTGGCCACCCGCTTCAAGCGGCGGCGCATTTCCTCTCCCTGCTCGGCTCGACGCTCGCGGGCGAGAGCGCGCTCGTGCTCCCCGTCGCCGTGCTGGCCGGGGCAGTCCTCTTCACGCTCTACGTCGTCCAAGTCGTCCGCATCTTTCGCGCGCGAGATGACCAAGAGCTGACGCGCCGGAGCGTCGGCTGGCTCATGCTCGGCGCGTACTCGATTCTGACCGCCGCGACCGTGACCGTGGGCCGCTCCGGCCTCGGCGTCGCGCAGTCTTCGGCCTCGCGCTACACGACCTTCACGCTCTATCTCATCGTCGCGCTCGTCCACCTCATCGCACTCCCGCGCCGTGGAGAAGCGGTCGGAGCCCGCGCGCGAAAGTTTAACCACGCGCGGCTCGTCACCGCCGCTTTGGTCTTGATGCTCGGCCTGCACGCCATGGCCTGCGTCATCGCGCTCCAGCAGATGGGCCTGCTCCGGACTCGGCTGCTGCAAGCGAAGGCCTGCCACATGTTCATCAACACAGTCCCCGACACGGCCTGCCTCGCGCGACACGTGCTGCCGGAGCTTGCGTCGCTGCGCCAATGGACGAACGCGCTCGACGGTCTGGGCTTCTGGCGTCCCGGCCTTGTGCGGAGCAGCCGCGTCGAAGAGTTCGCCGCCCCGCCGCAGGGCGATTCCGGCAACTACGGCTCATTCGATGTTTTAGTCAAAGAGGGCGACGCTTACCGCGCCTCCGGGCGCGCGGTGTTGCCGCACCGGGGCGAGCCCGCCGACGCCGTGCTCCTCGCCTTTGAGACCGTCGAAGGTGCGCACGTCGCCTTCGCGCAGGCCGAGTTGAAGAACCGTGGTTACGTCTTCATACGCTTCTGGCGCGGCGGCGCGCGGCAGGACGACGGCTGGCAAAAAACCTTCGGCGCGGGCGAGCTTCCGCCCGGCGCTTCGCGCCTCACGGCATGGGCCTTCGACGCGCAGACCGGCAAGGCTTTCAGGCTCGAAGGCACGCACGACCTTAAGGGGGCGCAATGAGCCAGCCGACGGGCGCGACACGAGAGCAGTCAGAGACGATACGGGAGCCGGATTCCTCGGCGGGCATCAGCGTCTTCTTCCCCGCCTACAACGACGCCGGGACCATCGCCTCGCTCGTCGAGGCCGCGCTCGAAGTGCTCCCGACTTTGACGGACGATTACGAAGTCATCGTCGTCAACGACGGGAGCGCGGACGAGACCGCCGCCGTCATTGACGAGCTGTCGCGGACGTACCCGCGACACGTCCGCGCCGTCCACCACGAACGGAACAGGGGCTACGGCGGCGCGCTGCGCACGGGCTTCGCGAGCGCGTCGAAGGATTTGATCTTTTACACGGACGGCGACGGGCAGTACGACGTGCGCGAGCTGGCGCGGCTTCACCCGCTGATGCGGGAAGGGGTTGACATCGTCAACGGGTATAAGTTAAAACGCGCGGATACAAAGCACCGGCAAGTGATCGGGGCGATCTACAATCAGGTCGCTCGTTTTCTTTTCCGCCTTCCTATCCGAGACGTTGATTGTGACTTCAGGCTGATGCGGCGGCGGGCCGTCGGGCGCGTCGAGCTCGCCTCTTCGAGCGGCGTCATCTGCGTCGAGCTGGTGCGCAGGCTGCACGCCGCCGGTTGCGTCTTCGCCGAAGCGCCCGTGCACCACTACCCGCGCCTGCACGGTCGCTCGCAGTTCTTTACCTTCGGGCGGGTCGCGCGCACGGGCTTTGATTTCCTCGCCCTCTGGCTCAAACTGGTCGTCATGCGGGCACACGCTCAAGACCGAAGGCGACTCCTTAAATAACGACGCCTCACCCGATTGACCCGCGAGCCTCGCGGAAAGGCCCCGTGGACGACGGAACCAGCAGATGAACACCGACATCAAGTTCGGCGAGTATAAAGGCCGCTCCGTGCTCATCACGGGTGGCTTAGGCTTCATCGGCAGCAACCTCGCGCGCAAGCTCGTCGAGGTCGGCGACATCGAGGTCACGATTCTCGACGCGCTCCTGCCCGATCAGGGCGGAAACGTCTACAACCTCCATGACATCCGCGACCGCGTCAAGATTCAGCAGGGCGACATGAGCGACGACTGGGTCATCAACCACCTCGTCGGCGGCGTGGACTACATCTTCAACCTCGCGGGCAGCGTCAGCCACCTCGACTCGATGCTCCACCCGCACCGCGACCTCGACCTCAACTGCACGGCGCAGCTCACGCTCCTTGAGGCGTGCCGCAGCTTCAACCCGCACGTCAAGATAGTCTTCACCAGCACGCGGCAGGTCTACGGCAAGCCCGTCTATCTCCCGCTCGACGAGCAGCACCGCGTCGCGCCGCTCGACATCAACGGCATCAACAAGCTCGCCGCCGAGCACTATCACCTGCTCTACCACCGCGTCTACGGCGTGCGCACGACGTGCCTGCGCCTGACGAACACTTACGGCCCGCGCCAGCTCCTCTTCCACGCCCGCCAAGGCTTCATCGCGTGGTTCATCCGGCAGGCGATGGACGGCGGCGAGATTGAACTCTTCGGCGAGGGCCGCCAGCGCCGCGACCTGAACTACGTGGACGACGTGGTTGAAGCGATGCTCATGGCGGGCGCGAATGAGGCCGCCGAGGGCGATGTCTTCAACCTCGGCGGCGAGGAGCCGGTCGCGCTCTCGGAGCTGGCGCACGAGCTTATCTCGCTCACGGGGCGCGGCTCGGTGCGGCTCGTCCCCTTCCCGCCGGAGCGGCAGTTGATAGACATCGGCAACGCCCATTCGAGCTTCAAGAAGATCGAGTCCGTGCTCGGCTGGCGTCCCACGACGCCCTGGCGCGAGGGCTTAGCGCGCACCATCGAGTTCTACCGCGAACACCGCCAACACTACTGGAGCCCGAATGCGAGTACCGTTTCTGGACCTCAGAAGGCAACTTGAAGAGGTCGGGGCCGAGACGCGCGAGGCGCTTGAGAGGGTGCTGGCGGGCGGCACTTACATCCTCGGAGGCGAGGTCGAAGCCTTCGAGCGCGAGTGGGCCGACTTCTGCGGGGCGCGCGGCGCGGCGGGCGTCGGGACGGGGACGGACGCGCTCGCGCTCGCGCTCGTCGCAACGGGCGCTGTCCGACCGGGCCGTGGCGATGAAGTCATCACCCCGCCCTTGACCGCCGGTTACACCGCGCTCGCCATCCTCAACGCCGGGGCCACGCCCGTCTTCGCCGACATCAACCCGCACACCTGCACGCTCGACCCCGAAGCCTTCACGAAGGCCGTTACTCCGCGCACGCGCGCCGTCGTGCCCGTCCACCTCTACGGTCGCATGGCGCGACATCGAAGCAATCTGCGACGCGGCGGCGCGGCTCGGCCTCGCCGTCGTCGAGGACGCAGCGCAGGCGCACGGCGCGAGCGCGGCGGGCGACAGGCGCGCGGGCGCGCACGGACAAGCCGCCGCCTTCAGCTTCTACCCCACGAAAAATCTCGGCGCGTGCGGCGACGGCGGGGCGGTCACGTCGAACGATTTAAGTTTAATCGAGCGCGTCAAAGAACTGCGGCAGGGCGGGCACGAGGCGGCCTTGCGCGCGGGCGCACCGGCGGGGCTCAACTCGCGCCTCGACGAGATGCAGGCGGCGCTCTTGCGCGTCAAGCTCCGGCGGCTCGAAGGATGGAACGCGCGGCGTCGGCAACTGGCGGACGAATACCGGCGCGGGCTCTCGCAATGCGAACAGCTCCAGCTCCCCTCTGAACACGAGCCGGGCGCACACGTCTATCACCTCTTCGTCGCGCAGCACCCCGCACGCGAGCCCCTGCGCCAGCACCTCGCGGCGCGCGGCGTCGAGACGCTCGTCCACTACCCTTACCTCCTCCACCAACAACCCCTCTTCCGCCGCGACGCGCAAGCCCCGCTCCCCGTCGCCGAGAGCGTCGTTGACAGAATTCTCTCTCTGCCGCTCTACCCACAACTTAAAGACGAAGAACTCCGCGCGGTCGTCGGCGCGATTCTCGAATTTGAAGGTCAGAACCGCCTGCGGTAGCGGGCGGGTCTGTGGTGGGATGAAGGATGAAGGATGAGGGATGAGGGATGAACCAAACACTTTCTTCTTCATCCCTCAGCCCTCATCCCTTGTCGCACCCGCCCGCTACCGCAGGCGGTTCTGACGCGCGTCGTCAACGTCGGCGCGCGGCTTTTCGGCCACGCAGATGGTCGAGAGTCCGGCGGGCAGGCTCGTCTTCGTGCGCTTGAGCAGAAGCGCTTCGGCCTTGAGCGCCGAGGTCAGGGCGCGGTTAAGCCACTGAAGGCCGGGCGGGAGGGCTTTCACGTCCGAGCCGCTGTCGGCGAGCCCGATGCGTTTGAGCACGAGCCGCCGGAGCGCCGCCGCGGGCAGCAGCAAAGAGTTGGCGTAGGTCGCGCGCGTGACGCGGAAGCCCGCGCGCTCCATGCGACTCTTGAGCACGCCGAGGCTGTAACGCCGCTGCGTGTTCAAGGCTTCGTCGTGTCCGCTGCGCATCCACTCGTAAGCGGCGGCACGCACGAAGGCGACGCCTCCGGGCCGCAGCACGCGGTACATCTCGCGGATGGCGCGCTCGTCCTCGCCCTCGCCCGGAACCTGTACAAGCACGTCGAAGCTCGTCACGAGGTCGAAGGTCGAGTCGGCGAAAGGCAGCTCCGTGACCGACGCCTGCGCGAGATACTTGTGCCGACGCTCGCGGCAGAAATCGAGCGCGGTGGGCGAGAGGTCAACGCCAGCGAGCCGCCCGCCGTCGCTGTATCGCTCAAGCCAGTTGAGCATCCCGCCCGTCCCGCACCCGGCGTCGAGGATGTCGCGTCTCGCGGCGGGCAGGCACACCGGGTCGAGCAGCGCGGAAGTGATGTCGCGCATCCCCACGAACCACCAGAAGTCTTCTTCAAGAGCGTACAGGTGCGCGTAATCTTCCGAACGCATCGCGTGTCTTGTCCCTCCAAGGGCTGTGCTGATGGCAGATGAAGTCTTCGTCGTCTTGTGCAGCTTAGCCCGCGGATTGGAATGGTCGCAACCGCTGAGTTCATCTGTCCCCGAAGGGGACGCAGACAATAGCCGGGGGCAGAGCAAACGTAGTTTGCGCCGCCCCCGGTCAGCATTGATGAAAGAATCCGACCCTGAAGGGGTCGCGCCTCAACGTTGAGGCGCGACCCCTTCAGGGTCGGATTTATTTTGCGTGCGTGACCGGGGGCGGCGCTCAAGCGCTTGCGCGCTCTCGCTCTGCCCCCGGCTATTGTCTTGTCCCCTTTCAGGGCACGGAAATGTCTTCAGCCCGTGAACTTGTAGCCGACGCGGTGGACGGTGATGATGTGGCGGGGGTCGCCGGGGGTGTCTTCAATCTTCTGGCGCAGCTTGGCGATGTGCATGTCCACGGTGCGCGTTAAGGGCAGGCCGTCGTAGCCCCACACGGAGTCGAGCAGTTGGTCGCGGGTGACGACCTCGCCGCGGTGCTCGGCGAAGTACTTCATCATCTTGAACTCGCGCGGGCTGAGTTCGAGCGGGCGGCCCGCCTTCGCCGCCTCGAAGGTCTTGAAGTTGACCTCCACGTCGCCGAACTCGGCGCGCTCGACCTGCTCGGCGGGCTTCGACGCGCGGCGCAGGACGGCCTCGACGCGCGCCATCAGTTCGAGGAAGCTGAAGGGCTTCGTGACGTAATCGTCCGCGCCCGTCTTGAGTCCGAGCACCTTGTCTATCTCCTGCCCGCGCGCCGTGAGCATGATGATGGGCGTGTTGTTGCCCGCGCCGCGCAACTGGCGGCAGACGTCGAGGCCGCTCAGGCGCGGCAGCATGACGTCGAGGATGACGAGGTCTAAGCCCCGCTCCGTCGCCAGCCGCAACCCCGCCGCGCCGTCGCGCGCCACCTGCACCGTGTAGCCTTCGTAGGTGAACCCGTCGCGCAGCGCCACGGCCATCGCTTGGTCGTCTTCGACGATTAAAACTTTACGCATAGGTCACCCGCCTCAAGGCTTGGCCGCCTGCTTCGGCTCGGCGTGGAAAGTCTTGTTGATGATTTTCCACTCGCCGTCAATTTTAAGGAGCGACATGTAGTCGGTGAATTTCACGTTCGGGTAGTCGAGGACGACCTTGGCGACGGCGGCGTTGCCCGAAACGTCAACGCTCTCGACCGAGCGCTTGCGCTGCGCCTCGTCGGCTGACGCCTTCCCCGGAGCGCGGGCGATGTACTCCTCGCTCGTGAGCTGCCAGAACTTCCCTTCGCGGACGGCGAAGAGTTTCGCTTCCGGGTGAAAGACTTTGCGGAAGTGCTCGCCCTGCCCCGTGGCGTGCCCACGGAAGTAGTGCTCGATGGCCTGACGCACCGCCACCTCCTCCGTGTCCCGCGCGCTGACGGGCAACCACATGGCGGCGGCGACGGCGAGCGCGGCGACCGGCAACAGCATCAACTTTTTCATCTGCTTCGACCTCGACGATGAAGACTCGTTTGAGTTGAATTCCATGAACGCGTTTCAGTGCTTGAACGCCAAGTCGGGCGGGGCGTCGCCGCCAAGCCGGGGCGACGGCTTCTGCGTCTCGGCGCGGTCGCCGAGGTGTTCGGCGGCGGGCAGAGAGATGGTGAAGGTGCTGCCGCGCCCCGGCTCGCTCTCGACCGAGACCGAGCCGCGGTGCGCCTCGACGATGTGTTTGACGAGCGCCAGGCCCAAACCGCTCCCCTTCACGTCGTGGACTAATCCGGTGCTCACGCGGTAGAACTTCTCGAAAATCTTCTTCTGCTCCTCGCGCGGGATGCCGACGCCGTGGTCGGTCACCGAGAGCCGGACTTGTCCGTCGCGCCAGCCGAGGCGGACGATGACCTCTTTATTCTCGGAGTGCTCGGAATACTTGACGGCGTTGTCCAGAAGGTTCATCACGGCCTGCGCGATGGCGTCGCGGTCGAGGACGGCGGGCGGCAGAGGCTTCGACGGCCCCTCGAAGACGATGCCGAAGTCGCTCTGCTTGAGCCGCACTTCGCAGCACTTCAACGTCTCGGCGACGACCTCTTCGACGCAGACGCGCTCGAAGTGGTAGGTCTTGCGGCCCGACTCGATCTTCGAGAAGTCGAGGATGTTGTTGATGAGCTGCGTCAGGCGGCGGCTCTCGGTCTCGATGTGCTCGCCGTACTCGGTGATCTTCTCCGGCTCGCGGACGCGGCCCAACTTCATGAACTCGCCGAAGACGCGAATCGAGGAGAGCGGCGTCCGCAGCTCGTGCGAGACGTTCGAGACGAAGTCCTGCTTCATCTGCGAGAGGCGCATCTCGCGCGAGGCCGTGCGCAAGGCGAGGATGATGCCGCCGATGAGCACGCCCGTCATCAGCAGCGAGAGCGTGAGGCTGTAGTTGAAGTTCCAGCGAGCCCACTGCTCCGGCGTCATGTGTCGGCTGCGGACGACGAGCGCGTAGTCGTAGAAGTACGGCATGCTCATCGCCGTCTTGTCGTCCTGCCCCTTGGCCTCTTGCGACGTGAAGACGAGTTGCTCCTTGCTGTCGTAGAGCGAGGCGATGACGTTCTCGTCCTGCCCGTCGGGGAAGAACTTCGGGAGCGTCTCGCGGACGACGCGCGGCAGGAGTTGCTGCTTGAAGTATTCGGTGTCGAGAATCATCCCGGTCGTCCCGACGACCTTCGACCACTCGTCAACGACCGGCTTGTAGATGACGCGGTTCTCCGGGTCCCTGTCCTCGTAGTAGTGCATCGGCGACTTGACGGTCGTGCCCTCCTGATTGAGGAGACGCATCAGGGCGACTGCTCTTTGCGCGGCGTGCGCCTCGCCTTCGGGGACTCCCTCCATCTTCTTCATCCCGTTCGCGTCGAAGAAGAGCATCTGCGAGCTGCCGTCGGGGCCGAACGACGCGATGAAGAGACGCTTCGCGCCTTCGACGCTGCACTTCGAGAAGTGGTGCTTGACCTTGTGCAGGTTCTCGCCCTGAATCGAGTAGGCGGGGACGTTCAAGACCTGATCGGTGCTCGTCTTGTAGAAGTTCTTGACCTCTTTGGAAACGTCGCCGAGGTAGTTCTTCATCCCCACCGTGCCCGCGACGATGGAGGTCTTCTCCAGCTTCAGAAGCGACCAGTATTGGAGGCCGAGGATGCTCAGGAGCGGGATGACGACCGCCGCGAGGCCGACCAGCAGCATGTGGTTTTTCAGGAATGTGCGGAGCTTAGACATCTTCTTCGTGCGTTACCGGCGGAAGGTGGGCTCTCTCCCGGCGCATAACATACAACGGATTGGAGGCGCGCGTCTCTAGGTGTGAGGCCGCTTTTTACGTCTTGTTGACAACTTTTACCACACTTTACCCGCCGGAGATTACATTTACACATGCCGCGCGTAGAGTCATCCCTGAAGAGTCGCCGCCTCGCACACGGTTTCACTCGGATGGGAGTGAAGGAAGATGAAGATGACAAGACGGACATTGGGCAGGCTCGTCTGCGCCTCCTGCCTCGCGTTGTGCGCGGCCTTCGCTTACCAGTCGCTCGCCGCGACGCGCGTGGACGGTATCGTTCCGAGCGCCGCCGCGCGTCACGCCCCCGTGCTGCGCGGCAAAGTGCTCCTCGCCTTCGGCACTTTCGAGGTGAACGTCTCGTTCACGCCCGACGGCCAAATCCAACGCTTCCACCTCAACAGCGTGAGCCCGAAGCGGTGCGGAGACATCTGAGCCTGCGGGGACTGAGCAACTTCACTCACGCACCGGGCGCGAGCCAGAGGGCGAGGTTGCGGATGTACGTCTTGATGTCTTCGAGCGCGTGCGGCTCCTTCAGATAGCCTTCGCCGGGCGGCTCCGCCACGAAACTCGGAGCGCCCTTCCTCACGTCAAAGTTGTAGTCCACGAAATGATGAAAGCTCGACTCCGCGACGGCGCGACCGAGCCGGTTGCCGTGCCCGTCCGCCGCGCGCTCGAAGGCGACGGCGAGATTGAAGGGCCGCCCCGTGACCTTGCTCTTGCCCGTAGCGATGACGCGCGCGTGCGGCTCGCCAGCGGGGACTCCCACCGCGCCCTCGTGCGGGTGCGCAGGGAAAAGGCGGATGACGCCTCCGGGCGTCGAAGGCCGGAGCAGCAGCTCGTGAACAGGCTCGGCGGGCTCGATGAGTTGATAGTCGCCGTTGCTGCCCGAATGATAGTTCGGCCACGAGATATTTGTGGTGTAGGGGTCGTCGGGCGTGTGGCGCGCGGCGTCGGGCTCAGGGTTCTTGGTGTTGAAGAAGTGCGCCGCGCCGATGCCGCCGAGCGTGCAGAGGCTGGAACCGAGGTCTTGATGGTCGCGCGTCGTGAGGATGCCGCCGCCCCTCTGCCGGAAGCGCGTGATGCCCTTGCAGTCGGCGGCGGTGAGGCCGTCGCCCACGTCCACGGCGAAGAGCCACAGCTCGTCGAAGTCACTCTCGTCGAGCGTGCTCAGAACGGGGTCGTCTTCACCCGCCTTCGTCTCACGGTCGCGCGCGGAGACTTCGCAGAGCTTATTCCCCGTCCCGTCTTCGAGCGCGGCGAGATGCTCGCGCAGGAGCGAGAAGCGCGCGATTGACCAGTCGTCCTCGTTCGCCGGGATGGTGGTCTGTAAAAGAATCCGTATCGGCTTTGTCATCTTCGGCCCTGCCCTTCCATCAAAAACTATCGAAGCGGACGACGGCGACCCGTTCAAGGGACGAGGACTATCTTGCCGTGCGCGCCCGGCTGCAACACGGCCTCGTGCGCGCGGGCGGCGTCGGCGAGCGGCATCTCGCGCCCGACGACGGGGCGCAGCGTCCCGTTCTCCAACCCGGCGACGATGGCGGCGTGGATGGACGCCTTCTCCTGCGGAGAGATGTTGAAGAGCGTCAGCCCGACGATGCTCGCGTCGCGCGTCATCAAGGCGCGCGGGTTAATCTCCACGGGGCCGCGCGAGCCGACGACGGCCACCCGCCCGCCCTTCGCCAGTACGTCGAGGTCTCTGCCGAGGTTGACGTTGGCGAGCATCTCTAAGATCACGTCCACGCCGCGCCCGCCCGTCAGCGCCAAGACCTCCTTCAAGTAATCCGGCGCGTGATGGTCGAGCACGTGATGCGCGCCCTGCTCTTTGACGAGCCTTCGTCCCTCGTCCGTCCCGCCCGTGCCGATGACTTGGAGCCCGGCGGCGCGCGCCAACTGGACGGCGGCTGTCCCGACGCCGCCGCTCGCGCCGTGCACGAGCACCCACTCGCCCGCCACGCCGCGCGCCCTCTGGAAGAGCGCGCGGTAAGCGGTCGCGTAAGGCGTGTTGAGGCCCGCCCCCTGCGCGAACGAGACGCCTTCGGGCAGAGGGTGTACCTGCCCCTCTTCGCACACGCACAGCTCCGCATACGTGCCGCTCACGCTGCCCGCGACGTAAACCCTCTCGCCCACCGTGACGCGCGAGACGCCCTCGCCGACGGCCTCGATTGTGCCCGCCGCGTCGAGCCCCGGCGTGAACGGCACGGGCGGCCTGACGGCGTGCGCGCCCGAACGGATGTATGTATCAACCGGGTTCACGCCCACGGCGCGGACGCGCACAAGGACTTGCCCCGCCCCCGGCTTTGGTTCTTCGACCTCTTCGAGCCGCAGCGCTTCAGGCCCGCCGAACTCGTGTACTCGAATCGCTTTCATCTTGGCTCTCCGCTGTGACCAATCTTGTAACGGAACCCCGCCGCCGTCAACGCGAACTCGCCAGACGGCTCGCGCCTTGCGCGTCGAGGCGGAAGACGCGCCGGACGATGGTCGTGTCGCTCGAACGCGAAGAGGGCGCGGGCATCATGTACGGCGGTCGCGGCTGGAAGGCCGGGCCGGGCACGCCGGGCAGCTCGTATGAGATGTCTTCAAGGACGAGCCGGAGCGGTGAAGTGTCGCGGATTTCCAGCCGCAGCTCGAAGCCTTCGGCGGGCGGCGCGGCGTAAGAGAGTCGCAGCCCTTGCGGCGCGTCAACGCTGCTTTCAATCAAGGGACGGTTGTTGACGAAGGCGCGACGGACTTCCGTCTCCGGCTCGGTGAAGACGAGCATTGAAGGCGCGCGGCGCGCGGAGGTGAGCCGCAGGCGCAGAGAGCGCACGCCTTCGCCCGCCGCGCGGTCTTCGAGGACTTCGACGCCTGGGGCAGGGAGCGAGACGGCGGGCGCGTCTCTTTGCCAGCCGTGCGGCCTCAGCCACGGGAAGACGTGCGCGACGCTCTCGCGGCTCGCGCCCTCGCCGACGAACTGCGAAGTCCACTCGTCCGCGCGCGCGTCCATGCTCACCCAACGCGCGCGGCCCGCGTCCGCGTCGAGCAGATAAAAGACGCTGTTGACCTTCTTCTGTTGCGCGTCGAAGCCGGAACCGTTGACGCCCGCGAGGACGAAGCCGACGCCCGCGACCGCCAACACGACGGGCAGAAGCCAACGCCCTCTCGCCGTCAAAAGTGAAAGCAGTTGGGGGACGAAGAGGCCCGTCAGCAGCACCGTCAAGATCATGTAGAACCCCGCCAGCTCCATCCCCAACATCATGAAGAGCATGTAAACGAGCGGCGCGAAGAGGAGCACGGCGGGGACGGCAGAGAGCGCGAGGACGAGTTGGCTCGTCGGCGAGACGACGCGGCCTTCGCCTCTGAAGACGAGCAAGGCGAGGCCGGGCACGGCGCACAGCAGCGGCCACGCGTACAGGAAGCTTCCGAGCGGGAGCAGCGCCGTCGTCACGAGCAGAAGGAGCAGCCACCAACCAAGCGCGCCCGCCAGAAGGTCTGCCGCCCGCGCTCGCCGGAAGAGGAACGCGTACACGGCGACGGCCACGGCGAGGGCCAGCAGCACGAGTCCAAGCTCGTAAGGCTGAAGGTTATAAGGCGTCCTCCACGGGAGCGATTCGTAGCCCCCGGTGATGAGCTTGCGCGCCGCGCGCCACGCGCCCGTCGTGACCGCCCACGCCGACACGGACGCGACGAGGACGGCGAGGAAGCCCCCGGCCATCCCTCTGAAGGTCAGAGTCCTGCGCTTCAGTCCGAAGAGCACGACCAACACGAAAAGCACGGCGGCGAGCGCGGCGAGCGGCACGGCCCAGACCTCGGAGTAGTGTATGAAGAACGTGCCGAGGAGGTTGAAGTAGACGGCGTCGCGCTCTCTGGTCTCGCGGAGGTCGAGAGCGCCGAAGCGTCGCGCGAGCGCGAGCGCGTAGGAGCCGTGATGTTGAAGGCTGCGCTCGTCCAACTCGTCCGCGTTGTCGAGCTGCGTGTGGTAATGCGTGAAGCGGTCGGCGTAGGCGAAGTTGAGACCCGCCGCGCCCGCATCCTTAAAGACGGTCATGTCCGTGTCGTTCGGCAGACGCTTGTAGACGGCGTACATGAGCGAGTTCGCCACCACGCTCGGCGCGCTTTGCGCCAGCTCGCGGACAAGCAGGCCGTTGCCGTCGCTCGTCTCGAACATCATCGAGGGGCCGCCCGCGCCGCGCCCCTCGAAGTTGAGGACGAGGCCGACTTCCTTCATCCACGGGTGTTGCTCGGCGAAGGCGTGCGCGCCGATGAGTCCGAGTTCCTCGCCGTCGGTGATGAGTAAGACCAGATCGTTCTTGAGCGGCGGGCCGGTCTTCAGGGCGCGCAGCGTTTCGAGCAGAGCGGCCACGCCCGCCGCGTCGTCGGTCGCGCCCGGCCCCGTCGGCACGGAGTCGTAGTGCGCGGCGAGCATGAGCGCCTTGCTGTTCCCAGTCCCCGGTACGCGCGCGACGATGTTGTGTACCGTCCCCGCCGCCGCCGGAAATCCGTTGGCCCGCTGCTTCGGCACATACTCCGCCGTCTGGACTTCGGCGTCGAGGCCGAGAGCGCGCAGTTCGTTGAGGAGGTAGGCGCGCACGCGCTCGTTCTCCGCCGTGCCGGTCGGGTGCGGCGCGCGCGCCATCTCGCGGACGTGGCGCATCGCGCGACCCGAAGAGAAAGAGTCGGGCGGCGCTGCTTCAGGCACGGCGCGGGGCGGGCGGACGAGGGAGATGCTGAAGTAGGCGACGGCTGCGAGAAAGAGAAAAGCCGCCAGCGCGGCGGCTCTCGTCTTCGCGTCGGGGGCTTGAGTGTCGGGTCTCACTTTCAACTCCGGGCGCATTCGGGAAAAGTTGTTGGAGCGTTTGAAGGGTCAGCCGAAGAGGGGCTCGCCGTCGTAGACGACCGTCCAGCCGTTCTTGAGGCTCTTGGCGAGGCTGCGGCGGAACCACTTGGCGGCCTCGGCCTCGTCGTCGTAACGCTGCGCGGTCGGGAGCGACTCGCGCGGGTCGAAGCGGACTATCTGCCCGCCGGACTCGGTGGTCTTTAAGGTCAGGAGGGCGAGCATGCCGTTCTTCGAGAGCACGGCGGTCTGGATGTCGAGGGTCTCTTCCACGTCGTCGTCGTCGTCGTCGGCCTCGAAGAATTCGGCCTCTTCGGTCTCGGTCTCGTCGTCAATAAACTCGTCGAAATGGTCGTTGAAGTCGGTCATCTTTTTAGTCTCTCTGGGTTACTCGTTTGTCGTGTCTTGCTTCAAGGACGGTGTGCGGAATGGTTCGCGGTTCTCAAAGCGTGTGGACTTTATATTACACTGGCGCGGATGGCAAACAAAGGAGCGTCGGGGCGGATGACGGGCGGAAATTTCGTGCTCTCGATTGACCAGGGGACGACGGGGACGACCGTCCTCGTCTTCGACCGCGCGGCGCGCATCGTGGGCCGCGCCTACTCGGAATTCACGCAGTTTTACCCGCGTCCCGGTTGGGTCGAGCACGACGCTTCGGAAATCTGGGGCGTCACGCGGGGCGTCTGCGAGGCCGCGCTCGCGGACGCGAAGATTGACGCGCGCGAGTTGTGCGCCGTCGGGATAACGAACCAGCGCGAGACGGTCGTCGCGTGGGCGCGCGAGACGGGCGAGCCCATCGCGCGCGCCATCGTGTGGCAGGACAGGCGCACCGCGAACGACTGCGACGCGCTCAAGGCGCGCGGGCTCGAACAGACGTTCAGAGAAAAGACCGGGCTCGTGCTCGACCCTTACTTTTCGGGCACGAAGATGCGTTGGCTGCTCGAACACACGCCGGACTTGCGCGCGCGAGCCGAGCGCGGCGAGGTCGTCTTCGGGACGGTGGACTCGTGGCTCGTCTGGAAGCTGACGGGCGGTCGCGTGCACGCGACGGATGTCTCGAACGCCTCGCGCACACTGCTCTTCGACATCCACACCTTAGAGTGGGACGAAGAGCTGCTCGGACTGCTCGACGTGCCGCGCGAGTCGCTGCCGTTGGTGAAGCCTTCGTCGCACGTCTACGGCGAGACAGACCCGTCCGCGTTCTTCGGGGCGGCGGTTCCGGTCGCGGGCGTGGCGGGCGACCAGCAGGCGGCGCTCTTCGGTCAGGCTTGCTACGGCGCGGGGCTCGCGAAGAACACTTACGGGACGGGCTCTTTCCTCCTGATGAATACGGGAGCCGAGCCGGTGGCGAGCCGGGAGGGCTTGCTGACGACCGTCGCGTGGGGGGTTGGTGTCGAGCCGGTCGAGTACGCGCTCGAAGGCTCGATCTTCGTCACGGGCGCGGCGGTGCAGTGGTTGAGGGACGGGCTCAAGGTCATCGAAAGCGCGGACGAGACGGAGGCGTTGGCCGCTTCTCTTCCTTCAAACGAGGGCGTCTACTTCGTGCCCGCGCTCGCCGGGCTCGGCGCGCCGCA
The DNA here is from genome assembly GCA_963816985.1 of uncultured Acidobacteriota bacterium. GTDB lineage: Bacteria > Acidobacteriota > Blastocatellia > Pyrinomonadales > Pyrinomonadaceae > JAIVJM01. The sequence goes on from CAWFMF010000004.1 coordinate 4,964,269, forward strand.
CTGGGATGCCTACGCGCGCGGCGCAATCGTCGGCCTCACGCGCGGCACGACCCGCGCGCATCTGGCGCGTGCGGCTCTTGAAAGCACCTGCTACCAGACGCGCGACGTGCTCGAAGCGATGGAGCGCGACTCAGGCATTCGCCTCAAGGAGCTGCGCGTGGACGGCGGCGCGGTCGGCAACGGGTTCCTCATGCAGTTCCAGTCCGACATCCTCGGCGTGCCCATCGTCGTGCCGGAAATCACGGAGACGACCGCCGCCGGGGCGGCTTATCTTGCCGGGCTCGCCGTCGGCTTCTGGAAAGACCGAGAAGAAATCGCCGCCACGTGGAAAGCCGCGCGCCGCTACGAGCCACGGATGAAAGAGGAAGAGCGTGCGCGTCTTCATCGCCGCTGGCTCCGCGCCGTCGAGCGTGCGCGCGATTGGGAACGAGAGGAAGAGTAGCAACCACATACCATGTAGCAGCGGAGTGACCGTCCCCGCAGGGGACGAAGGCAATAGCCGGGGGCAAGCAGACGAAAGTCTGCGCCGCCCCCGGTCATGCGTAAATGAAAGCATTCCGACCCTGAAGGGGTCGCGCCTCAACGTTGAGGCGCGACCCCTTCAGGGTCGGAATGCTTTTGCTGCTCGTTCCGGGGGCGGCGTGCTTCGCACTTGCCCCCGGCTATTATCTCGCGCCCTTACAGGGCGCTGACAACGAGTTAGGTCTGAGCCCTCTATCTCCGCCGCGCGATGAGTTGCGCGTAGCGGGCGACCGCCGAGAAGTCTGTGCGCGCGCCGAGGGTGTGCTCGAAGTCGAGGAGGCGTTGGTAGTCGTCTTCCGTTTGTGAGAGCGAGGCGGGCAGGTAGTCGGCGACGACGCGGACGCCGCGCACGGCGAGGACTTCGAGCCCTGAGTCGAAGGCTAAGGCGCGCATGGAGTCATGGTCGAAGAGCTTCGCGGGGCCGCCGTAGAGCGATTCTTTGACGGCGGAGGCGGTCAGGGCGTGGCGCGCGGCGTCGAGGTCCTGGGCCTTGATGGCGGCTCGCATCGTCTCGCCCGCACGGTTGCGCGCGAGCAGGGAGATTAAGCCGCCCCGGCGCGCGGCGTTGGCGACCGCGCGGATGACCGCCGAAGGGTCTTCGACGTATTCGAGGACGTTGTGGCAGGCGACGAGGTCGAACGTGCCCGGCTCGAATCTTTCACTGAGGCGGACGGCGTCGCCTTCATGAAGGCTCACGTGGCTCGAATGTCCCGCCCGCCTCGCCGCCACGGACGCGAGCGCGAGCATCGCCGCCGAAGAGTCGAGTACGTCCACGCGCCAGCCTTCACTGGCGAGGCGGAGGCCGAGCGCGCCCGTCCCGCCGCCGACATCGAGCGCGCGCCGCTCGGCAGTCCCGCCTGAGTCTGTTGAAGGAAAGTTTTGCCGGATGAACTCAAGGAGGTTGAGCCACGCGAGGTCGAGGCGGAGGCGGCCTTCGGTCGTCTGAAGATAATCGGCGTAGCGCGACGCGCCGGACTCGAAACGCTCGTCCGACGTGAAGTCGTCAGCCTTCGCCTCGTCCGCGCCCGTTGCGGCGTCTCGCGCCGAACGTTCTTCCTGACGTGATGACTCGTTCATTTGACGGAGAGAAGATGAGAGCCGCGCTCGCGGACTCGCCCGATGCGTGCGGCGTCGGTGTAGGTCTCGCGCAGTCGTGCGAGGAGCGCGTCGGCTCGTTCTTCGGCGATCGAGATGAGCAGGCCGCCCGCCGTCTGCGGGTCGAAGAGGAGGCTCAGGAGTTCTTTGCTCACGGCTTCGTCAACCGTCACGTCGTCGCCGACGTAGAGGCGGTTCGTCTTGTCGCCGCTCGTCAGGAGTCCCCGGCCCGCGAGTTCCAAAGCGCCTCGGATGAGGGGCACGCGCGCCGCCTCGATTTCGAGCGTGACGCCGCTGGCGCGCGCCACCTCCCACGCGTGGCCGAGGAGCGCGAAGCCGGTCACGTCCGTCGCCGCGTGTGCTTCGGCCTCGACCATCAGACGCGCCGCCTCGCGTCCGGGCAGAAGCATCGTCGCGAGCGAGGCGCGCGCGACCGTCTCATCAGCCTTCTCGAACTTGATGCCGGTCGAGACGACGCCCGTGCCGACAGGCTTCGTCAAGATGAGCGCGTCGCCGGGTCGCGCGTTGCGGTTGGTGATGACGCGGCGGGGGTCAATCGTGCCCGTGACGGCGTAGCCGAACATGATCTGCGGGTTGTCAACGCTGTGGCCGCCCGCGAGCGCGACGCCGTTCTCGGTGAGGACTTGGAGGCCGCCGCGCATGATCTCGCCGAGGATGGAGAACTCGACGCCCTTCTTGGGGAAGCAGGTGACGGCCAGAGCCGTGACGGGCGTGCCGCCCATCGCCCACACGTCGTTGATGGAGTTGAGGGCGGCGATGCGTCCGTAGTCGAAGGGGTCGTCCACAATCGGCGTGAAGAAGTCCACGGTCTGGACGAGCGCGAGGTCGTCCGAGAGACGGAAAATCCCCGCGTCGTCGGCGGTCTCAATGCCGACAATCAGATTCGGGTTCGCAGGGATGTCCAGCCCGCCCAGAACCTGGGCGAGTACGCTCGGCGCGAGCTTAGCCGCTCAACCGGCGCACGAGACCATCTCAGTGAGACGCATCGCAACCCCCTTTCGGAAAACTCAGAAGTCAGAACGATGAACGATGAACGACGAACCAAAAGCCTTTTGTCTTTCAGTTCATCGTTCAGCGTTCTGCGTTCATCGTTTCCTTCATCGTATCACGAACCTCGACGGGGGAACGACGGTGCGGGCTTCGGGGTTGTAGTAGTCGTAGAGCTGCGAGGGCGCGTTGAGGGCGTTGAGGCCGTAGCGGGGGCGGAACTTAAAGTCGAACTTCGTGCCGCCGCCCTGCGGCCAGAGGTAGACGACGAGGCGGTCGGGGAGCACGTCGTAGCTGCTGATGCTCCAGCCGGACTCCTGCATCGTGCGTTCGAGAGAGGCGCGGTCAACGTCCGCGCCGGGCGGCAGGCCCACTTCCGCGAGCAGCATCCCGTAGCCGCCGAAGCCGATGCGCTCGGCCTCGACGCGGCAGGTAATCTCCTGCCCGACCTCCGCGCTCGCGCGGTCGAAGCTGACGCTGAGGCGGAGCGCGCTCGCGGCTTTCCGCTTCGTCGTGCCGTCGCTCGTCTTCGCTTCATTGTCTGAAGCCTTCGCCCAGGGAACGTAGTAGGTGGCGACGGCCTGTGCCTGCGCCTGCGCGGCGTGACCGGCGCGGCGTATCTCGACGCGGTTGTCGCCGGGCGCGACGAACGGCGAGAGGTCAAAGAAGAGCGGCGCGCTCAACTGCCCGGCGGGCGGGAGAGCGACTTGGCCCGCGCTGCGACCGTTGACGACAATCTCGGCGGCGCTCGTCGCCGTGCTCTGACTGTTGCCGCCGCCGTTCGCTTCCCTTTCGTCGGCGACGAGGCTGAGGAGCGTGTCGAGGACGTTGACGGTCGCCTGCGTCGAGTACCAGACGCCGTAGCGATCCTTCTTGTTGATGAGGAAGAGGAGACCGCGGTTGACGAGTGGGCCCGTGTCTCGCGTCTGCTGCTGAATTGTTGGTTGAGGCGTTGATGAAGGCGTCGCCTTCTCGCCCCGGTCGTAGCGGGCGAGGGACTGGACGGCGAGGGCGGTGGTCTCGACGCGGCCCGCGAGTCCCCAGCCGTAGAAGGGCGTGTTGGTTTCGAGCGCCCAGTAGCTCTCCGCGCCTTCATCTTTGGCGAGCGCACGGAGTTTTTCGACGGCCCGTTTTGCGCCCGCGCGCTCGCCCGCGTCGAGCCACGCGAGCGCGTAGGAAGCGATGAGGTACGGCTCGTCCACCTCTTCGACGCGCGCCGAAAGATAACGGAGGGCGCGCGCGAGCGGCGTTAAGGTTTCGCCCGACGGCTTCGACGCGCCGTTCGGCGTCGAGGGCTTTGTCGCGGCGGTGGGCTGTTCGGTCGTGAAAGCGTTCTTGCCCGTGCGCGCCATGACGCGCGTGATGTAGGCGGTCGTCAAGGCCGTGCGGCGCGAGTCTTCTTTGTCGCCCCAAGTCTTCGCGGGCCAACTCCCGTCGGCGCGTTGTTGACGGGCGAGCCATTCGAGAGTTTCTCTCACGACTGCTTCATCAACTTCGATGACGCGACCCGCGTCGGTGAGGAAGCGCAGCGCGTAGGCGGTCAGGGCGAGGTCGGGCTCGCCGCGTCCCCAGTAGGAGAAGCCGCCGCCGGGGGCGCGGTAGTTGAGCAGGCGCTCGTAGCCCTCCTGCGCGTAGCGTCGCGCGAGCTTAACGACCTGCTGGTGGTTGCCGCCTGCGCCCGCGTGCGCCTCTGCGTGGTTGAGCACGAGGACGCTCGGATAGGCCGAAGAGATGGTCTGCTCGCCGCAGCCGTAGGGGCGGCGCATGATGCCTTCGACGCCCTCGAAGACGTGCGCGGCGAGGTTCGGGTAAATCTTCAGCTCGGCGCGCAGAGAGCCCGCGACGAGTTCGGCGGGGACGTTTACTTCGAGCGCGCCCGCGCCGCCGAAGACCGCCGCCGATGTCTGCGAACGCTCCTCGCCGTCGGGGTGGACGGTGACGGGTTTCTCAATCGCGTCGCTCGCGTCCGTGCCGTAGGCGGTGATGCGCTGCTTGCCGTCGTTGACGGAGGCGACGGCGCGGAAGTCGAAGGTCGGGCGGGCGGCGTCGCCCGAAGGCACTTCGGCGCGGCGGCGCGCGGGGCCTGTGAGCGCGAACCACGTTTCGGGCTTCATCTCCACGTCAACGCCCTGCGCGCGTTCGAGGTAGTTGCGCAGCACGACGGGGAGAGAGATTTCGTCGCCCTCGGTGAGAATGCGCGGCGGGTCGTGCTCGGCGAAGAAGGGCTGGAAGGCTTTGAACTCCTGCTCGAAGGTTCCGAGCTGCCCGTCCTCGGTCGAGGCGATGACCGACATCTTCCACGTCGTGATGTTGTCGGCGAGCTTGAAATTGAGCTGCGCGCGTCCGGCGGCGTCGGTCGTCAGCTCCGGGTTCCAGACCAGCGTTTCGGGGAAGAACTCGCGCAGGCGCGGCGTCGAGACTTGCGGCCCCACCAGCATTACGCCCCGGTTGACGGTCTTTGAGATTTGTGACGACGTGGTGTTAATCATGCTGGAAGTGTCGGCAGCCGTCACACTGACGGTCTCCGTCACCCCGCCGGGACTGAGGCTCACGTCGGCGCGCGTGAGGTTCGACGACTGGACGCGGGCATCCGAGATGGTCACCTGCATGAAGCCCGGCGCGTTGAAGCGCAGCGTGTAGACGCCCGAAGGCAGATTGCGCAGGAGATACTGGCCTTCGTCGTCGGTCGCCGCCGTGTATTCGAGCGAGGTGTATTTGTGCGTGGCCGTGACGGTCGCGTTGGCGATGACCGCGCCGGTGGGGTCTTTGACCGTGCCGGTGATTGCGCCCGTCGCGCCGGAGAAGGTGGTCACGGGCCGCACGGCGAGAGCCGCGATGTCGCCCGACGCCTGCTCGCTGGAGATGCTCGTGAAGTAGCCGACGGTGAAGTCGTCCGCCGTCCCCTGCTTCCCGTCCTCGCCACTGCTGCGCAGCTCGACGCGCCAGAAGGTTCGGCTGACGGGCTCGACGCTCGTGCGCGGCGTCGAACGCCCCGCCGCATCCACCTTCAAGCGGTCGGCGTAGCGCTTGTCGCTCGCGAAGACGGCATAGACGGCGCGGCCCCAGCCGTCGCGCAGCTCTTCCAAAGTGACGCCGCGACGGCGCAGCGCCTCGCGCAACGCGGCCTCGTTCTGCGGGAAGACGCCGCCCGCGCGCGTGTGCGCCTGAAGAGCGGAGTCCACGCGCTCGCGCACTTCGGTGAAGTAGTCGGTCAACGAAGTCCAGAGGTCGAAGTCGTCGGTGGAGAAGTTGTTGCCCTCCTCAAAAATCTTGTTCGGCCCGGCGCTCTCGACGGCGATGGAGAAGTAGGTGGTGCTGACGCCGAAGTCGAACTTGTAAGACTGGCCCCAGCGGTCACGTAAAGAGTCGAGTTCGAGGCCGAGGCGGCGCAGCTCCGCGGCGAGCGTCGCGCGGTCGCGGATGAAGCGGCCCGTGCGCTTGTGGTATTCGAGCGCGGCGCGATTGATCTTCTCGCCCACCGGGCGGAAGTAGGGCCACGAGAGGCGCGCGACCGTGAAGTCGTCGTCCGTGCCCGCGCGCTCGTCCGCCCCGGCGCTGAGAATTTCGAGCACGTCTTCGGTGCGGTCGTTGGAGAAGCGCGTGAGGTAGGCCGAGCCCCAGGGGTCGCGCAGCTCCTGGAACCGGACGCCCGCCGGAGAGAGGAGTCGTCCGAGCGCGTCATCGTTCAGAGGGTACTCGGCGTGCTTCTCGTAGTGCGCGGCGAGCGCGTCGGTGAGCGGCTTGAGCCGCGCGGCGATGAGTCCGCGGAAGGCGTCGGCATGGTCGGTCTCGAAATCATCCCCGCCGAAGACGTGCGGCTCGTAGGAGTCCGAGTCGCTGTTGAGGAGCATCTCGGCCACCTCGTCAAGCGCGGGCGGCGTCATGCCCGACGGGTCGAGCTGTTCTATCTGGCGGCGGCTGATGCCCGCAATCTCGTTGGAGCCGTACCAGTAGTTGTAGAACGAGCCGCCGAAGCCCCACGCCGAGTTGAACTCCTGCTCGGTGCGCGCGCGCTCCTCGACAGCCTTGTCGAAGACGACGACGCCGAGCGCGCTCTCGACCTTGCGCCCGCCCGGCGCGCGGACGGCGAACTCGACGCCCGCCTCCTCGCCCGGCTTGTAGCTCGCACGCGACATCCGCGCTTCCAGTTTCAGCTCGCGGTTGCGCGGGTAGACGACGCGGCGCGCGCCGACGATGTAGTCCACGTATCTGTCCGGCGGGACTTCGGTCGTCAACGCCGAGACGGTGAGCACGCCTTTGAACTCCGGGTCGTATGGGAGGACGAACGACGCCCGCCCGCCGCTCAGGCGCAAGGTTCGTGAAGTGATGATGCGGTCTCCGACCGAGGCGTCCACGATGACGCTCAAGCGCGGGCGGTTCGTCGTCACCTCGACCGCGACGGGCTCGCCCTCGCGGTAGATGGTCTTGTCGGTCTCGACGCGCACCTCCGGCGTCTCTTCGTCTCGCAGCCAGAAGTCGTCCGCGTGTCGCCCGACGCGCCCCTCGCCGTCGCGCGCGAGGAAGCGGAGCGAGAGATTCTCGCGCCCCTCCTCGCGCCTGACGACGGGGCCGACGGCCTTCGCCACACCGTAGCGGTTCGTCTTGACTTTCAAGACCGTCCGGTCCGGGTCTTTGACTTCGTAGGCCGGAAGCTCCGGGCGGTGGACGAGGCGCTTGGAGCCCTCGGCGACGACCGAGACTTCGCACTGCGCGGGCGTGCCGTCGGCGTAGAAGGTCGAGACGTAGAAGGCGAGCGGGAGCCCCGCGGCCTGATCGAAGCGACCGTCGGAGACGTAGACGTGAATCGGGTCGCGCGTGATGCGGAGCGAGAAGCGGCGCTGCTCGGTGCGGTTGGTCGTCGGGTCTTTGACGTAGGCGGCGTATTGAAGGTCGTTGAAGCGCCGCCAGCCCGACTCCAACATCTCCGCGAACTCCTTCTTCAAGTCGAGCCGCGCGACGAAGCGGCCCTCGGCGTCCAACTCGCCCTCGACGGGCGTGCTCTCCTCCGTCTCGTACTTCTGCTCCTTGTAATTCCAGACGCGCTCGGTCTGCCGGACGACGCGGACGTGGCCGCGCTTGACGGGCTGGCCGAAGAGGTAGTCGGCGCGCACTTCGACTTCCGCGTTCTGCCCGCCGAGATAGAAGGGGCGGTCGTTCTTCGTGCTCACGGCGAAGTTCGGCAAGTCGTAGCGGCTGACCTTGACGTACTGCGCGGGCTGCCCCGCCGGGTAATCTTCGTCCTCGGTTTCGACCTTCACGACGTACTGGCCGAGGCGCGTGCTCGCGGGAATCTGCCAGTCGGCGCTCGCCACGCCGAAGCGCGAGGTCTTGACCGTCGCGCGGAAAACGCCCGTATCGTCTTCGTCTTCGATGAGGAGCGTTACTTCCGTGTCGGGCAGCGCACGCTCCGCGCCGTCGAAGACAAGCGCGCGCGCGTGCAGCGTCTGCCCCGGCTGGTAGAGAGACTTGTCGGTGGTGAGGAGGACGCGCGGCTTGAGGTCTGAGCCGACCTCTTCCGTCGCCACCTGCTCGATGCCGCCGCGCCGCGCCGTGACTGTGAGTTCGGCGTCGGCGTCGTCCTGAAACTTGCGCGGGATGTTGAATTCGAGCCGCGCGTAGCCGTCCGCGTCGGTCAAGCCGCGCGCCTTCAAGACGACGTGCTCGTCGCCGTCGAACTCTATCTCGGCCTCGACGGCCACGTCGCGCACCCCGCGCTGCGTCGCCGGGTTGGCGGCGCGGACGCGCGCGCTGTACTGCGCGCCGGGCCGCACGGTCTTGGAGGAGACGACGCGCAGCTCGAAGAGGTCGGGCGTCACCTCCGAGACCGAGACGACTCCCTCTGCGGCCTCCGCCCCGGCGGCGGTGTCGGGCGCGACGCGGTAGCGGAGACGGTAGAGCGGGAACTCCTGCCGCGCGGACGCGCTCATCTCGGAGTAGGGGAAGGGCGCGGGGACTGTGACGGTGCTGCGGCCCCTTCGGACGAGCCCCTTAAAAGTCGCGCTCGCGCGCACCGCGTCCTTCGGGTCGAGCAGCTCGATGAGGAAAGAAGCGTCGAAGCTCTTCCCCGTTGCGTTGTCTATTTCGAGCGAGACGCGCGACTGCTTTCCGTCGAGCAGGAGCCTGATTTTCTCTTCGTTGACGTGGAGCGTCGGGGTGGCCGTGGCGAGCTGAATGGCGAACAACAAGACCGAGAGGCAGACCACGGCGGGGGCACATCTGCGTACCATCTCGTTTCCCTCCTCAAGTTGTACGCGTGTGATGCCTGCCGGTTGCCCGACGGTTGGAGAGGGTCGGAGGTTTATTTTTTAAGGCACGATACGGAAGGTCAGAACCGCCTGCGGTAGCAGGTGGGTCTTAACGTCGCCGACGCTCACATACCATCGCGGGTCAGTCTTAACGTTGCCAAGACCCGCCCGCTACCGCAGGCGGTTCTGACTTCATGCTTAGTCTTCCGGCTGCATGCTCGGCAGGCTTGAGATGTCGAGCACGCGCGAGAACTCTTCGAAGGAGAACATCGTGTCGTCTTTGCATTGCTCGCAGTAGTACGTCGCCTCTTCGCCCAGATACATGTCCTTCAGGTGGAAGGCCACGAAACACCCGTAGCAACGCTGAATGCGTTTGCCGAATTTCGTCCGCGTCTCTTCTTCGCTCAAAGCTCTCTTCCCTCTTCTCGTTGTTTTTTAAGTCGTCCGGCGGAGTCCGGGCACGAGGATGACTTTGCCGCCGGTCATCTCGCGCTCGTAGCTCCGCAAGCCTTCGGCGGCCTCTTCGAGCGGGAGGCGCGCGCGCACCTCCGTCTTCAGCTCGCCCTGCAAATGCGACTGGACGCCGCGCGACACTAAGAACTTACTCAGCAAGTTCTGCGACTTCAGCCACTCCGCGAGCCAGAAGCCCTCGACCGCCTTGCCCTCGAAGATGAGCCCGCGCGGGTCAATGAGGCACCCTTCCATCGAGAGCGCGCCGTAGACTATCGCCCGCCCGCCCTTCGGCATCGCGCGCAGGAGCCGACCCGTCAGCTCGCCCGCCACGGCGTCGAAGGCGACGGTCGCGCCGAGCCGCGTGCACAGCTCTTTGAGCCGCGCGTCGAAATCCTCCTCGCTGCTGTCGAGGACGTGCTCCGCGCCTTCGCTCTTTAAAAGCTCGACCTGCTCTTTCCTCCGCACGACGTTGACGACGGGAACCCCGCGCGCGGCGGCGAGCCTGACGACCATCCGACCGAGCGCGCTGGCCGCCGCCGTCTGCGCGACCGCCTTCGCGCCGAGGCGACGCGCGCGACCCAAGAGCGCCCACGCCGTAAACGGATTGACGATCATGGAAGCCGCGCTCTCAAGCTCAGTCCGCGCGGAGAGCGGGATGCAGAGCGCGGCGGGCGTCAGCATGTACTCGGCCCAGGTGCCGTCGCCGTCGAACGGCGCGGCGCAGGCGACGCGCTTGCCCTTGAGGTAACGCCCCATGAGCCCCTCGCCGGCGGCGACGACCACGCCGCTCGCCTCGAACCCCGGCACGACCGGGAGCTTCTTCTTCTGCCCGTAGAGCCCGCGCACGAACATCAGGTCGGAAGGGTTGACGGGCGTCGCGGCGATGCGCACGAGTGCCTCGCCCGCGCCCGGCTTCGGCACGGGCCGCTCGACAAGCGCGAGCGCGTCCGCGCCGTCATACGAACGGAGTTCGAGCGCGCGCATCGTCGCCGGTATCGTTTTCGTCTCTGCTTGGTCGTTCATGTGTGCGGCGTTCCTGTCTGTCTCTGTCAACTGGCTTGGACGGCGGCGGACGTTTCCGTCAGACCGCGCGCGCCGCCTGCTGCAACTCGTCTTTGTGAAGAAGGACGTAGGCGATGAAGGCGCGCGTCGGCGAGGGCTGGAAGCGTCCGAGCGCGACGAGCGCGACCGTGCGCGTCAGTTGATGCCCACTGATGCGCAGCGGCGAGAGCTTGCCCCCTTGCGTCTCTTCGCGCACCGCCCACGAAGGTATCAGGGAGATGCCCATCCCGTGCTCGACCATGAGCTTGATAAAGTACGTGTCGTTGGATTCGAGCGCAAGGTCGGGCCGCAGGTCAACGCGGCTGAAGAAGGCGTCGGTCGCGCGGCGAATCGAAGCTCCCTGCTCGAAGAGGATGAAGCGCTCGCGCCTCAACTCCTCGACCGCGACTTCGCTGCGACCCGCGAGATGATGTTTCGCGCCGACGACCAAGACCAACTCGTCCTCGAACAACTCCGTCACCTGCAAGGCGGGCGAGTAGACGGGCAGCGACGCGAACCCGACCTCGGCGGCCCCCGCGAGGATGTCGGCGACGGTCTGCTCCGTGCTCACGGTCGTGCGGAACGAAAGCTCGATGTGCTCGTGCTCGCGCATGAAGGACTCGAAGAGCCCGGCGAAGAGGTGGACGAAGGCCTGCGTCGCCGCCGCCGCGCGCACGCGCCCGCGCGGCTCGTGGTCGCGCCCCGAAATCAGCTCGCGCAGGGCGTCGGCCTCTTCGAGGATGCGGCCCGCGTATTCGAGCGCGAGCCTTCCGGCCTCCGAGAGCTTCACGCCACGCTTGGCGCGGATGAAGAGCGGCTCGCCCAGTTCGCGCTCTAAAGCCTTAATCTGGTGGCTCACCGCCGACTGCGTGAGGTTAAGTTTCTCCGACGCGCGCGTGAAACTGAGCGCCTCGGCGACCTCGCGGAACGTGCGTAACTGCGACAGCTCCATCGTTTATCTCTCTTCTCGCAAAAGGTGTGGATGAATATAGTTAATCGGGTGGATTAAAACAATGAGTTAGACCGCGGGGCAAAGGCGTGCCTATCATTGCCATCACAACCGTGAACAAAAACTATTGAGCCAACAACCAGACGAGGCGGCACGCGCCGCCGCTAAGCAGAAGGAGGTTTGAGGATGATTCCTTTCAAACTCGATTACGTCATCGAAAGAACACTGGCCGCGCCGCGCGGCGAAGAGCAGCGGCTCATCAAAGAACTCGCGGGCGTGCGGCTGACCGACGCCGAGGCGCGCGCCGAGTGGCCCCGCGTCCTCGAACACAAGTGGTTCATCAGCGAGCGGCTCGGACGCGACACCGGCCTCCGCGTCGCCGCCCTCGACTACTTCGAGAACGTCCGCCTGCCGCGCACCTCGCGCACCGGCCACAAGCACATCACGGAAGGACTCCGCCGCGCGGCGCAGTCGCAGAGCGTGATGGCATAAGTTGTCCCCGAAGGGGACGCAGGCAATAGACGGGGGCAGAGCAAACGAAGTTTGCGCCGCCCCCGGTACAGATGAAAAAAGAGTTCCGACCCTGAAGGGGTCGCACCGCCGCGTCGAGGTGCGACCCCTTCAGGGTCGGATTTCTTTATCTACGCATGACCGGGGGCGGCGCTTCGTCGTTCGCCTTGCGGCTCACGACTCTGGCTCTGCCCCCGGCTATTATCTTCATCCCCTTCGGGGATGGGCGCGGTCTTTATCTCTTTGAGGATGGACGTGGAACCGCTCGACGTAGCGGAGATAATCTTCGACCTCGCGGGCGGCGCGTCTTTCGTCCCAGTCTAAAAACTTCATTGCGATGCGCGCGGCATTCTCCGCCGCATCAGTCCCGGCGGAGCTGTCGAGCCCGACGAGCGTGCGGCGCATGAGACAGTCGGCGAGCGTCTCGGCCAGCTCTTCCTTGAAGGAGAAGACGACCTCCGCGCCGATGCTGCCCGTCTCTTCGCTGAAGGGCTCTCGGAGTTCCGCGTGTGCGTCGGCGAGTCGGCAGACCTCCGAGGCGCGCGTGCCGTAAATCTTCAGCAGCCGCGCGGCGCTCTTTGGTTGTAGTCCGCACCGCGCCGCGAAAGATTCGGCGAAGGCGTGGAAGCCTTCGGCGGCGTCAGCGCCGGGGAGTGAATCCTGCGCGGTCGTGCAGGCGGGCGCGGGCCTTCCGAGTTCTTTGAAGAGCAGGTCAACAGCCTCCTCGGCGAGACTCCGGCTCGTCGTCAGCTTGCCGCCGACGACGGAGAAGAGTCCGCGCAAGGACGAGGCGCGGATGAAGTGACGGCGCGTTATCCCTGCGGCGTCGCGCGCGCCGACGAAGGGCAAGGGGCGGACTCCGGCGTAGGTGTAGAGCACGCTCGCGCGTGTCAGGCGCGCGGAAGGAATCGCGCGGTTCGTCTCGCCGAGGAGGTATTCGATCTCGCCTTCGTCGGTCTCGACGCGTTCGAGGTCGCCTTTGAATTTTTCGTCGGTCGTCCCGATTAAAAGTTTCCCGTCCCACGGGATGATGAAGAAGGGCCGCCCGTCGGCGCTCGCCTCAACATAGAGCGCGGTCTGCGGCGCGCCGTCGAAAGCCTTCACGATGATGTGGCTGCCCTTCGTCCCGCCGATTAACTTTTCACCGCCGACATCATCGCCCGCGAGGAGTTCGTCCACCCACGGCCCCGCGACGTTCAAGACGAGCGGCGCGCGCGCCGTGTGCTTCGTCCCGCCTTCGTCAAGTAAGTCTGCGAACTCGACCCCGCACACGCGGCCCGCCTCGCTCAACAGACGCTCGACACGCGCATAAGTAAAGACTTGTGCGCCGTTCTGTCTCGCCGCCAAGGCGTTCTCGACCACGAGCCGCTCGGCGTATTCAACCTGCGCGTCGTGATAGAGCGCCGCGCCGCGCAAGCCCTCAGGACTCCAACAAAGGCGTGAGACGCAGAGCCTCCGCGCGCGCGAGCATCCGGTGGCGCGGGAGCGACTTGCCAAAGGAGAGCAGGTCGTAGGCGAGCATCCCGGCGCGGATGGTGAGCGGGCCGCGCCTTTGACTTTCGTAAATCGGAATCAGGAGCGGGAGCGGCCTGACGAGGTGCGGGGCGATGCGCAGCAAATTCTCGCGCTCGCGCAGGGATTCGCGCACGAGCCCCAGCTCGCCGTGTTCGAGGTAGCGCAGGCCGCCGTGAATCAGGCGTGTTGACCAGCTTGAAGTCCCGGCGGCGAGGTCTCCCTTGTCGAGCAGTAAGACGCGCAGGCCCCGTGCGGCGGCGTCGCGCGCGATGCACGCGCCGTTGATGCCCGCGCCGACGACGATTACGTCGAAGGGCGCGCGGGAAATGTCTTGAGGGATTCGTCGAGTCATCCGCTGCTTGAGAAACCGTCGGCGTGCCTTGTATGCTCGCCCGGTCGGCACGGCAATTTCATCAACTCAAAAGGGACTCAATCTTTATCCTCGTGAAACCAGCAAAGCGTCAAGCCCGAAGCGTCCCGTCCGTCAGAAGTTCGTTCGGCGTCCTCGCCTTCAGCTCGCGCAGGCGCGTCACGCAACGGCCACGTTGAGCCGACTTCCCGCACGGCAACCGGCGGAGTCGCGCCGACATCATAAAGGCCGCTAACAGGTCTCTTATGAAGTATCTTTCAAACTCAACGGTCGCGCGACGCGGCCTGCTCTTCGCCCTCCTGCTCGTCCCCGTGCTACAGGGCTGCTCGGCGGTCGCGTGGCAGCAGACGCGGCGCGAGACGGCGAAGCCGACGCCCACGGCGACGCCCGCCGCCGCCGAGAACATTGAACGCGAGACGAGCGAGCCTTACGACGGCGACCTCTCGATTTTTGAAGACCCGCAGCGCGCCGAGAAGCTGCAAGTCGAACGCGTGTTGGACGTGCTCGGCATCCGCGAGGGCTCGCGCGTGGCCGACATCGGCGCGGGCTCCGGCTGGTTCACGGTGCGCGCCGCGCGCCGCGCGGGTGACAAGGGCACGGTCTACGCCGTCGAGATCAACCGCGAATACCTCAAGCACATCGAGGAGCGCGCGGCGAACGAAAAGCTCTCGAACGTCCGCGCCGTGCTCGGCAAAGAGGACGACCCGCTGCTGCCGGAGAAGAGCGTGGACGCCGTGCTCATCCTCAAGACCTATCACGAAATCGCCGAGCCCGTCCGCCTCCTCTCACGCCTCCGCCGCTCCCTGCGCGCGGGCGCGCGCGTCGGCGTCATTGACCGCAACGGCAAAGGCGACGACCACGGCATCGCGCGCGACGTGGTGGTGAAAGAGGCCGAGCGCGCGGGCTACGCGCTCGCCGAAGAGCACGACTTCGTGAAGGGCGACGGGATGGACTACTTCCTCGTCTTCCGCGTGCGCGGCGAGAAGTAGGCTCAAGGAAAATTAGGCAATGATTAAAAAAGCCCCCGGAAAGGGGGCTTTTTAACTGTTTTCAGTGCGTGCGTCTCAGCGTCTGCAACTTCCTGAACTTCGGCGTGCGGGTTTCGAGGTTTGCTTGATTGCCCTGTCCGGCGGTGACGGCGAGCAAGTCGCGCACGAAGACGAGCTGCGCCGCGACGCGCACGTCAGCGCGCCGGAAATGCTCGACCGTGGAGCGTGCGCGCGTGAAGTCGTGGGGCGCGAGCTGCGCCAGCGCCGAAGAGCAACGCGTGATGAGGTCGTTCCAAATGTACCCGCCCTGCTGCCTCAGCTCGCCCTCGCGGAAGGCGTCCTGATAAAAGCCTTCGAGCACGGCGGCGGCGGCGACGAGCTCGTTGAGCTGCTCCGCCGAAAGCTCGACGAGCTGGAAGGCGCGGGCCTCGTCGAGCTGCGCGTAGAGGCGTGCGATTTCGAGCTGCGTGTTGAGCTGCTGCTGGCTCTGCGCGCGACCGACCGCGCCGACGCCAAACAGACCGGCGGCCTCGTCGAGCACCTCGCGCGCGGCCTGCCGGTCGCCCTTCGCCAACATCATGCCGACGAGTTGCAGCAGCATCGGGACGCGCTCCTCCGGCATCGGGAGGCGCATGATGAGTTGCCGCGCCTCTTCATAACTCCCGCGCTCGAAGGCCCGCCAGGGCATTCGGCGCGCGAGGTCTTGCAGGAGTTGCGTGCGCTGCTGCGGGTTCGAGATGTTTTCGGCTATCTGCCGCGCGCGCTCGCCGTCGCCCTCGCCCGACGCACGCCAGAAGGCCTGCATGTAGAGCTGGTCGCGCATCTCCCCCGGTGCTTTCGACGCGGCCTCAACCAGCGTCTCGATTGTCCCCTGCTCTAACACCGCGCGGTACTCCTTCTGCATCCGGCTATGCGGGTCGAGCCGTCGCTGATACTCGGCGCTCTGGCTCCGCAGCGCGGGCAGGCGCGCGGGGACGTACTTCTCCACCTCCGCCATCACGGGTTGCAGCGCGTGCTGAAGGTTGTAGCCCGACCGCGCCGCCTTGTCGCTTAACGCCGCAGCCGTGACCGTCTCGATCAGTTGCCGGCGCGTCCGCTCGTCAACGACGATGAGGCTCAGCTCGACTATCCGCAGGTCGTTCTCGTTGGGCTGAGGCGGAGGCGCGGCGGTGCGCGCGATGTTGAGAAGCTGAGTGGCGAGGCTCGTCGCTTCGTAGTTGCCGACGAGGTCTTCCGGTTTCATCTTCCTGATGATGAGGCCCGCGAGGCGCGAGGCCCCTTCCGCGTCTTTGGCGGCGAGGATGTGGAGCACCCTGCCGAGGTTCGAAGAGTAGCCGCGACTCAGACTCTCCTCGGCGAGTCGCAAGGCGACCTTCGGGTCTTGCGCCGCGAGCTGCGAGGCGAGGTTGACCTCCAACACGAGTTCAGGGTCCAGCGGCCCGCCCCAGTTCTGCCCCCTCTCCGGCGAAGGCTGGCGCGTCGCGCGCAGGAAGTCGAGCGCCAGTTGCGCGTCCCGGTTGACGACCATCGAGATCATCTCCTGCCGCAACTGCGAGAGGGTCTGCGTCCCGTCGTCGGGCTTCCTCTCCTCCTGCGCGGTGGCGGCGAGCGCGGCCACCAACTCCGTCGCCTCCTTGAAGAGCGCGCGGGCCGCCTTCTCGTCGCGCGGCCAGAGCAGACCGGAGGCGGTCGCTAGCACGCGCGCGCGGTTCTCGGCGAGCTTCAACCCGCGCGCCTCGGCGACTGTCTCTTCGAGCAGCGCGAGCGCCTTGCCTTCGAGCGTCCGCCGCGCCTCCTCCTGCGAGTCGGCCTCCGGCGTCTTCGTCCCCGCGCCGGGCGTCTGCGCGCTCGCGGCTGCCGTGAAGAAGAAGAAGAGCGCGATGAGCGCGAGCGAAATGAAAGAGTATTGTGCCCTCACGTCTGGCCTCCTCGCGGCGAGCCCGCGAAAGTGTTCGGCTGGTGTTGTGCTCAAAGGGTCTCGGCGTCGTCCGTCCGACGTTGGCTGAACGAGCCGGGGCGTGTCCCCTTGCGATGCGTCGCACCGGGAAAGGGATGCGCGGCCCTTCTCGAAGCCCTGCTTTTCGACCCTTTATAAAGACTTTAAGTGCTTCGCCGGGCGTACTTTTCGGCTCCTTCCGACATCAAAAAGATTCGGCGCGGCCCGCCAAATGCCCGTGCGGTTGACACTCTTCGGACGGTACGGTAACTTAGCCGCTAACGCTTTTCCGGCACAAAATGTGTCCCGTTCGTCTAGTGGCCTAGGACACCGCCCTTTCACGGCGGCGACACGGGTTCGACTCCCGTACGGGACGCCTTATAAGGTCGGAAGCGCGAGCGTCAGCGACGCTCCGAAGGTCAAGGTTCACCAGAGAGACCGCCGACGCCGCGCGAGTTGTACACGCCGTGCCGACGGTCTTTCGTCATTTTTCGGAGCGCAAGGAATGAAGCAGATGTCCAGAAGATTTTTAGCCGCGACATTCGTCGCCCTCCTCGTCGCCCTCGCCGCGACGCCGCTCCCCGCGCACGCACAGGGGGCGACCGACGCTGTCATCATCCTGCCCTTCGAGAACACTTCGGGCCAGAGGGAGTTCAACTGGGTGGGCGAGAGCTTCGCCGACTCGCTCGCCGAGCTGCTCGGCTCGCACGGCCTGCGCTCGGTCTCGAACGACGCGCGCGAGCTGGCCTTCCAGCAGGTCTACTGCCCCACGGGCCGCGCCTGCGACCCGCGCGTGCTGACCATCGTCCCTTCGCGCGCCACGGCCATCAAGATCGCGCGCGAGGCCGGGGCGAGCCTCGTCGTGCTGGGGACTTACGAGGTGACGCAGACGCAGGACGAGAAGTCCGTGGCGCAGGTGCGCGGCTCGGCGCGCGTCATCCGCGTCAACGAGGGGCGGCTCTCCGGCAAGACGATGCCCGACGGTCGCTGGGCGACGCACGAGTTCTTCTTCGGCGACACGCTCCTCAGCCTCCAGACCGTGCAGGGGAAGCTCGCCTACCAGATTCTCTACGAGCAGGACGACAAGCTCCCCTTCTCGCAGAACGCCATCGTCGAGCAGGCGACGAAAGTCCCCGTCAAGGCATTCGAGAGCTACGTCAAAGGCACGCTCACCGACGACACCGCAACGAAGTCCGCCTACCTGACCAACGCGATGAAGGAGTACGAGCGCGCCAACCCCGGCGCGGTCTTCAAGCAGGCGGCCTTCGAGTTGGGCCACCTCTCCTTCGGGCAGAAGGACTACAAACGCTCCGCCGAGCTTTTCTCGCTCTTGCAGAAGGGCGACACGCACTACGCCGAGGCGGCCTTCTACGCGGCCCTCAGCTACTGGCAGGCCGGCCAGCCGCAGAGCGCGCTCGACGCCCTGCTCCCGCTCACGTCGAGCACGCCCTTGACCAGCATCTACAACAACGCCGGGGCCATCGCCGCACAGGCCGCGCGCAACGAGAAGGATGTCGCTAAACGCGACAACCTCTTGAAGCAGGCGACGAACGTCCTCAGCCGCGCCGCCGAGAGCGCGCCCGAAGACCCGATGGTGCGCTACAACTACGCCTACGCCCTGATGATTTCCGGCAAGTTCGCCGAGGCCGCCGAACAGCTCCGCGAAGTCGTCAAGCAGAACCCGCGCGACCCCGAAGGACTCTTCCTCTTCGCCAAGTCTCTGGAGAGGGCGGGCCAAACCGAGGCGGCCAAGACCAACGACGACGACGCGCGCCGCTACTACCCGAACTACGCCAAGGCGCAGGTCGAGTGGCAGGAGCGGCAGACCATCTCGCTCGTCCCCGTGCGCCTGCGCGGCGACTTCAACCGCGCCGACCTCATCGCCGCCATCAACGACGAGGAGGAGAAGAAGCAGGCGCTCATCGCCGGGGCGAACCCGCAAGACCTGCTCGCCAAGGCGCGCGAGATGTACGCCGCCGGACGCGACGACGAGGCGCTGATGGAGCTGCGCGATGTCGTCCGCATCGAGCCGATGAACGCCGAGGCGTACCTCATGACCGGGCGCATCTACCAGCGGCGCGGCGAGCTGGCATCGGCCATCAACCAGCTCAAGACCTCTATCTTCTGGGACAACGAGCGCAAGCTCATAGACGCGCACATCCTTCTGGGCCGCATCTTCCTCGAACGCGGCGACCGCACGCAGGCGATGGCCTACGCGCACACCGCCATGCAGATTGACCCGAACAATCAGGAAGCCATCGCGCTCCAACGTCAAGTGCAGGTCGGCATCAAGTAGCAGTTTGAAGAAGGGAGGGCGACCGGGGATGTGAGCAACGCCCCCGTCGCTCTTCCTTCTTTCACTTCGACTCCAACAACTTCGATGACTTCCTTCGGCGCTCTTCTCATCATCCTCCTCGCCGCCGCCGTGCTCCTCCCGCTCGCCTACGCCGTTCACCTTTCGAGACACAAGAAGTCTTCGCGCCGCCCCTTGCGACTCGTCGGCCAACTCGCCTCCGTCGAACATCCTCTGACGCCCGAAGGCTTCGTCCTGCTCGACGGCGAGTTGTGGCCCGCACGCACGCGCACGGGCGAGAGCGTCGGGCGCGGACTCTCGAACGTCCGCGTCGTCGGCGCGAGCGGCCACCGGCTCGAAGTCGAGCCCGCCTGACCGCTCGCCCCGCCACGCGTCTGTCGGCCTGACCTTCGGACGCCCACGCGCTTCCCCGCTCCGCAAACTGATTTCTGTGGCACGCGAACTGCTTTAGGTAATGTCGGCAAGCACGAAGGAAGTTAAATCGTGACCCCGCCGCCATCACTTCTCTGAGCGTGGCCTGCCGCTACGCCAGCCGCCCGCCGAGCACCCCTACTTTAAAACACATCTTACAGGAACCCGGTTTTCGAACCGGGTTCTCCCGCTTTTGGGGCAAGCTATTATTTCCCGACTTTTTCGGGCTTTTTCTGTGCTTTCCGCCGTCGCCCGCCGGCGACAGAGGCGTCGCACGCCCGCCGTCGTTTGTCGCCGCGAGTTGACAGAGGGTGACGCGTCGAGATGTCAACTAGCCATATTTTGTCACCCGACGGGTGACGGTTTCTGTTTGGTTACGTTAAATCGGTAGACGTTTTGCCGCATCCGCGGGGGCCGTTTTGCCTCCCCGAAATTAAATTCCGAGTCATGACGCGCGCCCGGCGGCTCTGTTAAACTCCCTCGCGTGCAGGAAGCAGTTTCGCCCGACGCCGGGAAGCGCGGCGGCAGCCGTCTGAGAGCCCTCGCTTCGCGCGTGAGGGCGGCGTTGCCCACCTCGACGGAAGCATTGTGGGCGACGCTCTCGGCGCTCCTGCTCGTCCTCGCCTTCCCGGATTTCGGCCTCTGGCCGCTCGCGTGGGTGGCGCTCACACCGCTCTTCCTCGCCGTCACGCGACGACCGCGCGCGCCGCAGGCGTTGCTGCTCGGCTGGCTCACGGGCACGCTCTTCTTCTACGGCTCCTGCCACTGGCTCACTTACCCGATGATTCATTACGGGGGCGTGCCCGCGCCGCTCGCCTACGTGCTGCTCCTCTTCCCGGTGATGTTGGCGGCTCTCTTCCCGGCGACCTGCCTGCTCGTTTTGGAACGAATGTATGAGCGGATGGGGGCGCGCGCGCTCGTCTTCGCGCCGCCGCTGTGGGTGTCGCTCGAATGGATTCGACTCGGCATCATCGGCCAACTGTGGAACGCCGTCGGCTACTCGCAGGCGGAAGTGCCCGCGCTGATTCAGGCCGCGCGCTTCGGTGGAGTCTACGCCGTCGGCTTCCTCGTCGTGAGCGTCAACGCCGCGTTCGCCTACGCGCTCTTGAAGAGGGACAAGCGTTCGACGGCGACGGCGCTCGCAACGATAACTATCGTCGCGCTTCTGGTCTTCGCGGCTCAACGTTCGACGCCGCCGACTTCGCAGAGCGAGCCCGGCGTCGTGGTCGTCGCCTTGCAGCCGAACATCATCCCCGACTTCAACCGCACGGCGGCGGAGATGTCCGCGCTCGGCGAAAGACATTTCGCCTTGAGCGAGGAGGCGCTCGTCGCTCTTGATGAAGGCCGTGCCGGCGGAACGTCCGTCTGGCCGGAGACGAGCGAGGCGACGAACTCAGTTGCAACGAACTCCGTTAATGAACGCGCGCGGCTCTCGTCTCTGCCGCGCGTCGTCATCTGGCCTGAGTCGCCGATGAACTTTGCGTTCGCGCGCGACTCGCGTCTGCGTGAACGCGTCTCGCGCTTCGTGCGTGAGCACCGCACGTCTCTGCTGCTCAACTCGCTTGAGCCCGCGCCGGATGGCGGCGGCTACAACGCGGCGGTCTTAATAAATGAAGAGGCGCGGCTCGCCGTCCAGTATGATAAGATTCGCCTGATGCCGTTCGGCGAGTACGTACCGCTGCCGCGCTGGATGCCCGGCGCGGGGATGGTGCGGGGCATCGTCGGCGACTTCACGCCGGGCACGCGTTTCACCTTGATGCCGCTCGGCGGCGAGGGCGCGCAGACGCCGAAGGCGGGCGTCTTCATCTGCCTCGAATCGGCGTACCCGTACATCACGCGCCGCTTCACCGAAGAGGGCGCGGACGTGCTCGTTGAAATCACGAACGACGCCTATCAAGGCGACACGGCGGTCATCAGACAGCACCTCGCCAACGCGGTCTTCCGCGCCGTCGAGACCGGGCGACCGCTGCTGCGCGTGACGAACACAGGCATCACCGCGCGCATCACGACGCGCGGCGAAGTGCTCGACGCGACCGAGAAGTTCACTCCGGCTGTCCGCACTTGGACGGTCGCGCGCTCGGACGGCGGGCAGACTTTTTACGTCCGTCACGGCGACTCGTTCGTCATCGTCTGCTGGCTCATCAGCGTCGCGGCCTACGCGTTTTCGATGTGGCGGGGCATGAAGAGGATTTTTAAGACACGCGGGCGGTAGATGAAGCCGCTCCGGGTTCGGGAGGTTTGATGTCAAGAGCTGTATCTTTCAACGACAACGAAGAGCGGGACTTGCGAGCGCGCGCCGAAGAGCTGCGGACGCGCGTCGAACAGCTCGGGAGGTTTCTTTGATGTAGCTTCGAAGCGCGAGGAACTCTCGAAGCTCGAAGCGCTGGCCTCCGCGCCCGACTTCTGGTCGGATCAGGAGGCGGCGCAGCAGACGCTCCAACAAAGGAGCCGCGTGGAGCGCGTCGTCAAGCGGCAGGAGTCTTTCGAGTCGTCGGTCGCAGACGCCGCCGTGCTCTTTGAATTCGCCGAGGAGGACGAAGCGAGTCTCAACGAGTTGCGCGCGCTCGTCGAGCGGCTCGAAGGCGAAGTGTCGGAGGCCGAGACGGAGATGCTTCTGTCCGGCGACAACGACGCGCGCAACGCCATCTGCACCATCCACCCCGGCGCGGGCGGCACGGAGTCGCAGGACTGGGCCGAGATGCTCCTCAAGATGTATTTGAAGTGGGCCGAGCGGCGCGGCTTCAAGACCGAGATGCTGGACTTGCAGCCGGGCGACGAGGCGGGCATCAACCGCGCGACCTTCCGCGTCGAGGGCGAGTACGCCTACGGCCTGCTCTCGGCGGAGGCGGGCGTCCATCGTCTGGTTCGCATCTCGCCGTTCGATCAGGCGTCAAGGCGTCACACCTCCTTCGCCTCGCTCTTCGTCTCGCCGGAGATAGACGAGAACATCGAGGTCGAGATTAACGACAAGGACTTGCGCGTGGACACCTACCGCGCGACGGGCGCGGGCGGCCAGCACATCAACACGACCGACTCGGCTGTCCGCATCACGCACTTGCCCACGGGGATCGTCGTCGCCTGTCAGAACCAACGCTCGCAGCACCAGAACCGCGCGGTGGCGATGCAGGTCTTGCGCTCAAGGCTCTACGAGTTGGAGTTGGAGAAGCGGCGCGCGGAGACCGCCGTGCTCGAAGCGAACAAGGCCGACAACTCTTTCGGCTCGCAGATACGCAACTACGTCCTCGCGCCCTACCGCATGGTCAAGGACGCGCGGACGAAGGTCGAGCGCGGCGACGTGGACGCCGTGCTCAACGGCGACCTCGACGACTTCATCAAGGCGTTCCTGCTCGCGCGTCAAGCGAAGTAAGAACGAGATGTCAGATGCTGGATGCTGGTAACTGACATCTGACATCCAGCATCTGACATCTTCTTCTTGGAGAGACTATGGCAACAGCACAAACCGACGCACGCATGAAGCCGAAGGGCGACGCAGGTGCGCCGCGCAACACGCGGCGCAACGAGATTATCGCCATCGCGCTCTTCGCCGTGAGCGCGCTGCTCGCGCTGTGTCTGGTCTCGTACAACCCGAACGACGCTTCGTGGAGCGCGGCGGGAGAAGGGGGGACGCGCAACTGGATCGGAGCGGTCGGGGCGAACGTGGCCGCCGCCCTCTTCCAGTTCTTCGGCCTCGCCGCAGTCCTCTTGCCGCTCCTCTTAGTCGCCGCCGCGTGGCGGCGTTTTCACACGCGGAGGATTTACGCGCCGCTCTCGCGCGTCTTGGGGCTCGTCACCGTGACGCTCGCCATCGCCTCGCTCTTCGCGCTCTACCTCGTCGAGCCTTTGTTCGACGGGAGCTTCAACGCGGGCGGCTTCGTCGGCGTGCTCATCGCCGACGCCCTGAAGAGCGTTCTGAACACCGTGGGCACGAGCGTCATGCTGCTCGCGCTCGCCGCCGTCGGGCTCCTCCTCGCCACCAACTTCTCTTTCGCACGCGCCTACGAACGAGCCGCCGCCGCGCTCTCGAACCCTTCGGGGGCATTCCGTCGCACCGGCTCGACGTTTCAACGCGTGGCGTGCGGCGCGTCGTGCGCAGGCGCTGGCGCGCGCCGAGATGCGCCGCGAAGCCCGCGCCGCGCGTGAGTCGGAAGTGTGGGCCACGCAATCCGCGCAGGCGACAGACGGCACGTCGGCGACCTCGGCGACGCCCGCCCAACGCGCCTTGAAAGAAGAGAAGGTTTCAGCCACAGCCGCCATCAAACGCTCCGCCGTCGCTGCCGCCGTCGAAGAGAAGCCCACGCGCGAGGAAGCTATCCGCGCGCAGCTCGCGCAGGCCGAAGCCGAGCTGGCTTCAATCGTCGCCCGCCCGTCCATCACTTCGCCGGACGCCGCGCAGTTCGACGACGACGCGCCGAAGGCCGGAGCGCAGCCCGCCAAGCGCGTCGCGAGCCCGCGAGTCTCCGAAGGCTCGGACGCCGCGCCGGATGCTTCGAGGGCGGCGCGCGAGGCCCGCGACATCGAAGAGATGATGAGCACCGCTGCGGTCGTGCGGACGAAGGAAGAGGAGGAGGCCATCGAAGAGGAGCGCAGGCGTCAACGCTCTTCGGCGTCCACACGTCCCGCGCGCCGCGAAGCGACCGAAGCGGTCGCCGCCTCGATGCTCGACTACAAAGTGCCCGGCTCGGAGTTCCTCAACGCCGCGCCGCCGCGCCGCGAGCAGGCCGACGAAGAGCTGCTCCAACTCGCCACGCGCGTCGCCGAGAAGTGCAAAGAGTTCAACGTCATGGGCCGCATCGAGCACATCTGCCCCGGCCCCGTCGTCACGACTTATGAATTCAAGCCCGACCCCGGCGTCAAGTATTCGCGCGTCACGGGGCTCGTGGACGACCTCTGCCTCGCCTTGAAGGCCGAGTCCATCCGCATTGACCGCGTGCCCGGCAAGGCGCACGTCGGCATCGAAGTGCCGAACCCCGAACGCGAGACCATCTTCCTCCGCGAAGTCATCGAGTCGCGCCAGTTCCGCGAGTCCGAGTCGAAGCTCACGCTCGCCCTCGGCAAGACGATTGACGGCATGAACTACGTCGCCGACCTCACGCGGATGCCGCATCTCCTCATCGCGGGCGCGACCGGCACGGGCAAGTCCGTCTGCCTCAACTCGCTCGTCGTCTCGATCCTTTACAAGGCGCGGCCCGACGAAGTGAAGTTCATCATGATTGACCCGAAGCGTCTTGAGCTGGGGTTGTATTCGGACATCCCGCACCTCGCGACGCCGATCATCACGGAGCCGAAGCGCGCCGCCAACGCCTTGAAGTGGGCGGTCGCGCAGATGGAGCAACGCTACAAAGACCTCGCGCGCTGGAGCGTGCGCAACATAGACGGCTACAACGCCGAGGTCGAGCGACGCAACAACGTCCTCGACTTCGACGAGGACGGGCAGCCGCACAAATTCCTGCCCTACATCGTCATCATCATTGACGAGCTTGCCGACCTGATGATGACCTGCGGCTCTGACGTGGAGGAAGCCATCACGCGCCTCGCGCAGATGGCGCGCGCCGTCGGCATCCACCTCGTGCTCGCCACGCAGAGGCCGAGCGTGGATGTCATCACCGGTTTGATTAAGGCGAACTTCCCTTCGCGCATCGCCTTCCGCGTCTCGTCGAAGGTGGACTCGCGCACCATCATTGACGGCAACGGCGCGGAGCAGCTCCTGGGCCGCGGCGACATGCTCTTTTTGCCGCCCGGCACTTCGCGACTCGTCCGCGTCCACGGCGCGTATCTGGATGAAGCGGAAGTGGCCCGCATCGTCTCGCACGTCAAAGCGCAGGGCGGCGATCCGGCTTACGACGAGACCATCACGCAGTCCGAGGATGAGGCCGCCGGAGCCGACGGCACGGGCGGCGAGCGTGACGAGTTGTTCGATCAAGCCTTGCGCATCTGCATCGAGATGAAGCGCGCCTCGACCTCCGTCCTTCAAAGAAGACTCCGCATCGGTTACGGTCGCGCCGCCGCCATCCTCGACGCGATGGAGCGCGAAGGCTTCATCGGACAGGCCGACGGCGCGCGCCCCCGCCCCGTCCTCAGCCGCGCCTTCGAGACCGTCTCGCACTGGGACGAACTCGCCGCCGGAAACGCCGAAGAGTATTAACAGAGGAAAGTCAGAAGTCAGAAGTCATGAACGATGAACTGAAGAGCAAGAGACTTGTCTTTACAGTTCATCGTTCATCGTTCTGACTTCTGACTTTTCAGCCCGGCGCGTTAGTGTTAAATTTTCCTCCGTTTTTATCTCTAACTCGGAGACATTAATTCGACAAGTTTTCCACAGTTTCTGTGGAAAACTCTGTGGATAAGTCCCTTTTGCACGTTACAAGTTCATGACATATTTAGACTTCTAGCATTTTGCACATCTGCGGGGCACGAATTCACAAACCATTCACGAGACGACTTTTTTCCACGGCGGGGCCAAAAAACTTGCAGGGCACACTCCG
Source organism: uncultured Acidobacteriota bacterium (assembly GCA_963816985.1). Taxonomy (GTDB): domain Bacteria; phylum Acidobacteriota; class Blastocatellia; order Pyrinomonadales; family Pyrinomonadaceae; genus JAIVJM01. Next base: position 4,990,109 of record CAWFMF010000004.1, read on the forward strand.
CTCATTTCTCCTGTTAACACTCCTCATCGCCTCCGCCACGGCGTGCGTCAAATTGCCCCGCCGCGCGACGAGCACGGGCGAGAGAGTCTCCACGACTCAGGCTCCGAATCATCCCTCGCCGCCGGTCTCCATCAACCGCGCTTCGCGCGAAGAGCTTGAAAGGCTGCCGGGCGTCGGCCCCGTGCTCGCCGCGCGCATCGTCGAGCACCGCGAGCGCCACGGCCCCTTCCGTAAGGTCGAGCACCTCCTCATCGTGCGCGGCGTCAGCGAGCGCCGCTTCCGAGAGATGCGCCCGCTCATCAATGCCGAGTGAGAAGCCTTCCCTGCTCCCGACAACTCATTTGGCTTCGACGCGACCGAAGTCGTCTTCGAGGCGAACGATGTCGTCCTCGCCGAGATAATCGCCGCGCTGAATTTCGATGAAGACGAGCGGGCCTTCACCGGGGTTCTCGACGCGGTGCGCCGCCCCAACGGGAATGTCCACGGTCTCGCCGCAGCCGAGCGCGATCTCCCTGCCGTCGAGCGTGACTCTGGCCGCGCCTTCGACCACCATCCAATGCTCGGCGCGGCGCGCGTGCCGCTGGTAACTGAGGCGCTTCGAGGGCAGCACTTCGATCCTCTTGACCTTAAACGTCGGCCCCTCGTCCAGCACCGTGAACGACCCCCAGGGCCGCCTGTCAAAGAGCGGCGACGCCGCGCTCTCTTCCCTTTCGCTCATGCCTCAACACCTTCTCCGAAACAGAATCAATCTCCGCATCAATATGACAAAAGCCTCAGCGGGTGACAAGCGAAAAGCCGTCAATCGTGAATAGGAAGAACAAGGTCTTAACGATTCACGATTGACGATTCACGATTCACGGCCTTTGACGGTTCAAGGCTTTCCCACATACGTCTCGACGCGCAGGTCTTCGCCATCGGTCGAGAGGGTGATGGTTCCGCGCTCGCCGGTCGTGAGGACTTCCGCGCCGCACGCGCGCCAGCGTTCGACGACGCCCGCGTGCGGGTGGCCGTAAGGCGAGTCGAGCCCGACCGAGATGACGGCGAGACGCGGGCGCGTGGCATGGACGAAGGCTTCGGTCGAAGAAGTTCGGCTCCCGTGGTGCGCGACCTTCAAGGCGTCGCACTTCAGCTCGTCGCGCGCGGCGACGAGCGCGGCCTCCGCCCCGCGCTCGATGTCGCCCGCGAGGAGAAAAGTCCTCCGACCGAAGCGGACGCGCAGCACCACCGAATCGTCGTTGCGCGACCCCGCCCCCAACGGGGCGCGCGGCGGCCAGAGCACGGTAACCGCAACATCGCCGAAGCGCAGCACGTCGCCGCGTTGAATCAGACGGAGCGGGACGCCCGCGCGCCTGAGCGTCGAGTCGAAGCGCGCGAACTCCTCATCACGCGCGGGCGCACGGGCCGAGAGCGCGGCGTCAACTTTGAAGTTCGAGGCGACGTCGTTGAGCCCTTCGATGTGGTCGGCGTCGGCGTGCGTCGGGAGGATGAAGTTGACGCGCGCGAGTCCGCGCCGCCAGAGGTACTCCGAGACCACCGCATCGCCGATGCCGCGCGCGTCGCGCTCGAAAGGCTCGGCGCTTCCCTCGCCTCCCTCGCGCGCGTCAAAACGCGGTCGGCCCCCGCCGTCAACCAGCAGCGTCGTCCCGTCGGGCATCGTCAAAAGCGCCGCGTCGCCCTGCCCCACGTCGAGGAAGTCCACGCGCAACCTACCGTCGGGCCGCCCCGCGCTCAGAGGATGAAAAACTATGAGCAGAGCTAAGACGACGGACGCGAAGCCCGCGCACCTGATGAGTTGAGTCCGGACAGCATGACCTTCATCAACGATTGCGACTGAAGTGAGTGCCCGCCGACGCACGGCTCTCAGCATCAAGTACAACAACGGCACGTAGTAGACGACGTAGACAATCGCCGCCGCGCCGGAATACTCCGCCGGTCTGAGGCTCGACAGCCCGACGGCGTTGAAGGGCTCGACGCCGTGCGACGCGAGCCGACTCGCCGCCTCCGCAATGCTCACGAACGGCGCGGCCATCGTCGGGCTCACAATCGAAAGGACGGCTGCGACGAGCGCCGAGAAAGAGAGTATGACCAGCAGCACGCCGACGAAGACGTTCAAGACGAGCGAGGCGGGCGAGAGCCTGTGGAAGTAGAGCACCTGAACGGGAAGCAGAACGTACTGCACGGCGAGCGAGACGAGCGCCGCCCCAAAGATGTAACGCAACACACGCTGCACGCGCAGGCGTTCGAGCCGCGCCGCCCAGAGCGTCTTGAAGAGTCGGTAGCTGTGCGTCGAACGCTCCAACTCCTTCCTGTGCCGCCGCTCGCTCCAGAAGAGCAGCTCGCCGAGCGTGCGCCAACACGGCGCGCAACGTGGCGGTCGCGGCGTCGCGCGCACGGGCCGCCATTCGCCCGCCTCCTTCAGACTCAAGAGCAGCGGCACAGCGAGCGCGACGATGGCGAGCACCGAAAGGAACGTCAACTGGAACGAGGGGTCGAAGAGGTTGCGCGGTCGCCAGACTAAGAGCGCGAGGGCCGCCCCGCCGAGCGCGTTGAGCGCGCCCGCGCGTCTCCCCAGAGCGGGCGCGAGCGACGCGACGCTGAACATCAAAGCCGCGCGCACGACCGAAGCCTCCGCACCCACGCCGACCGCGAAGGCCCACACGCAGCCGACCGAGAGCGCCCACTGCCACACGCGCCGACGCGTCAGCCAACGCGCCGCCGCCCACGCGAGGCCGCCCAGAAACGTGATGTGAAGACCGCTGATGACGAGCACGTGAAACGTCCCGCCATCACGGAACCGCTCGGCATTGGCGCGCGAGAGCCCCTGTCTGTTCCCCAGAAGCGCCGCCTTGAGCACGCCCGCCGTCTCCGTCGTAAAACTCCGGTCGAAGTGTGCGACCATCCGCGCGCGCCACTCGTCCAGCCACGCGAGCGGGAGAAAGACTCGCTCGTCGTCGAGACGTTCCACGAGCAGCGGACTCTTGACCGTCGCCACCGCGTCCGCGTCGCGCAGCACGAGATACTCCGCCAGCGAAGAGACGCCGGGGTTCCTGTACCTCTCGGCCCGCGCGAGCACCGACATCACACGCACGCGCGTGCCCCGACGCAGCTCAAGCCCTTCGTACACCCTGCCCGCGCGTGCGTCCGCCACAGTGGCGAAGAACTCGACACGTCCCGATGCGGCGCGTTCCGTCGTCCCGCGCCTCACGCCCTCGACCCGCACGGCGAACAGCAGCCCGTCGGGCGCGATCTCCGGCGCTCTCTCCAACACGCCCGTCACCTCGACCGGCTCACCCACGACGAGCTGCCCCCGCTCGTAGAGCCGACGCACGCGCGTCTCTCCCACCCGCGCCTCTTCGACCAAACTCGCCGCCGCGCCCGCGCAGAAGAACGAGGCGACGACCAACAGCGCCGAAGCCCTGAGCCTGTCTCTGACGAACATGACAACAGCACAGACCGACAGGCACACGCCCGCGACGAGACACGGTGCGAGCACCGGCAACGTCGAGAGACTCGCGACCAACACGCCGACCGCAAAAGCGACGGCGAGGACGACGAGCGGGCAGGCGCTGAATGACGGTTGATGTACAACCGCGCGCGTCTTCATCGAGAAAGACTTTCGTGCGAAAGAGGACGGCGGCTCCCTCCTGCATCGTGAGCGGAAGTGCGAAAGGGTGTCTGACTGTGGCGGGTGCGGCAGACTGTATTACAGAATGCCGACCTGTTCAAGAGAGAGTTCCGTCGCACTTCAAATGTCGGAAGACGGGCCGAAAAAACCTTGAAAAAGTGATATTGTAACGGCCCAACGAAACGGCGGGAGAGTCCTTGGATGGAAATTACGCAGCTCGAATTTTTTCTGAAGATTGTTGAGGAGGGCAGCTTCTCGAAGGCGGCGGAGCGCGCCTTCCGCACGCAACCCGCGGTGAGCTGGCCATCCGCCGCCTCGAAGGCGAGATCGGCGCGTCGCTCTTCGACCGCTCGCAGAAGACGCCGACGCTCACCGAAGTCGGGCAGGTCTTCCACGACTACGCGCGGCGCATCATAGCCCTGCGCGACAGCGCGCGCGAGGCCGTGGCGGAGTTGAAAGAACTGCGGAGGGGCCGGGTGCGCGTCGGGGCCAACGAGAGCACTTCGCTCTACCTCCTGCCCGACATCATCCTCGCCTTCCGCGAGCGACACCCGCAGGTCAAAGTCGAAATCTACCGCCACCAATCCGAGCGGCTCCCGCGCGAAGTGCTCGACGGCAACGTGGACTTCGCCCTCACGGCTTACGAGCCAGCCGACAGCGACCTCGAAGCCTTCCCCGTCCTCCGCGACGAGCTGATTCTGGTGATGAGCCCCGCCCACGCCCTCTCGAAACGCGAGTCGGTCGGCGTGCGCGAGCTGGGCGGCGAGCCGTTCCTCGCGCACAACGTCAAGACCGCCTCGCGCACGAAGGTCGTCGAGACTTTCGCCCGGAGCCGCACGCCGCTCAACATCGTGCTTGAGCTGGCGACCATCGAGACCATCAAGCGTTTCGTGCAGAAGGAGGTCGGCCTCGCCTTCGTCCCGCGCATGTGCGTCACCGAAGAGCTGGAGCGCGGGACGCTCGCCACCGTGCCCGTCAAAGACCTCTCCTACGCGCGCACGCTCTGGGTCGCGCACCGGCGCGGCGCGACCCACTCGCACGCCGCCGACGCCTTCCTCGAAGTGCTGCGCGAGCACGCACGCTCGCAGGGCGTCGCGCAAAACTTATAGACTCATAAAAATTAATGCTTTGACTTCAATGCCGCCGGCCTTTAGCCTGTCGCCTCCTTGAGAGGAGGAGCCCGCTACGATGGCCGACGCCGAACGCCTGACTATTTTCGACACGACGCTCCGGGACGGCGAACAGTCCCCCGGCTGTTCGATGAATCTGGAGGAAAAGGTGCGTCTCGCGCGCCGTCTCGAAGCGCTCGGCGTGGACGTTATCGAGGCGGGCTTCCCCGTCGCTTCCGAGGGCGACTACGCGGCGGTGCGGGCGGTGGCCGCCGCGTGCCGCCGCGTGACAGTCGCCGCGCTCTGCCGCACGACCGAGCAGGACGTGACGCGCGCGTGGGAGGCTCTCGAAGGGGCCGCGCGCCCGCGCCTCCACACCTTCGTCGCCACCTCCGACATCCACCTCGAACACAAGCTCAAGAAGACGCGCCGCGAAGTTCTGGCGATGACGAGCGCCGCCGTCCGCCTCGCGCGCACCTTCACCGAGGATGTCGAGTTCTCCGCCGAAGACGCGACGCGCAGCGACGTTGACTATCTCTGCGAAATCCTCTCGGTCGCCGTCGAGGCGGGCGCGAAGACCATCAACATCCCCGACACGGTCGGCTATACGACTCCCTCGGAGTTCACGCAGCTTATCGGCGAGGTGCGCCGTCGCGTGGTGCGCGATTCGGAAGTGACCATCAGCGTCCACTGCCACAACGACCTCGGCCTCGCGGTGGCGAACAGCCTCGCGGCCATCGAGGCGGGCGCGCGACAGGTCGAGTGCACCGTCAACGGCATCGGCGAGCGGGCCGGGAACGCCGCGCTCGAAGAGGTCGTCATGGCGCTGCGCGTGCGCGCCGACCGTCTGCCCTTCGAGTGCGGCGTCAACACCGAGCAGCTTTACCCGACGAGCCAGATGCTCTCCGAGATCATCGGCTTCGGCGTGCAGCCCAACAAGGCCGTCGTGGGCCGCAACGCCTTCGCGCACGAGGCGGGCATCCACCAGCACGGCGTTCTGAGCAACCCGCTCTGCTACGAAATCATGACGCCGGAATCGGTCGGCGTGCCGACGAGCCGGCTCGTCCTCGGCAAGCATTCGGGCCGCCACGCGCTCGCGCAACGCTACGCCGAACTCGGCCACCCGCTCGCGGGCGCGGAACTCAACGCCGTCTACACGCGCTTCACGCAGCTCGCCGACCGCAAGAAGCGGGTCTACGATCAAGACCTTTTTTCGCTTCTGCCCTCGGAGCCGCCCGCGCCCGCCGGTGTCGGCGCGGGACTGGGCCGCGTTATGGAAGTACAGTTGGCCGGAAGTTAAGCAACCGGGTCACATTTCAACACCCATGAGCCGCCGCCGAGGGCACTCCGGCGGCGGCTCATGGGTGGTCGCTTGAAGGACTGGAAGAAAAGATGAGACTGAAGATCACACTCCTCCCCGGCGACGGCGTCGGGCCGGAGGTCACGGACGAGGCGGCGCGCGTGCTCCGCGCCGTGGCCGACGTGTGCGAGCACCAATTCATTTTCGACGAGCAACTCGTCGGCGGCGCGGCGCTCCGGCGAGAGGGAACTCCTCTGCCGCGCGCGACGATGGACTCCTGCCTCGCGGCTGACGCGGTTTTGCTCGGCGCGGTCGGCTCGCCCGAATTCGACGACGCGCCGCCGGATAAGCGGCCCGAAGCCGGACTCCTGACGCTGCGCAAGGCGCTCGGCGGCTTCGCCAACCTGCGCCCCGTCCGCTGCTTCGATTCGGTCGCAAACCGTTCGCCGCTCCGGCCCGAAATCATCCGCGGCGCGGACATCCTCTTCGTCCGCGAACTCCTCGGCGGCCTCTACTTCGGCGAGCCGCGCGGGCGCGTTGATGAAGGCAACGCCCTCTCGGCCTTCAACACCATGCGCTACACCGAAGCCGAGGTTGAGCGCGTCGCGCGCGTGGCGTTCGAGGCGGCGCGCGGGCGTCGCCGGAAGGTCACGTCGGTTGACAAGGCGAACGTGCTTGAGACCTCGCGGCTGTGGCGCGAGACGGTGACGCGCGTCGCGCGTGACTACCCGGACATAGAACTCGAACACCAGTACGTTGACGCCTGCGCGATGCACTTGATAACTACGCCGCGCCGCTTCGACGTGCTGCTCACGGAGAATCTCTTCGGCGACATCCTCTCGGACGAGGCTTCTGTCATCGCCGGTTCTTTGGGGATGCTCGCCTCCGCCTGCGTGGGCGGCGCGGTTGACCTCTACGAGCCTGTCCACGGCTCCGCGCCCGACATCGCGGGGCGCGGAACGGCCAACCCGCTCGGCGCGATTCTCTCCGCCGCGCTGCTCCTGCGCCACACGGCGGGGCTCGAACGCGAGGCCGCCGAGGTCGAAGAGGCCGTCCGCTCCGTGCTCGAAGCGGGACACCGCACGCCCGACATCGCCGACGGAGCGGAGGGCCACAACGCCACGACCGCGCTGCTCGGCTCGCTCGTCGCCGAAGCCTTCGAAGAGATTGCCGACCGGCGTCACGCCTATCACGCGATCTGAATTACAATCGCCGCCGCCCGCCGAGACGCTCAACTGAAGCAGTCGCGCGGGCGGCGAATGCTGAAGCTCTTTCTTCGTACTTATGTCGCCACGCACTCTCTTTCAAAAACTCTGGGACGCGCACGTCGTCCACGCGCCGGAGGGCGAGCCCGCGCTCCTCTACGTTGATTTGCATCTCGTCCACGAGGTCACTTCGCCGCAGGCCTTCGACGGCCTGCGCGCCGCCAATCGAGGCGTCCGCCGCCCAGACCTGACCGTGGCGACCGTGGATCACAACGTCCCGACCACCGACCGTTCTCTGCCCATCGAAGACGAAATCGCCGCCCGGCAGATAGAAGCCCTTCGACGCAACTGCGCCGAGTTCGGCGTCCGGCTCTTCGACATCGCCTCGCCCGAACAGGGCATCGTCCACGTCATCGGCCCCGAACTCGGACTGACGCAGCCCGGCATGACCATCGTCTGCGGCGACAGCCACACCTCGACGCACGGCGCGTTCGGCGCGCTCGCCTTCGGCATCGGCACGAGCGAGGTCGAGCACGTCCTCGCCACGCAATGCCTGCCGCAGGACGCGCCGCGCACGCTCCTCGTCAACGTCGTCGGCGACCTGCCCGAAGGCGTCACCGCCAAAGACCTCGCGCTCGGCCTCATCGGTCAGGTCGGCACGGACGGCGGGACGGGTCACGTCATCGAGTACGCTGGCCGCGCCGTCCGCGCGCTCTCGATGGAGGGCCGCATGACGCTCTGCAACATGAGCATCGAGGCGGGCGCGCGCGCCGGGATGATTGCGCCCGACGAGACGACGTTCCGGTATCTCGAAGGCAAGGCCAACGCCCCGCGCGGGCGAGACTGGGACGAGGCCGTCGCCTACTGGCAGACGCTTCCGAGCGACGAGGGCGCGACGTTCGACCGCACCATCGAGATTGACGCTTCGACCCTCGAACCCTTCGTCACGTGGGGGACGAGCCCCGGCATGGTCGTGCCCGTGACCGGACACATCCCCGACCCCCTGCGCATGGCGACCGAGCCCGAACGCCGCGCCGCCGAGTTGGCGCTCAACTACATGGGACTCAATCCGGGCGCGCGCGTCGAAGGCATTCCCGTTGACAGGGTCTTCATCGGCTCCTGCACCAACGCGCGCCTCGAAGACCTGCGCGCCGCCGCCCGCGTCGCCGCCGGGCACAGGGTCAAGTCCACGGTGCGCGCGATGGTCGTGCCGGGCTCGCAGGCCGTCAAGCGCGCGGCGGAGGCCGAAGGGCTCGACCGAGTCTTCCTCGACGCCGGTTTCGAGTGGCGCGAGGCCGGGTGCTCGATGTGCCTCGGCATGAACCCCGACACGCTCGCTCCGGGCGAACGCTGCGCCTCGACCAGCAACCGCAACTTCGAGGGCCGACAGGGGCGCGGCGGTCGCACGCACCTCGTCAGCCCCGCGATGGCCGCCGCCGCCGCCGTCACCGGCCACTTCACGGACGTGCGCGGCTGGCAGTACAAAGAGCCGTAAACCGTGACAGGTGAACCGTGACAAGAAAGACCAGGCTTTCTCTTGTCACCGTTTACGGTTTACGGTTTACGGCTTTTCTCTTGTCACCGTTTACAGTTCACGGTTCACGGTTTTTCTTATGCTTCCCTTTCGCATACACACGGGCGTCGTCGCGCCTCTTCTGAGGTCGAACGTTGACACCGACCAGATCATCCCGAAGCAGTTCCTGAAGCGCATCGAGCGGACGGGCTTCGGGCAGTTTCTCTTCTACGACTGGCGTTTCACGGCGGGCGGCGAGCCGGACGCGGGCTTCGTGCTGAACGAGCCGCGCTACCGAGAGGCGTCCGTCCTCGTCGCGGGGCGCAACTTCGGCTGCGGCTCTTCGCGCGAGCACGCGCCGTGGGCGCTTCTCGACTACGGCTTCCGCGCCGTCGTCGCGCCGTCCTTCGCCGACATCTTCGCCAACAACTGCACCAAGAACGGCGTCCTCCCCGTCACCCTCTCCGAAGCCGAGGTCTCCGAGATTGCCGCGCGCGCCTCCGCGCACGAAGGCTACGCCCTCACGATTGACCTCGAACGCTGCGAAGTTCGCGACGCCCAAGGCTTCAGCGCCCGTTTTGAGATTGACGAGTTTCGACGCCGCTGCTTGCTCGAAGGTCTCGACGACATCGGCCTCACGCTGCGGCACGAGGAACAGATAAAAGTCTATGAGGAAGGCCGCCCGCGATGGCGCACGACGCAAACGTGGTGAGAGAAACGGATGTGAGGGAAACTTTGGAAGACGAATGCACCTGCCCGCAGGTGTCGGCGGCGCGGAGAGTTCTATCCGGTGTTGCGCAGCCCCGCCGAGATGCCGTTGATGGTCGCCGCGAGAGCGTAGTTCAGCTCGTCGCCTTCCTCCCCGCCCCGCTTCCGCCGCAGCAGTTCGACTTGCAGCAGGCTCATCGGGTCAACGTAAGGATTGCGCAGGAGGATTGAGCGCGCGAGCACAGGGTTGTTTTCCAGCAGCTCCTTCTGACCCGTGACGCGCAGAATCATCCCGCGCGTCCGCTCGAACTCCTCCACAATCATCCGCCACACGCGCGCTCTCAGTCCCTCGTCCATGACGAGCGCGGCGTAGCGGCGCGCGATGGAGAGGTCGGCCTTCGCCATCCCGCTCTCGACGTTGCCGACGAGGTCGTTGAAGAGCGGGAACCGTTGCGCCATCTCGCACAGGAGTCTCTCCCCGCCTTCGTGCGCCGCGCGGTATTGTTCGAGCGCGTGGCCGACGCCGAACCACGCGGGCAGCACGTGGCGGCTCTGCATCCACCCGAAGACCCACGGGATTGCGCGCAGGTCTTCTATCCCGCGTCGCGTCCCGCCGTCATCCGCGCCCCGTCGGCTGGGGCGCGAGCCGCTCTTCGCCAGCTCGAACTCGCGGACGGGCGTGGCCTCATGGAAGTATTCGATGGTCTCCGCGTTCTCGACGATTGAGCTGCGGTAGAAGGCGAACGCCGTCGCCGACATCTCTTCCAGAGCGTCAACCCATTCGGCCTTGACCGGGAAGGCTTCGGGCCGCGCCAGAGCGTCGAGCGAGGCGGCGACCATCAGCTCGAAGCTGCGCTCGGCCAGCACCGCGTCGGAATACTTGAAGTTCAAGACCTCGCCCTGCTCCGTGATTCTGAGTCGGCCCGTGAAGTCCCCCGGCGGCTGCGCCATGATGGCGCGGTGCGTCGGCCCGCCGCCGCGACCCACCGTCCCGCCGCGCCCGTGGAAGAGTCGCAGCCGCACGCCGCACTCGCGCGCCACACGGTGCAGCGACCGGTGCGTCTTGAAAATCTCCCACGTGCTCGTGAGCATCCCCCCGTCCTTGTTCGAGTCCGAGTAGCCGAGCATGATTTCCTGCTCGCGGCCCCACGAGTCGAGCAGCCGCGAGTAAGGCGCGGAAGTCCAGAGGCTGCGGCAGACCTCCGGCGCGCGGCGCAAGTCCTCGATTGACTCGAAGAGCGGGACGGGCATGAGGCCGGGGTCTTTGTCTTCCAACGAGGCGGCGGCGCGCACGCCGCAGAGTTCCATGAGCCAGAGCAAGGCGAGCACATCCTGCTCGCGCTCGGCCCCGCTGATGACGTAGGCGCGAATCGCCTACGGCGGGAAGGCACGCTTCAACTCCGCGACCGCGCGCAGGCTGTCGAGCAGCACGGCGGTCTCCTCCGAAGTGCTTGGAATCTCCGACGCGAGTTTTCCGTCTCCATCAATCTCTTCGACGAGTTCGCCGACGACGACGGCGGCTTCACCCACGTGAGTTTCGTCAGCGCCTTTCTCATCAACTTCTTCCACGGCGGCTGGCGCGTCCGCGTCCGCCGTGCGGTCGAACCGTGCGCCGCGCGCGAGTTCTCGGACGGCGCTGGCGTGGACTCGCGCGTGCTGTCGGATGTCGAGCGTGTGGAGGTGAAAGCCGAACGCCTCAGCGCGCCGCAGGAGCGGGTCGAGCGAGCCTTCGGCCAGTTCCTCGCCCCCGTTCTCGTTGAGACTCTCGCGGACGAGCCGCAGGTCGTCAATGAAAGCAGCCGCGTCCTCGTATCCCTCCCGGCTCGCCGGGACTTCGCGCGCGTCGCGCAGACGCCGCAGCACGCACGCGAGGAACCGCCGGTAGCTTTCGGCGGGCGGGTGTTCTTCAAGCTCCGCCCGTGCCCCGCCCAACGTCTCGGCGTAATCGTCGAGGCGCGCGCCGAGACGCGCCGAGACGTTCACCTGAAGCGCCGAAAGACTGAGCTGCTCCTGAAGGCTGTCCACGGCTGCGAGGTAATAATCAATAATCGTGCGCCGCGCCATCGAGAGCGCCTCGCGCGTCGTCCCGGCGGTGACGAACGGGTTGCCGTCGCGGTCGCCGCCGATCCACGAGCCGAAACTTATCAACGACGGCAACTCGTCCGCGCTCAAGTTGACGCCGTAAGCCTGTGCGAAGGCGACCGACAATTCCGCGTAGACTTCAGGCAGCGTATCTATCAACACGGAAGGGTAATAGTCGAGCCCCATCTTGATCTCGTCGGTCACGGTGGGCTTGCGGCGTCGAATCTCGTCGGTCTGCCAGAGCGTCGTGACCTCGCGCGCGATGGCCCGCTCGGCGGCGGCGGCCTCCGCGTCCGAGAGCGGCAGTCGCCCCAGACGCTCAAGCTGTTCGGCGATGCGCCGCCGCTTGAAGAGGACGGTGCGGCGCGCGACCTCGGTCGGGTGCGCGGTGAAGACCGGCGTGACCTCGATCTGGCCGAGCAGTTCGAGCACGTCGCGCCAGCCGACGCCCGCGTCCCGCAGTCGTTCGAGCGTCCCCCGAAACGTCCCCGGCAGCGCGGGCACGTCGGCGGCGAGCGTGCGCGCTCGCCGCCGAAGCTTTCGGTGGTTGGTCTCCGCGAGGTTGGTCAGCTCGAAGTAGATGGCGAAGGCTTTGGTGAGTTGGTACGCCTCCTTCAAACTCACGCCCGCGACGATCTCCTCGGCCCGCGCCATCAAATCCTCCGCGCCTTCCGCCGCCGCCGAACTCCCGCCCTCAACGTCAACGCGCCCGCCCGCGGACTCTCGGTGCTCGGTCGTCAAATGACGCAACCGCTCGACCGTGTCGTAGAGCCCGACGCCCGCCTGCTCCGCGAGCGTCCGCCCCAGCAAAACCCCCAGCGAACGCACATCGCGCCGCAACGGCGCTTCTTTCGCGCGCGGCCCCTCGCCGGTCAACTCGGCCAGCCGCGCCCCTTGATCCTCAACCCGCCACAAAGATTCCGTCATCGCTTTCATCATCGCTTTCATCATCTGTGGGCCGCCGACTATCTCTCGCAAACGAAGGTCTTCAGAGTTCATCCGGCAATGTCAGGTGCACGACCGTCTCGACGTGGTGCGTCTGGGGGAACATGTCGAAGGCGCGGAGGGAAGCGAGGCGGTAGCCGCCGCCGGTGAGCGCGCGAAGGTCGCGGGCGAGGGTGGCGGGGTCGCAGGAGACGTAGGAGATGCGCGGGGGGCGGAGCGCGAGGAGGGCTTCGACGGTTTCGGGCTCCGCGCCCGCGCGGGGCGGGTCGAGGAGGACGAAGTCGAAGGGCGCGTGGCGTGGCGCGTGTCGCCGCATCCAGTCGCCGACGGCGGAGGTCTCGACGCGGGCGTTGGGGAGGTCGGCGTCGGAGAGGTTGCGGCGGGCGAAGGCGCAGGCGGCGGCGTTGCCTTCGACGCCCGTGACGTGTGTGAAGCGCCGGGCGAGCGGGAGCGTGAAGAGGCCGACGCCGCAGAAGAGGTCGAGCGCGCTCGCGCCGCGTGCGTCGCCGAGCCCCTCTTGAACGAGAGGTTCGAGCAGGCCGTGGTTAATCTGGAAGAAGCAGCCGGCGTCGAAGCGGTAGCGTTCGCCGCCGACGGCGCGCGCCTGCTCGCCTGAGTCTAACCCCTCGACCGGAGGCCAGAGGGCGACGCCTTCATCACCCGCCACGGCCTCGAACTCCTGAAACTCTTCCGCCAGCTCGTCCGCGCTCATGCGCGCGCGCAGGGCCGAGAGTCTCTCCTGCACGGCGGGCAGAGCGACGGGACACTCGGAGACATCGCAGACGCGGTGCGAGCCGCGCTCGTAGTAGCCGAGGTGTTTTCTCAAGGGGTCGAACTGCCAGCGGGCGCGCGAGCGGTAGCGCCACGCGTCGGGCGAAGGTGTGATGTGAATCTCGGCGGGCGGCTCGACGCGGGCGACGCGGCGCAGGCAGTCTTTGATGATCTCGACCTTGGCGGCGAGCTGCGCTTCGTAACTGAGTTGTTGGAAGTCGCAGCCGCCGCACCGACCGAAGTAAGGGCAGGGCGGCTCGACGCGCGCGGGCGAGGGTTGCAGGACTTGCCGGATGGAAGCGAAGGCGGTCGCGCCGCTTATGCGCTCGACGCGGACGAGCGCGCGGTCGCCGGGGGCCGCGAGCGCGACGAGGACGGTCTGCCCTTCGGCGTGCGCGAGCCCGACGCCGCCGGGCAGGATGCGCTCGACGGTGACTTCGAGTTCCGCGCCCGCGCGCAGCCTCACGGCGTCAGGCCGCGCTTCTCGCTTCCGCTTGCTCATAAACCGAACGCCCGCCGAGGCTCAGTAAGGATACTGCTGCTGCCCCGGCTGGTACTGCTGCTGGCTCGACCAGTCCTGCGGCTGCGGCGGCGTGGCGTAGCCGGCGTCCGCGTTTTCGAGTTCGAGTTCGAGCCCGCCGAGGAAACCGGCGGCGACGTTGTAGACGAGCGCGCCAATCGCGCCGAAGATGAACCCGATGACGCCGTAGAAGATGGGCAGGCCGATCATGTAGAAGAGCCCCATCCCGATGCCGACTCCGCCGCCCGCCGCCCCGTCGCGGCCCATGGACATGACCGCCGCGCCGACGACCATCATGATGAGGCCGAGGGGGATGCCGATGACGAGGCCGAGGGCCGCCATGACGGTGCCGTAAATCTTCGCCGCCGAGAAGACGCCGAAGCGTTTAATGACCATTTTTGCCATGAGTGAAAAACTCCTTCTTTCTCTAAGGGGGTTTCAAAGATAGAACAGGCTCAGGCGCGGGACGCGGCACTCTTCGCGCAGCAGCCGGGCCAGAAGGTTGTCGAGCGTCTGCTCGTAGGCGGCGCGCTCCATCCGCTTGCGGTACGCGCTCAACTGCTCCTCGGCCTGCTCGCGTTTCGCTTCCAACACTTCTTCGGGGAGCGACGCGCGCAGCGCGCGGTCGAGCAGGCTCTCAAGGTCGGAGAGAGAGTTTTCGAGCTGCTCGGCGTTGGGCCGCGCCGAAGCGGCGAAGTCTTTCTCCAACTCCGCAAGGCGGGACGCGGCGCGAGAGAGAGCCTCAAGCAACTCGCCGCCGTCGCCCTTCGCGCGTCGCGCTTCAAACGCCTGTTCGAGCGCCGCGCGGCTCTCCGCGAGGTGCGCCGAGATGACGGGGCGCGGGAACGGGAGCCCCTTGCTCTCCTGCGCATCCGCGTCGCTCGCGTCCGAGCCTCCCTCCGCAGTCCCCGTGTCGAGACTCGCGCCGAGCTGCGACGCGAGCCACTCGGCGAACTGCGCCTCGACCTCCTCCTGACAGTAGTAGAGCGACTTGACGCTCCGGTTGCGCGGGCGGGACTCGTAAGAGTCGAAAGCCTTCTCGATGCCGCGCAGGACGACGTGGAGCGGGATATTCAAGCCCTTCCAAGTCTGCATCAAGTCCCAGTCGAGCGGGCTCAGGAGCAGGTGCTTGCCCCTGCGGCGGACGAAAGTCTCTTCGATCTCGGTGAAAAAGTTGAAGTAATTCAGCCGCGCCGGTTCCGGCTCGGCGGCGCGCGCGCCCTCTACTTTGCTCATTACTCGCCTGTGGACGGATATACGAAAGCAGGTTGACGGAAGTTATCAAGACCTCACGGGACGAACGCCTCAAGCATGGAACAGCCCGCGCGCAATAGTCAAGGATTTTCGCAACGAGGCAGAAGCCCGACCGTGAGGGAGGGCGTAGTTAGTCATGAGAAATCCCCGAAGGGGATAGAGACAAGAGCCGGGGGCAAGTGCGCAGCACGTCGCCCCCGGATAAGCGTAGATGAAAGAGTCCGACCCTGAAAGGGTCGCACCGCGCGAGGCGTCTGCGACCCCTTCAGGGTCGTAATTCTTCTCATGCTTGTTCCGGGGGCGACGTGCTTCGCACTTGCCCCCGGCTATTGTCTGCTGCCCTTTCAGGGCAGGACTTGAAATCCTCTTGCCTGCGCCCTCCCTCACGGTCGGGCTTCTGCCGTGTGATTCCGTTCGTAGACGAGGCGCAGGCCGTCGAGCGTGAGGGTCTTGTCCACGACCTCGATGAACTCCGAGGCGGTGGCGATGAGCGGGGCGAGCCCGCCGGTGGCGACGACGCGGGGCCTGTGGCCGAGTTCTTCGATCATGCGGCGGAGGATGCCGTCCACTAGTCCGGCGTAGCCGTAGTAGAGGCCGGACTGAATCGCGCCCACGGTCGAAGTGCCGATGACGGTGCGCGGTCGCTCGATGGCGACGCGGGGCAGACGCGCGGCGCGCGCGAAGAGCGCGTCCGAGGAGATGTTGATGCCGGGCGTCAGCACGCCGCCGAGGTAGCGACCGTCGGCGTCTATCACTTCGAAGTTGGTCGCCGTCCCGAAGTCCACGACGATGCAGGGCGCGCCGTACTTGTGGACGGCGGCGACGGCGTCCACGATGCGGTCGGCCCCCACGTCCGAGGGCGGGTCGTAGAGGATGGTCAGCCCCGTGTCGGTCGTGTGGTCAATGAAGAGCGGCGTGAGATGGAAGTAGACCTCGGACATCCGCTTCAGAGTGTGGTTGAGCTGCGGCACGACCGAAGCAATCGCGACGGCGTGGATGGCCTGAAAGTCGAGCCCCGCGAAGGCGAACAGATTGCGCGCGTGGACGCCGTACTCGTCCACCGTCCGCGCGCGCTCCGTCGTCAAGCGCCAGTGATGCGCCAACGCCTCGCCCTCGAACACGCCGAGCGAAGTATTCGTATTCCCCACGTCCATCACAAGCAACATTTATTTCATCCCCTCAATATTTCTTCAATCGCATCAGAGGCCGCCGCCGCGCCGTCTTCGCGGCGCACGATTCCGCCGACTTCGGCGGCCCTCTCGGCGTAGCTTTTATCATCGAGCATGCGGCGCAGCTCCCTCGCCGCGCTCTCGCGGTTGTACTTCGGGCGCGGGAGGCTGCGGCCCGCGCCGAGTCGCGCGACGCGGGCGGCGTTGTCGAACTGGTCGTGGCTGAAGGGCACGATGAGCGAGGGCACGCCCGCGCGCAAGCCTTGTCCGGTCGTGCCGACGCCGCCCTGATGAACGACGGCGCGGGCGCGGGGCAGCACTTCGCCGTAGGGCGCGTAGTCGAAGGCGGCGACGCCTTCGGGCAGAGTGGCCGGGCGGTTGCGCTCGTCGCCGACGAGGAGCAGGGCGCGCTCGCCGAGTTCGCGCGCGGCCTCGATTGATTCGCGGTAGAAATCTTCGGCCACCCAGATGGCGGACGAGCCGAGCGTGAAGACGATGGGCGGCGGGCCTTCGTCGAGGAAGCGGCGCATTGCGGGGTCAAGCTCCGGCGCGTCGCCCGCGCGGTCGCGGCGGTCGTAGAAGGGGAAGCCCGTGATGCGCGTGTGCGGCGGCCAGTCCGGTTGCGGGTCGGCGAGGACGCGGGAGAAGAGCGCGAGCACCATCGTCGGCGAGTGCTGGCCTTCGAGGACGGGATTCCCGCGTCGCGGCTGAAGTCCCAACGACGCGCGGAAGCGGTAGACCGGCTCGGCGTAGCTCTTCAAGCCCAGTCTCACGACGTGCATGAAGGCGCGCATGACGTGCGGGCTCAAGGTCAGAACTTTGTGGAGGCCGGGCATCTGCGGCGGCACGGGCGGGTCGTAGATGGAGAAGAAAGAGATGGGCGCGAGCACGCTCGAAACCCACGGGATGCCGGTCTTCTCGACGAGCGCCGGGCCGACGAGCGTCAGCGGGTGCGTCACCAGCAGGTCTGCGTCGCGCGTCGCCCCGGCGAGAGCATCGTAAGTCTCTCTGAGGTACGGCAGGATCATCTCCTTGAAGACCTTCTCCGTCCCCTTCTTCGCGTCCATCAACTCGGAGACGATGCGGCTCACCTCTTCGGGCTGGTCGTATGAAGGGAGGTCGGGCGGGAGCGGTTGCAGCTCAAGCCCCACGGCGTCGGTCTTCTCGCGGTAAATCTCCGACGTGGCGATGACGGGCCGGTGCCCGCGCCTCTTCAGCTCCAACGCGACGGCGATGTACGGGTGCACGTCGCCGAACGAGCCGAACGTCGAGAGGACGATGCGCTTGCCTTGTGTTGTTTGACTCATTGAGAAAGGAATGCGTTTCGCATCGAGGAAGGTTCGCCCCTGCCGGGGCTCTTCGAGGTTATGGTGTCGCGCGTTCTTCCCTTTCCCCCCTTAGTGCGTGGACATCCCCGGCGCGGACGATTCTGATTTCGCGTGCGTCTGTTTCTACCCGAAGAGCGCCGTCGGGTTCAAGGCCGCGCGTCGTGCCGTCGAAAGTCTCGGAGGCGAGCGAGACGCGGACGCGGCGGTCGTGCGCGTATGAGGAGCGAGTCTCCCACTCGTGGACGACGCGCGCCGCGCCGCCTTCGGCGTGGAGTTGTTCGTAGTGTCGCGTGAGCGAGTGCGTCAGCGAGTGGAGCAGCGTCTCCACGTCGGGCGCGGCCCCGGTCTGCGCCTCGACGGAGGTCGCGGCCCCTTCTATCTCTTCGGGGAAGGCTCGGTCGTTGAGGTTGATGCCGATGCCGACGACGCAGGCGCGGCCCGCGCGCGTCTCGAATGTTTCGGCGAGGATGCCGCACAGCTTCTTCTCGCCCGCGAGCAGGTCGTTCGGCCACTTGATGTCGGAACGGAGCCCGCACGCCTCTTCGAGCGCGTCGCGCACGGCGAGCGCCGCCGCGAGCGTGATGAGCGGCCAATCTTTTGCGTCCAGACGCGGGCGCAGGACGATGCTGAAGTAGAGCCCGGCGTCCTTCGGCGACGCCCACGCGCGCTCGCGCCGCCCGCGCCCCGCCGTCTGCTCGCGCGCCACGACGCACAAGCCCTCCGGCGCTCCCCCGGCGGCCTGCCGCGCCGCCTCCGTGTTGGTCGAAGGCAGCGAGTCGAAGCGGAGGATAATCGGCGTCAGATGTTGGCTCATCTTCCTCGTGTTTCCGTCATCTTTTCGCGTGCAGGCGGGCGCGTGACCATTGTATGAGGTATGTTTGCGCCTGTCTGAGCCGTCTGCGCGTCTGTCTGAGCCATCTGTGCGAGTGTCTGAGTCGTCTGCGCGGGTGTCTGAGTCATCTGTGCGCGTGTCTGAGCTGTCTGTGCGCGTGTATGGGCGCGGTGTGCGCGTGTATTTTTAAGCTTTACACATGAATGAGTGACCTGCGCGCGTGTATTTTGCGGCGTCGCGGGTGAATTTTAGAAGCTGTTTGAGAAATCTTAGCTCCGGAGGAGCGGGATGTTTATAGACCGCCGGCAGGTCATGACCGCCAAGCTCCGTCGGAGCGGCATGTCCGTATGTCGCTCCGACGGAGCTTGCGGGTAACAAACTAAACGCCGGGCTATAAACATCCCGTCCCTGACGGGACTTTGAACACAGCTTCTTAGACCGGAGCATTCGCTTCGACGCCCAGTTCGGGCAAGTTATTGACGATAGCGCGCGTCTCAAGACTGACGCTGACGACTTGGCCGACGAGGCGGACGATGTATTGCGGGTCGTCGGCGCGGTTCGGGTCGTTGGTGATGCCGCTGCGGCGGTCGGCGCTCAACTGATACTGGTCAACGACCCATTCGAGCGCCGAGCGGTTGCCGAGTCGGTAGTCGAAGGCTTCTTCGGGGATGCCTTCGAGCGTGAGGAAGTCGTTGTAGTGGAGCGTGCGTTTGTCCTTGCTCAACTTCATCCGCTCGACGCGCCAGTCGAGGGCCGCGCCGGGGTTCTCGACTCTTTCGAGCGGGTATTCCGTCTGCCGTTCGTAGTTGACGTGGATGTCGGCGAGACGCGCGCCCGCCCCGGCGAAGGCACGGAAGTCCGGCGCGAACGGGACGCGCGGCAGTTCCCTCTTCAGGTTCGCCGCGTAACGCTCGCGGTAGACTGGATGATGCAGCACGGCGTAGACGTAATGAAAGATGTCCCACTTCGAGATTGACGCGTCGCCGTACTGCTTTCTGAACTGCTCAAGCGCCCAATCCGTGATGTTCTCTCGCCGGTTCGTGCCGTCTTCGTTGTAGGTGTAGAAGGGAAAGCATTGAGTTTTCTCAAATGCCAAGTCCAAGTCTAGCAATCTTGTCTGCTGCCAAGACACCCGAAAGACATTCTATTACCTATGCCCGCCAGGCAGATTATGCGATTTTGTTTTTCAGTTTCAGGGTTAGGAAAGATGGAAGGAAAAATATCAAACCTCTATCAATCATCACCCTATCAAAGATATAAGATACTCATCCGTGAACGGGCGATAAAGAGTGCACTCTTATCTTCTCAGGTAAGAACTCGGCAAACCTACCTCTCTGCAAATCAAGTTTTAAATCCTGCTAGCTCCAAGTGATCTTTGATTGTCATCGTAAATGATGAAATCATCAACCTGACCATTGTTATTTTCTAACCGCGTCCACTTGAATACCTGCTCATTATAAGCTTCGATCGTACGAATTTATATTTTCCTCAAGAACCCATTCTGTTAAAGTTATAAACCCAAGCTATCCCGACTCGTACTATACCCCCTGCCATAACTTTTGAATACAGCTTCCGCATTTGCAGCGTTCCGCTGCTTTCGCCTCTTTGTTACCTATTGGTACGAATGTCTCGATATTCTGCCTGCATCCCTTCCGTCAGCCAATTATGCTTCGCGTCCGGCTTGAGTTCCTGCCATTCGATGTTGCCGACGTGCTGCTTCTCTTCAAGGAAGGCGTACTTCTCCCCCTTGCGCCAGAACTCGTCCGTGCGTGCGTAATGAATTGTCGCCGCGCGTGATTCCGATTCACGCCGCCTCACGAAGATGTTGACGCTAACGCCAACTTGGATGCCGAAGACGTTGTGCGTCGTGCCCGACAGCTTCGGGTTCTTCCGCACGTTGCCGCCTAAATCCATGACGTAAACGGCGTCGAAATCCTTCGCCAAGTGTTTCCGCATCCCGTCGAAAGCGAGGTTGTCAACGAAGCTATTATTCGTCACGAAGGCAACAATACCCTGACCATTCTCAATAATTTGATCTGAAGCCCAGCGAATCGCTTTCACGTATGGGTCGGAAAGCGAGTTCTTATTCGTTGCCTTTGAGTCCTTCGCGTAAGTCTCTGCGACGCGCCTGTCTGTCTCCTTATACTTGCGGTTCTTGTTGTTGTCGTTCTCGTTCAACTGCCAAGCGTTGTAAGGCGGGTTGCCGATGACGACGGTGATGGGCGAGCGTTTCTGCCGCTCGACGCGTTCGGTGTTCTCGGTGGAGAAGAAGGAAATCTGCTTGGCCTCGGCCAGCTCGAACGTGTCCACGAGGCAGATGCCCTCGAAGGGCTCGTAAGTCCCGGTCAGTTCGTAGAACTCGTGCTCGATGTTCATCGAGGCGATGTAGTAGGGCAAGAGCATCACCTCGTTGCAGTGCAATTCGTGCTTGTACTTGTGCTCAAGCTCCGTCCGCTTCATCTCCTGCATCACGCGGACGATGAAGTTGCCCGTGCCGACGAACGGGTCGAGGATGTGAACGTCGCGCGAACCGAGCGACTTGCCGAACTCGCGCCGCAGGATGTCCGCGACGCTTCTGACCATGAAGTTGACAATCGGCTGCGGCGTGTAGACGATGCCGTGCGTGTCGGCGACCTTGACGGAGAAGCCCTGAAAGAATTTTTCGTAGACGGAGTTTAAGAACTCCTGCTTCTGCCCGAAGTCCTCGATGGTCGCGGCGGTCTGCTCGATGGCGCGGTAGAAGTGGTCGAAGCGGCGCAGGAACTCTTCGCGGCTGAACGCCTGCGCGGTGAGCGCGTCAATTACCTTCTCTATCTCGTGCGCGATGACGTTGCGGCGCGTGAAGTCGGAGTTCTTGAAGACCGTGCGGAAGATGCGCTCGGTGAGGATGTGCTGGATGAGCATCTCCTCGACGGCCTGCTCGGAGAGGTTCGGGTTGACCGACTGGCGGCACAACTCGTAGAAGCCCGCGAACGCCTCGCGGAAACGCGCGTTCGTCTTCCGCGCCTTCTCAATCTGCTCGGTCAGAGCGCGTCCGAGTTCCGGCAGTTCGGTTTGAAAATCCTCGACGGCCTGCTCCCACTGCTCGTATGCGGGCGGCTGGTACTCGAAGAAGCGCGTGAGGATTTTGACGAGCGCGCCCGCGTCGGTGATGTCCTCGTCGGCGACTTCCCTGCCGCCCTGCCAGAGGATTGCGCGCTCCGGCGCTTGGAAGATGATGTTGTCCGAAGGATATCCGAGGTCGAGTTTCTTGCGCGCCTCACGCGGCAAATCGTCCGCGCCGTCTTTCGCCTCCCAGTAGCCGTGCGCCAAACGGAACTCGTCGAGCAGCGCGCCGTCCACACGAAGCGCGCGAGCCTGCGGTCGCCGCAACTGCCATTCGGGGACGAGCGTCCAACCGAACTGCGCGCCGCACGACTTCAAGAGGTCTTGGAAGGCGTCGCGCACCGCCATCTCGTGCGAGACGTGCAAAGACTTGAACTGCGCCAGCGCTTCGTAATATTCCTTGACAGGTTTGTGCGTCTGCTTCAGGTTGAGCTTGTGCATGAGGTCACTTCGAACTAAGAAGCTGTTAAGCCCCCGAAGGGGGCGAAAGAGTTTAGACGAGGGTCGCGAGCCGTGGGGGAAAGCATGGATTAAAAATGAGAGCCCCTTGAAAGGGGCGAAAGAAACTCAACCCACTTCCATGCTCAACTTGAATTTCTTTCGCCCCTTTCAGGGGCTTACCAATCCTTCGCCGCCGTATCCCCACGGCTCGCGCCGTGGGCTAAGTTCTTCCGCCCCCTTCGGGGGCTCTGCAATTAGAGGAGGAAACATAACATGAAGTGTGCGCCGTGCGTCTGCTCTTTGATTGTGCTCTCTCTTTTAACCCTCTCGTGCGGGCGCGCGCAAACGTCTTTTCCGGGCGGCGTGCTGGTTGATTTGTCGCACCCGTTCGACGCGGAGACGGTCTACTGGCCGACCGCCGAGCCCTTCAAGTTGGAGAAGGATTTCGAGGGCCTGACCGACAAGGGCTACTTCTACGCCGCCAACCGCTTCTCGACCGCCGAGCACGGCGGGACGCACATTGACGCGCCCGTCCACTTCGCCGAGGGGCGCAACACCGTGGACAGGATTCCTCTGGAACAGTTGATGGGCGATGGGATAGTCGTGGACGTTTCGAGCGCGTGCGAGAGAGACGCGGATTATCAAATCTCAACCGGAGACTTCGCCGAATGGGAGCGCGCGAACGGAGAGATTCCGGCGGGCTCGATTGTTATCCTGCGGACGGGCTTCGGTCGCCGCTGGCCCGACCGCAAGAGTTACATGGGGACGGACGAGCGCGGCGCGGGGGCCGTCCCCAAACTACATTTTCCGGGGCTCCACCCCGAAGCCGCGCGCTGGCTCGTCGCGAACCGTTCGGTGAAGGCCGTCGGGCTCGACACGCCGAGCATAGACTACGGGCAGTCCACGCTCTTCGAGAGCCACCGCGTCCTCTTCGCGCGCGACATCCCCGCCTTCGAGAACCTCGCCAACCTCGACAAACTCCCCGCCAAAGGTTTTCACGTCATCGCCCTGCCGATGAAAATCAAAGGCGGGTCGGGCGGGCCTCTGCGCGTCGTCGCCATTGTCCGCGAGTAGCGACGAAATCCGTCGTTCCCAGCCGCGCCGTTTGTGCTAATATGCCCGCGCTCCGGCTTTGACCGACCGACATACCTTTTCGTACCAGCGGCAGGTAAGCGACCTCATCATACGCGCCGGTCCCTGTTCGACCGAGAACCTTCAACCTGCGTAACGGTCGCACGCTTCATTGACCCGACCTCCGGCCCGTGGGATTTCAGCCGATGTTAATTACCTTGTTGGGCAGCGCAAGCATGGGCCTTGTCTGGGGCTGGCTGCTCGGCTCTCTGGGCGGGCGCGTGCGCCGACCGCAAGTGGTCGGCTGGTCGGCCAGCTCCGCCACGCTCCTCTCGGCGGCGGTCGTCCAAATGTTCGGCGGCTGGCCGGGGGTCTGGCTCTTTCTGGGCGCGACGGCGCTCGCGCTCCTTCTTCACCTCGGGTGGCGGCGTGAGTTGCGCGACCGCTACGGAACCTCCACGTAACTTCTACCCCCAAAGGAGACTGCCCCATGCTTCAAGCTGGCGTTGAAAACATTAACGAAGTTCCCGACCTCATCAAGTGGGGTGCCGGCCTGTTCGGCGCCGTCATCGGCTGGTACGTCTACTTCATCAACCGCTACCGCAAGGATGATGTCGCCTTGAGCGACATCGTGACGCTGATCGGGGCCATCGGCGGGGCCGCCGTCCTCGCGCTCTTCCCCGCGCGCACCGTCCTCTTCGGGGCCTACGGCATCGGCCTCGGCGTCGGCTTCTTCGCCTACTTCATCGTGCTGATCTTCCTCGTCGGCATCTCGAAGAACTTCGACGTGGACTTTTTCCTCGACGGGCGGCGCAGGAAGCTGGGGCCTGACCACACGATTCCCGAAGGGGTTCAGCAGGGGGTGAGAAACATGGAGGCTCTGCCCGGCGGCGGAGGCGGTGCCAACGATAGGTGACGCGCGGGAGGGCGGGAGCAGCGACATGTCTCAGGACGAACTCATTGAGGAACTCCAAGCTCTGGTGGTGGGCGGCAGCGAGGAACTGCTCCTCGACCTCATGCCTCTGCTGACCGAGTCAATGCTCCGGCACGCGCTGACGGTCGCCGGCCTCACCGGCGACCCCTCGCTGCGCCGCCTCCTGCTGCTTGAACTGGCGGAACGCATGCCGGAGAAGCGCGAGTTGATCCTTGCGAACCTCCCCGACCCGCGCCCCTACCTCCGCGAGCATTCGGACGCCGGTCGCCGCGTGCTTCAGATTATCTCGGAGCTAGACGAAGACCGGCGCGAGTTCTTCATCGAGAGGTCGCTCTACGAACTCGGCAAATCTTCCCGCGGGGGACGCGGGCAGAAGTCGAAGCCGCCCGAACGGCCTTCGAGCGGCGGCGGCGGCGGCGACACTCGCACACTCGGCGGGGGCGGGGGCTACGGAGGGGGCGGGTCGTCTTCGTCGGGCGGTTACGGCGGAGGTGGTTCCTCCTCAAGCGGCGGCTACGGTTCAGGCGGCGCTTCGTCCGGGGGCGGTGGCTACGGCGGGGGAACATCTTCCGGCGGTGGCTACGGCGGTCATGGAAGCGGCTCCTCTTCCGGCGGTGGCGGCGCATCGTCGGGCGGCGGAGGCGGCTCGTCAGGCGGCGGTGGTTCATCGTCGGGCGGCGGTGGTTATGGCAGTGGCGGCGGATCGTCGTCAGGCGGTGGCGGACGGACAGCCGCGTCGGACATCTACGTGCAGGGCAGACGCATCCAGACTTCGTCAGTAGATAGAAGTGAGGACAGCTACGATTCACCGAAGGCCGTTAAGGAAGGCGTGTCGGTAGACGAATCGCGTTCCATAAAAGACGCGATGGTCAAGGCCGGGCTGCTGCCGGAGGAGAAGCCGCGCCGCAAGCCCGACGTTGTCAACCTCGGCTTCGCGCCCACCGAGACGCCCGACCAGTGGCTCGACGCGAAGCAGACGCTCCGCTGCGGAGAGAAGTATCTCTTCTGGCTCGAAGTCGGGGAAAAGCAGCGCGGCGGGATTGGCGACGCGCCCAGCCTCGGCGTCGAACACCTCCCACGCTACGCGAAACTGGAGGTCGCGCTCTTCTCCTTCGAGGGCGAGATTGAGATCGTCAATGGCGAGGACGTGGGCGAGCTACAGGTCTCGGACGGCGGGTCTGTGACGGTCCTCCGCCAGCCCTTCCGCGAGTCGTCCGAACAGCTTTCTTCGGATCGCCTCGGCACGCGCCTCTTCTTCCCAGTCCGCGCGCCCGAACGGCCCGGCCTCCACCGCCTGCGCTGCAACATCTACTGTGAGCGTTCACTCCTCCAGTCGCACCTCGTCAGCGTGGTGACGCAGAGCGAGTCGTTGAAGGTCAATGCGGCGTTCTTCAAGCGAGAGGCTGCCCTCTTCCCTTCGGACAGCCCGCTGCCGAAGAAAAAGGTGGCCCTCTCGGCGGTGACGGATTTTCTGATCGCTCGCAAGTTCAGCTCCGACGTGCTGCCGCAGACGCCGCACCGCCTGAGCCTGATGCTCAACGGCAATGGCGACGGCACGCACAGCTTCCGCTTCTTCGGCGCGGGCGAGAACACGTACTTGAAGGACGACGCCACGATCAGCGAGGGCGATCTGAAAAACTACATCAACATCGCGCGCCGCGCCCTGCGGAAGGTCAGTTGGGGGAAGCCCGACGAATGGGGCGATGATGACAGCTATCTCTACGAGCAGGCCGCGTTCGACCCGGCGCACGACCTCGGTCGGCTGGCGGTGGACATGGCGCAGCTCGCCACCGCCGGGTCGAGCCTGTACGCGGCCATCACGCGCAGGCTGACGCGCGACCGCGAGGCGCTGTCACGCGTGATGTCCGAGCCGGGGCTTGTGCAGCTCGCGCTCAAGCAGTCGTCGGGCCACGTCGTCCCGGCGGCGCTCATCTACGACTACCCCTTCGACCCCAATCAGTACCCCCTCAACAGCTACGAACTCTGCAAAACGTTCGCCGCCGCCATGCGCTCCGCACAGCCGCTCGAAGAGTGCGACTGCTTCAAGGGCAAGTGCTGGCTCAAGGCCGAGCACGACAAGAGCGACGAAGACCTTGCAGCCGACGTCGGCCCCTTCGTCTGCCCCAGCGGCTTCTGGGGCTACCGCCACGCGCTCGGCTTGCCGCTCACCATCGGCGAGGCGGACGATTTGCCGGAGCTGATGCCGCTCCGCGACGAGGTGCAGGTGGTCGTCGGCGTCTCGACCGACTTCGACGTTCAGCGGCGGGTGCAGCATGAAGAGGTGATGCACAAGTTCAGGCAGCCGGCCCGCTGGGAGCGCGCCGAGAAGCGGCTCGACGTGATGCGGCTGCTCAAGAAGCAGAAGCCGCACCTCGTCTACTTCTACTGCCACGGCGGCGTCATGGGGAACGACGTGCCCTACATCCAGTTCGGCGCGGGCGCCGAAGACAACATCGAACCGAGCAATTTCTTCACCGACCTCAAGCGCTGGGACGACCCGCGCCCGCTCGTCTTCATCAACGGCTGCCACACGACCGCCTTAAGCCCCGAGGTGGCGCTGCGTTTCGTCGAGGTCTTCGTGCAGGACGCGAACGCCTCCGGCGTCATCGGGACCGAGATCACGATCTTCGAGCCGCTGGCGCGCGACTTCGCGGAGGAGTGCCTGCGCCGCTTTCTCGGCGGCGAGCCGTTTAAAGACCCTCTGCCGCTGGGCGAGGCCGTCCGCGGCGCACGCCTCGCGCTGCTCAAGCGCGGTAACCCGCTCGGACTCGTCTACGTCCCCTTCGCCAGTCCGAACCTGCGACTCGTAAAGCAGTAATCGCGTAAGGTGCGAGCAGCCCGCCGCGCGTCGCCGCCGTCGTTAAGGGCACGTGATGAGTTTAAAGGATTAGCCACGGAGACACAGAGGCACGGAGAAGAAGAAGGAAAAGATAAAGAGGGCGGACTTAGAGGGAGAGTTGAATGATTCAACTCTCCCTCTAAGTCCGCCCTCTTCCCTTTTGTTTGTCTCTGTGCCTCCGTGCCTCCGTGGCAAATCCTAAGCGTGCTGCGGCTGCGGGGCCGAGTCGGTCGTCGGGGGCGTGATGCGGTAGCGGAGGATCGCGCCGACGCCGCCGACCTCAGCCAAAAGCGTGGGGTCTTCGATGAAGGTGACGCGGGCCGCCGTCTGATGCGCGCGGGCGACGAGGTCAGCGGAGACGACGACGGCGTCGGGCTCGATTTCGGCGACGGCCCCGTCTTGACCGGCGACGACCGGCTCCATCACTTCCACGTCACTCTCGGAGAGAATCGCCACGTCGTCCTTGTCGCCTTCGATGTGCTGCTGAGAGGCGGTGATGAGCAGTTCCTCGACCTGCCCCATCGCGAGCGCTTCGAGCGTGTCCTGCGAGCCGACGACGCCGAGGCCGCCGGAGCGGTAGGCGTCGAAGAGCCTCTGCACTTTCTCGACGTCGGTCTGCGCGTCGTGGCCGCGCATCACTTCGAGCGTCGCGTCGAAGACCTCGTGTTCGGGCGTGTTGATGTCGAGGCTCAGAACGTCCACCACCCTCTCCTCGACCGCCTTCGGGAACTGCCCGCGCAGGAGCGGGATGATCTGCTCGTCGCCCGCGAGGATGATGTGCTCGACTCCGTCCTCGCGCACGACGCGTTCGAGCGCGTCCGAGAGTTCCTTCGCGTGGTGGAGGTGGTAGTTCTCGTTGTGGCGCTGGTAGCGTGCCTGCGACCAGCCGCCCGCCTGCGAGCGCCGCGTCTTGACGTTCTGCACCTCCTCGCGGTTGACGGCCTTGCCGCGCGCGAAGACGAAGAGCTGCGCGCGGTTCGTGTCGGCGACCAATACGGCATAGCGCGGGTACTGATCCATCACGCGCGCGAGCGGGTAGAGGTGCGGCTGGTTGTAGACGTAGAGGCGGTGGTTGTCAATCGGAGCCTCGAACTGCACGGCCTGAAAGAAGTCGTCCGCGCCCGCGCAGGCGAAGACGGCGACGCCGTTGGATTCGGGCCGCAGCTCGTTCGAGAGGTACTCGTTAATGCGCTCCACGTCGCGCTCGAAACTGGCGAACGCGGGACTCTCCGCCTCGTAAGTGCGCAGGAGGTTCCCGAACTCCTTGCGCAGAAAGCGTTCGAAGTCGGCCCGCCCGTGCTCGTTGGCCTGCGCGTTGAGGTAAAGGCTGATAAAGGGCAAATCAACCGGCTCGACATCCGCCAGTCGCCCGATAATATCCTGTAAGGTCTCGCTGCCCGCCGCACCACTCTGTGCCATGTACGTTATACCCCTCTCGTTTCTTATTCTAAGAGCATACTCACACCCCGCCGCAGGCCCGCAAAGCTCAGCCCGCCGCGAAGTTTAGAACCGGGGGAAGTCAGGATGCCGGGATTTTAACACGCGCCCCACTTTGTTCCAATCGGCAGCCCGCGCGGCCCGCGAAAACACCCGTCGCCCGCGCGTCCCGTCGGATGGATTATCTTCCGGGGAATTACTCCGCCCGCACCAACTCGCTTTTTTTATTGACAAGCCACGACTTAACGGCTTAGGCTCCTGAATTGGGTGTCTTGTCCCGCGCCCCCTCGCCTGAGTTACGGACATCGTCGGCTGGCCGGGAGCAATCTTCGTCAGCTTAACCACGGCGCTTCCTCAAGAAGGAGTATTGTGATGCGGCCCTCTCCCGCTGTACCACGTCTCACCAAAACAGTCGGCTCTGAAACTCCTGCCCCCGCCAAAACAAACGCCGAACGCCGCCCCGGAGGGGCACCCTGAACCCGTCCCGATGAACACCGCCACACACATGGTGAATGTCTTCAGCATTTACAGCTTCGGCTCTTCATCCAAAGGTTTCGGGGAATCAGATGCCCATTGCCAACCGCTACCAGAACTGGTTACAGAAGAAGATCGGCGGCTTTTCCGTGCCCGAACAGAAGGCCATCAACAACGCGCTCAATGAATTAGAACATGACCCCATGGCGTCCAGTTATCACTGCGCGCGACACGCGGACATATACGGCGACGTCAACCGGACGATTGAGCTGGGGGTGGGTGGAATCAGCATTGACTACAAGTTTGACATTGCCGGGCTGGTGACGATAATTGACGTCTATCGCTCCCCCTGGTACGCAATAAAAGTCCTGATTACGGACTTCTCCCCTTAACGCGGGCGCATCTAAAGAGGTGTGAGCCACCTCCCCGCGCATAAAATATGCGGCTGGCCGGACGCAGCGCATAACTTTCTGAGGCAGGAGGAATGACGATGGAGATTATGCTCGAAGCTCCGATAGACGCGGACGACGTTCGTCTGCTCGAAGACCGGCGGGACGTCGCTCTCAGCGTCGAAAAGTTCGGGGAGCTGGTGCATTACGTCGAGCATCTCGAAGGGACGCTCAAGTGCGTTGACGTCGAGTTCAAACAGGAGCGGCGCTACGCCGGGTTCTTGAT
The DNA here is from genome assembly GCA_963816985.1 of uncultured Acidobacteriota bacterium. Lineage (GTDB taxonomy): Bacteria > Acidobacteriota > Blastocatellia > Pyrinomonadales > Pyrinomonadaceae > JAIVJM01. The sequence goes on from CAWFMF010000004.1 coordinate 5,019,446, forward strand.
GCAGGCGCTGAGCGAATTGATTGACAAGGTTGAGAGTGTCGGCTACGGACACCTCTGTTCTGAGATGGCCTATAGCTGGGGCGATCAGATAGAGCGCCTTTACCGACAGGGTGACATCCGGAAAGAGAGCGCCGACGCGGGACAGGCAATCATGTCCAAGCTGACAGGGAAGGTGGCGGACGCCGAAAGGGGCGCGAGCTGCTAGTACGGATATGAACACCCCCGAGGCCGGGGCTCCCCCCGGCCAGCAGACCTCACAGTTCTACTCTGTCCTTGATTACTTCAAGGCCCACGTCACAGCCATCACCACTCTCGCCACGGGCGCACTCGTTCTCTCCCTCACGTTCCTCAAAGATTTAGACCTCGCGGCCCTCCAACTCCGCGGCTTCTTACAGGCCGGGTGGATTCTCTTCACCGTCTCCATCGTGGCGGGCGTCTGTTACAGCTTTATCCTGACCTACATCGCGAAAGACCCGGACGACAGCAAGCGTCTGCACGATTCGTTCAAACAGATGCTCGTGAAGCTCAGCTTCGTCTTACACTTCGCCTTCATGCTCGGAATCATCTGCTTCCTCGTCTTCGCGATGGCGAACATCGGCGCGCGCAGGAAAGACAGTCCCGAAACGCTTCCCCCGCCCGCGCGCGTGGCGACGCCCCACGGCTGAGATTCCCGCGCACATTCTGACGGCTTGACGGAAGGCCGAAAGAGGGCAACAAAAGTGAAAAGAGAGGGGCGCGAGTTGATGACTCGCGCCCCTCTCTTTTCACTTTTGTTGCCCTCTAGCCGAGCACGCCACGGAACTTCGAGGGGCTCGCGGCGTAGCCGGGGAAGACTTTCCGCAGGTCGGCGTTGCCGAGGTGCTTGGCGGCGACTTCGCCGAACACGTCGCGGAAGTCGGTCGTTAAGGCGAGGTCTCGGCCCTCGAAGAGTTGCTCGTCTTTGAGTCCGGGCCACTGGCCGTAGACCTTGCCGCCGCGCACCGCGCCGCCGATGACGAACATCGCGTTGGCGTGGCCGTGATCCGTCCCGCCCGTCCCGTTCTGCCTGACGGTGCGCCCGAACTCCGACATCGTGAGGACGACCACGTCCTGCATCCGCGCGGGGCCGAGGTCGCTGACGAGCGCCTTGATGCCCGCGCCGAACTGCGCGAGGAGCAAGGAGAGTTGGCCGCGCGCGCCGCCCTGCGTGCGGTGCGTGTCCCAACCGCCCGTGTCCGTGAAGGCGACTTCGAGCCCGACGCCCGCCTTGATGAGCTGCGCGATCTGCATCAGCGCCTCGCCGTAGCGACCGCGCGGGTACTGCGCGCCATTCTCAGGCTTGTACTGCGCCGGGTTGACGCGCTCCAGGAATTTCACCGCGTCGAAGGTCTCCTTGCCCGTGCCGCGCAGGGCGTCGCCCACGCTCTGCTCGTAGATGTCCTCGAAGCCGCCCTGCACGACCTTCGTGCTCGCGCCCGCGCGGACGCGGAAGTCCGAGAGGCTCTGCATGGCGAGCGCAGGCGAGCGCCCCTGCAACATGCGCGGGAGGTTCTGCGACATGGCGACTGCACGGAAGGGCGTCGCACGCTCCTCCGGCGCGGCTTGCAGGTAACGGTTGAGCCAGCCGTCCGGCGTGGACTTGCGACCGGGCGTGCCCGACTCCATGTAGTCCTGCGCGTCGAAGTGCGAACGAGTGTTGTCGGGCGAGCCCGCGGCGTGGACGACGGCAAGCCGCTTCTCGTCCCACAAAGGATTTAAACGGCGCGAGCGAAGGGTGGAGGCCGAAGAAGCCGTCGAGGTCAATGACGGATTCACCCGACGGCCCACGGCCCGGCTGCGCGATGGCGATCTGCGGGCGCAGGTCGTAATAACTCCGCTCGCCGTGCGGCACGACCATGTTGAGGCCGTCCACCGCGCCGCGCTGGAAGATTGTTATTAAGGTCTTGCGCCGCCCCGTCGGCGTGACGCTCAACCCCTCGGCCAGAGCCACGCGCCGCAAAAACGAAGGCGCGCTCGTCAACGCACCGACGCTCGCCAGCGCCAGCGCCCCCTGCTTCATAAAAAATCTGCGACTGTTATTCATCACACACCTTAAAAGACGTAAACCGTAAACCGTGACGGGTGACAGGAGAAAGACAGTTCTTATCCTGTCACCCGTCACGGTTTACCCGTCACGGCTTTTCACTGCCTCTGGAATTCCGGCGAGCCGATGACGAGCGCGGCGATGCGCGCGACTTCGGGGTTGCCGACGGTCGCGGCGGATTCTTCGCGCCTCTGGGCGCGGCGCGCGGCGCGTGGGTTTCGCTCCATCATCGTCGTCGCCTCGTCCTGCGCCGTCGTCGTCGTCGTTTGCGCAATCGGCGCGTTCGATTGGTCGGAGAGCTGCTTCATCAGAACAGCGCGGCTCTTGGGCGAGATGTCGCCTTGAAGGACGAGCGAGAGGAAGCGGTCAACGATTCTTTCCTGATTGACGGCGCGGCTCGAAGTGGCGTCCTCGCCGACGAAGCGCGAGAGGTCAACGCGCGTGCCGGGGATGCGGTTCGAGACGAGCGCGAGCGCGAAGTTCAGACGTTCGAGCAAGGCGCCCGTGTTGACCCAGTGCTCCGCCGTGTCGGGGTAGCCGGTCGGCGCTTGATACAGGTAGAGCGGCTCGCCCATGCGCGCGACCCACTGGTGGAGCGCGGGGCGCGCGTCGGTCTCCGCGCCGAGCGTGCGGACGGCGCTCACGGTCAATTCAAACGGCGTCTTAATCTTCGCGCGCCGCGCCTCGGCGGAGTTGAATTCGGGCGAAGTGAAGACGGCGCGCAGGGTCTCGCGGATGTCGCCATTGCTCTTGGTGAAGGCGGCGGCGACGCGCGCGACGAGCGTGGGCGAGGGTTCGTCGGAGACGAAACGGCGGCTCAACTTGGTGGCGACGAACTTCGCCGTCGAAGGATGTCGGACGAGGATGTCGAGCACGAGTTGGCCGTCGCGGACGCCGCCGCCTGCGGGAATCTTCTGGCCGAGGACGATTTTCTCGCCGTCGTCGTGCGTGCGGGGGTTGAAGATGAAAGTGCCGCCCTTGGAAGTCCCCGCCGCGCCGCGCGGGTCGAGGATCGTCCAGCCGGTGAAGGCGCGTGCGACCTCCTGCACGTCCTTCTGCGTATAGCCGCCGTCAACGCCGAGCGTGTGCAGCTCCATCAGCTCGCGCGCGTAGTTCTCGTTGATGCCGCGTTGCGGTCGCCGTTGCTGTGGGCGTTGCCGTCTTGCCATCTGTCCCTGCTCGCCCTCGTTCGCCGTCGTGGCTCCGCCCTCGCGCATCGCGCGGCGACGCTCTCTGCGCTGCTGGCGGCGCGGGTTCATGGCAGCGCCTTCTTCGCCGCGTAGCATCTGCCGCAAGGCTCCTCGTCTTCCCTGCCCCGCGTTCGGGCTCACGCTCTGGAAGTTGTCGAGGTAGAAGAGCATGGCTGGGCTCTTCGCCGTCTCTTCGAGGAGCGTGCGGAAGTTGCCGAGCGCGTTGGGGCGAATCACGTCGCGGTCGTAAGAAGTGAGAAACCAGCGGTCTGCGCCCTTCTGCGCGAAGACGTTGAAGTGGTTCGACCAGAAGTCAACCATCACCTCCTGCAACTGCCGCTCGCTGTAGACGGCGCGGAGGATGCGCGAAGCCTGTAGCTCCTGCATGATGCGCTGCGGCGGCTCCATCCCGTTGGCGCGCATGTACTGCGTGATGGCGCGGCGATACTTCGCGCGTTCGGGGTTGTCGTCGCCGGGCATCGCGGGCTCGTCGGCGTTCGGCATCGTCGTCGAAGGCGCATTCATCGCCTCGCCATTCATGGCCGGAGTCTCGCCCGTCGCGTTCGGCGCGCGGCGCTGCTGTTGAACTTGCTGTCTCTGCCCGGCAAGCTCGGCCAGCTCGGCGGGCAGCTCGCCGCGCCGCTGCAACTGCCGAATCAACTGACCGGGGTTCGGGTACTTGGCAAGCAGCTCCGTATTGCTCATCGAGAGCGTCGAGAGATTCTTCAACTTCGCCTCGACGACCGCATCCGAGAGCTTCGACGGGTTGAGCTGCTGCTCGATGTAATTCTCCAAGCCCATCCGCCGCACGCGCTCCACGTCGCCGGGCCGCGCGCCGAAGCCGAGGCGGTTCAGGACGTGGACGATGCGCTGCTCTTCGCCGGGCCGCACGGCCTCAGCCGACTTTTGCACGGCGGCGGAGACGAAAAGACTGTTCGAGAGCAAGGCCGCCAGCGACAAGACCGCGAAGAATTTCCGCGCGAGTCGGCGACGTTGAGAGACAAAAACTTTCATAAAAACTCCGTCCGAATTTGCTTTTAAGCTTTGAGACATTGGACGCCTAAAACCCCGAAAATAATGGCGTTTGCGCACACTACCTGTTTAGACGCGAGAGGGCGGGACTTGGTTGGAATTTTTGAGGCAGCCAATGACTGTAGGGGCAGGGCTTGTCCCTGCCCGTTTGTTTACCGAAGACACGGGCAGGGACAAGCCCTGCCCCTACATAAAAAATCTCGCGTGCCGAGTTTTGGCGGTCGCCTTAAATCCTCTTTTATCTTCCCAGCGGTCGAGGGTAAGTGACGGGGCTGCGGTTGCCTTCCGTATCCACGGCGCGGACGCCGAAGAAGTAGTTGTCCTTGCTCATGCCTTTGACGGTGTGGGTCGTCACCTTCCCGACGCGGGCGGAGTTCGTCCACGTCGGCGAGGTCGTGTCGCGCCAGACGATTTCATAACCGGCGAGGTCGGGCTCGGTGTTCGCCGCCCACTGCAAGTCCGTGTCGTTGGTCAGGCGGCGGGTGAGAATGCGAACGTCTTTGGGGCGGGCCGGGGCTTGCGCGAGCGAGGCGAGCGCCGTCACGTTGACGCGCGCGACTTGCGCGACGTATTCGAAGTCAACGAACTCCGGAAGGTCGCCGTAGCGGACTCCGCCTTCGACGCGCACGTTCTGGTGCTGGTGCGCGTATTCCTCGTTCGGCTCGGTGAAGCGGACAGCCGGGTAGCCCTGTTCGAGAAAGGGGATGTGATCGCCGCCGCGCAGATAACGGTCACGCCGGTAAATCATCTGAACGCGGAAGCCGGGCATGTGGGCCGCGCCCGCCTCGACGATGAAGCGCGCGAGTTGTCGCGGCGCGGAGTCGTTCTCGCCGCCGACGCTGCGGCGCGTCGCGGCCTCTTCGGGCGTCTCGTTCGAGGGCACGCCTTCGGAGAAGACGCGCAGGGTGCGGCGGTCGCGCACGCCGTTGCCGCCGAGCGTGTTGCCGACGATGTCGTTGGTGAACATCCCTTCGATGTTCATCTTCTTCTGCTTCGCCTGCTCGGCGAAGTAGGTCGCGCCGACGAGCCCCTGCTCTTCGCCCGCGACGGCCATGAAGATGAGCGTCGCGTCGAAGCGTCGGCCCGCCATGACGCGCGCCGCCTCAAGCACGGCGGCCACACCCGAAGCGTCGTCGTTCGCGCCCGGCGCGTCGCACTCGGCGTCGGTTGGGCTGGTGCACATCGAATCGTAGTGGCCGCTGATGACGTAGACGCGCTCCGCAGACGCGGGCTGCGCGCCGGGCAGGCGTGCGACGACGTTCGTGACGCGCGTCGGACGTGCGATGCGCTGGAAGCGACCGGGCTGCTGCTCGAACGACTGCAACTCGACTTCGAGCCGCCCGCCTGTCCTTCGGCTAATCTCCTTGAACTCCTCGAAGAGCCAGTCGCGCGCCGCGCCGATGCCGCGCGCCGGGTTGTCCTGCGCCGAGAGCGTGTTGCGCGTGCCGAACGAGACGAGCTTGCGAATCGTCCGCTCGACGCTCGACGCGCTCACTTCGCGCAGCATCCGCGCGACCTCCGAGCCGCCGCCGCCGCCACCCGCACGACGGCCCGCAGCCCTGCGTCTCTGCGCGAGAGAGGAAGGCGCGAGTGTCGTCGAGAAGAGTGCGAGCAGCAGAAGGAAGGAGAGCGAGACGCGGAGAGACCGTGCGCTTCTGTTCATGTGCGTTTCCTTGTCGGTTGAGATTGGGTTCCGAACGTCCGAGCCCATTGTAATGCCGCCGAGCCTCGCCCTGAAAGGGCGCAAGATAATAGCCGGGGGGGCGTGCTGCGCACTTGCCCCCGGCTATTACCTTCATCCCCTTCGGGGATGCTCCCGGTTTACTTCTAAGCACTACCTGACGGTCAAAGCGCCGATTGCTTCGTCATCCCTGCTCTTTCTCGTTCTACAAGGAGGCGGCGCAGGATTTTGCCGGAGGGTGATTTCGGAATCTGCTCGATGAACTCGACGCGGCGGATTTTCTTGTGCGGCGCGACGCGCGAGGCGACGTAGGCGATGATTTCGTCAACGCCGATGTCGGCCCGCTTGACGACGAAGGCTTTGGGGATTTCGCCCGCCTCGTCGTCGTTGACGGGGATGACCGCCGCGTCCGCGACCGAAGGATGGGTCAGCAGAAGGGCTTCTAATTCGGCGGGCGCGACCTGAAAGCCTTTGTACTTGATGAGTTCCTTGGCGCGGTCAACGATGAAGAAGAAGCCGTCCTCGTCGGCGTAGCCGATGTCGCCGGTGTGGAGCCAGCCGTCCGCGTCAATCGTCTGCGCGGTCGCGTCGGGGCGGCCCAGATAGCCGAGCATGACCTGCGGCCCGCGCACGCAAATCTCGCCCTCCTCGCGCTCGCCGAGTTCGGCCCCGGTCTCAAGGTCAATGACCTTGCACTCCATGTTCGGCACGCACACGCCGACCGAGCCGGGCTTGTTCGTCGTGGGCGAGGCGACGTGTGTGACGGGGCTCGTCTCGGTCATGCCGTACCCTTGCACCACGTCGCAGCCGAACCGCGCGGTGCACGCCCGCGCGAGGCTCTCGCTGAGCGGGGCCGCGCCGGAAAAAATCATCCTCAACGCCGAGAGGTCGAAGCCCTCGACCGCCGGGTGCTTCGTCATCGCCAGCACGATGGGCGGCACGAGGTGCGCCACGCTCACGCGGTACTCCTGCATGAACTTCAAGACCTGCTCGAAGTCGAAGCGCGGCAGTGTAACGATGGTCGAGCCACAGCGGAGGCCGTAATTAGCGACGGCGACGAGCCCGTAGATGTGGAACAGTGGAAGCACGCAGATGAGGCTGTCGCTCGACCAGTCGTGGCCGGCGCCGCTCATCTGCGCGAGGTTGGCGATGATGTTCCGGTGCGTCAGCATCACGCCCTTGCAGACGCCCGTCGTGCCGCTCGAATACGGAAGCGCGACGATGTCTTCGGCGGTGTTCCAAGTGACTTCCGGCAATCCGTCCGCGTCCGCGTCGAGCAGAGACGCGAACGGCGTCGCGCCGTCGGCTTCGCCGAAGACGAAGACCTCCTCGACGCTCGTCCCTTCCGCCGCCTCGCGCGCCTTCTCAAGGAGCTGCGGAATGGTCACGAGATACTTCGCCCGCGCGTCCTTCAACTGCTTCCCGACCTCCTCGACCGTGTAGAGCGGGTTGACGGTCGTCGCCACCGCGCCGAGCGACGCGACCGCGTGGAAGGCGACGAGGTACTCCGGCACGTTCGGGCTGAGGATGGCGAGCACCTCTCCCTTCTTCAGCCCGCGCCGCGCGAGGCCCGCCGCCGCGCGGCGAATCGAGTCGTGAAGCTGCGCGTAGGTTAATGTGCGGCCCGTCAAGCCTTCGATGAGCGCGGGCTTATCGCCGTACTGGCCGGCGTTCTCGAAGACGTATTCGGAGAGCGGGACTTCAGGGATTTCAACGTCGGGGTGCGGGCTGCGGAAGATCATTAACGACTCCTCTTCGGGTCGGCGGATGAGAAGACTTTTTGCGGACGAAAGGGCGACCCCCGGAGAGTTCGCACGGCGCGGAGTTGTACCACAGAAAGAGCCCCGGCGACAGAGCATTGTTTCCGCGTCGAAGGGATTACGAGGCGGGCGGGGCGAATGGATTGCGGGACGGCGGGAATGTTCGACGGCGGCGGCTTAACGAATGCGGTACGCCCGGCCTTTGATGACGACGACGACTTCGCCCGAAAGCTGTTCGGCGATGCGACCAAGCTCAGGGATGTCGGCGACGAGCGCGCGGTAGCCGTCCGTCCCTCGACGCACGCCGGTCATGGACATCGAAGTGCTGTACTTAACGTCCACCCACGCGCCGCCCTGACGGCGGAAGCGGTGGCCGGAGGCGCTGCGCGTCTCGGCCTCGTTGGTTCTCTCTTCGTCTTCGCCCTTGTCGTCGCGCGGCTCGGCGGAGCGTGAGCGTCGGGCCGAAGACTTCGCGGCGGCGCGGTCGCTCTCGGCCTGCTGGCGCGAGAGCGTGGGGAAGTTGTTGGCGGCGCGTCCGCCCATGTTGTTCTGTTCGGCGCGCTGCGTGTTACGCGAGCCGTCCGGCATCTGGTCAATGTCAACTTTGCGCGGCGCGGCGCGACTCGCCTGCTGGTTGCTCCCATCCACTGTAAAGTTTTCGGACTTCGACTCGCGCGTCGCGATGTCCATGCTCTTCGTGTTCTCGTCCTTCTCCTTCGCCAACGTCTTGGGCGCGGGGGCGGCTTCGCCTACGACGCCGACGGCTTCGCGCGTGTCCGCCGCCGCCGGGGGCGGTGCGGGCGGCGGGGCCATCGCCTCCTCCGCCGAGGTCGGCGCCGGGCCGGTCGCGGTCGTGCCCGGCGGCATCGCCCCGCCTCTATACCCTTGCTGCTCGGCAGACTGTAAGGGTTGGGGCGACTGGTTGGAAGCGGCCCCGCCCGTGACGGTCGAGGTGTTCGAGTTCTGAGTCGCGCCGTCCAACACGCCGACGCCGGGCGCGTTCGCCGTGGGCGCTTGCTGCGTGATGCTGTCGCGTCCCTTGTTGGCCGCCGAATCCGTCTGCGCGACGAACGCGCCGCCGTCCCGCTGCGCGGAGCGCAACGCGACGAAGGCGATTGCGCCGACCAGACACAAGGCGAGCGCCGGGAAGGCGTAGCGCATCACGCGCGGCGCGAAGAGCGCGGCGAGCCAACCGCCCCGCGAGGCGGCGGCCTCCGGCTCTTTGAGATGGACGGCGGAAGCCTTTCTCTCAGACTCGACCGAGACGTTCGACGTGCGCGCGAGTCCCGCGACCGTGCTCCGGCACTCGCCGCAGTCGGCGAGGTGCGCGACGTAGAGAGAGCGCGCCGCCGCCGGGAGCGCGTTCTCGGCGAAGGCGCTCAGCTCGTCGGCGTCGAGGTGCGAAGACGGAGGCCGTTGGGCCGAGCCTTCATCTTCGAGCACGCGGCCCCCCACCGCCGCGCGCGTGTGGCGTCGGAGCAGGGAGTCAATCTCTTTGTCGAATTCTCGGTTCATCAAAACACTTCAATCAGACCCAACGGGGCTGCCGGATTGTCGGCCACACTTTGAACGCATGGGCGGCCCATTTCTTGCGCGCCGAGTCGCTCGCTCATTCGTAAAGCTCCTCGCGTTTCTCGCCGCCACGAACCTCGGCGGCGAGCATCGAATGCAGGTCCGTGTCCGTCTGCGCGCGCGCGACTTCCGAGAGCGTCCGCGCCGTCTCCTCGCGCGTCCAGTTGTGCTCGCCCGTCAGGATTGACTCCACGCGCTTACGTATCTCGCCGTGCAGCCGAGTCAGCCGGCGGCTCGCCGTCGCCTCGTGGACGCCGAGGACGGCCCCCGCCTCCTTCAAACGCAGCCCGTCAAAATAATAGAGCTTGACGAGCAGGCGGTCTTCATCTTCAAGCTCGCGGATGCTCTGCGCGAGCGCCTTCTCGACGGCGCGCACGGCTTCCGTTTCGGCCAGCGCGGTCTCCGGGTCGGGCGGCGCGTTCGGTCGCCAGCCGTCGTGACCGACCGCCACTGCGGCGGCGCGGTCGAAGTCCGAAGCGTCTTCGGTCTGCACAAGCTTCGACGTGCGGCGGTGTCGGTCAACCGCCAACTGCCCCACCACCGCGCGCAGCCAACCGCCGAGCGAGCCGCAGCCCGAATAGTAAGCGAGCTTCCCGGCGAGCGTCCCGTCCTCGCGCACGCGCAGCCCGTAGAGTTCGGCCCACACCGACTGCGCCAGCTCTTCGGCCTCGGCCTCGCCCGCGCTCGCGCCGCGCGCCGCCGACAGCACCGTCGCCTTGAACCGCCCCATCAAATCGTCCCACGCCGACTCTTCGCCCCGCTCGCAGGCCACGACCAGAAGCAACTCGTCGGCGTGCAGCGCGTCGAGAAACTCTTCAATCTCCTTCGACAAGCATCCGCGCGGTGTCGCAAAAGGTACTTCTCCAGCGTCGAGCGCACGCGCGGCACGACCGCCTCCGGCGCGAGCGCACGCGGCTCCTCCGCGCGCGCGAGCAGCCGCGTCGTACCTTCGCTCACCAGTTGTTCGACGTTTGTCGGCATCCTACAGCCCCGCGCTCCAGACGCCCCGCACGGCACAGCCCCGTATGCTATCACGAAGCCGAACCCGCCCGTCACAACTTCCGCATTTTGACACCGCCCGATGAAATGATGAATGATGAGCGATGAATGATGAATTAAGACCTATCTTGAATCTCAAACCTGAGATTTGAGATTCAAGCAGCTTCTCATTCATCATTCATCATTCCGCATTCATCATTTGTCTCTATGCTTCGCGTCACCGAAATCTTCCGTTCGATTCAGGGCGAATCAACACACGCCGGGCGGCCCTGCGCGTTCGTGCGCCTGACGGGCTGCCCGATGCGCTGCACCTGGTGCGACAGCGAGTACACGTTCACCGGCGGCGAGCGTCTGTCCGTCGAGGATGTGATGCAGAAAGTGCGCGATTTCGGTTGCCGACTCGTCGAAGTGACGGGCGGCGAGCCGCTCGCGCAGCGCGAAGCCTTCGTGCTCATCGGGCGGCTCTGCGAGGAGGGCCACGAGGTCTTAATCGAGACGGGCGGCTTCGTCTCGACAGAGGGTTTGGACGAGCGCGCCAAACTCATCCTCGACGTGAAGTGCCCGGCTTCGGGCGAGGCCGAACGCAACCACTGGCCGAACCTCGAACGGCTGCGCGCCGACCGGGATGAAGTAAAATTCGTCGTCAACGACCGCGCCGACTGGGACTTCGCGCGCGAAATCATCGAACGCTACGACCTTGAGCGACGCGCCCTCTCAATCCTCGTCTCGCCCGTCTGGGGCGCGACCGACCTCATCGAGCTGGCCGAACTCGTCGCGTCGAGTGGCATCGCCAACGCGCGGATGCAGTTACAACTCCACAAGTACATCTGGGGGCCGGAGGTGCACGGCGTCTAATGGGCGGCTCACCCGACGACAAGGATTTCGTCTCCGAAGACGAAGAGCCCGGCGACGCGCCGCGCGACGTTGAAGGCCGCGCCACCGAAGATGAAGGCCGGGCTATCAAAGATGAAGGCCGCGCCGACGCCCTCGACGACTCATCCCTCATCCCTCATCCTTCATCCCTCTCTTTAGCGATCTGCCTCGTCTCCGGCGGGATGGATTCGTGCGTGACGGCGGCCATCGCGCGCGACGAGAATGATGAAGTCGCCTTCCTCCACGTCTCATACGGTCAGTTGACCGAGCGCCGCGAGCGCCGCGCCTTCGAGGACTTGGCCGACTTCTACGGCGTCTCGCGGCGGCTCGCCGTCTCGCTCGAACACCTCGCGCGCATCGGCGGCTCTTCGCTCACAGACCCCTCAATCCCGGTCGCCGAAGCCGACCTCGCCTCGCGCGAGATTCCGACGAGCTACGTTCCCTTCCGCAACGCGCACCTTCTGGCCGTCGCGACGAGTTGGGCCGAAGTCACGGGCGCGTCGCGCGTCTACATCGGCGCGGTGGCCGAGGATTCTTCGGGCTACCCGGACTGCCGCCCCGAATTCTACGAAGCCTTCCAGAGCGCGATTGACGCGGGCACACGCCCCTCGACGCGCGTCGAGATACGCACGCCCGTCATCTCGCTCCGCAAGTCCGAAATCATCCGCCGGGGCCTGGAACTCTCCGCGCCGCTCGGCCTCACCTGGTCTTGCTACCGCGCGGAAGACCGGGCCTGCGGGGCTTGCGATTCCTGCGTCCTGCGCCTCCGCGCCTTCCGCGAAGCGGGCGTCGCCGACCTCATCCCTTACGCCACTTGAGGTTCGCCACGCGGCCCGTTTTGCTGCTATTATAGTAGTCCCGAAGTGACAACTGACGCGGGCGCGCAAGCATCTTATGCTGCGGCCTTTCCGACGACCGAGAGCGCCAGCTACTTTCTACGACAGGAGACCACCGACCATGCCTTTCAAGCTTTTATTTCGCACCGCCGCCGTCGCGCTCGTGCTCGCCGTCTGCACGGTCGCGGCGTCAGCGCAGGTCGCCACCGCGACCGGCAAGGTAACACTCAAACAGGCGGACGGCACGGAAGTGCCTGTCAAAGACGCCGTAGTGGACATCTTCCGCCTGGACATCAGAGGCGAGTACCACCTCAAGACCAACGCCAAGGGCGTCTACACGCACGCCGGCATCCCCTTTATCGGGACGTACACGGTCGCCGTCAGCGCGCCCGGAGCGCGCCCCGCGTTCGAGCCGAGCGTCCGCTTCAGCCAGAAGCCGGAGGTGAACTTCGTCCTCGAACCCGGCGACGGTACGCGCCTCACGCTCGAACAGATTAAGACTCTCGCGGCGGCTCCGAGGACTGCCTCCGCGACCCCCGGCGGCTCTGAGACCGCCACCGTGCCGAAGGAGAGCGAAGCGGACAAAAAGGCGCGTGCCGCCGAGATCGCGCGCATCGAGGAGTCGAACAAGAAGATCGTAGACACCAACGCCGTCGTCAGGCGCACCTTCGAGGAGGGCAGAAAGGCCCTCGACGAAAAGCGCTACGACCAGGCTCTCGCCCTCTTCAACGAGGGACTCGCGGCCCGCGAAGACTCCGGGCTCCTGATTAACAAGGCCTTCGCTCTCCGCAACCGCGGCTTCGAGGTCTACAAGAAGGCCAACGCGCTGCCCGCCGCCGAGAAAGCTCCTTTGATGGCGACCGCCGTCAAGGACTTCACCGACGCGGCTGATTCCGCCTCGAAGGCGCTGGAAGTCATCAAGGCTTCGGCTGCCGACGACCCCAACAAGACCACCCTCGAACAGAACAAGAGGGCCGCCCTCAGCGAACGCGCCGAGAATCTGCGGCTCATCGTCCTGCTCGCGGACAAGTCGAAGGCCGACGAAGCGGTCGCCGCCTATCAGGAATATTTCCCGCTGCTGACGGAACCGGCGGAGCAGGCCAAGGCGCGCGTTTACACCGCCGACCTGCTCTTCGAGGTGGCGGCCTACAAGGCCAACAACTCGAAGGGGAGCGACGGTTTCCCGGCGGCCATCGAGAACTTTAAACAGTCGCAGGCCGAGTACCAGAAAGTCCTCGAAGTCCAGCCCGACAACGCCGACGCGCTGGCGAAAATCGGCCTCGCCTACATCCAGATCGGGTATCTCTCCAACCCGCCCGACGACAAGATGCTTCAGGAAGGCGCTAATTATCTGCAAAAATTTGCGGATAAGGCCCCGGAGGGACATCCCTTGAAGGCCGACGCCGTGGCGCAAATTCAGGCGCTCAAGTCCATGAACATCGTGCCGAAGAAGATTGAGACCCCGTCCCGCCCGCCTGGACGCCGCCGGGGCTAAAAACAGACCCGTTTTTACACTCTGAAGGAGCCGCCCCGCATTCAACTGCGGGGTGGCTCTTCGCTTATTTCGGTCACGCAAACAATCATCTTGACAGCCGTTTGGTTAAACGCTATCCTGCTTGTGGCAAACGATGTTTGCCTTTGCTTGCCTTGACAGACCAAGTGTGCGGTTCTTGGTGAGCCTCTCCACGGCCCCTCCGGAGGCCGCCCCGCCCATTCAAGCAGTTCTCAACAACGGAATTGTCCAGAAAATGTCAGCCAAACTAGGCGAAATCCTTGTCCGCGAAAATCTCCTGAGCCCACAACAACTGCGCGAGGCACTCGACTTCCAGCGCGAACACGGTGGCCGGCTGGGCTTCAATCTGGTCAAGATGGGGCTCGTCTCAGACGACATGATTACTGCCGTGCTGTCGAGGCAGTACGGCGTTCCTAGCGTCAATCTGGAGCTTTTCGACATCGAGGACTCCGTCATCCGCCTCATCCCGCAGGAGGTCGCCCAAAAATACTCCGTGCTGCCCCTGACCCGCGTCGGGGCGACTTTGACGCTGGCGATGGTAGACCCGACCAATGTCTTCGCCATGGACGACATCAAGTTCATGACGGGCCTGAACATCGAGCCGGTGGTCGTCTCGGAGGCGAGCGTGCAGGAGGCCATCGCGAAGTACTACGCGCAGTCGAAAGAGATCGACCTCCTCCGCCCGCTCGACGAGTTGGACAATAACGGTCACGGCCTCAGCCAACTGCCGATGCCGGAGACGATGACGCTCGACCAGTTGGACTTGGACACCGACGGCGCGAAGACGTCGAAGTCATTGACGAGAACGAGGAGATTGATCTCACGAACCTGTCGCGCATGAGCGAGGACGCGCCCGTCGTGCGTCTCGTCAACGTGCTTCTGGTCGATGCGCTCCGGCGCGGCGCGTCCGACATCCACGTCGAGCCTTACGAAAAGGAGATGCGCATCCGCTTCCGCATTGACGGCGTGCTCTACGACGTCATGCACCCGCCGCTGCGGCTGCGCGACGCTCTGATCTCGCGCATCAAGATCATGTCGAAGCTCGACATCTCCGAGAAGCGTCTGCCGCAGGACGGTCGCATCAAGATCAAGCTCAAGCATCAGGGCGCTCGCGCGAGTTGGACTTCCGCGTCTCGACGCTCCCCACGCTCTTCGGCGAGAAAGTCGTGCTGCGTTTGCTCGACAAAGAGAAGCTGATGCTCGACATGACGAAGCTCGGTTTCGAGCCCGAATCGCTCGTCAAGTTCCAGCGCAACATCTCGAAGCCCTACGGCATGGTGCTCGTCACTGGCCCGACCGGCTCCGGTAAGACAAACACGCTCTACTCGGCCTTGCAGGCGCTCAACACGTCCGAGACCAACATCATGACGGCGGAAGACCCGGTCGAGTTCAACCTCCCCGGCATCAATCAGGTGCAGATGAAGGAGCAGATCGGGCTCAACTTCGCCGCCGCCCTGCGGTCATTCCTGCGCCAGGACCCGAACATCGTCCTCGTCGGCGAAATCCGCGACTTCGAAACCGCCGAGATCGCCATCAAGGCCGCGCTGACGGGCCACCTCGTACTCTCGACCCTCCACACCAACGATGCGCCCTCCACCATCTCGCGTCTCATGAACATGGGCATCGAGCCCTTCCTCGTCGCCACCACGGTCAACCTCATTCAGGCACAGCGACTCATTCGCCGCATCTGCAAGGACTGCAAGACCGAGCACCCCGTCCCGCCCGAAGCGCTCGTCGAGGTCGGCTTCTCCGCCGCCGAGGTGCGCGAGATGAAGACGTACAGGGGCGCGGGATGCAAGACCTGCAACAACACGGGCTACAAGGGGCGCGTCGGCCTCTACGAGGTGATGGAGATGACGGACGAAATCCGCGAGTTGATTTTCATCGGCGCTTCGGCGCTGGAGCTGCGCAAGCAGGCCGTCGACGACGGGATGATCACGCTGCGCGAATCGGGCCTGCAAAAAATCCGCAACGGCGTCACCACCCTTGAGGAAGTGGTGCGGGAAACGGTGGCCTAAACGATGAACAAGCTGCGCATTATTTTTCTCTCGACGCTCATCCTCGTGCTGCTCGGTGCGGGCCTCCCCATCACCCAGTCGCTCGCCAAGTGGGGCCATTCTTCGGTCGGCTCCCGGAAGAAGCAGAAGCACTACCGCCGCCACTCGCGCGCGTGGTGGCGACGTTACCGCGCACGCCAGCGCGCACGCCGCGAACGCGCTTTGATGCGCCGCCGCGCGCTCGCCGAGCGTCTCGCGTCGAACACTCCAACGCCCGGCGGGGCCGCGCCCGGCTTAACGCGCGTCTCCTTCAGCCGCGTCCCCGCGCGCGCGACCGCGGCCCGCGCCCCGCAGCTCCCCTTCCAGCTCACGCTCCCGCACAACTGGGGCGACGCGCGGAAGGCTTCCAACGGCGACACCCTCTTCAACGTCCGCACGCCCGACGGTCGGGCCGCCGGGACGGCTGTCATCTCCGCCGTCAAGATGTCCGCGACTGACGCCTCCTCGACGCCGAAGGCGAAGAGCGTGGGCGGGATGAGCGTCGCGGCGTTGCGCCGCACGGTGATTGACCGGATGGTGGCCGAAGGCGGGTGGGTGACGAACGACATGGTGCGCGAGATTCAGGGCCGCCGCGTCTTCGTCGTCTTCGCACAGACCGGCGCGCCGGGAGCGCCCACGCAGTCCTGGTCTTTCTACTTCACGGAGGTTGACGGTCGCGTCTACAGCCTCGCCACCAACACGCCCGTCGAGTTCGCCGCGCCCGTCGCCAGCGGCTCCGAGCAGGTCATGGCTTCGGTCAAGTCTTCGGGCAGCAGCAACCTCGCCGAGAAGCAGCAGCAGTAGTCCCACCCCTCCGGCTCGACACACGCGGGGCGGCGGCGCGCGGAAGTAGAAGCGCCGCCGCCCCACCACCAAAACCACCAACAACACAGGACACGGAAAGGCTTATGACTGGTCAAGAGACAACGCAGGAGCCGCTCTCGCTCTCCGACTTGCTGAAGAAGCTCATCGAGCTCGGAGGCTCCGACCTTCACCTGACGACGAACACCGCGCCGCAGGTGCGTGTTGATGGTCATCTCCGCCCGCTCGAAGACGTGCGCGCGCTCACCTCCTCGGACACGAAGGCTCTGGCCTACAGCGTCCTGACCGACGCGCAGAAGCACCGCTTCGAGGAGGCGCTCGAACTCGACTTCTCCTTCGGCGTGCGCGGCCTCTCGCGCTTCCGCGCCAACCTCTTCAACCAGCGCGGCGCGGTCGGCGCGGTCTTCCGCGCCATCCCCTACGAGATCAAGTCGTTCGACACGCTCGGCCTGCCGTCGGTCGTCTCGCAGCTTTGCGATAAGCCGCGCGGGCTCATCCTCGTCACCGGCCCCACCGGCTCCGGTAAGTCAACGACGCTGGCCGCGATGATCAACAAGGTCAACCGCGAGCGCCACGAACACATCGTCACCATCGAAGACCCCATCGAGTTCCTGCACAGCCACAAGAGCTGCATCGTCAACCAGCGCGAGGTCGGGGCCGACACGCGCGGCTTCGCCGAGGCGCTCCGCACGGCGCTGCGTCAAGACCCGGACGTGGTGCTCGTCGGCGAAATGCGCGACCTCGAAACTATCGAGAGCGCGCTCCGCATCGCCGAGACGGGCCACTTGACCTTCGCCACCTTGCACACGAACTCGGCGGCCTCGACCATCAACCGCATCATTGACGTCTTCCCCGCCTCGCAGCAGGCGCAGATTCGCGCGCAGCTCTCGCTCGTCCTCGAAGGCATCCTCTGCCAGTCTCTCATCCCGCGCTCGGACGGTCGCGGGCGCGCGATGGCTTTGGAAATCCTCGTCCCCAACCCCGGCATCCGCAACCTCATCCGCGAGGACAAGATTCACCAGATTTACTCGATGATGCAGACGGGCCAAGGCAAGCACGGGATGCAGACCTTCAACCAAGCGCTCGCCACCCTCTACCACAAGCGGCTCATCTCGATGGAGATGGCGATGCAGCGGTCGTCGAACGCCGACGAGCTGCGCGAGCTTATCGAGCACGGCGCGGGACTCAACACCGGCAACGGCGCGGGCGGCCCCGGCGGCAGGCCCGGCGCGCACCCCTCGCCCTACGCCCAGCCGCGCCCCGTCGGCGCGCGCCCCGTCAGATGAGAAAAACCGTGAACCGTAAACCGTGACGAGTGACAGGAGAAAATCTGCTCCCTCGGTACAGTTCTCGGTTCATTGTTGATGGCTCTTTCCTGTCACCTGTCACGGTTCACCAGTCACGGTTTTTCGGAGTTCCTTCATGCCCACATACGTTTTCAAAGGCCGTAACCGCGTCGGCGAGATGATCGTCGGCGAGCGCAACGCCGACAGCCGCGAGGTGCTGCGCCAACTCCTGCGCCGCGAGCAGGTGCAGCTCACCTCCGTCAAGGAGAAGGGGCGCGAGATCGCCGTCCCCAAGCTCGGCGGTCGCGGCAAGAAGGTGAAGGCCAAAGAGCTCTCCATCTTCACGCGCCAGTTCTCGGTGATGATTGACGCCGGACTCCCGCTCGTGCCATGCCTGGAAATCCTCGCGCAGCAGCAGGACAGCAAGAACTTCGCGCACGTCTGACGCAGGTGCGGCAGGCGTGGAAGAGGGCGCGACCCTGGCGGCGGCGATGGCTCGCCACCCGAAGGTCTTCGACCAGCTCTTCGTCAACATGATCGAGGCGGGCGAGGCGGGCGGTATTCTCGACCTCATCCTCCAGCGCCTCGACCTACATCGAGAAGATCGTCAAGCTCCGCCGCGACGTCATCTCGGCGATGATCTACCCGGCGGCGGTCATCGTCATCGCGGTGGGGGTCATCGCGGTCATCATGGTCTTCGTCATCCCCTCGTTCCAGAGCATCT